>QQUA01000008.1 GCA_008501825.1 Planctomycetota bacterium | reverse complement strand
CCGCCTCTGCCTCCCGAAGGATCGTGACTATCTGCTCTTCTGTGTAACGGCTTTTCTTCATCTGGGCCTCGTCTGTTCGGCCGAGATGTCTCATTCTAAACGGACCGATTTCGGGGGATCAGGTCAGAGGCTCTTTTCCGGTCAATTTGCAAACTCGAAGCCTTTTCCCTTGATGGAGGAGAGCTTCATTTCTCACCGTTTACCAAACCTCTAGATCACATGGCCGATCGCATCAATCAGGAATTTGAAAGTCTTGGTTACGGCGAAATGGCCGAAGCTGTGAATAACTCCATTCTCATTTGCAATTCATGTTGCACAACTGACAAAGATGATGAGGAGATTGGAAAACAAACAAAAGTAAGAACCAAAGGGGACACGTGGTAACCATGAGAAAGTCCTTCATTCTTTTTGGGTTCATCGCAGCTCCACTGGGAATTCTTGGATCCGCTTCCCTTTCTGAAAGCAAAGGAGAAGGCGCTTCGAAGGATGCCTCTGACAAGGTATCCATCAAGGTGCTTTGTGGCGACCTAATTGGTGGCATGGAAGGTCAGGGTGTGGTGGATGCTGATTGGCATTTTGAAGTCAGCTTCAGTTGGGCACCCTTTGTCGAACCGACAAATCGTTTCAAAGTTCCAGTTCCAGATGGTACAGGAGCTGGGAGCGCCGCAGCGTTGGCTACCAAGATTATCAATCATCACAAGCCTCCATGGGCTCCGGGAGACGCTAGCTGGGAATACGGCGAAGATCCAAAGACTCATACCATTTTGGATCTACCTCAAGGAGCCAGTATTATGGGGCCGATTTCAGTAACAAATAAGGGAGGTTCATCAACATCCCATTTTCAAGTCTTTGAGGGGTTGAGCAAAGGCCCCAAGGGACCTTTGAACTATGAAAACCTTGAGGGCTTTTTCAATGGATTGACTCTTTCTATTCCGGAAATGGCGGCTCCACGGGCGAGGGTGATTTTGATCCTTGAAGGTGTGGACCCGGGAAATGTAGAATACAAAGATATTTACGACCATGAACACCCGTTAGGTTCCAGCGCTGAGGACCTAATTCAGGGCATCGGCGAATTTGCAGAATCGAAGGGGGCAATGGTGAGCTATCCAGACGGCCGGAGCGTCCATCTCGATCTCGGGTCCATGACTAGTCGGTTGGACACGGTGGAATTTTGTGTTGCCAATGGTCTGACCCAGGAAGGAGATGTAGTTTCACCAACTGAAATTAAGTTCCAAGTGGAGGCAGATTGACTTACCATAATCGGAATGAGGGTGGCCCATCCAGGGCCACTCTCTTTAAACCGGAGTTTGCATCATGCAGATAAATGGGAAGTTAGTCTTCAATTTCTTCCTAGTTTTTCTCTTTCTCCTTCCCGAAGTCACCCAGTGCCAGGATGGAAAGCAGGAAGGCGACAAGCTGCGGCTCGAGTTTCAGACCGAGCTTAGAGAGGGGGGAGACGTGGAGGCTCGAGAATGCTCTTGGACATTGAGAGTCTTTGGAATGAAGAAGAATGCAGATGGCAGGAGGCATTTGATTTTGAATGGGGATTCTGCGAGAAAGTTCTCTGTGGAAATCCCGCCGGAAAGATTGGTGGAAGAATTCGGGCTTCCCAGGTGGCTTAGAATTGTTTTGCGATTAGCTTCTCCTTGTGGATTTGAATATGAGTGGGAGGATCAATTCATTGTGACGGAGGATCGAAGAAAAAGTTGGAACCTGACTTTTCCTCCTTTTTACAGATTCGAAATGAAAGTGATTCACCCTGGATTAGTTGCTCCAACCAAGCAACAGTTCGTCGTCTGCCGATTGAAACGAAAAGACGGAAAGGAATTTGGAGAAGTGCAAGGTGTGGAATTTGGCGAGATCGCCGGTTACTCACACTGCGATCAAAATGGAAAATTGGAGTTTGTAGGTCTTCCGGTCGGTTATTACAAGATCACAAGTTCCGGTCGGTACGAGGAGTGGTACTTGAAAGAAAGCAAGTATGCATTTGTCCCTCACAAAGGGCAGCCTCCGATGGAAATCGTCCTGGAAAAGTTTTCGCCAGAAGAATACTGTTCCTTCTGGTTGAGAGTGGATGAAGGGAAGGAGATTGACCCAAAGAGGATCATTGTGCGGCCGATTCAGCCGGCCCCAGATATGAGGATAACGCTTTCCAGAAGTGGGCGGGTGTGTGTCAAATGGGTCTGGGATTGGGGAAATCCTCGAGTGGAAGTCTATGATCGTGAGAAAGACTTGATTCTTGTCCCTGAAATCAAGGTGGAGAATGGATGGCATAATGGAGATATTCATTTGCCTCTCGATATCATATCGACTTCATTGAAATGACCAAATTACCTCCAATAATCCAAATGAGATTTTCTGCTTGTCCGATTGTCAATAACAGCCTGGAGTGTACCTCGTGTTGAAAATCTGGAAGTTGGTTATCAAATTGTTCTTGGTCCTGTTCTTGTTCCTTCCCGAGGTCGCCCAGTGCCAGGATAGAAAACAGGTCGACGACAAGCTGCGGCTCGAATTTCAGACTGAACTCAGAGAGGGGGGAGACATTGAGGCTCGAGAGTGTTCTTGGATGCTGGCAGTTTTCGGGTTGAAGAGAGATGCAGATGGCAAGAGTCAATTGGTGTTGAAGGGGGAATCAGCAAAGAATTTTTATGTGGAAATCCCACCGGAAAGATTGGTGGAGGAATTCGACCTACCTCGAAGGTTGAGGATAGTTTTGTATTTGATTTCTCCCTGTGGGTTCGAGTATAAATGGGAAGATCGATTCCTCGTGACGGAAGATCTAAGGAAAAAATGGGATCTGATTTTCCCACCTTTCTATAAATTCGAGATGAAAGTGATTTATCCTGGATCGGTTGCTCCAACCAAGCAACATTTCGTTGCCTGCCGGTTGGAGCGAAAGGATGGTAAGGAATTCGAGGAAGTGGAGGGTGTCGATTTCGGCGAGATCGCCGGCTACTCATACTGCGATCAAAATGGAAAATTGGAGTTTGTGGGTCTTCCGGTTGGTTATTATAAGATTAGAAATTCCGGCCTGTGCGAGGAATGGTACTTGAAGGAAAGAAAGTATGCCTTTGTTCCTCACCGAGGACAGCCTCCAGTGGAAATCGTCATGGAAAAATTCTCACCGGAAGAATACTGCTCCTTCTGGCTAAGGGTGGATGAAGGGGAAGAGATTGACCGTAATAGGATCTTCGTTCGCCCAATTCAACCTGCGCCTTTAATGAGAATAACCCTTTCCAAGAGTGGAAGGGTTTGTGTTCGATGGGCTTACGAATGGGAAAACCCGCGTGTAGAAGTCTATGACCGTGAGAAAGACTTGATCCTGATCCCTGAAATTAAAGTAGAAAAGGGATGGCACAATGGAGATATTTATCTTCCTTTAGATGATTGACGCCGCCGAAGTTGAAAATTGGGTGCGCGACCTGAAGAGCCACGCACCCTCGAAACCTCATTCTTGTTCTCCGTCAAGATCGGGAAATTGATCGGTCGGAGTCACATCCGGAAACAGCCGTTTGATTTCGCTAATAGCGGAAACTTCGCCTGGAATTTCCCTTCTCCGGAGCTTGCCTGCGTCATAGAACTGAACCCCACCGAAGGCTTCGCCGTCCACCAAGGGATTGTTGTAATCTTCCTTCCACTTGGGACCGTCAGGGCCGCTATCTCCCCAATCGCCTATGAAGTGAAACCAAGCCCATTTGGAATCGTCCAAATTTTGGTGGTCGAGAATCACGCAATTGCTGTCCTTATCCCAAAGTTTCCAGGAAAGCCATCGCCCATCCCAGTCCGGTTTCCGGCCGTCGGCGATCAGATCCCAGAGAACTATCCAACCTCCCACCGAGACCCGGGGGATTTTGCGAATGTAGTCGTCCACCTTGTCGCCGACCAAACCGTACATGGCATGTGAATCCACGGCGGCGTGCATGATGGGGTGAGTCTCGTTCAGTAACTGAACGGTGTCCTTCGGGTAATACCACCCTTGTTCCGCCCCGTGAGCGCTGCCAAACACGGCCACTACCGTTCCATTGCGGCGCACTCGAACCGCAACACTTTCCCAATCTCCGTCGTGGGCTCCGGTAGCTTTAAAAGCATTGCCGTAGTAGTGACCGTTGCCGTTGTGGGGGAAGAAAAACCACCATTGGATTTCTTGAGCGGTTAGATCCCCGTTGGAAGCAGGCTTCAAATGCACATAGGCCTTTGCCTGGGAAAGATTACCGGCGACGATGCGCTGCCTTTCACTATCGAGGATGTCCATCTCCCAAGTGGCGTCGGCATTTCCGGTGATCGCGGCTCCGTTTCTGAACGCGGCTAGATCTCGTGAACTGCCGATTTGGGGCATAACCACTACACCATCCTTTTTCAAGGAGCAGCCCTCCATGAAGAATTCGACGCTGGATGGCAAGTATTTCTCATATGGATGAAACTGGATCCAGGGTGCGGTTTTACGAACCAGGTTCTCCACTTCCTTCTTGCTCAAGTCGGACCAGCTCCAGGCTCCCGTAGTTCTTTGGATTTCTGCCGCCGGCCACGCTGCTTTGCTGGCATAGGGTGGCCTGGTTTGGGCGCTGGAAAATTCTTTCAAACCACCTTTGGAGGGGTCGGACAGCAGGGCGGCAACCGCTTGAATGTCGTTTTCCATGGGGGAAAGGAAGCCGCTATCCCATTTTCCGTTGGAATCAATGCGAATATTTTGAGGGACAACCTCTTTTTTCTCATTGATCGCCATTGGCAAGAACCACCCACCTCGAAGGTAATACCAAACCCGGACTTGAAGTTGAGATAAGGGAACTCCATCCGCCGTTGCCGTCGCGGTTCCTTTTAAGCGGAAATGGCCCGGCTTTTGATTTAAATTCAGTTTTGAGATCGTAATGGTGTGGGTAACAGGAGCGATCGGCATAACGTAAGCGGCGATTCTTTCCAGGTGGTAGCCATCTGAAAGCGTAGCCGTCATCATGTCGTTTTCGGATACGGTGAAGTAATGATCTCCTCTAGGGTGATAAAGCCGGTAGAGAGGCACGGCGCCGAAGGGAGCGGAACGGTTGTCGTCATAAACGTAGCCGGCCACGCCCATGGGTTGCCAACCGGCTCGGGCAATGTTTTGGTATTCGGCTAGATTCCGGGTGTACATCCACTGGTTTCCGGCAGTGGCGTAGTAAAGCGGGATGAGATTGCTGTCCGGCTCGGCCGTGGAATACACCTGAAACTCATGTCCAAGGAAATCCCAACCGGCGGCTTGGAATTTCGCTTTTACGGCATCGAAAAACAAGCCGTGAGTGCGGGCGGTGCGATGCCAATATTGCCCCAAGGGCTTCAATTCCTGCGCATGAGCGCCGGTGCAAAGGGAAAGGCAGAGCGTCCATCCAATCCACAAGGATCGAGATCCGAATGGCTTGAGCTTGGATTTCCGGTTCTTCTCAGGAAAATCCAGTTGAAGGTTTTCCGGGCGATGAATGATTTGTCTCATTTTTGGGTTCTTTTCTTCCTTCGTGGAACAAAACCGTTTTCAACGCTGGACTGCATTACCAGCTTTCAAACGCTGCCAGTTACAACGACTCAAGTCTAGAGCTGGTTCAGAAAGAAACCTTTCCTTGTAAAGGTCAACCTAATAAAAACGGAAGGGAAATGAAAGGAATTGTAGAGGGGAGTTTCAAGTTGGAATGCCGGTCGGTTACCCTCCCTCTATGTCCTTTGCGTCCTCCCTGCGGCCTTCCTCGCAGCGCTCTAGAACAAGCTGGCCAGTCACCCTCCTGCTGGTCGTTGCGATGCTTGGTAGTTCCGAAGCTGCCGAGGCCCAACAGAAAAAGCCTCCCGTCCCGGATTTGACCGCTGGAGGTCAACCAGACGGTAAGCATGATTGGAACCTCGGGCCTATTGGAGCTCGCGGTTGGATGTGGGGTTGGAAGTTGGAAACCCTCGACGCTCGGCAAATCCTGATTACAGAGGTCGCCAAAGATTCCCCGGCGGATCGCATTCTCAAAACCGGTGACGTCATCCTAGGGGTCGGCGATCAACCCTTCGAAGGAGATCCGCGACGGGTTTTCGGGCAAGCCATTACCGCTGCAGAAGCCGGAGTCGACCTGGGACGCCTGCGCCTCTTGCTTTGGCGGAAGGGTAAGGAGAGAAAGGTGACTTTGCGCTTACCCGTGCTCGACGCTTATGGCGATCAAGCACCTTGGGACTGTCAAAAGTCGGAACGGATTTTGGAAGCCGCTTGCCATCACATCGCCGCCAATATGAAAGGCAACATCGATGGCATGATCAATGCCCTGGCGCTATTGGCAACCGGAGAAAAGAAGTATCACCGCTTGGTTCAAAAACTGGCTCGGGATATTGCTCCCAAGCGTTTACAACTTCGTCTGATGGAGCGCAGCTCCGGCCTCGTGGCGTGGGAGTGGGGCTACCGCAATCTTTTCCTTTGCGAGTATTACTTGGCGACCGGCGACAAGGCGGTGTTACCGGCCATCGCCGAATACTCGGAAAACCTCGCTCGGGGGCAGAGCGGTGTCGGTACTTGGGGGCATGGCATGGCTTGGCCGGCCAAAAACAAAGGCCGTTTGCACGGCAACCTCGGCGGTTATGGCGCCCTGAATCAGGCTGGGTTGATTTGCCACCTTTCCTTAGTCTTGGCTCAACGTTGCGGCGTCTACAGTCTCGAAATTCAAAACGCCATCGCCCAAGCCAATCGTTTCACCGCCTTCTACGCCGGGAAAGGAGCCATCCCTTATGGAGATCATCGACCCAATTGGGAATATCATGACGACAACGGTAAAAACGCCGTTGCCGCGATCTTGTTCGATCTTCAAGGCATGAGACCGGAGGCCAGGTTTTTCGCCAAAATGGTGGTCGCTTCTTATCAAGAACGTGAACGCGGCCATACCGGCAACTACTTCAGTTATCTCTGGGGACCGCTCGGTGCCGCTCGAGTCGGGCCGGCTGCCGTTTCCGCCTTTTTAAAACAACAACGCTGGTACTACGACCTTGCTCGCCGTCACGACGGAGCTTTCCCGTATCAGGGCGGAGCCGGCATGGATGGTGGCGAACACAAATACGGTCGCTGGGATTGCACTGGAGCTTTCGTGTTGGCCCTGACCTTGCCGAAACAGCAACTCTACATCACCGGCAAAGAAGCGGAGTTCGACGACCCCTTAGTCGGGGCTGAATTGGCCGAAGCCATAGAAGGAGGAAGAGGTTTTGATTCCTGGGATCTTGCCCGGCCCTATTACAGCGCCAAATCGACTGCGGAATTGCTGAAGCTACTCGAAAGTTGGTCCCCTGCAGTCCGGCAGCGAGCCGCTGAGGCTCTGAAAGACCGAAAGGAAAACCTACTTCCAACCCTGCTCCGCTTGCTGGAAAGTCAATCTTTGGAAGCTCGCTACGGGGCTTGCCAAGCCTTGACCGCTCTGGGCGCAGAAGCTGCCGAAGCGGTACCCGCACTCACTGCCGCCCTTGGCGAGGACGACGTCTGGTTGCGGATCCAGGCGGCTTATGCTCTAGCAGCCATCGGTCCGGCGGCCCGGTCTGCGGTGCCGGCGATGTTGGAACTAGCGGTTTCCGATCATCCACAAGATCCGCGGGAATTCACCCAACGCTACCTCAGTTTCTGTCTTTTTTACCCCGGCGGAGCTTTGCGGATGAAGGGCTTGCTGGCCCGATCCCTCGAAGGAGTCGATCGAACTCAGCTTTACCCAGCGGTGCGACGCTTGCTGTTAAACGAGGACGGCCGCGCCCGAGGTGCATGCGGCAACATTTTTCGGTTGCTGAGTCTGGAAGAAGCGATTCCGCTATTGCCGGACATCCTTCGGGCCATCGAAGTGCCTTCACCGAGTGGCGTCATGTTTGCCAATGAGGTGAGACTGCGGGGGCTGGAATTCTTGGCTCGCTACCACATTGCCGAAGGCATGGAACTTTGCCTGAAAGTGCCCGAGATTCACAAATGGGGTAAGCAGGACCGAATTCGGCGCTGCATGGAATACCTGGCCCAATACCAAGGCGCTGCCCGGCGGGTCTTACCGCAGCTTCGCCAACTCATTGCCGATTTGGAAGCCCACCGCGAGGCCAAATCCCTCGAACCACAAATCCAAATCTGCCGGGACACCCTGGCCGGCATTCAAGCGGCCAAGGAAGTTCCGAAGCTGCGGCGGTTGGAAGAGCTGCTGAAACCGAAATCGGACGGTTGAGGGCGGCCAACTCAGCCGATGTGGCTCATTTCGTGGATGGCTAACTCGGCCACGGCGCCTTCGGTCGCTTTCAAAAAGGCGGCCAAGTGGGGGGCATTCATGTGGTCCTGCCAAAGATCCCGGGATTCCCAATTTTCGAAAAACAGGAAGTGGGCCGGATTCTCGTTGTCTTGGTGCAAGTCATACTGAATGCACCCTTTTTCCGCCCGAGTGATCGGAATGAGTTTTTCCAATTCAGCTTTCACCAACTCGATCTTTTCCGAGTTGGCGTGAATGTTCGCCACGATGGTGAGTTTCGACACGGCAAGTTTTGGCTGGGTTTTATGGATGGGCCAAACGGAAGGATTGCACGGTGGAAAGCCGGTTGGCGCCGCCGCAGGCGTCCAGCTTACGTTTAGCTTCCTTTTCCATCTTCTCTTGCTGGCGGATTGGACCTGGCCATGATTTTGACAAATACCTATATTTTTGTAAGTAATGCTTGTCTTGAATCGCATGGAGGACCCGCCATGGCCCGGAAATACAATTGGAAGACTGGTTGCGATGTGGAAGCGACACTGAGCGTCATCGGCGGCCGATGGAAGCCAGTCCTGCTGTGCCATCTGTTGGCCGGCCGCAAGCGTTTCGGCGAGCTGCGGCGCCTGACGTCCAATGCCACCGAGCGCATGATCACCCTGCAACTCCGCGAGTTGGAGGCCGACGGCGTGGTCAGCCGGCACGTCTATGCTGAAGTGCCGCCCAGAGTCGAGTACCAACTCACCGAGTTCGGACGGTCGTTGAAAGCCATCCTCGTCCTCATGCAGGAGTGGGGCAGCGGATTCAAAGCCCGCAGACTGGCGGAGGAAGCCGAACTTGAGCCCTCCGCTAAAAGCGGATGACGACGGGCTAATTCCCAAGCTGCAAATCCGAAATTGATTCCTCGCCCTTGGTCTTCCCGGGCAGGGGTTCTATACCAGGGGTTGTGATTCGCCCCACGCTGCGCCAGCTCGAGTACTTCGTCGCCGTTGCCGAGCACCTTAACTTCCGCAAAGCTGCGGAAGCTTCGCACGTGAGCCAACCGGCGCTGTCGGCGCAAATTTCCCAACTGGAGGCTTTGCTGCGGGTGAAGTTGTTCGAACGGGACTCGCGCGGAGTGATGCTTACGCCGGCCGGAACCGCGCTTTTGCCTGGGGCCAGGGAAACGTTGGCCGTCGCCGATCGAACCGTGGAAATGGCGAAGTCCCTCGGTGCGCCGCTCACCGGGCCGCTGCGGTTCGGCATCATTCCTACGGTGGGACCGTATTTGTTGCCGCAAGTGCTTCCGGCGCTAAGCGAAATCTACCCGGAGCTGGAGATCTTTCTGCGCGAGGACACCACCGAGCGCCTTGCCCAGCTAGTTCACCAAGGCAAGTTGGACGTCCTGATTCTTGACATTGACGTCGAACTCGGTGGTTTGGTTACCCGGGCCATGTTCGAAGATCCATTTGTGCTGGCCGTGCCGTCTGGGGACCCGCTGGCTCCCGGGAAAAAGGCTCAGTTAACCGATTTGGAAGGCCGCGAGGTGCTGCTCCTGGATGAGGGCCATTGCCTGCGGGAACAAACCTTGCCGCTTTGCGAATCCGCCGGCGGCGACGAGTTGCGAGGTTTCCGCGGTTCCAGTTTGGGGACGATTGCCCAAATGGTGGCTGCCGGCCTTGGCGTCACTCTATTGCCGAAGATGGCGGTGGAGCGAGAGGCCGCCGCAGCTCCCGGGCTTTGCACCCTGCCTTTCGGTACCCCGGGACCGGCTCGCAACATCGGTCTGGCTTGGAGACCCCATTCCCCGCGGGCGAAAGAATTTCAGGAATTGGCGGAGACCATCGCCGAAATCTTTTCGGCCTCTAGCTGAAGCCGATAAGGCAAAGCTCTGGGCCCCATAGGCCTTATGGATTGGAGAGCCGCTCCATTTCGGAACAAGATTGGAGCATCATGATCTCCACCACTCATCTCGCTCAGGCAGCGGCCGGCTTCGCCCTGCTGTGTCTGGCTCCCCTTGCCTCCAGCCAGGAGTCGCTAAGCGCTAGCGAAACCGACCAAAAGGTGGAGGCCGACGCCCAATCGAACCAGGACTGGTGGCCGAACCAGTTGAACCTGCAGATCCTTCATCAGAATTCCCTCAAGGGCAATCCGATGGGAGAGGATTTCCACTATGCCGAGGAGTTCAAAAAACTTGACCTCGAGGCAGTGAAGAAGGATTTGGTCGAAGTCATGACCACTTCCCAAGATTGGTGGCCGGCCGATTGGGAGCACTATGGGCCATTTTTCATTCGCATGGCCTGGCACAGCGCCGGTACTTATCGCGCTGCCGACGGTCGCGGCGGAGCTTCCGACGGGACTCAACGATTTGCTCCGCTGAACAGTTGGCCCGACAACGCCAACCTGGATAAGGCTCGACGGCTGCTTTGGCCGGTCAAGCAGAAATACGGCCGGCAGATCTCTTGGGCCGATCTGATGATTCTGGCCGGCAATTGCGCTTTCGAGTCGATGGGACTTCCGACCATGGGTTTCGGTGGCGGGCGCGAAGATGTTTGGGAACCGCAAAATGACGTCTTTTGGGGACCGGAAACGGAATGGTTGTCCGATCGGCGGCGTTCCGAGGACGGCGATCTTCAAAATCCTCTCGCTGCCGTGGAAATGGGTTTGATCTACGTCAATCCGGAAGGCCCTCATGGCAAACCGGACCCTCTTGCCGCTGCCAGGGACATCCGCATGGCCTTCGGTCGTATGGGCATGAACGATGAAGAAACTGTGGCCCTCATTGCCGGAGGGCACACCCTTGGCAAATCCCATGGAGCTGCCAGTCCGAAAGAATTTGTCGGTCCCGAACCGGAAGCCGCCGGTCTTGAGGAACAGGGCTTTGGCTGGACCAGTTCTTATGGCAAGGGAAAGGCAGAGGACACGATCACTAGTGGCTTGGAGGGAGCGTGGACTTCCACTCCGACGCGATGGTCGAACAGTTTCTTCGCCAACCTGTTTAGTTACGAATGGGAACTGACCAAGAGTCCGGCCGGCGCTTGGCAATGGTCGCCCAAGAACGGTCCCCGAAACGTGCCGGACGCTCACGTGCCGTCCAAGTACCACCGGCCGATGATGCTGACTACCGACTTGGCTTTGGTGAAAGACCCGGCTTACCGGCAAATTTCGCAGCGCTTCTACGACAACCCTGCCGAGTTTGCTGAGGCTTTCGTCCGAGCTTGGTACAAGCTGACTCACCGGGACATGGGGCCGGCTTCCCGTCTTTTGGGGCCGGAAGTCGCGCCGCCACAGCTTTGGCAAGATCCGGTGCCGGAGCTCGACCACGAATTGATCGACGCCCAGGATGTAGCCGCCTTGAAGCGGGAAGTTCTGGCTTCGCCGCTCAGCATTTCCGATTTGGTTTCCACCGCTTGGGCTTCGGCTTCAACTTTCCGCAACAGCGATAAGCGCGGCGGTGCCAATGGTGCTCGCCTGCGGCTTGCGCCGCAAAAGGATTGGGCGGTGAATCAGCCGGAACGGTTGGCGAAAGTCCTCGAGGAGTTGGAGCGGATCCAAAGCAAGTTCAACCAAACTCATGCCAGCGGCGAAGGTGGAAACGGTGGAAAGAAGGTATCCCTTGCCGACCTGATCGTCTTGGCCGGTGGCGCAGCCGTAGAAGCGGCGGCCAAAGAAGCTGGGTACGAGGTGACTGTTCCCTTCACGCCGGGCCGTACGGATGCGACCCAAGCTTGGACCGACGTTCATTCCTTTGCCGTGCTGGAGCCAAAGGCTGATGGCTTTCGCAACTACTTCAGCTCCGGCCAAGGTTTTCGACCGGAACAGGCTCTCGTCGATCGTGCAAACTTACTGGGCCTTACGGCTCCGGAGATGACGGTCTTGATCGGCGGCATGCGAGCTTTGAACGCAAATTTCGAGGGTTCAAAGCACGGAGTACTAACCCATCGGCCGGGAGTCTTGACTCATGACTTCTTTGTCCATCTGTTGGACATGAACACTCAATGGCGGAAGTCTCTCGAAGGCGAATACCTCTTCGAAGGAAGGGATCGCCGCTCCGGCGAACTGAAATGGACGGCAACGGCGGTCGATTTGGTGTTCGGGTCGAATTCCCAGTTGCGGGCCATCGCCGAGGTGTACGCCAGCGACGATGCCAAAGGGAAGTTCGTGGAAGATTTCGTCGCTGCATGGAGCAAAGTGATGCACCTGGATCGTTTCGATTTGGATCCCTCGCAGCGAGTGGGTTCCTAGAGGGGGAGCTTTGGCCTTCCCTGAGTTGATGCTGAACTTGGGGAAGGCCATTCGGGAACCTGGCACAAAGCATTGGAGGTAATTTTTAAGCCTCCGGCGTAACCAAAGCCGCCTTTAGCCGTCTGCCTAGCCGAACCCCTTTCTTTCGGAGGCACCGGCGATGCCGCGTTTTCAACCCCCGCACTGCCCCTGGGACGCCTGTCCCAGCCGCACCGAT
>QQUA01000001.1 GCA_008501825.1 Planctomycetota bacterium | reverse complement strand
CCCTAATTCCATCAAAATCAAGATCCTCAATGCTTGCGATTTCAAGGCCAAAGAAGTCTCCATCATTGGATCCGTCTATCTGATACAAAACGCTTCCATCTTGCCCGGAATGAAGAAAGACTGTGCCTGAATCCAGACCTCCGAAATCAGCGCCAGGTGCACTGATCATAAAGTCATCATATCCATCCTGATTGATATCTCCGACCCCGGCGATGCCATCACCTAGGAGGTACTCATTAGAAAATTGCCCGATGTATTCCATTAACAAACTGCCATCGCTTCCCGAATATAAATAAGCAGCACCAACATCTGAAAAACCGCCTCGACTAGCAAAAAAGGTACTGACAAGTATATCGGGAAAGCCATCTGCATTGGTATCCCCCGCTCCTGCGACGGAAAGGCCAAGCTGATCCCCAGCCATGACTCCATTAAATCGAAAAAGTTGCGAACCATCTAGTCCGGAATAAACAAAGGCCGAACCTGCATCAGTTTTTCCTTGAGGGCTTGTGCGGTAAGCCCCAACCACAACATCATCAAATCCATCTAAATTGACATCGCCTAGACCATTAACGGCTTTTCCAAATTGTCCGAAAGCCGTGTCTTTAGTCCACCAAACGGTTCCATCATGCAACAAAACTGTGGCTTTGGTGCCCCTAGGAGACCCGACCACAACATCAGGGTAACCATCTGCATTCACATCACCGGCCCCGGCGACGGAAAATCCCGTTTGCTCTCCTCCTAATGCGGTCCATTCCCAAAGTAGAGAACCGGTTTTGCCGGAAAAGACATAAACGGCTCCTTTTTCGGAGCTTTCGTATGGAGCCCCTACAATAAAATCGGCGAAACCATCCCCATCCAAATCGCCTGGGCCGGCAACGGCGTCTCCGAAAAAACCGAGTTCCTTTTCACCGAAAATTTGATGCTCAAGATCCCATTCCCCACCGATTCGTTGTGCAAAGCCTGGCACCGGCAGAGTAAGTAGAGTTAGGGTAACGACTAGTGTTCTTGACATTTTGCGAGGAAAAAGCTGGCGAAGAGAAGCAGAGAGCGGAAACTAGAGTAGATTTTAACTTAACCCAGAGAGCGCGACAAGTCAAAGGTTGGAAAGTCATCGACTACAAACTGCTTGCCTCAATGGACTTGCGGAAACCCCCTTCTCAGATTGAAATGGGGGTTTCCATCGCGATCATGAACTAAATGTAGACTGTCGGACTAATCTGTAATGTCCATCACCACGAAGTAGGGGCGGGATTCTGCGCTGACCAATTGATCATAAACAACTACCATGAAGTAATCCGGATCCTTCTCCCAGACGGCATACGCTGGGCGGGTTGCATGGTCCCCAGTTCCCGTTGAATCATCGATTTGGGTTGAGGTTGTTTCGTCCCAATACTTCACGTGGTCCGTGGTAACAGAATTGACCGTATTGTAAATTACCACTTCGAAGGTATCGGTTGAACCTGAACCGTTCTTTGCGAATACTGGCCTTGCATGCGCAACATTGCTTAAGGATCCTAAATTGTAATCACCATCGTCAACTAGATCTCCGTTGCTATCAATGTGGAATTCCATCCAATCAATTACTGGGGCTGCGGGAGTTCCACCATGATCGTCATCAAAATTTGCCCAGCCTAAGCTCATGTTGTCAGAACTATTTTTTGTTTTCCCAAAAACGGGACGACGATGATGCCAAGAGGTATTGGTTGAATTCTGCAGCTCCATGGTGTCTTCAAGGACTAAGCAGCTTGGGCCACTAAATGAATATGACCGCAGCATAATTCTTCCCCCTTGGCTTGCTCCACTCTCTTCCCACTCACCATAGGCCAAGACAAGATAACCATTCACATCTTCAATGATTCTTGGTGCCACTCGCCTTGATTGATTGTACATACTATGATTCTCCTCGCTGCGGATACCGCTAAGCAGCCATTCGGCATTTGGCCCACTATCACATTCAGTGACCTCTGGTTCACCATCGATGCCGTTCTCGTCATAATCCACGTAAATGGAGTAAAGATCGTAAACTCCTTCCGTGCTCGGTTGTTCAAGAAAGACGATTGCAGCCCCATCCTCGTCAGGCAACAGACCATCCGTGAAATGGCACAACCCGAGGTTATTCCCGGAGGAGCCACCTTGGAACCAATCATTGGTGAAGCCCTCTTCTGTTGAAACGACGTAGCCCACTCCATCGGTGGTGTCGTAGTGGAAAGTGGCGGTGTTGTAGGAAGAGCTTCCGTTATCGGTTACTTCGACTCCAATGGTTTCAATTCTGGTTAATTTGCTCCCCGTAGTTTGAATTCGTGGGTAAGCGATGATGAAGTTGTCCCCCACGGCAGTTACGTGAGGCTTTTCACATTTAACAATGTCTCCTGAGTTACCCTCCTCTGGATCTCCAATGAGCTCAGCAGTCGTTGGTACTTGCCATGATTGGACGCCACTGACCTTTTTCGTTGGGATGAAGATTGCACTTGCTTGAACGGTGGCCACCGGTGGCGAGCCTGCGGTGGTCTCTTCGTCCCAAACAATGAGCATGTCTCCAAGGTCATTCACCGCCACAATGACGTGGTCTGCGTTGTCAGAATTGCTGTCAACCAAGGGAAGCTGCGTCGGCGAGTCTTCCGGCTCGACAATGGTCGGCTGTGCCGAAGCCATAGGAGCCAACAGCAAAAATGTGCTGACAGCGCACAGAATCAGAAGTGATCGAATCATTTTCAATGAATGAAATTGTTGGTTGGAATGGTGTGGATGCGATAACCGTTTAATGGAAATCACAACCGTTTCGAATAACGTAGCACGAGAATTCGGACCTCTTTGGTGGAAAATTTCTGCAATATTTCTTGAAACGCCAGGGACAGGCCTCTGGGCCTGTGCCGCTCGGTGCTCGAGTTTTCCCATTTAAGTCTTAAGGCTAATTAAGACGGTACTTTGTTGAATTCGGCGAGGAAAGGGTCAAATAATTAGAGAGGAAATTGAAAGGCTAAATTTTTTAGGATTTTTTGATATTGGAAGTCCCTATTTTAGATCGGAAATCGGGATGAGCGTCCTAACAAATTGTCTCTTAGGTTGAACGGAACTCGATGAAAGAGCGACTCGAAAGGGGCTTCGACTGCCAAGGAAAAGGATAAACGTGAAATGAAGCGCAACCGTCTTTCGATCCAGAATAAGTGCTGAGTCATAGGAGTTAAGCGCCCGAGCCAGGAATGAGCCTAAACCCATGGTAAAATCAGACGATTTCAGAGCAGCCGTTTTGGCTTACCCTTTCCCGGCTTCAGAGCCCTTGTTCAGTGTCGAACTTGGCGATGGATTCAGTCAAGAGCTTTATGTTTATCGGGCGACCAAGGAATGCCGAACATGGCAAGGTGGTTTGCCTGAGTTTTGGGCTGGCGCTCTATTCAATTTCCTAGAGGACCTCGGGCAGGATAAATACTTTCACCAAATCGGCCAATCCGGTCTTTATCAAATTCTTGAAGCGAATGAGGTCGACCGTCGCTTGGATGGTTGGATTGGTTCATTGACCAGTGGATACATTGCCGTGCCCAAGCAGCCGACTCTCTGCATCCTCGGGCACGAGTCCAAGTCCTTTCAATCTCTGGTGGGAGAAGACTCTTTTGGATTCTTTGCGGTCTTTAGAACTCACAATCCAAGCAACGAATCCAACCCTTAGGCTAAATTCCCATTTGCTGGACCTTGTTCATGAATCTTTCCAGGGAGATGACCGTAGTCTCTTGCTTTATCGGGAATTCGTCTGCACCGCCGTAAATCAAATACTTTTGGGTGGCCTCCACATCCTCGCTTGCCGTATGAAACCCCCGACTCAATTTTGGAGCTGCTCCTCGTTTGATCTCAACCGACCAAGTTTCCGGCCCCGGGAGCTTCAGGAGGAGATCGATTTCGGCTCCCGCCGCCGTGCGATAGAAGAAGGCTTCAGCTTGTGACGGAAGAATGGAAAGGATGTTTTCGATGACGAAACCTTCCCAACTCTTTCCTAGAACTGGATTGGACAGTAAAGATTCAAAATCCCTGATTCCCAAAAGGCGATGGAGTAGTCCACTATCTCGAATATAGAAATGGGGAGATTTCACGATCTGTTTTTTGACATTTGCATTCCATGACATCAAACGGCGGACCAGCAGAAGGTCAACCAGGATGTCGAGGTAGTAGGAAACCGTTTTCCCACCCACCTCCAGGTTGGCTGCGAGTTTCGAGGAATTTACGGTTTCCCCCTGAAGGTGGGCTAGCATGGTCCACAGCCTTCGCAGGCGGGCGGAAGGAATTCGGAATCCCATTTGGGGAACATCTCGTTCCAGATAGGTCCTGATGAAATTTTCCTGCCACTCCATGGCTAGGGCGTCGCTGGCGCTCAAGTAGCTTTCGGGAAATCCTCCCCTGAACCACAGGGTTTGCAAATCTGTCGGTTCCTGTGATTGCACCTCCAGCGCATTGAAGCCCGTGATCTCGAAATAGTGAATCCGTCCTGCCAGGCTCTCCGATGATTGACGCAGCAAGTCCACCGAGGCTGACCCCAAAAGGAGGTACTGCTCTCCGATTCTGCCTTCCCGCCTGTTCTTGTCGATGAGACCTCGCAAAACCATGAACAGGTCGGGGGCCCGTTGGATTTCATCGAGGATGACCAGCTTGTCTCGATGCCGGTCCAAGAAAGCGAGTGGATCGCTCAGCTTGAGGAGATCTCCAGGGTTTTCAAGGTCCAGGTAGACCGCCTTTCGTCGCTTCGCCACGGCTAGAGCGAGGGTGGTTTTCCCGACCTGGCGAGGTCCGATCAGGGCCACAGCCGGAGTGCGTCGGAGTGCCTCTTCCAGCTTTTCGGTTACCCAGCGGGTCAACATCCTCTTATTTTCGGAGATAGACTCCGAGAAAACAAGGTTAATCCTGAATTTGCTCGTCCGAGGCCGCCGAAATGTCCCATGGCGGGCCTCATCCCAGATCCCCAACTGCCGGAACTAAAATGACCGCCCGGTGACTCCTTCCCCGCTGAATTTCCGCGACTTCCGCTGCTGGATCTTCGATCTGGACGGCACTCTGACTGTTCCGGTTCACGACTTCGACGCCATGAGGCGCGAGATCGGTTTGCCTCCGGGCGTCGGCACCTTGGAGGGCCTCGCCGCTCTTCCTGCAGACCAAAGGCAGGAGCGCCGCCGGCAGCTCGACGCCATCGGTTGGCGCTACGTGGAAATGGCGGAGCCACAGCCCGGCGCTTCCGGCCTGTTGAACACGCTGCAGCAGCGCGGTTGCCATACCGGCTTGGTCACTCGCAATGCCCGCCGCAACGCTCTTGGAACCTTGGACCGGATCGGTTTGCGCCACCATTTTGAAGATCAAGCGGTCCTTTCTCGGGACGACGGCGTAGCGAAGCCGGCTCCTGACCCGATCCATCGACTAATGAAATTGTGGCAGGCTTCGCCGGCCGAAACCCTGATCGTTGGTGATGCTATTTACGATCTGGAAGCCGGTCGGGCCGCCGGCATTCCGGCCATTCTCCTCGACCCGAGCGGAAATTCTGAGCACCGGTCGCTGGCGACCCACTGCGTCGCCCATCTCGAGGAGTTATCTTCAGATTTGCCTGAATGAGTCCGTCGAACGATCCCCCCAAAGACCCGAAAGATACCTTGCATTTGCTCCAACGAGTGGAGCGGCAAGGAGAGGGAGTCGTAGGCCGATTTCGCCGAGAGTGGGGGTGATTTGAATCATGCTGACTTGCAAGGTTGAGGGACAAAATTCAAATGCCAAGTCGCGTTGCCGGATTGCGCGGTTTTCCCGGATTTTTCTCCCAATCAAGGCCTAGTGGCCGCTTACCAGCCGCCAATCGGCGGATTTTTGCCAAGAAAAAGCTAGGGAAACCTTGGTCGATGGGACTGCTATCTTCGAACACCAAGCCACCCAACCGGTTTTTCGGGGAGCATTCCTCTGGTTTTGAATGATGCCGTCCAACGAATCTCTGCGTCCCACCGATACCAAGGTCCTGTTGCAAAGGCTGGCTCAGCAATCGGAAGGGGGGTGGAGCGAATTATTGGCCCAAGTGGAGCAAAGTTTGCGCATCCTGCTGCATTTCCGGCTCACGCCACCGGATCGCAGGTTGTGTGATGAGGACGATTTGCTCCAGGAAGTTTGGCTGGAAGCTCGTTGTCATCTGAATCGCTTCCAATACCAGGGGCCGGGGTCTTTGCAGCGATGGATGGCGGCCATCTTGCTTCACAAGCTTTCCCGCTTGCGACGGGATCCCCGGCGGCGGACGCTGCGGAGAAGTGACATTCCCGAAACTGCCGATACCCCCGGGCCGAACGGGCTTTTTACTGCCCTGGAAAAGAGTCAGCCGGGCGTTTCCAAGGGGGCCCGGGAAGCCGAGATGGTGGAAAAGGTCAAAATCGTTCTTGGCCAGATGGAAGAGGGGCTGCGGGAAATCATCCTGCTGCGGCTCTATGAGGGCGCTTCGGGCAAGGAGATCGCCGTCCGGTTGAAACTCGATCCAAGCACAGTGACCCGGCGTTATCAAAAGGCTTTGGATTCCTGCGCCGTGAAACTTCGCGAGTTATGGTGATTTCTTCGGATTCGCCGGATCCCTTGGAATTCGATTTGGAACAGGGGCTCGAACTGAATGCGAATCGGCTTGAGGCTTTGGAGTTTCTTCGTTTGCGGCCCGTTTCCAATCGAGATTGGCCTCAGCCGGGTCATTGCCTGGCGGACTTCCGCTTGGAAAGCGAGCTCGGCCGCGGTGGTATGGGGGTGGTTTACAAGGCCAAACAGCTCAGCCTCGATCGAACCGTGGCTTTGAAGTTGATTCCGCTATCCCCGATCCAGTCCCGTGACGAACAGCGCCAAGTGTTGGAACGGGAAGGTCGCTTGCTTGCCGGTTTGCGCCACGAAGCCTTGGTCACGGTTTATGCCGTCGGCGTCACTTCGGCTTTTGCTTGGGTGGCCATGGATTTGGTGAAGGGCTGCAATCTACGGCAATGGATCGAAATCGGCTTTCAGGAAACGGCCGGCAATGGATCGCGCCGGAATCGCTTGCCCGCCCTGCTTCCGGTTTTGCAAAGGGTTGCCGGCGCCTTGGCCGAAGCTCACCGGAAAGGCATCGTTCACCGTGACGTGAAGCCGGAGAACATCCTGGTTGACGATCAGGGACGTGCATTCCTGGCGGATTTCGGTTTGGCTCGAGAGGCCAATCATGGAAGTGCGACTTTCACTCGGGCCTTTGTCGGTACGCCTCGATACGCTTCCCCGGAACAGATTCGAGGCGAAGCGCCTTCTCCGAAATCGGATGTTTTCGCCTTTGGAGCCATGGCTTTTGAAGCCATCACGGGCCAGCCCGCTTTTACCGGCCGGAATCCGGTGGAACTTGCGCAAGCCGTTCAATGGCAGGAGGTCCGATGGCCCGCCGGATTGCCGGTTCCAGTAGATCTGCGGGCGGTAGTGGAAAAGTGCCTCGAGAAACGAGCACGAAATCGCTATACCCATGCCGCTGAGATCGAGGCGGAAATCGAACGGGTGCTTCGCTATGAACCGGTTGCCGCCCTTCGCCACGGTTTTTGGGTGCGAAGCTGGCGCCGGGCTTGGCTGCGCCCTCGGCGAACCCTTTCTAAATTGGCGCTCTATCTCTTGATCCTCTTTGCCGGAAGCGCTGGTTTGATCGCTTGGATGCAACGCGATTCCTTGCAAAGCCTGGAACTTCAAGCGGCTTTGGAGGAAGCGGACCGGCTGTTTCTCGTGGGAGATGTCGAGGCTTGCCGGGCAACTTTGGAATCTCTTTTAGAGCGGGGAGGATCGCCGGCGGCTGACGGTCGTCTCGGCGATTTGCATTTGATCGCCGAGCGTTTCCCCGAGGCGGAACGCCACTACCGGTCGGCCCTTTCTCACCACAAGCCGACTCTGGCCGACCACCTTGGATTGGCTTTAGCGGTGAATTTAGAACGAGAGAAGCTGCTGGAACCCCGGCCGGCGGATCTTCCAGCTCCGGCATCCTTGCGAGATCTCACCATGTCTGCTTTCGATTATCTAAAGCGCCATGACTATCAACACGCCAGAGAAGTGCTGGATCAAGCCTTGGAGCAAGAGTCCAATTCCTTCCTGCTGCGCTTTTGGAGGGGAGTTGCGCTACAAAATCTGCGAAGCTTGTCTGCAGCGCTGGCCGATTATCGCCTGGCCCACGGCCTGCGACCGGAGCACCGGCCCACCCTCACCGGCATGGGAGCCGTCCTTTCTTTTTTGGGTCGCCCTCAGGAGCACGTGGAACTGCTCCAAGTTCAACTTGCGGCTTCGGGTGAGGATCCTCAGCTCTTGGGCGAGTTGGCTTGGGCCTTCAGTCAACAAAGAAAGTATGAAAGGGCGCTTTCCCTTGCGGAACGGGCCTTCTTTTACGATCCGGACAATCCCTTTTTGAGATCCACTTATGTGAATGCTTTGGTCATGACAGACTCCATGGATGATGCCGAGCAGGTGCTTGCTCAAGGACTGGAGCAAAGTCCGGAAAGTCCTCACCTTCGCCATCGTTTGGCCAAAATTTTCCAGCGCAAGGGAGAGGTGAAGGCGCTGCAGCCGGAGGCAAGTTGGTTGTTGACCCAAGAGGACGTGATCTGGAGAATCGAGGGCTTGTACTTTTTGGGAAAACTCGCTCATGATTCGGGTGACCGGCAGGAAGCCGAAAGGATCTATCGGCAACTTATCCAATTGGATCCAGAAAAGGCGGAGTGGTATCTGCGGTTGGCCGTGGTTCTTTTCGAAGGACGGCAGCTCGAACAGGCGGAGAAGCTTTTGGATCGAGCTCTGTCATTCGAACCCCTTCACGGGGAAACCCTCTTTACCTTGGGTCGAGTCCAGCGGGAAGCCGGGCGGACGTGGATTGCCTTGCGGACCTATGAGCGAGCCTTGGCGGTGGAGTATCAAATCGGCTGGACTTCTTACTGGTTGGCCGATGCTTGGACCGATTTGGGGGAATATGGAGCCGCGCTCCGATATCTGGAGCTCACCTTGGTGGAATTTCCCGATTGGGCGGATGCTTGGGCCTTGAAGGGGCTTTGCTTGCACCGGTCCGGAAATTTGAAGCAAGCGGAGTCGGCCTGGGCTCGTGCCTTGGAGTTCCGGGAGAACCCTCACGTTCGAGCCGACCGAGCCGAGTGTCTCGATCAACTTGGGCGGGACCAGGAAGCTTTGGCGGAGTATCAAAAGGCCAGGAAGGCCGATCCGAAATTAGCCCCCGCCTGGTGTGGCGAGGGCTTGTTACGGTTGCGTAGCGAGGATGCAGAGGTGAGAGATCCGGGGGAGGCGATCCGGCTGTTGGAGCAAGCGATTCGTTTGGCTCCTGAAGTTCCGGAGTACCCGAAGTACCTCGAAGAAGCCCGCCTCCTTATTGATTTAGCTCGACAATGATTCGGCGGGTAAACCCTCCCAATATGGGATTGGAAGTATTGGGAGCCGAAATGGCGCTTTGCAAGTGAAACTCCAGTTCCTGCAAAGCCAGCATCGTCAAAGGAGCTCGATTGGGGAGGTTGATGGGAAGGACGGCGCTGGATGACGTCAGCGTGAAGGTGATGGGGTTGATGCCAAAGAGCACCAGTTGATTGCCAAGGGCAGGCAAGACCACGTTGGTGCCGTAGCTATTGGCCGTGTTCCACCAAAACATCCATTGGTCACCGGGATTGCCCGTCACGGAAACGTTGACGCTTCCTCCGAATCGTCCCATGACGTAGGGAAGGCCACTGGAATTCGCCGGATCTGCTGGGTCGACGACGTCCATGCTTACGGTGGCGTATTCGTAAGCGCCGAGATCCACGTCAAGGACTCCGGTCCGGAATGGATCCTGAATGCGAGGGGCACCGTCGTTGTCGTGATCGATGGGAATGGTGCTGCCAGGGAGGATCAGAATCGTGTCGCCGGCATTGATCGCCGGGGAAGTCGAGAAGATATGGAAATCCAGGTTTGGGGCATCGACGAATTGAGGGTCCATGGCCGGATTCACGTCTTCAACGATGCTGAAACCGTCGACGGTTACCGGGCCGAAAACGTCATCTCCGATAAAGGGGAAACCAAAACAATCGATGCCGTCCGGTACCCAAATGATGGAGTTGTATACGTTGACGTTCGGTGAATTGCTATAGACACCGTAAGCGAAGCCGGTACTGGACGCCGGGGCACCAAAGGCGATGCTCTCATTGCAGAGCGTAGGAGCCGCCGTGCTTTCAATGAAATAACTCCACTCGTTATAAGCGAGGACGTTGCACTGATGATCCGAAACCACGGAACTGGAGACCGTGTCGTCGATCAGCATGCCGAACTCGACGTAGAAAATTCGGTTGGCTCGGATGAAGGTTTCGCAAATGGCGCCGTCATAGGCAAGGAGGTAGATTCCGGCGCCGTAAGGTGCGGAACAGCCCTCAATCTCATGATGAATGAAGTTGTAGCGCAAGATGGCATCGTGGGTAATTCCAGAACCGAAGTGTTCCAGGAAAATGCCGATACTGCAGTCCCGCATTTCGTTCATTTCAATCGTCGGCGAGTTCGGCAATGGCGTCGAGCTATTGTGGATGTAGACGCCATAGAAGGCGTCGACGATCTCAAACCCGCGCACCAAGGTCGCATTGGAAATGGCTGTGGTGTCCGAGACGATTTCAAAGGCGGGCTGTCCTCCTGGAGGGGTGATGGTGGCGATGGGCAGGGCTTCCAACCTCAGGCCGTCCTTATTGATGTAGACCGATTCGTTGTAAGTGCCCGGAAGTACGTTGATGGTGTCGCCGGGAGCGGCGAGGTTGACGGCGAAGTTGATGGTCTGAAAGGCATTGTTGATCATCGTGCCGCCGTTGGCGTTGTTGCCGTTCACCGCGTCCACGAACCAGACGGTCCCTTGAGCGCCGAGGGAGGCGGCGAGCAGCGGAATCAGCAAAAAGCTGAGGCTGAGAATTCGGCTTAGTTTGTGCATGGTCTGCTGTCAGGGTTGTGGGATAAGAGTTCCATGCCGGACCTCCTCTCGGAATTGAGGTCTTTTTTCAAAATTTTCGAAGAAGGGGAGAACGCCCTCGCCCCAGAATCCGTCTAACCTGGAGCCGGCCGGGCCGTAATCAGCCCATTGGAGGAGGGAAATTGATTCAAACCAGGTCCCTATCTGCAGCAGAACAAAGAGCTTTGACCCGAGGCGGGGCGATCTATTATTCTGGCCTGCTGATCATCGTCGTCGCGCTCATCCGGTTTATGGTTAGCCGTCCACTTTCTTTGGCCCTTCCGCTCACTCTGGTAAATTTAGCTATTCTGACCCATATGTGCGGTGTTTTGTTTGCCGCGATGTTTTGGATGTGGCCTGGGGGTCCCGGACGCTCTAGGGCAAACATTCCCTGGCATTTTGCCCTCTTTGTTTTCCTGATCGGGGGCCTGAACTTTTGGTATTTGCTGGAGTCCTGGGACTATGGATTGGAATATCAGGGGCTGGAATATACTCGAGATATTTCTAGGTTGTCTATTTTGAGCTGGCAGGTTCTGGGAGTTCTCTACGGAATCTGGCTTCGCAAAAAAACCTACTATCGTGCCCTGGCTTTCTTCCTCTACTTCTTCCTGTGGCTGAACTGGTATGCCTTTCCCTATTTGGGCGAGTGGCTTTGACGGTAGGAAATGAATAGGTCCATTATTATCGGCTTCATTGTCCTCGGCTTGCTGATCTGGTTTATGCATCCTCTCCGGCTTGGAGGATCGAATCCAATCAACGCCGCCCATGCATCACGTTCGGATTTTGAGTCTTCTTTTCCTGAGGATGCAAAGGAATTCAGAATTTCACTTTCGAGCAGCGGACTGCCTGCATCAAAATCGGGAATTTGGTTTCGAGTGGTGAACTCAAACTTGGATCCCATCGAAGGTGCGAGACTTCGCTTGGCAAAGGAGCTGGAAATCGGTTGTCATGTGGCCGATGAGAATTCCTTTCCCTGGGATCGTGCGGAGCGTTTGGGGGCTCGAGTTGAATGCGAAACCGAAACCGATTCGAAAGGACTGGCTTTCCTGGTTGGTTTCGAAAGCCATCGGAAGTTGATTTTGGGCATTGAAAAACGTGGGTATGCCCGCGTATCCCATTGCATCGCCACGCCTTCTCCTGGAGAAGTGCAAAATTTCGGGGACGTGATTCTCTCCCCAGGTATTGAAGTTGAGGTTCAGGTTAGAAACCTAAAAGGCGAAGTCGTTCCCGACCGTTGGATCCGCTTGGTTGTTCCCAATCCTGAGGGATGGCCAGAAACGAAGTTGGCCATGCAAAATGGATTCGAGGCTTTATCCGACGAGGGGGGAATGGCGAAATTTTCGTGTGTGCCCAAAGCGGCGGATGGCCGGTACATACTTCCGGAATATCTCCTCGGACAATATCGAAACTCGAAGTCCTCCGCCGAGAAAGTTGAAATCGAATTGGTTCTTCTTGAAGACCAGTGGGTAGAAGGTCGGTTTGTAAATCGAGAAGGGGGCCCAATCTCAGGAGCTGAAATCTATCTGACCCTGGAAGCTAACTCAGTTCAACCGTCTAGACTCAAATCCAAGGAAAGTGAGCCGATTCGAATTCCTGCCCTATCGGCCTATGGGAGAGAAGAATGGTCTCTTCCTCGATCTGAAATCATCAGTGATGAAGACGGCTATTTCAAAATTGGAGGCGTTCGATATGATCAGCCTTTCGCTGTTAAGGCCGTGCTGCCGTCTGAATTCAGTCTTATTTCGCGTTGGTATCAACCGGGAGAGCCGGTCCTTCTTGTCGCTCCGGTTATGTACCAGTTGAGCGGGAGAATTCAACGGCAAGAACGATCGGATTGGAGCGAATGGCGCTTAACCTTCCACCGCCGAGGGCCCAGGGCTAGAGAGGAATTGGAGGCTGAATGGAAGGGTGAGTTTTCTGAATTCAATACCGCAAAGTGCGATGCTTCCGGTGAGTTCCAGAAATGGCTGATGCCGGGTGAATATGATTTGGAAGTTCAAGGTCCCGGGATTCGATGGAGGAGAGAGGAAAAGATTCTCATACCCCAGGACACAAACCTTGGAACCCTTCGCCTTGCCACTAAGCCGTCGGCCTCGATTCTGGCTCGGTGTAAGGCCACAGGGAAGCCAGTGCAGGGTCTGACCGCGGCTCGAAATCGTCTGGAATCCAATGGATCTGGTGCCGGTAGAAGTAGCCGAGCGGTTGCCGGCCACATCGTGGGTTCCAAGGCGATTTGGTACGCAGGACCGGAGGGCAAGCATCGCTATCGCTTGCAAGCGCCCGGATTTCTTTCCGCTTTTGTCGATGTAGAGGGTTCCAGCCGGTCGGACAGCTTCGAAGAAGTGTTGGAATTGGAGCCGGCCGGCCGAGCAGTAATTTCTCTTCGGAAACCGGTGCTTGGCCTTTCCCTGGAGACGCGAACACGCCTTACACCAAAGCCGGGGATCGAACTTCATCCTCAGCATCGGCGACGCCTAGAAGCTTCGATGTTCTATTCGCCGGAGGTGGAGCAGACTCTACATCCCGACGGTTCCTTTCGCTTTCAAGGGCTTATCCCCGGCGTCTACGAAATTAGGCTTCTATGCCCCGGCGGAGGCGCGGACGGCGGCAAGTTGGGGCTTCCTTCTCCCTGGATTGGGCCACTCCTCAGTGAAATCGAAGTCGAAAGCGGAAAAGTTGCCCGGGTGGAAATTTCTTTAGAGTCCATGGCCTTCCTGGAAGTTCGAGCCGTTGAGTTTGGAAAACCGATGGAGGGAGTCGAAATTGCGATCATGGGTTCATCCAAATCCAGCCCATCCAAAGACTATGTCGAAAAGCGTGGTGAGACTCGGGAAAACGGACGATTTGTTTTCGGTCCTTTGATCCCTGGAAAGGAATATTGGGTAGGTGGCAGGAAGCTCCGGGATTCCAGTCTCGGTTGGCCGGATCCGTGGACTCAAATTCCCGTCACGGTGAAGGCCGGTTTGAATCGGCTGGAATTGCCTCTGCCTCAAGGGAGTGTGGAATTCGAGATCGCTTTGACGGGATATTGGGCCCATTGGGTGGATCTCGCCAAAGAGCCTGATTCCGGTCCCGGCACGATTCCCAAAGAACCCTCCCATTTTGATCGCTGGATCATTGAAAACCGAGTGTGGAAGGGAAGGATTTTCCCCCGATCAAGCTACCGAATCGAACAGCTTCCTAATGGAATCTACCGCCTTCGGATTCAAAATCGGAATGGCCCAGCCTGGATTTCCCCACCGCTTGAGATTCAGGGGGGACATTGTCATCTCGGCAAGATCCAATTGAACCCATCCATTCAATAGGCGATTTCAAGTCGACTTCCATTTCGTTGAACCGGCATCTAAGCTGCCCGTTTGCTAAATGAAGTCGGAGTGAATAGCCGTCATGTTGTCCTCGGGTACACTAGTCGCCGTACTTTCGATCCTATCCATCGGATTCCAAGAACCCAAAGCAGTCTTGCTCGCAGACCTCGAAGAGCCGAAAACAGAGGCATGGTTCCAGCAATTGGGGCTCCATCCTGAAAGGGACTTTCGGTTGCCGGCGGTGACCATGGAAATCCTGCCAGTCGATCGTCATCTCTATGAAATTTCTCTTTACGGCATACAAACATTGCCCGCCGTCGTGATCCATCAAGCTTCGGGCGAGGTTCAGCTTTGGCAAGGCAGCGAAGCCGCCAAAATGAGCCAAGATCTGTTTCGTGCCTGGCTGGTGGCAGCGCGAGCCGAAAGCCTATCCGCGGCTTTACATGGCTCAACCGATGTCAACGCTCGCTATGCCTTCGCTTTGGACATGTTGAAGCGAAAAAACTATGCTATCGCGGCGGAGCACTTCGAATGGCTGTGGTGGCATGGCTTGGAAGCGGAACCGGCCTTCCACATGAAGAGGGATCTGTTTCTACCCCATGGCATGAAGCGACTGCGCCAAGCTTGGCCCGACGGCCGCCGGTGGGCGGAAGCCATGGCCAGGCGGGGCCTCTGGCAAATGGGCGACCGAGAGCAAGATTTCTACGACTTGATCGTTCTGACCAAAGTTTTGGGCGATCCCTGGCCTTTGAAAGAGTGGGGCAAGCAGCGAAACGAACAAAACCATCTTCCGCCCATGTCCCAAGATCTGCAGTGGCGTTTTTTTGAAACCCTATTCGACCTGGGAGAGTGGAAAGCCGCAGGTAGGTGGCTGCCTTCCCCTCGAGTGGCCATCCGAGCCAGCGAGCAGGAAACAGAACAGATTCAAATGACCCGGGAGGTCGGGGACGGGCGCCGGCACCGAGCCTGGTTGGCTCAGTCCCGGAACTTGGGCCGGGCTTATGCCGCCTTGCTCCTCGCCGATCGAAGAAAGGATGCCGAACAAATCCGGCAAGCCGTCCTCCGCACTTTTTCTCTTCGAGACGGGCAGGCGCTGCTCCTTGGTCACGCCACCCGAGTCGGGATCCAAGAAAACGATCCTCGAATGGGCCCGGCAAGAAAAAAGCACTGAAAGCATGACTTGAATGTGACATTTCCGGGATTAGTCCGGATTCCGGTGTTTTTCGGAATCGGGAGGATGTCCATGAGCCGGCGGCTGCTTCCTGTTTTGTTGAGTTTGGGCTTGACCGGATTGGTCTGCCTGGGAGTTTTTGGCGTCATCGGTTGCGGGGAGGGGAGTTCATCCGCTCCAGACACTCAAGCGTCGATCAAAGTCAGTGAGGTCGGCCAGAAGTGCTTGGACTGCCACCGTGAATACACGCCCAACATCGTTTTAGATTGGGAAGGCAGCGTCCACGCCACGGTCGAGGTGGACTGCTCCTCCTGTCACGGTGCTGACCACACTTCCAGCGCCGACATTCACGAAGTCAAAACCGTCACCGCCGATACTTGCGCGGTATGCCACCAAACCCAGTTCGATCAATTCTCCAAGGGCAAACATGCGCTGGCCTGGGCTTCCATGAAAGCCATGCCGACGACTCACTGGAAGCCGATGGAATTGATCGACGGCATGAAAGGCTGCGGCGGCTGCCACAAGCTTGGCTTGAAGTCGGAAGAAGAAATCCGTGAGTTGAAAGCTCAAGGCTCGAATCACGGCTTCGCTTCCTGCGATGCCTGCCACACCCGTCACACCTTCTCGGTGAAAGAAGCTCGGGAGCCGGAAGCCTGTGCCACCTGCCACATGGGCTTCGACCACCCGCAGTGGGAAATGTACAGCACTTCCAAGCACGGGGTGCGCCACGCTTTGAAACGGGACGGCAAACTGCCGGAATCGGCCGCTGCCCCGACCTGCCAAACCTGCCACATGATCGACGGCGATCACGAAGTCCGGACCGCGTGGGGCTTCTTGGCGGTGCGAACCGACGGATTGGCTCCCTATCCCGGTGAAGATGAGGAGTGGTGGAAAGACCGGGTCACCATCCTCCAGGCCTTGGGAGTTTTGGACCCTGAAGGTAAGCCCACCGCTCGGTTGGACGTAGTGGCTGCCGCCGACGTCGCTCGTCTGACCAAAGAAAGCTTCGATCACGAGCGGGAGAAGATGCTCGGCGTCTGCTCCGATTGCCACTCCGATGCCTTCGCCCAGGGCGAGCTGGAAAAGGGCGATCAAATCATTCGCCAAATCGACCGCTTGATGGCCGAGGCGATCACCATCATCGCCGGTCTCTATAAAGATGGTGTGCTGGAGAAGCCGGAAAACTACGCCTATCCCTTCCCGGACTTGCTGACATTCCACGATTCGCCGACGCCGATTGAAAACCGCTTGTTCACCATGCACCTGAAGCATCGCATGCGGGCTTTCCAAGGCACCTTCCACGCCAACCCGGACTACGCGCTTTGGTACGGCTGGAGCGAAATGCAGCAAGACTTGACCGAGATCAAGGCGATGGCCGAGGAAATGCGCGCTCGGCACGCCCAGGGATCGCAATAAAGCCGCCTGTGGGCGGAACTTAGCCGGCCCCGAGCAAAGGCTCGGGGCCTTTTCTATGGGTCCTTTTGCCAAAGGATCTTAGGGCGCAATTCCGGAAACGGATGGCTGCCGCCATTGCGAAGGTATAGGCCAGGGGTTATGAAACCGCAGGCTCTCTCGAGTCCGACGCTCTCATCATGGAAATTCGCTTACACGGTCGAGGTGGGCAAGGCGGCGTAACCTGCGCCAAGATTTTGGCAGCGGTCTACGCGCGGCTCGGTTTAAACGTCCAAACCTTCGGAGACTACGCCAGCGAGCGCTCCGGCGCCCCGGTGCGGGCCTATACCCGGGTATCCGAAGACCCGATCACCAATCGCAACAAGGTTTATCACCCGGACCATTTGTTGGTGTTGGATCCCACTCTGTTGGGCAAGGAAGTGGTGGCGGGCTTGGTCGCCGGCGGCTTGCTGTTGGTCAACAGCACGGACAGCCCGGAAGCTTTGCAACAGCGGTTCCCCGGCTTCCGTTTGGCGGTGGTGGACGCCACCGGCATTGCCCGTAAGCACAAAATCGGCACCCGCTCGGTGGTCATCGTCAACACCACCATTGCCGGTGCTTTCGTCCGCGCCATGGGCATTTCCTTGGAAGTGTTGGAGCGCGCTTATCAAGAACTGGGTTTCTTCAGCAACTTCCCCGCCGCCAAGGAAGCCTATGACTTGGTCGCTATTTCCGAACCGGAAGGGGAGCCGATTCCCGATGGCGCCGGGCCGGCCGGTGGCGTCCCGGTGGAGGCTTTGACCGATCACCAAATTTCCCAGCCTTCCAATTTGCAAACCGGCTCTTGGCGTACCCAAATGCCGGAGTACGTCGACCACCTCGCACCCTGCAACGCCTGGTGCCCGGCCGGCAACGACGTCATCGGCTTCGTGCAAGCCGCCATCCGCAAGAGTGTCCAGGATGCCTCCCATGTTTTGGGACGAAGCACGCCCTTGGCCGCCACTTGCGGCCGAGTGTGTCCGGCACCTTGCATGGAAGGATGCAATCGGGCCGAATATGACGGCGCGGTCAACATCCGGGGTTTGGAGCGGTGGATCGCCGATCAAAAGCCAGTGGCCCAATCGGAAAGGGCGGAGTTGGAACAACCCAAGCGATTTGCGGTATTGGGTGGAGGACCGGCCGGTTTGGCCGCGGCTTATGAACTCGCCCGGGAAGGCCACCGGGTGGTGATTTTCGAAGGCGAAAAGAAATTGGGAGGAGTGCTACGCACCGGAATTCCCGAATATCGTTTGCCTCGACCGGTGTTGGATCAAGAAGTCCAGGGCATTCTCGACCTCGGCGTCGAAGTCCAGTCCGGAAAATTTTTAGCGGCGGAAGATATGCCGAACTTGTTGCGGGAGTTTGATGGTTTGATCGTGGCCACCGGTTTGCAAAAGCTCCGCAGCTTGTCGATTCCCGGAAATGACTTGGACGGGGTTCAGCAAGGCATCCACTTTTTACACCGTTTGAACTTGGAAGGTGGCATACGCCTTCGCGGGCACGTAGTGGTGCTCGGCGGCGGCAACACCGCCATGGACTGCGCTCGTTCCGCGTTGCGTTGCGGGGCCGAAAAAGTAACCGTCGCCTATCGCCGCACCGAAAAGGAGATGCCGGCCATTCGAGAAGAGATCGAAGAAGCTCATCACGAAGGCATTCACTTCCTTTATCAGCGACAACCGGTGGCCTTGCACGGCGACGGCCGAGTGAAAAGCTTGGTCTTGGCGGAAGTGGAAATGGGCGAACCGGACGACAGTGGCCGGCGCCGGCCGATTGTCACCGAACGGACCGAAGCCATAGCTTGCGACGCCGTTCTGCTGGCTTTAGGGCAATCCGCCGATTTCGATTTACTTCCCGAAGCTTGGAAGTTGCAAGAAGGGCGCCTTTATGCCGGAGAAAAGGCCCTACCGGCTTTCGGCGCCGGCGACTTGGCCACCGGAGACGGCACCGTAACCCACGCCATCGGCAGCGGCCGCCGTAGCGCCGGATTGTTGTTGCAGGCGGTGCTGGCGGAAGAGGAAGCCGCTCCCGGCCGGCCGATTCAAGTTTTCGAGCGGCCGGATCGCAGCAAGGCGGTACCGATAACCGACATTCGGCTGGACCATTTCGCCCGTTCCCCGGCTTCCAAGGAAGCTTCTTTGCCGGCTGAGGAGCGAATCCGGACCTTCGAGGAAGTGAATCGGGGCTTGCCCGATTCAATGGAAAGTCATCGTTGTTTCTCCTGCGGCCATTGCACCGAATGCGATACCTGCTTGGTGTATTGCCCGGAAGGAATTGTTCATCGCCGCGGCACCGGCTACGAAGTGGATTACGCTTTCTGCAAGGGCTGCGGGATCTGCGTGGAGGAATGTCCGCGCAAAGCCATGGAAATGGTGCCTACCACATGCCCATCGAACTGATTAGTGCCAATCATGCGGCGGCCAAGGCGGCGACCCTGGCCGGCCGGGCCAATCGCAATGCCCGCGGTTTTGGCGGAGGGGTTTATCCGATTACTCCCCAGACCGAGTGCATTGAGTTGCTTTGCCGGCAGGAATTCGACAAAGGAAAGATCGTGCGGGTGGAAAGCGAGCACAGTGCCATGGCGGTGTGCATCGGCGTTTCCCTTTCAGGCGCCCGGGCGTTCACGGCATCCGCTTCCAACGGCTTGGCCTACATGGCGGAAAACGTGGTGGCGGCTTCCTATTACCGTTTGCCGATCCTGATGATGGCGGTGAACCGCACCTTAGGGCCGCCTTGGAACATTTGGGTCGATCACGGCGACACCTTGATGCTCCGGGACACCGGTTGGATGCAAATCTATTGCGAGAACAACCAAGAAGTGTTGGACAGCGTGTTGTTGGGCTATCGCTTGGCCGAGGATCCCCGGGTGCTCTTGCCGGTGATGATTTGCCAGGACGCTTTCGTTCTTTCTCATACCATGATGTTGACCGATATTCCGGAGCAAGAGCAGGTAGACGCTTTTTTGCCGGAATTGGACTTGCCCCATCGCGTCGCTCATCAGGCGGTGACTTTGGGCGGATTGGATTTCCCTCACGAAACCGAAGTGCATCGCATTCAGCACCACAAGGCCACCAAAAACGTGCCGGAGGTGTACCGGGAATGCCAAGATGCTTTCGAGAAGGCCTTTGGCCGCCGGCCGCCCGATCGAGTCGTTCCCTACCGCATGGACGACGCCGAGGTGGTGCTGGTTTCCATGGGTACGACCACCAGCACCGCCCGCAAGGTGGTGGACGCCGCCAGGGAGAAAGGCTTGGCAGTCGGCTCCTTGGGAGTGCGCATGCTCCGTCCCTTCCCGGAAGATCTGTTGCGCACCTGGTTGCAGGGAAAAGAAAAAATCGGAGTCCTGGATCGGGATTTGTCGCCGGGGGTCGGCGGCATCTTGTGGTCGGAACTGCGCGGTGTGGTCGGCGGTGATCGGACGGTGCAAAACTACGTACTCGGCATGGGAGGGGGAGACGTCCTTCCCGAGCATTTGCAAAAGGTGTTGGACGATCTGCTGGCGCGAAACTGCGCCGGCGAACCGGAGTTGATGGAGGTGGCGTGATGGCCGAACCGCTCTTGAACGGAATGGTGCAAACTCCATGCGATCGGGAAGAACCGGTCCTGCGTCCGGGGAACACCAATTGCGGCGGTTGCGGAATGTCGATCGGTTTGAATTTTCTAAGCCGAGCGATTGCCCAGCGTCCGGTGCAAATGGTGATTCCCGCCTGCTGCGGCATCGTTACCGCCGGCATGTATCCCTATTCCAATTACGGCGCTCCGGTGATCGCCTCCACTTTCGCTTCTTCCGCCGCAGTCGCCACCGGTTTGGCGGCGGTGGCGCAGATCAACGGCGATGAAACTCGGGTGATTTGCTGGGCCGGCGACGGTGGCACCTACGACATCGGCATGGCCACCTTGTCGGCGGCCGCCGAACGCAACGAGGACATTCTCTACGTCTGTTACGACAATGAGATCTACGGCAACACCGGCGGGCAGCGTTCGTCGGCCACTCCGGAGGGGGCCTACACCTCCACCACTCCCGGTGGCAAGGAGGACCGGAAAAAGGACATCATCGGCATCATGGCGGCCCATCGCGTGCCCTACGTAGCTACCGTGTCCTTGGCCCATCCGGAAGATTGCCTCCGCAAAATGCGATTCGCCCTGGACCAAAGAGGCTTTCGCTTTTTGCACATCCTTTCGCCCTGTCCGACCGGTTGGAAATCCGAGCCGGCGGAGGGCATTGAATTGATTCGCCTGGCGATCCAATCCGGTTTGTACGCCGTTTATGAAATCTTTGACGGCGAGCGCTTCCAAATCAACGTGGAGTCGGAAAGGTCGTTCCAAGCTTTGGAACGCTATTTCGCCTTGCAAGGACGCTTTCGGAAGAGCCAGGTGGATTTGAACTCGATTCAGGCGGGAGTGGAGCAGACTTGGAAGCTGTTGCAACTCCGCGCCGGCATGGAGTCCATCCATGAGTGAGCCCAAGGACCAAACTTCGAACCCGGAACCGCCCCCCGATCCGGTGCACTGCCGGAGGGTGGACCGGTCTCTTCCCCCCGGCGAGCACTTGCAGTGCCCCTATTGCTTCGGCAAGCTCGCCGAAGTGGAAGCGGGTGAGCATCGCCGTTTCTGTGACTTCCAACCGGATCAAGATCCGCTTCATTTCGGATTTCCCGGTGACGATTCCCGCAGCCAACAAGGCTGAACCTTCGGCGGCACCTTCGCCGACAACTTTTCCCTCCCTCTGACGCAGCGAAAAACGGATGAAGACTCGTGTCTTGATCATGGGAGCCGCAGGCCGCGACTTCCACAACTTCAATTGCTTGTTTCGGGACAATCAGAAGAAGGAAGTGGTGGCGTTCACCGCGACCCAAATCCCAAACATTGAAGGGCGAGCCTATCCACCGGAACTGGCCGGAGACCTTTATCCGGAGGGAATCCCGATCTACCCGGAAGAGGAACTTCACCGCTTGATTCAAGACCTGAACGTCGAGCAAGTTTGGTTTTCCTATTCCGACGTCCACCACGTCTACGTGATGAATCGAGCCAGCGAAGTTCTGGCTGCCGGGGCCCATTTCTGCCTGTGCTCTCCGAGGCAGACCATGCTGGTATCCAAGAAGCCGGTCATCGCCGTCACCGCAGTCCGGACCGGGGTAGGCAAATCGCAAGCCACCCGCTATCTGGCCCGAATTTTGAAAGAGCAAAAATTGAAGGTGGTGGCCGTCCGCCATCCCATGCCTTATGGCGACTTGGCCAAGCAAGCTTGCCAGCGCTTCGCCGATTACGGCGATTTGGACCGGCACGAGTGCACCATCGAAGAGCGGGAGGAGTACGAACCCCACATCGATAACGGCTTCGTGGTCTACGCCGGGGTGGACTATCAGCAAATCCTTCGGGAAGCCGAAAAGGAAGCCGACGTCATTCTCTGGGACGGCGGCAACAACGACACCTCCTTCTTCCGGCCTGATTTGCAAATCACCATGGTGGACCCGCACCGGGCCGGCCATGAAAGTGAATACTTCCCCGGGGAAAGCAATCTCCTGATGGCGGATCTGATCCTGATCAACAAGGTCGACACCGCCAAGGCCGACGACGTGGAGAAAGTGGAAGCCAATTGCCGGGCAGCGAATCCTCATGCCCGCATCCTTCGATGCCGCTCCAAAATCGAAGTGGAACAGCCGGAGTTGATTCGCGGCAAGCGAGCTTTGGTGGTGGAGGACGGCCCAACGTTGACCCACGGCGGCATGAGCTACGGTGCCGGCTGGTTTGCCGCCAAACAGGCCGGCGCTGCCGAGATCGTGTCGGCGCGGCCTTATGCGGTCGGTTCCCTGCAAGAAACTTTCCGGCGCTATCCCAACGCCGCCGGCGTTTTGCCGGCCATGGGCTACGGCCAGAGTCAAGTGGAGGAACTGGAGGCCACGATTCGGGCCACCCCGGCCGACGTGGTGGTGGAGGGGACGCCGATCGATTTGCGCCGCATCATCCAGGTGGATAAACCGATTGCTAACGTCCGCTATGAACTGGAAGAATTGGAGTCGGGTGTACTGGCCCAAGCGGTGGAATCTTTGTTGCAGCAGGCCTAGCTCCGAAACCTCCAAATTCGTGCGAAAAAAGCCGCCCCGATGGCGCGGCTTTGCCGGGGAAGTTGTTTGGCAGACCGTCTATATAGAGTTTTGGATATATTAAATAAACACTAAAAGCACGCTATTTTTTTCGGACTATCCCTTGCCCCCTTGTGTCACGGGTTTACATCCCTGCTATTGGAGGCTTCCCCCATGACAGATACCCATGTGCCCGAAGAGGAAACCAGGCCTGAACAGCCGGGACGGCGGAGCTTTCTGTCCTCCGCTTCCACCTTCCTCATGTTTGGCGGGCTGGCTGCCGGCTATGGCGCTTGCGCGGGCGTAGCCGGTCGCTTCCTTTACCCCGCCAAGCCTCGCGAGAAGGCTTGGCAATTCGTCGTGCAAATCAAAAAGATGAAGGTCGGTGAAGCCCTCACCTACCAGATTCCCGGTGGAGAAGGCGTCACCGTTGCGCGACAAGGGTCGGGCGAGACCGAGGCGGATTTCATCGCTCTGTCCTCGACCTGCCCTCACCTCGGTTGCCAGGTGAAGTGGGAGGCGCGTAACAACCGCTTCTTCTGCCCCTGCCACAACGGGGTGTTCGACCCATCCGGAAAGGGAGTATCCGGGCCGCCAGGGGATGCCGAGCAAAGTTTGCCGGCCTATCCCTTGAAGGCGGTTAACGGCCTGCTGTTTATCGAAGTTCCGATGGACAACTTCCAGGTCGACGCCGGTTCAACCCTGAAATCGCAGACCCGGAGGACCTGAGATGACTTCCTTGGCTGGATGGTTTAGGGAGCGCTTTCCCTTCGACGGCGATCAGCTCCGCGAGCTCACCAACGAACCGGTTCCGAATCACCTCAAGCGTTGGTGGTTCTGCCTTGGCGGCACGCCCGCCTATTTGTTCGTAGTGCAGATCATCACCGGGGTCCTGCTGGCTTTCTACTACAAGCCGGCGCCGAGTACCGCTTATGAATCGGTGCGCTATATCACCGAAGAGGCGGCCTTCGGCTGGTACATCCGCGGCCTGCACAAATGGGCGGCAACTTTGATGATCGCGGCGGTGGTGCTGCACCAACTACGGGTGTTCTTCACCGGTGCCTATCGCAAACCGCGGGAAATCAATTGGATGATCGGCTTCCTGTTGCTGGTTTGTACCTTGATGGCCGGCTTCACCGGTTACAGCTTGGTATACGAGCAACTGAGCTATTGGGGCGCCACGGTAGGCGCCAACATCACCGACGGCGTTCCGCTGGTCGGGGGCTTCATGAAGCAGTTGTTGCTGGGTGGAGAGGTTTACAACCAAAACACCTTGTCTCGCTTCTTCATTCTCCACGGGGCGGTTTTGCCGGTGGCCATGGTGATGCTGATCATCGTGCACCTCACCATCATCCGCATCCAAGGAGTGACCGAGCTCAAGTTCAAAGAGCAGGAAGATGAGAAGGAAGGCCATTTCAACTTCTTCCCGGATCACCTGCTCACTGAAATCGGCATCGGCTTGGTGTTGATGATCATCCTGAGCGTTCTGGCGACCGTCATCCCCGCCTCGATGGGGGCGAAGGCCGACCCGCTGGTTACGCCGGAAGTCATCAAACCCGAATGGTTCTTCTACGTGGCCTTCCGTTGGCTCAAATTGTTCACCGGAACGGTCGCCATTCTTTCCATGGGGTTCATCATGTTCATGATGTTCCTCTGGCCCTTCATCGACGCCTGGATCCGCCGCCGTAAGCCTGGAAGCGAAGCCAGCGTGTGGATCGGCATTCTCGGTGTTCTCGTCATCATCTGCCTCACCGTGTGGGAAGCGGCAGTGGCGCACTAAGTACCCCCCAAAGCAACAAAAAATCCCATGAGCCTCAACTTCAAGAAGTTCATCATTGCGGTTCTAGGCGCCGCATTCTTGGCTTCGCTCCTGTTCGTCCAATGGATGGAGCTCGAACATAAAAAGGCCGAATCCGGAGCCGCCGATGCCAAGGTGGCCATTCCGGCCAATAGCGAGCAGTGCGTCGAATGCCATTCCAGCACAACCGCTGGCATCGTCGATCATTGGATGGGGAGCACCCACGCCGAAAAGGGGGTCGGCTGCGCTGAATGTCACGCTGCCGAAAAGGGTGACGCCGATTCCTTCACTCACTTCGGCGCCACCATCGCCACGGTCGTGACACCGTTGGACTGCAAGCAGTGCCACCCCCTCGAGTTTGAAGAGTTCACCGCCAGCCACCACGCCAAGGGCGGCAACATCCTTCACTCTTTGGACAACCTGCTAGCCGAAACGGTGGAAGGACACCGGGAGCCGTTCAACCCGCACGGCGTCATTCCCGGCCGCCCTGACATCCTCGAAGTCAACGGTTTGGCCAGTGCCTATACCGGCTGCCAGCAGTGCCACGGTTCCAAGCTTGCCTTGCTGGACAAGGACGGCGGCAAAATCACGGTGGACGAATTGAAACCCGATGCCGACGGCAAGCCGACCAATACGGCCGCCATGGATCGGATCAAGAAGAATCCCGACGGCAAACCGTTGTTCCACCCGAGCACCTGGCCGAACACCGGCATCGGTCGCTTGAATTTGGACGGCTCCCGCGGTTCTTGTACTGCTTGCCACAGCCGCCACGACTTCTCGCCGCGCCGTGCCCGCCAGCCGGAAAACTGTGGCAAGTGCCACCTCGGTCCGGACCACCCGCAGAAGGAAATCTACGAAGAATCCAAGCACGGCATCGCTTACCGCGACTTGAAGGATGAGTTGAACTTGGATGCCGCCAAGTGGGTTTTGGGTGAGGACTACAGCGCCGCTCCGACTTGTGCGACTTGCCACATGTCCGGCAACGTCAACAACGGCGGCAGGATCACCCACGACCCGGGTGAGCGGATTTCCTGGACCAACCGTCCGCCGGTCAGCTTGGCCATGGACACCGATGAAAACCACAAGGTGATCAAGGAAACCGACCCGGCCAAGCGCCGTGCCTTGATCAAGGACAGCGCCATGGATAAGCGGGATCGCATGCGGACCGCTTGCCAGGTGTGCCACACTCCGGATTACTTGGACGCCTTCTACAAGCAGTACGACGACTTCGTCGTGCTCTACAACGAGAAGTTCGCCAAGCCCGGTAAGGACATCATGGGCGCCTTGAAGAGCCGTGGCCTGATTTCCAAGGGCAACTTCGATGAAGAAATCGAGTGGACTTGGTTCTACCTGTGGCACCACGAAGGTCGCCGGGCTCGTCACGGTGCTTCCATGATGGCTCCGGACTACGCTCACTGGCACGGCATGTACGAAGTTGCCGAGCGCTTCTACATGGAACTGATTCCTCAGGCTCAGGAAATCTGCCACCACGCTCCCGAAGCGAAGAAGGCGGATGCAGAAGCGGTGCTGGCTCTGATCGAAGAAATCCTGGCTCGACCGGAACACGTCTGGAAATCTGAGTTCGGAAAGGCTCAATAGAGTTTCCGGAATGACCATCATCGGTTTGCTGGTTCGGGTAGATCCCGACAAGCGTGAGCAAGCTCAGGGGAGGTTGGACGCCCTCCCCTGGGCCCAAGCGTCCCACCTCAAGGACGATCAAGTCTGCGTGGTTCTCGAAGCCGAGGATTTGGATCAGGCTTATCGGCGCTTGCGCGGCGAGGTGGAAACGTTGGACGGCGTGCTTGCGGCATGGCCGGTGTACGTCAACCTTGAAGAAGAAGATGATGCGCATCCGGATGGCTCCGGTGTCGCTTCTTAATGCCAAACCATTCTCGCGGAATCCTCATGACTACGAATCGAAGGGATTTCATTAAAGTGACCGCGGCTTCCGCGGTCGCCGTTGCCGCGGGCTGCACCAAAAAATCGAGTGTTAGCGCCGCCGGAACCGGAGCCGGGCTGGAACCCACCGAGTGGGTGAAATCGGTTTGCCGCTTTTGCGGCACAGGCTGCGGAGTTCAGTTAGGAGTCAACAACGGCAAGTTGGTGGCTCTGCGCGGGGATAAAGACCATCCCAGCACCAAAGGCTTGGTGTGCGCCAAAGCCTTGTTCCTGCCGAAGATCGTTGCTTCGCCCGATCGCTTGACCACGCCGAAGATTCGCCGTAACGGCAATCTTGAGCCGGCGAGCTGGGAAGAAGCCATGACTTTGGTGGCGGACAAATTCGCCGATGCGATTAAGCAGCACGGCCCGAACAGCGTGGCTTATTACGGCTCCGGCCAAGCCATGTCTGAAGAAAGTTATCTGGCCAATCGCCTGTTCAAAGGCGGTATCGGCACCAACAACGTGGAAGGCAATCCGCGTTTGTGCATGGCCAGCGCCGTCGGCGGATACGTCAGCACCTATGGCAAAGACGAGCCCATGGGTTGCTATGACGACATCGATCACGCCGAAGTGTTTTTCCTGGTCGGCTCGAATACCGCCGAATGCCACCCGGTGATCTATGACCGTATTTTGGCCGCTCGTGCCCAAAAGCGGAACCTCAAGATCATCGCTGTGGACCCGCGGCGAAGCCCGGTCAGCGCGGAATCCGAAGTCTACATGTCTCCGATTCCCGGCTACGACTTGGCGATCTTCCACGCCATGGCCCACGTTATCGTCAAGGAAAAGCTGTACGACCAAGCTTTCCTGGACAAGCACGTGGCCTTCAAGGCGGTGAAAGACGGCAAGCCGGTCTTGGTGGACTTTGCCGAGTACACCAGCTTCCTGGAAGAGTTCACTCCGGAGAAAGCTGCCGAAACCGCCGGAGTCGACGCCCAGGACATTCAGAAAGCCGCCCGCATCTTCGCCCAGGGTCCGACCATGTCGTTTTGGACCATGGGTTTGAATCAGCGCATTACCGGAGTGTGGGCCAATAACCTGATTCACAACTTGCACTTGTTGACCGGGCAGATCGGCAAGCCCGGAGCGACTCCGTTCTCGCTTACCGGCCAGCCCAATGCTTGCGGCGGCGTTCGCGACACCGGTTCGTTGTGCCACATCCTTCCCTACGGACGGGTGGTGGCCAAGGCCGAGCACCGGGCCCAAATCGAGAAGCTTTGGGGTTGCGAACCGGGCAAGATTCAACCCAAGCCGGGCCTGAACACCGTGGAGATGTTCAAGGCATTGGGACGCAAGGAAGTCAAAGCCATGTTGGTGTTGACCACCAATCCCGGCCATTCCCTGCCGAACCTGAAGCCGGCCCGGGACGCCATGGAAAATGATTCTTTCATGTGCGTGATCGATTCTTACCCGACTCGCACCACCGAACTTGCCGACGTGGTGCTGCCGGCCGCCATGTGGTCGGAGAAAACCGGCGTCTTCGGCATGTCCGAACGCCGTTACCAGCTTCACCCCAAGGTTTCCGAGCCTCCGGGAGAAGCTCGGTCCGACTTCGACTTCCTGCTCGACTTCGCCGCCCATTTGGAAGAGCGCGGCGTGGTGGCCAAGGGTTTCATCACTTCGAAGTTCAAGAATGTGGACGACGTTTGGGATGAAATGATGGAAGCTTCGCGGGATACCGCTTACGACTTCACCGGCATGACTCGTGACCGGTTGGTGAAGGAGCGGGGCTTGCGCTGGCCGATCCCGACCGAAACCCACCCGGGCACCGCCCGGCGCTACGTCAAGGGCGACGATCCGTTGCTGGACGCCGGTCCCTTTGCCGATGATTCGCTCAAACCCGGCGACTTGAAGTTCTACACCGCGGCCAATCACCGGGCTGCGATTTGGTTGCGGCCGGCGAAACCGCCGGCGGAACCGGTCGATGCCGAATATCCCTTCGTCCTGACTACCGGTCGGGTGTTGGAGCATTGGCACACCGGAACCATGACCATGAAAGCGGAAGAGCTTCGCCGCGGGCAACCGGCTTGTTACGTGGAGGTGCATCCCACCGACGCGAAGAAGCTGAATCTCAATAACGGTGACACGCTGAAAATCACCTCCCGTCGCGGCGAATCCAAGCTGCCGGTACGGGTCAGCGAGGCACCGAGGCAAGGCATGATCTTCGTTCCCTGGCACTGGGAAGACAAAGACAGCCTGATTAACTTCGTCACCATCGATGCCTACGATCCCGGCTCCAAGCAACCTGAATTCAAGGTCTGCGCGGTCAAGCTGGAAAAAGTAGGTGTGGCCTAAGCCGCTGAGGAAACCGCCATGAGAAGACTCCTTGCTCTGCTCAGTTTGGCCGCGTTGGCAACCTTGGCCGTGGCCTGCGGTCCCGCCGAAGCTGGCGGTGACGAGGCGGGCGACTTTGCCTCCAACGCTTTCCCGCCGACCCTGTCCGATACCGATTACCACCAGAACGCCTGGTCTGATTCGGCTGAGACCTGCATGGTCTGCCACAAAACCGGAATCAATGATGCGCCCAAGGTGGTGCACGAGGATATGGCAGCCGTCCTACTGGACGCGAAGTGTCGCAGTTGCCATGTCCTGATCGAGGGGCAACAACCCATAGCACAATAAGCCTTTCTTCGCCTTCAACATGCACCGGCGGCAATGGCTCGGCATCGCTGGCCTTGCCGCCGGTGTTTGGTTGGGGCGAGGACTGATTCAACGATTTCGCCGATTGAGCCCGGCATGGCTCCGTCCTCCCGGAGCCTTACCGGAGCCGGATTTCTCTGCAACGTGTATCCGTTGCGGGCAATGCGTGGAAGCTTGCCCTTTCGATACCTTGTATTTGGCCGGAGCCGAAGCCGGCTTGGACTATCGCACCCCGACTCTGGACACTCGAAAAAACCCGTGCTGGCTTTGCAAGGGCTATGAAGAGTTGCTTTGCATTGAAGCTTGTCCTACCGGATCCTTAGCTCCAGTGGCCGACGTGCCGTCGATTCGCATGGGGATCGCGGAAATAGACCGGGACCTTTGTTTGGCCTGGAATCAGGTGAGTTGCCGGGCGTGTTGGCACGCTTGCCCCCTTCCCGATCGAGCCATTGTGTTGGATGAACGGGTTCGGCCGATCATCGATCCAAAACAATGCATCGGCTGTGGCCTTTGTGATTACCCTTGTTTGACCGAGCCGACCTCCGTTTGGATTTGGCCGGAACAGGAAGTCACCGACTTGAGGGCGGACTTATGAAGAAGTTCCGCATTCGAGGTTGGGCTCTGGCACGACGGTTCACCGCTTTGGCTTTTTTGGCTTTGCTGGTTCTTGGAGCCCAACCGGAAAATTCCTGGCTGCACGGTTCTTTGACCGCCACCCGATTCCTGGACAGCCTCCGGTTCGCCGATCCGTTAGCCACCTTGGAAGTGATCTTGGCTTCCGGACATTTTTATCCGTCCTTGTTGCTTTCCGCCGCCTTGTTGTTGGTGATTTACGCGTTGCTGGGCCGAGCCTTTTGCGGTTGGATATGTCCCCTCGGGTTGCTGACCGATCTTGCTGATTCCGTTCGTACCTTTCTGCGCCGAAATTTGTCGCGCTTGGGGCTGCGGACGCCGGAATTTTCCACCCCGACCGCTTGGAAATACTGGTTGCTGGCCTTTTTCTTGGCGCTGAGCTTTGTTTCCGCTCTACCCACGTTTCAAATCCTGTCCCCGATCAACTGGCTCGCATGGGCTCTGATCTTCGGAGGAGGGGTGGAGTGGATTCTTTTAGCCGCCATCGTTGTGGTGGAATTCTTTTCCCGGCGCATGTGGTGCCGATCCCTTTGCCCTTTGGGAGCGTTTTATTCCCTGGTCGGACGGTTGGCGCCCTGGCGGGTTTGGATTCACCCGGAAAAAGCCGGCTTGGTGCCCTGTCGAAAATGTACTCGTGGCTGTCCTATGGGCATCGCGGTCATGGAAGACTATTCCATGGCCGGGAAGAGTTCGGTGAGCGATTCAGAATGCACTCGCTGCGGGGCCTGCATCGATGCCTGCCCTCGCGGAGTTTTGCGCCTGGGCTTTCGGAGCTTCGAGCTCCCGAAGAGTGAAGCCTTTCCGGTTTGACCCCGGCTTGAGCTACTTCGCTTTGATGGTTTGCTTGAACTCGTACAGTCGGCCGGTTCTCAGCTTCTTCTTTTGGCTTCGATCCGAATCCGGCCAGCGCACTTCCACTTCCACCTTGCCCTTGTAGCTTCCCAACCCGAAATGAAGCACCGGCTCATCTTGGGAAGTCGTGCCCCTGGCGTTGTGGAGTTGCCGCACCCAAGTTTGAGGTGAATCGGCTTCTAGAGTCGTGACTCGGACAATGGCTCCAAAAGCGGAGGAGTCTTTGCCTTTACAGCGCAGCGCGATGCGGATGTATTGGTGATCGTTGCCGGTATTGCGCAGAGCTTTCAAGCCGTTGCTGGAGGCGTAGATGACATCCAAAAAGCCGTCCCCGTCGAAATCCAACCAGGTCTGTCCCCAAGCGTGGAAGGCGACGGCATTAGCCCGAAAGGTGATCGGTTGAAAGTTGCCTTGGCCGTCGTTTTGGAACAGAGCGGAAGGAACGCCTTCGTAGATGCAAGTTAATGAAAGGTCCAAATCACCGTCGTTGTCGATGTCGACCAAAGCCGGATCGGAATGAGTCTCCTGAAAGCGGATGCCCCGTTGAATGCTCTGGTCTTCAAATTGGCCGTTCGCTTGTTGGATACCCAGCATGGACTGGTTGGAGAATCCTTGGCGAATGAATCGAGGGTGGGCCAGATTGGCGGAGAATAGATCAAAGTCGCCGTCGTTGTCGACGTCTCCCCAACAGCTTCCGATGGTGTGGCCGTAGTAACCTCCGCCTTCCGGCTGGGGTTCGCCCTTGATTCCGACCGTGGCCGAAGCATCGACGAATCCTTCGTCTTGCCACTTCCACTGGAAGTTCGGTTGCAGCCGATAATTGGAAACGAAGATTTCCTGGCGACCGTCGCCGTCCACGTCGCATGGGGAAACGCCGCGGCCGCAGAACGGGCCCACCTTGTGAATGCCCAGAGCTTCTGAGCGATCAGCGAAACTGCCGTCGCCCAGGTTTTCAACCAATATGTCATGATGGCCGACGCTCATCGGGTTTTCGTACAAGGCGAAGTAAAGATCTAAATCGCCGTCATCGTCGAAGTCCACCCAGGCGGCTCCTTCCGGCGAAGAGCTCATGGTGATTTTGTCCAAGCCGCTGGCGTTGGTGACGTCTTCAAAGCGATATTTGCCGCGCTTGCCAAGGTTGCGATAGAGCGTCGGGAAAGCTCCTTTGACGATCAAAAGGTCCAAATAGCCGTCGCCGTCATAATCACCGAAGACCGAGCCCAAACCCACTTGCGTGAGGCCGCGATCTTTGCTGATTTCCACGAATTTGCCCCGGCGGTTTTCAAATAAACGCCCGCAGAGGGAAAGGTCCGGGTCTCCGTCCAAATCGAAGTCGGCTGCGGCGACTCGGGAAATCCGTAAATTCGAAAGACCAATTTTCTCCGTTACGTCCTCGAATTGAACTCCGGGCGTGGTTTCCATTTCAAACAGAGGATGGCCTTCTTCCACCGGCTCGCCGTGAAGATAGGTGGCCAAGGCGATGGTGTTGAAGGCATCGTCGGTATCGATCTCGCACTCCCGCCGAGCCTTCAGCATTTCGGGATCCATTTCCACTCCACCAGTTGGGCCGTCATAGGAGTATTTTTCGCTGGCTTCTTTCCAAGCTTGAGCCCAGGACGATTTGGCCAATTCCAAGATCCGTTCGTTACTTTGGTAGGCGCGCAAATAGCCGTCTACGTATCGGCGGCTTAGGTCCGCTTCGGCGCCTGGATTTTTGTTGTCTCGGGCTTGCTGGATTCTGTTTTCAAAAAACTCCTGGTACTTTTTGACTTCTCCCTTCTTCTTCTCTTTCAGCGCGGCCATCAAAAGGCGGGAGGCAGCTATGGGTGAATAATGACTGTCGGAAAATTCCTGGAAAAGACCTTGCCAGCACTTGCGATTGAAGGCCGGATCAAAGTTGGCCCAGCAATGAAGGTAGATTGCGTTCACCACCTCCACCATGGGGGAACCTAAGCCGGGCAAGGCTTCGTCCAACACCACTCCGCCGGATTGCAATTCTTTCAAAGCTGCCAAGGATCCTTCAAAATCCTGGCCGGCGGCCTTGGCAATGGCCAGAAAACTCAAGGCCAGGGACTGATTCTGGGGATCGGTTTCCTGTTCGGCCAAAGCAATCAAATCGGCCCAAGCTTCCTTTCCCCGCAGGTCCTGGGCCTTCTTCAGGAATTCATCCTGAGTGGACGGCGCCACGATTCCCTCCGGCCAGGACGTGGGGGAATTCGGGATTTCCGGGGTGAGAAACCAGGCTGAAACGCAAAGGGGAAGCGCAAGCGGAATCATCCTGAAATCTTAGGAATTCCACTCCAATCTCCCTAATGGTCGAAGCGGGCTGACTAACAGCAGTCTAACAGGATTGGACCTATGTTAACATCGGCGCCGTCTCAGTAAGTGTATTTTAAATAATGGTTTATGGTGTCTTGGCTTGCCAGGCTAACACTGGCCTCCTCAACCCCTCCATTCGGATCCCCTCTGAGTCTAACAAGAGCCGATCGAGACCTAAATTCCGAAATGGGCCTGTAAGTCATTTACTTATAATTAATTACGGAGATTTTCTAAATTTGAATCACATTTTATTAACATGACCTAAATTATGTTATCTTAATCCAATGGCCCGGTCCATCAAACCACCGAACTGGCTGGAAAAGCTTTCGAGGGATCCGTCTCGATATTTGCAGGATTGGGCTATGCGGCCGGAAAACCGAAAGGCCGTAGCCTTGGCCAATTCGGCCAAAACTTATCTGCCGTGGAGAAAGTTTCGCCATCGCATGGGGTCGTTGTCCAGAAAGGAAGTGGAGGATCTCTGGGTTTTGGCCAAGCTCCAGAGACAAGCCTCTCGTCGATATCTGCCTTTTCAAGGGACTTCCGGCCGGCCGTTTAGCCTGGTTGAGGATCCAAGCCAAAAAAAGGCCCTTTGGCGGATCGATACGCGCCAGGGAATCCTGGCAGAGGATCTGCATCGGTCGGCGGAGGATGGGGATGGTTGGGCGTTATACTTGCCAAAAGTCATGGATCAGGAGGCTTATTATTCCAGTCGGATCGAGGGAGCCGTGACCACCAGAAGAAAAGCCAAGGAAATGCTTCGGGAAAACCGAGCACCCAGGGATAAGGCGGAGCAAATGATATTGAACAATTTTCGCACCTTGCAGCGCATTCAGGAAGCTTGGAAGGATGAGCCGTTGACCCCTGAGCGGTTATTGGAAATTCAAGCGGCTATTACCGAAAATACTCTGGATAATCCTGAGGATTCAGGAGTTTTTCGCCGAGATGATGAGGTACAGGTTCTGGATCGCAACACCGGAGAGCTGGTTCATCAGCCTCCTTCATTCGAACAATTGCCTGCAAGAATGGAGGCTTTGTGTCACTTTGCCAATCATGAGGAAAGCGAAGAAGAAGGTTTCGTGCACCCTTTGGTTCGCGCCGCCGTCCTCCACTTTCAATTAACTTATGACCACCCTTTTGGGGACGGCAACGGTCGCACCGCCCGGGCACTTTTCGTATGGTCGCTGTTGCGCCGGAAAGAATATCATTGGATCCGATTCGTTTCAATTTCTCGCGGCATTCACGCGTCAAGGGAGAGTTATTATCAAAGCTTTCAAGACGTTGAAGAAGATGAGTTGGACTTGACCTATTCGGTGAACTATCAGCTTCGTGTTTTGGAGCAGGAAATCAGGCGGATGGCGGCTGCATTGCGGGAGGGTCGGGAGTTGCAGGCCAAGTCGCAAAAGGGTTTCAAGTTGAAACAACGCCTGAACTCGCGCCAGGTGCGCATTCTGCATTCGGCACTCAAGCACGAAACTGCGGAGTTTACTCAGAGCGGCCACGCCGTTTATCACGACATTACACCGATGACCGCCAACCGCGACCTTAACGGAATGGTGACTTTGGGATTACTGAAGCGCACCCGCCGGAGTCGGACCTGGATTTACCAAGCCACCGCAAAACTGCTGAATTTGGAGCGCTAAATACTGAGCCAGCGCCACTTGATGTATTTTTGCGATATCCTAGAATTAGAAAGAGATTCAAGAATTCGGAAAATTTGCTCCGGTTTTTTTAAAGTTTTACGTTTCTATTAATTAACCCCATGAAAGTGCTCCCCATGTTGAAATTTCAAGGCGTTGTTTCCGTTTTGGTGTGCCTTGGCCTGTTGGCCTGTCAAAGCGAATCCCCTGGTTCCCCGAAAAGCAGGACGGGGCCTCCGGCTCAGCGATCGGATACTGGACCGACTCTGAATCCGGTGATCTCGCCGACAGCGGCCGGCTCGGTGCAGCTTTCCGGCTGGGCATTACAAAAGACCAGCTCCATCCGCATTGAAGGTGGCTTAAACCTCGTTGAGACAACAGTTTCTAGTGACAGTGCTTTCGCCGTTACGGTTCCTTTGCGACCGAATGGCAAGAACTTCTTGTTCGTCACCGAAGTCTTTGCCGATGGGGAACTCAGCCCTCCTGCTACGACTTGCGTGATCCAAGATTCCACGCCCCCCGAGGTGTTGGTGGACTTCCCCGTGGATGGGGCCACTTTGCATGAGACCTCCATCAACGTAACCGGACGGATTTCCGATTTGCTGAGTGGATATATGGGGCTCGATGTCCTCGTTAATGGTGAACCGGCAGCGGTTTATCCAGGAATCGGAACCAATGGAAGTTTCGATTTTCCAAATTTCTCTTTGGTAGCCGATAGTCGCAACGAGATTCAAATCCTGGGACGAGATGCCGTTGGACACGAAACCCTATTGAATCTTTCCGTGGATCACGTCACTCCAACCGGCCCAACCCTCCACCTGGTCTCGGGCGGAGATCAAGAGGGAACCGTCAACTCAGATTTGCAAGATCCTATAGTTCTTGAACTGAGGAAGGAAAACGGCATCCCTTTCTCGGGCAAGGTTGTGGACCTGTCCGTGGCCCGTAGCAACGGCCGGATTCGGTTGGCAGGGTCAGGAGACCCAGGGCAAATCCACTTGCAGGCATTGACCGATTCTCTTGGGAGGGTCCGAGTGGAATGGACCTTGGGTTCGGATGCTGGGCGGGGAAATAATCGTTTGCGCATTTCCAGCCTGGACGTGGCCAACGATCTTTGGATTTGCGCCAATGGCCTGCCTGGAGAAGCGAAGCAGATCAACCTGAGCTCTGGGAATTTGCAAAGAGTAGAAGTCGGGGCACCGGCTTTCCATCCTCTAAGAGTTTGGATCAGCGACGGCTGCAATGGTGTGGAAGGAATTCCGGTCCGGTTCTCCGTTCTAGAAGGTGACGGCCACTTTTCCGGGAAACAAGAGAAGACAGTGCTCAGCTCCGCCACCGGGCATGCCGAGACAGTGTTTGAGTTAGGAGGAGAAGCCGGTTTGCACACGGTTCGAGCTTCGATCGATGATTTGGAGGGAGCTCCTGTAGTCTTTTCACTGACTGGGATTCATCGGGACCCCGTCTCCGGGACACGCTTTTCCGGAATCGTATTGAATAATGCGGGACAACCTTTGGAAGGGGCGATTTGCACCCTGGAGATCGGAGCAGGTTTCTATGAAGTGGATTCGGATTTTGATGGTCGATTTGAATTCCTCAATATCCAAGAAGCTGGGCCGGGCAGCCTTTCCGTAGACGGTTCTGCAATCTATGCCGTTGACGGGCAAGGAGTACCGGCCGGCTCCTTCCCCAGTTTGCACTATGCAGTCGTCATTGCGCCGGATGCCGCCAATGCATTGGGAACGCCGGTTCAGTTACCAAGATTAAATCCTGCCAATGTCGTTAGTTTCGACAATACCCAGGATGTTGAATTGCAAGTGGAAGGCATCGCCGGCCTCCGTATGAAAGTCAAGGCTGGTTCGGTCACCCTGGCGGACGGCACCGTGCCTCAGCCGGGAAACCCGGTGGCCCTATCCTTGAATCCAGTGCACGCGGATTCGGTGCCTATGCCGATGCCAGATGGTGCTTCCCCGCCGTTTGCCTGGACTCTGCAACCCGGGGGAACCCGTTTCGATCCTCCGGTTGAAATCACCTATCCGAACATGTCTGGGCTCCCAGCAGGAACAACCACCTATTTTCTAAGTTTCAACCATGCAACGGAAAATTTTGAAATTGTCGCTACCGGTCGCGTTTCCGACGACGGCTCTTGTATCGAATCTGATCCAGGCTCCGGGATTTCGGTTGCTGGCTGGGGATGCAATTGTCCGCCCTACGCCGTAAACGGGGACTGTAAGAATTGCGATCCCATCCCCAACGGCTGCGGGCCTTCCGGAAAGATCTTCGATTTAATTCCTACGGAATGGTTCGTGCCGGACTGCTTGCCCCTGAAAGGTTTGGTGATCCCGTTTTCCGTTTGCTGCTTTAGCTCTCCTTGCAACAATCACGACGTCTGCTGGGGGACGTGCGGCAGTGATAAGGAAAGCTGTGACTCCAATTTCTTTACCGAGATGTTGGGACAATGTGCTCTTTGTAGCCTAGGCGACCCTGGAATTCTGGCGAAATGCTCCGCAGCGGCTTTTGTCTATTGGGCGGCCGTTTCTTATGCAAGTGGTGATCATTTTTGCAAAACACAAAGGGAGGCCTGTGAATGTAAAGGAGAGGGCCTGCCTCCTGGGTGTTCGGGAGGAAGTACCACCCATCCGACGATAGGCGGGGTGACCTCTCCCTTCGAGGACAAGGATTTCGACTTAATGGACGATGTTTGGGAGTTGGCCCACGGACTTGATCCCAGCAACCGGCTAGATACGATCGAAGATCCCGATGGAGACGGCGTCGGTAACGTTCTTGAATTCGTGCACGACTTGGATCCCAACAATCCAGATACGGACGGAAACGGTATTGGTGACAAGGAAGAAATTGACGAAGTGCAACCGCCTCCACCGCTCGCCTTGGATGATAGTTGGGTGGTTTCGGTCAACGGGCAAACCGTACCGGTGGATCCTGATGGCACCTTCAATGTTGCCAATGTCGCTGCTTTGGATGAATTCGGTTCCAGCGGGCCCGGCTCCCCACCAGATTTTTTAAGCGATGAATTCTTTCGCTTAAGCGGGACCAGCACTCGAGGCGGGGTTACCCGGTACGTCTTCAGTGATCCATTCCAAATCCAACAGGGTGAGACCATCAAAATCCCGGGAATCACGGTCACGGAAACGGCACCCCTTTCCATTGCCACTTTGGAAGCGGAAGTTCTGGATCCGGTACTCAGTGTCGCAGGCCAGCAAACTCAGATGTCGGTTGTTGCCACGCTTTCCGACGGAAGCCAACGGGACGTCAGCTTCCGAAGCGAATGGACCCTTTACCGAACCAGCAACCCTCAGGTCGTGTCCGTGGATGAAAACGGCATCGTCGCCGCTGTTGGGGACGGTTTGGCCTTCATTACGGCGACCAATGACGGTGCCACGGCAGTGGCTCAAGTAGCGGTTTCCCTTAGCAGCGCCGTGACTGACGTAGTGGGTTTCGTTATGGATGAAAGCGGCAATCCGGTGGCCAATGCTTCAGTCAGCATCATTGGACTGCCCGGGGAATCCACCAGTCAAAGTGACGGCAGTTATCTGCTGTCCGGCATGCCCACCGCCGGCATTCCTACCTACACCATTCGTGCGCGCAAGGTAGATGGCGGCACGTTTTTCAGCGGTACCGAACCGGGGGTTAAGCCGGTTCCCGGAGGCTTAACCGATGCTGGAATCATTGTGGTCAGCGAATTCGGGGGCGGTTTTGGCCCAATTATTCTTTCGGGAATGGATCCAGAAGACCACGGTTCCTGGGTGGGAGGTGCTGGCTGGCAAATGATCCAGGACATTGTTTACTTCGTAACCTCTGAATCCGTTTTAAGCGCCAATCCGAATCGAGTGGTTCAACTGGGAGGAACTTCATCAAATGTGAATATCCTGATCTCGGCAGTGAACCCTCTCGGTTTCGTAGTTGACCATTTCCGTGGAAGCGACATCGCCGGCGTGAACTTCTTCGACTACGATTGCATTTATATGCCGACTTCCGACCACGACATTTCCGGAGGGATTTCCGATGAAGATCTTGACCATATCAACCAGCGCGGCCCCGACATTATTGACTTCGTGAATACCGGTGGAGGACTGGCTGCATTTTCCAATAACCACGAAGGGGGTTATGATTGGTTTCCATTGGGAGGTATTCAAACGACCGAGGTAGGGGGAAGTTGCCTGGTGGTGACCCCGGAAGGTGAATTGATTTTAAGCCCCTCCGCGACGGCAGTGGTGCCCTTCCACACCGCATTCATTGGCCCGCCGGGCTTCTTTGGATTGGATGTTTTGGCGGAAGAATGTGCCGGCGACCAAAGAGCCTTAATCATTGGCGGTTTTGCGGATATTTCCTCCGATCCTGATGGGCAGAATTGACCCATCCACCTCATTGGAATCGTGCACCCTTGCAGGACCGGAATCCACCTGCAAGGGTGTCTTCCCCGCAAACCGCCAAAATTCCCGGCTGGTGGCATAAGGCAATTCTTCCGCCGAGTGATCGACGGTGGAAAAGGTAAAAATGACTTCCAGGTAATAAGCGACTCCTGGAAAGAAGCCGACCGTTCCCTTTTTATAGACCACGTGGGTGATTTCGTGCAGAATCAATTCAGCCATGGAATCGGGATCGCGCCAATGGCCTGAAGGCTCTCGGAAAAAAGAGTTCGCCAAGATTTCCGGACCTTCGCCCCGGCTTCCAACCACGAAACCGTCGCTTCGTTCCTGGGCCTCAAACCCAAAATCTACGGTGAGGTCGCCCCACCAAGTCGACCGAACCTGAAGCGGCCATGAGCCGGCTTGACTCCGAAACTCCATGCCTTCGGCTTGCAAAACCAAATTGGACGGCGGCAGGGTTTGGCGCGCCTCCGATTGCAGGAAGGCATTGGCTCGCTCCACCGCCTGCTGCCAAAGAACGAGGGCTTGGTCTCGCTGTTGCGGCAGGATTTCTCCTTCCTCCGCCGCCATCTCCAAAGTATGCGGGCTGATGACGGTGGTGCATCCCACCACCCCGCACAGGAAAAGAAGCTGGAGGAAGGATTTCAATTAAAACGGCAGCGGTTCCCCTTCGCCTTGGGTCCGTTCGGCGTAGAGTTTTTGCAAACGCCGGGTGTAAAGGCCGACCTTGCCGTCGCCGATGAGGCGGCCGTCAATTTCCAACACGGGGGCCAATTCTCCCATGGTGCCGGTGGTGAAGCACTCATCGGCGCTCCAAAGTTCACTGATGGAGATGTTGCGCTCGGCTACCGCCATCTCGTCGGCGCGGGCGATCTCCAACACGGTACGCCGAGTGATTCCCGGTAAGCAAGCGTCGGCATGAGGGGTCAGGAGCTTGCCTTTGCGAATCATAAAAAGATTGGTGGCATTGGTTTCGGAAACAAAGCCGTGAACGTCGAGCATCACGGCGTCGTCGACCCCGGCGACGTTGGCTTCGATTTTGGCCAAGATGTTGTTGATCAGATTGTTGTGGTGGATTTTGGAATCCACGCACTGCGGGGTATTGCGGCGGATGGCGCTGGTAATCAAACGAATTCCACCCTGGTCGTAGATGGGGGGCTTCCATTCCGCCAGAACGATCAAGCAAGGACCATATTGGTTGTGACGGATGTCCATGCCGGAGGTCACTTTCTTGCCTCGAGTCAAGGTCAAGCGGATGTGGGCTTGATCCCGCATGCCATTGGCCTTCAAGGTTTCGAAAATAGCCGCCTTTACTTCTTCTCGGGTCGGGACTTCAGCGAAGGCCATGGCCTTGGCGGAAGCGAAGAGTCGATCTAAATGGGCGTCCAACTGAAAAATGCGGCCGTCGTAAACCCGTAAGCCTTCCCAAACCGCGTCTCCACCCTGAACGGAACTGTCGAAAACCGAAACCTTGGCTTCTTCGCGGGGAAGCAGTTCGCCACCGACGTGGATCAGAATGTCGGCGTTGCGGGAATCCGGGAGGGTCGGGCTCATCTTTTTCGGGACGGAAACTTCCAGAGGGGCGACCCCGTGTTGTGGCACGAGGAAGCCGGTGAACGGAGAAGGATAACCAGGTCGTCAAGACCCTTGACGGCCCCACCTATAATTCGCCCTGTGGTTCAAAATGCTCCTCAACCATTCAGTGTGAAACGCGGACTGGCCTGTTTCCTCGCCGGGGCCAGCGGGGCATCATTGGGAAGCTTTTTCCATTTGCTGTTTTTCCCCGACGTGCTGGGCTTTTCCTTGGCGGGAGTGAAGGTCCTGCTCCTTTACAGCGCCAATGTTCCGCTCGCTCTCCTGGCCTCCGGCGGAGCCTTGCTCTTATGCCGTTGGGGGTCTGCTTGTGCGGTGAAAACGAGTTTTTGGCTGGGATTGGCCGTGGCTCTCGGGCCCTGCTTCGGCGATTGGATCTCTTTGGCGGTGGCTTGGCGTTATTGGGTTCCAGCGCTCACCTTGCTTGGCGCTGGCATGGCTTTTTATCTCGGCCGTTGGGCGGCTCCGAGCGCTCGATGGAACGGAGCCGTCACCTTCGCCTCCCTTGCCATTTTCTTGGTCTTGGGCTTTTGGATGCCGGCGTTGCCCCCGGAGACCAGCGGGACCTCCGATTCTCATCAAGCCTTGCCCTTGAGAACGGATCCATCGCCTTCCGGGCCGGACCTGGTGTTGATTTCCGTGGACACCTTGCGGGCCGATGCGATTTTGGATGACCGGGTTCCGACTCCAAATCTCGATCGGCTTCGTTCTGAAAGCCGTTGGGCGGATTTCGGCCTGGCTCCGGCGCCGGCGACTTTGCCCAGTCATGCCACCATGATGACCGGCGCCGGCGTGTTGGTTCACGGGGCTCGGAAGAACACCAAGAAAATGCCGGACCACTTACCGGTATTGGCCGAAATCTTGAACAAGGCGGGCTACCGAACCGTTGGCCTTTCTTCCACTTCCGTTCTAAGTCGGGCGACGGCCTTCCATCGCGGCTTTGAGGTTTACCAAAATCTGGCTACTTTCAATAAGAACTTGGCCAAGGCCAAGAAAATAAAGTGGCGTGCGGCAAGGGGAACCTGGTTCGGTTGGCTTCTGCCCCGGGCCTACGAAGAACTTTTGTTGCGAAAGATTTTGATGCTCCGTCTGGAAGAAGGTGGAGGTTCGGCTCGGGGAGCCCAAACCCGGGATGCCGCCGGCAAATACCTCGATGCCTTGGCCAACGAAGAACGGCCTTACTTTTTCTTTTTACATTTCATGGACCCGCATCAGCCCTATGCGGCGGATCCCTCGACTTCCGGCATGCTGACTGAAGGGCTGAAATTTCCCGAGGCCTACCAAGGTCAGGATCCCGGCAGTTTGGGCATGGCCCGCCTGCTGCAAAGTGGGATCGATTTGGCTCATCCTGAGGCTTTCGAGGCGATTCCGTATTTACATCAACTTTATTTGGAAGAAGTCATCTTCATGGACCGATGCATTGGAACGGTGATGCAAAAAATCGAAGCCGGAGGCCGGCCGACCGTGGTTTTGTTTACTTCCGACCACGGCGAGCATTTCGGCGAACACGGTCTCATGTTGCACAACAACTCGGTATACGAAACCCTGCTTCGAGTTCCCTTCGTTTTGCGGGCCCCGGATTTGAAGCCTGGAAAGTGGGCACAACCGCCGACCCTCGAGGACGTGGCCCCAACGCTGCTGGCTTATGCCGGAGTTCCGATTCCCGATTTCATGAAGGGGAGAGATCTAAGGAAGTTTGAGGGCACTTCGGCCGATTGGGTTTATTTGGGAGCCAGCTTGAAGGAGTTGGCTTATTACCAAAACGGCTTCAAATTGATTTTGGAATACGATCAACTCGGAGTCGAGGGATTGTTTTTGACTCCGCGAGGGCTGTTTCGTCCCGAACAAGATCCCGAGGAGCAACACGATTTATCCGCCAGCCGGCCGGAGATCCTGGAAGCCATGTTGAAACAAGCCACCGCTTTGGCGGAACAAGCTGAGATCGGCCAGGACGCCGCTTTGAGTTTGGATCAACAGCGGGATTTGGAACAACTGGGTTACGTGGATGATGAGGAATGAAAAGAGCCCCGGGATCCGTAGGGAGCCCGGGGCTGGAGCGGGAAGCAAATCCCAGTGGAAGGCTTAAAGCTCGGTGATCAACAGATCGCCGTCCTCATCGCTTCCACCTTCCTGGCTTGCGCTATCTTCACTGGAAACTTCGGCGCTGACTTCTACGGCCACCGCCTCTTCCGCCGGTTCGTCTTCTCCTTCTACGGGCTGAATCAATAGCTCAGGGTCGGTTTCGCCATAGTGGGAGGAAAGTCCCTCCAACTCGGACTGAGCTCGATCCGAAGCCGTTTCCAAGGCGCCCAACATGGACCGGACTTGAGCCACTTCATTGAGCCGAGTGGCCAACTGCTCAAGGACGGTCTGATTCTCTTTCACCCGGCTGCGCAAATGCCGGCGGATGCCGTCCACGGCTCCGGCGACGTAGTTGCCGTACAGAGTGTCGGCGATGCGCTCCACGGCTTCCGGGAAGAATTGATCGAGGAAGTCGTCGAGCTGTTCACGGATGGCGACTTTGGCTTCGGAACCCATCCGCTTGCCCTTGGTTTGTCTGGGAATGCGGTGGGTGGGACGTTCCGGAGAACCGAAGACTCGCCGCTGCACTGCGGCCATGCCGCGGAACAAGATCCAATCCCAAAAGCTCTTGCGAACCGGGATTTCAGCGGTGTCCATCTGGGGCATGGCGGTGGACACACCGCTGTAGGGATCGACCTGGTCCATGGCCTTGCGGCCGATGGCCAGCAAATCGATGTTGGCCGCGGTCAAGTCTTCTTCCATGGAAGAAGCGATCTTGGCGCCGCCGTGGCGAGAGCCGGCGTTCTCCCGCAAACTCTTCTGGGCCAAAAGCGCCAGTTCATTCTGGCAGGAAGCCAGCAAAGGATTGACCTGGTCCTCGACCAAGGCCCGCAGACTGGTGTCGTTTTGGAACCAATTTTCCACCGCGCCGCCTAAAGCGGTTCGGGTCTTCTCTCGGATATCTTCCGCTTCGCCGTCGACGGCCCGCCTCAAGGCGGCGTGCAAATTGCCGAAACTCGGTTCCCAACCGAACTTCTCCAATTTTTGAATGCGGTCTCCCAAGCGGCTGGCGCTTTCCTTGCGGGCTTCCAGCTCTTCGACTTGGCGAACCAATTCCAAAACCGCTTCGTTGCCACACAGGGTGCGCAGCTCCTCCAGCAGCGAGTTGGCATGACGCAAGCTGTCGCCGAGGAAGGCGACCAAATAGTCGGTGCTGTTCAAATAATCAGTCAGGTCGGTGAGGAAGGAATCGAAATCGGCCTGTTTGGTCGGGTCGATCGGTTCCTCGTCCAGGGGCTGCCCCAAACCTTCCTCATCCCTGGCCTGCAAGCGGGCCGAAGCCGCCCGCAGCAAATCCACCGGGTAGATCCGCAACCGGCCCTCGTCGGCGGCGGCCTTGAGGGGGGCGCTCATCGACAGGTTTTCGAAAGCTTCGATGATCCGGATCGGGTCATCGTGCTCCAAACTCGGGACCAGGCTGCCGTCCGGCCGCAGGTCCTTCTTGGTGGTGTCCAGGTTGACCAACAGGAAGATGCGGCTGAACAGGGCAAGCAGTTCGTTGAACTCGGCAAAGACCTGCTCCAAGAACAGGTTCTCCGTCTTCACCACGAAGATGGCGCAGGCCGCCGTGTCCCGGAAATCCCGAGTCATGCGGTCGTAGCCGAATTTCATTCGAGTGTAGAGGCCGGGAGTGTCGACCAGGACCGCTCCCGACTGAGCCAGTTCCGGAGCAGGAACCCGGACGTCCACGCGACGAATGGCCTGCGGGTAGTGGATGCCGGGATCGAATTGTTCGCCCTCTTCCTCCACTTCCCGGATTTGCTCCGCCAATTCAGTGTGGGCGCGGTTGAGCTGCATCCGCAAGGCCGCCAAATCGGACAGCCGCTCTTTCTCCCCGCTATAGCGTGTGATTTCCAGCTCGCGCTGTTCACTGTGGGTCACGTAAACCATGCAGGGATAGGCCGGCAAGCTGGTCACTTCGCTCACGTAGGCCGCACTCATGGCATTCATGAGGGTGGATTTACCGCTCTTCAGGGGTCCGAAGATCAGTACATAAGCTTGTTGTTCGCCGACTTTTTCCGCCAAAGCTTGAAGCTGGTGGCGGTTGTCCCGAAGACCGGGAAGAATACGGCGGGCGGGGATGGACTCGGAGGCGTTGCCCAAGGCTTCGGCGGCTTGGTGCAGGGGGGTGAGCAAAGGCTTCACCACTGCCTCGAATTCCTCACAGAACTGGCTCAGCAACGTGCGCATGGTCAAGGCTAATTATGGCGGAATGAAAACCAGGTTGCTAGATGCGAAAATGCGCTTTCCTGGCCAAATGGGCTGAAAAGACGGCATTTCCCTGTTTGGACGCGGTTTGCGCGCCTAACCCATCCTACGTTTCTTTACAAAAGGCTTAGTAGCTTTCTGGAACCGTATCCAAAAAAGCTTGCAGATCGGCTTGCTCGGTGGAATTTTCCGGGCCGGCCAAGATCAGCAGGAGCTGTTCCTCGCCGCGGTCGATTTCGACTCGGAACTCGCTGAAAACGGCGCCATCGGTTTTGCGGAACTTCCTCCAACGGCCGGGCACTTCTTTGCCCTGTAGGCGAGCCGAGAAAGTACCGCCCGGGTCGACGATCTCCGCCATGTCGTCGAACCATCGCCCTTTACTGGCTTCCGCCGCTTCCTGGGCTTTGTCTTTCGGCGTAGCCATCAGGGCGAGTTGCCGGCCGTGATCGGCCCCATCCACCGGCTCGAACCAAGCCATGCGGGTGCCATGAAGGCTGACTCCCCGGCTTCCTTTCATGTCCACGGGGATTTCGATCGGCAGGATGCTGCGGCCGATCTCGGCGATCTCCGCCTCGTCGCTGGAGAACATCTTCTGAGCGGTGTAAATCAACCAGACCGTCAGCAATAAAAAGAAAACCAGAATGACGACGCCGGCTCGGCCGCGCTGGCCGGATTCAGTTGGCTGCTGGATTCGGAAAAGCTTCATGTTGGGCTCAGGGGCGAGGCGCCGACCGGACACCATAGCCGAGGACTTGCTCGATCCAATCCCTCTCCCGGCTTCGGTCGGCGAAACAAACTCCTTCCGGGTCGGCCTCGGCGGCGAGTTGTTGAAACTCTCGGCTTTCTTTTGGAGGAAGCGGACCGACCACCCGGGCCGCCGGTTGTTCCAAAGCCAAGGCTCGCCGCTGCCGCCAAGCCGCGGCAAAGCTCATTTCCCGATACACCGGGACCAGGGTTTCGGCGGCTTTGAGCCACCAGGTCGGGAACTCGGCGTCCAGCGGAATCGTAAGCAGCAGGCGGCGTTGGGCGTTTTGGTCCCGGTGAGCCAGCCAACGAGAGAGATAGGTGGCCGGAAGTCGGTCCAGGTGGCGGCGGAAATCGGCCAATAACTCCAATGGGAAAGGACGTTGCGGGAAAAGGACCCAATCGCAAATGCTGTGGCCTTCTTGCTGCTGCCAGCGATCAAACAGCCCGGTGACGGCGTCGCGGTGACGATCGATATCGGCGCCGAGCAGCCAAAGAGCGGTGTGGAAGGCACTGGCTTGGTTCAGCCGCGACCCAGCCGAGGAGGCTTCTCGGTCCAAATCCAAGCGGTGGACGTCGATCGGCTGCCGGCCGGGTTCCGGATCCACCAGAAGCGGGCGAGGGAATTCGTCCAGCCGCCGATCCAAACGTTCTTCCGCCATCAGGAAGGTTTCGGCCAGGTCTTCCTGGGTCATGCTGTCGGTTTTCACCACCCGATAGGGCGGCTGTTCTTGGTAATGGAGGCCATCTTCCTCGGCTTGAGCCCGCATGGCGGTTCCGGGAAGCACCGATAGCAGGAACACTTGGGCGGCCTGATCGAGTTGGTGGCTTTGCAGGAAATCGACTCCGGCGATCACGTCCTCGCGACGGTCTCCCGGTAAGCCAACGATCAAATCCACCAGCATTTCGACGCCTTGAGCCTGTAACCAGCCGGCGGCTTTGGCCACTTGATCGGGATGGCCGCCTCGCCGGGTGCGGCGCAAGGTTTCTCGGTTTATCGACTGCAAACCAATTTCTACCTTGGTAAAGCCGGCTTGCGCCATCGCTTCGGCGTGGTGGGGAAGGAAGCCTTCCGCTCGAATTTCACCGAAGAAGTTCATCTGGCCGTCGTGGTTGATCTCCTTCAGCAAGTCCAGGAGGGCCTCAAACTCCGGACGGTGATTGAAGGTGGGATCCAAAAACACCACTTCCTGCGCCCCCTGTTCTTTCAAGTGGGCGAACAGGCGGGCGCAATCTTCCATATCCAGGGCTCGGAGCATGTTGCTGCTCCGGGGATAAAAGCAGAAGGTGCAATGCGACCGGCAGCCGCGAACGGTTTCGACGTAAACCGACTCTGCCGGCGAGATCGGAAGTTTTCCGCTCAAATAAGGGGAGGGATAGTTTTGCAAAGGAAAGTTGGCGGTGGGGTCGGGGCCGAAAGACCCGAGGCGGCCGTTCCGCGCCGCCGCTACCCCCGGGAGGCTTTCCCAACCTCGCCCTCGGCCGAAGCTTTGCAACAAGGGGCCGAGGACGTCCTCGGCCTCGCCGCTGACCGCCCAATCGATGCCTTCCTGGCTCAGTAGAAATGGATTGTCGGCGCTGACTTCCGGCCCTCCCACCAGGATTTTGGTTTCGGGCGAGCGGAGTTTGACCTGGCGGGCCAAGTGCAAGCTGCGCTCCACGTTCCACAGATAGAGAGAAAATCCCAGCAGTTCGGGTTGGCCGGCGGCCAGAAGCTCGACCAAGGCTCGATCTCCCAGGCGGTCGATTTCGGATCCGGCGACTAGATCGATTTGCCATTTCCGATCCAAACCGTGCACCGCCGCGGCTTCCGCTAGGCAGGCCGCGGCCAGAGCCACGTTTCCGGTGCTGGAATCCGCCGCCGGCTGCGGCACCGGAAGTTGAGCGAGCCTGAGACGAGGCCGTTGCATGCTTAGCGGCGCAGATCGGCTCCTTCCTTGCGGTTTCCTTTGTTACCGCTTCGTTACCACCATTTCCGCCGCTTCTTCGTCATCATATCGAGGCCTTCATCGGGTCATAGGAGGGCAACCAGCATCATGAGTGAATTCCTACTGCTTTTCCTTCTCGGACTTGGGCAAGTCGCTCCGGCGCAAATTTCCGCCCACGGAAGCGATCAAGAAATGCCGGTCCGTGAAATTACCGTGTTCAAGGACGGTCACGCCTTTTTGATTCGGGAAGGCCAGATGCCCGTGGATAAAGATGGCGTCCTTCAGTTGCAGGATTTGCCGCAACCAGTGTTGGGAACTTTTTGGGCCAGGACGACCTCCGGACCGCCGTTGCGATCGGTGACGGCTAGCCGCTTTCCGGTGGAAGAAGAACGCCGGGCCTTGACCCTGCAGGAATACTTGCGAGCCAACGTCGGCAACCAAGTCCATCTGCGCCTGCAAGATCAAAGAGAAGTGCACGGCCGCGTCTTGGCCTTTCAGCGGCAGCCGGCTGAAGATCCGACGAAAGACTTGCCGGTGGAAAGCTCCTTGCTGCAATTGGAAACCTCCCAAGGCGTTCACCTGATTCCCTTGAAGTCGGTCAAAGAGGTGGTATTCCGAAATGCGCCCGATTCCACCTACCGGAAAGCCGGCTTTGAAAGTCGCCTGCAAATGCAGTTGCACGGTCGCAAGAGCCCTTTTCCGAATCAGGTGGGACTGCGGTTGGCTTATCTGCAAAAAGGCTTGCGCTGGATTCCTGAATACCGGATGGAATTGGACGGTAATGGCAAGGCCAAGCTGCGATTGCAAGCTAGCTTGATCAACGACTTAATCGATTTGGAACGGGTCACCTTGCACTTGGTCATTGGCGTTCCGAGGTTTGAATTCGCCGATCAATTGGATCCGATTGCCTTGCAGGAAGAGCTGGTGGAGGCGATTCGCCTGGCGGCGCCGGACGCTCGGGTTTCCAATATGTTTTCCAACGCCATCATGACCCAGCTTCCTGCTTATCAAGGCCAATCCGGCTCTCAAGGCGACCGGGAAGAGGCTTCCTGGAAAAGTGGCAAGAATGAAGATTTCTATTTGTTCACCGTGGATCACGTGAGTTTGGCCAAGGGGCAACGGATGGTGTTGCCGGTGGTGGAATTCGAATTGTCCTATCGCGATCTTTACACCCTGGATTTGCCGATTACTCCTCCCCGCGAAGTCCGGACCCGATTCAATACCGACCAATTACGCAACATTGCGGAACGTCTCGGCCAGCCTCAGGTCTTCCACAAGGTGCGTTTGCACAACAACGCAGCCTTCCCGTTGACCACCGCGCCGGTGTTGATTTTCAATCAGGATCGAATCTTGGGGCAAAGTCTGATCCGGTACGCGGCTCCCGGAGCGGAAACCGACGTCGTGGTCACCCAAGCCGTACAGATTCACGCCAAGAAGGTGGATCGAGAAAGCCAGCGCCGGTGGGTGCGCTTGGAGTTTGACGACAAGGAATTCCTTGAAGTCGATCTGCACGGCCGGATTCGATTGCAGAATTTCGGCGATCGGGAGGTGGAAATCGAGGTCAGCCGCCACGTCCTGGGTCATCCCGATGAAGTCGGCCAAGGGGGAACGGTCGAGCGCATTCATTGGCAGGAGGAGGAGGAGTACCTGGGACCCGGCAGCCGGGTGTTCTGGTGGAGCTGGTATGGCTGGCCGAGTTGGTGGGGGGCCGTCAACGGCGTTGGCCGGTTCCATTGGAAGTTGACTCTTCCCGCCGGCGAGAAGACCGAGTTGGAGTACGCCTGGGGCTACTACTGGCGTTGACGCCGGGTGTCCCCGGGTCGGACCCGAGGTTCCGGCCTTTTTTGACAGGATTCAGGAAAAAAAGAGCCCGCCGGGAGTGAAGCCCATCCACTCTCGGCGGGTACTCTGCATCAGCATGTGGCTGATTCTTGCCCACCTAGCCTCCTTGGCGGTCCCCACTTTGCAGACCAAAGAGGTCCAGGAGCCTTTTCCGGGGACCATGGTGGCCGTGACCCGGAGCGGCCTGGCGGTGGAGTGTGCCGTGATTCCCCAGCCTGGGGATTTGCGAATTCAGACGCCCTTCGGGCCGTTGGCGACCCCCACCGACCCGGTGGAGAAATTCGAAAACCGGGATGAGCTGTTGGAGCGCCTGAGACGGATGCGCAATTCGGCGGATTCCATGGTTTTGGCTCAATGGGCCAAGGAAGCCGGCGACTCCGGCCTGCTGGTGGAGCTGATGGACGGCGCGACCCAAATTCGGGAACGCAAACACGATCTGCCGGTGGAGTTGTTCCAGGCCTTGGAGACCTGGGGAGAACGGATCGACCCGGTTCCGGTGAAAGTCAAAGTGCCGCAACGGGTGAGATGGTTGTGGCGGGAGATTCTGAAGGAGGACGGGCCTCGGCGAATCTTGCTTGGCGGCCGCTTGGTGGTGGATGCCCAATCTTCAGAACAGGCCGATCGGGATCGACAGCTTTCGATTGCCGAATTGCGCCAGGGATTGCGCCACCGCCATCCCTGGGTACGCCGAGTGGCGGCTCGCTGTGCCGGCAAACAGCAATTGTTCGATGCCGAGTTGGCGGAACGGCTGTTCTTTTTAAGCGTGGAAGGGGTTAGCCCCGGTGAGCAGGACGGCGCTGCCTGGGCTTCCGCTCAAATCCACGCCCACGACGCTCGCCAGTTTTGGTTCCTCGCTCTGGCCCGAGGGCCGGAGTTAGTTCGCCTGGCGGCCTCCCGGAACTTGGCTTTCCATGGTGGTCAACCGGCGGTTCATGGCCTCATTTTGGTTCTCAGCGGATACGACAAGAAGAGTTCCAAGAGGTATCGATTTGCCGGCCGTTCGGTGCAGGTGGTCAAGGACGTCCAAATGCCGGTTTTACGGGTTTCCTTGGGGCTCAGTGCTTCCAACTACGACGTGCTGCGGGACGGCTCCCTGTTCAAAGTCACTCGGCATTCCGACGAGTTTACCGCTGCCTTGGTCGAGGCTTTGACCTTGTGGGCGGGCTTGGAGGAATCCGAGCGCGGACCGGAAGAATGGCTTCAGTGGTACTTGGACCACTACAGTTCCGACTTTCATTGATCGCCGCCTCGAGCCCGCGGATCACAACAGTTCTTTCAAACGGGCATAGCCGGAACGACTGACCGGGAGCTTGGTGCCGTCCACCAAAATGACGAGGCGGCTGTCTTTGGCATAGAGTTGCACTTCGGCCAGGCAATCCAAATGCAAGATGTAGGAGCGGTGAATTCTTACGAAACGCCGCGGATTCAATTGCTTGGCCAGAGCGCCTAAGGTTTCCTTCTTGAGGTGTACCTCGCCTTCGGCGTGAATGGCTACGTAATCGTCTTTAGCTTCCAAGTAATCCAGGCGATCGACGGGAAGAACGTGAATGCTGGATCCTGCCTTGACCAGGATTCGATCCAGAAAGGAATCCGGCACTCTGGCGGTTTCAAGAAGATCCCTTGCCGAAGTTCGTTTCGTGACGGGGGAGCCTTTCTCCTGAACCTTCCGCAAGGCTTCCTGGAACCGTTCCCGGCTGAATGGCTTTAGCAAGTAGTCGATGGCGTGGACTTCGAAGGCTTTTAGTGCATATTGATCGTATGCGGTCGTGAAAACCACCGCCGGTTGCGGGTCTAACAACTCGAGCACTTCAAAACCGTTCAATTTCGGCATTTGCACGTCGAGAAACAGAAGGTCGGGGCGATGTTCCGCCACCGCCTTGACCGCTTCAAAGCCGTTTTCACATTCGGCCACGATGCGAATCTCCTTTTCCCCCTGTAGATATTCCCGGAGGATGGTCCTTGCCGGAGCTTCGTCGTCAACCAGGATGACCCGCATCAGCTCGTCCTCCCGGTCGGGAAAGGAAGCAGCAAAGCCACTTCAAAGGCTTTCGGGGTCGGTTTCACTTGCAATTCGGCCTGGCCCTGAAAGAAAGAGTCCAAGCGCCGGCGGACGTTTTCCAATCCTAATCCTTGACCGCGGGAACGAGGAGCCTCCGGATCTCGTGGGTTGCTGACTTGCAGGTGGAGCATTTCTCCTTGGCGGCGGCATCGCAGGCGGATTTCCCCGCCATCTAAGCAATGAGAAATCCCGTGGAGGACCGCATTCTCCACCAACGGTTGTAAAAGAAGAGGAGGAACTCTTACCTTTTCGCAAGCTTCTTCCAGATCCACTCTGACTTGAAGCCGGGAGCCAAACCGGACTTTTTCCACCTCTAAGTAAGCAAGGGCCAGAGAAATTTCTTCTTGGAGATCGGTGTTCCCGGAATTTCCCGCCTGCAAGCTGGAACGCAGGAACTCACCGAGTTTCAAACACATGGCTCGGGCTTGCTCCGGCTGATTTCCAACCAGGGCGTGGATGGCGTTCAGGGAATTGAACAGGAAATGGGGATTGACTTGAGCCCGCAACAGTTTCAATTCCGCGTCGCGAGCTCCAATTTGCATTTCCAATGCCCGCCGCTTGGCCTGACTGGTTTGCTCCACGCTAAGAAACAGATAATGCAAAGTTACCGCCAGGAGATACAGCAGGACGCCGACGGTAAAGAAAAGCGTCTGGTGGTTGTCGAAAGGATTTGGATGGAGGCCTTCTTCGATGGAGGAAAGGAATCTGGGGGCCCAAAGCCGGCCGCAAGCCACCCAAAGGGAACTGCTGACCACCGCTGCAAGGAGGTGGCTTCCGAGCAAGGTCCAAAGCGCGGTTTGAGGATAGGGGAGTGCTCTTGCCGGATACCAAGCCATCAAACCCAAAAAGGCGAACAGCAAGGTTTGAGGCAGAGCTAAACTCAGGGCAGCTCGGACCTCGAAGTGGGCAATGCCCATAAGTAGAGTGGTCAAAAGGCCCGCCACCGGCAACCAGGCGCCCAAATAAAACAACAAGCGCTGGGGGCGGGCCAGGATCGGCGGCATGTCGGCTTAATTCTTGATTTCTACTCCGCCCATCAGGGCCAGGCCGCGAACCACCAACTTTTTCCGAGCCTGCGGATCGGAGCAGCGGGACTTGTCCACAGCGGCGCCCATGAGCGGCACCACCTTACAAACTACCGACCAGTCTCGCGGCACTTGAATGTCCACCCCTCCCCAAAGCGTAAAGACGTCGATGGTGACCTTGTCGCCGGGGAACGAAGCATTGCGCAAATCGATTTCGCAGCCTCCCATGATGGCGGTCAGGGATCCTCCCTTGAAGTTGGTGGCGTGGAGGCTTTTCTCCACTCCGCCGAGAATGGCGAAGGAATCCACCCGAGTCGGGGCAGCCATGTCGGAACCGGGCGTCCCCTGAGGAGTCGGAGGCGGAACCGAGGCGGCATCCGCCGAGGCACTGGCGCCGTAAGCCCCGGCTGCTTGCCGGACTTGGCTGTGGCCGACCGGCGCGGCTTGAGCCGGGTCCGGCCCTTGTTCCGCCGGCCCGGCAAGAGGAGGCTGAATCTCGCTGCCTTCCGGAATCGGAGGAGTCGCTTCTTGGGAAGCTTCCGCCGTCTGATCGGGGGCCTTTTTCGCAGACGGCCCCTGAACCTGGGTGGCCACGGATCGCCACAAGATCAACACGCCCAATACCGCCAGGGCTCCGGTGCCCATCAGTTCCTGGTCCGCCCCTTCCAAGATGTCCTCGACGAAATCGCCGTAACCGAGGTTTTGGGCCAGGAGCAATCCGCCTGGGGCAATCAATAGGGTGCCCAGGAGAAAGCCGGAGAATCCCCGCTGCAGCGCCCAAAAGCTCAAGCCCAGGCAGACCAACCCAGCCGGCCAGTACCGTTCATACTCATCGGTATGAAGGACGCCCAAATTATCCAGTGAAAACAGGGCTCCGATGAGCAGGATGATGGTGCCCAGCACCATTCCGGGGGTGACTTTCAGTCCTGATTCCGATCCCATGGCAGTTATTGGCGGCGGGGAGTTTCCCCGACCCAATCCGTGATACGCCTTACTGCCCGTTCCACCCAAGCCGGATCGGTGAATGGCGCCTATTCGTCGGTGAGTGGTGGTGCCACTCAAGCCCGGCTTGGGAGATGCCTATCGATTGACGATGACCTCGTCTACGGTTCCGTCCCCGTATCTGTCGATTATGTCAATCTCTATGATTCCGGAGGGACAGGGAATCACCGGCGGTAGGTTCGGCTGCAGGGAAAACCAATACCCGGGGGGAATGTTGGCTTCCGGTTTGGGAATGGTCGGAACGCCGACCATGCCTTGCATCTGGAGCAATTCCGGCTGTGAGCTGAAGTCGACCAGGTGGCGTAGGTCGCCGTCGGCCACTTTCACGTAGCTGATGCGAGCCCAGGTGTAATCGAATACGGCCAGGGATCCATTGAGAGATTTGGTGGAAACCAGGGAGACGACGTCTCCTATTTCCTGGCCCATATAGATCAACTGGGAATGGAAAACCGGGCCGCCTGGCGACCAACTGAAATCGAAGCGATAGATGGCGGTCAGGCCGGTTTCCTCGATTCGGCCGGCGATGAACAAGCCCGCCGAATCGGCCAGGTCCAAGGCAAAGGGTAGGAAGGTGCCTTCTGCTTGGAAACTAAGGTCCACGAAGAAAATGCCTCCTCCACCTCCTCCCAGGTGGCGAACCATGGTGATCCCTCGCCGAGCCGGTTCCAGATAGGCTTGGAAAAATCCGGCCGGGGTATTCATGCCCCGCTTATCCCTCGGAAAGTGAGTCAGCGCTAAGGGGGATCTTGGGACCACCGTGGAAGGGGGAATCGGGGCGCTTCCGTAATACATGCATGGAGGTTCGGAAGCACAATCCGTGCAGAGGGGGAATTGATTCTCTTCCGGCTTTTCTACGTGATTGCAGTAGGCATTGGCGATCTGCCAATATTTGTCGCACAAGTCATCGACCTTTTTCTGCTTTTCTTCCTGGGTCAAATTCAGGGTATGGACATAGTCAATGGCGCAACAAAGAAAATCTGCTTCATATTCATAAGCCATCCGCTCATCAGCACTCGAGCCGGCTAACTGGCTTTTGTCCAAAGTATGAATGGCTTCGTGGACCAAAATTCCAGATAGATATTCCACCGAAACTCCTGGAGAATTTTGATTTGATTTGGATGAAATTAAATCCTTTTCGGGCCGTGCGAGAGGAGCCGTTTCTTCACACCAACCACTCCGTTTCTTTGGCAAAGAAAGCTCCTTGTGAATTTCTTTCCACTTTAAATTCCCAGCGGCAAAAATATTGGAGGAAAGAAGGCCATGATCGATCACTCTGAGAGCGAAGTTGGCCGCTGCCGCGAATTTGCTGATTTCCGCCGAGTGTCGGAGGATGGCTTCGCCCGGTCGCCGTGGGATCGATGAATCTTGACCAGGCTTTGTTTTATGAACGGAAGTTAACCCCGCCCAAACCAAGCTTGAAGCTAGCAGAAGAAAAGTGCCGGTGGTTAAGAAGCGTTTTGAAAAAGCCATGATGAAACTCCTGGAAAGCGGGTTCCCACAAAGGGCGGGGCTCTCTGAAAGAGAATATGGATCACGTCGCTTCGAAGCAAAACATAGCCTCCACGGCCCCCCAAATGGCCATTTCCGGCTTCCTACTGATTCAATTTGCGTACTCTTATTTCTCGCCGTCAGCTTCCGCACCGGCGGCAGTGCCTTGCAAAGCCACCTGCCAGCTCTGATCCAACTCACTCAAGCCGGTCAAGCTCTTTTCTACCCTCTGAATTTCGTCGCTGACTTCTTCCCGGGCTCGGTCGGCAGTGTCTTGTAAAGTCGCTTTCATTTTGACCATCACCCCGGACAACAAGCGGCCGGTTCTTAACAGCAAATAACGGCGCATGAAAAAGCGCAGCACCACCATGTACACCACCAGGATCAATAAGGCATTGATCAGATAGTCGATGCCTAAATAATCCCCTTTGAAAAAGCCGACTATGGCGCCGAAGACCACCCAAGCCAAAAAGGCGTACACCGGAATGTCCAAAGCCAGCCGCACCGGGCGGGCCACGCTACGGGCCGCCGATTCGGGCAATTCCCGGTCCACTAGGTGGGTCCAGGAGTCTTCTACCGCCACCATGGTCCGTTCCAAAGCCGTATCGCCGTCTGGAACTCCCAAGGCATCGGGCTTGCCGGCCAATCGGGCGGTACGCAAGCGAGCTTCGCCCAGGGATTCTCCGTACCATCCCTGAAAATCTGCATCGGCGGGCAGCAGTTCCTCGGCTCCGGTGGCGACCCGCCGTTTGCGGGCGACTTGCCGGACTTTACTGGTGGCCACGGCGGCACCGGCCGCGCCGGCGGCGATGACCGGATTGCGGGCCATGAAGAAGGTGGAAGCTCCCAAACCCAGGCCGGACAGACCGCCGCTTCGCAAAGCCCATCCACAGGGACCATCCCAACGTTTGGCGGTTTCGGTCCACAGCAAGTTGGCGACGTCGGGCTTGCGCAACTCCAGTCGCGCTTCCACGTCCTGACTGGTCAACAAAGCCAAACGATCCAAACCGTCGGCGACTTCCTTGGGCAGTTGTTGTAAATCCTGCCGGCAGGAAGTTTGGGCTTGTTCGAAATAGCGTTGCAAGCGCTGGGCGGTGCCGATGGCGTTCAAGCCGCGCAGGCCGTCCAACTTTTGATTGCCGACGTACTGATCCAACAAGGCGCAGAGATCCGGCCAGTCGAAGGCTCCTTCCCCTTCCTCGCCGGCCTTGGCCTGGCGAGCGCTGATCGCCAACACCTTCGGCTGATTCAAAGCCAGTTCTTCGCCGGCCAGCCAGCGGATTTGCTGCAACAACATGGCCCTGGATTCTCCGGTAAGTTCATCCGCTCGATTGAGGACGAAAATCAAGCGGCGGCGGCCGGTGAATTGCTCCAAAAAGCTGACCGCGGCTTTTTCCACCACCGATTGACGGTGCATGACCGCAACCAGGACGTCGCTGCGATCCGCCAAAGCGGAAACCAATTCCCGGTGGGAAGCCGCCACCGAATTGACGTCCGGGGCGTCGATGAAAATCTGGCCGGTCCAACGGCCGGTGTTTTCCCCCGGTTCGTAACGAACGACCTTCGGCTTTTCCTGCAAACCTTTGAGGAAGACCTTGAGATCGGAATCCTGCGGGGCATACACCACCGGGGTGCGAGTGGTCGGCCGGTCGTCCCCTTCCTTGGCGATCGGACCTCCGACCAGGGCGTTGAGCAGGGTGGACTTACCGGCTCCGGTGGCGCCGACCAAGGTGATCACCGGCGAGCGCCGGACCCGCTCCAGTTGCCGATCCAAGTCGTCCAACAATTCTTGAATCTCGGAATGATTGCGGGTGACGGCCTGCAAGGAACGAACCTTGTCCAGGTCCGCTTGCAGCTTGTCGCGAAGATCCAAAATGCGCCGGCGCAGCAGGGGTTCCATGGCTTTCCTAGGTCAGCTCGTAAACCAGGGAGCGGAGATCGTCAGCCAAGCGCCGGTGCTGTTCGGCGATGGTGCTCAAGTGGGGAAGACTGCCGGCCAAGGAGGCTTGCAGCAGGTTTTGTTGGATTTGCTGGCCGCGCAACTCGGTCCAATGGCGGCGGGCGTCGGCGGTGACTTTGCTGCCGAGCAGGTGGGAGAAGCGCTCCATGACCAAACTGGCCATGGCGCCCCCTCCGGCCACGGCGACGTCGGCTCCCAGGCCGCCGGTGGTGAACACCACCACGGTGGCAGTGGCCACCGGCAGCATCAGCACCATGTCGGTGGCGAGCTGCAGATCCCAGTCTCGGCCCCGGGCATTCATGGCGGTTTCGATCAGTTCTTCGCAGGACTTGCGGAAGTCTTCCAGGGCGGCGCCTCTTTGTTCCAGGGCGGTTTCCGCTCGGGCCATCGCCGCGGCTCCCTGGCTGGCGTCCAAATCTCGGTTTAAGCCTTCCGCCAACGCCGCCGGCGCCCGTTCCCGAGCCACGTGCCGGGCTTCCGGGCCGAGGTCTCGAGCCAATTCCTCCCAAAAATGCGGCCAGCTCCGTTGCAGCATTTGCTTTTCCACCGCCAGGAGCTGGGAATGTTGCCGCAGGCTTTGTCGTTTCCGCCGTTTCGCCGCCAGGTTCTCTACCACCGTCCGGGCCTTACGCATGCCCTTGCGCCAGCCGCGGCTGAGGCGGTTGCTGCGAGCGTCGAGCACTCCCCGGAAGGCGTCGATGAAGGGACCACCCGGCATGGCGCCGGCGGCGATCTCCCGGCCGCTGGCGGCGGCCCGATTCTCGGCGACTTCCAGCAAAGCCCGAGCTCGACCGGCTCGTTGACTCAGGCCTTCGGCGACTTCGTGGAGGTCGTCTTGCAACTGGGCCAGGGAAGCTTGCAGCGCCTTGGCTTTCACCCGGGCGACCTCGTCCAGATCGAAAAGAACTTGGCGTAGGCCGTAATTGCCGGAGTCAGCCACCGTCCACTCGGCCTCGCCGAGGCTGAGGACCGAGGTGCCGGCCCACATATCCATGGGCAGGAAGTGGGGGTTCAGCGGTTTTTGGCCCGACTGGACCGCCAAATCGTGGGGCGCCCAAAACACTGCCGCCGGCGGGGTGGCCACATCTTCGGCCAACTTCTGGGCATGTTCCCGGGCGATGCTTTCCTCGGCCGCCTCGTTGTAGACCAACATCCATGGCCGGCCGTGAGCCAACCAGGCTTCCAGAAAATTCACCACTTCGGCGTTTTGATAGGTGTGGCGAGTCACCACCGCCACCGCCAGATCAGCCACCGCCAGCAGCGATTCGCTGGCCATGCGGTTGGCCTGATGGATGGAATCGAAGTCCGGCGTGTCGATGAGAAGCAGCTTTTGCGGGAAGTCGGAGGCTTGCTGAACTTGCAAACAAGCCGGATCTTCCCCGCGATGAATTTCTTCGGTCGGGCTGGCAGCGCTTTCCCGGCTCATGGGAAAGCGTTGCAGGGTCGGCTCCCTCTCCAGCAGACTCAACAATTGCGGGTGAGCCGCTCCCACCAAGCGCCGGGTAGCTCCGCCGGTGGGCAAGGATGGGCTGATCTCGGCGCCGATCAGGGAATTGAACAGGGCCGATTTGCCGGCGTTGTTCGGCCCGACGATGCCCAAGATCAAATAAGGCGAGTCGCCGGCGGTGCGGGGCAGAAGGTCCCGCTCCAATCGCTGCATGGCCCGCAGGCAGGCCGGTCCTCGAGCCTCTTCCTCCAGGTTTTGCAGGAGCTGGTGGATGTTTCTTAAGTGGGCAGGAAGCTCGGCCTTCACGATTGCGGGCGGGGCGGGTGTTCTCCCTACCTATGATGCGCCCGCCTGAATCCCTCGGTGGGTTTCGGGCTTGGAAAATTTCAGCCCGAGGAAGCGCGGGTGGAGTGCGTTCAGGGGGAAAGTTCCTGATTCTCGAAATAAGGGCGATAGCGCATATCTTCGACCAGGATGTGATGGGTCCACCAGTCCTTCAAAAAGGTGAGGAGGCGATTCAGGCCCCCTGGTTTGCCCAAGGCGGTGTCATGGCAGAGCAATGCGATTCGCCTGCGAAATTCCCGATGCTCCTCCTTTTGCCGGAGCAGTTCTGGATACCCAGTTCCTTCCAGCAGGGCTTCTTCAGCCAGGAAATGATCTTCTGAATAGCGAGTCAGTTGATCCAGGGCCAAGTGGAGGGCGTCTGTATCCGCTTCCAGGTCGGGGGATCCGATCAATTCGTTGATCAGAGTCACGATGGTCAAGTGTTGCCTGTCCATGGACGGTACACCCACACTGAAATTGGGATTCCACTCGATCGGTTCCATGAGATGGTCCTCCTATACGAGTCCTATTTCCCCTCCAGAATAGGAATCGCACATTTCCTGGCCAAGATTCATATTTTTGATTTCGTTCTTCAGCTCCTTGGCTATTTTGTGTCAAAATGAGTTGTTGAGCAGAATTTATCTGCATCCCAAATCGTCGGACTCCTCATGAGCGAATCCTTCACCCTTCAGGGCGAAACTTCCAAAGGCGGCAGCCGGCCGGGCAAAGGAAGGAAGCCGGTTCTGGCCCTTTTCCTGGTCGTGGCGGCCGCCGGCATTCTTTGGAAGATGTTCCAAAACCGGCCGCTGCAAACCGGTTCGGGGACCTCTCTGTATCAAGAGGTCGAAGCCCGCCGAGTCTTGATGGAGCAACTGCTGCCCGGTTCAAAGATTCCTGAGCCTTTCGTGATTCGGGGGGCGATGGAGAAAGGAGGCATGGCCGCACTTTGGTTGAGTTTCGACGGCCTTGGCCACCAAGCATTTTTGTTCGGCGGCGAGTCTTTGCCGAACCAGCAAACGGTGCAGGATTTGACCGTGGCGCTGGCCGGTCAACCTCTGCCTACCCGGCGAATCGTGGACGGCGAAGGAGTGCTTCCTGAACGTCTCCCTCCCTTTACCGAAGAATTCCGGCAGCGGGATCCGGTAGTGCCTCAGGTGCAGCCGCTCCAAGGTTGGGAGCCGGAATGGCCCAAGGCGTCCAGCTTTCAGTTGGGTGGCCCTGCCAGCGACATTACCGTTCGAATTCAAGTGGCCGAAGGGCGCGAGTTTCCCATCTCCGCTTATCGCCAACAGGAAAAGCATTGGTGGTGTTTGGCCGATTTGAGTGCCGCCAGCCCGAAGGATTCGCTGATCCTTCTGCATGCCTTGAAAACTCAAAACGCTCCCAATACGGACGCCCTAATCGATTTCGTCCGGGAAATGTTGCGCTTGGATTCGGCGCGTTAATCGCCGTTTTCGGGGCTGCGGAGGGTTTTTAGCCATCCGCCTTGAACTGCCTCTCCGCTGCGGGCCAAGTACAACACTTTGGACTGCGGCGGCAAATTGGGCATCGGAGTCGCGGGAACCCGGCCGTCCGCCAAGGCCCGAACGGCACAAAGCGGTTGGCCGTCGGGCAAGCTGAGTTGGATCTCGGCGTAGGCCAGGCTTTGCCAACTCGGCAACCAGGACTGGGGGAGACGGCCGGTCGAGGACTTTTTGAATCGGGCGTGCCCGCCGCCTCGAGGAGCTTGCTCCGGCGAGTCGATTAAATTGCGGATCTTGAGGGCGGCTTGGGGATCGGCGCCCCGCGGATCGAATTCCATTTCCAGAAAATTCCAGTAATAGGGCGGTTGCCGCGGTTCTAATTCCGGGTTTTGGTAGCGGGCGTGATAAAGAGCCAGGACTTCCAATTCCCGGCCGTCCAAATCCTGCATTCGGCGGCCGAAACCGGGGATGACCGCCCGGCCGCCACTTCGTCCGATGGGACCGAAAGAGCACTCGTAAAGGCGATGATGTAGGTTTCGCAAGATGGACCCGTTGTGGACGTCGCCATACACCGAAACCACGCCGCTGCGGCCGCCCAGGAGTTCCAAGACCCGGTCGACGCCGGCGGAAACCCAGCCGGCATAGTCGGCGGCCACCCGATCACGGTCGGCGAAAATTTGATTGCGACCGTCCCAATTGGTTCCGGCCCAAATGGTGTGCAAGCCGTTTAGGCCGGTCAGGCAAATCCAAGGCGAAGGATCGGTACGAAGGACCTGCTGCAACCAAGCGAATTGCTCCTCCCCGAGCAAACTGCGAGTCGGGTCTTTGCGGGAATATAAATCGCGGTGGTGGCCCCAACCTTGTTCCGCCCAAATGGCGGTGTCTTGGGAAGTTCTCCAAAGGCGGGCGTCCACGATCAAAAGGGAGAAATCTCCATGGGGCAGGCGCCAGCGCCTCCATCGCTTGGGATTGGAAGTCGGCGATGGGTTTTCTTCTCCTCGAATCAGATGCTGCACGATTTGAAAGTTGCGCCGCATGTAATCCCGGTCTTGGCCAAGGTCGTCCAGGCGGCGGATCGCCAACTGTTCCGGCCCTTTGACGTCGTCCATGCCGTAGTCGTGATCGCCGGGATTCAGGACGTTCCAATGGCGCATCATTTGCCAGCGCGTGGCCGGGCCGGCCAAAGTGGTGGTAATGATTTTGTATGCGTCGTCCGGGCTCGGCGGATAAAGCAACAATTCCAGATACCAGATGTCGTCCTCCCAAACCATGATTTGGAAGTCGTAGGCTTCTAAATGGCGATAGGCCTCCGGCGTGGGTTGGTCGCGGACGTAATGGCGACCGAATTGACCGGGGTCGGGCAGGTTGGCTTGGCGGCCGTGAATGGCGTGACAACTCAAGCCGCACAAGCGATAAGGCGCTTGAAGTTGAGGCAATCGGCCGACGTACCGGCCGCTGGCCGGAACCGTGCCGAGGAAACCGGTTCCCGGACCGACGGCATCGGTTCCCAATCGGGGATCGGAAGTGACGTCGACCCTGTCTTTCCAAATGGTGAAGTAGTGGGTGGTTTCCGCCGGGTGGCCAGGCAGTTCCGCGGTGATGACCGCCGTGTGCATGCGAAAGTCATTGCTGACGATGTCGGCTTCTCCGGCGACGGCGACCTGGTCCCAACCTTGGGGCGGACTTTCTTGGGTGGCGATGCGGATGGTCGCCCGGCTGCCCTCTTGCCGAAAGAGGGCCATGAATTTGGCGGTCCAGTGCCCGTTACGGTTTTGCAGGCTGTCGCCCAAGGGATAACAAAGCAAGCATTCGTTACTGGCGATCTGGAGGCGTTGCTGAGGAGAGGTTTGAATTTCGACCCGGTCCACTTGGAAATCGAGCAGACCGCGGGCCACTAATCCTGGATAGCCTTCGCCGTGGGCGGGGAAATCGACCTCGTCCAATTGAACCTGCCATTCCGCGTGGCCGTGTCTTAACCAACCCAAAATGCGGCAGCGATCTTCGCTCTGTTTTTCAACCCGAACTTCAAACTGGACTTGATCACCGGGACGAGGGGCTGGAGCTTGAACTTCAGCAACCAGGGCTTTGGGCCCGGAGGCATGTTGATAAAGCCCGAAGCGGCCGTCGTCCCGCCAAGCCAGCATCCAGGGGGCTTTGGGGTTTTTGGCGTTGCCGCGCCAACCGGCGAATAAGTGTTTGGAACCGAAGCCAAGCCCAAGAAGGCCGTAGCCGGCTTGATACATCTTCCATTTCGGATCGTCTTCTGGCGGAGGAGCGGGAGGGCGTTGCTGGATCGTGGCTTCCATTCGCCAGCCGAAACTTTCGGTCAGGTAATAATCGCGACGCCAAAGCATGCCGAAAGGCAGAGAAGGGTCATAATCGGTCGGCATGGCCCTTTTTTGGTGAGTTTCATAATGAAAAGGAAAGCCGGTGGCCCGAGCCCGATCACCGTACTGGCGAAGTTGCCGTCGCAGACTGCCGTTTTCGATTTTCCAAAAGCCGGGATTCAGACTTTCCCAGCCATCGCCGTGATAGCGGGAATCCCGGCGCTGGAAGTCATCTAGTTGCTGCCAAGCTTGTGCTCGAGCCTCGGATTCCTGGCCGAAGATTCCGGGCAGGGAAAGCCCGCCAGTAAGAGCTAAAGAATCTTTGAGGAATTTACGGCGATCCATGGCTCAAGGCTTCAACCAGGCTTCCAGCTCTTCTCCTTCGGGGATTCCCCAATAAAGCCGGGGGTGTTGCCATTCGCCGGGCCAATTCAACGAACCGGCGTATGGGGCGACGGGAGTTTCCGGATCGTTTCCGAGCGACCATCCCTCGGCTGGTTTGGCAGCGAGAAACAGCCCCGGCCCGGAGGCCACTTCCCTGCCCTGAACCCAAAGTCTCAGGTTTCCGTCTCGGTCCAAAACGCCGGCAAGGTGAACCCAGCTTTCCAATGGCAAACTTTTCAGGGCTTGCACTTGAACCAGTTCGCCATGAGTGCGGACGGCGAAGGTAGGTTTGCCGTCCTGCAGATAAAGACTAAAGCCGTGAGTTTCTCCTCCCATGGCCAATAGCACTCCATTGGGGCCTTCCGCCTTGCACCAGGCTCCGACTGTAAATGCTTTTCCCCGCGGTTGCAGGCCGTTTGGAGGAGGGCTCAGGAAATCGTCTCCTTCGGCGATTTTGCGCGTTTCGGTGACGGCTCCCCACGAGCGTAACCAGGCTTGCTCCACTTCCGCCGCTGAAGCTTCCGGATTTTCATCCCCGTAGAGTTTTTGCAAACGGGAAAGCTCCTGTTTCAGTTTCTCGGTCAGGGCTTCTGTTCCCGGAGAACCGTAAAGGTTATGCATTTCATTCGGGTCTTCTTTCAGATCGAAGAGTTCCCATTCTTCCAGTTGATAGTAGTGAATGAGTTTATGACGGTGAGTTCGAACCCCAAAGTGCCTGGGAACGTCATGCACTCCCGGATATTCCCAATAATGATAGTAAATGGATTTCCTCCAATCGCCGGGGCGTTGGCCACGGAGCAGCGGCACCAAGCTGTGTCCTTGCATGTCTTCGGGAATATCCACTCGGGCAAGATCGAGGAAGGTTTGGGCAAAATCCAAATTTTGAACCAGGTCTCGATTTTCCGAATTCGGGCTGATGTGACCCGGCCAGCGGACCAGCAACGGCATTCTGAGGGATTCCTCGTACATCCAGCGTTTGTCATACCAACCGTGATCCCCGAGGTAAAAGCCTTGATCCGAACTGTAAATGACTACGGTGTTCTCAGCCAGCCCGTGCTCATCCAAATAATTCAGAACCCGTCCGATGTTGTCGTCAACCGAGGCGACGCATCGTAAATAGTCCTTGATGTAACGTTGGTAATTCCAGCGAACCCGCTCTTTGCCAGTCAGATTCGCCTGGCGGAAAGCCGCATTTTTAGGACCGTAAGCTTGATCCCAAAGTTCCCGCTGTTCCGGGGTAAGACCGCGAGGCGGGCTCAACTTCAAATCGTGATCGCTAAGGTGATGGGCGACGGACATGCTTTGCTTCGCCGCTCCGGAAGCCCTTTGGGAGTAATCATCGAAAAGAGTCTCCGGCTCCGGAATCTCCACGTCGTCATATAAATTCAAATGATCCGGCCCCGGATACCAGGAACGATGGGGCGCCTTCTGTTGAAGCATCAATAGAAAGGGTTGTTTTGGGTTGCGGTTGTTTTGCAACCAATCCAAGGCAAGGTCGGTCAAAATGTCGGTGGTATAGCCTTCGTGCTTTTCTTTGCCGTTCGGAGTTTTGAGAACCGGGTTGTAGTAGGGGCCTTGTCCGATTAGAACTTTCCAAAAATCGAAGCCGGTCGGATCCGAACTCAAATGCCACTTGCCGATCATGGCGGTCTGGTAACCGGCTTGCTGCAGGATTTTCGGAGCGGTTTGCTGGTTGCCGTCGAAGGCGAAGCCGTTGCGAAGCAAGCCGTTGTGGTGACTGTGCTTGCCGGTAAGAATTACCGCCCGGCTCGGCCCGCAGATGGAGTTGGTGCAGAAGGCGTTTCGAAACAGCAATCCTTCATCGGCCAGGCGGTCCAAATTGGGGGTCCGGTTGATCTTGCTGCCGTAAGCCGAGATGGCATGGGAGGCGTGATCATCCGTGAAAATGAAGAGGATGTTCGGCGGCGGCCCGCTTTCCGGGCTGGTCGCGGGTTCCTGGCATGCCGGCAAGAAAAGGCCGGGAAGAATGAACGTGAGCAGGAGGGAGCGCATTTTTCCTTTCCGGACGAGCAGCTTAGCAGTGGTTTTCTGACCAAATGAGCTTCATAGGGGAAAAATCTCATCCAAGGGCTGGCAGATTTGAGTCCATCGGCTTATCGCAACATAATGGCCTTGGCGACCTGGGGAGGCTGGAGCTGAAGCACTTAGGTTCGTGGAGTGGAATCGAGGGGATGGCGATGATCGATCGTTCTCAGGAGCAACTGGTTCGGCTGGCGGCGGAAGTGTTCAATCTTCCGATGGCGGCGGTGGCTTTTCTCGAACAAGATGTCTGGCATCTTGGCCACTCCATCGGTTTCCAGCAGGCACGGCTTCCTCAATCCTTGTTTCCGAATTGGTCACCGGCGGGCGCGGGGACGGACATCTCCGTTTACGAATCTCCTCCCGGTTCTCCGGCAGCCTCCGAGGCGCCGGATGAACTCGCCTTTGCCGCCGCCGGGCGCTTTCCAAAGGATCTTAGCGGGCGGCGATTTGCTTTGATTCTTGGTTCTCCAACGCAGAGGTCCTGGAGCGAACGAGACCAAAATCTATTTAAGCATTTATTGGGAGTATGGGAATCTTGCCAAGAGTGTGATTATCGCTTCGAAGGCCGAAAGATTTCAGATTTAATCGGTGGATTGAAACCGGAAGGAGACAACCTCTATTCTTGGGTTGCTCGCCATCTATCTGAGGAATTACAAGTCAGTGGCGTTATGGTTGCTGAAATTTTCGGCCAGCAATTTGAAAAGGCTAGAGCACTTGCCATGATTTGGCTTGGAGATGAGCTTGAACAAGTGGAATATGATTTGAGAGGAACCCCATGCGCCGAGGTGATCACCGGTCAAGCTTGCACTTACTCCGGGGATGTAGTTCAAAAATTTCCCGACGACCTCATGTTACAGGACATGGGTATTGCCAGCTACGCCGGCTTGCCCCTTTTGGGTCAAGGGAGAAGGCCCATGGGGCTCGTAGTAGCGCTTCATCAAGCGAAATTTCCCGATTCGGAAAAAGTTCTTTTGGAGATGCAGAAGTTCCACGATTTGCTTTCAGAGGAACTATCGCGGCAGCGGATTCTTGCCGATCTCGGAAGACTGGCCCAATCCATCGACATTTCCGACAAGGGAAACATCTTTTCGAATTTAACCTTTAATCTAGCCAAAATCGTGCAGGCGAAAATGGCCTTTCTTGGCTTTCGGGATAGTGAAAACCAAGCCAAGCTGCTCGCTCTTTGGGATCGAGATGAGGCCCGGGATCTTCCCCCAGACCTTCCATTGACCGATTCCCCATTTGAAAAGATTCTTAGCAGCCGAAAGCCGTTTTTAAAAACCGCGAAAGACTTGCAGTCGCATCAGCTTCCCGATTGGGTGGATCCCAACTCCGCAGCCGCCATGCTGGTCATTCCCTTTGCGGTTGAAGCCGAAACCGAAGTCGGTTTTTTTGGGGTGATCCACGACAGAATTTTCGAGAAAGCCGTTTTGGAGCATCCATTGATGCCCGTTCTGATCAACCGGGCGGCGGCGGAAATCAAGCGAAGGCAGGCGGAAATTCAAGCCAGGCAATTGGAACGGCGGCTGTTCGAGGGGCAGCGATTGGAAAGCTTGGGCCTACTGGCCGGCGGCATTGCTCACGATTTCAACAATCTTTTGATGGGCATACGCGGCAACCTCGCCATGTTGGAAGAGGAATTGTCCGACCAGAAGGATCTCCAACCTTGTTTGCAAGGCATTCAGTTGGCTTCTCAGCAGGCGGTGGAACTGTCGTCCCAGATGCTGGCCTATTCCGGAAAATCGATTCGGCAGAAACAAGTCTTGGACTTGGCCGGCCTTTGCCGAGAGATGGAGCCCTTGTTGCGGGCAGTTCTCCCCAAACGGATTCTTCTAAACTTCAAATTCCCGGCCTCGACTTGCCGGGTGGAAGCCGATGCGGTTCAAATTCGCCAAGTCTTGATGAACCTTGTGCGCAACTCGGCCGAGGCCATGGACGGCAACAGTGGTACCGTCCAGGTGCACCTCAATCGGCGAAAACTGGAACCGGGAGATCTAACCGCGTTTAAGCCGTACTTTGATCTGGAGCCGGGGGAATTCGCCTGCCTGGAAGTCGTGGACACCGGGCACGGGCTTGACCCGAAATTGGGGCGCCACATTTTGGATCCCTTTTTCAGCACCAAAACGGCCGGAAGAGGTTTGGGTTTGGCGGTGGTCCAAGGTTTGGTTAGGAGCCATCAAGGGGCGGTAGATTGGTCTTGCCCCGCCAGGGGTGGGTGTTGTTTCCGGGTTCTGTTACCGATTGCCGGCGATTCGGCCGCCATTCCACCCACCAAGGAGGAAAAGGAACCCTTTGACGCGGGCTCGACCGAATTTGTCCAAGCCACAACTCATCCCATTTTGGTGGTCGACGATGAAGATTTAGTTCGCCAGGCCACCGGTCGCATGTTGGAAAGCCTCGGCTATTCGGTTCTCACGGCTGGTTCCGGAAGGGAAGCTCTGGATCAATTCGATCCGAACCGCTTTGCCTTGCTCTTGCTGGATGTCGCCATGCCGGGCATGGATGGATTGGAGCTCCGCCGGCAACTTCGAAGCCAAGATCCGGAACTACCGATCGTCATGATGAGCGGATATCCCTTGGCCGGGACGCAAAGGAACCTAGCGGATGATCCTCGGACCCGCTTCCTGCTCAAGCCTTTCGGTTTTCGCGAATTGAAAGCCTGCCTGGCAGATTTGTTGGCCCCATGAGGACCCGGACTGCCGGCTCATCCGACAGGACTGAAATTCAGCGCTCGGTAATGATGCTCAGGCCATCGGAGGCCCGCAGTTCGAGGCGATAACTCTTGCCCGGGCGAAGTTCCATGAAAGGGGCCTCGCCGTGAATCGCCCGAATGCCCAGGGCTTCCGCCGCCTTGGGTTGGTTGGCGTAGTCCCAGAATTTCTCCCACACCTGGTCCCCGGGCGGCGATTCCTCCCGTTCCGGCGAATAAGGCAGAGGACGGGCTCCGTAGGCGTCGAGTTCTTCCCCATCCTGGGGAGATTGAGCCTCCCCGAATATTCGGCGGAACAGACAAATGGAACTGCCTTTCAAGGCGTCTCCCTGTTCAACGAACTCATCTCCAAATTTGATCACCAGGGCTTCGACGTAGGCGCGGCTGCCGCGAATGGTCAAGATTCGCCCGGGGCCCAGAGGTTCGCCGTCCGGCCCTAGTTCCTGGAACCGCAAAGTGGTGTCGATTTCATCTTCCCCGTCGGGAGCCGGATCTTGCCGAAGAACCTCGATTCGGGCCACCCGGTGATCGATTTTCAACAACTGGATGGCAGTTTCGAGCTCCTCGATCTGCTTTTCTTTCTCCAGAACCTCGTCCTCCAGGACTTGGATCTGCTGATCGCGCTGCTCCAGCTCCCGCTCATGTTCCTGTAGCCGATCGTTCCAAAAGGCGGTCCACCAGACCACCACGCCGGTGATGGCCGCTAGCACGATGGTTCGGAGTAAGTAATTCATTTCGGCTACGGAGCGGGTTCCGCGGGCGAACCTCAATCCTACCGCCCTTCGTCGTTATCGGCTCAAAGGGGGCTAGTGGGTGACTGGAGTTTTGGAGAAAGGCCGCCTACTGGATCCGATCCAGGTAACTTCGCAAGGCGGCTTCATTTTCCATGAGAGGCCTGAGCTTGGCCGCTTTCAATGCCTCGGAAACTGATTGTTGAGTGATTCCCAGGATCTCGGCGGTCTTGCCTTGGTGGCCGACTTCCCTGTATTGATTCACAACCCGTCGGCGGGCCTCGGTCCATGTTTGGCTGATGGTGCGGTGACCGCGAGCTGTAGCGGTAACCAACACTCCGTTGAGTGCTTCCTCCTCGGTCTGGGGAACCAGACTGAAGAAAGCGTTATCGGCCCTGCCGCGGGACAGGACTCGGCTTGCGGCTTCTAATGCCGCTTGATCTTCGTGGTGGCTTAAGGAATCAAGTCCGTTGCGCGGAGCTTGGCTCCGGGCCAGGGCCCAATCGTAAATAAGGGGCCAGAGACCTTCGGACAGGGCCACCGCGATGTCGAAAGCATGTCGGGGACGTCGGAGCAAAGCCCAAAGACGGGTTCCGTTTTCTTCCTGGATCGGGGGGTTGATCCATTCAGCCTGGAATTTCTCCTCCACTCTTTGCAACACCAAGTTCAGTCGGTGAGGAAGTTGATGGGGGTCTTGGGGCTTTTGCCGTAAATCCCGCTCCGCAAGGAGTAGAAACGACTTGAGGTTGGACATGAAATCCTCTCGGTGGATAGAGGCGATCCTATAACAGGCTGGGCGACTTCCCCAAGCGAAATCCTGGGCACTTCGATTCCTTGAGCTCTCTTAAAATGAGGCGGCATGTCTCTTTTTCTGCGGGCTTTAGCGTTCGAGAGGCTCGGGCGCCCCGCCTGAAATCGGAGAATGCATAGGAGAAAGCCATGAAGGCGCGACGTCCGAAATCCAAAGGCGGCCAGGGGCGGAAGCCCAGGAAAGCCACCGCCAAGGTCAGTCAGAAGGCCTTGCGGCGGGCCCACGCCTTCGTCGCAGCCTTCCCCGGGCGGGAAGGAAAAGGGGAAGGAGATCCCCAAGATGCGGGGGTGCAGGAGTCCATGCGCCTCAACCGCTGGCTGTCGGAACAAGGAGTGGCCTCCCGCCGCAAGGCCGACGAGTTGATTCAGGAGGGCCACGTCGAGATCAACGGAGAGGAAGTCACTGCTCTAGGCACCCAGGTCCGGCCTGGGGACCAAGTTCGGGTCAAAGGCAAGCTGATCAAGCCGGTTCCCCACCTGTACTACCTCTTCCACAAGCCCAAGGGCGTCCTTTGCACCGAGAACCCGAGGGAGAGCCGGACCAAAGTTTGGGATTTGGTCGCCCCCATGGTTCCAACCCGGGTTTACCCGGTCGGACGACTGGACGAGGAGTCGGAAGGCCTGCTGCTCCTGACCAACGACGGCGATTTCGCCAATCTGGTGGCTCATCCCCGGTTCGGCGTGCCGAAGACCTACGTGGTGCAGCTTCAGGGAGAGTTGACCCCGGAGGAAACGGAACAAGTCCGCCGCGGGGTGTATCTGGCCGAAGGCCGGGTGGTGCCTTCTCGGGTTCGGGTGCTGCGGCGCTCGAAGAAGAGTTCCTTGGTGGAAATCGTCCTTCGTGAAGGTCTGAACCGGGAAGTCCGTCGGATCTTCGCCAAAGTCGGGCACGGGGTCCGCCATCTAAAGCGAGTTCGAATCGGTGGCGTGGGCCTGCAAGGGCTGCCGAGAGGCGGCCTCCGTCCCCTGACTTCCTTGGAAAGGAAATCTTTGGTGGCTTTGGCCGAACAAGGCCGGGAGACTGCGGACCTAACCAAACCCAAGCGCAATCGGACCCGCGCCAAACGCACGGGTAAAAGCGGTTTTCGGCCCGGTTCTCCTCGCCGCACTTCCAAAGCCCGGCGCAAGAAATCCGGTCGCTCTCCCTTTGTCCGCGGTTCCAAAGATTCCCGTCGATAAACATGCTTCGCTTCGAAAACGTAGTCCGAGATCCGGTTCACGGAGACATTCCGTTAACGCAGGAAGAGTTGCGGATCCTGGATACGGTGGAAATGCAGCGCTTGCGCAACGTGCGCCAACTTGGTGCGGCTTATCTGATTTATCCCGGGGCGCAACACACTCGATTTGAACATTCTCTGGGTACGGCGCATTTGGTTAGCCGCTTGGCCACCGAAATCAACAAGGTGCGCGACCGTGAAGGCGGAGCTCAATTGGGCGGCTACGACGAGCATGAAGTTCGTTTGATTCGCATTGCCGCTTTAGTCCACGATGCCACCCATTTGCCGTTTGGACACAATATCGAGGATCAAACCGGTTTGCTGCCGAGGCACGACAAGCCCGACCGCTTCGTGCGCCTGTTTTCGGATGAAACCGATTTGGGCAGAGTTTGTCGAAACATCGGCGTTCGCGAGGAAGTGCTGGGCATCTTGGCCCCGGAAGCGGTTTCCGAAGTTCATCGGCCGCCTCCTCATTGGCGCGGATTGGTTTCCGGCACCATCGACGCCGACATGCTGGATTACCTGGCTCGAGATGCGATGTTCACTGGATTGCGCCTTCAATATGATCCGCGCATTTTTGGCATGTTTCGAGTCGAACGACGAAGTCAACGCTTGTTCGTGGACCTGACTCGAAGGGGATACTTAAGAGAAGCCTTGCTCAGCGAAGTGGTGCGCTGTTTGGAAGCCCGCTATTACTTCAGCGAACGGGTTTACTATCACCACGCCAAAATCGCCGCTGGAGCTTTGGTGGCCAAAGCGGTAGAGATCGCGCTCTTGGAAGGGGTGATTCGATTCGAGGATTTACAGTACGCCACCGACGCCGGTTTGCTTCATTTGTTGGACCAGGCTGAGCCGGCCGATTTGCAGGCCCGGCGGCGATTGCGGACCTTCGTCAACGCCCTGCAAAAGCGGCGCCTGCCGAAACGGGTGGCGGTTTATCCGGTGTATTGCAATCGGGAAATCCAAGATTCCATGATTCAACGCTTTTTCGGGGCCGGAAGCACGGAAGAGCGGCGCCGAGTGGAAGAGCGATTGGGTGAAAGCGTGCGCTTCGCCGTCGGCAAACACGTTCCGGTGTTGCTTTACTGCCCGGTGGGAACCATGCAATTGAAATCGGCCCGGATCCTGGTGCGCTGGCCGGGCCACAAGGAGCTTGCCCCGTTGCGCAACTTCGCCGAACAAGTGCCGCGCTTGGGTGATTTGGAAGAGTCCTACCAGCGCATGTGGAAATTCTACGTTTTGGCTCTCACCGATGACCCCACCGCGTTAGCAGCCTTAAGAGAACTTTGCAAGCAAGAATTCCCTCAAGCTCAAAATGTGCTGGAAGAGCCAAAATCTATTCTAGAAAACATTTAATACTTCCTTATTATGAAGTGACTTACGGCGGTTTTATTTGGTGCGTTTGGGGCCAAAAAATTGCAAATTCCTATCGAAATTGGTTTCAAATTTCGTGGAACAGTTTCATGCTACCAATCGTTAATCCCGACATATTATGGGGGGTAGCCGCGGGGCCCCCAACCCCCCGGTCGCTGGTGGCTTCTGTTGCCGGTGCACGTTCAGAATCCTTCTCGAGAACGAGAGCCACGGTGTCTCTGACCGCCTCACTTCTTCTTCTCCCTCTGATGTACGGTTCCGGCCAGGCCGGGACCGCTACAACCACAGTTCGCCCCGTCTCCGGAGATCGCGAGACGGTGGCCCTGGAAACGCAACAAAAACTCATCTTTCTCGGGATCGCCGGCGATTACTCCGGCGGAGCCGACTTGAAGATGCGGGATCGGCTGCAACAGGAGTTCTCCCTGGAAGTGGTTGGCAATCCCATTCGATCGCTTTCCGACAAGGAGAAACTGATCTGGACCGTCAAGGCCGATCAGCAAGCGAAGAAGCAGTTACGCAAGATGAGCCGTCCTTTGAAGAAGGACGGTTATGTTTTAGACCAGTTGCGGACCACGGCCTTCTCCCTGCTCGGGAGCCGGCGGTCCGGCTCCGCGTTGCAGATGGCCTTAAAGGCCGTTGAACGAGGCGATAAAAATATCTGGGCTTTCAATATTCAAGTACGAGAAGGTGTCATTTGGGCTTTCCACGAGCCCCGGACCAAATCTGAGAAGCTGCTCGACAAGATTAAGAAGCAGAAAGTAAAGGCATCCTTCTATCACCAAGAGTTCGAACTGGAAGCCAAAGAAGGGGCAGACGTCCACACCATGGTCGGTCAGGCCAAGGACAAGTTGGACCTGGTCCGAGCCAATTGCATCGACCAGTTCCTGGTATTGGATTTGTACCTCCGGGACGTGGAGGAATTCCTGGCATTGAAGCGAGGTCATCGCACCATGGCTTGCCCGGACCTGTTGGAATTTCTGGCCGAAGTCCCCGGCGGAAACCTGACATGGTCGGTCACCTTGGAAAATAAGGCCTACCCCTTCGTGGACTGAGGCCTACCTGCCAGGCGCTGAACCGAATCTCGGGTTAACGTCGACGGTTCGGGAAAGTTCCCAAAAAATGCTGAAAAAGCTCCTCCGGGTCGGAGGAGCTTTTCCGTTATTGGGCGAACCATCACTGGCTATTGGGGGGCGCGTCCTTCAGGGGAACATAAAGGGGGAGAACATGCAGCATTCCTTTCTACATTTGCAAACGGCCAAGTCCTGGTCCGGTGGCGGGGGAGTCGCCGCCCCACCGGCGCCACCGGTGGATTCCAAACGTCTCAGCAATTCCGCTCCATTATCCGGCTCACTGCCCTAAAGCCTCTTCTTGGAAAAGATTTAAGGCTGGGCCTGTGAACTGGCGGACGGCAGGCTGCGCTAATCGTTGCCGCTGTTCTGGATGGCTTGGAGCCGCCCGGCGATGCGATCCAGGGCATCGGTCAGCACCGTTTCAGAGGCGGCAAAGGAAATCCGAAATGCGGTCGGCTCTCCGAAGGCGGTCCCGCCCATGAGAGCCACCTGATCGGCTTCCAACAAGACTTCGATGAAGTCGTCGCCGGACTGGATCTGGCGACCGGTGGCCGGATCACGGCGGCCCAGGATCGAATCTTGGAGCCGCGGGAAGGCGTAAAAGGCTCCTTGCGGAGCCGGGCACTCCAGGCCTGGCATGATGGCGAGGCGCTCGCTGACCAACCGGCACCGGTTTTCAAAGGCCTGCCGCATTTGCTGCCTGGCCTCGCCTCCGTGCTGCAGCGCCGCCAAAGAGGCGATCTGGGAAATGGAATTCGGGCAGGAGGCCAGTTGGCTTTGCAACCCGCCGATGGTTTTGGCCAGGGCTTCCGGGGCGGCGGCAAAGCCGATCCGCCAGCCGGTCATGGCATAAGCCTTGGACATGCCTCCGATCCATACCGCCCTCTGCTGGAGTTCCGGAACCAGAGCCATGGGGGAGTCATGGCGGTTGTCGCCGTAGACCAGATGGGCGTAAATCTCGTCGCTGATGACCCAAAGATCGTGGGCCAGAGCCCATTCCCCCAAAGCCTTCAGCCGGTCCTTCGGCCAAACCGCGCCGGTGGGGTTACACGGGCTGTTAATCAAAATGGCCTTGGTGGCCGAAGTTCTAGCGGCTTCCAAGGCTTCCAGGTCCGGCAGGTGATTGCGGTCGCAAGGCACCATGACCGGAACTCCTTCGGCGATCCTCACCATCTCCGGGTAGGAAGTCCACGAAGGCGTAGGGATCAGCACCTCGTCACCGGACCGAATCAAAGCCAACAAGGCTTGGGAGATGCCGATTTTGGCTCCCGGACAGACGATGACTTCCCTAGGGGAATAGCGCAGCCCGAAATCCGACTCGATCCAGTTTGCCGCCGCCTGCCTTAAAGCCATGGTGCCCGAAGCCGGGGTGTAACGGCCTTTGCCGGCCTGAATCGCCTCCATGGCCGCTTTCTCCGCCACTTCCGGCGGCCGGAAGTCGGGTTCTCCCGCAGTCAGCTCCAAGATTTCCGCCCCTTGGGCTTGAAGCTCCCGGACTCTGGCGATCATGGCAAAGGTGGCGGAGGGCTGGAGCCCGGCGACCCGAGGTGCCAGGAAAGATTCCGATGCGAGAAGGGACATGGCAGTCTTTGGGGTTGACCGAAAGAAAAGGGACGCAATTGTAGTAGCCCTCCGTCCCAAGGACTGCCAATGGCTGAGCTCGGTTTTCTTGAACGGCTGCGGGAATTTTTCTCCAGCCGGCGCTTCATGTGGATCCTGACCATCACCTTCGGGGTGTTGGTGGTCCTCTACTTCCTGTTCGTGACTTTCCTTTTCAATCCCTTCGAGGATGAGATGGGGGACACTGCCGCCGTGGTGCCGCGGGAAGTGGACTATTTCGTGCGTTGGAAAGGGGCGGGCCAGCGGTTCGACCGGTTTCCGATTCCCAAGATCTGGACCGAATTGGAAGGAGGCGACACCTATCGGGCCCTGGATCAGGCTGGCGACCTGGAGCGCTGGGACCAGGAGTACGGGATTTCCGAACTGGTGCAGCAACTGAACAAGGCCGCCGGCAACGTGCCCCTCGGCCTGAGCCTGGAGCAGGACTTGCTCCGGGAAGTGGCGTTTACCGGTAGAGGCAAGCCGTCCTTGGATTCCAGTTTCGACGGCATGGTCATGTTGCGAGTGTCTTTCAAAGTCAAAGCCGGCGTTTCCTTTTTGGGATTCGGCTTTGTCCGCAACAAGCTGCCGGCCTCGCTGCGATTGGAAAGCCTGGGCGATGACCGCTACCGCCTTCCGGAATTCGAGCCCTTCGGTTTTCAGGACGCTTATCTGACCCGGGTTCGAGACGTATTGTTGTTGGCCACCAGTACGGAATGGCTGGACCAGGTGCGACAGTTGGATGCCGTGTCGGGCCAAGGTTCTTTGGGGCAGGCTTCCATTTTTCACGACAACGTGGAAGCTCGCCTGGCGCCGGGGGACCAGCCGGTGGAAATGTTCCTGCGCTGGCTGCAGTTGTCTTCCCACTTCGGTGAATGGCCGGCGCCGGATGCCGAAGGTCTGGGCCGTTTGCTGGGCCGGTTTTTCAATACCAGGCTGCTTCGGTTTATTTCCGGTTATTGGATTCCGGGGGAGCGTTTTGAAGGCCGATTTTCCGGGGATATGGACTTGCAACAAGCTTCCCCCTTCCAGGCATCCTGGTTTGAAGGACGGCCCTTGCAAGTCAGTCAAATCAAGAAGTTCGCCGGCATGTCACCGTCGACCTGCTTCTTCTTTGGCGGAGTCTCCGGCAATCCCGGGCGAATCTTGCAGGAGATGGAAAGTACCCTGGAAGAAGACTTGCGCCGGATTTTGGACGAAATGATTTTGCGCACTGGCAGCGAGCGTTATCGCAGCATGCGCGACATTCTGGATGAGTTGGGCGATGCTTTGATGCCGGGCATGTACTTGGCCTTGCATCCCAACGATCCGAGTTTGTCCGGATACCAACCGGATCCGCAGCGAGACGTGGAAGATCATGACGATACTCCCGTACCTTTATTCGGCTTGATGGCCGATCTGCGCGGTGCCAAAGGCCGGGAATCCTTCCAGGAATTGTTGAAGTTCTTTACCGATAATGCCGGCCGCCTGGGAGAAGGCGACGACCGAGCGGTGGTCCAGGAAGTTCCCTTGCGCGGCCGCGACAAGGCGATATCTTTTGCCTCGCCGGCGGTTCCAGGAACCGGGGAAATCGTGGTTCTGGTGGTCCCGGAACCTCACAATGCTCTGGTCATCAGCAATTCTTACAAGTTCATCGACGATTTATTTCAATCCGCTTACACAAGCGAAGAAGAGCGGTTTGCGGAACGGCGAAAGTTGTCCCTGCAAGAAAGTTTCCAACAGGCCATCAAGGGATTGGATCGGGGAGCGAATTTGTTTTCCTATCTGGTTCCCGACAAGGGCCGGCACTGGTTCGAGGCCGCCAGTTTGGGCTTTGCCGAGCAGGACGTGCTCCAGCGAATCCGGGAAGCTCAAGAAAGGGAGCGGCCGGCGGTGGAAGATCGCCTGCGAGGAGAATTGTTCGGCGGTCGTAGCGGCTTGAGCTTGGACGAGGAGAATCAATTGCTGGAGGCGGCCGACGGGGCGATGGAAGACCTGGCCCAGCAATTGCGCCGCAGTCAACTGCCGATTCTGGAAACCGAGTACCAGCGCAAATTTTTGCCGTTGTACTTGCTTGACTGGCTCGCCTCCAGCTTGCGCGCCGATCGGCGCTCCGCGACCGTTCTGCTCACCGGCCAATTGGATTTGGAATAGAATTCCCCTTCCTTTATCGCCGAGCCACTCATGTCCACCGAAATGGAACAGCGGATTCAGGCTTCGCTTTCAGAGATCGAAGCCACGGAGGGAGTCAAAATCCTATTCGCGTGTGAATCCGGCAGTCGCGCTTGGGGATTCGCTTCGCAAGACAGCGATTACGACGTCCGCTTCCTGTATTTGCATCCGCCGGAATGGTATTTGTCCATTAATTTGGAAGCCAAGCGGGACGTCATTGAACGTCCCATCGTCGATGAATTAGACGTCAATGGCTGGGATCTGCGGAAAGCTCTAAAGCTGTTCCGAAAGTCCAATCCTCCTTTGTTGGAATGGCTTGGTTCGCCGATCGTCTATCGGGAACCGGCTCAAACCGCGGCGAAGATGCGGAAACTAGCCGACCGAGTTTGAGAAATTGGTGGAAGCGACTCTTCCTGCCGGAGCACTTCGGGAGGCTGTTGCGAAGTTGACTCTGGAGAAAGCCAAAGGCGCCGAGTTGGACCGAGGTCCGCGGATTCCAGTGATCGGCGATTTCCTTCTCGCTGAATTGGCTCGCTTGGAAGACTCCCAGTTTGGAAGATTGCCGGAGAAGCCTCCGGTCGAGCCATTGAACGCTTTGTTTCGCAGCGAGTTGGCCGAAATCTATCCAGGTGCTGAAATTTAAGCCTCCACTTTCCAGCCTCTGTAAAAAAGTTCCCGGTCGGAAGCCCAGGTGGCAACCGACTTCGTGGCTCGGAAAAGGGATTCCAAGTCCTGAAGGCGAATGGTTTTCCGAATCTCCAAAATGAAAAATTCGTCGCCGTCGCGGTCGACTTTAGATTCGAGGGGATCGATTTGGAAACCCGCCTGCTTGGCGAGTTTGGAAGTGGTTTCCAAATCATCCACAATCCAGTCGAGCAAAGTAAAACAAATCACTTGAGGTTTATCGATGGCCACCCCTTGAATTCGAAGATCAGCCAGCAATTGCAAGGCTTCGGCCTCCTGCTGAGCATGCCAGAAGAGGTCGTAAGCCTTTTGAATTTTCGGTTGCTTAAGTTCAGCCGCCGCCGGATTGTTCTTCTTGGCGAAGGATGCAGCGAAATGGTTTGTAAGCGGGTGAAGTAGGTTAAAGTGGTTGGCTCGCCGCACCGGAATAAAACGAACCTTGGGATTGTCGCATTCATCCTGCATTTCATAAAAAGAATCCATCCTCCCTTCGGGAATTCCTTCCACAATCCAGGTGGGAGATTGAATGGAAGACAACCACTCGATGGGGGAGCGCAAGCGGTCTTCTCGCTCATTTTCTACGTCGTAGTGGAGATCTTCCTTGCTGTACTCGGAAGCCCTTGCCGCCGGGCCGAAGCTGAATACCGCTCGAAATCGATCGGTCGCCGCGGCGACCAGAAGAGCCAAGGTCCCGCCGGTGCTGTGACCGCCGAGAAAAATGCGTTTCGAATCCACGAAATCCAATTGAGCGAGGTAATCCAGCGCCGCCAGAACGTCGTTGACTTCGCCATAAAAGGATTCCTGGAATCCAGGATTGCCGCCGAAACCGCGCAGGGCCGGGTACATCACCACGAAGCCGTGCTCGCGGAAAGCCCGGGCAGTTTGATCGTTATTCCGCGCAGCCGGTTCCCACAGCCAGGAGCCGCCGCCACCGGGAGGAAAGCCGCCCACCAACCAAATAATGGCCGGATGCTTGCCCTTGGTTTCCGGCGGCCGGCTCAAGTAGGCCGCCATGTCGCCGAGCGGGGTCGGGTATTGCACCAAGCTGAACGCCTCATCCTCCGAGGCATCCAAGGCTTGCTCCTCCCGAACTTGGCGGCTCAAGGTGGTTGCAAAATCGCCCCGACCTTCCAGGAGGCTGGCGCCTTCTTCTTGGAGTTCGGCACCGGTGACCGGCGAAATCAGGGAAATGGCGGCGGAAAAAAGTAAGAAGCAGATCAGCGAGCGTTTCATGGAATGGACCTGGGGAAGAAAACTAGGATCGCACCGCTCAGCCGTCAATCCTCCCTCCGGCGGCGGGCAACAAGGCGGCAGATTGACGCAAACCCTCGCCGGGCTAGAATCACTGCCCCAATCAGCCGGGATGGCGGAATTGGCAGACGCGCTAGGTTGAGGGCCTAGTGGGGTGAGTAACCCCGTGCAGGTTCGACCCCTGTTCCCGGCACCAAAATCACACCGGCCGCCTCCCAGCGAGGCGGCCCGTCTTTTTTGGTCGCCGGCTCGGCGGCTATGCTGAGCCGAACCGTGCCCAAACCGCGCCTGCAACTGCAAACCACCACCCTCTGGCAATACCCTTCCGGGCAGTACGGCAAGGGTGGCCAAGGAGATCCGAATTACCGCGGGGCGACGCCGTCCTACGTCATTTGGAACTTGTTGCAGCGCTATACCTTGGAAAAACATTTAGTGGTGGATCCCATGGCCGGCGGCGGGACCACCTTGGACGTGGCTCGCGATCTCAACCGTCGAGCTCTGGGATACGATCTGCAACCGACCCGCCGGGACGTTTTCCGCGCCGACGCTCGAAAACTGCCGTTGGAAGATGGCAAGGCCGACTTCATTTTTTGCGACCCGCCTTACGGCAACCACCTGAAGTATTCCGGTTCCCCGGCTTGTATTGGCGAACTGGATGCCCATGAGCCGGCCTATTTCGAGGCTATGAACCAGGTTTTCGGGGAATTCGATCGCATCCTCCGGCCCGATCGCTACCTCGCGGTTTACACCGGAGATTCCTGGTCGCGGAAGGGTTTCGTTCCCATTGGAGCTCGGTTCATGGCGATGTTGGAGCAGCAATTCCAGCCGGTCGATCACGTCGCCGTGGTGCGGGGAAATCGGGATTTACAAAAAGGGAATTACCACCAAGCGGCGGAGCAGCACAACTTCTACCTTCGAGGGTTTCACCACCTCCTGATTTTTTACAAGCCGGAGGCCCGATCCCGATCCACTCCGTATCGGTCGAAAAGTTCTCGCCGCCGGTCGCGCCAGGCCGGAACCACTCGAGCCGCCGCGCCAAAGAGAAAAACAGGTCGATAAGCCTTATAGTGGCCGGCCATGGCCCCGGAGCTTCCTTCCGAACCTCCTGCAAAGGAAACCATTTCGGGCGAAACGCCTGCCGGTGAATCGGAACCGCAGTTTGGGGATTATGTGCTGCTGGAAGAGGTGGCTCGAGGCGGCATGGGCGTGGTTTATCGGGCGGAACAAAAGAGCTTGGGGCGCATCGTCGCTCTGAAAATGATCTTGGCCGGCCGTTTGGCCACCCCGGATCAGGTGGAGCGTTTCCAGGCCGAAGCTCGGGCTGCGGCCCAGTTACGGCATCCGAATATCGTTCGCATCCTGGATGTTGGCTGCGAAAAGGGCCAGCACTTTTTCACCATGGAATTCATCGACGGGCAACCACTTTCTGCCCGGTTAAAGGATGGGCCGGTGCCTCCCCGGCGAGCCGCCACCCTGATTCGGCAAGCCGCCCGGGCCTTGGATTATGCCCACCAGTGCGGCATCGTTCACCGCGACGTCAAGCCAAGCAATATCCTGGTCGATCAAAACCGCAAAGTTTGGTTGACCGACTTCGGCCTGGCGAAAGCCGTCGGCGTGGAACAGAGTCTGACTCTTCCAGGAGACGTATTGGGAACTCCCAATTACGTCAGCCCGGAAGTGGCCAGCGGAAATATGGGCCAGGTCGGCCCGCTTGCCGACATTTATGGATTGGGCGCTGCTTTCTACACCTTGCTTTCCGGCCGGCCCCCATTCATGGGCAACAGCTTTTTCGCGGTGTTGAAACAAATCCAGGATCGCGATCCCATTTCCCTTGCCATTTTGGTCAGGGACATTCCCAAGGATTTACAAACCATTTGCGAGAAGTGTCTCCGCCGCGAGCCGGAGAAACGCTATTCCACGGCAGAAGATTTGGCCGCCGATCTGGAAGCCTGGTTGGAAGGACGTCCGATTCAAGCCCGGCCCACCGCGTTTTGGGAACGGGCCGCCATGTGGACCAAGCGAAACCCGACTTTGGCTTGGATGATGATGGCATTCTTGGCATTAGGCGCCGTATCTTTCCTGAGCGTGACTTGGAGTTGGCGCGAGGCGGTAACCGCTCTGCAAGAAAAGGAAACCGCCGAGGATTCTCGACTGACCACTCTGGTTGAATCCCTGATCGAAGCCCGCTCCATCGCTATTCCCGGTTTGCTGCAACAACTGGTGGACTATGAAGAGGCGGGAGAAAAAGCGGTACGAAAAAAATTGATCACTTCCCGGGAGGCCCGAGATCAAGAACGCCTGCACCTTGCCATGCTTTTCTTCGGCAGGCAGGACGTCCGCGAGATCGGACGTTCTCTTTTGAATTCGAAGCTGCCGGTCAACGAGTTTTCCTGGAGGCTGCAAGTGCTTCGAGATTGGAAGCAAAAAGCTACCCCGCGGGAATGCGCTCGATTACTTCAGGAGATCCGTCAGGTCAGTCAAGTCAAAGACCCAAACGTTCGCTTCCGGGCTACTGCCGCTCAGTATTTCCTGGATGACGACTTCGTATTCGATCAGGAGAGCGAGGCTGAATTCGCCGGCCGGCTGCTCCAAGAACATCCGCTGCTCTGGTCCAATTGGGTCCGGCTGTTTCCTTCTTTGCCTTTGCACATATTGCGGCATGTTGAAGTTGTCTTCCGGTCCGGCTCTGGGGAGGCAAAATACAATGCTGCTCGGCTGTTGGTGCGCTTCGGAGGTCAGCAGAAAGCTTTTTTGGCCTCTCTGTTATCCGAGGGGGATGAAGATCAATATCGAATCCTGATCTCCAGTCTAAAAGATGCCCCCGAAATCTTGATTCCGGCCATGGAAGCGGTTTTGAGCCGGCGGCCATGGAACTACCAGCCCGAAGCCGCACCGGCACCTGAATGGAAACGAGAGTGGGGGCAGGCCTTCTTGCAGGCGAAAGGTCGTTTATATGCCGATTTCGCCTGGTGCGCCGCTATGGTCGAGGAGGATTTTCTGCAACTGGTGGAAGAAATGCGTCCCGCCGGTTTTCGACCTCTTCACATTCGACCCTATCTTGGCGGCGGCCGATCTCTGGTCGCGGCCAGTTGGACTCGGGATCATAAGCCCTGGAGTTTGGCCTGGCGGCGGCCGGCTCCCGAACTGATGGCCCAAGTCGAAGACAGCCTCCTTCATGGCTTGGAACCGGTGGATGCCTTTTGCCTGGTGGATACCGCCGGGCACGGGCCTCGCTTCGGAGTTCTTTGGGGACCCAAACACCCGGACACCATTCACGCCGGCGTGCTGTTGGGTTCAAGCTTTCGAGAATACAAACAAGGTCAACAAGATTTGCAGAGCAAAGAATATTATCCGGTAAGTACCCAAATCCAACGCCAGCTTGACGGCGCTCTTTCCATGCAAGAGGTTTGGTTGCGGCGCCCGGTTCCTCGCAGCGTTCATTCCAAGCGTATGCCGATGGAACTCCTGTTTCAATCCGATCTTTTTCCCGGCTATTGGATAAGAAATACAGATCTAAGCTTAATTCCCTCCCAGAATCCTGAATTCCCGCTGTGGCACGGTCACTTGCGGCTTTTGAATACTCTTTGGCTGGAGCCGCTGGGAGTGGAGCACCGGCTCTTCCGGGCGGAGAGTTTTGCCCAACTTGTTCAGCAGGCCGAACAAGTAACCGAATTGGGTTATCGACCGGCCTCGATCTTGGTGGAAGCTCGTCCCGGATCAGCCGGCTTTGATCTTGAAGCCGAGGATGTAGTGACCCTTTTGTCGTTGTGGCACCGCACAAATCCTTCCCGAGAAGAGGTGGCGGAGTTGGATCGAGCCCAAGCCACCGCCTTATGGACCTTGCTTCAGTTGCCGGAACAAGACCGACATTGGCAGGAGCTGTTGGGGGACCGGCGAGCCGGCCTTCGAGCCCAGTTTTCTCATCAAGCCTCGAAATTGAAGGTTCCCATTTCTTTTATTTTTGAACGCCTCCAAGTCGAAACGGAACCCCTTCTGATCCAGGCTCTCTTGTTGGCCGGCAGCGGTTACCGGTTGGAGGACCTTCGGAATGACGAAAAGGAGTTGGCTTCGACTTTGCTGGTGAAATTTGGGCAGGAGCACCCGGACAGCGGTGTTCATCAAGCGGCGGATTTCTTGGCCCGCAAATGGGATCTAAAGGGCGAGCCGGCGGGGATTACTTTGGAGCAAGCGGAAGAAAAGGGATTGAACTGGTTCCAAAACGTCCAAGGACAACCCATGGTGGTTTTGCAAGGGCCCGGTGAAATTTTGATTGGAGATCTTTGGAATCAGGGGCGGGCGAAACGCCATGAGCTTCCCCGCTTGGTCCAATTGGATCGGAGGTTCGCCATTTCCGCCACCGAAGTCAGTCAGAAACAATTCCGCGAATTCGAAAAGAACCATCCGGCTTTGATGAGTTATCTCTCCGCATCTTCCAAATCAGCCATGGAGGGAGTCACCTTGTTAAGCGCCATGGCTTATTGCAATTGGCTGAGTCATAAGGAAGGGATTCCGGAACAACAACACTGCTACCCGCAGGTGAATATGGATAATTTCAGCGCCAAAGAAGTGGTTGATTTGCCGCAGGATTGGATCGAGCGGCGAGGGTATCGCTTGCCTACTGAAGAGGAATGGGAATTTGCCGCTCGGGGTGGTGCCGCCTCACCCTATGCCTTTGGTTTTGACCCGGGCATGCTGCCGCGATTCGAAATTTGCCGGCAAGACGGGCGGGATAGACCCGGACCTACTGGAGAGCGCTGGCCGAACGGCTTCGGCCTTTTCGACCTAAGCGGAAACGTTCGGGAGTGGTGCTTTAGCCCCTTGCGTCCCGAGCTGACGCCCAATTCCCGAGGCGGGGCATCTCCGGAGTTTGTAGCTGCTCGAATTTCCACTCAAGAAGAGTGGCTGATTAAAGGGGGCTCGTTCGACGATTCCCCCCGACAAATGGAATTGGCCCGCCGAAGAGGCAGTTATCTGGGCGCGCATCTTGCCCAGGTCGGTTTCCGAGTCGCACGCACCCTAGAGGCAAAGGAAGCCAATTCGGTCAAATAACCGCCGGCAAAAGCTTGTCGAAGGCTTGAATCAAAGCGTCATTTGCAAAGGGTATCTGCAGATAGTGAAAAGGTCGGTCCGGCGGGGGCTTCGGGAATAAAGCTTGCTGTTCTTGGCTGGCCCAAGCCACTAATGGAAGAGGAGGTAAATCCTTCCAACCGTGCTCCAAAACTTTTTGCCATGGGCCGTCCGCTTGGAATCCAATTGCGTGGAAAGGTTGGCTGCTCAATAGACTCAGGGCTTCCGACGCTTGAGTGCAAAGGACGGCTTGGTGTTTGAAGTTGGAAAGGAGATTGACCAATTCCTCTCCTCTTTCCAAGGATGAGTCCAATAACAAGATTTGTCCACGGGAACTGGCCGTGAATCCCGCACCTTCGCGGAAACTGTCTTTATCCTGGGGTTCTACCGGGAACCAGAGCCGGAATTGGGTTCCTTTGCCGGATTGAGAAATAAATTGGATCGCCCCGTCGTGACCTCGAACGATTCCCAATACGGTGGCCAAGCCCAATCCTCGGCCCATAAACTTGGTCGAAAAGAAAGGGTCGAATATTTTTTCTCCGACATCCGCAGGCATGCCACAACTGTGGTCTTCGAACTCCAGCCAAAGATATTCTCCCGGAGGCGGGGGCTGGCCGACGGTCGGCGGCGTGATCGGCTCACTATCATCCGGCCAGGAGTGCGGCCAGGAGCGGCAACCCGTGGCCACTCGGATCCAAAGCGGTTTTTCTCCTGAGGCTTCCCGGGCGTTGAGGGTCAGTTCCGACAATAATTGTCTCAGTTGAATGACGTCGCCTTGCATGGCGGGTAAATCTGGAGGGCAATTCAACTGCAACTCCATCGGCTCAGCAGAGGTCTCCTGGAGCAGGCGCATCCAGTTGCCGGCGAATTCGCTGAGGTTGATGGAGTTTTTCACCGAGAGTTGATTGCCGGTGTATTGCAGTAATTTGCGGGCCAGCGCCGAAGCCCGATGAGAAGACTTCAGCAAGCCATCCATGGCATCCCGATCTTCTTGCCGTTGCGGCAGCATCTGGTCCAAGATTTCCGCATTGCCCAAGATTCCGACCAGCAAGTTGTTCAGGTCATGGGCAACGCCGCCCGCCATCATGCCCAAGCTTTCCAAGCGCTCGGCGTGTTGCAGGCGCTGTTGAAAAACCTGCTGCCGATGCTGTTCCTTCTTGTGCCGGCTGACGTCACTGAAAGTTCCGACCAAGCCGTCTTCGACTCCTTCCACGGATTCCTTCCGAGTCGTCACCGAGAGCAGCCATGATTCGGAGCCATCCGGTCGTTGAACCCGGAACTCCATTTCCATGGGACAGTTTTTTGCCACCGCCTGGGCCCAGGCTTCTTGAACTCGGCTCCGTTCTGCTTCGACAACGGCGTCAAACCAGGGTTTGCCGAAAGCTTGGCTTTTGCGCCAGCCGACCATTTCCAACCAGCGCCGGCTGGCAAAACGAATGCACCCGTCCAGATCGGTTTCGAAAATGCCGACGGGAGCAATTTTGGCCAGGGTTTGAAAACGCTTTCGGGAGGCTTCCATTTCCGAGGAAGCTTCGCTGACGGCTTTTTGCCACTCTTCTTGCAGGGTTTGGTTACGGCGCTTTTCCCAGGCCTGCGCTTGATAGAAATTTTGCAGTAGCAAAGCGGCGGCCATCGCCAAGAACAAGAGACCGGCGATCAGCAGCTTGCCGGACGAAGACTCCCATAGGTCCGGCCCCTTTTCCAGGACGGCGATGGTGCAGCATGAAATCCCAGCTACGGCTGAAGCCGCCATGAAAACCGTGGTCGGTCGAAAAGAGCGGGGGGTAGATTTCATGGGAAGGGGAGGATTGCATGGTATAGGACCGGCAAAGAAAAGGAGTCGCGACCTCGTGGGAGATCGCGACTCGCAATTCGACGGCGGCTTGAAAATTTAGAAGCCGCCCATGCCTCCCATGCCGCCCATTCCTGGGGGCGCTCCTCCTGGGGGAGCCGCCGGCTTGTCTTCCGGCACTTCCATGACCAGGGCTTCGGTGGTCAGCAGCAAGGTACTGACGCTGGCTGCGTTTTGCAGCGCGGTGCGTACCACCTTGGTGGGATCGATGACGCCGGCCTTCACCAGGTCTTCGTATTTCTCGGTGACGCCGTTGTAGCCGTTGCTCAGGCTCTTTTGGTTGCGGACCCGATCGACCACGATGGAACCGTCCAAACCGGCGTTGGCGGCGATTTGGCGAAGCGGCGCTTCCAGGGAACGGCGCACGATTTCGGCACCGTACTTCTGGTCGCCGGCCAATTCCAACTTGCCGATGGCGTTTTGAGCTCGGAGCAGAGCCACGCCACCGCCAGGCAGGATGCCTTCATCCGCGGCTGCCCGAACGGCGTGCAAAGCATCTTCCACCCGAGCCTTCTTTTCTTTCATTTCAGCTTCGGTCGCGGCGCCGACGTTGACTACCGCAACGCCACCGGCCAGCTTGGCCAGGCGTTCGGTCAACTTTTCGGAATCGTAATCGGAGCTGGTGTTGGCGATCTCGGCCCGGATTTGCTCCATCCGAGCTTTGATTTCGCTGCTTTGGCCGCCGCCTTCGACGATGGTGGTGTCGTCCTTGGTCACGATGACCCGCTTGGCGGTACCGAGTTGGTCGACGGTGACGTTCTCCAGCTTCCAGCCCAAGTCTTCCATGACGGCGGTGCCGCCGGTAAGCACGGCGATGTCTTCCAACATGGCCTTGCGGCGATCGCCGAAACCGGGAGCTTTGACCGCGCAGCACTTAAAGATGCCGCGGAGCTTGTTGACCACCAAAGTGGCCAGGGCTTCGCCTTCTACGTCTTCGGCGATGATCAACAACGGCTTGCCGGCGCGAGCCACTTGTTCCAACACCGGCAACATATCGCGGACGTTGCCGATCTTCTTTTCGAAGATCAGGACGAAAGCGTCCTCCAACTCCACTTCCATGTTTTCCACGTTGGTGGCGAAGTGGGGCGACAGGTAGCCCTTGTCGAACTGCATCCCTTCCACCAAATCGATTTCGGTTTCCAGGGAGCGGCCTTCCTCGACGGTGATGACGCCGTCTTTCCCGACCTTTTCGAAGGCCTCGGCCAACTTGGCGCCGATTTCCGGGTCGTTGTTGGCGGCGATGGTGGCGACCTTTTCAATGTCCTTGGCGTCGGTGACCGGAGCCGAGGATTTTTCCAGCAGGAAATTGGTGGCGGCTTCCACCGCGGCTTCGATACCGCGCTTCAATTCCACCGGGTTGGCGCCGGCGGTGACGCTGCGCAAGCCTTCTTCGAAAATGGCTTCTGCCAACACGGTGGCGGTGGTGGTGCCGTCGCCGGCAACGTCGCTGGTCTTGCTGGCAACCTGGCGCACCATTTGGGCGCCCATGTTTTCGTACTTGTCCTCGAGTTCGATTTCCTTGGCTACGGTGACCCCGTCCTTGGTGACGGTGGGGGAGCCGAAGGATTTTTCAATGAGGACGTTGCGGCCCCTGGGGCCGAGGGTGACTTTGACCGCGGCGGCGAGTTGCCGAACACCTTGGCGAATGTGTTCCCGGGCCTCTTGGTCGTAGGCGATCTTTTTGACGGCCATTTTTCTAAAGCTCTCTGGTTGAGGTGACGGCGGTTCAGCCCACGATGCCGAGAATGTCTTCCTCGGACAGAATCAGGTATTCCTCACCTTCCCACTTGACTTCAGTGCCGGCGTAGGAAGTGAACAGAACCCGGTCGTCGACTTTGACGGTGAATTGAGTGCGCTCGCCGCTGTCCAGCAAACGACCTTCGCCCAAGGCGATGACGGTGCCTTCTTTGGGCTTCTCCTTGGCGGAATCGGGTAGCAGGATGCCACCGGCGGAGACGTCAGCGGCTTCCAGCCGCTTGACCAGCACCTTGTCCCCCAGCGGGCGGATTGCGACTTTCTTGGCGGTCTTGGCCATGTGAATCGACTTTGGCTTGCTTGGTGTTGCTCGAGAAAAGGGAGAACCGGTCTAAGCGGGTTTCGGCACCGGTGTGCCCCGATTAGTGCCGGGGCAAACTGCCGCCGGAACCGCCGTCGCCCGTTTGGTCACCGGGACCCGGCCGAATCCCCGGCCGGGAGGAAATCAAGACTTGCTGAATGGTCAGGCGCAGGATTTCAGCCGGGATCGGCTTGCGCAGCATGGCGATGGCACCGGCTTCCAACGCGGCCAGTTCCATGGCCCGGGAAGGATGACCGGTCATCAAGATGCTCGGCACTTGCCGTCCCAAACTCTGCAATTGCGCGATGACTTCCAAGCCCGTGAGACGGGGCATGTGGACATCCAGCAAGGACAGGTCGTAGCGAAGTTCCAGAAGTCGCTGTAGCGCTTCCGAACCCGAATCCACCAGCTCCACCACCATGTGGTGGCTGCCGTGCGACGAAGATGCGAAAAAGTTCTGCAAGAGGCCGGCAAGGGCACTCCGGCAGGCTTCGCTGTCGTCGGCAATCAGAATCCGGTACTCCGCCATGAGCCTAGGCTGCCCACTATGCAAGCCGCGTGCCACCGCCGGGAATTCCTTCCGGGGTGGGCAGCCACCCCCTATCTAGTTGCCTTCCATTGGGATAAACCAAGATTTAGGGGGTGCCAGGGGCGCGGACCTGGCTCTGGGGACCTGTCTAATCGGCAGGGTTCGGCCCAGGCGGCAGGTTTAGAGCATCGGATCCTCGACTTCTTCGCCTTCATCCCCAAAATCGGGAATGCCTTCGCACAAGTCTTCATCGTCTTCGAGCTCCGCCTCGGCCTCGGCTCGATCCTGGCCTTCCTGAAACAGGTCCGCCTCGGACCAACTGTCGACCATCCGGGCCAAGGCCTCTTCTTGAAGCTGGCTGCCGCAAAGAAGGCAGCGGGCGCCGCTTTCCAAGGCCTCCAGACCTTCGGAGTAAGTGGCGATTTCATAACCGCAGTGGGGGCACTCGTAGGGAACGGGAGGCATCGCTCGAAGATGTTGCGTTCTGGGGGGCAAAAATTCAAATCGGAACGGCTTCACGATCGATCGCGCTGCAGCAGGAGGTATCGAAGCACGGCCAACTGGTGAAGGCCGTGGGGGAGCCGTCCGTCGTTCATGGCCTGGGTCACATCGGCCAAGGGCAGGCATTCCACCTCGATGATTTCGTCCGGATCCGGATCCTGCGGATGAGTTTGCCGGGCGTTGTCGATCAGAAACGCGTGGCAAAGGTTGTCTTGCAGGGCCGGGTTCGGCTCCACCGTTCCTAGTAGAACCGGGGGGTCTCCGACGTAACCGGTTTCCTCCCGCAACTCTCGGGCGGCGGCGGTGGCCGGATCTTCCCCAGGATCGATCACCCCACCGGGAAGTTCGAGCCGAACCTGGCCGACTCCCGGTCGGAATTGGCGGACCAAGATCACTTCCTTGGCCGCAGTCAAAGCCAGCACCGTGACCCAGGCCGAGGTGCGCATGACGAAGTACGAGCGCTGGCCGGGGACACCCGGATGTTGGTAGAAGTCCTCGGTCACGTCGAAAATTCGGAAGTGACCGCGTTTAATGGACTTGAGCTGCTTCCATCGATGCACCATCAGGCGTTCTCCCGGCCTTGGCAGACGATGTCGACCAGGGCTTTCAGGGCCCCGGAGGCGAACAGGGCGTAAAGGGCGCCGGCCAGATAATCGGCGGCGGTGGCGTCCGGGTCCGGCTCTTCCAGGAAGCGGGTGGCGGCGGCGGAGCAGCCCAGAAGCAGGGTTTCCCCAGGCCGATCCTCGTGCCAAAACCGGTCCCACTCCTGAAAGTGGCCCTCGGCCATCCGAGCAGCGGCGCGATGCAGGCCGTTCTGCCTCAAGGAGTCCGGCGAAAAACCGGGCAGAGCCTGGAGGCGCACCTCCCAGACCGGGTCGTGGCCGGCCTGGCCCCAACTCAAGCCGGCGAATAGCAGCAAGCTGCCGTAGCGGTCGGCCCAGCGCATGCCGTAATCGACCCAGCCCTCGCCGGCGCCTTCCGGCAGCGGAACCATCGGATAGTCCAGGGGAAACTGAAACGAGTTGCGGCAGCGTGTCAGCACCCGTTGCAATTTCCCGAGCAGGTGGGGAAGCCGAACGGCGGCCACAAGATCCTCCAATACCACCGGTTCGGAACGGAGGCTGGGCTCCTCGGGCAGTTCCTCGGAGGTCTCTTCGGGGGTAGCGGAGGGCTTGAACAAGACCGCACAGGGTAGCCCCGTTCGGTGGATCGAGCGAAGGCTCGGAAGTTCCAGAAAACTCGGAACCGATCGGTCCAAATCGGCGTCCAAGTTCCAACCTGGCTTGTAGATCCAGGGTGGGGTCACTCTGCCCTCTGGTTCCATCCCCAAAACTCATGCTGCTCCCTACTTCTCCGTCATCCTCTCTGCCTACGCTGGCGCGGTTCGCCGCCACAGCGCTGTTCCTGGCTTCGCCGATCTTGGGAGCGCCCCAAAGCACCGGTGCGGCTCAAATTTCCAACTCGGATTCTCCCTTGCCTCTGGCCCAAACCGAGCGCCGGACCGAGCCGACCCGGATTTTGCTGAAGGCGGCGGCGTGGGATACCCGGTTGGGTGTGAATGGGTCGGGCCTTCCTGAGATTCCCGAAGCCATGGCCTTGACCCAGGCCGAAGCCGAGGCCGCCGGTTACTACTACGTCCAAGGTGGCCCGGACGACCAAGCTCGGCTACGCGGCCTGGTGGAAGACCTGGGGGGCCGCAGCTTCGCTTACATCCCGCACAACGCTTTCGAAGCCCGCATTCCCGCCGGTTCCGAAGGCCGGTTGCGGGAGGTCGCCCAAGCCCTGGTGCCGATCCACCCCTTCTTCAAATTGGACCCTGATTTGGGCCGTTATGGCACCGCCGGCGCCGATGACCTGGGCCGGCACACGGCGATTGTCGAGTTTTGGCCTGACCTGGACCCGATTCAGCAGGAACAGGCCATGAGGGCTTTGGATATCGAGATTCTCGACCCCAGCAGCGACGGCCGTTATCTGCAATTTGAAGTTTTGGCCGACACCCAGCAATTGCTGGCGGCGGCTCATTTGCCGGCGGTTCGTTGGATTGAAGAAAGCCCGCCTGCCGCGCCTCGAAACGACAAATCTCGGTGGGTGATTCAAACCAATCAAAACAATAATTTCAAGATTTGGCAGCAGGGCATCATCGGCAACAACGTGACCATCGGCCACATGGACGGCCGCATTCAGGAATCCAGTTGTTACTTCGATGATCCGACCGGAGTGAACCCCGGACCCAGCCACCGCAAAATCAAGTGGTGGAGCAGTTCGGGCGGCGGCGATTCCCACGGAACCCACACCGCCGGATCGGCCGCCGGGAACAGCGTGCCGGTCAACGGCAGCATTTTCCGGATCGGCATGGCGCCGACCGCTTTCTTGGTTCACCATTCGTACTTCCCTTCCGCCAACCAAATGGAATCGGCATTGTTGGAAGCCAACAGCCACGGGGCTCGCATTCACACCAACTCCTGGGGCAACGATTGGACCACCGGTTACGACGCTCTTTGTCGCGGCATCGATGCTTACAGCCATGACCAGGAAGACGCCGTGGTGTTGTTTGCGATCACCAATGGCGGCAGTTTGAAGAACCCGGAAAACGCCAAATCCGCTTTATCGGTGGGTGCTACCGATCGCAGCAACCAAGATCGCCACGGCAGTGGCGGTGCCGGTCCCACCGCCGATGGTCGCCTGAAGCCTGAAGTTTATGCTCCGGGTTGTTCGACCTACTCCGCTTCCACCGCCTCCTGCGGAACCCGCACCATGTGCGGAACGTCGATGGCCTGCCCGGTCGTTGCCGGTGCCTGTGCTTTGGTGAAGCAATACTTCGAAGACGGTTTTTATCCGAGTGGAGCCGCCAATGCCGGCGATGCTTTCACTCCGAGCGGATCTTTGATGCGGGCCATGATGGCCAACAGTGCCGTCGACATGACTGCGGAATCCGGCTATCCCAGCTACCGGGAAGGATGGGGCCGGATTTTGCTGGACAACTCCATGTACTTCAGTGGCGACGGCCGGGGCCTTTGGGTTCAGGACTTGCGCCACGCTTCCGGTTTGAGCCACGGCCAAACTCATAGCTACCCCTTGAATCTCAGCAGCGGCAGCAACTTACGCATTACCTTGGCCTTTGCTGATGAGCCTGGAGCCACGGGTGCCGCCGCCCCGGTGGTGAACAATTTGAACTTGCGCGTGGTGGCACCGGACGGAACGGTTTACCACGGCAACTTGCTGAGTACTTCCGGCGGAGAGTCGAATGTCAATCCGACCAAGTTCGATCCCCGCAACACTTTGGAAACGGTCAATGTCGCCAATCCCATGGCCGGCAATTGGACCGTAGAAGTGATCGGCGCCGACATTCCGGTCGGACCGCAAGGTTACGCGCTGGTGGCTGCTTACTAAAGGAGGCCCGGCGCTTTTCCCCTTTTGCTTCATCCTCCATCGAAAGCTCCTTCCAGAGACACTCCAACCCTCGTCATCCTTTTTCCCTTCTGGTGCGCGGTCCCTTTCCCCAGGGGCTGCGTGCCTTTTTTATTAGTTTTTATGAAGTGTTCCCAATTTTCCGCCGTTAAGGCGGTGGGTTTCCGCCCGGAAAGCCACGATACGTCCCAACCCGACGGTCATACTGATCATGATGCAAGGAATCGTTGCTTTACTCTTGGCTTTTGCGTTGCCGCAAGTCCCGGGAGCTTCCAACCTGGGACAGGGAAATTTTTTGCCGTTGGACCGAACCGACCGCCACAGTGAACCGACTCGATTGGTCCTTAAAGGCGGCGACTTCGATACTCGAGTGGCAACTCCAGCTTTGGGAGCGGCTTGGACTTACCCTCCTGAGGAAGCGGAACGGCACGGTTATTTCTACGCCCAAAGCTCGCCCCAGGAGCTGAGCCGTTTACGCGCTCAGGTGACGGCTTTAGGCGGTCGGGTTTTCGATTACGTTCCCCACAATGCGCTGGAAGTTTGGCTTCCTGAAGGCCGCCGGTCTGATTTGGATTCCATCGCCGGCGCGGTGATTCCAGTTCACCCCGGTTGGAAAGTCGATCCGGACATCGGTGGCTATGGAACTTTGCAAGAGTCTCTGGACGGCCGCCTTCGCTTATCGGTGGAAATTTGGCCGGATCGGGATCCGATCGCCGTGCAGGAAGCCGTCGTTGAGTTTGGGGCCGATTGGTTGCAAACGGTGGATTCCGGTCGTTACGTTCGGCTGTTGATCTTGGCCGACCCGCCTTTGGTTCCGGTCTTGGCTGCGATCCCTTCGGTTCGGTGGATTTCCGAAGACGCTCCGGCAACTTTCCGGAATGATCGAAGCCGGTGGGTGATTCAAACCAATCAAAAGAACAATTTGAAGGTTTGGTTGCAGGGTTTGACCGGAGCCAATGTGACTTTGGGGCACATGGACGGAAGGATTTACGAGGACTCCTGCTTTTTTGACGACCCTACCGGAGCCATTCCGGGTCCGACCCACCGAAAAATCAAATGGTGGGACAGCCCCGGGCCGGGAGAACGTCATGGAACCCATACCGCCGGTTCTGCCGCAGGGGACAGCCGTCCGGTGAACAACTCGATCTATCGGATCGGCATGGCTCCCGATGCCTGGTTGGTTCATCACTCTTATTTGCCGGGAACCACCAACTTTTTGGCCATGCTTTTGGAGGCTAACGGGCATGGAGCTCGTATCCACACCAATTCCTGGGGCAATTCTTTTTCCACCAGCTACGACGAGCGCTGCCGCGATCTGGACGCTTATTCTCGCGACCATGAAGACGCCGTCGTGCTGTTCGCCACCAATAACGGCAACAACATCAAAAACCCGGAGAACGCCAAATCCTGTTTGGCGGTGGGGGCGACCCAACGGGATCACCCGGAGCGGCACGGTTCCGGCGGGAAAGGGCCTACCAGTGACGGCCGCTTAAAGCCGGAAGTTTATGCTCCCGGTTGTTCCACTTGGTCGGCCGCCGTCGGCAGTGCCTGTTTGACCTTGTCCGATTGCGGTACTTCCATGGCTTGTCCGGTGGTGGCCGGAGCTTGTGCGTTGGTGAAACAGTATTTCGAAGACGGCTTTTATCCCAGCGGCGGGGCCCAAGCTTCGGACGCCTTCACCCCTTCCGGCTCTCTGTTGCGAGCCATGATGGCGAACTCGGCGGTGGACATGGTCGCCGTCGCCGAATACCCGAGCTACCGGGAAGGTTGGGGGCGCATTCTGTTGGATCGCTGCCTCTACTTCAGCGGCGACAAGCGCCAGCTTTGGATTCAGGACAAGCGCCACGCTCAGGGTTTGAGCCAGGGAGGACGCCACAGCTATTCCGTCGACGTCCAAAACGGGCATTTCCTGCGCATCACTCTGGCCTTCGCCGATGAACCTGCCGCCGCCGGTGCCGCCGATCCGGTGGTGAACAATTTGGATTTGCGAGTCGTCGATCCTCAAGGAACGGTTTACCACGGCAACATTCTGCGGGTGGATCAAGGAGGTCGTTCGCGGCCGAATCCGGTGAAGTTCGACCTGAATAACAGCTTGGAACAAGTTCTGATTCCGGCTCCGGTTTCCGGGATCTGGACCGTGGAAGTATTGGCTCCCGACGTTCCGGTCGGACCTCAAGGTTACGCTTTGGTTGCCGCTTTCTGATGAAGTTGTAGGGTTCGAAAACCAGGTCGGCCGGGCGAAATCGAAAAAGTCCGGAAAAAAACGGGAGATTGCCGAAGGCTTCCTTTTCTCTCTTGGGGACCACGCTGAGGGTCCCATTCCCCAAGAGACCCATTGAAAGGAAGACTTCAGATGAAAGCCATGTTGAGCTTGCTTCTTGCCATTGGCTTGGCAAGTACCTCCCTTGGACAGCAGACCGTTCTGGTCGACGATTTCGATGACGGGTTGCTGGATCCGATGTGGACCCTAACCCTCGAAAACGCTACCGCTTGGAGCTATACCGAGTCGGCGGACCCGGCCGGGACTTTGTTGGAAGTAACCGATGTCCAGCCGATCAACTCTGGGAGTTCGTGTTTCGTCAAATTGGATTCTGCCTTATCGCAGCCGGTAAACCAGCAGTTCAATTTTGAAATCGACGGCATTGAACTGGAGAATGCGTCCGGAGACCGGGGCACAACCAACTTCGTTCTTTTGGATGAACAAGGGGGTGGAATCGTTGCTTTTTCTGCCCAATACGACAATCGGTGGTTTGCCAATATTGGAGGCACCTTCTTCTTTGGTGGTGCCGATTCCTTTCCCTCGGGATCGGACGTCCGGATTATTCGAGATGCTACCAACTTGGTTACCGTGACCATGAACGGCCACATTTTGGCTTCCGAAATGGCTCCCGGTAGCGTGGGGACTGTGCGCTTTTTTTACAACAACTCCGCCCACACGAGTTGTCCCGACTTTGCCGTCGATAGGATCCAACTGACGGACCTGAATCCGCCGCTCAGCCTTTCTGCTTCGGCCTTGGTTTCCGGAAGTCCCGGATCTTTGACCACCTCCTACGGCACCCCCATGGGCATGGTTGGATTCGCCTATTCGGTTTCCGGTGCTGGAAACACTTCGGTCAACGCCGGTGCTTGCGGAACCATCACCGCGGGGATTCTTAACCCGGTGGTTTTGGGTTTGGTGCAAGCTGACGGGAATGGTACGGCGATTTTTGCCGGCGATGTTCCTCCGGGATTGTCCGGACTGAACATCTGGTTCCAAGCGCTGGACTTGTCCTCTTGCGAACTCACTAACGTGGTCGCCACCCAAATTCAATAACACGAAGTCCGGAACGGCGGCGCTCCTTAATCCTTGGGAGCGTCGCTGATTTCGACCCCTTCCCGTATAAGATCGAGCGTCTTCAAAATCGACTCTGCGTCGGACGCGATGGTGACGACCGAGCTGGCGGTGGCGTTTCGGCTGTCGGCAAGCACCCGGTTCAACCATTTGATTCCCTGCTCTACATCTCCTAGTTCGAGATGAGCTTTGGCGGTGTAGTAAGCCACTTGCAAAGTAAAGGGAGAGGATGCCCCATAGACTCTTTGATGCCCATTCCAATTGGAGATCAAGGTTTCAACGAGTTGGTCAAGTTTTCCTTGATGGCGAAGGGCCATGGCAAGGTTGAATTCGAAGGTCAGGCAAAGGGAATGGTCCGGGCCGACTTCCGTCTCGGCCGTTTCCAACAATCTTCGCCATTCCTCTTCAGCACGGGGATAATCTTGGCGCTCGAATGCGATTTTGGCTAGATTGCCGCGGATTCCAAGAGTAAAGACCGGTTTGATGCTTGGGTCGTCCACCGTTTCAGCCAAAAGGGCCGTGAAGAGATCTTCCGCTTGGTTCAGATTGCCCCGATTCAAGGCTTGGACCGCCACGTGTTCACGATAAAGAAGATGATGCCAAGAAGCTTCGAAAGGTTGCACTCCGGGCTTTTTTGCCATTTCCATGAAACGAGTGGAGTTGGCCGGATCTCCTGAGAGCGAAGAGGCGAGGACGGCATCCATGAGGATGCGAAACTGCTCATCGCCGGACTCCTGCTCCGATCCATCCAACTTTTCTAGAGCTTCGTTGAAAATTTCCGCGGAACGGTGGTAATAGCCGTGTTCCAAGAACAGCCTGGCAAGGATGGCCAAAAATCGGGTCCGCTGTTTGGGCCGGGAATGCAGTTCTTGGCTGATGGAGGAATACGCGTAGTTCAAGAAGTGTTCCGGGTCGAATCGAGTTTGGATGTTTTCCGTCGGCTTCGCGATTTCAAAGAACTCCAGTACCCCGGAAACGACCCCCTCCAACGCGGAGGCTTCCTGTTTGGCTTTGGTTTCAGCGACTTGGGCTGTGTTGCGTTCCTCTCTTATGCTGAAATATGACCAGAGGAAGGAGAGCAGAATGAGAACTCCTGATGCGGAAATAGAACTGGTCCAGGGGCGCCGCTTCACTTTTCTGGTCCATGCACGAAATCGACCTTGGCGGCGAGTTTGAATGGGTCGGCCATGGAGAAAATGATTCAACTCCGTGACCAAATCCCCCATGCTTTGGAAGCGATGCTCAGGCCTTTTTTCGAGCGCTTTTTGGCACAGGATTTCCAGCTCTCGCGGGACGTTCTGCAAGCGTCTGGGGGCGACCGGATCGAATTCTTGGATTGCGAAAGTGACTTCCTCTGGATTTCGGCCCCGAAACGGTTTTTGCAAGGTGATGGCCTCGTATAACGTGGAGCCGAAGGAGAAAATGTCCGTCCGGTGATCGGTGACCCGTTCTCTTCGAACTTGCTCGGGGCTCATATAAAAGGGAGTGCCCAGCCTTTCTTCCGTACCGGTTAAGGCTGAATTCTCATCCAGCCAGGCCAAGCCGAAATCCACGATTTTGACTTCCTGAGCCGGAGTTATGAGGATATTTCCGGGTTTGAGGTCTCGATGAACCACCCTGTTTTGATGGGCCTCCCACAACCCTTCCGCCACTTGATGGAAGATGTCAGCGGCCTTGCGGAAATAATCTTTCGAAAGAAAATTCTTTTGCTTCCATTCGAGGAGCCAAGATTCCAGGCTCATGCCTCGAACGAGTTCTTGAATCAAATAGTGAGTGCCATTTTCAACTCCGATGGCGAGCGTTCGAGCGATTTTGGGGTGATTCAGCCGGGTGCCGACGTTTCCCTCCCGATGAAAGCGCCGCACCAATTTCGGTTTCAAGCTCAGATGCGGGTGAAGAATCTTGATCGCCACTTGTTCAGAGCAGGATTCTCCGATCCAAACGCTGCCCATCCCGCCTTTTCCCAAGAAGCGAACAATGGAATACCCGGCGATTTGCTGTCCCAAATAACTGGAAGGATTAGTTTCGAATATTTCTAGGAATTCATGATAGTCCGCAATCATCCTTTTGGTTTTTGCTTGAACGATTGTCGGGAATTGGGACAGAAAATCGCTTGTCCCATGATGGGGGTCACGGCGATGGAGTTCCAAATATTGGTGAAAAGCCTGTTCGGCGGTCATGGGTTGGTGAGGCATCATCATGTTGGAGGTGCATCCGCGAGGCGGACTGCCTTGAGAAGGGATAGCCAAGGCATGAGCGGTCCATTTCAGGGTATTTGATTTTGGGGCGATCTCCTTGGATGGTTTGCTGATTCCCTGGGTAAAGCCTATTCTTTTCCAAGGACGGTTCATTCGATTTGAGCACCAAACGGTGCAGCAATCATTGGCGATTGGGAGTGGAGCAGAGTGAGTGGAGCAGAGTGATAGAGAGCGGCTGATCCGATCGGGACTGGAATGGGCTGCGAAAAATTTGGGCCCGTCCTGCTATGAATGCCTTCGCCATCCGTCCGCACAAGCTTCCTATTGGGATTGGATCTGGAACGGAAGGGAAATAGAGGATGCGGTTTTGGCGACGGTACATTCGCGGATGTCCGATTCGCCGCCGGTCAAGGCGGAATTCGTCCAGTATTTCGTGGCCCCGACCTTGGCCATGGGCCGCCGGCGACTTTCTCCGGCCATGCGCCGATTGTGGGATTCCGGCGATCTGGCCCAATCCATGTGGGAGGATCTTCTGCCGCGCTTGGCCGAATTTGAATTCCGTGATCGAAGCTCCTTTTTGTCCTTTTTGAGCCGCCGGCTGCGCTGGAAGCTTGCCGACAAGGTGCGCAATTTCCGGCGAGTGGGTGGCCGCGAGGATCTTCGCACAACTCTTGAAGATGGAATGGTTTTCGGCGATCCGAAGGTGGCCAATCCACTGTCGGATCTGGTCACCAGGGAAGAGAAGAGTTGGCTTGCGGCGCGTTTGGCTGAACTCCCTGAAATGGACCGAAAACTGCTCCGCTTCCAGCTTCAAGGCAAGTCCTACCAGGAAATGAGCCGGGATACCGGAATTCCGATGGATGAGCTTTCCAAGGCCCTTCGGAGGGCCATGAGGCGCTTGAATCCCTAGTTCCGAGCCTGTTTGGTCGGTGCAGATCAATTCGGTAGCATGGACCCTTATGGGCCCAATCGGACAAGATTCGGAAAGCGATCTCGCGGAACAGTGGTTTCGCGAGTTTGTGGAAAGTAATCCCGATTGGACCCAGGAATCGGTGGTCGCCGCTTTTTTGGGGAGCACCCCCGTAAATATCCGGGAGCGGGTGCAGGAAAAAATTCAAAAATTCTTGTACTTGCGTGGTGTTTTTTACGGGAAGCGGGAAAGCATCGGCCCCGGGCAGGTCATCGGCGGTTACCGTTTGGTGCGCTTTTTGGCCCAGGGTTCGATGGGAGCGGTCTGGGAAGCGGAGCAACTATCCATGGGCCGGCGGGTGGCTCTCAAGATTCTGCACCCCTGGCTTTGCTTGAGGAAAGACTTCCTCCATCGCTTTCATCTTGAATCCAAAAGCATCGCCAAAATCTCGCACCCCAACTTGGTCACTCTGATCGAGGCCGGGGAAGACGACGGTATCTTTTTCATTGCCGAGGAACTGGTGGACGGAGCCAGCTCTTTGGCCGATTGGATTTTCAAGAGCCAGGGGGACGGAAGTTATTCGCCGGGCTACTTCGATCAGGTTTGTCGCTTGGTGGTGGAAATCTGCGAAGCTCTAGGGGCCGTCCATCAGCACGGTTTGGTTCACTCCGATCTCAAACCCAACAACGTTCTCCTGACTGCCAGCGGCCACATCAAAGTGATCGATTTCGGTTTGGCCCTTCCGCAAAGCAGTCTCGGGCCGGACTTGGGCTTCGCCGGCGGCACGCCGAATTACATGAGCCCGGAACAAGCCTTGAAGGGAAGGGAACTTCCCCCGGACGAGCGCTCCGACGTATTTTCTCTCGGTGTCATTTTATTCGAGATGCTTTCTTTTCGCCGACCGTTTCGCGGCCGAGATCGGGAAAGCCTGCGCCAGGCTTTGCAAACCTTTACGCCCCCGGATCCGAGACGCATCGAGCCGGAAATACCATGGGAGTTGGCGGCGATTTGCCAACGGGCTTTGGAGGCCAAGCCCGAGGATCGATATCCGTCCATGGATGCTTTTCGGAAGGATCTCCAGCGCTATTTGAACCACGAGCCGATCCAGGCAAGATTGCCAAGCTTGCGCCGCCTTGGCTTGTTGTGGATCAAGCGTCACCCCTTCGCTTCCGGAATCATGGCCGCCGGAGTGGTTGGCTTGATGGTCAGTTTGACTCTTTTGCTGTTCGTTCTGCAGGAGAAAGAAGAAACCGAACTTGCCCTCACCCAAGTGACCGCGGAGCAAAAGCGGGTGAAGGAGGAGCGAGCCCGGGCGGAGGAACAAAAAGTCCTGGCTCAGGAGAACGCTCGACAGGCTATCGAGGAAGCGGAAGCCGGAGTGCAAATTCTTTATTTCTTGGCGCAAAGTCTTTCCGATTGGGAAAGGCGCAACTCCGTTTCCGGCGACGAGATCTTCGATGGTGACCTGGAACCGTTTTTCGCCGAAATGGGCCAACTGGACAGCCATGAAGCCAATGCCCTAGTCAAATTGGGTTGGTTTTTCCGGGAAATCGGCAGCCTGGAAGACAGCCGGCAGGCCCTGGAGCAGGCGGTTTCCTTCTACCAAGAAAATCCCGGCGACTGGGGTGCGGTGGACGATATCGCCTATTTCCAATTAGCGGAAATTTACTACGACTTCAGCATGCTGGATCAGGCGGAGCAAAACTATCGCCGGGCTATCGAGCTGGCGGAGAAAGAAGAAAACCCGGCCACCACCGGGTATCGTCGATCTCTGGGTGATTTGTTGGTCCAAAAGGGAAAGTTGGCCGAAGCAGAAATTTTAATTCGGCAAGTCATCCGAGACCTTAAGGAGAATCACCCTGACCAGATCCGGGAGCTTCTTTTAGCCAGAGGAAGCCTGGTGAATGCATTGATCGGCCTGCGGCGAAATCAGGAAGCCAGAGAGGAGTGCCAGGATCTGGTTGCAAAGCGGCGTGCCGGTCCGGGCGCAGACGTCAAGGAATTGATGACTCAGTTGATGTTGCTTGCCGATTTGGAGATGAAAGCCGGCAAGTTTGCCAACGCCGGAGTGGCCCTTAGGGAAGCCGTCCAGATCGGAAAGGAACATTATCCGCCCTTTGCTCGAAAAAGCTTGCAGGCCGAATCTAAGTTGTGCCAGCTTCTGTTGCAGGAAGGGAAATATCAAGATTGCCTGGAACAATGTACCGAATTGATCAAAAAGTGCGAGGGCCGACCGGGTTTGGAAGCCATTGAGGAAATGGTCCAGCTCTATGCCGGCATCTCCTTGCTGCACCTGGGAGATCACGCGGAAGCGGAACTTCGTTTCCGCCGCGTGCTGGATTCTGCCGGCCGCTTGTACCCGGAGAATCATTCCAATATCGGTGCCGCCCACTATTTCCTGGCCGACTGCCTCTTCGGCGCCGGCAAGTACCAGGATGCCGTTCCTCATTTTCAACGAAACGCGGAAATATTGGAAAAATGCCATGGTGCCGAAGATGACCGAACCATCCGGGCGAAACGCCGCCTCCAAGCCTGCCATGAGGCGATTGAAATCGCGCGAAAGGATTGACCTTGGATAAAATCTCTCTTGGAGCGACCAAGCAATACGCTTTGGGATTTGCGGAAAGCCAACTCGGCGTTCACAGCCGGCGAGCTTTAAATCGAGTGATTGAAAAGCAAGCCTGGCCCCAGCCTCGAAAGAGGAGCTTGCCGATTGAAGATGAAGTCCTTCGCACGATTCACGGGTTAGCCAAGGAAGATCCCGATCTGCAAGAAGAGTTTTTGGCCTATTTCCATCGCCAAATGATGCACTTGGCCACCGGGAAAGTCGGTGCCGGCCTGCATCACTTGCACGACACCGCTGACATCGCCCAATCGGTGGTGATCGACATGTGGAAGGAATTGGCAGATTTACGCTTTACTTCCCAAAAAGAGTTCATTGCCTTACTTTCTCAAAGGATCCGCTGGAAAGTCATCGACAAAGCCCGCCGGTATCGGGCGGAAAGAAGGAGAGAAGATCTTCGGAAGCCGATCAGCCAGGCGGAACTACTGGAAACGAATCATTTCAAACCTTGGGAGAGCCTGGCCGATCGGGAAACCAAGGATCGCTTCCTTTTGCTGTTAACCAAATTGCCGGACCGGGAGGCGGAGGTCCTCAGCCTCTATTTCCGGGGAGAGAGATTGCAAACCATCGCTGAGCTGCTGCACTTGAGCAAGAGTCAGGTCAAAGCCTTTCGGCGGTCGGGCATTCAAAGGCTCCGGAGTTTGGGAACCGAAGGAAGGCGGTGAACCCGGAAATGAAACGCCGCCACCTGGAAACGGGTTGGAGTTTGAGAAAACAGGCTCTTCGTGGCTACCAGGGCAATCAGTTCCACCTTTATCAACAAGACCGGGCCGTTTCTTACGGCGAAGCCATCGAGCTGTTCTTGCAAAGCCCGGCTTTTCGCCGCTTTTGGTGTGACAGCCTGGCGGCCTTGCCCTTTCCCGCCATTTTTTGGGAGGTTCCTCCGGTAAGCTCGGACACCTTGGATCAGGCATTTGAGTTCGTCGTCATTCACGCTCCGCTATTGGACGGAGTCGAAGCCGAACCGGAATATTTCGAGTCCTATTTTCAAGCCGCCAAGCCCGAGGATCAGCAAGTGGTTGCCTTTCCGAATCTGGGCCAAGACGCCTATTTGTTGGCCCCGTGCCCGCAAGCGCAGGGACCCGGCTATCCGCACTTGATCAGCTTTCTGCGACTGGCTCCCGAAGCTCAAATCGACCGCTTTTGGCAAGTTGCCGCGGAAGCTCTTCAAGCTCGGATCGGCCAAGAACCCCTTTGGTGGAGCACTTCCGGCGCCGGCGTGTTCTGGCTGCACCTTCGGATCGATACGCGACCGAAGTATTACAACTACGCCCCTTATCGGTGATCTTGAGAAGGCTACGGTTGTTCCTGGCCTTGGGTCGCCGAGTCCGAAGCTAAGCGGCCGGGACTTAGGATGTAAGTCCTGCCGGCGCGAGGGCCGTTGACGAATCCGTAGGCTCCGGTAATCAGCAAATCCGGAATTTGATCTCCATCGACGTCGCCGATGCCGGTGGCATCGAAGCCGAAGGTTTCTTGAGGCATGGTGCAAGTCCAGGCGGCCAATTCTTTGCCGTCCTTACCGGAGTAGAGGTAGACCTTGCCTCCCATGGTGGCGCCGTTGGGGAATCGCCAAGAACCGATGACCAAATCATCGTGGCCGTCGCCGTTCACGTCGCCGGCTTCGGCGCTGCCAATACCGAAACCGTCTCCGGCCTGTTCCCCGGTCAGGCTGAGCAAGCGCTTTCCGTCCTTGCCGGAATGAACCACGATTTTTCCGGTGGTGGATCCCAGAGTGCGGTCCTGCCAATCGGAAACGTAGAGGTCGGCATGGCCGTCGGCGTTGATGTCGCCGACGAAAGAAAGAAACATGCCGGCCAACTCCACACTGTTTGCATCCGGTTCCACCTTAAAGAAAGGTGACCAGGTTCCTTCGTGCCAGCGGTAAACCGTGGCCACTCCGCCGCGGTTGGCTCCGGCATCCTTGGCTCCGACCGCTAATAAGCGACGTTCGCCTTGGACGATGCCGGCTACCGTACCGCCAAAACTGTCCCCAGCTTTTTCTCCTTGGAAGGTGTGCAGCAAGGAACCGTCGGCGCCGGAATAGAGATAGGCTTTTCCTTGGCCTTGGGGCGCGGCTCCGGGGGCGCCGATGAAAACTTCGGAGTGGCCGTCGCCGTTGACGTCGCCAACTCCGGCGACTCGGGCGCCGAGACGGTCGCCGGCCTCCTGCTGACAAAGTTCAAACAAGACTTCACCGTCCTTGCCGGAATAGATCCAAGCCGTTCCCGGTCCACCGTCGCCCCGGGGAGCGCCTACGACCACGTCCGGTGTGCCGTCGCCGTTGACGTCTCCGGCCCCAGCGATGCAAACGCCCAATTGAGCATAGGCTTCCCCATCCTTTTGAAACAAAAGCCGGCCGCTGCTGCCGGAATAAACGTATATCCGGCCGCAAGCCGGCCCGTACAAGGCTTTGTAAGGAGCGGAAGCCACGAAGTCGAGGGCGCCGTCGCCGTCTACGTCTCCAATGGTGCGGGCTTCCCAGCCAAATTGATCGCCGGCGGCTTCTCCGGAAAAGACCTTATGCAACTTTCCCGGACCGTCCACGAAGGTTTGAAAATCGTCGGCGTCATAAACGTGCGATTGAAAAAACCACTGGAAGCCGGGCTCCTGGTTCAAATTCTTCAGATCAGAATCTTGAGCCATCGCCTCCATTCTTAAGAAACCGGCGCCGACTGCCTGGTGCAACCAGGCGATCGCCTCTTGTTTCCGATCCAAGCGACTAAGAGCACAGGCGGCGTTATAGGCGGCCAAATTCCGGGTGCTGAAAAAGGCGAAGGCTTTGCGATTGGCTTCCAGGGCGGCGTCAAACTTTTTTTGCTGGTGGCGACTTTGGCCGAGGAGCAACCAGGCTTGGGCGGCCTGGGGATTCTTTTGAACGACATCCGCCAATAAGCTTTCCGCGGCTTCCGCCTTTCCGTTTTGCAATAGGGTGCGAGCTTTGACCAGAACTTGGCCGGCGGCGGTCGGTTGCTGTGCGGAAAGGGGCAGGGTGGCGCCGAGGGCACAGCCCAAGGCGGCAAGGAGAGCGTATTTCATGCTGACAAAGGGCTTAGTCTTGGGCCAGTCGGTAGCCCGTGCCTCTTACGGTCAGCAAATACTTTGGTTGGCTGGGATCTACCTCGAATCGCCGGCGCAGTCGGACCACGAAGTTGTCCACCGTTCGCGGCGTAGGATCGACTTCGTTGTCCCAAACCTGATTCAAAATGACGTTGCGGCTGACGATGGCTCCTTGAGCGTCCAGCAACAGCTTCAAGATTCCCAGCTCCTTGGCCGGCAAGGTTTCTTTGCTGCCGTCGGCGGCGGTGGCTTCGTGAGTGACCAAATCCACCCAGCCGGCGCCGACCTTGACCCGGCCGTGAACCGGCTGGTGGGCCCAAGCGTGGCGCCGCAACAAGGCGTGGACCCGGGCCAACAACTCGTCCAAATGAAAGGGCTTCACCAGATAGTCGTCGCCTCCGGCCATCAGACCTTCCACTCGATCCGGCGGCAGATCGCGGGCGGTCAAGAAAAGAATCGGGGTGCGATGGCCCTCGGCTCGCAGTCGCCGGCAAACTTCGAAGCCGTCGATTTTCGGCATCATGACGTCCAGCAGGATCAAATCCATGCCTCCTGCTCTGGCGGTGTTCAAGGCCGCCTCCCCGTCTACGGCCACGGCGACCCGATAGCCCTCGGCTTCCAAATTGTCCGCAACCATCCGACTGATGTGCGGCTCGTCTTCCGCAATCAGGATGCGGGCTCCTCCGTCTTTGGTTTTCATGGGGCGATGGTGAGTTCAGCAGGTGCCGCGGCGGTGGGCCAGGATACGAGGAACTCCGCCCCTTTTCCCGGTCCGTCGCTTTCCGCTCGGATGGAGGCATCCTGGGCTCGGACCAACTCGGCGGTGAGATATAAACCCAATCCGGTTCCGGGAGAAGATCGGATGCGTTCGTCCCCGGCTCGCCAAAAGCGTTCAAAGAGGTGCTTGGCGTCTTCCCCGGAAAAGCCGCGGCCCCGATCGCGAACTCGCAGGACGGCATGGGAGCCTTCGCGACGGAGAATCAAGCTGGCCTCCTGGCCCTCTCCGTATTTGCGGGCGTTCTCTAGCAGGTTGCGGACGATGGGGCTCAGGGTGGCTGGGTCCGCCTCGGCCACCACTCGGTCTTCGATCTGACATCGGAGCCAGTCCGAGGGTTCCGGCAGGGAGCGGAGGTATTCGTCGGTGGCCCGGTGAACCGCAGCCGATAGATCGATGGCCTTGGGAGTGGCGCGGAAGGCCTGGGCGTCCAAGCGACCAACCGCCAGGACGTTGGCCACCAAGCTGTCCAAGCGACCGAGGTCCCGATGCATGCTTTCAAGGTAGTCCTGCGGCGGCGGTCGATCCTGACGCCGGCGCAAGGTGTCCACGGCCAACCGCAAGGCTTGAATCGGAGACCGGAATTCATGGGTGACGGCGTGCAGGAAATTGGAATGCTGCAGCCGCAAATAGTTTTCCTGCTTGGCGGTACGGGTCATGAGCCAGAGGCCGAGGGCAGCGGTGAAAAAGAACAGACAGCCTTCGCCCAGGACCATGGCCCGGCGCATCCGCAGGCTGGTGTTCAAGGCTTCCAGGCGCTGGCCGTTGATCTGCAGGCTGCCTCCGTCTCTCGCCGGGAGGTGAACAATATTCGGGAAGCGAGCTGCCACCGACTGCCATGCCAGGGCAGGATTCTGCTCTCGGTCCGCGACCTCATGCCAGGCATGTTCGGCCAAGCGTCGTTCGGCGTTCAAGCCTTGATAGGCGGCTTGCTGGAGTTCCTCCGATTGTCGCCAAATCAGGAGAGCCCACCAACTCAATTGGGCCACGAACAAGAGCGCCAAAACGGCGATCCAGCGGTTGGTGTGGGCATTCTGCATCTTTTCAGTGCGGTTTGGGCGGAGCGGTCCGGCGTCCATGGCAAAATAAAGAAAGTTCATCTTCCTGGTGCGAGGGAACTCTCGCCAGTCTGAATTCGTCCCCCCAACAGTCCCAATGCGTAAATCCCTGCTTCTTTTCGCCCTGCCCCTGAGTTTGGCGGCTGGGTTGCTGAGCCGCGTTCTTGCCGAAGACGGAAGCCAAGTCTCCGGCCAAGCCGAGCTTCGCATCCTCCCCTTCGGGCTCATGAACCAAACCCGGCGCACCGATATGACCGTGCCGATGCAGGTTCAGCTCTACAACGGCACGGCGGAAGCCGCTTATTTGGATGCCCTGGAAATCCGTGATGCCGGCGGTGAACTCATCCGGAGGGTGGAGCTGGGGGGCGAACGCCTGAAGGGGGACGGCGGCACGGTTTTCGAGCTGTATCACAAGATGGAGGTCGTCCGGCCGGAGCTTAGTCACCGCCACCAGCACCGTTTGTTCTATCCCCTGGACGAGCGCCCGGAGTTGGGCCCCAACACCGAAGCCGAGCTTATGCGCGAGATCTTGGATGGGGTGAACCGGTTGAAGGAAAGTGGTGCTCCTCAACTTCGCAACGTGGTGTTCGAACTTCCCTTCGCTCAGATATTTCCTGCCGGCTCCCGGCCTGGGGATTACGGTTTGTTCGATTTGAATTTGCAATACCGGCAAGGAGGTCAGGGACACCAGGTTCTGCTTAGCCACGAAATCAAACTGCTTGCCGCTCACATGCCGCCGCCGGCGGCTTGGAATCAAGGGCGGGCTACCACTGGCCAGTGGTACTCCGGTGACTTGCACGTGCACAACTGCCGCGACCAAGCCATTGACGGTTGCCCGGAAGAATGCGCCGCCGAATCGGTCAACATCACCGGTTCTTTCACCAATGAACAGCTTCGGGACCAATACAAAGCCCTGGGATTTCACTTCTTCAATACTTCCACCCATTCTTACTGCATCAACTCCGATTCCGAGTTTCAGGAGGTCGTGAACGAAGCCGATTCCTTGGATGAAGCCGATTTCAAAGTCTTGTTGGGCACCGAAGTCACCGGCCGGGAAAGTGGGGTTCAAGATGGCAGCGACCTCGCCGATGCGCTCTGCTTTTTGGGTTGGGGTTATGAAGTGCATCACATGGGAGCCGTGGGCATTCAAAACCGCAAGCCCGGCGGTCAAGACGGTTTTCTGGATTTCTGTGACGGGCCGTTGAATAGCATCCATGAGAATTCGATCGCGGTAAACGCCGAAGGCGGGTTTGCGGTCGTGAATCATCCGGATGCCGACATGTGGGCTTTCAACAGTTCGGACACTCTGCTGGGCATTGGCAGCAATGAAACTTGGGGTGTCGAAATCTGGAACGGCGGTGGCCCGCGGGCCAACGGCGAACACAAAGGCTGGTGGGTGCGTCGCCTGCTCAAGGGGCGTTTGCTCTATCCCTTCTCCGGTTCCGATACCCACGACGAAGCTTATGATTTCGGCGGAAACTTCGTGTACGTCGAAGGGCCGCTCAGCGATCAGGCCCTGGTCGACGCCATGAAAGCCGGTCGAACTTACTTGAGCAACGGTCCCTTCCTGGCGATTACGGTGAAGGATCAAAGTGGAAATCGTTTGCAGATGGGGGACATTCGGGTGGTTCCCTCCGGCGCCGTGCCGGCCAACTACCCGGTGGACGTCAACGTGTTTTACAACACCGCCCAGCCGGCTTTCATTCGCCTTTACCAGGGTCGGGTCGGAGATCATGACGAGACCTTGGTGCAAGAATTCACCGGATTGTCCGGCGAAGGATCGGTGACCGCCAACTTGATTTTGGAAGACACGGTGAGTTCTTGGTACCGAGCCGAACTGATCTACGACGATTGGAACGGGTCGGCTTACACCACTCCGGTTTTCGTGGTGATCCGCTAGAACGACGTCTACATGCCGAAACGCATTCCGAGCGAATGGGGGTCCGTCCGAATGGTCGAGACCCCCGACCAACTTGATCAAGCCTTAAAAGAATGGCGTCAGGCTGAAATATTGGGAGTGGATACGGAGGCAAATTCCTTTTTCGCTTACCACGATCGGTTGTGCCTGATGCAAGTCAGCACTGCCCGCCACGATTACGTGGTCGATCCCATACCTTTGGGCGAAGCTCTTCGGGAAGTCAATTCCCTGCTGGCCGATCCCGATGTGGTCAAGATTTTTCACGCGGCTGAATACGATTTGATGCTGCTCAACAAAGATTTGGGAGCCGAAGTTCGCGGTTTGTTCGATACTCAAGTGGCCATGACCTTTCTTGAGAAAGGGAAAACCGGCCTGGCGGCGCTCATTGAGAAGCATTACGGTTTCAGTTTGTCGAAAAAGGAACAACGGTCCAATTGGGGCAAGCGGCCGTTGACGGAAGAGCAGGTCGCCTACGCCCGCATTGACACTCATTTCCTACCGGATTTATACGATCGCTTGCTTCCCGAGCTGAAGCAGCGCGGTTTGTTTGAAGCCGCCAGAGGTGAGTTTCAGAGATTGGAACGGGAGATTCTTTCACCCAGGCAGCCGGATATGGAGGCCTGGCGGCGTTTTAAAGGAGCTCGCCAACTCAGTCCGGAAGCGGCTGCCAGGTTGCGGGCTTTGTTTCAGTGGCGGGAAAAGCTGGCTTCCCGGGAAGACTTGCCTCCGTTTCGAATTTTGGCCAATCCAACTTTGATGGAGTTGGCGGAGCGGCCTCCGAAGGAGATGGCCGAATTGGCCAAACGCAAAGGAGTCGGCTGGCGCAAAGCACGAACCGTCGGGCAAGACATCCTGCAGGCTTTGCGAGCCGTGGCGGGTCAGAAAACCCATGATCACGTGGGCCGGAGAATCAGTTCCGCTGAGCGGAAAGTGAAGAAGGTCAAGCGAGAAAACCAGGAGGCTCTGCGGCGCTGGCGCAAGCAGATGGCGGATAATTTAGAACTGCCGCCGGAACGGCTCATGCACCGCCGCCACTTGGAAGCGATTGGCGAAAAGTTGCCGAGAGATCGGGAAACGCTGTTGCGCCTGGTGCACTTGACCGACTGGCAAAGGGAAAACCTGGAGCCGTCGCTGTTGGAATTGTTGGCTCAGTTGCCCGATCCCGGAAAGCTTCCTCCGGCGAATTAGATCCAAAGACGGCGGTTTTAAGCCACCACGCAGGCGTCCAGGCCGCGCCGCAAAAAATCCCGGTCCAGGTTTCTGCCGATGAACACCAACTCGGTTTTCGGGTGGTCGGTTCCCCAGGGTTCCCCGGCGTTGGCTTCAAACAAATCATAGACTCCTTGCAAAACCACCCGATTCGGTTGGCCTTGAAGGTGCAAGAAGCCCTTGTAACGGATCAGGCGCGCCCCGAGGACTCGAACGCAGGCCCCTAGCCACAAGCGAGTTTGCATGGCATCCAACGGCCGGTCTTCGGTCAAACTGACGGCTTGAAAACCTTCATGGTGATGATGGTTGGAAAGTTGGTCGGCAGCCGGAATCCGGGGAGGCCGATGAGCCAACACTTCGGCCGTGCTCAAGTCGGCGTGCAGGGTCGGTTTCAGTTCGGCGCTTGGGTTGATTTTTCGCAAGCGAGCGGAAAGGAGTTCCAAGTCCTCGGATTCAACCAAATCGATTTTGTTCAAAAGCAACAAATCCGCCACGGCGACTTGTTCTTCGGCGGTGGATTCCGAAAGCACTTGAGCAGCCGTTCTTGCGTCGATTAAACAAAGCACCGACACCATTTGAAAAAGGGCGGCGATTTGGGCTTCCACCAAAAAAGTCTTGAGAAGAGGAGCGGGCTCGGCGATCCCGGTAGTTTCCAATAAAACGTGATCAAAGCGGCGGCGGCCGAACCAGCGGCGGGCGCGACTCTGGTGCAACTTGACCAAGGAAGCGACCAAGTCGCCTCGGACCGAGCAGCAAATACAGCCATTGCGAAGCTCCACGATTTCTTCGTCGGAACGAACCACCAAACGATCATCGATACCGATTTCCCCGAATTCATTGACCAAGACCGCGAATTTGCGGCCTTCCGGTTGACTCAGGATTCGATTCAAGAGGGTGGTCTTCCCCGCACCCAACCAACCGGTGAGGAGGGTTACGGGAATTCGCCCGTCGGTAGCCAGACCGTTCATGCAGGAAGCCTAACCTCTTCCTCCTGGATCGGCTTATCATGCGGCCGATGGCTACAGGAGTGCAGCAAGCCAGTTTGTTTCCCGAACCGGAGGAGAAAGCTTCCCCGGCGACCGGGGCCGGCTTTGCGCGAGTGGCGTTGGACCTTCCCACCCGAACGGAATTCAGTTACCGCATTCCCCCCGGTTTCGAAGGAGTGGAAGTCGGCTGCCGGGTATACGTTCCTTTGGCCAAGCGGCGGGTATTGGGCGTGGTGGTGGGTTTGGATCCCCACCCTCCCGAAGGCATTCCGTTCAATCGGATTCGAGATTTGCAAGAGTGGCTGGATCCGGAGCCCTTGCTGACTCCGAGCCTGCTGTTGTTGGCCCGGTTCATGGCCGACCGCTCTTTTTGTTCCTGGGGCAATGCTTTGGCCGCCATGCTGCCGGCAGTGTTGCGCAAAGCCCGAGCCCGGCGAAGCATTCCTCAAGTGGAGTTGAAGCATTGGCCGGGCGAGGACCTACGCCGGGAATTGGAACGGAAATTCCCCAAACAAGAACGGGCCCTGGCATTCTTGAAAGCCGCCGGAGGACCGGTAGATCTGCGCGAATTTCGGACCCGCACCGGGTTATCCCGTTCGCCCTTGGAAAGCTTGTATCGCAAAGGGTGGGTGCGATTCCTCAAGCGGACGGCATCCAGCGATCCCTTCGCCGGCAACCCGGTGGAGGCGGCTTCCCCGCACGTCCTGAATCAATCTCAACAAGCTTGTTTGGACGCCATCCTGCCTGACTTGGACGCTCGTCAGCATCGCGATTTTTTGCTATTCGGGGTCACCGGTTCCGGAAAGACGGAGGTTTACCTTCAGGCGATGGAGCGAGCCTTGAGTTTGGGTCTCGGGGCCATCATCGTGGTGCCGGAAATTGCTTTGACCCCTCAGACCGTACAACGATTCCGAAGCCGGAGCGCCAAGGTCGCGGTTTTGCACAGCGGTTTGACCGATGCCGAACGATATGACCAATGGAAATCGATCCGCCATGGAGAAGCCAAAGTGGTGGTGGGTGCCCGGTCCGCTTTGTTCGCACCGGTGAATCCCCTTGGATTATTGGTTGTGGATGAAGAGCACGAATCTTCTTTCAAACAAGAACAAGCGCCTCGATATCACGCTCGGGAAGTGGCTCGGGAAAGGGCGAGATTGGAAAACGCGGTTTGTATTTTGGGCTCGGCCACGCCTTCCTTGGAAAGTTGGTTGGCGGCGGACCAGGGGGATTTGCATCTGCTTGAACTGCCCGATCGGGTTGCCGGGGGCCAATTGCCTCAAGTTCGCTTAGTGGATATGCGCCACGAGAAGCCTGAAAAAGGTCATTGGGCGGTAGTCAGCCGCCCGCTTCGAAATGCGTTGGAAACTTGTTTTCACGGTGGGCATCAAGCCATTTTGTTTTTGAATCAGCGCGGTTTCTCGCCGGCTTGGCATTGCCGTCATTGTGGGCAAAGCGTGCATTGCCCCGATTGTGAGGTTTCCTTGACCTTCCATCGCTGGCGCAAACGCGCCTTGTGCCATTATTGCTTGCAGGAATTTCCGCCGCCGGAACGTTGTCCCGAGTGCCAAGCTCAAGTTCAGCCGGTGGGGGTGGGAACGGAACGGGCGGAAGACGCAGTTCGACGATTGTTCCCGGAAGCGAGAGTGGCGCGCATGGATCGGGACACGATGTTGCGAAGGGACGCCTATGAAGCGTTGTTGCGCGATTTCGGGGCCGGACGCTTCGACCTTCTTTTAGGAACCCAAATGGTGGCCAAGGGCTTGGACTTTCCTAACGTCACCGTGGTCGGGGTTCTCAATGCCGACATCGCTTTGCACCACCCAGATTTTCGTGCGGCGGAGCGATGCTTCAATCTGGTGGCTCAAGTGAGCGGCCGGGCCGGGCGCGGAACCCATCCCGGGCAAGTGGTGGTGCAGACTTGGTTGCCGGAGCATCCTTCCATTCAGGCGGCGATGAGGCATGACTACCGCCGTTTTGCCCGCCAAGAAATGGCTGACCGCCGCAGTTTCGGCTATCCCCCTTGGGTTCGAGCGGTGCAGATCTTGGTGGAAGGAAAGGAGGAAGGCAAAGTGGAATCTCTGGCCTGTGAAATTGCCGACCGACTCCGGCAGGTCCAGACCAAGAGTTCTCAAATCCTTGGACCGGCCCCTCCCCCGGTGGCCCGTTTACGGGGAGTGCATCGCCGGCAACTCTTGGTCAAGACTTCCTCCAAGGGGATGCCCAAGGATCTTGCCGCCGTCCTTTATGACCTGTGCCAGCGGCCGGGAATCACTTTGGATCCACTTTAGGATTCGAAATAAAAAAGTGCATCCCCCCAGGAGGGGGGACACACTGTGGCTGGAAATCAGAGTGAAGAGCTGAAAGCTTCGCGGAATAATGGGCCTTCCAGAGACCATTGCCTTCCGTTGTTTCAATTCCCTTTAATACAGGTGTCCTCAAAATCAGATTCTGGGAACTTTTTTTTCGAGAAATTGCAATTTCTTAGAAGTTTTGGCCGTTTGTGTTGAAATTTCCCTAATTTTTTTCGGATCGTTTCCGGCTCGGGGCAATAGTTCACCCTATTATCCCGAAATCGGGAATTCAGGTGGGGAAAGGAAATTCCTTAGAGATCGCGCAGATCCACCGAACGGCCGCCGTTGGATTCAGCAAGTTCGGCCAAGAAACCGGCGTGAGCTTGTCCAGCGGCGATGGTGTGGATGCGAATGCGACGTTCGAGATTGATGCGCTCGACCTCCCGGAGGATCTCCGGAACCGAAGTGAGGCCGACGCTGGGTTCACCGTCGGTGAGCAGGAAAATTGTTTGCACTCCTTTCATCCGTAAGGCAGTGCGCAAGGCATCGTAGATGTTGGTGCCGCCGAAGGCGTTGACTCGCCTTAACCAAGCGGTGGCGTTTTCCTTGGCCTCCGGCGTGGCCTTTTGAAGTTTCCGGCTCCAAGGACGGGCCACGTCGTCGAACAGCAGGATGGAAAACTCGGCATCCTCCGGTAGTTTTTCCAGCGTCCGGCTGAGCATTTTGGAGAAAAATTCGTAGTGGGACTCGGCTTTCTCCGGCTTGTGGCGCTCGTTCATGGATCCGCTGGTGTCCACGATGAACACTACGCCTCCCTTGGGAACCGGAATTCCGTGGTAACCGCCATATCCCAAATCCTTTTCCGCTGCGGCCTTGGCCAGCATGGCTTCCGCTTGGGCCATGGTCGGCAAGGTCAAAGGTTTCGCCTGCAGGCTGAGCCAGTGCTTCCAAGGAGCGATTTGTTCCCCCAGGTCGCGACCGGTGAGCCGAGCCAAAGCCGAGGCGATGTCACTTCGGACCCGCCCTTCCTCTAAATCCATTTGTTGCAATAACGGTTCTATGCAATCCGGATCCCGTCGCATCGTCATGGCTTCCACCGCCGCCGCCCGAACCGCCCAAGAACTGTCCTGCAAGCCGGCGATGAGACGCTCCGTAGCTTTGTTGCCGGATAGAAAAGCCAGAGCTCGCAACGTATGAAGCCGAATGGAACTCTTCTCACTGTAGCTTTGCTGGAGCAATCCATTCTTGGCATCAGCCGGAACCTGTCCTAGATCGGCCAAGGCCCGAATGGCATTGCGCTGCACGTCGGTGTTTTCATGCTCGATCCGATCTCCCAACAAAGCCAAATAGCCTTCTGGGCGAGCGCGAACCAAACCTCGGATGACCAATTGAATCACTTCTAAATCCGTGTGATCCAGCAAACCCAGAAATGCGGGTCCGGTAATCAACGGCTGGTGTTGGGCGGCGATCACCAAGGCTTGGAGTGAAGCCAGGAATACGCGATGATCCCGAGCTTTCAAACCGAAACGGAGCAAAGCCTCGACTTCGCCTTTGCTTTGAGCTTCTCGCAAAGCCAGCACGATGTGAGCTCCCAATTGTTCGTTTCGGGTTTCGTCCAGAGCTTCCAGTAAGGCTTTATAACCCTTGAGATCGCCTACCTTGGAAACGGCCGACACGGCTTCCATGCGAACCATCAGGTTGGGATCTTTCAAAGCCTTGATGGCGATTTTGGCTCCTTTACTCAAGACGAATTCTCGAATGCCGAACAAGCCGGCCATCCGTAGGTGCTGATCTTTGGCCGCCGCCGCTTTCAGAATTTCCTTTTCTAAATCGGGGGCTTGTTGCTGAATCAATTCCCGCAGGATTTGAGCTCGGACGACCGAGTCTTTTTCCCGTTTGATGCGGCCGGCCAGGTACTCCAATTCTTTTCCGGCCAGACGAGCCAAACCGCGCACCGCCGCCAGGCGATCCGGTTGCTTTTTGCTGGTGGAATAAATCTTGCGGACCATCTCCGATCCGTCCGGAGTCTTGGTCATGGCCATGGCTTCAATGGCCACCATCCGGGGAATGCCGGAAAGTTGCGGCAGGAAATCCAGCAAGGCCTGGGCAGCTTCCGGGGTTTGCAAATTACCCAATGCCATCAATGCCGCGCCCAAGGGCGGAGCGGTGGCGTGATCGGTGATCAAAGCCTGCACCGTCTCCACTCGCGAAGCCAAATCGAGGTCTTGTTGCGAGACCTGCGGCTCTTGCCGGAGGAGGGAACCCGGCAGCGGATTGGAGAGTACGGCGGTAACGACGAGGAGGAGGTTGACCGACATGAATCGGGTATGGGACGGAGGGTCGGGAGGGCCGGTTCCCGAGCAAACCGGCATCCAAGAGAAAAGGCAGCGAGGGAAAGTCGGTTACCCTCTTTGCGAGCCAAGATCCCAGCTTCCCAAGGCCAATAATCCGTAATCCGCCAACACCAAGTGACGTCGTTCCAGGCTTAAATCGCCGTGGCCGGCGGAAAGGCCTTGGACAGCGTTGGATAGAGTTTGAATCCGCTGCATCCGTTGTTTGAATAAGAGGATTTGTTCCGGATCGAGGTCCGGCCAGAGGACGGCGCTTTGGGCTTGGAGCAATCGCAGGCTTTCCCCGGCGAGCAGGCTCAAGGCGGCGATGAAAAAAGCTCCGTCCGCCAAACTATCGCCGGCTTCGACGGCGTCGTCGCAACCTTGCCAGCTCAGGGAAGTTTGCTCGGCCAATCGGCGAAGGAGGCGGCCCGGGAAATCTGGGGCATAACTTCCTAGGTTTGGTTGGCCGAAAGGCAGGCGGCGCAAACCGATGGCGGCGGTTTCCAATCGCTCCCCGCCCCGATCGAAAGTAGTCGCCGCGGCGTTCAAGACTCGGGCTCGGGGTTCATTCGAGGAGGAAGCCATGGCGGCCATGCGCCAAACTCCGCTTCGTCGCCGAAGTCCTTCGAGCAAAGAAGGCAGGGGGAGGCGGAAAGCTATGCGCCAGGAGGTGGCCAGAAGCTCAACCTCCGTCGCTCCGCCGGCCACCAGATTGCGCGCCCGGCCGAGGAGAGGTTGCGGATCCACTTGCAAGGAGCGAGCGGCGTCGCCGACCACCTCTTGCAACCAGGCCTCGAGATCGGCTGGCCCGGTCGATTTCGGCTCCGGGTGCGATAGCCGGGCGCTGGCCGCCTGCAAAGCTTCAGCCCAGCGGCCCTCCCGGCGGCCGGTTTCCTGCTCCACCTCGCCGATGGCGGCGCAAAGGCGAGCCAGGAATGGTAGGAGTGGACCCAAACCCCTTGTTTGCGGGAGTTTGGAGTCGGGTATCACCAGCCCGGCGGGCTAATCTTCGCCTTCGGCGAACAGGAGAGCTAGAAGGGCCGGGGAAAGGCCGGGTAGATAGAAGCCCCTGGCACTGGCCGGTGCCGCCTCCGCCGCATCGGGGGAGCCGGCAACGTACAGGGTCGGATGCTGGCGATGGATGGCTTCCGCCCAGGCCCCTGGCAAGGAGGGCATTCCCATGCCCTCGGAGGCCCCCCAAAGAATCAAAATAGCCTCAGGTAGGGGAGAGGGAACGGGATTGGCCGTACTAAGAACCGGGACACCCCATTCCTTCAAGAACTTGACCGAGTCGTGGGTCGCGGCAAGGGCCAAAGCCAATCCTGGTCTCGGATAGTTCCGTCCGGGTGAACCGCCGGCCAACGGTCGCAACAGTCTCCGGGCCCCGCTGCCCAGCATCAGGGGTTTGGGCCGGACTTCCGGGGCTTCCTTGGCGTCGGCGATGAGTTTGGCCACCCGTTTGGCCGACCGGCGCACCACTTCATCGTCCAAATCACCTCGCTCGACGGCGTCGTTGAGGCTCATGGCCATCAGGACCGGTTCCGGCGGGTCGAGGAGCACATCGACTCCTGCGGCAAGGGATTCCACGGCCAACAATTCAACCGGGCCGTCGCCATAGCCGGTCATCCGCAGGCGGTCAGTGGTCACGACCCCGGGGTATTCCCAGTCGCGACGAAGCAGGTCCAGGACTTTCGGGGATCGGCTGGAAGGCCGGGATTCCGGATCCAGTTCGGGATATTCCAGGTGGCCCACCATGATCGACGGCAGGTTCGGCAAAAGGTCCTGGAAGGGTTGCAGGTGGGGGGCGGCCATGGCTTCGGCGATGGCCACTTCGGTGTTGCTGTCTCGGGAAGTCGCGCCGTGGCCGGGGAAATGCTTGGCACAAGCGAAGCAGCCGCCGTCCTGCAGGCCTTTCATCCAAGCTCCCGCGGTCTCGATCACCCGCATTGGTTCGGAACCGAAGGCCCGGTGGGCAATGATCGGGGAGTTGATGATGCCCGGCCCCTGTGGATGTAAATCCAAAACCGGCCCTAAAACCCAGCGAACGCCGGTTTTCGCCGCTTCGCAACCGGTTCGAAAGCCGGCGTCGTAGGCGGCTTCCGGCCCCAATAAACCCAGAGCCCAGGCGTCGGGCAGCGGGGTCATCCCCTCGAATTGCTGTCCTGCACCTCGTTCCAAGTCGGCGGCGAACAGAATCGGGTGATTGGCCTGTTCTTCCAGGGTGTCGTGAAGCCAGCGCACGTCCTCGGCGTCGCCACCGGACACCAAAAACACGGAAGGATCGAATTCACGGAGGTAGCGAAGTCCCTCAGCCAAACCTTCCCCACGGTTCAGGCGGATGGCTGGGGCGACCAAGATGTCGGTAAGGCGCTGGGGGAGGCTCACGGCTCTGGCCAATGCTAAAGCGGCCCGTTCCTTCCTTAAAGATGGCTTCCGTGGGGAAATCTAAACTCCTTGGAGTTGTGCGCCGCCTGGATCGGAGCCTCGACTTGTTGCGAAATCCGCTTCCGCCGAATCGTAATATAGGCGACGGGAAGGGAGGTCGAGTGTCCCGCCGGCCTCTGCCCAACGGAGGATCCCATGTTCGGCCGAACTCACACATCGCGGGCCCTGGCCCGCACCGCCCCCGCCTTGATCCTGGCTGCCGCTTTGGCACCTGCGATTTCCGCCCAAGAGGAGCCGGTCGAACCGATTCCCGTTCCGGGCCATGTCGACTTCGCTTCTGTGTTGCCGGCGGACACCTTGGCTCACGTGGAGCTGGACGTCCGTTTTCTGGGACAACTCCTGGATGGATTCGAGTTGAATCTGGAGGAGTACGTCGACGATCCGGAGATCCGGCAGATCCTGGATCAGGTGATTCGTATTACTCCGATTCTTTTGGAACCGACCATGCAGGACGTCGAGCAAAGTCTCGGCATTCGTTGCGAAGACATCCTGCCGCTATTGAGCGGGCGTTTTTGCGCCAGCTTCTTCGGTTTCCACCAGCGGACGGTGCAATATCCCGACATTGAAGTGACTTTTCTCGGGCCGGACATCATGTTCGGCTTTCAGTACGACGGCGAGCAAGCCGGCCACCTTTTCGGTTTGTTGAAGCACTTCCAGGGTTGGCTGGAAGCCAACGGGGCGACCGGCCTGGTTCGGGACGTCGAGTTGGGCGGCTTGCCGGTTTTGAGCATTTCCATGCCCTATGCTCCAACCGAATGGTGGGTTCGTCACGAAGCCGACAGCTTGCTGGTGGCGACCAATAAGGATCGTTTGCACCAGGCTTTGGTCCGCAACCGGAACTTGAGCCAGGGAGCTTTGGCCGACTTTGCCGGTTTCGCCGATGCCTCGGATTACTTGCGACGGCCGGGCAATTTGCTTTTTACCTACTGCAATTGGCAAGGCCTGCTGAATCTGCTCGGGGAGAGTGGATCCCATCCTATGGTTCAGGCCTTGGCTCAAGCGGCTCCGTTCATGTCGGTCGGCAGTGCTTTGAATTTGAGTGCGGAGGGCTTGCAAGGCAAGATGTTCGTGCAGGTCTTGGATGAAAAATGGGCGGCAAAAGTCGCCGATAGTTTGGCCGGTCCTTTCCGTTCCTATCAATTGGTTCCCGAAGGGCCGGGCGTGGTCGAGTCGGCTCGCTTTGGTTTCGTGCACGCCTTGGATTCGTTTTTCGGTCTGATCGAACAAGTGGATCGCCGGCAAGCTGCTCAAATGCAAGGAGCCTTGCGCAACTTTGAACGCCAAGCCGGATTCAGCTTGCGCGAAGACATGTTGGCTCACTTGGGACCGGAGGCCACTTTTTACTTCGTCATGCCTTCGGAACAGTGGTACCCGGACCTAGGATTGATCCTGCAAGTTCAAGATCAACAGGTTGCGGAATCCTTGATGTTGGAATTGGCGATGGGTTTAGAAGACATGGCTTCCATCACCAAGCTGAATTTCCATGGTCACGAAGTCCATTACTTGGATATGGACGTGCAGGTGGATTTAGATGGCGTGCTGGCCGGGCTCGGATCCTTGCCTGCACCGAAGCCGGCTTGGACTTTCCTTGGCGATTATTTGGTCATTGCTCCCTGGCCGGAAGCCTTGGCCAAAGTGATCGCCCGTTTCCAGGCTCTGGAGAAAGCGGCGGAAACCGGTCCGGTCATGTTGTTCTGACCGAACCAAGCTTTTGCTTGCCATTTAGAGGCTCGGCCAGAAAGGAGCCAGACATTGACGAGCCCGGGAAGCTACTTCTCGGGCTCTGGCTCCAGCCGGGGGCTCAGGTTCCAAAGCCTCTGCTTCCTTGGCCGTCATGACTTCCAAGGCAGCCCGAACTCCGGCTTGATTACCTGCCGGGTCGTATCCGCCTTCCAAAGTGCAAACCAGGCGTCCGGGGCAAAAACGGTCAGCCCAGGAACGGAACAAGGCGAATAGTCGCCGAAAGCCGGCAGCCTGCATGCCCATGCCTCCCAGCGGATCCCGGTGCCAAATGTCAAAACCCGCCGAGACCAAAATCAGTTCCGGTTCAAAGTTTTGCACGATGGGGTCCACGACTTCCTGATAGAGATAGAGAAAGTCATCGTCCTCCTGGCCGGGAGGTAAGGGCAAATTTACCGTAAAGCCGGCACCTTTTTCTTCGCCGATTTCGTCGAACCAACCGCTACCTGGAAAAAAAGGAAAGCGGTGGCTGGAAACGTAGAGAACGTTTGGGTCGCGATAAAAACTGTGTTGTGTGCCGTTGCCGTGATGAACGTCGGGATCCAGGATCAGGATTCGACTCAAACCAACTTCCTCTTTGGCCCAGGCCGCTGCCACGGCGGCGTTATTGAATAAGCAAAAGCCCATGGCGGAAGTTTTTTCGGCATGATGCCCGGGGGGGCGGCCCAGGATGAATGCGCCTTGAGCTTCTTTTCCCAAAACCGCTCGGCAGCCGTCAACCACCGCCCCGGCGCTGGCAAGGGCGGCTTCAAAAGATCGCTGGCTGGTGGCGGTATCTGGGTCCAATTGCACGTGGGCGCGGCCCTCCGTGCGAGAAACGGCTCGGAAATAAAGCGGATCGTGAACTCGCAAAATATCCGATTCGGAGGCGGCCGCGGGTTTGCAATTCACCAAGCCCGCCATCGGAGCTAAATCCAAATCGGTATAAACCGCCGACAGGCGGGCGGCATTTTCTGGATGGCCGGGGCCGGGATCGTGATCCAGAAAGAGATCGTCCCGGTAAAGGTGGATCTTGGATGGGCTCAAGGGACGAAACGAAGCGCGTAAATCGGAGGCAGGTTTTGGTGGACCGTGGTCCAGTGTTCGCCGCCGTCATCACTGAGCCATAAGCCGCCGGTGGTGGAACCGAAAGCCAAAAATCGCCCATCTTGACTGATGTCCAAAGCATGGCGGTAAACCAGATCATAGGCGAATTGATCGGGCAAGCCGCCATTGAGGGTTTCGAAACTGGTCCCGCCATCTGAAGTTCGATTGACCACCAGGCGACCGTCCACTGGAATTCTGCATTCATCCAACATTGCCGGGACAAACCACGCTCGTTCCGAGTTGTTTGGATCCACAGCCACAGCGAATCCGAAGTTTGAAGGGCGGACGTCTTCCGATTCGGTCCAATGCTGGCCGTTGTCTCGACTGTGGAAAATGCCGTTGTGATGCTGCATCCACAATCGATCCGGATCTTGTGGGCTGCGCACCACGCAATGCGGATCTTGAATGGCCGGGTCTTGGCTTCTTTCCGGCGGCACGTAGGCTGCTCGCATGCCCTGGCCAATGAGTTGAAAGCTTGTTCCAGAATCCAGGCTTTGCCAAACCCCGCCGACCGAGATGGCGACCAATAGATGGGCCGAATTGCGGGGATCAACCAATATGGAGTGAATTCCCGCGTGGTCGTACCCGCCGCCGAACCATTCTTGCCGTTCCGGTACGTCCCAAAGGGATCGTTTCCAAGTCCAACTTCGGCCTCCGTCGTTGGAGTGAAACAGGCCGGCGGGAATGCATCCGGCCCATAGCTCTTCTCCAGGTCCGGGAGTCAAGCACCAAATCTTCTCTACTGAGGGCGCTTCTTCCTTTGCTTCTTTTTCCGCTTCTGATGTTGCAGGATCTTGTTCCGGAAAAGCGGGAGCCGGCAATTCTTCCCAGTTCTCTCCCTGATCTTCGGACCGATGCAACTTCGCGCCAAAATGGCCGAGATCCAAGGCGGCGTACCAAGGTCCATCCGGATGAGCCAAGACGAAACTCACCGGTTGGCCGAGGAAATGCATTTTTTTCGCTTGCCAATTTCCATTGGCTCCGGCGTGAACGGTGAGAAGTCCTTTGCGAGTGGCTACCAGGATTTGCGAACTCATGGATTGGTCTCGAGCGGTGTTTCGGTAATTTGGGAGAAGGTTCAGCCTCCGGAGAGGGCTTGCATGACGAACAATTCGTCCGTCTCGGTAACGGATTGCGACAAAAGATTACGGTTTTGCATCGAGCGGCCGTTATGGAAAATCATGACGTGACGGCGCACCCGCCCCTGATCGTCCAATATGTAAGCGCGGAGTTGTTCCTGGCCGCGAAAAGCGTTTTCCAGGCAAGCCCCGATGGTGTCTCCTTCGACCTGTCGATTTTCGCAGTCGAGGTGTCGCAATAAATGCGGGGTGAAATGGACCTTCGGCATGGCAGTTTTCTATCCTACTTCCTGCACCCCCCTGAAACTGGCACAAACTATTGGAGGTCGGGGAGGTCAGATGGAGAAAAGATCCTCCACCGAAACAGCTCCTTGGCGTTCCAACGCCGAGAGGTCACCCCCAGCAACATCCCCGGAGTCGGGGGCTCGCCCTCGGCGGTGATCGGCCGCACGTAGTTGCGCCACAAAAGCCACAGCCACATGTGCAGCCGCAGCCAACTCCGCTT
>QQUA01000010.1 GCA_008501825.1 Planctomycetota bacterium | reverse complement strand
CCCGCCTCTGCCTCCCGAAGGATCGTGACTATCTGCTCTTCTGTGTAACGGCTTTTCTTCATCTGGGCCTCGTCTGTTCGGCCGAGATGTCTCATTCTAAACGGACCGATTTCGGGGGATCAGGTCAGCCACCCACCCGGCAATTGCCTTTCGCGAGCGAGACCATGGCACTACGAACAAAACAGCAAGCACTAAAAGAAGCGGCGCTAAGAATAGCAAAACTATGCGTCTAATCGCGCCATAGAATAGCCCAAGCCTGTGGAGCCGTATGGCCCGAGCGCCTCCAGCGATTGCGGATATCATGGCGAAGGTTGCCGACACAACGAGCCCAGTTGCAAACGGAAACGCCGGCCACGCAATCTCCGAAACTGTCGTGGCCGTAAGAGGCCGCGCTAATAAGAACAGAAAGCTCAAAAGGGGAAGCCAAATCGAAAGCAAGAGCAAAAGATATAGCGCGAGCTGTGCCAACTTCGCCAAGATCGTGTCTCCGTGAGAGGGGCGGTTCTCTCGTGTCTCCACAAAAGCCGAGCCGTTAATAGTAGAGAGATTGAGCGCCGCCAACCGAAAGGTCATCCACCCGTCAACTGGCACATGTCCGCCGCGGTTAGTCCAGTGAAATTCTTTAACGTCTGCCTCAATACCAAGTCCGCTGCAGATAGTTTCGAGCGCACGTTGGACGGAACCTGGCTTCTGCAGTCCAACCCCATGGACGGCGTAGACTAGAGTCATGGCGAAGGAAAATTGGTTAATTTGACCATCAAATTACACCTTTCGACTTTCTCGAGGAATCAGTTCGAGGGATCTCTTGTCCGCTTCACCTGGATTCCGGATGCCGAGGAATGGCAATTCACCGCTGTCATTTCCACTCTGCCCGTATTCGACATTTCATTTCCCAGAATTCCTTCTATTTTTTACTTTCGGCTTCCTCCAAGGTTATCTGGAAAGCACCAATTCACTGATAGGAACGGAAGGATCCATTGAAATGCCGTAAACGAGAAGACTTTTGAAGTCATGGTTGCGAACCTCATGAGACTAATGACTAGCCAATTATGGCTACTACGGACAATCTTCACAACACTGGAAAAATTCAAGTTGTAAATGTGGGCCTGCGTGACCCAGCCCGCGCGCCTAGGATTGCAAATACCTCGAAGGGGTTTCAGTTGGCTCCAGTTGTTCCATGACACACAAGGCCGCGGTCTCAAAAATTCGAATTGCAATATCCTAGAACCTTACTAATTTTACTTCTTTCCTCATAGCAGCTGTCCAGCGCATTAATCGGCATGCCGAACTATGGCACAATAGCATAGAATTGGCGAGAATACCCCCGATGCAAGCAATTGGAAAGGTCCAGAGCGTATGGAGGTTCCCCCTTAAGAGCATGGGCGGGGAGCAGGTCGACGAGGCCTTCGTGTCCTACTCGGGGCTCGTGGGAGATCGCTGGTTCGCTCTGATCGACTCAGAACGCCCGGTCAATCGCCCTTGGTTGACCGCGCGGCAATGCCCCAGCCTCTTGACCTACTCCGCTCGTTACTCCTCCGGTTCTCTTTCAACCGAAATTAAGCATCCGGAGATCGATGCGAAGACCGTCGAGATCGTGACACCTGATCGCGTCACCTTCAATCTCGGCGACGCCGAGCTCATCGAGCGACTGCACTCGGATTCCGGCCGAGACCTTCGCATCCGGTATTCCGACCGCGGCATGGTGGATACTTGCCCTGTGTCCTTGGTCAGTACTCAGACCATCAATAGGCTGTCCAAAGAGTGCGAGCTTGACTTAGACCCTCGCCGTTTTCGAGCAAACCTCTACATCGATTGGAGCGAATCGGGCAAAGCCTTTTACGAGGACGAACTCGTCGGCCAAAAGCTGATGATTGGCGAAGAAGTGATCCTTTACATTTCAAAGCGCGATTTTCGTTGCAAAATCCTGAGCCTGGATCCGGAAACGGCCGAGGAGAACTCCCCAGTCTTGGCCACGGTCGGCAAGAAACACGATGGCTACGCCGGCGTGTACGCTGCGGTACTTCGGGAAGGCATCGTCCGCCCCAACGACCCCGTTACCATGGCATAAAGAGGTGAATCCGATGTTGGCAAGCGGACCGTTTGAAACCGAGGAAGCAGCATCTCGATACGTCCAGGAACTGCGCACCTACCGAAATGCAGCATCAAGGAGAACTCTAAAAACATTCGGGCTCTATGCTGGGATTGCTGGCCCGATATTGGGATGGGTCTTGTCCATGTTGGCGAGCGGCAATTGGGACCAAAGCTTGCCTGAGTTTTTAATCGAATACAAATATTTGGCCTTTGGCGCTCTCTGCCTCTTTGTCACAGGGCTCATCGCCTCGGATCCAAGCCAAGACCTTGAGAAGTGGGCCATCATCGAGAATGGCCTTCACCAACCAGTCGTCGCGGCTTCGAGCGACCTTGGCCCCGGGCATGAAACCGAGCTAAAGAAGTTCTCGGAAAGAGCGCTGCTGGAAGGCCTCCAATTGGTCTCAATTCGGGTGCGGTACCACGATTCCCTCCATTGCTTCGCATTCGGGATCCAGCCCAACAAGATGGCTTTTCTCTATGTTCTCTCCGTCTTGGCCGTCACTGGAGGCGCCTCTTTTACTTTGTTGCAAAACTTTTCATGAAATCCGAAACCGGGCAGTTTTCTGCAGAATTTCGCCTTCTCCAATTGCTTTGTCTCCGCAATTCACATCCCCCCCCAGCCAACAAGCCCCAGAGCCTGTACCAAAATCTGGCACAAAAAATTCACGAATCCAAATTTTTCTGAAAAATTATTGAGTTCATTTCACAATCGAAGTCTAACTGAACTTGCCGAGGACATTTCCCATGACCAACCAAACAAGCAAAGAGATCACCCAGGATCTCAATAAAACTCTTAGCAAACCTTTCCGGTTTTCGACTCCTTTCCCAAAAGCCGAGAAGGATTCTGCAAGACGAAAATTCCGTGAATCTGACAATATTGGCACATCCGACATAGTCCTTGTCGTTCCGTGCTACAACGAGGCTGAGCGGTTCCCCATTAAGGGATATTCGCGGCTCCTGGAGGACGACCGCATCTCACTGCGGTTAGTGGATGACGGATCGAATGACAGCACGAAAGCATTGCTGGATCAATTCGCGGCGAACTATTCGGATCGAGTCGCTGTTGATTCGATGGTTAAGAATCGCGGGAAAGGCGAGGCCGTTCGTAGTGGCATGCTGGCTGCACTCGATCAAAACCCCGAAATCGTCGGATTCATCGACGCTGACTTGCCGATCCCCGCAAAGGAGATGGGGCGTCTGGTCGATACGATCATCAATCGAAACCTCGCCGTGGTCATGGGCTCACGGGTGGCGTTGCTGGGTTCGAATATTGAACGCACTTTTGTGCGGCATATCCTGAGCCGCGTTTTTGCCACCCTCGCTTCTTTTGCACTGAAGCTGACTGTCTACGACACCCAGTGCGGCGCAAAAGTTTTTCGTGACACGCCATCCCTGAGAGCAGCGCTGGCCAAACCGTTTCGTTCGCGCTGGGCGTTCGACGTGGAATTACTCGGACGACTCCTGCGCGAAGGAACCAACCCGAACCACGAAATGGCGGAAGTTCCACTGCGACAGTGCATCAATCCGTCCGGGTCCAAACTCGGGACGTTCGAGATGGTCAAAGCCTGCATCGACCTTGCAAAAACGGCCTTCGAGCATCGACGCAGCAGCTAGCGCGAAGCATCGAGCGTTGGCGACCTCAGTCCTCGTCCTGCGAGACGAACCAAACGCGGGAACCGTCGGGAAGAGATTGATCGTGAGCCCCGAGGACCGACTCAAGAAAGGTCACTATGGGCAGGCTTGATCCCGGCTCCTGCTCTGCGTCCGAATCCTCAGCGAGTTGCGGCCCCACCGCCGGCCGCAGCAGGCGATTGCGAAGCGGCCCCCACCAGATCGGGGAGAAGTAAGTAGACTTCGCCAGCTTGGGCCGGAAATAACCGCGTCCCTGGATTCCTTCCAGTCGATTAAAGCCTTCCGAGGTGACAGGGAGAAGATAGCGCCCGTCTAGGACCACAGCGCCAACCTGCCGCTCTCGCAACTCTCGTTGCATGTTTTTGATCTTCTCCTGATCAAGAACCATGGATTGCTCCCCATGCTCCTCGGGATGGTTCAGTTTCAGTAATCGAGAGAAGAACTCCACCTCCATAAGCCTGGCGCGATGGTTTGGGTTTGGGCGACCGCAGAAACACCCCACCAATGGTTTGCCATGTACGGTTTGGAGAAGCATCGCCCGGTTCATGACGGGGTAAGAATCGAGCGGCAACGCGAGGACGGAACGATCATCTCGATCCTGTTTCAGCTTCGCATAAAAGTCAGGCGCCTCCATCGGGTAAGCTTGCCAGGCGGTCGGCCAAAGCTCGACGATAGCAATTCCGGTCACTCCAAGAGCTGCCGCTACTCGCCTGCCGATCGGACGTTTATCGCTTCGTCCGGCGAGAGCCTTGACGAAACATGCAAAGAGCATTGCGAGGGCAAGGACCGAGATGAGGTTTGCTCGGTGGTAAGCCCTCAAAGTGCCCAGAAACGGAATGCGCCGCAAGATGTCCACCGGCATCGGAGAGCCTAGGAACTCGTGTCCGCCAATGCGCAGGTTTGTGCCCAGTCCAATTAAGAAGAAAAAGGCGAAGAGGAACCACCAGATCATTGTGGTTCGGCGCATCGAACCGAAGGTCGCCAGAATGGCTCCAGTCGCGACCGTGTAGCCAAAGAAGCTCATCCAGCCCACGAGGACGGGCTGCTCTGTGGGAGAAAGAAGAAGGGCCACGCCGAGAAGGTCGGCTCGAGTGCCGGGCGCCGTCGCTTGTAACCCTTCCCCTTGAAGTTCAAGAAGCATCGGAATGCCTCGGGGAGCAAAAAAAGCGAAGGTGGTCAGCCAGCAAAGCACCAGACCGAGCGTCCATACCTTTCTCGTAGCGCGCAACTCGCCTGCCCACAGCATGTAGAAAGCCCAAAGAGCGAACGACGCCAGGGCCGAGTAAAAGCCATAGTAAATATTGCTGTGAAACATACAAGCCAGCCAGATACCAGCCCAGAATCCGTATCGAAAACGGCCCTGGTCCCGAAGCTTTAGCAGACTCAGGATTAGAAACGGTAACCACTGGACGTGACTGGAAGACTGTTGACTATAGCTAATGAAGTGCCCGGGAACAAACGAATAAGCCACCCCTCCTGCCAGGCCAGCCAGATGGGAACCGGTCACATATCTTGCCAATAAATAAGCTCCAAGGCCGGCGAAAACGAAGGTGAGCAAGTAAACGACGTTGTATGCAACCGCAGTTCCGAACAACCAGGCAATCGGAGTGCCGATCGCGTTTCCGAGGATCGGCATGTCACGCCAATGCAGACTCACTCCATCGGGGTATAAAAGTAGATCGCAAAAGAACGGATTGGAACCATCGGCGAAGGAGCTCGCCACCCACCATTGATTCCAGAATCCGACCGCAAAATCTCCCCGAGGCGCTGCAAAGTTATTGCTAAGGTCCAGAGCGATGGGCAAGTTCGCGGCAACGGAGAGGACCAAAAAAAAGCCGAGCGCCAGCCAAGCGCTCCTGCGATTCTGAGTCCGATCATTCATCGGCAGTTCTTCTTGACCAATATCCATGACTTCAAGGGCTTCAGCAGCGCTTCTAGTTACATGCGAGATTTTAGGAAATCGTCTCTATCTTTATCCATTTGGAGGGTAAATGCCGAGCCTCGAAACTGTGAAGAACTGTGCATGCTCCCCCAATTGAGTCATCTTAAAGTAACGGGAAGCTGGAAGGTGGATGAAAAGCTTCAGAAGCTCCTCTGCTTCCCATCCTGGGGAATTGCCGGGTCAAATGCAGTAATTTTGCAAATTCCTAATTTCGGGCCCTCACAACAGCTCGATCATTTGTTGTAAGCTCTGACGAATCCGCACGTTATATATACAGGGCACTATCATTGCCAGCTTACCATGACCGAGTATTTTGAAGGTTCCTCATAACGTCCATGGGTTCAAGAAAGCGTTGCGACTCCATCAATTTGCAGCCAAAGCGAATTGAAAATCTGACCTGAGGCAAAGATTTTTCGGTCAAAAGTAAAAAACTCGTGCTTTCTAAACATAATCGACTGTCAAAACGGGTGAATTAAGAAGAAGGAGCACGAAATCCATGGCCGCGATCCTACGTTTCTTGCAGGGAAAGGTTTTCCGTCGACGGAATCTGGGAAGTGCTTTCCTGTGCACTTTGGCTCTGCTCCAAATCGGAGCTTTCAATATGACCCTGGTGCCAAAGACTTGGAATGGCCCTGCGAACGGAGATTGGCACGACGGCAATAACTGGCTCCCTATGGGCGAGCCGGGCGACGGGGACGACGTCACCGTTCCGGCAGGTTCAAGCGTAGAGGTGTCCAAGGCTATCGAGGTGAAATCCTTAACCCTCACCGGAGGCACGACTACCACTTTGACCTCCAGTGAGGCGAGCGGCGAAGTCCATATCACCGCCACTGATGGAGACATCACGGTCGGCGACAAAGTCACCATTGAGGGTGGAGCAGGCACATTAAATTCTCCGGAAGGCGGCAAAACGACCTTGATTGCGGCCAAGGGAGCGATCCACAACGACGGAACGATTCAAGGCGGCCACGGCCACAACATCACCGGTGGCCTCGGCGGAGGCGGAGATGGCGGAAACACCTACGTAAAAGCCCTGGAGATCGACACCCGGAACGGACGGATTCTAGGGGGTACCGGCGGTCAAATGCCGCCAACGGGAAACGACCGGGGCGGCCCCGGTGGCCACGTCACTGCGGAAACCATAAAGGACGCTCAGGGCAATAAAGCCAAAGTTCAAGGTAGGAAAAACATTCGAGGTGGACCCGGCGGTATCGGAAGTCCGGTTGGAAAGAGAGGGAGTGCCAATGTGCTTGCCCTGAACGACCTGGGGTCCGATTCCGGAACGGAACCCATGACGGGATCGGTGATCGCTTTGATGTCAGGCAATGGCCAAGTCATCGACCTTACGGGTTCTTTCCCGGGCGCTTATGTTGCAGATGAAACTCTGGTTGTCCACGCTGGCCCGACTGGGGTCATTGACCTACGAGGGAATGCAGCCGTAGGGCCGGTCCTCCAGGCAGGAAGTTCCATCGAAGTAATGGGAACCGTGCTTTTGGATCCTGGAGTCAGCCTTGCGGATCTCAGCGAGCCGGATGCAATCATCGCCGGAAATATTCGCTTGGCGTTGGATCCAATTCAAAGCGGACAGCCGCTTGAACTCCGAGTATGGGGAGCGCTTCCAGGTGAACTCGCCCACTTTGTTTATTCCCTCGCTGGAATCGGCCCGGGACCTTGCATTCCGGCCGCTGGTGGATTGTGCCTGGACATCCTCCCACCCGTTCAGATTCTAGGAACCGCACCAGCACAAGCAGATGGACTCGCTTACTTGAATTTCTTCGTACCTCCTGGCTTACCGGCTCTGGACATTCATACCCAAGCTCTGATCGTACGCGGCGTGGGTGGAGCAAATTCCGTCAAGTCGGACACTCAGAAGCACACGATTATTCCTTGATGGTTACACTGCCAACTCATGCTCTCCGTCTTTGGTCAGCACTCAAACCACCGCTAAGTTGTTCGAGGTCGCGATCACTTTCAGTTCGGATGTTTCCCGCATTCGTTCTATCGTTACTCTGTAGAATTAGAGCTCAAGCTCCTGATGGACCACCGAGCTCAGCCATTATTTTTTCGGAAGTTTGCTTCTGCCTGGAAAGTATTTTTGCAATGGTTTCTCGGATCATCGTTTCCGGCCAATCCTTCTGCTCAACCTCCCGAAGCCGCACAACCGTACTGTCATTTAATTTGATAAGCGCACGAGCTCGAGCATCTTCATTGCGAATGCCGATTTCCGCAAGAGCCTCAAGATGCTTCGCTTCAAGATCTCGAAGATATTCATTTGCTTGAACTTCGAGTTGCGCTTTTCCAATTTGAACTGCTGTTCCAAGTTGTTTTTCAAGATAATCCAGGCGAGCATTGTAAGTTGCCTGAAGTTCTTTCAATGCAGCCTGACGAGATAACGATCCGGCGGCCATTCGCGCACGAAATCCACCATGAGGGGGCGGATCCGGAAAAGGAATCGGTTCGCCCACTGAAGCAGGAACGACAATCTCCGCCGAGGGAGCAACTCGAGGGAGTGGCAAATTCTCTACCGTGTCAGGCGCATTGCTTTCCCGCGCAATGGCGTCTATCGCATCCCAGTTAGACTTCTTGGACTTTTTCTCTTGGTTTTCCACTTTGGTTGACTCCTATGCTGACGCTGACCGCGCCTACAGATTCTTTAGTTTAAAGCGCACGATTTGTTTGCAACTTGGACACCGGCATCGCCGAGTCTCCTCCCTACGTTCACTCAGCTTAATTTTCACTTTCAGCTTCTTTCGACAGCTTCCGTTGTTACAAGATACTAAAACGTATTTAGCATCGATTAATTCATCCAATTCTCTAGAAAAAACCTCAGGGATTCTCTCGAGGGCAAGGCCTTTTACAGTCGAAACCGCCCTAATACGCTTCAATTCCGCATTTTTCCTTGCCTCGATTTTCGAGGTAACAATATCCGATTTGATGCGAGCTTTTTCTAGCTCTTCTTCTTTAAATTGACGAGCCTCATCTTTCCTCTTCAAGTATGCGTAGTATTCACTCCGCTTCATTGCCGGAATCAGTGCAACGGCCAAAGGAGACGGAAGGCGATCCGTCTTCCGAGCATAAAAAAGCGCTGAGATTTGGGCCGCAACACCTCCTGCAACGCCCAATAGCATCGCCCAAACTCCCATGGGCCGGTAAAGGACCCAAGCTCGACCAGTCATCGCATCCTCTACTCCTTCATGTTGGCCTTGCGTTCGCCCAACATCAAGTCCTCGCTCCCGCCCACCACTTTTTCCCTCAGAGAAAGCAGCTTGATAGGCTTCCAAGTATGCCTTTTCGTGAGCTTTATCTAGCTCACCCTTACAAGAATGCAGCGCCAATGCCGCAATCAAAAATCCGATCGACCGATTAAGCTGCCGTGAACCATCACGATCAATACATAATTCGCCGTTCCTTCGGAGCAAGTATGTAACTCCATATTGCAAACCAAATCCAATCAAGAAACTTGAAGCGACCGTTAGCAAGCAAATTCCTGGTAAAAATTTGTGTTTCCCTTCAGTCTTGATCCTCCTTACAGCAGCTAGATATGCCCGCGATCGTTCATCTTCAAAAGTTTCTGACCATCCCGAGGATTTGCCATCTCTTAGTCCCTCCAAACGCCCCTTTTCTCGACCGGCTTTGGAGGCCCGAGCTATACCTGCCTCCGTCGAGCACGAAACTAAGCAGAGGATTCCAATAGCGACCCAAAGCCCGCGGCACTTCCCCAAAGTGTTAAGCATCCTCTTTCCTAAATGATGCCGATTCTTCCTTTCCCCGATGTTGGTCCGTTTACCGAGCTGCCTTGGACAACTTTACTCTCCCAACTTATCGGGAGGACTATCCAACCGTGCGAGCCGAAGGGATAAACGAGTAAAAATTTTCTTGAGCCTCTTCATTGCCCCGCGATCAGAAATGCCCTGTTTTTTGCCGATTTGGGTCATGCTCAGCTCAGCATTGAATCGCTGATCGATCAGCTCACGTTCGTCAGGATTCAGCGATTCCACTTCGTCCTTCACCATGCCCTGCATCTCTCGCGTAGCTGCGTCTTGCGACGGAGAGTCTTGGTAATTGGCTTGTCTATCTTCGCCGAATGAGGTACTCGGATCGATATCCTCAATTTGTCGACGGATGTCACGCTTTTTACTTTGCAAATCTCTAATCATGTTCTGTACTCGATTGTTTGCAACTCCGGTGAGGTATCCACGTAGCTGGCCTTCACTCTCAAAACTATGATCCGACTTCTCTAGTAGCTTGCGCCAAATATCCACCATGATTTCTTGCACGACGTCGCCGGAATCTAGGTGGCGGCGCACGCGCGGACTAAGCCGACGGCGAATGTGGTTGCGTAGCCAGCGCTCCTGGCTGCTAAACAGTTCGTTGCTGGCTTCCCGATCACCAGCAGCGGCGCGGCGAAAGAGTTCGTTAACGGGCTCAGCCATCTCCTACATTCGCTTTACGAATCACCGATCGCGCTACCACCTGCCCCAGCATGGTGCGCTGAAACACAAACTCCGTCATCAAGTATTCATCTTCGGGGATTCTCACGGAATCCCGCTTACCCGGCCACTGTCAGGTGTTGCAGTTGCCGACCAGACTGCGCTTGCGCTTCCCTTTCGCATCGACCACAAATAATGCAGCACGAGTATGCCGGGACATCTTACTGGAGGACGGAGATTCATTAAGGTAGTTGAAGTTTCGATAGACTTCACCTGCAATGCCTCGAAACTCAATTGGCTGTGAAGCAGAACCGAGCGGATCTTGAAAGGTCCCTACAACCGGTCCACCCCACTCAAATGTAGTCTTGTCTTGACCGTCGACCACAACCGGATTGCTCCCGCTGACTGTAGCAACGTCTCCACGCGCCTTAAGCTGACCGTCGACAATTCGATAGCGACCCCGTGGCACTTCGCCCCGCCAACTGGATTCGGTTACCAAGATTGAGCAGGCAGGATTGCCGTCGGACTCCAACCGTAGCCAACCCTGGACCTTCAGTTTCTTGCGCTGAACGCGTAATGACGAAGTTGGCCCAGAGTAGCTCCGTACCGAAAGTCGCGGCCCAGGCTCAATGCGCACTTCGATCAATTCCCGCCCAAGCGCCAGGACACCGCTGAGTGGCAGGAGTCCGCCAGACTTCGAGGTCAGCTTGACTTTGTCTGGCAAACCATTCTTGTTTGTGTCTATCATAAGAACTCGACTGCCGGCAAGGCGCGCGGACCATTGGTTCACGCCATCAGCCTTTAGAGCCACCTGCTCCCACAAGGATGCAGGCGGCTCCTGGGCCGGTAGCATCGCACAGAGCACGAGGACAAGGGAAAGTGGAAACTTGTACATCTTCCTTAAGCGCATCTTTCTGTAAGCAGCTCAGGCTTGGTAATTTAACAAACACCGAAGTCGAGGCCGAGCGAACTACATTCCCCTATTTTTTTGTTTCACCGAGAGGAAAAGAGCCCTCAATCAGGAGGCGAATCGGCCTGACACCATTCGTTGCAGCGCCATCTGTTTCAGCCCGCGCTGTACGGTACGCACTCTTGGCCACCTGTGGATCATTGATCCAACAACCGCCTCGCAACACGCGCGGACCCGGCTCGCCAGCCGATCCACGGCTACCATCACCTGGATGAAGGGTAGGACTTGCCTGGATCGGATGATCGGACGTCCATTCCTGCACGTTTCCATACAAGTCATGCAAGCCCCACGGGTTGGGTTTCAAACTGCCTACGCGAATTGGGCTTTGGGATCGCTTCCCAAGGTTCAAATTACCGTGTCCGATCAAAGTGCTTGGATTCGCCCCGGTATACCACGGCGTCGTCGTTCCCGCCCTGCATGCGTATTCCCACTGCGCCTCTGTTGGCAACATCATTCCGAAACGTGGTAGGACCAAGTCGGCCATGACCCAAGTGATTTGATCTACAGGATGCACCAATATTTCCCGCCCACCGGCCCGACCGGGCCGCCAGTAGCTCGGGTTTTCGCCAGCCATTCTTAGCCACTGGGCTTGGGTGACCTCGTACTTCGAAATAAGAAACGGAGCGAGTGCGACTTCGGCTAACACACCGACCACTTCACCGAACTCTTTTGGCTCGTGGAATGGCTGATCAGAACTACCCCTTAGGGAACCAATGGTTGCGTTGCCCCCGGGCACCAGGACGAATACCACCCCACTCTCCTGGTCAATCGTAATGCGACCTGTTTGAGGATCCCTTTCAGGCAACTCCGAATCAGGAGCTGCCGACAAGATGTCGGCAAATTCGTGAAGACCGGATTGAGGATCGGGTCCTAGGGGCACTAAACCCGGTTGTGGTGGTATCCGAAACCCATCATAAGTTTTCTCAATTGACCGGATCGTTGAATTCCAGAGCGCGAAGTGGTCAGCCTCAATCGCCTTCAGTCGACGTGCGCTTGAAAGAAGCTGCTCAATGCGTGGTATCAGCCCATATTCAGGGTCAGTTGCCGCAAAAAGCCGCGCGCTGAACTCGGCGTGATCGGCTTGCAAAACGTAAACGTCATCCACCGGCAATTCGGACGAAACATAACTTCGGATTTCAAATTGGATCCGGCGAAGCTGCATCCCAAGGTCCACCAAATGGGCACGCAACTCTTCACTCGTAGCAAAAATCTCGTTCCCATCTTTTTCACACCCATCTCGCTCGTGTCTCTCAATATGAGCTTCCAGTCGAGCCTGTTGATCCCTAAGTTCGCGAAACCGCTTATCGTCCTGGCCGTCCGGGGGCTTCAAATCGAGCTCCTGATGTAAAGCCTCAAAACGAGCCACTGCTGCACGGGTTTGTTCCAGCCAGTGCGTCAACTCCGGGATGCGCGTTGGCCACGGGGGCTCGAGCCTCTGCAGTCCCTCTTCAAACGCCTTCAAGCGTCTTTGCTCAACAAACATGTCAACATCCCGTTCAATGCGCACCAGGTCCAATTCGGCGGCGATCACGCGGTTGCGGCTTGCTAATGCCCATGAAATACTACTCAGTAATACGATTGCAGCGATAAGCCCGAGAAACAGCCGACGCACCGACGGTTCCCGTTGTATCCGTCGAGCCAGAACACGTAAGGTTCCCGGGGCACGCGCAAGTGGCTTTTCACCGGTGCGAATTCGGCGCAAGTCTGCGGCCACCTGAGCCGCGGTCGAGTAGCGCCGGGCGGGGTCTTTCTCGAGCATCTTGGCAATGACCGCGTTCAACGCACGGTCATACACTCCGAATCCTAATTTCAACGCCGCTGGCTCGTCCCTACGAATCGAGGTAAAAACTTCTTCCTGCGAGAATCCATTGAACGGAAGCCGTTGAGTCAGACACTCATACAGGCAAATTCCGAGTGAAAAAAGATCGCTACGAGCGTCGACCTCCTCCCCTCGAGTTTGCTCTGGACTCATATACAACCATGTTCCAGGAGGATCATGGGCTTGGCTCAGCCGGGTAACGCCTTCTGTATGAGCTAAACCGAGGTCCACCAGCACTGGCTGGCCGTTCTGAGTCACGATCACGTTCGCGGGTTTGACATCACGATGCACAATTTCAACTTCGTGGAGGGCGTTTAGTGCATCGGCCAGCCCTGCAAATAGATCAAGGACTTGATCGAGCTTGGTCTGGCTACGCGGCGGATATGCTTCTGCGTCATCGGGATCGATCAGGGCGGACAGCGGAGAACCCTCGACATAATTCATGACAAGTAAGAGTGCCCCATCTTCGTCAAGCAGGTTCAATACTTTGGCGACGTTCGGGTGATCGACTCTCCGAAGGTAGATGGCTTCCCGCTCAAGACGTAATCGGGCACTCTGACTTTGTACGGCAGCAATGCGCTTGACTGCCACCTCGAGTCCGTTTTCGTCCTTGGCAAGCCAGACTTCTCCCTGACCACCAGCTCCTAGAGGTTGCAAAAGTTCGTAGCGTTCTCTGAATCTCATTTGTTTGCCAAAGGATTAAAGTGCGTTGGTTTCGGGGTTCCATTAATTAGGTGGGAACAGAGGTTAAGTCACTTGCATTGTCAACACTGACATTTTCGACGTGGATAATTGCATCCCTTGCAAATTACCATGCTCGCAAGTTCGTCGATTTCACGCTGCGCCTCCCTAGAAACAAAGGTTTCAGGAAAGTCGTCCCTGATTTTTTCCAGCTGGCGCATACGCTTTAGATAAGCTCCATGATTGACGACATAAACATTCTTCGTCCGCTCATACACCAAGTCCCTAACTTTCTTCTGCGCCTTGAGCTGGTCACGTTTTCCACGATCTGCCTTAATCGACTTAATCAAGGCTTTGGCAGAATGCCCGGCCGGCAACCCCTTGCATTCTTTGGACATGCGTTCGGCTACAGCCATCGCACCCCAAAAATTGCCTTGACTCTCAAGCTGGGCAACCCGCTCACTCTCCGCCTCGCAGATGGCGCTGATTTGATCTGTCAACCCTGAATATTTAGCCTCCAGCTTCTCAGCAGCGGCAACGGCTTTGGCGAATTTTCGCCTGCCAAGAGCTTCCATAAGACGCTTACCTTCGTCACGGAACTCCCATGGTTTCATCGAGAGATGAGCTTTAGGTACGCTGTCAAGATTCCCCTGGTATTGCTCAACGCACAGCCCATAAGCACCAATGAGGATTCCATCACTCAATGCATAGGCGGCGCGCCCAAGTATTTCACTTAGCTTTCCACTAGCCACAACTCCATATGGGTGATCGACGCCAATCTTGTCAAGAAATTTCCTTGGGTCTCGATCATCTCGCTTAGCGCCCTCAATGATCGCGAACATAATTAGCCCATGAGTTTCTTCATACAACGCTCGCTTCGCCAAAATTTTCTTAACCTTCCTTGCTTCTCGATCTGCGAGACGATCTGGTACATAATCGCGGATTCGATAAAGCAACACAGGCGCGCCGAACAAGTCACCGATTCCACCGATATCAATCCCATGAACACTCTCAAATTGTATCTCAGGTAATGGGGCGTGGAGCAGACCTTCTACTTGAGCGGAATGAAGAGGCGATGCCAGACTGAGCAAGCCAAAAACAAAGGGGAGTGCTGAGCGCATGATGATTTCAGTGGTTGACGTTGACCGATGACATCCTACCTTGAACAAATCAAATCCAGAAGCAGAAATTTGACCGAGACGATTCATCGGCATGACGAAGAAAAGCAACATCCTTAAAGATGTGATTGTTAGACGAGCAAGAACTCGGATCGAAGATTTCAATCAACAATGGCTCCTGAAGCTTAGGAGCAGTTGAAAATTTGAATAAAATAGAAAAAGAAGTTCGGATTTGCAGTCCCATGGGTTCTTAAGGGTGAAGTGGAAGTTCTCTAGTGAGGATCCACATACGTTCCAATCTTCTGGCAAGCTGCTCAGCTTCACGGAGCATGACGAATCGAAATGAAACTACATGCCCTTAGTGCAACAGGGAAATTTTGTAGAGCTTTAAGCGAATCCAACTGAATTGCTTCAAAGCAGGGACGATTTCAAGCATTGGTTTCCAAGTCAAGGGCCATGCTCACTCCGAAAGAAAGCTAACTCGGCCAGCCCAGGGAATTTCACAGTTAGCTGTGAAAATCCACCACCTACAACCCCCAAGTGCAATCGCGATGAAACACACACTCTCATTTGCAAGAATGGTCAGCCTCTCCAAGGCAACGCTTGCTCTGCTCCCCTTACTTTCCGCCTCATCTATAGCCCAAACAGAGGTTTGGGTCGACATGACGGCCGGAAGCAACTTCAACGACGGCTCCATGGGAAGCCCTTGGAGCACCGTTGACTTCGCCCTTAATGGCATTCACGCGCCCCTGCCCCAGGGCACCGTCATTCGCATCGTTGGCCAAGACCCTGGAGTGAAATACTCTCCAGCTTCAGGCGACGCCTTCCCTTGGGTGATTTACAACAATGTAAGCCTTGTTGCGGAGGAGAGTCCTGGGAAAACGGTGGTTGTCGACACCACAACGGGCGTTGCGGTTGAGTTCAACCCCTCGAGTGAATGCACTTCTTCTCGCATTGAGGGCCTATCCTTCGAATGCGTTAATGGACCAATTGTGGAGGTAGCGCCTTCCTCCGGGGTAACTCATGCTCCGACCTTTGAAAACTGCGAGTTTGCGAATCAAAGCGGAACGGGTTTGAAGGTTATGGGAGGTACTCTCGGCACGATCGCCCCGACATTCGAGCAGTGCTCCGTTAGCTCTGGAAGCTATGCTGTTCACCTGAATTATGGATCGGCCTCTTACGCAGCAACCAAGATTCGCAACTGCACTCTTGAGGGTGGAGCATCGACCTCCCATGCAACCATCTTGACTGATGGTTCCGCGACCTCGGGCGTATCAGAGATCTCCGGGAGCTCACTTGTTGCGCACGGTACCGGCATATATCTAAATCTCAATGCTGCGATTTCTATCGTTGGAAATACAATTACAAAACAAGGGAGCCAAAATTACGAGGGCATTTATATTCGCCCGAATTCCAATTGGATCGACTATCCCTTGAGGGATAATGATGTTGATGGTTTTTACAATGGTTACTACATTTACGATGCTGACAATGTCACTGTTTCTGGAGGGTCATTGAGCAACAACCGCTATGGAATTCGAAATCATTTCGTCGTTGACAACCTTTCCATCCTAGGATGCACTATTGCCTCAGGCGACACCGGAATGTGGGCTTCACCCTCCTATACATGCAATGGCTTAAGAATCGAGGACTGCACCTTTCAAGATTTAACCGATGGCATCTACAGCTCAAGCAATCGCTTTCCAAATGCCCGAATCGTTCGAAATTTGTTTCTAAGAAATTGCAACGGAATCGAACTCTCTAATGCGACTGGATGGGTTGTCCAAGGCAACCGGTTTGAAGATTCAACCTGTGACGCAATCTATCTCAACGGAAGCACACCCTGTTCATTCATCGGAAATGAAATCATCAACTGCGCACAAGGGATCACGGTCAATGATGCCTCAGGCTTAATTCTAAGCTCCAATATCATTGCGGGCTGCAACGGCGTTGGAGTTAACCTGCTCGGACCGGCTTCACCAGTAACTACCCCAAAGATCGAAAACAATACCATTGCCAATTGCAGCAGTTATGGGCTCCAAACGGCCCTCGACAGTACTGTTGAGCCATACGTAGGAAACACCATATTCTGGGGTAACAACGGAATTGGAAACGAGTTCATTGGCCTCGCCTTCGGACAGTATCACTCCTGTGTCATGGAAGACGGCGGCTCTCCTGGAAATGGGAACTCGGCCACGGACCCTGAATTGACAGTTGACTATCGCCTGGAAGCTAGCTCCTGGTGCCGGGACGCGGGGGATCCAGCCTGGTCCAACAGTTGGATCGACGTTGATGGAGATCCGCGCCACGTAGATAACGACTGGGATGGCGTTCCCTTTGCCGATAGAGGTGCAGACGAGGCAAACGCGACGAGCTTAAGCTTGGCTGGGCTTTTGCCATCGGAACGAGCTGTGTTGCCGATGTAGCAACCATCGCAGATGCCACCGTGAATCTCTACGTGGCTGCTGACCCGAGGTATGCGCCGATTATTACCTCAAGCGGATACGCCACAAGCTATGGAGATTTTCTCTTGGAGGCGAGCAAGCTGTTTGGCGGAATTCCCTTTTCCACCGGGATTGCCGACATTAATGGCGATGCATCGCTTTCGATTCCAATTCCGAATGTGCCCGAAGCTGTTGGCTGGCATGTCGCTGTTCAAGCCCTTGCAATTGACCCGCTGGCAGTCTCTGGACAGCTTAGCCGGGCCCATCACTTTGAAATCGAAAGTTAGATTTCTCTAATTCCATGTTCATGGCCGGCTTTCCTCCTTCGCAGGAAGCCGGTCATTTTTTTGGCTTCATTCAGCTCACAAGCAATTGCTAGACTGTAAATTCGCCAATATGCAACCCTATTCTACAATCAAGCCTCAGTGCGCAGCCGGACAACATTTCCCCGAGTTGAATGGCATTCAAACTGTGAGGCAGTGTGGCGACTAATCCTCGGTCAAAGCTTGCCAAGCGTCCACACCAGCATCGATTTGATTCACTTGCTCGATCATGTCCTGGTCCACATAGATCTTCCGAGCCATCTGCAGATATTTGTGCCAACGATCTTCATCGCCCCCCAGTTGCATCATGAGGGCTAATCCGATGTATTTCTCCGCGATCTTGGAAGGGTCGGTGTTCATTTTCTTCAGCAGTTCCAGCGCCCTCCAGTACAGCGCCTCGGCGGTTTGGAGGTCCCCTCGAAGTTGGTATATGTTCGCAAGGTTTCCGTAGTCGGCGGCCATGCCGGCTCGGTTTCCCATTTGCTTCTCGATGCTCAGCGATTTTCTTTGCATCTTTTCGGCTAGATCCAGATCGCCGCGCTGCTTGGCCGCAATGCCCATGTTGCTAAATTGAATGGCTTGCGACTCTCGATCGGCAAATTCCTGATCGTTCGGGAGCACTTGCTCGGCAGGAGTTCCAAGGTCAATCGCGAAGGTCTGGTGCCTTCGGATGGCCTGGTAAGTTTTTACCTCCGGAAACGATTCGGCGAGAGTCAGGATCGCCCTTCGCTGGCTGACCGGCATTCGATAGCCAAGGACGACTTCCTTTATGACTCCTTCTGGAAGGGCAATGAGGGATTCAGGGCCCTTGAAACTGATGATTCGATATTCGCGTTCATAGCTCCAGCCCTTCGATTTCACCGTGAGTTGTTCAAGTAGAACTAGCTTGACCGGCGTATCCGTGGAATTCCAGGCTTGTCGTTCTGAGGCATAAGTCACGGGATGTAGTTCGAATTCATCGTCCTTCAGTGACTCAAGGTAATCGAGCAACTTCTGCGTATCAAATCCGATGCAAAAGCCGTGGTGATTGCGGGCATAGTGGGACCACATGACCGGCTCTCGGGCGGTACTTGAAAAGGCGGCGACGCCGGTAGCATTGTTAGTAATAAGGACGTTCCACGCATTCGCTTGTAGCGCCGAACTCGCCCAAGGAGTCAGTGCCTTGGCAATGAGACGCCTCGATTCTGAGTCGACCTCTGGCAAGGATTTAAAGAGCTTCTTTTCGATCTCCCGATCGGCTCCTCCTTGGGAAACTTCGGGGTGATATGCAGCGTCAAAAGCGTCGTTGAGAGAAGTAGGAGAGGGGAAATACACCTCTCGGTGAGTCAACATACGTCGATGGAATGGATTGCTCCAGTCCCGGTACTTGTAGAGCGTCGACGGTAAGACGGGATTCTCTTGGCGTGATTCAGAGGAAGTCATGGGAAAAGATCTTCGCCGTGGTCATTCTCCAGTGAAGGTTTCAAGTTATCTCGACCCTTCTCATAAGCCTCTTAATCGAACGCAAATTCGCCACTGCAGTCGCGACCATTTTTGGCCAGACCTCCAATTCGGGGATGTCGTCCTGGCCGGCATAGTTGAGGGCTTCCTCTACGTAGAGAGGCAGAAAATTGGCATCGCTGAACTGGGCCGATTCAAAACCGTTGGTGGCCGCCAATTCCAAAAAGCCTCCCAAAGGTCCGGAATCGGTTTTCGATGGCAGGGTGGCATCCCTTAGATCTGCACCCGAGAGTTCGGCCATCCAAAGCGAGCTTCCACGAAGATTCGCCTTCTTAAGGTTTGCTTGAGTCAAATTCGCGGTACGCAAATCAGCTCTTCCCAGATCAGCGGATTCAAGGTTCGCCTTGCCTAAGTTAGTACTGCGAAAGCTGGTGTAATCGAAGTTGGCTTGACGAAGATCCGCGCCGCTCAAGTCCGCTTGGTCGAATTCGACATGGCGAAGATCGGTTCCACGGAGATTCGCTTGCCGGAGGTTTGCGCGGTGAAAGTTGGTTCCATAGAGGTCGGTCTCGGCCAAATCAATTCCGGCAAGATCAGCACCGGACAGTTCGAGTTGAGTGTCCGGATGGCACTTGCGCCACCGTTCGATCTCCGCCGCTCCCGCTCGAACCAGGTTAAGATGCTCTTCGATTGCCAAAGGAACTCCTTGGATGACAGCTTTGCGATTTGCAAGTAATCAGGCCGATGCGATTTCATTATATGGAATCGTCATCACCCTCAAGGGGTCATGCCGTCACTCTCGGAATTGATATCGGAATCCTCCGGCTTCCTCGCTTGGCTCCCATTTCAAAAGGCTTCCGCGCCGGAAGATGTGCACGGCCCCTGCCTCCTCGACGCCATCCAAGCTAGAAGTCGTCGCTCCGACGATCAAGGATTCGGAACCGCTACCTAGATCCCGAACTACCGCCAGAGGCCACAGCCCGGTGGTCGAGCCACCACCGTTAATCTGGAAGAAAGGCGTGTCATCCAATCCACTGAAAATGGCAATCGTTCCCTGGCATGGGATCCCATTTTGGTTCCTCTCTGCTGAGGAAACTGCAAAGTCTGAAACCCCGTCGCCATTCAAATCTCCAAGCGATCCGAGAAAAGTCCCGAATTTCTCTTCCGCAGTTTCGCCATCGAGCCGACGCATCAAACTCCAATCGGCCCCGGAGTAAATGAACACCGAACCCGCATGGTGCATGTCATTCGGCGAGGAGTAGTAAACACCGACGAGGAGGTCCTGGACGCCGTCACCGTTTAGATCGCCAGTGCTCTTCACCTGAGAACCGAAGCCGGCACCGATTTCCTTGCCACCGATTCTTTGCAGTAGACTCCAATCTTTCATGGAGTAAATGAAAACGGATCCTACAGAATTCTCCCTATGTGGAGCATTTTGCGGCGCACCAACGATGAGTTCGTCGAACCCATCTCCGTCGAGATCATCAGTCGTGTCGATTGAACCGCCAAAATTCTCCATGATCGCATTCCCCTCGAGCTGATGCAGGTGACGGCCATTTTTACCGGAGCACAGAACGACTCTTCCGGTGTTGGATTTCCAGCCGAAATGCCCAACGAAAAAGTCATTGATGCCGTCGGAATTCCAGTCCATGGTCGAAGCTAGACTGGAGCCGAATTGCAGCTCCGAGCTTTGACTTGGCACTCTATACAAAGACTTACCGTCGGCTCCTGAAAAAGCGTAAACGGAACCTGGCTTGGTAGTGAACGTGGCCGGCGCCCCCACCAAAAGATCGTTTACTCCATCACCATCCAAGTCACCGGCGTTCTCCAAACAATACCCAAACATTTCGGTTCGATCAGGATCACGTCCTTGAAGAGGTGGATAGAGCCACAAATGATCGGCTCCGGAATACACGTAGACGAGGTCCTCATGGTGGGTTCCCACAGCATAATCCTCGTAACCGTCACCATTCAGATCGCCGGTGGGACACAGGACGGAACCCAGACGCCCCCTCGGCCGTATTCCTTTGTTGGTCTTATGAAGTTTCCAGGGAGCGACCGGAAGGACCGGTCGAAAGCTTGCATGGTGGATTTCAATCGGACCGCGACGTTTTGCCTGGGGCCCCACTACGGAGGGGCCATTTAGCTCCCCGCCCCATTCTCGATGACCGTCGCTCATTTGGCTCAAGTCAAATGCACCCAGACTTGCAGCGTACTCCCATTGATCCTGGCTGGGAAGATCCAATCCGGTGTGTTTCAAGAAGTAATCACATTCTTCCCGACTAACTTTCACGGTCGCATCGGGAGGTATGTCAATTCTGCTTTCGGCACCGAATTGTTCCTGCCATTGCCGAACCGTTACCCCGTCCTTCGCGACGAAGAGAGGCACCTTCGCGCGACCACGAGTCTCGGATTGCGCGCCAGGTTCGATACCACGCCCCGGCACCAACAAAAAGACCATTTTTGTTTGTACGTGAACGAACTCCCACAAGCCCGGGACGCGATCTGACTCCCCAAGCGGAAGGAAGCCAAGCACCGGTTTAAGCTTCAAACCCTGATATGCAGGGCATTTGCCTGGATCGGATATTGATGAGGTCGCTTCGTCCCATCGCGCTTTCGCTTGTTCACCCTTAACCGTTTGTTTCGTTACGGCTTGAGCAAATTTCAGTCGTTCCTCAATGCCCCATCCATACTGCGGCGAAACTCCGGTTCTTATTCCGGATCGTTCATCACGCAGCAAGCTCATTTCTTCCAAGAGACTTGAGTACACTAAAAACCAGCTCTCGTCTTCCGGGTTCCGCAGTATCGAGGCCCGGGTTTCGCTCCGCTGCGCCCGCAGTTGGGCGAGTTCTTTCCTAATCCCCTCCTTCCTTTCCTTGCTGAAGCGACGCTCGTAATGCTCTAGCATCGAATCTAACTGCTTTTGAAACAGCCTCTTCTCTTCCTCCGGCGCCATTTCCAAGGCAAGCCCGGAATGCTCCAAGGCCTCTTTATAGTGACCATTGAAGTAGAGTGCCCAGGCTAAAGTGTCGAGAATTTTCGGTTTTTGTTCCGGGGAGGCGAGATCTAGAGCTCGACGGGCCATCTCCAAACCCTCTCGCTCCAGGCCATAGACCGCTCGATTCGCACCGATCAAGTTCCAAGCCTCATTGTTCAATATCTCTGGATCATTGGAATCCTTGATCCGGTCGGCCCTATGTGGTGCCGATTCCAACGGATCCACGCCCGTTTCGACAATGCTCAATGTTCTCTCCAGAAAAGCAATTCGGCTCCCCTGGGCTTGGTAGTTGGGGAACCTTGGACTGGTGCTGTCCGGCTGCATTGGGTTACTCTCTGCCAACTTGCTGAGACGAGCCACCATTTCTTCGAGCCTCCTCCACCGATCCAGAAACTCACGATATTCATCAATTTTATCTGGCCCAACCGGTACAAGCTCCTTGGCCAACCCCTTCAGGTCCTCGAGTTCCTGAAGGGCTTGATAGAGCACGAGCCGGTCCCTTTGGGCGCGCATTTCCAACCACATTCCCGAGATCATGGCGAATGCGAGCCAGGTGATGATGGCAACACTGGATATGACCGGATGTCTGCGCACCCATTTCACCGTCCGCTCGATGCGACTCGGAGGCTGGGCGCGGATCGGTTTATCATCGAGATAGCGATCTAGTTCCGCAATAAACTCCGCCATGGTTTGATAGCGATGCTTGCGCTTCTTTTCCATGGCTTTGAGACAGATCACGGATAGGTCTCGCGGTACTTGGCGGCTCAGGGAACGTGGAGCTACCGGGTCTTCTTTTTTGATCTTCTCGATAACATCTTGAGTCGTATTGCCCGGAAAGGCGCGGGTGAAGGTTAGGGCCTCATACAAGGTTGCCCCCAAGGCAAAGATGTCGGCGCGGCAATCGACCTCGATTCGGGTCGAAGCCACTTGCTCCGGACTCATGTAAGGAGGAGTTCCCAGGAAGTCACCGCTACGCGACAAACTGAGGTCATCCTCCATCTTGGCCAGACCGAAGTCCGCCACCTTAGGTTTACCAGCCTCCGCAATCAGGATGTTATTGGGCTTGATGTCGCGGTGAATAACCCCGGCTTCGTGAGCGTATTGAAGGGACTCGGCAATTTCCTTGAACAACTTTGCAACGGAACGATAGTAGCCACTCGGCAAAGGCGACCGTTCCCTTAAATCGGTTAACGCCTTGGCAAGAGTAAACCCTCCTGGAACCAGTTCCTGGGCGATATAATGCAGTCCCCTCACTTCTCCATGGGCGTAGACCTGAACAATGCCCGGGTGAGTCAAAGCCGCCCCAGCCTTCGCCTCGCGAATTAGGCGACACCGAAGACGTGAAGAAAGTCTCACTTCTGGCTTGAGAAACTTAAGAGCCACCCGTCGTTTGAGAGATATCTGCTCGGCTTCCCAAACAATGCCCATGCCACCACGATTAATCTCGGAAACGAGCCGGTAATCCCCGATGATCAGGTCCGGCTTGGGCCGAACCGCGGAAGGGCCCAAAATCTTTTCAAAGAATTTATTGTCCGAAATCAGCGTGAAAGAGAAGCCACTGGATTTCTTTTTTTCAGCTTTTTCGTCTTCGACGAAGCTAGGCCGGCCACCTTTCGCAAAGAGACCGTCAGTGCTTGGGGAATTAGGCATCTAGAAAAGAGAAGGAAAGTGGGGTAAGCCCCAGGAACAGCGATCAGAAGTAGGGCAAGCGAACTTTACCCTAGGTGAACTCTAACCATTGTAATCGATCCATTGCATACGTCAGGTTCGTTGCATAGCCTTGCTTAGGAATTCGGAATTAAGCAAAGTCCATTTGTAAGTCGAATTTTTGGTTAGTTTGGGTTTTGAACATGTCTTCGATCACGAATACAGGTGTATAAAGGCGTAAAGTTGGGTGCCAGGAAACCTGTAACACCAAAATTCTAATCTTCGGAAACAGCCGCGCGGAGTTCGGCCAGCCATTGCAGACGGGCGCGGGTGGAAAGAATGCCGGCGCGAGTGGCCAACACCGCCGGCCGGTCGCCGGACTCCTGGATTTGGCGATAGATTTCCTCCAATTCTTGGAGGTGCCGTTCGAGCCCGGCTTCGGCTTCCTCCAAAAACAGGCGCTGAGCCGCTGAGTCGAGGGCGTCCAGAAAGAGAATCCGAGTGCGAAGTGGGTCGAACAGGACCGTGTAGGCGTCGGCCGGGTGCGGGGGCGCAAGCCAACCACGGAGCGCAGCCAAGCCAGCCGCGGTGAGTTGGTAGCGCCGCCGGGGTCGGCGGCCGGTGGATTCCTCCTCGCTCCCCACCAAACCGATCTCCTCCAACCGCCGCATCAGCGGGTAGATGGCGCCGGCACTCCCGCTCCAGTGGGATGTTGGGCTATGAAGGAATTCGGTCCGGATTTGATAGGCGGTCAACGGCCCCGAACGCCACAAAAGTCCGAGGACGGCGCCTTCCAAGTCGGTCAGGGGGGATTCTTCCAACGCTCTTTGGTACGAATCGTACTAAAGCCCAGCTCAGCCATGAAGACCATCCTTCTCCCTGCCTCCATTCTTCTTACCAGCCTCGCCGCCTCGCCGGCATTCGCGCTCCAGGACGAGGCTCCCGAAATTTCCCGATCCCCGGAAACGGCCACCCTTCCCGACACCGGCGTGCGCTTGCCGATGGCCATCGGCCGGGCACGTCCGATACCCATCATTCAAGCGAAAATCGCCGGCCAAGGCCCTTTTAACCTGTATTTGGACCTCGGCGCTTCGGTCTGCACCCTCGATCAGGCCTTTGCCGACCGCCTTGGATTGGAAGACGTCGGCACCCTCGAGATCGGCGCTCCGGGCAGCGACCATAGATTGGAAGCCCGCCGCCGCCCCATGCCGCTACTTGAAATCGGAGACGCCCGATTCGAGGACTTCGAAGTCGTTTCTTTCGACCGTAGCAGCTTCACCGGCAGCGATGAAATCGTCGGAAGCGTCGGTCCGCCGCTGTTTGCGGAACTGCTTTTGACCCTGGACTACCCCAATTCCGAGATCTGGATCCGTCGCGGCGCCTTGCCGGAACCGGACGGGGAAACGGTGATCGGTTACGACGCGTCCTGGCGCCTGCCTTTGCTCGAAATTGAGCTGGCCGGCAACAAGATCACTTCGGCGGTGGACAGCGGTTCGCCGTCGTTCCTGGTACTACCGGGCAACCTTCCGGAAACTTTGCGTTTCCAACAAGAACCTCAGGTTGTAGGACGGGCGAGAACGGTCAACGGCGAGTTCGAGGTCAAGGCCGCTACCGTCGATGGCGACCTGCGGGTCGGAGGCCATTCCATCCCTGAACCGGACGTCATCCTTCTCGAAGCTTTCCCCTTCGCCGTGTTGGGCCACGGCTTTCTGCGCGATTTCTCCATCACCCTGGATCAGCTCAATCATCGCCTTCGGTTCACCCGGGGCGCCGACCATGCAGGACGCCTTAACGCTCTAGCCGGTGATTGGCGGGTCGAAGTCACGATGAATTCAGGCAGTGCACCGGCAACCCAATTTGCTGGCGAAGCCACGGTTCACGCCGTGCACGACGGCAAGTTCTTGCAAGAAGACATTCGCTTGAACGCTGGCGGCCGGGAACTTGAAGCCACCACCTTTTTGGGCTGGAATCCTGACCGCAATCGTTACGAGTTGACCCAGTTGGACGTCTTCAACCCCGGCGGCGGGGTGGTATGGATGACCGGAACCTGGGATGAAGAGCAGCAGCGCATCCGGTTTGAGCCGGCGCTGGCCGACTCTCCTCCCATGCGTTGGGATTATCTGTTTGATGGCCAGGCCGGATTCACCCGGCAATTGCATCTGTGGCGTGGCGAAGAATGGCAACTCCAATCGGAATACCGTTACTTGCCGCAAGATTCATCGGAAAACAAATAGGTTTACCGATGCGAAGGCTTGGCTTCCTGCTCAAGTGAAAGCAATTGAAGCGCCATTTGATGGCCGATCTCGGCCGCTTCCTCGGAAGAACAGGCTTTGTCGACAGGAACTCCTCTTCCTTCCCAATCGGTCCCGGTTCGGAGGCTGGTCACCGTACCCATGGGAATTAAAGCGACGAAGCCGTCCCCCAAGGAAACCATGTCGGCCGGGTGAGCCCCGCCACTGGAGCGCTCCCCCACGATGAAAGCACGTCCGAAAGCCCGCAAGTGATAGGCGAACGCTTCCGCCGCGGATCGAGTGTCTTTCGAAGTCAGGATGACCACCGGCCTACGGTCAAAACGAGGCCCCTCTTGGAATGGAAGGGTTTCCAGCAGGATTCGAGAATTGTCGGGCCGCCAAGTTTTCACCGCCAACTCGATTGACTGGCCACGAGGAAAGAAGCAACTGAGCAATCCAGGCAAGGTGTCACTGCTTCCGCCATGATTGTTCCGTAAATCCAGGATCAGCGCTTGAGCTGATTTTAGTTCTTTCAGTGCTTCCTGAAACGCAGCGAGGGTGCCCGGAGAGAAAGCAATACGGTCCAAAGTAATCCAGCCAATCTTTTGGTCGAGCATCTCCACCTTTCGAACCCCGAAATTGACCGAAGCTTCTTGAGGATCGTCTTTGGGAGCGACGTCCTTGGGTTCGCTTTGAGCATAATCCTCCAACTCTTGGGCAAAGGCCGGCATGTGAGCTATCATGAAGTGCTTATCGGAAGTCCATCCTCGAAGATCCCGAGTTAGGGCTTCTCCTAACTGTTTCAAATTCAGATCCTCGTACCAACCAAGCTGCTGGTTCCTTTTTAGGGATTGGACCAGCCATTCGGCGGCTTCCGGATAGGCATAATGGCTTTGGATTTCTTCGATCAATCGATTCAAGACTCGGTCCTGAATCTTTTCATTCTCCCACTCCCGAGGCTCCACCTCCGCCCCAAGGCAAAAAGCAAGAAAGGCAAGGCACAAGAACTTCATCATGGCACACAAATCATTCGGATCTTGGTTTCGTCTTCAAGACCAAGTAATGGGACGATGGTTGTGGGAACTTTTTCGATTCAGGATTATAGTTTCCAAATTCAACGATTCAACGACACCGTGGCCACCGGGCTTCTGAGGGGGTAGAAGGGCCGCGGATCATGCCAAATTGGTGTTAAACTTTGCGGATGCCGCGGGAAAACCAAAAGCGCCGGTTTCAAACGGCCTTGTGGTTGATTGGGATCTGGTTGGTCCCGGGCCTGCTTCAATGCGTCCAGGAAGTCACGTATGCCAGCTCCCATGGAACGGGGCCGCCTCAACTTGGTCCAACCTTATTGCACTTTCTGCCCACTTGGCTTCCCTGGGCCGCCTTTTCCCCGCTGATTCTTCGATTGGTTCGCCGCTTTCCCTTCCGCCGAGAACAATGGATTCGTTCGCTTCCGATACACTTTTTCTTTTGCCTTGGCTTTGGAGGCCTTCACCTTCTGGCCCTAGGCTTGATAAGAACCAACTTTCCTCCTGCTGAATGGACCGAACGAGACTTGGGCACATGGCTAGCCCGAACTCTTTGGTCGCTCCATTCCCAAGCGGAGATTCTGGCTTATGCCTGTGTGGCGATGGCTGGTCACGCATTGCAAGCTTTGCAAACCACGAGAGAACGGGAACTTCGAACCCTAAAGCTCGAAAGTCAATTGACGGAAGCCCGTTTGGACACTCTCCGCAGCCAACTGCAACCGCACTTTCTCTTCAACACTCTAAATACCATTGACGTACTGTTGCAGGAATCACCGGATCGAGCCGGAGAAATGCTGCGGCGCCTGAGCCGATTCTTGCGCCGCACTTTGGACGATCACGAGTCCGTCCACCCCCTTTCTCGCGAGTTGGATTACTTGCGAACTTACCTCGAGATTGAACAAGTCCGTTTCAGCGATCGCCTGCAGTTCGACCTCGACGTTGATGACGCGGCTTTAAACATCACGGTTCCAAACCTGCTTCTACAACCCTTGGTTGAAAACGCTCTCCGGCACGGCATCGCTCCTCTTGCAAGAGGCGGTCAAATCCAAATTCGCGGCCGCGTATCGGACAACACCCTTTGTTTGGAAGTGGAGGACAATGGAGTCGGTTTGGATCCCCACTGGCAAGAAGGAATCGGGATCGGCAATACCCGGTCATGCTTGCGAAACCATTATGGGAATCAACAGTCTTTTAAGCTGTCCCAGAAGCCTTCCGGGGGCACCTTGGTTCAGATTCGCCTCCCGGCAAACCACCATGGACGAGGAGAGCATGACTCGGGCACCGATTAGGGTATTGGTGGTCGATGACGAGCCTCTGGCACGAAGAGGCTTGATTCGGATGCTTCAAGATCATGATGGATTTGAAGTTATCGGCGAGTGTTCCAACGGTGGCGATGCCATCAATGCGATCCGAAACGAAAACATCGATTTGATCTTATTAGACGTGGAGATGCCGGAGCACAATGGCTTCGAAGTCCTGCAACTTGCGGGAATGGCGTCTTTACCCTTAGTTATTTTCGTGACCGCCTTCGATCGCTATGCGCTGAAGGCCTTTGATGCTCATGCTCTCGACTACGTGGTCAAGCCGGTAGATCCGGATCGTTTTCATCAAGCTTTGGAACGGGCGAAGGTCGCCATACAGAACAAGGAAGCTGGGAGCCGCCTTCAAACCCTGATCGATGAACTGGACCAAAGCCATCCCAATCCGAAGTGCATCCTGACTCGAGCCGGGGGCTTGACCTCACTGATTCCCGTGGAAGAGATCGACTGGCTTCAAGCTGCGGACAACTATGTACGGGTTCATGCCGGGAATCAGGTTTTCCTACATCGAGAAACTTTGTCGCGGCTGGCGGACAGATTGCATTCCAATCGCTTTGTTCGCATTCACCGGTCCCATATTGTGAATCTAGATCGAGTCCACCAAATGCGACTAATCGGAAGAGGAGATGCGGAGATCCAACTGCTCGACGGAACGAAACTAACCGTCAGTCGCCGGTTCCGGAAGAATCTTGAGGATCTTTTTCCAAGATAGTCGAGTCAGATTCCATCTGTAGATTCATCTGCCCGCCTAGCCCCGTGTGAAGCCGTTCTATCCCTCAGACTCCCTGCCCAAAATTACTTCCATTAGAGTTCTGACACCATGCAATGCCATCGAAAATGGATCCTCTTCGCCTTAGCTTCTCTGCTACCTGCTTCCACGGGAACTACCCAAACCGCAGAAATTGTCGCGAGATCTCATGAATTTCAATTCGATGGGATTGATTTCGCGAGAGATGGCTTCCTTTACTTCAGCGGCGATTGGGATGGATCGGAAATCTTCCGATGTAAACCAAACGGCGATCAACTGGAAATAGTGGCCACGGGGCTTGAAGGTCCGATCCATTCAGTGATGGATTCCAAAGGCAATCTTTTCATTTCCAATTTTCAATCCACTCACATCAGCAAGATTTCTCCGGACGGCAAGGTGAGCCGGTTCGCCGAATCGCCTTTGGGACCTGCTGGAATGGCCATAGATCGTCATGATCATCTGTTCGTGACCATATTTGGATCGGTTCAAGGAGAAGGTCAATCGGTACTGCGGATCACTCCCGAAGGCCAGGTGGAAACCTATTTGGACAGCCCGGACCTAGAAGCCCCAGTGGGAATCGCGATCGATAATCAGAACATTCTTTACGTCGCCAACGGACGGGACGGGCGCATCTTCCGCTCCACGGAAGCAGGCTCTCTCGAGCTTTTCAGTTGCGTTCCCCTGAGCCTGGGCCGAGGTTCAGTCCGGCATATGGATTGGGCAAACGGAACTCTATTTGTTTCCACCGGAGCTGGCGCGGTGTTTCGAATTGACCGGCGAGGGGTGGTTCAATACATCATGGTTTATGGTTCAAGCCCTTCCTCTGACGTCCCTTCTTCGCCCTTGCTCATGGAATGCAATGGCTTGGCGGCGGCGCCGGATGGCGAAACCCTGTACTTGGGAACTCTGGTGGAGGGAAAGCGTACCTTGATCAAAATTCAAAATCTGGTCCCGAAAACTAGGCGGCACGGTTGGGGAGCGCTCCGTAGTGGTCAACTCGAACTAGCAGGACAGGTTTTTGAATCCCTTCTGGAGGCTGAACCCGCGAATCCTCAAGACAGCTTCGGCCTGGCCTTGGTTCGCTTGAGAACCGAGCAGTTTGTGGAGGCCGTTCCTTTGTTGAAAACGGCGGCATCCAACCCCAAGCTTCGTAACAAAGCCTGGCATGGCATCATGATGGCCTATCTCCTCGCCGGCGATCTGGATCTGGCCTTTGCAGCCATGGAGGAGGCGCTTCAAAAGGGACACACCCAAAGAAACTTTCTCCGAGGGGATCGGGACTTGAAGCCGCTCAGATCGGATCCTCGCTGGCAGGATTTGATGCAGGAAGAATCGACGAAACCCGACAAATAAGCGCACAATTCCAAGGTTCCACTGAAGGCGCCGCGAAATTGCCCGAGGTGAAGAAGCCGTTATTTTCCTGGCCAATGCGGATTGTCCTGATCCCCTTCAGCTCTTGCTTGCAAGGCAGCCTCCCGACCTTCAGCGAAAAGGTCAAGATAGGCTAAAATGTCCTTGGAATCCCAAACTCCTTTAGGCTCGGCAAGATCCGCTTGAGGAATTTGTAGTTCGAACAGAGCCAAGAACTCGGCGATGTCTTGCCTCGTAAAGTGCCCAGTCGGCGCCACCAAATCGGCGGGATGATCTAATTGAACCACTCCCCGTATGGTGTTGTTTAGTTCACCAATGGCGGCTCGAACGCTCTCTTCAGTATGCCCTTCTCCTTCAAGAGTCAAGGCAACTTTCGCCTGACTGATTTGTTCTTGGACCGCGAACTCGATCGGAGAAACACGCCCTTCCTTATCCAGACGAACTCGAGCCGGGACCTTTCCAAGCGAGCGCCCCTCGTGATCCACAACCTCAATCCCAACGACGAAGTCTTGATAAAAAGCTCGCCCACAATAAGCCGTCAAGCTCAACAGCGGCAATAACAAAATCACCAAGGCGGCATGCTTGAGAGATCGTAGTTGCCCAAGCCGGCGATGGACGGCAAAGCCGTGGACCTGTCGGTGCGGAAATCCCGACAAGGGCGGATTCCACTTTTGTTGAGCTAGTTGCTGAAGCGCCCAGTCCATCTGGGCAAGATCATTATGGTGAGTGGACTTCATTTTTCTTCCGGAAAGGTGTGTTTGGAGAACAGACGAGTGAGCCTTTTGCGTCCTCGGGAAAGCCGCGACTTGACCGTTCCCGGTCGAATCTGCAAGGAAGCCGCAGCTTCTGCTTCGGACAATCCTTCCAAGCAACAAAGCGTCAGAACAGCCTGCTGGTTTGGCGGCAATTCAAGGATCAGTCGCCGGGTAAGAGCAAGCTGACTGCGGACCTCCTCCTGAGCTTCTTTCCGCTGGAGATCCGAAACGGTTTCTGCCGCAACCTGAGGTCTTGCAGCAAACAACCTCTGCATGAGATGGCGATCTCTTCGTAAGCGACGAATTCGACCATTGACTAAGTGACTGGCAATTCCGAAAAGCCAAAGTCGTAGCCCGGCTCGACCTCGATAACGGCGCAGGGCACTTAGCGCGATCACGAAAGTTTCGGCCACCAGATCTTCGGTCAAGGCGGTGTCGCCAAGTCGGCGGTAGATCATGGCCCCTACCGGTCCGGCGAACCGCCGGTAGATTTCCTCAAAGTAACCTGGATCCTTTCGAGCCAGGGCAACCAGCTCGGGCTCGGAAAGGTCCGCCATTGCGTTCGAATCCAGCGGCTCAAACCGAGCCACTCTCTGAACTTCCGAAGCAGGGCCGGGGTCGCCGGAAGTCGAGCGCAGGCGCGAGTGGCAGGTGGATTGAGCGGTCACAAAAGAGGTAGTGGCTCGAAGTCTGAACCGGTTCCCTGCTTTTTTCCAACCACGTACTGACTGCAGATTGTTACCCGTTACCAAGTCGTTGCGGAAGTTGGCAGCCGGAAGAGCGTCAATTTCCCCGAAAATTGCGCTAATTTGCAAGTAGAAAACCTTCGGCCTTACCCACGCCGTCTGGCCTTTTCCAAGCCCCTTCGCATCTGCTCGGTCCTTTCGATAAATTCCTGAAACCGCTTCTTCTGAGGTTCGGAAAACTCATCCATTCGTTTTTTCGCCTCTTGAATGCGGCTCTCGGCTTCTTTCAATCGCTGCTCCACATCAAGAAGGAATTCTTCGCTGAACGGCACATCCTCTCCCCTCATGAGTTGGCCAAGCATCACCGACCACTGCTGAGCGTCTTGCATTTGCCTTTCCATTCGCTGCTGATCTTTTCTCGTAAATGGCCGGTCGCGGTGCATAGTTAATCCACTTTGCCCTTCTGGCAGTAAGGAATAGGACAACCCGGCCTTGACCTCAAAAGAACCCCAACTTCCGCCGCCGCTCCGGAATTCCAATTTGCCTATTCCCTTCTTCAAAGGAACGCGAATTCTCTGGAGATCCAGATTTCCCAAGTGAGTAAATTCACGTTTGGGAAAGACCACTCGCAGCTCCTCACCATCAACACGAAATTCCAAGTACTCTTTCTCACGGACAATCTTTCCAGCTTGATTTCTATACGGGCCCCTGGGGGCGTATCGGATGAGGACGTCCTTATCTCGGTCCGAAGAATTAGAAATTACGTAATGCCTCGAAGCATTTGTTCCCTTCCGCCAACCGCGCTCTACAGCAGCCAACCGCCGGTGGCGGGACGGATGGGTGCTTTCGGATTCGTTTGCCGGGTCTGCGATCTCATAGAAAGCCGCCTGGGCCTGCCTCAATGTTGAGCCCATGCGAGCGAGGGCGAATCCTGCAAACTCATCCGCCTCTAGCTCCATCGCTCGGCTTGTTTCTTTTGACACTCTGCCTCGACTGATGTGCCGTCCATGAATATGCCCGAGTTCATGGGCGAGGATCGCGGTTCGGGCCCAACTGGTGCCTTGTTTGAGAGCAATTTGGTCAAGCCAATCATCATCCACCACCATCACCGGCCAAATACGATTCCTCGAAAACTGCTTGGCGAATGGGCTGAGGTAGACAAAAGCATTCTTTTCGCCATTATCGACAATGACGTGGTTCAAACCGAGCTCAGTCACGAATCCATCTTCGTTCTCCTTGAAAAGGTCCGTGGCTTGAGCGAGAGCCATGACGTCCTGAATGTTTTCTCGATGAACCGGATGGCGGTTTGTCCCTCCCCTTTCGTCGACATAGCCGAGGCGATCAACGGATGTGGGAATGGCCGATCCGGAAAATCGACCATTGATTCCACATATCGCCACTCCGCTCTCCTGAGCATCAAGGCAAGGTGCAAGGAGCAATGCAATTCCGAGTTGGAAAACAATCATGATCTTTCCTCATTGCGTAGGATTCAGAGGCAACCCGGCCGCCCGTCAAATTAGCACCTCTATTGATTGCCAACCACACAATCTAAGGCGTTGGTGAGATTCCAAAGGTTGGTTGCATCCATGGAAGCCCCCTGGGCGCAGAAGCTGGCGCCGATTAAACCGAAGTCGTTCGGAATGGGAATTTGGAATGGCGTGCCGGGCGAAGGATTGAGGAAAGTGTGGGCGAATGGCATCTGGCACAGCAAAGTTCCTTCCGCACCGACGAAGACATTTACTTCAACAAAGGAGATGACCAAGGCATCCATCTGGGCGTTGGGAACGAAACTGGTGTGATCGATCACCGGGTCCCAAATTTCGCCGGCCAAGGGGCCGTTAGTTTGACCCGGAAGAAGAACATTCGGGTTTGCAGGTGACCCACTGCGCACGATTTCTTGCGATGAGAATACTTGATAGAGGTCAGGGCGCCAGTATTGCAAAACGCAACGCATGCGATTGACCTGTTCAGGAGTGAATTCCCAAAGGCACACATCGTCGGAGTAATCCATGTAGTTGTGGAACGGGTCGCCGTTGCCACACGAACTACTGGACCCGGGGCAGCCGTAAGTGGGAGAGCTTTGGCCGTTGGTATCGCATATGAGATCTCCGGTAACGTAGCAGTTGGAAGCCGAGCCGCAGCCACCCTCAAAAGTGTGATAAAGGCCGAGGTAATGCCCGACTTCGTGGGTGCCGGTTCGCCCCATGTTTCCTGGCCAACCGGGGGTGGCCTGTTTGCCAACGGCCTCCCACCACAAAACGACTCGGTCTTCGTTAGTTCCAACAATACCGGTTTGCGGAAAGTCAGCTACATAGCCGTAGCAACAAGGCGGAGCATTGGTGTAGATGTTTAGGTAGCGATTCGTATCCCAGGCGAGAGTATCCCAGTAATTACCGGAATCTTGGTACCAACTGTTGTTCGTAGTGTAGGTAATTCCGTTCGTCGGATTGCCTTGAGGATCCAGTGTGGCCAAATGAAACCGAATCTTCGCATTGGTCCCAGGGGCTCCAGGCGAACCGGGAAGGGCCTGGAAATCCTCGTTCAAGACATCGATCTGATCCCGAATCGTCGCTTCGCTCAAATAGCCGTTGCCCCCATTATTTTGGATGACGTGGAAGACGACGGGAATGTCGTAGAAAAAAGTCGGCTCGTACTCCGGTTGAGGAGAGTTGGTGAAATAGCCGCAGTCGGACGGCGGATTGGTAGAAACCGATGAGAAGTCAGGTTGAGGAGTGCCGCAACGCTCCCGCTGGGCCCAGGATGGAGCCGAAAGCAGGAGGAACGCAAAAACGGTGGTTAGGGGAAGGGGTTTCATGGTTTCACCAAGGTTTTGTGGGAAGAGCAGATCGCCGTCGCGGGTAATCGCTGACATCGACAACATCGATTCTAGGACCACGCCGAAGGATGTCCTGGCTCCGATTCGAGTGTATCAAATGGGGAGGATTCTCTAGATTTAGAGGAAAAACAGGGAAATGACCTGAAAATCCGGCAGTTTGACGGCAACAAACGCTTAGTAGAAAAAGTGACGAGATCTCAGGAGTTTCGTCCATGGCCGAATCACCAAAATTTCTTGTCTGATTTTTTGAATTCTACTGCTATGAGAATAGGACCTTGTGGTCATTCAACCTGCAATCGAATTTGGTTCAAGCAGGAAAATCCTTTGCAAGAAAGAGATCAGTTCAATGACAAATCAATCGATAGTCCGAGCCGTTTCGTTGGCTCTTTCCTTTGCTCTCCTTGCTGTAACGGGAAAAGTTTCCGCCCAAACCTGCCCTCTGGAAACTCGCTTCGATGCGGACCTGGAAGGCTGGGTGGTCGAAAATAACGGAGCTTCTGGAGGAGCGAGCCATGTAATGACCGGAGGATGCCCGGGAGGTTACATGGAAATCATGGATAGTAAAGCCGGAGCATCCTACCGCACCGTGGCACCGTCGAAATTCCACGGCAACTTGGTCTACCTTGACGGAGGAAAAATCAGCGTGTGTATGTGGATTGTCCATCAGGCGGGAGTTCTAACAAGCCAAGCCGGGAGAGTTCAAATTGAAGGAGGCGGTTTGGTAGCTACTTTGGACCTGGCTCCAACGGGACTCACGGTGACACCAAAAGAATATTCCGGCACGTTATCTGCTGCTGAATGGGGCGTCACTCAACAAGTTTGGAGCACCATTCTCTCAGACGTGACGAAGATCTACGTGGTTATGGATGCCTCTGGAGGAAATGAAACTACCGGCTTCGACACCTTTTCCTTAAGTCCCCCGCTTTCGAATCAGACTGAACTAATCAGCAAAAGCTGGGCCGGCGGGTTTTCCGATTCGGGTTCCGGAAGAGCGGATGTCTCCGCAAACGGACGGTACGTCACTTTCGAAAGCGATGCCACCAATCTGGTACCCGACGATCAAAACGGCAAACGCGACATTTTCGTTTACGACCGATACTGCAGGACGACCGTTCGCGTAAGTGTAGACTCCAACGGGATCGAAGCCGATGGCGGAGAAAGCCGCTGGCCGTCCATTTCGGACGACGGACGCTTCGTGGCCTTCCATAGCCGGGCAGGCAACCTTGCGGCCGGAATGGCGCCAGGTATTCTTCACGCTTATGTTCATGACCGCGACTTCGATGAGAATGGCCTATTCGATGAAACGGCGGTTGGTAAGCGAGAAACGCGAGTGGTCAGCAAACCACTTTCGGGAAGAGCAACGGATGGATGGGGTGGCGACCCGGACATTTCAGGATCCGGTCGCTACGTATCTTTCAGTAGCAATCGCACCGATTTGGTTGCCGGAACCTTTTGGACAGGAAATCAACAGATCTACGTCTACGACAGGGTCCTGGAATCTTGGAGGAAGGCGAGCATGGATGGAGCGGGCACCGAAGGCGATGCGCACAGCTTTCTATCCTCGATCTCATGGGATGGCGAATTCGTGACATTTTCGTTCGCGGCATGATTTCAGGGAATACGATTCGAGCAAGCCTGTCATCGGATCGTGTGGAAGGAGATGAGCGCTCCGATCACCTATCGATCTCCGGAGACGGCCGCTTCATCAGCTTTCAAAGCTGGGCCAACAATTTGGTGCCCGGTGGACCAGGCGCAATTATCGAGTGCTACGTTTTCGATCGCGATGCAGATTGCAATGGTGTCTTCGACGACGCTTTCCAAGGTGGCGTGCGAACCTGGCTCATCAGCCGAAAAAGTGATGGCCAACTTGCAACTCATTCAAGTCGAAATCCGAAATTGTCCGATGATGGCAGGACCGTGGTTTTCTTTAGCATGGACCCATTGAGTTCACCTGATTTGGATATTTTGACTGATTGCTAGGCGTACGACCTACACCGCCAGGAGCTTTCCTTAATTAGCAAAACTCCAGACGGTCTTGGGTCGGGAAATGGCAATAGCGGAAGCGACAATGAACCTCCTGCAATCACTGCCGACGGAAGCTACGTAGTTTTCCCCACCTGCTCAACCAATCTCATCCCTGGGCTCGCCAATCCCAGTTGCGATGTGATTGCCGTCCCCAATTCACAGAATCCAGTAGCTCCAACGATTCAACTTTTCGATTTTTTCGCCGGGCAAACGGCCAGCCTTAAGGTACAAGGGGCGAGTCCAGGAGGATTGGTTGGAGTGGCTTATTCCCTCACCGGCTCCGGACCGAGCTCACTTTCGGGAGGACTTTGCGGGCCTATCCAGGTGGATTTGAGCCCTCCGATCTCGGTCCTTTGGCCAAGCCTCACGGCCGATGCTTTGGGAACTGCAATTCACACCTTCCTCGTTCCCCCGGGTACGTCCGGAACACCGGTTTGGATTCAAGTGTTGGACGTAACAACCTGCACGATTTCGGTGCATTGTTCAGCAAGGATTGAATGATCTACAGGAATCGCATCGTTCCATAAACATCGCCGGCCCCGAGGAGCAATTCTCGCCTTCGGGGCCGGCATCGTCGTCCTTGGGCTTGCAATCAAGCCACCCAATAAGCAATGTCTAAAGAAGAGGATCTATGCCCATTCACTCCGAGTGAGATTGGTACAGCATGATCCAGTTGCCGCAAGTATCGTCGAGTACCGCTAGGGTTTCGTTTCCGAAGCGCTCGGGAGCGGAGCGAAATTTGACCCCGAGTCCGGTCAATCGCTTGTATTCCTCTTGAATGTCATCGACTAGGAATGCGGTCAAGGGAATGCCTTCCTCGTAAAGAGCTTTCTTGAAGGCCTTAGTAGGCGGATGCTCGCCATTGGGCTCCAGCATCAACTCCGCTGCATCCGGCTCTTCCGGGGAAACCACCGTCACGAAACGCGTATCCCCCATCGGGATGTCCTTATTTTTAACGAATCCCAACACGCCGGTGTAAAAAGCCAACGCTTTGTCGAGATCCGAAATAAAAACGCTTTCGAGTCTAATTTTCACGGCTTTGCTCTCTCGCGGGCTCAGGACCGGCTGTCAATCTCGCCACAACGGATGCCGTTTGTCAAGAGCCGGACACAGGCCAACTTCGCCGGAGCAAAGTTGACCCCGAATTACGGATCGCTTTTTGAATTTGGAAGCGCAGTATCTCGTGTCACTTTGAAGTGGAACGGAAAGTTGATTCGCTCCCAACGAGTTGGCAGAGCATCTCTTTAGGGCTCAACTGTCAAAATTCTGGCAGCCGAAACTTCCTTTACTCCTCCGAGAGGGTCTTTCGATACTGCAGCCAGGTAAATGTTGGTGCCGACTAGATTTGCTGGCAAATCTCCCGGACCTGGAGCAAGCCACGCTCCAGCATCACCATGCTGACTTAATACTCCGAAGAAGCCGGCGCCGTAGATCGGGTATTGCAAGGCAAGAGTCTGAAAGTATAAATTATCGGGCGTCAGAGGAATTTCTACGCCATTCAAGCTAGTAGGGCCTTTTCCGGATAGGGAAGCCAATATTTGGTAGAAATCGGCTCCCGCTGAACTAGGAAAATCAATGTCGAAATACACAGCTCCCCCCGAGTTTGTGGAAAGACTGTTTACACTCGGCACTAGAAACGGATCTAACCCGATTGCCAGGATTTCTCCGAATCCCGATGCCCCGACTTGGCGATTGGATAAAACTTCCGGAAATCCGTCCACCTCATAGTCAGCGAAGGAGGCTACGGCGCTTCCAGCATGATCATCCACTTGATTCCCTCCAGTCTGGTAAAGAAGCTGAAATGAGGCGCCGCAATAAAAATAGATCTTTCCGGCTTCAGAGATTCCCTCAAAATCCGCCCGGGGAGCCCCGATGGCTATATCCGGCACTCCATCTTAGTTCAAATCCCCGGCTGCGGCAACTGTCCAACCGAAATGATTGACTTCATCCTCACCGTCAAGTTTTCGCAACAACAGATTCCCACGGCCTCCTGAATAGATGTATGCAGCCCCGACAGAATTCATCCTATTGAGTCCCGATTTATATGCCCCAACGATGAAATCACCCGCCTGATCGCCGTCAATGTCTCCGCACTCGGCAACCATGGCGCCAAACTCCTGATTCAAAACTCCTCCAACAACAGGAGAATGGAGAGGCTGTTGATTCGACCCACTATAGACATATACTTCTCCGTTGCTGCTGCCTGGAGCTCCGATCAAAATTTCATCCACCCCGTCACCATCGACGTCCTTTAAGCCAGAGACTGAAGCTCCAAAATTGGCCGTAGTGGAAAGTCCTGGAGCATCGATTTGATAGAGAAGTGTTCCGTCTGAGCCAGAATAGACGAAAACACTTCCACCAGGCCAGAATTCTGGAGCTCCTACTACAAAATCCGGCACTTGATCGGTATTCTGATCTCCGACAACGGAAACGGAACTTCCAAAACTGGAGTTCTGAGTATCCGAGACTTCGTAGAGCTGGCTTCTGTCAAGTCCCGAAAAAATGAATACCTTTTTTGCCCCCGGATCTCCTACTAGTAAATCCAAGATTCCATCTTGGTTGAAATCTTCGGCATCCAACGAAACCCCGAATTTGGTTCCACCTGGTTCAAGAAATGGCAAGATTTCCGATCCATCCAAGCCAGAAACGAAATGCACTTTCCCCCTTGGAGAGAAAACAGCGCGAATACCAACGGCAATGTCAGCGAATCCATCTCCATTTATATCTCCCATGGAAACCAGAGACTCGGGGCTTGCTCCAATTCCATCTATGGAGAAGCCTGCGTCTATTTGGAGCACCGTTTTCCACTCACCGCCAACCACTTGGGCTTGGATGGTTGGAGAAATGGCGACTCCCAAAGGGATAGACGCCAAGTAACAAAGCAGCTTTCGACAATCTTGCATCGGTCCTCCTTATCTTCGAAAAACAGGGACTTTGGCTGGGCTTCACTTACAGAAGCATCTGGAATCCCGCCTAGCTTTGTAAACGAATCATGGGAACAGATCGGTCATCAATATTGAAAAATTCCTAGAATGGCGGTTCGCCGGTAAACTCCAGCGCTCAAGCCATCATCCTGAGATGCCATTCCTGCCCCGAACCGCTCGCCGGCCCTGACCATGACTGATGCACGAAAAGCCACGTCTTCCAACCCTTATGTGCTCTCGTCAGAACTAGGACGCCCTCTGACGCGCAGAACTTTCCTTCGACTCGGGAGTTCTTTCGCTACGGCAGCGGCGCTATCGGGGACTGTCAGAGCGCTGGGTGATGGCTTCAACGCCACTGTGCGAATCGGCATGATCGCGGACCTACACCAAGACGTGATGCATGATGGCGAAGCCAGGATGGACTCATTTTTAGAATGGGCGGCGTCGACCAAAGTAGACCGCGTGATCCAGCTTGGCGACTTTGCCTATCCAAGCTCGAAAAACAAGGCGGTCATAGACAAATTTAATAAGGCAAAGGGACTGCACGTCATTGGAAACCACGACTTGGATTCTGGCCACACCAAAAAGCAGTGCATTGATTATTGGGGAATGCCTGGGCGTTATTACTCTCATGGTGTTGGCGGGATCCGGCTTCTAGTCTTGGATGGCAACGACAAAGGATCTCCCACTCACAAAGGCGGCTATCCTTCCTACGTGGGGAAGGAACAAGTCGCGTGGCTGGAAGATCAGCTTCAAACCTTCGGCGGCCCATTCATCATCTTCTCTCATCAGGCTCTCCACGGGCATCTAGCCATTGATAATGCCCAAGAAATACACGCACTCCTATGCAAATACGCAGAGAAGATCGCGATTTGTGTCAACGGACATAGCCATATCGATTTACTTCAGCGTGTAGATGGGATTCATTATTTCCATGTAAATTCAGCCTCCTATCAATGGGTTGGCGGCAAGCATAAACATGAAAGTTATTCCACTGAAATACATGCGGCACATCCTTGGATCAGTTATACGAGCCCGTATCGAGATCCGGTTTTCGCCGGGCTCGCTTTTGACCTCAATTCCGGCCTCCTTTCCATTGAGGGAAGAGAAAGCGCTTGGGTCGGACCCTCTCCGGCAGAACTTGGCGCAGATCTGAACCCAAACCTAATCCATGGAGAAGAAATCGCGCCGAGGATTCGCTCTCGTCGAATTCAAAGATTACGTTCTCTCAACTAAGGATCGCTGCCATGGAGGCAAATTCGATCCATACACTCCTCTAGGCAATATCACTCATCTTCAGTTGAATTTGGCTCCTCCTCCACTTCTTGCTCTCGGATTCTCTTCGTCAATTGTTCCAGGTATTCCTGGAATTTGCCTTTATTTTCTTCGGCAGCAAGCTCCAAGGCTTTCTTCGATTCCCGCAGGGCAACCTCCGGGTAACCGCTGGCAACGAGAGCCCACGCAAGCGTATCTCGGTACATAGGTTCGTCAGGCTGTTTGGCTACCGCAGCCTGAGCGTAAGCCAAGCCGCGTTTAACTCCGGTCTCAATGGAAGGCTTCTCCGGGTCGACAAAACCCCAAGCCGCATTGTTGAGCTCCACGGCTGAAGCGTTATCCCAGACACCAGGAATGGAGTCGAGTTCCACTCCAGCCTCCACGGCCAATGCTTGCCCTCGATTCCAAAGGGCAGTTACTTCTTCGTTCGGGATTTTCATTTGGTCGGCAGCCAAGGCTAATTGGAATGCTTCTTCATACTTGACGACGGAATCGGGCGAGGCTGCTGAAGCTTGAATATGACGCTTAAGCAAAATTCCTTCGTTACACAGGTTGATAATTTGTTCCATTAGTGCAGCGTGATTGGGTTCAATGTCTTTGATTCCCTGAGCTCGTTCTAAGCAAGTGAGGGCCTGCTCATATTCATGATAATTGTAGAGAAAAATCCCATAGTTCAACTGGTAGCGAATCTCTTTCGGATTGAGATCGATCGCCCGGAGGCAGGCAGAAAAGGCCTTCTTTTTGAGATTCAGTTCCGCTGCTGCAAGGCTCAAAACATAGTACGCTTCTGCATTGTTTGGATCAACCAGAACAGCTTCCTCATATGCCCCAAGGGCTGCGATCGTATCACCAAGCTCCCATAATGCAGCCCCCAAATGGAAGTGAGCTTCACTCAAACTGGCGTCGATGTAGATGGCTTGACGAAAAGCTTCGCATGCCTCATCGACCCTGTTCAAATTCAATAATACGACCCCAATGCCTGTAATCGATTTGGCAACGAGCCCTCCATGAGCAATGGATTTTCGGTAATACTCGATCGCGGTTTCATGCCACCCCAGCCTTGAGTAAGTCACGCCTAAATTGAAATATGAAGAAGCGTATTCGGGATCCACTTCAATGGCTTTCCGATAAGCTTCAATCGCTTGATCGGTGTTCCCCAGCTCATCGAACGCATTCCCAAGAATATCGTATACCGGCGCACGATTTGAATCCAATTCAATCGCCTTACGACAAATCTTGATCGCCTCTTCGAAGCTGCCGACAAGATTAAGCGCCTCGGCCAAATTTATATATGCACTCACATTGAGAGGGTCCACTTGAATACCCCACCTCAGGATAGCGATTGCCTCATCGTATTCATGGATTTGGATAAAAACTTTCCCCAAATTCACATAAGCCTCCGATAATCGAAAGTCTAGTCGCATCGCAGTATGAAAGGCTTGAATCGCCTCTGGAAATCGTTGGAGTCTAGTTAAGGAAACTCCTAAATGAGAGTGAGCCAGGGCATTTTCTCGCTTGAGTTGAATTGCAGCAAGATATGCATCAATGGCTTCTTCATGACAGTCCACCTTTGCCAATGCAAATCCAAGCCCGTGGTATGCTCGAGCATATTTTGGTTCGATTTCCAACGCCTTTCGATACCCGAAAAGCGCCTCCTCGGGCTTGCCCCAATCCAGAAATGCTGTCCCCATGTTGCTATAGCTTTCCGCGATATTTGGATTGATTTTTATGGCTTGCTGGTAGGCTTGGATCGCCTCTTGATGTCGACCAAGATTATTCAGAACAGCACCTAGGCTTACCCACGGCCAGGGGCGTTCCGGTGCGGCTTTAATCGCATTCCGGAAAGCCTGTTCAGCCTCTTGAAGCTGCCCACTTCCCAACAAGGCAAAACCAACATGCTCTTCCGAAAACCACTGATCAGGCCAATGAGTACGGAGGCCAGCCACGATGGCCTCGGCGATCTCAGTCGGCTCCCTCAGGTGAACCATGGTTGTGGCAGCGTGGAAGTAATAGAGCGGCCGAGGAGCCTCTGAAGCAAGACATGCTTTATGGAAGGCACCCAAAGCCAAGCGGTGAGCAACTTTTCCGCGCTCACTTTCCATCAATTTACCTTCCGTAACTAATCGCGATCCTTCCAAAAACCAACCCACTGAGCTGGAGGGAGTCGGTAATGAGATAAGAAGGTCTTCGGCTGCCTCCTTTTCCCCCAAAACCCTTAGCACGCTAACACGGATTCGTTGAAAATCTGGATACTGTTCCTCCAAAGTAGCTTGCGATTTCAAGAAATGGTGTGCCGATTCCGCCCCTTCAAGGCGATACAGCGCCTGAGCAACTCCCATCACCCCTTCCAAGCTTGGCAAGATTTCCATGGCCCGGTTAAACTCAGCGAGAGCTGATTTTGTATATTCCAAATCTGATCTATTCAAGTCTAAATAACCCTGGACAAGATGCCTGTCCGCTTGCGCGAACCGATCGGCTTGCCTTTGCTTCGCCACTTCATCCCATTGACTCAAATTCCAAGTCAAGAGACCTGAAAGTAGAGGTAACGCGATCAGAAATAAGGCGGCAGCGGGCCTCCGCTTCATCCACTTGGTGGCCTTGTAAACCGGCCCTGCCGGCCTTGCGCGGATTGGCTCGTGATTCAAAAAACGACGCAAATCACCAGCCAATTCACCCATGGTTGGATAGCGCCGTTGTGGGATCTTTTCCAAGCACTTCATGCAAATCACGGCCAGGTCCCGGGGCACCCGAGGCTGGATCTTACGCGGTTCCGCTGGGTCTTCGCGGGCTACCCGACGAAGGATTTGATCCCGAGTTCCCCTTCCGAATGGCCTAGTCAAGGTCAACGTCTCGTAAAGCGTCGCTCCAAAACTAAAGATGTCCGATCGAGCATCGAGCTCCCGGCCCGACCTGGAAATCTGCTCCGGGCTCACATAGTCTGGCGTACCGGCCAATACTTCGGTAGCCGGCTTTCGCTTTGCTTCATCCCAATAAGCGAGACCGAAATCCGCAACCATCAATCGATTATCCGGAGTCCAAAGAAGGTTATTCGGTTTGATATCCCGATGAATCACGCCGGCTTGGTGCACTTTGGCCAAGGCTTCAACAACGGGAAAGAGCTTTTGCACAACTTGATGAAAGAAATCTACGGGAAGTTCCCGACGCCCCTCCAAAGTCTCCAAGTAGTCCGCCCAGTTGCGTCCATTTTCGACCAGCTCCTGAGCGATAAATGGCCTCTTCGCCTCCACGTCGACGGCGAAGACGGTCACGATGGCCGGGTGCTCCAACCGGGCCGTAATCCTGGCTTCGTTCCGAAATCGCCGCAGGGCTTCTTCCGAATGAACGATGTGGGGCGACAGGAATTTGAGCGCCACCCGACGACCGATAGACACTTCTTCCGCTTCCCAAACCGCCCCCATGCCGCCGGCTCCGATCTCCCGAATGAGTCGGTACGCTCCATAGATCTCTCCCTCGCTGGCCGGCGCCGCTCCTCCCGAGGTCAGCAGAGAAACCGCTTGGTCCAAAAGCTCTCGAAGCTGATTTTGTACCTCCGGAGGGTGCTTTAACAGGAACTCCTCCCTGTTAGGAGGCGTTTCGCAATCGAGTAGCATATCGAGATACTGATTCAACGCCCGCTCCGCGTCCCGCCGTGCTTCCCCCTCTCCCCTCCGCTTCTTTCTATCGACCACGTTGTCGCCCTCGCTCACTCAAGGTTTCGTTTTAGCTGGCCTCAATACCGGCTCCTTCCGATGAATGAAAGCCTCGAATTCGATTCTGACAGCGTGCGGATGTTCTGCAAGGATCATCTCGGCCCGGCAAGCGCTGCCTTCGTCCAACAGCCCTCCATCCAGAAACGAATCGTCAACAGGATGGCGAAGAAGACCTCGGTCCGCGATGCGGTATTGGCCGAAGTCTTTAGAATGGCCAAAGAAGATCAAAAACTCGCCGGAGAATTTATCGGCTTCTTTTGGAAAGACGTTCTGCGGCTAACTCGCGGAAAGGTTCCGCCCAATTTGCGACGCCAATTGGAAACCGCGGACGTGGTCGATTCCATTCTTGGCGATTTGTGCATGCAACTGAGCGACCTTGAGTTCTACAATCGAGCCGCATTTCTGAGTTTACTATCGACCAAATTCCGCCAGAAGCTCGCCAATAAGGTTCGCGGCACCAAGGCTCAAAAGCGCAGGGAAGATCAAAGAGTTTTCCCGAACGAGCAACATTGGGAACCGGAGAGCCCTGCAGCAAGCCCCGATTCCGAAGTTTCCAATGCCGAAACTCTGGCTCGCTTGAACGCAGCGATCTATCGACTGCGCCCCAGGGAGCAGCAACTTCTTCGGCTTGCCTTTGCCGGCAAATCTATTTCGGAGATCGCCGAAGAAGTTGATCTTAAGACGGAAGCCGCCCGAAAAGTGGTGGAGCGTGCCAGAGAGAAGTTAAAACAGCTTCTGTACGAGCCGTAGTTTTTCGATTTCCATTCTCAGATGTTGCTGCTCCCTTGGGTTCAATCAACCGCCCAGATAGAACTCGGAAGCGATTTCTCCCTGGTCGGTCTGATAACGAACCTCCAAAACGTCATCCTCGTTGAACATCGGAGTTTGAATGGAAACTTCCGCCATGGTTCCATCCATTAGGCGCTTGGACTAACACGTCCACGAAGTTTGAAATCGTCACGTCATCTTAAAGGCGCAAGGTCCCGGTTCCCAAATGACGACAAGCCTCCGCAGTATTCCGAACGCCCCCCCAGGCTTTTCATCTGCAGCTAGGCGACCTATTTTCCTTCTGTAGTTTTGACCGCCGCAACAGGCCCGCGCACCTGTTTTTCCAAGGCGCAACCTTTGTTTTCCTTTGAGCAGGGGATGAATCAACAATCTATTTCCTTGATTCTATTCCGAGGGCAAAAAACCGAAGGGTGCCCCACTTAAGAAAAGGGGAAAAATTTTTGACCAAGACGGCCTCAGCCTCGCAACTCAGGAAGGAAGAAGGCCTTTCCCATCCAGGATCGGTCGCAGATTCCTTCGAGGGTGGCTGATTGCCAGATTCAACCATGCAGGAATCACCAATTTGGGCATTCCTCTCGGATTTTTTGAGAGGAATCCGAACAAAGCCATGCCTCTCAATTCATTCCATAAATGAAACATAACCGAGAAGATGACTTGGCTCCCGCTAATTCTTGTTTTGCCGACGCTCTTTTCTTCGAGGCTAACCCTGGCCCAAGATCCAACTTTGGTTTCAGTCCAGGATTTGCCGACGGAACTTCCGATAGTTGACCCAAACTCAGAGAACGCAGACCACGTCATTGTTGCTTATAACGATATAGGAGACGCACTCGTTGTCTGGGACGAAATAACCCACGCAGGATCTCAATCCTGGAAAACAGTCCAGAGCAGTGCCGTTTTCATTCCAACCAAAATGGATGGAAATCGTCGCTTCTGGAAGATCCCACCAATGGCTCACCTGATTGGTGATCCAGAGAAGGGCGTTGCAGGAAAATTAATGGAATGTGAAAAGCCTCACGTCACTTCCGTTGGAACAAATTTCATCATCGCCTACCCAAGGACCCAAACCTATGGAGATCGGTTGACAAGAATCGAAACCATTGCAGTGGAAATTCTCAATCGCGGAGACGCTTCATTCAACGAGGCAACTTTCCATTTCGCCTCTAATCCCGGCCTGGGGCACGTAGTTTCCACGCAGGAAGGATTTCCAGGCCACTGGTTTGACGCTGGAGCTTCGGGCATCAACCTCGGCCTTTGCCAATTCAGCCCAGGTCTACTTCCGGATCAGAACGGCGTAGCTATAACATTCTTGAATCAACCGGGGCCAGCTTATGAATACAACCTCTACGGAATATACGTTAACTACGATACGGATATTACCGGAGCCCCCCTGGTCACCGACGGCGAAGCTCCGTCGCCGAATGAATGGATGATCTCCGGTATTAGATCTCATCATAATCCTACATACAACCTGTCCAAACGCATTGCGCCCCGGCTCATTGAAGACAAGAATGGCTTCCTGGTGCTCGCATACGGCGAGTGGGAGGATTCCCCCACCAATGCAGGAAGGATTGTAATTTGGAGTTTCTCCTACCATCCCAATGGTCACCTTGAAGAAGAGGATATGGAAATCTTGACCACCGCAACCTCTCACCCAAACTGGCATCATCGCAGACCGGTTTTCGGAAAGACCAAGGATTCAAGCCACAACATGAGCATTGCCTGGTCTACTTTTGATGACGACCAAACTGACGGATTGGATGATCCCATGATTGATTGGGTCGAGTTTCATTTGACCTCCACCGGTCAGATTCAATTCGATCGGAATTACCCTCTAGGGAATCTAGAAAATGTAGACCATGCGCGGCCGATATTCGCCAAGAACGGCCCTCTTCCCGACTCAACCTTCGAAGCAGTGCTTTTCCATGACGAGGCCAGTTCACCAGAGCACATTCGGTGCTGGGACGAATTTAAATGCTTTCCTATCGATAACGCAAAGGGGATCTCAGATCATGCCGACCGCCCAGCATACTCCATATGGGAAGCAGATCCGGAATACTACATGGCCGTGGTTTTCGACCGAAAAGTCGCCAATCAATCCCGTCCCTTCATTCGCTTCATGGATATTGCCAGCCAAAATCCGTAAATGACCATCATTCATTGCCACCACAAGCAAAAGTACCACCTTTAACACAGGAAAAGAAAGTGATAAAATCTAGCAAAATTCCTTGCCAGGAGGATTGGATGAGAAACTCGGCCCCCTGCCGGAATTCCAAATGCCTCAGCTTCCTTTTATGGGGCGTCGCCTTGTCCTTGCTTCTTGCTCCTCAAGGATTCGCACAACGGATCGGGGGAGAGTGGGAGTCAGTACACCATATTTTCGGAACCGTGGAGAGAAGCTTTTTTGGCCAGGCCGTCGCCGGTGTAGGGGATCTTGACGGAGATGGCTGGGGTGATTTCGTTGTTGGAGCGCCTTATGAAAATTCTGATGCAGGCTGCATTTACGCTTTTAGCGGCCATTTCGGCTTGCCATTATGGAATTGGACGGCTTGCGGTAGAACCGGTTATTCCGTCGCCGCAGCAGGAGATGTGAACGCAGACGGACGGCCCGACGTCGTGGTCGGATCGCCCAGAAACAACCGAATTACTGTGCTCCTGCACGACGGAACAATTTGGTGGACTGTGGAAAGTTTTAGAAAGAACCACGGAGTTTCCGTCGCCGGGGTCGGAGACGTCAATATGGACGGCTACGACGACCTCATCGTGGGTGCGGATCGAGCCGATCCCGGCGGCCGAAAAGACGCAGGAGTCGCCACCGTGTACTCAGGATTGGACAGCTCTATTTTGTTGGAGTTCACTGGAATGCTGGCCGGGGATCGATTCGGCCAAGCCCTAAGCAGCGCTGGCGATGTCAACGCCGATGGATATCCGGATTTTCTCATTGGCGCCCCTCGCTCTACCCGAAATGGGGTGGAAGACGTAGGCACCGCCTATCTCTATTCAGGGTCCACTGGTTATCTGCTATATGATTTCGTTGGTCCCCTCGTGGAGGACGGGCTTTTCGGTACAGCGGTATGCAATCTTGGCGACATCAACACTGACGGTTTCGATGATGTCGCCATCAGTGCCATCGGCTCCGGGCATTTCAACGAGGATGCCGGCTCCATATATGTTCTTTCCGGTCTTGGAGGCACACTCCTACACCGAATCGACGGTCAAACCAAGGACGATCACATCGGTTTCGCCGTTTCTAGCCTTCGCGATATGAATTTCGACGGCAGAACGGACCTTGCCTTTACTTCTATTTCTCAGCCTGACGGAAAAGGAAGAGTCGAAATACGATCAGGAGCCGACGGTACCTTTATCGACTCCTTTGCCGGAACGGAGCCGAATATTGGTTTTGGTGAATCTCTTTCCGTCCTTGGTGACATAGAAGGAAGAAACCTGGATGCCATCCTAACCGGCGCACCCGCCACCTGGCAGGAGAATCTGTCCGGAGTTGGAGCAGTCAAAGCGTACAACCCGAATCCATTTATTTTTGCGAACACAACTCGCCTTTCCGTAGCTTCCGGCTCTCCTCTTCATATCGAGATTACCTTTCCTGTGAGCGAAGCCGGCCTTCCCTACGCGGTCCTTCTTTCAGGAGCCGGAATCGGTCCCACTCAGATCGCCGGAGTTCAAGTTCCCCTGAGCCCCGGCCTCTTATTGAGTCAAATGCTCACGGGAGCATCACCCATAAACTTGGAAGGAGCATTTGGATGGCTTGACGCGAATGGTCAAGCAGTGGCCGTCCTCCATAACGATCCACCCTTGACCCATTTAGTTGGCAAAATATTCCACATGGCCGTCATTTCCTATCAATCCAATCACGTCGTCACCGGCCGCCTTTCCTCCATCGCCTGGCCGATTCGGATTACACCCTAATAAGCCGACGAACAGAGCTGCCGAAGAAAACCCACTAAGCCATGAGAGTGCGCACCCGCCGACGAAGATAGGGAAGGACTTCCAATTCGAACCAGGGATTTTTGCGCAGCCAGATGTTGTTCCGAGGGCTCGGATGGGGAAGAGGCAAAATCGCCGGCCGGTGGGCTTTCCAATTGCGAACCGTATCGGTCAAATTCGCCGTTCCCAGGTCCAAATGCCATTTCATCGCGTACTGACCGATCACCAAAGTCAAGCGGACGGCAGGCAATCGCTCCAACAAAGGTTGTCTCCACGCCTCGGCGCACTCCGGCCGCGGCGGCAAATCCCCGGACTTGCCCTTGCCGGGATAGCAAAAGCCCATGGGAATGATGGCGACCTTTCGAGGATCGTAAAACTCCTCGCGACTTAAACCCATCCAATCCCGCAAGCGATCCCCGCTCGGGTCATCGAAGGGAACTCCGGTTTCAAGAACCCGCCGTCCAGGAGCTTGCCCAGCAATCAGAATGACCGCTTCCGGGTGGGCCTGCAATACCGGGCGAATGCCATGAGGCATAAAGGCTTCGCAAAGGCGGCAGGCTTGGACCTCCCCCATCAACCGGCGGAAAGCCAAAGTCATGGTCAAGGAATGTCTACTTGACGTTCTTCGGCACAGCGGACGGCTTCGGCGTATCCGGCGTCTACGTGCCGAACCACTCCCATCCCCGGATCATTGGTAAGTACGGCTCGAATGCGCTCATCCATTTCAACGCTGCCGTCACAACAAAGCACTTGGCCACTGTGTTGGGCATATCCAATACCGACGCCGCCGCCATTGTGCATGCTGACCCAACTAGCCCCGGAAGCCACCGCCACCATTCCGTTCAACAGCGGCCAATCGGCGACAGCATCGCTGCCGTCCTTCATGGCTTCGGTTTCTCGATTGGGACTGGCCACGCTGCCGCAGTCCAAATGATCCCTACCGATCACAATCGGCGCTTTGACCGCTCCCTCCCGCACCAGGCGATTGAACGCCAAACCGGCGAGATGACGTTCGCCGTAGCCGAGCCAACAAATCCGACTGGGCAAACCCTGGAAAGCGACTCTTTCCTGAGCCATATGGATCCAGCGGCTCAAATGGGCTTTGTCCGGGAACAGATCAAGAATGGCTTGATCGGTGGCGGCGATATCGGCCGGATCTCCGGATAAAGCGGCCCACCGGAACGGCCCTTGGCCTTCGCAAAACAAGGGGCGGATGTAAGCAGGAACGAAACCGGGAAAGTCAAAGGCCCGTTCCACTCCGGCCTCCTCCTGAGCGAAAGCCCGGAGGTTGTTGCCGTAGTCAAAAGTCTCGGCACCGCGTTTTTGCAATTCCAGCATGGCTCGGACGTGGTCCCCCATGGTGGCGAAACTGCGTCTTTCATATTCCCCGGGATCCTGGCTGCGCAACTTCAAGGCTTGTTCGAAGTCGATGCCGCGGGGAACGTATCCGTTCAGCGGATCGTGGGCGCTGGTTTGGTCGGTCAATACATCCGGCACGATGTTGCGGGCAATCAGTTCTTCCAGTAAATCCGCGGCATTGGCCACGACGCCGATCGAAACCGCTTCGCCCTTTTCCTTAGCTTGCAAAGCGCGGCGAATCGCGCTTTCCAAATCGGGAGCTTGTTCATCTAGATAACGAGTCCTCAAACGCTTTTCAAATCGGGAAGGATCGATGTCGGCGATCAAGCAAACGCCCTCGTTCATGGTGACCGAAAGCGGTTGAGCTCCACCCATACCTCCCAAACCGGCGGTTACGCAAAGCCTTCCTTTCAAACTGCCGCCGAAACGGAGATTGGCGGCGGCGGCGAAAGTTTCATAAGTGCCTTGCAATATGCCCTGGGTCCCGATGTAAATCCAGGAACCGGCCGTCATCTGGCCGTACATCATCAGGCCCTTCCGCTCCAGTTCGCGGAAATGTCCCCAATGGGACCATTTCCCCACCAGATTGGAGTTGGCAATAAGGACTTTGCTGGCTCCCGGTCGGGTTCGAAATACCGCCACCGGCTTGCCGCTTTGCACCACTAGGGTTTCATCTAGCTTCAACCGCTGCAGCGTGGCCACGATTTTTTGCGCCGCTTCCCAATTCCTGGCCGCCTTGCCAGCGCCACCGTAAACCACGAGATCTTCCGGCCGCTCGGCAACTTCCGCGTCTAAATTGTTCAAGAACATGCGCAAGGCCGCTTCCGCGTGCCAGTCCTGACAGTGGAGGCGGTCGCCGTGGGGAGCTTGCTGAGCGCCGGGCTGAATTTCGATGACGGGGCGGGTCACGGTCATGGTGGATCCTTCTTAGCCCTCTATGTTAGTCCTCTCCCGATAAGACTTTCAGTCCCCCTTCATCCGGGGCTATCCAGCCGAAAACACCAATTTCCTCCTATGTTTCGACTGGGAGAGAACCGATACGGGTAGGACGCTTCTGCCTGGACGCGGGCCGAATTCGGAAACCTGACCGAATGCTGTTCAGCTTACCCCTCCATCTCGTCGTAGCCGCGTGGGTTCTCAGCCCCGCTGCCTTGGCTTTGGAAACAGCCGCTCCAAAGCTGGCCGAATCCCAAATCGCCCTGGATTGGCACCATTCAACCCATGGCGGTGGAGATGAAGATTCGCGAGAAAAGGAAGGGGCAGGCTCCCCTCTCAAAGCAAAGGAGGTGGATCCATGGCTTGCCTTCCAGCGACTCCGCTCCTTTGAGGGCCGGCTTTTCGCCAGGGCCACCCACGACTCCTCGGATGGGGTTGCGGACTGGTTTGGAGTGCATGGAGTCGAGGGATTGGACGGCTATTTCCGCGTTTCCCAATTCCCCAAGGAAGCCTTCCACAGCGAAATTCGACACGAAGGCGGCTTGGCCCTGCCGGGCCTGATTCCTGGGCGAAACCGGGACTCCCTGGGTCTCAGTATGCAGTGGGGAATCGGCGCCGACGCCCAGGGCTACACCTTCCGGGAACCGAGCGAACAAATCTTCGGAATCTTCTATCGCTTTGCCCTCGCTCCGAATTGGTGCCTGAAGCCGGATATCCAACGGGTGGTCCATCCCAAGGGCAACCCGGCCTTTCCGGACGCCTGGATCACGGCGATTCATCTAGAGATCCGTTTCTAGGCGTCGACCAGCCTGCCCTCAAAGGTCTGATAATGTTAAAGTGAGGGATCAATATGTACGCCGTGAACCACTTAACCTTTTATTTCATATGTGTTTAATCAATCCATCCAATTTATAGCATCATATTTTCTCCACATTATCCTCACTGCCTGAACTTCAAAGACCTCGATTCTGGCTCATACCCCCGGGAGGATCGTTTCTGCGCGATGAGCCTTTCACTTCGAAGCTTGCCTTGCCTCTTTGCTGCCAGCCTTGGGTTGGCCGGTTCGGCCCTGGCCCAAGGTCCGGTCGCCTATGACAGCGGCCAACCGGGCATTCTTAGCGATACCGCTCTGGTTCAACCGGGCGCCGGCTCTTTAGGTGGCCAAGCCTTCAGCGGTCAAGCCATCCAAGGGACGCCGGCTTGGTACGTCTTGGCCCGGCCGCTGACTGCCCGCAGCCGCTGCGGAAGCGCCACCATCGGCGGAAAGGACTTTTACGTCATCGGCGGAGAGATCGCCGGCGGCGGTCGCGCCGATCGGGTGGAGATTTGGGATCGCCAGACCGATACCTGGTCCCAGAGCCACTCGGTCATGCCGGTTCCGGTCAGCAACGTCATGGGAAGTTGCGTTTTCTCCGGTGGTTTGATGTACGTCTTCGGCGGCACGGACGTGGCCAACCAACCGGTGGATCTGGTCCAGGTCTTCGATCCGTTCGCGGATAGTTGGACGGTCCACCCGACCCGTTTGCCGCGGCCCATGTTCGGAGTCGGCGTTTCCAACATCGGCGGCGGAGAAATTCTGGTTTGCGGCGGCGCCGACCTGAACTTCTATTACGACGATTCCTGGCTGTTCGAGACCTGGAGCGGAACCTTTCAACCGGGATCCCCCATGGCCCACGCCGATTATCTGATCACCATCACCAGTACCGCCAACTTCGTGGACGCCAAGGTTTATATGACCGGCTTCGCCACCAGCACCTTCCTGCAAAGTTTCGATTTAGCCAGCGGCCAATTTCAAACCGCGGCTTCGTTTCGAAACGATCCGGTGTTCGGCCAGGATCGAGCCGGTTGCGGCATGGACAACGTCGGCCCAAGGGTTTTTGTCTACGGCGGCGACTGGACCGGCTTTCGAGCCGATTGCGAAAGCTACGAAATTCCCAGCGGCCAAGTCGTGGCCCGGCCGAGCCTGACTCTCAACGTTGGCCGGCGCAGTTTCGCCTACGGTCCCCTGCCTTGTCCGGGTTGTTACGTCTCCGGAGGTTGGAACGGCACCCTACTGCAACACGCGGAGGGAGCACGCTGAAGCGAGGCATCGCTTACACGCTTCGTTTATGGTGGGCGTCACCCGGGGGGTAATGGGCGGCGCCCGCCACTTTTCATCTCCGACTTGCTGCAATCGGCCTTCCTTGCCAGGATGAGAAGGACACCTTGCCATCCCCTGGGGTCTTCACCCCATGCGGCTTCCTTCCTTCCTCACCGTCCGCGGCCTGGCCCTATGCAGCCTTTTGGCCGTTTTCGCCGCGCTGCTGGTCATTCTTTGGCAGAGCCCGCCGTACAAGGACCCGGAACCTTCGCTCACCACCGAAGAAGCTGGGCAAGAACGTCAGAAAGATCCGGGAACTCCTGAAGGCGAAACCGGACCGACGGCTCCGGCGGCGAGAGAAGATCGGGCGACCCATAGCCTGGATCAGCAAACCCTGGCCGGGCATTGGATTCGCGGGCAAGTCTTGGATTCCCAAGGTCGTCCTTTGCCGGACGCCAGGATTTTTTGGGCTGGGTTGAGTACTCGAAGCGATCGCTTTGGTGCGTTCACCCTGAACTTGGAAGGGGATCGACCCTGGCAGGAATACGTTGCCGTAACCGCCAAAGGGTACGCCCTCACCGTGACCCAAGCTTGGCCTCAGGAACTTCTTCTGACCTTGCCTCCGGCCCGACCGCGACAAGTCAAGATTCAAGCTCCCGAGCCCGAACTCCTATCCCAGAGTTTTGCACGCTGGGAAGCTCTGCCCGGCTCGCCGGCGGAAAACTGTCTGCCGGCCTCTTTCTTGGCTGAATTGGGGCGGGTCCGGTTTCCCGATGGAGAAGGCATCTTGACCCTTCCCCATCCTCCTCAGGTTCCGGGAGCTTTCGGTTTGCGATTGCGAGTTGGCGCCGCCGGCCATGCCCATCGTTATGAATGGTTGCCCCGACGACAGCAGCAAAATTCTCGGCGCCGGCCGACCTTTCAAATCGCCGCTCGGCAGAATTGGACCCTTCAACTTCGAGGGGAGGACGGAAAGCCGATTCAACAAGCCGAAGTCCGGCTTCATTCCGAATCGTTTCCGGCCTTGGAGCTTCAAAGCGATCCACAAGGAATTGCTTCCTTTCTCGGACCTTTACCAAGAAACCGGATCGTTTTAGAAGTCAAAACCGGTCAAGGCCAACGGTGGCTGCAAACCTTTCCTGCCGGTTTGCGGGCGAAAAACAACATCACCATTCCCAACCGGCAAAAGCTCCAAGCAAGCATTCGGGTCGCTGACGATCGCGACCGCAAATGGTTCCGGTACGCCGTTTATCCTTGGGATCATCGATTTGGAGGACGTCCGCTGCAAGCCGCGCCGGCAGCGAGAAAAAGTCGCTCCGCCAATCAAATTTGGAACTCTGAAGAATGGGGACAAGCCTCTCCCCTTCCTTCCAGAGACGACTTCCAAGCGGATCCGGAGATCCGAGGAGAAAATATGCACTGGCTGGTTTTCGATGCGGATTTCCGACGGGTTTGGGCCCATCAGGCGGTGAATCGAACCACGGTTTTGGAAATTCCCGACCTTTGCCGTTTACACGGGAAAGTGGAACTTCCCTTTCCCTTGGCTTCCGGGACTCATTTACTCGAATTCCAAAATGAGGCGGTCCAAAGTCTACGAATTCCCATTCAAGCCAACGGCCGCTACCAGGCCTTTTTAACTCCTGGTTCATACTCCGTCCGGCTTCTGGCTGGATTGGCTTGGCAGCCGCCTCCCCTAAAGATAGAAATTCAAGGCCAGGAGGTTCAACAGGATCTCCAATTCAGCCAAGGGCGTTCCCTGAGTGTTTATTTAAAAGCCGACGGCCAGGCGGTTCCTTTTCAAAGCGTCATTGCCAACTGGCAAACCGCCGGTGGCTACGGCCAAAGCCGAGTTCGATCGGATGCCAAAGGGTTGGCTTTCTTTCCGTTGGTCGGTTCGGGCAAGGTGGAGTTGCGAGCGCCAGCGTATTGGAACGCCGCCGGCCTTCGAAACCAAGGCGGTACTCCCTTCCTGGAACTTGGCGAAGCCCCGGAAGGAACTCAAAGCCTGCAAGTCGACTGGCCTCAAGGGGAACTCAGCTTGGAAGTGGCGACCGATTCCGGCAATCCCGATCCGATTACGGTGCGCCTGTTCGCCGGCTCTGGTTTGCTCGGAAGGGAACCCATTTTGGAAGCGGTGTTGCTACCGGAACAAAGTCGCCGCTTCACTTTGCCTTGGAATCATTATCAATTGGAAGTGGAAGGCCCGGGACAGTGGGAATTTCCTCCTTTGCTGCCCTTTGCCGATCGGGAACGAGGCTTCACCATCAACGAAATCCCCGGCGGTTGGATTGAAATCGACGCCCGCAAGGCAAAAGGCTTAAACGGTCCTCGTTTTCATTTGCAATTCCAGCGCCCAGGTTCGGAACGAAGCTGGATCAAGGAAATCGGGCCTTTGCCGCTAGGAGAGAGAGCCAAAGCCACCGTCGCCGTGGCCGCCGGTTCCTGGCAACTTTCGCTGCGCTTGGTGGACGGTTGGGATATCGCTCACCTTCCTGCTACCTTCGATCAGGATTTGCTCGAAAGCCAGGAAGATTTTGAAAACGGACGCCGCTTGGTTTGGAAGATTGTGCCGGGGGATCCTTGGAAGGTGGAAGCGTCCGAATTCCAGCATTAAGGAAACTGGCACAAACTATTGGAGGTAGGAGGAAGAAAAAATCCTCCACCGAAACAGCTCCCTGGCGGTCCAACGCCGAGAGGTCACCCCCAGTAACATCCCCGGAGTCGGGGGCTCGCCCTCGGCGGTGATCGGCCGCACGTAGTTGCGCCACAAAAGCCACAGCCACATGTGCAGCCGCAGCCAACTCCGCTTCTTGGAGTGGCCCCAGTTGCGGCGCACCAGCCGGGAGAGGTTGTCCCGCATTTGCGCCAGGGTGTGGTTGATCGGAAACAGCGGGTTGCCTCGATCCCGCTTGCGCTTGGAGCACTCCTGCAGGTGCTGGAAACCTGCGGCTCCAAACACCGATTTCAAGACGCTGGGATAGATCTTCTTGCGATCGCTTTGCAGCACCGCCGGCTGCCTTGGAGGCAAGACCTCCTTCAAAGTCTGCAAGCAAGCTTCCACTCCTTGCCGGGACTGCGAGCGTCTCTTGCCGAACAGTTTTTCCCGTTCCTCCTTCTTCTTTCTCAACCGTGGAGGGAGCGATCCCCGGCAGGGCAAGGTGCCGGCGGTCAGGTGAACGACGAAATACTTGGCACGGTGGATCAGCACCGGAACGGTCACCGGCTGCAGTCTGCGGTCGGTTTCGAAGGTTTCCAACTCATCCAGTTGAAACACTCCCGGTAGCCCGCCTCGAGCGGCCACCTCCTGTAATCGCAAGCGATGGAAGCGGCGAGCGTGTTCGCCCATGCGCAACAGGCGGTCAGCCAAGGTGCGGCGATCCACTCCCAGCATGCGAGCGCTTTGTCGCAGGGTGACTTTGCTCACCACCAGTGGCCAGAAGTCGAGATGGAGCCGGCCGTACTTCAGGCGATAGTGGAACTTGAAGCTTTGTGACGAGAAGGAACGGCGGCAGCCGTGGCACCAAAAGCGCTGGATTCTGCGTTGCTGTCGGCCGCTGTAGAAGCCTCGTTTTTGAAAGCGGAAGGGGACGGAATCGGTGCGGCTGGGACAGGCGTCCCAGGGGCAGTGCGGGGGTTGAAAACGCGGCATCGCCGGTGCCTCCGAAAGAAAAGGGTTCGGCTAGGCAGACGGCTTGAGGCGGCTTTGGTTACGCCGGAGGCTTAAAAATTACCTCCAATGCTTTGTGCCAGTTTCAGCGTTAAGCCACCAAGGATCCAACCACATTTTCTGCAGCGGCCCGAATCTCGCCGTCTCGCAACAACTGGTGCAAACGATCCAGGTCCGGAGCCAAGAAACGATCTTCATCCAAGGGCGAAACGTGCCGGCGAATTAGATCGTAAACGGCGGCGACTCCACGGCCGGGGCGCAACTCCTTGTGAAACTCATGAGCTTGCGCAGCGGTAAACAATTCAATCGCCAAGATTCGCTCCACGTTGATCGCAGCTTGCCGCAACTTGCGCGCGGCATTCATGGCCATGCTGACGTGGTCTTCTTGGTCGGCGGAAGTGCTGATGGTGTCGGAGCTGGCCGGATGAGAAAGCACCTTGTTTTCGTTGCAAAGGGCGGCGGCCACCACCTGAGGAATCATCAAACCGGAATTCAATCCCGGTTTCGGGGTCAAAAAGGCCGGCAACTGGGACATGGCAGGATCGATCAGAATCGCGATCCGGCGCTCGCTGATGTTGCCCCAACCGCACAAGGCGTTCACTCCGTGATCCATGGCCATGGCAATCGGTTGGCCATGGAAGTTACCGGCGGAAACCGTGTCTCCGCGTTGAGGGAATACCAAGGGATTGTCGGTGGCGCTGTTGGCTTCCACTAACAAGCAAGATTCCAAATAGGCCAATGCATCTTTGCAGGCGCCGTGAACTTGGGGCATGCAACGAAAAGAATAGGGATCCTGAACCCGGTCGCAATGGCGATGAGATTTGCGCACTTCGGAAGCTTTCAACAATTTGCGCAAATTGGCCGAAGTCGCCTTCATGCCGCGATGGGGCCGAATCGCTGCCACTCGAGCGTCGAACGGGCGATGGCTGCCTAACAAGGCTTCCACCCCGAGGGCCCCGGCGATGTCGGCGCACACCGAAAGGTTGCACATCCGTGCCCAAGCCACCAAACCGACGGCGTTGCTGATTTGAACGCCGTTGATCAAAGCCAAGCCTTCCTTGGCGGCCAAGGTCATAGGCTGCAAATCGATCAGCGGCAAAACTTCCGCCGCCGGCCGGCAAAGCCCATCCTCGTCCATCAATTCCCCTTCTCCGATCACCGGCAAAGCCAAGTGAGCCAAGGGAGCTAAATCGCCGCAAGCACCGACGCTCCCCTGTTCGGGAACCCGAGGCAGCCAACCGGAATGAAACAGCTTGATCAACCAGCGCAGTAATTCAGGACGGACGCCGGAATGTCCCTGACAAACGGATTGAATCCGCAACAACAAAGCCAAACGGACTTCCTCCGCCGGCAAATTCGGACCGGTACCGACGGCGTGGGACAACAACAAATTGCGCTGCAAGCAACCGAGGTCTTCACTTTGGATTCGCTCCCGGGCAAGCAAACCGAATCCAGTATTGACTCCATAAACCGGCGCCTCCCCGGCGGCGATATCGGCCACGGTTTGGCGCGCCGTTTTCACCTTGGCCAAGGTGTCCCGACCTAAACGCAGGGAAAGGGAGCGGCCGGCCGCCAAAGCCAGCAGTTGCTCTTTGGAAAGGGGTTCACCGAGAGAGATGTTTTTCATGACCGCGAACGCCGCGCCGGCGGCGAATTGTATAGGCCCCGATCCAAGCCTGCTTCCGATCGAGGGCAGGCCATCAAGCTAAGGAAATCAGGGCAAGGGAATCTCCGTCGGTCCTTGTACCGAGAAGCTGTCTTGGCGGAATAACACCAGTTCTCCCCGGCGGACCAAAAGGTGATAGAAGCCCACCTCTAAATCCTCCGCCTTGGCCAGCAGCTTGCCATCCAACCACCATTGAATTTGATCGGCTTCCGGCAAAGGGCCGCCATTCAGTCGGGCAAGTTGTAGCGCCCCGGTCCGGACTTCTTTGCGCAAGACCAGTTGGGTACTGGAACGCAAACTGCGAATTTCCCGGCGGCTGGGGCTGTAGCCCTCCTTGAAGGCGCTCAGGATCAAATGACCGCTACCGGGGGGGTGATCGCCCCAGGCGAAATCGAAGCGGCCGTCGACCCCGGTGGTCCACTCCCGCCTCAAGGCCGCCGGCATCGGCAAGCGGGCGGAAGTCGGCCCGCTTTGCAGCCCGGGATAAAGCTTGCCCAGGACCGCTCCCGGGTCGGCCGCCTCCAGGGCCACCAGGGCGCCGGCCACCGGCTGGTCCCCTTCGTCCACCACCTGTCCGGATATCCGCTCGCGGCCGCGTTTCACCACGAAATCGACGTTGGCGGCATAAGCCAGAACCGGCTTGATCGCCCGCGGACTGGATACCCCTTCCGGATGAAACACGCGAATGTCGATCATGCGGTCGGACGGCAGATCTTCCAGCAGAAAGCGGCCGTTGGCGCCAACGGTGAGGCCGTGCCAGCGCTCCCAAATCACCTGCTGCGGGCCGGGGCGATCCGTTCGCGGGACTACGGTGATCGTAGGTAAAGGGTTTCCTGGCCAGGACTTAACCTGCCCCCTGATTTTCGCTCCGCGGCGCATAGGGGGTAATTCCACTGGACCGCGCTGGGCGTGAATCGGCGCCAAATTCAATTCGTGGCGAACCGGCACGAAGCCCTCGCAGAGGACGTCCACCAAAACCCTGGGGCCACTGGTCACGCCGTCGAAAAACACCAGGCCTTCGCCGTTGCTGACCGTTTCCTGGCGTCCCAAGTCCAGCCGAACCTTGGCTCCGGCCAGAGCTTTGTTCTCATGATCCCGAACCAACAGTTCCAATCGAATCGGCACCCCGAGGTAGAAATCCCTACGGCTTCTACCCAAGCCGGTCACCCGATGCAGTCGTCCCACAGGCTCCCGGCCCGGCACTTCCAAAACGAAGAAGTGAGTGCCCGGAAGCAAATCGGTCATGAGATAAGAACCGGAAGCCTCACTGCGGGTGCTGCGCCCATCTTGGGGTCCTCCCTGGATTCGAATCAGGCAATCGGCGACTCCCTGACCGTCCTCAGTCCGGATTCGGCCCTCCAGCACGCCGCCTCGTAAAGGCCGCAGCCGTTCCCCGGGTTGGCGGCCCAGATACCGCATTTCGACCACCACCGGACCTTCCCCAGGCAAGCCAGGAAGCCGGGCGCCCCCCTCCTCCGGGAAGGAGCTTCCGCCGCCCTGAACCTCGGCCGGCGCAGGGTTTTCCGGCATCAACCGGGGCGGATCGCTCTGGGGATCTTGGCTGGCGATCCACAGCACCGCCGCCAGCATGAACAGCACGGCGACTGCCAGCAGTCGGCCCGGCCGGCCGACGCCGCTTCGAAAAGGCCCGGCGCTGGCCCTGGGGTTCCTGAGGGTCATGGAAGGCACGTAGAGTATGGACGTTTCCAAGCCGGGTTTCCCTCCCTCCGCCATGGAAAGCCATCCGCACGAGCGATCTCGAACCGCCTTGCGAACCGTCAAGGTGGCCGCCGCCCTGTTGCTGATGAAGGCCCTGACCTATGCCTTCACCAGTTCCGCCGGCATTCTCGGATCCACTTTGGATTCGATGTTGGACGTATTGGCCTCCCTTTTGGTGCTGATGGGAGTGCTGGCGGCGGAAAGGCCCGCCGATGCGGACCACCCTTGGGGCCACGGCAAGGCCGAGAGTTTGGCTTCCCTGGCCCAAGCGGTGTTCATCCTGCTTTCCGGACTTGGGTTGGCGATCGAAACGGTACAGCGGTTCGTAAACCAAGAAGCGGAAGTGCGGATGCAATCCTTGGGCATCGGCACCATGGTGGTGAGTTCGGCGGTGACCTGGTGGTGGGTCGGTCACCTGAAGCGGGCAGCGGCAGCCACGGATTCGCCGGCTTTGGAAGCCGACACGCTGCATTACACCAGCGATTTGCTCATGAACGCCGCGGTCATCCTGGGCTTGGCTTCCAGCCATTTCCTGGACGCCGCCTGGCCGGATTTGGCCGTCGGCCTCGGCATTGCCCTCTTGATTCTGAATACCGCCCGCGAGGTTCTAAAGAAGGCGGTGGAGAACCTCATGGACCGCGGTTTGGACACCGAAGAAGCGGCCACCATTTTGCGGGAGGTCAGCCGATTCGCCCCGGCCGTCGGCGGCTTTCACGACTTGCGCACCCGGCGCTCCGGTCGGGATATTTTCTTGGAAATTCACTTGGACATGGACCGGAACTTGAGTTTCGTCGAAGCTCACGAACTCAGCGAGAAAGTCGGTCACGCCATTGAAACGGCTTTACCGCGATCCCGAGTCACCGTCCACGCCGATCCGCTTTGAGGCGGAAGGAGTCGACGGAGCGTATTTCAAAAGCAGCCGTTCCAGAGCTTCTAACACCACCGGCTTCACCAAATAATCGCTCATCCCGGCGGTCAGGCACTTCTCCCGATCTCCCTTCATCGCATTAGCGGTCATGGCAATGATCGGCAAAACTGGACCGGAAGTTTCTGCGCGCCGAATCAAGCGAGTGGCTTCATAGCCATCCATGATCGGCATCTGACAATCCATCAGAACCACGTCGAAGGATCCGGAAGCGATTTTCTCCACCGCCCGGCGGCCGTCTTCAGCCAATTCCGATTGGCAACCCAAACGGCTCAGCATCCGCAAAGCCACCTTTTGGTTAACCGCATTGTCTTCCACCAAAAGGACCTTCAAGCCGTGCAAAGCATTTTCTTTCGATGAAGAGCCGGTCTCGGAAGAAGGCAGGACTTCGATTAGGTTTTCCAGATGGACGCCATGGGTCAATTCCACTAGAGAATCCAAAAGGAGGGAGGGCCGAATCGGTTTCCTCAGCAAGGTGGCGATGCCATGTTCCTCGGCCATGGCATGGGTGACCGTGTCCATGGAAGTCAGCAACAACAGCAGTGGCTCTTGAATGTTCGGGTCCTGCCGAATCCGATTGGCCAACTCCAAGCCGTCCATACCCGGCATGTTCATGTCCAAAAGTACGATCTCGAAAGGCTTTCCATGGTCATTGGCTTCATGCAAGGCTTTTAGAGCCTGTTGCCCTCCTTCAGCCAAGGAGGCGTCCATGCGCCACTTCTTGGTCTGCCGCAACAAAATCTTGCGGTTGGTTTCGTTGTCGTCCACGCATAGGACACGCATGCCGTCCAGCAATCCCTTTTGCGTCGGGAGGGCAATCGCCTTGGCGCGGCGAGCCGGCTTCACCCTAACGGTAAAGAAGAAGCGAGAGCCTTTACCCTCTTTGCTTCGAAATCCAATGTCGCCATCCATCATTTCGGCAAGGCGCTTGCAAATGGTCAAACCCAAGCCGGTGCCACCATACTGCCGGGTAGTAGAGCCGTCAGCTTGTGTAAAGGCATGGAACAAGCGCTTCTGGGCCGCAGCCGGGATTCCGATACCGGTGTCCTGCACTTCCATTCGCAGACCGATCCGCTGGTCGGAAGTCGAAAAGAATCGCACCCGAACTACAATCTCTCCTTCATGGGTAAACTTCACGGCATTGCTCAATAAATTAATCAAGATTTGACGAATCCTGACTGGGTCACCGAACAAAAACATCGGCAATTCGCTTGGCAAATCCATAATCAACTCAACGCCCTTGTCGTGAGCCGCAGCGGCGACCAATTCCATGGATTCTTCCACCAGGCTCGCCGGCTGGAAATCCACCTCGTCCAGCTCCATCTTGCCGGCCTCGATCTTGGAGAAATCCAGGATATCGTTGATCAACGATAGCAACGTCTCCCCGGAATTCTGAATGGTCCGAACGAATTCCTTTTGATCGAGATTCAACTTAGTATCGGACAACAAGCTGGTCATGCCGATGACGCCGTTTAACGGCGTCCGAATCTCATGACTCATATTAGCCAAGAACTCACTTTTCGCTTTACTGGAAGATTGGGCTTCCAATCTGGCCTCGTTCATCGCCTCATTGGCATTGCGAAGATGTTCGATCTGCTTGCGCAAAGATTTGCTGACTCGATTGGCAAGCAGCAAAAAACACCCCAACGCGATGATGCCGACCAGCCCGGTCCCGATTCTCGCTTGCTTTACCAAACGATCCACTCGGCGTTGATGGCCGGCAGCTTGGAGCCGATGGTGTTCTTCCACCTCCATTTTGGCCCGATGGAAGTCTAGAAAAGTTTGGTTTATCTCTGCATCCAGCGCCACATTCTCCCTGATTAGTTCAAGGCGCTTTCCCTGCAGGTGATAAAGGCCTACCTTTTCTTCCGGTGCTTCCGGAAGCTTCCGGTCGGTGGCTTCGACATGGCCGAACAAAGCCATCTGCAACGGCTTCAAAACGTCTTCCGGAATCGCTTGAGGATCCATCCGTCGAGCTTGATCGACTTGATGCTGAAGCCTTACCAGACTTTGCTGGAAATGATTGTCTTTGATATCTACCAAGCGATCGGGATCTTTGGTGGCCAGCAAATCTCTCGTTAATTGGGATATTTCCAACAATTCCGCTCGGATTTGAGAGAAGTCGGCGCTTCCTCCTTGATTTCTTAACATCTTCAGAGCTTGCAGGGCGGCTTCCTCCGCCGGCATGCGACGCAACGCCAATAGTTCGCGCCCAAGTTGCAGCCGCTGGCCGCCTTGGGCTTTCTCTACCGCAACCATAACTTGCTTCAAAGACCGGTCAAAATCTTCTTCCCGCTGTTGGAACGATCCGTCCAACGCGGCAAAGGTTCGCTGCCAGGTTTCCGCCCTTTCTTCCACTTTGGAGAGTTGCCGGCCAAGACTTAAAAAGGTATGTAGAACCGGACATTCACAAATCTTCTCCTCTCTACCTTGATGGTAAATCACCAAACCCGACAATGTAGCTTCCCAATCCACCGGTTCAGGATCGGACTTTCCAGCCAATAGATGCTCAATTCTCTGGTGACTGCGGTTTAAGTCCTGGTGGATTTGATTGGAGTTCCAAGTGTAATTCAACTCCAGCTCGCCAAGCCGAATTCGCTCCTGGTCCATTTCGCCGGAAAGGGTATGAACCAGCCCCAAAATAACCGCCCCGGCCAGCCCCCCGACCCCGGCAAGCAACCAAACCAAACGGGAAACCCGTCGCGCTTCCCGAGTGGACCGGCTAATGGTGTCATTCATGAAAATCCCGGTCTTGCAAATCCTGCCAATCCATGGGTTCGACTTGGCCGTTGCTCAGCACGGTCGGCCAAATTTCATGGCAAGCTTGGTGGTCCTTGGCGCTTAGGCATAGTGGAATCCCCAATCCAAGATCAAATTTTCCCAGGGATTCCAAAGCAACCACAAGTTGCTTTCGAGTGATTTCAGCTTCGGAATGATTTTCCAATCCCGCAATCAGCAGGCGACCGACCAAATAACCTTCCAAAGATACGAAACCTAAGGCCTGATCCGGTTGATGCCTTTTCATGGCACTCCGATAGGCCTGAACCGCCGGAATTTGACTCCGGTAATGAGGAACGACTTGGGTCACGATGACGCCGTTTCCCTGGGATCCGAGAGCCCTGGACAAAGAGTTCGCTCCGACGAAGGAAACGTTCAGAAAATGGGCTTGCAAGCCTGATTCTCTGGCCAGCCGAATAAACCTGGCGCACGGAGCATAGGTGCCGACCAAGATCACCGCTTTGGGAGTGACCGGAGCCAACAAAATGTCGGCCAAACCGTTTTCCACCGCCTCGGTGTTGCGCTCGTACCTTCCATGAGCGACCCAAAAACCTTCACTCAAACCGTGGGCTCGCAAGGCGGCCAATCCGCCGTGAAAGCCAGCATCTCCAAAAGCGTCCCGTTGGGTAAAAAAGGCAATCTCCTCAGGACGACATCCTCCAAAGTTCAACAAGGCCTCCACCATGGCGGCGGTTTCCTCGGCATAGCTGGCGCGGTAGTTCAAAACCAAAGGCTCGGGAGGTTGTTTCCGCAACACTCCCGCCCCGGAGAAAGCGCCAATAAAGGGGATTTGCGCCCGCCGGGCGATCGGCAATGCCGCGACGGCGGTCGGCGTCCCGACGTTGCCCACCACCGCCAACAACTCGGCATCGGCGACCAAGGCCCGCATGTTGGGTACGGTCAGTTTCGGTTCATAGCCGTCGTCCAAGGCCGTGAGTCGGAGTTCGCGACCTTGCCAACCTCCCTGGACATTGCGTTCGGCAAAGGCCGCCAACAAACCGGCCCGCATTTGCCTTCCAAGATCGGCGGCCGGCCCACTCAGAGCCGTCGACATGCCGAAACTCAGCGGCGCACCGGAAAAGTCCTCCGATTCTTGTCCAACCGCCTGGGCCGCAAACAGCGACATAAAGACGCTGAGCCCTGCAGCCGGGAGCCATTGCGATCTCCACGACAACATGATTCCTTTCCAACCGCATCTTTCCCGGGGAACCGGGAGGTGGCTTTCTATCGGCAAAGCGGCCTCAAAACATGAAATATGCCACCTGTCCCCCTGACTTTCAGCCACAGCCCACCCCAGGTAGAATTCCCGGCTTCCTGAAAGCTGAACACGCTTCCATGGCCGCCAACGAAACACTGGACCTCGCCGAATACTTGGGCGACGGCATCTCCGCGGAACTTTCCGCTTCTGTCCACGCGATTGCCGAGGCATTGCCGATAGACGTCTGCTTCTCGCCGGTGGATTTGAGCCTGGAGCGGCGCCGCGAAGATCCGGAAGGTGCCTATCAAGAGGCGGAGGACGCCATTCGCCACTTGGGCGTGGCCTTGAAATACCCCACCGTTACCGAAGCGGAAAGCCCGAACAAGGTGCTGCGCGAGCGCTTGGATTTCAGCGTGATCCACCGGCCGGTGGCCACCATTCCCGGCGTCGCCACTCGACACCAGGGAACCGTGGACGTCCACATCGTCCGCATCGCCGTCGGCGGCACCTATGAAGACGCCGGCCGACGCATCGGCAGCGAAGCGGCGGTTTCCGTACGCGTAATCGAACGCAAACCTTCCCGGCACGCCGCCCATTTCGCCTTTCAATTGGCCAGGCGTTTGGGGGTCGAGGTAGTGAGCACCTCGAAGTACACCATTCAACGAGCGACCGACGGCCTCTTCGAAGAAGTGGTGGCCGAGGTGGCGGCCGAATACGAAGGGGTACCTCACCACGCCGAGTTGTTCGACGCCCTGCTGGCCAAGTTGATCATGCGACCCGAGGACTATCGGGTCATTGTCACTCCCAACGAGTATGGAGACTTCGTCAGCGATGCAGCCTGCGGCATCGTCGGCAGCATCGGCTTGGGGGCCAGCGCTTCTTATGCATTCAACCGTCGGGGCGACGTGCAATTGGCCATGTTCGATCCGGCCGGCGGCACCGCGCCGGATATTGCCGGTCAGGATTTGTGCAACCCTTCCGCCGCCTTGTGGGCTTTCTCCATGCTGCTCAATCACAAGGGTTATCGCGGCGTCGGCAAGGCTTTGAACAAAGCGGTTCGGGAAACCATTGCCTCCGGTCGAACCACCCGCGATCTAGGCGGAGAATTGGGAACCGAGGCCTTTAGCCAAGCCGTGGCGACCAACCTGCGTCGGATCCTAGCTGGAAATTCCTGACCGGGAGAAATCAAAGGTGGCCGAATCCTCCGCTCCCCAGGTTCCGGAGGCCACCCCCCATCGTTTCGCTTGGGGAATCGGATTCCAAACGGTGGGCCGACTCGGCCACGCCGCCAGTGCCTTTATCACCGTCCTTCTCCTGACCCACGAGCTCAGTCCGGAAGGGGTCGGCTTATTCGCCAGCTATTTATTTCTCTTTGCTTTGCTGGAAGTGGCGGTCGACGGTGGATCTTCCATGGCTTTGTTGCGCCGGGCATCCGCCCATCCCCAAGGCTTGATTCCGAGCCTGCGCCAAGCCCATCGCTTCCGCGGCTGGACCGGATTGTTGACTTCGCTTCTGGCTCTCCTTTACGCGGCAATCGATCCTCAAGTGACTTGGGGACTCCCGATTGGCTTATGCGCCTTCAGCCTGTTCGGAAGCCTTCCCGCCACCGCCGGGGTGGTCTTTCATTTGCGTTTGGAATTCGCCTGGCCGTCGATATGCCGATTACTTGGCTCCGCCCTTTCCGTGGCTGGAGTCCTGATCTTGACCGCTTCAGGATGTCAAGATCCTTTGGTCTACGTTGCGCTTTGCTTGTACGGCAAGTTCTTGGCTCACTTGGGCATCTGGTTTGGAGCAAAGAAATACTTGCGGGCTTATCCAAAAACCGGCGACACCGTTAGCGAGCCATCCTTCCTCCGGGAAAGTTTGACCCTGGGCATGGGCGGATTGATTCGAGAGGCATACGGACGTTTGGATCTACTCCTTTTGCGCTGGTTCGCCGGCCCTGCGGCGGCGGGCTTTTACACTCCGGCCAGCCGAGCTTTGAATCTTTCCTTGCTGCTGCCCAGCTACTTCTTGGCGGTGGCCATGCCGCCGATGGCGGCCCAGGCGGACCGGGATCCGGAAGCCTTTCATCGCTCCCGGCGCCGCTTCCTGAAACGGTTGCTGGCCTTTGCGATCCCGGCCGCTCTCCTTTCCATGCCGCTGGTTCCCTGGTTCCTCCAGACCCTGTTCGGAGAGCCCTACCTGGCCGCCGTCGATGCCCTTCGAATCTTGGCCTGGGCGTCGGTGTGCGCCTACGGCGGCAGCGTGTTCATCACCGCTCTGATCGCCCGGGGTCAAGCCAAGGAGAGTCTGCAAGTTTCCTTCCTGGCCTTACTGGTGAACGTGACTTTGAACCTGTGCTTGATTCCCCTGTGGGGATTGGCCGGCGCCGCCACCGCCCGCTTGCTTTGCGAACTGGTGGTCACCTTTGGAGCCCGAGCGAAGTTACGATAAACCATCATGAAGGTCGGCTTCGACATTCGTCCCGCCCTGTTCAACCGCGCCGGCATCGGCCGCTACGCCCGCGAGTTGGCTGGAGCCCTCAGCAAGCTTCCGGAACAGCCTTTTTTGGAGTTGTTCGCTCCGGCTTGGCGCGGCGGCTTGGACATTCCCAAAGATCTGGAACCCGGCCGGACCCGCTTGCACCGGGGATGGTTGCCAGCTCGGGCCATGAACTTGGTCAATCAACTGCCCGGCCTGGACGCCGGACGCTTTCCGGCCAAGATCGACGTTTTCCACTACACCGATTACGTCTATCCGGAAGTCCGCCACGCCGCTCGGGTGTTGACCCTCCACGACGCCGCCTTCGCCGTCGATCCGAACTTTCACGGCATGAACACCACCACCTTGCTGAACCGGGTGCGCAACGCCATCAGCAAGGCTCACTTGGTCATCGTGGTATCGGAAACCGGACGCCGCGACGCCGAACTCATGGGCGTGGATCCGAACAAGGTTCGTGTGGTCCCCAACGGGGTCAACCCGTTGTTTCAACCTGGCGAAGCCAAGGAAAAGGACGCAGCGCCGTATTTGCTAACCGTCGGCACCATCGAACCGCGCAAGAACCATTGCCGCACCTTGGTGGCTTTGGAAAACCTGTGGGACAAGAATGAAGCTCCGGATTGGGTGATTGCCGGAAGTCCCGGATGGGAATACGAGGATTTCATCGCTCGGATGGAACGATCCCGCCATCGCAAGCGCATCCGTTGGGTCAAGGAAGCCAGCGATCACGATTTGCTGGAGCTTTATCGCGGTGCCATGGCGTTGCTGTACCCCTCCCTTCACGAAGGCTTCGGTCTCCCGGTTTTGGAAGCCATGGCCTGCCAGATTCCGGTCATCGTCGGCCGAAGTACGGCTCCGGCTTGGGTTGCCGGCAAGGGAGCCATGCTGGTCGATCCGGCCAACATCGATTCGATCCAAGAAGGCATCGAACGGATCCTGGCTGAAGATTGGTGGCGCAAACAAGCGGCGGCGGTGTTGCACCTGCGATCGAAAGAATTCACCTGGCACGGTGCGGCGGAAACCACTTTCCAGGTTTACCAAGAGGCTTCTTCCCTCGCCGCCACCCCCGTGGCTTAATCCACTCGGCTCCGGCCGGCTCGAGGAGAACCAGGCATGCGCATCGCCATTGACGTTTCCCCTTTGGATCGGCCCTACGCCACCGGAGTGGAAAAAGCGTTGTTGCAATTGTTGCGGTGCCTGGATCGGGATCCAGGCGGCCACGACTATTTACTGGTGGCTCCGAAACGGCCTCAACTATTGCCCTCGATTGAAAAGCACTGGTTCCGCATGGTGGAATTGGCCGCCGACGCCCCCAAGCTGCTGTGGCGAGAACGACTGGTGCCGCCATTCGCCAATCGAGAAGGCGTCCATCTTTGGTATTCGCCGGTTCAAGCCATTCCTTTATTGCTGGACAAACCGAAAGTCGCCACCTTGCACGAACTTTCCTGGTTGGAAACCCGGGGAGTGGAAGACGAAGGCAACTTGCACCGGCGTCGCTTGATCACCAGTTTGATGGCCAAGGCAGCGGATCGAATCGTCTGCGTCAGTGATCGAACCCGGCAAAATTTCTCGGTTCGCCACCCTCAAGCGGCGGACAAATGCCGCACCGTTTACCACGGTGTAGAAAGCCGATTTCACCAAGCCGAAGCTCGGCGCCAAGCCATGGCCGAACGGTACGGCTTGCCGGCCCAAGCGCCTTATTTGCTCACCGTTGGACGGGCTTTGAAGCGCAAGGGCCTTCCCCACGCAGTGCGGGCTTTTCGGGTACTGCTGGATCGAACCGGCGGCCCGCATCACCTGGTGTTGGCCGGCCCCCACAATCGCCAACTCCTGGAAAGCCGGGATTTGGCCATGCGCTTGGGTTTGCAGGACCGCCTGCACCTTCCCGGCTACGTCGCCGAATCAGACCTACCGGCGATTTACGCCGGAGCCGACGTGTTCTTGATGCCAAGTGAATCCGAAGGCTTCGGCATTCCGATTTTGGAGGCGATGGCCGCCGGTGTCCCGGTCATCGCCAACCGCAGGGCGGCCCTGCCGGAAGTCGCTGGGGACGGCGCCGTTTTGGTGGATTTTGAAAAGCCTTTGGAAGTGGCCGAAGCCGTCCTGAAGGTCAGCCTGGAGCAACGGGAGCGCTGGATTCGCCGGGGCCGAGAGCGGGCGGCGGCTTTTCCCGAACACGGGCCGTGCCATCGCCTGCAAGAGCTTTGGGCCGAACTGGTGTCATGAAACTGCGGCCAGGCCTTTCCTCTGCCCGCTTGGCGGTGGACGGCACCTCCTACGACCCGGTGATGACCGGAGCCGCCCGCCGGACTCACTGCTTGCTGCCGCGTTTGGCTTCCCGGGGTTGGCAGCCGATCCTGTTCGTAAACCGCGGCGCGGAAACGCTGTTCAAGGATTTGCCTGGGGTCGAAATCGTGATTTTGGACGTCCCGGCTCACCCCGGGCCTTTGCGTAGCGCCCTGGCTCGGCCGGCCATGGCGGCCCACGGCCGTCGCTTAGGCGCCACGGTCTTCATGACCGAAACCCCGCCAGCTCCGGTCGATCTGCCCTTTGCCTTGATGATTCACGACCTGCGCGCGTGGGACAGGCCCGAGAGCCTGTCTTTGGGCCGGAAATGGTGGACCAAGCGAGTGATTCCCAAGGCCGCGGCGAAGGCGGCGGCCATCCTTGCGCCGTCTGAGTTCACCGCCGCCGCCGTGCGCCGCCGGTTTCCCCACAGTCGGGTGGTCCTGAGCCCCAACGGCTGCGATCACTTTCCAGTGGCCATGGAAAGTCCGGCACGGGAGGACTTCCTGTTGGCTGTGGGCCCCTGGAGCCGGCGCAAGAATTTGCGCTGGTTGTTGCAAGCCTGGAGCGGCTTGCCCGGGCCCCCACCCCTGGTTTTGGTGGGCCGGGTATCCGACCAACTGCCTCCTGGCGTTGAAGTCCGCTCCGCCTCCGATACGGAACTGGGCGAGTTGTACCGAAGGGCCGCCGCCACCCTGTGCCCATCCACTTATGAGGGCTTCGGTTTGCCCCTGGCCGAAGCCATGGCGCAAGGCTGCCCGGTGTTAGCCAGCGATTTGCCGCCCCATCGAGAAGTCGGAGGCGAGGCAGCTCGGTATTTTCAAGCTGGAAGCGAACAAGACTTTCGCCGCCAATGGCAGGCCATGCAAAGTCATCCTCCTTCCGCCAACGAGCTCTTGGCCCAAGCAAGCCGCTTTCCATGGCGACGCTGCGCTGAAATCGTCGACGGCGTATTGCGAGAAATTCGAGTTTCTTAAGAAAGAGTTTCTCAAGGGCCCTTTCATGGGATGAGGCGGGTTACGGAAACCGACCCGGTGAAGGCGCTCTTGGCGGGTAAAATCGCAGAGCCCCTTTCGGTGTCAGGCGGCGTCAGGAATAGATGGTGTGACGGCATGAACAGTCGTAGAGGACATCAAAATCAAGCTAGAGGATGGTTGGTCGCAGTGGGCTTAGGCTTGATGGCCGGTTACTGGGTCGGAGTGGGCATGATGGGAACCTATACGCATGCCGCGTGGCCAGCCTTGGCCGGCCTGATTTTGGGTATAGCCTGTTCTCTCGCCGCACCGAGGCGACCACTGTTGATTTCCTTTTGCGGCAGCAGCATCGCTGTGGGAGTTGCAGTGGCAAAAGTAGCTCTAACCCAAGTTCATCGGGGACATTGGCCGATCACCGATCAAGCCATACTTGCCCATTACGGCACGGCTACCGAAGCCACCCTTCGAGCCGCAGTCATCTTGGGAGTTTTAATGGGTATCCCCTGCCTGCTCACCACAGCGATGGTTTCTTTAGTCAAACAGCGCCGCGCATACAAAAGAACCTCAAACAATAAACGTCCAACAGACGCATTAACGGACCTCGGCGAGCCATAGCGTTTCCTGATCGATATGCCGCACGACCCGGAGAAAAGGATGCGGGAAGGGGCGAAAATCCTTATGCAGGTGCTCGGACCTGAAGGTTTCTCTTTTCGCATTGTAAGGACAGGTCCTTCGTCGGGTGGGAAATATTGCCAGGCGGAGCTATCTTGCGGCCATCGCAAGATCAAATTGCACTATCGATGGAGCCTCGGTTTGGTTCGTTACTGCATTGGCAACCAAAGTACTTCGCATACAGCCTATGTGACTGCGCTGGGAATCGAAGGCGACAGTCAATTTCCTGGTTTCCCTGAAGACGATCCGATGGCGGCATTCCGAAATCTGGCTTGTGACCTATACCTGATCGTGGCCGACTTTCTGGCTGGAAATGGCAAGGTTCTCGCTCAAGCGGCTGCAGCAGAAGAAAATGAAAACCGGATTCGGCAACGCCAGCTCCTGATCCAATCTGTTGGCGATACGAGGAGGCGTTCCAAGGCACGAGAGGCCTTTCGAATCAAAAACTACATAGCTGTAGTCAAGCTGCTCGAGGAACTCGAGTATCCCGACGACATGACTCCGGCGGAATTGAAGATGTTGGCGATCGCCCGCAAACGTCTACACGCAGGATGACAAACGGTCATCGGGCATGCCCGGTGTCCGGTACTTGGATGTCTACAATTTCCGGCTTAAATCCCGCGCCTGAACTCCGAAAGGTTTAGGGCACAATTTCGAGAGATAGAGCGTTGCTGGTGTGAGTCCAAGGCCCCCACACCGGGCCGGCGATGGCAGCCAGGTAGTAGATTTGGCCGATGGTTGCCCCCGGTAAGCTGGAAGCGTTTAAAGTCGCAATCGCATTTCCACTTTGATCCAGCACTCCAGTGAAGTTTTGGGTGACGGACGGGTAATTCCCCAGATAGCTTTGCACCAATTGGTAGTCATAGGTAAGAGGTAGCGGCAGGTCTCCGATGAAAGACGGCCCGGTACCGGTGGTAGAAATCAAGATCTTGTAGTAATAAAACGCCGCATTGCTTGGGAAATCCAAATTGTAAATCACGGACCCGCCACTTCCGGCGGACAGAGTGGAACCGGTGCCAGCCAAATACGGTGTGACGTCCGAAAAAACGAATGCAGCACCCTGAAAAGCCCATTCAGCTCCTGCCAGGATTTCCGATTTACCGTCTCCGTCCAAATCAAAGTTGCCGGCAACCGCGATTCCAACTCCGGCTCGCCCGGTGGGCACCGTGGCGGTGGAATGAATCTGGCCGTTCGCTCCTTCCAATACGTAAATCGCCCCTTGCCCTGAGCCGGGGTATAGATCTTGCCAGGGTGATCCGACCAGAACTTCCTTCGTCCCATTTCCATCGGTGTCGCCACCGGCGGCCAGGGAAGCGCCGAAACCCTGCCAAAGGGAAACCCCATGGAATTCCCACAACAGGGCGCCGTCTAGCCCGGAATAACATTGCACGAATCCGCCTCCGTAGTCGCCGCCGCCATAACCGGCGCTGGCCACATAATCGTCCACGCCGTCACCGTTCACGTCTCCGACTCCAGAAACGACCGTTCCTATGTACTGGGTTTGGTCGGCGGTCGTTCCCTGATGCGAGCGAATGACGTTTCCAGTGGCTCCGGAGATCACATGGACATAACCAATTCCATTGGCCCAAACCGGCTCTCCAACCACGAAGTCTGCTCTGCCATCGAAATCCACGTCTCCCAACGCCCCGAGACTGTGCCCGAAACTTGAATCATCCAGAGAGCCTTCCAATGAATAGAGAAGAGGGTAGGGAGCTACTCCGGAATAGACGAAGACTTCCCCGTTGTAGATCAAGCCGCTGGTGGACGAATCCGGCGCCGCAACGATGAAATCTCTCCGACCGTCGCCATTCAGATCATCCAAACTGATCAGCACTTCTCCAAAATTGGTTTGGGTACTGGGCCCCGTAAGAGCGTGCAGGACTGACCCGTTGCCCGAATAGATATATACGGTGCCATTACTGCTGTAGTCCCCCGGCTCCCCGATCAGGAAATCGTTGAGACCGTCCAGGTCAAGATCACCGGCGCCGGCAATTCCTCGCCCGAATTCGAAGCACTCGCCTGCACCATGAGCCTCAAACAACTGGCTGCCGTCAAGACCGGAATAGAGGAAGATTGAACCTGAGTCGTAAAAACTCACGTCGGAGTAGTAGTCGGAAATCAGGAAATCGGAAACCCCGTCACCGTTGGTATCTCCGGCTATCGCTACCCGGGTGGCGAAAAGCTCACTGGTCAGAGGGTCCGCGTAAACCTCGATAACCTTATTCCAGTCTCCGCCGATCTGAGCCGGAGTAAAGTCTGCCAAAGCCAACAAGCAGGAAACGGATAGCGCGGTAGTTTTCCATCCGGTGGTCATGATGAACCCTCAATTTTTCAGGGAAGCCGGCAAGGGAAATTCTGCGGCTCTATCCCTTATACCAAGTTGTTTGCCAATGACAGAATTTCAGTCCTGGGATTGCCGAAGAGGGGATACCAAGGCGTTGAGCGGGCTATTCGAGTCGCAGAAATCCTAGAACTCGAGCGGGATCCGGGCGTCGCCAATCGGGGATAGTGCCTAAGATCGCGTAGCCATTGCAGATGCGGGTGGCGCCGAAACCTATTTGGGGGCCGATGCCAGGATGGGGCACGATTTTCCGAACCTCGTGCCATTTTCCATCCTTCAAAGCGAATTGGTACACCCCACCTCTATAAGTTCCGATCAGAGCGTGGCCGTTTTCCACCGAAACGGTGTAGCCGAAATCATTTCCAACGCGGGGAATCTTCGCGGTGAGCACCTGTCTCCGGCGCCAGGAATTCCCGGATCTTTGGTACACCTCCACGAAACCCTCGGAAGAAAAAGTTTGCTTTCCACTCGGACAACCCACCATCAACCAGTCCCCGTCCAGGGAAACGGCGTGGCCAAAACGGTTTCTCTCCTTTCTTCCGAGAGTTTTCTTCAGTACGGATTTCTTGCTCCACTTACCCCGGTTGTGTTGGAACAGATAAACCGCTTCCGTGGGTTTCTTATCGATTTGCCCACCGGGCGCCCCGATGGCCAGCCAATCCCCATCGAGGCTGAGTGATTTGGCAAACGTGGTGGTCCAGTGATTACTGTCCGGTTTGAATTCCTGGTGGACTTCCCAATTTCCAGAAGAGGTCTGCTGAAACAAGTAAACCGAATGCGGATCGTTCATCACCGCGGCCACCGCCAGCCAGGAGCCGCTAACCTCTAAAGGGCCGTAGCCGAATCTTTTGTCATCGGGACAAGCCAACTTTTGATGAAAGGGCCACCTTCCGTCTTCTTGGCGATGGATGTTCAAGGTTGAACTTCCTCCGCCCAAGAACAAAAGCCCGTCCTGCAAATCTAATTGATCGCCGAAGTGACTACCCGAACTTGCATTCGGGGCCATGATCAAGTTCTCGACTTGCCAGCGGCCGTTGCGGCGACGGAATTGCAAGACGCCACCGCGCACCATTTTCGGTTTGGAATGATTGGGAACACTGACGAACAACGTATCGCCGACCACGAAAGCATCACTTCCGAAACCCTTGTCCGGGCGTTCCTGGGGATCGGCGATCCATTCCGCTTCCAGGGAAACATATTGGCCAACCCATTGTCTCCCTTGCAACTCACCGCTGGTTTCCACCACGAAAGGAGTGGCGGGAATTCCCTTCGAAGTGGAACGAAAGGAGATGGGAATCTTGCGATCCAGTTCAGCCTTGGGTTGCAGCTCCACGGCTAACTCGAATCGCTCGGAAATCAGCTTTTCAAGGTCAGCTTTTTCACCGGGAAGCTCGCTGATCACCCAAGAAGCGGCTTCCACCCATCCATCTAAAATTTGCTGCCGGGATTCTTGAATCCGCCGAATCGCCTCGCGCTCGCTCAAGGAACGCCCGCGATCATCCACTACCAGGGAACGGCGGCGCAGATCCAACCCGTCCTGCTCGAAAATGTGATCTTCGGCGTGCTCGACCCGAAGCCAGGCGTCCTTGAATTCCAATAATTCCAGTTCCCGCCAAATCGTTTCCACGATGGCGGGATGCACGCCATCCAGGTCCAGTTGCAAGAATTCGGAAGCTTGATAACGAAACAACCGGCTTCCCGACTCTTTCAAACCGGAGATCAAATGAGCCCAATCCGACATGTAGCTGATGACCGGCCGCCCGGCTTCCAATGCCGTGCGGGCGGCGGCGGCACTCTTGACGGGATCCGGAACGCCTGAAATTTGAAGTTCATAATCGAATAAACCTGGCTGCTCCGGACGATAAATGACTTCTCCCAACAAGTCCCTCAGCTCCTTCGCCATCCCGGGATATTTTTCCGGCAAAGCCAATTCAATTTCGCGCCAGCGTTTCTCCAACTGATCCTGACGCTGGAACAAAGCTTGCCATCGCCGGTAGTTTCTCTCCAACGCCTGGTCGTAATTTCCGGTCAACCTTATATCGAACAAAAAGGCTCCCACATTGGCAACCGGCGGGGCCATTCCATTTTCCTGGAAGGCTTCCTGGCGGGCGATTCTTTCTTTCAAGCCGGCTTCATTCAGTTCCCGCGTCTGATTGGTCACGTGTTGTTTGGCATCACGACTTAAGCGCCACAATCGGCGATTTATATCCACCAGCGATGGATCCACTCTGGCCAAATCCATCTTCAAGCAATGACTGAAAACTTTCTCGTAGTCGCCGAATTCCTCTGCCGAGTTATAAGATTTCGGCCGGCGTTGATTCCACTTGTCGAAAACGGGTTGATACTCATCCCGCATTTGTTTCAGGTAATTAAAAGTCGCATCCGCTCGTCCGCCACCGATGGCGGGAAAAGCTTCCGGAATTTTTTCATCCAACTCTTCCGCCGGAGGAGGAGGATTTGCAGGCACTTTCGCAACGGAAGATTCGGCTTGAGCCGGCGGCATAGGTTCCGGATGGGTTTCCAATTCACCCTCGCCGTTGACTTCCGACTCTTTCTCTGAAGGAGAGCTGAGTGGAAAGGTTGGGGAATCCATTGCCGGTGAATTATCTTCGACTTCGACAAGTTCTTTTCCGGCAACGGAAACTTGTTCCTCCTCAACACTGCCTTCTTCCTTGGAGCCGAACATGCCGGGCATCAAGAAATAGGCGGCGCCGGCAAGAACCGCCACCATGAACAGCCAGGGCAAAACCGCTTTGATCGCGGAAGCTCCTCCCGCCGCCGTCTCCTCCTCGTCCAGGCAAAGACCGCAAACTCGCCCTTCTTCGGCAAGCACCAAACTACCTTCGACTTCGGCATCGGGAATGGCTCTCCCGCAACGTTCACAAAAATGCAGCTCTACCATCGGCAATGGATCTGAATGGCTTCGGTTCTTGGGGGGAATGGAGGGGGTATGCCCGAACCAACGTCTTCCGATCCTAAACCGGAGACGAAAATGAATCGGGTGGTCGTTTCGATTCGGTACCGATCTAAGGCGGGGAAATCATATTGCCCAAGAATTGCACGCCGTAATAAACCCCAATGAGCACCAAAACCGCAACCGCGAAAACTCCCAGTTTCATGCTGAAGGAAAGCTGATCCAAATCGCCTAAGCCTGCAGAGCGCTTTTGGTTACGCAACTCCGCTCGAATTCGAGCGCGCTCTTTTTCGGCGACGTCGGCAACCGGCTTGGGCGGCTCGGGCGCAACCTCTATCGGATCTGAATCGGCCAACGGCGCAGTCGCCGCCGGGGCTTTGCCTTGAACGTCGAAAGCCACCGCCCCTAAGGTCACCAAATCTCCGGGTTGAAGGGGAAAAGCATTCTCCTTCCGACCATTGCGAGCGGAACCATTGGAAGACCCCAAGTCGACCATCCACCACTGGCCATCGCGCAGCTCCACTTGAGCGTGCCGCCGGGAAATACTGGAATCGGACACGGTGGCTTGGCACTGGGGGCTGCGGCCGAAAACCATGCCTTCCTCAAGTGCATGTTCGCTGCCGTCGTCGCGCCGAATCAACTTCACCTTGCCTTCCTCCGTCGTTGCCATCGTGCCATGGCTTCCTCCACCCGAAACTTGCCTTTCGCCAAAACCCGACCTTCTGGATCTTCCAACACCGGAATCACTTGACCGAATCGGCTTTCCAACTCGGGGTCATCCTCGATGTTCACCACTTTCAAGCTCAGCTTGCCGCTCTGCAACCAAGGAGCCAGGGCTTCCTGAACTTGGTCGCAAAGGCAACAACCCGGCCGCGAGTACAAGCGCAACACTTGCGGCTGCGAAAATGCGCGGCGAGGTCGTAGCATCCGGGTATTGTCGGCTCTACATAGGCCATGGACAACGCTCCGCTACTCCATCTTCGCGGCATCGAGGCGCGCCGCCGGCGTCGCTCGCTTTTTGCGCCTCTCGATCTACGGCTATTGCCGGGGGAGCGGTGCCTCCTGGAAGGACCCAACGGTTTAGGCAAAACCACCCTGGCGCAAATCGTCTGCGGCTTGCGGCGACCGGCCCGGGGAAGCCTGCGGCGACCGGAGCACTTGGGTTACGTCCCGCAAGAACCCCGATTTCCCGAGCATCTCAAGGTCCAGGATTACCTGAGTCAACTCGCCGCTCTATGCGCCCAACCCAGCCGGGAATGTCTGCGACAAGCTCAACAAGCGATCGCCTTGTTTCAACTGCAGGACGCCACCCGCCACCGAATTCGAACCCTTTCCCGCGGCTGGAAGCAGCGTTTGAACTTGGCTCGGGCCTGGTTAGGCGACCCACCGCTGGTGGTGTTGGACGAGCCCCAAACCGCCCTCGATCGGGAGGGCATGAATCGATTGACTGAAATCCTCGATCAGGGCCGGCAAGCCTGCCTGGTGCTGGCGCCTCCCGGCACCGGTTGCGAAACCCTGGTGCAAACCCGCCTCAGCCTCCGCCCGGCCACGGCATGAAGCTCCTGGTTCAACAAGCCTGCCGAGATGTATTCGGCCATTGGGCCCTGGCTGGAGCGGTGCTTTGGCTGTTGCTCGCCGCTCGTTTAGGCGCCGAAGCCGAGTTGGGCACCGGTCAACTCGGGGATTACCTCGCCTTGGTTAGTTGGCTGGGCGTGTTTCTGCTGTATCGAAGCGCCGATCTGGTCTACCGCCGCCGCCAACAGGGTTGGCCGATGGAAGATCGATTGCGCGACCGGCGCGGTTGGCGGTTGCCATTGGCCGAATGGCTGGGCCCCTCCCTGTGGTGGCTGGCTCTTTTATTGGTCGCCCTCATCCCGCCGTGGGCTCCAGGATTCCAACCGGAGCCGGAAGCGATGAGTTCCCATCGCTTTGCCGCCGTTCACAGTCGATTTTCCACCGAGGAAGTGCCGGCGGAAGGCTTTCCGCAAGTTCAACTACCCCAAGTTCAAGAATGGGAATTGGACGCCGGCCAGCCCCTTCCGCCGGGAGGATTGGCTTTGTTGCCTTTCCATTGGCCGACCCCGCCCGACCAAGAAGGTGCCACCCTCGGCCTGTTCCAGGACCAGGATGGCCGCCAAGAAGCGGTAGCCCCAGGCCGCTTGCTTTCCTGGCCCATGGGCGAGAAGGCCAGCGCCAGCGGGAGGTTGCAGTTGCAGTGGCGACCCCATGGAGTTGGGGAAGGCACCACAGCTCCTCAATTGCAAAGTCCTTATGCCCGGTTCCGGGTTCCACGGTTGGGACGAGACTCCTTGCCCTGGTTGCTCCTCGGGCAATGGCTGTTTTTCCTGCCGGCCTTTGCTTTCGCCCAACTCCTGAGTCGGCACCTCCAGGTTCGAGCCGGTTTTGCTTTTCTGCTCGCCTTGGCCCTCACCTCCCTGGCGGCTTGGCGCCCGGGGCCTGAGGTTTGGCTTCCCGATTCGCCGGTGGCCTGGGTGGCCCAAATCTTGTTGAAGCTGAAAGCCGCCCTGCCTCGAATCGACGGCCTACTGGCCACCGGACCGGATTTCCACCTGGTTTGGGCGCGGTTCGACCCGCTCCAGCTCCTGGCCTGGTTGGCTTCCGGGCTACTGGCCCTGGTTTTGTCGGTCCGACCCTGGCGGCAGGCCCCATGAAAGCCTGGCTCTGCCTCCTCCTGCCCGCCGCCCTGGCCATTTCCATGTGGTCCGGAAAACTGGATTGGCCCCTGGCGGATGGTTGGCGGGCTTGTCGCCGGTGGTGGCTGGAACGCCGCTTCGAAAGCGCCAATTTCCGCAGCGAACCCCTCGCCTTGTTGCGGGAAGCCCGGCGCCTGCAGGCCCTGGATCCGGCCCACGACAGCGTGCGCTTCGCGGTCCATCGCTTGGGGGTTGAGCCGCCGCCACCGGCTTCCGCCCCGCTTCAACGAGCCCAAATCACCTTGGATTTGGTTCAGGAAGGCCCCCGGCAAGCGGCAGAGCCCTACGGCTGGCACCTGCTTCGAGCCACCGCCTTGGCTCGCAGCCTGGATCGTTTGGAAGGTCATCCGGAGGCCCAGGAGTTCGCCCGGCGGCTGGCTCACCACAGTTTGGTGCAGTTATTCATCGCCGGCGGCGGTCCCTCGGCGCCGGAGGGCGGTCCGGAGCGTTATTTGGAATTCCTCGCCTTGCCGGAACCGGAAAAGCTCCGGGAACTGGACCGGCGCTTGGCCATCCTGGCCCAGCAACTTGGTTCCGACTAAGGCGCCGCCGCCGGCTTCGCCCTAGAATCTGGCCGTGGACTTCCTCTTGGAAATCCTCGCCAGCTATCCGGGGCCCTGGGCTTTCGGCTTGCTGTTGGCCTGTGGTTTAGGGCTGCCGCCGTGGTCCGAGGAGATCGTCATTCTCGGCAGCGGCTTTTTCGTGGCCCAAGGGGAACTCGGCTATTGGGAAGCCATCGGCTGGTGCTACGGCGGCATCTTGGCCGGGGATTCCATCATCTATGTATTGGGGAAGTGGGCCGGGGAAAGCGTGTATCGCTGGCCGGTCCTGCGCCGGCACATGAAGCCCCGGCACCAAGCTCGTTTCGCCCGAGCCTTTGCCCGGCACGGCAACTTGGTGGTGTTCCTGGCCCGCTTCATTCCGGGATTTCGAATGATGGCCTACTTCACCGCCGGCAATTTGGGGATGCCTTACTGGCGCTTCACCCTGTTGGATTCCATCGGAGCCGCCTTGACCGTGCCGATCTCCGTGTGGCTGGGGAGCTTTTTCGCCGACAACTTGGATCGAGCCATCGCTCTGCTTCATGAATTCCAAATTCCTTTGATTCTGACGGGAGGCGCCGCCGTATTCGCCTTCGTGCTGTATCGGATTCGCCGTCGTCGCAAGCGCTTCCTGGACCTTCGAAGACGACGCCGCAAACGCGAGCAAATCGGCCCCTCGGGGGATCCGGTGGTGCCTGAAACTGCAGAGTCCAAGTCGGCAAATCCGGTTTGGCAGGAAGTGGAAAGCGGTTCTCCCCCTCGGCGACCTGACGGAGTGGCCTCGCGCCGGTAAACTTCTCGGTCCCTTTTCCCCCTAGCCCCCTCAAAGTGGGGCTTCAAAAAGGTCCCGGAAGTTGATGGAAACCATTCTGAACCATCTCCCTTGGATCGCCGGCCTGGTGGGTTTGGTCGTCGCCTTCGCATTGCAAAAGAAGGTGATGAACGCCCCCGGCGGCGACGAGAAGATGTCGGAGATCGCCAAAGCCGTGCAAGAAGGCGCGATGGCTTTCTTGCGCACTGAGTACACCTTGTTGCTCGGTTTCGTGGCGATCGTATCGGTAGCTCTGTTCCTGCTCGGCGACGAGCAAGGTGGAGGTACCCGAACCGTCATTGCCTTCTTGGCTGGGGCCTTCGCCTCCGGCTTGGCCGGTTGGATCGGAATGTTCACCGCCACCCGGGCGGCGGTGAGGACCACCGAAGCGGCCAAGACCAGCCTTTCCGGTGCCCTGACCATTGCCTTTAGCAGTGGAACCGTGATGGGCATGTGCGTGGTCGGTTTGGGCGTCCTCGGCGTCTATGCCTTTACAAGCTGGTACGGCACCAGCGCCACCGATTTGCAGTCGGTGCTGGGCTTCTCCTTCGGAGCCAGCTCGATCGCCTTGTTCGCTCGTGTCGGCGGCGGGATCTACACCAAGGCCGCGGACGTCGGCGCCGACCTGGTGGGCAAGGTGGAAGCCGGTATCCCGGAAGACGACCCCCGCAACCCGGCCACCATCGCCGATAACGTCGGCGATAACGTCGGCGACGTCGCCGGCATGGGTGCCGACCTGTTCGAGTCCTATGTAGGTTCCATCATCGCCACCATGGCTTTGGGCGCCGCCATGGTCCTGAAAGTCGGCGATGCCGCCACTCCTTTGGTGACTCTGCCGTTGACTTTGGCCGGTGCCGGCATTCTGGCTTCGGTGATCGGTACTTTCTTCGTCAAAACCAACGACGAATCCAAGATTCACGCCGCTCTATTCCGCGGCTTGATCGTGGCTTCCTTGGTCCTGGTGGTCTTGGCCTTCTTCCTGACCAACAACATCGAGAACGTGGTCGACGGCGACCGGACCACCACCGGCATGGACCTGTTCTGGGCCATCGTCGCCGGCTTGTTCGCCGGGGTCGTGATCGGCAAAATCACCGAGTACTACACGGCGATGGAATACAAGCCGGTGCAATCGATTGCCGAGCAGTCGGAAACCGGTGAAGCCACCAACATCATTGGCGGTTTGGGCGTCGGCATGAAGTCGACCGCCTTGCCGGTCCTGGTGATTTGCGCCGCCATCTTTACGGCCTACCACTTCGGCGGGGTCTACGGCATCGCCCTGGCCGCGGTCGGCATGCTGTCCACCTTGGGGATTTCCCTGGGCGTCGACGCTTACGGCCCGGTGGCCGACAACGCCGGTGGGGTGGCGGAAATGGCTGAATTGCCGCCGGAAGTCCGCAAGCGCACCGACAGCTTGGACGCGGTAGGCAACACCACCGCCGCCATCGGTAAGGGTTTTGCCATCGGTTCGGCGGCGCTGACCGCCCTGGCCTTCTTCTCCGCCTACGGAGCCACCGCCACCCGTTTGGCCGAGGGTTCCGGCACCGCTTTCAGCTTGGACATCACCGAGCCGAACTTGGTCATCGGTTTGTTCATCGGCGGCATGCTGCCGTTCCTGTTCGGCGCCATGACCATGCAGGCCGTGGGCCGAGCCGCCTTCTCGATGATTGAAGAGGTGCGGCGCCAGTTCCGGGAGATCCCGGGCATTCTGGAAGGCACCGGCAAGCCCGATTACGCCGCCTGCGTGGCGATTTCCACCAAGGGTTCCTTGCGGGAAATGATTCTGCCTGGTTTGCTGGCCATTGCCGCTCCGGTCTTGGTCGGTAAATTCGGTGGGGTGGAAATGCTCGGCGGCCTCCTCGCCGGCGCCCTGTCCGGTGGCGTGATGATGGCAATCTTCATGGCCAACGCCGGTGGTGCTTGGGACAACGCCAAGAAATACATCGAAAGCGGCCACCACGGCGGCAAGGGCTCCGATCCGCACAAGGCGGCGGTGGTCGGCGATACTGTCGGCGACCCCTTCAAGGACACCTCCGGCCCGTCCTTGAACATCCTCATCAAATTGATGTCGGTGGTCAGCCTGCTGCTTCTGCCCTTCTTCGCCGGTTGATCTTCTTTCCCCGGTTTCAACGGACAGAACTCTGAGTCAACAAACTCAACCCGAAAACGCTCGTGCGCTGGCCTTGATGCTGGCGCACGAAGCGGTCGAATTCCGCGGTGACCAGGTGCGGGTGTTGCAAGTCTCCGACTTGCTTTTCATCACCGATTATTTCGTCCTGGTCACCACCCATTCGGCTCGACAAACTCGTGGCTTGGCCGAGTCCTTAAACGCCGCCGCGAAGGCTAAGGGTTTATCCAAAGGCCGGATCGAGGGCCAAAGCAGTTCGCCTTGGTTGTTGATTGATTTCGAGTCGGTAGTGGTTCATATTTTGACCGAAGAGGCCCGGGAGTTTTATGCCCTGGATACGCTGTGGTTGGAAGCGGAAGAAGTTCCCCTTTCCACCAGCGAGCAGGAGCCGCCGGCCGCCCAGGCCGGATAAGCGCTTTTCTTTCTTCCCAATTCCCCCGCGCGGCTTCGCGGTTATGGTGGGTCCATGACCGGAACTTCCCTGCTGGCGTTGTTTTTGTTTGCCTTGTGGCCTCAAACCGCCCCAAAGGAAGTAAGTGATCCGCGGCCTTTGAACGTTTTGTGGTTGGTGGCGGAAGACATGGGCCCGGAGTTGGCCTGTTTGGGCACACCGGAACTGCAAACGCCGAATTTGGACCGCTTGGCGGCCGAAGGCGTCCTCTATCGCCGGGCGTTTGCTCCAGCTCCGGTTTGTTCCGTAAGTCGTTCCGGTTGGATGACCGGAACTTGGCCGATCGCCGTGGGAACCCACAATCACCGCTCTCATCGCCAGGACGGTTTTGTTTTACCGGAAGGAGTCAAAGTCCTGACCGACTGGTTGCGACCGGCCGGTTATTTCACCGCTAACCTGGTGCACCTCAGTAGCTCAACGCAGGAAATTCCTTTCCGGGGCACCGGCAAGATGGATTGGAATTTCCACTACGAGGGAAAGGCTTTCGACGGCAAACGCTGGGATCAGTTGAAAAGCCATCAACCTTTCTTCGCTCAAATCAATTTTTCGGAAACTCATCGGGGAAAGAGTTGGGATCGGGCTCACGAAAGTTTGCCGAAGGCGGCGAATCCGGAAGCGGTGAAACTTCCCCCCTATTACCCTGATCACTCTTTGGCCCGAGGCGATTGGGCCCAATACTTGAATACCGTCATGGCTTTGGACGCCAAGGTCGGTTTGATTTTGGAACATCTGCGCAAAGAGGGTTTGGACCGAAATACGTTGGTGTTTTTCTTCGCCGATCACGGACGCGCCATGGTCCGAGGCAAGCAATGGTGCTATGACTCCGGTTTGCACGTACCTCTTATGGTTCGTTGGCCCAAAGAACATCCTCTTCCTGCAGGCTGGCCCCAATCTCCGCAAGTGGATGACTTGGTTTCTTTGCTGGATCTGGGCCCCACCCTGATGGCATTAGCCGGTCAAAAAATTCCGGCCAGCATGGCCGGACGACCGCTATTCGGTGCTAAAGACTTATCGCCGAGGGAATACGTCTTTGCCAGCCGCGATCGATGCGATGAAACCGTATTTCGAATACGCAGCATTCGCGACCGGCGGTTTCGATACATCCGAAATTTTTATCCCGAACGTCCTTTTCTACTTTTGAATCGCTACAAAGAATGGAGTTATCCGATGTTGTCCTTGATGCGGGAATTGCATGCGAACGGCGAATTGAACCCGGTGCAGGCCAAGCTTTTCGCTTCCAATCGTCCTGCGGAAGAGCTCTACGATTTGGAAAATGATCCCTATGAAATCCGCAACTTGGCTTCGAAAATCGAATTCGCGCCAGAAAAGAAACGGCTCAAACAAGCCTTGGAGCATTGGATGGATGTTTGCCAGGATCGCGGCGGACAAGCGGAACCCCAAGAGGTCTTGGACTTGTGGGAACAGCGGATGGAGAAAAATTACGGCAATCGGCTGAGAAAGCGGCAACTCTTTCATTCCAAGAAGAAATGAAGCTTTGCAGATGATTGGCCGCTGGTTCGTTGGACGGCGGTATTCCAGTGGGGGGGTATTCAGCCCTCAAGGTCAATCTCACTCGTTCCGATAAGTCTCCCAGAGGAATGTGCTACAATGTAGCACAACCAATGGTCGAGAGATTCTCAAATGGCTCAACGAGAAAACATCAGCGTGTCCTTCACACCGCAGCAAGCAGAGTTCTTGGCTGCTTGCGTGGCTTCTGGGCGCTACCAATCGACGAGCGAGGTCGTGCGAGAGGGTCTCCGACTGCTAGAGGATCAGCAACGGCGCCGCGAGGCCGAGCTCGAGCGAGCCCGGGCCTTGATCCAGGAGGGCGCCGACCAGCTCGACCACGGCGAGGTCGTGGACGGCGAGACCTTCTTCAAGGAGTGGGACGAGGAGTTGGACGCCCTCGAGGCTGCCCAACGCCGGAAGGCTGAATGAGCCGGGTCGTCCTCTCCGAAGCCGCCCGGTTCGACCGCAGGGAGATCACCGCCTACACCGTGGAGCGCTTCGGGCTGGCCCAGGCCCGCCGTCTGCGCGATCGCTTCGAGGCGACGCTCAACTCCCTGGCGGAGTCGCCGCTGATCGGCCGAACCAACGAAGAGCTCGACCCGCCAGGCCGGTCGTTCCGCTACTTCGTGGTGATGAAGAGCTTCATCATCGTCTACGAGCCCACGGACGCGGGCATTCGGGTCGCGCGCCTGCTCCACGGCGCGCGGAACCTGGCCGCGGAGCTCGATCGCGACGCCGGCGACGAGGATTGACCGCCGAGCGCGACCGCCCGCCTGGCGCGGCCAAACTTGACAACCGTCTCCGATCTGTGGCATCGGTGACGGATGAGTACAGAAACCACTACCGGGACAGGCGCACGACCGCCTCCCGACAGTTTGTTGCCGGGAGAGCTGCGTGAGCGCATCCCGGCTCTCGATGCGCGAGAGATGCGTTCTGACAGTCCTAACCCGGTACTGGATAAGAACTTCTCGTACGGTAGCGCCCCGCGGTCGGCCACGCAACAGGTCGCATCCGATCGCAGTAGAAGGCATAGGGAAGCGGGGTGACGCAACGCGAGCATGGTACCTGCCATGGATTCCCGCACCGGAGTAGCAGTTCGCATTCGGGGAGTTCGGGAGCCCAAGGAACACGCAGAGTCTCATGCCTGATTGGGCCGTGAGGCCGCTCTGAAACGGGCTGCGCCCCCGCAGGCCCCGCAGGCCCCGCACCCGGCGGACAACCACACGGCCGTGTAGAATGCCAATTCCCCAAGGATAGCTGCTTCAAACTTCACCGGATCTGCGGGTCCTCGGAGGAGCCCATGAGCAAGACGCAAGTTCTCGCCAAGCCCGCTCGCCAAAAAAGTAGCTCGCTCGAGCTCGGTCTCGGTGTCCGCATCCGCGGCCTCGTGATGTCCATCGCCTGCGCATCCTTGTTGCTATGCTCCGGCTGCAGCAACCCCGACGCGGAGTACGAGGCCGCGTTCGAGACGGATGAGATCGAGAGCTTCGTGGAAGTCCTGACGAAGCACCCAGAGCATGCTCGAGCTGCTGCTGCCACTGCCCGCTTGGGCGAACTGCGGTGGCACGCTGCTAGCAAGGCCCCAGACGCGGAGACCCTAGAGGCTCTGCTCGCTAGCCACCCTCAGGCAAACTTCGCAGAGGAGGCGGAGCTGCTGCTCGACAACCTGACGTGGGAGAGTGCCACGAAGGCCGGTGCAGCCTCACCCCTTCATGCCTACTTGGAGAGATTCCCAAGAGGGCGGCATGTCGAAGCCGCTCGGGAACGACTCGAAGAACTGGCATGGAATGAGGCAATTGCCTCAGATTCGGGCGAACGGCTTGAGGAGTTCCTCACTTCCTACCCTGACACGCAGCACAGGACCGAAGCCGAGCAGCGCATCGAAGATCTAGCGTGGGGCACCGCCATTTCATCAGGCTCAGCTGAACAGCTCACCGCTTTCGCGAAGAGGTTCCCCAAGACCTCCCGAAAGCAGGAGATCGAGTACCGCATTCGTGAACTGGCCAAGCAGGAATACGTTGCCCTGTTCGAGAATGATGACGTAGAGGCCCTGAAGGCCATCGACGCGAGCACGCTTGATAGGGACATCCTCGAAGCGTTCTGGTGGCCGCCTCTACTCCTAGCAGCTGATACTGACGCCTCTCGTATCGCCGCCTACCTTATTGAGAATGGCGCTGACGTGAACGCAAGGGGGCAAGACGAATCCACCGCAATGCACCTAGCAGCTCGATCAGGTTCGCTCGAAGTTGCGAAGTTGCTTCTCGAGAACGGCGGGCTGGTCGACGCGAAGGTTGAGAAGAGGGCGAGCTTCATCAAAGTGGGAGAAGGCGGGTCCCTTACTCACCACACGCCAGCGCCGACAGCGAAGAAGGGGACTCCACTGCACTGGGCGGCCTACTACAACCAGCCCGGAATGGTCGCGTTCTTGGTCGAACACGGGGCTGCGGTGAACGCAGATGACGGCTATCAGACCAGACCAATCCACTTCGCTGCGCAGTCAGGCAACTTGGACTTGGTAAAGGCCCTCGTTGAGGCCGGCGCGAACTGGGACGTGGAGAAGGAGGAGTATCGTTCACCGCAAGCATCGCCACTCCACTACGCCAGCACCAGCGATGTGGCGGAGTACTTCGTGGCGGACGGCGCCAAAGTTGACATGGATAGTGATCTAGGTCAGCCCATCCACGCCGCAGCGTATTTCGGTCACACCGAGGTCCTCGGTTACCTGCTGGACAAGGGTGCATCAGTCGATGCTGAGTGCAGCTGGGAAGTCGGAGCGCTGAACTCGGTGAAGGCCACGCCCGTTTGGATTGCTGCGTTCGCAGGCCGACCGGACATGATCGACTACTTGGTCGAGAAGGGCGCGGACCTGCAATACTCGACACAAAGAGGTGGGTCTTTGTTGCACGCAGCAGCGATGCGTGGGAATGGTCGGACAATCGAGTACCTGCTCGAGAAGGGCCTGCCCGTCGAGAGCCACACTGGATTCCCACACGCCCATCCGATGGTTCAGGATTGGAGCGACATAACTCCCCTGGGAGTCGCAGTTCACTATCGAGAACTGGAGGCGGTGAAGGCTCTTGTCGCGGGCGGAGCATCGGTGACCGCGAAGTTCTGGGGCGATTGGGATCCGATCTCTCTCGCCGAGAGAGACGAGAGCATGCAAATCGTTGCCTATCTAAGAGAGCATCGCTGAGCTGCGGCAATGGGCTCAATGCAATGTCGCGGTAGGCCGTCGCTCGGCATCGAAGACCGAACGCAGCAGGCTGTTGCACAGCATGGCTGGCATCGGCTGGTCGCGTGCCGTTGCTGTCCTGACTACCGGGCATCGATTCTCAACCCCACTCACTGCTTGTTGGAAACCGCTCCGCAAGGCCCTGCCATAGAGACCCTAGAGGCATCCAGATGACAATCACCAAACCGAGCCACCAGCTGTCAGCCTTGCGCACTCTGTCCGTCCTACTTTGGCTTCTGTCGGCTCTCGCATGCAGTGATCACGTCGACGCTCCGGTTGAGGCGTCTCACGTCCCCAAGGCTCCTTTGGATCTGGCACTTGAGGGGCACTGGTCAGAGGTAGTTGCTCGTCTAGCGAGCGTCTCGGCCAAGTCTGGGACTGCGACTGAGCGGATGCTGAAAGCACATGCCTGCCTTGCTATGAACCGCAACAATGAGTCGTTCGCCTTGCACCTTAGCCTCTCCGACGAGGACCTTCTTTCGTGGCTTGAAGAGGCAGAGCAAGTGGCGCTGAAGCATCCCAAGAACGCCATCGCTCACTACCTGTATGGGGATTCGCTCGCGAAAGCTGGCCGCCTGGAGGAGGCAGAGGGGGCGCTATCCCGATCGGTTCAATTGGATCCTGAGTCAGGCTTGGCGTGGAATGCCCAAGGGCTGGTGTCTGTAATGGCTGAGAAGCATGAAGAAGCAAGACAGCAGTTCCGGAAGGCTAGCGAGCTCTCAACAGAGCTCGCAGACCCGTGGTGCAACCAGGGGATGACACTCATTGGGATGGCGCAAGGTCGTCGTGGAGCTACTAGCGCCTTTCAGACTGCGATCCAAATCGATCCTGAGTTTGCGACCGCGCACCACGGCTTAGGGTGCCTTGAATTGCTTGCGGGACGGGAGGACAGTGAACACTTTGATAAGGCAATGCAACTGCTACCTGAAGCCCAACCAATATTCTTGGTGAACGAGACAAGGTACTATGCTGCTCAAGTTGAGCGGCAATCCGAGGAAATGTTTGCCGACGCAGGCGAGCTCGCCACCTCGCTTCAAAAGACCTTCGAAGCGCGTCAGTTCGCTTCGCGCGCATCCGACTTCCGAAACCGCGCAGACCAAGCAACCAACCCTATCTCAAAGGCATTTCACTCTGCCCGAGCTGGAATGATGCAGGACCGCCTGGTGGGCGCCGCCAGAAAGATGGATGTGGCGGATATGCGTTCACTACAGCAAACGGACAGTCGCGCCTTTGGTCAGATGTTGAACTCGCTCAGCGGCGCGCGCAACAGGGCGAATACTCTAGACAACGCGTCGAAAGCACTTTCGCTAACGGATCGTGCGATTGCATACGGTCGCGACCTCATGCCTGGAGGCTCGCTAGCAAACCGTATCGGGTCGGACGCGTCCGATCTCAGTAGGTCGATGACTACAAATCTGAAGAATGACATTGGCGGAGCGTTTGATAGAGCAATCTCGGTCGCGGACACTTCCATACGCCGTCAGATCGAGACCGGCACCTATACCCCCCCCGCGATCCCTACCCCACAGGGCGTCTCGAGGGGCGTCCCCGGCAATAGGAGCTCGATCAACAATCTGGTCCCACAGGGAGCCACTACCGATCAAGCGCTCGTGAACTGGGACGAGGGCAGCTGGCCGTTTGAGCCCATCTTCGGATTGATGTACGCATCGGCCGAGAATCCCTCGGATCTGGAGCGGGAGCAGAAGTGAGCCGCGTCCTTCTAGCGCTACTGGCGCTCGCACTGTTTCCTGGGATCACCACCGGGCAAACCGACGGCTATCGAGCTTTCTCTCTGAACGAAGCGGGGCGCCGCCTCGGAGCTGGTGATGTTTCGCCTGAAGTCTGGAACCTCACGGGAATCACCCAGCCCCTTGCCATCGTTCACGACGTCGATGGTGAGGATCTCATTCTCGTTGGCCGCGTCGTCCCCGGGCAACCCGCCTTGTCGCTCGACGACTGGACTGTAGCAATCAGAGCAATCCTAGAGCTCGGTCAGGACCCAGCTGTAAGCATTGATCGCACAGACGAGACCGCCACGACCCGCAAGCAGTTGGTTCGATTCGAGGGCGGCCTGGAGGGAACTCAGTTCGGAGCGGACCTGCTTGAAGCAGATGTGCTTCTCAAGAGACTGGGTCTTGGAACAGTCTCGGCGGAAATATTCGGGCTACAGTCGTACCTCGACCTCTCGGTTGAGGCCTGGGCGCAGTCAGGCGACCAAAGCACGGTTTGCTCTAGATTCTGGTTCCTCCCGCTCAAAGAAGAGTCGTATGTCACAGTTCGCGACGGCTATGTGATCGTAGAAGAGTATCGCATTGGTGTAACGAACGAGATACTTGGTGCAACCAACGACACTCAAGAGGATCCACCCGCTAGAGAATTTGCAGCAGCTCTTGAGAGCAGCTTCAGCGACCTCGCGGCGTCGTTCTCTCAGCTGGCCCGCCTGCAACAGCTCTACTACATAACGGCTCTCGCCCAAGGCTTGCCCGGAATGGGCATCTCGAAGGAATCGAGCGAGGTGGCCTACTGGCTCGACGATCACGAGCCTGCGAGCATCCCTATCGACGAGAAATGGGATCTGGAGGAAAACTCTCAAGAGCTTGCTGGTGGGGAGCAGCTCACTATCACCGTCAGTGGTGGCATCAGTCTCGACACGGTCGTTACAAACCTCGAGGACGGCGTTGCCGATTCTCTGCAGCTTTATGTGCTCGCTTCACGACCGCGGCCCAACGCACTGTCTTGGGACACACCACTCGCGGATCTGTTTTGGGGTGCCAGATTCGATCCGACTCGGATGGAGTTACCCACCACAGAAGCGTTCAGGGAAGGCCTTGGAATGAACCTCCAAAGGTCTTTTCACGCTCCTACCCAGCCCCTGGGAGCCTCGCCCCGTTTCGATTTCGCAAGCACAACCAGCCTCTCGCGTACTCCTACAAGATTCGGCGCTACCAACAGCCCCTTTCCCCTCCACAGCCATGCCCGCTCCCGAGACATCGGCGGAGTTCTACTTGATGCGTCTGCGCACGTTTCGGGTGGAGAGGGCTTCAATCTCGGCAAAGGGAGCTTCTCTGTCGTACTTGGAAAGGAGGATGCCTGGCCTCATCCCGAAACCTTCGCTCGATTTGTGACGGCACTGTGGGCAGTCTACTTCGGACGCACCGACCCAGGCATCTCTATCGATCCCATCTCTCGGGGCAACGAGAAGCAGCTTGTTCGGTACATCGGCAACGTGATGAACTCGGATCTTGGCCGCGTTATGCGCGAAGCCGACTACCTCATGAAGGAGTGGGCCGTCGGAACAGCCGCCCCTTCTATTGAAGGGTTCAAGAGTCCGGATGATTATGCGGCGGAGCTCAAGACGCTGTACCTTGGCGCAATGAGCCGCTTTTGGTTCATCCCCGAAGGGATGACGTTTCGCTCAACTGGATCCGGGTTGATTTTTGACAGCGGTCGCATGACCGTGAAGACCGAGTTCCTGATGAACAACCGGCGAGGCTTGAAGGCTGATCCGGCGAACGAGAAGTTCAGCGCCTGGTTCACTGAGAACTACACGGGGATCTCTAATGAGTACCCCATCTTTCAGGACTTGTTCGACTACGCCAAGCTAGTCAGCCTGGCCAAGTACCTCAAAGATCAAGGCGTTCCGCTGTACTGGTTCCTGATCGCCAACAAGAATCTCGTGCTCACTGAAGAGTCTCCCGGAACCGTCGATGCGTTGTTCCGAGAATCGGATCACTTCCCGGACGTATCTATCGAGGGTGGTGTTGAGATCACGTCGAAGAACGAGTACATCCTAGACCGCGCTGCCAGAGACGCCATCGCGACCGCCTATGCAACTTTGCCTGGGGACAGGGCACCACGGGCTCAAGAGAGTCGCGCAAGGTACATTCGGCAGCCGGTCTCCTTGGCGATTGGGAAGAGCGACTACACCATCGTCCCCCAGCACACCTGGGCTTCGGGTACGGACCGCCGAGGAGTGCGCTACCAGACGGATCTTTCGATACAGGCGGAGGGGTATGTTCTCACCGGCGAGTCACTACAGGCCTTGGCTCCTGCTGTCGCTCTGAGCGAACTATGGGAGATCATGCGACCTGAGCTACGCAATGATAAGCCGGTCGATTCTGCTGCATTCGATGCTCGATACAACAAAGCTCTCGAGGAGGCCACAAGCCGCGCAAAGAAGTTGGTCTCACAACTGTCTCAACTAGAGGACAAGCAGTACCTAGAAGAGGCGCGCTTTGTCAATGACGTCGAGTTCATCCTTGGAGACGAGGTGCTCTCGCGTTTCGGTGAGACTATCGTCCAACACGCTCACTATCAGACGAATCTCGATCTAGTGCGGTTCTTGGACCCTCGGAAGCGCGACACGGTAGGACACTTCGGGACCGGATGGAGGCTCTTACTCCCCTATCGCATCCAAGCTGAAGGAGAGAAGCGGCGCAAGTTCTTGAACGTGACGCTGCCGGCGAGAATGCGAGTGCTTGACCTGGTGACGGGCGACGACGAGGTTCTCGTCTTCAGCGACGAGCGCGAGCTTGGTGCAGGCTACTTTCCGGAGGAAGGAGGTAACGGCCGATTCTCGGCGCTCCTGCTCCTGACTGATGGCTCGTATCGGCTTGTTGATAAGATCGGGTGCGAGTTCCAGTTCGATCCTGCTGGAAGACTGGTCGACCTCATCTTCTCCAATGATCATGTCATTTCGGTTGAGTACCTAAGCGCAACGGCAGAGACGTTCGACCGCCCACCGTACCGTGTCGAGCCTGTATCGGCCGATGATCGGGTTGCCTTCGCGAACGTCACGCTTCCACGGGAGATGCAGATCGTCGATGCGTATGGGGCAGAAGAGGTCCTAACGTTCGATGAAACCAAGGACATTGCCGGGTGGCGACCGGTGGAACCCCAGGCCAGCCGTTTCCAGGTGCTCGCAATCTTGACGAACGGGTCGTTTCAGCTTCTGGATAACCACGGAAACGAGATCGCCTTCGACTCGGCAGGACGGTTTGATCGCTTCCGAGTGAGTGCCGAGGCAGCTCTCCCCAAGAAGCTGACGATGGGAAGACACTCCATCTCATTCCGATACCAGCTCGATCGTCGCGGAAACGTGGCTATTCAGAGTGCGTGGGTCTCTATGGAGGATGAAGATGGCCCGCCGTTGTACGTGGTCGACTATCAGTACGACGACGCCGACCGCCTCAGAGTTCGATCGTTGCAGACAGCAAGCGGCGAGCCGGTCTTCTGACAGAACCTGCGCAGTCGCTGGCAGGCATCTGGGCCAGCTACTGCTTTGACGGAGTGATTCCGCCTCCTCGACCGCCCGAGAGGATAAACCTGATCGGCTTTCCGGCTGACATTGGGCCCCAGCCGGAACCAACCCCAAAGTGGATCTTGGCGTGATCCCTTGCTTCGCGGAAAAGCTCAATGCTGTCAGGGTAGACGAAGAAATAGGCGAAGTGCTCCGTGGGAGAGAGACCTTCTAGCTGGGAATGAAACGCTGACGTCTCTGTGGAGAGCGATTCGATTGAATCACCAACTTCTGGCTTTGGCCGGTACTCTGCCGTCAGCTCAAGACGGACGTCGCTCTGAAACGCTCCACGATTGAATCTCGCGTCGCCCTGCGGAACCACATCAAAGAACGAGTCTCCAACTGTCTTCTCATTGAACTTTCTAACCCATTCCTTCGCCGTGCTGTAGCTGGGCTCGCCCAGATCATCGTAGAGCCTGTCCGTCAGCGACGAGTCCAAAGGAAGAAGCATCTCGTTCTGGCAAACGAAGTAGACCGGCTTCGCTTCCGTACTGTGCTCCATCGGGAGCCGCTTGGGCACAGATGCTCCGCCGGACTGAAGAACAGCAAAGGCGAGGATGAAGATTGAGATTCCCACGGTGTTGGATAGCAAGTCCGCCATCGGCACCAAGCCTGAGGGACCGCCGCCTTCTGGGAGTCTACTTCGAGCTCTCACTGCTCTCCTTCGTTCAAGCGCAAACGAACTACCTTGCCTTGCTCGAGCGGCTCATAACCAATGCCGACATCTCTATCTCGGAATATCGAAGCCAGAGACTGGAAGTTGTCAAATCCACTCGGGCGAACAGCGAAGAGGACATAGTGCGACGTCTTCTGCTTCTCGAGCTCCTGTAGGCACGACTTCATTTCCCGATTCCGGAAGTCCCATGTTGGCGATAGAGCCCCGGGCCGGTGTTCCTGCGCGAACCAACGCTCTGGGTCCTCTCCCAGCTGGATCGCCTGCTTTCCCGTAGTCCGATGAATAATGGCGCTGTCGCCATCCCACTCTACTAGGACAGGCGTCTTCTGCGTCGCCTCTTCGTCCTTCATTGGGATCCAACCCTCAGCTGCTCCAGCTCCGAGGTTCACAGAAGCCACGGCCATGGTGATGAACAACAAGGTTGCGAGCACGACCATCATGAGTGAAACAAACGGCAGTAGATCAAACTGGTCAGGCGCTCCTGCCTCGCTGACTCGTACTCGTAAACTCATTGCCTACTCAGCGGCTCTTGGGCTCACCATTGCCTGGAGGGAAACTCCACGTGTCACCGCTTGCGCTAGTAACGGATCCATTTCCGCAGAGGTACGTTAGACCGATTCCATCGATAAGCACGAACGCGAGTGGATAGTCCTCAGCTCCTTTAAAAACGTATCCCGGGTAATAGCCATCCACACGGCCTCTGAACCGGACGATCGTTCCGCGTCCATTAGGCAGGACGATTCCACTGCCTTCGCCCGCAGCTGCGCCAAACCCTCCTGTCTTGTAGAACACCCACTCATCGGGCAGCTCCGTAAACGCCACTAGGGTGGACTGGTTGCCCTCGATCGCGATATTGCCAGAGAAGTTGCGCTTTGCGCCGTCCACATCATTGATCGGAAGCCGTCCCTCGCCTAGGGCGATGGCATTGCTAAGGCGACCATCCGGCGGAACGACGATGCCGGCGAGCGAAAGCTCCATACCGGCCGACTGCACTGTGCCAGACATAGACAGGCCAGAAGACATGGCATGTGAACCCAGCCGCATACAGTCCTCGCCAGGCTCTGGCTGAATTCCAGAAAATGATGTCTTGACAGGTGCAGCACCTGCCTGTCGGCACGCTAGTGCGAGGATGTCCAAAGCAATGCGATACTTCGCAAGGTCTCCAGGGCGTTCCACCTGAGCGTCCAGGGCAATCACTTCCAGCTCATCCGCAGATGCGCTCCCCTCGAATCCGCCCTCCTCCTGGTCTCTGGGTTCGGCAAGATAGGCCTGACACGCCGCGCGTACGACGATGGCATTGATCGAGGCTCGAGCCTGGTCAATCCTGGCACTCGCGGGAAACGTCTCGATGAATTCAGCGAAGGCGTCAACTGTTGACGCTGCAACTGCCTCGTCCCACATTTGAGCCTCGTGTAGAGCTGCCTGCCGCTCCTTCGCTATAGAGACGTTCTCATTACTCGGGAACTCCTCGATGAACTCCTCGTACGCGGCCTGAGTATCCGTTGCCTCAGTTTCCTTCCATGCCTTGCTTTCTCTTCCTCTCATTACGAAGAAGGCAGCCCCGACGGCCAGCGCAAGAAATGCGCACGCCAGTGAGAATTTCAGTTTCATCAGTTGGCCTCGCTTGACTATTCATCCCGGACGCTGTTGTCGTCATCTCGTTCGGTTGGACGATTGGCATCGACAACCGCACTCATTCGAACCGCCTGGAAGACAACGGGCTCTTGGAAGCTAGCAAGCACGACCGAGACGTGATCCAACGTTTTTCGCAGTTCACGCAACGCTGTTGGCATTTGCATAGACTCCAACTTGAGAAGGCTCTCTTGAAGTGACCGCTGGCATTCGAGCACCTGTTCAGTTGTTTTGGATAGGGCCTGCAAGGCTTCGCTGGACTCCGTGGTTTGAGTTCCGATGGAAGCAAGGGTGTTTTGCAGAGCGACGACATCCTTTGCAAAGTTGCTCTGGGCCAAGTGGCTAATTGTGCTGGCCACTGACGAGTGGTTGGCAGCGATACCTGAGGACGCCTCCGTAACCTGTTTGAGCGCTGACAAGAGCAACTCGCTCGTGTCTTTGAATTGGGCCTCCATAGCCCCTAGTTGGGCTGCGGATTGAACGGCTTTCTCTACGTCGTCAGCTGCTTCCTGATGTGTCTTGACAATGCCTTGGTGCCACTCCTCGAATCGACGCTTTCCTTCAGCCATCAATTCCTGAGCCGCGTCTCCAGCAGCAAGCACGACGTTCTTGGCTGCTTGCCTGAGAGTTTGTGAGAGTTCCTCGACCTCGTCCGGCGATGATGTACTTACTTGCTCCGGGTACAGGCGCTGCAGTACCGGCAGGAAGACATCGGTCACTTGCTTCTCATTGCGCGTCACCAACCGTTCTTCTCGTGACTGAAGAGCGGCAGATGGCAATGCAAGAACCAACGCGCCAGCTAGCCCCAACAGAGTGGTGGTAAACGCGAAGGCAAGCCCACCCGTAACCTGAACGAGGCTGTTCTTGATCACGGCAACGTCTTCAACGTCGCCTTCCAGCAAGCTGCCAAAGTCACCCACTGCTAGCGCGATCCCAATCACGGTACCGATGAGCCCTACGACGGGCAGCGCCCAGACAAACGTCTTGACGACTCCAAAGGCATGCTGGATCTCTTCGGCTTCCGCAATCGACTGCTGTTGCATCAGCGACAGCGAATCCTGGAGGCTTGGCCTAGCGACCCACTGCCTCAATACAACTCGCACGCGGCGCACCAAGGGGCTGGCGTCGCGGACGTCGGCCTTCTCGATGCGCTCAAGAACCTCGGTGCTCGACTGGCGTTCTAGGTCTTGGAGTAGCCTCGTCGCCACGGAGCTCTTGGTGAGGCCCTCTGCCGAAACTAGGCGCCAGAATCGGAGGAGGCAGAGACAGATCCCCCAGCAGAGCATCACGACCATGGCGGCGGGGATAAGCCCCTGAATCGTACTCAGGGCGAATAGTCGCCCCATCAATGATCCAGGATCGGAAGTAGCCTGTATCGTGAAGGATAGTGCTAAGCCCAAGGCTACGCCTAGCACGGCAGCCACGAGCTGGAGGGCGCCTGGCGAAACACGGACTATGCCCGGGGCCTTGGGAAGCCCCGCCGTTTGCACGGAATGTCGAGTTTGCCTCGGTGATGATCGAGGCCGGTCTAGGCGCGAGGCCTTGGGTTCGTCTTGCTGCTCTGGGCCAGTATCTGACATCTTTCCTCCCTCAGACCCAGGATGTGACAAGGTGCAGCCGGGTGCAGGTCACTCTCAACCGTGGTTGTCGCGATGGAACCCGACCGGCCCGCGCATTGGAAGCTCCTAGAGCCTTGGAACGTGCCAGGGGCGGATTCGCACGGTGCCATTGTACTGTCGGCGGCTACTTGGCGTTCGGGGCGATCGCCGAGTCATGGCGGGGACATCTCCAGGACCGATCCCTTGCTACGCTCGGGCACTTCTTCCCGAAGTTGAAGGCCAGGCACGCTTCGACTTGGGGCACCTCCGGCTAGAGAATTCGCCGCTTCATGGGCCCGCAGCTACAATCACGCAGTGATCGCACCTTCCCAAGTAACCTTCTAGGTGGTCGTCATGCTCCGCTCAGCTCCCCTTCTATTCCTCTTGTGCGTCCTTGGCACTGGCTGCTCAGAAAAGACGTCGGAAGACAAGCAAGTCCAGGCTGCTACGACATCCGAGCAGCCGGAACCGGAACCCGCTGAAGAACCTGAGCCGATCCAGGCCAAGGCGAACGAGGTCGTGGTTGTTGATGGCCACACTCTCTACCGCTACGAGAACCAAGAGCAAGACGAGGACGCCAATCGTCACGAGAGGATCACGATTGTGAGGTCGATTCTCGACCCTGAAGAGCCGTGGCTCTTGAACGGCAAGCTGGACATCGGAGGCGCCTACGATGTGTCCGGAGACGACGCTACCTTAGTGCAGCAAGTTGATCTTTCCTTGTCGAATCCCGCACTCGCGAATCTCTTTGGATGTACGCAGATCGAGCGGGAGCTTGATGTCGAGACCGTTGTCTTCAACTACGCCAACAACTCCATCAGGACAGGACTGATGAAGTTTGGCCTTGGCGACTCACAGGGCCGATTCACCGGACAACCTACGCTCGTTGAGGAGGTTGTAGACCTTCAAGCCTCGAAACAAGTCCTTGTTGTCATGGAGGATCAGGCCACTGACAGTGGCAAGGACTTTGTCCGTCGCCTCGGTCTAAAGACTGGAGCAGCCTACTTGTTCAACGGTGGGAGCGGATCTGAGCTGTGGGCCGAGTACATCAAAGATATCGACCCGACGAAATCCAGAGACGACCTGAAACAGGAACTCGGTTGCAAGTACTAGCCCTTCTTGATGGCCGAGAGGCCTATTCCTCTCACCGCGACTGGAGGAATGCGGCCAGGAGGCGTCACGGAGGAACTGGTGGACGGATCGAGAGGAGTCCCTCGCCGGACTAGCTAGGTGGGCGTGGAGTGGATGAGCTTCAGGTCAGGTCCTTCGGACGCGATGAAGTCGGGGTACATCGGTTGGCCTGTCGTCTCGTTCAGAATCGGCACGAAGCCGTCCTTCGCGTACAGGCCACACACCCATAGCTGGAGCATGGCATCGACGGCCGCACGGACATCCTCATCGGCGGCCTTCTCCTCGTAGGTGACATCGATAGAGTCACGAACAATCCGGGCAGAGTCTTCGTCGATGGACTGGAACAGGACAAATCGGCTCACGGTCGGCCGAGTTGGTCGCCACCGCAGAAGGTCCGGGTCCCCACTTTGAAGCCGCCACTGGTTCCACAAGATGTGATTGTTGAGGAACTCGTAGCGCTCGGTGCTCTCGGGTTCCAGCCCGAGACGAGTGACCCCCGCGATCACCCCATCCGTGAACAGCGTGAGGTCGTCATCCTCGCAGGCGTTGAGCGTTAGGTCCTTGGTGAACAGGGAGCCGCGACCAGATGGTTCGACGTGGCGGAAGTACCGCCCAGGCTCGACCCGGTGCAAGAAACCCCGGGCACAGAGGTTGCAGAGTATGACTGCTGGCGGAGTCGAGGGCCGCAACAACACGGACGCTGCATCAGCGACAGTAAATGGGTTGGTCTCAACACTCTCTAGCTGGCGAAGCCACAGCTTCCACTTTGGTTCTCGAATCGTCGCCATAGTTGACCGTAGCACGGCTCACGTGAAGAACGCAAACCGGCCGCATGCCGGAGCGCCTGAGGTCAGGAGGCATCGCCCCGGTCGGTGTGTATCCATGGACATGCACGAGGGAATGCCTCATCACGCCCAGTGTAGGCTACACTGTAGCCTACACGCAACCGCAAACGATGAAGACACCTAAAGCTATTCACAGCAACAACTTACAGCGACTCGCTATCAGCTGCGGCGAGCAACCACGAGCTTAGGGATCGTGGCCCGGCCCATGTGGGGGACGTTGCGACGCCCCTCGAGAGTGCTGTGGAGGAACTGGAACGAACCGTGTGGAGAGTTCCCGGGCTCCACGCGAAGAGAGGCCGGGTTGCCGCAGCTCTGGCAGACCAGTTGGCAATCAAGCTGCCGTAGAGCGCGGTTGAGTTTCGCGGCGAACCTCTTGTTCTTCTTGATAGAGCCGAATGAGGTTCCCTCCAATCTACCCAAGTACTCCTCGAGGCTGGATAGGACCACGTTTCGCGAACAATCGTGCGTGGACTCAATGGCCTCGAATGCAGCATCAAAATCCTGGTCGATACCCGGACTACTCAGTGTCGCGGTCAACGCGTGGGCGACCGTGGCACGGGCCGCTGCGGACGCCTCCGCTAGATCGAGCTGCTCTTCGCTGTCGGCATGCTCCGGGTCGTCCTCTGATGGTGTTGGAGCCGCCTCAGCTCCTTCAATCGTCATGGTCCCAGGATCTCCCGATTCCTGGTCCTTAGTCAAGGGAGCCAACTGCTGCCACAGTGCGCGCAGTTCAGGCTCATCAACGGGAGAGGGCGGGCTCTTCCCTCTGGACCACATGGCGATTATCCCGGTCGCTTCCACTGTCAGGTCGTTCTCGACTATGAGCTCTGCTAGCTTCACCTGAGCGAGGGGGCTGGACAACGCAAGAATGAGCAGTCCATGCCCCATGGAAATGTCTCCCTTTGCTACGGCAAGCTGAACGCTGTCTGGAAGCTGCCTCAGCCGTTCTCGGTGTGATTGTGCTTCGGCTGCCTTGATCGCCTGAGACTTGAGTTCAAGATCTGCCAGTGTGGCTCGAATGCAGAGGTCGACCGCACCGGAGTACAAGTCGCCCAACAGGTGAAAGGCATCGAGTCTCTTTCCGGCGGTATCGATGACCTCCTGCTGCTGGGTAGGCGACAGGAAGGACACCAGAGCAGTGTTCAGGACGTCACGCGTGATGTCGGCGAGGACGAGGTTGCCACGATTTGCTTGTCCAGCGCCGATTGCATCACCGTCTTCTCGAGGCTCTCGCGTTCCTTCTCAGGGAGCTCAAGCTTGCGACCTTGAAGGAATCGCTCGAACGCAATCCTGGTGGCAGCAGCTTGCTGCTGACCTTGCTTCCTAGCGGCAGCCAAGCGACCCCCTTCCTGCAATGCCTGGCTCCCGAGATGCCTGCGCTGTTTTGCCGACATCGTCATGCGGGAGCCAGGGGATCGCCGACCACGACAGGGGGTACGCGAGCCACGGCCCCTGGTTGGGCGCCTGGCATGCCGTCTCCTGCTCGGACACGAGCAGATGGCTCCGAACTGGCGGCCGGGATCTAAGGAAGGACTCCATCGAGTGGCGAGGTTAGCCGAGCTCCTTCATGACCTGAAGAGCCTGGCGAATGTCTCTGTCAAGGTAGACCTCGGTGGCATCCAGAGACGAGTGGTTGAGGACGATGCGCGCCTGTTCCTTCCCGAGGGCGGATTCTACTCGCGTGGCTGCACTGTGGCGCAGCTGGTGCGGCGTCCATACAGGTATACCGGCCGCGCGACAAGCGCGCTGAATGGCATGGCGATAGGAAGACCGAGAGTACTGCTCGGCAAACTGCTGCTTGGTACGTCCGACCTGATCTCGTCTCGCCTTCCGGCCCCCGTTCCCTCTTGTGCGGGCTAGACGATGCCGCTCCTCCATCGCATCGCCCGGTGAGAAGAGGGGCTTGTCCGGATCGGGTCGAGGGACTCTCATCAGGAACGGCCTGAGCACCTCTTGGCTCTTTGGTCCGATACCGAGCCATCTTTCCTTGGCGCGATGCCGGGTCTTGTGCTGGGGCGGTGCGTACAGCCAGACGGATTCGTCAGTTCGACTCAGATAGGCAAGCCTGAACTCCCTGACCTCGCCCGGCCTTGCGCCCGTCCACCACTGAAGCTCAACCATCGCTCGAACTGGTGTCCGGAGGTACGGAAGAACAGCAAGGAAGTGCTCCTCTGACACAGCGGTCACCGCATCGGTCTCGTGCGCGGTTGTGCGGCCTTCCTGAAGAGATCGTAGAACGGCGAGCGATGCCAGCACCTCGGGTGAGATGAGCTCTTCCTCCGCCGCCCATCGGAACATCCGCCGGATTCGCCAGACACGCTGATTGACGGTCTTCCGGCTGAGGCCAGAATCGACCATGGCCGCGCGGACGCGCTTCAAGCAGTGGATGCTGAAACTCCTGGCGGGAAGCTCTCTGTAGAGGTGCAGCAGAGGTTTCGCCGTGTAGGCCACCTGCTGCGATTCCCCTGTCGGCCTCCCGTCTGGCCGGCGGTAGTGCGTCTCACAGTGAGCGAGGTAGAGAGCGACGAGAGTCTCACAAGTGATCTGTGGTCCAGGCTCGGCCTCCGGCGGCGGCTGCCCACCGTTGACCTCCCACATCTGGAGGAAGTGACCGAATCGCTTGTGCGTCTCGGGGTCGTCGTAGCTCCCGAACCACCTCTGGCGGTTCCCTACGTAGGCGTAGGCGCCCCCCTTGTTGCTGCGCTTGAGCACCGGCGGCTCACCGTTCTTGCGTCGTTTCATGGCTGCGTGTCCCGGAACCATGGTCGTTACCATGGAAACTTGGGTCGCACTGCCAGGTCGCAATCGACGCGCAGGTTGGGCGAAGCCGCCCATCGACACCGTCAGGCCTGATTGTAGGCCTGGAAGAGATGGTCGGGGCGAGAGGATTCGAACCTCCGACCTCTGCAACCCCATCTACGCCACCGAGGACGCCGCCGACCCGATCGTCCACGCCAAGCTCTTCACGCCTTGGACAACGTGGACCTGGTTCGTGACCGAGTTCGATGGTCAGGAAACCTGCTTCGGGCTCGTCTGCGGCCACGAGGTCGAGCTCGGCTACTTCAACCTCGCGGAGCTCGAGGCCATCGAAGGGCCCCACGGGCTTCGGATCGAGCGAGACCTTCACTTCCGCCCGCAACCGCTGAGCAAGGTCCGCGAGGACATCGAGCGGCTACGCGAAGGACCGGACGGTTTCGCCGCCCACGAGGGAAGGCGGTCCATTAGCAGTGGGCACGGATGCCTCTACGCCTGCCCCGAGTGCGGATCGACCGACGTGCAGCTCTGCTTTCCTGTGTGGGTCGCCGCGAACGACATCGACGACAAGCGTCGTTGGGAACTTGATGCCGAAGCGAGCCCCGAAAAGGACGGGGACAAGGGCTGGTGTCCGAAGTGCGAGACCCACGTGCTCGTCGCACGTCAGAGTGACGAACCGGATGGGCCTGCTGTTCGGGAGAACACGGAAGAGTTCAACGCGGATGCCGACAAGGGGCCTGCTCACCGCGCACTCTCTCCTCTCGAGCGGCCGGGTATCCGGGTGATCGAGACCCGGCTCGAGGCGACCGGGCTTGCGGCCGAGTTTGGGACGGTCGCCACGCCGGCCGCTGCGGCATCCATCTTCTACGACCTGGTCGGCGAGGCGGACCGCGAGCACTTCGCGGTGCTCCTGCTGGACAACAAGCACCGGATCACCCACGCGCACATCGTCTCGCGCGGGACCGCGCAGACGACGCTGGTTCACCCCCGCGAGGTTTTCAAAGCGGCGGTCCTCGCCAACGCGGCCGCGCTCATCATCGGCCACAACCACCCCTCCGGAAACGTGGAGCCGTCACCCGAGGACAACGCCGTCAAGGACCGGCTCGAACACGCCGGCGAGCTGCTCGGCATCCCGGTGCTCGATTCGATCATCGTCGGGCCTTCGAGCCGGTTCTACGCCGCGAACCTCGGCGGCAGCCAGACGCTTCCTCGCACGGCCGTAGCCACAGCGCCCGAAGCCAACCGCGTCGCCGAGAACGAGCTCACCACGATCTGTCGCGGCCTCATGCAGGACATCGACGAGGTGCTCGAGCGGCAGGGCGAGGACTGGTGGGACGAGACTGTGACCGCCGGCACCTACCACCGCGAGCTCGCCGAGCGCTGCCTCGGCCTCGCCCCCTACCGGCCGCTGCCCGACGCCGCCGAGCCCGCAGGGCCGGCCTGATGTACGGAACGCTCACCGCTCAGTTCGAGGCCTCGAGCCTGTCACCGCGGTGGAAGGAGCCGAAACCGAAGGCCCTACACGCCCGTCGGCGGTTCAAGGCCAAGTACAAGCCGAAGTTCAAGTCGCCGCGTCGGCGACGGTTCCCGCACCCGAAGCGCTGAACTACCTACGAGAAAGGCCCGCAGCCTTCGACAGGCTGCGGGCCGTTCGTGTCCGGCTCGTTCCAGAGACCGGCTCCGGGAGCGGCTCGCTACCGCTCGTACGGAAGGCGGAACTTCACGATCTCGCCCGTGTCGAGGCGCTCGATCACGTCCTTGTGGCCGCTGAAGCCACCGATGGGGTGGTCGGCCTGGCCGGCGACGGGGAAGATCTTCAGGGGCTGTCCCCCGCCACGGCCGAGCTGGCTCATGTCGAAGCTCTCGCCAGACGTGAGGTAGCTGTCGTCGGTCCGGTCCACGGGGATGAACGACGACTGGTTGGACTCCAGGATCGATTCGAGGCTCCGGCCTCCGCCGGAGAAGGAAGGGGTGGTCATTGCAGCGCTCCAGGTTCCGGTGGTAGACTCACGAACCGGACATCAGATGTCCGGACTTCTTGAGACCGTACACGAGGAGTCCCCCGCCATCAAGACGGGGCTCCATCAAAACCAAGGACCCCCTCCAAGGAGGCTCTCTGCATGTCGGTGCCGATGCTGTGGGGCCCGGATGCCATCCGTGGCTTTCGGCAGTCCCTAGATCAGACCCAGCTTGAGTTCGGACAGACGCTGGGGCTGCGTGAGAAGCAGGTTCAGCGCTACGAGGGTGGGCAGTCGTTCGCCCCTTACAAGATCCAGACCAAGCTGAACGACTTGGCGCAGGACCAGGCCTTTCGGTGGCACGGTGACGGGTCGAAGCCACGGCCCTGAGCTGGCGGCGGACCTCGAAGCGTTTCTCTCAGAGCGGCAGGCCTGGCCATGTCGCGGCGCGGTCGCGTATGGATCTCGACGTCCGGAGAGTGATCGCGACATCCTGGCCTGGACCGAGTCCCCCACCCCTCCCACGACCTTCTACGAGTGGCCGTGGGATGTCTTTGTTGTCGGCGTCGACGAGCTCGCGACGCGCCTGGGCCTGCACGACGCCGTCCTCGTCGAGGGCATTCTGACGGGTACCGCTGTGCTAGACCCTCATGGAGACCTCGAGCGGCTCCGCGCACTGATCGGGACAGCACCCGCCGCCGACATTCGGCGCTACAACCTGGAGCGAGCCCGCTGCTGCCTTGAGGGGGTGAAGGATGAACCCACGAGGGCAGCCGCGTCACTTCGCTACGACTTGGCGTTCTCGTGTTCGTACCTGCTTGTCGCCGAGCGGTTCGCTGGCTCGCCCCTGGTGTTGAGCGAGTTGCGCGACGACAGCCCGCTACTCGCTCGTCTGTTGGAGAAAGCCCAACCCTTGCCGGTCGCGCAGCTCAGTGCGGAGCTAGACGCCCGGCTCTCGTCGATCGAGGCGTCACTCGACCAATGACGACGATCGCGGGGCGACCTCACGGAAGGCATGATTTGCCCATCGGAGCCCGGCTCCCGGGGCCAAAAGTGGTGCTCCGAGGGATCGTGCAGTAGCCTGACGTTCCTCTCTCCCTCGGAACGAATGTTCCCCCAGGGCCGGCGCTTGCGAGCGGTGCCGGCCCTTCTTCGTCCAGGGGCTACGCGCAGAGCGCGCACGTTGCGTGCGGCTCCTCGAGCCGCTCGGCCGGGACTTGGGCCAGGGTCGCCGCGTCGAAGACGCCGGCGTCGGCCTGGTCGATGTAGAGCCGCAGCTTCTCGCGGCTGCACCAGCTCACGGTGATGGTCTCCACCTGGCGCCAAGCGCCGTCTTCTCCACGACGCAGGACGCCGTACTCCTGGAGCGCGTCCTCGCAGGTCGAGTCGTTGGCCCAGACCGTCCCGTGGGCGGTTCGGAACGCCGAGCACAGGGTCCAGGTGTGCTCGGTCAACTTCGCCGCGAGCTCGTCGGCGTCTTCACATGGCGCGATCCCCCACCGCCTCTTCGTGTGCAACATCTTCTCCTCCTTCGGTTGCCATAAACCTGGCGACCGTCGCACGAATCGAAGAGCGGTGTCAACTTCTGCGCGTCTCGGGGGCACACGCGCTGGCCGAAGAGAAGAGGGCCCGCCGCATCCCGTGACGGGCCCCCGTGACGCCTCAGGCGGGGCGATTGGCCTCGGCCTGCCGGAGATCGGCGATGCGGTCGTAGGCGCGGGAGGCCAGGTGAGCGATGCGGAGCAGCTCGGAGCCGCTGAAGCTGTCGCTGTCGTGGTAGTTGCCGGCGGCGTCGGTGTAGATCCGAGTGAGGCTGACGCTGAAGAAGGGTCCCTTCTCGCCGTCGTTCTTCCAGATGGTCGCCTTGAGGCTGCCGTCGCGGAGGGTTTCGGTGGGTTTGTTGTTCGCCATGGTCTTGCTCCTTTTGTTGGCGGTTGATGTGCCTGGCCAAGAGGCGTGGACCAACGGGAGCGGCGACAAGGGTTTGGCGCGGGCAGGAGCGCAGCGACAACACGGGCCCTTGCGCCGTGAGCGGCCACGCCAGGATCAGCGCACGAGTTCAACCCGCCACTGACGAAAGGAGCGACTGGCGACCCCACCGCAACCCCGGACGGCGCAGGGCGACATCCGAAGGGCAGGCGTAGGGGGCTGTCTTCGCGGCTACTCGAGTTCGAAGCCGTGCGACGTGAACTTCAACGTGCGGCTGTTCTCGGTGACGGTGCGGACGACGTTCTCGGAAGCGCCATCCGGGATCTCCGCTTCGACCTCGAGCGTCACGCGCAGGTTCGATCCAACCAAGCCAGAGAGGTGGGAGAGGACCTCGTCGGCGATGCGGCTGGCATCTCGTCCAACGCGGGTGGAGTCGAGCTCGACGCTTCCGTGGAAGCGCTTCGGCTTGGTGGGGCCGGTATCGACCGCCGTCCCTGTGCCATCGTCGATCTCCGTGGTGGACTCCCCTCCCCCACCATTGCCGTTCGTGCCGTCGCCGCCGGTCGCGGCCCCAGTACCTCCGACGGTGGCGCCCGCGGCGGCCGCCGCCTCCTCGTCGAACTGCTTTCGAGCGACCTCCGGACGCACGAGAAGGCCCGGGGTCTCGGCGTCGGGCAGGGTGATCCCCTGACACCTGCGCAGGCCGCGGTAGCGCCCGGAGTCTTCGTCGTAGCTGTCGGCGAAGGCGAAGGAGTCCTGCTCCCAGGTGATCAGGGTGACGCCATCTCGGATCGCGTCGAGCAGGATGTCGGTGTTGCGCAGGCGCGGGAGGTAGAGGTAGCGCGCGAAGTCCTCCACGAGCTGCTTCACGGAGACGTGGTCCTCGCGCCACAGGGGCACGCGGTCCATCTCCATCCTCAGCAAGGTCGCGGCGAAGCTGGTGTAGAGCTGATCGCCGCGGACCTTCTTGCTGGCCCGCTCGGCGAGCGGCTCCTGGCCTGTGAGCCTGGACGCCTGCCACTCGACGGCAGACTGGGGCGTCGCCTGGGTCGGGATCAGGAGCCACTGGTAGGCCTCGGGGATGCGCGCCGTGACCGTGCTCGCGGCTGCCTTGCACTGCGACTCCGCCTGCTTGAGCTGGTGCGGGTCGAGGTTGAGCGTCTCGCTCTCCTCGACGATCGACTTCCATGCCAGGTGACGCCGGACGGCCTCGTCGAGGTCCTGGAGGCGCGTCTTGTCCACCGCGAGGAACATGAGGGTGTTTCGGAAGAGCCGCGGAGCGCTCCCGCGCGACTCGAGGATCGCCTTCGCCGCGGTCTCGGCCGCGTTGCCCGCCTCCTTGCTGTAGGGATGGTCGATCCCCAGCACGACCAGGCGGCAATCCAGGTCGTCCGGCACGTCCTGTCCGGTCTGTGGCAGCGGGTGAACGCGCACGAAGTCGCCTGTCTCGCGGAGGTCCGAACGAAGCCGCTCGTCGAGCGCCTGCGCGACCGCGTCCGGGTCGCGCTTGAGCTGCTCGGCTCGATCCTCGGCCAGCTTCGTGACGGTGGGCTGCGTCGAGTACCAGTAGCGGGGTCCGTCCTGGTAGAGGTAGGTCGCCGCGCCGGCGAGGCGCCTGAGCGCGTCCCCGAACACTGCCGGCGACTCGCCAGGTATCACGCAGCCGAGCTTGATGCGCCGGTCCTCGAGGCCGCGGTTGGCGGCCGAAGCGGTCGGGGCGGAGCCCATGTAGACCGTCCGGGCCGCCCGCCGGCAGGCGGCGAACTTGCCGAGGTTGGGCACGTCGCCGTCGATCTGGAGCGGCAGGGAGTTGGGTCCATCCACATCCTTCTCGATGACGGGCACCCAGTTGTCCGACAGGTAGCGCGTCAGCTCGAACTGCACCCTCGGATCGTCGATCGAGATGTTCGAGGGCATGATGAGCGGGTTGCGGTCGCCCTTCTCCCACAGGCTGTGGATCACCGCAGCCATCAGCCGCAGGACGCCCCGGGTGCGCTGAAACTTCACCAGGGTCGACCAGTCCGTGTAGAGCCGGTCGAAGATCTCCGGGTGGATCGGGTACGCGGCCTTCAGACGCCGCTCGTACTCTCCGTCACGGCACTCAGGCGGGAACTCCTGGTGCTGCGTTCGGTAGAGGTCCGCGAACGCTCGCGCGACGACGTCGCGGTCCTTGAAGTGCGCCGGGTCGGTCATCGGCTCGAACAGGCGCCGCCGCACGATCTCAAAGCCTTCCTCCGCGCTCGCGGGACGCCAAGAGGACTCGACGCGGCCGATGACGTTGCGCAGCCGGTCGAGGGCTTCGCGGCCGCGCTGCCCTCCGACCTCGGCGTCATCCGCCTGAGTGTGAGGCGAGCCCGCGGTGTCCGACGCGGGCAAGCTCACCACGAGCAGGCAGTGGTTCGCGAGCTTGGCGGACTCCGTGAGGACCTGGGCGAACGAGAACTGGGTCTCGAAGCCCCCTGCCGGAAGATCGCTCTGGTCGTGGAGCTGACGGGCGTAGGCCACCCACTCGTCGATGAGGATGAGGCAGGGACCGTACTTGTTGAACAGCGTGCGAAGCACGTCGCCCGGGCTGGTCGCCTTCTCGTCGTCGGCGCGGACGAGCTCGAAGGCCTCCTTGCCGCCGAGCTGCCAGGCGAGCTCGCCCCAGAACGTGCGCACGACCGTGCCGTCCGCCTTGGTGCTGGGGTTGCCTGGGGAGATCTTGTTCCCCACGAGCACTACGCGCTTCACTGGGGGGAGCTTGCTGACCTCGGCCTCCTGGAGGACGGCGTCGATGCCCGGGAGCTCTCCAGGCGCCACGCCAGAGAAGAGGTGGTAGAGCGCCAACATCGAGTGCGTCTTGCCGCCCCCGAAGTTGGTCTGGAGCTGAACGACCGGGTCCCCTCCTCCACTCGCGAGGCGCCGCACGCCACCGACGAGCATTCCCTTGAGGCTCTCCGTCAGGAACGTGCGCCGGAAGAACTCGACGGGGTCGCGGTACTCATCGGCACCCTCGCCGATGTGGACCTGCCAGAGGTCCGCTGCGAACTCGGCCTGCTGGTACCGACCGCTCGCAACGTCCTTGTGAGGGTTCGCGATCTCCCGCCACGGCTTGAGCTGGCCCGTGGCCTGGCTCTCGATCGCGGTGCCGGCGCTCTTGCGTTTCTCGTGGCGCACCTGCTCGTCGAAGCGGAGCCGAAGTAGCTCCATCTTCATCTTCTCGGCCTCATTCGCTTGCGGAGCCGAGACAGCCGTCAGAAGTCTCGCGATGGAATCGAGGGCACGGTAGGCGTCATTCCCCGAGAATGCCTTCTGGTGCGCCCACCGATTCCGAACATCGCGTAGCTCGCTCACAAGCGTACGCTCCGCCTGGCCGAGAACTTGGCGGAAGACGTTATGCCAGGCGTCCCACATGAGCTTGAGGAGCGCGGCCGCGTCCCACTCGGCGAAAGGCTGGTCGGTCTTCTGCCGTGGATCGCGTACGTACTGGTTCGCCTCCTCCAGGGCTTTCGCCTGGTAGAGGTTCGTGAACTCACGGTCGACGAAGGGTGCGAGCCCCTCCTTGAGCTGCTCGAGGGCCTTGCCCACGCGCTCCTGGTTGCTGATAGCCATGGATCAGTCCCCCCCCTTTGGTCCCTTCCAGAGTCGCACGACGAAGCGCGTCTCCTCCTCGATGAGATCCGGATCCGTGCCATTGTGCACGCGCATCCCCTGAACGATCTTCCGCGGCACGCCTAGTCCGGTGCCCTCGATGTAGCGGTAGTCGCGGAGGACCTCCTTGACGAGTTCGTTGCGAGAGGCGCGATACCCCGCTCGCATCTTCTCGACGGTCACGGTGTTGGGCAGACGACCGGGCGAAATGATTTCAATGCGATCCGAGTAGATCGACACGTCGACGTCGATGCCCGCAATCGTGTAGTCGCGGTGGGCCACGGCGTTGACGACCCCTTCACGGACAGCATCAAGCGGATAGTCCCAGTGCTCTTGGCGCTGTCCGCCTTCGACCTCCGCCTCGACGGCGATGTTGCGGCGGACGAAGTCCATGGCTTGCTCGATGACCCCCGCTTCTTCGACCGCGGGGGGCTCCGAGAACGTTCGCACCATCGCGATAGCCGGCTCGAACCGAGCGTCAGGCCGCACGGGAAAGAGGGACACGAGCGGGCCGCGGAGGTTGGTTCTTTCCTTTGCGGCGTAGTCCTTGTCGCGCCGGGGATAGGCCGTCGCACTTATCCCCGCATGGGGAAGGAACTTGTTCGGGCGTTCGCCGAAAAGAAGAAGTCCCCCGACGCTGGGTACAGCGCGCCCTCGGTCTTCCGCCATCAGCTCGGTGTTGACGAGCAACAGCGACCAGCCATCGTCATCCGAAACGTCCGGGCAGTCCTGTCCGCGAAAGCTGCGGAAGTAGTTGGCCAAGCGCCGCCGGTCGAGATCCCGGAGAGTTGCCCCAGGAACGGGCTTGCGGTCATACGGCAGGCGCCCCGATTGCATGTAGAGGCGCGCTTCTTCTTCGTCACTCGCGTCTCGAGAGGTCGTGCCAACGCGGACCTGGGTGACCCAAGCCGAAGCGCGCTTCATCTTGTAGGGCTTGTCTGGGGCGTCCGCGGGGAGTGTTACCACACCGACGGTCTTGTCCCCATCCCAAGAGGTCGTCTCCCAGAACGGGATGATGGGCGGCCGGACATGCGTGCGGGCTACCTCCATCACCCATTCCTCCGCCTTTTCGACCGCGCGCGTCAGGCCGGAGACAGAGCCGTCATCCTCCACGCCCAGAAGGACATGGCCTCCCTCCAGATTGAGAAGGGCAGCCATCTCCTTGGCGAGCTTTTCGGGTCGAATGTCGTCGCGCTTGAAGTCGACACCGGAGCTCTCTCCGTTGCGAATCAGCTCGGCCAGCTCGTCTCTACGCATCGGTCTCCTCAAAATCCGTACTTCTGGCGCCGGCGTTCGAAGGCTTCCTTGCCGCCCTCGAGGATGTCCTCGACGAGCTCCCGCACGGCCTGGGAGTCGATGGAGCCCATGTGCTCCGGAGCGATCTTGGCGTGGCCGCCTTCCGCTTCTCCCCTCGCGGAGAGGCCGAGGATCAGCTCGGCATCCCCGAGCACGGGGATGTTCGCGTTGTGGGTCGAGAACAGGAATTGGCGTCGCTGCTTTTCCTCCCGCATCCGCGGGACGACGCCTTCCGTGATGAAGCGGTTGTCGAGATCGTCCTCGGGTTGGTCGACGATGAGAGGTGCCTCGGATTCAAGCAACAGGAGGAGGAGAACCGCCGTCGCCTTCTGCCCGGTTGAGAGGTCCTCGAGGGTTTGCCATGTGGGCGGCGCATCTGTCGGGGCGGTGTTGAGCCGGATCGACATCGTCGCCGTCAACTCGAGCTCCTCAATCCGCATCAGAACGTCGGGGGGAGCTGCCGCCAGGCTCGCCGCTTGGCCCGGCGGAACGCCGTAGGTCTGTTGCACGGCGTCAGTCCCCTTGCGGCACGCTTCGACGAAGGAGGAGAGCGAGATGTCCTCCTGCTTCCGGATGCAATCGATCGCCTCGGACAGCCGTCCCCCGACATCTTTTCGCAACAGGTCGAAGAGAGGCTCCCGGTTCCCGGAAGACGTCACTTCGATCTGCACGCGGTCCCGCAGCTTGCGGTTGACGACCTTCGCCGCTCGGTCGAGACGCCGGAACTCCTCGGCCTTGAAGTCCTCCCACGCTGCCAGCAAGGTGCGCCGCCGGTCTGCGTGCTCCTTCTCGGCGCGCTCCACGATGGGACGCCGTTCGCGTAGTGGACGGAGCTCTTCGATCTGGCGCTGCAAGCGGATGAATTCTTCGCCATCGACACGCGACTTTTGGAGCTCGCGCAGGATCTTCTGGTACTCGTCTTCGACGCCCTGCTTGCGGCTCGACCACTTCGAGCGCACGTTCTCCATTCCCGCTTCGGCTTTCCGCAGGGCCTCGCCGAGACCCTGCTCGACACCTTGAAGATCTTGCTCCAAGTCGTTCAGGACCTCATCGATACGCCCGAGGATCTTCTTTCCCGGCAAGTCGGCGAGCGCCTTCGCCGAAACGAAGGCCCGGTCGATAGGCAGCTCGCGCGCCAGGCCCTCCGCGCACTCTCGGAACGGAGCCAAACGCTCCGGGATCGAGGCGAGCAGACGTTCCTCGCGGACAAGCAGGCTCTTCTCCTTCAGCTTCTCCTCGAGACCAACTTCCCGAAAGCGCTTCATGATCTCCTCAAGACCGGGAAGGGATGCCAAGCGCTCATCGATTTGCCGGAGTTCGGCCCGCGCATCCAGAAGGCCGCGCCGGTTCTTCTCTAGGTCGCGAAGTAGGTCGGTCCGGCGACGCGGAGCGGTGTCGTCGCGCTCGACGAAGCGGTCGAGCAGGCGGGTCCGCTTCTCGCGGCTCTTCGTCAACTCGGAGATCTCGTGTTGCCCGAAGACCTCGACGCCTTGCAGCACCTCGTCAGGAGTCAGATTGGAGACTTCGCCCGACTTGTCGCGCACGATCGAGGGATTAGGGATCGTGCGCTCGATCAGATACTCGCGAGGGGCCGGCCGGCAGACGCGCACGAGGAGCGAGACCTTGGTGCCGCTCTTCAACACGTGGCGCACGATGCCCTGGTGGGCGGCTCGCGCGTCGTCACCGATCGGGTCCAGCCCGAGCACGGCCCGGATGCTCTCGATCACCGTGGACTTGCCGGCCCCGCGGCCGCCGACGAGGACGTTGAGATTGGGGTTGAAGCGTACGGAAGCCCCATCGAGGAATCCACCCGTCCAGGCCATCGCCAGCAGCTCTGCGTGCTCCTCTGGCTCGCTGGTGCCTTCCTGCGGGTTCAGCCGGATTCGGGAACCCGGATCGAGAAAGGCTTGGCGCAAACCCATGACCGAGACTTCGGACATCTTGATCGAACAGGTCGCGGATCTGTCGTCCAGATCCTCTGGGCGCGCGATGTCCTTGGCGTTGACCACCGCCACCGCCAGGTCCTCGCCAGCGGCGTGGGATCGCGCGTAGTCGGGGTTCTTGTTCTGGACGATGGGACGGACCTCCTGGGGCAGGCCCTCCACGGGGCCGGGGATCTGGATGGCCAGTAGATCCGGATGCCGCCAAGCCTTGATCCGAGGTTGCCCATCGAGCTTTCGAAACAGCCCACCGTCATTCGTGACGTGGGCGGCGATGGCGATGCCACCTTGCTCTTGGACCTTGGCGATCAGCTCGATGAACGTCTGGTCGGCCAGGTCCGACGATGGGTTCGTGTCACGGATGCCAAACTCTCCGAGGTAGCGTTCGAGCTGCCCCTGCTCCGTCTCCGGGGGGTAGACGCAGAGGACATGGACCCCTTCGCTTGACGCGAGCTCGAAGCCCGGGAATACGTGAACGTTCGTGCCTTCCGCGGCGGCCCGGAACTCCGGTACCCCGCCGACGTGATTGTGGTCGGTGATCGCGAGAACGGAAACGCCGAGGTCAACGGCCTTGCGGACGATCGCGCGGGCGTGCTCCGCGGCCGTACCTTCAGCGGCCTGCCCGCGATACGTCTCGCTGTAGTGATGCGGATTGACCTGGAGTGCGCAGCAATGGAACTCAGCGCCCGCGGGAAGCCGCAGCGCCTGCTGGATCGGATCCGAGGCGGAGGCTGTGCCGGGGTGTTGATGCGTGGATGCCATGGGTTAGTCCTCCCTCTCGCCGAACAGGTCGGCTTGTTCGGATCGAGGTCGCGCGCCCTCGCGAGCAAGGCGCATGATCTCCGGCCAGCTTTGAACCAGGCCGTTGTAGGCGAGCGCTTCGGAAGCCCGCTTCTTCCGCTCGCACACGCTGTAGAGGCGGTAAGCCAGCTCCCGCGCGATCTCAGCCTGCGAGTCGAGCTTGGCCGCTAGCTCCGCTGCGGCGGCCTCGCCACCGGCCTCGAGCACCCGGACGAGGTGGTGCACCATCTCCCAGACAGTCAGGCGGGTGTCGGTGGTCGGGTCCCAGTCCTCCGGAAGATCGGCGGGCGAGAGAAGGCGCACCTTGCCGCCCTTCGAGGCGAGCACACCTGCGTCTACGAGGCCCTGGACGCTCGTGTTCTTGGCCTTCGAGAGGGTCTCGGCTACGCCGAACTCGCCCTCGGAGAAGCCGTGCTGCTCGAACCAGGCAAGGGCCCAGCGACTGTCGGGATCGAAGTCGCCCTCCTGCTCCGCCAAGACCTCGTCAAGGACATGGTTGATCAGCGCCAGCGCAGTGCGCACAGAGAGCGGAGAGCCGTCGCTCTCGAGCACACGCGCGTAGCGCGTGTACACAGCCATGCCCGGGCCGATGGCTGCCTGGGCGAGGTCTACCGGGGCGATGTTGCTTCCTTGGAGGTGGTCAAGCGCACCCGGCAGCTCTGTCTTGAGCGCGTGTAGATACTCCCTCCTAGACACGGCTGGTGCGTCTTCCCTGCGAGGCCGGCAGACAAGAACAATGCTCGACGCCAGGGCGCTCATGTTCTTCTTGAGGTTGCCGGTGTACTCGGTGCGCATCGGCCACGTGCCACTGATTCCGAAACCCGCCTGGATCACGGCGTCGAGGAAGGTCTCCCAGCCCGTGGAGGACGTACCTTCGTCACCCTTGCGCTCCGACTGCTTGAAGGCGTAGTAGATTGTGACCGGGAAGGCGGGATGGGCCTGCTCGGCCAGCCGCGCCATGGCGCGCGTCATGCCGTCCATGAAGAAGGCTTCGGCCTGCTCCTTGCCGCCGTGGCGGTAGGGCGCGGCAACCAGCTCCTCGGCCTTGGGCACGGCCACCGTCGCGAAAAGGTCAGGGAAGACGTGCCCAAGGGAGCGGCGCAGCCAGACGTAGAAGAAGTCCGACAGGTCCGCGTAGCCGATGTTGTCGTAGTAGGGTGGATCAGTCGAGACGACCTTGGCTGCGCTGATTGACTGTGAAGCAGCGTCCGCTTGCGCGGCTTCGCCTGGCGGTCCTAGCGCAAGCGTCGCCACCATCTTCGCAGCTTGCTCAATCCCTAGCAGTACGTTGCCCGACGAATCACTCAAGGGGTTGGCTTCCGCATAATCCCACACCATTGGGAGGGCCTGGCGGCCGAACGTTGAAACCACCCCGTACCGCGTTTGGTGCCAGGCGCACAGCGATGACCAGTAGTTTGCTCCCTTGTCTACCGCGAATGCCAGGTACAAGCCCACGGACTCGGCGTAGGCCGTCGCACCGCCCCTCCCCTCAGCAAGGGAGGTGCCGTCGTCCGAATGACCAGCGGCGAGGGCGTCCTGGCGCACGCGTTCTATGGCCTTGCTGACCAGGTCGGAGAAGATCGTCAGCGCCACGAGCTGGCGGGGGGTGAAGAGGTCGCCCCACGTTGACAGGCCATAGGGCACACAGGTTCCACCCGTGAGCCGCGCAGGAACGTCCCCTTCGGGCCTCCAGTCCGGGCGCGTTTCTCGAGCCGCGGCTTCATGCTCTGGCGTGGGCGACAGATAGAGCCTTCGGCGATCACCCTCGACAACGATCGCCATGAGCCGCGCGCCCATGCGACCACCTTTCCCCTCCGCCTTGATGTAGTCGCCGCCTACAGGCGCTCCCGATAGCACACACCGGAAGTTCGATCCACGGCCCAGCTTGGTGCCCGCCTTCGTCGCGGCGGGGTCGGCCGGCTTGCCGGCCTTCACCGCGAACCGGTAGCCCCCCCCCTCGATCACCGGCTCGACGTACGCCTCCTTGCCCTTTTTCGTCGAAAGCATGAACGTCGAAGCGAGCGGGACGTCGACGTGCGCGAAAGCGGGGTTCGGGCTCTTGACCGTTCGTGCCCAGAGCCAAGCGATCACCGTCAGCTTGCGGCCCTCGTAGGGTTTGAGGTCCGGCCGCTCCCGGACCATCTCGGCGGCCACCTTCACCTTTGGGTAGAGGGAACCTATGCGCTTCTCGGCCTCGTCGCGCATCCACTTGCCGTAGTAGCGAACGTCTTCGGCGAGGCCCCGAGCTCCGGGCCAGCGTTTGTCCATATCGCGACGTTGTAACTGCCCTTCCGGGTTCACGGGTGCCTGGCCTGCAAAGCGCGGCGGGATCTCGATCATCGCCTTGTTGATCAGCACTGCCACCGGGTTGAGGTCAGAAGCGTGGGCCTCGAGCCCCAGCCGCTGCGCCTCCAGCGGCAGCGCCCCGCCACCTGCGAAAGGGTCGTGGAATCCGGGAAGCTTGTTTCGATCGTAGAGATCCTTCGCCCGCGGGTGATCGGCGTTCTCGGCACAGGCCCGCCGCCAGCTTTGCCAAATCTCCGTTCTAGCTCGCTCAAGTACGACCTCTTTGTTGGTGTTCTCCCACTTCACGAGCTCCTCGATGATGCCAAATAGCCGCTTGCGTTCCTTCTCCTGGGCCTTCTCGGTTGGGAAAAGGTCAGGATTCGCGGACGGATCGTCAACCATTTGCGCGAAGATCACCGCCCGAGCTGCCGCCAACGGCCTCCGCGCCCACCACAGGTGCAGGGTCGACGGATGCCCATGGCGGATGGACTTCTCGCGAGCACTCGCGGCGTTGACCGCCTCCAAGGGTAGGGCGACTTCGATTAGCTTCTTTTTGATAGTCATGAGGTGTTCCCCCGCCTTTTCCAGACGCAATACTGAATCAACAACCCCTTATTTAACAATGGCTTACGTCCTCGACTGCGCATTAATTGCGTTCTCATTGCGTCTGATTGCGTTTTGGGTTAGGGAACCAGCGTGCGGCCTTGGTCCTCCCCCGCACTTCGATCTCGCCGTCCCTCTTGAGTTCACGAAGCAGGCTTTGAATCTGGTTCCGACTGAGTGCGGGAAGAACCTCCTGGAGCTCGACAAGGGCCGCCCCGGCCGGAGAGGCGCCCTCGATATGTTTCACGAGCAAAGCCTTATTCGTCCCGCGGTCCAGCCCTCGCTGGCGGGTGTAGGCCCCTGGCTTCCCGAGGGCCTTGTAGAAGCGGCTAGACAGGAGATACCGCACTCCGCGCCCGCGGCCAATGCGCTCAAGAATGCCGTGCTCAAGCAGTGATCCGAGCCGCCGAGCGAGGGGGTCTTCGACCTTCTGTTCGCGGTGCACGAGGTCGAGCACCAGTAGATCCTCGAGGTCGAAGGAAATCTGGGTCTCGTTGCCGACCTTCTCAAGGAAGCGCAGGAAGGCCGGATCCTGGATCGTTCCATGGAGGGTCAGCCAAACGAAGTGCTCGTCCGTGCGGGTGAAGTCCGGCAAGGCCTTACCATGACGGATGCACTCGCCATAGATCAAGTCGAAGCCTTGGCCCGCACGTTCGACGAGGCCGCAGCGGGCAAGGGACTCGGCGACACGGCGGTTACGTGGCTTCTGCTGCCAAAGGAGATTTTCTTGCGTGATACCGGCAGGGAAACCACCGGGGCTTACGATCTCGATCCGGCGCGAGTACTGACGGACGAAAACCGAGCCTGCGTCGCGATAGTCTCGATGGCTAACGGCGTTGAGAAGCGCCTCGCGGACCGCGCGTTCGTCGAAGGTGGGCACGTCGAGAACAAAGAGACCGTCCTGGAAATGCTGGAGGTCGTTGCGGAGGTTCAACAGCTCCCAGAGGCGGTCGTAGAAAACCAACACGCCCTCGCGAAACTCTTCGCGTTGGTTGGCCGGGCCTGCTGCCTCGGAGGAACGGTATTCGAACACGAGCTCCGCCTGCGCGAGGTGTCGGCCGAGCGCCGCCCGGGTGCCCATCAGGATCAACGCCGCGTAGGTAATGCCTTCATCCATGAGCAGTTCGGCATCACGCAGAAGTTGTTCACCGGAGACCTGGAGAATCGCGTCCTTCTTCGCCTTGCGATGCCAGCGCCGGCGGAAAGCGTCGACTGCTTCCGGAGCCAGGTCCGCGAGGGTGGCGCCAGGGCACACCTCGGCGGAGAAGTCCGGGCCGGCTTCCTCGAAGATGCGACAGAGCTGATCGGGGGTCATCGGCACAAGATCCTCGCCAGCCCGCATCCAATAGGCCCCCTTCACGGCGATCGGGGTTCCGATCGGTCTGGGTGGAGCTGTGAAGACCAGAACACGACCTTCCGGATGCGACAACTCCCGAAGTTCGATGCGAAGCCCGAGCCGCTCGACGAGTCCCGCTTTCGTCCGCTCTAGATTCCCGAAGGCGGTAGTGCCCACAACCTGGCGGGGTCGTTTGTCCGAAACGCCTAGAACGATCATTCCACCGTTTTCGTTGGCGAGGGCGGCGCAGTACTTGACGAGCTTCTCGAAGTCGAAATGGGTCTTGGCTTCCTTGAACTCTAGGTGCTCGTCCTCATTGCCGCGGAGCCACTCGGCGAGTTGGTGCAGGTCCTCGGTCATCGTGGCACCTCCGCGCGCGCCAGGAGCTCCGGCAGGTTGTAGTTGACGCTGGTCACCCCGAAGTCGGGGTCCTTCTGGAAGGGGCGTCGCAGGTAGTGAACGCGGTGCTCGGTGTCGTCGAGGAACTCGACGATGGCGAGGATGAAGTCCTCGGGCTTGTTCAGGGAGTAGAGGATCTCGTTGCGCGTGACCGTGATCGTGTCCGCGCCGGAGATCCGGCCCTTGACCTCGAGGAAGCGGAGCTTGCCCGTCTCTGGGTCCTTGCTCTCGATGTCGTAGCCGAGCTTCTCGAACTCGCGGTCTGTCGGATGAAAGCCGAGCTCGCGCTCGACCTCCATGACAGCAGCACGCGCGCGCGCGGCCGAGGCCTGCTTGTCGCCTCCCTGGAGCGCCGTGGGAAGCGCCTCGCCGGCCATGTCGGCAAGGAGCCCCATCGGGACCACGATGAGGCCTCCGATGGCCACGGGCGGAAGAGCGGAGATCTGCTTCTCGAGGTCGAGCTTCTCCATGCGCTTCTGAAGGCGCGCTTGGAGGTTGTCGGCCCGCCGCCGCGCTTCCTTCGAGTTCACGCGGGCGTTGGGCTTGCCGGCCTGCTCTTGGAGCTTGAGCTGCTCGGATCGGTGATCCCAATAGCTGATCTCCTTCGTGAGGCGGTCCTTGACCGCAGCGCGCGCCTTCTCGATCCAGGCAAGTCGTCGATCGCGCAACTCCTCGAGGTGCTCCGGGACGACGTTCGCGATGGCGTAGCTCGTCGCCTTCTGCTCGAGCTCGCGGGTGATCCAGGAGCACTCGGGGCGCTCGAGCAAGGCCTCGATGCCGGGCTCCTCCGCACGGAGCGGGCGGTAGTCGAGGTAAGGCGCGTAGTTGAGGTGGCGCGTGTTGCCGGCGGCGTCCATCTCGACGTGGAGCATCCGGCGGGAGATGACGCGCCGATCGCCGGACGGCGTCTGACTGCCGCCTTGGATGGCGTGCTCGAGGTAGAAGAGGAGCCGGGGCTCCTTCCCGCTGTCTCGCTCATCGACCAGCACCGTGCCACGACGGAGCAGGTCGCGGTGTCGCTCGAGCGTCAGGTCGAGCGTCGCGTCCAAGAGAGGGTGTCCCGGACAGACGAAGGCCGCGAGCGGCTGCCCCTGGGGGGCGACCAGGTCCTTCTGGAAGGCGACCCGCTCGTAGCGTGTGAGCACCGGCTCCCCCACTCCGACCAAGCGGTCTCGGTTACGGATCGGGGCCGGGACATGGGTGATCTCGTAGCGGCGCTCCTCGCGCTGACGGGCAGTTCCGCCCAGGCGCTTGAAGGCCTCCAGGAAGAAGGACTCGATGTAGTGCGGCTGGAGCCGGCGCGCTTCCGCGCGCTCCATGTCCTCGCGGATGCGCTGTACGCGCGAGGCGTCCATCGTGTCCTGCGCGAGGGCCTTCTCCTCGAGGAGGTCCTGGATCTGGCTCCGGTCGAAGGCGCCCTCCACGGCCTGCGTGAGGCGCGCACGCACCTCGGGCTGCTCGCCGTAGCGGATGGCCTCCACGAGGAGGTCGCGGAGCGGCTTGCCCTCGAAGTGGACCTTGCCGAGGACGTCGAAGACCTGGCCGCCGAGCGCCTTCCTGGCCTGCTCGAGTTTCTCGAGGAGCTTGCGATAGACGTCGCCCTCGCGCGTCTCGTCGGCGACGAGGTTCCACAGGTGACAGACCTCGGTCTGACCGATGCGGTGGATGCGCCCGAAGCGCTGCTCGAGGCGGTTCGGGTTCCACGGCAGATCGTAGTTCACCATCAGGTGACCACGTTGCAGGTTGATGCCCTCGCCGGCGGCGTCGGTGGCGATCAGGACCTGGACGGCCGGGTCGTGCTTGAAGGCCTCCTGGACCTTCAGCCGCTCCTCTCGGCCCATGCTGCCGTGGATGACGACGACGGCCTCCGGGCGCCCGAGAATGGTCCGGGTGCGGTTCTCCAGGTAGTAAAGGGTGTCCTTGTGCTCGGTGAAGATGACGAGCTTCTGCTTCGGTGAGGGCTTGGGCTTCGGCGTCTCGTTCTCGCCGTACGTCGCCTCTTCCTCGGAGACCTGGCCGGCCAGTGCGGCCGGCGTGAAGACCTCGGAGAGCAGGTTGGCAAGCTCGGTCCACTTCCGGTCCGCGCCGTCCCGGCGGACCGCCTGAGCGAGGCCTTCGAGCCTCTTGAGCGTGCCGATCTCCGCCTTGAGCTCGTCGATCGTCTGCGCCGCCGTCGCCTGGTCGAGGATCTCGGTCTCGGCGGCCTCGATCTCGAGCTCGGGAGCATCCTCGAGATCCTCGACGTCCTCCGCGTCGAGCAGCGGAACGGTCGCCGTGATCGCCTCCGGAACTGCACCGCGCTGAAGCAACTCGAGCTCACGCATGCGGGCTTCGAGCCGCTCGCGCCGGCGGTGGAGCGACTGGTAGATGGCCTCGGGCGAGGACGCGAGGCGCCGCTGCAAGATCATCAGCGCGAAGCCGACCGTGCCGGCGCGCTTGTCGTTCTGGAGCGCCTCCGCGCGGTTGAACTCCTCGCGGACGTACTCGGTGACTTCCTTGTAGAGCTGGGCCTCGGGCTCCGAGAGCTTGTAGGGGATCGTGTGCGCGATCCTCTCGGGGAAGAGCGGCGTGCCGTCGAACTTGAGCAGCCGCTCCTTGACCATGCGGCGCATCAGGTCGGTCACGTCGGCCTGGTGGACGCCGTCGCGGAAGCGCCCCTCGAAGCGGTCCCCGTCGAGCAGCGCCATGAAGAGCTGGAAGTCCTCCTCCTTCCCGTTGTGCGGCGTCGCCGTCATCAGGAGGAAGTGCCGCGTCAGCGTCGAGAGGAGCTGCCCCAGGCGGTAGCGCTTGGTGTACTTGACCTCCCCGCCGAAGAAGGTGGCCGAGAGCTTGTGGGCCTCGTCGCAGACCACGAGGTCCCAGCCGCAGTCGGGCGCCTTGAGCTTCTCCTGCACGTCCTCGTTGCGGGAGAGCTTGTCGAGGCGAGCGATGACCAGGTTGTTCTCGCGGAACCAGTTGCCGGTCCGGGCGGCTTCGAGCTTGTCGTTGGTGAGGATCTCGAACGGGAGCTGGAAACGGCGGTAGAGCTCGTCCTGCCACTGCTCCGCCAGGCTCCCTGGGCAGACGACCAGGCAGCGCTGAAGGTCGCCTCGGGCGATGAGCTCCTTGATGAAGAGCCCGGCCATGATCGTCTTGCCGGCGCCGGGATCATCCGCGAGCAGGAACCGGAGCGGTTGGCGCGGAAGCATCGCCTGGTAGACCGCCGTGATCTGGTGCGGGAGCGGGTCCACGAGCGAGGTGTGCACCGCGAGCACCGGGTCGAACAGGTGCGCCAGGTGGATGCGGTGCGCCTCGGAGACGAGCCGGAAGGTCTCGCCGTCACCGTCGAAGCTCCACGGCCGACCTTCCTCGACGAGCTCGAGACGGGCCTCGTCGTGGCGGTAGAGAATCTCGTTGGCGACCTTCCCCGTCGGCGACTTGTAGGTCAGCTCGACCGCCTCGGACCCGAACCACTGGACGTTCACGACCGTGACCGCACAGTCCGGCAGGACGCCGCGCACCGCGGCGTTCGGTTGAAGTTGCTCGAGGGTGGTCATAGACAGTGGTTGCTTGCAGATTAGTTCTTTCTTTCGTATTTCGGTCGTAATGACTGCATTCCAAGCGCGATCGCCCAGTGGGACGTTAGCCGAGAATTCTAGCCTCTTGAATTCTAATAGTGGGACTCGACCTCTGCCTCGAGTTTCGCCATGTGAGACTCTGATGCCCACATTCACTCGGGAATCAACCTCCATCCTCCGTTCCCGTAAGGCTTGCTTCAAACCGGGGGAATTCCATGGTGGCTTCACTGTAGGGAAGGGACATTATCAACCGAGTGACCTTGCTGCCTTGGCAAGCGGCCCGGCAAACATTTCTCGATGCTCTTTCAAATCCATTCCGGTGTGGTGATGGTTGACGGACATCTAAGAATGTTTCTGACCTGCACCGGCCTTTCCTCATTTATCCGCCATTGCAAAAGACGACGATCACATTCAGCGGAAGCCCCACCCTCGCTCCTTTGTTGCCACGTTGCGCTGTCGCCCAATGCAAGTGTCATTGAGCCAATAGGATCGTGGCCATCAAGATACCAGTGAAGTTGGCCAGGATTTGTTGGAGAATAGTGCCCTAAAGTGCGGCAGAAATCGTCACGAAAAGTTCCTTTGGCACTCAGAGTAAGCAACTGCTGTACCGCAAGTAATGAACAAGTCGCCGCTGCACCTGCTCTTCCGTATACAAATTCATCGATGTCCCCTACAATCCGAGACACCCTCGCCCTCCTTGGGTTACATCGGATCGGCGGAGCTAGAGAAAGATCGGGTCGCCAAAACATCGAAATTCTAAAACACCTTTGCAGCCATGAGCGCAAGAAAACCCTCCATGCTCGTCTTCATTAACCATCTTACAGAGGACCAGAATGAGGCTTATGAAGTAAGCAATCATTTGCGAGAGAACGGGTTTAATACCTTCATTTTTGAATCGGATATGATACCCGGCCATGACAATCGAATTACTCTTAAGAGGGCAATCCAGGACTGCCATGCCGTTGTGGTTGTACTAAAATCCCGAGGTGCCATGGACTACGTTCACTGGGAGCTAGGGGCAGCAGACATAATGGGAAGGCGGATTTTCCCAGTCCTTGCCAAGGGAGCGGAAAAGGACCTGATACCGAGGCCTCATCGTGACACCTGGGCAATCTCGATTGAAAACTTGCCTAAGTTAGTCAAGGAATTGTCTGAGGAGGCAAAAAGGAGGGATGCAAGCAGCCACCTCCTCCTTGATGCGCCGCATTCTTTTCGAACAATTGAGAATAAAAACTCAACCGAGTTCCATCTTGCACTGATGGCACTATCAACGAAAAGAGATGTCCGCACCTCGGCACAGGAATTCATTCGATTAATGACCAAGAATTCAGAACATACGGAGATCGTTTTAAATTTCGCCGAACTAATGAAGACAATTATCGACAAAGAGCTGGATTTTCGCTTACGAGGAGAGGCGTTTTTCTGCCTTGGTTCATTGCCATTACGTTACCTCGAGGATGACTGCTTGTTTCCCATTTCCGAGGAGGAAATCATTAAAAGGTATCAAGCTGAATGCTTTGAGGTCAAAATTTTCATGGTCAACTCGCTCATTCAAAGAGACAAGATAAAACAACTAAAATCAGAAACATTGAATTTCATGAATAGAGTATTGAGAGACGTTAACCAGGAAGAATCCCTCCTGGCGCTAAAGCTGAAAACATATCTTGCGCCATTTATTGACAAGCTAAAGAAATGAAAACAAAATGGCGCGCTAACAGCACTCACCCTGACGATATGTCTCGCTACAGGGAATGGCTGAAAGTTAGAAATTGCCGTTGGCCTATTTCAATTACAATCCACTTGACCAACCGATGCAATCACGATTGCAAGTTTTGTTGGTTCGATCGCAACGACAGCAGGGTAGATGTCCAAAAGACTATAGCGGCAATTTCATTCCTGATTGACAGAGGCCTTCAAGAGGTAATCGTTTCTGGAGGAGGAGAGCCAACTCTCCACCCCGAGCTTGAGCTCCTGCTCGAGTTCCTCGCCGATCGCAGCGATATCCACCGAAGACTTTACTCAAATGGCACTAAGCTTGGCAAACTTACAACGATTTGCAAGGCCTTTGACTATGTCCGAGTAAGCGTAGATGCATTCAACCCTGAGTCTCATTCTACTATTCATGGCACATCGAGAACGGCATTTGGACAAATAATTGATGCACTCCGCGATTTATCAAGCAGCAATGTCACGGTTGGGTTGTCGTGCGTTCTGATCCCAGAATCAGACCAAGGTCTTTCAGATTTAGCTGAACTCAGCGAGATGAACCCCAATTTTTTTTCCTGCTCAAAGAAAGGATGACGGCAAACAAATGGGACAGTACTTACCTATCATCCTCTTCTATTGCAAGCAACTCGGCGCACATCTTACTCCGGAGAAAAAATGCAATGGTCCCTTCTCATAAATCTCTTTCAGAGGTCTTCGGTGCGACTGTAACTATCAATCCTGACGGAGGTATTTACCCATGTTGCCACACGGCTCAACGAGAATTCCTGCTCGGTTCGATAAATCAAAACAACGTAAGCGTCCGGTCACGCCATGTATTACCTAAGCTTTGGCCGGATTCGGCTTGAATTCAAATCAAGCTTTGGTGTCGGTAGCCTGGTCCTTCTTCCAGGCCCACGGGGTCAGCGAAGCAACTTCGCT
>QQUA01000024.1 GCA_008501825.1 Planctomycetota bacterium | reverse complement strand
CTTGCGCGTGGCCTTCTTGCGCGTGGCCTTCTTGCGCGTGGCCTTCTTGCGCGTGGCCTTCTTGCGCGTGGCCTTCTTGCGCGTGGCCTTCTTGCGCGTGGCCTTCTTGCGCGTGGCCTTCTTGCGAGTGGCCTTCTTGCGAGTGGCCTTCTTGCGAGTGGCCTTCTTGCGAGTGGCCTTCTTGCGAGTGGCCTTCTTGCGAGTGGCCGTGCGCCGGCCCCGGGTTTTACGGACGGCCTTCCGACGGACGGCTTTCTTTCGGGTGGTCTTGCGCTTGGCCGTGCGCCGGCCCCGGGTTTTACGGACGGCCTTCCGACGGACGGCTTTCTTTCGGGTGGTCTTGCGCTTGGCAGACTTTCGGCGGCTACCGGATTTCCGGGTTTTTTTGACAGGCATGGTCGATTTCGCAGGGTTCAAGGGGCGGCGACGGATTCCGGCCCATCCGGGCCGGGGCGCAGGACGTCCCGCACTTTCCACTCGGTTCCGAGTTGTAAGCCTCCGGCGTTTTCCAACCCGCCCAGTCGCCGCTGGACGGATCGGCTCAACGGGATTTCAACCAACAAACGGCGTCCGTCTTCCAGGTGCATCCAAGAAGCCGGAGGCCTCGGCAGGAATTCGCCGATCGGTTGGCCGTCCAAATCCAGGAGGTTGTAAAAGAATTGAGCCTCCATCAGGAAGCCCACAAGGGGTTTTTCTGAAAGGCCCCACCAAACCAGGACTCCATCCTCTCGGATTTGATTTTCGCCGACAGGTTGCAGTTGGAATGCGTACTTGAGGCTGGAACCCAGTTCCTCCCGTAACGCGTCGCGTCCCAAAAGATAAAGAGCAAGGTCGGCGCCGTAGCGGGCCTTCAGGCTTTCTCCCAGACAACGGTACTCGGCGGAAGCCTGATCGCAGGCCAAGGCGGCCAGAAAGCTCCGGCCTGCTACCACCGGTTCCGAGAAGTTCGGGACCAGGACCAAAGCTTGGGCTTCCGGCGGGCAGCTCTGACAACCACCACCGAAAACCAAAACCGCGAACAGGGCGGCGGGAGCCCACCAGGGCCTTGGGAACCGTTGCACCCGCGTATATTGGATGGGCGTTCATGAGAGGGCAACACCAGAAAGGACAAGCTTTTTTTCTTGCCGTGCTGGCTTGGGTCGGCACGGTGGGGATGGCGGCCTGCGATCGCGGGGGGAATGCCGCCAGCGGCCTGCATTTCCAGCAAACCGAGTCCTTGCTCGGGAGTTTGGTTGCCGGCACCACCCGCACCGTCGGTTTTAGTTTCGAAGTGCTCGGAGAGCCGGTGGTGATCTCCAAGTTCAATCCGCAATGTGGCTGTTTACATCCCCGTTTATGGGTCAACGGCCAAGAACAACCTTTAGGTCGAAGCCTGGCCCCCGGAACCCAAGGCCAGATCTTGGTGGACTTCGTTACGGTTGGCTTTGAAGGCGAGAAAAACACCGGTATCGAAGTCCTGGGACAAGGTCCGGGATTCCCGCAAACCCTTTCCATTCGGTCCTATCTCCGGCCCTGGTTTACGGTCGAGCCCTCACCGCTTCGGCTGGGAATTCTTTCTCCCGACCAGGATCACCGGGCCGAAATTCGAGTCCAGGGACCGGAAAGTTTTCGGCTGCAACGAGCCAGCCATCTGCCAGCCGGTTTGCAATTGGAAGGCTTGCCGTCGGCAGAAGCTGCGACCGAGCAACGATTTCAGGTGGTGATTCCGGCCGGGACCGCCGAAGGCCGGCACACCCAATTCCTTCGGATCGAAGCCGATAACCAACTGCAATTGCAGTTGGCGGTGGATTTTGAAATCGGCGGCGAGTTCTGGTTGCGTCCGGCTCGCAAGCTCTTGCTCGGTTCGGTGGCCCAAGGAATATCTGCTTTCGGCACCGTGGAGCTGGGGGTACGGGAGGGTGAGTTGCTGCCGCCAACCGTCGAGGTGGAAGGCTTGCCGGGAGTGGAAAGTCGGATCCAAGAGGTGGAGCCGGGTAAGCTCTATAAACTAACTGTGGCCACGCCGGGGGATTTGGCCCCGGGGGCCTACAAATTCGACATGAAGATTTCGGTCGGCCATCGGACGGAAGCGGCTTTGGAAGAATACCAACGGACCGTCACCGCGTTTTTGGTCGTGAAAAGCGAGAGCTCCAAGCCATGATTCGCCGATTCCTTGCCTGTTTCGCCGCGGCCGGCCGGCACAGCGGTCCCGTGGCTGGACTTTTGTCGGGAGTGCTGCTGGGAACGGCCTGTCAGCCGCAGGAAGGAGCGGAATCGGTCATGCCGGAATCCACCACCCTGCAGCGGCCGGAAGGACTGAATTTGGAGGACGATCCGGATCCGTCGACTTCCCTGGTCTTGGAACAAGTCGGCCCCTCCGATTCCAAACTGGAGTTTTCCCAGACCGAAATGGACTTGGGCCGGGTTTACCAGGGGCAGTTACGCACGGCCTACTTCGAGTTCAAAGTGGAGGGGCCCGATTCGGTGGTGGTGGCCCGTTTGGACACCAGTTGCGGCTGTACCGAAGCCCGTCTCGAAGTCGAGGGCCGAGAGTGGCCCCTGCGCCGGCCTTTGCCCCCCGGGACTCAAGGTCGGATCGCCGCCGTTTTCGACTCCGAACGCTACTCCAACCGAAAAACCGCCAAGGTCGAAGTTAAGGGCAACGCCGCCAATTTGCCCCTGGATCTGAACTTCGAGGCCTTGGTCCGGCCGGTGTTCGTTCTTCGGCCCAACATGGTCGACTTTGGCCGCGTCAACGTCCGTCCTTACCGGGACGAAGACCCCCAAGTTGTGATTCGAGTGACTGCGCCGGAGGATTTCCAGATCCTGGACGACTGGAAATTGCCGGCGGGTTTTCACTTGGAAGTCGTTGGGGAAAGCCAGCCTTTACCCGAAGGAAGAGGAGTGGAACGTCAATTCCGCTTGAGCCTGGATCCGCTAGCACCGCCGAAGCTCTACTACGGCACGGCGGTGGCCGAAACCTCCTTGGAGCGAAAATTGGAGATTCCGCTCAAGGCCCAGGTGGTCGGCCCGGTCCGCATTCGACCGGAGCAACGGCTTAGTTTCGGGACCCTGCGACCCGGCCAACGGCCCACCCGAAAAGTCGTGGTGGAGGCGACCTTGCCCGGCATCGAAATTCCGGCCCCCGAGGCCATTCTGAGCGACTGTCCCGCTTTGGAAACCGAAGTCCTCACTTTGGAAGAAGGGCGCCACTACCAGGTCCTGGTAAAGGTTCGGGAGGACGGCGCCGAAGGGCGTCAGGTCGGCCAATTGCAACTTCGGTTTCCGGAATCTTCGGGATTGCCGGATAAGCTGCTTACGGTGGCCGTCCGGTTCCGTAGGGACCCTTAGGTCTCCCCACCCTCAGGTTTACGCCGCTGCTTCGGCTCCGGCGCTTTCGTTGATGACCCTGTCATGAAATCTCGTCTAGCCACGATTCTCAGCCATCGGATCCTTGCGGTCTTGGCTTTGGGCTTTTCTCCCGTGCTTCTCGGCGCTTGCGGTGAGGCTCAGAGCTCGGAGACCGGCAGCCAGTCGGCCGCCGCCGAGCAGACCGGATTGGACCCGGCGGGCGCTGCCGGAGCCGATCAAGAGTCGGAGTCTTCGGCATCCACCGCCTCTCTGGATTCAAAAACCATGCCGCCGACCCCGAAGGCCGAAGCCGCCGGTCTCGAAGGGGAAATCGATCAGCAGTTGAAAAATATGTTGAACGAACTTCCCCAGGCCAACCAGGATCCCCAGGCTAATAGAAATGGAGAAAGAGGTTCTACCGCTCCGGCGCTGCTGGTGCCGCAACAGGAGGGTTCCTCCAGCAAGATTGTTTTCGAAGTCGATAAGCGAGATCTCGGAGAAATCTTTCAGCAAGAGTACGACGTAGATTTTCCCTTCCTGGTGGAAGGAACGGACGAGGTGATCTTTACCTCATTGAAGCCGTCCTGCGGTTGTACTTCCGTGGAAATTCAAGTGGACGGCAAGACCGTTCCCATGGGGACTCCGATTCCTGGAGGCAGCAGAGGCGTGGTGGCTGCAGTATTCGATTCCCGCAAATACTCCAATCGCAAGTCTTCCACCATCGACGTCCGGGGCAATGCAGCCAATTTGCCCTCCCGCTTACAAATCAATTCTTTCATTCAACCTACCTTCCAAGTCCGGCCCTCGGTGATCCGCTTTGGGGACGTAGCCAAAGCGAATTTGGCCGAGGAAGCTCCTTCTCGGGTGGTGAAGGTGATTGCCTCCAAACCGTTTGAAATTGAATCTTGGGCAAGTTTGCCCGACGGCTTCACCGTGGAAGATACCGGTCGTCGCGAAGAAGGGCCCAAGGGTAAAGGAGAAGCCCGATTCTTTAAAGTCGCGATTGAAGCGGATGCACCGACCAAGCAATTGTTCGGCGCCATGGTGGCGGAAACCAGTCTGAAGCTCCCGCTCCAGATTACGGTGCAAGCCAACATCATCGGACCGGTCAAATATCTGCCGGCGGAACGGCTGTATTTCAACATGGTGAACCAGGGCACTTCGCCGACCAAGGTGGTCCGGATTCATCCCACGGACAAGGAATTGACGCTACCGGAGCCGTCCGTGGAGGTAGAGGGAGACGACGCCTTTACGGCCTTGGTTCATACCGAGAAGGAAGGACGCCGATACGGCATTCGGGTTCAAATTTCCCCGGAAGCCGCAACCGGCCGACACCAGGCGGTGTTGCACATCCGTTGGCCCGAGGGCTCGGGTTTGGACGACCAGGAAATCCTGATCCACGCCCTGATTCGAAAACCCCGCTAACCCCCGACTCCCGGCGGATCCTGAAAGCTCGGGCGGCGGCAGCCGACCCGAGCTTCTTGTTTGGGAATTTTCCGGCCACCGTTTTCCCGCCTGAGCCGGGGCCGGGCTAGGATCGGGGCCGTCCACCTTGGTTTGGAATCCCAGCGGCACGTGAGGAAACGACTCGGCGAAATCCTTTTGGAGCAAGGCTCCATCGGTGAAGAACAACTGCGAGCGGCCTTGGCCACGCAGCAGAACCGATCCATCCCGTTGGGCCAGGCCTTGATCGAGCAAGGGGCCACCGACGAGCTGACCGTGACCCGGGCCCTGGCCAAGCAAGCCCGGATGCCGTTCGTGGATTTGGCCGGAAAGCGTCCGCCAAGCCGCTTGACCGAGCTCCTGGACGGCCAGGTGGCCTGGGAGCAGGAAGCGGTTCCGGTGGCGGAACGGGGCGAAGAACTGGTGGTGGCGATCGGCGATCCGGCGCGGGTGGTGGTCAGCGACACCCTGCGCTTCCTGTTGGATCGGCCGGTGGCCATGGCCCTGACCACGCCAACGGCGCTACGGGAGTGCTTGGAAAGGGTTTATGGGCCACCCTCGGAACGGCGCGAAGGCCCCGCGGTAGAAGCGGTGGATCCGGAGGAGTCGCCGGTGGTGCGCTTGGTGCACCGCATGTTCGAGGAGGCGGTGCAACAACGAGCTTCCGATATTCACATCGAGCCTTTTCCCAATCGGGTCCGCATCCGTTATCGGGTGGACGGCAAATTGACCCTGGCGGACGAACATCCGATCGATCTGTTCCCGCCGTTGTTGAGCCACCTGAAAGTGAATGCCGGCTTAGACATCGCCGAGAAACGCAAACCTCAAGACGGCCGCATCGAGTATTCGGTTTCCGGCCGAATCTTGGACGTGCGGACTTCCATTTTGCCCACCAACCATGGTGAGACCTGCGTCATGCGTTTGCTGGACCGGGAAGCCAACCTGCTGAGCCTCGGCGATCTGGGCATGAACCCGAGGACCGAAGCTTGGTTTGAAGAGTTGGTCGAACGGCCCAATGGCATCGTGTTGGTGACCGGGCCGACCGGTAGCGGGAAAACCACCACGCTCTACGCGGCCCTGCAACGCTTGAATCGGGCCGATCGCAAAATTCTCACCGTCGAAGACCCGGTGGAATATCGCATCAAAGGCTTGAATCAAGTTCAGGTCCACCCTCGGATCGGTCTGTCCTTCGCCCGAGTGTTGAAGGCTTTTTTGCGGCAAGCTCCGAACGTGGTGCTGGTCGGCGAAATCCGCGACCGGGAGACGGCGGAAGTCGCGATTCAGGCTTCCCTAACCGGTCACATCGTGTTCAGCACGGTGCACACCAACGACGCGCCCAGCGCCGTCACCCGCTTGTTGGACATGGGAGTGCCGCCGTTTTTGATCGCCACTTCTTTACAGGGAGTGATCGCTCAGCGCTTGGTGCGCCGGATTTGCCCCGAATGTTCGCAGCAAGCTCCGGCCTCGCCGTTGGACCGGCAGGTGTTGAACCTTCCGGAGGACGCCAAGATGGTGCAACCTCGGGGCTGCCGTTCCTGCAACCGCACCGGCTTCCGCGGTCGGATCGGGGTTTATGAAACTTTGGACATGGACGAAGGCCTTCGCGAAGTGTTGTTCCGGCACGCCGATCCAACTGCCTTCGTGCAACAGGCTCGGGAATCCGGCCGTTGGGTTTCCTTGTTCGAAGACGCGTCGCAGAAAGCTTTGCAAGGCACCACCACCGTGCAGGAGGTGTTGCGGGTTACCCGAGTGGATACCGTGCCACCGGAAGATCTTGAAGCCAATCCCTCCAGCGCCTCCGGCGCTACACCCACCGCGCCGAGCCAGGCCAGCGAAACCGTGGACTCATGAGCGAAATCCCTCCCGGAAGCAAACTCGATCAATGGTTGAAGACCGTGGCGTCCAACGATGCTTCCGACTTGCACGTCGGAGCCAATCGGATGCCGATGATGCGAGTTTCCGGCGACCTGGAACCGATTGAAGCGGACAAGGTCTCGCCGGAACAAAGCGCGGAGCACTGCCTGACCATCGTTCCCGAAAGTCGTCGCGCCGATTTGGACAAAACCGGCAGTTGCGACTTTTCCTTCAGCCACGATCGCGATCGATACCGGGCCAGCGTCTTTCGCCAGCGCAGCAGCATGGCGATGGTGTTGCGGCGCATTCCGCAAGATCAATTGTCCTTCGATCAAATCGGGGCGCCTCCGGTTTTGCGGGCTTTAGCCGGGCTTCCCCGCGGTTTGATTCTGGTGACCGGACCGACCGGATCGGGCAAAACCACCACCCTGACCGCTTTGGTTCATGAGGTCAACGTCAAGCGGCCTTGCCACATCATGACCTTGGAAGACCCGATCGAATTCTTCCACGAATCAATCAAGGCGGTGGTCACGCAACGAGAAATCGGCGAGGACACCACCGATTTCACCGAAGCTCTACGAAGAGCCCTGCGCCAGGACCCGGACGTGATCCTGCTTGGTGAAATGCGGGACTTGGAGACGACTTCGGCGGCGATCACCGCGGCGGAAACCGGCCACTTGGTGATGGGAACTTTGCACACTACCGGCGCCGCTCGAACCGTAGACCGGATCATCGACCAGTATCCGACCCACCAGCAGGATCAAGTGCGGTCGCAGTTGTCGGTTTCCTTGCAGGCGGTGGTCTCCCAAGTGCTGTTGCCGCGCATCGATCGCAAGGGCCGGGTAGCGGCTTTTGAAATCATGATCCGCAACAGCGCGATTGAAAATCACATTCGCAAAGGCGAAACCTTCAAAATCCCTTCGGTGATGCAAACCCAAAAACGATTGGGAATGCAATTGTTGGACGATCACCTGTTGGAACTTTACCAGCAAGGCATCATCAACAAAGAGACCGCCCTTACTTTCGCCCAATTGCCGGCGGACTTGCGCGGCCGCTTAGGCGGCTGATTCGGACCGGAGCGAAGTTTCGAGGACGATGGCGAAAGGCGAACCTAAATTGCTCGGCAAAATCTTGGTGGAGATGGGCGTCCTCCGCCAAGGACAGTTGCAGGCCGCCCTGGCCGAACAGCGGCGTGGCGGGGGACGGATCGGTGCGGTTCTCCTGGAGCGCGGCTCCATTCAAAGAGAAGACCTGGCCCGGGCCTTAGCTTTGCAAAAAGGCTTGGAGTGGTTGCCTTCCGATTCCTTGCAGCCGGACGAAGACGCCTTGGCTTTGTTGGACGCCGCTACCGCCCGAGCTTTTGGAGCCTTGCCGTTGGGATTGGGCGACGGCCAACTCAAGGTGGCTTTGGCCGACCCCGACACCTTGCCGCTTTTAGGCGATTTGGAAAGCTTGACCGGCCGCCGGGTTCAAGCCGTGTTGGCCGAGCCAGAAGCCTTGGCTCAAGCGGTGGAACAGGCCTATCAAAAGCAAGCCACCGCCAAGGCCGAAGCCGAGGCCCAAGCCGGGGAAGCGGCGCCGATCGTGCGCTTGCTGGAAACCATTTTGGTGCGCGGCGTTCGCGACCAAGCCGCCGATATTCATTTCGAACCTTATCAGGGCAACTTCCGCATTCGAATGCGGGTGGACGGCGTCCTGTATGAAATCGATCCGCCGCCGCCGCATTTGGCTCCGGCGATTATTTCCCGACTCAAGGTGATGGCCAATTTGGACATCAGCGAAACCCGATTGCCCCAGGACGGCCGGATTGAATTGGTGGTGGATCAACGGCCGGTGGACTTGCGGGTTTCCACCGTACCGACCCAAGGTGGGGAAAGTGTGGTCCTGCGGATTCTGGACCGGGAATCCCTGCAATTGAATTTGGGCAAGCTCGGATTGTTGGAGGACGAGCAAAACTTACTGAGCGATTTCATCCGGCGGCCGAACGGCATCATTTTGGTGACCGGTCCTACCGGTAGCGGCAAGACCACGACCCTTTATTCCTTGCTCAGCCAAGTCAACCAACCGGATTTAAAAATCCTGACGGTGGAAGATCCGGTGGAATACGACTTGGACGGCGTGGTGCAAATTCCGGTGAACGAAGACATCGGAGTCAACTACGCCCGAGTGCTTCGCACCATGCTGCGTCAGGATCCGGACATTATTCTGGTCGGTGAAATCCGCGATCCGGAAACCGCTCAAATTGCCGTCGAGGCGGCTCTCACCGGGCACCTGGTTTTAAGCACCTTGCACACCAACGATGCTCCTTCTACCGTGACTCGGATGGTGGATTTGGGCGTCGAGCCCTTCCTTTTGGCCGCCACCTTGGAAGGCATCGTGGCGCAGCGCCTGGTTCGCTGCGTTTGCACCGAATGCGAGGAAAGTTATCAACCGGATGCCGACCAATTGAACAAAGCCGGCATCGAAACGGCGCAAGCCTTCACTCGGGGCAAAGGTTGCGAGAACTGCCATTTCACCGGTTATCGCGGCCGGACGGCGATCTATGAGATTCTGTCGATGGACGATCAGATCCGCGAACGCTTTCTGAACGATCCAACCACCGGGGCCATTCGCCAAATGGCTCGCGAACGAAACATGCGCACCCTGCGGGAGCGCGGCCTGGATCTGGTGCGGAGCGGGCGCTCCACGCTGGACGAAGTGCTGCGGGAAACGCAGGCGGAAGGTAAATAGGAAGGCCGAACACCATGGCTGCTCGCATCCAACGCAAGGTTCCGGCCGCTTCTCGTGCCCGCTCGGGGCGAGGCGCGTCCGCTCCCGCCGGAGAATCGGGACGCAAGGTGCGCCGCAAGGTGCCCTTGAAGCATCTGGTTCGTTTCACCCGCCTGCTGGCCACCTTGACCGAGGCCGGCTTGCCGCTGCTGCGTAACCTGAAAATCTTGTCGGATCAGTGGCCTCCCGGTCGCTTTCGCGACACCATTTTGGATACCGCCGAGATGGTGGAAGAAGGACAACCGTTGTCCGAGTCCATGAGCCACCACCCGGAGGTATACGACGATCTTTACGTCAACATGGTGAAAGCCGGGGAAGCCGGCGGTGTGTTGGATACGGTCTTGAATCGCTTGGCCGATTTCCAAGAGCGAGCCCAAAGCCTCCGGGACCGGACCCGCGGGGCGATGATCTATCCGGTGGTCATTTTTTCGGTGGCCTTCCTAGTGGTTGCCGGATTGATGATTTTCGTCATTCCGAAATTCTCCGAACTCTATCAGGAGATGGACATCACCTTGCCGGGCATTACCGTGGCTCTGATCGATGCCAGTGAATTCGTCAAACTTTATTGGTATCTGGTTCTCGGCTTGCCGGTGGCCTTTTTGTTGCTTTACCAATTCCTTTACCTTCGCTCTTACGGCTTTCGGCGCTGGAATCACAGCGTGTGGATGCGCTTGCCACTGTTCGGATCTTTGATTCGGACCGGGCAAATTTCCCGCTTCGCCAGCACCTTCGGCACCCTGGTGGCCAGCGGCGTTCCCCATTTGCAGGCCTTTGACATCGTCCGGGGCTCGATGACCAATTTGGTCTATCGGGAAGCCATGGAGGTGGTGGAAGAAGAAGTGCGGGAGGGGGAATCCATCGCTGCCTCCCTGGACGCCACCGAGGTGTTTGACGACGTCACCGTTTCCATGGTGGAGGTCGGCGAAGAAACCGGTGAACTGGATCGGATGTGTTTGCGGGTAGGCAGCAACTATGAAGAGAGTTTCAACCGCAGCTTGGACGTGCTGCTGAAACTGATCGAACCCTTGCTGCTGGTGTTGATGGCTTTGGTGGTAGCGGTCATTGCCATGGCCCTGTTCCTGCCTCTGTTCAAGCTGCTGGAAACCTTCGGCCAAGCGGCATGAGGCAAGCGGCGTCGGTTCGAGGGAGGCGGAGGCAGCAGCCTTGAAGCCTCCCTCTCTGCGCCGGCGCTTGTTGCTCAGCCTGGTCTTGATCAACGCCGGAGTGTTCGGCTTTTTGGCCTTCCTCCTGGTGGGGGATCAAGCCCTGGCCGAAGCCGAAGGCGAAGCCCGCCGTGCCCGTTTGGTACGCCAATTCAGCGCCCGGTTTTCGCAGAGCTATCAACCCGAAGACGTCGGGCGTCTCGGCCGCATGTTGGATTGGCCGCTGTGGTCCGAGTTCAAGGAAGCTTTGATCATCGACGATTCCTTCGTCGCCGCCGGTGAGTTGGTGGTGCCGGTAGGTTCGGTGATCTTTCCCAACGGCAGCCGTCATCGGGCGCCGGGCTTTCCGCTCCAGGAGATTCAGCAGGCGGTGTATTCCGCCGCCGAGGGGGATGAACCGGTCACCGTGGCTTCCGGCTTGGCCATGCCCCTGATCACCACTCAACGCACGCCGAAATTGTCGGCTCGGGGTTACGTCTGGGGCGGCGTGTTCGTGCGCATGCCCGAGTTGCCGGAACCGATGGCTTTGGGCATGAGTTTGTTGTTGAGTTCGGGAGCCGCCACCTTGGTCGCCGCCGGTTTGATTTACTTCCTGCTTGGCCATTCCATCGTTCGCCCGGTGGAACAAGTGGCGGCGGCGGTGGAATCCTTCGGTGCCGGCCAGAATCCGGCCCTGCCCACTACCGTGAACAGCAAGGAAGTCGCCGATCTGGTCGCTTCCTTGCGCGGCATGATGGATCGGATCCGCGGTTTCCAGGCCGAGTTGGAGCGGGAAGTTCAAGCCGCCACCGATCGGGCCAAGCAAGCGGAACGGCACGCCTCCCGCCAGGATCGATTGGCCGCCATGGGCACCTTGGCCGCCGGCTTGGCTCATGAGATCAACAGCCCCTTGGCCGGCGCCATGCAAGGGCTCGAGTCCCTGCGCGAAGATGCGGTCAGCGACCGGGCCAAGACCTACGGCGAGTTGGTCCAGGAAGCCTTGGAACGGATGGCTTATCTGGTTCAGCGTCTGCTCCGCTTGGCTCCCGCTCGGGTGGAAGCCGGCCGCTGCGTCGTGCAACAGGCGGCTCGGGACTTACCGACCTTTTTGGCCAGCCGCCTGCAGCGCCATCGACTGGTCCTCGATTTGCCGGAAGAGCCTTTGTGGGTGAACGGCTCGGTTAGCGACTTGTTCCCGGTGTTTTTGAACCTGGTGCAAAACGCCTTGGATGCCTTGGACGATCAGGGCCCGGAATTCAGCGGCGAAATCCGAATTCAGGGTCGAAAGGGATTGGACGGCAAGATCGAAATCTTGGTGCAGGACAACGGTCCCGGGGTGGAAGAATCTTTCCTGCCTCATATGTTCGAGCCGTTCAAGACCACCAAGGACGTGGGTCGGGGCACCGGCCTGGGCTTGGCTTTGGTCCACGCCACCATCGGCCAATTAGGCGGAGAAACTGCGGCCCGAAACCGGCCGCAAGGGGGTTTGGAAATTCAGTTGAAGCTGCCGCCCCCGGCCGCCTCTACCGAGGAAGGGCCCGGCGAAGCCTGAGTGAGCTATGATGCCGCCTTTCTCCGGCGCATTTCGCCTGAAAAGCCATGGTCGACTCGGACGCAACTTCCCCCCAATCCGCTCAAGCCCTTACTCCGATTGGACGGGGACGATATTTGGTGGACGGCCGCCAACAACCCTCGGTGTTGAGCGAGGTGAAGGCCCAAGGCCGCCCGTTGGACGGCAGCGTAGTGGAGGCCTTGACGAGTCACCCCGATTTGGCGGCATTGGCGGCGGAGAAGTTGGGCCGCGCTCCCCAAGTCGGCGACCGTTTCCGGCTCGGCGGCTTTCAATCCGGTTTGGACTTCGCCGTGATCCGATGCGAAGACGGCCGAGTCCGGGAATTGGAAGTCGCTCCGGTAGCCGGCAATGACGGCACTCCCGGAACTCATCCCCGGGCCGGTTCGGAGTAATTTTTCCTGGCTTGGCTGGGGCTCGATTCCCGGGAATCGAGGGCAGGCCCGCAGCGCAGGAAAGCGCTACGGGCCTTTGCGTTTTTGCCTGTGATTAACGCGGCTTGTAATGAAGAATGGGCCACTCGACGCCCCCGCTGTTGACGATGGCGTCGTAAACCACGGGCATGGCGAAGTTGTCCAAGTAGAACAGGGCAGGCCTTCTTGGATCGGTTACGGCGTACTGAACGCTGGTCGGATTGGGCACGAACTCAGTATCCAACAAGGTCGGCGTTGCCGAATCCCACATGTAGATCTCGAAGTCGTCCTGAGCCCCTTGCGGGATGGAATTGGTGCCAATCAAGATGTCCCAAGGCGTTTGCGGGCCGTGAGGAGAGTCGGTGCTTTCGTACAGGGCTCGTGGGTCTAGGACCTCGTCAGATGGGTCGGTGTAGGTTCCGTAGACACCGGTTTGAGCTAGATCGAAATCACCAGTTAATGTCAATCCAAAGTACCCCAAATTTCCCCCGCCGTTAGCTCCAGTCGAATCCAACTCCAACCAGCCGATGGAGAATCGTTCGATGTTGGTATCGTAATCCGCCGAAATGTTGGTGCGCCGTTGGTAGCGATCCAAATTCGGACCTTCGAAGTTGTAGCTGGACACGCAACTCAGGCTGCCTCCCGCTGCTATGCGCAGGCTATGGACCCAAACCCGGCCGTAATCCTGGTTTTGGCTATTGGTGATTCTTTCCTCCAATTCCATGGCGTCGTGCGAAACGATCAAATGGCCGCCCTTGGTTTCCCTAACGAACGGGGGCACTCTTCCGGCACCGTCGTAGCCGCCCGCCAACTGGTCCACGAAGATGTCTTCCAGCAGGACGTCCGGCGTTTGCAGGCTGGGATCGACCAAAGCCGTAAAACCGGGGTTGGAGGGCGAAGTGAAATCCACTTGCCATCCGTACAGAACGTATTCGTTCAGCACTTCTCCGGGATTTATGCCGGCGTGGCTGAAAACGGAGTGAATGTTGACGCAAACCATTTGGTGATTGAGTGGAGCACCGCTAATTGGGTCTTTTCGCTTGGTATCCATGCCCAAGGTTTCCCCCGAAGCCCCGGCGACGAAGGTCCTGACTCCGGATGCATCGCTCAGTGGAAAGCCCACGCCGGAGCTCTCGCTGTAAACCGTATGTTGCCCCGGACTTGTCCCCGCCTCCACGTATGCGAACTCGATCCGGTAGGGACGATTCGGGTAGGATTCATCCACCCTGGTCCAACCGACCACGAAGTTGTCTCCATCCGCAACCACCGTCGGTTTGATGCAGGCATCTTCGATGCCGACGTTGGCGCCGGGATCACCCAGGAAATCCGTCGCCTGGTACTGCAAGTATCCTGTAGTTGAGTCGTAGCTCAAGAACGTTCCTTGCACCGAGTAGCGGTTTCCGCTTCCCGGAATTTCACTTTGCCAAACCACGTAACAATCGCAGTAAAGAAGTCAGAATCAAGAACGATTTCAAGATGGTTTCCTCCAAAAAATGAGGTTGAATGAGTTACTCTTTTGTAACTGGAGACGCCTGGAGCGTCATCCCCCGGAATTGCAAAACTTTTTGAAGAATGTGGCAAAAAAATCTCCCAAAAAATAATTCGGCGAAATCGTGTTACCTCGCCATTTTGGTTTTCCTCGTTTTCATTTGGCCCAAGTTGGCCCTGGCCCAAGCCGGCGGAGCCTTCGAAGTGTCATTGCACGTCGATGGCGAAAATTATGGAGACTTTTTTGGCCGTTCGGTGGACTTCATCGGAGACCTGGATGGCGATGGATTGCCTGACATCGTGGTTGGAGCGGACACGGCTGATCCAGGCGGCATAACCAGCGCTGGTTCGGTATTCGTTCATTCAAGTGTTACCGGCAATCTATTGCTTCGGGTCGACGGTTCTTTCGCTCGACAGTGGCTGGGTTGGCCAGTTGCCGGCGCAGGCGACGTCAACCTCGACGGCATTCCCGACTTCATAGCCGGAGCGTCCGGTTGGATCGAAGAAGGCTTCTTTGGTGCCGCCTTCGTGTACTCGGGCGCTGATGGTTCCGTCATTCATAAGTTGCTGGGCAATGTATGGTTCGGCCGGGCCGTCGACGGCGGCCATGACGTCAACGGCGACGGCTATCCCGACCTACTGGTGGGAGCGGGCCTGGATTCCATCCTCCATCTTTACGCCAATTCGGGTTCTGCCTGGGTCTTCTCTGGCAAGGACGGCAGCGTGCTGCATCACTATGAAGGCACCCATTCGTTCATGCGTTTGGGATATTCCGTTTCCTTTGGCGGTGATTTTGACCACGACGGAGTTTCCGATCTTCTGATTGGAGCCAGTGGGGCTAACGTCGGTGAAATTGAAAGCGCAGGTAAGGTTTTTATCTATTCGGGAGCCACAGGAATGCTTTTGCTGGAACTCCAAGGTACCGATGATTTCGGTGCATTTGGAACTGATGTGTGCTCCATACCCGATACCAATCAGGACGGATATCCGGAAATCCTCATTGGGGCCGAGCTTGAAGAGATCAATGAAATTCACGGGGTTGGTTATGCCTACCTTTGCAGTGGAAAAACCGGAGAAGTGCTCTTCACTTTCCCTGGCATAGTCGGAAATTCTTGGTTCGGCCATGCTGTAGCTTGTGCTGGCGATCTCAATGGCGATGGCATCAGCGAGTTGTTGGTTTCGGTGGCCCGAACGGGCGGCCCAAACCTCGAAGATGGCATGGTGCGCTTATTCTCCGGTGCCGACGGCACCTTGCTTTGGGAACATTCCGGAAATTCGACCGGAGACATCTTCGGCGAAGACGTTGCCGCCGGCGAGGATGTCACCGGCGACGGCATCCCCGACTTGTTGGTCGGTGCCCCTCAGTTCGGCTTTTTGCAAGGCGGCCCGGGTTACGTCGAAATTCTCAGCGTCGATCCCTTCTTGCGCATCGACACCTCCAGCCTGTCCGTTGATGAAGGCGGGGTTGCGACCTTGGACATCGACTTCCCCGACAGCGAGGCCGGCTACGCTTACGCCGTACTAGCCAGCCTCAGCGGTCCCGGCCCTTCGCGCTTGGCTGATCTATTGATCCCTTTGAGTCAGGATCACTTCTATCAGCAGATGCTGAACGGCCAGGCACCGGCGGCGTTTGAAAATGCCTACGGCAGCTTGGATGCAAACGGCAACGCCAGCGCTTCCTACACCCTTCCTGCAGGCACTTCGGCCACGTGGGTCGGCCGTCGCCTCTACCTCGCTGCCATCAGCTACGCCCCGGGCCAACCTCGCCTGGCTTCGGCCCCGGTCAGTCTCCGGGCTCGACCTTGAATCTTTCCTTCAAGGCGTGAGCCTTTAAGGGATGCCAAGGCGAAGCCGATTCGACAGCGCGCATCCGGTGTCGCTCCAAGCTTGCAGCCAAAGGATGCGGCCGGAAAAGGCGGCGGGCAGGGTTTCTTGAAACAGGGTTTCGCCCAAAGCATTGGCGATTTGGCTGCGAAACAAGAGCGGGCGATGCAACCATAGTTGGATCTGCCGGCAAACCGGCAGAGGGGCGAATCCCGGTCCGTCGGCCCAGTACAAATCGACGGAAGCGCCGGCTTCGGCTCCGCGAATTTGAAATTGAATCGGTTGACCGGCTTGGGCTTGGCCGAGAAGTTCCAATTCCAAACGCGAACCGGGCAGAGTGGTTTGTAACGAATCCCCTGGACCGTATTCCGAGCCGTCGAAGGGGCGCACTTCCACTTTTAATTCTTGGCCGCTGCGAGCCAAACCGGCGTGCAATTGATCGGATTGGCCAGCTTGAAGGACATCTCGCACCAGTTCGCCGTCCAGCCACCAGCGGAAATGGCATTGCACCACGTCATAGTCGGGGTCGTCCAATAAAACCGAAGCCAAAGCATTGGCTCGCAAAACGTCTCCGACTTCAGGGACCGCCGGTTCCAGTTGCAACTGCATGGAGTGAGGCGGGCGATTTCCCGGGGAACCGCCGTCGGCGGAAACTTCGAAAGGAAAGGAACCGACTTGCTGGTTCTCGATCCACAGTTCAACCGTCCAAGTACCGGCGACTTGTTGCAAACTAGGCGGCCGCAAATTCCAATAAGCGAAAAAATAACTGAGTCTTGGATTGAAAAAAGGATTTTGATGGCTGGCCCAATCCAGGCTGCCGTCAGGAAGAAAGCATTTCACTTGCCAACGACTGAAAGCCGGCAATTGAGAACCGAAGACCCATAAGTAAAACGAACCGTCCCTGAATTCGATTTGACCGCCGCGAGGCATGGGCCAAGGAGGACCGCCGTGCATCTCCGGGTTTTGGGCGGTCACCGCTCCTTCATAAAGCCGGAGCTCCCGGGAAATATCTTGTTGATCCCGCCAGGCACTGGCGTGGGGTTGGCATTCGCCGGCGAAAGGTTCGATCCGAAAGCCTTTGTCGTAAGTCGAAAAATGCAGGTGGGGGCCGCCGCTGGAGCCGCTGCTGCCGATCTCGGCGATCGGATATCCGGCCGGAATCCATTCGCCTTCCTCGACCTTTAACGAATGCCTTTTTAAGTGGCCGTAATAGCACCAGCGGCCGCCGCCGTGATCGATCAGAAGATAATTGGTGGCTTGGCCCTCCCAGGTGGTGTTCTTGTCATAGGCACCATCGGCTTTGAGGTAGACCCGTCCACCCATGGGAGCAAAGATCGGAACCCCACGATCTTGTTCGTCGAAAGTCCGAAGCGCCCAATCCAAACCGTCATGGCCGTCATAGGTCAAATGACCGCATTGATAATCCAGGGTTTCTCCCTTCCACGGCCAAAGGTCGACCAGGTTCCACATCTGCATGTCTTGGTGCAAGACCGCCCCGACCGGAGGGAAATCGAATGAGTAGGGGAGTCGCCGGCCGAAACCGCCTTGCCGTTGCTGCTGCAAGAACTCGACCACCTCCAGAGGCAGCCGGCAGGCTGCTTGATGGCCGGGGGAGGCCGGCTTCAAGCTTCGCCAATGGACTTCCTGAATGACCCTGTCTTGGGCGACGCCAGCAGTTTCGAACGCCCAAAGACCGAGGAGGAGCCAGCCATGCGGAAGGACCCGGTTCAGCCAGGGGGGCCGGGGCAAGAGAGAGGGAAACCGCATGCCATCCACCTTATAGAATGACATTCCCGAAGCTACTCCGTGGCCCTCGATCATGAACCGGAATCTCCTGTCCCTGCACCAAGCTCCTGCGGTCCTGTTGTGGATCCTTTTGGGTTTGGCCTTGGGCCGGTGGTTTTTCCCACAAACCGCCCAAGCCCAAACCGCTGATTCCGGAGACCGCTACGTAGCGGTGACCGGCCCCTTCCAGGAAGGCGTTTCCCTGCTGTACGTGCTGGATCAAAAAACCCAGCGCCTGGCCGTTTACCAGGCCAAGGGCGGGGCGCCGAATTCTCGGGAAGTCGTCTTCGTGGCGGCCCGGGACATCAGCCTGGACACCTTGGTGGCCACCCTGAACGACGAATCCGAGTACAGCCCGGAAGAGCTTCGCGAGTGGTTCCAAAGCCGGGATTTAGCCGTTCCGGAGAGGACCGGCCCGACCAGCACCGACCCGGTCAAACCGCCAAATGACGGCTGACGTCGGCGGCGACGGCCGTATGCTGGGCTCGCCCGGGTGCGTTTGCCTCGCCCTTTGCGGCAGAAAATCCCCCCTTCCCTGACTCCAAGATCCGAGGAAAAACCTTGGCCGAGAACGATTTCTTCTCCTTTGAAAAGGCCGTCGAGAAGCTCTCGATGGAGGAAGATGACCTGAAGCGGCTCATCTCCGCCGGCGAGATCCGTGCCTTCCGGGACGGTTCCCAAATGCGCTTGCGTGCCCAGGACGTCAATCGCGTGGCCAAAGATTTGGGCATGGAGTCGGTGGCGGAAGCCGATGCCGGCGAGGTCCTTGAAGTTGAAGAGGTGCTGTTCTCCGAGGCGGCCGAAGACGACGAGGGCATGGTGACCACCCAGTTGAGCGAAGAAGACACTTTGCTCGACGACGACCTGGACGTGGTGGAACTGGAAGAGGAGGCTGCTCCGGCCGCCGCCCGTCCGGCCGCTCCCCGTGCCGGTGGTTCCCGGGTGGCCCGGGAGGAGCCCCAAGACAGCCCGATGGAATTGGGCTTGTCGGTGGTCACCACCGTGATCATGGTGTTTGGAATCGCCTTCGTGATGGGCATGCTGGGCTCGGAATCCAGCGGCATCACCCAAGGCATCGTGGACATGCTCCACGGCAACTAATGCAGCCGGATTCGGCCTCGGTTTCGGGAGCTTCTTCCAGGAAGTTTTCGGCTTCCGGTGCCGCCAACCGCTTCAGGATCGCCGGCCGGCGGCCATTGGCTGCCGCCGGTGAAGTTTCCAAGACCGGGAAATTTCGGCTTTCCGCTTGGCCAAGCCCGGCCCTGCTGATGCTGGCCGTTCTGGGCGCTTGCCAACAACCGGGCACGGCCGAACGGCAAAAGTTGCGCCAACAGGCCTGGGAACAACGCCTGGCGGAAACCGAGGCTTTGAGCCAGAGCTTGCAACAAAGCAACGAAGCCCTTCGCCGGGAAAATCTGCAACTGCAAAGGGAATTGAGCCGCCTGCGCCGGGAAGATGCTTCGGTTCAGGTGGAAACCGTACGGCAAGAATTGGCCGAATTGCAGCGGTTGAGCGAAGCCTTGCAGGCTTCCAACCCAGGCGGCATTGAAGCTCTGGTTGGATCCCAGGGGCCGATTTTGCGCCTGGACGAAGGTTTGTTGTTCGCTTCGGGAAGTCATCAGCTTTCCGAACAAGGGCAAGGCCTCCTACAACAACTGGCCGGCCAATTGAGGGATTCCTTTGCCGGCGGCGATTACCGGGTGCAGGTGCTCGGCCATACCGATGACCAGCCGGTTCAGCGGCAGGCGGAGCGCTATCCGAAAGGCAATTTGCAGTTGAGTTGTGCCCGAGCTCTGGAAGTCGCCGATTTTCTTCAACGCCACGGGGTGCCCGAATCCTGGATTTCCGTGGCCGGCTTCGGCCCTTGGCAGCCGGTAGCCTCCCACGGCGATGAGCAGGGACGGAAACAAAACCGCCGGGTCGAAATCCTGGTGTTGCCGGCGCTGGACTGAGTTGTCGGCCGCCGCCGTTCGATGGGGGTTTGGCCCTGGACGTTGGCTTTTGGCCGGATTGGCGCTGATCGCCGTGGCCTGTGGATCCACCGAAGCTCCCGATCGACCTTCGGAAGTGGCCTTTCTCCTCGATGGCATGTTTCTGGCGCCGCCGGTGGAAGCTTCCGGCCCCTTGCTCCTTTGTGGGCGCTTTGAAGTGACTCGCGGCGAGTTTTTCGGAACCGCCGAAGCCAGCGGCGACTTGGAGCCGGATTTGCCGGTGACCATGGTGAATCGGGAGGAAGCCCAAGCCTGGGCCCGAGACCGCGGCCTGCGCCTGCCGACCTTGCGGGAATGGCGTCATTTGGCGGTGGCCGGAGCCGGGGGCGATCGCCGCTTTCCCTGGGGACCTGCCTTTCGACCGGCGGCGGCCAATACCTTGGAGTTGGGCCTCCATCGGCCCCTTCCAGTGGGCGTATTTGAATTGGGCAAGCCCCTTTGGGGAGGCTATGACTTCGCTGGCAACGTCTGGGAATGGGTAGCCGCCGAGGCGGCCGCCGATCCCAACCATCCGGCAGGGACGGCCTTGGCTTGCGGTGGTTCCTTCGCCAATTCCGGAGCCGCCGCCCACGTGTTGAGCACTCGAGCCATGCACGCCGAGGACAAGGCGGTGGACGTCGGGTTTCGCTACGTCGGCGAAGCCGAAACCTGGCTGGCGGAGCAAGTCCTTCCGCTGTGGGCCCAAGGGAAACCGGCCGATCGGCGTTTTCTGCTTCGGGCCATTTCGCGCTGGCGTCCAGATTTGCGCAAAATGCTGGCCGAGAAGCTCCAGGATCGCTTGCCCGGTCCTTTGCTGGAAGCCTTGCGGGAAGCGGGAAATTGAAGCTAGGCGAGTTGAAAGCCCTGCTGCAGGCCCGAGGCTTGGCGCCTCGCCATCACCTGGGACAGAACTTCCTGATCGACCCGGCGCTGTTGGCGGCCATCCCCAAGGATGCCGGGGTCCAGGCCGGCCAGCCGGTGATGGAAGTCGGCCCCGGCTACGGCGCTCTCACCGAATCGTTGTTGCATGCCGGCGCTCGGGTGTTGGCGGTGGAATTGGACCGGGGCCTGGCTTCCTGGCTGCGGGAACGCCTGGCGCCGGCGATGGAAGCCGGCCATCTACAGGTGGTCGAGGGGGACGTCCTCGGCGATCGGGGTCGTTTCCATCCGGAAGTGGAAGCCTGGTGGGATCGCAACCAAACTCCTCTGGTGGTTTCCAATTTGCCCTACGGCATTTCCGGGCCCTTTCTCAGCCGCTTGCCGCAACGATCCTTACTTGGAGCTTGCTTGTTGTTGCAAAGGGAAATGGCGGAACGAGCCGCGGCGGCGACCCGCGGGGGAGCGCTGAGTCCCTTGGCCGTCCGCTTGAGTTTGCGTTTTGAGGTGCAACTGGGGAGAAAGGTTCCTCGTCAGGTGTTTTGGCCTCGGCCGGAGGTGGAATCCAGCTTTTTGCACTTGCGGCCTCGCCAAGATGGCCTTCAGTCGGCAGAAGATCAGGCTCTAGAGCCTGTGCTTCGCTTTGCTTTCGGCCAACGCCGGAAAAGATTGCTGCCGCGGCTGCGGCGAGAATTTCCCCAATGGGCGGCTTTGCTGGAAAGCCTTGGGGTGGAAGAGGAGTGGCGGCCGGAAAAAATTTCCGCCAAACTCTGGATGCAGGCGTTAAAAGGCTTAGAATCGTAGGATTCCAGCCCACGGAAGCAGTACCGCTTTTGGCGTCCTTTTCACGCTGAAGCATCCCATCAACCGGCAAAGCAGTAGGGGCAGAGAATCGCGATGGCGGCGGATTCCTTTGACTTGCGCGAATGGGTCGAGCGGGTCAAGGATCGGGTGGAGATCGAATCGGTCATCGCCCGAAAGGTGCAACTGCAACGGCGCGGTTCCCGTTTGCTGGGATTGTGCCCTTTCCACCCGGAGAAAACGCCCTCCTTTTCGGTGAGCCCGGATCAGGGATTCTTTAAGTGCTTCGGTTGTGGAAAAGGGGGCGACGTTTTGACCTTCGTGCAAGAAGTCGAAGGCCTGGACTTTTGGGAGGCCTTGCGCCGCTTGGCGGAAGAAGCCGGTGTCCAGCTTCCCGATCGGATGGCTTCTTCCCAGTCGAGTTTGTCCCCGCTCCGGGATCAGGCCCGCAAAGCCTTGCGCTTGGCTCGAAAGTTTTACGAACAAGCTTTGGCCGACCAAGCTCAAGCTCAGGCTTATTTGCAATCCCGCTCTTTGACTGCTGAATCCATTCGTAGCTTCGGGGTCGGTTGGGCCCCGGCCAGTCCCGGATGGTTGCTGCAAAAATTGGCGGCGGAAGGATTGCGGGCTGAAGCTTTGGTCGAAGCCGGTTTGGCTTATCAAGCCGAGGGCGACTCCCGCTTCCGCGATCGTTTTTGGGACCGGGTGGTGTTTCCGGTTGCCGATTCCGCCGGCCGCACGGTCGGCTTCGGCGGACGCTATTTGCCCGGTTCCAAAGGGGAAGCCCGGGGCATGGGCAAATACGTCAACTCTCCGGAAAGCAGCTTCTTTCCCAAACGGCGCTTGCTTTACGGCTTGGACCGCTTAGCCGCCGGTTTGCGAGATCTTCCCGATCAGCCAATTTTGGTTTGCGAGGGTTATCTCGACGTCGTGTTGTTGCATCAGGCCGGATTTCGAACCTCGGTGGCGGCATTGGGCACGGCGCTTACCGAAGACCACGCCCGGCGCTTGTCTCGCTTTCAAAGGCAAGTGGCTTTGTTGTTGGATCCCGACCCCGCCGGCCGCCGGGCCGCAGCTCGAGCGGCACGAGTTTTGGTGCAGGAAGGAGTCGACGTCCGCATGGTGGAATTGCCCGACGGGCAAGACCCTGCGGACATGGTCGCCTCCGATCGTGGCGCAGAACTCTCGCAGCGAATCGCAGATGCGCGGGATATACTCGAATGGCGTCTGGCTACTTGGACCGAAAAAGCGGATTTTCAAGTTCCAGGGGTCAAAGCGAAGGCGGCTCAAGAAATGTCTGATTGGATTGCCGCCACTCCGGACCCCGCCTTGGCGGAAGTCTGGACCCGCCTGGCCGGAGATCGGTTGGGCCTTAGCGAAGCCAGTTTGCGCCGTTCCGGCGGCCATGGAGGAGCTTCGTTCGGCAAGCGCATGGCGGCTGACGCCGGCGCCTCGCCCCCTAAGTTCTCTGCAAGGGATGTCCTGGAACGGAACGAACGGGAGATCATCGCCGCTCTGCTCCACGATCCCAGTCTTTACTCTCGCCATCGCCGGGAACTGGAGGCTCTGGAATTGCAAGATTCCTGGGCGCTTCGGGTCCTGAAATGGTGCCGGACACAACGCCAGCAAGGCAGCGGTTTCGATTTGCTGCAAGCCTTGGAGGCCTTTTCCGGCGACCCGCTGCTGGTGTGGCTGGACTCGCTTCGTCACCTGAACTTGGCCAAGCCCAAGGAGGTGTTGGAGCGAGCCTTGCGCATGCTCCCCAGCAATCGCGAAGGTTTACGCCGAGAGCAAAGACTTCAGGGTCGGGAGCCGGCCGACGAAGATCTGGCCCGCTGGTTTTCGACCAGGCCCTTGTCCCCAAAGTTTGACGGCGCCTGAAGCTTCAGGCGAAACGGAACACGCTTTTCCTTCACCAACGGATGACCACACAAATCCTGGACAGCAAGACCGAGACTTTAGTTGCCGAACTGGTGACTAAGGGCACGGCGGCCGGCAGCCTTCGTTTTGAAGAAATTCAGGCCGCCTTGCCGAGCATGGGCGTCGCCATGCTCAATGAGGTGTTGGACCGGATTGAGCAGGCCGGGGTCCGCGTTGCCGACACTTCTGAAGAGGCCGTCGACTTCCCGCCGGTCACCGCTCCGACTCCGGTTTCCGCCAAGCCTTTGGCGGCTCCGGTTGGGCGTCAGGCCGGAGCCCAAGCTCTGGCTCCGGTCTTGGAAAAGATCGACGATCCGGTGCGGATGTACCTCACCCAGATGGGGGAGATTCCGCTCCTGACTCGTCAGGAAGAAATTTCTCTGGCCAAGAAGACCGAGGTCTCCCGCAAGCTTTTCCGGCGCTTGGTGCTGGAATCGGGCATGACCTTGGATTTGGTTTTGGAAACCTTGCTGCGGGTACGCAACAGCGAGGTTGCCTTCGACCGCACCTTGAAGGTCAATCCTTCCGCTCAAGCCAACTCCTCTTTCGGGGTCATTCACTTCAATCGCCGCTTGAAAAAGCAGGCTTCCGCCGACGGCAGTGATCAAGGGACCTCCGAGATTGACGGAGGCGCCGGTTATGAATTGACCAAGCAGGATCTGGAGCAGCGCCTGGAAGGGCACTACCAGACCTTGTCGCAAATGGCGGATGCCACCCGAGTGGCTTACCAAATCCACCTGGACAAGCGCTTGACCAAAGCCGAGCGCCAAGTGTTCCAAACCGGAATGCGGGCGCGGCAGCGTTGCGTGGCGGTTTTGACCGAGGAGCTGCACCTGCAAGTCAACCTGGTGCAGGACATGATCAGCGTTTTGTACCGGCGCCTGGCCGAATGGCAGCGGGTCCACTTGGCGGTGCAGGAATACGACGCCGCCCGCAAGCGCACCAAGGCCGGTAAGGAAGAATTCAAAGCGCTGAAAGATCGGGATCTGGGTTTTGAAATCCAGGCGCTGGAGCCTTTTGATTCCTTCTTGATGCGCATGCATCGGATCCAGCAGGCGGTGGACGCCTACGACGATGCCAAGAAGAAACTCAGTTCCGGTAACTTGCGCTTGGTGGTTTCGATCGCCAAGAAATACCGCAATCGCGGTTTGTCGTTCTTGGATCTGATTCAGGAAGGCAACACCGGCTTGATGAAAGCGGTGGAAAAATACGAGTACCGCCGGGGCTACAAGTTCTCCACCTATGCGACTTGGTGGATTCGCCAGGCCATTACCCGGTCCATCGCCGATCAAGCTCGGACCATTCGCATTCCGGTCCACATGATTGAAACCATGTCGAAGCTGCGGGCGGTGCAAAAACGCTTGCTGCAGACCATGGGACGGGAGCCGGGCATCGAAGAAATGGCTGAAGCGGCGGAAATCCCGGTGGAAGAAGCCAAGCGGGTGATGAAAATCGCCAAGCACCCGATCAGCTTGGATCGGCCGATCGGCGAAAGTGAAGATTCATACTTCGGTGATTTCATCGAAGATGAAACTTCCGAAAACCCGGTGGAACGGGCTGGCCAGGAAATGTTGAAAGAAAGAATCAACGACGTCCTGGAAAGCCTGACCTTCCGCGAACGGGAAATCATCAAGCTTCGCTACGGCATCGGCGACGGTTATACCTACACCTTGGAAGAAGTCGGTCGCATCTTCCGGGTTACCCGGGAACGGGTCCGTCAAATCGAAGCCAAAGCGATTCGCAAACTGCAGCATCCGATGCGAGCCCGCAAATTGGTCGGTTTCCTGGACGGGATTCCGGAAGCTTGATCCTGTAAGCGGTCCTTCTGAGCCTCGATCCTACATGGGATCGAGGCTCCAGCTTTTTCCCCGCAGGCAGAAAGCCCTGATAGAATCCAGGCGTGAAAGAACATTTGCTCGCCTTGGTCCGGGCTCAGCGCCACGATGAACGGATTTCCGTTCTACAGCGCCGGCTGGCCTCTCTCCCCGCCGAGTTGAGCCAACGGGAAGCCGAGCACGCGGCTTTGATGGCCGGTGTGGATCATTTGGATGAAGAGCGCAAGGCCTGCCTGAGCCGGGCGCAAAACTTGGAAAACGACGTTCGCCAGTTTGAAACCCGGGTCGCGAAAGTTGAAAAACAAGCGCGGGAAAGCCGGGATGCTTCCGCAGTTCAAATTGCCGAACACGAAGCCAATCAATGGCGCGATAAGATTTCCAGCGCCGAAGACGAAGCGTTGCAATTGCTGGATCGGGCGGAACAACTGGCTGATGAAAAGAAGGAAGCGGCGGCCAAGTTGGAACAAGCTGCTGCGGAAATGGAGCAATTCCGCAAGACCGTGGCCCAAGATCAAACCGATCTGGAAGGCGAGTGCCAATCGGTCCAAGAGCAACGGGACCAGGCCTTGCAAGAAGCCGGTTCCCAAGGCCGCGATTTGTATTTGAAGTTATTGCCGGCTCGAAAGGGAAGGGCGATTGTTCCTTTGCGGGTCGATTCTTGCGGCGGCTGTGGCATGGTGGTGCCGCCGAACGATCGGGTCCGAGTTCACGGTATGAACCATTTGGTGCGTTGCCGATCCTGCACCCGAATCCTGGTGGATCCCCAAGTTTGGAACCAGGACGAGAGTAAGCAGGAAGCGGAACAGAACTCCGACTAAAGGTCGCGGAAAGCCGGCTGACCGGCGGAACCGGGCTTGGTCCCGGTTTGGGCGGAACGGATTGGTTGGGCGCAGGCCGCTTCTCCGCCTGGTTTCCTCGTGGCCACCCTCGTTACACTAGTCTCTTCCAGGTTGCCGGAGAGACCGGCAAAGCCTGATGGCAAGCCCATGCTGACCACCCTTGTCGTTTTTACCCTTGCCTTGGCGCCGCAGGATCCTCTTTTGGGCCAGCTTCCCAAACAGGATTTAGGCGTCCAAAGTTTCTTGCAGCAGTACCCCGAGTACGACGGCCGCGGCATTCGCGTGGCGGTGTTGGATACCGGGGTCGATCCCGGACATCCGTTGTTGCAGAGGACTTCCACCGGCGGCCGGAAAATCGTCGACTGGTATGACGCCACCACCGACGGCCGGGTGTCTACTTCGGTGGGAGCCGAAGTCGGTGAGCAAGGCACCGTGCTGGGCATGAGCGGCCGGTTGTTGCAATTGGGCAAGTGGGCCCCTCCTGGAAGCCGAGTGTTTTTAGGACGGGTGGATGGCGAATTTCTTCCTGGCGGCTTGAACAGCCGGATTGAAAGTAGCCGGCGCGATGCCTGGAAACGGGAAAAGCGCTTGTTCGAGGAAGAACGCCTGCGGCAACAGGCCTTGGGGGAAAGCGAGGGTGCCCAGGAAGCCTCGGCCAAAGCCAATCCCTACGAAAGTTTTGAGGATCCCGGTCCGGTCTATGACTTGGTGGTTTTCCACACCGACGGCCATGGTTTCCGGGTTTTGCTCGATGCCGACGAAGATGGGGATTTGGATGAAGAAAGCGCCTTGGGTTCGTTCCGGGAAACCGGAGATTGGGCCACCTTGGGCGATGAAGCTTTGTTGAATTACGCTGTCGGCATTGAAGCGGACGGTCAGCACGTCACCCTGTTTTTCGATACCAACGGCCACGGCACTCACGTGGCCGGCATCGTGGCCGCCAATGGCGGTCCCGGCGAGCGTTTGAACGGCCTGGCCCCCGGCGCCGAAATCGTCAGCATCAAGATCGGCGACGGCAAATTCGGTGGAGCGACCAGCGGCTTTTCGATTGCCAAAGCCTTGGATTTCGCGGTGGAAGCCGGCTGTCAGGTGGCCAACATTTCTTTTGGTGGGCCGTCCTTTTTCGCCGACGGTCGGGAACCGGATGCCTGGGTTTTGGAAGAAGCCACCCGGCGCGGTTTGATCGTCGTCACTAGTGCCGGGAACGATGGGCCGACTTTGACCACCGTGGGAGCCCCGGGAACAGCGCGAACCGCCCTCGCCATCGCCGCCGCGGTTTGGCCGGACACCCAAAAGGTGAATTACGGTTCGATCGACCCCAGCCCTCCGGTGTTGTTCGACTTTTCCAGCCGCGGTCCTCTTCCCACCGGAGACTTGGGCATTGATTTCACCGCTCCCGGAGCGGCGGTCAGTCCCTTGCCTTCGTGGTTGTTGACTCACGCCGAGAACTTCAACGGCACTTCCATGGCTTCCCCCCAAGTCGCCGGGGCGGTGGCTTTGTTGCTGTCCTCGGCCAAGGCGGAAGGCTTGAGCCACAGCCCGGCCCGGGTGTACCGAGCTCTGCGACTCGGCGCCAAAGCTTTGCCCAATGCGGCCTGGGTGGAACAGGGCCATGGGGTGGTGCAATTGACCCCTTCTTTGGAAGCCTTGCGCGGTTTGGCCGGCCGCGACCAGGTGGAACAAGCCTTCGAAGTTCGGGTTCGGAATCCTTTCGGCGATGGGGGCGGCATTTACGAGCGAGCTTTGCCTTCGGAGGAATCCTTCGAACGGACCGTTCAAGTTACCCCGATCTTTGCCAAGGAGGCGACCAATGCTGAAAAGGCGGCCTTCCACCGCAGTTTCCGCATCCATCCCGAATCTTCCTGGATTCAAGCGCCGGAGGCGGTCTACCTCAGTGGTCAGGGCGGTCGCTTTCGAGTTCGTTTGCACCCGCAGAAATTAGGGAAAGGTCTGCACTCCTCTCGCATCTTGCTGGTGGACGCCGACGCGCCGAAAGGGGCAGGACCCGACTTGGTCATTCCGGTCACTTTGCTGCAAGCGGAAAGCGTCACCGCGGAACAGGACTTCGAATTGCGGCGGCGATTCAAACTGAAGCCGGGGCAACTGCAACGGACGTTCGTGGAAGTGCCTCATGGCGCCGGTTTCGCCAAAGTGGTTTTACGCCACCAAGGCGAAGGGCTGAATGAATACCGCACCGGTGCCGGTTCGGTCAGCGGTTTCCGCTACGCCGAAGAGCGCCAAAAGCGCGGCCGATTTTTCTTGAGCCACGAACAAACCGCCGAGCAACAAGTCCCGGTGGAGGCCGGCACGGTGTTGGAATACACCGTGGCTTCCCGTTGGGCGACCAACCGGCCGTCCACGGTGGAACTGTGGATTCGGTTCCAAGGTTTGGAAGGCCAGCATGAAGAGTGGCAAGTTCCCGCCGGTCAGGGAATGGCCTACATGGCTTTGAAATCGCCGTTGCGGCGGGAAAACCTGAAAGTTTCCGCTTCCTTGGAAGGCGTGGCCACAGCAGTAACCGCTCCCTGGAACATTGTTCCGGATCCCATCCGTGCCACTATCTTCGGCGGCTATGGTCTGTTCTACGGCGTTCGTGAATGGCCGGTGGACGTGGAAGAAAACGCCACCCGCATTACCTTGCGCATGCCTCGCTCGATCCAGACCACCGAAATTCGCGAAGATCTCATGCTGGAAATTTTTGACCGCAACGGCAAAGCGATCCAGCGCACCATTCTCTATGAAATCGATACTGCCCTAGATCCTTTGGAAAAGGGTTCCTATACCTTCCGCCTCAGTTATCCGAGTTTGGGTACGGAACCGTTGCAAGGCCAGTACGCCGGCTGCGAAATGCGGCGAGCCACCAGCAAGCAGAAACTGGACCTCTACTTCAACCTGCAGGATTTGATGGCGGCGGAACATGCCGGCAGTAGTGTGCAAATACCCTTTGCCGGAGTTCGCACCGTGTTCACCAAACTCCCGGATTTGGAACCCTTGCCGGCCGGCAGCTATTACTACGGCAGCCTGCAGTGCAAAGCCGGTTCCAACACCCTCCTGCACCAGGAGATTCGGGTGGAGCGGCCGGAACTTCCGACCGTTGCCGGGGTCGCCGTGGCCGCCTCCGGAGAACAGGCCGAAGACCCGGTGGCGGAAGCTCGAGGCGCTTTCGAGAAGTTGCGCTTGCAGGAAGACGCGGACGAGGACGAGATGGTGGCCAAAGCGGAAGCCTGGGTGGAAGCCGACAGCCAATGCCCGGAAGCGGAATTGGCTCGCCTGGAAGCCTTGACTTCCGCCGGGCGTTGGCAAGAAGCCAGGAGCAAGGGCCTCAGTTTTCTGGGTCGTTTTCCCGATAGGGTGGAAGCATTCATGAAGTTGGCGGCTCAATGGAATCGCCAGATCCATAGCCATTAAAACGGTTTCGGAGCGCCTTTTCGCGGGACGCCGGGATAAAGGATCCTTGCGTCCCGCCGGTCTTTCCTTACTCTGGTCTTAAGCGGCCACTTGAAGGACGAGAGATTTGGACCACGCCTATCCTGACGTTCACGGCTTCACTCCCCATGCAGAGGGCGCTCGCTTGGCCCTTTGCGGCAATGTTTTTCCCGCCGAAACTGCCGCTGCCGTTTTCAGTGCTTTGGAAGGTCCGATCCCGGCGTGGGTCGAGGGTCTCCGCCGCCGGGGCTACACCGGTTCCTTGGGGCTTGGCCTGTATTTCGCCTGCGACGCCGCCCGCCAATTCCTTCACAGCGATGAAAAGCTGGCTCGATTGAGCCAAGATCTGTGCCGGTTGGGCTTGGACGTTTGGACCGCCAACGCTTTCCCATTCGGAGGCTTCCATGGCCAACGAGTGAAGGAGAAAGCCTTTTTGCCGGATTGGCGTTCCAGCGAGCGAGTGGCCTTTACTTGTTCGGTGGCCAGAATCCTGGCTCATTTGATGATGCCGGATTCGGTGGGCTCAGTGTCGACTTGTCCTTTGGGTTACGGCCCCGATGCCCGGCGCTCCCCGGCAGCCTTGAATCATCTTCGGACCGCTCAAGAAAACCTGTTGTTGCTGGAGGAACGTACCGGGGTCCGTTTGTATTTAGGCCTCGAACCGGAGCCGGATGGAGCTTTCGAGCGCATTGCCGATTTGGCCACCTGGTTGCGAGAGCAACTTTATCCGGACGTCGATCCGAAAGATCGAAGAATCGGCCTGTGCTGGGACTTGTGCCATTCCGCCGTGGTGGGAGAAGGAGTGGAAGAGGCTTGGCAGGTCGTCTGTGAGACCGAAGTGCCGATTGCCAAGGTGCAAATTTCTTCGGCTTTGCAAATTCAGGGGCCGGTGGATGCCGCCGCCAGGCAAAGGTTGGAAGAACTCAGTGGCGACGCCTACTTCCACCAGGTTCGGGGGAATTTGGCCGACGGCCGGCCTTGTGCCTTTAGCGACTTACCCCGTTTCCTGGAATTTCCCGACCACGAAGTGGTGGAAGAACTGCGCATTCACTATCACGTTCCGGTTCATTGCCAAGACTACGGCGACGGATTTCGAGCCACTCCTTGGCTGCAGCCGATGAAGTTTTTACAACAGGCGGGAATTCAGGATTTCGAGTTGGAAACCTACACCTTGCCGGTTCTTCCTGCGGCCTATTTGCAGGGCAAAGGCCTGGTCGGCACTATGGTGGAAGAGAGTTTGGTGTGCGGCAAACACCTCGGCCTGTTGGATCCGGCGGCGACCGACGGCCATTCTCCCAGTTGATCGATGTCGAAAAAGTCCTTTCGAAAGCCGGAAAAGCCGGCACCGGCGGTGGCGCACAAATTGTTTTGTCCCGCTCACAGTTTCCCCGAATCTACCTGCCTTTGTGGAGCCTTGAAGAAGCAAGCCGCCGAAAAAAGCGACGGCGGCGACGGCGTGGTTCGGGTTTCCCGGGCTACCCAAGGCCGAAAGGGCAAGGGAGTGACTTTGATTCACGGTCTTCCTTTGGAGCCGGAGGCATTGAAAAAGCTGGCCAAACAATTGAAGCAACGTTGCGGTAGCGGCGGCTCGATTCGAGACGGGGTCATCGAGATCCAAGGCGAGCATCGTGACGTCTTGGTCGAAGAGCTGCGCCAAATGGGCTGGAAGGTCAAGCGAGTCGGCGGCTAAGACGCCGAAGGAGAATCTCTTGGTTTACGATCAGAATTTGGAGTTGGCCATCGATGGAGTTTGCAACCGGTGGCGAGGATTGAAAAAGAAGAGCATGTTTGGCGGTATTGGATATCTGCTAAACGGGAATATGGCTTTTGGGATTTGGCAAGACCACCTGGTGGTCCGTTGCGGCCCGAAGCCATATCAGGAATGTCTTGAAAAAGATCATACTCGCGTCTTTGACGTCACCGGACGGGTGATGAAAGGATGGGTGATGGTGGCCCCGGCCGGCTGGGCCAAAACCGCTACTTTGAAGGCATGGATGGAGATCGGGCGCAGCTTCGCCAAAACCCTGCCTCCCAAGTAGGGCGGCAGGGCTTTCATCGCCGGACCTTTATTGAACCAGAACTGACAGCAGGGAACTGTATGCCGCTTGCGAGCCCGCTTCATCGAACAAGGATTGCAAGTGGAGAGTGCGTCCCAACAAGCTGGATTGATTCGGGATCATGCTTTGAACGGTGGCTTGGCCAAGGGCATCGGTGTTTCCTTGCCACAGAGTGGAAACGTTGTTTTCCAAATACAAAAGGCCCTGGATTCCGGTCACGGTCTGTCCTTCGCCGGCGTCGAAAGAAAACAACAAGCGATAGGGGACTTGTGGCGGACCGTCCAAGAACAGCAACACCGAGTTGCCTAGAGTGGCGGCACCCCAGAGCCCCAGAGTCGGCAACTCGCTGGCGGTGCTGAGCCGGAGGTCGTCCAGCAAGGCTTCGCAAAGATCGTTGTCGGGTTGATCCGCCACTTGCCAACGCAGCCGCATTTGATCGGTTAAGGCGACGAAGTTTTCCAAGTCGTAGCGGACTTCCCGCCATTGCGGGTCGTGGCTTTGGGCGTTCATTCTTACCCAGTTCTGGCCGCCGTCGGCGGATACTTCGGCGACGAGGACATCGTCTTGCGGGCCGGAGGGGTCGTTGGCGAACCAGCGCGCTACTTGGATTTCCGCTTGCTGGAAACCGGCACAGGAAAACAGCGGCGAGGTCAAGACCGTGAGGCCGTCCACGTCTCCATCGCCGGCTTGATTCCCGGCCGCCGCCCCGGTGACCCAACACCATTGGCCTTGACCGTTGGGATTGTCCTCGCCAGGTTGAACCACGCGGCCGCTTTCCATGGTGAGTTCCGGGATGCCCAATTCAAAACTTCCTCCGGCGGCGTTTTGAACGGTCCAACCGAAATCGCCGTTTTCCATGGCGTCGTGGAACAACAATCGATCTTTGCCGACCAACAACGGGATTTCCAAATGGCTTTGGGCGCCGTCGTAGTCCAGGTCAAGGTCGAGGGCATAAACCTGGCCACCGCCCAAGGAGCTTTGCAAATGCAATTCAAAAGGCCCGAGCAAGGCGAAATCGTGAGCTGGCACCCATCCTTGGGCATTTTGAATCAGCACTTGGATTTCCGGCCGGCGACTTTGCAATTGCAAAGCCACGTTGAGGTCCCGCACTCCCGAGTTGCCGAACTGCAACCACAACTGCCAAGTTTCTCCGACTTCCTTGACCGCATTGCCGTTGCCGCTGACTTCCTGCCATTGCAATTGCGGCGCTTCCAACCAACCGCCGCTCCATTGGCTGAGCAACAGATAGGAAGGCTGCACCGCCCAGAACAGACTGGGGATTTTGGAAGGCCGCGGCCAAAAGCCATCCCAGAAGCTGCCGATTTCCGGGGAAAAGGCGAAGGTGCCGTGGGTTCCGTAGTGCCAATCGGCACTGACGCCGTTGGCTTCGTAGAGCACCTCCCAAGCCGCCCCATAAGGCCAATGATTGTGGGCGGTCATTTGCTCTCCGTACCAGCGGAAGATGCCGTTTTCGGCGGTCAGAACCCGGTCATAGCCCCAAGAGTAAATCCAGAGATTGCTGAAGGTGTGGGCGGAGACCGAGGTCCCGGGAGGATGGAGAGCCAAAGCGTCTCGAATCGCCTGAGTTTCCGGTTCGGAAAAGGCCGATGGGCCGCGATAGTCGTCGGCGTTGGGATTGCCGCTGGAACCATTCCATTGCGAGCCCCATTCCCATCCGTAATTTCGGTTCAAATCCACGCCGAAACTGCCGCCGTTATTGCGCCGGTTTTTTCGCCACAAGCCGCCGCCATTGGGCCGAGTTTGCCGGTTGTATTCATAACCGTCCGGATTGGCGCAGGGCACGAAGATGAAATCTCGGGTGTCCAACAAGCGGGTGACGGTCGGATTTTGGCCGTAGTTGGCGCACAACCATTCGGCGAACAACAAAATTGATTCGGCGCCCATCGGTTCCCGAGCATGGTGTAAAGCGTCGAACCAAACCCCGGCTTCCTCCGGTTCGTCTACGGTCGGGTTGTCGGACAACCGCATGGCCAATAGGGGACGGCCTTCGTGGCTTTGCCCGAGCGACCATTTCGGTGATACCAGGAATGGATAAGCCGCTTGCAAGTCATCCATGGCGGCGGCGATTTCGGCCAGGGTTTTAAAACCGCCCATGCTGCCACCGACACCTCGGGGGACCTGGTCTTGCATGGCTCTTTGAGCGTAAAAAGCGGAAAGGTCTTCCTGGACTACGGTCAGTTGGAAACCCAAAGCCGCCAACCGCTCTTGTTCCCGGGGATCGGCCAGAATCCAAGCTTCCCCTTCGGGGCTGATGGGCAAGTGATCCAGGAAGTCTTCGGCGTGCTGGCGCAGGGTCCAGGCTTCGCCTGGGCTGCGAAGCTGCACCGAGACCAGATCCTTGTCGTGGAGCGAGGGGGAAGAGGCGGGCTGCTGCGCCGCCGGCCAGCTCAAGCCGGCCATCAAAAGGAGGGGAGCAAGGGAACAGGCCATGGTTTGTTTTAAACCATGGCCTGGAAAGAGCAGCCCTTTCGGGGTCGTCGCCGCCCGGCAGGGCCGAAGCCCGGTGGGACGGGGATTAAAGCACGATCACCGTGAGCAGGTTGCTAAAGGCGGCTTCCGGACCGCCGGCGTCGACCAGGGCTTGCAAGTAAATGGTCCGTCCGGACAAGGTCGGGTTGTTCGGCACGTTGGCGGCGGTGACCGCTCGGCCTTCGCCGTCGAAACTGCCGGCCAGCAGATCCTTGATGCTGCCGGTCAGGTATTGCAATCCGTCGATGCCGGGAATGACGGTGCCGCTGTCGGCGGTGAAGGAGTACTTGAGTTGGTAACCGACGTTGGCCGGTCCTTCCAAGAACAACTTGACCGAGGAGCCGAGGCCGATTTCACCCCAGGCGCCCAAAGTCGGCAGGGTGCTGTAGACCTGCAATTCCAGATCGTCGAGCAAGCCTTCGGTCAGGTCGTTGTTGGGGCTGTCCGACACCGTGAAGCGCAAGCGCAGGTTGTCGTTCAGGGTGACGTAGTTTTCCAGGGCGAAGCTGACCGTTTGCCAGGAATTGGCGTTGCCGGTTTGTTCCAACAGGGTCCAAGTACTGCCGCCGTTGTCGGAAATTTCCACTTCCAAAACGTCGTCCAAACCGCTGCCGGGGAGGTTGGCGAACCAACGGGCGTAGGACAAGGTGGCACTTTGGAAACCGCCCGCCCGGAAAATCGGCGAGGTCAAGACGGTGGTGCCGTCCACGTCATTGGTTCCGGCGCTGCTTCCCGCGGCTGCGCCGGTCACCCAGCACAAAGTCCCCGGATTGGAGTTGTCGTTTTCCGGCTGGCAAGTTTGGCCGCTGCTGGTGGTTTGCTGCGGGTTGGCCCGCTCCCAGGAGTAATGGGTGTTGTCACTGACCGACCAGCCGTAATCGGCATCTTCCATGTCGTCACGGAACAACAAACGCGGGCGTCCCAACACGATCACCAAGGGCTCCACCGTGGTGACGGTGTCGTAACTGAGACTCAAATCCAATGCGTAGGGGACGCCGGATTGAGCTCCGCTTTCAAAGCGCAGTTGCAAGGCACTGGAGGTGCCGCTGCCGTAAGCGCTGGCCAACACGCTGGCGTTGCCCTGCAACACGGTGATGTCGGCGGTGGGGGAGCTCAATTGAATGCTGGCATTGACGTCGGCCACGCCCGGGTTGCCGAAGTCCAATTGCACTTGCCAGGTCTCGCCGGCTTCTTGGAAAGCATCGCCGTCGCCGCTGATTTCCTGCCACAGGAAGTCCGGAGTTTCCAACCAACCGCCGGTCCACTTGGTGATTTGCACATAACCGGGGCGGACGTCTTCGAACAAGGCCGGAATGCGGGAAGGGCTGGGCCAAAAGCCGTCGCTGGAGCCGCCGATTTCGGGAGTGAAAGCGAAGGTGCTGTGAACACCGTAGTGATGATCGGTACTGACGCCGTTGGCGGTGTAGAGAACCTCCCAAGCGGTTCCGTAGATGTAACCGCTGGTGGCCGTCATTTGTTGGCCATACCAACGGAATTGAGCGTCGTCCGGCGTGTAGACGGTGCTGTAACCCCAAGGGTAAATCCACAAATTGCTGAAGGTGTGAGCGGAGATGGACATGCCCGGCGGGTGGGCCGCCAACTCATCTCGAATGGCCTGGGATTCCGGTTCGGAAAAAGGGGCCGTACCCCGATAAATATCGCTGTCCGGATTGCCGCTGGAACCGCTCCATTGCGGTCCCCATTCCCAATCGTAGTTACGGTTCAAGTCCACGCCGTAACTGCCGCCGCCGTTGTTGCGCCGGTTTTTGCGCCACATGCCGCCGCCGCTTGGATTGGTTTGACGGTTGTATTCATAACCATCGGGATTCACGCAAGGCACGAACACGATGTTGCGAGACTCCACCATGCGGGTGACTTCCGGATCGCTGCCGTAGTTGTCGCACAACCATTCCGCGAACAACAACAACGATTCGCCGCTCATCGGTTCGCGGGCGTGATGAATGGCATCGAACCAAGCCACCGGTTCGGCGGCTTCGTCTACGGTCGGGTTGTCCGAGATTCGCATCGCCCAAATTGGACGACCTTGAATGCTGGTTCCGAGGCTGTATTTCGGGGAAACCAAATTCGGATAAGCCGCTTGCAGATCATCCATCGCCTGGTTGATCTCGGCCAAAGTTTTAAAGCCGCCCATGGAACCGCCTACGCCGCGGGGCGCCGGGTTTTGTTTGGCTCGGGCGGCGTAAAAAGCGGACAGGTCTTCTTGAACCACGTTCAAGCGGAAACCAAGGCTGGCTAAGTGATCTTGTTCAGCATCGTCGGCAAAGATCCAAGCTCTTCCTTGTTCATCGATACCGCCGTGATCGTGAGGATCGCTGGCGACTTGATACAAGTAGTGAGCTTCTGACCGGCCGCTAAGTTGCACTTCGACCAAGTCCTTGATTGGAGGTGCCGGTTGTATGTCCGGCTGCTGGGCGGTGGCTGCCCAAAGGAGGAGGGGAAGAGGGAGGAGCATGTTGGAATTGGGTTTTGCTTGGGATGCTTGACAGGGAATGGGGCCCCTTCTATCTTTGCGCGCCTTCGTTCCTCGGCAACACCTTCTGAGGACCGGCCCCATCGTCTAGTCTGGCCTAGGACACCAGGTTTTCATCCTGGCAACGGGGGTTCAAATCCCCCTGGGGTCACCATCAAGCCGCCTGTCCAGCCTAAGGGTTCGACGGGCGGCTTTCTTCTTAGGTTTTCAGAAATCCGGCCGATATTGCCGGCGATTCAGCCGGAGGAGCCGCGGTCGGCCGGGCGGTCCGCCAAGGGGTGTGCCTGGTGATAAAGCGCCCGTAGATGCTCCAGCGAAATGTGGGTATAGATCTGGGTGGAAGACAAGCTGGCGTGGCCGAGCAGTTCTTGCACGGTGCGTAAGTCGGCACCGCGACGGAGCATGTGAGTGGCGAAAGAATGTCGCAAAGTATGGGGGGTGCAGGGGCGAAAGACTCCGGCTTCGGTCAAGCGCCGTTGCAAGATTCGACGCAGCGATCGGTCGGTCAGGCGGCCGCCGCGGTGATTCAAGAACAAAGCGTGGCGATCCAATTGCCGGAGCGCTTTGGAACTCAGGTATTCCTGCAGGGCTTCCACCGCCGGATGCCCCAACATGCCCAGCCGTTCCTTGCGACCTTTGCCCCGCAAGCGAGCCAAGCCGCGGCGTAAATCCAAATCGCTTTCGTTCAATCCCACCAACTCGGAAGCCCGGCAACCGGTGGAATAAAGCACTTCCAGCAAAGCTCGATCGCGCAAGCCTTCCCGGTCCTCCCGTTTGGGAGCGGCGAGCAATGCCTCGACCTCCTCCTCCTCCAAATAGCGGGGCAGGCGCCGTCGTTGCCGCGGGCCCCTTAGAACCAAAGCCGGATTGCTTTGAATGCGGCCGCTTTCTTCCAGCCAGCGGAAGAAGCTTCGCAGGCTGGAAAGGTGCCGGGCCAGGCTGCTCGGGCTCAACCCCTGGTCCGCCAATTCTCCCAGATGAAGGCGCAGCATGCCGGGGGTGACATCTTCCACGCCCAGCTCGAACCCCTGTTTGGCCCAGGTATCGGCGACCGCTTCCAAATCCCGGCGATAGGCTCGCAGCGTATGCGGGCTCGCCTGCCGGATTTCCTGCAGGTGGTCGAGGTACTCCTGGATGACCGGTTCCAGAGCCGTCGCCATGATCGCAAAATGGTAAAGCATTCATGACCGACGTCCGGCTTCGAGTCCTGGCTCACGGGCAGCTACCGCCGCCCGATCGAGTCTTGAGTGCCCTTCCCCGGGCATGCCGACCGGCCTTGTTGGACAGTTCCAACGGTCAGGGTTGGAGCTTGTTGGCCTGGTCGCCGGATCGAGAGCTGTTCGGCCGCCTGCAACCGGGGAGGCCGGTTTCCAGCCTTCCCGATTCAAATCGGGCTTCCGGGCCGGCAACCCGATGGCCTTTGGCCGATGAGGATCCCGGTCGGATCCTGGATCGCCACTGGAGTCGAGAGCAATGGTTGCGGGAGGACCCCGAGCCGCCCCTGGCCGGAGGTTGGATCGGCTATTTGGGCTTTGAATGCGGTCATGCTTACGAGCCCTATCCCTGGCTGCCTCCGGATCCGGCCGGATTTCCCGACTTTCACTTCGCTCGCTATCGCCAAGCGATCCTTTGGCGACCGAACGGGGAGGCCCAATTGGTTTACGGTGAATTACCGGGCCGGAATTCCAGCCGGGAGCGCAAGCAGGCGATGGCCTATTGGCGCCAGTTCCAACAAGCCAAGCCGGTCTGCCTAGAAACCGGCCGCTTGCCGGCCCTGCCTCAGCCGCAAATTCCCGCCGCGGCTTTTCGGCGCCAAGTCGAACGCTTGCGGGCCTGGATCGGGGAAGGGGAGCTGTTTCAAGCCAATTTGGCCCATCGCTTGATGGGGCCGGCTCCCCTGGACGCCCGGGCCTTGTATGCCTTGCTGCGCCGGGCGCAACCGACCTCGATGAGCGCCTACTGGGAAGGCGGCCGGCCATCCGGCGCCGGGTTCCAGGGGGGAGCCCTTTTATCCTGGTCGCCCGAACGCTTTCTAAGGATCCACGGAGCCCAGTTGCAGAGCCGGCCGATCAAGGGCACGGCGCCTCGAAGCGGCGATCCGGAAACCGACCGCCGGACGCGGCAAAAGCTGCAAGCCTCGGTCAAGGAGCGAGCCGAGTTGACCATGATCGTCGACATGGCCCGAAACGACCTCGGGCGGCTGGCTCCACCTGGTGGAGTTGAGGTCCCCAGTCCAGGGGAAATCGAAGTCTTTCCAACCCTTTACCACCGGACCGCGACGGTGGCGGCAAGTTGGCGACCCGAGGCCGGAGCCGCTTCCCTGTGGCATGCCACCTTTCCTCCGGCCTCGATCAGCGGCGCCCCCAAGGTGCGGGCTTTGCAGGCCATCGCTGAGCTCGAAAGTACTGGCAGAGGCCCTTATTGCGGCATATTTGGGGCTTGGGAGCCAGGCCTGCCGCGAGGGGATTTTTCGGTTTTGATCCGAACCGCTTTGGTCTACGATCGAATGCTTGCCTTGCGCGTGGGCGCTGGCATCGTATGGGATTCTGAGCCGGAAGCAGAATGGCAAGAGACCCTTTTAAAGGCCCGATACCTGAAAGCCGCCCTGGCCCCAGCCGGGATCCGGCGGAACGGTTGATCCTGGACTCGACCGACGGCAGCCCCTTGCGCCTGGTCGAGCCCGGCGAAGCCATGTTGCCGGCGGACGTCCCCGGCGTGCTGCGCGGGGAGGGCATTTTCGAATCCTTCCTGGTGGAAGACGGGGAAGCCTCGCCCTTTTTGCCGGAGCATGGTCGGCGGCTGCAGGAAAGCGCCTTGAAATTGGGTTTTGATCTTCAAGGCCAAGGCTTGGTTCAGGCTTTCCATCGCATTCAATCCCAATTCCCCAAGGGAATTTGGCGCTTGCGTTACACCGTCCTGCGAGGGCGGGGAGATGCCCTACTTCGGTTTTGGGTGGCGGGCAGGCCCGCCCCGCCGCCGGACCAGGTGGACTTGGCCCTGTCACCCTTCCGCCGCGACCCGCTAGATCCATTAGTGAGCGCGAAAACGGTTTCCCGGGCCGGATCTCAACAAGCCCGCCGCCTGGCTGAATCCCAGGGGGCTTGGGAAGCCCTGATGCCCACCATCGACGGCGACCTGGCCGAGAGCACCTCGTGCAATTTGTTCGTCCTGGAGAAGGGCGTCCTGGCTACTCCGGCGCCGGATCGGGGCATTCTCCTGGGGGTGACTCGAGGAGCCCTTCTGAGGGCCTGCCGTCGCGCCGCTTTGCCCGCTCTTGAGCGGCGTTTGGAAATCCAGAACCTGCTGGACGCCGACGAGATCTACCTGACCAACGCCGTCATCGGCGTGATCCCGATTCGCCGCATCCTGGGGCTTCGGGATGACCTTCCCGGGGCATCCGGCCCCTTCCTTCCGCGGCTGCGGCAAGCCTATCTTGAGGAGTGCCGTCGCGCCCGGGTGAGCCGCGCTCAAACCCTCCCCAACCCCATGTCCGCCTCATGATCTGCACCAGCCTGCTTGTTTTCTCGCCCTTCTTGTTCGGTGTTCCCGGCGGTTTCGGGAATACCGCATGCGTCGACGCCTCGCTTTCGGAGTGGGCCCTGAGCCAGCAAGACGAAGCCGAGGCGGTGCAGAAGGAATTCGTGTCGGCAGTCAAAAGCCGGGACTTCCTCAAGGAAGATGACGTGGCCTTGAAAGCCATTGCTCTGGTGGACCGCATGGTCCAGCTTTATCAAGGCAATGCCAAGCGCCTGACCGAAATCAACGAAGATCTGGAATTGGGGGAAGGCGATTCCCGGGCCTTGAAGAAGGAAGGCAAGGAATTGGAAAAAGTCCAGGAATCCCTGGCGAAAACCGTTTTCCTGGCTTTCAAGTACCGTAAGCGTCCTACCGAGCGGCGGAATTTGGACCTGTGGAAAGCCTCGGCCTTCGCCTTCGGCCAAATGGGCTCGCACGGCTCGGTGTTCTTGTGGAAGGCTTTCGACGACAAGCGATTCAATAAGGACGTGGAGTTCCGGGCTCTATGTGTCGAGCAAGTCGGCTACACCCTGGATTATGAACAGGCGGAGGCTTTGCTGGATTTCCTCGACTACAAGGATGAGGAAGTGATTGCCGCCGCCGGCCGGGCTTTGTCCCAATTTGAAGACGCTCCCGGTTCGATTCGGAAGGAGTGCGTCGGTAAGATCGTCAAACAACTGGAGTCCTACCACAACGCCGCCAGCGAGTTGGAGGACAATAATTCCAAGCGCATTTACCGCAAGGTAAGGGAGCCGTTGACCACGGCTTTGCGCAATTTGACCGGCGAATCCTTTAGCGACCCCCTGGATTGGACCCGTTGGTGGAACAAGAACAAGAAGAACAGATCTGCCTGGGAGGACCGGGACAGTTAAAGCTCGGGTCGGGATCGGTTTGGATTCTGGCGGCCCTCACCGTCGGCTTGAGTTGGGTTTGGGCTTGTTCCCGCGATGCACCGGGGGAAAACGGCGCCCCCGGCGTGCAGGTGCAACTGGCTTGGGCGGCCAGCACTGAGGACGGCTTGCGGATTTTGGCCGAGCCCTTGTTCGCGCCGGAAGCGGCGCCGGTGGAGGGCTTCCGGGAGGAAACCATGCTGCGGCGCCGACTCGGCTTGCAAGGCCGGCTGTTGCGCCTGCACTTGATCGGCGAAGGCGACCAACTGCTGAACCCCGGTGAGTTGCGCTACGGCCAATCCGGCCGCTTCCTTCCCTTGGGGGAGCCGCCGGCCGACTTGGGCCCGAGGGATCGCTTGTTGTGGGTCGGCGTCGGCCGCAGCGGCACGGCGGAGGGCTCGGATTCGCCAATTCCGTCTCCGGCTTTGCAAAGGCGAAGTTTCTTGATGACCGAAAAAGAAAAGGGGGAGGGCGAGTTGCCGGAAATCATTCTTCGGTGGTCTGCCGCGGATCGGGAAGTGGCCCTCCAAGCTCACCAATGGACCCCCAAGGAACGCCGTCAATTTCTTGAACCTGATTTCGCTTCCGATTCTTCCACGGCCGGTGCCGAGGAGAACGGGGCACCGATGAACCCCCATGACTGAATCGCCGTCCCAACCGAATTCCGGCGGGCAACCCCCTGATGCCGCCATCCGTCGAGTGCAGGAAGAGGCACCCGGATCGCTGTTGCGTTTGCGCGACGTGCAGTCCCTGAATCGTTCCTTTCGGCGGTTGGCCGAGGTCCAAAACGGATTGCTGGAACACTTGGAAACCGCCGAGGAAGAGCGTCGCCGGGGGCGGCGCTGGGCCTTGCCGGTGATGACCATTCTGGGTTTCGCCGCCGGTTTGGGGGCCGGCGCCACCGCCATGGCGATGTGGGGGCCGAAAGACCTGCCTGAGGATTTGCGGGTCCAGGCGGAAATGCCGGAGATCGTGGTCGAGCCCACTCCGGTCACGGTGGAATTACCGGAAAGCACCTTGGATCCGGAATTGCTCAACCGCATGCAAGCCATGCTGGAGCAGGAACGAGATGCTCGGAGCGGCGATCAGGAAACCATCCGCGAGCTGACTTCCAAGTTATTGGAACGGATGGAACGGGAGCAGCAAACTTTGGCCATGCTCGATCGCTTGGCCGAAGGCAATTTGGACCAAGAGGAAGGAGCGGAGAAGGAAACTCCTTCCGACTCCGGATCGGCGGCGCAAAACCCGACCGTTCCGGCGGCCAACGGAACCAGCGAAAGCAACCGAACTGAGAAGGAATCTTCCACGCCCACCGCAGAATCCTCTCCCGGCGCTTCGCCCGGAGCAGAGGCTGCCGCGGAAGAAGAAACCTGGCTGCAAGTCCTCAACGGTTTATTGGCTACCGACGGTTATTCCGGATATCGATTCCAAAAAGGCGAAGCGGTGCCGGATCAAGCCCAAATTCGGCAAGTGATTCTGGCCGAATACGACGCCCAAGGACGATTGGACAATTTGTTGAAAGCGGAGCGGGTGGAGTTTCAACTGCATCAAATGAGCGGAACTTTGGCTCTCCGCTTTTTCGACGGCCACCGTTCCAGGGCGGGCGTCAGGATTGCTTTGCCGCCGGAAGGGGCCCGGTTGGATTTTCTCGAAGTCAACAGCAAGGCTTGGTTGCAACACTTCCCGGCTTTGGCCGAAGCCGAGGTGGAACAAGCCGCCGCCAAAGTTCCCGATGCTCAATTGGAGCCGGTGCGCAAAGCTTTGGACGGTTTCTTGTCCTTGCGCGGACCCGGTGGTTACTACCGCATGAATTCCCTCGGAGGGATTCAAGGCAACCAATTGCAATTGGTGCAAATCAATTGGTTCGACGCCGCCGGCCGGCTGGTGAAAACCATTGAAGCCGATCAAATGGAAGTGCAGTTGTATAAGAAAGGCACGGTGGAATTGGTGCTTCGCAACGGTGCCTTCGTCGACGGTGGCCAGCGCAGCCCGTTTTACAACGATTTGTTCCGCATTTATTTGACTCGCCAGCCGGTGGCCGAATGGCAGGCTTCCGAGATTCCTTTGGTCGAAGTCGATTGAAGCCGAGCGGTGGCTAAAGGCGGCGATCGCGGCCCGGTGTTCAGCATCAGCCAAGCCCTGCATCGGGTGCGGGACTTATTGGAATACGACTTGGGTTCCCTTTGGTTGAAAGGGGAGGTGTTCGAATATCGAGGGCCTTATCGCGGCTCCGGACATTATTACTTCAAGCTTCGGGATCGCGACGCGGTCATGGAAGTGAAAATGTGGGCGGCCACGGCCCGCCGCGGATTGCGGTGTGAACTGCAGGAGGGCCGGGAAGTTTTGGCCCGGGGCCATTTCGACGTTTGGCCGAAGCGAGGGCAGTTGTCCTTTCTTTTGCAAGAAGTCGAAGACTTGGGCGCCGGAGATTTGGCGCGCCGATTTGAAATCTTAAAGGCCCGATTGCAAGCCGAAGGTTTGTTCGATGCCGAACGCAAACGGCTGTTGCCTTTGCGCCCGCAACGGGTGGCGTTGATAACCGCCTTTCCTTCCGCCGCCGCCGCCGATGTCCTGCAAAGTTGGCAGGAAGCTCGGGCTCCGTTTCAAGTGTGGGTTCGGCCGGCCAGAGTGCAAGGTGCGGAAGCGGTGGCCGATTTGTGCATGGCCTTGGCGGAAGCCGAAAGCATTCGACCGGATCTGATCTTGTTGTGCCGTGGTGGCGGTTCCCTGGAAGACTTGTGGGCCTTTCAGGAAGAAGCGGTCGTTCGAGCCATTGCCGATTGCCAAGTGCCGATCTTGTGCGGAGTCGGCCACGAAACCGATTTCAGCTTGGCGGATTTTGCCGCCGACGAAAGGGCGAAAACTCCTACCGCCGCCGCCCATCGAACGGTGGAAGGTTGGCGGCAAGCCCGACGGCAAGTGGATTCGCTAGCCGAAGCTTTGCAAGCCGCCGTCCTGGCCACCTTGCAAGTTCCCCATCGAAGGCTGGATCGTTTGGCTCGCAACTTGCGCGGCCAAGCTCCCGATCGGCGGCTGGAACGCCGGCGACGGGATTTGCTGCAATGGGAATTGCGCCTATCCCAAATCGTCGACCAAGGCATGCTCCAAAGCGGCCGGCGCTTGTCCGCCGCCGCGCAGGCTTTTCAGATGCAACATCCCGGCCCAAAGTGCCGTTTGACTCGGACCCGGTTGCAGGGCTTGGCCAAGCGTCTTCCTTTGAGTTGCGAGCATGCCCTGGCCGCCAGCCAAAACCGCTTGCAAAGTTTGGCCGCCCGCCTGCAAAGCGCTTCGCCGAGCACTTGGATGGAACGGGGTTTCGCACTGGTGGAGCGGCCGGGAAAAGACGGCTATCTGCGTCAAGCCGATCAGGTGCAGGCTGGGGAAGCCATCCACGTGCGGCTGGCTTCCGGTTCCCTGGACGCCACAGTCGAGACGGTGTACCCGGAGCCGAAAAAGGACGATCCGTCTTGAGTCCAGGACAACGCCGCGGACGCTTGCCCTGCTAAACTAGGCCGCCATTGCGGGAATCCCGGGCCCTTTGCATCCCTCAAGGCCTTAGTCAGCATGAGTGCCGCTCGAAAAGCCGCCGCCGAGAAACCGTCCTTCGAAGTACGTCTGGCCCAATTGGAGGCTTTGGTCGAGGATTTGGAATCCGGGGAATGGAGTCTGGAAGACGGCGTCGACAAGTACCGCCAAGGCGTCGAATTGTTGCGGACACTGCAAACCTCCCTGGCTTCCGCCGAACTGAAGGTGCAAAAGCTGACCGAGGAATTGCGCCAGGAATTGGCGGCCTTGGAAGAAGAAGAACCGGGCCTGGCTGAGGACGGCGAGCCCCATTGATTTCATGACCGCGGCTTCCCCTTCGGCCTCGCAACGGCCATTTCCTCGCTGGTTGCACTCGGTGATTCCCGAAATCGAGGAAGCCTTGCGGCAACGATTGGCGGCGGAGAATTTGAAAGACGCCCCGGAAGTCTGGCGCCGCGCGGTGCAAGCGGCGGTGATGTCGCCGGGAAAACGGGTGCGACCGGCCATGGTCCTGTTGGCTTGTCAGGCCCACGGCGGTTCCCATCGCCGAGCCATGCCCGCTGCGGTGGCGGTGGAATTGATCCACGCCTATTCCCTGGTCCACGACGATTTGCCTTGCATGGACGACGACGCCTTGCGCCGCGGGCAGCCGACGGTTCACGTCCAATTCGGCGAAGCCAATGCGGTCCTGGCCGGAGACGGTCTTCAAGCCTTGGCTTTCGAAGTCTTGGCCGAGCAAGAGGACGCCGCCTTGGCTCGAGATCAAACCGCCCTCCTGGCCCGAGCTTCCGGAGCCGTCGGCATGGTCGGCGGACAGGTTTGGGATTTGGAGGCGGAAGGCCGGCCTTGCACTTTGGCCCAAGTCAGCGCCATCCACGCCGCCAAGACCGGGGCGCTGCTGAAGGCTTCGCTGCAGATGGGGGCTCGGGCCGCTGGAGCCGATCCCGGCCTTTGGGAACCCTACGGCCAAGCCGTCGGCTGCTTGTTTCAAGCCGCCGATGACCTATTGGATGCTACTGGCAGCACCGAAGAACTTGGCAAAACCGCCGGCAAAGATGCCGTTTCCGAGAAAGCCACCCTGTTGCGGGCGGCTGGATGGGAAAAAGCTCGCCAACACGCCACCGCTTTGGTTCGTTCTGCAGAACGGGCCTTGGCTGAACTGCCTTTGACTCGACTTCGGGAACCGCTCGAAGATCTTCCTCACTTCCTGCTGGAACGAAACCGTTGACCACCGCTCACCGTCTCGCTGATCTCACCTCTCCGGCCGATCTGAAGGCTTTGTCGGTGGAGGATTTGAACCACCTATGCGGGGAAATGCGTACCGCCTTGATTGAGAAAGTGCGCAAGACCGGCGGCCATTTGGGCAGCAATCTGGGAGTGGTGGAACTCACCGTGGCCATGCACAAGGTGTTCGATTTCCGCCAGGACAAGCTGGTTTTCGACGTCAGCCACCAGTGCTATCCCCACAAGATGCTGACCGGCCGTTACGACCGCATGGAAACCATTCGCCGAACCGGCGGCTTATCCGGTTTCTGCAACCGATTCGAATCTCCCTATGACGTCCTGACCGCCGGTCACGCCGGCACCGCCATTTCCTTTGCCCTCGGCGTCGCCGAAGGAATGAAAGCCAAAGCTCATCCCGGCCAGGAAGTTCCTTGGACCCTGGCCTTGGTGGGGGACGCGGGATTGGGGGCCGGAGTCGCCTTTGAAGGTCTGACCGAGGCGGCCGAACGCCGTCCCCAGATGATCGTGGTGCTGAATGACAACGAGTGGTCCATTGCTCAATCGGTCGGCGCCTTGGCTCGGTATTTTTCCCGGATCCGTTCTTCCCGGACCATGCAAGTGGCCTATGAGCGATTGAAAGATTTGGGCGGGAAGTTGCCTTGGGTCGGGCAGAAAATGAACGATCTCGGCGAGGTGCTGCGCCACGTTCTGATTCCCGGCCATATTTTCGAAGAACTGGGGGTGAACTACGTCGGACCCCTGGACGGTCACGACATGGGAACTTGCTTGGATGCTTTCCAGCGACTCAAGCGCATGGACGGCGTCCACCTAGTTCACTTCCTGACCGAAAAAGGACGAGGTTATGAACCGGCCAAGAGCGATCCGCAACGGGCTCACGGTGTCAGCCCGCCGAAAGCGGACGAAACCGAGCCTGAGGGCCGGGTGGAGGTTCGCTCCCGCCGTTCCTATACCGGCATTTTCGGCGACGAAATGCTGAAGCTGGCGGAGGAGGACCACCGGGTGGTGGCCATTACAGCCGCCATGCGCCATGGCACCGGCTTGCTGGAGTTCAGCGAAAAGTATCCCCAGCGCTTCTACGACACCGGCATCACCGAACAACATGCCGTGGCTTTGGCCGGGGGCTTGGCCACTTCCGGCATCAAGCCGGTGGCGGCGATTTACAGCACTTTCCTACAGCGGGGCTACGACCAGGTGTTCCAGGAAGTCGCCTTGCAGCAGGAAGACGTCATCCTGGCTTTGGACCGGGGCGGCTTGGTCGGCCAGGACGGCCCGACTCACCAAGGTTTGTACGACTTGGCTTATTTGAGGGCTTTGCCGGGTATCCACCTGGCTTCCCCTCGGGATGCGGTCGATCTTGGACGCATGTTGCGAGCGGCGCTGGCCAAGGGGGGACCCTGGGCTTTCCGTTGGCCCCGGGGCGAAGCGATGGAATGCCTTGGGCCGGAAGCAGAATTGCGGCCGGAATTGGTTCCCGGAACGGCGGAAAAACTGCGCTCTGGCACGGATGGTGCGGTATTGGCCCTGGGCGCCTTGGTGGAACCGGCTTGGGAAGCGGTGGAGCGCCTGGCCATCGAGTGCGGCATCGAGCTGGAGTTATGGGATGCCCGCTTTGCCCGGCCCTTGGATTTGGGAGCCATTGCCGACATCGCTCGGCGCCATGCCTGGATTGCGGCGGTGGAAGAACACAGCCTGAACGGCGGTTTCAGTTCGTCGGTGGCCGAGGCTTTGGCCGATTTGGATAGCCAGGTACGGTTGAGCCGCCACGGCGTGGTGGACCGCTACATTCCCCATGCTTCCACTCGGGAAGAACAACTGCGGGCCTGCTGCTTGGATGCCGATTCTTTATTCCAAGCCTGGCGGGCGGCTTTGGAGCCGTCGCCGCAGCCTTTTGCAGATCCGGTCTAGGTCTGGGGCGGAAATGGCGTATGCTTCATTTAGCGTCTTTCCCCCCCAATCCGATTCCGTCACCCCCACGCTCGCGTGACCCGGCAAAATAAATCCAAGAACGGCCAACAAGAAAGGGTCGTTCTGCCGCAGTCTCGTTGGCCGCGAGTCCTTTTGTTAGGCGATCCGGCCAAGCCCAGGGTGAAAGAACTGGCTGAGGAGCTGGAAGAGTTCCTTCTGGAATATGCCGACGTCCTCGGCGTAGAAGTGGCCCGGCGGGTCCAACCGATCCAACACAAAGCGGATTTGGTGGTGGTGTTGGGTGGCGACGGTGCTTTGTTGGCGACTTCCCATCGAATGGGACGGCGTCAGGTTCCGGTGATGGGGATCAACTTCGGCAGCGTAGGTTTTTTGGCGGCGGTGGCGCCGCAACGAGCCCGGGCGGTCTTGACCCAGGTTTTGCATGGCGAGGGAATTTGCGAAAACCACACCATGATGCATGCCTCCATTCGAAGGGACGGCAAGATCACCATGGACACCCACATTCTCAATGACGTGTCCATTTTGAGAGCCTGGGGATCGGCCATGGTGGAAGTTGATTTGACCGTTGATCGCCGGCCGGTGTGCACTTATCGAGGCGATGGCTTAATCGTTTCCACTTCCACCGGTTCAACGGCTTATTCGCTCGCTGCCGGCGGGCCGATCATGACTCCCAGGGTGGACGCCTGGGTGGTGACTCCAGTGGCGCCTTATATGCTCGGCATGCGGCCCTTGGTCCTACCGGGAGAACGGACCGCCACCTTGACCGTCCGCGGCCATGCCGGATTTACCGCCGACGGTCACGAGGAATATCACTTGCAGCCCGGCGACAAGATTCGCGTGGCTCCCAGCAATCGTCGTTTTCGTTTGGTGGTCGATTCCCAAGCCAACTTTTTCGAACGCCTGCGATCCAAGTTGCACTGGGCGGAGCCGCCCGGTCCAGGCTAAGCCGAACCGGGACTCCTGGTCGCTGGCGGCTTCGTGACTACGGAGCCTGGACGACGTTACTGACCGCGCAAGTTTGCAAGTCGATGAGTTGGAAGAAGCGGCCGCATAGGTTTGGCCCTGCACTTCCCTGAGCGGTTCCTTCGCCTTGGGCATCGGAGGACGCTTGGTGAACCACTTGCAGTCCCGGGGCTCCCAAACCAAGTTGGGTTCCCGCGCAAGCATACCCGCCGGGCACGGTGAAATTGCCGGCCTGCAAGGCGAAGAGGACGGCGATCGCACCGTGGGGAGTCGCTCCGGTCCAACTCAGGGATGCCGGGCCTCCATTGGGACAGGAAGTGGTGAGTTGCAGGATCGGTCCTCCGACTCGGAGTTCGGCGGTTTCGCTGATCAGGGTTTGACAAGCATCCGTGATTTCCACGTCGTAGGTGCCGGCGTCGCCTGGATACGCCTGGGAGAATTGCAAAATCGACGTTTGACTCCCGGAGAGGGTGCCGCCATCGCTTAAGGGTTGGCCGTTGCGGCGCCATTGGTATTGGACCGTACCGACCCCCAACTGGGTGACCACCGAAAAGGAAGCGGCGCCGCCGGAGGGAGCCCAGGCGTCTTGGGGATGTTGCTGGATGATCACCGAAGTGTCGCCGCCGAGTTTCCAGGTATCGCCGAGGTTGTTGCCGTTCCATCCGCCATAGAGAACGAACTCGCTTCGGGCTTGATCGAAAACCATGTCGCCTGCGAAGCGGGCCGGCGGGCCGGTGGCGTTCATCGATAGCCATTGGCTTCCGTCCCACTTCCAACTATCGTCGTAATAGGGGCCGTATTTCCCTCCAAACAACACGGCATAGCCCTGCACCGAATCAAAGGCGAGCCCGACCAATTCGCGAGCACTGGGTCCACTGTTGGCAGCCAAGTTCCAGACCTGGCCGTCCCAAGTCCAGGTGTCGCCAAAAAAGGAGCCGGAGGCACCGGAACCGCCGAACAACAACGCTTGCCCCCTGTGGCTATCGTAGGTCATGGCATGCCCGCCACGGGCTTGGGGACCTGATACTGGCCTCTGCACCCAGTTCTGGCCGTCCCATTCCCAACTATCGCCAAGGGCGGTGGAACCTTGGTAACCGCCGAACAGAAAACTGCGCTGGCGTTCGGGGTCGTAAACCATCTGCGCCCTCCGGCGGCGGGGAGGGCCGGTGGTGGACTTTTGCGTCCACGAACTTCCGTCCCATTCCCAAGTGTCTTGAAGATCGCTTCCGTCGTGGCCGCCGAAAAGCACTACGACGTTGCGGTCGGAATCAAAGGCCATAGCCGGATGGTTCCGACCGGAAGGGCCGGGCACCTGAATTTGACTCCAGTTCTGGCCGTCCCATTGCCAAGTTTGGTCCAAGTTGCCGCTGCCCCCGAACAGGAGGGTGACCTGGCGATGGGCATCGTAGGTCATGGCATGGCCGGAGCGGGCGCTCGGACCGGAAGCGCCGGATTGGGTCCACTGGGGCTCGCAACCCTGGAATTCAAAGGAAGATCCGGGTGCAGTTCCGGCGAAGGACCAAAGCCACAAGGCGATCGAAGGAAGGATGAGGCGAAGCATGGAGTAATGGATGTTTCGGTGGGGCTGGAACTTTCTATGGATTAGGAAGCGGTAGCCCGAATCTGAAAACTTTTTCCATTCTCCGTGGCTTTCAGGCGGGAAGTGAGGGTTTGGCCTTGGTTTTAGAATGCAATCATGTCCATACGAAAAACTTTCGCCTTCTTGTTTCTAGTTTTGCTTGCCGTTCCGGCTTGGGCTCAACGTGGCCAGGAAAAGGTTCGCCGGGCACCTCGCTTGGACTTTCCCGAGCAAGCGCCTTCCCTGGCCGCCGCCAAAGCACGCTGGTCTCGGAATCTGGCCCACGCCAACCCATCCTCTTTGCCGTTTCAACGAGGAAGCAGCCGGCCGGCCATTTTGTTGACCGGTTACTGGCCGCCCAGCAATGAGGCGGTGCGCAAATTCAGTCCCGATCCGGTGCAAAACCCTGGCGGATGGCAGGGATCGAATTGGGAAGGCCGGGGCTACGATTTGTATGCCTACTTCCCCGAATTCAATCCTCCCGATTGCAGTTTTTGTGGACGAGGTAGCGGCGATTTGGAAGTGGATTATCAAGATACGTCTTTGGATTTTTGGCCGATCGCCGACACCCTTCGACCGATCGCCGTCATTACCTTGAGTCGCGGCTTTCTCGACAACAGTTGGGAAGTGGAAATGAACCAATACAATCGTCTCGTTTGGTACGACGATTATTTACCGCCGTTTCAACCGACTCCGGCACCACCTGATAGCGATGAAGCCGCCGGCTTTTTAAGAAATTCTTCTTTGCCGGTGCAAGACATCGTAGATGCAGTCAACCAAGCTAACCTCGGGGTCAATGCCGCGGTTTGTTGGACTGGAGATGGAGGCGGATTTCTGTCCGAGTTCATCGCCTATCACGGAGTCTGGTATCGAGATCCTTTGAGCGCTCCCCCCGATCCGAATTGGTGCATCGCGGCTGGGCATATTCACGTCGGCGGTCGCCTGGATTGGCCGACGGCGGAGGCGGCCTTGGAAGTTTCCGTTCGCACCGTGACCGATTATTTGGATCTGGTCATTGCCGCCACCGTTTGCCAACCGGATTTAGGTTATGGAGGCCCTGGGAGCGCTCAGTTGGCGGTTTGCGGCGATCCCTTGGCGACCGGCGGCAGCGCCGAAATGTTGGTATGGGACGGCGTTCCTCTGGGGCCGGGCTTCCTGGTCGGAGGCTTCCAATTCAGTCCCACGGCCTGGAACGGCGGTTTGGTGGTTCCGGTGCCGATCCACCAGCAAAGGACCTTCGTATTCGATGATGAAGGACGTTGGGCCGGGCCAACCGTTCCTGGTGGATTAGGGTTGTTTTCCTACTACATCCAAGCGGTGTATCCGGATGCTTCCCAATCGCTCGGTTACGGCTTCAGCAATGCAGTTCAATTGAACTCCTTGCCTTGATGTCCGATTGGGAAAGGAGCCCAACGGCTGTTTTCCTTGCATCTTGACCGCCATGGAATCTTCCCTTCCTCGGCTGCCTCATCACCCGGAGAAGCTAGGAGGCTTACGCCGAGCTACCGTTCAAAATCCTCTGCGAGTCTTTTGCAGCGGATGTTTGTTGGGCTGGTCCTGTGGCGTGGACGGAGGCGATTCCGGCATGGGTGGGGCGGCGGATTTCTTTTTGAACTCGCCTTTGGTGGAGGCCGTTCCCTTTTGCCCGGAGGATTTCACTCTGGGAACCCCCCGGGATTTGCCGGATATCCACGGTGGCGACGGCTTCGCCGTTTGGCAGGGAAAGGCTCGAGTGTTGGATTCGACCGGAGGAGATTGCACTGAGGCGATGAAAGCCGGGGCTGAGGCGGCCTTGGAGTTGGCTTTGAAGCAGCGAGTGGAATTGGCCCTTTTGACCGATATGAGCGCCGCCTGCGGCAGCCAGGTGATTTCGGACGGAGGGCGGTTGCAGCTTCCACGTAAATATCGACGGGGCGTAGGCGTGACGACGGCGCTGTTTTTGAAGCACGGCATTCCAGTGTGCAGTCAGCGTGATTTTCATACCTTGGCGAAAATTCAACGGCATTTGGATCCTGATTTCCCGTGGCCGGAAAATGCTTCGGATCATCATCAGACTGCCTGGTATCGAGAATATTTTTCGATCGATCACCAGTTTGAAGGCGAATCTTGAACTCACGGATTAAGAAACCGCCGCGAAACCCGATTGCGGTTCCGCGGCGGTGTCCTGAAAAGCCTTCGGCGGTTTACTGGATCAGAATGGCACCGCCGTTACTCCATCGGGGAGTTCCGGTGGGGTCGAAGTAAGTTTGAGTGAAAACTTCCCGGCCGACCAAGGCCGGTTTGTTCGGGATGACCCCGGTAAAGCTGCCGTTCCCGGACGCATCCAAGACTCCGCTGGCGACGGCGGCGAATTGTTGGTTGCCCAAGACCCGAGTGCCGGCGGAGGTGTTGGTGATGGCCGTATTCATGGCCCGGTACAAGGTCCAATTTTCATTTGGATTTCCTTGCAGATCGACGGTCAGGCTGTCGCCCAAGGAAGCCGCTCCGGGGTGCCGCATGCCCTCAGGCAATTGGAACCAATCGAACAAGGCTTCCATATCGGGTTGGGGACCGATTCGACCGGTGGCTTCATCCCAAGCCGGTTGCGGGGTGCCGGTAACTCTTAAGGCGGCTCGCAAATCGGTGGGGCTGGGCAAACTCATGCCGTGAGCCTTCATCGCACCGATGACCGAAACCACGGCGCTGGTCACGATCGGAGAGGCTCCGGAAGTGCCGCCGAAGGACCAGGTGTAATCCTGCCGGTCGTCGCCGCTGACGTTCCAAAGATCGCCGTAACCGGTGGTGTAAATCGAATCGCCCCAACCCTGGCAATCCACTCGGGAGCCGCGACTGGTCCACGATTGTTTGACTTGCGGATTCCAGGATTGACTGGCTCCGACGATGACTGCGCCGGAATCTCGAACCGTGACGTCGAACTTGCCGCCGAACACGGCATCGTCCAAATCCATCCCGCCGTTTCCGCCGGCTTCCACCACGTGAATCCCGGCAGCGGTGGCGTTCAAAATCGCATCGAAGGAAGCTTGGGTCCATTCTTCCGGAACGTAGGCTCCCGTCGGGCCGCCGGTTTGCATCTCCAGCAGGATGACGTCGCCGGCTTGGCTGGCGGCGGCGGCATTGATGATCGCTTGGGTCGGATTGAAGCCCCAGGAGACGGCGTATTCCGTCGCCATGTAGGGATCGCAGTTCGGCACTCCGCCGGTCACGCCATAACCGTTGTCTTGGGCGTAGATTTGCCCGAGGACGGCGGTTCCGTGGTCCTCCCAAATGCCTACCGGCGTTCCGCCTACCCAATGAGAGCTGTCCAGCTCCAAGTCCTCGTGGTCGTAGACCCAGGCATACTCGCAATCGGTCATGCGCACGTTGCGGCCCCGGGCGCCCAGCACCCCGGCGACTTCGAACATCCTGGTGCCGTCGGTCGGGCTTTCAAAGTAATCCTGTTGGTCGGTCCAGTGGGGGGTGGTCGGAGGAATGTCCGCTGGCGGCGGGGCCGGGGCCGGCGCCATGTAGGCATGCGCCACCACGGGGTGATCTTGAAGCTGATCCACCAAGGAGGCGGCGGTCGCCGAGTCCTGGCATTCGATCTTGAAGTAGAGACTCAAATCCGGCGGAAGCGGCCAATGCCCCCGGGCCAGGGCTTGATTCCGGAATTCCAGCAACTCCAGAGCGGATTGCTGGAACAGGGGCTGAACTTCGTGTTCTTGCAGCTGGTCGGACAAGCCTCGGACCTCGTCGGAAGGGCCGAAAAGGCGGCCGGATTCGGCCCAGGCTTGCAAGCCGTCGTCCAATTTCAGGACCAAAGTGCGCTGGGAGAGTTCGTGGGCGCGCTGGATCCAAACCTCATCCGGCCCTTGCGGCGAACTCGGGGTGAGGCTGAGGAAGCACCAAAGGAGGGGAGCTATCATCTGGAATTTAAAGGGGTTGGGTGAACTTTTTAGGTCCGCCTGGGAACCTTGCAGGGGGCTTTTTTCAGGGTACCTCCTCGTTTCCGGCCGATATCCCATTTTGTGGGCCGGAACTTGCTTTGGGCGCAGCTCCTTGCCTTCCTCACGGGAATCGCCCCGCCTTCCGGTCTACAATGAAAGGCGGCAGGGTCCTTTCCCCTCCAATCGACCATCCCTTCACCTCAAGCCCGCAGCCCATGGGACTACGCACAGGCTTCCTTTTTGTCTCGGCCCTACTCTCCCTGGCCCCAGGCCTCGCCGCGCAACGGCTCAAGACCGTCCGGGTGACTTCCGGTTTGGCCAAGCCGTTGTTCGTGACCGCCCCGGCCGGTGACGCCGATCGCTTGTTCATCTTGGAACAAGACACCGCCAGGATCCGCATTTTCAAAAACGGAGGCCTGTTGGGCACTCCTTTCTTGGACTTGGGTTCGATCGCCAGCGGCGGCGGAGAACGGGGATTGCTGGGGATGGCTTTCCACCCCAACTATGCCCAGAACGGCCAGTTCTTCGTCAACTACACCAATAACTCCGGGGCAACCGTGGTGGCGCGCTACAACGTTTCCGCCAACCCGGACGTGGCCGATGCCGGTAGTGGTTTCACCATCATGACCATCGGTCAACCCTTTTCCAACCACAACGGCGGCATGATCGCCTTCGGTCCAAACGACGGCTACCTTTACATCGGCACCGGAGACGGTGGCAGTGCCGGCGATCCCGGGGACCGAGCTCAAAACGGCTTGAACTTGTTGGGCAAGATGCTGCGCATCGATGTGGACGGCGGCAGTCCCTACGCCGTTCCCAACGACAATCCTTTCGTCGGCAATCCGGCGGTTTCGGATGAGATCTGGCACATCGGTCACCGCAATCCGTGGCGTTTTTGCTTTGATCCGTTGAATGGCGACATGTACATCGCCGACGTCGGTCAAAACAAAGTGGAGGAAGTCAGCTACCAAGCCGGAAGCAGCCCGGGTGGAGAAAACTACGGCTGGCGTTTGATGGAAGGAGAGGATTGCTTCAACCCGTCGACCAACTGCAACAACGGAACTTTGGAGTTGCCGATTCATACTTACCGGCACTCCTTTACTCCCTTCCGTTGCTCCATCACCGGCGGCTATGTCTATCGCGGCAGCGAGATCCCCGGTTTGCAGGGCACCTACTTCTTCGCCGAATGGTGCTCCGATGAGATTTGGACCTTCCGTTACCAAAACGGTTCGGTGGTGGATTTCCGCGAGCGTACCGATGAATTGCGGCCCTCCGGCCTCAACATTCGCGGCATTTCTTCCTTCGGCTTGGACGGCAATGGCGAGCTTTACATCTGCGATCACGATGGCGGCGAAGTCTTCCGGGTTCTTCCCGACTTGATGACCCTGACTTCCGGTGCTCTCGTTGCCGGCCAAAGCGTGACTCTCGACGTCAGTGACGCCACTTCCGGCCAGCAGGTTTACTTCGTGTACAGCCTGTCCGGTTTGGGTACTACGGCAGTGAATCCCTTGAACGTTTACCTTGGCGTGAGTGCTCCGGTCCTGGCCGGCGCCTCCACCGCCAACGGCAGCGGGCAAGCCAGCTTCAGTGCCAACATTCCGCCGCAAGCCGGTGGCTTGCAAGTCTGGATTCAGGCTGCGGAAAACGGCAATACTTCCAACGTGCTGGCGGAAACGGTGCAATAGACCCAGTTCACTACGCACGGTTCCACACCGTGAACGGAACAGGCCCGGAATCGCGAGATTCCGGGCCTGTGCTTTTGGCCCAAAGTTATCGGTCCAACAACGACGATCAGGCGTAAATCCCTCGCAGTTCGTCGAAGTAAGCCACCCGCTTGACTCCGACCATGCAAGTGGCCAAACGCAAACCGACTTTATGTTCCCGGGCTACGTCGCGAGCGGTGTGGTAAGCCTCGACCACCATCCGTTCCAGGCGCTCGGTGACCAAGTCCTCCGGCCAGTAGTAGCCGGCTCGGTTTTGCACCCATTCGAAGTAGGCAATGATCATGGCGGCGGAATTGCCAAGCAAATCGGGCACCACCGGGATGCCGCGGCTTTGCAGGATTTTGTCCGCCCTGGCGGTGGTCGGTCCATTGGCGGCTTCCACCACCAATTTGGCTTCAATGCTTTCGGCATTGAGACCGGTAATTTGATTGGCGGTTGCCGCCGGGACCAAGACGTCGCACGGCAGTTGCAACAACTCTTCGTGGCGGATTTCCTGAGCGTCGCCGTAGCCGCGAATGGTGCCGTGGGCTTTGCGGTGAGCCAACACCGCTTCCACGTCCAAACCCTCTTCTTTGAACACGGAGCCGTGCAAATCGCCGAAGCCGATCACCTTGTGCCCGCGGTGGATCAGTTCCCGAGCGACTTGAGCGCCGACGAAACCGGCTCCCTGAACCACGACCCGATAAGGACCGGCTTGGCGTAGATGGGTCATCCGGGCTTCGATCAGGGCACGAACACCGAGACCCACCGCCGAATCGCGACCGTAGGTTCCGCCCAAACCCATCGGTTTGCCGACCACCACCGCGTTGTTGGTGTGGCGGACGTGCATGGAATAGGTATCCAGAATCCAAGCCATGATTTGCTCATTGCAGTGCAAATCCGGCGAAGTGACGTCTCGTTCCGGGCCGATCAAATCCAAGACCCCGGCGGTATAGCGACGGATGACCCGTTCCACGACTCCCAGATCCTGGCCTCGAGGATCGAAATTGATGCCGCCGAAGGAACCGCCGAAGGGCAGGCCGAGGGCGGCGCACTTCCAGGTGTTCCAAGCGGCCAAAGCCTGCAATTCCTCCCGGGTCAAATCGTTGTCCAGGCGCAAGCCGCCGAGACAGGGGCCGAGGGACAAGTTGTGTTGCACTCGGTAGCCGTGCAGCACCTTGACTTTGCCCGGTTCCATTTCCACCGGGATGGCGAACTTGAATTCCCGGTCGGACCGGCGCAACACCGAATAGGCGTCCGGGGCCAAACCCAGTAAGGCCGCCGCTTCGTCGAAGCGTTCCATCATCGACGAGAACGGATCGTCCTCGGGAAGAACCGGAGTCGGGGCCTGCTCTTCTTCCGGCGGCAAGGTGGGCAGGAGGTCTTGAGACTCAGGCATAGATTCCTCGCAGGTTATGGCAGTAAGCGACTCGTTCGACGCCGACCAAATAAGCGCCGATTCGCATGTTGGTTTGGTGCTTGTCGGCGGCTTCCGCAACATCCCGGAAGGCGCTGACCATGATGCGGTCGAGGCGTTCGCACACGTCCTTCTCTTCCCAGAAGTAACCCATGCGGTCTTGAACCCATTCGAAGTAGGAAACGGTGACGCCGCCGGCATTGGCCAGAATGTCCGGCACCACCAACACGCCTTTGTCCTGCAGGATGTCGTCCGCCGCGGCGGAAGTCGGCCCATTGGCGCCTTCGACGATCAATTTGGCTTGGATCCGTTCCGCGTTTTGACTGTGGATTTGATTTTCCGTGGCCGCCGGCACCAGCACATCGCAATCCAATTCCAACAACTCGTTGTTGGTCAAGTTTTCACTGCCGGGGAAGCCTTCCAAACGCCCGTTCTTCTTCAAGTAGTCGAGCACCGCCGGCATGTCCAATCCCTTCGGGTTGTGGATGGCTCCGTACATGTCGGAGATGCCGATGACTTGGTGGCCGTCTTCTTGAATCAACTTGGCGCCCAGGCCGCCGACGTTGCCGCAACCTTGGACCACCACCCGGGCCGGCCCTTCGAAGTTGCTGTAACGAAGAGCTTCCCGAGCGCTGATCGCCACCCCCAAACCCGTGGCGATGGTGCGTCCCTTGCTGCCGCCCAAACCCACCGGCTTGCCGGTCACGATGGCGGTTTGGGTGGAACGTTGGTGCATGGAATAGGTGTCCATGAACCAGGCCATGATTTGATCATTGGTGTTCATGTCCGGAGCCGGGACGTCCCGTTCCGGACCGATGATGTCCAACAAATTGGCGGTATAGCGTCGAGTCAGCCGTTCCAGCTCGCCTGGACTCATGCGCCGGGGGTCGCAAATGATGCCGCCCTTTCCGCCTCCGAAAGGAACGTTGACCACCGCGCACTTCCAGGTCATCCAGGCGGCCAAGGCTCGAACTTCGTCCAGATGGACGTCGGGGGCGTAGCGAATGCCTCCCTTGGCCGGACCTCGGGCGACCGAATGTTGCACTCGGTAACCGGTGAAGACCCGCATCGAGCCGTCGTCCATGGAAACGGGAATGGCGACGGTCAGTTCCTGGTGCGGGGTGGACAGGATTTCGACGAGCCCTTCGTCCAAGTGCAGCAAGCCGGTGGCTTTGTCCAGCCGGTGCTGCATTTGCACGAAAGGATTGAATTCAGCCCTCGCCGAGGGGGCCTGGGCGGCGTCCGGCATGGTCCTATTGGCCTTGGGAAAGGGGGGGGAAGGCGAGACAGGGGACGGAAACATTACAGATTTGTCCGGGAATTGCCGCAAGGGTAGATGTGACCAGCTTCGGAACTTCTCTCGGTATTTCCTTCCTCCTGGCGGAAGAAGGACTTGCCTCGGTGGGGGGATCTCGCGAGGATGCCCTCATGGTTGCTGCGCAGGCCCCGAGGCGGGACTTTCGCCAGTACCGTGTGCCCCCCAAGCCCACGGTCCAATTGGACCAGGGTCGGATCATTGCCGGCCAGGAGGACGTCCAACTGCTGCGGGAGTTGGGCCTGGATACCCTGGAAGGGGCGAAAAAGTTCCGCCATGGCCGGGTAGTGCGAGAGGCGGCTTTCCGCCGAACTTGGCGGGTGGAAACCCGGGTCGGCATTCTTTACGTCAAGATCCATCACGGGGTGGCTTGGCGCTATCGCGTGGCCCATTGGCGCCGGCCGACCAGTCCCGCCCGACTGGAATGGGAGAATATTCAAGCGTTGTTGCGCAGCGGCTTCGACATGCCTGAACCGGTAGCGGTCGGGGAAGAGGCCCAGCCGTTTGGAGTTCCCAAACACTCCTTTCTGGTCACCCGGGAAGTCCAAGGAGAGCCCTTGGACGGCTTTTTAGCCAAAGGTTGGCCCGATCCTCACCAGTTGGGAGCCTTGAAGGCTCATGAAGCCGTGATCAAGGACGTTGCCGGCATGATCCGCCGGTTGCACGCCAGCGGTTTTTATCACCGGGATTTGTATTGCGGTCATTTGATCGTGACTCCCGACCCTCGTTGGGGCAGGCCCTACATGATCGATCTGGCCCGAGTGGAGCAGCGTTTTCCGCCGCGACGGCGCTGGTTGGTCAAGGACCTTGCCGCCATGGAATCTTCCGCTCCCGATACCGTTAGTCGTACCGATAAACTTCGTTTTCTGCTGACTTACCTGTGCAAATCCCGTCTGGATCCGGTCGCCAAAAGTTGGGCTCGCGAGGTCTTAAGCAAATCCCGGCAGATTCGAACGCACGTACCGAAGTACGGCTAAAAGTCGCCGTCCTGCTGGATCGCTGGCGTCCGGACAGCGGCGGTTTGGAACGTTATCTACAAATCGTCTTGCCGCGGTTGGCGGATCGCTGCGAATTGTCCTTGTTGGCTAGAGATGCCGACCGAAGGCCACCGCCGGGCGTGCGTCCTTTGGCGGTGGAAAGCCGTTGGCCCTGGCCGCGCCCATGGCGAGATCGCCGCGATTGGGCCGGGTTCGAAGCTGCATTGAGAAAAGAGCCGGTCGATTGCGTTTGGAGCGTTCGAGCCGTCCCTTGGCCCGGAATGTTGTGGCAACCCCATTCCGGCAGCGCCCCGCATTTGCGCCAGGCCCGGGGTGCCGACAAACCGACTTGGCGCCAGCGGTATTTCGAGGCCATGGAAGAGGAGGCGCTGCAAAGTTGCGAGCGCATTCTGGCCCTGTCGCCGAAAGTCAGCCGCGAATTTCGCCAGCGCCGGGAAGGCGTGGCCATGACACTCTTACCGCCTCCCTTGCTTTCCGATCGCGAACCGGAGGAACGAAGCGGCTTGGTGCAACCGGAATGGGCCCTTTTCTGCGGCCGAGACGCCCGTTTGAAAGGTGCCGCCACCGCGGTCCGCTGGTTTCGGGCTTTACGGCGCCGCTGGCCGAAGCTCGGCTTGCGAGCTTGGTCTAGGTCAGTGTCCCATTTGGAACGGGTTTTAGGCCAAGACCGCCAAAGCTTGGCCAAAGAGAAGATCTTTCTTCACGGATGGGACGGCGGTTTCGAAGCCGCCCTTCCTGAGGCCCAAATTCTGCTTCATCCCACCGCCTATGACGCTTGCAGCTTGGTTTGTTTAGAAGCGGCTGCCGCCGGACTTAGCGTGCTGACCACTCCCGGCAACGGATTTGCGGAATTGGTGACCGAGCCTTGGGTGGGAGTGCTGCCGGCCGAAGCGGAGGCTGAGGCGGCACAAACATCGCTCGGTCGTTTGTGGTCGAAGCGGCTGGAAATGGGGCCGGATGCTTGGCAGCACGGCGTTTGGCAGTTGCGCAAGCGCTTCGATTTGGAGACCCATGTAGCGGAGCTGGCCCGGGTGCTTCAAAATGCTGCTTGCCGATGAGCGAATCCCCCCTTGTTCAATTGCAACGCCAGGACCACGTGGCATGGTTGGTGTTGAACCGTGCCGAGGCGAGAAATGCCTTATCCCTGGAAACTCTGCGCCAATTCCGCCGGCACTGTGCCGCTTTGCGTCAAGATCCGGAGATTTGGGCGGTGGCCATTACCGGAACTGGGGATCGAGCCTTTTGCGCCGGTGCTGATTTAAAGGAACGACGCACCTTTACCGAGGAACAGGTGCGGGAATTCGTGCAGCAAATCCGCGGCACCATGGACGATATCGCCGCTTTGCCGCAACCGACCTTGGCGGTCCTGAACGGCGCCGCTTTCGGGGGCGGTTGTGAAATGGCTTTGGCCTGCGATTTAAGGGTGATGGATGAGAGTGCCAGCATCGGTCTTACCGAAACATCCTTGGCCATCATTCCCGGCGCCGGCGGTTGCGTGCGCTTGCCCCGATTGGTGGGAGCGGCTCGGGCCAAGGAGTTGATTTTGTTGGCCAGCCGCCTGGACGCTGCCCGAGCCTTGGAAATCGGATTGGTGAATTTCCTGGCGGCCCAAGGACAAGCCCGAGCCAAGGGAGAAGAGATCTTGCAAACCTTGCTTCGCAACGGCCCCTTGGCCTTGCAGGCGGCCAAAGCGGCGGTGGACGGCGCCATGGATTTACCGGTGGAACAAGCTCTGGCTTACGAATTCAATTGTTATCAGCGCATCATTCCAACCGAGGACCGTCTTGAAGCTCTAGCGGCTTTCGCGGAAAAGCGGCCGCCTCGATTCCAAGGGCGATGAACCTGGCGCAAAGGCCTGCTTGGATTTTTGATATGGATGGCACCCTGACCGTGGCCATTCATGACTTCGAGCAGATCCGAAGAGACCTGGGCGTGCCTTCCGGCCAGCCGATTCTGGAGTACTTAGACCGCTTGCCGGCAGACCGGGCGGCTCCCTTAAGGCGGCGTCTCGGGCGAGTGGAGGAAACTCTGGCTGCCCGGGCCGAGCCCATGCCGGGAGCGGCTTCCCTGCTGACCCGACTGAGGCGGGAGGGCTGCCGCTTGGGCGTCTTGACCCGGAATCGGAAAGACTGCGCCCTGACCACCTTGGCCACTTGCGGCCTGCTCCGGTTCTTTGAGCAGGATGAGGTGGTCGGCCGGGAGGAGGCTCCGGCCAAACCGGAGCCGGACGGGCTTTTGATGCTTTTGGATACTTGGAAGTTGCCGTCCTCGGCGGCGGTGATGATTGGCAATTATTTATTCGATTTGCAGGCCGGTCATGCCGCCGGTGCCCGGACGGTGTACGTAGATCCTTCGGGGGACTTCCCTTATCGCGATCACGCCGACGATCAGGTGCGGGATCTGCGGGAATTACAGGCTTTGGTCTGGCCCGAAAAGGCCGAATAGGGCTGCGGACTGCCCCGGTTGGATAGAAATTTCCCTCCAAGTCCACCGTGGGCTTTGCCGATGAAGACTCGATCCATTGGAACCTGCTCCGAACCCAGAGTAAGGGGAGGATGGCTGATCGAGGCTTGCCTCACAGGGCGTGGCTCGGAAGGCGGACTCCCCCAAAGGTCAACATTCTGTGAAAACCAAACTTCATCTCCTCCTGGTTTCCAATCAGGGGTCGACACACCCTCAGCTTGCGGATTTGTTGCAAGGGGAGGGGGCGGATTGGGCGGACGTCTGCTGGTGCCGTTCTCGAGCTGAAGCGGAAGCGGCCTTGGTCGACGGAAGCTTCGATGCGTTTTTGCTGAATCCCGGCTTGCAAGATCCAATTTGTCAGGATCTGGTGGCCTTGGTGCAAAACCGCCTTTCCTTTCAGGCGCCCTTGCTGGTATTGACTCCGGATTGGACTTGGGATCTGGCTCAGGAAGCTCTTCGGGACGGGGTAACCGACGTCCTGGATTTGTCCCAGTTGGATCGTGAAACCCTGGAACGGGCGGTGCACTGCGCCATCGAGCGCAAACGGGTGGAAGATCGTCTGTTGGCCTATGCTCTTTTCGATTCCCTTACCGGATTAGCCAATCGCAAGTGTTTCACCGCCAGGTTGCAGGAAAGCCTGGCCCATGCCGATCGCACCGGGCGAAGCGTGGCCTTGTTCCTGTTGGACTTGGATTTCTTCAAGCACGTCAACGATAACTTCGGACATCCCACCGGCGATGAAGTGCTGCGGTCGGTGGCCAATCGATTGCGCCGTCGTTGCCGGCGAACGGATACCGTCGCTCGCATCGGAGGAGATGAATTCGCCATCATCGCCACCCATTTAGGCGGGCCTGAACACATCATTCCCATTGCCCGCAAGCTCAGTGACTGCCTGGAGGAGGCCATCGAGGTTCAGGGAAACCGGGTCTTTCTGTCCGGTAGTTTGGGCGTGGCGCTTTATCCTCACGACGGCCGCGACGCCGACAGTTTGCTGAGGAACGCCGACTTGGCTTTGTATCAGGCCAAGAATGAAGGTCGCCGGACCTACCGCTTGTTCGACCCGGTGTTGGATTCACGAGCCAAGGAACATCAAGCCATTCTGCACGATTTACATCTTGCGCTACGCAACGATGAGTTCCGCCTTTATTTCCAACCCATCTTGGACGCCCGTACCGGTGAAGTGCGTTCCGCAGAAGCTTTGATCCGGTGGCATCATTCCCGCCGTGGCGTCGTACCCCCCGACACCTTCATCGAAGTCGCCGAATCCAGTGGTTTGATTCTGCCGATCGGGGAATGGGTCATGAAAGCCGCTTGCGAGCAAATGAAGGCTTGGCGGGCGGACGGCGGACCGGATGTTCCGGTGGCGGTCAACATTTCCGCGGTTCAAGTCCGGCAAGGTTGTTTCATGGATACCTTGTCGAGAACACTACAGCAGTGCGAGATGAATCCGCAGGACTTGGAGCTGGAGATAACTGAAACCGCTCTGATGAACCTGGACGGCGAGCAGGCTGAAGTACCTCAACATCTCACCGATCTCGGGGTTCGCTTGAGTCTGGATGACTTTGGTACTGGGTACTCGTCTTTGGCTTATCTAAAACGATTGCCGGTTTGCAAATTAAAGATCGATCGCAGTTTCGTCAGCGGTTTGCCTGGAGGAGACGACGATTCGCTGATTACCCACGCCATGGTCGGACTCGGCAACGCTTTGCAAATCACCACCGTGGCCGAAGGGGTGGAAACTCCGAGTCAATTGGGCTTCCTGCAGGAAATCGGTTGTAAGCAGGTTCAAGGGTTCTACTTCAGCCCTCCCTTGCCGGCCGATGAATTCGCCGATTGGTGGCGGCGCTGGCCTTCGATGGCTTCTCGTTGCATGGATGTGGCGGCTTACAACAATCGCCGGCGCATGCGCATCGCCTAGAAACTGGCACAAACTATTGGAGGTAGGAGGAAGAAAAAATCCTCCACCGAAACAGCTCCCTGGCGGTCCAACGCCGAGAGGTCACCCCCAGCAACATCCCCGGAGTCGGGGGCTCGCCCTCGGCGGTGATCGGCCGCACGTAGTTGCGCCACAAAAGCCACAGCCACATGTGCAGCCGCAGCCAACTCCGCTTCTTGGAGTGGCCCCAGTTGCGGCGCACCAGCCGGGAGAGGTTGTCCCGCATTTGCGCCAGGGTGTGGTTGATCGGAAACAGCGGGTTGCCTCGATCCCGCTTGCGCTTGGAGCACTCCTGCAGGTGCTGGAAACCTGCGGCTCCAAACACCGATTTCAAGACGCTGGGATAGATCTTCTTGCGATCGCTTTGCAGCACCGCCGGCTGCCTTGGAGGCAAGACCTCCTTCAAAGTCTGCAAGCAAGCTTCCACTCCTTGCCGGGACTGCGAGCGTCTCTTGCCGAATAGTTTTTCCCGTTCCTCCTTCTTCTTTCTCAACCGCGGAGGGAGCGATCCCCGGCAGGGCAAGGTGCCGGCGGTCAGGTGAACGACGAAATACTTGGCACGGTGGATCAGCACCGGAACGGTCACCGGCTGCAGTCTGCGGTCGGTTTCGAAGGTTTCCAACTCATCCAGTTGAAACACTCCCGGTAGCCCGCCTCGAGCGGCCACCTCCTGTAATCGCAAGCGATGGAAGCGGCGAGCGTGTTCGCCCATGCGCAACAGGCGGTCAGCCAAGGTGCGGCGATCCACTCCCAGCATGCGAGCGCTTTGTCGCAGGGTGACTTTGCTCACCACCAGCGGCCAGAAGTCGAGATGGAGCCGGCCGTACTTCAGGCGATAGTGAAACTTGAAGCTTTGTGACGAGAAGGAACGGCGGCAGCCGTGGCACCAAAAGCGCTGGATTCTGCGTTGCTGTCGGCCGCTGTAGAAGCCTCGTTTTTGAAAGCGGAAGGGGACGGAATCGGTGCGGCTGGGACAGGCGTCCCAGGGGCAGTGCGGGGGTTGAAAACGCGGCATCGCCGGTGCCTCCGAAAGAAAGGGGTTCGGCTAGGCAGACGGCTTGAGGCGGCTTTGGTTACGCCGGAGGCTTAAAAATTACCTCCAATGCTTTGTGCCAGTTTCTGGTTTGGTCCCGGAGTGACGTGAAGAATCTGACTAACCTCGTGCAATCGAATCCGATGCCAAACGCCGCGAGGAACGACGATAGCCTGACCTGGTTGCAGCAAAATTTCAGAGGCTGGTTCTTGGTCTTCCAGAATCAAAGTCACCTGGCCAGAAATCAGGAATAGGATTTCGTCCCCGTCAGGGTGCATCTCGCCGTCATGAGGCGGCTCTCGCTCTAGGATCGGAGCGCCGATGGTGTAACCGTCCAGGCTTGGAGGGGGACCATGATTCCATTCTAAGGGTCGGGCAATGCCATTACGGTCCAATCCGAGAAGAGTGGTAGCCAGCGGGTAAATCCTGTTCTCTTCATCATTCATGATTCTTGATTTCCTTGGCTTTCCTGAGGAATCGCTGGAAGTTCGATTAGGCGTTTCCAGTCACTTCCGTTCGGGCGAAAAAGGTCAGGCCGTTTTGATCCAGATCGAAAAATGCGAATTCCCGCGTACCCCAAGGGGTGGTGCGGAGTTTGGTATTGGCATGAAATACACTCAGGCCTTGGTATTCCTCAAACAAGAGCTCAATTTCGGGGACTTCAAAGCGTAATTGCGGTCGTTCCACGGTTGACCATTCGCTCGGATCGTGCCATTGAAGATGAAGTTGTACTCCGTCCCGGCTCACGCCTGCATAGAAAGGGTTGGAAAGGGAATCTTGAAATTGAAGTTGAAAGGCCAATTTATTGACGTAGAAGTCGATCGCTGCCGCCACATCCTGACTGGGCAGTACCGGCATGAGGGCAAGGAACTTGGCTGTTTCCATGTTTGGTTGTAGGGTCTTTGATGAAGGCAACTCGATTCTAAAGAAATATCTTCCTCATTTCGGAGAAACAAACCCTTGAAGGGAAAACCAGGAACCCCGGAAAGGCCGGGATTCCTGGGAAGTGCCTTGGTAATTTCAGTACTGGAATTATTGAATCGTTTCCGCTAGAGAGTTGGAAAGACGGCATGGGCCTGAGCTACTCAATTCCACCGCTTGAAGCCAAAGGTTCATGCCGGCGGTGGAAGGGGGTAGCGGACCCTGGAACTGTGCGTTGCCGCTGGAGTCGGCGGGAATCGGCCCGAGTGATGAAATGGGAAGACTGAGAGCCACATCAACCGAACCACATGGCGTTCCGACTGTGGTCGGACCGTTCCCGGTGAAGGAATAACCCAGTACCACGAGGGAATTCGGAGAGGCATGTTTAATGGAGGCGGTGGCCAAAGTACCGGCGACTAAGGAAGAGACCGAAAGTTGAATCGGATAAATTCCGCCCTCGTCCACGATCTGAAAGTCCGGGATTTGCGTCAGGATGAAATCAAAGGTCTCTAGAGTTTGAATGGTTCCAGTGCTGTTCCCTGCAAGGATTCGCAACTCGTCAAGGGTATGGCTGGTCCCGTCGCTGGCTGTAAAGGGAGTATCTTGATCAACCTCAATCCAAAGACAGGGCGGATCGGGTGGAAGTTTTCCACATTCCGTAATGCTCGGAACTCCGCTGAAGCTGCCCACGGACGCGCCGCCAGGTACCTGAGTCGCTCCTAGAAAAGCTCCGTTCCTCCAAAATTCTAGGCGAACTTCCGAGGCGCCGATAGGTGAGTAATCGGCCGCAACTTGCAAGTCGCCCACATGATTGGACAGCGTCACAGGTCCAAAACTCGGGACTAGCTGTTGATTAAAATACCCGGAGTTCGAAATTTCAATGGACGCACCGGAATTGGACAGATCGATTCCGGAGAACTGAATCGAGTACGATTCGGCGGCATGCAACCCAACGTGGAGTCCGTCCTGACCTGAACTACCGATGTTGGAGATCTCCAATTGACTTCCTCCCAGAACTCCAGCGATTTTGGCTTCTCCTGCTACCGAATGAGGAGCTCCCTGGAACAAGAGAGCCTCTTCAGTAACGAGGATTTCGGGAACGTTAAAACCGACAATCTCGTAATCGCCCAACCAATTAACTGTATCCGTGGGGTCGACCAAGCGGATTTTGATTTCATTGGCATGATAGGTCTGGTTCAGAGTATCACCTACGATAATGATAACTGGAAGACAGCAATGGATGGCGATGTCAGGATCCTTTGATTTTTTGTATTTGGTTTCTCCGTCCACGGCGGACAAGATGGTGGCGTCGGGATTATTGCCGGCATTGGTGTATTGATGAACCAAAATCCCGTCTTGATAAAAAGAAATTTCCTTAGTAGTGGCACCGACGAAACTCCCGTCCACGAACACTTCCAAGGTGGTTCCGGTAGCTTCCACCTTTTGAGTCAAAACAAGGGAATTTGGATTGCCATTTACGGTTCCGTAGCTACGGTGCTCCATGAACACTCCTGCTGGAGTCGTTAGCGGATCCATACTGGATTGGACGCCGACTTCGCTTCCTGCGGATTCTCCTCTGGAGAAGCGAAGCCCAAATGGTACCGGGTTGGGATGGAAATTCTTGGCAAACAATTGATTGCCGCTTGGGTATAAAACCGTTCCCGACCCTATGGCCCAGTTCTCCAAACCGTCGAACCACAGTGGCTCGGAAGAGCTGGGTATGCTGATTTGGTCGATGGCGACTCCATCCAAATCCTGAAAGGGAAAATTATCTTCTTGAACAAAGGCAAGATAGAAAGGGGCGTAGGGATTTACGGGTGTTCCGCTCAGGTCGAATTGATTTGCAGAAGCCCATTGATTGAATCGAGTGTTTCCCCACTCTTGGTAGATGGGGTACCACAGAATCCCATCTCCACTAATCCAAACCCCATCTACAGGGTCGGTCTCCTCTCCATAGTGGTTTACAACGAAAGAAAGATCTAAAGATCCTGGAAAACCAGATCCGTCCAATCCAATCACGAGAGCGTTTCTTACGTCGTGGTAATTCGTACTCCCTGGGATCAAGCCCATTTCCAAGCCAAATGCACCTTGCCAAGGATCAGTACAGGCAGCTCTTTGGCCGATATTCGTCCAGGCTTCCGGATCCGGCAAAAGCGTTCCAGCGTCCAATTCCGTGACCGCCATATAGGAAGGAACTACTCCAGCAAGAGTCTCGAAATCTTCAACATAAGGTAAAGGTTGGAAGGAGCTGGGTAAATTTAACGGTCCGAGGTCGGTTTGGCCGCTTGCCTCGGCTATCGGGAACCAAGCGATAGCGAGCTGGATGGTAAGGTGGATTCCCTTTTTCAAAAGGAACGGGTGGGGGATTTGATTCATGGATTTCACCTGAGTTTTTGAGCAGGTCTAGTAGGGGGTGACCAGTGAGGGAGTTTGGGAGACACGAAATTCCGCCAAATCACTCAAATTTTTGAGCCATCAGTCCATTCGTTGGTGGCTTGGCTTGGGTCACGTCATTCCCAAGGGACTTTTTAAAAGGCGCCGGACAGAAAAAAATAGGAAAAAATTCAATTGGTAGTTCTAGCATGGTGGTTTTGCCAGCTCGGGTTCGTTGCCATTGTGTTAGGGTTGATTCACTGCTTACCAAGGCAGAAACAAAAGGAGTGAATGGTTCATAATTCTTCCACCACCGATTCCGGCAGCAACCCCGGCGAGGATTTCGAATGGATTCGACGGCTAGCCCATTCCATGCTGAGGGATGCTCACCTAGCCGAGGACTTAGCCCAGGAGACCGCGATGGCGGCCCTGCGCCGTGATTCTGAGTGCGGTCCGGTTTCCCGTCCATGGTTGCGCACCGTCTTGGTTAACCGAATTCGCTTGCAGTACCGCAGCGATTCGCGCAAGTTGCGTCGGGAAAGAAACTTGGCCCCCGATGAAAAATCAGGATCCGACCCGATGGATCACATGGTTCACGAAGAAAGAGTGCAGGCGGTGAACCAAGCTTTGAATCGTCTCAAGGAGCAGCATCGATTCGTTCTTCAGCTTCGTTATTGGGAAGGCCGTTCGGTTTCTGAAATTGCCCGGATGCTGGAGCTTCCAGTCCGCACGGTGGAATCCCGCCTGCGCCGGGCTCGCGCCGCCTTGCAACGGCAATTAGATCGCCAACTCGGTGGCCAAGGCCGCTGGTTGCTGGTTTTCGCTCCCTACCGTTGGCATTCCGATCCGCTGAGCCGACCCAAGCAAGGGGCCGAACCGGTTCCGACCAGCGGTCGAACCTTGGCGGCTTTCGGCTGGGCGATGTCCCTGGGAGTGGCAATGATTCTGGTATCACCCTGGTTCCCCTCGAAGGCCAATGCCTGGTCGGCTGGACCGGCGGCCTCACCCTCCATCGAAGCCGGACAGTTTGAGCCGGCTCACCCTCAGGAAACTTCTCTTGCGCCGACCTCAGGATCTCGACGAAGTTTTTCCGAAAACAATGTGGAGCCACGAGGCTCAAAATCTCCTGTCGTCCGGATTCAAGCCTTGGATCAAGCCAGTGAAATCCCCTTGGCAGGGGTCGGGCTGCAGGTCTTACATTTGAAAAGGGCGAGCGAAGACATAACCGCGGCAAACGGCGGAGAATTTCATCCGCAGAGCGGCTGGAAATGGCAGTGCCTAAAGAGAGAATCTTTGTCGACTTCCGAACAAGGGCTTCTTTGGCTTCAGCCTTGTGCCGAGGCCGAAGCGATTCGCGTCGAGTCCGGGGCTTGGACGCCTACCCACAGCCTTGGATTCCGAAAAAGGCCGGAAGTCCTTACGGCAGTCCGCGGAAAGCACGGGCACTGGCCTGCTTTGACGATTCCCATGACTCGACGGACATCCTCCGTTTTCGGTCGAGTGGTCGATGGTCAAGGCCATCCGCTTCCTGAAGCCAAAATCCTTTATCGCTTTGGTTGGTCCAAGAATCGATCTTTGCGACCAGACGCTGTTTTCTCGGTGAAGGCCGATGGGAGTTTTCACTTGCAGCATGCGGCTGCTGAAAAAGTCGGATTCACTCTCTCGGTTCAAGTACCGGGTATGCAAAGCCTGTTCGATTATCGAGGAAAAGCCGGCCAGGAAAACTCCGGCCGCGAAGTCGTGTTCCGGATGATTCCCGTTCGGGAGGTTGAACTCCGGATTCAAGATGACGGCGGCCATCCGATGGCCGGGGTTACCTTGACCTCCGCACCGGAGTTGCATTGGGAGGCTGAGAAAAAGCAGCCGTTTCAGTATCTACCGGCGTGGAGTTCACCGGTACAAACCGACAGCGCCGGAAGGGCATGGGTTCCGGTTCCGGTAGGAGGGCGCGCGAACACCTGCATTTACGATCCTGATGGGCTTATGTACCGCCACACCTTGCCGGCGAAGCTGAGAACGACCACCCTGACTTTGCCGCAGAGGAATCAGTTTCGCGGTCGTCTTTTCAATCAACACGGCGAGACGGAGAATCGGGCGCGGATCACGATTTGGGGCCAAAGCGGAACTTGGCGGACCGTTTCGAAAATGGATGGGAGTTTTGATTTCGTGCCCAGTCCTGGGGTGGAGGAACTGGGCATTCTGGTGGAATGCTTGGACGGGCGAAGCGATTTCTTCACCTGGCGATCCGACCTAGGTTTTTCCCCGCAATTTTTCATGCGCCCGTCCGGCATCCTCAGCGGGTGGATTTCGAACTTGCCGGACGAAAGGTTTGATCCTAAGGCCATGCGTTGTTTTCCGGTGCTCCAAAAGCACTTGGATCCTGAAGCGACGGAAGCCTGGGTCCGGCCTGCGCAAGTGGAGATCTCCGAAGATGGCCGCTTTTCGATCACCGGTTTGCCTCCAGGGGAGTACCTGCTTCGCTACGGCAGGACTTTAGGCCCGATCAGGCAGGCGACTGCGCAGGTAGGAGATCGAGGCGTGGCCTTGGATTTCACACCCTAACTCGCTGGTTCTTGCCCTTCACCGGCGTCCGGCAGCCAAGGCAAAAATCTTTTTCAAAAAGTGGGGAGGGTTCTTTCCTGCGGCGGCATTAGGTCTGAAATCGGTCGTTCCGATCCGAACTGACAACTGATCCAGCAGGGAGATCCAGCAAGGAGATCCCGCAGGAAACCTTGCCTTGAGAGCCGACATGCAAAGAACCGGGCTTCTGCTTGCCGCCACCGGACTGGCGGTTTTGACTTCCTGGAGCGGAAAGCTTTCCGCCCAGACGGTGGTCCTGAATCCAACCACTCCGTTTCAAATCGAATTCGACGCCGGAGCCTGGTCGACCGGGGACACCTTCAGCGCTGTCCACGGCGTGAGTGGCGTGCCGGTGGCCAATCCGATGAAATACGATCAAAGTGCCCCCTTCGATTGGGGCACGTTCAATCAAAATGACCCGAATACCCAATTTTTGCGCGTTCCCCGGGCCGACCACGCGATCCGCTATGCCGAGTTGTTGATCCCCCAAGTTCGAACCCACAATGAAGGCGTAGGTGACGTAAATCGAATTTGGTACGACTCCCTTTACACCGGCGCCAATAACGAGTTGTACGGGGCTCGTGATCTGGATTTATCCAGTCATCAAAGTGAGCTCAACAGCGGCTATACCGCCAATCAGAACCCGGCTTATGATTTCACCGGCCTGGATCAATTGTTGCAGGGCTTGGACGAGGTGACCAACAACCCTCCATCTGCTCCTTCTGGCCATCTTCCACAACTGATCTATCGAGCTGGGGTTGGGAAAATGAATCAGCCGGATGAAGGGGTGGTGCACACTTATTCGGAAGCGCCGAACGATTTCTGGGGATTTGCCCGTTTCGTTCGTAAGGTTTTATTGCACATCAACGCCAACTTCATGGGGGGCACCGGCCTGCAAACCAAAGCGGATTACGTGGAAATCTGGAACGAACCGTACATCCAAGCCAGTTTTTGTTCCGATTATGAAACTGCGCGAAAAGGTTTCTTCAACCTGCCGGAAGGAGATTTGAACATTCCCGCCGGGTACACCCTATGCGATTTGGTCACGGTGGACCCGGATGCCATGGTGAGCGGCGGGGGAAACAAGGAAGACACTCTTCCTTGGCAACACGGGGTGGCCTATGCCGAACTTTACGAAGCGGTGATGTTCAACCTGGATCTGGAAAGCCTGCTTCCGGACTTGGTCGGGATCGCCAGTTTGAACGCTCCCTCCGAACTCGTCGCCGGGGAGCACACGACTTATTTCACTGAGGGATTTCTAAGTCACCTAAGTCATAAATACTCGGTCCAGGGAGACCCGGCTCGCTATCGAGTGGAGGCGGTGACGATGCATCCTTATCTGCCGGTTCCCCATAAGATGCTGTATCAGATGGAAAACTTGGATACGGCCCTGGCGACTTTCCAGCCAAACCTGGCCTACGGGGCCGGTTTCCCTCCTGAAGACCCGTTCTACCCTGAGGTCTGGTTTACCGAGTGGAACCGTTCCATCGATCATTACACCAGAGGCATTCGGGCCATGCCTTATTTGATCAATGCATTTTATTATATGGATGGTTTATATCACCAAGATTTCCTGCGTTCGGATGGGCAAGCCTTTCAGATCCAGTTTGCAGGAGCCAACTTTTTTTCCGGAAACAAGTTGTGGTATTCGGAGGCGGATGGCCACCCGAGTGCTGCTCTTGAAGCTCGAAAAAAGCATCCGGGATTGGTTTGGGAGGTTTACGGCAAGACCTTGTATCAGGAACATCCTTATCGCTTGCCGCCGCTCCAGATGCCCTCCGTAGTGGAAGGCACGCCGTTTGGTCAATGGGAGGACATCTTGGAAGCCGGCAACGTTCCGGATCCTTGGATCGACGTGAAAGCCATGGCCGGCTACCAACCCGGCGACCCTCAGGATCCTGACGACGATCAAATCGTGGTGGTGGTGAGCAATCTTTACCTGAATGAATTCTCAGGCATTTACCCGCAGGGGGAAATCCACGGCAATACCTACCGGGTGCAGCATCAATTGAAGCTGCAAAATATGCCCTTCGTTCCTGCGACCATGGAACGCAAGGCGGACGTCGGCGGTGGAGGGGCGGGCTACGACAACCACCTCACCGATCTATCCACGCTGCCGAATTCCTACCAAGTGATCCCGCTGTTCTACAGCACTCCACATCAAGTCGGGGGAACTTTGCAAATTTCCGTGCCGGACATGGTGCAAAACTCCTACGAGGTTTACGTGATCAAGCCTTGAATCCGGATGGAAAGGAAGGGGAAGAATTGAAGAAGCCCGGTGGCAGCATGGCCACCGGGCGCTTTTTCTTCACCGTCGTCGCGGCCGCGACTTACAAAGTCAGTTTGCGGTGCTTGGAGGCCTTCGATTCCGGGGCTTTGCCAGAATTGGAGCGCATTTCCGCCCGCCATTCCGCGTATTCGGTGTAGGTTCCCAAGTGGAAATACACTTCGCCTTCACCTTCAAAGGCGATGATGTGGGTGCAAACCCGATCCAGGAAATAGCGGTCGTGGCTGACCACCATCATGGAGCCGGCGAAATGGTCGATGGCTTCTTCCAGCACCCGCAAAGTGACCAAGTCCAAATCGTTGGTGGGTTCATCCAGCAGAATGAAGTTGCCGCCGACTCGGAGCATTTTGGCCAACAAGACCCGGTTCCGCTGGCCGCCGGACAACTCGCCGACTTTCTTTTCCTGGTCGGAACCCTTGAAGTTGAAGCGGCTGACGTAGGCCCGACTCTGAATCTCCCCACCGCCGAAGGGGAGGAATTCCAGACCGTCGGAAATGTCCTCCCAAACCGTCAATTGGTCCCGCAACGCTTCCCGGGTTTGATCGACGTAACAAAGCTCCACCGTCGGTCCTAACTGCAAGGTGCCCTGATCGGCTTGTTCCTTGCCGGAAATCATTTTCATCAAAGTCGACTTGCCGGTGCCGTTGGCCCCGACCACTCCAATGATGGCCCCAGGGGGAACGGTGAAGGAAAAATCTTGCAGCAGAACTTGGTCGCCGAAGGATTTGCTGACCCCTTCCACTTCCAACACCCGGTTGCCGAGGTGCGGGCCTGAGGGAATGACCAGGTCGATGGTTTCCGGGCGCAGGGTCTTCTGTTCTTCGACCAGTTGCTCGTAGCGCTTCAGTCTGGCCTTGTTCTTCTTCATTCGGGCCTTGGGCGTTTGCCGCAGCCACTCCAGCTCCTTGTGCATCCGCTTTTGACGGCGCTGATCGGAGCGTTCTCCCGAGGCCAGACGCTTTTCCTTCTCTGCCAGGTAGGTGGAATAGTTGCCCTCGTAGGGGGTGCCGACACCCCGTTCCATTTCCAACATCCAGGTCACCACGTTGTCCAGGAAATAGCGGTCGTGGGTCACCAGGACTACCAGGCCGGGGTAGTTGGCCAGGTGGTGCTCCAGCCATTCCACGGTCTGGGCGTCCAAATGGTTGGTGGGTTCGTCCAGCAGCACGATGTCAGGCTGCTCGATCAGGGTGCGGCACATCGCTACTCGGCGCTTTTCTCCACCGGAAAGGACCCCGAACAAGCGATCCATCGGCGGCAGGTGCAGGGCCTGAGCCGCCACTTCGAGCTGCCGGTCCACCTCCCACATGTTGTGGGCGTCGATTTGGGCTTGCAGGCGTTCGAATTCTTCGCTCAGCTTCTCCAGAGCTTCGCCCTCGACCTCGCCCATCTCGGTGCAAATGTCGTTGTACCGATCCAAGGTCTTGTGAACGTGGGCGACCGCCTCGTCCAACAAGGCCTTCACCGTCTTATCCGGGTCCAGCTGAGGTTCCTGAGGTACGTAGCCGACGGTCTTGCCTTCGGCCAGGATCCGGCGGCCTTCAAAATCTTGGTCTTCGCCGGCCAGAATTCGGAGCAGGGTGGATTTGCCGCTGCCGTTCGGACCAATGACCCCGATTTTGGCGTCTGCATAGAAGCCTAGGGTGGTGGGGCGCAGGACCTCGGTCCGGTCGTAAAACTTCCGGACTTGGATGACCTGTAGCGCGAGTTCTTTGTCGGGACCGGGGGACATGGAACTGGGTATTTTAACGAGCGGTGAACCGCAACCGCACCCCCGTCCGGCTTCCCTTTCTTTTCTTGTTGCTCGTTGTAGGACTTTTTTGGCTGAAGTCTTGGCATGACGAGCAGCAGGCCCCCTTGGAGCCGTTCCAAACCGATTCTCAAGGTCAGGTGTCGGAATCGGAAGATGCCCTTTCCAAGGCCGCCGCCGGTGAGTTGGAAAGTGGCCATTCGGGTTCAAGCGGCGAGCCTTCGCCCGGGAAGCGCTTGGACCGAGGGCAGGCACCTGAGCTCCACCTGCAATTGTTGGACATGAGCGGCCGTAAGGCTTTGGCCGGCTTGGCGGTCCGCCTCCTGATTGCGGAAGGGCAAGGAAACGAGCTTCGCGGCATCAGCGACGCTCAAGGGACACTGCAGCTAAATCCGCCCAAGGTCGGGCTCTATCGCCTGGAAATCCATGGAGGCGGCGCGGCCTCAGCCGGTTATGTGGAAACCGTGGAGCTGGGTCCTGGTTTTCAAGAGCACCTGGTGAAGTTGCCGGCGCCGCCGTCCACCTTGCGGCTTCGGGCTGTGGACGCCGAAAGCGGCGAGACGCTGGTGCGAGCCCGCTTCGCCCTGTTGCCCTCCCGCTTCGTCGCCGCCAGCATGCACGGAGTGATCTTGGAAGAGAACCTGGATTATCTGCCGAGCCAGGGAGGCATCTTGGAAGCCCCGGCGCCGGTTTATCAACACCCCATGGTGCTGCGGGTGGAAGCTCCGGGGCATCTTCCGGTGGAAGTTTTTCAGGGCCAAGAGGTGGAGTTTCCTTTGGACCTTCCCTTGCCGCGGGAAGCACGGCAGGCCTTTCGATTGGAAGGAGTGTTCCGGGGGGTACGGGGAGCGGTGCTGAAATGGCGCTTTCCCACCCCCCGGGTGATGTTGCCGGCCCTGGCGCCGGGCTATCGTTATGAGCCTGGAGATCGAGTCCGGACCGAAATCCGCGGTCAGGTGATTCTCAGTGCCGAGGGCTCCGGCTTCCTGCCCGTGCCCGGTCTCGACAAAGGGGGACCGGAGCAATTGTTCATGGAAGTTCGACTGGCTTCCGGACGGACTTTTCGTTTGCCTGCCTATCCGGTTCCCGCTGTCGGTGGGGGACTTTGGAAAGTCCCGGTGGAAGGCAGCGGATTGGATGCATTCGCTCCTCCAGGGGACTAAGCTGGGGACATCATGCTGGCTTTCCTCCGGCTGCTTGCACGCGCTCTGACCGGCAAATTGAACGCCATGGAATTTGCCCTCGGAGCTTATTTCGGGGTATTTCTTGGCTTGTTGCCGATTGGAGAAATGGATCCGGGAACCGGATGGTTCGGATTGAACGGCTTTTGGTTGCTGACCTTCTTCGTGTTTTTGTTGCTGCGAGCTTCCCTGCCGGCCGGTTTGTTGTTTCTGGCCTTATTTCACTTTCTCGGCCGCCTTTTTCTGGATTCGGTCAGCTTTGGCCTCGGTCACTGGCTTTTGGAGCAGGGCCTGCCTGAATCTCTCGGCCGCAGTTTGTATCTCCACTTGCCCGCCTTCCAGTGGCACACTTATTTCGGCATCGGTTCCATGATGCTGGCCATGGTTTTGAGCCCGCTGCTTGCCTTGGCTTCGTATCGCTTCTTTCAAAAGAAAATTCCGCAATGGCGGCAGCGTTTGGCCGACCGCAAAGCGGTGCGCAGTTTGTCCAATTCCGTGACCGGAAGATTTCTGGTTTGGTGGTTAGGTTGATGATCCGAGAGGGATGCAAATCATGAAAATCTTTCGCAAAGGATTCCTCGCCTTGCTGTTGCTGGTGGTGGTGCTGTTCGGAGTCGTCAATCTGTTTTTGGTGGACGGCTTGTTCGCCGGGGCCTTGCGCCGCTTCGGCCCTCATGCCGCCGGCGGCCAGCCGGTGGAATTTCAAGACGCCTCGGTGGCCTTGGCTTCTGGCGGAGCGGAGATTTTGGGATTGCAAATCGGGCCGAGCTCCGAGCCCATGATCGAATCCGGACGAGTGGCCGCCGCCGTTTCCCCTTGGGCCTTGTTGGGGGGCTCCCTGCAGATCGAAGAAGCGGTTTTGGAAGATACTTTGTTGCGCTTGGTGGTGGATGAAAACGGCCGTTTTCGCTTTGATCCCGGACCGCCGCCTCCAGGCACCGAAGGCGATGGCGGGGTCGAAGAGGAGCGCACTCCGGCGCAAGATCGGGACGTGATCGAAATTGTGGAGGAGTACTGGGAGCGTTTGCAGCGTTACAAAAAGTATTACGACCAAGTCGGCATCTTCGGCGGCGATGACGAAGAAGGCGAGGACCCCGGTTCGGCCGGCGAATCGGAGGAGGAGGAAGCCAAGGGCCGGGAGCGATGGGCCGGACGTCCGGCTTATTTGCAGGAAGTTCCCGAAACCGGAGGCGGTTTGTGGATCGGCCATGCCGGGGTGGAAAACCTCCATTGGGAAACCTTGGACGAACGGACCGGCCAGCCGATTTTGCCGGCGGTCAATCATTTAAGTTTGCTGGCCGATCGGCTGGGGACCGCCCCGGCCGGGGTGGTGGAGCCGGCCACTCTGCAGGGGGAAGGGGAATTCGCTTCCGGCGGCCGCTTGTCTTTCCTCTTGGAAATGAGTCGGACCGGCGAAGCCCACGGCTTTCAGTTCAAGGCCGAAGATCTACCCAGCGAAATGCTGGCTCCGCTCGTTCGAAATTCGGTTCCTTATCGCTTGCGCGGCGGCACCATGGATTTTTTAACTCGCGGCCTGCAATTCACCGAAACCGAATTAAAGGGCAGCATCCGTTTGGTTTTGCGAGGGGTGGAATTGAAAGCGACCCGCAAAGCCCCGGATTTGCTCGGTCTTTCAGCCCAGGACTTCGCCGATCGCCTCAGCCAAGCGGCGAAAGAGAAACCGTTGCGAATCGATCTGATCTTGGGCGGCAACCCCACCTCCCCGAGTTTCGAATTGAAAGCTCGAAACTTGGACGAGTTGCTGCTCGGCGTGGTCGAGGATGAGGTCCGGGATCGGGCCGGTAAATTGATCGACCAGGAGGCCGGCAAACTATTGGACGGAAAGGCCGACGGCTTGTTGGAGGGGGAAGGCGCCGGAGACTTGTTGCAAGGTGTTCTCGGCGGCAAGGACAAGGAACAGGAAAGGAAAAAGAAACGCCGCGAGAAAAGGCGCCAGGAAAGGCAGGAAAAGGAGAATTCGAAGTCCGGCCAAGGCGGTGAGTGAAGCCGCTTGCCCCTTGGATTCCGTCCCTGCCCGAAGTAACCCTGAGGCTTTGGGACGCTAAACCCAGGAGCCGGCCCGACGGCTTCCCTCCCGGCCGCCAAGGCCCGGGAGGCGGCTGAATCCTCCTTCCCCCCCATAGACCCAAGGCAGTATCCTCGATCCATGCCCAACGCCCTGGAAATCGTGGTCGAACGGGACAACGTGCAACGCGTGGTCTCGTTGGAAGGGGACCGGGTGCAGGTCGGGCGCGGCAAAGACTGCGAGCTTCGCTTGGAGGATCCCCTGGCCTCGCGGAACCATTGCCGATTCGAGCGCTTGGGTTCCGAGGTCTTCGTGGTCGATTTGGATTCGGCCAACGGAACCTGGGTCGATGGAGTGCGGGTCCAGCGGCGTCCTCTCTCCCGGGGGGACGTGGTGCGGGTTGGCAGTACCACACTGCGTTTGACCGGCGGGGTGATCGATGCGCTGAGCGCGATTGAATCGACTCAAACCCAACAACTTCCCCGGGAGCGGGACATCCTGCAAACTTTGTTGGCGGTGGCCCGTGCCCTCGAGGAAGAGGACAAGTTGGAGCGGGTTGCGGCCATGTTGATCGATGCGGCGGTCAGCCTGACCCGGGCCGAACGCGGATTCGTTTTCTTGGTGGACCAAGGACGAACTCAATTGGCCATGGGGCGAAACTTCGCTCGGGAGCCGATTCCCGGACCGGAACAGAAGGTATCGCAAACGCTGTTGGAGAAAACCTTGAACAGCGAAGCTCCCTTGCTGTTGCAAGATGCTGCCTCCGACGGTGAATTCGCCGGAGTGGCCAGTCTCAGCGATTTGGGAGTTCGCTCGTTGTTGGCAGTCCCTTTACGCCACGGCAGCGAAACCATTGGCATCCTGCTGGTCGACCATCGCCTGGCTTCCGGAGCTTTTTTGCAGGATGAAAAAGAGTTGTTGGCCGGTTTGGCCAGCGTGGCTTCCACCGCTTTGGGAGCGGCTCGGATGCGGCGCAAATTGCAAAGTCTGAAACGTCGGGTTTCTTCCCTGCAAAGGGAGTTGGGGAAGAGAGTCACGGTGCGCCCGGAGGCCAACTCCTCCCCGCGCAATCCCCAGGGCCGCTTCGGCGGCATCATCGGCGCTTCCGCGGCGATGGAACGCATGTTCGCCGCCATGGACCGAGTGATGAACAGCGACGTCTCGGTGTTGATTCAAGGCGAAAGCGGCACCGGAAAAGAAATGGTGGCTCAGGCGCTGCACTTCGGCGGTCCCCGGGCGGCCAAGAACTTCGTCACCGAAAATTGTGGGGCTTTGCCCGACACTTTGTTGGAATCGGAGTTGTTCGGCCACGTGAAGGGAGCTTATACCGGGGCCACCCGCGATCGCGTCGGCCGCTTTGAAGAAGCGCATGGCGGAACTTTGTTTTTGGATGAAGTCGGGGAAATGTCCTCTGCCATGCAGGCGCGGCTACTCCGCGCTTTGCAAGAAGGGGAAGTTCGCCGTCTCGGTTCCGACGAAGTGCGAAAAGTCGACGTCCGGGTCATTTGCGCCACCAATCGAGATTTGGTTCAAGAAGTGGAGCAAGGCGGTTTTCGCGAAGACCTCTACTACCGGATTAAAGTCGTGCTGCTGGAATTGCCGCCTTTGCGCCAGAGGCAAGGGGACGTGGCTTTGTTGGCAGAACATTTTCTTACGGCTGAAGCCGAAACCCTGGGCCGGCAAAGTCGAGAGCTGGGAGCGCAAGCCTTGAATCGCTTGGAGGCCTATTCCTGGCCCGGCAACGTCCGCCAATTGCGCAACGAGGTGCGGCGTTTGACTTTATTGGGGGAAGGCCCGATCCAAATGGAAGAGCTTTCCGCTGAAATTCGGGAAGAGCCGGTGGCTCTACACGGAGACCCCGGCGTCGATCGGCCCTTGCCGGAACGGATCGCGGCGATGGAACAAGCGGCGATTCGAGAAGCCTTGAAAGCGGCCAGCGGCAACCGTTCGCAAGCGGCCAAACGGTTGGGAATTTCCCGCTTCGCCCTTTTGCGCAAAATCGAGAAATACAACTTGCTTCCGGAGGTTCAGGGATGAGGCCTGAAACCGTGGCCAGGCGACGGGAGAGGAAATGAATCCCGATCCGCCGGCTTCCGGTTCCTTGCGCCTCCCTCGCGGTTTAAAACCGGTTCGGCGACTTGGCCAGTCGCCGCTCAGCGAAGTCTATTTGGTCGAAGATGAAGAACGGCACGCCTGGGCCCTCAAAGTTTTGCGTGGTAGCGCGGCCAAGGACAGTCGCATTCGCGAACGCTGGCGGCGGGAAGCCTTGCTACTGGAGGAAATCCGCCATCCGAATTTGGTTCGTTCCTTCGGCGCTTTTGAAGTAGAAGGACGACCGGCCCTGTTGTTGGAGTACATCGAAGGGCCGACCTTGAGAGATATGTTTCGAGGCGAACCCCTGCCGTGGGAGCACGCCGCCCGCCTGGGGATGCAAGTCGCCCGGGCGTTGCAAAAATTGCATCGTCATGGGGCTTTGCATCGCGACGTCAAACCTCACAATATTTTGATTCATCAAACTCGGGGAGCGGTGCTGGCCGATTTGGGATTGGTGAGAAGGCGGGAAGACCCGACTCTGACTCGTCAAGGAGCGGCCTTGGGTTCCCCGGCTTATATGAGTCCGGAACAAGCCCGCGATCCCTCGGACCTTGGACCTGAGGCCGACGTTTATTCCTTGGGAGCCACCTTGTATCACGCCCTTAGCGGCCGGCCGCCGTTTTTGGGCTCGGGAGTGGGCGAGGTCATCCATCGAGTTTTGCATACGGAAGCCGAGCCTTTGCCGGCTCAAGTGCCGGAGGAATTGCAAGCGGTGGTGGCGGTGGCCATGGCCAAGGAACCGGAAAATCGTTATGCCCGGGCTCGTGACCTTGGGAACGATTTAGAGCGGGTTCTGGTCGGCATTCCTCCTCGGCTGGTCGCTGGATATCGCCGAAGAAGGCGCATAGTGGCTCTGGCGGCGGCCGGATGTGCCTTGGTGGTCTTGGCGGCGACCGGTTTCTTCTGGCCCGACGGGGACACTCCGAATGCCGACCCCGATCTCAATCCCGACTTGCACAGTCAGGTTCAAGAAGGAACCGAAACCCGGGATTCCGATCTGATTCAGGATGCATTGCCGCCACCGCCCAACGTCCCGGTGCGACAAGAAGAGCGGGAATTCGAATTGTGGGCCACGCCGTTTCGGCAAAGTTATCTCCGCTATCAAAACGACGGCCGCTTGCGTCTTGCTTTGCAGGAATTGGAAGTCATGGCGGCGGCGGAGTTGCCGGCGGAAGCCGGGCCTCAGTTCTCGCAGTGGCGAGACAGTCACGTTCGCCAAGCTTCCTCTCGGGTCTTGGCCCTCGGCGAGCAAGTGGCGGCTAGGGCGGAAGCCATCCTGCAACTTTTCCTAAAACAGGCGCGGCGATCGATGGCGGAAGAAGAATTCCAAATCGAAGCTTGGGACCAGGAGGTTCGGGAAGCCTGGAAGCGGGAAAATCTTCCGGTGGAGGAGTTGCCGCTTTATACCGGAGGACCGGATCCCATGGCCCGTTTGCGGTTTCGCCGGCTGGAATTGGAACAGCTTTGGGAGGAACGTTTGGGAGAGCGGGCACGGAGGTATATGCCTGCACGCCTGCAACAAAGCCGGAAGTGGTTGCGCCGGGGCGAATTCGAGCAGGCCGAAGCCTTGTGGCAAAACACCGCCGAAGTTTTATTGAGCCATTCCTTGGAAGGAAGGCGTGAAAAATTAAGAGTGGAAGAATTGAATCGGGTGTACCGCCGGGTCCAGGCTTATTGGGCCGATCACGCCGGCCGTTTCGTCGACGTTCCCTTCCGGTCCGGGAATTTCCGCGGCCGCCTTTCCGAGCAACCGGGCGCCGGTGGGCGCTGGCAATTGCAAACCGGGGAGGGGCCGATGCCCATAGCCTTGTTGGCGCTGGAGCCCAGCGGTTTGGGAGCCATGCTCCATCCGACTCAAGGAAGCGAATTGCTGTGGTTGCAAGGGCAGTTGCTGTGGTGCCAGGGAAGGACCCAGGAAGCCATCGACACCATGGCCTCCTTGGCCTTGGATGAATGGGCGCCTTCCCGGTCGCCGGATTATTGGATTCGGCAATGGGAAAGCGAGCCGGTGGAGACCGACTCCAATACACCCGCGGATCAAGGGGAGAGCGATCAAGTGAAACCGGCGCCGACGCCGCTGGAGAACTTGGTCAACCTTTGGCGCCGGGATCACCCCACTGCGGAAGTGGAAATCGTCGACGGCGGAGTGGAAATCGTCTGGCAGAATCCAAGTTGGGGCGAGAAACGATGGCGTCGCGAGTTGCACTGGCCGCGCAATGCCTTTGAAGTCCAAGCCTGGTCGGTGCGTTGGCAATTGGCGGCGGATCATCCGGTGCCCAGATCCGTTCATTGGTTGGGTGGAAAGGTACGTTTGGAAAAACCGACCCGGACCGCTTTGCCGGCAATTTGGTTATCCGGTACCCGGATCCGCACCGGCAAAGGCATCGTTCCCGGGGCTGAGCAAAATCTTTCCTGGTCGGACGGTGCTTTACGCCTGGACGGGGAAACTTTGGGAAGTCTTCCAGGATTTGAAATCGGCAGCCGGGTGAACTTCGATGCCACTGCCCGCCCGGGCTTTACCCCACAAAGGGTTTGGATTCGAGTGGTGCCTGAATCGTAGGCCAAAGGGAGTTTGCTAGGGTGGGGCCCTCACATTCATAGTTCTAAGCATTCTCGATCCAGGAGGCTTCCTCGTGCTCGTTCCCATTTTGCTTCTGTCTCTGGCACTTCCGATACCCCAAAGTCCGATGAAAATCCTGGTTTTCGAACCGGATTCCGCAACGGAAAGCCAGGAAACCGCTCCCAATCACGATCTTCTTGGGGGAGTCGAATTTACCACCCAGAACATCCGGCCGTCGACCAATCCATGGGGCGGAATGTCTTTGGATTATCCCAAGAGCCAGTCTCCAGGAGTAGTGACGATTCAGTATCTGGACACCAAAACCGGCTGGGTCGGATGTGCAGCAGGAACCTTGGTCGATCCTCAAATCGTCCTGACCAGCGCCAGGGTGGTTCATGCCGCCAAACACGACACTTGGAATCAGGTTTTGTCGGTGACGGTTCCCAAGGAAATATCCGGCTCGCCGGCCAAGGTGGTCAAAATGGCCACTCCGGAAGCCTGGGTTCAGCAGGGGAAATTGAAGGATGCCTTAGGGGTTCTGATCTTGGATCGGCCCTTGCTGTACGAATCCCTCTTTGACCGAACTTACGCCACTGAATTCGGGTATAACTTGGATCATCAATGGCTCCCCAATTGGCGAAATGCAATGGCTGGCCCGTCGGATTGCGGCACGGCTGGGATGACTTTCGAGCAGATCAAGGATTTTGAAGCCATTGGATCGACCTACAAAGGCAAGGTGTCTGTATCCCCGGCGGGCGGAGAGAATCGGTTCCTCGGCGGACCGGTATACCGATATCTTCCCGTGGTCGAGCCGGACGATGATTCCCGGGTAGAGCTCAGCCCCTTTACCTCCATCTTTCCCTTTACGATCTACTCCCAACGCGGCCACGTCTTCGGAGTGGTCCATGAGACCAAGGTCCTCACCCCATTTGAATCCATGATTCAGGTGACTCCGGTCTCCCCCGGAATTTTCTGGTGGATTAGGGACCAGGCTCTCTTCCTGCGCTCGAACGTGGGTTACGACCTGGTTCCGTTGCACGTCAATGCCATGGAAGTCGGGACCAACGGATGGTTTTTGAAAGAATGCCTACCTAGCCAAGAGGTGGAGTTGACCGTGACCGTGGTCAATTTTTCCAGGGGCAAGAGTCCGGGTTTGGAGGAGAAAGAAAAATACCCGGGAGGTTGGGTTCGCTTCGATGCCTACTTATCGGAAGATCCCCACATCGACCGGAGCGACCAATTCCTCAGCGATCACCGGATCGAACTTCCTGACATCGGCACCATGAATTCGGTCGACGTCGAGTTTGACGTAAAGCTTCCGGCGGATTTGAAGAACGGCAAGTTCGCTTACTTGGGAGTGATGCTGACCCCGTTGCAGGACTTCGTGGTGTTGGAAAATCCCAATACCGTGCGATCCCAAAACAGCTTGGTGTACCGGGGCTTGGACGGCCGAACCCGAGTCCAGGGAGCTTCCAGCCGAACCGTGGGGGACTGGGCCCCAAAGCCGGACTTCGATCCCGACAATGACGGCGGCAAGTGGCAAATCCCGCATCGCATCCGAACTTACGAAGCCACCCTCAGCCAGTCCGGCGGTGAAACTCGACCTTATCCGGGAGACCAAGAATGGCTCTATGTGAAATGGCACGGTTTTCAGCTACAAAGTACCGTTCCCAATGCTCCGTACAAGCTTTATCGCAGTGCCAATCCCGCTGGAAGCCTGTTCATGAATCAAATCTTTGAGTTGGGCCCTCCGGTTGAGGAAGTGTCGGTCGGCTCCATTCTCCACAGCGCCGGTACCGATGCTTCGGGCAACGCCAGTTTCCACATAACCTTGACCCCGGACCTCATCGGTCGGACTTTGTATTACGAGGCGGCGATTTTTACCGGTGGAGGGCTGGTGACCACCAATCGCTTGAAATTAACCGTCACAGAGGCGGAATAAAGACCCTTTACCCCGAAGGAGTGGTGCTTTTACAGGCGCCACTCCCGATCTTTTTTAAATTTCTTGAAAAATGGCTGATTTTGAGGCCCAAAGTCGTTGCCGTGAGAAAGACTGGTTCATTGCTTTCCATTCCTCATGACGACTCCTTCGAAATCGAATCCCCATCCGCCGGAGAAAACCGCTTCGGCCCAAAAGCCGGAAACCGCCAAGGAGCAGCAGGAGGATATTCCGACCTTAGTGGCGGTGCAGGAAAAGTTGAAAGGCCTGCAAAAGGAACTGGTTTTGTGGCGAGGTTTAATCTTGTTCCTGGCCAGTGCCGGTTTGATTGCCGGATTTTCCTCGGCCCAGCAGTGGCGCGATTTTCAGACCATCCAGCGCGAACAGCAAGAGCTGCAACAGCAAATGAAGGGCGACCACGAGGAGATGAAGGCTGTTCACGCCCATGCCTCGGAACGCTTGGACGCTCTTGCCGGAAGGGGAGAGCGGATGGTTCGGGCCTTTGACGGAATTCTGGTGCGCCGTTTGGTTCAAGATGCCGCCACGGTTTTGGTAGAATATTCCACCAGTTTGTCCAGCGTCGGTTTCAAAATTCCCCTTGAGGCCCACATTTCGAATTTAAAAGATTTGAAACAAGCTTGGAATGGGCAACAGGATCCGACTTCGGAACAGCGCCTGCTGAACGTCTTGTTGGACGTTTTCGACGGCATCCGCAGTATGGAAGAAGTGCGGCGCAACCAGGGCCTTTCCGAGGAAGGTTTGAAATCGGCCATTGCCGAGGCGGAGGATCGCTGGGAAGCTTTAGTACCTCCGGTTTCGGAAATCCAAAGCGAAGATCCTTTAACTTCGGAATTTTTGCGACGAATGCCGGCGTATCGGGAAAACATTCTGGGATTGCTTGCCATCATCCGATACAAGAAAATTCGCAAGTTGGAGATCTTCTTGACCGAAGCCAGGGGTCACTTTGAAGCGGCCATAAAATTGGATCGCCGCTTTGCCCGCCCTCATAGCAATATGGCGGTGGTGGAATCGATGCACTTTTCCGAGGCTTCCGAGCAAGAGGGAGACTCCTTTGTGGACCTAGCCCAAGCTTCGTTGAATCGGGGGCAAGCCGCTTTGGAGGAAGCCTTGAGTTATCCGCAAAGTGACGTGGCCGAGACCATTGCCCGCAACAATCTGTTTTCGTTCTACATCCTGGAAATCGAATGGTTGTTGCAACGGGAGAAGGTCGAAGAAGCTTGGCAGCTCTGCCAATCCTTGAGTCGAATCGAAGCAAAATTAGTGGGCGGGCGACAAAAGAAACACCCGGTCCTTTGGATCAGTCAAGCTGAATTTCAGTGCTTGAGCCTTCTGGTGGAAGCGGCTCGGGCTCAGGATCCGAAAGCGGTGAGCAATCAGCGCTGGCAACAGGCTTGGGAGGTCATCCGAACTTACGTGGCCAACGCTTTGGAAGACGGCTACGGAGGCTTGCCCGACGCGGAGGCGGAATTGTTGTTCGAAGAGTTGCCGATTTTCGCCCGCTTTCTCCGGGACTGCCCTTGGCCGGATGAAAGAAAGGAAGAAGCTCGCCGGAACTTATGGAGTCTGGTCCGCGGCTTCTAAAGCCATGTCCAGTTTTCCCGGCCGGATCCAAAAAGACCCCAAAGCCAAGATGGCGGCGATCCAACTGAAAGTTTCAAAGGGGTCGAAGCCAAGGGCGGTGGCCAGCATCTTGAGAGCGCTGGCCCCCAAGATGAAGATCCAATTCAAGCTTTGGTTGGTTCCAAGCACCAAACCAAGGTGCTCATCATCGGGAAGTTTTTGAATCAGGGTTTGCAGCGGGATCAGATAGAAAGAACTGAAAAAGTTGCCGCACAGCAAAGTGAAAAAGGGGAACCACGGATTGCGCGGGCCAATCGAAACCAACAAAAGGGCGGTGGCCAGAGCGAAGCCGCCAAGTGGAGCCAATCGAACTCGTAAACGCCGCCGGCTGGCGGTTCCAGCGGCTAAAGCTCCTAGCGCCTGAGAAAGGGCTAAGGCGCCTAAGGCTCCGGACCAAATCGTGGCTGAAACTTCCAGCTCTCCAGCCATTTCATTCCAACAGGGCAGAACCAGGGCTCCGGCCAGCCAGAACATGGAATTGGCCACCAACACCCGGAGCAAAGGCGGAGTTTTCGCGGCGGTTCGGAAACCTTCCATAAGGCGGCGAAAAGGATTCAATCCCGGCCGGCGAAGGGGATCCGCTGCGGGAACCGGCCGAATGCCCCGAGCGACCTTCCAGCCGTACAAGGCGATCGCCGCCAGAACGACCCCTTCCAGCCACATGGCTTGGCCAAGGCGATCGACTAGGAAGCCGGCTGCTCCCATTCCCAGAATGATGCCGACCAAGACGCTTCCTTGCATGTGACCGTTGGCCCGCGCCAGGTCCTTTTCCTCCACCAGCTCCGGAACCAAACCATATTTGGCCGGACCGAGGAAGGCGCTTTGGGTGCCCATAAAAAATAACACCAAGATGCCGAGCGGCAGGGAGCCGGTCCAAAACGCCAAAGCGGCGGCCAGCATGATGCCGGCTTCGGCGATTTTGGTGGCCACGACGACTTGCCGTTTGGAAAAGCGATCGGCTAAATCCCCGGCGAATACCGCGAACATCAAGAACGGCAGGGCGAAGAAAAAAGCCGCCAGGGCCTGCAAATCCAAATCCGCCAGAGCGGAACCCTGGTTTTGTTGTTGGGCGAAAACTGCCAGCAACAAAACCGTTTGCTTGAACACGTTGTCATTGAAAACGGTGAGGAACTGAGTCCCGACCAAGCGGCGAAAGGAAGGATCGGCAAGCAGCTTGGCCATGTCCGAGCTTAATCTCCCTCAGCCAGGAGCAAGTCCCGTGCCTGCTCTTTTTGCGCTGCAGTCAGCCAATTCCCGGCTTCGAGGTCAGAAATCAAGATGGCTTTGGGCACACCCAAACGCAAGCTATTGCGAACGTGGGATCGCCATTGTTGCCAGCAATTCGAAGCCGCCAAAGCCAGCACCGCCAAGCGTTCCCTTTCTTCCACCGACAGGCCCGAGCGACCTAAAACCCTGCCATAAGCGTGATCCAGGATCCAATTTCCCAACACCGGATCCAGGGCGATCAGGCGCTGTTGCACGGCTTCGGCGTCCTTGCCGTAGAGTTTTTCAAATACCGTTTGACCCTGAACTCGGTCGCTTGCGCCGGCCGATTCCCCGGCTTGGGACGGGAGCTGATCTCCGAGGGCATGCAAGGTTCTAACGACCTTAGGGAAACCGCAGAACAGATGCATTTGCCGGAGCACCTCCCAAAAGATTTCGGCTCCGTCCTGTTGATAAAGGGCGGACGCCGCTTGCTGGAGGCGAGAACCCTGGTCCCGGTCGACCGCCGCCGCCAAAGCGGCCATCCGCTGCAAACGGGCGGTTTTCAATGTTCGGTCTCCGGTCCGCCGGAAAACAGCGGTTCCCTGGCCCGGCAGGGGTTGCCGGCAGCCAACAACAGGCGTCTTTCCGGCGGTACCACCATCAAGATGGTGGAGCCCAGCTCGAATTGCCCCATTTCTTCGCCGGCTTCCAATCTGGGCGGGGGATCGTAATGGCGGCGCCCGTCCCGCCAGGGAGGACGACCCAAAGTCGGATCGAACAGAAAGCGCATGCCGCCGACGTTGAGGGCGCCGACGAACAGCATGAAAAACGGGCTTCCTTCATCGCTCCGACAGTGCAGGAAGATGCGCCGGTTGCGAGCCAACACTTTCATCGAGGGGCGAACCAAAGCCGGGTCCACCGGTTGCAAGCCACCGGCTCCGGTATGGGCTTCCAGCACTTCCATGGCGCAGGGAGCGTGATAGCGGTGGTAATCCCGGGGGGAAAGGTAGATCTGAACCGCCTGATAACCGCCCAAAGCCAAGCCGGTAGTTCCGGGCAGAAGCTCCGAGTTCGCATATGGCGTGCCTTTGATCCACCAGGAGCCCTCCGGAGTCAGGCCGCCGGCCTCTTCCACCTTGCCGTCGGCGGGGGAAAGCCAAGCATGGCCCTCCGGGAGCGGGCGACTGCCTTCCGGGAGCGGGCGGGTGAACAGATCGAGAAAGCTGCGGTAGTCCTGCCATCGTCCCGGGATTTCTTCCCGGGGGATGCCCAGACGCTTGGCCAGGGTGGCCCAGCAGGCCGGCCGCAAAGAACGTGGAATCGGCATCCGGGCCAGACCTCCGGCCATTTTGGACATGGCCAGACGGGGAAAGCCGGGCAGCGTGGAGATGGAGCGGAGAGAAGCCACGGGACGGCGTCAAAGGATACGCTGGCCTCGCTATACTTCCGCCCGGGAGATCTTCATGGGCGGCCAAGACTTGCACATCCTTGTCCTCGCCGGGGGGAATTCCACCCGGATCAAAACGGGGGGACCCAAGGCCTTGTTGGATTTATGCGGCCGGCCGCTGTTGGAGTGGGTATTTGAAGCCACCTCCGGCTTGGCCGCCGCCTCGCGCCAAGTGGTTTTAGGCGGGGTCCACCAACAGGCGATCGAAAAGCACCTTCGAAAGCGCGGCCTGGTGGCGGAGGAAGGGCAAGACCCGGCCTCCAAACCCTGGCAGGTGGTGGAACAGCCGGAGGCTTTAGGGACCGGCGATGCGGTTCGCTGCGCCTTTCCCACCTTGCCGGAAGAAGGGCGTCTCTTGATTTTGTGCGGCGACACGCCGTTACTTCAGGCCGAGACTCTGGCCGCTCTTTGCCAGGCTCCCGGCGGAGCCTTGTTGACCGCCAGATTCCCGGACCCGACCGGCTACGGCCGCATCTTGCGGGACGCCGAGGGCCGCTTGCAGGCCATCGTCGAACAAGCCGATTGCGATGCCGAGACGGCGGCGATCCAGGAAGGCAATGCCGGCGTGTATTGCCTCGATTTGGCCAAGTTGCGCCTGGCCATCGCCGAGTTGGATACCGACAACGCCCAGGGCGAGTTCTACCTGACCGACGCAGCTTTGCAGGTCCTGAAACAAAGCGGCGGCCACAGCCATTGCCTGGAAAGCGGCCACCAACAGGTGGAGGGAGTCAACACCTTGGCCCAGTTGGCTTTGGTTTCCGTCATCTTGCGGCAGCAGATCTTGGCGGAACACATGGCTTCCGGGGTCATTCTGGCCGACCCCAGTACGACCTACATCGAAACCGGAGTGGAAATCGGTCCCGGCGCCACCATCCACCCCTTCTGCGTCCTCCGCCACGGAGTGCGGATCGAAGCCGGATGCGAAGTCGGCCCCTTCGCCCATTTGCGGGTGGGAGCCCACTTGGAGGCAGGCTCCGCCATCGGCAATTTCGTCGAGGCCAAGAACGCCCGCTTGGGCCCGGGAGCCAAAGCCAAACATTTGACTTATTTGGGGGATGCCGTGATCGGCGCCAAAGCCAATATCGGCTGTGGCACCATCACTGCCAACTACGACGGCAAGATCAAAAGTCAAACCCAGATTGGGGAGGGTGCCTTTATCGGATCGGGCACCGTTTTGGTCGCGCCGGTGAAGGTCGGCGATGGGGCGATTACCGGAGCCGGTGCAGTCGTCACTCGCAACCACGACGTAGCCGAAGGCCAAACGGTTGTCGGGGTCCCGGCCCGACCGCTACCCTCGCCTTCCGTGGAATCCGCCTGAGCCGGAACCACGCCCCCCACCCATTGCCTCTGGACCCGTTTCCCCCCGATTCATGGTCATTACCGACGACCGCTTCAAAATCCTGGCCGGCACCGCCCATCCAGAATTGGCAAAGGAGATTTGCACTTTTCTGGACACGCCGATGGCCGAATCTCACATCAGTCGCTTCCCCGACGGTGAGATCGACCTCAAAATTCAGGACGATATGCGCGGCGGGGACGTTTTCGTCATTCAACCGACCTGCCCGCCGGTCAACGAGCATTTGATGGAGTTGTTGCTCCTGATCGACTGCCTGCGCCGGGCCAGTGCCGACCGCATTACCGCCGTCATTCCCTATTTCGGCTATGCCCGGAAAGACCGCAAAGACGAGGGGCGGGTGCCGATTTCGGCCAAGTTGGTGGCCAATTGCATCGTCGCCGCCGGGGCCCATCGGGTCCTGACCATCGATTTGCACGCCCAGCAAATCCAGGGCTTCTTCGACATCCCGGTGGACCACCTATACGCCAAGCCGGCCTTGCAAACCCGGATCCATCAAATGGACCTTCAGGATCTGGTGGTGGTCAGTCCCGACGTGGGGGGGACCAAGCTGGCCCGAGCGTGGGCCCGGGCTCTGGGGGCGGATTTGGCGATCATCGACAAACGCCGCCTGTCCGGTTCGGAGATTTCGGTGGAAAACGTGATCGGCTCGGTCGACGGCCACGATGTCCTGGTCATCGACGACATGATTTCCACTGCCGGCTCGATCACCGAGGCCGCCCGGATTTTGAAGGACAAGGGGGCCCGCCGAGTCTTGCTGGCGGCTACCCATGCGGTGCTCTGCGGCCCGGCCATGGAGAGGCTGGCGAAATGCCCTGCTGAAAAGATTTTCGTTTCCAATACAATACCGATTCCCTCTGGCGGCCCCGCGTCCTTGGAAGCCGTTACGGTAGCACCCCTGCTGGCCCGGGCGATTGCCCGCATCCATCGTGAGGAGTCGGTCAGCGCCCTGTTTGAATACTAGGCGGCCTCGGGTCGCCTTGGTCTGTCCACGATTCGAAACGTTCGATGGAAACCGCCCAATTGAAGGCCGAACCCCGTACCGGTTCTGGCACCCGAGCCGCCTACCGGCTTCGCCGCGAGGGTCGCATGCCCGCCGTCATCTACGGAGAAGGCGGGGAAACCTCCAACATCTCGGTCAGCACGCGAGAAATGGAAGCCGCCCTGCGGCACCACGACCGGGTGTTGATGCTGGACCTGGAAGGGCAAGAGGAGAAGGTCCTGTTGCACGTGGTCCAGTACGACTCCATGGGGGACCAGTTGCTGCACGTGGACTTCCTGCGGATCGGCAAGCACGCCACCGTGGAAGTCAATGTGGAGTTGGAATTCATCGGCCACCCCAAGGGTTTGGGCCATGGCGGTGAATTGGTGAAGAACCTGACCGACTTGCCGATTCGTTGCGCGCCGGAGTTGATCCCCGAAACCGTTCCGGTGCAAACCTCCGACCTGGACGTCGGCGATTCGGTGCTGGTCCAGGATCTGAACCTTCCTGAAGGCGTCGAGGCTTTGGTCGGCGCCGAAGACGTGGTCATCACCATTCGCTCGATGACGGTGATCGAGGAAGAAGAGGCACCGGAAGGCGAAGAGGGCGAAGCCGCCATGCCGGAAGTCATCAGCAAGGGCAAGAAGGAGGAGGAAGAAGAGCCGGCCTGACCTGGCTCTTCGCCGAGCCGGCGGCTATGATTCCCGCCCCGAACTCGGGCACCGCCCGCCTGTTGGTGGGCTTGGGAAACCCAGGGCCCCAGTACACCGATACCCGCCACAACGTGGGTTTCGTCACCCTGGACCTGGTGGCCCAGCGCCTGGACGTCGAACCGACCGGCCTCCGCCACGGCGGCCAGCGAATCGGCGATCTGTACCGGGCCGGAGACGACGCTTTCGCTCTCCTCTGGCCTTTGACTTACATGAATCTCAGCGGACGGGCGGTGGCTGCCGCCATGCAGCAACTGAAACTCGGCCCTGAGTCGCTCTTTGTCGTTTTGGACGACTTCCACCTCGAACTTGGGGCTTTGCGAATTCGCCCCAAGGGCAGTCCCGGCGGCCACAACGGTTTGAAATCGATCGAGCAGTTCCTCGGGACCTCCGAGTACGCTCGCCTTCGAATCGGGGTTGGCATGCCGAAAGGGGCGGCGGTGGACCACGTCCTCAACCGTTTTCGGCGTAGCGAGCAAGCGGTCGTAGAAGAAACCTTGGAGACCGCTTCCTTCGCCGCCGAAGATTGGATTCGCGGGATTTCTCTGGAAGAAATCCAAACCAAATACAACCGCCGCACGCCGCAGGCGGGATCCGCCGGCTCGAGTTGAAGTTTGAACAGCTCAACCCGCGGATGAACCGGTTGGACCGGAAAGGCAATTCATGACCACTCTCCCTGAGAAGAAACACGTTTTTCAAGCCATGTTCCTCCTGGATAACCAGGAGGTTAGGGCTCAAGGCTTCAACGCCATTCGCGATTGGGTGAAGAGCATCCTGGAGAAGCACGGACTGGACGTCAAAGTGCTTCGCCTTTGGGGTGAAAGGCCTTTGGCCTATCCCATCGCCGGTCGCCGTCGCGCGACCTACTTGTTGGGCTGGCTGGAAGGAACCGGAACGGCAGTGGCCGCCGCCAAGCGCGATTTCTACTTGGTCGGCCCGGTGTTCCGGCTGCTGTTCCTCCATGAAGAGGGCATTCCGGCGGATGAAATGGAATTTGGCATCCAGCAAATGGATGACAAGGACTTGGTGATCCCCGAAGACGAACCGGAAGTCGTCGAAGAAGAAGAGAGCGAAGTGGAAGAAGCCGCCGGCGAGGCGGAGTCGAAAGACGCGGACAAAAAGGAAGCCGATAAGAAAGAAGCGGATAAGAAGGAAGGCGAAGGCGAGTCCAAGCCCGAAGCCGCCGCGGAAGGAAAGTCCCCGGAAACCGCTGAAACCACCGAAGCCAAAGCTTGAGTTAGGGAGCGCTGAAGATGAGTACCGAAAAAGAACTTCCGAAGGTCCCGGATCACTTCGATTTCAAAGACGTGGATGCCTTGCAGCGGTATTTGACTCCGCAGTACCGGATCCACTCGGCGAAACGTACCGGTTTGCCGGCTCGCAAGCAACGGCAACTGAAAAAGGCCATCAAATACGCTCGTTTCCTCGCCCTCCTGCCCTTCACCAGTTGAAATGAAAACTCGCGTCATCCTTCGTAAGGACATTCCTTCCCTCGGCCAAGCCGGGGAAGTGGTGAGTGTGGAGCCCGGCTATGCCCGCAATTACCTGATTCCGATGAATCTTGCCTTCGCCCATACGGCCGACGGCCTGAAGCGGGTGGAGAAAGACCGCAAAGTGGCCGAAGCCGAGCGTTTGGCCCAAATGAAAGCCTACGAAGACATCGTCCAGGCTTTGAACAAGGTCCAGCTCACCTTCGAAGAAAAGGTTTCGGAAGAAGGTCATCTGTATGGCTCGGTGAGCGCTCATGCCATCGCCGCTGCCATCGCCGAACAGGGCATCACCTCCGTTCACGACCGCGACGTCCGTTTGCCGGAACCGCTGAAACAAGTCGGCGAGTACCAGATTCAAGTGCACGTCCATGGTGAATTGGAAGCGACGGTGAAAGTCTGGGTGGTCGCCAAACAGGCGCAAGAAGCCTAAGACTTCTCCGACTACGAAATTCCCCGCGCCGGAAAGCCGGCGCGGGGTCTTTTTTGGTCACCCGGTTCAGGGAACGATCTCGAGGGCTACAGCGACCGAAACCAGATGCAGGGAACTGGTGCTTTCATAGGCCACCGCCGCGAACCAAGCTTGCATGCCGATGTAACTCGCCAATTGGCCGGGGGCCGCCTGCAGCCAAGCTTGTCCGTCGCCGTTGTTGTCCAACAGACCGGTGCTTTGATGGAAAAGCGGCGGGGGACTTTGAATCATGGCTTGAGTCAAGGCATCGTAAGTCAAGGGAATATCCAATCCGTTCTGGCTCCACGGTCCGGTGCCGGACAAAGAGGCCAACAGGATGTAATTCTGCCCGGCTTCTTCCGCCGGAAAATCCAGGTCGAAATCCACTCGACCGCCTTGGGTGGCGGATAATTGGTTTGAGGATAAAGACAGGACCGGGTTGAAGGCATAAAGATAAGCGGAACCTGCGTCGAGCTGGTTTTGGGGGTCTGCCCGCCTTGCACCGACGGTCAGATGGCATTGGCCGTTTCCGGCAGGGTCTCCTGCGTCTGCAACCGACCAGCCGAATTGGTCATATTGATTTTGACCCCAGAGTTCATGCAAAAGCGTCCCCGATTGGCCGCAAAAGACCCGCGCCGAACCTGGCTCTGGAGTGGTGGCCGGGGCCCCGACAAGCAGCTCCGGGGTGTCATCGCCATTGATATCCCGGATTCCAGCCACGGACCATCCGAAAAAATCATTGTCCTGAGTGCCATGGAAAGCTTGTAGCAAGGCTCCGGTGGCTCCGGAAAAAACATAAGCCGAACCTGCCTGATAGATTCCGTTGGGCCATGCGACCGGAGCTCCCACGATCAGATCATGGAGGCTGTCCCCATCTACATCTTCTAGAAAGGATAAGGAGTGACCGAATTGTTCTGCGGTAGTTTGCGAGTTCAACTGGCGCAACAAACTTCCGTCCTGGCCGGAGTAAATGCGAACATAACCGTCCCAGGGGGTTCCGTTGGAATCGGCGACCGGGGTGCCGACTAAAACATCGTCGTAGCCGTCTCCATTGACATCGCCTTCCCCGGCTACGCTCCAACCAAGGTGATCTCCCGGGCCTCCCTGAAAACTGTGTAGGAGGCCGCCGGTGGCACCGGAATACACGAAAGCCGAACCGGACCAGAAGATGCCGCCATGTTCAAGGCCATAGGCTCCGACCAAGAAATCGTGGAATCCATCGCCATCCACATCTCCAGCACCGGCAACCGAAGATCCAAAGTATCCATAAGCTTGGCTTCCATCCATTTGATATAGCAAGGATCCGTCCAATCCTGAATAAACCCAAATGGATCCGACTGCGTTATGGCCGGTCAAGCTGCCGTTGGTGGCTCCGACGATTAGGTCGTCGTGTCCATCTCCGTTCACGTCTCCCGCTCCGTCCACGGCAAAACCGAAAGAAAACAGAGCATATGGCCCTTGCCATTGGTGGAGCAAGGAACCGTCGAGGCCTGAGAAGACGTAAACAGCACCTACCGCCCATTGTCCACCAGGGCTGGAGAGCGGTGCTCCGACAATGAGATCGTCTATGCCATCGGCATTGACGTCACCGGCGTTGGAGAGGGATTGGCCGAAATAGTCACCGGTTCCACCGTGGAACTGCCGGACTTCCTGGAAGTACCCTCCCTGAGCGAATAGATGCATTGGGGAAAGATGAAGGAAACTGATCCCGACCAAAACTGTAAAAAAATACCGCAAAGAGGAAGATGAATTCATGGCTTGGGGAGGAAGGGGGATGGCTGGGAATGATTTTGCCCCCGGAAACTTCCTTGATTTCCCGGAGGCAAAACGATTGTAGCAAAAGGGAGAATCGGTTCTTTCTACGGAACCACGTCCAAAATGCAGGCGACCGAAGCCAGATTCATGGACACGCCTCCTTCAAAGGCTATGGCCGAAAACCAAAAGCGGCGACCGAGAAGCGGCACAAGATCTCCCGGGGCGACTTGCAAGCGGACTAAGCCGTCACCTTGGGCGTCCAGAATCCCTCGACCGTTTTGGAACATGGGTGGTGGTCCATTGAACATCTTTTGAGTGAAAGGATCATGCGTGAGCGGCAGATCCAAGCCGTTGTAGTTCCACGGTCCAGTGCCGGAATAGGAGGCCAACAAGAGGTAATCGTTTCCGGCTTCTGCCTCAGGGAAATCCAAAGTGAAATCGACCGTGCCTCCTTGGGAAGCGGAGATCGTTTCAGAAGAAATTGCCATATAAGGATGGAAGGAATAGAGATAAACCGAGCCTGCGATCAACAAATCGGAGGGGGCGGCGCCATGAGCTCCGATGAACATACTTGGGGAATCGACGAATTTCAGTTTTCCCGCCTTGGCCAAGGCCGATCCGAATCGCTGGCCTGGGGAGTCGGCGCCGAATCGCTGGATTAAACTCCCGTTCGAACCGGAGTAAATGGAAACCGAACCCGAACTGGTTCCGGTACTCACGGCCACATCGTCGAAGCCGTCGCCGTTGAGGTCCCCGGCTCCGGAGACGGTATCTCCAAAGAGGGAATAGGATTGCCAACCGAACAAGCGGTGAATCGGAGTTCGGGTCGCTCCGGAAATCACCAAGGCGACCCCGGCCGATTGAATTCCGTTGGCGGTCTTGGAGGGGATGCCTATGAGGAAGTCGGGAATCTGATCGCCGTTGACGTCGCCGGCGGCGGCTACGGATCGGCCCAAAGCGCTGAAGGTGCTGTCGCCGTCAAAGGCTTTCACCAATTGCCCGGTGCTTCCCGAGTACAGAAAGGCGGAGCCGGCGCTGATTTTCCCGCCGGGATCGTGGCTGGGAGCACCCACCAGAAAATCGGGGATTTGATCGCCGGTGACGTCCCCGACCCCGGCAACGCTGTGGCCGAAGGCGGAAAGTTCCGAGGGGCCGTGGAATTCGAAGAGCACCTGGCCGGTGGCGCCGGAATGGACCGAAGCCATGCCGGACATATAGAGGCCGCCTCGGCTTGCCTCGAGTCCTCCTTGAATGAAATCGTCGAAGCCGTCGCCGTCGACGTCGCCCAGCGCCGCCAAGGCATGGCCGAAATTGTCATCGATTGCCGAGCCATGGATCTCATCCAGCAAGGCTCCGGTAGCGCCGGAATAGACGAACACGGTGCCACCGCGGTGGATTCCGGCTAGAGAGGAGAACGGGGCGCCCACCAGCAAATCGGCATGGCCGTCTCCATCTACGTCCCCGGCCGGGGAAACCGCATATCCGTACAGGAATTGCCCATGGATTTGAGGACCGAGAAAGCGATGCAGGAGCGAGCCGTCGGCTCCGGAAAAGACCCAGGCCGAGCCGGCGCTGTACAACCCGCTATGGTCATGGTCCGGAGCTCCGACGATCAAGTCGTCATAGCCGTCGTGATCGACGTCTCCGGCCGTGGCGAGGGAAAAGCCGAATTTGAGGTTCTCCTTGGTGCCGTGAAGGCTTGCGGTTGGCTCCAGGCCTCCCCCTTGGGCGGCCAGATGAGATGCCGGAGCGAGAAAGGCGGCGGCCAGAGCCGAGGCCAAAAGGGCGTGGGATGCCATGAATGAGTCTTGGTTGAATGGTGAGTCGAGGCGAAGGGGCCCCTAATCAGCGCAGCCGCAGGCGCGGATCGGAACAAAATCCGCGCCCAGACCGAATCTTCTTTCAAGCCTTGCTGGACCCTAGCTTTGCCCGACCCTAAGGCAAGATGTCGATGCGGACCGCTACCGAGGAAAGGTGGACCGCCACTCCGGCTTCGTAAGCAATGGCCGCCACCCAAAAGCGGCCGCCGGCAAAGGCGGATAAGTCTCCGGGCATGGCATCGAGCCAGGCGAGGCCGTCGCCGGTGGAGTCCAGGTTGCCGCTGGATTGATGGACCAAAGGAGGTGGGCTTTGAATCATCAATTGAGTGACGGCGTCGTAAGTCAGAGGCACCTCGATGCCGTAGAGATCCCAAGGCCCGGTGCCGGTGATCGAAGCCAGCATCAAGTATTCATGGCCCGCTTCGCCGTCGGGGAAATCCAAGGCAAAGTCGATCCGACCTCCTTGAGTGGCGGATAGCGAAGTTGGGTTGGCTTCGACAAAAGGTTCGAAGGCATAAAGAAAGGCGGAGCCGGCGGTGTTCAAACCACCGGGGTCGGCACCCGCGGCCCCCAGGATCCAATCGGCGTAGGCATCTCCGTTGAAGTTCGCTGCCCCGGCCAGACCGTTTCCAAGGCCGTCTCCGACCGCCTCGCCATCCAAGCGCAACCAAAGTTGCCCACTGGCGCCGGAATAGAGGAATACCGAGCCGGCGTTGGCCAAGTTGTTTGGATCGGCCCAAGGGGCGCTGACCCAGAAATCGTCAAAACCGTCGCCGTTGATGTCACCGGCAGCCGCAACTTCGCTGCCGAAAAGCATCCATTCCTTGACCCCATCCAATTGGTACAGCAGGGCACCGCTGGTTCCGGAACGGACGTAAACCGAGCCGGCGGATGGATTGCCATTGGGGTCGGCGTCGGAGGCGCCGAGTAAAAAATCGGAAATGCCATCGCCGTTTACGTCGCCCGCCCCGGCCACGGCAATGCCGAGTTTGTCTCCCTGGGAGGCACCGTCGAATTGAGCCAAGAGTTGGCCGTCGGCGCCGGAATAGACGTAAGCCGAACCGGCGCTTAGGAGTCCGTTCGGATCGGCGGCCCAGGCACCGATGAGCAAGTCGGGAATGCCGTCCCCTTGGAAATCCCCGGCCGAGGCCACCGCGGAACCGAAATCATCTCCAGGCTGCTCGCCGTCGAATTGAAACAGGAGCTGGCCGGTGGCTCCGGAGTACACCAAGGCGGCGCCTCCGTTTTGAGCTCCGGCACCGTTTGCACCGAGGAGGACGTCGGCCAAGCCGTCGCCGTTGACGTCTCCGACGCCGGCCACGGCGGAACCCAAGTTGTCCCCGGCGGCAAGTCCGTCGAATTGAAACAGAAGCGAGCCGTCCAGGCCGGAATAGAGGTAAACCGAGCCGGCAGACGCCAGCCCGTTGGGGTCGGCGGTTACCGCTCCCACCAGGAAGTCGGCGAAACCGTCGCCGTTGACGTCGCCGGCTCCGGCGACCGAAGAGCCGAGGCGGGCGGCCTGGGTGCCGCCGAGATAGGCGTAGATCAAGGCGCCGTCGAAGCCGGAATGGACGTAAGCGGCTCCGGCGTAGGCCACTCCTTGGGGAGCTGCGCGGAAGGCGCCGACCAGGACGTCGTCAAAGCCATCGCCGTCGACGTCTCCGGCGACCGCCACCGCCTTGCCCAATTCGCTGTATTCCGAGGCGGCGTCGATTCGGGCGGTCTGCCGGAAACCTCCTCCTTGGGCAGCCCAACCGGGAATTGGGGTCAGAGCCAGGAAGGCTCCCAACGGGAGGCAGGTGCGAACGCAAGTTTGGAGGAATGCGGATTTCATTGGGTTGTCTGGGGAAGGCTTTTCTACGAATGGAGTTGGCGAAATCGCTCAGATGGGGGAATTTCAGGCCCAGGCAATCGGACCGAGGAGGAAATCGGGGGCTTCGTTGGAGGAACGATCCATCCTAAAGAGACCGCCAAAGGAATTGAGGGAAGTTCAAAGCCCGAAGAACTCCAGGAATTGCAGAAAAAATCCACGTTTTTGGGGATATTTGATCCCAACTCTCTTGTCTAGGAGGCGTATGCGCCGGACATGGAGGACGAAAGGATTTTCCAGGGCCCTTCCGGGGCGCTTCGGCGCTGCCACGAAAGGGCTCGGCGGAGCTATCCTTTCCGGTTCTAGATGGCCCCCCCCGGACTCAAGGAATCGATTCCCTACGACCTGGAGGCAGAAAAGAGCGTCCTGGGCAGCGCCTTGCGCGATCCGCAATGCACCCCCGACGTGATTTCCTTCCTCAAGGAAGACGATTTCTATTCGCCCAGACATCGGGGATTGTTCGCCATTATCCAGGCCCTGGAGGAGCGGAATACCGGTTCGTCCGATGCCATCACCGTGGCTCATGAGATGGAACGCCGCCAGTCCATGGATGAACTGGGCGGCCGGGCTTATTTGGAAGAATTGATGGCCACGGTGCCTTCCCTGGCTTTTTTAGAAAACCACCTCAAAATCGTCCGGGATTTGGCCCTGCGCCGCGGTCTGATTCGGGCTGCGGACGACATCATCCGGCAAGCCACCGAGAGCCCGGAAGAAGTCCAAGACTTGGTGGATGCCGCGGAGCAAACCGTATTCGACGTCGGCGATCGTCTGGTTCACGGACAAATCAAATCGGCCAAAGAGCTGATCAAGGAACAGATCGACGCCATTTTGTCGAACGAGCAAGGCAACCAGGGCCTGAAAACCGGTTATTTGGATTTGGATGAGCGCCAGGGCTTCCGCCCTGGAGATTTATTGGTTCTGGCGGCCCGCCCAGCCATGGGGAAAACCGCCTTGGCTTTGAACATCTTGAAACGGGTGGCGCTGCAGGAAGAGAAGGCGGTTTTGTTTTTCTCTTTGGAGATGCCGTCCGATCAAATTTTGATGCGCTTGTTGGCCGAACACAGCCGGGTCCGGCACGATGCCTTGCGACGCGGCCGTCTTGGCGCCACCGATCGCCAAAAAATCACTTTGTCCGCTGGCGAATTGAGCAACGGGCGTATTTTCCTGGACGACAGTTCCCAACCGAGTTTGGCTGAAATTCGAGCCAAAGCTCGGCGCCTGCGCCGCGAAGGCAATTTGGATTTGGTGATGGTCGACTACCTGCAGTTACTTGGCGCCCGAGCGGAAAGCCGGCAGCAGGAAATCGCCACCATTTCTCGAAACCTGAAGGCTCTGGCTCGCGATTTGGAAATCCCGGTTTTGACCTTGGCTCAGTTGAACCGGGCGGCGGAAAAAAGAGATTCTCACCGGCCGATGCTGTCGGATCTGAGGGAATCGGGAGCCATTGAGCAAGATGCCGACATGGTCATGTTGCTCTACCGGGAGGAGTACTACAACCCTTCCGAGGAAAACGAAGGAATGGCCGAATTGATCATCGCCAAAAACCGACACGGCTCCACTGGAAGCGTTCGCATGCGTTTCGACAAGGAATTTATGCGTTTTGAAAACGCGGTGAAAGAAACGGAGTTTTGAGCATGTTTCCTTGGAAGTGGATCCGGCCCCAAGTCCGGTCTTGGATGCTCGTCCTTCTGGCTTTGCCGGCCGGAGCGGTGGAAGCCAGCGCGGCGGCGCAACAGGCGGAAGCCCAACAGCCGCCGGTCATCCGCGAGATCGTCATCGTCGGAGGCGGCGAGCGGGAACAGGACATACGCCGGGCTTTGAGCTTTGAAGTCGGGCAGCCGTTTCGTTGGGATACCTACCGCCGAGACGCCGAATTCCTTTGGAAGCGGATGCGGGTGCGGATGGAAGAAGCCGTGGCCATCCCGCTGGAAGACGGCAGCATTCGCTTGCGCCTTCGGGTGGTTCCCTTGGAAGCCCTACGCCGATTGGTGTTTTTGGGAGCGGAAGAATTCGAGCGCGAGCGTTTGCTGCTTGCCGCTCAAATGACCGAGGGCCAGTGGATCGATCCCGAGGCGGTGCCTCGAATCCTCGGGAACTTGGAACAGTTCTACAAACGCGAAGGTTATTACTGGGTCGATTTCGAAACTGAAATCGAACAGGATAAGGACCAATTGACCATTCACATTTACGAAGGGCCTTTGGTTCGGGTGGGGGACATCACCTTCCGCGGCAACGAAGAGTTTCCCGGCGGCACCTTTTTGGGCCTTGGCTTGGATTTGGCCGGAGAAATCGAATCCGGCGACGGTTGGTTCATCTTTCCCGGCAGCAAGTTTTCCGAAGAAACTTTGCAGTTGGACCTGACCGCCTTGGGCAAGCTGTACCACGATTACGGCTATTTGGAGGCCACCGCCAGCTTGGAATCCATGGAGTTTTATCGGGACGACAAGAGCCGAGTGGAATTGGTGTTCTACGTCCACGAAGGGCCCCGTTACACGGTTCGAGACATTCAGTTGGAATCGGCGGAGGACGGCGCCGAATTGCGTTATCCGAAAGATGAACTAATGGAAGTCATCGGCCTGGAACCGGGCATGCCGTATTTGAAGGCTCGGATTCTGGCGGATGAAGCGGCGTTGCGGAAGTACTACGGCCGCCGCGGTCACCCGTCCTCTCGCAATACCCAAGCCAGGGTGCGGTCCTTCTTCGAGTTCAACCCGCCTCGGGGCGAGCCGCAGACGGTGTTCGATACCCAGACCCACGAGGTGGACGTCACCTACGTCATCTTGGAGGGGCGGCCGATGCGAATTCGCGACATCATCATCCAGGGCAATACCCACACCCAGGATTCGGTGATTCGCCGAAACATCAGTTTGGAACCCGGAGACCTTGCCGACAGCGAGGAAGCGGTTCGTTCCTGGCGCCGTTTGATCGGCTTGAACTATTTCCAGGATCCGGAAACTCGCCAGCCTTTCGTCGATTGGCGGTTCATGGAAACCGATCGGGAAGACTGGGTCGATTTGCGCTACGAAGTCTCGGAAGGCCAAACCGGGCGCATGCTGTTCGGCGGCGGTTACAACACCGCCTTTGGCCCCTTCGTCCAGGTGATGATCCAAAAGGACAACTTCAACCTGTTCGATCCGCCTTCTTCGTTGGGGAACGCTTGGTCGGAGACTTTAAGCGGACGGGCCTTTACCGGAGCCGGACAGACGGTGCGTTTGGTCTTGGCTCCCGGTACCGAATACTCCAACTACAGTTTGAGCTTCTTCGAGCCGGATTTGTTCAACAACCACATCGATCGCTGGTCGCTGAACACCCGCCTGTTCAAATCCTTCTTGTTCTTGCAAACTCACGATGAAGAGCGAACCGGTGGCTCCTTTACCATCGGGCGCAATTTTGGCCGCTTCTTCAACTTGTTCGTGAGTCCCGGAATTCAAGAAGTTGCCGTGGACGATATCCGCTCCGGTGCACCGACTTTGCTGCGCGAAGTCCGCGGAGACAACCAATTGAACGAGCTGACCTTCGGCTTCCGCTACAACACGGTGGAGGATCCCTTTTCCCCGGTGGACGGCGGCAGCATCGGCATGAGTTATTCTCAAGCCGGAGAATGGGTCGGCGGCAATTGGGACTTCTCCCGAGTGGAAATGAACTTCGCCAAGTATTTCAAACTTTGGGAAGACTCTCTGGACCGGCCTTTCGTGCTGGCGGCTTCCGGAGCCTTGCGCCACGCTTGGGAGACCGGCGATCTAAGCGGAGTGCCTTACACCGAGCGTTACTTCCTGGGCGGCCAAAGCACCTTGAGAGGTTTCGACTTCCGCGGTGTCGGGCCCCGAGCCAATGGGTTTCCCTTGGGCGGCGAGGATGCTTGGAACGGAACCTTGGAATTCCGCTTTCCCTTGGTCTCCACCCGCCAACGCAACAGCGTGCAGGAATTGGAATACATCCGCGGGGCGGTGTTCATGGATTTCGGTTCCGTCGGCGACGAACTTTCCGCTTTGGGCCCGACTCGTATCTCCGGCGGTGTCGGCGTTCGGATTCGCCTGCCCTTCATGGTGGGGCTGGCCTTGCAGTTGGACTTTGGTTGGCCGCTGCAAAACGAGCCCCGGGATGACGCCCGGGTCTTTTCCTTCCAGTTCGGATCCCTGTAATGAGCAAGACTCTGCGTCCTTTTACCGTGGCCGTGGCCATCTTGGTGGTGGCCGGTGCTTTGTTGGCCGATTTCCGTCCGGCTCCTTTGGTTGCGGAAGGCGGCATTCGCTTCGTCGACATGCAGCGCTGCTTGGATAACTTCCCGGCGGTGCAAGCGGAAATGGAGGCTTTGCGAAACGAATTCGGCAAGAAAGCCGAGGAAGTCAAAGTTCGGGAAGCCAAGATCGATTCCATGCAAGGGGAATTGGCGATCATGGATCCGAACAGCGACGAGTACTTGATGAAGCGCTATGAGGCCGAAGCCGCGATCAAAGATTTGGAACGGGACGATCAATTTTGGCGCAGCCTGTTGGAGAAAAAGCGCTTGGAATTGTTCCTCCGTTCCTACAGTTTGATCCAGGAAGCGGCGGCTCAGTACGCCCAAAGTCAAGGCTTCTCCGCCATCTTGGTTCGGCCCGGTCCCATGGAGGAATTGCCGAAGGATTTACAAAGCGCGGTGCAATCTCTGCAAATGCGGCCGGTGTTGTGGGCCAATCCGGCCTATGATGTGACCGAGCAGGTCATTCCCTTGCTCCAGAAGCCTTAAACCCGGTTCATGGCTCGCAAGCAGCGCACCATCAAGTCTCCCCGGGAAGTGGAAGGCGTCGGCCTCCATTCCGGGGAAACGGTGAAATTGCGGATCGAGCCAGCCGCCGCCGGGTCCGGAGTGATTTTTCAAAGAACCGACTTGGACGACCCGCCGGACATTCCGGCTCGTCCCGACTATTTGTCCACCTCTTCTCGGCGTACCGCCTTGCGGGTAGGGCCGGCGGAAGTCGGCGTGGTGGAACACCTGCTGGCAGCCTGCCACGGTCTGGGCGTTGACAATTTGACCGTGCAATTGGACGGTCCGGAAATTCCCGGCCTGGACGGTTCCGCCCTGCCTTTCGTGGCTTTGCTGAAGGACGCCGGGATCGTCGATCAAAAGGAACTCCGCCCCGAACTGGAAGTCGAGGAGCCGATTCACCTCCGGGAAGGCGAAGCGGAGTTGTTGGCGCTGCCGCCTTCGGGAGAAGGCATGCGGATTCGCTATGTGCCGGAATTCCCGGTCGAAATCGATCCCAGCCCGGTGCACCTCCGCTTGCAGGACGGAGTGTTCGAAAAGGAATTGGCTCCGGCCCGGACCTTCGTGCTCGCTTCCGAGGCGGAACAACTTCTGGCCGCCGGTTACGGCAAAGGCGCCAATCGGGAAAATACCCTGATCTTGGGCGGCGACGAGCCCGGCGAAATGCGCTTGGAGCGGGAGCCGACCCGTCACAAAATTCTCGACTTGGTCGGGGACTTGGCCCTGTTGGGAGCCGATTTGCACGCCGACATCGTCGCCATGCGCTCCGGCCACAGCCTGAACCAAGCCCTGGTCAAGAGCTTAAGAGCTCAACTCGAGGCCCGGGAGCTGGGAGAGGGTCTGGTCGACCGATCCGGCCTGGAAGTCGGGGACGTGATGAAAATCCTGCCCCACCGCTACCCCTTCCTGATGGTGGATCGGGTGGTGGCGGTGGAGGGTTTCCGCCGCGCCGTCGGAGTCAAAAACGTCACCATCAACGAGGCTTTTTTTCAGGGCCATTGGCCGCAAAAGCCTGTCTTGCCGGGAGTTCTGCAGCTCGAGGCGATGGCACAACTGTCCGGGGTGCTTTTGCAGCGAAAGCTGGAGCATACGGGTAAACTTGTGGTTCTGGCCTCCATGGACAAAGTCCGTTTTCGCGGCACAGTGGTACCTGGGGATCAACTTCGAATAGAGGTAGAGACCCTTCGCTTGAACCGCTCCCGAGGTCAGGTCCAAGGGCGAACCAAGGTCGGTCGGCGCGTGGTGGCCGAGGCCTTGCTCTCCTTTGCCATGATCGATGCTTAAGCTAGCCTTCAGCGAAATCGGGTGAAATCGAGAAGCAAGAGCCTTCGCGGCCGCGAGGGGTAAACCGCCAGCATGACCAACATCCATCCTTCCGCCTATGTGGCTCCTGGAGCCGAACTGGACAGTAGCGTGGTGGTCGGCCCTTTCTGCTACGTCGGCAGCCGGGTTCAAATCGGGGCTGGGACTACCTTGGGACCTCACGTCACCATCCAAGGTCGAACCACGATCGGAACCGGCAACCACTTCATTGGGCAAGCTGCCATCGGCGGCAAGCCCCAAGATTTGAAATACGCCGGGGAAGAATCGGCTTTGGTGATCGGGGACGAAAACGTGATTCGGGAGTTCGTCACCATCAACATCGGGACGGCGGCCGGTTCCTGGATTACCAGTGTCGGCGACAAGAATTTGATCATGGCCTGCGCTCACGTCGCCCACGATTGTGTGCTGGAAGACGAGGTCATCCTGGGCAACAACGTTTTGTTGGCCGGCCACGTCCGGATCGAAAGCCAAGCCATCGTTTCCGGCGGTACCGCCATCAACCACTTTGTGACCATCGGTACCTTGGCCATGGTCGGCGGCATGACTCGCATCGTGAAGGACGTTCCGCCGTTCATGGTGGTGGAAGGAAGTCCCGGCCGGGTTCGCGGCGTCAATTCCATCGGCTTGAAGCGGCGGGGGAAATCCCAACAAGTGATGGAACAGTTGCGCGATGCCTATCGCCAGTTGTTCAGCGAATCGGTACCGACTCGAGTGGCTTTGGATCAAGTGGAGCAACAAGCCGATTTGGTTCCGGAAGTCCGGCGCTTGTTGGCCTTCCTGCACGATATGGAACGGGGTTTCCAAGGCCGCTATCGTGAGTCCTTGCGCCGTCCCTTGGAAGAAGAGTTGGAAGCGGGAGCCTGAGTCTTGAAACCGCTTGCCGCCGCCGTCATCGGCGTGGGTCATTTAGGCCGCCATCACGCCAGAATTTTGGCTTCTTTGGATGAAGTGAAATTGTTGGCGGTGGTGGATCCCGATGAAAAGCGGGGCCGGCAGATCGCTGAAACCAACCAAACCCAGTGGTTGGCCCATCGGCGTGATTTGCCTATGGATACTTTGGACTTCGTGGTCGTGGCTACGCCGACCACTCGCCATCTAGAATGCGCCGCCGATTTCTTGCACGCCGGAGTGGCTTGCCTGATTGAAAAGCCCTTGGCTCCGGATCTGGAAAGTTGCCAAAAGATCTTGCAGCATGCCCGCCAAGGCAGGGCGCTGCTGGGAGTCGGGCACGTCGAGCGTTTCAATCCGGCGGTGCGCCGGGCCATGGAGCTCGGGATTCGGCCCCGTTTCGTCGAAGCTCATCGCTTGGCGCCTTATCCCTTTCGCAGTACCGACGTGGGCGTAGTGCTGGATTTGATGATCCACGACCTCGATTTGTTATTGGCCTGGATCGGCGAGGATGGCCTTTCCGTCGATCAAATCCAGGTCGACCCGGTTGGAGGGCGGGTGCTGAGTCCAAGCGAAGACATTGTTTCCGTCCGACTCCGCTTTCCCAATCAGGTCGTGGCCAATTTGACCGCCAGTCGGTTGAGCTTGAAACCGATGCGAAGATTCCGCGTTTTCGGACCCGATTGCTACGTGTCCGTCGATAGTCAGGATCGTTACGCCTTGTTGGTGAAGAAGGCGCCCGGCTTCGATGCCGACGCCGTGGCTCAGGCCAGCCGTTCCGCCGATCCGGTGTCGGCTTTCCGCGGTTTGCTCCACACCGAAGAGTTGGTCTTGGAAGAAGACGAACCCTTACGAGCGGAGCTTCAGGCTTTTGCCGAAGCGGTCCGAAATGGCGGTCCGGCTCCGGTAAGCGGAGAAGACGGTGCTCGAGCGGTGGCCTTGGCTTATCGGATCATGAACGCCCTTCAAGACACCCTGTGGGAAGGATAAAAAGAAACCGCCGGGAACAGGCCCGGCGGCTTCGGTGAAGTCCTATCGATTCGCCGAAAGGGCGAACTACAACGTGGTCAGAACTTTGCCCGGCTTCTTGGCGAAACCAGTAATGCAACCGGCGCAGCAAAAGTAAATTCGACGGCCCTTGTAAGTCACGAAGGTGTTCTTGTCGACCTTTTCATCCTTCATCAAGGGGCAATGCGTTTGACTGGCGGCGGCTTCGGTGACCACCTTGGCGTGCTGCCATTTGGTGAAGACCTTATCGGCTTCCGCCTTGAACTTGCCCTCGCAACCTGAGCAACAGAAGTAAACCTTCTGGCCTTGGTATTCCACGAACACGTTTTTGTCCACCTTGCTGCCGCTGACCGGGCATTTGCTTTGAGCTTGGCGACCTTCCAATTTGTCCAAGTAGCTTGCTGGATCCTTGGCCACCTTGGCCTGGCATTTGGTGCAGCAGGTGTAGATCTTCTTGTTGAGCACTTCGACGTAGTGCTCTTTGGCTTCCAAGGGTTGGTCGGAAACCACGCAAGTGCTTTGGATGTTCTCCGGAGCTTCCTTAGCCTTCATCATCTTGACCAAGTAGGCGTCGGGGAATTCTTTGAACTTCTTCGGGCAGCCCTTGCAGCAGAAATAAACCCGGTGGCCTTCGTAATCGACCGAGACCGCCTTGTCGATGGCCTTGCCGCTGATCGGGCAAGCGGTTTGAGCTCCGAATTCATTGGCGCCGGGATCGACCGCCGGGCTCAAGGAAAGGAGGGCAGGCAAAAGGGACAGCAGGAGGACTTTCATGGTTTCTTGCTTTGGGAGGAGGACAGGCTTTGGTGCCTGTGTCGGCGGGCGGCAGCCTGGGGACCGACCAATCGCCCTTCATATTGTTATAGGCCGTCGTGTTGCTATATGGAATGTGACGAGTTTTCTCAGCGCCTTGGGGGAACCACTTGGCGGAGGCCGAAGTTTTTTTCTCCGGCAGGAATCTCCACCGGGGGTCCCAGAGCCTCCCCGCTGTCGTCGTAGGCCTGGAGCTTGAACGCGCTTCGAGGGGCCTGGGGCCAGGTGCACAAACCCCAGGAAAAGTCCTCCCGGACAAAGTAGCTGTCTTCGCCGAACCAAGTCGCATCGGGAGGATCGAGCCACCGCACCCGGTAGACCGAGTAGGCCGGTTGGCCGTTTCGGTGGATGAACTTCACCCGTACGACCCTGCCCTCCGCCACCTGCAAACGGGCGTCCACCGGAGTTCCCGGCGGATGGGTTTCGATTTCGGGCAAGGGAAACACCGTCGGAGCCCTTCCTTCCTGCAAGGCATAGAGGGCGGAGGGTTGGCGCAGCGGGACTTCGACGTCGACTCGTCCATCCGGTCCCAAGCCGGGGAAGGCGTGGCTTTGGGGGTCTCGAAGGATCAGGGTGCAATTCGGCAGCGGTTGGCCGGTCTCCGCTTCCACCACTTCGATCCGAACCACCCGGGTGCTTTGCAAGCGGATTTCCACGGCCTCGCCGCCGGTTTCACACTCGAGACCTTCGCCGGCGGCGGGAGAGCGGACTTGCAGGCGATAGGGGCCGGGGGCCAAATCGGAAAACAGGAACTCTCCCTGATCGTTCAGCCAGGTACTGGCCTGCCGGCTTTGTTGCCCGGCCAGCGGTTGGGCGAGAACGGCGGTGACCAGGTCTCCCCGAGCCGGATGACCGTCGGCGCGAAGCACCCGGCCTCGGATCCGGCCCTCCGGACCTCGGACCTGTGGAATTTCAATTCGCAGGGCCTGGGCTTCGCCCGGCTGCAGGCTGAGGCCCGGCCGGCCTTCAAATTCCTGCCAGGAGACGTCGCTTCCCTCTGCCTGCATTTGACGATGAACTCGCCAACTCCAACGGGTCGGGGCCAGCAGGGGAAGCTCGCAACGGCCGTCGGCCCCGGTTCGGGCTCGGGCCGCCACCCGATCGGCGATCGCTTCCCGGTCAATGCGCCGGACCGCGGCAGCGCGAATCAGCGGATCGGAATCCAAAGCCGGCAAGGCACGACCTTCGATCCAGGCTCCCGACACCGGGTTGCCCTCGGCGTCGACCAACTGCACCTGCCAGCGACCTTGGGGAAGGGGAGCCGGCGTCAGTTTCCAGGGCGGACGGCCTAGGCGAGCTGGATTTAACCGCGGCCAGCGGTGCAGCAAACGGCCGGCCTGATCCCGGAGTTCCAACTTCAAGCTTTTCGGCAAAGCCCGCGGATTCAACGGCAATTGAGCTTGGCCTTGGGGACCGACCTCGTTGTGGCCCTCGGCAATCGCCGGGGGCAGCGGCAACTGGCGTCCCCGATCGATGGGAAAATATTCCCAGCGAAGGGGATAGGACCAGTGCAGGCGGAGTTTTTCGGAGCCGGCTGTCGTGGGTAGCCCTTCCACCGCTACCCCCGGAACCGGGGCCAGGGCCAAGGCCGGCATCTTCTCGGGGGCAACTTTGAGCAGGACGGCTCTCGGTAAATAACCTTCGGCTTCCACCAGGAATCGGGCGGGCCCCGGAGGGCCGAGGGGAGTCCACTTCACCAGGGAAGCCTCCAAGGGTTTGGAGTTGCCGGCTTCGACCACCGGCCAGGGGCGAGCCTGGGGCCAGGGCTGACAGGTCAGGATCTGTTCTTCCAGGGGCTGGTCCGAAGACAGCCAGCGAGTCAGGCCTCCTTCCGGCCGGGCTCGGCCATGGCCGCTGGGGCGTAGTTCATAGATTCCTCGACCGGGTGCCCGAAGGATGGCCCGGCCGTCGGCGTCCACCGTCCGGCGATCCAAAATCCCCCGGCCTGGATGTTCCAACACCAATTCCACTCCAGGCAAGGGGGCTCCAGAGGAGGACAGGGTGCGGACCGGGAAGGCAAGGGCCTTCTGCATTTGCAGTTGGACCCTGCGGCCTCCTGCTCGGGGTTCATCCTCCGATCTGCCCGGCGCCCACTCGATTTGGTGATCGAGGTGGGCCAGCAAAATGTCGTCGTGGCGCCAGCCCCAGGCTTCCGGCCAGGCCAACTCGAAACGGCCGGTGGCATCGCTCGTGGTGGAGACCTGACGCTGGAGGCCGGCTCCGGCAATGATGTGGGCTCCGGCCACCGGAGCCCCCTCTGGATCCAATACTTGGCCTTTCCAACCGACGAAGGCCGAAGCCGCCGGCAACGGTTCAGAGATGGCCTCGGGTGTCCCGGCGGGCTCGGGACTTTGCCCGGCGCAAAGGAGCACGGCCAAAAGCAGGGAATCCATGATGTTCGTTCTTCGGGCTAACTAGCCGGCGCTGGTGGAAGCTTTCGGGCTTGGACATCTTAGGAAGCCTGGGCTTCCTTCGGCAGGGGACGAAATCGAATCCTGGACGAATCTCTGCCGAGATGCAGAACCGGTTTTCCGCGATAAAATGAAAGCGGCTCTCCTCTGATTGCCGTAAAAGAAGTGTCATGCAAACCCGCCTAGCTGGCTTGATGCTTGTGCTGGCGATGCTCGTTCCGGGTCGCCTGGGGCTAGGTTTGCAACCGCTTTCTTGTCAACCTGGCCAAGCTTGTTGCTGCCTTGGTGCCGGAGAGGAGCTATCCAAATCCGATGTATTCGGTGAATGGGACCAGGGTTGTTGCTGTGAAGTCCAACCACAGCTTCCGGACGCCCCGGAACCGCCGCAGCCGAAACGGTTGAAAACCGAAGCTCCCGAAGTTCCCGATTTCAGTGACTTGGGAGAAAAACCGGCGTTGGAATGGCTTCCTGCCCTTGGACTCCGGGAGATTCCTTCCAGCCGCCAACCGCGAGCGCCACCAAGACCGCTTTTTCTCCTTTACGCCTCCTTCCTTTGCTGATCGAACCATTCGTTCCAAGTCTTCCGACTTGGAAGGAAATCCGTCTTGGTTCGATCCGGAGAGCTGGCTCTCCAAAGCAAGGGAAAATGCATGAGGCACATAAGCCACTCGATTCTCCTCCTTCTTGTTTGCGCGGCATGTAGCGCACCGCCCTCTTCTTACTCGGAGCGGGTGCAGCAGTGGCAGCGAATGCAGCCCGAGTTCGGGTTTCAGGATGCGCCGCTGGAAGAACTGCGAGCTGGCGCCGGTTTGAGCGAACTGTGGGAATACGCCCAGCGACGGAATCCGGGCCTCCAGGCCGCCTTTCATCAGTGGCGGGCCGCGCTGGAAACCGTGGTGCCGGCTTCATCCCTGCCGCAGCCGCGATTGAGCTTTGCGGTGTATTTGGCGCAGGTCGAAACTCGAAGCGGTCCGATGCAGGGTCGAATCGGTTTGCAGCAGAGTTTTCCCTGGTTCGGCCGCTTGCAAGCTGCCGGCGAGCAGGCTTTGGCTTTATCGGAAGCGGCTCGGGAAAACTTGGAAGGGTTACGAGCGGCGTTGCGGCAAGAGGTCTTGCAGGCTTATTGGGAAAGCCAATACATCGAGCAGGCCATCTTGGTCACCGAGGGACATTTGATTTGGTTGCAACATTTGGAATCGGTCAGCTTGACGCGGTTTGAAACCGGAAGAGGAGAACACGCCGATTTGCTCCGAGCTCAAGTGGAAATCGGACAAGTCCAGGATCGCTTACGCGGATTGCAAGATTGGTTAAGGCCGGTTCGCGAACGCTTGAATGCTGCTTTGGGCCGTCCTTCCGGTTCTTTGTTTTCCGACCTTGATCGAGAGTTTCTGGACGCACCGAAGTTACCTGGAGATTTGATCGCTCAGTTGCCGGCCAGCAGTCCGGAATTAAGAGCGCTTCAGCATCAATGGACCGCCGCACGTTTCGGGGTGGAGATAGCGGAAAAGGACTATTTTCCGGGTTTCACCTTGGGAGCCGATTGGACCTGGATCGGCGACGGCCCGGCGGGTACAGCCGACTCCGGCCAAGATGCGGTGGCAATAAGCCTGGGTTTGGATCTACCCTTGCGCCGCTCTTCTTTAAAGGCTGGAAAGATTTCGGCCCAGGCTTCCGCCTCCGCCGCCCGAGACCGTTTCCGCGATCGACAGAATCGACTGGTGGCCGAAATTGAGACGGCTTCCTTTCGCTTTCGGGATGCCGATCGGCGGGTTCAACTCTATCGCCATGGATTGATGGCCAAAAGCGAGCAATCGCTGAAGAACGCCTTGACCGCTTATCAGACCGGAAGATCTTCTTTCGACGCCGTGGTCGACGCAGCTCGGCTTTTCCTTGAATTTCAACTGCAAGCGGTTCGAGCCGAAGCGGACCGATTGCAAGCTGTTGCTGAAATTGAGCGCTTCAGTGGACGCCGAATTCTGGACTTGGAGTCATGAACAAAGCCTCGCTTGGTTTGCTGGTTTGGATCGGTTCCGTTCTGGTCGCCGGATGGATGATCAGTCACCTTTTCGGAGCTAATGGAGAAGGTGGTGCTGCTGTGCCGGTGGAGGATGGGGCCGGTGGATCTAATGAATCGGAGGAAGCCGAGGAGCCCGCCATTTGGACTTGTTCCATGGACCCTCAAGTGCGCTTACCCGAACCGGGCCAGTGCCCGATTTGCTTCATGGATTTGATTCAACTGCAAAGCAAGTCATCCGATCTCGGGCCGCGCACCTTCAGCATGACGCCGGGAGCCATGGCCTTGGCGGAAATTGAAACCGCTCCGGTCGTGCGCCGCCCGGTTGCCCATGAGTTGCGCATGATCGGTAAGGTTGCCTACGACGAGACCCGGATGGCCACGATTACCGCTTGGGTTGCCGGTCGCTTGGAACGGCTTTACGTCGATTACACCGGTGTTTCGGTTCGTAAAGGAGATCACTTGGTGGATCTTTACAGTCCGGAGCTTTATTCCGCCCAACAGGAACTTCATCAAGCTCTGGCGACGGCCGCGAAATTGCAGAGCAGCCCGATTCAAGCTCTGAAAGAAAGTGCGGAGGAAACGGTGATCGCCGCCCGGTCCAAATTGCGCCTACTTGGTTTGGCGGCGGATCAAATCGACGCGATTGAGCAATCGGGTGAATTGAAAGAGCACTTGACCATCCGGGCTCCAATCGGTGGCGTGGTGATTCACAAGAATGCTTTGGAGGGCCTATACGTCCAAGAAGGCAGTCCGATTTACACCATCGTCGACCTGCAAAAAGTGTGGGTGAAGCTGGAGGCCTATGAAGGGGATCTTGCCTGGCTTCGGTACGGCCAAGACGTAGCTTTTGAAGTGGAGGCCTTTCCCGGTGAAGTTTTTCACGGTCGCATTGCCTTCATCGATCCAGTGTTAAACGATGAAACTCGAACGGTTCGAGTGAGAGTCAACGTCGATAACGCCGATTTGCGGCTTAAACCTGCCATGTTCGTTTCCGCAACCGTCCAAGCGGTATTGACCCCTCACGGCAAGGCGGTGGATCCGGATTTAGCCGGCCAATGGATGTGCCCCATGCATCCGGAAATCGTGGCAGGAAGTTTCGATCTTTGTTCGGAGTGCGGCATGGATTTGGTCCCGGCGTCCGATTTGGGTTTCGTGGCTCACGAACCGGAGGATAAGGACTTGCCCCTGGTGATTCCGGCGACAGCGCCATTGTTGACCGGCCGCCGGGCAGTGGTTTACGTTCGGCTTCCGAATCAAGAACAACCTACTTTTCAGGGAAAAGTGGTCCAGTTAGGGCCGAGAGCCGGCGATTGGTACGTGGTTCGTGAGGGATTGAAAGAAGGCGAGCAAGTGGTGGTCCAAGGGGCTTTCAAACTGGATAGTGAACTTCAATTGCAAGCCCGACCGAGCATGATGAATCCGGACTCGGAGCCGAAGGAGAAATCGGAAGAGATCGCTCGCTTCGATGCGCCGGATAGCTTTCAGGAGGCTTTGGGCGCACTGGCTTTATCCAGTTTGCCACTGCAACAGGAATTGGCGGCGGATCATTGGCCGGCGGCTTCCCGGGCTGAAGAACAACTACACAACGTGCTGGATTCGATCTCCGATCTAGTTCTTTCGAGTGAAGCTCAGCAACAATGGCGACGGCAGAAAAGAGAAATGGAAAAGGCTTTGGCAGCCTTGGAACAAGCCGGGAATCTGGAGGCGGGGCGTTCCGCTTTCGGAGACTTCCAACAGGCACTGCTGGCGGCGCTCGGCAGCTTTCCCTGGCGCCCGGATCGGGAATTTCAGGTGGTTCATTGCCCGATGGCTTTTGACAACCAAGGGGCGGCATGGTTACAGGCAGGTGAACAGATTCAAAATCCCTACTTTGGGGCTTCCATGTTGCGATGCGGGAAAATTACCGAACGATTTTCCTCCGAAACCGAGCAGGACGACGAGCTTCGACTCCTGCGAGACGGATATCTCACCATTCAAAACCACTTCCGAGCGGAAGCATGGGAGGCCATGGAAGACGCCTGCGCTGATCTGATCGATGAGCTGAAAAGCTTGGATGGGAAGTCGTTTTCTTTTAAAGCGAAACGGGAATCCCTGCTGGAAGCGGCAAAGCGATTGTTTTTCACAGAAGATCTAGAAGCACGGCAAGTCGCCTTTTCAGAGCTGGAAGTCTTGGTTTTGCCCCTCATCGAGGGCTCGCCTGCGGCGGAGAGGAATGAGTTGGATCCTGCCAATTCGAAAGGGGTGAGGCAATAAACCATGTTGTCCGCCTTGTTGCGCTTTTGTTTGGAGCAAAAACTCGTAGTGTTTTTGCTGTTGATTTTGATCCTGGGTGCGGGAGTCATGGCGGCTCCCTTCGATTGGAAGGTCAACGCTTTGCCCCGGAATCCGGTGCCGGTGGATGCCATTCCCGACTTGGGCGAAAACCAGCAAATCGTATTTACGGAGTGGATGGGACGGTCTCCGCAGGATATGGAAGACCAGGTGACTTATCCACTCACGGTTTCTTTGTTGGGGGTTCCAGGGGTCAAGAGCATCCGTTCCTATTCCTATTTTGGGTTCTCGTCCATCTATGTCATCTTCAAGGAAGACGTTGAGTTCTACTGGTCTCGTACCCGAATCCTGGAGAAGCTGAACAGTTTACCCAGGGGAACGCTTCCGGACGGAGTTTCACCGACCTTGGGGCCCGACGCCACTCCATTAGGGCAGGTTTTTTGGTACACCTTGGAAGGACGAGACCAAGACGGCCAGCCTGCCGGCGGATGGGATTTGGATGAACTTCGTTCGATCCAGGATTGGCAGGTTCGTTACGCCCTGATGGCGGCCGACGGCGTTTCGGAAGTTGCTTCGGTCGGTGGCTTTTTGCGGGAATATCAAATTGACGTGAATCCGGATGCCATGCGGGCTCATGGAGTCACCTTGGATCAAGTTTTTCAAGCGGTGCGGGAATCGAATTCGGAAGTAGGCGCCCGGGTCATGGAAATCAACCGGGTGGAGTATTTCATTCGAGGCTTGGGTTGGATTGAAGGCATTGAGGATCTGCAGGAAACGGTAGTGATTTCCACTTCCGGAGTGCCGATTCGATTGCAGGACGTAGGCCGAATTCATACCGGACCGGCCCTTCGCCGCGGAGCTCTGGACAAAGGGGGAGCGGAAGCCGTGGGCGGAGTGGTGGTCGTGCGCTACGGTGAAAATCCCCTGCAAGTCATTCAAAACGTCAAGGCCAAAATTGCCGAGATCTCCCCAGGTTTGCCTAGAAAAGAATTAGCCGATGGGCGGATTTCTCAGCTTGAAATCGTGCCTTTTTATGATCGGACTGGATTGATTCAAGAAACTCTGGGTACCTTGGATCACGCATTGCGTGATGAAATCCTGATCACCATCTTTGTCGTAGTATTCATGATGGTGCATCTTCGGGCTTCTTTGTTGATTTCCGCTTTGCTGCCGATCGCGGTCTTGTTCAGCTTCATTTTCATGCGGATCTTTGGCGTGGATGCCAACATCGTGGCTTTATCCGGGATCGCTATTGCCATCGGCACGATCGTAGACGTAGGGATTGTCCTTACGGAAAATATCCTTTCGAGGCTGGAACAATCCAAGGAGGAGACGCCGGCCAAGGAAGTGGTTTGGCAAGCCACCAGAGAAGTGGCCTCGGCGGTGTTGACGGCGGTAGCGACTACCGTGGTTTCCTTTTTGCCCGTGTTCACCATGGTGGGGGCAGAGGGCAAATTATTCCGGCCGTTGGCATTTACCAAAACCTTCGTCCTGGTCGGATCCATCGTCGTGGCTCTGGCCATGATTCCGCCCTTGGCTCTTTGGCTGTTTCCCATTCAGGGAGGACGACTCGGCTTGGCTTGGCGTCGCTGGCGGAGCCAAAGACCGGCCGCGGGCCTGACCGCTCGATGGATGTTCAACCTATTGTTGATGTTCGCCGTAGCGCGAGTGCTGGCTTCCACATGGGAACCTCTCGGCCCGGAATCGGGATGGCTGAAAAACTTCCTGTTCGTGGCCGGAATCGTGTTGGGTTTGTTGTTCAGCTTCTTCCTTTTTCAAAAAATCTATCCCACCCTGCTGGTCTGGTGTCTTCGCCACAAAAAGACTTTCTTGCTGCTTCCGGCGGTACTGGTGGGTTTTGGAATCACGGTGTGGTGGGGATTTGATCGGACCTTCGGCTGGATACCCAAAAGTCTGGATCGGGTCGGCCTTGAAGGCGACTCCCTTCGCCGGCAGGGGTGGTGGATCAATGCCGTTCACCAGATTCCCGGCCTCGGCAAGGAATTCATGCCTCCTCTGGACGAAGGTTCCTACTTGTACATGCCGACGACCTCTCCCCACGCATCTATCGGTGAGGCCATGGACGTGCTGGCCAAATTAGATTTGGCAATCGAAAGCGTGCCGGAAGTTTCCATGGCGGTGGGCAAAATCGGTCGAGTGGAAAGCGCGTTGGATCCGGCACCGGTATCCATGGTGGAAACCGTGGTGCAATACCACCCTGAGTACATGGTGGATGAACAAGGCCGGCGCCTGAATTTCCGTTATGACCAAGAGAGGGATCGTTTCGTTCGAGGCTCCGACGGTTCATTGATTCCTGATCCCAAGGGGCGGCCTTTCCGAAATTGGCGACCGGAAATTGAAGAAGCCGATGACATCTGGCAAGCCATCGTCGAGGCGGCGCAACTTCCTGGAACCACTTCCGCGCCTCGTTTGCAACCGATTGCCGCTCGCCTGGTCATGCTGCAAAGCGGCATGCGAGCTCCGATGGGGGTGAAGGTCAAGGGGCCGGATTTGGAAACCATCGAACAGGTGGCTTTGCAGATAGAAGCATTTCTGAAACAAATACCTTCGGTGGAGCCGGCCACGGTATTGGCGGACCGAGTGGTCGGAAAACCTTATTTGGAGTTTGATATCGATCGGCTGGCGGCGGCTCGCTACGGCCTTTCCATTAAAGACGTACAAGAGGTGATCGAGATCGCCCTCGGAGGGCGTCCGGTAACCACGACTGTCGAAGGCCGGGAGCGTTATCCGGTACGGGTCCGCTATCAGCGCGAACTGCGCGACAGCTTGGAGGCCATGCAGCAAGTCCTGATTCCTACGCCTTCTGGAGCGCAGATTCCCATGCATCAGGTGGCGGAGTTGCGATACAGCCGGGGGCCCCAAGTAATCAAAACGGAAGACACTTTTCTGACCGCTTATGTGATTTTCGACAAGAAAAAGGGCCATGCCGAAGTGGACGTGGTCGAGCAATGCCAGGAATTCCTGCAGCAGCAATTGCGAAATGGGGCGTGGCAACTGCCCGCTGGAGTTTCCTATAGCTTTGCCGGCTCTTATGAAAATCAGATTCGGGCCAGCAAAACCCTGGCGGTGGTTTTGCCCTTGGCCCTATTTCTGATTTTTCTGTTGCTCTATTTCCAGTTCCGGGCGATTTCCACCACGGCTTTGGTGTTCGCCGGCGTTTTCGTCGCCTGGTCCGGAGGCTTCGTGATGGTGTGGCTATACGGCCAATCCTGGTTCTTGGATTTTGAAGTCTTCGATGTCTCGATGAGAAAGCTGTTTCAAGTTCAGAACATCAACCTCAGCGTGGCCGTGTGGGTCGGTTTTCTCGCTTTGTTCGGGATTGCCACCGATGACGGAGTGGTGGTCGCTACTTATTTGAAACAAAGCCTGGAAAAACACCGACCCAAAACGGTGGAAGGCCTTCGCCAAGCGGTCCTGGAAGCGGGGTGCCGCCGTTGCCGCCCGTGTTTGATGACTACCGCCACCACATTGTTGGCGCTACTGCCGATTCTGACTTCTTCCGGCCGGGGATCCGACGTCATGATTCCGATGGCCATTCCTTCGTTCGGGGGCATGGCCTTCGAACTGCTCACCATGTTCGTGGTGCCAGTGCTTTATTGCGCCATTCACGAACGTCGCCTGCGGCGAAAGCGATCGACCTCGTCGTCCTTTCCCTCAGTCCAACCTGATACTGACTGAAGAAGAGCTCATGTTCAAACCGATGCTGCTGTTGCTACTCGGCCTTTGTGGCTTGTTGTTGGCTTTGCCCGCCACCGCCCAAGAAAAAGGCTTGAAGCTTCCCGAGGTCCAAGAAAAGGTGAAAGCCGCCAAGGAGGGAGTGATTCCGAAACTGAAGGCTCAAAGCCATTGTCCGGTTTCCGGAGAAGCCCTGACCGGCGGAGAGAAAGAACTGGCGGTGACCTACGAGGGCCATCAAGTCCGCCTGTGCTGCGCTTCGTGCGAAAAGAAGTTCCGGGATTTTCCCGATCGCTTCCTGTTCCAAATGTTCCAAGCGGGGGTAAAGCCGAAGAACGTGCAAAGCACTTGTCCAGTCAGCGGTGAAGCCCTGGGGAAGAAGTCCGTTTCCCTTTGGTTCATGAACAAGGAGTTAAAAGTCTGTTGCCCGAAATGTGCCATCAAGGCGGAGAAGAAGCCGGCGACCTACTTCGATCAATTGGAAGGACGAAAGCCTCAAAGTCATTGCCCGGTCATGGGGAACCCGATTGACCGGGAGACCTTTTCGATCGTACAGGGACAAAAGATCTACTACTGCTGCCCTGGATGCTCGGACAAAGTGGCGGCCGATCCCAATCAATACTTTCAGGAGGCAGCGGCCAAGAAGGTCGCCTTCGAGCCGGTAATCGGGAAGTGCCCGGTCATGGAGGAGCCGGTGAAGGACCGGCGTTGGTGGATGACTTACCAGGGGCGCAAGGTCTACCTTTGCTGCAAGAAGTGCGCTCGCCGGTTCAGCAAGCGGCCGGAGCAGTACTTGCAAAGTCTCTGAGGTAGGAAAATTTTCTCTCTCAGCCGGTGTGGAAAGCTGCCGGCGCCGGGATAATTTCCTGCCGTGAAACCGCAGCCTGACCTGTTGCGGCGCTACCTGCTGCGCCCAAATCAACCAGAGCTTCCGGAGGCAGCCGTCTCGCTGCCTCTGGAGTGGTCGAAATTGTTTGGGCGGCGGGCTCCCCTTGCCGTGGAATTGGGATTTGGCGCCGGCGATTCCTTGAATTGGTGGGCCGGCCGCCGGCCCGAGTGGAACTTCGTCGGCATCGAACAGCCTTTGGAATGCATTCTGAAGGCGAGTTCCCGATTGCAACAGGCCGGGCGTGAGAACGTCCGATTGATCCGAGGGGATGCCCGATATTTGCTTCCCGAGTTATTTCCTCCGATTTCATTGCATCGCATCCTGATGCAGTTCCCGATGCCCTGGCCCAAGGAACGGCACGCAAAGCACCGGGTCAGTGGAATCGCTTTTGCGGAAAGTCTGGCCCACGTGTTGGCGCCTGACGGCCGCTTCGAGTTGGTGACCGACCAGGATTGGTTCGCCTTCGAATCCCAGAAAGGATTGCGCCATTGTCACGATTTGGCGGTAGGGGAGGTGGAAATCAATCCGGAGCGTCCATTTCGGACCCGCTATGAGCGCAAGTGGTTAGCGGAAGGCCGTTCCATTTTCCGCCTCACCGCAACCTTGAGGACTCACCGGCGCCGTCCCTCCCTGTTTCAGGAAACACCGATGCTGCACCAAAAAATTTCGACCATGCCTTCGGATGCTGCGATTCAGGCTTTGGCCGGTCGCCGTTTCAAACAGGAAGAGCAAGTCGCCGAAATCAAGGAGGTGTTTCAGAACCCGAAATCCTATTTGCTCCGGGTGCTGACCGCCGATCAGTCTTTTTCTCAGCTATTTTTCGTTCGCTTGGAAGCTCGCCAGGACGGCTCCGGGCTGCTCAAAATCGAGGATCACCCTCGCCCATACTTGACTTCCGCGGTGCGATTGCTGCTTCAGGAAACGGCCAAGGCTTGTGAGCCTTGATCCAAAGCCGATCTCCCTCGGATCCTCCGAAAGGACGGAGAAGCCAAGGGGGATTGACGGTTTGTCGGCTATTCCAATGTCAAGGAAGTGATAGGGCTGATGTGATGCATGATTCCTGTGGCCGGATCCCAAGACAGGGAAACGGCGTACAAAGTGGTTCCCGCAAAGACGCTGAGGGTTCCCGGCGGTAAGCTCCAAGTGTGATTTCCGCTAAGGTCCAGCATCCCTCGATATGGGGCGATTTCGGAGTAGAACTGGTCGTTTAAGACGGAAAGCTGAATGTGCAGCCCGTGAAACCAACCTGTGCCGAATCCAGCTCCTTCATTGGCGGGATCGGAGCTTAAGGCATTGAAGAAGTAATTTTCCGGTTCTCCTTCCAGATTCTGGCAGACCAAAGATCCGGGGCCCAGCTCCTGGTGCAAGATAAGTTGGTATGGACGGAAGTCATTGAGATCGCTTTCCCACCAGGCGATATCGTTGTCAAAGAAGGCGCAGCCGAGGATGTCCAGATCACCGTCTCCATCCATATCCACCGGTGGAGCTACGTGAGTGCCGCTGAAACCTTCTCGAACGTTTTGGATGGTGAAGCTTCCGTCCACGTTCTGGGTGTACAGTTTGACTCGCCCGTTCCAAGCGTAGTTGGCGGCGAGGATGTCTAGATCGCCGTCTTGGTCAATGTCCTCGGAGTGCATTTCCGCCCACCAATAAAGCTGGGGATCGCTCTCGATGACCACTACGGATAGATTTTGTTGACCGTCGTTTTCGAGCCAAGCGATCTGTCCCCAGTTCGACCAGGTGGTGGAATTCCAAATAAAATCCTGATCACCATCGCCATCCAGGTCTCCGGCTGGAGCTCCATAGCCTTCCGAACCGGTTAGATCTTCGAATAGGAGGTGAGGGGTGAAGGCCATGGTGCCATCGTTTTCCCACCAGTGCATTTGCGGCCTCGAGGTGTTGAGGTCCTTGCCGCTGCAAATCAAATCCATGTCGCCGTCGCTGTCAACGTCTACGGCAAAGGGCGAGAAGATGTATTTGAAATCCAAATCCCCGATGAGATGGGAAACCAAAGTAGAGTTGCCCAGGTTTTCCATCCAAAGGATTTCTCCGACACGACTTTCAATGATGACGTCCATATCGCCATCCAGATCCAAGTCGGCTGGTTTCGCCCGGACCATTTCGCTTTCATGGGTATGAAGATCCTGATAGGAGAAATTGTTGCTTCCGTCATTCAAAAATAGGGAGATCCTGTAGTCGTGGTTTTCCCAGTCGCGATTGACCAAGATGTCCCCGTCTCCGTCCTGATCGAAATCCAGGGCATAAATCTCCCAAAAATTTCCTTCGCCGGAAATGAAGTGCTCCACGAAGTTTTGACTACCGTCATTTTCCCACCAGGCCAGGGCGCCATTGCCAAAAGAAGTGGCTCCGGTCACGATATCCATATCACCATCCTGATCCATATCAAAGGCTCCGATGCCAGATGGGTCTCGATGGTAACTCGAGGTCACGGTGTGTTCCGTCCACTCGATTTGAGTGAATGCGGGAGAGGACATGGCCGGCACGAGACCGAAAAGAATGATGAGTTTTAAGGAGCGCATGGGAATCACCTCCATGGAGGTTCGATTGCAGGATTCAGCAACCGATTGACACAAATTATAGGGAAGCGGTGTTGCCTTTTTGGCGATTTGAACCGTCCAACAAACGAAAAAAAGTCCCAATTTTTTGACCAACTTGGCGAGTTGATCCCCACTTAGATGGTTGCAATACGATGACGGTGGATTCGATATTTCTGTCTCTGAGAACTGAAACTTATTGCTAAATTGGATTCCCTCATTTCAAATCCAATGTGTCGGACGAGTCAGAAATCTGGAAAGTCAATCGGATTTAGATTGACTATCCAATTCTGCTTTCCAAGCCGCCTTTAAGATCATCAGTCGCTGAGCCTCCTGCTCATTGGCCAGTTTGCATCTTTCGACCATCATTTCCCGGTCCTCTTTGTTCAGGCCGATGTCTTGTTGAAAGGCTTCCATCCGTTTCTTGAAAAAAACGTCTCGCCGCTGCTCCGCTTGTTCCAGAAACTGTAAGGCAGTTTTGAAATCCTCTGCCTCCGCATAGAAACGCGCCGTGTAATCCCAAGAAAAGTAGGCTCCAGCTTCGCAGCCTTGGCAAGGCAGCCTCACTCCCTTGTGGGGAAGAAAGCAGAGAACCATTCGGGTTCCGGCTCCTCGGCAGGCGAGACAGGTATTGAAGCCTCGAGTGCATTTAACGCAGCGGACCCCACCGCGGCCGTGGCATTGATCACAGCGCTTGCTTCGTTTTTTGTTGGTGCGGGTGTATTTTGCCCCGGTGCCTTGGCATCCCTGACAGGGAATCATTCTGGCTCCATAGCAGTTCCTGCAGATCACCTTGCCTCGCCGATTGCACGAACTGCAAGGGCCTTTCACTTTTTTCTTTCCCTTGCAGGCGTGACAGTCTCGCACTTCTGCACCCTGGCACCAGGGGCAAGTTTCGAGATGTTGTTCCGGATTCGGAGCAGGCAGAATTCCTTTGGCTGCGCAAGTCCAGCAAGGGGCCTCGAATTTTTTGCTTCCTTTGCAATGCGCACACTTCAAATACCCTTTCTTCTTGCAAGTCGGGCAAGGCCTTAAGAACTTGTTCTTGCAAATCTTGCACTTGCCGACGTCCTGGCCCACGATGTATTTCGCCATATGCAAACCTCCCGGGCAAGGTAAGACTCCCTTGGGAAACTCGCTACGAGGAATGGAAAAAGGCCAGTCGGTCTCCAGAGCGGCTTTATCGGCCGGATGCCAAGTGGTGTATTTGATCACCGGCGGCCCTAATACCGGTCGCTCGAGGATGGAAACCTGGAGTAGGCTCAGACATTCGATGCACGGGAGCTGCCCCCGCTGGCCGCAGGCCCAGCAAGCGTCCGCACTTTGGTGGCCACTTCCATCGCAATCCAGGCAATCCACAGTGCTTTCAGCTTCAGGCTCTTGACCTGGGGCGTTGTGGGGTGGGGTGGCGCAGGAAAAGGTTAGGAGTAGGCTAAGAAGGCTAGAAAGCATGTCCGCGAATCATTTTTGGGATGAGTGATTCAATATCCACGAGCCGAACGAAAAAAATGGTGTGCAAATGAAATTCTCTCAAAAGGTTTCCACAGATTTTTGCGCCCACAGGCGATTGAACCTGATTTCTCCCGGAAAGACCGGCACTTCCGCCCCCGAGGGTCGGAGGTCTGACTCAGAAGGCCTGGAAGTTCACGAAAATTCGCAACAAACCGGTGGCATTGCTTCCTTCGTGAGAAAGCACCATCCGGCGACTGCCCACTTGGCCGTAGGGAGCTTGTTCCCAAAGATCCACCGCCGGACGCCAGGGGTCGTTGCTGCACGAGGGCGCTTCCTGAAGAATTCCACCGGGAACTCCGATCCAGACCGGGATCTTCCGAACTCCGCTGGGAAGGGCTCGAACGGCGAAGGACAAGCGCAATTGTTCGCCTTGTAAGGGCACCGGCTGGGTGTCGCTTCGGGTCGGCGAGTTCGGATAATCCATTTTGTGGAATAGCAGAGCACCGGCCGAGGCCCCGCCCAAAAATTCCACTTCCAAATGGGCCACGTCCACATCGGCTCCCGGAGCATCCGGATTGTCCATCCAAGTTAAGCTAACGCTATTGACGCCATCATGGCGACTGGCGGCCACGTTGGGTCGCCGTTGGCGGTTGTCCATGGCTTTGCCCGGAAAGCTGACTTCTTCCAACATTCGCATGGAAGCGCCAACTTTTTGAAACCGCTGCAAGACCACCGCTCCAATATCTCTGGGAGCATTTTGATGATCTTTGCGGACGTATTCTTCGTGAGCGACCACCAAATAACCAAAGTCGTCGACTACGGCGTCCGGTAACACCAAACCCCCGCCTGGAAGGCCGGTGACTTGGGAGGCGTCCATCGGAAAGTTATCGTCCAAGACCAAGGGATTCGAAAAGGACGGCGTAGCCCCGGAAAAATCCAGTTCCACCATGCGCAAATCGTATTCCCGATACGGGCCGGCAGCATTTTCTTCGTGAGCGTAAACCACGGCTGCGATTCCGGCCGGATCCAAGGTGGCCAAGTCCGGCATGATGCCGGCTTCTCCATTGTTGACTTGGCTGTCTACCACGTAACCCATGCCGGGCAGGGGACGATCCAACACCGCCGGCCCGCTGGCACCGACTTGCAAGCGCACCACTTCCAATTGGTGAATGACGCTGCCGTAATTGCTGCCTCGAGGCCAGCAAACCACGAAGTCGCTGCCGATGGCGACCACGTCAGGTTTGCGGCAGTTGTCGATCGGGCCGACCAAGGCAAGACTTGGGTCGGCAATCAAGAAATGATCTTCCTGGGGATCGGGAATCTCCCAAGTGTCGTTGCCCATGTAGCGCAAATAAGCTCCTTCCACTTGGCGAGGTGAGCCGAACAAATCTTCCCGGCGGCTGTGCCAGGCCACGAAGGCGTCCCCTTGGTCGTTGAAAGCCACGACCGCATGGTCGGAATCCCCGGTGGCGAAATTGGGGAGTTCCAGGCATGAATCCAAGCCCACCGTGCCCTGAGGCAAGGCGGGAGCCAGCAAGAGAAGGAGAGTTGCGAACATGGTCGGGGGAAAGGGGAGAAGAAATCAGGCCCTATTTTGGCAAAGGCCCCTTGGGGTTCCCAAGAGGACTTCTTTCTGAAAAATCCTGGCTTTTCCCGAATCCAGGCCGGCGCTACGGTGAAGTCCTGTCCCCATCATGCCCGGAAAGCTGCGCCAACGCCGGCGAGGCGGCGAGGGAGTCCCTGCCGACCGCCCGCAAACCTCGATTCTGCCACTGCTTGAAGCCGCCGCCCTGGCTTCCGGCCTGCCCCGGCCCTTCGATTTAGGCCGGGAATTGCTGGCGGCCGGCTATTTCGATCTATCCCTCCTGAATCAGTGGCATCTGGTTCAGGACCTCCTGTTCGAACACGCTCAAGATCTGGCCGATCCCTGGCCGGCGGTGGAAGGCCTGGGCTTCCATCCCGAAGCCCGGATTCGATTTTTCGCTCCTGGCGTGTTGGCGCGGCTGTTTCAAGATCGCCCGGAGGAGGCCATCCGCCGGCTGCGGCCGTGGGCCCGGGATTCGGATTTCCGGGTGGCGGAAGCCATCCAGGCGTTCGGACTCCGGCCCCAGGCTCAAGCCTTGGGACCGGCCACGGTGAAACATTTGATGCCATGGACCGACGACCCTTCTCCCTACGTGCGGCGGGCGGCGGTGGAAGCTCTCCGGCCTCGCGGCGTTTGGGTGAAGCGCATTCCCTGGACCGTCGAAGCCCCAGCCAAGTTGCTGCCGCTGTTGGAAAAGCTGCGCTATGAGGACCACCGGTACGTGGCCAATGCGATCGGCAACACGCTGAACGACATCAGCAAGGATCATCCGCGGCTGGCTTTGGAAGTGGTGGGGCGCTGGATGCAAGAAGCCGATGATGCGCCCTTGATGGAACGAATCAGTCGCAAGGGCTTGCGAACTTTATTGAAAGACGGCGATCCGTTCGCCTTGCGTTTATTCGGCTTTGCAGAACTGGATCTCAAGGTCAAGGCCCGTTTGTTGAACGGCAAGGAGGTGCCTCCCAACACCACTTTGGAATTCGAGTTGGAAATCGACAATCGAGGTTCAGGGGGACCGGCGAATTTAATTTATGAATTGGAAACCCAGGGCCGCAATCCGTCACGGCCGCGGCGCAAGCGTTACCAGGGCGGAACTTTGGATTTGCCGGCTGGAGCTTGTTTGATCATCGCCTTACGCGAACGGATTTTCGATCGCCGGGCAACTCCGTTGTTGGATGGGCCGGCGAAAGCTCGTTTCTTTTTAAACGGCGAAGCGGTGGCTTGCGCCGAGTTCGCCATTCGCCGATCCAAAGCCGCCGCGTCAGGACGGTCTAGAAAACCCAGGGGTGGTTCCGGCTCAAAAACAACTGGCTAATGGAGATCATGGCTCCGGCGGCGGCCAAAAATAGACCGATGAGGGTCCATTCTCCGCTTTTGCGGGCAGCCAGGCTTAGATAGGCGGCGGAAACAAATAAGCTAAGGGTGATCGGGATGTCGATCCAGCGCAGAAAGGCCAGTGGTTCCATAAAACCGACCAGGGCCAAGACCAAAGCCAGACCTCCCAAGGCCGCCGTGGCCATCGGAGGGGGAATGGCTTCGAGGGTGAAAAGGTTTTTCGGGCTGCCGTGAACCATCCTTAGCGAAGATTCTTAGCGAAGCGCGGCCAGAGCCAGACGCAGTCTAGGCATGGCGGCCTGGATGTCTTCCAGGCTGACCGCGCCCACGCTGGCTCGGAACCAGCCGTCCTCCAATTCCGGCGGAACGCCGAAAGCGGCGAAGGGCACCAAGGCGAAAGCTGCTTGGTTCAACAGATAATGCCGCACGTCTTCACTGTTTTCCAGCACCTGCCCATTCGGTAGGCGCTTGCCTTGAAGCGGAAGGCGAACCGAGGTGAAGATCGAACCCTTCGGTTCGATCGCCCGGACGTCAAATCCTTCCGCGGCCAGACCGGCAAAGCCTTCGTACAAAGCGTGCAGGCGATCTTCGACCCGGCGGCGCATGTCCTTTTCCCAGGCTTCCACGGTCGGCAAATCGTTGAGGAACTCGGCGGTGGCGGCTTGGGCCGGACGCGGCGCCCAGGCACCGACATGGGTCAACAAAGCCATGGCCTTTTTGGCAATCGTCGGCGGGCCGACCAGCCAGCCGACCCGCAAGCCGGTGGCGCAGCAGAATTTGGAGATGCCATCGACGTGTAAGACGTAGGGCGCCGCCTCGGGAACCATTTGCACCGGCGAAAGGTGCTGAGAATCGCCGAAGGTCAGAGAACGATAAATCTGATCCAAGACGCAATACAGCGGCTTCTCACCGGCATTTTGCCGGCGCTGGTTTTCGGCCACGATCAGCTCGCCGAACTTCTTCACTTCTTCCGGACGCATGACCCCGCCGGAAGGATTTTGCGGCGTATTTAAAACCACCATGCGGGCGTTGCGTATGTGCGGCGCCAACAATTCCGCCGTCGGTTGGAAATCGGTTTCCATACCGCAGGGCACTACCGTGGCCTTCAAGCGGCAAACGTCCCGATAGTTTTGATTGTTCCAAGAGGGCACCGGATAAATCACTTCGTCCCCGGGATTGGTCAACAGCCGATAGCAGGCATACAGAGCCGGACGAGCTCCACCGCAGATGGCAATGCTGTCCAGGGGATATTGAATGCCTTGGGTGCGTTCAATCAAGGCTTGCACCGCTTGTCGCAAACTCGGCATGCCCGGAGCCGGCGGATAGTTGGTTTCACCCCGGTCCAGGGCTTCGTGAATCCGTTGCCGTAGGGCGTCGGGGATCGGGAACTGGCCGGCGTCGTAATCGCCGACGGTCATGTCCGCCACCGGGGTTCCGGCCTCCTTCAATCCTCGAATTTCGGCGGCGATGGCCAGGATCGAGGAACCGACCATGGCTTGGGCCATTTCGGAAAGGCCGCGTTGCGCGGTGGAGGCGCCGAAGTCGGCGTCCAACTGAAGACTTTGATCGGAGGTCAGCGGGCTCACAACACCTCATGATAAGCCCTCGGGGCTATTCTCCGAGGGCAAACTAGGGGACCACAGGCTCCAAATCAGCCCGCCGAGAAGGACTAGGGCGGCATGGCCCCAAAGCAAGCCGTTTAGAGAGGCCCCCGAGTCATAAAGTGCCCCGGCGAGGAGGCCGGTGGCACTGAAAGCCACGGTCATTCCGAAGAATTCCAAGGCGAACAGGCGGCCGCGGAAGGCCGGCTGGGCCGATTGCTGCCAGAGGGTGCTGGAGCAAACCCACAGCACGCTGCCGCCGCAGTGAGCCAGGCTGATCACCAGGAAGGCCAGCAACAGATTCGGGCAGAAAGGAACCAGGGCATAGCCGCTGGCTCCGATCCAAAATCCCCAGCCCACCTGGCGGCGCAGGGCGGAGCGATGCCGTCCCAGCAAACGGCGTCCCAAAAACGGTCCCAAACCGGTGCCCACGCCTCGGGCGGCGTACAAGATCGCCATCGCTCCGCCGACCGCTTCCGGGCCGCCGCCCAAAGCGAAACGATCCTTGGCCAAAAGCGCAAGGATCACTAGAAATCCTCCGGCACCGCCCCAAAGAGTCTTGGCGAAGAGGGCCGGGAACAAGCGTTGCTGACGGCCATGGCGGGCGGCTCGGGCCAGATCCCGAAACAGCAGCAGGTCACCCAAGCGAAGCGGTTCCGGGTGCTTGGCCACCGGCGGCAAGCGCAGGCCGAACAAGAAGCCGGCGCTGAGGAGAAAAGTGAAAGAATCCAACAGGAAGATGCCGCGGATGCCTACGCCTTGCATCAGCAGGCCGCCCAAAGCGGAACCGAAGGCAAGCATGGCACTCCAAGTGGCGGCGGATAAAGCCAGGGCGTCGTGTAATTCGTCTTTCGGTACCGTTTCCGGAACCGCTGCCGACCGGGCGGCGGTAAAGAAAATGCTGGAGCTCATGTGCAAGAGCAAAAGGGCGTATAGCCAAGGGATTTCATCCGGCTGATCAATCCAAAGAAAGCCCAGGACCACCACCGCCCGGAAAAGGTCGGCGGCCAACATCAAACCGCGTTTGGAAAATCGATCGGCAAAGGGGCCGGCAATGGGACCGAAAAAGGCGGCCGGCAACAAGCGCAAAGTCAATTCCACTCCGAAGAGAGTGCCGACTCCCCACCAAGCTTCCTGGACTCCGAGTTCCGAAAGCAAAGCCAATAAAGCGATGCGTTGGAACCAATCGCCGGCTTGGCTAATGAGCTGGGACAGCCAAAGCCGGCGGAAGTTCCGGTGGCGCAGAACGCCGATCAAGTGGATCGGCCCCGGCGGCTTCCGTTCATCGTTGGTCCCGTTTCCGGTCGATCCGGGCTTCGTAACGATCGCGCAACTGACTTTGCCAGGATTGCAGCTCCACTTCGCGCCCGCCGATCCAAAGTCTTTCCACCGAACCGGTGAAGTCCAGAGGATCGCCGCTACTCAAGAAGAAGTTCGCGGCTTTGCCGACTTCGATGCTGCCGGTGAAGCGATCCACTCCCAACACCTCGGCGGCTCCTAAAGTCAGAGCGTACAGCGCTTGCTCCCGGCCCCAACCGAACACGCCGGCTGTGGCGGCTTGAAAGGGAAGGTTGCGGGTGATTTCCGGGTTTTCGGTTCGAAGAGCCACTTGGCATCCGGCGGCGGCCAGCACCGACGGATTGCGATAGCGGCTGTCATAGGGATCGAATCGGCTGCCCGGCAAGCTGTGAACCGGACCGGTAATGACGCGAGCTCCAGTGGCGCCTAACAGACCGGCAATTTTCCAACCGTCTTGGGCGCCGAAGTAAATGGCTTGCAAATCTTTTTCTTGAACCCATTGATGGGCCCTGGCCAAGGTGAGGACGTCATTGGCTTCCACCAAAATGGGCTTTTCTCCCCGGGCGTAAGGCAGCATGGCTTCCAACTTCAAATCGCGGCCGGTCATGCTTTGTCCGGCCTTGACGAACCTTTGGCGCTTGCTTTCGTATGCTTCCGCTTGATCGAACCAGCGATTCAAACTGTCGAGACCTTTCGGCTGTTGCGGAGCTTCTCCGGGTTTTCCTCGCGGCACTCGGGGGAAGCGAACATGCAAAGCTAAATCGGGCACGACCGCCATTTCCTCCGGGGTTTCACCGTCCAATTGAATCAGGGCGACTTGACCGGAGATGCGCCCGGAAGTGGCGTGGCTGAGGACGTGAGTAATGCCATTCATGCGGTGCACCCGATGGTGCACGCTATCGGGATGGATCGCTGTGGCGATGGATAAATCGGGGTGATCCATGCCGGTTTCCCGGTGATCGATGGACCCGGCGACGGTGGCAATTTCAAACAAACCGGTTTGATCGCCGCCATTGAGGAAGCCCGGGTAGAGATGCCGGCCTTGGGCGTCGATTTTGATGCAGTTCTTCGGCAGCACTCGAGCAAAGTCTTCGCCGACGAATTGGAACCGGCCGTCTTGAACCAGCACTTGGCCGCGGAAGACCGGACCCTGAATCGGGTGAACGACGGCGTTGTAAATGAAGTAGCTCAATCCTTGCCCGGGCCGGATCCAATTGGACCAGGCTTCGTCTTCCACCGTTTCCTCGGTCGCATCGGCGGGAGCGACCGCAGGCGCCCGGTGAAGTGCGGCAAAGGCTTGCACCTCTTCCTGATAGTTTTGCCATTTTTCATCCTGGGAAGCTCGCCAGTCATACAAGACCCGCCCCCGGGCCAAAGTCAGGCGGCAACGGGACCACGAACTCAAGGGCGGGCCGTCAAACACCGTGACGGTGCCGTCCTTGCCGACTTCCAAGCTGCCCAAGCGGTTTTCGACATGCAGTTGTTTGGCCCCGTTCAAGGTGCAAAGAGCTAAGGCTTCGGCATCGGACATGCCGCCGTAGCGCACGCCCTTGGCGGCCTCGGCGTTCAACCGGCGGATCATTTCATTGCTGTCCGAGTTGATCGTGGTGACGACGCCGGCTTTGTTCATCAAGTAAGGATTCCAAGGAATGGCGTCCTTGACCTCGAACTTATAGGCCCACCAATCGCTGAAGGTGGAAGCCATGGCTCCATAAGCGGCCAACTCCGGAGCCACTTTGTATCCCTCGAGGACGTGTTGAAAGGTCGGCGCTTGCACTCCGAATTCGGCGCACAAGCCCAGGAACATCAGGATTTCATCGGCCCGGTAAGAATGAATTTGAACGTGGATCTTGTTGTCCAAGATGTCGGCCAAAACTTCCAGGCGTACGTCCCGGCGGAAGCTCGGATGGCTACCTTCCTCGAAACGGCGGCGTTCTTCTTTGTAGTCCTGGGCGGCGACGAAAGCGCGGCGGAAGACCGCTTCCACTCCCGAGCGGGAAATGGGGAATCGGTTGCCGTTACTGCCCCAATTGCTTTGTTTGACGTTTTCTCCAAGGGCGAATTTGATGCCCCGTTTGGCTCCTGGAACCAGCAAATCGGCAATGCTGGTCCGGGTGTGATCCAATTCCCATACCGCCGCTTGGCCGCCGATCGGATTGGCGGAGCCGTGCAGCGATTGCACTACTGCACAACCTCCAGCTGCAGCCCGATAAATCGACAGGCTGCCGGGATGGATCATGTCTTCAATGCGACATTCGGCGGTGATGGAAACCGAGCCTTCATTGATGGCATCTAGAGCAAGATGGGAATGGGGATCGATGATGCCGGGAATGAGGTGCATACCTTGCACGTCCAAAACCGGCACGCCGAAGTCCAACTTTTCCGGGTCAATGTGATCGGCAACGGCCCAGATGCGACCTTCCCGGATCAGTAAATCTCCGGAGAAAGGCTCGTTGCCGTCCATGGGATAGAGCTTGCCGCCTTGTAGCAGCACGTCTCCGGCCAAGACCACTCCGGGCAGGCGATCGGCGGCGGTTTCTACCGGCCATTGGGGATGTCCCTTGGGAAGGAAGTCGGGATCCGCTTGCTTGTCCGTTTCGGCAGCCGAGGAAGGGTTCCCGGTTTCATCTTCTGCTTCCGGTTCTTGATGGTGACTGTGGCCATGGGCGTGGCCGTGCCAAACTTCTTCCGCCATGAAAGCCAAGTCATCCTTATGGCGCGGCATGGGAATCCGCTTGCCCTTGATTTTCAAACGCCCGGCGGGATCGGGCAGGATCAAATCAGCGGTGGCTTGATCTCCTTCCACTTCGGCTTCAAAGCGAATTTCAAAGCCAAGATCCGGAGGCATGAAGCGAAAGCGAAAACCCTGTTCTTCGAAGCGGGGTTCTTCGGCCACCATTTGATCTCCCGGGGCTTCCGCCCGAGCGATTTTGATCGTTCCCATCTCGGGGTCGACCTCCACCAACATGGTGATCGGGCCCATCGGCGAGTCGGTTTCAAAACTCCAGGTGCCGGCGATGCTTTGGCTTCCTTCCCCTGAAGGTTCTTCTTTCTTGGCTTTGGCGGCGAAATGCCAGGCTCTGCCGTCGGCGAACAACCAAGCCAAATCGGTTTCCCCCGGTTTCCACGGCCCGCGGTGAACGAAGAAGTCCGCCGCATGGCCCGGCTGAATCCAGCCACTTTGGGGCAGGTCCAAAATGTCGGCCAAGTCCGGGCCGAGGGCTTGCAGCAAGGTGTCCGGGGACATGCCGGCTTCGGCTAATTGCTTCAAATCATCGGCTAAATCCTGACTTTGCTGGCTTGGGATCAAAGCGCAGCGAACTCCCGCTTGGCGCAGTCGCGAAAAGGCCAGGACCTTTTCTTGATGTTGCCGTTTCCGTTCGGCGAGTTGCCGCTCCGGTTCTTTCCAATACTCCCGGGAACTTTTTTCTTCAGCGGCCTCGTCTGTCTCTTCGGCGTTGGCTTCGGTTTTCCCGGAAGCCGGCGGATCGTCCAGGTCCAGGCGAAAGAGAACGGCGGTTTGGCTTTCCCGCAAGCGATCGGCCAACTGCCAGGCTTGAGCACCTCCGACCACGATAATGCGCCGGCCGTTGCCGAAATCGCGCATCAAATCCAGGGCGTTTTCGATTTCGCGAGTGCTATTGGCCAAAAACAACCACGGCCGATCCGGTTCTTGTTGAAGGGCTTGCCAATCCGGGTCGTCCTTTTGGCGGCTGTTTTTCTCCACCCGGTCTTGCCGTTCGGCGTCAAGCAACGCCTGGCGCAGCAACGCCAGGGAAGCCATCGGGGTGCGGGGATAACCGGCCCGGACCGAACGCAAGCTCAAGGTCATGGCCCCATCTCTTTGCAAAAGGGCTTCTCCCAAAGGCCGGCTGTTCCAACTCACCCAGGCAGCTCGTCCGCGGACCAATCCCTGAGCCGGCAGCAAATAAGTGCTGGTGAAGCCTTGCCGATGCCAGGACTTGGCAGATTGCGGATCCCAGTCCAAATCGTCGGCGACCCGGTACCAGCCGCGCAAATTGCGGCGTTCGCCCCACTCCATGGCCGGAATGGGGTCGGCTTTCGGGTCGGTGGTTTGGAATCGGTACGGATGGGCTGCTTCCTCGGCGAACCACCGGGCCGGACCGTTGCCGTGGATCAGGCCGGGATAGACCCACCAATCTTCCTCGGCCTCGATGATTTTCGCTTCCGGCGGGATCGGCAGAGGTCGATCCGGGCCGACCATCCGTTGCACCAGGCCATGTTCAATCCACAGGCTCTGATTCAGGCGATTGCCGTCCGGGTGCCAGAGGTGGACGTTCTGCAGCAGGAAAGGTCCTTCCTGGGGCGGGGAGACTTCTCCGGGGCCTTGAAGGCAAGGCAAGAGCAGGGCCAAAAGGAGGTGCATGGGCAAGGAATGGTTTGGAGTGGGAGGGGGGCGGTATGGCTGCGCCCGGGGAAACTGGGCTGGAGTCGGATGCCGAGGTGTTCTATCGTCTTGGCGCGGTGAACGGTCCCCTTTTCCTGATCAATCTCGCAGCCACGGTCGTGTTCCTGGTGCTCGCCATCCATGCAGGGTGGCGGGGTTTGCGCCAACGGCACTACGTCACCGTAGCGATTACGGTGGTGCTTTTAGCGCTGGCCATCATTCAGGCGGAGCTGTACGGCCGGCGTTTCAGCTTCGATCTGACCCGTTTGTACGTCCACCTGGGATGTGCCTTCGTATCCCTGGGCTGCTTGCCCGGAGTGGTTTGGTCCGGCCTCGGGCTGGCCCGAGGGACCGTCCGGCGCCCGGTTCACCGCCGCTGGGTCGGCGGCTTCGTCCTATTCACCGTCCTATCGGTGCTGACCGCCGGCTGGATGTTCCTGAACGCCGAGGCGAATTAAGGGACTGCTCGGTCCAATCGCGGCGTTTCTTTGGATCGCCGTTTGGCCTTCTCAGCTCCCGTGGCCGCGCTGGGTTGTTGCTCGGTTAGGAGGATGGTTATTGATGGTCCTACAGGCAGTCTCGGCTGTTTTTGTAGTCCGAAGAATCGTTTCCCTAGTTGGCTGTTAGGGCTCCTTTCGTTTGGACAGAACGAAATTTGAGAACAACCCAATCGTTCCTTTATCAAATTTGGATCGAAACTCAGTTTTGTTTTGGTGCGGAGTTTTCTAATATTTCACTTGTCTGTTTCCTGAAAATCTTGAGATGGGCAAGAAAACTTTCGAGTCGGTTTTGTTCACACTGGAGGTTCCATGTTGCTTCTTTGTTCAACCACACTCTTCATAGTTTCTCTAGCTCCGCAGCAACGGGTCATTCTGCAGGAGGGAACCGCGACGTTTTCCCAACCTGTTATTAACCCGGGATATCCATCCAGCCCAGATTTGGTAATTGACAGCGACTTCGGGCCCCAAAACGGATGGGCAATCCATCAACCTCCCGATGCGGCCGCCGAAATTGCCTGTTGGGAAATCGAAACTGACCTAGGTCCTGGGGCTCTCCAATTTACGCTTTTCTTTCTTCATCCCAATCCTGGGCACCTATTAGGATGTTTCAGGATTTCGGTCACCGGCGATGACCGAGCGGAATTTGCAGACGGGCTTGACGATGGAGGGGATGTTGATGCTAATTGGAAAGTATTGTCAGACCCAGAAAGCGTAGTTCTTCCCCCAGGAATGAGTTTCAGTGTTCTTCCTGATGGTAGTATTCTAACTTCTGGAGTTGTGCCCGTAGCTGGCGCATACTTTTTGAGCTTTAAGTACTCAAATTACCCAATTACCGGTATACGCCTTGAAACTTTTGAACACTCCTCCTTGCCTTTCGACGGGCCCGGTCATTTTCCAGGTAATGGAAATTTCATTCTTACTGAAATGGATGTCGGCTACATTCCTTCTTCAGTTCTTCCGCAAATCAGTGTGTCGAATCTCATATCGGGTCAACCGGCTGTGATTGACGTGACGAATGCCAGTCCAGATAGTTTGGTACCTGTCCTTTACTCTCTAACCGGAGCAGGGCCGGCGGGCTTTTCGGCGGGACCTTGCGGGACGGTGGAATTCCAGCTTTCCTTGCCGATCAACCAAGATTTACCGCTTCACGCTGCCGATTCCCAAGGCAACTTGAGCTTTTCCGTAAACGTTCCTGCTGGTGTTACAGGTGCGGCCGTGTGGTTTCAGGCAATTGACATTCAAACTTGCATTCTTTCCAATGTCGTGAGTATGACCGTTGGTTAGCGGCATTGGCGGAACAAGGGGCCTGCTCTCTACTCAAGGGTTGGCCCCAGATTTCCCTCACGACCGCCACGGAGCCATTCGAGTGCTTGTTTTTTTTGTGAATCTTTCGGTCATCGTAGAGTGGGTGAAGGGTGGGGGTGTATTGGATTATTGGATGTATATGAAATGTATGAGAAGATAGGAGCCTTAAGCTGTGGCAACTCGGTCGATTCGAGAGCAACTGGGTGGTCGTGTTGACACGCTAGGCCGCAAGCGTTGATGAATTCGTGGGCAAGTTGTTGGGGTTAAATGGAGAAAAATCAAAAAAAGATGGTTACCGTCCGATAGACCACAGGTCGACCAGGACCCCACACCTTTTTTCAATCAAGCCCGATTCCGCTTCCAAGCTCTCGGCGTGAGCTCAGCGATCTTTTCCTTGGGCGTCGTGTGGATCTTCGAAAGCACGTCCTTCAAATAAGCCCACGGTTCTACCTTGCAGGCCCGGCAAGTCTGGATGATCGAATACAAGATCGCCGCCCGTTCTCCTCCGGCTTTGCTGCCGGCAAAAAGCCAATTTTTTCGGCCAATCGCTACTGACCGGATTTCCCGTTCGCAAGCATTGTTGTCGATGGCCAGATCGCCATCTTCCAGGTACCGATTCAAAGCTTCCCAATGCCGCAGGGCATAGCCGATCGCCTTGCCGTAGCTGCTTTTTGGCAGCACCAAGCTTTGTTCCAATTTCAATTTGGCTTTCAGATTCTCCAGAATCGACTTCGCCTTGTCCTGACGAAGCTGCCTTCTTTCTTCCAGCGACCGATCCTGCAGCTCCTTCTCCAATTGGTACAGCCGTCGAATAGAAGCCATGGCCGGGGCCGCCTCTTCCACCTGTCCTTGTAGCGCTTGGTAGAAGTAGCGACGAGCATGAGCCCAACACCCGACTTCCACCACGTCGTCTCGGCGGAATAGGGCGTCGTAGCCGGAGTAGGCATCGGCTTGCA
>QQUA01000013.1 GCA_008501825.1 Planctomycetota bacterium | reverse complement strand
GCCACCTCCTGTAATCGCAAGCGATGGAAGCGGCGAGCGTGTTCGCCCATGCGCAACAGGCGGTCGGCCAAGGTGCGGCGATCCACTCCCAGCATGCGAGCGCTTTGTCGCAGGGTGACTTTGCTCACCACCAGCGGCCAGAAGTCGAGATGGAGCCGGCCGTACTTCAGGCGATAGTGGAACTTGAAGCTTTGGGACGAGAAGGAACGGCGGCAGCCGTGGCACCAAAAGCGCTGGATTCTGCGTTGCTGGCGGCCGCTGTAGAAGCCTCGTTTTTGAAAGCGGAAGGGGACGGAATCGGTGCGGCTGGGACAGGCGTCCCAGGGGCAGTGCGGGGGTTGAAAACGCGGCATCGCCGGTGCCTCCGAAAGAAAAGGGTTCGGCTAGGCAGACGGCTTGAGGCGGATTTGGTTACGCCGGAGGTTTAAAAATTACCTCCATTCGTTTGTGCCAGTTTCGCCTCTTCACCCTTGCGGATGAAGAGGCGTCCCTCACTTCCAAAACAAAAAGCGATTATTCCGGCTGCTTGATCTGGAAGTAGTCACCGTCCCAGTGGCGTTCCGAAACCAAACTTCCTTCCTGACCCAAGGGGCGCAACGGGAACCGGAAAGTAATCACTCGGCCGCGCTTGGTGCAGACTACCGGGAAGGAGAAGTTCACCGCGTCAGCACCTAGATCGAGGGTGATTTCCTTTTTGGCTTTCCGTTCGGTTTCCAGCACCGGCTTGCCCCGCAAGGGGATGGCGCCCAGTGCTTTCTGTTCCATGTCAATCACCAGCAAATATTCCCGCAAGGGGCGCAGTTCGATTCCGGAAAGATCGGGCCAGCGATCCCTATCCTGCAGATCTTCCTCTTCGTCTTCCACGACTTCCTTGGGCTTGGCCTTTCCTTTGGCCATGTCTTGGAACTCTTCCGGAATCATGGCTCCCTTCTCCACCAGGGCATCCAAGGTTTGTTCACCAAGGTAAGCCAAGATGTAGGTTCCAGGTTGCACCACAGGTTCTTGGAGGGCGACCGAAGAATGAATCACGCCAAGGTGCACCGGGCCGCCGTCCGTGACTTCACGCCGCAGTTTTTCTAAGGAACCGACTTCCAGTTTCTTAACAGGAATGACGGAAAGATAGTCGTAACCATCGAAGACCCGGTAATCCTTGTGAACTTCGGGAGCTTTGATTCCGCCCTTGGGTTTGGCCCGGTTGGCTTTCAGGGTTTCTTCCTTGACGTAGCGGCGTTTTTCCAAACCCAACACTCCATCCAGGTCCAGGATGCGCTGACCGCTGCCTCCCATGACTTGGGCGTTTACCGCCGCGGTGGCGTAAGAGGCGGCCGTGCGGCAAGGAGCGGTATCGGCAGCGACCCGGAAGCTGATGTGCTCCACTTTGGCCTGCTGCACAACGCCAACGCGAAAATCGACCCGGGAGATGTAATCGGGGTTCATGAAAGAACCGCCTTTGATGACCGGGGAGCCGGGATCGAAATCAGGAAAGGCTTCCACCAATCCGGCAGGAGTCTTCACGCTGAATCCGGAAAAACCTTCCAAGGAGTCGTATCCGGTTCCGGTCCATTCCCAGGCGTTTCCAGCCATGTCCACACAACCGAAAGGAGACGCGTTGCCGGGGAAAGAATTCACCGGCATCATTTTGTGGGCTAGGTTGACCGGCTTGGTGGCTTCGAAAGCCAACAGCGAAGCGTCGAATTTGTCTCCCCAAGGATAGGGCCAATCCTTATCGCCGATGGCGGCCCGGACCCATTCCAACTCGGTGGGCAATCTCAAGCCGGCCCAACGGCAATAGGCCAAAGTATCGTCGTAAGAGCAGAAGGCGATTGGCATCAAGGCCGCTTCAGGTGGCATTTTGGCCACCAAGGGGAAGCCTTGCCATTCCTTATCTTGCCAGTGGTCCGCCCACCAGGCCGCTTTGGCCTGAGCATTCAGGGTAAAGGCCGGGCCGAACTTTTCCTTGCCCCATTGAATCAGGGCCAGATTCATTTTCGGCGGGATGTCCACCCAACTGACGGGTGGTTGCGCTCCGGTGGCGGCCACGAAACGTTGGTACATTTCGTTGGTGATTTCAGTCGGGCTGATGAAAAAAGCCTCGACGTTTTGCCGGCTTTGGGGAGTGCAGCCGCCGAGTTGTTTGGCCGATCCGGGGTGGTGGAGGATGAACTCCTCGGCCACTTTGCGGTCCATGCCGATGACGACCTTGCCCCGGGGGACGGCGATCAATCCGGGGATTTGATCGACCTGCACCTGAGGCAGCGAGAAGAGGATGATGGCGCTGAGGATCATTTCCTGAAAGCGTTTGGAGCGCGGGTTGGGCCCGACAGAGTACCCTGCCGGTCTGGCAGGGCCAACCTCCCCACACCCACTACGAGCTCCCCCTTTAGACTGTTGGCCTCTGCGGGTTTCCGAACATGAAAGAAGTCCCTCGAAAGCGGCAAGCGGTCGTGCCAATCCATCTTCGCGGCGAACGCCTGGATCGGGTGGTCACCGAGCTGCTGGGGGAGGGAAGCAGCCGATCCAAAATCAGCCGCTGGATCCGGGAAGGCCGCCTGAAGCTGGACGGCCGCACCTTACAGCGGCCCAGCCAGCCGGTGGACGGGGGCGAGGAACTGCAACTTCAACTGCCGGAGCCGCCGGTTTTGGTGCTGCCCGGCTTGGAGCCGGAAATCCTCTATCAAGACGACTGGCTGGCCATTCTGGACAAACCGCCCGGCTTGGCCATGCACGGCAACTACCCCGGCGATCCCCAGCCCACCGTCGCCACCTTCCTGACCGAACGATTCGGCCCTCATTTGCCGACTAACCAGGGTGCCGAGCGCCCGGGGATCGTTCATCGCTTGGACCGGGATACTTCCGGCGTTTGCGTGGTCGCCTTCGATCAAAGCGTATTCATGGACTTGCAAGAACAATTTGCCGAACGCAGCGTGGAGAAAGAATACCGGGCATTGGTCTACGGCAAACCCCGCTTTCAATCGGACTGGATCGATCGCCCTTTGGCGAGAGATCGCAAGCGTCCGGATCGGGTCCGGTGCGTGCGGCACTTGGGCCCGGGCGTTCGTCAGGCTTTGACCTACTGGCAAGTGGAGCAACGCTATCAGGGATTCGCCCACCTAAAAGTCCTTCCCAAAACCGGCCGGACCCATCAAATTCGAGTCCATCTCAGCGCCGTCGACCTGCCTTTGGTCGGGGATCCTTTGTACCGCGCGAAAAACTTCGGTCCCGGCCTGCTACCCCCCGATTCCCCCCCTGTTGAGAGAACCCTGTTGCACGCACATCGTTTGAGCTTCGAACACCCAGAGCGCGGCGAGCGATTGGATTTCGCCGCTCCTCTGGCTCCCGATTTCACCGCTTTGGACGCCTTTCTCGGCCAGCGCTTACCTGCGGAGGACGAAGAATGGCGGTAAATACAGTTCGTCGCCTTGGCCTGATCACTTTCTTGGCTTCGGCAAGTCCCCTGGCGGCTCAGCAAAGCGGCAGCGTTACCGGGGTTTCAGTTCAATCAGCCGGCCGATCCGGCGCCGGGGCGGCCGCCGCCGACTCGGTCATGGAGATATCCCAGAACCCGGCTGCTTTGGGCTTCTTCTTTGGAGACGGGCCGCGGCAGGCGCAACAAGGAGCGGTCGAATACACCGCCAGGGCGATCTGGGCTCCGGCCAAGACCACCGATGCCTCCGGCCGGACGTATCGCAACCGGGCCAACTTCGGTGGCGGGGTTTGGGGCGGTTGGGCCACGGCCCTGGACGACAACACTTTCTTCGGACTTACCCTGCTGCCCGGCTTGGCCGGCCAAGCGGATATGGAACGCAAAACCGAGTTGAACGTCGGTTTCTTTCGACCTCCGAGAGAGGTGGAAATCCGCGCCAAGCTGCTGCAAATGGGCTTCAATCCGGCGCTTTCCTGGCGAGCAAGCGACAACCTTTCTCTTGGGATCGGCGGCCGTGTGATGCACACCCGCTTGGGCATTGAAGGAGCTACGGAAGTCGACACCCGGGATACCTTCAAGGGGGATTCACCCTTGGGCGGTACTTGGGGTGATTTCCTTGCCGATTTTTTCGGCATCCCCGCCATTCAAACCGAATACGACGGAGATGCGGAAAGCTTGCTGGTGGCCCATTTGCAGATCGGAGCTTTGTGGGCACCGCGAGAAGACACCCGGGTCAGCTTTTGGTATCGCTCTCCGTCCACTCGGGACGATTTGGAAGGGCACGTCGACGTCAATTTGAATCCCGACATCGGCCCGATCGTCAAGTTCTACGGTTTGAGCGCCCGGGGCGATTATGACTTGTCGCTCCGAGACGTTTCCTTCCCGCAACAAATCGGTTTAGCGACCACCCACTTTGCCAGCGAAGTCGATCGCCTGCACCTGGATTTCACTTGGACCGATTGGTCGAAAACCTTTTACGGTTGGCGGGCCCAATTGAGCAATCCGACCAATGGTGACTTTAACGACATCATCGGCGGAAACGGCTCGACCTCGATCGATCTGGACCTGCGTTGGAACGACGTTTACACCTTCGCCTTGGGTTATGAACACGACCTCTCCAGCAATTTGACTTTGCGAAGCGGTCTGAGCTATCAAACCAATGCGGCGACCGGTTCGGTGAATATGGGAACCGTGATCTTCAACCGCTGGGGGCTCGCCGTCGGCGCCACGCTCTGGGGAGAGGAAGGTGAGGGCGATTGGCATTTGGCCTTCGTGGTCACCGTTCCCGAAACCTATCAATCCGGCAACAATGAAGTGTTGTCCGACTTCTCCAACGATCGCTATCGGGTGGCCTTCTATTCGGTGGCCTTGGCTTATTCCCTTTCCTGGTAAAGTTCTTTTCGCGGCTGCTGCAAAGGCGAAATTAGAAAAGGAGAAAGGGCGTCCCCGGAGGGACGCCCTTTCTCGTGCAGGCAAAGCGGAAACTCAGGGAGTGTAGGTTTCCGACTTCTCGGTGGAAGTGTTCAAGATACCGGTTTCGCCGGTACCCATGTAAATGGTGCCGTCTTCCAAGTAGGCGGCAACGCCACCGGCGTGCTCGATCTGCAACGGCGTACCGGCGGTCCAAACGTTGGCCGGGCTGAGAATGTTGACGTTGTTGACCGGAACCGGGTCATCCAAATCGCCTTGGGCACCGCCGAGAATGACCACCGTGTCATCCGGCAACACCACGGCGCCGGGGAAGGCGGCGTTGTTCCCCATTTGGCCGATGTTGACGAAACTCAAGCTGGACAGGTCGAAGTACTCCGAGCTGGAAATCGGCCCGATGTTGAGGATGTCGCCACCGGCTCCTCCGGCACAAACCACGTCGCCGTTAGAACGCTCCACCATGCCGAACAAAGCGCGCTTGTGCTGCAAGTTGCGGGAGTAGGTGAAGCTGTTGCTGGTCGGATCGTAGAACACCGCCGAATCTGAGAAATCCGGCACCTTGATGAAGATGATGGTAGTCCAGGTGATGCCGCCGGCGATGATGATCTCGCCGTTGGCCATGGTGAGGGCGGAAGCGCCTGCCTTCGGTTCCTGCATCCAGGGGCCGGCACTGAAGGTCTGGGTGACCGGGTCGTACAACTCGGTGGACTTCAAAGCGGTGGTCAAAAGATCGTCGACGCCGTACAGCTCGTGGGCGCCGTTGCCTTCCGTACCGCCGGCGATCAACACTTTGCCGGCGTGGATGCCGCTTTCGATCAAGGTAGCGGTGTGACCGGCCCGGTAGCTGCCCATGTTGCCGACTTGCTGGAAGCCGTTCACCGGATCCCAAACCTCGGCGGTGTTCAGCACCTTGGAGAAGTAGGGGCCGGTGCCGTTCGGACCTTGGACGCCACCGCAGACCAAGAAGGTGCCGTCACCCAGAGCGGTGCAGGTGTGGAAAGCCCGGCTGTCGGTCATCGGCGCGCCGGCGGCCACGGTGTGGGTTTCCCGAGCGGCGTCGTAGATCCAGGCCTGATCGTTAGTGGGATAGGGCGTCTGCTCATCGGTTAGCAGAGCCGGGCCGCCACCAGAGACGAACAACTTGGTGGGGAGGCCGTTGACCCCGGTTTCCATCACGGCGGAGGCGACGTTGCTGCCGGCGGTGGGGAAATCGGTGCAGGTGTACTGCCAGCGTCCGTGGTCGTTGATGGTCATGACCCGGACGTTTGTGAAGTCCTGGAACATGCCGGCGGTTCCCGCTTGGGCGGGATGGAGCGTAAAGCCTTGCCAATAGACCTTGAGGTCGAGGGCCACGGCGGGCAGGACGTAAGGTTGGGTGTATTGGCCGCCGGGCGTGGAAGTGCCGTTCAAAATGGCTTGGAACGGCGGGGTCGGACCGACGATGGACAGGTAATCATCGTTGTCGCCGGTGCCGTAAGTATCGCGCAGGAAGTAGTTGGCAGGAGTTTCACCGAGAGAAACCAGCAGATAGGTGGTGGAGTTCGGTGTCAGATTGGACAGAATCGCCTGGCCGGAGCCAGCGGCGTCGCCGTAGGTCATTAAGTTGGCCGTGGCGTTGTCTTGACTGAAGGCGGGGCTGGACGCAAGAAGCGCGGCACAAGCCGCGGCGAAAGGTAGTTTCCAGGATTTCGTCATGGAATCCTTTGGATCTGGTTGGGGACGGGAAGTGCCGCTGGCGGATTTGGCCGCGGACGTTACGGGTGCCCTGGATGTCTGGGGGCAGGGCTTCAGCTTAACACTGTGAACCCTGAGGCTTGCAAGACCCTTTCGGGCAAGAACCTCGGGAGGGTGCCCGATTTTGGTCCTTAGAATCAGCCTACAGGAAAATACGCCTGTGTGCCCAAGGTGAAGCTGGCCCAGTCTATTGGAGGTCGGTTTGAATCGGCCTTTTGACCCAGCTTCGCGGTCGAATTCTAGGGATTTAACCCACCGTAACGAGGGGAGCGGGGCCCGAAATCCGCCTTGGTGGCGAAACCTCCAATAGACTGGGCCAGTTTCGCCCGGGTCTTGAGCCTTGGCGAAGTCGTCAAGCTCTCTAGAATGTTCCGCCTCCATGACTTCCTCCCGTTCGCAAAGCTGGAAATCCGAAACCTTGGACCCCTACCGGCGGCGCTTTCCCGAACGCCAGGAAAGTTTCCAGACCGGCTCCGGCATGCCGCTGGAAGCTTGCTATTTCCCCGCCGAGGGGACGCCTCCACCGGACGGGCCTGGGGAATATCCCTTCACTCGCGGCATACATCCCACCATGTACCGGGGCCGCCACTGGACCATGCGCCAGTACGCCGGTTTTTCCTCGGCCGCCGAGACCAATCGCCGTTTTCACTATCTCTTGGAGCAGGGGCAGACCGGCCTTTCCGTGGCCTTCGATTTGCCGACTCAGATCGGCTATGACGGCGATCATCCCCTGGCCGCCGCCGAGGTCGGCAAGGTCGGAGTGGCGATCTACTCCTTGCGCGATTTCGAGGCCTTGTTCGCCGGCATTCCCCTGGCCAAGGTTTCCACCAGCATGACCATCAATGCCACCGGCTTGGTGTTGTTCTGCATGTATCTGGCCTTGGCCAAACGCCAGCAGGTGCCCAAGGAAAAAATCTTGGGAACGGTTCAAAACGACATCCTGAAAGAATTCATTGCCCGGGGAAATTTCCGCTTTGCGGTGGAACCGTCCATGCGTTTGACGGTGGATCTATTTCGTTTCCAACAAGAAATGGCGCCGAGGTTCAACCCAATCAGCGTCAGCGGTTATCACATGCGGGAAGCGGGTTGCAGCGCCGTTCAAGAAGTCGCCTTTACTTTGGGCGATGGCTTCGCTTATTTGCAGGCGGCACAACGGGCCGGTTTGGACGTCGTCGCTACCGCCCGCCGAATGTCTTTCTTCTTCAATGCCCATAACGAGTTGTTTGAAGAAATCGCCAAATTCAGGGCCGCCCGCCGCCTTTGGGCCCGTTTGCTGAAAGAGCGTATGGGGATCGAGGACGCCAAAGCACTACGGCTGCGGTTTCATACCCAAACCGCCGGCAGCATGCTGACCGCCGATCAGCCGCAAGTCAATGCCGTACGAGTGACCTTGCAAGCTTTGGCCGCAGTTTTGGGTGGTACTCAATCCCTGCACACCAATTCCTACGATGAAGCTTTGGGTTTACCCACCGAGGCCACGGCGCGGTTGGCGTTGCGAACGCAGCAAGTGCTGGCTTATGAAAGTGGAGTGGCCGACGTCGTCGATCCTTTAGGAGGCAGTCCTTTCGTGGAAGGTCTCACCGATCGAATCGAGCAGGAAGCCTTGGCCGAGTTGCAAGGCATTGAAGAGCGCTACGGCGGCATGGTAGGAGCGGTTCAAGACGGATACGTGCAGCGGGAAATCCACCGCGAAGCCATGCGTTATCAACGGGCGGTGGAAAGCGATCAAAAGGTGGTGGTCGGGGTGAACCGCTTTCGGGTCGAAGACGAAGAGCCGGCTGAAATTTTCAAACCGGATCCGGCGTCTCGAGAGCAGATTCTGGCTTCTTTGCAGGGGGTCCGCGAACAACGGGATGCCGTAGGTCACGGAGAGGCTTTGGAGAAGCTGGCAGCGGCGGCGGCCGATCCACAGCAGCCCCTTGGGCCGCCGGTTTTGCAGGCGGTCGAGGCCTACGCCACGGTGGGAGAAATCTGCGCCTGCCTTGGGGAAGCCTTCGAGCCGTACCAAGCTCCCACCATCATTTGATGATCCTTCGGAAAGTGTGAATTTATTCCGATGATCGTTCGGTGAATTCCCGGTCGGGAGCCTTCGTTCGACTGGAATCGGCGGATTATCTCGGGCCGGGAAGCCTATAATTTTGCCCCCATGCCCACCTTGCTCGGAGTGGATCACATTGCCATCGCGGTTGAGGACCTGGATCAGGCCACGGACCTTTGGCAGCAAGCTCTCGGTGCCCGTCTGGGCCCCCGAGAAACGGTCGAAAGCCAGGGGGTGGAGCTGCAAATGCTCTATGCCGGGGAAACCCGGGTCGAGTTGCTCCGGCCGCTGTCGCCTGAATCGCCGGTCGGGCGCTTTCTGACCAAGCGGGGACCGGGGCTGCACCATCTAGCTTTGGCGGTTCCCGAATGTGGCGACGCCTTGGAGCAGGCCCGGGATGCCGGCTTGCGGACCTTGAGCGAAGAACCGGTTCCCGGCGCTCATGGCACTCGGGTGGTTTTTTTGCATCCCGGGGACACCGGTGGGGTGTTAACCGAGCTTGTGGAAGGAGGAGAAGGGCCGTGGTCTTCTCCGCAGCAGGAAACGAAAGCATGAGTCGCCAAGTCCAGGAACAATTGGACCAATGGCGCCGCCGGGCGGAAGCCGGAGGCGGGGCCAAACGGATCGAGAGCCAACACAAGCGAGGAAAGCTCACGGCTCGGGAGCGGTTGGAGCTGTTGTTGGATCAAGGTTCCTTTGAGGAAGTCGACGCCTTCGTCACCCACCGCTGTCATGCCTTCGGCATGGCCGATCAGGAGATTCCAGGCGACGGCGTGGTGGTGGGGACCGGCACGGTTCACGGCCGCCCGGTGGCGGTTTTCAGCCAGGATTTCACCGTCTTCGGCGGCAGTTTGTCGGAAGCCAATGCCGGCAAGATTTGCAAGATCATGGACCTGGCCATGAAGCTGGGCATTCCGATCGTCGGCCTGAACGATTCCGGCGGTGCCCGGATTCAAGAAGGGGTCGAATCCTTGGCCGGCTATAGCGATTTGTTTTTGCGCAATACCTTGGCCAGCGGGGTGGTACCGCAAATCTCGGCGATCTTGGGGCCGTGCGCCGGAGGGGCGGTGTATTCCCCGGCGTTGACCGACTTCATCCTGATGGTCGACGGAACGTCTTATATGCACATCACTGGACCGGACGTGGTCAAAACCGTGACCCACGAAGAAGTCAGCAGTGAAGACTTGGGTGGGGCCCGGGTCCATGCAACGGTTAGCGGAGTCAGTCATTTCACCGCCGCCGATGACGCCGAGTGCTTGGCCCAAATCCGGGAGTTGTTGGCTTATTTACCGCTGAACAACGCCGAAGATCCGCCGCTGAAAGCTTGCCAAGATCCGCCGGAACGGCGAGCGGAAGAACTGGATTCTTTGGTGCCGGAATCCGATGACCAGCCCTATGACATTCGCCAGGCCATTACTGCCATCGTCGACGACGGGCGCTTTTTGGAGATTCAAGAAAGTTTCGCCCGCAACTTGGTGATCGGTTTCGCCCGTTTGGGCGGCCGCAGCATCGGCATCGTCGCCAATCAACCGGCGGTATTGGCCGGCGTGTTGGACATCGATGCCTCGGTCAAGGGGGCTCGCTTCGTTCGTTTTTGCGACGCCTTCAACATTCCGATCCTGACCTTTGAAGACGTGCCCGGTTTCATGCCGGGTTCCCAGCAAGAACATGGCGGCATCATTCGCCACGGCGCCAAGTTGCTGTACGCCTATTGCGAAGCCACGGTGCCGAAATTGACCGTGATTACCCGGAAGGCCTACGGCGGGGCCTATTGCGTGCTTTCGTCGAAACACATCCGCGGCGATTACAACGTAGCTTGGCCCACGGCGCAGATTGCGGTCATGGGAGCGGCGGGAGCCGCCAAGATTATTTTCCGCCGGGAAATCCAAGCGGCCCAAGACCCCGCCGCGGCGGAGGAACAAAAAATCGAAGAGTACCGACAGCGCTTTGCCAATCCTTTCATCGCCGCCCAGCGGGGTTATTTGGATGACGTGATTCAGCCGTCCGAAAGCCGGCAACGTTTGATCCGGGCTTTGGATTTGTTGGCCACCAAACGCGATCAGAATCCGCCGAAAAAACACGGATGCCTGCCGCTGTGAATCAGAGCCGCCCTTACTTCGACAAAATCTTGATCGCCAATCGGGGCGAGATCGCTCTTCGCATCGGCCGCACTTGCCGCGACCTCGGCATCGACGTGGTGGCGGTGTACTCGGAAGCCGATCGAAAAGCTCTTCACGCCCGATTTTCCTTGGATTCGGTTCCCTTAGGTCCTTCGCCACCGAGCGAGTCCTATCTCCGGGGCGACAAAATTATCCAAGCGGCGTTGGATACCGGAGCGCAAGCCATTCATCCCGGTTTCGGTTTTCTGTCGGAGAATACTGCTTTTGCCCAGGCCGTGACCGACGCCGGTTTGGTGTTCATCGGACCGCCGCCCAAATCCATGGAAATCATGGGGGACAAGCTCTCCGCCCGCCAAGCCATGGTGGCCGCCGGAGTGCCGGTGGTGCCTGGAACCACCGAGCCGGTGGCGGACGTCGAAGCGGCGACTCTAGTAGCGGGGGAGGTCGGTTATCCAGTAATGTTGAAAGCTGCTGCCGGCGGTGGCGGCAAGGGCATTCGCATCGTTTCTTCCGCGAAGGAAATCGACTCTGCCTTTCGCACCGCATCCGGGGAGGCCAAGAATGCTTTTGGCGACGGGCGGATGTACATCGAAAAGTTTTTACCGGCGCCTCGACACATCGAAGTTCAGGTGCTGGCCGACCATCACGGTCGGGTTTTGCATTTAGGAGAACGGGAGTGCTCGGTACAGCGCCGCCACCAAAAGCTGGTGGAAGAAGCTCCCGCCGCCTCTTTGCCGGAAGAAACCAGAGCCGAATTGTGCCAGGCGGCGGTTCAGGCGGCCAAAGCCGTAGGCTATCGTTCCGCCGGGACGGTGGAGTTTCTTTATTCGGAAGGGAAGTTCTATTTTTTGGAAATGAACACTCGGTTGCAGGTGGAGCACGGCGTAACCGAAGAAATTTACGGCGTGGATCTGGTCGAACAAATGATCCGGATTGCCGCCGGCCAACCTTTGGAGCTTCCGGAACAACTTTTTCCCCGGGGACACGCGATCGAAGTCCGCCTCAACGCCGAGGATCCGGATCGCAACTTCGCTCCCTCCACCGGAGTATTGCGTAATCTTCGATTGCCCGGCGGGCCTGGAGTTCGGATCGATTCCGCCGCTTACCGGGGCATGGAAGTGACTCCGTATTACGATTCCATGCTCGGCAAATTGATTGCCTGGGGGCCGAACCGAAAGCTGGCGCTTCGGCGCATGATTCGAGTCTTGCAAGAACTGCACGTCGGCGGCATCAAAACCAGCGCCGGGGTCGCTTTGCGAATCCTGGAAAGCGCCGAATTCCAGAAAGGCCAATACGACACCGGCTTTTTGGAAGCCATGTTGGCGGCGGAGGAGGACCTCGGCCGGCCGATTTCCCCCTTGGAAGAAGTGGCTGCGATCGCCGCCGCCTTACACCGGCAACACACCGCCGCTCGAGCGCAACTGCGACCTACAACCGGCAATGGCACCGGCCCGAGCCCTTGGGTTTTGCAGGGTCGCCGCAACCTGGTGGACCATCAACCCCGCTGAGCATGAAGTACTTCTTGAAACTGGCTCGTGGTCGCAGCTTCGAATTGGCGATCGAGGAAGCGGGCGAAGGCCGCTACCGGGTGGACATGGACGGTCGTTCTTTCGAGGCCGACTTCTCGGACGTCGATCGCTTGGGCCAATATGCCCTGCGGTTGGACGGCAAGGCTTTCGCCGTTTCCATCGGCGAGATGGAAACCAAGGAATTACAAGTCAATATCGCCGGCGAAAGTTTTTCTATCGTCGCCGAGGATGAGCGGGAACGCAAAGCCGGTGAATTCAGCGGCGGTGGCAAAGCCCGAGGTGAAACCATTACCGCCTTCATGCCCGGTATCGTCATCGGCGTCCGAGTCGAAGTCGGCGACAAGGTGGATGCCGGTCAAGCGGTCGCGGTCTTGGAAGCGATGAAGATGCAAAATGAAGTGGCTTCCGAGCAGGGAGGCGTGGTGGAGGAAATCCTGGTCGAAGCCGGTCAGGCGGTGCAAGCCAATCAGCCTCTCTTACGCCTAGGTCCGGAAGCGGAAGCCGCCGAATAAGAAAACGGAGGAAACAGCGGTTTATAAAAAAGCTCCGACCCGGCACGATGGCACCGAGTCGGAGAATGGGCTTTTTAGACTCAAGAACCTTTTTCGACTTGAGCCTGCATTTCCGGAGGCACGATGTTTTGAAGGCCGGCTTCCAAGACTTTGATCTTGCACTTTTTCACCGCTTCCCGAATCTCGGCCCGGACCTTTTCAGATTGAAAGGGATACATGATCAAAACGTGTTGCACCTCGGTTTGATCCAGTTTCGGTTCCGCTCCTTGTTCATAGGAAACCACCGCCATCAGGTGGTATCCGTAGCGGGTTAAAAACGGCCCCTGAACTTCTCCGATTTTGGAAGTGTGACTGAGGCGATCGAACGGTTGGACCGCGATTTCCCGGCCGAAGCGATAGCGACCGTCCTCCGGACCTTCGCTGTCGTCGGAATATTCCCGCACCACTTCGGAGAAATCTTCGCCGGCCTTTAACTTCGCCGCCGCTTGTTCCGCTTTGGCCTTCATGGCCGGCAAGGCTTCGGCGAAACGGGCCTTCATCACCGCCGTGGGAATCAGGGCTTCCACCGCGTCCCGCAGCAACAGGTCCACCGAACCCGGCCGGAAGCTGTGGTAGTAAGCCACCAGTTCGTTTAACTCCGAAGTCGAGATGGCCACGCCGTCGACTTCCAGGATCGGCCGATCTTCCAAAAACGGGACCGGGGCGCCTGGGCGTTGGGGCCGAGGAGCTTTGGGGTCTGAAGCGGGCGGGGCTCCCTGCGCCCCTGACAGGTTGAGTTGCCGGGTCCGGGGATTGGCAGGGCCGCCAGGTTGTTGTTGCGGCTGCCGTTGGGTCGAGGTCGCCGGCTTCTGGCTGCTTTCCTTCCCGGAATCCTTCCCTGATTTCACTACCGGGTTTCGAGTCAGGACCGGCGGCTTTTCCCCGCGGCGGCGGGTTTGCCCTAGCCCCTGCTGAACCGGATCTTGAGCCGGTTCCGGTTCTTGAATCGCTTTGAGGTCCGCAATCGGACCACCGGCTTCAGCAAGAATTTCGCAGCAGGAAGGGCACGCCGGTGCTTCCAAGGGGGAACCGGCGTGGAGGGAAGGTGCCAGGAGGAAGAGCGCGGCACCGAAACAGCAAAGGAGACGGGTTTGGAACATGAGGACCACCTGTTCGCTTGGCAGTTTAACGCAGCGCTGCAGTCTGCTCTTGCAGGAGTCCGCGGACGGCTTGCTCCATGGCTTCATCCAAGGGAGCTTGGGCTTCGGTTTCCACTTGGAGGTAGCGTCTTTCTTGCCTCAACAGGCCATAGCGGACCGCCTCGGCGGCGGCAAAATCCGGCTCGGCTGCCAGGCGCAAAAGAGTCGCGGTTCGGACTCCCAGACTGATGGCCCGGTCGGCCAGCCGGCGATGATCGCATTCCGCCATGCGGAATTGTTTGCCGTGTTTCGCCGCCAAAGCCACGGCTTCCTGATGCAGCCGTTCACTTTCCGGATAGAGCTTGTGCCAGTGGGGATGCCATGCCTCGGCCAAAGTTTCCGGTGCAGCCCAACTTCCCTGGCCTTGCCAACCCTGCTTTCCCGCCGCAGCGGCCAGCATGGCGACCAGCATGCGTAACACTTCGTTGGTGCCTTCGAAAATGCGCGAAACTCGAGCGTCGCGAAGCAGGCGTTCGTAAGGATATTCCCGGGAAAAACCGTTGCCTCCGGCGATTTGCAAGGCCAAGTCGGCACTTTGGAATTGCACCTCGGTGGCAAAGATCTTCAAGGCAGCCGATTCCAGAACCAATTCGGTTTCGCCGGCGTCGCCGAGGCCTCCGGTGAGGTCCATGAAGGCTTGTAATAAGGCAACGTCCGAAGCCATTTCGGCCAGGAATTCCCGGATCATGCCGAACTTTTCGATGGCGTGGCCGTATTGCACCCGCTGAGCGGCGTGGTCGCGGGCTTCGTGCAAAGCCCGTTCGCTGGCTCCTAAACAGGTGCCGGCCCAACCGGCCCGGCCGCGGTTCAAAATCTCGGCGGCGATTTTGAATCCTTCTCCCGGCTGGCCCAGTAAATCCCGATCGGGAACGAAGACTTGATCGAAGTCGACGGGATTGGTGTTGCTTCCGTTCAATCCCAGTTTGTCTTCAGGGCGACCCACTTGAACGCCGGAGCTGGAAGCGTCCACCAAAAAGGCGGCCAATCCGTCTTCGGCGGTTTCCAACCGGGCGAAAGTCAGGAACATACCGGCTTCGCTGCCGTTGGTGATCCAAAGCTTGTTGCCGTTGAGTTGCCAACCTCCTTCCACCCGAACTGCCTTGGTTCGCAGGCTGCGGAAATCGGAGCCGGCGCCGGGTTCGGTCAGGGCGAAAGCGCCGACGCATTCCCCGGAAGCCATGACCGGCAGCCAGCGTCCTTTTTGTTCTTCATTGCCGAACAACAACAGGCCGCGGCCGGCGAGGGAAAGATGTCCGCCGAGCAAGGTGGCGGTGGATTGGCAATCCCAAGCCAGGGAGCGGAGCACTTCCATGTAAGCGCGCATGCCCAAGCCCATGCCGCCGACTTGTTCGGGAAATAACAAACCGAACAAACCTAATTCCGCCAACCCTTGCCGGACCGGGTCGGGAATTTCTTTCTGCCGATCGTGCACATCCCCTTGAATGCTTTGGTCCCGAAAGCGACTCACGGTATCGCGAACCATGGCCAACAACTCTTGCTCTTCGGCATCGAGCGTGGGGTAGTCGGCTACGGTAGTGGCAGGGTTTTGGCCCGAAAGCAGTTTTCGAAGGAAGCTCATGAGTGGCTGTTCTTGCCTTTTTGGTGACGGCGAAAAAACTCATCGAGGCTGCCGTGGAAATTTTCCAATTCCCTCGGGACTTCTGGGTCTACGTCCTCGCCAGTCCAGTCAGGGTCACCGGAAGGTCTTTGTGGGGGTGGGGGTGAGCCGGCGGTCGGTGCGTCTTGCGAAAAACCGCCTCCAGAAAATGGGGAATATGACTGCGAGTTGGCCGCGCCGTCGGGTTTTTTTCGTTGTAGCGAGCGGCGGTAGACCTCACCCACCGACATGGAAGGCATGCGATAACTGCGCAGCACCAATTGGCTCAATTCCAGGCGACCGGAAATCCAAAGATAGACCGCCAGCATCAAGGCCAAGAGTAGGAATCCGTATTGCCAAGCGAAGATCAACAAGACGAAAGAAACCCAGCCGGCGGTTTTCACCGCCGCGTGTGTGGCGTCGACCTCCGGGCTGTTTCGGGCCAGAAAGGCCCGCAGGATCCGGCCCCCGTCCATGGGGAAAGCCGGCAGTAAATTTCCCAAACCCAAGATCAGGTTAATCCACAAGGCTTGGGCGTCCCAAGGCTGGGGTAGCAAAGGGGCCAGGGCGGCGAGAATCAAGTTGGCGCCGGGACCGGCGAGGGATACCGGAGCTTCGGTATAGGGCCGTTCGTGCATACCTTCCAAATGGGCCAATCCTCCGATCGGCCAAATGGTGATGTGGAGCACTCGCAGGCCCAACATGCGGGCCACCAAAGCATGGCCCATTTCATGGCATAAAAGGGAAACCGCCAACAGGACCAAACTCCAGAACACGAAGGTGGCGCCGGCCCCGCCGCCTCGATCCATGGCGCTGGCCACGAACAGCAGGGCCAACAAAGGCACGGCCGGAACCACCCGGATGGGGATGCCGAACAGATTTCCCAGGGAAATCGGTTTGAGCAGGAATTTCATGAGCGGGGCCGCCGCCGTCGGGCACGGCGTAGGCGATCTTGCAGAGATTGGCGGAACAACCTTAATAGGGTAACCATGCCAAGCCAGATCTCCCGGCGGTCGATCTTGCTTTGGTCGCGGGTTCGATCACAGAACAAGATAGGGGTTTCCGCCAGTTGTAAGTCGACTTGATGAGCTCGCCACAAAGTCTCTTCCAAAAAGGAATAGCCCTCGGCCTGGATCGACATCGGATCCATTCGACGAAGGCCGGAAGCTCGATAAGCGCGAAAGCCGGCGGTGGCGTCTCGAACCGGAATTCGCAGCAGAAACCGGGTCAAGCCGTTGGCTCCCCGGGAAAGCACGCGGCGATGCCAGGGCCAGTCGCGAACGCCGCCTCCGGTTACGTAGCGGGATCCAATGGCCAAATCCGCCCCCTGTTGCCAAAGAGCCAGTAAATCCGGAAGCCGTTCCGGTGGATGGGAAAAGTCGGCGTCCATGGTGATAATCGGGTCGTAGGCTCGTTTCAGAGCCCATAGCCATCCGGTTCGATAAGCCGAACCCAAACCCATCTTTTTCGGGCGGCTCAACAGGTGCAGTCGGGATTCGTAGCGGCGCCGTTCCGCAACCCAACGGCCGGTTCCGTCCGGGGAAGCGTCGTCCACCACCAGGATGTCGGTGGACGGCAAGTTTTGGAAAATGGCGGCACAGAGTTCGGGCAGGTTGCGGAACTCGTTATAGGTCGGCAGGATCACCAGCGGCTTGGCCTCGGTAGTCTCGGAGCCTTCTATAATTCCGCTATGCCCACGCGTTACCTTTTGGGAAGAGCCTTGCAATTGATGGGCCTCGGCGTCGTCTTGGTAGGGCTGGCCTTCAGTGTGGCTCGTGGTTTTCAGGATGAACGCCTCGAAAGCATGAAGTTCGAATTGTTCGGACTTCTCGGGGGCGGCATTCTCTTCTATCTCGGACGATTCTTGCAAGGCCCCGGGCCCGGGTCCTGATTCGCTCCTGAGTAGCAGGAGTTGGATTCTCTAGGCGCTGCCCCCGGCTCGCCGGCGACTTTTCTCGTCCAACAAGCGCTTCCGCAGGCGCAGGGATTCCGGAGTGACTTCCAGTAACTCGTCCGGTCCCAGGTATTCCAAGAAGGCTTCCAGGGACAGGCTTCGCGGTTGCCGCAGTTTTTCTTCGATGTCCTTGGTCGAGGAGCGCACGTTGGTGAGTTTGCGCGCGCGGCTGACGTTCAAACCGAGATCGGTGTCCTTGTTGTTTTCGCCGACCACCATGCCGGCGTAGACCGGATCTCCAGGGCGAATGAAGAATTCACCCCGGTCCTCCAGGCCGCGGAGGGCGTAGCTGGTGGCTTGGCCGCTGTCGGTGGCCACCAAGACTCCGTTTCGCCGGGTTTGCATGCCTTCGGTCATCGGGCCGTAGCCGGCGGCCACCGAGTGCAAGATTCCTTCCCCCTTGGTCAAGGTCATGACCTGGGTGCGGGCGCCGATCAAGCCGCGGGTGGGAATTTTCATGAACAGGATCGCCTCGTTGCCGCGGCGTTCCATTTCGCCAATTTGGGCTCCGCGCTGGCCGAAAAACTCGATGATGCGGCCAAGGTGGGCTTCCGGGACTTCCAACTGGGCGTCTTCGATCGGTTCGCAACGCTTGCCGTCGACTTCCTTGTACAGCACCCGGGGTTTGCCGACGCAGAATTCGTAGCCTTCCCGGCGCATGTTTTCGATCAGGATGCCGAGGTGAAGCAATCCGCGGCCGGCGACCTGAAAGGCGTCGGCGGTTTCCGCCTGCACCCTGAGGGCAGGGTCCATCCAGCCGGCTCGCACCAAGCGTTCCTGCAATTGCCGGGAGGTGACGAAGCGGCCTTCGCGACCGGCGAAGGGGCCGTCGTTGACCCGGAATTCCATTTCCAAGGTGGGTTCGTCCACCTGGATCGGGGGCAGCGCTTCCGGGTGTTCGGCGTCGCACAAAGTGTCGCCGAGGCCGAGGTCTTCCAAGCCGGCTACGGCGGCGACGTCCCCGGCTTCCACCGACTCGGCACTTTGTCTTTCCATGCCACGAAAGACGAACAATTCCTTGACCTTCCCTTGGGTCCGGCGGCCGTCGTTGCGAATCCAAGAAACGGATTGACCTTTTTGCAAACCTCCGCGACGGATGCGGCCGATGCCGATGCGACCGACGTAGTCGCTCCAGTCCAAAGTGCTGACTTGGTATTGCAGTGGGCCATCTTGGATGACCGGAGCCGGAACTTGCTCCAAAATGACGTCCAACAGCGGGGCCATGCCGCGGCTGCAATCCTGCAAATCCTGAGTGGCCCATTGTTCCCGGGCGGAGGCATAGACGATGGGGAAGTCCAGCGCTTCGTCGTCGGCGTCCAAATCGATGAACAAATCGTAGATTTGGCCGATGACGCCGTCGGGCCGGGCGTCAGGACGGTCCATTTTGTTCAGCACCACCACGGGCCGCAGGTGATTCTCAAAGGCTTTCCGCAGCACGAAGCGGGTTTGCGGCATGGGACCTTCGAAAGCGTCCACCAGCAACAGGCAACCGTCGGCCATGGAAAGAACCCGCTCCACTTGGCCGCCGAAATCGGCGTGCCCCGGAGTATCGATCAAGTTGATCCGAACTTGATTCCATTCCACCGAAGCGTTCTTCGAAAGAATGGTGATGCCCCGTTCTCTCTCCAGGTCGTTTCGGTCCAAGACCCGTTCGGCTCCGGCTTGCCCCCGGGCCAGGCCTCCGGCTTGCCGAAATAAGCCATCGACCAGGGTGGTTTTGCCGTGGTCGACGTGAGCGATGATGGCGACGTTGCGGAGTCCTTGAGCCATGGTTGTCGGCGAGGAAGCGCGAAATGGTAGCCGCGCCCCTGGCTTCCCGCCGCAGACCGGGCCGGGTCATCGGCTGAATGGCGCCGAAATTGTCGGAAAATCCCGAGCCCGACCGGGGAAATTCCCTTGATTGAAGCTTGTGTTGGCGCCCTCCGCTTTGGGACCATTCCCGGAGTCCCAGCCGGCTTTGCGTCGACCCGCCGGCATGCGCCCATGAAATCTACCCTTGGCATCCTCTTCCTCGCTTGCTTTGCGGTTGCGGGATCGGCTCAGCAGGAAACCCGCGAAGGGGTTTTAGAAACCGACAGCGTGCTGGACAGCCTGACCCTCGGCGGGGAATTGCGCTTGAGGGCGGAAGTGCGGGACCCATCCGGGCCCGTGACAGGCCGCCAATCTTCCCGCACCAACACGCTTCGGGCTCGGGTCAATATCGGCTTTCAGGTCGATGAATACCTGGGCGGTTATTTTCAATTTCAGGAAAGCGTTGCCGGCACCGGGACTCCGGCGAACGACGTCGTGCATCAAGCTTTCTTGTTGGCGGAGCAGGTACTCGGCGATTACACGGTGCAACTCGGGCGCTATGAAATGCTGTTCGGCGACGGCCGTTTGGTTTCCCCGAACGATTGGTTTTTGTTGAACAATGCCTTCGACGGAGGCACGGTGGCCGGCGATTGGGAAAACCTGCGTTGGCAAGCTTTCTATACCCAGGCGGTGGTGGGCCAAGGCGGTTTCGCCGGAGCCAATACGGATTTCCACGGCATTTACGGTACTTGGGAGGTCTCGCCGTTTTTGAACATCGACACCTATATCTTGCGGCGTAACGATTCCTCTCTCGGGATTGACGAGTTGACTTTCGGCGGACGCCTTGACGGCGAAGCTTATGACAATTTGTTTTGGAGCTTGGAAGCGGCCTGGCAAGACGGGGAGCGCGGAGGATTGGACGTCCGCGCCCAAGCGGTGGCCTTGGAAGCCTGGTACGGCTTGGACGGCGGGCATTTCCTCGGCTTGGAATGGAATCTGGCCACCGGCGACGACACTCCGGGTGACCGGGAAGACGAAGCTTTCGCCGCCCCTTTCGGCGATTCTCACCGCTTCAACGGTTTGGCCGACGTGGTGGCTTGGACCAACCTGGTGGACTTGGCCGTTCGTTATCGCCTGGAGTGGAGCGAACGTTGGAACTTCCACACCGATCTTCACTTTTTCCAGCGGGAAACCTCGCTGGACACCATCTATGTCGGCCCTGGAGGGGCGGGCATTCGGCCCGCCCGCTCCGACGACATCGGTGGAGAGCTTGACGTCTACCTGGTAGGCGATTTGAGCGAAAACCTGTTCCTTACCTTTGGCGGCGCCTTCTTCTCAGCCGGAAACGGCGTCCGCAACAGTGATGACCAGTACTGGCTGTTCACGCAACTCGGCTTGAAGTTCTGATCCGGAACCTTTCGGTTCCACAGCCACACCGGCACGCTGCAGCCGCCTTTGCCTCATGGGAATTGCAAGAACCAGTCTTCCTCTCCTCCTCCTAGCTTTGGCCGCAACGGCCTCGTTGCCGGCTCAGGACGGGGTGGTTCTCACCACCTCCGGAGTCGATCGCCTGGCGCTGGGAGGAGAATTACGCGGCCGTACCGAGGTCCGTGATCCGGCTCGTCCCACGACCAACGTCGGGTCTCGCCACGACAACTTCGGCCGCTTCCGGGTCCATTTGGACGCCCGCATCAACGACAACGTCGACGCTTTCTTGCAACTGCAAGAATCGGTCAACGGCGGAGGTTCTCCATCCGCCGATACCTTGCATCAGGGCTACGCCAATTTGTATGCCCTGTTCAACACCTTCGATTTCCAGGGCGGGCGCTTTGAAATGGCATACGGCAACGAGCGCATGATTTCCGCCGATGACTGGTCTCAGACCGGCAACGCCTTCGACGGGGCCCGCCTGATTTACGCAGGCGACCCTTTCCAGGTGGACTTCTTCGTCACCCAAGCGGTGGCCGGACAAGGAGCGGCCCACGCCGACGTCCAATTCCAAGGTTTGTACGCTCGCTACAACGGTTCTCCGGTCACGGTCGACGCCTACGTCCTGCGCCGAGACGATTCGGTGCTGCGTTTCGACGACCTTACTTTCGGAGCTTTGGCTCGCGGTGACTACGAGGGCCTGATTTGGGATTTGGAAGCGGCCTTCCAAACCGGCGACCACGGCCGCTTGGATGCCGCCGGCTTCGCCTTCGCCGCCAATGCCGCCTGGACCTTCGATCAGGGATTCTCCCTGGGCGCGGGCTGGGATTACGCTTCCGGCGACGACGATCCGACCGATTCCGACGACGGGACCTTCCGCCAGTTGTTTCACTACAACCACACCCACTTGGGCTGGGCGGACATCGTGTTGTGGCAAAACGTCCACGACTTTCACTTCGATGCCGTGTTCCCTTTCGACGACAACTGGACCGTCGAGGGCTCCCTGCACTGGTTGATGCTGGCGGAAGACCGGGACGCTCTGTATAGCGGCATGGGATCCGCCGGAGTGGCCACCGTAGCCGGGGAAGATGCCATCGGCACGGAAGTGGATTTGGGCCTTCGCGGGCAAATCAACCCGAACGTCGAAATCTTTGTCGGCGGCGCCCAATTCATGGCTGGAGACGGCATTCGAGCCAACGACGATCAATTCTGGGTGTTCGGCCAGTTGCGCATCATTTTCTGAGAAAAACAGGCCTTGAGGCTTGTTTTTCCCCTTGTTGCGGGCCTCGCTTCCTTCTTTGGCAGCGAGGCCCCTGTTAATTAACCACCATTTCCATGTTTTTCTTCGGTTGGCCCCTTGTTCGATCAGAATCCGGGGATTACCGGGTTCCCAACGGTGACCGGCCCCCCCAAACTGGTCGGCCCCAGGGAGCGGGCTATTGCCCGTCCTCCACTTGAACCCATGGGCGTGAAATGAGAATCGCACTGCTTCCCGTACTTGCTTTGCTTGCAAGCGCGACTTGGACACCCGACCTGGTGGCACAGGGGGATGGCCAAGGCCCGGTCGTCCACGCACCGGGCATCGACTCTTTGGAGCTCGGCGGCCAATTACGGTTCCGCTGGGAGGACCGGGATCACATTCCCCCGGTCAAGAATGCTCCTTCTGACCACATGAACCTCGGCCGCGGCCGGGTCCACCTCAAAGCCACCGTGGATGAAGTCTGGGATGCCTTCGTGCAGTTCCAAGAAAGCATCGGTGGTTTGGGTAGCCCCTCCGCCGACACGGTTCACCAGCTCTACGGTCGCTACGCCGGCTTCGATGAACTCGTCCTTCAGGCCGGGCGCTTCGAGATGCTTTACGGCAACCAGCGGATGATCTCGCCGTTGGATTGGTCCAACACCGGCCGTGCGTGGGACGGCGTGCGGGTCCAATTCGGCCGTGACGAGTGGAGTCTGGACGGCTTCTTTACCCAGCCGGTTCTGGGCCAAGGAGCGACCAACGCCGACACCGACTTCGCCGGTCTCTACGGCAGTTGGCAAGGCGAGCCGGTGCAAATCGATCTGTACGCCCTTCGTCGCCGGGATCCGGTGGCGGCCATCGAAGACATGACCATCGGTGGTTTGGTGGAAGGCGATTTGGCCGATAACTTGACCTTTGACGTCGAATTGGCGGTGCAAAGCGGAGACCACGGGGTCTTGGATGCCGGGGGTACTGCCTTGGCCGCTGGCATCGACTGGACCTTCGAAGGCGGCGCCACCGTGGGCTTGGGCTACGAACTGGCCTCCGGTGACGACAATCCTGGCGATGGCAACGACGATACCTTCTTGCCGTTGTTCAACTTCGACCACTACTACCAGGGTCACCAAGACATCGTGGTGTGGCGAAACGTTCAGGACATCATCATCCGCGGCTCCTTGCCGGTGGATGAAGGTTGGAAACTCATTGGCGCCATCCACCTGCTTTCCAGGGCGGAAGGTACGGATGCTCTCTACACCGGCATGGGCGGCCGCGGCGCGGTTGCCAAGGGCACCGATGAAGCCATTGGTACGGAAGTGGACGTCTCTCTCAAGGGCAAGCTGACCGATCAGGTCGCCCTGTGGACCGGCGTTTCCCAATTCCTGGCCGGCGACGGCATCCGCAATGGCGAAGACCAACTGTGGCTCTTCGTTCAGATCGTGTTCAACTTCTGATTGCGGTAAAGGGTTTTCTTCCAACGGCCGCAGGTGCGAACCTGCGGCCGTTTCCCTATTCCAGGGGCCGCATGGGGCGGAGGCCTAAATCGCCGGAACAAAAGCCCGGCAGCCGTGGATATCGATAACGGGTTCGGGCCTGTTTTGGGGTGCTGCCAAAGCCACCTCCGCGAATGATGCGATTTTCCGGATTGTTCTTGGGGAAGGGTTTTCGCAGGCCGTTTCCCGGAGCCGCCTCTCGGCTGTAATGGAGAAATAGATCCTGGCACCATTCTGAAACGTTGCCGTGCATATCGTGCAATCCATAGCCATTGGCGAGAAAGGATCCCACCGGAGCGTGGGAGACCCAACCGTCATGAAGCCGAGAGTCAAATTTGAGAGTGTTCATATGTCCGCTTTCTTTAGCGAAGGCGTCGGCTAGATTGGCGAAACGGTCGAGTTCCGCCGCATCGGAGACCGTTCCCCAGACGTGGTCAAGTCCCCCTCGGGCGGCATATTCCCACTGCGCTTCGGTAGGCAATTCCAATCCCGATCGCGCCAAAACCTCCTGCACCAATCTCCAACTTACTTGTTCAACCGGATTCCGTCTGGAACCGCGATTGTTGCCGAAGCCCTGGAAGCTAGGGTTGTAGAAGCTGGGGTTGTGGCCGCAAAAGTATTCCCATTGGCTTTGGGTCATTTCGAACTTGGATAAGAAAAAGGGATCCAGGCTAACTTCATGTTGTAAATTTTCATTGCTACTGATTAAAGGGTCGAAGCCTGGCTCATCGAGGTCTTCCTTTTGTCCGCCCATGACGAAGCTTCCGCCGGGAATGAGGACAAAGATTAAACCGGTGGTTTCGGTCAATTCCAATTCGCCGGTGGTTGGATTTCGGTCGGGAATATCTCCCGTTAGGGGATGGGCGAATTCAAACAGTCCCGATTTCAAATCTCTCCCAATGGGAAACAAGCCGAGTTGGGGTTTTAATGGCAAGCCCTTGTACGGGGAATTGGGTGGCGCGGCGGAAATTTCCTTGAAAACGGTTTCCCAGGCTAGCTTCGCCTTCCGATCGGTCAGGGTCATGGCCCTTACTTTGCTGGCGAATTCCAATCGTCTTTGAATTCCCCAGCCGTATTCCTTGGAAGTCCCAGACGCTAGGCCATCTTCTGGATCGTTGAATTGTCTGAGATCTAGGATGACCCGCGCCAGACGATCGTGCCAGTGGCGGTGTAGGGAATCGGAGAATTTCCAAGGTCGGTAATGCTCGAGATGGAAGCGTTCCTTGGAAATCTGCTTGTTTAGAACGGCGATACGCCTTTTCCGGTCTTGAATACCGAGATCTGTTCTTAACTCCGCCACGTTTCTCTCCATAATTTTAAGATTGTCCAAGAAATTCGGTTTTTCGCTCTCCGGAGCCATTTCGAGCGCCTGGCGGCTGGCATCCAAGGATTCATCCAGGAAACCGTTATCGAACAGAGCCCAGGAGTAGATGGTGAAGGTGTCGTTGGAGGGGACAAAGCTCTGCTGCGAGAAAAGATGTTGCATCATGTCCAAGCCAAAGCTTTCACGGCCGTAAACCTTTCTCATCGGACCGACGTAACTCCAAGCTTGCCGTTGCAGCGAATCGTGGCTTGCCGAAATTTGGGATGAAGGCATTGGAAACTGTTCTGGATCAAACCAATCCGGGTCCTTTCCGTATTGCAAGAAATGAAGATTTCGTTGCCAATATTCTCGCTCACGCTCCATGTTCCTGAGCTTTTCATGTCTCTCATCCTGTTCGAAAACCCACTGTTCATTTTCGGTCCAATGTTCAGCTTGCTGCTCGAGCCAAAGGAGGGTGTTTTCTAAATCATTGGCCAGATCCTGCAACTGCTCCCAGTCATTCAGCCAACGTTGATATTTGGGCACCATTTCAGGGGTGGGCGGCCAGAGTGCTTGCGCTTCCGAAGTCAGGTTGTCCAAAACCGGAACGTAGCGCAGAGACTCCAATGCCCGAAATTCTTGGTTCAAGGCCCAGGTCCGGATCAAAAGAATGCCTACTACCAACAAAGAAATGGCGGTCACGGTTCCTGCGATGGACCAGATTGGATGGCGTCGAACCCATTTCTTGGAGCGAGCGGGCCATCCGGCGGGTTTGGCCAGAATGGCTTCGTGGTGCTGATGGCGGCGCAAATCTTCGGCCAATTCGATCATGGAGGCATAGCGCTTGTCCGGTTGCTTTTCCAAGGATTTCATGCAGATAACGGCCAAGTCTCGGGGAACTCGATGGTGGATCGTCCGTGGATCCGGAGGATCGTGGCGTATGATTTTTTCCATCACCTGTTCTCGCGTTTCTCCTGGGAAGGCCCGGGTGAGAGTCAGGCTTTCGTACAAGGTAGTACCCAAGCTGAAGATGTCGGAGCGGCCATCGATTGGAAGAGAAGTCAAGCTGCATTGTTCCGGATTTAGATAATGAGGCGTTCCCACGACCGCTCCGGTGGCCGTGAGCCTCGGGTCCAGCAAAGTCCTGGCCAACCCGAAATCCACCAGCTTGGGATGGAGGGCGGGAGTCAGCAGGATGTTTCCGGGCTTCACATCCCGATGGAGAATGCCCTTTTGGTGAACTTCAGCCAGGCCTTCGGCTAACTGGCGAAACAACTCGGCGACGATTCGAAAATAGCTGGAAGGGAGTTCCGTCCTTTGCCGCTGCTCGGCGATGAAGTCGGCCAGGGTTTTGCCGTCCCGAACCAATTCCATGGCCAACATGGCGCGGCTGCCATCTTGATGGACGGAGTAGATCTTCACCAAAGCGGGATGATCCAACCGGCCGATGGTTTGAGCCTCCCTTTGAAAGCGTTCCAAAACGGTTCCCACCGGCCGGTGAAGCAAGATCTTCAAGGCCACCCTGCGCTTAAGCGGTACATGTTCCGCTTCCCAAACTTGCCCCATGCCGCCTTGGCCGAGCTTTCGAATCAGTTTGAATTCTCCGATTCGGTGCCTTGAAGGAGTGGATTCCACACCCTGCACAACCTGTTTCAAGGTTTCAATTTCCCGGAATCGTTGTTTGAGGGCATTTTGCAGCTCCTGGGGTTGTCCGGCGATGAAGGCCTCCGCTGACGGAGCCGCTCCTTGAAATTGCAAATCCAAGTAATCATTGACCACGCGGTCGACGCGACTTCGGGTTTTCTCTACATTGTCTTTCGTCATCTCATTCCTTCCTTTCCCCTTGGAGGTCCATGGCCCTGGTCCACTTTCTGAACTCTTTCCCCTTCCCTGTTTCAGAACCTGATTCAGAATTCCACTCATTGCCAAAACCAAAAAGCTGGAATGCGAACAATTTTTTTGCTGAAACTCCGGTTCGATGCCCGCGGCCTCAGTCTTAGACCAGCGAACTCCTGATTATGGATCCTAAAAAAGAAGCGCTACGCCAGGAAGCCTTAGAGTTTTGCCGCCTGGCCTTGGGAAAGGAAAGCCTTTCCTTTCTCCAGCAAGAGGAGATCTGGCAGGCCGTTGTGGAGCGGATGAGTCCCGATATCGGGCTCCAAGATGCCACTTTGGGGGTCATTCATCGGGCAGCGCCGGAGAATAATAAGCTGGCTGAAGAATTCATTGCTTATTTGACCAAGCAAGTTTTGCATATCAGCCACGGAAGGTTAAGCCCCGGGCTGAGATTGCTCTACGACACGGAAGATCTTGTTCAATCCATGTTCTGCGACTTCGGGATTGACCTCTTTCAGTTGGAATTCCGGACTCGAGCTCAGTTTTTGACCTACCTTTCCCGCACCGTGGATTGGAAGATCAAGAACAAAGTGAAGAAATCCCAAGCTCGCAAACGAAGAGAAGATCTTCGGGTCAACCAGGAATTGCAGGAACTTGGAGAAGAGTCTCCGGAACCGGACCCGGCGGAAAATGCCATGGCTCGGGAGTTGGAGCGGCGTGTCAAGCGGGCTTTTCAAAAACTCAATCGAAGCGACCAAGAAATCTTGACCATGTTCACCGAAGAGTGCAACTACGGAGCTGTGGCGGAATTCTTTTCCCTTTCGATGGATCACGCTCGCTTGAAGGTCAATCGAGCTTTGGAGCGATGGCGCCGATTGATGAGGGAGTGAAACCGCCGAACCGCAGCGAGTCGTTCATGGAAATCAGGCTTTTGAAAAGGGGTGAGGAAGTGGCATGCGAAGGCATCCTTCGGGCTTTGCCGGATTGGTTCGGCATCGAAGAAGGCATCGCCCACTATGTGAAAGCCCTTTCCTCCATGGAAACTTGGGTGTTGGAAACCGAATCGGGCATCGCCGGTTTCCTGACTCTCCATCCATACGGGAATTCGGCGGCCGACGTTTATGTGATGGCGGTGAGCCCTTCCATGCGCGACCAAGGATTGGGCAGGCGCTTAATGCAACATGCCGAATCCATCCTACGGGACCGGGGGGTGGAATTCATGCAAGTGAAAACCTTGGCCCCTTCCCGCCCCAGCAAAGCCTATGCACGAACCCGGGGTTTTTACTTGAAGATGGGTTTCCGGCCGCTGGAAGAGAACAAATTGTGGGGGGAAAAGAATCCCTGTTTGATCATGGTCAAACACTTGCCCTGCCAGAAACCGGAAGGAATCAAGGGCGAAGCCAAACTCGGATAAACCCGCACCGTCCGGCCGGAGCAGGTTTCGGTGCTGCTCCTAGGGTGAGAGAGCGTGGGCCGCGGAGTTTATGGCTTGGTTGCGGCAATCAAAACTCGTCGGGCTTGCTCCAAGCTTTGGCGAGCTCGTTGCAAAGCCGGACCGAGATCGGGGCCATTGGGCCATTGATCCTGGACTTCCGGGAACCAGCGGGCTGCATAGCCGGTGCTGTTTCGAATGCTCAAGCGGCCGCCGGGTCGAACCGGAAGAAACAGGCGCAAGAAACGGTGGGGATACGGCGGCGGTTCTTTCAACGCCAGGGAGCTTTCGTGGAGGTCGATGGCGGCATTCTGCAACTTGGCCACTTCCGGATGTACCGGTTTGAAACCGGCTGCAGCTTTGCGAATTTCCCGGCACCAAGACTCCACGCCATCGACCCTGGTGTCTTTCTTTGTTAAGCGCTTGGCCAATTCCACCGTGAATGCGGCGGCCTTTTGGTGATATTCGAACTCTGGATCCAAGTACTCGACCAATACGGCGGTCAGATCCCAATGAGAATGATAAGTGCCGTGGCCTCCGTAGAAACCGAAACCGGCGACTTCAACGCCGGCGAATTCGAGAAAAGGAGCGTGATCGGATCCTCCGCCGGGAATCGAGAGTTGATCCGGAACCGGAAGACCGACGGCGGCCGCCGCCTCTTTCATGACGGAAGTCATCCCAGGCGTTCCGTAGCTTCCAAAGCGGCTGCCGCTGATGATGGCGTCCAAGTTGATGTAGGCCACGGCTGAAGCGGTCAGGGAATCCAAATTTCCCTCCACCCATTCGGTGGAGCCGGTCATTCCCCATTCTTCGCCGTCCCAAAGGGCGATGGCCAAACTGCGTTGCGGTTTCCAACCTTGCTGAGCCGCCTCCGCCAAAATCGCGGCCAATTCCATCAGGACGGTGATGCCGGTGCCGTTGTCCACGGCGCCAAAACCCCAGGCGTCCCGATGGCCGCCGAAAATCACCCACTCCTCCGGGCGTTGACTGCCTTCCATCCAAGCCAAGGTGTTCTCGATCCAAACCGGGCTCGGATCCTGGTCGATGGTCAGGCGTACCTTCCCGGACAAAGCGGACGGGCTCTCCGGGCGGCCGGCGGCTCCGAAGAGAAGTTCGGCCGTAGCCGCACTGACGGGCAGGCTGGGAATGGGGGCCAGCCCGCGAGCCTGGGAGAGAGGCAGCCGTTTCGCTCCTTCGATCGAAGCCCAGCCGGGGGTCAAGGGATCGCCGAGTCCGCGATACACGCTTCCCCGTTGGATGCCGCTGGCCGGACGCCAGGGACCGTCGGGCAACACCGGCCCGCGAAGGCGGCCGTCGTCTTCCGGGTCGCTGTACAGAAGGGCTCCGGCGCATCCAGCCTGAGCGGCTTCGTACACCTTGTCGCCGCGGTAGGAGCCTCCGTACCGAACCAAGGCGATCCGGCCGGTCAGATCCGAACCCAAGGACTGCTGGAGCTTCTCGAATTCTTCCCGGCTGCCGCGCCCGGCGTACACCAAGGGACCTTCGACCGTGCCGGCCCGAGTCAGACCGTGCATGGGAGGGGCTTGCGGTTCCAAGCTTTGCGGATAGCGCGCATCGCCGGATTCATTCAAAGAAATGGAATTCCACGGACCTCCGGGACTTTGCCATTCCAAGGAGGCGGCTTTTTGCCGGGGCATGAAGACTTCGAAGCGAGGGCGCTCCACCCGGAAGCCCATGGCTTCGAATTGCTCCGCCGCCCATTGCGCCGCTTCCGCACTCTCCGGACTTCCGGCCAAGCGGTTAAAGGAGCACAGTTTCTCCAAGGTGGCGCGCATGCGCTGGCGATCGACGGCTTCCCTTTGCGGTTCCGAACCGGTTTGCGGAAGCCAAACCAGAGCCGCCGAAAGCAACAAAAAGCTGAGGGCCATGGCCCCAGGATACGGGTGCGATTTGGTGGGATGCGATACCCTGAAGCCATGTGGCCTCAGCCGGTGGACTTCCTGGCTGTAGATTGGAACGGCACGGTGGTGCCGTTTTTCGGACAAGATCCATATCACCAAGCCCTGGCTACGCTACGGCAATGGCGGGCTTCCGGTACCGGCTTGTTTATCGTCAGCGCCGCACCTCAAAAGGTGATTGAAGCCGACGTCGAGCGAGTGGGATTGGAAGTCGACGGCACGATCGGCTGTTCCACCAAGGGGCCGACTTTTCGCCGGCTATGCCAGAGCCACGGCCGCGGCTTGGTGGTCGGCGATCATCCCACCGACTTGCGGGCCGCCTTGGAGGCCGGCATGCCTTTTTATCAAGCTTGTCTTGAAGGTCAGCATGCCATCGCCGGCCGAAGCGGGTCTTTTCAATCCTGGGCCGAAGCAGCCCTTTTGGTCCCGGTTCAACCCTGAATCGCTTTCGCCTTAGCGCCTTGGCGCTGAGCCAGCGGGGCTTCCGCCACCTCCTTTCCGGGCATTTGTTGAAAGCGGGGGTGATGCTGAGCTCTGGCGACGAGCTTCTCTTTGTTGAAGCGTTGGAAGTAGCCGGTCAGGGCTTTGACGTCCACGCAGGTCGCGGCGCCGACTCCGCAATCGCCGCAAGCCTCGGTTTGGCAGTGGGCGGTGAAAACATTGTCCCTGGATTTTTCAAACTCCCGTTGCAGATAAGCCCGAGTCACGCCTAAGTCCAAGTGATCCCACGGCAGGACTTCTTGCAAAGAACGTTGGCGGAAAGCGCTTTGTTCAGGACCGTAACCGGTTTCTTGCCATGCTTGTTGCCAGGCCTGCAGATTGATTTCATCTTGCCAGGCACAAAACCGTGCGCCCAATTGCCAAGCTCGAAGCAAACTGGCGCCGCCTCGGCGATCGGCTCGACTGAGAAATCCTTCCACCAAGGTGGCTTCCGGGGTGTGGCACTTCAAACGGACGCTGCGCAACTTTTGCCGTTCTCGCAACCAGGCGTGGGTTTGCTCGACCTGTTCGGTTCGCATTTGCGCGTGCCATTGAAAAGGAGTCAAGGCTTTGGGGACGAAGGTGGAAATCGCCGCGGTCACCTGCCCGGGACCTCCCAAACCGGCTTCTTTGCGCAACCGGGAGCAATGTTCCGCCATGTGGACGATGGCTTCGACGTCGGCTTGTTCTTCGCCGGGAATGCCGATCATGAAGTAAAGCTTGAGACTGGTGAATCCGCTTCGCCAAGCTTGTTCGGTTCCTTGGAAAAGGTCTTGATCGCGAATGCCCTTGTTGATGATTCGGCGCAAGCGGTCGGTGGCCACTTCCGGAGCCAGGGTTAAGCCGTGGCGCCGTACCTCCGCGGCTCGTTTCGGCAATTCCACCACCTGCTCGTTCACCCGCAAAGACGGCAGGGAAAGATTCACCCGCAGCGGATGAAAGATGGGGGCCAGGGCATCCATGATGCCGTTTAAATCGGGATGATCGCTGGAAGACAAGGAAGTCAAACCGATTTCACTGAAGCCGGTTTGGCGATAGGACTCCACCGCGATTTTTTTGATGGTCTCGGCACTGCGAAAGCGTTGCGGCCGTTTTTCCATGCCGGCTTGGCAAAAGCGGCAACCCTGCACGCAACCGCGCATGATTTCGATGGTGATGCGATCGTGAATGGTTCGAATCGCCGGCACCACCGGAGCCGTCGGATAGGGGGCCGATTCCAAATCGTAGACCACTGCCCGGCGAGGAGTTCCTTGGCCGTCCAAGGCTTCCATGGCGGCCAGGCCGGGTCCCTGAAAATGCGGCTGCCACAGGCTCGGCGCATACAGATAAGGGCAGCGATCCACCAAGGCTCGGAGCAAATCCCGCCGCCGGCGGTGCCGGGGCTTTTCTTCCACCAGCACGCGGCTGAACTCGATCGCCGCGTACTCGCCGTCGCCGAGCAGGAACAAGTCGACGAAATCGGCTAGGGGCTCAGGATTCAAGCTGCCGGCTCCGCCGGCGATGACCAGGGGATGATCCAGGTCGCGTTCCCGGGCCAGAAGCGGCACACCGGCCAAGTCCAGGCAAGTGAGCAGATTGGTGTAGGAAAGTTCGGTTTGAAGGGTAAATCCGAGGACGTCCAGGGCTCCGAGAGGCGTTCGCGTTTCCAGCGTGCTCAGGGGCCGCCGATGCCGGCGAAGCTCGGCCTCCATGTCGGGCCAGGGCGCGAAGCAACGTTCCGCCCACAATTCCGGCTCCTGGTTGAGGCAGTGGTAGAGGATCCGCAAGCCCTGATGCGGCATGCCGATTTCATAGGTGTCGGGATAAAGCAGCGCCCATCGCAGTTGCACCTGGGCCGGATCTTTGACCACCTGATTGCGTTCCCCGCCTAGATAGCGGCCCGGCATCTTGACGGCGGCCAGGATGGCCTCGAACTCGCCTTCCTGAAAGTTCTGGAAGGACTGCACGGCTTCGCTCATAGGCCAAGTTTAGGACAGCAGAAGGCGACTTTCTTGCCGGCCCGGGCTGGGGTTGGCACGGGACTTGACGGGGTCTTCCGGCGATCTACAATACGGATTCGGCTCATCTGCCCAAAACCGCCCAAAATAGGCTCAAGACGCACCTACATGCTTTCCCTGCCGCAGCGACTGCAACGTTTCGTCGAGGGCTCATTTGAAAAAACGGTTCTGCTGCAGAAGCGGATCCGGCAATTGGTCCGCGGCGACGCTCCCTTGTTCGACGCGGAACTGGAGCACAAGGATAATCCCATTGACATCGCCCTGACCGAAGTGGAACGGGGTTTGATCGAACTGGTGCCCGACGAAGAACCGGGCAAACCCAAGCTGCGCTGAGGCGCCTCCGGCCGGGCTGAGCCTTTGCCGGCCGGCTCAAACTTGGGAATGGAGCGTCAGGAGTTGCCGCAGGCACTCTTGCAAGGTTTGTCGTAGGCTGACGAACCCTTCGTAGTGACAGGTCAGACAGGGTTTTTGGCCCTTTTTATTGCAAATGGCCCGGGCCTTGCGGGTGAAGGTGGTGCGGTTCCAGTGCAGGATGACGAGAGCGTCGAAGTGCTGTTCCATGTCGGCGGCCAGGCGATCCATCTCTTTGTGCCAGGAGGTGTACTCCGCCATCCGCCAGTGAGCCCGGAATCCGACCACTTCGGCGTATTCTTCCAATTTTTCCCGGTGCCGGTACTGGGGTTCGCCGCCACCGACGACCAATACCCGAAAGGGAGTTCGTCCCTCGTCCGCGAGCGCGCCCAAGCGGTCGCTGAGGGCATGCTCCTCCGGCTGTAGAGGCCGATCGCGGAAGGAAGGGATTTCCTCGTCGGGAATTTGCTGGAAGCGGTCGTGGTCTTCCAGGACGCCGTGCAGGTCTTCTCGTTCCTCTTCCAGGATTTGGAATTTTTGGGTGAGGACGTGGAGCTGGCGTTGGGTTTCGGCCACTTCCGTTTGCAGCAGTTGCTCCCTTTCGCTGGCGGCGGCAATCGATTCCAGGCGCCTTTTCAATTCCGTGGCCCGCAGTCTTTCCGCCCGGCGTTCGGCTCCGGTTTCGGCCAATTCCTCCCGCAAACCCTGGCGGCGCTGCCGTTCAGCGCCGAGTTCGTCTTGCAGGCGGTTGCGCTCTTCCTGGCATTGGCGCAAGCGTTGCTGAAGGGCTTGGTTTTCGCTGCGCGGTCCATGTCGCGGTTTTTTGGAGGGTGGAGGCGGGGCCGGTCTCGGCGCCGGTTTCTCCTCTACGGGTTCCGAGGCCGGTCCCAGGAAATCCCTCCAGGCCTCCAGGTTCTGGGCAACTTGTTGCCAAGCCTCTTCTTCCGGACGCAGGAGTTCTTGCCATAAGGCGGAGACCAGGGCTTGCCGTCGGAAAAACCGGAGATTATCCGGCTTCAGGATCTTTGCATCCGGCGGTTCGATCTGCGGGGCGTGGCACTCCAGCTTGCGGACTACCGCTTCCCGAGTCTTCGGGTTTTGGCCGATGGCATCGGCCAGGGATGCCGAGGGTTCCATTCTTCCGCTCCGCCGCCTTCCGGTGGCCCGAGCAAGTTCCGATAGGACGGAAGGTGTCAGCAAAACTCGAAGCACGCCAGCCAGGTCTTCCGGCTTCCGACTCAAAAACAAAAGCGCGGACTCCAAGTGACTCCGCTCTGGCTCCGGAATGGCGTGCATCCCCAGGAGATTAGCATATTGAGCCCTTGCAGTTCATCCTCCCACGAGGCCGAAGTCGACCCCCGAAAAGACCCCCGTTACCAGGGGCTGTTTTGCCCTGACACCATCATTGAACCCTTTAAAGTCAAGGTGGTGGAGCCCTTGCCTTTATTGAGTCGGGAAGAGCGGGCGCGGGGTTTGAAAATGGCGGACTTCAATTTGTTTTCCGTGCCGGCGGAAGAAGTCACCATTGACTTAATGACCGACTCGGGAACTTCCGCCATGAGCCAGGCGCAGTGGGCGGCCATCATGCAAGGCGACGAGTCCTATGCCGGTGCCCGGTCCTTCTTTCGTTTTAAAGAAGCGGTGCAAGATTTGACCGGCATGAAATACGTCATTCCAACTCACCAGGGCCGGGCGGCGGAGAAGATCTTGTTTACCGTGGTGGGAGGGAAAGGAAAAGCCGTACCGGCCAACACCCATTTCGATACCACTCGCGCCAACGTCGAACACAGCGGTTGCCAGGCTTTGGATTTCGTCATTCCGGAAGGTTTGGATCCGGAAGCCGAACATCCGTTCAAAGGCAACGTGGATTTGGAAAAATTGGAAGCCTGGCTGAATGAAAACGCCTCCCGGGTGCCGTTGATGGTGTTGACGGTCACCAACAACAGTGGCGGCGGTCAACCGGTTTCCCTGAAGAACATGAAGGCTTTGCGGGAGCTGCTGCAAGGCTTCAACATTCCTTTATTCTTGGATTGCGCTCGTTTCGCCGAAAACGCTTGGTTCATCAAAACTCGGGAACCGGGACAAAACCATCGCAGCGTCAAAGAAATTTCCCAGGAGATGTTTCGCCTGGCCGACGGGGCGATGATGAGCGCCAAGAAGGATGCCTTCGGCAATATCGGCGGCTTCCTGGCCTTGAACGAGGAATCCATCGCCGCGGAATGCCGCAACTTGTTGATTTTGACCGAGGGCTTTCCCACCTACGGCGGTTTGGCCGGCCGCGATCTGGATGCTTTGGCGGTGGGATTGGAGGAAGTCGTGGACGAGCGCTACCTCTGTTATCGCATCGCCTCCACTCGCTATGTTTGGAAGCGTCTGGACGATCTGGGCGTGCCGCTATTGCGGCCTGCCGGAGGCCACGCGGTTTATATCGATGCCCGCCGATTCTTGCCCCACGTGCCGCCCTCGCTTTGCCCCGGCCAGACCGTATCGGTGGCCCTTTTCTTGGAGGCCGGAGTTCGCAGCGTGGAGATCGGGACGGTAATGTTCGGCCGTACCCTGGAAGACGGCCGTCAGGATCCGGCGCCGATGGATCTGGTTCGGTTGGCGATCCCTCGCCGGGTTTATACCCAAAGCCACATGGACTACGTCATTGAGGCGGTTCGGTTCGTGTTCGAAAAGCGAAGCCGGCTCGGCGGTTTCCGGATTTCCAAAGAGCCGGAAGCTTTGCGCCACTTCACCTGCTCCTTCGAGCCGGCGGATTGGGACCCTCTGGCGATTTAGGCGCTTTGGCTCAGCCGGCGCTACCATGGGCGTCCAGGTCCGCTCCGGCATGCGAATCCAATTCCTTCCAAAGCCACACGTCCCGGCGCTAGCTCGGTTCTTGCTTTTTCACCCGAGGCGTTCCAGGGGCCAGGGCCTGCCGGGCTTGATCCTGATCGGCTTGGTCATGATCGGTTTGCCCCTGCTCCCGGCCGGTTGTGGGGGCGGCGACCATCCACGGGGCTATCCCTGGGCCGACCGGCCGAATTTGGTCTTGGTGGTGGTCGATACTTTGCGCCAGGATCACTTACAGCCTTATGGCTACGACCCGGGTTATGCCAACAGCCCTCATCTGCAGGCCTTGGCCGCTGAATCCGTAACCGTGGAAGGCATGATCGGAGTGAGTTCCTGGACCTTGCCCAGCATGGCCACCCTGTTTACGGGGATGACTCCACAACAGCATGAAGTCATGCGCCTTCCGGCCGGAGACGCCCGTATGCGGGCCCGGAGCCGCTTGCCGCAAACCGAGACCTTGGCCGGCAGTTTGCAAAAACATGGTTATGCCACTTCCTGCGTGCAGTCGAATTGGCTGCTGATGAAAAACCGCGGGACCCGCTTTCAGCAGGGTTTTGACGCTTATTTGGAAGTGGACCTCGAGTTGGACGAAAACGGCGCTCCGGCGCCTCATCGGGGATCCACCGCCGATCAAGTGGTGGACTTGGGTTTGCAATGGTTGGAGCAGCGGAAGGATTCCAAACCTTGGTTCATGACTTTGCACTTTTTCGAACCACACTCCTCCTATGAAGACCATTCGGAGGTGCGCTTTCTCGATCCGACATATCAAGGATGGGTTCAAGGTGGTTTGCCGAATCGCGAGTATCGAAAGTGGCAGGAGAAGAGCAACGAGGCCGATCGGCGCCAATTGCGATCCCTTTATGACGAAGAAATTTGGAAGATGGATCAGGCCTTAGGCCGCTTGCTGGAGCAACTCCGCCGGCGAGACGATTGGGACCGGACCCTGTTCGTGTTCACCACCGATCACGGCGAGGAATTGGCCGAGCGCGGCTACATCGGCCACACCCAAACCCTGCACTTCGAACAAGTGGACCTGCCGCTGATGGTTCGCTTTCCCGGTGCCTTGCACGGCGGCAGTCGGCGGCAGGCGTATTTTTCTCAACAGCATTTGTTCGCGACTTTGTTGGATTTTTGCGGCGCACCGGAAGTTTCCGGCCGCGGACGTTCCCAGGCGGCTTGGCTGGTCGAAGAGACCGCCGGCCTACCCAAGGAGCCGGTGCCGATGGAAGTGGACTTCATTCCCATCTTGCGGGAACACCGGGAAAAATACGTGCGCAAACGGGCGGTGCTGAAATCACCCTATAAATACGTGTTGGACCTCATGAGCGGGGAGGAACAGTTGTTCTTTTTGCCGGAAGATCCTGGCGAGAGGAACAATTTAGCTCAGGATCCAAATCACGCGGCAACCTTGGAGCAACTTCGAACTTGGGTTGAAAACCATTCGTGGTGGCAAGGCGAGGAGTGAATCCTAAGCTGCTGGCTTTGGCGGCGATTTTCTTGCGGCCGTTGGGCTGGTTGTACGGTGCCATTGCCGCAGCCCGAGTTTGGGCTTATCGGCGCGGCTGGTTGACTTCTCATGCTCCCGGCCGGCCGACTTTGTCGATTGGAAACCTCTCCACCGGAGGAACCGGCAAGACGCCGCTGTTGTTGGCCACCGTGGATTGGTTGGAACAACATCATGCTCGACCTGGAATCCTTTCCCGAGGCTACGGCGGCGACGAAGGCCGGTTGTTGGAAGAGCGTCATCCCCAAGCCTCGCTGGCGGAAAACCCCGATCGAGTGGCGGGTTTGGGAAGTTTGCTGGCATTACCGAAGCCTCCGGAAGTCATCCTTTTGGACGACGGTTTTCAGCATCTTCGTTTGCGGCGCCACTTCGACGTCGTTTTGTTGGACGCCACCCGACCTTTTGGGCCTTGCTTGCCGGCCGGTCTATTTCGGGAAAGAGGCCGGGCTTTGGCCCGAGCCGATTTGGTGGTGTTAAGTCGGGCGGAATGGGTTTCCGAAGATCGCCGGCTGGCGATTTGGAAACGCGTCGCCCGCTATCGGGACAAAAACAAAGATTGCCCCCGAGTGGAAGGCGGGGTCGAGTTTCAAAGTTTGCACAGCTTGAACGGGAAGAGTTCCTTGCAGCCGGAAGAAGTGGACGGCCAAGTTGCCTGGTTGGCGGCGGGCATCGGAAACCCGGAATCGTTTCGGGCTTTGGTGGAGGCGCAAGGGGTGCAGGTTTTGGGATGCCAATGGATGGCCGACCACCATCCTTGGAAACCTAAAGACTGGCAGGATTGGGACCGCCACCCGGCCATTTGGGTCACCGAAAAGGACGCAGTGAAATTGAGGCATCAACTGCCGGAGGATTTGGCGGCCAAAACTTGGAGTTGCCGGGTGGACTGGCGCTTCCAAAGGGGTGGAGAACACTATTGGGCTTTGTTGGAGCGTTTGATCCTGCCGGTGCGGGCGGCTCGCATCGAACCGCTTTGGCAAGCTCACGACGGGCAGGGGAGAGTGGTGCAATGAGTCGCGGACCCGCCGGACTCCGCCGCCGATTGCGCCGCCGTTTGAAGCATCGAAAGGGATGGGTTCCGTGGTTGCTTTCCCTTCCGAGTCGAGCTTTGATTCGCGCCCTCAGCCCCTTACCCGAGCCTTTTTTCTTGAAGTTCGCCGCCAGGCTGGCCGGTTTGGCTTGGTGGTCCAAAAAACGCCGCCGAATCGGCCGCCAACACCTGAACCAAGCCTTCCCTGAGTGGACCCCGGAGCAAAGAGATCGGGTGCTGCGTCAGTCTTTGAAGCACTTGGGCTATTCCGCCGCGGAAGCCGCCATTTTGTCTCGCCGGGTGCCGCACAATGCCACCGGTGAACGGCTTGAGTTTGAACCGGGAAGTCGGGAAGCCTTGGAAGCTTGGGTCGACAAACCCTTGGTCATCGTGCAAGCCCATTTCGGATCGGTCGAAGCTGTGCCCGGAGCGGTGGCCTTATTGAAGCACCGGGTGGCGGTACCGATGCGTTTGCCTTCGAATCACTACCTGGCCGAGGAAATCCTCGGGATCCGAAAGTCTTTCGGGGTGGAAATGCTGCCGCGTCAGGGAGCGATGCGCCACATGCTTTCGGTGTTGGAAAATCGCGGCAGTTTGGTGTTGGCGGCGGATCAAAATGCTCATCACGCCCCGGTGTTCATTCCTTGGTTTAACAAGATTGCCGCCACCGAACGTTTTCCAGTGGTGGTGGCCCTGAAAAGCGGCGCCGGCATCGGCATCGCTTGGGGCAAACGCCTGCCGCTACAAAATGGCCGAGCCAAGTTCCGGGTCGGATTCCGGTTGTTGGATGCCGGGGATCGCAGCGGCATCTTGGCCGCCGAAGACCCGTTGGAAGCTTTGCAGGCGGTCCACCAAGCCTTGCAAGAGGTGATTTGCACCACCCCGGAACAGTATCTTTGGATCCACGATCGTTACCGAACCCGGCCGCCGGAGGAACGCCGCCAATCCGACGACTCATGAAACCCCGCCCCAAAACCCTTTCCCTACACCAACGGCCGAGCTTGGTGGCGTTGGAATCCTTGGGGCAGGCCCTGGAGCCGATGGACGGTTTCGGTGCCTTTCTCAAGGCCCTGCCCGACATCTATGCCGGTCGAGATTTCCGCCGCCTGGCCCAACGCTGGGCGCTTTGTGCCTTGGAGGGACGTCCGGTGGGCATGGGCTTCGGCGCCCACGTGATCAAAGTCGGCGTTCAAAGTCATCTGTTGGACTTCATCGACAAGGAAGCCTTGGGCTGTTTGGCCACCCATGGCGCCGGGGCGATTCACGACATTGAATTGGCCGTGGCCGGCAAAACCAGTGAGGACGTGGCCGCTTCGCTGGAAGTCGGCCGCTTCGGGATGGCCGGCGAAACCGTGGAGATTTGGGAAGCGGCTCTCGGCCGAGTGCAGGCGGAAAAGATCGGTTTGGGCGAGGCCTTGGGCCGTGAAATCCTGGATGGCGACTTTCCCCATGCCGAGCTCTCGGTGTTAGCCCAATCCGTGGCGGCGGACCAGCCGATGATGATCTTGGCCGCCATCGGGACCGACACCATTCACGTTCATCCCAACATTGACGGCGCTGCCTTAGGGGAGGGCAGTTTGCGCGATTTCCAAGCCCTTTGCCGTTTCATTGCCACCTTGGAAGAGGGTTTGTGGATCAATTTGGGATCGGCGGTCATCATGCCGGAAGCGTTCTTGAAAGGCGTGGCTTTGGCTCGCAACGCCGGCGCCGACCTCAGCGGCATGATGACGGCGGTGCTGGACATGATTCGCCATTACCGGCCGACTCAAAACGTCCAAATGCGACCGCCCGGCGAAGGATTGCAATTGCAAGCCCAACACGAGTTGTTGGTACCCCTGTTGCATCAAGCCGTGTTTTGGTATTTGAACCAACCGGAGGAATTGGACGATGCATGACCGGGAACTCAGTCGGGCTTTATTGGAATTGGGTCGTCCCCGAGTTGCGGTGCTCGGAGACTTCATGCTGGACCGCTATCTCTGGGGCGATGCGACTCGAGTGTCGCCGGAAGCCCCGGTTCCGGTCGTGCTTTCCCAACGGGAAGAAGACCGATTGGGAGGCGCCGGCAACGTTGCCGCCAACTTGTGCGACTTGGGTGCCTACGGCATGGCTTTCGGCGTTTTGGGCCGGGACCAAGCCGGGGAAGATTTGCAGCGGTTGTTAATACAAGCCGGCGTAGAAAGCCGTGGCTTGTTGGCGGTGGACTCTCGGCCGACTTCCCGCAAGGTTCGGGTCATGGCTCGCAGCCAACAAATGTTGCGGGTGGATCAGGAAGCTTCTTTGCCGTTAACCGAGGAAGATTCCCAACGTTTGCTGGCGCAATTGAGCGACAGCTCTTGGGACGTCTTGGTGATCAGTGATTACGGCAAGGGAGTCTTAAGCCCTCAGGTATTGGAAGGGGCCATTGCCGAAGCTCGGAAACGAGGAGCGCCAAGTCTGGTGGATCCCAAGCATCGGGATTTTCGGCGTTATCGAGGGGCCACTTTGATTACTCCCAACCGAGCGGAAGCGGAAGCGGCCGCCGGCCAGTCGATGGATTCCTTTGCTGCCGTAGCGGAAATCGGAGAACGATTGCGCCACGAGGCGGAACTGGATGCGCTTTTGATCACTTTGGGAGCCGAGGGCATGTGTTTGATTCGGCCGGGGCAACCGATGCTGGAGGTGCCGACGGCGGCGCGCTCGGTGTTCGACGTCACCGGCGCCGGCGATACCGTCATCGCCACCATGGCCTTGGCTTTAGGCGGCGGTGCCGATTGGCCGGTGGCGGTGGGTTTGGCCAATGCTGCAGCCGGCTTGGCCGTGGCCCGGGTGGGCACCGCCACCGTAGGCCGTTCCGAACTCCTGCATCACCTCGCCAGCGCTACTCCGGATCACAAGGTGGTGGACGATTCCGCGGGTCCGGCCCTGGAGCATGCTTTGGCAGCCTTGCGCCGAGAAGGCCTGCGCTTGGTCTTTACCAACGGTTGTTTCGACATCCTGCATGCTGGACACGTGCGCTATTTGCAGGAAGCCCGTTCCCTTGGCGACGCCCTGTTGGTGGGCATCAACGACGATGCTTCGGTCCGGCGTTTGAAAGGAGAAGAGCGGCCTTTTAACTCACTGGCCGATCGAATGGACGTATTGGCCGCTTTGGAGTGCGTGGATTTGGTGGTGGCTTTTCCGGAGGACACTCCGGAAAACCTCATTCACCGGGTTCGCCCCGACGTATTGGTGAAAGGAGCGGATTGGCGGGATAAAGGCGTGGTCGGAGCCGACTTCGTCAAAGCTCAAGGCGGCGAAGTTCGATTGGTAGAGATCTATCCCGGACGATCCACCACCGGATTGGCGCAACGCATTCGGGACCGAGGATGAATCGGGAAAGCTGGCGTCGCCCTTCTTTCAGCATAGGGGTTGGATTGGCCGCCGGTTTATTGAGCGGGCTCTTGGGCATCGGCGGTGGGCTGGTCCTCGGGCCGGCTTTGATTCTGGCCGGAGTGCCACTGAAAAAGGCTCTGGGTACTTCTTTGGTCGTGGTGGCTCCCGTCGCCGCAGTCGGCGTCCTCGCCGAACTGTTTACCCAAGCGAATCATCTGGTTTGGTGGGCAGCGGCTTTGGTGGTGTTGGGAGGTCAATTCGGCGCGGTTCTGGGAGCCGGGCTCATGAAAAAGTTGCCGGAGCGAACTGTCCGCACCGTTTTCGTGGCTTTGTTGGTGTTTACCGCTTTGCGTAATTTTGGCGTTTTCGGAGCCTTGCCCGAAGAAGGCCTTTATCCCGCCTTGGCCGGTGAAAGTTGGCTTTCCCGCGGCGGCGCCACGATTTTGTTGGGAGTGATCGGCGGAATCACCGCAAGTTTGTTTGGCGTTGGCGGCGGCGTCGTGGTGGTGCCGGGCTTGGTTTACGTCACCGGTGGCATTCCGTTTCACTTCGCCGCCGGTACTTCTTTATTGGCGATGGTGCCTACCGCGGCTCGAGCGGCGCTATTGGCCGCCCGCCAAGGCAGAGTGCAAATGGAAGTGGCCCGGGTATTGGCACCAGCAGCCGTGGCGGCGGCCGGGGTGGGCGTCGTGATTCGCAATCTTTGGGTTCGCCCCAGTCTTTTGGCGATCATGTTCGGGATCTTCTTGATCTTCGTTTCCGTTCAACTCAGCCTCCGGCCGGCGGCCAAATCCTGACGATCATGGCGCGTTGGGTCGGATTGTTTTTCTTGGCCTTGGGCGCCCTTTTCCTGTGGTTCTGGTTGCAGCCGCTGCAACCGAAACCCGATTCTTTATCCAAATCGAATGCCGAAGAACCCGAGGAAACTGAGCTCGAAGAGGGGCCGGAAACCGTTTCCAGGCAAAGCCGTTCCTTTGAACCGGAAACGGCCACCTCCGGAATATGGACATTAAACGGAAGGGTTTTGAATGCTGCTGAAGAAGGCGTGGCGGGAATCCCGGTTTTATGGCGCCGCCAAGATCATCCCGATCGATTGCAAATCAGCGACGCGTCGGGGGCCTTTGCCTTCCCCTGGTTGGAATCGAAACCGCCGGAACCGGGAGTTTGGATTTCCCTGATGGCCTTGCCCAAAGCCCCGGATTTGGGAAGTCAACTGAATTTGGATCTCTATACCAAGCCCGAGGAAGTTCTTTTAAGAATTACCTCCGGTGCCAGCCAAACCTTACAACTGCTTTGGCAGGACGATCGTTCTCCGGTGATCGGAGCCGAACTGCGTTTGCAATGGAGTTCGGAGCATTGGACTGCCGGTATCAGTGATTCAGAAGGGCAAGTCGTCTTGGCCTATCCCCGGGAGTTCGGTTTTCCCATGGAAATGAAGTGGCAGGTGAAGCCGGCCGGCTGGCGCTTTGAGGAAACGGGCCGGGATTGGTGGAACTTCATCCAAGAAACTCCGGTTTTATTGATTCCCAGAGTTTCCGGTCGGATGTGGCTTCGTGCGGTGGAGGAATATTGGGTGACCACCTGGGACGACGAGGAAGAAACCAGTGAGCTTTTTGAGCGAACCATCGAAAGCGCCAGCTTTTTTCTGATACGGGATTTCCCGGATGGAAGTTCCATTTTGGAACCGCTTCCTTCGGAAAATGGTTTCTATGACGGCCGCTTTCCGGCCAACGGCCAGCCACCGCGAATAATCCTGAAGGCCCCTGGATTCCAAACCGCCCTCTATCTGATTTACGATGGCTTCGAAACCGATCGCCAAGGCAATCCCATTCCTGTTCTTTTGCCCTTGGAAGCTCAAGAGCGCCATTCCTGTTCGGTTCAGTTTCTCAAGGGAGGCATAGGCGTTGCCGGTGAAGCCATCTTTCGATTGCCGCTTCTGCCTGAGGACGAAGGAGAGGGATTGGACCAAGCGACTCTCGAACCGGAAGTCCGGGTTCGCAGTGACGCAAATGGCTTGGTGGCTCTTCCCGCAGCTTTGTTGAAAGACTTAACTTATCAAACGGAAGGAAGCCGATTTTCCGGCGGAGATTTCGATTTGGAAGATTTCGATGATTTTGAGGAAGTGCTGAAAGTGGAGTTGGAGCCTGCCTCGGCAACCGTAGAAGTGATCCAGAACTTCGCTGCGCCGGACTTGCCGGTTTCCTTGTCCTGCGTTCTGGAAGTGGAGCCATTCCAAAGCGAAGCTGGAATCTTGGCTTTTTTCACCGATGGGCGATGGAACCTAGCTCAAAACGAAGTCGCCTGGTCAAAAACCCTGACCTTTGACTCTCAAGGTCGTTTGAAAGCCTCAGTACCGGCTCCGGCTCGCGGTCGAATCCATATGGAAGGCTATCGCGGAACGGCTAAAGTGCCGGCCAGCTCTTTTGAAACTAAAGTCGGGCAAAGCCAAACGGTTTGGTTGGAAAGCCAGGCCTGGCCTCTCATGGCGGTCTACCGGGGAAAGAAGCGTCCTTTGCCGGTCCTGTATCGAATCCCGGCAACCGGCAGCATGGGAGGCTTGAGGATGGACCCGCTGGCCACCGATCTTTGGCGGACGGACGCGATTTGGATAGCTCCGGAACATGCCGCCGAGGTGCGATGGTCCTTGCATCGACCTCCTTCTCACCTCAAGGAATTGGAGCGGGGGGGAATCACGGATTGGATCCCCTGGTGGCAATCGGAGCCCGTATTCGCCGATTTAAATTCTCCCTGGGTGGTCCTGCCCGAGCCGGATGCCTTGAGGAAAGTTCAAATCCGGGCTCTCGACGATCAAAGCCGGCCGATAGGGGTTGCCGTTCAATTGCCGCCGGAAGACCTTTCTCATCGGGCGGGCAATCGCGTGGGGCTGCCTGCCTCTTTGTCCTGGGTGAAGTTATCGAGCCATGATTTCGCTCCTCATCTTTTGTTTCTTCCACCTGGCCAACAAGAGCTCCACCTGACGGTGAGGCTAAGTCGAGCCAGGAAAATCCGACTTGAATTTTCCTCCCGGCCGGCACCGATTTTTTGGCATGTGAAGGAAGAGGTGAATCCCAGTTTTTGGTTTCGGTGGTCCGATCCCAATCAGGCGGCGGATATGCCTTCCGAAGCCTTCTGGCTATTCGTGCGCTTTCGTGGCGAAAGCAGCTTTCAGAAGATTCACGTCCCCGCCGGCGAGCCTGGAAGTGAGCTTCGCCTCGCTTTGCAGCCCCAGGATGATGAGGCCGATCGATGAGTAAATGGGTGGGGTCGGTCCTGATCCTTTGCGGTTTGCTTTTGACTTGGTTGTGGCTGAATCCAGTTGCTCGGGATCAGAAGAACTCAAGAAGCCAGTCCAATTCGACTCCAACGGAAACGGCAAAGGTCGGGGATCTGTCGACCTCGTTGCCGGATTCCAATCGGCGTGTCTTGGTGGAAAAGAGAACCCCAAATGAGAGAATCATTCGCGGGGTAGTCGTGGATGAAGCAGGCTTACCTCAAGCCGGCATCCCGGTGCTTTGCGAAGAATCCGATTTCGGAGATCGAGCCACGATCACCGATGCCCTGGGGCTTTTCGAATTCCCTTGGCTAGCGAGAGAGGACCAGAGATGGCAGTACCGAGTCACTTTGACTGCTGCTCCGAAGGCTCCACAATTCGGCGGCCGAGTCGTCCAGTCGGTCTGGGAACCATGGCCCGAGCCCTTGCAAGTACAAATTCACCAAGGTTCCTTGAGACAAGTCAAGGTCCAATGGGAAGATGATCAAAGTCCGGTGGCTCAAGCCAGGGTTCAATTAACTTGGAATCCCAAGCAATCATCTTTTGGAAATACCAATGAAAACGGATTGGCGAAACTTGCTTTTCCGAAGGATTTGTTTCTTCCGGTAGATTTGAGTTGGAAAGTGAAGCCTCCTAGTTGGGATCAGGTGTCGAGTGGATCCGTTCAATGGGCTTCGCTCCAAGACGAGTTGAAGTTTGAAATCGAGCGAGTTCGGGGAAGAATGTGGCTGAAAGCGGTTTCATCCGGGATTACGGAAACTGGAGAAGAAGTTCTTGAACCGATTTCCCAAGCCACTTTTTATTGGGTTCAAGGGCAAGCCGATGGTTCAGCCGCCTTGGAAGAAATCCTTTCTCAAGGTGGCGTGGTTGACGATTTCTTTCCGGCCGATGGTGAAGTTCCGATTATTGTTGTGGAAGCGCCGGGCTTTCAAAGTGAGTTCTTTGAGATTGAGGAGGGGTTGGATTGGGAATATGATGAGAACGATCAAGAAATCCTGATTCCCATTTATTTGGAACTTGAACCTTTGATGCGTGGGGTGTCGGTGATTTTTTTGAAGCAGGGTCAGCCGGTAGCAGGAGAAGCGGAGTATCACCAAGTCGCCATCGAATCCTACGAAGTACCCGGGCTTCCAAGATCCTTTGCCGCCCCGAAGTTTCGAGCGAAGAGCGATTCAAAATACGTCGTTTTGCTGCCCCAAGATCGCCTCGTGGACTTTGTGTTTCGAACGGATGAAGAAGAGTATTCCGGCGGGGTTCTTGACCTGTCGGAAACTTCTTCTGAAGACCAGCCCGTGAAGGTGGAGCTTGAACCGGCCAAGGCTACCGTGCAGGTGGAAACGGGCCTCGATCTTTCTCTTTATCCGTATCCATTAGAGGCCGATGTGAATTTTTTGAATCAGGACACCGAAAGGTTTCCACTAACCTTATTTCAATCCAAATGGCACGAAGGGGGCCGAAGATGGACCCGGGAATTAACTTTCCTCTTGGATCAATCCGGGCAGGTTGAGTTCGAGGTTTTTGCTCCCTCCAAGATTCGAATGGCGCTACAGGGGCGGCGCGGTACCGCCGAAGTGCCCAGTCAGGAATTAGCTATACAACCTAATGAACGCAAAGTCATTCGACTGGCGGAGGATGCTTGGCCGATCGTGGCGATTTATCAGGACGATCCAGCACATCTTCGTGAAATGGTTCGAACTTCTAGTCCAAGGTTCAAGGTTCGCAACCAGGAGGATCCTTGGCTAAGCGGGGGATTTTTACGAATGAGGAGACCGGGTCTCCTGGCAAGTGAGCCGATTTGGATGATTAGGGGCCATAGTGCAGAGGTTTCTTGGGTGCTCGCTCGCCTCCGCGGCTTGGAAAGTATTGCCTTGCATTCGGAGAAAGAATTGATCCGCTGGTGGGAAGGGAGTGTTCAAGTCCCGGTGGATTCACGATCACCGTTGGCCATTCTGCCGGACCCATTCGAATATCGAACGATTCAGATTCGAGCCATGGACGGTGCGATCCCAGTGGAAAGAGCTTCCTTGTATCTTCCTTTGACTGCTGGAAAGCCACTGTCCAATCAAACTCGCATACCAAGAAAACTGTCCTGGATGCTACTCAAAAGCAGGGGATACGCCCCGAAGCTGGTTCAGATTCAACCGGGAAGGCATGAACTCTACTTGACGGTTTCCTTAACTCGTCCACGGAAGATCCATTTCCAATGGAAAGAATCACCAGAAACCATTTACTGGCATGTAGACCCCGAGGCCAATCCGGCGTTTTGGTTTTACTTGGGAAATAGAGACTCACGGGCCATGCCCCCCGAAGCCTTCTGGCTATTCGTGCGCTTTCGTGGTGAAAGCAGTTTTCAAAAGATTCACGTTCCCGCCGGAGAGCCGGGCAGTGAACAGGTGATTCGGCTACAACCGCCGCAAAGCTCCGAAGAATAAAAACAGATCTTAAGGTTCCACGAAGAATGGAACCGGGAGCGAAGCCCTTGGGTGATCGCTCTGCCAGCCGGCGGCGGCCGAAAGCCAAAGAAGACGGTCGCGCAGCGCTTTGGGAAAGCCATTCGGCGGCAGGAACAACTGAACTTGAGCCATACCTTCCGGACTCAGCTTTCCATGCCAATCATAGGCGAATTCAGGCCAGCGTCCGGCGGCGCAAGCATCGAAAAGAGCATCTTGTCGAAGTGGCAACAAGATCCCTCGCCAGGGGCTGTGTCCCAATTCTTGGGAACAGAACACTTGAAAGGGTTGCCCGCCTGATTCCGGACCGAAATCCAAATCGAAGCGGACTTGGCCGCCTCGTTTTCCGGACAAGGAGGAGCCGCTGCTCTGCATGCCGGGAGCCAGGCGCCAGCGTTGCAAGCTGCCGGTGGCGGCGCCGTCTTGTTGCAGTCGATCGCCGGGGGCTCCGATCCAAAACCACGAGGAAGCGGAAGACGGCGAAGCCGGAGCGAAGCCAAAGGAAGCTCCGAAACCGCTTTCTTTGTGGCCACCGTCCAAACGATGCAACACGCGCCCGTCCAAACTTCCATAAATGCGAAGCTGACCCCGGCGGGGACGGGGCGGCCCTCCGGCGTTTTCCACTCCGACGGCGAATTCCGCCAAGCCGTCGCCGTCCCGGTCGGGGACGAGTTCCACCCAGGAGGGCATGGCCTCTCCGGGACGTTCACCTTCCATCCGAAACAGCAAGCGGCCGTCGCCGCTGGAAAAGAGGCGCAGAGCGCCGCATCCTGGCCCGGCGACTCCGGGGGCTTGGCAAGCTCCGATCAGCCAGTCGCCTTGGCCGTCGCCGTCCCAGTCTGGGCTAAGGCTCAGCCAGGATCCGAAAGCCTCGCCCGGGTGTTCGCCTACGATCCTCTTCAAGGTTCCGGTTTGGCCGCGATGCCAGAAAAAGACCGCTCCAGGAGTTTGCCCCTCGAACCGGGCCAAAGGAGATCCAATGGCCAAAATCACTTCCCGGTTCGAATCGCCAGGCGGCAACACGGCTACCGCATGGCCGAAACCGTCCCCTGGGTGGCGCCCGAGCTTCTGCTCCAAGATTCGAAAATCCGGCAAGCCGAAGATCTGCACCCGGCCGCCCTGGCGCTCCCCGCTGACCCAACCCGGAGCGGCGACTCCCAAGTCCTCGCGGCCGTCGCCATCCCAATCGCCGGGGAGAAACAAGGTCTGGCCGAAGCGGCCGCCTGGGCGCTGGTCGCTGTACCGGGCCAGCAAACGACTTTCCGCGCCGCTGAAAAAGAACACTTCTCCAGCCACTTCGGAAGTCAAGCCGGGCGCCGCCACCGCGTAGTCTGCTTGGCCGTCGCCGTCGAAATCGGGAATCAAAGCAATGCTGGAGCCGAAAGCGCTGCCCGGGTGGGTTCCCCGGTGTTCTCGCACCGGCTTGGCCCGCTCCCCGTCGAAAATCACCACCCGACCGGCGGCCTGGTGAAAGCCGGGAGCGCCGACCGCCCATTCCACCACGCCGTCTCCATTGAAATCCGACAGTGGGACGCACCGGGAAGCGAAAGCCTCGCCGGCTTCGGATCCGGGCACAATCTCATCCCGGCGGTAGTAGCCTCCGGGGAATTGGGGCGGGGCTAGCCATAGGAAAACGGCGGAAAGGGCCAACATGGCGGGCGCTGAGCAGTAGCGTGGCAGGTGCCTTCAGGCGAAGGTGCCTCTTCCCTTAGCGGACGCAGCCTCGCCGCCATTAGGAGATTAGGAGAAGACCGCCCGTGTGGACATCCTTGTTGTTGCCTCTTTCCTTGTGCCTGCCGGCTCCTCATCCGGGCCAGGTCGAAGCCGATCCCGGGCGTTTGGTGGTTTTGAACAAGGCCGCGAATACCGCCATGATTTTCGATTTGGCTTCCGGCAAGCGTCTGGTGACTTTGCCCACCGGAAACGGTCCGCATGAAGTCGCCGTGAGCCCGGACGGCCGCCGGGCGGTAGTGGCCAACTATGGGCGCCAGCAGGCCGGCAGCAGCTTGACGGTGTTGGACCTTCCCTGCTTGGAGGTGGTGGCCACTTTGGATCTGGGCAAACCCATCCGGCCGCATGGGTTGGTCTTTACTCCCGACGGCGAATCCCTTTGGGTTACCGCCGAAGCCAGTCAGGAAGTCTGGCGAGTTTCTTTCCCTGCTGGCGAGGTGTTGGATCGATTCCGCACCGGGCAGGCGGCCACTCACATGGTGGCCCTGGATAACCAGGGTTGGGCCTATAGCGCCAACATTGGTTCCGGCAGCCTGAGCCGGGTCCGTCCAGGCTTTCAGCCCGAGGTGCAATCGATGGCCACCGGCGCCGGCGCCGAAGGCATCGCCGTGCGGCCCGACGGTCGCCAGGTGTGGGTCAGCAATCGGCAAGCCGATACCGTCAGCGTGGTGGATTTGGAAAGTTGGGAAGTGGTCAAAACCCTGGGATGCAAGGGTTTTCCGATTCGAGTTTTGTTTACCGGAGGCAAAGCCTTGGTGACCTGCCCCCAAGACGGCGCCTTGGCCTTTTTCGACGGCCAAAGCGGAGCTGATCTAGGCCGGACTTCCTTCGCCGCCAAAGCCGCCGATCAAGGGGAGGGCCGTCTGTTCCGCAATCAATTCGGCTCCAGCCCGGTGCCGATCGGCATGACCGCCAATTCCGCCGGAACCCGGGTCTACGTGGCCCTGGCCGGAGCGGATCAAGTCGCGATCGTGAATTTGGATAGCCAAGAAGTCATCGGCAGCCTGACCACCGGCAAGGAACCGGATGGCATTGCTTGGTACCCCTCGCAACCGGCTCAAGGGTTGGGTACCGCTGCCGGCGACTGAGGCCGAACTCCGGTCAGGAACTCTGCCGGCTGCTGTTCTTGGACGAACCCTGACGTCGCTCGACGAAGATTTTGACCCGATTGCGACCGGCGGCTTTCGACCAGTACATGGCTTTGTCGGCGTGTTGCACCAAAGTCATGATGTCCAGCCGTCCAGCACCCTGGGTGGCGGCGGCACCGAAAGAGGCGGTGACGTGAAACACTTGGCCGTCTTCGGAGCGCACCCTTTGGTTGGCCAGAAAAGCCCGGCATCGCTCGGCGATCTCGGCACACTGAATGAGGTCGGCGCCGGGCAAGATGGTGAGGAATTCTTCTCCGCCCCAACGGCCGACGTGGTCGCCGCCGCGAATGGTGCCGGCCAGACAATCGGCGACCAGTTTCAATACTTTGTCCCCGGTTTGATGACCGAAGGTGTCGTTGATGTTTTTGAAATTGTCGACGTCGACCATGACCACGCCGACTGGCCTGCGCTCCCGCAGCATCCGGCTTTCTTCGCTACGCAAAGTTTCCAACATCGCCCGGCGATTTGGCAGGGAGGTCAAGGAGTCGGTGAGCGCCTGGCGCTCCATTTCCTCCTTGGCCTTGCGCAGGGCCGCCGCCATCTGAATGATCCGCTCCCCGGATCGGATGCGGGCCTGCAATTCTTGTTGGTTGAACGGCTTTTTGACGTAGTCGTCGGCGCCGGCGAACAAGCCCTCGGCCAAGTGCTTCGGCTTGTCGTTCGCGGTCAGCAGGATCAGATAGGTGTCGCCGGAATTGCCGACCTCATCCTTGATCCGAGAGCATAAATCCAGACCGCTGATTTCCGGCATCTCCCAATCGGTGATCACCATAGGAGGACGGTGGGTGAGAAAAAAATCCCAGGCTTGTTGGCCGTTTTCGGCGGCGGTGACCCGGTGGCCCCACTTTTCCAGGATTCTTTTAAGCGTATGGCGGGAGATTCGGTCGTCTTCAGCGATGAGGATTTCCATGGCCGTCCTCAATCAGGAAGTCCGCAAACTCGAGGAGCCCATGCGGCATCTGGCAGGAGCTTGCCCGAAAGGACGTACGGCCAAGAAGATGGAACCGGCGGCCTTTGCGGAGAGCCCCCCGTCTTGGCAGCCATTCTTGCTGCAAGCGGAGGTGTCGTCGCTAACCTCATCGGTTCAACTACGCGAGGGTGTAAAGGCATATGGGGGGGATTTTTCTTGAGGGGATTCGGGGTTATCGTTTAGGCATGCCCTGGTCGGTGGAAACCAAATCTGTGTGGCGGGGCCGCCCTTGCCATCGGAAATCCTGGAGCCTGGCCCTGGCCGGGCTGCTTCTGGCGGCTTTGCCGGCTTGCAATGGGGAGCCGGCCGGTGGCCCGAGCCAGACCCAAACCGTCGCCGGCGAGGGCGCCGAATCCGCCGTTCCGGTGTCTCCAGGATCCGGCAACCGGAACCTGCAACCGCAACGCCTGTTGTGGAGCACCGAGTTGGAGGACGCCAAAGTGGTGGTTCTGGCCCAACCCGACCTCCAAGATCCAGGGCGCTGGCGGTTTTCTCAGGGGCCGGGCTCCCAGTGGGAGGTAAGCCAACCTCGGCTCAGCGGAGGCCGATTGGGGCTCGACTTCCGCCTCGGTCGAGGTCTGGAAGCCCGGCGCTTGCGCTTTGACGCCCCCTTTCCTCCGGCGACCTTGGAATTCCTGGAAGGGCGCCTGTTGGATGGAGCTCGCAGCAAAACGATTCGCCTGCATCTGGTTTCCAATCAGGGCTGAGGTTACGGTTCCCCTTCCGTGTACTAAGGCTAGCCAAACGAGTCTCCGAACCCAAATCCACCATGGCCCACCTCGCCTTTCTTTTCGCCGCCTTTCTGGCTCCGCAAAGCTTGCCTGACAAGCTGCCGATTCCGTCTCATCCGGTGTCCCAGCGAGTGCTGGAGGAGTGGCGGGAAATGGCCAATGAGCAGGAGTTGGAGAAGGAAAAGGGTTGGGATTGGGAGGCGGAACAGTTTTGGGTGGCGGTTCGGCCGCATTGGTTGACCGAACGGACCCAGCCTCTGTCGCCGGCAGGTCGGGAAATGATGGCCAGTTCGGTCGGGCTGGAGGCCAACGGCTGGCCGGAGAATTTGGCCGAGGCCTGGTTGCGGCAAACCGGCTTGGAGCCGGTGCCGATTCGATTTCAACTGGAAGGTCCGGATGGGGTGATGCTGGCGGGTTCGGAGAGCTTGCTTCCCGGCCGGCCGGTGGCCATTCGAGATCTCTACCGCCGGGCCGGGGTCCTGGATTTGAACGCGGAAATTGCTCAGCAGGCCACCATTGCCGATCCGATCATGGGCTTTCGCTATGGCGGCACTTCCCTGGTGTTGGAGTTGTTGCCGGTCCCGGGCCGAGGATGGCAGGCGGAAATCGTGGTGGTGGACAGCCGGCTTGGAGAGGAAGAGGTCATCGCCACCGGTTATCCGGCCTTGGGTGGTTTGGAACGGATGCCGGTCGAGACCCGTGAGTCGGGTTGGTGGACTCTCCTGGAACCTGGCGAGAACCACCAATGGGCTCTACCCGGAGGTCGCCGACTGCAACTCAGTGTTGCGGCAGGGGCGCATCCGCCGGCGGTGCAGGACCTCGGGCCGGGTGCCCGCTACGTGGCGGTCCCGGCGTTGAGTCAAAGGGAAGACTGGACCCAGAAGCTGGCCCATTGGTCCAATTTGGGCATGTTGTGGTCCTTCGACGGCGGTTATTTGGCTTTCCCCGCAGCGGAAGAGGAGCTCCTGGCCGAGGCCATTTTGAAAACCAGTGCCGCCAACAGCCAGTTTCGGCAAGTCCGCCTCAGCTTGCGCTTTGAAGGGGACGGCATCAGCCGGGAATTGTTGTTTCTGGACGGGCCCATGATGCAAGGGCGACCCTGGCGTTTCGCCCATGGCGACTTGGCCTTGGCTTTGACCGATTGGGACGTAGAGGTGGCTTGCACCGCCCGCATCGCCGATCCGGAAATCCAGGAATTGTTCCAAGGCGTGGCCGGACAATTCAGTTTGGTCCAAGGCGAGGAAGGCCAGGATCCGGCGGTCGCCGTCGATCTTTATTTGCATCAGGTGGCCTTGGGACAGCCGGCGAAGTTGAACCTGAGCGACGAGCAAGCTCCCTTCAGCGGCCACGAAGGGGAAAGTCCCGGTATGCCGGCGATCCAAGTGTTGGTGGAGCGTCCCGAAATCCGGGAATTCAGCATTCAGGGCTTGTACCGCCCGATTGACGGCCAAATCGCCGTTGAGCGTTACTTGAGCGGATTGTTCGGCAAAGCCGGACGCTTGTTGCTGGAGATCGAGGTCCGCTGAACCCGGCCGTTCGAGAGCGTTAGCTCTATTTTTGCCAAAAGCCGGCGGGACTCGGCCGGAGCCGGGGCCGGGCCGCGGCAGGCGGCCGCTATTCTGGCCTTGCCATGGCATGGACTTCCCTGGAAATCCTTCTCCTCTGTGCGGCGGTCAATGGGCCGACAACAGCGCCTCAAGGTCCGGTGGAGTTGACCCTCCCGAGGACTCCGGCTCTTTCACCAGACGGTAGCCGGGTGGCCTTCAGTCATCAGGGGGACCTCTGGGTCGCCCCGGTGGCGACCGGCAAAGCCGTTCGGCTGACCGCCCATCCGGCCTACGAATCCGATCCCAAATGGTCGCCGGACGGCCAGTGGTTGGCCTTTCTTTCGGCCCGCCATGGCAATCGCGACGTCTTTGTGATTTCGGTGGAAGGTGGCCTTCCCAAACGCCTGACCTGGCATTCGGAAAGCGAAAACCTGCACGGTTGGTTGGACAATGACCGGGTGCTCTTGGGAGCCCAACGCGATCGCCGCTATTCCCGGAGGGATCAGGGAGCTTGGGTAGCTTATCGGGATGGCCGCACGCCTACGGTGCTGGGCGATTGGGCCATGATGCGGCCGGCCCTTTCCGGCGACGGCCGTTGGCTTTGTTATGAACGGGGTCATGGCGATCCCCGTCGCCGGGCTTATCGGGGACCCGCTTCCAGTGCCCTTTGGTTGTTTGACTTCGTCCGCAAGGAGCATCGGGCCCTTACCGAGTTCGACGGCAACGATCTGGATCCGATGTGGAGCCAGGATGCCGGTTGGGTCTACTTCTTGAGCGACCGCGCCTGTGCTGGCAACGAAGAAGGACGGGATTTGGGTTTGTGGAAAATCCCTCGTGGCGGCGGGCAAGCGCAACTGGTTTACCATCCCGGCGGGCGTTCCCTTCGCTATGCCGAAATCAGTTTGAACGGCCGCTGGGTAGTGGCCGAGCTGGAGGCTTCGCTGCTATTGATCAACACCCGTTCCGGAGAAGCTCGTCCTTTGCGAGTTTATGGTTCATGGGATCCGGCCACTCCCCGAGAAATGGAAGTGACCGTGCAAAGTGGGGCTTCCGACTTGGCGGTCTCTCCTGACGGCGAATCCATTGCCTTTTCCAGTGGCGGAGATGTGTTCGTCATGCGCAAGCATGAAAAGATCCATCGCGCTCGCCGCATTACCGAACACCCGGCGCCGGATTACGGGCCCATTTGGGTGGACGACGGCAAAGCTTTGTTGTTTTTAAGTGAACGGGACGGCAACGCCGAGGTTTATCGGGTACGAGCCAGCGGAGAAGAGGAGCCGCTGTACAAATTTTCCGGATTGGTCATGGGGCGGGTGACCGAAACTGAATTCGACGAAGCGGATCTGCAGTTGGCTCCCGATGGCAAAGCCTTGGCTTGGGTTCAAGGTCCGGGGCGTTTGGTGGTCGGAGATCCCGGCAGCATGGAGGTGCGCCGAGTCATCACCGACGGTTTCGAGGGACCGGAATTCGCCTGGTCGCCGGATTCCCGCTGGTTGGCTTATTCGCAAGTGAACGATGATTTCAATTACGACGTCTTTTTAGCATTGGCTTGCGGGGAAGGGGTGGAAGCCGGCAGTCCCGGTTTGAAGCCTTTCAACCTGACCCGTCACCCCGATGACGACACTTCCCCTCGCTGGTCGCCTGACGGCCGTTATCTAGCCTTTACTTCTCGGCGTCGGATGCTGGACGAAACTGACGTCTGGATGGCCTTGTTGCACAAAGAGGACGCCGAAATCAATGAACTAGAGCGTTTGGAATTGGAAGAAGCTCGGGAAAAGGCGAAAAAGGCCAAGAAGAAAGGGGCGGCCAAAGGCAAATCCGAACCTGGTGCAGAACCGAAATCGAAATCCGGGAAAACCGAACCGGAACCCCCGGCCGCTGCGGATCCGGCAAAGCCGGTAGATCCCGCCACCCCCGAGCCGAAAGCCGATCCTGCCGGAGCGGCTCCTCAAGCCGATTCGGATGGGGACGAAAAGGAAAAGAAGGAAGAAGAACAAAAGGAAGCGGTGGAGCCGATTCGGATCGACTTTGATGAATTGCCGCTCCGCTTGCGTCGCATCACCCAGTCGGAAGGCAATGAATCTTGTCTTGGATGGGGAGAAGACGGCAAGACTCTGTATTTCAACGCTTCGGTGGGAACTCGCTTGACCGTGGGTTCCAACGGACAACGCGGTTTCTTCTCCGTGGACGTCCACGATGGCAAGCCGAAGGAGCTTGAATCCAGTCCGGTCGGTTCCTGGACCCGGCACGAAAAAGAAATTCTCTACACCAAGAGCGGGAAAATTTACGGCCGCACTTCGAAAGCCGTACCTTATCCCTTCTCGGTTCGTTTCCGCCGCGATCAGTTGCAACATCGAGTTGCGGTTTTAGAGCAGGGATGGCGGGCTTTGGATCGCAATTTCTACGATCCGGGATTCCACGGCCACGATTGGAAAGCATCCCTGGAGAAATGGCGTCCTCTGGCCACCCAGGCGTCCACTCCGGAAGATTTCTCCTTGTTCATGAATTGGATGCTGGGAGAAATGAATGCCAGTCACATGGGCTACTTCGGAGGGGGAACTTCCAGTGCCTCCGTCACCGATAGGCATTCCACCGGCTTCCTGGGAGTGTTGTGGGATGAAAGTTACTCCGGTCCGGGAAGAAAGGTCCAGGAGGTCCTGGAAAACCAACCGGCTCACCGCGAACTCAGCCAGCTATCCGCCGGAGATGTGGTGCTGGCGGTGAACGGCGAGGCCTACCAAAGTGGAGATAACTGGCATCGCCTGATGCTAGGTACCGTCAATCAGGAAACGGAGTTGACGGTGCGAAACTCGGAGGGAGAAGAACGCCGGGTCACTTTGAGGCCGACGTCGTGGAATGGCATGAATCGGGGCTTGTACGACCGAGCGGTGAAAAACGCTCGCCGGCAAGTGGAGGCATCCTCCCAAAGTCGCCTGGGCTACATTCACATCCTGGGCATGGGAACCACCAGCCTGTTGGAATTTGAGCGGGATTTGTTCCGGGCCGCCCATGACAAGGACGCGTTGCTGATTGACGTGCGGGAAAACGGTGGCGGTTGGACCACCGACATGGTGTTGGCCATGCTCATGGTGAAAGACCATGCCATTACCGTTCCCCGCGGCGGCGGTCCCGGCTATCCCCAAGGCCGGCGGATTTTCGCCACCTGGGATAAACCGGTGGTGGTGCTGTGCAATGAAAACAGCTATTCCAACGCGGAAATCTTCTCCTGGTCGATTAAAACCCTCGGACGCGGTCCGGTGGTGGGCAAGAAGACCTTTGGGGCGGTGATTTCCACCGGAGGAACCGGTTTGTTGGATGGCTCCTTCGTGCGTTTGCCGTTCCGCGGTTGGTACGTCAACAACCCCGAACGGACCAACATGGAATTGAACGGTTGCCCGCCGGACTATCCGGTGGAAAACCTTCCGGGAGATTTCGTGGTCGGGAAAGACCGGCAGTTGGAAAAGGCCATCGAGGTCGGCTTGCAACTGCTGGATTCCTGAGCGACTTCGCTCCGGATTACTCCTTCCAGAGTTTCAAGAAAGCGTTCAAGTCCCGGATTTCGGCGAGTAGTGCCGGTTGGTCCGGGACTTTGGACTTTTTCCGGTTGAGATAAACCACCGCGAATCCTAATTCCGAAGCCGGTTGAAGGCTGGTTTCCAAGCGGCTGCTGAGAAAAAGGCATTCTTGGGCTTCCAGGTTCAGAGCGCCCAAGGCCGCACCCCAGTGCAAGGCGGCCGGTTTGTAGCTTTGTAATTCTTCCGCCGAAATGAACAATTGAAACGGCGGGTTGCCGAAGTGCTTATGGGCGCAAAGTCGCAAGGTTTGGGCATCGGCGTTGCTCAGCAAAACCAAAGGAGCTTTCTTGGCCATTTCCGCTAAAGCTTCCTTGACTTCCGTGTAAGCCGGCCAACCCAATTGGCTGGCGCCGAAAGCCCGACGCTCGGCCGGAGTCAATTCCACTTGAATCACGGCTTGAACCGCCCGGGCCAGTGAGTCTCCCAAAATGTCCTCTTGGCGCCGGTAGCTGGCCGCTTGCATCTCCAATTCCAATTCTTCCCGGCGCTGCAGGATTTCGTCGATCTTGTTTTCGTGTTTGCGCAGGCTGGGGAATTGTTCCAGCACCCGATTCTGCCCCAGGCGGCAATCGATCAGGGTATCGAAACAATCGAGAAGGATGGCTTGGTAAGAGAAATCCATGGGGAATCAAGCGTCCTTTCGTCCTAGAGCGGTAATCACGATGGGGGAGAAAAACCGAGCTCCCGGTTGTTGTCGGCGCTGTTGCCAGTCTTCCAGAAAGGCCTGGTACTCCTGAGGATTTACGTAGCCTTGCAGCAGCATTTTTTTCGCCCAGGGCAAAAAGAAATTCTGCCCCCATTGCCAGACGGGATCTCCAGGGCTTCCGCTGTAGACATGGCTTCGGTAGCGGTGAACTTGCAATCCGGCTTGCGGCAGTAAAGCTCCCAAGCGGGCGCCGATCCATAAATCTCCACCGCTGTCTTTCACTCGTTTTCGCAAGGCCTTCACCATGGTTTGAAAGGCGGCCGATTCCGGAAACAAGCCAATGCCTTCGTGGTTGTAATCTTGAATCGCCAAAACACCGCCGGGTTTCAGGCAAGCACGAAGACGCTGCAGGACGGCGCCGGGGTCCGGAAGAAAAGAAAGCACCCAACGGCACCAAATGAAATCGAAATGAGCTTTGGGTAAAGCAACTTCCGCCAAATCTCCTTGCAACAAATGGAGGTTGTTCCAATTTCCTGCCCGACCCCGAGCTTCGGTGGCCTGCAGCATTTCAGGGACTAAATCTACGCCCCACAATTCTCCTTCGTCCCCAACGTAGGCTTGCAAATCTTGCAAAACCCAGCCCGGGCCGCAACCGGCATCCAGAACTTTCCAGCCCCGACCTACCGGAAGTTCGGCGAAGACTGCATCGCTGAGGCGGCGCCAGATCTGATGTTGATGGGCCAAGCGGTCCAGTTCCTCGAGTTCCCAACCGAGGACGTATTCCTCCGGTTGGGAAGTGGAAGCAGGGGCCGGTCGCTCAGTCATCAATTCGGCGGTATTCGGCTTGCAAAGCGGCATTCCATTCCAGCCACGGCTGGGCTCGGCGGCGAATTTTCAACTTGTAGCCGTCCTTCGACCAGCGGTCGAAGTGGGTTTCCAAAGGTTGCTCCGCTTGGCCTAGGAAAGCCCGATAACCTCCTTCCACGAATTCACCCTGATAGCGCAAGGCCTTGCCTTCCACGTCGAACCAGTAAAACTCCGTGTGCCGGGGGTCCAAGCTCCGAGTCATGCCGAAGCCCTGATAGAGGATTTTGCCGTGTTCGTCCAAAGCTCGGTAGTCGCTGCGAAACCAACTACCGTCCAACCATGGGAGGGTTTGAATCCAGCCCTTCCAACTATTTTCGCCCGCTTGTTCCTGACCGGAAAAGGTTCCCAGGTAATAAGCGAATGCTTGGGCTCGAGCCTTCTCCTGGGCGGCTTCGGTCATCGGAGCGAAGCCGGCTTCGGGTGCCCGGCGGTATTCGGCGGTCAAAAATTCCTGCAAGGCTTCATCGCGACCGGAACGCTTTAGATGGAAGTGCTCGAGAAACTCTCCTCCCAGGTCGTAAACCTGCAATTCCAACAAAGTCCCTTCCGCATCCAAGCGCTTGAGGGAAAGGTCACGAGGGCTGAGGCGACCTTGCCACATTTCCACCCCGGCTTGCTCGTGAAAGCTCCAAAGCAACACGCTGCCATCGGGCTGGGCTCGGAATACCTGGACCTTTTGGGTGATCGGCTGGCCGCCTCGATCCCTCTGGTAGGCGAGCCAAGTCCACTGGCCGTCCAAAATCGGTTCGAAATGAAGGCGTCCCAAGGTTTGCCCCATGGGGCCTCGTTCCAATCCTTGGTAGTCCCCCTGGAAGGCCGGGGGAAGAGCTTGTTGAGCCGGCAGGGCGGCGCCGCCGCTAAGGACAATCACCGAAAGCAAAAGGGGAAAGGGGAGTTTCATCGGCAGGGTTGCGGGATTTTAGCCGCAGAATTCCCAACAAAGGAGGCCAAGGGAGGCTGGGACTGGGCCCCGGGGGAGGGCAAACTACCCTCCGGCCAAGGATCCCACCCTGCCGTTCTCTAGGGCCGGCCCCGGCCCCTGCCCCGGAAGCCCCATGGAAACTCTTCCCGCCATGTTCGCTCGCGACCTGAAGGTTCGGCTCGGGCGTACCGAGATCCTGAAAGGGATCGATCTCGAGGTTCATCAGGGAGATATTTACGGGCTCCTCGGGCGAAATGGCGCCGGCAAGACCACGACCATGCGCTGCCTCCTCGGCTTGCTCCGGCCGGGCGGCGGCCGGGCGGAGGTGTTTGGCATTCCTTCCACCCAATTGTTCAAGGTCCCCGAGCCATTGGGGGTGGCTTTGGATCCACCGGGCTTAGATGAAAGTCTGACCGTTCGGGCCAACCTGGAAATGGCTCGTTTGCGAGCCGGTCTGCGATCCGGGCGGACCGTGGACCAGGCCTTGGAACTGGTCGGCCTACAGTACCGGCAGCACAATCGCGGCAACCGTTTGTCTCACGGGCAGGGCCGGCGGGCGGCAGTGGCCAGGGCGCTGTTGGGCAGTCCTCGCTTGCTGGTCTTGGATGAACCTCTATCCGGACTCGATCCGGAGGGGGTGGAAGAGATGTTGAGCTTGTTCGAACGATTGTCGGTGGAAGAAGGAGTGACCACCGTGTTTTCCAGCCATCACCTGCGAGAGGTTCAAGAGGTTTGCAATCGGGTCGGCCTCATCGATGACGGCCAGGTCATTTTGGAAGGCGAGACTCAGGCGCTGCTGGCCGCTGCCGGAGACGGCTTGCAAGTGCTTTGCGCTTCTCAAAAACGAGATAAGGCCAAGAAAATCTTGGAGGAATACACCGGCGTCAGCCAGGTGCATTTGAACGCCCAGGGCGTGCTCCGGGCTCGGGTGGAAGCGAAAACCAATTTGCAGCCATTGTTGGCCCGATTGGTTCAGGCTGAGGTTGGCTTGGAGGAATTCGCTCGGGATCGAGCTTCCCTTGCCGACGTGTACCGGAGGGCGGTGTCATGACCGGTTTCCTGCGTAGCCTGCGAGCGGAACTTTTCGGATTGCTGCACCGGCGCAGCACCTTGGTGGCCCTGATCCTAGTCTTCGTCGCCAGTTTTTTGGGCTTGGCCGTGGGATGGTTGGAGCACAACGTGCTACGTCCTAGTGAAGAGGGATATAACGCCCACTTGAACTTTTGGCCGCGGTTCGGACAAGCCGCCCACGCCGGATTTTGGTTGGTGGAGATCCTCACCTTGGTCATGGTGGGTGGGTTGTTGGCCCGGGAAATCCAGCACGGAGCTGCCCGAGATCCGGTGACCCGCCGGATCAGTCGTTCCGCCTTCGTCGCCTCCCGGGCGGTGGCCGCCATGTTGTTTCCCTTGTTACTCACTGGGTGGAACTTGGCCATTTCTTGGGGAGGCTCCGCCTTGTTGTTTGAAAAAGGCCACATCGTCACCGACCCCGTGGTGGTGTTCGAGGATCCGGAAGCGGAAAAAGGATTCCAAGTTTGGTTGCAGGAAAATCAGTTCCGGGCCGATGATATCGCCGCTTGGAGGGATTTGGTCCAAAGCGGCGAGGAAGAAGCGGATGCTGCCAGGCAACTTGGATTGGAACCCTTTTCCATGCCGCCTGAGTACGATAGTTACATCCCTAACCTGGTCTTTTACCAGGACGAAGTCGCAGGAGACTTAAACCGGGCCATTCTGGCCGCCTTGCCATCCCTTCTGACCCTTTCCTTGTTCGCTTTCTGCGTGTCCGTCCTGGTGCCGTCGGTGGTTGTCGCCGCCGGTGCGGCTCTCGGCATCGTGCTGGTCTTGGGTCGATTCATGGCCCCTGAGATGGGAGAACACGCGACTTGGTTGTTTGCCGATTGGCTTCCTGCCTTGGGGCATGAAAGCCAGTTGGCCAAGGCGCGGCAGATTGCCGAAGGCTATAGCGACGTGGCCGCCACCGAAGAGGCTTGGATCAGCCGGGGCTATTGGGCCACTTTATTCGAAGCGGTGGCGCTCTCGGTTTTGGCTTGGGGAGTTTTCCGCAGGAGGGCTCTTTGATTCGGGTTCCGATTTCCGTCGGCTTGGGCCTGCTGCTGTTGGCGCCGGCTTGTGCCACTTACGAACCGCTGCCATTGCCCAAAGGCTTGCTGGATTTGCAAGGAGCGGTGTTCGTGGATGAGGAGGCTCAAGGCTGGATCGGGATCCAAGTCCTGCCGAATGAAAGCGACAGCCTGGATGATTTGGAAGTCATGCCGGGAGTCCGCGTTCGCAGCGTGGCGGAAGGTTCCCCGGCGGAAATGGCCGGCATCCGACCCGGCCACGTCTTGCTGCGTTTTGGAGAAACTCCGGTAGACGATCCGGGCAGATTGGAGAGCTTGTTGCGAGGGATCCAACAAGCCGGGCCAGTGACGTGCCGGCTTCAACGAGGCAGCCAGGTTTTTGAAACCGAAGTCCAGGTTCAAGTCCGGCAGCCTGGGGCCAAACGGCGCCTTCTCTACCACATTGAGCGTGGCTTACTGCGGGCTGCGTTTCGAGATACGACCGATGAGGGAGCATTTCCGGAGGTGGCTTTCCTAACGGAAGACAGCCCCTTGCGTAAAGCCGGAGTGAAGGAAGGGGATCGGATCGTGGCCTTTTTAGGACGCGATCCCGGTTCGGCGGCGGAGTTGGTTCGCCGCATTCCTCAGGAATTGGACGTCGGCCAAACCGGACAAATGACCGTACTCAAGCCTTCCGGAAAACGAAAGGAGGTCGAATTCCAAACTTGGCAGCCGGAAAGAGAAATGGTGCGCCTGGCTTTTTGGCCGCTGTTCCATTGGAGTTTCGAGCGCAGTGAAAACCGCGAGTCCTTGGAAATTCTCGACCTTTGGTTGTTTTCTTTGTTTTCCAAGGAACGCATCGGTGCGGAACGGCAATATTCCATATTGAGTTTGATTTCTTGGCGAACCGGAGAACCGATGTTGGAAGAAATTCAGTTGCCGGGCGGCAACTCTGCTGGTGCCAATCCGCCTGCCATGGAGGGAAATAACCCATGAAAGCTTCGGCCCTTTGGGGACTCACCCTGGCTACCCTGGGATTGGTTTTGGTTTCCCTGGCTCCGGCGTTCCACCGCGAGGATCAGGATGTGCGGTTCGTGCACAATGTCGTCCCTTTGGGTGGAGAACTTCTTTCCATTACTTATGGTGACGTGGATGCCGATGGCTCTAAAGATGTGCTCGCCGCTTTACGCCTGGAAGACGGCCGGCGCGAAATCCACGTTTTCCTGACTCGGCCTTCCGGTTCCGTGCCTGCGGTGCCCGATGAAATTCTTGAAGTGAAGTCGGCTACCGTGAGTTGGGGAGTGGGGGAATTTCGTCCCGACGATCCCGGTTGCGAGCTTCTGTTTTTGTCCAGGGAAGGGGCTTATTCCTTTTCTCCCCGAAGCGCGTCCTACAAAGGCAACCTGCAAAAGATTTCCAGTGTGGAAATGCTGCTGGACATGCCTTCCGATCGCGCCTTGCCGCTGTGGTCCGCCATCGCCGATCTTGACGGTGACGGCGTGGACGAAGTCGCCTTGGTCGGGCACGAAGGATTTCATTTGGTGCAGGTCGACGGGACTTCCCTCGGCCACGTGCCCTTACGGGTTTTGCGCGAACAAAGCTCGGCCATGGAATTCAACTTCAAGGTCGATTTGGTACCGGCGGTTTCTTCTCAACCGTTGAGCGATTTGTTCGTGCCCGGCGATAATCCAGGAGCACTGCGGGCGCCGCCGATTCTGTTTGCGGAGGAATCCTTACCCGTTCCTTTGCTGCGAGATGCTGACGGGGACGGCTTCTTGGATTTGCTGTACTACCATGCCGGCGAAATTCGGTTGCATCGCTATCGCAAGGAAACCGAAGGCCCTGCTTACGCTTCTCAAGCCGACCACACTCTGCCTCTGGCCAGCGATGCCGACTGGGACATCCGGAATTTGGAATTGATCGATGCCGGAGGTTCCGAGGCGGTGGACTTGATGGTGATTCGAAGTGAAAATACCAGCACGGATTATTTGACCCCCGATTGGGAAATCCTCCTATTCCATGACGCCTTCGCCAAAGGAAGGAAACTCGGGCAACCTCAAGCCTTGTTGAAACTGGAAGCTTCTTGGTTGGAGGCCTACTTGGTTCAGCTTGACGGCAATGAGCTTTTGGATTTAGGGGTCAGTGCCTGGAACTTGGACGTTCCTACTTTTTTCGGTGGCAAAGTCTCCATCGAACACAAAGTCAGCCTTTATTTGGCCGAATCGGAAGGAGACTACGCCCGCAAAGCGGTAGCTTCTTACGATCGAGAATATTCCGCCGATGATTTCACTCCTTTTGGGCGCACTCCTGCTTTGGCTGCGGATTTTAACGGCGATGGTCTGACGGATTTGCTGGAACCAGATGCCGGCGGCAGATTGGAAATCCTGCCTCTGCGCCTGCGCAAATCCAAACCACGCTTCGCCGACGATCCTTCCCGGCGAGTGGAAGTGAACGCCCTCCAGTCGGTTGTAGAAGTGGAACAAATCAACCAGGATGGAATCGGCGATTTGATCATTGCCCAGGCGGAACCGCCTCAATTGGAAATCTACTTGTCCAGGAGGCGGCCATGATTCGGGGAGTCCACAAAATTTTCGTCCTGCTTCTTTTCCTGGTCGGAAGTTTCCTCTTGACCGGGAGTCGCCTGGGGAGCCAGCAGGAAGGCACCCAAACCCTGCCGGTGAGCCTGGAACCGCTGCCTCTGCATTTGGCGGTGGTTGATTTGGACGGCGATGGCAGCGAAGAGCTGTTGTCGGTTCGCAACCATTCTTTGACTCTGGTTCGGCGGCAGATCCCGGGAAGTGGGTTGGATCCGGAACCGCCTGCGGATAAACCGCTCAATACCAGTATTCCTGGAAGCGCTTCCTTGTGGACCGTCGCCGATTTGAATAATGACGGCCAGCGGCAATTCCTCGCCCTCGAGGATGGGGAAGTGCTCCGATCACTGAGTTTGGAAGACGGAGCTTTGGTTTGGTCTTCACCGATTTTGGAAGGCCTAGGAGCCAACCGCTTGCTTCCTCGGGGAGTGCGTCCAGCCAGTTTCGTCCGGGACTTGGACCAGGACGGCTTGCAGGATCTGGTCATTCCCATGGGAAGTCGAGTGCGGCTGTTGTTCGGCAAACAGGGTGGTGGCTTCCGGTTCGGCCCTGATTTGGAGGTCGCGACTCGCTTGGAGCTGGATACCGGAGGTTCCGGTAACGGCTTGATGGGGCGGGTAAGCCGCCGGTTGCAAGTGCCTCATTTGGAAATGCAGGATCTCAGTGGCGATGGCCAACCGGATTTGCAAATCAGTGCCGGTACTTTGATTCGCCAGTACATCTCCAAGCAGGGACAACTTCCGGCGGAGCCGACTCGAACGGTAAACCTCAGCGATTTCGAAGAAAAACTACCGGACCTTGAATGGGATCCTTCCAATTTAACCGGCATGGTTTCCCGGTTTGCGGTCTGGGACGAATGGGTGGACCTCAATTTAGACGGCCGCAACGATCTGATTTTGTTGATGGGCGGTACGGTGTTGATCTACTTGGGAGGTCCTGACGGCGTCAACGTTCGCTCCCGGCCGGCCCACGTTTTGAAAGCTTCGGGCAACGTGATGTATGCCCTTGCCGTTCCAGTAGACAAGGATGAACTACCGGATTTGATTTTGATCAAAGCTGAAGACGTCAGCTTGACTCAACTGTTGTCTTGGTTGGTGTTCTCCGTTTCGGTGGAAGTCGACGTCTTGGCCTTTAAGGGTTTGGGACGAGGCCGATTTGGACGCAAGCCCATGCCCGAGAGCAAAATCGGCTTGGAGGTTGAAGCTCCCTCGGTTTTGAAACTTGTGGACAAGAGGGACGAAGCGGATCCTCTTCGGCGCACCGTATTGCGGTTAGCGGACTTTGACGGCGATGGCCAGGCCAGCGATTTGGTGATGTTGGATCACGAAGGAGCCTTAAAAGGGTATCGCCACCTGGTGCCCGATCCTTCGGTGACCGAACGGCACACGCAGCGATTTATTCAGGACATCTTGCGTTCCGACAAAGTGCTGGAACTCAGCATTCAAACTTTGGCCGGTTGGTTGTTCGGGCGAGCCTCTATTTTGGTTTCGTTGACCCATGGCAAACGCCCGGACTTTCAAGTACCTGCCGACAAAGACTGGGAAGCTCCTCACGCCATGATGGTGGCCGACTTCGACGGCGATCGTCGAGACGAGGTGTTGTTTTTGAGGCGTACTCGAGATTTGGAAAAGAATGGGGAGAAGCCTTCTCGGGGGTTGGTCGGTTTTTTGGTGGATCCCGGCCAGGAAAACCCCTGAAACTGGCACAAACTATTGGAGGTAGGAGGAAGAAAAGATCCTCCACCGAAACAGCTCCTTGGCGGTCCAGCGCCGTGAGGTTACCCCCAGCAACATCCCTGGAGTCGGGGGCTCGCCCTCGGCGGTGATCGGCCGCACGTAGTTGCGCCACAAAAGCCACAGCCACATGTGCAGCCGCAGCCAACTCCGCTTCTTGGAGTGGCCCCAGTTGCGACGCACCAGCCGGGAGAGGTTGTCCCGCATCTGGGCCAGGGTGTGGTTGATCGGAAACAGCGGGTTGCCCCGGTCCCGCTTGCGCTTGGAGCACTCCTGCAGGTGCTCGCGGAGGGAGCGATCCCCGGCAAGGCAAGGTGCCGGCAGTCAGGTGAACGACGAAATACTTGGCACGATGGATCAGCACCGGAACGGTCACTGGCTGCAGTCTGCGGTCGGTTTCGAAGGTTTCTAACTCATCCAGTTGAAACACTCCCGGCAACCCACCTCGAGCGGCCACCTCCTGTAATCGCAAGCGATGGAAGCGGCGAGCGTGTTCGCCCATGCGCAACAGGCGGTCGGCCAAGGTGCGGCGATCCACTCCCAGCATGCGAGCGCTTTGTCGCAGGGTGACTTTGCTCACCACCAGCGGCCAGAAGTCGAGATGGAGCCGGCCGTACTTCAGGCGATAGTGGAACTTGAAGCTTTGGGACGAGAAGGAACGGCGGCAGCCGTGGCACCAAAAGCGCTGGATTCTGCGTTGCTGGCGGCCACTGTAGAAGCCTCGTTTTTGAAAGCGGAAAGGGACGGAATCGGTGCGGCTGGGACAGGCGTCCCAGGGGCAGTGCGGGGGTTGAAAACGCGGCATCGCCGGTGCCTCCGAAAGAAAAGGGTTCGGCTAGGCAGACGGCTTGAGGCGCCTTTGGTTACGCCGGAGGCTTAAAAATTACCTCCAATGCTTTGTGCCAGTTTCCGGATGTCCACACTTAATCCGGGCAACTTCGGATCCACGGTATACGCCTGCTGAAATGCCTGCATGGCCTCGGAATACCGCTTGCGGCTAATCCGATGCTGCCCCAAAGCCCGCCAAATCGCCGCTTGGGTGGGGTTTCGCTTCAATGATTCTTGGAATGCCTCTTCCACATCCTCGGGACGTTGCTTTTTCTCCGCCACCACCGCCATCAAATTCCAGGGAGCTTCAGAGTCGGGCAAGTCCACAAGAAGTCCTTGCACAATATCTTGAGCTTCATCCAAGCGTTCCAATTCGACCAGGATCCAAGCCAAATTGATCCTGGCTTCGGCCAGCTTGGGATCCAATTTCAGAGCGTCTCGATAGGCGGCTTCGGCCTGGGCCAAATCTCGGCTTTCGTAAAGGCTTCGGCCGCGGACAAAGTGCATCATGGGCAATTCCAGAACCGGCCAAGGTCCTTCGTCCTTGGTGCCTCGAATGGCTTCCGGGCTCCCAGGCGCAGGAAGCGTTTGAAATTCGCGCAATGCACCGGCGGTATTTCCCAGGTGCGCCAAAGCCATGGCCTTCATGGCGGCTTCTTCCCGGGCGCTGAATTCGTGGCCGCCGCCGGCACGATAGCGGTAGCGTTGGATCTGGCCGTCGGTGGTTTCGATTTCCCGAAGGGTGGAAAAATGTTCCGGCGCCGGCGGTCGAATCCGAACCCAATGGTCATGAACTTCCATGTGTCCGAGATCAAAAGGTTGACTGAGACGCATGTGACAACTGACGCAATCTCCGCCTTTCATAGAAGCTCCACTACGAACGTGGCCTTGGGGATGACAGGACTGGCAAGCGTCGAGAAAGGATTGCCGGCCCTGAACCCTTGGCGGGGCGTGAGAGTCGTGACAACTGGCACAACTCATATCCGGGCTTTGTTGAAAGCAGGCGCTCAGGCTCAAACGATGAACTTGACTGACAAAGCCGTAATCCGGGCCGGGATTCTTCGGCACATAGGCGGCTCGCCGCTGAAACAAATTTTCGCCGGGGACGGCCCGAGGAGTACCGTCGGGAGTCAATTCCAAACGGGCGTCTCCTTGCAAGTGGCAACGGGCGCATAAATCCAATTGCCTTTCCGCTGGTAAACCGGCTGGATTGAGGATTTCTGAAACCCCGTCATAGGCTTGTTCTCGGTCGCTTTGTTTAAGCGCCGTCATTTTCGCCACGTGGGCATCTCCCGGCCCGTGGCAACTGTTGCAGCTCAGCCCGACCGGCATGGCGTCCTGCAAATGATTCAAAGGAAAAGACTCCGGTAAGGGGTCGGTGGTATGACAAGCCAGGCATTCATTGGTGATGGTGCGAGTCAAACCTAAGGGTTGATTCCGAAATTCGGTCGGGGCCAGGACGAAGCCGACGTTGTTGAAATACTCCAGGGGTGCAAAAAACCAGCGCGGACCTTCTCTCGCCACCAGGGAGATGGCATGAACTCCTGCACCGATCCGATACCCTAGTTCTTGGCTTCGGCGCGTATTCGGGCCTCCGTCTACGCCAAGTCTTTCTTCCACGATGGCCAAAGTGGCGTGGCCGTTCTGATCCGTGGGGGTTTCCACCCGATAGCGACTTTGGCTGCGGGGATTCTGATGCCATTGGCGCAGGGCGTCTTCCTCACCTTGCTGGAACAAATGCTGGCGGAAAGGCTCGGGTAAGGGACCCAAGGTGTCCGACATGCCGTTTTGCAACCAATCGGCGACGACCTGCCGGTGGCACGGTTGACAGCTTCGCACTTCTTCCGGAGCCTGCGCCAACCGTTGTTCCGGGCTGCGTTGGAACCATAAATGAAAGGCATCGGTCGGATTGGCTTTCTCTTTCCCTCCGCAGGCTGCCAGCCAGCCCAATAGGGCGGCGGGGAGGAGAACTACAGCGAGACGCCAGCGGGGAAGAAAGCGCGAGAACGGCGAACCGAGGTCGGGAGAAAGCACGAAGCATTGTAAAACTCCGCCATCCTACGCCGCAGATTCCAAAAAAAAGCCCTGGCCCCCTCCACCCATCAAGCGTCCATCCCCAAGTGGAAGGGGCAGGGACCAGGATTATCCTGGTTCCATTGACAAAGCAAGCCAAGCATATCCCAGGACAAAGAATTTCTGGGAATTTGCAATTTCTTTTTGATGAAGGTGACGGCCTGGCCCACCGTCTGTGAATCCATGCGGTCCGGACCAGCTTCAGCCGGTCCCAAAGCTCCTGGTCCGATTCAATATTGGGCCATCTGCGGGTCCACCGTTCGGGCCCAGGCGTCGATTCCCCCTTGAAGGTTCACCAAGGACTCGACACCTAAACTGTGCAAATAGGCCACCGCTTGGGCGCTGCGTACGCCGTGGTGGCAATAAATGACTTTCGGGCCGGAGTGGTCCTGCAGTTCATCCTGCCATTGCAAGATCTGGGAAAGGGGTTTCAATTCCGCCCCGGGCAAGCGGCAGATGTCCCATTCCGCAGGCTCACGGACGTCCACCAAGCGCAAGGCTTCGCCGGCTTCCAGTTTTTGTTGCAATTCTTCCGGCTTGATTTGTTCCATGGAGGGCTCGAGGGGATCGAAGGCTACGCAAAAGTCATGGGGTAGCCAACACCACGGGGACTTCCATGGTTTTGCCGTCGCGGAAAAAGCGCAATTGCACTTCCGTTCCCGGAGGAATGGCGGCCACCGTCGTAATCAATTGAGTGGTGCGGCTGATCGGCTGATCGCCGATGCTCAATAGGATATCGCCCACTTGCAAACCGGCCATCTGAGCCGGCTTTCCGGCACTCACTGCAGTGACCATGACCCCTTGACGGGAGCCTAAGCGATGGTCATGGACCTGCTTCTCGGTCAAATTGGCGATTTCCACCCCAAGAAAACCGCGGTTGGCCTTGCCGCCCGACAAAATCCGGTCGACCACCTGGCGGGCAAGGTTAATCGGAATGGCGAAACCGATGCCGACTCCGGCGCCGGTTCGGGATGAAATGGCCGTATTCAATCCGATCACTTCGCCGTCCAGGTTTACCAGCGGGCCGCCGCTGTTGCCGGGATGGATGGCCGCATCGGTTTGCAAAAAGTCCTCGAACCGGGCGATGCCCTGGTTGTTGCGTCCCTTGGCACTCAAGATCCCGGCGGTCACGGAATTGGCCAGACGGAAGGGATTGCCGACGGCAAGGACCCAATCGCCGATTTGCAGTTCGTCCGAATCGCCGAAGGGGGGCGGTTCAATGCCTGGATCTTCCATTCTCAACACCGCCAGATCAAAGCGGGAATCGGTGCCGACAATTTCGGCGTAACGGACCTGTTCGTCATGCAACACGATTTGCAGGGCATGGGCATCTTTGACCACGTGATTATTGGTCAGGATGTAACCGCCTCGGCGAACCAAGACTCCGCTACCGAAATTGGCTTGCCGCCAGCGCCCTTCGCCTTCCTCCAATTTTGAACCCATTTGGGGAACGGCCATGCCGAAGCGTTTGCGCATGGCTTGGATGGAAACCACCGCCGGCTGCACCGTGGAGGCTGCTTCGCGAAAGGCGTTGGAGAGTTCTCGGGCACAATCAAAGCCGTGATGGACCCTGGGCTCAGCCGCCGTCTCTTTCCCAAAACGGGGATTGAGGGCGTGCAACAATCCAGCGAGCAGCACGGCAAGGAAAAGGACGGAAGCGAGAGAGCGCCGGTCCACGTGGTCGAGACCTCCTTTGGAATCCAGGTGCAGGTTTGCAGGGAGCCCATGGTTTTTACGCCGGGGTGGCCCTGGAATCCAGTATTACGGATGGAATCGCAAATCGGTAGGACTAGCGCTGGCAGTGGTGGCAATACACCGTGCTGCGTTGGCCCAATCGGATTTCGCGCAAGGGTTTCCGGCAGCGCCGGCACGGTTCGCCGCCACGGCCATAAACATCCAGATTTTGGGTGAAATATCCCGGTTCTCCAGAAGGATCTTGGAAATCGCGCAAGGTGGATCCGCCCCGCTCCAAAGCCTCCTCCAACACCTGGACCACGGCCTCGGCCAGTTTCTGATAGCGCTGCCTGGAGATCCGGCCAGCCTCTCGATCCGGCCGGATTCCGGCGCGAAACAGGGCCTCGTTGGCGTAGATGTTGCCCACGCCCACCACCTGCCGGGCATCCATGAGCAGGCTTTTCACCGCTGCCCGCCGGCCGCGGGAACGCACGTAAAGCCACGCTCCGTCAAAAGCGGTCGAAAGCGGCTCGGGGCCCAGATCTCGAAGTCGTGGGTGATCGGCCGGATCTCCCGGCGCCCACAACAGGGCTCCGAAACGGCGAGGGTCGCGATAGCGGAGGATGCGTCCGCCGGAAAAACGGAGGTCCCAGTGATCGTGGGGGCCAGGATCCTGCTTTCGGCTGAGTACCCGCAGGCTGCCGCTCATGCCAAGGTGAAGGATGAGATGAGGGCCGTCGAGGTCGAACAAAAGATATTTGGCTCGCCTTCCCAGGCCGACCAGGCGGCGTCCGCGAACATCTGCGGCCAAGTTCGGGGGAATGGGCCAGCGAAGCTTGGCTTGACGAATGTCGGCGTTCAAAATCCGGCGGCCTCGGAGAAGCGGCTCCAAGCCACGGCGGCTAACCTCGACTTCAGGCAGCTCCGGCACGGGGATCCACGCCTTGGGGTTGGCGGGTTTCCTGGTCCAGAAAATAAATCATGACGTATTCCTCGGCGGTCTTTTTGGGGCCGGGCAAGTTTTTCAACCGGCGGGCCGCCGCCTGGAGGTAGCGACCGCGATAGAACTCGTAGGCTCGCACTCCTGAATAGCGCAGATCTCGAGGGGCGACGTGGCCGATTTCTGCCGGCGCTTCTTCCGGACTGATGGAAGTGCGCCCTTGTTCTTGCAGCCATTGCTCCAGGGTCTGCAATTTTTCGGTGGACACGCCCATCAAGAATTCTTGGAAAGCCTCTTGCTCGTCCTTGGTCAAGAACGGCCGGGAAAAATATTCCATGAATTGATCCGGGCAACCGGCCTGAATCAAACGAAAAATCTCCGAAACGCCAAGGCGGGTGCCGACCGAAACCCGAATGCGCCGCCGGGCGTTCCAGGTGGCTTCCAGCAAGGGAAAGAAGTTTCGTACCCGGTAGGTGAGCCGGTTCTCCCACAAGTGAACCAGGGAGCGAACCGCCTCGATGCGGATGCGCCGTTCCATGCTTCCGTCCATGCAAATGGAACCGAGGACCTCTTCGGTCAGCTTGGTGTGTACGCAACCATGGAGCCATTGATGGACTTGGGCGTGGATCGGATGAAGCTCGGTTTCCACCAAGTTTTCCGGTTCCCCGAAGATCTGCTGGCAAATCAAGTGCAGCAGTCGCCAAGTGTTCAATTCCGCCATCAACAAAGACCGGCCGACCAAAGCCCGGGTCGGCAGGAACATTTCGAAGTTGGCGTCGGTGGCGGTGGCCAGCAAATCGACCAAGGTGGAAACCGAGCGTCGCTTGGGACCGAGTTGCTTTTCTCGAAAGACCGGCGGGTAATTCAGTAAAGCTGCGCCGACTCCGTCGGTGCGATGGACGTGGGCCTGCACCGTTTCCAGATAGTCTTCCGCTTTCTCGTGCGAACTATGGCGCACAAAATCCCAGAAGGCGCTGATGGTGTTTCGCTCTTCTGGATCAAATGGGGAATGGGGACCGAATTCCAACTTCCGGTTAAGCATGGTGGCCGAAGGCGCCGGGGAAAACCTTCCTAGGCGAGTCTAGTGCGCCTGGCCGCACAAGGACATATTTCCTTGGCCAGAATTACTGAAATCCTTTCGCCGCTGGTCTAGACGGTTCCAAATTGACGATCGCCGGCATCTCCCAGGCCGGGAAGAATATAGCCCTTTTGATTCAATCTTTCGTCCAGGGCACCCAGAAGCACGGGAACGTCAGGATGGGCTTTTTGCAAGGCTTCCACGCCTTCCGGGGCTCCGAGCAGGCCGACGAATTTGATCGTCGGCACTCCGCGCTCTTTGATCCGGTGAATGGCGGCGATCGCCGAGCCTCCAGTGGCCAGCATGGGGTCCAATACCAGGCAACGTTCCGCCTGACGACCTTGGGGCAGCGGGTAGTACTGCACCGGTTCCAGCGAAGTTTCGTTCCGGGCCATGCCCAAATGCCAAACTTCGGCGTGGGGGAGGAGTTCGTGCAGAGCGTGGACCATGCCCAGGCCGGCCCGCAAGATCGGAACCAAGGCCAAGCGACCCTGCAGGCGGACGCCTTGGGTTTCGGTCATCGGAGTGCGAATGGGTTGGCTTTTGAGCGGCAAGTCCCGGCAAGCTTCGAAACCCAACAACACCGCCAGTTGACCGACCAGACGACGAAACTGCGCCGGTTCGGTTTCCACCGCCCGAAGGAGGCTGATTTTGTGTGCGACCAAAGGGTGCTTGGAAACGGCCAATTCCACCATGCCGCCTAGCATACGTTTGCCCCAGGCTTGGAAATCCCGGTCCGGGCAGTTTCCAGTCCTGAGGGTTTGCTTTAGGATGCCTTGCCGGTCATGTCTGGCTTCCGGCACATTCCGCATTTCCTGTTGGGTTTTTTTGCCCTGGCCCTGGTCGACGCCTTCCTGATCCCGGAGGACGTTCCGCTTGGGGGAGGCTTGGCGACCCTGATGACTTTTGCCCTGGGGATCGGGCTTGCCCTGATTGCCGGTCTGGCTCGGCCCATTTATGAGTGGCTGTTGCCGAAAGATCGGCGGCGCCAGCCGGAAGCGATGTTCGCCTTAGGGCTCTCCCTGGCTTTGGCGGCTCAGGTCGGCCTCTTTCTTCCTCAACCTTGGAATACCCGGGTGGCCATCAATTGGAAACTGGCCATGCCGCTGGCCGCCAGCATGACGCTGCTGTTTTATGTTCTTTGCGGCCGTACCTTAACCCGATTGCCATTTCCGAAACGGCCCTGGCTTTGGACCTTGGCGTTATTTTTCACTTCCGCCGCCCTGGTGGAAGCCAGAGATCAATGGAAGGTGGCTTCCCGGGTGAACAGTCTGGCTCCACTGCCGCCGGGAGAGCCTGCTACGGCGACCCAAAAGCCAAACGTCATCTTGGTGGTTTTGGACACCTTGAGGGCGGAAGGTTTGGGGGGAAGCTGGAACCAGGAAACGCCGATGCCTTGGTTCGAGGATTTCGCCGGTCAAGGAAGACGATTTAGCCGCGGCTATTCCGCATCCAATTTCACTCCTCCCGGCCACGCTTCCCTGTTTACCGGCTTGTACCCGGCCGGCAATGGAACTTTGAACCGAGGGGAAGTCATCCTGGAAGAAAGTCAGTTGACTCTGGCCGAATTCCTGCGCCGATACGGCTATCGGACCTTGGGCGTGACCAGCAATTGGCGACTGGGCAAGGAGCAAGGTTTCGGCCAGGGCCACGAGATCTTCGACGATGCCTTGGTGCGCAAAGAGGATGTTCGCGGTTTGGCTTTACGCCGATTCAGCTCTTCCCGGCTGTTTCGGGCTTGGACCGGCAACAATATTCGAGGTGGCACCAAAATGCTGTTGAAGAATTGGTTGCCGCCACCGCAGTACAAGCTGACCGCTTTGGGAACCAGTGCCCGGGTGGCCGAGTTGTTGGATTCCATGAAGCTGAAGGAAGACGAACCTTTGTTCTTGTTCGTCAACTTCATCGATCCTCATCTGCCGTTTCAAACCGAAGCCGGTTTAGCCGCTGAATTCGGCCCGAACCATGAAGATGCCGAACTGGAAGAATTGCGGATGGACGGCCTTGGCTTCCACCGCACCTTGAAGAACTTTTCCCGAATCTTGGAGGCCGGGGATCCAAACAACGAAGTCGGCCCTCGCCTTGCTTGGGTGGAAGAGGCTTACTGGGAACAGTGCCGGCAACTGGATTTGGGTTTGAAGGCCTTTTTCGAAGACTTGGAAGCCCGCGGACGATTGAAGGATTCGTTGATTCTGGTCACTTCCGATCACGGCGAGCACCTAGGAGAGCACACCCTGTTTCTGCACGGGAATTCTTTGTTCGAAGAATTGGTCCGAGTTCCCTTCTGGCTGTTCGGGTCCGGAATCGAGGCCGGACGCGATCCTCATCCGGTGTCCGGAGTGGATTTCTTTCCAACCGTTTGTCGGGCTTTGGGAGTGGATCCTCCGGCGAAGCTCGATGGGTTACCTTTGCAGGATCCGATTCCAGAAGGTCGTCCCGTCCTGTTTGAATCGGGAACCAACCGCGGTTATTTGCAGGGGAACCACAAATGGATCGCTCAGGATCTCGGAGATCAATTTCAATGGACCCACGTGTTCGATCTCGGCCAGGATCCCAAGGAACAAAAAAACTTATTGGACTCCGGCTTGGATTGGGTCGTGAATGGCATGAAGAAACCGCCGATGGAACCTTCCAGAGAAGCTTCCTTGGTGCGGCAAGTCGAGGACCCCAATCAAATGGCGCAATTGGGTTATGCCGATGAGACCGAGGAGGAAGAAGAACCATGAGTTCCGAAGCGGAAACCGGTCCGGCGGCGGTGGATTGGGTGGAGGTCTACCAAGCTTCCCGCTATGCCTTCGTCTTCCAGGGAGTTTGGCGCTCGTTTTCGCTCCAGGGCGAGGAGGGGCCGATGGCCGATCTGCCCACCTCGGTGACTTTGGTGACCGCCTGGAACCCCGAGTCTGAGGAGCGTCCTTTGCCTTGGAACGAAGCGGCCAACGGCCGCCTTCTGCGGCAGTTGGTGGCCTCCGGTCTGCAGTGGGGACCGGCCTATGGAGCCAGCCTTCCGGGGGTGGAGCCGTCCTGGCGTGAAGAAGGTTTCGCGGTGTTCGGTTTGGACCGCCCTCAAGCGGCAGAACTGGGACGAAACTGGGGCCAACGGGCGGTGGTTTGGTTGGATTCGGAGGCCTCGGAACTGGTTTTTTGTGACCCGGAAATGGCCGTGTCTTGTGGCATGTCCCGTTTTGACGGCTAGAATCTCCAACCGGCGGCCCCCTTTCCGCTAAGGAATTAGGGAGTGAGTCGCCGGATTGCGGCGCGATCTCCCCGATCCTGATGCTTGAACTCGTAATCCTCCCTTGCCTGCTGCTCGGGGTTCAGGAACCGGAACCGACTCCGGTGGACCCGCCCCAGAATCTGGGCTTGCAGCTCGAACCCGGAACGACCTGGCGACAGGAGATTAAGTTCCGTAACGAGTTGACTTTAGCCGATTCTGCCCCGTGGAAATGGGGCCTGGATTACCAACTCCGGATCCACTGCGTGGAGCAGCGGGACGGGTGGTGGTCCCTGGAGGCGAAATTCCTCGACTGGCGCTTGGTGCTCGACAGCGAAAGCCTGGTTTGCGACTGGTGCGACAGCCGTTATCGCCATGAAACCGAGGACGAGGATTCGTCCGAAAGAGCGCGAAAAGCCCGGATCCTATTGCGAGCCTGGTCCGAGGGTTTGCGTCTTTCCGAGCTCCGATTCCAGGTTTCCTCCGACGGTTCGGTCCGGGACTGGAAAGGGCTGAAGCCGCTGCGGGATTCTGTTGGCGCGGCGCTGGAAGAGTGCCAACCGATTCCCGCCGATTTGGAGCCCTTCTTCGGGGAAGGGGGCCTGGAGCGGTTTCAAAAGTCGGTGATGATGGCCCTCGTCGTGCCCCGGCCGCAAACTCCGGTGAGCCCGGGAGCCACCTGGAGCCAGCGCTGTCAGGTGCCTGGTTTGTTACGCAAGGAAGCGGAATTGGAACGGGCTTTCACCTTTGTGAAGACTACTTCGGAGCGTGACTATCGTCTGGCTTTGGTGGACGTCCTGCCGATCGGTCATTGGCATAAAGCAGGAGATCGGAAAACCTCGGTTCAAATCGAAGATGCTGGGGTTTCCTCGGAGGAACCGGTTTCCAGCGACCTGACCAGCGCGGACGGCAGGGAACATCTTCAATTGCAAGAGGACGAGCAAAACCGGGCCAATCGCCTGGAACTTTGGCTGGATACCGGTTTGGTCTTTCGCATGTCGCTGCAAGCCGGCTTCCAACTGCCCGGTGAAGGGCGGGTGTTCTACAGCCTGCAATCTCAGTTGAAGGAGTAGGTTCCTAGCCGGTACCGCCGGCACCTGGCGGTTCGGGGCTGCCGTACCATGGTGGCCATGCGCCAACGAACCGTGGATCGAGTGGCAGTGGATCAGCGGGCCCTCAGTTTCACCCGCCGCTCCATCAAGAGAGAGGCGAAGCAAACCGGGCTGAAGCTGGCTTTGTCCATGGTCGATTTGACCACCTTGGAAGGCAAAGACTCGCCGGAGAAAGTCCGAGCCCTCTGTCGCAAAGCCATCTGCCCGGCGGAGAACTATCCGGAATTCCCTTCCGTGGCCGCAGTCTGCGTCTATCCCAGCATGGTGCCGGTGGCGGTAGAGGCCTTGGCCGGCCATCCGGTCCGGGTGGCCAGCGTGGCCACCGCCTTTCCATCCGGGCAGGCACCCTTGGCCATCCGACTGGCGGAAGTGGAACAAGCCGTGGCCGACGGGGCGGCGGAAATCGATATGGTGATCTCCCGCGGACGTTTTTTGGCTGGAGACGAGAAAAACTTGATGTCCGAGATCCAGGAGGTCAAACAAGCCTGCGGTCCGGCCCATCTGAAGGTGATTTTGGAGACCGGGGAGTTGGAGACTTACGACCGGGTGCGTTGCGCCAGCGATTTGGCCATCGAGGCTGGAGCCGATTTCATTAAAACCAGTACGGGAAAGGTGGTACCGGCCGCCACCATGGGCGTGACTTTGGTCATGCTGGAAGCGGTTCGGGATTATTTTCTGGTTACTGGGAAGAAAATCGGCGTTAAACCTGCGGGAGGAATCCGTACGGCCAAACAAGCCCTTCACTATTTGGTCATGGTGAAGGAAACCCTCGGTGATTCCTGGTTGAATCCGGAGCTTTTTCGCTTCGGAGCTTCGTCGTTGGCAAACGATTTGCTTATGCAGTTAGTGAAGCAAATGAAGGGAAAATACATGGCCGGCTACGATTTTTCCGAAGCCTAAAGTTTTCTGCGACTTGAGGTCCGTTCCCTCGGGGTGATTCCCTCTCTAGCATGGGGACTGCGCATTGCCCCATGCGCTGCCAGTCCCCTGGAGCCCGCTTACCCGGGCTTGGAATCCTCATGTCGTTCCTTGTTGCACCTTTACTGGCCCTTTTTGTAGCTCCACCCCAGGGCTACCCCCAGGAAAAGACTCCAGAAGAAGTCGGGATCGGTTACGACATCCTGGTCTGCCGGATGCCGGCGGATCCCGGCGATCCTGAACCTCTGGTCCCCGATGCGGCCAATTTCTCGCTTTTGGTCGGCCGGGGCACGCAATTGGTTCTGGTCCGTCCCGACGGAACGGAAGACCTTTTGTACGATCCGGGTCCGGTGGCGGCCTGTGCCGATCCTTTCCTCTCTTTCGACGGCCGGGTGCTTTATTTCACCCTCTTTGAAGACCCGGAAAACCTGGACGAAGAAACCGGCTTGCCCGCCTCTCCAGCTCATATTTGGAAGCTGGAATTGGATACTCGAGAGCTGACTCCGCTGACTACCGGGCAGGAAGTGCGCTATGGAGACACCCGCCATGGAGTGGCCCCGAGCTATGCCCAGCTCAACGTGGCTCCGATCGAACTTCCCGACGGCCGGTTGATGTTCCTCAGCAACTTGGACGGGGCCCACGGGGCTTACCACGCCAACGGCTTGTGGTGGCCGGCGATGAAGTTTTGGCGGATGACCGCCGATGGTTCCAACTTGGAAGCCTTGGAGCGGTTTTCGATGGGTGGTTCCCAATCGCCGATGATTTTGACCGACGGTCGGGTGATCTGGACCCACTATCACCCCGCCGGCCGCCGCCAAACCGGAGGGGGAAACTACCCCTTGTTCGAGGCCGATCAAGATATGCGCCGAGTAGGCACCTTTGCCGGAGCTCACTTCATCGGCACCGCCTGGCATTTCACCACCCAACTTTCCGATGGCGACGTGGTGACGACCGCGTATTACCATCACAACAATTTTGGCCACGGTACTTTGTTGCGTTTCCCTGCGGATCCGGGACACGCCTCCGGCAATGCCTTCACTCCTGCGGCTTCGGATCCGGATCCTGAGCAAGCCAACGTGTATGGCGTCAACGATCACTTCAACCGGGTGGGCGAGCGATTGGTTACGCCTTGGTCCTTGGGTTGGGATACTCCTTCCTTGGGTTATGACACCGGCAGTAGATTCTTGAACGACGGAACTCTGGCCGGGAAGTCCACCATGCCGGCTGGGATTCCCGGCGGCCACATGTTGTTTGTTTGGAGCAGCGGTTTCGTCAACCGCTTGCAGCGGCCGATCGCGGAAGCACCGCACATGAAACTCTGCTATGCCCAAGACGGCATGGTGGCCAACCGCAACGATTTGATCATTCTCAAGCAGAGTGATTCGTGGCACTATCTTTATCCAAAGGCGGTGGTGCCGTACCGGGATATTTACGGCCAAGAAAAGCCCGACCTGCGTTTGAGTGAAGATCAAAGTTCCACTTTGCCGGTGTTGCTTCCCGAGGGAACTCCTTTCGCCACGACCGGGACTTCTTCGGTATTGAACCGGGAATCGGCTTGGCCGGAGGCGTTTTTGGATGAATGGGACGCCGATTCGGCTCGGTCCTACGGTCAAATCATGGCTTATAACCGAGTGGGGCAAGACACCTGTTTCTTCGACGACCAGGAGGTCTACGCGGTCCAAGTGGTCGCCGACATGGAGCACGTGGATACTCGGGCCAAGCGGAATCTACCCGGTTTCCGCAGTCATAATTTGGGAACCCAAATCTGGGGGATCTTGGGCGAAGTTCCGGTGGAAAATTTGGATGAATTTGGTCAACCCATTTTCGATTCCATGGGAAATCTGGATACCTCTTTCGAGGCTCGCATTCCGGCGAACGTTCCTTATCACCACCGCCTCATCGACAAAGACGGAATCACCTTGACCGGTGAATACACTTGGCTGAACGCTCGTCCGGGAGAACGGAAAACCCATTGTGGCGGCTGCCATGCCCACTCCACCGACGTCATTCACCTGCCATTTGACGATGCCGTTGCGAACCAACCGAATTACCCGCGGGAAGATCTCGCCCTCCAGACGCCGTTAGTGGGGCAGGATGATCAGGGACAACCTTTCCTGACCTATCATCAAGAGAAAATCCGGGTGGTGGAGTTTTATCGCGACGTGAAGCCGATTTTTGAAGCCAAGTGCAATTCCTGCCATAGCGGTTCTCAAGCCGCCGCCGGATTGGACTTGGCCGATCCGGATGCGGTGACCCATTTGGCTTTCCACGACGAGTCTTTGTGGGCTTATCACCAAGCCACCCGCTACGTCCGCAAAAATTCCGCAGCCCAAAGCTTGTTGGCCTGGAAGGTCTACGGGCGGCGCTTGGATCGGCGAGACAACGCGGATCGTCCCGACGACGTGGATTTCACCGGCACCATCATGCCGCCTCCGAACTCCGGTCAGGATCCACTGACCTTCGAAGAGAAACGGACCATCGCCAACTGGATCGACTTGGGTTGTTTGACCGATATGACGCCCGGGACGGAAGCGATGGGGGATCCCTTCGATGACCAAATGAAACCGACCTTATTACTCAGTGGCGTCCGGCCGGGGGACCAAACCCTTCCGGTCCCGCCTCTTCGAATCGGCGTTTACGATTTGCACAGCGGAATTCAGGCGGATTCGCTGAAGGTGTTTTTAATTGATTCAGATGGCCAGAGCAGTAGCGATCTGGCCTCGGGCATGCAGGTGGCGGATGGAGACGTCGTGAGTTTGTCGTTGCCCGCGACCCGCAACAATCGCTGGCACGTCATCCAAGCTCAGGTTTTGGACCAAGCCGGAAACCGGGCGATTCAGGAGCTTCGCTTTCGGCCGGTGGATCCGCCCATTCTCAGCCAAGGGCCCTTCGTACTTGGCCAAAGCACCTTCCTGAAAGTGGTCAATGCCCAGCCCGGACGGCGGGTCGATTTCTTGCTGAGTTTCCAAGGCATGGGGGTCGGTTCCTCCCACACTCGATACGGTCACCAGCGGCTGGGTTTGCTGGAACCGGTGCAATGGATCGGTAGCCGCTACACCGATGCCGCCGGCATGGCCGAATACCAACTCATCGTTCCTCCTGGATTCCAAACTGGAACGGTTTGGACCCAGGCGATGGTGGTTTCCGGACCATCCGGAGAAGATTCCATCTCCACTCAGGTGCTGGAGTCTCAAATCCTTCCCTGACCTCAGGGAAGCTTCCCTCCATGAGAAACGATTCCCAGCCCCCTGGATGAATGGTTCACATGTGGAAGTCGTTTGCGGTCGGGAAAAGCACCCTGGTGTGAATTCGGGCGGATTCCCCAGGGAGCGAATACCCCTCCATTCCCTCAGTTCTTCGTGAACTCTTGCATGAAAAGGGGCTCCTTCGGCACCGGCTGAAGGAGCCTATTTGCAGAATTCCAGGAGATACCGCCGCAAGCAGGCCATTTCGCTAAAATCCGAGCATGGGCCATCCGAAGCAGGAAAGCACCGTGCCGTCGTTGGAGTCGGACAAGCCACAGGGAGCACAGGGAGAAGGCGAAGCTGCTTCTCATCGATTTGACGATTTAGCCGCGGAAACCTTGTGGGATTATGCACCGGCCCCGGAAACCGTTTCCGTGCCTGTAGCCGACCGGCAGGGTTTATTCATCGACGGTGATTTTTGTCCATCCGATGGAAAGGAATTTTTCCCGTCGATCAATCCGGCCAATGAAGAGGTTTTGAGCGAGATTGCCGCCGCCACCCAGGCCGATGTGGACCGGGCTGTGCAAGCCGCCCGAAAAGCCCTGCCGGGTTGGGCCGCCCTTCCCGGCCACGAACGGGCCAAGTATCTGTTTCGTCTGGCCAGAAGGTTGCAGGAGCGAGCCCGGGAGTTTGCGGTTTTGGAAACCTTGGACGGCGGCAAGCCGATCAAGGAATCCAGGGACGTCGACATTCCTGAAGCGGCCAAACACTTCTTTTATCACGCCGGATGGGCGGACAAATTGGATTATGCCTTTCCGGGAAGGCAGGTCCGACCGGTAGGCGTGTGCGCCCAAATCATTCCGTGGAACTTCCCCTTGCTGATGGCGGCTTGGAAGTTGGCTCCTGCCTTGGCTTGCGGCAATACGGTGGTCTTGAAACCGGCGGAAACCACTTCCCTGACCGCTTTGCGATTGGCGGAGATCTTGCAGGAGATTGAACTGCCTCCCGGGGTCGTGAACATCCTTACCGGTGGAGGAGAGACCGGAGCCGCCCTGGCGGCTCATCCGAAGGTCGATAAATTGGCCTTTACCGGCAGCACCGAGGTCGGAAAGAAATTGGCCCAAAGTGCCGCCGGTACCGGTAAGTCCTTGACCTTGGAGTTGGGCGGCAAATCTCCCAACATCATTTTCGAGGACGCCAGTTTGGATCAGGCGGTCGAAGGCGTGATCCAAGGCATCTATTTCAATCAAGGCCACGTTTGTTGCGCAGGCTCCCGACTTTTCGTTCAAGAAGGTATTTTGCCGGAAGTATTGGGAAAGTTGGAATGGCGCCTGAAAAGCCTTCGGGTTGGCGACCCGATGGATAAGAACACCGACGTGGGTGCGATCAATAATCGAGAACAGTGGCAACGAATCCAAGACTATCTCCAACAAGGCCGTTCAGAAGGAGCGGTGTTGCATCAAGTGGGAGACAGCTCTCTTCCGGACCGAGGTTTTTGGTGCCAGCCGAGTTTCTTTACCGGCGTACAGCCCAGCCACGTGGTCGCCCGGGAGGAAATCTTCGGTCCGGTATTGGCCGTCATGAGTTTCCGAACTCCCGAGGAAGCCTTACAAAGGGCGAATAACACCCCCTACGGATTGGCCGCCGGGATTTGGACCGACAAAGGATCCAAGATTTTTGAAATGGCCGGGCGCCTGCAAGCCGGGGTGGTTTGGTGCAATACCTATAACCGTTTCGACGCCAGTTCACCCTTTGGCGGATTTAAAGAGAGCGGCTTTGGGCGAGAGGGCGGTTTGCAAGGGCTTCGGGCATACGTAAAGCTTCAGTAAACGGGAGATGGATCGGTGGCAAAAACACAATCCCAAAATAGCCTCGGAAAAAGCAAGGGCAAACGGAAAGTAGACCGGCTTCCGGTGTTGAAAACCTACAAGCTGTACCTGAACGGCGGATTTCCGCGCACCGAGTCCGGGCGATCCTGGAAAATCGAAGACTTGAATGGAAGCACCCGGGCTCATTTGTGCCGGGCTTCCCGAAAAGACTTGCGCGACGCCGTCCAAGCGGCCGCCAAAGCTCGGTCCGCTTGGGGGCGCAAGACCGCTTACAACCGGGGACAGATTCTCTACCGAATGGCGGAAATGCTGGAGGGAAAGGCGGAGGAATTTACCCAAGTCTTGCAATGGTCCCAAAAGCGAACCCGGCGTCATGCCCTCAAGGAGGTCGAAGCGGCGATAGATCGATTGGTCTGTTTCGGTGGCTGGGCCGATAAGTTTCCCCAAGTGCTCGGTTGTGCCAACCCGGTAGCCGGCCCTTATTACAACTTCACCGTTCCGGAAGCGACCGGGGTCATTGCGGTGATCGCTCCGGATGCCCAACCATTGTTGGCTTTGGTTTCTCTCTTGGCTCCGCCCTTGTGCGCCGGCAACACCGTGGTCGCCTTGGGCAGTGAGTCTCAGCCCGCCGCCACCGCCTTGTTCGGCGAGGTCTGTGCCACCAGCGACGTCCCGCCGGGGGTGGTGAATCTACTGACCGGTTTTCGGCAGGAGTTGCTTCCCGTGGTTCGGGATCACCGCGGGGTGGACGGCATTCACGCCGCTGTGGACGACGCCGAGGAAAGGCGTACCTTGGAATTGGGACGGGCGGAAAACTTGAAACGAGTTCGCGTCTTAGATGCCGGTGCGGTCGACTGGTACGACCCGCGGGAATGCCATTCGCCGTATTGGATCGAGCCGTTTTTGGAAATGAAAACCATTTGGCATCCGTCCTCCAGCTAAAGGAGGGCGTCGGAGGAAACCGGCTTGTCGGCTGCCGGGCTACAATCTCCGGCCATGTTTGAGCCGCTCAGCCGCCAGTACCTGCACCAACCCGACGCCTTCGAGCGTCAGGTTCTGGAGCAGTGGCAGCAGGAGGACCTGCTGGCCGCGACGGAAAAGGCCCGAGCCGGGGCCGAAGCCTTCGTTTTCTATGAAGGACCGCCTACCGCCAACGGCCGGCCCGGCATTCATCACGTGCTGGCGCGGACCCTAAAGGATGCGGTTTGTCGGTTTTGGACCATGCGGGGCCGTCGGGTCGAGCGCAAGGCCGGTTGGGATACCCACGGCCTGCCGGTGGAGCTGGAAGTGGAAAAGCAGCTCGGGATCAGCGGCAAGCCGGAAATTGAAGCCATGGGTATCGGCCCCTTCAACCAAGCTTGCCGGGATTCGGTGTTCACCTACAAGGAGGAATGGGAAAAACTGAGCGAGCGGATCGGCTATTGGTTGGATTACCAGAATCCTTACGTCACTTTTCACAAGCCGTACGTGGAAAGCTTGTGGTTCCTCTTGTCCCGATTTGCCGCCAACGACTTGCTGTATCGCGGCAACAAGGTCCTGCCCTGGTGCGGGCGTTGCGGAACCGGTTTGTCCAGCCATGAGGTCGGCCAAGGCTATCGCGATCTTGAGGATCCTTCGGTCTGGGTGAGTTTTCCCTTGTTGGAAGGGCCGGAGCGGATTCAGGGAGCTGAGCTGGTGGCTTGGACCACGACGCCCTGGACCTTGCCCAGCAATATGGCGGCTTGCGTCCACCCCGAGTTCGACTATGCCCTGGTTCAAGTGCAGGACCGGCGCTTTTTGTTGTTGGAGGAAAAAGCCGCGGAAGTGTTCGGAGAGGATGCCTACCAAGTCACGGCCAAGGTGTCCGGCTCCGAATTGGCCGGATTGGCCTATCAGCCCTTGTTCGAGATCGATGCCGATGCAATGCGTGTGCTGCATGGAGGACATCGCCGGCACGTCGTCGTGGCCGACGATTTCGTCAGCGCCGAGGAAGGGACCGGGATCGTCCACATGGCTCCCTACGGTGCCGACGACTTCCGCATCGGTGTACGCGATGACTTGGTGGTGGCTTTGGCGGTGGGGGAAGACGGGCGTTTTCTCATGCCCCTGGGAGAGGTCGACGCCGGCACCTTCTTCAAGGATGCGGACAAAGCTTTGTTGCGCGATTTGAAAGCCCGTGGCCGGCTGGTCAAGCGAACCCAATATCGCCACCCTTATCCCCATTGTTGGCGTTGCGATACCCCCTTGCTTTACTTTCCTGCTCCGGCTTGGTTTTTAAGAACCACCGCTTTTAAGCAGCAGATGTTGGAGGCGAACCGCCGCATTCGCTGGTCCCCGGAAGAAATCGGCAGCGGAAGATTCGGCGAGTGGTTGGAAAACAACGTCGATTGGGCTTTGTCTCGCGATCGGTATTGGGGAACTCCGCTTCCCGTGTGGGTGAATGAGGAAGATCCTGAGGATTGGCTTTGCCTGGCTTCGTTCCAGGAGCTGGCTGAATTGTGCGGCGGTTTGCCGTCGGACTTCGATCCTCACCGGCCGATGGTGGACGAACTGACCTTTCCGACCCCGACTCCGGGCAAATCCGGAACCATGCGCCGAGTTCGGCAAGTGATCGACTGTTGGTTCGACAGCGGCGCCATGCCCCTGGCCCAGCACCACTGGCCGTTCGAAAACCGGGAACGGGTCCAGGAGCAATTCCCCGCCGACTTCATCTGTGAAGGCTTGGATCAAACTCGCGGTTGGTTTTATACCCTGCACGCGATCAGCACCTTCCTCACCTGCGTGGATGAAGAGTTATGGCAAAGCGGAGAGTTGTGGGGGCAAGAGCTGCCGCGTCTTCAAGCCGGCGGAGCCTATCGCAGCGTCATGGTGAATGGCCTGGTCTTGGATGAACAAGGCCAGAAGATGTCCAAGCGGCTTGGCAACGCGGTGGATCCGTGGAAGGCGCTGGAGGAACACGGCGCCGATTCGATTCGCTGGAACCTGCTCGGCAGCGGAGCCGCTCATTTGTCGAAACGCTTCAGCGGCTCCAGTGTTGCCGAAACCCGAAGGCGGGTGCTCGGGACTTTGGGGGCTTGTTATGAGTTCTTTTCCCTTTACGCCCGTATTGAGAGTTGGAACCCGGCAGGACGTCCTCCCGCAGGCGAGCGACCGCCTTTGGACCGGTGGATCCTTTCCAGGACTTCTTCCACGGCAAGCGGTTGCTTGCAAGCTTGGGAGAATTTAGAGCCGGCCAACGCCTTGCGGGCTTTGGAAACTTTGGTCGTGGAAGATTTAAGCAATTGGTACATCCGGCGTAGCCGGCGGCGTTTCTGGGGCGGCGAAGGCCAGGAAGATCAAAACGCCGCTTTCGCCACTTTGTACGAAGTCCTCCACGCCGTGGTTCGCATGTGTGCACCGGTGGCTCCTTTTCTTAGCGATGCTTTGTGGCGTCGTTTGTTGGGGGACGGAAGCAGCGTTCACTTGGCGGCCTTTCCCGATCCGGAACAGGAAAGTACTCCTGGGTGTGAAAACCCGATATTCGGGGTTTGCGACTCGAACTTGGAAGCGGCTATGGATCCGATCTTGCGCGCCGCGAGTCTGGGCCGTTCGATTCGGGAGCGCCTCGGCCTGCGAGTTCGCCAACCGCTTTCTCGCTTGGTGATCCACTTGGTCGGGGAATCGGATTTGCATGCTTCCCCCCGGGCATACAGCGACGTTTTGCGCCAGGAGCTCAACGTCAAAGAAGTGCAATGGATCGATGGCGTGCCCGATTTCGTTCAGGTGCGGGCCAAACCGAATTATCCGCGCTTGGGCAAACGGGCCGGCAAAGACATGAAGGCCTTGGCCAAGGCGATAGCAGAGCTTTCCCGGGAAACTCTGTTTCAATTGCAAGGAGGAGAAAGTCTGGAACTTGCGGTGGAAGATCGAGTTTATTCCTTGGAAAGTGAAGATGTGTTGTTGGAAACTCTCAGCGTGGAGGGAGTGGAAGCGGAAAGTGACGGGCGAGTCACTCTCGGTTTGTTTACCGAACTCAACGACGCCTTGCGATTGGAAGGCGTAGCCCGGGAAGTCATCAATCGGGTGAATACCCAGCGAAAGGACATGGAATTGGAAGTGACCGATCGGGTTCGGTTGCGGGTGTCCGGAAGTTCCGAAGTGGAAAAGGCGGTGGAGGAATTCCGCCAATTCATTGCCGAAGAAGTTTTGGCCGAGGGAGGAGTGGAATGGGTTTCCGAACCATCCGAAGCCGAATTCCGCACTTGGTCCTTGCCTGATGGAGCGAGCTTAATGGTGGCTTTGGAAAGTGTGGATGCCTTGGCTTCTTGAGATCCAGAAAAAAATGTAGAGGCCTTCTTTTTTCTTTTTCAGAAAATTCTCCGGAACCACCTTGGAGGTGATAAATATGAGGAGTGTCTACGTTCTGGGCGTTGGGAGCCACGGCCTGAGTCCGATGCGACAAATACCGGGAACCAGACTCCGTCTTGGGTAAACCAAGCGGGAGGTACCCACTTGTGATTAGGGACTACTCGTCCTCCCTCCCCTCGCCCCGTAGACCGCCTGTCCCGCCGAGCCCGTCTTGGCGGGATAGTTTTTTCAGCGGTGGAGCCCTGTCCTAGCTGGCTTTTGGCGCTGCAGCGGCGTTGGCCTGAGTTGGCGCTGGGTTTGCGTCTTGTAAGCCGGCAACTCACTCGGCAGAATGCAAGCGTGAAGATTCGTCCTTGCCTGGTGCTTGTTGGGATCCTGGCGGTGTTCGGCCCAGGATGCGGAAATGGCGATGAGCCTGACCAAGGCGGCGATTCCCAGGGCGGAACGGCCACCGCGGAACGGATCCCTCTGGGGAATGAATCCGGTGGCGACGATGGCGGACACGATGCCGGGCAGGGGGGAAGTTCCGAAGTGGTCGAGATCTCGCCGACCAAACCGTCGGTATCGGAACAAGGCCCGGATAACCCCGCTCCGAAACCGCCGCCACAATCCACCGGCGGAAATGCTTTAAAGCTCATTCATCGCTGGCACCGGAGCCCGATTTCCCAGCGGGAAGCCGCTCTGGTCGGGGTAGCCGCGGCTCAAGCTCAAGCCCTTCGGGAATTCCACGCCATTTGGGAAGGCGGAGCCGCCGCCTATCAGGCTTCGCTTCAATTGGAAGTACCGACTTCACTCGGGCCCGAGTTTCAAAAACATGCCCAAGCCTTCGCTTCCGGTGGAGTGGATGCCTTGGGGGATTCCCTCCACGGCGGCAGTGGGCCGGTGTGGATGGCCTGGATGGAAGCTCTGGCCTTAAGGGCGAACGAGAAGCAAAACCATCCGATGTCATGCCTTGCCTTGGCCTCGGTTTTGCGAAGCATGTTGCAAGCGGGCTACGACCGGGAAAGGGTTTTGAGCTTGCGCGATCCAGTAGCTTCGGTTTCTCGCTATGCCTCGGACTATCTGCCGTTCGAGTTGTACGAGGTGCAGCCGAACGACAGCCTCATCGGCATCGCCTATCGCTTCCGCCGCGACAAGAAAATTCAAGTCCGCCACGGTTGGATTCAAACCTTCAACGACAAGGCTTCCGATCGGATTCGAGTCGGCGAGGAAATCAAAGTACCGACCCAAGCGCTTCACATGGAAGTTTGGCGCCAAGCCCGGATCGCGGCCTTATTTTCCGGGTCCTATTTGGTTCGCCTTTATTCGGTCAGTGTCGGCCGCAAAGGAGCGGACGAAACTCCTCTAGGCAGTTTCAGCATCGAGACTCACGATCCGCAACCGACCTGGTATCGCAAGGACGGCCCGCCTTTGCCTTACGGCAACAAGGACAACGCCCTGGGCGAACGCTGGCTCGGTTTCAAGGAACGGACGTCTTACGGCCTGCATGGAACCAACAGCGAAGAAACCATCGGCTCCTTCGAAACCCAAGGCTGCGTGCGTTTCCACAATTCTGACATCATCGAGATTTACGACATGCTGCCGGTGGGGACCAAGGTCCAAATCCACGGCTGAGCCCGGGCCGCCCCGGGAACCCGTTTGAGCACCGGCTGGGGCTTCCTGCCGCTTCCCGTGGGGCTATGGGCGGTCGCAGTGACGTCGGGCCCAATTTCGAGCCCAGGCGGCAGAAACGCCAATGTCGGCCACCGCAAGGCGGCCGCAGTGGGAAGGTCCCGCGTCGAGAAAGAAGCCGGATTTGTAAGCGACGAAGCTCAGGGTGTAATCGGCCTGGACGGCGGAGCCGAGGACCTGGCCCCGATCTCCGCACAAGCCGCTGGGGAGATCGGCGGCCAGCACCGGAAGGGGGCTGCGATTCAAGGCTTCCACCCAGTCCGCTGCCGGCCCGGTGATCTCCCTGGCCAGCCCAACGCCGAATAAGGCGTCCACCACCAAGCCGGGCGATTGCAGCAGGGATTCAAGCGACCCAGGGGCGAGCTCCACGCCCATGGCTTGCAAGGCTTTCCATGCCGAGCGGGCCGGGCCCGGCTTGGTGGGAAGACCCAGTGGGGCGACGATGTCCACCGACGGGATCTGGCCAAGCAATTGGCGGGCGGCCACCAGGCCATCGCCGCCGTTATTTCCGGGACCGCAAAGAATTAGAATTCGTTCATAGGTATATTTTTTACAAAGGCTTATGGCCGATTCTGCGAGTGAGCCGCCGGCATTTTCCATCAATAGATCCGGGGCCAGGCCGGTTTGGGTTTGCAAAAATCGGTCGAAGGCAACACATTGCGCGACGCTCCAAATCTCTTCTGGCAAAGGTTTTAAGTGTGTCGCTCGCAGGAATTCCATGGCTTCCCCAAAGAAAGTCCAAATGGGCCTTGACCCATTTGGAAAGCTGCCTACTATATTCCGCCCGGCAACGAAAGGGAGCCCCGCAAAGAGGGGCGTTTTTCCTGAATTCGGGAAACCCAGCCTCGCTTCCAAAAGTTGCCGACAAAAGCCTTGACGAGCTTTTCCTGCTCTGTACAATCTTCCGCCGGTCAAAACGGTAAAGGCCCTGTTGCAAAGGACTAGGGCCGCTCCGAAAAGCCGCGAAGATCAGTTGAGACGGACTCGTCTCTGCTCATTGAAAACAAGGATGACCCTTGCTTGATGGAGCCAAATTGGTTTAGTCAATTCCAGCAAACCCAGATCAACGGTGACTTCGGTCATTACAGATCAATCAACTGAAGGGTTTGATCCTGGCTCAGAGCGAACGCTAGCGGCGTGGATTAGGCATGCAAGTCGAGCGCGAAAGTCTCCTTCGGGAGGCGAGTAGAGCGGCAAAAGGGTGAGTAATACATGGCCAACCTACCCCCGATCCTGGGATAACTTCGGGAAACTGGAGCTAATACCGGATAGTCCCATAGCACTGCATAGTGCATTGGGTAAAGGTTGGGATCCTTCGGGACCTTCCGATTGGGGAGGGGGCCATGGGCTATCAGCTTGTTGGTGAGGTAACGGCTCACCAAGGCTATGACGGTTAGGCGGTCTGAGAGGACGGCCGCCCACATCGGGACTGAGACACTGCCCGGACTCCTACGGGAGGCTGCAGTCGAGAATCATCCGCAATGGGCGAAAGCCTGACGGTGCGACGCCGCGTGAGGGACGAAGGCTTTAGGGTTGTAAACCTCTTTCGCCTGTTAAGAACGTTCGGGTGTTAATAGCATTCGAGGTGACAAAAGCAGGTAAAGAAGCACCGGCTAACTCCGTGCCAGCAGCCGCGGTAATACGGAGGGTGCGAGCGTTGCTCGGAATCACTGGGCGTAAAGGGCATGTAGGCGGCTACGAAAGTTGGATGTGAAATCCCTCGGCTCAACCGAGGAACTGCGTCCAAAACTCCGTAGCTTGAGGATGGTAGGGGACAGTGGAACTCACGGTGGAGCGGTGAAATGCGTAGAGATCGTGAGGAACGCCGGTGGCGAAAGCGACTGTCTGGGCCATTCCTGACGCTGAGGTGCGAAAGCCAGGGGAGCGAACGGGATTAGATACCCCGGTAGTCCTGGCCGTAAACGATGGGCACTAGCTTGGGGAACCTTCGGGTTTCCCTTGCGTAGCTAACGCGTTAAGTGCCCCGCCTGGGGAGTATGCGCGCAAGCGTAAAACTCAAAGGAATTGACGGGGGCTCACACAAGCGGTGGAGCATGTGGTTTAATTCGAAGCAACGCGAAGAACCTTACCTGGGCTTGACATGCACGGATTAACTCCTCGAAAGAGGAGCGACACTCTTCGGAGCGGAACGTGCACAGGTGTTGCATGGCTGTCGTCAGCTCGTGTCGTGAGATGTCAGGTTAAGTCCTTGAACGAGCGAAACCCCTGTCGTTAGTTGCCAGCACGTAATGGTGGGGACTCTAACGAGACCGCCGTGGTTAACACGGAGGAAGGTGGGGATGACGTCAAGTCATCATGGCCCTTATGTCCAGGGCTACACACGTGCTACAATGGGCGGCACAGCGGGTTCCAAGGTCGCAAGGCCAAGGTAATCCCCCAAAACCGCCCCCAGTTCGGATTGAAGGCTGCAACTCGCCTTCATGAAGCCGGAATCGCTAGTAATCGCAGGTCAGCTACACTGCGGTGAATATGTTCCTGAGCCTTGTACACACCGCCCGTCAAGCCACGAAAGCTGGGAGCGCCCGAAGTCGTCAATCTAACCCTCGGGGGGGTTGGCGCCCACGGCGAGCTCGGTGATCGGGACTAAGTCGTAACAAGGTAGCCGTAGGGGAACCTGCGGCTGGATCACCTCCTTTCCAGAGGAAAATCTGGACCATCACTTCGGTGATGGAACATCTGCCGTAAACCCGTTGCAACTTCGGTTGTTGACGGTAAATCGGCGGCAAAACAAAAACCAGAATGGAATTGGTCTGATCCAAATTGGTCAGACATCAAGCATAGGGTCGTCCTACTACCTAGTCTTCGCACTTGCGAAGCATGGGCCAGTAGCTCAGTTGGTTAGAGCGTCCGCCTGATAAGCGGGAGGTCTGTGGTTCAAATCCACATTGGCCCACCAGCTTACGGCGCACCCATCGGGGGCGTAGCTCAGCTGGAAGAGCATTGCGTTTGCAACGCAAAGGTCACGGGTTCGAGCCCCGTCGCCTCCACCATTCCTTGATCGGAAGTGGATGCGAGGTCTTCGAATCAGCTTGTGCAACGATTAGGTTGTTCCTTGAAAATCAGGTGGAAGTTGTGGGTCGAGTAAATCGAGCGCAGAAAAAAAACCAAGCAAAGAAGCGTGCATGGTGGATGCTTAGGCGTCGAAAGCCGACGAAAGACGTGGAATAGCTGCGATAAGCCTCGGGAAGCCGCTAATCAGGCTTTGATCCGGGGATCTCTTACATGCGGAAACGCTCCAAGGGTAACGCCTTGGAAGCCCATGGTGAATCCATAGCCATGTGGCGGGGAACGAGGGGAATTGAAACATCTTAGTACCCTCAGGAAAGGAAAGAAAAATCGACTCCCTCAGTAGCGGCGAGCGAACGGGGAATAGCCCAAACCGGTGGCGTGTCAAGGTTGTGGCCGTTGCGTCATCGGTGTTGTGGGACCTTCAGGTAATGCCACAGAATTGCCAAGAAGTTACAAATCCTTTCTCTAGCAGAAGGTTCTGGAAAGGACCGCCGTAGAGAGTGACAGCCTCGTAAGCGAAAGAGATTGGACTTCTGAAGTGTTCCCAAGTAGCGTCAGACACGGGAAACCTGGCGTGAATCCGGGGGGACCACCCCCCAAGGCTAAGTACTTCCGACGACCGATAGCGACTAGTAGCGTGAGCGAAAAGTGAAAAGTTCCCCTGTGAGGGGAGTGAAAAGTACCTGAAACCATGTACGTACAAGCGGTAGGAGGCCTATGCCCTTCGGGGAATGGCTGACTGCGTGCCTTTTGCATAATGATCCGACGAGTTACGGTGCCGGGCGAGGTTAAGTGCCTCCGGTGCGAAGCCGAAGCGAAAGCGAGTGCGAACAGCGCGTAAAGTCAGGTGCCGTAGACCCGAAAGCAGGTGATCTAACCATGGGCAGGGTGAAGCGAATGTAACAGTTCGTGGAGGCCCGAACCGGTGTAGGTTGAAAACTACTCGGATGACTTGTGGTTAGGAGTAAAAAGCTAATCGAACCTGCAGATAGCTGGTTCTCCCTGAAATAGCTTTCGGGCTAGCGTAGGGTTAATTAGCGCATGGGGGTAGAGAGACTGAATGCGACTGGGGGGCCACCAGCCTACCCACCGCAACCAAACTCCGAATACCATGCGTGGTACCCCTGCAGTCAGACAGTGGGCGATAAGGTTCATTGTCGAGAGGGAAACAGCCCAGACCGCCAGCTAAGGTCCCCAAGATGGACTAAGTGTTGCAAAGGAACTGGGATTGCAAAGACAGCCAGGATGTTGGCTTAGAAGCAGCCATCATTTAAAGAGTGCGTAATAGCTCACTGGTCGAGCAGTCCTGGGCCGATAATGAACGGGACTCAAGTTCATCACCGAAGCTGCGGATTCCAGAAGCTTGGGCTTCTGGAGTGGTAAGGGAGCGTTGATTGGGCCTTGAAGCCGTACGGTAACGAGCGGTGGAGCGCAATCAAGTGCTTATGTCGGAATGAGTAGCGAGAAAAGAAGTGAGAATCTTCTTCGCCGAAAACCTAAGGTTTCCTGGGGAAGGTAAATCCGCCCAGGGTTAGTCGGTCCCTAAGGCGAGGCCGAAAGGCGTAGCCGATGGGCAACGGGTCAACATTCCCGTACCACCAGCGAACGTTTGACCGATGGAGTGACGGAGTTTCAAGGGTCGTCCGGGCGATAGTCGTCCCGGTGCAAGCCCGAGGGGTGCTGTTGGAAAATCCGCAGCATTAAGCCCCAGAGGTGATGTCGAGGCTTTAAGCCGAAGCGATTGGAGAAGCTTCCAGGAAAAACTTCTAGGGAGTTCAAAGGTGACCGTACCAAAACTGACACAGGTTGGTGAGGAGAGAATCCTAAGGCGCTCGAGATAACCTCTGCTAAGGAACTCGACAAAATGGCTCCGTAAGTTCGCGATAAGGAGCGCCCTTGTTGGTGATGACACTTGCTGTCTGAGCTTTCGAGGGTCACAGAAAATCGGGAGCGGCGACTGTTTACCTGAAACACAGGACTCTGCTAAGCCCTAAAGGCGATGTATAGAGTCTGACGCTTGCCCAATGCCGGAAGGTTAAGAGGAGGGGTTAGTCGAAAGACGAAGCTCCGAATTGAAGCCCCGGTGAATGGCGGCCGTAACTATGACGGTCCTAAGGTAGCGAAGTTCCTTGTCGGGTAAGTTCCGACGCGCACGAATAGCGTAACGACTGCTCCATTGTCTCGGCAGAGGGCTCGGCGAAATTGTAGTCGAGGTGAAGATGCCTCGTACCCGCACCAAGACGGAAAGACCCCGTGAACCTTTACTGCAGCCTGGTATTGGGCTCTGGTACAGCATGTGTAGGATAGGTGGGAGACTGTGAAGCGGGCACGCTAGTGTTCGTGGAGTCAATGGTGAAATACCACCCTTGCTGTATTAGTGTTCTAACTCGGTACCGTGAATCCGGACCGAGGACAGTTTCAGGTGGGCAGTTTGGCTGGGGCGGTCTCCTCCTAAAAGGTAACGGAGGAGTCCCAAGGCACCCTCAGACTGGTTGGCAATCAGTCGCAGAGCGCAAGGGTACAAGGGTGCTTAACTGTGAGACTCATAAGTCGAGCAGGTGTGAAAGCAGGGCCTAGTGATCCGGCGGATTCCGAGTGGAAGGGCCGTCGCTCATCAGATAAAAGGTACTCCGGGGATAACAGGCTTATCTCCCCCAAGAGTCCACATCGACGGGGAGGTTTGGCACCTCGATGTCGGCTCATCACATCCTGGGGCTGGAGAAGGTCCCAAGGGTTCGGCTGTTCGCCGATTAAAGTGGTACGTGAGCTGGGTTCAGACCGTCGTGAGACAGGTCGGTCCCTATCTGGTGTGGGTGTAGGACACTTGAGGAGCCCTCTCCCTAGTACGAGAGGATTGGGAGGGACGAGCCTCTGGTGCACCAGTTGTCACGCTAGTGGCACAGCTGGGTAGCTAAGCTCGGAAAGGATAAGCGCTGAAAGCATCTAAGCGCGAAGCCTTCTTCAAGACTAGGTGTCCCCATTAGGGTCCTGGGAGACTACCAGGTTGATAGGCGGTAGCTGTAAGCACGGCGACGTGTTTAGGCGAGCCGTACTAATCGCCCGATCGGCTTGGTTCCTCCTCTGCGCCTTTTACAAGGCTCTGAGGAGATCTGCTCAGATTTCTCTTCCTGCAACTTCCACCTTACCAATCCGCCCGGTGCCTACAGGCTTGTGGCCACACCCGTTCCCATCCCGAACACGGAAGTTAAGCACCAGCCGCCGATGATAGTGGTTCGTCCGCGAAAGTAGGTTAGTGCCGGGCTTTCATCAGACCCCGCCTTTTCAAAAGGCGGGGTTTTTTTGTGCACTCACCTAAGTTTGCCCTTTTCGCCCGGCGGATCCTTTCTATTCTGGCACGAGTTCTTCGGCCTCTCCAAATTCAAGCTCTTTGGGCTTGAAGGTTGGATTCAAATGCCAAGAACTGCCTGCCATGAACGCGGATCGCAACGGAAAGAATTGTTGTGGCGCCGATTCCAGCGCTGATCAAGAGTCCCGGGTGAATCGGAGGGAGTTTCTTCATTCTCTCGGCAGTCTTGGAGCCGCCAGTCTGAGTTGGCCTGCAGTTTTCGCCGGGCCATTCCCCACTTCCCAGGATCCGAAAGATGCGATTCCTCAAGATAAAAAGCTGCTTCCGGAATGGTTGGCGGCCTTGACCAGCCGGGGAGAACCCACCGTTTATCGGGGGTGGGAAGAATTGAAGTACATCGGCATGCCGATTGGCGGCTTGGGTTGTGGCACCGTGTATTTAGGCGGTGATGGAAAACTTTGGTGCTGGGACATTTTCAATCAAGCCCACGAGGGATGTATTCCCAATCGAATTTCCGATGACAAACAAGTTTCCAAGTTCGGTGGGGTGGTGCGAGAACGAGACGGTGCGAATTTCGTCCAACCCACGGCGGAGCAAGCCTCGCCATGGACGATTCAGCAAGGGTTCGGCCTTCGAGTAGGAGATCGATGGTTTTCTTTGGATCGTCACGGCTTTTCCGACATTCGATTTCAAGGACAGCATCCCATTGCCTTGATCCAATACCTGGACCCGTCTTGCCCGCTGGAAATTGGCTTGGAGGCCTTCACGCCTTATGTTCCACTGGACCTGCAGCGTTCTTCCTATCCGGCCACGGTGATGCGATTTACTCTGACCAATCCGAGTCAGGAAATGGTCAAGTTCGAAATCAATGGCAAGGTGGAGAATTGCGGTTTGAAACTGCATTCGGAACAAGGGAACTTGCAACGTCAATGGAGCCTTCGGCAAGGACCGGGATTTATGGGTGGGTTGGGTACCCAAGTGGCGACCGATCCGGTCCATGAAAAAACCGAAAGTCGGCCCGATAAACTGTTCGCCGATTTCGAAGGAGAGGATTGGGGCGAATGGACCGCTCAAGGACGAGCTTTTGAAGGCGGTCCTTTTCCGGTTCATCAGCTGCATCCGGTTCAAGATTCAGAGGGCTTCACCGGAAAGAAGTTCGTCAACACCTACAACACCCGGGTAGTGGCCGATGGGGAGAACCCGGACGACCTGACCGGGACTCTACTCAGCCCTCCGTTCGTGATCGACCGACGTTTCGTCAACGTGGCGGTTGCCGGAGGCCGGCAGCCTGATGGGGTTTATTTACAAGTTCTTATTGATGGCCAGTCGGTAGCCAAAGTGACCGGGGATGGTCGCAATCAGTTGCGAGGGAAATCTATCGATTTAAGCCGCTTCGCTGGACGTACAGCCCGGATCCAAATCGTGGATCAAGCCAAAGGTGGATGGGCTCAAATCGCCGTGGATCAAATTGTGTTTTCCGATGTCCCAGTTTCCGATCAGAGGGATTTCACCGAACTGCCGGACTATGGTTCCACAGCCCTTCTGCTCATGAATGAGGCCGGCACCTGCGGCCGGTGGGATGATCAAGCAAAAAAAGTTCAACCCGGCGAACACCAAACCGATTTAACGGACCAGCAAGTCGGGGCGATTCAATGGCAAGCCGAACTCGCTCCCGGTGAAACCCGAGAGGCGGTATTCGTCATAGCTTGGCATTTCGCCAACACGCATTTCTCGGGCAAGAAGAGGGCCTATGCGGCTCAGTTTCAGGACGCCTTTGCGGTAGCGGAGGACGTCGCCCGCAACCTTCCGGAACTGACTCGGCTGACTCGCTTGTGGCGGGATAGCTGGTATCGAGGAACTTTGCCGCATTGGTTTTTGGAACGAAGCCTGCTGACGGCCAATTGCCTGCAAACCAATACCTGCTATCAATTCGAAGGCGGTCAATTTTGGGCTTGGGAAGGGGTGGGTTGCTGCCCAGGAACTTGCACCCACGTTTGGCACTATGCCCAAGCCGTCGGGCGATTGTTTCCAGAACTGGAGCGCGATTTGCGCGAGCGCACCGATTACGGAACCGGATTTAGACCGAAGGACGGACGAATCGATTTCCGCGGCGGCCTCGCCGGCCGGGATGCCACCGACGGTCAAGCCGGCGTAGTGCTCCGTACTTACCGAGAACACCTGGTTTCCAAAGACGCGAATTTTTTAAAGCGAGTCTGGCCCCGCTGCAAAAAGGCACTCGAGTTTTTGATTCAACAGGACTCCCGAGATGGAAAGCCGGATGGGATTCCGGTGGGAGAACAACACAACACCTTGGATGCCGAATGGTTCGGCAAGATACCGGTTCTGGCTTCTCTTTATCTGGCCGCTTTGCGTGCAGGAGAAGCCATGGCGACCACTGTCGGAGACGAGGCGGCCAGGAAACGCTACCAAGCGATTAATCTTCAAGGCAAGGAAAACATCCTTTCGCTGTTTCAGGATCAATTCGGCTATTTCGTTCAGGAAGAAGACCCACTTCATTTACAGGCAATCGGAATCGGGAAAGGGTGCTATATCGACCAAGTCATGGGGCAGGGATGGGCCTTTCAACTCGGGCTCGGTCGCCTCTATGACGGCAATTCGATTCGGTCCGCTTTAAACCGACTTTGGGAGCATAACTTTTGTCCGGATGTCGGACGTTTGCGCGAATCGATTCCCAATCCGAAGCTGCGGGGTCGACCTTATGCTTTGACCGGCGATGCCGGCCTGATCATGTGTACCTGGCCTCATGGCGGAAAGCGCAAAGATTGGGAAAGGCACTGGCAATATGGTTACTTCCAAGAATGCATGACCGGTTTTGAATATCAAGTCGCCGGACACATGATTTGGGAGAGCGCCTGGCAAGCGGATTTGCTGATCAAAGGATTGGCAGTGATGCGAGCGATTCATGATCGCTATCACGCAAGCAGGCGAAATCCATTTAATGAAATCGAATGCAGCGATCACTACGCCCGGGCGATGGCCAGCTATGGTGCATATTTAGCCATTTGCGGGTTTGAATACGACGGCCCGAAGGGGCACATGGCTTTTTCCCCTCGACTTCGGCCGGAAAAGTCCGAAGCCGCCTTTACCGCTGCAGAAGGATGGGGAAGTTATCGGCAACGCCACCGGGAGTGGGGGATGGAAGCCGAACTCTCCGTGGCCTTCGGCAGCTTAAGGATTCAGAGTTTGGGCGTTTCCTATCCCCGTTTGCCGGGAAAAGTGGAAGTCGACGGCAAGCCCGCTTCGTTTCAGTGGCGGGAGAATCGGGTCCGAATCACTTTGGATCAGGCGGTTTCGTTGGCCGCCGGCGAGTCCTTGAAATTGATTTTGACGGCCAAAGCCTAGGCATAGGCCGCCGTCATTCCCGCGCTGGCTCCTTAGCCATCATCGAAAGGAGCGGATGACGCCGGTCACGACTCCACGAATTTCCAATCGTTCCACTTCCAAAGGGGCGTACTTTCGATTGGCCGGTTCCAATCGATAGCCCCCGCCCTTTTTGCGATAGAAGCGCTTCAAGGTGCAACTTTCGTCTTCCAAAATGGCCACCACGATGGACCCGTTCTGAGGGATAGCTTCGCGCCGGACGATCACCCAATCGCCGTCCTGAATGTGATCCTCCTCCATGGAGTCGCCGGCGACTTGCAAAACGTAATGACCTTCAAAGTGGGGAATGAGATCCTGCAGAGAAATGGATTGTGGATCTTCAATCACTTCCAACGGTTGGCCGGCGGCGATCCGACCGAGCCATGGCAGAGAAGCGGGGTGAGGCGCGGCCGGCGGAATCACCCGTTTCCCTTGAGCCTGCTGGAGGGCTGAAGAACTCCTACCGGCGGATCGTTCTTGCAATAGGGCACTGGCTCGCCGGGTCAGGTGGAATCCTCTGGATGCCCCCGGCTCCAGGTTTTCCAAATACCCCTTTTGAATCAAAGCTTGGACGTGACCATAGGCGGTAATTCGGTTCACCCCGAGGGCCTCACCCAATTCCTCAAGAGTCGGAGACAGACTCCATTCCCGCTGGTGGCGGTCGAAGGCCTGGAGAGCATCCCATTGGCGGCGAGTGAGGGGTCTAGACATGCAAGGAAGGGGGGAAGGGCCGTTCTCGAGGGAGGCAGAGCGGGAACAATTCGGGGTCGAAAGCGCTGCAGGTCAAAAGGCAAGCAAAGCCAGCAGCAAGAAAGCGACCCAAACGGCAGCTTCCCACTCTTCGGCACGAGGTTGTTGGGCGCGGATTTTCATGGCTCCGTAGGTGTTGGCTCCTGAAGGGGGCCAGATGTAGGGGTGAGTTTCAAGGAGAACCCCAAGTAAAGGGGCTAACAACTCCCTTACTGACCTAATCGGCTTACAAATACCTAACATTTCCCAAAATCTCCCGGAAATCCCCCCTGGGAGCTCCTTCGGCCCTCGCCAGGCCCCGCTTTCGGGTCTAAAATTTAGGTCTAATGGAACCAGGTACTGAGGTTCACAATCTGCCTTTGCATTCCCCCATTCAAGGGCTGCCGGTGCCTCCAAGGAGCTTGCCGGTATTTCGAAGCGACGTCCTGGTCGTGGGAAGCGGAATTGCCGGCTTGCGGGCGGCCATCGCTGCCGGCGATTTGGGAGCGCACGTCGTGGTGTTGTCGAAAGGAGCTTTGGACGACACCAATACCCGCTATGCCCAAGGCGGTATTGCCGCCGCTATGGGCCCGGGGGACTGTCCCGAATTCCACGCCGGCGACACCCTGAACCTGGGGTGCGGCCTATCCGATCCCGCCATTGTGGAAGCCTTGACCTCGGAAGCTCCTCAGGCGATTCGATGGCTGCTGCGGGAAGGCACGCGTTTCGATCGCCAACCTGACGGCGCTCTGGCCATGGGACGAGAAGGGGGCCACCGAGAGCCTCGAGTGCTCCATTCCCACGGCACCGCCACCGGCCTCGAAATCCAACGGGTTTTGTGCAACGTGGCCCGCAACCATCCCCGGCTGGACATCCACCCCTTCATGATGGCGGTGGACTTGGTGAAGGACGCGGAAGGCCGGGTATGCGGTTTATTGGCAATTCATCAGGACCAAGGCCGGCGCGGTCCCGGCGTTCCCGAGCCGGTGTTCTTCGAAGCCCAAAACGTCATTTTCGCCACTGGCGGAGGCGGCCAGATCTACCGGGAGACCACCAATCCCCAGCAAGCCACCGGCGACGGTTTGGCCATGGCTTTGCGGGCCGGAACGGAGCTGCAGGATTTGGAATTCGTGCAATTCCATCCCACCATTTTGTACTTGGCTGGAGCCGCCCGTTTCCTGATCAGCGAGGTCACTCGTGGAGCCGGCGCCGTGTTGCGGGACCGTTCCGGACGGGCTTTCATGGCCGACTATCATCCCGATCGGGAATTGGCTCCCCGGGACGTGGTCAGCCGGGCGATTTTCGATCGCATGATCAAGGCTGGGGATACCCACGTTTATCTGGACTTTTCCGGAGTCCCCGACGCTCCGTCCCGATTCCCGGCTCTGGCCAAAATCACCCGGGAGTTCGGCATTGATTTCAGCCAGCATCCCATCCCGGTGCGGCCGGCGGTGCACTATTTCGTCGGCGGCATTACCGCCGATTTGGAAGGACGTACCTCGATCGAGGGGCTTTGGGCCACCGGAGAATGTGCTTCCATCCGCTTTCACGGCGCCAACCGCATGGGCTCCAACAGTTTGTTGGAAGGCCTGGTTCACGGCCGTCGGGTAGGGGAAGCCGTAGCTTCTTCCAACGCCCTGCCCTGGCGCCGCTTCCTTTTGCCGCGAACCGATCGCCCGCAAGAATCGGCCGGCGCCGAGCTGCAGATCAACGACATGGTTTATTCGCTGAAGTCGCTGATGTGGCGCCAGGTCGGCATCGTGCGGGACCTCACCGGTCTGCAGGATGCTTCCGGCCGCTTGCAGGAGTGGGAAGGGTATCTAGCGCGTTTGGGGCCGTTCAGCCAAGCCGGGGTCGAAGTGGTCAACATGGTCCAAGTCGCCCATGTGTTGACCTTGGCCGCCACTTTCCGGCAGGAAAGCCGGGGCACCCATAGCCGCACCGACTATCCGGAAACCTTAGATCCCTGGCGGGTTCACAGCTCGATTCGAAATTGCACAGGAACGGTAGAGATCAAGGCGCAGCCGGTCAGTTATGAGGCCGCAAGCGCTCAAACCGAATCCGCCGCCGTAACGAAACTGAAATCCTCTTGAGTCCGCAACCTGAGCCCACCCAAAGGCCGGAGGAAAAGGCGGTAGTCGCCGCTCTTTTGCTGCCGGACAGCGCCGCCTCTCAGGCGGTGGATCCCCTGGATGAAATCCAAGGTTTGGCCGAAGCCGCCGGCGCCGAAGTGGTTGGCGGCGTGACCCAAAAACGGCCCACGCCCCATCCCCGCACTGCTTTCGGTCGAGGCAAGGTGGAGGAGATCGGGGAATTGGCACGAAGCTTGGGAGCCACCGTCGTGCTGGTCGACTTCGATTTGAGCCCAAGTCAGGGCCGCAACTTGGAAAAGGATTTGGAACTGCGGGTCGTCGATCGCACTGAGTTGATTTTGGACATCTTTGCCCAACGGGCGCGAACTCGCCAAGCCGGTTTGCAGGTGGAATTGGCGCAAATGGAGTATCTGCGGACTCGGTTGCGGCGCATGTGGACCCACTTGGAGCGAACGGAAGGTGCGATCGGAACCCGGGGGCCTGGTGAAACCCAATTGGAAAGCGACCGCCGCCTGGTCAATCAAAAGATTCGGGATTTAAAACGGCGTTTGAAGGAAATCGAGGCTCGCAGCCAGCGCCAAGCCCTTTCTCGAGAGGAGCCGGTAACGCTTTCCCTGGTGGGCTACACCAATGCCGGCAAATCTTCTCTGCTGAACCGCCTGACTGGGGCGGAGGTTTACATTGCCGATCAATTGTTCGCCACCTTGGATACCCGGGTGCGACGGTGGCAACGGCAAGATGCTCGGGATGTTCTTCTGGCCGATACGGTGGGTTTCGTCCGCGAACTGCCGCACCATTTGGTGGCCTCCTTTCACGCCACTTTGGAAGAGACGCTCAACGCCGATCTTTTGTTGCACGTTTGCGATGCTTCCGATCCGGATTTGGAGATCCATCTGCAAGCGGTGGAGGACGTCCTCCAGCAACTCGGCGCCGGCGAGATTCCCCGCCTGCGGGTATTCAATAAAATCGATCAATTAGGGGAGGCCGAGGCCTTGGTATTGCAAACCACTCACCCCGAGGCGGTTTTCCTTTCCGCCGAAACCGGCGAAGGCATTGAGGATTTGGATTACGCCGTAGCCTGCCAATTGGACGATTGGTCTTTGGATCTTCAATTGCAAATCCCGGCCGGTGCCGGCAAGTTGCTGGCCGATTTGCGCCGGCACAGTCTGATTGAAGAAGAAGCCTACCAAGGAGAGTGGTGGCATGGTCGGGTCCGGATTCTGCCTCGAGTATGGGCGGAAGTCCAACGGGATCTGAGCCGGGCCGGCGGTCGTTTTCAAGCCCAGCCACCAACCCAAGAGGATCCAGGCGGGGATCAAGCCGGGGAGCGTTCCGAGGATTTGGAAACTCAGCCTCCCGCCGGCAAGCTCGGCGGATCGTAACCCTCCACCTGCGGAAGCTGGAGGACCTGGCCGATTTCTAAATCGCCGGGAGAAGCCAAGGCGTTGGCCTCGGCCACCGCCGCCACCAAGGCTTTGTCGGCTTTGCCGTAGCAGCGGCGCAAAATGGCATACAGGGTGTCTCCCTTTTGCACCGTATAGGACAAAGCCTCTCCGGCCGACGGCGAATTTCCTCCGGAACCGGCTTCGGTTCCAGACTCCTGTTCCGGACCCTCCTGTTCCATCCCGGCTGGGGGGGCCGATGGATCGGTTTCCAACTCCCCGGCCGGGGGAGCGGTCGAATCATCGCCGGATTGGACTTCTCTCTGGTTGCCGGTTTCGCCAGCATCGTTCAGAAGAGAGCCTTCTCCCGGTTGAGTCGGAGGATTGGGTTGAGATTCTCCGCCCTCCGAGGCGGGATCCCGGCGAAAGGCAGCCGGTTCCGCCCGGTGATCCTCTGGGTTTACGCCGAGGGTAAGTTCACCGGTTTCGGGAGATAAGTTCCCAGGGTCGGGATTGCCCGATTCGGTTTGATCTCCCTGCATTTTCAGAATCCAGGCGACCAGAAGGACCACCAGGACGCCGCCAAGAAGGAGGAGATTTCGCATATCCACAGGATAGCCTTAGCCGTCGGCCGCCGGTCGACAAACAAGAGGAAAGCCCGGCCGGGAAGGTGGGGCCGGGCTTGGAAGGGAAAGTTCCTCGGGTATTAGGAAGCCGGTGCGGTGGCCGCCTTGGCTTTCTTCTTTTGGGCCGTGGCCCCATCGGGCAGGCGGCGTTTGCGAGCCCAGCGATCCAAGAACAGGAGCATCGGACTGGCCACAAACATCGAAGAGTAGGTACCGACTACGACGCCGACCAGCATGGCGAAGGAGAATCCTTCCAACACGTTGTGCATCGGCTTGTTCATGACGAACAGCACCGCCACCACGAAGAAGGTGGTTACCGAGGTCAGGATGGTCCGGCTCAGCGATTGATTGATCGAGAGGTTGATGATCTCGGGGAAGGATTCCTTCCGTCTAGGAAGGTTTTCCCGTACCCGGTCAAACACCACGATGGTGTCGTTTAGTGAATATCCGATGATGGTTAGGAATGCGGCGATGATCTCCAGATTGATTTCCACCATGATCAAGCCGAGGCTCTTGAAGATGGCCAGGAAACCCAAAGTGATGATGATGTCGTGGAACACCGCCACCACCGCGGCAATGCCGTAGCGGAACTCCTTGAAGCGGAAGTTCATGTAGATCACGACCGCGATGAAAGACAGCAAAATGGCTTGAATCGCTTTTTGCTGCATGTCTCCGGAAACCCGCTCGCCGACCGTGCTCAGTTCCGGGAACGGTTCTTCTAGGTGCAATCGGTCACCCAAGCGTTCGCGGAGCTCCTGTTCGAAGAAAGCGGCGTCTCCGGTATCCACTTCTCCTTCCATGGCCGCCTTTTGCCGTTCGCTCAGCTTGCCTTTCACCAAGAAACGGTTCGAAAGTTCTTCGGAGTCGGTGTCGCCTTTGATTCGGGTCACCGTATATCCGGCCAACAAACCGCGCATATCGCTGATCGAAGCCGGTTCTTTCAGGTGGATTTGGGCAATGCCACCGCCGGTGAAATCGATGCCCATCATGCCGCTGCCCTTCAGGGCGAAGGTCGCCAGGCCGGCCACCATCAAAACCGCGGACACCATCGCCGCCACTTTGCGTTTGGCCAGGAAGTCGATTTTCGCTCCTCCCGCCAGGCGACTCATCATTTTGACTTCGGAAATCTTGGCCGGTTTCGAGAACACCAAGAAGTGCATCAACACCTTGGAAAACACCAGGGCGGAGAACATGGAAGTCAAAATGCCCAAGGACAAGGTGGCGGCAAAACCGCGAACCGGTCCGGTACCGACCTGGAACAAAATCAGGGCGGTGATCAACGACGTCAGGTTGGCGTCGACAATGGTGGTAAAGGCCCTCTCGTAGCCGTTCTTGTACGCCTGTGGAACTTCCCGGCCGCGGCGGCGTTCTTCTCGAACCCGCTCGAAGATCAGGATGTTGGCGTCCACCGCCATACCGATGGTCAAGACCAGACCGGCCAAACCTGGAAGGGTCAAGGTGGCCTGGGTGAAGGCCATGGCGCCGAAAAGGATGAAGCCGTTGAACAGCAGCGCCATGCAAGCGACGATGCCGTTGAAACGGTAGTAGATCAACATGAAAGCGAATACCGCCAGACTTCCGATGATCGCCGACCAAAGACCCAGCCGGATGGCGTCACCACCTAAGGTCGGGCCGGTATACAACTGGCTTTCCAAGATCGGTTTGATGCTCAAAGAACCGGTACGCAAAACCGTAATCAGCTCCCGCATTTCCTCCTGCGAGAACCCGTTTCGCCCACCGGTGATGATGCCGCCCCCTGGCAGCACGTTTTGAATGACTGGGGCACTGATGACCTCCTCGTTCAAAACGATGGCCATCGAGCGGTTCTTATATTCCTTGGTGAAGACTTCAAAGGCACCGCGGCGATGGCTTTTGAATTCGAAAGATACGGCGTTAAAACCGGCCCGGTCTTGAGCCGCTCCCACGAAGCCCAGGTCGGCCCCGCGAAAAACCCAGGAGTCGGCGTCGTCCAGGGCCACCCCGCGAATAACATTCTCTTGCCGCAGTGGAATGGCAGTCAGACTTGAGTCGACCCGATAAGAGCCCTTGCCTTCCTGTTCTTCATCCAAGGCCTTTTGACTGAGCTCCATCCAAAGGATGCCGGCCCGGGGGCCGCCGTCCTTTTCCTCCACCTTGTTGAAGGTGTTGGCATTGCCCTCGGGATTGTTGCCTATCCAATCCTTGTACTTTTGAATCTCGCCGGCTAGGTCCAGGGCTGTGTCCGTGTGGTCGACCACGATCCGGAACTGCAAACTACCCTGGTTGATGATGGTGCTTTTGACCCGTTCGGCTTCTTGCTCGGTCATGCCCGGAAGTTCCAGCACCACCCGATCTTCCCCTTGGGGATAGATCGGCAGGTCTTGGAGGGCACTACCGCTGATCTCCAAACGGCGGCGGAAGATATCGGCGGTTTCGCGGACCACAACCACCGGATCTTCGTTCTCACCGATTTGGCCGTCGGCTTTGGCCTGCTCGATCGGCAGGCGGTAAACGATGCGGGATCCACCTTGGAGGTCCAAGCCCAGATTCACCTGGCTGGTGACCAGGGAAAAGATGGTGAGCAGGACCAGGGCGGCGATGCCGAAGATCTTGCGCGAGAGGTAGGGAACCATGTCAGGCGCTTAGGCTGGCGGAGCTTGAGGAGAGAAGCGCTACGACCGGGGGGCCCGCCGGAGCCCCAGGATCAGCGCCGAGGCGCAAAGCGGAGCGTTTACAGGAAAGCAGACTTACCCTGCCGGCCACGAAGGAAGTAAAGCCTGGCCCGACGCGGCTTGCGGTTGGGGCCGCGCTGAACTTTGACGTTGACGACCTTAGGGCTGTGCAGCGGAAAGGTCCTTTCTACGCCTTCGCCCTGCACGATGCGGCGCACGGTGAAGCTCTTGCGCAGGCCGGTTCCGCCGAAACGGATGACTTGGCCGATAAAGGGCTGCACGCGTTCGTCCTTGCCTTCGCGGATGAGGTACTCGACGCGCACAATATCCCCGACTTTGAAGGCCGGGGTCTCGGCCTTCATGTGCTTCTTTTCGACTTCGTGGATGATGTCCATGGTGGGAGTCCCCGGTGGTCTCAGGGATTGCGGGTTTCGTCGGCGCTCGGTTCAGCCAGTCGCCGTTGGTACAGGTCAGGTCGCCGATCGCGAGTTCGGCTTTCGGCCTGCCCTCGTCGCCAGCGGGCGACCGCTCCGTGATCTCCGCTAAGCAAGACCTCGGGAACGGTCATCCCCCGGAATTCCGGCGGACGAGTGTAATGGGGGTGGTCCAGAAGGTGGGGGTCGGCACAAAAAGATTCGTGCACGGCGGATGCCTCGTCCCCAAGTACCCCAGGCAGCAGGCGCACCGTGGCGTCGATGACGGCCAAGGCGGGGATTTCCCCTCCGGAAAGAACGAAGTCGCCGAGCGAGATTTCCGTCCACTCCAGTCCTTGGCGGATCCTTTCGTCAAAGCCTTCGTAACGCCCGCAAAGCAGCAACAGTCGCCGGTGGCGGCTGAACTCCTGGGCGTGACTTTGACGGAAGGGCTCTCCCGAGGGGGTGAGCAAAATCCGATGACAGGGACCGAAGCGGCTTTCTACTTCCTCGACGGCTGCGAAGATCGGCTCAGGCTTGAGCACCATGCCCGGCCCTCCACCGTAGGGTCGATCGTCCACACTCCGGTGCTTGTCCGTCGTAAACTTACGGAAATCAAGCACATGCACTTGCACCTTGGCGGTAGCTTGCGCCCGCCCCAAAATGCTTGCGCGGAGGTAGCCTTCGACGGCCTCAGGAAACAGGGTCAGCAGGTGAACCTCGAGCATTCCCGGTTCCTCCGGGAAAAAGGTGCAACAGGATACGGTAAGGGCCGGTTCCGGGCAAGGTTTCCCGGCTTCCTTCCTTAGCCGGGCTTGGAACCAAAACTACGAATAGCAAAATGTTTACTGGAATCGTCGAAGGAACGGCCACCGTGACCTCCCGGGAGTCGACGGCGGGCGGTCTGCGCCTGCATTTGCAATTGGGAAATTTGGCCGAAGGCCTGGCTCACGGCGATTCCGTGGCGGTGGCCGGAACCTGCCTCACGGTGATTTCCCAGCGCGACACTGAAATCGGTTTCGACCTTTCTCAGGAGACCCTGGAGAAGACCCGATTCGGCCAGATTCAGGTCGGCCAGCGCCTGAACGTGGAGCGCAGCCTGCAAGTCGGAGCCCGCCTCGGCGGTCACTTCGTCAGCGGCCACGTGGACGGGATGGGCAAGGTTTGCGCCATCGAGAACCAGGAGGAGTTCGCCGTTCATACTTACCAGGCACCGCCGGCTTTGCGGCCCCTTCTGGTTCCCAAAGGATCGGTCACCGTGGAAGGCGTCAGTTTGACCGTGGCCGATTTGCAACAAGACGGCTGCTTTCAGGTCGCTCTGATCCCGGAAACCTTGGAGCGGACCACCCTTTCCGACTTGCAAGCCGGCGATCCGATCCATTTGGAAGGGGATTTGTTGGGCAAATACGTCTTGCGCTACTTGGCGGTGGCCGCTCGCTCGCCGGAACAATTGCAGCAATTGGCGGCTTCGCTTCAGGGGGGAGCCGAGGACGGCCCCTGGCAGCAAGCTTGGTCGCCGGCCGGTGGCGGGGATTAGATCGGGAAGCTCTTCCCGTTCCTAAAAGCCTTGAAACAGCAAGCCGGCGAAGGAAGAAACCGGCTGAGCTTCCCGGGCGTCTTCCAAGGTGCCGTTCAAAGTTTGCAAGGCGGCCATGAGCTCCTGGTAGACCTCGCTTTCTCTCATGAGCAGCGCCAGGCTGCCGTCGCCTTCGGTAAGCCGTTCCCCAAGGACGGACAAATCATCGAGAAAATCGGCGACGTTGCCGGCCAGTTCGGCGTCGTTCAAGATGCGCGCCACCAAGCCATCGCCGTGATTGGACTTGTCCACGATTTCTTTGAGACCGGCGGCGGAATCGGCCAGGTTGGCCAGGAGTTCCACCGTGTCCGCCCGCACCTCCGGATCCTTGATCAGGGCGCCGAAAGTTCCCCGGCCGTTGTACAAGTCCTCGGCGATCTCGCGGAATCGGCGGGCGCCGTCGGCGCCGTTGCGGACGAAATCGGCCAATTGCTGGCGGACGACTTCATCTTTCAGCAGCATGCCGACCGTGCCTTCACCCTTTTGCAAATCCTCCGAGAGGGTACGCAGCTCGGCGACGATGTCTTTCAAGTTGTCGCGGACGTCCTGGTCGTGAATTAGGGAGCCGAGCACACCGTCCGCTCGATTGATCGCGTCGGTGGCTTCCCGAACGTTGTCCAAAATGGCTTCCAAGTCTTCCCGGTTGTCTTCCACCAAGTTGGCCAGCGATTCCAAAGCCGAAGGGCCGACCTCGCCGACAATCCGTTGATCGGGAGCCATGGCTGCCGCGGCGCTGGAACCGGGATCGATGTCCACCACTCGGCCGCCCAATAAAGTGGACTCACTGATCCGCATGCGATAACCCTGGCGCAACGTCACCGGACGATCGAATTCCAACACTACTTTGACTCGCCAAGCATCCGGTTCACTGTCCTGATAATCCACCGAACGGACCGAGCCGGCGGCCAGGCCGCTGACCAGGATGGTGTCCCCGGCTTTCAAACCGTTGCCGTCCGGGAAGTAAGCATCCAAATAAGTCTTTTCGCTGAAACTGAATCCGCTTAAGACCACGGTCGAATAAATCAAAAAGGCAATGGAACCGAAAAACAACAGTCCCAGCAGGAAGTCGCGAGTGGCGTTGGGATTCATGTTTGCAGGGCAGGGCTGTCACCGAGGAAGTCTCGAACGCGAGGGTGATCCGATTGAAAAACTTCATCGGGAACGCCTTCGGCGATAAAGCGGCCTTGGTCGAACACGGCCAGGCGGTCTCCGGTCAAGCGGGCGCAAGTCATGCTGTGGGTGACCACCACCGAAGTCATGTTCAATTTGGCTTGCAACTCGCGGATGACGTTGCTGATGCTGATGGACATGCCGGGGTCCAAACCGGCTTCCGGCTCATCGTAAAGGATCAAGCGCGGTTGAGTGACCAGGGCTCGGGCCAAGCCGACTCGTTTTTGCATGCCGCCGGAAATTTCGGAAGGCAGCTTTTTGCCGTGGTCCAGGAGCTGCACCATTTCCAGGACCTGATCCACCCGCTCCCGCACTTCGGTTTCGGACAAACGGGTGGTTTCCCGAAGGGGTAGGGCAACGTTATCGAACACGCTAAGCCAATTGATCAAAGCGCCGTGTTGGAACAAATAACCCATGTCCCGGCGCAGGCTGCGAAGTTCCCGGTCGGTCAGGCTTGGCACCGACCGCCCTTCCACGATGACGTCTCCCTGATCCGGCCGCAGTAAGCCGATGATGTGTTTCAACAACACGCTTTTGCCGGTTCCGGAAGGTCCCATGATGACCAAACTGCTTCCTTCCGGGACTTGGAAACTGACCCCGTCCAAAACCTTGTGGCGGCCGAATGCCTTGTGGACGTTGAGGAGTTCGATCAATGGTGGAGCAGTTTGCCGAGGAAAAAGTTAAAGATGATGATCAACAAAATGGAGTTTCGCACTGCGGATCGGGTGGTTTCTCCCACGCCGCGTGCGCCGTTCTTGGCTTGCAATCCGTTGGCGCATCCAACCACGGAAATGATGAAGCCGAAAACCAGAGCCTTAAACAAGCCGGCGTACAAATCCCAGGGGACCGGAACCAATTCACCTAAATCGCTCAATGCGTTGCGAGTATTGTCCAGATAACCTTGGAAATCCAAGCCCAATTGAGTGACGGCAATGACTCCGCCGCCGAGAATGCCGACCACGTCGGCGAGCAAGGTCAATAACGGAGCCAGCAAAGTCAGAGCTACCACTCGAGGTACGACCAGGAAACTCACGACGTCAATGGAAAGGATTTCCAAAGCCGTGATTTCTTCCTGAACCTTCATGGTGCCCAATTCCGCCGCCATGGCGCTGGCCACGCTGGCGGCCAGGATGATGCAGGTCACGAACGGCGACATTTCCCTGGCCATGGTGACCGCTACCAACAAACCGATGGATTCTTGTTGGCCGAAGCGGGCCAATTCCAAACCGACTTGCAAGGCCACGATCATGCCGATGAAAAAGCCGACGAACAAAACCACGGGCATGGTTTTGACTCCGGCGATGTACATATAGTCCAGCAGTTGCCGCGCCCGTTTCCAAAGGTGGTGCAGGGTCAGCAGCGTCCGGCCCGCCAGCCAAATCCCATAGCCGGCCTGAGTCATGGCCGGGCGCAGGATTTCGGCGCCGGTGCGGGTGATCGGGTTCACGGGGATTGGGGGGCGGGACCGAGTTCGGCTTGGGGTATCGGCAGCTTATGCAAATCGGGCCAGCCCGGGCCCGGAAAGGCCGGCGGTTCCAGACCGCCGTCGGGGCCGGAGCGAAAGCGTAGCAAGCCCAGCAACAGGGAAGTGTGAGTGGTGCCGTCGGGTTCGGTCCACTGGCCTCCCAAAACCGGGATCGACCAGCGCCGATGGCCGCCGGATTCGCTTTGGTGAAAGAGGTTGAGGAAGAAGCGACGCTCCTTCGGGCCGGACAAACCGTCGGAGCGGCCGGCCCAAATTTCAAAGAGGAAACCCAAATTCCTGGACAAGGCTTCCGAGTTCAAAATGGGATCGAAGCCGGGAGCCAAGCTGGCCCAGTCTTCCCGACCATCTTGGCTTTCCCAATTGCGGGCCAAAGGCCATAACCGTGCGCTGGCTTCATCCGCTTGCCGATCGCGGCGGGTCTTGGAAGCCCAATAAAAAGGCATGGCATAAAAAGAACGCTTTTGCATGCCGCCGAAACGATCCTCCCGCTTCCAGAAAATCGGCCACAGGAAGGAGGTGTATTCAGTGTCCTGGTTTTCGTAATGCAACCAAAACGGAAAGACCCGACCCAGGCGCCGGTCGCTTTGGCGGCCGCCTTCTTCGAATTTCAAAATCGGCCAAACTTGCCAGGAACGGTATCCGGTCGATGGCCGCTGGGCCCAACCAAAAATCGGCCAGAGCACGGTGGTGGCGACGTAATCATCCTGACGAATGCGTCCGGCCAAGGGGACAACCAACCATCCGTGTTCCGGATGGGGTTTGTCCAGTTGGTTTTCGCTCCAGTGAATCAAGGGCCAAAGCAGCCAGGATCGGCGGTATTTGCCCGCGACCTCGGCTCGGCCGTAAAGGGGAAATACGTGCCAACCCTGTTCCGAACCTTCGACCCAACCGAAGAACGGCCACAAAATGTGGGTACTTTTGCGCCGGTCTTTTTGGTTGTCGAGATAAAACGGCCAAAGGACGAAGTTGACCTCATCGTAGGTCAGAAAATCTTTGAGTTTGCCGAACAAGGGAAAGAAGGCGAAATAGTTTTCCTTGCCGTCGCTACTGGAGCCACCCCAGAAAAACGGGGTCAGGACCGACCAATCCACGTCTTCGACACCGTCGGGGCGGGTTTCCGCCTCGCGCCAGAAGAAGGGAAATAAGCGGGCATATGTTCGAGGTCGATCCGGATCGTGCTCGTAGCGGCCGAGAGGATAAAGAAAGTCCGCCTCTACCCTGCCGTCGTCCTGCTGCCGCCTCCAGATCAGGGGGCTCAACGCCCAAGTACGTTCTCCGGCCCGTTCGCCGTGACGCAAGATGCCGCCGAAGGCCTCGGCGTGGTCGTAACCGGGGACGGTGTGCCGGGAAAAAAACGGTGCCAGGTGCAGTTCCGCATCCGGGGCTGCGCAAGCGCCGGCGAGCAAAAGCAGAAGCATGGCCGGCCATGCCCGCAAGGGCGGCCACCGTTTCGGTTTCCGGTTGAGCTTCTCGGCGGCGTTTCGATCTGGCTCCGGCGCCATTCCCTGGAGGGTATGCAAGCCCTGAGTATAAATCTGCGCCGGGAGGAAAGCGTTTTTCGCCGCTACCGGTCCGGATCGCCCTGGCGGACGGCGCGCTTCTAAACTTTGGGGCGGATGGAAAAAGTCGACGTTCTCTCCGGCATCCAGCCCACCGGGTTGGCCCACATTGGCAATTACCTGGGAGCCCTGCGCAATTGGGTGTCCCTGCAGGAAAGCAAACGCTGTTTTTATTGCGTGGTGGATTTGCACGCTTTGACCACCTTGCCCAAGGGAAAAGAATTGCGGCGGTCCAGTCTGGAAATGGCCAAGGTCCTGATGGCCTGCGGAGTGGATCCGGAACGCTCGGCTTTGTTTCTCCAGTCTGCGGTGCCGGGCCATACCGACTTGGCTTGGGCGTTCCAATGCATGACCCCGATGGGCGATTTGTCCCGCATGACCCAGTTCAAGGACAAGTCCGCCGACCAGCCCAAGAACATCAACGCCGGCTTGTTCACCTATCCGGTACTCCAGGCCGCCGATATTTTGATTTACCGAGCCGGCGAGGTGCCGGTTGGGGAAGATCAAGTGCAGCATTTGGAATTGGCCCGGGAGATTGCCCGTCGCTTCAACCGCACCTATCGCAATTTGTTTCCCGAGCCCCAGCCTTGTTTGACCAAGGCGCCTCGGATTCTGGGTTTGGATGGGACCAAGAAGATGTCCAAAAGCCAGAACAACCACATCCCGTTGCTGGCGACTCCTCCGCAATTACAGAAACTGGTTGGCAAGGCGGTCACCGATCCGCAACGGGTTCGCCGGGACGACCCTGGACGCCCTGAAATTTGCAATGTGTTCAGCCTTCATGGCCATTTCAGCCGGCCGGAAGAAGTGCAAACCGTAGAAACGGATTGCCGGTCGGCGGCACTGGGATGTGTCGATTGCAAACGGCGGCTGGCGGAAAACATGGCCCAAAGCCTGGAGCCGATTCGTACCAAGGCGGAAGCCCTGGAACAGGAACCCGAGCGCCTGCTGGACGCTCTTTCCGATGGCGCCAAGCGGGCCGGGGCAGTGGCCAAACACACCATGGACAAAGTCCGAAATGCGACCGGCCTGGCTTAGGGCCGGAATTCGAGCCGGAATCACCGGGGCGATCTTCAGCGCTGGCCTGGCCTCCGGCTGCGGCCTGCTGGTTGGAGATCCGGAATTGCCCAGTTTGCAGGAAGTGCAGCAGGCCCGGCGCCACCAGGGGGAACCCTGGACCGAGTTGGCCGCCGCCGCCGCCAAAGTCCAGGCAGGGGGAGAAGAAGCCCTGGCCGATCTTCGCCGGCAGGCTAGCGGCCGCCCGGACGACCTCAGATTGGCCATTTTGGTTCAGGATCTGGAAATGGATTTCTATGGTCCGGAAGCGCTTTTGGACCGCTATGAAAACGCCTTCGAACAGCAACCTTCCGCCGCCGCCGCCTTTCTCGCCGCCAGGGTTCAGCCGGGAGCCCGCCTCAGCCAAAGCTGGATCGACAAGGCCCTGGAATTGGATCCCAAGCTATTGCAGGCCAGGATTTGGGACCTGGCTGATCGGGCCAAACAGCCGAGCGAAGAGGTCCTGAGAGAGCTGGCTCAACTACTCCAGGAACACCCCGAATGTGCTGAGGGCTGGCGGCTGATGCAGTTTTTGGCCCCCGATTTGGGCCGTCCGGACTGGGCGCTTCACGCCCTGGAAACCGAGCCTTGGGGGGGCCAGACCGACCTCCGGGAATTGTGGTTGGGGCAGGCTCGGGCGGCCATGGACGCCGATCGACCGACTTTGGCCGCCGAAATTTTGGCCCGGATGGACCCTCGAGATGTCGACGCCGGGATTCTTCGTGCAGCCCTTTGGACCAGCCAGGGACACCCAGGTAGGGCATATCGCTTCCTCGAAGAATTGCAGGAAATCCACCCGGATCATCCCCAGCTAGTCTTCAATCTCGGTCTTCTTGCCCTGGATTATTTGGACCGTAAGGCGATGGCTGCGCGGCATTTCCAGCGCTTTCTAGAACTTTTTCAGGGGGGGGCCGCAGCCCCCTTGGACCGAGAATTGCAGGCGCGGTTATGGTTGGAGCGACTCCAGGCTGAGGGCTTTGGATTGCCCTCGGATCCTTCCCCTAAATAGAAACCGTGAAGGCATTGCTCCAAAGAGTTGACCGAGCCCAAGTGACTGTCAATAAAGAAGTTGTGGGATCGATTCAGAAGGGTCTGCTGATTTATCTAGGATGTTGCAAATTTGACGGACCAGAAGAAGCAAAAAAATTGGCGCGTCGCGTTGCCGGCTATCGTTTGTTTGCAGACCAGGCGGGAAGGACCAATCTGGACGTAAACCAAGTCAAGGGCGAGGTTTTAGTCGTAAGTCAATTCACCCTTTCCGCCGATACCAGAAAAGGTAGGCGCCCTTCCTTCGATTCCGCCATGGAGCCCAGCCGTGCAAGAGAATTGGTCGAGCTCTTCTGCCAGACTCTTCGCGATTTGGACCTGGTGGTTGCGGAAGGTGCCTTCGGTGAGGAGATGTCGGTAGCCTCCGTGAATCACGGTCCAGCTACCTACCTCCTTGAAATCAAACCACATACCGGTCAAACTTGATCCTTGAACTTCCAAGGAAAGGGGGCCCCTTCGGGACCCTGACCGGTTTCCTCGATCCCATTGGAAAGCGGAAATGGACGATTCCGAAGTCCAGACCATTACCAAGCGCGATCTAGTTCAACGGATTGCGGATAACACCGGCCAGACCAAAGTCCTGGTCCGGGATGTGATCCAACGATTCCTTGACGAGATTTCTCTCGAGCTCATCCAGGGCAATCGCCTGGAGTTCCGGAAGTTTGGCGTTTTCGAGGTCCGAAGCCGGCCCGGCCGGGTGGCGCAAAACCCGAAAACTCTGGACAAGGTCATTGTTCCGGCGAAGCGGGTGGTGAAATTCAAAGTCGGCAACGTCCTCAAGAAGAGGGTGGAAGACGGCGACGCCAGCGGTCTTCAGCGAGGGCCGGCACCCACTGCTTCGGCTGGAAACCCAGACCCCGCTCCGCCGGCGAATCCTGGCCCCGCGTCAGGACCATCGGCAGGACCAGGATCGGGTTTGGCCTAGCGTAGATTCCGGAAGGCTGGAGGTCCTGCTCCGGTCCCGACCGGGTTCCGGCCAGGGAGGAGGTCTGGCCAGGCGCCTAGGCGCAAGCCTTGAGGGCCGTTTGCAAGGCGTCCCTTAAGTCTTCGACCGCTTCAATACCCACGGACAAACGCACCAAACCGTCGGCCAAACCGGCCTTGCGCCGCTCTTCCGCAGGGATGGAGGCGTGGGTCATGGGAGCGGGAAGCTCGACCAAGGATTCCACTCCGCCGAGAGATTCGGCCAGTTGGAAGATTTTTAAGTGCTTCACGAATTCCCGAGCTTGGGGTTCGCCGCCGGGAAGTTCGAAACCGACCATGCCGCCGAAGCCGGACATTTGCCGGCAAGCGACTTCGTGGCCGGGATGACTTTGCAAGCCGGGATAATGGACTTTTTCTACCTGGGAATGGTCTTCCAGGAAGTGGGCCAGCACCATGGCACTGCGGCAGTGCCGTTCCATGCGGACGTCCAAAGTTCGTAAGCCTCGAAGGGTCAAGAAAGCATCGAAAGGAGAATTGGCGGTTCCGGCGGAATTCTGCAGAAACCAAGCCTCTTCGCCTTTTTGCGGATCCTTTACGACCAAGGCACCGCCGACCACGTCGCTGTGCCCGCCGATGTATTTGGTGGTGGAATGCAACACGTAATCGGCGCCCAAAGCCAACGGTCGCTGCAACGCCGGAGTGGCGAAAGTATTGTCCACGGCGACCTCGGCGCCGACCCGGCGGGCGGCAGCCACGGCCCGTTCCAAATCGGTGATTCTCAGCAGGGGATTGGTCGGGGTTTCCAAATAAAGCAAGCGGGTGTCTTCTGGTATGGCATCCAGATTTTCCGCCTTCGAAGTATCCACGAAATCAAAGCGCAAACCGAAGCGGGCGGCCACCTTGGTAAACAACCGAAAGGTTCCGCCATAAAGGTCATTGCCCGCCACCACTCGATCGCCACTTTTCAGGCTCAACAGCAAGGTCTGAATGGCCGCCATCCCGGAACTGAAGGTGAAGCCGGCCACACCGCCTTCCAACTCGGCCAAAGCATCTTGCAAGGCAAAGCGGGTCGGATTCTGGGTGCGCGAATATTCGTAGCCGTTGCGGGTTTGGGCCGGAGCGTCTTGGACGTAGGTGCTGGTCAGGTACACCGGCGGCATGATCGAACCGGTTTCCTGGTCGGGAGTCCAGCCGGCGTGAATGACGCGGGTGGCAAATTCGTGGTGGTCGTGCATGGCTTGGCGAACGAGGGCCGCTCATCCTAAAGCCTCGGGAGTGCCACCGCCGGTGACGGCTTGGGTTCAGGGGCGCAATCCCAAGCGGGCAAAGGCCCGGAGGGCGTGGCGTCGATCCAAAGCCGACCAATAGGTCTCTCCGGCCACCACCAAAGCCGGATGGTGTTGCAAGACCGGCACGGTTTGGCGCCAAGCATCTTCCGCCGCCAGGACCGGAGGCGCCGCTTGCAGCCATTGATCGCAAGGGGTGGCTTGCCAGTCTCGGCCGTCGGCCATGGCGGCCAGGAGTTCAGCTTCGTCGAACACTCCCAAAAGCCGGCCGTCGCCGATGACCGGCAATGGCCGAAGCGAGCGCCGGTGCAACAGGAAATAAGCCGTTTCCGCCGGGGCTTTGGCGTCCACGGAAAAAGCCGGCGGTTCGGCCAGCAGGTCTCGGATGGTTGCGCTTGGCTCGCAGGACGGCGGGTCGACGCCATGAGCCGCCCGCCAATCCGGATCGTAGGCGCTACTCAGATAACGGCTGCCCGAGTCCGGCAGGATGACGGCGATCTGACTGCCGGGAGGAGATTCGCGTCCTTCTTCCAAAGCGGCGGCCAAAGCCAACCCGGACGAGGCTCCGGCGAAAATGCCGGTGCATTTGGCCAGGCGATGGACGGTTCGCATGGCTTCCGCCTCGGAAATGGTGCGGAACTGGTCGATCCACTCGCGGGCAAACACTCCATGGACCTGATCGCCGCCGACTCCTTCCACATGGTGACGGTTGCCCGGTTCGGGTAGCGTTCCGTGGCGCCAGAAATGGGCGTAGACCGATCCTTCGGGATCGGCCGCCACCAAACGCACCTGAGGATGATGTTGGTTGAAAAAGCGGCCGAGGCCGGCCAGGGTTCCGCCGGTGCCGCAGCCGGCGACCACGATGTCCAAGCCTTGGCGGCACTGAGCCCACAACTCCGGACCGGTCCCGCGTTCGTGAGCTTCCGGATTGAACGGGTTCTCGAATTGGTTGGCCCACCAAGAGCCGGGCCGTTCCGCCGCCAACCTCCGGCCGACTTCTTTGTAGTGACCGGGATCTCCCGGCGGCGCCGCGGATGAAGCCAAAACCACTTCGGCGCCGAGAGCTTTTACGGTGGCGATCTTTTCGGCGCTGATGTTGTCGGGAATCACCAGAACGCAACCGTATCCCAAAGCCGCCGAGGCCATGGCCAAACCGACCCCGGTATTGCCTGAAGTACTTTCCACCACCCATCCGCCGGGACGCAGTTGTCCTTGCGCGATGGCTTGCAACAGCATGTGCCGGGCGATCCGGTCTTTGATGCTGCCTCCAGGGTTCATAAATTCCAGTTTCAACCAGATCGTTGCCCGGCAGGAAGGGTCGAAACTTTTCGGCAAGCGAACCAAGGGCGTTTGGCCGACGGCGTCGAGGATATGGTGATACTGCGCTTCCTCCCGCCTTGCCCTTTGCACCTTCATGCTTGGCATTCTAAAGAGCAGGGACTCCAGTTTCATGTCTTCTTCCCCAACCGAAGCCAGCTCCGAACGATTCCAAACCGCCCAACCGGTCTTGGATTATGAATCCGTGTTGGCTTGGATTCAGGAAAGCGCTGAGACACCGGCCGGACAGCGATGTTTGGCGGCGACCAAACCCTGGGACGGTCGTGCCCAAGTGGAGGCCAGGCGCCGCCGGGGTAAGGAAGCCAAGGCGGCTTGCAAAGCGCAACAAGAACCTCCGGCCGTGCGTTGCCGCGACTTGCAAGCCATGATTCAAGCCGCCGGCAAGCGGGTCTTGGATGGTTTGGAATTGGTGGCGGTGGGGGACGTCCTGGAATGCTTTGCCTCCCTTCGAGCCTGGGCCAGGCGCCATCCCCAATACCGAAGTCTGTCCGAATGCGCAGCGGCGATTCCCGATTTCGAGGAATTGAGAAGCGGCTTGCGCAATACGGTGGATTCCCGCGGCAAGGTGTTGGATGAAGCCGACCCGGAGTTGGCGCGTCTTCGTCGAGAGCGACGGAAACAAGAGAGCTTGCGGGAGCGCCGTTTGGAAGAATTAGCCGACCGCTGGCACAAACGAGGCTTGTTGCGCCAACGGCGTCCGGTGCATCGCGGTGAACGGTTGCTATTAGCGGTCCGCTCCACTCATCAAGGGCGAGCCCAAGGCGTGGTTCACGATCGTTCGCAAAGCGGCGACACGGTGTTCATGGAGCCTGGGCCCTTGGTCGCTCTTTCCAATGCCATTGCCGATTGCCGGTTGCGCGAGCAACAAAAGGTGCATGAGATCTTGCGGATCTGGAGTCAAGCTTTGTGGGGTAGGAGAGAGGATCTCTTCACCGGAGAAAGTCGGCTGGGAGAGTTGGATGCCGCGGTGGCCACCGCCCGCTGGAGCCAAGCGGTGGATGCGGTGTATCCGGAAATCGAAGACCGGGAAAACGCAGGCTTTGAAATCCGCCAGGGGCGTCATCCTTTGCTGCAAAAGCAATTGGGCCGCGAGCAAGTGGTGCCCTTGACCTTGCATCTCGGCCAGGCTTTCGAATTGCTGGTGGTGACCGGCCCGAATACTGGCGGCAAAACCGTGGTTTTGAAAACCGTCGGGCTGCTGGCTTTGATGGCTTGTGCCGGCCTGCCGATTTCGGCGGAAGAAGGCAGCGCTTTTTCCTGGTTGGACGGAGTCGAAGCCGACATCGGCGATGCCCAATCGCTGGAAAACAACTTGTCGACTTTTTCCGGACATTTGCACAACATCCTCGGCATTCTCGATCGGTTGACCCCCGGAACTTTGGTCTTGCTGGACGAGTTGGGGACCGGAACCGATCCGGAAGAGGGGGCCGCCCTTGGCCAGGCGGTCTTGGAAACCTTGCAAAGCCGGGGTGCTTTGGTTTTGGCCACCACTCACCTGGGAGCCTTGAAGCTGTATTCCACCCAAGTGGCCCGGGCGGAAAACGCCTCGATGGAATTCGATCCTCGAAGTTTGGCGCCCAAGTTCCGGCTGCTGGTGGGGGTGCCGGGAGCCAGCCACGCCTTGGAAGTGGCCGAGCGCATGGGTTTGGAGTCCGAAATCCTGGCCAAGGCCAGGAGCCTGAGCCGGAGCGATCAGCGCACCGAAAGTCTGCTGGCGGATATCTCGAGGGTGCGGCGGGAGGCCGAGATCATGCGGGAAAGGGCTCGACAAGACGAAGCGGAAGTGCGCGAAACCGCTCGCCGCATCGAAGCTTCCAAGGACCAGGCTGAAGCCGAACGCCTGTTGAGGCGACACGAAGCGGAGGCGGCCTACCGGCAGCTACAAGCGGAGTTGGAGCAGGTTTTCCAGCAAGAAGGCCAGCGTTTGGCCGGACGCCTGGCGCCGCGGGAGCGCCAGGACCTGCTGGCTTTGCTAGAGGACGCCCGGCGCCGCTTGCAGGGGCACGAACTGGGGCGCCGGTGGCAGGCTTTCCTGAGCGGCATTCGCAAGAACGACTGGGTCTACGTTCCCAAGTACAAAGAGAAGTTGAAGGTCCTGAAATTCGACAAGAAGCGCCAGCGAGTCAAACTTCGTCACGGGCACATGGAATTGGAGTTGTCGGTGCACGAAATCTCCTGGTTGCAACCCCCTTCGGCCGACGTCTGATGAGCCCCGATCGGGCTGCCCGGCGGGGGTCGAAAGCAGAACTTCCAAGGCGGTGGAATTTTGAATTCGGGGATTGGGTTCAGGACCCGGTCGAGCTATCCTATGCGGCCCTCAGGCGGCCACCTGGATCGAGCCGGCATGGCCGCATGCTTCGGTGGCATAGTTTTGTAGGGATGACCATTGACGGTCTCCATCGTCGCCGTAAGATGTTCTGCCCTTTCGGCCGCCGGGCACTTGGCTAGCGTAGCTCAGTTGGTAGAGCTCCCGCCTTGTAAGCGGACGGTCGAGGGTTCGAGTCCCTCCGCTAGCTCCATTCCTTGGGCGTCGGAAGCGTTGATTCCAAAAATCTTTAGGAACGCGTTCCCAATTCGCTCGTGGTTTGCCGGCGCGGCCGGGTTCAGTTCTTTGGTGTAAATCGGATGTCTGGGCTCCGTTGCCTGGCTTTGCCAGGACGGGGAGATACCGAAGTGGCCAAACGGGACGGACTGTAAATCCGTTGGCACCGCCTTCAGAGGTTCGAATCCTCTTCTCCCCACCAAAAGCCACTCTCTGGGTGTTTTGGCGCTCAGGGCAGCTTTGCGGGTGTAGCTCAATGGTAGAGCTCCAGCCTTCCAAGCTGGTCACGTGGGTTCGATTCCCATCACCCGCTCCATGGCTTTTCGGAGGCGTGGTCGCCTCCCTCGATTTCCTTCCCGTGATCCCTCGGAGGAATGGAAATCCGCTGCTGTAGCTCAGTGGTAGAGCACCTCCTTGGTAAGGAGGAGGTCACGGGTTCAAGTCCCGTCAGCAGCTCCATGAACTTTGCCGCTGCAAGCCGTGGGCTCCCGGGTTTCGACCCCGAGCCGGCTTGAAGGCAAGAACCCTCATGGTCAAACCATCAAGTTGGACCCGGAACATCCGTTTCCCTCGTTCCCGGCAACCGCCGGGAATTCAGGACCTCCTGCCTCGTTTGCGGCGCTCCGCATGTGGTGCTCCTCAGGTGAGACAGTAAGTCCGGTTCCTGCTAAACATCAACCTCGTTCAACCTCAGCTAGCTCAGCTAGGGCAAGCCTAAGCTCTCCTTTTAGGAGCCTCCTCCCATGGCGAAGGAAGTCTTTCAGCGCACCAAGCCGCACGTCAACGTAGGCACCATCGGGCACGTGGACCATGGTAAGACCACGCTGACAGCGGCCATTACCGGCTACTTGTCCCAAAAGGGCTTGGGCAAAGCCATGGCCTTCGATGAAATCGATAAGGCACCCGAGGAGAAGGCCCGGGGCATCACCATTTCCACCGCCCACGTGGAATACGAGACCGACAACCGGCACTACGCCCACGTCGATTGCCCGGGACACGCCGACTACGTCAAGAACATGATCACCGGCGCCGCTCAAATGGACGGCGGCATTCTGGTGGTCTCGGCCAACGACGGTCCCATGCCCCAGACTCGGGAACACATCCTCCTGGCTCGCCAGGTGAACGTCCCGGCCCTGGTGGTTTTCCTCAACAAGTGCGACATGGTCGACGACGAGGAATTGCTGGAGTTGGTGGAAATGGAAGTCCGGGAATTGCTCAGCGCCTATGAGTTCCCCGGCGACGACATTGCCATCGTCAAGGGATCGGCCCTGAAGGCCGCCGAAGCCTTGGCCGAAGGAGCCGGCAACGACGATCCTCGTTTTGCCTGCATCCAAGAGCTGATGGATGCCGTCGATTCCAACATTCCCGAGCCGGTTCGGGATGTGGATCGTGACTTCCTGATGCCGATCGAAGACGTGTTCTCGATCGAAGGCCGCGGCACCGTGGTGACCGGCCGGGTCGAGTCCGGCATCATCAAGCAGGGTGAAGAAATCGAGATCGTCGGTTTCGAAGACACCCGCAAGACCACCGTCACCGGCGTGGAAATGTTCCAGAAGATCCTGGACGAAGGTCGGGCCGGCGACAACGTGGGTTGCTTGCTCCGGGGTATCAAGAAGACCGAAGTGCAGCGGGGCCAGGTGTTGGCCAAGCCCGGTTCGATCACGCCCCACACCAAGTTCGAAGCCGAAGTTTACGTCCTGTCCAAGGATGAAGGGGGTCGGCACAAGCCTTTCTTCACCAACTACCGGCCGCAGTTCTACTTCCGGACCACCGACGTGACCGGCACCATCACCTTGCCGGAAGGCGTGGAAATGGTCATGCCCGGCGACAACGTCAAGATGATCGTCGAGTTGATCACCCCGGTGGCGATGGACGAGCAACTGCGCTTCGCCATTCGCGAAGGCGGCCGCACCGTTGGTGCTGGCGTCGTAGCCAAGGTCATCGAATAGGCCCTACATTCGGCAGCCCGCCCCGCCTTCAAGGTGGGGCGGCTTAGTCACTTTCTGCGACCATGAAAAACAAAGAACGCCACGTCTTTCTCTACTGCACCGTTTGCTCGAATCGCAACTACACGACGGGCAAGCGGGCGCGGGCTGATTACAAGCTGGAGAAGAAGAAGTTCTGCCCCTTCTGTCGCAAGCACACCGTTCACAAAGAGCGCAAGCTGTAATTCCACCGGCTGCCGTTAACTGCGGCGCCGGTTTCGAGGAGGCTTAAGACCCCATGCTGTTCCGCTACAAGCCCGACGAGGGACGCAACGCCAGGCAGATTGCTTTCTGGCTGGTGGAAGCGCTCATCGCCTATGGCTGCTTTACCCTGCGCGGGGAGCTGGACCGGTTCAGTAGCTTGCGCCGGCCCATTTCCGAGGGCATGTCCACGGTGCCGCTTTTCGGCGCCACCTTCAATCTTTCTCTGATTCTGGCTTTGGCGGTGTTCGTGGCCGGCTCTTTCTTCTGGATTCGTTTTTTGAGCCGGGAGAAGATCGCCGATCACCTCATCGAAGTGGAAACGGAGATGAAGAAGGTTACTTGGCCGTCGTTTAAAGAAGCCAGTAACTCGTCCATCGTGGTCATCGCCACTGTGTTGTTGTTAATGGCTTTCTTGGCATTGAGTGACGCCATTCTCGGCGGTCTGTTCAAAGTCATCCTGTTCAACACCTAGGCGCGACCCACTCGTCCCATTCACTCTCCTTGGACTCCAAGAACATGACCACGAATTGGTACGTCGTTCGCGTTCCTTCCGGAAGGGAGGAAAGTGTCCGGGATAAGTTGAGTCGGCGGATTAAAGCCGATGGGCTCGAAAACCGGATCCCCCAAGTGGTGGTGCCGGTGGAGCGGGTCACCGAATTCAAGAACGGCAAGAAGAAGGTCACCAATCGCAAGATTTATCCCGGTTACATCCTGATCGAAGCTGACTTGGGCAAGCCCGAGGAAGAAACCGAGGAAGATCAGAAGGTCTGGTTTGCCCTTCATGAGACTCCTGGATTTCAGGACTTCGTCGGTGGAGGCGGCCGTACGCCGACGCCGATGAGCGATGAGGAAGTGGATAGCATTCTTTCCCGGATGGAAGAAAGTGAGTCCACGCCGCGGATGGCTTTCCGGATCAAACTCGGCGACATGGTTCGCATTAAGGAAGGCCCCTTCGAAGGCTTCGACGGGGTTGTGGAAGAAGTGCTCGACGCCAAAGGATTGTTGCGGATCTCCGTGACCATTTTCGGCCGGGCGACTTCGGTGGAGATCGAACACTGGCAGGTGGAACCGGTATAGGCGACCTGCCCGCGTTGGGAGAAGTAGGAACAAGTGAGTCCGATTTTTCCAACGCACCCGATGGAACCACGAACGGCGCAAGCCCTGAAGTGGGAGGGAAAACATGGCAAAAGAAATCACCGCAAAGATCAAGCTGCAGTGTCCCGGCGGAGCAGCCACTCCGGCACCGCCGGTGGGGCCTGCCCTAGGTGCACACGGCGTAGCGATCGGCGAGTTCGTCAAACAGTTCAATGACGCCACGGGAGACAAGCGCGGCTTGATCATCCCGGTGGTGATTACGGTCTATAAAGACCGTTCTTTCACCTTTGAGCTGAAGTCGCCGCCGGCCGCTGTGTTGTTGAAGAAAGCCGCCAATTTAGAAAAAGGCGCCGGTGCGGTCGGAACTGAAATCGTCGGTTCGGTCGCCAAGGACCAAGTTCGGGAAATTGCCGAAATGAAGATGCAAGATTTGAACGCCGCCAGTGTGGAGGCCGCCATGCGCATCATCGAAGGCACCGCCCGTTCCATGGGGATTGAAGTCAAGGACTAAGCCATGAAACGCAGTCGCAGAGTTCGCGCAAACGGCGAGAAAGTCGACAAAACCCGGGTCTACGACCTGGAGGAAGCCCTGAAGCTTCTGAAAGGGCTCAAATTGGCGAAGTTCGACGAAACCGTTGAAGTCGCCGCTCGCCTGGGCGTGGATCCGAAGAAATCGGATCAAATGGTTCGCGGAGCCGTCAGCTTGCCCCATGGTTTGGGCAAGGACGTCCGGGTGATCGTTTTCGCCGAAGGCGACGCCGCCGATCAGGCCAAAGAAGCCGGTGCCATGGAAGTGGGCGGCGAAGAAATGGCCAAGAGAATTACCGATGGCTGGACCGACTTCGACATCGTCATCGCTCATCCGGCGATGATGAAAGTGGTCGGGCGCCTGGGGCGGACCTTGGGTCCCCAGGGCAAGATGCCTTCGCCGAAATCCGGTACCGTGACTCCTCAAGTGGGCAAGGCGGTTTCGGAATTCAAGGCGGGCAAAGTGGAGTTCCGAGTCGATTCCGCCGGCAACTTGCACGTTCCGGTGGGCAAGGCTTCCTTTGCCACCGAAAAGCTGGCGGAGAATGCCCGGGCTTTTCTCGATTACGTGGTTTCCGTGCGACCGGCGGCGGTGAAGGGTACTTACATCCGCCACGTCAGCATTTCCACCACCATGGGGCCCGGCCTGAAGGTCGTTTACGGCTAGTCCCGCAACCAACCGCAACAACCAAGACGAGCGCCAAGCTGGAGAACATTCACCATGGTGAGCACGCTGAACAAATGGATGGTTGAGGATTACGTCGGTCTGCTTCGGGATCAAGAAAGCGTGGTCGTTTTCAACCTGGATCAGGTCAACGTGGAGGAGGCCCAGAACCTTCGCAATGCCGTCCGCGAACAAGGAGCCCGATTTCGGGTCGGGAAAAACCGCTTGGTCAAAGTGGCCTTTGAGGAAGCCGGCGTCCCTTTGCAAGGAGACGTTTTGCACGGCACCTGCGGCCTTTTGATCGGAGACGTCGAATCCACCATCGGGGCGGCGAAAGCCATTGAAGAGCTTTGGAAGAAGGCCAAACCTCGAAAGTTGAGCTATTGCGGTGCTTACTTTGACGGCACCGTCATGGACGCCAAGGCCGCCGCCACCATCGCGGACATGCCTGACCGTCAAACCTTACGCGCCATGATTTGCGGCGCCATCCAAGGCCCGGCCCGGAAGTTGGCCGCGGTCCTCGCCGAGGTTCCGGCCTCGACCGCCCGCGTGGTTCAAGCCAGGGCGGACCAAGGGGAAGCCGCTTGAGTCGGACCCCCGTTCAATCCCCACTCTCTAAGTAAGACCGAGTCCGTTCCACCATAGGAAGCACCCATGTCCGAGGAAACTCAAGCCACCATCGAACTCGACAGCGATCTGGAAGAAATCTTTCAGAAGCTGAACGAACTTCCCATCGGCAAAGCCGCCACCCTAGTGAAGGCCATGGAAGAGCGTTGGGGCGTTAGCGCCGCCGCTCCCGTTGCCGTTGCTGCTGCCCCTGCCGGTGGTGGTGAGGAAGCTGAAGAGAAGACCTCTTTCGACGTCATCTTGGAAAACTTCGGCCAGAAGAAGATCGACGTCATCAAGGCCGTCCGCGCGATCACCGGTTTGGGCTTGAAAGAAGCCAAAGCCTTGGTGGAGAGCGCTCCCAAGCCTTTGAAAGAAGGGGTCAGCAAAGACGAAGCCGAAACTCTCAAGAAGCAGTTGGAAGAGGCCGGCGCCACGGTCAAGGTCGACTGATTCTTTCCTCCGAGCCCGCCCGGCTCCACGGGCCGATTTTGGACCCCGATTCCAGTTCCGCACGTTCGGGAGTGAGGGGTTGCGCTCAAGGTTCGTTTCGACGAAGCTGGCAACATCGGCCTTCGGTCCAACGGCTCTCGGTCAATCGGCTTTCGGTCCTAAAGCGACCGGGCGGGTTTCGGAGGACGACCCCTTCCTTGGGAAGGCCGAAGGAGGCCTTCCGTCCTGGCAAAATCCCTGGTTTCGACCTCGGTCGAGCCGAAGCCTGCCCCGGCCTCCCTCGTAGGTCGCGGCCGGCCATCGAGTCGGTTTGCGACTCGAAAACCTACCCTCGGCAGCCCTCCAGAACGCCGAGCGTGAGGTCCTCTGTCTTCCAAATGCTTCAATCCTGGGCCTTCCTCCACTATGGTCATGGGGAGGGGGTTCGGTTCATGGGTGCCCTGCACACCCTTTACGGTCGTCGGTTCTTGGCCCTTGGCTGTGGTTTCGCGAGGTTCGCGAAGGCCGTGGCAAAGGTCGTGAGCGACGCTCGGGGACCAGCTCAGGACCAGGCAGGAAGGCGAATTGCTGCCCTGGTACCCGTCGCGGAGTCCTTCCTGCCCACGAGGCCGCTTGCTCAATCGGCTCGACACAGGCTATGACCATCGTCCACAGGCCCTACCACACCTTCGAAATTCGGGATTACCGGTCCTTCACCTTCCGGGATGATGAACTTCTTCCTGGCCTGTCTGATCTTCAGACCCGGGCCTACGAGGAGTTTCTGCAGCTCGGAGTACCGCCGAAGCGGCGTAAGGTGATCGGGCTGGAAGCTCTCTTCCAGGAAGTCTTCCCCATTGAAAGCCATGACAAGACCATGGCTTTGGAGTACTTGGGGTACACCCTGGGACGGCCGAGATACACCCCGGAAGAGTGCCGCCAGTTGCGCTACAACTACGCGTTTCCGCTACGCGTACGGATTGCCTTGCGCAAGGGCAGCGAGCGCATCGAGGAGGACATCTACCTCGGCGAAGTCCCGGTCATGATGGGCGGGGGCGAATTCGTCGTGAACGGTTCCGAGCGGGTGATCGTGGCCCAATTGCACCGTTCTCCCGGCATCGATTTCGCCGTCGATCATCACAGCGGTGAAAAGCGCTTCCACTCCGCCCGGGTGATTCCGGAGCGGGGTTCCTGGGTGGAAATGACCGTTTCCTCCAAGGGAACCTTGCAGGTGCGGATCGACCAGCAAGGCAAATTCTCGGCTTTGACCCTGCTTCGGGCGATGAATCCCGATTGGGGCACCGATGACGCCGTGCTGCGTTTGTTCTACCCGGTGGAAACCATTCGCCGGGGCAAGCAAACCAAAGCCAAATTCGCCGCCGCGCTGGAAACCCGCCAGGCCCTTGGCCAGGTCCGAGATCTGCGGACCGGCGAAGTTTGGGTCGAAGCCGGTGAGGAAATCAGCGCCGACGCCGCCGAGCGCATTGCCGCTTCGGAGTTGCAAGAAGTGGAAGTCATCCAAGAGGTCGAGGACGCCCTGATCCTCGATTCCTTGAAGGAAGACACCGCTTCCAGCCATGAAGACGCCCTGGCGGCGATCTATCAGAAGCTGCGCCCCGGCAACCCCATTCAGTTGGAGAAAGCCCGGGAGTTGCTGCACGATCGCTTTTTCGACTCCCAGCGTTACAGCTTGGGTCGGGTCGGTCGGTTCCGCATCAGCCGCAAGTTCAGTCGCCCGACCGAGGCCAACGAAGGCCCGATGCATTTGCAGCCGGATGACTACCTGGACGCGATCCGCTATCTGCTCGGCTTGCGGGCGGGGAACGGGGAAGTCGACGACATCGACCACCTGGGAATTCGGCGGGTTCGAACCATTGCCGAGTTGGCCTCCGAGGAATTCCGCAAGGGATTGATGAAGGTGGCTCGGGCGGCGGTGGATCGGATGAGCCAAAACGAGGACACCGAGACCCAAACCCCACGGAACCTGATCAACGCCAAAGCCTTTTCCACTTCCGTGGAACAGTTTTTCGCTCGGGGCGAGTTGAGTCAGGTGGTCGACCAAACCAATCCTCTCAGCCAACTGACCCACGAGCGGCGATTGTCGGCTCTGGGCCCCGGCGGTTTGAACCGCAAGCGGGCCGGCTTCCAAGAGCGGGACGTGCACATCAGCCACTACGGCCGCTTGTGCCCGATCGAGACTCCGGAAGGGGCCAACATCGGTTTGATTTCTTCGTTGTCCCTGTTCGCAGTGGTCGACGACTACGGTTTCTTGGTGACCCCGTATCGAGTGGTTCGAAAGGGCAAGGTCACCAATGACATCCAGTACCTGCGGGCGGACGAGGAATACGAGCAAGTGTTCGCGCCGGCGGATGCGGTCATGGATGAAAAGGGCGAACTGGTTGCCGACGAAGCCGGCATGGTGATGGCCCGCTACCACGGCGAGTTCACCCGGACGCCGAAAGCCACCGTCCGGTTCTTGGACATCGATCCGGCCCAGATTCTCGGAGTTTCCGCGGCTCTGATTCCGTTCCTGGAACACGATGACGCCAACCGGGCGTTGATGGGTTCCAACATGCAGCGCCAAGCGGTTCCCTTGATCATTACCGAACCGCCGCTGATCGGAACCGGTTTGGAACGGATCGTGGCCCAAAACTCCGGCATGGTGGTGCAGGCCCGCAAAGGCGGCGTGGTCGAATACGTCGATTCCACCAAGATCAAAATCAAGGGCGATACCGAGCCTTATGAACTGCGCAAGTTCCAAGGCTTGAACGAGCGTACTTGCTTAAACCAGAAGCCGCTGGTCAAAACCGGCCAGAAGGTCAAGCGCGGCGAAGTGATCGCCGACGGCGCCGGCACCCACCATGGAGAACTTGCGCTCGGCAAAAACCTCCTGGTGGCCTTCATGTCCTGGGAGGGATACAACTACGAGGACGCCATCGTCGTTTCCGAGCGATTGGTGAAGGAGGACGTCTTCACTTCGATTCACATCGAAGAGTACGAAGCGGAAATCCGCGAAACCACCCTGGGTAAGGAAGAGTTCACTCGCGACATTCCCAATGCCGGGGAACGGGCGCTGCGCAATCTGGACGACAACGGCATCGTCCGCATCGGTACCCGGGTCGGTCCCAACGACATCCTGGTTGGCAAAATCGCTCCCAAGAGCAAGACCGAGCTGACTCCGGAAGAACGCCTGCTTCACGCCATCTTCGGCCGTGCCGGCGAAGACGTGAAAAACGTTTCCCTGAAACTTCCCGCCGGAGTTCGGGGCATCGTCATCGGCGCTCATAAGTTCACCCGCAAGGTCAACATGACTCCGGCGGAACGGCGGGCGGCGCAACAACAGATTCGCCAGATCGAATCCGATTTCGACGAAGTCTTGCGGACCGAAATTGCCGCCTCGGTCGAGGAATTGGGCGAGTACCTGGGCGAGCCGATCAAGGATCCCAAGACCGGCAAGGAAATCAAGATCACCCAAGCTTTGCTGTACGGGGACTTGATGCGGATCCTGGAGTATTTGAACTCCTACGCCGAAGGAGTGGAACATCCTTCCCGCCGTACCAAGGCCGAGGAAATCGTTCGCATTCACAGCAACCGGATCGAGGACAAGGAAGCTTGGAAGATCAAGATGTCCAGTCGCTTGAGCCGCGGCGACGATCTTCCCAACGGCGTCCTGGAAATGGTCAAGGTGTTCATCGCCACCAAGCGCAATCTCTCGGTGGGGGACAAGATGGCCGGTCGCCACGGCAACAAGGGGGTCATTTCCAAGATCCTGCCGGAAGAAGACATGCCTTTCTTGGATGACGGCACTCCGGTGGACATCATTCTCAATCCCTTGGGGGTGCCTTCGCGGATGAACGTCGGCCAGATTTTGGAAACCCACTTGGGTTGGGCGGCGGACAAGCTTGGTTTCCGGGCCTACACCGGGGCTTTTGATGGCGCCAAGGAAAAGGACATCGAGCAAGCCTTGAAGGAAGCGGGCTTGCCGCTGACCGGGACTCCGGTGGTGTACGACGGCCGCACCGGCGGACCTTTCGAGCAGAAGGTTTGCGTCGGCTACATGTACATGTTGAAACTCCACCACCTGGTGGACGAGAAAGTTCACGCCCGTTCCACCGGGCCCTACAGCTTGATTACCCAGCAACCCTTGGGCGGCAAGGCTCGTTTCGGCGGCCAGCGCTTTGGGGAGATGGAAGTGTGGGCTTTGGAAGCCTACGGTGCAGCCTATCTGCTGCAGGAGCTGTTGACCGTGAAGTCCGACGATGTCGACGGTCGGACCAAGATTTACGAATCGATGGTCAAGGGCAAGAACATCCTCGAACCTGGCACTCCGGTCAGCTTCGAAGTGTTGATGAACGAAATCCGCGGCCTCGGCCTGAACATCCAGCTCGAGAAAAACTCTCGCTAAGCCAACAGGATGAACGATAGCACCCAACCGAGCGGCCAAATCCAGCCGATTCTGCCCACTCCGCCCACTCCGACCGTGGAACACACGGATTATCTCGGAGTATCCATTCGCTTGGCCTCCCCGGAGGATTTGCGAGCGAATTCATTCGGCGAAGTGAAGAAACCGGAAACCATCAACTACCGGACCTTCCGTCCGGAAAAGGATGGCTTGTTCTGCGAGCGAATCTTCGGTCCGGAGCGGGATTACGAATGTCACTGCGGCAAATACCGCGGCCAGAAACACATGGGCATCGTGTGCGACAAATGCGGGGTGATGGTGACCACCTCTCGCGAGCGTCGCAAGCGCATGGGGCACATCAATTTGGCCGCCCCGGTAGCCCACATTTGGTTTTTCAACGTGACTCCCAGCCGGATCGGCAACTTGCTGGGCATGAAGAAAACCGATTTGGAGCGGGTCATCTACTTTCAGGACTACGTCGTCCTGAGCCCGGGCGAATCCGGCTTGGAGAAGTGCAAGCTGGTGAGCGAGGATGAGTACCGCCGCAACCGCGCCACCTACGGCGTGGAATTTGAAGCCGGCATGGGCGCCGAAGCGGTGGCCGAGCTGCTCCGCGGATTGAATTTGGAATCCCTTTCCAATTCCTTGCGCGAGCAATTGAAGACCTGCACTTCGCGGCAGCGGATGGCCGACATCATCAAGCGGCTTCGGACCGTCGAAATGCTCAAGGATTCGCCCAACGATCCGGCCTGGATGATCCTGGACGTGATCCCGGTGATTCCTCCGGAACTGCGCCCCTTGGTGCGTTTGGACAGCGGCAACTTCGCCTCGTCCGACTTGAACGATCTTTACCGGCGCTTGATCAATCGCAACAACCGCTTGAAGCGCTTGATCGAGTTGAACGCGCCGGAGGTCATCATCCGCAACGAAAAGCGGATGCTGCAGCAATCGGTCGACGCCCTGTTCGACAACGGACGCTGCAAGCGCCAGGTGATGAGCACTTCGAACCAGCCTCTGAAGTCCTTGACCGACATGATCAAGGGCAAGCAAGGCCGGTTCCGTTTGAACCTGCTCGGCAAGCGGGTGGACTATTCCGCTCGTTCGGTGATCGTGGTCGGGCCGGAGCTGAAACTCCATCAATGCGGTTTGCCCAAGGTCATCGCCTTGGAGTTGTTCCAGCCGTTCATCATCCGCCGGTTGAAAGAGTTGAAGTTGGCGGAAACCATCAAGGCCGCCAAGAAGATGCTCGAGCGCCGGGATGAACACGTCTGGGACATCCTGGAAGAAGTGATCAAGGATCACCCGGTGCTGTTGAACCGGGCGCCCACCTTGCACCGCATGGGCATTCAAGCCTTCGAACCGGTCCTCATCGAAGGCAACGCCATTCAAATTCATCCCTTGGTTTGCCAAGGCTTCAATGCCGACTTCGACGGCGACCAAATGGCGGTCCACCTGCCCTTGAGTTTCGAGGCACAAGTGGAGGCCAGCACTTTGATGCTGAGCCCGAACAACGTGTTCTCGCCTCAATCCGGCAACCCGATCATTTCGCCGCACCAGGACATCATTCTCGGCTTGTTCTACCTGACGGCTGACAAGAAGGAATGCAAAAACGAGTGGAAGGACGGCAAGCGCGGCGGCGTGTTTGCCTCCATGGCGGAACTGCTACTCGCCTATTCCCACGGCCATCTGGAAACTCACAGCCTGGTCCAAGTCTGGTTGCCCACCGGCATGGTGGTCAGCTCCCGCCACGGAGCGACGCCGAGAACTCTCAGCCAACCCGAACGCATGGTGACGACCCCGGGTCGCGCCATCGTCAATGACGTTTTGGCCGAGGGCATGCCTTATTACAACTACCCGCTGGACAAGAAGGCTTTGTATGACTTGATCCACGATTGCCATCGCATGTGCGGTCGGGTCCCAACTCTGAAACTGTTGGACGACTTGAAAGCTTTGGGCTTCAAGGGCGCAACCCGCTCCGGCCTGTCCTTCGCCAAGGATGACATGCGCATTCCGGCGAAGAAGTGGGAGATCATCGAGGACACTCAACAGCAGGTCGACCAAATCCTGCAGGATTTCGAAGACGGCGCGATCACCGACAACGAGCGCTATTCTCGAGTGCTGGACCTCTGGACTTCGGCTCGGGAGCAAGTTTCCGCCGAGTTGCTCAAGGAATTGGAATCGGATCGCCGGGACGGCAAGCCTTATCTGAACCCGGTGTACGTCATGGCCAACTCCGGTGCCCGGGGTGGGGTGGATCAGATCCGCCAGCTTTCCGGCATGCGCGGTTTGATGGCCAAGCCCAGTGGTGAAATCATCGAGGTGCCGATTCGAGCCAACTTCCGGGAAGGCTTGCGGGTGTTGGAGTACTTCTCCTCCACTCACGGAGCCCGGAAGGGATTGGCCGACACCGCTTTGAAAACCGCCGACTCCGGGTACCTGACCCGGAAACTGGCGGACGTGGCCCAAAACGTCGTGGTCAGCATTCCCGATTGCGGCACTCCCAACGGCATTTCCAAGAGCGCCGTTTACCAGGGCGACAAGTTGGTGGTGCCGATGGCTCGAGTGATTCGCGGCCGCATTGCCCGCGACACCATCCGCCATCGGGTGACCGACGAATTGGTGGTGGAAGAAAACCAGTTGATCACCAACAAGATCGCGGAACGCATCGAGGCCATGGGCTTTCCCAAGATCCGAGTTCGCAGTCCTTTGACTTGCGAAGCTTCGATCGGCGTTTGCGCCTTGTGTTACGGCGAAGACTTGGCCCGCGGCCGGCAAGTGGAGCGCGGATTGGCGGTCGGCATCATTGCCGCCCAATCGATCGGCGAACCCGGTACTCAATTGACCATGCGGACCTTCCACATCGGCGGCACCGCCAGCCGAGCGGTGGAAGCTTCCGAAACCAAGGCCCGGCGTAAGGGCAAGGTGGAGTACCACGATTTGCGGGTGGTCACCAATCCCCAAGGTGAAGAAGTGGCCCTTTCCCGAACTGGGGAAATCATCCTTCGGGACAACAAAGGCCGGGAATTGGATCGTTATGCGATCCAAGTCGGTTCCCGGATCTACGTCAAGGACGGACAAGAAGTCAACCGTGGTACCAAGCTGTTCGACTGGGATTCTCACCACCTGCCGATCCTGGCGGAATACTCCGGCCGAGTTCAGTTCGAAGACTTGGAAGAAGGCAAGACGGTGGCGGTGGAAGAGGATGCCAAGACCGGCGTTCGCCGCACCAAGATCATTGAATCCAAGGGCGATCTTCACCCGCAAGTGCTGTTGGTGGGAGAGGCCGGAGAAGTGTTGCACTACACCTCTTTGCCGGAAAACGCCTACCTCGAAGTGAAGAACGGCGAACAAGTCACCGCCGGCACTTTGTTGGCGAAATCGCCTCGGGCGATCGGCGGAACCCAGGACATCACCGGGGGTCTGCCCCGCGTCACCGAGTTGTTCGAGGCTCGCGTGCCGAAGGACCCGGCGGTGATGGCGGAAATCGACGGCTTGGTCGAGCTCGGCGAGAAGCGGCGCGGAAAGCGCATCATTCTGGTGAAGAACGAGGAAACCGGCGAAGTCCGGGAACAACTGGTGGCCCAATCCAAGCACTTGCGAGTGCATACCGGAGACCGGGTCCGCGCCGGCGAGCCTTTGGTCGACGGCCCCTTGCCGCCCCACGAGATCCTGTCCATTCAAGGAGAGGAAAAGGTCCAGAATTACCTGGTTGAAGAAATTCAAAAGGTCTATCGGGCCCAGGGGGTGATGATCGATGACAAGCACATCGAAATCATCGTTGGCCAGATGATGCGTAAGGTTCAGGTCGACGGCAGCGGGGACTCCAAGTTGTTGCCCAACTCGCTGGTCGATCGCCATGGCTTCCGGCGCACGGTCGAGGGATTGATCGATGCCGATCAAAACCCGCCGACCGCCCAGCCGATGATCATGGGCATCACCAAGGCTTCGGTTCAATCCGAATCCTTCATCTCCGCGGCCAGTTTCCAGGAAACCACCAAGGTGCTGACCGAAGCGGCGCTGCGCGGCAAGTTGGACCGCCTGCAGGGCCTCAAGGAAAACGTCATTCTCGGCAACCTCATTCCGGCAGGAACCGGGTTCCGGGAATTGCTCAACACCAAGGTGCGGAAGAAGGTCGACTTCGCCCAATTCTCCACCGGCATGGATGCCGCTCCCGGACGGGGAGAAGTGGAGGCCGCCGGCTGATAAACCTGGCCGAGGCGCCGGAAGCTTGGCTTTCGGCGCCGGCCGCCGATTTCGATGAAGATTCCCGTCTTTTGCCGAATCGGTTCCTGGAAGTCCCCCTCAGGACTTGACCCCAAGCGTTGAACGAGTAGACTTTTGCCCCAATTTTCCGGGCGGGATGCCCAGCCCGGTTCTTCCTAAAGCGACATGCCGACCATCAATCAACTCGTCCGAAAGGGCCGGAACAAAGTTCGGTCCAAGTCCAAGAGCCCGGTCTTGGACGCCTGCCCGCAGAAACGCGGTGTCTGCGTGCAGGTGAAGACCATGACTCCGAAAAAGCCGAACTCGGCTTTGCGGAAGGTCGCCCGTGTTCGCCTTTCCAACGGTAAGGAAATTACCGCCTATATCCCCGGTGAAGGACACAACCTGCAAGAGCACTCCATCGTGCTGGTCCGGGGCGGCCGAGTCCGGGATTTGCCTGGGGTTCGGTACCACATTATTCGTGGCACTTTGGACGCCGCCGGTGTCGATGATCGCAGGCGTTCCCGTTCCAAATACGGCACTCGTCGCAGCAAGTAGGGCCCTAGAAAACGACTTCGGGAAGAGACATGCCTCGTAACTACAAGTCCACTGCCAAATACGTCCAGGCGGATCCCCGTTTCGGGTCCAAATTGGCGATGAAGTTCATCAATCAACTCATGCTGGACGGCAAGAAGTCGGTCGCCATGAACGTGTTTTATGAGGCTGTCGATCTGGCCTCGAAGCGGCTGAAGGAAGTGCCCCCCGAGGAAGTTTTCACCACGGCCTTGGAAAACGTTCGGCCGGCAGTGGAAGTCCGCAGTCGCCGGGTCGGCGGATCCACCTATCAGGTGCCGCGGGAAGTTTCCGCCCGGCGGGCTCAGTCTTTGGGAATCCGCTGGATCATCAACAACGCCCGCAAAAAGAAGGGCATGCCGATGGCTCGCCGCTTGGCCGCCGAATTCGTGGACGCTTGCAACAACACCGGTTCCTCCGTGCAGTGGAAGGAAAACGTTCACAAGATGGCGGATGCCAACAAGGCCTACAGCCACTTCTCTTACTAAGCAGCGTTTCTTCGAAGCAAATCCGAAGAGAACATCAAGGTGGCCCATCCGGGCCACCTTCCTTTTTGTAGCACCCAAGTGAAAACCGAAGTCATCCTGGTCCGGCTGAACAAGGAATCGCCACGTAAGTGCAGTTTGACGCCGCTACGCCGCCAGGCGGAATGGGGGTTTCGCTGGCTCCACGTGGCTTTGGGGCAGGAAGTGGAAATCGGTGAGGCCACGTTGTTGCACCCGGATGGACCGGTGCTGACTCCGGCCGACGCTCATCGCCCCTTAATGTTGGTGGACTCTTCCTGGCGGGATTTGCCGCGAGTGCTGCGGGGATTACGGGGTGAATTCCATTACCGTTCCTTACCGGCGGACTTGCGCACCGCATACCCGCGGAAATCCAATTATTTTCCCGATCCGAGCCAAGGATTGGCTTCCATCGAAGCCTTGCACGCCGCTTTGGCCATGCTGGGAGAGCGGGAAGATCGGCTTTTGGAGGCTTATCGCTGGCGCCAACAATATCTTGACCTGAACCAACACCTGCTGCCGGCTTAGAATCTTGCACCATGGATCTCACCAGGCTGCGCAACATCGGCATCGTAGCCCACATCGACGCCGGCAAAACTACCGTGACCGAACGGGTTTTGTTCTATTCCGGGGTCGAGCATCGCCTGGGTGAAGTGGATCACGGCACCGCCACCATGGATTGGATGGAGGAAGAGCGGGAGCGGGGGATCACGATTACCGCCGCAACCACTCAATGTCCCTGGCAGGATCACGTCATTCAAATCATCGATACGCCGGGACACGTGGACTTCACTGCCGAAGTCAGCCGCTCCTTGCGAGTTTTGGATGGGGCGGTGGTCATCGTCTGCGCCGTGGCCGGGGTGCAAGCTCAAACCGAAACCGTGCTCCGTCAGGCTCGCCGCTATCAACTGCCGTGGATTGCGGTCATCAACAAAATGGACCGGCAAGGGGCGGATTTCCCCAAGGCGGTGGCCAGCCTGCGCCAGCGCCTGGATGCGCCGGTCATTCCGGTTCAATGGCCGATCGGCAGTGGTTCGGATTTCGAAGGCGTGGTCGATCTTTTGCATCGAAAGGCTTTTGTCTTTTCACCCGAGGACCAGGGCCGCACCGTAAAAGAAATTCCGTTGCCTTCTGATTTGAAAGCCACCGTCGAAGAAGCTCGAGGAGCTTTGGTCGAGGCGGTGGCGGAAACCGACGAAGAGCTGTTGGAAAAGTTTTTGCTCGATGAAGATCTAAGTGCAGAAGATTTGCACGCCGGTTTGCGGCAAGCGGTGCGAAATCGGCAATTGGTGCCGGGCTTGTGCGCTTCGGCTTTGCGCAACGTCGGGGTTCAACTCATCCTGGATTCCGTCATCGCTTGGTTGCCTTCCCCATTGGATCGGCCGCCGGTTCAAGGTTTTCACCCGCAACACCCGGAGCGAACCGAACAGCGAACTCCCGATCCGGATGGGCCACTCAGCCTTTTGGTGTTCAAATTGCATCATCAAGTCCATGGCGACCTTCACTATGTCCGGGTATTTTCCGGGACTTTGAAGGAAGGGGATTCGCTGCACAATGCCCGCCATCGCCAATCCGACCGGGTGCAGCAAATTTATTTGGTCCACGCCGATCACCGGGAACGATGGAATCAAGCCGGGCCGGGCAGCATCGTGGTTTTAAGCGGACTGAAGCGGGCCCGAACCGGAGACACCCTGTTTCGCAAGGGAGAAGCCATTGCTCTGGAAGCCATCGAATTTCCCGAGCCGGTGATTCAACAAGCTTTAGAACCCCAGTCCGTGGCGGATCGGGACAAATTGCTGGCGGCCTTGCAAATCCTTGATCGGGAAGATCCGACTTTGCACGTAGAGATTCACGAAGATACCGGGCAGGCGATGATGGCCGGGATGGGGGAACTGCATCTGGAAGTCGCCTTGCATCGATTGGAGCGGGATTTTCGGGTCCGGGCTCGAGCCCATCAGCCTTTGGTGGCTTATCGCGAAACCATCGACACGGCCAAGGAAGTCGAAGCCTCGGTGGATCGACCCCATGGCGAAGGCCGACAAAGCGCCACCGTGCGTCTATCGGTGGAGCCCCAAGAAGAAAGCAAACCCGAATCCGACTGGACCGCGTTGGCGGCGGATCTTCCTGGAGAACTGCGGGAAGCCTTGCCGGTGGAAGGGGACAGTTTGATTCAGGCCAGTGGCGAACGCGGCTATCCCTTGGCCAAGTTGCGGCTGCGGTGGTTGGCGGTTTCGTGGCAGCCCTTGGGCGAAGTGCCGCCGGTGGAATTGGTCCTGGGGGCGGCGGGCCGAGCCCTGGATCAGGCCCTGGAAGCCAACAGCGTCAAATTGCAGCCGGTCATGGCTCTGCGGGTGGAAACCCCGGAGGAATTCCTCAGCGGCGTCTTGGCCGACCTGAACGTGCGCCGGGCGGAAGTGCAAGATTTACAAATCGTCCAAGGCGACCGGCGGATCCTGGCCCGGGTACCTCTGGCGGAAATGTTCTCCTATTCCAACCAGCTTCGCTCCCTGACCCAGGGTCGCGGCACCTTTTCCATGGAGCCGGAAGGCTATGCTCCGGCCTCGGATCAAACTTAGGTCGTTCCGTGTCCAAACTCGGAATTCCTGTCCTGGGCTTGGCTTAGGAATGGCTTGCCGAGTTCGGGCCGAGCCGGTTTTGGAAATCCCCGGCTAGCCGGGACTTAGGCCTTGACCGGGGGCTTTCTGTTGTTAGAATTTTTGGCCCCTTTTCGGGAAGGACCCCGGTCAGAGTCTAGTGCTAACGCCATGGACTGGCGGAAGATAGGCCGACCGGGGTTTGGAGTAGAACCCCATGGAGAACCGCATTCAAATCCGCCTCGAGGCTTATGACCACGAGGCCATCGACCAGGCGACCGAGTCGATCCTGGAAGCGGCTCGCATGACCGGCGTGCGGGTGTCTGGGCCCATTCCTCTACCGACGAGGATTGAGCGCTACACCGTGCTTCGGTCTCCTCACATTGACAAGAAGTCCCGGGAGCAATTTGAGATCCGCACTCACAAGCGGCTCATGTACCTCCTGGAACCCACCCCCCAGACGGTGGACGCCTTGAACCGACTGGTTCTGTCCGCCGGGGTTGACGTTCGAATCAAGATCTGAGGCCAAGCGATCCCGCCATCCTCCCGCACGCCCCTCGGGGCCTCTGCGAATAGCCCGGTTGGAGACCGGGAAACCTGACGAGAAATGTCTGACATCAAATTCCTGTTAGCGCGGAAAAAGGGCATGAGCCAAATCTTCCGCGAAGACGGCACCGTCGTTCCGGTGACGATCTTGGAAGCTGGGCCTTGCACGGTGACCGGCTTGCGAACCCAGGAGCACGACGGTTACTCCGCCGTCCAAATCGGCTTCCTTCCGGCTCGCGACAAGCACGTCAACAAACCGCAACGAGTGGCCGCGGAAAAGGCCGGAGTGAAAGCTCACCGGGTGTTGCGCGAGTTTCGGGTGACCGATACCGGTGGCTTTGAAGTCGGCCAAGAATTGAAGGTGGAAACCTTTTCCACCGGAGACGTGGTCGACGTCGCCGGGGCTTCCAAGGGCCGGGGTTTCGCCGGCACCATTAAAGCCCACGGCTTTGCCCGGGGTCCGGAAACTCACGGCAGCATGAACGTCCGGCGGCCTGGTGCCATCGGCGCCTGCGCCTATCCCGGCCGGGTGTTCAAAGGCACCCGGATGGCCAAGCACTACGGCGCCAAGCGCACCACCGTCAAGAACCTGGTAGTGGAAGGCGTGGACCAGGAAATGGGTTTGGTTTTGGTCCGCGGCGGCGTACCCGGACCTCCTAACGGCATCGTGGAAATCCGGACCGCCAAAACCGGCGCTAACCAAGGTGGAAGCAACTGATCATGGCCACCATCCATACATACGACGTAGCTAAGGGGGCCACCGGCGAGCGTGATCTCGCCACCGAGGCGCTGGGCACCAAGGTCCTTTACCGGACATTGAAGGAAGCCGTGGTGCAATACCAGGCCAACCAACGCCAAGGCGACGCCCACACCAAGGTTCGGACTGAAATCGCCGGCCACCGCAAAAAGCCTTGGCGGCAAAAGAAAACCGGTCGCGCCCGGCACGGCGATCGCCGCAGCCCCCTCTGGCGCGGTGGAGCCACCGTGTTCGGGCCTCGAAACAAGAGGGCTTGGGGATACCAACTTCCCCGCAAGCAACGCTTGGTCGCCTTGCGCAGCGCCTTGCTCGGCAAAGTTCAAGACGGCGAAGTCAAAGTGTTGCAAGGCCTGTCCGCCGACAAGCCTTCGGCCAAATTGGCCCGCAAGGTGTTGGCTGACTGCGCCCCGCAAGGAACCGCTTTGGTGGTTTTGGTCGAGCCCGACACCAACTTGTGGAAATCCTTTCGCAACTTCCCCCAAGTTCGGGTGAAACCGGCGGTGGAAGTGAATGCCTACGACCTTCTGGCCCACAAGTGGCTGTTGGCCCAAGAAGGTGCATTGGAAGTCATGGAACAGCGCTTCGATGGAATCGGCGGCGGCCATGGCACTTGTCAACAAGACTCCCAGGCGGAGGGCTAAATCATGACCCAGGTCTCTGATTACTACCGGATCATTCTCCGCCCGGTTTTGACCGAAAAGTCCACCGAGGAGCAAGAGCGCCTCAACGTTTACCGCTTTGAAGTAGCCGGCAGCGCCAACCGGATCGAAATCCGAGCTGCGGTGGAGAAACTCTTCGAAGTAGAAGTGGCTTCGGTGAAAACCATGGTTCGGCCGGGGAAGCCCAGGCGCCGAGGCATGAACCATTTCCTCACCCCGGCGAAGAAGATCGCGGTGGTGAAGCTCAAAGAAGGCCACAAGATCGACCTCCTGTAGGCCCGTTCTTCAGCAGAAAAACGTGGAAGAAAGATAGGAGGGCGAAACCATGGGAATCAAAACTTACAAGCCGACCTCACCCGGCCGCCGCGGTGCTTCCGTCCTAGATCGGGCGGAAATCACTCGCCAGAAGCCGGAGAAGAGCCTGCTTGCCCCCCTGAAGAAAACCGGCGGCCGCAACAATCTCGGCCGGGTGACCGCACGCCATCGCGGTGGGGGGCACAAGCGGCGTTACCGCATCATTGATTTCAAGCGAAACAAAGATGGGGTGCCCGCCAAAGTCGCTCACATCGAGTACGACCCCAACCGGTCCGCGTACATTGCCTTGTTGCACTACGTGGATGGAGAAAAGCGCTACATTCTTTGGCCGAAGGGCTTGGAGCAAGGAATGTCAGTGGTGTCCGGCCGCAGGGTGGAGCCCAAGGTCGGCTGTGCCATGCCACTTTCAGACATTCCTTTGGGCTTGTCGGTCCACAACGTGGAATTGCGTCCCGGGCAGGGAGGCAAGATGGTCCGCTCCGCTGGCACTTCGGCCAGGTTGGCTGCTCGAGAAGGCAAGTACGCGCTGTTAGCCCTGCCCAGTGGAGAACTGAGGCGGGTTCACGTCAGTTGCCGGGCCACCGTCGGGGAAATCGGCAACGCCGATCACCAGAACGTTCGATTGGGCAAGGCCGGTCGCAAACGCCACATGGGCAAACGGCCCCACGTTCGTGGCGTGGCGATGTACCCGGCGGCTCACCCCCACGGCGGGGGCGAAGGGCGCACCAAGGGTAAGCACCCGGTCTCTCCCTGGGGCAAGCCGGCCAAGGGCGGCAAGACCCGGAAGAAGAACAAGATCACCAACAAGCTCATCGTCAGGCGCCGGCAAAAAGGCGTGAGGTAAGCCATGTCCCGCAGCATTAAGAAAGGACCCTGGATCGAGCCCCGCCTTCACCGCAAGTTCCTGAAGGCCCGTCACGAGGGTTCGAAGCAACCGATCAAGACTTGGGCAAGGGCCAGCACCATTTTGCCCGAGTACGTCGGCTACACCTTTAATGTCCACAACGGGAAGACCTTCAAAAAGATCTTCATTACCGAGGACATGGTCGGCCATCGACTCGGTGAGTTTTCCCCGACCCGCACCTTCCGCGGGCATTCCAAGGGCAAGTAGATCTGGCATAGGAGTTAGCAATCATGGATTTCCGTGCCAGTCATCGTTACGCGCACATCTCCGCTAAAAAGGCCCGTCCGGCTGCCAATTTGATTCGCGGCATGGACGTCAACCGTGCCTTGCAGGTGTTGGAAGTTCACCCCAGCCGCGGCGCTTATTTGTTCCGCAAGGTTCTGGCTTCGGCGGTTGCCAACGCCAGCCAGGATGAAGGGGTCGACGTCAACCGCCTGGTGGTTCAGGATGCCCGAGCCGACGGCGGTCCTTTGCTTCACGGGCGGGCTCGTTTCCGCCCCGGTTCGATGGGTAGGGCCATGCCCATTCGGCGCCGGACTTCACATCTGTTGGTCACCCTTTCGGAACAGGAGTCCTAAGCCATGGGTCAGAAAATCCATCCCATCGGATTCCGCGTCGGCATCAGCGAACCCTGGCGGTCCCGCTGGTACGGTCGCGGAAAGGAGTACGCCGGCAAACTGCTGATCGATTACAAGATTCGGGAAATGATTAGCAAGCGGTTTCGCAAGGGCGTCATTTCTCGAGTGGACATCCAACAGCGGGGCGACCGGGTCACGGTCATGATCCTGGCCACCCGCAAGGGCGAAGTCATCGGCCGTGGCTATGCCACCCGAGACGCTCTGGTGGCCGACATCGAAAAGCTGACCGGAAGCGAAGTCAAGATGGACATCCAAGAAGTCCGTCACTGGGATTTGGACGCCCAGACCGTTTCCGAGAACTTGGCCGCCGCCATCGAGCGCCGCGTTTCCCCTCGCCGGCAAATCAAGCGGGTGATGGAAAACACCATGAACGCCGGCGCCCAAGGCGTGAAAATTCAAGTTTCCGGCCGCATCGACGGAGCGGAAATGAGTCGCCGCCTGACCCAACGGTCCGGCCGCATTCCCCTGCAGACCTTGGCCACCAAAGTCGGCTATGGCTTCTCGGAAGCCAAAACCACTTATGGAGTTCTCGGCGTCAAGGTTTGGATCTACACCGGTAAGGACGACGAGACCGTCTGAGCCTTAACCCTGAGGAGCAGGAGGCACAAAGCACATGTTGATGCCCAAGCGTGTGAAGTACCGCAAGTCCCAGCGCGGACGGGTTCGAGGCAGCGCCACTCGTGGCAACAAGGTGGTGTTCGGGGATTACGGCTTGCAGGCTTTGGATTGGTGCTGGTTGAGCGCCAGGACCATCGAAGCCGGCCGGGTGGCCGCCAACCGGGCCGCCGGCGAAGGCAAGCTCTGGATTCGAGTCTTCCCTCACAAATCCGTGACCGCCAAGCCGCAGGAAGTGCGGATGGGATCCGGCAAGGGTGACATCGATCGGTGGGTGGCGGTGGTCAAGCCCGGCACCATCCTGTACGAAATCGGTGGAGTCGAGGCTCCTACCGCTCGCAAGGCCTTCAACCGCGTGGCTCACAAGATGCCGGTGAAGGTTCGCATGGTGGCCCGCAAACACCATTAACGGCCCTGCCATTTTGAACCTGGGAGCCTTAGCCATGAAGCCTTCAGAAATCCGCGGCAAAGAAGACGCCGAGATTTTGTTCGACATCGAAAAGCTGGAAAAAGAGCTGTTCGATTTGAATTTCCGCAGCCTGACCGAGGGCAACCCGGATCCGGCCAAAATCCGCCGCACCCGGCGGGATTTGGCTCGCATGAGGACCATTCTTCGAGAGCGCGAATTGCACCTGCGGGGGCAGGAATCCCGCGAGGAGTCCCGTTAGGAATCCTGCAGGGGTAGGAGCGAATCCAAATGAGCGAAACCACACAAACGGAAAGCGCGGCGGCGGAACAAAGCCAAAACAGCCGGGGCCAACGAAAGGTCCTGAAAGGGCGGGTCGTGTCCACCAAGATGGACAAATCCATCGTCGTGGAAGTCACCCAAACCACCCGCCACGCGCTGTACCACAAAGTGCTCCGCAAGCAGAACAAGTTCTACGCTCACGACGAGAACAACGAAGCCCGGGTCGGAGACAAGGTGGAGATCATGGGAACGCGCCCGCTCAGCAAATTGAAGCGCTGGCGACTCGTCAAAATTCTGGAAAAGGCGCCGGGGGCCTGAGCCCGTCGACCGCAGCACGCGTGAGCAGAGGGAAGAATCATGATCCAAATGCAAACTCGCTTGGACGTGGCCGACAACAGCGGCGCCAAAGAGGTTCAGTGCATCAAGGTCCTCGGAGGCACCGGGCGGCGTTTTGCCGGCCTTGGTGATCTCATCGTTGCCTCAGTGAAAAAGGCCACTCCTGGAAGTGACGTCAAGTCCGGCCAGGTGGTACGAGGCGTCATCGTCCGCACCCGCAATCGGGTGCGCCGTACCGATGGTTCCTACGTTCGCTTCGACAGCAATGCCCTGGTCTTGGTGGACAACGACGGCAACCCGAGAGGGACTCGGATTTTCGGCGCCGTCGCCCGGGAATTGCGGGAGCGGAACTTTATGAAGATCGTGTCTCTGGCTCAGGAGGTGGTGTGATCATGGCTTCCACCATGCATGTCAAAAAAGGCGACGAAGTAGTCGTCATCGCCGGAAACGACCTCGGCCAGAAAGGCAAGGTACTACGCCTGCTGGCCAATGAAGGCCGAGTGGTCGTGGAAGGGATCAACGTGCGGGTGAAACACCTGCGCAAGACTCAAGCCAATCCCCAGGGGGGGCGAGTGGAACGGGAAATGCCGATCGCCGCCTCGAACGTTTTGCTTTGGAGCGACAAAGCCAAGAAGGGGGTTCGCACTCGTACCGAAACCGTGGACGGCAAGAAAGTCCGGGTCGGCATTCCCTGCGGCACCAAATTTGATTGATCGTCATGCCCCGCCTTCTTGAAAGCTACCAACAGCAGATCCGGCCTTCTCTGAAGGAGCGGTTCTCTTACCAAAACCCTATGCAGATCCCCAAGGTGCAAAAAGTGGTGGTCAGCATGGGGGTCGGCAAAGCGGTGGAGAACCGGGCCCGAGTGGAATCCGCGGCCAAAGATCTCACCCGCATCACCGGCCAGAAGGCGGTGATCAACAACGCCCAACGCTCGGTGTCCGGTTTTCGCTTGCGCCAAGGCATGCCCATCGGTTGCATGGTCACCTTGCGCGGGCCGCGGATGTACGAGTTTCTCGATCGTCTGATTTCCCTGGTGTTGCCGCGAATCCGAGATTTCCGCGGCGTCGGGGACAAGTTGGACGGGCGAGGCAACTACAGTTTGGGCTTGACCGAGCAAACCCTGTTTCCGGAAATCGATCTGGACAAGGTCGAGTACATGCAGGGCATGAACGTGACCATCGTGACCAACGCCCGCACCGACGAAGAAGGTCGGGCACTCCTCGAAGGCTTAGGCATGCCCTTCCGGCGTCGCTGATTCCGAACCGAATTCTCATGGCCAAAACAAGCGTCGTTCTTCGCCAGAAGAAAAGAGAAAAGATGGTGGCCCAGTACGCGGATCGCCGCCGGGCTTTGAAAGAAATCATCTCCAGTCCGAGCACCAGCTTGGAGGAGAAACTAGAAGCCAGCGCCAAGCTGGCCCGCCTTCCCCGGGACAGTAGCCGGTCCCGGTTGAAGAACCGTTGCGCGGTGACCGGCCGTCCCCACGCTTACTACCGGCGCTTCGGCGTTTCCCGTCTGGTGTTCCGGAGACTGGCTCACAAGGGTGAGCTTCCCGGGGTACGCAAGTCTTCCTGGTAAGCCCAAACAGGTTCATCCACTTCCAACCGGTAAGCCAACGAAGCTCGCGAGGTTCTCACCATGACCATGACCGACCCCATTGCCGACATGCTGACTCGGATCCGGAACGGGATCCAAGTGAGGAAGAAGATCGTCGAAATGCCCGCCTCGAAGATCAAGTCCTCGGTGGCCTTGGCGCTCAAGGACCAGGGCTATCTGCGTGACGTGGAAGCTGCGAAAGACGTCCAGGGTTTCGGCCTTCTGCGCCTGCACTTGAAATACGATCAAGACGGCCGTTCCGCGATTACCGAACTTACTCGGATCTCCAAACCGGGATGCCGGGTTTACGTCGGAAGCAAGGATATTCCCCAAGTCCGCCGCGGCCTTGGAACCGCTTTGCTGTCCACCCCCAAAGGGGTCATGACCGGCAAGCAAGCTTCCGAACAAGGTTTAGGCGGCGAAGTCCTCTGCACCATTTTCTAGGAGGAGACTCATGTCACGCATTGGCAAGAAAGCGGTTTCTCTCCCGGCGGGCGTCAGCCTTACCGTGGCTGCCGACCACGTTCAGATCAAAGGACCCAAGGGAGAATTGCAATTTCCTCTGTTCCCGGAAGTCACCGTGGAGCAGGAGGAGAATGCTGCCGTGGTCAAACAAACCGGGGGCGGCGGGCGAAAAGCTCGAGCCCTGCATGGCTTGGTTCGGGCTCATTTGGCCAACATGGTGGAAGGCGTGACCCAAGGATTCTCGGCTTCCTTGGAAATCGTCGGCACCGGTTGGAACGCCAAGGCGGCCGGCAAGGGCATTGAAATGCAGATTGGCTTTTGCCATCCGGTCAAGATGGATGCCCCGGACGGGATCCAGATTGAGGTCCCGAACCCGACCGAGATCGTGGTTCGCGGCATCGACAAGCAGAAAGTAGGCCAGTTCGCTGCCAATATCCGCCGCGTCCGGCCTCCCGAGCCCTACAAAGGCAAGGGCATTCGTTACAAGGGCGAAATTGTGCGCCGAAAGGTTGGTAAGTCGGTTTCCTAGTAGATCATGGATCACCTCCAGCAAAAGAAGAAGTGGAAACGGCGGCTGCGCAAGCAGCTCGGCATTCGTCGGCGTTTGGCTTTGGTCAGCGATCGGCCGCGGCTGAGCGTTTACCGCAGCCACAAGCACATCTCTGCTCAAATCATCGACGACCAAGCCGGTCGTACCCTGGCTTCGGCCAGTACTTACGAGAAGGAATTGCTTGGCGGCCTGGAGCAGCAGGACAAAACCTCCTGCGCCTCGGCGGTGGGGGCCAAAGTTGCCGAACGGGCTTTGGCTGCCGGCGTCCAGGAAGTGGTTTTCGACCGCAGCTATTACCTCTACCACGGGCGGGTGAAAGCTCTCGCCGAAGCCGCCCGCAAAGGCGGCCTGAAGTTCTAGGAAGCAGAGATGGCCAAAGAGCAATACCAGTTTTTGGACCGGGCGGAAGCCGAGCGCCTGGGAGAATTGAAGGAGGCCCGGATCTCCGTGAATCGATCCGCCAAAGTGGTGAAGGGCGGTCGTCGATTCTCTTTCTCCTCCCTGACCGTGGTCGGCAATCAAGACGGCGTGGTCGGCTACGGCTTCGGCAAGGCCAAGGAAATTCCGATGGCCATGCAGAAGGCGTTCAAAGATGGCCGCAAGCATTTGATCCGAGTGCCTCGGATCGGCACGACCTTGCCCCACGAAGTGGAAGGCCACTTCTGTGCCAGTAAGGTCCGCCTGATTCCCGCCTCGCCTGGAACCGGCATCATTGCCGGGGGGACGGTGCGGGCGGTTTTGGAAATGGCCGGAGTCAAAGACGTCCTGACCAAGGCTTACGGCTCGACCAATCCGATCAATTTGGTGAAAGCCACCATTGACGGTTTGGCGCAACTGAAGACCGAAGAGGAATTGGCCGATTTGCGCGGCTTGGAGAAGACCGATGCAAGTGCATGACGTGACCGCCAAGGGTGTCCCCAACCGTAACCGCAAGCGGATCGGCCGGGGCTTGGGTTCCGGCGATGGCAAAACCGCCGGCCGCGGGCACAAGGGGCAACGTTCTCGTTCCGGTGACAAGCCCCGTCCCGGTTTTGAAGGGGGGCAAATGCCCCTGTACCGCAAGGTCCCGCGCCGGGGCTTTACCAACGCTCGCTTCAAGAAGCACTTCACCCTGATCAACGTCGGCGAATTGAACGACTTTGAAGATGGAGCGGTGGTCGATCTTGAAGCGGTTCTGGCGAACCACTTGAGCCGGAAAACCGGCGACCTGTTGAAGGTGTTGGGCCAGGGCGAATTGGAGCGCAAGCTCACCATCCGGGCCCACAAATTCTCCGCCTCCGCCCAAGCCAAGATTGAAGCAGCCGGCGGCACGGTCGAAGCCATCGCCTAAGTGCCAACAACGCCTTTGCCAGCATGGACCAAGTCCTCAACCTCTTCCGCATTCCGGAGCTTCGGCGCAGGATCCTGTACACCATGGGCCTGCTGTTCATTTACCGTTTGGGATTTCAGATTCCCTTGCCGGGAATTGACATCGGTGCGGTCAAAGAAGCGGCGAATGCGGTAGGAGGGAGTTCCCTCGGTGGATTGTTCGGAATCATGAACGCCTTTACCGGAGCGGGCATCGGTAACGCCGTGCTGTTCTCCTTGGGCGTCATGCCATACATTTCCGCCAGCATTATTTTCAGCATCTTGGTCAAGGTGGTGCCTTCTTTGGAAGCTTTGTCCAAAGAAGGGGCGGCTGGACAAAAGAAAATCAACCAGTACACCCGCTGGGCCACGCTACCGATTTGTATTTTGCAGGCCTTCTTCGTGTTGGTCGGCGTGATTCTGAATCCGAACTACGGCCTGGTCCCTGGCGGAGCTTCGTTTGCCTACGGCGTGACCGTGATCGTGGCCTTGACCGCCGGCACCATGTTCATCATGTGGATCGGTGAGCAAATTACCGAGCACGGCATCGGCAACGGCGTTTCGCTCATCATTATGTGCGGCATTGTCGCCAGCTTGCCTTCTTCTTTGCAGGCCTTCTTGTCGGTGGCCGAGCAACCGCGGCAGATGTCCATCTTGTTGGCCACGCTCTGGGCCGCCACGGTTCTGGTGGTGGTTTACATCACTCGCGGCCAGCGGCGGATTCCGATTCACCAAGCGAAACTGACCCGCGGCCGTCGGGTGATCGGCGGTTCCAAACACTATCTGCCTTTGAGCGTGAACCAAGCCGGCGTCATGCCGATCATCTTTGCTTCCGCGCTCTTCATGGTGCCGAACTTGCTCGGCGCCATTCCCGGCATGGATTGGTTCCAGCGCCTGTTTGCCGGCGGCAGTTTCCTCTACATCGTGGTCTACTGCGCGCTGATTTTCTTCTTCTCCTTCTTCTGGACCAAGTTGATGTTCCAGCCGGACGACATTGCCAACAACTTGAAAGAGTACGGCTCCTTCGTCCCTGGAATTCGGCCCGGCAAAGCGACCTCGGATTATCTTTCCTTCGTGCTGGGCCGCATCATTCTGGCAGGGGCCACCTTCCTGGCGGTCATTGCCGTTTTGCCCACCTTGGTGACGTCCAATCTCCACATCTCCCCGATGGTGGCCTACTTCTTGGGCGGCACCTCGATTCTCATCGTGGTGGGCGTGGCGTTACAAATCGTCGACAAACTCAACTCCTTCCTGTTGATGCGCAACTACGACGGTTTCATGAAGGGAGGAGGATCCGGCTGGGCCAGGAGGAGGGGCTAAGCCATGATTTTCATCTTCCTCGGAGCCCCTGGAGCCGGCAAAGGCACCCAAGCCGATATGGCGGCATCCAGTCAAGGGTGGATTCACCTATCCACCGGGGATGTGCTTCGTGAGGAAGTGGCCAAGGAATCCGACCTTGGGCAAGCTGCCAATGAATACATGAGCCGGGGCGATTTGGTGCCCGATCGGCTGATGGTCGACATGGTGGCTGGACGTTTGGCCGAACTGAATGTGGATGACGTCCTGTTGCTGGACGGCTTTCCCCGCAGCCGGCCCCAAGCGGAGGCTTTGGCCGAAGCTTTGAAGACCCGGGCGGGCGGTAGCGGGGGCGTAGGTTCCGCGCTATACTTCCGGGCTCCCGAAAGCGTCCTCACGGCTCGTTTACTCGGCCGCGGGCGCAAGGATGACCGGGAAGACGTCATCCAAAACCGTCTTCGCGTGTACAGCGAAACTACCGAGCCTTTGGTTGCTTACTATCGTGAGCAAGGGCTCTTAGTCGAAATTGACGCGGATCGCACCGTGGAAGAGATCCAAGCGGACGTGCTGGATCGAATCGGTGCGGTTCTTCCTCATTGACCCGAACCCCACGTTGCCGCCAAAAGGACCACCGAGCCGGAATCTTCATGGCCAAAGAAGAACCCATCACCGTTCAAGCCGTCGTACGGGAAGCATTGCCCAATGCGATGTTTCGCGTTCAACTCGAGAATGGCCATACGGTGCTGGCCAACATTTCCGGAAAGATGCGCATGCACTACATCCGCATTACTCCCGGAGACACGGTCACGGTGGAAATGTCTCCTTACGACCTGACTCGATGCCGCATCGTTTACCGAGGTGAACGGAGGCCCCGTCGCGGAGGCGGCGGAGGTCGACGGCGCAGAGGAGGGGGCGGTCGCCGACGGTGAGACCCCAAGACGAAACCCCGCCGGGATCCTGTTCCGGGCCGGAAACCGACTCCGGTAAGGGATCCAACCCAGCCTGACTCAGAGAATTCGAAATGAAAGTTCGAACAAGTGTCCGCCGCATGTGTGGCAGCTGCAAGATCATCCGCCGGCACGGCAAGTTGCGGGTGATTTGTTCCCGGGATCCCCGTCACAAGCAACGCCAAGGTTGATTCCCTCGGCGGACCTGGGTGGACGAATGCCGAAACCTTGAACCGCTGACCCATCAAGTCCTCGAAAGACCGTCAAGAACCCTTTAGGAGAAAGCCAGGATGCCCCGCGTCATTGGTGTCGACATTCCCGGAAACAAGCGCACTGTAGTGGCTCTTACCTACCTCTTCGGAGTAGGCGACACCCGTGCTGCCGAAGTCTGTGAAGCTTTGAAGTTGGATCCCGACAAGCGCGCCGGCGAGTTGTCCGATGAAGAAATCGGTGCCTTGGCCGCGCACTTGGAAAATCAATATGCCCTCGAGGGTTCCTTGCGCCGGCAAGTGGCCGGCAACATCAACCGCCTTCGGGAAATTGCTTGTTATCGAGGCCTGCGGCACCGCCGTGGCCTCCCGGTGCGGGGTCAAAGAACCCGTACCAACGCCCGCGGCCGGAAGGGGCCGCGGAAAACCGTCGCCGGGAAGAAGTCGGTCAAGGCGATGAAGTAATCCGATGGACGTTCGCACCAACATCGCCCGCAAGTTCCATTCTGAAGCATGAGTCCCGCCCGATCCAGCAAGCGTAAAGGCCGCAAAGTAGGGGCCAAAGGTCTGGCCATGATCCGGTCGACCTTCAACAACACCATCGTCACCCTGACCGATTTGCAAGGCAACGTCATTTCATGGCAGTCCTCCGGCAGTGTCGGCTACAAGGGGTCGCGTAAGTCCACTCCTTTCGCCGCCCAACTGGCTTCTCAGAGGGTGGCTGAAGCCGCTTTCAAGATGGGATTGCGGGAAGTGGAAGTGCGAGTCAAAGGACCGGGTTCCGGCCGCGAGAGCGCCATTCGCGGCTTGCACCAAGGTGGGCTTCGGATTTCCTGCATCGAAGACGTTACCCCTCTTCCTCACAACGGTTGCCGCCCCCGTAAAAAGCGCCGCGTCTGATCATGGCTCGCTACACCGGAAACGTTTGCCGACTCTGTCGCCGGGAGGGCTACAAGCTCTTCCTCAAAGGCCGTCGCTGTGAAAGTGACAAATGCGCCGTCGACCGGCGCAACGTGCCGCCGGGAATGAATATTCGTTCCCGTCCCCGGCGCTTATCCGACTATGGCGTTCACCTTCGGGAGAAGCAGAAGGTCAAGCGGATTTTCGGCGTGATGGAGCGTCAGTTCCGTCGCTATTTCCAGATGGCAGACACGATGCGCGGCAATACCGGGGTCAATCTGCTGACCATTTTGGAACGCCGCATGGACAATGTGGTGGATGCAACCGGCTTGAGCCTGTCTCGGGCTCATGCTCGCCAGTTGATCAACCACGGTCACTTCACCGTCAACGGTCGGAAAGTGGACATTCCCAGCTACATGGTGCGGGTCGGCGACGTAATCGCTCCGATCGCCAAGGAAAAGTCCAAGAAGATCGTTTCCGAATGCCTGGAATTGAACAACGACAAGTCTGCGCCTTCGTGGTTGGCTTTGGACAGCGATCAGAAGAGCGTCAAAGTCGTCAACTTGCCGGCCCGTGAGGACCTGCGCTTCCAGGACATCCAGGAACAGTTCATCGTCGAGCTCTGTTCCAAGTAGGCATCCCAAACCTTCGCTACATCCAGCCGTTGTCTTCCCAGGAGAGAAGCATTCATGCGCATTCGCTGGCGGGATTTTGAGCTTCCTTCTTCCGTGACCTTGGATGAGTCCTCGGCCACAGATTCCTACGCGAAGTTCTACGTTGAACCCTTTGAACGGGGATTCGGGCACTCCATCGGCAATGGTCTGCGCCGGGTTCTGCTGAGTTCCATCGAGGGCACCGCGGTCACCGCGGTTCAAATCGATGGGGTCGAGCACGAATTCAAGACCATCGATGGCATTGTCCAAGACGTCACTGACGTCGTGCTGGCCTTTAAGCGGGTGCGGGTTCGTTTGGAAAGCGAAGCACCGGCTTATTTGGAACTAAGCAAGGTGGGTCCCTGCGAGATCACTGCCGGGGATTTGCAGTGCCCGGCCGGAGTGACGGTGGTCAATCCGGACATGCCGATCTGCACCATCACCCAGGAAGGCGTGCCGCTGAAGGCAAGTCTTACCGTGCGTCGTGGCCGCGGTTTCGTCGCCGCCGAGGAAACCGGTGAGTCCATGGATCAGATCGGATTGATTCCTTTGGACGCGCCCTTTTCCCCGGTGACTCGAGTCCGCTACGCCGTGGAGGCCACTCGGGTCGGAAAATTCACCAATTACGACCGCTTGGTTTTGGAGATCTGGACCGACGGTACCGTGGCACCGGCCATGGCGTTGACCGAAGCGGCCAAGATCTACCGCAAGCACTTGAATCCATTCGTTCACTTCACCGACAACCAAATGGGCGTGCCGGTGGTGGACGAAGTCAAGGCCATCGATGCCGCCGCCGAACGGGAAAGAGAACGGGTGCAAAATCAGCTCAGCGAGCCGATTGAACGCCTCAACCTCTCCACCCGAGCTCGCAATTGCCTGGATGTTGCCGGCATCGCCACCCTGGGCGACCTGGTATTCCGCAACCGGGACGAGCTCTTGGCCATTCGGAACCTCGGGCAAACGGTTTTGAGCGAGGTCGAAAAGAAGCTGACCGAGATCGGTTTGTCGGTCGGCATGAATCGAGAGGAAATCCTCGGCCATCAAGAAGGCTGAGAACCTGAACCGCTTTACTCCCAGCGTTTCAACAGCGAACCATGCGTCACCGCGTCAAGACCCGCAAGCTTTCCCGGACTGGAGCTCATCGCCGTGCTCTGGCCCGCAACCTGGCGATTGCCCTCATCGAACACGAGCGGATTGAGACTACCTTGGTCAAGGCCAAGGCTCACCGCCCCTTCGTGGAAAAACTGGTCACTTTGGCCAAGGTTAAAAACCTGCACAACTACCGCCGGGCCCTTTCCCTGCTGGGCAACAACGAGGAAGCGGTGGCCAAACTGTTCGACGTCCTCGGGCCCCGGTTCGCCGAACGACCGGGTGGCTATACCCGGATTCTGAAGCTGGCCAAGCCCCGTTTGGGAGATCGGGCGCCCCGAGCCTACTTCGAGTTCGTGGAACGGTCGCCGAAGGTCGAAGAGGTTCTGGAAGGAGCCTGATCTCAGCTACGCGGATTCGCTTTGCCGGCCGCCAGCTTCATGTTGGCGGCCGGCCTTGTTTTTATCCCCCTTAGGTTAGGAAGAAGCAGAAGCCGCCGAGGTCTTGGCCCGGCGGCGATACCGGGGTTTTTCCGCCGGTTGGGTGCTCTTACTTTCGGCGACGATGCGAGCGGCGTCCTTCCCTAGCAATTTTTGCAATTCGTCCAGGAGTGCACTGTCCAGCTTCACCGACCAGTCTCGAGCCGCCCGCATGACCACCGGCCGGCCTTCTGAATCCTGATAGTGGAAGCGGACCAGGGATGGGCCGGCGTGACGGCGAAGGATGTCGGCGATGGCTCGAATCGGCGGATCCGCCTGAAGTTGGATCTGCAGCGATCCGGCCAACTTCACCTTCTCCCGGGTGGCCAGGGGTTCGATCTTCTCCACCAGCAGCACCGGCTCTTCCGAGCTTTGTTCCAAAGTCCCGTGAAACAGGCCGATGAAATCTTCGACGACATAGTCGGCTACGTTTTCCAAGGTGCTGGCCCAAATGAGGGCCCCGGTGGATCCGTATAAATCTTCGATCCGAAGGCGGGCGTATTTCTTGTTCGGGTCCTTTCGGGTCGGCCGCACTTGGACGTGGGTGGCAATTCCGGCCAAGGCCACCATATGGCCGTGGGTCGCTTCGTGAACGTTGCGCGAATCGTGAGGAGAAATCCCGGCCAGCAAATTGCGATAAGGATCCAAGGGGTGCCGGGTCAGGAACAAACCCAGCGCTTCCTTTTCTCCCGCCAAAATCTCCTTCCAGTCTTCTTCATTGAGTTCCGAACTTTCAGCATCGCCTTGCGGACTCGAAGAAGAGACCACCGCAGCCGAAGGCGTGGGGGAACTTCCGCCGAACATGTCGAACAAGCTGCCTTGGCCCCGTTGCCGGTCCTTGGCTTGGGCTTGGGCCACTTTCAACCGTTCTTCAAGCGCCCTCATCAATTCGATTCGGGCTTCGCCGAAACAATCGAAAGCGCCGGCGCGGACCAAGCTTTCGAAACTACCTTTGGTCAATCCTGCAGCCACGCCGTCGATGAGGAACTCGTCGGCATTGGGAAAGCCTTCTTCCTCCTGCCTTGCTTGCCGCAGTTCAACCACCTTTTCGGCAGCGCTCTGGCCGATCCCTTTCACCGCTGCAAATCCGAACCGGATTTCACGCTCTCCGGTGACGGTAAAGGAGGCCTTGGATTGACGCAGGCACGGCGGCAAAACTCGAATTTCGTGGCGGCGGGCGTCTTCGATCAGGGTGCGAAGTTTGTCGGAGTCTTGGGCTTCATGGGTGAAGGTGGAAGCATAAAACTCCTCCGGATAGTGGGCTTTCATCCAGGCGGCTTGATACGTCACCATGGCATAGGCGGCCGAATGGCTTTTGTTGAAACCGTATTCGGCGAACTTCACCATCATGTCCCAGATGTCCTGGGCGATAGCCGAATCCACCTGGGTGGCCTGGCAGCCATCCAGGAACTTTTTAGCGAAGCCGCCCATGAGCTTTTCGTTCTTTTTGCCCATGGCCTTGCGCAAGGAGTCGGCGTCACTGAGGGTGAAACCGGCCAGTTTTTGCGCTACCCGCATGATTTGTTCTTGATAGATCAAAACGCCATAAGTCTCCTGAAGAATCTCTTCAAGCAGCGGGTGGGGGAAGCTGACCTTTTCGGCTCCGTGCTTGCGCCGGGCATAAGTTTCGTGAAGGCCCGATCCCAGAGGCCCGGGGCGGAACAAAGCCAGGACGGCGATAATGTCTTCATAGGTGCTCGGTTTTAAATCGCCGAGCAAGCGGCGCATGCCGCCGGATTCCAATTGAAAAACGCCTTCGGTATCGGCTTGTTGCAGCAGGCGGAAGGTATCCGGATCATCCAAGGCCAAGGCGTCCAAATCCAAAGAAACGCCCTTGTCTTCCTTCACCATGGCGGCGGCGTCGGCCAGGATGGTCAAGGTGCGCAGGCCGAGGAAGTCCATTTTCAACAGGCCGAATTCCTCGCAGATCTTCATATCCCACTGCGTGGTCACGGCGCCGTCCTGTTGGCTGAGCGGAATGATGTCCTTCAGCGGTTCGTCGGCGATCACCACCCCGGCGGCGTGAACGCTGCTGTGGCGGGACAAGCCTTCGATGTTGACCGCCAGATCCAGCCAATCCTGGTGCAATTCGGATTGCTTTCGAACCGCTTGTAGTTCGGCGTCGGTTTGCAAAACTTCGGCCAATTGGACCTTGGGGCCTTCCGGCACCTTCTTCGCCACCTTGTCCACTTCGCTAAGCGGCACGTCCAGCACCCGGGCGACGTCGCGCAAAGCCGCTCGCGCTTTCATCTTTCCGAAGGTAATGATTTGGCATACGTTTTCATCGCCGTAGCGGCGCCGAACGTAATGCAACATTTCCTCTCGTTTGGCTTTGCAGAAATCGATGTCAATATCCGGCATCGAAATACGTGACGGATTCAAGAACCGTTCGAAAATCAAATCGTAGCGCAAGGGATCGATGCGGGTGATGTTCAAACAATAAGCGACGATGCTGCCGGCTGCGGAACCGCGGCCCGGACCGACCGGGATGCCGGCTTCGTGGGCGAATCGAATCAAATCCCAAACGATCAAGAAGTAGGAAACGAAGCCCATTTCTTGAATGACGCCCATTTCATATTCCAGGCGTTCCCGGGCGCCGGCCGGAGGATCGGGATAGAGTCGTTGAAATCCTTCTTGGCACAGGCGGCGGAAATAATCTTCCGGACTGCTGCCATCATCGGGAAGGAACTTCGGCAACCGATACCGGCCGAGCTCCAATTCCAAGTTGACCTGATCCGCAACCGTCAAAGTGTTGCGCAAGGCTTCCGGCAAATCGCCGAAAATGCGGTTCATTTGTTCACGGGTACGGAAGAACAGGGTTTCCGTATCCATCCGCCAGCGGCTGGGGTCATCGCGTTTGGCCCCGGTGTGAATACAAAGCAGGACATCCTGGGTCTGGCAATCTTCGTGGCGCAGATAGTGAATGTCGTTGGTGGCAATGAGTGGCGAATCCAAGCGCTTGCGAAGCTCGACCATGCCCTCGGTGAGCCGGTCTTGAGCTTCCATGCCGTTGCGCATGACTTCCAAGTAAAAATGTTCCGGGCCGTAAAGATCCCGCAATTCCCCGGCGATGGCGAAAGCGCCGTCCTGATCGTCCCGGCTCAGCGCCCGATTCACCGGACCGGACATGCAGCCCGAAAGACAAGTGATGCCTCGGGCATGTTGATGCAATACTTCCAAGTCCACCCGAGGTCGAAAATGAAACCCGTCCAAGTGGGCGATGGAAGTCAACTTCATCAAGTTGTGCCAGCCTTCCATGTCGCGAGCCAGCAAAGTCAAATGGGTATAGGGATTGTCCCGGCGGCTGTGCTTTTTTTTGCGGCCGTTTTGAGCTACGTAAACTTCACAACCCAAGATGGGTTTGACGTCGGCTTTGCGGCAAGCTTTGTAAAACTCTACGGCTCCAAATAAATTGCCGTGGTCGGTAATGGCCAAGGCTGCATGCTGATCCCGGGCCGCCGCGGCGACCAGATCGGGAATGCGGTTGGCGCCGTCGAGCAGGGAATATTCGGTGTGAACGTGGAGGTGGACGAAGGGTTCCATGAGGCCTTCGTCTTACTTTAACGAGCTCAGGGGCGGCCGCGGCCGCCGCTTGCAGGCCTTTCCTAAAGCCGGCCGCAAAGGGGGGCCGGGAACTCTTAGCCGGACACCGCCTGGGAGGCGGAATCAACTTTTTCCAGGCGATTTCGAGCCCGAGCGAAGGCGTCCAAAAAGCGTTCGACGTGCTCTTCGGTATGGGTGGCCATGAACGAACAGCGCAACAAATCCATGCCCGGGGGGACTCCAGGAGCGGTGACCGGATTGGTGAACACTCCTTCTTCCAAAACCAAATTCCAGAACCGGAAAATCCGCATGCGGTCGCCGAGAATGACCGGAACCACCGGCGTTTCGGACGGTCCGGTATTGAAGCCGAGTTGCTGCAAGCCGGCTCGGGCCTTGCTGGCCAATTCGATGACGTGGCGGCGCCGTTCCGGTTCGCTTTCGATAATGTCGAGGCAGGTGATGGCGGCGGCACAAACGCCGGCCGGCACCGAGGCGGAAAAGATCATGGTCCGGGCTCGGTGGCGGATGTATTCGATGACGTCTTTGGGCCCGGCGCAGAAGCCGCCGATCCCGGCCAGGGACTTGGAAAAGGTGCCCATGATCAAGTCGACGTCCTGGTCCAGGCCGAAATGATCGGCGGTGCCGGCACCCCGGCTCCCTAAAACGCCGAAGCCGTGGGCGTCGTCGACCAGCAGGCGGGCTCCGTACTGGCGGGCAAGATCCACCATCCCCGGTAGCGGGGCAAGATCGCCCATCATCGAAAAAACGCCGTCGGTAACCACCAGCATGGCTCGGTCCCGGCCGGCTTCCAGGCGACTTTCCAAGTCGACCAGATCTCCGTGGCGGTACTTCTTGACCTCGCCGAAGGACAAGCGGCTTCCGTCGATGATGGAGGCGTGGTTATCCCGGTCGCACAAAATCCATTCATCCCGGTTGACCAGGGCCTGGATCACGCCCAGGCAAGTCTGATAACCGGTGGAAAACACCAGGGCGGCTTCCTTTCCGCACAGGGCGGCGATGCGAGCCTCCAGCTCCAGGTGCAGCTCCAAAGTCCCGTTCAGGAACCGAGAACCGGTGCAGCCAGTGCCGTATCGAGCGGTCGCGTTTTGCGCCGCTCGAATGACTCTCGGATCATGGGTCAGCCCCAAGTAATTGTTGGAGCCGGCCATGATGACGCGGCGGCCTTTGAGAATGGCCTCAGGTCCCTCCGTCGCCTGCAAGGGCTGGAAGTAGGGATATACCCCCAGATCTTGGAAACGGTGGTATTCCTGAGGAGGACGGCATTTCGAGAACAGGTCCCGCACCATGGACGCGACATTCTCTCTGGTCCTCCTCGGAGAGTCCAGACGCTATATGCAGAGTTCTCAAAGTCTCCGTGACGGCCAGTCCAGCTTCCTAGAATGCCGGCATGCGCATTTTGATGACCGGAGCCACCGGCTTTGTCGGCACCACCACGGTTCCCATGCTGCTGGAGGCCGGCCACCAGCTTCGGCTGTTGCTCCGCCAGCCGGATCGTTTGGCCAAATCCTGGCGCGATCATCCCCAGGTCGAATGGGTGCAGGGAGCCATGGACCGCCCGGAAAGCTTGGACGGCATTTGTCGCGGGGTGGATGCCGTCCTGCACGTCGCCGGGGTGTTGTGTCCCAAGCGAAGTCGGGAATTCCTGCCGGTCAACGTCGAAGGGACCCGGCACCTGGCTCAAGATTGTCGCCAACAGGCGCCCAAGGCTCGATTTGTGCTGATTTCCAGCTTGGCGGCTTCCGGTCCCGGCCGGCCCCGGCGGGACCAGGATCCGGCTCAGCCGGTCTCGGCCTACGGCCACAGCAAGCTGGCCGGGGAACAGGCGTTGGCCGCCGCCGGCTTGGAGGACTGGGTGGTGTTGCGTCCGCCGGCGGTGTACGGGCCGGGAGATGATGGTTTTCTGCCCTATTTTCAAAGCGCCGCTTCCGGCATGCCGATGCTGATTCCCGCCGGCGGCACCGCTCATCTCAGCATGATCCACGTTCGGGATTTGGCGGCGGCGATGAAAGCCGCCTTGGAGTGTCCACGGCCCCTGGCCGGACCGCGACTTCACGTGTGCCATCCCGAGGAAGTCGGGCTAGAAAGCTTGCTGGCCGGCATCGCCGCCGCAGTCGGCCGCCCCTGCCGAACCTTGCCAGTGCCATTTCCGGTGGTACGGGCTTTGGCTGGTTTGGTCAGTCCCTGGCGCCTGTTGACCGGAAAGCCGAAATACCTTTCCCTCGACAAAGTCCGCGAGCTGCGGCAGCCGGCTTGGTGCTGCGATCCGAGCGGCGCGGCAAAGCTGTTGGGATGGAAGGCGGAAATCGACGTGGAAAGCGGCTTGCTGGAAACCGCTCGAGCCTACGTCCAAATGGGGGCCTTGAAACTGCGGGGTGAGGCTCCTTGGTCACAGGCTGCGGCCAACTCCTAGGGAAAGTCCAGCCCAAGTCTTGACGGAAGCGCCGGACCACGGTGAAATCTCCGGCCCGTGCACCCGTAGCTCAATTGGATAGAGCGTCTGACTACGGATCAGAAGGTTGGGGATTCGAGTTCTCCCGGGTGCACCATTTATGACTTTACTCTTCCCGCTGCGCCAGCCGGAGGACCCCCGCGAGCGCGACCGTTTGCTCATGGAAAGGGCTCTCCGAGAAGCCCGGGACGCCTTCGATCGAGACGAGGTTCCGGTGGGGGCTTTGGTGGTTCGTGGCAACCAGTTGCTCGGCCGTTCCGGGAATCGGGTGGAAGAACTTTGCGATGCCACCGCCCATGCCGAAATGCTGGCTTTGAACCAAGCCTTTGCCACGGCCGAAGCCAAGCGATTGGAAGGGGCTGAGGTTTTTTGCACCTTGGAGCCTTGCTTGCAATGTGCGGGAGCCTTGCTGCACGCCCGAGTGGCGCGGGTGGTGTTCGCCGCTTCCGATCCCAAGTTTGGCGGCGTGGTTTCCCTGGCCTCCTTGTTCGATTTGCCAGGGATCAATCACCGAATCCAATGGCAAGGCGGTTTGTTGGCCGAGTCGGCTGCCGAATTGATGCGAGCCTTTTTCCGGCAACGTCGCTGAAGCGGCGGATTTCGTCCCGGCTCACCCTGGCTCCCCTTCCTCTAAGACGCTATGATTTCCGGCCCTTCGCCCATGGAGAGGTGCCAGAGCGGCCGAATGGGCTGGTTTCGAAAACCAGTGAGGGTTCTGCCCTCCGAGGGTTCAAATCCCTCCCTCTCCGCCAGGTTCGGCCCTTTCGCCGAACCGGTTCCTTGAAAACGAAAAGTCTCTTCGGAGAGGTGTCCGAGCGGCCGAAGGAGCACGCTTGGAAAGCGTGTGTAGGTTCTCCCTACCGTGGGTTCGAATCCCACCCTCTCCGCCACTTTTCCCGCCGAGCGGCGGTGGGAGCCGGGGGCTCGGCACTACGCAGCGAATCCACTTCGAACCGGGTCAGGCCGGGAACGGAGCAGCCCTAAGGAGCGTGATTCGGGTGCCGTAGATGTCCGGGCCTCCGGCTCCCCTCGCCGGCGGCCAGTTCCGAACCCAGCCGGTCTCATGACTTACCGCGTCCTCGCTCGGAAATATCGTCCGCGGACCTTTGCTGAGGTCATGGGCCAAGACCATATCGTTACCGCTCTCAGCCGGGCTTTGCAGCGGGACCGCCTGGCCCAAGCCTATTTGCTGGTCGGACCTCGAGGGGTCGGCAAGACTTCCACCGCCCGCATCCTGGCCAAGTCGCTCAATTGCGATCAAGGGCCGACTTTGGACCCTTGTTTGCAATGCGACCCTTGCCGGGAGATTGAACTTGGCGGGAACGTGGATGTCGTCGAAATCGACGGAGCCAGCAACAACGGCGTCGATGACGTTCGCGGCATTCGCGATCGGGTGCATTACCGCCCAATGCGCGATCGCTTCAAAATTTTCATTATTGACGAAGTGCAGCGATTGAGCGGTCCGGCCTTTGACGCTTTGTTGAAGACCTTGGAAGAGCCGCCTGGGCATGCCCTGTTTTTATTCGCCACCACCGATCCCCATAAAATCCCGGAAACCATTGTTTCCCGCTGTCAGGTATTTGAATTCCGCCGCTTGCGCGAAGTCGACATTCAAAACAAGTTGGCCCAAATTTGCCAAGCCGAAAATTTAGAGGCCGAAGCGGAAGTCTTGGCGGCGGTGGCCCGGGGTTGTCGGGGCGGCTTGCGCGACGCGGAGTCGATGTTGGATCAATTATTCGCCGCCGCCGAAGGCGCTCCGACTTTGGACGATTTGGAAATGATCGCCGGCTTGGCTCGGCCGGAGCGGTGGTTGTCTTTGTTCGAGGCGGTGGAACAGGATCAGCCTCAAGCCATTCTTCAATCGGTGGAAGGCTTTCTGGCCCGAGGCGGCACCGAACGGGACTTCGTCGAACAAGGAGTGGAAGCGATTCGCGACTTGCTTCACCTCATTTTGCTGGGGGAAGATGCTCGCGGCGTGGAGCCGGCACCGGAATGGCGAAGCCGCCAATTGGCCTTGGCCAAAGCTTTCGGCCGCGACCGTTTGGAAAGCTTGCTGGGCATGCTGTTCGCATTGGAAGGGCGCATGAATCAAGCGCCGTTGGCGGCCCGGGCTTTGTTGGAATGGACTTTGTTGCGAGCCGCCCGGCTCAGCCGTTTGCTGGAAACCGGGCGCTGGTTGCAGGGTTTGGAGACCAGCGTGGTGCCGGAAGCCAGCCCCTCGGCTGCCGCTGCCCAAGTCACCGGCTCCCGGACGCCCACCACTTCCCCGGCCACCGGAGCCGGGCGCCAAGCAAGTCCCGAACCCGCTCCGCCTTCCCCAACCCCGGCTCAGAAGCCGAATCTCCCGGCCCTACTCAAGCAAGTTCGACGACACAGTTCGACCATCGCCGACTTGCTGGAAGACCGCGTCATCGAGTGTCGCTTTCACTTAGGAGAAAACGGACCGGACGGGTTGCAATGGCTATTGCGTCCTCTGACTGCGCAAGATCGGGAGATGCTGGAAGATCCGATGGAGAAACGGGCCTTGGCGGATCTACCGGGAAGCCCCGGACCGTGGCACTTCGTGGAAGATCAGGGTCCACAAAAGCCGATCGATCCGATCGGGGATCAGCTTCGTGAAACCTTCGGTGGGACGGAGGAGGTACCCTAGAGCGATGGCAGGAAGTCTTGGAGACCTTGGGGGTTTGCTGCGGCAAGCCCAAAAAATGCAACGGCAAGTGGCGGAGCTTCAGGAGGAGCTCAATCAAAGAACCTTCGAAGGTTCGGCCGGTGGCGGCGCCGTTACGGCGAAGGTCAGCGGTGCCAGGCAGATTTTGGAAATCAAAATCCAACCGGAAGTCGTCAATCCGGAAGAAGTGGATTTATTGGAAGACCTGGTTTCTGGAGCGGTTCGGGAAGCCTTGCGCAAGGCGGAAGAATCCACCCAGGCGGAGATGCAAAAAGTCACCGGCGGCATGGGTTTGCCGGGCTTGATGTAATCACCTTGTTTCCCGAGCCTCTGGAGCGGCTGATTCGGGCCCTGGAGCGTTTCCCGGGCGTGGGACCGCGTAGTGCGGAACGCATGGCTTTGCACGTATTGCGTTCGCCCCGGGAGGAAGTAGCCGAATTGGCGGTGGCGCTCCGCGACGCCCGCTTGCATACCCGCCGGTGCCAGGAGTGCGGCAACATTACTTTGCAAAGTCCTTGTCCGATTTGCGAAGACCCGGAGCGGGACCCCGGCATGATTTGCGTGGTCGAAGGACCTCGGGAAGTGGAGAAATTGGAATCCGCCGGGATTATTCCCGGGGTTTACCACGTGTTGTTGGAAGGCCTGGCTCCGCGGGAAGGAGCGGAACCGGAAAACCGGGCGCTCAGGGCGTTGCGGGAGCGGGTCGAGGGCGGCAAGGTCCGGGAAGTGGTGATCGCCACCGCTCCGGACCGGGAAGGGGAAGGGGCCGCTCTTTTGGTTCGGGAAGCTTTGCAAGGCTTGACGGTGCAATTGACCCGTTTGGCCCGGGGAGTCCCGGTCGGAACCCGGTTGGAATATTTGCACGGAGAAATCCTGGCGGAAGCCTTTCGCGGCCGGCGGCCTTGGCTGCCGGACGAAGAGGCATGAATACGCCGCGGCGACTGGCTTTGCTGGTGGCCTATGACGGTCGAGAGTTCCACGGCTTTCAAAGGCAGCCCGGTTTTCTCACCGTGCAAGAAGAGCTGGAGCGGGCCTGGTCCGCGACCAGCGGCGAAACCGCGGTCCTGCACGGTTCCGGTCGCACCGATGCCGGGGTTCATGCTTGGGGACAGGTGGTGCACTTTAACACCTGGTCCTCCTTGCCGGCTGCCAAGGTAAAGGCGGCCTTGAACTCCTATTTACCGGATGAACTGGTGGTCCGGGCCTCTGCCGAAGTGGCGCCGGAATTTCACGCCCGGTCCAGCGCCGTCGCCAAACGCTATGGATATCTGCTGGCCACCGGTCGCAGCCGGCCGGTTTTGCGCCGGGGCTTGGTGGCCTGGGAAAAGCGAGAAGACCTGGATCTGGCGGCGATGCGGGCGGCGGTTCCTTTCTTGCTGGGGACTCACGATTTCTCCGCCTTCGCCGCCGCCGGCCGCACCACCAAGACCTCGGTCCGGACCTTAAGCTCCATTCACGTGCACCCGATAAGGGGCGGCTTTGGCTTTCTCTTTCAGGGTGACGGTTTCCTCTACAAGATGGTGCGCAACTTGGTGGGCAGCCTGCTGGAAGTGGGCCGCCGGCGCCGGGCGCCCCAGTGGGTGGGGGCGGTCCTGGCCTCCGGGGATCGTCGCAAGGCGGGTCCAACCGCAGCTGCCGAAGGGCTTTACCTTTGGCGAGTGGTTTACCCCCAAGATCCCTTTCGAAATCTTGCTTAGAGGGGGCTTTTCCGCCTATGCTGGATCTCAGCTCTTTGAGGTCCTCGGCCGGCGCCCAACCCCTTGGGGGACATCCCGGACGAGAAGCCACTTCCCGTATCTCTTAACCCTGAGACTCCATGATCGTTGACGTCACCAGTCGCTCAGCCGAAATTCCGGACGCTTTGAAAGGCTACGCTCGCCAGAAGCTGATGGACCTCAGCCCGGTTGGGCTACTTCCCGGTTCCCGGCCCGCTTCGCCGGAGATGCCTCTCAGCCGGTCCACTCCACGGATCCTGGCGGTGTTGTCGAAACAGGGCGGAATGACGATTTGTGAACTTCAATTCCGCGGATCCAGGGGCGAAAGCTGGACCGCAACCGAACAAGCCAAGGAAGCCCGGGTGGCGGTGGACGGGGCGGTGCAGAAATTGAATCGCCAGAGACTGCGTTGGAAAGAGAAACGTTGGCATAAGAACCGGCGGAGGCGTGCGGCCGGTTAAAATCTGGCCGCGCCCATGTCTTACACCGACCTGCTCTGCTCTGAATCCGTCATCTTGGACCTGAAAGCCCAAGATTTTGATGAGGTCCTTGCCATCCTCGCTGACGGCTTGGTCCGCGTTTCTCCCGAATTAAAAGATCGCCGGGATGAGATGCTGGATGCTTTGAAAGCCCGGGAGGCTTTGGGCTCGACCGCTTCCCAAGGCGTGGCCATTCCCCACGTCAAGATGAAAGGGGTTCAGAAGGTCAGCATCGTGGTGGCGGTCCACCGCGAGGGCGTGGATTTTCGAGCTCTTGATGGCGAACCGGTGCACGTTTTCTTTTCGGTGATTCGGCCGGAAGAAACCGCCGATGAGCACCTTGGCATCCTGCGGTGGATTGCCGACATCGCCCAGCACCAGGACTTCGTCAGTTTTTCTTGCCAAGCTTCCACTCCGGAGCAGATCTTGGATTTGCTGGTGGAGTTGTCGCCGGCTTAATCCCCGAGCTGCGCAGGCGGCCAGCCGTTCCATGACCGAGGCCATCATTCGCCAGGTCGTGGTGTCGAATCCCCATGGCATCCACGCCCGGCCCAGCCACGCCATCGTGACCCTGACCCAACAGTTCCGGGCCGAGGTCAGGTTGGTCTATGACGGGCGGGTGGCCAATGCTCGCAGCATTCTTTCGGTCATGACTTTGGGAGCCGCTCAGGGAGCGGAAGTGCGCATCGAAGCGGAAGGCGCCGATGCCGACCAGGTGGCGGAAGCCTTGGCCGAGTTGATTGCCGGAGATCTGGGTGAGGGCAAAACCGAGGCTGGAAGTTGAACAAAAAACGCCGGTCCGGATCCAAATCGAAATCCCAAAGGCTGCCGATAGCCCGGTATTGCGTGGTGTTTCGCAAAGACGGCGTGGCCCGCTTCCTTTCTCATTTGGATTTGCAAGAAGCTTGGATTCGAAGTTTGCGCCGCGCCTTTTTACCGTTGGCTTACAGTCAAGGTTTTCATCCCCGGCCGAAATTGCAATTTGAAGAAGCCCTGCCTTTGGGTTGGGCTTCGGAAGCGGAGCGGTTTTGGGTAGAGCTTTCCACGCCGATGGCCAGCTTTGAAATCTTGCGTCGGTTGATCGGAGAGGCACCTCCGGGAATCGAAGTGGTGCAAGCCTTTCCTTTCGCCGGCAAGCCGCAGGCTCCGGCTTTTCGGGTCTACGCCTTGAAAGGGGATTGCGTTCAATCTTTGGCCGCCAATGAAGCTCTGTGCGCGGAAAGGCTGGCCGCCTGGCGAAAACAAAATGGAGAACAGCCGGTCCAATTTGGAGTCAGCGCCGAGGGTTGGGTTTTGGAGCTGCAGAGCCTTCCCGGGCAGAATTTGCTTTCGCCGAAAAAGGTCTTGATCGGCTTATTGGCGTTGGAGACTTTGCCGCTGGAACTCCAAGTACGGCGGTTGGCGGTGGCGCGAGCCGAAGCCTTAGCCGGATATCGAGCCCTCGGCCAAAGCTGTCCCCGGTCGGAAGAGGCTGCATAATTCCCTTTCGCGGCATCCCCCGCCCTTGCCGCGAGTGCCCCCATGAAATCGTTTCCCGGACAAATGGCATCCAAAGTCCTGGTGGTCAATCATCGCGATCCGGAGGAAGTCCGGGTTGCCGTAGCCGGGAACGGTTGCTTGCAAGACTTGCGCTGGGCTCGGGGTGGGGAAGCCTCCAAAGTCGGCAACCTTTACTTGGGAGAAGTTCGCCAGGTCGAGCCGGGGCTGGATGCAGCCTTCATTGATTTCGGAGATCGCCGGGCCGGTTTTCTTCATGTCGGCAATCTTCATCCCGGCTATGCCGAAGACGGGGTCGATCCTTTTACCGTGGCCGGCAGCACGGTAGGGGATTTGTCCTTGGATCCAGATGGCTTGGAAACGCAAGCCGGATTCGCCAAATCGAATTCGGATGCTGCAGCCAAGAAGAACATCGGTGACATCCTGCGACCGGGTCAAAAATTGGTGGTGCAGGTCCTGCGCGATGCGGTGCGCGGGAAAGGCGCCACGTTGACCACCTTGGTTTCATTGGCCGGCAGGCTGTTGGTCTTGATGCCGACTTTGGCCAAAGTCGGAGTCAGCCGGCGCATCGAGGATGGAGCCGAACGCAAACGCTTGCGGCAATTGGTGCGGGCCTGTTCGGTTCCCGACGATTTGGGCTTCATCACCCGCACCGCAGCGGTGGGTTGCGAGTTGGAAGAACTGCAACGGGATATGGAACATTTGGTCGCCCGCTGGCAGGCGGTTGGGAAAGCGATTGCAGATGCCAAGGCGCCGGCCCTTTTGTTGGCGGAGGAATCGGCGGTGGTGCGAGCGGTGCGAGATCTATACACCACCGATTTGGAACAAGTTTGGGTCGACCATCCCCAGGCTCATCAGGAAGTGGAGCGCTTCCTGCACGAATATGCGCCACAAAGCTCCCTGCAAGTTCAAGCTTATGAAAAAAGCCGGCCGATCTTCGAAGCTTTCGATTTGGAACGGGACTATCAAGTTTTATTGCGCAATCGAGTGCCGGTCGGCCATGGCGCTTCCGTGGTCATTCACGAAACCGAAGCGCTTACCGCCATCGACGTCAACAGCGGGCGAATCGACAAAGGCAGTTTGGAAGAAACCGCTTTGGAAGCCAATCTGCTCGCCGCCGAAGAAGTCGCTCGGCAAATTCGGTTGCGAGACTTGGGCGGCATTTTGGTGGTGGATTTCATCGACCTGCAACAAGGCCCGAATCGCAAGGCGGTGGAAGTCGCGTTCAAGAAAGCCCTGCGCCGGGACCGGGCGCGCTTGAAAGTCGGCCGCCTAGGGGCGTTCGGTCTCATGGCTCTCACCCGACGCCGACAAGGAACCGGACTTCCTCGGGCGACCGAATCCCCCTGTCCCTGTTGTTCCGGCTCAGGCAGCCGGCAAGCCCATTGGGGCGGGGCCATGCGGGCTTTGCGCAAACTCCGCAGCAGCCAGGGGGCGGTGCGGCTGCGGGCCCATCCGGAAGTGGTGGAGAGTTTGCAACAGCTCCACGGCGAGGTTTTGCAGGCCTTGGACCTGGAAATCGAAGTCCGCCCGGATGCGCAGATTTCCCCTGGCGATCCGGTGGTGGAAAAATCCGCCTCCTCTTGAAAAGGGGAAATGGCCGGGCTGCCGCCTCCGGTCTTAAGCAAAGGGTCGGGAGAGGCTTGCCGCCATCGCCCTTCGCCGGTAGACTCTTCCGCTCGAATTTGAGAGGGACACCCCGTGTACGCCATCGTTCAAGACCGCTCCCGGAGCCTGACCCTGACCCCCGGTCAGGAGTTGTGGATCGACCTACTGTCCGGAGCCGAGCAAGGCAGCGAGCACGTGTTTGATTGCGTGCAACTGCTGAAGAAAGAAGACGGCAGCGTCGAAGTCGGCAAGCCTCAAGTGGCTGGCGCTTCGGTCGTGGCTGAAGTCTTGGGTGAAGTCCAGGACAACAAGATCTACGTCGCGACTTTCCGGCGCCGCAAGCACAGTCGCAAGCGCACCGGCCATCGGCAACGCTACACCAAGGTCCGGATCAAGGAGATCCGCGCTTAAGTTCTCCCCGGCTCGACTCGTTTCCCGAAACTTCCAGGACAAGACCCATGGCTCATAAAAAAGGTGGTGGTTCCAGTAAAAACGGTCGCGATTCCAACCCCCAATTCCGGGGCGTGAAGCGTTACGGCGGCCAATACGTGAACGCCGGTGAGATTTTGGTGCGCCAATGCGGTACCCAATTCCACCCGGGCAAGGGAGTCGGCGTCGGCCGCGATTACACCCTGTTCGCTCTGCGTGCCGGCACCGTTGAATTTGGCACCCGGAGGCGGGTTTCGGTGATGCCTCTGGAAAGCGATTCCTAAGGAATCTCCGCTTCCAAGCCTAGTTCTTGATTTCGCTGAAGGGCATCCCGGTTTCGGGATGAAAAAATCCAAGGCGGAATCCTTCAGGCGGGTGTGATCACCCGCCTGTTTTTTTCATCCCTCCCCTTTTTTCGGAGACCGATCTTGGGCCGCACCGAAACCATGTTCCGGGACGAAGCCGTGCTCCAGGCCTTGGCCGGCCGTGGAGGGGATGGGTGCAGTTCCATGCGGCGAGAAAAATACGTCGCCTTCGGCGGTCCGGACGGCGGCGATGGAGGCGATGGCGGCGACGTTTATCTACAAGCGGCGGTCAACCAAAGTTCCCTTTTCGCCATTTCCCGGCAGCGGGTGGCTCGAGCCGGAAACGGCCGGCCGGGGGAGGGCAATCACCGCTCCGGGCGCAGAGGCGAGAACGTAGAGGTGCCGGTGCCGGTGGGTACCCAGGTATTGGATTTCGAACACGGCAACTTGCTGGCCGATTTGGATCGGGAAGGAGCCCGCCTGCTATTGGCCCGAGGCGGAAAGGGCGGCCGCGGCAATGCTCGCTTCGCCAGTGCCACCAATCAGGCGCCGCGGCATTTCGAAAAAGGCAAGGACGGCGAGCAGCGCAAGGTCCGCTTGGTATTGAAACTGGTGGCGGATCTGGGATTGGTTGGCTTGCCCAATGCCGGCAAGAGCACCTTGTTGAGGCGCCTGACCGCGGCCCAGCCGAAGGTGGCGGACTATCCCTTTACCACCCTGGACCCGAACTTGGGCATTTGGGAGCTCGGAGCCCCGCTGGAATCCCTGGTCTTGGCCGACATCCCCGGATTGATCGAAGGGGCTTCGGAGGGCAAAGGCCTCGGCCATCAATTCCTGCGTCACGTGGAGCGGACTCGCATGCTGTTGCATTTGGTCGACTGCAGTGCCGAGGCCGAAGATCCGATTGCCGATTGGCAGGTGATCCGGGGGGAATTGGAGGCCTACAGCCCGGTCTTGGCCCAGCGCCCCTGGTTGTTGCTGGCCACCAAGGTCGAAGACCAGGCCGGGCACGACCGAGCCTTAGCCCTGCAAGAAGCTGCCGGAGTGCCGGTTCTGGCGATTTCTTCGGTGGTCGGCACCGGTTTGGAGGGGCTGAAGCTGAAGGTCTTGCAGGCTTGGAATTCACTTTTGGAAAGGGAAGAAAACGGAAGTTCTGCCCGTCTTTAGTCGTAGAGGACTAGACAGGGCACGGCGGCCCCTGGGAAACTTGGTCCTCCTAACCCCCGCCTCCGGGCGGCAAGGCATTGAGTTACCGCCTCCTTCGATTGGTCTTCATCCTGGTCGGGCTGGCCTGCGTAGGCAGCTTCGGCAAAGCCTTCTACGACTACTTCCAGAATCAGGAACAACTACGGCAGGGGTTCAACATCGCCAAGTGGAAGGAAGGCTTCAAGCCTCCCAAGGTGGGGGACGTCCAAGGACATTTGGGATCGAAGAGCGATTACGACATCCTGCACAGCTTGGACATCACCGAAAACCGGCCCAAGGTCCGGGAAAACAGTCAAAACACCGGTCCGGTCCTGCCTCCGCCGGTGATTGGCGAGGATGACCTGCGGCTGCTTTTCGTGCAGCATCGTGCGGCGAACCCCAAGGCTTCCAAGGCCTATATCCAACCGACTGACGCCCAGGCCACCGAGAATCGGGCTCCCGGGGATTTCTACGCCATTGACGAAGTGTTTCAGCCGGAGAACAAGCCCGGTCTTTCCATTCAAGTACTTGCCATTCGCGAGCGCGAGGTCGACCTGCAAGTGGTGGACAAACCGGATACCCGGTTCACTTTGAAGATGCCTTCCTACAAAGTGGATTCGCCTTCGGTGAGATTGGTTTCCGATAGTGAAAGCCGGGGAATTCCGAAACCGCCGCCGCCCCGGGAAACCCGCCTGGTGCGCTACAACGAATGGGAAGTCGGCACCGAAGATTTGGATGCCATGGCCGAATTGGATGAAGACCAGGTCCTGGCTCAAGTTTCGGTCAGCCCCTTCAAAGACGCCCAAGGCCGGCAAGGTTTGCGAATCAGCAAGCTGCAGAAAGGATCGGTTTTCTCTCGCCAAGGCCTGAAGGGCGAAGACGTCATTCTCAGCGTCAACGGCTTTCCCGCCCGCGACCGCAAGGAGGTGATGGACTGGTTCCGGGAACAAGAGGGGACTCCCCGGTTCGAAGTCGAAGTCCTGCGCGCGGGTCGGGTGCGGACTTTGAGCTATCGCATGCCCAGCCGTTGATTCTGGGCGGGCCATGGCCGGCGGCGTACTGCTCCTCGATCTGGGCAATCGGCGCTTGAAGGCGGCTATGTTTCGGCGGCCCGGAGGCCACGGACCGGTCCAGACCTGGACCTTGGCCGAGAGTTTGACCGCGTTGCCGGCGGTTGCCGCCGAAGCCGCGGAAGTCCGTCTCAGTAGCACCAATCCGGCGTTTTTGCCGCAATTGCTCGCCGGCCCGCTGGCCGCCAAAAAACTGCACCAGGCCGGCCCGGGAAATTGGCCGATTTCGGTTCACAGCCAAGGCACCGGAAGCGATCGGGTTTTGGCCGCTTTTGCCGCTTGGAGTCGTAATCGGCTTCCCTGCTTGGTGGCGGATTTGGGTACTGCCTGGACCTTGGACGTGGTCGACGGGTCGGGGGAGTTTCGCGGTGGAGCCATCGGCGCCGGCCTCGGCCTGCAGGAAGCGGCCTTGTCCGAAGCTTGTCCTCATTTGGGAACGGCGGCGGAGGATCTGCCTGCCGATTTTGCCCGCCGCATTCCCGAAACCACCGCGCAAGCCCTGGCCTCCGGTTTGGCCGGACATCTGGCCGCCGGTTTGGAGGCCCAAGCGAAGCGCTTCGAAGCCGCCCTCGGCCAGCCTTGCAAGCGGTTTTACAGCGGAGGCGACGGACCCCGCCTCCAGTTTCACTTGGGACCCGACTGGGAAGGTGCCGACGATTTGGTCCTGGAGGGGCTGAGCCTTTGGGCTCCGACTTGAGCCCTCGTTTTCGTCCTTTGAGCGGGGCGGGAGCCGCCGCTCTCTCCCTTTGGGAATTGCAGGGAACTGCGGCGGCGATGGAAGCCTTCCTGGGCCGGGAGCTGCCGCCGATGGATCGGCCGACCTTGGCGGTCCTGAAACAGGGGGACGGGGAAGTCCTGGACCAAGTCCTGCTCTGGCGGCGGCCGGCCCCCGAGGGTGGCGAGCGACTCGAAGTCCATCTCCATGGCGGCTACGGCGTCGCCCAAGCTTTTCGGCAGCGGCTTGCTGCCCTGGCCTGGAAAGAGTCGAAGGCCGGTTGGGAGGATGAAGATGAAAACCGATTCCTTCAGGCCAAGACGGCTTGGACGGCTCGCCTGAGTAGCCGGCTTCGAGGCGGCGCCTTTGAGCGGGAACTCGAGAGCCGAAGGCAGGATCCGGCCGCCCTGGCCGCATGGATTCGGGCCAGTCTGGCCTGGGAAAGCTGGGCGGAGCTGCTGGAGGCGCCTCCCCGCATCGTTTTGGCCGGGCCGGCCAATGCCGGCAAATCGACTTTGTTCAACACCTGGCTGCAGCAGCGCCGGGTCACGGTGTCGCCTCATCCCGGAACCACTCGCGACGGCATCGAGGCCTCGGTGGTGATCGGGCCGCCTGGGTTTCGCTTTCCCGCCCGCCTGGTGGATACCGCCGGTTTTTGGCGCCAAGCCGCCGGCAGCGATCGGCAAGCGGTGGCTCAAAACCAACTTTGGTTGCAAGGGGCTTGGCAGGTGTTGTGGGTATTCGACGCCGCCCGGGAACCCGATTGGAACGAAGCGGCTTCCTGGCTTCGGTCCGGTCCACCGGGGCCGCGCCTGCTTCATCGGGCCGATCTTCCGGAAGCTTGGTCGCCGGAGGACCGGTTCGGCGGCATTTGGCTTCGGGGCAGCGCCCTCCAGGAAGGTTTGGCTTTGATCGACCGCTTGGAAACGGCTTTGCTCCAACCGCTGGGTCCGCCTCCTCCCGGCGACGCCTGGATTCCCTTTGGCCAGGAACGAAGACTTCGCCTGCGCCGGCTTCTTTCCGAGACCGGAGCGAAGTAAGATCCGAAGCAGCATGCGTCGCCTACCGGAGATGCCGGGTCTACACTCGGCCGAGGCCTTCAACCCGGCTTTTTTGCACGCCTTTTTCGAGCGGGCCAAAGCCGTGGAAACCCGCCCGGGAGAGTTTGAGGACGCCTTGCGCGGCCGAGTGATCGCCACGGTATTCGAGGAGCCCTCGACTCGGACCCGCTTGTCCTTCGAATCAGCGGCCTTGCGCCTGGGAGCCGGCGTCATCACCGTGGCCGATCCCCGGACCAGCAGTGCCAGCAAGGGCGAAAGCCTGCGCGACACCGCCCGAACTGTCGGCGGCTATGCCGACTTGATCGTTTGGCGACATCCTGCCGACGGCGCCTCCCGCTTGGCTTCCCAATTCGCCGAGGTGCCGGTAGTCAACGGCGGTGACGGCCGACTGGGACACCCCACACAGACCCTGGTGGACCTGTACACCCTGTGGCGGGAGTGGGGCCAGATCGAAGGGCGCACCATTGCCCTGATGGGGGACTTGAACCACGGCCGCACCGCTCGCAGTTTGGCCTGGGGCTTGAGCTTGCTCGGAGCTCGCATGGTGCTGCTGCCGGCTCCCGGCCTGGCCTGGGAAGAAGCGGTGCTGGATCGCATTCTGGCCCGGGTGGATTACCGCCGCTGCAGCGTTCGCCACCCGATGTTTCGCTCCTGGACCGGCAAGGAAAAAGCCACCCTGATCGAACCCCGCTCTTTGGTGCAGGGTGAGCTTTTCGGCCGCGATGAGGTGGAGCTGAACCATTTGGATGCCCTTTATCTGACCCGGCTGCAGCGGGAGCGAGGAGCGGAAGAAGCGATGGCCAGCCGGGGCTACGGCGGCTTGCAAGTGGAGCAATTGGCCGATCCGCTGTTGAAGCAAACCTTGCTGCTGCATCCCTTGCCCCGGCGGGAAGAGCTGCCCGAAGCGGTGGACGAGGCTCCCGGCGCCCGCTATTTCGTCCAAACTCGGATGGGGCCGATCGTGCGGCAGGCGGTTTTTCTGGCGCTGCTTCGGCCCGATCGCTGGTCGCTTCCGGCCCTGCATCCACTTCCGGCCGGCGATCCCGATCCCGGCTTGGGGACTTGTCCCAACACCAATTGCATTTCCTCGCCGGAGGGCATTCCAGTGCCCTGGCGAGTGGAGGGCCGCCACGAGCGCCACTTCCTGTGCGCCTTTTGCGACGCGCCCTTGCCGGTGGAGTATGCTGGGTGCCGGTCTACGCGCAAACTCCATCCGGTTCATTCCCCCAAGGTCATGCGCATTCTGCCGGAAAATCTCCGGCCCTTTAGAGAGCGTCACGGGGCCATGGAAGCCGGCTATGAATGGAGTGGCGGTTAGACCCGGGAGGCAGCCGCCTCCCCAACCCCTGCCGTACCTCCACCAAGACCCCCCAAGCATGCAAAAAAGTGCGATCTCGCACGGAATCGGGCGTGGCCGCCCGGTCGTTTGCGGACAACCCCCTTGGTTCGCTTTGGTACGGAAATTGCGCCATACTTTAGTCGTGCCCTCTCCCAAAGGTCGGTCTACCATGACCAGCCTGCGTTCTGGCCTACTCACCGGTACGGATGAATCCTGCTTCGGCTGCTCATGAAACGTCGCAAGCCCACACTCCCTCGTCTTCTGCCCCTTTGGTTGGGCAGTCTCGCCCTGGTCCTCACGACGGGGGCCTGCTTTAACTCGAATCAGCCCTCTTCCGGCGAACTCAACGCCAAAGGCAAGTCGGTCCTCCGCTTGGAAAAAGTGGAATGGGGTCGATTGGTCAACGTTGCAGACGTCAACGGCGTGCTGATCGAGGAGAACGTGCTGATTCGGCAGGACTTGCAGCCGGACGGCGTGTCCTACGACCTGGAGACCAACTCCGTCACCGAGGAGCAGACCCTGGTCATCCTGCACGCCTCCACCAGTCCCCAGTTCAACATTCTGTTGGACGCCGCCCAGGCGGGTTTGGACGACGTGGTGACCAAGGGGCCAAGCAACGCACCGCCGTTCACGCAGATTGCCCGCAACGCCGCGGTTCGGTTGTGCTTCTCGGAGCAGGTCGATCCGGATACGGTGAGCGCCGACACCATTCGAGTGGTGGTGGGTGATCCGCCGAGCCTGCAGTTTTCCATTCGCTACATCGTTCAGAACGATGCCAAGAACAGCTTGGGTTACATCATTCTGGACCCGACCATTTCCGCCCGGCAATCGGCCCAAGCCGGTCTTCCCCAAAACGCCGTCGGCTTCCCGGCTTCGCTGGATTCCATTGCCGACAACTTGATGATTCGGATTCCGACCGAAATCAACACGGCCTTGGGGCAACCGGAAGTGTTGCGCAATTTGCGCCGGACTCGAAAGATCACACCGTCAGCTTCCGATCCGTTGGAATCTGACTTCGGCACCATTCCGGTCATCGTGCGTAGCCTGCGGTCGGGGAACGAAAGCGATCCGAGCCAGGGCTTCCTGCCGGATGAAGATCGGCCCGATTTGATTACGGTCAAGGACGTGGTGGTGGATTCGGTAGATGCCTCCAGCGGTACCGGAAAAGGTTCCACTCGGGATATCACCTATCACCTCGACAGCACCTTGTGCGCCGGTTTGGAACCGAAAGCCGGCGACGTGTTCGAAATCGCCGACAAGGTGTTGACCGTCACTACGGTGTTGAGCAATGCCAATCCTGCCGCATACCAAGTTCGAGCCACTTTGGTTGACGAGGATGAAGTCGGTGGCATCAGCTTCGACGTCGGTGGGGGACCGTTCAACGGTCGCATGACCACCCGTTACACGCCGCAAGATTCCGACTTGCAAATTTGCTATCTGGAATTCTTGCCGGAGCCGACCTTGGTGGCCGGCAGTCCGACCGAATTGGAAGTGGAACCGGTCAGCACCACGGTGACGGTGCGCTTCGACGAGCCGGTCGACGCCCGCTCGGTTCGTTCGATGCACTCCTTCGTGTTGACCGCTTACGAATCCACTGCCAGCCAAGGTGATCCGAGGGCTTACTACCAACAGTTCGAATCGGAATCGGTCGGCAACTACTTGGATCGCTTGCTCGGTTACGACTACAACGCCAACAACCCCGGTTCTTCCGAATACGGCGGCCGGGTGATGTTCGGCGAAATTGAAGTCGGCAACGGCAACCGCACCTTCACCTTGCGGCCGATGGCCGGCTTCACCGATCCCGACGGCAGCGCTTCGGGTCAGTACTACGCCGTGGCCTTGCGGGACGGTCCCGACGGCATCCAGGATTTGGCCGGGAACCCGGTCAACTTCGTGTCCATGGTGCCTGGGACTCCCGGTTCTTCCGGAGCGATCGACAAGCTGATCACTCACTCCGGCACCACTACTCGCCACAAGTACTTCTCCCTGCGGGGAGCCGGTATTGATGAAAACGGCGACGGTTTGCCGGAATACGGTGGCCAGTTCGACGTGCTGCCCGGTCAGATCACCGGTCGTCCGCCGACCCGCTTCTCGGTCAACGCCGATACCTCCAACCAGTACGTCGGTTCTTTGCCGCCGGTGCCTTCTCCCGGAGCTTCGGCTCAGGTGGCGCCGATCGAACCGCTGACTCCGGCCGGGTCGGTCGTGATGACCACTTACCGTCCCCACGACATGGGCTTCGGTTACCTGGATCCGCAGGAATACAACCTCGACGTCGAGGGCCTTTCCTGGACGCCTCTCGGCGGCGTGGTGTTGGACGACAACTTCAACCGCTTCTCGGTGGCTTTGTCCCACGCCGACCGGATGCCTGATGAATTGCGGGACATCGCCGGCAACCCGGTGTTTCCCTTCTCGGGTTTGCGCACCGATTCGGAATTCGACAACAACATCCTGGGTTTCCCGACCCACGATGAGTTGATCGTGTTCGACACGCTGTACTCCCTGCGAGCGGTGAACCTGTTCCAGTCCGAGTCTTCCGGTGTCACCATGTTGCCGTGGCCGACTTTCACCGAGACTTACACCTATCGGGATACGGCCATTCCGCAAACCTTCACCGGAACTCCGGCCGTGGGTACGGTCGGTTCGCCGCCGTCGACTTACACCTTCTCCGGTTTCTGGGGACCGGAACAAGTGCCGTCGGTGGGTCTGCCCTTGTGCGCCCGCTTCCGCTGCTTCCCCCGAGGCACCTTCTTGGGCATCAACACCTTCCAGGTGACCCAGATGCTGCCTTCCTCCGCCTTGCCGGCCTTCTCGGTGTTCTCCTTCGGCGGCCAGGACGCCGGCGATGTGTGGCACCAGGTGATTCCGGACAACCCGGCTACTGGCGGAACCCGCCCGGTCGGCGGCTTCCTCAACGGGCAGCCGACTTCGGCCATCAACAACTCCTTCGTCTACTGGGCGCAGTTGGACTTCGTGGTCAAGGTCTCCCGGGTCTACACCCACTGGTTCGACATGGGCACCAGTCTCGGCCCCGACGACGTCATCGGCGTGCTGTTGGAGCCGGAGAACGCCAAGCAGGCGGAAGGGACTTCGGTCGAGGTAGACTTCCGGGGCTCGGTTTCGGTAACCAATCCGAACAACCCGGATCAGGATCCTTCGCCCCTGACCACCACCGAGTTGCCGTTTGACGACTACGGCGACTTCGTGGACATCGGCGTCGGCTCCAGTGTCGGTACTCCCAGTGAATGGAGCTCCGATCCGGTCGATCTGGAAAGCGGCACTCAGCCGTTCCAGTTCTTCCAAGTACGGATTTCCTTCCTGTCCAACGCGGATCAAAACGTCCGGGCCGTCATGGACGGCTTGGGCTTTGCCTGGAAGTTCCCGGGATAATTCCTTCCTAAAGGCCCCGCGTGCGGATTCGAACGAAATCGGGACTACCCGATCAGTTCCCGCCGCGGGGCCTTAAGGCTTGGCTGGTACGAGAATTGCATCCTTAGGTCTGAAACCCCCTGACCGCTGTCCATGACTACCATTCTCCAGCCCACGAGACTGCTCCCCACGGCCCTTGTTGCCGTGGCTCTCCTCCTGCCGACCGGCTGCATTGGCGGCGGCGGCAGCACCCCTTCGAACCAACCTGGCACTGGCAAGGCCGAGTTGCACCTGGAAACGGTGGAGTGGGGTCGTTTGGTCGACGTTTTCGATGCTGACGGCGTTTTGGTGGAGGAGGACGTCCTGATCCGCGAAAGCCTGCAGGGCGACGGGGTTCAGTACAGCCTCGGCCTGAATGCCCTGACTCAGGCTGAGATTTTGACCATCCTCAAACCCCAGGCGGACGCAGGATTCGACAGCCTGTTTCGAGCCGCTCAATCCGGGCGCACGGCGGTGGTGACCAAGGGCAGCAATTCACCGCCGACCTTTACCCGGGTCGGCCGTAACGGCGCCATCCGCTTGCAGTTTTCGGAGTTGGTCGACCCGGAAACAGTCAACCGCCTGACGATCCAGGTCATGGTGGGAGCGGAGAACCAGGAAGTCCGTTACGTGGTCAAGAACGGTGAAACTGGGCTGGACGGGAAACCCAAGGGGGTGGTGATTCTCGATCCGACCATTTCCGCCTTGGACCAGGCCAAGTACGGCATTCCGGAAAACGGCGTCGGTTTCCCGCCTTCCGACGACCAAATCAACACCAACATTCAAATCCGGATTCCGACCGCCTTGGATCCTTTGTTCGGGCAGACCATGGTTTTGCTGAATCGGGGTCGCAATCACAGCTTGACGCCGACCGCTTCCGATCCGGTGGATTTGTCGCCGAACTTCGATCCGATCGTGGTGCGGGCTTTTCGGACCGGAAACGGCAACGACCCGAGCAACGGCTTCATGGTCGACTTGCAGCGGCCGAAGTTGATCACCGATTTGGAAGTGGACGTGGCCTCGGTGGCGCCGGTGAGCGGTTCGCCGACCTTGCGACAGTTGACTTATTCGATCAACGTCAGCCAGTGCCAAGGCGTCACTCCCAAGGCCGGAGACATTTTTGAGCTCAACGGTGCCGTGTTGTTGACCGCGGTGGTGGATGACGACAGCAATCCCAGCGCCTACGTGGTGACCGCGGCCATTTTGGACGGCTCTCCCAGCGCCGGTACCGGCACCTTGACCTCGGCTTACGAGAGCAACGATTCCGATTACCAGCTTTGCTGGTTGAAGTTCTCGCCGGAGCCGGAAACCTTACCGGCTCAAGGAGTGGATCCTTATGCCACCATTACCTTGCACTTCAATGAGGCCATTGATGCCGCCACAGTGAAGTCGATGGAAACCATGGTGTTGGTTTCCTTCACCAAGGACTTCGACAACGCCACCGGCGAATTCGAACCCGGCAATGAATCGGTCGGCGATTACATCGACCGTCAGCTCGGTTATGAGACCATCTTCAATGCCGATGCCGGAGAAGATCCGACCGGATCCGGACGAATCAAATTCGGTCCGGTGGAGGTGACTTCCGATTCTCGGAGTTTCACTCTTTCGCCTTTGAAGGGCATCACCGATGCCCACGATGAAGGCGGAGCTTTAGGTTCCGGACTGAATCTGGCTTTGGCTTTGCGGGACGGGTCCAGTGGCATTTTGGACTTGGCCGGCAACCAGGTTTCCGCGCCTTTGTTCGTGGCTCGGGATTTGGAAATTGTGGGTACCCCGGTGTTCACCTTGGCCGGTGATCCGTCGACTTGGCCGAACGATCGTTACTTCGCCTTGCGAGCCAACGCCACCGATGAAAACGTCGACGGCCTGTCCGAATACGCCGGTCAATTCACTTTCGAGCCGGGAGTGTTGAAAGGGCGTTTGCTGTCCCGTTTCTCGCGGATGGCGGATCCTTCCAATCCTTACGTGGGCCAGCGGATTGCTTTTAGCCAAGGCATCATGACGCCGCTGACGCCGGCCGGCGCGGTGTTGCATACCGTCTACGGTTACCACCATCTTGGTTTGGGTTTGCTTTCGGTTTCCGAATTCAACTTGGACATCGAAGGATTGAATTGGTCGCCCTTCGGCGGCACCGTGTTTGACGACACCTTCGATCGCTACTCGATTGCCCTGGCCCACTCCAAGTACTTCCCCGACGATTACATCGATCCGATTTCCGGATATCCGGAACACCAGAACTCCGGTCTGCTGCGCCAGCAGGACTTCGACAAGAACATCCTGGGCTGGAGAGCCAACGGCACCGGCGAAGATGAATTGATCGTGTTCGATACCTCTTACACGATCTCCGCTTCCAACGTGTTCACCGCCGTTTCCGGCAGCCCGATGATGCCGTGGCCGGAATTCACCGACACCTACACCTGGCGCGACACCACGATCACCAAACTTGGGGCTCCGAACGGTCGCGGCGTTCCGCCTGAAGTCACTGGCGCGCCGGCGGTTTGGACGGCCAACAACGTGCCTTCCATCGGTTTGCCTTTGTTGATGCGCTATCGCTGCTACCCGGAAGGCAACTTCTTCGGCAACAACGGCTTCCAAATCCAAATCATGGTCGGTTCTTCGGCTCTGCCGGCTTTCCGAGTGTTCTCCGCCGGCGGACGTGATTCCGGCGATAGCTGGCACTTGGTGGTTCCCGACGTGCCGACGGCCGGCACCAAGCCGGTTGGTGGATACAACACCCTTACCGGGACCGTGACCAAGCAGTATGGCCCTGAACTTTACTGGGGTCAGGTGGACTTCGTGGTTCGGGTTTCCCGCACCTTCACTCACTTCTTCGAATTCGGCGGCGAGCTGTCCACCATCAGCGCGGTGACTTTGGAACCGGCGCCGGAACAGTTGCCGGCCGGCACCGAAGTCTTGGTCGAATTCCGTGGCTCTTCGTCCACCACGGTGCCCAACGTCAATGGTTGTCCCGATAGTCAGAACCCGTTGAACGACGCCATTACCTGCTTCGATTACTACGGGGAAGAAGCGAACACCAACGATTGTTGCGGTGCCATGGGCTTGCCCACCGACTGGACCTTCGATCCCAATGATCTCCTACTCGAGCCGGATCCCCCCCAGTTCTTCCAGCTCCGGTTCTCCTTCGTGTCCAACATCCAGCAGGACTACGAGTCACAAATGGACGCTTTCGGTCTTGCCTGGAACGTTCTCCCGTAAGCATCTGGAAACGAAAACGGTCCCCGAGCGCAATCAAAACTTCATCATGGCCTTCGCCCCGTCGCAATCGAAAGCCTTCCTGGCCACCGCCCTTTTGTTGGTGGTGGCCGCCGGATCCTCCTGCTTTGGTGGGGGTGGTTTAAGCAAGAGCCAAGCCAAGTCCCAAGGCAACTTCAAGGTGTTGTCTTCCAACATGGCTTCCGGTGACGTCTGGCCGCTGAATCGACCGATCTTGATTCAATTCAACAATCCGGTCGACCCCAGCAGCATCGACTTTGGCTCCATCATTCTTCGACCGGTGAGCCCCGAGGTCCGCGGCAATCCGGTTACCGGCACCTTTGACATCCTGCCGGGTACCGAAGGCAAAACCATTGCCTTCTACCCGAGTTGTCCCACCAACGCCACCAATGACAACGGTGCTTTCGTTCCCGGCGGGTACACCTACGAGTTGATCTTGCCTACGGTGGGTACCTTCGGCTCCTCGGTGCTGCGGGATACCGCCGGTCATCAACTCAGCGTCGGTTTGACTCGGAGTTTCGTTTCGCCGACTCCGCCGGTGGATCCTTTGTTCATCGATACGGTCAACGGGCCGGCGATTTTGGAAGTGAGCGCCACCCACCCGGTGTTTCCTTCCGGTTTGAATTTGTTCTCCCAGCCCGATGCCATCGTCGAAATTCGGTTTAACCAGCCGGTGGACGGCGAAGCTTCCAATCTGAATACCGACAACATCTACTTGCTTTACGAAGATGCGGTCGGTGCCGGAACTTATACCAGCACCAATAAAGTTCCGGGCTCTTTGGTCTTGGTTCAAAACTGCGGCCGAGAAGGCGCGTTGATCCAATTCCACATTCAAGGTTTGTTACCGCCGGAGCGTCTGATCAAGTTGGTGGTCAGCACCGATTTCGCCGACCTCGGCGGAGAGCAAAGTCCGGTGGTTCAGGAAGTGGTGTTCCAAGCTCCGGATTTGGCCACCTTCTACGGTGATCCGAGTTTCAACAATGCCGACGAGACTGCGGACGAATTCATCGAGCAGTTCGCTACTCCGACCGGTTTGGATCCGGATGCGCCGTTGAGAGCACCTTTTGCCTCCATCACCGACGGGGGCTTGGAAGCGACTTTCGCTTTTCCGGGAATCATCGTCGGGCCGGACGAAAACTTCTTCCTCAGCCAACAGTTGTTCTTGGAAGTGTCGACCGATGGCACCCAAATGATCACCGATTCCAACGGTCGGGATTTTGAGGTGGTCAACGGCGTCATGCAGGTCAACGACTTCACCATTGAAGCCGGGGCGACCCTGCGGGCATACGGCAGCAATCCCTTGGTGATCTACGTCAACGGCGAAGCTGCGGTGTACGGCAACTTGTCGGTGAATGGTGACAACGCCTCCGACACCCAGGCCTTGAATTCACCCCACATTCCCGAATACGGGGCTTCCGGCCAGTGCGGCGGTGGAGACGGCGGTACGGCTTCGGAAATCGTCGACGCCGAAACCCTGCGAGGCAATGACGGCGAAGGTCCCTTCGGGCTTGGCGCCCAAGGCGGCGGCGGCGGTGAAGGGGCAGTTCAGACCAACTGGGCGCTGCCGGAATACGGGGGCGATGCCCGGGATGAAGCGATTCGGCAACTTTTGGCCGGCGGCGGCGCTGGCGGAACCTTTGCCGACGGCTTGAACGTGGCGGCTTTGTGGGATCGTTGGCCTTTCGAAGCGACCCGGGAAAGCTACGACAACAGCGGACCGGACTTCCGTAGCGATCGCCACACCGCTCTGGACGAAATCACCTTCGCTCCTTTCCAGAGCGGCGAAGACGGCATGCGCGGTTCCTCTTGGGATTCGAGCCTGGCGGAACCGCCGTTCATCGGCGGCCCCTTGGGACCTTATTCCAACGGCACCTTCGGCATGGAGGACTTGACTCGCGATGCCGACGTCGACGATGCCGATGACGGTTTCGATCCGGCTTGGACCAGTGGCGCCGATCCCACCTACGGCTACGGCCTGGCCCAATTCGGTCCCGATCCCGGCTTGAGCAACAACTCGCCGATGTCCGGCGGCATGGAAGATGACTTCTGGGGCCGTCGCTATGACACCGCCACCGATAGCGTCATCGTCGGAGAGCTGTTGACACCCTGGGCCGGCTATGGCGGCGGCGCCAGCGGCGATTGTTCGGTGGTGGTTCGATTGGACCTGGATGGCGACAGCTTCCTGGATCCGATCGGAACCTTCTTCCCGGACACCACCTTCCCGGTGGGCACCACCATTGATTACTACAAGGGGGCTCCGGGAGGCGGTGGCGCCGGCCAGTTGCTGATCATGGCCATTGGGCCGATTTTGCTGGGTCCGGAAACCCAAATCCAAGCCAACGGCGGCGCCGGAGCTTCCGGTGAGTCCTACTGGCTGAGTACCAGTCAGGTTTCCGGTTCGGGCGGTGGTTCTGGCGGCCACGTGGTCCTGCATAGCGCCACTGGATTGGACCTGACCGCCATTGACGTTGGAACCGACCCGATCAACAATCCGCCGTCGACCTTGCCCGAATCGGTGCAAGCCATCGGTGGGCGTCGCGGTTGGGCCGGCAGTGTCCTAATCGATGATTTGACCGGGGCTCCCAGCGGTTACGACGGCAACGGCGATTTCATGGTGGGCCGTGGCGGCGCCGGTTCCAACGGCGTCATTCAAATCCACGTGCCCGATCCGACCACCGACATCGGCTGGCATTCTGATGCGGAAGCCGCCATCGAGGCTTACGTCGGCTCGCCGGCAGACACGGCTTTGATCGAGGAAGTGTTGGACCTTTACGCCGCACCGAAGGCCTTCATGTTGGTGCCTTTCTATTCGGCGGAGTCCATCTTCCAAAGCACTTGGGTGGACACCGGTCTGGCTCTTTTGCGGGCTCCTGCCAATGGCACCGGTCCCTGGCCGAACTACGCCCACGGAAGTTTGCCCGCTTTCAGCGGCACGGAAACCTCCCAAGCCGGCAGCCTGGGTAACGTGCTGGCTTCCGGCGGCGTAGTGGATCAAGGAGCCATCATTGCCACCGGTTCCACGGCGCAGCCGACTTTCCAGGCCACGGAAATGAGTCTGCCCTTGGCGTCCACCTTGGTTCCCGAGGAATTCCTGCTGAACGCGGCCTTGCTGATCGGCTACGACCTGTATCCGGACAGCAGCGATCCCGCCGGCCCGGGCCGAGGCTTCGAAATCGTGGCGGCCGAATACAACCGGCTGCAAGACCGTCTGATCCTGACCACCCGGGTCCTGGACGGGGATCTGCGCGATGCCCTCAGCGCCTTGAACCCGCTCTGGGCGATTCGAGCCAAGTTCTTCCGCTTGGATACCACCGACGAACGGGACCGGTTGCCGGATGCCGCTCAAATGACCATTGAGTTCCAAGGAGCGGACGAAAGCGCCCCCGGAGACAACACTCCTGGAACGCCCACCGCTTGGACCGCCGATTTGGCCGACTTGCAGGGCAAGCGTTTCTTCCGCTACCGGGTGACCTTCAACATCGACCGGTTGGATGCCGGGGTCAGCCTGCTTAGCGAGCGACCGCGGATGGATTACTTGAAGCTGCCTTTCGTTTGGTAAGGCGGTCGAATCTTTCAGTACCGGGCGGTTTCCCTTTCTTGGGGGAGCCGCCCGGTCTTCGTATTCTGGTTCGGTGGCACGGAAACCCTGGCGCGGCTTGATCCTGCTGGCCCCATTGGCTTGCGGCCCGGGAGAAGCCGATGGTGGCCTGGAACTGTTGGATTGGCCGGGACACAACGGCCAGCCGGTGGTTTTGGATCAACCGTTGCGGTTGCGCTTCAACTTGCCCTTGGACGCTTTCCTGCGCCGGGGAGCCTTTGATCTGCAGCACCTGCCGGAAGGTCGTTCGGTGGCGGTGGCCGGCTATGAAGTGCTCGGCAACACCCTCAAAATCCAACCGGAACTGCCGCGGAAAGCCGACCTGAGCGATGGCAGTTTGGTCCCGGGAAGCCGTTATCGGCTGGTCCTTCACGGCTTGCCTCGATTGGCGGCGGTGGCGGCTATCGGCGGCCAAAGCTTGGTGGGTCAATGGGAGGTGGAATTCGAAACCCTCGGCGCCGAGGACGAAGTCCTGTTTTCGGTTTTTGCCCCTCCTGGCAGCGAGTTGATCCTGCGGCAGGAAAAAGACGGCTTGTTCCGGCGTTTGGCCTTAGCCGCCGACGGCACCGGTAGGGTCGGCTTTCGCCAGCCCTTGGATCCCAGACCCCTTGGCCATGCTCACGCCGAGTTATTGGACGGCAAGCGCCAGCGCCTGATGGCTCTGCCGATGGATTTGGAAGAGAACCACCCCAATGGCGCGGTGCTGCGGATCCGAATTCCGCGGCAACCTCCGAAGGGGCAGCGTTGGTTCGTGGCCTTGCCGGAAAACTTGATGGGTTTGGGAGCGGAGCGTTTGAATCCTCACGACCGCTTGCTGATGCTGCTGCCGCCGAATGAGAATCCCTAAGACCGAAGCGATGGCCGCCAAATTGTCGGATCGGCTTGAAATCGCAAACATTCTCAAAGGGGTCTTGGATTGGTGGTGGCGACCCCGCACAATCCAGGCATGAGTTGGTGGTCCTTGCTCCGCGAAAGCCCGACCATGTACCTGGCCTTTCTAGCCATGTTCGGTGCCATTGCCGGATCTTTTGCTTCCGCCGCCATTTATCGAATCCCCAGGGAAAACCTGAATCTCTGGAAACCGGCTCGTTCCTTTTGTCCGAGTTGTGGGCATACCTTGGCTTGGCGGGACAATCTTCCGATTCTCGGTTGGTTGCTGTTGCGGGGCCAATGCCGTTATTGCCGGGAACGATTCAGTCCCGGGTATTTGGTCCACGAGGTGGTTCTGGCCGTAGCCTTCGTCGTGGCCGGCCTGGCTTGGCCCGGAGAAGCGGGTCCGGTGGCTCTGGTTTTGTGTTGTATTGCCCTGACGGCGCTCTGGATCGCCACCATCATTGACTTCCAATATTTGATATTGCCCGACGGCATTACCTTGGGCGGCATTCCCTTCGGCATCCTGGCCTCGGTCTTGGTACCCCAATTTCAACTGTGGCAAGAAGCTTCCGAGAGGCTTCCGTGGGGAGTTTCTTGGTTTGGCATGAATGCCACAAGTTCACCTGTGGCCGTAGCTTTGGTTTCTTCTCTATTTGGAGCCGCAGTTTCCTTCGGTTTCATGGTTGGCTTTCGGGCGCTCTTTTCCTATCTTTGGCGCCAGGAAGCTCTCGGTTTCGGGGACGTGAAATACCTCGCCGCCGTGGGCGCCTTCCTGGGACTGGAAGGGGCCGCCTGGACTCTGCTCGCCGGAGTTTTGGTGGGAGTCGCCATGGGTTTGCTCAATGCATCCCGATTGGTCGTGGTTGTCCGCCGCCGGCATCGCCAACGCCGCCGCAAAGTGACTCTTTTCCAGGACCTCGCCACGGGTTGGAAGTTGGGAAGATTGATCCCCTTCGGCCCTTCCCTGGTGGTAGGAACCACCTTAGTCATGCTTGCCCCACTTGAAACCCGGCAGTTCTTCCTGGTGGCTTGGCCCAACCTGCTCCAGGATGCGCTGCTCTGAACGCCAAGCTCGTCGAGCTCGCTTGCCATGAAAGTCATTTCCCTTCTTTCAGTCTTCGCCCTCCTTTCCCTGGCCTCCTGCCAGACCGGAGAGTTGCAGGACACCATCAAGGACCAGGACGAAAAACTCGCCGTGGCCCATCGGGAACGCTCCCGCCTGATCGCTGAACGTGACCGGGTGCAGGCCGAGAACGCCGACTTGGCCGAGCGTTTGCAAATGGAAAACGAGCGCAATATGGAGATGCGTACCCGTTTGGACGCCATGGAAGCGGAGAAGGCTGCCAGCGACGCCGAAGTCGAAGCCTTGCAAGCGACCCTGGCCGGTACCGGGGTCGGCGTTTCCCGCCGTGGCGACGTGTTGGTCTTGGATCTGCCCTCCGCCATTACCTTTCCCTCCGGCAAGGCAGAGTTGAGCGCCCAAGGGCGGGAGAGCCTGCAAGCGGTGGGGGATGCCCTGGCCGCGGGCTACGCCGACAAGACGCTGTGGGTGGAAGGGCATACCGACAGCGACAAGATCACCAAGTCGAATTGGAAATCGAATCTACACCTCTCGGTGGCTCGGGCCACGGCGGTCGCCGACTATCTGGTCGACGAGTTGCAAGTGGAGGCGGAGCGAGTCAAGCTCGCCGGCCATGGTTCCACTTCGCCGAAGGTGCCGAACGACACTCCGGAAAACAAGGCCTCCAACCGTCGGGTGGAGATCCTGATCCTGGATTGATCGTGCTGCCGGAAAGGCGGGGCGCCGGTCTATTGGCCGGCGCCCCGCCACGGCGACCCTGAGGGGGCTATCCCCCGGTTTTTGCCTGGGTTTCTGAGGGGGAGGGGCTACATTCCTGCCCCCAGGATTTGCCATCCACCCCCCCCGTCCGAAATGGACGCGGCAAACCTAATCGTCGATCCGTTCCTTGCTTCCACTTTGCCCCATGTCTGCTGCCGACATCCGCAACGTCACCTTCCTCGGTAGTTCCGATTCTGGAAAAACCAGTTTGGTGGAGGCTCTGGCCCACCACTTCGGGGTCACCAACCGTCTTGGCCAGGTCGCCGACGGCACCACCGTTTGTGATTTCACCCCTGAAGAAAAGGACAAAAAGCACAGTTTGTCCGCGGCGGTGGTTCACCTGAAGACCAAGGCCGGTCACGCCAATCTGATCGACACTCCCGGCTATCCCGACTATCTGGCCGATGCCGTGACTTCCATGCAAGCGTCCGGCGTGGCGGTGTTCACCCTGGCAGCCAACAACGACGGCGTGCCTTTTCACACCCGGCGCCTGTGGAAGATGGCCGGCCAACAAAAAATGGCCAGGGCCGTGGTGGTGACCAAGGCCGACGGCGACAACTTGGAGTTGGACCGGATTTTGGAAACGGTGCGCAGTCTCCTGGGGAACGGCGTGGTTCCGGTGGTCCTACCGGATCAATTGGGCGCCGGTTTCCAAGAAGTCCAACCCGTTCTCGGCGGAGACAGCGAGTGGCGTTCCGCTTTGGTGGACGCCGTGGTCGAAGCCGACGACGACTTGATGGAAAAGTATTTGGAAGGAGAAGAGTTGAGCGATGACGAGATTCGCTCCAACATGCACTTGGCCATGTCCAAGGGTACTTTCCAACCGCTGTTCTTCATTCAGCCGATGAAGGGCGTCGGCATCGAACGTTTCGCCAGCTACATCGGCGAGTATTTCCCCAGTGCTTCTGAAATGGCGACGGCGATGGAGCCGGACGGGGTGGAAGACGGCGCCGCTGATTCCAAGTTGCACGCCATGGTCTGGAAAATCTTGACCGACAAACACCTGGGCCAAATCAATTACGTGCGGGTGTTGCAGGGAACCTTGAAGGCCGATCAAGCCCTGGTGAATCCTCGCGGCGGCAAGACCTTGAAGGCCAGCGGTTTGTCGACCATTTTCGGCAAAGATTTAAAGGCGGTGGAAAGCGCCGGTCCCGGGGAAGTCGTAGCCATTACCCGGGTGGAAGAATTCGCCGTGGGCGATTTGGTTTTGGGAGATGGCGAAGCCGGGAAATTCCCTTTCCCGCTTCCGGAACCCTTTACCGGTTTGGCGGTGCGGCCGAGCAGCCGGGCGGACGAGCAAAAGATCAGCGGCGAGTTGAACAAGGTGGTGAAAGAAGATCCGACCTTGCGCATTCACCGCAGCGACGAAACCCACGAAATGGTGATCTACGGCTTGTCCGAGCTGCACCTGGATACGGCCTTGAACAAAGTCCGCGGTCGCGGGGTCGGTTTGGAAACCAGCATTCCCCGGATTGCTTACCAAGAAACCATTACCGCAGCGGCCGAAGGGCATCACCGGCACAAGAAGCAAACCGGTGGCGCCGGGCAGTTCGGCGAATGCTATTTGCGCATCAAACCGTTGGATCGCGGGTCGGGTTTCGACTTCGTCAACGCGGTGGTCGGCGGGGCGATTCCGCGCAACTTCATTCCGGCGATTGAAAAGGGCATCAACGAGCAAATGTCCAAAGGCATCTTGGCTCGCAGCCGGGTGGTCGATTTGCAGGTGGAAGTCTACGACGGCAAACACCACGACGTCGACTCGGACGAAGTGTCCTTCAAAATTGCTGGCAGCCAAGCCCTGGTGGACGCTTTCAACAAGGCCCGTCCGATTTTGCTGGAACCGATCATGGAAGTGGAGATCACGGTTCCCAACCGCTATTTCGGCGACGTCAGCGGCGATTTGAACACTCGCCGCGGCCGGATTTTGGGCATGGACGCGGAAGACGACATGCAAACGATCAAGGCAAACGTGCCTTTGGCCGAAATGCAAGAGTACTCCACTCCGTTGCGGTCCATGACCCACGGGGAAGGCAACTTCATCATGAAGTTCGATCACTACGACCAAGTGCCCAATCACCTGCAGGATAAAGTCATTCAGGTGATGGCCGCCGCCGAATGAGGATCTACCCTTTCCGCCGCCCCAGGCTTCAATTTTTCAGCCCGCCGGGGCGGCGGCATGGCGCCGGTTTTTCGTTATTGGAATTGCTAATTTTGGTGGTCCTGGTGACCGTGGCTTCCACCTGGGGCCTGCCCTGGATTCTGAAACCTCAGGTGGATGAAAACGAAAAGGCGGCGGTTTCCTATCTGCGCATGGTGGCCTCCGCCCAACAAGGGTGGCAGGACATCACCGGCCAAAAGAAAGGCTTGTGGGATTTAGTCGCTTATCCGCCGCCGATGGTGGAATCCGGAGCGCAGAATTTGAGATTGGCCCTGCTTCCCGCCGGACTGTTACCCACGGAAGCCGGAGTTTCTTTGAGATTGGCTTATTACTTGCGGCAGGGCCGCGATTCCAAAGGGTTGTTTCAAGGCTGTTGGGCTTGGCCGAAGCAAGCGGGATACGGTGGCCGCCGAGTGTTTTGGGTCGACTTTGAAAGCGGCCAACTTTATGAGGTGCAACAAAGTTATTCCGGTTTGCCCGGCCCGCCGGAATTGCCCGACTCCGCTTCTTTGCGGGCTTGGACGCCGCCTTCCGATTGAAGCAAATTTGGCTAACTGGTTTTATTCGAGAACCGGTCTCAGTCCAGGACAGGGGAGCGGCTCAACCCAAACAGGCTTTCGGCATTGGCGGTGGTGAGGGCGGCCAATTCGTTCCGGCTTTGTTGCCGGGTCTGCGCCAGGCATTCCAAGGTGTGAACCATGAAAGCCGGTTCGTTGCGTTTACCCCGCCGAGCTTGAGGGGCCAAGAAGGGCGCATCGGTTTCGATTAGGATGCGGTGATCAGGGACTTGTTGAGCGGCAAGGCGTAAGACTTCCGCCTTGGGATAGCTGAGATTGCCGGCGAAGGAAACGTGCAAACCTAGATCCAGGAAGGCTTCCACTTCGTCGGGACCTTCGGAGTAACAATGCATGACCCCCTGGATCGGGCCTCCAAAGGCCTGCAATTCTTCCAAGGTGGCTTGGGCGGCTTGCCGGCAGTGAACGATGATGGGGAGTTGGAATCGTTGCGACCATTCCAAATGTCGTCGGAATGCCCGTCGCTGCAATTCCGGATCGGCCCAATCCCGATAGAAGTCCAAGCCGCTTTCGCCGACCGCGACAAATCCGCCGGTTTCCAATAAGGCTTCCAAGGCTTGCAGTTCCCGGTCCAAGGCGGAGGCTTCCTGGCCGGCGTCGTTGGGGTGCAAGCCGGCGGAGGCGGAGACGCCAGGGAGGCTTTCGGATAGGGCGAGGCAGCGTTTGGCGGTGGCGTCGTCGGTGGCCACGGTGACGCATTGCTTCACGCCGGCCTCTTGAGCTCGTTGCCAAATGGTGTCGGCACAGTGGCGTTCGTCTTGCCAGGTGAGATGGCAATGACTGTCGAACAAGGAGATGGCGGGGGAGGGGGAAGACAAAGGAAGTTAGGAGTCGTCGGAAACCAGACCGTAACGCCGGCGCATGGCCTCCATGAATTCTTCCAATTGAGGCTGGCTGGCCGGCACCGCCTGCTCTCCGGTCAGGAAGGGCATTCCTAGGGCCGGATAAAGGCTCATGCAAGCTTGAAAAGCTTCCATGCGGATGCCGAGATTGTTGGGATTGGCCAAAAACTGAGCCAGCATTTCGGTGGCCACCTTTTGAGCGCTTTGGCGGTTGTTGCGCTCGCGTAAGGCGCGGATGGCTTCCCGGCGAGCCCATTCCTCCGGCAGATGGCTGCTCTGAGCGACTTCCAGCAAGAGGGCTTCGGCTTCCATGCCCGGCTGATGGGCAATCACTTCCCGGATCAATTCCGCCTTCAGCGGGCTGTTGCTGCGGCTTTTTTCTTTGATCAGAACCCGGCGACTGGCGTTGCGCCCTTCGATCGGATCGTAGGCCCAAAGCGTTTGGTGCATGTCCACCCGCATCCTGCGGGGACTGTCCCAACGATCCAGCGACATGGCCAGGGGCACGATTTGGCTTCCCATGGCTTGCCGGGCGGCGAGGAAGAGTTCCTCGGTGAGTTCGGGCAGGGTGGTCCGGTGGGCCTCCATCCAGGCCTCCCACGGCAGTTCCGCGGCGTTCGGCAAGCTGGCCAGGGAACGGACCGCCAACTCCAATCGGCGCCGCAGAGCGATTTCTTGGCCGGGAAGGGTTCCTGTGCGAACTCGCTCAGCCAGGGTGCGGGCGTGAACGAAAAGTTCTTCGGCCGGTTCTTCCCGACCCGGCAGGGTTTCGATCAAAGCGATGGAGGCTCCGATGGGAACGGTACTTGGAAACGCCACCCCGGCAGCCCCTCGAGGAGAAGGGCTGAGTAGGCTTAAGGCGGCGACCGAAAGCAGTGGGAACGAAATTCGCAACAGTCTCTCCATGAACGTGGAACCGAGCTCGCCGAGTCCCCTAAGTAACGGTGGTCAAAGCAGCTTGTGTGCTAGACTTCCCCGCAGCTTCGGAGCCGTCCCCCATCGGTTCTTGGGTGGACTTGGGTCCGGGTCTCCCTCTTGCATGATGAGCCGAATTCTAAGCAAGCTCCTCTGTCTGGTCCTCCTGTTGGGAGTACCGGCGTGTTTCGGTGGTGGTGGCAACTCCAGTGCCAACCCGGCGGCGGCGACTTTCCGGTTGCGCCGCTGTTCCCTGGGCTGTAACTCCGGGACCTGTGCCGTCAATGAAATCGCCACCAATCAGGAAATCAAGCTGAGTTTCAACGACAAGGTTGATCCGGCTACGGTTTCCTTTACCACCATTTCTATCGTCGAGCGGACTACCGGTTCCTCTCCTCCGGGATCCTTTTTGGTGGAAGGCTCCCAGGTCATTTTCCGGCCCGCTTTATTGGAAACCCAATCGGGCATCCGATTCGGTTTCACCGACGGCGCCAATTATGAAATCACCATGTTGGCCTCACCTCAAACGTCGGTGGTGCGATCGAGGATCGGTCGCCCCAATACCACCGCTTTGAGCTGCGTGGTGCAGACCAATGGAGTGGCGGATTTGGTTCCGGGGAATCCGGAGGTGAGTTTCACCCCGAACCAGAGCCAACCTCCGACCCAAAAGAACTTCAGCTTCGAAATTATCTTCAACGATCTGATGCAGAAGTTCCAGTTGGTGGATCCGGATACCGGTGAGAGCCCGACCATCGGCGTCACCTTGGTGGATGAGTCGATTCCCGGACGCGTTTTGGAAGTTGCCGTTTCCGGAACTTTTGAAGCTTCGTTGGACCAAGACCTGTTGCAAACGGTGGTGACCTTTACTCCCGATGCGCCGTTTCCTGGAAACAAAAACGGCGGCCGCTACTTGCGATTGGAATTCAGCCCGCAAATTGCCGACTTGGCCGGCAACACTTTGGCCAACAGCGGAACCTTCACCGTGCCTCTGCCGGATTCGGTCATTGTCCCCGGTTCTTTTTTGGAGGGCTTTGCCGATGAAAGCCAATTGGATCCTTTGACCAGCGTGTCGGGCCTTTGGGCGGGAACAGCCGGTTCCTTGGACAGTGGCTTGGATCCCACCACCGGTAAACATTCCGGTGGCGGCCATGGTTTGCTGGGTCCCTTTGCCCCGACGGCCGACTTTACTTTCGATACCGACGGCATGACTTTCTTGGCCAGCGAGTGGGATATTTTCATTCAAGAAGATGTCGTGGTCGACGGCAGCTTGCAATCGCCGGTATTCATGTTCGATCAATTCAACGTTCCCGCCGGGGTCACCATTCACGCCACCGGGGCCAACCCCTTGCGGATTGCCACTCGCGGCGAAGCGGTGGTCAATGGCGTGTTGGACGTTTCCGGGGAAGATGCTCCGAATAACTTCGGCAAGTATTTTCCCATTCTTTGGGAATTGATCGACACCATCGAAAGTAGTTTGGACGTGACTCGGGCCAACGCCGAAGGCGGTGTTCCCGGCATGGGTGCTTTAGGTGGAGGCAGTGGCGGAACCGGCGGCCAAGCTTGGTATTTGCTGAACAATTACTTCGACTCTTCCAAAAATACCTATACCTCCGGAATTCCTGACCCGACTCGATTCCGGGACGGCATCAACAGCGATACCGTGCATGGCTATAACGGCGAAGGAATCGGTGGCGCAGTGTCTTCCGGCCGGCCGTTGTTGTCACCGGATCAAATGGCGGTGGATCGAGCCAACGGCGGCGGCATGGGTTCCTGGGCCTGGCCTCCGTCCAGTAATTTGGTGCCGGCGCCTACCGGCAACAAAGTCATTCAATCTCATTTCAATACCGTCAGCGGTTTGTATTACAAGATTGCCTTGCACCGCTCTCGAGGTGGCGGCGGCGGCGGTTTCTGGAGCGACGGCACCGCCGGCGGTTATTACGATTCCAGCGGAACCGACCCCTTGGGCGTGGCCTTTAGTTCCGCTCCGGAGATCTATGATCCGGTGATCGACGAAAGTCGGGACGCTTGGGAGTACAACTCCCTCTTGGCTTGGGATGAGTTGGATGCCCAAGCCATTCCGGACGCCGCCGGCGGCGTCGCGGATTTGTTGACCAACTTTCCCGGCGTGGAAACCTTGGATCCGAACCATGCCAACGGCAACCGCCTGCTGGGCGGTGCCGGCGGTGGCGGAGCCGGCTGCGGCGAACACGGGTCCTGGGACGACGACGCTCTCTCCACCGATGGTTTCATCGACACCTACCGCAACGGAGATGGCGGCGGGGGTGGAGCCGGTGGCGGGGCCTTGCAATTCCAGGTCGGCGGTCGTTTGGCCGTGGGCGGCCTAATCCAGGCCACCGGCGGACATGGGGCGGACAGCGAGTTCATGTCCAACGTGCCCCATTTCGACATCAACGCCATCATTTACGGCACTCCCGGCGATGCCGGCGGCGGCGGTGGTTCCGGCGGCGGGATCTTAATTCAAGTCGCTGGCGATATGACCGTGGACCCGGACGCCGTCGACGTGCAAGGCGGCCGAGGTGGGATCGGCTCCGCCGGCAATCACGGCGGAGAAGGCGGTTCCGGCTTGGTCCGTTTCGAAACGGCTACCGGTAGCGAAAGCCTGGCCACCCTCCAGGCCATGGTGGTACCCGATGGAGCCGTCGATCTGGCCCCGATCGGGCAAGCCGGGTCGGCCAACGTGAGTGCCGTGGCCAATGCTTTCATGACCGGAGAAGGCGACATCACCGCCAGTGACGGCAGCTTGTTCCGGGGCAACAGTTCCGGAGTCCGGAGCCTTTGGTACGCCCCGGATGCGGCAATTTTGTTGTTGACCTTCGAGTCCTACGCCATTCGTTGCAGCTACGACGCCCAAGACGGCAACGGGGTTCAGTCCTTGGTCTTCGATCTCAGCAATCCTCCGGATCCGGGTGTGACGCCGATTTGGGTCGCTTTCCAGACCGGCTTCGGCAATCCCGCTCCTGGAGCTCCGGTGGAGCCGGACGAGGGATCGGAAAGTGAGTGGATCATTCCGGGCTTTGGCACCATCACCGACGGATTGGTGGAACTGCAGGCCAGTTTGGCTCGCATGGTCCGGTTCCAAATCGTGTTCGATCATGATTTGTTGGCCACTTTGATCGGCACCAACCCCGGCGCCTACTTCCAGGTGGACTCCGTCGAATTCGGTTGGGAAGGGGACTCCTGATCCACGACCCTCTAGCCATCGGGGATTTTCCCGTACGTGGCCTGGGATCCTTCCAAATCTGAGCCGGAGGAGCCCAGCGAGGGTCTTCCGGCGATCCGCTATCTGCGGCCGGATGCCTTATTGCTGGATCCTCATACCTTGCTCAAGGCGCCGGTGCTGGTGGTCCGGGGTTCGTACATCCTGGAAGTGCACCGCGATTTTCCCGGTCGCTGGGTCACCCCGGAAGCCTTCCCGGGAGAGCTCTGGGTGGCGGCTCCCTTGCTGCTTCACGCTCATTTGGAAAGCTACGATGCTCCAAGTTCTCTTTGGCGGCGTGAGAGCTTCGCCCAATGGGTAAGCCACCTCCTGGCTTGGCGGGAGGAAGAACGATTGCCGGCTCCCGAAAGCGCATGGCACTCCTTGGAGGAGTTGCGGATTCGCGGCTGCGGCTTGGTCTTCACCCACGCCGGTGAGCCCCAGTCCAACGGCCGCCATTTTCCGTCCTGGCTGGAAGCTCCCCAATTTCCCGAAGTGCTGGCGGCTCCAGAGCTGTTCGAACCGGACCCGGAACAAGTGCATGAGCCCTTGAAGATCCTGGACCAAAGACCGCCGCGTCCGGGAACCGGATTGGCTTTGCACGCTCCCTATTCAGTGTCGGAAACCTTAGCCAAGGCGGTTTTCGCCCGAGGACGCGGCTGGGCGGTGCCGGTTTCCATTCACCTGGGCGAGCATCCGGAGGAGCGCCAATTCCTGGCTTCCGGCCAAGGTCCTTTGGCCGATTGTTTCCGGGATCGGGGCCGCCCTTTGAAAAAGCAGCGTTGGGACTCGCCGGTAGCCTGGTTACAAGACGTCGGCGGGTTGCATCCCGGCACCTTGGCGGTTCATTGTGGAGATTTGGATTTGAATGAACTGGAAAGCTTGGCCGCCGCCGGGGTGCGGATGGTTTGGTGTCCGGGGACCCATTTGTATTTCGACCGACCGCCGGTGTTGTTCGGACGCTCGGATATTCCGTTGCCGGCTTTGGGTTGCGATTCTCGGGCCAGCAATGCTTCTTTGGATCCGCTGCGCGAATACCGTTTGGCCAACGCATTGGCTCCCGAGGCGGGGCCGGTGGCCTGGTGGCAAGCGTTGACGGAAGGGGGCGCAGCAGCCCTCGGCCGAGGCGATTTGGGAAGCTTGGGACCTGGAAAACGAGCTCGCTTTTTGCGCTTGGCCCATGAGCCGGCGAAAACCGCGGAGGAAGTTTGCCAGCGCTTGGCCCGAGAGGCCGACTTGCGACCTCTGGCTCCGGTATGCGAGCCGGGACACGGCCTGGGTCCCTTGTAAGTTTGGTCCTAAGATGGGAGGCCCATGGCTTCCGTCCGGGAAATTTTCGAACAAAGCCGGTCCATCCTGCTCAGCGGTCATTTGCGCGCCGACGGTGATTGTTTGGGGGCGCTCTCGGTGCTTTACCACGGCTTCCGGGCCTTAGATCGCCAAGTGCAAATCCTGTTGCCGGATGCTCCGGATTCTCGTTATCGCTTTCTGCAAAGGCATACCCCGATGTCGATTTACCAGCCGGGCTCCGCCTTGCCGGAAGTGGATTCTTGGTGGGTTTGCGATTGCTCTGCCCTTTCCCGATTGGGCCCGCTGCAAGTCGATTTTTTGGGGGCGGCTTGTCCGAAAGTGGCGGTGGACCATCACCCCTTGGAAGGGGAGATGGCTCCCCAAACCATTTGGGACGCCATGATCCACGACGTCGATGCACCGGCTTCCGGACAACTGGCTTTGGAATTCATCGAATCCCTAGGGGTGGAATTGCCCCTGGCCGCCAAGGAAGCGGCGTTTCTGTCTTTGGTTTCCGATACGGGTTGGTTTCGCTATCCCAATGCCACCGAACCTGCGTGGCAGGCCGCCGCCCGCTTGGTGGAGGGAGGCGTGCAACCCTGGCGTTTGTTTGCCGACATCTATCAACAAACCGAAGCCGAGCGGCCTTGGGGAGTGGCGATCGCGCTGCAACACACGCGATATTTAGCGGAAGGCCGGATTGCCTTTACTTGGGTGGATCGGGAAAGCCTAGAACAGGCCGGCGGTCACCTGGAGGATACCGACGAAGTCTTGGATTTGCTGCGAGCGGTGGCCCAGGTCGAAGTGGTGGCGTTTTTGTTCGAATGGGAACCGGGCAAGTTCAAGCTCAGCTTACGAAGCAAAAGCGATTTCGACGTGAGTGTGGTTGCGGGCCACCTGGGCGGAGGCGGGCATCGCCGGGCGGCGGGGGTCCGTCTGCCCGAAGGACGTTCTTGCGCCGTATTCGTAGCTCAGATTGAAGCGGTCCTGGTTCAGGAGTGGCAGCGCTACGTCCGCCTCCGGGGCTAGCCGGTTCAAACCGGCTCGCTTTGCTCTTTTTCTCGCTTGGAGAATAGCCCAATCAAGGCCAGCCGGGCCAGGCGCGGGTTCTTGCGCATCCGGCGGGTTACGTAGGGCAACCAATGTTCGCCGTAGGGAACGTAAACCCGAACGGGAATGCCCATATCGCGGACTTGGCTGCGAAGTTCTTCGCGGACGCCGAGCAGCATTTGAACCTCCGCCCGCGGCTTCCATTCCGGGTGATCCTGAAGAGCCTTTTGCAGAGCCTCGATCAATTTCTCATCGTGAGTGGCGGCTCCCAGGAAAGCGCCGCCTTGCAACAAGGCGAGCTGAGCCTGAAGAAAGGCCTGGTTGATCGGCTCCCCTTGGGTATGGGCGATTTCCGGCGGTTCGAGGTAGATCCCTTTGACCAGGCGTACGTTCAGGGGAGCGTCTTCCTGAAGCAGCGCCTGGACGTCTTCCAAAGTCCGGAATAAGCGCGACTGCAGCACGCAGCCGATGGTTTGGGGAAATTGCCGGCGCAAGCGGTGGAAGACTCTTAAGGTGCCGTCCACGGTTGGGGCGTCTTCCATTTCAAAACGGACGAAGGCGTCCATGGATTCCGCCTTGCTGCAAATATCGGCCACGGTTTCATAACAGAGGTCTTCGTCAATCAGCAAGCCCATCTGGGTGGGCTTCAGCGACACGTTGCGCTCCAAACCGTTTTGAGCCAGGTCGTCCAGGAGATGATGGTATTCCTGCACGGCTTCCTGAACTTCTTGGCGATTGGAAACGGCCTCGCCGAGGACGTCATAGGTCACTCGGTAGCCCAGTTTCTGCAGGCTCGCTCCCTGCCTCAAAGCGGCCGGCCGATCTTCGCCGGCGATGTAACGACGGCTGAAGCGTCGCATGATGCCCTTGGGCACCAGCGGCAGACCCAGAATGAAAAGCTTATCGAACCAAGACATGGCGTGTCGACGGACCGGGGCGATCATAGGACGGCCCGGGTTTCGCTTCCATGTCTGATACATCACCCTGGGCCCGACACAACGCCAAGCTTTGAATCTGGCCCAAAGTATTGGAGGTTTGGGCCTTAAAAAATCCTCCAAGTAAAGACATCTTCAGCCGTTAGCGGCTTGCTGCAGACTCCGGCGATCTGGGCCGGAGTCGGCACCCTCGGCTTCACCGTTACCGGCCGCACGTAATTGCGCCAAATCAGCCACACCCAAAGGTGCCGGCGCAGCCAAGCGCACTGCTTCGACACTCCCCAATTGCGCCGCACCAGCCGCGAGATCGAATCCCGCATCTGCGCCAAAGTGTGGTTGATCGGAAACAGCATATTGCGGTTGTCGCGGCGGGTCTTCGACGACTCCCGCCGCCAGCGATACGGCCGCTCGCCCTCGAACACCTTGGCCAGGACCGAGCCGTAGAGCTGCTTGCGGTCCGACTGCAACTCCAGGGCAACCTCCGGCGGCAGCGCCCGCTGCAGGATCTCGAAGCAGCGGGTCACCAGCTTGCGGGATTCGGGTTCGTCCAATTGGAAGGGCCCATGAAAGCCGGCCCCTGCCGGTTGTCGAAGTTTGTCGGTATGGAAGGCCTCGGCGTGGACGCCAAGCAGGTGCAGGCGGTGGGCGATGGTTTTTCGATCCACCTTCAGTTTGCGACCGCTTTGGCGCAGCGTGACCTTGCTGACGTTTTCCCAAAACACTTTCAGATGCAGATCGGGATAGCGCAGGCGATAGTCGAGCCGAAAGGTTTGGGTGGAAAAGGAGCGCTTGCAGACCAGGCACAAAAAGCGCTGCACCTTGGGCTGGTGGCGAGTCCGGAAAAAGCCGCGGCGTTGGATGTGTGAGCTGGCTTTGTCGTGCCGGCTCGGGCACCGGGGCCAGGGGCAATGGGAGGGCTGAAAAGCGGTCATGAGGCGCACCGAAAAAACTGCGGGTACGCCTGGAAGACGGCTAGATCGGCCTGAGGTTACGCCGATTTTTTCGGCTTAACCTCCAATACTCTGGGCCAGATTTGATCGAGGTTCGCCGGGATCCCCGATGCGGCACCGCAGGCTCAGTGGCCCCCCTCGGTTGCGACCTTTCCCTGGCGGTTGCCGGGCATAGAAACGCCCGGCGCCTTGCGGCCGGCGATCACGGTGGCCTTCCCGAGCCCCGGGGCATGGGTGAGGGAGGCGCAAAAATTTTTCTCAAAAATGATGTTCGGGAGGGATTGTTTTCGCCACCGGAAAAGAGTCTGGCCAGCATGGCCGGGCGATGTTTTCAATCGAGAGTGGAGTGCTCTCGAATTTTGAGGAAGAAGCATGGATTACCAACGCTATCAGGCGTATCACCGAAAGAGGTTTCAGTACCTCCTTCAGTTGGTGAAGCAGGTCAAACCTGAAAAAAGAAACCGCGTCTTGGACATAGGGCCCGGCCCCTTGACGCACATGCTCCGGGAACACTATCGAGAAGTATGGAGCCTGGGCTTTGAAAGCAGCGCCATCTTTCCCGGAGCCAAGAGTGAAAGCGGGCGCCATATTGTTTTTGATTTGAGTACCAACGAGCCCAGGCAAGAGCACTCGATGGAGGAAAGTGGGGATGGACCCGGAAACCTTGCCGAAGGCAAGGAAAGGCAACCTGGGGCTCAAAATGGATGGCCGAATTTGCCGGCTTGTGATGCGATTGTTTTTGGCGAGGTCATCGAGCACGTTCATGCCAATCCTGTCATCATCCTGGCCTTTTTGGCTTCTGGGCTGGCCAAGAATGGAATCCTGATCTGTCAGACTCCGAATTCGGTTGCTCTTCACAAGCGCTTAGCGATGTTGTTGGGGAGACCTTCGTTCAACCGTTGGAAGAGTGGTCACGTCACTGAATTCACTCGGAGAGAGTTGGCTCTCTTGGGGCGTGAAGCCGGATTGAATCCAGTATTCCACGAATATCGAAACTATTTCGGTTTCGACGGTTCCTGGAAAAGACGTATGGCCCAGCGGATTTGCGATGGGATCGGTGTTTTGGTTCCGAGTTTTCGTCGCGGACAAACCATGATCTTCCAACGGACAACGGTGGGTTCGGAAACCGGATTAACCTTCTGACTAGGGCAAGCCAGCCGGGAATGGGTTAAAGGAGGAGCTGGAGAAGGATCATCGGCTCGGTTTCCCCCTTGGCGCTGCGGTCCTAGGATGGGTCAAACTTTCCCCATGGTGACCCACGTGCAACGCCTGAATTTCCTTAGACGGCTGCTGTTTTTGGCCGTGGGTGGGCTGTTGTCCGTATTTCTCGCCCTGGTTCCAGGTTGGAACCTGCCGCCGGCGGCCCAGGCGACCGCCGGCGTGGCCACTTTTACGGCTTGGTGTTGGCTAACCGGTCCGGTACCCCTGGAAGTTGCCTCTCTAATGCCGGCCCTGTTGCTGCCGGCGACCGGGGTCATTGGGGCTCGTCACGTGGCCCCCTTGTATTTCCATGACATTCTGCTTTTGTTTCTCGGTGGATTCATTCTGGCCTTGGCCTTGGAGCGATACGATCTCCACCGCCGGTTCGCCCTGGCGGCGTTGACCTTTTTCGGAGCCCGTCAAAGGCGCATGATCTTGGGTTTCATGCTGGTGGCGGCCGGCTTGTCCATGTTTATCAGCAATACTTCCACCGCCTTGTTGATGCTGCCGGTGGCAGTGGCGGTTTTGGATGAATGTAATGAAGAGGAAGGCGAGCGGCTGAAATTGCCGCTTTTATTGGGTTTGGCCTACGCCGCCTCCATCGGCGGAGTGGCCTCCCCAATCGGCACCGCTCCCAATGGAGTTCTCATCGCTCGCATGGCGCAAGATTTTCCAGAAGCCCCGGAAATCGCCTTTGGGACTTGGGTAGTGGGAGCCCTTCCTTTCGTGTTGGTCTTCCTGGTCGTGGCCTGGTGGCTGATGACCCGAGTTTTGGTGGCTCTGCCCAACCAACCCTTGGACGGATATCACCAAGTTCGGGAGCGACGTCTGGCGATGGGCAAGCGTAGTTTGGAACAAAATTTAGTGCTGGCGGTTTTCTGCATCGTGGCCCTTCTATGGATGACCCGCAAGGGGGCGGATTTCGGTTCCTTCAGCCTTCCAGGATGGGAACTTCTCCTACCCGAAACCGTTCGAGAGTCGATTTCCGACTCCACCGTGGCTTTGGCCGGGGTGATGCTGTTGTTCATCCTTCCCGGGAAAGCTCCTGGCTCGAAAGCCTTGATGAGTTGGGGAGATTGCATCAAGGTGCCTTGGGGAATCCTGCTGCTGCTCGGCGGCGGATTCGCTCTGGCGCGAGCCTTCGAAATCAGCGGATTGGCGACCGCCATTGGAGAATCCTTAAAGGGAACGGTGGCTTCGATGCCGCCGATTGCAGCCATCTTGGTGACTTCCCTGGTGGTGACTTTCTTGACCGAAATTACTTCCAATACCGCAACCATCAACATATTGCTGCCCTTGTTTTTTAGTGCCTCGGTGGCGGCCGGAGTCCATCCTCTGCTTCTCGGCCTTCCCGCCACTCTGGCGGTTTCTTGCGCTTTCATGTTGCCGGTAGCCACGCCGCCCAACGCCATTTTGTTTTCGTCGGGCCGAATTCGGGTCCGGGAAATGGCTCGTACCGGCTTTTGGTTGAATCTATGTACCGTGATTTTGGTCAGCCTCTTTGCGGTCTATTGGGTGGCGCCGCGTTGGGGTTTCGATCTGCTCTCTTTCCCCGAATGGGCCCGATGAATCGGCGGCTATACTTGCAGCATCATGAATCAGCGTGATTGGCCCAGGGTCGGGGCCTTGCTGGCGGCGGCGGCGATCGCTTGCTTCACCGCCTGCGGAAATGGAGAATCCTCCGACGGCGCTTGGGCCGCCGGCAAGGATTTGATCTTCGTTTCTATCGATACTCTTCGAGCGGATCGCTTGCCCATGTACGGAGCCGATCGGGATACCGCCGGCGATCCGGAACAGCTAGGCAGCTTGGCTTGGTTGGCGCAACAGGGGACCGTTTTCGATCAATGTTGGGCTCCCAGCGGCAAAACGGTGCCTTCGCTGGCGACCTTTTGGACCGGCCGATTTCCCCTGGAACACGGCGCCATCTCGAATAAACATTGGATTCAACCCGGCATCGAATTGTGGAGCGAGCGCTTACGAGATCATGGCTACCGCTGCTTCGCCCGCCTCGCCAACCGGTCATTGACTCGACCGCAAAACCCTTCCCATGGTTTGGCTCGAGGCTTCGAGGATTATCGCATTCGCTTTAAAGCCCAAGAGCCCCTGGTGGCGGAGGAGTTGTTGAATTTAGCCGAGGCTCCCATTTCCAAGGGAGAGAAGCTGATGCTGTGGGCTCATTTCATGGCGCCTCATCAGCCTTATACTCCGCCAACGGAATATCGTCATCGCTACGCAAACACCGCCGGCCCGGAAGCGGAGAATGAACATCTCTACCAACTGCATCGCCAACCGCAAAGTTTGACGGAAAAGGAAAAGGAACGTCTCCGGGCTTTGTACGATGCCGAGGTCTATACCGCCGGCCTGTATGTGCAGCGATTGTTGTCCGGCTTGGAAGCCCATTATCAAAAGGCGGGACGAGGCTCCTTGTTGGAAAATGCGATCGTGGTTTTTTTCAGCGACCACGGCGAGGAACTCGGCGATCGGCACGGCTATTTCTTGCACGCCAAAAGCCTTTTCAGCGGAGTGATCCAAGTGCCATTGATCATTGCAGGTGCCGGTTGGGCCCAGGGAAGCCGTCAGAGGCAGGACCTGGGACTTCATCGGGTTCTGCCCATGGTGCTCCACGGCGTCGAAGCCCAAGAAACCCTTCAATTTGCCGCTTGGCAATCGGAGTTCTTTTCGGTTCGGGATCAACGCTGGACCTTGGTTCACCAGCCATGCCGTGAGGCTCGGCCGAACGGGCCTTTCGAACCGCCGACCGATGGGGCCTATCCTTATCTTTCGGTGGCCCTTTATGACCGCTTGGCCGATCCTTTGGAACAAACGGACGTTGCCGCCGATTATCCCCAACATACTCGGCGTTTGCTGGCGGCTCTTCATCAGTGGTACCTGAACCTGCAACCGGTTCCACCCGGGGATCGGGAATCCATTTTGCAAGGTCAAGGCTGGGATCCAGGAACCCAGGGCCTGAACGGCCACTTGCAGGAATTGGGATACCCCGAAGAATTCAAGGACGACCCGTGTGCTCCTTGGGAAGCAGGACAATGGAATCCTTAGGCTCGGCGGTGGATAAGAAAGAACGTATTTTTCCGTGGTTGGAAGGCTTGTTCTTGGGGCTCCTGGTGTTGCTTTTGGTGGCCGCCGGTGGAGAAACGGTGCGGGCTTCCTATCACGGCCTTCTTCACAGCCGAGTGGGGGATGCCGTGTGGCAGCAAGGTTTGATGCCGGAGAATCCCTACCACGCCGGAGCCGCTCTTCGCTACTACACTCTTTACCCTGCCCTGGGAGTCGGCTTAGGTCGCTTGGGCTTCGGGCCGCTTTGGGGATTTGCCTTGCTCAATGGATTGGCGGCTATTTTGTACGCTCCGGCCTTGGATGCTTTAGGCAGGAGCTTTCAACTGAAATTTCGGGCTCGTCGATTTGCTTTTTGGGCTTCGGTTCTTGGTTTTAACGCTTTCGGTTGGTTCGGACTTTTCTTCGCTGACTCGGCGGAACTTGGCCAAGCCCCAGTTTTCGTTTTGAAAGCTCTTTGCTGGTCCGGCAGCCCTTTTTACTGGGATGCTCGCCTGCAGGCCTTTCTCCCCAAGTTCCTGAACGTTTCTTCTTTCGCCCTGGCTTTGGCTCCCGCTCTTTGGGCCATGGCTGCCGCCACCACCCGACCGGTTGGTGGCAAGGAACTTTCCTGGGTCCAGGTTCTGGCGGCCGGCTTCAGTTTGGGTTTGGCTTTGGCCTTGAACCCCTTGGCCGGCGGCTTTGCCGCCCTTTGTATGGCCAGTTGGAAATTGCCGGTTCTTTGGCAAAAAGGCCCGGCTCGTTGGCAGTGGCCTGCGGCAGCGATCCTGGCCGGATTGGTCGCCTTTCCTTTTCTGGTTCCTGCCTTTGCCAAAGCCGAGCGATCCGAATCTTGGATTGGCCCCTTGGCGGTGGCGGGGCAGGCTTGGAGTAATGGGCTTGGACCCCTTCTGCTCCTTCTTCCGCTGGGTATTTTGGGTTGGCGCAAGATGGAGAAGGAGACTCGCCTGGCTTGGACTTTTGCCGCCGGCTTAGCCGCTCTGTTGTTGATGTTCATTCCCTTGCCTTGGGGAAATGAGTACAAGATGGCTCGCCTCGGTGCAGTGCTCTGGGCCCTTCCCGCCGGAGTTTGCTTGCAAGGATTGGCGGCCCGAAAACCGATTTTGGCTTGGGCGCTGCTGGCTTTGGCGGCTCCCACGTCGATTTGGACCGCCACGGCCTATGCGGCTTGGGGAAATCAGGAAGTCCGCTTGCCTTTGCGATGGGCGCAAGGGGAATGGAGGATAGCGTCCGAGCGCATCGCCAATCCGATTCCCGAAGCCTTGTTGCAGGCGGCGGAAAACGCTCCGGCGGAAGCGGTATTACTTATGCACCCGGCACAGCCGGGAAGTCGGGTTTCTGGAGGGCTAGTTCAAGGCAACGCCCTGGCTCCGAGCTTTCGCCAATCCTTGTTTGTGGATTTGCCCCAAATCCACAATGACCGGCAGGAAGATTTGGCCGACCGGTTGGACCTCTTGTTCGGGCTTTACGCCGGCCAGAGTTATGGCTTGTCCGGTCCGAAAAAACCTTTGGCCGAGGCCACCGCTCTTGAGCGCGTGCGGGCTAAGTTTTCCGATCGGCCTCTGTTGGTTTTGAGCCATCAGCAGCTACAGGCTTTAGAGCAGGCGTTGACTGCCGCTGGTGGGGAGTCATTGGCGAACGAATCAGGTTTCTCTTTTTGGTTGCTACCTCCTCCTTAAAGCGCGGCCGATAGGCCAAACTTTCGAGGACATCGTTTCGACCCAAAGTTTCCTTTCCTTTTAGGTCAGCGATGGTGCGAGCGACGCGCAGGACTCGCAAACAAGCTCTTCCACTCAGAAACAGGGCTTCCGCCGCCTGCTGCAAGCTTTGGCGGGCGCAGGTACTCATGGGCCCGTTTTGAAAATCTTCCCATTCTGCTTCACTGGCCTGGCCGTACCTTCCCTTTTGTTTTCGACCGAGTTGAATTTGACGGGCGGTTTGCATCCAGGTCTCCGCTTCTTCCGTCGTGGGGGAAGTGGGCGGCCCTTGCATCACTTCCGGGTCCACCGGCCCCATTTCCACCATTAAGTCGAAACGATCCAAAAGCGGGCCTGAAGTTCGATTGCGATATTTTTCCACTTGATACGGAGTGCAACGGCATGGGATTTTCGGATGACTGGCGAAACCGCAAGGGCAGGGATTGCGGGTGGCGACCAAGAGCACCCTTGCCGGGAATTCCGCCCAATCTCGAGTTCGGTGAATTCGCACCCGCCCGTCATCCAATGGCTGGCGCAAACCCTCCAAGGCGGGGCGGGCGAATTCCGGCATTTCATCCAGAAACAGCACTCCTTGATGAGCCAAGGACAATTCCCCGGGGCGCAATGGGCGGCCGCCTCCCAAAAGACCCTGAACCGATATAGAAGCATGCGGGGCCCGCCAGGGTGGCCTTCGATGCAAGGACTGAACTGGGCCCAACAAGGCTTCCATGCGGGCCAACTCCAAGGCAGCTTCAAACTCCATATCGGGAAGCAGGGAGAGGATGCGTTGGGCCAACAAACTCTTTCCCGTTCCCGGGGGCCCTTCCAACAAAAGGGAATGGCCACCTGCGGCAGCGATCACTGCGGCTTTTCGAGCCAGTTCCTGCCCGCGTACATCCTGTAAACGAAGTTGGTCCAGGCGGTTCGGTGGCAGCGGGCTGGGCTTGTTTTTCAAAGGTTCAGGCCCTTCCTCGGAACCTTGCAACAAAGCCGCCACTTCAGCCAGAGTGGAACAGGGCCAGACCGTGAGTTGCGGCAGAATGGCCGCTTCCTGGGCACTGCTCGGATCGGTCACGATGGATATTCCCTGGGCCCTTGCCGCCATGGCGGCCAACAAAACCCCCTTGGCCGGCGGCCCCAAAGAACCTTCCAAATCCAACTCTCCCAAAAATAAACAAGGTGCTTTGGGGGCGGGTAGTTGTCCATCTTCCACCAACACGGCCACCGCCAGAGCCAAGTCCAAAGGCAAGCCGCTCTTGGGAAGTTGAGCCGGGACCAAGTTGAACAACACTCTGCCTCTTGGAAAAGCGAATCCATGAGCGGCAACCGCCGCCGGAATCCGTTCTCGGGCTTCTCTGGCCACCGGATCCGCCATGCCGACCAAGGTGATTTTGTTCAAACCGCGGCCAAGCAAAGCCTCCACTCGAATCAATCGAGCTTCTCCGCCTTCCAAACAGGCACCGAAGATTTCCATGAGTTAACCAAGCTTTCTCTGGAAGACGGAATCGGGCCGCTTCGGTTACCGTTATTCCGAATAGGCTTGCCAAAGAGGATTCAGCAAAGTTGCCTGAGTAGGGATTCCTCTCCGTTGTAAAAGGGGAAGCACCGGCAACGGAAAATCTCCAATGCCGCAGGAAACCCAAGCTCGGCGCGGTTGCAAATGGTCCAACAATTCCGGCAAACCGTCGGTGGTTCTGCCGTGGTGAGGTAACAACAAGAGATCCACCGGTCCTGGACCCAGCCGGAGACGCAAATCCCGCAAACTGAAACCGAATTGATCGCCGAGAAATATGCCTCGCCAGCCATCCTTTCCAAAGAGTTCCAAAACCTGTCCTCCGGCATTGCTGTGATCCAAAGCCTCCGCCCGGCAACCCAATAACCGGAGTTTCCAGGGTGCCAAACCTTGGATCCAGATTTCCTCCCCGGGATGAACTTTCATGACTTCCATTGCTTTGCGCGAATGCAAAGCCGGAAAGGCATTGCCGTGATCTGAATCGGCGTGGCTGAAGGCGATCCGTTTCGGCCAGCGCCATTGACGGCGTCTCAATTCCGGGGCAAAGACCCGGTCCATCAAATAATGAGGTTTGAGGTCGGAACTTCCGGCGTCGAACGCAAAAACTTCGTTTTCACCGCCGATCAGAACGGCGAGGCCGTGGCCGACCGGAAGGGCAAGAACTCCAGCCCCTTGGCGTCCTGGGGTCGCCAGGAGCAGCAGGATCCCGGCCAGGCCCCAGCCCATCCATCGGCGCCGGCGGCGGATCCATGCTTGAGGATCGGGGAATGAAAGCCCGCCTTTTTCGGTTTGCGAAAAGCGATCCCGGTCCTGCTTATCCGATCTGCACAGGCATCCAAGGGCGACCCAACATCCGGCCGCCAACCAAAGAGAAGACCAGGCGGTCAGGGGCCAAGGCGACCCTGGCAACTCTTGCAGCCAGGCCAAGATTTCTCCTTCCAAAGTTCCGAGCAGGCTCAAAGCCGGCTTGGCCAGCCAAGGGCCGCCGGGAAGCAAACTCACGAGCGAAAGGCTTAGTCTCCAAGGCAGGGCTAAGGCCAAGACTGGGCTCAGCAAGATGGACCAAGGCTCCAAGCTGCCCTGAATCGCGTGGAGCCAGGGAGCTGTGGCCAAGAAAGCCGCCAAGGAAAGGCGAAGGGTCAAGGTTCGCCCCTTGGTTTTCCTCGGCACCGCCAGCATGGCGGCGGTCGCTCCATAGGACAGAACCCAACCAAGATTGGCGCTGCGTGGATCCAGCAGCGCAAGTTCGACCCACAGGGCCAAAGCCCACAAATGGAAGCCGGGGGCTCGGCCTCCGCGATGCCGGAACCAATCGCGGCCGAACAAGAAGGCCACCGCCCGCACCGCCGGCGCCCGAGCTCCGGCAAGGATCACCATCAGGATTAACAATGGCCACCGGAGGATGCGGCCGCGCCGGCCAAGGAAACGCTTCAACAAGGCGTCCCATAACCAAAAGTGCAAACCCGAGACGGCCAATAAGTGCAACAAACCCAAGCGCCGATAGGCCTGGTAACGACCCTCGGGAATGGCTCCGCTTTCTCCCAAGATCAAGGCTTGGGCCATGCCGGCCTCCGGGTGGGAAAGGACCTGGTGAAAGCGCTGGCGAATCCAGTGCCGCCATCTTTGCCAAAAAGGAGGAGGTCGCCAGGGATGATCAGGATGGAACATCACCGGTCTCAAGCGCGCCTTCTCCATGTGCAGAAAGAAGCGATCTTGGTACAGGCGTCCGGCCACCTGATACCAGCTTCCCGGCGGACCCAGGAGTTGAGTCTGGCGACTTAGGACCCGCAAACTGCGGTCCGACCGGTCCAACGGCCGGCCCTGAGGGCTCTGCAGGTGGTCCAGGATCGCCACCGTGCTTCCCTGCCCATGGCGCCAACTTTGCTGCAAACGGCCGACCAGCTTCGCCGGGCGGTGCCCAAGAAGCCATTCCCTGCGTCCTGAATCGGATGCGGGAGAGTCCAATCCGGCGCCTTCCGGGTATAGGTGCAGGCCCGATCTGGGAGGAACCCGAGCGACCCCGAGAGCGGCGGCGGCCAGGCATAGCCAAAGGCCACGGGGCCGGATCACCGCGGCCAACGCCGCCAAGAAAGCAATCAGGGCCGCCCCTTCGGCCAACCAAATGGGGCCCTGCCCGTGCAAGACCCGCCAGCCGCATGCCAGAAGGAACATGCCGGCGGCTGGGACCGCTCCGGGAATCGAGGCCAATTTCATCTTCTTGGCAGACGAGTTGCCCCGGCCCAGGTGACACTACAATTCCAATATGAGCGGCCGGATTGCCAAAGCCTTGTACCCCGGGACCTTCGATCCGGTGACCTTAGGGCATTTGGATCTCATCCGCCGGGGACTTCATTTGTTCGGATCCCTGTGCGTGGCGGTAGCCGAAAATGCCTCGAAGACGCCGTTATTTTCGGTGGAAGAACGGGTGGATATGTTGCGCCGAGAGACTGCCGACCTAGGCGAAGTGGAAGTCACCTCCTTTGGCGGACTGGTGGTCGATTTCTGTCGCCGCCAGCAAATCCCAGTCATCCTTCGCGGCGTCCGCACCGTCGCCGATTTCGAATATGAGTATCAAATGGCCTTGACCAATCGGGCCTTGGAAGATCAAGTGGAAACGGTATTCGTCATGCCGAACGAGAAATACTCCTATCTATCGAGTCGGCTGATCAAAGAAGTCTATCGCGGTGGCGGAGATCTCCATCGATTCTTGACCCCTGCCGTCCACCAGCAACTGATCCAGCGTTTGACCCAGACCTCCTTCCCTTCCCAATCCTGATTCAGGAAATCCATCCATGGAAACGATTCACAGCGACGCGGCTCCCGCCGCCATCGGTCCTTACAGCCAGGCGGTTCAAGCCGGTGATTTTCTTTTTTCCAGCGGCCAAATTGCTTTGGATGCCCACGGCCAGTTGGTCGAAGGTGGGGTGGAAGTTCAAACTGAACAAGTTTTGTCGAATTTGGAAGCGGTTTTGGGGGCGGCCGGTTTGCTCAAAACCGATGTAGTCAAGTGCACCGTATTCCTCAAGAACATGGATGATTTTGCCGCCATCAATGAGGTCTATGGCCAGTTCTTCGGCCAGCACAAACCGGCTCGGAGTACGGTCGAAGTCGCCCGTCTTCCGAAAGATGTTTTGGTGGAAATCGACGTGGTGGCCCATCGGGCTTAGCCTGGAGACGCCGATGGCTGTTTGGATTCAAGATTCGTGGCGGGCAAAGCTTCTTTCCGCCTTTGCTTGGATCGGTCTGGTTGGCCTAAGTGGCTGCGTGCAGACCGAACCCTCTTCACCGCAGAACGGCTTACCGCCGGTCCTTCAGCAAGAGGCTCAGGAACTTGAGTCCCAGCCTTTGCGATATCAATTGTCTTTACCTCCAGAACTTTCTTTGTCGGAGGCGGAGCAATGGGTGGTCCAATTGGAACAAGAAATCCTTCTAAGGGTTCCGGCTTTGAAAAGTTTGCAAAGCCGGATCGATCGCCATGCTTTGACCTTTGATCTCCATTTTGAAACTTCTAGGAGCGGAGACCCCAAGCCGGAACTTGAAGCCCTGTTTCGGGAACATGCTCCCGAATGCGAACTTCATCGCCTTGGATCCGGATCCGACTAGCTTTGCATTCGATCGCGCAGACAATCGCCGACCAGGTTCAAGGCAAACAGGCTCAAGGCCATGGCGGTAGCTGGCACGACCAGAACCCACCAGCATCCAAGTAGGGGGCTGAGGGCGGCCAATCCTTCGGCGGCTAATAGTCCCCAGGAAACCGCCGGCGGTTCGACCCCCAAGCCTAAAAAGGAGAGGAAAGCCTCCATCAGCACCACTCTGGGTACGGTCAGGCTCATCATGACCAGTACCGAGGGAGCGAGATTGGGCAAAAGATGGCGTCGCAGTATCCAAGCCCGGCTGGCGCCCTGGGCCCGAGCCGCCTGCACGAAAGGGGCTTGACTGAGTCGCAGGCTTTCGGCTCGCGCCACTCGAGCTGTGGGAAGCCAAAACAAGGCTCCAACGGCCAAATAGAACAAGTGAATCCGTTGCAAACCAAAGGCCGCCATTTCCGCCCGGTATTCTTGAACGATCGACAATAAAAATAACACCACCACGACCAAAGGCAGCGATTCGAAAAAGTCGGCAACTCGCATCATGCGTCGATCGATGCGGCCACCGAACAATCCGGCCACCGCGCCATAGGGAACGCCGACGAAAAGGGCGAGAAGAGTTCCCCAAAGGCCGACCGCCATCGAAACCCGAGCCCCTGCGAGGGTCCTGGACAGGATGTCCCGGCCTTTTAAATCCGTTCCCAAAATTGGATTTTGCCACCAAGCAGGAGCTTCCAGACTTCGATGCAAAGCTTGGCTTTCCGGTTCCGGTAGCGGCAACCAAGGAGCCAGGAAACTGAAGCCGGCCAGAAGAAGAAGCAATCCCAGGCCGAAAGCCAAGCTGCGCTTTTGGGTGGAAGGCTTCATCAGATGGCCTCCACTCTCGGGTCAAGCCATTTTGCCAACAGGTCGGCGGCAAAGGTGCAAGCTCCCAGCAAAGCGGTGTAAATCAAAGTGACCGCCAAGGACAGGGTGTAGTCTCGGTTCAAAGCCGCTTGAACGAAGTGGGCACCCATTCCGGGCAAGGCAAAGACTTGTTCAATCACCAAGGAACCGGTTAACAAGCCGGCGCTGGCCGGTCCCAAAAAAGCGGAAACCGGAATCAACACTTGCGGCAAGACGTGACGAAATAGCAGCGGGCCTGGAGGCAATCCTTTCGCCCGGGCGGTTCGGAAGTCCGGCGATTCCAGGACTTCCAAGGCGGCGTTGCGGCTCAATCGGCCAATTTGGGCGGCGAAGGGCAATCCCAAGGCAAAGGAAGGCAGAATCCAATGGCGAAGAGAGCCATATCCCGCCGGGGGTAGCCAACCCAAGATGAAGGAGAAAATCAAAATCCCGACCCCGGCCACCACGAAATTGGGGACGGCGAGAAACAAGCTGGTCATAAATCGAAAGGCGAGGGAAAAACCGAAGCCGCGGCGAAACGCCGCCCAAAGTCCTCCGCTGATGCCGAAAGCCAAAGCTACGCCGAGGGCGAGGCCACCTAGCGCCAGGGAAACCGGCAAGGAATCCGCCAGAATCTGTCCGACTTCTACGTCGCGATAACGCATCGAAGGCCCGAAGTCTCCGCGGAGGACTTGGCCGAGGCTGCGGCCGTATTGACGCCATAGGCTTTCATCCAAGTGAAACTGCTGCCGCAAGCTAGCTTCGACTTCCGGTGGCAGGCTGCGTTCCTGATCGAAAGGACCTCCTCGCACCCCTCGCACCAACAGAAAGCAAGCGGCGTGAACGGCGAACAAGGTGGCGAGCCAAGCCAGCCCCCGACGCAGGATCGGGTTGTTCAAGGTTCCTCCGATTTAGCCAGGGATAGGGCGGCCCAATCCACGTAACCTCGAGGATTGCGCACATAACCGCGCAAGTCGGAAGAAACTAATTCCAAGGTGGTGTAGTAGAAAAGCGGGAGAATCGGGCCGTATTGCAACAACCGTTGCTCGGCTTGTTGCAGCAAAGCCAGACGCGGCTGCCGTTGTTCGCAAAGTTGGGCTTGATCCAGCAAACGGTCGTATTCCGGATCTTCCCAACCGCACCGGTTGTGCGGGCTGTCGCTTCGAAAGACTTCCAAAAAAGTGCTGGGATCCAAATAATCTCCGATCCACGAAGAGCGGGACAAATCATATTGAAGGCGATTTTGAGCATCCAACACCACCTTCCATTCCTGGTTGTACAACCGGACTTCGATTCCCAATACTTCTTGCCATTGCGCTTGCAAGCTTTCGGCGACGTCCCGGTGAATTTCGGCGCTGTTGTAAAGAAGTTCGATCGGAGGGAAGTTTTCCCCTTTGGGAAAGCCTGCTTCAGCCAAGAGTTGTCGGGCTTTCTCCGGATTTCGTCGCGGCAATTCCGGAGGCTGGTAATCGGGGATCAAGGGCGGAACCAGAGAATAGGCCGGGGGACGCCGGGCTCCGACCATGGCCGCCAAGGCTTTCCGATCGACCGCCAGGTTCAAAGCCTGCCGTACTTTCCGATCTTGTAAAGGAGTTCGCGTTACGTTGATTCGATAGAAGTAACAAGCCCAATAGGGAACCGGATCAAACTCGGCCGTCCGTGGCTGCCGGCCATGCTCCCGTGCCTGTCGGCGTAGAACTTCTTCTCGTTCCAACAAAGCCGGAACCGCCAAGGCCGGGACGTCGGTGGCCACCAAGTGAACTTCTCCGGCCAAAAACAAATTCAGAGCGGTGAACTGACTTTCCACCGTGAGGAAATCCAAACTCTTGGCTTCCGGTTTGGGGGCCCGCCAATAGTAGGGATTGGCGCTTAGGCGAATCCGGTCTCGAATCACTCGCCTTTGCAATTGATAGGGGCCGGAGCTGGGCCAACTTCCCTGAGTGGAAGGGGAATCCTGCCTCAGAGAAGGGGGGACCGGCATCAAAGCGTGATAAGCGCACATTTCGGCAAAAGCCGGGACCGGAATGGAAAACCGAACTTCCAAGCGCAAGCCGTCCAAGTGAACTCCCGGTAAGTCCTGCCGCTGCTCGAGTTGCTGCGCCAGGTTGTTGGGGTCCAATCCTTCCAAGGGAAACAACCAGTTGCGATACGCCGCTCCGGTTTTCGGGTGCAGCAAGCGGCGCCAAGAAGCCACCACGTCTTCGCCGGTCAGCGGGCGGCCATCGGACCAGCGCAGGTTGGGGCGGAGTTGAAACCACCATCCGCGACCGCCACGTTCTTGTCCAAAGGCTTCGGCGAGAGCCGGTTCCGGCTTCAGGCTTTCCGGATTCAGTTGAGTCAATCCGCAAAACAAAGCGTGTAGGACTCGGCCGTCCGGGGCGCTGGTGGCTTTTTGTGGATCCAAGATTTGGACGTCCGGGCCATTGGCGACCACCAACTCCGCCGGTGGAGGACTGCAGGCGGGGATCCCGATGAACACCACGGCGAACCAAGCCAGGGCCGGGAGATAAGCCTTCCAGCCGGGGCCGTTTCCGCCGAATCCGTCCATGTCAGGCAGCATAGCTCCGCAGCCACTCGGATTCAGCGCCTGTTTTGCCAAGCGGCGCTGCCAGCTTGCTTTTAGAATCCACCGGGTGGGGGCCATGCCGCTGCTTCAAGTTCGGGATCTCTGTTTGACCCTGCCGACTCGGAACGGACCGATTGCGGTGGTGGAGGGGCTTTCGTTCGATATCGATGAACAAGACAGTTTGGCTTTGGTTGGCGAGTCCGGCTGCGGCAAGAGTTTGACCGCTTTGGCGATCATGGGTTTGCTGCCACCGGCGATTTCCATCTCGGCCGGCTCGATTCAGTTTCGCGGTCGAGAACTGGTCGGATGCAGCGACCGGCAATGGCGCCGTTTTCGCGGCGGAGCCATGGCGATGGTGTTTCAAGAACCCATCGCTTCCTTGAATCCGGTCCTGCGCATTGCCACCCAAATCGAAGAGGTTTTGGCCTTGCACGGGGACGGGGATCGGCGTTGGCGAAAGCGCCAGGCCGTCAGTTTGTTGGAGCAAGTCGGTTTGCCCGATCCCGCGGCTTTGGCTCGAGCCTACCCGCACGAACTCAGTGGCGGCATGTGCCAAAGAGTTTTGTTGGCCATGGCTCTCGCCGGTGAACCCGATTTGCTGATTGCCGATGAGCCGACCACCGCCTTGGACGTCACCGTCCAAGCTCAAATCCTGGATTTGCTGATCGAAATCCGCCGCCAGCGCGGCTTGGCCTTCCTTTGGATCAGTCATGATCTTGGAGTGGTGAGCCGGCTGTGCGACCGGGTTGCGGTCATGTACGCCGGAAAATTGGTGGAGCAGCAACCCGTCCAAACTCTGTTCGGAAATCCTCGCCATCCTTATACCCGGGGATTGATGGCCGCTTCGCCAAGCTTGGAACAACAAGCTCTGCCCACCGGGATCCCAGGACGGGTTCCCGCTCCGGAAGATTTCACCGCGGGATGCCGTTTTCGAGATCGTTGCTCGCAGGCGATGGAGCTTTGTTTCGAGGATCCACCGGCCTTCCCCCTTGAGTCCGAGGATGCCTGGGTCCGGTGCTTTTTGATGGACACCAGCGCCACTTCAGCCGGGGAGGCCCTTTCCAACGGGGAGGAGGCGAAATGACATCTTCCTCTCCGCTGTTGCAAGTGCGTGATCTTGAAGTGGTCTATGCCTCTTCAAGCGGACGCCGGCAAGTGCGAGCCCTTGCCGGCATCGACCTTCAGGTTCAAACCCAAGAATGCATGGGTTTGGTCGGTGAATCCGGTTGCGGCAAAAGCACGCTGGCGAAGTGTCTTTTGGGTTTGGTGCCGGCTCAGCAGGGGTCGATCAAGCTTTCATTACCGGCGGAATTCCGGACCCGCTTTCCGGACCTGGAACAACTTTGGCAGAGTCGATCCGGTTCGAAAACCGATCCTGGTTTGGAGCTGATCGGCCTTTCGGGCAAGGCCTGGCGAGCGGTGCGGAAAGCCATGGGCTTCGTATTTCAAGATCCCCTGGCCTCCTTGGATCCCCGGATGCGGGCTTGGCAAATTGTCACCGAACCATTGGCCATGCACGGCTTGGCTTCAGGCAAGGCCTTGAGAAAAAAGGCCGACCAGCTTTTGGATTTAGTCGGCTTGGATACCCAAGTAGCTTTGCGCTATCCACGCCAATTTTCCGGAGGACAGCGGCAACGGCTAGGCATTGCTCGGGCTTTGGCGCTGGAGCCTCCGCTGGTGATTTGCGATGAAGCGGTTTCGGCCTTGGACGTCAGCGTGCAGGCTCAAATCCTGACCCTGTTGCGGGAATTGCAACAAAGTCGGGGAACCAGTTTTGTTTTCATTTCCCACGACTTGTCGGTGGTGAAGCAAATCGCGCAACGAACCGCAGTAATGTATTTAGGACGCATCGTGGAAGAAGGCCCCAGCCAGGATTTATTCGAAGATCCTTGGCATCCCTATAGTCGGGCTCTTTTGGAGGCGGTTCCCCAACCTCAAGTCGCAGGTCGGGAAAGGCAATGGCTGGTGGCAGGCGAAGCGCCCTCCCCGGCGAATCCGCCCAGCGGCTGCAGCTTTCATCCACGATGCCCGCTGGCGGAAGATCAATGCCGCCGGCAATTCCCTCCGATGATCGCGGCAACGGCACCATCTCGCCAAGCCGCCTGCTTTCAGTTGTCCTCTGGAGAAATCAGCCAATGATGCTGCGGGCCATTTTCTTCGACATAGACGATACGCTTTACTCTTCCACCGACTTTGCCTGGTTGGCTAGGGAAAAAGCGGTGGAGGCCATGCGTGCCCACGGGCTTCGCGGCGAATCCGAGCGCATCTTGCGTGAGTTGAGAGAGGTCGTCGAAGAGTTCAGTTCCAACGATGATCGCCATTTCGATCGCCTGTTGGACCGCTTGCCGCGAGCTACGGTGGCTGGGTTGAATCGGGCCTTGCTGGTGACCGCTGGAGTGATCGCTTACCACGAAACCAAGTGGGAGAAATTGCGGATTGCGCCGGCGGCGGAAAGACTTTTGGCAGATTTGGCCAAAACCGATTTGAAGTTGGGCATCATTTCCGCCGGATTGACCAAGAAGCAAATGGAAAAAATCCTGCGCCTGCGCCTGCTTCGTTTCGTGGATCCGGCGTTGATCCTCATTACCGATCAGCAGGGGATCGCCAAGACCAACTTGAAGCTATACACCCGGGCTGCCCGACTGGCTCGGGTGAAGCCTGCGGATTGCATGATGGTGGGAGATCACCCGATTCGGGATATTCAAAGTGCGAAACGAGCCGGCTTGCTGGCCACCTGGCATACCGGGTCGGGCAAATACAAGCATTTAAGGCCGGATCCGCCGGCGGACCACGTCATTCACAAGATCGGGGAGCTGCGCTCGGTTTTGGCGGATACTTACGGCTTGGAACTAGGGTCCTAAAAGCCTCCGCGGCTTCAAAAAGAAGATGCCCTCCGCTCAAGGGGAGCGGAGGGCATCGGCAGAATCCAGTCTGGATTACTGTTCGTTTTCCAACGCCGCCATGACTTCCCGGGCATCGGTCATGTGAGCCCGGATCAAGATGATGACGTCTTGAGCTTCGCTGGCTTCACCTTCCGACTTGAACAGCAAGGACAAGATCGGAATCTTAGCCAGGAAGGGAATCTCCGAGCGCTGTTCGATGTTCAGCAGCTTCTTCAACCCGCCGATGACGACGGTGCCGCCGTCGGGAATCACAACGCTGGTTTTGGCACTGGAAACCTGCAGCTCCGGAAGCTGCAAGGTCACCGGAGTGGTCAAACCGGCGAGCGAGGAAGTGAATTCCGGAATCGGCCGGAGCAGGGTGGCCACCGTCGGCTGCAGCTCCAAAGTGATGTACTTGCGGTTGTGGGCGATGGTCGGCCGCACGTCAAGAACGATGCCGTCGCTGATCACACCCACCTGCGGGTCGGCGATCAAAGCCGCCTGAGCCACTTCCACGTCCATGTCCTGGACGTAGGTGATCTGGTTCAGGACAGTGACGTAGGCCCGTTGAGTGTTCAAAGCCGACAGGGTTTGAGACATCAACTCTTGGGCTCGATTGCTCTTTTCAACGGCGCGCAAAATCATCGAGGTTTGCGCGTCGTCCAAGAACACGAACTGCATGGTCATGCCACCGAAAGGCGTCAGTCGATCGCCGTAGTCACCAAGCAGGTTTTCGGTACGAGCCCGAATGTCGCCGTCTTCCCCTTCGTCAAAGTACAAACCGGCGGAGGGGTTGGTTTCCGCACCGTCGGGGAGGCCCGGGCCTTCGTTGTCCAAACCCAAGGAAGCATTGTCTTCCAAGCCGGAAGTGATGTCGTCCAGGTTCACCAAGGAAGTGGGGGGCGAGAAGGTGCCGCCCAAACCGCGGAAGTCGACTCCGATCTCCTGCAGGAAGTCCTTTTGGATGGTCAGGAAACGAGCTTCGATGGTGACCATCGAGGAGATGTACCGGCGCAGGTCTTGCAAGAAAGCGTGGATCTTGCGCTGGACGTCCGGAGTGTGAACCACGATCAAGAAGCCGTTGTTGAAGTCGAACTTGGCTTCATCCCAGGAATCCGGGTCGATGGTGGAGGTGATCAGCGTTTCCAGGTTGTCGGCGTCCATGATCGGACGGGGCTCGCCGACCACTCCGCCGAAGCTGGGCTCTTCTTCGTCGAAACTGGAAATACTGTCCGGCAACCGGATCTCATCGATCTTCGGGCCGCTGAAGTCCACCGGCTTGGCGGTCAAATCCTGGACGTCGTGGGCCTTGACTTGCATGGCCCCCTGAGCCTTTTCCTTGGTGGTCAGGTAAACCACACCGTAACGATAGGTGTAGGTGACGTCGGGGCCGGAGGAAGAGGCGATGACGTCGAGAGCGTCTTCGACCGATACCGGGTGCAGCAGGTTCAAGTTGTATTCAATGCCCTCGCTGTCCACCGCGTCGATGGCGTCGGGAGTCACCACGAAGGGGATGTCCGTTTGAGCCCGCAACTGGTTGATCACTTCTTCCAGGGAAGTTTCCCCTTCGAAGCTGATCCCGGAAACTTTCACCGAAGACACTTCCTGCATCAGAGCCAGGTTCTCCGGCTCCACTTGGCCGGCCAAGCCAAGTTCCAGGTAGTGAGCCCGGCGGGCGGTGATGTTGGCCCAATAGGCCGGGTCGGTGGGTTGAATGATTTCCGAACTCAGGATTCGGGCTTCTTCGTTTTCCTGAACCCAGCGGCGGAAACGTTCCCGCCGTTCCTGCACGAAATTGGTGGACGCGGCTTCGTGGCGAGCCCGGAAGGTGGCGTCCCGAAGTTCGCTGACTTGTTCGTTCAGCGGATCCATCCGAAGCAAGCTGTCGGCCAGCTCCATGGAAGTGTCGTAGTCGCCGTCCTCGAAGGCACTGACCGCCGATTCGAACATGCGATCTTGGCGGGCCCGGCGTTGGGCTTTGGCCTGCTCTTCTTCCCGTTTCAGTTGCTCGTAGGTCTGGCGCTTGGCCTCGTCCCGGCGAGCGGCCATTTCCACTTCCAAGTTGGCTTCGGCTTGCTCGATCGCCAAGTTGACCCGCTCGGGCAGATCCCCCCAGTCCATCTGGTAGCTGATGCCTTCAATATGGGAGCGGGCCAGCTTCAGAGCGCCCAAAGCGTCGGAGTACTCGCCTTGGCCCATGAGCTGGAAACCGCGCTCGGCGTGGGCTTCGGCTTCCGCCCGCAGTTTGGTCAAGCGACTCTGCAGTCGTTCCCGAACGTCATCTACCGAGCCGGCTAAAGGAGTGATCTCCTTACCCTGAGCCAACCACACTTGCTCCAGCAAGCTGTTGACCTGGGTATTGGCGACGTCCTTCTCTTTGGCCTGAATCAGGTAGTTTTCCGCTTCGGAAAGGCGACCGTCGGAAAAGGCCTGAAGCGCCCTTTCGTACAAGTCTTGAACAATTAACTGACGTTTTTGCTCCCGCAGGTCGGCGCTTTCGCGTCCCTGCTGCACCAAATCCTGAGGATCCTGGAGGGTGGCCGAGTTGGGCCCGGTATCCGCGGACGCGGCGAAATCCGAATCAGGACCGTTGGGGGCTTCAGTGGAATCGGTTTCGGTGCTGGAGCAACCCAAGGCCAAAAGGGCCACCGGGATTGTCAGGAGAGCCGCCGGAAGTAGGGTTCTGCACATGGAAGGCTTCGCGTTGACCTCGGGGGGGAGGCGAAACGTCTAAGGTCTGGGCTTACCAGCTACGTCTCCGGCCGTCGCCGGTGACGGAATTCGGAGGCTGAATGTAGCAAGGCCTCGTCCCCTTGGCCACGATCATTCAGGGCTTCCTTGGCCGGTTTTTCGCATTCTTTGGCGTAACCGCCGGCAGCAGCCTTGGCAATCGTGGGGTTGTCCGGGTTCGAGGAGGAATTCCCTGGCGGGAAAGGACTTGCCGGCGTTTGACCGGCTTCGGCCAAACCCCGGTGAGCACCCTCCAAAGTGGCCAAAATTCCTTCCAGATGATGTTGCTCCCCGGCAGGGTTCAGCAACACCACCCGGTGGCAAGGACGGCCGTCCAGGCGGGTGTAGGAGGACCAAAGCCGGCCGGTGGCTTCCAAAGCCCGGTGCGCCTCGGCAATCCGCGGGATTTCCTTGCTGGCCCGCGGTGCAAAGGTCTGCACGTTCGTATCCGGAATGTGCTTCGGTAAGAAGAAAGCATGCTCCGATAGGCGCTGGTGGAACCAGCGAGTCAGAGCCAGGCGGTCGTCCAGCAGCTTGCCTAGGCCGCGTCGGCCCAAATGGCGCAGAATCAACCAGACTTTGAAGGCGTCAAAACGCCGGCTTCCGTCCAAGGCGCGGCGGCCTTGAGAAACCGGAAGGGCCTCTCCGTGATCGGAAAAGCGGTCCAGATAGGGGGCTTCGTATTGGGCCGGAACCAAATCGTCCACCTGGCGAAGCAACACCAAGCCGGCGGATTTGGGGGCATAAAGCCATTTGTGGGGATCCAAGCTCAGGGAATCGGCCCGGTGGATCCCAGCCAAGCGGTTTCGAGCTTGGGGATGGAACAAAAGAGCGCCGCCGTGGGCGCCGTCGACGTGAAGCCACAAGCCGTGCTGCTCGCAGAAGTCGGCACAGGCGTGAATCGGGTCGATCGCGCCGCAGGAAGTGGTGCCGGCGGTCGCCACCAGGGCGAAGGGCTGCAAACCGCGATGCACCGCTTGTTCCAGCACCTTGGGCAGGGCCTCGGGATCCAGGCGCCGCTCCGGGCCGGCCACCGGAACCGGAAGCACCCGGTCACTTCCCAGCCCCAAGATGGCGGCGGCTTTTTGAATGGAATAGTGAGCGTCGGCGGAAGCCAACAGGCAAAGCGGGGCCGTGGGCGGAACTCCATGGCGGCCGCGGGTCAAACCGAATCGGGAACTGTCTCGACAAGCGGCGTCCCGAGCGCTTAACAAAGCCGCCAGATTGGCGCCGGTGCCCCCGGTGGTGAAGGTGCCGCCGGCTCCCTCCGGCAATCCGGCCAGCAGCCGAAATTCTTCCAGCAGCTTTTTCTCCAGCAAAGTGGCGCCGGGAGCCAGCTCATAGGCCAGAAGGTTTTGGTTCAGGGCGGAAACCAGGAAGTCGGCGACGATCCCGGCGACGGCGACTCCCGAATCCATATGACCGGCGTATCCCGGATGGTGGACGTGAATCGATTGCTCGATCGCCCACTCCGCCGCCTGTTGAAAGGCTTCCGGTAAGGGCTGGCCGAACTCCGGCAGCGCTTCCGTGGCCGGGCTTTCGGCTTGCAGCGGGAAAATCGGGCGATTGCCGACTTCCGTCAAATAATCGGCCACCGTATCGGCCGCTTGGTGCAGGACTGCCCGTAACGCATCACGAGCCCCGGGATCGGGGCTCGGGAAGATGGGGGGCGGGTCCTGCTGCATGGCGGCGAGGGTGGAAAAACCGCCTCCTACTCGTTTTCGTGGGAGCCGGCGAAAGCCACTTGCTTGAACTGCTCGGCCACCACGACGTCCAGGACTTTGACTACGTCGCCATAGACGATGCCCTCTCGGGCGTCGATGCTGACCGGGGTTTCGTCCTTGTCGAAGGGCTTCAAGAAGTCGCGCAGCTTCTCAACGTCGGTGAACCTTTGGTTGCCAACTTCCAGGGAAACCACCCGATTCACGTAGTGCTTCAACTTCCCTTCGGGATAGGAGGTGGTCCGAGTGGCCGGATCGGGAACCATCTGGCCCTCTCGCAGGACCTGCATGATGATGTCCACCTTTTCGATTTCTTCCACCGTGCTGGTGCCGGTGCCTCGATCCTTGGGCAGCGCCGCGTCCAGCCGGCCTTCCAAAACCTTGAACTTCAGAGTCACGATAAAGAAGATCAGCAGAAGGAAGGTAACGTCGATCATCGGCGTCATTTCCGGCTTGACTTCTTCGACTTTCGTGCGTTTTTTCGTCATCGGACCAGTCCTCGATTAGGGCAGCCGCAACGGCTTTAATCTTTTTCAGGTTCGGAGGCGGCAAGCTGAATCCGCCAGATCAGGATTTCCTGACGCGTGCAGACTTCCATGATCTTTTGGATGTGCTTGAAGGCGGTATTGCGGTCGGCTCGAATCAACACCGGGTCGTCCGGCAATTCCTTCTTCAGCTTTTCGTCGTAGACGTACTCCATATTGGCCACGAATTTGGTGACCATGGTTTCCGCCAACTTCCAGTAATAGTCCGGCCGGCCCTTGCGGATCGGGTCGGTGCCGACGGGTTCGATCCCATCCCAGTAGATCGGCTTGCGCTTGTAGCGAATCTCACCGTCAGGCATGACGTTGAGGATCGGCCGATTCGGGGGCGGCTCATCGTTTACCGCCGTAACCGCAATCGGGAGCTTGAGATCTTCCAGCTCCTGTTGGGACAGGTCATTGACGATGATGAAGAAAATAATCATGAGGAAAGTCAAATCGATCATGGGGGTCATGTCGACTTCGACTTCCGTTTCAGCTTGCCTTCTTCTGGACATCGGATCTCCCTCAGGATTTCACAGACTGGTCTAGGTCGGGAAACCCCGGAAGTAACCGGGGTCTCCCGCAGGACGGGTAAACGCTCAGTCGCCTTGGTGGCGGAAGCGCTCGAACATCTCTTCCACGATGGCGCTGATTTCCAAAGTCATCATGGTCACGCGGTTGCGGAAGAAGACGAAGAAGGCCGTGGTCGGAATGGCCACGGTCAGGCCCAACACGGTGGTGATCAGCGCCAAGGAGATGTCACCGGCGAAATCTCGGGGCTCAACGGAGGCGGCGGTCGCAATGGTGGAGAAAGCACCGACCATACCGAACACCGTTCCGAACAGTCCCATCATGGGGGAGATACCGGCGATGAGGGAGAGCCAGCCGATCTTCTGCTGGAGCTTGATGTTCTCCTCATCTTCCATCTCCTCCAAAGCCTTTTCGATGGTCTCGAAGGGGTGGCCGAGCTTGCGAATGCCGGCGGCCACTACATGGGTGAAGAAGGAGCCTTCAGCTTCGCAGTATTCCAGGGCTTCCTGGTACTGGCCTTCGTTGAACAATTCCTCAATTTCGTCGATGGCTTCCGGCGGGGCCAATTTGTCCCGCTTGATGTTGACGAAGTGTTCGATCACCAAAGTCATGGCGACCACCGACAGGCCGATGATCACATAACCGATGGCACCACCTTTGCTAATGGCACCAAAGAATCCAGTGGATTCAGTTTCGGTCGGTGCTCCCTCTTGGGCGAAAAGGGCACCTTGCGTCATCAGGAAGCAGAGGAGGAAGAGACCCAGGGACCGGAGGCGGAGCATCTTCTGGTAGGGCTGTTTCACTTGCTGTGCCGACAGCCGATCATTTTCCGGCCGGGCATGGTTCAGACGGGAGAGTGGGGGGATTCTAGCAGGCGTTCCGAGGGAGCGAGAGCGGCTGGCGAATGAGGGGGTCATTGGCCCAGCTTCTCTCTTGCCTGTTGAGCCCAGGTGGAACTCGGGTAATCCTGGATGACCCTTTCGAAGTAGATCCGTCCATCGACGGGTACGTTCTTCAGTTCTTGGCTGAGCTCACCCAGGTAGTACAGAGCCCTGGGTAGAACCGGACTGTTGGCCGGCAGGGTGGCGACCACCCGAGCCATCAACAATTGGGCCTCTCGGGCTTTTCCGGCGGCGCGAGCGGCCAGGGCCAAGCCCAAGGAGGCGGCAGCCCGGACGTCCGGGCTTACAGTGGGATCTTTCAAAAGACTTTCCCAATAAGGACGCACCGCAGCCGATCCTTGCCGGCCTTCCAAGGCGTCGCCAAGAAGGATTTGGCTCCGGGACAAGAGACTGCGTAAGAGGCCTCGGACACCCATGGGAGTTTCCCGATTGCCGATCGCCCCTTGTAGTTGGGGAATCAAATCGCGCAAACGGGTTTCGGCGACCTGGGCTTGCTTCCCGATCAGATAAACCTCGCAGCGATCCACCTGGGCGGTGAACTCTACGTGTTTGGAAAGGTTTTTATTGAAGGCGAAGGTCGCCAGTTCTTCCAAATTCCGAGCCGCTTCATCGACCTTGCCGGACAGGGCCAAGGCTTGCGCCAAGCCGGTTCGAGCCTCCAGGACGTGAAAGTGATCCGGATGGGTGGCGACCCAATTTTGGAAAGCGGTGGCCGCTTCCGAGGCTCGGCCGGGATCCACTTGGGCCCAGGCCAACAAAGCTTTGGCCTTGCCGAGGGCGGCATAGGTGGCGGCCCAGGGGGGACCCTGTCCGGCAGCCACGGCACCATCAAAGGTGTTGACCGCGTTTTGGTAATCCTGATCGGCCAAGTACTTTTCAGCCTGAGCGATCAAAGCCGGCAAGCGACCGAATTCAATGGAAAGGATTTGGCGTCCTTCCAGGGTTTGGGTTTGGCCGGCTCCGTCCTGGTATTGCACCTCTTCCAAAGTGGCGCTTTGCACGGCACCGCCGATGCGCTCGCCGCTGAGCAAGGTCAAGCGGTCCTGGGGCAAGGCCGGGGCGGCGCAAGCCAAAAGCAGGGTGGTGGTGACAATCATGCTTAGGGTTGGCTAAGCAGCCAGTTCAGGATTTCCGGGACTTCTTTCGGGGCCACGGCGGCACCGAGGTCGGGAGCAAGGCGGCGCATGCTTTCGATCAGGTTGCGGTGCTTGCCCTTGTAGGTGCTGTCTTTGGCGGCACGCTTGTAGTACAGATAAGCCTGGGCGGCGCGAGCGGTCCAGTAATCCGGGTTGTCGAACTTGTTGGGGAACTCTTGATCGCTTTCCGCCAAGCGAACCAAGATGCTGACCAACTCCTCGGCTTGCTTGAAAGCTTCGGTGCTTTCCTGGCCGGGAACGTGAACGATGCGGCCTTCCCGAAGGAGGGGATAGCCTCCCAGGACTTTGACCGAGTTGGAAATCACCCGGATCTTGTTGGCGCTTTTGGGATCGTTCAAATAACGCTGGACGATGTCATTGGCGGGGCCGGTTTTATCCTGAGCCAGGTAAGCTTCCACCAAGTCCATCTCGATGTTGTAAAGCCGCTGTTCCAGTTCCGGCGTTCCCTTGAACTTCCGCAAGATGGATTCCAGCAACTGGGTGGCGGTGGAATGTTCGCCGAGATCCGCCCGCAAATTCGCTTCCACGTATTTGTAAACCAAACTGGGATTCGGATCCAATTGATTGGCGACGCTGAGGTAGTTGGCCGCTTCTTTCCGGGCCGCTTGCTGGGCCGCCTCGTCGTCGGCGGTTTGGTCCATGCGCCAGCGGTAGTATTGATAAAGAGAAATGGCCGCCAAGCGCTGGAAGGTGCGGCTTAAATTCGAGCTGACCAGTTTCTCGTACTCGGCAATGGCCTCGTCGATCCGCCCCAAGGCGATAAAGGCATCCACCCGGTCCTTGAGAGTGGCGGCTCCGAATTGAGGACCTTGTTCCGGGTGGCGTTCCAGGTAGCCTTCATAAAGATCCAGAACGTCTTCGAACAATTCGCGCCGGCCGGACTTGGCTTGTCTCAAGCGAACCTGGCCTCGGTAATAATCGGCCAAGGCCCAATTGTTCTTGCGCAAACGTCGTCCTTGTGCATCGGAAGGCGTGTTTTGCGGATTGGGAATAAATTTTTCGATGTAATCGTTGAAGGCCTTGAAGGCATCTTTCGCCGCACCGGTGTCCCAGTTCATCTTGTGATAGTGGGAGAGGCCGATGTGGACCAGGGCGTTTTCGTAGTAAGTATTGGAACGTTGGATTTGCTCCATGCTACGAACGGCTTGATCGTAAGCTGCAAGAGCGGCCCGAGTGGCTTGGGCATCGGCTTCCTTGCCGCGCAAGTTACGGCGAGCCTCTTGGGCTTTGTCGTAGTCGTCTTTGGCCTTACGCCATAACAAGGCTTCCGGCGTATTGCCGCCGCTGGCGGATTTCACCGCATCCAAAGCGCCTTGATACCAGTTTTCCAAGGCTTGGTCCCCGCGGACCCGATTCTTCATCGGTTCGGCGATGGCAACCCAACCGCGGGCGTTGCGGTCGGCGAAATCCGGGTCGTCCGGGAATTGATCGAAGCCCAATTCGAAGGCTACGCCGGCTTCAAGCAGGTGGTTGGTTTGCATCCAACTGCGGCCCAGGTAGTAGTAGGCCTGGGCACCGAATCGCTCGGCTTGGCGGGTGTTGCCCATCCGCTGGATCAAAAGCTGAAACAGACTGATGGCGTTTTCGAAGCGCTTGCCGTCGTACGCACCTTTGGCCGCGTCGTAAAGAACGGTCAAATCGAATTCGGCTTCCGGTGGGGCGGCAGCGATGATGGATTGCAAAACTTCTCGAGCTTCCAGGATCAAATAACCCTTTCCGGAGTTTTCCCGCTGCACCCGCTGTGCCTGATCAATGGCTTCGCCGATGGCACCGGAATCGGTCAGAGCTTCGGCGTAACGCAGCAAAACCCGATAGCCGTCGTCGGAAAGCAAGACGCCGTTGTCGACTTCCCAAGTCAGGAAGGTCTCTCCCAATTGCAAACTCTCCCGAGTCAAACCTTGGGAGCCGTACATCAGCATTTTGCCAAGGAAGCCTTCCTGGCTGACGTTGCGACGTCCGTCCACTTCGGAGGGGGTCATGCCCCGTTCTTCCCAGTCTTCGGGGACGGCGTTTTCGATTACATAGTCGTAGTAAATTTCGGCGTCGTCCGGACTTTCTTGGGCCAGGTAAACGTCGCCCATGTACTTGAAAGCCCGCAAGCCGGCAATCGATCCTTGGCCGACTTCGATGGCAAAGCTTTCCAACATGTCGGAAGCCCTGCGCATGTATTCCCGTCGATCCACGGAGCCCGGCTGGCTGACCAAACCCCAATAGAAGTAGATCAAGCTCCGATAGAAGAGAGCGGGCCGGTAGAGCGTGTTTGCCGCCGCTTCTTTGGCTTCCCCTTCTTCCAGGCTTTGGTAGTCGTTGATCAGTTCGTTGCAGGCCTCGAGGCCGCTTTGGAAGATGGGATCGCCCTGCTCCAAGAAGCCCTTGCGTTGCTCCTCGTCCACCCCGAGCGAGATGAACAAATCCTGCAAGGTTTGACCGTAGTTGTAGACCACCAAGGTCAGGTTGTTCCGAGCCTTGCGGATCTGCTGCAAGGACGAGGAACTATCCAGAAACTCCCGATAGGCCTCTGCGGCGCTGCCGAGCATTTCCAAACGCTCGTCCAGGATTTGCGCTCGAGCCGCCGCCAAACGGCGAACGTCGCACAAGGCCAACAGAAGCTCGCTGCGCCCGGCCTTGGAGCTGGAAGCCTCCATGGATGTTTGAAGGACTTCTTCGGCCAATTGGTCGAAACCCAATTCCAGGGTTAGGGCGCGTGCGAAGTCGGCTTCGCGCCTGGCGAAGAAGTCTCCGCTTTCCGGCTCCTGGAAGCCTGCCAGCGCGAAAAGAAGAATCCCGGCCGTGGCGATCATGCCTGGCAATCTACTTCAGGGGGTCGATGGACGAGTTTCTGGCCGGGAGCGGAGGTGCCCCCGGCCAAGGTTGAACCAGAATCAGCGATCCGTTCCCGGCAAGGGAGGCGGTTCCAATTCGCTGGGAATGACAATCTGCGCAGTCAGCAGAATGATCAACTTCTGGTAGGACTCATAGGTTCCCTTCCGACTAAAGAAGAAGGAGACCACCGGAATCTGGCTGAGGAAGGGAACACCGCTGTCCAGTTCCTGTTCTTCCGCAACCTTCAATCCGCCAAGCAGGATGGTGGAACCATCGGGAACCAAAACCCGAGTCCGAACCTTCTGCACTTCTAGTTCCGGAAGTTGCAAGGTAACCGGAGATCCGGCGCCCAAGGAGGTTTGGAAGGTGGGAATCGGGCGCCGCAAGGTCGCCACGGTGGGGCGGACGTCGATGTAGGCGAAGCGCCGGTCCGCGGTGACCACGGGGCGCACGTCGAGGAAAATGCCGTCTTTGGCTACCCGAACGATCGGGTCGGCGATGGCCGCCGCCTGAGCGATTTCCACGTCGAAGTCAGCGACGTAGGAGACCTGGTTGGCGATGGTCAGGTTGGCCCGAGAGGTGTTGTACACCATGAGCTCGGACTGGGTGACCACTTCCGAACGCTTGGATTTCTCCACCGCCCGCAGAATCATGCCGACGTCGGCGTCATCCAGGTAGGTGTACTGCAACGACAGACCACCGGAATTGGTCAAGGTGTTCTCGTTGCCCAACCCGCTGGAGTACAGGTTTTCCGTCCGGCTGATGATGTTGACGTTGTCGCCGGCTTCCCGGTAGTAGAGACCGGAATCGTTGCCGGTGCCGAGCACGCCGGGGCTGCCCGGGCTGCCGGGGTCGCTGCCAAAGTCGTCCAGAATGTTGTCGCTGCCCTTGCCCGGCAAACCGGAAGTGGCATCGTCACCCAAGCCCCGCATATCCACGCCGATGTCCTGCAAGAAGGAATCTTCCACCTTCAGGAACCGGACCTGGATGTTGACCATGATGTTGGCCGCCTTGCGCAAATCGTCCAGCAATTGGGCGATGCGCTCGTGAATGCTGGGGTTGGCATAGACGATCAAAGTACCGGAGTGGATTTGCAAGAAAGCCGTATCGTCCCAAGCATCGGGTTCGATATTGCTTTGAATGGCGTCTTGCAATTCGACGTCGGTCAAAATGGTGGCTTCCTTTTCGGGAAGCTCTTCTTCCACTTCATCAATGCCGCCGGAAGGCGACAGGTTGATTTCCTTACCGACGAAGTCGCGAACCTTGCGGATGATGTCGCGAACTTGGTAGTTGCGGACGACTTGGCCGCCGCTGGCTTCTTCCGCGGTAATGACGTTGACCACCCCATTATCGATGACGAAGCGAATTTGACCGGCGGTTTGATCTTCAATGATCCGCAAGATGCGATCCACCGACATGGGGGTGGAGAACAGCATGCGGACGGTCTTGGTGTCGTCGTCCAAGTCTTCCCGTACCGCCCGGGAAACCACGAAGTTCACCCCGGTGTACACCGAAAGGTTGTCGGCGACTTCTTCCACCAAGTTGTCAAAGCGGGGGGTGATGCTGGTGTCCGCCAACACCGCTTCAATGGCGGCTTTGGCCGGATCAATTTCCAGATCTTCGCTGACTTGGTCGAGAGGCACTCGCTTGGAAACCTCGTTGTGCCAGTATTCGTTGTCGAATTCCAAGATCGACTTTGGCGGCACCGCCAACTGGCGCAGTTCTTGGAAGGTGCTCTTCCATCCTTCGCGGTAATCCCGCAGGCTGCGGTTTTGGCGTTGGGCGTAATAGGCGTCCAAGGCGACTTGCCGCAACTCGTTCGCTTCCTCGTTGCGCGGATCCAGCTCCAAGACCCGATCCAAGGTTTGTACGGTGCGGTCGTAGAAGCCTTGTTGGAAGTGAGTGTCAGCCTCGGCGAACAAGGTCCGAAGCAGGTTTTCCTGGTACTGAGCCTGGGCTTCCAGTTCGGCGTTGGCGGCCGCTTGAGCTTCCGCCGCTTGTTGCGCCCTCAAGGCGTCGGCGGCACTCGTCTGAGCGGTTTCCGCTTCCGATAGCTTGGCGGCGACCAAGTCCAAGTCGAGGGAATCGGTGGCCAAATTGGGCGAGTAGTTCAACGCCAGTTGGGCGGACCGATATTGATCCGCGGCTTGGGCGAACTCGCCTTTGGCCATCATCCGGTCTCCTTCGGAAACCAGGCCCTCCACGCGCATGCGCTCTCGAGCCCAGCGCAATTGCTGCTGGGCCAGTTGGTCGATGGCCGAGTCCACGTCCCAGCCTTCGCCGCCGAGCGCCGCCTCCGACCGGCGCAAACCGTCGCGAGCGTTGCGGCTGGTCGGGTCGAGTTCAAAAGCCTCGGCATAAAGCACGGCGGACTCTTGGAAATCGCCCCGAGCGAAAGCCTCGTCGGCGCGCTCGACGAATTGTTTAGCCAGGATCCGCCGCTTGGCATCCCGACGCTGCAGGAGCGGCGCCACCTCACTGGGATCCTGAGGATCCTGTAGATCAGGGCCAAAGGCCCCCGAGGTGGGCACTTCCTGGAAGGCGGAAGCCTCCAAGGCGCCCTCGCCCGAAGTTTCGGGTGATTCGGGGGAGTCTTCCGCGGTGGAGCAGGCCGCCAGCAGAGAAGCGGCGAGCAGGAACCAATTCTTCCTGTGGATGCGCATCAGCGGTTGGATTCTCAGTAGGCCTCCGGCCCCGTGCAAGGGACCGAAATCCGACCCAATAGGTCGGTTAACCCGGGAGCTGTGGGGGGAACAATCATGGTTCGCTTTCCGGCTTGGCGGTTCCTTCCGGGAGCAGCAGCTCAAGGCTCCAGGATGTACCGCAAGGGTCGGTAAGACGAACGTTTGCTTGCAGCCGATCGGCCGTGACCTCGCGGACTCGGTCGGCGGGGCGGCCGTCGATTATGACCCTGCGCCCCAGGGCGTCAAAGCGGGGAATTCTAGTCTCCGTCTTGACCCTGGTATCACGGATGCTGAGAGCTTCCAGAAACCAGCCGGTCTCGCCCAGGCTTTGACCGGGACGAACGGCGAAGGGGCCAAGCGTCGGCCGGCCGGGTCGGGACAGGCTCAAAAGCACCTGATCGACGTCTTGAAGGCCGGTCGCTTGCCATTGGGCCCGGCGCGGCATGACCACTTGCGCGGCGGACCAAGGCGATTCCCGCAGGACGGCAACGCCGCCCACCATGCGGGGGGGATAACTGGCGCGTAAGCGGTAGTGATAGGTCAGGCCTTCGCACTCGACCCGATCCAAATACTCCAGACCGGAAATCTCAGCCAGCAACTCGGCCGAGCCGGTTCCGGTCCAACGGCTGAGCTGATATTGCCTGCCCTCGACCGGATTGTCGGGATGGGGAAGCCACTGCAGGCGAATGCCGCCTTCCTGTATCCGAGCTTGAAAACCTTGAGGCGCATGCAAACGGCCGGGAATTTCCTGGGGGCCGGAGGCGACGCCTCCTTCCGGGCCGGCTCCCGCCGCCATCCATCGCCGCCATGCCGTTCCGAAAAGAAGCGGTTGCCGGGCTAGGAAAACTTGCGGCCCGAGGCTTTCCAGCAAGGCGGTCGTTTCTTCTTTGGACGGACCGGAAGCCGGCGTCCCGCCGCCGAGGGGGTCTTCCGCCGGTACCGTTTTGGGCCCAGGAGCGAACCATCCATTCAAAGCCAAAGAAGTTAAAGCCAGGCATAGGGAAGCCAAGGCCAACCAACTGCCAGGGCCGGCTCGCCTGGTGGCTTTGCTGGGCGAATGGGTGGTCATCCTTAGGAACCTCCCGGCTTGGCTTCCGCCTCATTTCGGGCGTTGGCGGCAGATTGGCGGGCTTCCGAGGAGGTTTCCAACCAGTAGCTGGCGACCCAAAGCCGTAACCTCAACTCGGCGCGCCAAAGGTCCGGGCCGATCAAACTCCAGCGCAAATGCAGGACCTCGGTCAAATAGCCCTGGCCTTCTTCCACCTTCAGCAGGTGTTCGAGCCATGGCCGCAGGGTGGCTTCCGGACCGACCAAAACCAAGATCAAATCGATCCCGGCTTCCGCAGCCATTTCCGAGTCTTGGGCGAAGGATTCAATGCCCAATCTTTCCACTTTGGAGGTGGCGCCGGGCCCAACCTGAAACCAGCGATTCAATTCCAGCCGCGCCGCTTGGCCGGCGGCGGTCGCATCCAAAGCGGACCAACCTTGCACCACCGGCGGCGGTCCCCAGCGAGCCAAAGCTTGTTCCAGTTGGGCCGGAGCGGGAGCGGAGCCCAACTGGCCGACGAAGGAGGAAAACTGGCGGTGGGCGGTTCGGGCCGCCCGCTGATAGGAGGCTTCCGCTGAATCCCGGCTGGCGGTGGTCCTTTGACCAGGGTCGCCGGCAGCCGAGGGGGCTTCTTCCCATGCTTGGCGCAGACCCCACCAGCGTCCCAACAGGGCACTGGAGGCCGCAATCAAAAGCAAAGGAAGGAGGTATCTCAAGGATTTCGTTCTTCGGTCGGTTCGACCATGGGCTCACGCTCGGTGGGGACTCCCTCTTGGGCCTGCCATTCCCCTTGGATTTGCCAACTGCCCCCTGGGCCCGGCTGAGCGCTGTGGAGGCGGAATTGGCGATCGATCTGGCGCCAAAACTCCGGGTCTTGGAAATTCGCTTGCGGCCGGTCGGGAGCCGGGGCGGCCGGATCCTGGTCCGGGGGCTGCTCCTGATCGGATTCGGCCAAACCGCCGGGCAGCAGTTGAAAGCGAAGCCGCAAGTGGGAGGATTCGGGCACCGCCAACATTTCCCATTCCTGCAACCCGTGAGATTGCAGGCGATGGGGCCACTGCCGCAGGATTTCAGCCAAGGCCTGCCGGCGCTGAATCAGGCGCAGAAGATCTTGCGGCTGGCGAAGGCCGCGGATTGGGTCTGGAGGCGGTTCAGGAAGCTGGCTTTCCAAGCCGGGGTCACTCGGCGGCGAGGGATGAAATTCCGGTTCGCTTTGACCCGCCTGCAGCCAGGCACTGCCTCCGACCGCGGCCATGGCGGCCAACACGCTGGCGGTCCAAAACCAAGGTTCCTTCGGCTTGCTTTGCCGGGGCGAGTACACCCCTGGGCGAATCGGATCCAATACCGCGATGGCGGCTCCGGCGGCGGCCCGGTCGGCCCCTTTTTCCTCGGCTCCCCGAGCCAGGAGGCGGACGTCCAGACCTGCTGCCTCGAGCTCCTCTCGCAGCAACTGAGCTCCGGGGGCATCGCCGTCCAAGGCCAGGGCCACGGCCGGCGGCGGTCGCTTGCTCTTCGGCAGCGGCAGGCGATTCAAGGTTTCCTTCAAAGGGCCGCGTCTGGGCACTGAACCAAAGGCTCCGTGGCCGGGTTCGCCGAAGTTCCAGTGCAAGCGTTCCGGTCGCAGCCATAGGAAACAATCGTGTTCCGATAACCGGCCCTGGGTCCATTCCCACAAGCTGGCGGCGAAGGCGCCGTGCATCAAGGCCCGGGTCGGCGGCCGGCGAAGCGGCCAATTTCGCGGCAAGCTGCGAAGGCCGGCAATGACTCCGCCATGAGACCTGGAGGCGGGAGACGGCGATTTCGGCTTGCCGCCGGCCTCCTCCGGTTCCTGGGCCAAGCCCCAGGGAAGAGGTCTTTCTCCGGAAAGACGGCCGTGCAGGGCCGGCAGTTCTTTTAGCAAGACTCGGCCGGCCACCAGAATTTCGGGAGCTTTGCCGGAAATCTTTTCCAGCAGGGCATAGGCCACTTCCTGGCCCACCAGGTGTAAGCCGAGGGTTCTTACCACCGATGCTTACCCTCCTGGGGCCGCCCGTTTTCCTGGGAGGGGGGCGCCGGAGTCGGAGTTCCGGTCTGCCCGCCGGAGGCACGAGAAGGTCGCTTCAAGCCCAAATGGTCCATCCCCATTTGGATGTCTTGCCAGCAGGCTCGTTTGTCGGCGGGGTTTCGAAGCAAGTAGGCAGGGTGGTAAGTCGCCAGAACGGGAGGGCCGCCCTGGGCCGGTTGGTGCAAGCGACCCCGCAACCGACCCAACGAGCTTTCCCGGCCCAGTAAGTGGTTGGCGGCGTGCTTTCCTAGTGCAATAACCAACTCAGGAGCGATGATTTCCATTTGTTCCTGGAGAAATGGAGTACAGAGTTTTTTTTCCTCGGTTTGAGGATCGCGATTCTGCGGCGGCCGGCACTTCAACACGTTGGCGATGAAAACTTCTTCCCGGCTCAGTCCCATGCCGTTTTCAATGATCTTGGTCAGCAACTGACCGGCCGGGCCGACAAAGGGGCGACCGCTGGCGTCCTCTTGGGCACCCGGGGCTTCTCCGACGAACATGACCCGAGCCCGGGCCGAACCTTCTCCAGGGACGCTGCAGCGCCGAGTTTCGCCCAGGGCGCACAGGCGGCAGGCTTCGATGCGGGCATTGAGCTGTTCCAAGCGAGGCCCCGGTTCCGCAACCTCCGATTCGGTGGACTCCGGCGCCTCGGCGGGTTGGTGAACCGCCCTCGGAAGCCGATCCAGGCCTAGCTCGGCCAGAGATTCCAAGAAAGCCTCGGCCGCGGCGGCTCGGCTCGGATCGAGCGGTCGTTCCCCGTCCATGGGCCCCATTCTGGTGCCTGCGGGAGGGTCGGGACAAGGCCTGAGGCGTTCAGCTACGCAAGAATTTCAGCTTTCCCGCGGCAGCCACTTCTTGCACAATCTGGAGCCATGGCCAGGCGCAAGAGGGAACTGCTCGATTTGCTCCGCAAACAGGAGTCGGATCGGCAGCGCTCGTCCAGTCGCGAGCGAAACCAGGAAAACCGCAAAGCTCCTGCCAAGCCGGCGAAAGTGGAGAAGGCGGTTTCCGGTGGCAAATCCGGAGGCGGAGAGTCTTCGTCCTCCGGTCGAAAGGAGGGCGAGGCCGGTCGCCGCCGTCGCCGGCGCCAGCCGACGCCGGCTACCTCCCCCGGAGAAAGCCGCCGGCAGCAACCGAAGGCGGTTGCGCCGAGCCAAGGGGATCCAGCGCAAACCCAAGCCCAACCGGAAGGGGACGAAAGCCTGCCGGTCTTTCCCACTGCCAGGCCCAGCGGTTCCGGCCGCTTTCCCTGGCTTCCCTTACTGATCCTCGGAGTGGCGGTGCCCTTCATTTGGTGGTTGGGCAGCCAGTTTGAGGGGAAGGACGGCAACGGCGGCGGAGGCCGTCCGGACGGTCCCGGCCAGGGGCAGGAGGGAGGGCCGGCAGGGGCCGGTGCCGAGAACCAAGGGGCTTATGGTGTCCTGGCCATCACTTATCCCTATAATGACCGCAGCCTGGAGCTCGCCCAACGCACGGCATCGGCTTTGATGCGCGAATTTGAGGTGCCGGTCCAGTTGCTGAAGGTCCCCGGCGACCGTCCGACTCACTACCAGATTTGGGTAGGGAACGGCGCCAGGGCGGAAGATCTCTACGACCTGCGGGATCGGATTCGCGAGCATGAACTCGTGACCAATCCCGGGGAAAAAGACTTCAAGGATGCTTACATCCGCAAACTGCCTCTGATCCAGTAGACCCGGGATTCGGTAAATCGGAGGCAAACGGCCCGCTTGTCCAGCAGAATCGAACCATGTCCATCCACAAGTCCTTGTTCATCGGTGGCTCCTTGACTCAAGAGCGCTCGGTGTTCACTCGTCGTGAGCGCCTGGAGCGTTTGGCCAAAGAGGGGCAGTGGGAGGAAGGCGATTCTCCCTTTGGCATTCCCAAGGTTCGGACCAAGTTCAAGGTCTTGACCCGCCGCCAATTGAAGGCTCAAGCCGCCGCCGCGCAAACGGAAGGCGAAGGCAGCGAAGCTGCGGCGGAAGAGGCCGAAGGCGAAAGTTAATCGCTTCGCCGACCCGGTTCGAGAGCTCCTTTCGTGGGCCAAGCTCCCCATAGCTCGGAGAGGGGAGCCCCTTTCAGCGGGCCTTCCCATGGAGGGGCCCCCGAAGAGACCTTTGCTGAGGCCTCTGCTAAGGAGTTAAGCCTGGATTTGGATGAGGTCTTCCTGAGTTTGCAGGGAGAAGGCGGCCTCCTTGGCCGGCCGCAAATTTTTCTGCGCACCGGAGGATGTCCGATCCGCTGTGTTTATTGCGATACTCCTGGTTCTTGGACCGCCAAAGGCCGATTCAAATTGCACCGCCGGTCTCATCCAATTGAGGAAAACAATCCTGTTACGGCGGCGAGGTTGAATTCCCTTTTGAAATCTCTTTGCCAGGAAGCCAACTTGCCGCCCCAGGCTTTGGTGTTGGCCGTGACCGGAGGCGAACCTTTGCAACAACATCGTTTCCTGGCTCATTGGTTGCCGACTTGGCCTGGACCGGTGATGTTGGAAACTGCCGGCATTTGGCCGCAAAGATTGGAGCAGTTGTTACCCCATTTGGATTATCTTTCCTTGGATTGGAAGTTGCCTTCCACGGTTGCCGAGGGAAAAGAACTCCTAGCTCCTGAAGCTTGCGTCGAGCACTTGTTCGAATCCGGTTTGGAAGGTTGGGTGAAAATCGTGGTCGGAGGCGACACTCCTTTCCAAGAGTTGGAAAAGGCGGTCCAATATTTGGCGCAACACGCCCGGGGTTTGCCGGTATTTTTGCAACCGGTGACTCCAAAGGGTTCTGGAGGTCGAGTGAAAGCCCCCAACTCGGAGCAACTTTTGGAGTGGGCCCTTCGCTTTGCCGAATTCCCTTTGGATCTTAGGGTTCAACCTCAAATGCATCCCGTACTCGGATTGCGCTAATGGATTCCAAAAGCCTTCGACCCTTGGTAGCCATCGTAGGCCGGCCGAACGTGGGCAAGTCCACCTTGTTCAATCGTCTGGTCGGCGAGCGCCGGGCCATCGTGGAACCGACCGCCGGGGTCACTCGGGATCGTTTTATTCTTCCTGTGGAGCGATTGGATTGGGACTTGCGTTTCGATCTGATGGACACCGGCGGCATTGGCATCGTCGATCGGCAGGATTTAGCCGACTCGGTGGAAATGCAGGTCATGACCGGCCTCGAAGCCGCAGCCTTGGTGCTGTTTTTGGTGGATTGCCGGGAAGGGCTTTGTCCCTTGGATGAAGAAGTGGCTCGCATGCTGCGGCGGGCCGGCGCTCAGGTTCAGTTCATCGCCAACAAGGCCGAAGGGCAGGAGGCGGAACGGAATCTGCTCGAGTTCAGTGCCCTTGGTTTCGGCCCGCCATTGGCGATTTCAGCCCAAGAAGGGAAGGGATTGACTGAGGTTTGGCAAGCCCTGGAGCAAGCTTTGCCTCCGGCTTCGGCGGTCGAGGAAGTTCAAGAAGCTCTTCGCATTGCCGTGGTCGGCCGGCGCAACACCGGAAAATCATCTTTCGTGAACGCCCTTTTGGGCGAACAGCGGGTAATCGTCAGCGACGTGCCGGGAACCACCCGAGATGCGGTGGACATCCGCTTGCAATGGCAGGAGCGCCCGGTGGTTTTGGTGGATACCGCCGGCATGCACCGCCGTGGCAAAGTCGCCAACGCGGTGGAGTATTTCTCCCTGACTCGAAGCGACCACGCCATTCGGCGGGCGCATTTGACCTTTTTGTTTTTGGATTTGACCGATCATCCGGCAAAGATGGACCAGGAACTGGGACGCACCATCCAAGACCGCTACAAGCCGGTGGTCATCGTCGGCACCAAAGCCGATTTGGTGCCGGATTTAAATCCCAAGGCTTTTGCGGAAACCGTGGAGCACTTTTTTCCTCATCTGCGCGGCGCGCCGATCGTTCTCCTTTCCAACGTCACGGGCAAAGGCAAGGATCGGCTGATGAAATTGGCCTTCCAATTGAAGGAAGAGGGGGGGCAAATGGTTCCGACCGGCGAATTGAATCGAGTGGTCGAAACCGTTTTTCAACGGTTGCGCTTTCGGGGCGGCCGCGGCGGCAAGCCGAGAGTTTTCTACGCCACCCAACTTCGGGCTCATCCGCCGACCTTTTTGTTATTTGTGAACCGCAAGGAACTATTTGAAAAGGAAGCCCTACGCGCCATCAGTCGTGAGCTACGCAAACGCTTGGGTTTCGCCCGCATCCCGGTGCGCATCGTTTTGCGCGAACGCCTCCGCAGCCCTTCGAAAAAAGGATAGGCAATGGTTCGTTTCCTGATCGCTTTGTCGGTTTTGTTGTTGGTTCTGCCGGCTTGTTCTTCCTCGGCACTGGATCGTGAAGCTCCTGAGAATTGGTTGCGCTACTCGGTTGCCGACGGGCCGCCTCGAGCGGACATGTTGGCGGCATGCCGGTGGGCTTTAAACGATGCCGGATTTCCTCCCGGAGAAGTGGATCTGGTTTCCGGCGAAGTGATTTCCGGTTGGGATAACAAGTTGCACGTGTTCTCCGGGAAGGGAACACGCCAGCAAGCGGTGTTGAGGGTGGAGAAAGGAGACCGGCCGGAGGCTTGGTTGGTGTGGATCCAGGTCTTGGTACAGGCCAATCAGGAAATTCACCGGCCCTATGAAATTCAAGAGGCCGATTGGGAGGACGCCGGTTTCGACCGGAAGCGGGCTCGCATCATTCAGGAACATCTTCGGATCCGGGTGGAACCGATCCCGCGGCGCTGAGCTTTTGGTCCGCAGGAAAACCGGGACCCGGACGGAACAAACGATATCGTCGACTGACCCGGCCCTTGAGAGCTTTGGCCAAACCCAGCATGGCTTGGTTGTCCTCCAGGACCCAGGACATTTCCGCTTGGTTAAAACCTTGGTTCAATCCATTGCGAGTCAAGGTATAGACCAAGGCGACTTCTAAACCTCGTTGGCGGAAGGCGGGACGCACTCCCAAGGCGATGGTGCGCAGTCGTCTTATTTTTTTCATCAAAAAGGGCAGGCGCAAAATTCCAAATGGAAATAAGCGGCTGCCGATGGCATGCAATGCCAAATTGAGATCGGCTGCGCCGAGAATGAAACCGGCAGCCTCGTCGCCGCGGTAGGCGATTTGCGCCAATCCTGGATTCAACAAGAATTTCAAACCTTCGGCTTCGAAGTGGAATTCTTCCTTGGTCATGGGCAGAAAGCCCCAATTTTGGCGCCAAGAATCGTTGTAGATCATGCGCACTTCTTCGAGCTTGGCTTGCAGATTTTTTTTGGTGATCGATTCGAGTCGAAAACCGCCCCGTTGCAAACTTCGCTCGACTACCGGTTGCAAACGTTCCAAGGGAAAGCCGTCGGCTACGGTTTCCAATGCCAACAAATCTTTGGCTTTGATCAATCCGGCCTGTTGTAGCCAAGTTCCATATTCGGCCGGTTGATGCGGCATCATGAGGTAAGGAATTTCGTCGAAGCCTTTTACCAGACAGCCGCATTCATGATTGGTGTCCGGATCCGCCGGGCCCAACATGGTGGTGGCCCCTTGTTGTTGCAGCCATTGCCAAGCGTGTTGCACCAAAAAGCCGGTGGTGGCGGCGTCATCGGCATCGAAAAAACCGAACCAGCCGGCACCTTCGCCCAGACTTTCCGCGTGGCGAGGATCAAAGGTGGCGGCGATGCGCCCTCGAACCCGGCCTTGGCCGTCTTCGGCGATCCAAAGCCCTTGCTTGGCCACCTGCAAAGCCGGATTTTTCTCCGGGCGCAACAGTTTCAAGATTTCCCCGGTAACCGGAGCGACGTAACAAGGATGGCCGCCCCGAAATTGGCGAGCCAGGTTCACGAAGCGGCGGCGTTGCCGGTTTCCTTCTACGGGCACGAGACGAAGACTCACCGCGGCAGTCTCCCTTGGCCCCAGTAGAGCGGTCAAGGATTCCTCCTAGCCTCGGCCCGGGGGTATGATGCTGGTGTGGACCCGAATTGGAAATTTTCCCGGCGCCAAGGTGCCTGTGCCCACTGCGAACAAGACTTCGTGGAGGGGCAAACCGTTTTTTCCCTGTTGCGGTTTTCCGATGAAGCCTTGCAGCGCGGTGATTTGTGCAGCGACTGCTTTGATCAGCGGGAAGCGGAAAAGGATTTGTTCTTCTGGCGAACGACTCATCAGGAGGCGAAAAACCGTTCCATCCAAGTCGATTTCGACGTGCTTTTGATGGCGGTGCAAAAACTCCGGCAGGATCCCCGGGATTTGGCTAGAGATCTTTGTTTCCTGATGGCTTTGCTTTTGGTGCGCCATCGCCGCTTGCGTTTCCTGTCCGTAAGCCGCAAGCAAGGCAAAGAATTCCTTCACTTGCGCAAGGTTCGGACTCAAAAAGTCTTTGCCGTGGAAGTTCGGGAATTGGACGAAGACCGCCGCCAGCGCTTGTCTCGAGCCCTGACCGACGTTCTCGATCCGACCCGGGAGCAGAACTGGGAATCGCTGCTGAACCAGGTTCAAAACTCCGTAGAATCGGAGGAGGATGCCTCGGCCGCCTCATCCGGCGGTCCGCTTGCGACTCCCCTGGGAGAAGGCTGAGCCATCCCGGTCGCCGACCTTCTCCCTAGGGGAGGGGGAGCCGGTGGGACGGGGTGGGTGGTCGGATTGGGAGCGGGTTAAAGCCCTTTCCACCCGCGAAAGCCTGCTTCAAAACCGCGATCCGGCCCCAGGCCATTTGCCTAAACCACTTGATTCTTGAGATTTAGCAGAACTACTCGGATTTCTACCCAAGCCTGAGATTTTTTCTACACCAGACCCGGAAATTCCCGATATAACGGAAGGAGGTGGGAGAGAATGGGTCCTAATGGGTTCAGATCCCACCAAAGGGCAAATAAAGGGTTCGAGAGGCAAAGTCACCCATGACGCTGTTCCTGGGGAATTACCAACACAAAATCGACCAGAAGGGTCGGTTGGTGATGCCTCGCAAACTCATGGAGGAAGCCCAGGGGGATCACAAGAGTTGTCGCTTCGTGGTGACCCTGGGATTGGATCCCTGCCTTTATTTGTTCACCCGCGAGGGCTTCTTGGAGCACGTGCAACACGTTCGCCAAGCCGCTTTCGGCGACCCGGAATTCCGCGACGTGATGCGTGGCGTCGGCCACTTGTCGGTAGAGGTTGTTCCGGACAGTCACGGTCGCATCCAAATTCCCGCCGAACTGCGAAAGCGAGTGGGATTGGATACCGAGGTCACGGTGGTCGGCGTGGTCGACCACATCGAAGTGTGGAACCGGAAGCGCTGGCAGGATTCTGCTTCCGACGAAGCCGAGAACACTTATTTGGAACGCGCGGACCGCTATTTCCTGTCCGGTCCGCCTAACCCGGGAGTGGAGCCTTGATTCTGGTGAGCCGTCATCTTTCAAGATCCAGCGGACCTTTGGGTCCTTCGCGCCACCTGCCCGTCTTGGTGGATGAAGTTGTAGAAGCCATGTTGCCGGAAAGGGGAGGCTTATTCGTGGACGCCACCGTTGGCGGTGGCGGTCACTCCGCCCGCTTGTTGGAGGCCTCCCCGGACGTGCAAATTCTTGCCATGGATCGTGACGCCGAAGCCTTAGAGCGTGCCCGCTTTAAGCTCGAAGGCTTCGGCGATCGCGTCCACTTCGTCCACGCGCCGTTTTCTTCTTTGGAAAACCATTTGCCGTCGGATTGGCACGGCAAATTGGCCGGTGTGTTGGCGGATTTCGGTGTTTCTTCCGACCAATTGGAAGATCGCCAGCGCGGTTTTTCCTTTCAGCAAGACGGACCTTTGGACATGCGCATGGATGCCACCCGGCAAAAAACCAGCGCCGCCGTTTTGCTGGCCAGCGCCAGCGAAGATCGTTTGGAAGCTTGGTTGCGCGAATTCGGCGAAGAGCGCTTTGCGCGCCGCATCGCCCATGCTTTGATTCAAGCTCGGCGTCGCGGGCCGATCTTGAGGACTTCTCAATTAGCCGAACTGGTGGCTCGCAACGTACCGCGCAGTCGCCACGGTCACCATCCCGCCACCCGCACCTTCCAGGCGCTACGCATCGCCGTGAATCGGGAATTGGATGAAATCGACGCCTTTTTAGAAAGCGTCCCCAAACTGCTGGCTCCCAATGGTCGTCTTGGGGTGATCAGTTTTCATAGTTTGGAGGATAGGCGGGTAAAACGGGTATTTCGAAATGAAGTTCGAAGCGGTGAATTTCGCGATCCCTGTCCCCGCGGGTGGACGCCTTCCGCCTTAGAGTTGCACCGCAACCCGAGGGCTCGAAGTGCCCGCCTGCGTGTATTGGAACGACTGGAGGTCGGCCAATGAAATTTCCGGCCTGGAACGGCCGCCACTTGGGTTTGCTGGGCCTCGCGGTCCTGGAAATCCTGGTAGGGCTGGGCTTGCGAAACCAGGCATTGGCTTCCCGCGCTCAAGCGGAGGCTTTCCGGCGCTATTTCCTGATTCAAGAAGAGCGCTTGCTGGAGCAGCGGTCTGTGTACGCCGCCTTGACCGCTCCCGATGCCTTGCGGTTCCGCTTGGCCCAGGGCGATCAAACCCAACCCGATCAGTCGAGGATGGAACTGTGAGCCCGCAATGGAATCCCAGCCTTCGACCGCTGTTGCTGTTGCTGCCTTTGGGTGGGCTGTATCTGCTTTCCCTCAGTCGCATGGTGATCTTGCAAGCCTTTCCAAAAGAAGTGAAGGCCAAACAAGCCCTGCAAAGGGTGACCGACGAAAAAATTCTTTCGGTTCCCTGCGGTCGGATTATGGATCGCAAAGGAAGAGTTCTGGCCGGCAACCGCCAGCGCTGGCGGCTGATTATGGATCAGCCGGCCAAGCATCGAAGTTATTTGAAGAAAGTCCGCACGCCTCAACAGGTGGAAGCGGACCTCCGGCCCTTGGCTTCTTTGGCCGGTCTTTCGCTAAGCGAGCTTCGCAGCCATGTGTTCGCTTCAGCGACTTACTCCGTGATCCAGCGTGGGCTGTCCCCCGGGGCAGCCCATCGCCTTCAAGGCGCTTTGCGCTTCGTTCCAGGCACCGGCTTGCGCCTGGAATCCTACTGGGAGAGGGTCTATCCCCAGGGTAGAGCTCTCGCCCAGTTAGTTGGATTCCGTTCCGAAACCCGAGAGGGTCGGAACGTGGCAATCGGATTAGAGGAAATGTGCCAGCTTCGGCTGCAAGGCCAGCAGGGGCGAAAAACGTCCCTGTTGGTCGGTCGAAGCCATGGCATCAATCCAGGTTTGGATTTTGAATTGCCGGTTCCCGGCGAAGACGTCCGAACCACGTTGGACGCCGATCTCGCCGTTTTGATTCGCCAGCGTTTGCAGCAGGCGATGGCGGAGCATCAACCGGAATGGGTGACTGCGGTGGTCATCGACGCCCGGGACGGCGATTTATTGGCGGCGTTGGCTTTACCGGATTACGATCCCAATCCCGGTCGGGAATTACAAACCAATCAAGACGGGAATCCAATCGGATTGGCCTTACCGGCTTTTTGGCCGGTGGAACCGGGGAGCACCTTCAAGCCTTTTATTTTGGCGGGTGCCTTGGAGCAAAATGCCGTCCGCCATGGCGATCGTTTTCACAATCACGGCGGCGTATGGAATATTCGCCGCCCAGCCATTACCGACGTCGCCGGCGTTCCTACCCGGCCGTTGGAATTGGAAGAGATCTTGATTCATTCTTCCAACATTTGCATGGGGCAGGTGGCCTTGGAAATGGAAGCGGAAGGATTGAAGCAAGTCCTGTCTCAATTCGCCTTCTGGGAGCCTTTGGGTTTTGCGCCTTGGGATGAACGAAGCTCTCGGGAGGGCGGGTATCGACAACCGGGCACGCGCCCGGACGAACGCCGCTGGAAACAAACTCGGTGGACTTTGCCTTCCCTGGCCATGGGATACCAATTGAGTTTGACTCCGGTGCGATTGGCCTATGCCTACGCCGCCTTGGTTCGAGGCGGTCAAATGCCGCAGCCGCGTCTGTTTCCGGAACAAAGCCCGGTTCGGCAGCAAGTACTCCAGCCGGACATTGCCGACTTCATCAAGGAAGCCCTGGCCGGGGTGGTCGAACTTCCGGTAAGGCGCTGGTTACCGCGGGACCAACAACTTCGCTGGGGAGGCAAAAGCGGCACCGTGCGGATCTTGGACCGGCAAGGGCAACTCCTTGGCCGGCGATCCCTCTTTGCAGCCTTCGGGCCGGTAGAAGATCCGGAGGTGGTCGTGGTCGTGGTGGTCGAAAAGCCGACTTCCGGCGCTTATTTGGGCAGCCGGGTGGCCGGTCCGATTGCCGGCGACGTGCTCCGAGGAGCTTTGGTCCTGCAGGGCGTGCTGCCGCCGGAAGCCTCCGGCGATCCGCTGCTGGCCTCCATGCATCCGGGGGGCCGTTGATGCGCTTGTCCGCGCTCGCCGAAGGGTTGCAGCGCACGTTCGCCACCTCACCTTGGCCTTGGCGCTTGCACGGCATGGCCGATCCCGACCTCGCTCGAGCCTGTTTCGACAGTCGCGAGGTGCAGCCAGGCGATTTGTTCTGCGCCTTGCCCGGTGGGCAACAGGACGGTTTGAGTTTTTGGCCCCAAGCCCGGCAGTCCGGGGCCGTCGCCTTGTTTCGAGCGGCGCCGGGACCGGCACCGCAACCGACGGCTCCGGAAATTCAACCGCCGGCCGGCGTGCCGGTGGCCCAAGCCGCCGGTTGGTTGGCGGCTTGCTTAGCCGGGTTTCCCGCCGATCAACTCTTCACGGCGGCGGTGACCGGTACCAATGGCAAAACCACGGTGGTTCATCTGCTGCAACAAGCTTTGCAGGCGGCTTCCATTCCGACGGCTCGGATCGGGACTTTGGGTTTTGCATTCGGCGGCCGGGAAGTGGCCAGTCTGACCACCAGTCCAGCGGCGGATCGCCTGCATGCCTGGCTGCGATCGGCCCTTGACCAAGGAGCTCGCGCCGCGGTGCTGGAAGCCTCTTCTCACGGCTTGGTGCAACACCGTTTGGCCGGATTGCGATTGGACGTGGCGGCTTGGACCAATTTGAGCCACGATCATTTGGATTATCACGGCGATATGGAGCGCTACGCCGCAGCCAAAGCTCGTTTAATTCACGGTTTGTCGGCCGACGCCGTGGCCTGGCTTCCCGCAGCCGTGGAACCCGTTTTGCAACAGGTTCAGGGCGCCCTTTGTCAGAAAGCCACCTGGACCTTGGTGGAATGGGAGGATCCGGCCCCGGCGGCGGATCTGATCGGTCGCTTCCAAGCCTGCCGGGAAGGCTTCCAACTGAAGCTGGAAGGAGCTTGGGGCGGGGCTCAACTTCAAAGTCCTTTGGTCGGACGTCATAACGCCGAGAACCTGGTGGTGGCCTTTGCCCTGGCTCGAAGCGCCGGCCTGGATCCGGAACAAGCGGCCTCCGCCTTGGCTCAAGCCCAGGGGGCGCCGGGTCGCCTGGAAGTGGTGGCCCCGGAAAGTCCCTGGCATCTGTTCGTCGATTATGCCCATACCCCGGAAGCCTTGGCTCGAGTCCTTTCCGCCTTGGCCGACCATTTTCCTGGACGGCGCCTTGGAGTGGTGTTTGGAGCCGGCGGGGACCGCGATCCGTCCAAGCGCGAAAGCATGGGGCGGTTGGCGGCGGAGGCTTCCGATTGGTGCTTGGTGACCAGCGACAATCCTCGAGGCGAAAATCCGGAAAGCATTGCCCAGGCCGTGGCCGCCGGGGTGGCCGCCAGCGGCCGTCCGGTGGAAGTCGAGGTCGACCGGCGCCGGGCCATTCGGACGGCGGTGGCCCGTCTTCGGCCGGGAGAGGTCTTGTTGGTGGCCGGAAAGGGGCACGAACCCTATCAGGAAATCGACGGCGTCCGGCATCCCTTCGACGATCGGCTGGAGTTGCAGGAGGCGGCCCGATGCTCGGCTTGACTCCTCAAGAAACCGCTCAAGTCCTCGGCGGAGACTGGCTCGGTTCCGGTGACTTGCCGCCGTTAAGGGGGGTGGTGACCGACAGCCGCCGGGTGCAGCCCGGGGATTTGTTCGTGGCTCTTCCCGGAGCCCGAACCGACGGCCATCGGTTCCTCGGCGAAGCCCAAGCCCGCGGGGCTGGAGCGGCTTTGGTGGTTCCGGATCGGGGCCAGCGGCCGCCTGGACTTCCGGTCATCCTGGTGCCCGATCCGCTCCAAGCCCTCGGACAACTGGCGGCTCAACATCGCCGCCGCCTGCGGGCCACGGTGCTGGGAATCAGCGGCACGGTGGGAAAAACCACCGCCAAGGATTTCCTCGCCACCTTGTTGGGCGGTCCGGCGCAGGGTTGTTACGCGGCGCCGGCTTCCTTCAATTCCGAATCCGGATTGCCTCAGGCGGTGTTGGCGACGCCGTTGGATGCCGATTTCCTGGTGCTGGAATACGGCATCAATGCGCCGGGGGAAATGGCCCGCTTGGTGGACATGGCCCGTCCCGATCACGCCTGGCTTACCGCCCTGACCGAAGTCCACTTGGAGGGCATGGGGGATTTCGAAACCATTTGTCGGGAGAAATCCATCCTTGCCGAGGCGGTACCCGAAGGCGGGCGGGTTTATCTCGGAGCCGATTGCGGCGAAAGCGTGGTCCCCTGGAACCAGCGTTGGTGTGCCCGCACCACTCTGTTGGACGACCTCCGGGACGGCGGCGGCCACTACCTTCGGGATCAACCCGGGGATTACCACATCCGCTTGCCGGATCTCGGTGAGTTTCGATTGCCGTTGTTGGCTCGCCATGAGGTGGAACTTTTTGCCGGCGCCGCCCGCATCGCCGCCGATTGCGGCGTCAAGCCGGACCAGTTGGCCGCTCGCTGCGCTCAATTGCGCCGGCCCCCCGGCCGTTTGAGTTGGCACCGGTGGCCGCGGCTGAGCGTGGTCGACGATGCCTACAACGCCAGCCCTGCCGCCATGGTGGCCGCTCTGGACGTCCTTTGTCAGTTGCCGGGATCCGGCCGCCGAGTGGCGGTGTTGGGCACCATGCGGGAAATGGGGCCCCGGACTCAAGCCGTTCACCAAGCCTTGGGTCCGGAACTGGCTTCCCGCCCTTTGGATTTGTTGATCGGGGTCGGTCGTGGCGGCGCCTGGATGGCGCAAGCGGCTCAAGAAGCCGGATTTTCCGCTCCGATTCGCCAAGTGGAGGACGCCGCTGAGGCCGAGGCTTTGCTGCAGGAGGAATTGCAAGACGGGGATCAAATCTTGTTGAAAGCCTCGAGAGCGGTGGGCTTGGATCGGCTCCTGACTTTTTTGGAAGCTTGGGCCCAGCCGGCTTCGGCCACCTTGGAGTCGAGGCCGGATCCCCAGGAGGGCGCGGCATGATTTCTCTGCTGGCCCCTTGGTTGAGCGAGCTTTGGTCGCCTTTGCACGTGTTCAGTTACATCACGGTGCGCACCATGCTGGCGGCGGCTTGTGCTTTCTTTTTGGCGGTTTGGTTGGGGAAGCCGGTGATTCGCTATTTGCTGGCCATGGGCGTACAAGAAGATGCCGGAGCCAGTGACGCTCCTGCGGTCGGGGCCATCAACGTCCAAACCGGAAAGCATCGGACTCCCACCATGGGAGGCGTGTTTTGGACCACCGCGATCTTGGTCAGCACGCTGTTGTTCGCTCGACCGGATGAAATCCTGGTATTGCTCGGCGCCACCTTGTTGGTGGGCATGGGCTTGGTCGGCTTTCTGGACGATCTCATTAAATGGCGCCGAGAGGATCGCCGAAACGGTTTGTCCCGCACCGCCAAAATGGTGGTGACCCTTTCCTTGGCCGCTTACGTGGCTTTGATGTTGTGGTTGGTGGCGGATAAAAGTGGCAAGACCGAATTGGCCACCCTTTATTTCCCGTTGTTCAAAACCCAAACTTTAGGGCCGGATCACCTTGGCTTGTGGTTATTGCCGCTGTTCGTTCTCTTTCACGGCTTGTTGATCTTGGCCACCACGCACGCGGTCAACATCACCGATGGTTTGGACGGATTGGCGGCAGGGACCGGCTTGATCGTGACCGCGGCTTTGAGCTTCACTTTGTACGCGGTGAGCTACAAGGAGTTCGCCGATTACCTGAAGCTGCCTCACATTCCCGGTGCCGGCGAGGTGGCGGTAATGGGCGGGGCGGTATTGGGAGCCACCTTGGGCTTTCTTTGGTACAACTGCCATCCGGCCCAAGTCTTCATGGGGGATAGCGGTTCCTTGCCCATGGGGGCGATCTTGGCTTACATGGCCATCGTGGCCAAACAAGAATTCATTCTGCCGGTTTTCGCGGCCGTATTCGTGGTGGAAGCGGCCAGCAGCCTGCTACAGATTTCTTACTTCAAATGGTCGGGAGGAAAGCGCTTGTTTTCCATTGCTCCCTTGCACCACGTGTTTCAACTTCGTGGTGTCCCGGAATCGCGCATCGTGGTGCGATTCTGGATCTGCGGCGTGGTCGCCGCCGGTCTCGGATTCATTTTGATTAAGGCTCGTTGATTCCCGGCAATCATCCTTCATTCATGACCCCCCAAGCTCGACACGCTGCCCTCGGCTTCTTGCTTTGCTTAGTTCTGCTTACCGCATTCGGTTTGCTGACCGGGCTGTCGGTTTCGGCTCCAGGAAGTGCTTGGAGCCAACTCGGATTGCATTGCTTGCATCTGGCCTTGGGCTTGACCGTTTTTCTGGCTTGTCTGGCCTTTCCGGTGGACCAGGTGCGGAAAGTGGCTCCCGGCATGATTCTGCTGGTGGGTGCCGTCTTGGTGGCCATGCTGTTCGGGCTGTTCGGTCATGAAAGCCACAATGCGGTGCGCTGGATTCGAATCGGGCCGATGAGTTGGCAACCTTCCACCTTTTTGCAATGCCTGTGGCCGGTGGTTTTGGCCCATTGGGCGGCGCGGAGTCCGGTTCGGTTGCAGCAACCCTGGCAATTGGCGAAGTTGTTCCTGGCTTTCGCTCTGTTGATGGTGCCGGTCCTGATGCAGCCGGATTTGGGTTCGGTCCTCATTTTGTTTACGGTGAGTTCGATCACCCTGCTGTTCGCCGGCGCTCCGGTGAGCTATTTGCGAGTTTTGATTCCGCTGGGCCTTGGGGTCCTGCTGTTGGCGATCCAACTCTTTCCTCACGTGGAATCCCGGGTGACCGCCTTTGTCAATCACACCCCGGACTTCCAGCAGGTGCGGGCGGAAGAAGCCTTCGCGCTGGGAGGCATTTGGGGACGTGGACCGGGCATGGGGGTGATGAAGTACGGGGCCGTGCCGGAAGGAGAAACCGATTACGTTTTGGCGTTGGTGGCCGAAGAATGGGGCATGATCGGGACGGTCATGCTTTGGGGCCTGTACGTGGCCTTGACCCTGTTCGGAATTCGGCTGGCTCAACACGCCGAAAGCCGTTACGGTGCCATCTTGATGGCCAGCGCCACCCTCATGCTGTCGGTGCAGGCCGCCTTGAACATGGCCGTGGTGACCGGGGCGGTACCGCCCAAGGGTTTGCCTCTTCCCTTCGTAAGTCGCGGGGGAAGCTCGATTTTGGCCCTCTCCGCCCTGCTCGGATTGGCCTTGCGGGCGGCCTTGGAGAAACGTCGCGCCCAAACTTCGGTCGAGGAATGGATTCCATGGACAAAGTCCAGCGCTCTGGCCTCCTGACGCTCAGCTTGCTGCTGATCGTTGCAGGGATCGGCTTGATCGTCGGGTCCCGAGATTCGGATACTTCCCAAGTGTCGCCGGAGACCGCCGCCACCGACACGCAGGAAATGCTGAGCGTGGAGTTGCTGCCGCCGGAAAAACGGCGGATGTTCGTCAATTCCGACCATTTCCGCCGGCCGCCGGTTCCCGATCCCTTGGCCAATGGCGGCGAGCGACAACGGGCTGGACAAGTTCCGCTGAATCCGGTGCAAAGGCCGCCGTCTGGGGAAGGGCCGCAAGGCGGGGCGGGTGAGGAAGAGCCGCCGGCTCAGGGCTCCGGCAATCGGCCGGCCCGAGTTCAATTGGCCGCCGGCCAAACCCTGCAAGAAGTGGCTTCCCAGTATTTGGGCGATGCTTCCCTTTGGCGTCAAATCGCCGAATTGAACCGGATTCAAGATCCGCGCCGAGTGCCGGCCGGAACCTGGTTGCTGCTGCCGGGCCACTCGTCTGCTTCGCCCTCCGGGTCGCAACCAGAACCGCAAGCGGAAACTCGTTTTACGGTCCGAAAGGGACAGACGCCGGGACACGTTTCCCAGGAGGTGTACGGCACCTCCCGTCATTGGGAAGCCCTGCTGCGGTTCAACGGCATCCGCCGGCCGCAAGATTTGCAGGCTGGACAGGTTTTGCGCGTGCCTCCCTTGGAGGTTTTGCTGGCCAACCCGTGAGCGACGCCGTCTCCTCCGGCAAGCGGTTTCTGTTCGTCGGCGGAGGGACCGGAGGTCATTTGGCGCCGGCGGTGGGATTGGCGGAAGCCCTGCATCAGCGGGGCCATCGGATTCAATTCCTGCGTAGCGGCCGGCCGGTGGAGTTGGACTATTTGGATCCGGCTTGGGACCTGCAGAATCTTGCCATCGACCGCACTCGATTGCCCAAGGCGATGGCCCTGGTCAGGGCAAGCTGGCGGGTTTGGCGCTGCCGGCGGCGTTTTCGCCCGGACTTGGTCATTAGTGTCGGCGGCATGGCCGGCGCCGTCGCCCTGGCGGCATGGCGTCCGCGGCGCTTGGTGTTGTTGGAAGGCAATCGGGTGGCCGGCAAAGCGGTTCGTTGGATGCAACCCTTTGCCACCGCCACTCTGACCCTGTTTTCGCAAACCGAAGGCCGCTTGCGCCGGCCTTGGGTCATGGGTCCGGTCCGACGCCGGGCTTTGCAGGCTCCTGACCGAAGCGAGGCTCGGCGCCGCTTGGGTTTGCCGGCCCAAGGCCCGATTCTGTTGCTGATGGGAGGCAGTCAGGGAGCGATGGATTTAAATCGTTTCGTGCAAGCTTGCCTTCCCGATTTGGCCGAACGGGGTTGGGCGGTCTTGGCTCTGACCGGAAGCGGAAAAGAGGGAGATTTGGCCCAGCAAGCGGAACGCCACGGTTTAACCGCGGTGGTGCGCCCGCAACTGCGAGAAATGGGATGGGCTTATCAAGCTTGCGATTTGGTTTTTTGTCGCGGTGGCGCGGCAACGGTCGCGGAACTTTGTTTGTTTCGAAAACCGGCGGTGGTGGTTCCCTATCCCCACCACAAAGATCGCCAGCAGGAACGCAACGTGGAGGAATTTCAGGACGGCATCCTGTTGTTGAAGCCATTGGACGAACGGGATCGGCTTCAATTTTTAAAGCTTTTGGACGACGATTCGAAAAGAACCCAAATGGCCGAAGCCTTGGCGGAAAAAGCTCCCGCCGACGGATTGGCCAAGGCCTTGGACTTTCTGGAAGCTTTGGCCGCCGGGAGGGAGTAGATTGCCGCCCATGACTTCGCCTTCTTCCTTTCCGGGCAATGCCTTATCGGCATGGTCCGGAAACGGTCCCCGGAGCGCTTATCTGGCCGGGGTCGGCGGAACCGGTATGCGCGGATTGGCTACTTTCCTGTTGCAAAATGAATGGCAGGTCTTCGGAGCCGATCGCCAGGCTTTGGCGGCGGAAGATCGCTTGTTCGAATGGGGTTTGCAATGGTGCGCCTCACCCGAGGAAATCCCGGTTTGCAGTCTCGCCATTCGTTCGGCGGCGGTGCCGGCGCAAGACCCCGGGTTCGCACAAGCCTGTTGCCAAGGAGCCCGTCCTTTGCGTTATGCCGAAGCCTTAGGGGAAATCAGCCGGCAGCGACCGGTGTTGGCGGTGGCGGGAACCCACGGCAAAACCACTTGCAGTGCATGGATTGCCTTTGGCCTGCGCCAGGCCGGGATTCGGGCTGGATACCTGGTCGGCGGCCACGTACCCCAACTCGGTGGTTCGGCGGATTGGGGAGAGAATGCTCAACCGCTGGTGATGGAGTCCTGTGAATACGATCGCTCCTTTCACCAACTCCGCCCGCGGGACGTGGCATTGACCAACGTGGAAGCCGAGCATCCCGATACTTATCCCGGCGGTTATGAAGAAGTCCTCCAGGCCTTTCGTCGTTTCTTGCAAGGTGGCGACCGAAAGGGAACCTTTTGGATCGGTCCGGAAGCTCCCGATTTGAGCGCCGATTTTCCCGGCCGCAGCCAAGCTGTTTCCGGACTGAAGGAAGGCTGCCAAATCGGTTTGCCCGGCCGTCACAATCGCCAAAACGCTGCCCTGGTCGCAGCGGTCTTGAGCGGTTTGGGTTGCACCGAAGCTCAGATCGATTTCGCTTTGCAGGAATTCACCGGTGCTTCCCGCCGAATGGAAGCCTTGGGCCGCTTTCAACAGGCTGAGGTTTATTCCGACTATGCTCACCATCCCAGTGAGGTCAAAGCGACTTTGCAAGCCTTGAAGGAACGCCACCCTGAGGCTCGTTTGTGGGCGGTCTTTCAACCTCATCAAGCCCGCCGATTCCAGGCTTACCGGCAACAATTCGCTCCGTCATTGGATCAGGCCCAAGGCTTGTTGTTGTTGGAGATCTATCGGGCCCGGGATCCAGAGGCTCTGCGCCCTTCGGTGGTGGAATTGCTGGCCCCTCTGCAAGCTCGCCGGCCCGATCGGCCGGTTCAAGCCGTGGCCGACTGGCTTGCCGGTCGCCGATTCTTGGAACAAAACGTGAAGCCCGGGGACCTCGTGGTTTGCCTGGGTGCCGGAGACGTGGATGCCTTCGCTCGTGACCTCGCTCGCTGAACGCTTTCCCTGCCGGTCCCAAGAGCCTTTGGCTTCTTGGACCACTCTTCGAATCGGCGGGCCGGCCGAGTGCTTTTTCGAGCCGGCCAAGCCGGAGCATTTGGTGGATTTGTTGAATGCTTTGGCAGCCGAAAACATTCCCTGGCGATTGCTGGGTGGCGGCGCCAACGTGTTGGCTCCTGACGGAGGCGTGAACGGCGCCGTGATTCACACCGGCCAAATGCGCCGTAGTTTTCGCGAGGAAAACAAACTTCGGCTATGGCCGGGGGTGACTTTGCCATCCTTGGTTCGCGGCGCTGCCGAACTCGGTCTATCCGGAGTGGAATCCTTGATCGGCGTTCCGGGGCAAATTGGGGGTGCCTTGGCCATGAACGCCGGCGGGGCCGATTGGGGCCTTTGGGACGAGGTGGAAGAAGTGACTCTTTGGTGGCCGGACGGTCGATTGGAAGCTTGGACTCCCGAGCAAGTTCGGCCTGGATATCGGGACGGCAATCTGCGAGGCGCGGTGGTGGTGGAAGTCTTGCTTTCTCTGAAACCGGAAAAGGAAGCGGTGATCCGCCAGCGCATGGAAAGCCTTTTGAAAAAGAAAAACGCCAGCCAACCGGTCACTTTGAGTTCGGCCGGTTGTGCCTTCAAAAATCCGCCGCAGGATTCGGCCGGAAGGCTGCTGGATGCCGCCGGCATGAAAGGACAGAGAGAAGGAGCGGCGTTGGTGAGTGAGCGCCACGCCAATTTCATCGTCAACGCCGGAGGCGCCCGGGCGGCTCAAGTGCGAACATTGATGCAGCGCATGCATCAAGCCGTCGCCGACCGCTTCGGCATCGATTTGCAGGCTGAACTGGTGATTTGGCCGGAACCGGAACCAGCATGAAAGATCCCGAGATGGCCGAAGTCATGGCGGTGGCTCGCTTGGCCGCCGAACGAGGGGGACAAGCCGCCTTGTCCTTTTTCCAAGGCCGCTTCCAAGTGGAGCAAAAGGCCGACGGATCACCGGTGACGGAAGCGGATCAAGCGGCGGACAAAGCCATTCTGAAAGTCCTTCAGGATGCTTTTCCCGAACACGCCTATTTCACCGAAGAAAGCGGTTCCCTAGGCCGGCCCGGTCCTTGGCGTTGGATCGTGGATCCGCTTGACGGGACCTATCCCTTCACTCGGGGAGAAGATTGCTGGGGTCCTTTGGTCGCTTTACAAGGACCTGAAGGCATCGTCGCCGGGGCATTTGCTTTACCGGCTCGCCGGCGCCTTTATTGGGGAGCGAAAGGACAGGGGGCTTGGAGCGACCAAGGAGCCTTGCAAGTGTCCTCGGTCGACAAGTTGTCCGAAGCCACGTTGAGTGCCGGCAACTTCGAAGCCCTATTGAGAGAGATTCCAGGTTTCGCCTCCTGTTTGCAACGGGCCAAGCGGGTTCGCAGCCACGGCGACGTGGCCGGTTTCTCCCAATACCTGGACGGCACCGCCGACATCTGGATCGAATACGGAGTCGAGCTGTGGGATTTAGCCCCGTTTCCGATTCTGGTTCAGGAAGCCGGCGGCGGTTACGACGATTGGCAAGGGGGGTGTAATCCCGCCACGGGAAAGGCTTTGGTCGCCCATTCGAAGTTGTTGGCAAGCATGATGGCCGAACTTAAGTCCAACTAGTGAGTTTGCCTTTTCGTTTCCAGCCGAAAGCGACTGGCAACCCTCCGGCCCGCGGCCGCTATGGCGGACAGGGCGGCCCTCCCAACCCGCCCTCCCTTCCGAAAACTTGGCGTCCCTTCCCGTGACTCTTCCCTCCCTGTTGAGTTTTGGCCTTTTGCTGCTTGCCGGCCGTCCGCAAGAGCCGGCAGCCGTAGCTACCCGCTGGCGGTTTCAGGAAGACGGGCCCAAGTTGCACTGGGATCTCCGCAGGGACCGGCGCCTGCCGCACCAAGATCACCTGGAGATGACCGGGCGCCGGGTTTCCGTGGTGGCTCGATACGGAGTCGACGAGGAAGGAAACTTGCTTTGGCGGCAAACGGTGGTTTGGCCCGGCTTGCGGACCTTGCCGGACGACACTCACGCCAGCTTGCAACGCGATTTCAGCGTCGAACAGGAAGGCGCTCTTCTGGTGAACGGCGAGCCTTTGCTTGCCCAAAGACCGCAAGCTTTTCAATTCGATGGCCTGCTGACGGTGGAATCGGAAATTCAACCGGGTTTATGGTTGCGCCGGTGTATTTTTCCCTCTTTGGAACAAGCGGCGATCTATCAGGACTTTGAGTTGAGCAATCGAAGCGACGAAATTTTTCGCATCGCCGTGAAAGGGCATCAAAAGTTGGAAAAGACTCCAGCCTCGGAAGGGAAAGACGGGGCTTATGAAATCCGATTTTGGGGACCGGAAGTGTCGGAACGAAGCCTGGCCGGTGGCGAAAGTTTGCACTGGCGCTCGGAAATTCGGGCGGCCAAAGCCGGAGCTTTGCCGGCCGCTGCCGAGTTGGAACCCGATGCTCAGCAAAAACGCCGCCAATGGGTGAAACGGCTGTGCCAGGGAAGTCTGAACTTCCAATGTCCGGAACCGGCTTTGAACGCTGCCTTCGCTTTGGCCAAGCTGCGGGCGGCGGAAAGCGTCTTGGAAACCGAAGGCGGCTTGATGCACGCTCCAGGCGGGACCCGCTACTACGCCGCGATTTGGGCCAATGACAGCATTGAATACGCCGGACCGTTTTTTCCATTTCTCGGGGATCCGGCAGCCAATGAAGCCACCTGGAACGCGCTGCGGCATTTCGCCCGGTTTCAAAACCCGGATTATTTCTTCCTTCCGAGTTCGATCATCGCCGAAGGACGCGATGTTTGGCAAGGAGCCGGCGATCGCGGCGATGCCGCCATGGTGGCTTATGGTGCCAGCCGCTTCGCCTTGACCTTGGGAGAACCGGAGGCGGCGAAAGAACTTTGGCCGTTGATTGCGTGGTGCCTGGAATATTGCCGGCGCCGCTTGACCGAGGAAGGGGTGGTGGCTTCCGATCGAGATGAGTTGGAAGGTCGATTGCCTCACGGCCGGACTAATTTGAATACCTCCATGCTTTATTACCGGGCTCTATTAGATGCCGCTCATCTTGCCCGTTCTTTGAAGCAAGATCCGGCAGTCAGCCAAGGCTTGGAAGAAAGGGCCGCCGAGTTGGCCGAGGCGGTGGAAAGATTTTTCGGCGCCGAAATTGAAGGATTTGAAACCTATCGATACCACGAGGGCAGTGAAGTCTTACGCTCTTGGATCTGCGTTCCGCTGGCCATGGGTCTGTTCGAGCGCCGGGAAGGGACTTTGAACGCTTTATTCTCTCCCCATCTATGGACTGCCGATGGATTGAAATCGATCGCTACCGACCGCAGTTTTTGGGATCGATCGACTCTGTACGGCTTGCGCGGAGCCTTCGCCGCCGGCGACACCGAAAGAGCCTTGGAATATTTCCGCGCTTATTCCCAGCGCCGGTTGCTGGGCGATCACGTGCCCTATCCGGTGGAAGCTTGGCCGGAAGGCGATCAACGCCATCTTTCCGCCGAAAGTGCCCTATACGCCCGAGTGGTGACCGAAGGCATGTTCGGTTTTCAAGCCACCGCTTTCGACACTTTCCAATTGAACCCACGCTTGCCGCAAGCTTGGTCGGGCATGAGTTTGTTGGACGTCCGCGCGTTTCGCAGCCGTTTCGATCTGCACGTCCGTCGAGTTCAAGACCGATTGGAAGTGGACGTGGATGGTCCGGATGGTTGGCATTACCGGCAGAGCTTGGAACCCGGTGCGACTTTGGAAGTTCGCTTGCCGCCGGAGATCCGCCGCTTTTCCTGGGTTCGGCAGCCGGCTCCGGTGGATCCGCCTCCGGCCCATGCCCGGCCTTTGCAAGATCGAGAGGCCCGCTTGGCCAGCCAAGCTTGGGGAAGCTTGAGACGTGGGCGAAGCGTGGGCGGGCGTCCGCTTCGAGTGGCGGGAAGAACCTACGCCCGGGGAATCGGCACCCATGCCGAATCGGAAATCCCTTTGTTCCATGACCGTTCGCCTGCCACCTTGACCGGTTTGGTCGGAGTCGACGACGAAGCCGGGGAGCCGGCCTCGGTGGAATTCATCATTCGCAGCGGGGAACGGGTGTTGTGGCGCAGCGGGATTCGCCGGCGGGGAGATCCGGCCCATCCCTTTTCCGTTTCTTTGACCGGCTTGGCGGTGCTTTATTTGCAGGTGGTCGATGCCGGCGATGGCAACCATTCCGACCATGCCGATTGGTTGGAACTCCGCCAAGTACCGCAGCCGGATTCTTTTCAGCCGATTGAGAATTTGACCCTGAGGGTCACGGATTTCGGCGTCGTGCCCGATTCGGGAGCCGATGCCACCGCCGGAGTGCATCGGGCTTTGCAAGCCGCCCGGCAAGGAAAGAACGCGACCTTGGTTTTTCCTCCCGGCGTTTATGATTTCTTTCCGAGTCAAGAAGCTCGGCACCGCTGGTTTCTTTCCAATCACGATCCGGATTCCCCCAAAGCCGTCAGCATTCCCCTTTGTGGTTTCCAGGGATTTCGGCTTGAGGGAGAGGGGGCGGTATGGCGGTTCCACGGCCGTTTGCTTCCGCTAGCGATTTCCGATAGCCAAGAGGTGGAAGTTGCTGGAATCCGCATCGACTTTCCCCGGCCTCACCATTCTCAAGCGACGGTCTTACGAGCGGACGGGCAGCGCTTGGAACTGGCTTTGAGCTCGGAATATCCCTATGAAATTCGAGACGGGGCGCTTTGGATGACCGGTCCTTTTCCGGCAGTCCCGGTTTGGTCGTGCTTGGAATTTGAAAAAGAAAGCGGGCGAGTGGCTTATCGCACCGGTGATCTGCCGTTTCGAGGGCGCGTGCAGTCGATCGGCCAGGGCCGGATCGAACTGCTCGGTTCCGGTCTTGAACCGAAACCTGGAAATCACTTGGTCCTTCGCCATGGCGGCCGGCCCCATCCTGGAATTTTGGTGCAACGGAGCCGGGACGTCCGCTTCACCGACGTTTGGGTTCACCAGGCGGAAGGGATGGGTTGGCTGGTGCAAGATTCAGAGCGGGTGGCCATCCGGGGCGGCGGCGTGCGCATTCCGCCGGATTCCGATCGGGTTTTTACTACCAGTGCCGACGCCACTCACTTTTCCCATTGCCGCGATTGGATTCGGGTGGAGCAAGCCTTGTTCGAAGGCATGATGGATGACGCGATCAACGTTCACGGGACTTATTTGAAAGTGGTGGCCTTGGAAGATGGAGGCGGGCTTCGCGTTTCTTTTATGCACCATCAGAGCTTGGGCTTTGATTTCGCTCGCCCCGGCGACCCCTTGCGATTCGTTCGCAGCCAAACTTTGGATGCCTACGATCAAGCCGTCGTGAAGCAGGTACGCAAGCTTTCCGACCGGGAGTTTCGGCTGACTTTCGAAGGAGGACGACCGCCGGATTGCCGGCCGGGTGACGTAGTGGAAAACCTCGCCGCCTATCCGGAAGTCCTGTTCTCTCACAATCAGATCCGGAATCACCGTGCCCGAGGCGCCTTGTTCAGTTCCTCGAAACGAATCGTGATTGAAAACAACCACTTCGATCATAGTTCCGGCAGCGCCATCTTGATTTCCGGCGACGCCGGTTCCTGGTATGAAAGCGGTCCTTGCAGCGAAGTTTGGATCCGACGCAACCGCTTTGAAAATTGTTTGACCAGTTTGTATCAATTCACCGATGCCGTCATCGCCATTCAACCGCAGATTCCCGATTTAGAGGCTCAGCAAAGGCCTTATCACCAAAGCATTCGCATTCAAGAAAACGATTTCTTTACTTTCGACTTGCCGTTGTTGGCCGCCCGTTCAGTGGCTCGCTTGGAATTCAGCGGTAATCGAGTGCGGCGAAACCGGGCCTTTCCGGCCTTTCATCCGAATGCAAAAGTCATCCACTTAGAGGCTTGCCCGGGAGCCGAAATTCAAAAGGACTGGCCTTCGGATTGAACCGGATCCGAGCACGCCTTGAGCTTATCTTTCGGCGGCGATGGCACGGCCTGCGGCAGCAGTTGCAAATCCTGTTCAAAGTTCACCGTGGATCCGGAAAGAGGCGGCAATCCGAGCAGATCCAAAGCCAAATTGGCCGCATCGGCATTGCGAATCGGAGGTAGGGGACTTTCTCCAGGGCGCGGGGCGGATAGCCCCGGATTCAAGCGACTATGCGCATTCAGCGCGTAGAGATCGGCTTCGGCCAAGCCGGGTTGCCAAACCAGGAAGGGAATCACGTAATTGACCCAAAGATCCGAACGCCGGTGATGTTTCCACGGTCCCCCACCACCGTGATCCGCCGTCAGGATGAGGACCACCCGGGAGCCGAGCTTGGAGTCGTCATCCAGGGTTTGCAGAATGCGCTGTAATTCTTGGTCTACCGCAGCCACGGCTTGCAAATAGGGCGAGTCCTTGGCCAGAGTCCAGCCGTGGTCGTGGCCGGCGTCGTCGGCGGCTCGAAAGTGGATCAGGCTCAGGCTGCTGGCGTGCTGCTGCCAAATCTCCAATAAGCGGGTGGTGAGTTCGGCCGGGATCTTGCTTTCCTGATACTCGGCCAATTCCGGCCAGCTTTGCGGCAATAAGCGTAATTTGCTCTTGCCGGCCAATACCGCGGTGTGAATTCCGTGGCGGTGAGCTTGCTGAAACATCGACGGTACCGGTTCCCCGGCAGTCTGGGCCAATGTCTCACCGTCCTTGGGGGTTTCGTTGCCTCGCCAGGCGTGGCCACCCTCGCCGCCGGCTAATCGACCGGTGACCAAGGCCAAATGATTCGGCAAAGTCACGGTCAATTCCGGGTCGGTTCGAGCGTTCAACGTGGAGGGCCCGGACATCAGGCGATGCAAGGCGGGCAAGTTTTCCGGTCCCGCAAAAAGAATGGCATCACTTCGCAATCCGTCTACCGTAATCACCACCACGTGGTCGGCGCCGACTTCACGCACCGCCTCCACCTCCGGCCTCGGATCCTGGAAGCCGGGGAGAGTGAGCCAGCAGGCCATGAGCCCGCCGGGAAGAAGGGAGATCCACGTCATGGCAGGACTTAGTGTCTTGCAGGGAGCGCCAAGGATATCCTGAGCTCCTCAACCCCAACCTCCCATGAAGAAAACTTCACTCCTCAGCCCCGTTTTAGCTTTGGGACTGGCCGCCGTCTTGTTGTTCATGGCGACTCGGCCGGCAACCCCGGCTGAAGAAGGCCCCCCGCCCGGTTTTGGAGAGTTTTTGTTTCCAGTGACCGTGGCGGAAATCGTGCAAGGTGATTTGCAGGAAAGCCTGACTCTGGTGGGGGACGTGGTCGCGGCACGGCGGTCCGACTTGGCCTTTGAGCGGGCCGGCCGAGTTGTGTCCCTGGCGGTGGATCTCGGCGATGCGGTGAAACAGGGCCAACTCCTGGCTCAATTGGAAGATCAAGTCCTGTCGGAACAATTGGCCACTTCCCAAGCGGCTGCCGCAGCTTTTCGGGTCGAGGCGGAGTTGGCGAAACGAGAGGCCGCCCGGGCTCAAAACGTCGGCCAGGACGTGATTCCGGAATCGGAACGGGACCGCTTGACCGCCGTGGCGCAAGCCGCGGTCCACCGGGCGGATCAGTCGGAAGCCGAGGTTCGGCGTTTGCAAGCCCAGTGGGAGCAGGGAAGGTTGAAGGCTCCTTATGACGGGGTCGTTACCGAACGGGATTTGGACGAAGGGGCTTTTGCCCAAGCCGGCACCCGGGTGTTCCAAATCGTGGACATGGAACATCGGGAAATCCACCTGGAAGTGCCGTCCCGCTTTGCCGCCCAAATTTCCGCCGGGGCTTCTTTGCAAGTGTTCGTCGACGAGATTCCCGAGTTTCGTTTGCAAGGGGAAATCAGTGCCCGAGTTCCGGCGGCGGCTCCTCGCAGTCGGGTTTTTCCCATGGTGGTTCGATTGAAGCCGGGGCAGGATCCTCAGCGTCAATTGATGCCCGGAATGTTCGTTCGGGTGGAAGTGGCCTGGAGAGCGGTGGAAAACGCTTGGCAGGTCCCGGCTGATGCGGTCCTGGAAAGCGCGCAGGGTTCGGTGATCGTGAAGGTGGACCGAGATCCCGATAGTGGCAAAGCCACCGCCGCCTTCGTTCCGATCCGGGTCCTAGCCCGAAACCAGGGCGCGGCGGCGGTGGATTCGCTGGTGCCCGGCGCCATGGCGGCGGGAGTGTCGGTGGTGGTTACCGGAGTGGACAATCTTTTCCCTGGTGCGCCTCTGGCTACCCAGGAACATCAGGATCCTGGGCAAGGCGCTTTAAAAGTTGCCGAAGCTGGCGCCGGAGAAGAGTAGGAGCTTATTCGTGGATCCGGTTCGCTTCGCGGTTTCCCGGCCCTACACGGTGGCAGTGGGGGTGATTCTGGCTTTGGTGTTCAGTTTGTTGGCCTTCCAGCGCATCCCGGTGCAATTGAAGCCGACGGTGGACTTGCCGGTCATTACCGTGACCACCCTTTATCCGGGTGCGGGTCCGGTAGAAGTCGAGGAGCAAATTACCCGGGAAATCGAAGACTTATTGCAGAGCGCCGACGGCTTGCAAAAACTCACTTCCACTTCGGTGGAAGGAGTCAGCTCGGTGCGCTTGGAATATGAGTGGGGGGTCAACAAAGATCGGGCGCTGATCGACGTCAACAACAAACTGCGCCAACTGCCGGCTTTGCCTCCCGATGCTGAAGAACCGGTGGTTTCCTTGACCGGCGATCAAGGAGAAAACAACTCCATGTGGATCGTCGCCCGGTCCCACTATCCGCCCAATCGATTGCGACAAATCGTGATCGAAGAGGTGGAGCCGCAATTGGAGCGGGTGGAAGGGGTGGCCGAATTGTTGGTGGTCGGCGGAGCCGAAAGGGAAATTCGGGTTTTGCTGGACCCGGAACGTTTAACCGCCCGAGGCATCCGCTATGCGGATGTAGTCAATGCCTTGCGACAAGGGCACGTGGACCTACGAGGCGGGACGGTGGAAACTTCCACGCGCCAATTCGTGGTGCGAACCGAGGGGCGGTCACCGGATTTGCAAATGATCCGGGATTTGGTGGTGCGCCGAGATGGGGACGGTGCGGTCACCATCGCCGAGATCGCCGAAGTGGAGGATACTTATAAGGAAACCAGTTCCATCGTCCACACCGCTGGACGGTCGACGGTGGCCATTGGCGTGGGCCGCCAAACCGGGGCCAACGTGGTCACCATGATTGAAGGCGTGGACCGGGAGGTGGAGCGGCTGAATGAGCGGTTCGCTCAAAGGGGCATGGATTTCCGTTTGGTTCCGGTCTATCGGGACACCACCTATTTGAATCAAGCTCTGCAGTTCGTGCAAAACAACTTGCTGTTGGGAGCGGGACTGGCGGTGGTGGTGTTGTTGCTGTTTTTGGGCAGCTTGCGCTCGGTATTGGTGGTGGGGCTTTCCATCCCGATCAGCCTGATCACGGTTTTCTTGGTCATGGACGGCCTTGGCCGCTCCTTGAACGTCATCAGCTTGGCCGGACTCGCCTTCGCCGCCGGCATGGTGGTGGATAACGCCATCGTGGTGTTGGAGAACGTGTTCCGTCATCTGGAAATGGGCAAAAAGGCGGAGCAAGCCTCCGCCGATGGCGGTCGTGAGGTTTGGGGTGGCGTATTGGCCGCGACCTTGACCACTATCGCCGTTTTCCTGCCGATTCTTGGGATCGAAGAAGAAGCCGGCCAATTGTTCGCCGATTTGGCATTGGCCATCAGCGCGGCGGTGGCTCTTTCCCTATTGGTGGCATTGACCGTGGTTCCGACCTTGGCCGCCTTGTTTTTCCGCCGGGGCTTGGACACGCGAAAACCGAAGCAAAAAGAAGGTCCGGTACTCCGAATTTACGGAAAGATGGTCGGCTCCTTGTCGGGAACCCGACTTTCGAACTTGCTTTGGAAATGCGCCCTCATCGTCCTGGTGGTCGCCGGCGCTCTTTGGACCTTGCGAATCGTGCCGCCGGCCGGTTATCTGCCCAACGGCAATCGCAATTTGATTCTGTACTTCGGCCAACCGATTCCGGGAATGCGTCCGGAGGCCATGGAAAGTTCGATGGCCGGGTTGGAGCAATGGATTTTGGATCAACCGGAAACCGATCGCTATTTCCTGGTGGTGGCGAGCGGTTTTAACGGCGGTGGCGTGGTGCTCAAAAATGAAGCGGCCACCGGTCCGGGCTTGCAAGCTTTTCAACAAAAGTTCGTTCCGGTTTGTTTTCAAACTCCTGGGTTCCGGTCCATGTTTCCCTTCCAGGCCAGTTTGTTCCAGGATTCGGGCAAGCAGTTTACGGTGGAAATCACCGGCCCCGATCTGGATCAATTGGCGGCCATCGCCGCCACCATGGAGCAACAGCTTCGAGGCGTAGAGGGGGTTCAACGGGTTTCTTCCGATTACGTGCAAGGCCGGCCCGAATTAAAGGTCGAAGTCGATCCGCACCGGGCTACCGAAGCCGGCATGACGATTCAGGAAGTGGGATCGGTAGTCGAAATCGCCATCGCCGGCCGGCGAGTAGCTACCTATAGCGACGGCAGCCGGGACTACGATTTGACTTTGGTGGTCCCTTCGGCCCGAGTGGCGGGTGATCAGGATCTTCGAGCTTTACCCCTGATGACCAACGCCGGAGAGCAAACCACTCTGGGAGCCCTGGCGGAGGTGCAGCGAGGCTCCGGTCCGCAAAGCGTCAACCGCTTGGAACGGGAACGGGCGATCACCTTGACCGTGAATTTGAATCCGGACGCCGTCCTGCAAGCGGTGTTAAACGACGTGGAAGCCAATTTGATCGCTGAGCTGCGGCGGGACTCCACTTTGGATTCGCGAATCGAATTGGGGGGCTCGGCCGACAAATTCAGTCGCACCTTGGGAGCTCTAACCGATTCCTTCTGGTTGGCGATTCTGATTTCCTACTTGTTGTTGGTGGCCCTTTTCCGCTCCTGGATCTCGCCGCTGGTCATTTTGGTTACGGTTCCCCTGGCTCTTTCCGGCGGTTTGTTCGGCATCAGCCTGGCGTCGGATTGGAGCCCCAATGCCACTTACGATTTGCTCTCGATGTTGGGCTTCGTGATTTTGGCCGGGGTGGTGGTGAACAATGCCATCTTGATCGTTCACCAAGCCAACAACTTCATCTTGGAGGGAGTGGAGAAGCGGCAAGCCTTGGTCCGCTCCGCCCAAAGCCGCTTGCGGCCGATCTTCATGTCGGTGACCACCTCGGTGTTCGGCATGCTGCCTTTGGCCATCGGCCAGGGTGCCGGCTCCGAGTTGTATCAGGGATTGGCTGCCGTGGTGGTGAGCGGTTTGGTGGTCAGCACCAACTTCACCTTGTTCGTGGTGCCTGCCTTGCTCAGCCTGGTTTGGGATTTCCAGGATTTCAGCGCCCGCCTATTCGGCAAAAACCCGGCGTAACAAGGCCAAGCTTTTCGGGACCGCGCTACGCGGATCTTCCAGACCTTCGAATTCCAAAGAGATGAAGCCGCGGTAGTTCACCTTTCGGAGGATCGCGGCGATGCGCGCGTAATCCAATTCCAAGGTGTACCAAACTCCTCCTCCGTAATAGGTCTTGGCTTGGACGAATACCGTGCGAGGAGCCATCTTGGCCAAGCGATCGTAAGGGTCCTCCAAGAAGTTGCCGGTGTCCAAGGTGCAAGCCAGCCACGGGGAATCCACGGCTTCCACGATTTTTAAGACTCCTTCCGGAGTCCGGCCCAAGCCCCAGTGGTTTTCCAGGCCCATGACGACCCCGAGCTTTTCCGCTTTGGGGAGCAGAGTCTCGAAAGCTTGAATGACCCAGGGGAAGGCGTCTTCCTCGGTATAACCGGATAGCGGCGGTTCCAAGCCGCGATTCTTCATCAACTGGTCAAAGCTTTTGGTGGTTCCCCAGCGTCCGGTATTCACCCGGATGGTTGGAATGCCCAAGGCATAGGCCAATTCCAGGCTGCTCTCCGTTTTGGCGATTTCTCGTTTCCGTTTCTCCGAATCCGGAGTAACGAAACCTTGATGAGTGGACAAACCGCACAAACTCATTCCTTGCACGAAAGCGCGCCGTTTCAACTGCTGCAAATACGCCGGGTCTTTGCGGTGCATTTGCACTTCCAACAACTCCACGGCGTCAAAACCCATCTCGGCGGCCAAATCGATGCACTGATCCACGGCCAGGCGATCTCCTTCCTGGTAACGCCAGTAGCTGTAAGTGGAGACCGCGATCGGGTTGCCGCGGGGGGGAGGAGGCGGCTTCGGGCTGGCGATCAGGGTGGCGGGGGAGGTGGCGGCACCGAGAGCGGCATACTGCAACAACCGGCGACGGGAGGGGGAGGGAGGAGGGCTCGCCATGACCTCAATTTAGCCGCTTAGTGCTCTTTGCCGAGTCGGAGTTAGGATGGCGCCATCGATCCGATGCGCTCGAACCGATCCAACTTCGCCATGCAACTTCAATTTCAATGCGTTCACGATCCAGAGGAAGCCGGCCGTTTGGCCGAGCTTTTTTGTGATGCCTTGGATCCTGCCTATATTTCCCATGGAGAAATTGAATGCGGCCGAGCGCTGGCTCCCGGCCGCTGGGCGCCGGAGTTTCGGGAATCCATAAAGAAAGAGTTTGTTTTTATTGCCGATCAGGATCTTGATTTCGAAGATTCTGATTTGCAGTATGCCGGGCCACGCTTGCTGCGCCTGGAGGTCGGAGGCGAGTGCATAGGAGTGGCGGTGGTGGTGCTGTATTGGGCCGCAAATCAAGCTCTGGCGAGTTTGGAAGATTTAGTCCTTCGCCGCGATTGCCGGGGAAAGGGATTCGGCCGCCTTTTCCTGCAACAATTGCAACAGCGGCTGCAGCGCGCCGGCATTCAACGCTGGTTATTGGAAGTCGGCGGGGAAAATGAAAAAGCCCAAGCCTTTTTTCAAAGCTTGGGCTTTCGAGCCGTTTCCGTAGCCTACTGGAAAGCATGTGGGACGTCGATTCCGCCGGGAGCCTCGGGATCGGAACCCTCTGACCAACTTTGAAGTAAAGTTTGCAGTTTTTCTTGTGAGGCCTTCAAGCGCTGAAAGCGATTTTGTAGGTTCGCCAATTCGGAATGCCATTCCGGCCTTTGACGATGCAGAAGCGGCTCCAAGCTTTGCAACTCCGATTCGATTTGTTCGAGGGTGAGTCTGAGCACCGAAGTCGCTTCGAACAAATCTGCCGGCTGCAATGGAGCGTGCATTTCGACGGTAGCTTCGGCAAGCGACGGGTTCTCGGCTTGTAAAGGGAAAGCTTCAGGGGTGGCCGCTTGGGCGGTGTAGCGGAAGCCGGGCAGGAAAAGGGCCACCAGCAAAACTCCACTCCACCAAGTCCAAGGTAGGTTGCCCTGATCTTCATTGGCGTGGTGGGGGCCGGGAGGGGACAACAGCCGCTGCACCCGAGTCCGCAGCAGTGAAGGTCGAGAGGCCATCGCCGGGGCGGGGAGCGGCTGTGGCCGTAACAGCCAGGCGGCTACTTCGGTCAGGCAATGAGCCAAAGCCCGGGGATTGCCGGTGCGGCGGGCGGCCCAACGGTCGCAGAGTTCTTCGGCGGCGCTTTCCGCTTCCCGCTGAGCCAGGCGGTACAGCGGTTGCCAGGGCATGGCATGGCGACAGAGGCGAAACAGGAGGGTCCACCAAGGATCCGCCCGGCGATGGTGGGCGATTTCATGAGCCAACAAGGCGGCCAGGGCCGATGCCGGCAGGCTTTGCAGCGCTCGATCCGGCAAAACCACCCTACGCCGGATCAAGCCGGCCGCCATCGGCACTTGGACGGTGGAACTGGCAAACAGAGGAATGGTTTTGTCGGAAGCTTGAAGGCTTCGCCAAAGTTGCAGCACTTGAGGATCGGTGACCGCTTTGGCCTGGCGAAGCTGGCGACCCAGGCGCGCGTGACTGCCAAAAATGCGAGCCAGTTGCCAGAGACTCCAAACCAAGACCAGGATCCAGAGACTCCAAAAGAGGCGCGTTGACCAAGGGGAAGCCGCCGGTAAAGGCGCAGGGGCGGCTACGGTCCCGAGGCCGGCGGGCTGGTTATCGGAATCCAATTCGGAAAAGGAGTTGGGGGGCAGGCTAAGAGCCGAACGGGCGGCTCCTTCGCCCGCCGCCGGCGGCAAGGCCGACCATAATGGACCTCCTGATTCCGCCTCGAGAGTGGGGGGCGGACCTTCTACCGCTACCGGAGAAGTCCAGCCGAAAGAAAAAAGATTCCAGGAGGAAAGAGACCAGCTTTGGGTGAGAAAAGGAGAAAGCAGGCTGCCGAGGACGGCGGCCTTCCACAACCGATCACGGAAACCGGCGTTCCCTTTGGCAAACAGTTTTTGAATGGTCCAAGCGCCTCCAAGCCAAAAGCCACTGTGCAGGAGGAATTGAACCGCCCAAGGCAGACTCTCTTGCAACCAAGTTTGCGGCTCATTCATTTCCCTGATCCTCCCCTTCCTGCAGCATAGCTTTCAAGCGCAACCATTCTTCCCGGTCCAGTTCCTTTTCGGTGACTAAGTGGTTGACCAGGGCGGTGGCATCCCCTTGAAACAAGCGCGACACCAGGTCCCGGACCATGGAGCGGCGAACTTCCCGTTCTTGCACCAAGGGCCGATAGATAAATCGCCTGCCTTCGGTGCGGTGGTCCACCACTCCTTTGGCTTCCATTTTCTTCAACATGGTGGCGATGGTGGTGGGTGCCAACCCCCGCTCCGCCAGCAAGGCTGCATGAACCTCGCTGGCGGTGGCTTCGCGGCGTTCCCACAACACCCGCATGATGGCGAACTGCAAATCGCCCAATTGGTGTTGACGGGTATCGTTCATGGCCGAATTAGCGCAAGCGCTCCCCGGCCGGAAGGCGGTCGGCGTCCAGCCGATCACGCAATTCCTTCACGTCCTCGTGCAAATGCCGGAGTTCGGCTTGCATCTCAATCACTACCCGGTAGATGTCTTCCAGTAAGGGCGGTTGAGCTTGGGGAAGCCTGGGATCGACCGGAACACTGACGCCGGCATAACCCAGAGCCTTGAGAGGGGTTTTGGGAGTTCTCGGAGTTTTCGGCGCTTGCGGGGGCAAGGGAGCTGCGGGCTCAACCGGAAGTTCGGGAGGCGGGGCGGCCGTGGGAAGCCTCCGGCCGATGCCGCCTAGAGCAGGATCTTGGTGGTTGTCCATCGCTTGGACGTAACCCAGAGCAGCCAAGGCTTCCGCTTCCAGAGCCATTTGCTTTTGTTGGGCTCGCAGCTCCAATTCCATCGCCTGTTCGTTCAGAGAAATTTCGGCGGCTTCCAATTCCATCAAGAGAGCGTGCATGCGGTCGTCTCTTTCCGCCAAAAGAGAGTTCTGGCGGTGATGCAATTCTTTTTGCAGCTTTTCCAATCGCCGCCAACCGCCGTTCAGGGCTTCTTCCGTTTCCCTTTCTTGAGCCAGAGTGGATTCCAATTGCGCTTTCAGATTCTGGACTTCGGGATGCTTCTCGGAAAGGCGGAGGGAAGCGGCATCCAAACTCCGACGCAAATCGTTGATGCGATGGTCGAGCTCCACCTGTTCGGCAATGCTGCGGTTTAACTCGGCGCGCAATCTTTCTTCATCCAATCGATTGCGTTCTAGGTGTTGCATAGCCATTTCGGTTTCCCGATCTAATTTATGCAAGGCCTCTTGCCGATGTAATTTCAAAGTTTGCCTTTTGTGCTCCAAATCAGCCAGTTGCCGGCGGAGCTCGATTTCAATCACTCGGGATTCCAAGGCTTCTCGCCGGGCGGCTTGCTCAGCCTTTTGTTTCGAATTCGGCTCCTGAACCAAACCCCTGGGTTGGGTATGAAGCGGCAACCGTAACCACTGGCCGACTTTGAGCTGTTTCGGGTTTTTCAATCCGTTGATTTCCTGAATCGCCTGCCAATGCTTGGTTGTGCCGAGATGTTTGCGGGACAACGATTGCAGGGAATCACCGGCTTGGACTTGCACCATCCGCCAGCGTTGCGGGCTGCCTACCGGAGAGGGCGGAGTGGCCGGGGCTTGGGCCAGGGCGCTGGACAGCGAGTTGGTGGCCAAGGCGGTTCCGGCGGCTCCCGGCACGGCGGCCACTCCTCCGCCTCCGCCGGCCACCTTGGGCGCCGGGGTAGCTTCCGGCGCATCTTTAAAGGGGTTGGGCTCTTGCCAGAGCCCAAGCGGCGAGGTCGCCGCCAAACCAGCCAAACTTAAGGGCAACAACAGGATGACTTTCATCAACGTTCTCCGGGGTTCTCCGGGTCAAGCGCGGTGGGGCGCCACCGGCATCTAGACTACCCAGGTAGTACGACCCGGGTAGTCGAAATTTCAGTTTTTTTTCGAATTTTGGTTTTCGCTCCGCTCTTCCTGCTCTGTCCTCATCTGCAACCAGCGGTTGCGTTCGTAACCGATGCCGATGAACAGGCCACCGAAAAGGAGGAAAAATTCGAAGCTGAGTTCGCTGCTGATGAACTCCTCCGCCAGGTAGCCGGCCAAAGCGAAAACAACCCCGGACCAGACGAAAGGGCCGCGAAAAAGAATTCCGGTGGAGATGGGCTTGGTGGCGGTGGTCATGAAGGAGGAGGCTTGAGGAGCGGCCGAGATCTTCGGCGTCTTGGCTCAGGATCTTAGCTCTGGTTGGAGGCCTGGTGAAAAAAGGGGGGGACCAGGGTGCGCACGCGGCAGTTCGGCGTTCATGACCCCAGACGCCCTCTTCGCCGACCAGAAGAGGTCCTAACCAGCCAATTTCATGGGAATTCGAAAGCTTCTTTGGATCACCGCCGCCCTTGTGCTCACCCCCAGTCTCGGCGGGGCCCTGACCTTGCCTCAAGACTATTGGGTGAATCCAGACACCGGAAACAATGCCAACTCAGGTCAAGCAGACTTACCTTTTCAAACCGTGTCTTGGGCTTTGGCTCAACCCTTGAGCCCTGGCTCGACGATTTACTTGCAAGGGACTTCGATTCGTAACTATTCCTATACCGCCTTCGAGTCCTTTCCCTGGGTTTTACCCGAGGACGTCAGCATCAAGGCGGATCTGAACTATCCCGGAGCTTGGATCGTGGAGCCCGGCTCCAACGCTGCCATTCAATACTTGGATCAAATCTCGTTTCGCCATTCCACTCTGGAAGGCCTTAGTTTTCATTGTTTGGGACTGGGGGTTCCCGGAAGAGGAGTGATTGAAATCCTTCCAGGCCCCGGGGACATTCACGAGCCGGTGATTCAGAACTGCGAGTTTCATGATTACGTCAATTCGGCAATCAAATTGGCCCCTCTGGGCGGTTGCACTGCTTCGCCGAAAATCCTGGGAAACGTATTTTCTCAAACCCTGGCTCTAGGGAACAACACCGAGAAAACGATATGGGTGGACTTTACCGTGGGGTCGATGAAATCCGCTTTGGAAATCTCGAATAACTCATTTGAAGGCAACGGCATCGGTAATCGGGACACGTTCTTGCTGGAAGGCTCGATGAACTTGGGCAAGGTTGACATTTTGAATAACACCTTGTTGGATCCTCATCGAGGCCTTTGGTTGTTCGGCTGGCATGGCGGAGAAATTCACATTGAAGAAAACATCATCCAATATTCTCAGGTGGGTGGGGGAACTTGCGGCCTGACGATTGAGAATCAAATTAGTTCTTACTGGCATGAAAATTCCACCGTCAAAGGGAATCAGTTTTTGGGTTGCGGCAATGCCATTGAAGTCCTTGGGACCCACGATGTCGTCCTTGAAGGGAATACCGGATTGGACAATACCCATGGCATCATCGTTGCCGGAGCCTGGTATGGGGCGGATCGGGTAAAGATCCTCAACAACGACTTCGGGGTGGCCGGCCTCTATGGTGGCGGCACGGTGGAGTATGCCGTGTGGGCGGGACACAATTGCACCGGCGTGGTCATTGAAGGCAATACTTTTACTGGAGGTACGAGTCACGGTATTCAGCTTCACGGTCACGAGGAAGCGGTGATTCGGGGAAACACGATTGAAAATTTCAATCTCCATGGAGTCTATCTAGAAAACTATTTCGGAGGTCCACATGATACTTTGGTGACCGGAAACCGGATTCTCGGTTGTCAGGGAAGTGGCATTGAGATTGAAAATGGATCCCATCGAGTGGTGCTTTCCAGAAATTGGTTGGAAGGAAATGGCCAGGGGATTCAGGACCATCATTGCTGGGACACTCAAATCCACGACAATGTGGCAGTGCTCAATGCCGGTCATGGCATTTGGTTGAACCATGCCATCGATCCTGCAGGGAACTTGGTATTTACTCACAACACTTGCATGGACAACGGCGGCAACGGCCTGCAAAGTTCGATCCAATCCACCGCTGGTGCCTATATTGCCAGCGGCATTTTCTTCGGCAATAATGGCGTGGACGTTGCCGGAGTGAGCGACCACCAGATTTGGCATTCTTGTACCGGCACCAATTTCTTTCCCCCTGGCCAAGGCAACATTCAAGCGAATCCCCTGGTCCAAGGAGATTATTCCTTGAGCCTCGGTTCCCCGTGCATCGATGGCGGAAACGAAACGGCTTGGCTTTCGGTGGCGGATATTGCCGGCAAGCCGCGGGTTCAGGATGGCCATTGGCTCGGAACGGTGGTTCCGGACATGGGAGCCTACGAATTTAACCAAACGGATCTGACGGTTTCCGGGCCCTTTGGAATCGGGGACATGATTTCCGGAGTCGTGCAAACCGTTGCTGGCGCCCAAGTGGGGGTTTACGCCACGGCCTCGCCTCAAGGGAGTCCAATTCTTTCCGCTCCTGGACCGGTCCATCCCATTTTTGGAAACTCGATTTTGGATCCTGATTTACTGGTTGGAGGGCCTGTGGCTTCTGGAATTGCCGATCCTAGTGGGGCTTTTCCCTTCACTCTCAATCTTCCCAACAATCCAGCCTTGCAGGGATGGTCCGTGGCTCTCCAGGCTTCCGCTTTGGATCTAAGTCTGGGAATGGGGCAAGCCAGCAACGCCGAAGTTTTCGTGATCCAATGAAGCTTTCCGCTGTTTCGGAGTCCGCGCTCTCTCAGGCGCGGACTTCCGGGCCGGCTGGGCCATGGTTTCGGCTCTGCTATCTTGCTTTTGGAGCGAGCTTCACCATGACCAATTCCACCTTTCCAGATGTGCCGGAGAGAAAGGGTCCCCAACAGGATGATTTTGAATTGCAAGAAGCGATTCAACTTTGGAAGGAAGGAAACGGCGATGGATTCGCTGAAATTTACCGGAGTTGTTTCGCTCCGGTTCGAGAAATTGTGCGGGCGAAAATCAGCCGCAAGCTGAAGGCGATGGCCGATTCCATGGACGTGGTGCAAGACGTGTTCCTGAAACTGCTCAAGGTACAGCCTCCGAAAGGGATTCAAAACCGGGATGAATTGATCTTTTATTTAAGCGCGGCGGTCAGCAACCAATTGATCCAAAGGCATCGCTTCTTTTCCGCCGGAAAACGGGATCAAGCCAAGTTGAAGTCCTTAAGCCAGGAGCCTGGCTTGAGCGGACTACGCCACGCCGAGCCGACCCCTAGCCAGCAATGCATGGGGAAAGAGCAATATGAGAGGATGATGGCGGCGGTTCGAGAGTTATCCGATCGGCGAAGAGAAGCCTTTATCCTCGGCCGTTTGCTTAGCGTTTCAGCCGAAGAAGCGGCGGAGAAGATGGGTTTATCCAACGCAGCATCTTTTCGAGCCTTATTGGCCAAAGCTTTGGCTCAAGTCACCGTGGCCATGGAGAAGAAGGAAGTGAGCAACGATGAGTGATTCGAATTCCTCGGATAGTGATTTTCAAAAACTATTGGCGAGGCTGGTTGAACAATCTTTGGCGGGAAAGGTTCCAGACTTGGAGCAAGCCAGCGCCGGCGATCCTCATTTACGAAAGCGCCTGGAGGAGGGATTGAGCCAAGCGCTTCACCTCTTGCCGGCGCAAGATTTTCCATCGATGCCGAAGTTCATCGGAGCTTATCGAGTGCTGAAAAAATTGGGCCAGGGCGGTATGGGAACCGTATTCCTGGGGCGGCATGACACCTTAGAGCGAGAGGTCGCCATCAAGGTGTTGCCCAGGCCTTATTGCTATTTGAAGGAAAACCAGGAACGTTTCCAAAGAGAAGGAAAGGCTCTGGCCAAGGTGCAGCATCCTGCCGTAGCTCAGATCCATGAAGTCGGTAGGGTCGACGATGCTCCCTTCGTGGCTATGGAATATTTTCCGGAGGGCAATCTCGAGAACCTGCTGCAAAAACTGAGGGGCTTGGATCTGCTTTCCGCTCGAAAGGAGGGAGAGCGCTTGTTGCCGGGGCAAGGGGGATACGAACATCGTGTGGCCCAATTGCTGGCTACGGTTGCCGATGGATTGGAGGAAATCCATCGGGCGGGGATGATTCATCGAGACGTCAAACCCTCCAATGTTGTCTTGCGGGAAGATGGAAGTGGGGTGCTCATTGACTTCGGTCTGGTTTTGAGTGACCAATTTGGCACTCTGACCGAATCTTGTGCCATTTTGGGAACTCGACAATATTTGGCTCCGGAACGCACGAGGCAATCCGATCAAGCTTCCGCGGCCAGTGATATCTTCTCCCTCGGGGTCAGCCTCTATCAGCTCCTCACCTTGGAATTTCCCTTTTCCGGAGATTCGGAGCAGCAGCTTTTTCGACAAATCCGGGAGAAGCTTCCGAAGTCACCGCAAAGTTTGAATCGATCGGTTTCTCCTGCTATGGCCGCGGTTTGTGCCAAAGCGTTGGAGAAAGACCCCAACAAACGTTACGTTAGCGCCGCCGACTTCGCTCGAGATTTGCGCGCCGCTGTTCAAGGCCGACCTTTGTTGGCGCCGATGGGATGGTCGCCGCAGCGATGGCTTCGATCCGGTTGGTTCTATCGCAAGCCGATCGCCGCCGCCGCCGTTGGGTTGATTTTGGTTTCGTCCCTTGCGGTCGCCTTCCTGCTTTCCATGGATGCCCGGCGGGCCGCAAATCACAAACGGTTCCTCCAAACCCTACAACAATCCTTCATTCTTCTCACTTCGGATCACCTTTATCTCGATGAGGAACGCCGGCAAGCTATCTATCAGCAAATGGACCGCAGCTTGCGCTTCTGCACCCAAATGGAGCCGACGCAAAAAGAGCCCTACCTCTTACTGGCGGAGGCCGCCATTCGAGCGAAGGACTGGGAAAATGTCGCAACCTGGCTTGATCGGTTGGAACAGCTTGGGGCTTCGGGTTACTATTTCGAACACTTGCAGGAAAAGTTTCAAGAGCGAGACCCTTTCGCCAAAGCCGACGATCCGCTGCCGGACCTGGATCAATGGTATTTACCTTACAAGGAAGAATCCGCAATGGATCGAATTCACCGAGCTCATGTCTTGAAAGGAATGGGCCGCAATCGAGAGGCTTATCATTTGCTTGTGGACCCGGTGTCGATCGAGCATGAGTTCTTGATGCCGGAACACCTATTGGCCTTATGCATTCAAAGTGATTTGCTGGAAGTGAGCCTTCCCGGCGGGCCAACCAGTTTGTTTGGAAAGCCCGTCGATAGTTTCCAGCATGCCTTGCGCTACTTTGATCGCCTTCTTGAAGGGGAGTTATTGCAAACTCAGCCGCTGGCCAGGGAGGCGGTTGCCTATAACCGGGCGCTGCTGATTTCCGGCGCAGTTGGCCACCATTTGCTGCATGAGGACGTAAAGGAGCAACTTGTTTCGGAAGCTATTTCGGTACTCGAAGAGCAGTTGCATCTGGAGCCGTGGCTGGCCACTCGAACCAATTTGCTCAAGTGCAACATGTATTTGGGGCGCACCCAGCGAATGAAAGAGTTGCTGGATTCTTATCGGGAACAAGAATTCGCCGGTTTCGAGGCGGCGGACGTGGACACTCTGGTGAAGGCCTTGGTGGTCGTAGGGAGATGGCAGCAAGCCTGGGAATATCTTCCAAAATTGAAGCTGGACGGAACCATTTTCACCAAGACTACCGGGAAGATGCACTACCTCTTCGTGCTCCATGAATCTCTCGCTCGGCGCGACTTCATGGTTTTAGACCGAGAGAAGTTTCGAGACTTCTTCTTGCGAAACCGGCAGTCCCTAGAGGACGAGGACGTGCTCGGGACCGTCAATCACATTGGAAGACGCTGGCACCAAAATGAACAAACTTGGTTGAAGGACATCCCTTTGCCGGATCCTCCAGAGACTTCCCCTTTGGAACCGGCGGAGGCTTCGGCCAAACCCGAGAACGAATGAAAACCAATTCCTCGAGTCCATGAGGAGCTTATGGACTTGGATTGCGGCGGCAAGCTTCAGGTTTCTCCGACTAGTGGTTTTCAATCATGGAGGAAGCCGGAGCGTTCCAATTGCTGGAGTTGGCCCGGGAAGTATTGCCCCTAAGCAAACTATTGGGGACGTTGAATCCGAAGCCACCGTTTTGGCCTGAAGTGCAATTCTCCACTACGGCCCCATCCCCGGTGGTGATGCCGTCTTGAGCATTGTTGAAAGCCGAACAATCCTTTACCACGGAATCAGAAACGGTGACGATCCCAAATTGATTCTCGCTGGATCGACAGCGAATCAACAAGCTATGGTCATGACTCAGAATACCAACGGCACCATTGAGATGGGCGGAACAATCGACTACGGTTGAAGCCCGGCCGGCATCCAGGCCGTTTCCTCCATTATTGAAGAGCTTCAAATTCGAAAAATGGCCGTTGACTGGTCCGTTCGCTCCATTTTGGCCGACGTTGATTCCATCTTGTCCCCAATCTCGAATCGTGCCATTTTTCACCACAATGTTTTTCAAATTGTTGAAGCCGGCGTCAATGCCGCTCCATGAACCTGCAACTCCAATCAGCGAGAAACCGTTCAAGTCCAGGGTTACGTCATCGGCCTGAATCTGAATTCCATGCGAACCGGATACTCCGGTGAGGCAATCGGTTAGGAAATAGCTACCGCATTGATCGATGGTGAAAGGAAGGGAGGAGATGGCCATTCGTCCGTCACTGGGAAAAACCTGATTCACGGAATGAGTTTGTTGCATGGCCGAAACGGAAGCGTGAGGCCCGCCGAAGCTTGCAACAAGTCCCAATAAAGCGAATGCCAAAAACGGGATGAGGTATTTTTTCATGGTTCGAGTCGGTTGGTTTTTTGGGCCAGAGAACGATGATCCATGTTTGATTTCATGGATGGAGCTGTCAAACAGGGGTTATTCCTGTGCGCACATTACCCAAAAAAAATCCCTGGAGCTGGGCCGGCTCCAGGGACTTCGGGCAAAGAGGAAATGGAGTTAGGGCATTTGCAAAACTTCGTGATTCCAAGAGCCAAGGGCCTGAATGCCGCTCAAGCTGGTCGGAGAAGGGCGTAAGGCTCCAGCTTGCCAAATGGGAACTTGATCGAATTGGTGCTGGGGAAAGTCGTTCTCACCTTCCGATTGCCCGGTGGGGAGCACGGAAAGGGCGCTGTCGAGAACTCCCGGTTCCAAGGACATGCTGTAGGACTGACCGGTTTGATGGAGGATGGTGCCGCCGTGAACGGAAATTAAAGTTGGAGCGGTCCACGGCATTTGTAGCGCAAGTTCATCGGGGATGCCCAAAGTGGTCCAAGTCGCCAGATCGGGCGTTTGCAGGTTTTGGGTGTACCAGGCTTGCCACTGCTGGTGATCGTTGACCGCGATTCCGTCGGGAGCCAAGCTGCTTTCCAAACGATCCCAGCCGTCTTCCAATAAATATTGAACGTAATCCACGTCGTCTTGAGTCAAACCCAAACCCTGGCCGATGCGACCGAAAGCGTCCTTCGCCCAGAAATTGAATCCGCTTTCTCCACCGCCGTATTGATCCAACATTTGGGCACCGACTGAATCCAGACGGAAGTACATCCTCAGGTGGTGAGCGAGAGCCGTGGCGTAGTGCTGGTTGTCCATGGTGGCGCCGGCTTGCTGCCAAAGTTCCAAGTGCTGCAAGGCGTCCAGGGCTTTCTGACTCAGGGGAGTGGCCGGTTGCTGATCCCGAATCCAAACCCCGAGCAAAGTCGTGTCCCGGGGCCCGATGGCCACGGCATCGGTATGAATCCGGCGGATTTGGGCCGGGTCGGCCACGGCCGGAAGGGCTTCCAAGAGTTCCCTCAATCGACGGGAGCGCCCGGATTCTCCTCCCGGGCCCGGCCGATGGGGAATCGGATACCAGGAACCGATGGTCATGTGGTTGCCGCTATGCACGAAGCCCTGAGCCGGATTGACCACCCAAGGCAGCAAATGATGGGGCAAGATTTCGATCCAATCGTTGGCGCTGAGACTTCCATCTTGGGCCATGAAGCCGGCCAGAGGTTGACTGGGTTGGCGCATCGGCAAGTGCCCATTGGCCCAGTAACCGATATCGCCTCCTTCCCCGGCGAAGATGACGTTGGCCGACGGGAAACTCCATTGCGACAAACCGGAAACGAACTGCCTTAAATCCGTGGCCCGGAACATGGCCAAGATGCCGATGGAAGTGTGGTGGAAGGGATTGGCGAAGGGCAAGGCCTTGCGGGCGTATTCCTTTCCCTGGTTTTGGGGAGTGATTTCGGTCACCACCGGACCCCAATGACATTCCCGATAACGGACGTTTTCCGGCGGCCAGCTTTGTCCGGTCTTTTTGTTTTCAATCAGCAAGGTTTCGGTTTGATCCACGTCCCACGGCAACCATTGGCCGTCCAGGCGGTATTGGTCCGGATGGGCGGCATCCGTTTCCAATTGGTAAAGATCGGCTTGGTCCATACCCAAGGCAGTCAAGCTCCAAGCGTGGTGTGTAGTAGAGCCGATCAGTAGATTGGGGGAGCCGGGCAGGCCGATGCCGCGGACTTCGAAGGTGGCTCCTTTCATGTGCCATTCCAAGAAGTCGTTCGGCATGTGCACCGTGACCCGCGGTTCGCCGACCAACATGGCCTTTCCGCTTTGGCTGCGGCTGCCGTGAACCGCGAAGGCTTCGCTGAAGGCCGGCGTTCCCGCACCTCCCGGGCAATTGGTTTCACTGAACAAACCAAAATTGGTGGCATAGGCGGCCATGGCGGCTTGAATGCCGGCCGGAACGTCGGCCTGTTGCACCACCGGTGCCGAGTCGTCGCACACTACCGCGCCGACGATGGCTTCGAGAATTTCCTCCCGAGTGGCGCCTTGGGCGACCATGTCTTCATAGGTTTTTCTCTTGGCCGCTTCGCCGAGCCCGTCCGGGGAGAAAAAAGAACCCAGTCGGGTCCAAATTCCGATGCAATCGGCCGGTGTCCAAGGGGTCAACGGAATTTGATAGTCCTGAAACAAAGAATGGGTGGTGGTGGGATTCAACAAATAAGCGTTCACACCGTCGCAGTAGGCGCTCAGCAAGTCGAAGATTTCTCGCTCCGGACTGCCGGCCGCCGCGAGTTGCAAATTGCGGGCGGTGGCTTCGGCGTAGCGTTTCCAACCCAACAGCCGGACCTTTCGGTCCCATTCGGTGAAGATGTCCTTGACTACCCCATTGTTCGGATTGGTCCAAGTTCCCGGACCGAAAAACTCGGCCAATCGACCTTGGTACATCAGCCGGTGCCAGCTCATTTGAAACAGCCGCAAGCGGGCGCAGGCGTAGCCGGCGCCGTAATAGGCTCCGGCATCGCTTTGAGCGAACACGTGGGGCACGCCGTAGGCATCCCAATAGAGATCGATGGTCTCCACCGATTCCGGGCCGGAATCGGGACTTGGGTAGCGCAGGGTGACCGTTTCGGGGTCGGGGGAGGCGCCAGGGCGGCCGGGAGCGAATCCGGCCAGGCCGACTGCCGCCGACAACAACAAAAGGAAAGGATGGAGAGTTTTCATGAGGGTGGAGTGGGTTCTCCTTCTCGCCTTTCCCGCCAAGGCGGCGAAATTGAAGCCATATTTGAAAAAATCCGAAGTCCAGAGCTTTCCGCCGCAGGCGCTAGAATCAGCGACCTCGCGCGGCCCAGGTACGGCCGGCCGAGAAGACATCATGAGTCTCCCTTTCGAACCTCAATCCGGACCCGTCTCCTTAGAAGCGCTGCGGCATTCGGTCAGCCACATCATGGCCGACGCCGTGTTGCGTTTGTTTCCCGAGGGCAAGGTGGCCATCGGCCCGCCCATCGAGCACGGCTTCTACTACGACTTTGAGCTTCCCAGACCTCTCACAGAAGAGGACCTGCCGCAGATTGAAGCGAAAATGACCGAGCTGCTGAAACAAGCCGGCGAGTTCCAGTATTCGCGCTTGAGTCGAGCCGAGGCGACGAAACGGTTGCAGGACGCCGGGCAACCCTACAAGGTCGAGTTGTTGGCCGACATTCCCGAAGGGGAAGACATCACCTTCTACGATCACGGCACCTGGTCCGATCTTTGTGAAGGTCCCCATGTTGAAAGCGCCGGCCAAATTCCGAAGGACGGCTTTCGCCTCCTCAGCGTGGCCGGAGCCTATTGGCGTGGCGATGCCAACAACGCCATGCTGCAACGGATTTACGGCACGGCTTGGTGGTCGAAGAAGGACCTGAAGAAATACCTGGTTTATCTGGAGGAAGTGCAAGCCCGAGATCATCGCAAGCTCGGGCGGGAACATGATCTGTTCAGTTTGCACCCGAAGTTCGGCGCCGGTTTGGTGTTTTGGCATCCGAAGCTCGGCCACGTGCGCCGGGAGTTGGAGGCGTGGTGGTGGCAGCTTCACGACCAAGCGGGCTACTGGCCGGTTTACACCCCGCACGTCGCCGGAGAACCGGTTTTCGAGCAAAGCGGCCATCTGCAAAATTACAGCGAAATGATTTGGGCGCCGATGGACGTCGATGGACATCCTCACCGGGTCAAGCCGATGAATTGTCCGGGACACGTCACTATCTTCAATTCCAGGCGCCACTCATACCGGGACCTCCCGCTTCGATTCGCGGAATTGGGCACGGTGTACCGTTACGAGCCCTCCGGAACTCTGCACGGCATGTTGCGGGTGCGAGGGTTCACCCAAGACGACGCTCACATCTTCTCCACTCCAGGCCAATTGGAAGATGAGATTGTCGGCGTCCTCGACATGGTGCACACCATTCTCACCACCTTCGGCTACCAATACACCGCCTACTTGGCGACTCGGCCGGAGAAGTCCTTGGGCAGCGACGAAGTCTGGGAACATGCCATGAACGCCTTGAAAGCGGCGGCGGCTCGGCGCCAATTGCCGTTGCAAGACGATCCTGGCGGGGGCGTGTTTTACGGCCCGAAAATCGACTTCAAGATGCGCGACGCCTTGGGACGGGAGTGGCAAGGGCCCACCGTTCAAGTCGACTTCAACCTGCCCGACCGCTTCGACATCAAGTTCAACGACGCCGACAACGAATTGAAACGGCCGGTCATGGTGCACCGGGCTTTGTTCGGCAGCTTGGAGCGATTCGTCGGCGGTTTGATTGAACATTTCGCCGGTTGGTGGCCCCTTTGGCTGCACCCGAATCCGGTGGTGGTGTTGCCGATCGGTTCGGATCAGGAAAGTGCCGCCGGAGATTACCGCAACCAAATCGCCGCCGCCGGTTTCCGGGCCGAGATTCGAACCGACGGCCCGTTGCGCAAGCGAATTCGGGATGCGGAACTGGAAAAGATTCCTTACATGGTGGTGCTCGGCGGCCGCGAAGTCGAACAGGGCGTCCTGAATCTCCGGGTCCACGGGGTCAAAGAACAGCGCAGTCTGACGATGGCCGATTTCCTCGCTTATTTGCGCGACCGCCGCGACCAAAAATCTTTGGACTACTAAGGCATCGATGAGCCAACGCCTGCAAGGGAAATCGGTCCTGGTCACCGGAGCCACCGCCGGCATCGGCGAAGCCACGGTGTTGGCTTTCGCCGCCGCCGGCGCCAAGGTTTTGGCCTGCGGTCGCCGGGCCGATCGCCTGGAAGCCTTAAGCCGGGCCGTAGCTCAAAACTACGGAACGCCTTTCTACGGCTTTGCCTTGGACGTCCGCGATCGGGAAGCCGTGGATCGAAGTCTTGGAGAGCTTCCGCCGGAGTTTTTGCCGCTGGACGTCTTGGTCAACAACGCCGGCCTGTCCCGAGGCCTCGAGCCCCTGCAAAAAGGCGAGATCGAGGATTGGGAGGAGATGATCGACACCAATCTGAAGGGCTTGCTCTACGTCACCAGACGGCTGTTGCCGGCCATGGTTGCCCGCGGCGAAGGACACGTCATCATGCTTGGTTCCATTGCCGGTCGGGAGGTTTATCCCGGCGGCAACGTGTATTGCGCCACCAAGCACGCCGTGGCCGGATTGACTCGAGCTTTGCGTTTGGATTTGGTCGATACCGGAGTGCGTTTGAGTTCGGTGGATCCCGGTTTGGTCAACACCGAATTTTCCACCGTTCGGTTCCACGGCGATTTCGAGCGCGGCCAGGGAGCTTATTCCGGAATGACTCCCTTGGTGGCGGAAGACGTAGCCGAAGCCATTGTTTGGGTGGCGGACCGCCCGGCTCACGTCACCATTGCCGACATGATGATTTTGCCGGCCGATCAGGCTTCCACCACCTCGGTCCACCGCCGCAGTTGACCGCAGGCGCAATTAACGATTTGGAATTCCGTCGGGATAGACCACCACCCGCGAACCCAGGGCCCGGCCTTGGGAATCGCTGATGCGGCAGGAAAAGGCGGAAGCGCCGCCGTAGTCTTCCACTAAAACGACCAATCGGTGGGCACCGGGACTTAAGCGCACCGGGACGCGGACGTCCTCGATGATGGGGGCCTGCACCCGGCGAGAAAAAGATTGGCGTTTGCCGTCGAGATACAAATCCCAACCGTCTTCCAGATTCAGCCATAAAAGGGCGTCCAACTCCGGCGGGTCTTCCGTGCCGCGACGATATGCGAAATCCAGGGCCAGCACCCACAGCAAGTGATCGCCTCCGATTTCCAAATGGGCTTCCAAGTCGGTCCATCCCCGATCGGAAAGTTCCACTTGTTGCCAGCTTCGCCGGGCGATTTTGCGTCGGTTTTTGGGCCGGCAAGCTTGCGGTTGAAACGGCGGGTCGGCCAGCAGGTTGTCCGCTTCGGTTCCATCCCAGGGACCGGCCAACCACCATTGGGTCCAAAACGGAATCGCAGGGTCGATCTTCAGATTTCGCTCGGCGGCGAATTTGGCCTGGTCCATTTTCTGATAGAGCATGGCCAGTTCTTCATCGGCGGTAATGGTGGCTCGGCGCAAAAACAAAAGGGCGAAACAAGTGTCTTCCAAAACCCGGTGATCCCCTTTGTCCCACGCACCGCTGGCTTTTTGTTGTTCGATCAACCATTGAGCGCCGGCTCGATACCAATCTTGCTCTCCCAATCGTTCCCGGCCGGTCAAGCCGCAAAACCTTTCCACCGCCCACAAATTGGGGTAGTGCCAAGATGGTTTCCAAGCAAACAATCCAACCCGATTTCCCTCGGCGGTGAAGTTCTGCTCCAACCAGCGGACGGCCGCCTGATGCTGTTTGGCTCGCTTTTTCAAAATGCCTCGAACCATCGTGTGTTGGCTGCCGATTTCTTGCAAAACCGCCAGGCTGGCAAGGGTCGCGCCGGTCATGCCGGCGGTGGAGCTTTGATCCGGGGTGTAGGCGAAACCGCCGTCCTTCTTTTGGTATTTCCATAAGCCTTTGGCGCAATCGGCCAGGTTGTCTCGCGGGATTTCCAGGTCCATCAGATACGCTGCCCGCAAGCCCAATAAGGCGAATTGGACGTTGGACATGTCGATGTGACGGTCCGGATAAGCCCACAAGCCCCGCACTTGGTGTTGCAATAAAAAATCGGTGGTGCGTTGCGCTTCTTCCCGCCAATGGTGAGGTTCTTTTAAAGCCTCCAAGAAAAGCAAGTGACATCCGGCCGAATACACCATGCGAAATTCTTGACCTCGAACCGCTTCGATCGCTTTCAGCAACACCGGATCGCTTCGCCGGATTCCCGATTTCACCAAGGTGTACCCGCAAAGCGAGGTCAATCCGAAGGGATATCGATGCTCTTCCTGATGGTGCCAAGTTCCGTCCGGCCGTTGTTGGCGACGTAAAAAGTCGACTCCCCTGGCGATGGCCCGGTTCACGGCAACCTCCAGGCTGACCGGAGGGGGTTCTTGAAGGGAGGGCGGGATGCTGGTGCCGGCGAGGGCGGCCAACAAGGGGAAACAGAGCAGTGCGGTGGACACGGGCGGAGGGGGGACTCCCAAACGAGCTGGGGTCATCCTATATGCTGGAGTCATGACCATTCTGCTCGGAGGCCTCTACCGAGACTTGAAACCGGAAGAGTTGTTGTCCCGCTGGCAAAGGCGTCTCGCCGAATTGGGCGAAGATCGTTTGCGCCTGCGAGTCACCGCCGATGAATTAGGCGCTCGTCTGGAATTGCTTCCCCGAAAAGGGCGGAGCTTGCCTCATCGGCGCCTCGGGGCCGTGGCTCGCGCCGGCTTGGGACCGGACCGGGAAGACCTCGCCGAGCTGTGGTTGCTGGAGCCGGCCGACGCCGACCCTGGCCCGCTTCGCCAAGAAGGGGCCAGTTGGGAAGCCTGCTTTCAAGCCTTGAGAAGAGAGGGCTGCCGCCAAATCCGCTTGTGGAGCCCGATGCTTTGTCCCCGGGGACTGCATCGACAATTGGCGGTTCGGGGACGAGAGTTCGGCCTGGAGACTCGGGAAGCCGACGGTTGGACTTTGATGGCCGTGCCGCGGACCAAACCGCGCCCGCCATTTCCCGCACCTTGGAAGGGCAACTACGGCTGGTAAGCCCTTTCTACCGAAGGCCGACTTTGAACCGAAGGATCGCGCGGTTAGAACCTGCGCCGATGGCCAAACCGATTCCCACCCTCGAGTGGTTGCACATTTGCGACTACGCCTTTCGAGACGAGCACGGCAAGTTGTGCTTGATCGGGCTTTTTGATGCTTTGCATTCAGTCCGCCTTCCCGGCCGCCTGCCGATGTTTTCGGTGGCCATCGGCTTGACCGACGGCGAAGGCCAATATGAGGCGGGTTTGCAAATCCTCGCTCCCAGTGGCAAGACCATTCATTTGAAGTTGCCGCCCTTTCAATTGGCCGAGCGACGGGCCAAAGCCCGGGCGGTCATCCGCCTGGCCAGCCTGCCCTTTGAAGAATTCGGCCGATACACCTTTCGCTTGGTGGTAGACGGGCAACCGGTCGATTATCCGGTGCATCTGTTGGATCATCTGGAGCTGAAAACTCCTCCCGGCCAAGCTGGACCTGGCGGAAATCCGCCAACCGGAGGTCCCGGTTTTGAGCCCGGAGGTTCCTTTCCTGCACCTCCAGGAGGGGAACCTGGGGCGAATTAAAGCCTTCCGGCATGAATCCTGACCGGTTGCATCGCCTGACCAAAGATTGGATCGCCATTCCTTCGGTCAGTGAAACCGAGCACCAACTTTGCCTGGCGTTGGAGGACGAATTGCAGCGCCGGGGCTGGTGGGTGCGGCGCCAGGAGGTCGCCGAAGGCCGGGTCAATTTGTTGGCCACCGCCGGCGAGGCTCCGCCCCGAGTTTTGTTCAACACCCACCTGGACACCGTCCCCGGCGTCTACGGCCCGGACGAAGACAGCGAGCGGATTTACGGCCGCGGCGCCTGCGATGCCAAGGGCATCCTGGCGGCCATGTTGGAAGCTCTGCAGCAGGCCAAGGATCGCGGCCGGGAAGACCTCGGCTTGTTGCTGGTGGTGGGGGAAGAAAAAGACCACTGCGGCGCCAGGGTGGCCGGCGGCGATCCCCAGCTTCCCTGTCCGGAAGTCCTGGTGGTCGGGGAACCGACCGACAACGCCTTCATGCGAGCGGAAAAGGGAGTTTTGGCCGGACGCCTTCGGGCCCGGGGCCGGGAAGGGCACAGCGGCTATCCGGAGCGGTGCGATTCGGCGGTGGAGAAGTTGCTGGACGCGGCTCAAAGCCTCCGGCAAGCCCCTTGGCTGGCGGATGCCAGTGACCGGGGCACCACCCTGAACCTATCCCTCCTCGAGGGCGGCGATGCTTACAACAAAGTCCCGCGTCAGGCATCCCTGGCTTTGATGTTCCGTTTGGACCAACCGGCCGAACAAATTCGTCGCCGAACCGAGGCGGTGTTGGCCCCATGGGCCCCGGAAGTGAGGGTGGAATGGTCGCTGGAAAGCGCCGCCGATCCGCTTCACGATTTGGATACCTTGGCCGGCCACCGGCATGGGGTAGCGGCCTTCCACACCGATCTGTCACACTTTGGTTGGCAAGCCCGGCGCCGCTATTTGGTCGGCCCCGGTTCGATCCATCAAGCTCACCGAGACCTGGTCGGCGGCGATCGCATGGCGGCGGAATGGATCTCCAAAGCCAGCCTCGAAACCGGCGCCCGCCTGTACGCACACATCCTGGAAAAGGAGACGGCCCCTTGTTGATTCCCGAAGATCCCCCGACCGAAGCCATCAGCGGATACATCCAAGACCCGATGGCGGTTTTGGCCATTTTGCTCGGCGTCTTGGCGGTGTTGTTCGCCGCCGACCGGCACAAATCATTCGGCCGGATCTTCCGGGTCATTCCGCTGCTGGTGTTTTGTTATTTCGTGCCGACGATTCTTTCCAACACCGGCTTAATTCCCATGGCCGGTAAATTTCCCCTTTATTCCTTTACCAAATATTGGCTGCTTCCCGCCAGCCTGGTGCTGTTGATCCTTTCGGTGGACGTTCCAGCCATTTTGGGTTTGGGGAAACCGGCGGTGCTTTTGTTTTTGACGGCGACCTTCAGCATCGTGGTCGGCGGGCCCTTGGCTTACGCTTTATTGGGCGGCTTTATTTCCACCGATCTAGGCGACCAGGCTTGGAAGGGACTGGCCGCCTTGTGCGGTTCGTGGATCGGCGGCGGCGCCAATTTCACCGCCATCGGCGAAAGCGTGGGCACCACCGACAGCACCTTGAGCATCATGGTGGTGGTGGACGTCGCGGTGGCCAACGTCTGGATGGCGATCTTGCTTTCTTTTGCCGGTCGCGAAAAGGCCATGGACGCCGCCATCGGTGCCGACCGGACCGCCTTGGAAGCCGTGCGAAAGCGCGTGGAAGATTTCCAGGCGGAAGTGGCTCGGCCCACAAATTTGCCCGATTTATTGACCATGGTATCCATCGCTTTCGGGCTAACCGCCATCGGCTGGGCGTTGACGCCTTATTTGCCCAAGGGATCGGTTGGGGATAAGGGAGAACCCCTGGTCAACGACTTCACCTGGGTAGTGATTTTGGCCAGTGCGGCGAGCTTGCTGCTTTCCTTTACTCCGCTGCGTCGATTGGAAGGGGCGGGAGCCAGCAAGGTCGGCTCGGTTCTGCTCTATCTCCTGGTGGCGACCATTGGGGCCAAAGCCGATTTCAGCAAGGTATTGGATCCGAAAAACACTGGTTTGCTGGTGGTCGGTGCGTTGTGGATGTGCTTTCACGCCACCTTTTTGCTCTTGGTCTGGCGAAAATTGAAAGCGCCGATCTTTTTCGCCGCGGTCGGGTCCAAAGCCAACGTCGGCGGCGCCGCTTCGGCCCCGATCGTGGCCTCGGCTTTCCACCCTGCCTTGGCGCCGGTGGGGGTTTTGTTGGCCGTGGCCGGCTACGTCCTGGGCATTTACGGGGGCCTGCTGTCCTCCTGGTTGTTGCGGTTGGTGTATGAATGGCGTTTCGCCTTACCGGCTTAATCCGGCCTCACCCTGCGGGTGGATTGCAAACCAGGATGGCAGATCAGAAATCGAGGGGTAGATACAAGCCGCACTGGCCCAGTTGGTAGCGAAACTGGGCGAAGTGCCGGTAATGGATGACTTGGTCCACCGCTTTGGCTTTGATCGCCCCGACCAGATAAGCGCGAATGTCGTCGACGCCGATGGCGCCGGCCAGCGGTTGGCCGAAGTGAAGTTCGGCCAGTTGCCGGGCTCGCATCCACATGCTGGCGTCTTCGGATTTCGGCGCCAAGCCGTCCATGCAAGAGGCGGCCACTCGCTCCGCCAGATCCCCAAGGCCGAGATGTTGCCGAACGTGTTCCAGCAGGATGGGATCGGTATTGGTGACCAAAACCGGACAAATTTGTTCGGAGCGAGCCGCTTGCCGAACCAAGCTGACCGTAGATTTTTTCACCGTCAAAATGGACGCCCAAGCTCGGGTGAAACTTTCCCGATCCGGCCCGGCTAATTGCAAGGGCCCCTTGCATTGTTCGAAAAAATCTTCCGGCAGGAGATCTCCTCGTTCCATGGCCGGCCGGAGTTCTTGGGTTTTCTGCCATCCGAGGACCGGGATCGGAACTCCAAAAGCCAATAAATAGGCTGTACGAAAAGCATCCCGGTCGAATCGGGTCAGCACCATGCCCAAATCCAAGAACAAGCCCACCGGCCCGTGGATTTCCCTCCGCGGCCGAATCGGACTGGGCCCGTGCAAGCGGCGGCTTTGTACTTTTCCGCGATCGTCTTCGAATCGAAACAACCAGGCGCTATCCACTTGATCGCAGCCCGGCAAGCAGGCTTCCGCCGCCACTTGGCACCATATGGAGGTGCAAAGGACCTGCTTGCGGCCGCTCAGGTTCACGGCGATGCCATAGGCAAAGCGGCGGCCGAAACCGGGATGGGCACCGTCCACTTCGCTTTCTCCCAAACCCGGCAGGTCGGTGGGGACGTAAAGGGCTCCTTCCTCGGTGACGATGGCCGGGCTCAGGAAGGGAAGCTCCGGCGTGAGGTTGACGAACTCGAAAGGAAGACTCCAAATCTGTTGCAAAGCATCGGCTTCGGCGGGATCGAACATCGCCGTACTTTCTCACAGCCCGCCGGATTAAGGTAGGGGCGTGAGCAAACCACTTCTAACCGAAGCCTTTTTGCGGGCCCTTCCGAAAACCGATTTGCACGTCCACTTGGACGGCTCCTTACGGCCGGAAACTCTGTTGGAGTTGGCTGCCGAGCGCAAAGTGGAGTTGCCTTCGCAAACCGTGGAAGGCTTGATGGAGTTGGTGTTCAAGGAACAATACCGAGATTTACCGGAGTATCTCCAAGGTTTCGCCTATACCACCGCCGTCCTGCAGGATCCCGAATCCCTGGCTCGTTGCGCCTATGAACTATGCCAGGATGCCCAGGAAGAAGGGGTGCGCTACATGGAAATCCGCTTCGCCCCGCAGTTGCATACCCGGCCCGGATTCGGAATCGGCGAAGTTTTGCAGGCCGTGGCCTCCGGCATGGCTCGGGCGGAAAAAGAATTCAATCAACGTCCCGAAGTGATGCGAGGTTCGGAACCGCCTTTTCGTGCCGGCATCTTGGTTTGTGCCCTTCGCTTTTTCGATCAACCCTTTTCTCGTACCTATCGGGAGTTGCTGGACGCTCTGGCCGATTTGCCTCAAGAAAAGGTTTTTGGTTTGGCCAGTGAAGCCCTGGTTCGAGCTTCGGTTCGAGCCCGAGATGATTTTGGCGTGGCCGTAGTCGGAGTCGACTTGGCCGGCCAAGAAAAGGGCTATCCGGCGGAGGATCACCGGGAGGCCTATCGCCTGGCTCACCAAGCCTTCCTGGGCAAAACCGTTCACGCCGGAGAAGACTACGGTCCAGAATCGATTTTCCAGGCGATCACCGAATGTTACGCCGATCGCATCGGCCACGGCACCTGGCTGTTTCAGGAAGATCGGATCCGCAATTCGGCGATTGACGATCCGGGCGCTTACATCGACGCCCTGGTGCAATACATCGCTGATCGGCGGATCACGATGGAGGTCTGTTTGAGTTCCAATCTGCAAACCTTGCCGGTGTTGGGGAAGATTGAGGATCATCCCTTCGGCAAGATGCGGGCGGCGAAGTTGTCCGCCACCTTTTGTACCGACAACCGCCTCGTCACCCGCACCAGCGTGACCCGAGAAGTGCAGCGGGCGGTGGCGGCTTTCCACTTGAACGCCAAGGAGTTGGGTGACTTGCTGGTTTACGGCTTCAAGCGCTCCTTCTTCCCCGGGCCCTATTTGGAAAAGCGCCAATACGTTCGGGAAGTTCTCGACTACCGCGACGCCGTATTCCGCAAGTTCGGAGTGACCCCCGACCCCACCGCTCACGGCGGCCGCTGAGCCCCCCTTCCCGGGGTAGATAGGCTAGTTTCTTGGAGATCTCCGGCGGAACAGCCCACCGCCGGGGAAAAATCCGCCAATTCCTCCAAGATTGGCTCGAGGCTGTCGTTTTTCGGGCGTGAGTCGCATGGTGGGAAATCCGATACCGGCCGACGGTGAGCTTCTGCAACGGTTTCAAACCGGGGAGCAGGCCGCCTTTGACCAGCTGGTGGACCGCTACCAGGTTCGCCTGTTGCGTTTTGCCGCCCGCACCCTGGGCAATGGCGAACGGGCCGAGGACGTGGTCCAAGAAACCTTCCTGCGTCTGCTTCGAAAGACTCCCGACAAAGCGGTGAACGGGGCAATCGGGCCCTGGCTCTTCCGGGTTTGTCGCAACTACGCCTACGACCTCATGAAGCTGGAAAGTCGAGAAAAGCAGCGCCGGGAAAAAGTGGCCAAGGAGGAAGCGGTGCAAGCTTCCTCCAGCGATGCCGAAAGGGCCGAATTGCGGGTTTTCGTAGCCCAGGCTTTGGAGAAGCTACCTCCCAAACAACGGGAGGTGGTGCGCTTGAAAGTTCAAGAAGGCTTGAGCTATCGGGAAATTTCCGAAGTGACGGGTTTGAAGACCGGCTACATCGGTTGGTTGGTACATACCGGATTGGAAGCATTGACCGAACGGTTGCGTTCGGCGGGGGCCTTGTAAGGCGAGGAATTGGGCTGAGATCATGAATCATCCGAAGGAATACGATGAACGTCGGCCGCCGAGCGTGGAACAGCGGCTGACGGATTACTTGTGCGGCGAACTGCCGCAGGCCGAGATTGAGGAAATCGAGCGGGCTTTGCAAACCGATCCGGCTTTGGCCGAACGCTTTCAGGCTTTGCAAGCCACCATGCAGTGTTTGCAGGAAGAAGCCTTGGCTTCTCCGTTGCCGGCCGCTCTCAGCGCCGAGCGGAGAAAAGCTTTGCAGCAAGCTTTTCAGGAACAAGGGGCAGCCGGAAAGCCGCTTTCCCAACCTGATGCCGGGCGTACCTTAGGCGGACCCCATTGGTTTAAAGCCTTCCTGGTTCCTGCCGCCGCTGCGGCTCTGTTCTTCGGCCTGGTTTGGTTTGGGCCCGAGCGTTCCCTGGTGGAGAGTTCGGGGGTCGAGGAAACGGCTTCCTTAAGTGAGGAAGAAAAGGCCAGCGCGTTTCAAAACCGATTGCAGGACCAGGAAAAAGGACTGGGGCCGATCCGCCAGGCCGAATCTGGAGAAGACGGAGAACAAGACCAGGTAAAAGACCGGGTAAAACACGGCAAAGAAGATCTGGCTCGCGTCCTGGATCAAGCCCGTGACCAAGGCCTAGGCGATCGGCTGGTGCCGGCTGCCGCCGCGGAGAACCGCGAACCGGCAGGCGAGCTCAACGAAATCGGTTACGCCGATGAAATGGTCCTGGAGGAAATGGAGGAATCGAAAGTCGATCGGGACGACTTGCGGAAGGATTCGATCCGGGCCAAATCCGAACAGCCCGAACAGGCGATCGTCCGGGGAGTCCTGAACGATTTGGGTTATGTCGATTTCAGTACCGACAAGGACGGCCAGGATTCTTTGGCTCAAGTCAACCAAATGAAGAGTTCGGAACGGTTGTTAAAACAAAACCAAGCAGATTCATCCGAAACGGTGGCGGCTCGAAGATTGGAAACTTCCGGCCAGCCCTCTTCCAGTCAAACGGCGACCACGCAGACCGGAAAGGAATACTCGGGGCCCGGCGATTCGGTACCGCCTTCCCCCAGCCAAAAATTCGGCGGTCGCAAGAACCTCGAAGGCAAAGTAAGCGATGGGCCGGCGGCTCCTTCCACTCCTGCTGCGCCGGGATCTCCGGCCGTGCCCGGAGCGGTGGCCGATCTCCCTGGTTCTACCCGTCCAAGTGCGCCTTCCAGTCCTCCGCCGGTCCTGAGTACGCCGGCCCCTCCCAAGGCCCAGGTGCATGGCGGCTTGAAGGCCGGATCAGGATCCGGGGGTCGTGGCGAACCAGAGAAGTCGCGGCTACCCGATGGCCAATACAAGAGGGCCAAGCCCGAGTTCGCTCCGGTGCAAGAGGCTCTGCGAGAGTCCAAACCGCCGGCTCCGCCCCAAAACCAACCTCTTGCCGGTGGCGGGAGCCGGGACTTGGATGAACGAGCCTTGGGTGGTGATGTGGATCGGGAAACTCGGTCGACCGAAGACGGCAAACGTCGCGGTCGCCAGCGCAGGGCGTTCTATGAGGACCATGGCGAGCTGGGAGACGGCTTTTTAAGCAGTCAACCGGCCTTCGTCGTTCACGACGGCTACGGCCGCCGCTATCACGGCCGGGACATCCTGCACCACCTCCGCCCGTGCCGGGAGCGGGAAGCGCCGCGGGACATGTTCTTCCGCTACTACGGCGACCATCCTTTCGTCGACCGCCAGCGAGACGCCCTCAGCACCTTCGCTTTGGATGTCGATACGGCTTCCTATCCCTTGACCCGTTCCTATCTGCAGCAAGGCCACTTGCCGCCGAAGGAAGCGGTCCGCACCGAAGAGTTTCTGAACTACTTCGACTACCAGTTGGCGGCGCCGCAGGAAGAAGACTTCGCGGTGCAGTTGGACGCCTTCCCCAGTCCTTTCGGCCATCGCGACGACGTCCGCATGTTGCGGGTGGCTTTGAAAGCTCGGGAAGTTTCCCGCGCCGACCGCAAGCCTTTGAGCTTGGTGTTCGTGATCGACAGTTCCGGTTCGATGGCGGACGGCAATCGCTTGGAGTTGGTGAAACGTTCTTTGGAACTGCTGGTCGATCAGTTGGACGACCAAGACCGGGTCGGCATCATCACCTTCAACAGCAGTGCGCGACGGGTGCTGGATTCAACTCCCGGTTACGAGCGCTGGAAGATTCGGGAAGCGATCCGGCAGTTGAAAAGCGGCGGCAGCACCAACGCCGAAGCCGGTTTGACCATGGGCTACGAGATGTCGGAACGGCATTTCCGCGAGCAAACGGTGAACCGGGTGATTCTTTGTTCCGACGGCGTGGCCAACAGCGGCGAGACCGATCAGAAGCGGATTTTGGATCGGGTGCGTTCCTTCTCGGAACGGCAAGTGGATCTGACCAGCATCGGCGTCGGCATGGGCAACCACAACGACGTGTTCTTGGAGCAGTTGGCGAATGAGGGCAACGGCAGTTGTCACTACGTCGACGACTTCGAGGAAGCCAAGCGGGTGTTTTTGGAGCAGTTCACCGGCACGCTGCAAACGGTGGCCCGAGACGTGAAGCTGCAAGTGGAGTTCGGCTCCTCGGTGAAGCGCTGGCGCCAGCTTGGTTATGAAAACCGCTCGCTGGCGGATCAGGATTTCCGCAACGACGCGGTGGACGCCGGGGAAGTCGGTGCCGGTCATCAGATCGTGGCGCTGTACGAACTGGAGATGGCGGCGGAAGAGGCCGGTTCGCTGGCGACGGTGCGCTTGCGCTGGAAGCCGGACGGCGGCGGCGAGGTCCAGGAGCGGGCCTTTTCGCTGGAAGCCTCGGCGACGCTGAGCCGCTTCGGCCTGGCGCAACCGCGGCTGCGGCAGGCGGCGGTGGTGGCGCAATTCGCCGAAGTGCTGCGTCGCAGCTACTGGGCACGGGGCGACACCTACGAGCGCTTGCAGGAAGAAGTCGGCCGCTTGGTCCGGGATCTTCCCTCGGACGCCCGGGTGCGGGAATTGCGCGACATGGTGGAGCGGGCTCGAGGCCTGATCGCGGCGCTGCCGCCCCAGGACGAGCTGGCCCAACTGCTGGACGAAGCCCGGCGCATGCGCTTGCACCAGGCGGAAGTGGAGCAGATCGAGGTGCAAAGCGACGAGGTTCGGAAGCTCTTACAGGAGTTGCAGGCTCAGAACCAAGCCATTGAAGAGCGCTTGGCCCAGCTCCTGGAACAGCCTTAAAGCCACATAAGCCTGTGATGGCCGCCACGAGCGGGGGACTTACGGTCTCCCGCTCGTGATATGTCACGAGAACTTTGTTCTCAAAAAAGAAATATAGAAATTTTTGATAAACGAAGCCCACTGACGTCGTAGTTCCAATAGCAGCGAGGAGAAAGCCGAGCCCAGTGAAACGGGGGGGCGACCCAGCCTTGCGGTGGACTCCAAGGGCTGCAACAGGGATCAACAAGGGCCCTTTTATCCCCCTCCACAGAACCCAGGGGGGGGAGAGAAGGGTGGAATGGAATCAACAGGGGAGACGCATGAATCTGTCCGTGCTCGGCGTATGCCTTTTCACAACCCTCAACCTTTTACCCCCCTCGGCCGCGGCCCATCCTGACCGGCCGGGGGAGGCAAGAGCGGAAAGCCCCGCAGCGGCCGCCGATTTTCTGCAGGAGTCCTTGGCCGGCCGGGAAGGATGGCGGCGAGTGGAAGCTCAAGACGGTCGCTGGGTCTTGTACCTCCACGTCGATAAAAAACGGAGTACCGAGGCCATTGACCTCCTGGTTCGGGGGCATGAGCGGCTGGACCAGGTCTTGGGAGCTCCTCAGCAACAGGCCACCGACCAGCCGGTGGTTTTGGTCTACAACGACCACCGTGATGCTCAGGCCACGGTGTTGGATGAATTGGCTAGGCAGTGGCCGCACTTGGCTTCCTGGGCTCAGTCGATCAAGGCTTTTCCCAAATTCCTGCATTGGAATCCGCTGATCGGTTTATTGCGCCATGATCGAAGCACCGCCGGAGTGAAGCGACCGGAGGCCGACCTGGTTCAATTCGCCGTCCACTTGGAATTGGTGCGGCGCTACGGATCCGTGCCCTTTTGGATCGGCGAGGCTTTGGGATACGGCCTTCAGGAGGAGTTGCTCGGTGGAGTGTATGGAGTCTCCAATCGGCGAGAACTGGTGGACCTCAGTGAGGACTACCACCAAGGTTGGCGCCTGGCCGCCAAGAATGCCCTGGCTTTGGAAGGCACCTTGCACCTGGCCCAAGTCGCCGGCACCCGGTCTTCCGATTTCCTGGACGAACAGGCTTACCAGCGTTTTGCCGTCGCGGTTTGGTGGCTGAGCGGTCAAGACCAATCGGGAAGTTTGGGAAGTCTGGGCACCTTCTTGGATGCCCTTGCCGCCGAGCGAGGCCTGGGATTTCCTCTGGACCAGGACTATGCAGCCGACACCCAAACTCAGGAAAGCCTGTACCAGGAAGCCTTCGGCGATCAGGCGTGGAGCGAAGTGGAGGACTTTTGGCAAAAAACGGCGACTCGCGGCGGTCCCGACGGCATTAGTTTGCAAGTGCTGGCCGCAGTTCAAGGGGTCGTCGATGAATTTAAAATCAAAGACTATGCCTCAAGGCCGGTATCCCTGGACCTGTACTCCGACTTCCGCAGCAAGGATGCCAAGCAGGCGTTGAAGAAAACTGAAACGGTTTTAAAGCGGCTGGAGAAGTCTCTGGGGAAAGCCCAGTACGGGGATTTGCGGATCCAGGCCCTCATGCTTCGAGGCGAAGAGGCTTATTACGCCTTGTGCGACGCCATTGCCGTAGCCGATCCGAGCTTGGCCGATTACATGGCTTCCTGCAAAACTCAGCGGGCTGGATTCACCTTGCCTCGACAAGCGGTGACGGTGTACTTCTACGACACCAAATACGTAGAAGAGGCTCGTCCGGCCCACTCCCTGGCCCACAACGTCATCCATAAGGAATTGCAACTCCGGTTTGGGACTTTGCCGTTGTGGTTGACCGAAGGCATTGCATGCGCCGGTGAAGAAGGAGCTTTCGGAGAAGTGTGGGCGAACTGGTACCGAGACGGTTTCGTCGCCACCGTTTCTCACGCCGGATGGCGCAACCGGGCGTCCAACTTAGTGAAGCGCCAGTCGGTGGATTTGGAAGATTTGTACGCCTACAACGCCACTCGTTACAACGATGAATTGGCTCATTTGGCTTACGCCTTCGCCACCTACGGCTTGGATAAGGATTCCAAGGGCTTTTCCCGCTTTTTGAGCCGGCTGGTGGACATCTACCACGAGGAAGGCACTCCCGGTCAGCGTTTTCTGCCTCCGGTGAGCACCGTGGAAATCGCTGCTTTGGAAAGTTTCGGCGAAGATTTCGAGGACCGCTTCACCCGCTATTGGAGCCGGCCTCCGAAGCGTTCTCGCTGATCCTTCTGCAACCGGAAGGCATGGAGCCGGCGAAAGAACTTCTTTCGCCGGTTTCTTTTTGCGGCACAATGACCCGGTGAGTTCCTTTCTCCTCGGACTGTGCTTCCTCCTTCCCACCGTTCAAGAACCGGTCTCGGAAGGAGGCAGTCTTCCCTTTGCCCGAGCGCCGGTTCCCAAAGTGGGGGAGTTTTTTCCGACCTTGGAATTCCCGACCTTGGGAGGCGGAGAATCCACCAGCTTGGCCGCCTTTCGCGGACGGAAAATTCTATTGATCCAATTTGCATCCTGGTGAGCGGGATGCCGGCGAACGGTGCCCGGGTGGTACCGGAATACAAAATCGCTTCGCCAAAGTGGCAAGGTGCAATTCATTGGGCTGATTCAAGAGCAGCACCCCGATCGCTGTGCCTTATTCATGCAATGGCAACAGTTGAAAATGCCGGTTTGGGTGGATTCATTAAATCGGCTTGGAGTCCAGGCGGTGCCCTTGATGTGGGCCATCGACGAACATGGCGTGGTTCGGGCCACTCGCCCGCAATGGGATTGGATCGAAGGCGAATTCCTGGCTACCGATTATCCCGAACCAAAGTCGATTTCGACCGCCATTCGGGAGGAGGCTGCCGTTTCCCATTTCCACGCCGGCCGATTGGACCAAGCCATTGATGCATGGCAAGCCATGCTGCCTCACATTCATCCCGCTCCCGATCGGGGAGCTTTGCTGTTTCGCTTAGGCTGCGCCTTTCGCGCCCGTCACGATTCTCAAAACCGGCGACCGGGAGATTTCCAAAAGGCGATTCAAGCCTGGACCGAAGCTCTCCGGCTTTTTCCTCAAAACTACATCTGGCGCCGGCGCTTGCAGCAATACGGTCCGTCCTTGGAAAAGCCGTACCCCTTCTATCCGTGGATCGAAGAGGCTCGAGCGGCCATTCAAGCCCGGGGCCAACAGCCGCAGCCGCTTCGGGTTGAACCGGAAGGGGCCGAGTTGGTTTATCCGAAACGGCCGCAGGTGGGTGAAGAAATTCCGCCGGCGGATCCCCAGGGGAAGTTAGCTAGAGACACCTCCCCTTGGGTGGAGGTGGAATGGGCGATCGCTCCGAGTCCGATCAAGCCCGGGGGCCGCGGACGGTTGTATTTGTTCTTCGAGCCTTCGGCTTTGAAAACCGCCCTATGGAATCCACCGGGAGGGGATTTGCAGTGGTGGTGGCAACCAAACCCGAAGCTGCAGTTCGTGCGCCGGTCGGCGGCGACTTCTCTGGGCCAGGAGGAAACCTCCCGGCAACGGCATGTGTTGGAGTTCGAATTTCAAATCGAGGAAGAAGCCTTCCCGCCGGGAGAAAATCAGCCGCAGGAGCTTTGGTTAGATGGCTATGGGGTTTACCCCTTGTGCCTCGAAGTCGGAGGGGAGTGCGTGTTCCTAAGGCGGGATCTTCGCTTGCGAATACCCTTGCAGCTTTAATCGGAACCGGAAACTTCGGCTTCTCCGGTGGCTTGGGAAGAGGAGGGATTTTTTGGGATCCCGTCTTCCCGAGTTTCGAGGATCTCTTCAGGATCGAGGTCCTGCAATTTGGCGCCGCTTCGACCCGGAACTCGCAAGGCTTCCAACCGGCGGCCGGCCGGTAAGACTTGCCGTTGGAAATTGACTTTGGCCCGGCGCAGGGCGGCGCCGGCTCGATCGATTTCCTTGGCCGCCTGCCAAAGGTGGTCCTGGAAACGGCTCACTTGTTGGTGCAGCGAGGTGGCGGCTTGCCAGACTTGCTCGGCTTTTTCTTCCATTTCCCGGCGATCCCAGAAAAAAGCCACCGTGCGCAACAGAGCTAAAAAAGTGACCGGGGTGGCCAGCAAGATTCCTCTTTCCAAAGCCTTTTCTTGAATTTCCGGTTCGACCAGAAAGGCATCGGAAAGGAGGGCCTCATGAGGAAGGAACAAGACCGTGAAATCCACCGAAGCCTGAAGTTGTTTTGGATAAGCCCGACGTTCCAAATCCTTGACGTGCTGAAAAAGCAACCGGGCGTGCTCTTCTTGAGCCTTCTTACGGGCGTTTTCCTCGCTGCAATCCGCCGCTCGCCAGAAAGCCGCCATGGGGACTTTGGCGTCCACTGCCAAACAACCGCCTCGGGGCAATTGGACCACCATGTCCGGACGGCCTCGGTCCAGGTTGACTTGTTGGTCGAAGTCGACGTGTTCCACCATGCCGGCCAACTCCACCAGCCGTCGCAAGCTGGATTCCCCCCAGCGTCCGCGAGCTTGGTGATCGCCTCGCAAGACCTGAGACAGATCCCGGTTGCTTCCCTGGAGTTCCCGGGTGGCCCGGGCCAGCTCATTTAAACGCGCTTGCAAATCCCCATATGCCTGATGGCGGCGACGTTCTAAATCCTGATGGCCTTCCTCCAACTTTTTTAGGTTCTCCTGCAAGGGTTCCAGCAAGGCTTGCAGGGCATCCTGTTGGCGATGGCTTTCACTTTGTTGCAGCTTTCGAGCCACGCCGAAACTTTGCCGAGCCTGCTTCAGGAATTCAAAACTGTTTTCGCGTAAGGCCTTGCGAGCCAAATTCCCGAAGGTGTCTTCGAATTGGCGCCGGCTGCCGGCAAGAAAGCGTTTGTGCAGTTCCAAATTTTCTCGCCGGGCTCGCCATTGGGCTTGTTGGTGCAGCCATTGCTCCCGATCCTTTTGGTGGGCTTCACGGGTTTGCTGATGAGCTTGGCATTCCCGGCGCCATGCCCACCAAGCCATGGCGGCGAGGGCGGAGAAAAGCAAACAAGTCAAGATCGGAAGGACTTCAGTCACGCTTGGGCAGGTTCGAGCTCGGCTGGTTCATGGCTCCGGCGACGCCATAATTCCATGATGGGCTTGTGGAACTCAAGGGTGGATCGCCACTGGATGCCTTGCGCCGCCTTCGGGCTGGGCTGGAGCTTGTGTTTCGGACTGGTGGCCTGTGCAGGACCGTCAAGCCAATTGGCCTCCGGGCCGCAGGTTGCCGCCGGACCGATGGTGGGGCACGTGGCCCCGGATCGAGCGCGGATTTGGGTTCAGGGGGACGGCCCCGGTTGGCTCGGGATCGAGTACCGCAAACCCGGGCGGCAAGGATGGCTCCGGCTGCTGGGGCCGGGTGGGCGGCCCTTTCGCGGCTATTTGCCGCCGGAACAAGCCTTCTGCCGGGTGCTTCAGCTTTCTGCGCTGGAGCCCCAAACCGATTATGAATTCCGCCTGCTGAACGCCTCCGGCCCGTTGACGGAAGAGGCGGTCGGCGGCTTTCGAACGCCGCCGCCACCCGGCCAGGAGGAAGCCCTGCGGGTGGCTTTCGGTTCCTGTGCCGGGGACTGGGGACTTGATCCCAGCCAGGCCATCTTTCAAACCGTGGCCGAACAAGAACCGGACGTTTTTCTCTGGCTCGGCGACAACCACTACTATTCCCTCCAGGAGCGGGAATGGCAGCAGCCGAATTCCATGTGGGCCAGTTGGAAAAGGCAGCGGTCCAAAGAGAATTTGCAGGCCTTGTTGCGCTGGACCGCTCATTATGCGATTTGGGACGACCACGATTATGGCCCCGATAATTCGGACAAATTATTTCGTTGGAAGTGGCACGCTCTGGCCATGTTTCAAGCCTATTGGGCCAATCCGGCCTATGGCAGCCACGGAACTCCCGGCGTGTGGTTTCGCTTCCGCCGGGGAAGGGTGGAGTTTTTCTGTTTGGATACCCGCTTTCATCGCGATCCCAATTGGATGGAAGCCCACGACGAAAAACGGCTTCTGGGGCCGGTGCAATCGGCTTGGTTGAAGCAGGCTTTGGCCTCCAGCAGCGCCGATTTCAAAATCATCGTTTCCGGGAACCAAGTGTTGGCTCAATATCACCCTTTCGAATCGTGGCATCAATTTCCGGCCGAGCGCCGGGAGTTGCTGAGCTTCCTTCAGGATCGAAAAATCAGCGGCGTGCTGTTCTTGTCCGGCGATCGGCACGCATCGGAGGTGATTCGCTGGCCGGAACCCTTTCCGTACCCGCTGTATGAAATCACCAGTTCGCCGCTGGCCGCCGGACTGTACCCGCCGGTGGCCGATTCGGAAGCTCCCGAGCGCCTGCCCGGCACTTCGGTCGGAAAGGAAAACTTCGGCTTGTTGGATTTCCAATGGCAGCCGGAACCGCTCATCCGCTATCGCGCCTTGAACGCCGCCGGAGAAGACCAGCATCCGGCGGTGGAAATTCGCTTGTCGGAGTTGCAATTTGACGAAAATTAGCCGGCCGATTTGCTCCCAAGGGCCACCGGCGACAAACTGAAGCCTCTCCCTCGCCGAGGAGTTGGATGCCATGCTTCCCTTCCTGCTGATTTGTTCGACCTTGATCCATTCCGGCCAGGAGCCGGAACCGCCGCCCGAATTGGCCAGCGTGGTGGAGAAAGCGGCGGTGCATTGTTTTTGCGACACTCGCACCCCGGTGGTGTTGGATTTGGCCGAGGGCGATTGGGTGCGGATCATCGAAGTCCGGGAACCCTGGAGTCGGGTCATGGTGCCCGGCGGTTTGACCCTTTGGGTTCACGGCCGCTACGTCGATTTTGACGGCCGTCAAGGGCGTCTGAACGCCCGCTTCGTCAATGCTCGACCCTTGCCCAGCACCGAAGCTCATTCCATCCCGGTGGGAAAATTCGACCAAGGGGATGAAGTCCTTCTGCTGGAAAGAAAAGGCGAATGGGTGCGGGTGCTGGCGCCGGAAGGTTTGACCGGTTGGGTGAAGAACCAACAATTGAAAAAGTTGCCTACCTTGCCGGCTCGGTGGCAGGCGGAGTGGAAATCTCGTGGCCAAAAGCGCCGGCAGAGCTTCTTGAAAGCCGCCGATTCCAACCAGGCCGCCGGCCAAGGGGCAGTGGGCGAAAGCGGCCAGGGAGGCGACCGGCAAGCCGCCCTGGCTCAAGCCCGCTGGAATCGGGAAGCGCGACAACATTTGTTGCAAGCGGAGTTGGCTTTGGCCAGGACGCCCAGCGACCAGATTCAAGGTGCCGCCGCTCAGGATTTGCAGGTTCAATTCGGCCGGGTGCTGTGGATCAGTGGAGAATCGGAAATCCTGCTCCGAGCCCGTCAGGGTTTGGCTCGCTTGGACGCTTTGGTCCGGGCTGCGCAAGCGCCGGCGGTGGCGGTCCAGGAGCCTCCGAAACCGGTTCCAGTAGAAAAACCGGAAGTGGAACCAGATCCGGAACCCCGGCCGGTTCCTGGATTGGAGTCTTATCACTTGGTCGGCTGGGTGGAATATCGGCCTCGGCTTTATGCTTCGGTCCCCTATGTGATTCGTAGCGGCGGACAGGTCTTTGGCTTGAAATCTCCCAGCGGTCGTTACGCCTTGCGGAACTACATCGACCGAAAAATTGCAGTTCGAGGCACCTGGCGGCCCGGCAAGATTCAGGGTTTGCGGGTTTTGGAAATAACCGACTTGCGAGTGCTGCCCAAGGAACCTTAAAGGCGTGCCTGCTTTTCTCGCTGCTGCGCTGGCGCTGGCCGCCTACGCCCTCGGTTACCGTTTCTACAGTCGATGGCTGGGAAACCGGGTGTTCCAATTGGACCCAAAAGCGGTGACTCCCGCTCACAGCCGACGGGACGACATCGATTTCCTGCCCACAAGACCGCTGATCTTATTCGGCCATCACTACGCATCCATTGCCGGTTTGGCGCCGATGCTGGGACCGGCCGTTGCCGTGTTTTGGGGTTGGTTACCGGCTCTTTTATGGGTAGTGTTCGGAGCCCTGTTGATCGGTTGCGTTCACGATTTCTCCGCATTGGTTCTGAGTTCCCGCCACCGCGGGGAAAGCATTGGCGCCTTGTGCCAAAGCATCCTGGGCCCCTTTGCCAAGGGCTTGTTCCTGGCCTTGATTTTTTTCGGGGTGGCCCTGGCGATGGGGGTGTTCGTCGAAGTCATCTCGGTCTTGTTTTCTTGGGGCGCGGATTTCAACCCCCAAGCTCTTAGCCAAGCCACCACCAGTTTTCCCGAGGCGGTTTTACCCAGCGCCGGTTTGATGTTGTTGGCCATGGCCGCCGGTTATGCCCTCTACGTCAAGAAAAAACCGCTGCTGCCGGTGACCTTGATCGGTTTTAGTTTGTTGTTGGCGTTGATTTATGCCGGTTATCGCTGGCCGACCATGGGCGTTCAAGATCGAAACGCCTGGCCGGTGAAAGAAGGTTGGACTTGGATTCTGTTGGCCTATGCCTACGCCGCTTCGGTGCTGCCGGTGTGGCTCTTGTTGCAAGCCCGGGACTTTTTGAATTCCCTGTTGCTGGCTTTGGGCTTGGTGCTTATGTACTTGGGCTTTTTCCTGATCGGTCCGGAGTTCGAGGCCCCGGCCATTCACGCCGATCCGGAAGGGGCGCCACCGATTTTCCCGTTCGTGTTCATCACCATTGCTTGCGGCGCCGCCAGCGGTTTCCATTCTTTGGTCTCGAGCGGCACCACCGCCCGGCAGTTGGATAAAGAAACTCATGCTCGCCCGATCGGCTACGGCGCCATGATCGGGGAATCCCTATTGGCTCTGATGGCGGTTTTGGCCTGCACCACGACTCTGGGCGGGAAAGAAGCATGGGCCAAGGTCTACGTAAATTGGTCGGCGGTGCAAAGTTTGGGAGCCAAACTGGGAATTTTCATTCGCGGCTCCGCTTCCTTTATCGAAGAGTTGGGCGTCACCCACGATTTGGCGGTCACCTTGGTGGCCATGGTGGTGGTTTCCTTTGCCTTGACCACCCTGGATTCGGCTACCCGCCTGCTTCGCTTCAACGTCGAAGAAATCGGCGCCAGTTGGCAGCGGCTTCCAGTTCTGGGACGGTTGGGTCGCCTCATGCAAAACCGGTTTATCGCTACCGGAATCGCTTGCGCCGCGATCGGCTTCTTCGCCTTTTATAAAACTCAGGTACCGGACGACCGGGTGCCCGGCGGTTTCCGTCTTCAAAGTGCCGGTTTAACCCTTTGGACCCTGTTTGGAAGTACCAACCAAATGATCGCCGGTTTGGCGTTGATGACCGGTACGGTTTATTTGAAGCAAAAGGGAAGAAGCTATTGGCCGCTGGCGATTCCCGCCGTGTTCATGACCTTGAACACCCTCGGAGCTTTGACCATGAAGATCCTAGATTTCTATCAACAAAGCCAATGGTTGCTGCTGGCCTTGGCTTCCTTGTTGGTGTCGATCGGTCTTGGAGTCGGCTTTACCGCGATCCAGGCCTTGCGCCGTTCTTGAAAGCTTCTGCTTTGCCGGCGGCGGGCGGGTAATGACGGCTAATTTCCGCTCTCACTTCGGCAAAGCTTCCCGATGCAATCGCCTGGCGTACCCGAGCCATCAACTGATGAATGAAATAAAGATTGTGCATCGAAACCAAGATCGGCGGGTTCAGTTCCTTGGCTTTGAATCCGGCCCGAAGGGCTCCTCGGGGAACGGCGGAGGTACAAGCCGGGCAGGCACAACCCTCTTCAATCGGTCGCGGATCTTCCGCGTGGCAGGCGTTCAGCAAATGCAAGCGACCGGTCCGGGTCAGGGCGGTGGCGAATCGACCTGCCCGAGTTGGAAACACGCAATCGAAAAGATCGATGCCCCGGGCGATGGATTCGACCAAATCCAACGGAGTGCCGACTCCCATGAGATAGCGGATTTGCCCGGTCGGAAGGAAAGGGGTGGAAGTTTCCACTCCTTGCATCATGGCGGCATGACCTTCGCCGACGGATACGCCGCCGACCGCGTAGCCGTCGAAAGCCAAGTCCACTAAATGCTCACTACATCGCCGGCGCAAATCGGCGAACACGCCCCCTTGGACGATGCCGAACAGAGCTTGACCGCTTTGCAGTCCACCCCGGGCCTGATGCAATTTCCGTTGGACTTGGGCCCATTGCAAAGTTCGATCTACCGCGGCTTGAACCGTGGCCCGGTCGGTCGGCCGGTCAGGACAAACGTCCAAAACCATGGCGACGTCGGGACCGAGGCCGGCTTGGGTTTCGAAGGCCAACTCCGGGGTCCAATGCACCGCACCGCCGTAAACCGGATGGTCGACTCGAACGCCGTCGCGGCGCACCTGATCCAAAGCCCCGAGCGAAAAAACTTGAAAGCCGCCGGAGTCGGTCAATACCGGGCCGTCCCAAGCCAACATGCCGTGAATGCCGCCCAAAGCCCTTACTTTGTCCACTCCAGGGCGAGCGAAAAGATGAAAGGCGTTGGACAACATCATTTCCGTCCCTAAAGGACGCATCCGATCCGGCGCGATGCCGCGCATCATGCCGCGAGTGGCCACCGGCATGAAGGCGGGAGTTTGAACCTTGCCGTGAGGCGTGGAAAGTTGTCCTAGGCGCGGTTCCGCGGCACCGCCCTGAAGAAGTTCGAAGTGGAAGCTCAAGGGATGGGGGAGACCAGAGAAGCGATCGAAGCCAATTCGGCGCCGGGGTAGTAGTGGAACAAGATGTCTTGGAAAGATTCGCCGGCTCGGGACCTGAGTAAGGCGCCGTTTTGACACATGCCGATGCCGTGGCCGTAACCGCTGCCCCGCAGCCAAAGGGCGCCGTCTTCCCGGCACCGCATTTCGTGAATGCGCACCGAACGGCTTCCGGTCAAACTGCGGAAACGTTCGCCGAGGAAGTTTTCCGGAGCACCGTTGGCTCCGATCAATTGCACGGCAGCACAGCGTTGGCCCGGATCTCCTCGCCGGTAGAGGTGAACGGTTTCCAAATAAGCTCCTAAGCCAAATTGTTTGGCCCAGGCGTCCAAGGTTTCCGCCGGAACGATTTTTTCCCAACCGAAAGGATCCCGGCACAAGGGGTCGGCTACGCCGCGCAAAGGCGGATAAGGCCGGCGCCGAAAACCAAGCGGGTAGGCTGCCGAAGTATGGCCGCCGCAATCGGCGTGGTAATAAGCCGCCAGGATTTCTCCGTCGTAAACCAGAATTTGCCCCACCGTGGCTTGCACCGCCCGCACCGCACTTTCAGTTTCGAAATCGGCACTTTCAAAGCGCTGGTCGTAAGTGCTGTCCAACAAATAAGGGCGCTCGACTTGACCCAACTTCCACAAAGCGTAAGTGCGAGCGGCTACCGCTTGCACTTGCAAGGCGGCGTCGGCGTTGGGCGAACTGGTTTCCATTTCGCCGCTGACCACACCGAGAACATAATCTTCCAAAGGAAGTTCCAAGCGCAAAACCAATTGCCGGCTGCGGTCTTCTTGCAGTTCGGCAAGCAGATGTAAACGCCCGCGGTACCAGCGTTGATTCAGGCGTATTGCGACGTCCCCGTCGGTTTCCAAAACCACGTGACTGAGTTCGGGGCGGAAGACGCCGATTTTGAGATGGCCGTGATCGAGCTTTAAACGGCCCAAGAAATCCACTCCTTGTTCCAACACCACGCCGTCCGGTCGGAGCATGCGCCAGCGACCGCGAAGGCCCAAGTCCACGCCTCGGTTTGGTCGCAAGCTGTCCAATTGCACCAAAACCGGCGGATTCAATCGGCTATCGCGACCGCTTTGCCGGCTTTGCCAGCGATCCACCCACAAGCTTCCGGCCCAAAGCGCTGCCAGGCAAAGAGCCAGCAGCATCCACTTCGGGAGGGGGCCGGTCGCGTTCACCGAAGTTCCGACGCCGATTCCGGCGGACTCAAACCCAACAAGGACCAACCGGGAGCCTGCAAGATTCGACCCTGGGGCGTGCGCGCCAACAAACCCTGTTGAATTAGCCAAGGTTCATAGACTTCTTCCAAGCTCTCTTCGGATTCTCCCACGGCCACGGCCAGGTTTTTCAAACCCAGCGGACGGCCTGCGGCCAAGGCCAAGGCTTCCAGAATGCGGCGGTCGGCCCTTTCCAAGCCATGGCCGTCGATCCCGAGCAACTCGAAGGTGCGCTGGACCACGGCGGGATCGATCTCGGCTTGGATGTCCTCCGAGTCGGAGCCTCTCGGGCTGGCGTGTTCGACTTGGGCCACGTCCCTGGCTCTTCGCAACAAGCGGTTGGCGATGCGAGGGGAGCCGCGGGCGTTTTCGGCCAGCAGGTCCAGAGCTTGGGTCGAGACTCGGGTTCGCAACAAACCGGCGGAACGTTGCAGGATCAAGCGCAGGGCCGCCGGTTCATAGGGCTCGAAGCGCAAGGTGTGGCCGAAACGAGACCGGAAAGCGGCCGACAACAAAGCTTCCCGGGTGGTGGCCCCGACCAGGGTGAACGGTTGCACGTCCAGCCGCAGCATGCGGGCGTGCATGCCCTGATCCAGGGTGAATTCGATTTGGAAGCGTTCCATCGCTCCGTAGAGATATTCCTCCACCACCCGGGGAAGGCGATGGATTTCATCGATGAAGAGGACCGTACCCCGTTCCAGGCTGCTGAGAATGCCGACTAAATCCCGAGCCCGTTCCAGGGCCGGGCCGCTGGTCATCTTCAAAGGGGCTCCGATCTCGTCGGCCAAGGTCAGGGCCAGGCTGGTTTTACCTAGTCCCGGTAACCCGGAGAACAGCAGGTGCTCCAAGGTCTCGCTGCGTTGGGCGGCGGCTTGGATCATCACCTGCAAGGGTTCGAGAATCCGGTCCTGACCGAGGAATTCCCGAAAACTGCGAGGGCGCAAGCTCCTTTCGAATTCCTCTTCGCCATGATTGCCGGCGGAGGGTTGAAAGGCGGAAGGCGTAGCCATCACCGCTGATTTTGACGTGTGGCGGCGGTCATTGCCACGTTTGCCCGGCCCTAAGCTGCAGAAACCAAAGGTTCCAGGGCAGGAAGCGGTTTCCCTCGGGCCTTCAGGCCCTAGAATGGCCTGCGGAGCCGGGCCCGTGCGCTGCCGCACGGGTCGTGCGCTCTTCCCGAGAATCCTGGCTCAGATGGGGTAGGCAAACGCCGGTTGGCGGTGGCATGATTGTTGCCCCTTTCTTAGGTGAACCGGGTTACCCCCCCCGTGGGTTCGAAACTGGGAAACGAATGAACCGACGCCTCCTAGGTCCCATTCTCGCGTTGGCCAGCTCTGCCGGCCTTCTCGGGTGCTTTAACAGCGATCAGGGCCAGAGTCCTCTGGAAAGCGATAAAAACGCGACAGGGGCCACCCTTCGCATCGAAGAAGTCACCAATGGCTTCGGCCGTTTGCTGCCCCATGTGGTTCACGCCGTGGATCCGATCACCGGGGCCATTTCGCCGAGCCAATTGGTGGAAATTCGCTCCTTCGATGATCTTTTGAACAATCCGCCTTCGGATTTGAACCCTGTGTTGCCACCGGCGACCTGGCCGACCACGGCCATCAACCCGGGGCAGGCGACCGCCAACCACTTCGTGGCGGTGCGCTTTTCCCGGACCTTGCGGGTGACCTCGGTTTTGGATCCCACCGCCGGTGGTTTGGCGAACAACGGTTTGACCGGATCGGTCACCGTGGTGGCCTACGATCCGGCCACCGGTTTCAGTGAGCCGGTGAAGGGGCGGGGGTTCATCAATGGCTTCACCTACTTCGGTAACCCGCCGCGGAAAGAGCGCTGGGTGGCTTCCCGCGGTCGCGACGGCGTCAACGTCCTGAACGTCAAGCGCAGCGGGGCGACCGAAACTCCGGGCATCGGCTATCCCGGCACCAACGACTTGGTTGGCGGCGTGGTGGACGGCAGCTTTGTCGGCGCCGGCAATTTGGTGAGCCCGGTCACTTTCGTGTTCGTGGTCGACGAGGACGACGACCTGAGCACCTATGAAACTTTCCCGGCTGATCGAGTGATCCGGATCGTCATCAACGAATCGGTTCGCGACAAGGACGGCCGCAGCCTGGACGACCCTGGCGTAGCCACTTCCTCGGTCGGTAACGACGCGGTGGCGCCGGTTCCCTTGCTGGACGGTGTCGGAGGCAATCCGGTGACCCTGCCGGCCAACCTTGCCGGCTCGGTGGCTTGCGATTCGGACATCCGCTGGAGTTTCAGCGAATCCTGCCAGCCCCACACTCTGGGACCGCTACCCAGTTCCATTCCGCCGTCGCTGTCGCCTCAATTCACGGTGGAATTCGAACCGCCGGTGGCGATCGGTCAGCCTCCTCCCGGACAGACCATTGAGTTGCCTTATACGGTGCTGCCGATCAGTCCGTTCGACTTCACCGAATTCGTGGTCGATCCGGTCACCGATTTCCCCGGTAGCGACCCCTTCGGCGCCACTTCCAAGGCTCTGGTCACTTACTTCCGGAACGCGGCCGTCGACCTGTTCGAAAACGGCGATCCCAACTCCCTGGATCAAGACCAGATTGAATTCACCATCGGCGACTGCCCTGGTTTGGTGAATGTGCCGGTGGCGCCTGGAGCGATTTACGTGGCCTCCAACGGTGGCGGTCAAACCGGTGGATTGCGGGTCATCGACTTGGACGGTTTCGGCCAAGGCACCGGCGATCCGACTCACAACACCCTGAACTTCCCGATTTACGACGTCACCTTCAACGATGACGGCGTACCGATTGCCGGAGACATTTCCAAGTTCCCGTTCAATCCCAACTTGAACGTTCAGGGTATTTTCCCGCCCCTTTCCGCCGACACCACCTCCTTGGCCGGGGGTTCACGCGGGGTGTTCCAACTGGCGCAAGATTCTTCTTTGAGAACTCAGTTGGTCGACAGCACCGTGGTCGGCACGGTCGGCGACATGACCTTGGGACATCCGCTGGACCTGCGCTTCAACAACTTTGATTGTTTGAGTGGGGGTTTCAACAACTGCGCCACCAGCCAGTTGCAACAGCACCCGTGGAACACCAATGCCATTGCTGCCGGTAATGACATCGCCCACGCGCCGCACCCCAATCCGCCGCGAATTCGCTTGGCTCCTTCTTGCTTCGCGCCGTTGATCCAAACCGAAGAGCCGAGCTACGGCGGCAACCCGCCGGTGACCAACTTGCTGGGTTCGGGCAACGCCTTCGGCTTCGTCGGGGGTCAAGGTCCGTCCGGTTTGCTGACCAGCACTTTGAGCCTGTACGCCGGCTTCTGGGGACCGGCTCCGGCGGCGCCCACTTGCCCGCCTTACACCCTGCGCCAGCAAGTCGGCCACTTCCTGTACGTGCTGGATACTTCCGGCGACCGGGTGGTGGTGTTGAACAGCAACCGCATGACGGTGTTGGACAGCATTCCGGTTTCCGATCCGGACGACATGTCCATGGCTCCGGACATGAACCTGCTGGCGGTTTCCAACAAGGGCACCAATACGGTTTCCTTCGTCGATACCAACCCGAACTCGCCGAACTTCCACACCGTGGTCAAGGTCACTTCCTTGATCGATAATGTCAACAACCGAGTCGGCATCAAGCCCACCGAGATTTGCTGGCAGCCGGATGATGAAGACATCCTGGTGATCTGCGAAGGTTCCAACTCGATGGCCATCATTTCTTCCGGCAGCTTGACCGTCCGCAAGATCATTCCGGGCGTGAACCAGCCGAAGTTGTTGGCGGTCAGCAACCGGGACGTCCTCGGCGGTCACGGCTTCTTCACCGGCCTGTACTACGCCTACGTGGTGTCTCAATCGGGTAGCACGGTGATCTTCGAATCCGGCCCGGATGGCATTCAAGGCATCGGTTTCGACGACTTCGTCGGCATTCCCTCTTTGCCCGGTCGTTCCGGATTCGATTCCGCTACCGCCATGCAGCCCGACCCCAACGATTTGTTCCACGGCGTGTTCATCGCCTACCGGAACGAAGGCAAGGGTTCGGTGGCCCACATGAAGTTGCAGAACGCCCCGTCCGGACCCCGGTCTCTGGCGGCCAATGCCTTCTTGCCTGACCCGAACTTCCGTTCCAAGGAATGGGCGGTGGACCGTGATTACATCAACGCGTTCTCGTCCGATTCCATTGCCGACATTGCGGTGGACGATCTTTCCAACCGAGGCGGGATGCCCTTCCTGACTTCCAGCTTCGGTAGCAACAAGATCATCGTTCACTCCTCGAAGTCGTTGATTCGGAACACCATCGGCATCGCTGCGGCGAGTGACCGGCAGTTCTTGTTCGCCGCCAACTCCAATGGCCGAGTGGACGTGATCAACCTGTCCTCCGGCCAGCCGTTCACCAACTCGATCGTGGTGCCCGGCGCTTCGGTGCTGTGCCACTACTGGCGCCAGTAAGCCTTCGGGCTTCTCACCTCCAAGGCGGCCTTGTGTTCAAGGCCGCCTTGGCTTTATTTCCGGGGGTGAGTTGGAGCCGAATCCCGGTTTTTCAGAAATCGATATCAGGGCTTGGTGATCTTTCCTCCGGGGCCGATAATCTCCCGCCATGGCGCCGCCCGGCCACCAGGTGCAGGCTATGTTCGGGGAAATCGCACCCCAGTACGACCTGCTCAATCGTTTGCTTTCCTTCGGCATCGACCGCCGCTGGAGAAAGAAAACGGTGCGTTATTTGAACCTGGGTCCGGAGCATCGAGTCTTGGATTTGTGTTGCGGCACCGGGGATCTGGCGCTGGCCTTTGCCGCCAACCAGGTTCAAGTGGTTGGTGCGGATTTCACCCTACCCATGTTGCCTTTGGCTCGCCGCAAAGCAGAAGCCAAGGGGCGGCAGGGCTCTTGGGTGCAAAGCGATGCTCAGGCGCTGCCCTTTCCCAACGACCGTTTCGATGCCATCACCATCGCTTTCGGCATCCGCAACGTAGAGGATCCGCGCAAAGCCATTGCCGAATGCTGGCGAGTTTTGAAACCGGGAGGACGTTTGGCGGTGCTGGAATTCTTTCCGGTTCCAGGGCGATTTTGGGGGCCGATCTTCCGGTTCTATTTCAATCGAATTTTGCCGGCGGTGGCCAAGCTGCTGAAAGCCGGCCGCACCGGGGCTTATCGGTATTTGCCGAACAGCGTGGATGATTTCACCGAGGTCGGGGAATTTCGCCGTTGGTTGCAACAAGAGGATTTTGAGGTCTTGCGCGATCAAGCTCTCACCGGTGGAGTGGCGCGTTTGGTCGTAGGTGGCAAATCCGAAGAAACCCGCGAGCAGATAAAGGCGGACGGCCGGTGAAAATCGAAACTCTTCCCATCCGTCTCTGGCAGCCGCCGCGGCATCCGGCCTTCCTTTTTTTCTTGTTGCTTCCCTTGGCCTTGCTTCATGGCTTGGGCCGGGATCCGGATTCCGATTTGGCCGCCGCCTGGCTGGCCCAGGGGCTGTTTCGGCCATTAGGGAACTGGGCCTTTCCCCTCCTGGCCATGGTGTTGCTTCTGGCCGGGGTGATGAGTTGGCGTCACCTCCGGCGGCATCGAGAATCTTGGGGCAAACCGGCGCTATATACGGTGTTGGAAGGCTGTTTTTGGGGATGGCTGTTGGGCCCGTTTTTGGCTTGGCTTACGGCTTGGTTGCCCCTGGAAAGGGCACCCTTGGCCTTGTGGTCCTTGGATCGAACTCTTCACCATTGGGCGGCGGCGGCCGGGGCCGGCCTGTATGAAGAATTGATCTTCCGCGGCTTCATGCTCGGGGCCGGCACCTTGTTGCTGAAACGCTTGTTCCACAGTTTCGGATGGGGGGAAGGCGCCGCTTCCCTGGCCTTCGGCTTGGCGTTGATTCTGAGCGCCGCCGCTTTCGCCTTCGCTCATGCCTTCGGAGATCCTCGGGCCCTGGAAGCCCAAGTGTTCGCATTCCGGGCTTTGGCCGGAGTTTTTCTCGGTTTTCTTTTTGCCTGGAGGGGCCTGGCCGTCGTGGCCTATACCCATGCAAGCTACGATTTGTTCCTGTTGAGTTGAGACCATGAGCCCTCGTCCGAACCGAGTGTTTTTAGGAGTGACCGGAGCCAGCGGCGCCTTGTATGGGCTGCGGACCTTGCAGATGCTGTTGCAAGCCGGGGTGGAGGTGGATTTGGTGTATTCGCCTGCGGCCAAGCGGGTGCTGTTCGAAGAGTGCGGCCTGGTGTTTGACCGGGATCCCGGCGTTTTATTCCAAGGATTGGAAGCCAATGGATGCCGATGTTTTGAGCACGGCGATATCGGAGCTCCGCCGGCCAGCGGCACCGCCTTGGGCGAGGCAGTTTTGATTGCTCCTTGTTCCCTGTCCACCCTGGCCGCGGTAGCCCAAGGCCGGGCCGGCAATTTGATCGAACGTGCGGCCCAGGTCGCCCTCAAGGAAAGCCGGCGCTTGGTGCTCGTGCCCCGGGAAACCCCCCTGTCCAGGACTCATTTAGATCAGATGAGCCGCCTGGCCTGGGCTGGAGCGACCTTGCTTCCGGCCTGCCCAGGCTTTTATCATCAGCCGCAAACGGTGTTGGACTTGGTCGATCACGTTTGCGCCAAAATCCTGGATTTGTGTCGCATCCCTCAAGATCGAGTTCCTCCGTGGAGCGGGGGTGAAGGAAGCCTTCCGCCAACTTGAGCCTACGGAGCTTGCCGGCCTACCGGTTTCCCTGTCTGATTGCCATCATGAGTAAATCCCTGGCGACCGTGCTGCGAATGATCAAGTTCGAGCACAGCCTCTTCGCCCTGCCCTTCGCCCTTTCCGGGGCTTGGCTGGCTGCGGAAGGGTGGCCGCCTTGGCGGGATTTGGTCGGCATTGTGATTGCGGCCGTTTGTGCCCGTTCCGCCGCTATGGCTTTCAACCGGCTGGTGGACCGGGGTTATGACGCCACCAATCCTCGAACTCGAAACCGTGAATTGGTTCGAGGTTTGTTGAGTCCTACCTGGACCACCGGCTTCATCGCCGTAAACGCGGCCTTGTTCATCGCCGCGTCCTTTTGGCTGGCTCCCATCTGCGGTTGGTTGAGCTTTCCTGTTTTGGCCCTTTTGTTGGGCTACTCCTATTTGAAGCGTTTCAGTTATTTGTGCCACCTGGGCCTGGGGCTGGCTTTGGCCTGTGCTCCCGCCGGAGCCTGGTTGGCGGTACGAAAACAATTCGATGAGGATTGGCCCCTGCCGGTGTGGATTGGTGGCGGGGTTCTGCTTTGGGTGGCCGGTTTCGACTTGCTGTACGCCCTCCAGGACCGGGACCACGATCGCCGGGAGGGTTTGCACTCCATTCCCTCTCGTTTCGGCCCTCTCTGGACTCGCCGCCTGGCGCTCTTGTTCCACGCCGGCACTTTGCTGCTCTTTGCCCGCTTCGGTTCCTTAGCTGATCTGGGGCCCGGTTTCTATTTCGGTTTGACGGTGGTAGCGGCTCTCTTGGTTTGGGAGCATTGGTTGGTCCGGGGCGGCCGGGATCAGGCCATTCCGGTGGCCTTTTTCCAAGTCAATGCTTGGGTGGGGGTGGCCTTCTTTTTGGGTTTGGCCGGCGATCTCCACGGTGTCCTGGGCTGAAAGCTCCAGCCGGGTCTTGGAAGGGCTATGCTGAGCGAGTGAGCGCCGCCAAGGCCAAGAAGAAAAGCAGCCAGGATCCGGCAAGCCTGTGCCGGGAACTCTGCCAAGCCGCCCGGGAAGGGAATTTGCCGCCTTTGCTTTGGCTGATGCCTCCCACTCGGGGCGAGGGGGAAGCCTGGTTTGCGGAAAAGATCATGGAGGCGGCCCGAAGTCTGGGGCGAAGCCAGGAGGGCCTGGACTTCATGGACCTAGATGGCGGCTCGCCCGATTTCCAAGGTCAGGCTTTGGATGGTTTCCTGGCCGCTCCCTCCTTGTTTTCTTCCGGTCGGGCCTTGTTGTTGGGCCGGGCGGAAAAGGCGGTGAAAGTCTGGCCGAAGTTGCGGCAATCGTTGGAGGAAGCCGTCCGCAGGCCGGATGGACCGGCTTGGATGGTGGTTCAAATCGGCGGCCAAGCTCCTCTTCCGGCGGCGTTCAAAGGCTTGAAGGCAGGCAAGAAGGTCCGCCTCGCCCGGTTCCGGAGGCTGTACGGCGATCCGCCGCCTTGGCGACCGGATCCGGATGCTTCGGAAGCGGCCCAGTTCGCCCGCGGACAAGCCCGGGAGCGGGGCCTGCTGTTGGATCCAGGAGTTCCCGGGCTCTTGGTGCAAATGGCCGGCCCGCGGCCGGGGCAACTTTGCCAGGCTCTGGACCACCTGGCCTTGGTGAGCGGGGAACAGGTCAGTGAGGAAGAAGTTCGAGCGGTGGTGGCCCACAGTGCCGAAGGCAATGCCTTCGATTTCGCCCACGCCGTCCTCTGCGGGGATGGCCCCGGAGCCTTGCAACGATTGAAATCCATGGATCGGGTCGGCCTACGTTCTTGGGACGGCCGCCGTCTGGGAGCTCCGGAAGCCTTCAGCCTGTTGCTCAGCGTGCTCGCCGGTGAGCGGCGCAAGACCGCCCATTTGCGTCAAGTTCTGGATCAGGGCATTTCCTGGGACGAAGCTTGCGGGCAAGCCGGTTTGAAAAGCAGCGGTCCTCCCGCCCAACGGATGAAGGCCAGGTTGCAAGCCCGAAACGGGGAACAACTGGCGGCCTTGGCCGAGTTCCTCCGGGACGCCGAACGGCAAGTCAAAATGCTGGGATGGCGAGATCCCCGGCGTGCCCTGGAGTGGATGGTGTTTCGAGCTCATCGCAGCCGGAGACGAACGTGAATTCGATTCAATTGTTGCCGCCGAAAGTGGTGGATCAAATTGCCGCCGGCGAGGTGGTGGAAAGACCGGCTTCGGTCATCAAAGAGTTGGTCGAAAACGCCCTGGACGCCGGCGCGAAGAATATTGAAGTCCGCTTGCAAGAAGGCGGCTTGCGATCGATGGAAGTCCGAGACGATGGCTGCGGCATTGCGGCCGAGGACTTGCCTCTTGCCGTGACTTCCCACGCCACCTCCAAGCTGCGCAAGCCGGAGGATTTGGACGCCATCGCCACTATGGGATTTCGGGGCGAAGCCCTGGCTTCGGTGGCTTCCGTGTCGCGACTGTTGTTGACATCCAAAACCGCCGAGGCAAGCCACGCCAGTCAAATCCGAGTGGATTTCGGGCGCGGTCAAGAAGTTCGCGAAGTCGCCGGAGTTCAGGGAACCCGAGTCTTGGTGGAAGATTTGTTCGCCGAACTTCCCGGCCGGCGCAAGTTCTTGAAAAAGGCGGCGACCGAATTGAGCCACTGTCGCGCTTGGGTGGAGCGCTTGGCTTTAAGTCACCAGGGAGTCGGTTTTCGTTTGTTTCATCAGCAGCGGTTGCTGTTCGAAGTACAAGCCGATGAAGACTTGGATCGCCGTTGTGGAGCGGTATTCGGATCCGGCTTGGCCGAGCGCATGGTCAAAATCGAGGAGCGCGGAACCTACCTTTCTTTGGAAGCTCGGGTCGGGCCGCCGGAATCCGCCCGCCGCGATGCCGGGAGGGTGCATCTTTATTTGAACGGTCGTTGGGTTCGAGACGCCCGTTTGTTGCGGGCGGTTCGGGAAGGCGTTCGGGAATTCGTGGAAAGCGGCCATTACCCCACCTTGTACTTGGCCATGGCCTTGCCACCGGAGCGAGCCGACGTCAACGTCCACCCGCAAAAACTGGAAGTTCGATTTCGCGATTCCAATTTGGTGTTCGCCAGTTTGGTCAAGGCTTTGCGAAGGGGTTTGGCCCAAGCTCCATGGGCCACCCGCCAAGTCGGAGAGTTGGGATCGGAAGCGGAAGCCGGCGGCCGAATGCGGTCGGGTTCCTCCTCCTTTTCCTCTTCCATGGGGACGGCTTCTCAAGTTTGGGAACGGCCACTGGCCGATAGTTCGGGCCAAGCCGCCATGGAATCTCAACCGGATTCGGCCGGGCCGGCTGAGGAAGACCGGACTTCCTTGCCTTTTCCTCCTCGGGAACAGGAAGGGCTCGGCCCGATCTTGTCGGTGGCCAATACCTTTTTGGTGCGGGAAGTTCCGGGTGGCATGGAAATCCTGGACCAGCACGCCTTGCACGAAAGGGTGAACTTGGAGGAATTGCGGCGGGAGATTCGCCAGGGCCAGGTCATCAGTCAGCCTTTGTTGATTCCGGCCTTGGTCGACGTCGGTCGCCAAGAGTTGGCGCTGTTGTTGGAGCGAAGCGAGACCTTCCGCCGTCTGGGAGTGGAAATCGAAGCCTTTGGAGAAACGACCTTGGCCATTCGGGCGGTTCCCGCTCGCTTGGAACGCCTGCAAGCGGACAAGCTGGTCATGGATCTGTTGGATTTGGCCCGGGAACATCGTCAAGCTTCGCCGGAAAACTTGCAAGAAGAAGCTTTGTACCGCATGGCTTGCCGCGGTGCGGTCATGGCGGGGGATCGCTTGGATGAAGCCGCTCTAAGAGGCTTGTTGCAACGGGGTGCCAAGCTGCCTCAGGATCGCACTTGCGCCCACGGAAGGCCGGTGCGGGTTTTCCTATCCCTGGCCGATTTGGAGAAAGCCTTTCACCGTCGCTGAGGCCTTTGCCCGGTGCAAGATCGTCCTGAATACCGATTTGCTTGCGATGCCATGTTGAAGGGCTTGGCCCGCTGGTTGCGAGCTTACGGTTATGACGCCAGTTGGACTTATGGCATTGACGACCAGGTGTTACTGGAACAGGCCCGGAGAGAGGGCCGAATCGTCCTCACCGCCGACGGCGGCATTTTGAGATTGCGCTCGGTTCGCCGCGGGGATCCGCCGGGATGGAAGGTGGGCCATGAAAAACCGCCGCTACAGCAGCTCCAAGATCTGGTGAAAGAGTTGGGCTTGGCGAGAAAGGCTATTCGTTGCATGGGTTGTGGCGGCGAACTCAAGCGGGTTCCCAAACAAAGCGTCCGGGAGGAAGCACCGCCGCGAACCTTTGCTTGGTTGGACGAGTTCTATCGTTGCCTTGCCTGCGGTCAATTGTTTTGGCCCGGCACTCACTATCGCCGCATTCAACAGCAGTTGAAATTTCTCGAATTGGAGTGATTTTTTTGCCGGATGGAAGGGCTTTTGTCGCGGCATGAATGAAGGCGGGATTCCCGCTGTTTGTTTCACCCTTCATCCACCCTAAGCATGAAGTTTTTCGTTCTCAATCCCTGGCTCCGCCGGGCAACTTGCGGTTTCCTTGGAATCTCTTTGGTCTTGGCTTTGTCCGTTCCGGCGAATGCCCAATGTTCCGTACCCGGGTCGGTGAAATCCGGCCTGAAACTGGATTCCACCAATACCGGTTTGAATTTGATCCCGGACGGTCACTACGGAAGAGGCTTGACCTATTTACCTGACCTTGACGGCGATGGCTTCGGGGAATTGGTGGCTACTTCCCGCATGGCTCCTGGCGGGGGAACCGAGCGCGGTGAGGTCTATTTCCTGAGCTTGAATCCAGGAGCTGGCTATCCCTTGATTTACACTTTGAACAGCAACCATCCGATGCTTTCCGGCTTGATTTCCAATATGGACCGCTTTGGAAGCCGTTTGGCCAACCTCGGTGATTTGGACGGTAACGGCTATCCGGAACTTGCCGTGGGAGCTGAACTCACTTCCTGCGGCTCGAATTCCGGGAGAGCTTACGTTTTGTTTCTGAATTCCATCAACGGTGGATTGGTGACAAGCGTTCATACTTTCGACTGCAATACTGTTCCCATTGTCGGCGGGCGATTTGCAAGCGACGTCGGAGGCGCCGACGTGGATGGCGATGGAGAAAAGGAATTGCTGGTCGGGCAGTATTTTCACCAAGCCAATGGTAAGAATCAAATCGGCAAGGTTTGGATTTTCGACTGGGATGACGGAACCAACGCCTTTTCCTTGTTGAGTGAAATTACGGAAGGAGTTGGAGGATTTCCCTTCATTCTGGAGGACGGCGACAAATTTGGGACCTCGGTAGAAGGAATCGGCGATTTAGACGGCGACGGTTTGGAAGAAATTGCGGTGACCGCCAACACCACCGACGTGCCGTTCGGGCCCGATCACGGGGCGGTTTACATCCTGTTCATGAATGGCGACGGAACGGTCCGCAGTGCCCGCAAGCACACCAGCGCCACCACCCCTGGAATAACGTCCTTCGATGCGGAAGCTCTCGGCAGTTCCTTGGCCAACTTGGGAGATTTGGATGGAGATGGTCTTCCTGAATTGGGGGTTGGAGTTCCCCAACGGAATACGGACGCTGGGAATGAAGGCGCTGCCTTGATTTTGTTTCTGGATGCCAAGGGAGGAGTCCGGGGCGTCCGCGAGCTTTCCAACCTCCATGGCTGCCTTCCCTCGGTGAATGCCTTTCGGGATGAATTCGGTACCGAGATCCAGGCCCTTGGCGACCAGGACGGCGACGGGATTACCGACATTGCCGTCAGTGCCGCCATCGGGACGGCCAATGGCTCTACCGGTCACGTCTTCCTGCTCCACTTAAACGGCGTTCCGGCGGCGGAATTCCGCATGAAGGAGCCAACTCCCGGAGTCGCCGGCGTGCAGAACACCTTTTCGGTTCGCGGCGCCGGGCCGGGAAACAACGTGGCTTTCTACTACGGGTTCGCCCAAGGTTCCACGGGAACTCCCTATTGCTCCGGTTTGACGGTCGATCTTCAAGCCGCCAGCCAAGCCGCGGTGGTGCCCGCCGATGCCAGTGGAGAGGCCAGCTTTTCCGCCTTCATCCCGCCCTTGTTCGCCGGGCAGAATTTGTTTTTGCAAGCGGTCGATCTTGGCGCTTGCAACAAAAGCCAGGGAATCCACTGGTTGTTCTAAGTTCGCCAATTCGGATTGGCCAAGAGAGTCCCCTGGAAACCCGGGGGACTTTCTTGCATAGTGAAGGAAACCCTTGGGCTTTCCGGCCGGGAGTTCTTTCATGCCCATTCCGTCTTTGCTTTTGCTTGCCGCTCTTTGGCCGCAGACTGACGAAGAACTGCAGCCGCCGCCGGTTCCGGCTACCTCCGCCTTGCTGGAACGAGCCGGCGATTGTCGTACCAGCCGCTATCAAGGCTTGTTCCTCGGCCGCGATTCCGCCAAATCATGGAAAGGTTGGCTGGCCCAATTGAAGAAAGAAGATCGACAGCTTTATCAAACTTGCCTGCAGAGCTTTCAGGGATCCTTATGGGCCGAAGGACCGGAAAGCGGGTTGCATTACTCCGCTCTGCGCCGGCGATTCGAGTGGTTTTTGGCTCCTGCGGCGATGGCCTTCGGCAGCCGGGATCAAGGCGGCTATCCCGCTTGGAAAAGTTTCCTTTGCCGCGTCTTACTGGAAAAGGCTTGGATTTTGGAACAGGCAGGAGAAGCTCCCGAGCCTCAAACATTGGCAGTCTTGACCGGCAATCTCCATTGGGTTGCGGAACCCGAGCGGGATCCGGTTTGGCAAGCCGCCGAAGGATTGCCCAAGGCCTGGTTTGAGCGAATGGAAGATTTGGACCGACAACTTTGGGCGGATCGCAAAAAACAAAAGTTGGGTTGCTTGCCCCGGCGCCGGCAAGACCGCAAACAGGACCGTTTGATCGATTTCGAAGTTGGACTTCCGGTACCTCAAGGCAGACAGGTTTTGGTGGGCGACCCTGCTTCTCTGGCTCGAGCCCGTCGGGTTTTGCTGGCGGCCCGCAGCGATCCCGAAGGTCGCCGTTGGCTGGATCCCCACGTGGCGGTGGTATTCGTCGAAGCCGGAGACCTGACTCGAGCTCGATGGTATTTCCTGCGCTCCGATTTTCGCCTGGTCGAAGGCCAGATATTGGATTTGGAAAACCCGCTGGTGGCCCTCCAAGATGTCGGGCGGGGGCCGGCGGTGGCCTTGCCTTCCAATCCAGCTCTGTCCAAAACCCACCTGGCCGCGAATTTGATTGGCATGGGGGTGTACTGGTCGGTCGCCCAAGACCGAAAAGCGACTTTCAATCAGGAGGAAATCTCCCGGCGGATGCAACAAGAGTCTGACGCCTTCTTGAAGCGCCACCCTCAGGCCGATCCTGAAGGCTGAAGCCCTTAATCCCTTGAATCCGGTTTGGAATTCTTTGGACGGCCTTGAAAGCTTTCCAAGGGCGGGGGAGACTGCCAGTGGAAGCGATGCAGTTCCAGAATCCGACTCGGGTATTGCCTTTCTTCGCCGGTAAATTCGCGGATTTCCCGGGGAACCAAGCGACCTTCGAAAGCCTTTGGATAGCGCAACTCGAATCGCCGAGGCAGATAGCGCTCCAAACGATTTTCCGCATTCTCAGCATTCGCTGAAGGCGGCTCGCTCTGGCTTTGCGCTTCACCATCCTGGCTCTGCAACAAGGGCGGGGCCGGCGGGATTAAATCCAAAGCCAAGGCCTGTTGTTCGGCTTTATCCAAATGAAGCACGAAGACCCAGCGTTCGCTTCGCCGGGGCAAGACACCGCGCAAGGCTCGGCCGCCGTATTCCCCAGTCCATATTTCCAATTCCCGAGCCCGGTGCTGCAGGCTTTGCAAATCCAACAGCAGCAACAATTCCGCGCAAAGGTCGAGCGAATCGTCAATGCGCTCCCGGTCTCGGGCGTAGGCGTGGGCACTGAGGTCCTGGAATTTCTTGTCTTCATCCAAAAGCCAGTAGCGGCGCCCGTCGAAGCCTTGTTCCACCCGAGTGCCCCGCTGGTTGTCCTGGAAGGAAACCTTCAGGTATTCGTTTTTCGGATCCTGGCGATAGGCCAGAAAGATATCGACGTCCTGAGAGCCTTCGGAGCGATTCCGTACCGTCAATTTGAGGCTAAAGCCTTGGACTGGCGACGGTTTGCCGGCCACCAACTGGGCTCGAGCGACTTGTTGGAACAGGGCCAGGGCTTCCGGATCGGAACCCGCCGGGGCGCCGGTGGGAGGTTCCTGGGCGGCCCCGAAGAAGGCGGCCGAAAGGACGAAAAACAGGCAGGGAAGCATGGTTGCCAAATAGCATACGGCGAAGGGACCATAGGGTTGGCTCCCCGCGCCCCATCCCTCAGATTCTTGCCCGAACCATGTCGCCCCTGCATCGCCGTCCCCAGCAGTGGAACCTGGCTCCCCAGGTCCAGTGCCTGTCTCTTCAAGAGCCTAGGTTTAAACGATCCCTGCTTTGGTTGCATTTCGAACGGCCGATGGACCAGTTCCGGGCCGGCCGAACCCTAGTCACGGAAGTTTTGCAGCAGGGTTGCCGCCGGCATCCAAGCCGGCTGCACTTGGTTCGAGCCATGGAAGAAGCCTATGGGGCGCAAACCGCTCTCCACGGCAGACGCCGCGGTGACGTCCAGGAAATTACCCTGGCCATGCAGTGGACCAGCGGTCGGTTTTTGCCGGCCGGAGAAGATCTGTGTCCGACGGTGCTGAACCTGGGCAAGGAATTGTTGGAAGACCCGCGTCGCGGGGATGGCGGGGAGCCTTTCGTCGCCGAGGTGGTCGAGAGGGAACGGCAGAATTTGCTCAGGAGGATCCGCAACCTTCGCGACCATCGAGGGCAATACGCGGCCGAGCGCTTTCGCGAGCGAATGTGTGCAGGGGAACCCTGTGCGCTGCCGCTGACCGGGACCGAGGAAGAGGTGACTGCTTTGGCCGCTTCCGATCTCGAGCAGGCGCGCTCGGAAATCGCCGACCGGGCGTCGGTTTCGGCGATCTACGTCGGTTCGGAAGATCCCGAGTCGATTCGAGAATTTTTGAGTTCCTGGTTCGGCACCCGCCAAGATCGGCAAGCGCTGCCGCCTCCGGTCCTGGCCGAGGCGCCGCCGCAACTGCGAGAGTATTTTGATCCGCTGGAAGTGGAACAGGCCCATTTTTGTTTCGGCTTTCGCTTTCCGCCTCCTGCCGATTCGGAAAGTACCGAGGCTCTATCCCTGGCCAATCAAGTGTTCGGCGGCGGACCCAGCAGCCGCTTGTTCCAAGTCGTTCGCGAGCAGAAGTCCTTGGCTTATTCGATCTATTCGTTGATTCGCACGGTCAAGGGCCACTTGATCGTTGGCGCCGGCATTGATCCCGCCTCCTATGAAGCGGTGTTGGACTCGGTCTTTGAGCAAGCCAAACTGGTGGCCGAGGGCGGATTCAGCGACGCAGAATTGGAAACAGCGCGCATTCACCTCATCCAGGATTTACGCCGAATTCCGGATTCGGCCTCGGATTGGGCGACCTTCATGGATCGGGAGCGATGGTTGAATTTGAATCGCACTCCTGCAGAGCGCATTCGCGTATTGGAACAATTGAACCGGGAACAAGTGATGGAAGCCGCCCAGCAATGGCAAGCCGATACCGCTTATTTGTTGAGCCCCGCCGACCAAAAGAGCCGTTTGGAGTGCCTGTCATGAAGACCGTCTACAACCAGCAGTTGAACGAAACCGTCTACTACGCCACCAGCCGCTCCGGGGTTGAAGTCGCGATCGTTCCGAAGCCCGGCTTTTCCACTTCCGTTGGCAGTTTCGGTTTGGGTTTCGGTGGAAACGACATTCATTTTCGAAATCCCCAAGGGCAATTGGTGGAGGTGCCTTACGGCAGCGCCCATTTTCTCGAGCACAAGTTATTTGAAGGGAAGGACAAAAAAGTATTTGACCGGTTCGGCGAGCTGGGGGCCGATTTCAACGGCGGAACCGGCCACCGGAGCACGTCCTACTTTTTTGAAACCGCCGGCCGTTTCCAAGAGTGTTTGGAGGTCTTGTTGGATTTCGTGCAGCACCCCTTGATCACCGAAGAACGGGTGGCCAAGGAAATGGGAATCATCGAACAGGAGGTGCGCATGTATGAAGACATGCCGATGAGCCGCGGCGCCACCTTGCTGATGAAGGCGTTCTATCACCGCCACGGTTTGCGGATTTCTCCGGCCGGTACGGTGGAAACGGTTCGCGCCATCCGGGCCGAACATTTGCAAGCCTGTCACGACGCCTTTTACCGTCCCAATCGCCTGAAACTGGGTTTGGCCGGGGATTTGGATCCTGACGAAACCATGGCCTTGGTGGAGTCCTATTTGGATCCGGCGCCTGAAGGAGGTCGAGATGCCCAATCCCATTTTCCGGAAGAGCCGGAATCCGTGGCTGAAAAGTGGTTGGAGGAGGAGTTTCCCATTTCCATTCCCCACGTGTGGATGGGTTGGCGGGATCCCCGGGGCTGCGGCCCGGACCCGGAAGCCAAAGCCTTCCGCAAGCTGATCAGCAGTGTGGTTTTGGAGCTGGCTTTCGATGAATCCAGCTATTTGCACCATGACCTTTACCAGCGCGGTGTGATCGACGATAACTTCGGTTACTACTATTCCAACGACGATGACTATGGCTATGGCATGCTGTTCGGCCGCAGTCAGAATCCCGAAGCTTTCGTGGAAGAAATCCAACAAGCCGCCGCTCGATTCTTGCACCAGGACGACAGCCTGGAACGAGATTGGCAGCGGGTTCGCCGCGGCCACTGGGGAATGGTGGTCGGCGGCTTGCAGTCGCCTTATCAATTCGCGGTTTGGACCATGCGTGGCTTGCTGGAACAGTGGGATCCCTTCCAGATCTTTCACATGCTGGATTCCATCACCCCGGAGCAAATCCGCCAGCGAGCTCGGGAGATGCTGTCCCCGGAAAATTTCGCCGTGGCAGTACTGCGATCGTCTTGAAGTCCTGCCCTCGCTGGTTTTTGCTTGGACCGACCGCTTCAGGGAAAACCGCGGTTTCGGTGGCCTTGGCCGATTTGTGCGGGGCGGAAATCTTGTCGATGGATTCCATGCTGGTTTATCGCGGCATGGATCTTGGAACCGCCAAACCGAGCGTGGAGGAACGGGGTTCCATTCGCCATCATTTGATCGATCTGGTCGAACCCTGGCAGACCTTTTCCGTGGCGCGATATTTGGAAGCGGCCGAGCAAGCGGAAGCGGAAGTTCGGGCCCGAGGAGCAAGACCTTTGTACGTAGGCGGCACCGGCCTTTATCTGAAAGCCCTGACCTCCGGTTTGCTGCAGGTTCCTCAAGCCCCCGCTCGGTTGAGAAATGAATTGGAGCAACAATGGGCTCAAGGGGGAGAACAGTTGTTGCGAGATGAATTGCAGCGGATCGATCCGGCGGCGGCGGAAAGGCTCCATCCTTCCGATGCCAAACGGATATTGAGGGCCATTGAAGTTTATCGCTGCACCGGCCGGCCCCTTTCCGAATGGCAACGGCAATGGCAACGGCAAGCGGCTCTCCGCGAACCGGCGGTGGCTTTGATTTGGCCTCGGGAAATTCTGCGAGAGCGCATTGCCGAGCGCTTCGATGCGATGCTGGATGCAGGCCTGGTAGAGGAGATCCAACGAATCCGGGCTCGAGGCGGTTTCAGTCTGACTGCCGCCAAGGCCCTTGGTTATCGTCAAATCTTGCAGGCTTTGGATGGAGAAATCGGCTGGGAAGAAGCCCGAGAGCAAGCCATCACTAAAACCCGAGTCTTGATTCGCCGGCAAATGAGCTGGTTGCGTTCCTTTCCGGATTTACATTGCCAGGAAGTCGGGCCTGAGGATCGAATCAAGGACCTGGCGGCGGCCCTGCTGGCCCGGTTTCAGGGTTGGCCGGGGCCCGATCTGGAGGATGGCTCCGGGAACCGCCCAACAACAGAGTCAAACTGAGAGGGCGGTGATCGCTTTGAAACGCCGGTCCGGCTTCCAAGCTGCGGATTTCCGCCGCTCCGCGGACCAAGGCGTGATCGATCGGCAACCAAGGTAGGTGCCAACCTTTCGGTCGCCAACTTCCCTGAATGCCGCGGCCGCGGCGGCCATCCCGCAATTCGGCTTCCCCTTTGAGGCTTCGAAACACCGCCGTCCACGGCGTGGTGTTGAAATCTCCCAAAAGCAAAGCGGACTTCTCCTCTGAGACTTTCTTCGCCAATTGGAGCAGATATTGCTGATGGCCGATTTCCAACGGGCCGAGATTGTGGGCGGCAAAAACCGTCAACCGGCGCCGATGGACTTGCAGGACCACTCGCAAGGCGATTCGGCCCGGTAAGGGTTCGAAAACTTCCTGCTCCAAGATCGGAAAGCGGGAAAGCAACAGCAAGCCGCCGCTGGCAGGGGCGAAAACATGGGGAAGCAGCGGTTGCAGTTCCTGGCTTTTGCGAGCGGCAGGACCGACTTCCGCCATGGCCAGCAAATCCAGCTCCTGGTCCTTTAGCCATTTTCGAAAGTCCCGAGGAAGATCCTTACGGCCGCTTTGGACGTTGGCCCAGGCTACTTGCAGGGTTTCCGGCCGATCTAAATCTTGCGAAGAGAAATGAGGAATCCATAAAAACAACATCTGGCCGCCGTGAAACACGAAACCGATCCAGCAAAGCAAAATGGGAAGCCAAGGTCGCCAATAAGCGGCTTTGACCCGTGGCCAACTACGGAAGGCGAGCAAAGCCAAAGCATAGATCGCCGTCCAAAGGAGTTGAAAATGAGCGAGGACGTCCAGTTCTCGGCGCAAAGATCCGCCCAGGCTGAACAGGCTGAGGATCCAAAGCAGAGCGAAAAAGATCCGAAAGCATCTTCCCGCGTGTCGGTTTTTTTTGTTCACGGCTGCTGTTCGCTGTTCCACTCCGCCACCAAGGGTAAATGATCGCTTCGGACTTCGTCTCCCAAACGCAGTCGGCTTGGGCGCCACGGTCCTTTCCACAACAAATGATCGATCGGCAGCCTCAACCAAGGCCAGGAGGAATGGCGCCAGGTGGCCGCCGTTCCCAAAGGAGTCGGCTGCCTATGCAGTTTGGCGCGGTGGCAAAGTCGGCGGAAACTGGCGGCCCAAGGAGTCGCGTTCAAATCGCCGATGACCACCATCGACTCCCGAGTTTGGATCCAGGCCGCCAGCGCTTCCATGGCCGGAACGAAATCCGGCTGCCCGGGTTTGTCCTGGTGAATGGCGACCATGGGCATGGAGCCCTCTGGCGTTTGCCATTGGAAGTGAAAGGCACTCCGCCGTCCGCTCAGGGCGATCACATGGCGCTCCACCACCGGATATTTGGAGAAGACTTGGATGGCCGTTTCGGCCTGATAGAAACGAACCGGATAGCGTTCATCCAGGCCGGTGAAGTCGGTGTGCAAGGCGGCGTGGGCTTCGGCCAGTAACACCAAGTCCGCATTCTCCTTGGCCACCGAAGCTACCAGGAGGTCGCGATTTTCCTCGGCGTGGCTCACGTTGCACCAATAAAGTTTTCGGCTTGGGCTTTCCATTGAAGAAGCGGCCTGCAGGCTTGTTTCGGAACTGGAATAGGCGGAAGCCGCCCAATGTCCGGCGTGAACCAGCCCCAAAGCGCACAGGCATAGAGCAGCCTGGGAATTCCAGAGCGCCGCTCCGATCCAACGCCGTGCGAGGAACAAGGTCACGAAGGCCGCGAAAGCCACAAGCGCCGGTCCGTGACTGAAGACTTCCAGAAAGGTCCAAAGGCTGCCGGCATAGGCCAAACCGTTGGCCAGCAGGGCCAACCACAACAAGGCGAAAGCTCCGCTCCGCCGGTTGTTTTTCATTGCCCTGGCTCCGGGATCGACAATTCGAAAAAAGCTTGGATCGGCCGATGGTCGCTCCGGTTTTTCGGGCCAACCCGGAAATCGAGCACTTTCCAAGGGCCTCGATACAGCACGTGATCAATCGGGAGCAGCGGCCAGGGAAAACGCCTCGGACTCCAAGTCGGGGTCAATCCGAAACCATTTCTGGCTTGGCGCCAACCTCCTTCGGCCAACAAGTCGCGAAAATGGGGCGACCAAGGAGTGACGTTCAAATCGCCGAGCAGCAAACTGGGATTGTGCTGCCGGCCGAGTTTGGCGAAGGCTTCCAGATGCAAATTCCGCCGAGCGGCGTGGGAACTGGACATCGGAGGCGGGGGATGGCTGGCAATCACCTGAACGGTTTGCTCCGGCAGCCGCCATTGGAAGGCGAAGCTGGGTACCAGACCGTCAATGCGCAGGTCCTCCACTTCGTCCATGGGCCAACGAGAAAAAACCGCCAAACCGTAATTGTCGGTCCTCAACCTTTGAAATGCGTAAGGCCAACGTCTTCGAAGTCGCTCCAGAACCGGCTTGAACGGAGGTCCGACTTCGGCAAGAGCGAACAAATCCGGGTCTTCCCGTTCCAGGAAATCCAGCAATCGAGGATCGGCCCGGCCGGCGAGGACGTTGGCGAACACGACTTGCAGGCGCCGGCTGCCCTGGTTTTCCGCCTCCGGCGGCAAAGGGGCCGGGGCTGCCGATGGAAAGAAAGCCGGCATGAGGCGCCAGCCGTGCCCGAGAATCAGAGCCAGGGCCAGGACCACCCAGGCTTTGCGCCGCCGATCGGTCGCCAACAGGAGAATTAGAGCCAGGACGCTGGCGGCGACGTAAAAAACGACGAAGTGGTGAAAAAGATCCAGGACCCAGTGCCAGCGGCTGGCGAAAGCGGCCAGGCTGGCCAGACTCAGGCCGCCCAGGAGCAAGCGGGCCAGGTAGGACAGGTAGCTGGACAAGGGATCGGGTGCAGGGCGGACGCCGGATTGGTAATTCTTGCCGAGGGAAGGCGAATATTATCCCCTCGATAAGAGTATTCTGCCGTCAAGGAGGTGCCTCGCATGCCTGACGACATGGAATTCCCTGATTTCCAAGGCGATTACCCCAAGCCGCCTAGGCGGCCCCCGCGTCCTAAATCCTTCTCCGCCACCCAAGGTTTGCCCCAAATCTCAGGGCGCAAATTGGCCTTGATCGGGGCTCCGGTGATCTTGGTGCTGCTATTCCTGCTGGCCTTCGTGACCGGCAGAGGAGGCATCGTCGAGGTTTCCGATACCGAGGTGGCGGTGATCGTGAATTACGTCAACGGGAACAAAAAGCTGGAAACCACTCCGGGCTACAAGATTTTTCTGCCGGTGGTCCAGCAAGCATTCAAGTTCGACAAGTCCCCAAACAAATTCTTGATGGAGGGGGATCGCAACTTGAATGACAACCACGTCAAGAAACTGACGGTCCGGGCCAAGGACGGTTCCAACTTTTGGTTTGAAACCTTGGAAATCCAGTACCAGCTTTTAGAAGGCGAGGCGTCCCTGGTATTGGAAGATTCAGGCCCTGGGCAAGCCTTCAAGCGAAATTGGATTCGGGCTTACGCTCGTTCCATTTTGCGCGACGAGTTCGGCCGCTTTTCTTCGGAGGAAGTGGCTGACCAATCGAACTACACCGGCGCTACCGCGGTGGTGAAGGATCGTTTGAATCAACTGCTGGAACCTCACGGTATTACCGTGATTCAAATCATCGTTCCGAAACCGAAATTCGATCCGCTGTACGAACAGGCGATTAAAGATCGAAAGGTGGCGGACCAGGAAGTGGAAAAGCTGAAGACCAAAGCCACCGCCTTATTGCGGGAACGGGAACGGCGCCTGGCCGACATCGATCGAGATAAAGCCACCGCCTATGAGCAATTGCTCGGTGAATTGGAAGCGGAGCGGATCATGTCGGAGCGGGAAAGAGTTCGGGTGGAACGCTCGGCCGATGCGTTCAAAATCGAAATGGTGGCGGCCGGGCAGGCTGAGGAGCAACGCATGTTGCAGCAAGCTCGAGCCAAGGAGGAACAAGCGCGGAAAGAAGCGGAAGGCCTCCGCGCCCGGGTGGACGCCTTGGCCAAGCGAGGTGACGTTTTGGTGCGGGAAATCCTGGCCGAAAAACTCGCCTCCATTCGTTTCAATATCGTGCCTTACCGGCGCGATCCAAGTCCGGTTCGGATTGAACATCTTTCCAGCAAGCCCGAGGGAGGTCAGCCGTGAAAAACCGCCGAACCCTGATCGTCATTGTCGTCATCCTGGTTCTGATACCGGTGCTCTTGTCGGTTTTCATGGAGCGGGTCCCTCCGGCCACCATTGGCGTGCGCCAGTCCTTGTGGGGTGGAGGTTACGAGTCGGTGGATTTCAGTGCCGGCTTCCATCTTGGAATCACCGGCTTTCATCGCTGGCATTTCTTGCCCCGTCAAACTCACTTCCTTCACTTCATCGAGGGTAGTCCAGCCCAGCAATTCGAAGTGGACCGGTTCGCTCCGTCCTTGGAAGTGAGGAATAAGGACAACAACACGGTGCACATCGACGTTTCCGTGCCTTACCGGATCATTCCTGGGATGGGACACCAGATTTTGGTCCGAGCCTTGAAGAGCAAGTACCAAGAACGGGTCCAATCCACGGTGAGGAGCGTGCTCCGGAGCGAATTCGCCAAGCTGAGTTCGGAAGAGATTCAGAGCACGGATTTGCGCAAGGAGCGGACCCAAAAGGTGCTGCCTGTTCTCAACGAGCAACTGGCCCAATTCTTCGTAACGGCCGATTCCATTTTGATCCGGCGATTCAGCTTCCCTTCCGAGTACGAAGCCAAATTGCAGGAAAAGCAATACTTGCGCCAAAAGGCGAACCTGGACCAGGCTTTGACCGCTCAAGCCAACGAAGAAAAGACGGTGAACCTGATCGAGCGCCAAACCAAGGCCGCCGAGTTGGCCAAGGAACAGGATTGGGAGAAACAACTGCAGGAAAAGCGGTCGGAATACGAGGTCAAAATCGCCACCATCCGAGCCGAAGCCGAAGTTTACGCCCGCCGAACCCGGGCCGAGGGAGAAGCGGAACGGGACATTTTGCAGGCCAACGGCACTTTGGCCCTGGAGCAATCGGAAGCTCTGCGAAACCAACTGAGGACCGAGGCCCTAAACTCTCGTGGTGGGGCCATTCTGCTGGGTTTGGAAGCGGCCGGGAACCTGCAGATCCCCAGCGTCACTTTGAATAGCGACGATCCCCAAGTACCGATGATCCTCGACCTGCAATCGCTGACCCGGATGTTGGTCGGCGAACCGGGAACCGAATCCCAGGCCGCCTCCGGTAGTCCTTGAGCCGAAAGCCTCGTTTCTTCACCGTTCTTGCCCGGCACCCGGCATGGGTGCTGGGCATTGTGTTTGCCGTCCTAGGCGGTTTCGCCTTCGCCGACGCCGATTTGGTGTGGGACGACGCCGCACTCTTGGAAGTCCACCTGCCTACGGTCCAGAGCTGGCAGGAATTTTGGGTTTTGCCCGAGGGCTTCCGCCAGTGGTACGGCGAAAACCAGCGGCCTTTGAGCTTGCTTTCTTTGGCTCTGGATAATCATTTATGGGGCCAAGATTATCGCGGCCACCATTGGAGTCAGGCCCTAGGCTACGGCTTGGTGGTGGCTCTTTTTTGTTCCCTGGTGCAAGCCCTGCTTCGAATTTGGTCACCGCAAGGCGACCCGAAGCGGCGTCAGGCGGCCGTTTGGTTGGCCGGCCTTTTGTTCGCTCTGCATCCCACTCACGTGGAATCGGCGGCCTGGTTGTCGGCCCGAAACGATTTGGTGTCGGCGGCTTTGTTCTTGATCGCCGCCCGGGCCACCCTCGCCGCTTTGGAGGCTCGGGCCAGTTCCGTGGCCTGGTTTTTCAGTTTGGCCGCCGGCGCGGCTTCGCTCGGTTCTCTTTTGGCCAAAGAAAGCGGGATCGCTGCGGCCGCAGTCGTGGTTTTGATGGTGGCGCTGGTTCAGCCGGAGGGAAGCAAGCGGAAGTGGGGTTTGGCTTTGCCTTCCGTTGCCGCTACCGCCTTGCTGTTTCTCTTCCGCGGAGGCCCGCAACTTCCTTCCCTGGCCGAAGACGTTGGAGCTCGCTGGTTCGGCGCTTTGGGGTGGCAATGGCAAGCTCTCGTGCGCCCCTTCGGACATCGCCTTTTTTATGAACCGCCGGCCCCGGAGTGGGGTTATTTGGCCTTGGCCTTTTGGTTTTTCACCGGCTTGTTGGCCTTGGCGGAAGCCGTCCGTAGACGGCCGTGGTGGCTGTTCTTTTGGGCTTGGGCCCTCTTGACTCTGGCTCCGAGTTGGGCGGTGGCTTGGTGGCCGCTGATGGAGTCAACCGTGGCGGATCGTTATTTGCTTCTGCCGGTAGCCGCTTTGGCCCTTTGGATTGGTTGGGCCGTGTCCCAAAAGCGGGCCTGGGCCACCGGCCTGGGGATCGCCGCTGTGTTGGCTTTCGGCGCCGGAAGCCTTCGTTACGGAGCCGTTTGGGCCGGTCCGCCAGGCAAGTTGGCTTTGCACATGAGCGAGGCTGCGCCCACCAATTTGTCGATCCGCTTAGCCGCCATTCGGCGTTGCCAAAGGGCTCAAGATGCGGAAACCTTGGAAACGGTATTCGCCTTGAAACCGGAACCGATTGAAACACCGCACCAAAAAGGACGACTTGCGGCAATGCGTTCTTTGGTGTTGTATTCCATCGGAGATATGCAAGGCGCGTCCGAGGCCGCCATTCAAGCCACGGAACAGGGTCCGGACGACGCGCGCCACTGGCAACAATTGGGATTTTTGCGCTATCAGATTTACCGGAGTTTGGTGAACGACCCGAAACCGGGACAGGAAATTCCCCGGTTGTTGGGGGAGGCACGATTTGCCCTGGGCACGGCGGTTCAAAAAGAGCCGCGCTCCTACCGCAGTTGGTTTTATCTCGGTCGAACCCACATGGCGTTGAATGAATTGCCGCAAGCCCGTAACGCCTTTCTCAAAACCATCGAACATGGCGGCAGTCAGCCGGAAACGGATTGGGCCCGTTCCCTGGATCAAATCATGCCGCTGCCGCCTCAAGGTTGGGGGAAACGGGTCGAGGAGGCCAAACAAAGGGCCCGGGAGTCCCGGCGACCGGCGGAAGCCTGGCATCAACTGGGCATGATGTTGAAAGAACTCTATTTGGATACCGTTTGGCTCAGCCCCCAAGGGCAAGGTCCGGCGGGGCCGGTTCGGGAGGCGCGAGATTGCTTTGAGCAAGCCTTAGGCTTGCAGCCGAAAATGGTGGAAGCCCATTATGAATTAGGTTTGGTGTGCGCCACCTTAAGAGATTGGCCCGCAGCCAAACAAGCCTTCGACAACACCATCCGCTATGGAGCCGGTACGGTGTTGGCTCATTGGGCGAAGGAGAATTTGGAAGGAATTGCCACCGAACATGCAGCCACCGAGCAATGAACTCCCGGCCTCTCCGCCGGCTTTGGAGGTGCGAAATCTGGTCAAGGCATACGGTGATCGCCCGGCGTTGCAGGGGCTTGATTTTCAGGTTCGAGCTGGTGAAGTTTTCGGATTGCTGGGCCCGAATGGAGCCGGAAAATCCACTACCATTGCCTGTATTGCCGGATGGCTGACTCCGGATCGCGGCCAAATCCGTCTTCATGGCCTTGATTTATTCAAACAGGGAGCGCAAGCCCGGCGGCGGCTTGGAGTCGTTCCACAGGAACTGGCTCTTTACGAAGAAATTTCAGCTTTGGACAATTTGCGCTTTTGAGGTGGAGCCTGGGGTTTGACCGGCAAATCTTTGCAAGGAGCTTGCCGGGAAGCCATGGATGCGGTGGGTTTAGATGCCCAGGATTCGAGGCCGGTGCGGCAGTTCAGTGGCGGCATGAAGCGCCGATTGAACGTCGCCTGCGGTTTCGTTCATCGCCCGGCGCTCTTGTTACTCGATGAACCCACGGTGGGGGTGGACCCTCAAAGCCGTCGCCACATTCTGGATCGGATCGGCCAGTGGGCCAACGAGGGAACGGCGATTTTGTTTTCCACTCATTATTTGGAAGAAGCCGAAGCGCTTTGTTCTCGATTGGCCGTGGTGGATCACGGCCGGATATTGGTCGAAGGAGATTTGCCGGATTTGCGCCGGCAAGTGGGGGAAAGGGATTTCATTGAACTACAGGGTCGCTTTCCGGATCCGGAATTGTTTCAAGCTTTGACTGCATGGCCCGGATTGGAATTATTGAATAGGACCGATCATCGATTGACCTTGGCGGTGGCTGAAGGAGGAAAGCGTTTGCCGAATCTGTTCCAATTAGTGGAAAAATTCGGCGGCGAAGTTCATCACACCGGGCTCCGTCAACCCAGTTTGGAAACATTGTTCATTCAGCTTACTGGAAGGGCTTTGCGATCATGATGTCCTGGTGGCGGCTGTGTTGGGCCAGCGCCCTTCGAGACGGCCGGCGGAGATGGAAGGAACCGGCCACCTTGGCGGTCTGGTTTTCCATGCCGTTTTTTATCTGGTTGTTGCAAGAGATGGTCTTTCCCGGACTGATGGTTTCGGAAGTCTTGCCGGAACCGGAGGCGAACTTGCCGGGTCAGATCATTTCCATAAATCAAACCCTCCCTTCCGCACCGCGATTGCAAGTACGGGGTTTGGAAGCTTCCTGGGTTTTGTTTCCCGGAAGCTTATTGCTCGGACTTCTGTTTATTGCGCAAAACCTCAGCGACGATCTTTGGTTGGAGTTGGAACGCAAAACTTGGGCCCGTACTCGAAGTAGTCCCCACTCCCGCATGGCTCTTTGGTCAGCCAAGTTAGTTGCCGGTAGTTTTTTCCTGGGCGGAGTGGCTCTGTTGGCCTTGGCCGCCGCCTTCTATGGCTATCGCATCCCCTGGGGAAGATTTCCGGTGGCAGGGCTTTGGGTGGTCGTTGCCGGAGCCGTTTTTCTTTCTCTCCTGCAATGCCTGCAACTTTGCGCCAGCGGTCGCCGCGGCGGTAGCTTGCTGACCGGCATCACCGTTTTGGCCATGGCCATGCTCGGAGGCTCATTCTTGCCTTTTGCGGCTCTGCCCCTTTGGTGGCGCAGGATCGGCCTTTGGTCGCCGAGCGGCTTCGTCCATCATGGTTTGCAACGGAGCTTGAGCGGTGATTGGACCGCGACCAGCGCAGTGGGATCGGCCTTGGTTGCGGCGATCTTGATTGCCGCGTGCGCCTGGTGGGGAAATCGCAGGATGGAGCTTCAATTGGAGCGGGTCTCATGAGCTGGCGATGGGCTTGGCGCATTGCCGGGATGGACCTCAAAAGATGGTTGACCGGTCGTGAAAGTTGGCTTTGGCTCCTTTGGTTGCCGTTGGCTTTTACCGCCTTTTTCGGCTGGAGCACGGCTGGACAAGGGGACCCGGCTCGCTTGGCCAAGCCAACCTGGCATTACCTTCATGGAGCTCGAAAGCTTCAACCATTCGATGAGAATTTGCAGCAACTCATGCGCGAGCGGGGATTCGTCGTGCTTCAGCAAGAGGACCGACGGGCTGGATCTCCCGGTGTTCATCGTTTGCAGGTTCCGGATTTCGAAGCCTTGGTCTCGCAAGGGGAATCAAATTGGTGTTGGCAAGTCGAGTTGGCGCCTTTGCCGAAAGCCTGGCAACAGACTCTGCTGCGAGATTTGAATTCGGTTTTGGCCTCGTTTGAACGGCATTGGCGTGCCGATTTAGCCGCTAGGCAAAGAGGGGATTCGGCCACCGAGTTCCCGGAGTTGGATGGAATACTCGGACCTTCTTCTCTCGGAACTGGGGGATCCGATGGCCCATCTGCCGTTTCCTCCCCGGTGCCCGGAGGTTTTGCTCAAGCCGGTCCGGGGATGTTGATCATGTTCACTTTGCTTTCTTGCGCCCAACTCGGCGGAGTTTTCCTGTTCATGGATCGGCAGCAAGGCCGCTTGCGACGGTTGGCCGCGGCTCCCCACCGCCGGTTTTGGGTCATGTTGGGCAAGTGGCAGGCTTTGACCGTCTTAGCTTGCTTTCAAATCGTGCTGGCGATAATGGCGGCCTATCTTCTTTTTGGGTGGTTGTCCAAACCCTTTCCCCTGGCTTTGATCGTTCCCTTGGGTTTATGGGCCGCCTTTTGTGCCGGAGTCGGGCTTAGCTTGGCCAATTTGGCTTCCAGCCTAAGTTTATTCAGTGCCTACGGCATGGCGTCCGGTTTGATTTTGGCCGCCCTTGGTGGATGTTGGTGGCCGATCCAAAAAGCGCCTCTCTGGTTACAGTGGATTGGGCGAGGCATGCCGACCCAATGGACGCTCAACCTGATTCAAAGCTCGATTCGCGAAGATTGGAATTGGAGCCAACAAACGACCCCCTTGGCTGCTTTGGCCATGGCCTCCGGTCTCAGTTTTTGGCTGGCCCTAAAGAGTTTTCGTTTTGAGTAGGAGCAGAATCCATGTAGCGAAAGCGTTGCATGAAACGGCGATCGATCCGGTCCTTCCAAGGCATGACCCAACCACCTAGCAGCGGAAAACCCCATTTGCAGCCAACGGCCTGTCCGCCGCCAAGATTCAATAAAACCAGGAAATCTGATTGCGGCCGGTACTTCTTCAGGGTTTTCCCTTGTAGCTTCGCCAGTAAATTGTGGGCCAGGATCGGCCCTTGTCGGACGGCGTAGACGCCCGCCTTGGCCGGAGGCGGGTTACCCAAGGAAGCGCAATCGCCGGCGGCGAAAAGGTCTTCATGACCGCGGAGCTGTAAGGTATTGCGGATTTGCAAAAAGCCTTGAGAGTCGGTGACCAAAGATGTGGATTGAAATCCCGGCTGCGGCGCCGCCCCGGTCAACCACAAGGTCCAGTCCGCGGCAAAGCTTTTCCCGGTTTCAGAGAGAAGGAAGCCGGGGCGAAGAGCTTGAATCGGTGTCTTGTCGTGGAGAACTACGCCGCGGCGGTTCAAGAAACGACGAAGGATCGGGTTCAAGAAAGGGCCCCTTTCTGGCAACAGTCGCTCTTGACTGTGGAATAGGTGAATTTCGGCGGCGATGCCTTCCGACCGCAGGCGCCACTGCAAGCAGGTGGAGACTTCCAAACCGGCGGCCCCGGCTCCTACCACCGCGATCCGTACCGCTTTCGATTCGGAGTCGCGCCAGCTTTGCACCTGGGATTCCACCGTTTCTACGAAGGCTCGGATCGGCCTGGAGGGGATGGCGTGTTGCAAAACTCCCGGCCGATCCAAACCGAGGACGCTGGAACCGATATCCAAACTCAGAACTTGGTAGGCAAGGCGCTCGCCGCTGGACAAAAGAACCGTCTTGCCAAGGGGATCGAGGCCGCGAACGGATTGCCAGAGCACTTCGACCCCGGCTCTTTGGGCCAAGGGAGCCAAGTCCAGTTCGGCTTCCTGAAGTCGGTAGCGACCTTCCAATACCCCCGGAACCATGCCGGAATAAATCGAATGCCGGCGATCGGAGACCAGCAGAACCCGTCCCGCTCCTAGCGGCCGTTGAGAAAGGGCTTCCAGGACGAACAAATGGGCGTGGCCGCCTCCGACTAAGACCAAATCCGCCATTTCGGCTTATCCTAGGGTGGACCCTGTTGCGGGAGTTCTAAAATCGTTTTCGGCTTGACTTCCCGGTCCGATTCCTTCCGGCCGCAAGCCTTTCACCAGCACCATGATCGCCCTTACCGCCCTCTGCACCCTTCTTGGCTTAGGACTGAATCCTCAGGTTCCCGATCCACAAAATTCCGCGGCCGAATGGCAGGTCCAGGAATTTCGGGGGCCGAGCTATCCGGTAGAAGTGGACAGCCGGGAAGGAACTTGGATGAGCGTGGACGTGCATCCTGGTGGCCAAGAACTGGTGTTCGACTTTCTGGGTGATCTCTATCGACTGCCGATCGAAGGCGGCAAGGCCGTTTCCTTGATTTCCGGGCCGGCTTGGCAATACCAACCGCGATACAGTCCGGACGGCCAGAGCATCGTTTTTTGTAGCGACCAAGGTGGGGGTGACAACCTGTGGATCATGGATCGGGACGGACAGAATCCGCGAGCTCTAACTACGGAATCTTTTCGCCTGATCAACAGCCCGGCCTGGACCCCCGACGGTTTGGCGGTCGCCGGCCGCAAGCACTTCACCCACCGCCGTTCGGCCGGTGCCGGGGAGATTTGGTTATTCCACCTGGCTGGAGGGCAAGGGATACCCATGACCCGGAGACAAAACGATCAGAAGGACGTTGGCGAGCCCGCCTTTTCTCCCGACGGACGATTTTTGTATTACAGCCAGGACGTGACGCCCGGAACGACTTTCGAATACAACAAGGATCCGAACAAGGGCATTTACGCGATCAAGCGCCTGGATCGTCACAGCGGAGAAAGCCTGACTCTTCTAAGTGGACCCGGAGGTGCCGTTCGCCCGACTCCGTCGCCGGACGGCCGCTGGCTGGCTTTCGTCCGCAGGGTTCGTTATCAAACCACCTTGTTCGTCTACGATTTGGAAAAGGGAGAGGCTCGGGAACTGGACCGGGAGTTGGAGCGGGACATGCAAGAAACTTGGGCCATCCACGGCGTTTATCCGCAAATGTCCTGGACGCCCGACAGCCGCGAAATCGTGTACTGGGCCCAAGGGAAGTTATTCCGCTGGAATTTGGAAAAGGGAGAAAAGAAGCAGATTCCCTTTCACGTTCAGGATCAGCGCCTGGTGCAAGAGGCGGTTCGTTTTCCTGTAGACGTAGCTCCGGATCGTTTTTCGGTCAAAGCCCTGCGCTGGGTAAGGGTCGCTCCCCATGGCGATTGGGTGATTTATCAAGCCCTGGGATATCTTTGGCGCAAAGACCTGAACAGCGGAAAAGTTCAGCGCCTGACCGACCAAGAGGATCACTTCGAATTTTATCCCGCCATCAGCCCGGACGGGAAAGCGGTGGTCTACACCACTTGGAATGATGAGAAGTTGGGAAGTGTCCGATATTTGGATTTGGAAAGCGGACAAGGGCGACTGCTCAGCTCCGAGCCGGGACACTATGCCGATCCGGTTTTTCATCCCGGTGGCGAACAAATCCTGTATCGCAAATCCGGCGGTGGATATTTGATTTCTCCCTTACATGACCGAGATCCAGGTTGGTATCGAGTGTCTCTTCTTGGCGGACCGGCCCAGCGGATTCGAAAATCGGGTAGCCAAGCACATTTCGGTCCCGAAAAGGATCGGGTTTACTTCGTCGACCAGGGGCGAGACGGGAAAAAAGACCGGCGCGCTCTGGTGTCGGTGGATTTATTCGGCCGGGAGGAACGCACTCACCTAGTCAGCGAGGCGGCGCAGGAGATCCGAATTTCACCCGACGGAACTGCGGTCGGAGTGGTGGAACGTTACCGGGCATACGTCATGCCCATTCTGGCCAGCGGTTCCAGCTTGCAATTTTCTCCGAAAGGGAAGAATTTACCGATTCAAAGGATTTCCAACAACGCGGGAGAAAATTTGCAATGGTCTCCAGACGGCCGCCGCTTGCATTGGTCGTTGGGAAATCAACTGTATACCTGGGAGCGCTCCCTTCGATTTTGGGAGACGGAATCCGAGCCGGTGGAATCCGGTCAAAACATCGGTTTCGAGGCCGAAACGGATCGTCCAACTGGAAAGATTGCCCTGCTCGGCGCCCGCTTGATCACTATGCGCGGGGAGGAGGTGATCGAACCGGGCGCGGTGGTGATCGAGGGCAACCGAATCGCCGCCGTCGGTCCGATCGATCAAATTGAGATCCCTGAAGACGCTTGGGCTGTGTCCCTTCCCGGGACCACGATCGTACCCGGGTTTTTAGACGTTCATGCACACGGCGGCCAAGCGGTGCAAGGTCTGACTCCGCAACAAAACTGGCAACATCACGCCAATTTGGCCTTTGGAGTCACCACCATCCACGATCCAAGCCACGACACCAACTCAATCTTTGCCGTGTCGGAAATGGCCAAGGCCGGCGTGATTCTGTCGCCAAGGACTTTTTCTACCGGCACCATTCTTTACGGCGCTTACGGGACTTTCCAAGCCCAGGTGGATAGCTTGGAAGATGCTCGGGCTCACTTGCAACGTTTGCAAGCTGTGGGCGCTTTTTCGGTCAAGAGCTACAACCAGCCGCGAAGGGATCAACGCCAAATGATTCTCCAAGCCGCTCGAGAGCTGGGCATGATGGTGGTCCCTGAAGGCGGTTCCGATCACACCCACAATTTGACCATGGTGGTGGACGGGCATACCGGGGTCGAGCACTCCCTTCCTTTGGAACGGATTTATCAGGACGTGCAACAGTTGTGGGGAAAAACCCAGGTCGGTTACACGCCGACTTTGATCGTGGGGTACGGCGGCATCTGGGGCGAGAACTACTGGTACGATCAATTGAACGTTTGGGAAAACCAACGTTTGAACCGCTTCGTGCCCGCTTTCGTACTGGATCCTCGTTCCAGAAGGCGAATCAAATCTCCGGAAGCGGAGTACAACACCCTAAAGAGCGCCGGAATTTGCAAGGCCCTGGTGGACGCCGGAGCCAAGGTTCAACTGGGAGCCCACGGCCAACTGGCCGGTTTTGGAGCTCAATGGGAGCTCTGGATGTTGGCCCAAGGGGGACTCAGCCCGATGCAGGCTTTGCGAGCGGCCACCTTGGACGGAGCCTTTTATTTGGGAATGGACCAAGATCTCGGTTCCTTGGAAAGCGGCAAATTGGCCGACCTGCTGGTGCTGGACGGCAATCCCTTGGAAGATATCCGGCAAAGTCAGAACATCCGTTACACCATGTTGAACGGCCGGCTTTACGATGCGACCACCATGGCCGAGGTGGAGGCGGGCAGCGGCCGCCTGGGGCAAGCGCCTCGATATTTCTGGACCGATCGAGACTTCACGCTCTCTGCCCAACTTGAAATCGGAGCTTGCTTGTGCACGCAACAACCTTGAAATTTTTCCAGCCCAACTACGTTGAAGCTCGAGACGGCTTCCTACAAGCAGCGAAGCAGCGAGGGGATCATTTGGAAAGCTTGGAGGTTTTGCCGGGCCACACCATCGATGTGGCTCTCGGCGACGGCCCCAAGGACCGGGTGTTGCTCCTTTCCAGCGGTTTGCACGGAGTGGAAGGTTTTGCCGGAAGTGCAATCCAACAAGCGGTCATGGCCGATCCACCCCGGGATTGCCGCTTGGTTTGCTTGCACGCCTTAAATCCATTCGGCATGGCGACCATCCGCCGCGTCAATGAAAACAACGTCGACTTGAATCGAAATTTCCTTCCTCCTGGCGAAGCTTACTTCCAGCCGGCGGATAGCTATCGCCCGTTTCACCCCTTATTGAATCCGGAAACTCCCCCCAAAGCTGATTTCTTCCTGCCGAAGGCTTTGGCGCTTTTGATGAAACATGGCATGCCGGCCCTCAAACAAGCGGTAGTGGGCGGGCAATACGAATTTTCCAAGGGCCTTTTTTTCGGTGGAGAGCAATTGGAAAAGGGACCTCGCATGTTGATGCAAGCTCTCCCGGATTGGCTGTCGGAAGCGGAGCAGATCGTGCACCTGGATTTCCATACCGGTTTAGGGAAGTCCGGAACTTATGCCTTGTTAGTGGAGACCGAGGCGGGCACCGAGAAGCATCAGGAATTCTTGGCCCGCTATGGAGATCGGGTCCAGCCTTGGCAAGCGGGAGAGGGGGTGGCTTATCAAATTCGGGGAGGATTTCCGTCCGCCATGGAGCGGTTGTTTCCCGGCCGAATCGAAGTGTTGACCTGCGAATTCGGAACTCAACCGGCCTTGAAAGTTTTGCAAGCCTTGCGCCGGGAAAACCAGGTGCATCATTTCGGAGGGTCGGCCAAAGCCACGGCTGCGGCTAAATCGGCTTTGAGGGCCGCTTTCGATCCGCAAAACGATGCATGGCGATGTCAAATCCTCGCCGGGGGCTTGCGGGTGGCCGCTCAAGCTGCCCAACAATTGGGGCAAGAGCGAGCCATCCCAGCCGCGACCTCTTCCAGCCCGCTCAAGGCTTGAGGTAAATGTGTTGTTGCACCGGCAAGGTCAACACCGAATCCACCCCGCCAACTCCCCGAGCCATGGCGGTTTGGAAAAAGATGTCCACCAAGGGAGCTGAAATCGGAACCTGGAACGGGAAATGAGCCCGGCCGTTGGCATCGGCTTGGATGGAAGCCAATAAAGTTACCGGATCCAGGATTCCCAGATGCAAGCCGCCCAAAGCCGGAACGGCGGGACCGGTTCCCAGGCCGTTGAAGCTATAGGCAAAGTGAACCCATTCTTGCGGCAACGCGTTCCAAGTGGTCAACCATCCATTTAACTCGGTGACCAAGGCGGAAACCACCAGGGATGGTTCCGGCGTGCCGGCGAATTCATAACCGCCCAAGTCCACCGGGCCGATTCGTCTTGGATTGCCGTCCAAGTCGACCAAGATCTGAGGCGGCAAGTCGGCGTCGGAACCGGAGTTGATGCAAGGGGAATGGGCTTGCAGGCGGTAATCGCCTCCAGGTAAATCCAGCCATTGAGGCGCCTGATCGAAGCATCCTGGAAAGTTATCGGCTTCCGGCGGATCTTCGCCGTCTTCTTTTTGCATCAAGCCTTCCACACAACTAAATTGCAAATCGAAGTTTCCTTCTACCTGGGCATCCAAAGGGAAAATCGGCGGTTCGCCGAACTTCGGTGTTGAGATGTTGTTGTACAGGATGGTGTTTCGAATCACCACCGGGTTAATGCCTCCGCAATAAATCCCGGCCCCTTTGCGGCACTCGTTATCGACGAAAGTGCAGTTGGCGACGGTCACCGGATCACTGCCCATAATGGCGATTCCGGCGCCGCGGTCCCCGTATTCCAACCAGGAATTGACCGAATAGGGCTCCGCCAAGTTTCGAGCGAAAAGGGAATTCAAAATGGTGGCACTGCCATAAGTCATGATGCCGGAACCCATGTCGGAGAAATTATCGACAAAGCGGCAATTTTCAACATATAAGCGATCGCCCATATTGCCGATGGCCCCTCCGTAGGAGCCGGAGGAATCACCCATGGCGAAATAATTGCCAATTTGGCAAATTTCAAAATCGCAGTCGTAAAAAGACGCTCCGGCGGCGAATTCAATGTTGACGCCGGAACCCATTTGATTGCCGTCGGTGACCGTGTAGTGGTTTCGAAACAAGCAACGCCGGAACACCGGATCGGAACTTCCGTTGATAAAGACTCCGGAAGCATCCCACATGAAGGTGTAGGCATCACGGATTTGGCAGTCTTCGAACAGCGGGGAGCCGTGGAGGATGTAGACGCTGGAACCCGGCCCCAGCGCACAATATTGGAAGATGCATTGGCGAACCGTCGGGGAAGCATTTTCAATCCACATGCCGCCGCCGCCGTATTCAAGGACTCCGCTGTGATAACCCTGGCCAGCGAATAGGGTGAAACCATCCAGGATGGCGCTGGCGTCAACGTTCTCCGCTCGCACAATGTGTTCGCTGTTGCCGGCATTGCCGTTCCAGCCGTAGCGCCACCATTCCTGGCCGCTGCCGTAGGTATCGTTTTGGTCGATGTCGCCGCTGAGGATGGTGGGGTAGGCGGCTATGTCCCGTTGCTGCAATTGGGTTTCGAAACCGCCGAAGCCTCCGTAAAGCTCCAACCCGTTTTGGAGGACGAAGCTGGTCGATTGGTCTCCCGCTGCAGCGGGATAATAAGTTCCAGCCGCGACCCAAACCTGACCGCTGGTGACCTGCGTCAGTGCCGTCTGCAAGTCGGTAAAGGCATCCTGCCAAGATTGGCCAGTGTTGGCGCCTGAGGCGGCGGCATCCACATAGTGGACCTGGGCATGAAGGGAGGATGTGCCGACGGCGACGGCAAAAAACAGAAGCAGAATGGTTCGCATGGGGGGGATGGGATGGTTTTTTGAAAAGCCGCGGACGGCTTTCTTAGGGATGAGGAAAATCCTTGGCGTTGCCGAGAATCCACTCGGCAGCCGCTTCCTCTGCATCCAGAACCCGACCTTCGGTGACCAAAACCTCGCGCCGGTAGCTTTCGATGTGGCAGATTTGCTCCACCATGCGCAATCGATGGCGCTCTTCCGGCCCGGTAAATTGAATGCCGACTTCGAAGGGGTATCGCTTCGGTCGCTGACTCGGTCGGGTCAGACACCAAACCACCTGGCCCTCGGCTTCAAATACCGGGTCGACCAGTTCGATCCGGATACGGACTTCGGCTCCAGGTTCCAAGGCGGCTTCATAGCGACAACAAAGACCGCCGGCGCTGATGTTTTTCAGCCCTTGGCAGGAAAATTCCGGGCGATGTCCCACCACCTCCAACACCAAGGGGATGTTGGAAGGGTGGCGGATGTACTTGCGGGCTTCCAAAGACGTTCCGGTGGGAGGGGGGAGCAGGACCCACCCAGGAGGCTCTAGATATACCACTTGAGGGCCGGATTTCGGAATCGGCGGCGATCCGCCCATTTCGGCCTATCAAATTTTTGAGCTCCAACCGCTGGCCGGCTGGAGCTCTTGGGACTTCGGCTTGGAGGGAGGTTTAGACCGCCCCGGCCTGGAAGGACCAGCCGAATTGGGGATCGAATTGATGTTCCCGGTTGACCACGATGGCGTTCTTCATGCAAACCTGTTCGCAAAGTTTGCAGGAAACGCAGGACTTTTGATCCACCACCGCAAGCATGTCGCTCATGTGGCCGCCTTCACCATTTCGGGCCACGAGTTCGATGCAATCGAAGGGACAAACGTCGACGCAGTATTCGCAACCGGTGCAAAGTTCTTCGATCACTTCGGCCTTGGGGATTTGCTTCGGTTTGATTCGCTGAACGATTTCCCCGTCCCGGCCGGTAATGGCGTCAAAGGGACAATAAACCCCACACACCGAACAGTTGATGCACAACTTCGGCTCGATGTGGTGAATGTGCTTGGAATCCCCGGTAATGGCGTTGGTCGGGCAAACCTTCTCGCAAACACCGCAGCCGGTACACAGATCGGTAATGAAGTGGCTGTGCCACTCAAAGGCTTGCAAGGCACTCTCTTCAGTGAAGATGTGCATTTCCAGCAAGCCGTGGGAATCCAAGTGTTCCCGGATTCCGATCGGCGGCACCGGCAAGTCGACTGCAACGGTGAAGCGATCCGGGAAAGCGGCGGACCGATTGCAGAGCGCGGCCCGGACCTTGGGGTCTCCGACCTTGGCGGCCATGTACAGCCGGCGGCCGGTCACCGTGGTCACGGTTTCATAGCGGGGCATGGCCCGGCCGAGACCGAATTTGAAACTATCCCGAGTGGGCGGCAGGGTGCGGGCGAAGCGGACCAGAAGGCGGAAGTGGCCGGGTTCCAGTTCGCTCAGCTCGTAGTCGCGGCCGTAGCGGCGATCGAATTCCTGAGGATCCTCGTCTCGACCGGAGGCGACGAAAGCCTGCCATTCGGCTTCCCAGCCTTCAACCGGCTCCAACACCAGGTCTTCGCCTTCGACCGGCGGCGGCAACTCGCCACTGAATCCGATGGCCGCGGTGGGGCAGATATCCACCACCTTGCGGGCGTTGACCTTTTCCACGAAGGGTTCGTGACCCTCTCGCGAGCGGGCTTTACGATCGTCACCGACTCCGAACATCTCGAAGATGTCCGGGAAATCGTTGGCGCAGGCATCACAAGCGATGCACTTTTCCGGGTCGACTGCGAAGCGGTCGGCACTCATGGATCGGCACTATCCTGGGACAGGTATTCCCAACAGTTTAGGGCAGGTCGAGGCCTACTGAAAGACCAAGCCTTCCCTCAGCCGAAATTCCCGCCGGCGGTTTCCTCCGGGGTGAGATTTCCCTGCAGTCGCCTCAAATCGAGCACTTCCGAGCGCTCCACCATGCCGACGAAGCGGTTGCCCGCTTCCGGATCGATCACGGCGGCAGTGTTGCTACGGAAGCCCTGGAAGAAGGTTGCGGCTTGCTGCAGGCTGGCTTGGGCCGGCATGGCCCCTTGTTCCGGCGAAAGTCCGGTGACGTCGGCGGCGATGACCAGCGAGGCCACCGTCGGGTCGTAGGCGAATTCCTCTAAATCGTGCAGTTCGATCAGGCCAACCAATGCACCGTCCTCCCGGACCACCGGCAGCAGGTTGAAGGGGGAGTGATTGGCAAAGCGAAGGATTTCGTCCAAACCGGCTTTGGCCGGTAAGGCGGCCGGGCCTCGCCGCATGATTTGGCCCACTTTCATTTCTTCCAAATCCGACCGGCTGGGCCGGCGGCCGCGGAAAGTCCGAAGCAGGGCTCGAGCCCAGTGGGCGGTTTCTCCCTCATGGTCCTGGCGGACCAGCAACCGGCTCATCGGCACCTCGCCGGCGGCCACCGCAGCTCGGCCGACCAAAATTGGGCCGGCAAGTTCGAAAATCGCCACGCCGCCCAAAATGATGCTCAACAGTTGAGCGCTCAGTTCCGGGCTGTAGCGATCTTTGATCACTCCGGCCAGAGCGATGGCGGCTCCGGCTTGGCATAACAATCCGAGTCCCAGTTCCCCGTCACGGGTCCGCAAGGCCGGGCCACTGAACTTCAGGCCCAAGCGCATGCCGAAGATTTTTCCCGCAGTTCTGGCCAAGACGTAGATGGCGATGATCCAACTGTTCTCCAGGAATACGTCGAATTGCAAATGCCAGCCGCTGAGGACGAAAAAGGCGACGTAAGCCGGTTGGGCGAAGGCGTCCATGGTGGCCGAAACCGGTTCGAAAAAACGCGATCGGTTGGTGACCACCGCCCCGGTCACCAAGAAGGTGAGCATGTGGGGAACGTGGGCCAAATGGCACACCCCAATGGTCAGCAACACCGTGGTGGTCAAAGTCAGCGAATAATTTTGATTCCCTAAGCGTTCCTGCATCAAGATCAGGGCATGCCCGGCCAAGAAGCCGAACAAAAGGGAACCGAACATGTCCCAAAGGACGGGAATGGCGCTAACCGAATCGCCGTGTTCGCCACCTTTGGCCGCCAGGACCAAGAGCACGATCTCGAACAGAAAGATCGCCACGACGTTGGAAAAAGCGGTCAATAAAGTAATGGTTTCGCTGAAGCGCCCTTTGGCTCCATATTCTTTCAACACCAGCAAAGTGGTGGCCGGGGCCACGGCGATGGCCATGGTGCCCAAAAGCACGGCCCCGTCCCAACGATCGAGGAAGGGCAGGGTCAGGCCGCAGACCAACAAGAAGGTCAAGATGGCTTCGATGCCGCCCAAAGTCAGTAAGGAGCGTGCAATCGGCCGAAAGCGGGCCATTTGGAAATGGCCGCCCAGCACGAACAGCACTAGCGCCATGGCGAAATCGTTGACCGGGCCCGACAGCAATTCGAAATGCTGTTGATATTCGGGCATGACCTTCAGGGGCAGGATTGCCGGTACTTGAGCCAGAAGGATGCCGGCGGTCATATACCCGGTCAAAGCGGGCAACCTCATCTTCCTGGCTACGGTGCCGACCACCGCGCCGCTGAGTAGCATCAAGCCAACCGAAAAAAAGATTCCGAGAAGGGGAGAGAGTTCGCCGGAATCTCGAAGCCAAAGAAGCGGCATGGCGGCGACCGGGGATTAATGGGCGCTGGCCCAATCGGATCCGTGGCCGACGTCCACCTTCAGAGGGACGTCCAAGGGATGAACCTGTTCCATTTCCTGCTTCGCCAATTGACTCAAGCTTTCCAATTCCTCCGGAGGACAATCGAACACCAATTCGTCGTGCACCTGCAGCAGCATGCGGGCTTGTAAGCCTTCCTTTTCCAGACGGCGATCCAATCGAATCATGGCCATTTTGATCAAGTCGGCGGCGGTTCCTTGTACCGGCGTGTTCACGGCCACGTTTTCCGCCGAAGCGCGGACCCGGCCGTCGGCGGATTGCAACTCCGGAACCGGACGTTGGCGGCCAAGCAAGGTCCGCACCACGCCACTTTCCCGGGCTTCTTCCAAGGTTCGGTCCAGCCAGTTGCGAACCCCGGGCAGGGCTTCGAAATAGACTTCGATAAATTGCTTGGCCTCGGCGAAGGATAGGTCCAATTCCCGACTGAGCCGAGCCGGCCCCATGCCGTACAAAATGCCGAAGTTGATGGTTTTGGCTCGAGCCCGCATTTCGGCACTGACCTGGTCGAGGTCCACTCCGAAGATCAAGGCGGCGGTGGAGGCATGCACGTCCAAGCCTTTGACGAAAGCCTCGGCCAGAGCCGGGTCGCCGGCAAGATGGGCCACCACCCGCAATTCAATTTGGGAGTAGTCCGCCGAGACCATGATCCAATCCGGATGCAGAGGGACGAAAGCTCGACGGATTTCCCGGCCGGCGTCGGTGCGAATTGGAATATTTTGCAGATTTGGATCGCTGGAAGACAGGCGTCCGGTGGAAGCCACCGCCTGGTGGTACGACGTGTGGATGCACCCGGTTTGCGGATGAATGTATTGAGGTAGAGCCTCGACGTAAGTGCCGCGGAGCTTCGTTACCTGGCGATATTCCAAAAGGGCATCCACGATTTCGATGCCGCGATAGCGCTCCATGGTGCCGGCGTCGGTTCGATACCCGGTTTTGGTGCGCCCGACTTTTTTCACTCCGGCCTGGTCTTGAATGCGCAAGCTTTCAAACAGAATCGGCCCAAGCTGCTTTGGAGAATTCAAGTTGAAGGGGCGACCGGCAAGTTGATGGACTTGGTCCTCCAAATCCGCTTGTTGCTTTTGAAGCTGGCGATTCAAACGAGCTAAATGTTCGGCATCGACCCGGACGCCACGAGCTTCCATTTTTTGCAAGACGGAAACTAACGGCATTTCCATTTGCTCGAACAGAGTTTCCGCTTCGGCTTCTTGCAAACCCCGGCGCATCGGCTCCATAAGGCGGCGGGTGACGTCGGCATCTTCGCAGGCGTACACCGACACTTCCTCGATCGGCACTTCGGCCATGGTGATCTGCTGGCGTCCCTTGCCCAACAAATCGGAGGTCGGAATCTTGCGTTCGCCTAAAAACCGGAGAGCCAGGGAATCCAGGTTGTGGGGGGATAGAGGGTCGGCCAGGAAATGAGCCACCATGGTGTCGAAAGTCCAGCCGCGGACCGGAGCGCCGGCGCGGGCCAGGACGTGGGCGTCATACTTCAAATTCTGCCCCGCTTTGGGCAGATCGGGATCGGCCAATAGTGGCGCCAAGGCGGCCAACGGGCTTTCCCCGTTGGGTCCCTGCAACGGGGGATCCAGATTCATGGGGACGTACCAGGCTTGATGATCCTGCCAGGCGAAAGAAACCCCCACCAATTGGGCTCGCATGGGATCCACCGAAGTGGTTTCGGTATCCACCACGAAACCGCCGCTTTGTTGCAGGCCCTGCAAAAGCTCGGCGAACTTCTCCGCCGTGTCCACCAAGCGATAATCCCGGTTTTGGTCCGGCTCCTCCGGGCTCTCGCCTTGCTGTTCTTGTTCTTTGCGGAAGCGTTCGCCCAAAGTTTGAAAACTATGCTGATCGCAAAAGTCGATCAAGCCTTGCCAATCGGCTTGGCCGAGTTCTTGGTGGCCAAGGTCCCCCAAATCCAAGTCGGTGACCAAACGCACCAATTTTTGGGCTTGGCGGGCGGTTTCCGCATGTTGTTCCAAGTTTTCCCGGAGCTTGCCTTTTTCTTCTTGCGCTCCTCGAGTTAAAACCGATTCCAAGTCACCGTATTTCTTCAACAAAGCGGTGGCCCGTTTCGGACCCACCCCAGGAACGCCGGGCACGTTGTCGCTGCTGTCCCCGACCAAAGCCTGCCAATCCACCATTTGCGCCGGGGGAACGCCGAACTTTTCTTCCACTTCCTGGGGTCCAAGACGAGGCGAAGCTTCCCCCCGTTTCGGCGGTGGACTCAAGCAAACTCGATCACTGACGACTTGGGCAAAATCCTTGTCTCCGGCCAGCAAGATGACTTCGAAACCGGCGACTTCTCCCTGTTGGGCCCAACTGGCCAGGATGTCGTCGGCTTCGTATCCGGGGCGTTCGTGGTTTTGTAAACCGAGCAACTCCACCGCTTCCCGCATCCAGGGCAATTGCACCAGAAGGTCCTGGTCCATGCGTTCTCGGGTGGCCTTGTAGGCTTCGCTCAGTTGATGGCGAAAGGTCGGTTCGGGCCGGTCCCAAGCCACCGCCAAATGACTGGGATGGTGTTCTTCCAGGGCCCGAAGCAATCCATTGAGAAAACCGAACAAGGCGCCGGAGGGACGCCCTTGGCCGTCACTCAAGCCGGGAATGGCGAAGAAGGCACGAAAGGCCAACGCCGTTCCATCTACCAGGAGCAGGCGGTTTCGCTTTTGGTCGGTCAAGGCTTCTGCAGGGAGGGATGGGGTTCGAAGGGGGAATTAGATGTATTTCAGGGCGAAGAAGCCGGCAACAAGGAGGACTGCGAAAACGATGGCCAGGACGTCGAACCAGCGTTCGATCCATTCGGCAATCGGTTTTCCGAAGAAATACAAGAGCACGCCTTCGGCGAAGAAGCGTACCGAACGGCCGATGGTGGAAGCCAGCATGAAGGGCAGGAAGGCGTAACCCAGCATGCCGCTGGCGATGGTGAAGATTTTAAATGGAATCGGAGTGATGGCTGCCAGCAGAATGCCCAGGAAGCCGTTTTCCTGATACCAAACTTGGATCTTCTCGAACACGTGGCGGTCGGGGTCATAGGTGTCCAACAACCAGGTACCGACGGTGTCGTGGAAAAAAACTCCAATGAAATAACCCAGCACCGCGCCGGCCAGGGAACCGAAGGTGGTGACGAAAGCGAAGTAGAGACTTTTCTTGGGCCGGCCGGCTCCCATGCCCAACAGCAAAGGATCCGGGGGGATCGGAAAGAAAGAAGCTTCGGCGAAAGAAAGCCAAAACAGGGCCCAAATCGCCTTGGGCTTGTCGGCCAGCGACAAAACCCAGTCATAAAGACTGCGCAGGGATCGCAGGGGATGCACGAAGAATTGCAGGAAGCGCAAGGTTTAAGTCGGGAACGGGGATCAGGGTTGCTGGTTGGAGCGAAAGTCGATCAAAGTCCATTCCAAGCGGGTGCGGCCGCGGAATTCGTTCAAACCAGGAGTGAACACGACGTCCAAGGTGGTGCCGGCGGGCAAATCGGCCAAGCGGTCGGCCATTCGCCAGGCCAGGACCCGAACGCTGTGGCCCTGGCTTTCCAACCAAAGGGAAGCGTGGCTGCCGTCGCCGAGGCGGCGCGGGCTTTCCGCCAGCCGCAAGCCGCAGGAAAGCATTTTCGGTGCCGGGTTGCCAGCTCCGAAAGGGGCCAGGGATTCCAGGCCTTGAGCCACTTGCATGGTGAGTTCGCCTGGGGTGGTTTCCAGGTCCAACTCCAGTTCCGGAGCTTGCCGGGGGCCGAGTTTGGCCGCTTGACGTTCGATTTGTTCGGCAATGGCTTGCTCGCAGCCGGGGCGAAAGCTGAAGCCGGCGGCTTGGCGGTGACCGCCGTAGCCGAGCAAGTGATCGGCGGCGGGTTCGAGCAACTGCAACAGATTGCTGCCGGCGGGAGCTCGGGCACTGCCGCGAGCGACTTCCGGCATGCAGCGGGACCACAACAAGGTCGGCAGCCCGGTTTCGTCGAGCAAGCGGTTGGCGACCACTCCCAAAACTCCGAAATGAGCGTCTTCGTGGCCCAAAAACAAGGCCTGCTGGCCATCTTTCACCGCCTTGCGAGCGGCCGGCATCAGCCGCTCCATTTCCGCTTGTTCAATCTCTCGGCGGCGTTGATTCAAGCCTTCCAAAGCTTGAGCCAGGGTTTCGGCTTCCCGGGGGTCCGCCGTGGTGAGCAAATCCAGCGCCATCTTGGTTTTGCCCAAGCGTCCGGCGGCGTTCAAGCGCGGGCATAGGCGAAAGCCGAAGTCCTCCGCTTTGAGAGGCGGCCGTAAGCGGCATTGTTTGGCCAGCGCCCGCAGGCCGGGAAAGCCGCATTCCGGCAGGATGCGCAAACCGTGGTGAACCAAGGATCGGTTCGGCCCGGTCAAAGGCATGACGTCGGCGACGGTTGCGACCGCCACGAGGGCCAGGGCGTCCATCAGAAAGCGCCGGTCCCGCTCCGGCAGGCGTTGTTCGCCGCGCCAATGGCGTAAAAAGCCCCAAGCCAGAAAGAAGGCCACCGCAGCGCCGCAGAAATAGGGGAACAACTTCTTTTCGCCGTCCGCCTGGTCGTGACACCAAGGGTTCAGCAAGGCGGCGCAAGGGGGAAGTTCGGCCCCGGGTTGGTGGTGATCGACGATCAGGACGTCCACCCCGGAAGCCTGCAATTGGCGCAAAGGCTCCAGGGCGGTGGTGCCGTTGTCCACCGCGATCACCAACTGGGCACCCCGATGGCGAATCGCTTCGAGACTGTTCTTTCCGAAGGAATAGCCGTCTCGGATGCGATCGGGCAAATAGACGTCCACCGGATGCCCGAGGAGGCGAAACAAGCGCATCAACAAGGCCGCACCGCAGGTCCCGTCTACGTCATAATCGCCGTGGATCAAGATCGGGGATCCGGTCTGCACGGCTTTGGACAAGGTCGAAAGAGCCCGGTCCATATCGGCAAATTCGCTGGGATCCGGCAGTTGCCGCAAGCCGGGTTGAAAAAACTCTTGGACCTGATCGGCTTGCTCCAGGCCGCGGTGGACCAGAATTTGGGCCACGATCGGATGCAGGCGCATTTCCCGGCACAACCGATCCCGAACGGCGGGAGTCTCCGGCCGAAGGCGCCAACGGCGTTGGGCGGCTTGCGCGGCGGAAGGCACGCAAGGATTCTAGGCTCAACCTGAGGGGCCGTCCGCCCATCTCTTTCCCTTGCCCGACTGGAGGGCACGGTGAGTTCAAAACGACCGCCTTCATTCCCGTCCATTCCGCCCATGAACCAACTTTTGGAGCTGCCCGAAGCTCCAGCCGGGAGCGGCCATGGCCGCCAGGCTTTGAAGCGGGCGATCCAGCAGGCTTTGGACCATCGCCGGGCCCTGTGGCGCCGGGGTGAGGTGGTGGATGGCGGCGAGACTTTCCCCGGTCCCCGTTTTTGGCAGGAAGTCGAGGACCGGCTGGCGGTGGTGCCGGCTTTGGGTTTGCGCCCGGCGATCAACGCCACCGGAGTCGTCCTTCATACCGGACTCGGCCGGGCACCTTGGCCTGCGGAAGCCGCCGAGGCCGCCGCCGCGGTAGCCGGAGCCTGCCTGTTGGAAATCGAGGCCGATTCGGGAAAACGGGGCCGGCGCGAAAGTCGAGTCAGTCAAAAACTGGCCGCCATTACCGGCGCTGGAGGGGGGCTGGCGGTGAACAACAATGCCGCCGCGGTGTTGTTGACCTTGTCGGCCCTGGCCCGAGGTCGCCAGGTGGTCCTGGCTCGAGGCGAGATGGTGGAAATCGGCGGCTCGTACCGGATGCCGGAAGTGGTCGAGGCCGCCGGGGCCGAAATGGTTCCGGTCGGAACCACCAATCGTTGTCATTTAAAAGACTATTTGACGGCGATGGAACGGCCGCAAGTGGCTTGCGTTCTCAAAGTCCATCCTTCCAACTATCGAATCGGGGGCTTTCATCAGGAAGTGCCGGTGGCGGAGTTGGCTCAAGCCTGCCGGCAGCGAGCCATCCCGTTCTTTTTCGACCTCGGCTCCGGCATTTTGGCCGGACGTGATTTAGGCCAGCGTTTCCAAGAGCCGACCGTTTCCGGGGCGCTGCAAGATGGAGTCGATCTGGTGAGTTTTTCCGGCGACAAATTGCTGGGCGGTCCCCAGGCCGGCTTAATTGTTGGAGCCTTGCCGCTGATCGAACGCCTGCGCCGAGACATGCTGACTCGTTGCCTGCGCTTGGACAAAAGTCTTTTGGCCGCCTTGGAAGCGGTGTTGTCCCTTCATGCCCTGGGCGAAGAAAACGCGCTGCAACGGATTCCGGCTTTGCGCCGCTTGACCGTGGATTTGGATTCCTTGCGTTCTCGGGCGGAGCAAATTTGGCAAAAGCTCGCTCCGGATTTCCCGGACGGTTGGCGCGGGCAAATCATGGAAACGGAAGCGAGAGTCGGTTCCGGGGCCGGAGCTACCGAAACGCTGCCCAGCGTGGGCTTGGCTATTTCCGCCGATCCAAGGCGAGCGGCGGAGTTGGCTCGTGGTTTGCGTTTAGGACGTCCTTCGGTGTTTGGTTATTTGCGCGACGGCGGCTTGGTTTTGGATTTGCGCACCGTGGATCCTGAAGAAGACGGCGTCCTGCTGGCGGCGTTGCGCCAGGCCTTGTCGGAGTTTGCCTGATACCTAACCGTCGAAGACCTACAATCCGGCCATGCCTGCGCAAAAGCGATTGACCGAATACGCCGCCTGCAGCGGCTGAGCCGCCAAAATCCCTCAGGGAGAGTTGGCGCAGGTTCTGCAGTCCATCCTCCCGGCGGCCCGCTCTGCGGACCTAATCGTCGGACCTCATGGTTTCGACGACGCGGGAGCGTTGCGTCGAAGCGACGGGCGGGTGGATCTTTTTACCGTGGATTTCTTTCCGCCGGTGATGGACGACCCCCGGGCTTATGGGGCGGTGGCGGCGGCCAATTCTTTGTCCGACGTCTATGCCATGGGAGGCCGGGTCAAAGCGGTGTTGAACTTGGCCGGCTTTCCCGCCGATTGGGACCAAAGCACCACCCAGCCGATCTTTGAAGGGGCGGTAGAAAAAATCCTCGAAGCCGAAGCTCTCTGGGTGGGCGGGCACACCATGCGGGCCGCCGAACCGTTTTTCGGTTTCGCCGTGTTCGGCGAAGTCGAAGAGGCGCAACTGGTCACCAATCGGGGAGCGCAGCCGGGGGATTGGTTGTATCTGACCAAGCCCTTGGGAAGCGGCACGCTGACTACCGGCGTGAAACGGGGTCGGACTTCCGCCGAGCAAGCCGAAAAAGTGGCTCAAGGCATGAGCCGCTTGAATCGGGAAGCCGCCGCCGCCATGAATGCCGCCGGCGTGTGTGCGGCCACCGACATCACCGGTTTCGGTCTTTTAGGGCATGCCGCCAACTTGGCCCAAGGTTCGAATTGCACCCTGGTGTTGCGAGCGGTCGCCTTGCCCCTTTATGAAGGGGCCGGTGAATTGGCTGCGGACGGGGTCTTCTCCGGCGGATCGCAACGGGGCCGAGCTTCGTTGGGGGAGCGAGTGGAAATCGCCGATCACGTTCCGTCTTGGTTGGCCGATCTGGCCTTTGACGCTGAAACCAGTGGCGGGATTTTGGCGGCGGTTCCTGAAGCTAAGCACGAAGCCTTTTTGGCCGGCTTTGGCGACCCTGCAAGCGTCACCCTGATCGGTGAAGTAGAAGCTGGAACTTCAAGGGTGGTTTTTACTTAAACAGCGAGCTAATAGGAAGCCATGATCTTCGGACACATGACCCTCGGTGAGTTGCCGCCGCTTTTGGCCTGGCTGGCCCTTGGTTTCGGACTTGGGGTTGTTTTCGCCGGAGCGGCTAAAGCCTGGCTTCGAAAAGGGAGCAAAAGCCCGCGAAGCTGAAGGCAGGGAAAAGCTGCCCGCGGCGCCGGCACCGGCTTTAGAATCCTGGCAAGCCGGGAGCGGGTCGGGGCTGGCGCCCCGTGCGGCCTTCAAAGCCGTTGGAGTTCAACACGGTTGGGCTCGGTGGGTTCGATTCCTACGCGCTCCCGCCATTTCCCTTGGCCCTTTCCGTCCTTGTTTTCGGTTTTCTCCGGAAAGCAAAATCATGAATTTCATTCTTCTCAGCCCTATACTGCCATCGTGAGTTGGACCAAGTTTTGGGGCCTTTTGCCGTTACTGGCGGTTCCTATATGGCAGGAGCCCGGGCAGGATTCGGCCAAGCCGGAGGCGCCGGCGGTGGACGAAGCCTTGCCGCCGGTCGTGGTGGTCCGTTTCGAGGGCACCTTGCAAGAAGCTTGGGCATCGATGCTGCGCCGGGCGGAAACCGTGATTCAACAACAGGGAGCCGCCGGTTTGCTGATGGAATTGGATACTCCCGGCGGCCAGATGGATTTGATGGTCCGGCTGGGGGACCAATTGATGGCGATCGGGGAAGAAACCGAAACCGTAGCCTACGTAACCCGCAACGCCATGTCCGCCGGTGCCTATTTGGCCATGGCCTGCCAACAAATTTGGATGGCTCCGGGAGCCTCGATGGGCTCTTCGATGCCGATTGCCGCTCCCGGCGGCATTCCGATTCCGATCCAAGACGAGGATATTCGCGAAAAGATGGTGTCCGGAGCCCGGGCTCAATTTCGTTCCTTCGCCGAACGAACCGGACGCAATCCCGCCGTGGCGGAAGCCTTCGTTGACAATCAAATGGAGGTCAAGCGAATCTCCCTATACGGCGAAGAGCGGGTGGTCAGCGGCAAGGGCTATGAAGACTTGTTGCAGCAAGGGGAGCAGCCCCGGTTGTTGGAAACCATTTGCAAGCGAGGTGAGTTGCTGGCCTTGGACGTCGAACAGGCCAAAAGAGTGGGTTATTGCAATGACACCGCCAGTTCCAGAACGGAATTGTTGGAATTGTTCGGCTGGCAAAACCATCCGGTTTTGGAAATTGAATCCACTTGGTCGGAACGGCTGGCTTCCACCATCGGCGGATTCTCCTGGTTGTTGTTGTTGGGGGCTTTGTTTTGTTTGGTGGTCGCCTTCAACGTGCCGGGATTGGGGGTTCCAGAACTTTTGGCGGTGGCCTTATTGGCTTTGTTTTTGTTTCACGGCTATCTCATCGCCTTGGCCGAATGGACCGAAGTGCTCATGGTGATCGGCGGTTTGATTCTGATCGCTTTGGAAATCTTCGTTTTCCCCGGGACCTTGTTCGCCGGCATTGCCGGCGCCCTGTTGCTGGCCGCCGGTTTGCTGCTTTCGATGCAATCCTTCGCCTTGCCTCGCAATCCGGTGGAGATGACCACCTTCAGGAACAACCTGCTGATTCTGCTTGGATTGGCGGTGGTGGCGCCATTATTGGCCATAACCGCCTTTCGCAAAATTACCAAGACGCCGCTGGGGCGGCACATGGTGGTCGGCCCGACCCAGGATTTTGGAGGTCCGATCCAACAGCGCGGTGGCATGGGAGCCTCCGGCGAAGCCGAATCTTCGAAAGTGGCCGAAGGCGCTCGAGGGTATTGTCGTACTCCTTTGCGGCCCTCTGGCACCGTCGTGGTGGACGGCGTTCCCTTGGACGCCATGAGTACCGGTGGCTTTTTGGAAGCCGGCCAGGCGATCCAGGTGCTGCGGCGACAGGGCGGCAGTTTGTTGGTCGCCGCCGTCCCGGACCGGGTGGCAGAAGACGTAGCTGAATTGGATCAAAACGGCGTGCAATCGAGCGAACCCGAAACGAACCGTCCTAACGGCGGAGAACTTGGCACATGATTCTGCCCCTGATTTTGATTTTGATCGGTTTCGGCTTGGTGCTGGCGGAAGTTTTTTTCCCGTCCTTGGGGGTGCTTTCCATCCTGGCGGGGATTTCGATCATTGCTTCGGTGATCTTGGCTTTTCAAGAAAGCAATCCTTTCGGTATCGCCATTTTGACCGTGGCCGTAGCCGGCGTCCCGGTGACGGTGTTTTTGGCTTTCCGCGTTTTTCCCCGGACTCCGGTGGGCAGGCGGATGGTCAATCCAGGCTTCAATTGGAAAGCCGAAGAACGAGCCGCCGTGCAACATCGGGCGGCCCAATTCGTGGGACGTTCCGGCGTGGCCGAGAGCCCGCTGCGTCCCGCCGGAATCGCCGACTTTGCCGGAGAACGACTTGACGTGGTCACCCGCGGGGAACACGTTGATCCCGGTACCCGGGTTCGGGCGGTTCGCTTCGTGGCCAATCGCCTCATTGTTGAGGCGGAACCTGAAACGGAGACTCAGACTTGATGCCCTTCCTCCTGCTTGCGCCCCAAGAAAACGGTGACAGCTCCTTGTTGGTGCTGGTAGCCGTGGGTTTAGGCCTCCTGGTCCTTTTTGTGATCTTGGTGGTCTTGCTGCGCTATTTGAATCTTTACATCCAGTCCTTGCTGACCAAGGCCGGCATTGGCTTGCTGGACATGATCGCGATGAACTTCCGCAAGGTGAATCCTTCGGTCATCGTGCGATCCAAAATCATGACCGTGCAAGCCGGTTTGCAGGACGTGGATCAACGAAATCTGGAAGCTCATTACCTGGCCGGCGGCAACGTCATCCCGGTGGTGCAAGCTTTGATTTCGGCCGACCGGGCCGGATTGCCCTTGGACTTCAAAACCGCCACCGGCATTGATCTCGCCGGTCGGGACGTCCTGGAAGCGGTCAAGACCTGCGTCAATCCCAAAGTGATTGATTGCCCCAACCCGGCTTCCGGCAAAACCGAAGTCGCGGCGGTGGCCAAAGACGGCATTCAAGTGCTGGCCAAGGCCCGGATCACGGTGCGCACCAACATCGCCCGCTTGGTCGGTGGTGCTACCGAAGAAACCATCATCGCCCGGGTAGGGGAAGGCATCGTGACCACCATCGGTTCCGCCTCCACTCACAAGGACGTGTTGGAAAACCCGGACATGATTTCGAAAACCGTGTTGTCCAAAGGATTGGACGCCGGCACCGCTTTTGAAATCGTTTCCATCGACATCGCCGACGTCGACATCGGCACCAACATCGGTGCCCGCCTGCAAGCCGACCAAGCGGAAGCCGACAAGCGGGTGGCTCAGGCCAAGGCGGAAGAACGCCGGGCCATGGCGGTGGCGGCGGAACAGGAGCAGCGCGCCAGCGTGACCGAGAACCGAGCTTTGGTGGTTTTGGCCGAAGCGGAAGTTCCCAAAGCCATGGCCGAAGCCCTGCGCACTGGCAACCTTGGGGTCATGGATCTTTACCGTTTGCGCAACGTCGATGCCGATACCCGGATGCGTTCGGCGATCAGCGGCGACAGTCAGAGCGAAGGCGGTAGCGGCGGCGGTTCCCGGACTCCCGACGGCAAGGCCTAAGCGTTCATGGATTTCCTGGAAGAACTTCTCCGGCAAGGGGAGCTGATCTTTTGGATCCTCCTCGGCTTGGGCAGTGCCGTGGCTTCCTGGCTGAAGAAAAGAGCCCAGGCCAAGCAGGAGCCGCCCACCCTGACCGAGGAGGAGCAAGCCACGCTGGAAGAATACTTGTCGGGGAAGGATTTCGAGGATCCGGAGGAATTTCCCCAAGGGGAAAGCTTCGAACCGGAGCCGTTACCGAAGATGGATCCTTCCCCGAGTTCGCCTCCGGCGCAACAACCGGTGTGGGAATTGGAGGGCGATCCTGAATTGGGATGGAAGGTGGTTCCCAAAGTGCCCGCCAAAGCCCCGCCGCCGGTTCCGGTGGTCAAGCCGGTCGAAACCGCCCGAGCCGAGGACCAGGAACTCGGTCAACTTGCGGCCGATATGATGGCCAACAAGTGGGAGTCGGGTCTCGAATCCCATCATTTGGTCAGCAGTTTCGACCGGCCGGAATTTACCTCAGAATCTCAAGCTTTCGGATTTTTCGATAACATCAGTGGTCTTGGATGGGAAGAACAACCGGGCACGGCCACCTCGACGGTCGGTCCTTCCTCCTTGCCTTGGCTGAGTTCCGAAATGGCTTGGCGGGATGCGATCATCCTTCGGGAAGTGCTGGGTCCGCCCCGCTCCTTCAGTGAGTCGGACATTCCCGGTTTCCGTTAGGCTTTTCCTCGACCTTCATGACTTGCATCGCACAAGCCTCCCAGTTGGAGGAGGTCATTCTCCGCGGTTGTCGTCCGCGCCATCAGTGGGCCTTGGGTTTGGAGTACGAGCAATTCGTAACCCGCCCGGACGGCCAACCGGTTCCCTATGAAGGACCGGGCGGTTTGGAGGAGATCCTCGGCCATTTGCAAACTTGGACTGGATGGCAGCCGATTTCGGAAAACGGTCGATTGTTGGGATTGAAAGGCCAAGACGGCCGTTCCATTACATTGGAGCCCGGCGCCCAAATCGAATTCGGCGGGGCCCCGCAGAAGGAAATCGCCGGCGTTCAGGCTGAGGTGCAGGAATATTTTCAATGGTTGCGCCGTTTGCGGGAAATGTACGACATTCGTTTCGTCGCTATCGGGGCGCAACCGGCGGTGGCGCCGGAGCAAATCCAGCGGTTGCCCAAAGCCCGTTACGACATCATGGAACCTTATCTCCAAGGGGTCGGTGGGCTTGGGATTTGGATGATGAAGGCCACCGCCGGGGTTCAAGTCAATTTCGATTTCGAGAGTCCGGAAGACGGTGCCCTCAAAATGCGTACCGCTTTTGCTCTATCGCCGGTTCTGACCGCTCTGTTTGCTAATTCGCCCATTCGGGCGGGAGAAGACAGCGGCTTCGCCACCTGGCGCGGCCACGTTTGGTCTCGTACCGATCCTGCCCGCTGTGGAATTCCAGAAGCTTGCGTGCGGGAAGACAGTCAGATCGCCGATTTCGTGGAATGGGCCTTGGACGTGCCCATGCTGTTCCTGCAGCGGGACGGTGCTTTGGTGGACATGCGCGGTTGGAGTTTCCGGCGCTATTTGGACCAGGGAGCCCAAGGTTTGACCGCTACCGAGGCGGATTGGGATCTCCACCTTTCCACCGTGTTTCCGGAAATCCGCTTTCGGCCGCAATTGGAACTCCGCTGTTTGGACACGCAATGCCCGGACGGCGCCTTGGCTTTGTGCGCATTGACCAAGGGCTTGTTCTATGACCCGGAGGCCTTGGAACAAGCTTGGCAATTGACTGCCGGCTGGAGTTACCAAGATCGCCAGCGCACCTGGCACGCTGCCCATCGACTCGGCTTGGCCGCTCCCGCCCCCGGCGGTGGCCGTTTGTTGGATTTGGCCCGGGAACTGCTTGCTCTGGTCCGTCTTTCCGACCAAGAGGCTACTTATTTACGTCCTTTGCAAGGGCTTCTGAACGCCGGATTTTCCGACGGAGAACTGCATTCGCAACGGTTCCAAGGCGAATGGCAGGGTAGCTTGGAGAAGCTGGTGGAGGCCACCGCTTGCCTGGGGTCCTGAGTTCGGGCGAGAAGAAGAGACGGGATAGAAGACAGGAGCGGAGGCGTCTTGGCCGATTGGTATAAATGAGAGGGCCCATTCCGTCCTTCTCCCGCCATTCACTTCCTTCCATGCCCCGGACTTCAAAGGCCTTCGTTTGCCTCATGCTGCTTTGTTGGGCCGCTCCGGCTCCGGCACAATTGGTATCTGCAGGTTCGACCTGGAAATATTTGGATGATGGCAGCAATCAGGGCACTTTATGGCGCGATCCGAGCTTTAACGACGCCACTTGGGCCCAAGGGCCCGGGCAATTCGGATACGGGGACGGGGATGAAGCCACGGTGGTGAGTTACGGCCCCAATCCGAACGACAAATACGTCACGACCTATTTCCGCAAGTCGTTTCAGGTGGCGAATCCGTCCAATATCTCCGCCTTAAGTCTGCACCTATTGCGGGACGACGGCGTGGTGGTCTACCTCAACGGCCAAGAAATCGCCCGAAGCAATTTGCCGGACGGGCTGGTTCAGTACTCCACCTATGCCGACAGCCCGATGACCGGCGAATCGGAAGATCGGTTTTGGTTTTACGTTCTCGATCCGGGCCTCCTGGTTCAGGGAAGCAATCTGTTGGCGGTCGAAGTTCACCAAAATGCAGCGGACAGTCCGGACCTCAGCTTCGATTTGGCGCTTTCCGACATTCCGCCTCCGGAATTATTGCGAGGGCCGTATCTGCAACTTGGCACCGATCAGAGCGTGCGCATTCGCTGGCGCACCTTTAGCTCCAGCGATTCCGCAGTGTTGTACGGCCCGGCACCAGGGAACTTGAATCAACTGGTCAGTGTGCCCGGCCATACCACCGAACATGAAGTGGAACTGACCGGTTTGCAGCCGGACACGGTTTATTACTATGCCATAGGATCCACTTCAGGAGGGATTTTGTCCGGCAATGATTTGCAGCATTTTTTCCGAACCCATCCACCTGCTGGTGAGAATCGGCCGTTTCGGGCTTGGATCCTGGGAGACTCCGGGACTGCCAATACCGATGCTCGGGCGGTGCGCGATGCCTACCAAACCTATACCGGTTCAGCACACACCGATTTATGGCTGATGTTGGGTGACAACGCTTATGAAAATGGGGAGGACGTTGAGTTCCAGGCCGCGGTGTTCGAGACTTATCCCGAGATGTTGCGCAAAAGTGTTTTGTGGCCCACTCGGGGTAACGATGAAAACAGCGAGGCGGTTTATTATGGAATTTTCAGCATGCCGACTCAGGGACAAGCCGGCGGCTTGGCCTCGGGATCGGAAGCTTACTATTCCTTCGACTTCGCCAACGTCCATTTCGTTTGCTTGGATTCGGACACCTCGTCCCGGCTTCCCGGCGGTCCGATGCTGACTTGGTTGGAAAATGATTTGGCCTCCACCATGCAACCATGGATCGTGGCCTTTTGGCATCATCCGCCGTACAGCAAGGGAGGACACGATTCCGATGTAGATGCCGATAGCGGAGGCCGGCTGCGAGACATGCGCCAATACGCCTTACCCATTTTGGAGGCGTATGGAGTCGACCTGGTTTTGACCGGACATAGCCATAGTTATGAGCGGTCCTTTTTAATTGACGGGCACTATGGTTACTCCACCAGTTTCAATCCGCTTACCATGTTGATCGACGGGGGAGACGGGAATCCAAACGGAGACGGTGCGTATCAAAAAGAAATTGGGCCTCATGCCGGGACGGTTTATTGCGTCGCCGGGAGTTCTGGATCCATTTCAAGTTCCGGTAGCTTGGATCATCCGGTGATGTACACCTCCCTTCGAAGTCTTGGTTCCTTGGTCTTAGAGGTGGATGATCTGCGGATGGAAGTGAAATTCTTGGATCACCAGGGGCAGGTGCAGGACTCCTTTACTTTATGGACTGGAGATACGCCCTTGGTATTTTCCACCACAGGGTTGTTTGCCGGGTTCATGACTTCCTTGATCGTCAATGGGGCCGATCCCGGCAATGCGGTTTATTTCCTTTATTCACTTACCGGTAGCGGGCCTACCCAAACCCAATTCGGGGTCATGGATCTCACCATGCCGATTACCCAGCTCGGGCCCGTAACTGCCGACGGTCAAGGTAAGGCGATCTTGAGTACTTCGATTCCGGCGTCCGCCGCCGGACGGAGCGTTTATCTTCAGGCCTTTGAATTGCAAGGTGTCGGCGTCGGCCGTTTCAGTAATCCTCTGACCGAATGGGTACATTGATTCGTTCGAAGAGGAGCCACTTGGCTTGGCTTGCAATCGGTTTACTTCTGGCTTCCAGTTGGTCTGGTAGCGCTCTCTCGGCTCACGATGGTCTCCACGCCAAAATCGCCAAGGTCAGCCAACAAATCCGGGAAGAACCGAGCAGCGCTCCGCTGTATTTATTGAGAGGGGATTTGCATCGCCGCCACAAAGCTTGGGCGTTAGCGGTTTCGGATTTGCAGCGGGCGGAATCTTTGCAGGCACCGGGAGTCGAAGTGGCTTATCTTCGAGCTCGGCTTTATGCCGATTTGAAGTGGACCGCAGCCGCCTTGGAAGTTTTGGATCGGGCCTTGGAGTTCCATCCGGAAGAACACCGGCTGCGTTGGTTAAGAGCCCGGCAACGAAAAATCGCCGGGAAGGGGCTGCCGGCTTTACAGGATTACGATCTTTTGATTGCCCGGCAGGCTTCTCCGCCCCCCGATGCCTTTTGGGAAAGAGCTCAATTGGCGAGTGAAATGGGCTTGAAGCAAAGAGCTCTATCCGGTTTGGAAGCCGGCTTGGCTCGATTGGGCGAAGTGATCACTTTGGAACTTTCCGCTTTGGCTTTGGAGGAGGAGCTTGGGCTGTGGGACGCGGCCTTGCAACGAATCCGAAGACTGGCGGCCAAGACGCCTCGCAAGGAGCGCTGGTGGCTGCGCCAGGGCCAAATCCACGTTCAGGCTGGGCAGCCGGAGGCGGCTCGTGAAGCCTTTGAAAATGGCCTGCAGGCGGTGGATCAATTGCCGCCTAAGTACCGCCGAACTCCAGCCATGATTCGGTTGCGCCAGGAATTATTGGATGCCCAAGAAAGCTTGACGGAGTCCGCCGGCGGTTAAGGCCTTTGGGGCGCCAGCCGTTATCTCCGGTGTTTGGAGACAAGAAAAATGGTATAAATTTTTATCCCCTTGGCCCCTGTGCCCTTGCCTTGTCCGATCATGTCCCTCCTTCCCAAGCCCCTCATGTTGCTCATTGGGTTGCTGCTTTTAGCCGGCTCGGCTCGAGGGCAGCTCATTTCAGCCGGTTCCAGTTGGCGTTATCTGGACGATGGCAGCAACCAGGGGACGGCTTGGCGGGATCTAAGTTTTGACGATTCCGGTTGGGCTCAGGGCAACGCCCAGTTCGGCTACGGAGACGGTGACGAGAACACCGTAGTCAGTTACGGGCCGAATGCGAATGACAAATACGTCACTACTTATTTTCGCGCTTCCTTCGACGTTCCCAATCCGGGTGCCGTGCCGGCCTTGAGCGTAGAATTGTTACGAGACGACGGAGCGGTGGTGTATTTAAACGGGCAAGAAGTCATTCGAACCAATATGCCGACCGGGACCATCGGCTATCGAACCTATGCTCGCAGTGCGATTTCCGGCTCCAGCGAAGATTTGTTTTATCCATTCTTGATCGATCCAGGCTTGCTGGTGGCCGGCACCAATGTGCTGGCTGTGGAAATCCATCAAAGTGATCCTGACAGTTCCGATATCAGCTTCGATTTGGCTCTCTGGGACAGTCCGCCGGATGAATTACAACGGGGGCCTTATTTACAACTGGGAACCGATGAAGGTGTTCGGATTCGATGGCGTACCTTCAGCCCCAGCGACTCGGTGGTTTGGTACGGATCCGCGCCGGGAAACTTGACTCAATCGGTCAGTGTTCCGGGAGGAGTCATTGAACACGACGTGGGTTTGACCGGTTTGCAGGCCGATACTCTTTACTACTACGCGGTCGGATCTTCTGCCGGTGGGATTCTGGTGGGCGATGATTCGGATCACTTCTTCCGAACCCACCCGGTTCCGGGGACCAGCCGGCCGGTGAGGATTTGGGCACTCGGAGATTCAGGAACGGCCAATGCCGATGCCCGGGCGGTTCGAGACGCCTACCAGACTTACACCGGCTCCGTTCATACCGATTTGTGGTTGATGTTAGGGGATAACGCTTATGAAAACGGCGAGGACGTCGAGTACCAACTTGCTGTCTTTGAGACTTATCCTGAAATGCTGCGAAAGAGCGTGCTTTGGCCGACTCGCGGCAATCACGAGAACAGCTCCGCGGTTTACTACGGCAATTTCAGCATGCCCACTCAGGGGCAAGCCGGTGGCGTGGCTTCCGGAAGCGAAGCCTTCTACTCCTTCGACTTCGCCAACGTCCATTTCATCTGCCTGGACTCGGATGCGACCTCCCGAGTGGTGGGAGGGCCGATGCTGACTTGGTTGGAAAACGACTTAGCTTCGACTACCCAGGATTGGATCGTGGCTTTTTGGCATCACCCGCCTTACACCAAAGGGAGTCACGATTCCGATGACGATAGCGATAGCTCGGGTCGGATGCGAGACATGCGCCAAAACGTATTGCCGATTCTGGAGGACTATGGCGTCGACTTGGTGCTTTCTGGGCACAGTCATAGTTACGAACGGTCCTTTTTGATCGACGGCCATTACGGTTACTCAAGCAGCTTCGATCCTCCGACCATGCAACTGGACGGCGGCGACGGCCGCGTCGGCGGCGACGGGGCCTATCAAAAGGTTTTCGGCCCTCACGCAGGTACGGTGTACTGCGTCGCCGGCAGTTCCGGGAAGGTTTCCAGCAGCGGGAGCTTGAATCACCCGGTGATGTACAGCTCGCAGCGGCGGTTGGGTTCTCTGATTTTGGAAGTGGACCAGTTGCAACTGGATTTGAAGTTCTTGGATGAAAACGGCGTGGTCCAGGATTTCTTTACCCTGTTGACCGGGGATGCTCCCTTGGTCTTTTCCCATACCGGTTTGTTCGCCGGCTTCTTGACTTCATTGATCGTGAATGGAGCCGGTCCCGGAAACGACGTGTACTTCTTGTATTCTCTGACCGGAAACGGGCCGACGCAAACTCAATTCGGCATCATGGATCTGACCATGCCGGTGATTCAAATCGGCCCGGTGACCGCCAATAGTCAAGGCCAGGCAGTACGGACTTCCATGGTTCCCGGACCGGCGGCCGGAAAAACCGTCTACCTACAAGCTTTGGAATGGCAGGGGCCCGGGGTGGGCCGGTTCAGCAATGCGCTGACTGAAGTGGTGCAATGACGCCAGCGGAAGCGGCGATACCTTCCAACCCGATTTAACGGCGCTTGCGGCTTTTTTTCTGCTTCGCCCGTTTGGGGTATTCGGCCGCCACCCAGTCCCGCCAAAGTTGTTCTACCTGGTAGATTTCCAGACTTAAAGTGTCTCGAAATAAATCGCGGGTGCTGCGCCCTTTTTGAAAGCCGTTGAGCATGGGGCGCAGGATCTCGGGATGCTGGTGGCGAATCCAATCCACCACCGACCAAGCCATGGCATGTTGTTCCTCGGTCAAAGTCCCGGTTTGCTGCGGCAGCATGGCGGGTATGAAAGCCTGCTCTTCTTTCTTCAAGCGCTTGGCCAGAGCTAACTCCCAGCGTCCGTTTTCGTAGTTCGGAGTCATGGTGGCCTCGTCAATGCAGTAGTTGGTGGAGGAACCGAGCAAGGCTTCCTCGTAGGCGTGGGCGACTCCGGCGTCGAACCAACCGCCACGGCGGTCTCCGACCCACATTTCCACGTCTAAATTGGAGAGCAGCAAGTGGGCGGCATTGTGCAGGCCTAGAGAATGGATGGCGTCCACCGATCCTTGAAAGGCAGAGTCGTGAGTGTGGACACTGAACACCGGGTTTTTGCCCAGCATCTTGAAGTCTCCGGCCGAGGTACTGAAAAGAAATCGGGTCATGACCGAGCGGTGATCCTCTGCCCGGCCCCAAAACCACATTCGTTCCGGGCCGCGAAAGTCTTTCAGCTCGCAACCGAAGTCTTGGCAGAACAGTTCGAACAACTGATTTAAATCCCGGGCCAGAAGGTGAGCGAATTCATGGCCACGGATCTTCTTTTTGCCGTTCCGGAGTTCCGGGACGTCGAAGATCAATTGAAACTGGGGAATTTCAAGGTGCAATAGGGAACGCTTTAAGTGCACGTCCACCGGCTTGTCCCTTTGTTGCCACTTACGGATGGCGGCCAGGCGGCTTTCCCTTTGTTTGGTTTCGGGGCCGCCGTCGCAGCGCTTGCAAGGAACCAGCAAGCTGCCGCCGCAGGTTTCGCATTGCACCGCTTCGGAACAAAACAGCACCTCTTGCTCCATGGCCAGGAGTTCTTTGCCATGATCTTTGCAATCGGTGACGCCGCGATAATCGCAACGCCGGCAACCGGCCAATTCTTCTTCCTGGACATCTTCCTGGAGAAGGGGAGCCAGAATCAGGAGGGCACAAAGGAGCATGGCTTCAGTCTAGCGCAATTGGATTTGACTCCGGGGTTAAGGTAGAGCCCCAATTTCAGCCAAGGGCATCCCAAAGCCGTCGTGCAATCCCTCCTGCAAACCTGCCCGGCCCGACTGGGCCTGCTTGGCAATCCTTCCGATGGGTATGAGGGGCAAGTGCTCGCTTGCACCTTCACCGACTTTCAGGCCGAGGTCTGCGCCCAGCCCGCCGAACAATGGTCGCTGCAGGCGGGCCGACCGGAAGCCTGGAAAGGCGATTTACGAGCCCTGTGGCGGGCTTTAGAAGGAGGGCAGTTGCGAGAAGGGGCAGCCTTGCTCGCCGCCGCCTTGCGGGTCCTGAAGCCCTTAGTGGAGCAACAGGCGGCTTCTCTGGCTCTTTCCTTGCAAAGTTCCATTCCTCGCCAAGTCGGCCTTTCCGGTTCCAGCGCCATCTTGATCGCCACCCTTGACCTCTTGAATCGAAATTGGCGCCTCGAAATAGAACCTCTGGACGTGGCAGCCTTGGCCTGGAGGGCGGAAACGGAAGTGCTGGGCATCGCCGCCGGGCCGCAAGATCGGGTGATCCAGGCTTTGGGCGGTTTGCTGCGGATGGACTTCAGCCGACCCTGGCCGCCCAGGGTCGAACGTCTGGATCCTTTTCAGTTGCCGGCCCTTTTTCTGGCCTGGGACCCGAACCCGGGGCAGAGTTCCGGAGTGGTCCACGACCGCATTCGCCAACGCTGGCAACAAGGCGAGCCCAAGGTGCGGGCGGTGATGGCCAGCTTGGCTGAATTGGCGCCGGCCGGCGTCGATTGCTTGCGGCAAGGCGATGACGCAGCCTTCCGCCGCTTGGTGGACCGCAATTTCGATCTGCGGGCTTCCATTTGGACCATAAGCGATCGGGATCGCAGCATGGTGGAGCTGGGTCGGAACCACGGGGCCGCGGTCAAATTTGCCGGTTCAGGTGGGGCGGTGGTGGTGTTTCCTCAACGCGAAGACGATTTGCCAAGATTGATGGACCATTACCGGCAGGCGGGTTTTGGTTGCCTTCGCCCGCGCCTTGAGATTCCAAAAGGAAAGGAGGTGGAATCGTGAAAGTCTTGGTGCTGGCGGCGGGATTTGCCACCCGACTTTATCCTTTGACTCGCCACCAACCGAAAGCCTTGCTGGAAGTCGGCGGCAAGCCGGTCTTGACTCATCTTTTGGAGAAGGTGTGGCCGCTGCCGGATTTGCAAGAGATTTGGGTAGTCTCCAACCAGCGCTTCGCTTCGACCTTCGAAGCCTGGGCTCAGGCCTTGCAAGCGCCGGTGCCGATTCATGTTCTCAATGACGGAGCCACCGAGGACGACAACAAGATCGGGGGCGTCGGTGATCTCCAGTTTGGATTGCAAGCTATCGCCGAAAAGGAGGGCGGTCGATCCGATTCGGAAGTCCTGGTCCTCGGCGGAGATAACTTGATTGAATTTGAATTGCTTCCCTACTGGCGAGAATTTCAAAAAGAAAAAAGCCCGTTGTTATTGGCGGAAGCTTTGCCGAAGTTGCCGCCGGCCAGGCGCTATGGCGAGATTATGTTGAATTCGGAGGGAACCGTGCTCCGATTTCGGGAAAAGCCGGAGGTCCCGGAGAGCCTTCTGGCCGCCACCTGCCTTTACTGTTTCCCTCCGGGGATGGAAGACTGGCTGAACCGCTATTTCGAAGAAGGAGGGGATCCCGACGCACCCGGGCGATTTTTTGAATGGCTGGTGCCTCGCACCAAGGTTCGGGCGGTAGCTTTCCAAGGCCGGCGTTGGGACATCGGCAACCTTGAAATCCTGGAAGCCGCCCGCGCCGCCTATTCCTAGACCCTTTCCTGTATGAAGCAGGCTTCCGATCCCGCGACGAAGGAGCGGAGGAATTCCAATGGGGCTCAGTTTTTCCCTTTTGACCTATACTGGCTTCATGATAACTCGTCTCTTCAATCGATGCTCTTTTCTTGCCGCCGCGACCCTGCTTTGTTCGGCTCTCGGCGCACAAGATCTGGATACCTATATTCAAGGAAGAATGAACCGGGCTCACGTCCCAGGTTTGTCGGCCTGCATCGTGAAGGACGGTTCCGTGGTTTGGGCCAAAGGCTACGGCTACGCCGATCTATCGAACGGAATCCCGGTGGACACCGATACTGCTTTTTTGTTGGCGTCAGTTTCGAAAACCGTCACCGCCACGGCGGTGGTTCAATTGGCCGACCTTGGCTGGATCGATCTCGATGACGACATCAGTGCTTGGTTGCCTCTCAACGCCCAGAATCCGCGCAATCCCGGAACGCCGATCCGTTTTCGCCAGCTTCTCTCCCACGCTGCCGCCATTCAAGACAATTGGGACGTCATGGATCAGTATTATGTTTCCGGAGACTCGCCAGTGCCTTTAGGAACTTTTCTGGCCGACTATCTAATTCCCGGCGGCGCCAACTACGTGCAAAATTCAAACTGGTACGCTTGGGCACCGGGACAGGGTTTGAGTTATTCCAACATCGGCATGGCCACCGCCGGCTACATGGTGGAAGCCGTAACGGGGAGTCCTTTTGATGCATTCTGTGAGACCACCATGTTTTCTCGACTGGGGATGAACCATACGAGCTGGTTTCTCGCCGGTCTCCAGCATGCGACCATTGCCCTTCCCTATGAGTACCGCTGGCTAAGCGGCCAATATGTGACTCAAGGACACTACGGCTTTCCCGATTATCCGGATGGTCAACTCCGTTCGAGCGTCGAAGATCTAGCCCAATTCTTGATTGCCCACGCCGGGGATGGTTCCGTTCACGGCGTTCGGATTCTGAGTACCGCAAGCGTGGCGGAAATGCGCCGAGTCCAATATCCCCAATTCGATCCGGTCCAGGGGCTTGGTTTCTATCATTGGCATTACCAGGGGGAAGATCGAATCGGCCACGATGGGGGTGAAGTCGGTGCGGCTACCTTGATGTGGTATCGGCCTGCCGACGGGGTCGGGGTGATCGTGCTCAGTAACGGTTCCGCCGTTCTTCCCTTCGAATGGGCGGCCTTGGTCGACGTGGTCAACCGCCTGTTCGTCGAATCGGAGCAATACTGAATTTGCCGATGCCGACCTCTTGGAGTTCTTGTATCGCCATTGGATACCGATGGAGGAAGCTTGGCTATGGTTTGTCGAGGCGGGGCTGGGTTTCGGCACGGGAACCTTGCGCTACAAAACTCTAGGTAGCTCCCAGGATCGAGATGCTCTTGCCATTACCGGTGGAATCAGCGGCGGAATCCAATTCCGCCTCGGCCAAGCCTTCTTGGAAACTCGCTTCGGCTATCAATTCGTCGAATTCAGCCAACTCTACTTCGTGGTGGAAGAATTCCAGGTCCATGGTTTGGAATGGAACTTCCTATTCGGTTTCGATTTCTGAATCAAGCAGGATAAGTTTCGCCTACAGAGTCACTCGCCGGCCTTCGGCGGCGGCTTGATAGGCGGCATACAAAACCCGAGTGGTGGCTACGCCTAAATCCCCTTCGGCAAGAGGGGGACGGCGGTAGGCGACGGCTTCGGCGAAGTCTTGGCACAAGCCGAACTGGCCGGAAGTCCAATCTTCATTCGGCATGGGCGTGCTCCAGCCGGCCCGGCTGTCCACCTTTTCCATCAGATATTCACCCTCAAAGACCTGCTCGTTGGAGGCGTAAGCCCGAAGCATGTCATTCGGGGAAAGGTTTACCTTGAAGTGGCAGTTGGAAGCAGAAATTTCCAACCGGCTTTCCATCCCTCCGAGGTGGTTGTCGCTGCCGTAAGCCACACCGCGGCTGCCGTCTTCAAACTGAATGACGACGCAACCCCAATTTTCCACGTCCACCCAACCTTGGGCGACGCGGCAATTTTCCGAGTTCAAAGCCGGATTGAGGCTTAGATCCGCCACTTCCGCGGTCACCGCAACCGGCGCAATCGGGACTCCGGTTCGATTCCGGCCTTCCATAGCTTTCCAATGCAACATGGACCCGACCGGATGGGCCCCCAACCGCAGCAAGGCACCGCCGCCGGTATAACGCCAGATCTTGGCGTAAGGGGAATGAGAGCCGTTGTGACATTCCCAGCCGCGCATTTCCAAAACCGCTCCACCGGAACTTTGAAAAAGTTGCCATGCTCGTTTCATGGCCGGTGCGTGCAACCAGTTTTCTCCATAGGCGAGAAAAACGCCGGCTTGTTGGGCTGCATCCACCATGGCTTCGCCTTCGGCAATGGCAATGTCCGCCATCTGAGCAGGGGCTACGGCGGAAACGGCGGCATCGTCCGCTGTGGATGGCAAGTCTTGTCCCACGTAAGCGGTCATCGGCTTGGTACACAAAACATGCTTGCCGGCTTGCGCCGCCGCCACCGCCATTTCCTTGTGCAGGTGGTTCGGAACGCAGAGATCCACTGCGTCCAAACCAGGATGCTTTAAAAAAGCTTGAAAGTCCTGATAAACCGAACCGATTCGATGTTGTTTGGCGAAGTCCTGGGCTCGCGCTTCAGATTTCGAACAGATTGCGACCAGGTTTAGATCGACTTGACCGACTTGGCGGTAACCGCGAGCTCGGGTTTGGGCCAAAAAGCCGGCACCGACCAGGCCGACGCCAACGGAAGGAACTTCGCTCATGGATGGGCTGCCGAGAAGGAAACGAGAAACGGGCCCCCGCCCCGGAATTGGGATGGGGGCCCGCGTTCGGCCTGGGAGCTTACCAGACGAAGGGAACCTTGAAGAAGTGCACTTCCGGCCGCTCGCTGCCCAAGGTGACGCCGGCATCGGTGGAATCGATGTCGAAGGTCATGCGGTAGCGGAAGAAGCGCAGACCCTGCAGATCGGCGGGATCGGTGGTCCAGGCTCCTGGAGTACCAGGTTCGTTGCTTCCCGGGCTGGATTCGGCAGCGCCTTGGAACTCCACCTTGATGGAGGAGGTATCCGGCAAACGATCCTTTTCGTCAGTGGTGTCGATGCGGAAGAACTTCTCGACCACGGCCCAGGTCGGATTCAAGCCGCTCAGGGCGTTGCGCAAATCCCCGTCTAGGGTCCGAGTGGTCAAGGTCAGGACATCGGTGGTCCGGTTGTAGCTGGCATCGACGATTTCAAAAGCGTGGCCGTCGCCGACCGGATCGCTGGAATCCGGGAACACGTCGTAGCCGAGGAGCAATGCCGGGTTCAGCAAGTACTCGTCGGAGAAGGCTCCGGAAGCGGTCGGGATGGTGACGCCGTTGGCCAGGAAGGTCGCGGAAGCGGTCGAACCGGTGGCGATGCTGGTGCCCTTTTGAACCAAACCGCCGGCGGCCAAAACGTTGCCCAAAGTGGAAGCATTGCTCTGGTCGGTACCGGAGAAGGCCGGCAACAAAGCGTCGGCGTAATCCGGGAAGGGTCCGGTGCCGTTGGCCGGGTTGCGCAGGCCGGACAGACCGGTGTCGATCCAGCGGCTCTGCACCATGGAAACGTCGGAGAACAGCGGCAGCAAGGCGTGGGCCTTCGGTGCGGCGTAGATGTCCAGAACTTCTTCAAGCCGGTCGGTATCCGCCGGACTGCCGAGGTGAGTCAAGATGGCCGCTTCGGCGTCGGGGTGCCAGGCGATGTCCACGGTCGGATCGGGAACGTGGATTTGGAGAACCCCGTTGGATCCGGCGCCGCCTCGGCCCTGCTGGAAGTCGCTGTTGCCGTCGTGGCCGTCAGGATGTCCGGCAAGGTCGGTGTGAATCACGCTGCCGGCCCAGCCGCGGCGGCCGCCAATGGCCTGGATGACGTTCGGCAGGGTGGTCGGCGGGTTGTTGATCGGATCGGTGCCGACGTCGATGGCGGTCAGGTCCAAGCCGGTGGCACTGTGGAGCACCACGTGTCCGCCGGAGCCACCGCCGGAGCCGGAAATTTGGCTGGTGGAGAGCCAATAGGATTCGCCGGCGTTGCCGATACCGCCGTTAGCCCGGATCAGCGCCTGATCTCCGAGGATGATCGGTCCGATGGCCATGACCAGCAACTGGCCGCCACCGCCACCGCCGGGAGCACCCTTCAGGTAGTCCGCGGTGCTGCCGGTGGGGAAGCTGGTATCCGGGAAGAAGGTCCCCATCGGGTCGAGGAAGCTGTCGCCATTCAAATCCAAACGGAAGACCACGGTCAGGTCGCCGCTGGCGCCACCGCCATAACCGGCCCAAGGGGTCAGCAACTCACCGGTGGTAATGGTTCCGGTGGCGGTGTCCAAACGCCGTCCCCAGAAATCATCGTTGACCGACCCGTTGAACAGGGAGGTGTTGGTGAAGCCGGGGTCCGGTCCGAACTGAGCTTGACCGAAGTTGAAGCGGGGATCCGTTCCTGAAGTCCAGGTCGGGTCGAAGCCGCCGGTCAGATCGTCCACCGCCGTATCGCGGTTGATGTCTTCCATGCCCCAAACTCCGTTGGCGTAGGGGCACACCGGAATCATGAGGAAGGGATTCCAGGGAACCGGCTCGTTTCGACTGGAGGCGTAGGAAGAACCGCGCAAGCCGTCTTCACCCCCGATGTAGCCTTCGTAAGTATCCGGATCCAAGGCCGTGTGGCGATCGGAGCGATAGTCCGGACCGGCGTCATCATAGTTCGGGGAAGACAGGTTCAAGGCCCAGCGGTCCCACAGGATGGCTTCGTTCAAACCGCCGGCAAAATTGCCGCCGGCGCCACCGCCGGTAATCAGTTGGCGAATCACGCGGTGACCGGGCAAGGCATTTTGGCCGGTGCATCCGCCGACGGGATAGAGCTCGAAGGCCCAGTTGGTTTGAATGCCGCCTTCACCGCCTTGACCGCCACCGCTGCCGGCGCCGAACGGAGCCGAACCGGATTCGCCCCGGATCGTCTCCCGGTCGGTTTGCAGGGAAGCGGTACCGCCGTCGCCGCCGCCGCATTGGCCGATGGCGCCGGGTTCGGGAATGTGAGGCGAGTTCAAGGCCACCGGGGTCAAGGCGTGTTCGCCGCTGACGTCGAGGGTGCCTTGAACGTTGACCGTCCCGTTGGCGTAAATCACCAATGGATTGCTGCCGGTGCCGCGCATGGTGGCGCCGGCTTCAATGGTCAGGTCATAGACTTGAAGGACGCCGTTTTCGACCGTGAAATCCCGGCCGGAAGTATCGGTCACCACCGTGGTGCCGTCGGTGGAGATTTCCAGGTAGAGGTTTTCGCCGAGAGTGAAGCTGTCTTCCGGGCCGATTTGAACCCCCGGGTAATCGAAACTGGCTTGCACGAAGCCATCTTCGATCAAACCGACCGGTGCCGGCAGATCTTCGCCGGCGTCCAAGTGAACGTTGTTGTCAAAGGAATCGAAAAAGGCGTCGGCGGTTTCGTCGTCGTTGTCGAAACTCGGGTCGCCATAGAAGGTTGCCAAGTCCGGCACCAGAAAATCAAAAGTCTGCAGGTTCTGGTTGGTTTGCCCGGACAGGTCTTCGAAGGCGGTATCGACCACCAGGCGGATCTGACGTTGCGGCGGCAAAATTCCCTGCACCAGGAAGTAGACCAAGGAACCTTCCCGGGAGCAGTTTTCCACCAACAACAGAGAGCCGGGGACTCGATTGGTGCTGGTAAAAGTTCCGGCTCCGACGGCGTCTTCGTACAGCAGGTACAAGCGATCGGTATTCAGATTGCTCGGATCGCCATTGACCGGCTGATCAAATCGAATCTGGACTTGATTGTCCGTTTGAGTGAATAGGTTCGGGCCGCTCGGGACCACCGGATAAACCGCGTTCTGAATCAGGATCGGAGCGCCGTCCTTGGTGTCGATAAACAACGGATCGGCCGGCGGTGTCGGAGTGAAGAAAGAGCGGGTCAAGCCTGTGGACAGCAAGTGACCGCCGGTGTCACGGAGCACCGAGGAGCCGAAGTCGGCTTCCGTCGGGAGAGCCAACTCGTACTCATAGCCTCCCGGGACGAAGGCGCCGTTGTCGCTGGTTTCGTTGGTGGGGCAACTCGGGTAGAAGGCTACCGTGGTGTTGCTGGTGCCGGCCACCGGTTCGAAGGTGCCGGTTACCGGATGTCCTTGCACCGCTCGATCCACCGGACGGATGATGATCGAGCCGAAGCCGACCGTGGTCAAATCCAGCGGATTATTGAATTCCAGGATGATGGGGCGATTGAGGGCCCAAATCGCGCCTTCCGTCATGTTGGTGGACAAAATGCGGAAGTTACCTACCGCCGCCTTTTTCGCGGAGCCGGAACTGCCGGAACCTCCGCACGCCGGCAGAAGCATGGCGGTACTGAGGAGGGCGGCCCAGAAGAGGGGGCGCAGGCCGGAAATCCTGGAGGAGGGGTAGGCTCGCATGGCTCCTGTCGGGGGGCTCTGGGAGTGCATGGGTTGGGCGAAACGGGCCGGGTTGTACATCATCCACGGGATGGGACTTTGAACAGAGTATAGAGACGGAGGGGCGCCGTTGCAGATTTTGCCGCGACCAGCTTGTCGGTTCCTGAGCGGATCTCGAGGGGAGACCGGAAATCCAGGCTCTGGCGGGGTTTGCAAAATCTCGAATTTTGCCCTTGCGATCTATGATAAATGTCAGATACTGGGGGCATGGCAAAAGCCTCTTCGAAACGGACGAAGGCAAAAGCTTCCCGCCAGCCGGCGGAAGCCAAGGCTGAGCTGAGCAAGCGCCAGGCCCAGGCCCTGGCGGCGGTGAGGAAATTCCAGGCCGAACACGGTTTTCCGCCGACTCGGGCGGAATTGGGGCGTCTGCTCGGCGTCCGGGCTCAGACGGCGGATTTCCACCTGCGAGCTTTGCAGCGGAAAGGCTATCTGTCCGTTTCCCGACAGGCTCGCGGTTTGCGTCTCGAGGGCGCAGCCGAGGGCCACAGCCAGGCTCGAAAAGACAAGAAGAAGGCTTCGCCGTCGGCGCGGCTTGCGATTTTGCCTCATGGCGGTGGCGAAGCGGCGGAGATCGATCAGGTTCCGATCCTCGGTCGGGTCGCGGCGGGCGATCCTTTGGCCGCTCTGGAGAACGTGGAAGGGCGCCTGCCGTTGCCGGGAGGAGCCGGGGTCGACTTCGCTTTGCGGGTCCAGGGCGATTCGATGATCGAAGACGGCATCTTCGATGGCGATCTGGTGCTGGTGCAACAGACCAAAACGGCGGCCAAGGGAGAAATCGTGGTCGCTCTTCTCGGGGAGGGGGAAGCCATGGAAGCCACCGTCAAGCGCTATCTGCCGCAACGGCGTCAGGTCGTGTTGCGGCCGGCGAATGCCGCCATGAAAGACATCGTGGTACCTCGCGGCGAGAGCTTTGCTTTGGCCGGCCGCGTGGTGGGAGTGTTGCGATTGTGGAAATGAGCTCAGCGCAATTGCGGGAAGTGATTCCCGGTGGCAAGGCGGATCAATTCGTCGCCAGCAACGATTCGCAGGTTCGGGAAGCCGAGGCCAGAGAGGGCACCTTTTTCCTGGAGCTGCAAGGTGAGCTTCCTTTCGGTCAAGAGCAGCTTTGTGTCGGTGACTTGTTGGCCGTCTCTACCGAAGCCGACGCCGAACCGGGAGATTTGGTGGTGTGGTGGACCGGCTCACCGGAAAGCCAGGCTCTGGCCAGAATCGAGGCCGATCTTTCTTTGCGGCCGGTCGAAGGCTTCGCAGTGCCCGATGAAAGCGGGCAGTCCTTGCGCGGCCTTTCTTTACGAGGCACCTCCTTGCGCGGCATTTCCTTGCGCGGGGTCGTCGTTGGCCGCCTGCGTCGTTTAACCCCTTGACGGAACCAAAGCCATTCTGCATCGCACCATGAAATCGCTGAAGAAAACCGCCGGTCTTTCTGCTTGGCAAAGCCAAGGGGAGCAGGATCGTCGTACGGTTTTGCACGTCGATTTGGATGCTTTCTTCGTGGCCGTCGAACGGGTGGTCAATCCTTCTCTCCGCGGTCGTCCCGTGGTTGTCGGTGGGGCTCCGGAAGAGCGTGGCGTGGTCGCGGCGGCTTCCTACGAGGCTCGGAGCTTTGGCATTCATTCCGCCATGCCGATGGCGCAAGCGGTGCGACTCTGTCCGGATTTGGTCCGGGTTCGGGGGCACCGGCAGCTTTATGGGCGGGCTTCGAAGGCGGTTTTTCGAGTGCTGCATCAATACACGCCGGTGGTCGAACAAGTTTCCATCGACGAGGGTTATCTGGATTTAACCGGAACCCAATTGCTGTTTGGGCAAGCTGTCGACGTGGCGGAAAGAATTCGCCGGGAAGTCCACGAACGGCTGCGTTTGGACCTCACCGTCGGGCTGGCCGGCAATCGCTTGGTCAGCAAGGTGGCTTCCGCTTTTGCCAAACCTTGCGGCATGTTCGACGTCCGACCCGGGCAGGAAGCTTCCTTCTTATCGCCTTTGCCGGTCAAGGCCTTGCCGGGAATCGGGCCGGTGACTCACCGGCGTCTGCTCGACTTCAATATCGAACGTCTCGGTACTTTGGCCGCCACCGAAGCTTGGTTCTTGCAAGACGTCTTCGGCAGCCACGGCAATTCCATGCGGCGGCGAGCTTCGGGAAAGGACGATACGCCGGTATGCCCTGCTTGGGAGCGGCCGAAAGCGAAAAGTATCGGGCATGAACAAACCTTTAGCCGCGATACTGAAGACCACGCTTTCTTGCGAGCGAAATTGCAAGAATTGCTGGAGTCGGCCACTCGCCGGCTTCGAGGGCAAGGTTTGTTGACTCGTCGTCTAACGGTGAAATTGCGGTATGCCGATTTCGTTTCGGAAACGCGAGATCTCAGTTTGCCGGTACCCACCGATCATGATGCGGAACTTTTTGAGCCGGCTTTGGAATTGTTGCGGCGAATGGCGACGCGGCGGACCCTGGTCCGGCTTTTAGGTATCCGCCTCAGTCAATTACAGCGAGGTTATTGGCAAAGCGATTTTTGGAATCCGGAGCGCAATCAAGAACGACGTTTGGTCGGAATCTTGGACCAGCTCCGCGAAAAATACGGAACGACTTCGGTCCGTACGGGAGCCACCGTCAAGTTGGCTTCCTCTCGCTTCACCTCTCCGAATCTTTTGGCTCCTCCTCCCTCAATCCCCTCAGGAAAATTCCCCTTGAACCCAAAATTCCTAGGAGGGGGGAGGGGCTTTTTTCGGCCGCGACAAAAGCCCGATGCCTTACCGAGCCTTACTCAGGGGCGAAACGCCGAGCCAGCGTGGTCACAAGCAAGCTGACCGCGGGAGCCAAGGCAGCCAACCAGGGAGTCTCACTTAACAACAAGGCCATGCCCAGGATCCAGGGAGCTAAGGAAAGGCTTTGTCGTACGGCGGCCTGAACTCTTTCCGGAGACCAAAAAATATGGCGATCTCGAAATCCTGCCGGAAGCAGCATCGCCGCCCATAAAAGCCAAGCGATCCCAACCCACAGGCCACCGGAAAGGTGAACCAAACCGAATGGGACCATGCCGGCGGCGACGAGGTATTGCAGAGCCCGCATGCCGGCGGCTCCCTGCTCTTCCAAAGTGGCCAAGCGAGAAAGAAAAAGAAAGTAAATCGCGTAACTGAAAGCGGTCCAGCAAAGAAGTTCGGAACTCAAGCTTTCCCGAAACCCCCAAGCTGCGGCGGCAGGGAGAAACAAACTGGTCGCTCTGGCCAAGGCCAAAAGTACCGGTCCTGCGCTTTTTCGAATCAAAGGGCCGCCGAAATCATAGACCAAAACCAGCATGACCAAGAAGGCCACCAGCTTCCAGCCTTCCGGATGAAAGCTGAACCAGGCGAGGCATAGGGCGGCGAACTGCATCAACAGACCGACGGCCAAGGCCAGCGGCCTGGAGATGGCGCCTCGCACCAGAGGGCGATTCGGCCGGTGTTCCCGATCCAAGGAAGCATCGGCAACGTCATTCAATACCATGCCGCCGTGATAGATCAGGGCACCGCAAAGGAGAGCGAAACCGAAGCTGGATTCTTGCCAGGAACCGCTGAGAAAGGCTCCGGCAATGCCGTCCCACAAGAGGGTAGGCAGTAAAGCGATTCTAGTTAATTGCAGCCAGGCCGACATCGAAGGCCTACTCCATCAAGCGGCGGATGTCCTGCCACAAGGTAAACAAGATCAAACCCAAGACGGCTACCACGCCGACGAGATTGAACCAACCTTGAGTTCGTTCACTTAGCGGCCGGCCGCGCAATTTTTCGATGATGACAAAAAGCAAATGGCCGCCGTCCAAGGCCGGAATCGGCAACAGGTTCAATACGCCGAGATGGATGGAAATCATGGCCAGGAAGAAAAGCAGCGGCACCAAGCCCTTGTTGGCCCGTTGGTAGGTCACTTGGCCGATGGTCAGAATTCCGCCGATGTTCTTGCGGTCGACCTGCCCGGTAATCATCCGGTTCAGGGTCAAGAAAACTTCGTGGACCATGCGGTTGGCTTCGGACAATCCCAACCACAAGGCATCCACCATGTTGTCGCGGCGAACGATTTCTTCTCGATAAAACAGATTCACCGGAAGATCGATTCGAGGCGAACTTTTGGGCTGAACGGTGATCTGTACCGGTTCCTCTTCACCGGGGTGGAGCAAGGTGAAGCGAACTTCTTCCTCTTCTTTGCTGCGAACGATTTTGGCGACTTCCACCAATTCGTGGACGATGCGGTCGTCCACCCTCAGGATTTGGTCGCCGTGTCGGAATCCGGCCAAGGCCGCAGGTCCCCCCGGGGTAACGCCGACTCGAAGCTCTTCGTGGGATTTCAACCACAAATCCGAGGCGACTTGGCGGGCGTCAATATCCGATCGAGCCGGCAGAAGGATTTCTTGCCCTTGACGGAAGATTTTCAAAGGCGGAAGTCCACCGGCGATCAAGCAGGCGGCCAGCAGTTGATCGCGCCGGGCCACCGGTTGGTCTCCGGCTTCCAAGATCCAATCGCCTTCCTGCAAATGCCCCTTCAACGGGCCGGAGCGGATTTCTTCCACCCGGTTTTGCCACAAGTGAATGCCGACCGCCGGCGGCGCCTCCGGCAGGAGCTGAGGATGGAGAACCACTTCCCGGGTGTCGCCTTCGGGGCTTTCCAGGCCCAATCGAATCGGCGTGCCGGACAGGAGGCCAAAGGCCAGCATGTGGTCGGCTTCGAACGCGGTTTCCAAAGCCACCCCTTCTAAAGAAATCAGTTGGTCGCCTTGGCGCAAACCGGCTTCCCAAGCCGGGCTCTCTTCTTCGACTTGCAATTCCAAGCGAGATTCCAGAGGCGGATTGACTCCGGCGCGCCGGAATCCTTGAACTTTGTCGTATTTGGGCTCCAGAACCAGGCTGCGGCGGCTGCCTTCTCGGCCTTCCACCTCAAGGTTCAAGGGTTGGCCGGCTTCACTCAAGGCGACCGTGGACATGAAATTCAAAAATCCATAAGTCGGTTTGCCGTTCACCGACAGGATGCGATCGCCCTGTTCCATACCGGCTTGCCAAGCCGGACCGCCGGCTTCGATTTGACCGGCCACCGGGGCGTAAAAAGGAACCCCGATTCGAAACAGCGCCGGAATCAAAAGCAAGGCGAACAAGAAGTTCATCAAAATGCCGCCGGCAAAGATGAAGAAGCGCCATCGCGGCGGCTGAGCCCCGAGTTCATCCGGCAAGGCTTCGCGGGTCATTTCCTCACCGGCCATGCGGACATAAGCACCGAAGGGAACCAGCGAAATCCGAAAATCGCATCCCCGCCACTTCCAACCGAAGATGCGGGGTCCCATACCGATGGAGAAAACTTCCACCCGGACTCCGGCCATGCGAGCGGCGACGTAGTGGCCGGTCTCATGGATGAACAAGACCAAGCCGATGCCGAGGATGGTGGCGAGAAGAGGCAACATGATTCTGATTTGAATCGGGTCTTTAACAGCCGGACCTTAGGAGGCTGGAACTTCGCATCGGGCTCTACTGTGCTCCCGAGCCCAACGATCCGCAGCGTAGATATCGTCCAGGGTCGAAGCCGGCAAAGCCGGCATGGACTCCAAAGTCGCTGCGCAGATTTCAGCGATTTCAGGGAATCGAATCCGGCCTTTCAAAAAGGCGGCGACGGCGACTTCGTCTGCGGCGTTCAGGACCGCCCCGGCGGGATCGCCTTTTTCTGCCGCCCGCCAACCCAATTCCAAGGCCGGATAGCGCTTGCTTTCCGGAGTTTGCAAAGTCAATTGAGAGAACAGCTCCGGGTGGAAACCAGACAGCGGGCTGTGCAGTCGTTGGGGAAAGTGAAGGGCGTAGTGAATGGGAAAGGCCATGTCCGGCGGTCCCATTTGAGCCAACACCGAGCCGTCTACGAATTCCACCATGCTGTGAATGACCGATTGGCGGTGGAGCAAAACTTGAATCGAACGGGCGTCGACTCCGAACAGGTGTTGGGCTTCCAGGATTTCCAGCGCCTTGTTCATCATGGTGGCGGAATCCACCGTAATCCGCGGGCCCATGTCCCAGTTGGGATGAGCTAAGGCTTGCTCGGGGCTGACTTCGCCCAGTTGCGCCAACGGCCAATCGCGTAAGGCTCCTCCGGAGGCGGTGAGATAGAGACGGCGAATGGAATTCTGGTCGTTTGCCGCCGGAAGACATTGGTGAATGGCGCAATGTTCCGAATCCACCGGCACGATGTTGCCGCCGCGGGTTTTGGACAGCTCCACCAAATGACCGCCGGCCATGACCAGAGATTCCTTGTTGGCCAGGGCCAAGTCTTTTCCAGCCAACAACACGGCCTCGGAAAAGGGAAGACCGGCGGCGCCGACCATCGCTTGCAAGCAAAGGTCGTAATCCCCGTCCAACAGAAACTGCTGCAAAGCCTCGCTCTGTTGTGGAAGCGAGGTGAGGAACAGAGAAGCTTCGGGATAGCGGGAGCCACAGGCTTCCAATTCCGCCCGCCGTTGGTGGGCGCTCAAGGCCACTACCTGAAGCGGGGAACCGGCTTGCTCCAGGATCTCCTGAGCTTGCCGTCCAACCGTTCCGGTAGCGCCGAGGATGACGAGACGGCGTCGCGGGGAGGCCATGATTCGTTCTTAGGATAGGAACCGGTCGCAATGCCCGCAAAACTGCTTGCAACCGTAGAATTTCAAAGCTGGACCATGAGCGCCGCCACCTCACCCTCCGGTTCCTCTGATCAGGGCTTGCGTTATCGTGACGCCGGGGTCGATATCGACGCTGCCGAACGAGCCTTGGATCAATCCAAAGCCGCCATTCGGGCCACCTTCGGGCCCCGGGTGTTGGCCGACGTCGGTAGTTTCGGCGGCCTGTTCCGAGCCGACGGTTTAGGCGAGGAACCGGTCCTGGTAGCCACCGCCGATGGCGTCGGCACCAAAGTGCGGATCGCTTCCGCCGTCGGCCGATTCGATACCGTGGGTTGGGATTTGGTCAACCATTGCATCAACGATGCTTTGGTTCAGGGTGCCCGGCCTTTGTTCTTCCTCGACTACATTGGCGTCGGCCGCCTGGTTCCCGAACAAGTGGCCGCTTTGCTTCAAGGGTTGGCGGCGGCATGCAAATCCCATGGCGTGACCTTGCTCGGCGGCGAAACTGCGGAAATGCCGGGGGTTTATCCCGCCGGTGAATTTGATTTGGTCGGCACCCTGGTGGGGGTGGTGGAGCGCCGCCACATTTTGGACGGCAGCCGGGTCCAAGCCGGGGATCGCTTGCTGGGTTTGGCCTCCAACGGCTTGCACACCAACGGCTACTCCTTGGCCCGTCGCATCGTCGAAGAGCGGATGGGGCTGAGTTATGACGACCTCTTCCCCGGCCTTTCGGATCAAACCGTGGCCGAGGTCCTGCTGGAACCCCATCGCTGCTATCTGCCTTTGCTGCAGGAGTTGTTGACCCACCCAGGCCTTCACGCCCTGGCTCACATCACCGGCGGCGGCGTCCCGGGCAACTTGCCTCGGGTGTTGCCGGGCCACGGAGCCGAAGTCTCTCGAACGGCGGTTCCGGAATTGCCGGTGTTTTCCACCTTGGTTGAGGCAGGGGCGGTGGCCAAGGATGAAGCCTGGCGGGCCTTCAACATGGGGGTGGGCATGATTTTGGTGGTCGATTCGGCCTCCGAAGACGAGATCCGGGGCCGGCTGGAGGCCGCCGGGGAAGCGGTCTTCGCTCTTGGGCAAGTCACTCGAACTCCTGGGGTGCAATGGCTGGATGCATCGGCTTAAGCATCGCCTTGGTCTTGAGCCTGGCAGGATCGGGAGCCATCCTTCCTGCCCAAGAACCGGCGGCACCCGGTTCCGATTCGGGGCGTTTGAGCTTGCACCGAGCCAAACAGCAACAGGCCTTGAATTCCTTGCGCGAGCGGATGGCTGCTCCCCAGCCGGCGGACCCGTCCTGGCGGCGCTTGTGCTACGGCAGTCTGACCTATTTGGACCAACTGGAAACGGCGGAGCTGGTCCAGGAAGTGGACCGCGGTTGGCACAGTCTGGTCTCCGAGGGCGGCGACGTCGGTCTGGCCAACTGGTTGCTTTATCGCCGCCGGCATGACCTGGCCCTTCCCGCCAACGCCTCCGAAGTGGAAGACCTGGCCAACCTGGGGCCCAACGCCGCTTTGGAGCTGTGCCTCGCTTTCTGGGGTGAATCTCGCTGGCAGGAGGCGAAAAGCGGTTTCCGCCAGGCGTTAGCCAAATATCCGCAAGAAGACCGCTTGCGACAGAATCTCTTGTGGTTGCAACGGAGTCCTCCTCCGTATGTTTCCCTGGAAGGGAGCTCCCGCCATTTGGCCCTCAACGTACTCGCCGCCCGACAGGCGCACCCTTAACCTTAGAAACCATGATGAAACTGCTGCCCCTCGTCAGCTTGGTCCTCCTTTCCGGATTCGGCTACGCCCAAGGGGAACCTGTTCTCCGATCGGGCGATCACAAGAAGTTGGCCAAGCCCCTTGGCAAGTGGATGGAAGCCAAAGCCGGCCAAGAGACCGAGGATCAGCTCAAGGCTCGGGACGACTTGAACAAAGCCTTGGAAAGCGTTCAAAAGTCCGCCCGAGGCAAAGAAGTCCTCAGCCTGGTGGGGGATTGGTCGGAAGCTCTGCGGCAAGCGCGAGGAACCATGGTGCCCCGGGCCAGGACCGGCAAGTTGCAGGTTCGCGACACTCCGGCGGGCAAGATGGCCCTGTGGGTGCCGAAGAAATACAACCCGAAGAAGAGCGCCGTGCCGTTGTTGGTGCTGTTGCCGGGCCCGGCCGAAGATCCGGAAGCGGTGGTCGAGGCCTTGCCTTCGGCGGTCACCGGCGTATTCGCGGTGGCTTGTCCTGATCTTCGGGATCTTGACGGTGACCAAATGATGGAAGGTGCCGGGCGCGGGCGAATTTTGGGAGCCGGGCTGGGCATTCCGAACCAGGAATTGCTGCTGGATTGGAATCGGATTTATTTGGCCGGTTTCGGGGACAGTGGTGCGGTGGCGGCTCAGTACGGCTGCCTGATGCCTTATTACTTCGCTGGAGTAGCGATCATCAATGGCTCGACTCCGGAGGGTTTACCCAGCTCCAATCGCGAACTGTGCGGATTGACCGAATTGGCTGCGGCCGCCGATTTGGAAACTTGGTTGGGCAAGGAGACGCTGCGGAATCCTTATCCGACCGAATTCAAAATGGAATTCACCAAAGCTTGGGCGCCCCGGGCCTATTGGATCGTGGCGGAGAGCTTTGAAGCCGCCGATTCCAACGGCAAGCCGGCCTCGCTGACGGTCAAGGTGGATCGAGCTTCGAACACGATTAACTTGACTGGAGAAAAGGTCTACAAGGTCAACCTTTTCTTGAACGACGCCATCGTCGACCTCAGCAAACCGATCAACATCGTCCGCAACAACAAGCCATACCAATACGAAGCGGCCCGATCCGTGGGACGGATTCTGGAATCCTTCTGGGCCATGGGTTTGGATTGGGGGCAGGTGTATCCCTCGGCGGTTTACCAACTGGAACTGCCGACGCCTGAGGACGGCGAGTGATCCTGCTGGCAGCCGGCCTGGCCGGTTTCGCCGTCTTAAGCCTGGAGATCCTTGGAGTTCATTGGCTGGCTCCTTGGTTTGGGGCCTCTTCGCTGGTTTGGAGTAACCAGATCGGCGTCGTCCTTCTGGCCATGGCCGCCGGCGGCTGGTTGGGAGGACGAAGCGCTCGGAAAAGCTCCGCTCCGGAACGCCTGGCCGGGCAGTTGCTTCTGGCTGGGGGTCTTTTGATCGCCACCGGTTTGATGCTGCTTCCCTGGGTCGCGGCTTGGTTTTTACCGGGTGCAGGTTTGGCCCTCGAGAAAGCCGCCGGCTTGTTTCTCGGTGGCTCCCTGACCTGTGCTTTGCTTTTCTTCGCCCCTCCGGTGTTGCTGTTGGCCATGGTGGCGCCGCTCTTGGTGGAGTCGCGAGCGAAACAAAAAGGAGCCGGAGGGGCAGCCGGCGAAATCTCGGCCTGTGGAACCGTCGGTTCCCTGCTCGGCGTTTTCGGCAGTAGTTTCGTCGCCATTCCGAGTTTGGGAACCCGCTTGACCTTGGCCTTGGTGGCGGCGGTTTTAGTTCTCGCCGGCTTGCTTTTAGCCCGAGCCCCCAAAACTTGGTTGGCGGTTTTGATCTTTCCTGCCTTGCCGCTGACTTGGCAAGACGCCGGCCATCGGGCCAATTTGCCCACCGAGGCTTCCGGTTTGGAAGCCAAGGTTTTGGAAGTCGCCGAGACTCCTTATCAGCGATTGCGAGTGGTGCAGTTTTCCGATGGAGAACGCTGGTTGCAAATGAACGAGGGCTTGGATTCCTATCAAGCTCGATGGTTGCCCCGCAGCCTGTGGCCCGGCGGCTATTACGACTTATTTTTACTGGCACCGCTTTACGCTCTGGAAGGCCGGGAAAGCCAACAACCGGTTCGGTTTTGGAATTTGGGATTCGGAACCGGAGCCACCATGGGGCCGGTGGCGGCGGCCTTGCAGGGCTTGGAGTGGGAAGCGGTAGGCGTGGAACTGGATCCGGCCATCGTGGAGTTGGGGAAGCGCTATCTGCCGATGCCGGTCGAATTGCCGCCTCAAATTCAAATTCTTGCCGGAGTCGACGCTCGGGCTCAATTGCGCAGTGCACCGCAAGATTTGGACTTCATTCTTTTGGATGCTTATGCCCGTCAATTTGAAATTCCCCTGCACTTGGCCACGGTGGAATTTTTTCACGAAGTCGCCGGGCATTTGCGCCCAGGCGGCGTCTTCGCCGTCAACGTCGGCAGTTCCGAAGATCCTTGGTCGGAGACCGAGCAAGGGGGATTTACTGCCACTCTTCGAGCCACCTTGGCCGAGGCTTTCGGCGATCATCTGCGCTTGCACCGGGTCTCTCTCAGTCGCAATTTAATGCTTTTCGCCCGCAAGGATCGACCCTTTCCCAAGTTGGAATATTTAGCGGAAGTCATGCCATCGAAAGTGCCGGTGACGGTGGGGGCGGCCTGTCTTCCCGGACAAGTTCTGGATGGGGCGCCTGCTGAAACGGTGGAACCCTTTCGAGATGATCGCAATCCTTTGGCCTTGGCTCAGGCCCGGCTTTGGTTGACTAGCGATGCTTGAGTTCCGCCCACCTTGCCGATTGCCCAACTTCGCTGGGCTTCAGCGGCTTGGTTTGGCATTGTTGCTCTGGTTGGTGGGGACCGCCACTCCGGCTTGGAGTTGTCAGGTCCCTGACGATCCCTTTGCGCCGCTGACCGATGCCAGGACCCTTTTGCAGTGGCATTGGCGACTGCCCGATCAAGCCGTGGCCGAGGCGGAATGGGAGCCGGAACTCTTTTGGCAGGGGCTTTTGTCCCAGGTCCATCGCTACTACCAGGCCACCGCTTATGGCGAAGCCAAACGGGTGGCGGGGGAAATGTTGGCCCGCAGCCCCGGGGATCCGGAGGCCGAGCGCTATCTCCTTCACATCGAGGCTTCCAAACCGGGATCCGAAGCCCGGGTGGTCGAAATGTGCCAGCAATGGCTGCAAAGGCATGCTTTGCAGCCTCCGAATCAAATCCAGGAAGTGCAAGCCTTGTTGCATCGCTATCAGGCTTTCCTGGAAAATGACCGAAACATGCAAGGAGGCGGTTGGAAAAGCCTTGGCTTGCCGCTGGCCGCCGCCGGTTTGGTTTTCGCCCTGTTCTTGACCCTTCGTCGAAGCACCGCCTAGCCTTGATCTTCCGAAAAAGGAAATCGGGACGTCTGGTACTGCACGGCGGACCTGAGTTCCGCTGGCAACGTCGTCTGGCTCCCCAACGGTTGGAAGCCTGGTTGCAAGAGCTTTGCCGGCGCAACGGAGTGCTGGCCGAAATTGCTTGGCAAAAGACCGGTTCTCTGGGCACTCGGTTTTTACTCCAAGATTGGCCCGAGATGCTTTCGAAACCTCGCGCCGCCTTTTTGCGTCAGGCCGATAAAGGCCATTTGGTTTTGCAGGTGGAGCTGCCGGCACAAACCGATTTGGAGGAGTATGGCGAGGACTTGTTGGCCTTTTTGGAAGGGCGGCAACAGGTTCAGCGCTTCGATTTGGAAGCCGAAGCAGTGGACGAAGAACCGGCAGCGGTTTTTGAGTTGTCCAATCCTTCCACGATTTCTCAGGAGGAAAGGCCGGCTGGAGAATCCGAGGGGGCGCTCACCCAGTCTTCGCCGAAGCCGACCGAGCCCACGGAGCCTGAGGAGGCCGAGGCTCCGGTGGATACCGATCGCAAGTTCTGGCGCATCCGTGAAGACGATCTATTCACTCTGGTCGGGCCGGTTCACCCCGAAGACGTGTTCGACGAGGGTTTGGAGCTCCAAGAGCAGGACCTCGGCTGGCTCAATTACGGTGATCATTTACTCTCGGAACGCCGGGGACGGTGCCGGATTTTTGATTTTGAATGGGACGCCGAGGAATTGGTGGCGGTGTTCGTGGAACGGCCCCGGGGCGACACTTTGCGTATTGGCCGCCGGGAGCTGTTGGCCGAGTTTCGCTACGACGACGAAGGCGGATTCTGATTGCGTTTCAAGACGACCGGTCATATATTATTGGGCGTGCCTCGTCCTAAACGCTCTCAACGAAAGCGGGAAGCTTTGCTGGACTTAGGGGTCGAACTCCTGAGGTCCCGTGGTTTTCACAACACCGGCTTGCAGGAGTTGGTGGATCAAGTCGGAGTGCCCAAAGGCTCTTTCTACAGCTACTTCCCGAGCAAGGTGGCTTTCGGGGCGGCGGTGGTCCGGCGCTACGCCGAAGTCTTTGAGGAGGAACTGGCGAAGCTGCGAGAAGCCGGTCAAGAAAGCCCTCGGCGGGCTTTGCTCCAGTTCTTCGAGCAGTTGATGGAGCGATTCACCGCCAATGGAGCTCGCGGTGGTTGTTTGGTGGGTAATCTCGGAGCCGAGCTGGACGGAGAAGAGCCAGCCATATCCCGAGCCTTGCGCGAGACCATGGTTTCCTGGCGGGAAACCTTTGCCGAGATCATCGAACTTGCCCAAGCCAGAGGCGAGATTTCCGCCGCCCGGCCGGCGGCATTGCTTGCCGACTTCCTGATCAATGCTTGGGAAGGGGCCCTCATCCGAATGAAGATCCAGGATGATGTTTCGCCATTGGCGGAGTGCATTCAGATCGTGTTCGACGACTTGCTGGGCGGCCCTTCCGGGGGCTCCTCCTGAGAGCGGAGCCTGGCGGATCCAAAGCCAGAATCCAGACGATCCAGAAGGGGAAAAAAATGACCTTCAGAAAAAAGACGACCGGTCAACTATTAAGCTTGGCCACGGCCTTGGTGACCGTGGCTTGCTGCAGCAGCCCTCCCCAATTTCCCGCCCAAGGCACCGTCGCTGGCTACGAATTCACCGGCCCGGTAGACAGTGAAATGGCCAGGGATTATCTGGCCGGCACCTTACCGGTGGACTTGAAGCTGCTGCGACGCGGTTTGATTTCTTCCCCATGGGTTTTGTCTTCCGCCGAGCTTGAGGTATTGGCGAAGCGCTACTCGCCGGACGTAGCTACTTTGCTGTGGGTGGAGTCAATCGCCGGTCAACCTGCGAATGCCGCGGTGCGCCGCCTTTACGAAAGGGAGCTGGATCGGCTTCGAGCTTTGTCTCCATCGAAACCGGTGGCACCGGTCGGCTCCGAAGGCGTGTGCGTTCTTTTGGTACCTGGCTGGTTTTACCTTTCCCATGGATCAGAAACCGGAGCCGATCTTGAGCTGCAACGGACCATCCTCCGGACCATGGGTGTGGAGAACCATCGGGTAGCTCTCGACGAGAACGGAACTGTTGAAGAAAACGCCGAAAAGGTGGCGAATGCCATTCGGAAGTATTCGAAACGATTCCCGCATCTCATTTTGGTCAGTGCCAGTAAATCCAGCGCAGAAGTCGCCCTGGCGCTTGGCCGTCTTTTGCCATCGAAGGAAAGGAAAAACGTGAAAGCTTGGCTTAGCGTTGGTGGCGTTCTCCGGGGATCTCCGCTGGCCGATCGGGTTTTGGAACCGGACCTGGTTTGGCTGGGCTGGTTAAAGTTCCGGCTCCAAGGATTCGGTCTCCAAGGTTTGCGCAGCATGCGCACCGATCTCCGGCGAACCGTGTTTGGAAAGTTGTCCTTTGCCGACCACATTCTCCTGCTTAGTTACATTGCAGTTCCTTTGTCCGGCAACATCAGCTCCCGCGGTAGTTTCGGCTACGCTTGTATGCGTGAATACGGACCCAATGACGGGCTTACTCTCCTGGCCGATGAAGTCTTTCCAGGGGGCTTGGTTTTACTGGAACCTAGCGTCGATCATTTCTTTGAACAGGGAAGGCGAGCCTTTCAGACCGCCGCCTTGTTTTCCACCGTTTTATCCTTGATGAAGAAGTAAGGAAGGATGCCCGGTCAAACGCCGATTCCGAAGAAAGAGTTTCGAATCGGTCTCGATAAAAAAAGCACGGGAGAAAGCTTGGCTTTCTCCCGTGCACGTTTCGAAGGCGGACTGCGTTCGAAACCGATTCGGCTTACAGAATGTCCAGGATGCCGGTGGATCCATTCGGATCGGTCAAGGTGTCCACCGCGGCGCGGTAGTTCAGATCCTCGGCGATCTTCGAGTTCCAGGGCAGAAGTTCCTTGTCGGCAACGATGCCCAAGGCCACGGCGGCGAAGGCTCGTCCTAACGGAGTGACTTCATCATTTTGCAGCATGTCCACCAGCGGTCGAACCGAGCGTTGATCGCCGATGAAACCAAGAGCGGTCGCAGTCGCGGACAACACCGCCAAGGCCGGAGGTCCATCGGAGTCGCCCTTCATCAAATCCACCAAGGCATCGACTACAGCCCGGTCGCTCATCAAACCCAAGCCAATGGAGGCTTGTTGCAACAGATTGGGCATGCGCTTGGATTCTTTGACCACGCTGGAAATGTAGTCTTTGTGTTCCCGGGCGCTCAACAGACCCAAAGAAACGCAAAGATAACCCCGCAAGTCGGGATCGCTGGCGGTCTCTAGAGCTTCCCGGATTTCGGACTTGGCCTGTTCGTTCTTCATCAAGCCCAAGGAGATGGCGTAGCAGGCCTTCTCCGACGGGGCTTTGGTCTTCTTGAACTTCTCCAGCACGGTACGCGGTACCAAGGAGGCGACTTGGCCGCCGGCTTGGTTCACCTTGAAGGACATGACGCCCAAAGCCAAAGCCGACCAGGGCCGGTAGGCGGTGCTGCCCTTTTGCACGTTCTTGATCAAGAACTCGGTGATCTGGGACCGAATCGGGTGGTTATTCGCCACCGTGGCGCCGACGTAGGCCAGAGAAACGGCGGTGAAGTTCTTTTCCTGGCGATCGCGGCCCTTGGCGGAAATGTCGATCAGGGTCTTGACCACTTTGCTGGCGTAAGGCGCGTTGCCGTCGGCCACCATGCCCAAAGCCTGGACGCAGGATTGGCGAACCTCGTTCTTGGTGCTCTTCTTACTGAGCAAGCCCATGAACAAATCCACGGCAGTTTGCACGCTGGCGGCGTCGCTGTTGCCGTCCCGCAAAAGCTTGGCGATGGCGTTGGGGCAGTGCGATTTTTCCAGGAAGCCGTTGTCCTCGTTGTTCAGGTACTCGCTCAGCTTGGCCACCAAGTCGGCGGGGTTTTCCAAGCGCAGCAAGCCGAGGGAAACCACGGACGCTACCCGCAAATCCTTAAACGAGGAAGTGTCGGTAGTCAGCGTGGTCCACAAGGTGTCGGCGATGTCCTGTTTCAGGGCTTGGTCATTCACCGCGTGACCGATCAAACCCAAGCCATAAGCGGCAAAGGTCCGGGTCCGGAAAGGAATGTCGGTTTGGCTGCCCACCATGCGGCGGCCGGCAGGCGAATCGTTCAGCAACTCCTTCAACACCGGAATGGCCTGAGCATCTTGCAGGATGCCGAAAGCCAAGGCGCCGGTTTCGGCGATTTCCTGCTGGGTGTGCTTCAGGAAGGGTTGGAACAGAGTCGGTAGATTCGGATCGCGACCGATCTTGGCCAGGGCCACCAGGTCCGAGGACAGGATGTCGCGGTTTTCGTCGTTTTGTAACGAATCCTGCAAAGCCGGCAGGATCAAGTTGGAGATTTGGCCGGCGGAAGGTGCCAGCGTGTTGCTCTTGGTGCTAAGACCGCCGAGCCCGATCAAACCGTCCGCTTCACCGGTGGAGGTGCCTTTGTCTTGAACCTTGGCTTTCAGGTTGAGATAGGGCTCCTTGTTGAATTCCCACCAGAATTCCCAGGTGGTGAGGTCCGGTCCGGTGGACGGGCCGGTTACCGCTTGCTGGGTGGGCTGGACCGTCGGGGCGGTGACCACCGTCGGGGTGGTCGGGCTGGTAGGAGTTGCGGGGGTCGCCGCAGCCGGCGTCGAAGGGGTGGCAGGAGCCGTGGGGGCCGTGGGAGCCGTGGGAGTCGCAGCACCTCCGCCAGCGGGAGGCACCGTATCCCCAGGACCCCGGTAAGTACCACCGTGGGCCATGGCGTCGGCGCCGAAGGCCAGGGTGGCAACGAGGGTTACAGGAATGAACCAGCGAGTCATCGAATTCTCCTGGACGGGAGTCGAACAGGTCAACCCTTGCCCGAGGCGGCCAGGGTCCTCCTTCTAACGAGCAAAGAGTGTACCAACAGGATTTGGGGCCAGGTCCGGGTTTGGGGTTACCCTCAGGTAACGACCACAACCGCTGGGATTAGAAGCGGTCGCAGACTCCCGGAAGCTCGGCGGACCCGATCAGAGTATCGGGAGCATGATAGGGATTCAGCAAATCCAGATAGGGGGCGTTCCAGCGCGGGCGATCTCCTTGCGGGCCGGGCTCCGCCAAGCGGCCGATGGACGTCACCGCCGCCACTTGAACGAAGTAGGGGTGAGCTCCGGTGGCGAGTCCCTTCAAGGGCTCCAGCAATTCTGGATTGCGCAGCCAACCCAGGGCGGTGGCGGCGGCGACTTCGGCCTGGAAGGTGCCGCTGGAGCGCTTCAAGCCGGCCAGCAGGTGGTCTTCCAGCAACTTCGGCGACTGGACCGCCAGTCCGGTGCAAAGGACTTGATAAGGCAATTCCAGCGGGTCCTGGCGAGCCAACTCGGCCAACACCGCCTTTTGGGCCTCGGCGTCAGGCATCAGCGCCAAGCCGGCGGCGGCTTCGGCCCGCAACAGCGGTTTTCCGATCGGGGCCAAACCGGCAATCAGTTGCGCTTCGGCGCCGCGGTAGTCCAGCAAGCCCAAGGCCAAGCTGATCGCCGCTTTCAACCGGCTTTGATTGCCGTCGGGATAGGCTCCGAGCAAGCTTTGGCCGACCCGGTGGGGGAAGGCCCGGCCGTCCTGTCTGGCCAGGCTTCCAGACCAACCCAAGGCCAGGGCGAACCAGGAGCGATCGATGTCCGGCCCTTGCGCCATGCCGGCGACCAGGACCGGAAGGATGTGTTGTTGGCCGATCGGGTGTTCCCGGGAGGCGATTTCGGCCAGGGCCATGGCGCTGAGGTGAGGCAGATGGACATCACCGCCCAAATCCAGCGCCTGTAGCAGGGCTTTGGTGGCGCTTTGGGCGAAGGGGGCTTGAGTTCCGAAGCGGCCTAAAGCGAGAGCGCAACTTTGTCGCACGCCGGCCTTTTCGCCCCGGTCCAGCATCTGCCGACGGATGAGCTCGAAGGCGTTGCGGGTAAATCCATCCGGCCTCGGAGCGTCGGCCAAGAGCTTGGCAATGGCCGTGGGCGCCTGCGTCCGAACCCGTTCCGGACGCTGCCGGTCTCGCAGGACGGCGAGCAGTTCCGGCAGGACTTTGGTCCGGTCGTCATAGGGAAACACGCCCAAGGCGGCGACCAGGGCGGCCCCGAAATCGTCGTGCTGGTGGACGTCCTGGCGGCGCCCAGGGCGTTGGCTCAAGGCTCCGCGCAGGCACTCGAAGATTTGGGCCCGGACCGGGGCATAAGGCAACTCCGAGGCGATCAAGCCCAAGCCGTAGGCGGCGAAAGCCCGAACTCGATAGGGGACTTCATGGCGCTGCAAGTGCTTCCGGGCCAGGTCTTCGTCGGCGACCAGGGCGCAAAGAAGAGGAATTCCATGGGGCTCCCGATAGGCCCCTAGAGCCAGAGCGGCGGCTTCTTGAACCCGCTGATCTCGGTCGGCCAAGCCGGAACGAAGAATCTCGCCGACTGCCGAGCCCCCGCCGCAGCGAGCCAAAGCCATCAAAATCGCCGCCCGCAGCGGAGCTTCCTCCGGCTGTTGCAGCCACAACTCGATCAGGAATTCGGCAGCCTCTTTTTGGAGCTGATCGGAAGGAGCCGGCGCCGGTTCCGGACCCTGGTCTTCCGGTTCCGGCCGCGGCGTGATGGTGCTTTCCGCCGGTTCCGGGGTTTCCGCTTCAAAGTGCTGCCAACGTTGGAAGCGCCACCACCACAGCCACTCGGTTTCGTCTTCCGTGATCCAATAACCTCGGGGACCTTCCGGGATCGGCGGCACATTGGCCGACACGATGGTCGGGCCCGGTCGCGGCTGCAGGCCGGCGGGGGCCGGCAAGGTCGGGCCTTCCGGGTCTTCTTTCGGCGGGGCGGTCGGAAAGAGCTTGTCCTCCGGCCCGGCATAAGTGGGAGCTTCTTTGCCGTCCCCCAATGCATTGCCGACGCCGCCGGTGATTTGGCCGATCAGCGGTGTGGTCAGCAGCCAGAGACTGCCGGCAAGAGCCAGGAAGCGTAAGCGCATCGACGAGCCTCTCTATCGATCAAGGTCCGATCTAGGACGGATCTAGGCGGGGTCTTAGATGGCAGGCTTAGAGTATCACGACAAGATCGGGAATACCCGGACAAGCCTCATGGATCTCTACCTCATTCGACACGGGGAGGTAACGCCCCCGAGGCCCGGGACTTTTTACGGCGGGCAGGAAGTCCCTTTAAGTTCGAAGGGGCAGGCCGAAGCTCGGGCGGCGGCGGATTTCCTGGCCGGAGTGCCCTTGCAAGCACTCTATTGCAGCCCGTTGCAGCGGGCACGGTTTGGCGCCGCCGCCGTGGCGCAAAGGCAAAGCCAGCTCCATCAGGCCGAAGTTCGAAACGGTTTTCGGGAAATTGATCGGGGTCTTTGGGTGGCCAAAACGCCGGCGGAAATCGAGACCCTCTATCCAGGTCAATTACAAGCTCATCAAAGGGATTTGGAGTATTGGAACGAACACGGCGGCGAGTCCATGGGCCAGCTTCGAACTCGAGTGTTGGCCGCTTGGAAGGAAATCATGGCTTCCGGGCCGAAGGGGCCGGCGGCGATCGTGTCTCATTTATGGCCGACCCGGTTGCTGGTAGCTCAGGCGCTTCGTTGGCCGCTGAACCGCTTGGAGGAATTGAAGATCGGTACGGGGTCTATATCTAAGATTTCCTATATATCGTCGAGGCCGAAAGTCCGATGGGTCGGTCTGAAGCCAAGCCTGGATTTCCACCCTGGCCAGTGAAGCCTTATTTGGGCATATAAGCCTTTTTGAACACCAAGGTGCTCATACGGGCTTCCATGGCCAAAACCGAGTCGCCGTTTTCACGAACCTTGAAGATCCGGGTCACCCAAACCACCCGGCCGCACCGGCGAGCGGCACTGGGGTCGACCGAATCGATGCGGGTCGTTCCGTAGATTTGATCGCCGGGACGGACCGGTTGGAAGAACTGTTCGTGGGTGGATTCCAGCGCCAGGATGTTCTTGCCCATGATGCCGGTGGAAAAAGCCAGGCCGGCGGCGATGGCGGCGACCAACTGGCCGTGGGCGATGACGCCGCGGTAGATGGTCCGGCGAGCAAAGTCCGGATCCAGGTGGATCGGATTGCGGTCGCCGGAAATCTCGGCGAACTGTTGAATCTTGTCGCCGTCAAAGGCGAAGGCCTCGGAGCGATATTCCTGACCGACGTGGAGACTTTCTAGGGGAAATTGCTCCTGATTGGCTGGAGTTTTCCCGGAGTTCTCCACAAGCTTTTCCACAGACTTTTCCACAAATGACCTTTTTAAGAGGATTTCAGGGCCTCAAGGGGAATTTTCATGCTCCCAGAACTCTAGAACTTTGTCCACTGAAACGGGCTTTTCCAGGCCTTTTCCTCTACGAAAAACAACATAATATATATTATCAGACCTAAAAACTGAGGCCGAGGCCGTCCCCCGGCCGCAGGCCTCCCGGCCTTCTCGGCTTCTCCGATGAGGGCTTTTCCCGACCCGATGAGGCCTTTAAACTTGGCCGCCGAAATCGGCGAAGCCATGGCCAACAAGCAGCAAGATCCTTTGGAGCCCCAATTGGGCTATCACCCGTTCCGGGCGGTTTATCAATTGCCGCACCCGGTCATCGATCAGGGCTGTCGAACCTTCGACAACCCGGAGAGTAAAGTTCCCCATCCTGGCGTGGCTTCTCTCCTGGCCGTCCCCGGGGTCAATATCGTCAGCCTGCAGCACAACCGGGTGTCCGTATTGCGGGACAGCGAATGCCCCTGGGATTCCTTGTTGCCGACTTGCAGCTCGGTGGTCCGGACCCAGTTTTTGAATCAGGATCCCCTGATCAATCAGCCTGAAGAAGGCTGATCCTTAGGCCAAGCTCGGGTGATTCAGCAGCCCGTCGGGTGATTCAGCCCGCCGGCGCCGCCGGCAGGGCTTCCTTGGGAATGACGGCGCCGATTTGGAAGCGGCCCTGATTCCAGCGGCCGTACAAATGGTCGCCCCGGAGGATCGCCTGGGCTTGTGAGGCTAGGTCTTGCGGGAAGCCTTCGACCAAGGCCGACTCCCCTTCCGCCGCCGCCACCGCCAACGGCTGTTCCTGAACCACGACCGCCGATTGTTGCCTGGGTTGGTCGGCCAGGGCGTGATTGATCTGCACCAAGGCCAAAATCCTATGGCCCAGATCGCCAAGCAAGGCTTCGGCAAAATCTCCCAGGGGGGCGTCCTGTTCTTGTTGCAACCACTCCAAAAAGGAAGCCAGGCCGTGCCTCCTTTCGGTCAGGCTTTCCGGGTCGGGAGCGGTCATGAAAAAAGCCACCACTTGCGCCGCCGTGAGATTCAGTACGTTGATTCCCTGGGGATGCGTGGCGTCCAAGAAGGAACCCAAGGCCTGCAAACTGCGCCTTTCCCGTCCCTCCAACGGCAGGTTCTTTTGCTCCCTTTCCCATTGATAGGTTTGTAGGAAGACTCCGAAACCGGGCAGTTGATCCGGTCCCATTTTTTCCGAACCGTTGCCTTCCAAGGCAAGTTCCGGGGTGTAGGAGCTTCCTTCCTCCAAACCCAAATCGGCTTCGAGATCGCGGAACAAGGCGTCCAAGGAGCGGCCTTGGGAACGACCGTCGTCGAAGCGTTGTAAGGCTTCTTCCACCGAAGCGGCGGGCGAATGGGTTTCGGTTGTCGGGGATTTTTCCGGCGCAGCTTCTTCGGATTGGATACGGGGTCGAGCCGTCGAAAATTGTTGCAGTTGATTTTGAAATTCCGGCAACAAGCGGCGCAAAGTTTCTAGGTCCGCGTCGGTTTCAAAAGCCAAGCGAGCCAAAGTATCGGAAAGGCCTTCTTCTTCTAAATTCTGCACCAAGCGAGTTAAATCCCACTCCGGAACCTCGGCCAGAACTTGAGCCAAAGCCAATTCCAAGGACCGGTTCTGGAACTGGTGGACCTGCGCCGATTCAGGAATGGAGGCCGCCGGATGGGTGGCGAATAAGCGTTCGCATTCCAATTGCGACAGCCGGCTGCGGGGGTTTTCTTTGTGGATCCGTTGAATGTCGGCTTGCACTGCAGTGGGAAGGCCTTCGGCTTGCAATGCGAACACCCCCGCCATGGCTTGAAAACGACCCATCGAACTTTCCAGAAAACGACCGATGACCAGAGTGTTTTCACCGATCCAGTCGGCCGAACCCCAGCCGTCGACCAAAATGGTGCGACCGGTCCACAAATCCTGCAAGGTCAATGGACCCTCTTGAACGGTTTCTCCGCGCTGAAAAATCCCGAGAAAGGTATCCATCAGCAAATGCCAGGGGCTTTCCCGGTCGATGGATTGAGGCGCGAAAAAAGTCAACGGCGGGGCCCCCCATCGACTAGCTGGGCGTTCAATGAAAAACCACTGCCGGAATCTTTCCCAGGTGGAGGGATCGGCGGTGCCGCTCCCGAATTCTTGCCAGGCAAGATGCCATTCCGCCGCCGCTTCCGGGTCGGCAAGGACTCGCCGTTCCAGATCGTTGAGCAGGGACAAAGCTTGTTCGGACGGGATCAAAGCCATGATGCGGCTGTGGGCCGTAAAATTTGCGAGTGCATTCCCTCCACGCTTTGGATTGGATCGGCCTGAGCTTGTTGGCTTACGGTTTGACCGCCGGCTTCCTGCGCGGTTTCAGCAATCAGTTTAGCCGCTTCCTGGTACTGCTGGCAGCCCTGGCTTGCAGCGGTTGGTTGGCCGGTCCGGTGCTGGCACAAGTGCAAAACGAAGGGGATGGCGCCGAAGCCACCCGGGCTCTTGGCGAGGCGGTGGCCTTCCTGGTTTTCGCCGGCCTCCTGCTGTTGGCGCGCCGGGCTTTGTTGGGTTGGCTGAGCAAGCCCAAGGGCGGCCCTTCTCGATTGACCGGGGCCCTATTCGGCGTTTTGGGGGCTTTGCTATTTCATCTGGTCCTCGGCTGTAGTTATGGGGTTTCCGACTGGAAGCCGGCGGGAAGCGCCTCGGAAAGCCGTTCGGTGCAGCTTTGGAACTCCCTGTGGGATCCCATCCAGAAAATTCCCGAACCCCCACGGCCGGTTTTGCTGCAAGAAAAGTGGTTGCAAGAGTCTGATCCCAGCCCGGGATTGCAACCTGATTTCTTAAGCCGTTAAGGCAAGATTGCGACTTCGGCGGTAGCGGAGGCGGCGCTCACTTCAGCGGGGCTTTCCCACGAAACCGCGGAGAACCGGAAGGTGAGGCCGATCGCCGAGCTGGCTTGATTGGGTGCCAAAGCCATGGTGGCCACCGCATCGCCGGCGGCGTCCAAGGTGCCGGTGGCGTTGGCGAAGATCGCCGGAGGTTGGCTGAACATTCGAACCAGGATCGGAGATTCAGCCAACGGAATGGCGTTTCCCGGCCAGGAGCGACCACGTTGAGTCGAGGAAGCCAACAATTGGTAGTCTTTACCTGCTTCTTCTACGGGGAAGTCCAGTGTGAACGTGATCTGGCCTCCTTGGGAAGCAGAGATTTCTCGAGCGTCGGGCTTGAGGAAGGGTTCGAAGCTGAAAGCAACAACTGTTCCGACATTGTTTGTAGGAACCAGACCGCAGGGTGAGCTTGCAACAATATCACCCAAGCCATCCCCGTTGATATCTCCAATTCCCAGCACCATCATTCCAAGACAGGCCAATTCGTTTCCATCCCCTACAATTCTTGCCATGGGTTTTCCATCAAAGCCGGAGAATAAATAAACTCCACCTCTTATCCCTGTTCCTCCAAATTTTAACAAGGGATCACCAACGAGGAAGTCTTGATACCCATCGCCATCAGTGTCTCCCGCCCCAGCAACGGACCATCCAAACACTGCAAAGGGTTCTTCTCCCCGAAGAACGAACAAGACCTCTCCCGTCCGACCTGAATAAACATAGGCCATGCCTCCATGCAAGGATTCCCGAGCCCCTGGCGCGCCGGCAATGAATTCATCCACTCCATCTTGGTTTAAGTCACCAACAGAATCCAGAGAACCGCCCATCGACCCACTGGGTGGAGGGCCTTCAACAAAGTAAATTTCAATCCCATCTAATCCTGAATAAACCGTTACAGCACCTCCTTTTCGATTCGAAGAAAGAGCAAAGTCTGGATACCCATCTTGATTGATGTCTCCGTTTAAAATAGCCTGATTTCCACCAGCACCAGTCCACGTTCCCCCAAGCTCATACATGATCGACCCGTCTTTTCCAGAAAAGACAACGGCTGCACCACGATCTTGATAGAAAGTATCGCGATGCTCTGAATGCACATAAAAATCTTCGCATCCATCCTGATTCAAGTCGCCTAACCCGCCCACTCGAATACCAAAGGCCTCAATGGGTTCACTGCCATCGAAGCGATACAAAAGCGACCCGTCCTTTCCAGAGTAGACATAAGCAGAGCCTTCAAATCCCCCTCCGGGGCTTTCTCCGAATGCACCAGCGACTATATCCTGAAGCCCATCTCCGTTGACATCTGCGGCCCCAACATCTATTCCCAACCTACCATCCTGTTGTTGGCCAACAAATTCAAATATAAGACTTCCATCTTTACCAGAGAGGACTTGCACCAAGCCATTACTGAACATTCCATTACGGCTTGCTTGCGCTGCTCCTACGATAATTTCGGAGACTCCATCTCCGTTTAAATCATTGCAAGAATCCAAAGCTTTTCCAAACTCTTCGTAAAAACTGACCCCAGAGGCTCGGAATTCTTCTGTCCACTGTCCTCCCTTCGAATCGATCTGTTGAAGGGAACTGAAAAGAAGAAGGAAAATGTGGCTAAGCATGGGCTTGTAGACATGATTATTGGAAATGGAAGGCTGACGATCATCCGGCCTCGGAGTTCCCGAGGCCGGAGGTGAAAGCCGGAAGGAAGTTGCCGGCCTTACATGATGGTGCGGAATTCCACGTCGGAAGTGTTGCCGCTTTCGATCGCCTGCAACCAGACGTCGACTCCAGTGGTTCCCATGGGAACGTTGCCAACGAAGCTGCCGGAATTGGAGCTACCCAACAGCACCGGGTTGGCGACGCCCAAAGAAGTGGAAAGGGAAGCCACCGGATAGGCGGCCAAGCCATCCAGGGAGTACACGAACCAAACCGTTCCGCCGGCGGAACCGGTGACGGTCAAGGTGGCGCTGGTTCCTGCGGTCAAATTGCCGAGGGAAAGATCCATGCTGCCTTGGGTGGCGTCGAGCAGGGCTTGGTGCAAGTTCAAGCGACCATGACCGAAAGTGTCGTCTTCACCCGGCGCGCCGATGTCATCCACCGAACCGTACAAGACTTGTTGGGCTTCGTCCGGGGTCAAGTAGGGGTTCGCCGACCAAATCATGGCGGTGACACCGTTGGCCAGCGGGGTCGAGAAGCTGGTGCCCGAGGAACCGCCGTAAGTGCCGCCTAAGCGGGTGCTCCAAACGTCCACTGCCGGGCCGGTCACGTCGATGGCGACACCGTAAGAAGAGAACGAAGCCTTGTTGTCGTTTTGGTCGGTGCCCCCCACCACGATGGTGTCGGGGTAATCAAAACTGCTGTGGTTTTGGTTGTAGTTGTCCGCGGCGTAGAAGAACAAACCGCCGTTGTTCTTGACTTCGGTGCCGGTGGTGCCCACCGAAGGATTCTCCACTCCGGTGTAACTGGCGCTGGCGGTCTTGGCGCCGTTGGAAGTGGCCCAGCGAGCGCCGTCCAGAATGTCGGAAAGGTAAGCGCCGCCACTGCTGAAGTTGCTGGTCTTGATCGGCATCAAGCTCATATCCCAGGCCACTCCAGCGACCCCGGTGCCATTGTTGCCGATGGCGCCGATGCAGCCAGCGACGTGGGTGCCGTGGCCGTTGATGTCTTCGACGTTGCCGCCGCTACTTTGCGGGATCTTGTCGACCGAGTTGTAACCCGAAACCAAGTTCGCTTGCAGGTCCGGGTGGTTGGTGTCGACGCCGGTGTCCACCCAAGCGGCGGTGGTGGCGGTGGTGCCGACGTGAATGTCCCAGCCCATCTCCGAGGACATGGTCTGGTGATGCCACTGGCTGCCGTAGTTGGGATCATTGGGCGCCTGCAGCGGGTAGCAAATCCAATCGGGATGGACGTACTGGTACTCGCCGGTACTGTCCAGCAGAGCGGCAAAGCTGTTTTCATCCAGCCCGGCCGGGACCGAAACGATGTGCTCATCCACGTCCTCGTAGTAGCGAATGCGCCAACCATCGAGGCGTGCCGCCGCGCTTTCGCGGATCAGGTGGGCACTACTCTGGCTGTGGCCCTGCTGCAGCAGGTCGACCATCTGCCAGGGACGGACGATCATGCGTCCGGAAAATTCGAGGGCTCCGGGGCGCTCGACGAAACGTTCACTGCCATCGTGCTGGCCCGGGTTTTGACTCAGGAGGGAACCAGCTGCTGTCAAACAGGCGACAGCCGTTAGGAGGGTTCGAATCATGCTTAGGTGCTTTCTTTCTGGGGGGCGATTGGGGTAATCACGGCCCGCGAGGGGCATCTTCAGCCTACCGCTGAAATCAGGCCGGCGGAATGGCCAGACCGGAGCTGCACCCGAGAAAGTTGCGGATAGAGCGGAACCCGCCCGCGGATGGGCGCGTCGGAGGCGCCAGGAAACGGGGCTCCCGCCGAGTGGGCGGGATGGGCTCGAATCCGATTCAATAAGGACTTTTAAATTGGTGCCGGAGGGGGGACTCGAACCCCCACTCCCTTGCGGGAAACGGATTTTGAATCCGTCGCGTCTGCCAATTCCGCCACTCCGGCGCCGAAAGGCGAGGGGGATTGTCCGGGCCCCCTCATCCCGGGTCAAGCCTTCCCAGGGCAAGAAATGAATTCAACTCCTGGGGGCTAGATGGAGCAACCGATTTTGGAAGTCCAAGGCCAATTCTCCGGCCCGGCGACGCAAATCGTCTTGATCCAAAGCCAGTCCGGGAGCCAGTTCAGTCAAGCCGCTTTCCGCTAGCTTCACCCCGGGCAGGGCTTGTTGGCACCAGCGCCGGAGTTGGTCGTTCATGGCTTGGCGGGAGGTGGCGATCGAGTCGGAACCGCTTCGATTTTTTACCGGAGCGAATTCTTCTTCCCGGTCGGCCAATTGCACGACCGCCCGGTCGGCGGCCTGCAAGGCGTCGAAGACGAAGGTTTCGAATTTCACTCCGTCGCGGGGCTGGGCTTCCAAGCCGCTCACCTTGCCGGCTTCCGGCTCCGGCAAAGCGGAGACCTGCTTGCGGGCCAGATGCAGGGGCAAACCTTGGTTGGCCATGGCTTCCAAAAACGACAACGAAAAGGCGTGGACGGCGATGTTGCCGGCTCGGAACCGCAATCCGCCGTCTTCGGCTCGTTCCTTGGCCAGGGCTTCCGGCAAGTCGGAGTATTCGATGCAGGTGGTGCGATCGTCCATCAGGACGACCAAACCGACTTTTTCGGCCGGGTCTTTTTTCTCCACCACCTTGACCGAAATCTGAGCTTTGGCCAGCAAGTGGTGGCCCAAGAAAACCGGGTCCCCCATCCGCACCAAGGGATTGTCGACTTGGCAGTAAAAAAGAGTTTCGACGCCCTTTTGCTTTAACCGATCCAGGCAGCCCGAACTTTGCATGGCGGCATAGAAACCTCCATGGCCGTCGGGATTGCGGAACAGGGCGCCTGGTTCGGACAGCAGGAATTGTCCTTGAGGCGAAAGGGCCGGCAGGGTTCCCTGGCAGACCAATTCCACGTTTTCCCGCCCCAGTCCGAACCAATTCCGCTGGGCGAAGAAATGCTCGGTGCTTTGATGATTGCCCGGTCCGGTTTGAATGATCCAAGTCAGGGGACGACCGCAACGCTGGCTCAAGCGCTGGACTTTCCCCGCCAAGATCTGGAACAAACTGGCTCCGGTGACGCTCCCCAAGGGATAGGCCCCTTTGGGACCGTCAAAACCCAGGCGCGAAGCCTGACCGCCGGCTACCGTCGCCAGGGCCACCCGTCCTTCCCGGAGGGCTTGCCAGCCCACTTCGATGGCGTCGTCGTTGGCAGCACAGTTTTCTTGCGAGGAAGGCTTCAACTCCGGGGCTTCCAGGCGCCCGGTGGGTGCCTCGGCCCCCTGTCCCAATGCCTGACGCTGGCGGTCGAGTAGGTCCCAATCCACCTTGGCCAGGTCGGAGGCCAAGCGTTTCAAGGCCTCTCCCCTATCGTGATCGGCGCTTTGCTGCGCCGGCAGCAACACCGATTCCATGCTGCGGGCTTGCAAAGCCCGCTGAAGCTCGACCGGAAAGCTCATCGGACCTTTCCCCGGACTCTATTGGTCCCCGTCGCCGATGCGATCCAAAGCCTCTTCCAAGAGGTGGACCAGCAAATCCAGGCGCCGTTCCATAAGCAATTGACGCTTCACCAGCTTTTCCACCACCGGCGGCAGCAGGGCTTCCACCGCATAGTTGTTGATCATGTTGATGATCTCCGCCCGGTTGGCATCGGGCAGTTTGTGGAAATGGTAGTGATAGGAGTTGTCCAAGGCCTCCTTGGACACTTCCAGCGCTTCTTCAGTCAAGGACTTCAGCTCGGCCGGGTCGTGTTCGACTCGGAACACGTCCTTGCGGTAAGCGCGGATGGCATCAGCGAATTTTTGCTTCACGACTGCGGGGGATGAAAGACGAGTGTGGGAGACCTTCGGCCTCGGCCCCTGCGATCGGGTGGACCGCCGGGTGGGACCAAGGCTTGGTCCGATTAGAAGCGACGGAATGCCAGGGTGACGTTGTGGCCGCCGAATCCAAAGGAATTGGACAGCACGCCCCGGATCGGCATCTCGCGTGCCGCACCTTGCATGTAATCCAGGTCACACCCATTGTCCACGTCCGGATGCTCTAAATTCCGAGTGGCGTGGGCGGCCTGTTGATGCAGACTCAAGGCGCAGATCACTCCTTCCACCGCCGATGCGGCCCCGATCAAGTGACCGATCATGGACTTGCTGGAAGAAATGGCGATGTCCTTGACTCGCTCTCCCAGGGCCATCTTGATGGCCACCGTTTCCATGGCATCGTTCAGCGAGGTGGAGGTCCCGTGGGCGTTGACGTAATCCACTTCCTCGGGATTCATGCCGGCGTCTTCCATGGCCTTGCTCATGGCTCGGGAAGGAACCTTGGCGGTAGCGTCGGGAGCCGTGATGTGGCCGGCGTCATCGGTTTGCCCGAATCCCGCCATTTCGCAGTAGATCTTGGCCCCGCGCTTTTGCGCGTGTTCCAAGGACTCCAACACCAGAACGCCGGAACCTTCGCCCATGACGAAGCCGTCCCGTTCGGTATCGAAAGGCCGGGAAGCCTTATCCGGAGCCTCGTTGCGCTTGCTGAGGGCCTTCAGGGAATTGAAGCCGGCGACGCACAAGAAATTAGTGGTGGCTTCCGCTCCTCCGGTGAGCATGACGTCAGCTTCGCCGGAACGGATTTCCCGTAGCGCCATGCCAATGGCGTGGCCGCTACTGGCGCAGGCGGAAGAAGTAGAAAAGCAAGGGCCTTGCAGACCGAACTCAATCGCCACGTTGCCCGGGAGAGCATTGGCCATGGTGTTCGGAATGAAGAAAGGAGTAATCCTGCGGGGACCGCCACCTTTGTAGACGTCATGCTGCTCCAAAATGGAGTTGATGCCGCCGATGCCGGTGCCGAGGACCGCTCCGGCCCGAGTCGGATCAAAGTTGCCTTCGCCCAATCCCGAGTCCTGAAACGCTTCTCGAGCGGCCACCAAGCCGATTTGACTGAATAAATCCAGGCGCTTCAGCTCTTTGCGATCAAAATGATCACCAGGATGGAAATGAACGCCTTGGATCTCTCCGGCAAACTTGGTGGTGTGCCGGCTGGTGTCCCAGCGCTCGATGGTTTTAATGCCGTTTTCACCGGCTAGGAGGCGGCGGAAGGTTTCCTCCGCCCCACTAGCCAAGGGGGACAAAGCCCCCAGACCGGTGACAACGACACGCCTTTCCTTAGCGGACATGGCTAGTCAGCTTCAGGTTTCCTGAGTTGGTTGGGGAATCGCGGTTCAGGCATCCTGGAAAAGACTGCGAAGCCAAGCGTTTGCTTAGCTGGAAGCCGCAGCCTTGCCCTGGATGTAATTGATGGCATCGCCGACGGTTTGGATCTTCTCCGCGTCTTCGTCGGGGATGGTGATATCGAAAGCACTTTCGAATTCCATCACCAGTTCCACGGTGTCTAGGCTGTCCGCGCCCAGGTCATTGATGAAGCTGGTCTCCGGGGCGAGCTTGTCACGGGAAGCGCCCATGTGCTCGCAGATGATTTCGTAGACCTTTTCTTCGATCTCGTTTTGGCTCACGACTTTCTCCGGCTGGTCCTTTTTGGACTTGCGGCTGGGGTGACGACGGACCCCGATTCTAGGGGGAGAGGGTCCTTGGACCCTCGGGAAGGGCGGAATTCTAGGGGGCCCCTTAGCCTAAGGAAAGGCCCCCATCGACCAACAGTACCTGTCCGGTGACGTAACTGCCGCCGGGGCCCAGCAAAAAGCGGGTCATGGCGGCGACGTCCTCGGGCTTGCCGGGGCGGCCAAGGACGATTTTATCAGCCATGGCTTTTTGGGCTTCCTCTGGCAAGGATGCAGTCATTTCGGTTTCGATGAAGCCCGGGGCGACCACGTTGCAGGTGATGCCGCGGCTGCCCAATTCCAGGGCGACCGAGCGAGCCATGCCGTGGAGACCGGCCTTGGCGGCGCAATAGTTGGCCTGACCCGGGTTTCCGGTTTTGCCGACCACGGAGCCAATCAGCACCATGCGGCCCTGGCGAGCCCGCATCATCGGCTTGGCGGCGGCCTTCAAGAAATGGAAGGGTCCGGCCAGGTTGGTCGACATCACCTGGTCGAATTGCTCGGGACTCATGCGTAACAGCAGATTGTCCCGGGTGATCCCGGCGTTGGCCACGAGGCCGTCCAGGCCTCCCCAGGCGTCCACTACGGCCTTAATTGCGGCCTGAGCGGTGGTCGGGTCGCTGACGTCGCCAGCCAGGGCGAGGAACTCTCCTGGCGTCGATTCGGCGGCTTTCGCCGTGTTCTCCAAATTGGCCACCTGGGTCGCCATGCCGGCTACTTTCGCCCCCTGCTGAAGCAAATCGAGGGCAATGGCCTGGCCGATGCCGCGGGAGGCTCCGGTGACGAGGATTCGTTTTCCGTCCAATTCGAGCTGGCTCATGACTTCAGGGCCTCCAACACCGCCGGCAGGGCTTCCATGGAATTCAGGGAGTGGATTTTGGCGCCGCGGGCGATTTTTCGCCCCAGGCCCGCCAGCACCCGGCCTGGAGCCGGCTCCACGAAGGGGCGATCGGCGGCGGCTTCGGCCATGGCGGCGAAGGAATCTTGCCACAGCACCGGAGCAGTCAATTGGGCGGCGAGGTTGGCCTTCAAGGCTTTCGGCGCTTGTTCCGACTGCCCGGTGGCGTTTTGCCACACCGGACAGCGGGGTTCGGCAAAGGCGACCGACTCCAGGGCCTGCTGCAAACGTTCGGCCGCCGGCCGCATGACTTCGCTGTGAAAGGCTCCGGCCACGGTAAGGCGCACCGCCATCCGGGCGCCGGCCTCTTTGGCCCGGGGCTCGAGCAGATCCAGGGCGGCGATTTCGCCGCTGACCACAATCTGGCCCGGGCTGTTCAAATTGGCGACTTGGCAGATTTTTCCGCTCTCGGCGGCCACGCCGGCGCAGAGGGCTTCTACCGCATCCCGCTCCAAACCCATGACCGAGGACATGGAGGAGGGACAGGCGTCGCTGGCGTCCTGCATGGCTTGGCCCCGGAGCCGGACCAGGCGCAAGCCATCTTCGAAGCTGAGGGCGCCGGCGGCGGCCAGGGCGGTGTATTCACCCAGAGACAAGCCCGCCGCCATGGTCGGCTCGAGTTCGGTACCGGCGGTTTCCTGCAAGGCGGCCAAAGCGGCCAGGGAGCAGGTGTAGATCGCCGGTTGGGCGACGTCGGTCCGAGTCAACTCTTCGATCGGACCTTCGAAGCAAAGCCGGGTCAACGAGATTCCGAGAATTTCATCGGCTCGGGCGAACAGCGCTTGAGCCGCCGGACTGGCGGCGGCGAAATCGGCACCCATCCCCACGGATTGGGCGCCTTGACCGGGCATGAGGAGGCCAGCTTTCATGACAGGGACCAGGCTCGTTTGCGGAGAAATCGGGGGAAGGCCGGGTAAGGCCGGGGTAAGCGGAAAGGATCTACCAGCGGATCCGGGCGCCGGCCCAAACCAGGCCGGAACCAAAGGCGGCCAACAAGATTAACTTGTCGGATTCCAGTTTGTCCGCCGCCCAAGCTTCCGACAAACCGATGGCACAGGAAGCGGCCGAAGTATTGCCGTAGCGATGGATGTTGACTTCCATCTTGTCCTTGGGAATGTTCAATTTTTCTCGGGCGGTTTCCATAATTCGCAAATTCATTTGATGGGGAATGACCAGGCAAACGTCGTCCAAATCGTTGTCGCCCAACCCCCATTCCATGATTTCAATCATCTTGGCAACCGCGAAGCGATAAACCTCCCGGCCTTTCATTCGCAACATGTGGCTTCCTTCCACCAGCACCTGGGGAGTTACCGGTTTCAAACCGCCACCGTATTCGCGAATGATGTAGTGATAACCCTTGCCGTCGGCGGCCAACTTGAAGCCTTCCAGCAATCCTTGCTTGCAGACCTCGTGTGGCTGCAGCACGGCGGCGCCGGCGCCGTCTCCGAACAGCACGCAGGAATTGCGGTCGTATATGTCGCTGATGCGGCTCAGCGCTTCGCCGCCCATGACCAGGACGTTTTTGTAGGTGCCGGTGGCGATGAATTGGGAACCGGTGGCCATGGTGTAAACGAAACCGGCGCAGGCGGCCGCCATGTCGAAGGCGGCGGCGTTGTGACAACCCAGTTTTTCTTGCACCAGACAGGCATTGGTCGGGCAGGTGTAGTCCGCCGACACCGTGCCGATCATGATCAAATCGATTTCCTCAGGTTGGACTCCGGCTCGCTCCATGGCCATGCGGCCGGCTTCCACGAACATATCCGAGGGTCGTTGATCGTCCCGCAGCCAGCGCCGTTGTTGAATGCCGGTTCGCTGCTGAATCCACTCATCGCTGGTATCGATGAAGCGGGTGAAATAGTCGTTTTCCACCACCCACTCAGGTACGTAATGACCCAAGCCGGCGATGCCCACCGGGATGAGCTGGCTCATGAATGTCCTTGTGTCTGGTCTTGGGAGCCCTTGGTTTGCCCCCTTCCCAGGCTTTCCATGATGTTGCGGTTGACGCCGTTTTGAATGTCTTTGCGCGCCGAGCGCAGGGCCGGGGCCACTGCCCGGGCTTCCGATCTTCCGTGGCCGATCAGCACGATGCCGTTGACGCCGAGCAAAATGGCGCCTCCGACTTCGGCGTAATCGGCGGCTCCGAGCAAGCGACGTACGCCGCCACGGACATCATCTTCGCCACTTTGACCTGAGCTTCCTCCTCCACTGAGGTGTCTGGACAGGTATTCGGTAAAGCCCTCCACCACTTTCAAAATCATGTTGCCGACGAAACCGCCGGTGACCATGACGTCGGCGACGCCGTGGAACAACTCGGTGCCTTCGACGTTGCCGCGGAAGTTCAAGGAGGAGTTGGCGAACATTTGATAAACCTCCTTTTCCTGGAGGCTGCCTTTGCCGGCTTCGCCGCCAATGTTCAAGAGGCCGACCCGGGGTTTCTCCACTCCCAAAATGGCGTTGGAGTAGGCCGCTCCCATGTGACCATAGTGGTACAGATGGAGAGGCTTCGGAGTCGGATTGGCGCCGGCGTCGAGCATCACGAAGGGGCCGGAAGCCCCGAGCAGGACGACGGCGATTCCCGGGCGGCGCAGGCCCGGCAGCATGCCCAAGCCCATGGTGGCGGAAGCGACGGCGGCCCCGGTATTGCCAAAGGAAAGCAGGCCGTCGGCAGCCCCCTCCCGCACGGCTTTCACGCAAAGGCCGACCGAAGCCTTGCGATTCCGGCGCAAGCCTTCCACCGGAGACTGGTGGGAGGGAACGAATTCCTCGGTATGGAGAATCTCCGGGCACTCGGAGACCCCCTCGGCCTCGAGGGTTTCCCGTATCGGCGGCTCCGGACCGACCAAAAGTAGGTCATCCGGGGCAAAGTCAGTGTTCAGAGCGGCCGCCACGCCCCGCACGATTTCCTGCGGGCCGTGATCGGCGCCCAGGACGTCCACGGCGATCCGCACCGCCCCGGCCTAGAACTCGTCCTTCTCGATGATTTCGCGACCGCGGTAATGGCCGCAGTTTTCGCAAACGGTATGGGGAGGCCCGGAAGCCCCGCAGCGTTCGCAGGAGCGAAGGCTGATGTGGGACTTACGGATGCCCGCTCGGCCGATGCGAGCGCGCGATTTCGAGTGTCTTCTCTTCGGATTGGCCATGACGAAACCCCTCGATTAGGGCAGGGGCGCGGAAGATGGACGGATCATTTTCTCCATCCTTGAATTCGGGTCAACCTGTTTTCGTTCCTGCCGGCGCTTTTCTCCTCGTTTCTCCTGGACCGGCTGTCACGCCGGTGCGGGGAGGCCTTGCAGCCAGTGACCCACCTTGGCCGCCAGCTCGCTGCGATCGGCGCCTTGACCCTGGGCGAATTGGGGGCGACCGCCACCTCCCCCGCCGAGCAACTGACCGAAGGCCTTGGCCAAGGGGCCGGCTTTCAAAGGGCCTCCGTCCTGGAGGCAAAGGACGGCGAAGGGCACCTTGGCCGAATCTCCGCCAACCAGGAGAACCAGGTCCGGCAACCCGTCCTCCTTGCGCAATCCGTCGGCCAGACTGCGCAAAGCGCCGGCGTCCAGGCCCGGAAGATCGGCCCAGGCGAAGCCGAGGTCGCCGGTTTTCAGTTCTTGGCGTTCGCCACGCAGGCGCTCAGCCACCTCCTTGGAGCCGGGAACGGCGGCCTTTTTGGCGCTCTTGGCCTTCTTGAGTTCATCCTTTAGGGCCTGAACTCGCTCACCGAGACGGTCCGCCGGAGTTTTGAGCAGGACTTCCAGTTCCTCCAATCGCCGCTGATCGCGGCGAAAACTTTCCAGGGCGGCTTGACCGGCAACCGCTTCCAGGCGCCGAACTCCGGCGGCCAAAGCCCGTTCGCTGACAATGCGGAAGGGCCCGATGTTGCCGGTATGGCCGACGTGGCAGCCGCCGCACAGCTCCTTGGAAAAGCCCGGGACTTCGACCACCCGGACTTCGTCGCCGTACTTTTCGCCGAACAGAGCCACCACGCCATCTTGACGAGCTTGCTCCAGGCTGGACATCCGCTTTTGCACTTCTTGATTGCTCAGGATCTGACCGTTGACCATGTCCTCGATGGCGGCGATCTGAGCTGAGCTCAAGGCTTCCGGATGGGTGAAGTCGAAGCGCAGCCGTTCCGGCGCCACTTGCGAGCCGGCCTGGTTGACGTGGGAGCCGACGACACTCTTCAGCGCTGCGTGAAGCAGGTGAGTGGCGGTGTGATGGGCTTCGGTGGCTTTGCGGGCGGCGAGGTCGATCTGGGCGATCACCGACTTGCCCCGGGAAAGCCCTTGGCGGGCCACCCCAAAGTGCAGCGAATAGCCTTCCTCGTTTTGGGTATCGCGGACTTCGAACAAAGTCTCGCCGGTTGGGTCGAGGAGTTGGCCGCGATCGCCGATTTGACCGCCGCCTTCGGCGTAAAAGGGCGTGTGCGCTAAAACCACGAACCCTTCTTGGCCGGCTTCCAAAGCCGATTGCAGTCGCCCGTCGGAGCCGAGGGCCACGGCCTCCGCTTCGCCCCGGTCTTGCTCATAGCCGAGGAATCGAGTCGCTTCGACCTTTTCGTGCCGAAGTTGACTGGCGATCGACTCGACGAATAAATCGCCGCTGAGAGCGGTTCCGGTGCGAGCCCTTTGGCGTTGCTCTTCCATCGCCTGCTCGAAACCGCTTTGGTCGTATTCGAAGCCTTGTTCCCGGACGATGACTTCGGCGATGTCGGCGGGAAAGCCGTAGGTGTCGTGGAGTTCGAAGGCGGTGCGGCCGGAGAAGGTTTGAGAGTCTCCTTGCTGCCGAAGCTCATCCAAGGCGGTTTCCAAGCGAGCGATGCCGTGGCGATACACGTCTCGAAACCGCTCTTCTTCTCCTTGAACCAGAGCTTCGATGGTGCCTCTTTGTTGGCTCAGTTCCGGATAGCAAGCCCCCATGGTGCTTTCGACCGCCGGGAACAATTCGGCCAAAAACGGCTGCTTCAAGCCGAGTTCGATGCCGTCTCGAACCGCGCGGCGGAGGATTTTCCGGACCACGTAGCCGCGACCGTCTCGGCCGGGAGCGGCGCCGTCGGCGATGCAGAAAAAGACCGCCCTGGCATGATCGGCGATCCGTCGCATGCGGACGTCATGAGCGGCTTCCCGACCGTAGTTCTGACCGCTCAGGCTTTGAATCGCATCCAAGACCGGTAGAAACAAATCGGTTTCAAAATTATTCGCCGCTCCCTGAGCCACGGCGGTCAAGCGCTCCAAGCCCAGACCGACATCGATGTTCTTTTGCGGTAAGGCTTCCAAGCGCCCGCCGTCTTGGCGGTCGAATTGGGTGAAGACGAAGTTGCCTACTTCCACGAAGCGGTCCGGCAATTCCTCCAATCCCTCTTTGTCCGGCAAGGGACCGCCCGGTTCTTGATCGAAGTAAATTTCGGAACAAGGACCGCAAGGACCGTTTGGGCCTTTGGAAGGAGCTTCCGCCGGCCAGAAGTTTTCTTTCTCACCGAAACGGAAAATCCGCTCTTCCGGCAACCCGACCTTTTCTTTCCAAATCTGGAAAGCTTCTTCGTCATCCAAATAAATGGAGGCGACCAAACGGTCGGGATCCCAACCCAAACATTCGGTGAAAAATTGCCACTCCCAAGGAATGGTTTCCGCCTTGAAGTAATCTCCAAAGGAGAAATTCCCCAACATTTCGAAGAAGGTGTGGTGCCGCGGCGTGGCGCCTACGTTCTCCAAATCTGGGACGCGGATGCATTTTTGGGAGGTCGTGGCACGACGCAATTCGGTTCGGCCGCGGCCCAAGAACTCTTCCTTGAATTGCACCATGCCTGCCACGGTGAACAGCAAAGAAGGATCGTTGCTGGGGATCAGCGAATCGGAAGGCAAACGGCGATGTTCCCGGGCCTCGAAGAAGGCCAGGTAAGCTTCGCGGATTTCGGCGCCGGTGCGCGGAACGGACATGGGTTTGGAAGTTCGGAAATTGGCCGGCCAAGGGAGAGGTGCGGCCGGGAAGCCGCACAGTGTAACCCCGAAACCCTGCTTTCGGCAGAGACGAGGAAAGGGAAGAGGGCCTTCCCGGGCTTAGCCGCTACGTCCGCTTTTGCGGCCTCGGGTGGCTTTCTTGCGCACCGTTTTGCGGGCCGGGGCTGCTCCGGCGCCACTTTCCATCTCTTTGTCTTGGTCTTTGTCTTTGCTTTGCTCTTGGCCCTTGGCCGCGGCTTTCGACTCCGAGGCTTTGGATTCGGATTCCGATTCCTTCGCCGGCTGTAGCTGGGCGGTAATCAGGGTGGAAATCTGCTGGCACAAATCGGGGTTGTCGACCAAGAGTTGGCGCACCATTTCCCGGCCCTGACCAAGCCGTAATTCCCCTTGTTCGGGGTGATTCATCGAGAACCAAGCGCCGGATTTTTGCACGATGCCGTGCTGCAAGCCCATGTCCAGGACGTCCCCTTCCATGCTGATTCCGGTGCCATAGAGGATGTCGAATTCGGCTCTACGGAACGGCGGAGCCACCTTGTTTTTCACCACCGTGGCTTTGGTTCGGTTTCCGATGATTTTTTCCCCTTGCTTTAAGGCCCCGATGCGACGGACGTCGATCCGCACCGAGGAATAGAATTTCAGGGCTCGGCCACCGGGAGTGGTTTCCGGGTTGCCGAACATGACGCCGATTTTCTCCCGCAATTGGTTGATGAAAATCACCACCGCCTTGGTTTTGCCGACCACCGTGGTAAGCCGCCGCAAAGCTTGGCTCATCATGCGAGCCTGAACGCCGACGAAAGTGTCCCCGATCTCCCCGTCGATTTCCGCTTTCGGAACCAAGGCGGCGACGGAGTCGACCACGATCACGTCGACCGCACCGGACTTGATGAACTGCTCGGCGATGTCCAAACCCTCTTCGCCGTAACTCGGCTGAGAAAGAGAAAAGCGCAAGCCGTCCATTTGTACGCCCACTCTTTGGGCATACTCAGGATCGAAGGCGTGTTCGGCGTCAATGAAGGCGGCATACCCCCCATTTTTTTGTGCCTGGGCCACGACTTCCAAGGCCAGCGTGGTTTTGCCGCTGCCTTCCGGCCCGTACAGTTCGCAAATCCGACCGCGGGGAAGACCGCGACCGCCCAAGGCCAAGTCCAGGGACAGGGAGCCGCTGGAGATGCCATCGATCGGAACTATGTAGTCCGAAGTCATCTGCAGAACCGCCCCCTTGCCGTGGTTCTTCTCGATATTGGCTAAGGCGCTCTGCAGGGCTTTCTCTCGGTCGTTTTTGGAAGCTCCGGTTTTGGACGAGGCGTTGCTGGGCGAGCTGGTTTTCTTGCTTTTCTTCGCGGCCACGGCGATGTTCTCAATGCGGGACTCTCGGTCCGTTCTGGGGGATTCAAGCATGCAGTGTAGGTCCGGCCTAGGTGGGACTAAAGGGCCAGCTTTGCCAGCTGGGATAATGCAATCCGCGGGCGTCCCGAACTGATTGAAACAAATGCACTTCGTTCGGTGTGCAATCTTCCGCGGGCAGGGCCGGCAAGGAAGCTCCCTGAAGCAGAGGCATGGCTCGTGCCGGCAATCGTGCCAAGGTGACGTGAGGTTTGAAACGGCGCTGCTCCGGGGCGAAACCGGCCCGGCGAGCTCTGGCTTCGAGCTCTTGGGCGAGGGCTTCCAATCGCGGCAGCTCCCCTTCCAAACCGGCCCAAAGGATGAGGCGCCGGGAACCTCGAGGAGGAAACAAACCGGGATCGCCCAAGCGGAGTTGCGGGGCTTCCATGTAAGGGAAGACGGTTTCGAGGCCCCGGGTTACAAGATTCCGCCGGCGGGCGTCGGTTTCGCCCAGAAAACGCAGGGTCAGGTGCAGATTTTCCTGCGGCACCCAGGTTCCCCCCACTCCGGATAAGCGCTGTCGAAGGGGTTGGTATCGCTCCATCAAGAGATGTTGAGCCGACTTCGGAAGGCGCAGGCCGAAGAAACAACGCATGGGCTCAGTTTCCCCTCGAGCGCTCGGCTTTCCAACCGGCGCCAGCCGAAAGAGATCGAATTCTTGGCCGGCTAACGTCTTAGCCGACCACTGGCCGGATCACAGCCGAACGAATTCGTGCAGTTCGCGGAATCGCCGGTCCACTTCCTTCCGATCGGCCGCTTCCAAGCCTCCGGTGGAAAAATGTTCCACGGTCAAAGAAGCGGTCACCGTTCCCAGCGCCATGGCCCGGCGGAGCGCGGTCGGCTCCAGGCTCCCCATGTCGGCGAGGGCGCCGAGGAAACCGCCGGCGAAGGAATCACCCGCTCCGGTGGGATCGACCACTTGGGCGGTGGGATAGGCCGGCAAGGCGAAGTGGAAACTGCGTTCGAATAGAAAAGCACCATGCTCTCCCTTTTTGATGACCACCACCCTCGGGCCGAGATCCAACAAGGCGCCTCCGGCTTTGATCAAGTTGGTTTCGCCGGTGAGCATGCGGGCTTCGGTTTCGTTCAAAATCAAGCCGTGCAGTTTGGCCATCAATTCCAACAGCAAATCCCGTTGGGTTTCAATCCATAAATTCATGGTGTCGGCAAAGACGTAGCGCCCTTGCAACCGTTGCAAGGTGGCCAATTGCACGTCGGCTCCCATGTTGGCCAAAAAGACAAACGGGGATCCGCCGTAGCTTTCGGGAGTTTCCGGAGGCAAGGCCAAAACGTTCAGCTCGGTACGCAGAGTTTCCGCCTCGTTCATGTCTCCTTGATAGCGGCCGCTCCAGCGGAAAGTGGGCATATCCTCGATCACCTTGATGCCGCTCAGGTCGGCACCGCGCTCGGCTAGGAGTTGCCAAATTCGGTCGGGGAAGTCGTTGCCGACGTTGGCGGCGATTTGAATGCGGGTAAACAAAGAGGCCGCCAAAGAAAAGTACACGGCGGAGCCGCCGATGACTTCTTCGACCTTGCCGAACGGTGTTTCCACCGTATCCAAACCCACCGAACCGACCGCGACCAAGCTCATTCCGAAGTCTCCGTTTCGCCGTTGTCCTTCATTTCGGCCAACTTCATGCCCTGTTTCTTTTCACGCGAAAGCACCCAAACCAAGCCGCCGACCAAACCGAAACCCATTTGAGTCGTTAAGCGGAACAGTACCGAAACCGCTACGCCCAAGGTAAAGGCGGAACCAAACCACTCGAAAAACTTGCCGTACAAGGTTTCGCCGACTCCCCAGCCTGCCGGAGGCGTCAATGGAATCGAAGAGATGGTTTGCACTACCGGGAAGATGACGAAGTCGTGGGCGACTTCCAGTTCGGCTCCAAGGGCTTTGCCCACCGCCCAAAAGGACATCACCCCGCAAGCCTGCAAAATCAGGGAGAGGACCAAGGCGGTCAACACGGCTCCGGGATGACTGCGGTAAACGGTGACGGCGTCGTCCAGCTTGGAAATGGCGCCTTTCGCCGGCAGGATGCCCAAGATTTTGTCCAGCCGAACCCAGCGCCGGATTCTCCGGGACAAATAAACGCAACCGCCGATGACCGCCGCCAGCAGGAACAGGAAAACTCCTTGGGCTACGGTGTCCAAGTGGCGGATTTCCTGGCCGTCCGCTCCCTGGATATCGCCGAAAGCCAGCACCAAACCGGCCAACAAAACCAGAGAAAACAATCCAATCAAGCGGTCGACGATCACCGACATGGCGGCTTTGGTGCGGTTGCTTTCCAAACCGCGGGTGACCAGCACCGCTCGGACCAAATCGCCTCCGGTCAAACCCGGCATGGCGTTGTTGAAGAAATAGCCGATGAAGCAAAGCCGCATGGCGTTGAAGTAACCCGTAGTAACGCCGGCGGCCCGCAACAAGATTTGCCAGCGCCAGGTCACGACCGAGAGCAACACCATCCAAAAGCCGATGGCGGCGGCGTAGAAGCCCACCCGCAAGCCGGCCAGCAGGGTGAAAAATCCGGGACGGGGTTCTTGATTGGGTTTTAAATCCTGGGAGCGAACCGGAGGCTGGCTTTCATCCTCGGGCTGAAACTGCCACTCCCCGCCTTCCTGCCATTCCCCCTGCAAATCGCCGTAGGCCAGCACCACCGGCGGGCCGTCGTCCGGCGGGATTTCCACCAACCGGTCCCGGGTTTCGATCTGGCTGATCACGTACCACATCAGCACCGCCGCCAGGCCGATTTTGAGAAAAGTCATGCCGATCGAACTTAGTCCGATGGCCTTGGCGAACTTGCGGATGCCGGACACGGGGGGATGCGGGCGGTTTTGGGAGGGTCAGCGCTGGGCGTATTCCAGCACCAAACGGTAGCGCTCCCGGCAGGTGCTGGCCACCTCCGGATCTTCGCTATCCGTTCCCTTTTCCAGAGCCGCCAGAATCGACCGCAAGGCAGTACGTTGCATGATTTTGCCGCCGGTGACCTGGATCGGGGCGGCGGCGTATTGGCGGGCCATGGCGGCAACCAATCTGGCCCCCAGCAAGGGGTCGGGAATCGGCGCCCGGTCCACCTTCTGAAGAGATTGATGGACCCGGTCCACGTAATCCGGCGCTTCAATCGCCTGGGAGGCGTCGCGGAACTCCTGAACCGCCTCGGCCAGGTTGCCGGTCAGGTAGTCGTCCGGATGGAGCCGGACGTCGGTTTTGTCCACCCAAAAGGCGGCGTATTCGCTGAGGATGACGGCCGCCATGACTCGGGCATCCCGGTGGTCGTCGTGCAACAATTCAATGATCAGCCAGGCGGTGGCTTCCAAGGAATCTTCGAGCAGACCCGGGTTCACTCCCCGGAGTCGATTCAAAATCGCCAACTCCAGGGCGCGATGGTCCTGAATCTCGTATTCCTGCGGCTCCCCGGCCAGGAATCCGGCTACCGATTCGCCGTTAACTCCATAGAAACCGGGTGGAAAGGCCATTTGGGCCGGCGACCGAGGCGACCAATCCGAATCGTTGTGAATGGCCGCCAGATCGGCGATGGCCACTCGAGTTTCGGCCTGGCAGGAAGCCAGCAAGGCGCCGCCGAGGAGCGCCGCCGTTCGGAACCAAGCTAAAGACGGTGCGAGCTTTTGCACGGTTGGCTGAGTCTAGCCGCCCCGAGGGCGGATTGCACAATGGAAGGACCCCCTGGAAGGCAGGCCGGGAAGGACGCCATGACGGCCTTTTCCCTCTTAGCGGCGATTTTGTCCGGGGAATGAGGGACGTTCCGGTTTGGCGGTTTTCCTTCCTGCTAAGTTGCTGGGGAGTCGGCCATAAATTGGCTTCCCGTGTCCGGCTTGCATCCCCCCCATCGCTTGAGTTTCGTGTCCGAGCCCCTGACTCCATCCGATCCGACTCACGCCTCCTTGCTTTGGCGTTTGGCAGCAGCTCCGGAGCCGTCGGCTTGGGAGGAATTTCACGGTCGCTACGGGCTTTTGATTCGCCGCTATTGCCACCGGGCCGGTTTGGCCAAGGTGGACGGCGATGAGTTGTTGCAAGAAGTCTTTCGGGCCTTGTTGCAAAGTCTGCCATCGTTTCGCTATGACAAAGCCAAAGGCGGCTTTCGGGCATATTTGTGGCGGGTGGTTCGAAATCAATCCTTCGCTCTCTATAAAAAGCGGCGGCCTTGGCAGGCTTTGCCCGAAGATTGGACCGGGGATGCGGATCCGGATCAGGCTTGGGAGGAAGAGTGGCGCAAGCACCATCTGCGGGAAGCCTTTGAGCAACTCAGTCGAGAAAACCCGGCGACTCACATGCAGGTGTTCGAAAGTTATGTTTTGCAGCAACGCGGTGCTGACGAAACCGCTGCGGCGTGCCAGTGTTCGGTGGACATGGTTTACAAGGTGAAATCCCTGTTGCTCGCCCGATTGCGGCAAATCGTTCAGCAAAGAGTGGAATTGGAAGGATAGGCGTTTATGGATTTCTGATCCTTTTCCTTCAGAACTGTAGCTTCCAGGACTATCAGTTTCCTGAATCCTCTCATGGCTTCCCCGTTCTCCGCGCCCCAAGACTCCGAAAACCTCTGGTTGCTGCAAGAGGCGACTTTGCTGCCTTTGTTGAGGGATGCGCTGGCCGGAACCTTGGAAGAAATCCAGATTCCGGGATTCGTGTTGGAGGGTCAACTCGCTTGTGGGGCTCAAGGGACTGTTTACCGCGGAAGGTCCAGGGACGAAGGGGCACCGGTAGCGATCAAGGTGATGCACCGGGTGACCCTTCCCGGGGGAGCTTGGTTCGCCCGCTGGGAACGGGAGCTGGACTTAATTCGAAGATTGGATCACCCAGGCTTGGTCGGAGTTCGGCAAGCAGGCATGACTTCCAAGGGGCAACCTTATTGCGTTATGGATTTGATGGCCGGAGGTTCCCTTCGCCAAGTCTTACCCTTTCCCCGGGCCGACGGACCGGTGGCCGACTTGGCCAATTTATGGAAAGTGTTCGGGCAAATTTGCGATGCCGTGGACCACGCCCATAAGCGCGGCGTTTTGCACCGGGATTTGAAACCGGGAAACATCTTGTTTGACGGCCAAGGTAGGGCAAAAGTCAGCGATTTCGGAATCGCCAAGGACCTTTGGTTTGGAAGTCAACCGGCGACGCCACTGGCGCCCGGATCGGGAGCCCTGACTCAAACTGGGATGGTCTTGGGGAGTTTGGCTTATTCCGCTCCGGAGCAGTTGTCCTGGGTGGAAGGCGACGTCGATGTGCGAAGTGACGTTTACTCCCTGGCCGTATTGCTCTACGAGATGTTGACTGGCACCTTGCCGCTGAATACCGAAGGGCCGTTGATGAAAGTCGCGCAACGGCTCCACGATTATCGGCCGGTGCCCCCAAGCAAAGTCCTATCGACCCAATCCGGATCCGGGTCTCAAGCCTCGCCGTGGGAAAAGCGTTGGCCTTCTCAAGTCGATGCGGTGGTACTGAAAGGGTTAGCGATCCAAAAACAAGATCGTTATCAATCGGTAAGCGATTTCGCCCAAGACCTTCAACGGGCCGTGGAAGGTTTTCCGGTGCAAGCCAAGTTGGAACCCGGTTGGCTTCGAGCCGGGCGCTTTCTGCGCCGCCATCCTTGGACCAGTCTTTCGGTTTTGGTGGCTAGCTTGGCTTTGATCTTGGGGTTGCTGCAGAGTTGGCATAGGGCTCAAGAGCGGCAACGCCTCTATGCCTGGGCTTCGGAAGCTCAGCGAATCCTATTGGATGATGCTTTGCGGGCGGTGGCCAGTTTGGCCGGAGGAGAGCCTTGGCGGCAAAAGATGCTGCAGGACAGTTTGGCTTCTTTCGAAAACATCCTCATGGAATATCCAGGCGATGCCATGCTGCGAGCTGGTCGTGGCCGGGTCTTGCTGTTGATCGGACAGCGTCAGCGGGAGCAGGGAAATCCGGCGGCGGCGATGGCAAGCTATCAGCGGGCGTTGGCCGATTTTCAGGCTCTGACCACCGAACCGAAAGTGGAGCCGGAGTGGATTCACAGCAAGTCCTTGGCCCTGGTCAAGATCGGCGATCTACACAAAGAAGCAGGGCGAGTGGAAGCCGCGGAACAACATTATTTGAAGGCTTGGGCTCTGGACCAAAATTTAGTGGCTGCCTTTCCCAACCGGGCCGAGTACGTCGACAACTTGCTTTGGTCCTATCAGCGCTTGGGAGTTTTGGTGACAAAAGCAGGTCAATTCAAATTGGCCGCCGAGCGGTTTCAGGCCATGGAAACTCTTGCCGTCCAATTGAACGATTTAGCACCCGACCGTACTGGAACTCGTTTGGCAAGAGTGATGGTTCCTTGCGCTTGGGCCAGCTTGGCCATGCAGCAAGGAGATTTTGCCGCGGCAAAAGATCACTATGAGAACGCTTTAGCCATTGCCGAAGAGAACTCAAGAGAAGCACCGAACAGCGTGGCCGATCAAAGTCGCTTGGCATGGACTCTGTATGGCTTGTCCAGCATGCACCACATCCATCAAGACTGGCGAGCTAGTTGGGAATACTCCGGTAGAGCCGTGAAGGTGGCCGAGGCTTTGGCGGTTACCGAGACTCAGAATCTGGACGTTTTATTCCTTCGGGTCGCCACCCGGTTTCGGTTATTGGAAGCGGAAGTTCTGTATGGCTTGGAGGATGTTTCCCTGGAGCAGGGATTGCGGTCCATGCAAGCCTTGGTGCAAGGGTGCGGCGGACGCCCTGACTTGATCATGGGTTGTGTCACCAAGGCCAGCAACGTTTGCAATACCTTGCGCTTGCGGCAGCGACCCTTGGATGTCCTGCGTTTGGCAGGAATCCCGCTACAGGCTATGGCCGGCATGGCCGAGATTCCGGAAGTTTGGCACGCCGATTTGGCACATTTGATCGCCATTGGCCGGCAAACCATCGAAGAAGCCTCGATGGATCGCCGGCACCATTTGGATTCCTGGCAAGAGGCCGTGGAAACCTTTCAGCAGCGGCTGAAAGCCTTCCCTTTTCTGAACTCGGAAACCGGGTTCTAGGGAAAGCTCTGCCACATCAGGCTGGATACGCTGCAGCTTTCCCGGTCCACGCACTGCAACCCCACCGTGAAGCCGCTTGCCGCCGACGGAATGTAAAGAGGCAAGGAAGCTTCTCCCTGGTCGTCTGCGGCGACAGCGGTTAGGAATTTCGCCCCGGCCAAATCCAAAGTCAGTCCGGCACAACCGGGAACTGAAGTGGATCCTGCTTGCAAGCTCCAGTAGAACTCGACGTTTCTTAACGGCGTGGCGCCGGTGGCCGCCAGGGTGTTGACTTCGCCGGCGAAGCCTGGGACCAAGGGCAAGGGTTCGAAAAATTTCGGCGTCCAGGCTTCATGGAGATCGAGAGGGCCTCCCATATTTGGGTCGTAGCCACCGACAAGGTGAATGCGACCGTCCAAGGAGGCGGCTCCCAACGTCGACCGCCCTCCGCCGGGCATGGATTCCACTGCGGCCCATTGATTGGTGAGCGGATCGTACATTTCCACCACGTCCAATGGATTCCCGGCGGAATCGTGTCCGCCAAAGACCCAAAGCCTGTCTTGGAGGACCGCGGCGGCCGGTGCAATTCGGGGCGTTGGCATGGGAGTTAAATCGGTCCAGGTACCGGTTTGGGGGTCGTAAGCGGAGACTTCATTCGTGGGCGCTCCATGGATGTCTTGGCCTCCGATGACGAATAATTGATGGAGGACGGCGGCTCCCGTCCCAGAAAAACGTGGTTTGGGTAAAGGAGTTCCGGAAGACCAAAGATTGGTGGCTGGATCGTAAATCTCCAAAACCGACAAGGGGCCGGCTCCCCCATCTTGGTAGCCGCCAGCGCAATAAAGCAAATCGCCGATGGCGGCCCCGGCGAAATTCCGTCTTGCAGTAGGCATCGGACTCAAATCAGTCCATAAATCCGTGCTGGGGTCATAGCTTTGATTGGTGGCGACCACGTATCCGACGTTGCCTCCCAAGGCATAAAGCAAGCCTTGATTCGAAAGTAGGACGAAGTCGCGGCGCCCGCCGGGAATGGGAGCTCCAATCGCCCAGCTATCGGTGGCTGGATCGTAGATTTCCAAATCGCTGTATAGCGTTACGGTGGTGCCATGGCCCCCGACGGCATAAACCTTTCCCTGAGTGGCCGCGACTCCCAGAGAGAAGCGAGAAGTGGGCAAAGGCGCTAAAGCTTCCCATTCTCCATTTTGAGCCAAGGCGGAAGGGGCAAGCAAAAGCAAGGGAAGACAGACGCGGATTCCAATCATGACGATTTCCTTGGGGTTTGGGGTATTTCCTTCAACAAACCCAGGCGTCGTCCGGGATCCAAGGTTTCGCCCGGATAAAGTTTTTTTTGAAAAAGGCTTTAGGCTTCCGGCGGAGGGGAAAGCAATTGGTTGCCGAGCTTGGCCAAAGCCCGGTGCAGCAAGGATTTGACCGCGCCAGCCGATTTTCCCCACTGTTCGCCGATTTCGGCGTGACTCAAACCTACGATCCGATGCAGGAGGATCACTTGGCGATGTTGGTCGGAAAGGGTCGCTAGCGCCCTTTCCAATCGGTCGGCTTGTTCTCGAGCCGAAGCAACTTGGCTTGGGGTGCCGCTAGCGGCTTGACCGTCATACTCCGGAGTGCCGGCAGGATTCGAGGCATGGAGTGGAGCCTCTCTTTTGACGTCCCTTTTTTCTCGGGCCCAATAGCGAGCTCGATCCACTACTTTTCTTTCCGCAGCGCGAAACAACCAGTACCGGAACCGACCCTCGGATTCCAAAGGATATTCATGAAGGTCCTCCAGCACTTCTCGGCAGACCGATTGGACCAGGTCTTCACTATGTTCTTTGGTCCGCAAGACTTTGCCGGACCGCAATCGAATAAAAGTGTGCAAGTCGGGTAAATGGCGTTTCAATAAAGCTTCTACGGCTTCCGATTGGCCGGAGGCGGCCCGCCTTACCAAGGCCTCGGATGGAAATTGGCCGTCCGGAGGGTTCAAGTCGGGATTCAGGATCGATCGTGTTGTGCTAAGTTGCAGGTGGTCGGTTTTGCGGTCTTCAACCCGGCCACGCATTCCGTGAAAGCTGATTCCAATTCTAACTCCTTGGCGGAAGCTGCAAGGCTGGAGGCCCTGATTGCCTCGGCATTGACCAAGGAGGATGAAGGTGGATCGGAAGCTTTGCAGGCCTTTCTTGCCCAACATCCGGAGGATCAATCGGCCATCCTGATGCGATTGGAAGCCCTGAAAGAGGTCGGCCTTCTGGAACAGAAGCCATCGATCGGGGACTGGAGCCCGCCTTCCCATTTGGGGGAATTCGAACTTGGAAACCCCTTGGGTCACGGCGGTATGGGCATGGTTTACGAAGCTTGGCAGCCGTCCTTGAGGCGTCGAGTGGCTTTGAAAATCATTCGGCCGGATTTGCGTATCCGTCCCCATGCTGGCCCAAGATTTCGGCGGGAAATTGAAACGGTAGCTCGATTACAGCATCCCAACATCCTGCCGATTTATTCTTGGGGTGAGCATCAAGGCGTGGCCTATTTCGTGATGGAACGCTTGAACGGTTGCACGCTGGCGGAAGCGATTCGACGGCTGGCCGGCTCTTCTACCCTCCCGACCAGCCTCCCCACGAGAGGCCTGGATTTGTATCGCATCCTTGGCGAAGAAGGTCGCAGGAATGAATCTCCGGAAATGGCTTCCGGCTTGCCGGCCTTATTCGAAGGGAATTGGGAAGCTTGCTGCGTGCGCATCGGAATGCAAGTAGCCCAGGCAATTCACTACGCTCACCAACAAGGGGTCATGCACCGGGACTTGAAGCCGTCCAACCTATTTCTGACTCAAGATGGTCGCGCCTTGTTGTTCGATTTCGGATTGGCCTCGGAGGAAGGCGCCGCTGAATTGACCGCCAGCGGCACTCTTTTAGGTTCCCTGCCCTACATGGCTCCCGAACACTTTCGAGAACCGGGTGCCACTCATAGCCGGGCCATGGATATTTACGGTTTGGGAGTGACGCTTTACGAGCTCATGTGCTTGGAGGCGGCCTTTCCAAGTCGTTCCGCCGCCGCCTCACGAGGCGATTGGATGCAAAGGATTGTCAACGGCCAATTTCCAAGTCTGAAATCTTCCCGACTTCCCCTCAGTGAGGACGCCATCGTGGTTTGCGAAAAAGCCATGGCCTTGTATCCCAAGGACCGATATGCCACGGCTCGAGACCTTGCTGAGGACTTGGGCAGGGTATTAAGGCGGGAACCGACAGTAGCCAGGCCCTTGAGTCGGCTTCGCTTGACCGGTCGATGGGTTCGAAATCATCCCGGTTGGGCCAGCAGTCTGGGCATTTTCTTGATGGCCGCGATTTTGCTTTTCTTTCTCCAGGCCAAAGCCCTCCGCCGTTCCGAGGGTTTGCGTTTCCTGGCGGAAGCCCGAGAAGCTTTGCTGAGCCGGCCGGAGGATGCCCTGGGCCATGCGTTGCAGGCGGCGAAACGATTGCAGGCCGAGCAGGTCGGGGACACCTTGTTGGCGGCCTTGGAGCACAGTCACAACCGCCGTTTCATCGAAAACTTGAACGGACCGGTGGACAATATCGCCCGATCTCCAGACGGGGCTTGGATCTGTGCCGTGGCCCGAAGCGGAGAAAGTTATTTGTGGGATCGGGAATTCCAACTCGTCTCCTATTCCAAAGCGCCGGAGCCGGTCCACTTCGCGATACCGTCTTCTTTGTACTGGCACGAGAGCGGATTTCGAGTGAATTGGACGTCCTTGGAAGGCGAGCTGTTTCAGGCGCAGCTTGCCGTTCCTGGTACGAAGTGGGAATTCGAATCTCTGGCGACCGTCCAAGATTTACTCCCCTTGGGCGTTTCACCTTATGACCAGAAATGGATAGAGCAACCAAGAGGCCCAGCCGCTCAGGCAAGCTCCTTGTCGGTCGCCTTCCTGCAAGGAGGGGTCGTGATTCGAAAGCCCCTGGCCGTACCTCATGATTCATGTTTGGGAGTGGGATTTCATCCTGCCCGCCCGGTGGTGGCGCTTGGCGGTCGAGATGGAAAGGTGGATATTTGGGATCTGGAAAAGCTTCAACGACTGAACCAATTTCAAGCTCACTCGCAGGGAATTTGGGGATTGAGCTTTTCTCCCGACGGCTCCTTGTTGGCTCTGCCTTGCGAAGATGCCTCCGCCAGTATCTGGGATTGGAAACAGCAAAAGATTTTGGCCAGATTGGAAGGCCACCGGGGAGGCGTCTTTGGGGTCCGCTTCGATGCCCAAGGACGGAGATTGGCCAGTTTCAGTGAGGAGGATCGGACGGTTTGTCTTTGGAAGGTAGAAGATGCCCGCGGATCTTCCCTGCAGCCGTTTGCCGTCCTCGGCCCTCATCCCAGCGGAGTCCGAGATGCCTTATTCCTGGATCAGTCCACCTTGTTGACCGTCACCGATCTCGGCCAAATTTTTCATTGGTCGATTCAAACTTACGTGCCCAGGGTAGCCATGGAGCACTATGACTCCCGGGAGCGCAAAGCCGCGGTTTCCGGCGACGGTCGAATGGTGGCTACTTTGAGGGCTTTCGACTTCCAATTTACCGGGCCATTGATTCTCCGTTCCGTGGAGAGTGGCGATGAAATCCATCGCTTGTATTCCGAGGATGACATCTTTCGGGAGATGGCGCTGGATTTCCACGGAGAGACCTTGGCGGTGGCATTGGGCGATTCCAGCTTGGAGATCTGGCAATTGCAACCCGTGCAGAAAATCGGCCGCCTTTCCTCCACTCCAAAACAGACCTTGGCTTTGGCTTGGTCGCCGGGTGGCAAGCGTTTGGCCACGGTGGGAAAGTCCCAATTGGAAGTTTTTTCGTTCCCGGAATTTAAATCGGCCTGGAAACAGCAGGTTTCGACTCCGGTTTACGCCTTGCAGTGGAGCCAGGATGGGAAACACCTGTACCTAGTCAATCCAATCCGGCAGCAAGCTTTCTTGGCTTTTGACGGGAAGCCTGTTGCCGAGCTGGGTGCTTCGTTCGAATCATCGCGGGCTTGGATTTCACCGCATGAGAAATGGGCGATCCATGCCATTCGAGACGGTGTTTTGAGGGTGCAGCCCTTGACCGCAAACCAGGAATCATGGGATTTGCTGGGCCACGAAACCGAGGCTTTGGACTTTCTATTTTTCTCTGATGGAGTGCATGCGGCTTCTGCCTCCCGAGACGGGACCATTCGAATCTGGGATATGGAAACCCGCCGTTGCAAGCTGGTGGATTCCGGTCATCGTGCCGCGGTATTCGCAATCGTGGAACATGAGGGCCGTTTCTTGCGCAGTCTTTCCACCGACGGTTGGATTCGGACTTGGCCGGTCGATCCAATCCAGGAGTGTCACCGCCTGGGATTATGGCCAAATTAAAGCAAGAGGCGGCCGCAGCCGCCTCTCGCCATTTAAATGAGATTGCTGAAAGGAAGAACCGTTTCTGCGGGTTGATTATGGCAATACCCGAACTCAGAATCCGGTGACTTGAACCGTAACCCAGGCTTTGGACATGTCGTGCCAGGAATCTTCGATCCAATACTCGAAACTTTCCGTGCCGACGAAGCCCGGTTCGGGTGTGTACCGCAGCATGCCATTTCGTAGTTGAATGGTGCCGTGGTCGGTCTGGCGCTGGTACGCCTCGATTCGAATTGGATCGCCGTCGGGATCCAAATCATTTAGCAGGACGTCGACGTCTATCCGACTGTTTTGGTTGAGGTCCAACACCGCGTAATCGTCCTGAGCCACCGGCTCTCGCCCGAACTCGCCGGACTCGGCAATCTTGTGAAGAACGACGTTGTCCAGTTTCGCTTGCGTCAGGTAATCCGGGTTGCTCTGCCATCCGACCGGCAAGGTGTAGCCATTTGTGGTCCATTGCCAACCGGGGAATTCTTCTTCCGCGTAATCCGGATCACTGAGAGCGCCCAGGCCGCTGTTCATGTAATCGGACACCAGGTGGAACATGGCTTCCTTATCTTGCGAAGAAAGAGTCCAGAGTTCCAGGTTGGTTTTGTTTTTCAGTTCCTCCGGAAAACCGGCCGCAGATTGGCTCATGTTCTCTAAGGGGATATCGAACAAACTGGAAGGGTAGGGAACGAAGTCGGGATCTTGTTCCGCCTGGAAATAGGCTTCGAAGACGCCGTCGGACCGTTCAAAAGTGAGGCGGTGCGGTACCATTTGCAATTGCAAATAGCCGTATCGGAGAGGGTAGTGGAAATCCATCGACATCTTCAAATCAATACTGCTGTTCAGGCCGAACTGAACGTTCCGAATTCGAAAATCACTGGATCCCTTCGGGCTGAAAATATTGAAGTCGACGTTGGTTTCATTGTCCAGGAAACCGCCATAGATGAAACTGCTGTATTCCCGAAGAGGCGCTCGGATTCCCACTGCAAAGCCCTCGACGTGACAATCCACGTACTGCAGGACCGTTGGTGCCGTGGCTCGGTTCATGCCGACGCCGCTTCCATCCAAGGGGTCGGCGATCAGCACGGCTCGATTGAACTGCAGGCCTTTGCTGTAGAAGATGTTGGAACCGTGCAGAATGCCGTAGCCAAGCAAATCGTTGAGTTGGCTGTTTTGCCGCACGGAGCCGCCGGCGGGCCGGTGTTTGCCGGTGGCGAATGCACTGTGGCTGCCATAGGCGGTGTTGCGGTTGAACTCCAGGATGGGCAGGCTGAGGACGTCGTGGGTGTAGCCGTCGGGATAAAGATGAGCGTTGGGATATCCGTCCACCGGGATTTCATCGACGCCATCGATGGCATTGCAATAGATCACGTAGGCGGCGCCTTCGGCTCCTGAGGTCAAGTTGTCCCGGACCTCGACTTTCGGGCTTTGGAACCAAAAACCGTGGCCGCCGTGGCCGAAATCTTCGATTCCTATCCGCCGCTCCATGGATTCGCCGCTGCCGCGAATGGCGATAGCCATGTTGCTTTCGAAGCTGCCGACTTCGTCTCCGGCTTCGGACACAAACGCCGCTCCAGCGGTGCGGAAAGCTACGTTGTTGCGCATGTGAAGAAAACTGCTGTGGTTGACGAAAGCCCAGCCGGGAGCGTCCACCACCGCACAGCCCTCGATGATGCCGGGCTCTCCGCCGTTTCCGGCGCGATGAAAGTGCAAGGGATAACGGGCTCGCGGGTTTCGGCCCACTTCGATGACATTGTTGAATTCGTCCAGGGTGGTGTCGTGGGCGTCGAACAATTTGTTGGCCCGACCCAGACCGTAGAAACCGGTGTAGCGGAACCAGCCATTGTTGTTCATCAACATGACGTGACCGCGCTTGTAGAAATATTCTTCCTCGCCGCTGCTGCCGGTTGGCGGGCGATTCAAATTGGGCGTTTCCACCACCGCATTGCGGGTGGTGTTGATGACGTGGACTTTCAGTTGCAAACCAGCTTTGGCATGCGTCGGAGTTAAATGGTCTTTTTGCAAGGTCGCGAAGTTACCGTGATTCAATAAGGTCGGCGAAGTGGGAGCCAAATAGACGGTTCGGCCTTGAAGCGCGCCGATACGAAAAGCTTCATGGCCCTGGGCGTCGGAATGGGTGCCGGCAAGCACGACCGTATCCCCTACTTTCCAACCGATCGGATCGGAATCCAGTAGCAAATGGTTGGCGCCGGCCAGAGGTTCTTGGGCCAAACTGGCGAAGGCCGTTTTCGGGCTGCCGTGAATCTCGACTCGGCCAAAGGAAATCAAACCTTGACCGACCCGCAACGGGTCGTAGTCGGGAGATGAAACGTTATCCACTTCCAAGCCGCCGTTTCGATCTTCCAGCACCAAGCGTGCCTGGTGATGCGGCGGAATGGGCTCGGCTTCGGTGCCCATTTCAAAGGAACCGGTGGCGCTGACGACCAGCGTATCGACTCGCAGTGCGGTTCGGCGCTTGCTTGGATCGAAGCGCAACCCGCCGTCGACTCGAATCGACATATAGGCCGCTTGGATCCTTTGATCCACCGTTACCGTGATCCCCGCAGGAATCAAAATCCGGGCGTCTTCGGAGGGGAGCGCGCCGCCCCATGTCGCCGGTTCTGACCAAGCTCCGCTGACAGCGGCTACGTGGGTCAGGTTTTGATCGGCGACCAAAGCCATGATGAAATCGTGTTCCTGGTGTTGCGCCGACAAAGGGGTTGTCGTGGCGCAAAAACTCAGCAGAACACAAACAATCCAGGGGTGTTTGTTTGTTTGCATCGAGGTGCCAAGGGACTGGGTGGCTCTGAGGGGGACCACCATGAAAGGGAAGGAGGAAGTTTGGAAAGCCGGAACAGGAATAAGCCGGCTCGCCCAGCAGCTTTTTCAAAGAGCTGAGAAGGTGCAGATGGGAAAAATGCCCACAACCTCCTTCATGAATCCTAGCCAACAAAAATGTAAGAACCAAACTGATTCCCTGATTACAGCGGATTCATGGGGCTTGCGAGTTTGCCCCGAAAAATTTTCCCCTTCGGGGAAGGAAATATTCTAAAAATATCGACGGTTTTAGGGCTCCGTGGTCAACCGCCAATCTTGAATTTCCTTTCGAGTCATGAAGTGGATGTCGTCAAAAGGCGCCGCCTGTAAGGTGAAAAAATAGAATTCCGGGCCGTTGGGAAGCATTTCTTGAAAATATTGAATTTGCATGCGGTGAGCCGGATGCGTTCGAGGGAGATCTTGAGCTACCACGTCTTCGAAAGGGTCCCCCCAGGCGTGGACCCCGACCTGGGCGCCGTCATGAATGATGCGGCGAACTCCTGCGGCGAACAAATCCACCCCACCGGAGGCGATGAAGCCGTCCTCGGGAACGATGGTGGTATAGCCGGCTTGCCGGATCAGCCGCCCGGTTTCCACGTTGATCTCATCATTTACCGAACCTGGAACTTCTTGAAACAGGATGGTGTCGATTTCCGGATGAAACTTCCTGAGGTATTGAGCCTGCCGGAAAGTTCCTGAGCCGAGCTCTCCTCGGAGCACGGCCACATTCCCTTCCAGGGTGAAGGTGCTGGTGCCGGTGCCGAACCCTAGATGCATGGCCAAAGAAAGCGATTCGCCCCGCTCGTTTTGCAGGGTTCCCAAAGCGGCGATGGAATCCTCGCCCATGGAGTAGAATTGGATTTCCTCCCCCGTCCAATCCCGGTTTTGAAACCGGAGGTACAAAGATCCTCGGGGACCTTCTTCCACTATGGGAAGGACTGGTATCCAGCGCAATTTGCGCTCAGGCGTATCGTAAATAAGCCGGGAAATCGAGGGCAAAATTTCGGATGGACTGGAAGCTAGGTTGCAAGGAGAGACGGGGCGTGACGTACACGGACTATCCCCTCATCAACTCCCGGGGTTCCTGCTTCGACTACGCGTGAATATAAACTTTCTCCATCGGTCTCATTGGGAAATTTGAATACCCATTTGCGACGCGATCTTGATCGCGAGTTTCTTAAAATCTGACCGGGCATCTTGTACTGCATTGGCGTGGCTACCAATGGCGCCATCAGCGGATGTCAAGTAGAAAATCGGTTTACGGTGCTCTTGCCCCATAGGGATCAAGCTCCTGTAATGTTTAATCGTAGCTAAGCAGTAAGGATCATCTTCCTGCCGGATTCCCTGGGCGGGTAATTCCTCAAGGACCTCTTTTCGATAGACCGTGGGTATTCGCTGAACCCATTTATCATAGGCCTTTACCGGTCGATCCAACCTTACGCCGTGTTGTTGACAGAGATATCCAATCGGCTGCATTTTGCCTGCTGGTAATCGAAAGTCTGGATTTTGCGGGCTGTCTTGACTGTCGTTCCAGTTTTCCAGCCGTTTTTGCCATTGGCTCTTCCAGTGCCTTAGAGTCGGCCCAAGGTTTTTTAATCCTTGAAGAGAAAATAGGTCAGCTCCTAGTGGGATAGCCACATAGTCGGTAGCCAACAAGACGGAGCGGTTAATCGCACCAAGGTTTGGGCCAACATCTACAAGAATGACCGTGGCTTGTACTTTTTTCGCAGCCAATTGCATCACTTGCCAAAATGAAGTGAGGATGCGCATTGGACGGTATAGATTGACTTCACTCAGGCTATTGGGCCATTCTCCCGACAATGTATCCTCAAAACTGGAAAGGGCCACATCGCCGGGAAGGAGAAAGAGGTTCTGAGCGATGTGTTGCAGCTCTGGGGGTTTGAGGTCCCCTACGCCAGTCAGGGGTTTTACGCACTGAAAGATGGTGGCTTGCTGCTGGGTTGGTTCCCAGATTTCTTCAATACGATTTTCATCAAGGAAGGCGGCTGTCAAATTGGACTGGGGGTCGAGGTCGGCAACTACCACCCGCTGGCGAAGTTTTGCGAACATCCAAGCCAAATGGTAAATGAGCGAAGTTTTGCCTACTCCCCCCTTGTTGTTGAAAAAGGTAAGAATCGGAGTGGTCATGCTTTACCTCGGAGAACGCACTCAACGACACTTTGAGTGGTGTTGAATTCAATTTCCGGATTACCATTCTCCTTCATGGCCCGTCTTGCAATGGCAATTCCTCGCCCAAAAGCCTGGACGTAACCGAAAATTTTTAAGACATCGGCAATGTTGGGATTGCGGTAATCGGTGATGCCGGAGACTCCGAAATTCTCCGAAGTGACGTTTCCAAAAGGCCCTCCTGGGCTGATGATTTCAATGCGATCATTGTACCAATGGACCCGAATTGGAGTGTTTGTGCTCTCATAAGTGCGGTGAAGCACGGCGTTGTAGAGGATTTGTTGTATAGCTGCCATCGGATACGGCATGGACACCTGATGCCTTGGAGCGGAGGTGATGTCAAACGCCCGGCGATTGTGGGCCCTCAATTTCTCCTCTGCTTGACGCAACATATCAGCGATGCTGCCGTTAAATTCCTCTTGGTCGACAACCGGGTCGGCAAGTTCGATTCCGTCGATCCTTAAGAATTGAATGAAGGCGCCCGGAAGAAAGTCTTGAGGGCTTTTCCCGACCGCCAAGAGTCCCATTACGGTCGGGGTCGGATTTTCCAGCGAGGCTACAATCCGACAAGAAGCCAATCTTTCCTCATAAGTGCGGTCATTTTGTTCCAAAACGTCTTCAGCGAAAGCTTGTGGCAAATACTCATTCTCGAAAATAGAACGAGAGAGGTTGCTGATTTCCGCCGTAGTGACAGGGTAAATATCGAAGGGCAAGTCTTTGTGCCGGCGCCTTTCATTTAAAACCCGTTCTTCCTGGGCATTCGCAATCGACCTCCTGGGACCAGTCCGGATCCAAATGCGCCCTTTATATTTAACTGGGGGCATATCGGACGGCATGACAGTGAGGACAGCCATTTCCATTCCCTTTAACAGGCGCTTTTCGACTGAAAGAACAGGTAAAGGAAGGATGTTGCCATCGGACTTCATATCCGAAAGGTTTCTAAGCAACTCGTCGGTCATCTTCAAGCCACTGGGTTCACCGTCATCTCTTGCACCGATGAACAAGACGCCAGGTTGATTATGGTTTGGCAAGTCGTTGGCGAAGGCGCAAACGGCCTCCCGAGCCTTCCTGGGTGCATCTCCCTGAAAGGATTCTTTGCGTTCCGTGCGGTCTGACTCGAGGTCATTCAGCAGGAGCAGCAACTCTTGATCGGTTAGCCTTTGCATGGAAGCTAACAAGGACTTGTTCCTAGGGTTGAACCAGGTGCAAAAGGGCTGGGGAGACGTTCCATTGGCCTTCGTCGGTCACCACGCTTACGGTCTTTTTGTTCAGGCGCAAGACTCGGCCTTCTAACTCCCGGCCATTCGGGGTTTGAAAGGAAACGCGATCACCCAGAGAGAACCGAGCCATGAGTCCGGTCGCCCGAGCTTGAGAAATGAGTTTGAGGCGTTCAACGATCAGTTCGTTCAGAAAAAGCAGATCTTCTTCATTCAACCGCTTGATGGCTTCCACGGCGGAAAGGCGGTCCACAATTTTGACGCTGCCTGGTTCCATGTTCCTCAGTGTTCCTCTCGTTTGGGAATGATAGCGGAGCCCAACAGAAGCCAAAAAAAAGTGGTGGAGGCGGCGGGAATCGAACCCGCGTCCTGAGAAGGGTCGAAATGGGCTTCTACGTGCGTAGTCCGTGCTTTGATCTCGTTCGCCGCGCCGCTCCCGGACAAGCTGCTCGTCGAACCAGCCCTAAGGTTTCACGGATCGGCGTCGGGCACGCCGGCCGCTAGCTCGAATTTCGTGCGCCGTGACGTCCCCTCGAGCAAGGTCCGTTACGGCGTACCGCCTTTACTAGGCGGCGAGAGCGTAGTTGTTGTTGGCAGTTGATGCCTTTGCCGGGGGATTAACGAGGCCATCCCGGCAACCTCGGCACGCCACCGCAAGCCGAACAGCTTCCAGTCGAAACCGATCGCCCCCACGATGCCCCCCCATCATACCGCCGGCCTGGAGCGGAAGCGAAGCCTCAATCCCGGCCCATGGCCCGGCGCAAATCCCTCTGACTTTCCCGCTTCTTCAAGTGCTCGCGCTTGTCGTGCAGCTTGCGGCCGCGGCCCAAGCCGATTTCGACTTTGGCCCATTTGCCGCGGAAATAAAGCCGCAACGGCACCAGCGTCAGGCCCTTTTCCTTGGCCTTCTGGGTTAGTTTGGCCATTTCCCGGGCATGGACCAGCAAGCGCCGGTCCCGGGTCGGCTCGTGATTGAACACGCTGCCTTTTTCATATTCGTCGATGTGCGCGCCGACCAGCCACAGGCCGTCCTTGCGGACTTTGACGTAGGCTTCGGCCAAACTCACTTGCCCGGTCCGCAGGGTTTTGACTTCGGTCCCGGACAAAGCGATCCCGGCCTCGAGTTTGTCGAGGATTTCGTAGTTGCGGCGGGCCCTGCGGTTGACCACAACGTCGCGGGTCGGGCGATCCGGATTGCTCATGCCAAGGCTTGTCAGAAGCGACGAGGACGCTAATCTTAGTCGCCCGATTCGTTCCGTGCCGAAGTGGCGGAATTGGCAGACGCGCAGGCTTCAGGTGCCTGTGGCCTTCACGGCCGTGGGGGTTCGAGTCCCCCCTTCGGCACCACGGAACGAAACGGTTCTCCACTCGTCGACTGCGCCTGCAAGCCTCGAGGCCTTCAGGCGGAGCGGAAAACGACAGGCCAGTAGCTCCAATTGGTTAGAGCGGCGGTTTCCAAAACCGCAAGTTGTGGGTTCGAGTCCTACCTGGCCTGCCACTTTCTTATAAACCGAGGGCGGTCACCCATAGGACCTTATAAAACCGGCAGGACCGGCAGGACCGACGGGACGGAATTAACGCCTCGGGCCCTTTGCTTGCAGTCGCAGCCAGCCGGCGGCCAAGCGTTTCTCCCTGGGCGAGAAGCTTTGGTGCTTCTTCACGGCTTCCAATTGCTTCTCCAGGGTCGGCAAGTCTCTTGGTAGCTTCGCCTCGATGGTGGCAATTTCCGTTCGCCGCCGGGCTTTGGCTTCGGCTTGGCTTCGAGCCAGCAAGCCGAGGTCTTCCCGCTGCCAAAGGCGGACGGTGCGGTCCAGAGAAGCGCTGGCCAGTAGGCCCCGCTCCGGCAAGAAAGCCAGGGAGCTGATGCCGTGACGGTGGCCGTACAGGGCCACGACTTGGGCGCCCCGTTCCGTATCCCAAAGCCGGATGGACTGGTCCACCGAACCGGAGGCCAAGCGGCTATCGCTCATGAACTGCACCGAGGAAACCCATCCGGCGTGGCCTTGAAGAGTATGCAGCAGGCGGCCGTCGGCCACCCGCCAAAGGCGAATCAAATTGTTGTCCCGGGACGAGGCTGCCAGGACCTTGCCGTCCGGACTGAAGCCCACGTCCAGAGTGGGACCGAAAGCTCCCTTGGGGTCGCCGAGAAGCCGTAATTCCTTTTGCCCCTCGCCCCTTTCGTGACGGTTCCAAATCCGCACCGTCCCGTCCAGGGAGCCGCTGGCCATCAAATCCCCGCCCGGTTGCAGGGCGACGCAAAGGACCGGCTGCTGATGGCCATCCCAACTGGCCAAGCTTTCCCCGGTCCGCCGATCCATCCGCACCACCCGATGATCGCTGGCGCCGAAATAAAGGCTTTCGCCTTCCAGGTCCATGGCCAAATTGCCCCGGTAAATGATGGCGAATTGATTGCCGTGGCCACTGAGGTAGCGAGAGTCGCCGGGAGCGATTCCGTCCAGCGTTTCGTCGCCAAGATTCCAAACCCGAACCGAATCATCATTGCTGATGCTGAAAAGCAGAGGCAGTTTCGGATGAAAAGCCAAACCATAGACCCGACTTTTGTGACCCAGCAGGACGTCCACCGGCTCATGGCTTTGTAAATCCCACACCGTGATCGGGCCATTCAGGCTGCCGGTGGCCAATAAATCCGCGGTGGGATGGGCGGCAACCGCATAAAGCCAATCGCCGTGATCGCCCAGCTCCGGGACCGGCGAGACCGGCGCTCGCAAATCCCAAAGGCGGATGGAGCCGTCGGAGCCGCCGGTGACCAGGCGGTCTTCATCGAGGAACACCGCCGACCAAATCCAACCGCGGTGGCCGTTGAGCACGTTCAGTTGGCGGCCGGTGTGCCGGTCCCATAGGCGCACCGTTTGGTCGTAGGAAGTGGTCGCCAAGCGGTTGCCGTTGGGAGAAAAAGCGACGTTGGTCACGGTGCCGTTGTGACCTTTCAACACCGTACTGGGCTGGCCGCCTTCGGTATTCCAAATTCGAACGCTCCAATCGTCGGAAGCGGTGACCAGCACCTTGGGATCGGTGGGACAGAGTTCGCCGTCCCAAAGCGGGCCGGTATGACCCCGGAAATTCCGATCTGGCGGCAAGGCGGTGATGCTTCCCGGATCGAACTTTTGCCAATCGAGATAACGATGGACTTGCCTGTCCCAGGACGAAGTCCAAACCGCGTTGGTTTCCGGTTCGAAGCTGACTCCGTAGATGAAGCTGCGGTGACGGCCGACCACTCGGGGCTTGGGTTTGGGGTCTTCCGAGCTTTCCAAATCCCAAATCCTCAACCAACCGTCGTAGCCTCCGGCGGCGACGAAACGGCCGTCGGCGCTGAAGCCCAAACTGGCGACTTGGCCCGGCCGAGGGGTTACCAAGCCATCTTCGGTGATCGCCGGCACCGGCAGGATGAGCAGTTGGTTGCCGCTTTGCGCATCCCTGAATTGGATTTGGCCGTCATAACCGCCATAGGCCAGGGTTTCGGTTCCGGGTCGAAAAGCGGCAGCCAGGATTTGTCTCCCTTGGCTGAACTTTAGATGGTGTTCCAGCGTGTTTTGATGCCAAAGCCGAACGGTGCCGTCCCAGGATGCGGAAGCCAGCCAGCGGTTCTGATCATCCACCGCCAAGCAGCGAACCACGTCTTGATGAGCGTCAGGCAGGACTTGCTGACTCAAGTCCAATCGGGATTGCAAGTGCTCCCATTCCCACTGCCGGTGCTGTTCCGGCGCTTGTTCCAGCAAACTTGCCGCGGCTCCGATGTGGTGATCGCGCAAAGAAGCTTCGGCGGCGACCACATTGGCGCGATATTTCTCCACCGAAAGCCGTTTGGCGTGGACGCCTTGAATGATGCCGAATCCCAAGACCGCCGTGAGGACCAAAAGGATCACCGCGGCGAAGGCCGAAGCCATGCCGCGATTTCGTTGCATCCATTTGCGAAGTTGCAACCAAGTGCCGCTGGCGTGGGCGCTGACTACCCGGCCGTCCAAATAGGCTTCCAGATCTTCCCGCAAAGCGCGCATGCTTTGATAGCGATCCCGCCGTCGCCGAGCCATGGCTTTTTCGGCAATCGCGGTTAACTCCACCGGAGCCTGCGGAGCCAATTCGTAAATCGGTTTCGGCGGCCCTTCTTCGACGTCTTTCAGAATCAACCGGGGCGAGCGGCGTTCGCGGATAGGCACATAAGGCATGGTGCCGGTCAGCAACTCGTAGAGCAGCGCCCCCACCGAATAAACGTCGGAACGAGCGTCCATGCGATCCAGGTCGCCGCAAGCTTGTTCCGGCGACATGTACGCCGGAGTGCCGACGATGGTGCCGTCCAGAGTTTTGAATTCCGAATCGGGTTGGTCCTTGGCTTGTTCGGCCCGATCGGTCAACACCAGGGATATGAGTTGGCCGGCGCTTTTATCACTGGGGCGATCTTGTCGTTCCCCCAAAACTTTGGCCAAACCCCAATCCATGACCAGGGTTTCCCCGAAATTTCCGACCATGATGTTGGCCGGTTTGACGTCCCGATGCAAAACTCCTTTGGCGTGGGCGTAGGCCAGGGTTTCGCAAACTTGCAACAAGACCCGGACCGCCCGCGACAAGTTCCAGCCGTCCTTTTGTTCGAAGACGTCTTGAAAGATGGCGCCAAGGTCTCGGCCCTTGACCAACTTCATGGTGAAGAAAGGACGCTTGTCTCCGTCCAAGCCCAGGTCATGAACCGGCACGATGCCGGGGTGGTCCAACTGACCGGTGATCTGGGCTTCTTCCAAAAAGCGGTGCACGTTGGGATGGGTTTTCACCGATCCGCTGCCGGCCTCCCCTTTCCGAACCCGGCGGACCACTTTCATCGCCAGATGCCGGCGCAAGGCCCGATCCCAAACTTTGACGATGTGGCCCATGCCGCCTTTGGCAATCAAGCCCATCGGCCAGTAGCGACCGCTGCCCGACCAATCGAACAGCCGGTCCAACTCGGTGACTTGGGACGGTTGCTCCGCCGGTTCCGGGGTCAGGCAAAGTTCCGGGGCGGCGGATTCGCCCAACTCCTCCCGAATCTGATCGGCCAGACCGACCACGATCGAACTGGTGTTGAACAAGCCCCGCATCGCCTTCCACTGTTCGTGAAGTTGGCGCAACTCCTCGGCAAACTCAGGATGGCGGAGGCAATAATCTTCCAAGCGGGTGGCGGCACCCCGATCCTTTTCTTCCAGGTACTCGAGGAAGATTTCTTCAGCCGGGCTGGGAAGGTCACCGGCCGGCGGCTGGGCTTCGGGGTCCGGGAGGTCCGCCATGGGCTGCAAGGTCCGCGGGGCAGAGCCAGAATAAGGGGCTCCGCCAGAAGCGGCAGGGTCAAAGATGAGTCCTTTTCCTGGAATTCCGGAAGATTTGCTGACGGGTTTGGAAGCTCCGAACCCTTTGGACGTAGGCGTTCTGCGCACGGCTTTAGAACCTTTGGCTACGCCGCCGGACGGCCCCTTGAGAACTTTGCTCGACTATGGCCGTTTGTTGTTGGCAGCGAATCGAATGGTGAATTTGACGGGTGCCAAGGATTGGCGAACCCTGATTCACGCCCATTTCCTGGATTGCCTGCAGGCGGCGCGCTACGTGCCCGACGATGCCCGGGTGGTGGCCGATTGGGGTTCCGGCGCCGGTTTACCCGGTTTGGTCTGGGCGGCGGTCTTTCCCGAAAAGCAGATCTTGCTGTTGGAACGCAACGGCAAGAAAGCGGCGTTTCTGAAAGAGGCGATCCTGCGGCTGGAATTATTTCAGGTGGAAGTCCTCCAAGGCCAAGGCGAAGAACGGCTTCACCGGGAGGAGGGCGTGGATCTGGTGGTCGCTCGGGCGGTGGAACCCTTGCCCAAGCTTCTGACCAGGTTGCGGCGAAACAAGGTGCGGCACCGCAGCCTGTTCGTGATGGCGGGCCCGTCTTGGGAAGAGGCCTGGCTCGCCATGCCTAAGGAGCAACGACGTTCCTGGAAGCTTCCCGCCAAGCATCGCTACCTCCTGAGCGACGATTTGGGCGAACGCCACTTGGCGGTGTTCAAACCGGCTTGAGCCCGCTGCCGGCGGCGGCCGGGGCCGGGACAAGCGCGAGGCTATCCTTTCCCGGGATGGAGATTGAGCAGGCGCCCCGTCGCACCCCGATGCCGTTTTCGCGGCGGAAGTTGGACCGGCGGGCCGTGGACGTCCTCAAACGCCTGCAAGAGGCCGGCCACGAGACCTATTTCGTCGGTGGCTGCGTCCGGGATTTGCTGCTGGGGCGGCAACCGAAGGATTTCGACCTGGCGACCTCGGCTTCGCCCAATCAGGTGCGGCGGCTGTTTCGCCGTTCTCGGATCATCGGCCGGCGTTTCAAGTTGGTGCACGTCTACGCCGGACGGCAGGTGTACGAAGTGGCGACCTTTCGCTCGGCGCCGGAGGAGGCGATCGGCGAAGAGGTGCAGGTGATTCGGGACGACAACACCTTCGGCACCGCCCGGGAGGACGCCCTGCGCCGGGATTTTCGGGTCAACGGCTTGTTTTTGGACCCGGTGGCCAGCGAAATCGTGGATTGGGTCGACGGTCTTGCGGATATTCGGAATCGCCGCTTGAGCGCCATCGGCGATCCCTTGCGGCGCTTTCAGGAAGATCCGGTGCGGATCCTGCGGCTGGTCAAATTCATGCGCCGGCTGGGGCTGGAGCCCGGCGAGGCGGAGGTGGCGGCGGCCCAGGAAGTGGCCCCGCTGCTGGTGGAATCGGCGCCGCCGCGAGTGGTCGAGGAAGTCTTCCGGCTGGCCTTGACCGGCGATTTGGCCGGGGTTTTGGAGGACTTGACCGCCTTGGAGGTGCTTCATTTGGTGCTGCCCGATCTGGCCGGTTGGCTGGAGCGGGGCGGCGACCGTTTCGATCTGCTGGTCGCTCGAGTGGAGCGTTTGGACGAGTGGATTCGAGACGGCGGCGAGCCTTCTTATGGCCTGCGCCTGGCCATGCTCTACGGTCCTTTCGTCGAGGAGGAGCTGCGGCCGGAGGGGCGCACGGTCCAGGCTCGAGACGGCGCTTCGGTGCCCTCGGTGGTGTTTTCGGCGCTGCAACGCCGGGCGCGCTTGCCCCGGGCGGTGCTGAATCGAGCGACTCGGATTTTGCAGGCTCAGGCGCGGATGGATCCGGCCCTGGATTTTCGCAAGCGCCGCCGCCGTCGCAGCGCCCCCGATTGGATGCTGCAGCAGGATTTCTTTGCCGAGGCCCTGGAGTGCCTGCGTTGCCGCCTGGAGGCCGACGGCCGCGAGCTGGATCTTTATGACGAATGGCACGAAAGAGCCCTTTTCATGGAAGACCGGCCCGGCTAGACTTTCCGCCCTGCGCGTGGGCGTTTAGCTCAGTTGGCTAGAGCACCAGCTCGACAAGCTGGGGGTCACAGGTTCAAGTCCTGTAACGCCCACCACTCTAACTCTTTGCCGCACGCGGACTTGCGAATCTGGCCCTAGCCAGGCAGACCGCCTTCCTAGCTTCAGACAAATGTGTAGTTCTACACAGTTTCTCGAACTCTATGTCAAGGAAGACGATGACGCAGATTCCTCGGCACTGCCTTCACAAGGCCTCTGGGCAAGGCTTTGTCCGCCTGAACGGGCGGATGATCTACACGGGGAAATGGCGCTCCCCGGAGTCCAATCGGTGCTACGAGCGCCTGATTTCCGAGTGGCTGGCCAACGGTCGGCAGCTCGCCCCTGAGATCTCCAAGTGGGAGCTCTGTGTGGACAAGCTCGTGGCCCTCTACTGGTGCCACGCGGAGTCCTACTACCGGCACGACGGGGCCCCTACCCGCGAGCTGGAGAACATTCGGCTGGCCCTTCGGCCGCTGGTCGAGCTCTACGGGGACCTGCCTGTGGTGGATTTTGGCCCACGGAAGCTTAAGGCGCTCCGGGAGCACATGGTGGAGAAGGGCCTGGCCCGAACGACCATCACTCCCGAATCGGAATCGTGCAGCGGATGTTCCGCTGGGGAGCCGAGGAGGAGTACATCCCAGGGACCCTGGCAGATTCGATCCGGTCGGTACGGAGTCTGCAGAAGCACCGGTCACGGGCAAAGGAAACCGACCCCGTCCTGCCGGTCTCGGAGGCTGACTTTCGTGCCGTGCTCCCACTCGTCTCTCGGCAGGTCGCGGCCATGGCGGAGCTCCAGTGGCTGACCGGAATGCGACCTGGGGAGGTCCTCCAGATGCGATGGGCTGACATCGAGAAGCCTGCCAAAGCCGGTGTCTGGATCTACCGCCCCCACCGGCAAAAGACGCAGCATCTCGGCAAGGACCGCGTGATCCCCCTTGGGCCGCGAGCTCAGAAGGTACTCTCGAAGTTCAAGAAGCTGGACGCGAAGGCGGCGATCTTCTGCCCCGCTGATGCCGACTCTGAGTTCCGTGCTCGAAAGCGTGCCACCCGGAAGTCACCGATGACGCCCAGTCACCTGCGGCGTCATGAATCGGCCATGGAGTCTCCTAAGCAGGCGCACCAGCCGACCTATGACACGCGCGCCTACGCACGGGCTATTGCGCGCGCATGCAAGAAAGCTGGCGTCCCCCACTGGAGTCTCAACCAGCTACGGCATTCCGCGGGAACGCGAATCCGCCGTGCGAGCGGCCTCGACGCAGCGCGAGCGCTTCTCGGGCACTCAAGCCCGTCGACTGCGGAGATCTACGCAGAGCTGGATCTCGATCAGGCCGCCCGACTCGTTGAGAAGTTCGGCTAGAAGTAGGAAAGCAGGACCCTTCCAATACTGAATGCGGCGATCGCGCAAATCCACCATACGGCCTTGCCGAGAATTCCCAGCTTGGGGGTCGTGCAGTCCGGGTGTAGTGCGCACCCTCGAAAGTGTGCCCCGTCCAGGTCCAGGGATAGTCCCGCGCCTGACGTCATTCCCCTCACAGCGTCCGCTTCAACGTATCGACCCGTTACAACTCCGAATGATGGAATCTCAGTGCTCGCACCGGCCTCCATCTTGCTCGAAAGGAGCTCTGCGACGGGCTGCCCCCCGTTGACCGAGAATGCTAGAACTCTGTCGTCGGCAAAGGACTCGTCATCCCAGGTCGCGACGATCTCTGAATCTCCAACTCGCAGCCGGAAATTCGATGGCAATGGGGGTGCGGTCTGGTCGTCCGAAGACATCGTGGCAGGATAGGTTAGGAAACCGCGGTCAAGGGGACGCAATCATCCCAGAGGCAAAGCACCTAGCGATTCCTTGGTGTGCTGAATGCAGGTCAGCATGCAGGAGCTACGGACCGCTTTTCACCACACTTGCAGCGCTCTGGCCACACCTCTCGGTTGAGGCTCAGTCCGAGATCACCAGACTCGCAACCGCCGAAGCCGAGCTCTACCGGCCCTAGGCCGCCAACAAATCTCACTTTGATACTGGGCCAGTTCTACGCAGGCAGGTCACCATGCCTGACCGAATAGAGCTCCGTTACACGGAACAAATCGCGAAGACGCAGCTCCCTAGTCAGAGTCCCACTCAATCTTCCCTTCACAAAGCTCACATCCATTCAGGTACGAACCCTCCAAGCTATAGCCAAACCACAGTTCATTGCACCATTCACAGGACTCTGGCCCCTCGTCTCCCCATTCGGCCCCACATCCAAGGCACGTGTACGCCCCATCAATCGGAACCACGGTTTCCTCAATGGAAAGGCACTCGCCGCAGCGATAGCGCCCTGGGCCATGAATGAGCTGATCCTTGGGGCTCAGGTCGCGAGACTCATCGTATTTGGAAATCAGATCCTGGACCTTGTGCAGCACTCCACAATCACAATCAAACTCGAAAGTGGCGCCATCCAGTGGATAGGCGTTCCCGCAATCGAACCGAATCACGGCATAGCGGTCGCCACAGACGTGGCAGGCCACTCCGGAGACTAGCCTGGTCGGAGAATCCAACTCACCAGAAGAAAACCCACAAGAACGGCATTCAAGAACCTTGCCAGCGACCTTCAAGCCACTAAGCCTGGCTTCAGTCTGGTCATAGATTGTCTGCAGGTAATTTCGATTCCTTCGCAGCAGCTGGTCCAGCTTGGCGAGCTCCCCCCGATGGCCGGCGAACACCGACTCCCATCGACCTTGAATCAAGCTATGCAAGTGGAACCATGCACGCAACTGCTCCATCGCGATAGCGGCAGGGTCCTCAACGGGCATGAAATGCAGAATCCTGTTCCTATGCCTAAACACGGACTCAAAGACTTTGCATTGGGGGGAGGACGGCTCACTCACCACTGCGATGAGTGCCTTCCCAATACTGGATGCTGAAACAGTCTTGAGGGTTCCACTAGTGAGACCTGACCACGTGGCCGCATGCGGATTCGCTGCAACCAAGGCCCAATGCTCGGCAAACAACCGCGCCTTGAGCAGTAGCTCCAACCCGGTCGCGAAGTGCACGACTGAGTATTTGGGCCTTGCATCGAGGTCCGCTACAGAAGAAGCCAGGAAGTCGATTCCGTTTTCAACCAGGGAATCAAAAACCTTGTCGCGCTCTTTCTTAGGAATCACTGCCGGTGCTTGGAGAAGTAGAGAATGGTCAGCAACGCAGGCCCGCTCTCGATTCTGACGAATTGCAGCCGCGACGCCAAGGCCGGTGCTCGCCTTACCGAGAATGGCCACGTGCCATACTAATGCGAAGCCGAAGGGCCTCGAGTTTATTCCTCCGCAGCAAGACGTCCTCCCGCGCCCGGGGCCCAATCCTGCGCATACAGTCTCCTTTAGGCGGCTCGGCCAGCCGCTGCGCGATCGCCAGCGAGAAGGGACCTACGCCTACGGGCCTGAGTCAACCGCCAGGCGTCCAGCGGCCGACACCTGGAATGCCAGCGCCGTCACCCAGAGCCACAGCTACGCTAAACCGAGCTCGAGTGACCGCTACATAGAGTTTATTCCTGGCCTTTTCTGTCTCGTCCGCATCGAAAGTGGCAATATCGCCGCCAAAAAAGCGCCTCACTTTCGCTGTCGGCACTATGAGGGATCGATCGAACGTGCGTCCCTTGGCCTCTCCAATATTTACAACCTCACACCCCGCCGCGAAGGACGTATCCGCGCGAGCCGAATCTCGCAGGATGGTTGGACGGAAAGCGGCGACGTAATCCGCCAAGTCTTCATCCGCGACCGCAAAAACACCGCAATGGTTGCCATGGTCCGGTTCTCTGTACTCCGTGAGGGACCTAGTCGGCGGGTACCTGCCGGAGGACTGGAAAACCAAGTCTGACACATCACAGATCTCCTGCGCGGACCGCCAACTATCGACGATCTGTTCATGCTGAAATCCCAATTCCAGAAACCTTGCGAGCTTTTCCTCAGACGATCGCGGCCCCTTTCGGGCCGGGGAAGTTGAGTAGACAGTCTGCCGGAAATCACCAACGCAGTAACAGGCAATTCCCGTTCGCTCAACGATGCGTGCGAGGATCTCATAGTCCCAGCCAACCAAATCCTGCACTTCGTCGATCAAGACACAACTGAACATAGTGCCAAGTCGCTCCGTGGCCAACCCCCCACTCTGCTCATCTATCTCACGTGCCAGCTTTGACAAGAATGTCGAGTGAGCACGTCGCCGGCTGCCTGTCAGAAAGCAAGCAGGGTTGAGTTGCCCATCCAACTCAGACGCCCTTCCAGGAATTGTCCTGCCATTGCGATAATGTGGATTGGAACTGTCCAGCAAAATCCCTTCGATCCTTCCGCCAAAATGGCGAGGCCAGTACGGCCGGAGATAGTCTTCCAAGAGAAACGAGTACCAGCCCTTGATAACCACGTTCGGAGGAACGAAGCCAAGCTCGCGAATCAGGGCACTGCGGATCTCCCGTTGATTACTCTCGGTATAGGTAAGCAACAAGACGCCAGACCCACGGCCTGCGGCTTCTCTCGCCTCCCGGACGAGCCCAGTGGTCTTTCCCGCCCCGGCACATGCCTCAACGAGCCTATTCAAATGTCAGCGCCAAGTGCAGATGCCGCGGAAAGCGAATGCGCTCGTCGGACTCCAGAATCCTCGCTGCAGAGTCCACTTTCTTAGAGCCACGATTGGCTCCCGCATACCAGTCAAGCAAGAAATCCCTTCTATCTTCGAGATTGCCTGTGTCGTACGCGCGAAACGTCTGCGTGGACAACGCTACCCGCGCAAAGTGGTCCAGGGATTCGACGGATTCGGAGTTTTCGGAAATGAGAGATGGTTCCAAGGACCGGTCCGCATTATTGAGGGGAGCAAACACTCTTAGCGGTTCTTCGAACTCTGCAAACCACTCCTCAACGTTCGCTTGGTAGTCCCCATCATTGTCCCTCACGACATGCACTGGGTGACCCAGCGACTTCAGAATGTGAAGGAAGTTCTTGAATCCGATGCCTCGAACAACAATTACGTCTATGCCATGCACCTCGGGCAACACACCATGCTGATCGAGATAGAGCCGCTTCAAGACTAGCTCGTCAGAAGGCCCCTCTACCAAGACGACCTTCCTGGCAAGAACTGCACGCAAGGTGTCGTAGCCTGGAAGCCGCTGCAGTCGCCGTATCACTGCAGCGTCAAGATCCAAGAACCTCTTGTACTCGTCCCCCATAAGGCAGACCTTGCCGAAACTGAGCGTGTTCAAGACGTAAGAGCTGTGGGTTGTAATGAACACCTGTGCGCCACCGATTCTCTCCTCGATATACCCAACGAGCCTTGTGAGATTCATATGCGTGAGGTGGTTCTCTGGTTCCTCAAGCATGACCACATCTACCTCGTTCGCCTTGTTTAGGAGGCCGAGCTTGATCTGGACCTGACTCTGCTCTCCTTTTCCAGCATGCTGGAATGGAACGGAGTCCAAAGCGATCTGAAGGTTCGCCTCCCAGCTGGAGTCACCAGCGACATCCGCAGTGATGGACAAATCCTTGTCTGTGACATCATTGTCGATGTCGAGTTGGCTATTGACCTCCTGAACGCTTGGGATCTCATCAAACCTCGCGCGAAGTTCGCGATAGGCGAGATTCAATTTAGACCGCTCTCCCCTCTCAAGGGCTGAATCGAGGATTCCCCTGATGTACTGGCTTCGGCCCAAAGTGGGATGCAATCTCGATGGGTCGAGAAAGAGCCCCTTGACCGGCGGCCGAAAGCGCATCATCCGGGCATGGGCGAAATCAAGCCATTCGCACTGATAGAACTCCACAGGAATCGCAGAGATTGTCTCGGCCGCTTGAACGAATGCCGCATAGGGCTCAGAGAAATCCGTATCAAAGCAGATACGCATGGAGATTCCCTCCGCGTCCTCCCCCTTGCTGTTGTTCCAGCCACGCAGCTCGGGCGCTCCGTCGAGATACAGCTCGATCAGGATCTCCGGGAGTGAGTCTTCGCTCTTGTCGCCGTCGAGGTACTCCTGTTGGCATTCTCGATTAAAAAGGGCCGGGACGAGGGCCGACACAATGGGCTTGCCGCGCAACGTGGACCGAAGGGCAATCTCGATAGACTCCAGGAGTGTGCTCTTACCGATATCATTGTCCCCGACCAGGATATTTAAATCCTCATTGAACTGGAACTCGCGATCCTTGAGGGCCTTGTAGTTTTTGACTACAGCTTTGACGATTTTTGGATTGGGCATTTTCTAAGAAGGCTACCTTGAGGCCGTGGTCCTCTCTTCCAACGCACGTTATCAGCCGTCGGCTTCTAGCGGGCGCCGCGGATCGCACCTTCAGCGTTGCGGTACTCGACCGTCGCACCGTTCACCAGCAGTCGATGAAGTGCACGGTTGCGTTGAGTGAGGTCGGCTCCCTCAGGACGCGTCAGCTTTCGAAAGGCGTCCTCGAGCGCCTCGACGGGCAGCTCCGGATTGAGGCGCGCGAGCGCATCGCGCAGACGCCGTGGCAGTACGACCTCGCCGTAGTCGGCACGCTCGGCGGCGGGCATGTCGGGCGCGATGTCAGGGCCGTGGGCGACCTGCCAGCCAGCCGCCTTGAGCCAGGCAAGGGCTGCCTGCTCGACGACGGATTCCGTGACGCCGTAATCCGTCATGACGCCGCCGCCTCCTGAATTTCCTTCAGGGTACGTCCCTGGGCGTTCTTCCATTCGGTCCGTCCATTGGCCGAACGGCCTAGCAGGACTCCTGCCGCCGTCGATGGAGAGTTGAACGTGTAGTTCTGGGTCAAGCGATATCCCGCGCCATCCGCTTCAAGCAAGCCCTGTTTGATGAGCAGCTTGCGCAGGTCTGAGAGGTAGGCGTGAATGGATGCCACCTCGTCCTTCACCACTCTCGAATCGGCGAGCACCACGAAGCCCTCGGCACGGTCGTGGCCTCTTGCTTCGATGCCCTTGGCCTTCAAGAACAGTTCCTTGGCCTTCGCAGGGTGCACCCTCGACTTTTTGAATAGGTTCACGCCGAGGACCGGCAAGCAGAGGAGGACGTCGGAGAGAAACCCTTCGGCGTCTGCTGCGTCGGCCTCTGATAGGGCCGGAAGTTGCGGCACGTTCCCGTTGTCGAGTTCCGCCCGCTTGGTCTCCTTCGCAAGAGACACAAGGCGTGCCTCCAAATATTGCACGTGGGCCTTGTTGAGATTCTGATCCTTGCTGGTGAAAACGACGGCGTGAGTCCAGAAGTCCTTCTGCTTGACGTGCTGATCGAGCCTGGGCCGCACTTGCTCGCCCTCCCCAATGTAAACCCGCAGCAATTGCCCGGACTCGCCAGGCCCCCAGAGCACATACACGCCGGCACGATCCAGCTCCGCCCGCTTGCGCACATCGGCATACTGGGAGCGAGAGAAAACGAGCCCCTGGCCCGTCCAATTCGACTTCTCGACGATCCGCAGCCCTTCGGGCTCGCCGCCGGGGATGAAGATGCGGACGGAGAAGCCGAGGGGTCTACTCATGTCGTGGTCCTTTCGATGAACTGTTCGGTATCTTTCACCCGCAGCTCGCCGGAGATCAGCTTCGGAAGCAGCGTGTTTCGCAGAGAAGCAAGGATGCGCACTTCCTCTGCTGCTTTGTTGGCTCGTGCAAAGAGTGGAGTGATCGCTTTGCCGAATCGCTCGGCGATCGGCTTCGGCGCGACTACCACCTGGAAGTGAGATAAGGACCCAGCTGGTACGCGTTGCCGTCCGCTGGATCCGGTCATGCTTTGGATAGCGAAGTCTCGAAACTCAACGTTGCGTGCAAGGCAGTAAGCGAACTCTGTGGGGAGAGGCGGCTTCGGGCGCAGCACGATGTACTCAGTTGAACCCCACCCCACCTGGCCATCCCCCAAAAAGTCAACATACGCAGTTTTTCCATTCTCCAGGCACGGTGTGATGCGTGCAACCAGGGTGTCGCCATTCACAAACCGCATCCCCGAGCCAAATGTGCGGTTGATGACCACGTCGGGTGAGTGACCGCGCGTCGGCATGTTCGCCATGTCTAGATATGGCGCGACATCTCCCTTCCTGAGTGAACGCGACGGGTTTACCGTGACGACTTCCGGCAGTGGCTTCACCTCCCACCCCTCAGGGATCTCGCCGAGTTCGGAGTTGACGAGGCGGGCAGGGAAGATGTCAGCGAGGGGCTGGGGAAGGCTGGGGTCGCGGCCTTCGGCCTTGGCGCGGACGGGGTCGAAGTCCACGAACCAAGACTTGAAGAGCGCCCGCGCCATCGCCTCCAGCGTCTCGTTCATCCGCCGGTTCAGCTCAATCTTGTCATCCAGCGTGCCAAGGATGTGAGCAATGGCGCGTTGTTCTTCCTTGTCCGGTAGGGGTATTGTGATGGCCGAAAGTTCCGTCAAACTGAAGTTGGCCTGCACGGATTGAACCACCCGCGTCTGAGCGTGCCGGACTCGTTGGCCGTCACGCAGAGCGTAGTATAGAAACTGCGGATCTATGACCGCGCGATTGGGACGGACAATGGCGACTGCTTGATTGGTGTTCGCGGGCAGGATGCTTGCGTTGACCTTCGAGACCCGTCCGATGGTCCCTGCGATAGTGAAGAACACGTCGTCTTCCTGAAGGACTGACCGCTCCAAAAGCCGATTCGTCTCTTCGTCAATGAAGGCGAACTTCTGAGGTTGAAAGCGTCCATCGTTGGTGATGGACTCGACCTTCACATAGGAGATACCGGCCTCCACGAATCGACCGCCCAGCGTCGTAGGTGTTGTTCCCTTTGTAACCCTTTGGGCAAAGTCGCCGATGGTTGTTTCTCCCCACTCACTCGCCAAACCCGAGCTCCTTTAGGTTGGCGGCGATGGCGGCATCGAGCTTCGCTGCCTCTGCCTGCTGCTCGCGCAGCGTCGCAACGAGCCGCTTCATCTTTTTGTCGAATGGCTCGCCGTCGTCTTCCTGTGCCTCGGCGCCAACGTAGCGGCCGGGGGCGAGCACGTGGCCGTGCTTCTGGACTTCCTCCAACGTCGCGCTCTTGCAGAAGCCAGGGACGTCTGTGAATTCGCCCGCTAGCTTCTCACCACGCCAAGCGTGGTAGGTGTCCGCAATCCTCTGGATATCCTCGTTAGTCAACTCGCGGTGGGTGCGGTCCACCATCCGCCCGAGTTTGCGGGCATCAATGAACAGGAGCTCGCCGCGGCGATCGCGAAACTTGCCGTTTTTGCGGTCGCGCGTGAGGAACCATAGGCAAGCAGGAATCTGCGTCGAATAGAAGAGCTGGCCCGGCAGCGCGACCATGCAGTCAACCAGGTTCGCCTCGATCAGGCTCTTGCGAATCTTGCCTTCGCCGGACTGGTTCGACGACATCGAGCCGTTGGCGAGAACGAAGCCGGCCACGCCTGCGGGCGCTAAATGATGGACGATGTGCTGCACCCAGGCAAAATTGGCGTTCCTTGTGGGCGGTGGGCCGTATTGCCAGCGCTTGTCGTCCCGCAGGCGAGCACCGCCCCAGTCGGAGATGTCGAACGGTGGGTTGGCGAGGATGAAGTCGGCCTTGAGATCGGGGTGGCGGTCGTTGTGAAAGGTGTCGCCGTGGGCAATCTGGCCATCGATGCCGCGAATGGCAAGGTTCATCTTGGCGAGCCGCCAGGTGGTGTAATTTGACTCCTGGCCGTAGATCGAGATGTCAGCCTTAGCCTTGGCGCCGTTTCCGTTGCCGTTCGAATGGGCGCGGATGGAATTCCACCGACTGCTAGAACATGCCGGAGGAGCCACAGCAGGGGTCGTAGACGCGGCCCCGGTAGGGCTCGAGCATCTCGACAAGGAGTTTGACTACGCAGCGCGGCGTGTAGAACTCACCGCCCTTCCTGCCCTCGGCGCTTGCGAATTCCGAGAGAAAGTACTCGTAGACGCGGCCGAGCACGTCTTTGGCACGAGCCTCTTCGTCGCCGACCTTAATGTTGCTGATCAGATCGATGAGCTGGCCGAGACGTGTCTTGTCGAGTGCGGGACGGGCGTAGTCTTTGGGGAGCACGCCCTTGAGTGCCGGGTTGTCGCGCTCGATGCCGGCCATGGCGTGCCGATGGTGGGCTGTTTCGCCTGGGCCTTGAGGTGCGCCCAGCGCGCCTCGGGTGGTACCCAGAAGATGTTCTGAGCACGGTACTCGTCAGGAACCTCGGGGTCGGCACCCTTCACCCGTTCGGCGACGAGCTTCGCGTGCTGCTCCTCGAAGGCGTCGGAGATGTACTTAAGGAAGATGAGTCCGAGGACTACGTGTTTGTACTCGGCGGCATCCATCGAGCCGCGGAGTGCGTCGGCCATTTCCCAGAGTTTGGCTTCGTAGCCGATCGTGGCGGAAGAGGAACGGATCCGGGTGGGCTTCTTAGAGCGCTTGGCCAAAGGAAAAACAGAAGGATGTTGGGGAGGTGGGAAGAGCAGAGACCTCGAGAAGCAGAGGACAAAGCTGGGCTCAGATGCAAGCTGAGAAACCTGATTGTGCCACTTCGAACTCGGGCTTGAAAGGGATCTGGGGGGCTTAATCTACCATCGCCCCATCTTTGCCATTCAGGCCGATTATTCTCCGCGGAGGGGCCCGGCCCTCAGTCACTGTCGATTGCCAAGGAGCGGTCTTCACAATAGACCCTTCCGACTGGAAACCTCCAGCGCTGAGAGGACGTCGGAACTTGGAAAAAAGTTTGGCGTGCTTTCCTCTCTAAGTTGGATCGGAATGGATCCTTGGAGAGTATTGGGATCGAAAGGAGCAACTGCGATGTAGTAGAATTTTCCGATGATTCCTATTAAAGAGAGACGTTAACATCAAGCATCAGGTCGAAGGTTTCATTTTGATCAAAAGGAAGGCGGATTCAGGCGAACTCGCTTTACCCCGTTTCTGAAGCCGAGATCAGCGACAAATTGTTGAAATAGTTTCGGTATCCAGAAAGATGATTTGGAATTGGAGCGGGAAGTCACCACTTGCCGGATGCACTGAGGAACTCAGAGGAAGGAAAGAATCTAGGCTGTTAACGAGAGTGCTATCCTAACTCCCAAGGGCCTCCCCCAACAGTTCGAGTGCCAAAGGCCAGTTTTCTTGGTGCCCGATAAGGGACTTCTCGGAGACGAAACCCGAATGGGTCAAGCGGATTTCGGTGGCGGTTTCTTTGGGAACGAGTTCGATCCGAAGGATGGTTTCGGCTCCTTCGGTTCCTTCGGCGGATCCATTGCCGGTCATCCACGTCATTTCAATGAGCTGGTTCTCTTTCACATCGAGGAACCGGCCGTAGTGAGGATGCCTGCCCCATTCATACCGGTTGTAAAAGAAATAAGGACGTCCCGGCTCCGGCACGATCTGAAGCGTTCCGGCTTGGGCGAACCAGGTATCCAATCTTACTGTCCAGGCGGCGTAGACCTCACTCGGCTTTGCCTGGACGATGTGTACGCAGGTCATTTTTAGCGGTCGGGTGGAATGGTCGGGACGGGGAATGGAAGGCATGAGGATCTCCTGAATCGGCCCAGTCTTGATGGCCCACGTATAAACCAGAACGCCATCTTGGGCAAGAAACTACTCGGAAATCCTCCAAGTTCGGTCGCTGGCCAAGAGATGCCTAATCAAACTCCGACTCCATCCACATCAGCATATTGTCAGTGAAATGGAGAGAAAGGCGCCAGAGATAGGATTGGTCTTTGGGATAGTTGCCGTCCCGGTATTTGTAGTAGATCCAACGCAATGTGCCGATTTCTAATTCCATCTCGTCCGGGGAACCAAACCTTTCCAATACTTCCACCGTGCTCATCATGTGGAGCTCGGCACTAACGGCATCGTAAGCTCCTTCCTCAGGATTGCGGTCGGCGAAGAGCAACCGATTCATATAATCGTCCAAGGCACCTTGGTTCTTGGGAATATTTCCTCCTCGGGCGACTCGAACTCCATCCACCGCGTTGGGAATAAAACCTTGCTTTACGCTTTCAAGCAGTTCAATCAAACGCAACATGGTTTGATTGGAAGCCGGATCGTGGGCGGCCGATGGCGTCAAGCTGTTTCGAGAAGCAGAGCCACCTTCCAGAGCAAGATTGGATTGGGAAAGTCGTTCAAGGGCATCTTGAATCGCGGCAAGTCGGCGATCGAGATCGGCCACGGATTTGGGTGACTCCAAATCCAAAGACCTCGACGCCTTGGAGCCGTGGGCCGGAGGCTCGCCAATGCGGCTTTCAAACAGCATGCCGAGCAAAATTCCGAAAGCGGCACCTACCAAGAGAAAAGTCAAGCTCTGTTTTTGAAGTTGCATCCGTAGGAAGTTTGAGGTGGCCAAATTCAGCCTAGCATTTTCATCCAAAAAAGCTTGAAATGGACCGGAAACCTTCCGGAGTCCTCCATGGCCAACTTCTGGAATCGATCTTTCGGGTGCCTGTTCTGGACCAGCCTTTGGGCATGGGCCGGACTCACCCTCCCCCTTTCCGCTCAGGGCTTTGCCGAGTTGCGGCGCATGCTGCCGGTCGACCCAGGTGGATCGAATTCGAGCAGCCAGTGCATCGCCTTGGGCGACGTCGATGGCGACGGCGATCTCGACGCTTTCCTCGGAATCGGCGGCGATTCAGATTTTCGCCAGAACCAACTCTGGCTGAACGATGGCCATGGCCTTTTCGAACCAACTTCGGGCCGGGTTCCAGCCGTGGTTGACTCCAGTACCGATGTCGTCTTTGGCGACATCGACGGAGATCAAGACCTCGATCTTTTCGTGGCCAACCCCGACGGCCTGGATCGCATCTACTGGAATGACGGCTCGGGCTTTTTCACGGCTTCCGAGTTCAATACGACCGGCCGCACCCATGCGGTGATCTTGGCCGATTTCGATCTCGATGGGGATCTAGATGCTTTTCTCGCCAAGCAAGAGTATTGGCTTCCGGATCAACTGTTGCTGAACGATGGCTCCGGGAATTTCAGTCCAGGCGGATCTCTTCCTCCGAACCAGGATTGGTGTAACGACGTTGCCGCCGGGGACCTGGATCATGACGGCGATGTAGATCTCCTGCTTGGTAACGGAGAACGGGACTATGCCAGCGGCATCAATCGGCTTTATCTCAATGACGGTTCCGGTCATTTCCTCGATGCCACGGCGCAATTGCCCAGTAGGATCGATACCACTTTAGGCGTGGAGTTGGTCGACGTGGACGGCGACGGCGATCTTGACGCTTACATCGCCAATGTTTTTCAAGATTGGCTTTTTCTCAACGATGGATCGGCTTCCTTTTCGGATTCAAGCGCTCAGATCCCGGCCGATCCTTCCGCCACGGTGGAATTCCTCCATTTCGATCCGGACCAGGATCAAGATCAGGATCTATTCTTACTTCAAGAAGGGCAAAACCGCTTGCTCCAAAACGACGGTAGCGGCTACTTCCACGACGCATCCGACCTTCTTCCGGCAACTACGATCGGATCTCTAGGCGCCGCAGCTGCCGACGTCGACGGCGATCAAGACTTAGATCTTTTACAAACCGCAAGAGATTTTTCCGATCGCTTGTTTCTCAATGATGGAAGCGGACGCTTCTTCGACGTTACGGCTCAAATCCATTTGGAGCCACGAGGCGTCTATGGCGTCGATTTAGGAGACGTGGATGGTGACGGCGATCTCGACGCTTTTCTTGCCGGTGGCTGGACCGAGCAGAATTGGATGTTGCTGAACGATGGAACCGGCGGCATGTTCGATGCTTCGAATCAAATTCCTGCCAGTTCCGATCACCACAACGACGTCCTCTTGCGAGATTTCGACGGCGACGGCGATTTGGATGCCGTCATCGCCACCGGCTGCTATGGATTCTGCGGTTTCCAGTTCAATCACCTGTTTCTCAATGACGGCACCGGCTTTTTTCACGACGCCACCGATCAGTTGCCGGCCGACTGGCGCATCACCGCTTCCATCGCCTCCGGGGACGTCGACAGCGACGGCGATTTGGATCTGTTCCTGGCTAACGATCGGGGGCAGTTCAATCAGCTTTACTTAAACGACGGTCAAGCCACGTTCACCGACGCCAGTTCCCAAATCCCCTTGGACGGCGATTTCTCTCTCGACGTCGCGTTGGGCGACGTGGATGGCGACGGCGATTTGGACGCAGTGCTGGCCAATGCGGCGCAAAACCGCCTCTACCTCAACGACGGTGCCGGTTCCTTTCAAGATCGGACTTCCCAACAAATGCCTCCGGACAACCAGGTTTCCCGAGCCGTGGTCCTGGAAGATTTCGATTTAGACGGTGACCTCGACCTCTTTTTCGGCAATCGTTATTTGGCCGATTTCCTGTACCTCAATGACGGCCAAGGAAGCTTTACCGATGCCAGTTCCTCTCTTCCTGCCAAGGGAAGTTCCTATGCGACTCACGAAGTCACGGTCGGCGATTTCGACCTGGACGGAGATCCCGATCTGTTCCTGAACACCGACGGTTGGAACCGTTTGTGGCTGAATGACGGCCAGGCCCAATTCCAGGACGCCCCGCCAGGCATTTTGCCCGCCGATTGGATCATCGTGTACGACTCCGCCGCCGGCGATTTGGACGGCGACCATGACCTGGATCTTTTGTTGGGCATGGAGGTGCAAGCCCGCCTTTATCAAAATTTGGATCGGCAACTGGTTTGGAAACAAATCCCGCGAATTGAAAAACCCTTGAGCTTGGTTCTATTCGGACCGCCGTTTGGCAGCTATCGGATTTTGGCTTCAAGAAACCGGGCGGAAATCGAATTCCCCCCTTACGGAACCCTCTGGATCGATCCGGCCGAAATCCTGTTTGATCAAAGCGGCAGTCTGGACGGAGAAGGGCAAGCCCAACTCCAAAGCCAAGGGCCGATTTCCGCCACTCTGCAGGATCGGAGTTTCTATTGGCAAGCCCTGATCGGCCATCCTTGGAAGTTGAGCAATTTGGAGCGGACTACCTTCAGCGGGCTGTGATTTTCAAGGTGGATTCCCTTCCTTGCCGGGACTCTGTCCAGACAGGGTAGGATTCCAACGAATCAGGTGGACTCCTCTCCTCGCCTGTAATTCTCGGGCCCTCCCTCCTCGTCCTACTGCATGTCCTCCGGCGAAACTCGCCCTTCCCTGCTGTTGCGGCTACGCGATCCGGCCGATTCCGCCGCCTGGGCGGAATTTGACCGGACCTATCGGGATTTGATCCTGGGCTATTGCCGGCGTCGCGGTTTGCAGTGGGGAGACGCCGAGGACGTCCGCCAGAAGGTGATGCTGAACTTAGCCAAGGCCACCCAGCGGTCCTTCGCCTACCGGCCGGAGCGAGGCCGCTTCCGGAATTACTTGGCCCGGGCGGTGCAAAATGCCATTCACCAGCATTTTTCTCGTCCAAATCGTGGCACCGAGCGATTAGCCACAGAGATGAGTTCCATCCTGGCCGATCCGAAGGAAGATCAAAACGACCTGCTGTGGGAGCAGGAATGGATCCGCCATCATTTCCGATTGGCGATGGCCAAGGTAAAGGTCCACTTCGACTTGCGTAGCGTGCAAATATTCGAAGCCTTGCTGGACGGCTCCACCACCGAAGCGGTGGCCCATGAGTTCGGATTGACCACCCAGGCGGTTCACAAAGTCAAACAGCGGATTCGAAAGCGGATGGAGGCGTGGATCGCCCGGCAGGTGGAAGCGGAGGACCGGCCGTGACCTCCCCTTCCGATCCGGTCGACTTCGGCTTCGCTCTCAATGACGAAGCCTGGCTGGACAAAGCCCGAGAAGCTTTGCATCTGGAAGGGTGGGAAAGCATCGGCGAATATCAAATCCTGCAGGAAGTTTCCCGAGGTGGACAAGGAGTGGTCCTTCGCGCCCGGGATGCCGAGGGCCGAATCGTGGCGATCAAGCGGCTTTTGGCCGGCACCTTCACCGGAACCCGTGGCCGGTTGCGGTTCGAGCGGGAAATGGAAATCGCCGCTCGCTTGCAGCATCCGTTCATCGTTTCCCTGTTGCGCCGAGAAATCATCGATCGGCAGCCGCTGCTGGTCATGCCTTGGATCGAGGGCCTTCCTCCCGATCAATGGGCTCGGCCGGCGGCGGGCAAAGAGCGCAGCCGCCGGGAAATTCTGGTTTTGATGGATCGCGTATGCCAAGCGGTGCAGCATGCCCACCAGCGAGGGGTCATTCATCGCGATTTAAAACCGTCCAATATTCTGGTGGATGCACAAGATCGACCTCACGTGCTGGATTTCGGCATCGGCAAGTTATTGGCCGAAGGCGCCGAAGATGAACCGGCCCTGACTCAGACCACTGAATTCGTCGGCTCCCCCACCTATGCGCCCCCGGAGCGATTGTTGGGAGAATCCAGGCTTTCCGACGTTCGGGACGACGTCTATTCCTTGGGCGTCTTGCTGTATGAATTGTTGTCCGGGACCGAGCCCTATCCCTTTGGCGAAACCCTGGCCAGCGCCATCCAAGCTTTGCAGAACCATGAACCCACTCCCCTGCAAAAAGTGGTGCCCGGACTGGAAGGTGATTTGGCGACGATCGTGCACAAAGCCATCGCCAAGGATCCAAGCATGCGGTTTGCTTCGGTGGAAGCCCTGCAAGCCGATTTACGCCGCTTCCTCCGGGGCGAAGCCGTTTTGGCTCGAGGGCCGAGCCATCTTTATCGCTTGAGCAAGTTTCTGAAACGGCATATGGCCGCCAGTTTGCTCGGCTTGGTTTTGTTGATTTCCCTTCTTGCTTTTGGCTTGCACTCCCAGAATCAAGCCAAGCGATTAAAAGTCGAGCAGGCTCAAGCCACCGCTCAAAGTGAACGGGCTCGGGATGCTTTGGGTTTTCTCCTGGATGAAATCTTTCCGCAGTTGAACCCGCGCCATCGCGGGCGTTCGGCTTCGGTCCCGGAGATTTTGCGCCAAGCCGCCGCCAGTTTGACCGGCCGATTCGACACTGCTCCCGACCTGGAGCTGGAAATTCGAATGGCCATCGGCGAGCTGCAACTTCGGCACGGAGACTATTCCGGGGCTTCCCAGCAATTGGATCGAGCTGCGGCGATCCATGCCCAACTTGCGGAAGATGCCCAAAGCCGAATTCGAAGCCGGAAATTGGCTTTGTTGAGTGCCGAGGCTCATTACCATCAAGCGAATTGGGATCTGGCGGAACGGGAACTGGAGCGAGCTCGAGCCTTCTTGGATCCTCCCTTTCCTTCCCAAAATCAGCACCAAGTGGAAAGTCTGCTGATTCGGTTGAAATTGGCCGCCGGAGACATGGCTTCGGCCGAAACCTTGTGCCTGAATCAAATCGCAGATTTGGAGTCAGCACCCGAAGCTCAAAACTTGGAATCCGAGCTTTGGCAAAGTCGACTTCTATTGATTTCCGTCTATCGAGGCAGTGGCCGGGCGGCCGCCGCCGTGGAGATAGCCGAAAGCTTGGTCGAAACCGTGCGAAGCCGCTATCCCGACGGCCATCATTTGCAGGTGGCCGACGCCGTTCGAGAACTGGGATGGAGCCGGTTTCACGCCGGCCAATTGCAAGAGGCGGAAGCTCCTTTGCGAGAAGCGCTTCAATTGCGTCGGCGATTGCATGGTTCCTTGCATCCGGACGTGGCCCGCAGTCTGGTGGACGTGGCTACCTGGATGCAGTTTTTCGGTCGCGATCCGAAGCAAATTCAAAACTTGTTCGAAGAAGCCGTGGCGATTTTGCGGGCTGCCGGCGCCGGTCGCCAACAGTTGGTGGCCGGTGCTTGGAGCGGGCTGGCGACCTTGGCGGCCGACAACGGAGACTTCGAGCGAGCGGAACGACTGTTCAAGGAAGCCTTGGATTTGTTGACTTTCCGATTGGGCGACCAACATCCCATGCTGGCCAACCTCTATTTGGATTTGGCTTTGATGGAAACGGCCCGAAATGGATTCGAAGAGGCACGAACTTGGTTTTCGAAGATCGAAGCCTTACATCGAAGTCGTGGCGGCGGTCATCTCAACAACCCGACCCTATGGATGGCCATGGGCCGAAACGAGGAAGGGGCGGAAGCTTTGGAAGAGGCGGCGGAGTACTTCCAAAAAGCCGCCGACGCCCTCTTGATCCAAGTTCCTCAAGGTTGCGTCCCCATGGTGGTTTGTTATCAAAGTCTGGCCCGAATCCATCGGCGCTTAGGTCGGGACAAGGAGGCGGCGGAAGCTCAAGGGCAGGTGGATCTGTGGTCGCATAAACTGGGTTTGCCCTCCTCGAGCCAGAAATAGCCCAAGCCCGAAGAATTTTTGCCGTCCAAAGGCCCGCTTTGCACCAGTAGTACCTGAAAAGGCGGAATTCCCGCGCTCCCTGCCCCTCCAACCCCGCGAACTTGACATGACCTCCGGACTGCTTTTGCTCCTGGCTCTAAGTCCAACCCCGCAAGGGGACTTGGAGCTGCTTCAATACCTCCCCAGCGTGCAGGATGAACAACGCTTCGGGACCTCCTTCGCCGATTTGGGCGACGTCAACGGAGACGGAGTGGCCGACTTTGCCGTGGGCAGCCCCGGTTACCGGCCGGAACCCTGGTCTTGGGGCGGCGGCTTGGTGCAGGTCTTTTCCGGCGTCGATCGAAGCATGCTCTACGCCGTGAAGCCGGTTCCGACCGACGACAGCTTGCTGGGCCAGAACCTGACCACCCTCGGAGACATCGACCAGGACGGAGTGCTGGACTTCTTCGTCGGCGCCGGCGGTTTCGTTCCGGGCTATTTCGTTTCCGGGCGGGACGGAAGTCGCTTGCTCAGCCTGGTCACCCACACCGTCGGTCAAGTGGGCATGCAATCGGCGGCGATCGGCGATCTCACTGGAGACGGTTTGCCGGAATTGGCCTTAGGTTTTCCCAACGAAACTGTGGGAAGTCATTTTGGTGCCGGACGGATCCTGATCCTGAACGGAGCTGACGGGCAACACTTGATGGAAGCCTTCGGGGCGGCTCAATTTCGCAGCCTCGGCAGTGTGCTGTGTGGCGCCGGCGATTTGAATGGAGACGGCGTGCCGGATTTGCTGGTGAAAGGTAATGACACCGGGGTGACCCAACACAGCGACGGTTTCACTGCTCTTAGCGGAGTAGATTTGCAACCACTGTACGCCGTCAGTGCCCGGGACCTTCGCATGGAAGTGGTGGATTTGGATGCCTTGGGTGACCTCAACGGCGATGGAACTCCCGACTTCTTGCTTACCGGTTACCGGCGCAATTCCACCGGCGATTGGTTTCAGGGTGTGACCCGAGTCATGTCCGGCTTGGACGGAAGCCGTCTGATTCAAATTCTCGGTTCCGAGTTCGAAGATTTCGGTCGTGATTCTTCCGCATTGGGAGATGTCGACGGTGATGGAACTCCCGACTTCGCCACCTTGGCCTTTCTGTTAGATCGTCAGTGGCAGTTGACCCCCCGCTTGCGCGTTTTTTCCGGAGTGGACGGCAACGAATTGGCCAATTTGGAAGGCTCGAAGGCCGGCCACTATTACGGCTTCGTGTTCGGCGTTTCGGATTTAAACGGTGACAAGAAAGCGGAAATCGCGGCTTCCATCCCCGACAACACGGTAGGCGGCGGCACTCCCGGATTATTGCCGGGCGGCCAATTGTTCTTGTTCCATTTGGACTAGGAAGAAATCACTCGGATTTAGGGTGGAAAAGGGCGGCGCTTGCCGTCCTTTTCCTTTTGAGCGTAGAGGCGATCCGTATCGACTGCGATCAGCGATCCAGCAACAGGTAGGTGGTGGAAGCATCTCCGCCCCCCTGCAAACCCAGGGTGACTTGGTTGCCGTTGGCCGGAATGATCTGAGTGTTTCCGAGATGATCCACGATTCCGACTTGATCGCTTTGAACCGGCAAACGAACGACCGCTCCCTGAGTGCCGTCTTCCGCCCAAAGAACCCAAATTCGGCCGTCCTGAGGCTGGTCGCCTAAGGGATGGCGGAAGGCGTGGGCTTTGCCCGCCAGGACCTCAATCTGATCGACGGAGTAAATCATCGGATGAGGTGCCGGCAGGGCCTGGGCGTAAATGCGGACCGCCTTTCTTTCCGCAGCAGTGGCGTCCATGATGCAAACTTTTCGCATTCCGGCAGCGAAAGCTCGAGTCATGAATTGCCAATACCAGGAGGCCTTTTGTTCCGGACTTAGCTCACTCAAGCCGAAATCGAAATTGCCCTCGGTGTGCCAATATTCTTTCTTGCGCTCATATTCGAAACCGGGGACGTTCTCATAAGATTCAAAGGTATTGCGAATGGAAACGAAACGGCAGTCCACCGTGTCGTCTTCTCCTCCCAAGTAAGTGTCCAAGCCCTCATAGATGTGGAAACTCACGGCATCGGTGTCGGGACCGATGGAATGGGGAATGCCTTGTTGCCGGTAGAAGGGCGAGCCTTCCAGGGCATGAGCATCCAAGGTTTGGGTCAGCCAAGGAGAAAGATAGGAGGTAATGGACGGGGTGACGATGACCGCATCCGGATCTTCGGCTCGTATGGCTGCAGCGCACAGGGTCACGAACTCGGCGTAATCTCCGGCCTGCCCGCTCCAATTGGTGAGATAGGAAGCCGGTTCGTTGTCCAGTTCCCAAGCCCGAATCCCGAAACTGTTTCCCCAGCCTTCTTGGGTGGGAACGATGCCGCCTGGCTTGTACCGCTGCGCCATCTTGCCGGCGAAGTCGGCGGCTGCCTGCATATTCATCGGGGCGGATTTTCCCGCTTCCCGGCTACCGGCCCAATCGGGCGGACTGCCGGCGTTGCCGCCGATTACAGGTGCTTGCATCAAGATGTTCAGATGGCGAGCTTGAGCTTCCTTGACGAAGCGGTCCAGCTCCGCCCAGGCTTGGTTGTCAAATACCGAGATTGGGCCGTTGGGCTCCATGGCCCGCCAATAAATGGCCATAAAAGTCCAGCGGAGGCCCATTTCCACCTCTTTGTCCATATCCGAGCCCTTGGATGCACCGCCTAATGCGCTTCCTTTTCCGTTCCAACTTCCGGTATGACCGACGTAGGGCGAATCAAAACCGTCCAGGCCTCCACCAAGAGACCCTGCAATAGGAGGCTCGATCGGATCCGGAACCGGACAATAGTTGGTGGGCAAGCAGGTCGCTCCTATCAGAATCATAAAGAGCGCTGCGGAAAGGACTTTGGGGAATTTTTGCGGCATGTTTGGAGGAGGTTTCGGCCACCAGGATGGGATCCTCTTTTCCTAATGGTTCACGGTGCCGAAAACAAGTCGGCATCGTTTCCATTCTTTCCGAATTTTCCCGAAGAAAAAGAATTTTTTGTCCTCTGCCGATTCATGGCCCGCATGGGAGGAAGATTGGAATTCACGAAACCTTTCCTTTCCAGGAGTTCGTAATGAGATCCTTGCGTGCAATCCTTTTTGCCTGGTTTGCTTTGGCCTTTAGCCTCCCTTTGTCCGCTCAGTACACCGTCTACACCGATCGAGGTGCTTGGGAAGCGGAGTTACTTTCCGTCAGTGTGGAGGATTTGGAATCCGATCCGGGCGACTTCACCGGACCGACGCCCTACTTGACGGCGGCGGGTTGGCTGGCGACGGCTAATCCACCTTTGACCGTTCAAATCCTTACCAACGGATGGATCAACGGCTCCCAACAAATGCATTTTCGGAGTTTCGGCACCATGATGAATTTCTCCTTTCCTGGAGGGATCAGCACCATGGCCTTTGGTTTCGATTTTGATACGGCGAATGAAGATTGGGAACTTCACGTCGGAGGTGGGCTGGTGGCTTCTCTGGCCGCCAATACCACTGGTTTCGTCGGGGTCATTAGCGACAGCCCCCCCATCTTTTCTTTCGACGTAGTGTCCTTTGCTCACGCACAAGGCGGCCTGAGCGTGGACAATCTAAGTACCGGCGAAGTTCGTAGTGAAACTTGCGGTCATTTGTTTCGAGGCGGCATAGCCGATGATTTCGGAACCGCCGTTCCCAATGGATCTGAATACGTCACCCAAAGTCCGGATCTCATCGATTACCTCAACAACGTCAGTCATCCACCGCTAGCCGAATTCGACGAAGGTGCCCAATCCACGGACCTTTGGTTTGCCCATTCAGTGGAAGGCCTTCCAGGCGGGCTGGAGTCAGCGATCCTGGAAATCCGATTGAGGCCCTGCGACTTTGGACCGCCCAGCAACGACAACATCACCCTTGGTTTGGATGTGCCCAATCAGTCCTGGGTCTTTTCTTCGCAGATTGCCAACCTACCTGGGGCAAGTGGCTCTTGGAATAGTGGCGGACCGGCGGTCACTTTCCAATTGGATTTGGCCAATCTTCCCGGCGGAATCGACTTGCTTCCCAAGCTGAATCAGGATGGGGTGTTGGATTTGCGTGTGACTGACGACACTCGAGTCGATTATCTGCAACTTCATTTGGTGTCTTCCGCCATTGATGCTTCCGATCCAAACCTGAGTTTCGACCAAGATCCTTTAGTGGTGTCAAGTTTCACCGACTTCACCGTCAGTGGCGCCTTGCCTGGGGAAAACATCTACTTTCTGTATAGCACCGCCGGAGTAGGCGATGGTCCCTGTGTTCTGGCTTTGGGCAATATGTGCCTTTGCCTGTTGAATACGGTGGTTCTCTTTGACGTGGTAAACACCGGACTGGGGACCTCGGCGACCTCTACGAAATGGATTCCGCCCATGCTGGTTCCCTTTTACGTAGGCACGCAAGCTGTGATCCCAAGAGGCATTGGTGGATTCAACTCCGTCATGACTCATACCATCTACGCTCCGGTTTTCCTTTAGATTGGAAACCGCTCACCGTGGATCCGTGATCTAATTGGAACCATAGATTTCCCCCTGTCCAGTTCAAAGGACGGGGGGAAAGATGCTTGTTCCCTAACTCCTCCCCCAACCCTCAATGGACTCACTCGTGATTCGCTCTGCACGACTTCCCAGCCTTTGCCTTTTTCTGATGATGTACGGGCACTTGCCCGCTTCAGGGGTTTCCCCTACTTCCACAGAGGAGGATTTGGGATCCAAGCCTCGAAATTGGGTATGCGCCCATACCTTCTGGGGAGGGATCGATGACGACTTCGCTACTTTGATTCCTCACGATGAGGAATACGTGGTTCGCAGTGCGAACTTGGAAAGCTATTTGAGTTTTGTCGGAAATCCCACTCTAGGAACGTTCGACGAGGGCGAAAATGCTTGGGATCATTGGTTCGCCCATTCCGTGCAAAATTTGCCCAACACCATTACCGGAGCCGTCTTGGAAATCCGACTTCGGCCATGCCGGGCGGGACAAACGTTCAATGACGTTCTGAGCCTTGGCCTGGATTCTCCCAACCAAACTTGGCTCTGGAGTTCTCCGATTGCCAACCTCCCTGCCGCAGGGGGTTCTTGGCCTACCGACGGGCCCGCCGTTATTTTTACTTTGGATCTTTCCAACCTTCCGGGTGGAGTCGATCTCCGGTCCAAAATGAATGCGGACCAATTTCTGGACATTCGAGTTTCGGATGATACTCGAGTGGATTACGTGAAGGTGGATGTGATTTCCGCGTCTCAAAACGTCTATGACCCGACTCTCCTTTTCACGCAAGACCCTTTGATCATAGGCAGCTTCGTGGATTTTACTGTGGATGGAGCCAACCCAGGCGATGATGTCTACTTCATCTACAGTTTGGAAGGGGTAGGCGACGGCCCCTGCATCGCCCCTCTCGGCGGATTTTGTCTCTGTTTGCAAGAACCCGCCCGCCTTTTCGATGTGGTCAACACAGGCTCGGGTTCGAGCGCTACTTCAACTCAGTTCATCCCCATGATTCCGATTCCGCAATTCGTGGCCACGCAAGCTCTGGTCCTTTTTGGCGGAAGCCCGGACGCGGCCATGACCCAAACCATCTATGCCCCGATTTTCTTTTAGCTCATGACGAGGAGAGTTAAGGAATCAGGAATCGACAAGGGTAAACGACGGCGACTGGATCTCCGTGATTCGGCCAATGAGTTATGACGCAATTTACGTCCAAATCACGGTGACCTCCAGCAAAGTCAGGAAGCCACAAATCCAGCTCGACTTCCTCCGAGGTAAAGGTCTTGGCTCGAATGAGTCTGGGCTTGCACCATCCTTCAAATTCAACCTTGAACCGGTCTTCGTTGAAATTTTGCCAAGGAAGCCGAATCCGAGCCAGGTGACCCAGACTTGCACGGTCTGCCTGAACTTCGAAGGCGGGTTTCCAGTTCGGGTCACGGATCGTTTCGATTTCGACTCCGGTGCCCGCAAACAAGGGAAAGGGAGGGACGGCTATTTTGCTGTTGCAGGCATGGACTCGCTTCGGCTTCAGCCTCCAAATCTTGGTGCCCTCGGAAAAGGAGCTTTCCACTTGAAAGCCACTCCAGGAAGAAGGCAGGAAGCATCGATCGGTTAAGTCGGGAGCATCGGCCCAAAGCGCAAAGGAGAAGGATTCGACTGCGTCTTCGCATTTACATGAAGGATCTTCCAGGGAATTGGTATCGAACTGCCATTGAAACGGATTTTTCCCAACGTAGTGCCACTTTAACTGGTGAGTGCACGACCCCTTGCCGGGTTGATTGACCATCAGGTCGATCGAAAACTTCTGTTGATCCAGCCAGATGATGAACCGATTCTCCAAAGTCAAGACTGTGCCAGATTCGAGAGGAGTCTTGGGAACCTTTCGAATCGATTTGCAAGAACAGAGGCTTGGTCGGATTTGTAATTCTGCGCCGGCAGAAAAATCCCCCTCGATTCGAACTTGATAAGGAGCGGTTGTGCCAAGATGCGGGTTCGAATTGGTTGCATCCAATCGAAGCTCATAGGTACCCTTACAACGCTTGCAGGAAACTGAATCCACCGTTTCCCATGGTGCGCCGATTTCCTCCGATGGAGTTTGCGATAGGTTTGGGGCTGCAGCCATCCATGCTTTTTCCTGAGGCGACCAAGTTTTTGACAACGAATACTGGAGGTTCTCAAGTGAGGTGGCAGACTGAGCCTCCTCGTGGTTGCTTTCCCCATCTTCTGGATCGGCTGGCGGAGCGATTTCCCGGATCGGATTCTGGGCGGATGGTGATGCGACTTCCCGAACCGGCCATTGGCATTTCCCGAATTGAGATAGGAAGACCTGGTTAGGGAAATGGCTGGAAGTGGCTTTAATGTAGAACACGCCCTCGTTTTGAGGAGTGACTTCGACTCGAACCGACCTTTCTCCAGCAGGAAGGAGGATTTGCTCCGGGCAATCCACAAATGCCTGATCTGGATCGATTTGGAAAAGACGGTCAATGTCTGAAGGCTGATTGACTACCAGGAAAAGAGGATAACTGCCCCCCACTAGCATCCGGCGATTGTCCGGAAAGCCTAAGGCTACCTCAGGCAGATAGCCTCGAAAGGAAAGGCGAAGTTCACCCTGAGCCGTAGACGGTGGGGTGAGCGAATTACCGTTGAGTTGAGATTCCTTGCCCCAATAAAGAGTGAGGACGTTTTCTCCGAGCCAAAGGTTGCCCCAACTTTCGTTGAGCATTTCGGCTCCCACCGGCATGAGGACCACAGCCTTCCCTTTACCTGTAGAGGGATTGAAGGCGGTCGATACTGGAATCAGTTTTTCATTGTTTCCTCGATAAACCCAAGGGTAAGAAGCTTCCAAAAGAGAAGCGGGGCTTTGGGTGGATGGACGCAGAGAATAGACGACCTGCCAATCGGGCTCGGCGTACATCCTGGTCTGCAGATCTTGAACGGGCGATTGAAAATCGAATTCAATGATGAAATTCCCTACTGCGGTGACCGGTATGGCCTCCTGGTCCAAGTCGTACTCATTTCCCCGCTCATCCACCAAGCGGAACGATGGGATTTGGGGGGTGAGCGAAAGGAAAGTACAGAGCAAAAGGAAACTGGCAAACATGGAACGTCTCCGGGTTGTTCAAACCAGGTAGTGAGTGAAGCAAAACTCGACCAATAGGAGTGAAAATCTGGACGCGGCCTTGGAATTACCATCAGAGCCTCGCCTTCAACACAGTAGGAAAGATAGGATCTGGAAATTTCGAAAAATTCCTGCCTTCCTGAGATTTCTCTTCGGTCGGACCCTTATTCAGGTTAGGTGGCCTGTTTCCTGGGGTAAATTTGAGCACCTCCTCTGTGTTAGATTGGCCCTTCAGCGGTTCCCCGATCGACGCCGCTTCATGCATCCCCTCGCCCACCATTTCACGGTGCTGGCGCTTGGCGCCGGCATCAGCTTGGCTATGGCTTTGGTGCCGCCGCCGGAGGTGCAACTTCCTGGCAGCCAACCCTTTGAGGTCCTTCCCTTGGACCCGGTGGAGGATTGTGCGTCGTGTCACGCCAACTACGATCGGGAAGCCGAGCCGGTGGGCCAGTGGCGGGGCTCGATGATGGCCCATTCCGGGCGCGATCCCCTGTTCTGGGCGGCGATGGCGGTTTCCGAGCAAACGGTAGACGGCGCCGGCGACTTTTGCCTGCGCTGCCATGCTTCCGGAGGTTGGCTGGCCGGCCGTTCCAGCCCAACCGACGGCTCGCAGATGTTGGCCGCCGAGGACGGCAACGGGGTGGAATGCGATCTCTGTCATCGCATGACCAATCCGGATAATTCAGAGCATCTGGGCATTCAGAACTATCCCTTCATCGCCAATGATGGCGGCGCCAATCCAGAAGGATGGTATGGCTCGGGCATGTTCGTGCTGAGCTTGTTTCCCGATACCAAATTCGGTCCCTATGCCAACACGCTGGCTGCTCATCCCAGCCAAAGTTCCAACTTTCACCGTGAATCCGCTTTGTGCGGGACTTGTCACGACGTCTCCAATCCCTTCACGGGAGATCTGGCGCCCAGCCACGGTGCGCCCGTGCCCCTGCCTCCGGGACAATTCAGCGGCGTCCCCGGCGATCCGGTAACCACCAAGGCGGCGTTGTTGAATCCCCCCCATCGTTATGGCGTGGTGGAGCGAACCTACAGCGAGCACCTGGCCGGCGGATTGGACGATTGGCGGGTTTCCGACTACTCCCAATTACCTCCCGAACTGCAAGCTGGAGCGATTCGACAGGCTTGGCAAAGTGCTCAAATCGCCGGCCGCGGTGGTGATTATGAAGACGGAACGCCACGTTTCTTCTCCTGCCAGAGTTGCCACATGCGACCGGTGCGAGGACAAGGTTCAAACCTGCCCGGCTCTCCTCTTCGTTTCGACCTGCCAAGCCACGACCTTACCGGGGGCAATAGCTGGTCACCGCAAGCCATCCTTTATCTGGACCAGCGCGATCGTTTGATGCTGGGAGGTGGCCTGGGTCACAAAGAGCGACTGGCCATGCAATCCGGAATCGATCGGGCACGGCAAAATTTGCGCGATGCGGTTCGGTTGAAGGTGGACAAAAATGTGGTTCGAATCATCAACTTGACCGGCCATAAATTATTGACCGGATACCCGGAGGGACGCCGCATGTGGCTGAACCTGCAGTGGTTCGATGCTGCCGGCGGATTGCTGAGGGAAGACGGTGCTTACGGCGATATGGACGTCATACATCGAGGCCAGAATTTAACCGTTCGGAGTCTCCTCGATCTCCACGATCCTCGATTGCATCTATATCAGGCCGAGATGGGCATCGGACAAGCTTGGGCCGACCGTTTGATTCAACTCGTGGGTTTGCCGGCTCAGCTTCCTTTGCAATATGACCGAACCAACGGGCAAGTCACGATGACGCTTGCCGATGCCGCCGCCGGCGCGCCAGGCACCGCCGTGGAGAGCTTTCATTTCGTTCTGAACGACACTTTGCTCCACGACAATCGCATTCCCCCCTTTGGCTTCCGCTACGATGAAGCCGAGCAACGCCATTGCCTTCCGGTTCCGGCCGATCAATACGGAAATCCCGGTCCAGGTGGAATCTACCGTCACTGGGACCAAGTGATTCTGGATCCTCCTCCGGGAGCGGCTCGTGGGCGAATTCGATTGCTCTACCAAGCCACCTGTTGGGAATACGTCCAGTTCCTGGATTTAGCGAACTCGGGAACCATTCCTCATTTGGCGGCTACCGGTTCAGATTTGCTGGACGCCTGGTTGCACACCGGCATGGCGGAACCTGAAATCATGGCCGAGGCCGAATGGCAGGCTCCTCCCTGGTCGATCCCCCCCTTCTAAGCACCGCCCGATGAAATTCTTTCTTCCCAGCAGTTTGGTTTTCCTGGCCATCGCTTCGTGGTTGCCGGCGCAAAACCCACGCCCTTCCCTCCGAGTGGACAGCACCGCGGTAGGCGCCGCACAAGGGCCGGCCGTTTCCACTCGAGGTGAATTGACCGCCTTGGCCTGGCATGACCAAGGTGACGGCGGAATTTACGTGTCTACATCCGATGGACGCGGCTTGAGTTGGTCGACTCCGGTGCGCATCGATGGAGACCTTTCGGCCAGCGCCAAGACCATTCAGGCCGATTCGGTTCACGTCGTCGGGGATGCGATCTACGTACTTTGGGAAGACGAGCGCCACGGGGCATCCAATCGCGAACTTTATTTCAACTTCTCCGAAAATCAGGGAGCGAGTTGGCAAGGTGAAGTGCGCTTGGACAAAACCCAGCCGATCGGAACCGGTTCTATCCGCGATTGGCATTTTTGGGCCGACAACAACGATACCTCCGGTCTCCCCGATTACGTTTACGTAGTTTTCACCGTGGATCCTGATGGAGCTTCCAACGAAGAACTTTATGCCGTAGTTTCCGAAGACGCCGGGTTCAATTTCCACGCACCGGTTCACGTGCCCCAAGATTTCAACCCGGGGGACTTCGATATTGACGCCATCACTATGAGCGGTCATGACCGGCACATCTCGGTCATATGGCAAGACAATCGAGCCGGCACCATGGACGACATCTGGTTTCAACATTCCCACTATTCCGGGAGTACTTGGAACACTCAGGACCACCGAGTCGATACCGATCCCGCCGGTGCTGCCGATGCCGATGGCTCGGTGGCCACCTTCACCGAGGGCTTGACCGTGGTCGCTGCTTGGCAGGACGAGCGGACATCGACGACGGTGGAAGAGCTTCGCTGGAACGTGTCTTACAACATGGGAAGTAATTGGCTGGGCAGCGACGTCCTGATCGGAAATTACACTCCGGGCGTGGACGACGTGGACAATCCGGCGGTGGCGATTCAAAACGGCGTTTTCCTGGTTGCCTGGGAGGACAACCGTAGCGGACAAGATGAAATTTACTTGGCCACCTCCCTGGACGGTTCCATCTGGACCGAAACGCAGGTCAGCACCCAAGGCGGAGGATTTCCTGCTTTCAGTCACGTAACCCATGGCGAGGCTGACGCCGTCATCGCCTTGACCTGGACCAGTGGCGCTTTTCCAAACGTAGTGGAAACCGCTTACAGTCGAGACAACGGAACCACTTGGACCACCGGCATGGCGATCTCGGATACGACTGGAGACGCCGATTTCGCGGTTTTGGATTACAACCAGCTTTACGGCAACGTCATCCAAGCTTGGCTTGCCGACGACAGTGGCACTAACGGTGTTTATGCCGGCGGTTTCCGGCCGCCGACGCTCCATCCGGTGGGCACCTTCAGCGGTGGCCAAAGCGTTCATTTCGAAATCGAGCACTTCCAGAGTTTCGAGAGTGGATATAGCTTCGGAGTGTTGCTTTCGGGCGGCCTTGACCAATACCTGCTTCCGGATTCGCGGAATACCGGCTTGCTGGATGATTTCTATCTGCAGCGGTCCCTCGATGAAATCCCGGGGCTTTTGTCCGGCACTGTACTTTCTGACGGTAGCGGAAGTACCCCCGTGGTAATTTGGCCTTTCTCGATACCTCCGGGGACCGTTTTGAACTTGGTGGCGGTTTCCTTTGACATCAGCGCCTTCCCAACCATCGTTTTGGGTGGGATCACCGACATCGAAACCATCACCGTTCAGTAGGTTCCCTTGCCTTCTCCTTCTCAAAACCAACGCCCCCTACCTTGGGGGCGTTGCTTGCGGTCTTCCGTAAATGCCTTCTTCCTCGCTTGGATCGTGGTGGTCGGGTGGCGATCCTTGCAACAATGGCGCTTGGAACAATGGGGAGAGCAAGGCTTTTCTTGGTTGCCGGTGGATTACTGGGCTCGCCAGCAGGCGGTGAAGCCGGCCGCCATGGCCGCCGGGGTGGCTTTGCTCGGCTTCTTTTTGGTGGAATTCCTTGCCGCGAAAAAGGGAAAGCCATGGACCGGCTTTAGCCGAATCCACCGGCTTTGGGCTCATCCGGTGCTGTTCCTTTTGATGGGCGGAGCCATGTTGGTGCCAAGCCTCAAAGCGGAACTGTCTCGACCGGATACGAAAGGCCGGCCCAACGTGGTGCTGGTCTGCGTCGATACTTGGAGAGCGGACCATGCCAGCTTTCTGGGCTACGAAAGAGAAACTCATCCGGAACTGGCGGCTTTGGCCGAACGGGGCGTAGTCTTCGAGCAGGCGGTAGCCCAAGCGCCCTGGACCATGCCGTCGGTGGCCACGGCGTTCACCAGTCTGGTGCCTTCGCTTCACGGAGCCCGTTCTCACCAAGTGCGGCAAAAGAAAGTCCGAGGCCGTCGCTGGGTGCGATTAAGCGAAAATCACGCCATAGTCTCCGAGTATTTTCGAAACGCCGGTTACCAAACCGCAGCTTGGTCCCGCAATCCGAACATCCGACCGGGAACCGGCTTTGGTAGCGGCTTTCAATCCTTTCGCTTGTATCGGGGTGAAAGCGGTCGAACTAAGGAAATGGTGGCGGCGGTTCAAAAATGGCTGAATCGGGAGCGCGATGACGACCTGCCGTTTTTCCTCTACATGCACATTATGGACCCTCATTATCCATACGAGGCTCCCGCGCCGTTTCGAGGACGATGGGGCCTGGCCGAATCCGAACTGCGGTTGACCGGAGAACTGGTGGAAGAGCGCCATGCCGGTCGATTGCCTCTGACGGATGCGCAAGTGCAGCAATGGCTCGACGCTTATGACGAAGAATTGCTGTCGATGGATTTCTCCCTGGCTCCTTTTTTAGATGAGTTGATGACTCGCTTTCCGAATACGGTGGTCCTGGTATTTGGAGATCACGGCGATGAGTTTCTGGAACACGGTCAAACCGCCGCCGGTGAGCCGGGCTTGTTAGGCCACGGCCACACTCTGTACGACGAGTTAGTGCACGTTCCTCTGTTGTTGTGGGGACCGCGGATCCGACCGGCTCGAGTAGAGGCTCAAGTGCGGGTCTTGGATTTGTTGCCGACTCTGGTGGAACTCGGTCAATTGCCGCAAGGTTCTTGGCCCAAGAGCCATTGGCAGGGATCTTCCCTTACCCCGATCTTGCAAGGCTTGGAACAGGAATCCAGGCCCGCGCCCATGGAAACCGGCGGCGACGGCCGTCCTCCCCATCATTACCGAGGGCTGAGGACCGGCGACTGGAAGCTCATTCGCCGAGAAGTAGATGCCGACAATCCGGAGCCATACTTTGAGTTGTTTCACTTAAGGGAAGACCCGAAAGAGCAGGTCAACTTAGCCGCGGCCCAACCGGAAAGGGTTGCGCGTATGTTTCAGCAATTGCGGGATTCCGGTTGGTATTTCGACTCCGAAGACCCGCGCTTGCCCCAGGGGCTAGGCGTGAAAGGGCAAGTCTCCCCTTCCATGCAACGGGAATTGAATCAACTGGGCTATGGCGGCGGCGAGGAGGAGGAGGAGGAATAGGATCCCGCCTCATTGTTTGGCTTGAAGCGGCCGATAGTACTCCAAGTAGCCGATACACATCTCGTGCCAAGTTTGTTGCCCCCAGCGGACTTCTTTCGACGGATCGGGGTTGGCTGGATTTGCCGGGCTGTTGTCAAAGATGCCGGTAGCGGCGAATACGCTTCCTGCCGGGAAGAAGGGTGGCTCTCGAAACACGTAGAGCATTTGCCAGTTGAAGTCGTAGCTCGGTACGGTCAGCAGATCGACCACCGAACCGTCGGGTTTGCGCACTTCGTATTGAAAACTCTTGCCTCGCAGGTGCATGTGCGGCATCAGCGACAGCAAGGTGACACCGTAGGGCATGGTCTGCTCGGTGCGATGAACGTAGTGAGCCTCGTAAGGGGGAATCTTCAAGCCGGGCCGATCCTGGATGGCCTCACAGAAAACCTCAAAGGGAGGAGGATCCTGGCGGAATATCAGCCCGATTTGAGTTTGATCCTCCACCTCCCGCCCATTCGGGTTGTAATGCAGGCGGACCATCAAGGTGGCGCCGGCCGGCAGGCGGCGGGCCATTTCACTGGAATAGATGCGGATATCGGCTCCCGGTACGTAACCCATAAAGAAACCGTGTTTGCCTACTCGTTGTTTCCAAACCTTGGCATCCAATCCTTCCTGATTCAATTCCTTCGGCAGCAAGTGAACGGTGACGTGGTGTACCACTTCTTTGGCGGTAGGACGGATTTCCACCGCCTGAACCCAACGATCTTCCGGGAAATTGGTTTCGATCGGAAAGAAGTAGTAGGGAACCACGCCTTCCGCCGGCACCTTGACGACTTCGGGAATGGAAAAAATTGCATCGGGTTTTCCAATTCGCCAGCCGTCGGGATAGCTTCGTTCTAAAGGCGCATCTTGCGGGTTTCCTTCCGGCAATTTGGCATCCAGCCAATCGAAAATGGCCTGCCGGTCGTCCTGGCTCAAGCTCATATCGTTGGCCCATGGGCCGCTTTCCTCCGCTCCGAACCATGGCGGCATCAAGCCTTCTTCGATCACAAAGCGAATCATGCCCCGTTTGCTTTTCACTTGGGCGTAATTCTCTAGAGCGAAGGGGGCGACTCCTTGTTCGTGATGGCAGTCATTGCAAGCTCGCTGGAAAATGCGGGAAATCCGATTGTGGTAGGTAAGTTGCACCTCGTCGTTTGGTGCCGGAGCATCAGAGAGATCCAATACGCAGCCTGGTGCCCAGGTTGCCGCGTCCAGGGGAGGGCGACCGGCCAAAACGGCGTTTAAGGCTTCCCTCAAATAGGGTCGGGAAGCCTTGGGCTTGCTGTAGCCGAAGCCCAGGCGATCGTCCACCGCTCCTCGATATTGCAAGGTAAAAGCCGAGTCCAGCACGAAGACGTCGGTGGTACTGGTGGCTCCGAGGCGCCGGCCCAACTCACCACTCGGGTCATGAACATAGGGTCCTTGGAAGCCATGGGCTTCCCGCATGTCCTGCATGGCTTGTTCCGTCTCCGCTTCGCCCAGATTGAGGAATAGAAAGGCGATTCCCTTAGGGGTGAACTCTTGCTCCAGCCGAGCCAAGGCGGGAGCATAACGTTGGCACAAAGGGCAGGTGGTATCGGTCAATACCACCACCGTGGCCTTTTGCTTTTGAAATTGATAAAGGCGGCCTTCTTTTCCGTCCAAGTCTCGAAAGGAAAAGTCCTCGATGCGCCGGCCGATTTTGAATTCTTCCGGATCCAACAGTTTCGGCCCCTGCCGAACCATTTTTCGGGCGTCGGCTTCGGCCAGAAGAGCACCTTCAGCCGTATTCCAAGGTTCTTCGGCTTTGCCCCCACACTGGCTCAAGAACAGCGCTGCCAAGAAACCAAACCAAACTTCGAACTTAGGAGGAGTTTGAGTCACGAGAGGTCAAAGGCGAAGGATTTTCAGAAAAATGCGGGTGTTGCCGCTGGCACTGTCGGTGGCTTCATAAAGGATCGGAAGCAGGCGACCGCCGGCCTGGCCAGGAGGGCCGAATTCCAATAGATCGACGGCGGGGCGTTGCGGATCGGTGCCCGCCGTGACCAAGGTTTCCAATTGAGTCCCAAAGGCAGGGGTCCATCCTCGAATTGTAGGTCCTTGCAGGCTGCTGGAATAAACCAGGCAGGCGCGGAGCCCGGATCCATGCACCGGAACCGGAAAGGCGTCTCTGGAGCCGTTTTGATTGGGAAAGGCCAAATCGGTGATTTGAAGTCCATTTTGCAGATCCAGGATCCGATAGTGGACGTCGGCATCACCGAATTGAATGCCGCCATCGGGATACTCGAACCAAACCATGGAAACCGTATCCTCACCGTCCACCGAACTGGTAGCCAAGTTTGGCCGTCGCTGCCATAGAAGCGATTGGCTGCCGACCAGACTTAGGCGACTTCCCATTTGCGGCACGCCGCCACTTTGAAAATCAAAGGCTTGCACCACGATGGCTCCTTCTCCTTGTGGATTCCCAAAGTGAGCGGCTTGAGCATAACGGCCGTAGGCGGTAACCAAGGAACCGTCTTGCCATTCGACCAGATCCGGGATCACTCGGGCTCCATAAGGTCCGCCGCTATGGAAATCGTCCACTGGGATGTCGGAATCGAGGACGAAAGGGCCTTCAAATTGAAAGCCGGCTCCCTGAAAGTTCAAAAAGGCAAAGCGAAGTTCGAATTCATGGAGAGAACCTTGTTGCCAACTTTGGTGGACGTAAACCACTCCCGTCTGATCGGCAACCTGTGAAAAGCCCCCCATCCGGGCTAAATCCGGCATGACCGAGGCGCTTCCTGGAACCAGTTGAGGGTCGAACACGAAGCCAACCCCCGATGCTGGAGCCAAAACCACCGGTGCACTCGAAGTGGCTTGCAAAAGAACGGCTTCCATTTGAGCCAGGGAATCATCTCCGGCCACCGCCCGAGGCCAAGTGGCCACGAAGTGATCCCCTACCGCCTCCAGATCCGGTTTCCAGCAGTCGTCGGCTGCACCGCCCATCAGTCCAAGGGTCGGGTCTGCGAGGGTGACGACTTCGGCGGTGGTAGGCAAGCTCCACCGTCCCGCCCCCAAATAACTCAAGCAAAGGGCTTCGATTCGGCGGACGCTGGTGCCGGAGATCTCAGATTTATTTTGCCAAACCACGGCAAGATCGCCGTTGGAGTTCACTGCAACCACGGCGTGATCAGCGTCTCCGGCTGCCGAAACCGGAAGCATGACAGTTTGATTCAAACCCACGCTGCCTTGAGCCGGCATCGTGGATCCAAGCGCCACCCACAGGCTCACCAGGCTGGCGGCCAAACTCAAAAGCCTGGATTCCAAGGTCCGGAGGGGGGAGGTCAAGGGGTAAAGAAAGGGGGATTTATGGGTTGCCGCCCTGGTTCTTCGATTCACGCTTTTTTTCCAGTTTTTTTAGAAGGAATCGAGGAAAGCCAAGGCTTGAGTTCTCTTCAGGATAACCGATCACCGCTCTGAGAAACGTCCAGCAAGGCCTGCATGAGCCTCTTCAAACCTCGACCATAGGCCTTTTTCACCGCTTCTTGGCTTTTGCCCAAGGTTTGGCCGATTTGTTCATAACTGAGTTGGTCATGCAATCGCATGACCATGATCCGTTGTTGAAGTTCGGGAAAAGTGGCCAGAACCGCTTGCAGCCGTTGACGCTCTTCTTTTCTACTGAAAACCTGGGAAGGGGTCGGAACTCCGGCCTTGGCCGCTACGGCACCCGTTGGGTCTCCGGCACCGTTTTCCGCCAACCCCACTTTTTTGTGAAAGTCTCGTTTGGCCGCAGCATGAAATCGACCTTTGGCCCGGATCTTGTTTCGAAGGAGGATTTGAAGCCAATGAGCGAAGGCGTCCGGGCCCCTGTATTCGAATTGATCCCAATCGTTCAGGACGTCTTTCCATACCGATTGAATCAGGTCTCGGCTTTCCAACAGAGCGGCTAATCCCGATCCTCGCTGGCGGCGTGCGGCGGCGAGCATCTCCCGCTCGAAGATTTCATAAAGCTGGCCGAGGGCCTGCCGATCCCCTTTTACAGCGAGAGCGAGAAGCTGCTGCAGGCGGTCGTCCTCGGAAGCGGGATTCACTTGCATGGCCCATCCCCGGTGGTCAGGGTGCAGCCATGGTAAAATTAGAAGAGAAAAGGGCCAAGGCGTCTTCCCGAATCAAACCGCCCCATGGAAGAGCCGGACCAGGAATCCTCGGCTTCGAGCCCATTCCTTCCGGATGAAGATGACGATCCGGAAGTTTGGCTCCAGGATTATCCTCAGTTGGCCGCCAAGATTCAGGACTTTTTCGCGACTTCAGCCGATTCGGCCTCCACCCAGGCGTTGGATATCGATGCCCAGCAGCCTGACTCGATTCCGCCGGAGTTAAGGCAGCTTGGCGATTTTCGCTTGATTCGGGTAATTGGCGCCGGCGGCATGGCCACCGTCTATGAGGCCGAACAAATTTCCCTGCATCGCCGGGTGGCGGTCAAAGTCCTCGCTCCCCAACTTCGATGTTCGGAGAGAGCGGTTCAAAAATTTCTGCGTGAAGCGGAAGCCGGAGGCCGGCCGAATCATCCGGGAATCGCCGCGATTTATGCCATCGGAAAGCAAGGAACCGTGCCTTTCATGGCCCAGGAAATGGTGGGCGAAGGGCGGACCTTGGCCGATTACTTGGAAGTACAAAAACGTCAGGGGGAACCGCCAAGGGGTTGGTTTCGAAAGGCGGCTCGCCTGATGGCCGAAGTGGCGGAGGCGGTAGCCTTCGCTCATCGATCGCAAGTCATTCATCGAGATTTGAAGCCTTCCAATATTTTGCTGGACGTTAACGGAAAGCCCAAGGTTTGCGACTTCGGGTTGGCCAGAATCGTGGGAGCCTTGGCCCTTTCCAAAACCGGAGAATTTTCGGGGACGCCGTTCTATATGTCTCCGGAGCAAATCCGCGGGAAACCGGCGGCCGTGGATGTTCATTCCGACATTTATTCGCTGGGTGTCACTTTGTATGAATTGTTGAGTTGGGAACGACCGTTTTCAGGCGACGGGACCGAAGCCGTTTTTCAAAAGATCCTTGGGCAAGAACCCATTCCGTTGCAAAAACTCAACCGAAGGATTCCCAAGGATCTGGCGGTTATTTGCCGCAAGGCTATGGAAAAGGAGCCACAAGCTCGTTATGGGAGCATGGCCGCTTTCGCGGAAGACTTGCGACGCTTTCATCAGGGGGAAGCCATTTTGGCCAGGTCGCCGCGCTGGTGGACTCGAGCGGGGAAATGGCTCAGGCGGCGTCAGGCTCTAGTCGCTGCAATCTTGGCGGTAGGAGTCGCGGTTTCGGCCACCGGAGCTTGGTGGTGGCAAAACCGGCAACAACTGCGCCAACAAAGCCTGGAGCTGCGACGCCAGTTCCTTCCTCTGCGACAGGCTTGGCAATGGCCGGAGTTTCCCTATGGATTGGAAGGCGTCCGCTGGTGTTTCGTGTTGGACCCTGGAGAGCCCTGCGGGCCCCTTTTTCAAGGCATGGTTGATTTTGGCAGAGAACAATTCGAAGTCGCCGGACAGCAGTTTCAGCGTGCGCTCAGCTTGGCGGAGCGTCGTGGTTTGGACGGCTTGCAAAAGGAAATCCGATTTTTGCAAGCGGCAGCGTCCCTTGCCGCACTCCAATCCAGAAGCGGAGGACTGATTCCCGCCGATCATCCAGCTAAATCCATAATCCGAGAGCATGGGACTGGTGCGGCGCTTCAAGAACAACAAGTCTTTTTCTGGCCGGGCTCCGAATCAGGAGAGTTTCCTTCTCAAGCCTTCGACTGGATCGATGGCTTGGAAATCAATCAAGATCACACCCTGAGTCATTGTTTGATTGGCCTGCGGTTGTTCGAAGAGCTTTATAAGGGCGGAACTCGGGATGAATTCCTGGCTGCCATTCAGCACTGGAAAGCCGTCCAGCAGGCTTGGCCGATGCAACGATTGGCGCCTCTTTTGTCGGCCCGATGCGAATTCTTTTTCGCCCGCACTTACGGCCTTTACCATTTGTTACCGGAACTTAGGCGGCGCTTGCTCGAGTTGGAAGGTCGCGGTGGCGAAGCTCTGACTTTCCTCGGCTACTCCACCTTGGGGCAAATCGCCCTTTTGATGGGAGAAGCTGATCGAGCCACGATTTTTTTCCAAGCCGCAGAGGACCGGATGCAAGGAGAGCGAGTTTGGGGCGGCCACAACGTCTTTCGGGGTCTGGGCCAAGCCCATTACTTGCTGGGAAACCGGGAGCAAGCCGCGGCCTGGTTTGCCAAAGCACAGGAGCGGCAACCTTTGGATATCCACCTTTGCTTGGCCTTGGGAGAATTCCATTTCACCGAGGACCTGAAGCTCACCGCCACTTTCGCCGAACGGGCCTGGCAAAGAAGCGTCGGCAAAACTCCGGCCCGCTTGGGTCAACAAAGGCAGGCCAGGGCCGGCTTATTGCTATTGCGCGTATTCCTGGCTCAGAAGCGCTGGCAGGACGCCGAGGCCCTCATTCTCAGTTTGGAAAGTGAAACCATTCCTTCTCCCGTCGCCATCGCGCAAGCGGCTTGGATTCTAAATCTATTTCCAAAACGAAGTTTGCTCAAGGGGCAGCGACCGACGGCTTTGGGAGCGGTAGCCACCCGCTTTGCGGCATATTTAAGCTTCCAGCAACAAGCGTTTCGAGGTTTGGCTTCACCCTATTGTTTCAGTGGCGAGGGTGCAGCCGACTTGAGTTTGGGCCGTTATCCTTCGGCCTGGCGCAAGCTGAAACAAGCCGGGCAAATCCGGTCCCGATGGCCGCAGCCTTTGCAAAGGGCGCAATGGGTCGATCAGGCTTGCGAACTTTATCTCCAGGCTGCGGCGGGGATGGGATGGGCTGCGGAAAGAGCCGATTCGGAAGGGCTTCTCTCCGAAGCCAGGCGGGCCTTCCTCCGTGCCGAGGGCTTGTTGCAAGAGCACGGTCCGCCGACGCTAAAAAGTGATCTGTTGTTTGCATTGAGAGAACAAACGCAAAAAGTCCTTGACTTGCCGGAGTGAAGTCAAGGACTTTTGCGAAAAGCTTCGATTTATTGCACGTCGGTGGCCAAGTAATTACTTACCAAACCAACTTGGACGGCTTGCAACCACACGTCGATGCCCTGAACATTGGGAATGCTCAGCGACCAGGTGGCGGCGCCCAAAGGATCAGTGATCAAAGGCGGGCCGATCGAAAATGGCTGGTCCAAGTCCAAAACCACTCCTAAGGGCGGAACCGGAAAGCTGCCCAAACCGGTCAAGCTGTAGCCCAACCAAACCGGGGCCATGGGAGTGCCGTCGCGGAAGTCGACCTCTACCGTTCCCCCACTGGGCAGGGTTTCTGGGGTGCAGGACAAGGAGCAGGCGTAAACCCGACCGTCGTAGGTGTAGACTGCACCGCGAGAACTGCCGCCGACCTCAGAATCCGAAGCACCCACTCCGACGTGGACGTCGTTGATGGCCACAGCTTCTCCGAAGTGGTAGTCAGCGGCGGCATCCGAAGCCGCCAACTTGTCGTCTTCGGCCCATTTCCGGCCGCCGCTGTAGCGGAATACATAAGCGGATCCGGAATTGGAACCACCATCGTCATCCCTGGGTGAACCGAGGAAGGCGATGTCATCGAACATGCACACCGCCGCTCCGCATTCATCATCGGTTGCGACGTCGGAAGGAATCAATTCCTGGTCCAACTCCCAAACTTCGTGGTTGCTGATGTACCGGTACACGTAGGCGGAACCATGGTCGTTTCGGTACGGCGCTCCGACCAAGACGAAGTTCTGGGTCAAGGAAACGGCCATGCCAAAGCCTTCGCTTTGGACAAGTTTCTGCTCTTCGGCCCAAGCTCCTTGTTCGTAGCGGAACATATAGCAAGCCGTGACGGCGGTGCCTGGAGCTCCGACTGCCGCGATGGTTTCCCTGGCCGGATCGGAAAACAAAGATACCGACCATCCGAACACGTGGTGGGCGCCGCCATCGCTGGCCAAGAGTTGGGTGTCCAAGCTCCAGTTGCCATTCCCGTCGTCGTGAAACAACAACGCCGAGCCGGAGTTATCGCCTAAGTCGTCGTCTTCGGGAACCCCCACCAAAGCCCATTTGTCCATGATGGCCACCGATTTGCCTAATTTGTCTCCGTGCTTCGGATTCGAGTGGCGAAGCAGGGCTTCTTCCTGCCACGTTCCCGTGTGATCTCGGCGATAAACATAAGCCGCTCCTCCAGGAGCAAATCCGTCGCCGTTGTAATCCGGGGCTCCTACCAGAATCAAATCTTCAAAGGCCGCCACGGCGTAGCCGAAGTGGTGGCTGGAATTCCCGTCCGAAGCCAAGAGTTTGGCTTCTTCTTCCCAAAGGTCGCTGTTGTCGTTGTAGCGAAAGACATAGGCGGCTCCCGAACTGGTTCCGAGATCGTCGGCATAGGGAGCTCCGATTACCATGAAATCTTCGAATATGGCCACCGCCGACCCGAATTCATCGTCAGTTTGGCCGTCACCGGCCACCAGCTTCTGAGTCTCCGTGGTTTGGCCCGCGGCAACAGTCGGCCAGGCCATCAAACTCATTGCGGCCAGAAACATGGACGCCGTCGCCGGCCAGGAAAGTTTCGGCGGCCGGGGGAGGCGAGCCAAGGAAGAAAGGAAACGGATCATGGGATCCTCCCGGTTCAGGGCCCAGCGAATTGCCGGGCGACACCAGGAGGAGTGCAATCGCCGCCAAATCGGGACAGCTTTCGGCCAGTTTTTTGGGTGCCTGGAACAAGCGGCGGCTTTTTAGCTATTCCAGGAAGCGGAACCCCAGATCAATCCGGATAAAGGCTTTCGATCAAAGGAGCCATCCGCGGTTGTTGGCGGACCCGCTCCCGGATTCGCTGCCAGCGCTTGCGCAAGACGGCAAGCGGCAGATCCAAGCGAGTGGCGGCATCCTCGGTGCTCATGCCTTCCAGGCCGCAATGGATCAGAATCTGCCGATCCTCTTGCGGCATTTGCAAGCAGTAGGAAACGAATTGGCGAACGATTTCGTTTTTGGCCAGGCGATGGGTAAAGCTGGTGATCTCTTCCGGGCATTGGGAAAGGAAGTCAGATTCCCCAACCAATTGGGAAGGCTCAACCTGATTTTTGCGGATCTTGGCTGCCCTTCGTAGTTGTTCAAGGGCAACGAATTTCCCTATCGAAAACAGCCAAGGACGAAAGCGGACTTTCTCCGGATCGTAGTCGGGGAACAGGCTGCAAGCCCGAATCCAGACTTCCTGCATCAAATCCTCAGGGTCCATGCCCGGTTGTGCTCGCAGTCTTGCCCAGGAAAGCAGGGCTGGCGCCAACCGTCGATACATGTGGTCAAAACTGGCTGGATCTCCCTGTTTCGCTTTTCGAGCGAAATGATCCGTAGTGGCGAAATCCGGATCGGGTTCCAAGCCTGGGTCTTCTTGGTTCATAGAATGAACGAGGGAAGGGAATTGCCGTGATGGCTGTGAGTTTTCAGCATAAGGGCTTTTGGCCATTTCTGCTAAATTCCTTGTCCTCTTGACTGCAGATGCAATCAAGTAGAAGGGGCGATTTTCGCCATTTCTTCCCCTGTTGCTCATGCCTTCCTTTGCTCCCATTTCGGACGATTCGAACTCGGTGGCCTTCGATCTCTTGGCGCAGATGCTCCAGGATCAAGAAAAAGGGGAAATTCTGGATTTGCAACACTATTTACGCCGGTTTCCCGGCCATGATCTGGTGGTGGCAACCGAATATCTGCGATTCATGAATGCTTATCCGGAAGGCGGGTCGGCAGAGGAAGAGCCATCCTCGGAAAAGGAAGAAGGAGCTCAAGACGCGGCCGAAGATCAAATTGGACCTTATAGCCTTCGCCGGACCTTGGGACGTGGTGGGCAAGGGGTGGTGTATTTGGCTCACGATTCCAGAATCGACCGTTTCGTGGCTTTGAAAGTTTTGGACTTGGCCGTGGGTACCTTGACTCCCAACCGTTTGGCCCGATTTCGCCGGGAGGCGGAGGCAGTGGGTCGTTTGAACCATCCGGGGATCTGCTCCCTTTACGAAGCCCAAATCGAAGCCGAGCCCCCCTATTTGGTCATGCAGTATTTGGAGGGACTTCCTCTGAATTATTGGATCGCGGCGGCCTCCCGGGCGGAGCATAAGAAAGCAGCCATCCTGCCGATTCCGCCGCGGGATTTTGCCGAGATCAAACGCCTGCTGGAGTTTTTCCAAGAAGCCGCCAGAGCTTTGCACGAAGCCCATTGCGCTGGAGTCTTCCATCGCGACGTGAAACCTGGAAACGTGATGGTGAATCCTCAGGGAAGTCCGGTGTGGATGGACTTCGGCCTTGCCAGGATGGAGCATGCCGGCTTGTCCACCTTGACTCGATCAGGGGAATTGTTCGGTACACCGGCCTATATGGCTCCCGAGCAATTGCAAGAAGGTGGAGCGGTGGACGCCCGGACCGATCTTTACGGTCTTGCTGCGGTTTTTTACGAATGCTTGACCCTGCAGAGGCCTTTGGAAGCCGATTCAGTCGAGGGCCTGTTTCAAGCGATTCAGCGGATGGAACCGAAACCGGCCGATAGCTTGAATCCGGCGGTCCCTAGAGATTTGGCTGTAGTCTTGGAAGTAGCTTTGGATAAAGAGCCGAGGCGAAGGTACTCGACCCTGCTGGATTTCACCGAGGATCTCAAACGGATTTGGGAAAAACGTCCGATTCAAGCCAAACCGGCCGGTGTGGCGCTGAGATTCAAAAAGGTCGTTCTTCGCCATCCGGTCATGGCTACGGCGACCACCGGCATCTTTCTTCTTTTACTCGGTGCATTAATCCTGAGTCTCTTTTTCCTGGACAAAGTCCAGGTTTCCTTGAATCACCAAAATGCCTTGCTGTTGGCCAATCAGGCTGAACGCCTGGTGGAGACCGAGCCGGCCATGGCTTTGAAATTGGCGGTGCAAGCGGCGCAGGATTCCGGTGGCCAAGACCCAGCAGCCTTTCAGCAAGCTTTGTTGAAAGCCATGGACGGTTTCAAGATGCGGTGGCAAAGAGAAGTTTATTCAAGCCTGGTTTCCATTGCTTACGACCCTAAAAACCATCGCTTTGCCGCGATGGCTTCCGGTGGATGGATCTATTTGATCCACGGGGAAACTGGGGAACTTTTGAAGTCCGCTTCCATCTTTGAGCGGGGCCTTGGAGCGAGAATGAATCAAAACGGTACCTGCTTGGCTACCTGGGCCGTGAGTGGAGAATTGCAATTTTGGCGGCTACCGGATCTTCATCCGATCCTGCCTCAAGTTTGGCGCGGATCCCGGGTCTTTCGAGGCCAGTTCTCGCCGGATGGATGGAGCTTCGCCAGCTGCCACGAGGATGGCCGGATCCGTATTTTCAGCGCCAAGGACGGGCGTTTACTGAAACAGTGGCAAGGGCACCAAGGGGCGACTTTAGGGGCCAATTGGAGTTCCGACGGAAATTACCTCTTGAGCTTTTCAGGGCGAGGGTGGGATGGTCCGAAGGTGGCCACCGACAATACGGCTCGGTTGTGGGAAACCAAGAACTGGAACGAAGTCAAACGCTTTGTCGGCCACCAAGCCCCGCTCTGGTTCGCCGATTTCTGTCCTGAAGGAAATCGAGTGATCACCACTTCGGAAGACGGCAGCATTCGCCTGTGGGATCGGCTTACTGCGGAAACTCTATGGCAACAGCAAGCTCCCGGTAGGGTTTATCAGGCTTCCTTCGACCTTGCCGGACGTCGGGTTGCAGTGGCCTCTCACGGCCTTAGAGTTCGGGGAAGACCTCAGGTTTTGATTTTGGAAATGGAAACCGGGAACATCATCCGGCGGCTGACTAATCCCAGTTGGATGCCATTCGTGGCCACCCAGTGGAGCCCGGATCGGCAATGGCTGGGCGCCTCATCCTTTGATGGAAACCTCTACATTTGGGATGGGGATAGCGGGATCTTGCAGCACAAGCTTCCCCATGACGCTCGGTTCGACCACTACAACAGTTGGCTGTGGCTTCCCGGGAAAGGATCATCCAGCCCTTTGATTCTCAGCGCCAACGGCAACGACGCCATGCTGTGGGATTTGGAACTCAAGGGAGTTCATGAACTCGTCCATTCAGAAGAACCCTTGACCAAAGTCCGCTTTCACCCCGACGGGCATCGACTGCTTACCGCCGGTCGAGACGGCTGGATTCGAATCTGGAACTGGAGCAAGCAAAGACTGGATCAGGAATTTTTCTCCGGCCACTATGCGGTTAGTCAGGCTCTGTTCTTAAACAGCGATGGAGGCAAGGAATGGCTTCTTGCCGGCAAGGAAAACGGCGAGCTCCTTCGCTTGTCGGGGAAGCTTGAACAAAAGACGGTCCTGTTGCCGGAGCCCGGGAGTTGGATTCTCGGTTGCCTGGCTAGCCGGGATGGATCCAAGGTGCTCACCTGGTCCGAGGATGGAACGGCTCGAGTTTGGGATTGGGAGCTTGGCCAAGAAGTGACCGTATTTCGAGGCCACCAGGAGAGAATTTTGGCTGCGGCCTGGTTCAGGGATGGCCGGCACATCGTGACCGCTTCCCAAGATGGCACGGCCCAGGTGTGGAATGCCGAAACCGGACAACCGCTGACGATTTTAGGTCCCTTTGAATCGGATTTTCAGCGGTTCAAGGGCCGCCCTCCTTCCATTCGCGGGTTGCTATTGAATGGGCAAGAAGACCGAATCCTGCTTGCTTGCGAAGACGTCAGAATTCGTTCCTTTGATTTAGGGTCGGGCACCCCAGAGCTGGACAAAGTTTTTGATGGGGCGCCACGAACTCCGGGAGAACTGCATTGGCTGAAAGAAGACGAGACTTTTTTGCTGGTCGATGCCTGGGGAAACGGGGCTCGGATTTTCCGCTATGATCAGGAGCAGGTCCAATACCATCACCGCTGTCCGGCCACCATCCGGGCGACGGTTGTGGACCCAAGGCGGAACGTGGTGGCCATCGGTTGCGTGGACGGCAGCGTGCAAATCTGGGATTGGCGCAAAAGAGAAATCATGTTGCAGTATCAAGCCCACCAGGAACCGGTGGTTTCCCTGGCCTTCAGTCCTGAGGGAAATTTTTTGGCCACGGCTTCTCTGGACGGCATCGCTCGAGTCTTTCCGGTGAATCCCCTGCAGCTTGCCGAACAACGGGCAAAGGGAATCCACTTTCTAAAAACCGACCGCCGGTTTCAGAAGCTATTGGATTAATGCCCTGGAACGGGGGCTGTTTCCACGCCTAGTGATTGAACAAAAACTCCGGCGAATTGGCCAAGGCCCAGGCCAGGTCGCGGCTGGCGGCGTGTCTTATGCGGGTTTGATGAGCCGGCTTCATCTTCAGGAAATGGCGAAACAAGAGTTCCGTTTGAGCTTGGCTGCGATCTAGTTCCGGCACTCGGAAAGCGGCCAACACGTCCGGCGGCAAGGCATGATGGCGTACCGGCCGGGGACTGTCGGTCAAGCTGATGCGGAAATGGCCGAGAATGTGTTGCGTACCGAATGCTTGATCGAGGTGGAAAACCAGCGAGTTCGGGCCGCTAAGGGAAAGATCCTCCGACAACTCGAAAACGGCTTGATGATTTTGGCCGAAGCGAGGAGAGACCGCCCAGCCGGTGTTGTTTTTGCCGTCAATGGCATGAGCCACCGGCCAACCGTTTTGGGAAAAATTCGCACTGGCGGCTTTCCATTTCAGGTGCCGGCTTTGGATGGGATTTCCATATGGCACCACGAACAGTTTCAGTTCATGGAGAACGAAGTTCCCGTTCTCGGCTCGACCAGGTCCCTTGGCCGGTAGCTCGGGGTCGGACAGAGCTTCCAAGCGTACGCCGGTGACTCTGGCCAGGGAGCTCTCCCCAACCACCAGATAACGATCTTTGGCCGCCGCCTCCCCTGCCGCGGCAACAGATCCGCCGGGCCGCCGCTGCAAGGCTCGGCCCTGGGCGTCTTCCGCCAAACGAACTTCCAAAGCTGTCCATTCAGGAATGCGGATGCTTTGTTGCCACTTCTGGAATTCGCTTTCCAAGGCGGCCAATTCTGCCGGCGGCAGGGCAAAACGGTTTTCCGGAATGCTGCCGTCCAGGCTGGGTAAAAGTTGTTCCACTTCCTGCGGCGATGGAAAACGAGTCAAAAAGGATAAATAAAGCTGTTCCAGGATGTGGGCGGAATCGTTTTCTATGGCCAGGAGATCGGCAATCTTGTTTTGAGGATCGGCGATCGCTTCGGCTACCGTCGGGCCGTTGATCAAATTAAGAGCCTGCCCCAGAGAAACTCCGGAATTCCGTTCACATTCGCAAGAACTTTCCCGTGCCGGGCGGCCGAATAGATCCAAGAAGCCGTCTGGAGTTCCGAAAGAAGAATCGAGCAAAGCCGTTGCCGGAGTTCCGGCTTGAGCCTGGCTCCAGGGAGTCTTGGAACCGGTGGCGGTGACCAAGGCGTTGTGCAAAACCTCGGCGGACAAGCGCCGGGCTTTGGCGTGGGAATAATTCACCTGGTCATCGGCGTTCCAGGGATTGCTGCGAACCGAAAGTTGATAAGTCCTGGAACGACAAATCCTCCGCATCAAGGCTCGGACGTCGAAACCGGAATCGATGAATCCGCGAGTCAGTTCTTCCAGCAATTCCGGGTTGCTAGGCGGATTGCTGGCGCGGATGTCATCCACCGGTTCGATGAAACCGGTCCCGGTGAAGTAACTCCAAATCCGATTGACGTAGCTCTTGGCAAAGTACGGATTCTCTGCGGCGGTCAACCAGGCGACCATGCCCTGCCTTCGATTCAATCCGGGAGGAAGGGCTTCTTGATGCTGGAATGGAAACCGAGGTTCCAATTCCTGGCCGGTATCCGGGTCCACCAATTCCCCTTCGGTTGCATCGGAAATCAACTCCACCGCCGGAAGGGCTTCTTCCACCCCGGTCCTGGGAAGTTTCGGCGCTCCAGGTGCAGGCTTCCTATCCACCCGAGCAAAGGTGGCGGCTAATTGCCAATGGTCGGAACGAGTCCAACGCTCAAAGGGGTGATCGTGACATTTGTTGCAGTTGAAGCGGACTCCCAGGAAAAGCTGGGTCGTGTTTTCCATGACCAAGTCCGCTTGCCGGTGAATCTTGTAATAAGAGGCGGCCGGCTGAGCGGCGGTGGAGCCGGAGGCGCCCAGTACATCTTGCACGAATCGGTCATAAGGGCGATTGCTGGCGATTTGTTCTTGGATCCATTGCTGGAACTTTCGTGCCCCTTCTTCGCCCAGATATTTCCGATTGACTTGCAGCATGTCGGACCACTTGTGGGTCCAATACTCTACGAATTCCGCGCTGCCAATCAAACGGTCGATCAACTCCTCCCGTTTGATTCGACTTTTCCGGCGATCCAAGAGAAATGTCCGGGTTTGGGTCACCGTCGGCGGCCTGCCGGTTAAATCCAAGTAGATGCGGCGCAGAAACTCGGCATCGGTGCAAAGATCTCCTGCCTGGACCCGGACCCGCTTCAGTTTGGCGTAAACCAATTGGTCTACTTTGTTGAAGGCCGGAACCGGTTTCCACTGGAAGTCGGAACGGTCTCCCATGACCACCGCTGGTGCAGTGGCATAGCGACCTTCGAATCTGGCCAAAACGGTGGCTTCTCCCCGCCGCTTGGCCTCCACCAATCCGGAGTCGTCGCTGGATAAGATTTCGGTGTCGCTGACTTCGATAAAGGCTTTGGCGGTGACGTCCACTTCCGCGCCGTTGTCGTAAGTAGCCAATATGGCGAACTGTTGTTCGGATCCGGCACCGGCAAGAACGATTTCTTCAGGCAATACCCGAAGGGATTTCGGGCCGGTGGAGGTGGGATCGAATTTTGCCCCGCCGGCAATCCATTGTCTCAACAAGGCATAATCTGAACTCTCTTCCGATAAGATCCTTCCCCCTTCGTGAGGCACGCTGGCGGTCGCTTTCAGCAGAAACAGACTTTGGTCGGGAACGGCCCGGTTGAACCGCCGGCCGGCTAGGTCGTCGGTGAGGGATTGGTGATCGAAGCTGGGGTCATAACCGCGCAAGGAAAGCTTGAAACCGTTTTTCCCTTTGGCCGCTCCGTGGCAACTGCCGCTGTTGCAACCCAAGCGGCTGAGAATAGGTTGCACGTCGCGAATGAAATCGACCGGATGGCTTTGGTCCATACCCTGAATGGAAATCGGTATTTCGATGGTGTGTTCCCCGGCCAGGAGTCGAAGGCGGCCTTGGCCGTTGGATATCGGATGAATCCGCCCGCGTTCATCTACCTGAACCAAGTCGCTGCTTTCCAGAAAAACCGCTTGCCGAGTCAGGTCCACGGATGTCCCATCCTCTAGATAACCTTGAATCAAAAGTTGAGCTGAAGCATAGGGACGTTCGAAATGAATCTTTTTCGGGTGGACCTCCACCCTAAGGATGGTTTCCTCGGGGTTCCAAAATTCGTGGGAAGCCGCCCAACCGGTGAACAGGGTGATGGTGGCAGCGATCCAGAGCAGGGAAAGCAGTCGAATCATCAGTAACGGCTTGGGCTCTGCGGTTTTGGAGTGGGCAGGAAGGATTCGATCATCTTGCCCTGTTCGCGGTGATAAATCCGGAGCCGGCCGTCGGCGCAAGCGGCGGTCAAGTGTTGCCTAACCGGCTGGATCGCCAAATCGTAAACCGGGGCTTCCACTTCAGCGGTCCAAACAGCTTGTTCCGTGTCCACTTGGTACTTGGCCAAAAAACCCTTCCCTCCGGCGCTGCTGGCGGCGGCCAACCAGGAGCCACCCGGTTCCCAAACCACCGCATAAATTCGACCGGGCAAGGCTTGGTAGGCTCGGATCAAATTGAAGTCGTCGCCGATGACTCGTTTCTTTTCGCGATACATTTTGTAAAGCCTTGGAGTTCCATCGGCACCACCGACCAGTAATTGGTCCCGACCAGGATGCCGCGCCACCGCCATCAGCCCGCCCTTCAAGGCGCCGGGAGTGATGCTGGTGATGTTGTCGATGAATTGATCCGTTTCCACTTTGTATAACTTCATGGAACGGTCCCGGCTGATACTGACTAAGTGGGAAGCATCGGAGGAAAAGGCGGTTCCCAAGACCCAATCGTTGTGAGCTCCTTGGAAAAGTACGGCTTCTCCCGAAGGAACTTCCAGCACTCGGACGCTGTTGTCCGGACAACCAAAGGCAAACCATTTGCTGTCCGGTGACCAGGAACCGCCGAACAAAGTGTCGTGACCGATCAATTGCGACCACAACAAACGGCCGGACTCGACTTGCCAGATTTGTATTTCTCCAAAGCGAGCGGGCGAGCCGCCGGTGACCGCCAAATAGCGGCCGTCCGGGGAAAAGGCCAGGGATTGAATGCGTTCGGACAATCCGATCCAACGAGCCTGCATGCCGCCGCCGGCGGCGTCGTGAACCAACACTTCGTGGTAACCGGAAACCGCCAGCCAGCGACCGTCAGGAGAATAGTCCAAACCGGTTAAAACCGGAGCTTGTTCGTAGCTGGGTGGATTCTCTTGGTCGAAGGTTCGTTTCAAGGACGACGGAGTATCGTCCTTCGCCCCCGCCTGAATCCAGCGGCGTAGAAGTTCGGTCTCTTCCGCCGCCAAGGCCGGACCGTCCGGAGGCATGGCCGGCGCTTCTTGCTCAAACGGCAGGACGACTGCCATGAGCAAGCTGGATGCGGCATTTCCCGGCATCACCACTGCTTCCCCGGAAGCGCCTTCCATCAGGGCGTCGTAATCGCTCAGGTCCAACCCCCCTTTCGATTTGGCCGGCTGATGGCAACCCTGACAGTGGGCTTGAAGGATCGGCCGGATTTGGTGATGAAAGCTGGGCGAAGGTTCCTGAAGCCCCGTCGCCATCGTCAGGAACAGAAAGCAGGCTTGCAGCATGACTTTCAGGCGAACAAGTCCAACACCGGTTCCCCTTTCACCAACTCTCGCGGTTGGTTCAAGTGATTGAACACCATGGTTTGGGGGGCGATGCCGACGGCGTGGTAGATGGTGGCCAGCAATTCCGTGGGATGAACCGGATCTTTCAACGGGGCCGAGCCGGTGGCATCGGAAGCTCCGTAGACAAAACCTTTCTTCGTGCCGGCACCGGCAACCACGGCGGTAAAACAATACGGCCAGTGATCCCGGCCTTGATTGTCGTTGTCGTTTCCGGAAGTGCTCAAGCCTTTGCGCGGGCTGCGGCCGAATTCGCCGACGGCGACGACTAAGGTGTGCTGCAACAGATCGCGTTGATCCAGGTCTTCGATCAAGGTGGCCAGACCGGGATCCAGCAGCGGTGCTGCGTCATCCTTCATGCGCTTGGGAAGATCTTTGTGGCAATCCCAACTATGCCGATCGGAGTTGGCGACTTTAGGCCAGTTCACCTGCACGAAGCGGGTTCCGGCTTCCACGAACCTCCGGGCCAACAAGCAGGATTGGCCGAAGGTATTGCGGCCGTAACGATCCCGAAGAGCATCCGTTTCTTCTTCCAAAGAAAAAGCTTTGCGGGCTTTCCCGGAAAGAACCAAATCCAAGGCTTGTTCGGTATAGGCTTCCAAGCCCGAGTCCTGCACCGCTGCCGCCAAGTCCGGGTTCAGGCGATGAATGTCCTGGCGCAGGCGAGCTCGTCTGCGCAAACGTTGTGGACTGAGTTCGCCGCGCAACTGCAAGTCCTCCACCTGGATCCGATCCATTTTGGTCATGTCCAAATCGTTGCCGGTGGGATACACCGTATAGGGATCGAAGGCTCGCCCGAGGTAGCCTGCGGTCCCGGCCTTGCCGATGACGTTCGATTCCTGCAACGGCCTGGGCAGCATGACGAAAGGCAGGACCGCCTCTTGAACCGGCCGCATGCGAATGATGTGACTGCCGGCGGTGGGAAAATCTTTCGGGGACGGCGGTTCCAGTTGGCCGGAAGGACTGACTTTGTCCGCGGTGTAGCCGGTCAGCATTTGATAGTGAGCCGCGGTGTGGTTGAACAAACCTTCCGGGGTATAGCTCATCGAGCGGATAAAGCACAACTTGTCGGTGACTTGTGCCAGACGAGGCAATAGCTCGGTGACTTCCATTCCAGGAACCTTGCTGGGAATGGTTTTAAATACCGAACGCACGTCCTCCAGAACGTCCTCTTTGGGATCCCACAAATCCAGATGGCTGGGACCGCCTTGCAGAAAAATCAAAATGACGTTCTTCGCCTGATTCCAACCGGGAGCTTCCGCAGGCGAAAGAACGGCGTTGCCCGACAAACGGCGCGGCAGGAAACCGAGACTGAGTAAGGATGCACCGCTGTAGCGAAGCCAATCGCGCCGGGAGGGAAGGAACGCGTTCATGGAGGAGTCCAGGAATGTGGAGCGGGGGGAAGGCCACTATAGCAGGCAAGATCCTCCGCCTGCGCCCCCCTCAGTTGTCTGCAGCAGGCTCCGGGGCCGGAAACCAATCCTCCATGACTTGCTGAATCGCTTGCGCCATGGCCGGAAGGTTTTTCTTCCAACCGCTTTTGCGGCGCAAGCTCCAAGGCAACTCCCACTGCACGCTGCGTAAACCGGCGGAACGATGACGGCGAACGATATAACCGCCATTGAAGTAGGGTTTATCTCCCGGATGAGGTATTTGCGGCGACGGCACCGCTCGAAAACCGGCTTGCTGCAACCTGGCGCCTAAACTGGTCGGCCCACGAATCCAGGCTGCATCGGCCAATTCGGCATCTTTGACCGCCAGATCTTTGGCCGAAACTCCGTATCCGAGTTCGATCCAGTCTTCGGGATGAGCATGCCCGTGGACGTCGATCAATAAAGCCCGGCCGCCCCCCCATTTCAAGGCGGCTTGACTGGCTTTTTCCAAGGCTTGGTGATACTGGCTCCAAACCAAGCGACCGGCCGAATCTTCCGGCGCCGCTTTCTCCACCGGCCGGTTGAGATCGACTTTGAGCCGGTGCAAGCTGCAACTCACGACATAAGGACGTTGGCCGGTTTTTTGTTCATAGGCCTTGGCCAAGGCCAGGCTGAACTCCTGGGTCAAGCTGTCCCTTTTTAAAGTTCCCGATTTTCGATCCGGGAACTCCTTCGGTTTGTGACTGCCGCCGTGTGGGGCGGAGATGACCAAAGGGCAGTTGCCCTGCTGAACTTCCACATAGGAAGTGGTGATCGGGCTTTGCAGGGAGGCGAAACAAAGGAAGAACCACATGCTTGGGCTTTCTCCAGTGGATGGCATGGGATCCGGTTCCCCGAAGAAAGCCGGTTCCGCTTCCCTTCAACCTTAACCGTTTGAAGCCACTTCCGTGATTTCTCCAGATTCCAGGTGAAAAACGAAACCGCGGATTAGATCTCGTTTCGGCAACCAAGGGCAACTCCGCAACCGGTCCATGCCCTGCCGGACTTCCCGTTCCAAATCTTGAAAGCCTCCAAATGGAAAGGACGGCCGTTGGCCGCTTTCCTGTTCCAGGGACTGAGCGTAGGACGCATCGTCCAAGCCGAGTACTCCGCAACGGCTGTGTTGCATGATGAACACCGCTTCCGTTCCCAATTCTCTTTGGGAAAGAATGAGCGAACGAAGGGCGTCGTCGGTAACTACGCCGCCGGCGTTTCGAATCACGTGGGCTTCCCCGGCTTGAAGGCCGAACAAGGCCGCCGGATCCACTCGGGCATCCATACAGGTCAGGATCGCCACCTTCAACCGGGGCGGGGCAGGCAAATCCGTTCCGGGCAGGTTTTGTTGCCGGTTCCGATCCAACAGTTGGTCGTGTTGAGACATGATGCTTGGAAGGTTTCGGGCAGGGAAGCCGCCGGTTCTCCACCAGAGGAGACGCCGGCGAAAGACTATAAAGTCATCTTCAAGCCTTCATGGCTGGCTTGGAAACCAAGTTGACGGTAAAAAGCCAAAGCCTGAGGGCGTTGTTTGTCCGTGGTCAATTGCAGCATATGGCATTTTCTCTGTCGGGCTCGCCAAACCGCCCATTGCACCATGGCTTTGCCAATGCCTTGGCCGCGACAGTCGGCATGGACCCGCACACCTTCCAGCAACGCCCTCCAGCCGCCGCAGTAAGTCAAATAGGGAAGGAAGCTGAGTTGGAACATGCCGACTAGTTGAGGAGGATCCCCGGGCTTCCACACCGTCATCAATTCGTGGTTGGGATCTTGATCGATGGCGGCGAAACTGCGTTCATAGGAAGAAGCCAAGGGCAGGGAAGGATCTTCCCGCTGCCGGCCCAAGGGATCGGCGGCCAACATGGCGATCAAGGCCGGCAGATCCTGGAGCTGAGCCGGTTTGAACTGAAGGGAGCTTGCAGGCATGGAGGGCAATCAGCGTCCGGACTTAGCGGTCAGGATTCCAGGCGGAGAAACTTGGAGAAAGGCCAAGGGCGGCCTTCGAGGTTCGGCGACAGGGCAGTGGATTTCCCCAAGACATGGTGCAACGTCACCCTATGCATTCCGTAAAGTGGTCACATGCTCGCTTTCCTTTGCCTGATCCTACAAGCGCCCGAAGCTCCGGAGGCTTCGGAGCTTACTCCTCAGGAGGATCTGGCAGCGATTTACGGCGAGCGCTGGACTCCGGAAGCCCGGGCGTACACCATCGCCGGCCCCGGGGTGGTGAGCGTCGACGTCTATGGCGAGGTTCGCTCCAGCCTCCTGGTCGGCCCCACCTACAGTGAACGGACCCGGATTTCTCAGGGAACTGGGGTGGTGATCCACGATTCCGGCCTGGTGATTACCAATGCCCACGTCGCCGCTCCGAATCGCAATGCCACAGATCCGCGAAACTTCGACTATGAGGTGGCCTTCGCCGATCAATTCGGAGGGGCACGCTACCGGGCCCGCCTTACCAGCCTCGACCGGGAAACCGATTTGGCTTTGCTCAAGATTGAGGCCAAGGGGCCCTTTCAGGCGATTCCACTGGGCCGCAGCGACGATCTTCTGCTAGGTGAAAAAGTCATTGCCATCGGCACTCCCTATGGCAACAGCCATTCCTTGACTTCCGGCATCCTTTCCGGAATTCATCGCAACGTGGAAGTTCGCCTTTCGCGGCACCAGAACAAACGATTCAGCGGTTTGATTCAAACCGACGCCGCCATCAATCCCGGCAATTCCGGAGGTCCGCTGCTCAATATTTTCGGCCACCTGATCGGCATCAATACCGCCACCTTGGAACAAGCCGACGGCATCGGCTACGCCATTCCCGTAGACCGGGTTCGGGCCATTTTGGATGAACGATTGTTGGACGTCGGCCAATCGCTTCGTTTCTGGGCCGGCTTGAAGGTGGAAGAAACCCAAAGCGGCGAGTTGCGGGTGGTCAGTCTGCATCCCCGAGGGCCGGCGGCTCAAGCCGGCTTGCAAGTGGATGACCGGATCCTGGAAGTCAGCGGTTCCCCGGTGAACAGTCGCGAGGACTATGCCTCGGAATTTTTGGTCCATTCCCGCGGGGACGAAGTGGCCTTGGCGGTTCAGACCGACGGCCAGGAGGCGCGGAACATCCATTTGCGGCTGCGGCCGGCGGATTGGCGGGACACCTACGGCTTGATGGGCTTTTCCACCAAACGAGTGACGATGCGGGTCCGGCGCAATGCTTTCCTGACCCAAAGCGTCCCGGTCCTGGAAATTGAACGGGTGTTCGCCAATACCGGGGCGGCGCGCCTTGGCTTGCAGAAGGGTGACCATATTTTGGCGGTTAAGCTAAAGCGCGCCGGAAAAGAAACCGGTAAAGGTATGTGGCAACCGGTGCGATCCTTTCAAGAGCTGGTGGCTCTGGTTCGGGGCCCGGATTTCCAGCTCGGCGAAGCCAACTTGTGGATCCAACGCGGGGAGCAATCCTACTGGGGCATGTTGACCTTCGACGATCCGGAATTACTGGCTTCCATTCCGGCAACCAGTTCCGAGGTCTTCGGCGATTGAAGTCGAAGGCCGGTGCCCAAGGCGCCTCCCTTGCCGTTCTCGCCCCAGCGGTAGGATGTCGATCCGGACCCGGTCCGTTGCCGAAAAATGACCGGGCTCGAAACCAGGTGGAATCATGGGTTTCCTGAAGACGCTCATCGGAAAATTGCTCGGCCAAGATTCGAAAGAAGCTTCCCGGGATGAGGTTTTGACCGGAACGGTGGCCTCGGCTCCGGCCTCCAGCCAAATGCCGCCGCCGTCCTCAAACTTTCCTCCTCCGGCGCCGAGTGCCCCCTCAGAGCCAGTGGCGGTGGAACCGCCCTCCCCGGTGGAGGCCCCGCCATCCGCCGAGGTCATTTTGACCGGCCCCCTTAGCGCCGATCCGGTTCCACCGAAGGCCGCTTCCGGACAACCGGCAGAGGCCGCGGTCCAAACCGAACCGCCGCCGCCGTCCACCTCCCTGGAGGCGCAACTGTGGCGAACCTTGGATGCTTTGCAGGATGCCAAAGATCCTGGTGCCTACGGCATGTTGGCGGCGAAGGCCAAGGAGGACGTCGCCGGATGGCTTGAAGCCGGTTTGAAGGTGAGGACGGTCGATGTCCACGGCAACACCCCTATCCACCGCATTTGCCATCCCAGCCCGAACAGCCCCCGCCTCTACGAACAAGGGGTCGTGCCGATCTTGGAATTGTTGATCGAGCGGGGAGCGGAATTGGAAGCTCCCTTCCACGATCCCGCTCCAGGGGCTGAATCCTTGGAAGCCTGGTCCGCCTTGCAGTTGGCGGTGAACGGCGGCCGGCTGCTTTTCGTCGAGCGGCTGTTGCAAGCCGGTGCCGATTTGGAATACCGCAATCCCAACGGGCAAACCGCTTTCGATTTGAGTTTGGCCGAATACCATCCACGCTTGGACAAACCGAAGCTGAAGATCTTTTGGAAGTTGGCGGAAGCCAGCCAAAGCGGCCGAGCTTGGTTACAAAGCGAAGTCGGTCAAGAAGCGCAACGCTTTTATCAACAGCAAGCCGGAGAAGCCTTTCCCGCCAACTTCGATTGGCAAAACGCGGAGTTGCAAGAGGCTTCTCGGCGCATGGCGAATTTAAAGCCGCAAGAATTGAATCGGCTGAATCCGCAATTCAATCCCTTGCATCAAGCGGCTCGATTCGGCCGAGCGGACTTGGTGGCCGCTTTGTTGGACCAAGGGGCGGACGTCAACGCCCGAGCCTTGGAAGGCGAAACCCCGCTGATTATGGCTTTGGACGAAGCATGGTCGGCGGCCCGGGACGTGGCGACGGTAGAGCTGTTGTTGGCCAAGGGAGCGGATCCAAAGTTGCGCGATCAAGCCGGTCACTCGCCTTTGGAACTCGCCAGTCGCTATGCCGCCAATCGGCAAGCCTTGGAGCGCATTTTGATCAACGCTCGTTAAAGCGTAGAGCGAATGCCTTGTTCCAGGTCCACTTCGGCCTGGAAGCCGAGAAGCTCGCGGGCTTTCTTCACCGCCGCCAGGGAATGGCGCACGTCGCCTTGGCGCTCCGGACCGAGCTCCGGTTCGAGATAAGGTTGGCCCGCCGCCTGGCAGATTTCCTTCCAAAGCTCCAGGATGGTGACTCGACGGCCTCGAGCGATGTTGACCACCGGAGCGGAAAGCTCGCCCAAGTCCGCTTCCATGGCTTTTAAATTCGCTTTCACCACGTCGGCCACGTAGATGAAGTCCCGGGTTTGCAGGCCGTCGCCAAAGATGCGGGCCGGCTGGCCTTCTTGAGCCCAGCGAACGAACAGCGAGATGACTCCGCTGTAAGGAGAGGACGGATCTTGGCGCGGACCGTAGACGTTGAAATAGCGCAAGCTCACGGCTTCCAATCCGTGGCTCCGAGCCGCTTCTGCAAGGGCCAACTCCCCCATTAGCTTGTGTTCGGCGTAGGGGGATTTCGGCGCCGGCTCCATGGTTTCGATCTTCGGCAAGGTCTGGCTGTCGCCGTAAATCGCCGAGGAAGAGGAAAACACGATGCGGCGGACCTGATGCCGGGCGGCGGCTTGGATCAAAGCCAAGGTGCTGCCGTGGTTGGCTTGAAAGGCCAGCTCCGGTTCCTCGAAACTCCACGGCACCGAGGGCCGGGCCGCCAGGTGATACACCCCTTCGACTCCCTGGCAGGCGGCGTCGGCGACTTCGGGATCGGACAAATCTCCTTCCAGGAAATCGACCTTTAGATCACCCAGATTGCGGGTATAGCCGGTCGACAAGTCGTCCACCACTCGAACCCGGCGTCCTGCCGCCAGCAAAGCTTCGGTGATGTGAGAACCGATGAAACCGGCTCCGCCGGTCACGAGGTCTAGAGGGGTTTCGTTCATGACCGGCTTTAAGCCGTAGCTTGTTTCAATCTCCAGGCGGCGTAACGGCGCAAACCTTCGGCCACTTCCGTATTGGGCTGATAACCCAACTTGCGTCTGGCTTTCTCCACCGAGGCACAAGTCAAAGGCACGTCTCCCGGCTGCGGCGGCTGGCGGTCGATGACCGCTTCTACGTTTAAAGCCTTCGCCAATTGAGCGATCAATTCGTGCAGGCGGGTGGTCCTGGATTCGCCGAGGTTGTAAATCTCGAAACCGTCCACGTTTTCCATGGCCCGGCGGACACCGTCAATGATGTCGTCAATGAAGGTGTAATCGCGCTGGGTTTGACCGTCGCCGAACATGGGGATCGGCTGGCCCTGCAACATCCGATTGCTGAATTTGGCGATCGCCATGTCCGGCCTTTGGCGCGGCCCGTACACGGTAAAAAAACGCAGGCAGGTGATCGCCAGGCCGTATAGGTGATGGTAGGTGTGGCATAACACTTCCATGGCTTTCTTGCTGGCGGCGTAAGGGGAAACCGGTTTGGAAGTGTCGTCTTCTTCGACAAAGGGCGTGTGGCGCAAGCCGCCGTATACGCTGGAGGAGGAAGCCGCCACCAAGGGAGTGGCAGGGCTGTGGCGCAAGCCGTCCAAAATGGCCAAAGTTCCCTGGACGTTGACGTCCATGTATAAAGCCGGATTTTCCAAGGAAGGACGAACTCCGGCCCGGGCTGCCAAGTGCACCACCAGATCGAAGGCCTGTTCTTGCAACAGCGATTTCATCAGCGCCCGGTCGCGAATGTCGCCGCGAATCAACTGAAAACGGTCGTTTTTCGCCGCCTGGCGCAAATTGCCTTCTTTAATCGCCGGATCGTAGTAATCGTCGAAATTGTCCAGGCCGGTAACTTGCCAGCCGTCGGCCAGGCAACGCTCGGTCAAGTGTGAACCGATGAATCCGGCGGCGCCGGTGATCAGGACCTTTTTCATGAACGACGCCCCAGGATTGCAGGGGTCGGAACGGCGTCGGCAAAGCTATTCGACCGTCACCGATTTCGCCAAATTGCGCGGTTGATCGATGTCCCGGTCCAATCGCTTGGCCACTTCGTAAGAAAGCCGTTGCAAGGGAATGATGTTGACCAAGGGTGCCAGGAGTTCCGGAACTTCCGGAACCGGCAGCATGGCGTCGCTTAGGGATTCCACTTTGCGGTCCCCTTGCACCGCCACCGTGACGACCCGACCGTTTCGAGCTCGCACTTCTTCCAAATTCGAAACCATCTTGTCGTAAGTCCGTCCCGGAGTGGCGACGGCGACTACTGGGAAATTCGGATCGATCAAAGCGATCGGGCCGTGCTTCATTTCCCCGGCCGGATAACCCTCGGCGTGAATGTAAGAGATTTCTTTGAGCTTCAAAGCACCTTCCAAAGCGATCGGGTATTGCAAGCCCCGGCCGAGGAAAAGGCAGCTTTGAACCGAAGCCAACAAGTCGGCCGCCCTATGGACCGCTTCACCGGCTTCCGGACTGAACAGGACGTCGAGTTTGTGGCGCAATTGCCGGAGATCGGACAGATAACCCTGGCCTTTTTTCGGCGAGATGTGGCCGGTGGCCCGACCGACTCGAAGAGCCAAAAGATAAAGGGCGGTGACTTGACCGAAGAAGGCCTTGGTGGAAGCGACGCCCACTTCCGGGCCGCAGTGAGTCAGCACCAGATAGTCGGCTTCGCGGGCCAGGGTGGAACCCTGGACGTTGCAAATACCGAGAACTTTGCCGCCCCGGTCTTGGACTTCTCGCATGGCCCGGAGGCTGTCGGCGGTTTCCCCGGACTGGCTGACGACGACGGTGAGAGCTTCTTCTTCCGGAATCCGCGGGCTGTAAAGAAACTCGCTGGCATTGAGCGTTTCTCCCGGCAGGCGGGCCAACTCTCCCAGCATCATTTGCCCCAACAAGGCGGCGTGGAAGGAAGTGCCCATGGCCATGAAGCGCAACCGCCGGAATTGGCGCAAATCTTCATCCGTCAAACCGAACTCTTCTTCGAATTCGACGTCGCCGGTGCCGTCGTGAAGGCGATCGAAGGCGGTTCGAGCCAATACGTCCGGCTGCTCTTCGATTTCCTTGAGCATGTAGTGCTCATAGCCGGCTTTATCCGCCTGTTCGGTGCTCCACTCACAGTGGAAGACTTCGGCTTCTCTGGGTTTGCCTTCGGAGTCGAAGATCTGCCAATCGTCAGCGGTCAAGCGAGCGCTTTCGCCGTTGTCCAGCACCACGAAGTCGCGGGTGAGGTGCAACAAGGCCGGCATGTCGCTGGCGGCGAAATGGGCGTTCTCGCCAAGTCCCACCACCAAGGGTGAATCTTGCCTCGCGACCACCAGGGTTCCCGGCTCCAGGGTGGACAGGACCACCAAACCGTAAGCGCCATGAACCCGTTGCAAAGCCTGGCGGGTGGCGCCGTACAAATCCGATCCCTGGCGTAGGAAGTGAGCGATCAAATGGGCCAGGACCTCGGTGTCGGTGTCGGAGGAAAACTCATGGCCGTAGGCGCCGAGCAATTCCCGCAACTCGACGTAGTTTTCAATGATGCCGTTGTGCACCACCACCACTTCCCGGCGATCGTCGGTGTGCGGGTGGGCATTGAAATCGGACGGAGCCCCATGAGTAGCCCAGCGGGTGTGAGCGACGGCTTGGCTGGACGGCGGAATGCCATTGCTGGCCAGTTCCTGTTCCAAAACCGCAATCTTGCCCATTTTGCGCCGGACTTCCAGACCGTGATCGGTGAGCACGGCGACTCCAGCCGAGTCATAGCCCCGGTACTCCAGGGTTTTCAGACCGGTGAGTACCGAGGGAACGACGTCCCCATGGCTTCCAACGGCTGCGACGATACCGCACATCTCCTTCGATCCCTCTTATCTGGAAAGCGGCTGAGGCGCTTTCAAACCATCTCGGAAACCCGGCTTTGGAAAAACTCCAAGGCCCGGCGCAGGCCGTCTTCCACCGGGACTTGCGGTTCCCAGTCAAGAATCTGTTTGGCTTTGCTGATGTCGGGGCGGCGAACTTTGGGATCGCCCTCCGGCAGCGGCTTGAACTCCAGTTCCAATTCGGTACCGGCGATGGCCTGGACGTGCTTGGCGAACTCCAGGATGGTCATTTCCCGGGGATTGCCGATGTTGGTGGGCAAATCGTGGTCGCTGTCGAACAAGCGCAAAATGCCTTCGATCAAATCGTCGACGAAGCAGAAAGAACGGGTTTGAGTCCCTTCTCCGTGAATGGTCAACGGCCGGCCGCGCAGGGCGCAGCGCATGAACTGGGGCAGGACGCGACCGTCATCCAGGCGCATGCGCGGCCCATAGGTGTTGAAAATTCGCACGATGCGGGTTTCCACGCCGTGGAAACGGTTATAGGCCATGGTCAGCGATTCGGCGAAGCGCTTGGCTTCGTCGTATACGCCTCGAGTGCTGATCGGGTTGACGTTGCCGAAGTAGCTTTCCTTTTGCGGGTGTTCGAGCGGGTCGCCGTAAACCTCACTGGTGCTTGCCAGCAGGAATCGAGCGCCTTTGGCCAGCGCCAAACCCAAACAGTTGTGGGTGCCCAAGCTGCCGACTTTCATGGTCTGAATCGGCACCCGGGCGAAGTCCACCGGAGAAGCCGGCGAAGCGAAATGGAAAATGGCGTCCAATTCGCCGGGCAGATGGATGTACTGGCTGACATCGTGCTGCACCAGGGAAAACGCAGGCAGGTCCAGCAGATGCTCGACGTTGCGCATGTCTCCGGTCAGCAGATTGTCCATGGCCACGACTTCGTAGCCGCGATCCAGGAGTCGTTCGCAAAGGTGGGAGCCGAGGAAGCCGGCACCGCCTGTAACGAGGGCTCTGGGCATGGGTGGTGATTAAGACTCGAGGAATCGTTCTAGGAAGCCGGTATCCACTTGGCCGTTGACGAACTCGGCCTGAGCCAAGATGCGCCGGTGCAAGGGAACCGTGGTGTGGATGCCGGGGCCCTCCACCCGGATTTCGGAAAGGGCCCGGGCGCCGGTGCGGATGGCTTCTTGCCGATCGGCACCGTGAACAATGAGTTTGCCCACCATGGAATCGTAGTGGCGGGGAATCTCGTAACCGGCGATGACGTGAGTGTCGAGCCGAACCCGGGGGCCCCCGGGAAGGACCAGACGTTCAATGCGGCCCGGCGTCGGCGCAAAGTTGAACTCGGTGTTTTCCGCATTCAAGCGGAATTCAATCGCGTGGCCGCGCAAGTCGATGTCTTCCTGCTTGAGGTCCAGGTCTTCTCCGGCGGCGATGCGAAGTTGCCAGCGCACCAAGTCCACTCCGGTGACCAATTCGGTTACGCAGTGCTCGACCTGAATGCGGGCATTCAATTCGATGAAATAGAAATTGCCGTGGGAATCGAGCAAGAACTCGACGGTTCCGGCATTGCGATATCCGGCTTGCTTGGCGAAAGCCACGGCTGCGTCCCCCATCCGCTGGCGCAAGGAAGGGGTCAGCGCCGGGGAAGGCGATTCCTCGATCAACTTTTGATGGCGGCGCTGGATGGAACAATCGCGCTCGCCCAAGTGAATCACGTTGCCTTCGGGGCCGGCCAAGATTTGAAATTCGATGTGTCGCGGGTTCTCAATGAACTTTTCCACGTACACCGAACCGTCGCCGAAGGCGGCGGTGGCTTCGCTCCGGGCTTGATGGAAGCCATTGACCAAACTCACTTCATTGCTGGCTAGCCGCATGCCGCGACCGCCGCCGCCGGCGGTGGCCTTGATCATGACCGGGTAGCCGATGTCCCGGGCAATGGCGATGGCTTCGTCGACGTTGGCGACCAGGCCTTCGGAGCCGGGAACCACCGGAACTTCCGCCTGCCGAGCGATGTGCTTGGCTTGGGATTTGTCGCCGCAGGTGGCGATCACTTCCGGCGGCGGGCCGATGAAATGAATGTTGCATTCCCGACAGACTTCGGCGAAGTGGGCGTTCTCGGCCAAGAAGCCGTATCCAGGATGGATGGCTTCCACGTCGGCGATTTCCGCGGCGCTAATGATGCTGGGAATGTCGAGGTAAGACTGGCGGGCCTCGGCCGGGCCAATGCAAATGGCTTCATCGGCCAGGTCCAGATACGGCGCCCCGGCATCGGCTTGCGAATACACCGCAACCGATTCCACCCCCAGTTCCTGGCATGCGCGAATGACGCGGAGAGCGATTTCCCCGCGATTTGCGATCAGAACGCGACGAAACATGGGGGAATCAGGCGGTGCGGATTTTGAACAGAGGTTGACCGTATTCCACCGGATCCCCGTTCTCGGCCAGGATGGCTACCACCTCGCCACCGATTTCCGCCTTGATCTCGTTCATGACCTTCATGGCCTCCAAGATGCACACGACGGTTTCCGGCCCGACCCGATCGCCGACCCCGGCGAAGGGTTCGGCCTCCGGACTCGGTGAGCGGTAGAAGGTGCCGACCATCGGGGCTTTCACCACCGTGACTCCAGCCTCTTCGACTTCAGCCGCCGGGGCGGCACCAGCCGGCGGAGCCGGCGCTGGAGCCCCGGGATTGGCCGCGGGCAGTCCTTGGGGAAAGGGATTCCCTCCGGCCATGACCACCTGGGGCGGCGGATCTTGGCGACGGCACAGGTGGATCTTGGTCCCCTTGTGTTCGTATTCGAGGGTAGTTAGATCACCCTCTTGCATGAGGGCGAGCAGGCGTTCGAGCAGTTCGACGTCCACCGGTGCGGCCTTCGTGGGCTGGCAGGGCTGGAAGGGTGCGGAAAGCAGGGGGGCACGGGGGCTTGCGCCGCCGCGGAGGCCCTATTGTGCCTGCCACTCCCCTGATTTTCCGCCGGATTTTCGAAGCAGTCTCAAGCCTTCGATTCGGCTTCCCTTATCCAGGGCCTTGGTCATGTCGTAAACGGTCAGGGCGGCGGCGGCGGCTCCAACCATGGCTTCCATCTCGACACCGGTCTTGCCGGTGCAACGAGCGGTGCAGCGAATTTCCATGGCCTGCGCCTCAGGCAGCAATCGGATGTCCACCGAAACGCTATCCAAAAACAATGGATGGCACAAGGGAATCCACTCCGAAGTCCTTTTCGCAGCAAGAATTCCGGCCAATCGGGCGGGCTCGGCGAGGGCTCCTTTGGGAAGGTCTCCGCGCTGGATGCGCTCGAAGGCGGCGGCTGAAAAAAAGACCTTGGCTTCCGCTTCGGCCTCCCGCCGGGTGGCGGCTTTGGCGCCGACGTCGACCATCTTGGACCGCCCTTCGGCATCCAGGTGACTGAAATCTTCGCCGGCACTCATGTTTGGCTTTCTGCTCCGTATTGTCGAGACGGGATCGATTCGAGCCGATAGTTTAGAGAGCCCATTGGCGAAGTTCATGCTGCTTGTCTCCTTGCTGATTGCCTTCCTCCAGGACCCCGCCGCCGGCGACCTGGACCAACTGCTCACTCAGGCCCAAAGCGCCAGCCCAGCCCAGGCCTTGGTTTTGGCGGAGGATTTCGAAGCTCCCGCTGACGAGCAATGGTTGAAGGGAGCGGCCGGCCGCCTGCCGGAGCTCGAGGGGGTCTCCTCCCTGTGCTTGGCTCGGGTCCTGGCCCTGACCGGGGCCCCCGCCGGCGGCGTGTACCTGGTGGATTTGCTCGATCCGGAGCGTCCTTCGCTGGCGTCCGCCGCCCTGGCGACCTTGCGGCTGGAAACTTTCGGTCTGGATGAAGGCACCCAAAAGGCCTTGGGCGATTGGCTGGCCGGACACGCCGTCGAAGACCACCCGGAGCTGTACACCGAAGCGGCTTTGGTGTTGTTTGAAATCGGCGATGGGGCCCGGCGGAGGGCCGCCCGCCGCCTGCTGGCCGCCGCCGGCCGGGTGGAGGAAGAAAAAGTCCGCAGCTTGGCGTTGTTGACCTTGGCTCGAGCCGGGGATTTGGACAACGACGACGTCCTGGATGAATTGGAGCGGCTGGCTGCCGGTTTCGGACCCCATGCGGCCTTGGCTCAAAGCTTGCTCCAGAACCTGGAACAGCGGGAGCGTTATCGCAACAAGTTGGCCTATTTGGAAAGTCGTTACGAAACCGAAAGCGCCGTCAAAGGCCGGGCTCAAAACGAAGGGGATTTGCGTTTGCTTTGGGAAGTGTTGCGGCACATCGAAACGCTGCACATGGAAGGCGAACAATTCAGTCGTGAAGAGTTGGTCGCCGCCGCCGCCGACGGTTTGCTGCGGCGCTTGGATCCCCACAGCAGTTATTTGAGCGGGAAAGAATACGGCGAGTTCATGTTCGACATTCGGCCGGAATACGGCGGCATCGGAGCCTACGTCGATACCCGGGACGAAGTCTTTACCATCATTCGGCCGATCTATTCCGGGCCGGCCTATGAAAAGGGTTTGCTGTCCGGAGACAAAATTCTGTCGGTGGATGGTTGGTCGACTCTGAATCAACCCAATGATGAAATCATCAAACGCCTGAAGGGCAAGCCGGGCACTTTCGTCAACATTGAAGTCCACCGTCGGGGCTGGTCGGAATCGCGCAAATTCGACATCGAGCGCCGCTTGATCGAAATTCCGACCCTGCGTTCGGAACGCTTTCCCGGTGGCGTCCTTTATCTGGAATTGCTGAGCTTCGCCGAAGACGTTGGGGTAGCCATCGAAGAGCAGGTGGCGGCGGCCAAGGCCGAAGGTTGGCTTTCCGGCGTGGTGCTGGACTTGCGCAACAACAGCGGTGGTCTGCTGACCCAGGCGGTGGCGGTGTGCGACGTATTTTTGGACTCCCGCCAACTCATCGTCAGTACTCGGACTCGGGCCGGGGAAATTGAGAAACACTTCACCCGGGAAAAAGCGGCCGTGTCCGACGGGATTCCGCTGACCGTGTTGGTGAACGAATACAGCGCTTCGGCATCGGAAATCGTCGCTGGAGCCTTGTCGGCTCATGGCCGGGCCACCTTGATCGGTGAGCGGACTCACGGCAAGGGATCGGTGCAAAGGCTTCTGCCGTTGCGGAGTTTGCCCGATGAGTTGTTCGACGATGCCAATCGCAACTATTACTGGGACGAGTGGGAGGAGTTCGTCGACAGCAACCGCAACCAAAAGTACGACTACGGTCCGCGGATCAAGTTGACCCTCGCCTACTACTTTCTGCCCGACGGTTCCACGATTCACACCTTGCGCGATCACGAGGGTCGGGTGGTGGAACAAGGCGGAGTGGAACCGGACGTGGCGGTGGCTTTTCCGGAATTCGATTTACGCGACCTCAAGGAATTGGATCGCTTGATCGGCGAATCGGCGTTCCGGGAATACGCCTTGAATCTTTACGAGGAAAATCCTGAAGTGGCGGTGGACTTGGCCGAATTCGACGGCAAGGATCCCTTGCGCTACCCCGGTTGGGATGCCTACTACGAGGGCTTGGAAACCGATCTGAAAGCCGACGTGGTGCGGCAATGGGTACGGTTGAACTTGCGCCAAGTGGTTTCCGACGCCCGCGGCAAGGTGTTTGCCGGCAATCGGGCCATGGGAGACTTTGTGGAAGATCCTCAGTTGCAACGGGCGATTCAGCAGGTGTTCCAGGATGCCGGTAAGGACATTCAACAGGTGCCGGAGTACACCGCGGTAGTCGCCGCCGGCGCCGCCAACGGGGCGGAGACTCCTAGCCAGGAAGGCTGAGTTCCCACTCTCCTTCCGTGGTCTAACACCAGCCCTCTTCAGGCACCGGAAGGGGGCTGATCTTAAATTTGGCCGACCCAGGGTTGGAAATCCGGAGTCGAAAGTTCCATCATGGGCGCGGAGGTCATTTCCGCTCATGCCGCCTCTCCGCCTGCTTTACGTTGCCGATCCCTTGTGCTCCTGGTGTTGGGGATTTCAACCGGTATTGGATCGCTTCGTGGAACAGACTCCCGGCGCGAATCAAGTGGATTTAATCCTGGGAGGGTTAGCGGAAGATTCCGGCGTGCCGATGGGACCGGAGATGCGCAGTTTCGTCCAAGGGGCCTGGCGAGCGGTGGAGCAGCGCTGCCAAGTCCCCATGAATTGGCAACTTTGGCAGCAGCAATCGCCGAAGCGAAGTACGTGGCCGGCTTGCCGGGCGGTGTTGGCGGCCAAACAATTGGCACCCGGTGGCGATTGGCGTCTTTATCGCAGTTTGCAAAAGGCGTTCTATCAACAGGCCAAGGACGTCACCGATGAGGCTCAACTGTTGCAATCGGCTACTGAATCGGCCACAGCATCGGATCCCCCTTTGGATCCAATCGCTTTTGAAAAGCTTTGGCGAGCGGAGGAAACTCAACATCAGTTGCACGCTCACCGGCAAACCGTGGAGTCTTTGGGCGTGCAAGGTTTTCCGGCCCTCTTTCTCGTCCGCCGCGGGGAAACCCTTCCCCTTGCCCATGGATATCGGCCCCTTGAAGTCGTGCAGAAAGCCTATCGAGAGAGCCAGAAGAGGCTGGCCGCCGGCGACTAATCCGCCAGCGGATTTTGCATTTCCAATCGATACACCATTTCTCCCTGCCCCGAATTTTCGCCCATGCGAAGGGGCACGGCCAAGGCTTCGAGGCGGTCGACGATTTCCCTCAAAGGCAGCTCGGTTTCGGCGAGGGATTCCGCTTGGCCGGCGCCGGGACGCCGCCCGCCGACCCCACGGAAGGGGGTATGGCCGGCCGCTTCGGCCAAGTCGCGGAGGCTGGCGGTCATTCCTTCAGTTAGATTCGGATCCGGAATCAGGTGCAAATCGTTCAACACTTCGGCATCGAACGGTTGCGGAGAAAGAAGCAGATAGAAAATCTCCGATCCCGTGGCGCTGGTGACTCTCCAGTCCCATTCCGGAGCCGCTGGAATTCGGTGGCCCCCGGCTTCGATCGCCAAGGCGGGCAAGGGTTGCTTCCAATAGATCAGTTCCGGTTTCAAACTCGGAAACAAGCGGTAGTAGTGGCCACCACTGTCTCGATTGATGAAATACAAATAGAGTTCTCGATCTGCATGAAAGCGAAGGCACAGGAACTGCCCCACCCGCAAGGGATCTTGACCGGAGAGGGCTTTTTCCCGACCCTGGTCATCGGTTTCAAATAACTGAAAGCGAAATTGAAATGAAATCGGCTTTGGAGTCAGGGCTGTGGAATCGTTTGATTCGGAAAAAGCTCCGGCCCGGTTGTCGCTGGAACTCGAATTCCAAAATGGGGAAAATTCGTACAAAGCCAAGAGCAAGAGAGGAAGCAACAAAAGCACCGCAGAGACATGGAACCCCCGAAAGCGCTGGAACCAAGCCGGAGAGGCCTGTTTCGGCCCCTGTTCGCCAAGGTTTTGCAACCAATCTTCGAGGGCTGCAGCCATCGCTGTGGCGGAATGAGGTCGTTGCTGCGGCTTTGAAGCCAGGCAAGCTTCCACTTGAGATTCCAAAGCATCGGGAAAATCCGATCGCCGTTGCCGCAAGGGAACGAATTGGCCGCTTTCCACCTTGCCTTTCAGCTCACGGAGGGAGTCGGCGGAAAAGGGATAGTGTTGGGTGGCCAGCCAATAAAGCAGCACTCCCAAGGCATAGAGGTCGGTGGCCGGACTGACTTCGCTGGCCCGATCCAACAGCAGTTCAGGGGCCATGTACATCGGAGTCCCTCGAGAATCCGAAACCGCGGCGGGTCCGGCCCAGCGGGCGATGCCGAAGTCCAGCAGCTTGACCCCCAATACCGGATCTTCCATGACATTGGCCGGCTTGACATCGCCGTGTACCAACCCCCGCTGATGAAGTTCTTCCAGGGCCAGGCAGAGGGCGAGGCCGACTCTCGCGATCGCTTGCGGCTGAAGAGGTCCTTCGGCTTCGACTCGATCTTGCAGATTCCTTCCCTGCAAAAATTCCATGCACAGCAACAGCCGCCCTTCCCACTCTCGGATCGAGTGCAAAGTAACGATGTGTGGATGCCTTACCGAGGCCATCATTTTGGCCTCTTTCAGGAAGGCTTGGCGATCTTCGGATCGAGGTCCTGGCTGCGGTTCCAGGATCTTCAAAGCGACTTCTCTACCTAAAGGCTTTTCCAATGCCCGAAAGACCCGGCCATGGCTGCCTCGGCCGATCTCTTCCAAAATGTCGAATTCGCTTTGCAGTTGGGGCAACTCCCCGGGGTCGTTCCTCGGCCCTTGCAGGCGTCTGATTTTGGCTAAGGTTCGAAATGCGCGGATTTGGCTTTCGGGCATCGAACCTTCCGCTTCCAAGGCGGCCCAATCCACCGATTGGCCCTGATCAATTCGCTCGGCCAAGGCTTCGGGATCGGTCGGGAGCGGGTCGGCCACCGGGAATTACATCCATTCACTGAGTTTGGCCAACCAGCGGTTGTAAGCGTTGCGGGCGGCATCAGGGGAAGGGAAATCGCACTGCTGAGCGATTTCGGCGAAGGAAGCTCGTAACTCCAGACGCAGCAAGAGGACTTCCCTCTGTTTTTCCGGAACGCGCTCCAAGGCCGATTCGAACGCGGAAATTTCCTCTTTCTTCAAAATGCCGTCCAGAGGCTGCGCTCCCTCTTCCTTGACTTCCAACCGAGATTCTCTGCCTAAGCCGTCCTGTGCCGGCCGGCGACTGATTTTTCGATGGTGATCGATGATGTGATTCAGAGCGATTTGCCGCAACCAACGCCAAAAACTCAACGGACCCCGATAAGCGAAACGGTCCAGCTTTTCGAAGGCCTTCAGTCTAGCTTCCTGAAAAACGTCTCCGGTCTCCAAGAGTGGGCGAGCGCTTCGCGGTAGGCGAGCGCGGATGAACGCCTCCAATTTGTCTTCATAAAGCTGGAACAGCCGGTTCAAGGCTTCCGCATCTCCTTGCCTGGCTTGTTCCAGCAAGGGTTGAGTGCGCTCGAGATCGCCGGGCGGAGAATCCATGGAAACAGGTTTTGGTTCGGATGGAAGAATGGAAGTCATCGTATCCTGGCGGGTAGACTGGGCGAAGGGCGTTCAACCTGAAAAAGGGGCGGTCCCCCATCGAGGTCCAACATTGGTTTTCATGAAAACGGTTTTGGTTTGTGTTTTTCTGACCTTTTTCGGTTGGCAAGAGCCGGCGGAAGATTCCGGTCCGCCGAAAGATCAAATTCCCCCTGGCAGCATCCTGCTGGATTCGCCGTGGGTGCAGCGACGACTTCCTGCCTCCGAACTCGCCCGACCGCTTTCTTTCGACTATCGAGCCAAAGCCGATGGGGATGTTTTTCTTGCCGCTTGGTCCAAGGAATTGCAGGTGGAAATCGGGGTCTATGGCCAAGAACAGTCCTCCGACGCTGCGGCGACGAAGGAAGAAGGCCGGATCGCTCATTCGGAGAAAGGCCGGGCGGCGTCCCTGGCCAGCGGTTGTTCCTGGCAAGTTCAGGCCGGAGTTCTTTATCAAATTCGAGTGAAGGTGGACCGGGGCGGAGCCGGCACCCTCCGTCTTTATTTGCGCGAAATCCCGACTTCCGAAGCGGGGAAGCGCGAGTTTCAGGAACTTCAAAAGGTCTGGCGAGGCATTCGCGATCGGCTTGGCCAGGAAGAGATTTCGGAAATCGAGGCGGTATTCGCCCCCCTCTCCCATTGGTTTAAGAACTATCCCGAGAGCTTTCGCCTTGCCTATCGCTCCTGGGCCGAAGAGGGATTGTTGTATGGACAGGCATATCAGGCCTTTGAAGTCATTGAGCAAATCCTTGCTTGGATCGGGGTTTATCGAACACGGAACCTACCGCCCAGGCATCCTGAGTTGTTGGAAATCCACGCCTTGGAAGCGGTGGCTTGGTGGAGGAAACGCCAGCCGGAGCGGGACCGTGCTTGCCAAAGATTGGAATGGGTGGACCAGCAATATCTTTCGGAAGGGATGGAAGACAGTCCTTATCGAGCCAAGGTGTTATTGAATTTGGTGAACCTGCTCTGTGAAGAACGAGATTATCTGCGGGCTTTGAGCATGGCGGAGGAGATGCACCAGAACTTCCGCTCCAAGAAAGCCTCCCTTCGAATTTTATGGGCTTATCTTCAGGCCTCCAGGGGCTTGGCCTTGTCATTTTTCGGGCGAGATCTCGAGGCCAGGAAAGCCTTGGAAGAAGCTTGGGCGATTTTCGAGACCGAACCGAGACTGCCATTTCACAATCGAGCGGAGCTGCTGAATAATTTGGCCAGCAATGCCATTAGTCTGTCCGACCGGGAACGGGCTCGCTTTTATTTGGAAAAAGCGATGGATCTTTGCCGGCAGAATCATTTGCCGGAAGAGGAATGGCCTTTTGCTCTCCAGTCCAATCGAGGTTCTTACTTCCTGCTCATGGAAATGACGGCGGAAGGAGAAGCTTTTTGTCTGCAATTGATGCAGAGCAAAAACTGGGACGTATGGACGGTGAACAATCGATTGGAAACGGTTCGAAACCTCGCCAAATTCCGGATGGCGCGAGGCAACGTCCAAGGCGCTTTGGAGGCGATCCGGCAGGCTTCGGAAGAAATCGTTCAGGAGGCGGAAATCGGTGAATATCGTCTTCACCTCATTGAGGACGAAAGTCGGATTTTGGCCGAAGCCGGACGCCTGGAAGAAGGGTTATCCAAAATTGAGGCTTTCCTTCGGGAGGAAAGCGACGTCGATCGGTATCCGCCGGCTTCCCTGTGCCGCCTCAAACTGCTCCAGGCATTCTTGCAAAAAAGGGCCGGCCGTTTTTCTCAAGCTGGAGATACCGGCTGGGCGGCGATCTCGGATTACCTTCGGGAATTGCCGGTGGTCGTGGCGGCCAGCACTCCCCGAGAAGCGGAAGGCCTTTGGGCTCGATTGCTTCACCGGTCGATTTGGTTGCAGATAAGCCTGGCGTTGGACTCGGACCAAGAAGGGGCGGATTTGGCCAAGCATCGGGCCTTTCAACTTGCTGTTTTGGAACGAGAAATGCCACTACTCACTCAAAAAAGCTGGAATCAGGCCTTGGACGATTATTCCATGCAAGCCTCCAAGGAGACCGAGGCCGCCTCCCTGATCGCGAGTCGGAACCCGGATAGCGGCAGCGGAATTGGTCGTCGTATGGACGAGCGGATTTTTTATCGCGAACAAATGCTCCGAAGCGGGGCTTATTCGGTGAATTTTCCCAAGCCGGAATTGTCTTGGCCCATCGATTTCCAAAAGACGTCTAATTTATCCTTGATCCTGTTCCGCACCGTGCCGGAAAACCAGCAGCCGGTATCGGAGCCGAAGTTGGTTGCCTTCGTAGCCGAATCGACTGGAGAATTAGCCCTGGTGGATTTGGGACCGGCAGAACCGATTCGAACTGCAGTAGAACACTATCCGAGTTTCTTGCCCGGAAATGCGGCAATCCGAGATCGAGGAATCGGCGGTCGCCGCCGCGAGTTCAAGGCTCCCGTGGACCGGGCCTCGGAATTCCAACAAGCCGGAACCAGACTGGCGGAATTGGTGTTCGATCCGATATCGGACGGTCTCCCTGCAGGCGCTGAATTGGGTTTCCTGGCCAACGATTTTCTCGGCGCCGTTCCGTGGGATACTCTTCCGGTTACCGGCGGTTTCCTTGGTGATCGAAATCCTGTTCGACAATTTTTGACCTTGAATGGAATTCCCCGGCAAGTTTCTTCCGATTTAGAACCAGGGGAAATGCTGTTGGTCGGCGTCTCGAATTACGGCTCCAGCCGGCGGGAAGAAGGGAAGCAAGAAGCCGAAGTCGGAAAAGCCGCTGAAAGGTCATTCCCGTCCATTCCCTTCGCGCTGGAGGAAGTCGAGCAGATTCAAAAGCAGATGCAGAGAGCTGGAGTGAAAGTCCGGAAGTTAAAGGAAGGACAAATCCAACCGGCGGATTTTTTTCAGCAAGCCGAATCCACCGCCTGGCTGCATTTGGCCCAACACGCTTATCTGGACCCTCAGGCGGCGGAGTTATACCGGTCGGCGAAAACTCCGACAGCGGTCTTGGGCTTGGATCCGATTCACCGCCCCTTGCGATTGGCGCCGATGGCCTTCACCGCCCTGGTTTTCGCCGGTGCCAATCAAGCCAGTCTCGAGAATTCCGACCGGTCTTTCCTCCATGGCAACGATCTTTTGTGGATGAACCTGCAACACTGCCAAATGGTGGTGCTTTCCGCTTGCCATGGTTCGGCGGGCATTCCCAAACTCATGGGCGCCGCAGCTTCCCTGCAAAACGCCTTTCACTTTGCCGGAGCTCAGCGAGTGTTGGCCAATCTCTGGCCGGTGGGCGATCAGGAAGCGAAACGTTTCATGGAAGCCTACTATCGCTTCTTGCAGGAATCCGATTGGCGCCCGGCTTTGGCTTTGCATCAATCTAAGCAGGCGTTTCGCCGCCAAGGGGAACCGCTTTCCTTTTGGGGAGGATGGCAACTTACCGAGTTGGCTCCTGGACTCGATCGCGTTTCCCTGGCGCCGATTCCTACTGAGGTGCCCGATTAAGATGCCGTTCGCCTACCGGCCGGCGGCCAATCTTATTCTTCCATTTCCTGCTGACCGGGAAGTCTTCGCTCCTGTTGCCGCCGGTCCAAAGAGAAGATGGCGTAGAAGCTGAACAGGAGGCGAACAAAGTACTCGGTGAAATAAACCAAGCCTTTGTTTTCCAATAGGCTCTTGCCTTCTTCGCTGGCCCAAGCGCCATTGAAAGTCGATCGGATGGCCATGCCGGCTTGCACGGCGATCCCCGATGAAGCTTCCTCGAAACGGTAGCGATGAGAAAGTTCGTCCAAGATTCCATCCAGTAATTTCTGGTGAAGCCGGGGAGATTGGGGAATCCGATCGAATTTTTCGTAGCCCATGCGCTTTTGAATGACTTCATATTCGATGCCCTTCCGGATTCGCATCTGCAAGGGGGAAGTCCTTCGATCTTGGGTTTTCCTACGATCGGCGAAACGGCGGTCCTGAGATTCCTGCGGTTTGGGACTCGGCTTGATTTGCGGCCACACGGTGGCTTCCAGGGAACTCCCCAGCGCTTGAACAATTTCTTCGATGGCCGGAAAAAAGGAGCGATCCATCATGATTTTTTGATAGCGCTCCAATTGTTGGTGAACTTCACTCGGTTCAGTGGCGTCCAGGCAAACCGGTAGAACCGGGCGCTTGGCCTTTTCTTCTAAAAACAGGACTACTTCGGTCGTGGTCCACGAAGAACTGGCGGCTTGGGTGGACACCAGGACGATCATGGAGTCGCAAGTTTGCAGGGCTTGCCGGATTTCATGGCGATAATCCGAGCCCGGAGCAATGCTCAAGGGAGCCAGCCACGGCTGGATGCCGCATGAGGTCAGGATTTCACTGATGAATTCCGCTTCGCGGCGATTCTCGGATGCATGAGAAAGAAAAGGATTCCTGAAAGTGGGATTCGGCACTGGCCTACCTCCTGCGAAGTTTGACTTGATCTTATCTACCCGGAGGGCGAGGGCGGAAAAATCTTCACCAAAACCCGGCGCTCAGAACCGAGGTCCTTCCGGTGGTTCCGGCGGCGGGCAAAGCATGGCGATCAGGCCATTGCGGCCGGCTTTTTCGCCATCGCGCCGGTGGCTGAAAAACAAATCCGGGCGTTCAAAGGTGTCCAATCCGGCACCTTCCACCGATCCTTGGATCAACCCGGCGCCGGTAAGTTGGTCGTTGGCCCAACCGGAAAGATCGACGTGCCATTTGCCGTTTCGGTGAAAGCGCAGGCGTCGTCGATCGGGAGCATGTTCGGCGACTTCGTCCCCCACTTCAAAATGGCTCAGGCCGATACAGGGCGAAATGCCGGCTTGCATAGATTCTGCCGGGCAATCTGACAATTCGTTTAGGCGAGTTACCGCCCGTTCCAAAATGCCGTCGCGCAAACCTCGCCAACCGGCATGAACGATTCCCATCCACGGTTGGGCAGCCGGGGCGAACAACAAAACCGCGGCGCAGTCGGCCACCGCCACGTACAGCGGCAAACCTGGAGTCGAGGTCAACAAGCCGTCGGTTTCCTTCAAGACTTCGCTGGGATCCAGAGCTCCGCGACCGCGATGATCGGGTTCGACCACGGCCAGGTTGGCTTGGTGGACTTGGCCGCCGACCACCCAATCTTCCGCCGGCGCTTCCAGCCATTGGGACCAGAAGCGGCGTTCATTCAGGGCCCCGGCTCGGTCCCGTCCACCGCTGAGGGAAAGATTGCCGCCGCCTTCCCGGTTCCGGGTGGTGAACACGTGGCGGAGGCGGCGATCCCGGCTCAAACCTTCAAAAGCGAGGCCGATGCGGCTGTGGTGAAACTGCTCCCTCATGGCCGAAGAGATTAGCTTCGCCCTGCCTGTGCATGAAGCCGGGCTAGGCGGTCTTTTCCGTCCCCATGACCGGGCGCAAGTATTCGTCGTACAAGACTCGGGCCACCGCCACCGCCGGCATGGCGACTAAAAAGCCGAACAAACCGGCCACGGTGCCGCCGCAAAGGACCACCAGGATGACGGCGAAATCGCTGAATCCTAGACCGCGACCGACCAAGCGCGGCAACAACACATAGCCTTCCAGGATCTCAGCGATCAGATAGGTGGCTAAGGCCACCACCAAGCCCCAGAGGCCGGTGTCGGCAAACGCGACTCCGGTCATGACCAAAAAGGCAATGGCCGGACCCAGAATCGGCAGCAGGCTGAGGCCGCCTCCAATCAAGGCCAGGGTATAGAACATGGGAATCTGAAAAATGCCGAGCAAAAGCAGATAGATCATGCCTTTGCCGGTGGCCACCATGACCCGGGAGGTGACGTAGGTTCTCAAAATCTCTTCGATCCTCGGCATGATTCGATCGAAGCGCGGACGCCAATCGGGCGGGACTTCCGCCCGCAGGTGAGGCAACCACGGGGCCCCGACCAACAAAAAGAATACGAAGATTGGGATCAAGACCAGGCTGCTCAAAATGCCGACGATCCCGCCCAAGAAGCCGGCAATCGCCGCCAAGACGCTGCGCAATACGGCCAGAAGTCCGTCGGCGAAACTCTGCAAATCCGAAGATTCCAACCGGGATAGCCACGGGTATTGGGCTTGCAATTCCTCCAATTGGCTTTGCATGCGGTGAACCCAATGAACCAAGGCCTCCGGATCCTGGGGCGAATCTGGATCCTGCGCCGATTCCTCGGTTGCTGGCAGGTTTTCGACCGCCGGAGGAGGTCCGGCAGCGGGTTGGCTAGCTTCGGCCGCCGAAGCGGTAAAGGTCCAGACCTCGAACACCGCCGGCAACATCAGCAGCAGCGGGATCAGACCGGCCAGCAGCAAAACGGCGATGGAAGCCCCGGTGCGGCCGAGTTTGCTTTCCCACAGCAAGCGCCATGGGAGCAGCACCAAGGTCAGCAAATAGGCGGCTAAAAGAGGAATGGTGACCGTGCGCAAGAACCAGCCTAGGGCGAACACCCCAAGGACGACGCCGGTCCGAACCAGGGAACGTTTCACCCTTCAGGCCGGGGCTCAGCTCCCGAGCGTTCCGCCCAAGGGCAGCGCTTCGATGTCGCGAAAAGCTTCCTGAAAATCGAAACCGTCCAAAAAATCCTCGGGCCGATCGGATTCGTGCTTATTCAAAAGGCCGACGTCGACCATGTGGAAGACAATGGTGCCGAAGTCTCCGGTATGCCGCAGCCCCCAGGAATGGAAGGCGAACGGGGCCAAGGGGCCAAATTCATCCCTGGCGAAGCATCGAATGCCCTCCAGCAGCTCCGGGCCGCTGATGTGCCGGGCCTCTCCCGACCGGCGGTTCTTCTCCAGCATGAGCATGGTGAAGTCCAGGGCATCGAGGACGAAGTAATAAGCAGCTTCGGCGTAGGCCCGATCCCGGCTGCGACGCAGCTTGCGGATCAAGGTCTCCAGTTTGCGGTCTTCCATGGGTGGCACCCCGCTTCCTATCGGCCCGGCCGGCACGCCATTTGACCCCTTTCTGGGCGGCACTCCGAAGACCGGCTGCGGTCTAGGAAGTCGGAATTCTGGCAAGGCTTCATTGTGCCATCTTCCGTCTAAGACCGTCCAGGGATTGAGCCAAGGTTTCAACCACTACGGCTGGGGTGATTTGCCCGGATAGATACGCAAGTGCTTGGCTGGTGTGACGAGCGCAGCGGTCCAGGAACAGGGCCTGGCCGGGATCGGCCTGGGGATATTCGGCCACCAACCAGCCCAGGCAAGCGGCCAAAAAAATTTGCTGGCGCCGCCTTTGCTCCGCTAGAGGACCTCCGCTCGGGGCTTCCAACCAGGCCTCCAGAGGTCCTTCCCCATGGAGCCAAGCCAGGAAGGCGGGCTGTCTCTCGAGCAGCCATTGGATCTCTTCAGGGGGCAATTCGAGGGCGGCTTCGAGAGATCCAAAGGCCCGGCTGAGGCTGGAAGCCTGTTGCGGCTCCAGGCCGGCTTGGGCGGCGGCGGCCTTTAAATCTTCGCCCTCGGCATGCCCGACCCGATAGGTGCGGCAGCGGGAGCGAAGGGCCGGCAACAGCGGGCTCAGGTCCTTGGCCGTCAGCAGTAGCAGGGTGCCGGCCGGCGGTTCTTCGCTGGTCTTGAGGAGGGCGGCTTGGGCGTCGGGGTTCATCCGGTCGGCCTCGAGGATCAACACCGCCCGGCGGCCGATGCCGGTCGGCCGGTAGCGCAGGGCGTGCTCCAAATTCAGCACCCCCTCCTTGCGGGTGGCGATGTGCTCCACCTTCAAGCCACGGCAGCCGAGGGCATCCGGATCGAGGACCACGCACTCCGGGTGTTCGTGAATGCGGGCCGGCGGAGCCTGCAAAAAGGCGGCGGCGAAATGGTCGGAAGCCCGGCGCAGCCCGCGGCGCGAGGGACCGAGCAGCAAGTAGACCTCGGCTTGGCGACCCCGCTCCAGCTCCTGGCGGAAGCGTCGTTCCAGGTCGGCAAGGCTGGGGCCCGAACTCATGTCGGCAAGGTCTCCAGGGCTTCAATCAAACGGAGTTGGACTGCATCGGGGCTTAAGCCGGAAACGTCGATGATGCGGGTGTTCTGCGGCCGGGCTTCGGCGTAGCGGCGGTAGCCTTCCCGCACTTTGTTCAAAAAGGCCAATCCGCGAGCTTCGAAGCTATCGAAAAGACCTCGCTGACCGGCTCTTTCCAAGCTTTCCAACGGATCCAAGTCCAGAATCAGGACTTGATCGGGCTGGCGGTCGGCGACCACCAAGGCGTCCAGGGCCAGGATGAACTCGGCGGCATCCGGGCCGTGGCCTTGATAGGCCAGCGTGGAGGCACTGAATCGCTCGCACAAAACGTCCCGGCCGGCGGCCAAGGCTGGAGCGACTTGAGTGGTTAAAAGTTCCCGCCGGGCGGCGAAAAACAACAAAGCCTCACTGCTCCAGTGCCATTCTTCGCGGCCGGGCTCCAGCAGTAGGCGGCGCAGCTTTTCGCCCAAGGCAGTGCCGCCGGGCTCCCGCAAGTGCAAGGGACGACGTCCTTGGTCGGTCAAGTACTGCACCAGTCGCCGGGCCTGGGTGGTTTTTCCCGAACCGTCGACTCCCTCTAGGACCAGAAAGCGTCCGCGCATGGCGAAATCCTAGCCCTGCGCTCTGGAAATCGGCGCCCTCCATGCGCTAGGCTTCCTGGCCATGCGCCGCCTGTTCCCCGTTCCCTCCGTCCTGCTTCCCTGTGTGGCTCTTCTCGGAGCTTGCGCTGCTCCCAGCGGTCACCGGCCGGTGGTGGAACCTCTGGCGGCGCCGGTCGCCGCCCCGCCAGGGCATCTTTCCCTGTCGCAGCGCATTCAATGGTGGGAAGACCGCCTGAACAGCTACGTTCCGGAAGACTTCACCGAAGCCAATATGAACCTTGGGGACTTGTATCTGGAAGCCCGACAGCCGGAACAAGCTCGCCTGGCCTATCGCTCGGCCCTCAACGGTCCGCTAAGCCAAACCGAAGCCGGCCACGCCAAAGCGGGTATCGGCCGGTCCTATTTGATGGAGGGCATTCCCGAATTGTCGGTGAGCTATTTGTCCGATGCCCTGCTGGTCTTGCAAGGTCCGGAGCGGGAAGAAAACGAAGCCCTGATGCAATTCGCCAGTACCGGTCGCATCCTGTCGCAGGATCCGGTATTGCTGGCCCGATTGCAGCCCTTTTTGCCGCAAGATGCCATCATCGAAGAGGCTCCGAAGGTCGAATCCGCCACCTTCGCCAGCGTCACCCGCAGTCGCTGGCGTCCGGCCTCGATCAAGAGCAATACCGTGCCGATGGAAGCCCCTTGGCGTTTGACCGTGCACCACTCCGCCGAGCCTTTCAGTGCCGAGGCCTTACCCGCGACCTTGGCGGAAGTTCGCCGCATTCAAAAGACGCACCAGAACGAACGGGGTTGGGCCGACATCGGCTACCACTTTTTGATTGACCGGGCCGGACGGGTAGTGGAAGGCCGGCCCTTGAGTTACCAAGGTTCCCACGCCTTTCGGGATAACAACCGCGGCAACATCGGCATTTGTCTGCTGGGGAATTTTGTCTCGCATCCCCAAGACGGCGCCCGCTACGCCCAAGCTCAATCCCCCAGCGCGGCTCAGTATCGGGCGTTGGAAAACCTGACCCAACAGCTTCGGCGCCACTTCGGCATTTCCCGGAAGGAAATTCACTACCACGCTGAATTCCGTTCCACCGAATGCCCGGGCCCCGCTCTCAAAGCCTGGGTCAAAAGGCAGTGGAGTTTGGGGTCGTAGATTCTTTTTTCGGAATCGCTTTCAATAAAAACTCCTTATCACCTTCTTGTGAAGAGGAGCTCGTTTTAGGGGAGCTTTTTTTGAGATCGACTGAAGCCGATGAACGGAAGAGAACCGCTTGGATTTGGCTTACATAGTGAAAAGATGGTCCGACGAAGAGGATAAACCAGTGACGAAAAAATCAATCCTTTGGAGGAGCAAGGCAGTATTCGTTGAAACCAAAGGCGCATTTTTTGAATGAATGGTGACGTTGTGAAGAACAGGGGGCCTATGGAGGGTTTGCCGAGCCTAATTTTGAAGGCTCGGATTGGAGAGGATCGCATAGCCCCTCTTCGGGAGAGTCAATAGCCCTCTTCTTGTCAGTGATTTCGGACATTCTAGGGTTCATATGAGAGGGTTTAATGCCGCCGTTTACGCTTTCCTGACAAGAAGTTTTTATAGGAACACGCAATTCGGGAACTTTGAGGAAATTGAGAATTAGTGAAAATATCTTGTAAACTGACCGATGAAGTATGGTAGACCGAATGCATGGGGAGCCGCACTAGGCTCTTGCCGCCAATGAAGAGATCCAATTTTGAAGGCCTTTGGTTTCTGGCAAAGGAATTTTCGTGGCGGGCATCTGTTTTGGAAACGTTGTGCTCCAGTAGGAGGTTTCATGAAAAATTACAACTTTCGTACCCTTTTTCTCTCCGGACTCCTCTTTCTTCCTTTGGGCTTTGAAGGCCCTTTGCCAGAGTTCCAAGATGGAACTGGCTCACCTTGCCTGGCCATGACGGGGTGCATCTTTTCCGCAAGAAGCATGAATCCTGAAGATGTGAAGTGCAAGGACCGTTGTCCGGAAAACTCCTGTGGTGGCGTCGTAATTTCCGAACTGCCACCAGACGAGAAAGTCATGGGGTGTTTGAATATTTGCCAAACTAAGAGCGGTCAAGCCATTTACACCTGCCCTACGGCGGTGATTTGGCGTCAGCCTCCAGTCGGTGGCACCATTGAGCCGACTTGGGGAAATTGTAATGGGAACACGGCATCTCCCTGTGCTCAGGAGGGATGTCAATGTCAGGTCGGCCACGTTGCCGAGGGAGGGTCAGGAGGCGCTCCTTGGGTTTCCTGCAAATGTGTTCCTTGATTCTTTCCGGATCCGTGTGGATCCCGTAGCTCCTTTCACTCGACAGAACGAAAAACGACTCGAAACCATGGCTCGTACCCCCCTGTTTCTGGCAGGCGGATTGGTGTTAGCGTTTTCTGCTTTTGCGTTTACGGAAACCATCCGATCCCGGCCTTCAATCCAAGCTAAATCTTACTCCTCAACGCAAACTAGCGTCGAACTGCTGTTCCAGTTCCAGGCCGATCAGATTCGGTTGCCTTTGGAATGGTTTTCGGTGGAACGTTGGGAGCGGGTCCCTCCATACCAAGATGCCCAAGGATCGCCAATATTCACCAACAAGTTACTTTCCGATGACTTACTGATTGCCGACCCAGCCGAATTGCAAAGCTTGATGTCTCAATGGCAGCCGCTGCCCCCAGGTCAGATGGTTCCTTTGCCTGGGGATGATCGACTGTTGCTACGGATTGACGAAACCACCGGAGAAAGTGCCTTCCTGTGTGCATCCCGGGTGGCTGGGGTGCCGCCGGAGTCGGCCACTGGAATGCTTAGTTACAGCAAAATTCCATATCCCGATGGCCAGCAAGGGCCTTTGAATCAACCCTTGGAAACTCGGTGGACCGTGACGCCCTATTCTCTCGGGATTGAACAAAACCCCGAGCAGATCACCCACCCGCGAGTGGGTTCCGGTTTTGGTGGCGTGATCGCCGAGCAGGACGGGTATTTTGCCTACAGTGGCGAATTGGATCAGGGTCCTGACAACCAAAGTGGTGTCCTTCATTGCGCCCGAGATAGCGCTGGCTTCCTTTGGTATTGGTTCCAGCCCTGATCTAGGGAATTCCAGGCAAACGGGGGAAAGAGCAGCGTGCTTGAATCCAGGAAGCACGCTGCTTTGTCCCAAATTTGGCCAAAAATTAGCGCCCATGTTTCTCAACGCTAACTCAGAATTCGTGACCAAATTTTCTTTGCTTCTATTCGCCTTAGTCGGATTACACGGTGGATCGTGTGGCGGAGAAGTCGAGGCGGCGGAGGAGCCCCAATTCGAAACGACCCTTCTGGAGATCGGAGAGGCGTGGAGTGGAACCGTTCAGTCCTTGGAATATTCCTTTTCGCTTCCAGCTTCTACCAGCCCTTGGATTCTGCAAAAGGCGGAACAACTTTGCGGCTGCAGTCAATTTGCTGTTTGGCTGGAAGGTGAACCCTGGCTCCTAGGAGAAGCAAGATTTGGGCCGGCTCAGGGAAAACTAACTGCCAGGGTTCACTGGGATATCCATGAAAGCGGTCTTCTTCGGCGTTCCCTGGTCAAAGTGGCGATGGGAACTTCGGAAGCCGAGTGCGTTACTTGGGAATTGAAGGTGAAAGGGCATCTAAAATCTTTTTTTCGAATTCAATCGCCCGAGGAAAACCCGTGGCAAAACCTTCGTCTACCCTGGACAGCAGAGCAGGCTTCCGAGCGGACCCTGGATTTTGAAATCGAAGGGGCTGAGGCTTTTCAAATCCTTCCCGCCGATCTTTCGTTTCCCCTATCGAAAGCGGATTGGCGGCCGCAGGAGCCTTCTCATCGAAAAAAGCTTCGGTTAAGCTTGCTTCCACAGCAGGATCCCGGGCGCTATCAAGGAACTGTGAGCTTGAAGACCGATGCAGGACCTTCAATTCAGCTTCCTTATCAAGCCGAGTTTGTTGAAGATTTGGAGATCTTTCCAAGCCGAGAACTTCGATTCCTAGGAGTGGAACAACTGAAAACCGTGACGATCCTGAGTCATGATCCGGTCCTTACCCTAGGTTCAATTACCTATCAGGTGGAAGCCAAAGGTCCATTCCAAGTGCAACCCCGGGAAAAAGACTCTCGGAAAGCTATTTTTGAAGTGAGGTGTCGCCCAGAAACTAAACCGGGCCAATACAGAGACCGATTGGTTTTCCAAATCCAAGTTGGGGGAACCATGCACTCCCGGTCTTTGGAGCTTCGGGCCTTGGTGAAGCGCTGATTCAAAGACCGAAAATCATTCCCGGATCGAAGCAGCTTTTAAGCCTGTTGCAGGCTTTCTCCTTGGGCCACCCGGGAGCGGGCGTCATCTATGAGTTCGTCCAGCAAGGCTTCCACGTCCAAGGTCGGCTGAGTTCCCAATAGACCATGAAGTCGACTGGGGTCCCCCACCAACACGCTGGGATCTTGAGAACCGCGCATGCGGGCCGGATCGGTTTCGATTTCGACCGGAACCTGCGCCCTTTGACGCAACCCTTCCAACAGCTCAGCGATGACTTGGCCTTGTCCGGAGCATAGATTGACAATGTCTTCTTCCCCGGCCTGGGGAAGGAGCTGCCCATAGGCTTCGACCACCTGCCGGACGTGGAGGAAATCGCGGACCGAGTCCAGCCGGCCGACCGATAAGCTTCCGCCGCCTTCCTGTTCCAACTTGGCCATGCGGAGGGCAAAGGACGGCAAAGCGAATTGAGCCGATTGGCCGGCTCCGGTGTGATTGAAAGGCCGAACCACGGAAATTCGGGCGCCTTGGTCACGCAAGCCCAAAGCTACCGCTTCTCCCTGCAACTTGGTGGCGCCGTAGACGTTGACCGGTTCCAAAGTTTGGTCTTCGGACAACAGGTCCGGACTCGGCTGATAAACGTGACCGGAGGAAACGTGCAGGATCGGAAGTTCAGGCCAAGTTTGCAATAGCTGCTGGTAAAGCCGGGCCGGGCCGAATACGTTGACCGCTCGGGCCAGGGGCGGATCGGCTTCGCACGCAGGGGGAAAAGAAAGAGCCGCCAAATGAATCAATCCGGCCGGAGCCGGAAGAGAATCCAAATCCAAGACCGGCGCCCCGGGATCGACCATGGCCGCTTGGGCAAGATCCAACGGCAGCCAAGTTTTACCCAGTTCTGAAGCGGGGCCGGCTTCCAAACCCAGACGAATTACTGGCCGTCCTTGCTTGCGTAGAAACTCAAGTAACCAGTGGCCGACGAAACCGCTTGCACCGGTGACGAAAATGGAGCCTGGGGAGAGGGCGGACATGTTGTTTTGAATTATTCGGCGAAGGCGGTTAGCTCTGGGAAAGGACGACCTCGGGGATTTCCCCTCTTACCGGAGACCTACCGGCCTTCAAATAGCGTTGCACATCGGCGTCCACCATCATTTCCACCAGGGAGGGAAAGTCCACTTCCGGTTTCCAACCTAATTCCTGGCGAGCTTTATCCGGCTTGCCCAGCAACAGATCGACTTCAGCCGGGCGATAAAAGCGCGGATCGATAGTGACGAAATCTTCGTAGTCCAAGCCCACTCGATGGAAAGCATGTTGGCAAAATTCTCGGACGGAGTGAGTTTCGCCGGTAGCGACGACGTAATCCTCGGGATGCTCCTGTTGCAGCATCATGTGCATGGCGCGGACGTAATCTCCGGCATAACCCCAATCGCGCCGGGCATCCAAATTTCCCATCGGTAACTTATCGTCCAGGCCGAAGGCAATGCGAGCGACTCCATCAGTAATTTTGCGGGTCACGAATTCCAAGCCGCGGCGGGGAGATTCGTGATTGAATAAAATTCCCGAGCAAGCATAGAGGTCGTAACTTTCCCGGTAGTTCACCGTAATCCAATGGCCGTAGACTTTGGCGACTCCATACGGCGACCTGGGGTGAAACGGGGTGGCTTCCGTTTGTGGCGACTCCACCACCTTGCCGAACATTTCACTGCTGGAAGCTTGATAGAACCGGGCTTGCGGCCGGGTATGGCGAATCGCCTCCAACAAGCGAGTGACTCCCAAGGCGGTGAATTCGGCGGTCAACACCGGTTCGTAAAAAGAGGTCGGAACGAAAGACTGAGCCGCCAGGTTGTAGACTTCGTCCGGTTCATATTCCTCCAACAGGCGAACCATAGAAAACTGATCCAGCAAATCCGCGTGAGCCAGGTCCACCTTATCCCGCAGATGGTCGATGCGAGCGGTGGGCTGAGTGCTGGTTCGGCGTAACATGCCCACTACCCGATAACCCAGACTCAACAAGTATTCGCTCAAGTAGGAGCCGTCTTGACCGGTGATGCCAGTAACGAGGGCGGTTTTCATGTTTTGTTCAACGCAAACTAAGGCCCAAGCCGAGAACAGCCAGGATCCAACAATAAGGTGCGAACCAGGCTAACTTCCGAGCTTTGGCGATCCAAAGGAGCAAGCCAAGGGCGAGGCAGCCTACCACAGCGCTAGTAAGGAAAGACAGCGCCAAATCCCCGCCGGAATAGGCGCCTCCGGTGCTTTCCAAGGCTTCCGGAAGTTTCAGTGCTCCCGCTCCCAGAATCGCCGGGATGCTCAACAAAAAGGAAAAAGTAGCGGCGGCTTGAGGTCCCAAACCGAGGGCTTGGCCGGCGACGATGGTGGCGCCGCTGCGGCTGATGCCGGGAGTGATGGCGAAGGCTTGAGCCAGTCCGATGACAAAGGCGGCGGGGAAACTCAAGCTGACCAGGGTGCCTTCCCGGGGCGGGAATTTCCGAGTGGACCAAAGCAACAACCCTGTGATGAGTAGCGCCACCGATGGGACCACCGGATTGTTGAACAAATGGGCTTCCAACCAATCCTTTCCTAGCACGGCCAAAAACAGCGGCGAGGTGGCGACCGCCAGCAAGCTCACTTGTCGTCGAGCCTGTCGATTTTCTTCGGCGTCGGCGCCGCGGCCGAAGAAACCGCGAATCAAGCCCCACACCTGACGGTGATAAAACACCAGCACCGAAACCAAGGTGCCTAAGTGAAGCAAGACCACGACTGAGGCATCTTCCGGCAACTGGTCGCCGCCGGGCAGGAAGGCCTTGGCTAATTCAACGTGGCCGGAAGAGGAAACCGGCAGGTATTCCGTAAGCCCCTGGAGCACCGCCAGGATCAGGAGAATGCCCAGGGGAGACATCGGCGAACCGGTTTACAACGCGGAAGCGACTTCCAGAGCCGGTCGCGATTGCAGAGCAAAGGCCTCCGCTACGCCCGGATGAGTCAATTCACCGGCGAGGGTATTGGCCGCGGTGGCCAATTCGGCATCGCCCAAAACCGCTTCCTTCGGCCCCATTTTCGCCAACCGCAACACGTAAGGCATGGTGGCATTGGTCAAGCCGTAAGTGGAAGTCCTGGCCACGGCGCCGGGCATGTTGGCGACGCAGTAGTGCACCACTCCTTCGACGTCGAAAGTCGGATCTTCGTGGGTGGTGGGACGGCAGGTTTCCACGCAACCGCCTTGATCCACCGCTACGTCGACGATGACCGAGCGGGCCGGCATGATTTTCAAATCTTCCCGAGTGACCAAACGAGGGGCTCGGGCGCCGGTGACCAACACTGCGCCAATCAACAGATCGGTGTGGGGCAATCGTTCCAGCAGAGCGTCTTTGTCCGAATACACCGTGGTCACGTTGGCCGGCATGATTTCTTCCAAATAGCGCAACCGGTCCAGATTGATGTCCAAGATGGTGACTTGGGCGCCCATGCCGGCGGCGATCCAAGCGGCGTTGGTTCCGACTACGCCGCCACCCAGGATGAGGACGTGCCCCGGCTCCACTCCGGGTAAGCCGGCCAGCAACACCCCGCGTCCTCCAAAGGGCCGCTCCAAGTATTTGGCTCCCTCTTGAACCGCCATGCGTCCGGCGACTTCGCTCATCGGGGTCAAAAGCGGCAAAGCGCCGTCGGAAACCAAAGTTTCATAAGCGAAACAATGGGCCCCGGAAGCCAGCATGTTTTCGGTGAGTTTCTGGTCGGCGGCGAAGTGGAAGTAGGTGAACACGGTTTGCCCGCGTCGGGCCATGGCCTGCTCCACCGCTTGCGGCTCTTTCACCTTCAAAATCATTTCCGCCTCGCCCCAAATCCGTTCCGCTTCAGGAATGATTTGGGCACCGGCGGCTACATAGGCTTCATCTTCGAAGCCGCTGCCGACTCCGGCTTGGCTCTGCACCAATACCGTGTGACCCTTGGCGCGGCAGGAACGAACGCCGGCGGGGGTAAGCGCGACGCGGTATTCCTGAACCTTGATTTCCTTGGGAACTCCGAGAATCATGCTGCTGGGGCCTCCATCTCCAATGGGGTCGGAAATTTTAGGGTCGCGGCGAACTTCCCGCAGGTCCATGGCTTGGGATATCCTCCTCCACCTCATGGCCGACGTCGCCATACGCCTCCAGGAGTTGCAGCACAGGGTTCAGCAGGCCGCCTTGCGGGCGGGCCGCCGGCCGCAAAGGGTCCGATTGCTCGGGGTAGCCAAAACCGCCACCCCGGAAGGCTTGCAGGCGGCCTGGGACGCCGGTCTCCGCGATTTCGGCCACAATCGCATCCAGGCGCTGGAGGAGCACCAGAAAGTCCTGCCTGAAGCCTGCTGGCACGTGATTGGCCCGTTGCAATCCAACAAGATCCGCCGGGCTTTGGAGGTGGCCGCCTGCTTGCAAAGTCTTTCCGAGCTGCGCTTGGGAAAGCGCCTGGCCCGAGTGCTGGAGGAACAGGGAAGGCAGGATTTTCCCTGTCTGATTCAGGTCAACTTGCAGCCGGAGGACGGTCGCCACGGCTGTCCGGCCGACCAAGTCCGGCCTTTGATTGAGCAACTGGCCGCCCTGCCCCAACTAAAGGTGGCCGGGCTCATGACTTTGGGCCCCCACCGGGCTTCCGAGAAAACCTTGAGACAGCACTTCGCCACCCTGAATCGCTTGGCCGAGACCCTGGTCAGCCAAAGCCTGCTGCCGCCGGACCCGGAAATTTCCATGGGCATGACCGAGGACTTCGAGTGGGCGGTGGAAGAAGGGGCTACCCTTGTACGCATCGGGCGAGCACTGTTCCCGCCCCAGAATTGAAGGAATCGAAAGGGTGAGCTATCGGATCCGCTGGCAGAGTTCGGAGGGGGAGGGTGCCTTTCCCCTGCGTGGGGGGGCCTTGCATTTGCTTTGGGCCAACGGCGTTTTGGACCGGGTGCAAAAGCCGCCGGAAAGTGGCCACGGCCTGACCGTCGATCCGCCCGACCTGGAAGGCCGGGTCCGGTTGGAAGGCTGGGGCGAAATGCAATTCGCTTCGGGCGATCGGATCTTTCGCAAGGTCCGGCTGCCGATGGGCAAGGCAGTGCAGTTTCAAGTGGAAGGCCACAAGGGACGCCTGACCGCCGAGGGCAAAGCCCCCACTTCCGATCCTTTGGTCGGACGCGAATTCAGGGGCTATCGGGTTTTGGGTCGCATCGGTTCCGGCGCCGTCGGCGTGGTTTATCGGGCGCTGCAAATTTCGCTGGATCGGGAAGTCGCCCTCAAAGTTTTGAATCCAAAAGCGGCTCAAGATCCCCTGGCGGTGGCTTCCTTTAAACGGGAGGCTCAAGCCGCCGGCCAATTCAGCCATCCCAACTTGGTTCAAGTCCACGACGTGGACGAAGTGGATGGACTCAACTTCTATTCCATGGAGTTGGTTCCGGAAGGAACCTTGGAAGACCGTTTGAAAGAAGGGGGTCCCCTGCCGTGGCGGGAAGCCTTGGAAGCGGTTCGAGATTGCGCCTTGGCCTTGGCCTATGCCGACGAGCATCACATCCTGCACCGGGACGTGAAACCGGAGAACTTGATGGTGACCGCCACCGGTCACGTCAAGTTGGCGGACTTGGGCTTGGCTTCCACCCGCGGCATGATCGACAAGGAAGCCGCCGGCGGCACTCCCCACTTCATGGCTCCGGAAGCGATTTCCGGCGAAGTGGATCACCGAGCCGATTTGTATTCTCTCGGTTGCACTTTGTATCGCTTGCTTACCGGCAACACTCCATTTAGCGGAGCCAGCGTTCGCGATATTTTGCGCGCTCACCGGGATCAGCCGGCGCCTACCTTGAAAGATGCAGACATTGCCGCGCCGAAAGAAGTCGAGGAAATCGTGGCCAAATTGTTGGCCAAAGATCCCGACGCCCGGCCGGAACACGCTTCCTTCGTCGTCGAAGAAATCGATGCTTTATTGAGCCAAGGTTCCCCCACCCGCCGGCGCGTGGCGGTAGTCGCGATTTTGCTGTTGGCGGTTCTTTCCTGGCTGGGATATCAACAGTTCTTGGCTCCCAAACCGGAACCGAAGCCGGAACCGGAAGTCAGGGAAGTCATGGTGCGAGATCCTGACGCCGAGAAGGCAAAAGCGGAGCGAGACCGCCTGGAAGCGGAATTGGCGTTTACCAAGGCCAACAACACGGTCGAACGCCAGGCTCGCTTGGAAGCCTTGCAAGCCTTCCGAATCGAGTTCCCTTTTTCCGATTGGGATCAGCAGGCTGAACAAACTATCCAGGCCATACAAGATGAAATCGCCGCCGAAGTTCAAGCGGCGGAACAGGCGGAACAAGCGGCTTCGCGAGCTTGGTTGCAGTATCGCGATCCGGTGCAAGCTTTCTTGAATCAAGGGCGTTTGGTCGCCGCCATGGCCGCCTTGCAGCCGGTTCCTGAAGGGGTGAATGCCGCCCAAGCCGAGGGCTTGCGGCAACAAGTGGAAAGCGCCGCCGATCTTCGATTCAAAGCGATAGAAGACGCCCATCAACAAGCCTTGGGCCAACAAAATTGGGCTGAGGCATTGCAACAAAGACAACAATTCGCCGCTTTGTTGGAAGACGCCGAGCATCCGGTGCCCGAAGCCTGGCAAGCGCGTTATGAAAGCTTGAAGGGGGCGGGAGAAAACGCCGAAGCGGAAGCTCGCCTGGCGGCTTACCGGGCGGCACAACAGGAATTCCTGGCCGGCCTGCGGGGCCCGGTGGAGCGTTCACTCAGTCGGATGAATCCGGCCAAGGCCGGAGAACATTACGCCGACGCAGTGGCCACCATCAGCCACCCGGCCTTAGCGGAAGCCGCGGCTCGAGAACAAGTCCTGTTCGAAGCGGCGGCTCGCGCCGGTCTTGCTTTGCGGGAACATCTCAACGGAGACCAGGAAGTCAGCTTCGTGGAGCCGGTGACCGGCAAACGTGCCGACATTTTGGAAATGCAGCGGGAGGGCTTGCTGGTAGAAGTGCAAGTCCGAGGTACTCGCACCCAGCGCCTCGATCCCTGGCAAACCTATTACCAACCGGAAAGCTTTTATGGTCTTTTGCGAGCCGCTCTTCCCCCTGAAGTCGCCGATCAAGATGCTTGTGCCCTTCATCTCTTGTTGGCGGAAATGAGTTTGGCCCAAGAGGTCAATTCGTGGAAGGATCAATTGCCGACCGCGGCACAAGCGGAAGCCTTTGCTTTACAAGCGGAACTTTGGCTGCAGAAGTTGCCGCGGAAATGGGAGCAGCCTCCTGAATGGTGGGAACGGCATCGGGCGGCGATTTCCGAGTTGGCCAAGTTCGCCGCTTCCCTGGCGGAGAACGACGACTACTCCGCTTATCTTCGCCTACAAAATTTCCTGACCGAGTTCTCACTGTTGCAAGTTTGGTGCTCGGACGGCCGCGGCAATTGGGGTTTGCAGCCGTGAGTTCGGCGGCGGCCCGGCTGGTGGTCTTGGCTTCCGGCGGCGGCAGGACCTTGGAGAATTTGGCCCAAAACATTCAAGCCGGCCGCTTGAACGCCCGCATCGATTTGGTCATCGTTTCTCGCAAAGAAGCGAAAGCCTTGCAACGAGCCCGAGACTTGGGTTTGATGACTTTAGTGATCGGCCGGCAAAGTCATCCGGATCGGGAACGCCGGGAACACTGTTTATTGGGTGCCATCCTGGAAGCCCGCCCCGATTTCGTGATCATGGCTGGATGGTTGCAACTACTTCCGATCCCTCCGTCCTTGGAAGGCAAGGTGCTCAATATCCATCCTGCTTTGCTGCCGGCCTACGGCGGCCGCGGTTATTACGGTGAGCGCGTTCACCAAGCCGTCGTAGCCGACGGCGTGCCCTTGAGCGGCTGCACGGTTCATTTCGCCACCGAGGCTTATGACGAAGGTCCGATCGTGGTGCAAGAAGCGGTGGCCACTCGGCCGGGAGAATCTGCCGACGATTTGGCTGCCCGGGTGTTCGAAGCGGAAAAGCGGATCTATCCCGAAGCTTTAGATCATTTGATTGAAGGCCGGGCTTATTGGCAGGACGGCAAAGTCCGCTGGCAACTTTGATTTCCTGAAAGCTTCGCTTTCGGGTGGTTCATTGCCCACTAGAACTCACCCGAATTAGGAAGGGAGGTTGCAGTTGAACTGGCAACGATGCCTCAAGGCTGTTGCGGGAAACGAAGCAGGCAACGCTGAAGCCACGCATCCAGCGGCATGTCGGAGGCCACCATGACCTCTCCTCCCAGTTCGGCAACCCAAGGACGGCCTTCCGCATCCAGCCACCATTGCAATTGCACCGACCCTCGTTCAATCGGATTTGCTGATTTGGAAAGGCGCAGGAAACCGTCTGCAGGCCGGTCGGGAACAGCCTGAGGATTTTCGAATTTCAAGGTGGCCGCCCCTTCAACCAGTTGGCCAAAAATCGGTTCCAGGGGATCCCCCGGCTGTTGGGGATGATCCTCCGGCAGGAATACGCCGCCTGGTCCGGACCAACCGGCGGCGCGGCGCCGGAAAACCATTTCCCGTTCCCCTTGGCCCAACATGAGGGAGGCAATGTGGCGAGGTTCGAAGTCCACTAGGAAAGGGCTGCGCAATTTCTCCGGATCCTGCCGGAACAAATCGAAGATCTCCATCGGCAAAGGCAGCACATAAGGCCGATCGGAGACGTAAACCGCGCCGCTCAAAAAAGAAATGACCCGTTTTTCTCCTCGGGCATAGACCCAAAGTTTGTCGGAGGATTGAGCCGCTTTCACCATCTCCGGACGGATGACTTCTTCGGCCAGGATTTCCGTCCTGGCGCCGAGCAACCGGGCCACGGCGCTACGGGCGAGAGGCGACAACGGCGCCTTCAGCGGCCTTTCCATGTACCAAAGGTCCCCCTTGCGAACCAGGACCATGCCGGTTCCTTGTTGCGGTTTGAATTCGAGGCGGTGAACCGCCATCGGCGTTCGGATCATGCGGCGGTCCCGCCATTGATCGGGTTTGCGGGCAAGCAATCCTCCAAGAGCCGCACCGAGCCGAATCAAACGACCGTCCAACCGGGCCGCGTAAAAATTGCGGTTCAAGGTGGCGACGCCGATTTCCAAAACCCGGGTCGGGCCACCGTTTTTCAGATCCAATTCCACCGTTAGCGAAGGCGGATCCAAACCGAGGTCGGCGGCCGGCCGTTGCTGCCAACCTTCCGGTGCCGGTTTCCATTGCTTGCCGTAGAGCAAAGAGAGGGCGCTTCGGACCACGGAGGGTTCGGCGAAATCGACCAAGGGTTCGGTCATTTTCCATTCCCCGAATTCACCCCGGACCAACCGCACCATCCGTTCCACGTTGGTGTGATGAATGGTGATCCGCTGAATGTCATCGGGATTTCCATCCAACAAAGGATCTTCGGAAACCTGAACCGGAGGCACCTCTTCCACCGGCGGCGCCGGTTGAGAGGAAAACTTCCACACCGCTGCCGCGGCCAGGCTCAAAAACACGATGAGGATCAACAAACGGGTGGGGTTCATTACCTTCGTCGCCAGAACACCAGAAGACCGAGGAGCAGAGTGAGACCCGGTAAGGCCAACACCGCAAGCTTGGAAAGCCGGTTCAAGCTTTGATAAGAAGGACGCCAGGGTCGGGACTCCATGGCCACCAAGCCGGAAGCCTGATCTTCTTCCTGCAACAGCCAGCGCACGCCGGCACTCAAGAAATCGCGGTTCAACGCCAAGGCTTGGCCGGTCATCATGTAAGGAGAGCCCAGTAAAAGCGTTCGGCCCAAACGTCCGTCGGCGTTGGCTTGCCAGCGATCGGCGACCAAGGCCAAAGATTGAATCGCCCTGCCCTCCTTGGGGCCGGCGGCCCAATCGCCGTTGATTTCAATCCAGGCTTTCCCGGAACTGCGCAATAAGCGATCGCGGGTGTAATCGTTGGATCCGCCCTGGTGTTGCAAACGGAGCGGCCGACTGCCCGGAGCCACCAAGGTTCGCCCGGCTTCAATCAAACGCCGGGTTACCGGATGCTGTGGGCTCATTTGTTGCGGCAGGATTTCCAAGACCTCGCACTGATTGCTGCCCTCCATCCCGCGGCGATCGGGTTGGCAAACCAAGCCGGGTTCGAATTGCAATCCCTTGGCCGTCAACTGCTGGTTCCAAAACTCGACCGCGGTGGGATCGGCGGCGGGACCCAAAGCCAAAAGCAAAGGACGTTCTTCCTGCAACCATTGCTCGGCGGCGGCGGCCTGACTGGGGGCAAAAGCTTGCTCCTGGCCGAGGACGCACAGGAGATCCGCTCCGATCTCCAAGGCTTCCAGCGGCCCGTCGACGGCCTGGAAGGCGTAGCCCTCGGCCGCCAGCAAAGCGGCGAAGGCTTGTTCCAATTGCGGATTGCGAGCTAGAGGGCCTCCATTGGCCTTGGTCAGGGCAATGACCGGCAGGCTCTTTCGGTTCAATCGCAGGACGGCGTCGCCCAAGGCGTCATCGATGCGTTCCTGACGAATGCGGGCCGCTTGGCCTTGAGCCGAGGGCAGGCTGAGGACGAACAAATCTTCAAAGCGAATGACTTGGCGCTGTTCGCCCGCTTGCAAGATCAAACACTCGCCCAGTTGTCGATTCCAATCCCGAATCGCCCGGTCCAAATCCACTGGACTGGATTGGGAATTCAAAATCTCGATTTCCAGCTTTCCGTCGGCGACGATTCGGGCTTCTTCCAGCAACGCCCGCAAACGTTGAAAGGCCCGCGGATACACCGCCGAACCGTAAGAGCGCAAGGCTTCGTACTCTTCCAGAAGAAAAGCGATGCAACGGCTTTCTTCCGGGATCTGTTCCAGGGCTTCGGTGGTTCGAGAACTCAGGCTTCCCTGTTGTTGGCGGCTTAAATCCCAACGCCAGCGCCAGCGAGGTTGAGCCAAACCGTAGAGCAAAGCACTCACCAAGGCGATGCCGGCCAAGGCGGCGGCGGTGATCAACAGGGAGAGGCCGAGGCGGCGAAAGCTCAAGGCACCCACCTCCGGCTGACCAACCGTACCCAGGTCAAAAACACGAACAAACCGGCACCGAGTAAGAAGTAAGCCACGGCGAAGCTATCCAGCAAACCGGCGGCGAAGGCTTTATCCAAATGGCCGGGAATGAAAATCGCCCGAGCCACGGCTCCGGTGGGACCCGGCACGTCGCTTAAAAGCGCCGGCAGAATCAGGAGGAAATAGTTGGCGGCAGCGCCGCCGCCGGCGGCCAGGACCAGATTGCCGCTCCAGGACGACAGGAATAAGCCGGCACCCAGAAACAAATAACTGGTCAGCAGGGCGCCGAGAAATCCGCCGGCGGCTCGGGACCAAACGATGGGCGCTCCTTGCCATTGCAACAGAAGAAAGAGCAGCAGGACTCCACCCCAAAACAACAAGAAGAACAAGCAGGCGGCCAAATACTTGGCCAGGACCACGGCGGCATCGGAAATCGGCGCGGTAAGGAGAGCCTCCAAGGTTCCCAACCGCTGCTCTTCGGCAAACAAGCGCAGAGTAATGAGGGGCGGAAACACCGGAATCAACAGCCACATCAACAATCCCTGGCTGCCGAACAGCACCTGCGGCAACAGGGTCAAATCGTTTTGAACCGCCGGGCGTTCCAAAGAGGCGATGAACACCATGCCGTTCAGCAGGAACCAAATGGCCAGCAACAAATAAACGTAGGGAGCCACGGCAAGGGAAAAAAGTTCCCGGCGGAACAGGGCGAAGAAGGCTTTCATTCCGCTTCCCCCTGCAATAAGCGCCGGAATAAATCTTCCAGCGAAGGTCGCAGCCAGCGGAACTCCAGAACTTCGACCGGCTGTCCCCCTAACCAACGGAACAGGGCTCCGCTGGATTCGGGTGGATCCGGGCTTTGGCTCTTCAACCGCAGGCGATTTTCTTCCGGCAAGATTTCCAGCACCTGCCAGCTTGGGTTCAAAGCCGGTTCCTGTTGCAAAGCCGCGGCTAAGCGCTCCACGTCTCCGCGGATTTCCAATTGCAAGGGCGATTCCGCCCGGGCGAGCTGTTGCAGATGCTTCTGGTCGCCGGAAGCCAAGCACCGTCCCTGGTGCAGAACCAGGATGCGGTCGGCGACGTCCTCCACTTCGGGAAGAACGTGGGAGCTGAACAAAATGGCCATGCCATCGGCGGCCAACTCACGCAAGAATTGGCGAAACTCTTGGCGTTGAATCGGATCCAAGCCACCGAAGGGTTCATCCAAAAGCAAGGCCGGCGGCTGGTGGAGCAAGGCGTCGGCCAAACCCACTCGCTGGCGATAACCTTTGGACAAAGCCTGAAATGGCTGGCGAATTCGATCCTGCAAACCGAGGCTTTGCACCACTCGCTCCACCGCCGCTCGTCGCTGCTTTCGGGCCAAACCTTTTAAGCCGGCTCGAAACCGCAAATATTCTCCGACTCGAAGTTCCCCTGGGGCGGCGAAGGCCTCGGGCAAATAACCCATCCGCCTGCGAGCTTGCAAGGATTGCTCGCGCAAATCGAAGCCGTCGATGGAAGCCTTGCCGGAGGACGGTGGCAAGAAGCCACTGAGGATGCGCAAGGTGGTGCTTTTGCCGGCCCCGTTGGGACCGAGAAAACCCAAGATCTCGCCGGGAACGACTTCCAGCGAAAGGTTTTCGACGGCGGTCAAACGACCGTAGTGCTTACTGATGCAGTCCGCGAGGATCATGCCGGGGGCTCTGGGCACCGGACGGGAGGATGACGATCAGGGGACGCGCACAACGGTACGCGCCCCCTGGAAGGACAAGGAAGTCGTTCTTCGGGAAGCGACCTCCTGCGCCGGCGGTGTTTCCCGGGCGGCTAGTCCTTTACTTCGTAGTCGGCGTCGACCACCTGGTCCCGGGAATCGTCGGAATTTTCCTCAGGCGGAGCTTGCGGGGCGCCGCCGGGGGCACCGGCTCCTTGGGCCTGGTAGAGCTTGCCTCCGACTTGGGTCAGGCTTTGCTCCAAGCTTTCCATGGCGGCTTGGATGGCATTTTTGTCCTCCCCGGACAAGGCGTTTTGCGCTGCCTTGATCTTGCCTTCCAATTCTTCCTTGTCGGACGCTTCGATCTTTTCTTCGTTTTCCCGAATCAGCTTCTCCGCCTGCCAAACCATTTGATCGGCTTTGTTGCGCAGATCGGCACTTTCCTTGGCGGCTTGATCCTGCTCCTTGAAGCGCTCGGCTTCTTCCTGCATGCGCTGGATGTCGTTGTCGCTCAAGCCGGAGGATTGTTCGATGCGAACCTTCTGCTCCTTGCCGGTGGCTTTGTCAGTGGCCAAAACGTGCAAGATGCCGTTGGCATCGATGTCGAACTCGACTTCGATCTGAGGTACGCCGCGAGGAGCCGGCGGAATGCCGCTCAATTGGAATTTGTCCAAGGTGCGGTTGTCCCGGGCCATGGGCCGTTCTCCTTGCAGGACGTGGACCTCCACCGTCGGTTGGTTGTCGCCGGCGGTGGTAAAGGTTTCTTTCTTGCTGGTCGGGATGGTGGTGTTCCGCGGCACCAGGACGGTGGAAACGCCACCCATGGTTTCAATGCCCAGGCTCAAGGGAGTCACGTCCAGCAGCACCAGATCGTCGACTTCTCCGGCCAAAACGCCGCCTTGAATGGAAGCGCCCATGGCCACCACTTCGTCCGGGTTCATGGACCGGTTGGGTTCCCGTTGGAACACTTCCCGGACCACTTCCTGAACCTTGGGGATGCGGGTGGAACCGCCGACCAGGATGACCTCAGAAACTTCCCGCGGATTCAAACCGGCATCTTTCAGGGCGTTCAAGCACGGGATCTTGGTCCGCTCGAACAAACTGGCGCACAGCCCTTCGAATTTGGACCGGCTGAGGCTCATCATCAAGTGCTTCGGACCGCTTTGGTCGGCGGTGATGAACGGCAGGTTCAATTGGGTTTCATTGGCCGAGCTAAGCTCGCATTTGGCCTTTTCGCACGCTTCTTTGAGGCGTTGCAAGGCCATTTGGTCCTGCCGCAGATCGATGCCGTTTTCGCGTTGAAACTCTTCCGCCACGTGGCGGATCAAGGCTTCGTCAAAGTCGTCGCCGCCGAGGTGGGTGTCGCCGTTGGTGCTGAGCACTTCGAATACGCCGTCACCGATTTCCAAGATGGAAATGTCGAAAGTGCCGCCGCCCAAGTCGAACACGGCGATCTTGCCTGACTGCTTTTTGTCCAGACCGTAGGCCAAGGCCGCGGCGGTCGGTTCGTTGATGATTCGCTCGACTTCCAGACCGGCGACTCGGCCGGCATCCTTAGTGGCTTGCCGTTGCGAATCGTTGAAGTAGGCCGGAACCGTAATCACGGCGCGGTTGACTTTTTCGCCGAGGTAATCCTCAGCGCATTCGCGCAAGTAATTCAGCACGTAGCTGGAAATTTCCGGCGGCGTGTAGTGCTTGTCCCGAACCTGAACCTTGACCAACTCGGTCGAGGCGCCTTCGATCTTGTAAGGCACCATTTTCTCCTCCTCGGCCACTTCCTGGTGGCGGCGGCCCATAAACCGCTTGATCGAGAAAATGGTGTTGGCCGGGTTGGTAATGGCCTGGCGCTTGGCCGGTCCTCCGACCAGGCGCTGCCCGTTTTCTTGGAAAGCCACCACGGAAGGCGTGGTTCGGCTGCCTTCCTTGTTCGGGATCACCTTCGGTTCGCCGCCTTCCAGCACGGAAACGACCGAATTGGTGGTGCCCAGGTCAATGCCGATGATTTTGCTCATGGGTGCTTGTCTCAGGATTGGACATCTTCCTTGGGCAACTGCTGTGCCAGCTTTCTCCTGCCGGAATGGCAGAATCGGAATTCAGTCATAAATCCTTTTCTAGAAATAGGTTTCGGACTATCCCTTCGATCTTGACGGGACCTCAGCCCCGGCCAGAGGCGGTTCTTCTCCAGCGCCAAAGGGGCTCGGGCCGCATTCTTGACAGGCCCGCTGGCGGGCTTCCGAAGCCCGCTCTGGCTCGGGAGTTACAGCCCGAACTCCTTGATCTTGCGGTACAGGGTGCGCTCCCCCATCCCCAAAGCTTTGGCCGCCTTGGCCCGGTTGCCTTCCAGCTTGACCAGGGTGGCCCGAATCAACTCCTCTTCCACTTCGGCCAAAGTCTTGCCGACCAACCAGGCCTCGACCTGGCCGCCGCCAGCTTCGCCGCCCGCTTCGGCAACCTCTTTCGGGGCGGCGTCCATTCCGATACCGGACGCACTTTCTTCGGGGTCGATCGGTACCGCCGCCGGCAAGGCTTCCCGGCGCAGCAGATGACGGGGCAAATCTTCCCGCCCCAACTCCCCGTTCCGATCCAGCACCACCATGGTCTCCACCACGTTGCGCAGTTCGCGGACGTTGCCGGGCCAAACGTGATGGCGGAAGGAATCCATGACTTCCGGCTGAATGGCGTGGATTTCTTTTCGATGTTTATTGGAGAACTCCTCTTGAAAATGGTGCACCAACAAGGGGAGATCTTGCAGCCGGTTACGCAGCGGCGGCAAATCCACGGTGATGACCGCCAAGCGATAAAAAAGGTCTTCTCGAAATCGTCCTTCCCGGACCCTGGCTTCCAAATCGCGATTGGTGGCGGCAATGATGCGGACGTCCACCTCCCGCTCTTCGTTGGCTCCGACCGGAGTGACTTTGCGCTGTTCCAGGACTCGCAAAAGCTTGGTTTGGGTGCTCAAAGGCATGTCGCCGATTTCGTCCAGGAACAAGGTCCCGCCCTTGGCGAATTCGAACTTGCCTTCCTTGGCGGTTTGAGCTCCGGTATAAGCGCCTTTGACGTGGCCGAACAACTCGCTTTCGATCAGGGTTTCGGTCAGGGCGGCGCAATTGATGGCGACGAAGCGCTTCTTGGATCGGGGAGAAAGCCGGTGCAAGGCTTGGGCCACCATTTCCTTGCCGGTTCCCGATTCGCCCAGCAATAGCACGGTGGCGTCGGTGGGACCGGCTTGGCGGATGGTCTCGAACACTTCCTGCATGGCCGGCGAGTTGCCGATCAGGCCTTCCAAGCCGAAGCGCTGATCCAACTGCGCCCGGAGCCGGCGGTTGTCTTCGCTCAACCGGCGTTTTTCCAATTCGCGCCCGACCCGGGTCCGCAATTCGACGATGTTGACCGGCTTGGCCAAGAAATCGGCGGCGCCTTCGCGCATGGCGGCCACGGCGGTTTCCACGGAACCGTGACCGGTGATCAAGAACACCGACAACTCCGGATCGAGACGGCGCGCCTCTCGCAGCAGGCTGAGACCGTCTTGGCGGCCCAGCACCAAATCACTGACCACCAAGTCGAATTCTCGGGCTCGAAGGCGATCCAAAGCCGATTCGGCGTCTTTGGCTCCTTCGACTTGGTGCCCGTCGGTTTCCAGCGCCAAGCGCAAGGCCTCGCCGTGGGCCTCGTCATCTTCTACGACCAAAATGCGACTCGGGCGTTGTTCGGTCATGAAAGGGCATTCTCCAAGTTCAGCCGCTGCCAGGCTAGCCTTCTCCCCTTTCGGAGTCGTCGGCTACGGTTGGAAATTCAGCGGTTTGCATGGGCAGGCGCATGCCGATGCGGGTACCGGCACCGGAGGTACTTTCAATTTCCAGCGACCCGCCGTGGGCTTCGGTGATGCGGCGGACGGTCGGCAAGCCCAAACCGCTGCCTTCTTTTTTGGTCGAGTAATAAACCTGGAGGCAAGACTCGACTTGTTGCGGATCCATGCCCGGGCCGTCGTCCACCACTTCAAGCAAAACGTGATCGCCGTCTCTCCGGGTAATGACGGTGATGAGCCCGCCTTTTTCTTCCAAAGCCTGACGGGCGTTGATGACCAGATTTAAGAGCGCCTGGCGGATGCCGCCGGCATCCAGCCGCATGGGCGGCAGGTCCAAATCCAAAAAGGAGCGGACTTCGATTTGACGGGCGTGAGCTTCCGGAGCGACGAAGGAAATCACCCGCTCCACAATTTCATTCAAAGAGGCGGTTTGCAGGTCGATCTGGTCGGTGCGGGCGAAACGCAGGAAGTCCTCCAGGATTTCGTTCAAGCGCAAGACCTCGGTGCGCAAGGTATCCAAGGTGCGGACCGTCCGGCGGGCCTTGGGACCGTCTTCGTCCTGCCATTGCTCCCGCAACAGGGCCAGATGCAGCCCGAGGGTGCTCAATGGATTTTTCAGCTCGTGGGCCAACCCGCCTGCAAGTTGCGACAGAGTGCGGGGGTCCAAAGCCGGGGCTTGACTCGGTTCTTCCACCATGGGAGGGCATAGCCTCGAAAGGGCGGCCTAGAATACCGGTCCTGGAGTCATGGTGCAGGCGAGCGGATACCTCAATCCCCAAGAGCCGCAAGCGCGAGCGCGGTTGCAAGGGATACTGGCACAAGGCGGCGTGGTGATTTTGCCGACCGATACGGTGCCCGGTTTGGCGGTTTTAGCCGATCGCCCGGAGGCGGCGTCCATGCTGGCGGCGACCAAAGGAGCGGGCGAAGCCCGGCCCTATTCCCTGCATTTGCGTCATGGGGAAGAGTTGCGGTCGCTGTTGCCCTATTTGCCTCCCGGTTTGCCGCGCTGGTTGCGTTCCAAGTTGCCCGGTCCCTGGACGGTGGTGTTGCCGGCGGAATGGGTGGCCCTCCCCAAGGCCTGGAAATGGACCTGGCCCACCGTCGGCCTTCGCCTGCCCAAGGAGGACGGCTACTTGGACTTTGTCGGCGATCTACCGGCTCCATTGTTGATGACCAGCGTCAATCCTCCGGGTGAGGCCCCCTTGGTCGGTCGAGCCTTGGCGGAGTGGGCGGCGGAGCGGCCGGCCATTGGCTTGGGCGTGAATCCCGAAGCCATTTCCGAGGCCCAAGCTTCCACGGTGGTGGCTTTCGATCCCTTACCGCAACTGCGACGCGGGCAACGGCCGCTGCACCAACTCCAGCCCGGGCTTCGGGTGTTGGTGATTTGCACCGGCAACATCTGTCGTTCCCCGGTTGGCGCCGCCCTATTGGAACGTGAGTTGGCCTCGGCTTGGGGCGTGACGCCGGCCGACCTGCAAGAACTGGGTTGGGTCGTGGCTTCCGCCGGGACCTACGCCTTGAGCGGCTCTCCCGCCAGTGAACACTCGGTGACGGCCGCGGCCGAAATCGGCTTGGACATTCGCGGCCACCGGGCTCAGCATCTGGAGGAAGCTCTGCGGCACCGCTGGGACTTGGTCCTGGCCATGGGGCGCTCCCATTTGGGGGCGGTCCCTGCCTCCGTGTCCAGCCGGCTATTTGATCCTTTCGACCATGAGGTTCCCGATCCCTTCGGCCAGGACCTCCGGGCATACCGGCGCATGCGCGAACACTTGGTGCGAGCCTGCGAAACCTGGATTGCCGATTGGTCGCGTTGGGATCAGACCCAAAGCTGAACCGCTTGGGCGCCGCCGTCGCAGGCCAATAAGGCTTTGCGAAACTCCCCTTCCCCCAAGCGCCGGGCGACTTCGGTCAAGGTGCGGACGTGGAGCACCTTTTCTTCTTTGGGAACCAGCAACATGACCACGATCTTGGCCGGTTTTCCGTCCAGCGATTGAAAGTCGATGCCGTCGGGAAGAATCGCCAGGGTGGCAATGACCGAGCCGAGGTTGGGCATGGCGGCGTGGGGTACGGCAATGCCGTTTTCCATGCCGGTGCTGACGCTTTTTTCCCTGGCGTGCAAGGCGGCTTTGGCTTCCTCGCTACGACCGGATTCCAATTGGCCGGCGTCCACCACGGCGTCCACCAGACGGTCCAGGAGCTGCCATTTGTTGGCGACGACGGGTCGCAACAGAATGGATCGGGAATCGAGGTGATCGACCAGAGCCATGAGTTCTGCCGTTGCCTTTTACAAGAAGATGAGGGTCGAAACCAGGAAAACCGGAACCAGGATGACCAGGGAATACATCATGTACCCGAAGAAGGAAGGCATCTTGACTCGCCTTTCTTCAGCAATGGCCTTCACCATGAAGTTCGGTGCGTTGCCGATGTAGGTCACGGCTCCCATGAACACCGCTCCCAGGGAAATGGCGGTTAGATCCACTTCCGGAACTCCGGCGACCAGGGAATCGGTGATTCCCATGCCTTTGGCTTTGGCGGCTCCGGCTTCGAAGAACACTACGTACGTCGGCGCATTGTCCAAAAACGCCGACAGGGTTCCGGTGAGCCAGAAGTAATGCTGGGGCGAATCCAACGGTAAGTTCTGGCCGTTGACTTCCAGCAATCGAATGGCCGCCATCATGCTGAGGAAAATGCCGAAGAACAAAGCCGCCACTTCCAGAATCGGGTGCCAGGTAAATTCGTTGGCTTCCCGATTCTCCGGCCGCGTGGTGAGGTAGGCGCCCAGACCGAGAAGCACCAAAGCCGCGTCGCGGCCGAAGCGCGGAATGAGATCGGTCTCTTGCTGGCCCAACCACTGGGCCAGATTCGGTCCGGTTAAGAAGGCGACCGACAACACCACGCCGATCAGCCAAAGGAAGTTGCTCCGGCCTTGAAGCCGTAGCGGCTCGACGTGACTGCGGTCGGCTTCCAGACTGAACTTGTCCTCCCGGGCATAGAACAAGGAATCGATCAGGAAATAAAGCACCAGCAGCACCGCCAGAGTGAAAGCCCAGGGATAGACCAGGCCGAAAGTCCAGGCGAAGGGGACGCCGCGTAAGTATCCAAGGAACAGGGGCGGATCGCCGAGCGGGGTCAAACAACCTCCGATATTGCACACGGTGAAAACGAAAAACACCGCGGTATGGACTTTATAACGCCTTTGCGAGTTGGTTTTCAGCAGCGGCCGGACCAGCAGCATGGCCGCTCCGGTGGTTCCCATGAAGGAAGCCAAAAGCGAGCCCAGGGCCAGGAATGCCGTATTGGTCATCGGGTTCGCCTTCAGGTCGCCGCGCAGCACGATGCCTCCCGAAGCGGTGTATAGGCTGGCCAGGAGAATCAAAAAACTGGCGTATTCGTGAACCGTGTGGCTGATGGTGTGCCACTCGCCGTGGTAGGCGAACAGACCGAAAACCGGCAGGCCGCAGACCAGGGCGACCTTGAAACGGTTCAGATTGGAATGCCACCAATGGCCGGCGACCAAGGGCAGGACGGCGATGGACAGCAGCATCGCCACGAAGGGCGCCACCCACAAAACGTGGGGTACGTAGTGGTGCCCTTGTTCCAAAACGGCGGGGGAAGCCAAATCCGGTATCGAGCTCATGTGATGGCTTGGTAGCGCGTCGGCGGAGCATCCTAGCAGGGTCCGGCGAGGCCGCCTCCCCTTCCGGGGAGCTTTCCTCAGGTTCGCCGGCCGAGCTTTCTCGTTACTCGGTTACGGCCATTTTTTCGCTGGCCGACTCCGGGCGGCGGTGGCGGATCGGCGGCAGACCGCCTAGATGGCTGGATTTTGTCGGAAGGGCCGAGGCGGCCAAGTCGTCGAAAGCAGAAGCGAAGGTCCTTTCAGTGGGTTGGGGCCGGCACTAGACTTTTCCTGGTGCCCGAACCCGGCCCAACCTGCAAGCCCAAAGCCTTAGAGAGACACAGCCCGGATGCTCTTCCACACGGCCACCTTGATCCTTGCCTTAACGGCCGGTGCCTGGGTTCCCCAGGAACCTCAGGATCCCATGCCTGGCGTGCCGGTCCCTGAGGGGGCGGTGCAAGACGAAGGCGAATACATCGTCCTGAATTTCTCCGAAACCGATGAAGGCATCACTCTGCGCCAGTTCATCAAGATATGCCAGGAGAACACCGCCAAGAACTTCACCATCGACACCAGCAACGCCAACCTGACCGCGGAGCTGGATCGCAAGAAGTTGCAGCTATACGGTCCGAAAAGGATTCGGAAGGAGGACTTCTATTCCTTCTTCCAGACCATGATGAAGATCCACAACTACGTCTGCGTGACCCAGGGCTCCGGCGATTTGGAAGTCGTGGTGATCACGCCGATGAATGCTTCCACGAACCAGTTGGTCCGGGCCAACACCCTGTTCGTGGAGATGGATCAGGTGAAGGAATTCGCCGACAGCCCGGGGATTCACATCACCACCGTGGTTCCCCTGGTCTATGCCAACGCCCAGAGTCTGGGCACCAATTTGCGATCGGGCTTGTCCGGCGGCGGTTCCGGTGCCGGGCAGGATTCCTTTATGCCGCTGCAAAATGAAAACGCCATCCTGATCCAGGGTTATGGGCCCTTCGTGGCCTGGGCGGTGCGGCTGTTGGAGATCCTGGACGTAGAGCCGGATCGTCCTCAGCCCGAATTCGCCAAGATCCAATTGCATGAAGCCTCCGCCGAGGAGGTGGCCCAGTTGCTGCAAGATTTGCTGGAGGACGTCTCCGGCGGTTCCAGCACCAGCCGGCGGCCGAGCAGCCCTCGCAACACCAACGAGGCCGGCCGGGCTCTGAACGAGATCGAAACTTCCATCGTTCCCTGGCCCCGGGACAACAGTCTGATCATTACCGCTTCCAAGGAAAACATGGAGCGGATCAAGGATCTATTGGCCCAATTGGACAGCGTTCTGGAAGTGCCGGAAACCAACTTCCGGGTTTATTTGCTCAAAAACATCTCGGCCGAGGAGTTGTCCGAGGACTTACAAGAGTTCTTGAATCGAACTCAGCAAGCGGAAGAGCAAAGGGCTCGTAGCGCCGGGACCACCGGCTCCCAAAGCAGCTTGGGCGAGCAGCGGGTGGTTTTGGTTTCCCAGGAAGAAACCAATTCCCTATTGATTACCGCCACTCGAACCAAATGGGCCGAGTTGGAGCGTCTGCTCGATCAATTGGATCAGCGCCAACCTCAGGTGTTGATCGAGACCGCCCTGATTGAAGTCAGTGAAGACTTCACTCGCGATATCGGTCTGGAGTTCGCCAACGTGCAGCCGCCCAGCGGCGATGCCCAAACCGGTTTCGGTTTCACCTCGGTGGGCATCTCCACCCTGATCGATACCGACAACGACAACCTGCCGGACACCCGGGTGCCGCCTACCAACACTTCCGGTTTGACCGCCGGGATTTTGGACGGCGCCGACTTCGGCTTGCCGTTTTTGATTGCCGCGGCCCAGGAATCTTCCGACGCCAACATCCTTTCCATTCCTTCCATCTTGGTCAGCAACAACCGAGTGGCCCGGGTGGAAAGCAAGGATGAGATTCCTACCACCCAGTTGCAAACCACTCAGGGAGTCGGCACCACCGAGACCTTTGCCGGTTACGAAGAAGCCGGCATCACTTTGGAAATTACGCCGTCGATTTCCGGCCGAACCTACCTGCGGCTCGGGATCAGCTTGGAGATCTCCGCCTTCCGCGGCACCTTCAGCGGCGGCACCATCCCACCGCCTCGGGCGACCCGGAAATTGACCACCACGGTCTATCTCCCCGACGGCGCCACCATGTGGATCGGCGGTGTGATCCGGGACGACTTGCTGTACGACGAAACTGGCATTCCCTGGCTTTCCGACATCCCGGTTTTGGGTTGGGTGTTCGGTCGCACCACCAAAAACAACATCAAGACCACCCTGTTTTTCTTCTGCACGCCGCGGATCATGGACGATTTCGAGGAGTTGGCGGATTTGACCAAGGCCGGCAAGGCCCGGGCCGCCGACATCATCGGTCTGGACCGGGTGCGGCAGGTGGATCCGGAGTTCGATTTGGAAAATCCCTTGGACGTCATCCTCGAGGGAGGGGAAGAAGGGCCTGAGGGCGGCATGCTGGATCTTTCCACCTTCGCCGCGCCGACTTTCGTCAGCCAGGGCGGCTTTGTCCCGGCGGAAGACGTCGGCGCCACTTCGGCGGAGTTGATGGAAGATCCTGCCGGAAGTCCCTTTGTCTCTCCGGAAACCGAGCCCAATGGCCGAAATTTACCTGAGGCCGGTAACGGCGAGTAAGTCCGGGGTTCGTCCCGTACTCTGGATGGATCCCATGGACCAACAACCGGGCCCCGGGCCTGGGGAGGGCGAAAGGTCGTGAATCCTGGTGAATTGGATACTCAAGCTGCCGACTTGATCCAGCTTTTAAGCGAAAGCACCGGACTGGAAGAGGCGGAGCTGCGCAAACTGCGGGACCAGGCTTTGGCCACCGGCCAAACCTTCGATCGGGTCCTGCTGACCCGAGGATTGGACGAAGACAAGGTCTTGCAGGCCTTTGCCAAGGATTTGGATCTGGACTTCATCGAGAAGCTGGAACAGATCCGGGTGCCCGGGGCCTTCGTCGATCGCGTCCCTCTCGCTTTCGCTCGCGCCCACAACATGATCGCGGTGGAAGAGGTGGACGGGATCATGCGAGTGGCTTGTGCCAATCCCCTCGACGTCCACCCGCAAGACGATTTGGCTTCCATGCTGCCGATGGAAGTCGAGTTCTTGTTATCGCCGCGGGCGGAAATCACCGAGGTGGTCAACCGGGCGTTCCGGCACAAGGCCGACGGCGTCGACGAAGCCTTGGGCGATTTGGATGAATCGGACATCGCCGGACTGGCGGCTTCGGTCGAGGAAGGCGAAGACCTGCTGGACGTGGCCAACAAGGCCCCCATCATCAAGCTGGTCAACTCGGTGTTGTTCCAGGCTTTGAAGTTGCGGGCTTCCGACGTTCACTTCCAACCCTTTACCGATCGCCTGCAAGTCCGGTTTCGCATTGACGGCATTCTCTATGACATGGAGACGGTGCCGAAGAACGCTCAAGACGCGATCCTTTCCCGGATCAAGGTCATGGGCAAAATGGACATCGCCGAACGGCGTTTGCCCCAAGATGGCCGGGCTACGGTGCGGATCGGCGACGGCGAAGTCGACGTCCGGATTTCCGTGGTCCCGACCAGCGACGGTGAGCGGGCGGTGCTGCGTTTGCTGGATAAAACGGCTCGCTCCTATCACTTGGAGCAAATCGGATTAGATGAAAGCAACCGGGACACTCTCAATCATTACATTCATTATCCTCACGGCATCATCCTGGTAACCGGGCCGACCGGTTCCGGAAAAACCACCACCCTCTATGCCAGCCTGACCAAGATTAGTACTGGAGAAAAGAACATCCTCACCATTGAGGATCCGGTGGAATATCACCTGGACGGAATCAGCCAGGTCCAGGTCAATACCAAGAAAGGCCTGACCTTCGCCGCCGGCTTGCGCTCCTTTTTGCGCCAAGACCCTGACGTCATGATGGTCGGTGAGATTCGGGACTTGGAAACGGCGGAAATCGCCATTCGAGCCGCCATTACCGGTCACTTGGTGTTTTCCACCGTGCATACCAATGATGCGCCCAGCACCGTCACCCGTTTGGTGGACATCGGCGTCGAGCCTTATCTAGTCAGCTCGTCCTTGATTTTGGTGGTGGCGCAACGCCTGGTGCGAACTACTTGTCCGACTTGCCGGGTGTGGCAGGAGCCGGGCAGGACGGAAATGGCGGAAATCAAAGATTTGGGTTTGGATCTGAGTCGCCTGAAGGACGGCAAAATCGCTCACAGCCCCGGTTGCGAGGATTGTTTCCAGTCCGGCTACCAAGGCCGAACCGCCATTTACGAGCTGTTGCCGATGACCGAAGACATCCGCACTTTGATCATCAATCGCGCTTCCGCCACCGAGCTGAAGAAAGCCGCCATCGCCGGGGGCATGCGCACCTTGCGAGGCGACGGATTGGAAAAAGTCATTGAGGGCGTGACCACCCCCGCCGAGGTCATGCGCGTTACCCAATTGGACGCCTTCTAAAGGGAAACCCAGCCAAGGAGTTCTGCGACATGCCCATCTACGAGTGGAAGGGCTTCAACGCCAAGGGAGGCAAAGCCTCCGGGGTGATTGATGCGGATTCTCCGCGGGATGCGCGGATGAAACTGCGTCGCCAGAACCAAATGGTGGTCGACGTACGCGAAACCGGCGGCCGTTCCAAGCGGGCAAAGAAAAAGAAGGTCAAGGTCAAGAAGGTCGGCCGCAAGGGCAAGGGCGATGAAAAGCTCGCCAAGCTCAGTGAGAATCTGCAGGAAAAGCTATCCAAGGCCCGTGGCCGGGAAAGCGGTCACATCAACAAGAAGCGGCTGGAGGTGGTCAGCACCTTCACTCGCCAGTTGGCCACCTTGATCAAAGCCGGCATTCCGCTGACCGAAGCTCTTCGCGCCATTATTGAGCAGACCGAAAACAAACGACTGAACGTGATGTATCGCGACATTCGGGAGAATATCGCGCAAGGTCGCCCCACCGCCGAAGCTTTGGCCAGGCACCCGGAATACTTCGACGAACTTTATGTTTCCATGGTCAAATCCGGTGAGGCTGCCGGCCGATTGGATGAGGTGCTGGACCGCCTGGCCAACTTCATTCAAAACCAAACCCGGGTCCGGAACAAAGTCCAGGCGGCTTTGGCCTACCCGGTGATTATGTTGATCATCGGCCTTTTGGTCGTCGCGGCCTTGCTGGTCATGGTGGTACCGCAAATCACCCAGATGCTGGAAAGCCGCGGCCAGTTGCTGCCTCTTCCCACTCGTTTGTTGCAGGGAGCTTCCGACTTCCTGGTGGCTTATTGGTGGGGCCTGTTGTTGCTGTTCATTTTCGGCATGCTGGTATTCAACTTGGTCTACGCCTCCGAAAAGGGTCGGCTGGCGATCGATCGCAAGATGTTGCGCATGCCGCTGATGGGCGATTTGTTGGTGAAGCAGGCTTTGGCCCGTTTTGCCCAGACCTTTGCCACCCTGCTGCGCTCCGGCGTGCCGGTGGTCCGGTGTCTAGAAGTTACCCGAAGCGTCTTGGGTAACCGTTTGTTGGAAAATACGGTGGACGACGTCCGCTCCAAAATCTTGGAGGGGGCCGACATCGCCACTCCGATCAAGGAGTCGGGAGTCTTTCCGCCGTTGATGGGCTATATGATCGCCGTCGGTGAACAGTCCGGCGAACTGGACCATATGATGAATCAGGTAGGCGAAGCCTACGCCGAGGAAGTGGACATCGCCACCCAGAAGTTCACTTCCTTGATTGAACCGATCCTCATCGTCTTCTTGGCGGTATTGGTCGGCTTCATCGTTCTTTCGATCCTCTGGCCGGTCCTCTTGATGTCTCAGTCCTTCTGAGGTCCCGCCGCCCCATCGCTGGGCCGGCGAACCGCCCGGTCGAGAGGGAGTCGCCATCCGTGCAAAGCGGTTCTCAACCAAAGCCGAAACCATTCGTCATGAACAAGGGCAAGTTCCTACGTCGTCGGAAAGCGGGAGGTTTCACCCTCCTGGAAATCTTGGTGGTCATTTTGCTGGTCGGCCTGTTACTGGGCATGGTCGGCAAAAACGTGATCGGTGTGTTCATCCGCGGGAAAAAGGGAGCGGCTGAAATCCAAATCAAGGAATTCGAAGGCGCCATCCAGCTTTACCAAGTCACCAACGGCAAGATTCCGGAAGCCCTGGAGGATTTGTTGGAGCCGGATCCGGCTTCCGGACAGCCTTACATCACTTCTGATTCGGTGCCCTTGGATCCTTGGGGCAACGAATACGACTACCAACCTGCCGGCAGCACCTACACCATCATTTCCTATGGAGCGGACGGATCTCCCGGCGGTGAAGGTGAAAACGCGGACATCTCTTCCGAGGAACTTTAGGGGTAGAGGGTCCTTGAAACTCGCCCTGCGGCCGGGACACCGCAACTCCGCGGGTTTCACCTTGATTGAAATCTCGGTGGTGGTGCTGATCATTGCTTTGATGGTGACCACCGCCACCGTTCGCCTGGATACCTATTTGCCGACCAGCCGCGGGGAAGCGGCGGCCCGGGACATTCTCGGTACCTTGGATTTGGCTCGAATTTCGGCGATTGCTTACGGCCGGGAATACTCGGTGGAATTCGACTTGGACGAACAACAGTTTCGAATTTTGACTCCCTTGGACGAAGAGGGTCGTTTGGCTCGAACCCCGGAAGACCGGGTGGCCTTGCAGTGGAAGATCCTGCCCTCGGGGGTTCACATCGGCGGGATATTGAAAAATACCGGGCAACTGGTGGAGGCGGGAACCTTCCAGGTCCGGTATTCGGCTTTAGGAGCCTCCGATAACTTCTACATCTACTTGGAAAACGACGCCGGCGAGGGCTACACCTTGACCTTGAGAGTCGTCGCCCTGACCGGCCACAGCAAAGTTAGCCAAGGACGGGAAACCCCCGCTCCGGTTGGAGACGATGATTTCTAGCTTCCCCGGCAAGGCTCGAGGCGGTCGTCAAGGCGGCTTCTCCTTGATCGAAGTCATGGCGGCTTTGATGCTGCTGGCGATTGCCATGGTGGTCATGCTGGAGATCCGCAATCGTTCCATCGGCCGGGCGATCACGGCAATGAATCAGTCCATCGCCGCCCGCCACGGAGAAAATTTGCTGCAACGCATTCGCGCTGCCCGGGTGCCGGATTTGTATGACGGTTACGGTGGCGACTTCACCGAAGAAGGGGCGCCCGATGTGGTTTACATCATTGGACTGGGAGAGGGCAGTTCCTTTGCCGGCGGTAGCTTGCCCACTGAGGAGGAAGCGGTTTGGAGAGAAGCCGCCCGAACCGAATACGAACAAGACGAAGAGGAAGAACAAAAGCCTGAACTAACCCGAGTGTTTCTCACCATTACTTTCCCGGACGGCAACGGCGAGTTTCAGGACTTCACCTTGGAAACTTTGATTCCAACCTGGGCGGTTTATCAGGATTTCGAACTCTACGACGAGCTTTGGGGAGACGACACCTTTCCCTCGGAGATGCAATGAGACCGAATCGTCGATGGAAGCGCGGTTTTACTTTGATCGAGGTTCTGATCGCCTTGTTGATCAGCGCCATGATGATTACGGTGACGCTTGGAACCCTGGAGTCCACCAACCGGGCGGTGGATACGATCCACAACGTTCACGAAACCGAAAGCATCGGACCTCGCATCCTGGAGTTGATTCGCGACGATTTGGCCAATCTTGCCTATTTCGATTGCCAAGATTATCGCATCTTGTTCGGCGAGAACTCTTCTCTCGGCGGAGCGGATGCCGACCGCCTGCAAATGCTGGTTCACCGCCGATCCAAGAATCCCTTTCACGACATGGTGAGGGATGAAGACGTTTGGGCGCCTCTAGTGGAAGTCGGCTATGTGTTGCGGCAAAACCCGCGTTTTTCCGATTTCCTGGAACTCTATCGGCGGGAGGATTTCCTCAATGACGATGAGCCGTACAAGGGGGGCCAGTACACCCTGCTCTATGATCGAATTACGCGGTTTGAGATTTTGTACTACGAGCGACCGGAGTTCGATCCCGCTTGGGAAGAAGAGTGGGACACGGAAGATCTGGAAGCTCTGCCTTTCGCGATGGAGATCTTTCTCGAATTGGAATTGCAGCCGCGCCGTTCCTTGGAAAGCCTTGGCATCTTAGGGTCCAATAAGGCCCGCCACGAGTTTCGGGCGATCTTTACCGTGCCGGAGGAAACTCGGTGGATGTTTCGGAACCGCTTGCATCCCCTGGTTCACGGGGCCGATGAAGGCGAGGAAGGCGAAGGTGATGGTGATCCAACCGGCGCGGACGGTGGCCCGACCGGAGTCGGTGCTGCGACCGGCCGGAACATCACCACTCAAACCACCACCAGCTCGAGATAAGGCTCACGATAAGACTAAGGCGGGCTGAGTTTCAAAACGTTGCTGACCGAACAGCTGTCCGGTTCATATGCCTGAAGAAAGAGGTCTCGATCATGGACCTGAGGAGGCGGTGGCGTGGATGGCTTGGCCAACCCGTTTGAATCCGATACGGCATAAGCCCACAGCAGAGCTCGGTCCAAGCCTAGTTCGAGTTGCGGGCAGCCTTGAACCGTGGTTTTTCCCCGGGCGGATGAGGAGAAAAAAAGCGTTGTGGAGCCAGGGTTTCCTCCAGTGAGTTGCATGGATGAATCCACGAATTGCAGGGACGGGCCCCGTACTGGGTTGCTGATCAGGCGTACGGATTCAATCGAAAAGTCGTAGTTCTTCCAGTTGTGGCAGCTGAAATGGATTAAGCCCAATGGACCGAAAGACTCGAAAGTCATCAAGGGTTTCACGGGACGCTTTTCCTTTCGAGTCGGCCAAGCTCGAATTTCTGTGAAATCCGGAAAGCTTCTCAATTCTAGAGAATGGAGAATTCCCGATTGGAAAAGATAATCACTGATTAAAGCTCCCTCTTGGCTCCTCACCATGAGTTGAAAAAGTTGAGGTTCGGTTGAGATCTCGATCCTGAAATCCCTTGGAAAGTGTTGAAGATCATTGCTTCTTTTGAAAACAATTTCTGGGGAGGGCCTGTTTGGGTCGAATTTGTCGAAAAGAATTTCCAAATTGAACTGCCAAGCCTCCGGCCTTTCCTTGACCGGATAGACCAAGGACAATCGCCCACTCGTGGCTTGGTTTTGAAGATCCCAAAGCCGCGCTCTTCCGTCTTTGATTTCAAACTTTCCTGTGAAAGATTTAAAGTCGATCCGTCCATTCAGTAGAAACCATCCAGGAGCACCGGCGCTGCGAGGAGGGTCGTATCTCCAACTATAGCCTAGATCGATCGGGGGGATGTTTTGATTGAATTCTTCGTGTAGAAGAACGATTTCTTGCGTGCTGGCTTCTTGAGCTGGTGAAATGTTGAGGAATAATGCCTGAGTTAGAAAATGCAGGATGAAACCGCTGCCCAGCGAAGGAGGGCGGAAACTCAAAGGAATCGAGCAGAAGTTCATTTTTGGAGTTCCAATGCCGGACGAATTCCTACTGTTTGGCTCTTTTGAAATGGCTTTGTCGAGGATCGATTCGAAAACCGAGCGTCTTTAGCCAGTTGAACATAACTCCCTCCTCGGTAGTGAGGCGTGAAATCCTCGTTCATGTCCGAACCCAGCGATGTATCGCACCATTCTCCAACATTGCCGAGAGTGTCATACAAGCCGAAATCGTTAGGCCGGAATTTTCCAACTGGGGATAAAGACGGTCGTCCATCCTCAAGGCCATCTTCCACTAAATTGTCAGGGTTTCTCAATGCTTCGATGCGAGCTCGATCGGCTAAATTGCCGAAGGCATCCAGTCCGAGAGTGAGATTCCCCGTAAACCAGGGTGAATTGCTTCCTGCACGGGCCGCATATTCCCACTGCTTATCCGTTGGAAGATTAAGGCCATACCATCGGAGAACAGTATTTGCCCGTTTCCAAGTGATTGTTTCGACGGGAATCAAATCGCCTGTGACTTCCACGCCAAATAGGACCTTGAAATAATTCCTGCTTGGTTCCTGGCCAGTGAAGCGATGCCATTGAGCTTGAGTCAATTCGTATTTGGAAATGAAAAAAGGCTCAACCGAAACTAGAGATACCGGCCCTTCGTTGGAGAGAGCCAGCGGATCATAATTCCTTCCGGATGGATCCTCACTTTGAGCCCCCATAAAAAACGAATTTCCCGGTAACAATATGAAGACGATGCCGCTTTCTTTGGTAAGGACCCAGTCCTTACGCCTTGAATCAAAATTTGGAATCTCGCCGGACAAGAGATGGATGAATTCCCAAAGCCCTGTTTTTGAATTCTGACCCAGCGGTAGCAAACCAAGTTGAGGCTTGATTTGCAATCCTTCGTATTGAGGGCACTCCTCACGGTCCTGAATGGATTCGATCGCCTCACGCCAAAGGGTCGGGGCATCTCCCCCAGAAATGGATCTTTGATGGATGGATCTGGCCATTTGTAAACGAAGCCGTATCCCAGGTCCAAAATCATCTGAATATCCGTCGATCCATCCGCTTTGCGGATGACGGTACTTTTCAAGGTTGTTTTGCAAAGTGTTTACCATTTGGTGCCAGCGTTCGTGCAAAGGATCTTGGAATTTCCACGAGACTTCCGGGCCAAGTTGTCGTTCTAAGGTTTCAACCGATTGCCGAAGATCATCAATCCCTTTTTTGATTTCGAGAATTCCCTGTTTGGATTGATGCCGCCGGATTTCTCGACTGATGCTATTTGATAGAGACTGATAAGCCTCCAATTCACGCCTCGGAGCGATTTTTATCACATCCTCCATGGCCGCAAGTGCAGCATCAAATTGATGATTCGCCAGCAAGGCGACCGCACGCACGGCTAGTAGCCAGGCATCCTGCTTCGGGTCCGTCAATTCCAAGGCATGATCGATGATGGCTAAGCCCAGTTTTTCTTCTCCATAATAGTCTCGAGAGTTAAAGACTCGCTTCCAAGCGGCGTTCGCCAGACGATTCGGGTCTTGTGAAAATCTCGATAAATCAAATGAGAAAGGCTCATTATTCTTAGTAGTTTCTATTGATTTCAACTCTATTGCGGCCAGGCGGTCCTCTAAGTTTTTCAACTTAAGCCGTTGCCACTGAAGAAGATTGTATCCGGGCCTGGAGGAGCGGTATGTTTCAAGCTCGGTCTCGCTTAGCTTGCGACCTCGGGCTTGTAGCCATGAAATCGTGTAGTTGATGTCTGCTTGCTTGCCGTCGATTTCCTGCCAACGCCTGAGCCAAGATTCGTACGCCTGAATATTCTCGGGAAATGGGGGAAACAACCGCTTGGCATCTTCTTCCAGCTCTTGGAGAGCGGGGACGTAGGAGACTGCCAAAGTACCGCGGAGCCGGCGATTTAGTTCGTATTCCCGAATGAAAAAAGAAGAAATCATCGTAATCCAAAGAATTCCTAAAACGACTACTGTGGCTTGGGTGGGATGGCGGCGTGCCCATTTCCGAGTTCTGGTAGCCCAACCCGGCGCCTTTGCATGGATAGGTTCGTGGGATAGAAACCTTTCTAGATCTTCGGCTAGGAGCTTCATGCTTGAGTAGCGATTGTCCGAATTCTTCTCAAGGGCTTTGAGGCAAATCACGGCAAGATCACGCGGAACAAGAGCGTGAACTTTGCATGGATGAGGTGGATCCTGATGGAGAATCTTATCGATGACTTGTTCCCGAGTTTCTCCAGGAAAGGCTCGGTTCAAAGTCAGGGCTTCGTAAAGGGTGGCTCCAAAGCTAAACAGGTCCGTTCGTAGATCGATTTCTTGTCTTTGAGTGCGGCATTGCTCAGGACTAAGGTAGTGGGGCGTGCCGACAACTTTTCCAGAAACCGTAAGGCTCTCTCCGGCGATTTCTTTGACCAAACCGAAATCCGACAATTTGGGTATATCCTGCGTGGAGTCCAGCAAAATGTTGGCCGGTTTGACGTCCCGATGAATCAGGCCGTGGTCGTGAGCATGTTGCAACGCCTGGGCTACTTGGAAAAAGGTTCTCGCAAGTTTAAGAAAATATTGTTCAGGGAATTCCGGTGCATGCCGAACTTCTTCCAATAGGTCGGATAGATTTCGACCGTCCTCGATCAGTTCCAGTGCCAAAAAATCGTAATTCTCTACTCGATGAGTTGAATAGAGTGTGACTAAATTTGGATGGGCCAATCGGGCGATGGCCTTGGCTTCATTTTGCAAGCGACGCCAGGAGGTGGAGCAAGTGCTTTGATGCAGGAATTTTAGGGCTACTCTTCGCTCTAGCGAATTTTGTTGAGCTTCCCAAACCTCGGCGGCGCCCCCGCGCCCTAAAGGACGAATCAAAGTGAAGTCTGCAACGACCTTGCCGGTTGCCAGACCGGATCTTCCTTCGAGAAATCTGCGAAGAAAGAAGAAGCGATGAATTCTGTCTTGCAGCTCCGGCCTTAAATCCACCGGTTGATTTCTCAGGAATTCCTCGGCCGAAAGATCATGATTCTCAAATCGCTGATCGAGGAATTGCTGGAAGGCTCTTTCAACTTTGGTTTCAAAGGAAACGGAAGCTGGATCTTGGTTTGGGCTCGAAAACCCTGGGCGAAATTGGTCGTTCATGGGAATGGGAGTCGGTCCCACTGGTCAAGGGGCCGATCCATTCCATTGAATCGCATGCAGGGCTTGGCCTCTAGGATGTTGGAAAACTATTCCTCCATTCCTTTGGAAAAGCCCGGTTTCGAATGCTGAGGCCGGCCGTTCCGTCAACGCCAGGGAGGCGTTGTGGGTTCAGCGCACGAATTCGATGGCGTCCATGACGAAAATCTCGCCCGGATCCAAGTTCGCTTCCACTCGCACTTCGACCTTTTCTTCCGCGGGAAGTCCGAGGTCGACCAATACTTCGTAATGATCGGCGGCGCCCAAGGCCTGGCCGAGGTCTTCGCTTTGACTGGCCAGCAATTGACCGCTATCCAAGCTGTAAACCGAGATCAGGACTTCGCCGCTCGGGTAATTCTGTCCTCCCGAGTTGGCGGTGCCGGCGATGGTGTGCAAGATCACTTGGCGGGCCCAGCCACGAATCAGGGCGTAGGAACCATCCCGAAGAGTCACCCGAGCGTCCTCGCCGAATCCCCCACCGGGAACCGAAGCTGCCGGAATTTGGGTCCAGGGCCACGGTAGATCCGGATTGGGAGCTCCATTTCCGGGACCGGAAAAATACACCATGCTGGCTTCCCGGCTGTCATAAACGAAACCGGAGAAGACTCGATTCCAACTCCGGCCCGGGGATCCATCGTCGATGAACTCCAAGGTCCCGATTCCGGTGCCGGCATAGACCTTTTTATCGGTGGCCCAGTTCGGAGAGAGAGCCACGCTCCGAGTCCAAGTTCCTGGATAATCGGCCATCGGCAATTGTTGCCAAACCTGGGAGCCAGTGAGTTCGATCTTCCAGATGCCGTCGGACCAAGTGGCGATGTACATCCAGCGATTCGGGCCGTCGTCCACGACCTTCATGTCCCAAACCCGGGTCGGTGGCAAACCGGTTCCTACTGGGGTAATGATCGGGCCGCTCAAATCGTCCACGACATCAAAGACACCGACTGCTCCTTCGTCCGCGGCGACCCAAAGGTGGCGGTTGTTGTTGGAATCGTAATTCGGGTCCAGCAACAACTTATTGCAAACTTTGTTGAAGTTGGCGACTTCGTGCCAAACATCGGCGGTCATACGCATCAATTCCCCGAGATTGCCCATGCCGTACAAATCACTGTGGGGCTGGCTGGAATCGAAGTCGGGGGCGAATTCCAAGGTATTCAAATAAGGCAAAGGTTGCCCGCTGGCGGTGGTGTTGGCTTCTTGATAAGTCCATCCCCCATCCTCGCTTTTGAACAACTCGTCTCCCCAAGCTCCGAAATAGATCAAGTTGTCGCCGATATTGGGATCGGCGTGGAAGGCCGGAGGAACGGCTACGCTGCGCACGTAGAGATCCATCGGCTTATTGGTGAGGTGGTGGCGCAACGGCAGTTTCCTTGGGCCGGTGATGCCGAAGGAATTCACTGGGGGATCCACGGCTGGATCGAACCATCCGACCACTCCGGCGGAGCCGCTGACGTAGGCCGCACCATCCGTAGCGAAGTTGGGAGACACGTCCAAAGTTACGTTGAAAATGATGCCGTTGCCCGGTTCGGCCAAAGCTTCTTCCCCGGTTTGAATATTTTTCATGGTCAATCCTTGACCATAAGTGGCCAAGAACAACTTGGCGTTCCCTTGGGCATCGACGCCAAATTCCATGTTTCGAGCTTCTTCCGGACTGCGCATGGGCATTTCCCGCCAAAGCTCACCTTCATCTTCGCTCAGAAACAATCCTTCGTTGCGGCCATACAAAATCTCTCCCCGGTTTTCGTAGTCGGGTAAAACCAGCAACTCCTGGTAGAAACGTAGGCTCTTGTGGCCGGAGGCATGACCGGGATCGTGTTCCATTAAAAAGCATTGATAGGTACTTGGATCCAACCAAGTATCCCCCTGGTCAAAGGAACGAAGAACTCCGGAGAAGTAACGATTGGCACCAGGATGTTCACGACCGGTAACGAACACCGCCGCGGGTGCGGTGGGACCGGCAGGGGCGCATACGATGGAGCCGATGGTGCTTTGGATTTGATGCTTGGCCTGGAAACTCAAGCCGTTGTCGGAGGAAACGAAGATATGCCCTTCGTCCGGGGGAATTCCCACCACCCGGCGGCTGGTGCCCATGTAGATGCGATCGCCTCCTGGAAGGCCAAAGTCCAAATCGAAAGCCAAGGCGGTAATCAACATATTGGAGGCACCCATGTCTTGCAGGGTGAGCCAAGTCCCGGAATCGCCGCTGTCTCGGGAGACGTAGAGCTTTTCGTTCACCGCCACGAAGATGGTGCCGCGGGGGCCGGAATCCCCCAATCGAAAACGGGGAGCCATGGCAAGCGCACCGGTGGCGACCAAGGCGCCGCTATCGAAAACCGTCTCCCAACCACTTCCGTCAGACTTGAGGCGGCGAACCTTGCCGCTTTTGGTCAATAGAAAGGTTGGCTGAAAGCCCTGGGAATAGCCGTCAGCGGAAACAATGTTGTAAACCCGTTTGTCGTAAACGGTTCCGCCGGTCATACCGGCACTGAGCTGGGTGACGGCCGCCGTGCCGCTGTGGGCCCCTCCAGGTTGATAAAAATAGACCTGCCCCTCGGCTTCGGTGCCGATCACGAACAGGCCTTGGCCGGTCCCCTGAAACCAGGGAAGGGTGGGGTTGAAACTGACGCAGGTGGGACGGTGATCCTCCAGGCCGGCGCCGATGACTTGGCGATAGGTCAACAATCCATCGGTGGAACTCAACACCGTTTTTTCGTCGGTGACTACGACCAGTTCTTCTCCGCCACCGCTAAGTGTGGCCACAGCAAGGGAATAGGCGCAATCATGGGGAGCGTGGCGGCGGCCGCCGTTGGCTGCATCGAACGATTCCACCGAAACCCCTGGCCCGAACAAGCCGGGCAGGGTGAAAAGAAGCCAGGAAGTCAACATCGGGGTCAAGCCCATTGGAGGAAGCCTTGGAGGAGGGAATGTGACCAGATTAACCGGGGCCGCGCGGTCCCTACCCGCGGACCTCGGGCCCTGTTCGTTCCCCTTAGTCCCTTATTCGGCGGATTCGGCCTAGAGTTTGGCCAAAGATTGCTCGGTCAATTGCAGGCAAAGGTCCAAATCTTGGTCCCCAATTGCCAAATGCGGCCGGAATCGAATGGAGCGGGGGCCGCAAGCCAAACCGATTAAGCCTTGGTCGATCATGGTCCAAAGCAGCTTCTGGCGGCTTTCTCGGTCCGGCAAATCAAACGCCATCATCAATCCCAAACCGCGAACATTACTCACCCACTGGGGATACTTTTCGGCGATGGCGTGCATCCCTTGGAGCCAGCGCTCGCCCTGAAGGCGGGCGTTTTCGCCCAGATCCTGCTCCGACACTACTTGGCAAATCTGCGCCGCCCGCATCATGTCGACCAAGTTGCCGCCCCAGGTGGAATTGATGCGGCTACTGGTTTGAAAGACGTTCCCCGGAACCAGATCCAACTTCGGACCGGCCATGATTCCGCACTGCTGCGTCTTTTTGCCGAAGGTGACGATGTCCGGTTGGATGCCGTAGTGCTGGAACGCCCACGGTTTGCCGGTGGTAAAGAAGCCGGTTTGAACTTCGTCGCAGATGAACAGGCAGTCGTAACGCTCGCAGCGAGCTTGCAGAGCCTGCAGGAATTGGGGCCGGAAATGGCGGTCGCCCCCTTCCGCTTGAATCGGTTCGATGATGATGGCGGCGATGTCATCGCCGTAGCGTTCAAAAGCCTCATCGATTTCGGCCAAGGATTGCTTTTCCGCTTGCCGGACTTGCTCCAAAACTTCGTCGTTCACCGGAAAATGCAGAGGCGGGCTGGAAACCCGAGGCCAATCGAATTTGGGAAAGTGAGCCACTTTCTCCGGTTGGGTATTGGTCAAGCTCATGGTGTAGCCGGACCTACCATGGAAGGCGTGACGAAAATGCAGGATCTTTTGGCCGACGTCGGCTTGCACTCCCTTGGCCCGATTGCGAAGGACTTTCCAGTCGAAAGCCGCTTTTAGGGCGTTTTCTACCGCCAGGGCGCCGCCGTCGACGAAAAAGAAATGGCGATAGCCTTCGGGAGCCACCAACTCGGCGAAGGTGGTGACGAAGCGGGCCATTTCCTGGGTATAGAGGTCCGAGTTCGAAGGTTTGTTGACGACCGCGTTTTCGCAACTCTTCAGAAACTCAGGCGTCCGTAGGGCAGGCGGGTTCCATCCAATCGGACTGGATCCGAAACAACCGAAAAAGTCCAAATACTCCTTGCCCGATTTAGCATCCACCATGGTGGCCCCTTGAGATTTATCCAGGTCCACGACCATGGGCAAACCATCGGCCAGCATCCACCGGCTCAGGCTTTCATGGACGGTTTCGGCGTTTACGCCCAAGTCGGCAGCGGAGATCTTCATGGAGGTCGAAGTGGTCACGATTCGGTTCGTTGAGTCTGGAAGCGGTGAAGCCGGACGGGGCTTTCCATTTGTTCCAAAAGGAAGCGGTTGCGCTCCGGTCCGGAGCTCCGGCTTAGACAAAGAATGGGTCCTTGAACCTCAGGGTTGTGCAACAAACGCAAGCTGGGCTTGACGTTGACGAACAAGGTGGCTTGCAAACCGGCGTCCGACAAATCTTGGCCCCCGGTCACCAAAGTGGCTCCGCCGTCTAGGGCGGCGAGGGTGGCATCCCGGAAAAGCCCGTCTACATTGGGCGGCGACGGCAAGGGAGAGGTTTTGGCCAACCGCCGCCGGAGCATTTCCACCAAGTTTGCGTGCCGGCCTTCTTCCACCAAAATCCAAGCCGGCGGCCGCTGATGCCAATCACGGCGCCACCGACGCAGCAAGCGTTCGGCAACTTCAGCGAGAGGCAATTCCTGAGGAACGACAAAGACCAAGCGAGGCAGGGCTTGCGAGGGAAATTCCCCGAAACCGGTTGCCGCGTTATCTTGTTGGGTCACCATGGACGGTGAAGGAAGCCACGAAACTGCCTTTTTTCAGCCACCGGCTTCGCGCCGGGATTTGCCGAAATCGTGCAGAATCCTGCAAGGCAAGGACTTTCGACGGGCCTATGCCAAGGGGCTTCGTGCCCGTGGGCCCCACATTCTATTGGTGGCGGCGCCAGGTTTGAACCCCAACACCGCCCGTCTCGGATTAAGCGTCGGGCGCAAGTTTTCCAAATTGGCGGTTCGACGCAATCGAGCCCGGCGGGTGATCCGAGAGGCCTTTCGTTTGTGCCGGTCGGAATTGCCTGCCTTGGACATGGTGGTGATGCCGTTGAATCCGCGGAAGCCCTTTCAAACCCAGGTCATCCGTGACGAGTTGGTGACCCTGACCGCCAAAATCTTGGCGAAAATGCAGCGTCCTTGCAAAGGCTGAGCACGCTTCCGATTCGGTTTTACCGAAGCTGGATCCGACCTTGGTTGGGCCCGGCCCGGTGCCGTTTCGAACCAAGCTGCTCCCACTTCGCCGAAGAGGCGGTGGAAGTGCACGGTTTGGTGAAGGGGAGCCTTCTCGCCCTGGCTCGCTTGCTGCGATGCCATCCACTTTGCAAGGGTGGCTTCGATCCGGTGCCCCCTCGCGGCCGGTGGCGGAATCGTTGGTCCTCGAAGCAAGACCCTCCGGCCGAATAAGATTGAAATGATCGCTCTCACTTGCTTGAGTTTGTTGTTTTTCCCCCAAGCTCCCGAGAAAGCTCAGGGGCAGCAGCCGTTGGCGGAAGCCCGGGAGCCGGGACTCCCCCAAGGTGAGGCCTTGCGCTTTCCTGGCGAGCGCCACTTCGGGAAGATCCGGCGCTTGACCCGAGGTGGGGAAAACGCGGAAGGGTACTTCAATTGGCAAGGCGATCAAATCAGCTACCAAGCTTCCTTCGGGCCTTATGCCTGCGATCAAATTTTCACCATGGATTTGTTGACCGGCGCCCGCCGTTTGGTCAGCACCGGCAAAGGGCGAACCACTTGCGCCTACTTCATGCCTGACGATCGCTCGGTGATCTTCGCCTCCACTCATGGCGCCGATCCTGGATGCCTGGAGCCGCCGGATTATTCTCAGGGATACGTATGGAAGATCTACCCTGAATTCGATCTATACGTTCGCCATTTGGATTCCGGCAATCTGAAGGTCCTGGCCCCTTCTCCGGGCTACGACGCCGAAGCCGTGGTCAGTCCGACCGGCGACAAGATCGTGTTCACCTCCACCCGCAACGGTGATCTGGACATTTATCTGATGAACGTGGATGGCACCGGGTTGCGGCAATTGACCGACGCCATCGGTTATGACGGCGGACCGTTCTTTTCTCCAGATGGCAAGCGCATCGTTTACCGCGCCTTCCATCCCAAGACCGAGAAGGAAAAAGCTCGCTATCTGGAGCTACTGGGGAAAGACCTGATCGAGCCGATGGCATTGCAAATCATGGTCATGGATTTGGCCAGCGGCGAAGTGGTTCAAGTCACTCACAACGAGGCGGCCAATTTCGCCCCCTACTTCCACCCCGATAACGAACGGATTATCTATTGCAGTAATCAAGATTCTCCTTCCGGCCGGGATTTCGATCTTTATCTGATCGGCGACGACGGCAGCAACAATCAAAGAATCACCTTCAACCCCAGTTTTGATGGATTCCCGATGTTCAGCCACGATGGCAAGCGCCTGATATTCGCTTCCAATCGGGCCAACGACCAACCGAGGGAAACCAATCTGTTCCTTGCCGAATGGGTGGAACCGGCAGAAGCCAAGCCGGCTTCTCATAGCCGTTGATTGCGGCAAGCAGCCAAGGCTGACCGCGGGGGCTTACCGGCCCCCGCCTTTTTTTATGACGAAGCCGCCGGGGCACCCCAGCGGAACTCGATCGGGATTTCGATTCGCGGGTCCAAGCTCTGGTGGACGGGACAGGTCAGGGCGGTCCGTTCCAGGGCTTTCCGATGCTTTTCTTCAATGTCGTGAGGAATGGTGATGGTCACCGGCAAACGGGCGATCCGTCGTTGCGGATCGGCGATCATGTGTTTTTCCACCTTGATCGTGGAACCCTCGAGGGGAATGCCCTTGCGCTCGGCGAAAATGCCCATCACCGTCATCATGCATGCGGCCAGGGCCGTACCGACCAGATCGGTCGGAGAAAAAGAAGCCCCTTTGCCATGATTGTCGACCGGAGCGTCGGTAGGAAAGGTGGCGCCGGACGGCCCATGAGAGGCTTCGCAGCGCAGTTGTCCTTGGTAAGCGACTTGGATTTCAACGGCCATGGTGGGTCCTCGACACGGAATCGAAGGAGATTCTAGGCGGCCTTCCTCGGAGGAGAAACCGCTTTATCGGTTAGGCTTATTAGACCGGGTCCACAACCCCCGAAATACTGCCAATCATGCGCGCTTCCGCCCTCATTCTCTTGATCCTAGCTTTCTTCGCCGAAGATGTTTGCGGCCAGATTCGCCTCCAAGAATGGGTGGCCACCAACGTCGACGGCTTGTTGGACGAGGACGGCGATTCGCCCGATTGGATGGAAATCGTGAATTTGAATCCTTCCTGGCAAAACCTGGAAGGATACGGTCTGAGTGACAAACCCGGCGATCCATTTCGCTGGGTGTTTCCCTCAGTGCCTTTGGGGCCGGGTCGCCGGGTGCTGGTGTTTGCCTCCGGAAAGGACCGGGATTTCTTTATCAACGAAAAACGGACCGTCATCGATGCCGGGGCTCTTTGGCGGCACTGGTCGGGATTGCAGAGTCCTCCCTTGGATTGGCGGCAACCCAACTTCGACGACCAGAGTTGGCCTGAGGCTCCTTCCGGGTTTGGCTATGGCGACGGCGATGACGCCACCGTGATTCAAGCGCCGACCGTTTGTTTGCGCCATCGGTTTTATCTTTCCGCCGCCGAGCTGCAAGAGATTCGCTCGGCCTACTTCCACGCCGACTTCGACGACGGTTACGCCGCCTGGTTGAACGGAGTGGAAATCGCCCGGGTGAACCTAGGAGCGATCGGCAGCTTGCCCGACTATGACCAGCTTGCCGATCGGGAGCATGAAGCTGAACTCTATCGAGGGGCCGGTCCCTTGAACGTTTGGTCCATTCAAGATTTCACCAGCGTGTTGCAAGTGGGTTGGAACGTGCTGGCCGCTGAGGTTCACAACGTGGCTTATCTCGACGATGATTTGAGCTTCACTCCTTACTTGAGTTTCGGCTTGGCGGTGGAAAATCCGGCACCCCCCCATCCCGATTTGTTCTTTCCGGATCGTAACCTCCACGCCAATTTCGGATTGGACGCGACCGGTGAAGATCTTCTCTTGACCGACCCAAACGGCCAGCCGGTGGATCGAGTCTTCGTGGGGCCCCTGCCCACCGGTTTTTCTCAAGGTCGGAAGCCAGTCCTGAGTGATGAGCTGTTCTTCTTTGAAGAACCGAGCCCGGGGCTTCCCAACCTTCATCCTGGTCTTCCGGATTTCGCCCCTCCGGTTTTGGCTTCTCCTCCCGGTGGATGGGTGAGTTCGTCGGTCACCGTCAGCTTGAGTACCCCATCGACGCAGGCGACCATTCACTACAGTTTGGATGGAAGCGAACCTACCCTGCAGCATCCCCAGTACAGCGGTCCGATTTTATTGTCCGAGGAAGTTTCCATCCTGCGGGCGCGGGCCTTTGAAAATGGTTTGTGGCCCGGCTCCATTACCACTCACACCTATTTGCGCAACCGGCAGCGCAGTCTTCCGGTTTGGTCTCTGGTGACTGATCCGGAGCATTTATGGGATTGGGAAACTGGAATTTACGTTTTGGGTCCCGGAGCCAGCATCTTTCCGCCTAATTTCGGCGCCAATTTCTGGAAGGATTGGGAACGGCCGATGCACGTCGAGTTTTTCGAGACGGACGGCAGCTTGGTGTTGCGGCAAGATACCGGAGTGAAAATCCACGGAGGCTGGAGTCGATCCAACCCGCAAAAGAGCCTTCGCCTCATGGGGCGGGACGGATACGGAAAGGAAGATATTGAGTATCCGTTTTTCGGTGAGGAGAAAGTGGCCAGCTTTCGGCGCTTGCTGCTGCGGAACTCCGGCAACGATTGGTGCCAATCCCATTTGCGCGACGGCTTGATGCATGAGTTGACTCAAGAAGTCGACCTGGACGTCATGGCTTTCCGCCCCAGTGTGGTGTTGTTGAATGGCGAATACTGGGGCATTCACAACATTCGCGAGCGCATGGACCGTTTCTACGTGGCCTCCCACCACAACGTAGATCCGGACCAGATCGACCTATTGGAAATGGACCGAGGGGTGGTCGAAGGAGATACCCAGCACTACGATTGGATGTTGAATTTCATTGAAACTCACGACATGCGTTTGGAAAGTAATATGGACGTCGTGGCTTCGATGATGGAAATCGATCAATTCACTACCTACAACATTTTTCAAATTTTCTTCGGAAACACCGACTGGCCGCAAAACAACATCAAGTACTGGCGGCCCCGGACCGCGGAAGGACGCTGGCGCTGGCTGATGTACGACACCGACTTCGGCCTGGGTTTGGAAGGTCGGCCGGAAAACAACGATTTGCACCGAGCTTTCGCCCCTCCCGGCGGCTTGTTCAATCCGGCGTGGGCTTTCTTTCTGATGCGGAGTTTGATCGTAAACGATGGCTTCCGCATCGATTTCATCAATCGCTATTCCGATTATCTGAATACCTGGTTCAAACCGGAATATACCCTGCCGATCGCCAAGTTTCACATGGCCGCCATCGGCGATGAAATCAAGACCCATCAAAGGCGCTGGAATTTCAGCATCCACAAGTGGACCGCCGAGGAAGAAATCATCCTCGATTTCTTGAAGCGCCGGCCGGCCTTTGCAGCGCAGCACCTGGCTCAGGAGTTCGGCTTGCGCGACTCCTTGCAATTGGATCTGGCGATTCAACCGGCGGGAACCGGCTCGATTCGTCTAACTGGAATCGAAGTGGATCGCCCTTATCAAGGGCAGTACTTCCAAAACGTCCCGATTCGCTTGACTGCGGTGGCCATGGAGGGATTCGCCTTCGACGGCTGGAGCGATCCCACCGTTCCCCAGGAAGAGGAAATTCAAATCCTGCCGCAAGGGAACTATCAGATTACGGCCAAGTTCCGGCCGGTGGGATCCGTCCTGATCCATGAAATCAATTACAACTCGGAGGCTTCGGCCGACGCCGGAGATTGGGTGGAGTTGTTCAATTTCAGCAACCAAGCCCAAGATCTGAGCGGCTGGGAATTAAGGGACGATTTGGACAGCCATCGCTTCGTGTTGCCGCTGGGAACGGTGTTGCGGGCTGGAGGCTACTTGGTCTTGTGCGAAGATCAGGCACTATTCCAAAGTCAGTTCCCCGGGGTGCCGGTTTTAGGCGATTGGGGCTTTGGCTTGAGTGGAAACGGCGAGCAGGTGCGCCTATTTGATGACGCAGGCAATTTGCGGGATCTGGTGCATTACGACGACGAATCCCCGTGGCCGCCGGAAGCGGACGGCCAAGGTCCGACCTTGGAGTTGTACCAGCCGTGGTTGAACAATGATTTGGGAGAGAATTGGCGCGCTTCACTCGCCGCTCACGGCACTCCCGGCGCCAAAAACAGCGTGACGCCTTAGTCGAAAAATTCCTCCATCCCCTCCTCCGCCCTTAGAAAAAGACTTCCATGCGATCGACTCTTCTCTTCCTTCTGATGTTCGGTTTGGCATCGAATCTGTGTGGCCAGATTCGGATGCAAGAATGGGTGGCCACCAACGTGGACGGCCTTGAAGACGAGGACGGCGATTCGCCCGATTGGGTGGAAATCGTCAACTTGAACCCTTCCTGGCAAAATCTGGAAGGCTATGGATTGAGCGATAAACCCGGTGAGCCCTTTCGCTGGGTCTTTCCTTCCGTTCCTTTGGCCCCTGGAGGGCGCGTGGTGGTGTTTGCTTCCGGCAAAGACCGGCGTTTTTATCTCAATGAGAGGAGAACGATCATCGGACCCGGAACATTGTGGCGGCACTGGTCGGGAGCGCAGAGTCCTCCTTCGGATTGGCGGCAACCCAATTTCGACGATCAAAGCTGGCCGGAATCCCCCGCCGGCTTCGGTTACGGTGATGGCGATGACATCACAGTGCTTCGGGCGCCCACCATATGTTTGCGCCACCGCTTCTACTTGACGGCGGCGGACCTGCAAAAGATCCGAGTCGCCTATTTTCACGCTGATTTCGACGACGGCTATGCCGCCTGGTTGAACGGAGTCGAGATCGCCCGGGCGAACCTGGGTGCACCGGGCACTTTTCCGGCCTATGCTCAGTTGGCTGACAAAGATTTTGAAGCCAAGCTCTATCGCGGAGCCGGTCCCTTGGATGGTTGGAGGATTCCCAACCTGTCCGCCGTTCTTCAAGTGGGCTGGAACGTGCTGACCGCCGAGGTTCACAACTATGAGTATCAAGACGAAGATCTGAGTTTTACTCCGTATTTGAGTTTCGGCTCGACGGTGGAAAACCCGGTTCAGCCGAACCCCGATTTGTCCTTTCCGGAAACTTGGCTTCACACCAATTTCGGCTTGGATGCCACCGGAGAGGATTTGCTGCTTACCGATCCTTCCGGGCAGGTCTTGGATCATGTGCAAATTGGGCCTCTTCCCACCGGATATTCCCAAGGAAGGCTAGCCCAGGCCTCGACCGAGCTTTATTTCTTCGATCAACCCAGCCCTGAGGCACCGAACGTGAATCCGGCGAAACCGGGCTTTGCTCCTCCGGTGCTAGTTTCCCCTCCAGGAGCCTTGGTTTCGGCGCCGGCAACCGTCACCATGAGTACGCCGTCGACTCAGGCGACCATTCACTACAGTTTGGACGGCAGTGAACCCACTTTGCAGCATCCGCAGTACACCGGGCCGCTTCTTTTAAGTGAAGAAGTCAACGTTTTAAGAGCCCGGGCTTTTGAAAACGGCGTTTGGCCGGGAGCGATTGCCAGCCATAGCTATTTGCTAAACCGCCAAAGGAGCTTGCCGGTTTGGTCTCTAACCATCGATCCGGAACATCTTTGGGATTCCGAAACCGGTATCTACGTCGGCAATCACATCTGGAAGGATCTGGAACGGCCGATGCACGTTGAATTTTTTGAAAGCGATGGCAGCTTGGTGCTTCGACAAGACGTGGGAGTGAAAATCCATGGCGGGGCCAGCCGCCTGAATGCTCAGAAATCCTTTCGCTTAATGGGCCGTGACGGATACGGCAAGGAGGAAATCGAATACTCTTTCTTCGGCGAGGAGCTGCCGCAGAGTTTTCGCCGTTTGATCCTGCGGAATTCCGGAAACGACTGGTGCCAATCTTCCCTTCGGGATGGAATCATGCACGATTTGACCGCAGGCGTCGATCTGGACGTCATGGCTTATCGACCGAGCGTGGTACTTCTGAATGGAGAATATTGGGGCATCCTGAACATTCGGGAACGGCAGGATCGCCATTACATCGCTTCCCATCACGACGTAGATCCAGATCAAATTGATTTGATCGCTTTGGAGGACGAAGTGGTGGAAGGAGATATGGAACACTACAATCGCCTGCTCGATTTCGTGGCCAACCACGACATGAGCCTGGACGCCAATATGGAAATCGTGGAGGCAATGATGGAGGTTGAGCAGTTTTCCACCTACTATGTCTTCCAAATTTTCTTCGGCAACACCGATTGGCCGCAAAACAACATCAAGTACTGGCGGCCCCGGACCTCGGAGGGTCGCTGGCGCTGGTTGTTGTACGACACCGACTTCGGCTTGGGATTGCAAGGACGGCCGGAGGACAATGATTTGCACCGGATCTTCATGCCTCCGGGAGGGTTTTTGAATCCTGAATGGGCTTTCTTCCTGATGCGAAACTTGATGCTCAATGACGGCTTTCGTTATGATTTCATCAATCGGTACTTGGATTATCTGAATACTCGTTTCAAGCCGGAAAACACCTTGCCGATCGCCAAGGCCAGAATGGAAGCGATCAGCGAAGAAATCAAATCCCATCAGCGGCGCTGGGGTTACAACGCCTTTAAATGGGGTGGTGAAATCGAGTTGATCCTGGATTACTTGAAGCGCCGGCCGGCCTTTGCGGTGCAACACATCGCCCAGGAATTCGGCTTGCGCGACTCCTTGCAATTGGATCTGGCGATTCAACCGGCGGGAACCGGCTCGATCCGTCTAACTGGAATCGAAGTGGATCGCCCTTATCAAGGGCAGTACTTCCAAAACGTCCCGATTCGCTTGACTGCGGTGGCCAAGGAGGGATTCGCCTTCGACGGCTGGAGCGATCCCACGGTTCCCCAAGAAGAGGAAATTCAAATCCTGCCGCAAGGGAACTATCAGATTACGGCCAAGTTCCGGCCGGTGGGATCCGTCCTGATCCATGAAATCAATTACAACTCGGAGGCTTCGGCCGATGCCGGAGATTGGGTGGAGCTGTTCAATTTCAGCAACCAAGCCCAAGATCTGAGCGGCTGGGAATTAAGGGACGATTTGGACAGCCATCGCTTCGTGTTGCCGCCGGGAACGGTGTTGCCGGCTGGAGGCTATTTGGTCTTGTGCGAAGACCTAAGCTTGTTCCACAGCCAATTCCCCGGGGTGCCGGCATTAGGCGATTGGGGCTTTGGCTTGAGTGGAAACGGCGAGCAGGTGCGCCTATTTGATGACGTAGGCAATTTGCGGGATCTGGTGCATTACGACGACGAATCCCCGTGGCCGCCGGAAGCGGACGGCCAAGGTCCGACCTTGGAGTTGTACCAACCGTTGTTGAACAATGATTTGGGAGAGAATTGGCGCGCTTCACTCGCCGCTCACGGCACTCCCGGCGCGAAAAACAGCGTGACCCCTTAAGTTCTAAGGAATTCGGCGCACAAAAATGTCTTGCCAGTGATTGAAGTCACGAGTAACCAGGTTGGTTGCCTCGGAGGAGAAAGTAATCAATCGACCATCCCACGAAATGGATGGCTCGGAACTCACCCCAGTAGCTTCTGCACCATCCCAAGCTAGGCTGACTCGTTCGGTGAGCCCAGTGTTTCGGTCGTGAACAAAGATATCCAAAGTGCCGTTGGTGTCTCCTGGAACCAAATTGTCGGACAGAGAAGTAAAAACAACAAATCGTCCGTCTCCGGAAATTTGCGGATCATAACCTCCAAGATTCCCTTCGTTATTAAATGAGTCGACGCTAACTCGAGTGGTAATTCTCGTATGTCGATCGTGTACGAAGCAGTCCCTTGCCTGATTGGTATCTCCAAGTACAAAGTTTTCGGCGTCGGATTGAAAAGCCACAAAGCGACCGTTTGACGAAACCGAAGGTGACTCACTCCGATCCGGAGCCCCTTGGCCGGTGGAATCGACACTGACTCTTTGCATCACACCTGAGGCAACATCGAAGGCGAATATATCGAGATGGCGATTCTGGTCATGGGAAACTAGGTTACTGGCAGCAGAGGAGAATACAATGGTGCATCCATCGGAAGAGATTGCCGGGTTTTGGCTATCACCATTTCCTAACACACCGTTTGGGCCCCGGCTGATCAAGCGAGAATTTTTCGTGACTTGGTCATAAAGGAAAATATCTTCTTTTCCATTACCGTCGCCTTGAACCAAGTTATTGGCCGTAGAGGAATAAGTGATGAAGTGGCCTATTCCAGATATCGAAGGACTGCTGCTTCTCCCATTACCTATACTGCCAGAGGAGTCCACGCTTACTGGCTCAATCGTTCCCAAGGCGCAATCGAATACGAAAACGTCCCAGTCGTCGTTGACGTCCCCGGAATATAAATTGGAGGCACCTGATTCAAAGACTACGAAGCGGCCATCTCCGGAAACCGAGGGATGAAGGCTGCCTCCATTACTTTCTGGGCCACCTCTTTCTCTACTGACTCGCTGAATGAATCCAGTTTTGAGGTCCTTCAAGAATACGTCATGAAATTTGTTGGTGTCATCGCCGACTAGATCGAAGCTCCTTGATTGGAAAGCAACGAAGCGCCCATCTGCGGAGATTGCGCTATTGAAAGAAGTATCGTCCGCTCCTCGGCCAGAAACATTCTCACTTGCCCGGACCGTAGCTTGACGAGATCGAGGAATTCCAATGCTAATGGAATGAAATCCGCTGTTGAAGAAATTCCCTTGAGAATCTCGAGCTCCCACTTCAAAGTGAATCATGCTCCCGGTGGCAGATCGCGGGATTTTTGGAATGAGGAATTCCCCCAACCCATGGGTGGAATGGACGCCGCTCGCAAGGCGCAGTAACGGTAGCCCTAAGTCAAATTCAAGGCCAGCATGAAGTGTGCCGTTCAAGTTTAGGGAGGAGGCCAGCCAGTAGATACTCAAAGGAGGGGCGGCAAACCATTTCAACTGGATTTGCTCATCCACTTCTGCATAAGAAACGCCCGTGAGGATAATGGAGTTCTTTGGATGAATCTCTCCTCGATCGAATAGGAAAATATCCTCATCTCCGTTGTTATCCCCTAAAACCAGATTGGTGGCCAAGGAAGAATAAACGATTTGGCTTCCATCAGCGGAAATGGACGGCTGAATACTGTGGCCATTTGGTTGATTGCCCTGGTTATCCAGACTGATTCGTTCAGTTTCTCCAGATTCTAAATCGTGCAAGAAGATATCCATGGAAGCATTATGGTCCCCGGATACTAAATCGGAAGCCTTCGATTGGAAGGCGACGAAGCGTCCATCAGCGGAAATTGCAGGTCGGAAAGACCAGCCACTGGCTTGAACGCCACTGGAGTCAACACTAATTCTCTTTAGGTCGGTGGATCTGACGTTATATACAAAGATATCCGGAACGGAATTTGAGTCTCCGGGTACTAGATTGCTTGAGTTGGAGCGGAAGGCGACTACGTTTCCATCGGCGGAAATAGAAGGTTGGTCACTCCAGCTATTCCCTTCCACTCCATTCAAGTTCATACTCAATCTCTGGATTGTTCCATTGCTCAGGTCAGCCAAGAAAACGTCCATCTCCCCATTGGTATCACTCTCAATAAGGAGTGGATTGTCAGATTGAAAGGCGATCAAATTTCCAGCAGCGGAAATCTTCGGATTTTCACTATCCCCAGCCGAGGCATAACCGCTACCAATTCCGAAGCTTATTAAGGTGGTCGACTTGAGATGGCGATCATGAAGGAAAACATCATGCGTCCAATACGGGCCTCCGTCTTGAGGGAAAAAATTTGTCGCCTTTGAATAAAAGGTCACAAATCGACCATCTGCAGAAATGGATGGAGAATAACTGTCACCGTTGCCTTGCTCTCCGCCAGGACTCAAACTGACTCTCTCAGTAATTTTGGTCATGCGATCGTGGATGAATATATCTTGCTTGCGATTGCTGTCCCCTGGTGCGAGATTGTGAGCCACCGAGGCGAACGCAACGTATCTGCCATCGGCGGAAATGGAGGGACTGTTTGAATGGCCGGCGGCTTCGACCCCATCTGAATTCACGCTGACCCGTTCGGTTTGTCCGCTTGCACAATGATAAACAAAGATGTCAGTAGCATTATTATGGTCTCTATAGACCAATTTCGACGCATCGGAGGCGAATGCGATAAACCTTCCGTCGGCTGAAAGTGAGGCTTGGGTACTCCTCCCGTCGACTTCACGTCCTGCGGAATCGACGCTGACCCGCTTGGTGCTTTGTCCTGAAATGAAAGAGCAAAGAAAGAGGGCTGCCCCAAGGGCAGGCAAACAAATCCAATGGTCGCGGTTCATGGGACTCCCCTGAAAAGATTTGGAGGAATGGCCTTGACCGGCATTGCCTGGAAGGAGCGGAGTAGATGCCGGTCGCTTGGGAAGCAGGTTCCCAGTTCCGCGACACTCCCTTTCTACAAAAATAATGGCCAGCAGTCTAATGGATTCCAATTTCACATAGATTGGGCAACTAATTTGAGGATTTCGCTTTAACTGAGAGTGGTCCCCCGCCGCGACCTGAAGTCACGGCGAGGGCGAGCAGCTTTGAGCTGGAAAAGCCTAGGGCCGGCGTCGAGCCAACCAGGCCAAGGAAGCCAAGCCTCCGCACAACAACAGGAATTCCCAGAGATCGGGAGAGGGTTTCGGGTTCACCGAGCAGGTGCTGCCGCGGAAGGGATTGCGACTGCCGCCGGCTGCGCTGGCAGCCTGAGTGGTAAAGCCGTTCAAAGCGGCTGCCAGAACGCCTCCGCTGTTCACCAAAACGTCTTGGGCTCCCAAAGCGGCGCCGGAGGCGATGCGGACGGTGGCCACGATGGTGCTGCCGCAAACTTGAACGGCCAGGGTTTCGATGCCGTTGCCGCTGAATTCAACGTTGGTGCCCTGCTCCTCCGGGGTAAAGCCGCTGACTTCGATGGTTAAGTCCAAAGTCGTGCCGGCTTTCGCCGTGGAAGGAACAACGGAATCCACGATCGGGATGGGCGGTGAACTGGCGGCCACCCGGAAGAACTCGATCACTTCACTGCTGGCCACTTCAGCTCCTGTGGTCACGGAAACGCTACGGAAGCCGAGGCTGGCGGCGGCATCCACCGTTAGGTTGGCTACCAATTCGGTTGCCGAAACGATCGTGACCTGGTTCACGGTAATGCCGGCACCGAAGTCCACCACCGAAACGCTCGGGTTGGGAGGAGTATCGTCGAAGTTGGTATTCAAACCGGTGATTTGAACGTCCACTTCCTGGCCCGGTTCGGCGGTGGATGGATTGGCGGTTACCAACAATGGAGTCACCGAGGCATCCAAGACCTGCACCACGCCAAAGCCCTCCGCCACTTCTTGATTGCTCCCGGACAGATTGGTTCGCACGGTGACGTCGTGGAAGCCGGTCGCCGTCCCGGAATCCACCAGCACTTGAGCCACAACGGTGACCGGGTCCAAAGCTTCTATGGACAAAACTTGGATCCCGGCATCGCTGAAACTCACTTTGGAATTGCCGAGGAAGTTGGTGTTTTGCCCTTGAATGGTCAATGAGGCGGTGGAGCCCAAACGAACCGAAGCTGGAGTGACCAAGACCACTTGCGGGCCGACGGATGCGGCCAGAATGTTTTCAGCCGTGTTTTGGTATTCCACTGCTCCGGAACTGGAGGAATTCACTTCCGGAATGAAGGCGAAGGTGCCGCCAGTTTCCGCCGCCACTTGGGAAAAGACGTCGACCGCATTCAAACTTCCGCCTGCCGGCGGCGGTCCCATGGCTTCTTCCTCCGCCCGAGCCAAATCCTCTTCGGACCAAGTTTGATAGCCGGTCGGGCCGTAACCGCTACAAGTTCCACTCAACAAGACGTTGACTCGAGCACCCACCGAGCGCAAATGATTGATCAAGCCGTTGAGGTCGCTACCCGGTCGCGGGTCGGCGTCGGTGGCGAACAAAACGGTGCCTCCTCGTTTCATGGCTTGGGTGCCTTGGAGCAAGCCTCCCACCGAATTTTCCGGGCAATCGCCGCCGCCGGAGGCGGTCAGAGAGGAAACCTGGGATTGAATGGTGGCCAAGACCCGAGTGGGTTCCCGGACCGAAACCCCGTCCTTAAAAGTCGTCAATTGGAACAGGGTGTCGGTGGAATTGGGATCGAAAGTGGAAAGGAAATTCAGCAAAGCGTCGCGAACGCCGCCGATTTCTTCTCCCATGGAGCCGGTGTCGTCGATGACGAAAGCGAAGTCCACGCCGCCAAGCTTGCGACAATCACTCCAATAAGGGCCGGTCACCGGGTTGGTGCTGTTTTGTCCCTCGACGATCCAGAAAATGGTTTCGGTCGGGTTGTTGCGAATGTTATCCCATTCCGCTTGGGTGGGCGTCCACTGACTGACGTCGCCCTGGTCTCCGGAATCGCCAATCTCGTTCCAATCCTGATCGTAGAACTTGACCGAGAATTTGTTGAGCTTGTTCTTGGTCCACTTGAAAGTCGGGGGAGCATTCCCGATGACCAAGCCATCGACCGGGGCAGTCAATTGGGCGGAGGCTTGATTCTGAGCCCAGATTTTGCCGTATTGGCTTTTCTCCTCCGCGCTTTTCCCGTCCGTGAAAGTGGTCCAGGCATCGTTCAGAGTGAAGCGGTTGGCGGCGTCTCGGATCTGGTCCCAAACCGCATTGTGTCCCAAGGAGATTTCATCGTCGCCGTCGATGGCCGAGTCAGCAATGTCCCAAAGAATGCGGGAAACGTTGGTTTCTACCCCCTCGCCGATGCCTACGCAACGATCTCGGGATTCATTGTCGTACTGCCAGGCGCGACCGGTTCGAGCACTCACGGAGTGGTAGGAAGTATCTCCGGCGTTGGGAACACCCAAAGCAGCCGCATTGGTGACCAACTGGGCGGCGATTCCGAGATAGGTCGCGTGGCCTTCCCCCCAGGCGAGGCGCAAGCCGCCGTCTTTGCCATGGCGCCCGGTGACGTCCTCATTGCAACGATGGCCGCCGCCTGGGCTGTTGGCTAAGTTGAAGAGATCCGGATCTTGCAAATAGTGGCCATACTCATGAAGGAGGACGTCCCAAGCGTATGGCTTGGACCGGTGGATGGTGATCTGATTGGTCGTCTTGCTATAAAATGAAGCGGTACCTGCATCTTGCCGCGGGTAGTTGCAAGGAACGACGCCGGGCCGGGCTCCTTGAACGATGTTCTGGTAATCGCTGCCGACCAGCATGCCATCGGCAATACTGGCGGCCCGGTCCCGAACGGTGGTGTTGTTGAAGGTGAAGTTTTCGTTGTTCTTCGTGGTTCCGTCAGCCACGTTCAGAAAAATCCGCTGGCGAAAATAAGTCCGGCTGATCCCGGCGGCGACGGTTGGATTGACCACGTTGGCAGCTTGGTTGCGAGCGTATACGCGAACGAAAATGCTTCGAGGCCCGGCCCCAAGTTCCGCCGGGGTCATGGTCAAGGTAAAACTGCCACTTTCATCGGCGGTCGCGGTTTTGACCTCGACCAAGTTGCCGCCGTTGAGGATAAAAGCGGAAACTTCGCAACGGCGTAGAGGATGAACCGTACCGGCGGAGTCTTTCCAGCGGCCAAATCCTTGAATCACAACATTGCCGCCGCCGGCAATGCTTTCGGCTCCGGAAGTTTCGTCGTCGGGATCTCCCGCCGCGGTAACCAAGTCTTCGATCATATCCTCCGCCTCTTCCTGAGTGATGGCGGCAGCGTCCAGCAGAGCTTGCACCCGTACCAATTCGACGATGATTTCGGCCCCGGACCCGGTATAGACCGTGGTGCCGTCATCCACCACGAAGAAGCCCCATTCATCCGCTTCCCGGGCGCTGACTCCGCAAGGGGTTTGATCGGAAAAACCGGTACTGGCCAACAGAGCACCACTTCCGGTGCTGTTGATGTCCAGAATTCCGTTAAAAGTGACAGGTACGCCTTCCTTTAGATTGGTTAAATCCCGGTCCAGCGAATTGCGCAAAGATACGACTCCGTCGGTAATGAAACCTAAGGAGATCAGATCCAAATCCTGGGTCGGAGTGACCGTAATCTGCAATTGAATTTCGCCGCCACTGGTCGGAGTGTTGGTGACCAGGAAACTCAGATCAAAGGGCAATTCGGATGGGGAGCACAGATTGCCGGGAATCTCTTCGACCCGGTAGGGTGCTTGAACGAAACCAGGGAGTTGTTGGCCGGAAAGCGGACCATGGCCGAACGGCACCGCCAGCAAAACGAGGGCCAAGAGAATTCGGAAAGCCGCCAAAACACGCGGCTGGATGGAACTGCAGGGAGTCATGATCTTGGTGGGAAGCGGGTTCAAGGTTTGCAAGCAGAAATGGCGACTTTAAGGCCATTTCAAGCTAGCTATGAAGGGATCCGAGCCGGCAAGCAAAAGCTCCCGACTCGGTAGGAACAAAAGGTCTAACCAAAGAGTCTGGTCGAAAGTGGGTAGTGCCTTCCAATTCTTTTCACCGGCGCGGCGGTATTGGACCAAACCGGCGTCTCCGGCGATGAAAAGGTGGCCGTCTTGGCTTCTAGCCAAGCGAGTGAAGAAACCAGGATGAACTTGGGGCTGCCGATGCCAAGTGTTTCCACCGTCTTCGGTTTGAAATAATTTCCCCTGAGATCCGGCGCACCAGCCGAGATGTTGACCGTGAAACAGGATATCTTCTATTTGAAATGGCTCAGGGAGTGGCTTTTGTTGCCAACGGATTTTTCCGGATTCGATTTTTTGGCGCTCAAAGAGCAAGCCACCGGAACCGCCGACCCAAGCTCGTCCGGAATCGTCGATCCAAGCCGCGTGCAGGGAGCTTTGAGAGGGCAGATCGTGGGACTGCCAATGGCCGCCTCCATCCCGGCTTTCGACCAGACGACCGGTTTCCCCTACCAAGAGGATGTGCTTCCCGGATCGGCTAAAGCTGGTTTCTCGAACCAAGATGTCGCCGCCTGTTCGAATGATTTCACTTTGATCATTCCGATCTTTTTGCATGGAAAGCTTCCAAACCTGTCCCTCCATGCCGACAAGGAGGATGGAAGTCGTCCCCTGTTGGCTTGCTTGGGAGCTTATCTCTGGCTCACGAAGCCAGCCGCCTCCGACCAAGCCGGCACTTTCTTCAGTAGCAAAGCGCAATTGCCAACTGCGACCATGATCGGAGCTTTCCAGGCACTGGGCCGGTTGTTGGCAGATCGCCCAGAGTCGGTTTTCCGGTCCAACTACCAGGCGGGTGACCCATTCTCCTCCGTTCCATGAAGAGCTCCATGAGACCGAAACTTGAGGGGAAGTCCTGGTTTGGGCTTTAGGTTTCTCGGGAGTTTGGGGAATTTCAGCGCCGGATAAAGGGGATTGAGCCTGTGTTTCCTTCTCTTCAGGATTTTCCCCCGGCAGGCACGCTCCAAGCCAAGTCAGACTCCACAAGCTCCAGAGGGTGAACCGAAACCATGGAGTTCGCTGAGCCTGGGGCGATTTCGGGTTAGCGAAAAGAAGCTGCATGAGTTGGGCGAAAGGAGCTGAACCGAGGCGGAGACCGAAGGGCTTCCCCTTTGGGGGTCGGAAGCCCTTCGGATTCTAAACGAGGAAATTCCAAATTTCCGCCACCGGACCGCCTTTCCAGTTCAGAGACCGATCCCGCGAACCAAGGCGTTGACCAGGTAATCGATATCTTTTCGCTTCCGGAGAGTCAAGTTCATCTGTTTCAACAAAGGAGCCAGCGATTGATTCAGGAAGCCAAGTTCAGCTTCCGTACTGTCGTAACCTTCGAATGGACCTTCCAAGCTTTGGCTGTCGATGGCGGTTAAAATGGCGAAAAGGAAATCGGCCATGAGATCCATCTTTTCATAGTTTAACTTCTCCGGAGTGTCACTGGGTTGGTGGTAATGTTGCCAGCGTCCGCAGGTTAAAAAAAGATAAGGGCGCTGATGAAGGCGAAAGACGTGGTGATCGCTGAGATCTCCGACGTAAGCGTTCAAACTTGGAGTTGCTTGGATTTCCGGGCAAGCCGCCGCGGCTTTTTCAAGAACTTTCACCAATCCTGGATCGCTTTCCATTCCGGTGATAAATACTGCATTTTCCATTCCTGGGACGTCTACCCCATGTCCCATCAAGTCCAGGCTGACGGCGGCTAAGGTGGGCTTTTTCCGTTGATGGCGATAAAAATGAACCGATCCCATGGCCGGGGTAAAACCGAAGGGCGGTTCCTCCGCATCGACCAGAGCCACCACCATGTCGTGGCGCAGGCTCGCACTTTGCAAGCGGGGAACGATGGCCAGGCTCATGGCGATGGCAGCCGCATTGTCGTCGGCGCCGGGTTGAATCCCAAAAGTGTCGTAGTGAGCCAGCAAGACGATTTCGGCGGCGGCGGGATCTTGACCTGGAACGACACCGAGCAGATTGCAGAAGGCTTTGCCGTCCCGTTCATAAGGCCAAACAAAGGAATCCCCGCCGTAGGCTTGCAAGCCCAGGGCGGCCATTCGCTCGAGCAGATATTGCCGAGCGATTTCATGGCCGGGGCGGCCGACCAAGCGTTCTCCTGGAGCGGCCAGGCGTTCAACGTCCTCTCTCATGCCCATGGCGCGTTACTATAGAACCGTGTCGGTCCTCCCGTTCTATCTGTCTCTTCTCTTTCCCCTCGGCGTCCTCAATGGTTACCGCATGGGCGGCTGGCTGACTTTCTCCGTGGTGTTGGTGGCTTTCGTGGCCATTCCTTTGTTGGATCCGCTTCTCGGGCGCCGAGAGAGCAATCCCACGGAAGAAGAATGCGAGCGCGGGGAACGGCAGTGGCGCTGGCGCTGGCCTCTCTATTTGTTCGTAATCGAGGAGTATCTCCTGCTGGCGCTTGCCATGGGATGGATGATTCATCAGGACCTGTCGGCGCTGGAGTGGATTGGATTGACCGTTTCCACCGGTGTCATTACCGGCGCCATCGGCATTACCATCGCTCATGAACTCATTCATCGCCGGCATCCTGGCGAGCGGGCCTTGGGAGAACTCTTGCTGATCAACGTTTGCTATCACCATTTCACCGTGGAACACGTCGCCGGTCACCATCAAAACGTGGCCACCCCCAAGGATCCGGCTACGGCTCGAAAGGGAGAATCGTTCTACCGTTTTTATCTGAGGACAGTGGTCGGAAGCTTTCGAAGCGCTTGGAAGTTGGAAAAGCGACGGTTGCAGCGACAAGGCCTTTCCCCCATCCGGTGGAATAACCGGGTCTTGTACGGCCTGATCGCCCAAGGGATTTTGCTGATTTCGCTCTCCCTTGGTTTCGGCTGGCAAGCTGGGGTCTTTTTCCTGGCCCAAAGTTGGATTGCCTTTAGCTTGCTGGAATTGGTGAACTACGTCGAGCACTACGGATTGGAACGCAAAGAGATCGCTCCAGGTAAATTCGAGAAAGTCGGCCCGCAGCATTCTTGGGATGCCAGCAATCGCCTGACCAACTGGTTTTTATTTCACTTGCAAAGGCACGCAGACCACCACCGCTATCCCACTCGGAGGTTTCAAAGCCTGCGCTTGATGGACGGCAGCCCGCGGCTTCCGACCGGTTATGCCGGCATGTTGCTCTTGGCCGTCGTGCCGCCGCTATGGCGCCGGGTCATGCATCCCCGGCTTCAGGCTCTTGCCGACGCCAGCGCTGGATGACGTAGGATAGTCCGTTTTCGTTTTGCGCCGGCCGTTGCCATTGCAATTGGAACCGGTGTTCGAATTCGGGAAAGAAGGCGTCACAGTCGAACTCGGCTTCGATTCGGGTCAAATAAAGGAAGCGACAGGCCGGATGGTCCAATGCCATGGCGTAGATTTGAGCTCCTCCGGCCACATAATGCATGCCGCCGCCGGCGGCTTTTAAGGCTTGATCCAAGTCCGACGCCAACACCACCCCCTTGGGTAAAGGCAATTCGTGGTTTCGGCTGAGGACCAAGTTGCGACGGAGTTCCAGCGGTCGAAATTTCGGCGGGATGGAATCCCAAGTCTTGCGACCCATGATGACGGCGTTTTGCTCGCCTTCCGGATGAAAGATGGTGAGGTCGCGAAACCAGGCCATGTCTCCAGGCAGGCGCCAGACTAGCTGGCCTTCCTTGCCTAAACCTCGATTCCGGTCCAGGGCGGCGACAACGTCAAACGGTTTCATACTGCGATTTCAAAGCGAATGAACGGGTGATGCTGATAGTTCAGCAGCCGGCAATCTTCGAATTGAATCTGATCCATCGGCTTGGCCGCAAGCTCGAGTTTGGGCCTGGGCAAGGGTTCCCGGCTCAATTGTTGCCGGATCCCGTCCAGATGATTCAAGTAAATGTGGGCATCGCCGATGGTGTGGACGAAAACTCCGGGCTGTAAATCGCATTGTTGCGCCATCATGGTGAGCAACAAGGCATAGCTGGCAATGTTGAACGGAACTCCAAGGGCCATGTCGGCGGAACGCTGGTAGAGCTGTAAGTCCAGACGGCCGTCGCATACGTAGAACTGAAACAACAAATGGCACGGCGGTAGAGCCATGCGTTCCAAATCGGCCACGTTCCAAGCGCTGACGATGATCCGCCGGCTGTCGGGTTGGGTGCGAATCATCTCAATCGCATTGTGGATTTGGTCAATACCCAAACCGCCCCAATTCCTCCACTGGTAACCGTAAATCGGCCCCAGTTCCCCGTTCTCGTCGGCCCAAGGATTCCAAATGGGCGTGTATTCCTTCAGGCCGTCGTGAATGTTGGTGGAGCCGCGCAAAAACCAAAGTAACTCGCGTACCACCGCATCGAACAGCACCTTCTTGGTCGTGACCAACGGGAAGCCCTCCCGCAGGTCATAACGGGCTTGCATGCCGAATAGGGAAAGAGTCCCGGTGCCGGTCCGATCCTCGCGCTTTTCGCCCTGCTCGAGGATGAGTCGCAGTTGGTCTAGGTAGGCCTTCATTTCGGACGCCGGCCCTCGGGCTCCGGCTGGGCAGGATGATAGCCGGTCCCTGCCGGCGTTTGCGAGTCGCCGCCCTCATGCGCCGAGTTCTTTTTGAAGATCGGTCATGAGGTGGTGGAAGTCCCTCCTCCACACTTCCTTGCCGGTCTCCAATTGGCTCAAGCACGGGGCCAATTCCACCCTATTTCTGGCTCGTTGGCGCAAATGCCGAAGAGCTCGCTGCATGCCGGCAAGGTGACGGTACGAAGCCAGCAAATCCACCTCTCGCATTCGCGGAGCGGCGGCCTGAAGTTTTGGACCGAGCCATGGAGCGAAGCCGTCCAAATGGTCGTAAACCATTTGGGAAAAAATAGAAAGCGGCAAGTTTCGCCATCGTGTCCAATCTTGGGCGAGGCAGTGGTCGAAAAAAATGTCGGCCACCGGCCCGGCGTAGTGGCCAATGTGGGGATAAAGCCGCTTCCGAGCCCGGCGGAAAGCCGGGTGATGATTGCAGTAAGCATCGACTTGAAAATGCTGCTCCACTCCGGCGCGAACCGCCTCGGGCAGAGATTCCAGGTCGGTGTCGCCGAGAAAATCGCCCAGCAGGCTGCCGACTTGGCGGGCAGGATCTTCCCCCGCCAGCAGGAGATGGGCCAAGTAGTTCATGGTCTCCGACCTATCTTGCCAGGACCTGAGGCCGGTTCGGGAGCTAAGCTTCCGATACCTGGGAAGAGCGGCCGGAACCAGCCAAGAAGTGGGAACAATCCGAGGTTCCTATCCTTCCTAGCTGAAGCGGTTTGACCTCCTCGAACCGAACCCTCCAACCCCCCAGGATCCTTCCGAAAACCCACATGAAGTTCTCCCTCACAGCCGTTTTGGCTTTGATGACCCCTTGGCTTGCGCCCTCCGCGGTCCAAGCCCAGCAACCCGGCGCTGCCCAAGACCTGCCGGTTTTGTTTGCTTCGCCCGGCTCCGAAACCCAGCCCGGCGACCTTTGGCTCCGGGCCCGGCAAGTTCAGGTCCGGCAGGATTTGCTGCTCGATGGCCGGGTCACCCGCTTGCAGTTGAACCTGTTCGACGACCTGGAATTGGTCGCCGTCCGAGAAGACCTTGAGGACGCCTGGGGTGGCGGCAAGGTCTGGATCGGCAACATCGAAGGCGACCCGGAAAGTTCGGTGGTTTTCTCGATGATGCAATCGAGTACCACCGGCAGCATCCGCTATCAAGACCGCTTGTACCGATTGGAGCCGGATTCTTTCTTGCAGGATTCCATCGTCGAAATCGACGAAAATAAGTTCCAACCTTGTGCTACCGGTCCCGGGCAGCACGTGGTGAGCCCGGAAAATAAAAGCCAACAAGGCGGCGGCCAGGCTCGCAGCACTCAAGGCGGCGCCATCGTCGACGTGCTGGTTTGTTACACGCCGCAGGCGAAAAGCGGAGCTGGAGGCACTTCCGGCATTGAATCGCTGATCAACTTGGCCGTGACCGAAACCAATCAGGCTTATGAAGCCAGCGAGGTCACTCAGCGCTTGCAGTTGGTGCACATGGCGGAAATGGTCGGCTACTCCGAAACCGGCAGTTTCAGCACCGAGTTGAGCCGGTTGCGCAATACCAATGACGGCCACATGGATGAAGCTCACACGCTTCGAGATCAGTACGGAGCCGACGCCGTGGCCTTGATCGTCAACGGGACTCAATACTGCGGCATCGCTTACTTGATGACCAACGTCAGTCACAGCTTCCGCAGTTCAGCCTTTTCCGTTACCGCCAGAACCTGTGCCACCGGTTACTACACCTTCGGCCACGAGTTAGGCCACAACTTCGGCTGCGCCCACGACCGCGCCAATGCCGGCAGTGCGGCTTATCCCTACTCCTACGGCTACCGGACCACCAATAACGCTTACCGGACCATCATGGCGTATTACCCGGGAACTCGGATCAAGCGGTTCAGCAATCCCAACATCACCTACGGCGGATACCCCTTGGGCATTGCTTACCCGGATCCCAACTCGGCGGAGAATTGGTTGGGCTTGAACAATGCTTCCCCCACCATTTCGCAATGGTATGACTCCATTGCTCCGATGCTGGAAGTGGGAACCTTGGTGGCCGGATCCCAGGCGGAAATTTGCGTGCGAAACGCCCGAGCTAACGCCGCGGTTTTACTGGGTTACTCCACTACCGGTCCTGGCCCGACCAATACCATCTACGGCGACGTCGACTTGAGCCCGCCGATCTTTTCTTTGAACATGACCGCCGATAACGTCGGCTACGCTGAGCTCTCCCAGACCATTCCCTCGAGCATGCGTTGGGTCACCGTGTATTTACACGCGGTCGACTTGGTCAGCGGTGGCTTGTCCAATTCCACCTTGGCTTTCATTCAGTAAGCCTTCACCTCCCTTGGGACGGGACTCCAGCCAGAGTCCCGTCCCATTCCCGTTCCTTCCTTGCCCAAAATTCTCTCTACCCGAACCTGAACGCGAGCCTGCAAATGATTCTTCCCTCCCTGGCTTTGAGTTTCGGACTTTTCATGGCACCGCCTGGACCCCAGCTTTGGCAACCGCTCGGTCCGGTGGAAGCGGCGTCGCCCGGTTTGCTTTGGCAGCAGACGGTGGAGCTTTCCACCCAAGAGTTGTTCAACCAAAGCCGATTCCAACTTCCGCTTTCGGGGAATCCGGAAATTTTGCAGGTGGACTTGCAACCGGCTTGGGGCGGCGGCTGGATTTGGAAAGGCGAAATCGCTCAAGATCCCCACGGTCAAGTCCTGTTGGCCATCGTTCAAGACACCGTGGCCGGCACCATTCGCTGGCAGGAACGGACTTATCAGTTGCAACCCCTGGGGCCGGGAAAGTGTCGCTTGCAGGAAGTCGATTTTGACCGTTTGCCTCAGTGCGGGCAGGATCAACATCATGCCGTGACCTTGCCGCAGAGCCGCTCGGGTTCCTCATCCTCCAGTCGATCCTCTTCCTCCCACGCAGTCGTGGATTCCTTGGTTTGCTATACCCCGCAAGCCGCCGCCGCCGGCGGCGGGGCTTCCGGCATGGAAGCCACCGCCATCTTGTCGGTGGCCGAGACCAATCAAGGTTATGAAGCCAGTCAGGTCAACCAGCGCATCGAGTTGGTTCACGTGGCGGAAATGGTGGGCTACACCGAACACAACGACTACGGAACCAATCTTTCCAGGCTGCGAAACAACGGCGACGGTTACATGGATGAAGCTCACACGCTTCGGGATCAATATGGTGCCGACGTGGTGACCTTGCTGGTGGCCAACAGTGCCTACTGTGGGGTCGCTTATCTGATGACCAACGTAGGTCATAGTTTCGAGAGTTGGGCTTTCAACGTGGTCACCTATTGGTGTTCCGCCGGCATCTTCGCCTATGGTCACGAACTCGGGCATAACTTCGGTTGTCATCACGATCGCCAAAACGCTTCCCAGGGTGCCTACGCCTACTCCTACGGCTACCGCACTCCGGGGAATGAATACCGCACGGTGATGGCTTATTCGCCGGGCAATCAAGTCAATCTCTATTCCAATCCCAACATCACTCACCAAGGTTTTGCCATGGGCATTGCCGATCCGGATCCGGATTCGGCAGAAAACTGGAAAACCTTGAACAATACGGCGTCGACCACATCCCAATGGCGGGCTTCGGTCGCTCCCATTCTCGACGTAGGGGCTTTGATTGCCGGTCAAGCGGCGGATCTTTGTATTCGCAATGCCCAGCCGAATGCGGCCATTCTGCTCGGCTATTCCACTACCGGACCGGGGCCGACCAACACCATTTACGGGGCGGTGGAGTTAAGCCCGCCCATCCTTTCCTTGCCGATGACCGCCGATTCGGTGGGTTATGCCGAACTCGGCCAAACCATCCCCCTTTCCATGAAGTGGGTCACTTTGTGGTTGCAAGCGGTGGACTTGTCCAGCACCGGTCTCTCCGACGGCACCATCGCTTTCATTCAATAAAGTCGTCCGCGATCTGGCTGAGAAAAAGCCGGGGCCCGCTTCCTCGAAAGCGGGCCCGCTCTATTTCGTTTCGAATGCTTGGGAATGACTTACTGGATCTTCAATCCTTTGACCAGCGGTTCATAAGTCATGAAATCGGCATGGTGGACGATGTAGGCTTCCGCCGACCGCTTCACCAAATTGCCTTCCCCGGCGTGGGTGGCAATGATGTGGCAAACTGCATCGGGAACCCCGCATTCCATGGCCAAAGCCACTCCGGTAAAGGGGTGACGCAGGTATTGCCCCCGGGCGGATTGTTTGGATTCGCCGTCTTGCTTTTCATATTCCAGGAGCTTGCCGACATCGGCCAAAATCGCTCCGGCGACCAAGACGTCCATGTCCACCGGCATGGCATCGGCCATGAAATCGCCGATCTTTTTGGCCGACTCGAGAGCGACGTGAACCACCAGGCGCTTGTGGTCCATAAAGCTCACCGTGCAGTTGGGGACGTGCAAGGTAAAGGGAATCTGCAGGAGGTCCTCCGGGGTCAAGGGGCTGCGGGCAAAGGCCAGCTCCCAAGTTCGGGTGACTTGATCCCGTAATTCCGGATTTTCAATCCAGGCCAGCTCGGGCCAAAGTTTTTCCACGTCTGCGCGACTTGCCATGAATGGGTACTCCAACGAGTTGGCGGAATTGTAAAGCTCCCCCGAGTTGCCGAAAGCCAAAGCCGGCGAGGAAACTGCAGCCCATGACCGGGCTGACTCAAGAAATTTATCCTCTTATCCGGATTAGCGGATAGAATCCATCCGTGGCTGACCTCCAAAGCACCGCTGCGGTCCTCAAGACCTTGGCCGACCCGAGCCGGGTTCGGCTGCTGAGTCTGTTGGAGCGGGAAGCCTTGACGGTGGCGGAATTGACCCGGGTGACCCGGATGAGCCAAAGTCGGGTTTCGTCCCATTTGGCCCGAATGCGGGAAATCGGATTGGTCCGCGACCGGCGGGTCGGGAACGCCAACCACTACCAGCGGGTCCGGCAAGGCCTGAGCCCGGAAACCGAAAGCCTTTGGAAGCTGATCCGAGACCGGGTTCGAGATCCCCTTTTAGCCCAGGATCGCCAGCGGCTTCAGGAAGTCCTGCGGGCTCGAGGAGGGGCTTGGCAAGATCCTTTAGCCGCTCGGCTGGATCGGCATTATTTGCCGGGACGCACATGGGAAGCTGCGGTCCGGGGCCTGATCGGCTTGGTGCAGGTCGGCGACGTTTTGGACGTGGCTTCCGGCGACGGTGCCCTCGCCGAGTTGCTGGCGCCTCGAGCCCGCAGCATCACATGTTTGGATTTGGATTCCGAAGTGATTCAGCAAGGCAGCCAGCGACCTTCTTCAGGCAAGATCCGCTTTCAGATCGGCGACATGCACCAGTTGCCTTTCGCTTCTGCTTGCTTCGATCAAGCCCTTTTGTTTCACGCCCTCTGCTGCACCCGGGATCCACTTTCCGTCCTGCAGGAAATCGCCCGGGTCTTGAAGCCCGGCGGCCGGTTGGTCGGCGGAACTTTGCATCGCCACCGCCACCGCGAAATCGCACGCCGCTATCAACACCTTCGGTTCGGGTTCGAACCGGACGAATTACGATCCTTATTGGAAACAGCCGGCTTCCTGGTGGATTTTTGCGCATGTACCTCGGTAGAGCGCCGGCCCCCCCATTTTGAAGTCCTGCATTTTCACGCCAGCCGAAATCAAGATCACGACGCCCTCAACCAAGTTGCCTAACCGTCGATGACTCCTTCCACTTCTCAACCTCAACAAGACCTTCAGGATGTTCCCGGAGTTCGTTCGGAGAGCGAAGTCCGTGAAGCTCTCGAAGCCTTGCTGCAAAGCCGGATTCTGGTCATGGACGGTGCCATGGGGACCTTGCTGCAGGGACACGCTTTGGACGAGGCGGCCTATCGCGGCAGCCGACTGGCGGACCATCCGCTACCGCTTCAGGGCAATCACGACGTCCTTAACTTGACTCAGCCGGATCTGGTGCAACGGTGTTACCAAGCCTATTTGGAGGCCGGAGCCGACATCATCGAAACCAATACCTTCAACGCCACCGCCGTCTCTCAAGGCGATTACGAGTGCCAGGATTGGATTTACGAAATCAACCTGCAAGGCGCACGCTTGGCCCGGCAGGCCTGCCGGGAAGTGGAAAGAAAGAGCCCGGAGCAGGCTCGTTTCGTTGCCGGCTCCCTGGGGCCTACCAACAAAACTTTATCTTTGTCTCCGAAGGTAGAGGATCCGGCCTTTCGCGATTTGGATTTCGCCGCCATGGCCGAGGCCTACGCCGAACAAAGCCGCGGCTTGATCGACGGCGGCGTGGATCTGTTGTTGTTGGAAACCATTTTTGACACGCTTTGTGCCAAAGCGGCTCTATTTGCCATGGAGCAGGTTTTTCAAGAAAAGGGGCGGAGGCTGCCGATCATGATCAGCGCCACCATTTCCGATCAAAGCGGCCGCTTGTTGTCCGGACAGAGCTTGGAAGCCTTCGTTGCCGCAGTGGAGCACGCGCAACCGTTCAGCTTGGGCCTGAATTGCGCCTTGGGGGCGACCCAAATGCGTTCTCATCTTGCCGACTTGGCTCGCGTGGCCCCCACTTGGGTTCACGCTTATCCCAATGCAGGCTTGCCGAATGCCTTTGGCGAATATGACGAAAAGCCTCAGGACACTGCCGATTTCCTTGCCGAATGGGCGGCCAGCGGCTTGGTCAACCTGGTCGGAGGTTGTTGCGGGACCACTCCCGAGCACGTTACCGCGGTCAAGGCGGCGGTCTCCGATTTCGCGCCACGGCCGAAGCCCAAGCCCGAATCAAAATCGAGTTGGGCCCGGTTCAGCGGTTTGGATCTGTTGGAAATTCGGCCGGATTCCAATTTCACCCTGGTCGGAGAACGGACCAACGTCGCCGGATCGAGGCGATTCGCTCGCCTGATTCGAGAAGGCGCCTTCGAACAAGCTTTGGACGTGGCACGACAACAAGTGCGAGGCGGCGCCAATCTATTGGACGTCAACATGGACGAAGCTCTTTTGGACGGTCCCGCCAGCATGGTTCGTTTCCTGCGGTTTTTGGGTTCCGATCCAGAGATAGCTCGCTTGCCGATCATGATCGACAGCAGCGATTGGCAAGTTTTGGAAGCCGGTCTTGGTTGCTTGCAGGGTAAATCCATCGTGAATTCCCTGAGCTTGAAAGACGGCGAGGAAGTTTTTCTGCAGCGAGCCCGGCGCTTGCGCCAATACGGCGCCGCTGTGGTCGTCATGGCTTTTGACGAGGAAGGCCAAGCGGAGAGCCTGGAGCGAAAGGTTTCCATTTGCCATCGCGCCTACCGCTTGTTGACCGAACAGGTCGGCATGACTCCTCAAGACATCATTTTTGACGCCAACGTGCTGGCCATCGGCACCGGGCTGGCCGAACACGATGCCTTTGCCGTGAACTTCATCGAAGCCGTCCGGCAGATCAAAAAACTCTGCCCCGGAAGTCTGACTAGCGGCGGCATCAGCAATTTGAGTTTTTCTTTTCGCGGCAATGATGCGGTTCGCGAGGCCATGCACGCTTGTTTTCTTTATCACGCCATCCAAGCCGGGCTCGATTTAGGCATCGTCAACGCCGGTCAATTGGCGGTTTACGAAGATTTGGATCCGGATCTGAAGAACAAGGTGGAAGATCTGATCTTCGACCGCCACCCTGAAGCGACCGATGCCTTGTTGGCGATCGCCAACCAGCACAAGCCGCAAAAGCAACAGGACCAAGAGTTGGGCTGGCGCGAATTGCCGGTGGCTGAGCGCCTGATTCACGCCATGGTTCACGGTTTGGTGGACCACGTGGAGGAAGACGCCGCCGAGGCCTTGGAGTCTTTGCAGGAACCCTTGGCGGTCATCGAAGGCCCGCTGATGGATGGCATGAAGCACGTCGGCGAATTGTTCGGTTCCGGCCAGATGTTCCTTCCGCAGGTGGTTCGTAGCGCCCGAGTCATGAAGAAGGCGGTGGCGTGGTTGACTCCGTATTTGGAAGAAGATCGAAGCACCGGTCAAAGTCGCCGCGGAAAGGTGCTTCTAGCTACGGTCAAGGGAGACGTTCACGACATCGGCAAGAACATTGTTTCGGTGGTGTTGGCTTGCAATCGCTTCGAAGTGGTGGATTTGGGAGTCATGGTGCCTTGCGATCAGATTTTGGAGACCGCGGCGCGGGAACAAGTGGATCTGATCGGCTTGAGCGGTTTGATCACTCCGTCTTTGGAAGAGATGGTTCGGGTGGCGGACGAAATGCAGCGGCGTGAACTTTCCTTTCCCCTGTTGATCGGTGGCGCCACCACCAGCCGGCAGCACACGGCAGTAAAAATCGCGCCGCAGTACGCCCAACCGGTGGTGCACGTCCTGGATGCTTCCCGGGCCGTCGGCGTGGTCTCCCAATTGCTGGATGACGATTCCAAAAAGCAGTTGGATTTGGAAAACCGGCGCCAACAAAGTCGTTTGCGTTTCTTGCACGAGGAAAAAAATCAAACTCCTTTGATTTCCTTGCAAGAAGCTCGCCGGCACCGTCCTCAGGGTGACTGGCACCGGGCGGATGTTCGCACTCCTGAATTCCTCGGATATCGGCATCTGGAAGTTCCGCTGGGCGAATTGGTCCCTTACATCGACTGGACCTTTTTCTTCCATGCCTGGGAGCTGAAGGGAGTCTTTCCCAAAATTCTGGACGATCCCAAAGTCGGCGTCGCCGCACGGGAACTCTATGACCAGGGGCGGCGGATGCTGGATCGAATTCTTTCCGACCAGAGCTTGCAGGCCAAAGCCGCTTTCGGATTCTGGCCGGCGGCCGGGGAACGAGAAGATCTGGTGCTTTTCGAACCGGGAGACCGAAACCGGGAAAAGCTGCGCTTCGCCATGCTTCGCCAACAACGCAACCGAGGAGGCCGCGCCCCCCATGCTTGTCTGGCGGATTGGGTGGCTCCGGCCGATTCCGGGGTGGAAGATTTCCTTGGGGCTTTTGCTCTGACTGCCGGTTTTGGCGCTTCCGAGCTGGCCGAAAGTTTTGAACAGCAGCACGATGATTTTTCCGCCATATTGGTCAAAGCCTTGGCCGACCGCTTGGCGGAAGCTTGCGCCGAATGGCTGCATCAGAAGGCTCGCCTCTTATGGGGCTTTGGTGGCGAAGAAGTGCTCCAGGTGGAGGACTTATTGGCTGAGCGATTCCGAGGCATTCGCCCGGCGTTTGGCTATCCGGCCTGCCCGGACCATAGCGAGAAGTTCAAGCTGTTCGATCTTTTACAAGCGGAACGCTTGGGATTGGCGCTGACTGAATCGGCGGCGATGCAGCCAGCCGCTTCCATCAGCGGGCTTTACTTCAGCCACCCGGAAGCCCGTTATTTTTCCGTCGGCCGCATTGGCAAAGATCAAATGCAGGACTACGCGGACCGCAAAGGCATAAGTCTGGCGGAAGCGGAAAGCTGGCTGGCTCATAATCTTGGTTATGAACCGCTAACAGAATCAGAAAGCCCTTCCTAATCGGACGAGCGGTCTTCCTCTGCTTCCTTCGACTTCGAGGCCGGTTGGGCCGGCTGGATGGCTTTGTTGGAGAAGCCGCTTTCCAGCAAGGCGGCCAATCCCCGAAACAGGCCGGTCATTGTCCGAGCGGTTTCGGCGTCGGTATGCAAATGCAGCCGGCCATCCGCTTCCCGTTGGACTTCCACCTTTTGAAACAAAGCTCGGATTTCCGCCGCCCCCGGAGCTTGAGGCTGCCGGTCACTTTCTCCAGGATGAAGAGCATCGCCGGCTTCGTCGGCCAATTGAACCGTAGCTTCAATGGTCCGTTCCGGAGTCAAATCGGGAGAATCGGCGGCCACCGCAGGCCGCTGATCCAGTTGCAGGAGCCGGGAAACTTGCTTGACGAAGCCTTGGTGGCCCTCCACCGCCACCTGGTCTCGGTCGCCGTCGAACAAAGCTTGGAACAGGGCCTTCTTCCGGGCCACCAATTCCGCGATCCGAGATTCAATGCTGTCTTGAGAAATAAACTGATAAACCTCGATCGGCTGTTTTTGGCCGAGTCGATGCAGCCGCGCCACTCTTTGCTCCAACACCGCAGGATTCCAGGGCAAGTCCAAATGAATGCAGCATTGGCTAGCTTTTTGCAGATTCAAGCCGACCCCCCCACTGTCGGTGGCGAAAAGAAGCTTGGCATTCGGGTCACGGTGAAAGGCTTCTAAATTTTGCGCCCGCCGGCTGGGGCTTTCCCGGCCGGTAAAGAATAAGGCGTGGAAACCGGATTCGGCCAGCCGGCTGCGTACCGCCCACTCCGCCAAAATCAGCATGCGACGCCAAGAACTAAACACCACCACTTTTCGGTTTTGGCCCAGGACCAATTGCTCGATCATCTCGCGAAGTTGAAGCAGCTTGGGGCTGTTCAGGCTCCGCAGCATGTCTTCGGATGGATCTTCCACCTTTTGAAGCTGGGGCCAAATTTCGGTAAAGCGAAAAGGAGCCATGCCGTTGGCAATGATGCGCTGGGTGGTCAGCAAACTCATCAAGCGCATAAATTCGCTCTGGCTCAGCGTCCTGCGCTTGGTGCTTTGCACCAAAGCCGCGATCGGAGCCAGCAGGGCATCGTGTTCTTCCGCTTGTGCGTCACTGAGGCTGACCGGGATGACGGTATCGGTCCTGGGCGGCAGTTGCTTTAAAACTTCCTGCCGCCGGCGGCGCAACATGCTCGGGGCCAATCGCGCCCTCAAGGTTTCCAAGTGGCGGACGTAGCCCCCGACTTGATGAAACGGGCTGAGGCGCCATTTCGGTTCCAAGGCGAAATCGTCGACCCAATCCATCAAAGACGCCAATTCCTGCAACCGGTTCTCCATCGGCGTGCCGGTCAAAACCAAGCGATATCGGGGTTGCAAGCGTTTGACGTAAAGAGAAGTCTTCGTGGCCCAGTTTTTAATCCGCTGAGCCTCGTCCAGGACCACCAGTCCCGGCTTCCAGGCCTGCATGATTTCCAGGTCCCGGAGCACTTGCTCGTAGTGAACCACCAAGAATCCAGAACGGGTCGATTCGAAAACTTCCCGCCGTTGCTCCGCAGAACCTTCCACGAGGATCAAGGGAGCATCGCTGAACAATTGCCATTCCCGCAGCCATTGCCGTTTCAAGCTGGTCGGCACGATCAGCAGGCCGCGGCGAATTTTCCGGCCATGCCAAAGGAGGTGGCTGCAGGCAATGGCTTGGGCGGTTTTGCCAAGCCCCATGTCGTCGGCCAGCAATAGGCGGCCCCGCTGCAGTAGCCGTCTTACGCCGTCCACTTGATATGGATAGAGCTTGCGTTTCAAACTGCGCAGGCGTTTTTCCAAATCCCGGGCGGCGCTGGCATTGGAGAGTTGCAGCCGGAGGCGGTCCCGTTCGTCGCTCAAGAGTTGCCGGGCCGCCGGATCCGGCAAGGGATGTTCGCCTTGCTGGCGCAACCGGACCAGCGGCATCAAAGTTTCGACCAGAGCCAAGCGCTTGGCGGCGTTTTGCCGATGGAGTTGTTTCAATCGGATGAAGCCGTCTTCCGCAACTTGGAACAAATCAATGGCTCGATGGCTGCTCTTGTTTGGATCCGCTTCTCCGGTAAGGAACAATTGAGCCAATAAATCGCCGTCTCCGGTCAAGGCACGATAGGGATGCCAATGCAGTTGCAATCCTTCTTCTTCCAAGGCGAGAATATCGCCGCCCAAACCGGTTTGAAGCGGCAACCCGTTGCGGGTCAAGTGGTCGAGGATGACCAGGAGGTGCTTGCAAAGGCCAAGAGAATTGCGCAGGAAATCCTTGCAATCGCATTGTCCGGCCAGGGGATCCAGGGATTGCAAAACGGTGCGATAAGGGCGGGGTTCCTGCCTTCGCCGGCGAGTTCGATACAAGCCGAAGGGCGCTCCCTGCGCCGGTTTCCGAGCCAAATTGAGTCCGTCCTGATGGGCGAAACGCCAGCGGCGGGTCAAGGCTTCCAAAGCCGCTTCCAAGACCGCCGGTTCCCGGTGAGGAAAGCCGTGCCATAGATGATCCACCACCCAAGTCGCAAGGTTTTCCGGCATGTGCGCACGGGCTCGCTTCAACATGCTTTGGCGAGCTTGAGATTGGGGAGACATCGTTTCTTTTGCCGACAGCAGGGACTCGGGATGAAACCCGGTCAGTGGGATTGGTCGAATGGATCGAGTCGGTCCCACAAATCCAAGTTGTGGCGAACCGCGATTTCCAGGTCGTTGGGCAGCAGAAAGCCTTCCTCGATCATGGCTTTGGCTTCCTTTTCCAAGGCTTTGCGGAAACTTTCTCGGCTGGGAAAACGTTCCTTCAAAGGTTTGCGGTCATCATCCTCTCGTTCCTTCAAGGCGAATGGAAGAAAGGAGCCAAGGAAATCGGCCAACGCCCCGGGGCTGCCCCGTTGGTGGCGGCGCAGCTTCCAGGGGAAATAGGTTCCAAGTGGAACTCGGAGTTCCAGAGCCCGAAGACCGCCGATCTCATTTCCGTCGGCATCGACTTGGGGTACCAGAGTCGGAAAAGCCGGTCCCAGGCGCGGAGGTTGAAAGGACACGATCCCCTGAGACCAATCCGGTCCGTAGTCGGCGCGATATGCCCGGTGAGCTTGAGTCGGGGGTTGGAAATCGGGCATCTTCGGCCAAGCCACTTGGTGGATCGGCACCAGTTGGCGGTTTTTAAGAGTCGGATAGCGGCTCGCTGGAGGTTCCTGGTCGTGCTGGACCCAATCCAACATTCTTTGGGTCAAAGCTCGATGGATCAAGCGCACGTGGATTGCCTGGCTCGGGATTTGTTGATCGGCGTTGAAGGGCTCTTGGCCGACCCAGTCCAAACCGGCGGCAAAGTGGTGGTTGCCGGCGAGATGGTAGATCCGCTCCTTGGGATGAAGCAGGCTGTCGGATTTTCCGGCTGGATCGAGGTGGATCAAAGCGCCGGCTCTACCCCAGTACTCATAACCGGTATTGATAAAAAATACTTTCGGGACGTGGTCTGGGTTTTGGAAATGAGCAAACAAACCGTCACGGCGTTTCAAGATGGGATCCAGATGTTCGGCGGTAGTAAAGGGAAACAGATCCGTGGGGTAGAAAAAGGCGGAATAAGCGTGGGCATCCCGGGAGGGTTGACCAAATCGGTGGTTGAAACTCCCCCGCCCGGCTCCGGCGGTCAAAACCAAAGCACCGTCCAAGGCCTGCCGGCCATTCGGTCCGGTATTGAATCCTTGATAAAAGAAATGGCGCAGAAAGCGGCCGGTTTGGGAAATGCCCAACGCCACTACCTTTTGGCAGCCAAACGGCGACTCCGGTTCTGTTTTCATCCATACGGCCAAGTCCCGCAGGGCGCAAAGGCCCAATCCGACTACCGAAGGGTCGCGGCCCTCATAGATCAATTCATAGATGAATCCGGCTTGAAAGCCGCCGTCCAATTCGATGTATTTGGGAGGGTCGCCGACAAATTTCCAATTCGGTCGCGGAATGGGCCGGCGCTTTCCTTCCCGGCTGTCTCGAACCGTCAGGCGGTGGCGGGAAGAATCCTGCTTCCATACCGCATAGGGCCGGTGACCGCGATGGCCCAACTCCAGACGATCGCTCAGTCGGTCCACCACCCAATCGCACCGCACCCATCCAGTGATCGGTTTAGGGCTTTGGACCACCACCGGAGCCTTCAAGTGCAGGAAACTCCTTTCCGGAGGCACGTCAAATTGCCAGCCCAAGAAAATCAAAGTGAGACCTTGGGCGAAAAAATGGCCGTCGCCGATTGGATTCTTGGAATTGGAAAGGTGCAAATAATAAGGAGCGGCCCGGCCCCCTCGATTGCTGACTTCGATTAAAGCCAAGCCCGAGCGCTTATCCGGATCTTCCGGTTGCAGGACTTCGATGCCGAAGCGGGCTTCGACCAAGCCATCGCCGTTGCGTGGTGCCAGGGCCAAATCGGTAATCCCGGCATTGGCCGGGTGATCGGGATCGACCGCCAAGCGGATTTCCGCCTGGATCCATTCATAGGCTCCGGCCGGGCCGAAGCTACGACCCTCGGCAAAGCTTTTTCTCTGAATCGGTTCGAAACCGTCGACTTGGGGCAAGACGGCGGAAGCCAGAAGCAGGACGGATAAGCACATCTATTTTTTTGCCGCCGCTTCGAAAGAATCTTTCCAAGCTTGTTCCAATTGCAACGGCGTCCAGCCGAAATGTTCTTTGAGGAGTTTTCTTTGCAATCCTTGCAAGTCCTTCCCGGTCGGGTAGCCGCGGGAGTCCAACTGCCCTTTGACGCCGCCAAGAAAGGCCGCGAAGGCATCCGGGTGTTGATCCAACAGAAAACGCACCATGGACCAAGCCATGATGTGTTCATCCTCGCTCATTTGACCGACGGTGGCCCTGTGCAACAGCTCGGAAAACTTGGGACATTTTCGACTCTTCGACAGGCGTACCGCCATCTTTTGCCAATCTTGGGAGATCGACCGGTCTTGATAACTTCCTTCTTCGCCTTCCCGAGTGAAGGAACGGGCCTCCACTTCCTTTTCCATGGCGTGAGCCAAGCCTTCGTCCAGCCAAATCGGCGGGTCGTACGAAAAGTGCTTGTAGGCGGCGAAAAACATGTGAGATAGATTGTGGACCAGGTGGGGAAACAGCCAGCGTGGCTGGCGCAGATCGCTATCTTCCGCCGGAACCGAAGCCAACATTTTGTGTTTTCCCTGAACGTGCCAGCGTACTGCATCGGGCACGTTGACCCCCATGAATCGGTCGCTGAACAATTGGTGATTGCCTCGGGAAGCGTGCAGGATCAATTCAAATTTATCTTTCTCTCCGAGGAAGGAACCCATACCCATATAGGGCCCTTCGGCTTGCCTTTGTTCCGGAAAGTCTTCGTCGCTGACTTGCAGAACTTGCTGAAATCGGCTGTAGAACTGTTCGCAACGAAATGCGATCCAGTGCAAGCGAAGCCAGCGATCCAGCTTTCGAATTCTTTTCGGCAGGTCCGGCAATTTGGCTCGCATCGCCTCGAAGACCGGTTCCAACGCTTTTCGAGTCTTGGCGTCCAAGGAAACCGCATCCAGAGAACTGGCAATGCGAAAATGGGCCGTTTCGATAAATAGGTAGTCTTCTCCCCGAAAGAATTTCTTCAAGGCTTCGGAGCCTTCGAAACCGATATCCATCGCTCCGTGGCCCAATACTCCTGCCACCGCCATGCGCTCGGGATCGTTGCGACACCAGGGACAGGTGTCTTTTTGAGCGGGCAAGGCCGGACTGAACAGAAGCCAGGCCAGAAGCAGGAGCAAGGCGCGGGGCATGACGGAGGGTGCCGAGGTTCTCTGCCATCCTAGCCCCCTTGTCGCAGTCGCTAAAACAGAGCATGGTTCTTGCCGCCCTGGCCCTCCTTTCCTCCTTCAGTTGCCCGGCTCCGGCGCCGCTGCCGGCGCAGCGCCAGGCTGTCGCTCCTGCACCTCCAAGGAAGCGAGGGGAAGGTCCCTTTGAGCGTCTCTGGCTTCGCGGGGGCACCCTGATCGACGGCACCGGAGCTCCGCCCATCGGCCCGGTGGATCTGCTGATCGAAGGCAATCGCATCGTTCGCATTCAATCGGTGGGCTTCCCTGGAGTTCCGATTCGAGCGGAACGGCGGACCGCCGCCCAACCGGGCGATCGGGAAATCGATTGTCACGGCCGCTTCATCCTTCCCGGCTTCGTGGATATGCACGGGCACATCGGCGGTAGCGCCCAGGGAACCAGCGCCGAGTACGTGTTCAAACTTTGGCTGGCTCACGGCATTACCACCGTTCGGGATCCCGCCTGCGGAAACGGGGTGGATTGGGTTTTGGAGCAACGGGAACAAAGCGCCCAAAATCGGATCGCCGCGCCTCGAATTCACGCTTACGTGGCTTTCGGCATGGAACACGACGGGCCGATTTCGAAGCCGGAGCAAGCCCGGGATTGGATCCGGAGCATGGCCAGACGGGGAGTCGACGGTTTCAAATTTTTCGGAGCTCCTCCGGATGTTTTTGAAGCCGCCTTGCGGGAAGCCAAGGCTTTGGGATTACGAAGCGCATGCCATCACGCGCAAATGGACGTGGCCAGGGCCAATGTTTTGGATACCGCTCGCTGGGGATTGACCACCATGGAGCACTGGTACGGTTTGCCGGAGGCTATGCTGGCCGAGGGTACGGTGCAGAACTATCCCCTCGATTACAACTACAACAACGAACAGCATCGTTTCGGAGAAGCCGGTCGCCTTTGGCGACAGGCCGCCCCTCCCCACAGTCCGGCTTGGAATCGGGTCATGGATGCGTTGTTGGCCCTAGACTTCACCTTGGATCCGACCTTTACCATTTACGAAGCGACTCGGGATTTGATGCGGGCTCGCTGCGCCGAATGGCATCCCCACTACACCCTGCCCTCTTTGTGGGACTTCTTTCGACCGAATCGAGAAGCTCATGGCAGCTTTTGGTTTTCCTGGAATACCGGCCATGAATTGGCTTGGAAAGAGAATTACCGCTTGTGGATGAAATTCGTGAACGAGTACAAAAACCGCGGCGGCCGGGTGACCACCGGCAGCGATTGCGGTTATTTGTACAAGCTATACGGTTTCGGATACGTCCGCGAACTGGAGTTGCTGCAAGAAGCCGGCTTCCATCCCTTGGAAGTCATCCGCTCCGCCACCCTGCACGGTGCGGAAGCTCTCGGCATGGAACCGGAAATCGGCAGCGTGGAAGTCGGTAAGTTGGCCGATCTGTTGATCGTCGAAGGCAATCCGCTGCAAGACTTCAAAATCCTCTACGGCACCGGTGCCATTCGCTTGGATCAGGACAACCAGCCGACCCGACTTCGAGGCCTGCGCTATACGATCAAGGACGGCATCGTTTATGAAACCAAGCCGCTGTTGCAGGACGTCCGAAACATGGTTGCCGACGCTTGGAAAAAGGCCGATCGTTCCTTACAGCAACCGGGGTTGGAATCGGGCTTGGAATCACGGGAGCAAGATGATTAGAGGCTAATTCTCCGGCATTCGGGTGGTCAATAAGGTGCAATCCAAGGCGCCGTTTTTTAGAGCCGCTTGTTTCGGCCGGGGCAGAGCCAAAGCTTTTTGCAATCGCTTCGAACCGCAGAGCAAGGCTAGGTGGTAACCCTGGCAGTGCTGCCGCAGGCGCTCGCCGAAAGCTTTCATCAGGGGCAGCAATTCCGATTCTTCCCCTACTCTTTGGCCGTAGGGCAAGTTGGAGACCACCCAAGCGTTCCAGCCGCGGCGGGGAGCGAAATCCTCGGCTTGACCGGTGGCCAATTCCACCCGGTCGGCGAGGCCGGCGGCTTCCAAGTTCTGCCGAGCGCCCTCCAACTGAGCCGGGTTGGCATCCCATCCCAAAATCCGGAGTTTGGCCGCAGGACGAACCCGCTCACGGGCTTGTTTTCTCAGCTTGGCCATGAACTCGGTGGGAAAGCCGGGCCATCCTTCCATGGCAAAAGCCGGCCGAAATATGCCCGGCGCCGATCCCTGGGCCCACAGCGCTCCCTCGATCAAGAGGGTGCCGGAACCGCAGAAGGGATCTAACAGCGGAGCTCGGCGATCCCATTGCGACATCCGCAGCAAGCCGGCGGCCAGGGTTTCCGCCAACGGAGCCGAGCCCTGGAATCGCCGCCAAGCTCGCTTGTGCAGCGAGGCGCCGGAGGTGTCCACCGACAAGGTGGCTCGATCCCGAAAAAGATGCAGGTGAATCCGAAGATCGGGTTTCTCCCGGTCCACCGAAGGTCGGCTGCCGGTGCGTTGGCGAAATTGATCGACCACGGCGTCTTTGACCACCTGCTCGACGAATCGACTGTGATCCAAGGCCGATTCCCGGCACAGGGCGTCGACTCGAAGGCTGCCTTCCGGAAGAAGAAAGGGAGACCAATCGGTGGCCAGCACTTGTTGGTAGAGCTGATCCCGATCCGGAGCTTGGAATTGCTTGCGTCGCCAGAGCACCCGTACCGCCGTGGCCAACTCCAGATTGGCCCGGCCGGCATCGGCTAGATTCCCGGAAAAGCGGACGCCACCCACCTGCCGTTCGATCCGAGCCATGCGCAGTTGGCGAAGCTCCTGGTGCAGGATCGCTTCCATTCCCGGGGCGCAGGTGGCGAAGAAGGTTTGTAAAGGCTTCATGCAGACGGATTGGAGGGGCCACACGGTGATTTCCCCACCACTTCCGCCATTGTGCCGGCGCTGCCCCGGGCGTGCTTGCCGGGGCAAGGTCCTGCCCTGGGGGATTCAATATTTTTCCTTCCCTATCCGGGGCTTGCCCTTTCGCATCAGGCGCTTAATCAGGTTAAAGTCCAGGAGATTCGGGCGCCGTAAGTCCGTCTCCCGAAGGAGAAAGTCGTGCAAAGACGATTCGTGACCCTCGACGGCAATGAGGCCGTTGCCTCTGTGGCCCACCGCATCAATGAGGTCATCGCCATTTACCCAATTACCCCGGCTTCCCCCATGGGCGAATTCGCCGACATGTGGGCCGCCGGTGGCAAAGAAAACATCTTCGGGACCGTTCCCGACGTGGTGGAAATGCAAAGTGAAGCCGGAGCCGCCGGCACTTTGCATGGTTCGCTGCAGACTGGAGCCTTAACGACTACCTTTACCGCCTCCCAAGGCCTGTTGCTCATGTTGCCGAACATGTTCAAGGTGGCCGGGGAGTTGACTCCCACTGTCATTCACGTGGCGGCCCGGTCCCTGGCGACTCATGCGCTGTCGATTTTCGGTGATCACAGCGACGTGATGAGCGCCCGCACCACCGGCTTCGCCATGTTGTGTTCGGCTTCGGTGCAGGAATGCCATGATTTGGCCTTGCTCAGTCAGGCGGCTTCTCTGCAAAGCCGGATCCCCTTCCTGCATTTTTTCGATGGCTTCCGGACTTCTCATGAAGTCAACAAGATTGAAGAACTGACCGACGAGGATCTGCACTTCTTCATGGAGCCGGAACTGATTCAAGCCCACCGCGATCGGGCCTTGAATCCGGAACGCCCGGTATTGCGCGGAACCGCCCAGAATCCGGACGTGTTCTTCCAAGCCCGGGAAGCTTCCAATCCTTATTACGACGGCTTGGCCGAGATCCTGGAGCAAAGCTTCGACCGTTTCGCCGACCGGGTTGGTCGCCGCTACCGGCTGTTCGAATACTTCGGAGCCGAAGACGCGGAACGGGTGGTCGTCGTCATGGGTTCCGGAGCCGCCACGGTCAAGCAAACCGTCTCCGCCTTGAACGCGGCGGGAGAAAAGGTCGGGATGGTTCAAGTCCGACTGTTTCGGCCTTTCTCGGCCGAGCGCTTCCTGAAAGCGATGCCCGCCAGCGTTCGCAGCATCGCTGTCCTGGATCGAACCAAAGAACCCGGCGCTCTGGGCGAACCGCTGTTCCAGGACGTCATCACCGCCGCCGCCGAATCCTGGCAGACCCTCCACGGAAGCTCGTGTCCCAAAGTGGTGGGCGGTCGCTACGGCTTGAGCTCCAAAGAATTCACTCCGGCCATGGTGGCTTCGGTGTTCGCTGAATTGGAGCGGCAGGAGGCCAAACCCCGGTTTACCGTTGGCATTGTCGACGACGTGAGCGGGCTGAGTTTGAAGTGGGATCCGGACTTCAACACCGAGCCGGATGATGTCACTCGGGCGGTGTTCTTCGGGCTCGGTTCCGACGGCACCGTCGGGGCCAACAAGAACTCGGTCAAGATCATCGGCGAAGGCACGTCCATGCACGCCCAGGGTTACTTCGTATACGACTCGAAGAAATCGGGCTCTACCACGGTCAGTCACCTTCGGTTCGGGCCGCAGCCGGTGGATTCGCCTTATTTGATCAGCCGGGCCAACTTCGTCGCTTGCCACCAGTTCAATTTCCTGGAACGGATGGACGTGTTGGAGACCGCCGAGCCGGGAGCCACTTTCTTGTTGAACAGTCCGTTCGGGAAAGAGGAAGTTTGGCAACACGTTCCGGAAGAAACCCAACGGCAGATTGTCGACAAGAAGCTGAAGTTCTACGTGGTCGATGCCGCCGCGGTGGCCAAGAAAGCCGGGATGGGCGGGCGCATCAACACCGTGATGCAAACTTGCTTCTTCTCTCTGTCCAACATCCTGCCGAAAGAAGAAGCTTTGCAAAGGATCAAGGACGCGATCAAAAAGACCTACGGCCGGCGCGGAGAAAGCATTTTGCAGCGCAATTACGCTGCCGTCGACGGGGCGGTGGAAGCCCTTCACCTGGTGAAATATCCGGAGGTGGCCGACAACGCCTTGCGCCGCCTGCCGCCGGTTCCCGCCGGGGTTCCGGACTTCGTCGAAAAGGTGACTTCCTTGATGCTGGCCGGCAAGGGAGATCTGCTCCCGGTAAGCGCGCTTCCGGTGGACGGCACCTTCCCCACCACCACCGCTCGATACGAACGCCGCAGCATCGCTCGGGAGATTCCGATTTGGGATCCGGAAATTTGCATCCAATGCGGTTTGTGTGCCTTTGTTTGCCCCCACGCCGCCATTCGAACCAAGGCTTTCGCTCTGGAAAGCTTGCAGGGTTGCCCGGAACACTTCCTTTCCAGGGACTACACCGAAAAGAAATGGCAAGGCAGTCGTTTCACCGTCCAAGTGGCCCCGGACGACTGCACCGGTTGCGGCGTTTGCGTCGACGTTTGTCCGGCCCGAAGCAAGGAAGTGGCTCGTCACAAGGCGATCAACATGGAGCCGAAGGAGCCGCACCTGGAACAGGAACGGCAGCGCTTCGACTTCTTCCTTCAGATTCCGGAGGCCGATCGTTCGCAAGTGGATCGCACTTCGATCAAAGGCAGCCAATTGCTGGAGCCTTTATTCGAATACAGTGGCGCCTGTTCCGGTTGCGGTGAAACGCCGTACGTGAAACTCATGAGCCAGTTGTTCGGCGATCGTGCGGTGATTGCCAATGCCACCGGCTGTTCTTCCATCTACGGCGGCAACCTGCCGACGACTCCGTGGGCCACCGACGCCGACGGCTGCGGGCCGGCTTGGTCCAACTCGCTGTTCGAAGACAACGCCGAGTTCGGCTTGGGGATGCGCTTGGCCATCGACCAGCAGCATGCCTATGCCGTGAAGTTACTGACTCAACTGGCTGCCGAATTCGGCGACGAATGCGTAGCCGCTCTGACCGCGCCCTGCGGGCCCAGTGAGGCGGAAATCCGGCAACGAAGGCAACAGGTCCGGCAATTGAAGGATCGATTGCGAAGCATGCCTCAGGCGGCGGCCAAGGATTTGTTGGCGGTTGCCGATCACCTGATTCCTCGTAGCGTTTGGATTCTCGGCGGAGACGGTTGGGCTTATGACATCGGTTTCGGAGGCGTGGATCACGTCTTGGCCTCCGGTCGCAACGTCAACATCCTGGTTCTGGACACCGGGGTGTACTCCAACACCGGCGGCCAAGCTTCCAAGGCGACGCCGCGAGCCGCGGTGGCCAAGTTCGCTGCCGACGGCAAGGCCGTGTCGAAGAAGGACCTAGGCATGATCGCGGCGGCATACGGAAACGTTTACGTGGCTCAAATTGCCATGGGGGCGAATCCCAAGCAATGCCTGAACGCGATGTTGGAAGCCGAGTCCTATCCCGGGCCGTCCTTGATCTTGGCGTACAGCCACTGCATCGCCCACGGGGTCAACATGACCACGGCCATGACTCATCAGAAATTGGCTAGCAAAACCGGTTTCTGGCCCCTGTTCCGCTACGACCCGCGCCGGGCTCACGACGGCGGACATCCCTTCCATTTGGACAGTCGAAAACCGAAGCTGCCGTTCCAGGAGTTTGCCTCCAAGGAAGGTCGCTTCGCCATGCTTGCTCGAGCCAATCCCCAACAAGCTCAACATCTTTTGGCTTTGGCCCAAAAGGACATCGACGATCGGTGGCACTACTACGAGCAGCTCGCAGGCATTGAACGCGAAAACGCCGACTTGGCGGAGGAGTTGAAAGTATGACGGTGAAACCTGACTTGAAAACCACCTACCTTGGGTTGGAATTAAAGAATCCCCTGATGGCGGCTCCTTCCCCCCTCACCGGGGAGCTGCCCAGCATGAAAGCTTTGGAAGATGCCGGGGCTTCGGCCATCGTTCTTCCTTCCTTGTTCGAAGAACAAATCGAGCACGAGGAAATCCAGGCCCACCGGCTCGATCTGTACGGCGCCGAGAGCTTTCATGAAGCCCAGAACTACTTCCCCGACGTAGGTCACGATGGCATCGGCCCGGATAGCTATCTAGATCGAATTCGCCGGGCCAAGGAGCATCTTTCCATTCCAGTAGTCGCCAGTTTGAACGGCCACACCGCCGGTGGATGGGTGCATTACGCCCAATTGCTGGAACAAGCCGGGGCCGATGCCCTGGAGTTGAACATCTACTACATCCCCACCGAAATCGGGGAAACCGGAGCTGAAGTGGAGTCCCATTATTTGGATCTGTTGCGCCGGGTCCGCGAAGAAGTCCAATTGCCGCTGGCGGTGAAAATCGGTCCTGCCTTCAGTTCCTTGGCCAACATGGCGAAAGGTTTCGAAGCCGCCGGCGCCGATGGCCTGGTGATGTTCAACCGGTTTTTGGAGCCGGATATCGAACTGGACACCTTGCACGTAGTTCCGAAGCTGGAACTGAGCAGTCACCAAACCATGCGCCTGGCCCTGCGGTGGACGGCCATCATGTACGGGCAGGTGGATCTTTCCATCGCCACCACTGGCGGAGCCCACAGTTCCGAAGACGCGATCAAATTGATCCTGGCCGGTTCCGACGTGGTCATGATGGCTTCGACCTTGCTGCGCCACGGCCCCCACTTCATGGCCAAACTGGTCGATGAGTTGAGCTTTTGGTTGGAAGACAACGAATACGTGTCCGTCCAGCAAGCCAAAGGGAGCATGAGTCGGATGAATTGCCCCGATCCAAGTTCTTTCGAGCGGGTCAATTACATGAAAGCCCTGGCTTCCTTCACCAGCGAAATGGTTTGACCGCCCTGCCCTGGGCTTTGGTTCAGGGCAGGCCTCCCTAATTTTAGGGTGTTTCCATGCTAAATAGGGGTTTATTGGCAGCCAAACCGCCCACCTCGGAACCCTTCCTCTAGCGATGAGCGATCCCCTGACCCTTGAAACCACCGTTGGCCAGGTTGCGGTCTTGCAACCGGCAAGCCTGGACCTGTTCGATCGCTTCGGCATCGACTTCTGCTGCGGCGGCGATTTAACTTTGCAGGAAGCTGCACAGCGGGCCCAATTGGATCCGGACCGGCTGCTCCAGCAATTGCAGGAGTTGGAACGCAAACCGGACGACCGGAATTGGTTCGATGAACCCATCGAGGCGTTGATCCAATTCCTTTTGGATACTCACCACCCCTACACCAAAGAGGCGGTGGAACGGCTTTATCCCCTGATGGAAAAGGTTGCCCGGGTTCACGGGGACAAGGCCGATTGGATGAAGCCCTTGGCTCATGAAGTCCGGGGCTTGTTCGCCGAGCTGCCGGAGCATTTGGCCAAAGAGGAACAAATTCTGTTCCCGATGATCTTGGGTCTATTGGGGCATCCGAGCCATGGCCCGGGACCGGCGTGCGGACCGGAAGCGCCGATGCAGGTCATGGAGCTGGAACACGCCCACGCCGGTGAGCGATGGAAAATGATCCGTAGCTTGACCCACGACTACCGAGTACCGGATTGGGCCTGCAACTCGGTCAAAGCCTTGTTTGCCGGTTTAGAGGCATTGGAAGCCGACATGCACCGGCACATTCTGCTGGAAAACAGCGTGCTGCACCCTCGGGTGAGGCGCTTGCTGGCGGAAGCCAACTCGGTTTGACGGCAAGCCGCTAAAGGGCCAATTCCGGCCGCTGCCGGTACTCCTCCAAGGCGTCGGGATTGGCCAAGGCTTCGGTGTTTTTGACTTCCCGTCCGTGGAGGACGTCGCGCACCGCCAATTCGGAAATCTTGCCGCTTCGGGTTCGGGGAATGTCTTGCACCTGAGCAATGACCGCCGGAACGTGTCGTGGCGTCGCGTTGCTCCGAATTCGGCGCCGGATTTGGTCCTGGAGGGCCTCGGTCAAGCTTAGACCGGGCCGCAGGCGGACGAACAAGACGATGCGTTGATCGCCGTCCCCGGTGTCCTGGCCGACGACGATGCTTTCTTCCAATTGGTCGATTTGTTCGACCTGGCGATAAATCTCCGCGGTTCCAATGCGGATGCCGCCTGGATTCAAGGTAGCGTCGGAACGGCCGTGGATCACCATGCCGCCAGTACTCATCAGGCTGACCCAATCGCCGTGGTGCCAGATTCCTGGGAAGCGTTCGAAGTAAGCGCTCCGATAGCGCTGCCCTTCCGGGTCATTCCAAAAAGAAACCGGCATGGAAGGAAAGGGCCGAGTGCAAACCAATTCTCCCGGTTGGTTGCGTAGCGCACGTCCGTCCGGATCGAAGACGTCCACCGCCATGCCGAGACCTCGAACTTGAATTTCTCCGCGCCGAACCGGTTCACTCGGAGCTCCCAAGACGAAGCAGGAAACGATGTCGGTGCCGCCGGCGATAGAGGCCAATTGCAAATCGGATTTCACCTCTTGATACACGAAGTCGAAGGACTCCGGGACCAAAGGGGAGCCGGTGCTGAGAATGGCGCGCAGGGCGGTGAGGTCGAAATGTTGCCGCGGTGCCAATCCGGATTTCTTCACCGCGTCCAAATATTTGGCGGAAGTACCGAAGACGGTCACCTTTTCCTCGGCAACCAATTGCCAAAGGGCTTCCGGCCCGGGATGAAAGGGATTGCCTTCGAACAGGACTAAGGTGCTGCCACTGGCTAAGCCGGTGACCAGCCAGTTCCACATCATCCAGCCGGTGGTGGTGAAGTAAAACAGGCGATCTTGCCGGCCCAGGTCGGTGTGGAGTTGGTGCTCCTTGAGGTGTTGGAGCAGAGTGCCGCCGGCTCCATGAACAATGCACTTGGGTTTTCCGGTGGTGCCGGAACTGAACAAGATGTAAAGCGGTTGATCGAAGGGAAAAGCCGGGAACTCCAGTTCCGCCTCATGGCCTTGAGCGAGGAAATCCTGCCAGGAATAGGTGTTAGGCAACGAGTTCAGGGAAGGCGACGAATTCATATAGGGCACCACGACGGTTCCCTGCAAGCTCGGCAAAGCCTTTTGAATCGCTTCCACCTTCTCCAGCGAATCGAAGGATTTGCCTTTGTATAAATAGCCGTCGGTGACCAACAGCCAGCGCGGTTCAATCTGCCCGAATCGATCGAGGATGCCGGCAACCCCGAAGTCGGGAGAACAGGACGACCAAATACCGCCCAAGCTGGCCACCGCCAGCATGCCGATAATCGCCTCCGGAAGGTTGGGCAAGAAGGCGGCGACTCGGTCCCCAGGCTGCAAGCCGGCCTGGCGTAGAGCCCCTTGCAATAGGCGGACTTGCTCCCTTAATTCGGAGAAGCTGAGGGTGCGGCGAAAGCCGTCTTCCCGGCGGAAGATCAAGGCCGTGTGGTCGTCGTCGCGACGCAGCAGATTCTCGGCAAAATTAAGCTTGGCTTGGGGAAACCAGCGTGCCCCGGGCATGGCTTCGCCGTGGTGCAAAACTTCCGTACCAGGCTGGCCGATGACCTCTCCGAAATCCCAAACTTTGCGCCAGAAAGGACCGGGATGATCCACCGACCACTGCCAAAGATCTTGGTATTTGGGCAGGGAACAGCCGGATTCGGCTTCCACTTGGCGGCAGAACTGCTGCAACCGGCTGGCGGCGGCCCGTTCCCGCTCGGGCTGCCATAAGATCGGGGCTTCGACTTGGCTTTCCACCGCCAAAGGATAGCGACTGCCTGAGGGAAGGGAAAAAGACCTATTCAGCCAGCAGGGCTTGAATTTGTTGTTCGATCTCGGTCTCGTGCCCGGTTCCCACGTGAAGGTGGCGGATCATGCCCTGCCGATCGACCAAAACCAAGGTCGGCAGCGATTCCACTCCGTACTGTTCGAACAGGGAGAAATCTTCAAACACGGCAAAGGGGTGGCTAAGTTGATGGTCTTTTCGAAAGGTTTTCAAATGGGCCAGTTCCTGTTCCGCATTTAGATTTTCCGCCTGAATCTCCCGGTGTTGAAAGCGACCTTCCAAGCGAGTCAGGCCGAGGACCTGCAACCCCTCAGCACCATACTGCTCTTGCAGGCGGCGCAGCCAAGGAAAGGCTTGGATGCAAGGTGCGCACCAAAAAGCGAAGAAGTCCAAGAGCAAGACCTTTCCTTGCCAATCTTGCAAATTCGCCTGCCCAGGCCCGATCCAAGAAAAAGGTTCTTGCCATGGCATGGGAGTTCCCGGGAGAGATTGGCGGATTTGCCGGGCTTGCCACTGCTTCCCAAGTTGGAGCGCCATGCCGTTGATCACTTCCGCCGCCATTGGATCGTTGGGCGAAGCCTTCAAAATCCTCTGCAGAGCCTCTAAGGCTACTTGTGGATCTTCCGATTCCAAATGACCGTCCACCAATCGGCCGGCCAACATCGGAAGCAATGTTGGAATGACATAGGCCCGATCCGCTTCCGGGAGTTGCAACAACCGAATGATCGCCTTCTCCTGATATTCCAGGGCTTGTTGCAAATGGCCTTGTTGCCGGAAACCATTGGCCAGGGCTTCAAAGGTGCTCCATGCCAGCTCGGCCGGATCGGCCACCGATTGCAAGGCGGTTTGAGCTGCTTTCATTCGGCCCAAACCAGCAAAGATTTGGATTTGCAACTCCAGAGCTTCGCTGTCGGGGCCTCCGGCCAGAATTTGTTCGATCAGTTGGAGGGATGCTTGGAAGCGCCCGGTTTGATAAAGCAGCTCGGCTAAGGGAAGCCGTTCCTCAGGCGGAACCCCTTCCTCAAGCAAACGATCGGCCAGGGCAACCAATTCTTCTTGCATAGTTTGCTTGCGCAGTTGGCGTTCCTGAGGACCCAGCCTTCGGGAAGTGGCGGCGGTATGGCGCAAGCGGATTTCCCGTACCTGAGTTTCAACCATGCTTTCTTCTTCCGCGCCACAAGCGCAGAACAAGAGACCGATAAGAAAAAAATTGCGGAGGGCGGGCAACGCGTAGGATCCGGGAACCGGGGACGAGGGAAAGGGCGAGTTTCGCACTGGGCGTAACCGCCTCAAGGAGAATTTCGAACCCATGATAGCTTGGCATAGCGCTCAGGCTGGCGTCGGTTGCGGGGCTCCTTATCCTGGGCCGACTCATGCAGCATAACCCGCGTCCCGCATGGACTTGGATGGTTCTGGCCATCGGCCTGACGGCCGTTTCCTTCGGGTCCATTTTTGCGCGATTGGCGGAAGGGGCGCCTCCTCTGGTCATTTCCATGGCCCGGACCGGTATCGCATCCCTGCTGCTGCTGCCGTTTGCCTGGCCGGAACTGCGAAGAGCCGCCCGGCGCCTTGAGTTGCGCCAATGGCTCCTGGGATGGGCGGCGGGTTTTTTTCTCGCCGTCCACTTCGCCACTTGGATTGCTTCTCTGCAATACACTTCCGTGGCTGCAAGTTTGGCCATGGTTTGTACGACTCCGATTTGGGTGGTGGTTTTCGGCCGAGTGTTTTTCCGCGAGGCGGCCAATCGGCGCCAGTTGATCGGAGTTTCCTTGAGCGTGGCCGGAGGATTCATCATCGGAGCCGGAGATCTTCAAGTTGCCGGCCAAGCCCTGTTCGGGGACCTTCTGGCCTTGGCCGGAGGTATGGCGATGGCCCTCTATCTGTTGGTCGGGCGTTATTTGCAGCGCCACTTGGCAACTTTGCCGTACATCTTCACCACCTATAGCTCCGCCACCGTTTTCTTGGTGATCCTCTCTTGGCTGCAAGGCGATCCTTGGTCTGGCTGGCCCCCGGCTACGACCGGTTGGTTGTTGGCCATGGCTTTGATTCCACAACTCTTGGGCCATTCCTCCTACAACTGGGCGTTGCGATATTTGGGAGCGGCGGCGGTTTCGGTGGTGATGCTCGGCGAACCAATCTTGAGTACCGCCCTTGCTTTGCTCTTTTTGTCGGAAGTCCCTTCTTGGCCTGTATATCCGGGCGGCTTCCTGATTCTTCTCGGGATTTACCACACCGCCCGGGGCACTTCCCCTAGAAGCAATTCCGGCAACGCCGAAAGTTAGCCTTCATAATAAGGGTATGGCTTCGCTATTCCCCCCCCAGGCCACCCTCGTGCTGCTGCTGTTCGGCATCGGTTCTTCCTCCTTGAAGGCGCAGGAAGTCTTGGAAGTGACCGGCTGGCTCGGAACGACTGAATCGGATCTGCTGGGCGTCAACGCCGGGCCGGGAAATCACTTTCAGGACTGCACCCAAACCAGTCAGGTTTACGATTTTTCCATTCACTATGCCAACGCCGGCTTCGATCGGATTCGCAGCCATGAGAACATGGGTGTACTGGATATGAGCGTGTTGTGGCACGACCGGAGTTCCGATCCGAATGATCCCGGGAACTTTGACTGGACCGGCCAGATTCCTTGGGATTGGCACGGTCAGTGCGGAGCTCAACCGGCCTATTACGATTCCGATCAGGCTTTTCGACAAATGATACTGACCGAATCGGAACTTTTGTTTCGCATCGGGGACTCGATGAACTCGGCTTTGCATCATGGATACGATTTTGCAGACCCGGTGGAGCGGAACCGTTATGCCGATGCCGTGGTTACCGTGGTGGCTCACTACCTATTCGATGCTCAACGGGTATTCGGGGTCAGCTTTCCCGATGCCAGGGTGGAAATTTGGAACGAACCGGATAATCCTGCCTTCTGGGCCCATAGTTGGTCGGACTTCCTTCTGACTTACGAAGCCGTTGCCCAACGCATCCAACAGGCCTACCCGAGTTTGCGCGTTGGTGGGCCGGGCTTTCGAGCCGAAAGTTATCTGATTCCGGCGGAGCGAACCGCCAAAGTGATTCCTTTCTTGGATACGGTGGTTCAACAAGGCTTGCCCTTGGATTTTCTGTCCTGGCATTTGTACGGCGCCGACCCTCAAGAATTCTCGAGTGCGGCCTCTTGGTATCGCCAAGCTTTGGATAGCCGAGGCTTGCAAGCCACCGAATCGATATTGAGTGCTTGGAACGTGGATCCCTTGTTCGGAGGAAGTTGGGCCGGGGCGGCTTTGGCCACCGGCCATTGGCTGAGCTTGCAGCGATCGTCCGTGGTGGATCAGGCTTATCTTTACCGCGGAGTGGTCAGTCCCGATCCGCTGTGTTTGTTTCGCTTGGACTCGCAGGGGCTACCCCAATTGCAACCTCTGGCCCAAGTGACTCCCCTATGGCAGGCTTGGTCGTCGGGAGAGCAAAACGCCATGGTGCGTTACAACTCCGCCGATTTGCACGTATTGGCCACCCATCGGAATTCCGATCAAAGCTGGAGGGTGATGATTGGCAATAGCGGGGACCAACCGATTCCCTGGCAACTGCAATTTCAAATTTCCCCGCCGTGCCCCGGAACGATTGCCCGCCTCAAGACGATTTCCGCCAACGGCGAAACGGAAACTTTGCACGAGATCGGGGAAGTCATCACCATTCCCGCCGAATCGGTCCAACTCCTTGAAGTGAGTGCCCGGTGTTCCCTTTCGACGGATACGGACACCATTTCTGCCGGAAGTGGCGGCAGCCAAACCTTCTTTCTGGACGCCGGGCCGGATTACGCCGGAAAATCTTATCTCTTGCTAGGCTCCACCGCCGGAGTGGTTCCAGGATTGCAGGTAGATTCCGTCTTACTGCCCCTGAATCAGGATCAGAGTTATTTGCCTTGGTCCCATGCCCATCCCAATACCCCGCCGCTGTATCAATCTTCCGGTTTTCTGGACGGCAGCGGGCAAGCCATCGCCATGTTCATCATTCCGCCCATCCCGATTTTGACCGGCAAAAAAATCGATCACGCCTTTTTGGTTTTCGACACCGGCCGGGCCGGTTTTGCCAGCAACTCCACGCCTTTGATTTTCGAGTTCTAAGCTCAAGCGGAGGAATCTTCCTCGGCCAAATAATTCGGCAACGCCGGGTGGCGGTGTAGATCGAAGATCAAGGAAGTTTCGATGTGATCCACTTCCGGCCGGGAAGCGACTTGGTCCAGGGCAAAATCGCGCAGATGATCGGTATCCCGGACTACGACGTGGGCCAGGAAATCGTGTTTGCCGCCGACTTGGAACACGGTGCTGACTTCTTGTTGGGCCAGCAAATGGCGGCGAAATTCGCGAAAGCTGGTCCGGGAATGTTGGCCGAGCCGAACCGAAATCAAGGCTTGAACCTGAATCCCCAGGGCCTTCGGGTTGACTTCGGCGTGAAACCCTTCCAGGAAGCCTTCTTGGCCCAAGCGGCGGACCCTCTCCAAGCAGGTGGAGGGAGCTAGACCAACCCGGGCGGCCAACTCTTTGTTGGACAGCCGGGCTTCCTTCTGGAGAATGTCCAAAAGTTGGCAATCGATTCGGTCGAGGCGGCGATTCACCGGGGGAGAACGAAGGGAATTCGGTAGAAGCTTCAGCCTCCGTGAATCATAATAAATGGCCTTTGCCCCATTGGATAGGGTTCGGAATGATTCGCCTCCAAGAAAGCCATCTTCGAGCCGATTTCGGTGCAGAAAGCGGCGGGATTCCTTCCCGTTCGGTGGCCTTCCTTTTGGATTTGGGTCGCGCTCTGCACCGCTTCGGCAGCCCGGCTCATCAGTTGGAGGATACCTTGCAATTGGCCGCCCAAAGGCTTGGCATCGAAGCTCAATTTTTCTATTCCCCCACGGCATTTTTGGCCACCTTCGGACCTCCCGAGAATCAGCGAACTGCCCTAGTTCGGTTCGAGCCGGGCTCGGAGGTCGATCTGGGAAAATTGCAGCATCTGGATGAGCTCACCCAACAGGTCCTGGCCGGAGAGCTTTCTATCGCCGAGGCACGTCAAACCATGGCCGACATCCTCAGCCGGCCGTCTCGCTATCCGGCGTGGGCCAGTTGGCTTTGCTTTGGTTTGATTTCAGGAGCTGCCGCCCGTTTCTTCGGCGGCGGACCGGGAGAAATTTTGGTAGGTGCCTGCGGTGGCTGGCTGACGGGTTTCTTGGCCCAAGCTCTGGGGCGCTTTCCAGGCACCGGACAGGTGTTTGAATTGGTATCCGCCTTTTTAGCCGCCCTCCTCGCTGGCATGGCCACCTTCGTTTTGCCGATTGCTTCCTTCGAAGCGACCGTAGCCGCCCTCATCATTTTGGTCCCCGGTTTTACTTTGACCGTGGCCATGACTGAGATTGCCACTCGCCATTTGGTTTCCGGGACCACCCGGCTGACTTCCGCCGCCATCGTGTTTTTGGAAATCATTTTCGGAGTGGCTTTGGGGCAACGGCTGGCCGGTCATTTCGGAGCTGTTTCTTTGGAACGAACCGCTTGGCCTTTGCCGGCCTGGACCGAGGCGCTGGCTTTCCTGTTGACCGCCGGCGCCTTTTCGGTGTTGTTTCAGGTTCCCTTGCGCAAGTTGCCGTGGGTCATATTGGCTTGTGCCCTTTCCTTTGGCGGAGCTCGGATCGGCGGCGCCTTTCTATCGCCGGAAACCGGAGTCTTTCTTGGGGCCTTTCTGGTGGGTGCCGGAGCCAACGCTGTGGCTCGCTGGCGTAATCAACCGGCCGCCTTGATGTTGGTTCCCGGAACCTTGTTGTTGGTTCCGGGCAGCTTGGGGGTCCGAAGTTTGTCGATGATGCTGGAGAAGGATCCGCTGTCCGGTGTAGACAGCGCCTTTTCCATGGCCTTATTGGCCATTTCCATCGTCGCCGGCTTGTTGGTGGCCAACGCGGTGGTGGCTCCCCGACGCCGCCATAGCCCAGTCGGCACCAGTGGGTTCCTGGAATAAGCGGAGGCCGAATTCAGGCACAACGGCGAGCATGTGATCAAAGATGTCCGCCTGAATGCCTTCGTAGAAAGTCCAGCGCTGTTCCCGGCTGAACACGTAGATTTCCAAGGGCAATCCCTTCGGTCCGGGAGCCAATTGCCGCACGAGAAAGGTCATGTCCGAGTGAATCGCCGGATGTTGCTTTAAATATGCCTGCACATAGGCCCGAAAAGTCCCTACGTTGGTCAGGCGGCGACCATTGACCAGGCAACTCATATCGTTCTCCTGCTTTTGGTTCCACTCACTGACTTCCTGGGCCTTTTGTTGCAGATAGGTTTGCAGCAGCCGGATTTTTTGAAGTCGCTTGAGCATGGCTTCATCCACAAAAGCGATGCTCTGCATGTCCAGGAACAAGGAACGTTTGATCCGGCGGCCGCCGGAGTCGGCCATCCCCCGCCAGTTTTTGAATGCCTGGCCGACCAAGGCATAGGTGGGAATGGTGGTGATGGTCTTATCCCAATTGCGAACTTTGACCGTGGTCAAGGAAATTTCCATCACGTCGCCGTCGGCTCCGTGACTGGGCATTTCAATCCAATCCCCGACCCGGATCATGTCATAGGCCGAGAGCTGAATACTGGCCACCAGACCGAGGATGGAGTCTTTGAACACCAATAACAGGACCGCTGTCATGGCGCCCAAACCAGTGAGGAAAGCCCAGGGCGAGCGATCCATCACCATGGAAATCGCCAAGACCGCCGCGGTCAACCAAACCAGAAGGCGAGCGACTTGAAAAAAGCTGCGGATCGGTCGTCCTTGAGTTCGGGATAAGGATGGCAACAAATCGAGCATTGCAGCCAGCAATGCGTTGATCCCGAAGGCTCCGGCCACGGTCATATAAGCCAAGGCAAACCGTTGCAGGACCGGTGGGAAATCGTGATCTTCCGGGAAAAACAGCGGTGGAACGGCGTAGAGCAACATCGCCGGCAGGAAGTGGCTTAAGCTGCGAAAAACTCCGTGCTGAACCAACCGGTCGTCCCATTTCACCCGAGTGACCGAGATCAGCTTGTGCAACAAACGCAGCAAAGGGCGTCGCAACAGCAGGTGAACCAGACTGATGAGGACCACCAGGGCCAAGGTGGCGATCCAGGGAGCCAGCCAGGCCGTGGCGTCGCCCAAACCCAGCTTTTCCAGCCATCCTTCCACCAGCCAAGTTTGCGGCTCGGCTTCTTCGGTCAATTGCAGCTTTCCTCGCATGGCGGCCTAAGCTTAGCTGGAGGGCCTCGTCGGCGGGCCTAGACTCCATGGAAATGCAGGACTTCGCCCCTGACTTCGAGGCCGTGTTAGACCGGATCCGGGCATACCGGCCCCAAAGCCAGGTCGATGACGGTGTGCCTTGGGCGGCGGTCTCACTTTGCCTGCACCCAACCGCCGGCCGAGATTTTGAGATTTTGTTTATCCAGCGAGCGATTCGAGACGGCGATCCTTGGTCCGGGCAGATGGCTTTCCCCGGAGGTCGCCGCGATCCCGGTGAGAGTTTGGTTCGGACGGCTATCCGCGAGACCTGGGAAGAAGTCGGCCTGGCTTTGGCCGACCCGGTGGGTGCTCTGGACGATCTGGACGGCCGCCACAGTCGCCGACCCCGAAGTATTGTGGTGAGGCCGTTTTTATTTTCCGTGGCTGAGAAAGAAGCTTTGCGTTTGAATTACGAAGTTCAAACGGCGGTGTGGATTCCTTTAAGATGGATTCTCGATCCTCAAGCTCAAACTCACTATGAACTACGCTGGGCTTCTGGAGTCGTTCGCCTTCCCGCATTTCAATATCAACAATTCGTGATTTGGGGTTTGACGTACAAAATTTTGGGTCGGTTTTTGCGGTTGTTGGATTTGGACTTCCCCTAAAGGAAGCTGGCCCAGAGTATTGGAGGTTAAGCCGGAAAAATCGGCGTAACCTCAGGCCGATCTAGCCGTCTTCCAGGCGTACCTGCAGTTTTTTCGGTGCGCCTCATGACCGCTTTTCAGCCCTCTCATTGCCCCTGGCCCCAGTGCCCCAGTCAGCGCGGCGACGCCGGCCCGCACATCCAGCGCCGCGGCTTCTTCCGGACCCGCCACCAGCCCAAGGTGCAGCGCTTTTTGTGCCTGGTTTGCAAGCGCTCCTTTTCCACCCAGACCTTTCGGCTCGACTATCGCCTGCGCTACCCCGACCTGCATCTGAAAGTGTTTTGGGAAAACGTCAGCAAGGTCACGCTGCGCCAAAGCGGTCGCAAACTGAAGGTGGATCGAAAGACCATCGCCCACCGCTTGCATCTACTTGGCGTCCACGCCGAAGCCTTCCACACCGACAAACTTCGTCAACCGACAGGTGCCGGCTTTCATGGGCCTTTCCAATTGGACGAACTGGAGACTTTCGAGTCCGATCGGCGTTTACAGCCCTTGACCGTGCCGGTTTTGATCCATCGGCGAAACTACTTCGTGGTCCATCTCGACGCCGGTACCTTGCCTTGTCGTGGCAAGCTGACGCCGAAATATCGGCAAAAGAAGCAAGCTCGGGAGAAGTTGTTCGGCAAGCGGCGCTCCGAATCCCGCAAGCTGGTGACCCGCTGCTTCGAGATCCTGCAACGGGCGCTGCCGCCGGACGTTGCCCTGGAGTTACAGTCGGACCGCAAGCAGCTCTACGGCTCGGTCCTGGCCAAGGTGTTCGAGGGCGAGCGGCCGTATCGCTGGCGGCGCGAGTCGTCGAAGACCCGCCGCGACAACCGCAATTTGCTGTTTCCGATCAACCACACTTTGGCGCAGATGCGGGATTCGATCTCGCGGCTGGTGCGGCGCAATTGGGGGGTGTCGAAGCAGTGCGCCTGGCTGCGCCGGCACCTTTGGGTGTGGCTGATATGGCGCAATTACGTGCGGCCGGTAACGGTGAAGCCGAGGGTGCCGACTCCGGCCCAGATCGCCGGAGTCTGCAGCAAGCCGCTAACGGCTGAAGAGGTCTTTACTTGGAGGATTTTTTAAGCCCCAAACCTCCAATACTTTGGGCCAGATTCGGCTAATGGGGATTCAATTTCGCAGCCAAAGCTTCAGCCTCACCTTCGCTGAAACCTGGCATACCACGGGAGATGAGCCCCCCCCGCTTCAAACCGGTTTGAATAATGGCGTAGGTCAAAAACTCACCATCGTGGAACACGGCCAACCCTTTTTGAGTATTGGCATCGGTCCATAGGAAAAAGGCTTCCTGCTCTTCGTCGGCAATCTCGAACATGACCCCGGGAAAGCCACTGATATCCTCGGATACGAAGGCCTTCTTGACGTGATAGGAATGAGCCGGACCGAGCCGGAGTTCCTTATTTTCATGTTGAATCACCAGATCCACGTCTTCTTGAGGGCCTTCAAGGCGAAACTCAAGGACCGGCAGATCGGCAACTGCGACGCTTTGGCAAGCCGGCCCGTTCAAAGCCAGGGCCGGCAGGAGCAGGAGCCAGGGTAGGAGCTTCATGGCCTCATCCTATGAACGGCCAGCGACCTTATTCAGGGCTTTTTAGAATCCCCCTTCCTGGTGTTGGCCTCGGCTTGGACCGCCGGATCAAGAACCTTGACCAGGACCGCCATCGATTGGCCGGGCTGATCCGCTAATTCGGTGACGAACAATAAGCCTTGCCCCAAGGGAAGTTGGAAGGTGGATTCCAAGGTGGCCTGCAAAACCACCGGTTCCGCCTGTTCCACCGTTTGGGAAGCCCCGTTCGCCAGGCGGAGATGCCGCTTTTGCACTTGAAGCGGTCGCTGCAGGCGCTGGTGCAGGAATTCAAGTTCCAGGTGGATGGTGCCTCCTGGCAGACCGAGGACTTCGCAGTCCAACCTCAACCCTTCTTCGACTTGCTCCAGAATGGGAATCAGCAAGGTGGTGGGCCCCGGTTCGGTGTCCATGAATTGCCAATCCCGGACCACGGAAACACTTTGCATGGTTTCTAAGACCGCCTGCCCGCCATTGGCAATCAAAAGGTGCGGAGCCATTAGCAAATCCCCTTTCCAGGATTCTCTCCACCTCTTTTCATAAGCGTCGATTTCCTGCGCGGTGAGCATGCGCCAACCGTTTTCCAAGTGATCCGGCAGCGCTTGGCGAGCTCCCTGCAGGAAAACGGACTCCAAAAGAATGGCCGGATGACGGCGTTGAGCTTGAAAAAAGGCAGCAATCCAATCGTGTTGCCTTTGGTTGGCGTTGACCACGAATTGGTTGTGCGTCATGGGTACGATTTCCGGATCTTTTCCCAAGCCTTCGGGGATATGTTGCAGGATCCTTTCCCCCCAAATCTGGGTTTCGGCGGCCAGATTTTCTTGCTTGGTTTCCGAAGAATTCTCGGGAGCAGGCGAGGCCATCTTTTGGGCGTTGACCAAGTCGGCCAAGTCGTACACCCTTAAAACCGGTTCCTGCACCGGAGCTTCGGCGGGTGTTTGAGGGCTTTGCCAGAATGCGGTGCAAATCAGGCCGAAAACGAGTGCGATCGAATTCATGGGGTTAGCTGTGTTTTGGACCAAAGCCAGCTTTGTACGGCCGGATTGGGAGGTGAGGAGGATGGACCTCGGAAGTCCTGCGTCCATCCGGAAGAGTGTTGTGAGCTTTGATGTTTGCCTTGCGGACTTTGAATTTGCAAAGTCCAACGCTGATGATGGACTACCGTGGCGGCGGATGAAATTCTTGGAACCGGAGCCGGCGGGGAAAAATTTCTAGGCTGCGGCCACCAAAGCAAAGGCAACAAGAGGGTCGCAGCCACCGCCGCCGGCCAAAATCTTGGAGTCAACTTCGTTTGCACCGTAGTTTTGGAAAGCAACAGATGGCGCAGGTAAATGACTTCCTGTAACCAGGCTTCATCTTGGGAACAAGCCTGCTGGATTTCCGGATCATCCAAAGGGTCGATGCGGGCATCTAGAAGCCGCTGCATTTTCTGCCAAAGGAGTTCCCTTGAAATCATGATTCCTCCAAAGGAAAAGGCCGCCGCGCCAATCGGCGGCGAGCTCGATGAAGGTGAGATTTCACCGTGCCTTCTGGAAGCCCCAGGGCCGAGGCGATGGTTTGCACCGATTGTTCTTGAGCGTGAAAGCGATGCAGGACATCCGCTTCCACTTGCGGCAACTTTTGCAACAGGAATTGAGTGTCCAATTGCTGGTCCAGATCCACCTCCGACCCTGGAAGTCGTTCCAAAATTTGAGATCCGTTCATCTCCGGTCGGGCTTTGCTTTGTTCGCGGCGCCAATCCAAGTAGCAGCGAAACGCCATTTGCCGGAGCCATGGACCCATGGGCCGCGAACTTTCGAAGCTGGCTTCGAACCGCAAGGCCCGGCTAGCCACTTCCTGGCTGATGTCCTCCAGGGCATTTCGCCCCCGTTCCGAGGGTAGAACGAGACGGTACAAGAAGCCTCGCAAGGCTTGAAGCTCCACCACCAAGCGCTCCCGGAAAGCGTTTTCCGAGGTCGGGTTGGGGCGGGAGGCCGTGTTGTCCACGCCCTCTGATACCGGAGTCGGAACTTCCCGGTTGCAAAATTGCTGGCTACTTCCGGCTTTCGGGTCGAAATTGGAAGGAGGGGCTCCACAAACCCAAGAACAGAGCAGCATGAACCAGGCCACGGAACCGAGTCTGCCTCCGTTGCTGGATCCGGAGGTCGGCCTTCGTCACCCGGTCGCCAAAATTTTGGCTGTGGTGGCGGGCTTGTTTTGTCTGGTCTTCGGCCTGATCGGCTGGGTGATTCCGATTTTGACCGGCATCCCCTTTTATTTATTGGGTCTGGCCTTGTTGGGCTGGGGAAGTCGCCGCCTGCGCTTGCGCATCAACGCCTGGGAAACTCGTTTGCCCCACCGCGCCCGGGTGGCACTTCGGAAGCCTCGGGAGTGGTGGCGAAAGCGAAGGGCTGGCTAAGGGGTTTGGAAATTTGGTAGAAAGGACGAACCCCAATCCTGAACATTCGCTTTGACCGATCTTCCCCCCACTCATCGATTCCAACTGCTGGATACCATTACTCCGGAACAACAGGCTTTTCTGGATCACTACGGCTTCCTTCACTTTGAGGGCGTGGCCAAGCCGGACGAAGTCGACATGATCTTGGAAGAAATGGACCAGTTAGAACAAAATTGGCGCCAGGAAGGACGCCGAAAAGTCAACGGCGTGCCCCTCTTTTGGGGGCGTGGTCCCGGCGAAAAGACTTGGTTGCAGCGCTTTGCTTTTTCTTCCGCCTTTAGTCGGAGGATCCGGGAATTCGTCCACCACTCCCGTTTTGAACCGATTCGTACATTAATCGGTGCCGACGCCAGGGTGGGTGATCAAGAGAAAGATGGCGTGGTCATCAATCGCTACATCAACCTCCCCGGCAGCGTTTACCCCAAACTCGGATGGCATACCGATGGTTTGCGGGACTTGTTCTATTTAAAGATGCCGAAGCAAATGTTGAACGTCGGTTTGCACCTGGACGATTGCGGGCCGGAAAACGGAGGATTGCGCCTGATTCCTTGCAGTCACAGCCAGGGTTTCTGGTCCATGTGCTTTCGAAAGTTCTACTTTGTTTCCCACAAAGCCGATCCCAAGGAAATCTGCGTCTCCACCCGCCGGGGAGACCTCACCGTCCACGACGGCCGCCTCTGGCATCGGGTCGCTCAATCCAGCCGGAAAGGCCTAGCCAGCATCCGCCGGACCATGTATGTGCCCTATTTGACTGGCCCGTACCAGCCAAAATCCGAGACCAGCGGGACTCCGGGTTACCATTTTCTGGGAGCTTTGATGCGCCGCTGGCAAACCCGTAAGTTCCGGCCGGCCAAAAACCTAGGGGTCTAGGGCAAGCAGAAAAATATTGCCTGCCCTAAGACCGATCCCGGATTAAACTTAAAGCATCCCCGGATCCTCCGGTCCCCCCCGTTGGGGCCGCCGCTGCCCCTTGGAATTCGACTTCCCTTGCTGCCGGAGCCCCACGGGCTTCGGTAGTAAACCCGTGCAGCTTCCCCATGTCTGCTGAAGCCCGAATTCTAGGTCGCGCCCTAAGCCGGCCTCTTTGCCTACTCCTGCTCGGCTCGCCTCTACTGGCCCAGTCCGGTTTTGGATCGGAGAGCCTGATTTCCACTGCCGCTGACGGTCCTCAGCACCTCGCTTCCGGAGACCTCGACCGGGATGGGGATCTGGATATCGTGGTCGCCGCCAAAGATGGGGATGCCGTCTACTGGTTTGAAAATGACGGTCAAAACCCGCCGAGTTGGACTTCCCACCTACTGGGAGACTCGGCCAACGATCCCTTGTGGGTTCATGTGGCCGACGTCAATTCCGATGGGAAGTTGGACGTGCTGGTGTGCTGGGCCGCTTCGGCCCGCCTGAGTTGGTTTGAAAGCGACGGCGGCCATCCTCCAGCCTTTACCGAGCATCTCATCAGCCCGGTGGCAGCTTCCGTGCGGGCGGCAACTACGGTGGATTTGGACCGGGACGGCGATCTGGACGTCATCGCTTCGGAAAGCGGCGGCAATCGCATCGTTTGGTATGAAAACAGTGGCAGTGATCCACCGTTTTGGACCGGGCGAACCATCGACCCGAATGCTTCCAACCCTCGGCAGATTCTAGCCGTGGATCCCAATGCCGACGGCGACGTGGACTTGGTGGCGGCAGTCGGCGATCAAGTGGTGCTCTACCACAACAACGGCAGCCAGCCACCGGCTTGGACTGAGGAAGTTTTGGCCAGCGGTTGGACCAATTGCACTTCCGTGGCGGCCACCGATATCGATCGGGACGGCGATCTGGATTTGTTCGCCACTTCTCTGGGCTTGGACTCCGTGTATTGGTTGGAGAACATGGGTGCAGGCAATTGGCTGCCCTCTCAAATATTCGATCAAGCTGACGGCGCCCGCAGTTTGGCCGTGGGCGACGTCACCGGCAACGGTGTTGTCGATTTGATCGTGGGTTCCCAATTGGACGATTCGGTGCGCTGGTTGCAATTCGACGCCGGGTCCAAAACCGGATGGCAAGACCACCTGATCGGCAACGGTTCCGATGAGTTGACCAGCGTGAATTTAGGTGATTTTGACGGAGACGGCTTGCTGGACGTGGCGGCGGTTTCTCAAGCCGACGACAAGCTGGTTTGGTTCGAAAATCTTCGCGACCACCGGGCAGCCGCCTTCCATCAAGCGGTCCCGGTTCCGGCATCCGTGATTGAACCGGAAGATTTAGAAGTTGCCGATTTGGATCAGGATGGAGATTTAGACTTTGCGGTGGTCTCCTTCGGGGACGATCAGCTTTCCTGGTTTGAAAACCTTGGCGGAAAGCCTTTGCAGTGGCAACAACACAGCATCGATACTCAAGTGGAGGGAGCCCGGGCTGTGGTCATCCACGACCTGGACCGGGACGGTGATTTGGATCTGATCACCGGGGCTTTTCACGGCGATTCAATTGACTGGTGGGAAAATCTGGGCGGTTCGCCGTTGCAATGGCAAAAGCACGACATCCCCCACAGTTTAAACGGAGTTTACGATCTGGCTGTTGGCGATCTTGATTCCGACGGCGACCCGGACATCGCCGTGGCTCCCTATCACGAGAACAAGATCATTTACTTGGAAAATGACGGCGCTGCGGTTCCCGGCTTCGGAAACGGCTACCGGGTGGCCGCCCCAGTGCGGCGCCCGAAATCAGTATTTCTGGAGGACTTGGATCACGACGGAGATTTGGACGTCTTGTTTACCTCCTACTTCGACCACCGGATAGGTTGGGCTCGCAACGATTCCAAGAATTCCCAAATCATCTTCGTCCCTCAATTGATCTGGGACATGGCGGTGGGAGCTCGAGCCGTGACCACCGGAGACGTCGATCGCGACGGTGACGTCGACATCCTGGCGGCGTCAGTGATCGACAACACCATCTGGTTCTTGGAAAGTGACGGGGCGAGCCAGCCTTCTTGGACCGCTCAAGAAGTGCACGAGTTGTCTAAAGGTGCTCGGGGAGTCGCTGCCGCCGATTTGGATCGGGATGGAGAAATGGAAATCGTTTCGGCCTCCTTCTTCGATGCCCAGATTGGATGGTTCGATCGAGATGATGTCAATCCGGCGGTTTGGCACAGCCGGCTCCTCGACATTCAAAGTATCGGCGCGATCTCGGTTCGAGTGGCTGATTTCGATCAAGACGGCGATCCTGACGTCTTGGGTGCGGCTCGGGGAAATGGAAGCTTGGTGATTTACCGCAATGCTTCTGGACCCCGTTTACAACCCCTGAATCCCGGCAGCGCTGGCGCATCCAACGACGTTCTGTTGAGCAACGCTGCAGCCAATGCCATGTTGCAGTTCTATTGGTCGGAAACCGGCGGATGGACTCCGACTTCTTGCCCTGGCTTTGATCTGAACATGGGGTCCCCCATCGCCGCTGGAAATCCTTTCCAAGCTGACGGTGCCGGGAACTTGCATACTTCGGTGTTCGTCGGACCCGGCATGTTCGGCCGCACGATCTTCTTGCAAGCTTGGGATGCGGCCACTTGTGAGTTGAGCAATCAAGTGATTCAGACTTTCAACTGATTGAGTCTGTTCCGAGCCCCACTTCAGATTCGACCTGAAGTGGGGCAATTTATTTTTGTCACCAAAGGGAAGTAAATTGCTCGATTCAAGTCCATTGCATTTAGGCTTTTTTAATTGAAAGATCCTAGATTTAGGATCATTTCTCGAGAATAAACTATTACTCAAAGATTGTTTATGTCCAATTCTGTTTTTGCGATATCGTACGTTGCCGTGGCTTCCGCCTGCTTAATTGGTAAAAATATGCAAGGAAGACTCGGCAATAGCGTTAGGAATTATGTTGTGGTCCATGCTGAATCATGTTGCACTCTCCCCCAAAGAATGAATCGTCCAGCAAAATTGTAAGAATCGCAGTCTTATTTTTTCTGCCGATTTTCCTCACGCCGTTTTCCTGGATATTTGCCGAAATCAGCAATCCTCTACCCCCGCTGAAAGTACTTCCATATCAGTTCGGAATGCTTGTTAGCATTGCAGTTTTGGCAGCAAGCTCAGCGATGTTGATTGGCTTGGTGAAAGTAATTATCGGGCTCGTACGAAAGAAGAAGAAAAGACTTGAAGAGTGGGGAATCTTCAATGCAATGGTTTGGTCGGGAGTCGCAACGGGAATTGTCTGGCTGTATCTGGCAATTTCGCTTTATTCCAAGAATCCGGCTGGCGGCGGTGAAAACCAGATCAGTATTACTAGATCATTCATTTTAGCCATTTTCTTTTGGGTCTTGAGCGTAGTTTTCTACGTCTCAATGGTTGTCATGCCATATCTAGTTCATATTTCGCAAAGATATCCCAAAAGGCCGAATACCTGGGAGACACTCGTCATGTGGTGGAGGATGGCCTCTCGTTTCGCATTGAAGCATCCCTTTTCCTTCATTGTGATCGTCGCCTTCAATTTTGCTTTCTTCCCGATACTAGTGGTGATCATCCTTCGCACACCGGACCGGATCTTCGAATACATAAGGGAAATCCAATTCGGAAAGTTAATCATTGTCATTACTCTTGGAGCTCAGGCCATCCTTCAACACCTGACACAATATAAAGACAGATTTCTCTCCTTGGCTACCGCAGAATATCAATCCAGAGTTTCCAAGATCATTCGTACCATGTCCGGTCACTATATCGTCTCCGGGAGTGGGCAGCAGGCGATCGAAATGGCTAGAGGAGTCATTATTCAAAACCGTTTTCGATGGCCGAAGGGCGTCTTTATTCCAATTTTGAGTCATGAATATTTGAAGTTGAGTTCAAATCCAGAGGCCAAATACACGGAAGCTCTTTTGATCGATAACTTGGTCATTGTGACGAGCAAATCCAGCCAAATCCTAGGTGCCTTCCGAGATCCCCTGGGCGTTACTTTGGGCATTATCTTTGTTCGGTTGCCAAGATGGAGGCATCTGACTGAGTCTGGGAATGGAAAACATCAATGTCAGGAAACCGATTTCCGACTTGAGAGGGTAGGCCCCGACGATGGAGCGGCATCTGGGGAATTTGACGATTGGGCCGCAGTACCGGCCATCCACGGCAATATTTCGGATTACTCCGTTCAAAATGCCTGCAATATCTCCTCGAGCCGAGTATTGCTCAATTCAGAAACCGAGAACAAGGAGAGCCAGCGAATCGTCTGGCAGTTTCGCAATCAAATCCTACCGAGAACTTCCCTGAACTTGAATGGAGTAGATGCTCCCACATTAATCACTGTTTTTGAGCGGGAGCTCCGGAAAAATTATGCGCTTCGAAATGCGAGAGGCAATGATGCTATCTTCGTATTTCCCGGCCAGAGAATCGCGTATTCCTTCTCTCAAAGATTGATTATGTCGATTCAAGAAGTCATCTTTCAGGAGGGTCGGCCACCGCGAATTTTGTTCTTAGCGAGCCGAAAGTTTTTTCGACGCGCAGTTTTGAATCTTGCTCTATCATTGAGAAGGAATGTCGTGCCTTTGGGAAATAAAAGTGGCCCGATCCTTGTTTCAAATTTCTTTCAAGATTACACACTCTTATTGACTGAAGATGACTCCTTGTTGGAAGCTGATCCGTCTTCCAAGAAAGAGGTGTGCAAGATCAACTTTTATCCTGATAGGTCGAGCGGGAGCGGGGAGCATCAAATCATGGTTCCGGCGAAACTATCCCCGCTTTCGAGGGCGTCGATCTTGTCCACATTGGATAGCTTGAAACCTGATATTGTCGCAGCGTTTTTCATCGATCCCGAGGACTTGGAGGGTGCTGAAGTCGTATTTTCCCTTATTCATTGCTTGAATCAAAGAGGGCTGACTCAACCCAACTCAAAGCCTCCAAAGCTGGTCATGACCAACTCCGGTCCCATCAGACGCGAAATCGAAAGAAGGCTGCAAGCCGCAGATCTTCGGTTCCGGAATTCCTACATGGACATCTTTCCTGCCTCCTTGGTGGACACTGATATCGCATTTTGGCAATTGTTTCATGCAGTTCTTAACGAGGTTGACCCGCAGTCCAAAGAATGAGGTCATGATGAAGAAGCCGCAACAAATTTTGGAGTTCATCGCTTGCACGCGCGAATTTCCTGGTGCTTATGGTCAGATTCTTCAGAGACTCTCTGGTTTAGAGGCGGCATTCGATGTATCGGAGGTGGAGCTGGGAAGCATTGGAAAGCTCCTGAATCTGAACAGCCTCACCTTTCATGCAAGAAATCAGGACTTTGGGATTGGTCGAAGTCTGGCCCAATTGGTCGAGCCTTCACAGGAGAAACCGAAGTTACCGCTATACCGCCAGGTATGTCGTTCTGGTCTGGTCTTGTGCGGTGAAGATCTCCATCGTGAGGCGACGAAGCGATTGGCGGCAGATCCCATCAAATTAGACCAATTTCGTAGATTGTCTTCTTGGCATGCAGTCAAAGCGATCGACGAAGTAGAAAGAATGCATGGTTGTCCAGAAATCCGGCGCTGCCCCATTACCGAGGCAAAATCCTGGATGACGGAAGATTGGCGATTCGGAGACAATGATTCAGCCGAATACCCTCCTTGCTGCCAACAAGGATTTATCCCGCCCTTCGGCGACCTTGCTCCCTATGAATTTGAATGGAATCCTGTTTCTAGCCTCACAGGACTGGAGTTGCGACTTAGATCCAGGGCATTTTCGACCACGCCTGGAGCGCTTTGTTTTGCGTTGAATTCACTGCTGTTCAAGCGCCTATATTCCTCCTTCGAGTTCGAATTTCCCTTGATGAACGTCTCCGCCATTGAGTCCCAATTTTGTGATAAAACTGGAATGAGCTTTGATTCTTACATCGGACGGTGGATTCATGAGCATGATCCCGGGAAATTGAAGCTGTGGAAGAGGAATTTTGCTTCGATGGCTTTTGGAGAGGGTGGAATTCCCTTCTTTTCCTTTCTTGGAGGAAGGCTTTCGGTCTCCAATGACCGGGCCGTGGATTTGTGGAGATCCTATTTTCAGTTACTGTGTTCGTTTCTAAATCAAAATTTGAAAACAGCGGACTTCGGTTATCAAGCTTGGGAAACCGATGAAACCACTCCAATATTCGAAATGTCCGATCAGTTTCCCGAAGGCTTTCCGCCAGTCAAGATTCCCAAGATGATTTTCATCGTGCCTGTTCTAAGCTGTTGCCAAAAAATCGACCCGTCGGATCATGGCCGGCTTGGTCGGCAGTTAGAGACTCGCATCTCCGAAATCATTCATGAGATCGAAGTTTATGGAGGAGAAAGTTTGTATGAAATCAAACGCTCCTATCTGGGTATGGTTTGGAAGATCCTGAGAAATCAAAATATATGCAACGAGTTCCTCAAAAAACAGGGAGCCAAGCCCCACTTTTGGGTCCATCAGCTCCCGGCGGCTGAATATCCTCCTCAGCCGGGAATCTTTTGATGATGGTTGCGAAGTAGGAACGCAGGTGGGTAAACCTCTGGAGGCCACTGGTCTTCCGGTGCGGTCACTCCATTCTGAAGAAAATAGTTGACCGCGAGAATTTGAAATGATATGAACGTTCGAGAGAGAGGTTTCATCAGTTCACCTTTAGGGTTTTGACTTTGTGATTTTGAAAAAACGGGAGTAATTCCAATGAATCGAAAGACTATTGGATTGGGAATTCCAATTCTCTTCCTCCTTTTTCTGTTCGCCGGAGGCTTCCTATTCAGGAAAACTGAGTTGGAGCACCTTCCTGGCCAGGAGATGGAATTGGACCATTTGGATTATGAGGAAGGATCTTTTTCAGGTCAGAATGCAAATCTTCGCCGACCTTTGTTGGTTCCAAATGATGAAAGCGGAGAATATGAACCCAATGTCCACAAGCGATCTAAATCGGGGGTATTCATTCTTTCCTCTATGAATCAGAAGCCGTTATTCGGATCCCATTGGAAGATTCAGCCATTGGATCCTAAGGTTGCTCCCATGACCTGGAATTATTCCCAAGAGCAGGCGTTTGTGGAATTGGTGCCGGGAAAATATAACTTTCATTGCCTGAATATGGCCATTCGAGTTCACAACCCGGTTTCGGTAAGTCTTGGGGTGCAATCCCCGGTCTGGGGCTTTCCCGAATTGGACCTCGAATTGAATGTTCAAACTCCGAGTGGCAATCCTGTTCCAGGCGCCACCGTAATTTTTAAATGGTCGAGCGAGATATGGGTAGACATGCTCATTGATGGCCCGTTTCAAGCCGATGAAGATGGAAGGGTTGAAATTTCTAGTTCCGGTGGAGGAGAATCAGGTTGGCTCTATGTGTGGAAGCCAGGATATGAAGGAGTCAAAAGGGAAATCAAGCTATCCGGACAAGATGACCTAGGTGTGACACTTGCTCCAATCGAGGGCAGGAACGCCTTGTCGGTTACTGTTCTGGATGCAGAAAGCAAGGCGCCAATTCAAGGTGCCAAGGTCCATCTCGCAGGATATCCCATGTTTCGCTCGTTTTGTGATTCTGTCGGGGTTGCAAAGCTTCCCTATTTCTCTGGTAAATCATATTATGAAGTCGCTGCTCCTGATTACACGGGCCAGACATTCTCTATTTCTCAAGGCAAGGAAAGGGAAATCTTTCTGAGAAAAGAGAGTGAATTATCTTTGGAGATTGCTGGAGATTTTGAGTACCCAATTTTTCTTTCAATTCAGGAGATCGAAGAGGGTAAAGATTCAGTTCCATTTCAAGGCAGTAGCAGTTCTGGATGGATTTACCAAGAAACCATCCATGGTGTTGAGCCGATTCGGGTCTCGGTTCCAGAAGGAGTTTGGTTGCGGGTTATGGTTACTGCTGGCGACGGAAATCAGTGCTCAGAAAATATTGCTCCGATATTTGGAAGCAGGAAAATCCAACTTTCTCTTCCGGGCTCCCACATTCAGCCATTACGAATTCAGTTAATTGGAGAATCTGGAGGACCAGTAAAGGGATCCATCACAACTTCGAATTCATCGCATCAGGATGTACAAGCGATAGTTCGAAATCTTGGAGCTGGTCTGTTTGAGTTGAGGCGTTTTCAAGATCTTCGTTGGTTGAGAATCTCTTCTCCGGGATATGCGAACGCCATGTTGAGAAGAATAAGAAGAACTCCACCCCAAGGAGGTGTCCTGAATCTCAGGCTTCATCCTGAGGTTGAAATGAAAGGAATGATTGTCGACGAACGAGGCCAGCCTTATGCAGGCATCCAAATAACTCTTGGGCCAAAGGCAACTGGAAACTTGAATTCAACTTCCATCCTTCCAGGCTGGGAGCTGATAGACTGCTGCGGCGCTGCAGGTGGACAAGCCGTAAGTTTCTTGGATGGGAAATTTTCAATCCCTGGTCTTAGCTCCGGTACTTACCTTATTGAACTCCGCCCTTCGTTTTCCGAAGACCACCCTCCCAAGGGTGGTCGAGTTCTTTATGAAATCACGCTTCCACTTGAGGGCTCCACCGTACTCGAATGCCCAAGATTCCGGTTGCTGAAGGTTTTTGCCTGGGATGCTCAAAGCAGACAAGCTGTGGATGGGATTTCCGTCACTTCTCCCAGAGATCCAATGGGAGTTCGTGAAATCCCAGGCGCCCTTTGGCAGGGATGGGTACTTCAAGACTCCCTCGATCGTTTGACCGTAAGGGCCAAGGGTTTCCAGCCGGCGAAATTGAATGGATCTGGAGAGTCGGACGGTGTTATTCAAGAAATGGTGTATCTTGAGCGATCCGCGACTTCTGAAATCAAATTTGTAGGGCCTGATGCAAATCAACTCATTGGTGGAAGCCTCCAGTTCACCCAAGGTGAGAGAAAGGGAGATGATATTCATTGGTTTGGGTGGACCGATACATTTCAAATCAATGCCGGCTCAATCCACCTTTCACTTCCTTTTGAAAGCGAAACCCTGGCCGTTCGACGAGTGAAATCGGCAACCGGTTCAAATCTAAGTTTGGAGCCTCAGCTTTTTACATGGACTCCCGGAGCCACTTTGGAATTTACCGTGATTGCGAAATGAGTAGGGCCGAACCCTAGGGTTCGGCCCTGGCAGAATCTGCTGGCTGTTGGACTTACTTGTCCTGCTCGGTGATACCGAGGCCGCTGCGGTTCGGGTAGGCCGGGCGGGCCGGCGGCCGGTAGGCCTTGGTCCTCAATTCTTCCAGCATGTGTTCGACCGCCACTTGAAGTTGAGGGTCGCCGCCGTCGATCATGAGGGCCGGATCGTCCACCACTTCGATGTCGGGCGGAACGCCGTAACCTTCAATGCCCCAAGTACCGTCCTTCTCGTAGAAAGCGAAAGTCGGAGCGGAAACGGAACCGCCGTCGATCAGGCTGGGGTTACCGGAAATGCCGACCAAACCGCCCCAAGTGCGGGTTCCGATCAGTTTGCCGAGACCGGCTTGGCGGAAGTAGGCCGGGAAGGCGTCACCGCCGGAGCCGGCGAGGCCGTTGATCAGCATGCACTTCGGCCCTTGGTGGCTGTCGGGAGGCCAATGAATGTCGCGACCTTCACGACCGGCCCAGTAGTTGGTCACCGGCCGATTCAGCATTTCGATGAATCGGGTCGGGATCTGGCCGCCGCCGTTCCAGCGTTCATCGATGATCAAGGCTTCGCTGCCCAACTGGCCGAGCAATTGCCGGTACAAGTTGTTTTGACCGTTGATGCCGGTATCGGGAACGTGGATGTAACCGACACGACCGCCGGATTCCTTTTCCACTCGAGCCCGGTTGTGCTCCACCCAAGCGCGGTAACGCAGCCCCATTTCATTGGACAGGGTTTTCACCGTGACTTCCCTGGCCTCGTCGTCCAAGACAGCCTTCTCGCTCACCGTAAGGGTCACCAATTGATTGGCCTTACCCAGGAAGGCCGACCACGGATCTTTGGAGGGATCCATCGGCACGCCGTTGACGGCCAACAAATAATTCCCTTCCTTCACGTCCACGCCAGGCTGACTCAGCGGACCCCGAGCATCTGAATCCCATGGGCCGCCCTGATAAATCTTGGCGATGCGGTAAGCCCCTTCGTGAATTTCGTAATCCACTCCGAGCATGCCTACCGACAGGCTGGGTTGAGATTCGCCATCTCCCCTACCCATGAGATAGGCGTGGCCGACGTTCAGCTCCGAAATCATTTCGGCGATGAGGAAGTTGACGTCTTCCCGGGAGGCGCAGTGAGGCAGCATGGCTTGGTAATGGGTCAACACCCCAGGCCAATCCACTCCGTGCATGGTCGGGTCGTAGAAGAAGTCCCGCATGATCCGCCAAGCGTCTTGCAGCAACTGCCCCCATTCTTGCTGAGGATCGATGCGGACCAACATGCCGCTGACCGGGACCGCCTCCGCCTTTCCACCGGCGGAAGCATTTTGAATCGATGCCCGAGGTCCCTTCACCACCAGGATCTTCTTGCCATTGGCGCTCATGGCGTAATTCATCGATCCGGAGGCCACAGTCTGTTCGGCCTTTTTCTCGTCCTTCAAGTCGAACAACTTGATGGCCGGCGGTCCGGCTCCGGAGCTGGGCAAACGGACGTACAGCAATTGGTTCTTGTCGTTGACCGACAAGTTGAAGAAACGGCCGGCGGGAACCGGGAGCAACAGGGCCCGTGATTCGAAGCCTTCCAAATCGATGGTGATCGGCTTGTCTTCCTTTTTCTTCTTCTTATCGTTCTTGTCGCCGTTATCGGAGTCTTCGGCTTGCGCGTCGCCACCGCCTCCCTTGGAGCTACGAGTCAAGTTGAACTCGTATTGCAGACCGGCGGCGGCGATGGAGGCGACGCCTTCCATGCTGCCGTTTTGCACCGAGGCCTCGACTTCGATCAATGTGCCGTCATCGGCTTGAACGGTGGCTTGAATGGTGCCGGCGGCTTTGTCGTAACGGCCTTCGAGAATGGAAGCGCTTCCGGTGGGAATGATGAAACTCCCTTCCAAGCTGCCGTCGGAGCTCAAGCTCAATTCGGCGGTCATGGGCACGCCTTGAGGCGGGAAATCCGGTCCGGTCAACAGGCCTTCCCAAGTACCGCTGATGCCGTCATCGGCACCGCTCTGTTCGGGTTCGTCGCCGTTGTCAGAGTCGTCCTCTTGGTCTTCGCCCGGATCTTCGGCTTCTTCTTTTTCTTCTTCCTCGTCGCCGTCGAAACTCTCCTCGTCACTTTCCGGTGCCCAAGGGGATTTCATGTCGGCACGAAGGGGAACCGCCAACAAGGAACCGGTGCTTTGGTAGATGAAGGTGGTGTCGTTGTCGGCGTAAGTCGGAGAAAAATTCCGGTTGGAGCTGAAGAACAGCCAATCGCCGTTGCGATCGAACACCGGTCCCCGATCGTTAAACATGCCTCGAGTGACTTGGTGCCGTTCCTTGTTTTCCAAGTCGTAGAGGAAAATGGCGCTGACCGGAGTGTCCTCGCGGGAACGAGAGTAGGCCAACCAACGGCTGTCTTTGGACCAGCTCGGCATACTCATTTGTCCGCCGATGCCGCCAAAGGGACTTTCATCGATTTGCTGGCTTTCCCCACTTTCGACGTCCACCACCGAAAGCCGAGCGCCCTTGTCCATGACCGCCAACTTCTTTGAATCCGGCGACCAGGCCATGGCCATCTTGAAGAGACCGCCGCCGCTGGTCAGTTGCCTTTCTTCGCCTTTGCCGTCGGATTGCCGCAGGTGAACTTCGTATTCCCCGCTGGCGTCCGAAAAGTAAGCCAGCCAGCGACCGTCCGGGCTCCATGCCGGCGACCGTTCGGCCACGGCATTGCTGCGATTGAGATTGCGAGCGGCTCCCCGCTTGGCGGGCAAAGTCCAAATGTCGCCGCGGGCTTGCACTACAGCGCGCTTGCCGCTGGGAGAAATATCCCAAGCCTGGATGTTTTTGTTGGCGTCCACCATCTTCGGACGCAAGTTGCCGCGTTCGCCGGGAACTCGAATCTCCACCGCTCGGGAACGTCCGCTGGCCAAGTCCAAAAGGTGGAGCTTGGTCCCTAACTGGAACACGATTTCGCCGCTGCCGTTGGCGCCGGGGCCGATCGAGGGCCAGCGAATGTCGTTATCTTCGAAGTGAGTGACTTGCTCTCTCCTGCCGGAGCGGAAGTCCACTTTCCAAATGTTCAATCGATGCTGAGGGCCGTCGTCGGACAAGTAATACAAGGTTTGGCCGTTCCACATCGGCTGGGTATCGGTCCCTTCCCAGCGAGTGACTTTGGCCGCCGCCTTGGCTTTCAAATTGAACATCCAAATGTCGGTGGCCATGCCGCCGACGTAGCGCTTCCAAGTGCGGGTGTCCCGGGTGTACGGGGTGTAGGCCAACCAGTCTCCATCCGGAGAAATCGTGCCCCAAGCCCCATAGGGCACCGGTAACGGTTCAGGAAGTCCTCCCTCGGGGGAAACGGTGAACAGAGTTTGCTGGCGAGCGATGCCGGATTGGCCATTGCGGAAGAACACCAAGCGTCCGTCCGGTGTCCAACTGCAAGGAATTTCCGATGACGGGTGGTGGGTAACCCTCTGGGGCACCCCGCCGGCCACCGACATCACGTACAAATCGCGATTGCCCTCGTAGTTGCCTTGGAAGACGATGCGCGATCCAGAATCATCAAATCGTGGAAACAGTTCTTGGCCCGGAGGGCTGGCCAACGGGGTAGCGACGCCGCCTTGGCGGTCCACCAACCACAAATCATTGGCGTAGCTGAACACGATGTGGGTTTGGCTGACGTCCGGGTATCGGAGCATGCCAGCCGGGGGAGCGACGGTGTCGGACGGTTGCTGGGCGGCGTTTGCCGTTCCAGAAAGGGTCCCAATCAACGCCACAGCCGCCAGGAGGGCGGTAAGGGAAGGCTTATGGGTCATGGGTGAACAGGAAGGAGCAGCGGGATGCGATCGACTGCCGGAGAGCCTACGCTGGCTTGCTGCGGTCGTTGAGCCTTTCCATTCCTTTTCTGGACGTGCCGGCCCCGGCTATCGGAAACGCCAAGCCGGTGGCGTGCTACGGCGATTGTGGAAAGGCCAAGTGCAAGCGCTGAGTTTCCCCTGCCTGGATTTCAACCGCCCGTTGGTCGATGGCTTGGCCCGCTCCCGGCTCTTCCAGCCATAGCTCCACCTGATAGATGCCCGGCGGCAAGCCGGCAAAGTTCTGCCAGCTTTGATCGCGACCACGATATACGCCCCCTTCAATGGTTTCTCCTTGCGGGCTTAGGATTCGGACGAAGCCGGGCTCTGGAACCGGTTCTTGCAAGCGAATCTCCAACTCCCCTCCCAAGGCCACCTGGACGACGGCGTCCTGGACGTCCCGATCGACGATCTGAACCCAACTCTCTTCGATTTGATAATGACCTTCGGCCTTGGCTTCCAAGGCATAGCGGCCCGGTGCCAGGTCTCGGATTTGAAATCTGCCTTGAGCATCCCACGCGACTTCAGCGGAACCGGTGGGTGCGCTTTGGCCTTCCAAGCCGATGGCCAGCAAACGATGCAAATCGCCGGTTGCAATCTTTTCGTCCCCGGGGCTTTCCCCTCGGCTGGGAACCGATTCGGCAAGCAGGCGGATTCGGCCTGGGCCGCGGGCGCCTTGGACGGAACCGGCCAGTAGAAATCCTTGCAAGCGAACTTTCAAGGAATTCAGTCCCGGTTGCATTTGAATTTCTTGGGCCAAGCTAAAGCCGCCGGAACGGGCTACGGTCAAGGCGTATCGGCCGGGAGGAACTTTCGGACTTTGCCAACGGCCAACAGCGTCGCCTTCGAACCGATGATCGTTGGCCATGTTAAGGAAGGTGTTCAGATAACCTAGATCGTTCAAGGGTTGGAATTCGATCACCGGATTGGGGATCGCCCCGCCATGGCGGTCGATCACTTGCAGTTCTAGAAAAGCTCGTTCCGGTAGCACGAAGGTTTCCAGGTTTTCCCCGGGTTGCAACAGAAGGGGTTCGCTCGGATCCGCACTCGACCTCACCGCCTGCATGCCTTCGAACAGTTGATATGGGCCAGGTTCCAATCCGGTGAAACGGACTTTGCCTTGGCGAATGGCTTGTACCGAGGGAAATCCAGGACGATCCACGGCCAGCAAACTCAAATAGCCGGAGCCGGCCGGTTGGCCGTCGGCCTCTACCACTTGCACGGTCAAATCGGCCGGTAGGGTCAAGAGGTGGATGACTTCCTGATTCTTGCCCTGAGTCAGCACCAACTCGTGAATCGGTTTGGATTCCCGCCCCTGCCATCGCACTTGTAAGCGAAAAGCTCCCGGACGAATACCGGGCCAGCGCCAGCGGTGGAATCCTGCCGGTTGCGGCGGAGGGCGATACATCCTCAACCAATTCAAACGCCTTTCCTCCTCGGTTTCCGGACCGGCCAACAACGCGGAGGCCAAAGCTTGAGCATCCAAAGAAGTCAATCTCCGGTGTTCCGGTTCGAGCTCGGTGAACTGAAAGGTTTTGGCGGTTTCCGCCAGTTCCGATTGGACTTGAATGAGGATTTCCGCCCCTTGCGGCAGTTGAAACTCCATCGCCTGCAGCTCGGTTTTCGGGTTTTCGAATACCGCTTCGCCGCTGTCATGGAAAATCAACAGGTGGCTGAAGTCTTTGGGAGCATCCAAGACGAAGCTTCCGTTTGCATCGCAATGGCTTTGTCCGCAAGGAACTCGATCCCGCAAAGCCATGACCAAGGCTCCGGCGGCCGGCTTTCCGGAAGCTTGTTGAACCGTTCCCCGCAAAGCTTCCATCTGCGGCAAGACCCAATCCAAAACCGGACCAGGGGTAGCGAAAGTTTCCACCTCCAATCCATTGGCCAAAGTGGTTCGCAAGCGGATCTTTGTTTGCGGCAATCCTTCGAACAAAAAGCGTCCGCGTGCATCGCTTTGGTTGGTCCAGATGCGCGGGTTCAAAGCCAAGAAATTCATGGCGAAAGTGCCGGAAGCCTTGGCCGCTTCAATTTCCAAACCCGGTGCCGGGTGGCCATCGGGATGGTGGACCAAACCGACCAAACGGTGCCCGGGTTGCAACACCAATTCCCGGCGGAGGCGATCTCCGGCTTTCAGGTTCACCGCCTGCTCCAAGTCCAAACTCTGATACTTCGGGTGAAAACCCCGCACCACCCACTTGGTCGCCGCCAGATGTTGAAAATGAACCCAGCCTTCCTGGTCGGAATGACCGATTTGCACCGGGAGGTGTTCCGTAGGCCCGAGGCGGTCCTGTGCAATTTGAACCACTCCTGCCGCTAAAGGTTTCCGTTCTTGATTCAAAAGCCGAATCGAAAGAGCCGCCGCCGGTTTCAACCGAAATTCCCCGGCGTTCCATTGTTCTTGCCAAACTTTCCAAGCCCAAGGGCGAGACTGCAAACTGTGACCTTCGGCGCGGGCGAACAAATACCAAGCTTGCGGGTCTTGGCGTTGGAAAGAAAGCTCCGCCCAGCCGGACGCATCGGTGGTGCTTTGTTGCCCCGGAACTTGTAATGGCTTTCGACCGGCCATGACCTCGGACATCGGCATCAAATCCCGAACATTCATCGTGGTGGAAGCCAGCGGCATGGCGCCGACCACCGCACCTTCGATCGCCGTGCCTTGATCGTCGACCACCCGAATTTTCAATCGCCCCTCATTTCGATCCGGCTCGGGTTCGAGAACTTTGCGACCGTTTTCGCCGGCCACCGCGGCCGGTATTTCCGCCGGCAGATCTGGTTCCGACTCCAAGGCTTCGATGGAGTCTTCGACCTCAGATTTCTGGCTCTTTTCAGGCGAATCGGTCGGAGAAACTTTGGCGCTGCCGGGCCACCACCAGATGCCGAGTAAAGCCAGGAGCAACAGCAGAATCAGGGGCCAAAAGCGGGACATGAGGATGTGGGTTTTGGAATGAGTTTGAACCGAACGGGAAAAGGTCGATTAAGGCGGCGGCGGCCATTGCAGATGAGGCGGAGCGCCTTCCGTGACGTGAAGGGCTTGCTCCCAAACCAAGGTGGATGCCGGCCCCGGGTCTTGCAGGATTTGAAGTCGGTAGTTCCCCGGAGCGACTCGTTGCCAATGCATGAAGCCTCTTCGATCCACTCTTTGCAAACGGCCCAGGCGCTGGTCGGCTTCATCCAGAACTTGAACCCAAACCGGGCGGCTAAGGTTTTGAGGCACCTCGGTGATTTCAAGAACCACTTCAATCGCCGGCTTTAATTCCATTTCCACCTCCGGAAAGGTGCCTCCTTGGAGGCTCCAATCGAGGATTTCACTGGGTAGAAAGCCTTCCGCCTCGGCTTGCAAGCTAACCTCAGACCACGGAATGGATGTGAAAGCAAATCGGCCTTCGTCATCGCAAACGGTCGTCATCCGTTGAATCCAGGGTTCCAACTCGGCTTTCGGGGCGGAGATCAAACCGGACAAAGATGCGCTTTCTTCCGCCCTCGGCCGGAATTGCAAGCTAACCCGAGCCTTGGCTTTCACCGGAAGCACTCGGCCGCGGAGCACCTGTCCCTGCAGGCGCAGTCTCAGGCTTGCATTCCGGTCGTGAAGTGAGACCAGGGCTTCGGCCGGAACCGACTGCCGGCGGCCGGCCACGATGCGGTATTCGCCTGGAAGCAAGGGCCCGAGCCGAAGGCGCCCGTCGGCATCGCTTCGGGGGCTATCGGCAAGTTCGGCCAGGGCGGCCCAGCGTTCCGGGCGCCAAGGAGCACCTGGATCCATGGCCAAACCATAAGCTCCCGACACCGGCCCCAGGTCGTCCTCCAACCAGACTTCCACCGACCAGCGGTGGCGGACCACCACGGTGTGTTGCTGCAAACCCGGCTGCAATTCCAACTCGGCCAAGGGACGCTGTCCGTCTTTGAAGTCGAACAGGCGAGCCGGGCCGGGAGGGATAGGCCCGAGGACCAAATCACCCTTGGCATCGCTTCGTCCGCGAATGGGTTTTTCGGAACGGCTCCGGAGTTCCAGGAGAATGCCAGGAGCCGATTCCCCCTGTTCGGTCCGGACCTGGATTTTCAAATGGGCGGGGGTTTCGAATTGAACGTGAAGTTGCCGCTGGATACCGGCTTCGATCAAAACCTCCCGCTCCAATTCGCCGTATTCCGGAGCCTGAATCGCGAATCGCCAGTGGCCGGTCCGGAGGCCGGGCAATCGGAAGCGTCCATCCCGGCCGGAAACCATGGTCGGACGCAAGGCGTTTTCGACTTCCAGACGTTGCTTGCTGCCCGGGTCCGCCGCATCAAAACGTGGCCAAAAGCGCACCCCGGAGAGGGGCTCTCCGGCCGAATTCTCCACTTGGAAGGCGATTTCCCCTCCGGCCGGCAGGATCCAAGTGGGAATGGGCTCCGAAGTCGGATCCCCCGGCCAGGGAAACCAGCCCTCCCCTCCTGGGTGGTACGCCGCCAAGGCCCGAGGAGTCGCCGGCGGAGCCGCCCGCAACCATCCCTCCTCGTCACTGCGGTGGATTTCCAACCGGGCTCCGGGGCGATAGGACCGGGACACCCAGTGGTACCGAGCTCCTGCCGCCGGCCGGCCTTCGGCGTCCAGCAGGCGGCCCCAGGCCGGCAAATCGGAAGTTGGATCGGGCCGGTTCGCCGAGTCGGAGGATGGAAGCTGCCGGCGGCCGCCGTTTGGGCTTCGAAGCGCCGAATCCTGCTCAGTCGATTCGCTTTCCGCCGCCGGATTTGCTGGAGCCCCCCCCTGCTCGGGCGGATGGCCGCTGCCGGCGCCATCGCTCCGCAGGATCCAGGCCAACAGGAGCAAGGTCAGGCCGGCGGCCAGCAGCAGAAGGCGCCCGTTCATCGGCTCCCAGCTTAGGTCCGGCTCCGAACTAGGGCTTCAATTCCACGCCGACGGCTTGGGAAGCAAATCCTTCGTCCCCTTGCAGGACCAGGAAGGAAAACCAAAAAGTGGAACCGATCAGGCTCGGATTGCCCACCAAGCCGGGAGCCAAATCAAGGCGGGCTTGACCGGCACCCTGGCCGTCGAGCGAACCACGAAAGCCTTGCACCAGGGGATTTCCACTTTGTCCGAACAGCCAGTCGGTGAACCAATCTCGAGCCAGGGGCATTACCACGTTTCCCTGGCTGAGGCCGATGCCGTCAGGATCCAAGCTTCCCAGGAGGAAGTAAGGCGCCCCGGCCCATGCCGGACCGGCGTCCAGACTGAAATCGACCACCCCGCCGGCGGCGGCGCTTAGCTCGGTGGCTGAAGCGATCAAACTATCGGCGGCGGCGGTGGCTCGAAGCGGCAAAGTTTGGGTCCCGGCTTCGGTTAGCCAGATCTGGTTTTGAGCCGGATCTTCGCTGGTCAGGAACAGAAAACGATTGCCGGCGTGAATCGCCCCGGGCACCGGTTTGGCCGGGCCGAACTGGCCTGGAGCCACGAGGTCCGCCATCCACGGGAAAGCCGGGGTTTGGCCGCTCTCTCGGCGAGAGAAATACACCCGGGTGTCCCCTTCCGCCCACATCGGGTAGAGCTCGTCGGCGCCGCTGTCCGTGCCCAAGGGTTCAGGCGGTAGCCAGTAGCCGTCGGTCCGCGGCCGAATGGCCCGGTAGAGATCGAAGCTGCCGCTCCGCCCGGAATGAAACAGGATTTCCAGGCCGTTGGCTCGAACCCAGGGGCCGCCCTCCCAAAGTCCCGAGTGCAGGCTGGCAATCACCTCCGGAGTGGGAAAGGGGTCGTTCACCGAATTTCGCCGGGAGTGAAAGATCTCCTCGATACTCGAACCTTGGCGGAAGCCGCAGGGGATCCATTCCAACTCATCGTCCGACATCCAAAAGTCTCCGAATTGGAATTGATCGGCGTTGTCTACCGGAACCGCCACCGCCGGCCCGAATGCCGCATCGGTTTGGGGCCTGGTGGCTCGCAGCAAAGGTGCCGTGCCTCCCTGGGCGTCGCTAAGAAAGTAGGCGGTCAAGCCATCGCCAAGCAGAAAGGCTTGAGCGTTGACTTGGCCCGGCATCAGATCGCTAATGGCTTCCTCGTCATTCCAGGGCAGCGGCGACGCCGGGGCGTGCAGGATTTCCACCGGGGGCCACAAAGTGACGTCGCTGATGCCGTCGTGGACTCGAATGCGAAGAAGGTCGCGGCCGGCTTTGGCGCCTGGCTGCAATTCCAAGGTGTAGGTGCCGTCCTGATGATCTTGGATGTTGAGCAAAGAACTCAAACCGGCGGAACGAGCATCGTGTTCTAAGGCCAAAACGGCGCCGCCGGAAGTCAAGGCATGGCCGTCGACGTCGTGCAAATCCAAATCGATGAAATAGGAATCGGCGCTGCCTGGGGTGACCACCTGGGTCGAAGGCATGACCAGCGAACGTTGGGCGTCGGGGCGGCCGATTTGGGAAGCGCGCCACAAATCGTATTCTTGCCGCAATAAATCGACGGGATCCGGATCGCCGGCATTGAGGCCGTTCAGGTTGATCATCAAATAGAAGCTTCCTCGAGCGCAACCGTTTGCTTGGGTGCAGTTTTTCAGCGGGTCGCCGGGGCGAGCCACGATCATGTTGGCGATGTGAGCCGATTTGGTGAAATTGGCCGGCGGGCTGCCGCATCCGGGAGGATCGGAAGGCGAGCAGGAGCAGCGGCCGTCCCCGCCCATATCGCGAGCGGCTTCCATGGCCGCCATCAATTTCTGCGACAAGTCGCCGGGAGTGTTCAGCAAAGCCAACTCGGCTTGCAGCAGCACCGGGGAACCGGTCAGGACGTTGCCTTGAATGGCGTAGACCAAGTCGCCGGCTTCACCGGTTAGGGCTCCCTTGTATTCACCGCAAGCGCTGCCGGTATGGGTAATCGCTCGGCCGGCGATGTCGACGATGCCGTACTGCCGCAAATGATGGGAATTGTCCTGGGATTCCAACATCGCCAGGATGTCGACCGGATCGGTTCCCAATTGCAGTTGGCCGTGAATCAAAGTTTTGTTCACGCCACTGCTGTCGACGAAGCACTGGGCGGCTGCCGCCCCCCATTCCGGCACGATGACCGGCACCGCCGAGCGCAAGTTGAAGTTCTCCAAGCAAGTGGCCACCGCCACCGCCACTTCTCCGGTCTTGCGGTTGATGACCACGATGGACCAGGTGGCTTGCAAGGGTGCGGCCACCGTGAGCAGGCAGAGCAGGAGGGAACAGAGGCGACGGAGAAACATGGGAACCTGGGTCGATGGAGGGATGCCTAACTTTACCTGAAGAAGCTGCCCCGTTTCGGCTCGAGGAACCGTCGGAGAAATCGGCGCTTTGGTAGGCTGAGTCCGGAACTGATCGCCAAATCAAAGCCAGCAAGGGGTTTCGGCGTGTCCGCGGAACAAAAAAGCTCCGTTCAGGAGGAAATTCGAGCCCTGGGCGGTTTGCGCCAGGGGACGGCCAGGGTCGTGGCCCGGAAAACCGGGGTTCCGGAAGCCCAGGTTTATGGAGTCGGCAGTTTTTATCACCTGCTGGCCGAACCCGAGGTCGATCTCCGGGTCTGTACCGGTTTGAGTTGTCGGCTGGCAGGCGCAGAGGATTTACTCCGGAATGCTCAAGAGCAGGGATTGCGGGTCGCCGGCTGTTCTTGCCTGGCTGCTTGTGACCGAGCTCCGGCGCAAATGAAAGACCGGCAAGTTTTTTGGCCTCCGGAAGCCGGTGGCGATCTCCCCGGTCGAGTCGGGCCGGACGGGGATCCCGACACCCTGGCTTTGAACTTGACCGCGGCTTGTCGCCAGGAAGCGCCGGCTTTGGCTTTGGTTCAAGAAAAAGGACCGGATTGGCTGTTTCAGGAATTGCAGCAATCCGGTCTGCAGGGACGTGGAGGTGCCGGCTTCCCCGCTCATTTGAAATGGCGCGGCGTGGCGGAGCAAAAAGATCCCGTCCGTTATGTGGTTTTGAACGCCGATGAAGGCGAACCCGGAACCTTTAAAGACCGGGAAGTATTGATGCGCCGCCCGGACTTGGTGTTGGAAGGATTGGCCATCGCTGCCACCGCCTTGAAGGCCAAAGAAATTTACATGTATTTGCGCGGGGAATTTCTGGCTCCCTGGCAGGCCCTGCAAACGGCTTTGGATCAGGCGACTTCGGCCAATTTATTTCCAGGACTAAATTTCCATCTTCACGCCGGCCACGGCGCCTATATCTGCGGCGAGGAAACTGCTTTGTTGGAAGCCTTGGAAGGCAAACGAGGCATGCCGCGGCTGAAACCTCCCTTTCCGGTAGAAAACGGTTTGTGGGGTCATCCTACGTTGATTCACAACGTGGAAACCATTGCCTGCGTTCCCTCTATTGTCGAAAAAGGCGGTGAGTGGTTTCGGGCACTCGGCAAAACCGGCCCAGGAACCAAGCTCTACAACATCAGCGGCCACGTAGATAAACCGGGGACTTATGAGATGCCTTTGGGCATCAGCCTGGGCCAATTGCTTGAAGTCGCCGGAGGCATGATTGGCAAGCTGAAGGCCTTCAGTCCCGGAGGTGCAAGCTCGGGTTTCTTGCCGGCTTCCATGGCCGATCTTCCTTTGGATTTCCAAGCTCTTCAGAAGGCCGGCTCCATGCTCGGTTCGGCCGGAGTGGTGGTTTTGAATGAAACGGTGTCCATGCCGTCGGCGGTGGAATGCCAATTGAGTTTTTTCGAAGAAGAAAGTTGCGGCCAGTGCGCCCCGTGCCGAATCGGCACCCGCTTTCTTCGCGAGTGTTTGCAGCGCTTTTTGCGCGACCGGAAAAATCCGCAAGCCTTGGCCAAAGTGGCGGATGCCGCCTGGCAGATGAATGAAGGATCCATTTGCGGTCTAGGGCAAGCCGCTCCTCTTCCCCTGACCACCGCCTTGCAACACTTCCCCGAAGAGTTCCAACCGTGAGCGACTCCAACCTCCCCGCCGCCGTGGGTAGCTTGCAACTCGACGGCCAACAAGTTCCGGTCTTCCCCGGCGATCGCTTGCTGGACTTGACTCGGCGCCACGGCAAGGAAGTGCCCACTCTTTGCCACGATCCCCGATTGGACGCTGCCGGGTGCTGCCGAACCTGCTTAGTGGAAGTGGACGGCTGGCGCCGGATGCCGCCGGCCTGCGCCACGCCGGCGGAGCCGGGCATGGTGGTGAACACCGACAGCCCGCGAGTGCAAAAACACCGGGAGACGCTGTTTTCCCTTTATTTGACCGATCATCCGCAGGACCCGGCGGAGCAGGAGCCGGGTCCTCCCAACGATTTGTTGGACTTGGCTCAGCGCTTTGGCGGAAAAGAGGATTGGCCGGCGATGGAGCCCATGAGAAGAGGGCGGCCGGAGGATCGCAACCCGTATGTGGACTTCCGGCCCGAAGCCTGCATCCTGTGCGCCCGCTGCACTCGTTATTGCGACGAAGTCGAAGGGGTCAGTGCCATCAGCCTGGCCGAGCGAGGGGCGAAAACTACCATCGCCACCGTCGATCACGTTTCACTTCTCGACAGCAGTTGCGAACTATGTGGCGGCTGCATCGACGTTTGCCCGACCGGAGCGATGGCGGAAAAGATGCCGCTGCAAAGGCAAAAGAAACCGGAACGGGAGCTGGAAAAAGTTCGGACCACCTGCAATTTCTGCGGCGTAGGTTGTCAATTGGATCTGAACGTAGATCCCGAGGGGCGAGACGGGCTCGGAGAGGTGGTGAAGATCACCAGCCCGGAACCGGGGACCACCACCAACGACGGCAATCTTTGCGTCAAGGGCCGATTCGCTTATGACTTCATCCATCATCCGGAGCGGTTGACCGAACCGATGATTCGAGATGCCGGCGGTCGATTGCAGCCGGTGTCCTGGGATGAAGCCTTGCAGTACGCCGCCGACGGCTTGCGCAAAGTTCAGCAGCGCCATGGTCCCGATGCCTTAGGTTTCATCAGCTCCTCCCGTTGCACCGTGGAGGAAAATTATCTGGTACAGAAATTAGCCCGGACGGCCTTTCAAACTCACAACGTGCATCAGTGCGCCGCCACCTGACACGCTCCCACCGTGGCCGGTCTGGTCACGACTTTCGGTGCCGGCGCGATGACCAATTCGATCGGAGAAATTCGCCAAGCCGATTTTCTTTTGGTCATCGGCAGCAATACTTCGGAAGCCCATCCGATCATCGCCATGGAAATGAAACAGGCGGTTCGGCGAGGAGCCACGCTGGTGGTGGTCGATCCCCGGGCGGTTTGGATGACGACGATTGCGGAGCGCCATTTGCAATTGAAGCCGGGGACCGACGTCTGGCTGCTCAATGCCATGGCTCAGGTCATTCTTTCCGAAGGTCTCATGGACGAGGCCTTTATCAACACTCATACGGAGGGTTTCGAAGCCGTCCGCCAGGCCGTGGCGGATTACACTCCGGAGAAAGCAGAAAGCATCACCGGAGTTTCGGCGGAGGACATCCGTTGGGTGGCTCGTCGCTATGCTCAAACCGACAAGGCGGGCATTTATTACACCCTAGGGATTACCGAACATTCTCATGGCACCGACAACGTTTATGCGCTGGCGAATTTGGTGCTGATGACCGGACATCTAGGCAAGCCGAGTGCCGGCATGAACCCTTTGCGCGGCCAAAACAACGTCCAGGGCGCCAACGATGCCGGGGCGACGCCGATTTTTTATCCCGGTTACCAAAGGGTAGATGACCCTGAAGTCCATGCGAAATACCAGCGTTCCTGGGGAGTCGATTTGCCGATCGAACCGGGATTGAATCTCAACCGCATGATCAAACAAACCGGCAAACAAATTCAAGCTCTGTTTGTCATGGGCGAAGATATCGTTTTGTCGGAGCCGAACGTTTCACAATTGGAGCAAGGATTGAATTCCATAGAATTCCTGGTGGTTCAGGATTGCTTCTTCAACGAGACTTGCCGATTTGCCGACGTCATCTTCCCGGCTTCCGTCTTCGCCGAAAAGGACGGCGTATTCACCAATTCTGAACGGCGGGTACAACGGGTTCGGAAAGCGGTGGCGCCTCCTGGGCAAGCTCGCCCGGATTGGCGCATCTTGCTGGATCTTGCCCAGCATTGCGGCGCAAATTGGAATCTCCATTCACCGGAAGAGGCCTATCGTGAAATGGTGCGGGATGCTCCGAAATTCGCCGGCCTGAGTCATGCGCGGCTGGAAACCGAGCGGCCGGACGGAAAAACCGGCATTCAGTGGCCCTGCCCGGAGCCCGATCATCCCGGTACCGTATTCCTGCATCAAGACGGCGTTTTGCGAGGAAAAGGTTTGTTTCAGCCGGTGCACTACCGGCCTTCGGCCGAGCTGCCGGATCAGGAATACGCCTTGGTGCTTTCCACCGGCCGCACCCTCTACCACTACAACGCCGCTACCCAAACACGCCGGGAAACCGGCTTGGCGGAAAAGCAACCTCAGGCATTCGTGGAAATTCACCCGCGGGACGCCAAGCGGCGGGGTATTGTTGCCGATGATTGGGTCGAGGTGCGGACTCGCCGCGGCGCTGTCCAGGTTCGGGCCATGCTTTCGCGGCAGGTCCGACCCGGTTGCTTGTGGATGCCCCTGCACTTTGCCGAAGCCAGAGCCAATTTGTTGACTAACGACGCCGGGGATCCGATCACCGATACGGCGGAATACAAAGTTTGCGCCGCAGAAGTTCGACCTTGTTCCCCGCCGGCAGGTTCTTCTTCTCCGGACCAGGAGGAGGGCAAGCTGTTCCCCGGTTCTTTCTACCCCTTGGACGGCCCCGGGGCGGAAAGCGCCTCTCCCCCCCTTGCGCCCTAAACCCATCATGCTTCGTCCCGGCTTTCTTGTTCTCTTTTCCCTGCTCTTGAGTTGGGCGGTGGCTTCGGCGGAAGCCGGCGGCCGGCGAGTGGTGGTGGTACCGACCGACGGCGTGGCCGGCGACACGCCTTATTTCGGCAATTGCACGCTTTGTCACGGCAGCTTCGGAATCGGTCAAGGAGATGGCTCTTTGCAGTTGCTCGGGGTTCCGGATCGTTACGTTCCCGGCCAGAGTTATCCCTTGCAAGTCGTGATTGAAGATCCTCATCAAATCCGCTGGGGATTCCAATTGACCGCCGTCCTTGAAGATCAACGAGACGCCGGAAGCTGGGTGATCACCGATCCGGTCTATACCCAAAGCAGCAACATTTACGGCCGAACCTATACCAAACACACTTTTGCAGGATCTTTTCTTGGAGTGCCCGACGGTCCGATTCAATGGGATCTTTCCTGGGTGGCTCCACCGGCCGGTTCCGGGAAAGTTCGGTTTTTCATGAGTGCCACCGCCTCCGACGGCAATGATCAGCCGACCGGGGATTACGTCTATTTGGATGCGGACAGTTGCGTGGAAGATCGAGTTGGGCACCCGCGGGCTTCTTTGGTCTTGCAACCGGAGTCGATCGAGATTCCTCGGGGAAGCGATTTGGTCGTTCACGCCAATTTGCGAGATCATGGAGTCGCCGGTTCCCCGATTGCATTGGTTTCCCGAGTTCAACTTCCCGGCGGCGCCTGGTATCCCGCTGCAGGTTATCTTCAAGCCCCCATTTGGTGGCAACCGGTTCTGGGACAGAGTTTTCCGGTACGTTTGAGTCACACCATTCCGGTGTCGGCTCCGTTGATCAGCGCCACCTACGTGGCCTGGATCGGGGAAGCCGGCGGTTCCGCCTTGGATCGGGACGCTTTCGTTTTCAATCTGCTCCCGTGATTTCTACCTTTCGCCGCAGCAACTCCATGCCTTTGAATAGCTGCATCTTCACCCTTTCGGTTGAAGTTTCCAAAACCTCGGCGACTTCCCCGCGACTTAAGCCTTCGGTGTATCGAAGACGCAGAGTTTCGCGCAATTCCTGAGGCAGATCCTGCACCCACTGGTGAACTTCGGCGAACCGCTCCTGCCGAATCAGACCACTCAAGGGGCCGGTGACCGAACGGACCAGATCCAAGTCGGACGCCAGAGGACCGCATTGGCGAATCTGCTGATTCCTTCGCAAATTCAAGCAAAGATTGCGAGCGATGCTGTAGATCCAAGGGCGAAAGTTCTGCGGAACCACCTCCGCTCCGAGTACCCGAGCAAAGACTTCCTGAACTGCGTCCTCGGCTTCGGTGCCGACATAGCCCCGGCAAAACCGCAACAAGGGCCGGCGGTAAAGTTGCTCCAAAAGCAGGGCAGCAGAGGGATTGCCCTGCCGTAGCTGCAATATCAGCGAAGGAGTGAAATCATTCATGGGGAACGGCTCGGGTTTCCGGTTTTTCAAAATGAGCCCGGACATCTTGCTTCAGTTTTTCCAAGCGGCCACTTGATTTTTGAAGAGCCGCCGAAGCCCCAAGGCTCAGGATGGTTTCAGCCTGCTGCAGGCGGTTTTCCAAGGCAGTCGGGTTCCAAGTCTCAAGGCTTATAGACCATTCGCACCAGGTCAGCAGAGCATCCAAATTGCGCAAGCTGGAAGCCGCAGGGCTTCCGTCTCTTAAATCCAGCGCCGTTTCCAGGGTATCCAAGGCTTCTTGCTTGCGATCCAATTGCCAAAGAACTCGGGCGGTTTTTTGCCGGTTCAAGGCCACCCTTGGATGTTCCAAGACCAGTCTGCGAGTGTAAATCGCATGGGAGCCTTGCAGCAGCTCCAGAGCTTCCGGCCATCGGCCTTGAATGACCCTCAGGCTGGCTAAGGCTTCTTGGCAAGCAGCGATATCGGGGTGGTCCGGGTCATGGAGAGCATGCCGCATGGCCAAGGCCCGACCCATGCCGGCCTCGGCTTCCGCCAGTCGACCGAGCTCACGATCCAGGCGAGCCTTGGAAAGCAAAAGATCGGAAAATTCGGGATGAGGATCGGGAAATTGAGATTCGGCAATGGTTAGCGCAGTATGAAAGGCTTCTTCCGCTTCGGGAAAGGAGTCCCGTTGAAAATAGAAAAGTCCGAGGTGGAGATAAGCTCGGGCGGTCTCCGGATGATCGTGGCCGAAATAATAATTTCGCAGATCCACCGATTGTTGAAGGCAGCGACGTGCTTTTTCCCATTCGCCCCGTATGGAATAGGATCGGCTCAAGGTATCCAGGACCGGAGCCAGGTGAGGATGAGTCGGACCGAGTTTTTTCTTTAAATGAACTTCCGCTTGCAAAGCAAGCTGCTGTGCCAAACCGGGCCGATGGGAAAGCATCCATAGGCGAGCTCGTTGATGCAAGATATCCGCGGCGTCCAAATCCGCTTCCGGAAAGTAGCGACTTTGGTTGAGGAGATTCTCTTGAAGGATTTGGTCGGCCGCCTTCCAGTGCCCTTGAGTGGCCAGCAAGGAGGCATACATACTCCGACCGCGGATTTCTGCCAGATCAGGTCCATTCTCCCGGTCGTTTGGCGTTTTCAGTCCAATCAGGAACTGCTCTTCGGCCTCTTTCATGCGGCCAAATTCCTGCAGCGCCTGAGCCAAGTCGAAACGCACCTTGCAGCTCATCTCCGGCGGTATGCCATCCTTTTGGAATGCCTCCAAGGTTCGCCGGTAGAAATCGATGGCTCGGTGATATCGGCCCTGCTTGAACTTGATCCTACCGAGTAGGTGGAGAATCTCCCGGCGAGAAGTTCCTTGGAGCAGATTGCCGGATTGCCGGTGCCAAAACAGGGAACGGTCGGCAATCGTTTCTGCTTTCGAATATAGGCCGATGTTGTAGAAACTCCGCGCCAGGATGAAGCCCAAGCCAGTGGCGGAACGGGGTTTGGAACTCCAATCGGCTTGTTGCCACGACTCATAGGCTTGATCCAGCATGTTTCGGACGGTAATTCCCTGACCGAAAGGATCAGGAGAAGCCAAGACTTTGGCCAAGATCCCGACCATGTGGCGATAGTGGCTTTCGGCGGATTGCGACCGCTGGAGTTGGGTCTGAAGGCTTCTTTCTGCCTTCCATTGAATGCCGATCAAGCCGCACACCGCAAAGATGAGGGCGAAGGTCAAGGCGCTGACCCAAGGTTGCCGGCGAATGAGTTTTCTGAGAACGTAAAAATAATTGGGATCCACCGCTTGGATGGGTTGATGAGCGAGATATCTCTCCAAATCTTTGGCCAGTTCCCCGGCGGAAGGATAGCGCAGCTCCTTTTGTTTGGACAAAGCCTTCAGCAAGATCGCTTCCAAATCGGATTCCATGCCGGGAACTTTTCGGCTGGGAGCCACTGGAGGATGTTGGGAGATGATCTCCATGGATCGGCGAATGGAACTGGAATCCAAGGCATAGGGCCGATCCCCAACCAGTAGCTCGTAGAGCAAGACGCCTAGCGAATAAACATCGGCGCGGATATCCGGTACTTCATCAGCGGCGATCTGCTCCGGCGCCATATAGGGCAAGGTTCCCGCAGCACCAATGGAAGCATGCCCGTGGTGATTGTTCTGCCAGGAATCGTCGATACGAATCAAATCAGCCAAGCCGAAGTCCAACACCTTGACCGTCCAGTCTGATATGACTCCAGCCGACGTAGCCGGCGGCGGACAAGCCAAGATATTGTCCGGCTTCAAGTCCCGGTGCAAGATCCCGTGCTGGTGTGCATGTTCCACTGCCCGGCATACCCGGATGAAAAGCTGGATCCGCTGCTTAGGATCCAATTGGAAAGCATCGGCAGCCTGCAAGAGCGGTTGCCCAGCAACCAACTCCATGACCAGATAGGGCCGACCATCCGAGTTCCGATCCGCTACGAAAATTTGAGCGATATCCGGATGCCGTAGACGGGCTAAAGTCCAACATTCACGATCGAAAAGTTTGTCAATCAGGGCGCGGCGGCGCGTTTCGGCTTTAAAGATCTTGATCGCGACCCATCGCTCCGGCCTTTTTTGGCGCGCCTTGTACACCGTGCCGGAGGCTCCCTCTCCGATCCAGCGGAGCAACTGGAAGCCGGGAAAGGCGTCCGGGGCCACGGGAGGCAAGCTGGCATTTTCTCGGTCGGATAGTTGGTGGATGGTCCCGCGAATTTGTTCGGCCTTGATCCGGCAACTCGGGCAATCTGCCAGATGGGGCTCCAGTTCGGAAGCCTCGCGATCGATCCAACTCCAGATTAGCTGGGTTGAATGGGGACAGGAAGACATCGCGCCTAGTGGTGGAAGCGGACGGGAAAGAGGAAGGAAAAAGGGGCCACTTGAGTTTAGCTCAAAAAAAGTTCGCCGGCGGGCCGGTAGGCGGTTCTTCCTAAACGTCCCCTCATAACACTGGTGAAATACTAATGAGCATTCAACCCAAAAAACTACTTCTTCCCGTTTGCTTCGGTCTCCTAGCCACGATGCCAGGTTCTGCGCAAATTCTCGGAGGAGGACCGGAAACGGTGAGACTGCACACCGGAACCGCCTCGGGAGACAAATTGGGCCAGGCCGTGTGCATCCTCGCCGATGTGGACGGAGACGGCTCAGAAGATTACGCCGTCGGTGCACCGAACGATTCGTCCGGGCCGAATGGTCAGAGTGGCACGGTATTCCTTTACTCAGGAGCCACCGGTCAAGTTCTCCAAACCCTGTTCGGAATGGCGGTGGGCGACCAATTCGGATTCTCCGCCGCTGCCGCTGAAGTCGATCCAAGCGGAACCGTAGTGTTGTTGGTGGGCGCGCCTCATGCCGGAAACAACAACCGCGGCCAGGTTTACGCTTTCAATGCTGCAACCGGCCAATTGCTGTGGACCGGAGATCGTGGGCCCAGTTCCACCGCGGTGGATTTCGGTTGGGCGGTTGATTTTGTGTCCGATGAAAACGGGGACGGTTATCCGGAAGTGATCGTTTCAGATCCTTCGGTGGTCTTCAGCCCAACCGAACTCGGAGCCGTGTACAAGTTGGACGGTCTCACCGGTGCGGTTTTGGCCTCCGCGCGATCCTGGAATCCGCTTTGGAGTTTCGGATTGGAGATGCATGCCTTCGGAGATTTGGATGGGGACGGATTCAAAGATTTCGGAGCCAAGAGCCACAATCGCACTTTGTTGGAAGTCTATTCCAGTGCCAGCATGGCCAGGTTGTGGAGCTATCAAACCCGCTTTGAGGACGGGCGCCACACCTTCTGCGGAGTCGAAAATGCAGATCCAACCGGATTGGACGACGTCCTGGTTCTGACTTCATACTTCCCGGGCAGTTCCGGCAGCCTTCGGCGTTTGGACGAGAACGGAAACGAAAGTTGGTTCTTCGACCATCCCCAGGGAAGCAACTACAGCGAGGTCTTTTCTATCAGCGACTGGGATCAGGATGGATCCGATTTGGTGATTGCCACGGAGTGGGATTCCAATGCCTCGGCATGGGTCAGCTCCACCATGGATCCCCAGGATCCAAACCTGCAGAGCCATTTCCAACAATCCTCCCAACCCTTCGCTGGAATCGCTTTGGAGGTTTTGGGAAGCCGGCACCCTTACCTGGTTTATGGCGATCCTAATTTTTGGCTGCCGGGAATGGGGAATCCGGGAAGAGTCACGGTTTGGGAATACCTGTCCTTTCTCGAGGCGGATGCAGCTCAGTTGAGCAACAGCAGCGGCGGCACGGTGACCTTCGATTTCGACTTCCCGGCTTCGGAGGCGGGAGCCTTCTACGTCCTATTGGCCTCCTACACCGGCACCGGCCCGACTTACTTGAGTGGAGTCGCCGTTCCCTTGACTTCCGATCCCTTGTTCCAAGCCATGGTCAACGGCAATCCCCCCTCTCAGTACCTGCAAAGTTTCGGTACGCTTGACGGCCAAGGGGCCGGCCAAGCCTTCCTGACGACCAACCCTGGAGACCTGAGTTCTTTGGTGGGATCCACTCTTTTCCATGCGGTAGTTTCTCTGGATCCTCCCAATCCGAATTACCAGGCCAGATTGAGTTCGGAATTCGTTTCCATTCAAATCCTGCCTTAAACGAAGCTAAGTCTTAGAAGCTTTCAGGCTTAATGATGGAAGCCGGCCCCAGTCCAGCTCGAAGGAATGGGGCCGGCGGCTTATGATGTCTGCTCCGCTCGAGGTGGCTCACCCTACGGTGAGTTCACCCTACGGTAAGCCAGTGAGCGGAATCAAAATGGAGCCGAAGCTTCGCATCCATGAAGTCGCCCCGCGGGACGGCCTGCAAAACGAGTCCGTAATCCTGCCGACTTCAGCGAAGTTGGCGTTATTGCAGGCCTTGGTGGAAAGCAAGCCCGCATCCATCGAAGTCACGTCCTTCATGCGGCCGGATAAAGTCCCGCAATTGGCCGACGCCGATCAATTGGTGGCGGAATTGTGGCAACAAGCCTGGGCGGTCCAGGCTCGCCGGGAAGGCATGGCTTTCGCCGGTTTGGTGGCCAATGAGCGGGGTTTGGAGCGTTTACTGGCTTCCGGCTTGGATACGCTGAGTTTGCTGGTTTCAGCCAGCGACAGTCACAGCCGGGCCAACGTCGGCATGGAAGTCGACCAAGCCCTGAAGTTGAATCTGGATCTGCTGGCCACGGCCAAGCGGGAAGGCCTTCAAGTCCGGGCTTATGTATCGATGGCTTTCGGCTGTCCCATTGAAGGGCCGGTAGAAATGAGCCGAGTAATGGAATTGGTGACCGCCTTCCAAGCCGCGGAAGCCGACGTGGTTTTATTGGCCGATACTTTGGGCGTTGCAAAACCGAACCAAGTTTCGGAATTGGGGCGAGCCGCCATGGAGTGGCTTCCGGTCGAGCGATTGGGTCTCCACATGCACGACACCTATGGCCGGGCGTTGGAAAATTGCCGGCAAGCCTTGGCCATGGGTTGGCACCACTTCGATTCCGCCGCCGGCGGTTTGGGAGGTTGCCCCTTTGCTCCGGGAGCCGCCGGGAATCTGGCCACTGAACTATGGTTGGCCGACTTGGAACGAAACGGCCAAGCTCACGGCATGGACAAGACCGCGTTGCTGCGGGGCGTAGCCCGGTTGCGGGAGGCCGCTCCAGGCTGGTCCTCGAGATCTCCGAAGTCCGACGCCGATTAAGGCTGGAGCAAAAACGCTTGGACGTCCGAGGCCTCCAAAGTGGCGGGAGCTTGCCCGAGAAGGGCTTCGTAATCCGCTTGAATCAGCGGAACTCCAACGGGAATGGCGTGGAGGGCTTCCACCGTAGTGGAGCTTTGCGGAGCGAGGTCCAAGGGAGTCGGTCCGGTCAACCAACCCGCCGGCGGATAAATTTGACCGTTCGGCCATCGAATGCGACTGACCAGCAAAGCCGTTTGGCTTTGAGTGGCATGGTTGCGGACGTGCATGCGCACCGGCCAGGATTGGCCGCCAAGAGCCAGGGCGCCGTCCGGTTGTAAAACCACCGACCAAGTCGCCGAGTCCCCCATTTCCAAACTGGCGGAAGCCGCGGTGTAGGTGTAATCCCCGGCCGGATGGTTGTTCCAATCGCAAGCCAAGCCAACGGCATAAAACGCGACTTTGCCGGTTCCGGCGGCGGGGGCCGTCCATTGGAAGGAAAAATCCACCGGACCATCTGCAACGCCGGGCCGGGAACCGGGGCCGGTTTGTCGTAAAAACACGTGGCCATCGAATTGGCAGAGTTCCGTATTCCCGTCGGTGGGATTCAAACTGCCGGCATCTTGGAAGGCTTCATCTCGAACGGTAAGGCGAAATCCCCAGCGTTGCTGGCCAGGGTCGGCCAGCCGGGCGGTCAGGGTGTAACTTTGCCCCGCTTGCCAATAATCCGGAATTCCCAGCAACTGGAAAGAACCGTCGCCGGAATCGGCCGCAAAGTCAGTATGGCATTGGGTGCAATTTTGAAAGGTGGGCGGTTCGGCGGCGTGCCCCTCTCGAAAGCACGCGTTGCCGGGATTCGGGGTCCAAGAAATCGACAGCACTCCGAAGGCGAGGCCGGCTGCCGGAAACAGGATTCTGAGGAGGTGGCTCATCATGAAACAAGGGCGCTCAGGCATTCTAAAGGGAGAGCTGGCGCCCCCACCTGCCTCGATGCATTCCTCGCCCGACCAACCCGAACCCCAAACGACTCCCTCGCCGGAAGGAGATGGACTGGGACCGAGTCTGTTGGGCAGCCTGGACGTGGCCCGACGAGAGGTCTTGCGGCGCAAGTTGGCGCGCTTGGAAGCTCAAGGTCCGGAATTGCAGGCCGCAGTTCGTAAAGCCAAGCGCGATTGGGACGAGCAAAGCGGTGATTTGTTGGCGCACCCCGATTTCGGTCTGGGCTTGGCGGTTAGCCCGGAGATTTTGGAGCCGGAACAGGTGCCGGAGGTGGCGCAAAACACCTTTCCTCTTCGAGGCGGCCGCTTCGTGCGATTGAGACTCGACACCGAGCCTTCGTCATCTTCGGAATGGAGCCGGCGCTGCGCCCAACGGCGACAACAGTTCCAAACTTTGGAAACGGATTGGTTCGCCGCCGACCAAGCCCTGCAACGCTGGAAGGCCAAGCGGGAAGCCCTTCGCCATCGATTGACGCAAGCGGGAGAAGAAGCGGAACCGACTCAGATTCAGGAATTCGTCTTCGAGGGCAATCGGCGTTTGCTTTGCCATCCGGAAGTGGATCCCCAATGGGTCGCCCGCAGCCGCCGCTTTTTGGAAGCCTTGCCGAGTCACCATTGGTTGGACTTGGAACAAGTCGAATTGCGCCCGCCGGGAGATGAATTCGAGTTGTTGCCCGATCCGAGCAGCGGACACATCCTAAAAATCCGTAAGGCGGCTCGTTTTCATCGCCGGCAGCTTTGTTTGTTTCCTTCCGATCCGAATCGAGGCCTGCAGCTTTTAGCCTTTCAGTTGGCCTGGCGGCTTTGGTGGCGGGCTTTGCCGCTGCGCTCGAAAACCACTTGGCGAGGGTATTGGAAGAGTTGGCGCGGGCAAGGAGCGATAGAGCGTGGAGAAGATGCCGTTTCCGGATTCGTGGCCGCCTACGGGCAGTTCTATTTGCAGCCTGGGGACCTGGACGGTGAAACTCGACACTGGTTGAAACAGGTACTGGCCGGTTTGGAAATGGAGCCCGAAGAATGAAAGAAGAGCGCCTGTTCTTGGACGATGAAGGCTTCCGCTGCCCGGCGGAACACGCGGCCTTTCTGTTGCAGCAAAAAGGGCCGGCTCAGGTGGAGGAAGAAGAATGGCTCTGGTTTGAAATCGCCACCAGCCCCGGTCGGGAACGCCGCCGCCGCCATCGTTCCGGGGCTCGCGCCACCGCCGCCGGAGCGGTTTGTTTGGCGGCGACCGCATTGGCCGTGTTGTTGGAAGCTCCCCAACTTTTGGCCATCGGCCTTTTGCTGCTGGGAGTTTTGCTGATTACCAAAGGCCTCAGCCATGGAAGATAAGCGTTTGAATCCTTCCGAATGTTGGTTGCCCGCTTTCGGGAAAACCGCGTTGCTGGTGGCTCTCTGCGCCTGCCAGGCCGGGCCTCGACCGAAGGTGCACGAAGCCCATGCTTTTCAAATTCACGGCGTGGTGGCCGAGGACATGGTTTCAGATCCCAAGTACCGCGTAGAGGAACGTTTGGATTTGGACCTGTTTGCCTTCGGAGCTCATTTCGAAACTTATCGAAGCGAATCCTCTTCCATCACCTTCGGTTTGGACTTTCGGCGCTACGACGTGGACGAAGCCGGTGGCGACCAAGCCGGAGCAGTGGAGTATCGAACTGGATATCGTCACTATTTTTGGACTGAACAACGGTGGCAGCCCTTTTTGCAAGGCCAATTGGTGGTCGGAGTGATCGATCAAGAAAGTTTTGACGGTTGGGAATGGCTGCTCGGGGCCAATGCCGCCGCCGGCCTGGCTTGGTTTCCCAGTCGCTCCTTTTCGCTGGAAGCCGCAGTCCAATTCGAATGGATTTCAGTGAGCGGATATGAAAAAGAAGCTGGCGGAGACACGGATTATCTACTGCTGGACCAATTGTTCGGCCCGTCGGTGGTGGTCGGCGCAGCCTTCCTGTTCTAGGGCTTCCCAGCCGAAGTTTGCAGCCTGACTTAGGATGGGTTTCCCCCACTGAATTCCCGGGAACCCCATAACCCTCCCATCATGAGTTTCCTTGCCCTTCTCGTGGCGGCCCCGCTGGTCGCCCTACCCCAGGAAGAATGGCACGAGAGCCCGGTTGAGGCTCAGTTGCAGCAGACTTTTTCTTCCTGGTCGATCCAAATCCTCAACCTCCCTGAGGAAGACCTCCGGCTGCCCTTCGCCGCCAGCCTGACCTTGCCGGATCTGAGCGTGGACTTGTTGTTGGAACCGTATTCCGTACGGTCCAAGGACTTCCGCCTTCTGGTCCAGGGTGAAGACGGCGTGGTGCGAGAAGAGGCTCCCCCGCCTCCTCACACCTACCGTGGAGAAGTGGCGGCCCTCGAGGGAAGCCGAGTAGCCGCCAGCCTGTTCCAGGGGCAGTTGGATGCCCTTGTGGATTTAGGCGGCGACCGCGGGCTCTGGTTCGTGCAGCCTTTGTCCGATTTCGTCGACGGGGCGGCGCCGGACGAGCACGTGCTTTATCGCAGCGATTGGGTTCTTGCCGACGGCGACGCTCGTTGTGGAGTTCCCGATCCTCCGGCCCACTCCGAGGAAGAGCACCGGGGCTCCGGAACCCAGGCCGGGAGCTCCGACGTGACTGCGGAGTTGGCCATTGACTGCGACAACCGCTACTACACCGCCAACGGCGGGACCAACGGCACCATGAACGAAGTGGAAGCCTTGGTCAACGCCTTGGAAACGATCTACCAGCGGGATTGCGGCATTTGTTACGAGTTGAATCGCACGGTGCTGCGCAGTTCCTCTACTTCCGATCCTTACTACAACAATCCGGATCCCGGTTTCTTGTTGGATACCCTGCGAAGCGAATGGCTGGGACCCTTCAATAGCGAACCGCGGGACATGGCCCATTTGCTTTCCGGTCACCCGAACACCACCGGCGTGGTCGGTTTGGCCTACGTCGCGGTGACCTGCAACAAGTCCTGGCATTACGGCATTTCGCTGCGCTACAGCGATCTCTACACCCAAACCGGTTTGGTCGCTCATGAACTCGGTCACAACTGGAGTGCCGGCCATTGCTCGGGTTCCGGTTGCTACATCATGTGCGGCGGTCTCGGCGGTTGTGGTGGCGACCTTTCCAAGTTCGCTCAAGTCAGCATCGACACCATCAACAACTACAAGAACAACGCCAATTGCCTGGACGGTGGTTGCGGCTTGCCGCCGGGTCCCTTGACTTTGGGCCTTCCTTCTCCTGGGGACGCCGGCGTCTGGAATTTCATCACCGTGGAAGAATGCACCCCCGGTGAAACCCAATACCTGTACGCCAGCGCTCAATGGCCCGGCTCAGGAAGCGTACCCGGTTGTCCGAATTTGACTTTCGAATTCGACAGTCCGAAGTTGGTGGCCACCGGGGCCTCCGGTGCTCAAGGCACCTTCACCTTCACCGGCTTCGTCCCCGCCGGTTTAAGTGGAAGACTGTTGGCCATGCAAGCGGTGGAACCGGCCACTTGCCGGATCAGCAACATCGTTTTGGACTGGTTCTAAGCCGGCCCGAAAGCAGGACGGGATGGAGGCATCGAGCTTCCATCCCGTCTTTTTTGGATTCCAATAGCTTTGAAACTCAACGGGGGCGGGCGTACCAGCGATCCATTAAATCCGGGGGGGCGCCAATTCCCCGGCGGCGGGCTTGAGAACCGGTTTTCAGCCGATAATCCCCGGCTTGAGGATTCACGAAGGCCGCTTCACCGGCGAAGTTTCCCGTTCCGCTTTCTTCGTCCAGGGGGAAGAAATTCACTTGGCAGTGACGAAGCTCTTCGGCGAGGATGTTTTTCAGATTCAGGGCATTGTCGCTGACCAAACAGTCCAACAGTTGAAATTCGCTGCTGCCCTTGTGTTTATCTCTTCGTTCCACTCCCGAAGCTCGGTTTCCGGCAATCGTGCACGAAGCCAAAGTGGCTTGCAAACCCAAGCCGTCACTTAAGCCGTAAAATCCGCTGGAACCGTTTTCCACCAACAAACAAGCGCTGACCTGCACCCTGCAAGAGACCACCGGTGAGCTGGCAGCGAAAATACCATTGCCGACGTTTCCTTGAATTCGGCAGCGCCGGATTTGCATCGGCATTTGAACTTGAGCAAGGTGCAAGCCGACTCCATTGCTGATAAACAAACAGTCTTCCACCACGGAAGTCCCGGAACCGGGATTTCGTCCTGCAAGTCCAAGCCCGAACAAGCGGTTGTAGCGAAACTGACAAGCTTGCACCCGAATCGGAGTGTCTCCGGCGGGAACGGTCAAACTCAACCCGCCTTCTCCATTGCCTTCGAATTGGCATGAGACCAAGTGCAAGCCCTGAGCCGGACCTTGTCCGAAAGAGCCATCGACGAACAGCCCATGTCGTTTTTGGCGGCGAAAGCGGCAATGGTTCAAACGCCAGCTTGGACTGGAACGGAAGTCTCCTTGAACCAGGACGCCGTCCTGATTGTCTTCAAAATCACATTCTTTCAGCTCCAAGGCCAAGGGACCGGAGCCTTGAAGCCAAAGACCGGCGCGGCAATTCCGGAACCGGCTAAAGCTCAGATCGGCTCGATCTCCGGGAGCGGATCCAAGGCCGGCGATAGCGTTGCCGCATTGCTCGATTTGGACGTCCCGCGTCTGAAGCTGAATCGCCGAACGGCTGGATCCATCGCCGGCGGCCACTGCAGTACCGGCGTTTTGCAGGCGCAGGCTTTGCAGGCGGAAAGTCGAGTCGGTGGAGCCGTCTTCAAGTACAAGCAGGGTTTCGGTTCCGCCTCCATCCAAAAGGGTGTACTCCGGGGTCCAACCCCAGAGATGAGTTCCCGGTGGCAATCTCAACGGGAAGACTTCACCGTGCTCCGCGTCGTACCGACCGATGTCGAGGATCAGTTTCAACGGTCGGTCAGCCTGTCGATCCTGAGCTTGCAAGGCCTGATGAATCGATCGGAACGGCTTATTCTGCGTGCCGTCGCCGCTCTGATCATCTCCCTGCCGGCTGCTGATAAAGACTTCTTGAGGCGAAACCGGAGCCTGGGCCATCCCCAAAGGGATGGCCAGAAGAAGGGCGGTCGACAACATCAGGGCAGGATCAGGATTCCGAGGGGTTGCGTCGCCATCGAAGGCGCCGACGGATCTACCACGGTGGCGAAGTGATAAAGATTGCCGACCAAGGCCGGGTTCAACGGTCCCTGAGTGTCCAGAACCGCATCGGCCGCCCCTTGAGCATCCAAAGTTCCCAAGGTGTTTTGGAACATGGAGGAATTGGCTTGAGCGATGGTCAGGGCGGTAAAGGCGTCCTGATTCAAAGGCACCAAAACGCCGGTACCGGTCAACGTTCCCGGGGAGGTGCCGCTGGCACTCCCGACGACGATGTAATCGTGGCCGCCGAAGTTCGGACCGATTCGCAAGCTCAATTGAACGCTGCCGCCGGTCGCCGCGGAAAGGCTGTCCACGTCGGCATAGAAGTCGAGGTTCACGCCGTCGGTGTAGACCTCTTGGCTGCCGGAACGACCGTCGCACCAGAACGGAAACACCAAACCGTCGTAGGCGTCGACGTCAATGTAGTCGCCGATAAAGGTGCCGCCGAACTCCGTCGGGGAAGGATCCCAACCGGTGTCGGAAACCGGATGTTCCTGCCAACTTTGCCCGCCGTCGGAAGACCGAGCCACCCAGGTCCAAAGCAGATCGTTGTTGGGATCCAAGCGGCGGTCATAGAAGGAAACGTTGACGTTTCCCTTGCTGTCCACCACTACGCCAGGCATGACTTGGTCGGCTTGGGTGGTGTCGGCGGCGTTCACCAGGTTGGTGGTCCAACTGGCTCCCAGATTGGTGGAGGTGGCGCAACGAATGTTGGCGTTGCTGGGACTGCTATTGCTCCAAGTGTGGTAAGCCAGGTAGACGTTGCCGCTGTGAGGGCCGTCGGTCCAGTCGGCGGCAATGGCAAAGATGTCGAACATGCGGAACGGGCTACCGGGAATCGGCGAGGGAACCTGGCTATAGGAACTCACCAAAACGTCGTTGCCGTAGCTGGCGCCACCGTTCATGGATTTATCCACGAAGATGTCGAAGCTGCCGCGATCGGCCCAGCCGATGTAGAGCACGCTGTTAGCGCCGTAAGCGACGTCGGGAGCAATGGTGTCGTCCACGGCGCTGTCGTTCACCTTCAGCGGCCCGCTCCACGAACCCGCCGACCAGGTGGAAGCGTAGATGTCGGAAGAGGAAAAGCCGAACCGGTCCCAAGCGGTGGTGACGTCTCCCCGGTGAGGACCATTGGAATAATCGCTTCCCACTTGCGGTTTGTCGTTGGCTGAATTCCGATCAATTTCGAAACCGCCGGTCCAGTTAAGACCGCCGTCGGTAGAGGTCCAATGCCATACCCCGCTGCCTCCAGGCCCCCAATACATCATGGCAACGATGTGGACGGTGCCGTTGACGTCAAAGCTCACGCAAGGGTCGCCGGAAAAGCTGAATCCGGGGGCGATGCCGAAAGTGCCGGTGGTCCAGTTTTGTCCCCCGTCGAGGGTGGTGTACCACCCGGTTTGTACCGACCCGAACCGGTAATCGTTGGCCACGCCCACCCAATTGTCGGGATCCATCGGATTGACCGAAAAGGAGGTTTCGTTTTGGGCGCTGGTGCTGTCCTGGTTGGCCTGAATGTCGCTGCCGTCGGGAGCGGCCGAAGCGCCGGCCCGGGGCCGACTCACCGGTGTCCGAGCCGTTCCAGGCTTGGCCGGAATGGAATAACCGGGAGGACCAGTGGTGAAGCCTTCTTTCGGCGGAACGATTTCCTGGCCGCTCACGGCGCCGATTGGAAGGAGAAGAAGAGCAGGAACAAGCAGCAGGGATCGGTGCATGGCAGGTGGTCGCCGGAGAGAGGAGAAAAGGGGATCGCCATCCTACCAGGTGGCGGGAGATCCCCCCTGCGAGGATCCCCCGGGCATGCGGCTCAGCTCAAGCCTTGGCTTTTTGCCGTTCTTTGCTTTCGATCTTGGCCCAACTGTCTCGCAACCCCACGGTGAGATTGAACACCGGTTTTCCCGGTTGGGAGTGGGCCGTGTCCACGCAGTAGTAACCCTTCCTTTCAAATTGGAACCGGCTGCCGGGTTCCGCCTCAGCCAAGCCGGGTTCCACCTGGGCAGTCAGCACCGTAAGCGAATCCGGATTGAGATCCTGCAAGAAATCTTCTTCGGCGGCGGGATTTTCGGACAGGAACAAAGGGCCATATTGGCGGACTTCCGCAGCTAAGGCGTGATCGGCCGAAACCCAGTGAATGGTTCCTTTCACCCGGCGCCCGTCGGCGGTATTCCCACCTTTGGATTCAGGATCGTAACGGCAATGGATCTCGACGACTTCCCCGGCATCGTTCTTTACCACTTCGGTACAGGTGACGTAATAGGCATAGCGCAAGCGAACTTCCTGACCCGGCTTCATGCGGAAGTATTTGCGGGGAGCTTGTTCCCGGAAGTCCTCCTTCTCGATGTAGAGCACTTTGGAGAATGGCACCTTGCGAGTGCCGGCCTCGGCCACGCCGGGAATGTTTTCCGCCTCCATTTGCTCCACTTGCCCTTCCGGGTAGTTGTCGATCACCACCTTCAGGGGATCCAAGACCGCCATCCGCCGCGGGGAATGGGCGTTGAGGTCTTCCCGCAGACAATGCTCCAAAAGGGCGATATCGACCATGCTATCCCGTTTGGCCACACCAACCACGTCACAGAAGTTGCGAATGGCCGTTGCCGTGACTCCTCGCCGGCGCATGCCCGAGAGGGTGGGCATACGGGGATCGTTCCAACCTTCTACGTGACCGTTTTCCACCAATTGCAAAAGCTTGCGCTTGCTCATGACGGTCCGGTTCAGGTTTAAACGGGCGAATTCAATTTGTCTCGGCCGGTGAGGGACCGGCAGATTTTCCAAAAACCAGTCGTAGAGCGGCCGGTGGTTTTCAAACTCCAGGCTGCAAAGCGAATGGGTGATGCCTTCCATGGCATCGCTTTGTCCGTGAGTGAAGTCGTACATCGGATAGATGCACCACTTGTCGCCGGTCCGGTGATGACTGGCTTTGCGAATCCGATATAAAGTGGGATCGCGCATGTTCATATTCGGGGAAGCCATGTCGATTTTTGCCCGCAGGACGTGGCTGCCTTCTTCCAATTCGCCCCTTCCCATGGCTGCAAACAGCTCCAGGTTTTCTTCGATCGGTCGATCCCGGAAGGGACTGTTGCGACCGGGCTCGGTCAAAGTTCCCCGGTATTCTCGAATTTGCTCGGCGCTCAGGCTTTCGACGTAAGCCTTGCCTTCCCGGATCAAATGGATCGCCCACTCGTGGAGCTGGTCGAAGTAGTCGGAAGCATAGTAGAGGTGCTCACCCCAGTCGAAACCCAACCAGCGGATGTCCTCTTGGATGGCTTCGACGTATTCCATTTCTTCCTTGGTCGGATTGGTGTCGTCAAAGCGCAAGTGGCAACGGCCGGGAAAATCCTCCGGCAAACCGAAATTCAAACAGATGGCCTTGGCGTGGCCAATGTGGAGGTAACCGTTGGGTTCCGGCGGAAACCGGACCACGACCTGCTGGTGGCGACCGGCAGCAAGATCGTCCTTGATGATGTCCCGTATGAAGTTTTCCGCCATGGTTTCGTTCTCAAGTGTTTTGATTCTAAGACTTTAGGATGAATCCACAGGATCGCCATCCAAGCCCGACATGGTACTGGCCCAGCACTCCGGCGGCAATAGGATAGAAGTATTCATATATCCTGATAAAAACGACCTTTTCCTCGTCTGTGACGAAGTTATGACACAAGGACGTCCCTTTGGGAACGCCCCCATCCCTCAATCAGAACCTGAGTCCATGACTCTTCATCGACATTGGATCTTCGTCTTGTGTACCGCGGCAGCAGCTTTGGCCTGCCGCGATCTGTTCCAGGAACAGGAAAGCCAAAAGAAACAAGCCCGGCTCGGCTCCAACAAATTGCAAGTTTTGCCCTTCAACGATTTGGGCATGCATTGCATGGATAAGGAGTTTTCGGTGTTTTCGATCCTGCCACCGTTCAACGTCGTGAACGCCCAGGCGGTATTTCGAAACCCGCTGGGAGATCCGGTGGTGTTGGATGACACCCACGTGGAGTTGCGCTACATGGCGGTGACCGATCCCCAAGGATCCCGAAACTCCGTCAGCCACCCCAAAACAGACTTCTGGACTTATGCCGATGATTTATTCGGCGTAAGCTTGCAACCGGGAGAAAGTCTGACCGGGCTCTATATGCCGAAAGAAGCCCCCTTACCCGGACCGCAGGACATGCATTACGACTCCGGGCAGGCTTGGTTCAGTGCCGAAGGCATTCCGATCACGCCGCTGGATGACGCCGGCCATTACAACCCATACCCGTTGATGCGGATTGGTGCCTTTCATAAAGGCAGCGGCCGCCTCATCGCTTTCACCGACGTGGTGGTACCGGTTTCTCAAGAAACCGACTGTCAGAATTGCCACGCCACCGGCCAAATGGCGGCCAACCGGCCGGGCATTTCCTGGTCTTCGAATGCCGATATCGAAGTGCAAACCAAGGAAAACATCCTCATTTTGCACGACGTGGAGGAAAACACTCAGTTGATGGCTTCCATGCCTGTGCTGTGCGCCGATTGTCATTACAGCCCGCCGTTGGATTTGGCTGGGACCGGGCCGAACGGCAACCAAATCGGCAATCCCACCATGTCGGCGACCATGCACTTGTTCCATGGTCAATTGACGGACGGCCAGGGCAATCCGGTGTTTCCGCCGGACGGCACCGTGGAAGAAACTTGCTATCAATGCCACCCAGGCGTTCAGACTCAGTGCCAGCGCGGAGCGATGAAAACCGGCGGCATGCTGTGCGCCGATTGCCACGGCGACATGCTGGCGGTTGGAGGCGCTCATCCCCTCTTGCCTGGCGGAAGTCTCGACGGCCAAAACGACGGTCAGCCAAGGCGTCCCTGGATTGATCTGCCCCGGTGTCAATCCTGCCACACCGGCGATGCAGTCAACCACATGGTGGGAAGTGATCTGATCTTCGCACCGGACGGCATTCGATTGATGCAGGCCTTCCGCAACAACGATCCTTCAGCTTCGCCGATCCTGGCCAATCACAAGCGCTTTGCCGAAAACAACAACACCCTGTACCGGTTCAGTCGCGGGCACGGAGGAGTGGCCTGTGAAGCTTGCCACGGCAGCACTCACGCCGAGTGGCCGAATGCCGATCCCACCCACAACGACAACGTGACCGCTTGGGAACTTCAAGGGCATACCGGCTTGCTGATGGAATGCAACGTATGCCACGTGGACGGTACTCTGCCGCCGACCATGAACGGACCTCACGGCATGCACAACGTCGGAGATCCGGCCTTCGTGGACCATGAACACGAAGAGTTTTGGGAACACAACAAAACCTCTTGCAAGGCTTGCCACGGCTTGAACTACGAAGGCACTCCGCTTTCCAAAATGGCCAAAACCAGGACTTTCGTGATCGAACATGGGCGCCGGATCACTTTGACGAAAGGAACCCAAGTTCGCTGCGACCATTGCCATTCAATGCCGAATTGATCCTGTTAGCTTCCGAAGCCAGGCAGGATAGAAGAGAGCCGGGTGAAAACCCGGCTCTCCTGTTCAAGCGCGCTATCTCTAACGATCTTCTTGAGACAGATAAACCTCTCCGCCCTGACTCTCGAATTCAACCGATTTGGCCTGCATGCCCTTTTGCAAGGCTTCTTGTTCGGAATAGCCATGCTCTTCGGCATAGCGGCGAACGTCCTCGGTGATTTTCATCGAACAGAACTTCGGCCCGCACATGGAACAGAAGTGAGCGGTCTTGGCCGGTTCCGCCGGTAGAGTTTCATCGTGATATTCACGGGCGGTCACCGGATCCATGGATAAATTGAACTGATCCTCCCAGCGGAATTCGAAGCGAGCGCGGCTCAAGGCATCGTCCCATTCTTGGGCTTGGGGATGGCCTTTGGCCAAATCAGCGGCATGGGCAGCGATGCGATAAGCAATGACACCGGCCTTCACGTCGTCGCGATTCGGCAATCCCAGATGCTCCTTGGGGGTGACGTAACACAGCATGGCGGTGCCATACCAACCGATTTGAGCCGCGCCGATGGCGCTGGTGATGTGGTCATATCCGGGAGCGACATCGGTAACCAATGGGCCCAAGGTATAGAACGGAGCTTCCTTGCAAGCCTTCATTTCTTCCAAAACGTTTTCCCGGATCTTGTTCATCGGAACGTGGCCCGGGCCTTCGATCATGACTTGGACGTCGTGTTTCCAGGCGATTTCGGTCAGTTCACCGAGCGTGCGCAATTCGGCGAATTGGGCCTCGTCGTTGGCGTCGGCAATGGATCCTGGCCGCAACCCGTCTCCGAGACTGAAGGTGACGTCATATTGCTTCATCAATTCGCAAATGCGCTCGAATTCGGTATAGAGAAAATTTTCCTGGTGGTGAGCCAGACACCAGGCGGCCATGATGGAGCCTCCCCGGCTGACAATTCCGGTGGTGCGCTCACTGGTCAAGGGCACGTAAGGCAGCAGAACTCCGGCATGGATGGTGAAATAGTCCACTCCTTGTTCCGCTTGTTCCACCAAGGTATCCAGAAAAACTTCGATGTTCAGCTTGGTAGGATCGCCATCTACCTTTTCCAGGGCCTGGTAAATGGGCACGGTTCCGATCGGAACCGCTGCGTTACGCAAGATCCATTCCCTGGTTTCGTGGATGTTTTCTCCGGTGGATAAATCCATGACCGTATCCGCACCCCATCGGGTACTCCATTGCAGCTTCTCCACTTCTTCTTCGATCGAACTACTGATCGCAGAGTTGCCGATGTTGGAGTTGATTTTCGTTTTGAAATTGCGGCCGATGATCATCGGCTCCAATTCAAGATGGCGTCGGTTGGCCGGAATGACGGCTCTGCCGGCGGCGATTTCGGCGCGAACGAAATCCGGATCGAAGCCTTCCCGAGCGGCCACGAAAGCCATTTCCTCGGTAATCATGCCCTGGCGGGCATAATGCATCTGGCTGAAATTTTTGTCGCCGCGAGCTTCTCTGGCTTCCACCCAAGCTTGCCGCAGCTTCGGTAATCCATCCCTGGGATCGATCCCCTGCGGCCCGGTGGTGTCGTATAGGTCTAAGTGCTCGCCGTTGGTCAATTGCACCCGACGATACGGGACTTGCAAGGTTCGCTCCACCGCCGGATCGGAAGCTTGAAAAGTCAGAACGCGGAATTCTTTCCGGCTGTTCGGAAAATGAAATTCCAAAGGGGGAAGTCGACGGCTGGCTTGGGATTCCGAGGAGGGATTATCCGCAGTGCTGAGATTCATGGCTCTTTCCTACGCCGGCATTATCCGGATCAGGTTCAGGGGTCCATCTCAGGCCGCAGCCGGCGGCGGCGACCGCCCCCAGAGGAAACCCGGCGAGAAGGTGCCGGGTGGTCCTTAGTTTAGATTCCTGGGTGGAGCGGCCCAATAGAATTCCGGGGGTGGGATAGGGAAGATTTTCATTAAAAACCCTTGAACAGAAACTGGCACAAAGCATTGGAGGTAATTTTAAAGCCTTTGGCGTAACCAAAGCCGCCTCAAGCCGTCTGCCTAGCCGAACCCCTTTCTTTCGGAGGCACCGGCGATGCCGCGTTTTCAACCCCCGCACTGCCCCTGGGACGCCTGTCCCAGCCGCACCGATTCCGTCCCCTTCCGCTTTCAAAAACGAGGCTTCTACTGTGGCCGCCAGCAACGCAGAATCCAGCGCTTTTGGTGCCACGGCTGCCGCCGTTCCTTCTCGTCACAAAGCTTCAAGTTTCACTATCGCCTGAAGTACGGCCGGCTCCATCTCGACTTCTGGCCACTGGTGGTGAGCAAAGTCACACTGCGACAAAGTGCTCGCATGCTGGGAGTGGATCGCCGCACCTTGGCCGATCGCCTGTTGCGCATGGGCGAACACGCTCGCCGCTTCCATCGCTTGCGATTACAGGAAGTGGCGGCTCGAGGCGGGCTGCCGGGAGTGTTTCAACTGGATGAGTTGGAAACCTTCGAAACCGACCGCAGACTGCAGCCGGTGACCGTTCCGGTGCTGATCCACCGTGCCAAGTATTTCGTCGTTCACCTGACCGCCGGCACCTTGCCCTGCCGGGGATCGCTCCCTCCGCGGTTGAGAAAGAAGAAGGAGGAACGGGAAAAACTGTTCGGCAAGAGACGCTCGCAGTCCCGGCAAGGAGTGGAAGCATGCTTGCAGACTTTGAAGGAGGTCTTGCCTCCAAGGCAGCCGGCGGTGCTGCAAAGCGATCGCAAGAAGATCTATCCCAGCGTCTTGAAATCGGTGTTTGGAGCCGCAGGTTTCCAGCACCTGCAGGAGTGCTCCAAGCGCAAGCGGGACCGAGGCAACCCGCTGTTTCCGATCAACCACACCTTGGCGCAGATGCGGGACAACCTCTCCCGGCTGGTGCGCCGCAACTGGGGCCACTCCAAGAAGCGGAGTTGGCTGCGACTCCACATGTGGCTATGGCTTTTGTGGCGCAACTACGTGCGGCCGATCACCGCCGAGGGTGATCCCCCGACTCCGGGGATGTTGCTGGGGGTGACCTCACGGCGCTGGACCGCCAAGGAGCTGTTTCGGTGGAGGATCTTTTCTTCCTCCTACCTCCAATAGTTTGTGCCAGTTTCAGGTGTGGGAAGTAAGGTTCTGAACCGGATTAACCTCCGCATCATGATTAGATTCCAAATAGTGCTCAATAGAATTGGCATAGTACTCGAGAATCTCCCGCTGCTCCTCGGGGACGTACAAACCATCTTCGTTTTCGACAACGAGATGCCGCAGTCGAAGCATGCGAAGCCCTACTTCTAGGGCATAATCCCGGTCTTTCCGAGGGACGTAGACTCGAGCTCCGACTTGCTCCAGGCGGCCGGCCAGGGCGAAGGCTCGAGCCTTCAATTCCAACCGGCTGCGCAACGGCCGCTCGCTTTGCAACATGCAAGTGGCCACCAGGGCAACTGGAGTCACCGGAACCACCTGGCCGACTTGGTAAAGCAATTCATCGGCGAAGCACTGCACCTGCTGTAGCCGCTCTTCCCGGCTCATAGCCTGAGGATCCATGGATCTTTGCTGGAACCAAGCTCGGGTGGAAATTGGTGGTCCGAAATTAGCGCAGGCATATCCAAATCGGAACCATCTTTGGGTCAGCATCAACCACAAATTTCGCCCGAGAAAAGCCCAGGTGGATCGGGTCGCCCCTTTTTCGGAACCGGAGTTGGCTTTGGAATGGGCTTGCTCCAACAAGTGGCGGTCCTCCAAAACCCGATCGTAATTCAAGCCGACTGGAATGAAGACGATGTCGCGACTGCTTTGCAAATCAAATTTTCGCCACATGTAGTCCAGAACACCCAATTTCGGACGCCCCAGTCGGCCGTCCCGACTTAAGCCGCCTTCTGGATAAAGGGCTTGAGTCACGCCGTTTTCGCAAGCCATTTGAATATACCGTTCCAGGACTTTTCGATACAAAGCGTTTCCCGATCCTCTGCGGACGAAGTAGGCCCCCATGGCTCGAATCAAACTTTGCAGCGGCCAAATCCGGGCCCATTCACCCACGGCGTAACTCAAAGCGGTGCGATCGGCGGCCATATAAGTCACCAACACATAGTCCATGTTGCTGCGGTGGTTCATCACGAACACCAAAGTGGAGCGATCAGGATCCAGCTTGGCATATTCTGGCTCCGCCGCCCATCCAAGCCGTACTCGATAAAAACTCCGGGCCAACTTCCTGGCCAACCAGTATCCGAAACGAAAGTAAAAATAGGCGTTGAAGGCGGGAACGATCTCCCGGGCATAACGCTCGACCCGCCCCATGACCACCGGCAAAGGTTGTTGCTCGTGGCCGGCGGTTTTTTCGGCCAAAGCCAGGACTTCCGGGTCATAAAGCAAGCGATCGATCAATACTTGCCGCTTCGTCAACTTGAAGGCTTGCAGGCGAATGGGCAAGCGCCGGTTCAATTCTTCCAATACTCGATTCACCCGCCGGCGGAAGTACCAACGGACCGAGGGCAACAACAGCCAGTCCAAAATGGCCACGCAGGCCAAAATCAGCAGCAGCAGGAACCAGCCGAAGGAAAGGGTGATGTCCCCCATCGCTTCTAGGATAAAGGCTGCCGCTGGTACATTGGACCTCCGCCCCTCGGGGATCAAAAAACCATGGGACTTGCCAGCGCATTGCTTTGCCTTACGGTGCCGGTCTTTGGAGGCCAGCAACCGGAGCCGAAAATCGGTGACACGATTCCTGAAATTCAATTCTTGGATATCCGGTATTTGCCACGCAACTTGGCCGATTTCGGACCACAGAAAGCTTTCGTAGTGATTTTTACCACCTGCGATTGTCCTTTGGTGCAGCGCTATCTGCCTCGATTGGCGCGGATGGAGCGGGAATTTCGAAACCAGGGAGCTCAATTCCTGGCGTTGAATGTTGGGCGCCACGACACCCTATTGGAAGTTGCTGGGCAAGCCTTGGAGCACCAAGTGGCTTTTCCGGTCGGCAAGGACTTTGACGGTGCAGCGGTTCGTGCATTGGGTGTAAAGCGGACCCCGGAAGTGGTCGTATTGGACCGCCAACGAAAGCTCCGCTACCGGGGCCGGATCGATCAGCAATATCGGCTCGGCGGAGTACGGCCGGATCCGGGCCGAGAAAGCCTGCGCGAAGCCATCGAGGCGGTGTTGGCCGGAAATCCGGTGCCGGTGGCGGAAACACCAGTGGAAGGGTGCCGGATTACCCTGGCGCCCGCACCGGACACCGGCCAGGCGCCGACTTATGCCGAACATCTGGCCCCGCTGTTGGAGAAGCATTGCGTGGCTTGTCATGGGGCTACCGGCAACGCCCCTTTCCGCTTGGACGATTTGGATCAAGCTCAAACTTTCGCCGAAATGATGGCGGAGGTCGTGGAGCAAGAACGCATGCCGCCTTGGTATGCCCACCCCGACCACGGCGAATTTGTCAACGATCGTCGATTAAAGGCGGAAGAAAAACGCATGTTCGTGGAATGGGCGGCGGCTGGAGCTCCAGCCGGCGACTTGAAACTCTGGCAGGCTCCGAACCGTCCTGAAACTCAAAACTGGCAAATCAAACCACCGGATTTGGTTCTGACTCTTCCTCGGCCGTTAAGGGTGCCGGAAGAAGGTTATGTCCCGTACCAATACGTAGTCTTACCTCATCGTTTCCTGCAGGATACCTGGCTCCAAGGCATCCAAATCCGCCCGCAAAACCCGCGAATCGTTCACCATGCCAACTTGGCTTGGTTTCGATTGGGCGAAGATTACCGCGCTTCCAACTTCATCACCGGCTACGTTCCCGGCGGCGACGTCATGGATTTACGGGACGGCGTGGCTTATCGAATTCCCCAAAATGCAGCCTTGATCCTGCAGGTTCACCTGGTCACCACCGGGCGTCGGGAAGAAAGCCAAATCGAGGTCGGCCTGCGCTATGCCAAAGAACCGGTTCAAAAACAACTTCGCCATTTTCAAATCGCCAACTATCGGTTCAAGATTCCGCCCTTCGACGGGGCTTTCCCGGTTCGGGCCAGCCGCCGTTTCCGAAACGACGCCACTGGTTTGGGCATGTTCGCTCACATGCACCTTCGAGGCAAGGATATGAGTTATCGCGCCATCTATCCTGACGGCCGCAGTCAATGGCTATTGAAAATTCCCAATTACAACTTCGACTGGCAAATGGCCTATCGTTGGGCGCCGGGAACCATGCGTTTTCCCGCCGGAACCAAAGTGGAAGTTCTGGCTCACTTCGATAATTCCACCTTCAATCCGTACAATCCGGATCCGAGTCAGGAAGTGGGTTTCGGCCTGCAAACGGACATGGAAATGATGTACGGCTTCCTGTTCTTTACCGAAGATCAGGAAGCCTTGAATCTGAGCGTCGATCCGAAAACCGGCTGGGTGCAATCCTCGGCGAAGCAAGAGTTTTAGAAACCCGTTTCCATCTAGCCAAAGCGAAATGCTTGGAGGCCATGGATTGGTGGAGAGGATCGGCTAAAAAGTGTGCTCCCGCAGGTTGCTAAACCAACCGCTGGCGGAATCCACCGATTGGAAATAAGCGGTCACGCCGATCAGGGGAACCGTGATCCATTGGCTGAGAATCGCCTCTCCCCCAGAGTCGGCCAAATCCACACCCCCAAGAGCCGGATTCATCAGATCGCAGACTTGATGACTCCAACCGGCGAAAGCCAAGGAGCGGACGCCTTTTTGCAAGCCTTGAAGGAAGAACACCGGCTGCAGCGGGCTGGCTCCAGTAACGGTCAGAGTGAGAACGGTGCCGCTGTGGCTTAGAACCGGAGTTTGGAGCTGCAGTTTCCAAGTAGCGAGAACGCTCACTGAACCGGCAGGGCCGTTTCCTCCGGCATCGTCGCGATTCGCGCCCAACAACAACTCAGGAAAACCATCCCCGTCTAAATCACCGGCGGAGGCCAAGGCGGAACCTAGCCAAGCGTTCGGCCCGGATCCGTTCAAGCTGTACAGAGGATTCCCGGAAAGGCCGGAATACACCCGGACCAAACCGGCTTCCAAACCGTTCCAACCGGCATTGCGTAATCCGATCATGAAATCAGGGACGCCGTCTTGATCGATCTCCCCCACGGCGGCGACGGAATAACCGAGGCGGTCTCCGGCTTCATCGCCGCGGAAGATGGCCAGGATTTGGCCGTCCACCCCTGAAAAAATCCAGGCGCTGCCGTTTTGAAAACGGTGATCCGAGTCCAAGGGAGCCCCAACCAGCACGTCGCCGACACCATCGCCGTTTAAATCGCCGACGGCGGCCACCGACGAACCAAATTGCACGTTTTCGGCGGCGCCACGAGCGGTAAACATCGGCAGGCCTTGATCTCCGGAAAACACCCGGGCGCTGCCAAGAGCAAAGCCGAGACCGTCTTTGGCCAAACGGGCGCCGATCACGAAATCGTCTTTGCCATCGATATCGGCGTCGCCGATGAAGGCGAGGGAATAACCGAATTCATCATCTTCCAAATCACCGCTCAGGACTCCGAGCTCGGTTCCATCCAAGCCGGAATGGATGCGGACGTAACCGCCGTTTTCACGACCGCCGTGAGGGGCGCCAATCAAGAAATCTTGATTTCCATCACCGTTACTGTCACCACCGGAAGCGACGGCAAAGCCAAATTGATCGTTGAGGTCCTCGCCGAAGAATTCGAAAATCGCCAAACCGCTTTGGACCGAAAACACCGCCGCTTGCCCGGCGTTCAATCCGGCTCCGTCGTGGAAGGGAATCCCAACCAGGACATCGGCGTTGCCGTCGCCGTCGACGTCCCCCGGAGCGGCCAGAGACCAACCGAAGGCATCGCCTGGATTCTCACCTTGAAGGCGAAGTAGAAGGCTGTGATCGGCTCCGCTAAACACGGAAACTTCGCCTTCATCCAACAAGGTGACGTCGGCAAAGGGCGCACCGACGGCGTAGTCGGCGACGCCGTCGCCATTGGCGTCTCCGATCGAAATCACTGCATACCCAAACCAATCCTCGGCGGATTGACCGTCATGGCGATGCAGAGGTACTTGGGCTACGGCGAGACAAAGAAGGAGAGAGGTCCACATTTGTTCATTCCAAAATGACCCATTGCAGGTTGCTGGGCGTACAACTGTCGGCTTCCACCGCCTGCAAAAGCACGGCGCGTCCGGAAGTACCGGCGGGAATCAGTACGCTGAGGCTGGCGACGCCGGTGGCATCCACTAAATCGATGCCGGCCAGCACCGGGTTGGCGATTTGTAAGTAGCGTTCGGTACAACCGAGACTGGTTAGAGGCGTATTTTCCGAAAAACGACCAAAGTAATAATGCACCACCGACGATGGCATGGCTTGTTCCACGTCCATGGTCAAAATGGTGCCGCCATGGCTGATTACCGGAACCGTCATTTTGACCGATCCGAGGGTGGCCCAAACTTGAACATTGCCCGCCCCCGGGGCACGGTTGCCCTGGAAAGGCGATCCGACCACGAGGTCGGCCAAACCGTCACCGTTGACGTCTCCGGCTCCGGCCACGGAAAAGCCGAACTGTCCCCCACCGATGCCCGGACCCCCAATAGTGTGGATTTCAATGCCGTCCGAGCCGCGGAAACTGCGGACGTAACCGCGATTGTTCAAGGCCCTGGGGGCACTGATCGAAACATCCGGAACGCCGTCTCCGTCCAAATCACCCGGACCGGAAATGGAGTTGCCGAACTCGATGCCCTCGGCATCGCCTAGGAATTCGAATAGCAAGGCTCCGGCGAAACCCGAGTACACCGCTACCCGGCCGGAATCGATCCCTTGCAAGCTGGACTTAGGAGCTCCGACGGCGAAGTCTTCGAAACCGTCGTTGTCCAAATCACCGAGGCCGGTCAATTCGGAACCGAACATTTCCCCGCTTTCCTGGCCGTCCAAGCGGTAAAGGAAGTTGCCAGTGGCTCCCGAATGCACTTGCACTTGACCGGCGTCGGTGGCGCCAGCAAAGGGAACCCCTAAAAGGAAGTCGCCGACTCCGTCACCGTCCAAATCACCGATTCCGGCGACGGCTCGGCCCATCTGGTCCCCGGCGTCGAGTCCCCAAAAGCCGTACAGAATGTTGCCGTTGGCTCCGGAATAAACTCGGGCAATGCCGGAGTTGCTGCCGTTATCGTCGGCCCCGAAGGCTCCGACCAACAACTCGGCGAATCCGTCTTGATTGACGTCGCCGACCGAGTCCACGGCAAAGCCGAAATGGTCGTTGCTGGAAGCTCCGTGCAAGGTCACGATGCGAGTGCCGTCGGCGCCGGAATAAGCGACCACATAGCCACCGTTTTGATTGCCGCCTTGTTCGGCACCGATCACCAAATCGGGAACGCCGTCGTTATCGACGTCGCCGGCACCTCGGACCCGGCGTCCGAAGTTATCGTCAGCGAAATCTCCGTAAAAGGTGACGATCAACTCGCCGCTGGCTCCGGATATCAAACGAGCCATGCCGGCGTTGATACCGCCGGCGTCGTGAAACGGAGCCCCGACCAGAAAGTCGGGAACGCCGTCCAAGTCGACGTCACCGGGGCAGGCTACGCTGGTCCCAAATTGGTCTCCCTGGGCCGGGCCGTCGTAAGCCAAATAAAGGTCCTGGGCCGAAGCCATTTGAAGGCCGCTGGTAGCGAAGCCGAAAGCAAGCAAAAAGACCGTTTGTCGAACGGACCACATGAGGATTCCCCGGCTTGTTTTGACCAAGCCGGACAGGGGTTGTCAGGGGCAGGCAGCCTTCAAGTTGGCCAGGGGAAAGGCCAAGAGGGATCCTGATGCTGCCGGAGGAAGGCTCCCGGACGAAGGCCTCGCCACGGGAGCCGGACGCTTCCAGCCTACCAACTCAGGAGCCGCCTCGGGAAGCCAAAGTCAGCAACACTTCTTGCCAAGCGCCTTTACGCAAAAAGCGAACCTTGACCTGATCGCCGGGGCTGTATTTGGCCATGGCATCCATGAAGTCGTAAATGTCGTGGATTTCGACTTCGCCGACGTGTCGCAGGATGTCCCCCTTTTGCAATCCGGCTTTTGCCGCCGGCCCGCCGGGAGAAGTGCCCGCCAACTGCATGCCGCCGCCTTCCGGCTGAGCGCCGTAATCCGGAATGCTGCCGAACCAAGCTCGGGCGCCTTTGACTTCCCGAGTCCCGGAAGCGGGAGGATCCTCCTGGGCCGGAGCTTGATAAGCCAAGTCCTCCCTCGGCAATTCTCCTGCCAGGATGTTCAGGAAACGATGGATCTGTTGGCAAAAGGTGGCCATGCGCGGGTAATCCAGCTTCGGCCAATCGTCGCTGGGTTTGTGGTAGTCGCTATGCAGGCCGGAAAAGAAAAACACGGCAGCGATTTCTTCAGCGTGGAAAGACATATGGTCACTGCCGCCGCCACCGGGAAGGCGACCTTCCACCATGCGGAATTCCAATTGGGCTTGGTCCGGCAAACCCAGAAAGGATGCTTCTTGTTGAGCTTTTTCCAAAGCCGGAACGAAGGCCTCGGCGCTTTCTTGGGCCCCGACCGTAATGTGCCCGTCCTGCAGCCTACCGACCATGTCCAGGTTCACGTTGCAAACTACTTTGGAAAGAGGCACGGTCGGATGCTCGACCCAATATTTCGAACCGATCAAACCCATTTCCTCCGCTCCCCAGAAAGCGAACACGAGATTTCGCTTTCGTTTCGGACCGAGGAGTTGCGGCTGGGCCATGGCTTCCGCGACTTCCAGCAACACCGCCGCTCCACTGGCATTGTCGTCCGCTCCGTTGTGGATGGCGTGAACGCCGGGAGCCAAAGAACCTTGGCCCCCCCAACCGAGGTGATCGTAGTGGCCGCCGGCAACGACATATTCATCTCCTTCACCGGGTAACAGGCCCAATACGTTCAGAGTCTTCGCCGTGGGCTGCAAAACCTCGGCCTGCAGCAACATTCGCTTAACCCAGGCTTCGCCGTTTTGCACCGCATCTTCCAGGCGCTGGAATCGAGTCGGATCCACGGTCAGGACCGGAATCGGCATGGTTCCCTTGACCGCATCGAAGGCGAGCTCGCCTTCTCCGCCTTGAGCTACGTCGGAAGGATGGGTTCCTAGAATGACCGCTTTGGCTCCGGCTTTGGCGGCAGCGCGGATTTTGTCACGCAAGTTGCCGAGTTTGCCCAGTTCGCCCCCGGCCTGGGGACCGAAAGGCGTATACCGGCGAACCAAAGCGATTTGGCCCTCGACCCCGGCCTTGCCGAAGTCGTCCAAATCGTGGGAAGGCAGGACCAGGCCGTATTCCGCCGAAACCAAGGCGCCTTCCACCGTCTTGCTGGCGGAACAAGCCAAGGTGCCGACATCTTCCCAGGCCTTTTCGACGCCAGTGAGAAACACCACCTTGCAATCCCCGGCTTGGGGTTCCAATTGCACTTCGAAGGATTGGAACCAGGTGCCGTTTTCACCGGCGGGCTGCAATCCGGCAGCGGCCATGGCACCGGCCAGATACCAGGCGGCCTGGTCGGCACCGGCGGTTCCGGCCCGGCGTCCTTCCAGATCGTCGCTGGAAAGGAGCTTGACGTGAGCCTGCAATTCGGCGGCGGTCGGTGCCGGCGACTCCTGGGGCAAAGAGAGGAGGAGCAGAGCGAGCATGGGCTTAGGATACGGCTTCCCGGGGCAACTCCGAATGGGTTTGGACCGAGCCCGAAACCGCTTGGAAAGCGAAGTGAGGTTTAAAATCCGGACCGCGGCTTGCCCTCAGGGCCTAACAGGCGGATATAAACCTCTACCGTGGCTTCGGCGCAGATTTGCCCGTTCCGGTCGATTGCCTGCACAGGATGTTGGCGGACGGTTTTGCCTTTCTCCACCAGCGCATCGACGGTGGCTTGTAACTCTTCGTCGGGAATGGAAAAGTCGATCTCCAGAGCCGTGGCTGCCGGTTTGCGGTATTGAATGGAAGCCCCTTTCAACCAGACTTCCACTTTTTGACCGCGGCGCGCGAAAACTTGCCAATAAAGGATGGGCAGGAAGGGATCGACGCCGGCGAAGATCGATCCGCCGAAAGTGGTGCCGTTCAAATTCCGAGTCCAAAGTCGGCGCCCGATTCGAACCCGGCAACTACGGAAGTCGGCGGCTAAAGCGGTCATCCGCACGCCTTGAAACAACAGCGGCGGATAGAAGTTCATCATCCAGCGGACCTGAAACGGGGAAAGGCGTCGAGGAGAGGAGTTCGCCATGCCTACAGAGTTTCCCAGGGGAGATCGGAAACCCGATCAAAGACCGTATTCCCGCCAGCGCCGCTGGACCAAATCCAAAACTTCGGAACTCATTCGGATTTCATCGGGCCAGTCGCGGGTGAATCCTTCCTCCGGCCATTTTCGGGTGGCGTCGATGCCCACCTTGGAGCCATAACAAAAGGCCCGACTGGCGTGGTCCAAGGTTTCGATCGGACCCATGGCGAATTCCAGATCGCGTTGCGGATCGATGTGATTGAGGACTTTCCACACCACTTCCGAATCGCTGTGGATGTCCACGTCTTCGTCGACGACGACGATGACTTTGGTGAACATGGCCTGCCCCAAGCCCCATAAAGCGTGCATCATTTTGCGGGCGTGGCCGGGATACTGCTTTCGGATTTTCAACAGCATCAAGTTGTGAGCCACGCCTTCGAAGGGCATGCGATAGTCGATCACCTCCGGGAATTGCTTTTTCAATACCGGCAGCAGCAAGCGCTCGATGCCTTCGGTCATCCAGCAATCTTCCTGCGGCGGCCGGCCTACCAAGGTGGTGTGGTAGATGGGATTCTTACGGGTGGTCACGCATTCGACGTGAAACACCGGATAGTCGTCGGCCAGAGAATAAAAACCGGTGTGGTCGCCGAACGGGCCCTCGCGCCGGAGCTCTTCCGGATCTACCCAACCTTCCAGAACGATTTCGGCGGTGGCCGGAACTTCCAAAGGCACGGTGAGGCAAGGCACCAGAGGTACCGGCTTTTGGCGCAAGAAACCGGCAATGAGCAATTCGTCGACGTCCGGCGGCGCCGGCACCACGCTGGCAAAACAGGTCGCCGGATCGGCGCCGATGACCACCGCCACCGGCAGCCGGCCTTCGCTCTTGTCCAGATGGCGCTTGGCATCTTTATGCCGGTGGGTATGGAAGCCGGTTTCGGTTTTGGAATAGACCTGCAAGCGGTAGGTGCCGAGGTTGCGGCGGCCGCTGACCGGATCCTGAGTGACGCACAAAGGAAAGGTGATGAAAGGGCCGCCGTCTTGAGGCCAAGTGGTCAGCACCGGAATTTTGCCGAGATCGACTTCTTCGCCTTTCCAGACCACTTCCTGGCAGGGAGCTTTGCTGACGTGTTTGGGGAACACTTTGCCCAACGCCGCCAGTTTCGGAATCATTTTCAGTTTGTCGAGCAGGCCCTCCGGCGGCGATTGCTCCAGCAAGGCTTCCAGCCGAGCGGCGTGATCTTTCATGTGCTCGACGCCGAGAGACAATGCCATGCGGCGGGCGTTGCCGAAGGCATTGATCAACACCGGCATGTCGGAGCCTTTCACCCGCTCGAACAGCAGGGCTTTATTGCCGTCGCCGTGGCCGTCACCGCCGGCTTTGGATACCCGATCGCAAATGGCGGCGATTTCCAAGTAGGGATCGACTTCAGCCTGGATGCGTACCAGTTCACCGGCATCATCCAGGACTTGAATCCACTCCCGCAGGCTGTCGATGGTCATGGCAGTCCGTTCCGTCTTAAGATTTCGCGACGACCAAGTTGACCAAGCGGCCGGGAACGACCACCACTTTGCGGACCTGCAATCCTTCCAATCGTTCACCGACTTCCGCCATGGCGGTTTCTTCCACTTGTTCGCGGCTGGCCTGCCGCGGAACCTGAATGCGAGCCCGGACCTTGCCGTTGATTTGCACCGGCAAGTCCAAGGTGTCTTCTACCAGCATGGCGGGATCGAACTCGGGCCAAGGTTCATAGGCCAAAGTGTCGTTGTGTCCCAGTTTGGACCACAGTTCTTCCGCCAAGTGGCTGGCAAAAGGACTCAGCAGCAAAGTGAAGCGTTCCGCCTGACTTCTGGACAAACGGCCTCCTTTGCGAGTGGCCACGTTGACGAATTCCATCATCGCCGCGATTGCCGTATTCAGAGCCAACTGCTCCAAATCCTCGGTGGTTTTGGCGATGGCTTTGTGCAAAGCCCTTTCGACTTCCTCATCCCCATCTTTTTGTTCCAGCAGCCAGGGATGCAACGGCGGCCCGTCCTCTTCTTCCGGCACGAACAAGCGCCAGGTCCGCTGCAAAAAGCGGTGCACTCCCGGCAAGTCCCGCGGATTCCACGGAGCGCTGGCGGTCACCGGCCCCATAAAGGCTGAGTAAAGCCGGATGGTGTCGGCTCCAAATTCCTGAATCACCGAATCGGGAGTCACGACGTTGCGCAGTGACTTCGACATCTTGGCGATCAAGCGTTCCACCGGCTCGCCGCTTTCTTGGTCGAAGTAATGCCCTTCTTCTCGTTCTTCCACCCGGTCCACCGGGATCAAGGCTCCTCGGCGATCTTTAAACGCGAAAGACTGCACCATGCCTTGATTGACCAGCTTCTGAAACGGTTCCGAAGTGCTGACCAAACCACAATCAAACAGCACCTTGTGCCAGAAGCGGGCGTACAGCAAATGCAACACCGCGTGTTCGGCGCCGCCGACGTAGAAGTCCACCGGCATCCAGTAGTTTTCCGCCTTCTGAGACCAAGCCTGGTCTTGGTTCTTGGGATCGCAGAAGCGCAAGTAATACCAACAGGATCCGGCCCACTGGGGCATGGAGTTGGTTTCCCGTTTCCACACCTTGCCGTCGGCATCCACCACTTCCAACCAGTCGGTGGCTCGAGCCAGGGGCGGGTCTCCGGAGCTGGTCGGCTTGAAGTCGTCCAAAGCGGGCAAGCTCACCGGCAAGTCGCTTTCATCCACCAGCTTCACTTCGCCGTCTTCGCCGTGCAGGACCGGAAAAGGTTCTCCCCAGTAACGCTGCCTGGAAAACAACCAGTCCCGCAAGCGGTAAGTTACCCGGGGGCGCCCGCAATCCTGGGCTTGCAACCACTCGATCATCGCCTTGACCGCTTCCGCTTTGGCCAAGCCGTTCAAGAAGTCGGAATGAATCGCCCGGCCGACGCCGGTAAAGCAATAGGCGGCTTGGCCTTGATGTTCGGTTTGGCGTACCAAGCCGATTTTTTCCGCTTCCGCCGGGTCCTTTGGAAAGGACGGCGGCTCGACGATTTGCACGATCGGCAAATCGTGTTCGACGGCAAAGTCGAAATCTCGCTCGTCACCGCCGGGAACCGCCATAATCGCGCCGGTGCCGTAGGACATCAGCACGTAATCGGCGACGTAGATCGGCATGCGCCGGCGAGGATCTCCTTCCGGATAGACCGGATTGAGAGCAAAGGCTCCGGTGAAAACGCCGCTCTTGTCCTTGGCCAAAGCGGTTCGCTCCAAATCGCTCTTGCGCGAGGCTTCCAAGCGATAAGCTTCCACCGCCGCCCGTTGCTCGCTGCCGGTCACCTTTTCCACCAGCGGATGTTCCGGCGACAAGGTGCAGAAGGTGGCTCCGAACAAGGTGTCGGGCCGGGTGGTGAACACGGTGAAAGTTTGGGAGTGACCTTCCACCTGGAAATCGATCTCTCCCCCTTCGGAGCGCCCAATCCATTCCCGCTGCATGGCTTTGACCGATTCCGGCCAATCCAAATCCTCCAGATCCGCCAACAAGCGCTCGGCATAGGCGGTGATTTTCAACATCCATTGGCGCAGCGGCCGCCGCACGCACGGATGATCGCCCCGTTCCGAGCGGCCGTCGATGACCTCTTCATTGGCCAACACCGTGCCCAGGGCTTCGCACCACCAAACCGGGACTTCCGCTTGGTAAGCCAAGCCTCGTTCATAGAGCTTGGTGAAGATCCACTGGGTCCAGCGGTAGTAGTCGACGTCGGTGGTCGCCAACTCCCGCTGCCAGTCGTACGAAAAGCCCAAGGCCTTTAACTGACTGGTGAAGTTGACGATGTTGGCGGCGGTGGTTTCCGCTGGGTGGGTGCCGGTTTGAATCGCGTACTGTTCCGCCGGCAAGCCGAAGGAGTCCCAACCGATCGGATGCAGCACGTTGTAGCCGCGCATCCTTAAGAAGCGGCTCAGGACGTCGGTAGCGGTATAGCCCTTCGGGTGGCCGACGTGCAGCCCCGCCCCGGAAGGGTAGGGAAACATGTCCAGGACGTAGAACTTGGGCTGTTTCGGGTCGAAGCCTTCCTCCCCCGGGCCCGGGGCGTGGAAGGTGCGGTTTTCATCCCAGTAGTGCTGCCACCGGGATTCGATGTCGGTGAAGTCGTAACGAGGCATGGTAGGTACCGAAAGCCGTGAAGGCGCGAATTCTAGCCGGGTTTTCTAGCCCCGGACTTGAACCCTTCTTCCGACCCGCTAAACTTTCCCGCCCAGGCGCAAGCGCGACCCCTCGGGGCCGGCGCCTGTACGGAAGACTGTGGGGCATTAGCTCAGCTGGGAGAGCGTTGCACTGGCAGTGCAAAGGTCAGGGGTTCAAATCCCCTATGCTCCACCACCTTCCCTTCCGTGGCCCCGGGAGGCCGGTTTTCAGCCCCGAGTTGTTTAGATCATGTCGGAGCTGTTCCACCCTGACCGCCTTCAGCGGCTGAACGACCTGCGCCAAGCCGGAGTCGACCCCTATCCGCCGCGCTCCCCGGAAAACCGGGAATGGGCCCAACCCCTGGTCGAAGCCGCCGACGCTCGGAGCGGGGAAACCGTCACGATTTGCGGTCGCATTCTGGGCCGTCGCGGTTACGGCAAGCTGGCCTTTCTGGACCTCCACGATCAGTCCGGCAAGATCCAGGCCTGTGCCCAGAAGAACAAGTTGCCGGAAGCGGAATTCGCCCTGCTGAAGAAAATCAACTTGGGGGATTTCGTTGCCATTCGCGGCGAGTTGGGCCGGACCAAAATGGGCGAGGCCACGGTATTCGCCGAATCTCTGCAGTTGCTGAGCAAGAGTTTGGCCGAACCGCCGGAAAAGTGGCACGGCCTGTCCGACGTCGAGTTGCGCGCTCGCATGCGGTACGTCGATTTGTTCAGCAACGCGGAAATCCGCCAGCGCTTCCAACGGCGGTCGGCAGTCTTGGCCGCCATGCGCCGGGTGATGGAAGCCGAGGGTTATTTGGAAGTGGACACGCCGGTGCTGCACCCGATTTACGGCGGAGCCAATGCTCGTCCTTTCCGAACCCATCACAACACCTTGGACATGCCACTTTATCTGCGCATTGCCCCGGAGTTGTATTTGAAAAGGTTGTTGGTCGGAGGCTTGGAACGGGTGTATGAATTCGCCCGGGTGTTTCGCAACGAAGGCATTTCGGTCCGGCACAATCCGGAATTCACCATGCTGGAATTTTATGGCGCCTATGGCGACTATCGCAGCATGGCGGCGCTGACCGAGAGTTTGGTGGTGGCTGCAGCGGAAGCCGCCGGTTGTCGTCAGGAGGACGGGAGCTTGTCCACCGAATTCCGCGGTAGCTCCTACGATTTGACCCCTCCGTTTCCGAAACTGAAATATCGGGAATTGTTCGTCGAACACGCCGGCTTCGAACCGGAGGACCGGGATCGGGTGGCCAACCGCTGCCGTGAGTTGAGCCTGGAAGTCGAACTGGATTCCGAATACGGATACTGGAAGGCGGTTAACCGATTGTTTGAAGAGGAAGTGGAATCGAAACTGACCGGTCCGGTGTTCGTGATGGATTATCCGGCTGCCATTTCGCCGTTGGCCAAACCTTGCCCGGAACATCCTGGTTGGGCCGAACGTTTCGAATTCTTCCTGGGCGGCATGGAGCTGGCGAACGCATTCAGCGAATTGAACGACCCCCATCTCCAAATGGAGAATTTCCAGCGCCAGGTTCAGGACAAGGATCCGGAGATGCCCAATGAGGTGGACTGGGATTACGTCCGGGCTTTGGCCTACGGCTTGCCCCCTGCCGGCGGCTGCGGCATCGGAATCGACCGCCTGGTGATGGTCCTGCTCGGAGTCGATAATATTCGAGAAGTGCTCTTGTTCCCCTTGCTCCGCCCGGAAGTGGGCATGGTGGAAGAAGACTCGGCCACCGATTCAGCGGAAGCGGCTTCCGCCCCATAATTGCAACACCGTGCTGCGCCTCGCCCTGGCTTACCTGTTCCGACGGCCGGTCCAGGTTTTGGCCGTCCTCGGGGTAGCGGTCGGCCTTTTGGCCCTTTTATCGGTGCTGGCGGTGATGAACGGTCTGATTGAATCGGACCGAGAGCGGGCTCGGGGCCCACTCAGCGACTTGTTGCTGATCCCGGCCATTTCCGAAACCGTGTTTCATTTCGAGGATTACCGCCGGATTCTGACCGACGTGGACGAGGTCGACGCGGTGGCCCCTCATTTAGTGGCTTATGCCATTCTCGGTTTAACCGGAGGCGAATCTTTTTATTCCCGAACTCGTTCTTCCGACTTAAACGGCGTGCAAATCGTCGGCATCGATGCTCAAGCCGAATTGGAAGTCAGCGGCTTGCGCAAATCGTTGCAGGAAGCCAAACGATTTCCAGTGGTCGACCTGGAAAAACCCTTTCATCAGAACTGGGAGTTCGGCAGCCGACCTGGGGTTCTGGTCAGCGACGATTTGGCTCGAGTCTTAAGCATCAAGCTGGGCGAAAAGATCGAGTTGGGTGCCTTGCCTCCTGTCCTTCCCGAGAAGGATGAGGAATTTATTCCCCACAACGGCCGTTTTACGGTGGTCGGCACCTACGCCAGCTTGGATTACGGCGTCGGCATGGATCGAATCTACGTCAATCGCCTAGGGGAGCGAGACGGTTTGCGATTCAATTTGCTGGATCCCGGTTTCGCCCACCCAGACTTCACTGAAATCCTCATCAAACTCCGTCCCGGCATTTCTTTTTCTCGAGGTATCGAAGCCATTCGCCTGGCTTTGATTCAGGCCGGTATGCCGGAGCCTGGAGGACCACTGGGCGGTTCCCTGGAAAGTTGGGAAGGCCGGCGACGGGTTTATTTGAATGCCATCGAGAATGAGCGCCGGGTCATTACTTTGATTCTGTTTTTCATCGTCGTGGTGGCGGCATTCGGATTGTTCGCCACTTTGAGCGCCTTGGTAAGAGAAAAAATTCGCGATTTGGGCATCTTGGCCGCTTTGGGTTTCCCGCCCTGGCAACGGGGGTTGCTACTGCTTTTCGTGGGCGCTTTGGGTTCCGCCGCCGGAACGCTGCTCGGCTACGGCGGTGCCTGGTTGCTTTATCGCCACCGGGTATCGGTGGAAACTTTTCTTGAAGATAAATTGGGAATTCAGGTATTCCCAGACAACTTGTACGTGGTTCACGGCTTGCCCGCCCACTGGATCCCGGAACAAGCTCAATTCCTAGCTGTGGCGGCCTTCGCTACCGGCATTCTGTTCACCCTGGCACCGGCGTTGCGGGCAGCCTGGCTCTCTCCGGTAGAGGCACTCCGCTATGAATGATGATCGCAATCAAGCACCGATTCTTCAGGCGGAAGCCTTAAGTAAAAGTTATCGCATGGGCACCAGCCGATTGCAGGTGTTGCGAGACGTTCAGTTGCGGTTGTTCCGCGGCGAAATTTGCGCCCTGATGGGAGCCTCTGGAAGCGGCAAATCCACCCTATTGCACTTGCTCGGCTTGCTGGACCGCCCCGATCAAGGCGAAATATTTCTAGATGGTCGGGCCATGAACCGGTTTGGTCAAACCACCCGGGCCAAGTGTCGAGCCCGCAACATCGGCTTCGTGTTTCAACAATTCCATTTGCTTCCCGAATTGTCGGCGTTGGAAAACGTGTTGATGCCCCGTCGCCTGGCTCGGGGCTTAGCTTGGTTCGCCACCCGCCATCGCGAGCGGGATCGAGCACGAGAAATTTTGCGAGCCGTAGGTTTGGAGGCGCGCATGCGGCATCGCCCCCACCAACTTTCCGGCGGCGAGCAGCAACGGGTGGCGATCGCCCGGGCTCTGGTCAGCCGACCGGCGGTTTTGTTGGCGGACGAGCCGACCGGCAATCTGGACAGCAGCACCGGAGCGGAAATCCTGGATCTACTGCTCCGTTTGGCGAAAGAACATCAAACTGGAGTGGTTCTCGCCACTCACGATTCCAATGTCGCCGCCCATAGCGACCGCCATTGGCGGTTGGTGGATGGCGCCATGCTTCAAGAACCGAGCTTGGAGACCGCGGCCGAAACTCCAACGCCCGAAGTGGAAGGGCCTTTCTCCGCGGAGGTCGAAACTTGAGTCTGTTAAGGCTGGCCTGGGCTTATTTTCGCCACCGCCTGCTGTTGGCTTTGTCGGCCCTCGGTTTGGCCCTTGGAGTTGCGGTTTTGTTTGCCGCCCTGGCGGTGATCAACGGTTTTCAAATAGAATTCGAGCGGACGCTACGAGAATTTGCCGGCGATGCAGCGGTCAAACCCCCGCCGACCAGTTTCGGACATTGGGAGTTTTCTCTGTTCACCGATGTATTGGATCAAGTCGAGGGGATCGATTCTTATCAACCGCGTTTGAATTGGTACGGATTGGTCGGCCGCCGCGGATCCAGGGCCTTGGACGATCCACGTTCCGCCGATTTGAGTGGTTTGTTGTTGGTCGGCTTGGATCCTGAAGCCGAATCGGCCACTCCACTAGGTAAACAAGCCGATTTGGAACGACACCTTTCCCCTGCTGGCGATGGACAGGCACCGCCCGTTCTTTTAGGTGAGGAAGCGGCCCAACGCCTGGGCTTGGAAGCCGGCGATACTTTGGAAGTTTTGTCCTTTTATCATCCGACGGGAGGTAGAGCCGTTCCGATTCGTCGGAGTTTTCGCATGACCGGGACTTTCGCCACCGGCCAATTTGATCAAGATTTGGATCGTGCTCTGGTAAGAAGAGACGACCTGGTGGCCTTTACTCGCAGGCAGCCGCCTTTTTCCGAAATCGTGCTTCGATCCAAATCCGGTGTCGACCCCAAGGAATTGAGCGAAGAGGTCGATCGAGCTTTATTGGAAGCCGGTATTTCCCGCTCTCCTCTCGGCATGACTATGAGCTGGGATGAAATGGGCGGAAAATTTTTGCTGGCGGTAGAGAATCAAAAAGGCATCTTGGTAACGGTGTTTTTCTTTATTGTGCTGGTTGCCGCTTACCAACTGGTGGCGACCTTGACCTTGACGGTCACGGAAAAGCGCCGGGACATCGGCGTGTTGGGAGCCTTGGGCGCCACCCCAGGGCGAATCATCTCCTTTTTCGTCGGCTTGGGCTTATTGATTTCCGTCATCGGCGCCGGCTTGGGTTTGCTGCTCGGCTATTGGCTCTGCCGCAACCTCCGGCTGGTGGAAAGCTGGATTTCCGGGGGTGAACCGATTTTTACTGCTGAAGTCTATAAGTTCGAAGAGATCCCGGTTTCCATTCAACCGCAGGCCACCTTGTTGCTGGTCGGCGCCACCCTTTCTACGGCTTTGTTCTTTAGCCTTTTCCCGGCCTGGCGCGCGGTTCGAATGGAAATCGTGAAGGCGTTGCATTCCGCCCGCTGAGTTTTCGACCTTTCCGGCGATTATTCCAAAAAAGGTGTTGGGATGTCTCAAAAAGGCTTCCTTGGATGGTGTTGAGGCTGCCCCGAGCATGCCGCCTTGGTTGAAAACCAGGGAATTCACTCGAGATTCATTGGGAGAACAACATCATGAAACCAACTCGTTTTCTTTTTCAGGCCCGAAGCGCGGTCCTTGGATTCTGGACATCCTGCCCGCTTTTCCTCGGAATTCTGGTATTCCCCTCCATGGGAACGGCCCAGTGTTTCGTGGAAAGAATGGAAATGACTGGGACCTCGACCCTTCACATGCGCGGAAAGGCCGTGTCGATTTCCGGAGATCTGGCCGCCGTCGGGCAACCCAGTTTCGACACCAATGAGAATGCCTCCGTCGTCCTCTACCGGCAAAGAGAAGGCGGTGGGCGGCAGTGGGACATCGTTCGAACCTATCCGGATAAATTCCCTTTCGGTCAAGCAGTTCTGGTGGAAGAACACCCGAATGGAAGCCTCTTGATCATCGGCGATCCCAGCGTAAACGACAATTCCCACGGTCAAGTGGCGGTGTATCGGGGGCCCTCCTGGGATCAAGCGGCGCACCTGAGTTCAAGCCGATCGCAACAAGGAGATAATTTTGGCACCTCCTTGGGTTACTACGGTGATATCGCCGCTGTCGGCTCTCCGGACGCAACGAACCATGGGGTGGTCACGCTTTTTTCGGAAAGCTCCGATTGGGCCGAAATCGGCATATTGGAACCGAATCAGGCAGAGAATGGCGAGCGTTCTGGAGCCGCCGTTGACATTCATGCTGACTTCGTCGTCGTTGGGGCTCCTGGAGCTTCTGCTGGTGACGGCAAAATCTATTTCTTTAAGAGGTTGATGCAGGGAGGCTGGAGCGAATTGCAGCAGTTTTCCGGTATCGCCGGGGCGGCTTTGGGATCCTCGGTAGCTTTTAGTGACGGCGGTCAATTCGCTTTTGTAGGCGCTCCGCAGCAAGAAGAGCCGGGAGGCGGCGTGGATACCGGAGCCGTCTTGGTTTTTGAACAACAAGGCGGGTGGTGGAATCTGCTCACCACGCTCTACCCTTCTACTCCTGCCGACGGCGCTGAATTCGGGGCCTCGATTGCGACCAGGGGGGATAGCTTGCTCATCGGCGCCCCGGCTTATGACACCACCGGCGCGGCCTTTGTTTGGAGGTCCAACCAAGGCGAAATCACTCAGTTGAACCTAGGTAACCACTCCGGTTCCCGTTTCGGGGCGGCGGTTTCCGTTTTCGGAGATCAATATCTGATCGGTGCCCCTGGTGTTTTCAATGAAGGCAAGGCCTTGATGTTTCTGGAACTGAATGGTTTCACCGTCCTCGGACCCGACCCGGCCATTGCCGGAATCAACAACACCATTTCCGCCGTTTGTACGTGGCCGGGCTCTCAGGTGATTTTCTACTACAGCCCTCAGCCTGGAACTACGCCTCTGAACCTGCAAGCCTGTCCAGATTTGCACCTGAGTTTGGATCAAGCCGTTGCCTTAGGATTGGACGATGCCGACAGCCAAGGAATCGCCACTCTTGGCGCTTCCACTCCCCCGAGCTTGACTGGTGTCACCCTTTCCTTCCAAGCGGTGGACCTCACCCACTGCCAAGTCAGCAATCGGGTGCAGGTGCAATTCCAATAACGTGTCCCTGGAGTCACCCCGTGGAGTTCAATTAAATTCTGAAACCGCCGGTGGCCTTCCCGATTCGGAGATGGCTACCGGCGATTCGCTTTCAAAAAGTCTGAGGAAGATAAGCGAAAAGCCGTGCCAAAGCCGGCACTCGGTTACAGAATGGAGCCATGGTCGGGTTTCTCCTTTGGGCGGCGCTCAGCATGGCCTTTGGGCCAACCCTCCAACAAGGTTCTGACTCCCCCTCCCTGATTCAAGTGGAGGCGCTGGCCCCGTTACCCGATTCCTTGGGAACCGGAGGGGCTTTCGCCGGACTGGACCTTGGCCATCTATTGGTTGTCGGCGGTTCCAATTTTCCCTCGCCGCTAGCCGAAGGCGGGCAAAAGCGCTGGCTGGAATCGGTCTACGTCCTGCCCGATCCCGTTTCTCGGGAACAAACATGGTTGGGACCATTTTCCCTGCCTCATCCATTGGCCTATGGGGCCAGCGTATCGACCGAAGACGGCTTGTGGTTATTGGGTGGAACCGACGGCCTTCAAGCTCGAGGGGACAGCTATTTCCTGCGCTGGCAAGAGGGAGCCTTAAAACTCACGAAAGGTCCGCCTCTTCCCTTCCCGCGCATGGAGCATGTCGCGGTTCGGATCGGATCGAAGGTGTATTGTCATGGAGGACGTTCTCAGCCTGGAACCGGGCCCGCCCTTCGGGATCTTTGGGTGTTCGACCTGGATAACCGGCAGGCCGGCTGGCTGGAACTACCGCCCTGTCCCGGGCCCGGTCGGATCTTTCCAGCTATGGGAGCTCAGGAAGGGCGCCTGTACCTGTTCGGCGGAGCCGATCTGCAACAAACAACTGAAGGATGGCAACGAGTTTATTTGCGAGACGGTTGGCGCTTTGACCCAGCCAGCGGCACTTGGGCTTCCTGTTCCGCTCCACCTCAAGCGGCAGTGGCCGCACCTTCACCAATGCCGGCTTTAGGTGGAAGTCATTTATTGCTTCTTGGTGGCGATGATGGGAAACAACTTGGGATTCCACCAGCCCTGCATGATGGCTTTTCCCCTTCCGTTCGGGCCTATCACACCATTACCGACACCTGGGTCAGCCTAGGGGAACTGCCTGAAGCCCGGGTCACCACCACTGCGGTGTCTTTGGCGGATGGGTGGATTCTCCCCAGCGGAGAAATCCGTCCAGGGGTCCGGTCTCCTCAAGTAGATCGAGCTTCGGTGCAAGCTCCCGCAAGAGGTTTCGGAACTTTAGACGGCGTTCTCTTGGCGGCATATTTGTCGATTCTGGTTGCCATGGGTTTTTATTTTGCGGGTCGAGAAAAGACGACCGACGACTATTTTCGTGCCGGAAGTAGGATTCCTTGGTGGGCAGCGGGATTGAGCATATTCGGGACCCAGTTGTCCTCCATCACTTTCATGGCCATTCCGGCCAAAGTCTACGCCACCGATTGGCTCTATTTTCTAGCTCAAGTTTGCATTTTCTTGGTGGCTCCAGTAGTGGTCTATCGATTTCTTCCGGTGTACCGGCGCTTGAACGTCACCACCGCCTATGAATTTTTGGAGCATCGATTTAATTTGCCGGTCCGGCTGTTTGGTGCCGTTTCCTTCATTCTGTTCCAATTCGGACGCATGGGCGTGGTTCTTTTCTTACCGGCCATGGCCTTGTCGGCGGTGACCGGATTCAACGTCTATGCGTGTATTTTGCTGATGGGAGTTTTGGCCACCGTCTACACCGTGGCCGGGGGCATCGAGGCGGTGATCTGGACCGACGTATTGCAGGTGGTTTTATTGTTGGGCGGCGCTCTGTTGAGTTTGGGCATCATTACCCGAGACTTGCCGGGTGGTTTTGGAGGACTGTTGGAACAAGGCATGGCCGAAGGCAAGTTTCGAGCCTTTCACTGGAGTTGGGACGCCACTCAAGCCACGGTCTGGGTAGTGTTGTTCGGCAATTTCTTGTCCACCTTGGTCCCTTATGCCACCGATCAAACCATGATTCAGCGCTATATGACCACAGCCAATCAGAAACAAGCGGCTCGCTCTATTTGGACCAACGCCATCATGACCATTCCGGCCAGCATTTTGTTTTATTTGGTTGGCACTGGGCTATGGGCATTCTTCAAACAGCGGCCGGAAGCTTTGGATCCGAACATGGAAACCGATGCGGTGTTTGCCTGGTTTATCGCTCAAGAACTTCCTGTTGGACTTTCAGGATTAGTGATCGCCGCTTTGTTCGCCGCCGCCATGTCCAGCTTGGATAGCAGCATGAATTGCGTGGCTGCGGTCGTGATGACCGACTTCGTGGATCGCTTTCGTAAAGCCAAAGACCCGGTCAAACGCCTGCGACAGGCTCGAGCGATGACCGTGCTTTGGGGCATGACCGGCACCGGAGTCGCTTTGTGGATGGCTTCGTCAGACGTCCAATCTCTGGTGGACGTCTTCATGGAACTTCTGGGCTTGTTGGGCGGCACGGTGGGAGGATTGTTCGTGCTGGGAGTCTTCGTTCCTCGTGCCCACGGTCGCGGAGCCATGATCGGCGCCGTGGCCAGCGCCTCCGTCTTGTACTGGGTCCGGACCTTCACCCCCTTGCACTTTTTCCTTTACTCGGCGGTCGGCATGGTGAGCTGCGTTGGAATCGGCTGGCTCTCGAGTTTGCTACTTCCTTCTGATTCGAAAGCGAGGAAGCAAATTCAGGAATCCTAGAAGCGCGAATCTGGGAATTTAGAACCACTCCTATGGCGAAAAATTCCTAGATTTTTATCCAAATAATTTTCGATCCTTCCGTATCTCTCAATACTTCCGCTTCAACAGGCCTATAATTTTGGCCAGCACCCTATTCCTCAGGCTCTCTCACTTGTTTCCTACACTCTTAGGAGGTCACCATGCTTTTAGCCTTGCTTTGCGCTTTCTCTCTTGAGCTTCAAACCCAAGGTGGAGATCAGTGGACCGATTCGGACTCCTTGGTTCAAGCGAAACCGGCCAATGACCTTTGGCAAAACGTGGTAAAGCCAACTCCGGTCGATCAATACTGCACTGCTGTTTCTTTCGGTGGGCAACCTGGCGAGTTGGGAGAGTCCGGTACCTTTCATGAACCGGGAACCGGAAGCCTGGTGGTGGGCTACGGTGCCTGGTCCACTGGAAGATCCGGAAAATCCGCCATTGACGTTTGGTCTAGGAATGGGCGGGCAACCGAGTATCAGACAGGTTGCATCTTCTCCTATTCAGAAGAATGGGAATATAGAAACCCCAGCGGAGGGCGAACCGGACATCTCGAGGGGCACTTAAACGTTGAAGTTTATCAGGGTCTTTTCATGATGGGATCCAAATCCTATGGCGCGACCTACGGATACTTTCACTATCACTCAAATACTCAGATCAAGAATCTGATCATCAATGAGGGAGGAAGATTTTCTGACTCCGGATTCGTTCCCGATTCGATCAGTTTTACCGTTCCGGAAGAGGGTGGCACTTACGATGTCGACCTAATGCCAGCTTCGAACGCCTACATTGAAACAAACTATCACTTGGAAATCAAAGAAACGAAATGTACGAATTTGTTCAAGCTGAAAACCGAAGTCTTCGTGGGCGCCACGGCAGGAATTCAGGGTCTGGTCAACGAAATGGCTCAGACTGCTGTGGAGCTAAATGGCGGGATCTATGGGAAGGTCTATTTGTCTGACCTTCCGAATGAAGAATGTGGCGGCGGGGAACTTCAATGAAGTGGAGAATCTCGGTCTTACTGATCGTTCTGGCCTCGTTGGCATGGTTCAGCTTTTGGAGTCTGTCCACTCCCAGCCTGGATCCCTCACACGCTCCTACCAGTAACGAAGAGGATGAGGCAGAAGAATTCTTTGGCGATGTGACTGAATCTGTTTCCCAGAATGGAGGCAATCGTCGAGAAATTGCTGGATTACAAGAAAATGAAGAAGTTCCAATCGGAGTTTCTCGAAAATTGGTTTGGACATTGGTGGACCGCGCAACCGGAATTCCACTTCATAATTCTGCCGGACTTTTCGTTCCAGCAGATTGGGAGTCTCATCGTTTGGTTCAAGCCAATGCTTCTGGTGAAATCAAATTTCCGATGGAAGCAGAAATGTTCTCCTTTATGGCACTTTTTTCCCCCGGATATAATCCATTGATGCTATATACTTTCCCGGAACTCGACATCCCCATTGGGTTGGTTCCCATGGATAAAGTGGCTTCTCTTAATATAGAAGCATTTGATCAACAAGGCTTGCCTGCCAAAGGCGTTAAGTTGAAAGTCTCCGGTGGCACCAGGGGAATGAATGGCACAGAGATTCCAGGGCAAGAGAATATTCAGCAGATATTGACTTCACTGGCTCCCGTGGCGCTCAGGAGCTTGGGTGAAAATTTTCACCTCATTCAACTGAATCCACCGAAATCCGAATTGATTACGGGTGAACAGGGCTCTGTAAGTTGGCAAACCGTGAGCCCCAAAAAGCCATATACGATATCCTCCAGGTTGGACACCTTAGTGCAATTGCTACCGATAGAAGGGAGCCATGGAGCTATAAAGAAAGGAAGAGAGCAGCCGGTTCGGGCAGGAAGAAGACCGGGTCAAGTGCTTCTTCCTTTGAAATTATCGCCAGGGGAGTATCATCAAATCCAATTACAAACCAGGGAGAGCGGAGCCATTTGTGGAGCTTTGCCGAGTTTTCCGGAAACCACTCCACAAGCCGACGAAGTTTCCCTATTCAATGTTGTCCATCAGAGCGTAACGACGAGAGTGGTCTCCTATCATGGAGAAAACCTGATTTCGGTAGGCGAGGAAAGAGATTTCTGCTTCTCGAATGTCCTTCCCGGTCGAAAATCAGTGCAATCCATCTGGTGGCCAAGCTCAGGGCAGGCCGAAATCTATTTTCGAGACATGGATTTGCATGAGGGGCAAGTCATGGATTTGGGCACTTTGCGTCCGATCTTCCCCTATTCCATAAGGATTCGCATTCGATTCGTCGACGCATCCAACGGACAGCCCATTGAATTCCCAGAAGACATCCAATCCGTGTTCACCGAAGAATCCACTTTGAAATTAAAGCGAAGTTTTACTTTTGAGGATCCAACCGTAGTTTGGTTTGAGTTGAAGGGCATCCCTGTGAATGAATCTTGGCGCATTTCAGGGCTTAATCCTGGAGTCTGGAGTATTACTCCTCAATTCTCAAGTCTCATGATTTCAAAATCTGGTCAGTCTTATTTTTGTGCGGATTCAGTGGATCCTATAGAGTTCAGGGTACCGGAAAATGGCAAGCTTCACCTGGATATCCCTCTGCATGAGTCCAAAGCACCCATGCATTTATCCTTCGACTGGCCGCCTCATTTCCCGCCATTTGATCAATTGAGGCTCTTTGTAGCGGAGCGAAAGTCTGGGAAGGCTCAGCAGTTTTCTAGACACTCGGTTCGTACGAGTGGATCGAGAAGGGCTTGGAAGTTGTTTATACCCGATGGGCAATACTCTATTTTCGCTCTGGCCACCAGAAGGTCTCCAGATGAACATTGGGGGTATTGGGCCTACACTTTGATTGATCTGCCAGTTGACAATGAAGTGCAACTTGAATTTGAACGAGGAGCTACCAAGCGTTTTCAGGTTTTGGATGACAAGGGAATTCCGGTGGGAAGAGAGATGCTCCAAATATTGCCGAAAAGTCTTGTCTTGGCTACTTATGGGCGCGTTGAGATTCCGTTCCAAGGAAGAACAGATTCCGAAGGGATTCTGGAGTTAGCCGGATTTCCAAAGGATTATGCTTGGGAGGTCGTTGGCAAAGAAAATCAATTTCAAGTATCTGAGCTTTCAGATGGAAAATGAAATCGAATCCTTCTAAGAGCGATTAACCTTACTCTTTCGTTCACGATGGCTCAATTCAAACATGAAAAGATCCACAAAGTGGATTCTGGTTGCAGGTTTGGTCCTACTGCTGGGAGTCTTCCTCGCCAAATCCTTTGCTCCATTCCAGGGTGCAGAGGGCGCGACCGAACTGGCGCCTTCAAGCGGTGAGCTAGATGTAGGGTTCCCCGAGGCTCTTTCTCAAGAGAATCTCGTTCCAAGTTCTCGCCAGAATCAGGACCCACTTTCAGAAACGAACCCAGGAGCCAAATTTTTTGGCTCCTGGGACCTGGTTGCAGCAGAAAGTAAGTCCCCTTTGACCCATGGGATGGCAGTTTTTCTTCATTCAGATTGGGAAAATTGCTCCGTCGTCAAGGCGGACAAAAAAGGAACGATACATAGCCCTCAACCGCTGGATCAGTTCGTCGCCTTGGGCTTTTTTGCTTCGGGAAGGACTCCGGTCATGGTTCGAGTTCACTTTCAGGATCCTTCTATGACCCCTACAGGAACCGTTGAACTGGCCAAATTCTCTAGAATCCGAGTTCAAGTATTGAATCGGAGCTTTTCACCTGAATCCGGAATCCCGGTGCGATTTTCCACGGGATCGGCGGCAAGCTTGAAGAGTGATCTTCCTCCTGATCTACCCAATCTAGAATTTATAAACGCTCTTTCGATCGCAGCGGCAGGAGATTTCTCATTCAAATACTTCCGGTTGCCCGTTCTTGCTCAAGGTCGAGTTTTCAGCGATCCTTCCGGATGGTCAGAATGGGATACAGTCCCAGCCAATAAAAGTGTTTTCGTCCAGTCTCCTCGAGATGCCCTTGTCCGTGAGCTTGAGTATCAAGGGGACCCCTCTTCGGAATCTTCCTTTAGTGGCACATCCAAAGTCTCGAAATCTTTCGGCCCAGGAAGGATGCGCATGAGTTTGAACCTAAGGCCCGGTGAAACCCGAGTCATTTACATCCAGATGATTGAAGAGACTTCCATTTGCGGTTTCCTCCCGCCTAAATCCTCCAGCACCAGAATGGATTTTGTGACCATCCATGATTTCCATGTGGAGATGTCAGAGGAAAAACCAGTATTCCGTGAGTACATTGGAGAAAAGAAACTTGAGGTCGATCAAGATCGGGACTTTTGCTTTGCACCCATCCTTCCTGGCCGGAAACTAGTTCAAGGTATCTGGTGGCACAATCAGCGAGAAGCCAGCGTATTTTATGAAATGATAGACGTGAAAGAGGGGCAATCCCTTGACTTGGGCGAACTCCGAGCCAGCGGGGATGGAACGCTGCTGCTTTCCGCTCGATTGATCGATTCGAAAAATGGTCAGCTTGTGGAGCTTTCCGAAGAAGGGATCCCTCCATTTCGAAGCGGCAGTTCCATCAGTCTTGCTCGCCATCAAGTCCAACTATTTCAGGCGAAGTTATGGCTTCAGATTGATCATGATATTCCGCTGGGAGAGGAATGGGCCATCCACGGAATCCATCCTGGAGTTTGGAGTACCTCCTATTCCCTTGGACCTCTTCCAACTTCCATCCGCGATGAGAAGATTTTGTTGAGCGAAGCATTTTACAGGAGAGAAATTCGATTCCCCGGTACGCCCAGACTGGAAACCGATCTTAAGGTTCATCTTGTTCAGCGTCCTTTAGACCTCGTGTTCCACCGTACTCCTGAATTTCCTGAGATTGGACGCCTGAGCTTCTGGTTCACCGATCGTTACACCGGGAAATACAAGTCCCCTTCGGGCGTCAAGATTAGCGAAGACGCGCATTCGCAGACCTGGCGATTCTACTTGCCTGACGGTGACTACGCCTTGTTCGCCAAGGGGCTTGAAAATGGACCGGAAACCACGAGAGGCTTTTGGAGCTACGGGTTCGTGCAATCCCCGGCTCTGGAGCCAATTTCATTGGCCTTACAATCCGGGGAAACTCGAGTTTTTCAGATTGTGAATACCTATGGCGCACCGGTGTCGGATGTTTCCGTGCAAATGACACCGGACGGCTTTGTTTTTCCATCTGAGCGATCGGGCTCTCTCCCTTTTCATAAAAGCACGGATGATTTCGGCATGGTGCGCTTCCACGCCTTTCCGCCTCAGACCGGTTGGGGTTTCTGGTCGCAATCCAAGGGAATTCACGTTATGGAAGTTCCCGCGGCAACTCAGCATCATAAATGAGATCCTTCCCACTAGACCAAATTGGAACCATTTGGAGAATGCAAAGACGCCTCGCTAGAATCAGGCCTTGAACGCTACCGAAAACGTACGCCTTGAAGAACGGGATGAAGTTGTCATCCTGCATTTGACCGGCCCGAAAGGACATTGCCTGCACGCCGGCATGATTGCTGAATTGCGAGCCCATTTGGCCCATCTTCAAGATTCTCCGGCTGTTGTCATCACTGGAAGTGAAGGCTTTTTCTCCACTGGCCTTCACCTCGGTGAAGTCGCCACCCTCAATCGATTGGGACTTGCCGAGCATCTGCTGGCAGTAGAAGCCTTGTTTCGTGAGGCTTGGAGCTTTCCTCGGCCATTGATCGCCGCAGTCAACGGCCATGCTGTCGCCGGGGGGCTGGTTTTGGCTTTGTGTGCCGATTTGCGCCTGGTCGCTGACGACGACGAATTTCGTCTCGGAGTGACGGAGCTTGCCCACGGCATTCCCTTTCCTCCTCTGGTCTTGCAAATCTGCAAAGCGCGGATTCCCGAACCTTGGACCTCTCGCTGGATTCTTGGCGCCGAAATGTTTTCCCCCAAGGCCGCCTGCCAGGCCGGTTTGTTCAGCGACTGTTTGCCAAGGACTGACCTTTTGGAAGTTGCTTGTCAGCAAGCCAAACGGCTGGCGGCTTTCCCCCCGGAAGCTTGGCAGACCAATAAGGCTTCCCTTCAAGCCGCCGTTCTCGAACAAGCGGATAAGGAATACCAAGCCGGTGCTTTGGATGCCTGGCAGGAGCTTTGGTGGCGACCGGAAAGCCAACAACGCCTGCAAGCGGCTCAAGCGAAGTACGGCGAATAACCTTTCCCCGCTCCGACCAAGCTCAAGCTCTTCGCGTTCGCCGGCTCGAGAAGTCCAAAATCTGGCCGTCGAGCAATTTCAAGTGACGCACGTCTACGGTGATCGCGCCATATTCATCTCGCGGAACACCTTCCAATAGATAAGGGCCCCGAGTTAAAACCCACGGCGCCAACCGCCGGTAAGCCTCGGGAAACATCACGGTCTCATAAAGGGCCGTCGTATCTTCAAAGGAAAGGAACATCATCGGTTGTCCTTTACGAGTTTGAATTGGCTTGTTGGTCACCTGCCAGCCAACCAGGCGCACGGTCTGATCGATGTGCAGTCGCAGATCCCGGGCGGGAACCACGTCGATCTGCCGAATCGAATCTTGAAACAGTTCCAAGGGGTGAGCGCTGACCAGAAACTGCAGGGCTTTCGCCTCCATTTCCAACAACTGGCGGCGGGAAAATTCCGGCGCCGATGGCGGGCGCTTCGGGCAAAGCGCCGGAAATTGAGAGGCGAACAAGCTGCCTTCCCCCACCAGAGGATTTTGGCGGTGCCGTTGATAAAGGGCCGCTGCTCGCAGCCGTTCCGGCCGGGTCATATCGTCAGCAAGAGTATCGCAAGCGCCGGCTCGAATCAGTGCATCCAGGTCCTTGGAGGCGGGTTGGAATCGCCGCAGGAAGTCGTCCCAATCGAGGAAAGGGCCGTCCTTTGCCCGGAGTTGCAGCAAGCGCCGGCGCGCTTTGGCCGAAAGCCCGTGAATTTGAGCCAGGCCGACCCGGATGCAGTCGCCGGCGCCGTAAAACTGCTCGTGGCTCTGATTGATGCAGGGAAGTAAAACTTGCAACCCCATGCGCCAGGCCTCGGCAATGTAGGCAAAAGTCGAGTAGAAACCACCGTGGTTGGCCAAGACGGAAGCCATGAACTCCGCCGGGTGGTGGGCCCGTAGATAGGCCGAGCGATAGGAAACTTCCGCGAAGCTGGCGGAATGGGCCTTGCAAAAGGAATAACCGGAAAAAGACTCGATTTGTCGCCATAGTTCTTTCGCGACCTCGGGCGCAATCCCGCGGGCTTTCGTTCCCTCGAAAAACTTCCGACGAAAAGATTCGATGCGATGGTGAGCTCTTTTCTTGGTCATGGAACGGCGCAAGCCGTCGGCGTCCTCAGGGCTCATGCCGGCAACGTGCTCCGCAACTTTCAAAACGTCTTCCTGGTAGGCCATCACGCCAAAAGTTTCAGCCAGATGCTCCTGCAAAACCGGCAGCAAATACCAATCGCTTTGGTGCTGACCGTGCTCGCGGGCATGGTGATAGCGCTCGACGTAAGCCTGCATCATGCCGGAGGAAGAAATGCCCGGGCGGATGATCGAAGAAGCCGCCACAAGAACTTCAAAAGTGCGGCAGCGCAGCTTGTATAAAAGGCTGCGCATCGACGGCGATTCGATGTAGAAGCAGCCCATGGTGTCACCTCGTTGCAGAATTGCATTGGTATCGGAATCCTGCTGCGGGTCCAATTTTTGAAAATCAAGCTGCAAACCGGTGTTGCGCCGCACTGCGGCAATCGAATCGCGAATCACCGCCAGGCCGCGGTTGCCGAGCAAGTCGATCTTTAACAGACCGGCATCCTCCACCGGATACATATCCCACTGGGTGATCACCATGCGCCCACCTTCGGTTTCCTTTGCGGCATACTGCAGAGGGAGGTGATCGGTCAGGGAAGTCGGCGCCAGCACCAGGCCGCCGGCGTGGATACCCAAATGGCGCGGAAAACCATCCAGCTTTTGCGCCTGCTCGAAGATGGTTCGCCAGGGTTCGGCTTCCTGCGGCAAATGAGCGGTTCTTGGGTTGCGGCGCAAGCTTTCCGGATCCAACTTGCCGCTGTACCAGGGAAAGGCCCGGGTTATCGGCCCGATTTCCCTTGCCGGAACTCCCAAAGCCTTGGCTAATTCTCGTACCGCGCCGCGGGCTGCGAAGGTGTTATGAGTACTGATCATGGCGACCCGATCGCGGCCGTAACGTTGATAAACGTAATCCAAAACCCGATTGCGCTCATCCCAGGCAAAGTCGAGGTCAACGTCGGGAAAATCGCTGCGCCCGCGATTCATGAAACGCTCGAAATACAATTCGTGACGCAAAGGATCGATGTGGGTAAAGCCAAGTAGATAGGAAATCAGGCTGTTGGCGGCGGAGCCGCGACCGCAGTTTTGAATGCCCTGTTCTTGAGCGAAACGAACCAAATCGGCGACGATTAAAAAATAGTCGGCCAAACCTTGTTCGGCGATCAGCTTCAGTTCTCTGCGCAACTGTCGGCCGTAGCGGCCGTCGGCCGGTAAGTGCCGGCGGCGAAGACCGCGTTGGCAAAGATGTAGCAACTGAGTTTGGGCGCTGTGTCCGTTTTCCACCGGAAAGCGCGGTTGCTGCAGGACTCCGATCGGGATGCGAAACTCAACTCGCTCGGCCAGGGAAAGCGCTTGCTGCAAAGCTTCCGGAGCGTGGGCATAGTCTTGTCGCAGCGTCGTGGCGTCACGTAGCCAGGCCTCGGAGGAACGCAAGCGCTCGCGACTTAATGGGTGCTCGTGCAAACGGCTGAGCAGAGTATTGGCGCCGATCGCCACCAGCAGACGGTGGCGGGCGAAGTCTTCCGGCGAGGCGAACACGACCTCAGGAGCGGCCAGGAGCGGCAGTTGCAGCCGGCGGGCCGCTTCCATCTCACGCAAGCCGGCGGGCGCCGGCGGCAGCTCTACGTAGAGTTCTTCCGGGCCCCGGCGGGCTTTCAACTCAGCGAGGAGAATTTCGTCCCGACTCCAAAGAGCAAAACCGCGGCCTTCTTCGCACAGCCATTCGAGCAGGCAGCGGGAGCGGCCGACACCACCGCCCTGACTCTCGGCGCCGGAAAGCTGAAACCGGGTGCTGAGCCGGCACAAGGCGGCGTAGCCCTCGGCGTTCAGGGCCAACAACCGAGCCTGGATGCCTTCCACCTGCAGGTGCACTCCGAGCAACGGTTTGATCCCGGCCTGATCGCAAGCTCGTTGAAAGGGGATCGCCCCCCACAGACCGTTGAGGTCGCTCATGCCCAAGGCGTGGATGCCCCGCTCCGCCGCCGCCTGGGCCAGATCCTCCACCCGAGAGGCGCCGAAGTGGAAGGACCACGGAGTGGCCACCGCCAACTGCGGGAGACGGGCAGGGAGACTATGGGACACGGCCGGACCTATGATAAATATCACAGGCCCACTTGGCTGTAAATTTCCGACTTCCTAGCGGATCCGGCGTCTTCTCTTGCCTAAAAGAGTGGCCTCAGTAGAGATCCAGCAGCAAGTTGTTGAGATAAGTGCGAATCTCACTACGAGCTTCGCTTTGCCAAGCTTTGACCAAGTGCGGAAAGGCGGCTTCCCCTAACACCAGCGGCAGGACGTCCATGGCCAATTGCCGATCCAAATCGGCCGCCTGGTCATCGGAAATCAAATCGATCAAAATTTGGGCCACCTGTTCATGATCGCCGGCATACCGGGCCAAAGATTCCAAAGTTCGAAATCTCAAGCTCGGTTCGGTACTTTGCTGCCAATAAGCTTTGAGCACCGGAATCGCACTTTCTCCCATATTCGCCAACTGGGTGGCGGCCATGGCCCGCAGTTCTATTTCCTCTTCCTGATCGCGCAAAACGGTATCTAAATGCGGAACCGCCGCCGGATCCCCCAACTTGCCCATGGCACGAATGATGTCAAATCGATTGGCCGGCAAAGCGAAAGGCCAGCGGCTGATCAAGATCGGAACGGTCCGAGGATCTTTAAAAATGGGATCCTTCAGCAACAACAAAGCCTCAACCGAGCCGGTGTCGACGGGAAAGTTGCGCAAGCTTGAAAGATAAGGTTCCAGGACCTGCCTTTGGCCTCTTTCCAGCAAGGCTTGCATGGCCACCGCTCTGACGTCCGGATCGGAATCCTCCGCCAATTGCCAAAGTGTTTCCAAGCCGACGTCCTGGGAAACGGCCTGTTGGTGGCGGAGGACTTCCGCCACGGTTTTGCGCACTCCGGCTTCCGGATCTTCCACTCTTGCCAAGATGGCGGGCCAGTCATGCTCCAAGGCCAAAACCCGAACGGCCAGGGACCGAGTCCTGGCTGAAGGAAAACGGGCCGGCTCCAAATAATCCCGCACCAACTCGGTGAGGCCTCGTTCGCCCAGGTCCACTCGGGTGGCTAAAGCTTGCAAGGAAAGAAAGGGGCCCAGTTGCGGACCGATTCGAGCCAATCGTTCCTTCGCTCCTTCGTCATCCAAAAGCAACAAAGCATTCCATGCGTGGGGACCAATGCGAGCGATCGGCAGAGTGGAATCCGGCAATGGGTTGGCGCCGATCCATTGCAACACCATGTCTTCCAAAAACCCCGCCGCTTCCTCGCCGCCGATTTTGCCCAAGGCGGAAAGCGCCCGGCTCATGGGAGCCAATTCGGTTTCCAGTTTGACCACTTGAATCAAAGCCGGAGCATGTTCCGGACCGCCCAAGATTTCCAAGCCTTTCACCGCCGTGGTTCGCACCACCACGACTTTGGAAGTTTCCAAATATCGGACGAACAAATCGGCGATCGAGGGATCTCCACTGGCGATGAGAGCCTGCAATAGGTTCTGCTGCAAGCCGAATTTCGCTCCATCCTGCAAATGAGCCTCGGCTGCCGCCCGCAATGCCGGCACCGCCTCGGCGCCTCGTTCTCGCAATCGTTCTCGGGCGTAGCGCAGTCCCTGGCGGCTGGATGTCCCCAAATGATCGATAAAGCGCGGCAAAAGGTCACCGTCGGCCGGCGGTTCGTACAAGCGCTCGGCGGAAACGGCAGGAAAGACTTCGTCTTGCCCCTCAGCGGGATTCATGGCCCCGGGGCGAATCTCTCCGCCTTGTTCTCCACCATGGTCTCCGCCGCAGGCCCACGGCAGCCACCCCAGGACCAAGACGGCCCAAATCCATCGGTGCGGCGGCGCCGACCGCCGCCGTCCTCGAAGGTAAAATTCGTCGTGCATGACTGAAGCTAGTCCCGACTTGGAGCTGGGTTTCTCGGTGGGTCCCCACCTGGTGGCCGGAGGTTTGGCTTTGGCTCCGATGGCGGGAAACACGAACCTAGCCTACCGGCGCCTGTGCCGGAAATTCGGCGCCGATTTGACCACCACCGAGATGGTTTCCTCGGTCGCCCTTGGCTTCGACGATCAAAAGTCCTTGGCTCTGTTGGAGCGAGGCGCAGAGGAGTATCCGGTGGCGGCTCAGGTTTTCGGAGCCGACCCTGAGGCGCTGGCTCAGGCTGCGGCTAAGGTGGAAACCCTGGGTTTTCACATCGTCGACCTCAACGTCGGATGTCCGGTTCCCAAAATCACCGGCGGCGGTGGTGGCAGCGCCTTGTTGAAAGAACCGGAGTTAGCCGCCCGTTGCGTCGCCGCCATGGTGGCCGCCACATCGACCCCGGTGACGGTGAAGATCCGGGCTGGCTGGGATGACGAAAACAAAAATGCTCCTGAATTCGCCAAGCGCATGGAGGAAGCCGGGGCGCAAGCGGTCACGGTCCACGGTCGCACTCGGGAACAACGCTATAGCGGGGTCGCCGATTTGAATTTGATTGCCGAAGTGGCCAAGGCGGTCCACATTCCGGTGATCGGCAACGGGGATGTGGAATGCATCGAATCCGCCAAACGCATGCTGGAAACCGGCGTTTCCGGGATCGCTATCGGCCGCGGCGCTTTGGGCAGACCTTGGTTGTTTCAGCAAATCCGGGCATGGCTAAACGGTGAAGCGGTTCCGAATGATCCCGGCCCTGCTACCCGCGCGAGTTTGTTGTTGGAATTAGGCTGCGGCGTCACCGAGTTGTACGGCGAATTCCGCGGCATGCGGATCATGCGCCGGTTGACGGCCGACTTCTTGAAGGGATTGCCCGGCGCCGCCAAATTGCGGGCCCGTTGCAACCGCTTGCAGTGCTTTGCCGATTTGGAAGGCTTGGCCGCGGCTTATTCCAGCGGCGAATCGGAAGGGGTGTAATCTTCCAGTTCGGGAAGCTGTGGCGAGCTACCGTCCCAATTCAAGCCTTGGACCGTATTCAGGCGAGTCAGAGCCTTGGCGTATTCCAATTGAGCATTCTTTTCATTGCTCAAGGCCACCACCAAGTCTTCTTGGAATTGCAACACCTGGAAGTTGGTGGACGCGCCTTCCTTCAACCGCCGCTGCTCGGCTTCCAGTTGCCGTTCCGCCACTTCTCGGGCGCGAAGAGTAATGCGCACCCGCTCAGCCAGGTAATTCACGGTTCGGACGGCGTCGCGCACTTCCCCGGCAATGGCGTGTTCCTGATCGCGCAAACTGCGGTGGGCTAAAAAGTACTCCAACCGGCTGCGCCGCTCCGCTCCGGTAAAAGTGCGGTTGCCTAAAGGGATTTCCATAACCAATCCCACCGAATAACCGGCGGCGGTGAAATCAAAAGTTGGCGAGTAAGCTTCCGGCAATTGTTCTCGGGTGGCGCTGCTGTTCACCGTTCCGGTGAAATCCAACTTCGGCAACAAATTCTTGCGGGCCACTTCCCAACCCAACCGGGCTTGTTCCAACAAAATGCGGCCGTTACGCAACTCGGGGCGGAATTGGCGGGCCACCTCCAAGGCTTCGGTCCAGCGCAAATCCACCGTATCGGGAGGCGGCGGCTCGCTTACCGGAAGTAAGGACAATTCCCAATCTTGAATCTCTTCCAAGCGGAAAATCAACGCCCTCAAAGCGTCGCGACGGACTTCAACCAAGTTGCGAGCGGTAATCAAAGCATCGCGGCGGGCGGCGATGTCGGCCTCGGTTTGCACCACTTCCACTTCAGCAGCGGTACCGACTCGGAACTTGGCCTCGGTGACGTCTTTGAGTTCTTCTCCCAAGCGCAGCGAAAACTCCTTCACTTCCAAATCTTCCAAAGCGAAGGCCAAATCCCAATAAGCATCCACCGCCCGTTGCAGATCTTCTTGAGCGGTTTGGCGCAAGGTGGCAATTTGGCTTTCATAATTCAGTTCGGCTTGCCGGATTCCCGAGGTGGTCGAGGTGTACCAACCGCCGCGCAACAGGGGTTGGCTGAAGCTGGCACTGAAGGCCACGTCGGATTGAGGGTTGAAACCGAAGAAGCGGGTCGGCTGATTGTCCTCGGTGTAGGTCTCGTTCAGGCTTACCGACAAAGTACCGCCGGTCAGCAAGGTCTGGCGAATGCCCTGCTGTCCTTGCCAGGATCGGATGTGGGTATTGGAAACGCCGCCGCTGAAGAAACCCCCAGCGTTTTCCCGTTCCGAATAGCTGTAGGTCAGCTCTCCGAACAAAACCGGATCGAAGATGCCGGACGCTTCGGTGATCGAACCTTCGCTGGCCAAGGTCCTCAGGTGAGCTTGCCGCACCGCCGGCGAGTGCTCCAGCACCAACCGGACCACGTCTTCCACCCGCAAGGACAAGGTTCGAGGACCGGAATCCGCGGCCGGGGCCGGGGCAGCTTGCTGCTCCGCCTGGTCGGTCAGCACCGGCGACTCGGTGGGGTTCGCAGGATCTTGGGCCGTCGAGACCGGATCCTGGAAGGCGAACAAGGCGAGGAACAGGGGTGTCAAGACCATGGCAATGGCGGAAAGGATAGCCGCGTCGGGTCCGGATCCCTACGGCCCAAAAGCCTGGACTTCGCTCTTTTTCCCGAAATTGGACTTAGGAACCGTCTTCCGGCTTCGGCGGCGGCCGATCCGGTTTCGGGAGCGGTTTTTGTCGCCAGTCCAAAATCGCTTGCAACCGCAAGTGCATCGGGCCGTCCGGATAAAGTTTCAGCGCCTTCTGAAGATCGGAAATAGCCAACAAAGTGTGCAGTTCCGGCCCTCGCTGCCGGCGCAGCCGCTCGATTTCAGCCAGAGCTTGATTCCGGGTCCACACGGCCTCTGCCCACAGCGAACGGCCGTAAAAAGCGACGAACAACCGTGCTTGGCGGTCTTTAGGAGCCTGCCGGTGTTTCAAAACCTGCCGCAACCATGCGACTTTCGGTTCCTGATGCAGATCGCGAGCGCCGACTTTGTGCAGCAATTGGTGGTGCAAGCCATCCTTGGCCGGTTTGGCCAAAAACAACAACTCCCGATCTCCCGGGAGGACCACTTTTTTGCTGTCGGTCAGGTAATGGACCGGACGCCAGCGCTTGGGGTTGGGGTTGTGCAGCGGCGGCCAAAGGACTTCTTCTAGCCGGACGCTGATGCGGTGGCCCAAGGGAGCCAAATACCGGGTCTCCTCCACTTTGCCGAGAGCGATGAAATCGGCTTCGGCGATCATGGGTTCCAACTGGCTCCAAGGCGGCACTCCCCGCTGGGGAAGCGGCAAGGCAGCCAAGTCGGGGAGGAAGCACAGCATCCCCGCCGCCGCCGCGCTAACCAGGGGCAGTTTGTGGGCCAGGCCTAGGGCCTGGAACTGAAATCGCCGGGGTCGGGCTGCCATGCCAATTGGGCCCAGGATAGTCCCGGAAAGGCCTCCGGTACCAAAGTCCTTGGCAAAGGCAGGCTGGCGCCGTCCAAATGGCCGTCTAAAACCAATTTCCATCCTTGGAGCCAGGCGCGGTTGGCTTCGCCGCCTAAGGCCCATAGTTCGCGGAAGCGCTGCACCAGGCCCTCCGGGGGTGCTTGTAGTTCTTGCTGCCGGCTCGGGGCCAGGGCCAGCCGGTGCTCCATTTCCAACCACAGATCGACGGCACTGAGATTCGGCCAATCTTGCTGCCGCCCGGACTCCGGGGCCAGCCAGGCCAACCGCAAAGCAAAGCCCTTCGCTTCCCCGGACCAAGAAGCTTCGCCGGCTTCGGGCGGCGGGCCGGCATTCGAGATCGGAAAGCGCTGGTGCCAGGCGAAGGACAAAGCCGCCAACCGGTTTTGCTGTTCTACCGCCACCATCCAGGAATCATCGAAAACCTGGGTAGCGAGCCACTCTTCCAAATCCGGCGACGCCGGCGTTTCCAAATGCGGTTGCCAGATCTCTTCGGCAACTGCGCCAGGACCGTTTCCACGGGGCACTTGCACCTGAATCACCGGGTGTTCCGGCTTCGGCGGATTCAGGAAGTACACCATGCCGGTGATCGGGACCGCCAAGGTGGACATCACCAACAAGGCGGCGGCGACCCGCAAAACGGGATTGCGTTGGAAAGCCCCGCGCATGGTCCAAATCGGTGCGGGAGCCGCTTGCCAATGGCGCCAGAGGCGGTCGCGGAACCCGGCGCTCAAGGGCGGCTCGGAGTGAGCCTTTTGCAGCTCGAAGGCCAGCGCCTCGTTCTGCAAAGCCTCTTCTAAAGCAGCGCTCAGGGGAGGATCGGGACAAGCCGCTTGCAACTCCTCGGCAAAAGCGTCCAAAACCGCTTCCTGCTCCGGAGTCGGGAAGTTGGGGTCGGCGATGTCGTCGCCTGCGGGCTTGTCGATGGAACTCATGCCTGTACCGGGGTCCCCGGCTTAGGGGCCAACGGATTCCTCCTCCTCAGGGTTCGAAGAAACTTCCGAAGAGGGAGCCAACTCCGGCAACTGCTCGCGAAGCCTTCGTAAAGTATAGTAAACCCTAGACTTAACAGTGCCGACCGGGATCCCCAGGAGGTCCGCGACGTCTTTATAAGGTAGTTTTTGCAGCACCGCGAACTCGAGCAGTTCGCGAGCCGCCGGATCCAGAGCGGCTAAGGCCCGGCGCAGCAAGGCGGCTCGATCCTGGGTTTCGGCATGCTCCTCCGGACCCTCCGTTGCCGCGGCGGCCTCCGGCATCTCGACTCCGGTTTGAGGGCGTTTGCGCCGGCGATGGTCGATCCACAGATTGCGGGCAATGCGGAGAAAGTAGGCGCTGAGCTGGCCACTCGGCTGGTAGCGGTCCAAACCCTGCAGCACTCGAAGAAAGACGCTTTGGAGCAAATCCTCGGCTTCATCTTCCCGGGCGCCTTGGCGTAAGAAGAAGCCCTTCAGCCGCGGGCCGAGTTCCGACACCAGGCTTTGGAAAGCCTGGGGATCCCCGGCGCGAAAGCGCACCAAAAGGTCATCTCGAGCGGAAGCACTCACTGCGAACGCCGCGGCCGGCGTGGTTTCATTCTGCTACGGCGAGGACAAGCTTTCCAGTTGGCCTTGCATGGCGTGAAGTCGAGCCGTGGAACGGGGACCATGAGCTTCCAGGGTCAAATCGCGAACACCGGAATCTTCCGGCTCCGAAATGGACGATTCGGTTTTGGAATTTTCCTCTTGCCCTAAGCCGGCGGTGACTTCCATGGAAAGAGCCAAATGATCCTTGGGTAACCAAGATTCCACGTGCTCGGCCCACTCCAAGACTACGACTCCTTCACCGGCAAGGCGTTCGGCCAATCCTTCCAAGAGCAAACTTTCCATGCGGGCGGTGAAGTAAGCGTCCAAATGAAATAGCGTGGTTTCGCCTTCGTATTCGTGGCACAGCAAGTAAGTCGGGGAAGACACCGGCGCTTGAATTTTCAAGCCGCGAGCCAAACCGGCGACCAAGGTGGTCTTTCCTGCACCCAAATCGCCGTACAAGGCCAACCAATCGCCGGCTTGCAGCAGACTTCCCAGGATTTCTCCGAATCGTTGACTCTGTTCCGGGCTACGACTTTGCCAGCGGAAGGAAGGATTCGTGGTCATTTCCAATCGTGTTGCCAGCCGGAAGCGGAGAGAGTCACCGCCTCCCCATCGATTTGCCAAACCAATCCAGGTTCGGAACGCAATTCACCAATGGCGTGCAATCCGGTTTTGCGCAAGATCGGATCAAAAAAGGCCCGTCTCGCTTTAGCCGGTTCCAACACCGCCAACAATTCATAATCTTCTCCTTCACTGACCGCCGCTTCGAAACCGGGCAAGGTGCGACTTAGGCTCCGATCCATGGGCAAGGCATCCAAATCCACGACTGCTCCCAACCCGGATTTTTCCAACAAACGCGGCAGGTCCCGAGCCAAACCATCCGAAAGGTCAATCATGGCTTTGGCTTCATAACGCTCTACCAAAAGTCGTCCCTCGATTAATCGCGGCTCCGGACACAAATGGCGGCCACTACGAACCGCGTTGCCCAATTTCCCCGTCACCACCAGCCAATGCCCGCTACGTCCGCCGGAACGGCCGGGAGCCGGACGTCGCCCCTCCCAGCCCAAGGCGGTACAAGTCAACACCACCGCCGGAGCGGTGCTTAAATCTCCGCCGATCACGGAAGTGCCGAACAACTCCGCCTCATGGAGAAAGGCTTTGGCCAAGCGCTTCATCCAAGCCATTCCCTTTTCCGGCGGCGCCGCTGCGGTCCAACTGACGGCCCAAGGGGTAGCTCCAGCAGCCGCCAAATCACTCAGCGTGCGGCGAAGAAGTTTTTGCGCCAATCGCTTCGGCGACGCATCCAGCTCGGTATGAACTCCCGGGATGACTTGATCGGTGCTCATGGCCAGAGCTTGGCCATGTCGGCTTTGCAAGCGAGCGCAATCGTCCCCCGGCCCACGCAGACCACGGCGGCGGCGAAAGGCTTCCTCAAAAAGCCGGTGCAGTTGATCTTCTCCCTTGGATGCGCTCATCGCAGACGATGGACCACGGCTTCGTTCCGGTGTGGATTCCCGCCAGGGTCGAAGGCCGGAAGTTTACGCCGGCTTCTATTCCTTTCGACCAATCGCTCCAGCCTTCTTGCTGGAAGTCCCTGGCCAGGTTAGGACAATGAGCATGGGTACCGGGAACCACCGCCGCCGGGGCATGACCCTCGTGGAACTGTTGTGGATCGTTCTGCTCCTGGCGGGCACGACTTGGATGGTGTTCCGAACCCGGGACGACGGCCTCCACGATGCCCGGGTGATTAAAGCCAGGGACGACCTGGAATTTTTGGCCGGCGCCATCCGCCTAGCCATGGAAGAGGACGATCCGGGGGCTTGGAATTACCCTCTGGCCGGGAAAGGCCAAATCGCTCCGGATTTCAGCGGCACCACCTCTCCTTTGTCCAGTCTCCTCCCCGAGCACGTTCCGGTGGAGGCCGACCCTTGGGGATGGGCCTACCTGGTCCTGAAGTTGGAAGACAAGGGCGTGGCCTATGCCGTGGTGGTCTGCGCCGGTCCTTATGGGGTCCTTCCCGCCGACTTGAGCACCAAATTGAATCAGCCGCTGGCGGTCCCCGTCCTCCTGCCGGCACCGGACTGATCGCCAGTTTTGAGCCCTAGACGACATGATCCTGGCGTCTTACTCTAGGATCATGGCGTCAGACCCTCAGGCCCTTCGCAGCCTTCACAATAGTCTGCGTCAGCATCGCCAACGGCGAGGATGGTCCCAGGCGGAGTTGGCTCAGCGAGCCGGCTTGTCCCGCAGCGGGGTTTCGGCCATCGAACAGGCCCGCCTGGTTCCCTCGACCACGGCGGCTTTGGCCTTGGCGGCCGCCTTCCAGGTCCCGGTGGAAGCCTTGTTCACCTTGGACCGGATCGGGGCCACGGCCTCACCCGACTGGGCCTGGAAGCCCAAGGCGGAACAAGCCTCGTTCTGGCAAGCCCGAGTTGGAGAACGGTGGTGGCGCTATCCAGTGGAATCCACTTTCGCCGGTTGGCTCCCCCACGATTGCGATACAGCCGAACAAGCGCCGCCCACCGTGGTGGTCGCAGGATGTGATCCCGCAGTGGCTCTGTTGGCATCCGCCTTGGAAAGAAGCCATTCCTTTCGCCTGTTGCCGTTCAATCGTTCCAGCCGGGCGGCTTTGGAGTTGCTTCGCCACCGCTGCGTGCATCTGGCCGGCTTGCATTTGGGCGACAACGCCGCGGTAGTGCGGCGCCTGCTTGGTCCCGATTTCGTTTTGATTCGGGTGGCCACCTGGGAAGAAGGCTTGGCTTTGGATCCAGCCTTGGGACTTCGCACGGTGGGTGGAGTCCTGCAAGCCGATCTCCGTTGGGTGGGTCGCGAATCCGGTTCCGGCGCCCGCCGGTGTTTGGACAAGTTGTGGCAAGACCGAAACTCCAAACCTCAGCTTGGCCCCCACTTGGCCTCTGATCATTTCGGCGTGGCCTCCACCATTCAAAGCGGATGGGCCCAAGTCGGAGTCTGCGTTCGCATGGCGGCGGTTCAAGCCGGTTTGGACTTCATTCCTTTGGAGCAAGAAGCCTTCGATTTCTGCGCCCGTCGAGATACTTTGGAAGATCCACCGGTCAAAGCCGTCATTGAAGCTCTTCGCTCCAAGTTCTTTCATCGCCAGGCGGGTGCGGTGCCCGGTTACGAAACTCGAGAAGCCGGGGAAATCAGGAGTTTGAGCGAATGAAGCGGATCGCTCCTTCTGGAAACTGGTGGAGTTGCGGTTTGCTTCTTGCCACCGCCGCCTTCGCTTGCGGTGCCGAACACGATCGTTCCCAGACTTTGGTTTTTGCCGCTGCCAGTTTGACCGACGTGGTTTCTAAATTGGCCGAGGATGCCCCTGGCGGCCCGTGGTCTTGCAGTTTCGGCCCGACCAGCGGATTAGCTCGCCAAATTCAAGATGGAGCGCCGGCCGATTTCTTTCTTTCCGCCAATCGGCATTGGATGGAAACTTTGGACCAAGCCGGTTGCTTGCAAGAGCCTCCTCGGGTCGTGGCCAGAAACCGCTTGGTCTGCATCGCCCCCGCCCAATCTCCGCTAGCTTCCAATCTTCCTGAGGACCTGTCTCAATTACTTCAACGCCTGGCTCCAGGCGACCGCATCGCCTTGGCCGATGAAGGCGTGCCGGCGGGAGAATACTCCCGGGAAAGTTTTCGCAATTCCGGCCACTGGTCGGCGATTCGAGAGTATGCGGTAGGTTTGGACGACGTGCGTTCCGTGCTTCGAGCGGTGGCCCAAGGGGAGGCGGCTGCCGGTTTCGTTTACTTCACCGACGCCCGAGTGGCCGATGTCATAACTTTGTTTGCTCTGGATCCGAAAACTCATCGGCCCATTGAATATCTAGTAGCCCGTTTGCGTCCGGAGAACACGGGCGAAGTCTCCGGGCGGGATACCGATTATTGGTTCAGCCCAAAAGCCAGGCAGGTGTTCCAAGCCGCCGGCTTTGCACCGCCTTTAGCCGAAGGGCAATAGCCATGCCCAGCGCCGCGGAATGGCAAGTTCTGGCTCTAGCCGCTCGCATAGCCGCTGCGGCGGTCTTGCTTTCTTTTCTCCCTGCCTTGTTATTGGCCTGGGTGCTGGCCCGCCGTTCATTTCGAGGCAAAGCCTTGTTGCAGGGCTTCATCATGCTCCCCTTGGTCATGCCACCGGTGGTCACCGGCTATTTGTTGCTGACCTTCCTCGGGCGTAGCAGTTTTATCGGCCGCAGTTGGTTCGCCCTGACCGGACATCATCTGGCTTATTCCACCACCGCCTGCGTGCTCGCCGCCGCGGTGGTCGGCTTTCCCTTGTTGGTGGAAGCCATTCGCCTTTCCTTGCTGGGAGTGGATCCGCGCCTTGAGTCGGTTTCCCGATCTCTGGGCCGCGGACCGACCTTTACCTTTATTCGAATCACCTTGCCCTTGGCTCTTCCGGGCTTGCTTGGCGGAGCGGTTTTATCCTTTACTCGCGCTTTGGGCGAATTCGGTGCCACCATGATTTTTGCCGGAAACATTGAAGGGGAAACCAGGCAAATTCCCCTGGCGGTTTATACCTTGCTGAACCTTCCGGGATCCGAAACCGCGGTGATGCGCTTGACCCTGCTCAGCATTGCTTTGTCCTTGTCGGCATTGTTGTTCATGGCCTGGCTGACGGCACGCCACCGTCAAAGGAGCGGTCGCTCATGATCGAAGTCCACCTGCGTCAACCTTTATCCGAATTTGAATTGAACGTGGATTTCCGTTCCGAAGCTCCGGTTTTAGGCATCTTTGGAAGATCCGGTTCGGGCAAAAGCACTTTGCTCCACGGTGTCGCCGGGATCCTTCGCCCGAAACAAGAGCGGATCGTTTTAAACGGAATCCCGTTGGCGCAACGACCGGGTGGGCGACGATTGGCGCCGGAAAAACGGGGATTGGCCTTGATTCCCCAAGACCCCTTGCTGTTCCCCCACCTTTCCACCTATGCCAATTTGGTGTATGCCCCCGGGGCGAAGAACGTATTTCACAGCGAAAGAGGCCGGAGCATATTGGAAGTTCTACGCCTCGATTCCTTGTTGCAACGCAATCCTGAATCCCTTTCCGGAGGCGAAAGGCAGCGGGTAGCTTGCGGGCGGGCGTTATTGGCGCAGCCTCGCATGTTGTTGCTGGATGAGCCCGCTTCTTCGGTAGATGCAGAATTGGCCCGTGAATTTTTGACCTTGCTGTTGGAAGCCAAGCGGGTCCTAAAAGTCCCGATGATTTTCGTCACCCATCGGGCTTCCGAATTGTTGGCTTTGGCCGATGATTGTCTGGTGTTGGAAAAGGGGCGCGTCGTCGCCCAAGGGCCTCCGGTTCAAGTCTTGGCCCGGCCGACTCAAATCGGCATCGCCAATTTGCTTGGGGTCGACAATCTGATGCGTCTTCCGGTGTTGGAGCACGACCCGGAAGGCGGCATCAGTTTTTTCGACTTAGGAGGCGTTGCCTTGGTCGCTCCCCTTTGCGCCGCCGCTCCAGGCGAGGAAGTGGATTTGGGCATCTACGCGGAAGATTTGATCCTCTGCGAACGCAAACCGGAAAAGATCTCCGCCCGCAATGCTCTGCCGGCTCGGATTTCCAACCTGGAGCGGATCGGCAATGAATTTCTCGTGGGTTTGCAAATCGGCCGGGCGGAACTGTATTCCCGAGTGACTCCAAGCGCCCGCAAGGAGATGGACTTGAAGCCAGGAAAGGAACTGGTGGTCTTGATCAAGACCACCGCCTGCCATTTACTGAATCCTTAGAATTCAAAAACGGCTTTGGCTTGGGTGTCCATTTCAATTTCCGCTTGATATTCTCCATCCGGCGGTGATTGTCTCCGCCCTTGCCATCCTTCTCCCTGATTCCCCTGGAGCGGCATGAATAAGCAGACCAAGGTGGGGCGCCGAACCGCCCCTCCCCCTCGCAAGCGTCTTTTCCTCAGCGCTCTGATAGTCCTGGCCGGGTTTACGGCTCTCGAACTGGGCGCCCGCTGCTGGTTGTTCGGCCGCCGAGGTCTGAACTTCTCTTATGTCAACAGTCTGCGATCCTTTGGACGAGCCGACTTATTGCGAGCTTCGCCCGCACCTGAGGTCCACTATGAACTCCGCCCGAACTTGAATCTTCGGTTTCAGGGAGTTCATTTTCAAACCAATGCTTGGGGCATGAGGAATCCGCCGGCAAGCCTGGATAAGCCCGGCGATTGTTTTCGTCTGGCGATCGTCGGCGACTCTCCGGCCATGGGATGGGGTGTTCAGGTCCATGATTCCTTTCCGGCCCTATTGCAGGAGGACCTCAATGACTCGGACACCGGAACTCGGTTCGAAGTTTTGAACTTCGCCGTCGCCGGTTATGGGCTATGGAATTATCTGGCTACCGCTCGGCATAAGGCCTTGCCTTTCAATCCGGATCTATTGCTGGTTACCTTTACTTTGGAAGACTTGCAAATTCCAACTCGTAGCGAGCATCGAAAGCGAACCTACGTGAAAAAATCGAAAAGCTATCCAGGATGGCACAGCTTTCTTTGGAAGCTGCTGAATGGGATGGGCAAACACCGGCAAATCGCCGACTATCATGAACAATTAAATCGAAGTTCCCTGCCGTCGGAGCAACTGCAATCCCTGGAGGAATTATGTCGGGAATTCGCGCGATTTGCCGAGGACCATCACGTCCCGGTAGTCTTTGTTTGCTTGAAGTTGGATGAACCCAGGCCTCCTTTTCTGCAACAGTGGCAAGAGCTCATGGAACAATCGGGTTTTTTGTTCCTAGATACCGCTTCAGAGTTTCCCGAAGCTTCTTTTGCCGATTTTTTTCTCCATCCCTTGGATCGCCATCCGAACGAGGAGGCTCATCGCCGATACGCTCGAAGCATTCTTCAGGGGTTGCTGCAGGCGCAATGGCTTCCCTGATGTGAAACCCGAAAACGCCGAAGACCGGCGCGTTCAATCCACAATCCGGCCTCAGCCTGCGGCTCGATGCCAGGCCTGAACCAGAGATTCCAATTGGGTTTTATGTTCGGCAGCTCTCAGCACCAGAACCCCGTGAGCGCCGGCGTCGTAACAGGCTTGAACCTGAGTCTCATTTTGGATGCCGCCAATGGCGAGGACCGGAACCGGCAAGCGACAACACCAACGCTTCAAGGACTCCAAGCCACGGGGAGCCAATAAACCGCGTTTGGAGGGCGTATCCCACACCGGTCCGAAAATCAAAAACTGGGCTCCGGCCGCTAAAGCCGCATCGATTTCGCCTTGGTCATGAGCGGAAGCCGCCAACCAAGCCTCGGGCCAAAGCGTGCGCCAATGACGGCAAGGCAAGCTGCCCATGCCGGTAATGACGGCGTCGGCACCGGCACAACGAGCCCAATCGAATCGGCCGTGAACCGACAAGAATGCTGGAGCTTTCGGGAAGTGGCGAAGAGCTTGCAAAGCGGCTACGGCTTGTCGCGTCGAGCCGGCCGGCCGGCGAAAAGTCCAGGCTTGCGCCGGGGAGGCGTTAGCCGCCCATTGGAGAGCTTGCCGCCGGTCCAACAACCCGGAAGCCACCGCCCAGATGCCCCGGGGAATTTGGCCTGGAGGCCCGGATTCAGGAAGCGACTCGGAAGGCGACACCGAAATCCCGAACCCAACCGCCGATGTCTTCTTGGGGAGCTTCTCCGTGCAAGCGCAAGGTGCCCGGCGAAAGCCGTTCAAAGCCCAATCGCCCCAGTTCAGGATGCAACTGCAAGCGATCGAGGATCTCCGGAGTGTCACACTCCAGACGACCGTCGTCGTAATAAGTGACCAAGCCGTCGCTTCGAGCCCACGATTCCAAGGAGAACAAAACGTTTTGCGGCAGCGGCGTGCGGCTCAATCTTCCCAGCAAATCCACAATGCCATTTAAATCCATGCCCTCGGACAAGGCTCGATGGAGACTTCCGGGAGTGATCCGATAGTGGTATAGGCTGTCGGTCAATTCCCGCTGGCAAAAACGATCCAATTGGTACACCAAGGTATGGGAATGTTCTTCCGGGAACAGCACCACCTCGAAGTCCGGATTCACCACGATGTGGCCGGCGCCTTCCAGCTCCCGGCCGGGAATCACTCCAAGCAATTCCGCCCCCATCGAGGTCAAGCGGAAGGCACAAGCTCGGCCACTGGCGTCGTATCCCAAGTCAATGACACCGAGCAGATAGAGGTGTTTGCGGATCCAGGTAAAGAGATTCCAGGCCAGCGACTGCAAGTCGGCCGAGGACCGAACCGGGAAAGTATTGCCGTCCCGCAGGCTTTCCTGCTCCATGGCCAAGGAAGCCAAATAATGGTTTCGGGCCACGAAAGGCAAAAACATGGCGTCGTACCAGACTCCCGGTTCCAAGCGCTTCAAGTACCGCAAAGTAGTTCGGCGCAGGCGCAATTGATGGGCCAAATCTCCGGGCAAGTCCCGATCTTCAATCAACCAATCGAGCATTTGCCGTTGCTTGTCCAACAAAGGCTTGCGCAGGAAATCCTGCCCTTCCCGGGTGAGCATGAAGGAACGCTCGCCGGTACGGTCGATCAAGCGGAAAGAAAGGGCGAATCGATATTCCAAGTCCAGAATGTCGCGGCGACGAAACTCGCGGCCCGGATTGGGAATCAAGGTATCGGCGATGCGCTTGCCGGTACTTTTGAAGATGGTACCCCGAACCGTAAACCGGACGTTTTGGTCGCCGACGAAAGAAGCGAACCGGGAGAAGTTCGAGACGAAGTCGACGCCGATGCTGGCAATCGCCGCCGGTTCTACCGGATCTATTTTCGCAGCGCGCCTTAAGTAGGCCATCACCACCTCATTGAAGACGGCGATGATTTGTCCACGCTGGCGAATGCCGAAACTTTCCAAATCCAATTCCCCCAAGGAGCCGAGAGAATTGTCTTCCAAGGCCTTTTGCAAAGTGGCGACGTCCCGGCCGCCCTCTCCTCCGAGTTTGTCCAATTCGGAAAGCGGCAATAAACCTCCGAATTCGGTGATCAGGCGGTGCATCGGCTGCACCAAAGTTTCCTTCAATTCATCGATGCGGGCGCAAATGGATGAATCGCCGGCTAAAAATCGATACATGCGCCGGGCTCTCTGGGAGTTGGAATCAGATTCGTTGCCGCCGAGCTGACGCTCCAAATAGCCGTGCAGGGTCAACAACTCCGCCGGCGACAAGCTGGAGGAGGTGGTTTGTTTCAGGGCAAAGGCCAGCTCCCTGGGCAACACCCAAGCTTCCGGAACGCCGTTCGGTCCGGCGGCGCCTTCGGGAGCGGGCATGGCGAAACCCATGGCCCACAAATCGGCCAAGGCGCTTCGCACCGGTCCAGCTTGAATTCCCTGGCCCAATGCCCTTTGCTTGAGCACTTCAAAGGGACAACCGTCCGGTCGGCTGCTGCTTTGCAACAAACTCAGGACCCGATGGCTGGCCTCATCCAGGCGGGTTCGGACCGATTGCACGGTCACCGGATCCGCCATGCGCTGGCACAAAGCCTCCACCAACTCCTTGCGATGCGGGCTGGGTTTGCCGCCCACCCACAAGTCATGAAGTTCCACCAATTCGCTCTGGGGCCGTTGCACCAAAGCACGACGCAAAGAGATTTTCATGCCTGTTCCGAAAGGGATTCCTCGGACAAGGCCTCAGCCGGCAGAATCGCATAGGAGTAACCCTGCTCGGTGAGGAATCGCTGGCGCTTCTCGGCATACTCCTGGTCGACCGTACCTTCGGTGACCACCGAGTAGAAAGAAGCGCCGCCGCCATCCGATTTCGGCCGCAGGATACGGCCCAGTCTTTGAGCCTCTTCCTGGCGCGAACCAAAAGTACCGGATACCTGGATGGCAACGTTGGCGTCCGGCAAATCGATGGCGAAGTTGCCGACTTTACTGACCAGCAAAGTGCTGACTTCGCCGTTGCGGAACGCCTGGTACAAGCGTTCCCGCTCCGGGTTGGGCATGCGGCCGGTAATCAGCGGCACCCGCAGTTCCCCGTGCAAATGGGTCAATTGACTGATGTATTGACCGATGATCAAAATCCGCTCACCCCGGTGCTTGCCCAACAAGGCCTGCAAGGCTTCGACCTTGGCCGGATTTTCCGCCGCCAACCGAAACTTTCGACGCCGGGTGGCGGCCAGATACTGCACCCGATATTCCTCTTCCATATCGACCCGAACCTCGGTGCATTGCACCGTGGCAATGAAGCCGCGCCGCTCCAGATCTTTCCACGGGGCGTCGTAGCGCTTCGGGCCAATCAAGCAAAAGACTTCGTCTTCTTTGCCGTCTTCTCGAACCAAAGTGGCGGTCAAGCCCAATCGCCGCCGGGCCTGAATTTCGGCGGTGGCCCGAAACACCGGTGCCGGCAACAAATGCACCTCGTCGTAAATGATCAAGCCCCAGGAACCCTTGGAAAATAAATCGAAGTGGACGAAATCCTGATCCTTGCCCCGGCGGTAGGTCAAGATTTGATAAGTGGTCAACGTCACCGGTCGAATTTCTTTGCTTTCGCCGGAATATTCGCCGATTTGATCATCGGTCAAGTGAGTTTTGTCGAGTAACTCCTTGCGCCACTGCCGCAAAGCCACGGTATTGGGAGTCAACACCAAGGTGTGAGCCCCCACCGCCGCCATCGCCGCCATCCCGACCACGGTTTTGCCGCCGCCGCAAGGCAGCACGATGACCCCGCTGCCGCCGAGCAAACTGCCGCCGCGGTGAAAGGCTTCCACCGCCTGGTTTTGATAAGGGCGGAGGTGAAAAGGCATCCCGGAAACGCACTCCTCGCGCAACGCCACCGGCAAGGGCGATCCTTCGACGTAGCCGGCGACATCCTGAACCGGGTAGCCGAGCTTGATAAAGCGATGCTTCAACAGGCCGCGTTTGCCTCGGCCCAAGAGACCGGTGCCGGCCTCAAGGTCGACGCTTTCGAACAGTTCGGCCAATTCCGGATCGTGATGCAGTTCCTTTAGAACTTTCGGCCGGGAAGCTCGCAAGCACAGGAAGTCTTCCTGTTCGCTTTTCTCCAACTTGAATACCCCGCACCGGTCGAACCAGGTCCGGATCTCGGTTTCGAAGTTGGCCGGCATGCCGTAGCGGCTGTTTTCGCGCAGAAAGGCCAGCACCTCATCGGCGTCCAGACCGGTGGCGGCGGCATTCCAAACCGATACCGGGCTGAGGCGATAGGTGTGCAGATACTCCGGCGATTTCACCAGTTCGGCGAAGGGCAGCAGGCGGTCGCGCATCTGTTGAAAACTGGGATGCGCGGTCTCCAAAACAACCGTCAGGTCGCTTTGCAGAATCAGCGGTTTGTCATTCGCGCTCACGGCGAGATGGCTTCGACCTTCGCATGGACTTGAGGACCGTCCAAACCGGATGGTGATCCCTCCAGTTGGGGAAAGGGACGGTCGAGAGGAAGCCCTCCATGGTAATGGCCATCTCGCAGGCTTCCAAGGTATTCAAGCCGGCGGCGGGAACGGTCAGGGCGACTTCTTGCAGCGAGGATTCGTCTTCCGCGACGGCCGCCACCGCCAACAGACTGGGAGCGGCCAAGGGCAGTTCATGAAGCCGCTGACCAAGACGCAGCTCCCCCATGCCCAAGGCGACCGCCGCTTTTAAAGGCCCGGCCAGGCGCGGACTTTCGGCAAAGTGCTTCGCCAACCCGGCCAGATCTTGCTGAGCCAGATCCGGCCAGCGCAAACCCCGATCCTCCAAGGCGGCGGTTTCCCGACCCCAACCACTGCCTTGGCAGCGATTGCAAAGCAGCCGAACGGCCGGATGAGGATGCCATCCGCCCTGGCCCCCGCATTCGGAACAAATCCGGCCGCTGCCGCCACGGCGTTGGCGGTGGCGTCGCAGGTCACTGGGTTTCCAACCCCGAAGCCGGGCTTCTTCACTGCGCAGGAAGTGTTCCCGGAGCTTGGCTTCCAAGCCCAGAGCTTCGGCCACGGTGGCCTCAGCCGGCGCCGGCGGCGGATCGGAGACCTCGGCGAAATCCAAGGCCAAGGAAAAGGCTTGGCCTTTGGCCAGCCAGCTTGCCGGGACCTCCGGCAAAGCCGAGGAGGCTTCGGTCCGGGCATAGCCTTCCGGATCGGTGAATCGGTGAGCGCCGGCCAGGGGTTGCATCAAGGCCTTGGCCAGGCGCTCGGCGACCTTGGAAGGCAGCCCGGAAAGGGGCTGGTCGTGAAGCAGCACCACCCCTTCGAGGGGAAAGGTCAACCAGCCGACCAATCGGGCCAAGCGCCTTTCCAGCCCTTGCAGGGCCCGGAGGCGGGTTTGTGCCGGGCGATCCAACAGCGAGGTTCCGGCCAGCAACTCGGCCAGCTCGGCAAAGGGTCCGGCGTCGCCGGCATGCTGATCTCCGTGGGCCAGGGCTTGCCGCAACGGCTCCTGCAGCAGTTGCTTCAAGCTGCGCCCGGCCAGGCGATGTTCCAGGGGCTGGGGGGCTGCAGGATCGCCCCGCCCGCAATCCGGACAACGCCCGCTCCGATAGCGCCAGACGTGGCCGTCTTCGCCCTCCGCTTCCAACCAGCCTTGGCCCAACAACAAGGCATGGTGCTCCAGATCCCGGATCCGACCCGGGTCCTCTTGGGGATCGGGAACAAAGCGGTCCAGGAACAAGGCATCCCCCGGTTGCGGTTGGACGCCGCGGCGCAACAGGATCCGTTCTCCGTTGCGAATCAAGCGGCGGAAACCGGCGGCCTGCAACATGCCGGAAGCGCTTTCCCAGGCCTCTTCGGCCAGGTGCAGCGGGCAGCGGAACAACCACCCTGGAGAATCGTCTTCTCCCCCGGAGGATCCATCCCGGCTTGGAAGCCTGGGGCCTTCAGCTTCCAGGGCGGCGAGCAAATCCGGCCACGGGCCCCGCTGGCCACAGGCGGCACAGGCGGGCGCTCCTTTCTGGCGTACCGCTTCCTCCAGCCGCCCCTGAATGCCGAGCACCGCCGCTAAAGAGGCGTCCTCCGGCGGTTGCCAGGGCCAGGCGGTCGGCGGCAGGGCTTCCTTGCCAAGCGGGGCCTGGCCGAGGGCATCGGCGACCAGAACCGATCGGGTGGCCAATTCCCGCCACAAATCGGCTTCAAGCGCTTGGCGTCCCGAACGAGCCCAGCTTTCCGCCAGCGCCATGGAGCGGATCGGCGGCCGTTCCTTTGCGGCTTTCGGCGGTTTTGGCTTGCGCCTCCGGGCCAGCAACCAGCGCCCGGTCGGGGTGCCGGCCTGGGCCAAGCCCTTCGGTTCTCCGCTGTACAGCAGCCGACCGCCTCCCGGGCCGGCACCGGGGCCCAATTCCAGCATCCAATCCACCGACCGCAACAGGACTTCGTGGTGGTCCACCACCCAGAAACTGTGACCCTGTCGGCACAGCTTGCGAAGGAGTTCGACCACCTTGCGGGCTTCCCAGGTCGGAAGCCCCAGGCAGGGTTCATCCAGCAGGAACAGCTTCGGCCAGCCCGGGCGAGCTGCGGCCAGAGCTCGGGCCAAGGCGATGCGGCTGCGTTCTCCCAGGGAAAGCAGCCGGCCGCGCTCGCCGAAGCAGCGCTGCCCCATGCCCAATTGCACCAGGATGCCGGCCAGTTGGCGCAGCGATCCGCCGGCGGGCAGCCGTTTTTGCAGGCTCTCCAGCGGCGTGGTCAGCCACTCCCGCAGGGAACGCTGGCGCAGGCGGAGCTGCAATAAATCCTCCCGCAGCCCGAGGCCTTGGCAGGAAGGACAAGGCAAGCGGTCGGGATCCAATCCGTGGCCTCGGCACCGGCCGCAGGCTCCCTGGCCTTCCCGAGCGACCAAATCCGAAGCGGACAAACCCCGGATGCGAGCTTCTTCTCCCTCGGCAAAGGCTTGACGAATCGCGGTCCAGGCGCCGGACAAGGTGGCGATGGTGGAAAAGGCAGCACTTCCTAGAGCCCGCTCCAACAACACCGCGACGCCGCCGGTGGGAATCTTGCCTTGAAAGTCTTCGCCGGCCCGCAAGCGCGGCACCAAGACTTCCTCCAATAGGGTGCTCTTGCCGCTGCCGCTCACCCCGGCCAAACCGACCACCCTTTGTAAGGGCAGCTCCAGTTTGTCGATGTCCAGGTACCGGTGGCGGATTGCGGCGAAGCTCAACACCTGGTCAGGCTCAGGGGGGCGGGCTGCCGGTGGCCGCCAGCGTTCCAGATCCGGCAGGCGGTTGGCGTCGCCCCGATCCACCAGGCGGCCGCCGTGGGGTCCGCCGCCGGGACCCAGGAGCAGCCAGGCATCCGCCGATTCCAGGAAGTCCCGGGCCGGGTCGGCGGTCAACAAGGTGTTGCCCTGTTGCACCAATTCCCGGAACAGACGGGCCAATTCGCGGCGCTCGTTGCCGTGCAGGCCCATGCCAGGCTCGTCGAACAGCACCAATTGATCTCGCCGGACCTGACTCAGGAGGCCGACCATCTCCAGCCGCCGGGATTCCCCCAGCGAAAGGGTGCCCAAGGGCCGAACCGGACTCAAATGACCCAAGCCGGTTCGTTGCAGAAACTCCAAACGGCGGCGAGCCGGTCCCAAACAGGGTTCCGGCAGTTGCAACCAATCAGACAGGGGTGCCTGGCACCATTGCCCCCAATCCGAATCCTGCAATAGCACGTCCTCGGCCTCCCGGGCGGTGAGGAGTTCCGCCGCTTCCCGCCGGGGAACCGGATGGCCGCATTGCGGGCACTGCTCCGCCGGAGGGAAAAAACGGTTTTGCCGGTCGCGCTCGACGGCAAAGGCGACCCCTCGGTGCAAAGCGGTCTGGATGGCTTCCCGCCAGCGGGACAGGCGGTCGGGTTTCCAGCGGAATCGATCCAGCAACAGCCAGGCGTCCTCCGGCAAGGTCGCCGGAGCCTCTTCCAGGCGGCAGAGGCCTTCGGTGCCTAAACGGACCCGGGTCCAACCGGCTTGCAACAACTCCTGACTGTCCTGGCCGCCGGCGGCGGAAAAGACGTACAGAGTCTGTTCCTTGGCAAAGTCATGGGCCAGGGCCACCAAGCTGTCCAAATCGGGAGGACGCCAATCCCGGCCGCAGTGGCCGCAGCGGCGGCGGCCGATCCGGCGCCAGCTTTCCGCCAGGGGACGCCACAGATCCAAAGCGGTGCCCACCTCGACCTCCCCTCGGCCCCGGGGAATTTCCCCGGCCATGGCCACCACCGGTTGCAAGCCTTCCACTCCGTCGGCCACTCGCCGCAGCCAGGCTTCGTCGCCGCCGGGTAAAGCCCTAGGGTCTCGCAAAATTCGAAAACGGCGGGCGGAAACCGGTTCCAGGACGCCGAACAACAAGGCCGATTTCCCGGCTCCGGAAGGACCGTGCAATGCGGTCCAGCGGCCATGGGCCAACTCAAGGTCCAGGTCCTGCAGGTTGCCTGCCCGCAATCCCCGAAGTCGTAAAAGGCTCACGAGTTCGAACCGGCGGAAGGCTGGGGCCGGTGTCCCAGAGGCGGATAGTCGCGATCGCGTCCGGCGGTCAGAACCTCACGCACGGCGGCCACCAGGGCTGCGGGACCGGCCAGGATGTTGGCTCCGTGAAGCCAATCGCCGCCGGGAACGATGGTGTCCACCACGCCGCCGGCCTCGCGAATCAAAAGGGCTCCGGCGGCTACGTCGTAGGGTCCCAGATGCAATTCCCAAAAGGCATCCAGTTGGCCCGCGGCGACGTAAGCCAGGTCCACCGCCGCCGCTCCGATGCGACGACAATCTCGTGCCAGCAAAAACAAGCGGTTGAAATTCTCCAGGTTGTTGTCCAGCAAAGTTTGGCGCTGATAAGGAAAGCCAGTGGCCAACAAAGCCTGGTCCAATTCATGGGTAGCGGATACCTGAAGCTTTTGGTCACCGAGGTAAGCCCCTTGATCCAGGGCCGCGTGATAGGTTTCGCCGAGCTTGGGCACGTGCACCACCGCCAACTCCGGTTGGCCGTTTCGAACCCGCGCCATGGATACTGCCCATTGTGGCAAACCGTGGACGAAGTTGACCGTGCCGTCTAAAGGATCGACGTACCAGACCGCTTCGGCTTCCGGTTGGTGGACGCCGCTTTCTTCGGCATAGACTCCGTCCTCCGGGAAAAACTCGCGCAAACGCTGGAGCACGATGGCTTCTGAAGCTAAGTCGGCTTGGGTGACCAGATCTCGAGAACTGGATTTGCGGCCGATTTTGTCCGCTTCCAATTTGTCTTGCCATTGCAGCAGGATGTCCCCGGCTTCTTGAGCAATTTCGAGACAACGATGCCGAGCTTCCTCTAAGACAAGGGCCATGAGCGAAGCACTTCCTCCAGGATGTTTTCTTGCAAGGTTTTAAAACGGGCGTTGTTGGTTCGCGGGGTGCCGTCCTTGCGATAATTCACGATGATCGAAAAAACCAATACGGTTCCGTCCGGTGCCAACAAGAAACCGCTCAGGCTGCTGGCGCCGCGAATCCAACCGGTTTTAGCTCGAACTCTGGCCGGCTGAAAGACGTCGTCTCGAAATCGCTTGGCCAACCGTAATTCCTGCCCGCCGATGGGCAAGGAATCAAAATAAATCGGTCCGAGTTCGGTGGCGGCCATGGTTTGCATCAAAGTACACAAAGCCGCCGGAGTGGAACGGTTAACCGTGCCTTGGGCGTTGCGGCCCATGCCGCTGCCATCGTGAATGGCGTATAGATCGGGATTCAGATCGGCTTCGGCGAGGATTTCCCGCACTCTTTCCGCGCCGTTGTGGAAGGTGCCAATCCGGCCGGCTTCCACCGCCAAGCTGCGCAACAGCATTTCGCTGGTGAAATTATCGCTGTGCTTGTTGGCGACGGTGACTGCCTGTTTCAAATTCCAATGAGAGCGATGCTGCCAAAAAACTTTTCCCTTGGGCCGAGGCGGTCCTTTTTCCGGTTGCAACAGAAGTTCCATTTTTTGAACCGGGATGCCGCGGTTTTGTAAGGCTCGACGCAACCAGCGAGCGAAGATGCCCACCGGTTCCTGAACCGCCAAGCGCGTGACCATCGGCCGATTCAAACTTCCTCGGACGTTGAGAGCTTGATCGGGAGTGCGCCACCAGGCCGCCAGGACTCCGCTTCGGGGATTGTTGCGCAAGTCCATTTCCAGGGACGGCAGCAGTTGCGGGCGCCACCGGGGGCGCCGATCTCCTTCCGTTAATTCCAAGACCAAACAGCCGGCTTCCAACACCAAAGCGGCGCTTGGGGCGCAGTAATATTGATGCCATTGATCTTCGGGCCAAAAGCTCGGCCGGTTTTCGGCTCCGAACGCCCGAGCGTCGATCCATATTTTGGATAAACGGGATTTGCCCGCCGCTTTCAACACTTGAGCCAAGCCGTCGGCGAATTCGCTGATCGGGTCGGCATCGGCTAACACCCGCAAGGAGGGATCGCCGGTCCCGCGAATCCAAAGTTCCTCCCCTTGGAGATGGGCTTCCGTTTTCCACCGGTATTCCGGCCCCAGAGCCAAAAGGGCGGCGGCGGTGGTCACCAATTTGGTGTTGGAAGCCAACACCATCAGGCGATCGGCTTGATGATGGAAGATCTCTTCTCCGTGCAACGATTCGATGGCCACCGCCACGTGGATGTCCCGCTCCGAGTCCACCGGCCGAATCAGCCCGTCCAGCCGCCGTTCCAAGCGACTTTCTTGAGCGGCTGCAACTTCAGCTCCCCAGCCAAGGCATAGCCACAAGGCCAGAAAAGCCGTTCGCCCGCGGCGGCTCAGCATCCGATCCCTCCTGCGTTCATCGGGCCGGACGTTCTCCTTCCACCGCCAAGGCGAAGGCCGTAGCCGTAAACAGTTTGGTTATTTCAGTCATCTTGCGAGCATCAATGGTTTCCGGCACGTCTCCAGGTTGATGGTAAACCTTGTTATCGTTCAGATCGGCTTCGAAAAAGAACAAGGCTGGAACATCCTGGCGATGAAAGGCATATTGATCGCTACGAGCGTAGAGATCGCGGCCTTGATTCAAATCCAGCTTCAACCGGATTTTGGCTCGCTTGGCCTGGGCCTTTACCAGCTTGGCCCATTCCGGGCGACTCCAAAGGCCGCCGATGTTCATCTTCTTCCGATCCCCGCGCCCTACCATGTCCATGTTGAGCATGCCGATGGTTTTGTCGTGAGGATAAAGAGGATCCCGGCAATAGGCCATGGACCCGCGCAAGCCAATTTCTTCGCCGGTGAACCAAAGAAATAAAATGTCTTCTTTGGGTTTCAAGGAAGCCAGGGCTTGGGCGGTTTCCAACAGAGCGGCGCTGCCGCTGGCATTGTCATCGGCACCGGGATGAATGGCTTGAGAACCCATCCCGAAAATTGCCGGACCCAAGTTATTTCCAACGTGATCCAGATGGGCGCCCAAGATCACGACTTCGCCGTCGCCGTCCGTGCCGGGAAGACGAGCGGCCAAGTTGTAGTAGCTCAAGTTCTTTCCTTCCCAGGCGGCGCTTAAAGCGACTTCCACCATTTTTTTCGGCTCCAGAAGCTTGCTCTTCTTTTTCTTGTTCAAAGAAGCGAAGTGAGCTTCCATGTCGGTTCCGAAAATTTCCGATGCCACTTTTCGGCTGGCGCTAAAAACCGGAATTTTGGGCCAGCGGGATATCCGACTGATCTGTTCGGCACGGATGCCTTCCCGCAAACCGTAGGGGGCGACCCCGTCCATGGGGCCATCGTGTTCCGGATAGCGATGCGGATCCGGGACCAACACCAAGGCTGCGGCTCCGGCTTCCGCCACGGCTTGAATTTTGTGCAGGATCGATCCGTATTTGGAAGGGTCGGCGCCCTCGAAGCCGCGGAATTTGGGATCGTTTTCCCGCGGCTCGCCGGTAAAAGCAAACACCACCTTGTCCCGGATTTTGCGCGGATCCAAATCTTTCCAGCGCTCCTTCGGGGCTTGAATGGCAAAGCCGGCGAAGACGGCTTCTCCTCGGGCGGAGGCTTCTTTGGAACCGGCGATCGGTACGAAATCGGCACCCACTTTCAACGTCGCGGCTTCCTTGCCGGGGAAAGCCCAACTCATGGCGGTACCTTCCGCCGGCACCAAACAAGGCAAGTCATAAGGCAAGCGATAACTGCCGTCGGGACCTGCCGGTTCCAGCCCTAAAGACTGCAACTGTTCTTCGACGAAAGCGGCGGCCTTGTCCAAGCCGGCGGAAGGAGTGGCCCTCCCCATCATCGCCGGCCCGGCCAAAACCTGGACCAAGCTTTCACATTCTTCGATGGTGATGGATTCCAGAACCGGTTTCAGAGGCGGCAACGGCTCCTGCCGGCCAAAACCGAAAGCCAGGAGGGACAGGAGGAGGGAAGTTCGCAACATGGGTTCGATTCGGTCACCAAGATCGAGAATCAGCTGGAGTAACCGGCTGGATGACTTTGATGCCAAGCTACCGCCGTAGCCACCAAGGCATCCAAGTCGGTCCACTGCGCCTTCCAGCCCAAATCCTTGGCCGCCTTATCTGCATTGGCGACTAAAAAGGGCGGGTCCCCGGCGCGCCTGGGTCCAGGGGACCAAGGTACCGGACGGCCGGCGGCTTTTTCTACCGCTTGGATCACTTCCAATACCGAGGCGCCTCGGCCGGTTCCTACGTTCCACTGCCCGGAGTCCCCTCCCTGCCACAACCGTTCCAAGGCGCACAAATGGGCTTCGGCCAAGTCAAGGATGTGGATGTAATCGCGAACGCAAGTGCCGTCCGGGGTCGGCCAGTCATTGCCAAATACGGTCAAAGCCTTGCCCAAGCCCAAGGCGGCGTGAACCGCAAGGGGAATCAAATGAGTTTCCGGATCGTGATCTTCTCCGTGGCTGCCGTCTTCTTCCGCTCCGGCGGCATTGAAGTAGCGCAAGGCGGCATATTTGCCGTGACCGGCGCCGTCGCGGTCGGAAAGCAATCGTTCCGCCGCCGCCTTGGTAGCTCCGTATGGATTGATCGGGGCTTTCGGCAGAGTTTCATCCAAGCGATCCACCGGCGGTTCTCCATAAACCGCACAAGTGCTGGAAAACACGATCGGAACCCCTTCCAAGGCCTCGGTGAGATGAATCAAGGGGACTACGTTGCTGCGCCAATATCGTTCGGGTTGCAACACGCTTTCGCCGACGTAGGCACGGGCGGCGAAATGGATCAAACCGTCAAATTGTTTGGCTTGCAACCAACCGTGAAGAGCGTCCCGATCCAGCAATTCCAATTCGGTAAAGGGGCCGTCCCAGGCGGCGCGGTGGCCTTCGGAAAGATTGTCCAAAACCTCCACTTCATGCCCGCGACGGCGTAACAAACGAGCGGTGGCGCTGCCGATGTAGCCGCAGCCACCGGTGACTAAAACCTTCATTCTTGTTTCTCCTCGGACGATTCTGAGGACGAACCGTCGGCCTTTTGTTTCCACGATTCCAGCAAAGCTTCTTGAGCTTGCTCGGGATCGGAGATTTCCTTTTGGTTTTCAAGGGGTTCGGCGGGCTTGGGTCCTTCCGCCAACCACTTGCGCCATTCGGCGGCAATTTCTTGGCGCCGAGGCAGTTTCGGATCCAATTCCGCTCCGATGCGATGGCCGCTGATGGCTTCCAGAGTTTTGCGCGTGGCCCGAAACAAACTTCGGTCTTCGGGAAGCAACAAGTCGACCAAGCTTGGAAGCTGATCGAAAGTACCGATCCGTTCCAAGGCTTGCACCGCCGCCAATTGAACTTGGGGATCGGCGTGGGCCAGCAAGGCTCCGACTTCGGGAGCCCAAGCGTCGTCGCCCCGAAGGGACAACTCCCGAATGGCGACTCGAACCACCCGGGTATCCGGGTCCCCTAAAACCGAAGCGAACACTCGGAGTTGGTCGGGAAAGGGTCCCCGGCTCAAATAAATGGCGCCGCGGAAACGATAATCCGGATCCGGGTGCATCCGCATCAAAGCCACGGCATCGGCGACGCTTTGCGGCTCACCTTCTTCAAAGGCTTTCAAGCGTTCCAGAGTGCGCCGTTCCTCTTCTTCCAAATCGACCCCGGCCAGGGATTGCTCCAAGCTTTCCAAAGCCCCGCCTAAATCGCCCCCCGTCTCGCGCAAACGGCTGGCTTCCTGAAACAGGATTTGGGCCCGCTCCGGTTCCGATTCGGAGGCCAATTCTTCCAGGACTTGGGCGGCTTCCAAGAAGGCTTCGTCTCTTTCCAACAAAACCGCCAAGGCTTGCAGGGCCGCCGGACGATGTTCCCGATGCTGGCGGAATCCTTCCAAAAGGCGGCGGGCCTCCGCTCCCCGCCCCATGCGCTGCCAATCGTCGGCTTGGTCCACGGCCAGCAGGAAGTTTTCCGGTTCCAATTCGAGCCAGCGACTTCGAAGGCCGGCAGCGGTCTCCGAGTCGTCGAGGAATTCCGCCGCTCGCACCCGACGCTGAATCCATTCCAAATCCTGAGCCAATTCCGGGTGGCCCAATTTGGCTCGATCCAGCGAATAGGCGGCGTATTCCCAATCCTGGCCTTTTTCCGCGGCGGCAGCCAATTCCAGCCATTGTTCCGGGCGCAACTCTCGGCGCTCGGTCATATAGCGTTCGAGTCGCTCTTCCACCGGTTGATTGGCGTCCCCGCTGGAACAGGCAAATAGGACAACCAAACTACCTAACCACCAACGGAGCCACCAACGGGAAGGTCGCTTTGCCCAAGGCCGCCGGGGGGCTTTCGAACGCAGGGAAGCCATCAATCCAGGGAGGCTACCAGCCTTTGGAGTTGGTCCCAAAAACCGGGAAAGGATTTGTCTACGCATGAGGGTTGAGCCACGGTTAAATCCGGCCATTGCAGTTGGGCCAAACCTGCCGCCATGGCCAGGCGATGGTCTCCCTGTGGATGGTAAGTCCCGCGCCCGGCTCGTGACGGCGGCGGCGTTGCCGGTGGAATCTGCAATTGATTGCCGTCGAGACGAACCGGCCGTCCCAGTTGTTGGAGAAGTTTCAAAATTCCCTCTACCCGATCCGATTCTTTGTGCCGCAAACGGTCGACCCGCTCCAGGGTCAACCCTTCCGGAAGGAAGGCGCCGAGGACGGCCAAAGCCGGGCCGGCGTCGGGAGCCTGTTCCAGATCGAACTTCAGGGGAAAAGACGGATTCCGGCCGGTGGCCTGCACCCCGTCTTGATCGGCCTCGAGCAGGCCTGCGTCGAAAAGGTGGCGTAACAACCGGGCTTCGGGATGCACCGCCGACCAGGGCGCCTGCAATCGAGCCGCCCCTTGAGTCAGGATCAAGGCCACCAAGAAGAAAGTCGCCCCGGAAGGATCGCCCCCGACGACGAAGTCGCCAGCTCGGCCCGCTCCCGGCTGGATGTGAAAGCCTCCCGGCCGGGCTTGGACCGCCAGCGGCCCGCGGAAAGCCCGAAGAACTTCCAGGGTCAGGTCGAGATAGCCGCTGGATGGCAATTCTCCACCCCCATCAACTCCGGGAAGTTGGACCTCGATCGGCCCGGACCAGGCAGAAGCGAGCAAGGCGGCCGACAAGTACTGGCTGGAAGGCCGAATCGGCGGTCGCCAAAGCCCTCCCTGCAAACCCGAGCTCAAAAGTCGAAGGGCTTTTCTTCCGCTTGGGGCTGAAGCCGTCTCAAACCGGGCCCCATGCCGTTCCAAGAAGTCCAACAACGGTTGGTGCGGTCGGGCGAACAGGGAAGCCGCCCCCTCCAACACCACGTCATTGTTTCCCGCCGCCAACCAGGCGGTCAAAAAGCGGAAAGTGGAACCGCCTTCGCCGACATCGATGCGCAAACCGCAGGTCTCGGCCGGCTTGCCTAGCCCTTCGACTCGCCACTGCTGGTCAGCCTCGGCTTGGATGGCGACCCCCAACTGCTCAAGTGCGGCGATCAACTCGCGAGTGTCGCGAGCTTCGCTCAGCCCTTTCAGCCGGCTGACTCCGGAACTACTGGCCGCAGTCAACAAAACCCTGGCCGACAGCGACTTGCAGCCTGGCAATTGAATGGTCGGCCGGGAAATTGGCAGCCCCATGGCGGCAGATTCTACGCACCTCTCTCCCTTAGACTCGCCCGGCGATTAAAATCCGCCCATGAATCCCGCAACGCCTGCCTCGTCTTCCTCAAGCCAAGGCTACGCCGGCGGCTTGGAGATCCCCGGTTGGGAGCTTTTCTACAAAGGCAAGGTCCGCGATCTGTATCGCCGGCCTGAAGATCCCGGTCGTTTTTTGATGGTGGCCACCGACCGGCTGAGTGCCTTTGACGTGGTCATGGCCCAAACCATTCCCGACCGGGGCAAGGTCCTGACCCACATCACCGAATACTGGAACCGGCGGGTGGCCGATTGGTTGCCCTCCGCTCGCATCAGTGTGGAGCCGGAACAAGTTCCCGGCTTGCCCGAAGCCTTCTACGAGCCCCTACGCGGCCGCCTGACTTACACCTACGAAGCCGATCGGGTGGACGTGGAAATCATCCTGCGGGCCTATTTGGCCGGCAGCGGTTTTCGTGAATATGCCAAGACCGGAAGATTGTGGGATCACGAGCTGCCTGCCGGGCTGGCCAATTCCGACGTTTTGCCGGAAGTCTTGCTGACTCCCACCACCAAAGGGGACCACGGCGACCACGATGAACCCATCAGTTGGAACCAGTCGGTGGAAATCATCGGCAACGCCGAAGAAGCGGAGAAAATTCGCGCCTTGAGTTTCCGTCTGTTTAAGGAAGCCGGCGAGAAAGCGGCGGAAAAAGGCGTTCTCCTGGCGGATACCAAATTCGAATTCGGCCGCTTGAATGGGGAGTTGGTTTTAATCGACGAGGTTTTGACCCCGGATTCTTCTCGCTATTGGCCGGCTGGAGAAGTGGTTTCCGGTCAAGAGCCGCCTTCCTACGACAAGGAAATCGTCCGGGCTTACTTGCGAGGAGTCTCCGATTGGAACCGGCAACCGCCGCCGCCGGACATCCCGGCTGAGGTACTCGGCAAAACTCGAGCTCGCTATTTGGAAATCTGTCAAATCCTGACCGGTTCTCTGCCTCAGGGCGTTCAGATTTAGTAAGAAGCCGCTGGAAGCTAGCCCCTGTTCCTTCTCGGTTCTCGGGAGGCCAAGGGGCTAGTTTTTCACCCTTTCTCGAATCACCGAAACAATGGCCTCGAACAGGGCTTCCCGTTGGATGGGTTTGGATACGTAAGAGTCCATCCCGGCCTCCAAGCATCGCTCGCGATCTCCGGCCATGGCATTGGCGGTCAAGGCGATGATAGGGATGTGGCAAGCAGCCATTTTTTCCCGCTCACGAATGGCCATAGTCGCTTCGATACCGCCCATGACCGGCATTTGGAGATCCATAAGGATCAAGTCATAGGTGCCATTTTCACTGGCCTCCACGGCTTCCTGCCCGTTTTCCACCAAATCGACCTGCAAGCCAGCTTTTTCTAAAAGGCGCTTGGTTAGTTTTTGATTGATTTTATTATCTTCCGCCACCAAGATTTTCCACGCAGGCAAGGCTTTCACCAGCAAATCGGCTTGAGTCGACCCTTCCTTTGGTTTTGCCGGTGCTTCGTGTTGCAATTCCTGGCAAAGGATTCGGAGCAGTTGATTGATTTTAAGCGGCTTCAGCAGCGATCTCCGAATCTTCAATCGTTTCAATTCCGTTGCCGGGAGAATCTGATCTGCAGAAGATAGAATCAAGCTCACGGTACCCTGACAGAGATCTTCTTCTAAGGCGGCTTGAGCCAATTCGGCCCCATTCATGCCAGGCATCATCATATCCAACAAAAGCACATCGAAAGGCTTCCCTTTCTTCTTGTTGGCTCTGAGAATCTCCAAGCCATCCGCACCGTCATTGGCGGTATCCAATCTCGCCCCGTGCTTCTCCAGCAGACGAACCAGCAATAGTCTGTTCGTCTCATTGTCATCGACAATCAGGAAGCGTTTTCCGGTCAAAATTTGCGAATCAAATTGATCTCTATCCTTCAGGATCGCCTGGCGATTTCCGGGAGAAAACCGTGCGGTAAACCAAAACTTGGACCCTTGTCCGAGGGAACTTTCAACCCCGATCTCACCTCCCATCAATTTCACCATTTTCTTTGAGATCGCAAGGCCCAATCCGGTTCCTCCATACTTGCGCGTGGTGGTGCCGTCAGCTTGACTAAATCTCTCGAAAACGCTCCCCTGCTTTTCAGTTGGGATTCCGATTCCGGTGTCCCGAACGGAAACCCTTATCTGGACTTCTTCCTCTTCCAGAGATAAGGATTCTAATTTCAGAACCACTTCACCCTCTTCAGTAAATTTTACTGCGTTGGAGGCCAGGTTTAGAATCACCTGCTTTACCCTTAGCGGATCTCCCTTCACGACAATGGGTTCCTCCTGTTCCAAGTCCAATAGAAATTCAACCCCCTTCTCGAAAGCGGCTCCTGCTACCGTATCCGCGACCTCCCCAACGACTTTCACTAGGTCGAAGTCGATATCTTCCAATTCCAGTCGATCGGCCTCAATCTTGGAGAAATCGAGAATGTCATTGATAAGATTGAGCAAGGCTTCCGAGCTACTCCGGACGATTCCGACCAGTTCTTTTTGTTCTTCGGTGAGCGAGGTTTCCTGCAGCAGACTGTTCATGCCGATGATTCCGTTCATTGGCGTTCGAATCTCATGACTCATATTGGCAAGGAAATGGCTCTTTGCCTGGTCAGCGGCTTCTGCAGCTTCTTTGGCTTCTACCAAGGCTTGGACTCTCTTCTTCCGCTCCGTTACGTCTCGGACAAAACCCAAATAAGCCGGTTCGCCATAGAAATCCGCATAGCTAACTGAAATGCTGACCGAAAACAGGCTGCCGTCCTTTCGCAAGGCAGGCAAGTCTCGATCCAAAATCAGATCGCGCTTGTAAGCAGAATTGAATATGCCTTCGATATGTTTCTTGTGTTCTGCTCGGTAGCGCTCAGGAATTAGGATTTCAATTTCACTTCCGATCATTTCTTCTCTTCTATACCCGAATAGCTGCTCCATCTTTGCATTGGCCAATTGAATAATTCCACCTCGAGTAATTAGGAGAACGCCGTCCGGTGCACTATCGAATATGGCGTGAAACATCTTTTCACTTTTTTTCAATTCATCTTCAGCTTCCTTTTTCGCAGTAATATTGATTGAATACTCAATCATTTGCTTGACTTCGCCATTCTGATCGAGAACAGGGTACCCGTGCACTTCAAAAATACCGAAGCCGCCATCGGGAAGATAATGCTTGTGCTCTACGACGACGGGCTCCTTTCTCTCTTTGACCATGACGAGAGGGCAGGGATCATCTTTTCCACTACAAGGCCGCTCCGAGTGATGAGTAAGTTTGTGACAGGTGAGGTGCGGAGACAGCTCCGTGCCCCGAAGGGCCGCCTGATTGGCAGCTAGAATTTCATAAGTATCGGCATCGATGACGTAAAACGGGTGCGGCAGACTGGTAAAAACGTCCTGCCAACTAAGTTTCGCTCTACCCGTATTCATGAACGAAGCCGAACAGTCCGATTCAGGATTTTGGAGACAATCCATCAAATCCTCCATATCCCCAACCCAATCCATATTTGAAATTCGGAGGAACTGAAGTTGAGCAATATGTGAAGAACTTTGGGTTTGCCCCACTTGGTGCAGCCCGCCGATCAATATTTCCGTATCTGGAAATCCCTTCAGAGATTGAAGGGTCCCACGGCTGGGAAGACCAGTCTTCGAGTCCGGAATCAGGATCAGGAAACCGAAAGATCGCCCTTCTTTATCAGCCTCTTCCAGCCATTGAAGAGCTTCGGCTTCACATTTGGCCACACAAAGCTCGACGGAAGCTTGTTCTTGGTCGGCCTTGATTCTCTGGAGATCCTGCCCGCGAGACCTCAAGTTGAGGAATCGATCGCGGATAGAGGCATCGGAAGTTTGAATGAGTACCCTTCGGCGTTCGGCCATGTGAAAGTCCGAGTGAGAGGTCCCGTTGAATTGAATTCAATGATTCATTTCGTCCAATTCCGCCGCAAGCCTTAAGGGATCCAGCCGAAAGCTGAGCCGAGCTTCCATCGGACGCAGATATGCAGAGCGGATGGCCGCAACTCAACAGGGCAGGGTTGGAAGGGAGCCAAGCCGCCCACCCACTCCAACCCCTTGACTCAAAAGCACTAAGGCACCCGCCAGGGGCTGGTCCAGGCGCGATCGCCATCGGGAGCCAAGGCGGTGGCTTGTTGTTCCACCCGCAAGTAATAAACCCCGGAATCCCTGGGTAAATTGACTTGCACTTCCAAGTGTCGTTCGGTTCCGCCGGACGGTTGCCAACTGCTTTGATCCACGCCGTCTTTCACCAAGACCACTTGTTGCAATGGAGCCGTGCCGGCAATGGCAAAGTGCAATTGCATCGGACCCCCTTGAGCCGGAATCACTTGCCCAGGGCGCAAACCGGCCAAAGAAGCCAACACCGCAATCCTGGCTCCTGAAGTGGCATAACTTCGACGGGCGGCCAAGGCATCAAAGATGGGATCGTGACCGGAGTCGGCGTACACAGCGGTTATGCCCATCTTGTATTGACGGCCTTGCACCGGCATGCCGATTCGGCCGGTATGACCATCGCTGGCTCCGACCACTCCATAGGCGAAGCCGGCGCTGCAAGCGTCGCGAAAACGGCGGGTCGGTTCCCCGTTTTGCAAGATGAAGTCTTCGTGTTCGATCTTGCTTGGCCGCCAATTATCCTGATCGTATCGGCTCTCGGCCGCTCCTAAATCGCTGTAGATCTCCACCACCGCGCTATAGGCTTCCAACTTCGCCTGATCGACGCCTTCGATCGGTCCCCACCACGGCCCGCCGTTATAGAACTGGCGAAAAAAGGCGCCTCCCAAATGATGGGGTACGGCCAGAAAGCCGGAGGGAGCCCAAGTTTCCAATTCATTGAGAAAATCGGGAAAGTCGCGAAAGGCCGGATCCTTGGCCGACAACACCAGTGCCTCGGAGGGATCGCGGAAGATGACTTCCCGATGTCCCCAACTATGTTGGTGAGCCGGACGACTGAGGTTTTGCAACGGCCCTTCGCTGGTCCATTCGAAACCTGGAAAAGGCGTGAATTCGCTGGTTTGCAAAGCCAGCACGGCTTGCCGCATTTGGTCGAAGGAGCCGGGCGAATCCACCATGTGGGATCCGTGATCGGTGGCTACGATCCAATTCAAAAACGCTACGTCCCGAGCATAAGTTCCCAGTTCGGTCCAAGCCAAGGGCAACGCATCTCGGCTGTATTGGCCATGGACCTGAGGATCGCCCCATTGGATCGGTAAGAAAGGCGTGCTTAAATTGACGATCAGGAGTGGATTGGATTCGCCGCTGAGGCTTTCTTGAGGACGGGTTTGCAAGTAGTAGGCGCCGTTACTCAATGAACCCAAATCCACGCTGCCAAAACCTTGTTGTAAATCCAGATTCAAATTTTGCTGCAAGATTTGGCCGCTTTGCAGGTCCAGCAACTGCAAGCGAACGCGACCGTCATAAGGTGAAAAATTGAAATGGGAGTCAATCGAAGCCGCCCGCAGGATCACCGAGTTGCCGGGATCTACCATACTAGGAATGGAAAGGTGGACTTGGCTGGGAGCGGCGGCGACCACAGGGAAAACGGCGCTTTCATCGGCGCCGCCACCGCTGCCGTAGTTGTCGTACTGATAAGCCTCCAGGCTGCGGATCAATGCCGTGGATCCAGCTCGGGTGTTGCGAACCACGATCTCGGTGGAACTCCACCAAGGACGCCAATCGTGAACCATGACCCGAACCAGCGTTTGGCTGGATCCTTGGTCGATGACTTCGACCGTAATGTCGTCGCTAATGGCTTCGACGTAACCGGGAAGGCCGGGCCAACTGGTTTGCGGTTTGGTCCAACCGGCCTCCGGATAGTTAGTGCCGTAAAACACGTATTCGAGGGCCGAACCGTCGTATAGGGTGCCATCGAAGCGCAGCACCAAGTCACCGGAGGCGCCGGCTACCAACTGGGACGGCTGAGTTTCAAAGGAGTCTTGGGCTGGTAACGAAGGGGCAAGCGCCAGGGGAAGACAGAACAGGAACGCTTTCATGACAGGGGGAATGGGTGCCAGGCGCATGGGAAGGGGGATCCCACAGGGGATTCGCGCCGAATCCATCCTAGAGTCGGAGGCAAGAAGGAAGGAAATAGGAAACCTGCATGCTGGCTTCCGCCTAAAGAAAATATGCGGGCCCCCACCCGGAAGATTTTGCGGACCCTGTTCTCCGCCCTGGTGCTGGACTTTGTCCTGGTCGTAGCCCTCTGGTACCTCTGGCGAGGCCTTTTCAGCTAAGGACTTGGGGCCCTTGAGAGGGCTCTTGCCGTTGCTCCCAGCGGCGCAAAGCGATTTCCACCAAAGCTAAATCCGCCGGACTGACACCGGCCAACCGACCGGCGGCACCGAGACTTTCCGGCTGGAACTGCTCCAAAGCTTCGCGCGCTTCATTGCGCAAACCAGCGATTTTTTGGAAATCGAAATCCTCCGGCAAAGGACTTTGTTCCCGATCCCGACTGCGCAGCACCTGCTCTTCTTGCCGGCGGATGTAACCCTCGTATTGAAGATCGGCCTCCAAAGTGGCCCAATCCTCCCGGTCCAAGCCCCAATTCGCCCCATCGGGCAGGACTTGGAGCAGCCGTTTCCAGCCTTGTTGAGGCTGGCGCAGCAAATCTAGCAGGGTTCTCTGCTTGCCTCCGGAAGCCGGGCTGGAGGGATCCCGCATCGCCGAAAGGCGATTTTTGGCCTGTTCCAAGGCTTGGGATTTTTCCTGCCAGCGCTGCCAGCGCTGAGCCCCCACCAAGCCCAATTCCCGCCCCAAAGGGGTCAAGCGGGCGTCGGCGTTGTCGTGGCGCAACAACAATCGATACTCCGCCCGGGAGGTAAACATTCGATAGGGTTCCTGGGGATCGCTGACCACCAGATCGTCCACCAAAACGCCGAGATAGGCCTGGTGCCGGCCCAGCACCAAGGGTTCCTTGCCTTGCAGTGCCAATGCCGCATTGGTGCCGGCCAACAATCCCTGCCCGGCAGCCTCCTCGTAACCGCTGGTCCCGCAAATCTGTCCGGCCAGGTACAAGCCCGGCCAAGCCTTGGCTTCCAAGCTGCGGCGTAGGCTCCGAGGACGGACGAAGGTGTACTCCACGGCGTAGCCCGGCTGCCGCAGGCGGGCTCGCTCCATGCCCGGAATGGTGCGAACGAATTCCTCCTGGACTTCCTCCGGCAAACTGGTGGAGATGCCGTTGGCATACAACAAATCGGAATCGTGGCCTTCCGGTTCCAAGAACACCGTGTGCCCGCTTCGGTCGGCGAAGCGCACCACCTTGTCTTCCAAGGAAGGGCAGTAGCGGGGCCCGACCCCTTCTATGCGACCGGCATACATCGGCGCCAAATGCAAATTCTGCCGGACGATGCGATGGGTTTCCGGGCTGGTTCGGGTCAGCCAGCAGGAAATTTGCGGCCGCTGCAATTCCCGATTCAGAAAGGAAAAGGGAACCGGGTTCCGGTCCCCCGGCTGTTCCTGCAAAGCGTCGTAATCCACCGAATCGGCGGCGATTCGCGGCGGGGTTCCGGTCTTCAGGCGGCCGGTGGCGAGATCGAGAGCGCGCAAAGCTCGACCCAAGGGCGCGGCTCCCCGTTCTCCGTGACGGCCCCCGGGCCGCTGCCGGTCGCCGGTGTGCAGCACTCCCTCCAAGAAGGTCCCGGTGGTGAGGATCACCGCCTCAGCGTGGAGGCGACGGCCGTCGGCGAGGAGCAGGCCGGCCAACCGTCGGCCGACCCGGTGGCTGCTTTCCGGATCGGATGGCTTGGGCTTGCGCCAGAGGAAGTCCACCGCCTCGCCGGCCACCACTTGGAGCCCTTTCTGGGCCTCTACTCGAGCCTGAGCCGCCCGCTCGTACATCAGCCGATGGCACTGGGCTCGAGGTGATTGCACCGCCCGGCCCTTGCTGGTGTTCAGCATCCGGAATTGAATGCCGGCCTCGTCAGCCAGGAGAGCCATCCACCCGCCGAGGGCGTCGATTTCCCGGGTGAGCTGACCTTTACCCAGACCGCCGATGGCCGGATTGCAGGACATCCTGCCGATGGCCTCGGGTTCGAGGGTCACCATGGCCACTTGAGCCCCCATGCGGGCCGCCGCCGCTGCTGCTTCCAAGCCGCCGTGACCGCCACCGACGACCAGGACGTCGAAGCTTTGCTCTGTTTCCATGCTTGCCGAAAAACGGACAAAACCGGCGTTTCCCGCCGGTTCCCTTATTCTATTCGAGATGAGCATGTTGGCCCTCCTGACCGCGCTGACCTTGGCCTGCCCCCAAGGCACTCCCGTTTCCGGAGCCGAGGCTTCCGGTTTGGAAAGCCTGCTGGACCGATTGGCCGCCCGGACCGCCGAACGCCGGCAAAAGGCGGAGGCCCATTGGTTGGAACAAAAGGAGCTCTACCTGAAAGCTCCAGATCAATATGACTTGGAAGGCTTCGGTGCCCTGGCTCCGGAGATCCAAGGACCGGTGCTGGAGGATTTAGTCGCGCAACTGGATTCCCAACCGGGCAGTGCCTTGTTGCCATACGTCGGGTTGTTGAGCGAGATCATGAACCCCACCGGGGCGGAGCATTTGGCTCTTCACTTGCCGGCCCTGCCCCTTTCCGTCCGCTTGCCGGCTTTGACCGCCGTCGCCAGCCGGGGCGGTCCCAAAGCCTGGCGTTTGGTGGAACCCTTTTTTCACCAAGGACCGATGCAGCAACGCCTTCACAGCATGGAAGTCTTGGCGATTTATGGTCCGGTCAAGCGCTGTCAGTCTTGGTTACAAGCTCTGCCGGCCGATCAATGGGATGAACGAAGCCTGAGTCGGGTATTGCAACGGCTTGGCCAGCGCTCCCTACCGGAAGATTTCCGCTTGCCGGAAAGCGTGCGACAAAACCCCAGCCCGACCGTCTTGACCGGATTGCTTTCGGTATGGCAACAGATTCCCGATCCGGAATCGGAAGCCTTTCTCTCCGGGGCGGTCACCACCCTGCACTTACAAACCAAGACTCGGCAGCAAGCTTTGTCGGTTTTGGAAAAGAGTGCTTTGAGTTTCCGCTGGCGAAACGCCGAGCGCCAATTGGCCGATCATTTACGCAATCACGCTTCCGATCCGATGGCGGAAACCATCGCTTGGACTTTGCACCGTTTGGATCACAAAGATGGAGCGAAGTTCCTGCTAAGGATTCCGGAAGCCGAAGTCAAAGCTCGTCCCCGGGATTATCGAGCCCGGATGAAGCTGGGTCGTTTGCTGGTGGATTTAGACCGCCATCACGATGCCTACAAGGAATACCAGGTGGCCATCAAACAGGTGGAAGTCAACGAATACGCTCGGCGCCGAGTAGGCAGCGACGATTGGCTATACGCCGCCCGGGCCGCCGCCGGAGCCCGGCGTCTGAAAGATGCGGCCGAATGGCTGGAATCCAGTCATTTGAGCACTGCGGAATTGCGGCAATACATCAACCTTCCCGAATTCCAAGCCCTGTTGAACAAGCAACCGTTCAAGCGCATGTTCGGCGAGGGTTGATCCCGGCCAGCTTTTTGATCCCTTAGAGGGTCAAGCTTTTCGACATAAGAACTTCTTCCCGGAAATAGCCCCAACGCTCGGCCATGAACAAGGCAGAGTCGTCATCGGGGTGAACTCGAACCAATAGTTCGAACGCTCCCCGTTCTCGAACCGCTTGATCGGCCATTTGGGCCAATTTGCGACCTAAACCCCGACTGCGAAAGTCGGGATGGACCCAGAGGGCGCACAACCAAGGCCGACTTTCCCGGTCGCCGGGATGGCGAAGATCGGCAACCAAAGCGCCTCCGAGCATGCGGCCTTGCTCGTCGCCGGCGCGGACGAAGAAAGCATATTTTGCATCCTTTCGGTGGCGCAAATCTTCGAGCAGATGGTCGGCCCAATCGGCAGGACGGCCCGGTTGTCCCTGCAACAAGGTTTGTAAATCCGCCAACCCGCTTTCCTCCCATGGAGGCAAAATTTCGATTCGGACCGTGGTCATGAATTGATCTCGATGCTGAGCCTTCGATGGTTGAAAGCTAGGAAGGTCCCAAGGCCCGCAGGATTCGCCCGCCGAGCCGGCGCCAGTCATTCAAGATTAAATAACCGCACGGCACCAGGATCAAGGTCATCAAGGTGGCGGTCACCATGCCGAAGATCAGGGATTGAGCCATCGGCGACAGGAATTTTGCTTGCCCCGAAGAGAAGAAGGCCAAGGGGATCAAGCCTCCAATGGTGGTCATAGAAGTGATCAACACCGGACGCATCCGTACCGCTCCCGCTCGCAACACCGAAGCCAGCAAGCCGTGGCCTTCTTGTCGGTGTTTGTTAATGAAGTCGACCAACACCAAAGCATCGTTCACCGCCACCCCGGATAGAGCCAACACTCCTAACAATGTCATGAAAGAAAGCGGTTGGCCGATCAGGGTAAAGCCGAAGATGACGCCAAGGAAGGCAAAGGGGACGGAAGTTAAAACCACCACCGGTTGCAAATACGACCGGAACAACAAAGCCAACATCATGTAGATCACCAGGAAGGATAAACCCATCGCCCGGATCATGGACTGAATCGACTCCACCGTTCGCTCCCGGTCGCCGCCGAAATCCAGGCTTACTCCCGGCCAAGGTTTGGTTTCGCCGCTGAACTTCTCCATCACCGCGGTGGTGATATCCCGAGGATTTCCTTCCAGCGTTACGTCGGCGGTCACGGTGACCGACCGCAAGCGATCGCGGCGAGTGATTTGGGCCAAGCCGCGGCTTTCTTCCAAAAGCGCCACCCGCTCCAAGGGAACCGATTCGCCGGCGGGACTGAAGACCCGCATTTCCCGAAGCAAGCGGAAGTCGTATCGAGCCGTTTCCGGGTTGCGAATCAAAAGATCGGCCGGATCTCGATCCAAGCGCAAAATCGAAGCCCGGTCGCCGGCGAAGGCTCCCAAGACTTGGCGAGCCAAACGAGTTTCATCGAAACCCATCATCCGCCCCTGGTCGGTCAGCTTGAGCCGGACTTCTCGACTTCCCGGAAGCAAATCGTCGCGTACGTCCACGACACCGGTGAATCCGACCAGATATTTTTTGATCTCGGCGGCGGCAGCCCGCAGTTCTTCTTCCACCGCTCCAAGCAAACGGATTTCAATGGCAGGTCCGCCAGGGCCGGCTTGCGGTTCGGAAAAGTCCAGCCGCAAAATACCGGGCATGCCGCGAAAGGCTTCCCGCAGGTAATCCTGAATTTCCTGCGTGCTGCGCTTGCGGCCTTCTCCCTCAGCCAACTCGACGAAAATTTGCCCGAGATGATTTCCGCTTCGATAGGAATCTTGGTCCCGATAGGTGGCTCCCGCCAAAGTGACGAAAGATTCCAGCTCTTGGGTTGGAAGATCGCCCACGGCGTTATCCAAGGGCTTTAGGGCGTCCGAAGTTTGTTCCAAACTGTAAGTCGTCGGCGTCTCCACGTTGACGAAGAACAGCTTGGCTTCGAACTTGGGCATCAATACGAACTTGATGTGCCCGGAGTGAAACAAAGCACCGGCGCCGGCGGCTAAGGCCACCGCGCTCATGAACACGGAATAACGATGACGCATCGAGGTACGCAGGCTGGCGATATAAACCCGTTGCACCCCGGAATACCAGCGCCCTTCGGTTCGAAGTGCAGTCGAACTGGTGCGAGCCACCTTGCCGGCCGATTCCTGCATCGGTTTCACCCATTCGGCGAAATGGGACGGCAACACGATGAGAGCTTCGAACAGGGAGGCGAAGAGGGTCAGCAAAGCCACCTTCGGCACCGGTTCCATCCATCGGCCCAGTTCCCCTTCGATCAACAACATGGACCCGAAGGCGGCGGTGGTGGTGGCCACGGTGGTCAACACCGGCCAGGCGACTTCGATTGCTCCGGCCATGGCCGCGTCCACGGGTTTTAAACCTCTTTCCAAATATCGATAACAGTTCTCGACTACCACGATGGCGTCGTCCACGACCAATCCCAACACCAAAATAAAGGCGAACATGCTCAGCATGTTCATGGTGATGCCGAGCAGGGACATGCAAAGCACCCCTCCCATCAAGGCTACCGGAATGCCCAAAGCGGTCATCAAGGCGGCTCTGGCATCCAGGAAGATCCAGAGGATGATCATGACCAAGGCCAGCCCGAACATGCCGGACTGCAACAGGGTGTTCAAACGGTTCTTGACGTAGATCGAAAAGTCCGACGAAACTCCAAGGCTCAAGCCGGGAGGAAGCCCCGGCCGCATTTCTTCGACCACCCGATCCACTTCCTCCACGATGTCGATAACGTCACCCTTACGATCCTTGGAGATTTGCAGAGTCAGACTTTCAAAGCCGTTATAGCGGCCGAAAGTCAAATTTTGTTCGAAGTCATGGCTGACTTGGCCGATGTCTCGAACTCGCAACAATCGCCCATCGGGATAACTGCGCACTACCCGGTGGGCCAGGACTTCCGGATCCGTCTCTTCCCCCAAAACTCGCAAGACCACTTGCCCGGCATCGGTCTCCAAGTTACCGCCGGGAAAATCACGCACCTGCAATCCCATGGCGGCGCTGATTTCGGCCAAGCTCAAATCATGCTTTTCCAACGCCCAGGGTTCGATTTCCAACCAGATTTCAGGATCCCGAACTCCGAATAGGGAAACCGCCGAGACGTTAGAAATGGATTTCACTCGCTCTCGCACGGTTTCGGCCACGGCGCGAGCCTTACGCTCTTCGACGTTGCCGTACAGATTGATCGAAATTACCGGAAAGTTGACTTTTTGTTCGAAAATCCTCGGGTCTTCGGCGTCTTCAGGCCAGTCTTGGATGGCGTCCACTTCCATCCGCAACTCGTCCAAAAAGGCCTGCATTTCGGTGCCAGGGGCCAAGCGAATGAACACTCGGGCGAAACCGTGTTGAGAAAAGCTGGTGATTTCGTCGGCGCCTTGAAGGGAATCGGCGGCTTCTTCAATTGGAATGGTGCAAAGCCGTTCCACTTCCTCCGGGGAAGCGTTCGGATAGATGACTTGAACCTCGGCGGTCTCCTTGGAAAATTCCGGAAACACTTCTCGGGGCAGGCTGCCGACGTACATGCCGCCGATCCCGAGAATGGCCAGGAACAACAAATTCGAAGCCACTGGATTGCCGACCGAAAATCGAACCAGACTGCGCATGGTGGCCTCCGGTAGCTATTGAGATGCCGGTTGGGAAACTCTCTCGTCCTCGAGGACAAGCACCGGACCTCCATCTTGGACCATTTCCAAGTTGTCGATCGCCAAGCTTTCTCCGGCTTGCAAACCTTGCAATACCGGATGCCAAGCTCGGTCCTCTTCGTCCACCAAGGTTCGGCCGAACACCAATTCCCGCGCTTGGGCTTGCCGCTCCGAGGCCACCACGAAGGCGGTGGCGCGACCGCTTTCCACCCGAAATTCGGAGGGCCTCAACCAAACCGCGAGTTGCGTCCCTTGGGTCAAGATCGCTTCGACGAAACCGCCGCTGGGTAAGCGCAAATCGGCGTTCGCCAGTTCCAAGCTCAAGCGCCGACTTCGGGAGCCGGAATGGGCGGCCGGATCCAAGCCGATCCACTTGCCCCGGTGCCCCCTCTCTCCAGGTTCAGGATTTAAAGTTCCAGGCCCTTCCAAAGTCGGGAAAAAGACCCGGAAGTCCGCATCCGGTCCCAAATCCTGGCAGTCCTCATTGGGTACCGAAAGCTGAATCCGCAACCGGCTGCGATCGACCAGCAGGCAGACCGGGGTACCCGGAACCACCCAATCGCCCAGATCGACTTTGGGCTGGGAAATCTCCCCGGAAAACGGAGCCCGCAACTCGGTCCGGCTCCACTCGTCCTGGCGCTGCGCCAAGACGGCGGCTGCTTGTTGGCGCCCGGCCACGGCGGCCTTCTCCATGGCTTCGGCACTGGCCAGGCGAGTTTCCAGATTCTCCCGATTGCCTTTCGCCGCCAGGAAAAGCAAATGAGCCTGATCTCGAACCGCGGGAGAGGTATCGCCTGCATCGAGCAGTTTTTGTTGCCGATCCAGTTCCAGGCGCCGGACCTCTTCCTGCTCGGCGGCGTTGGCCAACGACACCGAGGCCTCCCGGACAGCCGCTTGCCGGACCAGAATCTCGGCTTCCGCCGCGGTCAAAGAAGCCCTGGCCGCCTCCAAAGCCAATTCTCGGGCCACCGGATCCAGGCGCAAGAGCACTTGCCCTTCCCGAACGGCACCGCCGCTTTCAAACCCTGGGGCTCGCCAAACCACCCGGCCCTGACTTTCAGCGGCCAACAATGCCTGGCGCCAGGGCTGGCTTTCGCCGTACACCCGGACTTGACGAGCTCGCTCTTCGGCTTCCAGTGTTCGAACGTGCACCGGAGCCGGTTCCGGCTCTGGGGCAAAGGGCCTCGGCGGATCTGGTTTGGTCCAATAAATAGCTCCGAGTCCCAGTCCAGCAACAAGAAGGACAAGAAAGGCGGAAAGAAACGGGGAGGCGTGCCGCTTACCCATGGTCGGGGAGACTTTTAATACCAAGAGGCGGATTCTCCAAGCGCCCTTTTTCAGTTTGTGGGAGAAAGGCCCCCTGGACGGGCCGGCCCTGCGGCGGGACAATACTCGGCTACACCCAGAAGGGAATCCAGCGAAGAGAAGCCAGATGCAGTCCTTGCAGGTAGAGAAAAGCGAACTTGGCTCCTGCCATTACAAGCTTGCGGTCACCGTGGAACCGGCCCGCATCCGCCAGGAAATGGACAAGGTGTACAGGGCCGCCGCACGTCAGGTGAAGATCCCCGGCTTCCGCCCGGGCAAGGCACCGGCCTCGGTCTTGCGCAAATATTTCGGCGACAGCCTGCTGGAGGACGCCCGCGACAGCCTGTTCGAGTCGGTGATCCGGGATGCCTTACAGCAGGAAGGTTTAAATCTTCTGCGAGTGCTGGAATTCGACGCTACCGCCTATGAGATTCAAGAGGACCAGCCTCTCCAGTTCGAATTTGAGGCCGAAACCGCCCCGGAGATGAAGCTGCCGGCTTGGGAAGACGTCCACGTGGCCAAGGAAGACACCCAGGCCAAGGACGAGCAAATCCAAGCGGCCATGGAAGGATTGTGCCGGGAGCACGCCCGCTTTGACGAAGTTGAAGGGCAGAGCCTGGACAACCAGCACCTCATGGTTTGCGACGTGAGCTTTTCCCGGGAGGGAGAAGCCGGCCCCACCATTGAAGGCGTTCGCCTAGGAACCGGAGCGCCGCTTTACGGGGCCGATCCGGAAGCCTTCGACGCCGCCGTGGCCGGAGTCAAAGCCGGGGAACAGCGGGAAGTGGAAGTGGAATTCAAGGAAGGCTTCTCGGTCGAATCCTGGATCGGAGAAAAAGGCCAGGCCCAATTGCAAGTCAAGCAAGTGGTCAAGCCGCGGCCGGCTACTGAGGAAGAAGCGGTAGAAGACCTTCGCTTGGAAAGCGTGGAACAGCTTCGAGAGCTTGTAAAGGGCCAGATCGAAGCCCAGAACGAGAGTCGGGAGCAAGATCGACTGGCCTACGAGATGTTGGAAAAGCTCTCCGATATGACGCCTTTCGACCTGCCTTCCCGCTTGGTGGATGACGAAGTCGAGGCCAGGGTGAAGCGCCAGGCCGAAGGCCACCAACAACAAGGGGGCTTGGACGAGGAAGCCGCCCAGCAGAAGGCTTTGGAAGAAAGAGAACCGATCGCCGAGGAAACCAAGAAGAACCTGCGCCATTTCTTCCTGGTGCGCAAAGTGGCGGCCCAGGAAAGCATCCGGGTCACCAACGCCGACCTGAATCGAGCGTATCAAGGGTTGGCGGCCCAGAACCAAGTGGACGTCAAGTCGGTGAAGGCCTTTTACGAAGAGAAAGGCATGACTTCCCAACTTCGCGATGACATCCTGGAACGGAAGGTTCGCGGATTTTTAGTCGCCCACGCCCTGGCGGGAGCCGATGCGGAAGCTAAGGCCGGCGCCGGAGCTGCGGAATAAATCCGAACTGGAATCCGAACCCCGGGCCGCCTAGCCTCTGCAAGCCATGAGTCAGTTCCCGCCTGAAGTGCAAAACTTCTCCGTACCGTACGTCATTGAAAAGACCGGGCGCGGTGAACGGGTCTACGACCTGTATTCCCGCCTGCTGGAAGATCGGATCATCTTCATCGGCACGCCGATCGACGACATGGTGGCCAACGTAGTGGTCGCCCAACTCTTGTTCCTCCACAAGATGAACAAGACCCAGGACGTGCAAATGTACATCAACAGCCCCGGTGGCTCGGTCACCGCCGGCTTGGCCATGTACGACACCATGCAGTACGTGGATTGCGATGTGGCCACCTACTGCATCGGCCAATGCGCCAGCATGGGCGCGGTGTTATTGGCCGGCGGAGCCGCCGGCAAGCGCTTCATCCTGCCGAACTCCCGGGTCATGATCCACCAACCTTGGGGAGGCACCCAGGGAACCGCCGCCGACATGGAGATTCAGGTCAAGGAGATCCTGACTCTGAAACAGCGGCTCAACGGCATTTTGGCCCACCACACCGGCAAGAGCCTTAAGCAAATCGAGAAGGACACCGACCGGGACAACTTCTTAAGTGCCCAAGAGTCGGTAGATTATGGCCTGGTCGACAAGGTCATCGGGTCGCTGCCGGAATAGCCCCGGCAACCGTTAAGGCCTTAGGGCGAAGTCCCGGACCGCCCTCCTCGGCGGCCCGGGGCGGCAAGCCGGCGCCGGGACTTCGGCGAGAGTCCGGAGTTGCGGGAGAGTAAGCTAGAGGACAACCATGGCTAGGAACACAGACCGAGGCGGGGCGGAGCGCTGCACCTTCTGCGAGAAGGCGCGGTCGCAAGTCCAGTCCCTCATTGCCGGCCCGCCGGGAATTTTCATCTGCAATGAATGCGTCGACATATGCAACGCCATCTTGCACGAGGAGGACCGCCGCCTGCGGCAGCGCCATCCGGAAGCGGAAGCCGGCCTGGCCACGGTCCTGGCCCCTCGAGAAATCGTGGCCAAATTGGATGAGTATGTTTACGGCCAGGACCAGGCCAAGAAGGTGCTGGCGGTGGCGGTCTACAACCACTACAAGAGGCTGCAGGCCGGCTCCCAACTGGAAGAGCATCCGGAATTGGCTGAAGTGGAGTTGGAGAAATCCAACATCCTGTTGATCGGCCCGACCGGCTCGGGCAAGACCCTCCTCGCTCGGACCTTGGCCCGGATTTTGGACGTCCCTTTCGCCATTGCCGACGCCACCACCTTGACCGAAGCCGGTTACGTTGGCGAAGACGTCGAAAACATTCTTTTGAAGTTGCTCCAGGCCAGCGACTTCGATTTGGACCGGGCCCAGCGCGGCATTATTTACGTCGATGAAATCGACAAGATTTCTCGGACCACCCAAAATGTCTCCATTACTCGGGACGTGTCCGGGGAAGGGGTTCAGCAAGCCCTGTTGAAAATCATCGAGGGCACGGTAGCCAACGTCCCGCCGCAGGGAGGCCGCAAACATCCGGAGCAATCTTGCATCCAGATGGACACCAGCGGCATCCTGTTCGTTTGCGGCGGCACCTTTTCCGGAATCGAAGAAATCATCGGCAAGCGGGTGGGCGTGGGCACCATCGGCTTTCACACCGCCGACGACGGCCACCCGGTGGCCCCGGAAGACGATCTGACCAACCGGGAACGTTTATTGCCGCTGGTCGACACCAAGGATTTGATCGAATACGGCTTGATTCCGGAATTCGTCGGCCGGCTGCCGGTTCATTGCGTCTTGCACGAATTGAAAGTCGAGGACTTGATGCACATCCTCACCGAACCGCGGAATGCTTTGGTGAAGCAGTATCAGGCCTACTTCGCCATGGAGGACCACGGCTTGAGCTTCACCCAAGAAGCCCTTCACGCCATTGCCGAAAAGGCCCACGAGCGGGAAACGGGCGTTCGTTCTCTGCGCTCGATCTTGGAAGAAGTCCTGCACGATTTGATGTTCTCCTTGCCGGAGTACGGCCCTCCCGGCCGCAGTTTCGTCATTACCGCCGAGATGATTCGATCCGGTCAAACCCGGGTGTTATTGGAAGGGGATCAGCAAGAAGAAGATTCGGGCGAGGATTCCCGCCGCGAAACCGCCTAGGCCCTGAGACCTATCCTGCGGATGAGTCTTGGCCGCCCCTTCTCCTGGATCATCTCGTCTCCGGTACGACTGCAACTGCGGCGTAGCGCTGGCCTGGCTTTGACCTTGCTGCTGGCGCCCAACGCCTTTTCGCAGCAAGCCGTTTCGCACCAAGACGCACCTGAGCCAGCCGACCCTCCCCCTTTCGGCTTCACCTTGCCGGAGGGTTATGGTCCCTTTCAAGCCCAGGGTCCGGGGATTTGGGTATCGAAAGCTTTGCGTTTTCGGGCTCGCTTCGAGATTTTCTCCGCCTTGACGGAAAGTCCCGATGCGGACCCCGAATTGGTGGCCGCCCATTTCCGCCGCACTCGATGGCAACCAAGCCTCCGCGGTCGCTTGGAAGAACTAGTTTCCTGGACGGGCACCTGGGCCGGCTACCCTGCCGCCGGCAGCCGCTTTGCTTTTAGCGAGGCCGGCCAGAGATGGGCCGGCTTCGAGCGCATTCTGGTGTTGCGGGATCGCCTGGTCACCGGCTTGTGGATCGGACCCAACGCGGAACGGGGCATCGCGTTGAAAGCCTTGAAGAGCCTGCAAATCCCCGAGGCCTGGAAACCGGAGGACCGGGTCCAATCCGATCCAGGCAAGGGGCTGGGGCCTGCCGCCACCGTGCTCCCCTATCCGGGGCGACTGTCGGTGGTGTTCGACGCCGGAGATCGAGCCGATGGTTCCTTGGGGGTGGAACTGCGGTTGCGGCCGCTGGCCGGGGAAAGCCTGCCCTCGACCTTGGCGTGGAAGCTGCCTTCCGCCACCCACTGCAAGCTGGGTCCGGAAAAGCCGCCTCATCCATTGGATCCAAAAGGGCGGCCTCTGACCAAAGCCGATTCCCAAGGCGTCCACCGGCTGTCTTATCTCCTGGATTTCCAGGGGGATCGAGAAGCTGCTGCGGGATTGGGCATTCTCGCCGGTCCGGCCAGGATCGGAGCCTTCCATCCGGGTTGGTTGGCGATGCCGGAATTCCCCGATTGGCAAAAAGCGGCGGAGGGTTTCCTGCCGGCGCCCCCGGCTTGGGATCTCCAGGTCCGCAGCTTGGCTCACTTCACCGCTTTGTCCTGGAATCCGGCCCTCAGCAATGAATTGCTGGAGGACGGCTCCCGCCTGGCCCGATTCCCGGAACTGGCCGCCGGCCAGGCTTGGCCCTTTTTCGCCTTGGGTCCTTATCGCTCTCACGCCCATCCTCACCGGGAAGTGTGGCTGCGCTCCGCCTCTCGGGCGTCCGCCCCCGATCCCGCCCTACGCCTGCTCCATCAGTTGGATCAAACTTCCCGAGAGCTGCTGGGATACCGGGAAGAACCTTGGCGGGTCATGACCTTTCCTGGATCCGGCGATCTGAATCTTCCCGGCGCTCTGGTCCTGGACGAAGACCAAAGCTGGCTGGCCAAGGCTCCGGATGCCCCGTGGTATGGAGGCATGCACCTGCAAGCCGGCTTGGCCGGCCGAATCGCCGCCCGGGCTTTCGGTCTTCGCTTACGCGGTGCCGGATCCGGGGCCGGTTTTCTGGATGCCGCTTTGGCCACCTACTGGGCGGCTCGTCTGCTCGAAACCGTGGACCAGAAGCAAGAAGCGGAAGCCATGCGGAATTATTGGCGGCAACGGGAATTGGACGCCGGCCCTCTGACCCAACCCTTGAGCTTGATGGATTCCAGAGATTTGGGCGGGGCCCAACGCTTGCTTAGCCGCGGTGCCCTGGTTTGGCAGGCGATCGAAAACCGCTGTGGACGGGAGCCCCTGGATGAAATCCTTCGGGCCTTTTTGAGCCAAGGCGGTTTCTGGACCACGGAAGATCTGCGCCTGGCCCTCGTTGCCAAAGGCGGCAAAGCTTGGGATGATTTCTTCCGGCTCCACGTTTACGGAGTGGAATTGCCTCCCGAATTTCTGCCGCCTCGGCCTCCGCAACAGTAACAGGATCAAAACAGCTTGCTGCACATCTACTACCACCGGGATTTCGACGGCATGTGCGCCGCGGCTTTACTGGCGGCAGCGCTGGAGGAGTGCGACCTGGAGCAGGAACTCACCTGGTCCGGAGTGAATTTCGACCGCACCTTGAACTGGGACACCTTCGGGATCGGCAAACGCTTCGCCTTGGTGGATTTCCACTTTCATCCTCGGGCCGACTACTGGTTTGACCACCACCCCACCACCTTTCTCAACGAGAACTTCGAAAAGCAGTACCGGGCCAATTCGCGCCAGCGTTTCGATCCAGAGGCTCAATCTTGTCCGCCCATCATCTTGAAACACGCGGAGGAAGAATGGAATTGGAAGCCCTCCGATCGTGACCGCTTCTTGGAATTATGCCAGTGGTCCGACATCATCGATTCGGCCAGCTTCCACAGCGCCAAGCAAGCGCTTTTCGGTACCGAGCCGGCGTTGAGAATCGCCCGAGCTTTGACCTGCGCCCCCGATTTCCATTTCCACGATCGAGTGGTTTATTTGTTGCGCCACCAAAGCCTTTTGGAGGTCTCCTGCGACGAAGAAATCGATCGCTGCTTCCGTCGGGCGGAAGGCAATCGAGATAAGGCTCTGGAAGCCTTTCCTCGAACCATGCTGGAACGAACCGAATTCGCCATGCTGGCCGATTTACGCTCCAAGAGAATCCGGCGAGAACGGTTCGCTCCGTTTTATCTCTATCCGGAGTTGCATTACGTGGTGACTTTGATCCCAACTCGGGCCGGAGTTCACATCACCGCCGCATCCAATCCTTGGAACCGGCCGGCGCAAGGACCCCATCTGGGTGAATTGATGAAGCGCTACGGTGGAGGCGGCCATCAAGGGGTTGGAGGCGTGAATCCTCCCGACAACCCCACTGCTGAGGCTTGGGCCCGAGAAATCTTCGAGGCCATCCGGTCGACTTCATGAGCGGAAGCCTATTGGACCTGGCTCCGGTCCACTGGCCCGCCTTCATGCAGGCCCGGGGAGGCCAGGCCTTCCACGGCCGCAGCGCCGCCCGTTGGGTATTTCAAAGCCGAGCCGAATCCTGGCAGGACATGACCGACCTGCCGCTGGAGCTGCGCCGGAAGCTGCAAGCGGAGGGAGCTCTCTTTTCCAGCGAAGTGGTCGGCGTCGCCCGGGCCAACGATCAGGCGTCGAAACTGCTCCTGGCCCTGGAGGACGGGGCCAGGGTGGAATCGGTCTCCATGCCGGGAACCGCCGGGCGGACCGTTTGCCTCTCTACCCAGGTCGGCTGTCCGGTCCGATGCCCCTTTTGTGCCAGCGGCCTGGAAGGATTGGAGCGCAACCTTCGGGCCGGCGAAATCTTGGAGCAGGCGCTGCGCCTACGCCTCCTGTTTGGCGATTTCCAACGCTTGGTGGTCATGGGCATGGGCGATGCCGGCTTCAACCTGGAGGCGACTCTGGAAGCCTTGGAAACCCTCCTGGATCCGGCGGGCATGCGCTTTTCGGCACGCAGGGTGACCCTCTCCACGGTCGGTCCCAAGGGAGCCCTGCCGCGGCTGGCGGAATGGGGCCGCCCGATCAGCTTGGCGCTTTCCGTCCACGCCGCCGAGGATGAACTGCGCCGGCAACTGATTCCCGGAGTGCGGAAACGCACCTTGGCCGAGACCTTGGCCGAGGCCGATGAGGTCTTCGCCGCGACCAAACGGGAATACACGGTCGAATACGTCCTCCTGGCCGGAGTCAACGATCACCCGGACCAGGCCCGAGCTTTGGCGAAAGCTCTAATAGGAAGGCGTTGCCACGTAAACTTAATTCCCTACAACTCGGTACCCGGCCTGCCCTTTCGCAGGCCCGACCTCGGCGCCCAGGAAAAATTCGCAGCCATCCTCCAGACCCACAACCTCGCCGTGACCTTGAGGCGGAGTTTGGGCGGAGAAGTCGATGCCGCCTGCGGCCAACTCCGGCGCCGACTCAGCCAACCCCACTGAGTTCGCCTTGGAACCCAAATGAAGGTCCTCGCCTTTACCGGTCTGCTGGCCGGAATCCTGCTTTCGCCTCCGGCTCTCATTCAATCCGGTGGCCAAAATCCTTTTATTGACAAGTATCTGGCCACTGCCGAAGCCAAACTCGCTCAAGGCGAAATGGCCGCCGCCCGCCACGCCGTGGAACGGGCATTGGAACGAGATCACCAGCACTTGGGGGCCTTGCTCAAGCTGGCGGAAATCTGCCAAAGCCTGGGGGATCGAGATGCTGCGGTCTACGCTTATCACCGCTGGTTAGACACCGTGGATGCGGCGGAAAAATCTCCGGTGCCGAGGAAGGAACGCTCCAGGATCTTGGAACAATTGGAGTTGCTGGACGAGACCGCCAGCACCTTTCAAAACATCACTTCAGGATATGTCAAAGAGCTCCTGAATTTAGCCAAGGATCACGTCAAAAAATCCCGCTATCACACCGCCCTGGCTCTTTATCAGGAAATTCTGACCATCGATCCGCTGAACCGGGACGCGCAAAAAGCCGTCAAGCAAATCCGGCGCACCGCGGGGAATGAACTGGCCACCGAAGATCTATTCGCCGGGGGCGATCCCAGCCTTGGGGTGGACCCGGATTGGATTGCCAAAGAAGACGCCAAACACTTGGAGTGGGACAAGGCTTACACCAAGGACGGGGAAAACTATCGTTATCGCACCAACGCCGGCTACGTGGTTTTGGAAACCTCCGCCATCGCCATGGAGCAGATGAACGGTTTTTATCGCAAGTTCTTCCGCTACAAATTGGACGGCGGCCCGACACCCAAGATTGAAGTCCGGATTTATAAAGACCGGGACGACTACTTGGAAGAAAATCATCTGCCGGAAAACGACTGGACTGGAGGCTTTTTCAACGGCAGCACGGTGCAAACCTTCATGGGCGGTCCGACCGGGACCGATTCCTTGCGCCAAATGTATGGCACCTTGTTCCACGAAGCCGCCCACCAATTCGTTTCTCTCACCGGTAAGGGTGGCATCCCCGGTTGGCTCAATGAAGCCTACGCTTCCTTCTTCGAAGGCTGCACCATTTTGAGCAACGGTTCGGTGAAATGGAACCAAGTGCCCCAACACCGCTTGTTTCCCCTCGCCGCCCGCATGGAAAAGGGCTGGCTGAGTTCGGGCAGCGAAGTCCGGCCGGATGAGGAAGGCAACTGGACTACGCCGGAACAAGCCCCCACCTTTCGAATCGTGGTTGAGGGGAAATACCGCTGGGGCCCGCCTTGGTACGCTCCGACTTGGGGCGTCGTTTACTTCTTGTACAACTATCGGAACGAGCAGGGCATTCCGGTATATCGAGACGCTCTTCACGAGTACTACCAAAGTGGTCCGGCTCGGGCGGTCGATCCGATCGGCTATTTCGAAGAAAGAATTTTAAGCGCCCCTCTGTCGCCGGTGAGCACCATCGATGAATTGAACTCCATTTGGGCCGAATGGATTTTGGAGTTGCGAGACATTCAAATCGGCAAAAAGGAAGCCGGAAAAAATAACTTGGAGTTCGGGCAAATGGCTTTGGAACGAGAGGACCTGGCCATGGCTTTGGAATTCTTTGAAGAAGCCTATGAACATGAATCGGAGAACCCTGAAGTCATCTGGAAGCTGGCGACCACTTTGGAATTGATGAAGGAGTTGGATCGGGCTTTGGCCATGTATCGCGATTTCGCCCGAGAATTGGAGTTGCGCGGCCTGATCGCCGATGAGCGATATGAAGCTGCCAAAGAAAAGATGATCGCTCTGGATCCCTTGGCCCGGCGCCACGCCCGTCTCAAGGGCAAAGTTTTGGAAGACGGCTTGGAATTGGCGAAATCCTATTACGACCGCCAGATGCCCACCATGGCGCTGGAAATCACTCGCCGCATGAGCGGCCAATTTTCCATGCCGGATGCCTTGGAGTTCTACATGAAAGTGGCCCGGGAAACCGGCAAATCTTTGGCTCGCTGGAAGGTGGCTTACAACGAATTCAATCTGGACGGCTGGTCTTCGACCAGCAAGGCTTATCAAGCTTACGGCAAGATGATTGAAGGCGGAGTGGCGGAAGATCCCACCATCGCCACCGGAGCCGGTCAGTTTCAAACTCAGGAATTGGCTTGCGACGTAACCTTCGACGCCGATTTTTCTTTGGAAGCGGAAATGCGATTTGAACCGAACGCTTCCTTGATGGGTTTGTGTTTCGGCCGCAAAGACGCCCAAAACACCCACGCGGTGGTCCTCCACCCAAAGGGTTATTTGGATATCAGCACCAAAAACGGTGGCGTATGGACCATCCGGGATCACCGTTCGGTCAAAATCGACTCGAGTTGGCAAAAACTACGGATCGACGTGGTCGAAGATTCGGTGGACGTCTATCTGAACGATCGCTACATCCGCAGCATGAAAATGCCGTCTCGGGACAGCGTGCGCGGAGCCTTCGGTTTAATTACCGGACAAGGCACTTGCTACTATCGCAACATTCGCTTGCTGGCTCGTGATCCCCACGATCCCGCCGCCCGGATTGAGCGGGAATTGGCCATGGAAGCCTTGGCCCGCGATGAAATCGAACGGGATCCGGGCACCTTTAGCGGCATTCAGCCTCCTGAAATCAAAGTCGGCCAATGGATTCAGGGTGAATCGCCTTTGTTGGCCGAGTTGCGCCACCGAATCGTGGTGTTGATTTTCTGGGCTCCTTACCAGGACAAGGCCATCCCCACCACCGCTTACTACGAGCAATTGGCCCAAAGCTACCAAGGATTGGACGTCAGCTTTTTGGCGCTATCTTCCAACCAGCACACCGCAACGGAAATCGCCGAATACCTCGCGGAACATCCCATGGAAGGCATCCCGGTCGGCGTGGATCAAGGTCGTCAGACCTACCTGGCCTATAACCTCAAGGCCGGCGGTTGGGGTTTGCCTCGAATTCTGCTCCTGGATGTCGACGGCACCGTGGTTTGGGAGGGCGATCCTGGTTTCAAGATCGGCGTCGGCTGGCAACCGGAAGACGGCGAAACCTTTTTGGACGGCCCGCTGAAAGACTTGGTGGAGCGCCGCAAGCTTCGGGAAATTCAAGCGGCCTTGCCGGCCTTGGCGGAAGCCAAGGGCAGCTTCGCCCAAAACCAAATCCGGATCGCGCTGCAACAAATCCAGCCGCTGGCCGATTTGGACGCCTCGTGGCATCCCCAAGTGAAAGAGGCTCAAGAGTTACGCTACACCATCGAAAGCCTGGGTAGTCGCCTGCCGGTGCAAGCCACCGAAGCCCTCGCCGCCGGCCGTCCCTTGACGGCGGAAGCCCTCCTGAATCTGGCCGAACAGGAATTCGCCGGCACCGATTTGGCTTCCTTGGCCAAGATTCAAAAGGACAAGTTGTTCAGGGACAGCCGTTATCGCAAAGCGGCCAAAGCCATGAAGTCGATGGAAAAGGCGGTGAAGGAGGCGGAGCGAGGCCGAGAGGTCGGTCGCATCCTGCCCTACTTGAACGCCGCCTTGGATGCCGCTCCGGAAATCGAAGAAGTGGTTTCCATGCAAAAGGCCATGAAGACCGCCTTGTTGGAAGATGGCTCCAAGGCCATGCTGGCGGTTTGGTCGGAACTGCAGACTCCGCCTTCCGTTTCCACCGATACTTGATTGTCCGCAAGTGAAATAGAAGTGAAAAGGGAAAGGGACGGATCGGATCCGTCCCTCAGCAGCCGAGTTCTTACAGAAATTCTCTCTGCAGATGGGGCTGCAGGACGTCCGGCACTTTCACCCGGCCGTCTTCTTGTTGGTAATTTTCCATGACCGCAATCAAAATCCGAGGCGAGGCCACCACGGTGTTGTTCAGGCTGTGGCAAAACTCCGGCTTGCCGCCGCCCTCAGGTCGGTAGCGCAGGTTCAGCCGTCGGGTCTGAAAATCGTGGAATCGGCTGGCGGAATGAGTTTCGCCGTATCCCTGGCGGCTGGGCATCCAGGTTTCAATGTCGAACTTCTGAACCTGCCCTTGCCCCAAATCGCCGGCGCAAACGTTGACCACTCGATACGGGAGCTTCAAGGCATCCATGAAATCGGTGGCGTGGGCCAGCATCCGCAAATGCTCTTCCTTGGACCAGGCCTCATCGTTGGGCCCGATGACGACCTGTTCCACCTTCCAGAATTGATGAACTCGATACAGGCCTTTGGTGTCTTTGCCATAGGTACCCGCTTCCCGCCGATAGCAGGGGCTGCAGGCAATTCGCCGGAGGGGTAAATCCTCCGGATTCAAAACTTCCCCACTGTGAATAGCGGTCAGGGAGACTTCACTGGTTCCGACCAGATTCAGTTGGTCTTTTTCGCAGCGGTAGGCCTGTTCTTCACCACCGGGGAAGTAGCCGGTTCCGGTCATGCAAGCATCGTTGACCAAAGTCGGGACCGAGCAGAGCACGAAACCGCGGCTTTCCATGTGCTCGATCGCCAGGCGCAAAATGGCTTGTTCCAATTGGGCGGCAGCACCCAACAACAAATAATTCCGGGTTCCCGCAAGTTTGACGCCGCGGGGAATGTCGAGAATGCCGAGAGCTTCGCCGATCTCGACGTGGGACTTGGCCGGGAAAGGAAATTCCGGGACTTCGCCCTGGCGCCGAAGCTCGACGTTTTCGCGGTCATCTTTGCCGTCGGGAACCTCCGGAGATGGCGGCATCGGCAACAACAAAGCCAACTCCTGGACCTGCTGCCGCAATTGACTTTCCTCCGCCTCCAAGGATTTCAAGGAGGCTTTGGTTTGCTTTTGTTCGGCCAAGGCAAGTTGGCGCTCCTCCGGGCTCATTTTGCCGAGCTTCTTGGAGGCCTGCTTCAACTCACCGCGCAGGGTTTCCACTCGGGTCAACAATTCCCGATGGGCCTGATCCGCTTGCAAATAAGCATCCACCTCCACCTTGAGGTGTTTGCGGCGGGCGGCTTCCCGAACCACTTCGGGATGTTCCCGAACCCACTTTTTATCCAGCACCTTGGCACCCTCTCTTGCGGCGATCGGGAGGCCCTTCCCCCCAATCGGGGCTTAAGAATAGCGCCGCCCCGATCCAGGAGATCCGGCGGAAAGGATCAATCCTTGGGTTCCACCCACTCGCTGGTCAGTTGCCCAAACCACGGATGCTTTTTCAGGTAGAGCCGGAAGCTTGGCTTCTTGCCAGGAGAGAAACTTACGATTTTGTCCGGCGGATAGTAGGCCCGGCCCCACTCTTTGTTGATGTCGTCCACACCGGAACCGCCGAAATCTTCTCCCTTGGCCCCTTTGAGTTGCACTTCCATATCCCAAAGCGGCTCGCCGACGATCCGAAGGTATCGTTCGCCAAGGTTGCCGACCACCTCCAGAGTCCGACCGGACAGAGTCAGAGAGTTGTTGCCGTATTCATGTTGAATGCCGAGGTGGAACGGAGCCCCGAGCTTCACTTCGGTGGTCTGGTCCTGCTCAATTTCGACGTAGATCGGCAGCCCCTTCCCCTTCTGCGGAGGAAAGATCAACGCCTCCCAACCTTTCTTCTGATCTTGAATCAAACCTTGAAGAACCACGTAACGACCGATCGGAAGGTCCATGGTGCCGCGCTTGGCCGCCATGACGTCCACCACCAATCCTTTGCAATGACTGGAAGTGCTGCTCAACACCAGACTGGTCAGTTTCGGCCCCTTCAAACCCTTCATGCTTACTTTGACGGTGCCGAGATTGGGCTTCACCGGCAATAGCTTGATCGCGCTTCCAGAGGCGAAATCGGTCATTTGGACCTGAAACCAATCACCCTTGTCATTGGCAATCCAAGGCCCGAAGGGTTGGCTGTGCTTGGACTTACCCAACAAAATGCCGTCGTAGCGATAAAGGAATTGGTTTTCGGGAAGTCCGTTGGCTCCGACCAAGGCCATCTTTTCATAACCGAATTTGCCGTCAGCGTTGGTGTCGAACAGAGTCAATTCGCCGTACGGAGTTTTGGAATTCCGGGTAGCGATGCCGCGGAAGAAGAAAGGACCGCCGTTCTCCGCCGATTTCAAATTCAAATTCGCGCCTTGAAACACGTCCTGTTCATTGCCGCCGGCCAGCATCAACGCGTGAGTGTCGATGGTGCCGTTTTCGTGCTTGCGCTGATATTCCACCACCACGGGCTTGTCCGACAGCCGAAATTCTTCGCTCGGCTCCGCACCGGCTTCCAAGACGAATTTCAGGGCGGCCACTCGTTTCAACCGGACCTTGGGCTCGATAAAAGGCAACTCGCTACTATCGCCCACTTTGCCGAAACTGGTCAAGAACCAGCTTAAACGGTGCATGTCTGCTTGGTCGCAAGAATGCTGGATGCTTCCCGGCTTCTTTTCTTTGCCGTTTTTCATGGAAACTTCCACCCATTCCGCCCCTTCGATCGGCTGGATTTCTTCAGGATGGATTTTCCGTTCCCGAACTTCTCCCGTCTCAGGATCGGCAATGCCGAGGCGAGCTCGGATTTCATCCACTTGGCCTTTGACGTCGGAGAAAAACCGATCTTGGGTCAACTCGAGCTTTTTCCGGTTTTCCAATACCTTTTCGTAAGCGGCCAGGCTTTTTTCGTAGTCTCCGGACTCGTCGTTAAACACCGGATTGTATGAATTGCCCTTGATGTTGTAGGCAAAAGCAATGAAGTACAAATCGCCCACTTTCTCCAAGTTGGCGATCAACAAGTCAATTTCACGGTGGACCTGCAACCACAGGCTTTGGCTTTTCTCGTTGATCGCCCGAATGTGCAAGGTGTTGATCTGGGTCACCGGCCCGACCACCAAACGATCCCGGGTCTTTCGCCGCCTGGAATCCATCAATTGCAGATAGCGGTCATAGTTGCGAGCGAAATCGGAGCGGAAGGTCCGATCCCAAGATTGAATGAAACCATCCAACCAGATGTTCAGCTGCTTGCCGGGAGCGAGCGAACGAGCTTCGGCTTTCCCCCGAAATACGTTGATCGCCGCCTCTTTATGACGCCGAAGGGCACGATCCATGCCCTTGTTGTCTTTTACGGCCAAGGCTGCCTCGAAAGCCTTTTTGAATTCCGCGGTGTCCTCTTGAGGAGCGGCCCAGGTCGGGCGCAGGGCGGAGAACAGAATCAGGAGGGTGAACAGAAAGCCTTTCATGACCGGACTTTGGAGCTCGGAGGGCCAGCATTTTAGCAAGCCGGAATCAGAACCTCAGCCTGATACCCCATAAGCCCGGAAATCGTGCCTGCAAGGAGCTTTAAGAAGACCGCTTTTGCTTGCTGCGGCGGTCCAAGAAGCGGCGTTCTTTAGGGGTCAAGGAAGGTAAACCCTCCCGGGAGATTTTGGCCAGAATCCGATCCAGCTCCGCCTCTTCATCTCGGGATTGCTGCTGCTGGCGCTGATTCTTGTTTTGCCGGCGCCGCTGGCCCCAGGCTTGCCACGGAGTTTGAATCCCCATGCGGCCGAAACCGTCGGCCCAAAACCAGCCGACCAAAGCGCCGGCGAGATGAATCTCAAAGGCCTTGCCGCTCATTTCCCCCTTCGCGGTGGATATGCACACCAAAAGATCCAGGCCCACCAGGATCAGGAAGAAGGTGATCATGCGCAAGCGAATGAAAATCAAGTTGAGGATCCGGTTGGGATAAACCGCCGCATTCACCGCAATCACTGCGGTGACGAAACCCGAACCTCCAATCGCCGGTGCCAATCCTGGAACCATCAGAGATAACAGCAAGTGAGCTGCAGCACCGACCAAGGTGGTGACAAGGAATAATTTCCCGAACTGGAATCGGGGATACAGGATTTCCACTTCCGGGCCGAACACCGCCAGCAAATAGGCATTGAACAGCAAGTGCCAAAGGCTCAAACCATCGTGAGCGAAGGTATAGCCGATCAAGCCCGGCAATTGGCGCCAGTCGCCGCCCAGCAAAGCCGGGTCCAAATCCAAGAAATTATTCAGCGGTCCTTGGCTTCCGGCACCGCGAAGGAGGAAATTCAACAACCACACTCCAGCCCAAGCAAGGAGCAGGTTGCGGACGAGGGGAGTCAGTCTAGGCACGAAGCGATCGGGCTGGCATCCTGCCGACCCATCTTTCCCTGGAGGCCCCGCCCCTGCAAGTAGGACCGCTGGTTTCCTGGGAAAAGCGCGAGGAACGGCGAAGATGAATGCGAAACGATTGGACGGAAAGGCCCTGGCCGCCACCATCCGCGAGGGCCTGGGGCAAAGAGTCAAGGCCCATACCGAGGCCGGCGGTCGAGCTCCAGGCTTGGCCACGGTCCTGGTCGGGGATGACCCGGCCAGCCACGTCTACGTCCGAAGCAAGCGCCGGGCTTGTGACGCCGCCGGCATGGTCAATGTCCACCGGGAACTTCCCGCCGACGCTGACCAAGCGGAGGTTCTGAAGCTGATCGAGGCGCTGAATCAGGATAAGACCGTGGACGGCATCTTGGTTCAATTGCCGCTTCCCGCCGGTATGGATGAGAACAAGGTCCTGGCCGCCGTTGACCCGAACAAAGACGTGGACGGATTCCATCCGGTCAATCAGGGAAGGCTGCTTCAAGGCCAGCCCGGTTTGCGGCCCTGCACCCCGGTCGGCATCATGCGTTTGCTCCAGGAAACCGGGGCTTCCTTGAAGGGAGCTCACGCCGTGGTGGTCGGCCGCTCCAATATTGTCGGCAAACCGGTGGCCCTGATGTTGTTGGAACAACACGCGACCGTCACCCTCTGTCACTCTCGAACCCGAGACTTGGCCGCCGAAGTCCAAAGGGCGGACGTAGTCGTCGCCGCCGTCGGCGTCCCCCAACTGATTCAGGGGAGTTGGATCCGAGACGGAGCGGTGGTGATCGACGTCGGAATCAACCGCAACGAAGAAGGCAAATTGGTCGGCGACGTCGAATTCGAATCGGCCAGCGCCCGAGCTTCCTGGATTACTCCGGTTCCCGGTGGAGTCGGCCCGATGACCATCGCCATGCTGTTGCAAAATACGGTGGACAACTGCTTGAACGGCGCCAGCAGTTCATGAACCGGTCATAGCAGCGGGGCCGCATTCAGGCGGCCCCCCGAACTTCCGCGTTTTAGCCGCCTGGTCCTGCTCCCATCAGGCCTTCGGTGGGCACGTTTTCCATGTCCGTATACCGGTGAAGGCTGCTTTGGGACGCCGGCAAGTAGCCAAACAGTTGGAAGGTAATGTAGACCGAGAAGCCACCGACCAAGAGGATCCACATGCCTTTCCGGCCTTTCCATCCGGCCACGTATCGGAGGTGCAGATACACGGCGTAAAACACCCAGCTAATCAAGGCCGAAACTTCCTTCGAATCCCAGCCCCAATAAATTGCCCAGGCTTCCTGCGCCCAAAGGGCTCCCATGATCAATCCGGCGGTAAGGAAGGGGAAGCCGACCAAGAAGATTTTCCAGGTAAAGGTGTCGGCACCCGTTTCCCAACCATCGAACCAGGACAATTTGTTCGGCAACATCAAGCTGAGCCCGGCGAGCACGCCGGTCAAGGCCAATACCCCCGGTCCCATCAACCAGCCGTACTGGCCAAAAGGTACCGTAATCAAGCTAAAGCCGAAAATCGCCAGCAACTCCTTGGTGGGGACCGGGTAATCTCCTCGTTGGAGTAAACCGCGCCAAAAGCGGAAACAGAACAACAACCACACCGCCAAGGTGCCAATGAACATGGTGAAATAGCCGATCATATAGGCCGTGATATGAACCGGAAACCAATAGGACTGAAGGGCCGGCGGCAAAGGCCGGCCGGTCGGATCCAAATTCAAAACGTAAAGAAAAATGGCGGCGTAGGCAATTAGCTTCAAAGTCATGAAAACTTCGGTAAAGGCGCGGGCAATTCCTTGAATCTGCCCAAGCCCCAGCACGAAATAAAGCAAAATTCCGGCAAAGAAACCGGATGCCACGCCCAAGGGAATCACCTCGTACATGGTTTGGGCCGGCCAGTGCTGCACCTCGACATAGCGAGCCCCCATGGCAAGAGAATTCACCAATAGGGAAACTGTCATCATCAAAAGCAGCACCCAGGAACCCCGCTGCAGCCAGCGCGGCCCTGAGCTGTCACTGGCCGGGAGGTCCACTTGCATCCCTGAATTGGTCTGCAATGTCTGAACACTGCTGCCTCGGAACAAGGGGAGCAAAAAGCGGCCCAAAAGCAACAGCAACCCCAACCCGCCGCCTGTAGCGGAAAGGTACATGGTCAGGGTGATCAGGGATCGGTAGCTGAAGGTCTCCATCAGGCGGTCCTCCGTCGGCGGTTACGAAACACCAAGGGGTTGATCAGGAACGCAATCATGGTGCCCCCTGCCACCATGTAGAGCCCGGTCAGCACGGCTTCAATGCCTGGATCGTAAACCACACCGACTCCCGAGTAGTCCGGGTCGTTGGCATCGGCGTTGGTTTGGAAGAATCGATAGCCCTTGTAGTAGAGATAATCGTTCACTCGGATTTCGCCGCTGTAGCGTTCTTTCAGCTCGTGGCCGTCGGCGCCGGGCGCTTCCAGGAAACTTAGCTTGCTGCGCCATTCCTTGGGCAGTTCGTTTTGATCGAGGCGGAAACTGATGCTGACCAATCGGGTTTCCCCTCCTGGACCGGTGTATCGCAGCGGCCTGGCGTCCCCCTTCTCGGTAGCCACCAGGGTCATCTCTTGTTGCCCTTCGGGAGTCGTGGTTCGAATTCGGACCGCCCCGGGAGCGGGATGGAAGAAGTCAGCCCCTTCCACCACCTTGACCTTAGTTTCGACTTTGCCATAAGAGAAGGCACCGGCCAACTGGAATCGCACCCCATCGCCGAGTTCGAACTCTCCGTCCTGGGCAAAGGGCTGGAGCGACTCCGGTTTGCCGACTTCACCGAAGCGAAGATTGCCGTCGGGCAACAGAAACAGGAGATAGCGGGTTTTGGCCGGGAAAGCCCACCAGTCCCAAAGGAAACGAAATTCCAATTCGGCGAACTTCGGTTCCGGGCCGTGAAAATCCTTCTCCAGCACCCAGCGTTCTTCAACTTCCCCGGCCTGGTTCTCGATGGACACCAATACCGCCGGATTGACCGGGATCAGCAATTCCATCGGCACGCCGGAGGGATCGTGCACTGCCCGGCCGTCGGCCAGGGTACGCAAGCGCAGGTCGGGCACCGCGTCCTTGATCGTGACGCGGTAGACCTGGTCCCTCACTTCCAGCTTGGTCTCTTCTCCCGGGACCGCTTGCATCATGGGACCGACCGGAGAATCGCCAACCATGGCCCGGACGTGCCCGAAGTTCAATTCCACCGGTTTGGCCAGGGTTCGGCGAGCGGCCTCCTCATCCGGGGCCACCCTCAACCGGATCCGGGCTCCGGTCCGTTCATCCAGCAGCAAGGCTCGCGGATGAATCGCCAAGGGCTGCATCAAAGTTTCCTGGAGTAACACCTCCTCCTGGAACAGCTTGGCGTGGGCGACCACCGGGATCGTCCCTTCCTCTTCTTCGCTGGCCTCCCGCAAGAAAAATTCCTCCTCGCATTGAGGCAAATATTCCAACACCTCGATCTGCAAAAACGGCCGCTTCCCGCCGCCACCTTCCGGATGGTCTTTTGAATCGCCGTAGTCAAAACGTAGCACCTTGCCTTCATAGATGCGGTGCACCGGGTTTCGAACCGCAAACTCGCGTTCGAAACTATCTCCTTCCTGCTTGACGTAGACCACGTCCAAGACGTCGTGATAATCGGCACGGAAACCGTCCAGTCGGACGACGAAGGGAGTTTCCTCTGTTTCCCCGAACAAGCCCGGCCTTACAAAAGCGTGCTTCTTGCCGCTGTAGAGCTGAAACACCGCTTTGCTTTCACCGCGGCGAATATTCAACATGCCGCGGCGCTCGGTCAACCGGCTGTGAAAGCCGCCCAGAATCACTAGGATCACTCCGGCGTGGGTGATGACGAAACCCCATTTATTCGGCCGCAGCAACCGCCGCCAACCGCCGCGGAAGGTATTGGAGAACACGCCGAACAGCAAGATCACCCATAGGGAAGCAAACCAATCCGCTTTATAGGTCCGAATCAAATCCAAGCGGTCGGCCCAAACGAACAGGGTAAACCAAGTGTCATCCCAGGCCGTTTCCAGGCGCTTGATGTCGGCGTTCTCCTGCCGGGTCAACCAACCTCGCTCGCTGCTGGCTTCCAGCGACTTGGCGAATTCCTCTCCATAGCGGCGCTCGATCGGCGGCAACTTCGGCCTCAACTCCTCCATCTGGGTGTCGACGAATTGGTAATCCACCGATGCGTCGAATCCGAGCAAGCCCAAGCCCCGACCTTCCAGCATGTGATAGACGAAGGTGGCCTGAGCGCCGCGGAAATCCAAGTAATTGCGATAGGCCATCCGGGCTTCATAAGACCACGGCCCTTCCTGGCTCTCCCACTCGGCCAGTTGTTCCACGCCACCTTTCGGAATCGGAAAATTAGGATCTTCCTGGTGGAACAAAACTCCGAGGATGGCGGCCAATCCAATGAAGATCAGGTTGGTGACGCCGACCTTCACCGAGCGGAAAAAACTGAACACCAGCGGCCAGCGATATACGGCCAAGGCCAGCAAGGGCAAAACGGAAAAGAAAAAGCCAATGGCGTAGGGCCACTTGCTGGATCCGGTTTCCACGTTGGCCTTGGTGGCCAAGGTGACCATCACCTCGGTCCAAAGCGCCAGAAACAAAATGCCGAGCATGGCTTTAGGAAAGCTCCAACGGAAACGGGAGCGCTTCGCTTTGTCTTTGGCGGTGGCGTGCTGCGGTTGCATCGGGATTCGACCGAAAGGACTGGAGGCACCGCAAACCGGTGCCTCTACTACTTTTGCTTTACCGGACGGGGGTTTGGGTCATGGCTTGGTCACATTCCCTTGGGAAAGCCCCCATTTTTCAAGATTCAATACTGCCGAGCGCCTAAAAAGGCCGTCAACTCCCGCAAGGCATCCCGGTAGCGGCTGGGCGGCAGAACCTCAAGCGCCTGGTTGGCTTGCTGCAAGCAGCTTTGGATCTGCTGCCGGCAAGTTTCCAGGACCGCCTGTAGCGGCTCGGCGAATTCTCCCTCCAGCAGAACGCTGCGGTCGGCTCCGGAGCCGAACAAGGCCTGCAAGCGGCCCCGGGCCTCGGGCGCCAAGGCGTCCCGCAACATAATCAAAGGCAAGGTCATTTTGCCTCGAGCCCAATCGGTACCGAGGGACTTGCGGGTGCGGTTTTCCTCACCGATCAAGTCAAGCAGATCGTCCATCATTTGAAAGGCCCGGCCGGCCAGCAAGCCGTGGCGGGCGGCGCCTTCCTGTTGCGCTTCCTCGCCACCGGCATAGGCCACGGCCAAGCGGCCGCCGGCTTCATAAAGAGCCCCGGTTTTGCCGTCGATTTGATCCAAATACGCCTGCTGGTCCAAAGCGAATTGCCGCCGAGTCAGATTCTGATGGATTTCCCCGGCACAAATTCGCTCGGTTGCCGCCGCCAAGACTTGGGAACAGCGCGGATCTTTCAACTCGGTGCTGCGGCGGAAGGCCCGGGCGTAGATCCAATCCCCAAGCAGAACCGAAGCATGGCTGCCCCACTCCACGTGGACGCAATCCAGTCCGCGGCGTTGCACCGCTTCGTCCAGCAAATCGTCGTGCACCAAAGTGGCGGCGTGAATCAGTTCGATGATTCCGGCAATGACGAGATGGTCTTCCTGCAGGCCTCCAGCAGCCTTTCCTACGAGCAAGACCTGGGCCGCCCGCAGGCGCTTGCCACGAAAACGCGCGGCATGGTCCAACAAGGGAGCCATCCAAGGCCGATCCGCCTTGAGCTGGTCTTCCAGCCAATGGTCCACTTGATCCAACTCCGGCGTCACTTCCTGAAGGAGATGACGCAAGTCGGAGGCCTGGAGACTATTCAGCACCACGGTTAGAAGGTTTTCGGTTTGCGGCGGTGATGGAATCGATCCCAATCTTCCTGTGTATTCAGGTTGCAAAAGGGATCCCAGAGTCTACCGCCCTCCCTGCTTTCTTCGTAGGTCCAGACTTGCAGCTTTTCTCGAGGAATGGCCCGGCGCAAGGCCCGCTCTCCCTTTTCCAAGGCTTCCCGGAATTCCTCGGCCAGGGATTTGGGATAGGCGGCCACCAACGGTTCCAAGCCACGACGGCTTTGCGGCAAGCAGGCCCGCTGCGGTTGGTCCTCGGCTCGTTGCTGTAGTTCCAGCAAGAACTCCTCGCCGATTTGAGGCAAATCCCCGGCCAAAACCAGAACCCAAGGATTCGGACTGGCCTCCAATGCGGCGACCACGGCGGCCAAGGGACCGGCATCGGGCAGGGCATCGTCCAAGGGCTCGAATCCGCTTAGGGACCAGCCCGGCGTCCGGCTTCGCCCAACGGCGAAGCAAGGCCGACAGCACCGGCGCAAGGCCTCGGCCGGCACTTCCACCAAGGGGCGGCCGTCCTCAAAGGGCAAGCGCAGCTTGTCTCGACCCATGCGGCGGGAAGCTCCGCCGATCAATAAAGCCCCACTCCAACCGGGCCGGACCTGAGCCTCGGCCACCATGGAATCAAGTCAGGCTCCCGCCGAACCGAGGAGCCATTACTCCTCGCTTTTTTCCTTGAGTTCCTTGGGAGGTTCATCGTTTTCCTCCCCTTCCTTCAAACCTTTCTTGAACTCATGAATACCGCTGCCCATCGAGCGCATCAAACCCGGGAGCTTCGCTCCCCCAAAGAGCAGCAGAGCCACGAAGCCGATGACCATCATCTCCGAGCCGTTGGGCATGCCGCAGGCAGGAAGGCTGACGGCCAAGAGCAGGGCCGGAAGCAGGGGCGATTTCAGCAGCTTCATGTTTAGTGGCGGTCGGTCTCCGCGAAACGCGGCTATGGTACCCGATTTGGTGCCTTTACCGCCAAAGGGCTTGCAAAGTATCGCGATGGCCCCGGCGTCTCAACCTCTGCACCTGCCACCCCACTTCTCCTAAGGCTTGGCGAATCCGCCGGGCACAGCAGTAGGAAGTCAAGGCGGCCCCGGGTCTAGCGACCTTGGCCAAAGCCGCAAAAAGCTCGGCCGACCAATCTTCGGGATGACGCCGGGGAGAAAACAAGTCCAGGAAAATCCAATCGAAGCCCGTCACCGGCATGGACTCCAAGCCGGCGGGGAAGGCCAGCGACAGGATCTCTCCCTGCCAGGGATGCCCAGGCAATTGCCAGCGATTTTTCCCCCCTCCCCACCATGGGGTCCAACCCTGAAGGCGGTCCGGCACCGCCGGCCAGGGTTCCAGCCACTCCGGGTTGGGTTCAAAACCCTGGGCCTGAACCGAGCCTTGAAACTGGAGCGAATCCAAATGGCGCAGGGCGGTGGCGGTGTTGATGCCCCAGCCGAAACCAATCTCCAAAATGGCCAAGGCCTCCCCGCAACGGGGAGGCCTGAGTTGGGCAGCCGGCTCGACGAAACTTAGTTGGGCTTCGGCGAGGGGATCGCGGCGATCGTGGGCGGCTTCCCCAGTTTGCGGATGGCGGTAGCTGCAAAAGCCAGCTCCGGCCTCCGCAGGATTCATGCCAAGCCTCGCTCCTTGCGGAAATCGGCCATGGTGGCGCCGATCACGGAAGGGTTGGCCGCCATGCGGACGCCGACACTTTCCAAGGCTTCGATCTTGGCGGTGGCGGTGCCGCTGCCGCCGGAAATGATGGCTCCGGCGTGGCCCATCCGTTTGCCGGGAGGGGCGGTGCGGCCGGCAATGAAACTGACCACCGGTTTGGTGACGTGATCGCGGATGAACTCAGCCGCTTCTTCCTCGGCAGTGCCGCCGATTTCCCCGATCATGATGATGGAATCGGTTTGATCGTCGGCTTCAAAGGCGCGCAAGCAGTCGATGAAATTGGTGCCGGGCAAAGGATCGCCGCCGATGCCGACGCAGGTGCTTTGCCCCAATCCTTGTTGGGTCACTTGCCAAACCGCTTCATAAGTGAGGGTGCCGGAGCGGCTGACGATGCCCACGCTGCCGGGCTGGTGAATATAGGCCGGCATGATGCCAATTTTGCAACCTCGATTTTCTCCGGCAGGGGTAATGACTCCTGGGCAGTTCGGCCCGACCACCCGAACGTCCCGGCCCTGCAAGCTGTCGTGAATTTTGGCCATGTCCAGCACCGGAATGCCCTCGGTGATACAGACGATCAACCGGACTCCCGAGTCGGCCGCTTCCGCGATCGAGTCGGCGGCAAAGGCGGCCGGCACGTAGATCACCGAAGCTTCGGCTCCGGTAGTGGCCACTGCTTCGGCCATGGTGTTGAACACCGGCTTGCCCAGGTGTTCCTGTCCTCCCTTCCCGGGGGTCACCCCGCCGACCACATGGGTGCCGTAGGCCAAAGCTTGTTCGCTGTGGAAGGTGCCGTTCTTGCCGGTGTAACCCTGGACCAGAACCTTGGTGTTTTCATCAATGAAGATGGCCATGCTATTCGTTTAGATTCGGCTGGGGGTTTCAGGCTAAGGCATGGACCGCTTCGCAAACCATGCGGGCGGCTTCATCCAGAGAAGTGGCCGGAGAAATGGCCAGGCCGCTTTCGGCCAAGAGTTGGCGGCCTTCTTTGACGTTGGTCCCTTCCAATCGCACCACCAAGGGAATCTTCAGTTCCACGTTGCGGGCGGCGGCAATCACTCCCCGGGCAATCACGTCGCAGCGCATGATGCCGCCGAAGATGTTGACCAATATCCCTTTCACGTTCGGATCGGAAATCAGGATCCGAAAAGCCTCGGTAATGTTCTCCTCTTCCGCCCCGCCGCCGACGTCCAGGAAGTTGGCCGGACTGCCGCCGTGCAGTTGGATGGTGTCCATGGTGGCCATGGCCAACCCGGCCCCGTTCACCATGCAACCGATATTGCCTTCCAAAGCGATGTAGTTGAGATCGAATTTGGAAGCTTCCACTTCCTTCGGATCTTCCTCATGGACGTCGCGCATGGCGGCAACCTTGGGATGCCGATAGAGAGCGCTGCCGTCGAAATTGATTTTGGCGTCGAGGGCGACGACTTCACCGTCCTCGGTAATGACCAAAGGGTTGATTTCGGCCAAGGAGCAATCCAATTCCAAATATGCCCGAGACAGTCCTTGCAGGAAGCTCAAAGCCTTTTTGAAAGTACCTCCCTGCAAGCCCAGGAAGAAGGCCGCCCGCCGGGCTTGGTAAGGCAAGAGACCTTGGCGAGGATCCAAGGGCAGCCGCAGGATGGCCTCGGGGTTGCTGGCCGCCACTTCCTCGATTTCGACCCCACCCTCGGCACTGACCATCATGACCGGTTGGCCGAGGCGGCGATCCAAGGCGATTCCGAGATAAAACTCCTGCGCTAAATCCAGGCCTTCCGCCACGAAAACCTTGCGGACCTTTTGTCCTTCCGGACCGGTCTGAGGGGTTTTCAGCATCATGCCGAGCATGGCTCCAGCCTCCTCAGCCGCTTCGGCAGCGCTCCGCACCAATTTGACGCCGCCTCCTTTCCCACGACCACCGGCATGGATTTGGGCTTTGACCACCGCCAGTGGCATGCCAAGCTGTTCGAAAGCGGCGGCGGCTTGCTCGGGAGACTCGGCAACCACGCCGGATTGGACGCGAACACCGTAATTTTCCAGGATTTCCTTGGCCTGGTACTCGTGGATTTTCATGGGGTAGGGCCTTGGGTTTAAGCCCACCATGATAGGGCCATGATTCAGCGAGACCAAGGCCCGGAACCGGTCTTCACAGCCTCCCAAACCTGAAATTAGGGACAAAAAACCTCTAAGAAATCTGTGAAATGACGGAGCCGGGCAGGCAAAAGGGGATATGGTCTAAGATAGAGGGGCGTGATTCTGGTTTCCCCAATCAGCCGGAACCGCCACTTTCCCCTCTTCCCCAGGAAACTTAGGGATCCTTTCCAGGGACGAGACCGTCGATTGGTTGGAGGCAACATGGCATCCACCCCCGAACGTCCCGCCTTTCTTTTGCTTTGGATCGTCGCCGTCACCCTTACGGTGTCGGGCGCGCTGAGCAGTCTGGTACCGGACGCCACCGAAACGATTCTGCCCGCTGCATCTACCGTTTCCGAGGAACCGTCGAACTCAGACGAGGTTTCGCCTGCGAGTGCATCCAGTGCCGGTCAATCCTTACCTGCGGATTGGCACGGTGCCTCTTGGCGCAGCAGCACTCCGGTTTCCGCGGTCAGTAGCGGCGGCCCCATGGATCAAGCGATGGGAAGCACCGAAGTCGGCGCCATTTTGGAGTGCCGGGTGTCGGACCCCCAAGGCTTGCCCTGCCCAGGAGTCGCGATCAAAGTCCGACCTCCTTATGAATTGGAAGGTAGCGAACGGGAATCCAAATGGTCCATCGCCGGCCGCACCGACCAACAGGGCCTATTTAGCATGCCGATTCCCAAGCGCACCCAGAAGCTGATGGTTCAGGGTTGGGACCGCGGGCGTTTGACCAAAGCCCACACCGTCGACTTCGGGCAGAAGCACGAGATCTTGTTGGACCTCACCTTGCGGGGTGCCGCTTCGGTGCCTCGGCCGCAGGTACACGAGGAAGCGGCTTTGGTTGGGGAAGGCCACCAACCCCACCATTGGATTCCGACCGAACCGGCCTGGCAGCAGGAGTTCTGGCAGAATCCGTTCCTGGTCATGGCCGAAGAGAACTTCGAGGAAGAAGACGATCTACCCGGAAGTCCGGAGCGGTTCCGAATTCAGGTTCAGCGCCATCCGCGGGCCGGTTTCCTCTTGCACGTGCTGTTTTTCCTGAAGGAGTTCGACGGTTCCCAGGAGCAGTTGCAAGAAGCCATGGACTGGCTCCCCGAAGACGTAGCGGAAAAACTTCGCCGCCGCGCCCAACGGGAACGAGACAAGGATGACCAAGAGGAATTCCGCAACGGTTTCGGCGGTCTTTTGGCGGAGCAACTTTCCAGGGGCAAGTTCAAGCGCCTGAAAAACAACAAGAAGGCTTTGCAAATGATCCTGGAGCTGAACGCCTCCGAGGCCAAAACCATGATCGTTTCCATTGCCCAAGGCCAATCGGCCCGGGAGGTCTTGGCCGCCCACTTGCAGCCGGTGGAACCCTAAACTCCGAGGCAAGCCTTCCGCCTTCTCCTAGTGCTAGTGGACGGGAAGAGGCGGAAACGGAAGACGCCCGGCCCTCAGTAGAAGGCCGGGCGTCTTGGTTTTCGGCTGTGGCTCAGCCGACCACGAACTTACCGTGCCGGCGGCGCTTGGCTTTGATGATGCGGCGCCCGGAGGCGGTTTTGGAGCGAGCGCGGAAACCGGAGCTGCGGCGCTTCCGGTTGCTCTTGCGAATTTTGGTTTTGAAGCCTTTCACTTTGTTCAGCTCGCCTTCGTGTCGGCGGCAGTCGCCAGGTTGGACAGGGTCAGGATGCGGACGGTGTTCGAAGTGCCGGATACCGCGAAGGTCCCAGTCAAACTCACCAACAAGTCGGTGGGTTTCAACCACTTCACCGTGGCCAGGGTTTCGGCCGCGGCTTGGTACATATCCGTCGCGGAAGCAAAGGAACGGGTCAAAGCCGGGTGGACTCCCCAGATCAAGGCCATGCGATGAAAGGCCTTTTCCTTACTGGTCAGCCCGAACAGGTGTTGGCCGGCTCGGAACGAGCTGACTAGTCTAGCCGACCTACCCGATTCGGTAAAGGCAAGGATCATCCGAGCTTGGCTTTGAACCGCTGCAGTAGCGGCGGCGTTCACGGTCGCCATTTCCACGCTGGAGCCGGTCAACGGCACACAACCTCGGGCCAACTGCCGGCGCCGCGGGCCGCGGAAGATCTGCTGTTCGGTTTTGGAAACGATGCGGTGCATGATCCGAACGGCTTCCAAAGGATGAGCCCCCACCGCAGTTTCGCCCGAAAGCATGACCGCATCGGTACCGTCCAAGACCGCGTTGGCCACGTCGGAGACCTCGGCCCGAGTCGGCTGCGGGTCTTCGATCATGCTTTCCAACATCTGCGTAGCGGTAATCACCGGCACCGCTCTTTCCATGCAGCGCCGAATGATTTTCTTTTGGGCAGTGGGCACCGCTTCATGCCCCATTTCCACCGCCAGATCGCCCCGGGCCACCATCACGCCGTCGGTGGCTTCCAAAATTTGATCCAGATTCTTGAGGGCTTCGGGGTGCTCGATCTTGGCAATGATCGGAATAAAAACCTCGTGTTTGAGCAATTCCCGCCGCAAGGTTTCCACATCCTCGGCGCGGCGCACGAAACTCAAGGCCAAGAAGTCCACTTGGTGCTTGGCGGCGAAAGCAATGTCCTCTTTATCCTTGGCCGACAAAATAGGAGCCGAAACCGAAGAATCGGGCAAATTCACGCCTTGATTGGAATGAATCCAAGCTCCGTGCTGAACCCGGCACCGTACCCGGCTGCCTTGAATTTCCAACACTTTCAACTTGGCCCGGCCGTCCCGCAAAAGCACCCGATGTCCCGGTGCTAGATCCGACGCGAATTTGGGATAGTCCACCGGAATGCTGCCTTCCGGGCCGCCGATACCCGAGTTCAACCATACTTCCGTTCGGGGCTTCAACTCGATCGGTTCGGGAAGCGGTCCGAGTCGCAAGCGCGGGCCCCGGAGATCGAGCAAAATCGCCACGGCCCGATTCATTTCCGACCGGACCCTTTTGATCCTTTCTACCCATAGGAGGCGTTCTTCCGGGTCGCCGTGGCTCAGATTGATGCGGAAGCCGTCGACTCCGGAACGAACCAAGTCCCGGATTTTTCCGGGGCCCGCCGAAGCGGGCCCCAGAGTCGCCAGGATTTTCGCCCGGGTGTGGTGCCGGGAAATCATGGGTAAAGTTCGGCGAAAAGACTTAAGCCGTGACTAAAAGTTCCTTCTCTCGAAGCAAACCCAAGTCCCGGCGAATCGCATCCGCCGATTTGTGCAGCAAGGCGGACGCCGATTCTTCCAGTTCCAATTCCACCACTCGCTCCACTCCGTTGGCGCCGAGCACCACCGGAACGCCCATATAAATATCCTCCAAGCCATATTGGCCACTGAGGTGAGCGCAGCAAGGCATCAAGCGATGCTCGTTCCGCAAGATCGACTTGGCCATGGCAACCGAGGCGGAAGCCGGTGCGTAATAAGCAGAACCGGTTTTCAGCAAGTTGACGATTTCCGCTCCGCCGTGCTGGGTGCGGTGGTTGATCGCGTCGATTTCTTCCTCCGGCAACAAGGCGGGGATGGAAACGCCGTTGACCGTGGAAAACTGCGGCATCGGAACCATGCTGTCGCCGTGGCCGCCCAACACCATGCAGCGGACGTCCTGAATGCCGCCGCCAATTTTCTCGGAGATGAAGAAAGCCATCCTGGCCGAATCCAAAACTCCGGCCATGCCGACCACCCGGCGCTTGTCGAAGCCGAGGCGTTCCGCCAGCAGATAGACCATGGTGTCCAAAGGATTGGTCACCGCGATCACCTTGGCGTCAGGCGATCCTTCCCGGATGTAATCCGCCACCGAATTGATGATTTTGCCGTTTACCTCCAGCAAATCACTCCGATCCATGCCCGGCTTGCGGGGCAATCCGGCAGTGACGATGAAGAGATCGGACTCATAGGTATCCCTGGGATCGTTGGTGCCGATGACCAAGCTTTGGTAGCCCTCTACGGCGGCGGCTTGGTTCAAATCCAGGGCGATGCCTTGAGGACGACCTTCGACAATGTCAATGAGGACGACTTCCTCGGCCAGCTCCTTTTCGGCCAGTCGCTGGGCACAAGTCATCCCAACGAAACCGGCTCCGACAACCGTTACGCGAGTCATGGTTTCTCCGATGCGACAGGGGATTCGGGCCGGGTCAGGAGGCGACTTCCGCAGGCATTTCCAACGGTGGGCCCGGGGAGGCTTTGGCTAGCCCATGGCGTGGATGCTTACCAGGGCCTTGCCCTTGCCAAGGGATCCGCGGCGCGAATGTAAGCCGGTAGTGTATCCCTGCGAGGCCGAGCCAACCACCTAGGAAGGCATTCCTTTCGGAGGAGCAAAGCCGTCCCTTTAGGAACGCAAATCTGCCATGAACTGCTCGCCGTTACTCTTCCACCAGGCCTTCCAGGCGTTGTAACCGCGTTTTCGATCCTCTTCGCCGGCGGAATGGTCGTAACCGAAGTTTTGTCCGGTCAAACGGCGCAAGGCCAGGACCGCTTGCTCGCGGACGAAACCCTCTTCATCCAGGAGCACTTCAATCAAGTGAGGAGCGGCTTCCTTGGCTTCCCAAATCATCATGGTGTAGGCGGCCAAGAAACGATTGAAGGCATAAGGATCGGCCAGCATCGGGTAAAGATGGGGCAGCAAGCGAGCGTCCTCCATTTCGGAAAGACTGTCCAGGGCTTTATAGCGCACCTCCCGATCGTCCGATTGCAGATCGCGAAGCAGGCCCGCCACCTGCGGGGAAAACTGAGCCACCGATTCCTTGGAAGGAGCCGCCCGCTGCAAGCGCCCGAGGGTGTCGTCCAAGCGAGCGAGTTCATCCCGGAGCACTTCCTGGGCCGCCCGACCGGCTCGCTGCCGGTCTTCCACCACCGACAAGTTGGCTTCCACCTGATCCAGGCGACTTCGCACCACTTCCTGGTCGGCGGCGAACTGGCCCAGTTCTTCTACGCTCTTCTCCAGGGATTGCAGGCGTTGCTGGTGGTCGCCGGTTTGGCCCTGCAGCCGAGAATCCAAGGCCTGCAGCTCGCTCCGCAACAAGGCTCTTTCCTGATCGCCCTGCTCGTCGACTCGGCGCAAATCCGAGGCCTGCTGAAGCCTGGCCCCGCCGGCTTCCTGCAAACCGGTGGCGACTCGGCCTTCAAGATCCACGGTGGCGTCCCGTCGGTCCAACCAGACCAGACCGGCGGCCACCCACCCCAACAGAGCCAACAGGACCGGCAAGAGCATCCCCTTGCCGGAAGCCTTGGGCGCCGCCGCCAGAATGGTTTCTTGGCAATGGTTGCAAAGCACTCGCTCTCCTTTGCGGAGGGCGCGCCCTTCTTGCATTTCCACCAAGGGAACGGATTGATCGCACAGATTGCAGAAAAAGACCTCGGCCATGGCTGCTCCTTCTATGGGAGTATCGAAGAATAGTGCCGTTCTCCTCAGTGGAAACTGCCTTCCCTTCAAAGATATGTTGCAAAGTTCGGCATCACATTGGTTTGGAAAGCCGAATCTGGCCCCTTTTTCCGAGCCTTCGAACCCCTTGGGAGATCACTAGGGCCACCATTCCGGCCAGCAACCACGGTCCGGAAAAGGCCATCGAAGCGCTTCGATGGCGCTGCCGGCTCAACCAACGACGCCAGGGACCGTCTTCCGCCTGTTCTTCGGCGGCGGCCGGCGGCGGAAGCCGCAATTTCTGCCCGCCATCGGAATGGACCCAGAAATAGGTCGCCGCCGGATCCAGGCCTCGTGCCAGCCAAAGCCCCGGGCCGCTGGCTTCAAGCGCCAATGGACGGCCCTCCCGATCTTCGATGCGGGGAGGACCGGCGGCGCTTTGTAGCCACAACTGCGGCCCCTGGCGCCACCAACGGGCCGATTCCACCAGTTGCGGCCAGAGGGCGGCGAGGTGCTCCAACCAGGCCGGTTCCGGGAAAGCGGCCAAGCCCACCAGCACCCCTCGAGCCTGCCACTTCACCGCTACCGGATGGCCCCCCTCCAGGTCCTGGTAGAGGGCCACCGCGCCGGTTGCAGCCGCCATCCGGTCTCGGGCTTGGAAAGCGGGCAGCAAGGCGGGCAAATCCCAAAGCAGGCCTGGAATGGCTTCGGCCCGTCCCGGCTTCACCGCCAGCGGCTTGGCCAGGGCCTGAAGCAAGCGGTTTTCCAGATCTTCATCCGCCTTTCGGTCGGCTTCTCCATTTCCTTGGACTCCTCGATCCCAAGCCGGGCCGATGGCCTGCAAGTTGGCCAAATCCGGGTCTTCGCCCACCGCCACGGTGCCGATCTCAGCGCCCTCCTGACGGAGGGCTTCCACCAAAGCAGCCCAGCCCTGCTCGGGAGGCGAGGCCCGGCCGTCTCCCAAGACCACGACCCGCGCCTGATCCGGCAGCCTGCCCTGGAGAGATTCCAACGCTTCCGCCAAAGCCGTCCGGCCGGAGGGCAAGAGGGCTTGCAGACGGGTTCGATCCGCTTCCTTCCGGGGATCCAAAGCCGGCTCCATCGCCGTAGCAAAGGGCAACACCACCAGAGGATTGGCTTGGGGCCAAAGCTGAGCCCAGTGCAGCACCGCTTGTCGCGCTTGAATCCAGGGCTCCCCGGCCATGCTGCCGGATCGGTCCAGCAGGACCACCAGGGCCTGGCCCGGATCGGGTCGTGGCTGAAAGGGCCGCAAGTCTTCCGGCATCGGGGCCCAGGCGGCCATGGAAGGCGAAGCCAGCACCACCAGGCGGCCTTGCTCCAACCAGCTTCGATAGCGGTCGGCGTCGGCGGCTTGGGCCGGGGCGAAAATCGCCGCCCCTTGCGGCGGCTCGGCCTCGGCCTCGGCAACGGAAACCGACAACCCGGCCGCCTGCAAGGCTTGCCTGAGCTCGGGGTCTGGAGACCACCAAGCCAGATTTCGGGCAGGACCGATGGCCAGAGGCCGGCGCAGCTCCCGCCCCTCCTCCTGGTAGCGCAATTGCAATTGCAACCCGGTTTCCGCCGCCCGGGGGGCCTGCAGGCGCAAGCGAAATAGGCCTCCCGGCAGCGGCTCCACTTCCGCCGCCAACAGCACCCCGGAAGGCCGGGCCTGAACCGGCAGCAGGCGGCCCGTGGACGATCCTTCGGGGTCCGGTTCGGGTGCCACGACTTGCACCCGGATTTCCAGCCATTCGGTTCCGGACGGCCAGCGCAACGGAGCTTCGATTACTCCGAAACGAGTCGGGGAAGGAGCCCGGTCCCAGATCCATTCCACCTCCGGGAAGGCGTCGACCGGCGGTAAGGCGTCGGTGCTCTTGCCGTCGCTATGCACCACCACCCGATCACCGGGGCGAAGGCGTCCGGCCAAAAAACGCAATGCCTCCCCCAGGCGGCTTTGATCCGGCGTCGGCCAATCGCTCGGCCGGCGCCGGGCAGGCACCACTCCGGCGGCGAACAACCAACGGTTCGCGGCTTGGGAATCGGCCGTGGCTTCCCCAAGAGGCGGCCGCCGGCCGGCGCTTCGACTCAGATCCCAAAGGTGGAAGGTGCGACCGCCGGAATGGGTTCCTGGAATCACCAAGGCGAGGAGCCAGCACCCCACCGCCAAGCCGGCCCACCACCGGGCGGCGGTCATGAAATCTCCGCCGGCCCTCCAGCGGCGCCGCCGGCGAGGACCGGAAGGTCGACCAAGGGGGCGCTTTCAATCCAGCCGCCACCGAGCAGCCGATCTTCTTGGTAGATCGCCAATCCCTGACCCGGGGTGACGCTGGCGACTGCCGGTTGAAACTGCACTTCCAGGATCTGGGAGGAAGTCCAACGGGCTCGCCCTGGAACTCCACCAGGAGAACTTCGATGTTGAATTTCGACCGCCTGCCAATCGCCGCCAAGCTCCAGCCCCGGCCCGTAGGCGGTAAAGCCTCGAACCCGGGCTTCGGCGGTCAGGCTTTGTTCCCGCCGCCCGACCCACACGTCGCCGCTGAGGGGATCGACGTGGAGCACGTAGAGCGGATGCGGAGCGGACAAACCCAAACCGCGACGTTGTCCTCGGGTAAAGGCCATGTGCCCGCCGTGAGTTCCCAGGACTCGGCCATCCGGGCTCACGAATCGGCCCGGTTTGCCTAAGCCGCCGCCGGCCCGAAGGACGTCGCGATAATCGCCGCTGGGCACGAAGCAAATCTCCTGGCTGTCGGCCTTGCCGAAAACCGGAAGTCCGGCTTGCTTGGCCAAGCGGCGGGTTTCCGATTTGGGCAGGTCCCCCAGCGGCAACAAGGTCCGAGCCAAGGCTTTGGCGCCGACCGGAAACAGGACGTAGGACTGGTCTTTGCGCCGATCCACCCCGCGCCGCAAAATCGGGCCTTCTTCGCTGAGGTGCAAGCGGGCGTAGTGGCCGGTAGCGATGAACTCAGCGCCGACGGCGTCGGCGAAAGCCAGCAAAGCTCCGAACTTGATGTCGCGATTGCAAACCGCGCACGGATTGGGCGTCCGACCTTGTTGGTATTCCCGGCGAAAATAGCTTTGAATCTGACGAAATTCTTCGGCCATATCCAAGGCATGAAAGGGAATGTCCAGCAGGTCGGCGACCCGGGCGGCATCGCGGGCGTCCTCCACCGAGCAGCAGCCCTGGCGGGGCCGGCAAGCCTTGGCCTCGGCCGAGACTCCGTTGCGCAAGAATGCCCCGACCACCGAGTAACCCTGCTGTTTCAACAGCAGAGCCGCCACGGAGGAATCGACGCCGCCGGACAAGGCGGCGAGCACTCGCGGTTGGGCACCCATGGTCAAAAGCTCGATCCGGCCCTGGGATTTAGCCTAAAGGGAAGCTCCCAGGAGTAAAATGCCCGGCCATTATCGCCGCAAAGCTTCCCTTTGTGGGCGATGGGCCTCAACCTTCTGTCCGGCCATGCCGTACCTGCTCGATCCGCAAGAAGATTCAATGCCGCTGCCGGCGGTGGAATTCGAAGCTCCGGCTCCGGCCGGCAATTCCGCAGCCACCCAGACTCCTGCCGAAAGCACCGAAACCGGAACCCCCATCGGTCCTCCCGGCGGGGACGAGGGTTCGAGCGCGGCCAGTCCCTTCCAGCCGCTGCTGATCTTCGGTCTGTTTTTCGTGTTCATGTGGTTCGTATTGATCCGCCCGGAACGCAAACGGTCGAAGCAGCGGCAAGCGATGCTGGCCCAAGCCGGTAAGGGCGACCACGTGGTCACCACCGGAGGCATCCATGGCGTCATCGTTCGGGTCGAGGAAAAGACTCTGACCTTGAAGGTGGACGACAACCTGCGCCTGAAATTTGACCGTAACGCCATCGGCCGCATTCTGTCTTCCAAGAGTGGAGGCGGAGAGGCAGCTCCGGCGGCCAAGTCCGGCAAGGACAAGAAAGCGGCCAAAGTCGGCGCCGCCGGTTAGGGCGACCCGGGCTTCCGGGGTGCCGCCGCCGCACCCCGGAAGCCATGCATTTCAACTCAGGTCCTTTGGCGGAAACTTGGTTTGCGGACTACCTCGAAGCCCGCGGCTGGAAGCTTTTGCAGCGCAATTTGCGGACGCCTTATGGAGAAATAGACATTTTGGCAATTAGTCGGCGGCCGTCCCGCTTGGTGGCCGTGGAAGTCAAAGCCCGAAGTTCCTTCGCCTGGCTCCCGGCGGAAGAAAGCCTGCGACCGGGACAATTAAGGCGTTTGCGAGAGGCGTTGCAGTGGATCGCTCAGGAAAAGAAGTGGAACGGGGCCCTCAGCGTGGATTTGGCCGTCATCCACCTGGTTCCGGGAGCGGAGCCCGAGCTGGTGGCCTTCGGTCCGGTGGACGACGGCTTCGATCGCCTGCTTTAGGCCCTTCAAGGGATATCAGCGATAGGCGGGAATGCCCGTCACCGCCTGCCCCACCACCAAGGTGTGGATCTCGTGGGTTCCCTCGTAAGTCTGCACCGTTTCCAAATTGCACAAGTGGCGCCCGGTCTGGTATTCCAGGCTGATGCCGTTGGCTCCGAGCAAGGAACGGCAAAGGCGGGCGGTCTCCAAGGCGATTTGAACGTTATTCCGTTTCGCCATGGAAACTTGGTCCGGGCGCATCTTGCCCTGATCTTTGAGTCTTCCCAATCGCCAGACCAAAAGCTGTCCTTTGGTGATTTCGGTGGCCATCTGAGCCAGCTTGTCTTGGGTCAGTTGATACGCCGCCAAAGGCTTATCGAAGATTTCTCGGTCCCGGCAATAACGCAAGGCTTCGTCGAAACAGGCTTGGGCGGCTCCCAGAACTCCCCAAGCAATGCCATAGCGGGCTTGGGTCAAACAGGAAAGAGCCGCTTTCAAGCCCTTGGCTTCGGGCAAGCGATTGGCTTCCGGAACTCGGACGTCTCCCAAAACCAATTCGCTGGTCACGCTGCAACGAAAGGACCATTTGTGTTTTTGTTCCGGAGCTTGGTAACCGGGGCGATCGGCCTCGACCAAAAAGCCGTGCACCAAGCCTTCCTCGTCCTTGGCCCACACGATCGCCATGTCGGCCATGGTTCCGTTGGTGATCCACATCTTTCGACCTTCCAACGCCCAGCCGTCGGCGGTTCTTCGACAACGGGTGCGCATCCCTCCGGGGTTGCTGCCGAAGTCCGGCTCGGTCAAACCGAAGCAACCGACTTTTTCTCCCTGAGCCAAGAGCGGCAACCAAGTTTTCTTCTGCTCTTCGCTGCCGTATCGCTCGATCGGCCACATGACCAAGGAACCTTGCACGCTGGCAAAAGAGCGGACTCCGCTGTCTCCCCGTTCCAATTCCTGAGAGATCAGCCCATAAGCCACCGAATTCAAACCGGCCCCGCCATAGCGCTCCGAAGTGCAAGGGCCCAGCATGCCGAGCTCTCCCATTTCCCGGTGCAGATGCTGCGGGTAGGTTCCCGCTTCGTAATGCTCGGCCAACCCGGGCATGACTTGGCGGTCGACCCAATCCCGGACTTGATCGCGAATCAAGATTTCTTCTTCATCAAGAAGATCTTGGAATTGGTAAAAATCGAGCTCTTGGAAGGGATTCATGTTGCGTTTTGTTCAAGGGCTTAAGCCCTTAGCCACTGGCCACCGTCGACTCGGAGGATTTGCCCGGTAATTTGCCGAGCACCTTCACTGCACAAAAAAGAAACGGCGGCGGCCACGTCCGCCGGAGTGCCTAAGCGCCCGGTCAAACTTTCTTGTAAGGCTTGCCGGCGAAACTCTTCCGGCACTTGAGCGGTCATCGGGGTATCGATCCATCCCGGTTCCACTACGTTCACGGTCACGCCGAACCCGCCGACTTCGCGGGCGGCACTTCGGGCCATGCCGATGAGGCCGGCCTTGGAAGCGGAATAAGCCGTTTGGCCGAATTTTCCCCGGCTACCGTTGATCGAACCAAGAAAAACGACTCGCCCCCAACCGGCTTCCCGCATGGACGGCATGGCGGTTTGCATGGCAATCCAAGCGCCTTCCAGATTGGTGCGGAGGACCGCTTCGAAATCCGCCGGGGATTGCTTCCAATGCACCCGATCCTTGGAAATGCCGGCGCAGCAAACCAAGATCTGCGGGGCGAAGGAAGCCACCGCCCTTTCCATGGCTTGAGGATCGGCACTGTCGGCCTCAAAAAAGTTCACCTTCGCGCCCAAGCGGTCCTGCAATGCTTGAGCTTGGGCCTGTTGTCCAAGGTGACTGAACAAGACCGGGTGGCCGTTTTGGACCAAGGTTTCGACCACGGCCACTCCAAGACCGCCGCTACCGCCGGTCACCAAGGCCGGTCTGGACTCGGCTTTCATGCCCCCACAGCTTCGGCTTTCGCGGTCAGTCCGTAGCGCTTGCGAGCCAGCAAGGCGGCGCCATAGGCTCCTGCGAATTCGGCGTCCCGATCCAACATCAGGGGTAGTTCCAGCCGTTCCTCCAAGGCCTTGACCAGGGCTCGGTTCTTGGCCACGCCTCCGGTTAAACCAACCGGCGCTTCCATACCCACCTGCCGCACCAAGGAGCTCAAGCGATCGGCGATGGAAACGTGGGTGCCTTGCAGAATATTGGGAATGGTTTCGCCGTTGGTGACGTGATTGATAACTTCGCTTTCCGCCAGCACCGCGCAGATAGAAGAAATCTCACAAGGGTCTTCCGATTGCAAGCCCAGAGGACCGACCCGATCCAATTCGATTTCCAGAGCTTTGGCCACCCGTTCCACGAATCGGCCGGCTCCGGAAGCGCACTTGTCGTTCATTCGAAAACTTTGCACCCGGCCGCTGGCTTGTAGGCGAATCGCCCGGGCATTTTGGGCGCCGACGTCCAGGATCGTGCGAACTTCCGGCATCAAGGCCACCGCTCCGCGAGCGTGGCAGGTGATCTCGGTAATCTGAATGTCCCGATCCCGAGCTTGATAGCGGCCGTAGCCGGTAGCCGCCAAATACCCGAGGTTTTCCCGCGGCACGCCGGCGTCGGCCAGCGCGCCTTCCAAAGCGTTTTCCGTCGCCGCTTGCAAATCGAAGTGGGAAAACACGCTGCAGCGGCCGAGAATGCGATCGCCGCCTTCCGCAGCTTCGGCATGAATCAAGATCGCTTTGGTCATCCGCGATCCGATGTCGACTCCGGCGATGACTTTCATGATTGAACCTCCTGCCGGTTGGCACCGGCGAGTTCTCGTTCCAGGGCGAATAAGGCGGCTCCTAAAGCGCCCATGAATTGGCTGTCTTCGCTGGCGTTCACTTGCAACTTGGTGCGCGTTCGCACCGCGTCCAACATGCCGGGATTCTTAGCCACTCCGCCGGTAAAGGTCAGTTCTTCATCCAAACCCACCCGTCGTAGCAGGGAAGCGCTGCGCCCGGCAATGGAGCGGTGTACGCCGGCCAGGATGTCTTCTCGCTTTTTCCCACGTCCGAGTTGATTGAGGATTTCGCTCTCGACGAAAACCGTGCAAACGTTGGTGATCTTCAACTTTTGCGTGCTCTGCAAGGACGCCGGGCCGATTTCGGAGACATCCATGCCCATGACTTCGGCGGCGGCGGCCAAAAAGCGGCCGGTTCCGGCGGCGCATTTGTCGTTCATGCAAAAATCGACCACTTCTCCGCGCTCATTGGTGCGAATGGCTTTGGTGTCCTGACCGCCGATGTCCAAAATGGTCCGGGTTTTGGGAAACAAATGCACCGCCCCTTTGGCGTGGCAAGAAATCTCGGTGATCTGATCGTCCCCGGTAGCGACTCGAAAGCGGCCATAACCGGTGCCGATGGTATACCCCACTTCATGAGTCTCGATTCCGGCCAGTTCGCAGGCTTGCTCAAACACTTGCCGGGACGCTTTCATGACGTCGGCTCCGGTCATGCGCAATCCCCGTCCGCATATGTTTCGGTTCTCATCAAGAACGATGCACTTGGTCTGAGTGCTTCCGACGTCGATTCCGGCGGCGTACATGCTCGTTTCTCCTATTTGAGCGCTTAAACCTGGGCGGTCACCCGGCGGTGTTTGAGGGCTTCAAAGAAAGCGTCGATCCGGTTTTTCATTTGCGCTTCGGCGAAGTAACGCGGATCGGCCAGATCGCTTTCAATGAACAAAGTGGGAATGTCGTATTCGCGAATGAATTGTTCGCGCAAATCTGCTTGCCCGACCGAAAAGGAACGGCAGGACTTGACCGAATGAATGACCAAGGCATCGGCCTCATATTCTTCGGCGTAGGATTTCAGCATGTCCGACCGCATGCCCCAATTGCGATTGGTGTAACAACCGAGCATGTATTCAGCCATGGATTCGAACGGTCGATCCGGATCATGGCGGAATCCCAAATCCCAGACGCCGCCGACCTTGGAGTAGGTGGAAGCCACCGAAACCGCCCCCCATTTCTTGAACATTTCCCAGAAGCGGCGGAAATGGGGCCAAGCCGGCGGCCCTTCCATGAGGATGCGAACTTCCTCCCGAGCCAGAGGACCGATGCCGCGTTGGACACGCTCGTCGATCTCCTCCTTCACCGCTCGGTAGTAATCCAGGCAGGCTTCGGTTCCCCGCATGACGTAGATGGGCGCCATGAAAAACACCGCCTCGAAATAGGCGTCGATCGGCGACGGCTTGCGCTTGGCACTTTGCAGGATGTCCACCCAGAGATCTTCCGTTTGGGCACTGCGAGCCACCGCTTGCCGGTAAGCCTCCGGATCGAATTCTTGGCCGGTGATCCGCTCGCAAACCGTAACCAGCTCCCGGAGTTGCCGTTCCACATAGGCTTTTTCTTCGGCGGTCGGCCCGTCCGTACCGCGGAGGTAGGGCACGTCGACCACCACCATTTCGGCTTGATAAAACTCTGCCAAGGCCTCGAACCAGCGCAAATACGTGGCGCATCCGGCGTAGTTGCAGACCAACAGATCGGGAGGCGGCAACACCGTTCCTTGGGGCATCTGATTGCCTCCGGTTAGCAGGCCGATGTCGTTCTTTACGTAGCCGCAGACGTCGCCGGAATAACCCAGGTCTTCGGCCGACAGAATGTTGGGGCCGGCCACCTTTTTGATGCCGCACTGCAAGGCGTTGACTTCCGGGTAGACCAGATGAAAACCGCAAGCTTGCAGCAATTCGCCAATGTTTCCACTGATAAACAAGTAGGCGACTTTTTCCCCTCGCTGCGGGGCTTCCTGGAGATTCTGATACCAATCTCCCAGCAACTTCCTCTGCAGTTTCTGCCCCGATCCTTGATGCAAGTAGCTTTGACTCATGCCATGGCCTCTTCGCCGAAGAACAAAATGGATTCGGAGAAAGTCTCCGCTTGGGTTCGAATGGATTCGAAGTTGCTCATCTTTTCTTCGAATTCCACCGCGATGTAAGGCACGTCGGCCTGTTCCAGAACGCGTTTGTGCAACACGAAATCGTAAAACGCCGGCTCACAGAACTTGGCGGTACAAAAGATCACCCCTTCCGCACCGCTGTCTTGGACCCGTTGCAGCAATCGCTGGCTTCGTTCTTGAGGATCGCGATGCCGGACCACCGACGCTTCCGCGTGCTTGAAATAAGCCCGGGCCAAGTCCAGCCAGGGATCGTCGCTTCGCTGAATCGGTTCCTGGAACCAGCACATGCCTCGAGCCAAATCGCTTTCGACCACGAAGCAATGAGCTTGATCCAGGGAGCGAATCAATTCCAAAGAAGGTTGCTCGCAAAAGGAACCTTCCAGGACCACCCGAATGCCGTCCACCGGCCGGCAATCCCGTTTCTCCAAGATGGAAATCACTTCGTCCAGAACCGGGATGTAGGCTTCCACCTTGCGCCGCCCGGCGGCTCTCAACAAGCAGTAAAACTCTTCCAGACTTAAGCGCCAAGGCTCTTGGCAACGGATTTGTTGCAACTTCCGCAGTCGGGCGCGAAGGCTTTCGTAGCGGTCCAAACTCAAAGCCAGATCCTCGTCGGACCAGCTCTTGCCGCTAAGTTGGGCCATGTCCCCGGCAAGGCGCTTCAAGTCGTGAACGTAGAAGTCCATCGCCTGGTCGGAGGCCAGGTTCTGCGGAAAATGTAGGTAGTCGCAATAAGTGTCCGGGAAGTTTCGAGCCCAAACCCCGGAAAGGTTCCGAGCCACGTCGCAAAGGGAACCGAACAGCATGCCGTCCATGAAATCCAGCCGGTCGGTAAGCCCCAATTCCAACGTCGACCTGGAAATGGAACAAATGAAGCTTTGCACCCGAGCGTCGGCAAGCTCGACTTCAATCTGTTCTCCGCCGCCGAACAAAGCCACCGGTAGAACTCCGGCAGCGTCGAGGATTTCCACCGGGCAATACACCGGAAAGAAACCTACGCACCGGCCGTCCGGGTTGGCTTGTTTCCATTTGCGCGGCCCGGGAAAGTCCAAGCTCTCCGTTTCCTCCCGAACGCTTTGCAGGATTTCTTGAAGTCGATTCATTGGTTCTTCCACTGCGGAGCTCTTTTTTCCATAAAGGCCTGAAGACCTTCTTGAGCATCCTGGGTTTTCATCAAATCCTCCAGATACTGCCGCTCCAGTTCGGGCAGGACGTTTTCAATCGCGTCCTTCCAGGGCCAGCGAGCGGCGCGCCGGGCATGGCGAACCGAAGCATTGGAAAGCGAGGCGAAGTTTTGTTGCAACCAGGCGGTGGCGGTTTCCACCACCGATCCGTGGGCGCATTCAAGCTCGGCCAAACCGCAGGATGCCGCTTGGCTGCCAGACAGCAATTCCCCGGTTAAAACCATGGAACTGGCTTTGCCGGCGCCACAACGGGTGGGCAGCAGGGCGGCTCCCGCCGGCGGAAACACGCCGAGTTTGATTTCCGGACAACCCAAAGAAGCTTGGCAATCCACGAACAAGAAGTCGCAAGCCAAAGCCAATTCGAAGCCCCCACCTAAGCAGCGGCCCTGCACCGCCGCCGCCACCGGCGGCAGTTGCAGATCGTTCATCGCCTGCAACAGGCGGTGGAAGTCGGCCAACATGTTGTCGACGTATCCCGGAAGATGCTCGGCAACGCTGGCCCCATAACTGAAGTGCTTGCCGGCGCCGGCGATCACCACGAAGCGGACTTCGGATTGGTTGGCCACCATTTCCAACTCCAGGCGCAGATGTTCCATCAGAGCCTGGTCGATGATGTTGGCCGGCGGCGGCCCCAATTCCAGGAGGACTCCGTCGCCCAGATTCTTCGCTTGCAAGCCGGCGGCGGTGCTCATTCTTCGACTCCGGAATCCATGGCGTAAGGCGCCGCTTTGGCTAACAGAGCGTCGCCCCAAATCACGCCGTCGGCCAGAGCTTGTCGCATGGCCACGAAGTCGGCTTCCCGTTCCGCACGAGGAGCCCGATGGAAGGTCCGGAAACCGGCTTTCGCTTCCGCCAGCATGTTCAAGCCCAACCAGGCTCGGTTGCCTTCCCGGTTCCGATCCCAATGAGCCAACTTGTGGCGGCGCAAATTCTCCAAAGTGAAGGTGGTGCACTCCGGCATGGTTTCCACCAAACGAGCGGCCAAACCTTCGACTTCGGCATCCAACAAGCTGAAGTCAACTTCAGCGCTCTTCAATTGCGCCTTGGCGGCTTGCAGCTCTTCGCCGCTCTTCATCTTGCCGTACAGGGAACGCCCGAATTCGTCGCAGCGGAATTCCAATTCCACCAGCGGATTCGGGACCATGCGCCCTTCGACCCGCAAGACCGGAGCAATGGCGTTGACCAGCCCGAATTGCAAGGCCTCGTGGGCGGTCCAGGTTTCGCAAAGGGTGCAAGATTCCACCGCCTTGGCCCAGCCCACGTAGAGCGGCAGAAAATCGGTGGAGCCCCCTACCGGAGCCGAACCATGTTTGGGGCCGGCTTGCCCGAACCGGGCGGTATCGGCGCAAACGGTGAAATCGCAAGCCATGCCGATTTCTTGGCCACCGGCAATGCGCATGCCGTTCACCCGATTGATGACCGGCTTATCGCATTCCATGAGGGCGGAAACCGCGTCATTGAACAAGCGCATATAACGGCGGTACTCGTCCGGCCTGCCGGAATAGTGCTCGCTGTACTCCGCGGTATTTCCACCGGTACAAAACGCTTTATCGCCGACGGCGGTAAAGACCACGCATTGAACCTTGGGATCGTTGGAAGCCTTGCGCAAGGCCAAGATCAACTCCGCCAAAGCCCGAGTGGTGTAAGAGTTGTACTGGCGCGGATTATCCAGCCAGATCCAAGCGTTCACTAAGGAACCCGGATCCCGGTCTCCGCGAAGTTTTACGGGACGAGTCTCGTAGCGGATTTCGTGAAAGGAGTAATCCGGAGCCAACTCGTGATCCAAGAAACCGGAAGTCATGTTTTGAGCGACGGTCATGGCAGCAACACCGGTCTTTCTGTGATTTGGTGAGCGCGCACCTCTTCAAACACCTGATTGATGGCGTCCATCGGGAAGCGCTTGATGAAGGGAGTGAGTTGAACTTTGCCTTGCCGAACCAAGTCCAAAGCCGGTCCGTAAAGGCGGGGAGAACATCCCCAATTGCCGAAAGCTTCGGCGTCGAAGGCCATCAAATTGGAGAGCCGAACCGGCACCCGGTCCATGCAAAAGCCAACGATGCCGACGATGCCGGCCGGGCTGAGCAGGGACCACGCCAAGCTTTGGCCGGCGGGGGTTCCGCTCATTTCCAGAACTTTGAGACCGACTTTGGGAAAACCGACTTGGCGACAGGTATCCCGCACCGCCCCGCGGGCGGTTTTGAGATCCATCCCCTGGGTATTCACCACCCCATCGGCACCGAAGGCGGCGGCCCGTTCCAAGCGGCTGTCCTGGATGTCAACGGCTATCACCTTGGCTCCGAAAGCGGAGGCAATCTGTACCCCGAAAGAGCCGATGCCGCCGGCTCCGATCAGGATCACCGCATCGCCGTTCTGCACCTGGGCCCGCTTCATGGCTTGGTACGGCGTGGTCACGGCATCGGCCAGTACCGAGACCTCGGCCAAATCGATGCCAACCGGAAGGCGGCCGGCATCCACCAGCCACTTCACCGGCACCACTAAGTGGGAAGCGAAACCGCCGTGGAAGTCATTGCCGGGCATGCTTTGATGCTGGCAGGCGTTTTCCCGGCCGTTTTGACAGAGTTCGCACTCGCCACAGGGAAGCACCGCCGGCACCACCACTTCTTTGCCCTGCCAGTCCTCGGCCCCTTCTCCGGTTTCCACCACCCGAGCGGAAATCTCATGGCCCAAGGCCAGGGGCAAGGGGTGGCGAGTCCGCACGCCGCCCTCCCAAAAACCGATGTCGGTATGGCAAAGACCACAGCCCACCACTTCCAGGAGAGCTTCTCCAGGGCCGGCGGACGGCCGATCCAGTTCTTGCCGAACCAGCGGTTTTTGCGGTTCGGTCATTAGCCAACGGTAGATCGAGGTCACGGCGTCATCGAGAGCAGGGTCAACAAAAACATCCGATTCATGGGTTAATAGAGAACCTAACAGCCAAAATTTGGATTACAACAAGATTTATATTTCCCTATTCACCTACCTTCGACAAGCCAACGAGCATTTTCTTGCCTGAGTCAAAGATTATCTCCTTGAAACTTCCCCTTAAAAAGGACTTAGTACCGAATTGCAAATCCCGCGGGGGGCTGTGGCCAAAACCAGATCGGAAAAGGAATCTGGATGAAAAATGCTTCTCCTAAGAGGGAAACCGGGTGGTTTGGATCACTCTTTTGCTTCCGATCGCCCAGCTTCGGCCTGAGCCCAAAGCCGCTCCATGGCTTCAAGCGCCTCCAACACCGCCGCCGGCGGAAGCATCTCGATCCCATTTTGCCGGCAGACCTCTTGAGCCAGGGATTGGATCTCTTCCGGCGGCCACTGGTGCCACCAGGGAAGTTCGGCAAGACCCTGCTTCCTGGCCTGCACCACGAGGGCGTTCAGCAGCCGCCGATAAGCCTTTTGATAGCGGTCGGGAAAACCTCGAGCCCGTTCCACGATTTGGGCCAGCAACCACTGGCTTTCCACCCCGCTGGCCAAGGCCCGGGCTTGGGCGCGAAATTCCATCCAAGTAAGCGGATCTCCGTCTCGCAACCACGAAAGCAGGAAATCCGGCAGCACCGCAAACAGGGAAGGGCCATCCGGGAGCCAAGGTAGGACTTCCGGTAGATGGCCGCATTCATGGGCCAGCAGAGCCCGGAACTCCAGGCGCTCCGCCGTCCAACCACTGGCTTTCCTCCGAGCCGCCCGCAACCGAAGGGGCAAATCCCAATCCTCCGGCGGCTCTGCGTCCGGCTGCCGATCCCTGGAAAGAGGGGGCGGCAAAGCAAAGGAGCCATCCGCTTCCACCCTTTGCATTTCTTGGCGCAGAAAGGCCCCATGCTCCAGCAACAAATCCCGGCGCAGGAAGAAGCCGCGGAAGGTCGCTCCGCCGGTGGCCCGAGTCGGGCGACTGGAAAAGCCCTGCCCCGCCAATACCAACAAAATCGGCCGATCTTGGCCCGGCCAAGGCACTTCTTCGAACCGGCAATCTCGTAAATAGAGCCACTCCATGCCATGGCCCACCACTTCTCCGGCCAACAGCAGGCGCCCCTCCCGGCGCCAAGCTTGCTGCACCCCTCCGGCTTCGGTTTCCGGCCGCAACATCGATCCGATCCAGCTCATGCGATAGCGAGCCTGCTCGGTCCAAGCCGCGGGCAATCCATGGGCGTTGCATTGCTCCTCCAAGAACTGCAAGCTTTCCTCGAGTTCGGGGTCGCCGCGAAACGCGATCTCCGCCAGGACCCGGCTCATGACCAAATCCATGCGTGTGGCCGGGACGGTTTGTTCGGCCATCCGCCTGAGAGCGATCTCGGTTTTCGCCCGTTGCGCCGCCGCTTCCTGGCCGTGCCGTCTGGCCATTTGCTCGTATTCGAATAAGGCGTCCCGACTTTCCGGCTGCCAGGCGACCGGTTCCAGGACCTGCAGAGCCCGTTGCCATTGCTTGCGCCCTTCCAATTGCCGGGCCACCAAGATGGCCCGAAGTTCGCGGGCGTCCATCCACGGCGGAGCTTGTTGCAAATGAGTCTCCGCTTCATCCCAGGCTTTTCGGTCTTGGGCCCGGGCGGCGGCGGCCAAGCGGATCCAAGCGTGTCCGGGATATTGCTCGGCCAAAGCCTGAAAGCGCCGTTCTTGCCGATCCCGGTGCTGAATCAAGCGGGATTCCAAATAATCCAAATCCGGATTTTCACCCTGCCGCTTCCTCCATTGGCGCAACTCCGCCACCGCTTGGCCGCGGCGTCCTTGCTGAATCAACAATCGTTGCCGCAAACGTTCCCCTTCGATGCTGCCGGTTTGAGCCCAGCTCAGATCCTCGGCTAGACGTTCGGCGTCGGGCCAGCGCTGTTGCCAGATCGCGGCTTGCAAGGGGGACACGTCCAAATCTGCCGGAACCGGCAGCGGCGGGCCGGCGGAGGCCGCACAAGCGCTCAGCCCGAATCCCAAAAAGCCGAGTAGCCAACGCCTCATGCAGTCAAAACTTGGAAGGCCCGGCGCAAATCCGGCCCGAGTTCACGCCTGTCTTCATGGCCCAAGTTTAGAGCCCGTTGCGGCGAGGCGAAACCGCCGCCCATGACGGCGCCGTGGCGTCCGCCGAGCAGAATCGGAGCCTCGTAAAGCACCACCGCATCGATAAAGCCGGCATCCAGCAGCCATCCGTGCAAGCCGGCGCCGCCCTCCACCAAAAGTCGCCGGACTCCGAATTCCTGACGCAGCGAAGAAAGAGCCACCTTCAAATCCAGCTTGCCTTCTTCGTCCCGAGGCAACATCAGCATTCGGTCGCCGTCGCACTGCAGGCGCCGGGCCAAGGCTCCCGCCGGTTCCACGCCTTCGGCCAGCAACCACAAACGCGGCCCCGGTTCTTGAAACACTCGGGCTTCCGACGGAGTTTCCCCTTCCGGATCGACCAAGACCCGAAGCGGCTGGTGTCGAAGGGGTTGGCCGCCGGGGCGGGAGGTCAATTGCGGATCGTCCTGAAGCAGGGTGTTTTTGCCGGCCAGGATGGCATCGCTGAGGCCGCGCAGTTCGTGGACCTCGGCCCGAGAATCGGGCCCGCTGATCCATTGACTGACTCCTTGATCGGTGGCGGTCTTGCCATCCAGGCTGGCGGCCCATTTCAAGAGAACCCAAGGTCGGCGGGGAAAGCGAAGGTGACGCAAAAACTGGGCGTTGCTTTGCTCGAACCGGGTTTGGAAGCCCTCCCCCGCCAGGTGGACCTCGATGCCCTTGGCTCGGAGCCGTTCCAAACCGGCGCCGGCGTGCTCGGGGTTCGGGTCCAAGGCTCCCACCACCAGGCGCCGGACTCCGGCCTCGATCAAATGCTCGGTACAGGGTTGGCGCCGTTTCCCGCTGCCATGGGAACTGCATGGCTCCAAACTGACCGCCATCTCGTCGACGCGGCCGGGAATCGGCCGGCGGTGCTTTGCATCCCAGGCTCCGGCGTCAGCCAGGGCGGCTTCCTCGGCATGGGCACCGCCCAATCGTTGATGACAACCTCGGCCGATGACATGGCCGTCCTTCAAAGCGAGTGCTCCGACTCGAGGATTCGGCGCGGTATACAGCCAAGAGGCGGTTTCGGCCTCATGAAAGGCCCGTTCCAACAAAAGAAGGTCGCGGCTTTCCATTTCCCCACTCCATGACCCGCCCCCAGCAAGGGATCCATGCCGACGGCGGCTTGGTTGGAGAATCGTAGGTCCGCCTAAACCGAAAAGGAGTCCGGAATGGAGCTTCTTTCCAAGCCACCTAGTGCCGTTTGCCGGCGCTTGGTGAGAGAAGCGAATTCCGCCTGAGCCTCGGGGCTTAACCGGGCCTCCAATTCCCTTCCGTTGTACCCGACCAGGCTAACCTCATGCAACTGCCCCGGGCGATAGGCGGAGTGTTCCGGCAGCAAGGCGAAATGGCCGTTTTGAATCCGCCCGAACCAGTGGCCGGGCTGCCGTTCGCTGGGTCCTTCCAATAACAAACGACTGCTTTCTCCGACCATCCTCGGAGTCCGCTGTCGAGCGATTCGATGCTGCAAAGCCAGCAGCCGCTGATTGCGTTTCTTTTTCACTTCCGCCGGGACGTCGTCGGCCAGTTCGGTGGCCACCGTTCCCGGTCTGGGAGAATATTGGAAGACGTAGGACTGGAGGAATCCGAACTCTTCCATGGCCCGTTCCGACTTTTCGAAATCGGCTTCGCTTTCGCCGGGAAAGCCCACGATCCAATCGCTGACCAATTCAAGGTCCGGCATGTGTTCGCGCAGCAAGTCAATGCGCTTTCGATAAAGATCCATGGAGTAACCGCGCTTCATTCGCTTCAAGATCGAATCGCTGCCCGATTGCAGAGGAATCGGCAACAGGCGCAAAAACTGCGGTGAGCGCGCCATCGCCTCCACCAATTCTCGATCGCAATACGAAGGATGCAACGTGATCAGGCGGACTCTTTCCAAACCGGAAACATCGGCCAAGGAATCCAGTAAGACCGCCAGTCCCGGGCGGCGACCTTTGCGACCGAGATCGGCTCCGTAAGCATCGATGGTCTGTCCCAACAAACTGATTTCCCGAACTCCATGATCCACCAAACGGCGGCATTCATCGAGGATTTCCGCCGGCGGCCGGCTTTGCACCCCTCCTCTCACCGAGGGAACGATGCAAAAGGTGCAGTGCAAATCGCAACCGCGCATGACCGCGACTTGGGCATGGTGGCCGCCGTTGGCTCCCAATAAATCCCGAACCGGGGCATCGACGGCGCTGGGAGCTTCGCCCAATTCCAAAACCCGCTCTTCCCCGCCCAAGACACGATCGACGTGATTCGGCAATTCCGGGAAATGTCGGGTGCCGCAAACTAAATCTACGTGGGGCTCCCGCTCGAACAATTGCCGGCCTTCTCGCTCGGCCATGCAGCCGACCACGCCCAGGACCACTTCCGGATGCTGCTTTTTATGCCGGCGCAGCTCGGCCAACAAAGAATGAACCCGTTCTTCGGCGTGTTCTCGCACCGAGCAAGTGTGAAATAAAACAACGTCGGCGGAGGTGGCTTCCGCTTGTTCTCGATAACCCCGGCGAAGAAAAGCCCCGCGAATCAATTCACCGTCATAAAAGTTCATCTGACAACCGAACACCCGCAGATGAAAGCTGCGGGTGCGGGGGTTGGATCCGGGAGTGGAAACCGAATCAGTCATTCGACACTGTGGCCAATTCCTCGAGTTCGGAACCGGGTCCAATGGTCGGCTCATCCACGTCCAAATCCATGCCGGTTCGATCTTCAATTTCGGACCGCATCAAACGATGGGTGGCTCCATCGCCGGTCAAGTAAATGATGGCGGTGCGGTGGAAGATCTCGGCGTCGGCCATGATTGTGGTTTTGCCGGGATTCTTGTTCAATTGCCGGCGAATGTCGCGGTCGCCTCCGGTGTCGAAGCCGGCGTAGGAAATGTATCCCGGCCCAATGGTGTCCCAATCCTGGCTCAGGTACTCGACGATGTCCATGGATTCGGTGACCTCTGGATCCACCCACTCGCCGTAGGGCATCTTGGGGCTGAAGAAGCGTTTCGCGTTCTTCTCCGTCTTCTCCATGTATCCGTCCTTCCACACCCTCAGCAGGAATTTGCAACCGCCGTCCTTGGGAAAGGAGTTGGAGTGGTCCGACCGGTAGGAGAGCATGTGGGCATACACCTCCTGCATGTTCTTTTCACTGGCGGTCATGTTGGCCCGGTCCAGGAAATCGGGCACGTTGGTCACCAGGAAGGTCGACAGGATGCCGATGATCATGATCACCACCAGCATTTCCAACAGAGTGAAGCCGCGGCGGCGGCGGGCAGGGAGGCGGAGGGCTGCGGACATGATCAGGTTCCGGCGGCGTAATCCCGGAGGTAGGCTTCTTGTTCGGGCGTAAGTTGGTCGATCTTGATGCCGTTGGATTCCAGCTTGATGCCGGCGATCTCTTGGTCCAACGCTTCGGGTAGTACGTGAACGCCGTTCGATAACGACTTTCCTTCCCGGGCCAGCATCATCATGGCCTGGAATTGGTTGGCGAAGGACATGTCCATGACTTCGGAAGGATGTCCTTCCGCGGCGGCGAGGTTGACCAAACGCCCTTGAGCCAGGAGGTAGATCCGGCGGCCGTCGGCCATGGTGTACTCCTCGCAGTTGTCCCGAACGGTGCGCTTGGACACGGCCAACTGTTCCAACTCGCCGATGTTGATTTCGCAGTCGTAGTGGCCGGTGTTGCACAGCACGGCGCCGTCGCGCATGACTTCAAAGTGACGCTTGCACAGGACGTCCTTCATGCCGGTGGCGGTGATGAACACGTCGCCGATGGCGGCGGCTTCATCCATGGGCAAGACCCGGATGCCTTCCAAAGTGGCTTTCAAGGCGGCGGTGGGCTTGACCTCGGTGGCGATGACGTTGGCCCCGGCACCTTTGGCCCGCATGGCGCAGCCACGACCGCAGTGACCGTAACCGCCGACGACGAAATTCTTCCCGGCCAGCAACACGGAAGTGGCCCGCAAGATGCCGTCCAAACTGGATTGGCCGGTGCCGTAGACGTTGTCGAAATCCCACTTGGTTTCGGCATCGTTCACCGCGATTACCGGATACTTCAGCTTGCCTTCGTCGGCCATGGCGCGAAGGCGATGCACGCCGGTGGTGGTTTCTTCCGAGCCACCAATGATGGTTTGCATCAAATCCGGATGGGTGCTGTGAACCCGGAAAATCAAGTCGGCGCCATCGTCCAGAGTCAGCGTCGGTTTGAAATCCAAAGTCCGGTCGATGGACCAGTAAAAATCTTCCACCGATTGGCCGTACCACGCGAAGATGCGAACGCCTTCTTCGGCCAGGGCGGCGGCCACGGCGTCGTTGGTGCTCAGAGGATTGCAACCGGACCAGGCGACTTCCGCTCCGGCGGCCGCCAGGGTTTTAATCAACACCGCCGTTTCTTTGGTGACGTGAAGGCAGCCGGCGATGCGTTGGCCTTGCAAAGGCTTGGTTTCCTTAAAGCGCTCGCGCAAAGCCATCAAAACCGGCATGCGGCTTTCCGCCCACTCGATCAGCAGGCGTCCTTCGTCGGCGAGGCTGGTATCGGCGACCTTGTAGGTCGAATCCGTGGTGGTGGTCATGAATCCCGTTCTGGCAAGGAAAAGAAAGAAGGTGGGTTTCCACCCACGCCAAGGTCATTCTACGGTTTGCCTGAAGCCCTGGCGAACTCGGTCCTCCAGGGCTTCAGGGCGGAAACGCGGGTCAGCCTTTAAGCTTCCACCGGCAAGCTGGCCAAAGCTTGTAGTTGTTCGACCAGATTCAATTGCTCCCAAGGGAAGCGGTCCCGGCCGAAATGGCCGTGGCGGGCGGTTTGGCGATAGGTCCAACCTCCCTCTTCCTGGAAACCGGTCGGTTGACGCAATCCCAAGCTGCCGATGATCCAATCCGGGGTGAACGGCTTGCGCTCTTGCCAAGGTTCCAACTTGCGCAGATGGGCCGCCATTTGGTCGTCGGGCAAACGTCCGGTCCCGAAAGTATCCACTCGGAGAGAAACCGGCTCGGCAACTCCGATGGCATAAGCCAACTGCACTTCGCAGCGCTCCGCCCATCCGGCTTCGACGAGGTTCTTCGCCACCCAACGGGAGGCATAGGCGGCGGAACGATCGACCTTGGTCGGATCCTTACCGGAAAAGGCACCGCCGCCGTGGCGAGCATATCCGCCGTAGGTGTCGACGATAATTTTGCGACCGGTCAAACCGCAGTCTCCATGAGGTCCACCCACCACGAACTTACCGGTGGGGTTGACCAGGAAACGAGTCTGATCGTCCAGGAACTTGGCCGGCAAAGTGGTTTTGATGATTTTCTCCACCACCACCTTGCGGATTTCGTCGATACCGACGTCAGCGGAAGTTTGGGTGGAAAGGACCACGGTATCGACCCGAACCGGCTGATCGTCTTCGTATTCGAAACTGACCTGGGCTTTGGCGTCGGGACGCAACCAAGGAATTTCGCCGTGGCGACGCATGTCCGCTTGTTTGGCCACCAAGCGGTGGGACCAATGGATCGGAGCCGGCATCAGGTCTTCGGTCTCGCGACAGGCGTAACCGAACATCATGCCCTGGTCGCCGGCGCCGGTGCCTTCATGGTCAAAGGAATCGTTGACCCCTTGGGCGATGTCCGGTGACTGCTTGTTGATGGCCGACAACACCGAGCACGAATCCGCATCGAAACCGATGCCGTATTCGGTGTAACCGATGTCCCGAATCACGCCACGGACCAAATCTTGGATGTCGACGTAGGTGGACGTGGTGATTTCCCCTCCGACCACCACCAAACCAGTGGCCACCATGGTTTCGCACGCTACGCGGGATCCTGGATCCTCCCGCAGGCAAGCGTCCAGGACAGCATCACTGATCTGATCGGCCACCTTGTCGGGGTGACCCATGGAGACCGATTCCGAGGTGAAAAGTTTTCTTTCCATGGGAAGGTTGGGGGATTTACGAAGAGAGCCCCGTTTGCCACCAAGTTTAGGGCAGCAAGGCCGCGTTTTCCAAGGCGGTGAGCGTCGTCCGGGCGGCACCGCGACGGGAATCCAAAGCCCGGCAACCGGCCGCTCCCGCTTGCCGGGCAAGATCCGGCTTTTGTAGCCAACGGGCCACGAATCCTAACAGAGAGGCAGCATCCTGGGCACGCTCCAGGCCGCCGGCCTCGGCCAGCCAACTCACTTCTTCCTCAAAATTTTCGGTGTATGGACCGACCACCACCGGACGTCCAAGCGCCGCCGGCTCCAAGACGTTTTGGCCCCCGTGAGGAATCAAGGAGCCTCCGACCACCGCCACGCATCCGGCGGCGTAAACCTTTTCCAATTCACCGAAGGTATCCACCACCAGAATTGTTCCCGGCGCCAAACGGTCTTCCGGCGACAGGCGGCTGCGCAGGCGCAAAGGTCGATCTCCGACCACGCCTTCCAATTCGCGGATCAGCTTGCCGGCCCGGTGAGGATGTCGAGGGACCACCAGCCAGACGACCTGTTGCAATTCCGGCCGGCGACAGGCTTCGGCGATCAATTCCACTTCTTCCGGAGGGTGGGTCGATCCCACCGCCACCGCCGCTTGGCCGGCCAACCAGCCGGGCCAGGGCGAATCCAAAGCCACCGCCTCGACTTGAGGCAGGTTGTCGTATTTCAAATTGCCGGTGGTCACGATGCGATCGACCGGTACGTCCAAGGATCGAAAGCGATCGGCATAGCGATGGTTTTGCACCCCGTAAAGCGCGATGCGATCGAATTGGGGCAACAGTCGTTGCACTCGCAAATAACGCCGCCGCGAACGCTCGGTGATGCGGCCGTTGATGATCGCCACCGGCACTTGGCTGCGGGAACAAGCCCGGAGGAAGTTCGGCCAAATCTCCAACTCCATCAACAACACGGCGCAGGGCTTCACCCGCCGCAAAAAGCGCCGGCAAGCAAAAGGCAAATCCACCGGAAAGCTGACCACCGGAAGATCGGGATAAAGCTGCTTCGCGGTTTGACGTCCTCCGGCGGTGGTGGTCGACAGAACCAAAGCCAGATTCGGATGCTCTTCTTTCAGCAAGTCGACCAAAGGCCCCATGGCTTTGACCTCCCCGACCGAAACTCCGTGCAACAGCAAAGTCGGGACGCTCTCGTCGGACGGCAAGGAAACCGCTCCCAATCGTCCCGGCAAAGTCGTTCGAAAACTGGCTGAGAAGATCCAGCGCAGCAACAACCAGGGCAACAGCAAGAAGCTGGCCGTATACAGCAAGCTGTCGTAGAGGATGTATGCGCCTTCCCGCCCTTCCGCCATGGAGCGCTATTTCCCCACCGATCGAGGGCCTGAAGTTTTGAGGGAGGACCGCCTCAACCCAACTTGCCGTGGCATTGCTTGTACTTCTTGCCGGACCCGCAAGGACAGGGAGCGTTGCGAGCCACTTTGGGTTGCCCGGTGGTCGCTGGCTGGTTGCGCAACTCCTGGGGCAAGCTGGCCGCCTCTTGAGCCGCCCTTTCCTTGGCGTATTGCTGCAAGGGATTGGCCGCCGCTCCTTGCTGGGGCTTGCCGTAACCCACCGCCACCTGCGGCCGGGGCTGAGCCGGTCGATTTACCGGACCGGTGGTGACCGACTGGCCGAAACTCGGATGGCTGGCGGTTTGCCCGGCGTAAGCCTGGCCGAGTTGAGCTTCGTCTTCCCGGCGGATTTGCACCCGCAGGATGTAGTTGGTGACTTCGTCGGCAACCAGATAAAGAAGTTCTTCGAACCGACTGAGGCCCTCTTTCTTGTATTCGGTTTTCGGATCGACTTGGGCATAGCCCCGCAAGCCGATGCCCGAACGCAAAGCGTCCATGGTGAATAGGTGGTCCTTCCACTTGGAGTCAATCGCATTGAGCATCAGAAAACGCTCCAGCTCCGACACCGTCTCATCTCCGAGTTCGTCCACCCGCTGCTGGTAGCGCCGTTGCACGTCCTCGGTCAGATGATGGCCGATTTCAGCCAAGCCCAAGCTCTCCAATTCGGCGGCTTCGCCTTCATAACCCCACTTGCGCTGGGCCCAAAGGCAGATGGCTTCGAAGTCGGGACGGATTTCTTTGCCGTCTCCCCCATAAGTAGCCAAAGTCTGTTCCAAAACCTCTTGGAACATGTCCTGGATTTTTTCCCGCAGGTTGACGCCCTCCAAGACTTCTTGGCGATGCTCATAAAGCAAATGGCGCTGCTTGTCCATCACCTCGTCGTACTCCAGCAAGTTCTTGCGGATTTCGAAGTGATAGTTTTCGACCTTCTTCTGCGCCTTTTCAATCGCCCGGGAAACCATCGCCGATTCCACCGGTTCGCCGTCGCCCATACCGGCCTTGGCCAAGAAATTCTTGACCCAATCCTTGTAAAATTTGCGCATCAAATCATCGTCCAGAGAAAGATAAAACCGGGAACGGCCCGGATCTCCCTGACGACCGGAACGGCCGCGAAGCTGATTGTCGATTCGCCGGGCTTCGTGGCGTTCGGTTCCCAAAACATAAAGGCCGCCGGCTCCCAAGACTTCGGACTTTTCCTGATTCAGGACTTGTTCCAAGTCCTGCCTTAAAGTCTGGTAGCCCTCCTCGTTCTCTTCCGGACTCAGTTGCTTGCTTCGCGCCTCCTTTTCCAACAAAAAGTCGAGGTTGCCGCCCAACTTGATGTCCGTACCCCGACCGGCCATGTTGGTGGCCACCGTCACCGAGCCCTTGCGGCCGGCTTGGGCGACGATTTCCGCCTCTCGTTCATGATGCTTGGCGTTGAGCACGTCGTGGCGCACGCCGCGGCGGTTCAGCATGCCGGAAAGCAACTCGGAAGTCTCAATGCTGGTGGTTCCAACCAGAATCGGCTGACCGGATTTATGGGCGATCTCAATTTCTTGAGCGATGGCTTTCCATTTGTCTTTCTCGGTCAGGAAAACCACGTCCGCTTCATCCGATCGGGCGATGGGCTTGTTGGTCGGAATCTGATAGACGTCCAAATCGTAGATGCTGGCGAATTCACCGGCTTCGGTCATGGCGGTGCCGGTCATGCCGCTCAGCTTTTTATACAACCGGAAGTAATTCTGAAAAGTAATGGTGGCCAAAGTTTGGTTTTGCGCTTTAGGCCGCAATCCTTCCTTGGATTCCACCGCTTGGTGCAAGCCGTCGCTCCAACGCCGGCCTTCCATCAAACGTCCGGTGAATTCGTCGACGATCACGATTTCACCGTTCTTGACCACGTAATCCACGTCCCGCTTGTACAGGTGAAGGGCGCGGAGAGCCTGTTCCAAAATGTGAGGCCATTCCATGTTGGCCGCCCCGGTATAGAAGTCGTCGATTTCCAGCAGTTCCTGGGCTCGAACGATGCCGCTTTCCGTCATCAAGGCGGCTTTTTCCTTCTCCTTCAATTCGAAATCGGTTTCCGCGTTCAACTTGCGGGCGATTTGCATACCCACGCGGTATTTCTCCGCCGAGCCCTCCGCCGGCCCGCTGATGATCAGCGGTGTTCGGGCTTCGTCGATCAAAATCGAATCCACCTCGTCAATGATGGCGAAGTCCAATTTGTTCTGGACTTGATCGATGGTCCGCGACTTCATGTTGTCGCGGAGATAATCGAATCCGAATTCGTTGTTGGTTCCGTAGATGATGTCGCCGGCATATACCGGGTGGCGTTCCGCCGGACTCATCGAGGATTGAATCGAGCCCACCTGCAAGCCCAAATATTCGAACACCGGGCGCATCCAATCGGCGTCCCGTCGGGCCAGATAATCGTTGACCGTGACGACGAAAACTTTGCCGGCCAGGGCGTTCAAATAAGCCGGGAGCGTGGCCACCAAGGTTTTGCCTTCTCCGGTGGCCATTTCGGCGATGGCGCCGGAGTGAAGCACGAGTCCGCCGACCATTTGTACGTCGAAATGACGCAGCCCCAAGGTCCGCTGGGAAGCTTCCCGCACCATGGCGAAGGCTTGCGGGAGGATTTCATCCAAAGAACGACCGCCGGCCACTTCCTGCCGCCAGCTTTCGGTCTGGGCCAACATGGCATCGTGATCCAACCCTTGGGCCCAGGCCTCTTGGGCGTTGATCTTCTCGACCATGGGCCACAACTTTTTCAGTCGCCTTTCGTTGCTGGAGCCAAAGACCTTGCGCATGACGCGGCCAAGGCCGTGGCCGGCGCCGGTTAAGGCGTCGCTAATTTTTTCGAGTTCAACCATGCTGTCCGTGGGCCGGCCCCGCCGGCATGAAAAACCATGCGCTGGCGCCGGTGAAACGGGAAATAGTATAGCCGTGATGCAGCCGCGGATCGGCCGATCAGACTTTTCCCGACGCGGCCGGCGAAGGCCACTGCAAGCTGCCGCATTGCGACTCCAAATCGGTGCCTTCCTGCTTCAGGAGAGCCCGTAAATCGGCGGCAATTCGGCTGATCAAATCAGGCCTTTGGAAGCCGGCGGTGCCGATTTGAACCGCACTGGCGCCGGCAGTGACGAACTCCATCACGTCTTCGGCGGTAGCGGCGCCGCCGGAAGCCACGATCGGCAGATCCACGGCTTGCCGGGCCTCCCAAACCATGCGCATGGCCACCGGCCGAATCGCCGGGCCGGACAAGCCGCCGAAACCGGCTCCCAGAACCGGTCGGCGCCGGCGCCAATCCACCACCAGACCCAAAAGGGTGTTGGCCACCGTCAAGGCATCGGCCCCGGCCCGTTCCGCGGCTTGGGCAATCGGGCCGAGCCGGGCGACGTTGGGCGACAACTTGGCCCACAACGGCCGTTCGGTACAACTTCGGCAGGCTTCGATAACCCGAGCCACGGCCTCGGCCGAAGTCGCGAACGGCAAGGCACCGCCTTGTACGTTCGGGCACGACAAATTGACCTCGATGGCGGCGAAGGCCTCGGTCCGATCGAGGCTGCGCACCATGTGGACGTATTCGTCCACGCTTTCACCGCCGGCATTGGCGACCACAGGGATCGCACGAGGCGGCTTGGACAATTCCCGCAGCAGCGGCACGGTCTCCGCGATAAAGGCGTCTACGCCCCGGTTTTCCAAGCCGATCGAATTCAGCAAACCAGCCGGGGTCTCCACCAACCTGGGCGGTGGATTGCCGCCTCGGGGAGCCGGGGTGACGGTCTTGATCACCAGCGCTCCCAAATCTCCCGGCTGGAGGAAACGGGTGACCAGTCCGTCGTGACCGAAGGTCCCGGAACCGGTCAGCAGCGGGCTGTCCAATTCCAGGGACCCGATCCGGCAGCGCAGGGCTTGCGGGCCGCTCATGCCGGAAGATTCTAGGCCCTTAGTCGGCCGAATCCCCGGCCGAAGGCTTGGAGTCCGAGCTTGAATCTCCGGTTGGGGCCTTTTCGTCCCCGGAAGCCGGTCCTTCTTCCGTCAAGGCGGGCTGAAACTGCACCGCCGCCAGGCCGGTCAGCAAGAGCACGAAGCCGATGCAGATACAGGAATCGGCCAGATTGAAGATCGGCCACGGATCGAAGGGCCAAGCCCAATCCGGCAATCCCTGCCAGGGCTTCGGTCCCAGGTCCACCTTGATGAAATCTCGCACCTCCCCGTTGCCGGGCCAGGGCAACCAAGCGGAAAGGTTGTCGTAGAGGTTTCCCAGGGCGCCGGCGACCAGCAAGCCCAAGGTAAAGATCCCGACCCGATTGTCGGACGGTTGGCGCTTGACCAACCACAGGATCAAAATGACCGCCAGAGCCCGGATCAAGGTCAGGACCCCGGTGTAGTCCTGAGCCACGCCGAATACCCCGCCGGGATTGTGGGTGAAGTAAATCGACAGCCACTCGCCCAGGACCGGAACGTCGCCTCGACCGGCGTATTGGGAAGCCCAGGACTTGGTAGCCAAATCGGCCGCCACCAAGACCACGATCAGGATCCAAAACCAGGGTCGAGCCCACCCACCCAGGGAGGCTTTGACCGTCGCCGGGTTGGAATTGGCTTGCAAGGCTCGGTCAGTCAATTTCGCCGTTCTCTTCAACTTTGCGCTGGCATCCAACGCAATAGCGGGCATAGGGCAGCACTTCCAGACGGCGTTCGGGGATCAGCTCATCGCAGGCCTCGCAAACGCCGTAACTCTTTTGCTGGATCCGGTCCAGGGCGGCGTGGACCTCGCGCAAAATCTCCTCTTCGTTCTGAATGATGTTGATTTGCAATTCGGCACTATAGTTTTCGCTGCCGAATTCTTGGGCTTCATCGGGAGACGCACCTCCCTCCGCCCGCAACACCGATTCTTCGATGTGCTCAACTTTCGCCCCGAGCTCCCGAAGGATTTGAATCAGGACCTTCTGGTAACGGTTGAGCTTCGCCTTGGTCAGTTTGGGCATGGCCCTACGCTGGTATCTTGTGGGTCCGGGTGGTCCGGCATGGTTGGAACTCGGCGCCTCCGCGGAGAACTCTCCATGAGCTTCCGGGCCTCCAAGCGCCAGATCCTGCCTTTTAGAAAGGATGGCTACGCAGGTAGCCGCTTTCTGCAAGGACAAAGATTTTAATTCGGGTGGGAAGAAACGGTCAAACCCCTACTGCGAAGTCCGGCTCCTCGCCGGGCCAAGATCTTCTGGCCGGACTGCGGTTGGAAATGCAGGAATACCTGGCCAATCTAGCCGGAGAGCGGGCGCTGGCCGCCAACACCTTGCAGGCTTATCGCCGGGATTTGGCCCGGGCCGCGACCGAATTCGCCGCCGCCGGCCGGCGAAAATGGTCCCAGGTGAAGGCCGAGGACTTGGTCCAGTTCCTGGCTCAGATGCGGGCCCAAGGCGCGGCTCCGGAGAGCCAGGCGCGAATGCTCTCCAGCCTCCGGGGCCTGTTTCGTTTCCTGCGTTCGGAAAACCGCCTCGGCGAACACGATCCCACTCGACTGGGAGGCAAGGTTCACCTATGGCGCAAACTCCCGGAAGTCCTGATTCCGGAAGAAGCTCTTCAACTCATGGATGCGCCGCCGGAAGAGGGCTGGAAAGGCCTTCGGGACCGGGCGCTCCTGGCCTTGCTCTACGGCGGAGGCTTGCGGGTAAGCGAAGCCTGCGATCTGAGATTGGACGACCTCAGCCTGCACCTCGGCTCGGGGCCGGGCATCCTGCGGGTTTCTGGCAAAGGCGGCAAGGAACGGCTGGTGCCCTTCGGCGGCCTGGCCCGGGAAAGGCTGGAGGCCTGGCTCGACGGCGGCCGCCCTTCCCGACTCCCGAAGGGACCCTGGGCGCTGCTTAGCCGGGGCGGCCGGCGCTTGGATCGGGTCCGGGCCTTCCGCCTGGTGCGGCATTGGGCCCGGCAAATCGGTCTCAGCCGGGAAATCCACCCCCACACTTTGCGTCATTCTTGCGCCACCCACCTGCTCGCCGGCGGCGGCGATTTGCGTGGCGTGCAGGAATTTCTCGGCCACGCCGATCTGAGCACCACCGAGCGCTATACCCACGTCGACGTCGAGGAGTTGAAGGGCTTGCACGGCCACTTCCACCCCCGAGCATGAAATCGCACCTGGGCGGGAGTTGACAACTCCTTGACAGATGGGAGCCGGCTTCGGGCTAGGCTGCGGCCATGAGCGGCGTCGGCAGGCCTCCCCTCAGGCAGCGGTTGGAATGGGCCATCCTGGCCTTGGGAGCCCTGGCCGCCTCGGTGCTGGCCGGCCTGGCCCTGAGCCCGTGGATCCGTCCGCAATCGACGGGAGAACTGTCTTTATTCCGAGCCGGCCGTCAAGTCTTTGAAGAGACCTTGGCTTCCTATCGAACTTGGTTGGCCGATCCCGCTCGGATGAATTCCGATTCGGAAATGATCCTGACCGTGGATCCCCAGTGGCTTCCGCAATGGCTTCCGGATGGAGAGCCGCCAGCGGTGGTCGCCCTTTCCCCGCCGGATCCGGGCCAACGGCACAACACCGACTTGCTGCTGGAAGAAGCCGCCAACCTTTACTTTGGCCAGAACGATTTGGAGCGGGCTCGGGACTTGGCCTTGCAGGCGATCGCCAAAGCCCCGGATCGTTACCGAGAAGCTAAAGCCAGACTTCGCAGCTTGCACCTGGCGGCGGTTGCCCAGGACGTAGAAGCGGTATCGGCGGCTTGGCAACAAATCCGGACTCGCTTCAGCCCTCAGGAGTGGTTGCAAGATCAACCCGTCCATCTGACCGCCGGTTTGATGGCGCTTCCGGTCATGGCCCCGAAACACCAACCGGGGATGCGGTTCCAACTCTGCCAAGATTGGCTTCAAGGTCGGATGGCGTTTCGTTTCGAGCCCTGGCAAGAAGAAGACTTGCTGCGCTACGAAAATTGGGCCGGTCTCCTGGCCCAGGACGACCTCGAACTCCGAGACCGTATGATCGCCAAACTCCATGGTTTGGCCCTCCATGCTTGGAGTCGGACTTATCCCCCGATCCCCCGGCAAGGCGAAGGGCCATGGTTGGCCTTCGGCTCCAAAGGTTATTTGCTGCTGCAGAGGGGCGAATCCAAATGGCAAGCCCGCTCCTGGGCTGCCGCCGAGTTGCACCAAAGCTTGCAAGATCATTTCCGAAAGCAAGCTTGGCTACCCGATGGATTTATCCTGAGTTTTGAAGACGGCGACCAAAGCCCTGAAGTGGAAATCAGTCCTCCCCGCTCTTTGCCGGGTTTGGAACTGCCGCTTCGGATTCTGCACCGCAATCCGGAAGCCTTTCGCCGCCAAGCCGGCCGAGCTCGCCGCTGGTTACAAGGAGCCTTGGTGGCCACAGCGATGCTTCTGTTTGCCGCCAGCCTGGTCATGGCCAGGGCCATCGCCCGCCAGCGTCAGTTGCAATCTTTGCGGGCCGCTTTCATCGCCACGGTTTCCCACGAGCTCCGTACGCCGCTGGCTTCCATGCTGGCGATGGCGGAAAATTGGCAAAATCCTCGGATCGAGGAAAAACGAAAGCAACGCTATCCGAGATTGATGCTGCAAGAAACCAAGCGCTTGAAAAACCTGGTGGAAGACATTTTGGATTACTCTCGCCTTTCTCGGGGCGAGGGAGCGCGACTGCATCAAGAAGAGGTTTCCCTTTCTCCGTGGCTGGCTCAGTTGCAACAAGACTTGAGGAATCGCCTGACGGCTCAGGGAAGCGGATTGCAGTTTCAAAGCCAAGAACTCCCGGAACGCTGGCGCTTGGACCCAGAAGCCATTTTGCGGGCGGTGGCGAATCTGGCCGACAATGCCGTTCGCCATGCCGGCGCCAATCCGGTGGTGCTAAACGTCGAGCTGCAACAGGAACAGCTTTGCTTCACGGTCTTGGATCGAGGTCCGGGAATCCCTGCGGCCAAACGCCAGGAAGTTCGCCAGGCCTTCGTGCAATTGCACCCCGAACGCAGCCAAAACCGAGGGATCGGCATGGGCTTGGCCGTGGCAGAAGCTTTGGCGGAAGGCCACGGTGGAGCTTTGTGGCTGCATAACCGCTCGGACGGTCCCGGACTGGAAGCTCAACTTCGATTGCCCCGCGGTCAACCGCAACCGCAAACTCAAAGCGAGGTCGCATGAAGGCCAAAGGCAAGAAAATCCTGGTAGTGGAAGACGAAGCCGTGCTGCGCATGGCTTTGGTCGATGCCCTCGAAGCTCAAGGCTATGAAGTCGAGGAAGCTGAAGATGGAGAAAGCGCCCTAGCCCAATTGGATCGCGACGACTGGGATCTTTGGCTCCTCGATTTGATGCTGCCCGGCGTGCAGGGATTGGATGTTCTGCAACGCCTGCGCCAAAGCCATCCCCGTTTGCCGGTCATGATCCTGACCGCCCGTGGGGAGGAATACGATCGCGTTCGCGGCTTCGAATGCGGAGCCGACGATTACGTCCTCAAGCCCTTTTCCATGCGCGAGCTGCTCCTGCGCTTGGAAGCCATTCTGCGACGGGTTCCGAATCCGGGACCGGCCGAAAACGGCAAACTGCGCATTGGCCAAGCCACGGTCGATTTCGCCGGCTATTGCCTGCACCGCCAAGATCGCCAGTTCGAATTATCCAGGCGAGAAATGGAGCTCCTGAAGTTTTTTCTCGCCCATGAAGGTCAAGTCTTGAGTCGCAACCGACTGCTGGACGAAGTTTGGGGAGCGGACGCCTTTCCAACCACCCGAACGGTGGACACCCACGTGTTCAAATTGCGGCGGAAGTTGGAAGGAGATGCGGACAAACCTCAACTCATTCTGACCGTTCACGGGGTCGGCTACAAATTCGTGCACCCGACTCCGGACGTTCCGCAACAAAAAATTGACAAATAAGAAAAATGCGGATGACAACCGGAAGACCGGGAAATTTCAAACTCAAGGTCATGGAGGTTCAGTCATGAAATCACAACTTGCTTGGCTTCTCATTCCCTGCCTGTGGGCGGGGCTCTTTCCCTCGGACGGATGGGCTCGGCCCCACCGCCAAGGCCAGGCGGAAACGGCTCCCCCTTTGGCGTGGGATGGCCGGCTTCCGCAACAGGCCGAAGGAGCGGATTCCGGAGAGCCGTTTCGGGTCGCCCTGTTGCGACGCCAAACGGAAGCGGAAACTTTGGCCTTCCAATTGAACCGCTATGAAGAAGCCTTGGCCAAGGCCAGAGAAACTTGGCTGATGGCCAGCCGAAAGGAAGCTTTCGCCGGCCAGAAAAACCTTCTGCTGTCTTCCGTCGTGCTCCGCACCAGGATCCTCGGCCAGTTGCATCGCTGGCCTGCCATGGAACAAGCTTGTTCCTGGGTTCTACCTCGAAGAGAGAATTTCGATTTTAAACCGTGGAAGCTGGTCGCCGCCCCGGATCGCCTCGTCCAACTGGAAAAGGAGCTTTTGCAATCTTCCGAATTGCAGCAGTTAAGACAACAAGCTCGCAAAGCCCAACAGGAAGACGAAGGTATCCCTTATTTCGATGGCAAACGGCGCCCGATTTCCGCCAAAGTTCGAGCTTACGTCAGTGAGCATTTCGGCTGGCCGAGCGGAAAGATGCTCGATGAAGTCTTCAGCCGGCTGAACAATAACCAGATCGGCGAACTGCGAAGCTTGGGCAGCAGCGTGGCCCCGGCCTTGGCGGTCTACAGTCTGGTAGAACTGGACCTGGATCTATTCAGCGACGTTTTGTCGAACATCAATGACGACCCTCTCATGCTGCTGGCGGCGATGGATCCGGATCGAGCCCGGCGCTTGATCGTGACTTTCCTGGAAGATGGAGGGCAGCATTGGAAGAACCGGGTGGCCTTGGTATTTCAGCGACAACATTCCTTGGGAAAAAGCAGCAGTTGGCAATGGCGTAGCTATCAGGAACCGCCGCGTTGCACCAAGCCGGAATGGCTGACCATGATGAATTGGTTGGCTCAAGACAAGGTTCAATTTCCCACCACCCTCTCCATCCTTCCGCATTTGCTGGAACGAGACGCCTTGCCGGAAGATTATCAGCGGGAAATCAGCAAACGAATCTTGGCGGAATCCTCCTCCGCAGCCATCGACTTGCTGCATAAGTTGACCCCGGATCAAGGCCTGAACTCGGTCATCCCCATTCTCCACCAAGCCCTGAATCATCGGGATGCTGAGGTCCGTACCCTGGCCTTGGAAAGCCTGCTGAAATGCGGCGACCCGAAACCGTTCGAATACCATGATTCTTCCGATTGGCGGGAACGGGTCATGGCCCTGCAAGCCTTGGAAAAGCGGCATGTCCCCACCGTGGGCTTCCCGGAAGATTCTAAGGGCAAGGCCTGGTTCACCCAGGTTTCCTTCCGTGCGCGAAGCGAGCTGAAAGACCCGGCAGTGTTCACCAAAGCTTTGCAAGATCCGAAGATGGAGGTACGCCGCCAGGCGGTCCAAACGGTTCTTAGTTGGACCGATCCCGCCGTACTCTCTTGGCTGCAACCGGCGCTGGAAGACTCCGCCGTGGAGGTTCGCAAAGCCTTGGCCGAGGTGGCCAACTGGACCGGCTCGGAACACCATCCGGTGATGGAAGCCCTGGCCCGAGATCCGGACGAAGCGGTGCGCAAGCAGTTGGTGCGCACCCTGGCTTATGCCAAGTTGGATTGGACCAATTCAGCCACGGCTGAAGCCATGACCCGGATTGCGCTTCAAGCCTTGCCCAACGTAACTTCCATTCTCAAGGCCGGTTTCAAATACGACCGCACTTTTAAACAAAGCCAAATAGGCAAAACCTTGTTTTTGGAACGCTGCGCCGCCGAGATGGAGGTAGCACAATTCGTCAGGAACTATGAAGACAGCCTGCGCTATGCCAATCAACCGCTGATCGCCGATTTCAGCTCCACCGCCTTTGCCAACGCCCTGGTCATGCTGAAGGAAGAATCCGCCGGTTTTGAAGAATTCCTAGACAAGGCCGGCGGCAAGGCCGGAATCCACCACAAAGCCCTGCGAGACTTGTTGCCGCGTCAGGATATTCCCCGCATCAAGCAGGTGAGAATGGCGGCGAAACTCGCCACCTATGCCCGCAAAGTAGATTTTCAAGCCATTCAGGAATTCCTGAGGAGGCCGGATTGGTTGCAATCCCAGCCGACTTCCAAAGAGCGCTGGATGCTGCAATCGATTCACTTCCGCTCCAGACCGTCGGACTCCTTGCTCAAGCTGGCCATCGTTCAAGACGAATCCATTCCGGCATTTTTGCGGCAAGATTTGGCGGCCAGTTTCGAAAATAGCGAAGAAGGGAGCGAAGAATTGGCAAGGTGGGTTTTGGATCACTGGCTGCAGATTGCCAATTGTCAAGCGGTCATTTCGGCATTGGCCTGCGTGAAAAAGAGTCCGAAGCCCTTCATCGAAGCCGAAGCTTTGGTGAAACTGGCCCACGACCCTTATTACTTGGAAGCCGCCCTGCAAGCCATGGAGAATTTGGAAGATCCGGCCTTCCATCCATTTCTCAAGGCCGTGGTTTTGGGCGAAATCCAAATCAGCGACGACAAGTTGCGAATCCGTGCCGCTCAAGACGCCGTTGGAATCCTGGCTCGTCTGGCCACTCCGGAGGCCATGCAAATCCTCCTGGCTTGTTTAGGCAAAGCCGAGAGTTCCAGAATCGACAGCACGATTGAAAATGCCTTGAACCGGCATCAAGAACACGAAGCCTTGCGGCGCAAGTTTCAAGCCCAGCAAGCCGGCCTGCCGCCTCAGGATGAAGCCATTGCCAAGACCCTGGCCTTCCTCAAGGACCAGGATCCTGAAATCCGCAGTGCCGCCGCTTTGGGATTGGCCGCCTTCGGAGCCAAGGAAGCCATTCCTTCCCTGATTCCATTGCTGAAAGATCCCAGTCCGAAAGTGCAACAGGCCGCCCGTCAGGCCTTGGCCATGTTGCAAGGCACGCAACCGAATTAAGCCTTGCCCAATATGGGCTCAACGTGAACTCGACATGGATTCAACAGGGATTCGGATCGGGGCCGGCTCAAGCCGGCCCCTTTTCCATTTTCTTCGATCCTGCAGTGGATCAGGGATATTGCAGCATTTGAATGCTCAAGCCCGGCAATGCGGCAACTCCGGCCCGAGTCACCGGACTGGGTTTAAAGGCCAAGCTCTCCCACAAAACTTGCTGGTCCAAATGATGCGGCCCCAGGTGTTCGCTTTGCCCCAATGGGGCGACGGTTTCCGCGCCGTCGATCGGTCCCACAATCACCTTTTGACTCCAGCTTTGGGTCATCTGAGCCAAAATCGTGCCGCCGTCGACGCAGTCTAAAGGCCCAACCGCCACCCGATCTCCCGGGGTCAAGCTGGGAAAGCCTTCCAAGCTGGTCCACTTGACGATTTCTTTGTTCAGTTGTTCGTTTTCGAAATCGCTTTGCCAAGTCAGCGGATCCGGATGCTGGGCGATCAAAGCGTCGTAAGCATCGCCGACCACCATGTCGACGAAGTCCGCCTCCTCGACAGTTAAATCCACCGGCGGATTGGCTTCGATGTCGGCGATCTTGGTTTTCAAGAAAAATTGCAAGCCGTTGTCTGCACCACCGTATTGAGCCACCAAAACCGGCCCGGCGGTATTGGCCCTGAACTGCAAGTTCATGCGGTGGGCCAAGTAGGTGGCATAGTGACTGTTGTCCATGCGGGCTCCGGCTTGTTCCCAAGGCCCGAGGTGGCGCAAGGCGGCATCCGAAGAGGAACTGATCGGATAGTTTTGCACTCGGGCCAAATGGCGCAGCAGCTTCACCAAATCCCGGCGGGCCGGCTGGACCACGTCAAAGTGAATGTCGAAGACTTCCTGGGCGCTAAAACTGCTTTGAGCTTGGAGCCGTTCCCGCAAGCGCCGGGATCGACTGGTATCTCCGGCACTGCCGGTACCAAAGGCGGTGACTCCAATCAAGGGATACCAAGAACCGATCGGCATGTGATTGCCGCTGAGCACATAACCGTCGGCAGGATCCATGACCCAAGGCTTCACCAAGTGAGGAATCATGTCCAGCCAATCGAATTGCACGTGACTTCCGTCTTGGGCGATGATCCCGCCCAGAGGAGACAGAGTGGAGCGCAACGGCGCCGCTCCTTGGGCGCGGTAAGCCACTCTTCCGGAGCCGGTGGCTTCGGCGAACACCATGTTGAGAGTGGGATAGTCCAACCCGTCCAAAGCCGCATCGAAGGCTTCCAAACTCTGAGCGTGGTACATATCCCAATAGCCCAAAAAGGAGTCGCGGCCGGCATCGTGCAAGGGCACTCCTTTAAAGGCATATTCTTCCTCCGGCCGCAGATCTTGCACCAAAGCGGTGACCATCGGTCCCCAAACGGTTTCCCGATACTCCAACAACTCGTCGTTTTCCCCCAGGATGTGGATGCGTTCGGTGGTCGAGGTCCAGGGCAACCATTGGCTGCCGTTGCCGTCGTCATAGGCGTATTCGCCGGGATGGCCTTGGGGGTCGACGGTTAGGCGGAACAGATCCTGCTGATCCATTCCCAAAGCCGTGGCTCCCCAACTGACGTAGGGAGTGCCGCCGATCAGGACGTTGGGACTTCCGGCCACGCCGATTCCGCGGACTTCAAAGGTTCTTCCGGAAAGGTGAAACTCGTACCAGAGAGCGGGAACCCGAATCGGCGTTTGCGGATCGCTGTGCAGAGCGGCGAAATTTTCCGCCACCAGCGATGCTCCCGCCGCCCAGGCGTGACTGAAGTGAGGGCTTTCATGGGGATAGCCTCCCTGGTAACCCTGATCCAAATTCCACTGGTTCTTGTAATCGATCATGGCCTGCTTGACCGAGGCCGGCACGTCCGATTCCTTTACCGCCGCGGCACTATCGTCGTAAACCGGATTTGGGGTCATGGCATCGATGGCCGCTTGCAGCCCGATTTGAGCCACTAAATCCTCGAATTCGTGCAGCCGTTTGCTTTTACCCCATGGCGGCGGAGCGAAGTGACGGGCCATGCGGATCCAAGCGGCGATGCAATCTTCCGCCGTCCACGGCTCGACCGGGATGCCAAGCTGTTGAAACAGCGGGTGTAAGGAAGAACCAGCTTGGGCGACGTAGTCATTGACTCCGTCGGCATAAGCTTGCAAAAGTTCCCGCTTGCTCGAATCGAGGCTTTGGATCACCTCGGCAGCATGGCGCATCCAACCCAAGTAGCGGACTTCCCGGTCGGCCTGCAGGTGGACGTCCCCAGGACCGCGGCCAAAGAATTCCGCCATCCGCCCCTGAATCATGAGGCGATTCCAGCTCATTTGAAAAAACCGATCCTCGGCGCAAGCCCAGCCCAAGCCGTAAAAAGCGCCGGCATCGGAACTGGAAAAAACGTGGGGTACGCCGTAAGCATCCCGAGCCAAGATGACGTTGCCGGCGGCGGGAAGCTGGCTTCCCGAGGTGGCGATTTGGGTGGTTTGAGCCGGAAGTAGAGCGGCGCAGCAAAGCAGAGCGCTGAGACAGGCCGAGAAACGAGATCGCATGATTTCTCCTCGCTAAAGGTGCAGGGGGTAGTCTTCCCCTTCCCTTTCCAGGCCGTCCGGCGAAATTGATTGAATATTGGAAAAATTTACGGCGCTTTGGCGGTCAAGACCACGTGCCCTTTCCCGGTGATCAAAGTGATGTAAAACAACTCCTGAGGATCAAATTCGGTCCGATTCACCCGGACTTGCATCTCACCGAACAATTCTCCCGGCAAGCGAACTCCCGGCACCAAATAGCCTTCCCACAAATCTTCCTGCGGCCGATCGGGGTGAAACAACCGAACCCGGGGACTCAAACAACCACAACTCACCCGCACGTTGCGAATGCGGACCGGGTCGGCTTCCGGAATGGCGAATTCAAACCGTACTTCATACAAACGGCCGTCCCGAGCCGGTTGAATCGGGCTTTCCAATTGAAAAAACTCCAACTCCTCCAGATTGGATTCCGGCTGCGGCGGCAGGCTCGGTTGCACCACTTCCACTCCGGCGGCCGATTCAGACGGCGGCGGCTGTTCCGGTTCCGGCGGCGGCGTCCCGGCGCAAGCGACCAGGAAAGCCGTCAAAAGCAAAGGAGGACAACGAAGCATGACTTGGGTTGGGGACGGATCCCGCCTAATAGCTTAGGAGCTTTGCCCCCGCGAGGTCGTTGCCATGGCTCTTCATCGTCAAAGTTGTCTTCCGTGCCGGGACGGTCAACCGCCTTTAGCGCCAGCCGAGTGCCGGCGGCTGCTATCCGAGTTGCAGGATTGGCACCTGGTCGAAAACCACCACTTGTGCAAGCGCTGGAGCTTTGCCGATTTCGCATCGGCCCTGGCCTTCCTCCAGCAAGCTGCCGAAGTGTGCGAAGCCGAAAACCATCACGCCGAATTCGAGCTGGGATGGGGCCGCCTGCAGGCCAAGATTTGGACCCACCAGATCGATGGTTTGACCGCAAGCGATTTCGTCCTGGCCGCCAAGTTCGATCGCCTTACGCACCCTGCTTGAGCTTTCCAGCCCTGCACGAAGGAAGCCTGCTGGAAAGTAGATCAGGGAAGGACTCGGAGCAGGTGTTCCTGGACCGCCTCCGCCAGCTCCCAATTCATGGACGGCAAGGCGGCAAGTTCATGGCGATCGGCGTCCCGGATCGCCGCCAGGCTTGCATAAGTTTTGAGCAGCAGCTTGCGTCGCTTCGGACCTACCCCGGGAACCTGTTCCAGCACCAAGCGCAAATTCTCCCGCTTGCGCCGGTGATAGCTGACGGCAAAACGGTGAGCTTCGTCTCGGATTCGTTCCAAGAAAAGGCGCTCCGGACTACCGCGCTCCAAGATCACCGCTTGGGAACGGCCGGGGACGAACAAACGCTCCTCGGCGGCCACCGGGCCGCGACCTTTGCGAGCCTTGGCCAAGGCGGCCAAAGGCAAGTCGGCTTTCATGTCCCGGACGGCTTGCAAACCGGCGTCCAACTGCAGCCGGCCCCCATCCAGGATCACCAAATCGGCCAAGCCTTCTTCCCGACTGCGGCGCACCACTCGGCGCAGGACTTGATCCATGGCTTCGAAGTCGTCGTTTCCGACTCCGCCGGCAACCAGGTAGCGACGATATTGATCCCGATCCGGCCGGCCTTCCACGAACCGGACCTTGGCCGCCACTCTTTCCTGACCTTGAAAATGGCTGACGTCGATGCAATCCACCACCGCCGGCGGCGAAGCTTGAAGCAAGGACGCCAAACGCTCGGCGGTGACCAGCCACGGCCCTCCAGGCCGGGCGCCCTTTTGGGCGCGAGCGTTGCTTTCCGCCATGCGCACCAAAGCTCGCCGTTCTCCCCTGGCCGGAGCCAGGATCTCCACCTTGCGGCCGGAAAGTTCGGAGAACCAGCGCTGCAAGGATGGGCCTTCTTCGGGCAAAGCCGCAACCAGGATCTCCGGAGGGATTTCCGCGCCGGCGACGCGGTACAAAGCCGGCAGCAACTGGCCGACCATGGCGCCGGGCTCCTCCACCCAGGGAAGTTGCCCTTGACGGGTGTGCACCCATTCGCCTTCCCGGTATTCCAATAAAGCGAAGTGGCCTCGCTCATCGATGCCCAATACGTCGAAATCGGCGTTTCTTTGCAAGCGGACTTTTTGCGGCGCCGCCAGCGCTTGTAAAGCTTGCATGCGATCTCGGGCTCGCATCGCACTTTCATACTCCATGGCCGCCGAAGCCTTTTCCATCTTGTGCTTTTGTTCCTGAATTAAAGCCTTCACCTCTCCTTTCAGGACCGAGCGGGCTTGTTGCAACGCTCGTTCATATTGGTGGGCTTCCACCTTTCCCACGCAAGGAGCCGAACACAAGCCGATGTCGTACTTCAAACAGGGACGCCGGCGGTTGGCCAAAGTGTGATCGCTGCAATCGCGCAAGCCGAATACTTTCATCAACAACTTCTTGGACCGGCGAGCGGCCCAAGCGCTGCCGAAGGGCCCGAAAAATTCGCCGGGGCCGCGGCGGCGCCGAGCCAAACCCAAACGCGGCCAAGGATGATCGGTATCCAAATGGATCAACAAGAAAGCCTTGTCGTCCTTCAGCAATACGTTGAGAGGCGGTTGATGGCGCTTGACCAGTTGATCTTCCAGCAGAACCGCTTCAATTTCGTGATCGGTGACCCGAAATTCCACGCTTTTGGCGCGGCGGAAGAGTTCCACGAAACGAAGGCGGCCGTCGGCTCCCTGGCGCCGGTAGGTCTGGACCCGGTTGCGCAGATTGTTGGCCTTGCCGACGTAAAGCACCTTGCCCACCCCGTCCAGAAACAAATAACAGCCGGGCCGCTCCGGCGCGTTGCGCAGAGCTTCCAAAAAGGCCTGCCATTCCGCTTGGTTCGGCTTCAAGAGGGGGCCTCCAGATCCAAACCCAATTCCACCGCCGCCGCTTCCAAACGTCGCATTTCATCACGGTGTCGCACCGCTTGTTCAAAGTCGAGCTGAGAGGCGGCTTGCAACATCTGACGGCGCAATTCGGCGATGCGCGGCGCTACGGTTTTCGGATCGATTTGGACTTCGGGCTGCGGCTTTTCCCCGACTTGATCGGTTTTTCCATGTTCCTGCCGATAGATGCCGGACAGGGCGTCCCGCACTTTCTTGCGGATGGTGCGGGGAACGATGCCGTGTTCCTGGTTATACGCTTGCTGAATCTGCCGGCGGCGATTGGATTCTTCTACCGTACGGCGAATCGATTCGGTTTCTTGGTCGGCATAGAGAATGACTTTTCCGTCTACGTTGCGGGCGGCCCGCCCGCAGGTCTGGATCAAGGAAGTGGTGGATCGCAAAAAGCCTTCCCGGTCGGCATCGAGAACCAAGACTCGATTGACTTCCGGCAAATCCAATCCTTCTCTCAACAAGTTGATGCCGACCAGGACGTCGAACACTCCCAGGCGCAAGTCGCGCAGCAATTCCGAACGTTCCATGGTGTCGATGTCGGCGTGGAGATAGCGGGCGCGCAATCCGCTTTCCTGCAGGAACTCGGTCAAATCCTCGGCGCTGCGCTTGGTCAAGGTGGTGATCAAAACTCGGCCGCCGTGTTCCAAAGCGAAACGACATTGCTGCAAGGCGTCCTCCACCTGCCCGGAGGCTGGGCGAATTTCGACTTCCGGATCCAACAGCCCGGTGGGTCGAACCACCAATTCCACCACCTGGCGGCCGGCCAGGATCAATTCTCGATCCGCCGGCGTGGCCGAAACATAAAGCACCCGCCCCAACAAGGATTCGAATTCTTCCCCACTCAAGGGACGGTTATCCAAGGCGGAAGGCAACCGGAAACCGTACTCCAGCAAATTCTGCTTGCGGCTGCGATCGCCCCGGACCATGCCGTAAACCTGAGGCAAGGTGATGTGGCTCTCATCCAATACGCACAGGAAATCTCTGGGAAAATAGTGCAATAGAGTAAACGGCGGCTGCCCCGGAGAACGGCCTTCGAAGTGACGGGAATAGTTTTCGATTCCGGAACAAAGGCCCATTTCCTCCAGATCTTCCAAATCGGAAAGAGTGCGCCGTTCCAACCGTTCCGCTTCCAATTCTTTGCCGACTTGGCGCAGCTCGGAAACCCGCTGTTCCATTTCCTGGCGAATCGACTGCATCGCCCGTTCCAAACGCTCTTCCGGCTGAACATAATGGCCGACGGGATAGATGGTGACCGCCTCCGGTTCTTGCAAGATTTCCCCGGTGAGAGGATCGCAACCGAGGATTTCGTCTACCCGGTCGCCGTCCAATTCCACTCGATACATGAAGTCCTGTTCGTAAATCGGCCAAATCTCCACTGCCGGGCCGCGCAAACGAAAACTGCCGGGCCGAAAATCAAATTCCGCTCGGCGATGTTGGGTGCGGACCAAGCCCCGCACCAGGTCTTCCCGCCGCAAGCGGGCGCCGCAAGCAATTTGCAAAGCCAACCGGACGTAGGTCTCCGGATCGCCAAGACCGTAAATGCAGGAAACGCTGGAAACCACGATGACGTCCCGGCGACCGAGCAACGCCGCGGTGGCGGCGTTCCGCATTCGGTCAATCTGTTCATTCCGGCGGGCGTCCTTTTCAATGTAAGTGTCGCTCGACGGGATATAGGCTTCCGGTTGGTAGTAGTCGTAATAGGAAACGAAGTACTCCACCCGGTTGTCGGGGAACAACTCGCGGAATTCTCCGTAGAGCTGGCTGGCCAACGTCTTGTTCGGTGCCAAAACCAGGGCTGGCACCCGCAGGCGCTCGACGATCTTGGCCAAGGTGAAGGTTTTTCCCGAACCGGTGACCCCCAGCATGACTTGCCTGGCCTCCGGATTTTGGAATCCGGCGGTTAAGGCATCGATGGCCTGGGGTTGATCCCCCCGGGCTTCAAATTCGCTGACCAGCTTGAAGTCTCGATCCACGGAATTCCCGGTTCCCACGGCGAAGGCCCTTAGGCTAACGACCGGCGGCGATGGAGGGGAGACTTCCACGAAGGTGCAGTGACCCGGCAACCGCCACCCGCTATCCTGCCTCTGCCCGACCCAGGAGCCACCATGGCCCACACCCGTTGTCCCCATTGTCAAACCGCTTACAAGATTCCGGATACCCGCCTAGGCGCCAATATCCGCTGTAAGCAATGCCAGCAGGTTTTTCAGGCCGAGGAAGTCGCAAGCCAGCCCCGATCCACCGCCGGGGAAGGTCAGCGCCGGAGGCGTCGGCAAGCGCCGGCTTCGGTTCGCGCCCAGGCTCACCGGCGAAAAACCAACCCGTTGGTTCCGATCATGCTCGTGGTCGTGGGCATCGGCATGTTCTATGGCCTTTACGTCGCCTTCCAGGGCAGTCAGAAAACACCTCAAAAAGATCCGGAAGTCGAAGCTCAGCTCCCCGAGGCGGGCTCGGAAAATTCCTCGTCTTCGAAGGTGGATCCTCTTCACCATCCGGCCATGCGCAGCTTGCGCTACGCCCGCATGGCGATTCAGGCCTACAACTTCACTTCCCTGGAGGAGCGCTTGGCCGCCGCCGATTTCTATCAGCGCGAGGGCGAACCCAGCGGTCACCCGTGGCGGACCCTGAGTCGGCAGGAGCAACAGGAGTACGCCCATGCCCTGGCCCAACGCCTGGCCGAAGATCCGGCTTGGCGGGAGTTGGCGGAACAAGAACCCACCTTTGCCAGCCTCGACCTTGAGCAGGGAGACCGGCTCGAATTCACCGTTCGAAGCTCCGCCCTGCCCCAACGCATCTGGAAGGTCAACTTTCTTGGCCAGGACGGTGAATTTCGTTTGGCCGGTATGACCGCCGAAGAAGATTTGCCGGAAGTGGTCGAAGTCGAGGAAGAAACCACGCCGGAAGAAAAGGGCATCCAAGAAAAGTTCGTCGAGCTCACCGGCGAGGACGGCAGCAAGGGCCGGGTCTTGCGAGGAAAAATCGAAAAAGTGGACTTGCTCGAAGAAACCAACCCGAGCCAGGCTCGCGAAATGAAGCAGTTGGTGAACGAAGTCCTGGACAGCGAAAGCCTGGCGGCGGAACGGCAACTGGTGGATCTGCGCCCCCATTCCATTCCCGTGGTCTTAAACCGCTTGGTCGATCTGCCGCTGACCGACGATCCGGCTCGCGTCATGCAATTGGCCAACCTGGACAGCCTGCTGCAGAAAATTTCGGGACGTAACTCGATGTTTCCGAGGCCGGGCATGACTTCCCTCCAAGACGCCCAAGAGATTCGCAACCTGCGCCAAACGGCTTTGGAAAGTTGGTTCGGCTGGTGGGACCAGTGGGACCAGCGCTGGAATGAGTGGATCGAAGAAGCCGGTTTGCCCAAACCGGATCCCCGCCGGAGACGACCTCGGGGTTGACCCTCCCCCTGATGGGATTAGCCACCTAGAATGGTGATCCCTAAAGCCGGCCCGTCAGGGTCGAGGTTGTCATGACGGAACGCATCGGAACTTGCCAGTCTTGCGGGGCCCAATTTGGAAACATCCCCCCCACCCTGACCGCGACCAAGGTCAAATGTCGAAAATGCGGCGGCGTGGTGGTGATTCCCCCCTTAGATACCCCCGCCACCCCGGAGCCGGCCCAAGCGGACCCGAGTCCCGCTCCGAAGGCCGATGCCGCCCCCTCGACTCCGGCCCCCGCGGCCGACCCGAAACCGGCTGAACCCGCCCCTTCCGCGGCCAGCTCGGCCAAGGCCCCGCCCGCCGAAGAAAAACCGGTGGCCAAGCCCCTGCCAACGCCGCCCAAGCCGGCTCAGGCAGCGCCCAAGCCGAAACCGGTGGCTCCGGTGAAGAAGCCGGTCGCTCCGGTGAAACCGATCAAGCCGATCAAGCCGGTGGCCCCGGTGAAACCGATCAAACCGGTCAAACCAGTCAAAGCAAGCGCTCCGGTGAAACCGGTGAAACCGGCGGCCCCGATCAAGCCGGTCAAACCGGCCGCTCCGGTGAAGCCGCCCCAGGCCGCTCCTGCCCCCAAGGCAGCTCCGCCCAAGGCGGCGGCTCCTAAGGCAACCCCCAAGGCCGCCCCGGAGCCCAAAACCGAGCCGGCCGTTTCGGAAGCGGAAGCGGCGGCCAAGAAGGCCAAAGCCGCCGAGATCATCGCCAAGGCCAAAGCCAAACGAGAATCGGAAGCCAAAGCTGCCGGTGGCGACGATGCCACCGCCAAGAAGGCCAAAGCCGCCGAGATCATTGCCAAGGCCAAAGCCAAACGGGAATCGGAAGCCAAAGCTGCCGGTGGCGACGATGCCACCGCCAAGAAAGCCAAGGCCGCCGAAATCATCGCCAGAGCGAAAGCCAAGCGAGAAGCGGAATCCAAGACCGGGGCGCCGGCCAAGAAGGGCAAAGCGGCCCCTTCTAGATCCAAACCCGCCGCTGCCAAGGCCCCGGCCCGGAAGTCCTCCGCTGGCGGATCGCGGCGCAGCACCACCTCCAGCCGGCGCCATCGGGAAGAACCGCCGAAAAAATCCAAAGCGCCGTTGCTCGCGGTCCTGGCCGTGGTCGTCCTCGTCGCCGGAGGCGGTGGTTATTGGTTCTTCTTCATGAAAGATCAGCCGGTGGAAGCCGGGGAAGATGGCACCGAGGTCACCGCACCCGAAGGAACTTCCCCCTCTCAGCCCGAGGCCGGCGATGGCGGCGGCCAATCCGAACCGGCCACGCCTACCCAACCGGCGGAGTCTGGGGAAAGCGGAGAGAGCCAGGGCGGTTCCGATCCGGAACCGGCGAAACCGACCGAACCCGCTCCCGATCCGGAGCCGGAACCGGTCGGCTTCAAACCGCCCGAGCCTGGGGAAACCATTCAATATCGTGGAATCACCGATTTCAACGAGTTGGACTTGGGTGCCGTCAGCGAGATTGAGCGCTGGCCTCAATGCCCGCAAGCCGAATGGGATTCTCTGGTGGAAGACTTGGACTTGTTCCTGGAGGACGCCGGGGCAGTTTCCAACCGGGCCGGACTTCGCCTTCAAGACGCCGGGCGCCCGGCCTTCCCGATTTTGGTCAATGGCATGCTGCGGCAGGACTTTTCCACCAAAGACGGAAATCGCACCGCGGCAGGTTTGAACAAGCTCATTACCGAAATCGGACAGGGCACCAATTTGGGCTGGAAGACCACGGATACCCTGGAAGAAGGAACCGATGAATTCTTGGAAGCGGGGCTCTTCAACAAGAAGATCACCGCCATGTGGTACAACTCCTGGGTATCCAAATTCGCCGTCGATGATGCCCAGTGGGATGGTTTCGCCAGCGACGCCACCAAGAAGAACGAAGCCAGTCGCAAGGATATGAACAAAAAGGAAAGTCCCATGGACTTGCCGCCGATCAGCTCCGGCGACATGTTCGACGACTGATTTCGGCGAATCCCGCCGAAAGCCTGCTTGGCGCCGACGGTTTTGTCGGCGCCATTTTTATTTTGACCATTTGGAACCTGGCACAAAGCATTGGAGGTAATTTTTAAACCTCCGGCGTAACCAAAGCCGCCTTTAGCCGTCTGCCTAGCCGAACCCCTTTCTTTCGGAGGCACCGGCGATGCCGCGTTTTCAACCCCCGCACTGCCCCTGGGACGCCTGTCCCAGCCGCACCGATTCCGTCCCCTTCCGCTTTCAAAAACGAGGCTTCTACAGCGGCCGACAGCAACGCAGAATCCAGCGCTTTTGGTGCCACGGCTGCCGCCGTTCCTTCTCGTCACAAAGCTTCAAGTTTCACTATCGCCTGAAGTACGGCCGGCTCCATCTCGACTTCTGGCCGCTGGTGGTGAGCAAAGTCACCCTGCGACAAAGCGCTCGCATGCTGGGAGTGGATCGCCGCACCTTGGCCGACCGCCTGTTGCGCATGGGCGAACACGCTCGCCGCTTCCATCGCTTGCGATTACAGGAGGTGGCGGCTCGAGGCGGGCTGCCGGGGGTATTTCAACTGGATGAGTTAGAAACCTTCGAAACCGACCGCAGACTGCAGCCGGTGACCGTTCCGGTGCTGATCCACCGTGCCAAGTATTTCGTCGTTCACCTGACCGCCGGCACCTTGCCCTGCCGGGGATCGCTCCCTCCACGGT
>QQUA01000007.1 GCA_008501825.1 Planctomycetota bacterium | reverse complement strand
AGTTGGCTGCGACTGCACATGTGGCTGTGGCTTTTGTGGCGCAACTACGTGCGGCCGATCACCGCCGAGGGCGAGCCCCCGACTCCGGGGATGTTGCTGGGGGTGACCTCTCGGCGTTGGACCGCCAGGGAGCTATTTCGGTGGAGGATCTTTTCTTCCTCCAACCTCCAATAGTTTGTGCCAGTTTCAGTCTTCGTCGTCCGAATCCCGCAATTCTTCGACCTTGACACCACTTTCCATGAGGAAGTCCACAGCGTTGTGAACGTCTTGATCCTCCCCTTCCAACTCGAGGGAAAGCAGAGCAATTTCGTCGGTGACGCTGGCCCCACGAATGTTGGGCACGACGTTAAATCGATTGCCCAAGGTATAGAGAAGCGGATCCTTGATCAGGTCCTGAGGGATGGTGCAGAAGATCTTTTTTTTCATCCTGCCGGTGGCCTTGAGGGTGCATCCCCCGGGCGGCGCCAAAAGTATAAGAGAACGGAAGCTAGGAAGAAGAGCCCGGCTTGCCAAAGCCACTGCACTTCGGGCATGGCCTGAACCGAACCCCAGGAAACATAGAGAGGCTCGGAGCGAAGGGGATCCCATTCCGGCACCGGAAGGCCGGCCGCCGGCCAGAACCACCAACACCAGGCGGGGAAGGTGCCCGCGGACGCCGTCGGCGGCGCCGCCCCCCAAAGCGGCAAGGTGCAAAGGGCGGCCCAAAGCGCCAGGCCCCAGGCGATCGGAAAACCGCGACCTTTCAAAAGGGCCAGCAGACTGGCGCACAGACAAGCCAGGGTTCCGGCGGCCAGGGCCACCGGGCCTTCCATCCAGGCCAGGACGAAGGTCAACAGCAAGCAGGGGATCAAGGACCAGCGGCCGAAAAAGGCCACCCCGATCGGAGCGAAGAACAGCAGCAGGAGGCTGCCCAGCGGCGGATTAGCGGCAACGAGGAAATGGGCCATGAAGCGGGCAAGGCGGCGAATGGCGAAGTCTGGACAAGGACGGCCTCCGGTTCTAGACTTCCCGCCTCGAGCCGGCATGGCCAAGTGGTAAGGCAAGGGATTGCAAATCCCTCACCCCCAGTTCGAATCTGGGTGCCGGCTCCAAGCCTATCCCCATCCGGCCCGACGCCGGTCCTGGTTTTCCATCAACTGCGGCGATGGCTGTATCGGTCGGGCGCTGCACGCAAACCGGCGATCCCCAGTGAAAGCCAAGCCAAGATGTGCAAGCTGCCGCCAATAGGGGCGGCTTGGCCCAGGGCTTCGGGAGCTCCAAAGCTGCGTGCGTACAGCGTTCCGCTAAAGCCAAGCAAGGCGGCCAGAAACATCCAACCGGTCAGTTGCAGATGCAGCTTCGGTGCCCGGTGACGGAGCAAGCCCACCACCAACATGCCCAGCGCAATCCGATAGTGCTGCTGCAAACCGGTGCCAAACATGGCATAGGCCGATTCCTCCAGCCGATGGCGTAAGCCATGGGCGTACCACGCATCCAAAGCCACGGCGACAGCCATCACGATGCCGCCGATTCCGAGCCAAATCCTGGGCCCTTTTGCCATGGTCAAACTTTCGGACCGAGTTTGGTCTAGGTCAAGACCGAGGAAGGCGCTAATCTTCTTCTGCTCTCTACGGTAAAGCTGGACCCTTGGGGGGGTAGCCCAATTGGCAGAGGCAAGGGACTTAAAATCCCTCAAGTGCGGGTTCGAGTCCCGCCCTCCCTACCATGGCTTTCCACTTCCCCCCCATTCGGCGGTTGACCGCTCCTTTGGAGTCGGAATCGCCCTTGGTCAAGGCACGACGGCGCCGAGCGTCGAGCCCACTCCATAAACCATGCAAGGACAACCAAGTCGGACCACCTCCCAGCCATTGGAAATGGTCGACGCCTTAACCATTACCGATCACCGGACTGGAGCCCAACACCGCTTGGAAATCCAGGACGAAACCATCCGGGCCCTCCAGCTCCGCCCCATCAAGGTGCGAGAAGAGGATTTCGGCCTGATGGCCTACGATCCCGGCTACACCAACACGGCGTCCTGCCGTAGTGCCATTACTTACATTGATGGCGAGCGGGGAATTCTCAGCCATCGGGGTTACGGCATTGAAGAACTCGCGGAGTTCAGCCACCACGAAGAAGTGGCCTGGTTGTTGCTCGAAGGCGAGCTGCCGACCGAGGCCGAACTGGCTTCCTTCCGCCGGGAAATTGCCGAGAATTACCAACCTCCCGGTTGGATGGTCGATTTATTCCGGAGCTTTCCCCGGGAAAGCACGCCGATGTTCATGATCCAGGCGGCTTTGGCCGCTCTGGGAGCTGCCTTTCCGGACAGTTTGGAAGTCCACGATCCGGCGGTTCGGCGACGCCACATCATGCGCCTTTTCGGCATGACCCCGGCTCTGGTCGCTCTGGCTTTCCGCCGCAGTCGGGATTTCGCCCCGGTGGAAGCCGATCCCTCTCTTTCCTATGCCGGCAACTTCCTGCGCATGATGCTGGGTAAGCCGGGCGAGGCTTACCAGCCGGAACCGGCCCTCGAACGGGCGATGGACGCCTTGCTGGTGGTCCATGCCGATCATGAGCAGAACTGTTCCGCTGCCGTGGTCCGGAGCGTCGGCAGCAGCGAGGCCAATGCTTACTCGGCGGTCTCCGGTGGAGCCGGAGCTCTTTTCGGCCCTCTGCACGGCGGCGCCAACCAAGCGGTGCTGGAAATGCTCGACCGGATCGGCTCGACCGAAGCCATCCCCGGCTTCTTGGAATCGTGCAAGAAGGGAGAGCAGCGTCTCATGGGTTTCGGTCACCGGGTGTACAAGAGCTACGATCCCCGAGCCAGGATCATTCATAACCTGGCCGAAAAGGTGTTCGAAGTCACCGGCGTCAATCCCCATCTGGCGATTGCCCGGGAATTGGAACGAACCGCCCTCGAGGACGACTACTTCATCAGCCGGAAGCTGTTCCCGAACGTGGACTTTTACTCTGGTTTGATTTACGACGCCATGGGCTTCGAGACCGGCATGTTCACCCCGTTTTTCGCCACCGGCCGGATGATCGGTTGGCTGGCTCATTGGAACGAGATGCATCACGATCCGGAACGCCGCATCGCCCGGCCGCGGCAAATCTACACCGGGCCAGGGCCGAGGGATTACCCCAAAGCCGACTGAATGCCTTGAATCGGGCCGACTTCCAAAGGGGTCGGCCCGAAAACGTTTATGAGATCTGGGGGTCCTTCGCCTCCATGCCGGTGGTGCCTCCATAGTGGGGTAAATCGTCGCCGATATGGTGCCAAGGAGCTCCATGGTCCACGTAAACGTGAGCGGAAGGCTGCAGAAGCTCACTGTCCTCCAGGACCGCGAGGGCGATATGGATGGCATCCGGCCACCGCGGTCCCTCATAGCAAAGGGTGGTTCCGCAATGGCGGCAGAAACTTCGGGTGGCGTCAGTTTCGGTGCGGTATCGCACTAGATCCTCCTCCCCGGCCAGCCACTGGAACTGGCTGAACGGAAAGCCGGCGTAAGTCACGAAGGCGGCGCCGTGAGCCCGGCGGCAATTTTGGCAATGGCAGTTGGCGCAACCTTTGGCGGGAAGCTGGGCTTGAAACCGGATCCGGCCGCACAAGCAGTGCCCTTGCAGACTTTGGGTCGATGGATCAGCCATGGTGTTTCCAGCTTAAACCCATCTCTGCCGGCAACCGCCCCATCGCCACCGGGCCCGACAAGCTTCCCTCCATCAAAGCTTCACAAAGAGGACAACAAGCCTCCATCGAGGCTGATGCAATGCCGGGTGAATCTTTCTTGGACCTCCGGCGAGTTTTTCGTGGGATTTCCAAAAAGGTTCAGCGTTGAATCCAAGAATGCTTGCCTTGTGAAATATCAAGGAAGTGTTAAGAACCCCTGAAGAACCCACCTTGGCGACAAGGAAGAACCCTGAACCTGCATAGGAAGCTGGTCATGAAGCGGATCCCCCTTTTCCTCGGCTTGCTGGCTATGCTGGCGGCCGCCTGTGGCGGCGGCGCCGGCAGCGATCGAGTCGTTCTGCAAAACAAAGGATCGGACACCCTGGTCAACGTCGCTCAAGCTTGGGCGGAAAAATACAAGGAAGTCAATCCCAACCTGGCCGTGGCGGTTACCGGCGGAGGTTCCGGCACCGGCATCAGCGCCTTGATCAACGGCACCGTGGACATTGCCAACGCCAGCCGCAAACTCAAGGCCAAGGAATTGGAACAGGCCAAAGCCAATGGGGTGGAGCCGAAGGAATTCATCGTCGGCTACGACGCCCTGGCGGTATTTTTGCACCCCTCGAATCCAATCGAGACTTTGACCATCGCCCAATTGGCCGACATTTACGGTGAAAACGGTACCGCTGAAAATTGGGATGCCCTCGGAATCGATTTCGAAGGCTGCAAAAGCGGCGAAATCATTCGGGTCAGCCGGCAAAACAACTCTGGAACTTACGTGTACTTCAAAGATGCCGTGTTAGGCAAAACCGGGGAATACAAACTAGGTTCCCGGGACATGCACGGTTCCAAGGACGTGGTGGACTTGGTCGCCAAAACTCCCTGTGCCATTGGCTACAGCGGCCTGGCTTACGCCACCCACGAAGTCAAAATGGCGGCGATTGCGATGGAGGCGGGGAGCCCGCCCGTCATGCCGTCGGTGGAATCCGCCAGCGACGGCAGCTATCCGATCGCTCGGCCCTTGCTGATGTACACCGCCGGAGAACCGACCGGCGCCGTCAAGGAATACCTGGATTGGATTCTCAGTGACGAAGGCCAGCGCCTAATTGTGGAAAAGGGTTACGCCCCGGTTCGGGCCCTGCAGAACTAAGGTTCTTCCTTTGCCCAGCGTAGGGATTCTGGCCAGAATCCCTACGCTTCCCCCCCCATCCGTTCGCCGGAATTGGAGCCATGAGTCATCACGAAGTTCGGTTGGAGCAAGATCTTCAACGCATCAAAGAAAGGGTGCACCAAGTCGGCCGGGAAGTCCAAGCTGCGGTGCAAAATGCGGTTCATTCTCTGCTTAGTTGTGACCAGGAATTGGCCGCGCAAACCATCCTGGGGGATTTGCACATCAACCGGGAAACTCGGGAGATCGATCGCTTATGCCACGCCTTCGTAGCCCGGCACTATCCCAGTGCCGGCCCGCTGCGCTTCGTTTCCAGCGTCCTGCGCTTGGACGTCGGCCTGGAACGAATCGGCGACTATGCAGTCACCATCGCCCGGGAAGCGGTGCAATTGAAAAGCCCTCCGCCGAAAGGCATTGCCCGGGACATTGAAATGATGGCGGATCACAGCCGCCGCATGTTGCAACAAGGTTTGCAATCCTTCCACGAGGGAAATCCCGAAATGGCTCGGGGAGCCATCGGCTTGGCCAATCAAATTGGCCGGACCTTCACCAAGGTTTTCAACGACCTGATTCAAGAGGGCGAACAAGGCAACCTCAGGATTCAGGATCTGTTCGCCTTATTGGTTTCCTTCAACCGTTTGGAAAGGATCAGCGATCAGGCCAAAAACATTTGCGAAGAAACCGTTTTCGCTGCCACCGGCCAGACCAAGGAGCCCAAGGTCTACCGAATTCTATTTTTGGATCGGGAAAACAATGGCCGCAGCAAGATGGCCGAAGCTTTCGCCCGCAAGGCTTTCCCGGAAAGCGGCAAGTATCGAAGCGCCGGCTGGCAACCTGCCGGCGAGGTGCCGGATGCTTTGCAACAATTCTTGGACGCCAAGGGTTGCACTCCGGATTCGCTCAGCCCGGTTCCCTGGACCCCGCTCCACGATGAATTGGCCGACCAACACGTCGTGGTCGGTTTGGAATCCGGTGCTCGCGAACAAATTCCAGATCTACCGTTCCATACCGTATTCCTGGATTGGTCGAATCCACCCTTGACCGAATTCAGTGAATCGGAAATGGCCGAGGCCTTCGCTCAGTTGGCCAATCAGGTTCGAGAACTGATGGAAACCATGCACGGGGAGGACGCCGGCTAAATCATGAACGCTCCCCCCACCCACAGTCATGATCCTCCCGAGGGAGAAAACCTGGATCAGCTGAACCTGGCCTGGTACGTAGACAAAGTCGTGCAATGGCTGGTTTTCTTCGGCGGGATCTCCGCCATTATTTTTATCATCGGAATTTTCGTTTTCATCGCCAGCCAGGGTTTGGGTTATGCGGTGAAAGAACTGGACCTGGGTGAGTTCTTCTTCTCGCCCTTATGGCGCCCCACCTCGGAAGCCAACCCCACTTACGGCGCACTGGCCCTTATCGCCGGTACCGCCAGCGTCGCCGGTTTTGCCATGTTGATCGCAGTTCCCTTTTCCCTCGGTGCCGCGATTTTTATTGCTGAATTCGCTACCGGGCGAACCCGGGAAATCTTGAAGGTGTTGGTGGAATTATTGGCCGCCATCCCATCGGTGGTTTGGGGTTTCATCGGCCTGAGCATCATGAACCCCTTGATTATCAATACCTTCGACGTCCCAATCGGCCTGAACATCCTGAATGCCGGCCTCATTCTCGGCTTGATGGCGGCGCCCATTATGACCACCATTGCCGAAGATGCTCTCAAGGCGGTTCCCGATGGTTATCGAGAAGCCGCGGAAGCCATGGGAGCGACGCGTTGGCAAGTGGTTTGGCGGGTGGTTTTACCGGCCGGGAAAAACGGTTTGGTCGCCGCGGTGTTGCTAGGCGTCGGCCGCGCTTTTGGAGAAACCATGGCGGTGTTGATGGCCACCGGACACTCGGTCCACATCCCAACCAGCGTATTCGATTCAGTACGAGCCTTGACCGCCACCATTGCCGCCGAACTCGGCGAGACGCCGGTCGGCTCCGACCATTACAAGGTCTTGTTCACCTTGGGCATCTTCTTGTTCCTGGTGACTTTCCTCATCAACCTCACCGCGGACCTGGTAGTTCGGGGCAAACGGAGGAACGCTTAAGCCATGTTTGAAGCCACGAGCCTCAATCGGCGGAACCGTCAAAAGGAAGGACTGGTTCGGTACCTGTTCTTACTCATGACGCTGCTGTTGATTCTTCCGGTCCTCATCATCCTGGGTGTTCTGGTCGCCAAAGGCGGTCCGGTCCTGTCCATGGATTTCTTGTTTACCTATCCCACCGACGGCATGACCGCCGGCGGGATTTTCCCGGCCCTGGTCGGAACCGTTTGGCTGGTCACAGTGGCCTTGCTTTTCTCGGTGCCCATCGGCGTAGCGGCCGCCATCTATCTCAGTGAGTACGCCCCGGACAATTGGCTGACCCGGTTGATCAACTTGGCCATCATCAACCTGGCCGGAGTCCCCTCCATCGTCCACGCCTTGTTCGGTCTCGGAGCCTTCGTCATGTTCTTCGGCTTCGGGACCAGCATTCTGGCGGCAAGCTTGACTTTGGCCATCATGACGCTCCCGGTGGTCATCGTTTCCACTCGGGAATCCCTACAAGCGGTGCCAATGGCCTTTCGGGAAGCTTGCTGGAACATGGGAGCGACCCGCTGGCAAACCATTCGCCACGTGGTTTTGCCCAACAGCATCAGCGGCATTTTGACCGGGGTGATCCTGGAAGTCTCCCGCACCGCTGGAGAGACCGCTCCGATCATGTTTACCGGTGCGGCCTTCTTCCTGCCGTTTCTGCCTCAGGGCATTTTCGATCAAACCATGGCCATGTCCTTGCACTTGTTCGTGGTCTCCACCCAGGTGCCGGGAGTCCCCGAACACCTGCCTTACGGCGTCGCTCTGGTGTTGATTCTGATGGTGCTGACCATGAACGCCACCTCGATCGCTTTCCGCATGTACCTGCGCAATAAAAAGAAGTGGTAAGCGCTCCTCCTCCCCCCGAAACCTCGGCCAAGATCCAAGTTCAGGTCCGGGACTTGACCATTCGTTACGGCTCCAAGGTGGCGCTGGAAAAGGTCAGTCTGGACATTCGGGAACACGAGATCTTCGGCATCATCGGCCCGGCCAACAGCGGCAAGACTTCCTTCCTTCGAGCGCTGAACCGCATGGATCAAATGCACAGCTCAATGAAGGTCGACGGCCAAATCTTGTTTCGCGGCAAAGACGTCCACTCCTGGCGAAATTTGTATGCCTTGCGCAGCAAGATCGGAGTGGTGTTTCCATTGCCGGTCGGTTTGCCGCTGAGCATCTACGACAACGTGGCTCTGGCTCCTCGCCTCTCCGGGACCAAAAACAAATCGGACCTGGACGAAATTGTGGAACGTTGCCTACAAAGGGCGGCGCTCTGGGATGAAGTCAAGGATCGCTTGGATTCGCTGGGAAGCATGCTCTCCGGCGGTCAACAACAGCGATTGACCATCGCCCGAGCCCTGTCCCAGGATCCGGAATTGTTGCTTCTGGACGAGTTTTCGATTGCGGTGGATCCGGTCACTACCATGAAAATCGAGGATGTACTGAAAGAATTGAAAAAGGAAATCACCATCATTCTGGTTACCAACCTGGTGCAACAAGCCCGCCGCCTGGCCGACAACACAGCGTTTTTCTTGACCGGGGAATGCATCGAAGTCGCCAAGACCGAAGATCTGTTCACCGGCGAAGTCAAAGATCCCCGCAGCCGAGATTACGTGGAGGGTCGCTTTGGATAATCCCCACCCCTTCGCCATCGAAACCCGCAAGCTGAATCTTTGGTACGGAACTTTTCAAGCTCTGTACGACGTAGATCTAGCGGTAAAACAGGGCCAAATCACCGCCCTGATCGGCCCTTCCGGCTGTGGCAAGTCCACCTTTTTGCGCAGCGTCAATCGCATCACCGAACGACTGGGCTACGTTCGCACTACCGGCAGCATCGAGGTGTTCGGACACGACATCTACCGGCCCGAAGTGGAATTGGTGCAAGTGCGCAAAAAGATCGGCATGGTGTTTCAGCGCCCCAATCCACTGCCCCTTTCCGTACGGGAAAACATCCTGTTCGCCTACCGGCTTCACAGCGGAGGGGAACGCCTGACTCGGAACAAAGGCGACGAAATCGTCGAGGACGCCTTGTCGCAGGTGTTGCTTTGGGACTCGATGAAGGATCGCCTGCACCGAAAGGCCACCACCTTGTCCCTGGAGGAGCAGCAAAAGCTTTGCATCGCCCGCCTGCTCCCGGTCAAACCCTCGGTCCTGCTCATGGACGAACCCTGCTCGGCCTTGGACCCGGAAGCCACCGAGGCGGTGGAGGATCTGATTTGGGAATTGAGGGGAAGGTATTCCATCCTCATCGTCACCCACAACATGGCCCAGGCGCGCCGGGCCAGCGACGAGTGCATCTTCATGCTGATGGGCAAGGTCATCGAGCACACCCGTACCGAAGACATGTTCGTCACCCCGAAGCACAAAGAAACCGCGGACTACATCGAAGGACGGTACGGCTGATCCCACCCATCTTCTCCTGGAATTCACCGGAAGCTCACTGCTATCCTCCTGCCAAGGAGGATTCCGTGTCCAAACTTCAGGTCGTCGATCCAAGTGAAAAGACTCGGGTACCGTTCTTGCGCGGCATTTTGACTCGATCGCTGCAAGACGCCGGGATGCCTTTTGAAGCCGCCTATGAGATGGCTTCCCGCATTCGGGCCGATCTCGCCCAGCGGCAGGAAATCACCACCGAGGAACTCCGAGCTACGGTAGCGGAAGGATTGGAAGAGGCGGTTCGCAAGCGTTATGAGCAAACCGGCGGCTCCCAGGGCGAGATTTGGGTTCAGGACGCCGATCAAGAGCCAGTCCCCTATTCCCGTGGCCGCCACCGCCAGGGCTTGGAAGCGAGCGCCCTCAGCCCGGAAAACGCCGCCATTATCGCCGCCAACGTTTACGCCCATCTGACTCAAGAAGGCATCGTCGAAATCGGGCGACGGCAACTGATGGAAATCACCTATCGGCAAATCCTGCAGGATTTCGGCCAAACTCCGGCCCGGCACTATCTGGTTTGGGAGCAGTTTCATCACAGCGATCGGCCCTTGCTGGTTTTTTTCGGAGGGACTCCCGGCTGCGGCAAATCCAGCGTCGCCACCCGGGTGGCCAACCTGCTTGACATCGTTCGCAGCCAATCCACCGACATGCTGCGAGAGGTGATGCGGATCCTGGTTCCGGAAAAGCTGCTCCCCGCGTTGCACACTTCTTCTTTTCAGGCTTTCCAGCGCCTTCCGGCCTGGGAACACCAGGTCCAGGATGAGCAAGCCCTCTTGGCTCACGGTTATTTGAACCAAACCGAACTGGTGTCGGTGGCCTGCGAAGCGGCCATCGAACGGGCTTTGCAAGAGCGGGTCTCCATGGTCTTGGAGGGCGTCCACGTCCATCCCACTTTGTTGAGCCGGCTACCCCAGGATGGCGACGCCATCTTGGTTCCGATGATGTTGGCGGTTTTAAAACCGAGCTTGTTGCACCAGCGAATTCTCGGCCGCGGCCGGTCCTCACCGGATCGGCGAGCTTCGCGCTATTTGAAGAACTTTCAAGACATCTGGGAGCTGCAAAGTTTCCTCCTTTCAGAGGCGGATCAAGCCAACATTCCCATCGTGGCCAACGAATTGATGGAAGTTACGGTGCAGCGCAGCATGTCCTTGATCATGCAAAGTTTGAGCCAGCATTTCTCCGGGAATCCGGAAGAGGTCTTTTCATGAGTCAGCGCGCTTTGGTCGTCCTGCTGGACGGTTTGGGAGATCTTCCCCACCAGGACCTGCAGGATCAAACCCCGCTGCAAGCCGCTTCCACTCCTTGGATGGATCAACTGGCTGCCGAGGGAAGTTGTGGTTGGCTTGATCCCATCCTGCCCGGAGTTCCGGTTCGCACTCACACCGCGGTAGCCCTGCTGCTCGGCATGGCCCCTCGCGAAGCCCTGCAATTGCGACGCGGGCCGGTAGAAGCCGCCGGTTCCGGCATGGCCCTTCGCCCGGGAGACGTGGCTTTGCGCTGTAACTTCGCCACTGTGTCGACGGCGAATGGCAACCGGAAGATTCTGGATCGACGGGCCGGAAGATTGCAGCAGGGGCAACAACAACTGGCCGACGCGGTCAACGCTTTATGCATGGAAGAGGAGATCCATCCTCTGCTGCAGCCGACGCGAGTCCACCGGGCGGTGCTCAAGCTATCCGGAGCCGGCTTGTCCGCGGAAATCAGTGACACCGATCCCGGTTCGGAAGGGCAAACGATTCAAGCTTGTCGTCCCCGTCGAGCCGGCGACATGGCGGCGGACCGAACGGCCCGCTTCTTGAACCGCTTTTTACAAGCCAGCGGCGAGTGCCTTCAATCCTTACCTTTCAATCAAGAACTGGGACGCCGCGGCTTGCCTCAGGCCAACGCCATTTTGACCCGGGGTGCCGGGCTGGTTCGCCCCTTCGCCAGTTTGATTCGGGAAACCAACTTGAAAGCCGCCGTCGTTGCCGGCGATCCCACCGTCCTTGGACTTGGCCGCCTCCTCGGCATGGAAAGCTTGACCGCGCCCGGTTTCAATACCTTGCCCAACACGGATTTGGACGGCAAAGTCGCGCTGGCAAAGGAAGCCCTGCAGAATCATGACGTGGTGGTCCTACACGTCAAAGGCACGGATACCTGCTCTCACGATCGCAATCCCCAAGGCAAAGCTGAGTTGCTAGAACGGTGCGATCGGGCCTTGGCTGATCTGCCCCATCAAGATTGGGTCGTAGCCGTCACTGGAGACCACACCACCGACAGCCTGAAGGGAGATCACTGCGGCGCTCCGGTACCGCTATTACTTCGGGCTCCCGGCCACCGTCGCGACCCGGTGCAAAGCTTTCATGAAGGAAGTTGCGGCCAAGGTCATATGGGACGAGTTCCCGGATGGTCTTTTTTATGGACGATCCTCGATGCCATGCGGGTAGCCCCCAATTACCGCCCCCGCTTGCAAGGATTTCTGGGTTGGGCCGGTTGAGGCAGCTTTAGGGCTTTTGGCTTCTAGAGCTGAGTAGGAGCCAATTCCAAAATCGCCGCCACCATGGCGGAGACCCCGGTCTTTACGGTCAGCTCTGCGACCGGGGCATAATCTTTGGTATGCAGGGAAGGCAGCGGCAAGGCCCCCGGCCGCTGGGCCGCCTTCCAGCTTTGCCGGTCGATGCTTCCCAATCCGAACATATAGCCGGGGCAGCCGGCAGCTTTGGCATAACGCCCGAAATCTTCTCCTCCCATGGAAGGACGTTCTTGGAACAAATGATCCTTTCCGATTAGATCGACAAAAACCCGGTTGATCCGTTTCACCAGCGCCGGGTCGTTATAGGAGGCAGGCGTAAATTCTTGCCGTTGCACGGTCACCACCGGCTCCAATTTCGGCGGGAATCCGGCGGCTTTCGCTTCTCCTTTGGCGATTCTCTCTATGCCGGCCAATAATTTTTCTCGCACCCCATCGGTATAGGAGCGCACGGTCAATTGCATCGACACTTCTTCCGGAATGATGTTGTGTTTGCTGCCCCCGTGAATGGAGCCTACCGTGACCACAGCAGCGTCCTGAGGTGGAATTTCCCGACTGACCAAAGTTTGCAATCCCATGATGATGCGACCGGCCAAGGCCACCGGATCGTGAGTGGTGTGCGGTGCGGAACCGTGTCCACCTTTTCCTAAAACCCGAATATCCACCGAGTCGACGTTTGCATAAGCAAAGCCGGGAGTAAAGCTAATGGTCCCGGCGGGATAATCGCCGTCGACGTGCAGAGCCAAACAAAAATCGGGAGTTCCAAACCGAGTGTACAAACCGTCGGCCAACATCGCCCGGGCGCCGGCTCCTCGCTCTTCCGCCGGTTGGGCGATGGCCACCAAAGTTCCGGACCACAAATCTCGATGCTGGCTTAAAAACTGCACCGTACCGGTCCACACTGTCATGTGGATGTCGTGGCCGCAAGCATGCATGACTCCCACGGTTCTGCCGGCTTCATCCACGGTTTCCACCTGGCTGGCATAGGCCAGGCCGGTGGCTTCCCGAATTGGCAAGGCGTCCATATCACATCGCAACAAGATTCGTGGCCCGGAACCATTTTCCAGGACTCCGACTACACCATGGCCGCCGATGCCGCGACTGACTTGAAAATCCGCCTGTTCCAATACGTCAGCCAATTTGGCGCTGGTCCGGACTTCGTGAAAGGAAAGTTCCGGCTCGCGGTGCAAAGCTTGATAAAAGGCAACCAGGGATTCCAATTGCCGCTCCAGCCACGGTTCTATCGCTTCGCTGGCCGGAGTGGATTCAAGCTGGCCGGCGGCGGGTCCTTCCGCCGGAGGAAGCTGCCCAATCAGGCCAAGACTCAGGACGAGGAGGGCGAACATGTCTCCAGCATAAGTGTGGCGGCAAACCGCCGCTGGCTCTAGCGAGGAGTGGATTCTCCCCGGCTCCACAACAGAATTCGGGAACCGTTCTCCAGGACGTGATCCAAGAGCAACCCAGGTCCTCTCCGTTGCAATTCCTCCACCGAAATCTTCAATTGGATTTGGTCCCAATCGCCGGCCAAGGCGGTGGTCAAGGTTCCTAAATTGAAGTACCGATTCATCTTGATTCGGACGAACCAGAAGGGAATTTCCATATTCAGGAGTTGGCCTCGGTCGGCCTCCCAAGCCAGCAGGCACAGGCTGGCCAATTTTTGACCAGGCTCCCCTTCCAAGCTGCGATCCACCGAAACTTTGCCGTCCTCGCCGATCTCCAAATAAGGGGCCTGTAAGTGTTCTTGTTCCAGAATTTGCTCGAATCGCTGGCGAACTTCAGGCTCGCTCAGGGATTCGATTCGGCTCCATCGGGAAAAAAGTAAAGAAGAGACACTGATACCGATCAAAGCCAGGAAGGCCAGCAAGAGTAGCCCTCTCCCCAGCCATTTTCGTTTATTCACCACGACTCCATTATCCCTCCTTGCGACCTGAAGCCAAAGCCTGGCCGGTTTTTCTTCCTTGTTAGGCTGCAAGGCATGGGTCGCCCCCGTTCCCTAAAACTCCCTAACCTGGCCAAATTACGCCGGTTTTGCAGCTCCTTGCCGGAAACCAGCGAAAAAGAGGCGTGGGGCCATCCGACTTTTCGGGCCGGAGCGAAAATGTTCGCTTCCTTCGGCGAGTACGAGGAAGAAGCCACCATCGGCGTCAAACGGAGCCTGGATCAGCAAGCCCAGCATTTGCAGGATTCCCGCTTCTACGCACCGCCTTATTCCGGCAAACAAGGTTGGATCGGCATCCGCCTTTCCCAAGTTCCCTGGCCGGAGGTCGAAGCGCTGGTTTTGGACGCGTATCGGCAGGTGGCCTTGAAACGAATGCTGAAAGCCCTGGATTCCTTGGAATAGAATTCCACGTTCATTTTCCGGTAGCCCCACCCGCCGCCACCGCCAACAATGCCTCCATGAGTCCCAGCCAGCTTCCCTCCGAGGCCACCATGTGGAAGGCGGTGCTTTCCCGGGATTCGGCCTTCGACGGCATTTTTTTTACGGCGGTCAAAACCACCGGGATTTTCTGCCGGCCCACCTGTCCCGCTCGCAAGCCGAAGCCGGAACACGTGGAATATTTCCCGGACGCCAAGGGCGCCCTTCTGGCCGGTTACCGGCCTTGTAAACGCTGCCGCCCGATGGCCATTTGCGGCAGCCCACCGCCTTGGTTGAAACCCTTGTTGCAAGCGGTGGAAGCCGATCCACAAAAACGTTGGCGGGATGCGGATTTGCGCAGTTTGGGATATAGCCCCAGCCGCATTCGCCGCTGGTTTCAAAGCCATCACGGCATGAGTTTTCACGCCTTTAGCCGAGCTCGCCGGATGGGAACCGCTTTGGGTCAAATCCGCCTTGGGAAAAAAGTGAGCTCCGCCGCCATGGACCAAGACTATGAATCGCTCAGCGGTTTTCAAGAAGCCTTTCGGAAGCTGTTGGGAACCACTCCCAGTCGTGCCCGATCGGCACCGGTGCTTCACGTAAATCGCTTGGCCACGCCCTTGGGTTTGATGCTGGCGGCAGCCAGTGATTCCGCCTTGATGCTGCTGGAATTTTGCGATCGCCGGGCTTTGGAAAGCCAACTGAGGCGCTTACAAAGATCTTGGAAAGGCGTTCTTCTCCCGGGTGAAAACCTTCTTTTGGAACAAAGTTCCGATTGGCTTCAAGCCTATTTTGACGGCCGAAAGCCTGCGGTTCCCTTTGCTTTGAAGCCGGTAGGCACGCCGTTTCAACAGCGAGTGTGGCAAGCTTTGCTGGATATTCCCTACGGCGAAACTTGCAGCTACGGCCAATTGGCGGAATCCTTGGGCAAGCCGGCGGCAGTGCGAGCGGTTGGCCGAGCCAATGGGGCCAACCCGATTGCGATCCTCATCCCATGCCATCGCGTCGTTGGCAAAGACGGCCGCCTTACCGGCTACGGCGGTGGCTTGTGGCGCAAGAAACGGTTGCTGGAACTGGAGAACCCCCGACCCCAAGCGGAGTTGCAGGCATGATTCCTGTTTCCACCTTGGTCATTTTCCTCGGATGGTCCAATTGCATTCAAGAGCCTCAAGAAGTCGATCCTTGGCAAGAGGCCCGACAAGCGGCTCTTTCGGCGCAGCAAGGTTGGCTGCATTGCCAGCGCTACCTCCATGGTTGGCTGGCCCTGGCCGATCCTAAAAGCGGTTTGATCCCCCGGAACCAACGACATCGGTATTGGAATCCGCAAGATGCCGGGGCGGACAACTATCCGTTCATGGTCCTCAGCGCTTTTTATACCGACCCAGAGCTTTATCGCGGCCGCATGAAAAGCATGCTGGAGGCCGAAATCGCCCTCAGCACTCGATGGCAGGGATTGCCCGACGATTTTGATTTCGAACGACAAAGTTTTCGCCTGGAAAAGATCGAGCTCTCCCGTCTGATCTTTGGGGCCTCGGAGTACGTCAAAGACGGTTTGCTTCCACTCACCGAATGTTTGGGTCCCAGTCCGTGGTCGGAACGCCTGTTGGCTTTGGTGGAGGCCATTTGGGAACAGGCTGAAGTCGAGGGGATCTCCGGCAAGCTCCCGGCTGGAGGGCACGAAGTTCACGGAGAGATGTTGCAGGTCTTGAGTCGGCTCTATTGGATGAAAGGAGACCGGCGCTATTTGCAATGGGCCATTCGCTTGGGAGACGAGTATTTGCTTGGGGATAAACATCCCAGCCAAGATGCCGACCGACTCCGTTTACGAGACCACGGTTGCGAAATCCTTTCCGGTTTGTGCGAACTCTATGCCACGGTTCACTTTGCCGATTCGGACAAGAAAGAAGCCTATCGCCGCCCTCTCTACCAGCTCCTGGACCGGGTTCTGGAAGTTGGCCGAAACGAACATGGTTTGTTCTACAACGAAATCGATCCTCGTCTCGGGAAGATCCGCCACCAGGGCGTGGCCGATACTTGGGGCTACAGCCTCAATGGCTACCTAACCGTCTATTTGTTGGATGGCGTCGAAGCTTACCGGCAAGCGGCGCTTCAAGTGTTTCAATCGCTGCCAAAACACTATCGAAGCTTTTCCTGGGAGGGGAACAGTTCCGATGGTTACGCCGATGCAATCGAAGGAGCCTTGAATTTGCTGGCTCGCCTTCCTCATCGCCAAGTGGAAAACTGGGTCGACCAGGAGATTCGAGTCATGTGGTCCAAACAACAACCCAGCGGCGTCGTTGAAGGCTGGCATGGGGACGGCAACTTCGCCCGCACCACCATCCTGTACAACCTATGGAAGAGCTCGGGGTGCCACCTGCAACCTTGGAAACCGGACTTGCTCTGCGGTTCGGCCCGGCGGGGAAAATCGCTGCACCTATATCTAGAAACGCAAAAGAAAGGCTGGCAGGGAAAGCTGTTTTTCGATCGACCTCGGCATCGGGATTTCTTTCGCTTGCCGATGGATTGGCCCCGAATCAACCAATTCCCGGAATGGTACGCAGTTTATCCAGAACAGAATTATCTTTGGTACGAAGGAGATCAGCCACCGGTTCCCCGCAAAGGCGCCGAACTCTTGGAAGGCATCGAGCTTTCTTTGGCGCCGGGAGAGATTCGGAACATCCGCTTGGTGCCGGCAAGCGATCAAGGTTCGGAGTAATCGGCGCCCTGTCGGCTACGGCGACAACTTTGCCGCCAAGCCTTCCACGCCGCTTCCATTTCCGCCAAGCGTTTGGCTTCGTGTTCGGCTAAATTTTGCCGTTCGGACGGATCCCGTTCCAGATCGTAAAGCTCTAAGGGAGCCGTCGCCGCCGGACGCACCATCTTGAATCGGCCCTGCATAAAAGCCAGTTGCCCCTTGGATAAAAAGGCCAGACCGCGAGGCGGCGGGGTGTCCTCCTTTTGAAGCCACGGAAGGATGTTCTCCCCGTCCAAAGGTCGTTGCCGGTCGGGATAAGGAATCCCTGCGGCAGCCAACACCGTCGGCAACACGTCGCTGGTGGTCACCGGGGCAGAAAACCGTTTTCCCTTTGGCAACCCCTGCGGCCACACCACCATCGCAGGAACTCGGATTCCCCCTTCATAGAGGCTGCCCTTTCGCCCGCGTAAACCAGCGGTAGATCCCCGCTGGCGGCCACCGGGTTTCTGACCGGGCCCGCCACCGGACGCCGCCGGCCCGTTGTCGGAACAAAACCAGATCAAGGTATTTTCCGCCGCTCCCCATTCCTGCAAGGCTTGGCGCAAGCGGCCGATTTGTTGATCCATGGCGGAAATGCAGCCGTAATAGTGTTGATAATCTTCCTCCAGATCCGCGTAAGGAAGGCGATGTTCCGGTCCTGCCAGCACCGGGGAATGAGGGGCGTGAAACCAAAGTACGGCGAAGAAGGGCCGTCGCTTTTGAATCGCCTCTTGCATGAAAGGAAGGGCCCGATCCACGATCACGCGGGAATCGTCGCCGCTCAAATCGCGCTGCGCAATGACTCCCGGACCCAGCCAGTAATGAGTGGGAATCTTCTGATTTTGGATCGGATTCCAGGTGGGTACGGCTTGTTCCGTAGAAAAACAACTTTGGAAACCATGGTGCCAGGGAGGCGAGAAATGTTCCGGTTGGCGGCCTCCCCGACGACCGTCTCGGACCTGATTGCTGAGCGTGCCCAAATGCCACTTCCCGAAATGTCCGGTGGCATATCCACTATTGGAAAAGGCTTCCGCCAAACTGATTTCCTGGATCGGTAAATGCCCCTGATTGGCATAGGGTATTCCATAGCGGGCCGGGTGGCGACCGCTCAATTGACTTCCCCGAGTGGGTGAACATACAGGTGCCGCGGCGTAGAAGCGTTCCAGACGAATGCCGTCCTCAGCCAAGCGATCCAAATGAGGAGTTTTCAAATGCGGATGCCCACGAAAACCGACGTCCCCCCACCCTTGATCGTCGGACATGATCAACACTACGTTAGGAGGCCGACGAAGTTTTCGATCCGTTTTCTCTTTATCCGGAGAATCGATCCGCGAAGTCGGAAAGGTGGCGCCGCATCGCGTCTGCCATTGTTGTAATTGCTTTCGAAGAACATCGGCCAAGCCCGGAAAAACGGCAGCCAAATCCTCCTTTTCTTCGGGATCTTGCTCCAAGTGATAGAGCTCCACTCGTTGGTCTTCGAAGAACTGGATCAGCTTCCAGGGCCCGAGGCGCATGGCTCCACCTGGACTGCCTCCCTGATTGCCGTAGTGGGGATAATGCCAAAAGAGCGGTCGCAGAGGGCCGGACTTTTGTCCTAGCAGCAAGGGAACAAAGCTGCGGCCGTCGAGGTGCTGATCCGGGCGTAGCGGCAAGCCGGCCATTTCCAGCAGGCTGGGATAAAAGTCCGGACTGCTTACCGGCTGGTCGCAGAGGCTTCCCGCTTCGGCTTTGCCAGGCCAAACCACGATCCAAGGTTCCCGAATGCCGCCTTCATAAAGCCAACCTTTCCCCGCCCGGAGCGGCAGATTACTGGTCGGATGGCCTTCGGAAGTCGACAAGCCACCGTTATCGGAAGTAAACACGACGATGGTGTTTTCCCTCAATTGCAAACGATCTAGAGCATCCAGCACTTTGCCGACCGCTTGATCCATGGCCTCGACCATGCCGGCGTAAACGGCGTGGTTTTGCACCATCCGCACCTTGCGCTCGCCTTCTTGGCCCCAAACATCTGGCGGAGCGGACTTTCTTTTCTGTTCATACTTCGCCTGCAGATCCTTTCGAGCCATCAGAGGCGTGTGGACCGAATAGAAGGAAAGATAGGCGAAAAAGGGCCGATTTCGGTGCTGCTCCAAAAAAGAAACCGTTTCCGATGCCAACCGGTCCGGCAAATGCTCCCCTTCCGGTCCGTCTTTCAAGCGCGGATTGCCATAGGGAGAAAAATAACGCTTGCCGCCGTAGGGGCCGCCACGATCGATGCCACCAAAGTTGAAATCGAATCCTTGGTCTTCCGGCCAGAAACCCTCCGGCCCAAGGTGCCACTTGCCGGCAAAAAAAGTGGCGTAACCGGCTTCTTGAAAGGCTTCCGCCAAAGTCGTTTCTTCCAAAGCCAAACGATCTCGATAGGCCGCTGGAAGTCGTCGGGTTGGGCGGCGCCATGGCTCCGGCTGGTTGCCGCCATTGGGGCTGATGTAATCGGTGATGCCGGTTCGAAGCGGATACTTACCGGTTAGGATGCTGGCTCGAGTAGGGCTGCACACCGGAGCGGCGGCGTAACCGTGTCGAAAGCGAACCCCGCGAGCGGCCAAGCGAGATAGATGCGGCGTTTGGTAGAAAGTATCCGGATGATTGGGTTCGATATCCATGAAACCCAAATCGTCCACCAAAATGAACAAGACGTTCGGCTTGGCCTTGGCCCCTTCATTCGCCGCCGCTTTGGAACGATCTTGACCGGTCAATGGGGATGCAGCCAGGATCAAAAGCCAAGCCGCGGCGAAAAACGCCCTGAGACGGCACGAATTCAGGAAGCGGAGCATGTCCAGGCATCATAGGACAAGCCTCAAGTTCCGCGATTCTGAAAGCCTGGAAAGGGATCCGCTGACAAATGGAAATCCAGCTTTTTCAGCCAACCACTTCACTTCGCCACTTTCAAGTTATGGAACAGGTCCACCGAGAGGAAGGAAACCTGGCTCTCCGTGGGTGAAGGTTTGCACGGTACGGATCTCCGAGACGGTCGGCCCTCGTTCGATTCTCAGATTGCCGGGCTCGAGTAAGGAAACCACCCAACCGTTGGCTTGGAAAGCCGACAGCAGAATTTGATCCAATTGGCTTTCGCTGAGCCCTTCCTTGATGGCGACGCGAAGCACGTCGGGCTCCGCGGCCGGCCGGCCTTGAGCATCCAAGCCGGTGACGAAGTAACGGAAACTGCCCAGGCCGGTCTTCCAATCGCCGTCCTTCTTGGCTCCCTTCTTGAACATTATTAAGTTGGATGAATTCGCACCCCTGGCTCCATCGAAAACCGCCCCAGATGCCGATAGCCCGTCGATCTTCCCCTGATGGTAACCAGCGGATTCCACTCCCTGACTGATCAAAAGAGTGCCATCGTGGACCCATAGATTCGCCGGATCCACCCCTTTCACTTTTAGCATTTCTTCCAGCATGCGGGCGGCACTTGCAGGAGAAGTTCCGCTTGGGATGGGCATGCCGTCGATGAAAACGGTTTTCGGTTTCACCGTGCTCGGATCCCCGGGAGGCCCTTTGAGAGGCCAGTACCTCATTCCGAAGGAAAGATCCCCTGCCTGATTGGAACCGGTGTCCTTGTCTCCAGGTCCTTTCACGGTGATCACAAAAGCTCCCTGTTTCTGCACCGCAGGTTGAGCCGAAAGACTCAAGGAAAGCAGGAAGAAGGCTAAACAGATACCCAAAAGGATGGAACGGTCTTTGAACATGCGTCACTCCACAAAGGAACTCACCATCGAAGATGATCCATACCGTAGTAATTGAACCATTCCGTGGCAACCAAGTTTCTTGGGTGGATTCGAAGCGCTTAGGATCTTGCAATAACACCTAGGGTCATGGAAAAAGCCGCCCTCCGGAGAGAGAGGGCGGCGGAGGATTTCAGGGCCGGGAGCCTTAGCCAGCCAGGAATTCCAACAACAGGCGGGTGCCGAAACCACGACCGCCGCTGCTCATGAAGCTGTAACCAGGGCCTTCCCAAGCGGTGCCGGCAATGTCCAAGTGGGCCCAAGGAACTTCATCCACAAAGTAGGACAAGAAACAGGCGCCGGCGATGGTGCCTCCACCTTGTCCGGGATTGAAGATGTTCTGCAAGTCGGCGTATTTACCCTCGGTCAATTTGCGGTAATCCTCCCACATGGGTAACGGCCAGCAACGCTCGTCGGCGCGATCGCCGGCGGCTTGCAACTCGGCGATCAATTCTTCGTTGTTGCCCATAACACCACTGGCCAAATGGCCCAAAGCAATGATGCAAGCCCCAGTCAAGGTCGCCAGATTGACCATGCGATCAGGCTTGATTTTGCGAGCCGCATAAGTCAGAGCATCGGCCAACACCAAACGACCTTCGGCATCGGTGTTCAACACCTCGATGGTCTTGCCATTCATCGCGGTGACGATGTCGCCGGGCAGTTGGGCATCGCCGCCGGGCATGTTTTCGACACAACCCAAAACGCCGTGCACTTCATAAGGGCAAGTGGCGCCACCGGCCAAACCATGGAACAAGCCCAGCACCGCCGCAGCACCGGACATGTCGAACTTCATCTCGTCCATCTTGCCGGCGGGCTTCAAGCTGATGCCGCCGGAATCAAAGGTCAAGCCCTTGCCAACCACCGCGATTTTGCCCTTGGCCTTGCCTTTGGGCTTGTAAGTCAGATGCACCAATTGAGCTTCACGGCGGGAACCCCGGGAAACCCCCAGCAGGGACCCCATCCCCATATCTTTCATCCGCTTCTCCCCCAACACCTTGACGCTGAGTTGATCGCTGGAAGAAGCGACTTTGCGGGCCTTCTGAGCGAAGGCTTTCGGAGTGAGAACGTTGGGCGGCAGGTTTTGCAGCTCCCGAGCGTACAGATTGGCTTGGCCTCGGACGCAACCTTGTTTCACCGCTTGGCGCATGGCCGCGTTGCTCGGCTGCGCTTTCACCTGCACCCGCTTGACCTTGGCCTGCTTGCGCTCTTTCTTTAAAACCGCCGGGTCGTATCCAGCCATGGTGGCACCTTCCACCGCAGCCAGCACGAAGTCGCTTCGATCTTGCAAGGCCGAGGCATCCAAAGCCAAGGCATTGCATTCCAAATCTTCAGCCGCCTTGCGGGCGTTTCCTCCGGCTTTCAGTAGATCCAGCGTTTTGGCCTTGTCCAAGGCGGGAACGCGCAGCAACAACCAGCGCAAGCCCTTCTCTCCGCGGAGCAATACCGAGGATCCGGCATCGTCCTTGAAATCCTGTTTCCAGGTATTGGCGGCCGGCGCTTCGGCAGGAAGCTTGGCTTCCTCGCCTGCGGGCACCAGGACGGCGAGCAATTGATTCTTTTTCGCGACCAGGTCGGCGGAAAGGGAACTACGCATGGAGTTTTGGTTCAGGTTGCTGCTTTTCGAGAGAGCGAGGACCAATCGAAGGGTTTACATGCCGGTGTAGACCGGGCCGCCCCCCTCGGGCACGACCCAATCAATGATTTGATATGGGTCGGCGATGTCGCAGGTTTTGCAGTGCACGCAGTTGGAAGCATTGATGATCAATCCCGGTCCCTCCTCCCCTTCTTGGCGCCACTCGTAGACGGCAGCCGGGCAAAAATGTTGGCACGGATTGCCGTATTCTTCGGTACAGCGTTCAGTGCAAAGATTGGGATCGGTCACCACCAAGTGACAAGGCTGGTTTTCTTCGTGCTGAGTCCCCGAGGCGTACACATCGGTGAGTTTGTCGAAGGTCAGCTTGCCATCGAAGGACAAGGCTGTGGGAGCGGTGGCGGCTCCCGTCTTCCGATAGCGGGCATGGTCGCTCTGCAACTTCAATCGGCCGGGCAAACGTCCGCCCAGCATCATGTCCAAACCGGCTCGCAAGAAGCCGTAAGTGAAACCCTTTTGAAAACCCTGGCGGAAGTTGCGGACCTTGTGCAATTCCTCATAGGCCCAAGACTGGCGAAAGCTCTGCTCATAGGCGGCCAAATCCTGTTCCAGGCATTTCTCCTTGGCCAGAGCGGGAGCGGCGGCCTGAGCCGCCAACATGCCGGACTTCATGGCTAGGTGAATGCCTTTCAACCGCCGAGTGTTCATGAAGCCGGCGCTATCTCCCACGATCAAGAAACCGTCGCCGGCCAATTTGGTCATGGAAAACAGACCGCCTTCCGGAATGGTCTTGGCGCCATAACGAATCAACTTGCCACCTTCTAACAACTCCCGCATGTTGGGGTGAGTTTTCCAGCGTTGCATGGTGGCGTGATAGTCGAAACCGGGATCGCCGTGATCCATGGCCATCACGAAACCGATGCTGACTTGATTATTCGGCAAACCATAAATCCAACCGCCACCGTAAACCGCCTTGCCCAGAGGCCAGCCGGCGGTGTGATAGACCTTGCCTTCCAAACTCTTGGGCAATTCCCACAGCTCTTTGACGCCGACCGCCCAAACCTGCGGATTGCGGTCGTCCATCAGCTTCTTTTTGGCGATCAGTTGTTTGGTCAGGGAACCCCGAGTGCCTTCGGCGAATACGGTCAATCGGGCTTGAATGTCCATTCCCGGTTGAAAGGTCGACTTCGGCTCGCCGTTTTTGTCTCGACCCTGATCCACGGTGCGAACGCCGATCACGGCACCGCTTTCATCCTGCAATACTTCCGCGCCGGCAAAGCCGGGATAAACCTCCACTCCTTCGGCTTCTGCTTTTTCGGCTAACCACTTGACCGTTTCATTCAAGGAGACGATCCAATTACCATGATTGCGGAAGGGTTCGGGACAAAACAAGCCGCGGGCTTCATGCTTGCCTTGCCTCGACAATATCCAAAGGGCGTCGTCCTCGACTTCCGCTTGGACCGGGAAGCCTTCTTCCCTGGCTTGGGGAAACAATTCCAACACGGCTTTGGGATCCAACACCGCTCCGCTGAGGGAGTGGTGGCCGAATTCTTCCGCCTTGTCGAGAACCAGAATGCCCAGTTCCTGGTTTTGTTCTTTGCCCAGGCGGGCCAGTTGGATGGCGAAGCTCAGGCCGGCCGGGCCGGCGCCCACCACCAGGACGTCCACTTCGAGGGTTTCGCGCTCCATCAATCGGACAGGGTATCCCGGCGGGGAGAGCGCTCAAACCGCTAGAACAGGGTTTTCAGCCTATTCAGCAGGGATTTCAAACTTTGGCCCGAACGAAGGGATTGCTACGAGCTTCGCGACCGATTTCCGTGACCGGACCATGGCCACAGTGGACCACCGTATCGCCAGGCAGGACGTACAACTTGTCCTGAATCGAACGCTCCAATTCCTCGAAGGAACCGCCGGGGAAATCGGTACGGCCGATGGAGCCGGCAAACAGGATGTCACCGGCGATCAGCACCCTTTGTTCCGGCTGATGAAACACCACGTGGCCGGGAGTGTGCCCGGGGCAATGGAACACTTCCAGTTTCACCTTGCCCAATTCCATCGCTTGGCCTTCGTGGATCTCGTGCTCGTACACCGGGATTTCCGGTACCGGCAGGCCGAAGCTCATGGCTTGCTTGGGCATCGCCTGCAACCACCCGTCATCGCCGGGAGGAAACCAGAACTCCACTCCCAAAGCCCGCTTCAACTCGGCGGTGCCGGCCACGTGATCGATGTGGCCGTGAGTGGCGATGATTTTGCCAACCGTCACCCCTAGAGCTTCGATCTTGGCCAAGATCGGGCCGGCATCGCCGGCATCGCAAACCAGGGCTTCGCCGGTTTCCCGGCAAACCCACAAGGTGGCATTCTGCTGAAACGGAGTGACCGGAATCTCGTGAACTTCCAACATGAGCTTGCTTTAGGAACCGCGGCCGATCCAACTGGAACCGTCCGGGTAAACCTCTTTCTTCCACAGCGGCACGCGCACCTTCAGAGCGTCCATGAACGCGGCGGAGGCGTCGAAGGCGGCTTGGCGATGAGCGGAAGCCACCGCCACCACCACCGAACAGCGGCCGACCTCCACTTTCCCGGTGGCATGTTCGACGGCAATGCGAAGGACCTCGAAGTCGGCAAAGATTTGCTCCGCAATGCGGCCCAATTCCACCGGCACCATGCGGGCATAAGCTTCGTATTCCAAATGCTCCACGCTCCGGCCCCGGGCCTGATTGCGAACCGTGCCGCGAAATTCGACGGTGCAACCGGCGTCCGGTCCTTCCACTTGGCGCCGAGCCCAATCGCCTTCCAAAGGCCCTTCCTGAAGGCGACAAAGGAAACGCTCCGCCGCCACTTCAGCCTCCGGAAACGGGGGGAATCAAGGCCACTTCCTGGCCTTCGGCCACGGTCTCTTGATCTCCGGAAAAAGCCGTGTCCACCGCCACTTGGTATTCGACTTGGGCCAGAGCCGGAACTGCTGCCGCAATGGCCTGGCGGACCGCCCCTACCGTCGGGGAATCCCCGAGTTCAACCTCGACCGCGCCACGACCTCCGGCCAAATCCCGGAGCCCGGCGAACAATAGGACGCGAAGGTGCATCGGGACTCCTTTTGCTTTAAAAGGGCACGTCGTCAGGAATGAAATCGTCTCGGCCGGGGAATTCGGCGCTCTGCTCCGGAGCCCGCCCGCGGTTTTGTTGCTGCGGCGGAGCTTGCGACGCCGGTGCCCAGTCGCCGCCGCCTTGCCCGCCCGGAGCCCCTTCGCCGCGACCGCCGGCAAATTCCCAGTTGTCGACGATCACTTCCAACTTGGAGCGGTTTTGCCCGCTTTCCTTGTCCTGCCAGCGGCTCTGCCGAAGTTTGCCTTCGATCAGCACCGAGCGCCCCTTGCGCAAAAATCGGGCGAAGGCCTCGGCCCGGCGGCCGAACAGGACGAAATCAATGAAGCTGGCTTCCTCCTTCCATCCGCCCTGGCCGTCAGGAACGCGATCGTTGACCGCCAAGGCCCCGCGCACCACGAAGGTGCCCGATTGACTTTGCCGGGTTTCCGGATCCCGGGTCAGGTTGCCCATCAAAATGACGCGATTGAAGGATGCCATGCTTGCAAGGGTCGGCGGTGAAAGGCTCTCGCAGCCGGTAGACTTAGAGCGTGGCGACCGAGTCCTCCAACGCTCCCAGCGAACTGGGGGCATTTTAGGCGACTCCGGCCGCGAAAAATCGAAAAGCCCGGAACCGAAGTCTTGGACTCCCAAAAGCCCTCCCAGCCCCTTCCCGCCGCTTCCGGCCAACCGCTTCGCGAGCGCCGTAAACACCCTCGAGTTCAGGCCGAAGAGCTACCCCTCAAGCTTCACGGCCAAGAAGGTGCGCCGTTACGGGTGCGGGACATATCCAAAGCCGGAGTGGCCTTCTTTTCCGATCAGCCCATCGCCTTGATGACCCGGGTGCGCTTCACCCTTGAATTTCCCGGCGAAGCCAAGCAAAACGGAGCCGGCGAGGCGCAAGCCTCCGGCGAGGGCGTGGTGGTCCGCTGCGAGCGACTGGCCCCGGCTCTCGGCCACTTCGAGGTGGCGGTGTTCTTCAGTGAATTACCGGAGCGAGCCCGGCAAGCCCTGGCCGGCTTCCTGGATCATCGGTTGGCCAACAACGCTTCCTGAATCGATCTAGTCCGCACCGAAAGTCAACACCACCGCCCGGGGAATGCCGCCGAGGTCGGAGCGGATTTCCACCAGTATCCAACCCAAGGACCGAGCCAAGGCGGCCACCTGGTCGGCCCGGCCGGCGCCGACTTCCAGGCAAAGAAGGCCTCCTGGTCGCAAGCAGCGAGGTACTTCGGTCAGCAAAGTTCTATAGGGAGCCATGGGATCGTTTTCCGGAGTGAACAAAGCCAACGCCGGTTCATAGCCTTCGACCTCCGGCCCCAGGCTTTCGCCGGGAAGAACATAAGGCGGATTGGAAATCACCAGATCGAAAACGGCGGCTGCACAAGCGTCCAACCAATCACTGCAAAGCCATTGCACTTTGGACGGCAACTGCAAACGCTCGGCATTGCCGGCCGCTATGTTCAAAGCCGGCAAACTTCGATCGATTCCAAGCCCGCTCGCCTCGGGCCACTGTTTCAATAAGGTCAACAGCAAACACCCGGAACCGGTTCCAAGATCCAGGATTCGCCTCACCGGTTGGCTTGCATGAGTCAAGGCCGCATCGATCAAACATTCGGAATCGGCTCTCGGAATCAAGACCTCCGGTCCCACCGAAAACTTCAAGCCATAAAATTCCTGCTCCCCTTCCACGTAGGCCAGAGGTTCGCCTTGTAAGCGCCGCCTTAAGCGGCTTTCAAATTCAATTTCCTGTTCGACTTTCGGGAGCGGAGCCAAACCGGCCAAGATGCGGCTCCGAGGAACGCCGCTAACCCCTTCCCAAAGCCGTTCCGCTTCCCCCTTCGGATCGTCCAAACCGGCGCTGGCAAGCAAACGGGCGGCTGCTTCAAGCAGCCGCCCGAGTCGGCGATCCAAGGATCCGGGTCGCATGCGGACCAAGCCTTATTTGGCTTTTTTGTCTTTGGCCTTTTTGTCTTTGGCTTTCTTGTCGTCGCCGTTGCCCTTCTTCGCCTCCCGAGAAGCCTTGCGAGCGGCGATCTCGGCGGCCTTGCGTTCTTGGTTCATCTTCATGCCTTGTCGCGTTCCTTGAATCAATACCCAGGAAGCCAAGACGGAACCGATCAAGACCAACAGCGGGCCGGCGGCATAAACCAGGAAAGGCTCCGGCAGGTAAACGCTGTCCATTTGCTCGAATTGATTGCTGAGCACCGGATTCCCCAAAGCCTCCACCATGTTTTGGCCAAGGGCTTCAAAGGCCGCGAAGACGTCGCTGGCGGCGACGTCCACCCCCGGAGGCCAGGCGCTGGCGGTCATACCGCTGGGCTGATCGGAAGCATGGCGCAACAAACCGAACAAACCGATGACCAGAGATTCCAGCGGCGCCACGAACAGCACCAAACCGAGCTTCTGGTTGACGATCGACAAGCCCCAAAGTTTCCAGGTGCCGGTCCAGGCAGCCCACAACACCATGACCACGAACACCATGGTGATGGCTCCGAACAAACTGTCGACGCCGCGCTGTCCGGAGGAAGCCCACGGCATCATCAAGCCGATGAACACCATCAGATAGGACAGCAACGACATGGCGAATTGGGAATCGGCTCCGCCGCTGCTTTGTCCTTCCGGTGCAGCCGGTGCCGGGGGCAACTTGGCGTCCTTCTTCTTGCCCAGGGTCGGAGCCGCCAACACCAACAAGGCGCCCAGCAGGGTGAACCAAGCTCCCGCGGCGTCGCCGGCCATGTTGGCGCCGTCAGGATGGCCCAACCAACCGAAACTTTCCTGCAGGGAACTGTTGCCGCCGAAAGCAAAAGCCAGGCGGGTGCCGGCATAGACCAACATCAGGCCGGTGAGCACCGAAGTCAGCAGGCCGCCGGAGTCCCGTTGCGGCCGGTTCGCCAAAACGCCGTAGCGCATCAGGAACCAAAGGCCGAAGGCCAAAAACAAGCCATGGGGCAAGCTGCCGCCGAGGGATGCCCAGGGACCCAACAGGCCGGCTACGGCCAAGCCCATGCCCAAGCTGGACCAGGCCATGATCGAAGTGACCGGAGCGGGGCTGCCGGGAGTCGCCGGGGCTGCCGCCGAACCGGGGGCCGGGGGCGTCGCTGCGGCGGCCTCCGCCGGAGCCGCTGTCCCGGCGGGAGCCTTGGCTTCCTCCTGGGCGGGACCGGCGTCCTCCAAAATTTCAAATTCGTCGCCAAGGTCCTCGAGGATTTCGAAATCCGGTCCGAGGTCCTCCATGGGTTTGTTCGAGGGATCGGTCATGCGGCGGTGGGTCAGGGGGGTCAAAGAGAAGCCAGTTTGGCTTCCCGCTCGGCGGCCAGCAACGAATCCAGAAGGTCCTGGAGACGTCCTTCCAGAATCTGTTCGAGGCTGAAATTACGACCGGTACGGTGGTCGGTGACGCGGTTTTGCGGCCAGTTGTAGGTCCGAATCCGCTGGCTGCGGTCGCCGCTGCCGACTTGGTTGCGACGCATGTCGGAGCGCTCCGCGTCCTTCTTTTGCTTTTCCAACTCATACAACCGCGCCCGCAACATGGCCATGGCTTTGGCTTTGTTGCGATGCTGCGATTTGTCTTCCTGGCACTTCACCGCCATGCCAGTCGGCAGGTGGACGACGCGAATCGCCGAGGAAGTCTTGTTGACGTGTTGACCTCCCGGTCCCGAAGATCGCATCGCGGTGATCTCCAACTCATCGGGATTCAACTCGAAATCCACCTCTTCCACCTCGGGCAACACCGCCACGGTGGCTGCGGAAGTGTGGATTCGGCCTTGGGTTTCGGTGGCCGGAACTCGCTGCACCCGATGGCCACCGGTTTCAAAGCGCATCAAACGAAAGGCCGAATCTCCCGTGACTTTGAAAATGATTTCCTTATACCCGCCCATGTCGGATTCAGAATTGTCCATGACTTCCAAACTCCAACTTTGGGTTTCGGCGAAGCGGCTGTAAATCCGAAACAGATCGCCGGCGAACAAGGCCGCTTCTTCGCCGCCGGTTCCGGCCCGAATTTCCACGATCGCCGGCCGGTCGCCGTTTTGATCGGCATCGAGCACCCGGTCCAAGATGGAAGCTTCCAGGCTTTGATACTCCTCCTCCAAAGCCGGCAATTCTTCCAAAGCCAAGTCCCGAATCTCTTCGTCCTCCTCCGCCGCCATTTCCTTGGTCTCGGCAATCTGCCGATCCAAATCGACGTATCGCCGCCAAGGCTCCAGGACCTTTTGCAAAGAACCCAACTCGCGGAGAAGGTTGGGATAATCCGGTTTGGTCGCCCGCTCCGGATCCGCCACCTGCTTTTCCAAGTCTTCCAGGCGGCGTTCCAACTCGCCGATGCGGCTCTGCAAAACCTCGAGGACGCTCATGACGAACGAGACGGATTCGATTCAGCGTGGAATGGAGCTGGCATGGAGATCACAAAACTAGGCGAGGCCCGGATTTTCCTGACCTCGCTTAGTCGTCCGCAAGGATAGAACCGAAAACGGTTGCCAGGCCCTGCGGTTCAAAAATCCAATGCCAACGGTCATTTCGAGGCGGATTCCGCCCCGGCACCGTAGCGCTTGCGGAAGCGGTCGACCCGGCCAGCGGCGTCGACGAACTTCTCCTTGCCGGTAAAGAAGGGGTGGCAAGCGGAGCAGATCTCCACCGACAGGGATTTCACCACGCCACGGGTGGTGAACTCATTGCCGCAACCACATTTGACGTGGCAATCCACGTACTCGGGATGGATGTCCTTTTTCATGCCTGATGATGGCTGTTTCGAGCCGCCGAAACCGATGCAGCGGAAGTTCAGAAGGGTTTTCCCAAAGGAGAAATCCGAAAGCCGACTGACGCCAGCCCTGCCGCCCCATTTGTGCCGGCAAGTCCGGTTTTGGGAACCGAAAATTCTACCGTCTAAGTGGATTCCGACAAGTCCGCTGCGGTAGGAGCCACGATCAAGTCCGCCACCGTGTTCGGATCCAGACCGATGACCGTATCCAAGCTACCGGAAAGCAGCTCGGTCCACGCTCCGGCCCACCCTTGAATCGCATAAGCCCCGGCCTTGTCCTGCCATTCGCTGCCCTGGAGATAAGCCTCCAGCTCGGCGGCGGGAATCGGCCGGAATCGAACCTCGGCCCGGTCCGCTCGTTGCCGCAACCTTCCGTCTGGATCCACCACGCAAACCCCGGTCCAAACCTGATGCTCGGTTTCGGCCAACCATTGCAACATGTCCCGGGCTTCGCCGGCGTCGGCAGGTTTGGGCAGAAACCGTCCCCGGCACCAAACCAAAGTGTCCGCCGCCACCAACCAACGTCCAGGGCGGAGGCGAGCCCCTGCCAAGGCCTTAAAGGCGGCGTGCTGCAGGACCCGGCGACCGGGCTCGGCATGGTTGCCCGGACCGTCCGGGCCTGGGTCCAACACCTCAAAACGAAAACCGGCCGCAGCCAACAAGGCGCTGCGCCGGGGAGAGGTGCTCGCCAATACGAGAGGTGGCCGCGGTTCTTGAAACCGGGCCACCGCCAAGGACACGGAGTCTTCTCCGGTCAACTTGATTTCGATTTGGACGACTTGGAGGACTTGGTGGACTTCTTCGAAGCGCCTTTCTTCGCCTTACCACTTCCACCGGCGGCCTTCTTCAGCCCCAGATCTTCCAGGGCGGCCTGATAGCCGGCGTTGCCCAGCAGTTTCTTGCCGTGGGGACAAAGATCCAAAAGCGGGCACTGGCGGCAGCGTGGGTGCTTCGATTCACAAACCCGACGAGCTTGCAACTGCAGCGCCAAGAAGCGGGGATAGAGGTTGTCCCCCTCCAACATGGGCTCGGTCAATTCCTTGACCGCGGCATCCTTCGGATTTGAAGGCACCAAGCCCAAGCGGGCGAACAGCCGCTTCAAATCGGTGGTAATCGGCGGCAGCGGGTCCCCATCGGCCACGGCGGCGTCCAAATCCAACACCGGCCCGACGTGATCGGGGGTCATGGTCAGGGAATTGAGCAATCTTTCCCTTCGCTCTGACGTGGCGTCGTACAGCCAATCCAGGTCGAGGTGGTTTTGCAGGCCGAACACCCGGCGCAAAAACTCCTGGGTGGCTTCCGCCCTTTCGGTAGCGGTACCGACCCGTTTGCCCTGCAATAAACCACGCACTTCGAAAAGACGGGCGACTCGGGTCTCATTCCAATTGGCGTGGCTACGGCGCAACGCCTTCACCGCCTTGCGAGCGGACGAATATGGACCCGTCCCCTGCAAGATGAGCGCCAACAGCCGCTCCAACGCGTTCTCCTCCTCATCTCGGTAGGGAACGGCGTAGTGGGAGCGGACCAGGCGCTTAAGAATGAGCTCCAGGGCGGCCACCTTGGAGGACGGGGCCTTGGCCATGGTGCCTCCACTCAAGCTTTGGCCTTAGTTTTCGCTTGCTCCTTTTTCCTCCGGCGCCTGGCGGCCCGGGGATTCGGGACTTGGATGTTCCGGCTCTTCAACAAGGAGCGCACGGTTTCGGACGGCTGGGCGCCGACCGACAACCAGTACTTCGCCCGCTCTTCATTGAGCTCGAAGTTCAATCCCTCCTTGGGATTTACCGGATCGTAGAAACCAAGTTCCTCAATGGTCCGGCCATCACGCCGGGTGTGGGCGTCGAAGACGCAAATGCGGTAGAAAGGCCGGTTTCGCCGGCCCAACCGCTTGAGACGTAAGGTGACTGCCATCTAGGACGGTCTGGGTGCTAGTCGGGATTCGATCGAGTCCCTGGGATTAACGCCTCCCAGGCGGGGCGAAAGGCGGCAATTGGCCGGAACGGCTCAATTGCTTGATGAGTCGCTTCTTGGAACGTCCTCCCCCCTTCATCATCCGGCCCAGACTCTTAATCTGCTTTTGCATGGCATGAAAGGTCTGTAACAGGCGATTGACATCGCTGACTTCCATGCCGCTGCCGCGGGCGATCCGACGCCTGCGCCGGCCGTCGATGATTTCAGGGTGAAGCCGTTCTGCCGCGGTCATCGACAGAACGATGGCCTCCATCCGGGCGATTTCCCGGTCGTCGACCTGATCCAAAAGGCCGGACATCTTACCGGCCCCCGGAAGCATGCCAAAAATCTTCTTCATAGATCCCATTTTTTTCAGCATGCGGAACTGGGAAAGGAGGTCTTCGAAGGTGAAGCGCCCCTCCATCAACTTCATATAGTCTTGGGCCGCCTCTTCCTCGTCGACGACTTCCTGAGCCTTTTCCACCAGGCTGACCACATCGCCCATATCGAGAATGCGGCTGGCCAGGCGCTCGGCGTGGAATTCCTCCAGATCGCTGGCCTTTTCGCCGACGCCGAGGAAAGTGATCGGGCGGCCGGTGACTTCCCGCACCGACAGTGCCGCCCCGCCACGAGCGTCGCCGTCCAGCTTGGTGAGGATGACGCCGAATAGATCCAGATGCTCGGAGAAGCTGCGGGCGGACTCGACCGCGTCCTGCCCGGTCATCGAGTCCAAGACCAGGTAAGTGGCGTCGGGTTGAACCGCCTCGGCCACCGAGGCGATTTCGGCCATCAGCGGCTCGTCGACGTGCAAACGGCCGGCGGAGTCCACCACCAAGGCGTCATAACGGCCCTTTTTGGCGGCTTCCAGGGCCCGCTCGGCCACCGAGCGAGGATCGACCCCCGGTTGTCCCGGGGTTTCGGCGTGGACGTCGACGTCCAACTGTTTGCCGAGGGCCACCAATTGATCCACCGCGGCGGGCCGTTGCAAGTCGCATGCGGCCAACAGCACCTTGCGGTTTTGGCGCTTGCGCAACCACAAACCCAACTTGGCGGCGGTGGTGGTTTTGCCCGCGCCCTGCAGACCGGCCAGCAACAGGACCATGGGGTGGCCGGGATTCTTCGGCAAGTTGGCGGGTTCGCCCTTGCCCTGCATCAAGGCCACCAATTCCTGGTGGAAGGCGTGGATGACCTGCTGGCTGCCGGTCACTCCGGCCAGGCGTTCCTCCCCCTTCAGTCGCTCGCCGACGTTTTTGCTGAAATCTCGGGCAACTTTGAAATGGACGTCCGCTTCCAGCAGAGCCCGGCGTACTTCCCGCAAACCCTCGGCGATGTGCTCATCGCTTAACTTGCCGGGACCGCGGAAGCGATCCAGGACTTTGCCGAAGGATTGAGTCAGGTTTTCCAGCATGGAGTTCGCCCAGGCTTAGGCTCGAGCCGGCGGTGGTCGGTCGGTTCTTTGGAAATCGCCAGGCAAGGTCGCGACCGGTTACCGGGAAGCCGAAGATTCTAACGTGAAAACGGTTATCGGTCAGCCTCCTTGCTTTCCAAGTCGAGGGAAAAGGATGATTTCGCTTTGGGACGGATTTCGCTGAGAGACGCTCAGGGAGATTCCGGATCCCGTTCCCGAACGACTCGGCCGCCCAATTGCCGCAGCTTCTCTTCCAAAGCCTCATATCCCCGATCCAAGTGATACACCCGCCGGACGATGGTTTGGCCGGAAGCGACCAATCCGGCAAGCACCAATGCGGCGCTGGCCCGTAAATCACTGGCCAGGACCGGCGCACCAGAAAGGCGAACCGGCCCGACCACCAGGGCGGTATTGCCTTCTCGTCGAATGCCGGCTCCCAAGCGATTCAATTCGGGTACGTGCATGAAGCGGTCGGGATAAACCGTATCGGTGACCAGGGCCAAGCCTTCGCCGGCGGTGCAAAAAGCCAACCATTGAGCTTGCAAATCGGTCGGAAAACCGGGAAAGGGGCGAGTCGCCACGTCCAGGACTCGGGGCGGATTGGGCCAGGGCTGCACCTCCAACCAGGGCCGCAGGCCGGCTTCGCCGCCATCGCCACCCTGGGCGAAAGGCACTCCGGCACGGTGAAATAAATCCAGCAACACGGTCAGTTCGTCCGGCCGGCAATCGTTCACCCGGACCCGGCCCCGAGTCAAGGCACCCGCCAACAGCAAGGTCCCGGTTTCGATCCGATCGGGAGGAATTTCGCATTCCCCGCCGTGCAGCGCCTCCACCCCTTCGATTTCCAATCGGTGGCTTCCCGCTCCGTGAATGCAAGCTCCGGCCCGATTCAACAAAGCGGCCAGGGCTTCAATTTCCGGTTCTTCCGCCGCCGCTTCGATGACCGTGACCCCTTTGGCCAAACTGGCGGCCATCATCACGTTGGCGGTTCCCAAAACCGTGGAACCCCGGCTTGAAGCCAAGTACACCGTGCCACCTCGTAGCCCGCCGGCGGGGGCTTGAGCCTCGACGATGCCGTGGCGGACTTGCAAATCCGCGCCCAAAGCGTGCAGGCCTTTCAAATGCAAATCGATCGGGCGGTCTCCAAGCACGCAACCGCCGGGCAGGCTGACTCGAGCCCGGCCGCGGCGAGCCAGCAAAGGACCGAGGACCGCCACCGAGGCCCGCATCTTTCGAACCACCTCATAGGGAGCTTCGGTCGGCCCGTGGGACGGTACCTCGGTTTGAACCCGATCGCCTTGCACTTGCACCTCGGCGCCGAGGTCTTGCAACAGACGAAATAAGGTCCGCAAATCCGCCAAATCCGGCACTCGCCGATAAACCGCCGGGCCTTCGAAAAGCAAAGAAGCCGCCAGCATCGGCAAGGCTGCATTCTTGGATCCGGAGGCGGTGACCGCACCCTGCAAGGGTCGGCCTCCTTCAACGAGGAATCGATCCATGGGCTTTGTTGGCGGCAGTTTGACGTTTCCAGGGGTGCAGAGCTACGATAATCGGTCAAATTTCCCGGTCAGCGCCCTCTAGGAAAACGCCTCCATGACGGAAACCCAGGTCATTGCTGCCCCCCGAACCGTCGAGTCCATGGATCCTGCTGCCTTCTTCGCCGCACCTCCCCAAAATCCGAAGGATCTGGTCGCCAGTCGTACTAGCCTCATGCAGGATCCCCATACCGCCGACAGTTTTCAATCGGCAGTACGGGAAGCCCGCGCTGGGGGCAATGCACGCGTGGCCGCCGCCGGTTCTTGGGTCACGGGGGAATACCGCAAAGCCCTCGACTTCGTCGACGGCGACGATGAACTCTCGATGTTCATCCGCGGAAATTCCCTGTTCGAACTGCAACGGTACCGGGAAGCCGCGGAAGTTTTGCTCGGCTCTTTAAACGCCGCCGATACCGCCTTGAGCTTTGCCGCCTATAAGGCGGCCATTCAAGGTGGCGAATTGGACAAGGCGGAAAAGGCCCTGAGCAAGGCTTCCTTGAGCGAAGCCGAAACCGCCTTTCTGCAAGCCCGGTTAATGGAAGCGCAAGGGCAGGTGGAAGAAGCCGCCGCTGCGTACGAAAACCTGCTGCAAACGCATCCCGATCAAGTCGACGCCCGCTTTCGCCTGGCCATGCTGTGCGATCTTTACGGCGACGACCAAGCGGCCTTGCGTCACTACGAGACTTTGCTGAAGTACCGGCCGGTTCCCAGCGCGGTGCTTTTGAATCTTGGCGTCTTGTACGAAGATCAAGATCGCTACGAATATTACGAAAAGGCTTGCGGTTGTTACTCGGCGGTGTTGCGCCGGGATCCGAACAATCCCAAGGCGCGGCTTTATTTTTCCGACGCCCACGAATCCTTGAGCATGACCATCGATGAAGATCGAGAGCGCAAGGAAGATCGGCTGAAGGAAGTCCTGCGCACTCCCATCACCCAATTCGAACTTTCGGTTCGGGCACGCAATTGCCTCAGCCACATGGAAATTCGAACCCTGGGCGATTTGGTTTCCCACACCGAGCAGGAACTCCTGGAGTTCAAGAACTTCGGCGAGACCTCTTTGAACGAAATCAAGCGCCTGTTGGACACCTTGGGTTTGCGCCTGGGCATGCGCCGAGAAGACGGCAGCTTCATCATGCCGGACAAGTTCGACGCCAACCCGCGGCCGTCCTCCTCGCCTTTGGACTGGCTCGGGCCGCTGAGCAAGGAACAGGAACAGGCCTTGGAAATGCCGATTTCGGCGTTGAATTTGTCGGTTCGTTGCCACCGCGCCTTGGTCGAGCGATTGAACCTGCAAAAAGTCGGGGACATCTTGTCCTACACCGAAGAAGACCTGCTCAGCCAGCCGAACTTCGGCATCACTTCCTTGAAGGAACTGAACGGCAAGTTGACCAACTACCAGCTCAAGCTGCGCTCCGGTCGCGGCGACGAGTACTCCGGCGAAGGTTAAAGCCCACTCCGGCCCACCCCGGTGTTCGAATTCCTAGAAGGCCGCGTCGCCCTGGTGGAACCGGGAGTCGTGGTTCTCGCCGCAGGAGGCGTGGGCTGGCGCCTGTTGGTCTCCGACCGCACCAGCTCAGCGCTTCGAACCGGCCCCAAGCACCGCCTCCTGGTGCATCTGGCGGTTTCCGAAAACGCTTTCACCTTGTACGGCTTTGACTCCGACCAAGAACGCTGGTTGTTCCGGCAGTTGCTCGGCGTCAGTGGTGTCGGCCCGGCTTCGGCTCTCGGTCTGCTTTCCGGACTCGGTCCGGAATCTTTGGCCGAAGCCATCCGCAGCCGTGATCTGGGCCGATTGACCACGGTGAAGGGCATCGGTCGCAAAACCGCCGAACGTTTGCTGGTGGAGTTGGGTGAGGCCATGGAAAAAAATCCTTGGCCGTCCTCGACCGACGCCGCCGATCTGTTTCCCGACGACCTGTTGCGGGTGTTGGGAGATCTGGGTTTCCGACCTAGAGAAGCCCGGGAAGCCGCCGACCGAGTTTGGCGCGAACTCGGTCCTCAAGCTGACTTTCAAGAACTTCTTCGCGCTGCCCTGCAATCCCGAAGCTCAAGCTCATGACCGCCCGCGTTGCCATCTTGATGGGTTCCGACTCCGACTTGGAGCGCCTCCTCCCGGCCGTCCAGACTCTACGAGACTTCGGCGTCGAGCCGACCGTTCGAGTGCTGAGTGCCCACCGCACCCCGGAACAAGCCACCGGCTTTGCCGCTCAGGCTAGAGAAAACGGCTTGCAAGTGCTGTTGTGCGCCGCAGGTGGAGCGGCCCACTTGGCCGGAGTCATCGCCGCCCACACCACTCTGCCGGTTCTCGGCATTCCTTTGGACAACCCCCCGCTCGGTGGCATGGATGCTTTGCTGGCCACGGTGCAGATGCCCGGCGGCGTTCCGGTCGGCACCCTCGGAGTCGGCCGCGGCGGTCCGGTAAACGCCGCCTTGTTGGCTTTACGCATTCTGGCGGTCAGCGACGCCGAACTGGCGGCCCGTTTGGACGCCTTCCGCGATCAACAGCGGGACAAGGTGTTGGCCAAGGATGCCGGTCTGACCAGCAAGTTAAGCTGAGATCGACATGGAAAGCCTGCAATTGGATTTAGGATTTCGGACTCTGGATTGGGTCGGCGAGCTCCCCGGGCACGTCCAGATGCTGGAACAAAGTCTGCTGCCCGACCAGGAAATTCAACTTCGGGTCGAAGACGTGCCCACCATGGTGGCGGCGATTCAACGCTTGGCGGTGCGCGGCGCTCCGGCCTTGGGTTGCGCCGGTGCCTACGGCGTCATCCTGGGCATTCAAGGCAGCAGCGAGGAAAGCCCGGAAAGCTGGCTGCAAAAGCTGCGGGAAGTCAGCCGCACGGTAGCGGAAGCTCGTCCTACCGCCGTGAACCTGTCCATCGGCGTGAAGCGGGTGCAGGAACTCGGGGAAAGGCTGGCGGCTGCAGGCGAAGGCCAACCGGCCGATTGGAACGCTCGCCTGTTGCAGGAAGCCCTGGCATTTCACCGGGAGGATGAAGAGCTCTGCCTCGCCATCGGCCGCCATGGGGCCGCCTTGTTGGGACCGGCTCCGGTGGTTTTGACCCACTGCAACGCCGGAGCTTTGGCCACTGGCGGAACGGGAACCGCCCTTAGCGTGGTTTACGCCGCCAAAGCCATGGGCAAGGAAGTTTCGGTATTCGCCGACGAAACCCGCCCGCTGCTCCAAGGGGCCCGGCTGACCGCTTGGGAACTTCATCGGGCCGGCATTCCGGTGACGGTGCAGTGCGATGGCGCCGCCGCCTCCACCTTGGCTTCCGGTCGCATTGATGCGGTGGTGGTCGGCAGCGATCGGATCGCCGCCAACGGCGATGTCGCCAACAAGATCGGGACCTATCCCTTGGCGGTCTTGGCCCGAGAGCACGGGGTGCCTTTCTACGTCGCTGCACCAACCACCACGGTGGACATGCATTGCCCCAGCGGCGGGGACATTCCGATCGAGCAGCGAGCGGCGGAGGAAGTGTTCGGCTACCAAGAACGGCTCTGGGCGGCGAAAGGAGTCGAAGCTTGGAACCCGGCCTTCGACGTCACACCGGCCAAGTGGGTTACCGCCATCATCACCGAACGCGGCGTGGTGGAGGCTCCCACCGCTTCCAAGATGGCTGACCACATGGCCGATTGATCCGCCTCGGTTTCCGGCCGAAAAAAATGCGACCCGGTGTGATCCACCGGGTCGCTGGTCTTTTCCGGTCCGAAAAAGTTCGGCTTTTCGACCTAGGACTGCACCGCTTCCATGTGGGGATAAATCGGCTTCATGCGGCACAAGGCGGCGGCTTCTTCGCCCACTTCTTGGATCACCTTTTCATTTTCCGGATCCCGCAACACGAGGTCGATCCAACCGGACAACCGTTCCATGTCGTCGACGTCAAATCCCCGCGTGGTTACCGCCGGAGTTCCCATGCGAATGCCGGAAGTCTGCATCGGTTTTTCCGGATCGAAGGGAATCAAATTCTTGTTCACCGTGATGTTGGCCCGGTGCAAGGAATCCTCGGCAATCCGTCCGGTGATGCCCGGTCCTTTGGGACCGCGCAAATCCACCATCATCAAGTGATTATCGGTTCCGCCACCGACCAAGCGACAGCCACGCTGTTCCAAACCGGCGGCCAAGGCTTTGGCGTTGGCTACCACTTGTTCTTGATAACGGCGGAAACTGGGATCCAAGGCTTCTTGGAAGGCCACCGCTTTGGCGGCTATGGCGTGCATCAGCGGCCCGCCCTGACTGCCCGGGAAAACCGCCGAATTGATCTTTTTGATCCAATCCTTCTTGCACACGATGGCGCCGCCCCGAGGGCCGCGCAAAGTTTTGTGGGTGGTCATGGTGACCACGTCGGCATGAGGTACCGGCGAGGGATGCAAATCGACCGCCACCAAACCGGCGATGTGAGCCATGTCCACGAGAAACAGAGCTTCCACTTCTTTGGCGATGGCGCCGAGGGCTTGGAAATCGATGGTCCTCGGATAGGCGGAAGCTCCGGCCATCAAAACCTTCGGCCGATGTTCTTTGGCCAGCTTGCGCACCAGATCATAGTCCAGGTGCTCGGTTTCGGGATCGACGCCGTAGTGGACGAACTTATAGAAGATTCCGGAAGCGTTCTTCGGGTGGCCGTGAGAAAGGTGGCCGCCGTGATTCAACTCCAGGGCCAAAATGGTATCCCCCGGTTCGGCCATGGCCAGCATCGCCGCTTGATTGGCTTGGGTCCCGCTGCTCGGTTGTACGTTGGCCGCTTCGGCGTCAAATAACTCCTTCAAGCGATTCCGGGCCAAATCTTCGGCCGTGTCCACGTGTTCGCAGCCACCGTAATATCTGCGACCGGGATAGCCTTCGGCGTACTTATTGGTCAACACCGAACCCAGGGCTTCCAACACCGCCGGGCTGGTGTGGTTCTCACTGGCGATCAACTCGATTTGCTCTTCCTGTCGGCGCAATTCGGCCAACATGGCTTGGTGGACCTCGGGATCCTGAGCGGCGACGAGCGGGTAGGCGTGGGTCATGGCAAGGGCCGGCAAACAAAAAGGAAGGAGAGCGGCAACGCCTCTCCAGGGAAGTCTGAAATCTTAAACCTGCCGCCAGCGGAACCCCACGACCTTCGTAGGATATTCCCCAGGATGGCCGACATTCTCCGCCGTTTCGCCAGCCTCACCCCCCTTTCAGGGTGGTTTTCGGCCTCCCGCTTCGCCACCCGGCGAAGGCGGCCGGGGCTGGCCATGCCCTTGAACCGCTTGAACCGAAATGGCTTCGGTTCCTTGGCTTTGTGCTTGCTCCTGGCGGCGTGCGGATCCGATTCCGAAAGCGAATGGACCGCATTGCCGGAAGCCCCCCTGCAGGTGGAACCCAAACGCCTGCAATTGCCGCCGATCCCCTTTGGACAGCGCACCGCCGCTCAATATCGAATTCAAAATCGCGGCTCGGAACCCTTGCACCTCACCCGCATCGGCCCGGCCGGCTGCACCTGTGCCGGTCTGCGGTTGGAGCTTCCGCAACGGCCCCAAGGCCAGCAGCAAGTTCGCATCGATCCGAACGGCATCAACGTCCAACTGCAACCGAAGGAACAAGCGATCTTGCATTTGGAATTGAACACCGGCCGCTATCGCGAACCGGTGTCGCGAAAAATCGGATCGATCCCGATCTATGTCGAAGGTTATGCCGCCTTGTTGCTGGAATGGGGAGTGGATATCTGGGTGCCCTATTGGGCCGAACCCTGGTCGGTCAATTTGGGGGTGGTCGGATCGCGCCAAAGACCGGTGGGGCGAGTCACGGTGAACGCCCACGACGATCAAAAATTTGAATTGCTGGTCCCGGAAGAAATCGACGGTTGGGAACTCAGTCAAAGTTATTTGGGAGACGGGGAGCAAGACATGTATGAAATTCGAGTGACGGCGCCGGAAGAACTTCCTCTGGGGCCCTTTTATCAAGAGTTTCGCATCCCTTCCGATTTGCCGGAAGCTCCGCCGGTGAAGTTTACCGTTCAGGGAATCGCGGAAGCTGATTTGGCTTATGCTCCCAAACGCCTGATGCTGGCCGGTAGTGGCGAAACCGCCACCGCTTCTTTCATTCTTTGGCAGCGCAATCTTGCCTTGGAATTTCCGGCGCCGAAAGTCGAGTGGCAAGGTCTAGGTGATTTACCCCTGCATTGGGAAATGGAAAGCCTGGAACCGAATCGACGTTACCGTATTACCGTGACCCGTAAGGGGCCGGCCCCCACCCAATCGACTTCCCTTCCATTGAAGATTCTGACCAACGATCCGGAAAGTCCGGAAATACTGATTCCGGTTCTCGTCCTTCCCCAAAAAAGCGGTCCTTCCTAAAGCTTCCATGCGCAAGCAGGCTTTCCTCCTTCTTCCTTTGCTCGCTTTGATCGGAGTCGGCATCGGCCTTTGGCAAGCCGGCCTTTTCGGCGGTGGCAAAAGTTATAACGTGCTGCTGATCAGCATCGATTCCTTGCGGGCGGATCGGTTGGGTTTGTATGGCCACCGGGCCGAATACGTGGATACTCCGGTGAGTCCGAATTTGGATAGCCTGGCCGCCGAGGGCGTGGCTTTCGACAATGCCTGGTCGACGACTTCCTGGACGCTGCCGGCTCATATGGCCATGCTCACCGGCCTGACTGACGGCAGCCACGGAGTGATTCAGGACGATTTCCGCCTGGATCCTTTACGGCAGACTTTGGCAGCTCAATTCCAGCAAGCCGGATATCAAACCGCCGGTTATTTCAGTGGGCCCTATTTGGACCCTCGGCATGGCTTCGATCGGGGATTTGAAGAATATCGCTCCGGCATGATGAGCAATCAAGAAGTCGACCAACATTTAAAACGCCTCCAAGCCTATCGCGCCCAAAACAACTTGCCGGGTTTGGACAAGGCTCAAGTCCAAGCTTTTTTGGACCGGAAGTCTCATTGGGACATCACTTCTCCTCGAATCAATCGACACGGCTTGGGCTTTTTGGAACGAAACGGCGGCAAGGAACCCTTCTTCTTGTTCCTGCATTATTTCGACGTCCACTACGATCACATTCCTGAAACGGCCGAAGAAGGCTTGGAGAAGGCTTTCGATCCCGAATATCGAGGGAACTTTCCAGCGGAAAATTGGTACTTCAGCGAACAGGTTCGGGACGCCAAAGGTCGCCGGTTGATCGGCGAGCGGGATCTGCACCACATCTTGGCCAACTATGACGCCGAAATCCACTGGGTGGATCGGCACATCGGTCAGATTCTGGACAAGCTCAAGGAAATGGAACTCTATGAGAACACCATCATCTGCATTACTTCCGATCACGGCGATGAGTTTTTCGATCGCGGTTCGATCGGACACCGCTCCCATTTGCACCATGAACTTCTAAAGATTCCGTTGGTGCTTCGAGTGCCCGACGGTCTAACTCCTCCCGGCAAACGGATTGCCGAATTGGCCAAGATTTACGACATCGGTCCGACTTTGCTGGATTATGCCGGCGTCGACCCCCTGCCCCATGCCGAAGGCCGCTCCCTTCGATCCTTGATCGATGATCAGGAAGGATCGGAGCTCGGTGCTTTCTGCCGGATTCTCAGCCCGGTCAACATTCGCGGCGACATCGACATTACCGATGGTTGGCGCGACGAACGATACACCGTCATTCGCAAGTTGATTCCCGATCGCCAGCGATTGCGGCGGGAAGGAAAGGTGTATTTGGATCCGAAGCTGAGCGTCCAACGACAGCCCATTTATTTGGTTTACGATCGAGTTCAGGATCCCAAGGAATTGCAACCCTTGAAACCGGAGGATCCTCGATATCGCCAGGCGGTGGAAGCTTTCTGCCGCGATTACCAACTGGCCGAACGGGATCGAGCCTTGCTGCCCCAATCCCCTTTGCAAAACCGCTACGCCCCCCAATATTCGGAAGACGCGAAAGCGGCTTTTGATTCCCTCGGCTACGTCACGGTGGAGGAAGAAGGGCAGAGGCGCCATCCTCCGGTGGCTCCCTTACCGGCACCCTGCGAAACGCCTTAAGCTGCTCGGTCCCGGATCGTCAGCTACACTCGGGGGAATCCCTTTCCCCCGATGAAAAAAGCCCTCCTCCCCATCCTGCTGGCCGTGGCCTCGTGTTTCGGCGCCTGCCAGACCGAAATCCGTTATTTGCTCGATGACCAGGGACGAGAAACCGTCCTCCACGGCTTGAACGTCAGCAACAATGCCAAGACCGCCGCCGGCGGCTTGGGCTGGCACACCCAAGCCGACTTTCAACGTATGCAAGATTGGGGTTTCAACGTGGTGCGGTTGCTGATTTTTTGGTCGCACTTGGAACCGCAGCCGGGGCAAATCGACTCGGCTTATCTGGATCGGGTGGCGGATCGGGTCGATTGGGCTCACGCCGCCGGTTTGCAAGTGGTTTTGGATGCCCACCAAGATCTTTACGGTCCGAAATTCGGAGGCGACGGCGCTCCGGAATGGGCTACCTGGGACGACGGCTTGCCTTTTTTTCCTCTCGACCTCTGGTGGCTAAATTACTTGCAGGCGCCGGTCCGAGCGGCCTTTTCCCATCTGTGGAACGATCCCGGATTGCAGGACCATTACGCCCAAGCCTGGGCTGCGGTGGCGGAACGATTTGGGAACCACCCGGCGGTGATCGGCTACGACCTCATGAACGAACCCTTTTACGGCAACGAGGGCATCGGCTACTTCGAGAATCACAAACTGGCGCCTTTCTATCGTTCCGTTTCAGCGGCCATCCGCACCAAGGACCCAGACGCTCGAATCTTTTTCGAACCCGTAGCTTTGGCCACCGCCTCAGGTTTGCCGTCGCAAATGGATGCTTATGGGGATACCAACGCGGTGTATTTCCCCCACTACTACGATCCGATCGTGCACGAAGGCATCGGCTACTTCGGCGCACCTTGGCTGTTGGATTTGGTGCTGTCCATCAAAGCCCGGGAAGCGGACCGACACGGCGTCCCTTTGATGATCGGCGAATTCGGCGCCTCGCCCAACACGCCGGCTTATGAGGCCTATCTGGATCAATTGATGGCCAGCATGGATCGCTACGCCTCCGGTTGGATGGCTTGGTCTTATGACCGCAGCAACGATATTGGCAATACCTCCGGTGATTTCGGAGTGATCGATGCCGCCGGGAATGAGCGCGGCAACCTATTGCACATGATTCGGACTTATCCTCAAGCCGTGGCCGGCCGCATCGAGGAATATTTTTACGATCCCAGCCGACAGTGGTTCGAACTTCGCTATTCCAACCGGGCCGGAGTTCAGGGGCCGACCGAAATCCACGTGCCGGAACGATTCCATTACGCCCAAGGCTTTCAGGTGTTCAGCAGCGACCCGCCGGGAACCTGGTCCTGGCAATGGGATCCTCAACGGCAAGTCGTTTCCGTTTGGCACGACCCCCAGTCGGAAAACCACCTCATTCAGATTCGTCCCTAATTCCCTCTTCCGACGGCAACAAACCGGCCCGGGACAAAATCCACAAGGCGTTGCTCCGAGGCAAAGGCCCCTCCCGCAGTTGGAAATCGAATTTCATTTCCCCGTCCTCGACGAAATCGCGGAAATGAACCAGTCCGACTTGCTGCGGGCGCTCCTCCGCCAAAACCTTGAGGTCTTCGTCATGAGTGGCGGCCAAACACACCGCCGGACCTTGCAACAAGCGCTGCAATACCGCCAAGGTTCCGCGGTGACGGTCCTTGGAATTGGTTCCGGCAAGCACTTCGTCCAGTAACACCAGGGCCGGGTGTTGCTCCCCGGCATAGGCCACGCATCGCTGCAGCCGTTGGACTTCGGCGTGAAAGCGGGACAGGCCCAACCGCAACGAATCCTCCACCCGCATGCAACTGATGACCGCCATCGGCCGCAGGCTCAAGGTGGCGGCCGAAACCGGTAAGCCCAAAGCCGCCATCTTGATCGCCAGGCCGATGGTGCGCAGAAAGGTGCTCTTGCCGCTTCGATTCGATCCGGTGACCAGCCAAAGTCTGGATCCGGACGCGATCTCAAAATCGTTGGCCACCGCCGACTCGCGGGGAAGCAAAGGATGGGCCAAAGCTTTGGCCTGAAACCAGGGGCGATCCGACTCCAAGAATTCAGGCCAACATGGATTCGGCTGACCGTCGGCATAAGCGGCCAAAGCGGCAAAAGCCTCCAAGTCCCCCACGACTTCCAACCAGGCACCGAGGCGGGGGCCATGCCTTCGTTTCCACCTTTCCACTTGCAGCATGGCGTGCAAATCCCAAAGCCAAAGAACCCCGAAGCTCAACTGCCAAATGGCATGGCGCCGGAAAGCCAAAGTGGAGGAAACCCGACCCAAGGCTTGCAAAGCATCTCCGGCGCCCAGACTTTCCCCTTCCTTGGCCAAAAGCCTTTGTCGAGCCTGTTGCCACAACGGCGACGAAGCCGGGCGTTGCTCGATCCATTGCAAAACACGAGCCCAAGCGGCCAGAGTTTTGCCGGCCTGAAAAAAGCGCTCGTCCAAGGCTGCTGCGCGCTTTTGGTGGCGAGCCAGCCAAGCGAAATGCAGCAGATAAGAAGGCAGCAAGACCCACCAACTCCAAGCCCAGATGAATTTGGCCGCCAGGAGCAGAGTAGCCGTCATCGCCAGGCCTAAACGCAGGCTTTTACGGCCGAAGCTTTCCTCAGGCGGGCTGGCTTCCTTGCCCCAGTCCGGCAAGGCCCGAAGTTCTTGTTCCAGTCGCCTGGCTTCGAAGGGATCGCGACTGCCGGCAAATTCAACCTCCCGCAGTTCGATTTCCAGACCTTCGCGGAATGCTCGATCCGCTTGCAGGCTGCGGACACAAGCTTGTCGATCCTGGCCGTCTTCGGGTACGCCTTCTTGCAATAACCAAGCGGCCAAACGTTCTCGGCCGAGAAAGGTTGGGCAATCCTGCAATCGGGCATACAAGCTGTCCGGCCCGAACACGTCCAGATCCTCATTGCAGGGGTGATGAGGATCGGCGAAGGCCACGCCGTCGTCCTTCGGCACGGGATACCGATCCTGCAGGCGAGCCAATGCCCTTTCTCCCCAAGCACGGCCATGACGAAGCCGCCGCAACTTTCGGGTCGCTTGCATGCGACCGCGCAGAATCAAAACCAGGAGCAACAAAGCAAAAATCCAACCATAAGCCGGCAAAACAAGATAAATCGGAATCAAAGCGAAAAACAAAGCCACCGCGATCAAACCATAAATCTGTTCGCGTGAGCGTTGAAACGCAATCGCCTTGGCTTTTTCCTCCAAGAAGTCTTTCCAAGCCAGGGCGGGATCGGACGGCATGATGTGCAAGCCTAAGCTCTTCTTCCTTTCCTAGGAACGTGGATCCGGCGCCCTCAAAGCCATCCGCCGTAGATTTCCAGGCGGCGATCGGTTGGCTGAAGCGCACAATCCTGCTGATAAGCCGCTTGCAATCGCTCGACTCCTTGCTGAAGCTTTGAACAAGCTTTCGGGATTTGCCGGGCCAAAGCCGGCAGCCAGTTCTCGCCGGGGTCGGCATCGAGGGCCTGTAAGGCGGCGCGAATCCCGGAATAAGCCCCCGCTTTCACCAAGGCTTCAGCACTTTGCCAGCGGGCCAGCCAACTCCAAAGATTCGGCCCCAAACCGGGATGGCGGCCGCGATCAGGAAGAGAGGCAAGCACCCGCCGACAAACTTCTTCCTGCCCACGGAGCGCATGCCAAGCGCTCAACCACCGTATCCACTCGATTCCGCGACCGGCACCGGCGGCGGCTTCTTCCAACATGGAATCGATCTCCTCCGCTCCCGCCAAGACTTGGTCCACAGCGGCTGTTTCCGGCCCTTCTCCTTCCACCGCTTCTCGCCGCACGTGAAGTTGTAGCCAGCAAAGTCCATTGGCCACCGCTTCGGAACTGGGCCATCCCTGACCTTCCAAAGCCTGCCACAAGCTGGCCGGGTCGCAGGCAGGTGAACCCAGCGCCCGAGCCAACTCCGAGGCAGCCGCTTCCCACTGCTGCTCTTCACAGGCCAATAAAACTCGGAGACGCCGGACTTGAGCTCGTTCGGCCGGACTGTCGAACTCCTGCAAAGCTTCTTCGGCCAACTGCGAAACGGGAAGACATGCTTCTCCCCCGATCAAACAGCGAGCTTTGAGCGCTAACAACAAGGCTTGACCGCGACGATCCGCTTGCATTTGCTCGGCGAACAGCCCCTCCAAGGCGACGTGAAACAGTTGGCCGAGTTCTTGATAAAAAGCCGCCACCGGCTCGACCAAAGCCAAAGCGATTTCCGGCTCCCAGACCGCCAGGTGATAACGGGCTTGGGTCAAGCGGGCTTGCAACAAGAGTTCGGCATACTCGAAACGGGAAGCCAGGGCCGGGTCCGGCGGCAATAAGTCTTGGCTCAAAGGCTGGGCTCCGGCCCAGTCGCCTCTTTGCAAGGCAGCTTCCACTTGCTGAAGTTGCAAACCGAAATCGAACCAAAGCAAAGTCTCTTCCGATCCCAAATCGCGCAAACGCCGCTGCAGAGGCGACACCACCTTGCTTCGCAACCATTGAAGTTGGCTGGCGCCGACGGCGGCGTCCGGCTGTTGCTTCACTTTCTCGCTCAAGGCATCCAACACCATGGCGAAGTGAGGATCCCGTGCCGGAGCGCCGATCTCGGCCAATTCATCAATCAACTTGTGCCGCCGGAGATCGGCTTCGGATAGGAATTGCGGCCGCAGTCCTTTTTCGACCAAGCCCTCCGATATGGTCAACATCGCTTGGCCGAAAGCATCTCGATGCAAGAGTCCGTCCAGACGCTGCAATAATTCTTGCACCGTGAGGGTAATGTCGAATTCACCGAAGCAGGCCTGCATGGCGGCCCGGGCTTCGGTTCCCAATTTGCGGAAATCACCATAACTGGCATTGCTGATCAAGTCGCAAAGCATGAGTTCCGGCCAGCGCCGGGCGGAAGCTAAGCGAAACTCCTGCAATTCCCAAAGCCGGTTTTCCGCTGCCAAACCTCTTCGAACCGCCGCTTGAGCCAAGGCCTCCTGGATGCGTTGCCGGTAGAGCTTTTCCTCCATCAAGATCGGCGATCCATCCTGCTCCTCGCCGAGCTTGACCACGGCGGCGACCAAACGGAATCGAATGCGGCCGGTGTCTTGGTACCGTTGCTTTTGCAGAAGCCGCAACACCAACTCCGCCACCATGGCGGTATAGGTGGTGGCCCGATCGCCGTAGCGAACCCGCTCCCGATTCACCAGGCGAACCGGTTGCCAAGCTTGTTCCCGGCAGTACTCGCACAGCGCCAGGACCAGGCGATCGAACTCAGGGCCGGGACGAAATTCCGAACCGTGCCATCGGCGCTTGCGTTTGCCGCCGGCTTTCTCGGCAAGGACCTCCAAGGCCTTTTCGGCCGCTTTGGGCTGGAGGCTCCCTCCCGGAACCCAAAGACCGGCTAGCTGGCTGGGCGGCTGATCCGACCGAGCCTTTCTCCTTTCTTCAGGATCGGTGGAGGTTTCTAAAAAGCGACCGCTTTCATCCAGGAACAACTCGTATCGGCTCATGCCAGCCTCCGCCGGGGAATGGAGCGGGTTTCGATGCCTTCAAGGGTTGCCGCCTCATTCGGTGAAGTTACGAATCGAACGAGCCGGCCGCAAGCCGCGAGCGCCGGATCGGCTTTTCTTCTTGATCCTGAAACGAAAACTGTATTGGCCGATGGAAGCGTCAAACCAATAGTTCCCGCCCCGCATAAAACAGTCCCCGGGTCCGTGATCGTATTGATCCGCCGGACTGATGGCGCAATACTCGGCCACGTTGCCGTGGACGTCATACAAGCCAAAGGCGTTGGCTTTGAAATAGCCGACCGGAGAATGAGTGGCCCAGCCGTCGTCCCAATCCACCACGCACCAATCGGGAAATCTCATGCCGCGGACGAAACTCAGATCGCCGAAATTCTCCGAACCTTGCAACTGAGTGAAGTCGTCGCCGCTCAAGTATTTTCCATCGGCCCCGGCTCGGGCGGCGTATTCCCATTCATCCTCGTTCGGCAACCGCAGTTCCAACGTCTCCAGGCATTGCACGACTTCGTTCCAGTGCACCTGTTCCACCGGATGAAGCAAGCTCAAGTCGGGCTGATCGAAACGAAGCGATGCTTCCATGCCAGGCTGAAGAAAAGCAGGGTTTTCATACTGCACGTTCAGCCATTGTCCTTGAGTCATTTCGAATTTTGAGATGAAGAAGGGTTCGAACTCGACATTTCTGGCCGGCAAATCGAATTGATCGGAATCTTCCCTGGCCTGGTGAGCCACACCCAAGCGATCATGGCCGCCGGGAATCAAGACGAAAACCAAAGCCATCTCCGGCCGCAGAAGCAGTTTGCCTTGAGTGTCTCGAATGGGTATTTCCCCGCTTTGATAATGGGCGAATTCCTCGAGTCCGGTTTCAGGATCCGGTCCCAGGGGAATCAAACCCATTTGCGGCTCGAACTCCAAGCCGGCAAACCGGGGATCGGCAGCGATTCGAGCCACGGCTTGGCGCCAAGATTCGGCAATCCCGGGCTCCTCCATGGTCCAATAAGGTAGATTCCGAGCCAGGTGAAGTCGCTGCCGCACTCGGGCCAATAAACCGTCCGGCCCTTCCAAACTCTCCACTTTTCCAATGAGTTCGCCGATTTGTTCAATCCACCATTGCCGTTGCAACTGCCAATCTCCGGAACCGGGGAAAAAACCAACCGGACGCAGTTGAAAGGTCCCGCTTTCAAACTTGGCCAAAACCGATTGATAAAACGGCCGGCGCTCTTGAATGAAGGTCTCCGCTCGCTGCAACCAATCCTCCATCTTCCCGGCCATGGAAGGCACGGCGGGCCATAGCCGGTGGCTTTCTTCAATGATTTCCTGGACCGTGTTCTGGTCAGCCAACATCAATAGCTCTTCGGTGCGGCGGTTGAGTTGCACACCTTGCTGCAAGACTTTGGTAGCCAGGATGACGATGACCAGTAAAGCCACCGAAGCGGTCATGAGAGCGGTACTGGCGATCGGGTGCCGGCGAGCCAGGCGAATGCTTCGCTGCCACCAAGTCGGCGGCCGCGCCTGAATGGGCATACCCTCCAAGAACCTCTGCAAGTCATCGGCAAAGGCTTCCATGCTGGAATAGCGGTTTTCCGGCCGCTTACGCAAGGCCTTCAAACAAATGGTTTCCAAGTCCTTGGGCAGCTTGGCCCTCAAGGTGGTCGGTTGCACCGGCTCCTGTTCTCGGATCTTGCCCAGGACTTCGGTGGTACTGTCCCCCTCGAAGGGGCGATTCAAGACCAAGGCCTCGTAAAAAGTCGTTCCCAGGGAGAAAATGTCGGTGCGAAAATCCAACATGGCGGAAATGCCACGAGTTTGCTCGGGACTCATGTAATACGCCGTCCCCAGCAAATCTCCGGTACGGGTCAAGCCCAAATCCCCTTCCATTCTGGCCAAGCCGAAGTCCCCGATTTTTGGTTGCAGGTCGGCGGTCAGCAACAGATTGGACGGCTTGATATCCCGGTGAATGACGGGGACCTGATGAGCCAGGTGCAGGGCGCGAGCCGCGTCTCGAAATAGCCGGGCCATTTTGCGGTAATGGTCGGCCGGCATGGCCCGCTTCAAGCGCAACTCATGCAAGAGGGTGGCCAGGGTTCGGCCTCCCGGAACCAATTCCTGGGCGATGTATTCCACTCCCTGACATTCGCCCCGGTCGTAAATCTGGATGATGCCCGGATGGTTCAGCGATGCAGGAATTTCAGCTTCGGCTTGAAATCTGGCCGAGGCCAGCTCTTCCCGGACGTTGGTCGGACGCAAGACCTTTAAGGCCACGCGCCGGCGTAGGGAAATCTGCTCAGCTTCCCATACCACCCCCATGCCACCTCGGCCCAACTCTTCCAAGATGCGGAAATCGCCCAGGATTTGGCCGGCACTGACCGCCTTTCGAGTTTCGCCGAATTGCTGGAAGATAAAGTGAAAATCTCGCATGTGGGATTCGGCGAAATCCCTTTGATTGGAATCCAAACCGTCCAGAAACCGCTCCCGGCTTGGTGCTTCTCCCCGTTTTAATTTGGAATAATAATCCTCAATCATGGAATAGAGCGCCGGATCATCGGCTGCCGAACCCAAATCTTTCGAAGCCGGCAAAGGATCACGAGGCGATTGCCCCTGATCCTCGGGTTTCGGTTCCCGATCTTCAGGTTTGGAATTCATGTGGCATGGAAAGACTGACAGCAGAAAGGCGGCTTGGTTCGATTTCCATCAAAAAGCCAGCCGAATTATGGGATCAAGGCGGGCGAGCCGAGCGCCGGTTCCAGCGACCTGACCGTCTCTACCATCCTAGCTCTTGCGCTCTCTCCTTGGCCACACACCGTCACTCCTTCGGTCAAAATCGGAAGGCATATGTAATTTTGGCACTCAATTCGGAATGGGTCGGGGCCAGGCGACGGCCGTCATCCAACCATCCCGACTCCAGAACCAAGAAGATTTCCCGACCATCTTCCAGAATCCAGCGCAAGCGGCTTTGATAGCCGAGGGTGCGACTGATGTTGTCGGACTGCAAAACGTTTTGCCAAGAAAGATCCGGACTAAAAAGCCAATCCAGACGCACCCGCTCCAAACGGGTGGTGAAATCCCCCCCAGGAAGATGGGCTCGGCTCTGCTGGTAGGCCACGGCCAGCCTCCAGTTCGGATTCGGTCGCCATTCCCCTTCCAACATCCAGTGAAACAGATCTCCACGGTCGTACCAGCGGCCGCCCTGAACATTGGCTTGGGCGGAGAAAGGTCGAGAGGCGGCACTGCTCAGGGCCAATTCCATTTGAATCCAATCATGATCCCCTGCCGAAATCAGAGAATTCGGAACTGGAGCAAAGGCTTGTTCCGGCCGGTCGCCTTCGGCCACCACCGCCAGGGTGGCCCGATCTCCGACTTGGTTCTCCAAGCCGAAGAAGCGAAACGGCACCCGATAGGATTCCAAGTCGTTGCTTAAGTCGGTATAGACGGTCGGATCCAATTGGAACAGCCATTTCCGAATCCAAGAACTACCGGCCTCGGGCCTCGGTTCCCAGCGGCCGACCAGCCGATGTTTGTGAAATCCTCGGCGACGCACGAAACCTAAGGCAGGACGGAATTCGGGACCCACCGCGTTGATGGCATATTGCAAAACCCATTCCCGGGTTTGAAGCGCGGTTTGCAAACCATAAGCCACGTCTCGAGTTCCCATTTGGCCGTCGTAGCTGCGCATCCAATAAAGATTGAGACCATGGGTTCCGTCCACCAAGCCCTTGCCTTGCAGGCGGAAATCCACCCCTGCGGTTTGGGCGGCGGAATCGGAAGTTGGATCTCCCGCGGTCAACAAAGCTCCCAAGCGCATGCCCCGGCTTAAAGTGAACGCCGGTCGAAGCACCCAGAGGTCGCCGTCGGGAACGGTCGTCGTGCCGGTGGCGGTGGAAAAAGAAGCTTGTTCGGTTTGTACCGCCAAAAATCCCATTTCCAAGGGACCTTCTCTCCCGGCCAACCTCAAGCCTCCTTGCAAGGGTACCTCCTGGCCCTGATACAACCCTAAGGTGCGAGAATGAAAGGGCAGATAATCTGGGTTGGCCCGGCGAGACAAAATGACCGGTCCAAAATGAAACAGTTGTGAATCTTCGAGAAAGAAATCTCTCTTTTCCGGGAAAAACAACGGGAAGCGACTGAGATTAATTTGCAACTCATCGACCTCAGTTTCGGCGAAGTCGGTATTTAAAGTCAGGGCTCCGGTCAAAGTCGGCGTCATACGCCAAGTAAGATCGCCGCCGAACTCTCCTTTCCAATCGTTTTCCCGACTTATCGAATCGCGGGCCACGCTGCCTTTCCAATACGGCTTGAATTCCAATCCCAAACCTTGTTCCAAGCCTTCTAAACCGGTCAGCCGGCCGGCCGCCACCACCTTGGTCAAACTGAAAGCCTGGGAAGGCGTAGCCCATCGATCCAAAGTCCGCTCCAAGGCCCGAAACCGCTCGACGTTGAAACCCCAATCCTGGTCCGGCTGAAAACTCAAACTGGCCAAGGGAATCGCCACTTCAGCGGTCCATCCGTCATCCGAACTTTGAACTTGCGCCTGCCAAAAGCCGTCCCACCTCGCATTGCGAATCAAGCCGTCCAAACTCAATAAGGCATCGGCACGAGCGCCGGCGGCGGAAAGTTGGAAGTGATAGGCGTGGGTGTGATCCAGAAAGGTATCCAAAATCCATTCCACTCGATCATCTCCGACCATGCTTCCATCCCGGCGCATTTGCCGGCGAACCAAGGGCCGGCCGGGAATTTCGGCACAGCGAAAGCCCAGGTACAAGAATCGGGAATCATAAGCCAGCAACACTTCGGTATTGACTTGGGCTTGGCTCCCGGCTTCCGGCTCCACTTGAGTCAGGGAAGCAATCCGGGCGGCTTGCTGCCACATTTCTTCCTGCAACCACCCGTCGATCTGGGGAGCTTGTTCCGTTTTCCGAATTTGGAGGCTCTCCGGTTGTTGCGGACTTTGAACAGCCAAGGGAGCCAAAATCATCCATCCCATAGCCAGCCACATCGTTGCCATCTCCTTATCGCCTGCGGCTCCAGTCCCCCGGATCGGTGGAAGGTTCGCCCTGGAAATGGCGCCGGACCGCCCGATTGGCGCGACGCAATTCCTCCCGAACCCGCTGAGAGCTCAAATTCAGTTGCTCGGCAATCTGCCGGACCTTTTGCTCCTCGAACCAATATCGAGTCCAAACCTTTTGATGGCGTTCGGGCAGACTTTCCACCACCTCCACCAAACGGGCGATCGCCTCGCGGCGATAAGACCTCACCAGCGGCAAGGTGCCCTCGGATGTCGGTTGCCAGCCGCCTTCCTCGTTTCCCCCGGGATCCAAATCCGAGGCCGAGGCGGGAAACGGCCGGCTTCGACTGGCCAATCGGGCCAAACGGCGCCTAACGATGGTCCGAACCCAAGCCCCAAAAGAAACCGTCGGCCCCTTACCCAACTGCAAGGCTCGGAAGATTTCCATCCAGACTTCTTGAGCCAGATCCTCCGGATCGAAACGCCGGCGAATGCTGCGCCCCATATAAAACATCACCATCGCCAGAACCCGACCGCCGGAATGGTGAACCAATTCGGTGCCGGCTTGGGAATCGCCGGCCAGCACCCGCCGGACCATCTTCAGGGTTTGTGCCCGGCTGGGCGGGGAATCGGGCTCCGGTAAAGAACCATGATCGAGTTGGGACGTCATGGTAGTTAGCTCCACGGTGAAAGAAGAATCCAAAACTCCCCCCACCGTAGCAAAGTCCCGCCGTGATATCCGCTAGGAAGAACCTAGATCGGCCGGCCCCAGTCGGCGGGATCGCTTTGATCTCGCTCCTGCAGGCGATGGCGCAAATGGCGATTGGCTTGCTGCAACTCAGAGCGGACGAACTCGCGATTCCAATCGAATTCCCTGGCAATGGCGGTGGTGCTCTGCTCCTCGAACCAATAGCGGGTCCAGATTTCCTGGCGGCGCTGTTCGAGTTGCTCCAACTCCTCGACCATCCGAGCCACCGACTCCAGGCGATAACTTCGCACCGCCGGCAACAAATCGGGATCGGGCGGATCGAAGGCCGGAGAACGGCCGCTCCGCTCTTGAGGCAAGTTCGACTCCAAAGTCGCCTGGCCGTCACTTCGGTTTTGAAGCTGGGATATTTTCCGAGTGGCGATCTTGCGAACCCAGGGTCCGAATGATTCCGTCGGCCCCTTTTTCCGCCGCAGGGCTTTAAAAACTTCCAGCCAAACTTCTTGGGCGACGTCCTCCGGGTCGTAACGGCTGCGCATCTTTCTTCCCATGAGGAACATCACCAAACCCAAGATGCGTCCCCCAGAATGGCGAACCAACTCGGAATCCGCTTGGCTTTCCCCCAAACGTACCCGCCGGACAATTTCCATAGTCTGTTCCAGGTTGCGGGTAGAACCCGAACCCTCCCCGAGGTTTTGTTTCGGTTGAGAACTCATGCACGCCCTGCGGCCGGAGCCTCCGACCGACAAGCAAGATTTCTTTTTCAACCGCTAGAAGCTTTTCAGCCTGCCAGCGGTTCGATGAAGCGAAATGGGGAAGATGAACTGGATGGTTGTCAAAATATCGGCTTCATGGCCGGAACGACTACAGAGAATTGTTCAAGAATCTAGTCGAGATCGCTTTCGTCCTCCCCACAGACTTGGGCGATCTTTCGTTTGCCAACCTGAAGAAGCGGCCCGTTGCCGGAAGCCGGCACCGCCAACGGCCGGATCTCGTTTTTTTCCACTTGACCGTCTACCTTCACGCCACCTTGCCGCACCAAGCGGCGAGCTTCGCTGGTGGTCGTGGCCAAACCCGCTTCCTTTAGCAAATTGGCTAGCGGGCGTTCCCCAGCCGGCAACCGGATTTGGGGGATTTCGCTCGGCAATTCGCGCCGGCGAAAGCGGCGTTCGAATTCCTCCGCCGCTCGATCGGCGGCCTCGGAATCATGCAACCAGGCCACGATTTCCTTGGCTAGCGCCACCTTGGCCTGGCGCGGGTGGAGCTCCAGCCGCGCCCGACTTTGTTCTTCGCTTAGATCGGTCGCCAAGCGAAACCACGGTTCCATGCTGGGATCGTCCAAGCTCATGATCTTGCCGAAGGCATCCTCCGCCCCGGCGGTCAACGGCAGATGATTGCCGTAGGACTTGGACATCTTGCGGCCGTCGGTTCCCAACAGCAGCGGAGTGGTGAAACAAACTTGAGGCCGCTGCCCGTGCCGCTCTTGCAACAGGCGGCCCATGTGCAAATTGAACAATTGATCGTTGCCGCCGATTTCAATGTCGGCCTGGACTTGCACCGAATCCCACCCTTGCATCAGCGGGTACACCAGTTCGTGTAAATGAATGGGCAAACTCTTCGCCATCCGATTTTGAAAATCGTCCCGCTCCAACAGCCTGGCGATGGTCCCTTCGCTGAGCAACCGCAGGCCGTCGAAGAAATCCATTTGCCCGAACCATTCGCTATTGCGACGGATTTCGCAGAGGTCCGGATCCAACCGTAACACCTTTCCAATTTGCTCCAGATAGGTAGCGGCATTGGCCTCGACTTCTTCCTTGGAAAGGGCCGGCCGTTGATCGTTTCGACCGGTGGGATCGCCCAAGCGAGCGGTGGCGTCTCCCAAAATCAAAACCGGAAGATGACCGAGATCCTGGAACCGGCGCAGGACTCGAATCGGGACGGCATGGCCGACGTGGACGTCGGTGAAGGTCGGATCGATCCCGAACTTGACCCGCAACCGCTTGCCGCTGGCAGCGGCCTTTTCCAAGCGCTGCTGAAGCTCCGCCTCCGACACGATGTCCGAAGCCAGCCGCCGGAGTTCTGGAAAAGCTTGCAGGGGGTCGGTCTTCAAACTCACCGCGGCATTGTCCGCCTGCCCCACCATTCTTGCCAGGCAGCCGGCTCATTTCCCATCGTTTCGCCACTGAGCCAACGCAAACCGGTGCAAATCGCCGCCACCCGATGTTCCGCCGGCGCTTGCCGCAAGGCTTCCATGAGCATGGCCATGGCTTCGTTGCGACTGTTTTCCGGTGCCAAAACCAAACAAGGCAACAAGTGAGGATCGACCTGGGGAGTGGCTAAGGCCAAAGCCTGGGCCAATCGCTCCAAAGGCCGCTCCTGCAAATCCTCCCAACCTGGAGGCAGGGCGGGAAACAATACCGGTTCGAAGCGGATCTGCTGCACCGGCAATTCATGCTCGCCCATGCGGACGCCGTCGCAGCGGATTTGAGCCTGGAGCCGGACTTCCCACAAATTGGCGCTGCCGCCCTGAGGTTCCAAAGCGAAAGAAGTGCTTTCCTCCAAACTCTCCCCGGGAGCCAAGGCGAAAGGTCCTTCCATGCGGGCCACCGCGGTCCGCTCCAGCACCTCCACCCCGCCATAGGGATTCCACTTCCGCAACACCCAGTGGATTTCCACCATCATGCCTTCCGGTGGGGAAAGCACTTCCAACTCCCGTGGAAAGCGGTTGGCCAGCAAGAATTTCAAAGTCACGGTGGCGCCAATGCTGTGTGGGCCGGCCGGCACCGCCAATTGAGCCATGGAACCGAGACTGCTTTCGACGGAGCGAGCTCGAAGCCATTGCAATCCGGCTTTGGTTTGCTGATCCACGAATTCGGTGTCCGAGACCGGAACCGAACCGGAAAAGGGACTGGGCACCGCGCCTTGAAGCCAGATCTGACCACCTTCAAGGTTTGCCGAAGGTTTTCTGGCCGAAGCAGGATCCTCCCGGCGCGAATCGGTCAATTGGCCTCGCCTGGGGTCGTCTGGATCGAAGGCCGAAACCTGGTTCGTCCCGCTGGAACAGGAAGGGGCTCCCCATGCAAAAAGCATGAGGAGCCCTACCGAAATTCGGCCGCCGTTTTTGCCAGATTCCGAACGGATCGACAAGGACGGCAGCGGGACCATGATGGCGCGAGACTACTCGGTTTTTTGTTCCGAACTTTCCTCGGAGCTGCCAGCAGCAGCCTCCTCCGCCGGCGCTTCAGCCTTGCTTTCAGCCGCCTTGTCGGTCTTCTCCGCCTTGGCTTCCGTAGCGGGCGGGTCGGAGATCTTGGTGGCAGGTTGAGTCGGGACTTCCGCCTGGTCGCCTTCGGCCTTGGCTTCGTCTCCGTCGTCCTTGGCCTCCTTGTCGTCCTCCTTCTGGGCCTTGGCAGCGGCGCGGGCGGCGGCCCGGGCTTTCTTGCGCTCTTGGGCTTCCTTCCACTTGGCGATGACTTCGTCGTTTTCTTCGAAGTCGGCGTGGAGGAAGGCCAAACCGATGCGCTCTTCGCCGCAGTCGACGCGGACCACCCGGACTTCCACCTTCAAGCCGGGAATGCAGTGTTGATCCGGCTTACCCTGCCACTCTTGCGGCAAGGTGGAGAAGTGCATGAAGGCTTCCAGTTCTTCCTCGAGCTTGACGAAAGCTCCGGAAGTGATGTTCTTGGTCACGGCACCGGCCATCACGTCGCCGACGTGATAGTTGGCCGGAATGTAGTCTTCCCAAGGGTTCTTGGTCAGTTGCTTCATGCCCAAGGAGATGCGCTGCTTCTCCTTGTCGACGGCCAGAACCACGCACTGGATCCGGTCGCCCTTGCGCACCATTTCGCTCGGGTGCTGCACCTTCCGCGTCCAGTGGAAGTCGGTGTTGTGCAACAGGCCGTCGATGCCCTCTTCGATCTCCACGAAGGCGCCGTAGGAAGCCAGGTTCTTCACCGTGGCCTCGATCACAGTACCGGGGTGATAGTTCTCGGCGATCCGATCCCACGGGTTGCCTTCCACCTCGCGCACCGACAAGGACATCTCCTTCTTCTCCAAGTCGATGGCCTTGACGAAAATCTGGATCTCTTCGCCCTTGTTGTATTCGCCTTCGGGGTTGAGGTTCTGCCGGGTCCAGGACAGTTCGCTGACGTGGACCAAACCCTCGACTCCAGGCTCCAACTCGACGAACAAACCGTAGGGCACGATGTTCGCAATGCGGCCGGTATGGACGCTGGAAACCGGATAGCGCTCGGAGATGGCTTCCCAGGGATCCTGATGCAGGGCCTTCAGCGACAAAGCCACCCGGTTGCGGTCGCGGTCGATCTTGAGCACGTAAACGTCGATGACGTCTCCGATCTTGACCATTTCCCGCGGGTGCTTGATGCGGCCGTAAGACATGTCGGTGACGTGGAGCAGACCGTCCATGCCGCCCAGGTCGACGAAAGCACCGAAGTCGGCGATGTTCTTGACTTCGCCCTTGCGCACCTGCCCTTCGTCGATTTCCTTGAGCAGGTTTTCGCGCTTCTCCATGCGCTCCTCTTCGAGGAGCTGGCGCCGGGAAACCACGATGTTGCGCCGCTCTTCGTCGATCTTGACGATCTTGCAACGAATCGTGGTGTTGAGGAAATCGCCGGGCTCGGGAGTACGGCGAATGTCGATTTGCGAAGCCGGCAAAAACACCAGCACGCCTTCGACGTTGACCAGCAAGCCACCCTTGATCTTCTTCTTGACTTCGCCCTCGATGATGTCGCCGGGCTCGTACAGGTTGACCACCTTGGCCCAAGCTCGCTCGCGATCCGCTTCGCGCTTGGATACCACAGGCACCGATGTTTGCCGGTCATCGCCTTGGTAGAAAACCTCGAAGGTTTCGCCGACGGCGGGAAGACCGTCTTCGAACTCATCCAGAGGGATGGGAGCTTCTGCTTTGCCGCCGATGTCGACCAGGACCTTGTTGGCCTCCGGTTGAATCGCCAGAACCCGGGCAACCACGGTGGAATCGGGGCGTACGTCCCCGGTGTGGTCCTTGGTCAGGGTCTGGAGCGCGGCTTCCTCGCTTTGCTCGCCGAGAACGGAAGCTAGCTCTTTTTCAAGCTCGCTGTCATCGATCTCAAAACGGCGCAGGACGTCCTTCGAAGCCATGAATGAAAGGTAAAAGGGGGTTTGGGGTCGGTAACGGGGAACAGGTCGGCGGATTTTTCACCGCCCTCAGGTTTGACGAAAACCCGGTTCCGGAAAATCGCGGCCGGCTTCCGCCGGCGGGCTTTCCGAAGGGTTTTCCACCCAAGCAAGAAGGCGCCCGATCGCCTCCTCGACCGTGAGGTGATTGTTGTCCAGGATGCGGCCACCCGGTAGCGGCCGGGGAGCCGAGTCCCCTCGCGCCCCGTCCCGGCGATCCCGCTCGCGCAGGCGTTCCAGAACATCGTCGAGGGAAAGTTGCAATCCAGCGCTCCGGCCTTGCTGAAAGCGGCGCCCGGCTCGAGTCTCCAAGTCGGCGTGAACGAAGACCTTCAAGCCGGCGTCGGGGAAAATGACGGTGCCGGCGTCGCGGCCGTCGGCCACGATTCCGGCCAGGCCGGCGCGGCTGCGCAGCCGTCGCATGCGATCGACCAAGGCGCTGCGCACTTCCGGCGGATCGGCGACGTCGGCGACCGCCCGGTCAATTTCCGGAGTCCGGATCTGTTGCCGGAGCGGCTGGCCGTCGACCACCACCGAGCCATCTGGATGGCAATGGATGTCGATTCGAAAGAGCGTGTCCAGGATGGCTTGGGGCGACCACCGGCCCGATTTTGGGGCTTCTTCGTCGGGATCGGAGGCGGAAGCTTGCGGCGGTGGCGAAGGCTGCTGCAAGACGGCCCAAGTCAGCGCCCGGTACCAGGCTCCCGAGTCCAAATAGGCCCAACCCAATCGCATCGCCAAGCGACGGGCCAAGGTAGATTTCCCCGATCCGGCAAGACCGTCCAGGGTAATGACCGGACATTGAGACGAAGGGCCGTCACTGGACATGAAGCCGAGAAATTCTAAGGCTCAAGACCCCTTCGTCAAGCCAAAGCACCGGACTCGGCCAGAGCGTGGAACTCCACCGCCTCGGTGTCGATCTGCCAAGCCGGCAACAATTGCAGCCAACGGCCGCCGGCCAGCTCGCTGCGGCGGTGGAGATGGAGGTGGCCGAGGACCGCGCCCACGGCGGCCAGGCTTTGCAGATGGCCCCCCACCGCCTCCAGGATCAGGTCCTTGGCGTCCATCGGTTTGCGCGGTACCACTTCCTGGCTGTAACCGCGAAGCCGACGGGCCATTTTGCTGCGCCAAGCCCAGGGAAGACGCCGCAAGCCCCAGCGCAAACCCGGCCGGCGTAGCAGCCGGCGCAAGCGCTGGTAGGAAAGATCGGCCAGGCAGAACTGGTCGCCGTGGCTGAAAAACAAGCGGCCCAAGGACGTCGCCATCAAAGCCGAATCGGCCACTTGCCAGCCTTCCGGCGCCACGTCTTTGGCTTCCAGCAGCACGTCCCGGTTGCCCCGCAACAGCACCACCTGACCGCGTATCTGTTGCAAGGCCTGAACCAGAGGCCGATAGCCGGCTTGGGCCCATTGTTCCGGTCCCAGATAAGCGTCGAACAAATCACCCAGGATCAGCAAACCGGCCAAATCTTTCGGAGCGCTGCCGAGGCGGTCGGCAAAAGCATCCACTTCCTCCGGCCGTTGGGGATCCAAATGCAAGTCGGTAAAGACCCACCAGCGACCTGGAGCCAGGGTTATGGGTGCCGCGCCCGGATGAAAAGGAGCCAGTTTCACTTCCTCAGCCCTCCAAGCCGAGCTCCTTGGCCTTCTGCCACAGCGCCTTACGGGAGATGCCGAGCAACTTGGCCGCTTCCGCCCGGCGGCCTCCGGTCGCCGCCAGGGCCGCCCGGATCGCCTCTCGTTCGGCCAAGCGCACGCTTTCCCGCAACGGCTTGACGTCTTGGGCCCGGCGGCGGGTGCCGGCCAAGGGGCCGCCGGGCAGGAAGTGTTCGACCCTTAGTTGCCGGGCCTGTCCGGCCAGCGCCACCGCCCGAGTCACGGCGTTCTCCAATTCGCGCACGTTGCCGGGCCAATCGTGCTCGGCCAATTTACGCAAGGTTTCGGCCGGCACTTGCAGTCGTCCAGCAGGGTCCTGACGGCGCAGGAATTCCGCCACCAAGACCGGTAGATCTTCCATCCTTTCTCGAAGCGGAGGCAGCCGCAGGGGAACCACCGCCAAGCGGTAGTACAAGTCTTCCCGGAAGCGGCCGTTTTGAACCGCCTCGGCCAGGTCGGCCCGGGTGGCGGCCAGGATCCGGGCTTGTAGCGGCAAGCTTTCCTGACTGCCCAAGGGACTGAACTCTCGTTCTTGAAGGGCCCGCAGCAGGCTGGCCTGGGCTTCCAAGGTCAAATCGTCGACATCGTCCAACAGCAAGGTGCCGGAGCCGGCCTGTTGAAAGCGTCCGGCATGATCTTCTTCCGCTCCGGTGAAGGCCCCCTTGCGAAAGCCGAACAACTCTCCTTCCAGCAGGCTTTCCGGCACGGCGGCGCAGGAAACACCCAGAAACGGCTGTTCGGCTCGCGGGCTTTCTCGATGCAGCGCCTTGGCCACCCGTTCCTTGCCGGTTCCGCTTTCGCCTTGAATCAGCACAGTGACGTCCTGGCGGCTGGCCGCACGGATCCGGGCCCGGACGTCCTCCATTACCGCGCTGGTTCCGGTCAGGCCTAAATCGCCTCCGTCCTGGCCCTCCTGTTGCCGAAAGCGCAGCAACTCGGCCTGCATTTGGCGAATCTCCTGAACCCGCTTCACCTGGCCAAGCAGGGCCTTTTTCGGAAACGGCTTCTGCAGGTAATTGACCGCTCCTTCATTCATCGCTTCCACCGCTTGTTCCACGGTGGCATAGCCGGTCATGATCAAAACGTCGGCAGGGGGATCCTGACGCCGAGCTCGCTTCAGGATTTGCAAGCCGTCGGCTCCGGGAAGGCGGACGTCGCTGACCACCAAATCGCAGCGCCCCTCCTGCAACCAGGCCAAGGCGGCGGCACCGTCGTACAAAACCGTCACTTTGTGACCGGCGTCGCGGAGGGCGTCCCCCAAGGGGATTGCCAAAGTCCGCTCATCTTCCACCAGAAGGACTTCCACTGGCTTATTCCACGGGATTAGCTTGCATGGCGCTCCCACGAGCGCAAAGCGGTTAACAACATGCGATGGGCCAAGCGGGCGGTGGCGAAATCGCTGGCATGAAGGCCGGGTTGAGGCAGAAGTTCGACCAGGTCGCCGCCCAGCACCCGGCGCCCGTCTTCATCCAAGCGAGCCAGGACTTCGCTCACCGTGAACCAATCGACCCCACCGGGTTCTGGAGTCCCGGTGGACATGACCAAGCCGGGATCGAGGCCGTCCACGTCGAAAGAAAGCCAAAGCGGTCCATCCGGGAGAGAAGCTAACACCGCTTCCACTCGCTGCACCGGGCTCAAGGCCAGCAATCGACGGGCGCTGACGGCGCTCAAACTGGCCGGTTGGCTCTGGTAGAGCTCCCTTTCCTCCGGGGAGATCGCTCGAATGCCGAAAGCGTGAATCCGAACCCCAGCCTCCATGACCCTACGCATGACGCAGCCGTGGCCGTAGGCGGTGCCTTCGTATCGATCGCGCAAATCGGGGTGGGCGTCGAGGTGCAGCACCACCAAATCGGGGTGACGGTCGGCGGCGGCCAAAATCGGCCCAAGGCTGAGGGAATGCTCGCCGCCGAGGATCAGCGGCACCCGCTCCCGGTCCAATAGGGCCCCGACTTGCTGGCGGAGGACCTCCGCCAGAGCTTCGGGTGGGCCGGGAAATACCACCGGCGGCAGGGTCCGAACGCCGAAACGGCGCGCCTCGTCCTCCAGCCACTCGTCGTAGAACTCCACTTGTTGGGAAGCCTCCAGGATGGCCAGCGGAGCAGCTCCGGTGCCTTTTTGATAGGTGGTGGTGGCTTCATAGGGCACCGGCAGGACCACGCCCCGAGCCTGGGGGCCGCAAGCCTCCCCCTCGAAGCCAAGAAAAGCGCCGGGATTGCCTATTTCCATGTCTCGGTTGCGGCCGGATTTACCCCCAGGCCGAAGCCAAACGGCAAAGTGAAGCATAGCTGCGACCGCCTGCCCAGCGGGGGCAACGGAAAATCCAATTTTTTTCCCGGCTTCTTTTCCTCCTGGGGTTCACAACCGCGAACCCATCCCCCGATAAAGAACGAAGGCCCGGCCGGCTTCAAGAAAGCGGTCGGAGCTTTGCGAGGAAGCCCATTCGGCCAGGGTAGACTTCTAGCGCATGCGCCTGGAATACCAACAGAACCTTCGTCTGGAACAGCGACTGATTCAGTCGCCCCAGATGATTCAGGCCATGCAGATCCTGCAACTCACCACCCCGGAGTTGTTGGAGCGAATTGAGGCGGAACTGGAGGACAACCCATTCCTGGAAACCGAACAGGGCTTCGAAGAGGTTTCCGACAAAGGAGAAGAAAACCGCGAGGAGGCGGAGGAAGGGCCGCTGGAGGATTTGCCCGGCCTGCAGGATTTGGATCAACTCCTGGAGGTGCCGGTCCACTCCGGTAGCCGTAGCCGCAGCGCCGCCACCGAGGAAGGTTACGACGCTCTCCAGAACGTTGCCGCCCCGGAAGGTGAGGATCTCGATTCCATCCTGGGCGAATATCGGGTGACCGATGCCAGCGAAGAGCAAGTCCTGATGGCCGAGCACTTGTTGGCCAGCCTCGACGCCCGGGGCTTTTTGGTCGACGGCATCGAAGGCTTGATCGAGGAGTTCGGCTACCAAGAAAAGGATTGGCAAGAGGTCTTGGAATCTCTGCGAGAAATCGGACATCCGGCCCTTGGAGCCACCGACATTCGGGAATGTTTCCTGCTGCAACTGCAAGCCATGGAGCATCCCCATCCGATCGCCGAGACTTTGGTTCAGGAACACTTCGACGATTTGCTGGCCAACCGCTTGCCGCAGATATCCAAGAGTTTGGGCGTGAGTTTGCCCGACGTTCGTGCCGCCATTGAATTGCTCGGCCATTTGGACTCACGGCCGATCAGCGATTTCGAACCGGACCACACCATGCGCATCGTGCCGGACGTCATCGTGGAAACCTGCGAAGACGGCAGTTATCAAATTCACCTGACCCGAGACGGCCTTCCCGAATTGCGCCTGAGTCGAAGTGCGAGAGAAGCTTTGGATCGGGCCAAGAAAGATGGCAATCGGCGAATGTATGAATTCCTGCTTAAAAAAATTGAGCGGGCCCGGTGGTTTCTGGATGCCGTCGAACAAAGAAGGCAAACCTTACGCCGCATTGCCCAAGCCCTGGTGGAGCGGCAACGAGAGTTTTTGGATTACGGCCCGGAACGCCTGCGCCCCCTGAAGATGCAGGAAATCGCCGAAGCGGTCGGCGTGCACATATCCACCGTTTCCCGAGCGATCCGCGGCAAATATGCGCAAACCCCCCAAGGGATCCTACCGCTGAAAAGCTTCTTTTCCGGCGGCCAGCGGACCAGTGGCGGCGGCCAGCGATCCCGGGTGTCGATTCAAGAAAGGATCAAGGAAATCATCGACGCCGAAGACAAGAGCGCCCCTTTGAGCGACGAAGAATTGGTGCGGATTCTGCGGGATCGGGATGGAGTGAAAGTAGCCCGGCGAACGGTAACCAAGTATCGTTTAGCCCTGAACATTCCCTCCTCCACCATGCGCCGCAGCTACTGAGCGGCGAACCGCGCTGCCCCCCACCATGATCCCTGCAACCTTGCCTACCAGCTTTAGCGGCAAGCTGTTTCTCAGCGCCTTTTCCCTCGCCATGTTGGCCGGTTGGGTGACGGCTACGGTCAATCTCTACATGGCCTATGCACCCCTGGACGGCCAGCAAGGCATGAGTGCCGCCGACGTCACCATTCATTACTACGGTGACCGCAGCCAAAACCGATTCACCACTTTTCTACACGGATCGATGCTGGAGAATTTGTCCGATCCGGACAAAGATTTGCAAGTCCTTCATGATTGGGCTCTGGCTCCGGGCTTGGAAGATTTCGACGCTGCAGCCCACCGCGAGATGTTTGAAACCAGGATCTTTCCGGTCCTGGACGAAGACTGCCTGCTTTGCCACGAACCCGGCGGTAAAGCCGAATATGCGCCGATGGAAAGCTATGAGCAAGTCTTGCCTATGTTGGAGCCGGATCGGGGCCCCAGCACCATGATGCTGGCCCGGTCCAGCCACTACCACTTGATCGGCATGGGCACCCTTGCGCTTCTGACCGGCCTATTGGCCTTTGCCTTTCTTCCCGCCCGACCTGCGGGTATTCTTTCCTGCCTGTCCATCTTCGGACTCCTGATGGACGTGGCCGGTTGGTGGTTGACCCGCGAAACCGGTTGGGCGGCTCCGATCGTCATGGCCGGCGGCGCTTCCTTCGCCGGCGGCGTCGTGCTGAGCCACCTTTCCTTGCTGGCCCGATACTGGCGGGCCGTCCCCGTCTGAGCCGGTCCCGGAGCGAGGACCACAACTCCGCAATCCCCGAACATCATGGGAATCAAAGCTTCCGACGTTCGTAAAGGCAACGTGCTGGTTTTGGAAGGCGAACTATACGTCGTCACCGATTTTCAACACATTGCCCCCGGCAATTGGCGGGCGATGAACCAAATCAAGTGCAAGCACCTGACCAGCGGCAACGTCAAGCAAATGCGGTTGGGTTCCTCGGAAAACGTGGAGATCGCCTTTTTGGAACGGCGCTCGTGTTCCTACCTCTATCAAGAGGGCGAGCACTTCGTCTTCATGGATTCGAAGAACTATGAACAGTATCACTTGAACGCCGACTTGGTCGGCGAACAGATGCCCTACGTTCGGGAGAATCAGGAAGTCGAAGTGACCTTTTATGAAGGCAATCCGATCAGCCTCGATCTCCCTGGCTCAGTGGTGCTCAAGGTGGTTGAAGCTGAGTTGGCGGTCAAAGGAGACAGCGTGACCAACGACAAGAAGGGTGCCGTGGCTGAAACTGGATTGAAAATCCGGGTGCCCATGCATATCAACCAGGGCGATTACGTCAAGATTAGTACCTCGACCGGCGATTTCTTGAGTCGGGCCAAGGAAGAAGAAGCCCAATAAAGAAACTGGCACAAACTATTGGAGGTCGGGGAGGTCAGATGGAGAAAAGATCCTCCACCGAAACAGCTCCCTGGCGGTCCAACGCCGAGAGGTCACCCCCAGCAACATCCCCGGAGTCGGGGGCTCGCCCTCGGCGGTGATCGGCCGCACGTAGTTGCGCCACAAAAGCCACAGCCACATGTGCAGCCGCAGCCAACTCCGCTTCTTGGAGTGGCCCCAGTTGCGGCGCACCAGCCGGGAGAGGTTGTCCCGCATCTGCGCCAGGGTGTGGTTGATCGGAAACAGCGGGTTACCCCGATCCCGCTTGCGCTTGGAGCACTCCTGCAGGTGCTGGAAACCTGCGGCTCCAAACACCGACTTCAAGACGCTGGGATAGATCTTCTTGCGATCGCTTTGCAGCACCGCCGGCTGCCTTGGAGGCAAGACCTCCTTAAGGGCCTGCAAGCATGCTTCCACTCCTTGCCGCGACTGCGAGCGTCTCTTGCCGAACAATTTTTCCCGTTCCTCCTTCTTCTTTTTTAAGCGTGGAGGGAGCGATCCCCGGCAGGGCAAGGTGCCGGCGGTCAGGTGAACGACGAAATACTTGGCACGGTGGATCAGCACCGGAACGGTCACCGGCTGCAGTCTGCGGTCGGTTTCGAAGGTTTCTAACTCATCCAATTGAAACACTCCCGGCAGCCCGCCTCGAGCGGCCACCTCCTGTAATCGCAAGCGATGGAAGCGACGAGCGTGTTCGCCCATGCGCAACAGGCGGTCGGCCAAGGTGCGGCGATCCACTCCCAGCATGCGAGCGCTTTGTCGCAGGGTGACTTTGCTCACCACCAGTGGCCAGAAGTCGAGATGGAGCCGGCCGTACTTCAGGCGATAGTGGAACTTGAAGCTTTGCGACGAGAAGGAACGGCGGCAGCCGTGGCACCAAAAGCGCTGGATTCTTCGTTGCTGGCGGCCACAGTAGAAGCCTCGTTTTTGAAAGCGGAAGGGGACGGAATCGGTGCGGCTGGGACAGGCGTCCCAGGGGCAGTGCGGGGGTTGAAAACGCGGCATCGCCGGTGCCTCCGAAAGAAAGGGGTTCGGCTAGGCAGACGGCTTGAGGCGGCTTTGGTTACGCCGGAGGTTTAAAAATTACCTCCAATGCTTTGTGCCAGGTTCCCTTAGGTTCCTTTCTTTTTCTTGTTGCGAATTCGCTTGGTGGCGTTGATTTGAGCCGCCTGTTTCCGGGCTCGGGCCAATTCCCGGCGCCATTCCGGCCGGATCGAAGACTTTTCTTCCAAAGCTCGGTGAATCACGGCTGCAGCTTCGGCAGGATCATCGGTGATGTAAAACAAATCGATGTCCTTCGGGGAAATGGTTCCTTCCACAATCATGCTGCGTTTCATCCAGCGGACCAGGCCGCCCCAATAATCTTTGCCCATCAAGACCATCGGAAAATCCTGCATCTTCCGAGTCTGAATCAAAGTCAACGCTTCGAAAAACTCGTCCAGGGTTCCAAAGCCCCCCGGCAACACCACGTATCCCATGGCGTATTTCGCGAACATGACCTTGCGGGCAAAAAAGTAATTGAAGTCCAGAGAGATGTCTTGATAGGCATTCGGATCCTGCTCCATGGGAAGTTCGATATTGAGCCCCACCGAAGTTCCGCCGCCGCGCATGGCACCGCGGTTGGCGGCTTCCATCAATCCGGGGCCACCGCCGGTAATGACCGAATAGCCCCTTCGGGTCAAGTGTTCGGCTACCCGTTCGGCCACCCGAAACCACTCGTGATCGCTGGGAGTCCGGGCGGAACCGAATACCGAAATCGCCGGTCCAAGGTTACGTAAAGTATCGAATCCCTCGACAAACTCGCTCATGATGCGAAACACCATCCAAGGGTCTCCGCTGTCTCGGGACTGCAGCTCCTCCTGAATGGATCGCCGTTGAAATTGACTCCTTTTCTGACTCATGTTGTTTTGAAGGCAAGGGCCGGCCGGGCTCATGACGCCGCCTCTGGAGGAGGTTAAGCTGCCGGCAATGGCGGGACAGCCTACCGTTTTCCTCGATCGCGACGGCACTTTGATCCGCGAGGTCCCCTATTTGCGGGACGCCGGCCAAACCAAGGTGTTGCCGGGAGTGGCGGAAGCTCTGCAAGCTCTGAACCGGGCCGGCGTCCTGTTGGTCGTGGTTTCCAACCAAAGCGGAGTGGCCCGGGGTTTATTGGATGAGGGCGATTTGCTGGCGATTCAGCACAGCATCGACCGGCAATTGTCCCGCACCGGCGCCCGCATCGACGCCTACTACCATTGCCCCCATCACACCTCCGTCGGCATCGTCCCGCAGCGGCGCCAATGCCGTTGCCGCAAGCCCTTGCCCGGTTTGCTGGAAAGGGCGGCGGAAGACTTTTCCATTGATTGGAAACGCAGCGCCGGAGTTGGTGACGACATTCGCGATCTGCAAGCCTTCGCCGCCATGGGCCTGCCCTCGGTATTGGTCGGGACCGGCAAGGGCCGAAGCGCCAAACAACGCCTGGCCGAAGTGGGTTTGGATGCCGATTTGTATTGCGCTCATCTGGGCGAAGCCATCCCCTGGTTGCTGCGCCGTACCCGAGGAGAAGGGGCGGTAGCTTTGACCAGACGACCGGATCAAAGTCGACCCTGAGCCGTTCCGGCCCGGGGTTCTCGCCGGAGGCTCGGAATCCGGTAGGGTATGAGCCCGCATGCGCGATCCCCGACCTGCTCCCGAGGGCCTGAACGGCGAAACCCTCCTCGCCAACGGCAGCTTGAACACCTCCCCCGAGAGAGTTTTGCTGGTGGCCCAGGACGAAGAGACCGAGCGCATCGTGGTCACCGGATTGGATCAAGTCGGCATTCCGGTGGAAAGCTGCCCCCGGAGCCGGGAGGCTTTACAACGACTCCGCCGGGGAGATATCGCCGTTTTGGTCTGCGACGCCGATTTGGACGGCGGCGGTTTTTTGGACCGTGCCATGGATCTGCCCGATCCACCGATACCGGTGTTGACTGCCGCCATGGGCTCGATGAGGGAAGCCGCCGACGCCGTCGATCACGGTGCCTTCGCCTTGTTGCCGAAACCGGTGTTGGCGGAAGAAATCCTGCTGGTGTTGCGAAGAGCTTTGAAGCAGCGCCAACTGGAAGAGGAAAACCGAGCTCTGCGCCGCCGTTTGGCTTTGGAGAATTCCCTCGACCAAATGGTCGGCCGAGCGGATCACATGGTGGAGTTGTTTCGGCTGGCGCAAACCGTGGCCCCCACTCGGGCGACGGTCTTGATTTCGGGAGAAAGCGGCACCGGCAAAACTTTGATGGCCCGGGCCATTCACCGCCGTTCGGATCGAGCTGACAAAGCCTTCGTGGTGGTTTCGTGCGGTTCCCTGCCGGAAAGCCTGCTGGAAAGCGAGTTGTTCGGACACGTCCGCGGCGCCTTTACCGGAGCCCATCGCGACAAAATCGGCCGCTTCGAACAGGCCCACGGCGGCACCCTATTTCTGGACGAGGTCGGCACGGCTTCGCCCACTTTGCAAATCAAACTGCTTCGCTTCCTGCAAGACCGGACCTTTGAAAAAGTCGGCGACACCCGGACCCACACCGCGGACGTCCGCCTGGTTTTGGCCACCAATTCCAATTTGGAGGATCTGGTGGAACGGGGCCGTTTTCGCAAGGACCTTTACTACCGCATCAACGTCATTCACTTGGCCTTGCCGGCCCTGCGGGAGCGACCCAACGACATCTTGTTGTTGACCCGGCATTTGTTGCAAAGAGCCGCCCGAACCCACGGCCGACCGGTTCCCAGAGTTCCCCGAACCGCCGCCCGGCGCCTGCTTTCCTACCATTGGCCCGGAAACGTTCGCGAACTGGAAAACGTTCTGGAACGAGCTTTGTTGCTCAGCCAGCACGGCGCCATTCAAGCTCGCTACCTACCGGAAGCCTTGGCCAGTTCCCCTCAGCCCACCGGCAACCACATTCCGCTGCCGGAACTGAAGGCGGATCAAAAATACTCCCTCAAGAAACTGCTGGAAGAGCCTGAACGGCGGATCCTGTTGGCGGCTCTGAAAACCTGCCAGGGAAACCGCAATCGAGCCGCTCGTTTGTTGGGCATCAATCGCGCCACCTTATTCAGCAAGCTCCGTCGCCTTGGGATCAAAGGACCGCGTTCGCCGGAAAACGGCGGTCGGGGAAATTGACCGGCTTCTCTTCGAACTCAATCGGTTCAAGCCAAGTCGGCGTAAAAATACAAAAACAGATGATAAATCAATAGAACTTGGTAAGCCAAAAGGGCCAAGGCCACACCCATCCGGGCGTTGGGGAAATTCTTCAAGATGCAGAACAAAGCGGCGCCGATCCCAACACCTAGACTTTTGACCCCGACGAACACAGGGATGCCGCCGTCCATGAGCATGACCGCAATCGGATTGGCTTCTTCCCCACCTTTGATCAAATAAAGCAAGGTGAAGTGGGCGTCGAGCAAATTCAACACCAAGAAAATGCTGAGGGCCGCCCACACCCGGATGGAATACAGGTCGACGAAAGTGCTGTCGTCTTTCCGGCTGCGGTCCTTACCCCGTCGTTTGCCTCCAAAAAAAGAATAGCGAGACAAGAAAGGGGTCGGCCGCTTGCGACGGTCCGGCATGGTCTTCGGATCCCAGCCCTTTTGGGCAACTTCCGGCGAATCGGAGGTCGGCTCGGCGGGATGCTCGGAGACGTTCATGGAGGACAAAGCTGCGGCGGCTCCGGTCAACTGGTGCCGCGAACGCGGAACACGGACAGGAAGGTCATCGCCAAGATGACTATGTCCAAAAATATCGACTGATTCTCGATGTAATATAAGTCATAATCCAGGTTTTCGTGGATCGGTGCCTTTCGGGCTTCGGAGATCTGCCACAATCCGGTGATGCCGGGCTTGGCGTCCAGACGTAGGTTCTCCGTAGGCGTGTACTTGGCGACAATGAACGGCATTTCCGGCCGCGGCCCGACCATAGACATCTCACCTCGCAACACATTGATGAACTGAGGCAATTCATCCAAAGAAGTCGCCCGCAAAAAGCGGCCGATTTTGGTGATGCGTGGGTCGTCCTTGCTTTGCGGGGTGATATCGTCCCCACACATTTCTACGTACATGGTTCGGAACTTCAGAATTCGGAAGGTACGGCCCCCCTGCCCGACCCGGATTTGGGAGAACAGCACCGGCCCTTTGGAACCCTGCTTGATCAAGAAGGCAATGATGACCATGGGCACGAAGGCCACGGTCAAGACGAAGGTAGCCACCATGAAATCCAGGATGCCCTTGGCCAATCGATACAGCGGTTGATTGACCTTGTCGGCCAGGGTGATCAACGGGATCGAGTCGAGATTGTCGACGGTGAAGCGTTTACTGAAGAAGTGGTACAGCCGCGGGACAACTTGATATTGGATGCTGTAGTTGTCACATCGGGCACAAAGTTCCACCAAGTCGTCTTCCGGCAGATCGGGTTTGGCGATCAACAAGCGTCGGATGCCGTAGCGCTGGCGGAGTTCATCCAATTGCTGGCGCCCGCCCAAAACCCGGAAGCCGCGGATGCTCTCGCCGTGGCGCCGTTCGTCGTCGTCCAGGAAACCGACGAAATTGAAACCCAGGGTTGGAAACAGCCGCAACTTTTGTTGCACCCGTTGCGCCATGGGTCCGGTTCCGAACACGGCGACGTTGGTATTGCCGAGGCCCCGCTCGTGAAGACTGGATGAAATCAGAAAGGAAATCGCCCGCTGCATGAAGGTGGCGAAGAATATCAAGAGGAAAATGATGACGAACATGACCCGGGAATAGAAGTCCACGTTCGGATGCAGGGAAATGTATTGGTGAACCTGGTCGATGGCCCGATAAATAGGGTTGTGCTCCGCGAGGTATTCGGTTTGTAGCTCATCCGTCGAATCCTTGGCCGGCTCCCGGAGCAGGAACACCAGGGTATTGGTGATCAGAAAAGACAACAAAGTCGCCTTGAAGGCGGCCCGGTACTCCTCCACGTTCAAGATCGACTTCTTCCAGCGATACAGTCCGGCCCCCCAAAAACAGCAAAGGGTGACACCGGTAATCAGCACCATCAACTGGGAATATTGGCGCAAAGGCGGTAGGTGAATCGGCTGGTTTCCCGGCGTGGAATTCAGGATTTCTCGAAAAATCCAAAAGCCAAGAAAGCAGCAGGCCAGGGTCACGAAACCATCCACCCACACCTGCGCGACGATGAAGCAGGTATCGAAGTGCTTGCGAAGCCACTTCTTCATGGAGTTCTGCGCGACCGGGCCATGGATGAAGGTTCCGCGGGTTGCGGCTTGCACGGACCTCGCGAGGTTACAAAACTAACCTCCTCCCGAGAATCAACCAACCTTGAAGGCCGCTTTCCTTGCTCCAAGATAAGACCCTGCTGCTTTGCTTGCTGGCCCTGCTGGCGGCCATGGTCTGGTTTCGCCCATTGGCGGAGCCGGACGAAGGGCGTTACGGCGAAGCGGCACGGGAAATGCTGGCTGAGGCGGATTTTCTATTACCTCGACAAAACGGAGTCGTTTATCCCGACAAGCCGCCAGGAGTGTATTGGGGGATGGCGGCATTCCTGGCCACTCCTTTGCCGCCTTCGGTGGCGATTCGCTTGCCGGCTTGGTTGGCCATGTGCGGCCTGCTTTGGCTTCTCTACCGCGAACGCAAGGGAAAAGATCCAGCCCCCTGGGTGGCTCCTTTCATCACCTTAACCAGTCCCTTGATGGCCGCCTTGGCTCAATTGGCCACTTTGGACATGGTGCTTAGCGCCACCGTGGCGGCGGCTGTTTTGAGCGGCCGCCGGGGACTCGAAGGACGGCCATCGGCCTTCTTCCCCTGCGGATTGGCGATGGGATTCGGCTTTTTGGTCAAAGGCCCGATCGCCTGGTTGATTCCCTTGGCCGTGCTGGCTCTTTGGTGCCTACTCTGCCGGCAACCCAAGCGCCTGCTTGGCCTGCTTTCTTGGCGTTTGTGGCTGCCGAATCTCGCCGTAGCTCTGCCTTGGTACGCCTTGGCAATTTCTGCCGACCCAGAACTCCTGGATTTCTGGCTGTTTCGCGAAACTCTAGGCCGAGTCGGCAGTAACGTCCACGCCCGCGGCAAACCTTGGTGGTTTTTCCCGATGCTGGCGGTCGCCGCCACCCACCTTTGGTTGCTGATCCCGATGTTCCGGAAACTGCGTTCTGGCAATACGCCTGGTTTCGCGCCCACTCCCGGCGGACCAAAGCAGCCCGATCCTCTGCAAATCAAAAGCTGCCGGGAAGAAAAGCTTTTGTATTTGGCTTGGGCTTGGCTACCGGTTTTCCTATTCAGCTTGCCTCAAGGAAAGCAGCCAGCTTACCTGGCACCGGCCATACCGGGATTCGCTCTTTGGCTTTCCGGTTTTTGGCAAGAACCGCAACGGCTCATTTGGCGGCAGCGATTGGTTCTGGGTTGTTTGCTGCTGTTCGCCGCAGCCGCTGGAATTTTCCTGGAGCCGGAACGAGCCCGAAGCGACGACCCCTTCGCAAGGGTGCTCACTGAGGAAGGCGCCCGAGATTGGCCCGGAGCCCAATTCATGGGCTGGTCTTATGGCTTAGCCTTTCGCCTGCAAAGGAAGGACATCAAAGTTTGCGGTCCGATTCCCAAAGCTTGGAAGTTTGCTCAGGATTTGGAACGGGTTCCGAATTTGCGCGGGATCGAAAAACGCTACGGCCGGGCCATGGAGCACTTACAACGAGATGAGCCGGTGTGGTTGTTGTTGCACCAGCTAGAAGACTCGCCGCAGCATTTGGAGGAATTACCCCGCCGCGCCGCCGCAGCCGGTATTGAGCTTCATCTTTGGCTGCAAATGGAAGACAAAGCTCTGTTCGCCACCCGGCCGAGAAGTTCTTCGCAATGACTCCCCAACTCGGGCCGGTTGCAAGGGTAGCCGGTGGCCTAATCGGCCAAGGTGAATCAGCAACTTCTTAAGTTTCCGCCGAGGCGTTGAGCCGCCGCTTCAACCCGTTTGAGGAACTTCTGCTCGTCCTTTTCGCTCAAAGTCTTGCTGGCGGAACGGAGGGTGGCATGAAAAGCCAGACTCCGTATGCCTTCGCCTAAGGAAGCTCCCTGAAAAATATCGAACAAGCGCAGGTCTTCCAACAGCTTGCCGCCGGCCTCGCGCAAGGCTTTCTCCACCTGGTCATAGGCCACCGTCACCGGCAACGCCAAGGCTACGTCGACCTTGATGGCGGGAAACCGGGCCGGAGATTCGAACCGCGGCAAGCGGCCCTCGCAAAGTTGAGTCAGCGCCGCCAAATCGAGCAAGAACAGGCCGACCGCCACGTTTTCCAGAGAGAGTTCCTCCCGCAATTGGGGATCCAACATGGCGCTAACGGCCAAAATACGGCCGGCATCCTTGGTCTTCGGCGAACTATGCCAGCAAAGACTCTGACTGGGATGAGCCCAAGGAGCCTGCAAGGCATCTTGCTTCGAAGGAAGGCCGGTTTGCACCTGCCAATCATCCAACGGCGCGCAACGCAGCAAATCCTCGGTGAGGCTGCGCATCCTTCCGAACATGCTTTCCGGCCCGTCTTCGGTTTTCGATTTCGGGCTCCAAGCCACCGCCCCGAACCAGATCCTTTCTTCCGGCAGCGGGCCGTTTCCGGGTTGATAGCCCTTGGCGCATTCAAACAACAAACCCCGCTCGTTTTCCAGCAAGTTGGCCGGCACTTGCTCCAGCAAACTCGGAATCGGATCGCGGCGAACCAAATCCACCCCTTCTTGAACCGGGTTTTGCAACCGGGCGAAAGCCTCCAAAGGCAGGTTCAAGCGTTTCGCCCAGCGCTGGTCCAGGAAAGAATAGGCCTGGGATTCAAAGCCGTGATGGGTCCCGGCCATGCGATCGCAAAGCCGCCGGGCCAAATTCCGCACCGGATCTTTCCACGGCGCCTCCACCGGTGCCCGAAGAGGCACGGCTTCAATGCGATGGTAACCCGCCAACCGGCCCACTTCTTCCACCAAATCAATGTCCAAAGTGACGTCCTTGGTGGCCCGCCAACTGGGGACCTCGACCCAATAGGCCTGGCGACTTTCATCCTTGGCTTCGGTTTGGAAACCCAAGGCCTGCAACGGCCGCAGCATTTCTTCGGCCTGCAGCGGAAGTCCCAACAAAGCACTGGTTTTAGCCGGTTCCAACTGCAGGCGACGTTGCGGGGCCGCAGCCTGGCCGGTTTTGGCCGGAGCCGCCATCAAGCGGGCTTGGGGCCGCACTTTGGCCAACAAATAGGCGAAGCGCTGCAAGGCTTGCTCGGCCAACGCCGGATCCAAAGACTTTTCGAATCGGGAAGAAGCCTCGGTCCGCAGAGCCAAACGCTTGGAAGTGCGCCGAATGCGAACCGGGTGAAACACCGCCGACTCCAGCAGGATGCGCTCGGTCGAATCCCCGACCTCGGTTTCGCCGCCGCCCATGACGCCGGCCAAAGCCACTCCTCCACTGCCGTCGGCAATGACCAAATCTTGCGCCTGCAAGCTTCGGGGCTGGCCGTCCAAGGTGGTCAGCACTTCTCCTTCTTCGGCCGCCCGCACTTGGATTTCCGGGCCGGACAAACGATCTAAATCGAAAGCGTGTGTCGGCTGGCCCAACTCCAACAGGACAAAGTTGGTGAGATCGACGATGTCGCTCAGGGGCCTTTGCCCCACCGCCAACAGGCGCCTTTGCAACCACTCCGGGGATGGGCTCGGGCGACCGCCAAGCTCTACCGGCAAGCCCAAGTACAACGGGCAACCTTCCGGATCCAACAGGTGAATCGGAATCTCCGACTGCGCCTCCGGCCAATCGGCCAAAACCGGAAGAGGTTTCAAAGGCCGTTGCAGGATTGCCGCCAGTTCCCGGGCAAATCCGTAATGACCCCATAAATCCGGGCGATGAGTCAGCGATTTGTTGTCCAACTCCAGCACCGGATCGGCCAGCGCCAAATGCTCGATCAAGGGTTGACCGACTTTGGCTTCCGGCTGCAATTCCAGAATCCCTTGATGGTCTTCGCTGAGTTCCAATTCCTGGGCCGAACAAATCATGCCCATGGAAAGTTCGCCGCGAAGCTTGGCCTTTTTCAGTTTCAGGCCGCCGGGAAGCACCGTCCCCACCGGCGCGAAGGCCACTTTCAAACCCTGCCGGACGTTCGGGGCTCCGCACACCACCTGCACGGTTTCGCCGGCGCCGAAGGCGACTCGAGTCACCGATAATTTGTCCGCTTGCGGGTGCCGGCCGCATTCCACCACCTCGCCGACGACCACCTCCCGCAAGTTATCTCCAAAGACCTCCAAGCCCTCCACCTCGGCGGTGTGAAGGCTCAACAACTCGGCCACCTGGGCCGGGTCCTGGTCATCCAAGTCGACGAATTCGCCGACCCAATTCAGAGAGATTTTCATGACGGGAATTGGCGCAAGAAACGCAAGTCGCCGCTTAACAGCCAGCGAATGTCGTCGATGCCGTAGCTCAACATCACCACCCGGGAAAGGCCCAAGCCGAAGGCATAGCCGCTATAAACTTCCGGATCGACGTCACAAGCTTCAAGCACGTTGGGATGCACCAAGCCTCCGGGCATCAACTCAATCCAAGTGCTGCCTTTACAAACTCGGCATCCGCTGTCGCAGAATGGGCAACGAGCGTCCAATTCGAAGCCGGGTTCAACGAAGGGAAAGAAACCGGGTCGCAATCGAGTTTCCAACTTCCTTCCAAACAGGCCTTCCAACAGGCTGTTCATGGCGTGGAGCATGTGGGCCACTCCAACCCCACGATCCACCACCAGGCCTTCCATTTGATGGAAAGTGTGTTCGTGGGTGGCGTCTTGAGCCTCTTGCCGGAATACCCGGCCGGGAGCCACGACTCGCAAAGGGGGACCGTGCTTTTTCAAAGCCCGGATCTGCACCGTGGAGGTGTGGCTGCGAAGCACCACGCCATCGGCTTTGCCATCGCTTTCAGCGGCGGCAGAGGCCTCTGCGGTGGCTTGGGGAGCTCGAACGAAGATGGTGTCCTGGGCCTCCCGAGCAGGATGGTCCGGAGGAATGTTCAGGGCGTCGAAGTTGTAGGACTCCCACTCCACTTCCGGGCCGTCGGCCACCAGGAATCCCATGGAGCTAAATAAATCCTCCAGTCGCCGCTGCACTTGGCTCAAAGGATGCAAAGCGCCGGCGGGCGGCGGCGGTCCGGGCAAAGTCGGATCGAATCCCTCGCCCCGGAGTTCCCGGGCCAGCGAGGCTTGTTGGAGTTGATCCCGGCGCTGGTCCAAGGCTTCCTGCAACGCCGCCTTGACCAAATTGGCTTCCCGGCCGGCAGCAGGACGCTGATCCGCAGGAAGCGATCCAAGCTGGCGCAGTAAGCCGGTGATTTCCCCGTTTCGACCGAGGAATCGAACTTCCACCTCCCGCAAACGGGCTTCTTCTCCAGCCTCGGCAACGATGGCCAGAGCTTCCCGGCGGAGCTCCTCGAGGCGCTCACGCATGGCGCCAGGCGAGCTAGGCAGCCAGGGCCGACTTGGCCACCGCCACGACTTCCCCAAAGGCCTGGGGATCGTGGAAGGCCAATTCGGAGAGGGCTTTGCGATCGATGCCCACGTCGGCCTTCTTCAGCCCAGCCATCAATTGGTTATAGGGCAATCCGTGAGTTCTAGAAGCCGCGTTCAGACGCAGGATCCATAGCCTCCGCATGACCCGCTTGCGGTTGCGACGATCGCGATAGGCAAACTGGCCGGCCCGGAGCAGAGATTCCTTGACGGTCCGAAGGAGGCGATGCCGGGCACCCCAATAACCGCGGGCTTGCCGCATGTAGCGGCGGCGGCGGCGAAGGCGGGGGACGACGTTACGGGCGCGAGTCATGGTTTCCGATCGAAACGGGCTTTTGGAAGGGAAGGCGAAAACGACGGCAAGGCAGCCAAGATTGAGCCGGCAAAAAAAACACGGCCCAAATCGCCGGCCTGTGCGATCAGCTATGAATCAAGCTGGCCAGGTTCTTGGCGATCTTGCCTTTCGCCACGGTGCTGCGACGCAACTTACGGCGACGCTTGGCCGACTTGGGCGACAACAGGTGCCCGGTGGCCATGTGCCGGCGGAGGAGCTTACCGTTCTTGGTAAGCTTCATGCGGCGTGAGACGGACTTCTTGGTCTTCTGCTTGGGCACGGTCTGAGCCTTGCGGGGGACCGGAAAATGGCCCAACAGCATAGCGTTCCCGGCGCAGGAATCAAGCCTTCAGAGCCGGGCTTTTCTCGCCGGTTATCGCCTTACTGCACTTAACAACAAGGTTTGGCGACGACCCTCGCGACGGGGCTCCCGCTCTACCCGGGAAATGTCTTCCAAAGCCTCCACCACTCGTTTCATGACTTCCAAGCCGATGTGTTGATAGGCCATTTCCCGGCCGCGGAACAGGCAGGTGACTTGCACCTTGTGCCCCTCTTCCAGGAACTCGCGGGCCTTACGGATCTTGATTTCCAAATCGTGCTTGTCGATCTTGGGCCGTACCCGAATTTCTTTTAATACCGCGGAAGCATTCTTGGACTTGTTCTGCTTCTTCTTCTGTTCGTATTTGAACTTGCCATAGTCCAGAATTCGACAAACCGGCGGCCGTACGTTGGGCGCCACCTCGACCAGATCCAATCCGGCTTCCTTGGCTTGGCGCCGAGCGTCGTCGGTGGGCACAATGCCGACGCGAACTCCTTCGGCGTTAATCAGGAAAATCTCCCGAACCCGGATCTTTTCGTTAAGACGATACCGTTCTTTCTCGGGCGGGATGAATCTTCTGCGGCGTCTGGAAGGAATGGTGGTTTACCTCGAAAGGTGAAGGGTTAAGGTTGGCGGCCTGGAGCCCATGGGGCCATTTTAGACCGATTCCGGGCTTTCCACCACGGAAGCCCGTTCGGAGAGTTGTAAGCCCAACTCTTCCAGTTGGGCGGGATCCGCCTGGCCCGGCGCCCCGGTCAGGGGGCAGGCGGCGGAAGAGGTTTTCGGAAAGGCGATGACGTCGCGAATGGACTCGGCCTGAAACAACAGGGCGTACAGCCGATCCAAGCCGATGGCGAAGCCACCGTGAGGAGGCGGACCGTAGTCGAAAGCCTCCAACAAAAATGAAAAGCGCCGGCGAGCCTGTTCCGGACTCAGTCCGATGGCTTCGAAGACCACCTCTTGGACCTCCCGGCGATGGATTCGGATCGAGCCCGATCCGAGTTCAACCCCGTTGAGGACCAGGTCATAGGCCCGGGAGCGGACCCCATCTTTCTGCCCCTGGCGGAGGATGTCCAAATCCTCCTCCACCGGGGAGGTGAAGGGATGGTGAGCCGGAGCCCAAACCCCGTCTTCCACCTCTTCGAATAGAGGGAATTCGGTAATCCACAGCAACCGATCCGGTCCTTGCACTAGGTCCATTAGTTGACCGGCTTTGCGGCGGACGTGATCCAGGACCACCAAAGCCACCCGCTTTCGGTCGGCCACCGCCAAAACCAAATCGCCGGCCTCCGCTTGAAGGGCGGCCAGGAAGGCGGCGCCGGCCTCTCCCTTGAGGAAGCGGCCCATAGGTCCGGTCGCTTGACCGCCCTCGGTCACTTTGCACCAAGCGGCTCCGGCTCCGCCGGCATCCCGGGCGGTTTGTTCGATGCTTTCAATCGCCTTGCGGCTCAAGGAAGCGCCACCGGGTACCCGAAGGCCTCGCACCATGCCACCGGCGCTCAACACTGAATCGAACACTTTGAAACCGAGGTCACCGGCAACGGACTGCAGGTCGACTATTTCCAATGGGTTGCGCAGATCCGGCTTGTCGCTGGCATAGCGGCGCATGGCCTCGGCATAGGACATGCGTTCGAAAGGCCGTTCCAGAGTTTGGCCGAACAAGCTTTGATAAAGAGCCGCCACCACCTGCTCCACGGTTTGGAAAACGTCCTCTTCTTCGACAAAGGACATTTCCAAATCCAACTGGGTAAATTCAGGTTGGCGGTCGGCGCGCAGATCTTCGTCTCGAAGGCAACGGGCGATTTGGAAGTAGCGATCCAAACCGGCGACCATGCACAACTGTTTGAAGATTTGCGGCGATTGCGGCAGGGCGTAAACGTGCCCTGCTTTCATTCGACTCGGGACCAGATAATCCCGGGCGCCCTCCGGAGTGGATTTGGTGAGCATGGGAGTTTCCACTTCCACGAACCCTTGCTCCACCAAATTGCTGCGAATGGCATGGTTGGCCTGGGTGCGCTGCTCGATGAAGCGGCGCATCGGCGTGCGCCGCAAATCCAAGTAGCGATAGCGCAATCGCAACTCTTCCGGCGCGTCCAAATCGTCCAGGATCTCGATCGGAACCGGTTTGGCAATGGAAAGTCGCTCGACTTTCTTGGCCACCACTTCGACGTCGCCAGTGGCCCGGTCGGGATTGCGATTGCCTTCCCCTCGCATGCGCACGGTGCCGGTGACCTGCATGCAGTCTTCCAAATGGAGTTTGCCAAGAAACTCCCTGGATTCAGCGGGACTGTCTTCGTCGGCGACGACTTGGATCAAGCCATATCGATCCCGCAGATCCATAAAGGCCACCGCCCCGTGGTCGCGACGGGATTGCACCCATCCGCACAAGACCACTTCCTGGCCGACGTGCTCCGCTCGGAGCTCTCCGCAACGGTGGCTTCGGGCAGCACCAGCGGAGGTGCCCATTAGACTCTAGTTTCCGCGTAGCGCTGGCGGACCAAGGCTCGCTTCAAGGCGGCTTGGGCCCGAATCAAATCCACTTCTTCTTTGGTGCCACGAAGGCGGACCTTGGCGCGTTCGCCTGCCTCTCGGGCCCGATCCGCATCAATGTCCTGGGGACGTTCCGCCGAGCGGGTCAACACCGTGATTTGGTCGTTCCGTACTTCGACGAATCCGTCGTGGACCACGAATTCCAGCATGGTGCCATCGGCCATGCGGGCGCTGAGCTTGCCGCTTTCGCTCAAACTCAGCATGGCGGCGTGCCGCGGCAACACGCCGAACAAGCCGTCTTCGCCGGGGAAGGTGACCGAAGCCACCTCCTCTTCCAACAGGACGGCTTCCGGCGAAACGATGCGCAGCTTGAGTTTGCGGTCGGTGACCATGAGCGCTTCAGCTTACAAAGTCTTGGCTTTTTCGACGGCTTCGTCGATCCCGCCCACCATGTAGAAGGCCTGCTCCGGCAAATCGTCGTGCTTGCCTTGCAGGATCTCTTCAAAGGAGCGAACGGTTTCTTCCTTAGGCACGAATCGACCGGGGGTTCCGGTAAATTGCTCGGCGACGAAGAAGGGCTGGGACAAGAAGCGCTGCAATCGACGAGCGCGGTGAACGACCTGCTTGTCGTCGTCGGACAATTCTTCCATACCCAAGATGGCAATGATGTCCTTCAAGTCGGCGTAGCGCTGGAGCACCCGCTGCACCTCGGTGGCCACGTTGTAGTGGTGATCGCCGACGACTTGCGGGTCCAACATCCGGGAAGTGGACTTCAGCGGGTGAACCGCCGGGTAAATGCCCAATTCGGAAATCGCCCGGTCCAGCAGAATGGTGGAGTCCAAGTGGGCGAAGGTGGCTACCGGCGCCGGGTCGGTGAAGTCGTCCGCCGGCACGTAGACCGCCTGCATGGAAGTCACCGAGCCTTTCTTGGTGGAAGTGATGCGCTCTTGAAGCGCTCCCATTTCCGAACCCAGGGTCGGCTGATAACCCACCGCGGAAGGAATCCGGCCCAGCAAGGCGGATACTTCCGAGCCGGCCTGAACGAAACGGAAGATGTTGTCGACGAACAGGAGGACGTCTTTGTTCTTCTCGTCGCGGAAATACTCCGCCATGGTCAGACCGGAGAGAGCGATGCGCAAACGAGCGCCGGGAGGTTCGTTCATCTGCCCGAACACCAGCACGGCGTTGTCGATCACCGCCGCCTTTTCACCGTCGGGAGTGGTGTATTCGGCTTCGGACATCTCCAACCAGAGGTCGTTGCCTTCCCGGGTCCGCTCCCCCACGCCGCAGAACACCGAGAAACCACCTTTTTCCACGGCGGTGATTCGGATCAGCTCCTGAATCAACACCGTCTTGCCGACGCCGGCGCCCCCGAACAAACCGATCTTGCCGCCCAAAGCAAAGGGGCAGAGCAAATCGACCACCTTGAGACCGGTTTCGAACACCTGACTTACCGCTTCCTGATCTTCGAAGCTGGGAGCCGGGCGGTGGATCGGCCAGTGGTCGTCGGCGGCTACGCCGCCCTTGATTTGCTCGTCCAAGGGACGGCCCAACAAGTTGAAGACCCGGCCGGTGGTGGCTTGACCGACGGGCACCTTGATGGCGTCGCCGGTGTTCACGCAGCGCATTCCCCGCTTCAGGCCGTCAGTCGAGGACATGGCCACGCAGCGGGCGATTTCGTCCCCCAAGTGCTGGGCCACTTCCAGCACCAGCGTCGCCGAGTCTTCCCGAGGAACTTCCACGGCATAGTTGATGCCGGGGAGCGCCCCTTCCGGAAAGGCCACGTCCACCACGGGGCCGAAAATTTGCTTGATGGTTCCTTCAGCGCTCATCGCAAGAGTGTTCGTTCAGGCAGGTGTCGGGGGATCAGAGAGCTTCGGCTCCGGAGACGATCTCGAGAATCTCGCTGGTGATCTTCTGCTGCCGCGCCTTGTTGTAGTCGCGGGTGATTTCAGCCTTCATTTCGCCGGCGGCGTCGGTGGCGTTCTTCATCGCCATGCGCCGCGAAGCGTATTCCGAGGTAACGGATTCCAGCAGACTGTGATAGACCACGGTCTCCAAGAACCTCGGGATCAAACGGCCCAAGAGGCTGGCCCCATCCGGTTCCAGGATGGTGTCCTCTTCCACTTCAGCGTCAGCGGGAGGGGCAATCGGCAGAAAGCCCTCAAAGCCGGGGACGAAACGCACCATCGACGCAAAGCGGGTGAAGCAAAGGTGGATGGAAGAAGCGTTGCCGTCCAAAAACTCTTGAACCAGCAAGCGACTGATGTTGGCCGCATCGCTGAAGTTCATTTTCTCGAGGACCAAATCCTCGAGGTACATGGCCACCGGGTAGCCCTTGCGCTTGGCGTGTTGCATGGCCTTGCGGCCGATGACGTAGAGGTGGTACTCGCCTTCCAGCTCGGCCAACTCTTGATCCAGCAAACGCTGCACGTTGGTGTTGTAAGCCCCGCAAAGACCGCGGTCGGAACCCACGAACAGGACTCCCTGGGGAGCCTTGGGGTTGACCGAGGCGAACAAGCGCTGGGCTTCGCCGGCGGCGGAAGGATTGCCGGCCACGGCTCCGCTCAAGCGGCGCACCAGACCTTCGATTTCCCCGGTGTAAGGCTTGGCGGAAACCGCCCGGTCTTGATACCGGCGCAACTTGGTGGTGGCCACCATCTCCATGGCCCGGGTGATCTTTTGGATGTTCCCGATGCTGGAGATGCGTTGCCTTAAGTCGCGGAGATTCGCCACGGTAGGTTCCTGGGCCTAGAGGATCAGAGGCTGGCTTTGAATTGGGCGAGGAATTCGTCGACCGCCGCTTGCATTTGGCTCTGCATTTCGTCGGTCCACTTGGCTTTCCAATCGTCCAAAGCGGTCAACAACTCGGGATGAGTGTCGTCCATGAATTCCAAGAAAGCCGTTTCGAAATCGGCGATCTTGTCGACCGGCACTTCATCCAGACTGCCGGAAGTTCCGGCGTAAATGGCGGCGATCTGGTGGGAGTTGCGCAGCGGCGCGTATTGGCCTTGCTTCAACAATTCCACCAAACGGGCTCCGCGGTTCAGGGCTTGCTGGGTGGCCTTGTCCAAATCCGAGCCGAACTGAGCGAAAGCTTCCAGTTCCCGGTATTGGGCCAAGTTGATCCGCAAACCGCCGGCGACCTTCTTCATCGCCGGGGTTTGGGCGGAGCCGCCCACCCGGCTGACGGAGATACCCACGTTCACCGCCGGACGAACCCCGGAGTAGAACAAATTGCCCTCCAGGAAGATTTGGCCGTCGGTAATCGAAATGACGTTGGTGGGGATGTAAGCGGAAACATCGCCTTCCTGGGTTTCCACCACCGGCAGGGCGGTCAGGGAACCGCCGCCGGCTTGGTATTTCTGCGGGCTCAACTCGTGGGCGTTGTCGGCCAACTTTGCCGCCCGTTCCAACAACCGGCTGTGCAGGTTGAAAATGTCTCCGGGGAAGGCTTCCCGGCCCGGCGGACGGCGCAGCAACAACATCACCTGGCGATAAGCCGCCGCTTGTTTGCTGAGGTCGTCGTAAGCAATCAGGACGTGGCGGCCCCGATCCCGGAAATACTCGCCCATGGCGGTTCCGGAATAAGGTGCCAAGAACTGCATCGAGGCTTCGTCCGAAGCCGCAGCGTTGACGATGATGGTATAGGGCATGGCGCCGGCAGCCTCGAATCGCCGGGCCACGTCGACCACGGTCGATTGCTTCTGACCGACCGCCACGTAGATGCAGATCACCTGATCGGGGTTGCTGGGATCGCCGCCCCCGGTCTTTTTCTGATTGATGATGGCATCGATGATCAGAGCGGTCTTGCCGGTTTGACGGTCGCCAATAATCAATTCCCTCTGACCCCGGCCGACCGGAATCATGGAGTCAATGGCTTTGATCCCCGACATGAGGGGCTCTTTCACCGGCTGGCGCTCGATGACGTTCGGAGAATCTTGTTCCACCGGCCGATAGTCGGCATCGGAAACCTGAATCGGTCCCTTGCCGTCCACCGCTTGTCCGAGAGCGTTGACCACCCGACCGACCATGGCGTCCCCAGTGGGAACGGAGATGATGCGTCCGGTGGTTTTGACGGTGTCGCCTTCCTTGACTTTGGTGGCGTCACCCAGCAGCACGACCCCGACGTTGTCGTCTTCCAGGTTGAGGGCCATGCCCATGACGCCGCCGGGGAATTCCAGCAGCTCCGCCATCATGCAGTCGTCGAGACCGTAAACCCGGGCCACACCGTCCCCCACTTGGAGTACCGTGCCGACCGATTCCTTGGAGGCGGAGGTCTCAAAGCCTTCGATTTCCTTTTTCAGAATCGAGGTGACTTCCGAAGGTTGCAGTTCCATGCCTAGTCGCGGGGGTGAAGAAGAATCTGAAGGCTGTGAAGGGGAAGCGGTCCTTGCGGCTTAGCGGGTACCCAAGTCAACATCGACAAGGCGCTGGCGAAGGCGTTCCAGGCGGCCACGAACGGTTCCATCGAACCGGGTGCTGCCAAGGGTGATGCGAACCCCACCGAGAAGCTGGGGGTCCTCCTGAACTTCCAGGCAAACGTCGCGTTGCAAACGACTGCCCAATGAACTTTCCAAACCGGATTTTTGTTCCGCTGACAGGGCTACCGCAGTTTCGACGGTGCCGCGCAGGCGGTTTTGGTGCCGGTCCACCATGGCCTGAAAGGCCACCGGAATCTGGCCGAGGGCCGCTTGCCGCTTCCGCCTGGCCAGCACCCGAAGCAGGTTGCCGCTCAGCGGATGGACTTTGTCGCCGAGTTGCTGCTGCAAAATCTCGGCTTTGCGGTTTTCATCGGCGCGGGGATCCGTCAACCAAGCCCCGACCTCAGGGTCGGAACAAACTTGGGCCAGAAGCTCCATGTCCTGGGCAACGGCCTCCAAGGCCTGCTTTTCCAAAGCCACTTCGAACAGGGCTTTGGCGTAGCGCTGGGCGGCGCCTCCGGCGTGATCTTGCTTTGACATGCGTCAGCTTGGTCTTGGCGTGAGTCTGGGGCCTCGTGGACCTGGGTCCTTAAGACCGCATTTCTTCCTGGAAGGAAGACACCAATCGCTGATGGTCTTCGGCGCTGAACTTGCGCTCCATGACCTGTTCGGCGATCTCCACTCCGAGGGCGACGGCTTCCGCCCGCAGAGTTTGTCGGGCCGATTGCAAGGCCCGCTCGATTTCCTCTTGGGCCCGTCGCCGGTCCGCTTCAGCCTGCTCTTGAGCCGCCGCCAGAATTTCCTTCTCCCGAGTTTCGGCTCGGGCGCGGGCATCGGCGACTTGTTGATTGGCTTCTTGACGGGCGGCTTCCAGGTCCTTCTTCATGGCTTCCTGAATGCGCTGGGCTTCCTCGCGGGCTGCTTCCGCCGCCAGGCGGGCTTCCCGAGAAGCTTGCTCACGCCGGTCCAAAGCGTCGGCGATCGGGCCGAACACTACCTTCCACATCAGTGGTAAGGAGACCAGGAAGATCAGAAGGGTCCACCAAAAGGAATACTCGGCGCTGAAGATGGCGTTGAGACCGCCACCTCCTTCTTCACTGGCAAGTACCAGAAGAATGGGCAAGTGCATGCAGGGAGCTCCTGCGGGTCAGGCCTTGCCGGCCGCGTGCGGCAGCCGGCAAGAGCTGGGTTCCCGCAATGCCAATCAGACTTGCTTGAGGGCCAACAGGAGAGCGACGAGAACGCCAAAGAAGGTGGCGCCTTCGATCAGAGCCGAAAGGATCAGGGAGTTACCCCGAATGTCGCTGGCAGCTTCGGGCTGACGGGCAATGGCTTCATTACCCGAGGCAGCGGCCTTGCTGATTCCGTAACCACCACCGATCACGGCGAGGCCGGCACCAATGGCGGCCAAGGGGATCAGGTTGGAGTTGGAAGTCGTCTCCTGAGCCACGGCGGCTGCGTTGACGGCGGTCTCAGTGACGATGGGAAGCAGTGCGTGAAGCATTGTTTCTGGGGTTTAAGCGGGAACGTTAGTGGTCCGGATGCAGGCACATGCCCACGAAGATGATGGACAGCAACGTGAAGATGTATGCCTGAATGAGAGCCACGAAGCTCTCAATGATCATCATGAAGACGGACATGCCGAATCCCAACGGAAGGATGGCGAAACCGGCAGCTGTCCCCATGTTGGTGCCGAAGTAAAAGATCAGGCCCATGAAAGCCAGCAGCACCAAGTGACCGCCCGTCATGTTGGCGAACAGACGAATGGTCAGAGCGATGGGCTTGACGACCAAGCCCATGATTTCCACCACGAACATCAGCGGGATCAGCGGCAGCATCACGCCGTGGGGAATCAGGTTTTTCCAAAAAGCGATCGGCCCTTGCACCACCATGCCTCCAACGACCATGCAGGAGAAGGAGACGGTGGCCAGGGCGGCATTGGTCCAGACGCTACCGGTGGCGGTGGCGCCGCCGGGGACCAAGCCGAACAAGTTCATGAAAGCGATAAAGAAGAAGATCGACAGGAACAGCGGCAACAAGATCCTACCGTGGTGTTCACCGAGATAGGGTTGAACCATTTCCTCTCGAATAAAGTTGGTCCAGCCAGCGAAAACCCGGCTGAATCGTCCCCCGCCATTGCTTTGGATGTCTTTGGCGATGGTCCTGAATACCAGGAAAATGGCCAAGATCGACAGGATTTGAAAAAACTGAATGTTGTAAATCGGCAGCCCGAATAGCTCGGTGGGCTGGTGCAAAATCGGCAGCAAACCTTGGTGCGGCACGACGTGGCCGAACAAGGTCGAAAACGCATCAGAGTCTCCACCACCCGAAGGAAGGGCGCTGGGATTCAGGATGGATGCGAGGGGGAGGTTCACTTGCCGTGTTCGGACTTGGGTGAAGGTGGAAGGCGCAGGAGCAGGACGAAGCCGATCCCTTCTCCGTAGAACACTCCCACTAGGAATGCCAGGAGAAAGGACGGGTAATGAAAGAGACCGGTTTTGGCTCCCAGAAAGCCTCCTCCCGCAAGCAGGAACAGCTTGAGGAGAAAGCCGGAAACCAAGACTTGCAACAAATCTTGGCCACCGCGCCGGGGGTGATCCGGAGGCGGCGGCGCCATCAGCAGCAAGCGTTTTCTTTTGGCCAGCAGCCAGGCTTCCAAAAGCAAAGCCATGGACCAGCCCAAAAGCAATCCCAGCCGCCAGGCTTCGGGCCACGCCCACCAACTGGCCGTGCCAAGAATCCAAGCCAAGACGAGGGCCTTCATGAACTCGACGGAGGATCCTCCGGAGGAGTTTCGGACGCCTTCGAATCCTGCCCGGAAGCAGGGTCGGCGGGTTTTCGAGGCTTGGACTGGGTCAGTTGCAGGCGGTAAATCCCCAGGCCCAAACCGAGCACCATGCCGCTCAGAAGAAACAAGGGGAAGCCGTCCAGGATTTCCAATTGCTGGTCCAAAAACCAGCCACCGCCGGCGAAGAAAACCAAAATGGCGCAAAACTCGATTCCAGCGGAGTACAACCGCATGGAATTCATTTCTTTGCGTTTGTCCTTGGACTTGGCTTTGGGCTTCAAGGGGGGCAGCGATGGAATGAACCCGCCGGTGAAAGGAGCCTGGCAAGCGTCGGCCGGCAAGGGCTTCAGGTACGGCGGGAAAGGAAATCCGGGGCACCGGGATCCGGTCTCGTGAACAGGGAAAGAGCAGTGTCCGTTTACCGTCTTTGAAACGTTTGACGGTCACCGTCCAGAAGGGGCCAAAATTGTAGATCTGCCCCTTCCTGGGTCAAGAAACATTGCTCAGCTTCTAGCCATTCTTCGCCAGCGCTCCTACCCTTCTCCTCCGGAAAACCGCAACCGCCTTCTAGCATCGTGGAAACCACCCTCGTTTTACTCAAGCCCGATGCCCTTCACCGGGGCTTGGTCGGGCGCATCCTCAGCCGCTTCGAGGACAAAGGCCTGCAATTCGCCGGCATGCGCCTGTTGCGCATGACCCCCGAACTTGCCGCCCAGCACTACGCCGATCACGTCGGTAAGCCCTTCTACGAAGGCTTGGTCCGGTTCATGACCGCCTCCCCCATCCTGGCGCTTGCGCTGCGCGGGCCCCAGGCGGTCGCCATCGTCCGCAAAATGATGGGAGCCACCTTCGGCCCGGATGCCGATGCCGGCACCCTGCGCGGCGACTTTGGCGCCTCCCGCTCCTTCAATCTGGTCCACGGCTCCGACTCCCCGGCCAGCGCCGAACGGGAACTGAAGCTCTTCTTTCCCGACGGCCTGGAAGACTGGACTCCGATTGCCCAACCCTGGATGTGGGATTCGGACGACGCCTGATCCCTTTGGAAGCTCCCGCCCGGGAAATTCCGTTGCCGCCCGACGAGGTCGCCCTATGCCAGGGCGGCCTCGGCTCTTTTGCCTGCGGCCGAAACCTGGGGGCCATCCCCCCGCCGGTGCGCCGACATCACCAAGGCCCGGTTTGACCGGAGCGCCTCCCAAGTCCAAAATCAAGCTGCAACATGCGGTTCATCCACCTGCTTGCCCTCACCCTTCTGCTGGCGGCCTGCTCCTCCTCGGAAGAGAATGAGCTGACCCGGTTGGAGGATTTCTATCGCCGGGCGCGGCAGTATTACGACGTGGGCGATCTGCCCCGGGCGCAACAGCAAGCCAGCATGGGCCTGGCTCTGGAGCCGGATCATCCCAAACTGAATTTGGTGATGGGACGAACGCTGCTGCAATGGCGAGATCTCAAACACGTGGCCGCCGCCAGGGAATATCTGGAAAAGGCCCACGATCTGGATCCGGATTACCGCACCACGTATTCCTTGGGGGAATATCACCTCCGCTACGCTGAATTCCTGTTGGGCGAGTCGGCCATTTTGGAAGCCCGTTTGGAAGAAATGGCCGGAGAAGAAGGGGAATCCTTGGCGGACATGAAAACTCGAGCGGAAACGGCCCAGGGCAAAGCCGAAGATCACTTGAATCAGGCCGAAGAGTTTTTATCCGAAACTTCCACCGCCATTCCCGACGATCGCTTCACCATGCGGTTGCTGGCCAACTGCTATACCCACATGGAGCGCACCGATGAAGCCTTGGAAGTCTTGCAAAAGCTGATTTCGGAGTTGCAACGCTCCCGGCGCTATAAGAATGAACGATTGGCTTTGCAGGAATTGAACCTGCCGCAAGAAGACGCCCTGCGCCAAGCGCTCCGAGCCGACATGGACATGGAAATCCAAGCCCGCGGCTTGGCTTCTACGATTTACTTGGACAGCAAGAGATACCCCGAGGCGGTGCAAGAACTCACCGCCATCTTAAATTTGAATCCTGAACTCTCCCACGAGTACTTCAACCGCGGCATGTGTTACTACTGGCTGGGCGATCTGAGTTCCGCCGCCGAAGACATGCAAGTGTTCGTGCGGAAAACCGATCGCCAAATCGAAAGCAAAGAAGTATCTCAGGCTCTGGACATCATTCAGGCCTATAAAAACCGCCGCAACGTGCCGCTGGCCGAAGAAGCCACCCCAACCCAGGGTTGAACTCGATTAGTGCTTCGAACCGGCCACCACCGGTTGTAATTGCACTTGAGCCTGCTGGCGAATTTCGCCGCGGAGAAAAATCATCTGGGTCCGGCCGCGAACCTGCCATAACACCTCGGCCACGCAATCGGTGCTGACCAAGTTCTGACCGCCAATCGCAAGCAGGATATCGCCCTTTTTCATCCCGGCTTTGGCCGCCGGCCCGCCGGGAACCACTTCCACGACTTCCAAACTCCAAGAACCCGGCAGGCCGAGGGCAGCCCGGCGCTCTGGATCGAAGTGTTGCCGTATGGCCACTCCAAGTCGCGGCGTCGGCGGCAGCTTCCAAGGAAGGTGCTTCTGGAAGGTCCGCAAGACCTGATCCACCGGCACGGCAAAAGAAATGCCTTGAGCTCGATGCCACCCCTGGGTGTCTTGTTCCCCGGATTGAGCCAAAGACCAGCCCAATTGCTGCATCGAAGTCAGCATGATGCCGACCAATTGGCCTTTGCGGTTGGCCACCAAGCCACCGCCGTCGCCGGGGTTCACCGGATTGCTCAGTTGCAGCAGGTTTTTCGCTTGCCCCAGCCCTCGGTATTTACCGGCCACAAAACCCAAACTCAGGGAACCTTCCAAGGTGCCGAAGGGATTGCTCAACCCGATGGCGACCGAACCCACCCGCATACAGGAGGGGTGGCCGAAAGTCGGATTCTTCAAGCCCAGAGCCGGAGCCTTCAACAGAATGAGTCCGTAATCGACGTCGGCATCGATCAATTTGGCCGGAAAGGTCTTGCCGTCGAAACGCACCACCGAAATCCGCCCCTCGCCGGCTTCTACCGGACCCGGGGCCACCACGTACCCGCCTTCGGCAATGAAGACGCCGGAGACCAATAGATCCCACTCCGGTTCGAACTGAGGATCTTTGGCTTCCGGGTCCAAGTCGATCCGGATTTGCACCAAATTCGGCCGCAGCCCCTGGTGCAAATTCCACAGCTCCTCCTCCAAGGCACCCAAGGCGCTGGGGGTCACCATGACTTGCACCGGCGAAGGTTCCAAAATCGGCTCGGCCTGTGGCGGCGGAGTTCCAACTCCCTCCTGCAGCCACAACAGGGCAATTTCAACAATCATGGTCGACTTGTCCGAATTTCAGGGCCCGAGAAGCCGAGCCACGGGAGGTAGCCCCCCCATCCCTGTGCTGGATCAGTATTCGACATCTCCGCCATTTCCAACCAGCCTCGTCGTCGGTCCTTGCTGACCAAGAGGCAATACGCCGTTGTGCTGGTTGGCCATGCGCAGAATCATGCGCTCTTGAGCGTCCCTAGGTACCGGGGTCAAGCCGCCGGGATCGGGGCTTTGGGCAGGAAGGGCCCCATGCACGGCCGGCATGACGGGAGTGGCGCCGGCACCGTTGCCTCCGGCCAATTCAGCCAAACCACCGTTGCCGGAGGTGGAGCCATCCTCTCCTCCGGAGGGCAAGCCCGGCCACATCAGCGGGGCAGCGGCCACCAAAACCAACACGGCAGCAGCTTGGGCCAGCCTGCGGGGTTGCCGATACCACGGCAGAATCCGAGCCTGGCGAGCTTCCAGAGCATCCAAACGCGGCTCCAAAGTCCGCCAGATGCCGGAAGCGTTCAGATCGGCTTCGTCCCGAAGCTCAAGCAAAGCTCCCCGGGAATCCCGGAATGTCTGCAATTCCCCGTGGCAAGTCTGGCAACTGGCGACGTGCTCTTCCAAAGCCCGAGCCTTGGCCAGTGGCAGGTCTCCACCGCAGTGCAACGGCATCCATTTGCGGGCGGTGCGGCAGTTCATAGCTCCGCTCCTCCCTCCTCTTCTCCGAGGAGGCGTTCCCAATGTTCTCGGAACAATTTGCGGGCGTGATGCAGGCGCCAACGCACGGTTCCCGGCGTGGTCCCGACCCGCTCGGCGATCTCCCCGCAGCTCAAGCCTTCCAAATCCCGGAGCGAAAGCACTAAGCGGAACTTGGCGGGAAGATCCTTCAAAATGCGCCGGACGGCCTGTTGCCGCTCTTGAATCGAGGCAGCATGGACCGGACCGGAGCCTTTCCCGTCCCAATCACCGACCAATTCCACCGCCGCTCCCGGGGTGCCGGGGGCTTGGCGCCGAACCCGATCGACCGCTTGGTTGCGCAAGATGCGGTAGAACCAGGCGCTGAATTTGCGCCGCAGGTCGAAGCGTTCGCGATTGGCGTAAACCTTGAGGAAGGCCTCTTGGACAACTTCCCGAGTGGTTTCCACCGAGCCGACGATCGGTCGAACGGTGTGGAAAGCCTTCTCTTCGTAACGCTCGACCAGGAGCCGGAAGGCTTCCCGTTCGCCGTTACAACACAGAGCCAAAAGCTCTTCATCGCTGAGGCTTTCCCAGGGATCGACAACACCGGCTTCAGCGGCTTCCGCCGCCTGCGGCTGGTGGTGGATCAAGCGTAGTTGGGGTGCGCCCATGGTTTCCTCCTCTTCTACGGAGGCGATCTCCGGCTCGTTGGGGGGTTTTCCCTCGCCGGAACTCAATATTTAGTCCCCGGATCGGGCTTTGGAGCGGATCGCCGCCCCACCTCCGGAGCCGGTAAATCCTCGTCGCGTAGAGGCGGGAAGCGACGATCGGACAATTGCGGGTCGGCCGGCGCCGCTTCGGCCTCGCCGTCGCCGGCCGGAGCTTCGGCCTGGGCTTCGATTTGGGCAATCTGGCGGAACTTGAGGTGGCGTTCGGCCAACAAATCCGTCAAAGGCTTGGCTTGCAATTCATCCAACCAGGCCACGATCTGATCTTTCACCGCCGCCATGGCCAGATCGGGCTGCTGGTGAGCCCCGCCCATGGGTTCCGGAATCACCTGATCGACGATGCCCAGGGTTTGTAAGTCGCCGGCGGTCAATTTCAGGGCTTCGGCGGCTTGTTCCTTGCCCTCGGCGCTGCGCCACAGGATGGAAGCGCAGCCTTCGGGAGAAATCACCGAGTACCAGGAGTTCTCCAGCATGCCGACCCGATCGCCGACGGCGATGCCCAAAGCTCCGCCGGATCCGCCTTCCCCGATCACCACCACCAGGATCGGGACCTTGATGCCGAACATCTCGAAGATGTTTTCGGCGATGGCACGGGCTTGCCCTCGTTCTTCCGCTCCAACGCCGGGATAGGCGCCGGGGGTATTCACCAAGGTCAAAATCGGAATTTGCAGGCGCTCCGCCAACTGCATCTTGCGCAAGGCTTTGCGATAACCTTCCGGATGAGCGGAACCGAAATTGCACTTCATCCGCTCCTTGGTGGCGCGGCCCTTGCGGTGGCCGATGACCATCATTTTGCGGCCGTCCATGGTTCCCAATCCGGTCACCACCGCCGGATCGTCGGAGTAAAAACCGTCCCCATGGAGCTCGATGAAATCCTCGAACAGGTGTTGGATGTAGTCCGAGGTCAACGGGCGATCGGGATGCCGGGCGACTTGCACTCGCTGCCAAGGAGAAAGCTGCGAGTAAGTCTCCTTGGTCAGCCGGGCCAGCCGATCGCGATAAAAATCGATTTCCTCGCTGAGATCGTGGCTGGTTTTCGAAGCCAGTTCTTCCAGTTCTTCCAATCGAGAACGGACGTCTTCGATCGGCTTTTCGAACGGAAGGGACATCGGCCCGGTCGGGCGCTTGGCGTTGCGGTCTTTGGCCATGGTGGAAGGGGGCGACATCCGTGGCGGCCGCCCAGGCGCGCTCCTAGGATACTGCCTCATCGGCCTCCATCGAAGCTTCCGCATGAGCTCAGGCGCCTGGCGAATTGAATTGGAACCCCGAAAAGGCCGGCCCGACCCGGTCGGCAAGGCGGCCCGCAAGGCCTTGGCCCAACGGGGATTATCCCTGACTCCGGAGCTCACCAGCGGCCGGGGCTTCCTATTGCCGTCCAACTTATCGGCCCAGCAAGTCGAGCACTTGACTCAGGAAGTCTTGGCCGATCCGGTGGTCGAGGAGGCCCGCATCCTGGCCCCGGGCGAAATCCCCGAGTTGGGAGCCGCCACCTTGGTGGTGCGGCGGCGAGCCGGCGTGGCCGATCCGGAAGGACAAACCGCCTGCCGGGCCTTCGGCATCTTGGAGATCCCGGTGGAGCAGGCGGAAAGCTATCGCTGGTTCCGGGTGGAGGGCCAAGTCGACCCCGGGGCCTTTCTGAATGCCGGCGGCCGGGCCCTGGCCAACCCCACCATCGAGGAAGTCTGCCTCGGCGACCGGGCCCTGGCTTTGCACCCGCAACCCAACCCTCGCCCCAGCCCGAGGCGGGAGGTGCCGATCCTGGAAATGGACGGGGCAGCCCTGGTGGCTCTGAGCCGGAGCATGGCCCTGGCCCTATCTCAAGAGGAGATGGAGGCCATTCAAAGCCACTATCGGCAGGAAGGCCGGGAACCGACCGACGTCGAGCTGGAGACCTTTGCCCAAACCTGGTCCGAGCACTGCAAACACAAGACTTTGACCGGTCCGGTGAGATTGGTGGTGCGGGATGAAAACGGCGCCGAACTGGAACGGCGAGAATTTCAAAACCTGTTGAAGGAAACCGTATTCGAAGCCACCCGGCGCCTGTCGCCGGACTGGTGCTGGAGCGTCTTTGAAGACAATGCCGGAGTGGTGGCCTTTACCGACGACATCGGCATCGCGGTCAAGGTGGAAACTCACAATCATCCCAGCGCGCTGGAACCTTATGGCGGCGCCGGAACCGGCATCGGCGGGGTGATTCGAGACATTCTCGGCACCGGCTTGGGAGCGCGGCCTTTCGCCGCCACCGACGTCTTCTGCGTCGGCCCGGAAAAACTGCCCTTCGAGCAATTGCCGCCTGGTTGCTTACACCCGGATCGGGTTTTGGAAGGCGTGATTGCCGGGGTTCGGGACTACGGCAACCGGATGGGCATTCCCACGGTTTCCGGCACCGTTTTGCGGCACCCCGGTTACACCGCCAATCCTCTGGTTTTCGCCGGTTGTATCGGCGAGTTGCCCCGAGATTGCGTGCATAAGGAAGTCCTGCCGGGAGACAAAATCGTAGCCATCGGCGGTCGCACCGGTCGGGACGGAATTCACGGCGCGACTTTCTCTTCGGAAGCTTTACACGAAGAAAGTGAAAGCGTGGACGCCACCGCAGTGCAAATCGGCGATCCGATTACCGAAAAGAAAGTGCTGGATTTGATGATGGCGGCCCGGGATCGCCGGTTGTATCGGGCGGTCACCGATTGTGGCGCCGGCGGATTTTCTTCCGCCATCGGCGAAATGGGGGAAGGCAGGGCGGACCGGGGTTTGGCCGGGGGCGCCGTGGTCGAGTTGAGTGCCGCCCCTTTGAAGTACGCCGGTTTGGGTTACGACGAGATTTGGATCAGCGAAGCTCAGGAACGCATGGTTTTGGCCGTGCCCCCGGAACACGAAGCGGCCTTGTTGCAACTTTGTGAAAGCTATGAGGTGGAAGCCGTGGTTCTCGGCGAATTCACCGATAGCGGTCGTTTGCAGTTGCTTTGGCACGGAGAAGAAGTCGGCGACATGGCCATGGACTTTCTTCACGGCGGCGTTCCGCAACCGCAAAGATCGGCGGAAGTGATCCGCCCCACCTGGTCCGCCACGCCTTGGCCCAAGGCGGATGAAATACGTTCCCGGGAAGATCTCCTCGCCCAAGTCTTGGCCCACCCGGCCGTGGTTTCCAAAGAATGGGTGGTGCGTCAATACGACCACGAGGTCCAAGGCGGGACGGCTCGAAAGCCCTATCAGGGTCCTGCCGGCCGCGGCCCCGGAGACGGCACCGTTTTAAAACCTCGCTTGGAACTTCCCGGTGGCGTCGCCATCGGTTGCGGCCTGGCTCCGCGAATCGCTTTGGTGGATCCCTACGCCGGCACCGCCTGCGCCATCGACGAGGCGATTCGAAACGTGGTGGCCGCCGGCGGCACCCCCCACCAAGTCGCCATCTTGGACAACTTCTGTTGGGGCGATTGCCGCAAGGCCGATCGCTTGGGCAGCCTGGTCCGGGCGGCGGAAGCTTGCCGCGACGCCGCTTTGGCTTACGGGGCGCCCTTCATTTCCGGTAAGGACTCCTTGAACAACGAATATCGAGTCGGAGACCAGGAAGTGGCCATCCCACCGACGCTGCTGTGCACCGCCGTGGCACCGGTGGCTGACGTGAATCGGGCTTCCTCCACCTTTTTCAAAGCACCCGGCAACCTATTGATTCTGGTGGGAGAAACCGGTCCCGAAGGCGGCGGGTCCGCCCTTGGCGATGTCTTGCAGTGGCCGGACTCGCCACCGCCTTGCCCGGACTTCGATCAAGCTCCCGCCGTTTTCGATGCCGTCCACCGGATTCTGGACCGGGGCCTGGCCGTTTCCTGCCATGATCTCGCCGAAGGCGGCTTGGCGGTGGCCGTTTCCGAAATGGCCCTAGGCGGCGGTTTCGGAGCCATCCTGGATTTGGCCCGAGTTCCGGTCGCCGCCGTCTCTTCTCTCGACCGCGATCAAAACGCCGCCCTTCGGTTGTTTAGCGAAACCCCCACCCGCTTCCTCTTGGAGGTGGCGGAAGAATGGATGGAATCCGTGGCCGAAGAACTTCGGACCTTGCGTTGGGCCAGCATCGGCATGGTGTGCGAAAATCAGGAGGTGGAATTCCTTTGGCAAGCCGATTCCTGGCTGGAAATGAGCTTGTCGAATTTGGCGCAAGCCAACGGCATGGAAGATTACCCGCAGCGGAAACAAGCATGAGCTCGGCCAAAGTCCTTCAGTTGTTCGCCGCAGGCGTGAATTGCGATCGGGAATTGCGCTTCGCTTGGGAACAAGCCGGAGCCGAAGTGGAGGAATGCCACATTCGGGAATTGATGGCCAAGCCGGCCAAGGTTTTGGAATGCGATTTGTTTTCCATTCCCGGAGGCTTTACTTACGGCGACGACCTCGGCGCCGGCCGGGTTTTGGGATTGGAAGTGGCGGCCTTTCTTGGAGAACAACTCCGAGCACTGCACCAAGCCGGTGGCAGCCTGTTCGGAGTTTGCAACGGCTTCCAAGCCTTGGTGCGAACCGGCCTGCTTCCGGATTTGGAAGGGGTTTCCGTCAGCCTGGCTTGGAACGTCCACCACCGCTTCGAATGTCGCTGGTCGCGGCTGCGGGTCGAGGCCGGCCTGGCCCAAGTTCTTCCGGAAGGAAGCCTGCTGCCGGCTTGCACCGCCCACGCCGAAGGCCAGTTGGTGGTGGCCAGCCCGGAGGACTTGATCCGTCTAGAACAAAACCGCCGCATTGCCTTCCGCTACGCCGACGCCGCTGGGGAAGTTTCGGAAAGCTACCCCGATTGCCCCAACGGAAGCGCCGGCGGCATTGCCGGCCTGGTTTCCGCCAGCGGACGCATTCTTGGCTTGATGCCCCATCCGGAACGGAATCTCGGGCCCTTCAGCTTGCCCGACGGAGGCGCCGGAGCTTGGGGAACGGGAGAAGAAGGCATGGCCTTTTTCCGGGCGCTGCTGGCTCCCTATCTCGGCTCCGTGCAAGTTTGATTCAGCGCTGAAATTCTATCCCCCCAGCGCTACAATCCCGGCTTCACGGAATCTTCCCAACAAACCTGAACGGTCATGCCTCGCTTCGCCGCCCTCCTCCTGCTCTTGACCCTTCCCTTGCAAGCATCCTGCGTGGTGGCCGTCGCCGGAGTCGGAGCCGCCATTGGCATTTGGGCTTACGACGATGCCTCCGACGATTCCGGAGAAATCATTCTCGATGCCACCCCCGACCGGGTGTATCGGGGAGCGGAAGCCGTCGCCCGGGAACGGGGTTTGGAAGTGCAAACCTATCCCGGTCCGATGCGGGTCCAATTCGATGCCGAGGACTACAACGCCCGTTTTGAAATTTTTCTGGTCGAAGGCCGGGAAGACGTCGCTCGGCTGCGAGTCTCCGCACGCAGCGGCTTACGCGGTCGCCCTGAAATCGCCGAAGAACTGGGCTTGGCGGTCCGGGAAACCCTGAAGGCTTGGGGGCATTAAGCCACTTCCGCCTTCTGCATTCCCGGACCACCCAATCGGCCCCGCTTCGTCGGGGCTGATTTTTTTCTCTATGGAAGCTTTGGAACTGGAGCCAAAAATTCTATGATTAAGAGTGTTCCCCAGAAGCCTTTCTAGGTTTCCCCATTTCCAACTCCCTCATCGAACCAGGTATGGGAAAGGCAAAAAAAGTTCTGGGTCTTTTCCTTTTCACGCTGGTGATTGTTTTCGCCCTCGTTTTCTGGCGAAGCTCTCTCGAGCCTGCGGATTCCATAGGGGTGGTCGCCTCGGAAAAAACGGTGTCGCCGGAAAAAGAAAAAGATCTCCCTCCTTTGTCCACAGATGATCGTCCAAGGGTCACCGTTTCCGAAAGAAAAAAACATCCCCAACTTCTGCTGGAATTCGTTCAGTTTCAAGTGAAAGATTCGGGGATCGGAGACGGCGCTCCCGTGCCGGGAGCAGAGCTGGAAGTTCATTGGCAAGACTCTTCGCTTCCGGAACCAAATCAAAGTCGTACAGGAATTTGCGATCATCAAGGTTTGATTTGGATGGAAGTTCCCCTGGATCTTGAAGTTCAGGCTTCTGCCCACTTGAACCATCTTGAAGGTCGTGCTTCCTTTCCTAATTTGCGTCCATATTTTGAAAATGGTTCCGCCGCTCCCGTTTTCATGAAGGCCGGAGAAGGACAGCTCATCGTCCATTTCGTTGGCACCGATTACCCGCAACCCGAGACCTCCGAAACTTTGAAATTTCTCGCTCACCCCGGCGATTTCGGCGGCAATTTCGCCAGCCTTGCCGGTTCTGGATCGGTCAACCGCTTGGTGAAACTCAGCTCCGGCCAAGACCAGACCTTTCGCTTGACTTTGCCGGTTCCAGCGCCCTGGCATTGGTCTGTTCAATCATCCCACTTGCGCATACTCCACTCGGAAGAGCTGCTTCCCGCCCTGCAACGGGGAGAAAAAAGAGAACTGTGGATTCACGAACAAGATCTCAGCCTTCCGCTAGGCCGAATTAGGATTCAGCCGGAAAGCGATCCTTCCCATGAGGAAAGCGGATTACAGCTCCTGAACCTTGCCTGGCATCCCAAAGACGATGGCAGCGAAATCGCTTTGAGTTCGGTGGGCAATTGGAATGGCCGCCAGCAGTGGGATGCGGTGGAGTTTTGGGTTCGAGAATTTGACCAAGGTTGGATTCATTACAGTGGGCCTCAACACCAGCCCGGCGGTGTAGAAATTACGCAAAATATGTGGCAAAAGGGCATGGTTTCGATCACCCTTCCCCTAAAGAAATCCGATATGGTTCGGTTCGATGCTGAAGGGCTTCGGGAAGTTTCGGAGCGCCGCGGAATTCCCATTCCGAATTTGGAAATCTACGCCCTCTGCCACCGTTTCCAGTTAAAGAACCAAGTCAAACTGTCCATGAGCTCTGGGGTTCCCAAGGAATATTGGATTCGATCGCATTTAGGACCGCACACCCATGCCTTTTCCGTGTCGGGAGAATACTGGCCGGTTTCTTGGCCGGAGGGTCAATTATTCGGCACCGCCCGTCCTCAAGGGCTGCGGGCCCCGATTCCAATTCCGCTGCTGGTTTTGTCCAAAGGCGGGCATTTTTACGGCGCATCCGAAATCCAAATCTTTGTCCGAGATCGGTTTTGGGATCGCATCCGGCTCCATTCCGTAGCGCCGTCGGCTCATCTGTTCGCAGATATCTCCGTTCCCCCTCAAGAGCCTCTTCGCATTCAAGTCAAGGACGCTCGACACCTGGAGGCCAGTTGGAATGGATTGGCCGGGGCCGACTCTTCGATTCAATTCGATTTAGTGGCCAAGCCCTGAACGATTTCCCTGCCGGCCGCTGAGCTTAGAACTCTACTTCCGCTTCCGCCGGATCCACGGCCAGATTCGGATTCTCCTTCAAGCAGGATCCGCAATAGCCTTCCAAAGTCAGGGAATGATTCACCAAGTGAAAACGGCGACGCTTGGCTTCCTCGAGTTGCAACTGTTCAATCGCTTCGCAGCGAAACTCCAGGATCTTGCCACACTGCAAACAAATCATGTGGTCGTGATGATGGTGGCCGAGGATGTGCTCGTACAGCAATTGCCCCCGGCCGCTATCCAATGGACTTAAAAAGCCTCCCTCGACCAGCAACGCCAAGGTGCGGTAAACCGTCGCTCGGGAAGTGGAAGCGTCCCGTTCCTTGGCCCAGGCATAAAGTTCCTCGGCACTGAAATGCTCGTGAGTACTCCAAGCCAGGGAGAGAATGTCCCGGCGTTGGGAAGTTACTCGCAAGTCTCGCTGTTTCAGGTAGCGCTCGAAGCGTTTGAGCGCCGTGGCTTCGTTCACCGCATGGCCTCCATGGCTTCCACCCCCGCCGCCCCGATGTCACGGCGGATGGTCTTGCCTTCAAAGTGGATCTGATCCACCGCTTCATAGGCCAAACGGCGCGCTTCTCCAAGACTTTCTCCCAAGGCGGTAACCGCTAAAACGCGACCTCCCCAGGTCACCAGTTGCTCGCCGGCCATGGCCGTGCCGGCATGGAAGACTTGCAGGTCCGGTCCGGTTTTGATTTCGTCCAAGCCTTCGATGGCTAAACCGGTTTCATATTTGCCCGGATAGCCGTTGGAAGCCAAAACCACGCAAACCGACGGCCGCAGATCCCATTCGGGTGCCTCCATCTGGTCCAGCTTGCCTTCGGCACAGGCCATCAAGATCGGCAACAAATCGGATTTCAACCGCGGCAACAAAGCCTGGCACTCTGGGTCGCCGAAGCGAGCGTTGTATTCCAAAACTTTGGGTCCGGCAGGAGTCAGCTTCAATCCGGCATACAGGACGCCATGAAAACGGCGGCCTTCGTGATTGAGTCCGTGGACCGTTTGTAGCAGCACTTGCTTCTCGATCGCCTCCAAACTTCTCTGGCTGACCAGAGGATTGGGACTGATCGCCCCCATGCCGCCGGTATTGGGACCACGATGCCCTTCGTACAGGGTCTTGTGGTCCTGGGCGGTTTCCATGGTCAAGAAGGTGCGGCCGTCGGTCAGGCAGAAGGCGGAAGCTTCCGGGCCCTGAAGAAATTCCTCGATCAGCACGGTGCGGCCGGCCTCGCCGTGAACGCCGTCCTCGATCATGGCTTTGACCGCTTGTCGAGCCTGCTGATTGTCCTTGCAAATCACCACGCCCTTGCCCGCCGCCAGCCCCGAGGCCTTCACCACCAAGGGATAGCGAGCTCCGCCTTCCAGATAGGAAACCGCCGGATTCAGTTCGGAGAACACGCGGTAGGCGGCGGTAGGCACCCGGTAGCGCATGAGAAGCTCTTTACAAAAGGCTTTAGATCCTTCGATCTCGGCGGCTTGGGCCCGAGGGCCAAAGGCTTTGACCCCGACCTCGGCCAAACGATCGACCAATCCGGCGACCAAAGGAGCTTCCGGCCCGACCACCACCAGATCGGCGTGGTCCCGGGCAAAACTAACCAAACTGTCCAAATCGCTGACGGCAATCTCCAGGTTTTCACCCAGATCGGCCGTGCCAGGGTTGCCGGGAGCGATCCACAGTTTTTCCAACAAAGGCGATTGAGCCAGTTTCCACGCCAAAGCGTGCTCACGACCGCCCGAACCAACGAGGAGAACGCGCATCTTTTTCGCACTTGCAGGGACCACGGGATGGAGCAGGTTAGAACCGGATACCATCCAGAGCAAGCACCATCCATCCAAACCCCGAAACGGCGGAACTCGGCTTTGAAAGAAAGCCCTTGGCACCAATGGATGGCGGCCCTCGAACAGGAGCTGGCCGCCTTCTTCGACCCTCTGGATCTGGAGCTGGGCTTGCGCCGGGCCGGGCGCCGGTTCGGCGATCGCCTGGCCGGGCACCGGTTGGAAGAAAATCCCACCCTGGCCGCCAAGCCGATGGCGGAACAGGCGGAAATCATTCTCCGGCAATTGATTGGCTTGCCGCTGCGGCGCCAGGAAGACGTCTTCTGGCTGGATCCCGGGGAAGGCCAAAAGGGTTTGGCCGCCTGGTGCGCCGGCTTACTGGAGGGTTTGCACGCCAAGCACCTGGCCGTCCGCACCACGGTCTTAGGCGACGGCTCGGTTCGGCTGCACTGGGCGGTTTCGGGAGCCCGAGCCGAATACCGCACCGGATTTCAAATTAGTGCCTCCGGCCCCCTGGCTCCCTATCAGTTGGCCCAGTTAGCGGATTTGAGTACCGATGCCATCCTATTCGTCGATGGACAGCGAACCATCCGGGCCTGGAACAAAGGGGCGGAGCAAATGTTCGGCTATCGTGCCTCCGACGCCATCGGCAGTTATTACGACCTGCTGGTCCCTCCCAATTTGGTCCAAAGCGGGGAACTCGGCCGCATCGCCGAAGAAACCGAACGCACCGGCACCCTACGGAATTACGTCACCAAGCGGCTGACCAAGGACGGCCGCGAACTGACGGTTTCCTTGACTCGGACCAAAGTCGTCGGCATCGACGGCCAAGTCGCCGGCTATGGGGTGATCTTGCGAGACATCACCGAAGCCGAGCGATTGAAAACCGCTTTGGATACTGCCCGGCATCTGTCCCACATCGGGGAATTGGCTTCCCAAGTGGCTCACGAAGTGCGCAATCCCCTGGCGGGCATTCATGGTGCCCTGCAAATCTTGCGAAGGCGATTGGATCCGGATCCCAATGAAGTGGAAGTGTTCGACAACATTGGTCGCGAAATCGCCCGTCTGGATCGCTTGGTCACCGACTTGATGCGCTTTGGCCGGCCTGCCAGCAGTCACCAAAAGGAAGTGGATCTAGCCGATTGGTTACAGGAGTGGCACCGGCGCATGGCACTGGAGTTGGAACAGCGCGGCGCGGAGGTTCACCTCGATTTGCAAGCCAACCCCAAAGTGCAACTGGACTTCCAATTGTTCGAACAAGTGTTGCGAAATCTGCTGGAAAACTCTCTTGAAGCCAGCGAAGTTCCGGCCCAGATCCGCTTGCAGTTGGAACAAGCCCCCGATGGAGCTCGATTGCTGTTTCGCGATCAGGGTCCCGGCTTTTCCGAGGAAATCCGGGCGGAAGTGTTGCAACCCTTCTTTACCACCAAAACCCGGGGATCCGGCCTGGGTTTACCGATTTGCGTGCGCCATCTGGGAACCCTGGGAGGAGGGTTGCGTCTGCTTCCCAATGATGGCGGAGCGGTGGTGGAGTTGCGGCTGCCCTATTCGGTAGGAGCGAGTTGAAACTGGCACAAACTATTGGAGGTTGGGGGAAGAAAAGATCCTCCACCGAAACAGCTCCCTGGCGGTCCAACGCCGGGAAGTCACCCCCAGCAACATCCCCGGAGTCGGGGGCTCGCCCTCGGCGGTGATCGGCCGCACGTAGTTGCGCCACAAAAGCCACAGCCACATGTGCAGTCGCAGCCAACTCCGCTTCTTGGAGTGGCCCCAGTTGCGACGCACCAGTCGGGAGAGGTTGTCCCGCATCTGGGCCAGGGTGTGGTTGATCGGAAACAGCGGGTTGCCCCGATCCCGCTTGCGCTTGGAACACTCCTTCAGGTGCTGGAAACCTGCCGCTCCAAACACCGATTTCAAGACGCTGGGATAGATCTTCTTGCGATCGCTTTGCAGCACCGCCGGCTGCCTTGGAGGCAAGACTTCCTTCAAAGTCTGCAAGCAAGCTTCCACTCCTTGCCGGGACTGCGAGCGTCTCTTGCCGAACAGTTTTTCTCGTTCCTCCTTCTTCTTTCTCAACCGCGGAGGGAGCGATCCCCGGCAGGGCAAGGTGCCGGCGGTCAGGTGAACGACGAAATACTTGGCACGGTGGATCAGCACCGGAACGGTCACCGGCTGCAGTCTGCGGTCGGTTTCGAAGGTTTCCAACTCATCCAGTTGAAACACTCCCGGCAGCCCGCCTCGAGCGGCCACCTCCTGTAATCGCAAGCGATGGAAGCGGCGAGCGTGTTCGCCCATGCGCAACAGGCGGTCGGCCAAGGTGCGGCGATCCACTCCCAGCATGCGAGCACTTTGTCGCAGGGTGACTTTGCTCACCACCAGTGGCCAGAAGTCGAGATGGAGCCGGCCGTACTTCAGGCGATAGTGGAACTTGAAGCTTTGCGACGAGAAGGAACGGCGGCAGCCGTGGCACCAAAAGCGCTGGATTCTGCGTTGCTGTCGGCCGCTGTAGAAGCCTCGTTTTTGAAAGCGGAAGGGGACGGAATCGGTGCGGCTGGGACAGGCGTCCCAGGGGCAGTGCGGGGGTTGAAAACGCGGCATCGCCGGTGCCTCCGAAAGAAAAGGTTTCGGCTAGGCAGACGGCTTGAGGGGGCTTTGGTTACGCCGGAGGTTTAAAAATAACCTCCATTAGTTTGTGCCAGTTTCCCTGGGGTGCCTTCAATCTCCAAGGTCGAATTTGTCGATTCGATACCGGATTTGATCTCGATTCATGCCCAACAAGCGAGCGGCGCGGCTGCGGTTTCCCTGGCATCGACGCAAGGCCTCCACCACCCAAGCCTTCTCCAAGGCCATGAAATCGACTCCTTCCCGCGGCAACTCCGGTAGATCTCCGGTCACCGCCATGGAACCAAAGCCCGCCACTTCCCCCGGCAAATCCTCCAGTTCCACCCATTGCCCCGGCGCCATCAAAGCCGCTCTTTCCACAGCGTTGCGCAATTCCCGAACGTTTCCGGGCCAGGCGTAATGTTGTAAGGCTTTTCGGGCAGCTTCCGCGAAACCTTGCAAACGGACGCCGAGTTGATGGCGGAAGGTTTCCAGGAAAAATTCAGCCAAGGGCAAAATATCTTCCGCCCGCTCCCGCAACGGAGGGATTTCCACGGGAACGACTTTCAACCGGTAATACAAATCGCTTCGAAAGCGGCCGGCCGCCACTTCCTTCTCCAAATCGCGATTCGTGGCCGCTACGGTCCGAGCTTCCAAACGAATCAAACGGGTACCGCCGACTCGGCGAAAGGTCCGTTCTTCCAACAGAGTCAACATCTTGGCCTGAACCGCCGGCGGCAAGTCGCCGACTTCATCCAGGAACAAAGTTCCGCTCCACGCCAATTCGGCCAATCCCTTCTTGCTTTCTTTGGCATCGGTGAACGCGCCTCGCTCGTGGCCGAATATTTCGGACTCCAACAGAGGTTCGGGAATGGCGGTACAAGTGACTGAGATGAAGGGACGTTCTTCGCCATTTCCCGAGGCGGCGTGCAAGACCCGGGCGGCCAAACCTTTGCCGACCCCAGTTTCCCCGGTGAGCAACACCGTGGTCGCGCCACTGGCACCGACTCGTTGCAGCAGTTCCAATACCCGTTTCGAGGTCGGCGATTCCGCCACCGGCCACAAGGAAGTTGCATCCCTGGCCCGGCTGTCGGCCAAGCGTCTTAATTCCCGCCGCTCCAGGGCACGGCGAGCCGTCAGCAGCAAATCATCCAGGTCAAAAGGTTTGGAGACGTAGTCGTAAGCACCCGCCCGCATCGCCTCCACCGCCCCTTCCAAGGAACCATAGGCGGTGATGATCAAAACCGGCAAATCCGGGTCTTCCGCCCGCAACTCGTGCAACAACTCCATGCCGTTGCCGTCGGGGAGGCGTAAATCCAAAATCGCCAATTCCGGCCACTGCTCATCCAAGCGGCGGCGGGCCTCCTCCAAGGTGGCGGCTTCCTCCACCCGGCCGCCAGCGTCCTCCAGGCAGGACCGCAGACTCCAGCGAATCATGCGCTCGTCGTCCACCACCAAAATATGGGGAGCGGGTTTAGGCAGGCGCAGGGGCTCTGTCACCTCATCAGAGTAGGCCGGCGGGGCTTGGCAGCCGAGCCCCCGACGCGGTCCTTTTTTTGGGGGTACCCTTTGGTTGCAGGCTCCCGACCGAGGTTCGAGAGGACGGGGGGTTTCGTTAGGCTAGTTGCATGCGTTTCTCCGTCCTTCATCCCCTAGGCCGGCCCCTTATCGTTGCCGGTTTTGCTTTCCTTTCGGCGACCATTTCGGCCGCCCAAGGTCCCCCGACCCTGATCCAGCCGACCGGTGGAGGTTTTGATTACTACCACCTTTACGTCCAGGACTACCATCCCCAGTTGAGGGTGGTGGTCAGCCAGCAGAGCGGCAGTTCCGCCGACCTTTACTTAGCCAAAGGCCGCCATCCCAGCCTCAACGACTGGGATTTTCGGAGTGCCACCCCCGGCACCAGCAATGAGCAACTGCTGGTCAGCGATTTAAGCTCCCCGCCCTTGTCCACCGGCGATTGGTGGGTCGGAGTTTTTCGCAGTTCCGGAACTAACTACGACCTCAACTTTTACTTCGACCCCAAGGCTTCGAATCACGCCGGTATGGGTGCCACGCTCTACACCCATCCTTCGGGAACCGGCACGTCTTTTCGAGTTTGGGCCCCCAACGCCAGCCAAGTCTACGTTTCTGGTTTGTTCAACGGCTGGTACGGAACTTCGGCGCCACTGGCTTCCGAAGGCAACGGCAATTGGTCCCTGGACGTCCGCAATCTGGGTCACGGCGCCCATTACCGCTACGTCCTCGACACCGTCAACGGCCAAGAGTGGAAGAACGATCCAAGGGCCAAAGACATCACCAATTCGATCGGGGACTCCATCGTTCACGATCCATCTCTGTTCCCTTGGAGCGGCAGCTTTTCCACTCCCAACTGGAACGAGATGGTGATTTATGAAATGCACATTGGCACGTTTTACGACAACCCTGGTTCGGCGGTCGGCACCTTCGACCGGGCGATTCAAAAGCTGGATTATCTCGCCGATTTGGGCATCAACGTGATTGAACTGATGCCGATTTGCGAGTTTCCCGGTGATTACTCCTGGGGCTACAACTATGCCCACCCCTTTACGGTGGAATCCTCATACGGCGGCGTATGGGGTTTGAAAAACTTCATCCAAGAAGCCCACGACCGCGGCATCGCCGTATTGATCGACGTCCTCTACAACCACTGGGGACCGAACGATTTGGATATGTGGCGTTTCGACGGTTGGGGCTTGAGTACCTACGGCGGCATTTACTTCTACAACGATTGGCGGGCGGTGACCGCCTGGGGCGATACTCGGCCGGACTACGGCCGCGGAGAGGTTCGCCAATACATCCGCGACAACGCCCTCTACTGGCTGGAAGAATGCCGGGCCGACGGTTTGCGCTGGGATTCCACCGTCAACATTCGAACTCAAAATAACGGTTTCGGCGGCGACCTTCCGGACGGCTGGTCGCTGATGCAATGGGTGAACAATGAAATCGATTGGTTCCAGGGCTGGAAAATCAGCATTGCCGAAGACTTGTGGTCCAACGAATGGATAACCAAGGACACCGGAGTCGGCGGAGCCGGCTTCGACAGCCAATGGGATTCCGATTTCGTCCACCCGGTTCGCAATGAAATCGTCATTCCCGACGACAACAATCGCAACATGTACGCGTTGCGGGATGCCATCTATCACTACTACAACGGCGACGCTTTCCAGCGGGTGATTTATACCGAGTCTCACGACGAAGTAGCGAACGGCCGGTCCCGAGTTCCGGAAGAAATTTGGCCCGGCAACGCCGGGAGTTGGTATTCCAAAAAGCGGTCCACCCTCGGTGGAGTTCTGGTGATGACCAGTCCCGGCATTCCGATGATTTTCCAAGGCCAGGAACTGCTGGAAGACGAATACTTCCGTGACGACGATCCCCTGGACTGGAATAAGTTGAACCTTTACGGCGGCATCCACGACATGTACCGGGACCTGATCCGCTTGCGCCGCAATTGGTACAACAACACCCGCGGTTTGAAAGGCCAGGGTGTAAACGTTCACCACGTCAACAACAACGACAAAGTTATTGCCTTCCATCGCTGGGACCAAGGCGGAGGCGGAGACGACGTGATCGTGGTCGTCAACCTCCGGGACCGGAGCTACAACTCCTACAACCTCGGCTTCCCCCACGGCGGTACCTGGAGAGTGCGATTCAATTCCGACTGGAACGGCTACGACTCCAGTTTCGGCAATCATCCGAGTTGGGACGTTCAAGCCAACTCCGGGACCAAAGACGGCATGCCTTACAACGGCAACTTGAGCATTGGCCCCTACACCGCGGTCATCCTGTCGCAATAGCTTCCGCCCCGGCGGCCGGAGCTTCCCCCTCCGGCCGCCCCTTTCCCCGAATCCCCTGCCTTTCCCCAACAAACCTCAGGCAAAGTTCCCCATGACCCGTCCCTTCCTGCTTCTAGCCCTTGCGGCTGGCTTGGCCGCTCCTCTGAGCGCCCAGCATTACGAAACCATTGCTTTCGAGAGCTTTGATTACGTCACTCCTTCCTTCCTTGGCGGTGCCGCCGGAGGAAGTGGCTGGGCCGACGTTTGGTGGTCCGGCAACAACGGCGATCAGGCTCAGGTAGACCTGCCTGGTTTTGACGCCGTCGGCGGAAAAGCCACCACTTTGGTCGACAACGGCGGTTCTTGGCGGGAAATCGATCGCACCGGTTTCGATTACCTGCTTTCCGGTCCCTATGAGTTCGGAGCCGACAACACCACCATTTGGGTCAACTTCCGGGCGCAACGAAGCGCCGGCTCCGACGACGACTACGGCGGCCTCAGCCTCTACACCAAATTTGTCGGAGAGAAAATCTTTCTGGGCAGCCCAAGCTTCACCACCGAGTGGGGCTTGCACGACATCGCCGGCGGCTCCCTTTCCGGTGAAACCGTCACTGGCAGTTCCGATGCCGCTGAAAGTCACCTGGTCTATCGGTTGGACTTCTTGCCGGGCGACGATCGCATTCGTTTGTGGATCGATCCCGCCAGTGCCCACCCGTCTACGACCGCCGATTTGGACGTCACCGTGGCCGATTTCACCTTTAACGAAATCCGCATCCAATCGGGAAGCAGCATCACCGCGACCGGATTCGATTTCGATGAAATCCTGATCGACACGCCTTCGGTCCGGCCGATTTACTCGATCGGCAATTTGGTAGCGGGCAGCGTAGCCACCTTGGACATCATCAATGCCACTCCTGGCTCCACCGTCTTGATCGGCTATTCGGTCACCGGCGCCGGTCCGACCACTACGCCTTTCGGCGACGTGGCCATGAGTCCGCCGATCCTGCAACTTCCTCCGCAAACCGCTGACGTCAACGGCGAAGTGCACCTTCCGGTTGGCGTTCCGATTTCCGCCTTGGGTCTGACCCTCTACACCCAAGCCGGGGAATTGAGCGGCGGCGGCGCCATTCTCAGCAACGCACTGGCCGAGGTCGTGCAATGAAAACCTGGACTCGATCCAATCGGAGCCCGCTCTTGGGAGCGGGCTCCCCCCCGGCGGTCTTGCAGCGGCTCTTTCGCCACGTTTTGGTGTTGCTGGCCTTGGCCGGTTCCACCAGCCCGGTAGGAGCTCAAGACCCGGTCATCAGTGAATTCCTGGCCTCCAACGGCCAGGGATGGGTGGATGAAGATGGCGATACCTCCGATTGGATCGAGTTGTTCAATCCCGGGCCCGCTCCCGTGGACTTGAGCGGTTGGTTTTTAACCGACGACCAAAGCGACCTTCAGCAGTGGGCATTTCCCGCCGGCACCAGTCTGGCCCCCCAAGCCTTCCTGGTAGTCTTTGCATCCGATAAGGACCGGGCCGTCGCCGGCCAGGAATTGCACACCAATTTCAAATTAAGAGCCGACGGCGAATACTTGGCTTTGATCAAAGCCGACGGCATCCAAATCGCCAGCGAATACGCACCGGAATTTCCGCAGCAGTACAGCGACGTTTCCTTCGGCTATGCCTTCCAGGCCGGTCCCCCCGAGCACAGTTACTTCCCGGTTCCGACGCCGGGAGAAGCCAACGGTCCGGGAGGTCCTTTGATTGAAGACGTCAGCCATACGCCTCACCAACCGACGCCTCAAGAGGACGTGGTGGTGGTCGCCCGCCTGGTCGGCGATTTAGGACCGGGCGGCAGGGTCGACCTTCATTGGCGGGTGAATTTCGAACCGGAAAACAGTTTGCGAATGTATGACGACGGCACTCATGGCGACCAATTCGCCTTCGACGGCCGCTACAGCACGACCATCTTCGCCGGCAGTTATCAGGAAGGCGACTTATTGCGCTGGTCGGTTCACGCCACCGACAGCCGCGGCCGAACCGGCCGGTCCCCTTTCTTCGCCGATCCGGACGGATCGCCGGAATACTTCGGCACCATGGTCCCCGACCCTTCGGTACAGAGCCCGCTGGCCACCTTGTCGTGGTTCGTCGAAGACCCCAACGCCGCCAACACGCCCACTGGAACCCGCTGTTCCCTGTTCTACGACGGTGAGTTGTACGACAACGTCTTCGTTCGCATTCGTGGAGGCGTTTCTCTCACCTGGCCGAAGAAGAACTACAAATTCGATTTCAACCGCGGCTATTCCTTCCGTTTCGATCCGCTCCAACGCCGGGTGGAAGAAATCAACGTCAACAGCAGCTACAGCGATAAATCTTATGTTCGGCGCTTCCTGGCTTGGGAGAGTTATCGCGACGCCGGCGCGCTCCACTGCATCAGTTTCCCTTTGAGAATGCAGCAAAACGGTGAATTCTTCAGCGTCGCCGCTTTCGTCGAACAGCCGGATGAAGATTATTTGATTCGCCAGGGACTGGATCAAGAGGGCGCCCTTTACAAGATGTTCAACGCCTGCATCGACGCCCACAACGGCGTGGAAAAGAAAACTCGCAGGCACGAAGATCATTCCGACTTGGAAGCTTTGATCGACGGCTTGTTTCAGTTCGGCCAGGATCAAGAAAATTTCGTATTCGACAACGTCGAATTGCATTCAGTCATCAACTATCTTGCGGTGACCTCGCTGGTCCACGACAACGACCACGTGGCCAAAAACTATTATTTGTACCGGGATACAGAAGGGGATGGCGAATGGACCATGCTGCCTTGGGACAAAGACTTGACCTTCGGCCGCAATTTCACCTTGCCCGACGGTGTTCTCAGCGATTTGATTTGGGCCGACGACGACCCTTACAGCCATCCCCTGTTCGGCGATTTGGGACATCGCAAGGTGGACGGCGATTGGAACAAGTTGATCGACGCCTGTTATCGATCTCCCCGAATTCAGGAAATGTACTTGCGGCGCTTGCGAAGCTTAATCGACCGCCTGTTGCAAGCCCCAGACACTCCTCCCTCCGAACTGAAATTGGAAGCCCGCATCGTCGAGCTCCACCAACAACTGGAAGCCGACGTGGCTTTGGACATCGCCGCTTGGGGCATTCCTCCTTGGGGTACGATGAATCTCGATTTCGCCGGCGGTCTGCAACAATTGATCGACGAGTATTTGATTCCGCGGCGGGTCCATCTATTTGAAACCCACGGCCCGGGCAACGGCGGCTTGATTCCGCCGGCCCAACTGGAAAGCCCCGGCCTTTACTTTGGTGCCATCGAAGCGGAACCGATCTCGGGCAATCAGGATGAAGACTTCATTGAAATCGTCAATCCTCATCCGGTAGCCGTGGATTTGGAAGGCTGGAGCCTGAACGGTGGAGTGAATTTCCGCTTCCCGCCGGGAACGGTGCTAGCTGCCGGCGATTCCCTTTATCTTTCTCCGGATCTGCCGGCATTTCGAGCTCGAAGCACCGGTCCCGGCGGAGGCCAGGCCTTGTACGTCCTCGGCCCTTATCAGGGAGAATTGGATCCGGGCGATCCGCTGAGTTTGTTCGACCCCGAAGGTGAGTTGATCAACATGGCCGGCGGGCCGAGCCTGAGTTTTGAAGGCTTCCAAGGACCCCTGGCGGTATTCCAGCTCTACGGCGCCACGCCCATGAGCGATCAGGTCATCGCCTACTCCTTAACCGGTCCCGGGCCGATCCAAAGCTCATACGGAATCTTGGAATTGTCGCCGCCGATCTACTCCATGGACGGCTTCTCCAGCGACCTGAGCGGTGCCCTGGAAGTGAAAATATTCCTGCCGCCGGGAACTCCTTCCGGCTTGCCGGTTTGGCTGCAAATCCTGGACACCGGCGCCGATCAATTGAGCAACGGCGTGTCCTTCACCACTCCCTAAGTTCTCCTTTCCTCGTTCGCCTTGGCCGCAAGTTTGCGCCGCTTGCGGCGGCGAACTCCATGAGGAAGCCACCACAAGTAGGCGCCGGTTCCCCACAGCACGAAGAGGACCAACGCCGAAGGCAAAAAGACCCAAAGCTTGGCCGGTTCGTAAAACCAGGAGCCATCGTGGATGGCTTCGATCAAATCGGACCGGCGGTAGGCCACTTGCAAGACTTCTCCGGTTTCGGAGTCGACTTGAACTTCCCAGTGGTTCTTGCCGCGGATCTTCACCACCCCTTTGGAAGGTCGGACGTCCAAACGATCCACGTCCTGCCAAGATTGAAGGCCGGCTTGCTCAGCGCTCTTGGCCGCATCCAGAATCTGCTCAAAACTCAGGATCGGAGTCTTCCCGACTCCTTTTTGGGTCGGCGGCTGGACCCAAGTCAACTCTTTCTTCAATTGCAGAAGGATGCCGGAGCAGATCACCACCAGCAAGGGAACGGCGATCAGGACGGCACCCCAACGATGGAATTTCCGATTCCAATGGGCGAGGCTCATGCTTCGATCTCATGCCGGGAGCCCTGCAACGGCTCAAAAAAGTGCCGTGGAGGAGGATGCGGGCTCCTGGATCCTTAAGAAATACCATCTTTTTTGGCCGCCTGCAGATTTAGGAATCAAATTCAATCCGGCGGCCGGCCTCCCCTTTTTCGAAGAATTGCAAACGCTCGAAAGAAGCTCCCCATACCGCCTCTTTGCCTTCGACCAGCGGCCCTTCCGGCAAGCAACGACACACCACCTGGGGACCTTCTCCTGGATCCACGAACAAGTCCCGGCGATCGCCTAGGTTTTCTTGCAGGCGCAATTGGCCTCGGAATTGAAAACTGCCGGCGCTTTGCGGTTGCGGCCCTAATGCGTCCGGCCGAATGCCGATCACCAGTTCTCGCGGAGCTCTCGGAGGAATGGCGGCGGCAGGAATAGGAACGCGCTGGCCGGCCCAATGGAAATAAAGTTCCTTGGCCTCGGCGTGGCTTTCCAAGCGACCGGTTAAGAAATTCATGGCCGGGGTTCCGACGAAGCCGGCGACGAAGCGATTGGCCGGGTTGGCATAGACCGATTCAGGAGCTCCGATTTGTTGGATGAGTCCATCCTTCATCACCACCATTCGATCGGCCAGAGTCATGGCTTCTTCCTGGTCATGAGTCACGTAAATACTGGTGGCTTGCAAACGCCGCTGGAGACTTTTGATTTCGGTTCGCATTTCCACCCGCAATTTGGCGTCCAAATTGCTCAAGGGTTCATCGAACAAAAAAGCCTTTGGACTGCGGACGATGGCTCGCCCCACCGCCACTCTTTGCCGTTGGCCGCCGGAGAGTTCCTTCGGCCGCCGCTGCAGCAGATCTTCGATGCCGAGCAGGGCGGCGGCTTGTTGCAAACGCTGCTGGATCTGGGCGGATTCGTCCCGATAAGCACGGCGATAGGCTCCGGAAATCCAAGCCTGCCAGCGGCGGCGGTAGTTTCTCCGCGGCCACAATCCGAAAGCCAAGTTTTGCTCCACCGTCATGTGCGGATACAGGGCGTAGTTTTGAAATACCATGGCAATGTCCCGATCTTTCGCCGGCACGTGGTTGACCACCCGGCCGTCGATTCGAATGGTTCCCGAACTGACGTCCTCCAAGCCGGCGATCATGCGCAAGGTCGTACTCTTGCCACAACCCGAGGGCCCGACCAGCACCAAGAATTCCCGGTCGGAAATCGCCAAATCTACGCCTTTCACCGCTTCGAAACCGCTCGGGTACCGCTTGCCGACCTGTTCCAGCAGGACTTCCGCCATGTTTATCCCTTGACTGCTCCCATGGTTAAGCCGCCGACAAATTGTTTTTGTGCTACAAAGAACAAGAGGATGCACGGCAGCATGGTCACCAAACTAAAAGCCATGAGATATTGGATGTCCTCCAATCCTCCATATTGATTGCGGAAGGAATTCAAAGCCACCGCCAGAGTGGCTTTTTCTTCTCCGTGCAAGTAAATCAATGGCGCCAGGAAATCGTTCCACACGTAGATGAAGGTAAAGGCGGAACAAATGGCCACCACTGGCCGGCACATCGGCAGCATGATCCGCCACCAAATGCCGAGATGGCCGTAACCGTCCATGCGAGCGGCTTCCACCAAGGCTTCGGGAACTTGGGAACAGAATTGACGAAACATGAAGATGAAGAAAGCATTGCCGAAAAAGGCCGGAACGATCAGAGGTAGCAAACTGTCGACCCAACCTAAACTGCGAAACAGGAGAAACAGCGGAATCATGGTGACCTGGGCCGGCAGCATCATGGTGGACAGCATGAGCACGAACAAGGCACGGCTTCCCCGGAAACGGATGCGGGCAAAGGCATAACCGACCAAACTACAGGAAAGCACCGTGCCCACTACGCTCAGAACCGTGACCACCACGGAATTCGACCAGGCATCCAGAAAACCGAACCAAGGACGGGTTCCGACCTCTTGCAAAGCTTGAGGATAGTTTGACCATTGCGGGTCTTGCGGCCACCAGGCAAAACCTTCCGCCGAGGCAGTAGCCGCCCCGGCCCGGCCTGGAGTTTCCAAACTAACCACCAGCATCCACCAAAGGGGAAACAGCATGATCAGGGAACCGAATCCCAGGGCCCCCCACAACCAAATCGATTGGCGCGCCTTCATCCGTTCAAAGCCTCGTAGTAGACGTGACGTCGGCTTCCTCGCATGACCAGAAGCGTAAGCAGGAGAATGACCACCAGAAGCAACCAAGCCATGGCCGAGGCATAACCCATCTCATAGTATTCAAAGGCTTGGTTATATAAATACAAAACGTAAAAGCGGGTTAAATCCCCCGGTTCCCCTCCGGTCATGACGAAGGCTTGGGTAAACACTTGAAAGGAGCCGATGATCGCCATGATCAAGTTGAAAAAAATGACCGGACTCAACATCGGCAGGGTCACGCTGCGAAAGCGGCGCCAGGCTCCCGATCCATCGATCTGAGCCGCTTCGTACAACTCCTTGGGAATTCCCTTGATGCCGGCCAGATAGATCACCATGCTGCCACCGGTCATCCACAAGCTCATCAAAGCGAAAGCCGGGGGACCCCAACCGGCGGCGTCCTGGTCCAGCCATTGCGGCGGCTCCAAGCCGAAGGGTTGCAACATCGGCCGCAACCAGCCGTTCAACAAACCATGGTCGCCGTCGAACACCCAGCGCCACAGCACCGCCACGCCGACCCCCGCCAACACACTGGGCAAGTACCAGGCACTGCGGAAAAAGCCAATGCCTCGAATTTCCCGACTCATCAACAACGCGGTGGCCAAGGCCGCCAGTTGGCCCAAGGGCACCGCCAGGAAGGCATAGTAGGCGGTCACCCGCAAGCTGGTGCGCAGGCGGTCGTCAAATAAAAGCAACTCCTGAAAATTGGCCAAGCCCACCCAATCGGCGTGCTCCAAAGTGGAAACTCCGTTCCATCGGCTAAAGGAAAGAACCAGCGATAGAAAAATGGGAAAGGCCATGAAGACCAAAAATCCGATCAGCCATGGGCTAACCAAGGCATAGCCGGCCAGTTCTTCTCTTCGTTCCAGGCGGCCGGGACGACCGCGCCACCATTGCCATCCTAAGAAGGAAATTAGCAGAAGTAGGAAGCCCAGCGCAGCGGAAACCAAGGCTCGCCAGGGAACCGGGGCGAAGCCTTCGGCCTGGAGAGGAGAACTGCTGGCTCGATGCCACTCCTTTTCAAACAGGGAAATCGCTTCATCCAGGTTTAAATCGCCGGTCTTCAAAGCCTGGTCCATTCGCTTCCCCAGCCGATCTTCGAACACCGGATTGGCCGGCCAAGGCAATACCTCGGCATATTCAGCTTGTTGCAAAAAGACCCGGCTGTTCCGGGGCGGCCGCTGGTCACCGAGAAAGGCTTCCGATTCGGCCACCGACCGCAAGGTCGGAACCGCCAAGCCCATCGGCGCCGCCAGCGCTTGGCTGCGAGGTCCACAAAGATGCCGCACCAAGGCCCAAGCTTCCTCCGGATGAGGACTTTGACTGGAAACCGCCCAGGCCACCGTAGCCACGGCATTGGCTTGAACTCGGCCCCTTGGCATGGGAGCAAAGTCCCATGCAAAAGACTCGATCTTTCGATAGCTCGGCACCACCCAATGACCGAAAGGACCGGCCATGCCCACTTTTCCGGTCAAGAACACCGAAGCTCCGGTGGCCACTTTGCTCTTGCCGCTGGTCAAAGTACTGGTTTCCTGATGGCGCCAGTTTCGTAGTCGTTCCAAGGCCGCGTACACTTCAGGCTCGCGCAAGCGGGATCGTTGAAATTGCTCCGCCGATACGTCCACACCTTCGGTGCGCAAATACAACCGAAGCACGCTAGGCCAAGTGACAAATTCAGCTCCGGTACAACCTGGCAGCGCCCCGATGGCCCTGGCGGCGACCAAAAAATCTTGCCAGGTCCAGCCCATTTCCGGCTCCGACAAACCGGCTTGGGCGAATAAGTCCCGGTTATAGAAAAAACCGAAGGTGGTGAAATCCTTGGGTATGCCGTAAAGCTGGCCGGTTCCCGTTTGTTGGCCGTCAAATCGGAAGGCGGATAAAGGCGCCGGATAAAAATCTTCCAGCGGTAGAGTTTGAGGGTGATTCTGGTCTCGGTCCTGCTCCAAAAACTGGTCAAGAGGAGCCAGCAAACCCGCTTCCACGAAGGCAGGAAAGCGTTCCGCCCCCACGTAAAAAAGGTCCGGCGGCGTTCCGGCCGCCATCATGGTTTGCAATTTGGTGTAAAAGCTGCCGCCGTCCCCGGGATTGATGCGCCGCACCCTTACGCCAGGGTGTTGCGCTTCAAAATCGGCCAATACCGCTCCGACGATGGCGTCCTCTTCCGATCCGCCTTCTCCGGACCAGTGCATCAGGGTCAACTCCACCTGGCCGGAGGCGGAGCTGCTCAATCGCCATGGCCGGCTCAACACCCAAACGAAGGCGGCGAGGACCAGACTGCCGGCCAGTAGCGCCAAGGCAGCGGCAAAAACGGTTTTTAGGCGTTTCCAGAGCAGGGACAAGGACTTTGTGAAGCGGGGATGGGCTGCTAATTTAGCCTCCCCCTTCCCGGCGACGAAATCCGTTCATGCTCCTGGCTTGTTGGCTGTTCCTGGCGAGTTCCCCCCTCGTCCAACTTCCCTGGCCACCGGCTTCCCCACTTGAGCAAGTCGAGAAAGACGATTCAGCGATTGGTCTTTCTTCAGTCCAAGTGTCGGCGATTGCCGGGGGCCGCTGGCGGTGTACCTTCCGTTATCGGGGCCATGAAAATGCCGCCGGAATCGTGGTCCTGGGAAGTTTCAATCAATGGAACCGGGGCCAAGGGAAAATGAAACGCCAAAGCGGGGCGTGGACCTGCACCCTTACCCTGGATTCCGGCATCCATGACTATAAATTTCTAGTCGACGGCCATCTCTGGTTGCCGGATCCGGAGAATCCGGAAGGTCGGGATGACGGTCACGGCGGCCTGAACTCGGTGTTGCGGTTGGGTCGTTTGGCGACGTGGGATCAATCTCCCGGCAAAGTCGGAGACGGTCGAGCCGAGGTTTTGGCCTTCCTCCATCAAGCCGATTCCTCGACCTTTATCCAAGCCCACGGTCGCGATCGCATTTGGGTGCGCTTTCGCAGCCTAAGTCACGACTTGGAATCGGTCCAATTCGTCGCCAAGGGCCGCACCCCGATTGCGATGCAGAAAGCGCTGGTAGGCCCTTTGTTCACCTTGTGGGAAGCCTCCATTCCCCGCCTTAACCCTGGCCACCCTTACACCTTCCTGATTCAGGACGGCAAGTTGCAAGCTCGAGTTCCCGACCTCTACGCCTTGGAAGATTCCCAAACGGAGGATTTCCTGACCCCCGATTGGGCCAAGAAGGCGATCTGGTACCAAATCATGGTGGATCGTTTTCGAAACGGCGACCCGTCGAACGATCCCGATCCGGTCCGACCCTGGACCAGTTCCTGGTTTCGAAAAAGCCCTTGGGAAGGAAAAGACGGTCAATCCTTTTACAAATACTTCGTATACCGCCGCCATTACGGCGGAGATTTGCAGGGTTTGCTGGCCGGCCTCGATTACTTGCAGGATTTAGGCGTCACCGCCTTGTATTTGAATCCGGTTTTCAAGGCGGCCAGCCATCACAAATATGACACCACCAACTACATCCACGTCGACGATCATTTCGGCGTCCGCGGCGATTACCACAAGGCGGTGGCCAAGGAGGATTTGCTGGATCCTTCCACCTGGATCTGGACCGAAAGCGATCGCCTATTCCTCCAGTTTCTCCGCACTGCCAAGGCCAAGGGATTCCGAGTCATCATCGATGGAGTCTTCAATCACGTTGGAGTCGCGCACCCTGCGTTCCAGGACTTGAAGAAGAATGGGCGCAAAAGCCGATTTCGCGATTGGTTCCACGTCACTTCCTTCAAACCGTTTCGCTACCGCGGTTGGGGCGGTTATGGCGAACTTCCCGAATTCAAAAAAAGCGAAGACGGCTTCGCCAGCGACGAAATCAGGGAACACATTTTCGCCGTCACCCGGCGTTGGATGGACCCGAACGGCGATGGCGACCCTTCTGATGGCGTAGACGGTTGGCGCTTGGACGTCCCCAACGAAGTGCCGGCGCCCTTTTGGCGGGATTGGCGCAAGCTGGTGAAAGAAATCAATCCGGAAGCTTACATCAGCGGCGAGATTTGGACCCGAGCGGAAGATTGGTTGGACGGTCGCCACTTCGATGCGGTGATGAACTACGAGTTCGCCAAAACCAGCTTGGCCTGGATCGGTCACAAAGAGAAGAAGATCGACGCCGAGCAATGTGACCGCCAACTCGCGGAACTGCGCATGGCTTACCCCAGCGAGGCCACCTATGCCTTGCAAAATTTGGTCGACAGCCACGATACCGATCGTTTGGTTTCGATGATGTTGAATCCGGATCGCCCTTACGACGGCATGAACCGGCCGCAGGACAACGGCAAGGGTTATGACAATTCAAAGCCGTCCAATCTTTGCTACCAAAAGGCTCGCCTGGTGGCCTTATTGCAAATGACCTACGTTGGAGCGCCCATGATTTATTACGGGGATGAGGTCGGCATGTGGGGTGCAGACGACCCGACCAACCGCAAGCCGATGCTGTGGAAAGATCTGGAACCTTATGAACAGCCGGAAGAAAACTTCGTCATGGAAGAACACCGGCAACACTACCGCAAAATCATCGCGCTTCGGAAAGCCTATCCCGCCTTGCAGACCGGCTCCTTTCGCACCTTGTCGGCCGAAGCAGGTAGCCAACTTTGGGCCTTCGAAAGGCGACAAGGCGACGAAGTCCTGCGAGTGGTTCTCAATGCCTCGGAGCAAGAACAAAAACTCAACTTGCCGGCCGAACCCGGGGAACCGAAACGGTGGAGGCTGGTCTATGGTTCCACCGGAGCCCTGGTGGATCCTGATGGTGGCTTGCAATTGACTCTGCCGGCTTTGGACGGTCTGGTGCTCCTCGCCGACTGAGCGGAACCTTGCAAGCTCGCCCCCATCCTTTGAGCCAAAATCGCAGTTGCGGCGTATTGTTGCATCCAAGTTCCCTTCCGGGACGCTGCGGAAGCGGCGATCTCGGCCCGCAGGCTTACGCTTTCGTCGATTGGCTGAAACAAGCTGGACAGCGCTGGTGGCAAATGTTGCCGGTTCAACCCCAGGGGCCGGGCTTTTCCCCATATAGCTCCATATCAGCCTTCGCCGGTAACCCGCTGCTGATCTCTCTCGATCTCCTGGCGGATCAAGGGTGGATCGAAAAGGGCGCCCTGCCCGACCTTCGAAGCGGCCGGGGAAGGCGGGTGCAGTGGCCGGCGGTGGAAACCCTGCGCACCGATTTATTGCGCACCGCCTTTGAAAATTTCCGCAACCAGGATGGCTTGCATTCGCCGGCCTATCTCAAATTTTGCAAAAAGCAAAAGGCTTGGCTTCCGGATTACCAATTGTTTTGCGCTCTCCGGGAACAGAAGCTGGGTCCGGATTGGGGACGCTGGCCGGAACCGTTCCGCCGGCGAGATGCCGAAACCTTGAAACAAGCCCGCCGGGAATTGGCCGAATGCCTGGATTACCACGGCTTTTTGCAGTTTCAATTCCATAACCAATGGCGAGCTCTACGCAAATATGCCGGAACTTCCCCGGCGGTCGGACTGATCGGCGACCTGCCGATTTTCGTCACCTATGATTCCGTCGACGTCTGGGCCCATCCGGATCTATTTCGCCTTCAAGAAAGTCTTCACCCGGAAGTGGTTACCGGGGTGCCGCCTGACGCTTTTTCCGATACGGGCCAATTGTGGGGACATCCTCACTACCGGTGGTCCCAACACGAAGCCAATGGATTTCGGTGGTGGATGCGCCGTTTCCGCCACCTTTTCCGCAGTTTCGATCTGCTCCGCGTCGATCATTTCATCGGTTTTTACCACGCCTGGGAAGTCAAGGCGGAAGCGGAAACCGCCGAGCAAGGCCAATGGGTCCGGGCCCCCGGAGAGGCCCTGTTTCAACGCCTGCGCAGCAAACTGGGAAACGCAGCCTTGATCGCCGAAGACCTGGGAGCGATGACACCGGAAATCCACGCCTTTCGAGATCGCTTGGGTTTCCCCGGCATGCGGGTGTTGCAATGGGCTTTCGGTCCGAATGCCCGTTACGACCAGCCCCACCGTCATCCGCCCAACAGCGTGGTTTATACCGGAACTCACGACAACGATACTTTGCAAGGTTGGTTCAGCCAGTTAGGTGAAGAGGATCGCCAACGGGCACTGGATTACAGCCACGGCGATCCGCAAAGCATTCATTGGGACGTGATTCGATTGGCTTACGCTTCTCCGGCCCGGACCGCCATCGTTCCCATGCAAGACTTTCTCGGCTTAGATTCGAAAGCCCGCATGAATACTCCCGGTACCGGGGAAAAAAATTGGCAATGGCGCATGTACCGCCGCGAGTTGAACTCGGATTTGGCCCAGCGAATCCGAGCCCTTGCCGAAACCTTTGAACGTCTCCCTACGCCATGAAACTCGACCCGTTGAAAAAGCAACTCCTCGAACTGAGTTCGGATTTATGGTGGACATGGTCGCCGGAAGCCCAGGCCTTGTTTCAGCGGCTCGAACCCCACCTTTGGCGATCCAGCCGGCACAATCCAAAGCAGGTGCTGCTGCACATGGAGCCGGACCGCTGGCAACGATTGCGGCAAGAAGCCAACTTTGAACGTCAGGTTCAAAAGGTGCTGGGCGCCTGGCACCGTTATTACCGGGAAGGAACGTGGTTTTCCTCCAAGGTCAAGGGAGAGGCAGCGAATACCAAAATCGCTTATTTTTGCTCTGAATACGCCTTGCATGAAAGCATGCCGCAATATGCCGGCGGTTTGGGCGTTCTGGCCGGAGATCATTTGAAATCGGCTTCCGACCTCGGCATTCCGCTGGTGGCCATCGGCCTGCTCTACGCCCACGGCTACTATCGGCAGGAACTGAGTCCTGACGGTGCCACCCAAGTGGTGTATCCGAACATCGCCAAGGAAGATTGGCCCTTGATCGACACCGGCAACCACATTTCCTGCCCGATCGGCAAGCGCAAAGTGAAAGCCAAAATCTGGAAATTGCAAGTCGGTCGAGTCCCGCTTTATTTGTTGGACACCGATTTGGAACAGAACCGGAGCAAAGATCGGCGCTTGACCCAAGGTCTTTATAAAGGAGAACCGGAAGAAAGGCTGCGGCAACAAGTCCTGCTGGGAGTCGGCGGAGTTTTGGCTCTGCACGCGGTGAAGGAAAAACCCACGGTCTTTCACCTGAACGAAGGTCACGCCGCCTTTTGCAACTTGGAGCGCCTGCGCCGGGAGGTCGAAAAAGGCAGAAGTTGGTCTCGGGCCCTGCAGGCGATTCGAGCCAGCAGCGTCTTCACCACCCATACCCCGGTTGCTGCCGGGCACGACCGTTATGAAGCCAAGGCGGTCCGCAAATGGTTAGGCCCCACGGCCAAGAAACTTCCGCTCAGCGCCGGCAATTTCGCCGCCCTCGGCCGAGAGCGACCGCAAGATTCCGAGGAGAGTTTCTGCATGACGGTGCTGGCTTTGAAAACCGCCGCACGGGTCAATGGAGTCGCGGCTTTGCACGGAGACACCAGTCGCAAAATGTGGCAAGGTTTGTATTCCGTCGAGGAGCCGGAGCAAGTGCCGATCGGACACGTAACCAACGGCATTCACATCCCGACATGGTTGGTGGCGGAAGCTCGCCCGTTTTATCGCAAACACTTGAGACCTCGCTGGAGCGGCCGCCAAGCCAGCAAAGATTGGTGGGCTGCGGCGGACCAAATTCCTTTGCCGGAACTTTGGCAGTTACGGCGTACGTTAAAAAGCAAGTTGATTCACTTCCTCCGGGACCGGTTGGTGGACCAAGCGGTAGCCAAAGGCGCCGACCCTCAGCAAACGGCCGCCCTCTATTCCTCATTGGATCCGGACGCCCTGACTTTGGGGTTCGCCCGCCGCTTCGCCACCTACAAGCGGGCTCCGCTTCTGTTTCACAATCAAAGGCGGCTGGCGGCCTTGCTTCGAAATCCGGAACAACCGGTTCAAATCGTTTTCGCCGGCAAGGCCCATCCTCGAGATCAGGACGGCCAAGCTTACGCCCAGAGGATTTATCGCATGACCCAGAAGCCGGCCTTTCGCGGCCGAGTCTTTCTCCTGGAAGATTACGACATGGAGATTGGCCGCATGCTGACTTCAGGATGCGATCTGTGGCTGAACACCCCACTGCGCCCCCATGAAGCTTCCGGCACCAGCGGCATGAAGCCCACCCTTTACGGCGGATTGAATTGCTCCATTCTCGACGGTTGGTGGCCGGAAGGTTTCGATGGCAAAAACGGGTGGGCCATCGAAGGCGGCGAGTTTGAAAACCGTCGCCGCCAGGACCGAGCCGACGCCGAAGCCCTTTACGCGCTACTGGAACAGGAGATCGTGCCCCTTTATTACCGGCGCGGCCGGGACCGGCTCCCCCGGGCTTGGCTCAGCCGTTGCCGGCATGCCTTACAAAGCTTGCCCGCCGCCTTCAGCAGCCACCGGATGTTGCAAGACTATTGGTCCGGTTACTATGCCCCGGCCCATCTCGGGGAAGAATGCACCCGGTCGGAGGTCTCAAGTTCAAGGTCTCAAGATGAAGATTGAGAAAAGCCGATGAACGATTCCACAGACTTGCTCGGTAGCAAGGCTGGAGGCTGTCTATTCCTCCAGAACTTCAAGGTTCCGATCCCGGCCGCTGCGGCCAACGCGGTGCAAACATCATGACTTCCATCCGTTCCTTTCGGTTTCGAGCTTCCTTGGTCCTGGCAGCCTTGCTGTCAGCCACGCCTGGGATCTCGGCTCAGAACTTCCGGCTGAACGACCATTGGGATTTCCAAAGCAAAGTGCTTTGGGCCAAGGACGGAGGACGCTCCCTGAGCGGTCTCAGTTGGTGCCAAGAACGGCGCAGTTTTTTCGCCGTCGGCGATGACGGTTGGCTGGTGGAGTTCGATATTCGGGGCAAGCAACTTCGGGAATTACGCATCCCAGGGGACAAGGACTTCGAAGGAGTGGTGGCCATTTACAAGCGCAACCAGATTCTGGCCCTCGAAGAAATCTCCTGCAGCCTGCACCCATTCTCCTTGGACAAATGGCGAGCTTCCCCCCCGTGGAAAGCTCCGGAAATGGTGCCCCGAGCGAAAAAAGGCGGAGAGGGCCTGCTGTGGCTGCCACCGGCCAAACCGGGCATGCCGGAAGAAATTTGGATCGGCCATCAAGGCACCGAAATGGTTTACGTCCTTGAACTCGACAAGGCCGGCAAACCCAACGGCAAAGTTCGCATCCTGAAGGTCAAAGACGAATTCCGCGGCATGGCCTGGTTTCCGGCGGGATCCTGCATCATGGCGATTGCCGACGACAACCGGGAAATTCGCGCCGTCCGCCGCGATGGAACCACCCTCGACCAAATTCCCTGGCCAAGAGGCTTGAAAGATCTGGAAGGCATCGCCGTCGACGACCTCGGCAACCTTTATCTCGTGGTCGACGGTGGCGGAATCTATCAGTTCGCCGCCAAGAAAAAGGCCGCGGGGAAGCCTTAGGGCTGGCCAGCATCGACCCGCTCCCCCGGTCCTTCTGGACCGGCTCGGCCGGTCATTGCCAGGGGAGATGAACTGGTGGTGCAAGGCTCCACGAAGAGTGAGGAAGTCGTTAGACTCCTGCTCCATCCCAAACCGGGAAAGCCATTTCCCGTGGGCGGGACACCGAATGACTCTTCGTTTTCCTTGCGCCCGTAGCTCAATGGATAGAGCCCTGGATTTCTAATCCAGTGGTTGCAGGTTCGAATCCTGCCGGGCGTGCCAATCGGTCGCGACTGTAAGCGTGTTTCCGCTCCCCGTCCTTTCCACGGCGTGGGCTTCAGCCACCATTCCGGTAGACGCCACGGCTTCGAATTGGGGCACCGACGACACCGTGGCCGCGGTAGTCCTCGGTTTCATCTTCTTGTTTTTGCTTCGAGCGGCTTTGCAATTGAGGCGAATCAAGAAGTTGGGCTTGGAAGGACATCCTCACCGCAAGATTCAAATCGAGGCTTGGCATTCGATTTGGCCCCAGGATTGGCCTTCGCCGAAATCGATGCCCGCCGATTCTCAGGGAGAAAAGCAAGGTTGGCTGGCCGGGCCCTTGGATCACGACGGGCGGTTGCTTTTTTTGCCTTTAGAGAAACCGGAGGAGCCAACTCCGGAAGCCTTTTTGAAGAGCTTTTTGGAAAGCCGTTTGTTGTTGCTAGACGAATGGGATTTGGAAGAGATGCCTGGACGTCACGGCACCATCGCCGCCGTCGAAGGAAGGGCCAAAGTCCAGGTCTCGGAACGAGGCTACGTATGGGCCGCTTGGATTCCAGGCCCGCAATCGAATCAAGGCCTGATGCTCTTATACCGAGCTTCGGTTTTGTTTGGCCTGGCCGACGGCTTTTGGTTGCATGAAGTCGCCACCCGATTTGAATATGAACCGCAATCCGAATCGGTTGCGGCGAATTCCCCCGACCACGAGGCCTGAACCGCTCGAAGGAAAAAAAGAAACGTCGCGGCCACGCAAGCAGCCACGACGTTTTTGATTGGTACCCCCCACAGGGCTCGAACCTGTGACCCAAGGATTAAGAATCCTTTGCTCTGCCAACTGAGCTAGGGGGGCGTCGGGCGGAAAATATAGCGCCGGAAGGGGAAGAAGGCCAGACCCATCTTGGCGAGATTCCCGCGGGCCGCTACACTCTGCGCCGATTGGATGGTGGGTATAGCTCAGTTGGTTAGAGCACCAGATTGTGGTTCTGGGGGTCGGGGGTTCGAGTCCCCTTACCCACCCCAACCTTTTTCTTCCGCCCTGTGATCCCCCCACGGTGCAAACGCGAGAGTGGCGGAACTGGCAGACGCGCAGGATTTAGGATCCTGTAGGGAAACCTGTGGGGGTTCGAGTCCCCCCTCTCGCACCAATGCCGGCCCGGGAAATGAACGTCGACCCCCGGTACCAACGCCAGGCCCGCTTGCCGCAAATCGGGGAAGCCGGCCAAACCGCCCTGCAACAGGCCCGGGTGGTCCTCGTGGGCCTCGGTGCCTTGGGTTCGGTTTCCGCCGATTTACTGACCCGAGCCGGAGTCGGCCACCTGGTTTTGTTGGATCGAGACGTGGTCGAATGGTCCAACCTGCAGCGCCAGATCCTTTACGACGAAGAGGATGCCGACCAAGCCCGGCCTAAAGCCGTCGCCGCCGTACGGCGGCTGAAAGCGGTAAACCGGCAAGTCCAACTGGAGGCCCATGCCGTTGATTTGAGCGCTGAAAACGCTCCTTCCCTGCTGCAAGGGGCGGATTTGATCTTGGATGGCACCGATAATTTCGCCACCCGGTATCTGCTGAACGACTACGCCGTGGTCCACGGCTTGCCCTATGTATACGCCGGCGTGGTCGGAACCTACGGCATGGTCGGCGCCCTCCTGCCCAACGGTCCTTGCCTCCGCTGCACCTTTCCCGAACCGCCGGAAGCCGGTCAGAGCCCGACTTGCCGGACGGCGGGTGTCCTCGGCCCGGCGGTCAGCGTGATGGCGGCCCTGGCCACCGCCGAAGCGATGAAATGGCTGGTCGGCCAAACCGATGCCGTCGTGGCCGGATTTCGTTACGTCGATCTTTGGTCCGGAGACCACCGCCTTTTACGCAGCCGGCAGGACCCCGATTGCCCCTGCTGCGGTCAAGGGCAGCATCCCTGGTTGGAAGGCCGACGGGGAGCTCGCGGCGCCGAAATCCTTTGTGCCGGCAATGCGGTCCAAATTCCCGCCGCCGGAGACATGCCAAGCTTGGCCACCATCGCCGCGCGATTGCAGGGAACGGTGCAAGGATTGCAGCAAAGCCGACACCACCTTCGTTTCCAGGAAGGAGACTTGGAGTTGTTTTTATTTGCCGACGGCCGCGCCTTGGTCCGCGGCACCGAAGATCCCGGCCGGGCTCGAGCCCTCCTGGCCAGGACCATAGGCGCTTAAGCCAGAGGAAAATATCCTGAAGGTGTGGAGCCCTCCTCCTCCCTCCTGAACTGGAATACCGCCGCAACCTGCGGGGCTCCTTTCCCCGGCGTCGCCGAGGCCATGTTGGAAGGTTTGGGTGGTCCTTCGAGCGGCCGCTCCAGCGCCAGTCAAAGTGCCGACGAACGGCTTTGGTCGATTCGAATTCGAGCCGCCGAGCTGTTCGGTTTTCGTCCTCCGGAGCGGGTGATTTTTACTCCCGGCGCCACTTTCGCTTTGAACCAAGCCCTCAGTGGTTGCCTGCAGCCGGGCGATCGGGTCCTCGGCACCCGGTTGGAACACAACGCCGTCCTGCGCCCCTTGCACGCCTTGCAAAAGTCGAGGGCCTTGGACTTGGATTGGGTCGGGTTTAGCCCGCAAGGTTTCTTGGACCTGCAACAACTTCAGGACGCCCTGCGCAAAAAGCCATGCCAGTGGCTGATCCTGGGTTTGTGCTCCAACGTATTGGGCACCATTCAACCGGTGGCGGAAGCTTGCGCTTTGGCCCGTGAACACGGAGCCCGAGTCATTTTGGATATGGCGCAGGGCGGGGGTTACGTCCCGGTGGATCTGGATGCCTGGCAAGTTTCCGCCGCCGCCGTCGCCGGGCACAAGGGTTTGCATGGACCTCGCGGAACCGGCTTGTTGTTCGTAGCCCAAGATTTGAACCCCGAACCCATCGTTCGAGGCGGCACCGGAATTCAAGGCATGTCCATGGACATGCCGGCCAAGTGGCCGATTCACCTGGAAGCCGGCACCCGCAATTATCCCGGCATTTACGGCCTCGGCGCGGCCTTGGAATATTTGCAAGCCCATCCTCCCAACTTGGACGGCTTAAGACTACGCATGGAGGCATTGGAAAATTCCTTGCGTGCCCATCCGGGACTCGAAGTCTACCCTCCGCAAGCGGCCCCCTGGTCGCAACGACTCGGGATCCTGAGTTTTCGGGCCAAAGCCGTACCGAGTGAAATCCTGGCCGGTTTCCTGGAACAGCAGGGGATTCAGGTTCGCTCGGGCGTCATGTGTGCCTCGTTGGCGGCCGGCGCTCTTTCCGACGGGCAATCCATGCTCCGCCTTAGCCCCGATCTCCACGCCCCGGAATCTGAATTCAAGCGGGTGAAAGATGCCTTGACCGAGGCCCTTGCATGTCTGCAATAGAGCATCTTCCGGTGGACGCCGTGGTCCTGGCCGCCGGCTTTGGCCGCCGGCTGGGTTATCCCAAAGCGGCTTTACGCCTGAAAGATCAATGGATTCTGCCCAAGCTGGTTCATGCCCTGGAACGGGGAGGCGCCCGCAAAGTGTTCGTCGTCCTCAGTCCGACCTCGGAGCAGGCCATCGAAGGTTTCGGCCACCCCGGCGGACAACGGCTGCTGAACCCTGAACCCGAATCCGGCCGAACCGGAACCTTGCAACGAGCCCTGCAAGAGATCGCCTTGCAACCGCCTCAAGGATTGCTGGTGCACCCTTGCGACGTCCCTCTTTTGCTACCGGATGCGGTCACCGCTTTGTTGCGGGCTTGGAACAAACAAAAGCGTCCGAGTTCCTTTTTGGCCAGGCCGGTCACGGCAGCCGGCCGGGGCGGACACCCGTTGTTGATCGGAGCGGATTTCTTTCCCGAATTGGCCGGCTATGCTCCGGATCAAAGCCTGCGAGATTTGCTCCACCGCCATCGAGATAAGTTGTTGGACGTGAAATACACCGCCGATCCCGGACCGTTTCTGGACGTGGACACCGAAGCCAACAAGCAATGGTTGGAATCGCTGTTGGATCCGGCTTCCGACGATGCCGATTAAAGCCTGGCAGATCAGCCTTTATTGAATGACGGCGGTCAAGGCATTGCTGACTCGACAATCCCCCGGCCTGACTGCAACCGCCTGAGCATATACCGTGATCCCGCAAAGATTGGCCGGGACGTCCAAAGGACGAATCATGCGTTGACCGGAAACCGGAAAGGGACCCATGTAGGGCGAACCGGCATCCAAAGCCAATTGCACCGGGGCACAGACGCCGAAATCCCAACTGGAGGGACCTTGGCCAGTAAAGGAATAGCCAATGAAAACCAGATCCCCGTTTTGGGTATTGTTGACCGTGATTCGGGCCGTTAGTCCGTGGATCAGTTGATCCACCCGCAAGTGGATGTCAGTGGTGGTCCCGCCGGAAGTATGCACGACGATGTCGTCCACCCCTAAACCGTCCAATTGGTTGTAGGGATAGTTGTCTTCTTCCGCGAACAGCAAAAAGAACCGGCCTTGCAAATCCACCGAGCTGGCGCTGAGATCGACCCCGTTCACGGCGGTCCATTGATCCCGCGGCAAACTGCTCCAGGGACCGTAAACCCGATCCCATAGGATGCCGTCGGTACTGACGAAAACTCCGTCCCAGGTATCGGTTTCTTCCCCGGCGTTGTAAGCCATGAAATCCAAAGTCAGCGGTGGCAGCAAGCCGGTGGCGTCCAAGCCGATGACCAAACCATTCAGGACGTCGTGGTAGTTGGTGGATCCAGGAGCCAAAGCCATTTCCAAGGCGAAGTTGCCGCTGAACGGATTTTGCGGCAGGGCTCGTTGCCCGATGTTGCACCACGCCTCCGGATCGGCAAGGCCGGTCTCGGCATCCAACTCATTGGCCTTCATGAAGGCCGGAAGAGTTCCGAAGAAAACTTCAAAGTCGGTGCTCCAACCGCTGATCGGATCCAAAGGTTGAAATTGGCCGGGAAGCTGGGGAAAGGGACGTTGCCTTGGAGGCGGTTGATCGTCCACAATCACATCGTCGATGTACCACTCGCTGTCGAAATCGCCCTGATAGTGAAAAGCCAGATAAAGAACCGGTTCGCCGGCATAGGCGCAAAGATTGACGTGCACCTGACTGAGCCGATCCCCAGGCGATTCATCTCGATAGACTTCAACGAAATTGGCTGGATTGGTTGGATCGGAAGTACTGACGGCAATGGCGTGAAGCAGGCGGTCGGCGGCGAAACGGGTGTATTGGGTGTAATGCAGCCAAAGATCGGTGACGCCACTGGCGTCCAAAGCCGGAGTGATGAGGTAGTTCTCGTTAAAGAAACCAGCCACGCCGTCGTCGTGAAAACCGGCATAGGTTCCGTTGCCGAAACCGGTGGTGCTCACGGTGGCCAAACCCCAAGAAACCAGGGAACCGGGCATACTGATTTCCGACCAATTGGCCGGAGGCACCAGGCCGGCTTCAAAATCTTCTTGCAATAGAGTTTGAGCCGGCAGGATGGTAACCCATCCCGCCATCAGCCAGAGGGTGAGGGCGAGGCATCGCATGGTGAATTCCTAGGGGCAATCCCCGAAGAGTTTCAGGGAAGGGGAAATTCGAAGAAATTATCGCCGGCTTGGATCCGAACCGGTGGGGATTGGTGTTCGGAGCCGCCGACTTCCAGCATAAGCCGAAAATCCCCGGGAGTGAGTTGGGGAAATTGAAAACGCCCTTGGGGATCGAGAATGGTGGTGGCCATTCGGTTGCCGGCCAAATCAACCAAGTGCAAAGGCAACAATTGAAAGGCGGCGCCATTGTCTTGGCTCGGCAAGTTTTTCACCAATCCCTCCAGGGAGGCCGCCGCCACCATCTCCGTCACCCCTACCGGAAACCCTTGCACGCCATCGTGTTGCAGAGGCGGGGATTTCCAAGGATAGAGGTCTTCCGCTTCGATAATGACCAGGTATTCCCCGGCGGGCACCGATTCCACCACCCAATTGCCGTCCTCCATGGTGGTTACGCCCTGAAATCGCCCGCCCATTTGAAAGGCATCCATCAGCGGGCGGCCGTCGGCGTCGACCAGTTTTACCGAAGCTCCGGCCACCGCCTGGCCGCCGTGGAGTGCTTGGCCGTAAAGGAAGCCGGAAGGCAAATCCACCACTGCGGCTTCTCCATTTGCGCTGACTTCGATGGTGGAATGATGGGGAAGAGCCCAATCGCTGGCCCGTACCAGGACCGTGTAATTCCCGGGTTTTAAAGGAGGCAAGCGGACTTCCCCTTGCTCGTTGCTTTGCCGCATGGAGAAATACATTTGCTTGCCTAAATCCACTTTGCGGAACAAGGTGACCGCGACCGTGGCACCGGCGACTGGATCGCCGTTTTGCCGCACCCAAAGACGCTGCACCAAAAAACCTTCCAATACCATTTGGGTTCGGTTTTCGGTGCCGGCACTCACCGCAGCCCAAACTGTGCCCGATCCGACGTTTTCCCGGCTTTGCAAAGCTTCTTCCAATTGGATGCCGTCTTGATCTCCGGCCGGATTTCCGGCGGTGACCAAATAATCTCCCGGCGGCAAGTCAGTCCAACGGCACTGGCCTTCTTCGTCGGTGGCTCGCTGCCGCTGGTTTCTCGGTAACCCGAACCGCACTTGCCGGTCCCGGGCGTGCAGAAAAACCGGAAAGTCGGGAACGACGTTGCCACCGGCATCTACCACTTGAACTTCCAAAGTTCCCGGCTGACGCAAAACCCTTTCCAAGCGTTCGGCTTCGCCGCGATAGATCCAACGCTCCCTTAAAGGAGCGAATCCGGGAACCTCCACTTTCAATTCATACATCCCTTGCTGCAAGGAGTAAAAGGTCACCTCTCCCTGATCATCGCTCAGGCCGGTGCGCGCCCCTAGGGCTCCATCTCCTCGACCGGTGCTGGCCAACTGCACCCTGTGGCCAATCAAGGGTTGGGCCTGCTCGTTCAACAAAGCCACCACTAAGGCGGCTTCCCCTTCCACGATGATCTGAACCGGCTCCATATCCTTGAAGACCGCTAGGTCTTTCAACCATTGATCGGACCCGAAAGCGGAGCGAACTCGGAGGTGATAATTCCCGGCTCCGGGAGCTTCCAATTGGAAGCCACCTTTGGAATCGCTTCGAGCTACCGGCGGCAAGCCGTCAAGACTCATGTCTTGAGCGGAAAGCAACACCGCGGCTTCGGGAACCGGATCGCCGTTGGCCAAGCGCACTTCGCCCCGAATCGTCACCGACGGCACCAAGGTCAATTCAACCTTGCCCCCCACCGGTACGGCCGGACTTCGTTTCACGGCATATCCCGGAGCGATGGCCGCCACTCGATAACTCAAACCTGGGTTGAGGTTTTGTAGCCGCCTACGCCCCTGGCGATCGCAGGGCCGTCCTTCCTGCCGCACCCGCTTCGCTTCCACTCCCAACTCGTCGAACGGCTGCTTCGGAAAAGCAGCGACCAGGGCTCCTGGAATCGGCTGGCGCTCTGAATCCCAGACTTGAACCTCCAGCACTCCGTCGCCGCCCTCCGCCGAAGAATCTCCCTGCCCGAAGTTCAACCGTCCGCCGGAATTCGTCCCTCCAAAGAATGCCGGTGGAGCCTCGCCTTCCTGATCGGGCTGCGGCTTGGCTGCGGCGGCCGCCGGGGTTTCGGCATCGCCTTGGCCTTGCTGGGCGGGATCGGGAGGGACATCTCCGGTTCGATCCGGCCCCAAAATGACCACCAAGGCTCCAGCCAGAATCAGCACCAACAGGGCGAGTAGATTGCGATTCACGACCGACTTCCGGATTTAAGCAGTTTTAAGCAGCTTCAAGGTTGAGGAGCGGCTTCCACGCAAGCCAGCAAGGCTCGACGACACAGGACCGCGGCCATCTTCTTTCGATAGGCCGGCGACATGGCGGTGTTCTTCATCGGTCGCACCTTGGCCATCAAGGCTTCCCCCAGAGCTTGGCGGTCGCTTTCCTCCAAGGTTCCGCCGGCGAAACCCTGGCAAAGCTCGGGATGCAATTCCGGAATCGAAGCATAGGCCGTGGTGGCCAAGCGGATTTCGGCGGCCCGCCCGGCTTGCCAACGGACTCCGGCGGCGACTCCCCCTTCGGGAAAATCAAAGGCTTCCCGCAAGCGCAACTTCTGATAGTTCACGGTCCAGGCCGAAGCTTCTTGGGGAAGGTGAACCCGAAGCAGGATTTCCCGAGCCCCTTTGTCCCGGAAACGGCGGATGCCGTCCTCCTGGTAGAACTCTGCCAAGGAAATTTTTCGACTCTGCCAAGAACCGTCGGCCTCAGGACGAGCCAATTCAACTTCAGCGCCGTAGACCAGCAGAACTGGAGCCAAGTCCCCGCTATAGGTCGCCACGCACACGTCGCCTGGATCGGGCATGACTCGACAGATTTCGGCTTCCGCTTTCAAACAGGAACCGTGAGCCCGGCGCCACTCCACGGTTTGATTCAAATGCCAGCAACGGGTGTCCAACAACAAGTTGCCGCCTAAAGTGGCGCTGCGACGAATGACCGGGGTGGCGATCCTGCTCACAGCCGCCACCAGAGCCGGATAGCGCTCGGCCAAAACCGGATCTTGTTCGATCTCCCACAAGGTGCGACCGGCAGCCAGGGAACCGGGTTGGGAATCCAACAACTCGGCGATGCCACGAGTCGAAATGACGTGATCCCGGTTTTGAATCCGCCATTTGTAATTGCACAACAAATCGGTTCCGCCTCCGAGCCAATCAAACTCGCCTTCCTCCAAGTTTTGCAGCAAACTTGAAGCTTGGGCCAAGTTGGCCGGTTTATGCAGTTGGAAATCGGGAAGCCTCATACTTTCTGTCCTCCTTGACGCGCCGCTTTGGCCTCGGCTTTTTTCTTGTCTTGCAAAGCCTTTAGCACCCTTTCGGGAGTCATCGGAACTTCGTTCAGGCGCACGCCGATGGCGTCGTAAACGGCATTGGCCACCGCCGGGATGATCGGCGCCAAGGCGCCTTCGCCACATTCCTTGGCACCCAAAGGACCTTCCGGGTCGATGGATTCCACTACCAACACGTCGATCTCCGGAGTTTCCAACGGCGAGGGAATCTTGTAGTCCAAAAAGGATCCGTTGATCAACTGACCGCCGGCGAACTTCATTTCCTCGCTGAGAGCTTGGCCCAGTCCCATGTGCACCGAACCTTCAATTTGTCCTTCCACCGCCACTCGGTTCAAAGCCCGGCCGACGTCGGCGGCAGCCCAAACGTGTTCGACGCGAATGAAGCCGGTTTCCGGGTCGACTTCCACTTCCGCTACGAAAGCCTGATAGGAATAGGTCGGCGACAGGCCGGCGCCGCTGCCTTTAAAGGCGCCGCCTAATTTGGGCGCTCGATAGATGCCTTTGGCGATCAAAGCCCCGTTGTCGGCGAGCGCTTCCCGTAAAGCATCGTCATATGAAACCGTCACTGAGGGATCATTGACGTAGCGATAACTTTCTTCCCCAGTCGGTTGAAAACCTTGAGCCGGCAAACCGGTCAGGCGAGCACAAGCCTTTTGGAATTTATCCAGGATTTGCTCCGCCGCCCGCAAAGCGGCATTGCCGGCCATGTAAGTCACCCGGCTGCTGTAAGAACCCAAATCCAAGGGAGCGGTATCGGTGTCCTTCGCCAGAACTCGGCAACGATCCAGGGATACTCCAAGAGTTTCCGCCACCATTTGCGCCAAGACCGTGTCCGAACCCTGGCCGATGTCGGCAGCCATGGAATGGATGGTGATGCCGCCGTCGACGTCGATTTTCAAATGCACCGTCGATTGCGGCGTCCGGGTGCGGTGGATCGGCAAAGCGGAACCGCTGATGTAAAAGCCGCAACCCAGACCGATTCCGCGGCCAAAAGGCATCTTGCGGAACTTTTGATCCCAACCGCTGGCTTCCCGGCTGCGCTGCAAGCATTCCACGAAACCATTCGAAGTGATTCGGAGATGATTCAGCGTGGTGGTATTCGGAGGCAAGGCATTCATTTCCCGCAAGTCGAAGGGATCCACTTGCAGGCGTTCGGCCAAGACATCCAAACTGGTTTCCAAGGCGAAACGGGCGTTGACGGCGCCGTGGCCGCGCATGGCTCCGCAAGGCGGTTTGTTGGTGTAAACCCGTCTTCCGGAATAACGGAACGCGGGAAGTCGATACGGCCCTTGGCAAAGCACGCCGTTGTAGTAGGTCGTGACCACGCCAAAAGATGCCCAAGCGCCGCCGTCGATCAAACTGTGAGCATCCAAGCCCAACAAGCGGCCTTCCCGGTCGGCGGCGACCTTCAATTTGTATTGGGTTGGATGGCGACCGTGGTTGTTTAAAAAGACTTCGTCCCGATCGAAAATCACTTTCACCGGACGGCCGGTTTTGCGGGCCAACAAAGCGGCGGCCATTTCATGAGGAAAGGGATCGGATTTGCCGCCGAATCCGCCGCCGACCAAAGGTTTGTACACCCGAATCATGTGCATCGGCAGTTCCAAAACCTTGGCCAGGGCCCGGTGCACATAATGCGGCACTTGGGTGGCGCTGTACAAACTCATGCGGCCGTTGGGCTCCGGAACCGCAACGCAACCGATCGGTTCGGTGAAGCCGTGGTTTACGCCGTGGAACAAAAACTCGCCGCCGGCTTCAAAATCCGCAGCTTCGAAAGCCCCGTCGGGGTCGCCGAATTCCTGATCCACTTTCTTGTGAATATTGGTGCCGGCGACGGTTCGTTCGTGCAAGGGATCGTCGGTTTCCTTCAAGGCATCCTTGGGACGCAATACCGGATCCATCGGCCGATAGCGGACGTCCACTTGCAGCGCCGCTTCCCGGGCGGCGACTTCGTCTTCGCACGCAACCATGGCCACGATATCGCCCTGGTAAAGGGCTCTCGGCGCGCTCAAAGGCGTTTCATCTTCGCTGATCGGCAAAACGCCGAAATGGACGTCGGTGCCGGCGTCGCCGGGGACCAAGGCGTCCACGAAACCTGGAACTTGCTTGGCTCGATCCAGGTTCACCTCTTCCACCATGGCATGCACCTCGGCGGAACGAACCGTGCGAGCGTACAGCATGCCTTGGAAACGGAAGTCCTCGATAAACAGACCGCGCCCGGTGACTTTCTCCCAGGAATCGACCAAAGGAAGACGTTGCCCTAAAGTGCTTTTGCGGCTCATCGCTGGTTCCTCAATTGCCGGCTTCAGTAGCGGTTTGGCTTCGGTTTTCCGAGGCTTGAAATTCTCGATGCTTGGCTGCGCTTTGTTCCACCGCATCCAAAATCTTGACGAAGCCGGTGCAGCGGCACAGATTGCCGGACAGGGCTTCGCGGATTTCCTGGCGGGAAGGATCCGCCTTACTGCGAAGAAGAGCATCGGCGGTCATCAGGAAACCGGGGGTGCAAAAGCCGCACTGGCTGGCCCCGGCTTCCGCCCAAGCCCGCTGCAAAGGACTGAAACGCTCTTTGCCGGCCAGAGCTTCTACGGTCACGATTTCCTTGCCCTCCGCCTCAGCGGCTAGGTACAAGCAGGAAAGAATCGGTTCACCGTCGATTTGTACGGTGCAGCAACCGCAGGTACCGAGGTCGCAACCTCGCTTAGCCGCGGTAAGGCCGAGTTCTTCCCGCAAAACGTCCAGCAAAGTGTCGGCGTGGCGAACGTAAACTTCGTGTTCGTGGCCGTTCACCTTGAGGCGAACAATGCGGCGGAGTTGGTTCATGGAGACGCGCTCGAGGGACAGGGCTCATTCTACCGGCCGCCACCCCGGGAATCGTGGCCAGAAGAGAGGTGGCCTGCAGTTTTTTCGATCACCAAAGTGCAACAAAACACCCGGTTCCCGGAATCAAGTCCAAACCTACTCTCCGGGAATCCGATCTCTTCCGGAAAGGAGGATTTGAGCTCAAAATCAGGGCAAATCCCAACGGTATAGAGGAGAAAGAAGAAACTCGGCGAGGTCGGCATAGAGCTCGTCGTCGAGAGAGTGATCTCGAGGCCCGGTCAAACCGTCGAAGGCTTCCGACAATTCGTTTCGCTCCAAGGCCGCTTGAGTTCCTTGCACCAACAAGAACGCGGTAAAGCGCTTGCCCTCTCGATCCAAATATCCCTGGTAACCGCCTCCCAATTCCCGGCTCCAACGGTTCAACCAAACGTTGCGAGCGTCGGCGTCCTTGAGCTTGCCGCTGGCCAAATACCAGATCGGCTGAAGGCGTTCCGCATCCCTTCCCTCGGCCAATTCGTACTTTCGCCGGAGCAGCCCCAAATCCTGGCCTTCGGCTCCCAAAGCCAGAATGAGTCCGGCGGGCCAGGCGTCCTCCACCTTGGCATCCATGGTGAACAACTTCCTGGCTTCGGCACCTCGTAAACGAGCCTGGCGGCGAGCGGCGGAAAAATCTCGCAAGGCCAATTGGGCCAAGCCGGCGACTTCTGCCGCACTCAACTTGGAATCCGCCACACCTTCGAAGCTTAGCTTCAAATCTCCGGCTGCACCCCAAAGCCAAGCCCGGGCTTCCGGCTCCACCAAACGACCGTGGAGGACCTCGAAGGCCAATTGCCGATCCTTGGCCACCAATTCATACAACACCAAAGCCAACCCGGCTCCGGCACCACCGGGGGGAAGGCTTCGGAGGTCTTCCACCTTGCGAGGAATGCTGCGGCGAGCGGCGACGATCCACAATTCAGGCAGCCGGCCTTGAGCCGCTTCCAACCATTCGGTCGAAACCGCCCTTTGATTGTGCTGCAACTTATCCTCGACCCAGGCAGGAAACTGAGAGGTCAATAAGCGGGCAGCCACCATCGCATCCGAACTCGGCTCCCCCAACCACAAGCGACCGGCCAGGGCTTCTTCGATCGACACCAAGGCCTGAAGGGCCGGCAGGGCTTTCGAACCGCCGTAGGTTCGCAACTTGGTTCCTTCAATTCGGCCGGCCTGGGCCAACAAACCTGCCAACACGCAGCAACGTTCAAAATCGCTGGCCGCCCGGCGCATGGCGTCGTGAGGTTTCGCCGCGGCTTCCGGATGAAAGGCTCCATAAAGCAACAAAGCCCAGGCCCGATCCGCCTCCGGACGGCTCCCCTTGCGGCTGCTCCGGGCCAACAGCTTCTGGCTCTCGGAGGTTCCCATCAAGGCGGCGGCGAGCAACAGAGCCCGCCTTCTTTCCGCGTCGCCTTTGCGGATTTCCTTCATCAGCCAGTCTTGGGCGTCCTCCCCCAAACTGGCCAGTTTCATGGCCGCCAATCTGCGCTCTGCCGGATTGTCCACGGCAAGTCCGCGCTGCAAAGCTTCATCGGGCTCCTGAACACTCAGGAACCCGAATAAAACACTGGTGACGAGGTAGAGGATCATGGCAGCCTGGCCTTCCACCTCAGGATAGCGAGTTGGCTACAGCGGGCTACTCCACTCGCAAAACAATGGGCGGACTCCACGCTTGGCCACCGTGATCCCACATTTGAAAGTAGAGATCCAAATGGCTCCAACCCGGCGGCAAATTCGGAGTGGTCCAGGAAAAGGTGGCCGATCCACTGCCATCGGTGAGGTGTGGGTGGGTGTTGCCTCGTTGAACTTGCTCGATCAGAAACGGATCGCTGGGATCCAACCAGGTGAAACCAATCCCCATCCCGGGCTGGCTTTGATGGGCCAGCCGCAGGGCCCGATAGCCTTCGACCCAAGATTGAGTCGCGGCATGGCGGGCGGAGAACCGCACGAGGCTACCGGGAGCAGCCCGCGGCAAATCCAACAGTAAAAGCGGCGCCTGAGGAAGATCCACTGGCGGGAAACTCAGGGCATCCAACTCGGTGGCTTGCTGAAAATTCCAATCCGTTTCCTCCCATCCTGGAAGCAGGCGGCCGCCGTTTCCCGAGCCAAAGACGCTGGCGTCCAAACTCGAAGGGCTTTGCACCGTAAAGGCCAATTCCCCGGTCGCGGGGTAAAAGGAAAGGGAAAGCAGATCGCCGAAAGCGGAAGAACCCCCGGTGGCTTGATCCACCATCGCCTGGATGTCGGCCTCGCTATGTTCCAAGCGCACCGTCCGCAGAGTTCGGTCGTAGACCAAAACGTCTCCGTCGGCCACCGAACCCAGCACGGTTCCGCCCAGATCCGTTCCGACCGAAAACCAGATTTCGGAATTCTGAACCGCCGCCGCGTCCAAATCGAAGCCGCCGGAAGTCGGTTGCAAGGCCGCCAGGAATTCCGATTCGGGGACCTCCACCACCAATCCCTGACTGGTGCTCAAGCGCAACAAATCCCCGTCTTCGTACAACGCCGTGGAAGAGACGGTGGAAAACACGAAATCCTGGGGCGAGGGCCCGGGATTGGCAGTCAAAGGCCACCAGGCCAAAGCGTCAATGTCCCCAATCTGGTCCAAAGAGCCATCCCCGTCCTGGTCGCCTAAACAGGCCATCCACGCCCCCTGGGGCCAAAACAACTTCGAACCCGCCGGCCCTTCTTCCCGGCGAAACCACTCCTCCTCCCGGACTACCGGGTCTTGAGCCAAACGAGTATCGGAACTCGAGGAAGCCAAAGCCGCCTGTGGGCCTTGGCAGAGAAAAAAACTTAGGCTGCAAAGTGTCAGCATGAGAACCTCCATGGGTCCTTCAGGCAGACGGTTAGCCCAGCAAAAGGTAACAGTGGGAAATTTTCCCCATCCCACTTGGGAATATTCCTCAACCGGCGCCATGAGAGCCTGTGCCGCACCGGGATTCTTGTCGTTCAAAAAGCTGTTAAAACACCCTTTACCGGCTGTCTAGGGCTTTCTTGAAATATTTAAATGCGAATTCTTAGGTTGGCACGCCATTCGCATATTTTCAGACAAGCCATAACTGGAGAACCAAGTGGCCAACCAATCAAGGACCATTCGCCAACTCAGGACCGCCGGCTGCGCTCCCTGGGATCGCCTAAATCAGGCTCTCGCCACTCCCAGGCGATTTCGGTTGTTCCGGCAAGACCTCATCGAACTCCTAGCGGAAACGGAGATTCCCTTCCTCCCCGAAACCGGCAGACCGGAATTCTTGGAGCGGGAAGCCCCGAGTCAAAATGCCACCCCCGGCGACCCCTTGGAAGCCTATTGGGTGGAGTTGCGGCGCTTGAAGCCGACCCGCCGGCAGGAAGAATTCGTGCTCGCCCGAGGCCTGGACCTCCTTCGGGACGCGCTGCTGGAAGTCTTCCGCCGCCATCCCTCGGCTCCGTTACGGGCTTTGCTGCAAGAACGACTTTCGCCGTACAGCCGAGTTTCCCAGGACCTGCGGGAAATTCCGGCGGAAGAGTTGCCCGGTACAATTCACACCGAAGCTCGGGATCGGGTTCACCAACGGTTGCAAGAACTGCACCAACTCACCCAGGCCTTGGTCGATCGCAACTTGCATCTGGTGCCGGCCATCGCCGCCCGCTACCGCCAAGTCGGAGTTCCTTGGGAAGATCTGATCCAGGAAGGCAATACTGCCCTGCTCCGTGGCGTGGAGCGCTATGACCACCACGAAGGTGTTCGTTTTTCCCACTACGCCACCTGGTGGATTCAACAGGGCATCCTCAAAGCCCTCTCCTGTCAGTCGCGAACGGTTCGACTGCCGGTGTATCTGGCCCAGGCAGTCCACCGGGTCCGCAACGTTTGCGCCGCCAGCCCGGAAACCTTGGACGCGGAAATCATCGCCGATCGCGCACGCATCAGCCGCGACCGAGTGGAAAGAGCTTTGGCCGCCGACCGTCCTTGCTTCTCTCTGGATCGGCCGCTGAACAACCAGGACGAAGATATGCCCTACGCCGAGGGCTTGGCCGATCAACGACCGGCACCGGAGCCTGATGAACCGACCCTGACCGAGTTGCATCGCACCCTCGAACGGTTGCTGGAACGCCTGCCGGCCCGAGAAGCCTTGGTCTTGCGGATGCGCTTTGGCATGGAAGACGGCGTCCCTCGGACCTTGGAAGAAGTCCGCAAACATCTCGGCGTCAGCCGGGAAAGAGTGCGTCAACTACAAGCCCAGTCACTGCGCCGCCTGACCGCGCCCACCCCGCAGCGCGAACTCACCCGCTTTCTTTGATCGCGGCTAAGCTGAAGCCATGCTGGCTTCGCTTTTCCTGCAACTGACCGCTTTGTTAGGCCCGGCTCCAGAACTTGGAGTTGGGCCTGATCCGGTTTATGCCCAGAAAATTCAGGATGCGGCTTCCCTTCCCGGCATGAACCAAGAAGCCTTGCAGGCTCTTCGACCTCAAGACCTGGCCCAAGAAGCGGCCTTGATTCATCTGCTGCGACACGGATCTGCCGCCCGAGTGCGGCTGGCCGCCATCCTGGCTGCTGGCCGGGAAGGCTCCCATCCTCTTTCCGCCGCTGCTCTGCAAGCCGCCTGCCAGGTGCAAGACACCGGCGCCGCCTTGGCGGCGTTATTGGCTCCCCGATCGGTCAGGCCGGAAGACTTACCGGCATTGGCCTATCTGGCCTTGGATTCCAGCAAAGCCCTGGAACTTCGCGCCGCCGCGATCGGCCGCTTGTTGGAAAACGACTGTCCCAATGCTTGGCCAATGGCCCGCTCGATCCTGCGTACCGGCACCAGCTTGGATGAAGACGCCCCGTGGGCGGATTGGCGCCGGAGCGGACGGTATGAGTTGCCGAAACGCTTGCTGTTGATCAGCGTCGACGCCTGGTTTCAAAACCACGATTTGGCAGCCGCCGCCTATGAACCCAATGCCTCTTGGGCCCGGCAAGCGGAACAACTCAAAGAATTAGAGCCAAAAGTCCAGCAAGCTCGAAGTCGAAGCCGCTGGTTGGATTCAACTTTGCAACGATCTGCTCACCACCGCGGTTGCGATCTCTTGTTGCAATGGGCTCAACAAGGCGACCTCCGGGCGCAACGGGCTTTGAGTTTTCTTTACCCTTTGGGCCGCAACGAACTGGAATTGGCTTTAAGACAAGGTTCGGCCGACGCTCGGCGGGCAGCCCAACGCATCATTGAAATCTTGCCTCAGTGAAGCTGACTTGAGACGATCAGGGTTGCAACCGGGTCATGGTGCGCGGAAAGGGAATGCATTCCCGCACGTGTTCCACTCCGGCGATCCAACCAATGGTTCGTTCCAGACCGATGCCAAAGCCGCCGTGGGGTACCGAACCGAAGCGACGCAAGTCCAGATACCAGCGAAAGGCTTCTTCCGGCAAATCGTGGGCTTGAATCCGGGCTTGCAACAAATCCAAATCATCCTCCCGGACCGAACCGCCGACGATTTCTCCGGCCCCGGGGGCAATGATGTCCACGCCTAAGACCAAGTCTTCGTTTTCCGGATCGCGCTTCATGTAGAAAGCTTTCACTTCGGCAGGCCAGTGGGTAATCATGACCGGTGCGCCGAAATGTTCGCCCAAAGCGGTTTCATCGGGAGCCCCGAGGTCATCTCCCCGTTCGAACTGAGAGTCCAGTTTTCCTTCCGCTTTCCACTGCAAGAGTAAATCCGCCGCTTGGTGATAGGTGATGCTGGGAAATTCTCGATCCCAGGCTTCCAAAACCGCCGGATCACGATCCAAGTCCAATAGATCTTGCTTCCGGTTTTGCAGCACTTGCCGCAGCGTGTAGCGCAACATGCCCTCCGCCAACTGGCAAACTTCCGGTAAACCGGCGTAGACGATTTCCGGCTCCAACATCCAAAATTCGGTCAAGTGCCGGCGAGTTTTGGATTTCTCGGCCCGGAAAGTCGGGCCGAAACAATACACCTTGCCCAAAGCCATGGCGCTGGCCTCGGCGTAGAGTTGGCCGGATTGACTCAAATAAGCTTTGGTATCGAAGTAATCCAACTCGAACAGGGTGCTGGTCCCTTCGCAGGCGTTGGGCGTAAACATCGGCGAGTCCACGCAGTAAAAACCTTGCCCGTCCAAATAGCCGCGGAAGGCCCGAATCACTTCGTGTCTTAAGCGCATCAAAGCCGCCTGACGCTTGGACCGCAGCCACAAATGGCGGTGATCCATCAAAAAGCCCGGGCCGTGTTCTTTCTTGCCGATCGGATAGGGTTCGGCCACTTGAACCACCTGCACCGATTCCACGGTGAGTTCAGCCCCGCCGGGAGCCCGATCATCGCGCTTGGCGATCCCGGTGACCTGACAGGAACTTTCCTGAGTCAAACCTTTCACCTCTTGGAAGCATTCATCGGAAACCTGCCCGCGGACGACCACGCATTGGGCGATGCCGCTGCCGTCTCGAAGCAACAAAAATTGCAGGCGGCCTTTTGAACGGAGGTTGTACACCCAGCCCTGCAAACGGACGGTCCGTCCATCAAAACTGGCAAGGTCGGCAATGCGGGCGTCAACGGCGCGAGTGTCCAAGGACATGAGGATGGGAAGGGACGGCGTTGGGGGGAGGAAGCAGGATGGAATCAGGGAAACATGCCGTAGCCGGCTTGCAACTTGGCATCGGCGACGGCGTGTTCAGCCACGGTAACGGTGCCGACGTAACGAACGCCGTTGCGATGGACTTCCACTTGCACTTCGGCAGGTTCGGCACGGCAGGCGGCCTCGTCGGAAAGGATTTTCGGCTCCCGATAGCCCTGATCCAAGAGATATTGCAAAACCAAAGCTCGAACTTCGACCGCCCGGGGCGGAGGCGGCGGCGTGGCGGTCCGGGCTTCGACCTGACTGAGCTTATCCCCCAATTCCTGGCGGGCGCCGGCCAGGTGCTGGCGCGCTTCCTCCAATTCCTCCCGCAGTTGGTCCATGGCTTGGTGCCAAGCTTGGTTTTGGCCGTGGATCTCCCGTTGCAATCCGTTTTGAGCCTCTTGCAGCGGCTCTAAATCGGGAATTTGAATCGCCGCCAAGCGCTGATCCAGCTCCTGAAGCCGTTGCGGCAGAGATTCCCAGTCCTGCCAGCGGGGTTGCCATTGCTGCCAGCGGGCTTCCAAATCCTGGCTGCGGTTTTCCAGGGCTTCTAGCCGGCGGCGGTCGGCGACGACCAAGTAAAGGGCGATCACCAGGCCGAGAACCACCACGCAGGCCCCGATCAGGAGCCAGGAACCGCCGAGGCCGAAGGCGCCGTCCGAGGCTTCAGGCCCTTGGGCAAGGAGGACGGAGGGAAGGTTGGTCAGGAGGAGAAGGCTGGAATCCATGATTGGCTGGGCTGGGCGAAAGCGAACCAGATTAACCGCGGCAGGCGACGAGCTCCAGGAGGAGTCTACGCAGCAAGAGGCAACTCATTCGCCCTCCTACCATGGAGGCCATGCGCGCCCGCCTGCTCCTCGCCGGGGCCTTCCTGGCATTGTTTTTCCCACTTTTGGTGTTGCCGGCGGATTCGGCCACCTTGGAAGGCCTGGCGATGAAAGCCTTATTGGGAGAAGGCGAGGAAAGTTTGTACCCAAAGTTGTTGGCCGACCGGGAAGCCGGTCAACTTTCCAGCTTGGATCCGGCCGGCCAAGTCGGAAATCTTCGGATTCACTGGCCACCCGACCGGCCGGCTCCGACCCAGGAGCACGTCGACGCTCTCAAAAGCGCGCTGGTCACCCAGGAGGTTTTTTGGGACGCCCGCTTGCGCGCCTTGGAAGCTGAATTTCCGGATTTGGAAGGCGATGCCTGGCTGGAATTGCAACTGCAACTTGAAGACGGGGACCGGGAGCTGCTCTTGGTCGACCCCCAGGGCCAAACCGTCGGCGGCCAGCGTTTGGCTCGGCGCTGGAGCCTGGTGCCCCCGCTGATCGCCATCGTGCTGGCCTTTTTGACTCGCAGTACCGTGCCGTCCCTGCTGACCGGCGTCTTGGTCGGTTCCTTTTTGGCCGCCGCTCAGGGCAAGGCTTGGTACACCGGCCTATCTCTGTTCGTGGTCGACATCCTTTGGCACGGCATTCTGACCGATTCCTTTCACCTCTACATCTTGGGATTCGTTTTAGTGCTGTCGGCCACCGTCACCTTGGTCACGCGCATGGGTGGCATCGAAGGCATGGTCAAAGTGTTTCTACGCTGGGCCAAAACCCGCCGCAGCGTCCAAGCGGTGGCTTACTTCCTGGGTATGGGTATTTTCTTCGACGACTATGCCAACACCATGATCGTCGGCAACAGCACCGGCCCGCTGTTCGATCGGTTGAAAGTCAGTCGGGCCAAATTGGCTTATATCGTCGACAGCACCGCAGCGCCGGTGGCAGGAGTGGCCTTGCTCAGCACTTGGGTTGCTTATCAAATCAGCACCTATGCCCCCCAGTTGCCGACCATCGGACTCAGTCCGAACGAAGGCTACAGCCTCTTTCTGGAAACCATTCCCTATCGCTTCTATTGTCTCCTGGCCCTGTTCATGGTCGGCTTGGTGATTTTCAGCCAACGGGATTTCGGCCCGATGCGAGTGGAGGAAGAAGCCGCTCGCCAGGGACGTTCTCAGAGCTTCGCCGGTGGCGAGAAAGGTGCCGAAAACCAAAGTCCCGCACCTGGCGTGAAAGCACGCTGGTTTAACGGCGTGTTCCCCTTGTTTGCGGTGATGGTCGGCTTCACCGCCTTTTTGATTTTTTATCTGGGGGCGCAGGAAGTCGCCGCCGCCATTGCCGAGGGAGACGCCGAGGCGGCCGCCCTAAAAGAACAAGGCGGCTTTCCCTACATTCGGGAAATTTTGAAACTATCGCCTTCCACCAAGGCAATTTTCTTTGGTTCGCTGGCGGCATTCGGAACCGCTTTTTTGCTGGCGATCGGCCAACGATTGCTGCCTCTGAAAGACATTGCCGTCACCAGTGCCCGAGGCCTGAGCACGCTGTTCAAGGACGCCGTTCTCATCTTGATCTTGGCTTGGTCGATCGCCAAAGTTTGTGAGCATTTGGGAACGGCGGGTTATCTGGTGGCCACCACCCAGGACCTGATCAATCCGCTGCTCTTGCCGATCATTTTGTTCATTACCAGTTGTTTCGTCGCCTTCAGTACCGGTTCCTCCTGGGCCACCATGGCGATCATGCAACCCAACGTGGTGCTCCTGGCTCATCGCCTGGGAGACGGAAGCCCGCTGGGAAGCCACGGCTTGCTGGTGCTTTCCATCGGCGCGGTTTTGGAAGGGGCGATCTTCGGAGATCATTGCTCGCCGATCAGCGATACCACGGTGCTCTCCTCGATTGCTTCTCGCTGCAAGCACATCGAACACGTCCGCACCCAGGCTCCTTATGCCCTCCTGGTGGCGGCGGTGGCCCTGGCCGCCGGCTACTTCCCTACCGCTTTCTTCCAAGTCTCGCCTTGGATGAGTTTGGCCGTCGGTGCCGTCGGACTTGGACTCTTCGTCCGGTTCCGAGGCAAGCCGTTCGCAAGCTAGAGGAAAGACCGAACCATGCCTCGACGCGGACCTTCCACCTTCTACCACGTGGTCTTGAAAATCATCGAGGCCACGCCGACGAGACGTTTTTTTCTGCTGTTCACCTTGGCGTATCTAGGTTGCAGCTTGTTCTTTGGACTTTTGTATTGGATTTTCGATGGAGTTGGAGACGACCAAGGCTTTTGGGAATGCGCCTATTTCAGCCTGATCACTCAATCGACCATCGGCTTCGGCGACGTCCTACCGGTGGGTTTCGGCCGCATCATCGCCTCGATTCAGGGATTGATCAGCGTCATCTTCTTTTCGGTGGCCATCGGCGTGGTGGGTGTTCGCCTCTTATTGCCGGACCCCGACAGCCTGGAATTCTCTGCCACCTTAAGCGAAGATCCCGATGACGAGTTGTTGGTGCGATTTCGAATTCGAAATCACCTTCCGTTTCGATTGTTCAAATGCGAGGTCGACGCCGGTCTTTATACCGAGCCAAAGGAAGAGGAAGGAGTTCATATCCGCAAAATCGAACCGCTGGAAGCCATTCCCAAGCTCTCTCCGGTCCTGGACTATCGCATTCCCAAAAACTTCCGCATTCACCTGCCACAAAAACTAACCCAGGATCCAAAACAATTCATCCGCATCGTCGTCACCGGTAATTATTTTGCCGGCAGCATGGCAGTGGAAAAAGACTATGGTTTGGAAGATATCCAGCGCAAAGCCTTCGCCATGGTGACTTACGGCGGCGGCCCACCGAATTGGAACTATTGGAATCGATTGGTGGAAGAAGACGGTCGAATCGAAGACGACCCTGCCGCTCGAGTCAAGATTCAGCCTTATTCCAAGCGCCGCTTCTGGAGACTGGTGCGACTTTGGGCCGACATTCACGCTGAATCCGGGTTTCAATGGCCGGCGCAACTGAAAGACCGCAAGTTCCTGGAAGACTTGGCCGTCATTCATGCCAAACAGGGGGCCATCGGTCTTTTCGGAGGAGCCCTTTCCGGCCAGGCAATACCGCTGTTCCGTTGGTTTCGAGCTTTAGCCGGCCAAATCCGGCAGGAAATTCAAGACGCCGACCATCATTTGTTGGCGGTATTCAACAAAGAAGTGGTTGGCTCGGTTTCTCTTTCCAGGGTGTACTCGGACAAAACCAAATTTCACCGGCTGTGGCGGGATTATGAACACCGTTCAGGACAGAAACTGTTCGGGCCTTATCAAGATCTTTGGGTGTTGCGCCGGCTCGCCGTCGTTCCCCACTGGCGAAAGCGCGGGATCGCCCGGCGACTGGTTCAAGAAGCCGTAGCGAAAATTCCCGACCAAGCGGTTTATCTGGTCGTGGTCAAGGATGATTTCCGCCAAGCCGCGGCCAAACTTTATAAAAAGGACGGCTGGCAAGCCCTGGCCGAATTCGAGTCGAATTTAGGCAACCCTTTGATCCTCTATCGCTGGCCGCCGGAAAACGATCCGGACGATTAACGTCCCCAGCGGCGTAGGATCAAACACAAAAGCAAAAAAACCAAGCCCGACCAGGCCAAAACCCGGCCAACGCCGCGAGACGCCGCCAAGGAAGGAAGCGACCAGAGCGGCAGCGGCTCATTCAACGGCAGGCATTCCGCCTGGGGCCGGGGAAACGGGTCCCGGAGGTTTCGCCAAGCCCGCAAGCGCCGGCTGATGAAGGCCACCGCCTCCAACTCGTCCAGCTTTTGAAAAGGATCGCCGTCGAACACCAAGGCATCCTCATCCGACGTCTGGTTGGGTTCGAAACGCACCGTAATCTCCTGGCCCAGGGTCTCCTCGATGAGGGGCGAGCGCCGTACCGGCAAATCCGGCCAAGCGGCCTCCACCGCTTTTTCCCAGGAAGTCGATGCCTCGGCAGGAAGGATCAAGCTTCGAAGCGGCGGCAAAACCCAAGCATCGTCAAAAGCCCGGTCGTCCGGGGGGTCGCCGGCGGCTCCGGCAAGCCAAAGCCGGTCGCCCGGCGACAAATCAGGCAAAGCCAAAAGGCCCTGTTCACCTTGGAGTCGGAGCTCCCGATTTCGATTTCGCCACAACCAAAGCTCGCCGGAGACGCCGCCTCGTATCCAAGCCAACTGCCAGCCGTCGGCTTGCCTCCAAAGATTCAAGATGGCGGCATTCGGCCGTCTCGGATCGGAGGCTTGGCCCCGCCGCCAATCTACCCACGAGGGCAGGCCGTCCGGCGCCGGGAGATCGGTCCATACCGTCAACTTGCGACTTCCGGCCAGGGCCGCCACTTCCTCGTGAAGTTGGAGGTAGCCAATCCACTCCTTCGGCGAACCAAGCTCCAAGGCTCCGTCTGGGAAATCCGGCCTTTCCCGGCCGGACGATTCGGAGGAACGGAAAAGCTGGCCGGTACTGAAGCTGCGATCCACCAACACTCGGTGACCGGCCATGCCCCAACGAGGCTGGGCCAAAGCCAAGGCGCCTAAAACCAGAGCGGCCAAACCAGCCCAAGCCGACCAGGGCAAGCGCCGGCGTTGACTTTGGCCGGAGGCTTCCCACTTCTGAAAGGGCTGCAAGCCGCCGACCGGCCAAAACCGTGGACGCTGTTGGCGACTGAACCACAGCCAGGGCAGTCCCAGTCCCAAGGCCCAGAGCATTTCGGGCCGGTCAAACAAGGCCCTCGGCCTCCGCCGCCTGCAAAATCAGAGTGGACGGCGCCCCGAGCTCAGCGCAGCTCAAGGAGTGGAATTCCGCTCCCAATTCGAGGCTCCGGCGACGTCGCTGTTGACACCATTGCTGCCAAGCCCGGCGGAATTCCCGTTTTCCAGCGGCCAGGTCGACTTCCAGGGTCCGGCTTTGCTCCACCGCGGTCAGGCGCAAGGCCTCGGCCGGCGGTTGAGCTTCTTCAGGCAACACCAGCTCCACGGCTTTCATGGCGGCGACCCGAGGACGGCTTTGGGCCAACAAACGCCACCAAGCTTCTCCCCCCCACGGATCGCCGAGAAACACCACTCGGCTGGTTCCCACCGCCCGGGAAAAGCGAGGCAGGGCAGGAGCCAAGGCTTCCTCATCGGCCTCGGCAGGAGGCGGCAGCCCTTGTAGGAAATCCTGCAGCAAGGGGCGGCGTTCGAGGCCGGCAAACAAGCGCGGCGGCTGCCGGCCGGCGACGATGCCGACCGCCCCACCGGTTTCGAGTTGAACCCAAGCCAAAGCCAGAGCCAAACGCCGCTGATCGAAGTCGCGGCGAGGATGAATCGGACAAAGGCTGGCGCTGCGATCCAACACCAAGACGCAAAGGCCGCCGGTTTCCTGTTCGGTCCGTCGGACCTGCCAGTGGCGGCTGCGAGCGGAGGCCCGCCAATCGACTCGTCGCAAATCGTCGCCCGGTTGGTAATCCCGGTGCTCGAAACCGAGGCGGCCGCTGCCGGGTCGGGGTCGCAACTTTTGGCCGTTTCCCGCCAGCGGCGGGCGCCGGGCCAGGCGCTCCAAGGCTTGGAAGAATGTTGCGGGAAACAGGGCTTCGCCCATGACCTCCTTAAGGGCCAAACAGGGAACGGCCCCGGGGAGGACCCAGCGCCCGGCAGTCGGCAAAGACTCTTTGTCCGCGGAGAAATACTTGTTCCGGAAAACCGCGCAAACGGAGACCGTGATACGGACTCCACTTGGCCTTGGAAGGCAAGGCTTTCTCTTCGACTTGGCGCTTGGCCGTCGGATCCAGGATCACCAAATCGGCATCGGCCCCTGGGGCCAAACGTCCTTTGTCGACCAGGCCGAATTCATCCGCCGGAAGACGGGTCACGGCGGCAAGACAGCTTTCCAGCGCGATCGAATGGCGATCGTGAACGGCGAAGGTCAACGGCAACAACAAATCGATCGATGGAAATCCGGAAGGCGCCTTTTCGTAAACCCTTGCCTTTTCTTCCATGGGATGGGGAGCATGATCGGTCCCCACTCCTTGCAAGCTTCCTTGCGCCACCATGGAAGCCAAACCCTGCTGATCTTCTTGGTATTTGATCGAAGGATTCACCTTCAGGCGATTTTCCGGCCGCTTTGCCGCCTGCTCGGCGTCCCAAAGCAAATAGTGAGGCGCGGTCGTTCCGGTCGCCGCTTGACCGCGGCCGGCGGCTCCTACCACCAAGCCGGCTCCCTCGGCAGTGGAAAGATGAAATACGTGCAAAGATGCGCCGACTTCGTTAGCGATCCGCAAGGCTTGGCGGATGCTTTCCACTTCGGCAATTCGGGGCCGCCTTAAATCGTGGCGTCGGGCCTCCTCGCCCTTCAGTTGGGCTTTGGCCTGCTCCATCAAACCATCGTCTTCACAATGGGCCACGATCTTTAAACCAGCGGCGGCGGCGGCGGCAAAAAGGCGGCGAATGACGCCTTCATCGGAAATGCCGGATAGACCGGTACTGCAACCGAGAAAACATTTCACCGCCGGCGTCCAAGGGGCCATGGCCGGCAATTCCGCCAAGCTTTCCTCAATCAAATTGCCATAGCAACCATAATCCACCCGGGAAACGCCTTGCAGGCTCTGCAATTTTCGTTGCAGCAACTTCGCTGAAGTCAACAGCGGCGGATTGTTTTGAATTTCCAAAACCGTGGTGACGCCACCGTGCAAGGCGCCCAAAGAACCGGTGGCATAACCTTCCTTTCGAACCAAGCCCGGTTCCCGGAAATGGACGTGGCAATCGACCAAGCCGGGGATCAACCAGCGCTGGTTCAAGTCCACCACTTCCTCTTCGGGGCGAACGGGCAAGCCTGTTCCCAGTTCGATTTGTTTGCCGGCGGCATCGACTCGCAAATCGGTGTGGTCGATGAAATTCACGCCGTCGAACAAACGGCCGTTTCGAAACAAGCGGGGGCGGTTCATGCTTGAAAAGTAGCCGCGATCACGGTTCGATCATCGTCCCGGGTGCCGCCGGTAAAGGCATCGACTTCTTCCAAGATGCCGGTCACGATGCGCTCGGAATTTCCGCCCTGAACCGCGTAGGCGATCAAACGGTCTTGCCCGAAGCACTCGCCATCGGCGTTTCGCGCTTCCACCAGGCCGTCACTGAAAGCCACCAGGACCGTACCCGGCGCCAAATCCGCCAGTTCTTGGGTTTGATGCTCGACGTCCACGTCCACTCCCAAAGGCGGGCCAGTGTTGCCGAGGAAACGGCCCTCGCCTTGATTTAGCAACAAGACTTCGGAATGGCCGGCGCTGGCAAATCGAAGCCGGCGGCTCTGCGGCTCCAGGAGAGCCAGGAACAGGGTCAGGAAACGGCCGGGATCCACGGTTTGCCGCAGGTTCTCATGGACCCGGCGCAGGATGGCTCCGGGATCGGGCTCGATTCCGGCCAGGGCCCGGATTTCACCCCGGACTTCGGCGGCCAGCAAGGCCGGTCCGACTCCGTGGCCGGTGACATCGGCGACGTAGAGCAACAGCCGGCCGTCCTCCAACACCACGAAGTCGAAAGTGTCTCCACTCAACTCTTCGCACGGCAAGCAACGCCCGGCGATTTCCAATCCGGGGACCCGCGGCGCTTCGGCCGGGAGCAAGTCGCCTTGGATTTCCGCAGCCAAGGTCAGTTCCGCCTTCATGCGGGCCCGTTCTTCCGCTTGCTGTAACAAGCGGGCGTTTTTCAGGGCGATCGCAGCCTGGCGAGCCAGGGCTTCAAACAATTCCCGGTCGGCTTTGGCGAAAGTCTTGCGGTGAACCTTGGAATCCAGGTAAATCGCGCCCAAGACTTCTCCGCGGAAACTCATGGGGGCGCACATGACCGAGCGCAGGCGCAGCTCGAACACCGATTGGCTGGCGGCCAGAGCCTCGCTGTCACTGTCCATTTCCTCGGTGATCGGATGGCCGTCCTTCAGCGCCCGCTTCACCATGGTGGTACTGAAAGCCACTTCCTCCGCCTGGATTTCACGGCCGTCGGCGCGCTTGGCCTGGCGGGCCTGGACCCCGCGCTGGGCGTCCCCCAGCAAGAGCAAGGCCCGCTCCGCTCCGCTCAGCTCCAAACTGCGAGCCAAGATGCGATCCAGCACCTGGTCCAAATCCAAGGTCGCGGACAAATCCGCCATGGCTTCGAGCAAAATGCGGTTTCGACCCTCGTGATCGGAGGAGCCGGAATCGTTGGAACTTTTCCCAGGGCGCTGGAACATCGGCGGGGTCACCACGCAGGGCTACACTGTCCCAAAGGGTAGCCCCTTGCCAGGCTCGGGGGAATGACTGCCCCGCCCGCACATCCATGAAAATCGAAACCCACATCGAACCCCGCTACGCCGTGCTGAGTTTGGCAGGCGATTTCGAGACCTACGCCGTCAGCGAATTCCTGGATGCGGTCCAGCAGGCTCGCCAAGCCGGACGGATTCATCTGATTTTGAACATGCGGCGAGTGAAATTTATGAACACCACCGCCATTGGTGCGGTGCTGCGGGCTCGCAAAGAACTCTCCGCCGCCGGCGGCGGTTTGGCGATGGCGCCGACTTCCGGATTCGTGCGGGACGTGTTCAAGAAATTGGGTTTGGATTCGGTGATCCCCCATTACGAGAATGCCGAAGAAGCGGCTCGGGCCTTGCGTCTCAGCGGCTTGGAAAAACCGCTGGAAGCCGAGCCCGGAGACGAAGAAGCCGCCTTGCTGTTCCGCTTTTATGATCAGGCCAAAGCCGATGAACTCGGCGGGCGTGGCGTCGGAGCCGGCGAGATCGCTCTGCTCGACGTGGAAGGCATCACTTTTAGCTGGGACGGTCGCGGTTCCCGGTTTTCGGAAGAGGCCATGAAGTCTTTGTTGGCTTCCGGAACCGAATTGGAGGTGAAGTTCCGCCTTCCCTTGTACAGCAAGGCCACTTATTACGTCAGCGCCGCTGAAGTCGCCGCTTTGGACGTGGAAGAAGGAACGGCTCGGGTGCGAGCTCGATTCTTGGGCTTGGAAGATGAAGCGGCTACTGCGGTACGGCAGTACGTCGCTGATATGACTTTGCTGCGGGAAGAAATTCAACAAGCCAAGGGAGACTAAAGAACCTGGCACAAAGCATTGGAGGTAATTCTTAGACCTCCGGCGTAACCAAAGCCGCCTCAAGCCGTCTGCCTAGCCGAACCCTTTTCTTTCGGAGGCACCGGCGATGCCGCGTTTTCAACCCCCGCACTGCCCCTGGGATGCCTGTCCCAGCCGCACCGATTCCGTCCCCTTCCGCTTTCAAAAACGAGGCTTCTACTGCGGCCGCCAGCAACGCAGAATCCAGCGCTTTTGGTGCCACGGCTGCCGCCGTTCCTTCTCGTCACAAAGCTTCAAGTTTCACTATCGCCTGAAGTACGGCCGGCTCCATCTCGACTTCTGGCCGCTGGTAGTGAGCAAAGTCACCCTGCGACAAAGCGCTCGCATGCTGGGAGTGGATCGCCGCACCTTGGCCGACCGCCTGTTTCGCATGGGCGAACACGCTCGCCGCTTCCATCGCTTGCGATTACAGGAGGTGGCCGCTCGAGGCGGGCTGCCGGGAGTGTTTCAATTGGATGAGTTAGAAACCTTCGAAACCGACCGCAGACTGCAGCCGGTGACCGTTCCGGTGCTGATCCACCGTGCCAAGTATTTCGTCGTTCACCTGACCGCCGGCACCTTGCCCTGCCGGGGATCGCTCCCTCCACGGTTGAGAAAGAAGAAGGAGGAACGGGAAAAACTATTCGGCAAGAGACGCTCGCAGTCCCGGCAAGGAGTGGAAGCATGCTTGCAGACTTTGAAGGAGGTCTTGCCTCCCAAGCTGCCGGCGGTGCTGCAAAGCGATCGCAAGAAGATTTATCCCAGCGTCTTGAAATCGGTGTTTGGAGCGGCAGGTTTCCAGCACCTGCAGGAGTGCTCCAAGCGCAAGCGGGACCGGGGTAACCCGCTGTTTCCGATCAACCACACCCTGGCGCAGATGCGGGACAACCTTTCCCGGCTGGTGCGCCGCAACTGGGCCCACTCCAAGAAGCGGAGTTGGCTGCGGCTGCACATGTGGCTGTGGCTTTTGTGGCGCAACTACGTGCGGCCGATCACCGCCGAGGGTGAGCCCCCGACTCCGGGGATGTTGCTGGGGGTGACCTCGAAGCGTTGGACCGCCAAGGAGCTGTTTCGGTGGAGGATCTTTTCTCCATCTGACCTCCCCGACCTCCAATAGTTTGTGCCAGTTTCCCTTGCAGGCGTATGGTGGACGCCATGTGGATGCGCCCTACACGTCTGCTCGCGGCGGTGACTTTCTGCCTTTTGCCCGCTTCTTTAAGCGCCCAGTCTCGCTTCGACCTGCACGAAGTCCGCTGGCAGATGACCCCGGCGGAAAACGGCGAAACCATCGCCATGTCGATGCTCATGAAACCGCTTCATCGAAGAAACCGGATCGTGGTTCGCATCCCCTATTGGCGGCCGGGTTCTTATCGCTTCGCCAACTATCAGGAAAACGTCCAAGGCCTGCAGGCTACAGACCAGGACGGCCACCGGCGCAAGGTCTTGCGACTGAATCCCAGGACTTGGGAAATCGAATGCGATGGAACGACCTCCCTGGAAGTTTCTTATGTGTTGAAAGTTCAAAACAGCGCCGATGAAGGCAACACGCCGGTGATTCATCTCCACGGACCGGCCACTTTTCTTTACACCGACGACAGCCTGGAACTTTCCCATACGCTCCGAGTGAATTTGCCGGCAGATTGGGATTTCGCCTCCGGCCACCGCCCCGATCCAGGAGAAAGCGGAATCTTCCGCTCACCGAACTACGACGTGTTCGCCGACTGCCCTATGCTTCTCGGTGGTCTGGAAAGGTTTTCCTTTTCTTCCCACGACACTCCCTTTGAAGTGGTTCTCGGCGGTAAGATGCCCACCGAGAAACAATTCGACCGGCAGGATTGGGTGCAGCGAGTACAACGAATCTGCGAAAGCTCTCGCACTCTGGTCGGACCTTATCCTTTCGAACGCTACGTTTTTCTATACGTCTTCAATGACATCGGTGGCGGCTACGGCCTGGAACATTTGAACTCCACCACCATCATGTGGAATCACCGTTCCATCAAAGCCGGACGACTTTCCGGTTTGGAAAGCGTAACCGCCCACGAATTTTTCCACCTTTGGAACGTCAAGCGCATCCGGCCGCAGCAACTGGGTCCTTTTCGCTATGACCGGGACGTCCACACCGAAGATTTGTGGTGGTTGGAAGGAGTCACCGACTATTACACGGACGTCATCCTGCAACGAGCCGGCATGCGGCAGCAGCAAAGCGATTGGTTGTTTCAGGAACAGGCGGCCAACTATCGTTCGATTCGAGCCCAATCCGGTTTCGGCCGCATTTCTCCCGCCCGGGCATCCTGGACGGTTTGGAACCGCAGTCCAAGCAACTATGTTTCTTATTACGATTCCGGCCGCGCTCTGGGCTTTCTGTTGGACTTAAAGATCCGCATCGAAACCCAGAATCGCCGCTCCCTAGACGACGTGGTCCGCTTCCTCCATCGTTGGGTCGATTATCCGAACCAAGGATATCGCCCGGGAGATTTGGAAAGGGCCATCTTCGGCGTCACCGGCTGGCAACCGACTCGCTTTTTCGACCGCTACGTTCGCGGACACCTGGGATTTCCCTTTCAAGAAATCTGTTCCGCCGCCGGCCTTCAAGTCGTTCAGGCGGAACGGGGCAGCCCGATCATGGGCTTCGACCTGGACTCGGAGCTACGGGTCATCGCCCGTTCCTCCCTACCCGATGGATTGCAAGCAGGAGATCGTTTGTTAAGTTTCCAGGGAGTCGTCCTGCAGGACCGGGATCACTTGCGTCGCCTGCTGGCCAAGGCAAATGCCGACGGTCCGGTTGGCTTGCGGGTGCAACGGGGAGAAAGCGCGCTGGAGTTGCAAATCCCGGTCAAAGCCCGAAACCGTTTCCTGTTCCGGATTGAAGTGGATCCAGAAGCCCCGGAAGCCGAGGTCCAAATTCGGGAAGGCCTGCTGAACGGCTTTCCTCAGGGAGTTTGAAATCCTTTAGGCGCCTTCTTCGGGACGCCTGATTTCTCCTTCGAAGGCTTCGCCGCCTTGGATGAATTCCTGCACGTGGCGAACGCTGCGGCGGGCTTGGCGGAGTTCATCCCGAAGCATGTCCCGAATCGACAGAATGCCGACTAGGGTTTGCCCGGGCCCCACCACCGGCAAGTGGCGAATGTGGTGCTGTTCCAACAGGGCCGCCCCTTCCCGGGCGCTTTGCTCCGGTGTCCCGGTGATGATCTCGGTGGTCATGACCTCGGACACTTGGGTTTCGTCGGTCCGTTTGTCCTGAAGCAGCACCCGCTTCAGGATGTCCCGTTCGGTGAACAGGCCGATGAGGCGCTCACCGTCCATCACCCCCACGCAACCGACGTTTCCGGCGGCCATGGCTTTGGCGGCATCGCGCACCGTGGCCTCCGGGGAGACCTGAACCGGCTGGGGGTCGGAACCAAGGAGTTCACGCAGGGTGGTCATAGGATTTCCAGGATAACTCCGCCCCAGCAAAAAGTTAGGGCTGGAATGGTCCGGGACCTAGGCTTCTTCTTCAAACGGAATGCGGAGCGCGTCGCGGATTTCCTTGGCCCTGGAATAGTCCCGGGCTTCCGGCCCAAGTTCTGACCCCAAGCGAGCTTGGAGATGGCCCGGCCGCAAGCGGAAACAAAGGTGCAGCAATTTGTGAGGCGGAAAAGTGCTCCCGTCCAGGGCTTCCTTCAAATCGGCCAATACCGCCAAACGCAACATGCTGAGGGCATCCAGGGCTTGGGCGGTGGTCAGCTTCTTGGCCGTTTTCAGCAATTGATGGGACTCCTGGACGTCCACGATCAGTTGTTCCTTGTGGCCGGCATCCCGAAGCATGGCGCCCCGTACTTCCCGTTCGAAGTTCATGGTCTGGCGGCCAAACTCGGCCACCGCCTGAATCTGTTCGCTGACGTCGGTCCCCAGGGTGCGCTGGTTGCTGATTTGATAAAGATGGCCCAAGGCTTGGCTGCCTTCACCGTGGACGCCGCGGACCGCCAAGTACGAGCGCTGCGCAGTCTTCAACACCTGGCTGAGAGGTTTGCGAACTCGGGCCAGAGCCGGCAGGTGCAACATCAGGCTGGCTCGCAAACCGGTGCCGACGTTGGAAGGACACGCGGTGAGATAGCCATATTTCCGGTGCCGGGCCAGCTCGAAGTGCTCGCCCAAAGCTCGGCCCAGCGGAAGGATTTGGTTCCACGCCCCGGTTAAATCGAAACCGCGAGTCAGGCTTTGCAAGCGGAAATGGTCTTCCTCGTTGACCATCAGGCCGAGGGATTCGGCTCGGTCGAACAGAGCCAAAGTTGGCCGCGGCGCATCCAGCAAGTCGCGGCTGGCCAAACTCCGCTCCACCAGGAGATCGCGCTCAGCCGGGCCCAGGCTGGCCGGCTCGACCACCGTGCCGCCATCGAAATAGTCTTCCAATTTACCCCGGGCGACCACGCAGATCTCCCGAGCTTCTTTGGTTTCCAGGCGATGGGGAAAGCGTCGCCGCTCCAAGTTCCGGGCCAGGCGCACCCGGCTGGCCACGGCTACGTCTCGGTCTTGGCCTCCGGATTGGAGCCAGGCCGGGACGTGATTCACCAGCTCTTCCAGGTGGCGGTCCATGTTTGCCCGCTATTTTAGGAAGTCCCCCGGCAATGGGTAACTGTTGGCCGAAACCCCGGCTCGTGGATTTTTCGGTGTCCGGTCGCCCTGCCAGGGAGCCTTCGGACTGGCCTCCGGTCCCCGCCCGAGCCAGGAGCTGGACGTGTTGTCAGAACGTCGGGCCTTCAAGGCGGCGACTTTCTTGCGGCTTTCTCCCGCTTAAACTTCGGAATATTTCAGAGATTTTAAACGGCAAACTTATTTGCGACATCCTAGCTTATTCATTTTAGGTTTTTGCGAATCTTTTCTTCTTTTCAATGGATAGAAAAAAGTGTGCGTCATCTTCTTTGACTTTAATTGCGTTACAAGAAATCCTTTTTAAAAAAAAGAAAGTCGGAATTTGCACTTTACCATCAAATTATTTCAGCTAACTTCAAGCAGGTCGGAACATCTGAAACGGTTTCGACATTTTCCCCTCACCACCCCGAACCATCTTCCATAGATTATGAGTTCGTTACGCTTACAGTTTGCTTCCACCTCAAAAAGAGGATTCGCAAAACTCTTTGTTCTGCTCGCTTTCTTGGCCGGCGTTGGCGGTTACCAGGTTCTGAAAGAACAGCCCGCCCAAAACGTCAACTTCGATGCGAGTTCTCAACACAAAGATTTCTTAGCTCCTTCCGGGCACGGTCGAGATGGAGACGATTGTTTTCCGGTTCCCGACATGCCCGATCCGGAAGGCGATCCTTGTGGAGGCGATGGCGGTTCCGATTCCGAAACCCCAGAAATCGATGCCACGTCCATCGATGTAGGGACAGAAGATAACGATGAGTGCGCTTCTTCCGGTCCGCCGCCTTCCTATGCGGACTTAACTTCGATCGATCGACCGGCCGATCCCGGTGGCGGTCCGGGAGCGACCTCTTTTGGCTCTTATCTTCCGCCGCCACAAAACCGGATGCCGGCGTTTGCCGATTTCCCCACCGAAAAGGGACGATATGGCTCGGCGCAGACGGAAGATTCTCCCGACGTCAAGGTAGCCACGGGGGAAATGACCTGGCAGGAGACCGATTTTTATCTGCCGGGCTCCGGCCCCAACTTCGTGTTGAAGCGCAGCTATCGTTCCGGTTTGGCGAATTACCAGGGCATCTATGGCGCCGGTTGGGAATTTTCCGTTCACCGTTGGATCAAACAGGCTTCTACCGGCGAGCGATTCACCGTTTCTACCGGCGGCGGTCCGGTAGCCGAATACATCCAGGAAACTACCGGGTCGGTTTGGTACGCCAAGGAAGGCGCCAAAGATCTATACGAATTCATTCAGGGAACCGGCGGCGCTCCGGACAAGTTCATTCGTTATGAACCCTCCGGCAACCGAGAAACCTTCGAGCGCCTGGATCCCCTGGAAGATTATTACTACGTCACCACCTATGAAGATTTGGCCGGCAACCAAATGCATTTTGCTTATGAAGATACCGCCGTCGTCGCACCGCTCTTTCCCACCACCAAGCGCTTGTTGGAAGTCACCGACACCGTCGGCCGAACCATCGAGTTCTTCTATAACGGCCCCGATGGAGTTTGCGTAACCAGCGTTGAAATCCGCGATTGGAACGACGTCGTCATGGGCTTGATCGACTACGCCTATGAAGACCTCACCGAAAACGGCAAGACTATGCGGGTGTTAAAGCAGGTGACCGGCTTGGAAGTCGGCACTGAAGGCACCGGCGGAGCTTGGCAAATGGTGCGCCCGGTCCGGGAATATGCCTACACCTGGAGAAAGGTGAACAATCAGGTCGACGTCCCGATTTTGAGTGAAGTCAAAAGCCCGCGGCCACCGAATGCCACGACTCGGAAATGGACCTACGTCGCTCCGGCTCAAGGATCCGGCTGGGAAGTCAAAGAACAGCGAAATGGCGTCGGCTCTTCCAATGAAGCGCTTCACAGCTATCACTATCTGACCGACAAGGTCGAGTACACCGGCCCGGCCGGGGAGCGGATTGATTACTTCATGTCTCCCGGCACCCAAAACGTCGTCCGCCGGGAAGACTGGCTGGATCAAAACGGAACGGTCAAGGCGGTCACGCAGTGGATCTACGACACGACTTGTTCCTGCGCTCGGGTCAGCAAGGTGATTTATCCCGACGGTTTGGAGCGGGAGTACGAATTCGACGCGGATGGGAACTTGGTGACCGAGTGGCTGAAAGAAGTCGGCAGTTCGAATTATCGAGTCCAGAAATTCCACTACACCCCTTACGACCCGCGAACCGGGCTCTTTTTCCGCCGGGTCAGCCGCCATGAACTCTGGCGAGATGCCGACGGCGAGTCACCGGGAAATACTTTCAGCGATCCCAACTGCTCGGAAGAAGATCATCCCGGCGCTCTTTTCTACGACTACAGTTGGAACGGCCTCGGCTTGCTGGAAACCGCCATCTACGGCACGGTGAAAGACAGCTTCGGGCCGTCGGCCAATGATTTGGTGCGAAGCCAGCATTTTTATTACCCGCAAGACGTCAACACCGGCATCTATCGCCGGAGCGAGCGGATCGAAAAGGTCAACGGCAGCACCGTCAAGCGAACGATGTTCGTTTACGGCAATACGGTCCCCTTCCGGGAAGCGGTGATTACCAGCAATGCTTCCAATACCGAATCTTGGACCGCCTATTTTAGTTTCGACTCCTGGGGTCGCATGGAGACGGTGTTCGGGGAAAAGGGCATCGTTCAAAAGAACGAATGGGACCAAGCCGGCAACTTGTTGGCCTTGCATGAAGATTGGGATGACAGCAGCCAATCCGCCCGCCGGACGACCAAGCACTATTACGACTTGGCCAGGGGCCGGGTGAAAACGGTGGTCGACGCCGAAGGGCTTTCGGAAACTACCGAGTTCATCAAAGACACCCGCGGCTTCTTGGTGGAACGGCGGTATACCGGTCATGAGGGCATCACCAAGTCGACCTTTTTCGAGTACAGCCCTGACGGCTTGCGCACTCAAATCAAGAGTTGGACCGGTTTGGTGGTCGGTACCGACTTCGGTGTCGGCGCCTATCGATTGCCGGTGACCCATTGGCGCCAGTTGGAAGACTCCAACGGTGGCGTTTTAACGCCGCGGCAAGACACTTGGTTGGCCGGCGACGGCAGCGGGGATTCCGGTTACGACTTGGCGGGAAGGCAGACCAGCGCCCGCAACGCCGCCGGATGGAAGGGCTATTGGACTTACGACGGCTATGGCCGGCCTTCGCAGCAGTGGTCACAAACCCATGCGGCTGGAACCGGACATTCGGAACTCTACGACGCCAGTCGCAAGCTTTACAACCCCCGCGGCTACGTCAAAGAGATTGAATTCGGCCGAGTGGAAGGCACCGATCCGGACAACATCCAGAGCGTGAATTGGGAAACGCACCGCAAATTCAAGCTCAACTTGGCCGGAGTGCTGCTGCTGGATTCGCTGTACGTTTCCGGCGATCCGGAACCTTCCCGCTTGGTCAGCTACACCGTGGACGGTTTCGGCCGCACGGTGAAGCAAGGCAGCTACTTCGGCGATCGCAACCAGAGCGTGGCGACGGCGCCTTTTGTGGAACAGCGTTACCAGTTCAATGCTTTAGGAGATCTGACCGAAATCGCCAAATATGACGATGGCGGAGCGCTGTTAGGCAAAACCAAGTTTGAACACCGGCAGGACGTCCGGGAAAAAGAAATCTTGGCGGAAGAAGGCGGCCGCAGTTGGAAGGTGATCGCTTCCTACGACACTTTGGGCCGGACCACGCAAACCACGGCGTGGAATTTGGGGGAATCGGCGAGCCGCACTTCCACCAAGGAATTCGACGGTTTCAATCGAGTGGTGGCGACGGTCGATCCGCTCGGCTTGAGGCAGGAATGGGATTACGACCAATTCGGCCGGGTGAAAGTCGAGCGTTTGGTGCCGATGATTACCGGCGGCGGTCCGAGTACGGCGAAGGAAACCATCTTTGCTTGGGATGCCGCCACCGGCGTTTTGAACTCGGTCACCGATGCCGAAGGCAAGGTCACTTCTTATAGTTACTACGACAATCAATTCCGGCTGCCGAATCGAACCACCTATGCCGACGGTCGCTACGAGCAAGTCAACAGCTATGACGTCTTGGACCGGCCGCTACAAGTGCAGAACAGCCGCGGCGTCATCCACGATCTCACTTACGACTACCAGCGCCTGATCCGGGACGACGCCAATCCCGGCAGCGGCAATGCGGCGGTCGGCCCGTCGGCGGTGGCTTGGATTTTCGACCCCACCACCAACGACCTGACCGAAACCCAGGTGTTGGACGATCAAGGCGGGATATTGTGGAAGACCGCTTATGCCACCAATCCTCTCGGCGAATTGACCGGGGAGACTCAGGGTCCGTCGGGCTTGGAGCACACTTGGCAATGGTCTCACGGCTTCGCCGGCGAATTGCACTCGGTGCAGTACCCCAGCGGTTTGGGGATCGATTCCGGCACTTTGTCTTACGACGATTTCGCTCGTTTGGGTGGAGTGGAATACCAGGACTCCGGGCAGAACACGCTGGCGCTTTATTCGACCAGCTACCAGGGAACCCGTTTCCTCGGCCGTGACGAGGCGGTTTCCAACACCCGTCTGGACGTCAGCCACAACGATTGGGGTCGCATCACCGGCATTGAATGGGGTACCAACGGTGGCGGCTTCACGCCGCTGGAAGGCACCTACCAAGCCTATGACGCCGTCGGCCGGGTGCTGGCTAAGGAGCGCCTGACTCGCACCACCGGCGAGGTCTTCGAACACGACAGCTACGGCCGGCTCAAGGAGTGGTATCGCGGCGTCACCAATGCCCTGCAGCACACGCCGGGAAGTCCTCCGAGCACTTGGAGCGACGTCCGCCGCTTCAGTTTGAACAAGGTCTACGCCCGCTTGCAGGTCGAAGATCAAGTCAATGGCGGAAGCCCCATCACCACGGCTTATGCCACCGACGACTCTCATTTCTACACCAGCGTCGGCGGCGTCAGTCGGACCAAGGAAGGCGGTTTGCTGTCGTCCGACGGCAGCTATGACTTGGCCTACGATTGCTGGGATCGTTTATTGGAGGTCGCCGACGCTCAAACCGGCGCTCCGGTCAAGACCCACACTTACGACGCCGCCGGTCGTCGGGTGCGGACCATTCATCATTCGCCATCGCCGGACGTGGTCGAGCGTTTGGTGTACTGGGGCCATCGCCTGGCGGCGACCTATCACGAGAGCACCTTTGAAACCCAAACCTTCGGCTATGTCGGAGGCACCGAAGGGGAAGCTTTCGTGGTCCTTTCCGGCACGGCTTCCGTCGATGGGACCTATCACCTGATTCGGGATTTTCAGGGAAGCTTGATCGCTCTAGCCGACAGCAGCGGCACGGTGGTCGAGGAGTACGAATATTCGGTCTTTGGAAAGCCCACCATCATCGATCCGAGCAATGGGCAGACGCTAGCGGCGAGCAACTACGGCATCACCCGGCTGTTTCTGAATCGCCCCTACGATGCCGAAACCGGCCTCTACGACCTCCGAGCCCGCTGGTACGACCCGGAAACCGGCAGCTTCATTTCACCCGATCCTTTGGGGGCGGTCGATTCTTGGAACCTCTATCAGTACGGCTTTGGAAGCCCGAATACTTGGCTCGATCCGTTTGGGCTGGCCGCAGAAGTTCATCAGGTAGAAATCACAGTCAATGGACAGAAAAAGACAATCCAAGTCAAGAGAACGAGTGATGGAACATATGAAGAATTAAAGGAAGAAGATGCGTGCCCGACCAAATGCGGAGACAAAAATTGCCGCGCAGACGAAGCTCATGCGAAAGGATGGAAACATTACTGGCATCCGGGATTAGGGTCAGAAATCACTGACCCAGACATCATCACACAACTTGACGAATATTTTGCAAATTTTGACGCAAAACAAGCGCTAAATTCCACGGGAAAATTCCTTCAGAATTTAGGTGAAAATCTGGGTCTATTGCCGGTTGTTGGCGATATTGTCGGAGGAATTGTGGCCGGAGTTGGCATTGGAATGCAGATGGCCGGAGGCTCCATGTCCTTCAAAGAAGGGCTCGGGCAGTATGCTTTGACCGGTATCGGGATTGTTGCCAATTTCAAGGGCTCAGGGATCACCAAATTTGCTGACGAATTTGGGACCATCAATTACATTGGCAGAGAAGCGCTCTGGGGCAACCCTCGGACATTAGTCGACCACTTCAAGAGACACGGAGCCGATTTCGGCGCAAAAAACGTTGATGACTACGCCCAGAAGGCATCGGCATTCCTCCGTCGCTCTCAAAGAGAAAAATTACCAACGAAAATCGACAAAGACGGCATAATTAGAGTCTGGGACCCAGCCACTAATACGTTTGGTTCATACAACGCAAATGGCACAACAAAAACATTCTTCAAGCCGGATCCGGCTAAACATGGGCGGCCGACTAACCAAGGTTATTGGAATGACCAACCCGGAATGTTACCATGGAATTAATGAAAGTTCGCCATTTTTGTCCAGCTTGTGGCTTTGAATTAGACTTCGAGCCGTGGAAAGGATGCTCAGCCTCTGACGAAATTTGCCCCTGCTGCGGGATCCAATTTGGCTATGACGATTTCGCAGGCAGTAATGACCGGAAGCTAATGGATAGGATCTACATTAGATGGAGAAAGAAGTGGATTGAAACTGGCATGATTTGGTGGAGCGAAGGTCGAAAGCCACCCAGGGAATGGAACCCTTCTGAGCAATTAAGAAAAGCATTCAAAGAGGAGAACTAGTGCGCGGAGTGCTTCTTTTTCCGAAACCTGCCTAGGCGTCAGCCACAACGATTGGGGTCGCATCACCGGCATTGAATGGGGTACCAACGGTGGCGGCTTCACGCCGCTGGAAGGCACCTACCAAGCCTATGACGCCGTCGGCCGGGTGCTGGCTAAGGAGCGCCTGACTCGCACCACCGGCGAGGTCTTCGAACACGACAGCTACGGCCGGCTCAAGGAGTGGTATCGCGGCGTCACCAATGCCCTGCAGCACACGCCGGGAAGTCCTCCGAGCACTTGGAGCGACGTCCGCCGCTTCAGTTTGAACAAGGTCTACGCCCGCTTGCAGGTCGAAGATCAAGTCAATGGCGGAAGCCCCATCACCACGGCTTATGCCACCGACGACTCTCATTTCTACACCAGCGTCGGCGGCGTCAGTCGGACCAAGGAAGGCGGTTTGCTGTCGTCCGACGGCAGCTATGACTTGGCCTACGATTGCTGGGATCGTTTATTGGAGGTCGCCGACGCTCAAACCGGCGCTCCGGTCAAGACCCACACTTACGACGCCGCCGGTCGTCGGGTGCGGACCATTCATCATTCGCCATCGCCGGACGTGGTCGAGCGTTTGGTGTACTGGGGCCATCGCCTGGCGGCGACCTATCACGAGAGCACCTTTGAAACTCAAACCTTCGGCTATGTAGGAGGCACAGAAGGCGAAGCTTTCGTGGTCCTTTCCGGCACCGCTTCCGTCGACGGGACCTATCACCTGATTCGAGACTTTCAGGGAAGCTTGATCGCTCTGGCCGACAGCAGCGGCACAGTAGTCGAGGAGTACGAATATTCGGTCTTTGGAAAGCCCACCATCATCGATCCGAGCAATGGGCAGACGCTATCGGCGAGCAACTACGGCATCACCCGGCTGTTTCTGAATCGCCCCTACGATGCCGAAACCGGCCTCTACGACCTCCGAGCCCGTTGGTACGACCCGGAAACCGGCAGCTTCATTTCGCCCGATCCTTTGGGGGCGGTCGATTCTTGGAACCTCTATCAATACGGCTTTGGAAGCCCGAATACTTGGCTCGATCCGTTTGGGTTGAGTGGAGAATTCACGCAAGTCGAAGTCACGGTCAATGGGCAAAAGAAGAAAATCTGGGTAGCCAAAGGCGAAGATGGAAAATATTACCAACACCGAGAAGAAGATGGCTGCATGGGCTGCAAGGGTGGCCCGAATGGGGAGAAATGCAATTTCGAAGAAGCAAAAGAAAAGGCCGAGAAGGAAGGCAAAGAACTCACAATGGTGTTTCATGGTGCACCAACCGAAATTACTGACGAAGAAATTATCAAACAGCTAAATGAGCACTTCAATAACTTTGACCTAGGAGATCTCGGAGAAGCATTAGTCGTCTTAGGAGAAGCTCTTGGGCTAGCAAATGGCTGGGGAGATCTGGCAGGTATACTCGTCAGTGCCGTAGGTATAGGTCTCCAAATTATCGATGGGGACCTTTCAATTGGAGAGGGGGGCCGAAAGCTCTTTGTTGTCGCAGTTGGTATCTTGATTGCCAAGGGAGCGGGGAAATTTGTTGATGAGGTCTTCGATGCGGGAAAAGGTGCATTACGCACCAGAATGGGGAAACCACCTTCGGGAATGGTAAAGCCACAAGCGCACCATGACCTTCCACAGAAGTTCCGAGATCGCTTCGAAAGGGCCGGACTTGACATAGATGACCCAGCGCATGGAAGATGGGTAGAGGGTGGTCCGGCTGGGAACCACCAAAAATGGACTCGGGCGTTCAATGACGAATGGGAAGCTTTTTTCAATAAACACCCAAGACCATCAAGTGAACAAATCCTTAAGGAAAGAGACCGGTTACGAGCCGACCCTAGATTCCAATGACTAAATTCTACAGTGTTCGACACAACAGCTTCAACAATGATGGTCTCCCTTGGATTCAGAGCATAGTTTCAGGGCTCGAGGATGGACCAACCTGCACTACGTGCGGCGTAAATTTGGATTACACCTCGGGAGATCTTCAAGTGCTCCTCGAAATAAAAAAGGTAGAGTTATGGCCCGATGTCCTTGGGTGCGGAGCGTGGTCCGTGTTAATTGTGTCAGGAAGAGTACTCGAAGTGTGGGAGAGTCATGATGTAATAGTCTCCTCAGCAGGAAAAGTTCAGATCGTACCGCCTTACCCAGCGAATCTCGCAGTGGATGAAGCTCCGGCTTACTTTTGGATCAATGGTGAATCACTTCTGGACGCCAGGTTAAATTTCGATGCAAGTGGATTTGTCGGGGTAGAGTTTTGCCCTGAGTGCCGCACTCGATCAGATGACATCGGCGCGACTTACGACAAACAGCACTCTGCCGTTTGGCCATACGTTATTGTGGAGGAAACTTGGGGAGGACGCGATTTGTTCACCACCGACCTCTCACCATCATGGTATTTTTGCACGAGAAAGTTGATTGATTTGGCGTCAAAATACAAACTCACTAACTTCCGTTTCGCTCCGGCAGATGAAGGAGACCGAGGTTCACCGATTCAATACCTTTAGCACCATCCCATTGACGGATTTAGAGAGTTTCGCATAAATAGCTAATATTACTTTAAATGAGAGAGCCCGTTTTCTTCAGGAATCCTCAATGGAGCTGTTGACGTCTCCTCGATCGTCGCAGCGCACGCCTCGCTTCTTCCAGGATCTCTTCCAAGTCAGTTACCGTCCGATAGACCACAGGTCCACTAGGACCCCACCCTGTTCTCCAATCAAGCCCGATTCCGCCTCCAAGTCCTCGGCGTGAGCTCACCGATCTTTTCCTTGGGCGTCGTGTGGATCTTCGAAAGCACGTCCTTCAGATAAGCCCACGGTTCTACCTTGCAGGCCCGGCAAGTCTGGATGATCGAATACAGGATCGCGGCCCATTCTCCTCCGGCCTTACTGCCGACGAAAAGCCAATTTTTTCTGCCAATCGCTACCGACCGGATTTCCCGTTCGCAAGCATTGTTGTCGATGGCCAGATCGCCATCTCCCAAGTACCGATTCAAGGCTTCCCAATGTCGAAGGGCATAGCCGATTGCCTTGCCGTAGCTGCTTTTCGGCAGCACCAAGCTTTGTTCCAATTTCAACTTTGCTTTCAGATTCTCCAGAATCGGCTTCGCCTTGTCCTGGCGAAGCTGCCTTCTTTCTTCCGGCGACCGATCCTGAATCTCCTTCTCCAGCTGGTACAGCCGTCGAATAGAAGCCGGCGGCTTAACGAAAACTGAAGGAATAATTGCCTTGACCCTGGCAGGATTCTCAATCGTCGGTGGAATCAAGATTTCGGGAATGGGAGGTTTCGCTGATGACATTGCAGAGGGAACTCGGTTTATCGGACGATCCGATGGAACGATTTTGGATACGGCGGCGATGGCAATTCCTGGTCCAAGGAATTCGCCATATGGAAAACTAGACTATTTACTCGGCAACGTCCCCGACAATTCAGCGAGCAAAGGCAAGGGGGGCTTCTTCAGAGGCGTGCTCGGCTTCTCAAGTCATGGTGAGCTTGGATCCTCCCTGAAAAGCCATCTAGTCAACAATTTTGAAAATGCCTCGACTCAGGGCACAAGAATTCGGGTCATTGCCCCGTTGACTGGCGCAAATGGAAGAACTGCCTCCGTTACTTCGGTTTGGCAAATCAACCCGAATGGTACAATGGAATTAATCACCGCACTTCCAGGTCCAAAGTAATGTCGACGAAATTCCGCGCAGCACGCTTCATTAAGGAATTCCTTTCCGTTGAGATCGTAGAAGTTTCGAGCAACCATGAAACATCTCAACTAAAGGTGTCTGTAGGAAATTCCGAAGTTGATCTTGTTGAAGTATGGGCTTGGGTTACCCCTTCAGTTTCGATCGGCAACAGAGGCCTGGCGGTCTGGGGCGGGATTAACCTCTACTTCGGATCACACAATGGTCCTCTTAGAAAAAAAAGATTTGAGGATGAAATCCTTGCTGCTTACGAACTCAAGAGCTCGTGGTGCGTTATTACAGAACTCTCAGTATTCGTAATCAGTTCCCTGGATGGAACCGAGAAATCTCGATTTGATTGCGAAGACGTCATCGTGAGTCATCGGTGGCTTGGAAATAATCTATTTCTTCAAGATTTCAGCCAGAAAAAGGTCAAACTTGAAATTGATCCGTAAGCGTCCGGTCACGCCATGTATTACCTAAGCTTTGGCCGGATTCGGCTTGAATTCAAATCAAGCTTTGGTGTCGGTAGCCTGGTCCTTCTTCCAGGCCCACGGGGTCAGCGAAGCAACTTCGCT
>QQUA01000019.1 GCA_008501825.1 Planctomycetota bacterium | reverse complement strand
TGCAAGCCGATGCCTACTCCGGCTACGACGCCCTATTCCGCCGAGACGACGTGGTGGAAGTCGGGTGTTGGGCTCATGCTCGTCGCTACTTCTACCAAGCGCTACAAGGACAGGTGGAAGAGGCGGCACCGGCGATGGCTTCCATTCGACGGCTGTACCAATTGGAGAAGGAGCTGCAGGATCGGTCGCCGGAAGAAAGAAGGCAGCTTCGTCAGGACAAAGCGAAGCCGATTCTGGAGAATCTGAAAGCCAAATTGAAATTGGAACAAAGCTTGGTGCTGCCAAAAAGCAGCTACGGCAAGGCAATCGGCTATGCCCTGCGACATTGGGAAGCCTTGAATCGGTACCTGGAAGATGGCGATCTGACCATCGACAACAATGCTTGTGAGCGGGAAATCCGGTCGGTAGCGATTGGCCGAAAAAATTGGCTTTTTGCCGGCAGTAAGGCCGGAGGAGAACGGGCGGCGATCTTGTATTCGATCATCCAGACTTGCCGGGCCTGCAAGGTAGAACCGTGGGCTTATCTGAAGGACGTGCTTTCGAAGATCCACACGACGCCCAAGGAAAAGATCGCTGAGCTCACGCCGAGAGCTTGGAAGCGGAATAAGGATTGATTGGAGAGTGAGGAAGGGTCCTAGTGGACCTGTGGTCTATCGGACGGTAACCGAGAGCTTGGAAGCGGAATAAGGATTGATTGGAGAGTGAGGAAGGGTCCTAGTGGACCTGTGGTCTATCGGACGGTAACATTTGAAAGGCACCGGGTTTAGAGTTCCATCGTTCATGGATAAAGGTTTTCCCCTGCGGGAAAGATGAACAGGAGAGTACTACATCAGGCTTTCGACCGGCAAGCCAGAACGACCTTGTCGGAGAAGCCCGGGGCAAGGTGAACCGGAATCCATGCAACCAGATCCAAACCGGCTTGTTGTACTTCCTCCTTGATTTGAGCCACGGAAGGTTGCGAGGGAGGAGTGGATCTTTGTCCGAGCTTGTAACGCAATCGCCGGTTCCAATAGCGAAGGGTGCGGTTGTGTTGATAGTTCAAAACCACGCCATGGCTCGAAACTCGATTCAACTCTTTTAAAACTTGAATGCGGTCTTGCGGGTCTCGGACCAAATGCAAGAAACGTACGCAGACCGAAACTTCAACGGCATGGTCGGCAAAGGGCAAAGCCAGTAAGTCGGCGCAGGCCTTGCTGGCGCCATCATGAGAATCAGAGCCGTTGCCGCTGCGACTTTGGCGTAGCATGGCCATTGATAAATCGGTGCCGACGTAGGCGAAGCCGGCGCCGATGAAAAAATCTTCCAAGCGGCCGGTGCCACAGGGAGCGTCCAGCAAGGGCCGGCCATGGCCAGGCCAAAGGCCCAAGGCCGCCAGCGCTTTGGCCACCGCCCGCTGCTTGCGGAGCTGACGCCGGGCGCCACCACGACCCCGCCATCGCTGGTCGTAATCGGCGGCCACCTCCGGGCGCCGGTACAACTCCAGTTTGGCCGGGCGGGCGTTCACCCCGGGGAGCATAAAGGGGAGCCCTGCTTTCCGCAGCCTCCGACCGTATCCTGCTGCCATGAATCTTTCGGAGTTGCCGCGCTGGCCGCCACGCCCGCCCGATGCTCACAAAGGTTCCATGGGGCGGGCCCTGTTGATCGCCGGTTCCCGTGGCATGGCCGGAGCGGCCAGTCTCAGTGCCGAGGCGGCACTGCGGACCGGAGCCGGTTATTTGGTGGCGGCCGTCCCGGGAAATCTGGCCCTTGCCCTGAGCATTCGAGTTCCTGCGGCGGTCCTGGCCCTGCAAGGAGATGACCGGCGGGAAAGCTTGGAAGCCGGCGATTGGCCGGCCCTTCAGGCCGAATTCCACCGGGCCGACGCCGTGGCCATCGGGCCCGGTTTGGGATTGCGTCCGGCGACCCAAGCCTTCTTCGCCGCCGCCTTGGCGGACATGATGGCGGCTGCCAAGCCTTTGGTAATCGACGCCGACGGCTTGAATCTCCTGGCCATGCTCGGCTTCGGGAAACAGCCGAACTCGGTATCGGATGCCCGACTGCCTACGAACACCGTGCTCAGCCCTCATCCCGGGGAGGCGGCCCGGATCCTGGCCTGGCCCCATGGCGAAGCCGTCCAACAGGATCGCGACCGGGCCGCCAAAGAACTAGTGAACCGCACCGGAGCCTGCATTGTTTTGAAAGGAGCTCCGACTTTGGTCGCCGCTCCGAACCGGAAGACCTGGATCAACTCCAGTGGAAACCCTGGCCTGGCCACCGCAGGTTCCGGCGACGTCCTGACCGGAATCCTGGCCGGCCTGCTGGCTCGAGGTCTTAGCTCCTGGGATGCCGCCCGACTGGCCGTGTTCGTCCACGGCCGCAGCGCCGATCTGGCTGCCGCTGAACTAGGTGAGGAAGCCATGCTGGCCTCGGACCTGGCTCGATTCTTGGCACCCGCCATTGCCGAATGCTGTTCCAACTCCTTCCCCGCCTGATCCGCCACGGTTGGCGGCCAAACCGGCTTTGCCTGCTGCTTGCCGGCCTGGCTTTGTTGCCGGCGACTTCCTCCGAGTCGGCCGGACTCAGCCTCCCCCAAGAAGCGGAAGCCAAACAAGGCCCAGGTCGCTGGTCTTGGCCCCGGGAATGGCGCAACACATTTGAAGCTGGAGAAGAAGCCGGTCAAATCCTGGGACTGCGCATGCTCCACCTCGGCTTGCCGGCCGACGCTCCTCCTCTGCGGAGCTGGATGAAGCAGCTCCAAGAAGGCGGCCAAAGTTCCTGGACCTTGGCGGTGGTGGCGGCCGCAGCTTTGGTTCCCGATCGGGTCAGCGGGCGCCCGCCATTAAATGCAGAGGACCGAAACCATGCGGTGCAAACCGTGCTGGAAGAATTGCTCCGCGGAAAGTTGGACCTTCACCGAGAGGCGATGCACCAACGGGTCCGGGCGTGGTTGCAAGGGCGTCAAGTCGAATTCATCCTCCAAGAACTTTTGGAAGATCGAGTGCGGCATCGCTCCATGGCAATCAACCTGGTGATCACGGCTCCTTATTCCGCCAGTCGGTCCCATTTAGCCAGTTTTGTTTTGGATCCGAGACCCTCGGTTCAAGAGCGCGAACGACTCATGGAGCGCCTGATTGCCGGCGGCGGCCGGCCAGGCTTGATGGAATTAGCTCCGCTATTGCAGCCGCCTTATTTGGATGAACTGCTGCGCCGCTTGTTGGTGCTTTGGACTCCTTTGTTACAACCGGAAGATCACTCGACTTTGGAACGAATCTTCCAACAAGCCGGCGGTTCAGCCTCACGATTCGCTTTGCAACTATGGGCTCGGGAAGAAAAAGAACCGCAAGCTCGTTTGCGAATTCTGGAATACGCCTTGGAATTAGAGCCGAACTTGCGACAAGCGGTTTGCCAATCGCTGGTGCGACAAGGTCAATGGGAAGCCCTGGGTCAACGGCTGTTGCCTTTTTTAACTCGAGCTGACCCCGAAGATCGGCGCTTGGCTTTGCGGTTCCTTCCTTTTTTCATGCCGGCCCCGGAGTTGCTCGAGACTTACAAACAACGTTTGGAACCGGAAGCCAGTTTTCGAGCCCAAGGAAGCTGGATGTTGTCGATCGTGCGCCTTCCTTTATCTGAGGCTCGAAGCTTGGCGGCGCAGTGGTTGGTCGAAGGCGGTTGGCGAACCGGCTCTATGGCTTTGACCGTTTCCCGAGTATTGCGGCCTTTCCCTGAAATCGATCCAGTTTTGGAACGCTTGCTGTTTTTGGAGGAAGCTCCGGTTTCTTTGCTGTTTCCACTGGCCGTTGCCCGAGCCCCTTATTCCGAAGATGCTCGCAATTATTTGCGAGGCGCTTTGAGCAGCCAAAAAGGCATGCGCCAAGAACAGGCGATTCAAGCCTTGGGTACTGCCGGCGAAGCCGCCGACCTTCGTTTGCTGCAAGAAATCGCTTTCGATCCTCAGTACCGGCCGATGAGCCGGGCGGAAGCGATTCGTGCCCTGAGCTTGCGCGCCGAAAGTGCCCCGCTATTGCTGGATTTGTTGGCTGAACCCGATCTTCCCTATGCCGCGGCGGAAGCCTTGATCGAGGGCCTTAGTCGTCAACCGGAAGAAAGTCTGCGGCAGGCCGCCCGGCAAGCGGCATTTTCCGGCATGGGTCGGACCGACCCGGACGAATTGCGCGGTTTGCGGACCGCCCGCTGGCGTGCCTTGGAAGACCAGCCGAGGGAGGGGGAGATCCCCTTGCTGGCGGCGGAATTGAGCCGAGCTCTGGCCAAGGTGGAGGACGCCCTCCCAAATGAAAACCGGCGCCTCGAGGATCCCCGGCGGCTGATGGTGGCTTATGCCAGCGTCTCCGCCTGTGCCTCGGCCTTGGCTGCGGCTTTGAAGGCCTTTCCACAGGTCGATCGACCGGAGCCTTGGGCCCTGCCCTCGTCCGACGCCCTCGGCGCTTCCTGGTTGGCGACTTCCTTCCTGGCCCAGCTTTGGCCGAGGGCCGCCGATGCATGGTGCCAACAAGTCTTGGCTGAACCGACTCTCGCTCCGTCGGTGCGGGTGCGGTGGCTGGCTACCCGAGTGCGCATTCACCTCGACCGGGGCCGTCCTGAGCGGAGTCTGGCCGCCTTGCAGGCTGCCTGGCAAGACCCGGACGCTCTCTGGCAAAGCCCGTGGGACTTGGCTTTCGGCTTGGCCCAGAGTGAAGTTCGAGGCTGGGCGTTCCCGGTCGACCGACTGGTGGATGCCCATCTGCTTGCCGGTGCTCGCCGGCAACCCGGGCCCCAAGGCTTTGCCGGCTTGAGGAGCCTGTTGCAAGCTTATGCCTCCCCGCAGCAGCTCATGGACGGCGCGACCTTGGTGGCCAACTGGGCGGATGCCGAGAACGACCCAGAAGCTTGGGCTTTGGCCTTGGACCTGGCGTCTAGGGCGGTCGAGCTCGCGCCGCTGGAAGCCCATCCCCGGTGGCTCTACGGCCAGTTCCTGCGAGACCGGGGACAGGCTTTAGAAGCGGCGGCCTGCTTCCGAGCCGTGTTGCGGCTGAGTCCAGATGGCCATGCTCTGGCCAAAAATGCGGAAAAGGAACTGCAGGACCTTGGTCTTTTGCCGCCGAATTCGGAACATGATTCAGGTCCGGGCAGCCGGGAATGACCCTGAACCCGGCCTGGCCGAAGCCGTTTACCTCTTGATGCTCGTCATGCCTCGACCCTCGCTCTTCCTTTTTTCGGTGGCCATTTTGTCCGGAGCAGCCTGGGCCCTTGGCGGCCAGGCGCATAGCGGTCCTATTGACAAAGTAGAAGGGGACCTGGGCGCGAAGACTCAGATGGCCAGGCAAGAGCCGGGCGACAAACCATCCGAGCAAGGCTTTCAAAAGTTGAACGAGGAACTGGCCAAGCAAGGGGTTCATTTGGATATGGAGGCCGGTTTAATTCAGTTGCAGGGAAGCCTGACGCTTTTGCACGAACCTCTGGAATATCTATTGATCTTGGAACACGGCAATCGCCACGAGGCCTTGGTCACCGTGGATTGCGATGCCCAAAGTTTGAACACCGCGATGCTGTTAACCGGGGTGGAAACCGGCCAGAATGCCAAAGTAACTCCGGTGGATCCGCCACCGACCGAAGAAGAATGGCGGGCGGGAGCTCCAACCCACACCGTGGAAGCGGCCAAAGGAGACGGCTTCTATCTTTATCTTTATTGGACCGAAACCGGTGAAGACGGCCGTGAAGAAAAGTTCTTTTTCCGAGCGGAAGATCTCATCTTGAACATTTATCGGGATCGGACCTATCACCGAGCCCCTTGGGTTTATCTGGGCTCTCGTTTCATTCGCCCGCACAAAGACGCTGAGGAAATGTTTGCCGCCCAAGCCGAAGGCAATTTGGTCAGTTTGTGCTATTTCAATCCAGCCAACCATTTGTTGACCGGCAACGATCCGGATGCCGACAATCAGGACATCTGGTTTCCCAACATCTTTTTGTTGCCGGAAATCGGTCACCCGATGACCGTTTATTTGAGTCGCCAGCCCCTTGAACTTCCGCCTCCTCAATTGAACCGCGCCGGCACGTGAAATCCGCCGGTCTCCAACGGCGATTGAAATGGCGGCTGTACCAACGCACCGCCTTCGCCTGGTCTGGAGGCGCCCTGGGCGGGAGTGCTTTGCTCGGGTTGCTGGCTTGGGCGGACGGACGTCCCTGGCTTGGAGCCGCCTGGCTGGGGCTGGGACTCGGCTTCGGATTGGGCCACTGTTGGCAGCCGTTTCGTGGCAGTGTGATGGAAGCCCTGGATCCAAACTCGGATCCGCAGGGTTTTTGGCGAGCCTGTTTGAGCGTTTCCGCCGGCCATCCTTTGCGAGGCCATCTGGAAGATCGGGCGGCTCGAGTTTGGCAGGACGGTAGGCGCCCCAAACCCCGAGCCAAACCCCTGGAAGAACTCAGGGTTTTGATTGCCTTGGTCGGGGCGGCCGGCTTCGTCGGGCTTTGGCTGCACAACCCAAGCCGCCCGCTGGCGCCCTCGCCTCCGGCGGCGGCCTCGGAATCTGTTTCCAGACGGTCCTCTCCAGCGGAAGGGCAAAGCGGCGAAAGGACGGAAGAAGCAGCCCAGCCAGGGGCCGGGGAAAAGCCTGAGTCCGGCGACAGGAAGCCCTCCGATCCCCAGCCGCCTGCAGCCGAAGGCTCCCTTGCCGGCGGCGAAGGAGAGGATCCTGAGCTTCAGGATGTCGGTCTTTCTGAAAGGGGCCCCGAGGGAGTCCAAGGATGGGATAGCATTCCCCTGAAACGGGCTGGAAACTCGACCGTGCGAGCCGGAAGGCATTTCGGAGAGGAGCAGCTCGTTGTGGAGCAATACTTGCGTTTGCGCGCCGAGAAATAGCTTTGAGCCCGGACCCTCGAAAAACTGGCCTTTTCCTCGTAGGTGCCCGTGGTGCGATTGCCACCACCGTTCTCCATGGATTGGAGGGCTTACGAGCTGGCATGCCCCCGGTCGGCTTGCTCACCGAAAGTCCTGAGTATGCGGAGTTGCCTTGGGCCAAGCTGTCGGGATTCCAAGTCTCCGGTTGGGACATCGCCGGCAACGCCCATCGAGCTGCGGAAGACCTGGCTCGGGTCGGGGTTTTGCCTCGGGACCTGGTCGATCTATGCGGAGACCTTCGGGATCGCCTGGAGTTGTCCATGGCCCCTGGAATTCCCGACCGCCTGGACGTCGAATTGGCCCAGGAAGCTTCGAGAGATCGAGCTTTGCTGAAACCGGCCCAAGCCGTCGAAGCCTTGCGCCAGGACATCCGCCAATGGCAAAGAGAAAGCAACTTGCGCCGGGCGGCGGTGGTGCATTTAGCTACTGCGGAAAGGTGCAAGAGCCTGAGTGATGCTTGGCAGGACGAAGCCGCCGATCCGCTAGAACTGCTGCAAGAACAAAGCCAGGAAATTTCCCTGGGCTTGCTCTACGGGATCGCCGCCGTTGCCGAAGGTTTGCCTTTCATCAATTTCACTCCCGCAGTCGGACCGGGAGTGCCGGCCTTGCAGGGAATGGCCCGGCGAAAGGGCGTGCCGTTGCTGGGCAACGATGGCAAAACCGGGGAAACCCTGATGAAGTCGGTGTTGGCGCCGATGTTCCGCGATCGAGCTCTGCGGGTGATGGCTTGGCAGGGTTACAACATGCTCGGCAACAAAGACGGTGCCGCCTTGGTGGAACCGGAGAGACGCACCGAAAAGCTGGCCAATAAGGATGCCGTCATCCAAAACGTTTTAGGCGATGCTCCTATTCACACCAAAGTGGGCATCGACTTCGTCCCCAGCTTGCACGATTGGAAAACTGCCTGGGATTTCATTCATTTTGAAGGATTTCTCGGAGCTCGGATGAGCCTGCAATTTACCTGGCAAGGCAGCGACAGTGCCTTGGCGGCTCCGCTGGTCCTGGATCTGGCCAGGATCGCCTTGTTGGCCCAAGATCGCGGCCATGCCGGTCCATTGACTGCGGCGGCGCCATTTTTCAAAAACCCGATCGGCACCCAGGAAGCGGACTTTCACCGCCAAATGACGGCTTTGCGGTCATGGTTGGCCGGCTAAGCCCTTTCTCTTTCCCTTTGGCTTTGAGCTTGCATACTCGATCGCTTGCGAACTGAAGATCTTGACTTCCCTCTGCCGGAGGAGTTGATCGCCCTGCACCCGCCGGCCAGGCGCCGGGACTCTCGCTTATTGGAAGTGCGCTTGCCTGCGGGGGAGGTCCGCCACCATGGCTTTCCAGGTTTGAAGGATTTACTGCGGGATGGCGATTTGTTGGTGTTGAACGATACCAAGGTGATTCCTGCTCGCTTGTTGGGCCGCAAAAGCAGCGGCGGAAAAGTGGAGATCCTTTGGTTGGAAGAGACTGCCGCCGGACAAGGTTTGGCGCTGATTCAAGGCGGACGCCTGCGCCCTGGGATCGAGGTCGAGCTTGCGCCCGGCGAAGGCTGCCTCCGACTCAAGGAAAAGGGAAGCCAAGGACGCTGGCTCTTAGAAAACGAATCCGACCTTTCCTGGTTACAACTATTTGCCAAGTTCGGCCATACTCCGCTGCCGCCGTACATTCGAGGGCGGCGTCCGCCGGGCGGACAGGATTTGCCTGAAGATCAAGAGCGCTATCAAAGCGTATGGGCGCAAGCGGCGGGAGCCGTGGCGGCTCCGACTGCCAGCCTGCACTTTGACTCGGCGATGTTGCAAGCTTTGGAGCAGGCGGGCGTGGAACGGGCCATGCTGACTCTTCACGTCGGAGCGGGAACCTTCCTTCCGGTCCAGAGCGAGCGGCTCGAAGACCATCCCATGCACGAGGAAGTCTTTGAAGTCAGCTCCTCTTGCCTGCGGCAGTTGGCTGCCGCCCGCCGGCGGGGTTCCCGAATCGTGGCGGTGGGGACCACGGTTTGTCGGGTGCTGGAGCACTTGGGCCGAGGACCTTTTTCACCGGATCGCCAGGAACCGGCCGTCCTGGCTAGTGGATTGCAAGGTCGCACCGATTTGTTCCTGACTCCGGGATCGCCCTTTCGCTGGACCGATGCCCTGCTGACCAACTTCCACACCCCGAAATCGACCCTGTTGGCCCTGGTCGCCGCCTTCGCCGAACATTCCGGAGCTGAACCCGGCCTTTCCCTGGTCAAGAAGGTCTATGCCGAGGCAGTCCGCCAGCGCTATCGCTTTTATTCCTACGGCGATGCATCGTTTTGGCACTTGGCCGGTCGGTCCTAGCCGCCGGTTGTCAATGCGTCCAGCGGCGGAAGGTCCCTGAAGAGTTTCGGAGATTTTCCTTCCTGGATAGCCCTGACGGTGCGCTCCTGTTTGTATGAGAAAAGGAACAGCCCTCTTTGTGATCCCGTTTCTGGCTATGGGCTTGGCCTCTGGAGCGGTTTCCCAACAGATTCCATTGGACACTCGTTACGAGATTCAGCGGCCGGTTGCTTCAGATAAGAAGGCCGATCATGCAACGGTGGCGATGAACGATGATGGCGACATCTTAGTGACCTGGGTTGCCGAGGAGGACACTCCGAACCCTGGTAAGAAAATTGAGGCGGCGTTCTTCTCCAGAGCCTCGGCAGGGAACCTATGGGATATTCACCCGTCCTTCGAAATTTCTCACGCGGCGTCCGTGGTTCCTCTTTCAAGTAAGCGTGAAAAGCCGGATGTCGTTTCACTCGGCCAAGATTTTTTGGTTGCTTGGACGCGGGAACGGAGCGGCTTCGATGTCCTGGAGTGCGCCATCGTGAGGCCGCCGTCCGTGACCATGACTGCCCATCCTGTTGTTGTCTTCGATGCCAACGGAATGCCATTTCAACTTGACGGATCCTTGAACATGAAGAGGAATGCCGGCGTTGTTGATCTTGCTTGCCGGCCGGATGGGGTCGGAGCTGCAAGCTATGTCAGCTTCAAGAGTGTTACGACCGTGAATGAGGGGGATGAGATTTCCCTTTATCTCAGAGGTGTCGTGTTCCAATGGGACAAGCTCAATGGAGTGCTGTCGGTGGCAACTACGCCGATGATCCTGGACACCTTCCGTTTTGACGAGGCAATCGCTTGGCCGATTACAGAAACCGACTTTGGACGAGGGCTTCCGGATTGCGTGTTCAACGGGGATGGTGAGCTTGTGGTCAGTCACGAGGAGTTTGAGATTGTGGACAACGCTGATGACGCATCCCGTATCCAATTGCAATGGTTCGATGTGGGAATTGGTGGCACTCTGACCGAAACGAGAAGCCAGGCATTCTCTGATCGAGGCATCCAGGATTCGCCCAATCCCCAGAGGAGACCCAACCTGGTCGCATCGGAGGATGACTCTAGTCTGTTAGCCCTGACCTGGGGCAACGCGCTGCACCCAGAGGAACAATTCGTGGCCTTGCATTGGCCTGCCGGCGGGAACCTTGATTACCATCATTTGCAACTGACTCCTTCTTCGTTGCAGAACAAGTTCTATTACTCATCACCCGCCTTGTTTGACGGTACATTCCCAGGTTCATACCAAGCAAGAGTCGTTTCTTCGAGAAGGGATGGGCCAGGCATGGTGGCTACCCTCGGAAGGTTCGAAATTGACAGTGGCGTTCCGACCGGACCCGTGGACGACCCCCAGTTTTCGAATTTGAACTTTTGGCGTCCAGCTTTGGCGGTCAAGCGGCTTGGGACCGAGTTCTTCCATGCATTGACCGTTGAAGGGAAAATCCAGAACCCGAATAACTTGCAGAGGATCCACCTGGTCATCTCTGACACCTAGCCTGCCGTTTGACCTGATCGCCTAGGAATGGACCCGAAAATGGGGGATGAAGCTCCTGCCATTGGCCAGCTATCCTTCAGTGAATGAGGGGTTTCAAAATTCGAAATTCGGAAAAAATTCTATAAATCTAGCTTTTCATCTCGCCTTCACGAGTTCCCTTCATTCTTCCTCCAGATTCAACAAAGTATTTTTTCGATTAAATTTAGGGCTCACCAAGGGAAACTTTAGTTGCGGACGAAACAGGCCTATTCGCCTGTCCTCGGCGTTTCAAGAAATATTGCAGAAATTTTCCACCAAAGAGGTCCGAATTCTCGTGCTACGTTGTTCGAAACGGTTGTGATTTCCATTGAACGGTTATCGCATCCACACCATTCCAACCAACAATTTCATTCATTGAAAATGATTCGATCACTTCTGATTCTGTGCGCTGTTAGCACATTTTTGCTGTTGGCTCCTATGGCTTCGGCACAGCCGACCATTGTCGAGCCGGAAGACTCGCCGACGCAGCTTCCCGTGGTTGACAGCAATTCTGACAACGCAGACCACGTCATTGTGGCCGTGAATGACCTTGGAGACATGCTCATTGTCTGGGACGAAGAGACCACCGCAGGATCGCCACCGGTGGCCACCGTTCAAGCAAGTGCAATCTTCATCCCAACGAAAAAGGTCAGTGGCGTCCAATCATGGCAAGTACCAACGACTGCAGAGCTCATTGGAGATCCAGAGGAGGGTAACTCAGGAGACATTGTGAAATGTGAAAAGCCTCACGTAACCGCCGTGGGGGACAACTTCATCATCGCTTACCCACGAATTCAAACTACAGGGAGCAATTTAACCAGAATTGAAACCATTGGGGTAGAGGTAACCGATAACGGAAGTTCTTCTTACAACACCGCCACTTTCCACTACGACACCACCGATGGAGTGGGCTATGTCGTTTCAACAGAGGAGGGTTTTACCAATGACTGGTTCCAAGGTGGTTCCTCCGGAAACAACCTCGGATTGTGCCATTTCACCGACGGACTGTTGCCAGACGAGGATGGGGCTGCAATTGTCTTCCTTGAACAACCGAGCACGGAAGGAGTTTACAATCTTTACTCCATTTACGTGGATTACGACGAGAACGGCATCGACGATGAACCAGAGGTCACTGAATGCGATAGTGGGCCAAATGCCGAATGGCTTCTTAGCGGTATCCGCAGCGAGGAAGATCAGGATGATTACGATCAATCAAGGCGAGTAGCTCCGAGGATCATTGAAGATGTGAACGGTTATCTTGTCTTAGCCTATGGGGAGTGGGAGGAGAGTGGAGCAAGCCAAGGGGGAAGGATAATGTTGCGGTCATACTCATTTAGTGGCCCAAGCTGCCTAGTGCTTGAAGACACCATGGAGTTGCAGAATTCAACCAACACTTCGTGGCACCATCGGCGCCCGGTTTTTGGAAAAACCAAGGATAGCTCAGATAACATGAGCCTAGGCTGGGCAAATTTTGATGACGATCATAGTGGAACTCCCGATGCCTCGGTAATTGATTGGATGGAGTTCCACATTGATAGCAACGGGGATCTGGTGGATGATGGAGACTATAATCTTGGATCTCTCAGCGATGTCGCACATGCTCGTCCTGTATTTGCAAAGAATGGCTCGGGTTCAACAGAAACCTTCGAAGTTGTGATCTATAATACGGTTGAATCTCTCACTACTGACCACGTAATGTATTGGGATGAAACATCCTCCACTCAAATCGATGATTCAACTGGAAGTGGGGATCATGCAACCCGCCCAGCGTACGCTGTCTGGGAAAAAGACCCGGATTATTTCATGGTAGTAGTTTACGATCAATTGGTCAGCGGTGAATCCCGCCCCTATTTCATCGTAATGGACATCACCAACTAATCTGTTGGAGGACAGCTAAAGCATGACCTAGATGGGAATCTCCGCCTCACTCAGATGCGGAGATTTCCGCAAATCTAATGGAATGAGCAATTTATGTCCATCTAGCCTTTCCATTTTGATTTGCCACCTCCTCTTGGTAGAGTTGATGCTTACACCCAAGCTTCTCCTCTCAAGCTCTTCCCAATAGCTTTTCCCTCACAAGATGTTAAAGGCTCAACTCATTACTCTTGCTCTGCTAACTCTTGTTACCAAAGGTTCGACTCAAAGAATAGGCGGGGAATGGGCGCTCAAGCACCAAATTTTCGGTGAACAGGAGCTAGGATTTTTTGGAGACGCCGTTGCTGGTCCAGGGGATTTAGATGGGGATGGTTTCGCCGATTTTGTAGTGGGTGCTCCAATTGAAAGCTCCGAAAAAGGAACCGTTTATGCCTTCTCCGGTAAAACCGGTTTGCTACTTTGGGAATGGACTGCCTTGGGAGGAGAACAAACAGGGTTTGCCGTCGCCGGAGCTGGTGATGTAAATGCGGATGGATTCCCAGACGTAGTGGTAGGATCTCCGAGGGGCAGCAAAGCCACCGTTTTGTTAAATGATGGGACCGTTTGGTGGACTAAGGATACTGCCTTTGCGCAATTCGGGAGAGCTGTTGCTGGTGTCGGTGATGTCAATTTGGATGGAATCGACGATGTAATAGTTGGGGCTGATCGAACAAATCCTCAGGGAAGAGTTGATGCAGGTTCAGCTTTTGTTTACTCTGGATTAGATGGTGCGCAACTATTTCGTTTTAATGGAGCTATGGCTGGAGACCGGTTCGGAGTTTCTGTTGCAGGTGCCGGAGACACGAACGCAGATGGCTTTCCAGACATGCTTGTCAGTACTTTTTTCGCTAGTCGAGCCGGCTTCTCGAAAGTTGGCGCAGCCTACTTGTATTCGGGAAGTGATAGCGCTTTGTTGATGGAATACATTGGGCAATTTTCTAATGAGTACCTCCTAGGTGATGGCATTGCTGGGGTCGGAGATATCAATCAGGATGGATATGATGACTTTATGATCAGCGCACTTGGCGCAGATTTCGGAGGCGTGGATTCTGGCACAGTCTTCCTTCATTCCGGACAAGATGGAAGCGTTCTGTATCAGATAGACGGATCCAGTGATGGAGATTTCTTTGGTCTTGAAATCGCAGGCATTGAGGATCTTGATTTTGATGGAATTAGGGATTTAGTCATTTCATCTGACGATTTCCCTGTGGATCTTGGGCGGATTGAAATTCGATCCGGAGTCGACGGTAGCCTTTTGGATACCATTTTGGGCACTGAATCTCGAGCAGGTTTTGGTCGATACGTCGCCACAGTCGGAGACATCGAAGGAAACGGACTTGATGCAGTCATTGCAGGCCTGCGGGCCATGGACAATGGCGGCATCGACAGCGCCGGAGCAGTTCAAGTCTATTCTCCCAACCCCTTCATTTTCGCCGATGCCACCGAACTCTCCGCTTCATCTGGAGTTCCCGTTCAAGTCCTGATGTCTTTCCCGGAAAGTGAGGCGAATACCAAGTATGCCTTGCTCCTTTCCGGAGCCGGTACCGGACCGACTACCATTGCCGGCCTGGAAGTTCCCCTAGGCCAAAGTTTGCTGCTCAGCCAAATGCTGACGGGCTGGGCACCGTTCAATCTGCACGGCGCCTTCGGCACTCTGGACGCCAATGCCCAAGCCACCGCCACCTTGGACAGTGATCCGACCTTGGCCGGCCTGGTCGGCACCACTTTCTACATGGCAGCGGTCACCTATGACTCCACCCCGGCCCTCGCCGGCCGCCGCACTTCGATCGCCTGGCCTATCCGGGTTACACTCTAATCATGAAGTCCGTATTCACCCTCGGCCTCCTGGTCTTCGCCGCACCATCGGCGATTGCCCAACGAATCGGTGGGGAATGGGATCTTGAGCATCAAATTTTCGGTGAAAAGGAACTCGGTTTTTTCGGAGACGCGGTTGCCGGCCCAGGAGATTTGGATGGTGACGGTTTTGCCGACTTCGTTGTAGGCGCTCCTCGCCAAAATTCGGGAGATGGCGTTGTTTATGCTTACTCTGGAAAAACGGGCTCGTTGCTTTGGGAGTGGGCAGACCATGGCTTTACTGGATTTGCGGTCTCAGGAGCTGGTGACGTAAATGCGGATGGCCTTCCTGATGTAATCGTGGGCTCCCCAGATCATAGTAAAGCCACGGTGTTATTAAGCAATGGAACTGTTTGGTGGACAAAAGATAACGCCTTTGCGCAATTCGGAAGGGCTGTTGCTGGCCTCGGTGATGTCAATTTGGATGGGTTTGACGACGTGATCGTCGGGGCAGACTTCACCGACCCTCAAGGATTGATCGATGCAGGCTCCGCCTTTGTATATTCTGGACTTGATGGCACTAGGCTTTTCCGATTCAATGGCGCTGTGGCTGGAGATAGATTCGGAGTTTCTGTTGCAGGCGCTGGAGACACAAATGCAGATGGCTTTCCCGATATACTTGTCAGTACTTTTTTCGCTAGTCGAGGCGGTTTTTCAGATGTTGGTGCTGCTTATTTATATTCGGGAAGCGATGGCAGTTTGTTAATGGAATACATTGGGCAATTTTCTAATGAGTACCTCTTAGGTGATGGCATCGCCGGGGTCGGAGATATCAATCAGGATGGATATGATGACTTTATGATCAGTGCACCTGGCGCTGATTTCGGAGGTTTGGATTCGGGCACAGTCTTTCTTCATTCCGGGCAAGATGGAAGCGTTCTGTATCAGATAGACGGGTCCAATGATGGAGATTTTTTGGGCCTTGAAATAGCTGGCATTGAGGATCTTGATTTTGATGGAATTAGGGATTTAGTCATTTCATCTGACGATTTCCCAGTGGATCTTGGGCGGATTGAAATCCGATCCGGAGTCGACGGTAGCCTTTTGGATACCATTTTGGGCACTGAATCTCGAGCAGGTTTTGGTCGATACGTCGCCACAGTCGGAGACATCGAAGGAAACGGACTTGATGCAGTCATTGCAGGCCTGCGGGCCATGGACAATGGCGGCATCGACAGCGCCGGAGCAGTTCAAGTCTATTCTCCCAACCCCTTCATTTTCGCCGATGCCACCGAGCTTTCCGCTTCATCCGGAGTTCCCGTTGAAGTCCTGATGTCTTTCCCGGAAAGTGAGGCGAATGCTAAGTACGCTCTACTCCTTTCCGGAGCCGGCACCGGCCCGACCACCATTGCCGGCCTGGAAGTTCCCTTGGGCCAAAGCCTTCTGCTCAGCCAAATGCTCACCGGCTGGGCACCGTTTAATCTGCACGAAGCCTTCGGCACTTTGGATGCCAACGCCCAGGCCACCGCCACCCTGGACAGCGATCCATCCTTGGCCGGCTTGGTCGGCACCACCTTCTGCATGGCAGCGGTCACTTACGACTCCACCCCGACTCTTGCTGGCCGCCGCACCTCGATTGCTTGGCCCATTCGGGTTACACTCTAATCATGAAGTCCGTATTCACCCTCGGCCTCCTGGTCTTCGCCGCCCCACTGGCAATTGCCCAGCGCATTGGGGGAGAATGGGAGTTGGCCCTTAAGATTCAGGGGCAATACGAAGATAGCTTTTTCGGCCACTCCATCGCGGGCCCTGGAGATTTAAATGGAGATGGTTATCCTGACCTGGTTGTTGGGGCGCCCTACCAAAACTCTGAGGCGGGTATGGTTTATGCATATTCGGGGAGGAATGGCCAACTCCTTTGGCAATGGTCTGACGGTGGATATGTCAACATGGCGGGAACTGCCGTAAGTGGAGCGGGTGATGTCAATGGAGATGGTTTCCCTGATGTTGCCGTTGGCATTTATAAAGATGATCGAGTTTGGGTTTTACTCAACGACGGAACCCCTTGGTGGTCCATTCAAGATTTTGCTGTTGACCACGGTAGCTCTATTTGCTCCGGCGGTGATATCAATCTCGATGGTTTTGATGATGTCGTTGTTGGGGCAGATAATGCTTCACCAAACGGTGAAACCGCTGCGGGCAAAGTCTTTGTTTATTCAGGGCTTGATGGCGCAGTCCTTTTTGAATTTGATGGTTCTTTTGCTGGCGACCATTTTGGGGGATCCATCGCCGGAGGAAGAGATTTTGATTTAGATGGTTTTCCTGATATCTTGATTGGCGCGCCACTTGCCTCACGCGCCGGAGTGGAGCAAGTGGGTGTTTGTTATGTGGTTTCTGGCCAAACAGGCGGCAACATTTTCGAGATAGTTGGTCCCTTATTTCCCTTTCAGGGATTTGGGAGTCCTGTTGCTGGTCTCGAGGATGTCAATTCCGACGGATATCCTGATTTTATGGTAAGTGCCACAGGGTCCGAAATCGGAGGTCCGGGGACTGGCTCTGTTTTCGTGTTTTCAGGTTTTGATGGAATGCTTCTTTATAGAATCGACGGAAGAGAGCCTGGAGAGACGATTGGATTTGGCATTGATTCAGTTCAGGACCTTGATTTTGACCAATTAGGTGACCTTATTATTTCAGTCGTACCCAATGCCAACATTATTGACAAAGTTCAAGTTTATTCGGGCGTGAATGGCGAGCTACTTGATGTGATAGATGGTCCGAGCAGCGACGAAGGATTTGGAAAAAGTATTGCCACAATGGGAGACCTTTCCGGCAACGGGTTGGATGCAATCGCTGTTGGAGCTAAAGGGGAGGCTAATGGCAACCTTGTCGACGCTGGGGCGGTTTATATCTACAACCCCAACCCCTTCATTTTCGCCGATGCGACCGAGCTTTCTGCTTCGTCCGGGGTTCCCGTTCAAATCCTGATGTCTTTCCCGGAAAGTGAAGCGAATACCAAGTACGCTCTGCTCCTTTCTGGAGCCGGCACCGGCCCGACCACCATTGCCGGTCTGGAAGTTCCCTTGGGTCAAAGCTTGCTGCTCAGCCAAATGCTCACGGGCTGGGCTCCGTTCAACCTGCACGGCGCCTTCGGCACTTTGGATGTCAATGCCCAAGCCACCGCCACCTTGGACAGTGATCCGACCCTGGCCGGCTTGGTCGGCACTACCTTCTACATGGCAGCGGTCACTTACGACTCTACCCCGACTCTTGCTAGCCGCCGCACCTCCATTGCTTGGCCAATTAGAATTACTCTTTAGTCATGAAATGTGAATTTGCCCTCAGCCTTCTTATTTTCGCTACGCCACCGGCGGTTGCCCAGCGCATCGGCGGCGAATGGGAATTGCACCACAAAATCCAAGGCCAGCACACAGAAGGTCGTTTCGGATACTCGGTAGCCGGGCCTGGTGATCTAAACGACGATGGCTTTCCGGATATTCTTGTGGGTGCGCCGTACCAGAGCTCTGAAAAGGGCATGGTTTATGCTTACTCAGGAAAGAATGGTCATCCTCTTTGGCAGTGGACCGATGGTTTTGTATCGATGATTGGCATCGCTGTAAGCGGTGCGGGAGACGTAAATGGAGATGGTTTGCCTGATGTTTTGCTCGGCCGTCCAGGTACCAGCATAGCCACTGTGCTACTTAATGATGGCACGCACTGGTGGACAACCCCAAACCTCCCCAAACTCGGCAACGCCGTTTCTTGTTTGGGAGACGTCAACCTCGATGGCGTTGACGACGTGATTGTTGGGGCAGAGGGATATAATTCAAATTCAGGCCGAGTGTATGTATTCTCCGGTCTGGATGGATCAATCCTTTATCAATTCGATGGTGAGTTCCAAGGTGATCAATTTGGTTGTTCAGTAGGAAGCGAAGATGTCGATGGTGACGGCTATCCGGACATTCTAGTAGGTGCTCCAACCGCTGGGCGAAACGGATTCGATCAAAATGGAGTTGTATATGCGTATTCTGGAAGGACGGGCGCATTGATCCATGAAATCGTTGGACCTCCAGCTTCTTATGAGCTTTTGGGTTGGTCAATAGCGGGAGCAGGGGACCTCAATTTAGATGGGGCAGGCGATTTCATGGCTGGCAGTATTGGAGCAAGCTTTGGCGGACCATTAACTGGATCAGTTTATGTTTATTCTGGGTTGGATGGTTCGGTTATTTTTCGAATTGATGGAATTGTTCAAGGTGAAATAATTGGCTATGGAATTGATTGCATCGCAGATATTGATTTCGACCAGATCAATGATTTGGCCATTACCGTAAATCCGAGTTCAAGCCAAATCGGAAAAATCCATATTTATTCTGGCGTCAGCGGTGAATTGCTCGACATTATTGAGGGAGCGATTAGCAATGAAGGATTTGGACAGAATGTCGCGACGATTGGGGATATCACCGGAGACGGACTTGATGAAATCATGGCTGGCTCAAGAAATGAACCGAATGGGAGTATGGGTGAAGCAGGTGCAGTTTACATCTATAGTCCCAACCCCTTCATTTTCGCCGATGCCACCGAACTCTCTGCTTCGTCCGGGGTTCCCGTTCAAATCCTGATGTCTTTCCCGGAAAGCGAAGCGAATACCAAGTACGCTCTGCTCCTTTCTGGAGCTGGCACCGGCCCGACTACTATTGCCGGTCTGGAAGTTCCCTTGGGTCAAAGCCTGCTGCTCAGCCAAATGCTCACCGGCTGGGCTCCGTTCAATCTGCATGGTGCCTTCGGCACATTGGATGCCAATGCCCAAGCCACCGCCACCCTGGACAGCGACCCCACCTTGGCCGGCCTTGTAGGCACCACCTTCTACATGGCGGCGGTCACTTACGACTCCACCCCGGCCCTTGCCGGCCGCCGCACCTCCATTGCTTGGCCCATCCGGATCACTCTATAGGGTGACCCCAACACTTAGGCCCCCGTGCAAATGCGTACCACGGCCGTCGCCCTAATCATTGCGGCGGCCGTAATTCTTCTTATCCTCCTCGGTTTTCAGCCTGTTTCCAGGGAAGGACCAGGCAATCCGGATGGCCAGAAACAAGAAACAATTCCCATTGAGGGGGGGAGCAAGCCATCGGAGTTCGAAGAAAATGCCACCGGCGCGAGAAACCCCCTTGCTGAAGGCATTTCAGCTAGTCTTTCATTTCCAAATTCGGACCTTGGAATCCCTTCGTTCGTCGGCCAAATCTTCCGCCCAAATGGAAATCCAATGCCAGGTTTGGAAGTGGAAGCCTTTGGAAATCGTGGGTTCATTGCCCCGTCCTTTTCCTCCAGAGATCCAAAGGAATTTCAACTTCATTGGAGAACCCAAACCAACCCTAACGGAGACTTCGCGTTTCCAGAATCTCCCGGAGAGGATTTCCGATTCCTTGTCAAAATCTACGCCGAGGGTTACTTACCGATTGAATTCCTAAATCTCTCTTCTTCTTCAACCCGCACCCATGACCTAGGAATTATCTCCCTAGCCTCAGGAAGAGAGGTCAGGGGAGTCGTATTCAACCAAAACAACCAACCCCTCAAAGGAGTAAATATCTTCCTTCAAGAAGATACGGAAAGCCAACGATTCCGCCACCGCCAGCTTTCCTTGCTAACCGGGCTATCCCATCTTCAAACCGAAACCAACTCACAGGGAAAATTCGAACTCAGAGGAATTCCTAATGGAAGAATCCGGATCCGGGCAGAGGCACCAGGGTACTCTCCAGCATTTTCAGGCCCCTTATCGGAAATCACTCAAGGTCCTGACCAAGAAGTTCGACTCATCTTATTTCCAGCCACGAAGCTGCACGGTGTGGTTGTCGGCCCACAGGGTGAAAGCGTGCCGGAGGCTGAACTCAGATTCGAGATTCCCGGTTACCCATCCGCCGAATTCCAAACCGCACCCGACGGAAGTTTCCAGATCGACCTTCCGAAACGCTGGAGCACATTGGAGCTCCAATGCAGAGCCCGCGGCTTCCGGCCAAGCCATATCAAGCTCGATCCGGATGAGATCGGCAGCAAACTTGAAATCAAGCTTGACCGTTTGGGATTGATTTCCGGCCAAATCCTTGACTCTACGGGCAAGCCAGTGGCCGGTGCCATTCTCAGGCTCATGCCTTATTCCAGACTAAGTCCAAACCAGTTGCGACATTTGAGTGGAGAAACCTTGGCCGAAGCCCGGAGCGATGGACAAGGGTTATTTTCTTTGAACCCAAACCTCAGCAAAGACTGGAAGGATCGTTTCCTGTTGCTCGCGACCGCCCCTGGCATGGCGGTTGCCAAGTCTCGAGGGCTTTGGATCTCGGCCAGAGAACAGGATTCTCTAAAGGATATTTCCATCATCATGAGGCCGGGAAGTTCCATTTCTGGCCAGGTCGTCACCCCAACTGGCCAACCTGCTGAAGGAGCCCGAGTGCATTTGATTCCCGGAGAGCTGGAGGCAAAGAATCCTCTGGCCGGAGCAGTTTTTGCATCTTCCGATGGATCCTTCCAATTTTCCGGCTTGGGTGCCGGAAAGTATCGGCTAACAGCCTCCGCAAAAGGCTTTTCTCCTGCAGAAAGCGAGGCCTTTGCTCTCGAGGAAGCCCGGGACCACCAAGCTCTTCTCCGATTGCTTCCCCTGTCGGGGATTCGGGGCAAGGTCTCGGGCGAATGGAAAGGAGGAGGAGACCTCCGGGCTGCCCTTCGGCTCCAGGATACGGGCCAAGATGCTCTAGAAAGCGCAATCAGCGCCGACGGCACCTTTTCCTTCCTAGGTCTGGCTCCTGGAACCTACGACGTCTGGCTTCGAGACGTACAGCCCAGGTTTTCCGATCTCTATTTCGACTTGGGATCCAGCGAGGGCATGCCACGAACCGAGGTCTGGGTTAAGCCAGGCTCCATCCAGGATGTCGAGCTTATCTTGGGACTAAACAGTCGCGGTGAAGTGACCGGAACCGTTCTTCGAAATGGACGTCCGGCTTCGGGCATGCCGGTGTATTTGGTTCCCAGGCGATCCGATGGTTCTCCCATCAGCACCTCTTGGAAGGAGATCGGTAAGCGCATGCGGATGGGGGCTTCGGATACAAGAGGAGAGTTTCATTTGGTGGAAATCTCTCCCGGAGATTACTGGCTCATAGTCGACCGACCCCACTCCTGGCCCTCTGGAGTGTTTCAAAAGACTGGAAGCGCCGGCCGCCGCCTCGCTCCGGCGGGATTGACTCGGCAGGCGGTTACCGTTTCCGCAGGCCAGATTTTGGATGTGGACGTAGCGGTGTCCTTGGGCTCGGTTTCGGGGCAGATTCTGCATGAGGGAAACCGTTTCATGGCCGGAACCGGATACCTGAGCCCTCAGCAAGGCATGGAAGGCGTGGCAGAACGTCCCTTCCGCCTTTGGCAGGATGGCAGCTTCCAATTAGACGACGTCCCGGCAGGGCATTGGATCTGCCGCATAGACGGCGCCGGCTTCCAAGTCCAAGCCAACTCCATTGAGTTCGAAGTGCTCGAAGGAGAAACGACGACTTTGGAGTTTCTTCCCCTTTGGAAGTGATGAGGCGTAGTACTTCAAACTCAGCTCGACGTATCCGATCAACGGCATTCGGAAGTCGAGACTCAGCCGGCCTCCCTCCGTTTAGAACCGCCGGCACAAGTCCTCAGCATGCGGCCATCTCCTTTGCCACACCCGATTTGCGCTGCACCACCGGCAACGCTCGGTTTCAGCGGGCTGCTAGCGCGAAGCCATTTTGGCCAGGTGCTGCTCCATCTTGGTTTGGATGGCTTCAAGCTTGGCCAGGCGCTTGTCGATGGCATCCAGATGCTTCACCATGGTCAATCGCTGGGCGGTTGGGTTTTGGTTGAGCATCTTGCTTTTGGGGTCTTGCCCGCCGGGAATTTGGGCTGCCGGCGCCGCCGCCAGCAGCAAAGCCCCGAGGAAGCCGGCGGCCAAGCCGGTGGCCAGACCGGGAACGAATTGGGCGCGGTGTTGGCGTTTCATGACAGAATCGAACCGTGATCCGGATCTAACCTTTATCGGTTGCCGGCGCCCGGATCTTCAAGCCGGCTTCGCAAAGTGGGTATTCTGAGCGGAATGCAAAGCCTCCGCCTCCTGTGCCTGGGTTTGCTGATCGCGGGAGCCTCCTGCCAGCAATCTCCCTACGATTCCACCGCCGAAACCCAGGTGCCGGAAGGGATCAACGACGCCTTCACCGACCCGGATATGAAGGTCGAGGAATTCGTCGATCGGTTTGAAAGTCCGAAGCGGGAAGTCTTCCACCAACGGGACGAGATCTTGAAACGGGTCGGATTGCAAGCCGGCATGGCGGTCGCAGACATCGGCGCCGGAACCGGGGCCTTCACTTTTGCCATGGCCGATCAAGTCGGGCCTCAGGGGCGGGTAGATGCGGTGGAGATCTCGCCGGCCTTCTTGAAGCGTTTGCAATCTCTGGCCGAGTCTGGGGGATACGCCAACGTCAAGACGGTGCGGGCCCAAGATCGAAGCTGCGGCCTACCGCCGGAAAGCATCGACGTGGCTTTCTTGTGCGACGTTTATCATCACTTCGAATATCCCGAGGAAACCGTGGCCTCCCTTTACCGGGCTTTGCGGCCCGGCGGCAGTTTGGTGCTGGTGGACTTCCATCGCATCGAAGGGGTGAGTTCACCGTGGATCATGAATCACGTCCGGGCCGGCAAGGAAGTGTTTCAAGCCGAGATCGAATCTCAGGGCTTTGAGTTCGCCGAAGAAGAAGGCGGCTTTTTGGAAACCAGCTACTTCCTGCGTTTTCGGCGCCCCTGATTTCGAGTGAGCACCCGTAGAACCCTCGGCTTCACTAGTGCCACCGCCTTGGTGGTGGCCAATATGGTGGGTACCGGGGTATTTACTACCAGCGGGTTTTTGCTGGCCAGCCTGGGAAACCCGGTTTGGGTTTTGGCGGTTTGGGCATTGGGAGGCTTGCTCGCCGGACTGGGAGCCCTTTGCTACGGCTCCTTGGCTCGCCTGCTGCCGGAATCGGGTGGCGAATATTTGTTTTTAAGTCGTACCTTGCATCCTGCAGCCGGATGGTTGGCGGGATGGGTGTCTTTGGTCGTGGGTTTTGCCGCCCCGGTGGCCTTGAACGCTCATGGTTTCGGCGAGTACTTGCAAAGCTGGTTCCCCGCCCTCGGGCCGAAAGGATTGGGAACTGCGCTAATAATCCTGGTGAGTTTGCAACATTGGCTCAGCGTTCGCGAAGGGGCTCGATTTCAAACCTTTGCCGTTCTGTTCAAGATCGCTTTGATTCTCGGTTTTGTCGCCTGCGCCTTTTTCTTCGGCGGCCCGCGCTGGGCGAGCTTGCAGCAAGAGTTGGATCAGGGTGGAGGACTTGCGGCTTTCGGCGGCGGCTTGATCTTGGTCTCGTTCAGTTATGCAGGCTATAACGCGGCCACTTATATCGGCGGCGAAGTGCGAAACCCGAAGAAGAACTTGCCGTGGGCTTTGTTGGCCGGTACCGCGCTGGTGGTGTTGCTTTACTTGACCTTGAACGGTTTGTTTTTGGCATTAGCGCCGGCAAAGGAGTTGAGCGGTCAGGCGGACGTCGGCCGCATTGCGGCTGCTTCTCTGGACATTCCGGCGGCAGAGGTTTTGATCAGCCTGCTGATCGCTTTGGCTCTCTACACTTCCGCTTCGGCGATGACCATGATCGGCCCGAGGATTTACGCCCAAATGGCTCGGGACGGCTGGCTTTGGCGCGGTTTCTTGGCCTCGGAAGGCCCTCCTCGCCGGGCCATTCTTTTGCAATCCGGATTGGCTCTGGTGATGTTGTGGAGCTCCACTTTCTTGCAGCTCCTGAGTTACGTCGGATTTACCTTGAGTTTGTCTTCAGCGGCGACGGTCTTCGGCTTGATCCTGATTCGCCGACGTCGCGGAGCGGAAGCGGTTCCGGTGTTCGGCTGGCCGCTGGCACCTCTCTTGTTTTTGGCCTTTACCCTATACGCAGCCGTTTCCTCGATCTTGGAACGACCGCTCTCGGCCTTGCTCGCCTTGTTGACTTTGGGCGTTGGATTCCTCTTGTGGTGGCGGCTTTATGCTGATCGCTCAAAGGTCCCCGGGGATGGAGAGTCGACCGAGTTGGAATCGTGAAGCTGGGAAGTTGCAATTTGGGAAGCGGCGGGACCCATCTCCCGTTGGGCGTTCGCCCGCAAGAAAAACGCTATTTTTTTGATTACCGACCTCTCTGGATGATTAAAACGGAAGCAGGGGAAAGCCTCTTTCAGGGAGGGGGGCATGCAGATTAAGTTTTTCGCGTTTTTCATCGGAGTTTTCTTGGGAGTTCTCGCCTTCCATGCTGCCGGAATTGGAGGTGCCGAAGGGAACCCTTTGTCTTCGACCTCAAAGGATCTGGAAAATCTTGACTCTGAGGCCGAAGTCGAAGGGAGTCGGACCGAGGGGCAAGTCAATAGGAAATTGCATTTCGAAGAATCCGAAGTTCGGGAGGGATGGAAAGCCGTTGGCGGAGATCTGGAACGGCGCCACGACCCGGAATACGTCAGCGAATTGGAAGCAGGACTCCGAGAGCTTCATCAAAAAATGGAACAGGAACTGGAGTGTCTCGCCGAGGAGAAAGCGGAAATCCGGGAAATCGAGCTAAAAACCGCTGAACGAAGAGACGAGCAGATCCGATTGCAGGCTCAGCTTGCCGATCACCCCTGGGTCTTGTTTCAAAAAAGCTCAATCTATGGGGAGTTGGAAGAATCGCAGCGCGACTTCATGAAAAGGATATTCGAAAACTTGCAGGCACCCTTGCAAATCTGGCAAGTGCAAGCCCTACTGGAATATTTGCCTGACTACCAAAGGCGATTCGAGGCATGGAGGGACCGTCACTCGGAGGTCCGAGAAAGAGTCGGCCAGATTTGGCCTCCCGTTGCCGAGTTGAAGGCGGTAGAAGCTGAAGGAGAACGACTTCGCGAAGAGAAACGCAACAAACTTTTGGCCATCTTGTTACACGAAGAACTAGTGGACCGGCTCTAAGTGAAGTCATGAGATTTTCCTTCCTGCTCTTCATCTTTGGCTTCTTGGCCGGAAGCTTGGGGGCTTGGGTGTTTTTCGGGGAAAATGAGCCTCACTCTCGGGCGGAATCCCCTTCGGGAACGCAAGAGGTTGAAGAGGCCGCTAGCGCTAAGGATCTGACGGGAGGAGATTCAAAGGATGTTGATCGGAGGAATAAACTCTCTTCTCAACTCTCTTATGTCCGTGATCTGGAGCGGGAGGTCGAATCGCTCGAGAAAAGACACTTCGATCAAATGCAAGTGACCTTTGCATACGAGTTGGAGGCGGAGAGGTTGGATGACATTCTTTCTGCGGTGGAAGAGGAAAATGTTTACTTGCGATCATTATTGGGTAAAGGGTACTGGAATGAATTTCAAAAGACTCCATTATTCGAGCAATTGGATGAGCGGCAGAGGAGTTTTATCCAAGGGGCATTTGTCAGCCTAGGCGTGAATTTGGAGGATTGGCAAATTAGGGAACTGGCCGATTTTATGCCTGGATTTCGAGATCGATTGAACAAAAATCGATTCAAACGGATTCAGTTCTACAAGATGGATCAACAAGATCCAGCAGAACTCAGAAAATTGGAATCAGAAAGGCATAAGCTCATTCGGGAGCGCAACACCAGATTTTTGGAAATCTTGATGGACGAAGAATTGGTGGAGTGGATTTGGTTTTGATCTTTCCCTTGTTAACTCCGAAGCCGCTCGAAGAGCGTGGAACGAGCTGAATCCTTAAGGAGTGATGTCCGGACTTTCCGGAAAGTGAAGGCCGATTTCGGTCAACGAGAGGGTTTTCCAACTAGGAAATCACTCTTTGGGTGACATGCATTCTCAAATGTCGCTTTTCAATTCTTTCGGCCTTAGGCCTTGAGCCCGGCCGAGTTTTCTTGGAGAAAGAAAAGATGAAGACAACTTTCCTTTTGGTGGCATTGATGATGTCATCTACGATGCCTAGCTCAACTAGCGGCGATTCGCCGCCCGTGCCGCCTGGAGATCGAAAGGTCTCCAAGCACACGGTAAAGCCTGGCGAGACTTACACCGCGGAAGATGGAACCACTGTTAAGGTTGAAGGTTCCGTAAATGTAAAAGTGACTACCTACCGCACAAAAGTAAATGGGGAGTGGGTGAAGTACACGATTACGGAACCTTCAAGAGGTGGTGCTGACTTTAGCGTTTCTGGCTTGGATAACTGTAAGGACAAAGTCAACATCAATGGTCTGAATACGAAAGCCAAGATTGACGGAGACAATTATACGGTGAACATTAGGGGTAAGGGCGGCGACATTACCATAGACGGGGATCATGCTCATGTAAATGGTACGAATATGGGATCCGACAATACAATTAAGCAAAACGGAAATCATTGCAAAGGAAACATGGGCAAGCATGGGTCCAGTGATTTGATTGTAAATGGCGATCATAATTCTTGGGGTCGGATGGATGGCGACAGCGCCAAAGTTTCCGGTCAAGATAACACCATGAGCAGCGAAAAGCAGGATACTTCCTGCTGATCGAAATAGATTTGCCGGAGGCTTGGGAAACCGAGCCTCCGGCATTGGTCAGGCAGCTTAAGGTTTGACTTCTTCAGCGACCATGGATTTCTCGCCCCGCCAAAGGCGGGCATAAAGCGACGGCAATACCAGCAGCGTGAGCACGGTGCAGGTCAGAAGCCCTCCGATCACTACGGTGGCCAAGGGCCGTTGGACCTCGGCTCCGGCGCTGGTGGCCAGGGCCATGGGTACGAAGCCGATGGTTGCGGTAAAGGCGGTCATCATCACCGCCCGCAATCGGGTGTTTGCAGCGTTTTCGGCCGCTTGCCTGGCATTCATGCCCTCACGCCGCCGCTGCTGAATCATGGAGACCAAAACGACTCCATTCATGGTGGCGATTCCGAACAAAGCAATGAAGCCCACGGCTGCCGAAATGGAAAAAGGAAAGCCTCTGGCGAGCAAAGCGAAGACCCCACCCGTGACCGCCAGCGGAACGTTCAGCAGAATCAGGAAGGCAAGCGACGAAGAGCTGAACGCGCTGTATAGAAAGATGAAAATCAACAGCAGAGCCAGAGGCACCAGATAGCTGAGACGCTGAGCGGCACTGGCCAGGTTTTTAAATTGACCGCCCCATTCCACCGTCCAGCCAGGAGGCAGGTTTACTTCCGCTTCCACTCTTTTGCGGGCTTCTGCAACGGCCGAGGCCAAATCTCGCTGGCGCACGTTGGCTTCCACTGAAATTCGGCGACTGACCTTTTCCCGACTGATTTGAGCCGGGCCTTCCAACAATTCCACGTCCGCGACTTGAGAAAGAGGAACGAAACCGCGCTCGCCATTCGAATCGGCCGGCAAGGCAATTCTCAAATTCCGAATCTCCTGAAGGTCGTCCCGGCTTATTTCCTGGAACCGGGCTTGTAAGGGAAATCTTCTCTCTCCTTCGAAAACCGAACCGAGGGGACGACCGGCGAGGCATTGCACCACGTCCATGACTTCGTCCACCGACATGCCCAGTCTGGCTAAATCCGCCCGCCGAGGCTCGATGTTTAGGTTTGGAAGACCGAGGATTTGTTCCGCTTTCACGTCCACCATTCCAGGTACTTCAGCGATGACTCTGGCCACCTCATCGGCCACTTGCTTCATTTGCTGTAAGTCACCGTTCGGAGCAAAAATTTTGATTCCGACGTCGGAGCGCACTCCGCTGATCAACTCCGACATGCGCAACTCGATGGGTTGGGTGAATCCGGTAAAGACTCCCGGCACCTGAGTGGAAATCCTTTCTTCCATGGCGGCAACCAGGTCTTCCTTGCTGTCATAGTCCCATCCCTGAGGTGGATGCAACATGACGTAAACGTCGCTGGTTTCCAAACCCATCGGATCGGTGGCGATTTCTGGGCTGCCGGTTCGAGAAACCACCGTGCGCACTTCCGGGAAGCTGCGTAAAGTCCGCTCCACTAAGGTGCTGATCTCGTTCGATTTTTGCAAAGAAACGCTGGGCAATCGTTCCACTTGCAAGGCAATCGCCCCTTCGTCTAGGGTGGGGATGAATTCCGCACCCAATAGGGGAATGGTCAGCAAGCTGGAAGCAAAGATTCCGATTGCCGCCGAACCGATCCACCAGGGATGAGCCAAGCAGAAACGCAAGCTGGGGCGATAGACCGCTTTGGCCAGCCGGTAGAGCGGGGTGTCCTTTTCTTGCGGCTTCTTCAGCAGGAAGGAGGCCAACACCGGCATCAAGGTCAATGCGCACAGCAAGGAGGCACCCAAGGCGAAAACCACCGTAAAAGCCATCGGCCGGAACATGCGTCCCTCAATGCCGCGCAAGGCCAGGATCGGCAAATAAACCACCATGATGATGCCGACGGCGAAAACCACCGGGCGAGCGACTTCGTGACAAGCTTGGCGAACTTTCTCTTTGTGGGAAGTTTTTGAATCATCCCGCCGCAGGCGGATTTGACGGACGATGTTTTCCACCATGACCACCGAGCCGTCCACGATCAAGCCGAAGTCCAAAGCTCCAAGGGACATCAAGTTGCCCGAAATGCCGGCATAACGCATGGCGGTGAAGGCCGCCAACATGGAAAGGGGAATGGCCGAAGCCACCATGAATCCGCCGCGCAGATTTCCCAAAAGGAGCAGAAGCACCAGAATCACCAACAAACCGCCTTCCAATAAGTTGGTGGCTACCGTGCGGATGGTTCGGTCGACCAATTCGGTACGGTCGTACCAGGTATCGATGGTCACTCCCGGAGGCAGGGAGGCGTCGATCTCTTGGATTTTTTCATGGACCGCTTTGGCTACGGTTCTGGAGTTGGCTCCGATCAACATCATGGCGATACCGATCACCGCCTCTCCCCGGCCGTCTCGAGTGACGGATCCCTTGCGAATCATGGGGGCCAATTCCACCTTGCCCAAATCGCCCACGCGAATGGGGGTGCCGAAATCATCTCGACGCACCACGATTTCGGCCAAATCTTGAAGCGACTGCACCTGCCCTTTGCCTCGGATCAAAAACTGTTCGCCGCTTCGAGCCAAATAGCCTCCTCCGACGTTGAGATTGCTCTTTTCCACCCGCTCAAAGACTTCCCCGAGGGAAAGTTGGAAGGCTTCCAACTTGGCCGGATCCAGGCTGATTTGATAGGTCTTGTAAAAGCCGCCGGCAGGATTCACTTCGACGATGCCGGGGACGGAACGCAAATGAAAGTTGACGTTCCACTCCAAGATGGTGCGCAGTTCCATCGGTGTGTAACCGCGGCCTCGAACTTCAAATTGATAAATTTCACCCAATCCGGTGGAAGGGGGCCCAATTTCAGGGGATCCGTAGGTTTCCGGGATTTGATCCCGAGCGCTGGCCAAGCGCTCCCCGACCAATTGTCTGGCCCAAAACAAATCGGTGCCTTCTTCGAAGGCAACCGTGACCACCGAGACTCCGGCTCGGGAAATAGAACGAAGTTCATCCAGTTGCGGCAAGCCGCTCATGGCATTTTCCACCGGAAAGCTGATCAACCGTTCCACTTCTTCCGGGGCTAAACCCGGAGCATTGGTCAGCACCTGGACCTGGACGTTGGTGATGTCCGGCACCGCATCCACCGGCAAATCTTTCAGCGAAAACAACCCGGTGCTGATGACCAGAAGCCAGAGGACCAAAACCAGAGGACGGTTGTCCAAACTAAAATCGACCAGACCGCGAATCATGGTGGTTATTCCTCGTCCGCCAATTCCAGGGATTTAAGTACGAACAAGCCTTCTACTGCCACTTCTTCGCCGGCTTGCAATCCGCTTTCGACGGCGACCAAGCCGGAGTTACCGGCTCCGACTTGAACTTCCTGCCGCAGAAAGCGCCGATTGCCGAGATGTTTGTAAACGAAGGTTTTGCCCTGATGGAACAACAATGCCCGTTCGGGAATGGCAATGTCGGCCTGGAAGCGACCGGTGACGATTTCCGCGCGTCCGAACATGCCCGGGCGTAGGGGGTGATCTTCCGACCAGGCGGCAATCGGTTGGTTCTCGACTTCAATTCGAACGTGGAGGCTGCGACTCAGGTTTTCCAGATGGTGTTCTAGGTGGGTGACCTTGCCCTGAAATACGTGATCGGGAAAGGCATCCATGAAGAGTCGAACTTCGGCATCCGTGCGAAGCTTGGAAATGTCCCTTTCGTTGGCGGCCGCCAGGACCCAGGCCGGATTGAATCCCTGAATCAAGAACAGCTCCTGGCTTGGATCCACGTATTCTTCCAGGGTGATGTGGCGTTCGACGATGACTCCAGAAGCCGGCGCCGCAATGGCGTAATAACCGCGAGCGAAAGCCTCATCGGTGAGGGCTTTCTCGGGGTCGATGCCGTAAGCCAGCAGGCGGCCGGCCCCGGATTGCACTTCAATGTGTTGGAGTTCCAATTCCCGTTCCAGTTGCAAAATCCGGCGATCTCGGCGCAAGACCGCTTCTTTCCAAGCGGTTTCTGCATCCAACAGTCGGGTTCGGGTGGTGACGGCTTTGTCCGCCAATTCTTTTTCCCGTTCCAAGATGGAAGCCGCCAAGTCTACGCTGCGCTGCAACAGTTCTGTTTCCTTGCGCAAGGTTGTTTGCAAGGATAGGCGTAAAGCCAAGGCACGGCGATATGCCCCAACCCAACCGGAAAGTTCCGGGCTTTCCACCTGGCAAAGCGGATCGCCGGTTTCTACGTGCTGGCCGAGTTGACCGTGAATCTGACGAATTCGTCCCGGAGTTCGGGTATTGACGTGGGCTTGGCGGTCCAAATTGGCATCCACCGAGACCGGCAACGCCAACGTGGTTTGCAAATCGGCGGCGGCCGCCGCCTGCCATTGAATCCCGGCATTGGCCCATTGGGACTCAGGTACTATGAATGCTTTCAGGCCGCCTTCGTCCAAGGGAACCTGAGCGGCATTCAAGGAAGCGGAGCTGTCTCCGCCGCACCCGGCGAGAGCAAGGCAGGGAAGGAGTAAAGAGCCGAAGCGAAATTTTTTCATGACGAGGAGGAGGGCAAATCCAAAGCGGCCAAGTGAATCAATTGAGTGCGGGCGGTTTCCAGTTGCAATTGGAGCTGCCAAAGCGATTCCTGCAATTCCAGCAATCGGGACTGGACCGTGAGTTGCTCCAGCGGCGTGCTTTCGCCTAGAGCTTGGCTTTGCTGCAAGCTCTGGAGGCAAGCTTGTTGTTGTTCCCGAAAGCCATCGGTCATCGACTCGGTCCGACGGCGGGCGAGTTGCCATTGTTGATGAGCTTGATGGATTTCCGCTCGAACCTGATGAATGGCGGCTTGCCACTGTCGAGCGAGCTGTTGCCGTTGGGCCAAAGCGGTCTCGATGGCGGCGCGGTTTGCTTTGGAAAACAACGGCAAGTTGAGGTACAAGCCGGTGCCGATCGACAAATCAGGCCATTGCCGGGCGATGGCCAAACGCAATTTGGCTTCTGCAGCGTCGTAGGCAGCGGCCAGGGCCTGCAAATCCGGCCGGCGATTCAACGCTTCTTCGGTCAGGGCCTCCGCACTCTCTTCTAACCAAGCTTGCTCTTTGGTTGCGGTTTCCATCGGTTGCAGCAGAACCTCGCTGCCCGGAGGCAAGCCCAACAATTGGTTCAGTTGTTGGATTTCTTGGTTCAGGCGAGCTTCCCAACTGAGTTGAAGGACTTCCAGGCGACGCAGGTCCAAATCGGCCAAGTGGCTTTGAAGGGCGGTGGCTTCTCCAAGCTCAAAAGCATCCTTCAAGCCTTGGCGAGTGGCTTCCACCATGGCTTGTTGGCTCTGAAGGCTTTGCCAAACTCCACGGAGGCCGAGCAACCGGACGAAGCATTGCCTCGTTTTTCCGGCGTGGTGCCATTCCATTTCCAACAAGGCCCAACGGCTCTGCTGCCATTCCGCAGTGGCGAGATCGATTCGGGCTTGGCGGGAGCCCGGTGCCTGCAAGCGAAACAAGGCTTCCAAACCCACGATGGCATCGTCCCGGGTTCCGCCGATGATCCAATCCATGGCTCCCCAGCCGACCTCCGGATCGGGCAACAATCCGGCTTCGACCAATAAGGCTTCGGAGACGGCCAGCTTGGCTCTTTCCGCCTGCAATGCAGGATGGAGGCTGACCGCCACCGCTTGGGCTTCTGGCAGGCTCAATCCATCGTCCAAGTCCAAGCCGCTGTCCGGGCCCAGAGTCTCCGGCCAATGAGGCGAGGACGGGTCCAACCGCTGTTGGTTCAGGGTTTGCAGACTTCCGGGAGCGTCCAGGGGTTGAGCTTGGTATTGAACGCAACCGGAAAACAACAGAGCGAAGGCGAAACAGGGTGCAAGGGGTCGTCGTTGCCGGATCATGAGCGATGGTGGCTTTGCCGGATGAGTTGGGAGAAACCGATCGGACAACCTCGCGGTTGCCCGTGGCAGGCGGCAAAAGTCGCCGGCTCAACAGGTCAGCACGACGACCCGGAGCTGCTGTTCAAGGCGTTCACGACTAAAAATAGGAATATCGGAGCCAGGAGCTTTTGGAGGTGGGTCCCAAAACTGCGGCCAAGCTTCCACCAAGACGAAATCCGAACCGGACGGAACGGTGCCAAAGAAACTGCGGTCCAATTCGGGACCGAGATCCAGTGCGATATCCGTTTCGCTGAGAGCGATATCCACCACCGCTCCCAGGTTGGCGTCCCAACAGCTGCCGGATCCTGGTCCGAGGCAGTCTTCCGCTGGATCGTGGTGGTGGTCGGCCGGCTCGTTGGGGCAGTCGGCCAAATGCTGCTTCTCCACCCATCGCCCGCTACCGTCTTCGACACAGAAAACGTAGAACTGGCAACTGACCTGGAACAAAAAAACCAGGAAGATGGCCAGTGCATGGGAGCGGTGGCGCAGCATGCCTACAGCATGGTCGCCGCCGACCAGGTTCCGGTCAAGCCGGAAACTGGCCCAGAGTATTGGAGGTTAAGCCGAAAAAATCGGCGTAACCTTGAGCCGATCTAGCCGTCTTCCAGGCGTACCCGCAGTTTTTTCGGTGCGCCTCATGACCGCTTTTCAGCCCTCCCATTGTCCCTGGCCCCGGTGCCCTAGTCAGCGCGGCGACGCCAGCCCACACATCCAACGCCGCGGCTTTTTCCGGACCCGCCACCAGCCCAAGGTGCAGCGCTTTTTGTGCCTGGTCTGCAAGCGCTCCTTCTCCACCCAGACCTTTCGCCTCGACTATCGCCTGCGCTATCCCGATCTGCATCTGAAAGTGTTTTGGGAAAACGTCAGCAAGGTCACGCTGCGCCAAAGCGGTCGCAAACTGAAGGTGGATCGAAAGACCATTGCCCACCGATTGCATCTGCTTGGCGTCCACGCCGAAGCCTTCCACACGGACAAACTTCGGCAACCGACAGGGGCCGGCTTTCAAGGGCCTTTCCAATTGGACGAACTGGAGACTTTCGAGTCCGATCGGCGTTTACAGCCCTTGACCGTGCCGGTTTTGATCCATCGGCGAAACTACTTCGTGGTCCATCTCGACGCCGGCACCTTGCCTTGTCGCGGCAAGCTGACGCCGAAATATCGGCAAAAGAAGCAAGCTCGGGAGAAGTTGTTCGGCAAGCGGCGCTCCGAATCCCGCAAGCTGGTGACCCGCTGCTTCGAGATCCTGCAGCGGGCGCTGCCGCCGGAGGTAGCCCTGGAGTTGCAGTCGGACCGCAAGCAGCTCTACGGCTCGGTCCTGGCCAAAGTGTTCGAGGGCGAGCGGCCGTATCGCTGGCGGCGGGAGTCGTCGAAGACCCGCCGCGACAACCGCAATTTGCTGTTTCCGATCAACCACACCTTGGCGCAGATGCGGGATTCGATCTCGCGTCTGGTGCGGCGCAATTGGGGGGTGTCGAAGCAGTGCGCTTGGCTGCGCCGGCACCTTTGGGTGTGGCTGATTTGGCGCAATTACGTGCGGCCGGTAACGGTGAAGCCGAAGGTGCCGACTCCGGCCCAGATCGCCGGAGTCTGCAGCAAGCCGCTAACCGCTGAAGATGTCTTTACTTGGAGGATTTTTTAGGCCTTAAACCTCCAATACTCTGGGCCAGTTTTGCTAGAGATCGGCCCCTAGGACTTCCATCTCGTCCAAGAACTGCCGCAAAGTGGATTCTTCCACCTGGGGATTGGCCACCACCATGCGGAAGGTCGCCACCCCCCTTACCGGAGCGAAATTGATCATGTGCCGCCCGGAGGCGATCAAACGATCTCGCAAGGCCAAAGTGACGACTTCCAATTGAGCGTTGCGAGCCTCACCAGGTGCCATACTTCGAAGCCGCTCCGGAACGTAGTGAAAACATACGTTGAAGCTTTGAGGTTCCATGACCAACTTAAAGGCCGGGCGGGCGGCGATCATGTCACGGAAGCAACTGGCCATGGACAACAAATGATCCACTCGTTGCCGGTAACCCGAGTCTCCGTGAGCTTGCCAGGACAACCACAATTTGATGGCGTCCATGCGGCGCCCGCACTGAATGCTCAAGTCGCCGAGGTCGCAACTGACTTCCGGATCATCGTGGAACAGATAATCGGCATGCAAGGCATTGCTGGCGGCGAGATCTCCCTGGCGGCGAAGCAATAAGGCGGAACAGGTTAGAGGGACTCCCATCATTTTGTGAGGATTCCAGGTGATGGAGTCGGCTCGCTCGGAACCTTGCATCAGCGAGCGATGAGTTTCCGAAAACAAGACAGTGCCGCCCATGGAGGCGTCCAAATGCAACCACAAGCCATGGCGTTCGGCCAAATCGGCGATCGGCGGTATCGGATCGAAAGCGCCTGGAACGGTGGTCGAGCAGGTGGCTGCCACCATGAAGGGTTGAAGTCCTTCCGCTTTGGCTTGATCCACCATTTCGGCCAAGGCTTCCGGCTGCATGCGGCCGACTTCGTCCACCGGAACCGGGCGCAATCCTTCAACCCCTAACCCGACGATGCTGGCTGCTCTCTTCAAGGAATAATGGGCATCGGCGGAGGCGAACATCACCAGCCGGTCCTGGGCTTGTAATCCCTTTTGTTTAACTTGAGGCCGGCAAGTATTGCGGGCGGCCAGCACCGCCATCAAGTTGGAAATCGATCCGCCAGGAGCGAACACCCCTTCACCGTCGGGAAAGCCGGCCAGACCTCCCATTCGGCGGATAAGGGCAGTTTCCATCAAGGTGGCGACCGGAGCGACCTCATAGGTGTACATGGATGAGTTGAGGATCGCGGTCATCCATTCGCCGACGATTGCAGCGAGGTCATAGCCGCCGAACAACTGATTGAAAAAACCGGGATGGCCGGTGCGCACGCTCCGATCCAGCCATTGAGGCAATTCGCCCAGGATGCTCTCCATCGGGCGGCCTTGGGCCGGAAGGCCTAAATCCAATTCCTGCTGGAGTTTGGCCGGAGAAGTAGCCCGCAACACCCGCTTGCCCGGGTCGTGATGCTCCTTTAGGTACTCGGCGGCAATCCGAGCAGCCTCCTGAAGGACGAAATCAATTTCCGTATGAAGGAGAGCCATGGCAGCCCCTGATGGTTCGTAGCGGGACCGCTCATGTTACGGATTTACCGGCCGCCCTCGGGGCGCCGATTTCCTTTTTCCGCCGCTCCGGCTTCAAGCAAGTTTCTTGGAAAGCACTCGGCGACTCCACCAAGCGGTGAACAAGTTGAAGAGGACCAAGCCGCCGAGGCAGTGCCAGAGACGAGTGGTGCCGAACCAGCATTCGGTGACCTCGGTCTGCAAGCTCCAATCCGAAAGGCTATAGACCGCTCTTAAGGGTTCGATGGCCAGGGTAACCGGGTTGATCAAGACCAGGTTTTGCAGCACTTCCGGAAGCCGATCCAACGGCGCAAAGGCGCTGGAGAGGAAAATCATCGGCAGAGTCATCAACATCACCACGGCGAGCATTTCGAAATGGCGCTTGAATTGAAAAGCCAATGCGAGGCTTAAACCGGTGAAACCCAACGTGACCAAAACCAGAACGGCGAAACCGAGCGCGGCTCCGAGCCAGCCGCCTCGAAAATCCACCCCAAGTAAGGTCGTGCCAATCAGGATTACCGCACATTGCAACAAAGTCATGGCGGCGATGTGAATGGCGGAGGCCAACACAATCGACCAGCGATCGGCCAAGGGAGCCGCCCGCAGGCGATCGAGAAAGCCCAATTCCCGGTCGAACAGGATCGGGACGCCGGCGTTCAAAGCGGCGTTGAAGGCGGTGAACAACAAAGCGCCGGGAGTGATGAAATCCAAATAATCCAAACCCTCACCCAGAACTTCCGCCATGGAGTTGCGAAACACCAAAGCGAACAAGCTCATCCAAATCACCGGCTGAAACAAACCGGAGATCACCACGATGGGGCGGCGCTTGCTGTGCAAAAACCAGCGCCAGGTCTGAACTTTGGTTTCTTGCCAGAATTCGTGACTCATGGCTTATTCCGCGGCTTCGCCGACGGCGGCGGCGTAGACGTCTTGCAAGGTGGGGCGGTGCATGGCCATCGAAAACAGCGGCAACTGCTGCTGGCCGGCTTGGGCCTGAATGCGATCGATCCAGCTTTGTCCCGCGCCGGGGGAATCGCCCTCGGATGAGGCCAGAGCGAAGCTGAAATCCGCTTTCTGCGGATGTACCGGCAAAGCTTTGCCGGGGACTCCTTCAAACAAAGCGGCTAACTTCTCGTGGTCGCCGTCTTGGGCGTGTTCGTGCAGGGCGGCACTCAAGATCCAACTACCCAGATCGCTACGCAGCTTTTGCGGCGTACCGCAGTCGGCCACCCGGCCGCGGCTCATCAGCACTACCTGATCACACAAAGCATCGGCCTCTTCGAAATCGTGGGTGGCCAACAACAAGGTCGTACCTTCCGCTTTCAACTCGGCCAGCAAATCCCAAAGGCGCCGGCGGGCAACCAAATCCAAACCGGCGGAGGGCTCGTCCAAAATCAAGAGTTTCGGTTGGTGCATCAAGCTCGCAGCTAAATCCAGGCGTCGCCGCATGCCGCCGGAATAGCCTTCGCAAGGTCGATCGGCGGCTTCCAGCAAATCCAGGCGCCGCAACATTTCTTCGACCCTTGCAGGAATTTGTTTTCTGTTCAGATGAACCAAACCGGCTTGAAAGCGCAGGAATTCGCGACCGGTCAACACCTTGTCGATGGCCTGTTCTTGCCCGGCGTAGCCGATGGCCCGCCGGGCGGCTGCCGGATCTTCCTCGACCCGAATGCCGGCGACTTCGATGCTGCCTTGATCCAGCCGATCCAGGGTCACGATGGACCGCATCAAAGTGCTTTTACCCGAACCGTTCGGGCCTAATAAGCCGAGAATGCTACCGGCTTCGGCCTGAAAGGAAACCTGGTCCAAGGCTTGGATGTCGCCGTACTTTTTGACCGCTTCCGAAACCTTCAGGATTTGCATGGGGGTCTCTGAACAAAGGAGGCGGCCGTGGCTCCACGACCGCCTTTGGTTGGTGTTGAACGGGTGCCCGGGCGGAAAGTTTAGCCGTATGCTCCAAAGCGGGCTACGTCCGGCAGCAAAGCAAAAATCAAAGCTGCCACCAGCAAAAGCGGGGGAATGGTCAAGATCCATTTCCATCCCCGTTCGAACTTAAGATGCATGAAGTACATCGCCACTAACAACGACTTAAAAGTGGCGATGCCGAAGATGGCCAGAACCGTGGCCATCCAACTCATTTGGATGGCGTCCACGAACACGAAAGCCAGAATCGTTCCGACGACCAAAATGCCGCCGATGACGGAGTAGGTTTTGACCGAAAGGTGATGAGTCTCGGCGTGAGCGGTGTCATTCATGGTCAAGTCCTCGGATCAGGCGGGTGGATTGGGAAGCAGGTAGAACAGCGGGAAAAGGAAAATCCACACCAAGTCAACGAAGTGCCAGTACAAACCGGTCAATTCTACGGTCCGTTCGTGTTCCGGACGCAACGGCCGGAACAGCAGATAGAACCAAACGATGATGCCTCCCACCATGTGGAGGGCGTGGAAACCGGTCAAAGTGAAATAGCAGGAAGCAAAAATGTTCATCCCGGGCAAGTAGTGTTCGTGTCCGGGAAGGGTGGCCGGGCCGCTGGGCCAAATGCCGTGGCTGAATTTACCGTTGTATTCAAAGGCCTTCACCGCCAAAAAGGCCAAACCCAAAATGATGGTAAACAAGATATAGGTTTTTGCCTTGGCCATGTCTTTGCGGCTGGCCGCGGCATGAGCCAACACCACCGTGACCGAAGACCCGAGCAGGACCACGGTATTGATCGTGCCGATGAGAGGGCTCAGGACTTCGGCGGGATCCGGCCAGGCGGGGGAGCCGGCACGCAGCACGATGTAGGCGCCGATGAAAGCGCCGAAAAACATGACCTCAGTGGCTAAAAACAGCCACACGGCGAATTTCGAGGTCGGAATCGGCGGCCCGGTTTCGACCTGGTCAAGGGGGAGAGGCACGGTGGTCATGTCGAGCGATCTTGACGAGACGGGAATTCCCGGTGGCTCAGGTGGCTTGCAGCAGGTCCACCACCATGAGGGCCAGGAGGGAGGGCAGGTACAGCAGGGAAGCCCGCATCAACAATCGGGCTTGGGAAAAACTGCTGCCTTGCCAGAAGTACAGGGAGGTGGCCAAGAAGGCCAGGGACAGCGACAGGGCACCGATGATGTAGAGCGAACCGGCACCTGCGGTAAGCGAAGGAAGCAGGCTGACCGGCACCAACAGCAAGGCGTAATTCGCTGCTTGGCGGCCGGTAAGCCGAGCGCCGATATCTCCGACGCTGATCATGCGCAGGCCGGCGCGGCGGTAATCCTCCCGCAACAACCAAGCTACTGCCATGAAATGGGGGAACTGCCAAACGAAAAGGATGCCGAACAACACCCAAGCGGTCGGATTCAGGCCCTGGCCTGCGGCCGACCAGCCCAACAGCACCGGGAAAGCTCCGGGAACCGCTCCCACCAAAGTGTTGAGAGAGGTGCGCCGTTTCAGCGGCGTATAGACGAAGTCATAAAGGATCACCATGAGGGCGGCCAAAGCCCCGGTGAGAGGATCCACTTGCCAGGCTAGCCACAGGCAGCCGGCGGCCGCCACGGCAAGGGAAGCCCAAAAGACCGTTTGCGCTGCCATTCGGCCGGCGGGAATGGGCCGCACCCGGGTGCGCTCCATCAAAGCATCGGTATCCGCTTCCAAGGCCTGATTCAGCGCCGCCGCTCCGCCGCAAACCAGGAGTAAGCCGGCGGTCAGGCGCAGGCTCAGACTCAGGCTTGGCATGCCTTCCAAAGCCAAGCTGAGACTGACCAAGGCAGCCCCGATGGCAAAGAATTGAATGCGCAGCTTGCCGAGGACGGCGAGGTCGCGGAGCCAGTTCATGCCGTCCCTCCCAAAGCTTGGCTCTTTTCCTTTTGGGCCTTCTGGGCCAGGGGGCCGATCCAGGCTTCCAGGGTCAATCCGGCGACCACGGCCACCAGGCCGGCGCCGAACACTAGGTGCAGGGTGGCGAGGGGAGCGTGGACTCCGACTCCGGCCTGCACCGACTCTGGGCCGTGCTTAAAGGCCCAGGTGGCCAGGCCTAAGGCCAATTGCAGCCCAAGGAGGCTGACCAGGGCTTTGATGGCTTTCAGCAGTCGCGGCAGGCGATAGAACTGGGTCAGGCCGAGGTGAATGACCACCATCAGGACCAAGGTGACTACGCCGGCCAGGATCAAATGGCCGCTGAGGCTGGCTTGCTGGTGACGCAATCCGGCCCCGGCCCAAAGATGGACGAAAAGGACCGCCAGGGCGGTCCCGGTCCAAAGGCGCAAGCGATCCACGGCGCCGCTCTCGAACCCTTCGAGGGACTCGGGATGGGTGGCCGACCGGGTCCAGGCCGGCGAGCTGAGCTTGGCCATGGCGGCGAAGCCGATCAAGACCACCTGGGCTCCAACCGCGTGGAAAATGGCGATGGCCCGCTCGTTTTCGAGCACTCGTAGGCCGCCGATCAGGCCTTGGACGATGACCAGGGCCAAGATGGCCAGAGAAAGCCACTTCCAACTCTTTGGCAGCGACTTTTGCAGCAAGCAAACCGCCGCCAGGAACATGGCGAAGAAGCCGATGGCGGCCCCGGCCAGGCGGTGGCCGTGCTCGACCACGGCGCCGACTCCACCGCTTTCCCGCAGTTCAGGAATCGACACCGTGAACATGTTTTGCTGGAAGGTGGTGGGCCAATCCGGAACCGCCATGCCCACGTCCAGGCTGGTGACGGTGCCGCCGGAGACAAAGGGCAGCAGCAAGGTGGCCAAGATTCCAAGCCACGCCAGGCGGTGGACCCAAGGGTGGGCCGACCTCACCTGGCCGTCGCCGAATCCGTGCTCCTTGGAGGACAGATCGGAGTTGTGATTACCGGCGACGGCCAAAGGGTGACTCATGCTTGGAATCTCTTGCAGTCAGGTTCAACCGTGACTTTCGGAGGCGGAAACCGGCGGCGCGGTTTGCGGCAGGTAGCCGTCGTCTTCACATCCCGGGGCGCCGTACTCGAAAGGCCCGCGGAAGACTTCCGGCGTCTTTTCACCCCAGTTGCCGTGGCCGGGGGTGACCTTCGGCGTCATCCATTCCAAGGAATTGGAGCGCCAGGGGTTGCCGTCGGTTTTGCGTCCCATGAACAGGGACAAGACGAAGTTCAGAACCAAGATGATTTGCCACAGGCCAAGGAAAATGGCGCAGACGGTCATCATCCGGTTCATGCCGAGGGTCTCCTTCCAGGTGTCGAACCAATAAGGATCGGCGTAGCGGCGCGGGAAGCCGCCCATCCCCAGGATGTGCATGGGGAAGAACACCAGGTTGAAGAAGATGAAAGAGCCGAGGAAGTGGACCTTGCCCCAGAACTCGCTCATTTGCCGGCCGAACATTTTCGGGAACCAGTAGTACAGGCCGCCGAAGAAGCCGAACAAAGAACCGCCGAACAGCACGTAGTGAATGTGGGCGACAATGAAGTATGTGTCGTGAATGAAAATGTCGACCGTGGTCGCCGCCATGAACAAACCGGAAAGCCCGCCGATGACGAACATGCTCACAAAAGAAAGCGCATTGAGCATGGGGGTCGTCCACTGGATTTTGGAACCCCAAAGGGTTCCTAACCAGTTGAAGGTTTTTACCGCCGAGGGCAGGGCGATCAACATGGTGGAGGTCATGAAGGTCATGCCCAAGGCCGGGTTCATGCCCGATTGGAACATGTGGTGACCCCAAACGATGAAGCCCAGGCCGGCAATGCCGCAGATCGCCAACACCATCGGCTTGTAACCGAACAGGGGCTTGCGGGCGAAGGTGCACAAGATGTCGCTGACCACACCCATCGCCGGCAGAATCATGATGTACACCGCCGGGTGGCTATAGAACCAGAACATGTGCTGCCAGAGCAGCGGGTGGCCGCCGCCGATGCCGGCACTTTCGTTGTTGATCGACAAGTCGGTGGGCAGGAAGAAAGCGGTGCCCATTTCCCGGTCCAAGACTTGGAAGATCAGCGCGGCGGTCAACACCGGTAGGGCGAAGGCCTGCAAGATCGCGGTGATGAACAACGACCAAGTGGTCATCGGCATGCGAAAGAACTTCATCCCCTTGGTGCGCAGCTTGACGATCGTGGTGATGTAGTTGATCGAGCCGAGCAGGGAAGAAATACCGACGCAAAGCAAGCCGTACAGCCAATAGGTTTGGCCTGCCATGGATCCTGGCGCCGCTTGCGAAACCGTGGATAGTGGCGCATAACTGGTCCATCCGGAGGCAGCCGCGCCTCCTTCCACGAAGAAGGACATGCCGAAGAAGGCCAGCGCCGGCCACATGAACCAGTAAGAAAGCATGTTCATGGTTGGGAAGGCCATGTCCCGAGCGCCGATCTGCAACGGAATTACGAAGTTGCCGAAGGCGCCGGTTAGCGCTGGGATGACCACCAAAAAGATCATCACCGAGGCGTGCATGGTGGTCAGCATCGGATAGAACTCGGCCGGCATGACGCCGCCCGATTCCGGCCAAAGCAATTCCCCGAGAATGGGGAAGGGTTTCCACGGGTAGGCCAACTGCCAGCGAACGCCCAGGGCCAGCAAACCGCCTAAGGCCAGCGTGAAGAAGACCGTGATCAGGAATTGGATGCCGATGACCTTGTGGTCTCGGGAAAAAATGTATTTCCCGATGAAGGTCCGCGGATGACCATGATCATCGGCGTGGGGGGATGCGTGCCCGTGATCCAAAGCGGGGGAGGCGGTGGTCATTACTCAGGGAGGCCCAGGTCCTCAGTGGTGGCGTTTTGCTTGGCCAAGGCGTCTTGGAACCAGGCTTCGAATTGTTCGCGGGTTTCATGCACTTTCAGGAAACCGCGCATTTTGTAGTGGCCCCAGCCGCACAATTCGGCGCAGGCGATTTCATGGACGTCCGCCTGGCTGGGATCGTCGTCGGTGTGAATGACCGTGAACCACATTTGCTGGTTCGGCATGCCCGGCACCAAGTCCTGCTTCAACCGGGCAGCGGGAATGAAAAAGGAGTGCAACACGTCCCGGCTTCTCAATTGCAAGCGGGTCGGCTCGTTCTTGACCACGTGCAGGACGTTGACTTGTTCCAAATCGTCGGCGGTGTCCAATTGGCCGTCGGCACCGGGATAGGTCAAGCGCCATTCGAACTGGCCTCCGGTGACGCGGGCGTGCACCGGCTGATCCTGACTCGGGGCATTGACCTTGAACTTGGCGTCCTTCCAGGTGTCGTATTGGTAAAGCGCCAAGAAAACCAGGATGCCGGCCGGAATGATGGTCCAAATCGTTTCCAATTTGGGATTGCCGTGGCTGTAAATGCCCTTGCCCGGGTTTTTGTCGCCGCCGTACTTGATCAGAAACCAGATGAAGACGGCTTCCACTCCGAAAAAGGTGACTCCGGTCAGGGCCAGGATGACCCAAAACAGGTGGTCAATCTCTTCGCCGATGCTGGTGATGTTCACCGGCAGCCACAACCCGTTGCCCTTGCTCATGCCGATCAGGAAAAAGGCGATGGCCATGATCGGGACCGTGGCGAACAAAGCGATCCAAAACTTATTCATGATGGTTCTCCTCGTTTGCGCCGCGGTTTATTGGGCGTTGTTGAAGCGAATGGAGTAAAGGAAGTTGACCAAGTCCCAGATTTGTTCGTCCGTCAGGTTGCCGCTGAATTGAGGCATGGGGGTACCTTTAATTCCCTGGTGAATGCGGCGGAACAAATCCAAGGGGCGTTCGCCTCCCCGATAGAAACCTTTGGTCAAATCGGCAGGAGCGACCACGTTGCCCCAATTGTCCTTGGTGTAAAACTCGTCCTTTTCCGCGTCGTAGACGTTCGGGCCTTTGCCCTGCCCTTCATTGCCGTGGCAGGCGGAACATTCCGTGCGAGCGGAGAGAAACAGTTCCTTGCCTCGAGCGATGGATTCGGCGGTAGGTTCCGGTCGTTCGACCGAAGGCAGGACAATGTTGTCTTCGGCTTCCAACCATTTGCTGGCGACCAGATCGAATTCATCCTGCATGAAGGAAAGGACTTCCTCCATCATCTCTTCCCGATCCAGTTCTTCGTCTTCCAGCAGGCCTTCGTCATCAAGAACGAAAGCGGTTACCCGCTCAGTTTCGCCGCGCATCATCAGAAACTGCACGTAGTCGACCAAATCGTCCAATTCCTGATCGGTCAACGTGGCGAAAGAAGGCATGGCCGTATAAGCCACTCCCCGGCGCAGGGTCAATTCGATGTCGTTGCGAGTCGGCGGTGAAGACCGAACGGTACTGGTGAACTTAATTGTGCCGTGACGGAAGTTTCGAGGCAGCGGATTCAAAAAGATTGCGGTGGGACCGTCTCCGCCTCCCGTAGTTCCGTGGCAATGCAAACATTTTTCCACGAAAGAAATCCGGCCTCTTTGCAAACTTTCCACACTTAAGCCAAGGCTTTCCAAGTCGGTTCCTTCGGGAAGCTGAGGGCTTCCATGGGGGCCGAACAATTGTTCCAAGCCTTCGGAAAGTAGTGCGAAACCTTCCTCGCCGAAATCGTATTCCGCCATCGTGTCGGGATCCAAGGTGTATTGGAGCTCGACATCTTCCGGGGTCATGGAGACCACCGCGGTGGCTGTGAGAGCTATGGTTGCGGTCAGCCCGGCACCATCGAAGAGCTTCATCCTGCTTTTTCTCCGTAGGGGGGGAGAAGGGGCCGTGGATGCGGCCCTTGGGGACGAGGATCCTAAAGTCGGGTTGGAAATATGTCCAATTAGTACAAATTCAGTAGTTAATTGAATTTAAACAGGTTTGCAAGCCTTTTATTGAGACCCATTTTCGTTTTTATTGCTCCCGAGGAGCATTTCGATAAGCACGCCAAACAGCGAAACCGAAACCGCTTAGGACCAAAAGAGGCAAAGCGAGCATAAATAGGATGGAATATGAAATTCCATCGGCGATGCCGCCACCGGCGGCTTTGTCGTTGTCCACCGCTTCTTTGCACATGGCGCACTGCATGGCAGCCGAAACCGGCAGGTTCAGACAAAGCCAAGCGCCGATGGCTGTGCTTAGGTGGCGAAGTTTCATGGTTTGAGGTGGCGGTCAACCGCGGCCGGCCAATCGTGCCGAGTCCGTGAAGTGGTAGAGGACAAGGTATATCAAGACTCCGGTAATGGAAACATAAACCCAAATCGGGAAAGTCCAGCGAGCCCAGCGCCGGTGACTGGATCGTCGGTCGGCAAAGCCTAGCCAAAGGGTGCGGATGGCCATGAAAGGAACCAAGGCAGCCAAGATGGTGTGGCTTCCCAGCAGAATCAAATAGGCACTGCGGGCGAATCCTTCGCCGCGGAAGCTGATGCGTCCGGCGTGGGCGTGGTAGTAGAGATAGCTGGCCAAGAAGGCGACCGAGCAGGCGAAGGCGGCCACCATGGCGCTTTTGTGGGCTCCCTCACGGCCTTTCCGGATGAAGGCCAAGCCGGCGATGAGCAAGCTGCAAGCCAGCCCGTTGAGGATGGCGTTAACTGTAGGTAAATCACTGACTTCCATCATCTGCTCCGACTGCTTCGGTTTCTCCCAATAGGGCTTCCAAGCTGCGATGCAAGCGTTCTTTGGCCTCCCCTTCCAAGCCCTCGAAATATCCCCGGATCCAGCCCTCCTGGTCGACCAAAACCAGGCGGGTGGAATGGGTAATGTCGCCATTTTCGTCCATGCTTTCCCCCAGGGCCAAGCGGAAGGAATTCAGGCACAGGTCTCGTAAGGCTTGGCGGCTTCCAGTCAACAAGGTCCAGCGATTCAGCGGTAGGGCGTGTTGACGGGCATATTCGGTCAACCGGGCAGGGGTGTCGTAGTCAGGATCCACCGAAACGGACAAAAAATTTATGCGATTTTCTCCGGCCCAGTGCCTGGCGATTTCCGCCATCGAGGCGGTCAGTAGCGGGCACACGCTCGGACAGCGGGTAAAGAAGAAATCCACTACCCAGATGCGGCCTTCCAGGTGGCTCTGGCCGAACTCGAGGCCATCCTCAGACATCATCTGGAAGTCCTTTATTTGACTTATCTTAGGTAAATTTTCTAGGATTGGCTCCTGGTCCTTCCCACAACCGGGAATCGACCCCAGTCCCATCAGGCCCAGGGCCACCAGGCCCATGGTTGGCAAAAGCCCGAACCCAAGCCGCCGGGAACGGATCGTCCACAGGGCTTTCCTAAGAATTGGCCAAACCCCTCTACTAGTCACCTCGAAGTTTGGTGTTAGCATTTTTTTGTCCCTTGATGGTTCCCGCGACCTACCCCCTTTCGCCCCTGGGCCCCCAGGCCGAGCTTGGGCGAAAAGATTGCCGGGACCGGATCCCCCCTTGCTCCTTGTTCCTTTACGCAGCATCCCTGCCATGAGACAGCCCCTAATCGTCCTGGCCGCCGGTCTGGTCTTCCTTGCCGCCCCGGTGGCGTTTCCTCAAACGACGTTCGTGGATGTTACCGATGCCGTCGGTTTAACCTCGGCGCATGCCCCGATCCCGGGTCACCCCATGGGCCCGATGGTTGGAGGAGGTACCGTCGCCGACTTTAACCGTGACGGCTGGCCCGACATCTACGTGATTTGTGGCGGAAGCCAAGCCGACATGTTGTTTTTAAATGATCAGGCCGGAAACTTCGTGGAAGTCGGACAGAGTTGGGGGCTTACCCAACCGGAAATGTGTTCCGGCGCCGCGGTCGGCGATTACGACAAGGATGGTTGGTTGGACATGTACGTCACCAACTTCGGTCCTCCCGGAACTTCCGGCACATTGGGAAGTCACCGCTTGTATCGAAACGTAGGCGGCCACGGCTTCCAGGAAAGAGCGGCCTTAGCCGGCTTGCAATATGCCGGTTTGTCTTGGGACGGGTTCAGCCCCGGTTTCGGTGATTACGACTTGGACGGCGATTTGGATTTGTTCGTCACCAGTTACACCACTTCGATGAAGAACAACCGGCTGTTCCGCAACAACGGCGACGGAACTTTCACCGACGTCACCATTGCCGCCGGCATTTATGCCTCGGACGTGCGCGGCTTCGTTCCCACCTTCGCCGATTTCGACGGCGACCGGTATCCGGAATTAATCTTGATCGGCGATACCGGAACCAGTGAATACTACATCAACAACGGTGACGGAACTTTCACTGAATCCACCCATACCGTGGACCGCCTGGATGTTCCCAATGCCATGGGTGTGGCGATTTGCGACGTAAACGAAGACATGTTGTTGGACTTTTACGTCAGCGATACTTACTACACCGGCCAGCCCGGCACCGGAAACAAGCTTTACATTAATCAGGGAAACCACGTTTTCACCGAAGAAGCCTGGAACTACGGCGTTCAGGACGATGGTTGGGGTTGGGGCGTAATCGCTCTTGACTTCGACAACGACGGTTTGATCGATCTAGGCGGAACCAACGGCTTCCCCGGCCCGTACCAGAACTACCCGACCAAGTTGTTCCACAACCAAGGAAACGGGACTTTCGTGGAAATGGGAGCGGCGTCCGGCCTGGTGCATAACTACGACGGCCGCACCATGTCCTTCCTGGACTACGACAAGGACGGCGATTTGGACATCGCTCTGTTCTCGACTTCCGGGCCGTTCAAACTGTTCCGAAACGATTTGGTCAACGGCAACAGCTACCTGCGGATCAGTCTGGATACCTACGGCCATCCCGCGCTGGCCCCGGATGGAGTTCAAAGTCGGGTCGAAGTCACCGTCGGAGGGAAAACTCAAGTGCGGTATTTGGATACCCGCCAGAGTTACCTGGGACAAAGCGAAATGATCATGCACTTCGGCTTGGGCGTCGCCACCGCCGCCGACGAAGTGAGAGTGGAATGGGCCGATGGTTTTTCCACCGTGTTGCAAAACGTGGCTGCGAATCAAGAAATCACTGTCCACGCCAAGCCGCCCTTTAGCCAAGACATGTTGCAACGAGGGCAAATGGCTGACTTCGTCGTGACCGGAGCCGAGCCCGGGGAGACGGTTCTCTTCCTTTACAGTTTCGAAGGCTTGGGAGAAGGACCGGCCAATACTTCCTTGGGATCCATGCCCATCGATTTGTTGGCTCCGGTGACTCAATTCGGCACTGCGGTCGCTGATGCTGCCGGCCGGGCCACCCTTACCAAGACCATCAGCCCGCTGGCTCCGGTGCGGCTGGTTTACTCCCAGGCCGTGATTCAGCGGGGCACCGGGGGTGTCGGTTCGGTGAAGACCAACACTCTGACCGCTCCGATCCTGCCCTGATCTCAGGGCATTTCGTTCGCTTTCGCCTTTCCCGCCGGGTCCTTCATTGGGGGCCCGGCGGGCATTTTGGGTATGGCGACCAAAGGTTCCCGGTGGTGCTCGGCGTGTAGATAAAAGTTGAAGCTGAGGCGATTGATCCAGGGCCACAAGCCGGCGGTTAAATTCCGGGTATCGCGTCCTGAGCCCGTCGGCAGGCCGACGTGAGTGACCCAATTGAAATGGGCCATGATGAAGTGCACCAGTACAACCGGAATGAACCAAAACAGCAGGATCCAGCGCAGTCCAAGCCAGTCTTGAGCCCACTGCCATCGAGCCCCAATCACGATTCCGCAGAGCGCCAGTGGCGGCAAGAGACTCAGGCCCAAAGCCTTCCAAGACCAAAACTTACGAGCGATTCTCCAGGTGTGGCTGAGCATATAGGCCAGAAAAGGCCGATCCACGCAATGGGGATCCATATCCGTGTTGGTGTAGCGGTGGTGCAACACGTGAGCCGCTCTCCAACCGCCGTAACACATCAAGCATAAGGAACATACGAATTCCCCAAACCACCGGTTCCAGGTCGGATTCCTGGGAAACATGGAACCGTGGATGCAATTGTGGACGCCAACCTGCCCTAGGAAAAGCAAGTAGGTCACCAACACCATCCCCCCGACGGTGAGCATAGCTCTCTTTGCTTGTTTTAACCCTTCCTCGGTTCAGTCTATCTTTAGGCTGTAGGAATTTGCATTTCGTTCCCAAAAAAAAGCGGGCCGCCGATGAACCCTTGTCGGCGGCTCGCGAAAACCTTCGAAACCAACTTCCTTCCAGCTCGGACGGGAATAGGCAATGACCCTGGGGAGAGGGACCTCCGTTCCTTGCGAAGCCGGTTTCGCGGCAATGAAGACTACCCCGCAGGTTACAGGCAGGGCGAAAAACTTCCGCCTGCGGGCAAGCACGGCCTAGAATCCACTTTCAGAAACCCGCGGCTGAGAGGAAAAGCATTTGTGGCAAAGATGGATGTGGTTGGCGGTGGCCGGAGGCCTCGGCACCCTGGCCCGCTACGGCTTAACCCAATTCGTGCAACGCCTGCATGAACCTGGTTTCCCTTGGGGCACCCTCTTGGTCAATCTGCTTGGATGTTTCGCTTTCGCCCTGATTTGGGCATTGGCTGAGCGTCATTTCCAAGAAAGTGCTGAGCTGCGACTGGTGGTTTTGGTGGGCTTCATGGGAGCCTTTACCACGTATTCCACCTTCACCTTCCAAACCGGGGAATTGATCGCCGAGAAGCAATATGCCGCCGCTTTAGCCAACGTCGCCATCCACAACCTTGCCGGCCTCTTGGCCCTTTTTGCCGGCTTGGCGGCTGGAACCAAGTTGGCCGATCGATTTCAGGCTTGAAACCCGGCAGATTGGCCAGGGAAGACGACTACCAGACTGGATCTAAGCCCAGGCCACCAGGATTTCTCTTTCGCCCCGATAAGGCAAACGGCCGTGGGCTACCGAGGCATTGTCAATGGCAAGAATGTCTCCTTTTTGCCAGGGAATGGCGGTGAGATGTCGCCAAATGACTTGCTGTAAGTGCTTCAGGTCCGCCTTGGGAATTTCGCTTCCATCGCGATAAGTGCAGTGCAAAGCCTGAGCCAAGCTCGGGCGGCGGCGTTTGATGGCTACCAAGATTTTCGCCAGCCAGTACCAAGGAAATACGCCGAACCTCTTGCCGTGTCGAAGAATACTCTGATATTCGAGCGGTGCCGCGTCCAAGTGAAACACCTGCACGTGATTCGACCACACATCTTCGCCAGTCTCCGGATGTTTTCGACAGGCGTTTTGCTCGTGGGTCAGTCGCAGCCTCCCTTGCTCCAGCCACTCCGGATGGAATCCCTGCTCGGCACATTGCTTTTCCACTTCATTTCGGTCGGTAGTCGCAAAGACTTCGTGCCAAGCTTTCATCTTCCATAAATCCCAGCCGTCCTTGGCCTCGGGTCCGTTGTAGTTGCGGATGATGCGTAGCCCGCCTTCTTGAAAGCGCCGCAGGACCTCAGGATCGAGGTCTTGCATGACCCGGCGGAAATCGGTCAGCGGCGTTTCTCCGCCGCGCTTGGGTGCGTGCAAACAGTAGAAGAACAACCAGCGAGGCGGAGTGGCAAGAAAGCTCATCTCCAAATGTTGGGGAATGGGATAAAAGCCCGGCAACTCGCTGGCGGAGAAGGTGTAGGGGGTGATCGCTTCTCGGGGCGAAGTTCCCAAATAGTGGTTTTGTAGCTCCGGCTCCATGGTCAGAGCGATTTGTTCAAAAGCTTGGGCGGTGCCCACCTGGAAACCTCGAAATAGCAAGGCGCCGTGCTCGACTCGCTGCTGCCGCCACCAATCCCGATTTTCTTGCAGCCAGGCCATGAGTTGCTGCAGGCCGGCCTCTCCCTCAATGAGCAACGGCGGGCCCGGCGTTGTTTTGGCCAGGGACCGGGTTTGCAGCGGAAAGGGGCAGGAGGGAGGTTGGGTTACAGACATCGGTACAAGCTATGACTCAGGGCGAGGGCCCGGGGGGATCGCAAGCGGTGGTCCATGCGGTTCATGACGTAGCCGAAGGCCAAATTTCGTCGAGGATCGGCCCAACCAACCGAGCCTCCGGCGCCGGGATGGCCGAAACTGGTGATCTCTGGAGAATAAAGGTGCCCTTCTTCTTTGACGAAGCCAAATGAGTAGCCCATATCTTTGCGGAGGACTCGATCGCGGCTCCAACTCTGCCGTTTTTCCAGAGCGGCCAGGGTTTCGGGTTCCAGTTTTGCATTCGGGTGGGAGGGGCCGGCGCCGATCATTTCTGCGTAAAGGGTGGCCAAGCCGCGGGCACTGGCGATGCCGTTCACCCAAGGCAACTCCATTTGCCAAACTTGCGGATGGTTGAAAAGCGGAAGACCTCGCCGGCCGAGATCGGCCGGGTTGGCGAACGCTCTTGCAGTGTCGGAATTGGACCGCAAGAAAGCCCGGTAGATCCGGGTTTCCACGGAATTTCCAAACAACAAAGTAGGCACCACCTTGGTCCAAAAATCTTTGGCTCCGGGAGGAATTAACTTGGCCATGCGGGAAAAGTGCTGCTCCGGCAAGCCGAGAAAAACATCGGCTTGCCACGGGCCGGCAACTTCTTCGGCCAGGAAACGGCCCACGCTTCGGCCACTGAGGCGCCGGACCAATTCACCGGCGTAAAGGCCGAACGTCACCGCTCCATACCCTTGGGCACTTCCTGGCGGCCATAGGGGTTGCTGGCTTTCCAGGGCGGAAAGGATTTTCTCCCGGTTATCCAGGGCTTCCTGATCTAGAGGGTGATCCAAGGCGCAAAGACCGGAACGGTGGTTGAGTAAATCGCCGGTTTGAATGGCGCCGTCGCCGATGTTTTGAAAGGCCGGCCAGTAAGTTTGCAATGGTATTTGCGGTTGCCACGACCCGCGTTGCCGCAGCAGGGCCAAACAAACCGCCACGAATCCCTTGGTGGCGGAAAACACCGGAATCAAAGAGTCTGATTGCCAGGAAAGCTTGGATTCAGGATCCGCCCATCCACCCCATAGATCGACCACCTTTTGCCCTCGATACCAGGCACAAAAGGCGGCTCCAACTTCCTTTCTCTTGTCGAAATTCTCGGCAAAAGTCTCTCCAACCGGTTCAAAGCCGGGCAGGCATTGACCTTCGATGCGCGGGGCGGAACTCACGGTTTGCATTTTAGGGGCGGCGCAGGCTTGTCCAGAGCTTGCAAACTACTCGATAGCCAGAAGATGGGTGAATTCCCAAGGCTCAGGGATTAAGATGCCCTGGCGACCTCGGCCCGGTTGGGCATCCCCTTGACCATCCTTCCACCTGTGAACGAGCAAGAAGCGAAATCCCGTACTGCGGCAATCTTGGTGGTGGATGATGAGCCGGGAATTCTGGACCTCTATCTCCGCGTTCTAAGCCGGGACTATGAAGTGTTTACGGCCAAGAACGGATTGGAAGCTTTGGAAGTGGTTCGCGGCGGAGGTTTGGATTTGGTGATCAGCGATTTGGCCATGCCCAATTTGGACGGGGTTGAATTGCTTCGCAAGATTCGCCAATTCGATTTGGATTTGCCGGTGATTTTGGTGACCGGAGAACCGACCTTGGATTCGGCAATCCAAGCGCTGGAATATGGAGCTCTGCGCTATTTGACCAAACCCTTTCGAATCAAGGAACTGCGCTATACGGTCCAGTACGGAGTCAGTTGCCGCCGCTTGGCGATGGCGAAACGAGAGGCTTTCTCGTTGGTTTCGGGCCGAAATTACCTTTCCGGAGATACAGGCGGAGCTGAGGCTCAATTCGAGTCCGCCATGGAAACCATTTGGTTGGCTTCTCAACCGATCGTGTCTTGGAAACAACGCAAGCAGGTCGGAAGAGAGGTGTTGCTGCGGACCGATGAATCCACCTTGGCCGACCCGATGTCCCTGTTCGAAGTGGCGGAGAGGTTGGGCCGGGTACACGATGTCGGTCGAATCGTGCGCGAGCAAGCGGCTCAGAAATTGTCGGTTCATTCCGACGGCATTACGGTATTCCTGAACCTCCATCACCAGGACTTGCAGGATCCGCAATTATTCGATGCCGACGCTCCCCTTTCTCAATATTCCGAGAATGTGGTGTTGGAAATTACCGAACGCGAATCTCTGGAGACCATTCCCGGAGCCCGCGATCGGATCAAGGCTTTACGGGAAATGGGTTATCGCATTGCCTTGGATGATCTGGGGGCGGGTCACAACAGCTTGGCTGCATTCTCCGCCCTGGAACCGGACATCGCCAAACTGGACATGCTGTTAATCCGGGGAGTTACTCAAAAGACCACTCAATTGAAGGTCATCAAGACCATGCTCGAGCTCGGCCGTGATTTGAATATTTCATTCATCAGCGAAGGCGTGGAAACCGAGGAAGAGCGGGAAGCCCTGCTCAGCGTCGGCTGCGATTTGTTTCAAGGTTATTTATTCGGCCGGCCGCGACGGGACTGGCAAGGGCCGGTTTTCTAAAACCAGCGAGGTCGGCTTAGCCAATGGATCCGACCTTCCTGGGGGTAAGCATTCTGGCTGCTTTGGTCGGGGCATCGACCGCTTTCCGCTTCGGAAGAAGGCATGGGCGAAGTTGGGGAGAAATGCTACTGCTGTTGGCCATGGCCGGCATCGCCGCGGTTTTGGGCGGACACCTTTTCGCCGTAGTCGCCTACAAACCGGCAGCCTTTGCCGAACATCCTTTCGCTTATCTCTTTGATCTGAGTAACGGCCTTTCCTTGGCCGGCGCCTTGTTCTTTTTCTTCTTGCAGGGCGTGGAATTCAGTCGATTGCGGCGCCAAGCTCCCGCTCCCAACTTGGACTTGCTGGCAGTCGGCGCCGCACCCTCCGTGGTTGTGAGTCGGCTTTATTGCTGGAGCCAAGGAGATCATCCCGGATTGCGTTATCAAGGCTTTCCTGCGATCGAATATCCCGATGGCCTGAGATTGGATCTTGGCATGTTGGAAGCTCTTTGGGGATTGATCTTGTGCATGCTGCTTTGGCGATTGGCTTCAAGGCTCCGCCCCGGCGGCTTGGCTTTCGTATTCGTTTGGGGCTACGCGGCGGGCCGATTGATTTTGGATTCCCTGCGCATCGAGGCTGACCAGCTTTCCTCTTTGCAAGCCCGGGGCTGGATCGGACAAGCCGATCCCCGCTATGGCGGCTTGACGCCGGCCCAGTGGCTGGCCATCGTTTCCTTGGCCTTGAGTTTTTGGGCTTGGAGGCGGTGGAGGTTGGCAGGTCGAATGCAGAGCCAAACCGGGAACTAACGGAAGGCTTTTCCCTCCAATCGAGGCGGCTCTTGTTGCGCCCTCATCGGCCGGTGAGAGTCTTTCATGATCTCCCGCAAGCGGCGGACGAGGTCAGGATGGTCGGCGGCAAGGTTTTGCCTTTCACCGGGGTCCCGCTCCAGATGAAACAATTGAAACGGTTCTTGAGGATGAAGGGAGATTCCTTTCCAGGGTCCCATGCGGACGGCTTGCATGAGACCGTTTTCCACCAATTGTTTCTTGCCCCAGTCGTAGCGCGCCCATTCCCAATACAAATGTGGATGCTGTCGTTGTTCTCCCTGAGCTCGCAACGTGGCAAGGAATGAAATTCCGTCGAGCCGTTCAGGGATCGGAGCTTGAGCCAGTTCCAAAAAAGTGGGAAAGAAGTCCGGAAAATAACAAAGGTGATCGCTCCGGCGGCCGGATTCAATGACTCCCGGCCAAGAAACGAGCATCGGAACTCGCAACCCTCCCTCGTACAGAGTGCGTTTCTTGCCTCGCAGCGGACCGCAACTGTCCAAGCTGCCGTCGTAGTCCAGATCCGCACCGTGATCGGAAAGGAAGAAGACCAGCGTTTCTTCCCGAAGCTCCAATTGATCGAGAAGGTCCAAAACTCCTCCTACGTGGCGATCCACCATGGATAGATAGGCGGCCACGACCTTCGCTCGAACCGGCCAGTTCTTTTTTTCGGCATATAGCGGCCATTCCCGGAATTCTTCGGGAATCAAGTATTCCCCGTGAGGGGGAGTCCAGGCGGCGTAACAAAAGAAAGGGCGCTCCTTTGCGGCTGCCCGGCGGAGAAAGGCCAATGTCTCTTGATAGATAATTTCAGGAGCGAACTGCCGCCGCAATTGGGTTTCTGGATCCACCAGCGGAAACGGGCCGCTATAGCGCATGTGGGGGTACTGCGTGTAAAAGTCACGGTTTCCGGGGAGCGGTACCTTTTCCCCGTTGCGGATCAGGTAATCAGGCAAATGATAGTGAGCGTGAATTTGATGGTAATAGCCGAAGAACTCGTCGAATCCTTGTTTTTCCGGCGCGCCTTCGGTGCCCAGTTCACCTAGGCCCCACTTTCCAAAGCCGCCGACTTGATAACCGGCTTTGCGCAAGGCTTCCGCCAAGGTGAAGTCTTCCGCCCGTAAAGGGACTCCGCCGGTGTTCAAGCGAACCGAAGTGTGGCCCATGTGCCGGCCGTCCATCAAGGTACTCCGAGCCGGGGCGCAAACCGTGCAACCGGAGTAGGCTTGAGTAAAAACCATGCCTTCCTCGGCCAAACGATCCAAGCGCGGAGTTTGCACCACCTTTCCGCCGTAGGCGGACAAATCCGCCCAACCCATATCGTCCACCATGATCAGGATGATGTTGGGCTTGGAAAGCTTCGCAACTTCCTCCTGGGCGGAATCGGAACTCGGTCCTTGCCATCCCAAGCTCAAGATCAACAAACTGAGAAGCGGCATGGAAGCACTGTAAACCACCGCCGAAATCCTCGAGCGGATGTTTCCTTGATTCCTGGGTTCAATCGGTCAAGCCCAGCAGCCAAAGATTGAATACCAGATGCAAAACGATGCCCGGAAAAAGGTTGCCGCATCGAGATCGGCACCAGGCCAAAGCCAAGCCCGGAAACACCAGAAACCAGGAGCCGGAAATGCCGGCGGTGGGAACGTGAGCCAAGGCGAATAGGATCGCATTCCAGGCGATGGCCGGCCCTGCCGCCCCTCCGAGGATGAAGGGTCTTTCCACCCAAGTCTTTCTTAGCCGGCTTTGCAAATAGCCGCGAAAAAACCATTCCTCCACGACGGCTCCGAAAGCCAATCCCCAAAACACCGACAGGGGCGGCCATCGAAAGTGCCAAAAATCGAACAACAATCCCAGTAAACAAGCCGGAATCCAAGTGAATCCGCTGGCCAGAAGAAAGCCGGATAGGGAACGACGGAAATCAAATCGGCCGCTAAGGTCGGTCCAGGGAAAGCGGCCCTGTTTGGCCAGGACCAAGGGAACCAATGTGGCCCAAATCCAGAAGCCGGACGGAAAGATCCACAAAAGCACCCATGCGAAGGCGTAAACCGGAACCCATTCGGATTGGGGGAGAGTCGTTTTGGGTCGCATGGTGAAAAACGAACCAGGCGGCTCAGGTCTTGCCTGAGCCGCCTATTGCCATCGTTGACGGGAAGATCAGCGACGGGTGCTTCGGCGTGCCAACCAGGCCAGGCCTACCAAACTACCGGCGAGAGCCAGGAAAGCCCATGGGGTGGCCTGCGGATCTCCAGTCACGCTGCAGTTGGAACCGGTGAAGATGTTCACTCCAGCACCGCTGCCGATGGGCGGAGGCGGGGGTACCCAACCGTTGAACTGAGACGCCAGGAAGCCTTGGGTGGTGTAGAAGATGCCGGCGACCAAGCTGGTGCTTCCAGCGAAGATCAGCAAGTCCCGAACCACGTAGGGGCCGTCCACTCCGTTGGCTCCGATGGCGGTGCCGTCAAAGCTGAAGTCAATGTTGTTCAAACCTTGGCTCAGCGCTCCGCTGCCAGCGAAGAATCCGATTTCGGTTCCATTGCTGTCCACCAAGCGCGCCGACCAGTTGTAAGTGGCCGCCACTTCCACCAGGATCTCCACGGTTATGTCCAATTGATCGAAATCGGTATCGGCGTCTGCATCCACGCCGGTATCGGTTCCCAGACCGGTCAAAGTCAAGGGAGCGTGTTCGAATTGGGTGTAGCCGTAGGCGGTGGTGGTGTGGGCGTTGGTTTGGGAATCGACGATCACCAGGCTGGTGCCTTGCTCTTCGATCAATTGCACCGTGACCAGATCGTAGGGACCGTCCACGCCGTTATTGAACAGGGTGGCGCCGTCGAAGGACAAGGTCAGGGTTTGGGCCCCGGAACCAAGATTGGCGCTGATGCTGGCCACCAACAGGTTGTTGCTTGAATCCTGCAACTCACCGTAAAGGGTGTAGTCGCCGGCGTTGTCGATGTTCAAGCCGACGTCGACTTGCAGTTCATCGAACAAGCTGTTTGCGTTGGTGTCCACGCCGGTGTCGCTGAACGGACCCGAGATGGTTGAATTCCCGGTTCCGACTCCAGCGGTTCCGAAAACTTGGCGGCTAAAGCCGGTTCCTCCCGGCTGCGGACCCGGCAAAGCGCCGCTGGCGGTAAAGGCGAAGCGGTAGTTGCCGCCTTGGGTGGTGCTGCTGAAAGTACCGGTGTAGATGCCGTCGTCGGCGGTGTCGTCAGGGGCCACGCCGTCGTCCAACAAAGTGACGCTGGCAGTGCTGTCGTCCGGCAAGGCGGCGGAGGCGGTCACGGTCTGCCCAAGGAACGGGCTGCCGTTGCGCATCAAGGTACCCATCAAAACCAGGTTCTCCCCGTTGCCCACCATGTCCTGCTCAAAGGAGGCGGTGAAGGTAACTTCAGGATTCTCGTACCAAACCGCCGCGGCGTAAGCGGCTTCGGCGGTGGGGTTGGGGCCGGTGACTACGGTGTTGGCGGTTACGGTGACGGTCCAGATTCCGACTTCGGCGGTTTCGAAGTAGAACACTTCCATCATGCCGCCGAGAGTTTCGCCGTTTTCGTATTCGACCGTGGAGCTACCCGAGGCGCTGGCTGCATCCCAAGTCGTTCCGGTCGGAGACTGCAGGGACATGGTCATGTCGCCGGAGGGATACAACAGAGCGAACATGACGTCGTCGGCTTGGTCCACCGAGATGGTGAAGGTATCGAAGGCGCCTTCGGTCAATGCGCCAACCGAGGAAGCGGTGCGGACGAAATCGTCTCCAGGAGCCAAGGGACCTGAACCGCCGGTCGGTGCCGAGCTACTGCTGCCGGTTTCCTTCACCAAATCCACCAGCTTGTTGAACACGTTGTTGGAACGGTGCAAGCGGGTGTGAATGGCGGTTAAGTCGGTTCCGGAAGAAGCGTGGGTCCGGTTGGTGGTGTAGGGAAGAGCGTGAACCGAAGCCAGCGGGACGACCGAATCGCCGACCCCGGTAATGCCCAAACCCGCCCGCAACAAAGGCCGGCAGAAGGGATTCAAGGTCGGGCAGGCATCGTCGTAGTTGCCGGCCATGGCGGTATAAGTCACTTCCGGATTCCGGCCGTGTACCGAGTTGTAGAAACCCATGTACAAGGTCGTGAGTTGGTAACCCGCCGGGGTGGCCAAGGTGTTGACCAGCAAAGTAGGAATGACGCCCAAGCCGACCACCGATGCGGTTTGCGCCCAATCAGCAAGCGGGCTGCCGGCATTCGGAGTGCCGATTTGAATGACTTGGCTGACTTTGTCGCTGTTTTCGGCGTAATGCCTGGCGTCCAAACCGCCCTTGCTGTGGCAAACCAGGACTACTTTTTCCACGCCCCAGAGATCGCAAACTCGATCGACTTCCGTGCTGATCTTGCCGGCGTTACTCGAGATGCTGTCCAAATCGCCCATGTTCAGGGCGTTGCTATTCGGGATTCCGAGACTGTCCAGGCCGGGAACCCAAGCGTCGTTCCAAACGCCTCCGTTGGAAAGGACGCCGTGAGCCATGACCACCGGTCGCGGGGCCAAGATTTCAATCGACGCCCAGTCGATGGCCACGCACCAGCTTTCGGAGGTGTTGCCGACGTCAATGTGAATGGAAATGGTGTTGGCTTCGGGAACCAGGGAGCCTGCACCGGGATCGTCCGGGAAGATCACCCAATCGATCGGAATCCGGAAGGTGTTCAACTTCCAGATTTGGTTGTCCCCGGTCAAATACTGTTCATGGACTAAGTTGCCGTTGAAGTAAACCTCATCCAATTCGGGAGCGATGCCAGAGACGTTGGCATTGATGTCCACGTCGAAGGCCGGCATTTGCAGCAGGACGAATTCCGGCAGCAAGTTGTTTGCCCGCAAAGTGGCGATGTCGCCGAAATAACGGTCCACCATGATGTCGAACACCAGCGGCCCACCGCTACGGAAGGTACAGCCGGTGTCCAAACCAGGGCCCGTATCGACGACGAAGACCGTGTCGGATTTTTCCGGGGCGTCGAAAGGCGAGGAACCTTGGGTTCCTAAACCTCCGGTCAGGGAATCCGGAAGGTCTCGTGTGGCTTTCGCCAACTCCTCCGGGGTTTGCGCCAAGAGAGAGCCGGCTAAAACCGTGAGGAATGCCGGAAGAAGGAAGGGTTTCATCATGGGTGAAGGGGTTGCCAAAGGTTTGGGCACAGATGGCATCCGGCTTAACCTTCGGAAGAAGGAAGACGTAGCGATCAGGTTGGGAATGTGGATCGCGCGAGCCGGCCAGTACCGTGCCCCCGGCGGTTTCGGAATTTCATCCAGAGGGCGAAACAGAAACGAGATTTTATCACGTTTTCCCGGCAAATTTTGGAATGCCGTGCCGATACAACCAGCCGCGATGGACTCCCAGGAGTCGGGCGGCCGCAGATACGTTGCCTCCGGTGGCGAGCATGGCCGCCGCCGCTCGTTGTTGGCAGAAAAGGCTCTGGGCCTGCTTTACCGGCCACGGCCAAGATTCCGCTCCAACCTGCCCTCTTTCATGACTTTGGGTGATTTCCTCAGCATCGGGTTCCGCTCCGCCGGTGGCCAGAAAGTGGCGCTGTCGGATGAGATGCCGCTCCAGGAAATTGCCAAGTTCGCGGACGTTTCCCGGCCAGGGACGGTTTTGCAAGCTGTTTAACCATGGCTCGTCGATCGGAAAGTGGGGCAGCCCAAGTTTTGGGCCCAGGCGGCGGCAAAAATGCTGAACCAAAGCTGGAATGTCTTCTTTCCTTTCCGCCAGACTGGGCACCCGAATCGGGTAAATCGCCAACCGGTGGAAGAGGTCTTCTCGAAATCTTCCGGTTCGAACTTCCGCTGCCAAGTCGCGATTGGTGGCGGCGAGGACGCGGACGTCGAGTTTGCGAACTTTCGATTCCCCTAGGCGTTCAATTTCTCCTTCTTGTAAAGCTCGCAACAACTTGGGTTGGACTTCCGGCGGCAGCTCACCGACTTCGTCGAGAAAGAGGGTGCTTTGATCGGCGATTTCAAATCGACCCGGGCGAGCGCTGGTGGCCCCGGTGAAGGCCCCCCGAGCATGACCGAATAACTCGGCTTGAACCAGGGATTCAGGCAAACTGGCGCAATCCAAGCGGATAAGAGGGCGATCGCTCCGAGTGGAGGCGGCGTGCAGCGCTCGCGCCACCAATTCTTTGCCACTTCCCGTCGGTCCCAAAATCAAAACTCCGGATTCGGTGGGGCCTACGGCGGCGATTTCTTGCTTCAGGGCTTTCATCGCCTTGGAGTCACCGATCAATTCCGATCCCAAACCGGCTTGGATCTCGGCATTCAAACTGGCCGCCTCCGCTTGCAGCCGGCTTTGGGCCGCCGCCAGTTCTTGGTGTAGACGGGCGTTTTCCAACGCCGAGGCGGCCAAGGCGGCGAAGACCTCGAACAGTTCCCGGTGGGGTTCTTGATAGCAGGGAAGTTCCAGGGAATCGGTGGTGACCAATCCGAGCAATCGGTTCTCCACCCGCAGGGGGGCTGCCATGCAGGCGTGGACCTTGGCTCCGGGGAAGGCGGCGTCGAAGGGATCCGGTTCCTCCGGATCATCGAAAATGACCGCCCCGGTGCTTTGCATCGCCCTGGCCAGCCGAGGGTGTTGGGTGGGGAGGAGGGGCTCGATGGGTAGAGAGGACGATGGAAATCCTCGATGAGCCGCCACTTCCAAAGCTTGGTGACGAAGCAGCAGCACGGTGCTCAATTGGCTGGGCAGGAGTTCGCCGACCCCTTCGAGAATCGCTTCCAAGGCCTGATTGGATTCCCGGCTTTGATTCAGAGCCAGGGCGATTCTGGCCAGGCTTCGCACCGGATCCGGAATGGGCATGTTTCAATAATAGGACGATGTTCTAAGAATAGAACATGTTACTGTCTTAAAAATACAACGATTCTGGCTCGCCACCGTGAATATGGCCGGAATGGGCCCTGGCACGAAGCTTGCTTCTATTTCGACATGCCTGGTGGTCGGTCCCTGCTTCTCTTGCTGCTGCTGTGGCTCGGGCTTTGGACCGGGGCGGCGGCGGCCAGTTTTTGGGTTCATCAGGACCAAGGGGAAGAAAAGGAGCAGAGCTGGGCGGCCTGGGCCCAGGCAGCGCTCCGACCTCCCGGTCGCTTGTTTCAGGGGAAGGCCGGCACCGCGGAACAGTTGATCCTGCAGAACGGTTGCCTGAATTGCCACACCCTAAATGGCGCAGGCGCGGATGTCGGTCCGGTTCTCAACGGCCTTCGACATCGCAAGTCGAGAGAAGAGATTCGGACCTGGTTGGCAGCTCCTTGGCAAATCAAACCCGGAACCAGCATGCCGGATTTCGGCTTCACCGAAGTCGAGCTTCGAGTGCTTGCCGATTACCTGCTGCGGCAATGATCATGGAAACGAACCAATACTGCGAAACCCTTCCCGAAGAACTCCGGCAAGCCGGATGTCAGCGGGCCCTGCTTTTGGACGTCCGGCCGATTCTGGGAAAGGGGGAAGATCCTTTTCACAAAATTTTGGAGGCGTCAGCGAATTTGGCTGCTGACGAAGCTCTTTGCCTGATGGTCGGCTTCGAACCTTTTCCGCTTTACAACGTCATGGAAGGGAAAGGTTTTCAATATCAGGTGGAAAAAGAAGACGGATTGTTTCGAGTTTATTTTTACCGTGGCGGGGAATCGGAAAGTTTGCAAGAACCGGTTACGCCCGCTCCCTTGCAAGCACCCGAACACATGGACGTTCGCCACCTGGCTCCCCCGGAGCCGATGATGCGGATTTTGACACGGTTGACCGAACTCGGTCCCGGAGCTCAATTGGTCGTTCACCATCATCGCGAGCCGGTGCTTTTGTACGAAAAGTTGAAACTCCGAGGCTATGCCGCTTTGACCCGCAAGCGGGGTGAGGGAGATTACTTGGTTCACGTGCTGCCGGCTTGGGCGGCGAAGGAGGCTTGATTGCAGGGGATCGTTCCGAGTCTTTCGGTTTCCACGCCTTCCTGGCGATTGGTCGGAAGCCATTTTTTAGTCGGCCTGCTCGGCATGGTCGGGTTCGCGACCTTGTTCGCTTGGCACGCCCATCGATTGGAAGGCCATTTCTTTCAGCCCATTTTCTTGGCCCTGGTGCACTTCGCGGTCCTTTTGTGGTTGTTGCCGATCGCTTTCGGTGCTTTGCTGCAGATGGTGCCGGTAATCTTCAGCGTGGATCTTCCCAGTCGTTGGATGCCGTGGACCGCTTTCGTGCTGTACCTATTGGGCAGTTCCGGCTTGATTGGCCACATGTGGGATTACGCCACCGGTTGGGGCTTACCGGCCGCCGCCGGATTGCTGGCGGCTTCGATTTGGTTGTACGCCATAACCTTATTCCTGGCCATTGGCCGGTCACCCAAGGTAGATCTCACCGGAGCTCACGTTATTTTCGCCTTGCTCTTTTTGATGCTGAGTTCCGCCCTGGGGGTGGCGTTAGCCTGGAATTTATATCGCCCGTTTTTGTTGGTCGATCATCTCATGGCTTTGAGAGCTCACGTCCACCTGGCCGGCATGGGCTTTTTCGGGCTGTTGATCTTCGGAGTCGCTTACAAGCTTTGCTCCATGTTCTTGCTGGCTTATGGAGCGAAAACCTGGGCCGGCTGGCTTTCTCTCCTGGCTACTTCCACCGGCTTGATTTTGTTGGGAGTCGATTGGATCTTTGGAGTAACGGCCGAGCTTCAATTGTTTGCAGCCTCCGCCCTGGCTTTAGGGGTGTTGGCTTTCTTTCAACAAATCTTGGCCATTTTCCGAACGCGATTGAAAAAGGACTTGGAAGTTCCCTGGTGGCACACCCTGGCCTCGTTCGGCTGGTTGGCTTTGGCCAGCGCTTTCGGTCTTTGGTTGCTCCGGGGTGATGCGGAGGTCAAACCGGCCGATTGGGAACCGCTGGCTTATGCCTTGGCCGGCCTACTGGGCTTTGTCGGCAGCATTGTCGTCGGCCAGCTCTATAAGATCCTGCCCTTTTTGATTTGGTTGCACCGATTCAGCCCGCGGCTTGGGGAAAAACCCTTGCCCACGGCGGCTCAATTGATTCCACAAGATCCTCAGGTCTTGCAGTGGTCCACCATGCAGATCGGCTTGCTTTGGTTGCTTGCCGGATTGGCGTTGCAAATTCCGGCAGCGGTTCTGGTCGGTTGCGGCTTGTTCGCCGTTTCCGCCTGGATGTTTGCGGCCTTGCTTCTGCCGCTTTACTTCGCGAAACCATGACTTCACCCGAAATCGATCAATCCCACCCGCCGGAACATTCAGGTGCCGCGGTGGAAGAAAAAGCTTGGCATGCCCTGGCCGCTTTGCCCGATCCTGAGACAGGAGTCGGTATGGTGGCCATGGGCTTGGTTTATGGGGTTGAATTCTCTCCGGATTCGCGGCGAATCACGGTACGCATGACTCTGACTACTCCCGCCTGCCCGATGAGCGGAGCGCTGCAGGACGGGGTCCGTCGAGCCGTTTCCGCCTTGCCTGAAGTTGAAGAAGTGCGGGTCGAATTGGTCTTCGATCCGCCGTGGACCCCGGCCCGTGTCAGCGAGGAAGGCCGGCGGCAGCTCGGTTGGTAAAGAAGCTGCGGATGCCGTCCACCACCCGTTGTTGAGTGCTTTCCGGCATGTCCGGCCACAAGGGAAGGCTGAGAACTTGCGCTGCGGCTTGTTCGCTGTGAGGGAACTTCGGGTACTGTCCTCGGTAAACCGGAAGTTCGGTCAACGGCACCGGGTAATAAACGATGGTGGAAATCCCGACGCTTTTCAAATGGGCTTGCAAGGCATCGCGCCGGCCGTCGAGGATTCTCAGGGTGTATTGGTGAAAGACGTGGCCTGGGCTGATTTCCGGCGTTTGCAAGCCGTCGACGTCGGCTAGCCATTGGTTGTAACGGGCGGCCGCTTTCCGCCGGCTGTAATTCCAGGCATCCAGCTTGCGGAATCGAACTCTCAAGATGGCGGCTTGCATCGCGTCCAAGCGCGAATTCATGCCCAATTCCTCGTTGTGATAACGCTCTAGACTGCCGTGATTGCCTAGTTTCCGTACCTTTTCAGCAATAGATGCCGATTGGGTGACCACCAAGCCACCGTCTCCAAATGCGCCCAGATTCTTGGTGGGGTAGAACGAAAAAGTGCCGGCGGCACCCATCGATCCGGTGGCTCGGCCTTCCAATTTGGCGCCGATGCTTTGGGCGCAGTCTTCCAGCAATTGAAGTTCATGCTTTTCGGCGATGGCCTGCATGGCTGCCATGTCGGCGGGGCGCCCGAACAGATGCACCGGCAGCAAGATTCGGGTTCGGGAACTTAAGACTTCGCCAACCTTTTGCGGATCTAGATTGAAACTGTTGGGATCGATGTCGGCGAACACCGGAGTGGCTCCAGTCACCGAGATGGCTTCAGCGGTGGCGAAAAAAGTGAAGGGGCTGGTGATCACTTCCACGCCCGGTTCGGCTCCGAGGGCGCGCAATGCAAGGATCAAGGCGTCGGTTCCGGAATTCACTCCAACGGCGCTGCGAACGCCTAAATAATCGGCCACTTCCTCTTCGAAAGCCTTGACTTCCGGCCCCTGGATAAAAGCCCCACTTTGCAGGACGTTGACCAAAGCTTGGCGAAGCTCTTCTTCCTGCTCCTGGATGGAAGCCCGCAGGTCCAAAATCGGAATGGGGGGGTGATTCATGCTCGAAGGTCGCTGGCGACCTGGGTGAAGGGAACGGCTCAGGGGCTATTCTAGAAGCCCGGCGATTCCGTTTGGCCGCGGGGGTTGTGCTTAAAGAAGAATGACCCGCTCGGGATCTGGTTGTAGGTGGCGGCAGGCGCCCCGGGTATCTAATAGGAAGCGGCTGTGCCGGAGGATTTCGGGCAGATCGAAGGAGGCATGTGCGGTTAGCAACAAGACTAAGGAAGCCCTTTTGAGATTGGTTTCGGTAAGCGGCTGGGAAACCAGGCTCTCTCCCTCCAAATCAAGCTTGGGTATCAAAGGGTCGTGATAGCGCACCGGATAGCCCATGCCTCGCAATCGTTGCAGAATCTCCACCGCCGGTGCTTCCCGAGCATCGGCGACGTCCGCTTTATAAGCCACGCCGAGCAGCAAAACTTCCTTATCCGCCGGTTCTCCATCCATATCCGCCAGCAAGGACTTGGCTCGCCCGCAAACATAAAGCGGCATGCCGCGGTTGATCTCCACCGCCCGGGACATCAGGCCGGCAAGGAAACCGTGCTCTTGGGCACTCCACTGGAGGTACAAGGGATCAATGGCAATGCAATGGCCTCCGACTCCGGGGCCGGGGTAAAAAGCTTGAATGCCAAAAGGTTTGCTATGGGCGGCGTCCAAAACTTGCCAGGCATCCAATCCCATTTTGTGGCAAAGCATGGCCATTTCATTGACCAAGGCGATGTTCACCGCTCGATAAGTGTTCTCGTACAGCTTGGCCAGTTCCGCCACAGCGAGACTGGATACTGGAACCACCTGATCGCAGAAACTTTGGTAGAGCTGGACCGCCAAAGCGGAGGAAGCCGGATCCAAACCAGCCACGATTCGAGGCGTATTGCACAAATGATAATTCGGGTTTCCCGGATCGCTGCGCTCCGGAGAATAGGCCAGGAAAAAATCTTGGCCGGCGCGATATCCGCTGTTTTGTTCCAATATCGGCTGTAGGACGGTGGCGGTGGTTCCGGGCCAAGTGGTGGATTCCAGGATGACTAAATTTCCTGGCTTCAGTTGGGCGGCGATCTTTTCCGCAGCTTGCCGGAGGATGCCAAGGTCCGGAGTGTTGGCTCGGCCCAGCGGAGTCGGCAAGCAAAGCAAAAAAACCTCTGCTTCGAAAGTGGGGTCGAGGTCGGATTGAAGCTGCCAGCGGGTATCGGATTGGACTCGGCGGAGTTGGGCGGACTCCACCGCTTCCACGTAACTGCGGCCTTGCTCCAAAGCCTGCAAACGAATTGGATCCGGGTCGACGCCCAAAACCGGAAAACCCCTTTGGTTCAGTGCGAGAGCCAAAGGCAATCCGACATACCCCAAACCCAAAACCGCGATTCGGGCTTCGCGCCGCTCCAACCGCTGTTTCAGGTGGGATTCGGGACTTTCGGTTTCGACTGAGTTCAAGGTGACTGATCCAGGTTGGCGCAGAATCATACTATGAGGGACGACGGAACCCTCGAGGCCCGTCCTAAGCTTGCCATGGTTTCGACGAAATCCGGCCCCCATGTCGTCCTGGTGGTTCCCGATGATCGATATTTCTGGACCCACCGGCTGGCATTGGCCCGACGCTTGGAAGAGGAAGGTTACGACCTGACCGTGGCGGTACCGGACGGCGAGTATTTTGAACGGATCCAAAAGACCGGCTTGACCTTGCAGCGAATTCGATTGAGTCGCAAGCGAAGTGCGTGGACCTTGGTCTCCGGTACTTGGGATTTGTGGCGCCTCCTTCGCCGCCGGAAACCCGACTTGGTCCATTTGGTTTCCATGCGGGCGGTGTTGTTCGGAGGATTGGCCGCTCGTCTGGCCGGAGTCGAAGCCAAACTTTGTTTGTTGGGCGGACTTGGGTCCAGCTTCATTTCCGGTGGACCGATCTTGCGGCGGTTTTTGCTCAGGGCCTATCGATGGGTGTTTGGTCACGGGCGCACCCAGGTGGTGTTTCAAAATCAAACCGACCGAGCCCTGTTTTTACAGGCCGGTTTGTTGGCTCCTGAGCAGAGCTGTTTAATCCCTGGTTCAGGGGTGGATTTGAATCAATTTCCGGAGCAGCCGGAACCGGAGGGTGAGCCGGTGGTGCTTTTCGCCGGTCGATTGATTCGAGATAAGGGCGTGGTGGATTTGCTGCAAGCCAGTCAACGGCTGCATCGGCGGAACTGCCGTCACCAATTGCACCTGGCCGGAAGTTTGGATCCGGGGAACCCTAGCAGCCTTTCCGCCGCCGAGTTGCAAGCTTGGCTCGATCGTCCATGGGTTCGGCATTTCGGTTGGGTGGAGAACGTGCCGGAAAGACTGGCCGCTTGTCACGTGGCTTGTTTGCCTTCTTATCGGGAGGGGCTTTCCCTGTTTTTATTAGAAGCGGCGGCGGCGGGTCGGCCGCTGGTGACGACCGATGTGGCGGGTTGTCGAGAAACGGTCCTGGAGGGCGAAAGCGGTTTCCTGGTCCCGGTTGGAGACCCCGAGGCTTTGGCCGAGGCTCTGGAGCGGCTTTTGCTCGATCCTTCCTTGCGCCGGCGCTTGGGATCCAAAGGGCGGGCTTTGGTTGCCGGCCGGTTTTCCCAATCCAAGGTGCTGGAAGAAACCTTGAGCCTTTATCGCCAATTGTGTGCGGCGGCTTGGTTGGATTGCCGTGAATTGGTTGAGAGCCGCGGCTAGAATCCTGGCATGCAAGAACTTCCGGCGCGAACCCTGGCCCTTCCCGGCGAAGGTAGCCTCGGCATGCTCGGAAGAAGCTTGGTGATGTTCAGCCTGTTATTTTTTCCGTTTCAAGATTTTTTAGTCAACCAGGTTGAGAACGAAAGCTTGGCCCAACTACTGCGTTTTTTCGATGAGATCTTGGTTTTGGGCCTTGGCCTGCCTTGGATGATGACCTTGTTGGCCCAGGGGCGTGGCTTGGGAGCCTCGTTCGGGGGCGGGTTGCCGGCGATCGGCTTGTGGGTTTTTCTGTTCGCTTCTGTGATTTCGATCCTGTTGAAGCGCGTTCCTCCGCTGCAAGGCGTATTCGGCATCTTCGACCTCGGCAAAGCGGCCTTTACCTTTTTCTTGGTTCAATCCATTCCCTGGACCGGGCGCCAATTTCGAAGGGCGGCTCAATACGCCTTAGTCGGTTTGCTGATCCTCGCCGGCTTCGGAGTCCTGGGAGAATTCTTGGCCCTTGCCGGAATCGAAAACGACTGGGTGGAGGAAAAAAGCAAGAGCCGTTTGGGACTTTATCGCATCGTCAGTCTTCCCGGACACGGCCACACCAACTTTGTCGGCTTGGCTTGCGTTCTCGGCATTGCTTTGGTCCCTTCGCTGGCGCGAACTTGGTTCACCAAGATCCCCCTTTTCCTCATTCTCTTCGCGGCGGTAGTTTTTTCCGGATCGCGGCAAGCTCTGATCGGCTTGTTTTTCATGTCCGCCATTCGAGGCGGTCGCGGCATTCTGATCGGAGCCATCATCCTCGGTTTCCTCGGCGCTCACTATCTTTCCTTGGCCGAGTCGTACGATCCTCAGTATTACTACCGAGCCTTTACCTATTTGAAATCTCTGGAAGCCTTGCAGGATAACCCGATTCTGGGAGTTGGGCCTGGCATGTTCTGCGGCGTGCCGGCGGCGATGATGGGATCGCCTTATCATCAAACCTGGCCGGTGTTTTTTGCCGAGATGTTTGAAGAAATGGGTAGCTTGGACAGCTATTGGCCCGGAGTCTTCGCTGAAGTCGGCCTAGTCGGGGGCTTGGCGCTGGTTTTGGCCTTGGTGGGTTTTGGAGCCCACATTCGTTTAGCCGAACGGCGATTCCAGGCGGTGGAGAACTACGATATTGCTCACTTGGTCGGCCGCCTCCGTGGTTTCCTCTTAGGTATGGTGGTCATGGGATTTCTTACCGGTTTGAACAAGCCATTCGTGTCGCTGACTTTCTTCCTCTTGGCCGGCATTGCTTGCCGGGCTGGAGAACGTTACGCTCGCCTGCGATGAAGGCGCCTGCTTTTTTCATCCTTGGCTCGCAACGTTCCGGGACTACTTTATTGCGCCTGGTTTTAAACGCTCATTCCCAGGTGGCCATTCCGGAAGAGGGAACCGCATTTTTGCCTTTGATCCAACGCCGAGATCCATCACTTTCTGCGGCGGAGCTGCAGCAATGTCTGAAATATCTACGGAGCAGCCCCCACCTGCATTTGTGGAACGTGGATCTGGAAGATTTGGCTGCGCCTTTGCAGGATTTGGATTCTTGTTCAACTGAACGGATACTGCAGGCTTTTTATCAGGGGTATGGCCGGTTGCACGGGAAAACCGTGGTGGGGGAGAAGTCCCCCTCATTTTCCAATCTTTGGGCTTCGATCCCTCGCCACCTTCCTGAAGCCAAGATCCTCTGGATCGTTCGTGACCCTCGGGACGTTTTCCTGAGCTGGCGGAAAATGGATCCGAACAAGAGCGACCCGCTGGCCTTTGCCTTCGATTGGAAGTTCAAACAGCGTGGCTGGGTTCAGGCGATGCGGCGGAAGGCTTGGCCGGAGTCCTGGTTTTTGCTTCGTTATGAGGAATTGGTCACCGAACCTCAAGCTACGGTAGAGAAGATCTGTCAGTTTTTGGAGATTCCCTACGAAGCCGAAATGTTGAATTTTTTTGAATCCAGTTCCAAGTTCATCGGCACCCACCACTCCGAAAAGATATTTCAGCCGGTAAGCCGAGGCAGCGTGGAGAAATGGCGGAAAGAACTGGAAATCGGATCTAGGGCAATCATTGAAAGGGTGAATCGCCGTGAATTTCAGATAGCCGGTTATCAGGCCGCCGGCCGCGGTGCCGGAGCTGCCTTGTTGCCGATGATGAAAGGGCTGGCTTGGGGCCTCCCCAAGCGAAGTCTTTCCGTCCTGCGGACTCGAATCGGCATGCGCAGAGGCTTGAAAACCGGCCAAGCGCCGATTCCGGAAAGCATCGGAAAGAAAGCCGAAACTTAAGTCGACGGCGAACTCGAATTCGAGAAGCCTAGACTTCGACTTGTTCCGGTTTGGCCGGATCGGCGTTTTCTTCGACCTTCAAACCCTTGCGATGGCGCTTGCGAATTCCCTTCGGTAAGAGTTCGTGGTGCATGGTTTCCGCCGCCGGAGGACCGCCGCGATCCAAGATGTAATTGGGATGGTGTTGGGCCAGGGCGGGGACTTGGATCGGCTTTCTGAAGACTTTATGTTTGACCAGCCAGGCAAGCGGCTTGTGGATCCGCTTTTTCATTTCCTGCGAAACCGAGCCGACCATCCAGCAGTTTTTTTCGCAACTGCGAACCGCTTCCCGGGCAGTTTCGGCATCTTGGCTGTACCAGATGTCCTCCCAAGCCTCGGTCCGGAGGTTGCCGAAGGTCATCTTCTTGTCCATGGCGTTGCAGGGCATGATGTCGCCATTGGGCTCGATAAAGAAGGCATCGTGAGCCATCCGGCAAGGGAGCAGGCGCGGATTGCCTTGAAGATAATTCATCAAGCCGTAGTTGAAGTAAGCCCGGAACCAGTCCTTGGGCCGTTTCGACTTGAGGAGATCCTCGGCGATGGTGTGCAGAGTTTTGAGAGCTCCGGCCGTGTCTTCAAATTTGTTGTCCTGTTTGTGGAAATAGAATGAGTTGTGCAAAGTCGCGGAAGCGAACTCCATGCCCATCATTTTGGCCAGGGAATAGAGTTCGAGGGCGTCCTCGGCATTCCAATCCTGAATGGTCAGGCCGAAGCCGATGTCCTGGACCCCCATCCGGTTCAGGGTGGTCAAGATCCGCAAGGCGCGGTCAAAACCATCCCGCATGCCGCGGATTTCGTCATTCGTCTTGGGTAGGCCTTCAATACTCAGGCGGAGGCCGATGCTGTTGCCGTGTTTTTCAAACAAGGCCAAGGTCTTTTCCACGTGCCAGCCGTTGGAGCTGATCACCACCCGCTTGGCTCGCTCCTTGACGACGGAGACGATGTCGTCCAGGTCCTTGCGCAGAAACGGTTCCCCTCCGGTGACGTTGGCCGCGTCCATTTCCGGTAACTTGGAGTACACCTCCGTTCCGATTTCGGTTTTCGGATCGGTCGGGTGCTGCCAAATGTCGCACATGTTGCACTTGGCGTTGCAGCGATAGGTGGTAATGATGCTGCCGAAGCGAACGCGAGGGTAGCCGGTGTACTTGGCGGCGCGGGGACGACTCATGCGATGGCCTCTTGGGAACGGGGAGTTTCCATTAAGCTGCGGTAAAAAGACTCGAATCTGCTGGTAATTTGATCCCAATGGTGCTCGCCGAGCACACGTTGGGACGCAGCTTCTCCGAGAGCTTTAATTTCTTCGGGTTTTTGGAGCAAATCCTTGAGCACCCGATGCAGATCGTTCGGAGACTCGTTTTCGAACACGTGGCCTTGACCGGCGATGCCTTCCTGGTTTTCCGGAATGTCGCTGGAAACGCAACACAAACCGTAGCTCATGGCTTCGAGCATACCAATGGGCAGGCCCTCAATGGTAGAAGGCTGCAAGAATATGTAGGCGTTGGAAAACAATTCTTCCAATAATTCGCCGGTGACGAAGCCGGTGAACACGATGCGGGGGTCGCCGGCGGCCATTTGTTTCAGCTCGTCTTTGTATTCTTGCTCATAAGGCGAATCTCCGGCGATGACCAATTTCAAATCGGTATCTAGCTTGCGGAAGGCCTGGATCAAAAAATGCGCCCCCTTCTCCCGGACCAGGCGGGCGGCGAACAGTAGATATCCCTTGTTTTCCAGTCCGAATTTCTCCTTGATCAAGCGGGGTGGGCGAAGTTTCGGATCGCCAACGCCTACCGGAATGTACTCGGCGTCCAAACCGTAGCGTTTTTTCAGATACTCTCTCTGAGTCTTGGAGACGACGGTGACCCGGTGAGGAAAGCGAACCGACGGCCATTCCGTAGCCTTGAGGAAAAAGCGGCCGAAATGACCCCAGCGAGATCGGAGCCACTCGATTCCATGGCCTTGCACCACGGTTTTCATGCCGCGAAGTCGGGGTAGGCAGGAAGCCATGCCGGGGCCGAAGGCATGAACGTGGGCAATATCGGAGCCGGTTCGCCAGGCCAAGTGCAAAGCCGCGGCCCAAACCGCGCTCATTTTTTCCAAACTTCGTTTGCGGATCGCGGGAACCGGAATGATTTCCATGCCGTCGAAGGGCCCCTTCGGGCACTCCGGGCCGGAAGTACAGTAAACCGAAACATCATGGCCCCGGTCCGCCAGCCGGCGTCCGAGTTGGTGGGTGTATTTTTCGATGCCGCCTTTTCCAGGCAGGCCTTTGACGACTAAAAAGGAAATCTTCACGCAGCGACTCCAATGTGTTGGTAAATGCGGCGCAAGCCCTGGTAATGAACCCCCGGGCTGAAAACTTCTTCCGCCATGCGCCGGGCGTTTCGGCCCATGGCGAAGGCCGCGTCCGGGTTTCGCCAAAGCTCGACAAGGGCTTCCGCCAAGCTTTCCGCGTCCCCGGAGGCGTGCAATTGACCGGTTTTTCCCGGAAGCACCATTTCCGGGATCCCTCCGATGTCGGCACCGATGACCGGCACCCCGGTGGCGAAAGCCTCCAAAATGGACATGGGAGCGTTTTCAAACCACTCTGACGGCAAGATCAAGGCTCGGGCATTTTTCAACAGGGCGTCCATGCCCGCAGAATCCAAATGCCCGAGGAAGTCCACCTGCTTCATGTCGAACCGTTGTGCCTTTTTCTTTAACGACTCCAGCAGCGGGCCGGTTCCGGCAAATTTCAGCGGCACTTCTGCGGACCGGATCGCTTGCAGCAAGGTTTCGGTGCCTTTTTCCGCCGCCAAGCGACCGGCGTAGACGAAGTATTCTCCGGGCGTTTCCTTCGGCTGGAAGTGATCGACGTGAACGAAATTCGGCAAGTAGTGGACGTTTTGCTCCGGCAGCCCGGCGCGGACGTGCATCCGAGCGGAAAAACGGCTGGGGCAGATGAAGGCGTCTACGTTTTTTCGATAGATTCCCAGCCAGTGGTGGAGCGAGGCTTCCATCCAATGAAAGGCGCTCAAGCTGGTCGAACCCTTGGTGCAGCGGTTGCGAAAAACCCGATGCCTTCCCTTTTCCAGACACTCCGTACAAATCTCGCCGTTGCGGAAAAAGTTGTAGACCGAACAGCCCAACTTGTAGTCGTGCATGGTCATGGCCGTGGGCATCCCCCGCTTTCGCGCCACCTTAAAGATCACCGGATTCACCCGGTGGTAAATGTTGTGGGCATGGAGAACGTCGAAGCTCTCCCGGCCGAGGAGGGCCTGCAGCTTGTGCACCGCTTCTTTGGAGTAAAGCATGCGCCCGGCGGTTCGAAGTTTGACTTTCCAACCCTGGCCGGTGTCAAAGGAAATCGGGCTGACGAAGAAGTCCTGATAAGGATTGGTCTCGCATTGCGGGTCGCTCACCGAAAAGAAGCCGGTGTCGTGGCCCTTTTCCCGCAATAAACCGGCCAATTCGAAATAGACTCGCTCCGATCCTCCCCGAAGGTAATGGTAGTTGTTGGCGAGAAGCACCCTCATGGGCTTATGCGGAAGTAGTGGGCGATGGAAGTAAAGCGGTAGCGTTTGAGCAGCCAGCGCAACTTGGCGGCGGTGCTGAAAGTCCAGGGCGATTGCTTCAATTTTTGCGCCCCGGAAATCTTTCGCTTGGGCTGGTCGCGATTGAATTCCCAGGGATGGACGTACAGCGTTACCGGCCGATTCATCGCTTCATTGGCTTTGAATCCCTTGCGGATGACGCTTCGCGGGCAGAAACGCAGGTATGCGCCGCCGGAGAACACCGGAAAACGTCCCAGGATGGGAACTCTGGAGGGATAAATCCGGCCCAGGCTTTGTCCGTTCGGGGCCTGGGGAGAAGAGTCCCAGCAACCCTTGGCGGAGGAATCGTAGCGGTAGCCGTGTTGGTGAAGCAGGCGGTGGAACAAATCCGGATCCTCGGGAATGGAGAAATCCATGGCTCGAAAACCGGCCACCCTTTGCCCGGATTGCTGGCGCAGAATCTCTCCCGAGCGTTGGATTTCTTCCTCCACCTGAGCTTTGGACATCTGGTCCAAGGGTTGGTGGGAATAACTGTGGGAAGCCACCTCATGGCCGGCGGCGGCGATGTTTTGGACCAATTCCGGCCGCCGTTCCGCAGTCTTGGCCACCACGAAGAAGGTGGCTTTGGTGCCGGTCGGTTTCAGCAACCGGAGGATCCGGTCGGTATTTTCCACCACCTGACCTTCGTAGCGCGCCCAATCCTCCGGATCCTGGAGTTCCTCCGGAGTGAAATTGTCTTCCACGTCGATGGTCAGGAGATGCTCCATGAAAGAGAACTGGGTCTATCTGAATTTAAGGCCACGGCGACGAAACTCAGCCACGTCCTGGCGAGTGGGGAAACCGAAGTAGGTGGCGGCTTCGGTATCGAATGGTTCCAAGGGCGGATTCCCTTGGTGGTCCAAGTAAAGTTGGACCGCCTGTTTCAAAGCCTGGGGAGCCAGAGCTTTGGTCCGGGAAATCAACCCTTCCTGGGTTTCTCCCGCCGGAATGGGCACCGGAACTTGCATCACAATTTCACCTGCGTCGATTTCCGGAACCATGCGGTGCACGGTGACGGCGGTTTGCCGTTCTCCATGAAATAAGACCCAGAAGCTGGGCATTAAACCTTGATATCGGGGCAAGGGAGCATTGTGAATGTTCAAGCAAGTCCACTTGGCAAGGCTGAGCAGTTTCTTGCCGAAGATTTGACCGGCCGAGAGGGAAACCAGGATTTCCGGTTCTTCCCGGGCGACCGCCGCCCGAGCTTCATCCGTGTTGATCAGGGGAAAAAAGTCGCAGGGAACGCCCCGACCTCGAATGGCTTGGGCCACCGACCAAGGTTTTCCCAGCACCGGTCTCGGCATGCGACTCCAAACTTTGGCGGCGGCAAAGCGAAAGGCCCGATTCAAAAACAGGGGAAGGCCGAAACGCATTTGTTCCTGAGCCACCGCTTTCCAGCCTCGCTTGGAAGAGGTGGGGGGAATCAAAACGATGCGTCGAATCGCCGCTCCCAAAGGGCCGTCCAAGATGCCGGCCACGGTCTGCGGTAGAAAGAAAGGCTCCTCAGTCACGATCAGGACGATCCGCAGATCCTCCAGGCGCTGCGGGACGGCCGTCATGGCCTCAGTCTTTCTTTGCCCGATTGTTGCCTCCGTAACCTTTGCTTCCATAGCCGTAGCCGTACCCGTATCCGTAGCCGTATCCATAACCATAGCCGTAGGAGCGACCGTAGCTCCCCAATCGACTGGTTCGAACGGCGTTCAGAATGGTGCCCATGGGCTGGGCGCCGGATTGAACCAAGCGCCGAGCCGAAGCCGCCACCACGCCTTCAGGAACGCGATTGAAGCGGCTTAACAAGAAGATGGCGTCCAGTTGATTGAGGAAAGTGGCGGCGTCCGCTACCGCCAACACCGGCGGGACGTCAAATAACACGAACTCGTAAAACTTGCGCAGTTCCTTGACCAACTCCGCCATGGCGATGGTGGCCAGCAAGTCGCCGGGATTGGCTCCCTTCGGCAAACCGGCCGGCAGGATTTCGAGATTGGCGACGTCCTGGCATAGCACCTTGCAGTCTTTCCATTCCACGGTGCCTTGCAAAACTTCCGCAACCCCCGGCGACAAGTTGCCCGGGAACATTTTGTGGACCACCGGCTTGCGCAAGTCGGCGTCCACCAACAGGACTTTGGCACCACCGTGAGCCAGAGCGATGGCCAAATCGGCCGAGGTCGTGGACTTGCCTTCGCTTTGAGCGGCGGAAGTGATGGCAATGGTTTTCACTTCCTGGCCTTGAGCGGCGAAACGCAAGTTGGCCCGCAAGACTCGGTAGGATTCGGCCGCCGCCGAATCCGGAGCGTCCCGCAACGCCAAGAAATGGCGCCTCTTGTTCAAGCCGCGAATCCGAGTGGCTCCTTTGCGGAAGTCGGGAATGACGCCGAACTGGGGCAGCCCGGTGGCTTCCTCCAATTGAGCGGCGCTCAAAATGGTGCGGGTGGCGGCTTCTCGCCACAATCCCCAGGCCGCTCCCAGGAATAATCCCAGCATGCCGGCGACCATCAGGTTCAGGGGCAGGGAGGGGCTGGTTCGGTTTAGCGGCGGGACCGCCCAATCCACCACGTTGACCGAGGCGATGGCGGCGTTGACGGCGATTCTGGCCTGCTGTTCTTCACCAAGCAAGTAGATGTAAATCTGTTCCACCGAGGTGGCCCGGCGTTGGAATTTGGCCAGCTCCCTTTCGGTGGCAGGCAAGGTGTCCAATTCCTTTTGCCAGCGGCTGAGAATATCTTCAAGGGAGGAATCCTTGTCCTTCAGGGATGCCGCCCGGGCTTCCACGTTCGAGCGAATCCGGGCTCGCAAGTTGTCGATTTGAGCGTTGAGCTCCCGCAAAGGCGGCCACTTGTCGGTGTGCTCCTCGGCCAGGAGGGTTTGTTGAACCAGATACTCCGATAACTGCTCCAACATGGCAATGACGGTTGGATCCAACTCCGCCAAAGAAGCGGCTTGCTCCACCGGAGTCCCTTCTTCCATGGCTTTCAGCAAAGCCTCATGGCTTTCGATCACCAGGGTGAGCTGAGCTCTTTCCAAATCGATCTGTGCCATCCTTTCGACCACCGTACGGGCGGCGTCGGTAAGTAGGGCGGCTCCACTTTTTTCTTGATAATCAACCAGTTCTTTTTCCGCTTCCTCCAGCTCCGTCTGAATCCCCTTGATTTGATCCTCGAGGTAATCCACCGTCGTTTGCGCCCGCAAAGACAACCGCTCCCGGCTTCGCTCCATATAAGCCTGAACGATTTGATTGGTGGTTTGAGCGGCTCGCACCGGATCCGAATCGCGATAGCTGAGGCGCAATACCCCCGAACCTCGCGACGTCTCTTCGACTTTCAAACGGGTCAACAAACTTTCGGTGGCTACCCGCTCGCTGCACCAGCGCAGCCGAAATTCTCTTCCCTCCAAGTTGGAGTCGGGTTGCAACAAGATCTTTACGCCGCCGAACTCGATCGGTGAGCCGTCCAACCGGAAAACCTGCTTCTCCGACGCCAGCAAGCGATCCCATCCGACTTCCACCGAGTCCTGCGACAAGAAGTTGACCCGAATCCAGGACGTCAATGCCTTTTCCGGGATTTCGACCAGTTCCGCGTGCAGGCTTCCTTCCGGGCGCCACTCGGTGAACAAAAGCAATAAACGTTCCCAGGGATAATTCCGATCAACGTCATCGACGATCAAGCTGAGGCCCATGCCGAAGTCGGGGGCGCCTTCCGCGACTTGACCCGGTGGTCGAGCCACTTGGCGGGCGATTTCCCGGGAATGGATGACTTCCATTTCCGCTTCCGCCGGAGGCGCTTGGGTGAGCATGGAAAGTTCACCCAAGATGCCCCCGCTCATGGTGTTTTCCTCGAGCAGGATCCGGGCTTCGGCGGTGAATTCCGGAGGGCGGGTCAGGGAATAAGCGGCGGCGGCCAGAACCACCAAAAAGGCGACCGAGATGACCGACCCTTTCTGGCGCAGCAATCGACCGATGAACTCTTGAATGGAAAGCTCGGCCATCGGGCTCTCCAGGCTTTGCCTGGGAACCGCTTCGGTCGGGTATTTTCCGGGTACGGCCATTAATTGTCTCGGCGGATGTCTTGGATCAGGACGGCGTCCCGGGCGGTACCCACCGGGAGGGAGATCAACTGCAAGATCGGAACCAAATCTCGGGCTGCCTGGCTGACGCCGGCCCAGCGGCGCCGGCCGACGTAGATCAAATCGCCTGGTTTCAGTTGGGTGTTGCCGGCCAAATCCAACTGCTCGGCATCGAACAGGGTCAGGTTATCCGCCGCAATCGGGCCGTTGAACAGGGCGACCTGATTGCGATTGGCGTCGACCGTGAACCCACCGGACAGGGAAAGGGCCTCCAAAGCCGACATCGGTCGGTCCAAAACGAACATGCCGGGGCGGCGGACTTCTCCGATCACGTAGATCCGGTGGTAGCCGAATTCGATCACGGCGACGTCGACGCTCGGCCTTTTGAGATATTCGAGCAACCGCTGCTCCAGGTCTTCCTTGACCTGAAAAACGGTTTTCCCCGCCACCGGGACGGCACCGATGTAAGGCATTTGGATTTGGCCGGCGGCGTCGACCGGAGTTCCCGGGACCGTTTGCTTGTAAATGCCGGAAGACAATTCCGGGTGTCGAAAGACGTTGATCCGCAACACGTCCCCGGGGCCGACGGTGTAATCGAAACTCAATCTCGAAACCATCGGAGCGGTTTCGGGGAGTTCCTCCGGGTCCAGCGAGCTGTCGGCACAACCGGCACCGGCTGCAAGCATCAGGCCTGCGAGGAAGCCGATCAGCCGGCTAGGTGCTTTGGGGAGGGATGGCGCAGGCAGAAGCAGCATGATGCGTTTCCCGGTTTTAACTTCGTGGCCTGGGCAATCCAAGGGTCTCTGGTTTCAAATCCAGGGAAATAATTGATTTATGCATGCTTTCGAGGCAGCCAGTAAAGCAGGCTGGGAGTTAAGCCGACGCTCCGGCGAGTTTCTCGAGCCAACACCAAATTCCAACAAAGCAGCATGGCGGCGGTGGCGGCGGCGCCGCCGATGGCTCCGAATTTCGGCATGAAGACGAAGTTCAGAAGCAGTTTGCCGGCTGCACAAAAGGTCAGCAGTCTTGCCGCCAGGGCGTGATGCCCGGTCATCGTCAGCAGGAAGGCCAAGGGACCGGCCAAAGCGGTTATGCACTGGCCCAGGAGCAGGAAGCAAAGCGGGCCGTAGGCGTCCTCGAAGCCGGCTCCGAAGAAGTTCAGCAGCCAAGGGCCGAGCAGGTACAGGACCCCGGCAACAGGTAGCGAAAAGGCGGCCAAACCCAAGGTCGACAAGTTGAGCATTTTTTGCAGCTCCGGGGTCTTGCCTTGGGCGTGGTATTGGGAGAACACCGGTGCGGCGATGGCGCTGATGGCGGTCAGGCCGAAGACCAACAGGTCCGCCCCACGGCTGGCCACGGCGAAAAGAGCCGCTTCGTCGGGACCGGACAGCCACGCCAACATGGCCGGATCCGCTCGGATCAAGGCCAAGTGCATCAGCGTCATCCACCACAAGGGGAAGGCGGTTTTCCTCCAAACCTTCAGATCTGGTTCCGGTTTGCAGCCTGGGATTTCCTGTTTCAAATAAAAACGCCAAGCCCACTGCCCGACCGCCATCGACAAAGCCAGGGCCAAGCCGAACAGGACCGCCCCCCACACTGCGGTCAAATCTTGGCGCAACAGGAAATGGACTATGGTTACCAGGAGGATGACCAATACCGGCCGTAATAAGAGTTCCGGCAGCATCGCCAGTACTGGATGGCGCAAACCCTGGAGAGCCCCCTGCCGGCGAATGCAAAATCCGTGGAGCGGAACCCAAACTGCCATGATGAGGAGTACCTGAGGCAGAGGACCTTCGCTCCATATCGAGCTGATTCCGGCCACCGCGGCGAGTCCGGCGCCGGTGAGGGCCCCGACCCACAAACAAAACTTCGCACTCCAGCGAATCAAGCCTTGGGCTTTGCCGTGTTGGTGGCGAGTCCCATACAACGGCAAAAAGCGCATGAGCACTTGGTTGGTTCCCATGGACGAGGCCATGCCCAAGACCATCAACCAGGAAAGGCCGGCGCTGTAATAGCCGTATTGGGTTTGGCCCATGCCTCGAGTGAGGACCAATTCCAACAAGATCGCCATGGGCAATCCCACTACTCGGAGCAGCAGGAAGCCAATACCGCTTTTAGCCAGGTATTTTCGGGGATCCTGGTCTGGCGAATTTGTGCGTAACTTGGGCGTAACAGCCAAACGCGGGTTGGGGGAACCGTTCGGCGAGGAGATCGCAACAATCCAGGGGCTCGATCAATCTAGCTTCGCCGAGCCGCCGCCGTCCAATAAATCCCAAAGGTGGATTTAATGACTGGCTTCTGGTGTTGGCCGGCGAAAATTCGAAGAACTGGAACTGCGCGAATTCTCAGCCGATGCGCCATAAACTTTGGCTTCTTTTCGATTCTGGAAGTAGCGGCCGACCAGGGATTGGGACACGTAGCTCGGTTTCGGTTGAGGAGTATGTTCGGCGGCGACCTTTCTGCCGTTGTGGCCGGCGGGAACTCCGGTTGACCTTTTTCCTGGGCGTCCAGTCGGAACTTCCAAAACCAAATCAGCACTAGCTTCGGTTACCGGCTGCTGCGTAGATCCCCGAAACTCCACCATGGTGGCCATGCCCTTGCGGCTTACGCCGCGCATGGTCAGGACTACCGGGATCGTCATCAGCAGGATTTTCAGGTCAAGCCAAAGCGACCAATTTTCTACGTACCAAACGTCCAACTCCAGGCGTTGCTCCCAGGAGATTTCGTTGCGTCCATTGACTTGAGCCCAGCCGGTTAGCCCCGGAGGGACTTCGTGTCGGCGCGCTTGTTCGGAGGTATACAGGTTGAAATACTTGTCAAGCTGCGGCCGAGGGCCGACGAAACTCATTTCGCCTTTGGCGATGTTCCATATTTGGGGCAATTCGTCCAGACTGAGTTTACGCAGCAGTTTGCCCAGCGAAGTGAGGCGTTCGCCATCTCGCTCCGGGCAGTCTTCTTCTCCGGCCCGAGCCTGAGTCATGGTCCGGAATTTCAACATGGGAAACTTGTCGCCGGCGAAACCCGGACGCTCCTGGCGGAAGAAAATCGGCCTTCCCATGCGAATCCAAATGGCGCTGGCTACTACCACCATGATCGGAAGCACCAGCGGAGCCACTACGATGCAGAGGCTCAAATCCAATAGGCGCTTTTGACCCTTGGTCCAAAGGGAGTGCCGCTTCATAAGAAGTTGGGCGCTCATTGCGAGATCCTCCAATTAAGGGGGATCGAAAGCGCCGGACAAAGCAGGGTGCTTTGCGAGGAGGAGGGGTTCAGGGGGTTTCGGGAAGGCTTACGCCGAACAAAGATGACTTGGCCAATGATGTGCCGGTTTCCCATGACGGAGCGAAGAATCCCAACGGAAAGGAAGATTTGGATGAGCCCCGCAAAGAACCTGGAGAAGGGAAATGGGTTCGTCTCGGGGGTGTTTCTGGGGTTCGAGAGCCGAGCAAATCAGCATGCGATCCGAGTTATGCAAAGCCAATCGAACCTAGGGTTGGTGGATTTCGGTAAGGCATCCTCTCCCTAAAAATCGGAGAATTCGGCATTTAGCTTTCCCCAATTTCGCAATGAATTCTGAAGTTTTTTTCATTTCTTCCGATTCCGGTAGGCAAGCGTGAGAGGAAGAGCAGGAAAGTCGGTGGGTTTTTTCAGTGCGGAGCAGGTTGATCCGGCTTCATTTCCTTGGCTTCGGTGAACCTGGCGGCGAGGATGAAAAAATGAAGGAAAAAAGGAGCGGCTTGGAAGGTCCGAACGCTTCACAGGCCTAGACGCCTGTTTATCAAGATTGATTTGCAGTCGACTGGGATTTTGGCTTCTTAAGGTCCAAGGATTACTGGCAACAAAACCGCGATCGCTTGTACCAATCTTGGTGGCACAAGTTCCATTTCCGGAAACCGAATCGACCGAAATCAATGGCGGGGCGGACGGGAACGCTTGGCCTGAAGGTATTGGCCAAGCATAGGATTGCTGTTGCGGATTGTTGCTTCTTTTAACAAAGTGTTTCGGTGGTTTTTGGGCAGGAAAAATTCCACGAAAGGATTTTTTTACGGAAATGAACGAGTGCATTGGAAGACGATCAAGTGGACTTCCATCCGCCAGGAATTAACCCTGGGAGTGAGTAAAGGTTTCTTCTATATTTCGAATGAGCTATCTGAATGTCGATTCATAAAAGAACGAAGTCCGCCGGCGATCAAAAATGAGGCGGCCATTGGCCACTGTTGCGCCAGCGATCTTCCTGTTGCTCTCTTTCCGGCAGATCTTGATCCAAATAGTGGCGCAAGGCTTCCGCCAGGGCGTCGGTCAAATCTTGCAAGCGATCCTCGCGCAGGGATTGCCCCTTGAATTCCTCACCGTCGTGGAATCCTTCGAACAGCCAATCTTTGCGTACCTCGATGGCCAAGGAGCTGGGGCGGTGGGTGGTATAGCGGTAGTTGGGGATCAAATCCGGACGCCGGTCTCGCAGAAAAAGTTGAATGTCTTGATAGACCGCTTCCGCCTGGGAAGGCCGCACTCCGTTTTCGAGCGTGAAGCCCTCGGGGATCCGTTTGAATTCGTGCAGGTAGGACCACAGCACCTGGGTTTCCATGTGGCCGCGGTTGGTATTGAACAACATTTTCCAAACTGCTTCCTGGGCCGCCTCCCCGGCTTCCTCAGCGCGGGGGCCCGGCTGGTAGTGGTGTCGCAGATAGCGGAAAAAAAGCCACACTTGAGTACGCATTTCCAGGCTTCCTTCCGGCAAGGTATAGGGAAAATTCATGCCCGCCGGGATGTAGCGCCGGCCCAAAGCCAGGGCCATGCGATGGGCCAGGTTGCGGTCGGCGGTGAATTCGGCCAGCTCGTCTGGATACAAGGGATCGAATAAGCCGTGCCGTAACTTGGCTTGTTCCTGGTAGGAGGTCGGGCGGAAAATCAGGGAAACTGCCGGCCGCCGGGTTCCAGAGGGATTCCACTCGTCATAGGTATGGAGGGCTAGGGAAACCAAAGGGCGTTGGCCGATGTCGGGATCCTGCAATCGGCGGCGGTGGAAGCCTTCGTAAGTCTGAGAAATGTCGTTGTAGAGATCCAGGATCCGCCGCAGCGCTTCGGCTCGATCTTGCCGGCGCAATTCCCGAGCCAAATCCGGCCGAATGGCCAACCGGGTCAGGTGGTCGTCCTCGGCCTGGGAAACCCCGGGGAAGCGGCCGAAATCAAACACGCTTCGGGCTATGAGGACGTGGTGGAAACCGCTGACTCCGAGCTTGAGAGCCAAGCTCTCGGCGACTCGGTTGGCGCCCCAATCCCTTTCGTGGCGAAAACTGGAGGCAAATTCTTTGCGATCCAATCCGCTTAAGAATTCCGGCACCCAGTTGCCGTCGTGAACGGTGTGGAGAAAGAGTTTGGCATCCAATTCCCGATCGAAACCGGCGCCAGGTAAAGCATGAAAGTTATAAATCCCGTTGGTTTCCTTCTGGAATTTGGGCTCGGCCCATCCCTCGGGGTTCCAATGGGAGGATGAAGAGGAGTGATTCTCGGAATCCACGGTGGCTAACAGCGGGAATGGGAGAACAAAGTAACGCCGCCTCGGCCGGGTTTTCCCCTGGAAACGAGAAACCGGCCCGAAGTGGATCGGGCCGGCAACTCTGGGGATCGAATGAAGGCTACAACTCGACCCAGCTTCCTTGATCCGAGGAGCGAATGACCGCTTCGATGAATCGGACGCCGCGGGCGCCGTCGATGACGGTCGGGAAGGCGTCTTCCAGGTCCTCTTGGTTGCGAATGGCCCGGGCGAAGGCCCGGTAAAGGTTGGCAAAGGCTTCCAAATAGCCTTCCGGGTGGCCCGGCGGAATTCTTCCCAGGGACAAAGCCGGGGCGCTGAGGTAGGGATTGGCGGTCCGCCGCAATTCGGTCGGCCGGTTTTTCCAATGCACCCGCAGGTCGTTGGGATGCTCTTGGTCCCACTCCAGCCCGCCTTCGGTGCCGAAGACCCGCAGCCGCAGCCCATTTTCCCGGCCGATGCAAACCTGGCTGCAGATCAAGCTGCCGTTGGAGCCGTCCGACATTTCGAACAAGGCCATGGCGTCGTCATCCACCGGGCGGCCTGGGACGAACATGGTGCGCGTGGCCAGAACCCGATCCATGGTGGCGCCGGTGACGTGCTCCAAAAGGTTGAAGGCGTGGGTGCCGATGTCGCCGAGGGAACCGCCTGGGCCGCTTCGCTCGGGATCGGTGCGCCATTCGGCTTGTTTTTGGCCGCTGTCCTCCAATTTGTCGGCCAACCAGCCTTGCAGGTACTCGGCGTACACCTTGCGAATGGCGCCCAGTTGTCCGCTGCGCACCAATTCCCGAGCTTCCCGGATCATCGGATAGCCGGTGTAGTTGTGGGTGAGCGCGAATATCCGGCCGCTGTTTTGCACTGCATCGGCCATGGCCTCCGCCAACTTCGAGGAGGTGGTCAGGGGCTTGTCGCAGATGACGTGGAAGCCGTGCTCCAAAAAGGCCAGGGTCGGACCATGATGGACGTGGTTGGGCGTGACGATGGAAACCGCCTGAATGCGCTGATCCTCCGGCAGGCCACTTTCTTTTTCGACCATGGTTTGCCAGCTCGGGTAAACCCGGGCCGGATCCAAACCGAGCTCTTCCCCGGCCAATCGACTTTTCTCCGGGTCGGAGCTGAAGGCTCCGGCGACCAAGTCAAAGTCGCCGTCCATGGCCAGGCAAAGGCGATGGACCGCCCCGATGAAGGCACCGGGGCCGCCGCCCACCATGCCCATGCGAAGTTTTCCGGATTGGGTCATGGCTTGATCAAATACCCAGGACCCGCTTGTTCATGGCTTCGTCTACGCCGGAGGCAGCGAAATCGTCGAAACTGTGTTCGGCGACTTCGATGATGTGCTGTTGGATGAACTCGGCCCCTTCCCGGGCGCCGACTCCACCATCCTTATAGGCGCATTCCCATTCCAACACCGCCCAACCGGCGAAATCGTAGCGGGCCAATTTGGTGAAGATGCCTTTGAAGTCGACTTGGCCGTCGCCCAAACTCCGGAACCGGCCCGGCCGGTCCTGCCAATCCAAATAGCCTCCGTAGACCCCGGCTCGAGCATTGGGGCGGAACTCGGCGTCTTTGACGTGGAAGATTTTGATGTGCGGGTGGTAGAGGTCGATGAAACCCAGATAATCCAATTGCTGCAGCACGAAGTGGCTGGGGTCGTAAACCATGTGCACTCTTCCGTGCTGGCCGGAGGCTTCCAGGAAACGCTCGAAGGTGGCTCCGTCGTGGAGATCCTCTCCCGGATGAATTTCGAAACCGACGTCGACGCCGCATTCTTCGGCATGATCCAGAATCGGGGCCCAGCGCTTGGCCAGCTCTCGGAAAGCCTCTTCCACCAACCCGGCCGGCCGTTGCGGCCAGGCGTAGAAATAGGGCCAGGCCAAAGCGCCGCTGAAAGTCGCCATGGCGTTCAATCCCAAATTTTTGGACGCGGTCAGGCAGAGTTTGACCTGTTCCACCGCCCATTCGGCTCGCTCCTTCGGTTTTCCTTGTAACTCTGGCGGGGCGAAACCGTCGAATAAGGTGTCGTAAGCCGGGTGGACAGCCACCAGTTGTCCTTGCAAATGGGTGCTGAGTTCGGTCGCCTGCAAGCCGTGGGCAGTCAGCCTTCCCAGGTAATCCTCGCAATAGGCTTTGGAGGAAGCCGCTTTTTCCAGGTCGATGGCCCGGTGATCCCAGGTTGGGATTTGAAGCCCCTTGAATCCCAAATCCGCAGCCCAGGCGGCGGCGGTGTCCAGGGTGTGGAAAGGGGGGCGATCGCTCATGAATTGGGCGAGAAAAATGGCGGGTCCCTGAATGGTTTTCATGGCGGGGCCATTTTGCGCCTCGTTTCGGAATCGGTCCATAGCTCTTCTCAGAGTTCAGGCGAAGTTTGTAAATGTCTTGGATCAAAAAACTTAGGTCGATTTCCTCGGCGCAGGCTCGGGCTTGTCCCCGGCTCGAGCCCACTCCGTTCCCGGACGACTCTGGAGGATCGGGGTCAGGCGTTATTCTGTTGAGGGCCGCGAGCCGTTCACGGGGAGCATGGCTCTCCTGGAATCCTCGCTTCTTCGTTGGCCATGCCGCCTTGCCGTTTTTCCTGGGCCGGGGTCGTGCTTATTTCGACTCTTGGCTTGACCGCTTGCACCTTGTTGCCGCCGACTTTGTCGGGGGCTCGCCAGACTTTGTTCAGCGGTCAGGATTTCCAGGCCTGGCAACACCGCAATCAAGAAAAATGCCAGTGGTATTTGGTTGAGGAGAAAGCCATGGAGATACGTCCTGGACAAGGCGGCGATCTCTTAACCAAGGAATCTTGGGGGGATTTTTTCTTGCACTTGGAGTTCTTGATTCCGGAAGCCAGGCGAGAGGGGAGTTCCGGTTCTGGGGCGGAACCCGAAGCCCATTCAGGAGTGTTCTTGCACGGCCGATATGAAATCCAAATCATCGATTCCCACGGCCAAGAACCTTCCACTCAAAGCTGCGGTTCTATCCCGCTCAGAAAAGCTCCGGACCGCAACGCCTGCCGCCCTCCCGGGCAATGGCAGAGTTTCGACATCAGCTTTCGGGCTCCTCGATTCGATGGTCACGGGAACGTGGTTCGCAATCCACGCATCAAAGTCATGCAAAATGGAGTGTTGATTCATGATGAGGTGGAAATATTCGGCACCAGTCCGGGAGGACTGGATTGGTTTCAAGTCGAAGAAGGGCCGGTCATGTTGCAGGACGGCGGCTTGGCGGTTCGTTTTAGGAATCTCTGGTGTCAGAAACTTTAGGAACGTCCATGAAGAAACTCATACTGCAAGATCCTGAGCAATGGGCGGTTTTGATTTCTCCGGTTCGGTTGGAGATCGTGAGTTTCTTGGAGGAAACCGGAACTTCCTCCATAGCCGAAATCGCCAAAGGATTGGGCCGGACGCCGGATTCGTTGTATTTCCACGTTCGCAAATTAACCGAAGCGGGCATCTTGTTGCGGGCCGACGGGGAGACAACCAAAGCCCGGCGGGAAGCTCTGTTTTCTTTGCCGGCGGATCAAGTAAGGATTCCCTTTCGAGTTGATTCCAAAGAAAACGTATTGGCCTTGACCAAAGTGACGGCGGCTTTGTTGCGGCAGGCGGATCGCGAATTTCGACATGCATTGGAGCGTCAGGAACCTCCGAAAGTGGACGGGGAATCTCGCATGCATTCCCATCGCCTGCGGGCTTGGATGACTTCGGAAGATCTCAAAGAGTTAAATGGCTATTTGAATCAAATCCATCGTCTGTTGACTCAAGCCAATCGCCGCAAGCAAGGGCGTCCCTATGCCTTCAGCACGGTTTTGGCACCGTTGAATCCATTGCCTGAGACCGGCCGGCAAGGCAAGAAAGCCAAACCTTCAACGTAGCGGCCTTTGCCCGGCTTCCTGGCGGCGCTGATTCAAGGCAGCCAAGGCTTTGGGTTCCTTGCTCAGGAATTTGACCAATTGCGAAGTGGTGGTTTGGAGAGCGGCGGCGGATTTGGCCAAGTCGTCCTCGTAGAGGTGGAGCAAATCCAACACCTCCGCCAACAGAGCGGGAAAATCCGCGTGGTCGGGATTTACCTGGATGCGCCCTTTGCGCAACCTCGAAGTCCACTCGGGACTGGCTTGATATGCAGCGGGGGCCAGGAAATCCTCATCCCTAAGGGGGCGGCGGTAATCGAGAGCCAACTGCAGCCGCAAACGCTTCCAGGCCATCCGCAGGTTTTCTTTTTGGCTGCGGCGCTCGTTGGCTCCGACTCGGATTCCGGTGGGCCGGTGCAGCAGGCGAATGGCGGTTTCGGTGCGGTTGCGGTGTTGCCCTCCCGGACCGGAAGCCCGAGTTCGCTCGACTTCTACCTGCGAACGCAAATCTTCCTCGGACAGGCGGGCAGGATGGACCATGACAGAGCTTAGCTGCGAAGCTGGGGGAAAGGGATCTGTCCCCTCCACCCCTCGGCGGTTAGCCTTAGGAGGAAGCCGTGGTCCGGCTTGACCGTTAGGGGAGTTCGCCATGAAAATCAGAAAAATCCTTTTGACGACCGACCTTTCCGAGGAGGCGGAACGGGCTTTCGGCCCGGTTGCGGAATTGGCCTTGGGAACCGGGGCTCTGGTGACCCTCTTGTACGTGGTTCCCGACCTTCACGTCGCCCCTCATGGCGCACCCTTAGCTCCCCCGGTCTCAGCACCGGAGGTCGACGATTTGGTCAAGGAAGCTTTGGGGCAGATCGAGGCGCAGCGGCTCAATTTGCCGGAAGAACTGCCGGTGGAATGCGACGTCGCCCGTGGCGAAGACCCGGCTCGAGCCATTGCCGTCTATGCCCACAAGCACGGCCACGACCTAATTGCCCTTTCCTCCCATGGTCGAACCGGCTTCCGGCGATTGATCCTGGGCAGCATTGCCGAAGCGGTCATGCGCCATTCCGATGTGCCGGTGCTGGTCTTTCCCAAGGCCAAAGACTGAAAGCGGGGCTCAAAGGCCCTTGGCATTCTTGGGATATCGCTTTTCCAATTTTTTTGTGAGACTCAACCGAGCCCAGGCAACCCTAAGGGAAGCGTGAGGTCGAGCCGCGGCCCATCCCCGCGGCCTCACCCAGCGCCTGCCCGACCTTCTCCCATTCCTTCTCCAAGACGTCCTAACGCGTCTTTTCGCCGGAATTCCGTGCGAATCCCGGGAGAGGTCTGCCCCGACGCAAGTCATAACCGAACGAACCCATGAAAACCCATCACGTCCTCCTTGCCGTTTTGATGCTGCCTGGCGCCGCTTTGGCGCAACAGGACGGCACCGTAAATACGGTCGACACTTCGACCCAAGTCTTCCCCGCCACCCAAGGGGATGAAGGTCCCTTGCGCTTTGAAAGCCAAGTGCCGAAGGACCGGAGTTCCTATCTTCCTGCGCCGATGCCGCAGGTTTCCGGAATCCACACCGGTCCGCAGCAGGCGATTTCTTATGACATGATCAGCGGTGAAGAATTGGTGTACGACGCACCCAGCACCGGCCTGAGCCATGGTTGGGTGGTCGGCCGCGAATTGGCGGATCAAGTCGGCGAAAGCATTAGCCGTAGCTTCCCTGGCCTGTCGGCGGTGACGTCGACCAGCTTCCCTTGGTCCACCCATTGCCGGATGTGGTTCACCAAATTCGGCCTGAACTACGTGTGTAGCGGCACCTTGATCGATGCCCGCACGATGATGACCGCCGGCCACTGCGTTCACGAAGGCAGTGGGGGCAACTGGGCCACCAACGTTTCCGTCGCTCCCTCCTGGGACGGCGACGACGATGCCTTCGGTTCCGCCAACGGCATCTCGCTGGGTTCCTGGACCTCCTGGACCGTCAGCGGCAGCTATGACGGCGACATGGGCTGGGTGCGCTTGGACCGCCCGATCGGCGTCCTCACCGGTTGGCTGGGCTACGGCTACAACAGTGACAACAGTTGGTGGAGTTCCGCCGGCTTCAACCTCACCGGCTACCCCGGCTCTTGCTTCTCCGGTGCTCCGGATCAGTTCTACTACGATTACGGAACTTGGGATTCGGTCGGGACCTACGTCGTGGAAGCGGATATGAGCGAGTCCTGCTGGATCGGCGGCATGAGTGGCGGCGGCATCTACTACATCGACGGCAGCGGCAACCGCTACGTCTACGCCGACGTCAGCCACGGCTGGGGATGGCCCTCTTCCACCACCCGCATGGGTGCCTGCCGGATGACTTCCAGCAAGTTCGATTGGGTTCTGAACACCTTCATCCCCGGTGCCTACAACACCTCCCAAGTGGATTACATTCCCTTGGACATGGAAGTGGACATGGGCGGCAGCTCGATGCGTGCGGGTACTGCTCCTTCCAGCATGAGCTACCGGGTGTTTAACAACTCCCTGTACAACCCGGCCAGCGCCACGGTCCATACCGATACCTACCTGTCGACCAACGACAACATCTCCGAGTTCGACACTCTGATTCAGAGCCACACCTTCACTTGGGACTTCGGAGCCAAGAGTTCGGTCACGGTCAACTACAGCACTCCGCCGACCATTCCGGTCGACACCGTGCCGGGTAGCTACTGGATCGGCGTGATCATCGATGAGCTGGACTACAGCACCAGCAACAACGATACCGATGGCTGGGACGCCGCTCCGGTCACCATCATCGAACCGCTGAACAGCATTACTTTGAGTGGGCCCAGCAGTGGTGCAGTCGGTAGCACTGTGACCTACGACATCTCCGACGCGCCCACCAGCGCCCCGGTCTGGATGTACTGGAGCCGCACCCTTGGCGGCACCACCATCAATGGCCACCCCTTCGCCATCGGATCGCCCTACAACACGGTGGCTTCTGGAACTACCAGCTCCACCGGTACTTGGACCGTTTCCGGCACCATCCCCCCTGCTTTGGCCGGTCGCACCATCTGGTTGGAAATCCGGGCCGATAAGTACGGTTACACCTACGACAGCTACGTCAAGGGCTTGACCGGCTTCTAAGGCTGAATCGCTCCTGATGCTTGGGCCGGCGCTTTCGGGCGCCGGTCTTTTTTTATTCAAAAAACCGGAAAGATGGGTTCTGGCAAAGGACAAGGGAAGGCCATCTAGAGGGTGTTTTGGAAGCGCACTCCACGGATCATTCACTCATTCCTTCCCAGCTTCCATGCACAGCAAACATGTCCAAAACCAAAATAAGTGTCTTCCCGTTGATTTGGCTCGCCGCGGCTTTGCCCGCCCAACAAGAGCAAGGAACGGTCCAAGCGAAAATTGAAAGCTCCGAAGTCAGTCAGGCGGTGCAAGGAGACGAAGGCCAACTGCGTTACGAAATCCTGCGCCCGTTCGATTCTTCTGCATATCAGGTAAAACCGATGCCTGCGACCTCGGGGATTTCTACCGGTCCGAAGCGGGCTTTGACTTACGACCTGCTTTCCGGTGAAGAACAAGCTTTCGATCCGGTCACCAGCGGCTTGCCGAATGCAGGCTGGGTGGTCGGTCGCAATTTGGCCGATGAAGTCGGCGAGAGTTTGAATCGGAGTTTCGGCCAATTGCAAGGGATTACTTCGTCTGCTTTTCCCTGGTCGGCCCACGCGCGGATGTTCTTCCAGCAATCCGGCATTCCCTATCTTTGTTCCGGAACCCTGGTCGATGCCAGAACGATGATGACGGCCGGGCACTGCGTCCACGAGGGTTTTGGCGGCCAATGGTCCACCAACGTTTCCATTTCTCCCTCCTGGGACGGCGATGACGATGCCTTTGGTTCCGCCAACGGCGTTCTACTCAGTTCCTGGTCCAACTGGGTCTACGATGGCGATTACGCCGGTGACATCGGCTGGGTTCGTTTGGACCGTCCCGTCGGTTTCCTGACCGGATGGTTCGGTTACGGATACAACGATGACAACAACTGGTGGAACAGCACTAGTTTTTGGATGACCGGGTATCCCGGGGGTTGCTTCTCCGGAGCCCCGGACACCCTTTATTACGCGGGGGGGACGTGGGACAGCGTCGGCAGCCACATCGTTGAAGCCGACATGAATGAATCTTGCTGGATCGGCGGGATGAGCGGCGGCGGCATCTACTACCACGATGGATTTGGCAACCGCTACGTGTACGCCAACGTCAGTCACGGTTGGGGATGGCCTACTTCCACGACCCGCATGGGGGCCCGGCGGATCGAGTCTTCGGCTTTTGATTGGATGGTCAACTCCTTCATTCCCGATGCATACTCGACTACGCAAGAAGATTACATTCCCTTGCGGACCCGGGTCGACATGGGTGGCAGTTCGGTCGTGGCCGGCGAGGCCGTGGCTCACATGGATTACACGATCTTCAACACTTCCAAATACGATCCGCCTTCGACTCAAATCGACGTCGATGTTTACTTGTCCAGCAACGACAACATCTCCGAGTTCGATACTCACATCCAACGGCACTACTTCAATTGGGATTTCGGTCCCATGGGTGGCGTGATCATCAACGTGCCGCCGCCGACCATTCCCGCCAACACCCTTGCAGGGAATTACTTCCTCGGCGTGATCGTGGATGAAGTCGACCTGAACCAAGACAACAACGATACCGATGGATGGGACGCCGCGCCGATCACGGTGGTGAATCCCTACGACTCCATTACCTTGACCGGTCCTGCCTTCGCCGATGTCGGCAGCACCGTGACCTACAACGTGGCCGACGCCCCGGCCAGCAGCCCGGCTTGGATGTACTGGAGCCGCAGCAACACCGGCACCACCATCAACGGTCATCCTTTCGAGATCGGTTCGCCTTACGGCACCGTGGCTACCGGAACCACCTCCTCGACCGGAACCTGGTCGGTGGTCGGCACCGTGCCTCCCGCTCTCAGCGGCGTCAAGATCTGGTTGGAAGTCCGGGTGGATTCCGCCGGGGTCACTTACGACAGCAATACCAAGACTTTGCGAGGAAACTAAATCCTCCTCTCCTAAAAGGAATCCCTTCCACGGCCGGTGCTTTCGAGCGCCGGCCGTTTTTCAAATTCTCGGAAAGATCGGCGATTGAGGAGCCCAATGGGAAGGCGAAAAGGGGCTCCAAGCAGGGGCCCACCACCCGAACCCGCCACTTCTACCATTCAAGAATCTAAACCCCAGGCCATGCACAAGTTCATTCCTCTTTCGGTCCTCTTTTTCGCCGCGCCTTCTGCATTGGAAGCTCAGGAAGGCCAATACGGACCTCGCGCGGAAGTGCTCAAATCCCAAGTCGTTCCGGCCAAAGCAGGAGAGGAAGGGCCGAAGCGCTACCAGCGGAATTTTGATTTCGATCCGGCCAGCTATCGGGCTAAGCTGGTGCCGGCCTTCGCCAAAGCCGGTGGGGGATCCGGACCGGCGGTGAGTTACGACGTGGCCACCGGCGAAGAAACGGTTATCGATCTCCAGCGAGGCGGCCAACCGAGCTCAGGCTACGTCGTCGGTCGCGAGCTTGCCGACGGGGTGTGGGAAAGCTTGAATCGAAGCTTCGGCCAGCTTCAGAAGATGGAGGACCAACATTTTCCCTGGTCCACCCACGCCCGGATCTTCTTTACCCAGTCCGGCCAAAACTATCTTTGCTCCGGGACCTTGGTCGACGCCCGCACATTGATTACCGCCGGTCATTGCGTACACGAGGGTAACGGCGGAAATTGGTCAGAAAACGTCTACGTATCTCCGGCTTGGGACGGAGACGACGATGCCTTCGGTTCCGCCAACGGAGTGGCCTTGAGTGCCTTCCAATCTTGGATTCAAGGGGCTTTCGGCCGGGACATGGGTTGGATCCGTCTGGATCGCCCAGTAGGTTTTTTGACCGGTTGGTTGGGCTACGGTTACAACGATGATGACAATTTCTTCTTGAACAATAATTTTTGGATGACCGGATATCCGGAAGATTGTTTCGACGGGGCGCCGGATCAACTCTATTACGCCAATGGCAACTGGGATAAAGCAGATCCGTGGTATCTTGAGGCGGATATGGGGGAGGGTTGCAAATTGGATGGCATGACGGGAGGAGGAATTTACTTTGTCGACGTGTCTTACCCTCCTCGCTTCGTCTATGCCACTATCTGGAAGGGGAGGGGACTTTTTGGCACTACGACTGAAATGCAGGCCAGCCGAATTGATTCTGAGGCATTCTCCCTTATGTACGACACCTTTATCCCCGAAGGATATTCGACCACCCAAGAAGATTGGGTCCCCATGCAAGCCGAGGTGGATATGGGGGGAAGTGTGATTTATCCCGGAGAGGCGGTGACTTCCTTCCAATACAAACTGTTCAATAGCTCCAAATTTGATCCGGGTTTAAGAACCATTGCCACTTCGGTTTACTTGTCAACCAATGACAATATTTCTGAATACGATACGTTTCTGCAGAGCCACACTTTTGCTTGGAATTTCGGTCCTATGGACGGGAATACGATCACCGTCCCTCCGCCGACTATTCCTCAAGGTACGCTGCCGGGCGAATACTTCCTCGGCGTGATCGTCGACACCGATGACGCCGATCCGAGTAACAACGATTCCGACGGTTGGGATGCGGCCGGCATTACCGTCGGTCAAAACGTGGATGCGATCACTTTGACCGGTCCGGCTTTCGCCGACGTCGGCAGCACCGTGATCTACAACGTAGCCGACGCCCCGGCCAGCAGCCCGGCTTGGATGTACTGGAGCCGCAGCAACACCGGCACCACCATCAACGGTCATCCTTTCGAGATTGGTTCGCCTTACGGCACCGTGGCTACCGGAACCACCTCCTCGACCGGAACCTGGTCGGTGGTCGGTACCGTGCCTCCCGCTCTCAGCGGCGTCAAGATCTGGTTGGAAGTCCGGGTGGATTCCGCTGGAATCACCTATGACAGCAATACCAAGACTTTGCGAGCCAACTAATCATCTTCAAGAAAGTTCAAAAAGGTTCACTCAGGAGTTTTTGGGGCCGGCGATGAACTTCGTCGGCCCGGTCTTCGGGAAGTCATTAAGTATTTTTAGAAAGGGACTTATGTCGAGGTCCTGCGGTGCCTCGACGACCTCGATGGAGTCCAGGATTTTTTGAAAGAAACCCCTTCCAAAGTGGCAACCCCTAGGAAGCCACCGAGCATGAGCGAGCCGGTGGCGGAGTGAATCAGCCCATTGCGTCATGAAGCCCTTCCCCATCCTGCTGCTAGCCCTGTGCCTGGTCCTGCCGACGTCAGCCGTGGCCCAGGAATCGTCCAAACCCAGTCCCCAGGAAATCGAGAACTTCAAAAAGGCCACCCGCCGTTCCGAAGCCGCTCAGGCTCTCATGCAGGCCGGCCGGTTGGAGGATGCGATTCAAGCTTTTCAGAAGCTATTGAAGGATCAGGAGGCCGAGCTGGGTAAGGACCACCAATTGGTGGCCCGCACTTGGAACAACCTTGCTTTCTGTTTGTCCCAAGCCGATCGCCACGAAGAAGCGGTGGACGCCGGCCGGGAAGCCTTGCGAATCGCCAAGCTCGGTGGCGACCCCTCGCCGGGAACCGCGCAAGTGCGGCGCAATCTGGCTGGAGTTGCCGAGCGCATGGGGGACCTGGAGCAAGCGGCAGTTTGGATTCAAAAAGCGGTTGAGGATTTCGAAGCCAGTTACGGTCGGACGCCCATGGCGGCGGAAGCTCGGGAAGCCGCCGCCCGAATTTTCTTGAGTTTGGGGAGAACTGCGGAAGCTCAACAGCATCTGGAATGGGCCACCGCGATTTATGAACGTGTCCTGGGCGGCATGAATCCCACCACCAGCCGTCCGATGAGCTCCCTGGCCGATTTGCTGGCCAGGCAAGGCAAGGTCGGCGCCGCCCTTTTACTGTTCGAACACGCTGCCAACGCTTTGGCCGGAGCCGGTGCCGAAGGCAGTGCCGGTTGGCAAAGCTTGCTCGACGCCCAGTTGGCTCAATTCCGCCGCTTGGGTGAGAACATCGAGGCCAAGGAAATCTTGGACCAGATCTTGAGCCGTCGCACGGCGATGAGTTTGGAAGGTGCGGAATCCTGGAGCCGGGACATCCAACTTTGCGGACGCCTTTTGGATTTCGGGTTTGCCGAAGACGCAGAGCCGGTACTGCAAGCCTTGGTGGAAAGGCTGCGGCAAAGCGCGCCGCAAAGTTTGGAAATGGCGCAAGCACTGGGAGTGCTTGGATACGATCACTTTTTGCTTGGCCATTGGTCCAGCGCGGTCGAGCATTTGCAGGAAGGTGTGCAACTGGCCGTATCTGAAATCGGCGAAGCCAACGACTTGGTATCGGAAATGCGATTCCGGCTAGGACAATCTTTGGCCGCCGACGGAAACCTCGATCAAGCCAAAGAAGTTCTGATGTCCGTGTTGGAAATCCGGCGCGAAGCCCTGGGAGAGGATCATCCGGCTTTGTTGCCGCTGTTTTTGGCTTTGTTGGAAGTCGAGGTGGATTCGGCGGGAATCACTGTCGGTGCCTTGGATTTGCTGGACATGGCCGAAGCCTGTTTGCAGAAAGCTCCTCCTTCCGGTCTGAGTGGCTTGATGTTCCAAAGCTGGTGGACCGAGCTGGAAGACTACGATCAATTCCTCCGGCATGCGCGATGGACCGCCGCGGCGGAAAAGGGAAAGTTGCTGGCTGATAGCTTTCAAGTCGCGGATCGGCAGCGTCAAAGGTCCATCCAAGGCGCGTTGGCTTGGTGGTTGGAAAGCGGAGAAGCCTTTCAGTTCCCGAGTCTGGGGCGGTTCTTCTCCCACTTGCGCCAAGCAGAACGGCTTGCAGTTCCGAAGGAACAGCGAAAGGCCTTCAATGCTCAAACGGAACGCCTTCGAAAGGCTGCGCTTCAGAGTGACTCCGCTATGGGCTCTCTGGTTCTAGCGCAAGGAGCGGATTTGCAGCAAGCCCGCGCCTTTCTGCAAGCGGAAGATCAAGCGATCCTGATCTTTCCCTGGAGCGAAGAAAGTGTTTGGGCCATGTTGGTGACTTCAAACGAGAAGACCGATCAATTGGTTTCCTTGGGAGAAGGCCGAGCCTGGCGCTCTGAGCTGGCTGAATTCCTGGCCGCGTGTTCCGATGCCGAGCTCAATCCTGATTTGGATAAGTGGAGCCGGCGATTGTTGCAGCCTCTGGGCGAGGAACTTGCTGCTTTCCGCAAGGTATACATTGTCCCCGAAGGCCCGTTGGCTTTCGTACCGTTCGAAGCTCTGACGGTGGCCAAACAGCCGTGGGCCCGCCATTGCCGGATTGCTTATGCCGCCAGCGTGCAAGCTTTGTTGCAGGCCCAAAAGGCGGAAGGCGGCCAAGAAATCGCTCACTTCGGTCCCGGGCACGCCTTTGCCGAAGAAGCCCCCTTGCACCAATGGAATCGCTTGAAGAATCGTTTCGCAGTGGAGCCGGGTTTCAGCCCTCGGCCCGCCATTGCACCCAACTATCCCGATGGCGAAGCGGTTTACCAAGGTGCCGAAGTTACGGAATCGTCGTTCCGAGAGTTCCTGGCCGCTTTGCCGAACCGGTTGCGTTTTTTGGATCTGCAGCTTCCGGTTTACCTCGACGCTCAAGTGCCTTCCGCAACTTGTCTGGTTTTCGGACCGGAAGCAGAAGACGGCCGTGCGTTTTGGCAGCGGCCCGACGGTCTCCTGGATCTTGGAGAAGTATTCCACTTGAACGTGAATGCTGACTTCCTGCTTTTGCCGGCGGCAGCCGTCGGTCCTCAACTGGGTGAGCTAGACCTTCATCCCGAAGGTTTGTTCGCCCTGGTTTGCGGCTTACAAACTTCCGGCGCTGCCGGCGTTTGCCTGAGCCAATGGAATGCTCCCGACGGCAAGGGCTGGGCCTTTGAAGCCATGCTGCGTCAAGAAGTCCGCAACGGGGAAGTCTCGGAAGCTTTGTGGCGGGCGCAACGCCGCTGGCTTCGGAAAGCCGGGGAAGAAGTTTCATCCTCCGCCCTTCACCCCGCTCATTGGGCTCGATTCCGATTCTTCGGGATTTGACAGAACTTCCTTTCGCGAGGCCGCCGGTTTGTGCCGGCGGCTTTTTCTAATTCCTTGGATTCAGGATAATCATATGAGGTGAGGCATATGAAGACTCCATGCGAACCTTAACTTCGCCCAACCTCTTTGAGATAATACCGGTCGGTCGGCTTTCGCCGACCCTGGAGGTTCCCATGAAACGTTCTTTTTTCTGGTTTGCTTCGGCTCTTGTTTGGATGTTGCATCCGACGTTGTTCGCCCAGGAAGTTTTGCATCGTTGGGCAGGGCCGACTTCCGCTTCCTTTGGAAATACCCTGGCACCCGCGGGTGACGTAGATGGAGACGGGGTGCCGGACCTGCTGGTGGGCGGACCGTCTGCTGATGTCGGCATGTCCAACAACGGCGCAGCAGCGGTCCTTTCCGGTTTCGATGGCAGCTTGATTTATCGCTTGATTGGAAGCAAGGATGGCGGCGAGTTCGGTTCCGCGGTCGCCGGCGTGGGGGATATGAACGGAGACGGCTGGGATGACTTTGCCGTGGCGGCCAAACGCGAAGAAGTGATCCCGACTTCATACGGCAAGGTTCGAGTTTTCTCCGGTTATGACGCTGGAATCCTGTTCGAATTCGAAGCCGGCCTGGGAGTGGATTTGTACGGCTACGGTTTGTGTAGCCCCGGTGATCTGAATGGAGACTTCATTCCGGATCTTGTGATCGGTTCTTTCTATCCTTTCACTTTGCATTTCTTGTCCGGAGCCGACGGCAGTGAATTCTTCACTGTTTCGGATGTAGGTCCTACCGCCAGAGCACTCGGGGACGTGAACTTGGATGGAGTTCCGGACATTGGAACCGAGGATCATGAACACGCCTATGTCCTTTCCGGGGTCGATGGCGCAGTGCTTTTGCAGTTCCCCGGCTACTCGACCGAGTTTGCCAATCTCCAAATAGAAGCTGTCGGGGATTTGAACGGCGACGGCTACCCGGAGCTGGTACTGGGCTGCAGCCCGCTCACTTTCGGTTCCACCGAATTCGGGTTCGTCAAAGTTTTTTCCGGCTATGACGGATCTCTCGTCTTTCAGTATCAGGAAGAAACCGAGGGCGACAATTTCGGCTTGCAGGTGGCCGGCCTGGGAGACGTGGACGGCGACGGACTTCCTGACTGGATCGTCGGTGCTGATGCCACCGGTTATCCCGGTGAAGATGCCGGCGCCGTTTGGATCTTTTCCGGTCATGACGGAGGAATCGTCAACCACCTTTACGGGCGTCATGGTGGAGACCGTATGGGTTGGGCGGTCAGTGGAATCGGAGATTTAGATTTAGATGGACGTAACGATGTCATCATCAGCAGCAAATACGAAAAGGATCTGCTTGGAAATTTCTTCGGCGTGGTTCGAGCCCTTTCTCTGGATCCGCCCTTCCTCAGTCTGATCGTGGACCGCCCTGCTACTCAAGTCGACGTTCGCGCCTACGGCTTTCGGCCGTTGGAAGATCTTTGGCTGTTTTACACCATTCAAGGATTCAAACCCACCTATGAGCCGTTGGTCGCTGCGACTTTGTGGTTGCGCGAACCGAAGTTTGCCGCTGGACCGGTGATGACCGACGCCCAGGGAGAAGCTACTTTCAGCTTCCCGGTGGATCCCCTTTACCACGGCAAGCAATTGTTCTTGCAGGCCGCTCAAGTGGGCTATCCCTCGGTAGTGACCGGAGCGGGCTTGCGCCCTTAAGTAGCTCCGCGCTTTAGAGCTTTCCCTTCCCTGAGCCCTTTGCCGGGCTCGGAGAAGGGAATTTCCATTTGGAATATGTTGCGGTTTGGGGTTATGTTGGAACTGTCCCCCTCGTTCCTTTCAATCGCGAAACCCTTAGGGCTGAGCCATGCGCGTCCAGTTGTTCCCCCTGGCGCTGGGTCTGCTTTGTGCAGTCTCCTCGCCGCTTCTCGCTCAAGCTTCCTTTAGTGATCAAACCATCCCGGCCGGGGTGGCCATGACCCACATGGAAGATCCCGCATTGATGGCGAATCCGATGATTGCCGGCGGTGCTGCCGGAGATTTCAATCGGGACGGCTGGCCGGATCTTTACGTAATCGGCGGAGGCGGTACGCCGGATCGCCTGTTCCTGAACAACGGCGACGGAACCTTTCGAGACGAAGCCGCCGCGTGGGGATTATCGGAATTGCATCACGGTTCCGGATGCTCCGCGGCCGATTTCAATAACGACGGCTGGCTGGACATTTACGTGACCAGTTTCGGACCAGCCGGTCAGCCCAGACAAACCGGGCAGCACCGACTTTACCGAAACAATGGCAATGGCAGCTTCAGCAACGTTGCCGCTGCCGCCGGAGTTCACGAAACCACTCAAGGGATGCCGGACGGATACGGTTCCGCTTGGGGCGATTATGATTTGGATGGCGATTTGGACCTGTTCGTAACTGGATGGGAGTTCACCAATGGAGGAAACCGTTTGTTTCAAAACAACGGCGATGAAACTTTCACCGACGTAACCAGTGCCGCTGGTGTTTTTTCTCTGTCGATGAAAGGCTTTGCGCCTACTTTTGCCGACATGGACGGGGACCTCTACCCCGAATTGATCGCCATCGCCGATGCAGGCACCAGCCGTTATTACATCAACAACGGTGACGGGACCTTTACTCGCTTGCAACCCAACCCCAGCGGTTTCGGTTCCCTGAACGGCATGGGAGTGGCGATCGGCGACCTAAACGATGATGGCCTGCTCGACTTCTACGGGACTTCGGTTTACTGGGGCCCGGGAAGCGGCAACATGGTCTGGTTCAATCAAGGGGATCACGTTTACTTACAAGATTCCCAAAACGCCGGCGTGGACGACGGCGGTTGGGGCTGGGCTCCGGTATTCCTCGATTGCAACCGTGACGGCATGTTGGACATCGCCGAAACCAATGGCTGGGCCACGCCTCCTTTTGACGTCTATCCCAGCAAGCTGTTCGTCAATCAAGGTGACGGCACCTTTTCGGAATCCAGCCAATCCGCCGGTTTGCACCACGACTACCAAGGCCGGGGAATGCTGAACTTCGATTACGATTTGGACGGTGACCAGGACTTGGTCATTTTCGCCAATCAAGATGATCTGAAACTATTCCGCAACGATTGTCCGGCAAGCAACGGCAATACCTTGCGGGTGACCTTGGATACTTCCGCCCATTCGGGGTTGGCCGCTGACGGAATCGGCACTCGTCTGAAAGCCGTGTTCGCTTCCGGCCAACAGCAGATTCGGTACATGGACAGTCGGACCAGCTATCTTTCTCAAAGTGAGTTGGCGGTGGAATTCGGCGTCGGCCTTGCCAGTCAAGTGGACGAATTGTGGGTGCAATGGGCGGACGGCTCTCTAACCGTTCTTGGCCCGGTGGCGGCCAATCAAAGTTTGAGGGTGGCTTCCGGCCTTCCTTTGCAGGCTCCGCAAACGGTCTCCATGGGAACTACGGCAACGGTCGAATTGCATGGAGCCAATCCCGGAGAGTGGGTGATGTTCCTGCACAGCTTCGTCGGCCCGGGCCCCGGTCGTTGCAAAGCCGCCTTGGGCGGCCTTTGTTACGACATGTTGGATCCGGTGTTCTTCCTCGGCAGCGCCTCAGCCGATCCCAGCGGCGTGGCTAGCCTTCCGGTCACCATCCCGCCGAATTCGCCGGAAATGAAAGTGACGGTCCAGGGCATCGTTCCGCGCGGATTGAACGGCAGCGATTCGGTGAAATCAAATGCCCGGGTGGTTGGAATCGTGCCCTAATTCCAACGCCAATTCTCCGCACCCCCGGAAGAAGGCCTCGGTCTTCTTCCGGGCTTTTTCATGGGATTTGCGACCAAGCCTTATGATGGATTTCGTCGGATTTCCTTGCCCTCACCCCCTCAATCTCATTCCTCACCGTGCTTCGTTCCGCCATTTTCGCCTTCGGGTTGGTGACCATGCCGTCCTGGTTGGCCGCCCAAGGCATCCCATCTTTTTCCGATCAAAGCCAATCCGCCGGCTTGGTGTTTCAACACGATCCGGCTGACGATCACCTTGCCGGAACCATGGATGGCGGGGCGACCGTAGGTGATTTCAATGCCGACGGCTGGCCGGACTTGTTCGTCATCGGTGGGGGTACAGCCGACCGTTTGTTCATCAATCAGGGAAACGGCACCTTCCAGGAACAGGGGCAAGCCTGGGGCGTGGCCAGGCAACACCGCGGCACCGGCGTGATTGCCGGCGATTACAACGGAGACGGTTGGCAAGATCTATTCGTGACCAGTTTCGGGCCCATCGGAACCCCGCCTCGAGACGGACAACACCTTTTGTATCGCAACTCTGGGCAGGGCACCTTTCAGGAAGTGGCGGTGGCTGCGGGAGTGAACTTCACCAGCGCCTTGCCGGATGGATTCAGTCCAGTGTTTGGTGACTACGATCAGGATGGCGATTTGGATTTGTTCGTTTGTGCCTGGTTCGTGCAATCCGCCGGCAATACCTTGTTCCGTAACAACGGTGACGGCACCTTCAGCGACGTAACCGATCAAGCCGGTTTGGACGTTTACCCGATGTTGGGATTCACCCCCCGTTTCGTCGACGTAGACGGCGATCGCTATCCTGAACTTCTGGTGGCGGCGGACTTCGGATCCACCCGATACTTCCGCAACCTGCGCAATGGAACGTTCCAGGAAGACCGTAATTTCTTGAGCGGCGACCTGGCTTACAACGGCATGGGAAGCGCCATTGCCGACTTTGACGGCGATCAAAAACTGGATTGGTTTGTTTCCGCCGTGTACGAATTGCCTGCTCCAGGCTACCCCAACGGAAATCGTCTCTATCGTCAGATCGGCGCCCACCGCTTCGAATCCCTTCCGGCCGCTTCCGGAGTGCACGATGGAGGATGGGCTTGGGGTTGTAGCGCCTTGGATTTCGACCACGACGGTTGGCAAGATCTGGCGGTCACCAACGGCTGGCTGCTGGACGCCCAATGGTTGCAAGAGCCGTCCTATCTATTTCACAATCAACAAGGAAACGGCTTTCAGGAAATCGCTTTGCTTTGCGGGTTCGAACACCGAGGGCAAGGGCGAGGTCTTTATCCCCTCGATTACGACCGCGACGGCGATTTGGATGTCGTGATCACCGGCTACAAGGAACCGGTCAAGCTATTGCGCAACGATCTTCATGGCACGTCCATCCATTGGTTGCAGATCCAATTGGATACTTCCAGCCGCTCGAACTTGGCCCCGAACGGCCTCGGGTCGAAGGTGGAGATCACGGCCGGAGGTCGAAAGCAAACCGCTTGGATCGACGGTGGCCCGACGTATTTGGGACGCGGGCAGCTCAGTGCACATTTCGGCTTGGGAGCCGCCGATCGCCTGCAGGAGTTCAAGGTGGAGTGGGCAGATGGTTTCCAAACGGTGCTCCGGGATTTACCTGCCGACCAATTCCTTCACGTTGCGGCCCCTCAACCTTTTCAAGTCGAGGACCTTCATCAAGGGCAAAGCAGCGAGTTTCGTTTGCAAGGACTGAACCCTTGGGAGTTCGCTTTCTTTCTCTTTAGCCTGAACGGTGCCGGCGAGGGACCGGAGAAACCGCTTTTGGGGCATCGCCATTTAGGCTTGGAAGAACCCATTCAAGTTTTAGGCGGCGCCAGTGCCGGTCCGAACGGCGTGGCGGTACTCAACCTGGCGGTTCCTGTGAATGCGCCTTTGGTGACCTTGAGCCTCCAGGCCGTCGTTCCCCGTGGCCAAAACGGCGATCAATCGGTCCTGAGTCCAATTTTGCATCGGCCAATCCTGCCATGACCGCTTCGTCGCGAAATCCGAAAGATGACCTCGAAGTTGCTTTGGAATTCGCGGCGGAATCGCTTGGGCCGTCGAGTTATCGATATTTGAATTCGATGGAAGGCCGAGAGCGCCTGTTGGTTCAGCTCCAGGGCGGGCAATCGGCTTTGAACGCCGCTTTGGCTCAAGTGCACTCCGGTGCTTCCACGGATCCGAGTTTGGCCGAAGAGTTCCTGAGTTATTTCATGGAAGATCTCCTGCGCCTGAGTCGGGCTTCAATGGCTCCAAGCTTGCGGCGCCATTTTGACAGCGGCGATTTGGTGCAATCCGTGTTTCGAGATCTTTGGCCGGAGTTTTTAAACCTCGAGTTCAGGAACCGAGCGAGTTTTTTGGCTTTGTTGGCTCAGAGGATTCGATGGAAGGCTTCCAATCGAGCTCGGGACCTTCAGTCCGCCAAGCGCAGGGAAGATCGGCGTTCCCCAGTGGATCCAGACGAGTTGGGTCTGGCCCGGACGGAACCATCTCCGCCAAGCCGAATGCAGGCCTCGGAACAAAGGCGAGCGGCGGAGGATCGACTGCGAGCTCTTCCGGAGGACGAACGCGAGCTCCTGCGACTCCACTTCCAAGGTCTGACTTTGGACACCATCGCCGAGCGATTGAAGCAACCGAAGCAAGATCTTAAAAACCGTATGCGTAAAGCTTTGCGTCATCTAAGACAATCCTGACCCGAACCCACCTTAATTTTTTTGGTGCCGGTGCCTGGATCTTGGTCTTTCCCAGTGAACTCAATGGCTCACTTGGAGGTTCAAGATGATTCAGAAGCTAATTTGCTTGGTCGCCGGCATGATGCTTGCCGGCGGCGCCTTCGGCCAAACCCAAGGCATCGACCCCCTTTCCCCCGAAGTTCCCGCCTTTGATCCCAGCGATCTGTCCATTCACGGAACGGGATGCATGTGGACCGCCGTGTGGACTTTGGCCGATCTAGGTCTCCCTCCAGGTTCCAACGTGGATGCGTTTTCCGATGGAGCCGACGTGTTTCCAGCCGCCGGACCGATTACGCCGGGTTGGCCGATTGGAGTGACTCAGAGATTCGTCTTGGCGCTATTTTCGGTGGATCGTCAAAGTGAAGGTCTTGGAGCGGTGGCCACTCAATCCTCAGGAAACGGGGCTTCTAGTGACATCTTCGCAGTGGAATTCGTTACCGGGGCCGGAGGGGCTTTTCAGTGGTCGGACGCCAAATGCCTGACGCCAAACCCGCCGCCGCAATCGGACATTGATTCTCTTTGCTGGATTTCCAAAAAGAAGTTTCCGGTGTTTTTCTCGGTCGATGCCGCCACCGGAGCGACCATTGGAGTGGGACCGGACGACATCTTGGTGGCTACCGCTCCGGGAACTTGGGGCTTGTTCATTCCCGGCTTTATGCTCGGACTGGTTCCGGGAGACAACATCGATGCGCTGGCGGTGGGTTCCGGGGGAGTGGCCTATTCCCTGGATGAAACTTCGCCAACCGCTCTTGCGATACCGATTATTGGTTCCGGCGGCATATTTGCGAATGGAGGCTTATGGGCTTCTTCTCTGGACTGCGGCTTAAAAGCCACTGACGACATGAACGCCTTAATGATTGGTGATCCTTGGGAATCCCATTACGGAACCCAAGCGATTCCTGGATTGGGCATCATGTGCGTGAACACTCAAACCGGTTCTACCTATGAAACCAGCGTTTGGCGCCGTTTTGAGACGGCTCAGTGGATCAACTCCTTTGGCGGGCAGGCGATCGTCAGCGGGGTTCGAGTTGGAGCGGAACTGGTCGAGTTGTATGACTTCGACGTGGAAGTTCGTCTGTGGGGAGCGGACGATCCCAATCCAAGTAGTCCGCGAACCTTGCTGGCCGGCAATACGCAAACTTACTCAGCCGGTATGAGCTTAGGCTCCATGGTGATGCACCCTTTCGATGACGTACCGATTCAGCACGACTATCTTTGGGTGGAGATGCGGATCCCGGATTCACCGGGACTGCCCAACGACGGTCGGTTCTTTTGGGCGGCAACCGATTCCGAAAGCGAACCCTCCTTCTTCAGCTCACCTGCGTGCAGCTACCAGGATCCGGTGGATTTGGATTCCATCGGATTTCCCCAGAGTTCAGTGATGATGACGGTTGTCGTGCGCAACCAATGGGATCTGCAACACATCCAAGGAGCTCTGGTGGCCGGTGGTCAGGGAAGCATGGCTGCCGTAGGAGCTGACCCATTTGAACTCGTCCACTTCGTTTACTCCCTTTCCGGTATCGGGGCCGGTCCTTGCGTCCCGATCTTGGGCGGGCTTTGCCTGGACGTCGTGAATCCGGTTCAATTGCTTACCAGTCAAAGCGCCAATGCTGAAGGTGTGGCCTTGGTGCAACTTCCCGTTTCGTCTAACGTTCCACCGATTCCGGTCGCTACCCAGGCGGTACTTGCCCGAGGGGCGGCCTCGCTCAAGAGCAATCCCGTTTTAGGTACGGTTCAATAAGTCATAGAGTGGGGTATCCAGGTCGTTTCCTGGATACCCCGTTCCGTGGAGCCTGCTCTGCCTAATCTCGTTGAACAACGGTTCGAGGAATTCCTCGATCGAATCCTGGAGGATCCGGAAGCTTCTTTTGAAGACTTCTTGCTGGAAGTTGATGAAGAGCTTCGATCGGCCCTACGCAGCCGGTATGAGGATTACCGAGAGCTTCGGCATTGGTTTGGAGGAAAGCAGAGCGAGTGGACCGCCGGGACCCGGCTTGGCGATTTCGAATTGATTCGGTTGCTTGGTTCCGGGGGCATGGGGCAAGTCTGGGAAGCCAAAGAAGGCCGCTTGGACCGATTGGTTGCCGTCAAGCTGCTGCCTTCTCCCGATTCGCCCGTTTCGGCCCGGCGATGGAAGCGCATCGTTCTGGAGGCTCAAGCATCGGCTCGGATTCGACATCCCGGAATCGTTCAAATCTTTGCGTATAAAGAAGAGCAGGGAATTCATTTCCTGGTGATGGAATTGGTGCCGGAGGGAAAAAGCCTGGCGCGAGAAATCGTCGATGCTCGGGCCTTTGCCGAACTTCCCAAGGGTTGGATTCAAAAGACCGCGATTTGGGTGCTGGAAACCGCTCGCGCCTTGGAGGCGGCCCATCAAGCTGGAGTCATCCACCGGGACGTAAAGCCGTCCAACATATTGCTGAATGAAGCGGGCCATTGCAAAGTTTCCGACTTCGGCATGGCAAAACTGGAGGAAGGCCCCGGTTTGTCCAGAACCGGTGAATATCCGGGGACGCCGTTTTACACCGCGCCGGAGATTTTGCGCGGCCCGAAAGAGAACATCGGGCCCATTTCCGACGTTTTTTCGTTGGGGGCGACCTTTTATGAATTGCTGACCTTGGAGCGGGCTTTCGCCGGCGATTCTGTCGCGGAGGTTTATCAGCAAATTGTGCTTCGAGACCCGCCGGATCCGCGCAAGATCCGCAGGGCGATTCCTGAAGAATTGGCGGCGGTATGTCTGAAGGCGCTGGAGAAAGATCCGCGCCGGCGTTACCGGTCGGCGGCGGAAGTGGCCGACGAGTTACAGCGCTGGTTGAAGGGAGAAACCGTCCTTGCCAAAACTCCGGGGCCCTTTCGGCGCAGTTGGAAGTGGGCCAAGAGGCATCCGCTTTGGACTGGTTTCGCTCTTATGGCCGTTGCGTTTTCCTTAAGTCTGATGGCGATGTTTTGGCATGAACGCCAAACTCGGATTCGAGCGGAACGAGCCGTGACCTTTTTGGAAGGTCTGTTTGCTACCGCTGATCCTGGGATGAACCCGAGTCAACGGGATGCTGTCGGTGAATTGTTGGACCAACGAGCCGAACAATTAAGGAAGGAATTTCAAGGCGATCCGGAAATCCAAGTTCGCTTGCTTTTGGCCATCGGGCAGGCCAACGCGGCTTTCGGTCGCCCCGGGGAAGCGGAGAAGCATTTTCGGGCTTGTTTGGATATCGGTCTGCCGCTCCACGGTCCATCTCATCCGGAAATCTTGGCGGCGCGAAACGAGTTGGCCGTCCTATTTGAAACCAGCGGGCGCTACCACGAAGCCGAGGCGACGTTTCAACAAATCCTCGAGGGATTGGACGGGACCGACGGCTTAAATCTTCTGCGTTTGCTTTCGGTGAAGATGAACCTTGGGCTAGTGGCCTTCCGGCTTGGAAAGGTTGAAGCATCCATCGAAATGCTGGAAGCGGTTTTGGATGATTATTTGAACATCGAACCCTATCCGAGAGAAGAAGTGGAGGATTGCCAGCACAACCTGGCTTCCATCTGCCGGCAAAGCGGGAAGCTGCAACGAGCGGAAACCCTGGCGACTTCGGCCTGGGAAAGTCGCCGTCGATACTTGGGAGAGGATCATCCCAAAACCCTGAGCTCTCTCCATGAGATTGGAGCGATTTTGGAAACTCAGGGGCAGCCGGAAGTTGCGAGAGAGCGATATCGGCAAGCCTTGCAGCTCGCCGAACGGCGTTTTCGCACCGATCACCCCTTGCGCATGCGCCTGCGAGGCGAATTGGCGCGGGTTTCGAAGGATCTTGGGGATGTGGAGGAGGCGGATCAACTGTATACCGATTTGTTGGTGGATCAAAAACGTTCCTTGGGACTCCGGCACCGGGAAACCTTGAAGACCCAGCGCAACTTGGGTTTTTTGAAATTGCGCTTGGAGCAAGACGAGCAGGCGCTTTCCTTATTCTTGGAAGTCGTCACCGGTCTTAAAGCCGATCTTCCACAAGATCCGGAGCGGGCCAGATGTTTGACCGGAGCAGCCATTTGTTTTGCAAGCAAAGGAGAATTCGAGCAGGCGGAACCCTTTTTCAGGGAAGCGGCGGAAATTGCGGAAGCCGTCCATGGATTTGCAACTCGCCAGGCTTTGGGGCCGGCGTTGAATTTGGCCTCAGTGTGGATGGATCTCGGTCGTCGGGAAGCGGCCGCCAACCTCCTCAAACGCATTCAAAACTTGGAAACTCAAAGCCCGGAATTGGTTCCGATCCAAGAATCCGCCGAGCGGATGCTCCTGGAAGTTGAAGAAAGCCGGGTTATTGAGGAGTCCGGACCTTAGGCAGAACGGAGTAGTCCAAAAGTTTGAACTCGCTGAAATCGGCTACTAGACCTTGTTCTCGAAAGGCTCGATAATCTTCTCCTGTGTAGCGGCTAGTGGTTTCTCCCCGGGAGTTCAAAGTAAAGTGGAATGCCACTCTCTCCGAACCGGCCTCATAATCGAATTGAAAGTTATATCGGAATGTCAACTTATCCTTTACCGTGTGCCCTTGGCCGACAGTGAGAAGCGGAGATCCTCCACGGAATCCTTGCAGAAGTTCGGGCGGGCCCAACCATCGATACCAGAGTACTGAGTCAAGCTGAGTTTCCTGGTCTTTGACCATCCATTGTTCCCGCTCCAGTTTCCCCAATTCCGGCTTGATGGCGAACACCACCGCCGGATATTCCTTGCCGTTGCTCGGGTAACCGCGCCGGATCCAGTTGCCTTCGCTGTTCACGCCGGCGAAGACGACTGTGCCGTTAGAGGCCCACCAAGCGGCAGAGAATAAGGCTCCGTTGTGCCATTCTTCAAACAGCAACTTCCCCTTCAAATCGAAGATTCGGATTACCGAGGGCGAATATGGGGAAAGGGTTTCCACGGCCAAGATTTCCTGGCCGGGAAGTTCAGGAAAAATGTCCCAAGCGTGCACGAATTCGGCCAATTCCTTTACTTCCTTCCTGTCTTTTCGGCCGCCTGGAGGAATCATCGGATGTGAGGCCGAGGTCCAATAGGGTTGATCCAAGTCGTCCATGTGGTAGAGAGCGATCTTGCCGTTCAATTTTGGATCGGCGCACCCTTCTCCATGAGCGATGGCCAAAACCTTCTCGCCTTGAAGCAAGCCCGGTTCCCGGATCAACACTCCATCGACGATTTCTCCATGTTGTTCAAAATCCCATGCCCGAAGGTCGTGGCCTGACCGGGTTCTCAGGCGGGCATAGCGGGCTTCTTTGTTTATGACGAAGTAGTGGGGAACTCTGGCCAAAAAATGAACGCTGGCCAAAGTCAGGACCAGGGTCGAGATCAGGATGATCGAACAAGCGATCAGAGTTGCCATCACAGGGTGGCGGGCAACGTATTGTGACCACCGAATGCGCCTGGAAGGCAAACGAGCTTGGGTCGGTTTGCCTTCAAGCAAGCGAGCTAAATCCTGGGCCAGGCTTCCGGCTGACGGATAGCGCAGGCCGGGGTCGACTGCCAAAGCCTTATGCAAAACCGGAAGCAGGGAGGAGGCTTCACCGGAATCCGAGACCGAGGGAAATTTTGGGCGGCCCTGCTGGATTTTGTGGATGGCTTCCGGGATGGGCAGGTCATGAAGGTCGAGATAGGGGTACCCAAAAACCATTTCAAACAAGATGGCTCCAAGGGAATAGACATCGGTTCGGAAATCCAGGGCCGTCCCTCCTGCGGCCTGTTCCGGGCTCATGTACGCCAAGGTTCCAATCAGTACGCCGGGCGTGGTGGAAAAAGTCCTGCTGGGAGATTCTTGATTGAGAATGCGGGCAACTCCGAAATCAAGGATTTTTGCCGCACCGTGCTGGTTCACCATGATGTTCGCTGGCTTCAGATCTCGGTGCAGGATATTTTCTTTATGGGCGTGGTCCACCGCCTCACAAACTTTTAGAAACAATCGAAGGCGATCTCGATACTGCAAATCCTTCCGGGTGGCATATTCCAACAGATTGGTTCCTCGAACCAATTCCATGGCATAGAAAAAGTAACTTCTTCCGTCTTGTCGAGCAGTGCCGGCGTCGTAAATTCGGGCTATCCCCGGGTGATCCAGTTGTCCGAGAATTTGGACTTCGAGTTCAAATCGCCTCAAAATAACAGGAGTCACCATGTCGTGGTGTAAGGCTTTCAAAGCGACTTCCCGGTCAATTTCCGGTTGCCGTGCTCGAAAAACTGTGCCCATGCCCCCTCGTGCCAAAGTCTGCAAAATTTGATATTTGCCCAAGGTGTCCGGTGCCCAGGCCTGACTGATTTCTTCGCCGTCTTCCAGTTTCCAAATTGGAGCGACTTGGAGCAATGGCTGATCCCAGTCGGCGCTTTGCTGATCGAAGCCCAATAGACTGAGCACTTCTTCCATGAGCTCCCGGTCGCCGCCGGTGTGCCGCTGCAGATATTCCCGTTGTTCCTCCTGGGGAAGATCCGCTGCGGCCAAAAATAATTCTTGGATTCGGCGGGGATCCGGGGACTTGGACGGGGATTGCATGGGCAATGGACGTTGCCGGGCTCGGTCGAGCGGAACCTCAGCATATTAAGAGCGAAAAAACCGGGAAGAAGCTCCAAGGCAAAAGGCGGATTTTTTAAGAGAGGTCGCTGTTTGTCTTTATGATGGCAATCCCCCTGCTTTCTTAGGCCTACCATCCAGTCATTGACCTTGCCAAGCACTCATAAGAATGCCGGGTTTCACATTCCCGATGACCTTCTAAGCCAAACATATGACGAATTGAAGAAGGTCGCCAACATCCTGTTGGCAGGGGAGCGCAGGGAGCATACCTTGCAGGCAACCGCTTTGGTGCACGAAACTTACTTGCGCCTGGCTGGTCAGGAATCGGTGCGGGGAATGGAGCGAGTTCAATTCTTGCGCATCGCTGCGAGAATGGCGCGAAACGTCCTGGTGGATCATGCCCGCAAGCGTCAAGCGGTCAAGCGGGGTGGGGGCTGGTGCCGGGTTGCCTTTCAGGACTTCCAGGAGGATGCAGCCGCAGATTCCGGCCGAGTCGTGGATATTTTGGATCTGGATGCGGCTCTGGAATCCTTTGCCGACTCGTATGAGCGCCAGGCCAAGGTCTTGGAAATGCGCTTTTTCGGCGGTATGAAGATTGCCGACATCGCCAAAGTGCTGCATAAATCGGAAAGCACCGTTCTCGGGGATCTGAAGTTCGCCAAGGCTTGGCTCAAACGTGCTCTTAGCCGAGGAACCGGGGCATCCTCGGAGCCGCCAGCTACTGAATCGGAGGCAGCTCTCTGAGAGGAAGGAGTTTGAACTCCTCTAAAGGAGGTAATAACTTCTTTTTTTCTGCCATCTCAATATCGGGTGTGACGAATTTTGCTGAAAGAAGGCCTTCTTTGTTCATAGTCCTCGAAAAGAGGAACCGGCCCGGGCCAATTTCCGGTAGGGAAAAGCGAACTAAAAGAGCTGCGTCATTCTCTAATGGAAAGGGGGATTGAGGCGGAGCGAGTCCGACGCCAAGCCCGCTTAAATTGCTTAGATTTTTTACCGGTCCAAACCATTTGTACCAGAGCAGGGACTTATCTTGAAATTGCTCGTTTTTCATCAGCCACGACTCCGGTGGAACCGGGCGCTCCTGGATCTTCAAGGCAAGTACAATTCTTGGATATGGATCAAGCAGGTCGTGAACTCCTCTTTCCTTCCAAGTTGCGGAACTTTCGATTCCGGACGCCAATAAGATGCCGCCGTTCTGAATCCAATAAAAGGAAAGAAGGGCACCATCGTGCCAAGCTTGGTAAAGCAAACGGCCGGTAAAATCGAATATGCGAATGGCTGTAGCGCCAAAGGGGTTCAGGGATTGAATCGCAGCAAATTCCAATCCTTCTCGGTGAGGGAAAAAATCCTCCAATAGAATATCTTGCATGGCTACCTTGGCCTCGGGATGAGCGTCGGGTTTTTCTGGAGGCCGAAGGGGTTGCTCGCTGCAGGTCCAGAGTGGAACTTCGGGGCGGGTCGCACTGTAAATGCAAACTCGTCCCGGAAAGTCCGATGTGGAATGAAGATGATAACCGATTAATATGATGGCTTGATCAAGTTGGTTTTCCCATGGTTGAACCAATTGGGCTTTCACGATACTTCCGCGAATTCCTCCTTTCCATTTGTAAAGTGGATTTCCCAAATTATCTTGCAACGTTACTTCATCATACTGACCGCTTACCGAAATCCGGTAACTGATGGAAGCGATATGCCTTATATGAGTTGCCGTGATGGCGATGGAAAGTAGGGTAATGACCAATCCCAGGATGCCGACGGCTAGCGTGGGGCGGCGTGACGCCCAGAAGAAAACGTCTCGAAGGAAGGAGGTTTGACCCGCCGTGGTGGGTTTTCCCATCGACAGGCGTTGCAGATCCTCAGCAAAGGAGGCGGCCGTGTCATAGCGAAAACTGGGGTCCAGGTGTAGAGCTTTGGCGATCACTCCTCGAAGTGATCTGCTTTGGCCACCGGCGGGAAGTTCCAGATTTCGCGGCGGGCCTTTTTGGATTTGATTCATCGCCGCCGTGAGCGACATACCGTGGAAATCAAAGAGAGGTTTCCCGGAAAGCAATTCGTAGAGCATGACTCCGAGGGAGTACACGTCTGAGCGCGGATCTACGGCTCGATCTCCACTGCATTGTTCTGGACTCATGTATCCGAGGGTGCCCACGATTCGGCCTTGAGTGGTTTCCATCGTGGTGGTGGCCAACTTGGCGTTGGTAACTCGAGCCACTCCGAAATCCAGGACTTTGACCTGACCTTCGGCAGTGACCAGGACATTGGCCGGTTTCAGGTCCCGGTGGATTACGCCTTCCCGGTGAGCGAAGTCCACAATTTGGCAAAGCTCCTGGAAGAGCTTCAACTTTCGAGCCAGGGATAATTCCTGGTTTGAGGCGTAATCCATCAGGTTTTCGCCCCGGACCAACTCCAGGACAAAAAAGTGCCGAGTTTCCCCTCGCGAGCGAAAACTGCCGGTTTCCAGCACTTGGGCGATACCCGGGTGGTGGAGCAAGCGAAGGATTTTGGCTTCTAACAGAAAGCGCTGAACCGATCGCCGACTCATGATCCCAGATTTAAGGATCTTTAAAGCCACCTCAGCTCCAGTGGTCTGGTGGATTCCGCGATACACCACCGCCATACCCCCGTGGCCGATTTGTTCCTTTACCTGAAATGCGCCGAGCTGGCTCGGTACTTGAGCTTCTTCGTCGATCAGAAGTTCGCCCAAATTCATGAAAGACTCATCTAGAGGCGAATCCTCCTGATCGTGAGTCAACAGGGAAAGGACGTCTTCTTTCAGGGACTGATCTTCGCCGCAAGCTTTATCGAGAAATGCGCTCTGGGCTTCCGCGGGTTGCTCCAGGGCTTCGAGAAAGAGACTTCGGATCCTGGCAAAGCGGGAGGGGGGAGTCGGCGAAGTCATGGGCGTAGAGGAAATTCCTCCTTCATCGACGCGAGATAAGTCGGCGGAATCGGCAGGAATTTTTTGGGGAGTTCGCCACCATCCTATAAGGTGGGATGAAACATCTTCGGACAAGCATCTTATGGCAGCAATGACTCCTGAGCCGGCTGAGCCCCGACCCTCACCCCCTTTGCTGGAGGCTTTGTATGGCGAGTTGAAGCGTTTGGCCGCATCCGCTTTGGGAAAGGAGGGACCCGGCCACACCCTGCAGACGACCGCCTTGGTCCACGAGGCTTATTTGAGGATGGTGGGGGATCGAGCCGTTCCCAAGATGAGCCGGCCTGAGTTCTTGTCTTTCGCCGCCACGACCGTGCGGCGAGTGTTGCAGGACTATGCCAAGGCAAAAAAATGCCTAAAACGAGGGCGGGATTGGAAGCGGATTTGGCTTCAGGATCCCAACCAGATCGCCGGCCGGCGTGAGTTGGATTTCGAAGCTTTGGACGAAGCTTTAAACCACTTGCACAGTTTGAGTCCCCGGGCGGCGCGAGTGGTGGAGCTGCGGTTTTTCGGTGGCTTGAACATGTTGGAGATTGCCGGGGTCTTGGGCGTATCGGAGCGAACCGCCGGCCAGGACTGGCAAATCGCAAGGGCTTGGCTGAGCCGTGCTTTGGCTGATTTCAGTCGAGACGGCGAAGAAAAATTCTTGGACGAAAATAGAAATCGAATTTGATTGGCGGGATACCCTTTTGTCGGGACTTTTCCTTTGGGTTTCCTGGATCGTCCGGCGGGGCCGCCCCGTCTCTTTCCAGGAGCGGGCATCCGCTATGCCCGCGAATCCTCCCCGAATCTCAAGACGTCGAGCAGAAACCCCTCATCTGCATGACTTTGTGATTCATTCCCTCGAAAGTGAACCCATGCATTCGCACAAATTCTCCCTCCTCGCAGGCTTCCTCCTCAGCTTTGCGACCCTCCTCCCGGCTCAGCAGGACCTTGGCCAGCAAGAGCGTCAGGTTCTGACCCATCGGGGTTGGGAAAGCTTCACCGTGTCCGATTGGCAGGCCGAAAGCAGTGACGCCGCCCGCCTCAATTTGGACATGGCCGACAAACTCGGGCGCATTCCCGAACCGACTCCGGGTTACCGCCTGCTGTCCCAGGTTCTGGTGGAAACCGATGACCTCGGCGATCTGACCGCTTTGAGCGAAGCCTTCGGCGGACTGGACGTCCGCCCGGTCGAAGGCTCCCCCGGCTTCTGGCTGGTGGATGCCTCCTCCGTAGCCTCCGCCGTGGAATTGAGCGCCGCTCTGGCCTCCGCCTACCCTCCCGGCAAGGTTTACCTGGACCTGGTCTCGCCCCGCTTCACCCGCCAGGTGCCTTCCGATCCGAACTTCAATCAACAGTGGCACCTGCGCAACACCAACCCGTCCTATGCCGACGTCAACGCCGAGCCGGCTTGGGACGCGGGTTACACCGGTAACGGTTTCACCTTGGGCGTAGTGGAATGGGGTGTCCAAACCAATCATCCCGACCTGCAGGCCAACTACCACTCGGCGGCCAGTCAAAGCGGCGGTTCTTCCAGCCACGGAACCAGTGTCGCCGGCGTCATGTCGGCGGTGGCCAATAACGGCCGCGGCGGAGTTGGAGCCGCCTACAACTCTCAATTTTCCAAGCAGTACGTCAGCGGTAGTTCCGGCACGGCCAACGCTTTCAATTACCGCAACGATCTGAACGACATCAAGAACAACTCTTGGGGACCTTCGGACAACGGCAACTTGCACTTCATCTCCAGCACGGAGTTGAATGCTTTGGCCAATTCCGTGGATACCGGCCGCGGCGGTTTAGGGGAAATCTTCTGCTGGGCTGCCGGAAACGGTGGCGAGAGCGATCGGGTTGAATACGACCCCTACGCCTCCAGCCGCTACACCATCGCCGTCGGAGCCATTGGAGATCAGGACGATCGGGCTTGGTACAACGAGCGTGGTTCTTCCATGTTGGTGGTCGCTCATTCCAGCGGCAACAACCGGGGCATCTACACCACCGATTCCGGTAGCAGTTACACCAGTGGTTTTGGAGGCACTTCCTCCGCTTCGCCGTTGGGTGCCGGTGCCATCGCTTTGATGTTGGAAGCCAATCCGAACTTGAGCTGGCGCGACGTGCAAGGCGTGTTGGTGCACTCCTCGCGCAAGAACGATCCCAACGATTCTTTTTGGACCACCAACGGTGCCGGTCACGACATCAGTTACCGTTACGGATACGGTGCCGTGGACGCCGGCAAGGGTTGCGCCGTGGCCGCCGCTTGGGAAAGCCTTGGCAGCGAGCAAAGCTACGCCAGCGGCACTCAATCGGTGAACCAGACCATTCCCGACAACGACACCACCGGCTTGACCGAAACCGTCACGGTCAATTCAAACTTCAAGGTGGAAGCGGTGGAAGTGATTCTGAACGTGAATCACACCTACATCGGCGACTTGCAAGTCAAGTTGACTTCCCCGTCCGGAACCAATTCGGTGTTGACCAAAACCCGGGACGACAGCCAGAACAATTTCAGTAATTACCGGTTGACCAGTCTGCGGCATTGGGATGAAGACTCTCAAGGAAATTGGACCCTTCAGATCACCGACCGCTCTTCGGGAACCACCGGCACCTGGAACAACTGGTCTCTCAACCTGTTTGGCAACGACGGCAGCGGCGGCCCGGGAATGACCCTTTCCACCGGAGTGTTGAGCGCCGGCTTCTTCAACAACTTCGACGTCGACTTCGCCCAGCCCAACAGCATGACCTACCTGGTCTACAGCTTGCAGGCCGGTAGTACTTTCATCTCCCAGTTGGGGGTGACCGTGGACATGGCCAATCCGCAATTGGCTGCCCCGGGAACTTTGAGTGGAGCCGACGGCAAAGCCAACTTCACCGTCAGCATTCCCAGCACCGCTTCCGGATTGACGGTCCGCTTGCAGGCGATTCAGAGCGGCAACGTCAGCAACCTTTGGAACATGTACATCAATTAAGATTCAAGTTCCAAAACTGGAAACCCGGCTCATTCGAGTCGGGTTTCTTGCTTTAGAGTTCCAGGAACCAGGATAAATCCAGTTCGGCTCGAAAGGCCGGAATATCGGTCAAGGGTTGTTCCTGACTTTGTCCGATGCGTAACCGGGGCTGGCCCAAATCCATGAATTCCGAAGCCGTGTGTCCCGGAAAAAACTTGGGGAAGAAACTGGCGCAGCGGCGGGCGAATTCCACCGCCGAGTGATAGGCCATCTCTTCCAACTCTTCATCGCCTAACAGCTTGGTGCTGGCATGGGCCAAACCAACTTGATCGTAGATTCGGGCCAAACGCAAAACCCAGCCGACCGGGACTTTTTCCAAACCTTTGGCTTTGGCGTCCAAGCTCAGTTGAAAAAGTACGTCTATATCGTGATCGCGAAGGATCCAGGCAACCAGCAAATAACCCAAACCATGGTAGTCGGGAATTTCACCCTTTCGCCAGCGCTGGTGCAACTGGCGATTGTCAAACTCCAAAATGTCCCGGAAACCGAGATGGTCCGGGGCGGTGCGTTCCGACTCGATTCGGAAGCTCAAACTCAGCAAGGTATCTCGAGTCCAGGGTTCCCGTCGCGGTACGGTGCACAATAACTCGCCTTCCAATCCGCCGAACCAAGCGCTGGCGGAGGCCAGCAAACCGGCGGCGCGGCTGGGCGCCATGTCCGGGTTGAGTTTGGCGGCAATCACCTCACAAATGCCTTCTTCCAACACTCCGGGCAGCGGCTCCCAACTTTCTCCCATAAGGGCGTGGACCAATTCGTGAGCCAAGGTCTGTCGAAGGCGAGGGCTGTTGGCCTTCAAGTGAATCCGCAAAGGCTGATCGTCGGCCCCGAATACAGTTAAACCCGTTTCTTGGCTGAAGTGGCTTTGCTGGACTTGCAAGCGCTCTTGTACCCAAATTTCCGGAAAGTGAATCTCCGAGCCGGGAAGGACGGCGGCGACTTGAGGATGGAGCTCCTGCAACATGATGGCCACCGAATGCGCAGTTTCCGGATCCGCCGCCCGAACCCGCCCAAACGGGGTGTCCACCGCCGCTTGCGGCGCCGGAGCCATGCATGCAGCCAAGGGCAGCAACAGGACCAGCAGGATCCAGCGAAAGCGCTTCATCTCTAGGATTATCGGCCGATTCAAGCCAGCGTTGGAATTCTTCTTGCGGTGGACATCGGCGACTTTTTCATTCTACTCAACCTTAAAGGACGTACACCGCCATGAGGATGAAGTGACAAATGCTTCCGGCGAGAACGGTGAAGTGCCAGATTTCGTGGAAGCCCAACACCCGCGGAATTGGATTTGGCCAGCGGAATGTAAAAATCAGAGAACCTGCGGTGTAAAAAAAACCGCCGCCAAGCAACCACATCAATCCACCGGTTGGGACTATGTCCACCAGAGGTTTTACGAACAACAAGGCCAGCCATCCTGCCAGCAGATAAACGGTGCTGGACAGCCAGCGCGGAGCATCGATCCAGGCGAACTTAAAGATGATGCCGAACACGGCGATGGCCCAGGCCAAGGAAAACACCAGCCAGCCGATGGAACCGCCGACCATCACCAAGGCCAACGGAGTGTAGGTGCCGGCGATGAACATAAAAATGGCGATATGGTCGATTTTGCGAAGAAATTGCATGACCGCCGGAGACCAGCGATGAACGTGCAGTACGGTGCTGGCCAAATAAAGCGAAACCATGGTGGCTCCATAGACCAAAAAAGTAATCACTTTCACTCCTTCGCCCCAAGACGAGGCCACCAATACGACCAGAGCGGCAATCGCTAACAACACGCCTACCCCGTGAGACAGGGTGTTGATCGGCTCGGCGATTTTCCATAAGGGCTTACGAGTGTAAGGCCCTGCCGGGGCACCGAATTTCGCGGCTCGAGGATTCACAACGAAGAGAGCTTGGGGAAAGGCGAGGGGGGGAAGGCTTGGGGAGAGCCTTCCTCCACCTTAAGAGGACGGTCGATCCGGGCGAAACGGTCCCGAAAATGATCGGGACGAATATGGATCTTTCAGGATTCCTGGAACCAGAGCAGGATCTGACCTTCTCGATCGCGGCCGACGTAAAGCCAGGCCACGGTGGAAGTCGGGCCGGTGATGGACTCACCCTCGGCAGCTAAATAACCGCCGCCTTGGTGGAAAATGCCACCGAAGCCCAGGCCGGCGTTTTCTGCTTTCGCCAGGAAAACCGCACTCTTCAGCTTGCGGGGCTGGAACCGTGGCGAGTCCCGAACCATGAAGCGCATTTCCTGAGGAGGTCCGACCGGTTGTCGTCCTCCAGGGACGAGCTCGGGCCAGGGCTTGCGGGCCCGGACGATCCCTGCCGTGCTTTGGAGATTGCCGGCGACGTAGGCGGCCACGGTGAACTCAGCCATGGTGCTGCTCGGATCCCAGCGCAACACCAGGCGATCGTCGGCCGGCATGGCTCCCAGAGTGCCATTGGGCAGCGGCGGCAAGGGAGTCATGGCCGCCCAGAAAGCTTCCGGGTCCATGACGAACACGTCCTCGGCCACCACTTTGGCCGGCAGATACCAGCGATGGGGTCCGGTTTGGACCGCCATGCCTTCACGTTCCACTTCCAAGTAGCTGAACCACTCCAGGGGCAATTCCAGGAGGGACATGGGGTGGCGATAGAGCAGCTCGACCCCCATCTGGGTCACCGGGCTTTCCGGAGTCGCTTCCGGATGGGGGAAGGCCACAAAGCTGACGCCGGTTAGTAAGAAAACCGGGAATCGAGACAGCATGGCGGCCTCCACGCTATTGGTTGCAATCGCAGAAGATTTCCTCCCCTAGGGGGAGCTCGTCGCAACCGGCGCTGGTCGGGCAATCGACCACGGCGCATTCGAACTGGGTTTCCCCGGTCCGGGTATTCCAACCTGCCATACCCAAGCAAGGTTGATTTGCACAATCCTCAGCACACCAATAAACCCGCTTATGCGGCGACTTCGGCCGGAACCACTCTTCCAATACGCAAGCGCCCATCAGGCAATCGTCGTGGCAACTGGCCCCCCAGGGTTCACTGGGGTTGAAAAATAAGACACATCCTTCAGCGGGCGTAGGAGGATCCTGAGGGGAAACGGGCCCCCCGGCGATCCCTGGTTCCGACATCGCCGCGCCGAATGCCAACAAGCCCACGGCGGGCAGGAGCGATTTGTTCATGGCACACCCCCAAAGAGCTACTAACCCATGTTATGCCAAATGACTAGGCGGGTACGGAAATTCCGTCTAAAGCTCTACGGACGAGAAGGAATTTTCTTGGACCTTTCTTGGGCCGATTGCGGGCTCAAGCGATGAACCGCAACATCAGCATCAAATGGCAACCTGTGCCGGCCAAAACCATGAAATGCCAGATTTCGTGGAAGCCGAACAAGCCTGGAAAGGGGTTCGGCTTGCGGAAGTAGAACACGAAGGAGCCAAAAAAGTAGCAGGCACCCCCTAAGAACATCCACGCAATTGCTTCTGGAGGAAGGATTTGCAGCAGGGGCCAGACCAGGGCGATGGCCGCCATGCTGATGAGCCAATAAGAAGCGGTGGAAAGCCAATGGGGGGCGTGGATGAACAGGATTTTGAACAGCACCCCGGCCAAGGCAAGGGACCACATGACGGCCAGCATTGGCCTGCCCGTTCCCGGTTCCAGACACAGCCAGCACACCGGGGTGTAGGTGCCCCCGATGTAAAGAAAGATGGCGGCGTGGTCGAGTCGGAGCAGGAAATGGCGCCAGGCGCGGTGCCTGGGAAGGCTGTGAAGGGCGGCGCTGGCGGCGTAGGTCATCGCCATGGTGGCGCCGTAAATACTGAAAACCACAGACTTTTCGATCTCTCCCCAGCTCAGATAGAGGAGCGCTGCCCAGCCGCTGCAGGCCAAGAACAAACCAAACAGATGGGACAAGCTGCTTACCGGCTCCTCCAACCGGCGCCACAGGTTCCGGACAGCGGGGGGGAGGCGGTGGCTTCGTTGGTAAGTCTTGCTTTCCAAATTGCCGAAAACCGTCATCCTACGAAGGCTACCCCGCAATCCGGTTTCAGGGCGGCGCAGCCTGAGTTGGGGCCCCGTCCGGCGACTGAAGGAACCGGCTCCGGATGCCGCTTGGCCGGGGCCTCCGAGCCCTTTCCGGCCCACCGCCTTTCGAACCGAGTCGCGGCGCTATGCTGGGATTCACCCCCCACCGGCCATCGGCCTTGGGCCTGGCCTGGAAGTCCATTGTTGAAAAGGGTTTGGAATCATGGAGCACAAGATCTGGCACAAGTCCTACGAAAAGGGCGTACCCCATGAACTGGATTTCCAGGAAATCACCCTGCCGGAATTCTTGCGGAAGACGGTGGCCGATTACCCGGATTCGCCGGCGCTGTTTTTCATGAACTGCCGGTTGACCTACCGGCAATTCAAAGAGGAAATCGACCGCCTGGCCACGGCGCTGGCCGGCATGGGAGTGGAAAAGGGCAGCCGGGTGGCGATCCAGCTTCCGAACTTGCCCCAGACCGTGATCGGAGCTCAGGCGATTTTGAGTCTGGGCGCCCAGGTGGTGATGACCAACCCGCTGTACATGCCGCGGGAGATCGAGCACCAGTGGCATGATGCCGGTTGCAAGGTGGCGATCACTGCCGATTTTCTTTATGAGCAAAAGATCAAAGGGATTCGGAATAAGCTGCCGGTCGAGCATTACATCATCGCTTCCATTCCGGAGTATTTGGGTTTCCCGTTACGCCAACTGGCGCCGCTGAAGTTGAAGAAGATGGACCCGCCGTCCTACGCCAAGGTGGAGCCGGGGTCGGGCATCTACTTTTTCCGCAAACTCATTCGCGCCACTTCTCCGACCCCGCCGAAGGTCCAAGTCAACATCGACGACGTGGCCGCGGTTCAGTACACCGGAGGAACCACCGGAGTTTCTAAAGGTGCCCAATTAACCCACCGCAACCTGAGCGCCAACGTCCAGCAGCTCAGCGCCTGGTTCACCACCTTGGAGCCTGGAAAGGAAGTCGTGTTGGCGGCTTTGCCGTATTTCCACATTTTTGGTTTGAACGTGTGCATGCTTTGGCCGATCTCGGTGGGAGCGGCCATGGCCTTGATGCCCAATCCCCGGGACATTCCCACTATGGTCAAGGTGTTGACCAAGCACCGCGTGACTTTGATGCCGGCGGTCCCGGCGATTTTCAATGCCATCAACTGTTTCCCGGGAGTGGAAAAGATGGATTTGACTTCGGTGAAATCCTGTTTCTCCGGTTCCGCACCTCTGCCTATCGATGTGTTGGAAACCTTCGAGCGGATGACCGGAAGCAAAATCTGCGAAGGCTTCGGATTGACCGAAACTTCGCCGGTGGTGACCGCCAATCCGCTGTTCGGCAAGCGCAAGGTCGGAAGCATCGGCATTCCGGGACCCAGCACCGACGCCAAAGTGGTGGACGTAGAAGATGGAGAAACCGAACTTCCGGTCGGCCAGGAAGGGGAGTTGATCGTCAAAGGTCCGCAAATCATGAAGGGCTACCTCAATATGCCGGGGGAAACCGCAGACATGATTCGCGATGATTGGCTGTACACCGGAGACTTGGCGCGGATGGACGAAGACGGTTATTTCTTCATCGTCGGCCGCAAGAAGGACATGATTCTTGCCAGCGGTTACAACATCTATCCGGACGAAATCGATAACGTGCTGATGTCCCATCCTTCGGTTCTAGAAGCCTGCACCATCGGAATTCCCGATCCGAAACGGGGTGAAACGGTGAAATCCTTCATCGTGCTGCATCCCGGCCAAAGCTTGAGTGAAGAAGAAATCCGGGCGTTTTGCAAAGAGAACATGGCGGCCTACAAGGTGCCGAAGATGGTGGAGTTCCGCGACCAGTTGCCCAAGAGCGCGATGATGAAGTTGTTGCGCCGGGTGCTACGGGATGAAGAAGTCCGGCATCAGAAAGAAGAGGCCAATGCCTGAAGCAGGCTACGCCTGATTTCGCGATACCGGGAAACGTCTTTTTCGTAGTCGTCGAAGGCGCGAAAGGCGCCTTGCAAAAGGTCCGCCGCCTGCTGAGGATTCCGTTTCTTCAGGCGGCGCAGCATTTCATGGTCTTCCAAGCCGATTCGATGGGCGGCGAAGCGCTGGCTGTTTAACGGTCCCTCCGGTCCCGGATAAAGGATGTGGGTGTCTCCGGCCGGGAGCTTGTTCTTGGTCTTGGGCTGAGCCGGGTGATCCACCACCGATTGTTGGAATGGATCGGCTTTGTAGTGATTCAATCCCCAGTGCAAAAAGCCGTCCAAATCGTATTTGGCCGCTGCCCAACCGACGTAAACCGGACGCAAGCGTTCTTGATCCAGCAAGCGATTCAACCAAGGCCCGCCCGGTACCAGGCAGGTATAAACCCAAATGGATTCCCCTTCCGCCTTTCGGCGCTCGAAGAAGGCCCGGTTCTGTTGAAAGCGATGAACTTGAGGGCACCAGATATCCAAGGCGCCGGCCAATTCTCGACTCATCGTGGCTTCGACCAACCTCACGCCGGGTAAATGTCGCCGCACTTGTTGAGCCAATTTGCGATAGTCGGCGGCATTGGTGTCGGTGGGTTCATCGGCAAGATGCTGCAACCAGCGTTCGGTTAGCTGGTGGCGATCCAGGAAGGCGTGCAAAGACCCGAGCATGGTGGCCAAAGCTTTCTGACCGGCTACTCCGGTGGCGGGTACCTTGACCACATTGAGTTCCAAGATGGGAGAAGACCAATCTCCGCCAGGGCGGCGGGCCAGGGGGGCTCCTTCCAACCAGTAAAGGCCGGCTTGTTGGAAAACTTCGATGTACTTCTGCAATCGACTTTCGCGCAAGGCCGGTGTGCCCTCTTCGGACAAGTAAAAGAAGTCCGCCCAACGGAGCCAGAACGTATTTTGCCGGCCGTCCGCCATGGTTTTGGCGTAGTCCGCCAGGATCGGCCAAAATGCCTCACTCCAGGGTTCCACGCCATGACGTCCAGCCATGTCCACCGGGTTGAACCAATTGGTGTAATAAAGGCTGTTGCGTCCCGCCGGAGGGATCAGGACCTCGTGCACCTCCACTTGCCAATGCAAGCAAAGGCGTCGGTTGCCTTGATGAATGTCGATCCGATAGAGGCGTCGCCCCGGCGAAGCGTTGGGTTCCACCGGGATTTCCAAGCGAAGAGCTTGACGAGGGCCGGCAGCCTCTAGAGGCGGTTGAATCGGAAGAAAGGCCTCGTAAACGCGAAACGGCGCCCTTCGCACGACGAAGGGGTTTCTCTTTCCTTCAAACTGCTCCGTGCGGCTGCCGAGGCCGGTGTTTTCTTCCACCGGAACGTCCAAAAGGCGAAACCAGCGAGCTTTGGAGACCAAGTCCGCACCGTCGCGCACTGACAATTGCAGGGGGCCTCGAGCCGGATGAAGGCCATGAATCAGGAGATGGACCGCCACCGGAACGCCTTGGGGACTATCGGAGTGCAAAACCGATGAACCGCCGGCCGCGCTTGAATCCGGATAAAGGAGTTCCAATTCGTCGAATAGGGCGGCGGAAATGGGGGCTGCCGGGCCGGTCTCCCTGGATTCCTGGAAAGAGCTTGAAGCCGGGAGGAGGGCGATGCTGAGCAGAAGGAAGGAGGATGTCAGGCCGAACACATCACCAAGCTATCCCTTCATATTTGCAGGGAAAAGGATTAATGCTATGTTTCCGACCATCCCGACCGGTTTTGAGGAACTGCCATGCACGAATGGGCCCTGGCCGAAGGCGTAGTCGCAACCGCACTTCAAACCGCTGAGCAAGAAGGCTTCCAGCGGCTGACGGAAGTCGTGGTGAAAATCGGAGAGTTGCAAAACATCAAGTTGGAAGTTTTCCAACAGGCTTTGGAAGCGGTGATTCCAGCTCAGGAAAGCCTGTTGCAAGGAACGGAGTTTCGTTTGGAGCTGATTCCAACTCAACTTTGTTGCCGGGCTTGCGGGCATGGATTTTCGGTGTCGGAAGGCAAGACCGAGCTTAGTCCTGATGAAGCCGAAGCCATTCACTTCCTGCCGGAGTTGGCCCACGGCTTTTTGCAATGCCCAAACTGCCAGAGTCCTGATTTTCAGGTGGTTGACGGCCGCGGAGTTCGCTTGGAGTCGGTAGAAGGAATCTGAGGAAGAAAGATGGATCCGCGCCTGGCCGTCATTCAACGACGTTTGCAAAACATCAATCGTTTCATTGCCGTGACCGGAGGCAAGGGCGGTATCGGAAAGAGCTTTGTCGCTTCAGCCTTGGCTCTGAGTTTGGTCAAGCAAGGGCACCGAGTCGGCTTGCTGGATTTGGACTTGACCGGCCCCTGTGATCATTTGTTCCTCGGGATTCGCGGGGCTTTTCCCGAGGAAGATTTCGGCATCTTGCCTCAGAATCATCACGGGATTCAATTCATGTCGGTGGTGCATTTTCTGGGTGAGCACCCGGCTCCCTTGCGGGGAGAAGATACCACTCAAGCTCTTTTGGAATTGCTGGCGATTACGCGTTGGGGTGAATTGGACTACTTAGTCTTGGACATGCCGCCGGGGTTGAGCGACGCCACTTTGGATGCCATGCGATTCTTGCCCGGGGCCGAGTTTCTGGTTGTGAGCACCCCATCTTTGATCGTGCGGGAAACGGTCCGTAGAAGCTTGCATTTCCTTCGATCAAGCGGACGCCAAGTTTTGGGTGTGGTGGAGAATATGGCTTTGCCAGGATCTTCGCCGGTGCAGGCTTTGGCCGAAGCCTTCGAATTGCGGTTGTTGGCCCGGTTGCCTCAGGATCCCGATTTGGAAGCCGCTCTCGGCGATCCGGAAGCCTTGTGGAAGACCCAGGCGGTCCAAGCCCTTGCCGGGCTAACTCAAGCCTGGTAGACCCTTTCCGCGCCTGAGCCGGGGAGGAATCCGGGAATCTGCTTGCACCTTGGAGGCTTGGGCCTTAAAACCATTGAATCCCCGTTCACCTTCCCCTGTGTGAACCCAGGAAGGGGGCTAAGGCCTAATCCCGAAGCCCATCTTGGGTTAAGTCCAGCCCTCTTCCACCTTTTCCGATCTCGATTGGTCCGGACACGGTGTGCACTCGCAAAAAAATGGAAAAACGCATCCTGCGCGCCGCTGTGCAGGTGTTCGCTCGCAAGAGTTATCACGGCAGTTCGATCGCCGAAATCGCCGAAGAAGCTGGCCTGGCTACGGGGACGATATATCTTTACTTCCGGCGTAAGGAAGACTTGCTGCTCAGCTTGTTCGAAAATACTCTGCGCCCTTATTTGCATCATTGTGAACCCTTAATTCAAGCCTTGCCCCCAGGCTTGCCGCAACTTCGAAAGTTGGTGGAGTTGCAGTTTCAGTTTTTTGAACAGGATCGGGCTCAAGCTCGAGTTTTTCAAATTCACGCTCGCGAGGTCAATCCAACCTTAAAACCATCGATCAGCCGGACTCTGGCTCACTATCATCAAATCATCGATCGGGTGGTGGAAGCCGGAGTGAGTAGCGGAAAGTTTTCTCCTCACATCGATCAATTCTTAGCCCGCCAATTGGTTTTTAGCGGCTTGGACAGCCTGGTGACTCATTGGGTCCTTGCCGATCGTCCTTATCCTCTCAGCCGCCACCTTGAACCTTGGTGTGCCATGTTGGCCCGGGCTTTGGGTGCGGAATCGGCATTCGCGGAAACCTCTCCTTCCCAGGAACAAGATCATGTCGGATGAAACTTCCATCCGCCGCGCCGCTGTTTTGGGCGCCGGAGTCATGGGAGCGGCGATTGCCGCCCATCTTGCCAATGCCGGGGTTCCCACCCTGTTGTTGGATTTACCGAGCGACACTCCTCCGGATCAAGATCCGGACCCGCGTTGGCGCAACCGGATCGCCGGTGCAGGATTGCAGAAAGCGCGCAAGGGCCGGCCCGCTGCTTTTTTCAGCCCCCAGGACGCCGCCCTGGTGGAAATCGGCAACTTCGAGGATGACTTGGCGCGCTTGGCGGAAGCCGATTGGGTGATTGAAGCGGTCATCGAAAACTTGGAAATCAAGAAGGAGTTATTTGCCAAGCTTTCTGAGCATCTGGCCCCGAAGGCGATTTTGAGCAGTAATACTTCCGGGCTTTCGGTCGCCAGTTTGGCGGCCATCCTGCCTCCGGAGTTGCGCCCGAGGTTCTTGGGAACTCACTTCTTCAACCCGCCGCGGTACTTGAAATTATTGGAATTGATTCCCGGGCCGGAAACCGATCCGGAAGTTTTTCAACGCATCGCCACTTTTGGAGAAGCCAGCCTTGGCAAGGGAATCGTCCATGCCAAAGATACCCCGAACTTCGTCGCCAACCGAATCGGCTGCTTCACCTTGTTTCACGCCATGAATTTGATGGCGGAAGAAGGCTACAGCGTACAAGAAGTCGATTATTTGACCGGTCCTTTGATTGGAAGACCGAAGAGCGCCACCTTCCGAACCGCTGACGTGGTTGGATTGGACACTCTATTGTTGGTGGCGCAAAACAGCTACCACAATTTGCCTGATGATCCATGCCGCCATCTCTACCAACCCCCGGCTTTTATGGAAGCCATGCAAGAAAATGGGTGGTTGGGAGAAAAGAGTGGCCGGGGTTTTTACCAAAAGGTCGGTCGTGGCAAGGATCGTCAAATTCGCATGATCGATCCGGGCTCGATGGACTACGTCGAGCAGGGGAAACTGGAGTTTCCTGAGATCGAACAGGCGAAAGGGGAGAAAGGCTTTGCGGCGCGCTTGGCCAAGATTCTGGCTTCCTCAGGTCGGGGAGCCTCCTTTCTGTGGCGCAACTTGGCCGATACCTTTCATTACACGGCCTCTCTGATCCCGGAAATCAGCGACGACGTGTTACAGGTAGACCGGGCCATGCGCTGGGGTTTTGGCTGGAAGCTGGGCCCGTTCGAACTGTGGGACGCTCTCGGTTTCACCGAAATTTGCTCCCGCATGGAAGCCGAAGGGATGGAGCTTCCGGCGATGGTTCGGCAATTGTTGGATAGCGGCCGAACTTCTTTTTATGCCCGGATCGAGCACCGGCCGGCATTCTTCGACCGCCAAAGCGCTGAATACAAATCGGTTCCCGCCCACCCGCGCATCCTTTCTTTGCAAGAGTGCAGGCAAAGCCGGGGCGTGATCTTGGAGAACGCCGAAGCCTCCTTGGTGGATTTGGGCGATGAAGTCGCTTGCTTGGAGTTCCACAGCAAGATGAATACCTTGGGGCCGGGTTCGATTCAGATGATTCAACTCAGTTTGGATCGAGTGGAATCGGAATTCCGTGGCTTGGTCATTGCCAACGAGGCCGATCATTTCAGTGCCGGTGCTAATTTGGCCATGGTGTTGGAATCCATCGGCAAGGATGATTTTCAGGCGGTGGACGACCTTGTCCGATTGTTTCAACAAACCGCCCAGCGCATTCGTTTCAGTTCCCGGCCGGTGGTCGTCGCTCCCCGCGGCATGACCCTGGGCGGCGGTTGTGAAATTTCCCTGGCTGCAGATGCTCGGGTGGCCGCCGCAGAGAGCTACATCGGTTTACCGGAAGTCGGTGCCGGAGTCATTCCTGCCGGTGGCGGTTGCAAAGAAATGTTGAAGCGATTGCACCAGCGCTTGCCGGAGCTTCCTCATCTCGATCTTGGCCCGTTCATTCAAGCCCTATTTCAAGTGTTGGGCATGGCGAAGATTTCTTCTAGCGCTCGTATGGCCCAAAACCTCGGCTTTTTGGCTCAGGGTGACGGCATCAGCATGAACGGCGATTACCTGCTGGAAGATGCCAAGCGCCGAGTTTTGGCCTTGGACTTGCAAGGCTATCGACCGGGGCGTCCTCTGGAGGATATTCGGGTGGCCGGAAGGGACGGCTACGCCGCCTTGCAAGCGGCGATTTACAACATGGCCGCCGGCGGTTTCGCCACCGAATACGATCAGGTGGTCGGTGGAAAGCTGGCCTTTGTTTTGTGTGGCGGCGACGTGAGTCCGGGAACCCGGGTCAGTGAAACTTATCTGTTGGATTTGGAGCACCAGGCATTCTTGGAGTTGTGTCGCGATTCCAGAACTCAGGCGCGCATGGCTCACATTCTGAAAACCGGCAAACCCCTGCGGAATTGATCCGATGAGCGAACTCCAAGAAGTTGTCGTCGTGGCGGCGGCCAGGACCGCGATCGCCAAAGCCCCGAAAGGAGGCTTTCGAACTACCCGTCCTGATGAACTGGCCGCGACGGTGGTACAAGAACTTTTCCGCCGAGCCCCGAGTTTTGAACCGGATCAAGTTGAGGACGTAGTCTTCGGTTGTGCAGCACCGGAAGGGCCGCAGGGATTGAATCTGGGGCGGAACGCGGCTCTTCGGGCGGGGTTGGCGAATCACGTTCCGGGTATGACTTTGAACCGCTTTTGCGCCAGTGGTTTGGAAGCCGTTGCCGTAGCCGCCAACCGCATTGCCACCGGCCAAGCCCAAGTCCAGGTCGCAGGCGGAGCGGAAACCATGAGTTTGTTGCCGATGGGCGGCGCCAGTTTCCAACCCAATCCACACTTGGCTGAAAACCATCCTGAGGCTTACATGGGAATGGGAATGACGGCCGAAGTGGTGGCGAAACGATTCAGCATCAGCCGGGAAGATCAAGATTCCTTCGCCTTGTTGAGTCACCGGCGAGCCCTAGCCGCCCAAGAACAGGGTGCATTTCAAGAGGAAATCGTTCCGGTAACCGTGGAAGATCGCCGGCCGGGGAAAGGCGGTGAAATTCGCAGTCGGTCGGTGGTGGTGGATCGAGATGAAGGGCCCCGTGCCGATACCACTCCGGAAGCCTTGTCGAGGTTGAGGCCGGTATTTCACGCTCAAGGAACCGTGACGGCTGGAAACGCTTCTCAGACCAGTGACGGCGCCGCCGCTTTGCTGTTGATGAACCGCAAGCAAGCGGAGGCTCAAGGACTCCCAATGTTAGGTCGTTTCGTCGGTTACGCCGTTGCTGGAGTGGATCCGGAAATCATGGGCGTCGGTCCGGTGAAAGCGGTTCCAAAGCTGTTGGACCGCTTCTCCTTGAAAATATCCGACCTCGACTTGATCGAATTGAACGAAGCCTTTGCTTCCCAAAGCCTGCACGTCATTCAAGAGTTGGGCATTTCCGCCGATCAGGTCAACGTCAACGGTGGGGCCATTGCCCTGGGCCATCCTTTGGGAGCGACCGGTGCCCGGTTGAGCACCACGTTGTTGTATGAAATGCAACGGCGCCAAGCGCAATGGGGCTTGGTCACCATGTGCGTGGGTGGCGGTATGGGGGCCGCCGGTTTGTTCCAGGCCGTCTCCTGAGCTTCGGGCTTCCGCTAACGAAGAGGAAAGTTAAATGAGCTTCACCAAACCCAATTTAAGCGGCAAGGTTGCCATCGTTACCGGAAGCAGCCGGGGCTTGGGAAAGGCCATGGCCATCGGACTGGCCGAAGCCGGTTGTTCCGTGGTCGTTGCGGCCAAATCGGTGGAATCGAAGAAGCACCTGCCCGGTAGCATTTTCGAAACCGTGCAAGCGATTGAAGCCGCCGGCGCTGCCGGCATGGCGGTTCGCTGTAACGTTCGCAAGGCCGAAGATATTGAAAACTTGGTGGCTCAGACCAAAGAGCGCTTCGGGCGGGTGGACGTTTTCGTTCACAACGCCGGAGCTCTTTGGTGGCGTCCGGTGGCGGAAACGGTTTTAAAACGCTTGGATTTGGTGCTGGAGGTGAACGTCCGCGCCGCTTTCCATGGGGCTCATTGCGTCCTGCCTCATATGATGGAGCAGAAATCCGGCAGCATCGTCATGATTTCACCGCCGATCGATTTCGACGTGCTGCCCAATAAAGTGGCTTATTTGCTGAGCAAGTACAGCATGACCATGCTAGCCATGGGTTTGGCCGAGGAAGTTCGTGAGCACAACATTCAGGTGAATTCACTGTGGCCGGCGACCATGGTGGAATCCCAGGCGACCAAAAACCATCAAATGGGAACTCGCAAGGGTTGGCGCAAGGCGGAGATTATGTCGGACGCCTTGTTGGCGGTTCTTTCCAAGTCCGCCCAAGAACTGAGCGGCGGTCAACTGGTGGACGAAGAGGTTCTGCAAGCTGCCGGAGTCACGGATTTCTCCCCTTATTTGTGCGAGCCGGACGGAGAGCCGATTTACATCGTCGGCGATAAGGCTAAGGATTTGCGTTGGCAAGAACGGGCCGGCAACATTGAGGGCAAGGCGTGAGTTTGGAATTCCCTTTCGTCGTTCGAATGCGGGTTCGGGGCCCGGAAATCGATTCCTGGGGTCACGTCAACAACGCGGTGTATTTGCAGTGGTTCGAGCACGCCCGCTGGGAAATGGCTCGAATCAGTAACCTCATCGAACGATTCGAAGGAGCTCTTCCTTACGTTCGCAGCGTACATTTGGATTTTCTGAAGGAGACCTTGTACGGCGACGTGGTTGAAGTCCGTCTTTGGCCGGATTCCCTGGGGGATAGCAGCTTCGTCCTCGGGGGCGACATTCGAGTGGTGGAAGCGGAAGATGGCCGGCGAGTCGGCCTCACCGTCATGACTTCCTCCATGGCCTTTACCATGGTGAAACCTGGGGTTGGCAAACAGCCGGTGCCGCCATTCTTCCGCAAGTATTTCTCCAGCGACCCGACGCCTTCTTCCTAACGACGAAAGCGGCGACTCTTCCTTTTGCGTAAAAGAGTCGCCGGCGTTCCTTCTCAGGAAACAAACCTGGGAGGAATTCTTAATTGATGTAGTCGCACCAACCGTTGCTCCAGTTGTCCGGAATATTCGCCGTGGACGGCGGCGCCCCGTTGGCGGTAGTGACTGATTGGAAATACAAGTATTGGCCTATGACCTGATATAAGTTGTAGATGCTGCCGCCTGAGGCAATCGGGACGGGACTAGGGGAAAGGATATTGGTGGCCAGCAGGGTGCCGCTAATCGTCGAGATTTCGGCCGGTGCGAAACCGGCGATCAACCAGCCGGAGATGGAGGAACCCGAGGAGTTGTAGAGGGTGAAATCTCTTTGACCAATGAAGGGACGGGAGGCGGTCAAATAGAGGTTGTCTGAGGCCGGGCTTTGAACCGGACTGCAGGGATAATAAGTGCGGCAGCTTGCCATATCCGCGCCCGTCATTTTCATGGCAAAGTTGGCCCAAGGCGTGCCGCCGAACCAGAAACAGCCGACCAAAGCGCCAAACTGGTCGAACCAAACAAAACTATTGTCGATACCTGCTGCTTGGGTTCCTCCATTGGAGAGCCAGGGACCGGTATTGTCGTTACGGGGAGTAAACGACCAGCCGAACAGCTTGCCGGAAGCTTCATCAGGTGTCATCATGCCCTGATAGCAGCTTTGAAATTCCAGGTGGGAAGGGCATTCGAATCCTCTGCTCAGATCCACATCTACGATCCAGCAGGCAAGGCCTCCATTTGGATCCCCAAGCGGAAGGCCGACGATGTCATAGGCGCAGACATAGCCTCCTTGAGCTAGATTCCCTCCGTTGGTCGGCCCCGAGCAGACTAAGATTTCATCGTAAAAAGCTATGGTGATTGCCCCGCTGTTTTGATTCGGATCAGGTTCGGTGGAACAGTAAATGAATTCGAAATAATGGACTTGTTCTTGTGCTTTCGGACCGTCGTATCGAGTCAGGAGCATGCCTTCATCCAGCCACTCTTGATCTGCTCCCGGGGCTGCATAGTAGTTGGTCAATTCCGATGCATTGAAGATCACCGCATGGTAGGTGCCTCTTTCGTATGAATTGGCTGGCACGAATTCTCCGGATGCGACCTTGAACACTCCTGCGTGTTTGGGAGTGACCGCCTTGTAGACCGGTAAGGAGGCCTGGGCCGGCAGACTGAGGCTGAGGCATGGGGCCAACAAAAGAGCTAGGATTGAGGTTTTCATTCGTTCTCCTGGGATGGGCGACTTCCCTGGAGACACCAAGAAGAGGATTCTCCTACAAGAAATTCTGGAATCAGTGAAATTGGCTTGTGGGGGATCAAGCAGGCGACTCTTCTTCCCCAGCCGAAGAGCCGCCTACCCTCTTGCTCAGAAGATCTTCCTAAGAAGAGACCCCTAGTTGATGTAGTCGCACCAACTGTTGCTCCAATCCAGGGGCAAGTTGGCTATGGAAGGAGGTCCAGAACCGGCGGTGGTGCCGACTCCTTGGATGTAGATGTATTGACCCGAGGCCACCGCAGCGTCGATGTCGATGGTTCCATTCGCCATGAACATGGGGCTCGGCGGAACCGAGGGAACCACCAATAGGGTGCCGGTCGGCGTGGACAACGATTGCGAGCTCAATCCCACGATCAGCCAATATTCCTGACCAGTTTGCTGGTTGGTGATGGTGAAAGTTCGCTCAGTGCTGAGTGCGCTCGGTTTGCTCACCGTCATTCGCAGGATGTCGCCGGCAGGAATCGGCACCGGGTTGCAGGGGAAGTAAATCCGGCAATCGGGATCCGGATATCCCCACATCTTCATGGCGAAGTTGGCCCAAGGCGTGCCGCCGAACCAGAAGCAGCCGACCAAGGCTCCGAATTGGTCGAACCAGACAAAGCTGTTGTCGATGCCGGCGGATTGACTGCCGCCCTTGGACAGAATCGGACCGGTGTTTTCATTCCGGGGAATGAACGACCAGCCGAACAACTTGCCATTTGCTTGGTCCGGCACCATTTTGCCGGTGTAGCAACTTTGATTGTCCAGGTAAGCCGGGCATTCAAAGCCCCATCGTAGATCTACGGTTACGATCCAGCATTGAATGGCGCCATTGGCGGCTCCCAAAGGCAGGCCGACGATGTCGTAAGCGCAGACATAACCGCCGAGGGCAAAGTTGCCGCCGTTGGTCGGGCCTGTGCAGACGATGGTTTCATCGTAGAAAGCCAGGGTGATGGTGCCGCTGTTTTGAGTGGCATCGGCTTCGGTGGAGCAGTACTGGAACTCGAAGCAATTCATTTGCTCCAAGGGATTCGGCCCATCGGATCGATCCAACAGCATGCCCTCGTCCAACCATTCCTGATCGGTGCCGGGCACCGAGTAGTAGTTGGTTAACAGGGCGGCGTTGAACAAAAGAGCCTGCGGAGCTCGCGTGTCCGGCGAAGAAGGCAAAAGCTCGCCAGTCGACATCTTGAACACCCCAGCGTGCTTCGGCGTTTCGGCTTTGAAAACCGGTTGTGGAGTTTGGGCTGTGAGGGCTGCACTGATAAGCAACAGGCAGACCGGCACCATGAGTTTTCTTTGCATGGGTTTTCCTTTTTGAGGATTAGGTTGATGGGCATAAAGACCGAATAAGCCGATTGCGGACAACGAATTTTTCGAAGTTCAACGGATGGAAGACTTTAAAAATTTTCTTCCGAATTGCGAACTCCTACTAATGCCGAAGACTGGCGACTTAGTCCCGAGCCTCGTCAGGGGCTGGTTCCAAATACTCTAAAAAGACTTGTCGCACTTCCTGCGCGTGCGCTCGCACAGTTTGCGATTTCCAATCTTCCGTGGAGATGGGGTCCAAAAAGTCGATGCGAATTTTTCCGGAACGGATCAAGAATTTTCCCATCGGATTCAGTTGCTCCACTCCCCGCAAGACCATGGGAATGAGAGGCGCCTGGCTGGCCACGGCGAGGTGAAAAGGGCCTGTTTTGAATTTTTGCAAACCACCTTTGCGCGAACGAGTGCCTTCCGGGGCAATCAAAACGATGGCTTCCCGCTTGCGGACGTGTTCCGCCGCCTGGCGGATGCTTTGGATCCCTCGCTCCCGATTTCGGCGATCGACGGCAATCAAATCCAAGGCCCGCAAAGCCCGGCCCCAGATCGGGATGGAGTGGAATTCGATTTTGTAGAGCGCGCTTGCCCGCGGCGGCCAAACCGCGGTCAGGACCCACAGGTCCAGCAAGGCCACGTGATTGAAGGCCAAAATCTTGGCCCCCGGGGTTTCCAATTTTTCGGCACCGTGGACTTCCAGCTTTACGCCCCATAGCCAAAGAGGAACTTTGCCCCACCACCGAACGATGCCGCGGCTGTTGCGGCGGAAGTGCCGAAGTGAGATCAGCGACCAAAGGATGCCGATAAAGGGCACTACGAAGGCGTAGAGATAAATCGGAAGCAGGAACACGATGCTGCGCCAGTTGCTTCCGGCTTGAGCGTCCCAATCCTTGCTGACCGGTACCGTTTTTTCCTTGGCTTCAGCCATGGCGGCGGCGATGGTTTTAGGCGTCCGAAGTCGGGGCGGAAGAAGGGGATGACTCCGGGCAACAACTATCCAAAGCGTCAGCCAGGTCCCTCAGGCACTGGATCAAAACAGGAAGGTTGGCTTGATAATGGACTTCCTTGCCCTTTTTTTCCGCCCGCACGATCCCGGCCTCCCGCATTTGGGAAAGGTGGCGGGAAACCACCGAACCGTCCACCGGACAGCATGCGCTCATTTCCTTGACCGTGCATGATCCCGGAGTGGTGGCCAGGGCCACCAACAACTGAATCCGATTGGGTTCGGAAAGCGCTTTGAAGAGCTTGGGGGAAAGGAGTTCCCCCAGCTCACAGCAGCGTAAAGCTCCTTGAATTTCTAAGCCTGCTTTCGGCCGGTGATTCTTGCACTCCAAATTCGGCCCTCCAAGATTTCCGCCGCTTTCTGGACGTCTTCCGCCGTTAGTTTATCCGCTCCTTCGAGCAAATCCGACTTGGCGAAATGAAGTAACTGCTCGCGATCGTAGTGCTGGCGGCCGGCGACCTGAACTTCGGTCAAGCCATGGTCGGCTAAGCCCTGCAAGTAGCGGCTTTCCCGGATGGCTCCGGAAACGCAGGCGCCGTAGAACACCGGGTGATTCAAAATCCAATCCGGCAAGGGATCCTCGTTGAGCACGATGTCGGAAATGGCGAAGCGACCGCCGGGCTTCAGCACTCGAGCGATTTCCTGGAATACCTTCGGCTTGTCAGGGGAGAGGTTGATAACGCAGTTGCTGATAACCAAATCCACGCTGGCATCTTCTACCGGCAGGGCCTCGATGATGCCTTGCCGCACTTCCACGTTCTCCACTCCGGCTTCGGCCACGTTGCGGCGGGCCAATTCCAGCATTTCTTCGGTCATGTCGACTCCGATGACCTTGCCGCTGGGGCCCACTTTCTGCGAGGCCAGCAGCAGATCGATACCGCCGCCGCAGCCAAGGTCCAGTACCACCTCGCCTTCCTTTACCTGACTGAAGGCCACCGGATCGCCGCACCCGAAGGAGTAGGTCACCGCCTCTTCCGGGAGTTGGCCGGTGGCGGACGGGTCATATCCCGCCTCCAAACAGGTCGAGGTGACCACTTCTTTCTTCCCCGAGCAGCAGCCGCTGCTGGTGCTGGCGCCGGCGACGGCTTTGGCGTAGGTTTCGGAAACCTGCTGGTGAACGTCTGATTGAGGTTTTTGGCTCATGGGTTCTTGTTCAGTTGCACAGATGTGCAAGTTTAGTCTGGGAACCATCGCCGATCAAGGAAATTTTGCATCTTTCCACGCAGCTCTGGACGGCATGGCCGGAATCGCGCCCCGGGCCGTGGTGGCCAAGGCTCCTGCCACCGCCCCCCGTTGCAAGCACTCTTGTTGGGATCGGCCTTCGGCTCGGGCCATGGACCACGCGCCCGCGAAGGCGTCTCCGGCTCCCACGGAATCCACGGCTACGACTGGAAATGCTTTTTGAAAAAGGATTTGAAGTCCTGACTCGGATTTCCGGCCGGCCCAGGCTCCAGCTTTGCCGGCGGTCAAGATCACCTCGGCAAAGCCTTGAGCGAGGAGGGCTCGAAGCAGGTCTTCTGGTGGGGTTTCCAGCGGGAGGTCGCTCAAGGTGGCCGCTTCGGCTTGGTTCACCAGCAGGGCATCCAGCAGATCCGGAGCCTCGGCAGGCAGGCTTTGGGCCGGCGCCGCGTTGAGAACCACCAGAGTTCCGGCGTCGCAGGCCAATTCGGCGGCGCGCCACACGGTGGCGGCGGGCACCTCCATCTGCATGAGCAGCAAATCGGCTTGCTGCAAAGCAGAGTGATGGTTTTCCAATCGAGCCGGACTTAAATCGGCATTCGCTCCAGGGGCCACCACGATCTGGTTTTCCCCTGAAGTCTGAACCTGAATCAAAGCCACCCCGGTAGGGGAAGCCGACTCCGAAACCGCCTGGTGATCGATGCCTTCGGTGGCCAACACCCGCCGGAGCTCGGCGCCGTGATCGTCTCGACCCAAGCAACCGATCATGGCGACTTCGGCACCCAATCGAGCCGCCGCCACCGCTTGGTTTGCCCCCTTGCCGCCTGGAGAGCGGTGAAAAGAACCGCCTAAAACGGTTTCCCCCGGAAGCGGAAACCTTGGCGTGGTCACTACCAAATCCATGTTCAGAGAGCCGAGGACACACAGCCGGGAGCTCATGGCTTCTTCCTCCGATGCACGGTGGCCCAAACTTGGCGATGTTGATCCAAGTGCCTGGCTTGGTGCCGGCCCCAGGAAGAATCTAAGTAAACGGTTCGCACCTGAAAGGGCTTCATCTGCCAACGAAGCAAGCTGTAACCGGGTTTGTGGGGATGGCTTTGGCCGACCAAGCGTTGTTCCACCTCGCCCAAGTGATTGGTTAACGCGGCGAAGCGAAGCTCGCCCGGAAATTCCAATTCCACTTGATCGGGAAAGCCCATCCTTTCCACTACCCGCAGGACGAAAGGCTCCTGGATGTTCTCATCCAGGTGAACGAAATGATCGGGTAGATGTTCTCCGGCTTTTTGCGACTCGCGATACAAGGCGCTGGCGGCGGTGCTCCGGGCTTTTAAGTGCAATCCGCAAAATTGGACCGGCAATTCGGCTTGTCCAAGGGCAGGGTCTGTTAATTGGGAAATGGCGTGACCGTAACCGGGAGTCAGCCAATCTTCGGCGACTTGCCAGCGTTGCAAGTCGTTCATGCCTTGATGAGGAAGAATCATCAGGCGGCTTTGAAAAAGGGGATGCCAGCCATCCTCGTCCCACGGGTCGTAGGCTTGCAAAACTTGTCGGACGCCATTGGATTCAGCCAAGAATCCTTGGGCCCCGTCATGGATACAAAACCAACCGGGGGAATCGGCTTTGGCTTGCTGGAGCAAGTCCACCAGGCTCAAAGCGCTAAAGGGGGCTTTTACGGTTTCGAACCACTGGGGAGAAGTCATCCAATCGCCGGTTGGATACTTTCGCTGATAACTCCCGCCAGGGCGGATTTCACTAATCGCGAACGGATGGTCGTGGCGCAGGCAGGCCACCCTGAAGTCGGGTCGAATGCTGAGTTGCAAAGCCCCGCCGTAACCGGGATCGGGTCGCGGGAAGGCCGCAGCTTCCTGGTCACCAACAGCGGTTTCAAGAACGAAGGCCAGCGGCTGAGGGTGGATCCAAAAGCGCTGGCGCAATGCCGGCCGGCCGCGAAACCGGCGGCGGCATTGTAAAAAGGGAAAATCGGCTTGATCGTGGACTTCCCATTCCAAGTCCGAATCCCACTCCAGGCTTTGATTTTCAACTCGCATGTGAACGCCGCCTAAATCCAATTGCCGACCTTGGGCCTTGGACGGACCTTTGGGGTGGTCCAGTCGCTTCACCTGACCGCGGGCATCGATTTCGACTTCAAATCCCTGAAGGTGAATTTGAAAACCGGATTGCGGGCTTCCGGCAATGGCGGCGGTTTCCGGGCTTTCGAGGCTTGCCACCGCCCGGTAACCGAATGCCGGAACTTGCCGTACCCAGCCTGGACGGCCGCCGGGTTGGAAATCCAAAGCTACGTCGCGGGTAAAGCCACAAGGATTAAAGGCCAGCCATCGACGGTTTTCTCCGGCGAGGCGCTTGGCCAAAGATTGCAAACTCCGGCGGAGAACTTCTTGGCTCAGGGAAAAGCTGCGCTCAAAGGAAAACCGCCCAACGAAGCCGCACAAGGCTTCGCATTCGTGATTGTCATGGTGTTGGGCGGCCAGCAGTTCCCGCCACGATTCTTCCAGTTCCCAGGTGGGATAGACGCTCCAGGAGGGGTAGGGGCGTCCCAAACCGCCGCAAAGCACCGAAAGTGCTTCTGCATGCAAAAGACTTCGCTCCGCCCGGTGACTCCAGCGTGGCATGCGGTCCCCATTTTTGCCCAGGGTCATGCCGTGGAAAACTTGATCCAATCGATAAGCCCGGACCGGCGCCGCCGGATTTTGCAACTCCGCCAACATTTCCCCGAGAGTGACGGCTTGCCAATCGAAGCGCGGGTCTTGCTGGAAAGTCTTCAAAGGCGGAATCAGCAATTCGCTTCGGCACATCCAATCTGGAGATGGCATCAGCTCCAACCATTGCACCACGGCAATCGGGTCGGAGTCGGAATCGGCGGCTTCGTCCAAGCGGCCCACGAAATCTTCCGGCCACTGATGCAGGCATAAGGCATGTTTGGAGATGGCGGCGATGCGGCTTCCGTCCATACCCTGCCACCAAATGAAGGGCTCGGTCTCCTGGGGCAGATGGGGAGTGTGCCATGTCCATTGAAAAAACAAGCAGGCGCCGTGGAATCCACAACCGAGGAGAAGTTGCGGAAGTTGAGGAAAAAAGTCGAACTCTTCTTCCCAAAACACTCGCGGTCGAACTCCCAGCAGCCTCAAGACGCTCCGGATTCCGTAAATCCGTTGCCTCAGGTTGGATTCACCGCCGTGAAATATGCCGTAGGGCTGGCCGTAGGAGGCGCCGACGATTTCAATGTTTCCCTGCGCCAGCATGTGGCGCAATTTCTCCAACGCCGCAGGGTTCTCCGCCGCCAGCTTTTCGTAACCGACGGCATCGAAGTTGAGATTGCCCTTGGCTCCGGTGTCGCCAATCAGCCGAATCATGTCGTCAATGGAATCCGGCAGCACGGAATAGCCCCACAGCCACTCCATGTCCACCCAATGCATGTGGTTGCCGAATGTGTAAAAAAGGCGCTTGCGCGGGTTCGGATCGGCTTTCATCCCCACGCCAGGATAGAAAAGGAAATCATGGCCAAATAGGGTTTGATTTCTCCTTTTGTTTAACTTTTGTATCGGGGACAGCTTTTTTCTTCGGAAATCCGTGGATTCTCAGAAGGATTCGGGGCTACAGCATCTTTCCCTAGGTCTAGTCTTTGAGTGGTCCCTCCCCATGCTCCGAGCTTGCTCCGGTGCCTAGGCTTCATCGACCCCCCAGGCCGGGTTCCGCTTTTGCAAGCTCCCCTCCGGGTCACTGGCAGAGCCCCCTTCCTCAACGCCAATGTCCTACCCGCTGATGTTTCCTTCACGAAGAAGTCCCGCTTCTTTGGGTGACTGCATGTCCCCATTCAGCGGCGAACCTTCTCCCAGTTCCACCCCGCATGGCCAGAGTGCTCAGCGGAGGTTTTATGCTGCCTACTGGGATCCGGATTTGGAACAGTGGGTGACCTGGATCATTTCCGCCGAGACCGCCCGGGCCGCATTTATCAAGGCGGTAAGCGACTTGGAGGAGTACGCTGAATTGGATCCGGCTGGGGAAGTTCATGGCCAAGGAGAGAGGTTGGCCCAATTGCTCCACCTACTCCAACTGGAGACTGGAAGACCTTGCCGCTTTGCCGCCGGAGTCGAGCCTCTGGTGATCGTTCAAGTGGATTGACCGGTGGTCCTCTTCGCCGCGGTTTGGGATGCAGAAGCGGACGCCTGGGTTTCCTGGAAGCTCCGTCATCCGGTTCAGGGCTCCTTCGTTCATGGACCATCCAGGAGTTCCTTTTGGGTATATGATCGACTTGGCTACAGCTTTTATGGCGAAGGGCCGGTTCAGGTGGCCCCCGAACCGAAAAGCCGATTGGAATTGGCGGCGGACCTCTTTTTGCGACGCCTGGGCCCCGAATTCGAGTTCGTTCGTTGGGAAGGATCGTTGCTGATTTTCCGGCAGCAACTGCCGCCGGCGGTCTAATGACTCGAAGGAGGTCCGGCTTCGGTTAGGCTTTTCTTCTTGTTCATCATCCTCTTTACCCTTGCCCAAGCCGCCGGAGCTTGGTTTTTTTGGCGCCGCACCGTGGCGGCGGCTGCATTGCCCCGACCCTGGCGTTTCGGTTTGGCCTTGCTTTTTCTGGGCTTGACCGCTTTGGTTCCAGTGGCGGTGATCCTGTCCTGGACCCAACCTCGGGAACAAGTTCTGCTCTGGACCCTCTTGGCTTATTTGTGGGTCGGTCTGCTCTGGTACGGCTTGCTTTGGGGATTGAGCCTATGGCTGCCTGCTTTGGCATTGCGCCTCCGCCGGTCCGGCGAAAATCGAAGCAAGAAAGAGTCAGACTTCAGCCGCCGCACTTTTTTGCGCCGAACCACCGCCGGTGCCACCGCATTGGGTGCGACCGCTACCGCTGCGGTCGGTTGGCGTGGAGCTTGGGATTGGCAAGTAGAGGAAGTGGTGATTCCTCTGGCCAAGCTGCCGCCGGCTCTCGATGGTTTTCGCTTGGTACAACTCTCCGACTTGCACGTAGGGCCTCTTTACGGTGAAGCTTTTATGAAGCAAGTGCAAGACCGAGTGCGGCAATTGAGGCCGGACGCCATCGCCATCACCGGCGACGTGATTGACGGATCCGTTTCCCGATTGCGGCAAGACGTGGCTCCTTTAGGCGGTTTGAAGGCGCCCTACGGGACTTTTTTGGTTAGCGGAAATCATGAATATTATTCCGGCATCGGCCCCTGGCTGAATCATTTTCGAAGTTTGGGGCTCCAAGTCTTGGCGAACCAACATCAAACTCTGGGCGAGCCGGGGGCGGCTTTTCAAATCGCTGGAGTCCACGATTATCGTGGCGGTGCTTTTGGACCTGAATTCGCTCCCGACATGGAAGCCGCCTTAAGCGGACGCGACTTGGACTTGGCTTGCGTGCTTTTGGCCCATCAACCGGCGCACGTGCACCAAGCCGGCCAACTGGGGGTGGATCTGCAACTTTCCGGACACACTCATGGCGGGCAACTTTGGCCGTTCGGATATTTGACCTCCTTGGTCCAACCCTATTTGCAAGGGACTCATCACCATGGGGAGCAAACTTGGATTCACGTAAACCGGGGAACCGGTCTATGGGGCCCGCCGATGCGGGTATTGGCGCCTCCGGAAATCACTTTGGTGGTATTGACCTCCGCCTAAGAAGCTGAGCAAAAAAGAGACCGCCTTCCCAGGTGGGGAAGGCGGCAACAAGCAGCAAATACTTTCTTAATGCTTGTGATCGCCGTGATGGCTTTGAATATGCTTCAAGTCTTCTTGCTTGAAGTAGGTTTTGCTGAATTCCAGGACGTTAGTGCGCAAATTCTCGACCCAGGCCGAGTCGGTGCCTTGTTTGCACTTCATGGCGGCGACGGTGATGTTGTGCATCAGCATCAACTGGCGGACGTATTTCGCTTGACCGGCCTCGTCCTTGGGAGCCTTAATCCGCTGAGCCAACCAATAGGAGGCCACCGTTTCCTGAATGTTGGCGGCGTGTTGCTCCTTGTTCATGGTCCAGCGCACGATTTGATTGAAGTTGCTGGATTCCTCTGCGCCTAAGCTCTGAAGCATCTTCATTCCTTTGGCGATGGTCGCAGCGTCTTCCATCATGAGGTCGATGCGGATTTTGTCTCCGTATATGCCGCACGGCACCTGGCAATGAACCGCGACACCAGGCACGGATTCGGCCGGCGCTTCTGAAGCGGCGAACGGCAGGAGGGGGAGAGACAACAAGCTGAGGGCGGCGATGCGCAACATGGGTGGGCGTTTGACGTTCGAGGGAGGAGGTCGGCGAAGTCGACCGGGACCGGATCTTAGAAGGACGCGGGCCGGGGAAGCAGGGCTGGGACCGGCCTTTCTCTCGGTAGGATGCAGTCGACGGAGAATCCATGGACATCTTCCTTCTTGCTTTGTCGATCAAGGCCCAGTTGCCCGAGGAACCGCAGGCCATCCACGTCCCGGCTTACCTGGAGGATTCGGCGGACTTGCAGGATCCTCGCCTGGACGGAGGCAGCCTGGAAATCGAGATTGCCGACCTCCATGGCGACGGCCACTTGGACCTGGTCATGATCGGCGACCACGGCTCCCCGGGAATCAATACCAACCAGCACGGCATCACCGTTTGGCAGGGAAACGGTGCCGGCCGGTGGCTCCTGGTCCAGACCGGTCAGTTCGGTTACGGCGGGATCGCGGTCGGCGACGTCAACAACGACGGTTTTCAGGACGTGGGCTATGGGATGCACCACAATTACTCCGGCCAGGATTTCGGCGATCAGCTTCTGGAGGTGGCTCTGGGAGACGGCAGCGCTGCTTCCTGGACCCCCTGGGACGACGGTTTGGCCACCAGCGGGGAGACTTGGGGGATGGCGGCCACCGATTTCGGCGACGTCGATGCCGACGGCGATCTTGATTTGGCTTCGATCTCCTTCGGATGTTGCTCCGGAGTTCACGTCTATCGCAACCTCGGCACCGGCCAGTGGCAATCGAGCTATGGCTTCCTTGGCGGGAATTCCGGGGAAGAGTGTTTCTTCGCCGAGCTGAACGGTGACGGGCACCTGGACTTGGTGGTGGCTAGCGACCAGGTCACTGTCCTGCTTGGCGATGGCACCGGATCCTTCCAAGCCGCCGACGGCGGCCTGCCCGGGGGGCCGATGCGCACCGGCCTTTCCGCCGGCGATTTGGACTTCGACGGCCGCCAGGAACTCTGTTTCATCCTCGCCGGCGCTCCCAGCGTCCACCGCTTCGACGGCCAACAGTGGCAGCCGGTGGCGACCCAGGGCCTTCCGGCCAGCGGCAACTTTCAAAAAAGCCTGTGGATCGACGCCAATGCCGACGGCCGTTTGGATCTGTGGCTGTTCGGCCGCGGGGAGGGTGGCCTGTGGCTTGGCCTGGGCAACGGTCGCTTCCGCCGGGCGAACCGGATTTCCACCCCGGGTCCTGGCTATGTGGAGGTCCTGCGAGCTGCCGATGTCGACCACAACGGCTTTCCCGATTTGCTGCTGGTGGCCGAGGAAGGGGGCTTGTTCTCCAGCCGCAACCGCTTGCGCCTGTTTCGGGAAACCGCGGTGGCCACTTCCTGGGATTTGCGGGTGACCGCTCCCTGGCGCCGCGCCGTGCTTCGGGCCGGGGCGGTCCACACCTTGCGCTGGACCGCGGCGGTGCCGGCCGGGAATTTACCGGCGCTGACGGTCGAGCTTTCTACCCAAGGACCGAATGGACCCTGGACGGTCTTGGGGGCGGCCATTCCCAACCACGGTCATTGGCAATGGCAGGTTCCCGCCACCACTTCCAACCGCTGCTTTTTGCGTTTGGATTTGCGCAACGCAGGCCACTCGATGGCCACCGCTCGTTGCGGTCCTTTTGAGATCCGCTGACGATCTCGAAAAAATTTTTTCGAATTTAATTTGCTGGCAAATAATCGCCCACTTGCAAATCGGTAACGACACCGTTTTCGACCAGAATCAGGACGGCTTCGCTGTTGTCCGGAATCTTGTAGGTCCAGATGTCTTGGTGAGCATAGATGTAGTAGCGCCGGCCTTGGTCGTCTTCTCGCAGACTCCAAGGCTGGCCGAGTTCTTCGACTATGCGGGCTTCTCGCGTTTCGCCTGGGATCACCCAATCCATTTCGGAAGCGGAAGGACCTTGGATTTCGGGTGTATCCAAGCGGCAGGCGGGCAGTAGTAGAAGGAGGAGCAGGGCCTTTTTCATGGCGGAATCGCTGTGCATCATGCCCGTTTCCTGCCGATGAAGCCAGACGGTAGGTAAATCCTAAGGGCTCCTCGTCCGATAAATGAGGGTCACGAATTCCGGGAACTTGGTCGCGGGGAGGATGGTCAAAATCATGGGAGGCCGGGAAAATGCAGGGGATCGTTTCCCCGCGCTGTCAATTTGGTTAACTTGTTCTCCGAAAGGGGACTACGTCAGCCGACAGCTCCCTTCATCATTGGGTTCCGTGAAGCGCAGCCGCCTCCTTGCCACGGCCGCGGACCTCTTCTGGTTCCGGTCTCTGCCCCCGAATCGGTCCAAGCTGGGTTCCAGGTGGGCCAGGTTGGGGCTCGGCTACAGCATGCCGCCAGGCTTATTTGCCAGCGAGGAGTGCAAGCAGAAATCGTTTTTCCGTAGTGACCCGCTTTTAACGGTCCCCGTTCCGCTTCGTACAGAGAGGCAGGGATCTGCTCCCCTTGCCTGGCCTAGGAATCCGCGCCTTCTTCGGTAAGCCAAATGTTGCCCTTCTTGCTGTTCCTTTGCTCCACTTTGATCGCTCCACCGCAACAGGAGGCGGACGATCAATATCACTTTGTAGTAGGTCTCTACGACAAGGGACTTTACGATTTGGTCGTCAATGAGGCCGAACAATTCATTCGGGCTTATCCCAATCATCCTAAAGTTGACTTGACCCGATACCGCTTGGCTTCGGCCTTGTTCGAATTGGATCGCAAAGCGGAAGCCACGCCCCAATTTGAACGATTAGTGCAACTTTCTGAGTTTCCCTTTTTGCCGGAAGCCTATTTTCGACTTGGGCAATGCCGGTTGGACGCCGGTGATCCGGCTGCAGCGGTCGTTCCCTTGCAGCAGACCTTGGATTCGGGAAAAGCTTATTTGCAAGTTCCCGCGACCTTTTTGATGGGAGAGGCTTGGTTCCGGCAGGGGCAATTTGAACAAGCGGAAGGCTTTTATCGTTCCGCGGTCCAGGGGGACACCGGGGAAGAAGGGGGTGAATATGCCAAGGACGCTCGTTATGGCTTGGCTTGGTGCGCCTTCCGGCTTCAGAACTTCGAAGTGGCGGTGCAACGCATCGATGATTTCCTGGTCCATCATCAAGATCAGGTCTTGGTGGCTGAGTTGCTGTTCTTGAAAGGCGAAGCCTATTTCGAACTGGAAAGCTACTCGGAAGCCCTGGCGGCCTACCAAGCGGTGAATGGCGGCCCATATGCCGATGCTGCGGTCCGCGGTTCCGGTTTCGCTTCGGCGGAACTTGGGGATCACACCGGGGCGGCTCAATTTTTCCAGAAACTGTTGGATGAATTCCCCGACAGTCCTTTCCGCCGCGAAGCCGGCTTGCAACGGGGCATCCACCTGTTGAAGAACGGCCAGCCGGAGCAAGCCAAGGAAGCCCTGCAGTTTTCCGAGCTGACTCCTGGAGCGGAACTTGAATACTGGCGGGCTCGAGCCGAAGCCGAAGCGGGCAATCCGCAGTTGGCTTTGAACATCCTGGAACAAGCCCTCAACCAGGGACCTTCCGGTGAGCTGGCCGACCGCTTGAACGCTTTCCGAGGCGACTTACTGTTCGATCTGAATCGATTGGATGAAGCGGTGCAGGCTTATCAGGGATCGGGCTCCGACTACGCCTTGCACGCCGCCGCCGTCGCCAGCCTGAATCACGGGCGGGCGGAAATCTCGGTGGAACTCAGCAAACGATTGCTGGAGGCTTATCCGGAAAGTCCTTATCAGTTGCAAACCCAATTGACCTTGGGAGAAGCTTATCTGGCCTTGGAAGACTACCAAGCTGCAGAAGCGGCGTTCCGCTTTGTCTTGGAAGCCCCGCAAGCCGAGCGGGCGCAGAAATCGCGGTCGCTTTCTCGGGTGGCCTGGTGCCGCTTCTTGATGAAAGAGCCGCAGGTCGCCGCTGCCCGCTTTGCCGAAGTAGTGAGCAACTTCTCCGACTCGGAAGAAGCGGAGGAAGCGGCGTTCATGGTCGGCCGAGCTCAAGAAGCCGGGGAGCAAATCGATGCCGCCCTGGTTACTTGGCGCCAGTACCTGAAGGATTACCCCGAAGGCGAATTCCAAGCGGAAGCCATGCTGCGGCTTTCCCGCCTTGAAGACGGCCAAGACGGGCAAAACCGCTTGGAGGCCTTGCTGACCAAACACGGGGACAGCAGCCTGGCGGAAGAAGCTCTCTACGATTTGGCCGAACGCCTTTCTCAAGACGGGAACTACGAAGCGGCCTTGGGGCGGTACGAAAACCTGCTGCAACGCTTCCCCAAGGGGCGGTACGCACCTGCCGGTCGCTACGGCATGGCTTGGGTGCTGTACGAGGAGGGCCGGTATCTGGAAGCCGCCGGTCATCTGGAGACCCTGGCGGCCAATTTGAAAGCCAAGGAAGACTTGCGGATTTCCGCGCTGGAGTTGCTGATCTGGACCGAGCAAAAGGCTACCCGAGCCGCTCGGGCTCACGATGCCTACAGCCGTTTCATCCAACTATGCCAGGATGACGAGCGGCGTTTCGAAGCCGCCAAAACCGCAGCCGAAGCCTTCCGCGAAGCCGGGGAATTGGAGGCCGCCCAAGCCATGTTCGACGAATTGTTCGGACGAGTGCAGGCCGAACCGGTGATGGTGGAAATCCTGGTCGAGCAAACCTTCTTGGCTTTGGATCGAGGCTTCTTGGAGAACGCGGAAACTTCCTTGCGTACCGCATTGAGCCTGGCGCCTTCGAACCCTTCGGTATTGGAAGCGGCATTCTTCGTCGGAGAAGCCCGTTTCGACCAAAAGCAAGATGCAGAAGCGGCGGCGCTCTATCACCTGGCGGCGAATCCCGAAGTCAGTCCGGTGGTGGATCAGGCTCTTTATAAGCAAGGCTTCGCTTTGTTGCGCCTTCAAGATCTCCAGGGCGCGGAACGCTGTTTCCAGTCCTTGGTGGAGCAACACGGCTCCAGCGATCTGTACGGCGAGAGCTTGTTCCTCCTTGGCGAGACTTTGTTCCGCGGTCAGCGGTTCGAAGAAGCGGTACAACCCTTGGATACTTTGCGTCGGGAGATCCCCGGCCACGAAGTCATGCCCAAAGCTTTGTTCCGCTTGGGCTTGACTTATTGTCGCTTGGAAGACTGGAACCAGGGCGAAGTCATGTTGTCGGAACTGGCCCGTCGCTATCCCGAGTTCCCCAATCTCATGGAGGCGGAATTGTGGCGCGGACGCTCCCTGTCGGCTTTGGACAATCGCCGGGCCGCCCGCCAGGCCTTCGATCGAGTCATTAAAGGCGACCGGGGAACCTTGGCGGCTCAAGCCCGCCTGGGCATCGGCCACCTTCACATGACCGCTGGCGAAAACGACGCCGCTCTTTCCGAGTTCTTGAAGGTGGTGTTGCTTTACTCCGGAGATGAAGAGATCGCCGAAGGTTTGTACTTCGCCGGTCGTTGCTTGGAAAGCTTGGGCGATGCCGATCGCGCCAAGCGGCAATACCAGGAACTTTTGGAAACTTACGGGCAAACCGGTTTCGCCGATGCTGCCCGCCAACGACTCCAGGAGCTCGGCTCCTAAGCGAAACTTGCCGGTTTCGAGCCGGAACAACAGCTTACTCAGGAATGGATCTTAACAGCCTAGCCGAGAACACCACCGCACAAGGGGATACCGCTTACCAATTGGAATCCTTGTACGACATGGTGATGAACGGGGGGCCGGTCATGGTCCCCATTGGACTTTGTTCCGTCGTTGCCCTGGGCTATACGGTGGAACGATTCGTGCGCTTGGCCCCGGCCAAAATTGGGAATCGTCGCTTCGGTCAAGGGGTGCTCGAGGTGGTCCGTGAAGGCGGTCCCGATCCGGGATTGGAAGCCTGCCACGGCAAGTCCAATCCCTTGTCTCGAATTTTGGCGGAAGCTTTGCGGCGATGGAGGGCCGGCTTGGTGGAACGGGATAAGGCGGTCGAAGACGCCGGAGCCCGGGAGGTTCACCGCATGGCGGCGAATCTACGGCCGCTTCAAGTGGTCGCCATGCTCGCTCCCTTGCTGGGTTTGCTCGGTACGGTGTGGGGCATGATCCAAGCTTTTTCCAAGCTGGCCGCTGCCGACAGCTTGGCCAAACCTGAATTGTTGGCTTCCGGGATCAGCCAAGCTCTGGTGACCACCGCCGCCGGTTTGGCCATCGCCATTCCGACCCAGGCCGCTTACTTCTACTTCCGCGGACGCATCGACCGTTTCACTCGAATGGTGGAAGACATTTACGTCGAGCTGGGGGAGATTCAGGAAGGGCGCGACGGAGGCGGCCATGCGAATTCCTGAACCGGAAGGCGTCGACGAGCTGAGCCCGAATCTCACGCCGATGATCGACGTGGTGTTTTTGCTGCTGATTTTTTTCATGCTGGCGACCACCTTTCTGGATCCGGAAAAAGAAATCGACATTGACTTGCCGGTGGCGGAAAGCGGCGAGCAGGGCGCTTCCGAGTTGGAACAGATTTACATCAACGTCCATAAAGACGGCTCGGTCACCATTTCCGGCAAAGACGTAAGTTCGGAAGAGTTGAAACGGGTGTTGCGCCAGGTGGCGGTTCGCAATCCCGATACTCAAATCACCATCCGGGGCGACCGCCAGGTTCACCACCAGGCGATGGTCTCGGTGTACGATGCCTGCGGCATCGCCGGCCTGGTGAATCTGGCCGTGGGTACCCTGGAGGAGGGATAGTTCCTTGAATTCAATCGCTTCACCGTCCCCCCGGAAAACAAGGAAGTAGGACTTTCGAACCCATGGGACACACCGGCAAGAACATCGTCATAGTCTTGACGCTGCTGGCTGCCGGTTTTTTTGCGGCCTATTTGCGCTTCAAACCCTATCTGGATCAAGAGGGAATCTATACCGACGGCAGTCAGGTTTACCATCAAACCGACGACGACTCGATTCGTTACGCGGTGTGGGATCAACCGGAACCTCTGGCCGCCAACATCAACAGCCAGGAAGCCGAAGGTCGCCCCGCTTTATCGCCGGACGGTCGGCTGTTGGTTTTTGCCGTCGGTCGTGCCGGGTTGAATTTGGACCTTTACGTCGCCGACGTAGTCGACGGTGAGCCGTTGGATCCTCGGCCCTTGGCGGCCGTGAACAGCGATTTCGACGATTCGGCGCCGGCCTTTTCCGGGGATTATCTCTACTTCAGCAGCAACCGGCCCGGTGGAAAGGGACGGCAAGACGTTTACCGCGTCGCCTATCTGGACGGCCTGTTCGGCTCCGTCGAACATTTGCTAGGAGAAATCAACTCCGAAGCCGACGACACCGATCCTGCTCCGGTACCCGGCAGCCCTTCTCTGGCCCTTTCCAGCAACCGAGCCCAGGGTTTACGCAAAGATTTCGATTTGTACTTGGCTCGACCGGTTTCCGGTGAGATTCCGGGCGAAACTTTGTACCAAGTTCAATTGCTGGACGTGGTCAATACGCCCTTCGAGGAACGGGAGCCGAGTTTTGCCGCCGACGGCCGCCACTTGTTCTTTGCTTCCGACCGTCACGCCGCCAACGAAGACGACTTCAATCTTTATCGATCGGTTCAAGAACGGGGCGAGTGGTTGCCGGCAAGACCCTTGGAAGGGGTAAACGACGCCGCCAGCCAGCGAGCTCCGGTTCCTTCCGAAGACGGCTTCACGCTGTGGTTCGTTTCCACCGATTCCGACGGCGACCCCGACCTGTTCAAAGCTCGGTCCCTTGAATTGTTCCGCTTGCCGGGCCGGCCGGTGGGATGGTGGGATCTCGCGATACTGGCTTCTTTATTGCTCTTGGCTTTGCTGGCTTTCTTGGCCAAGCGCTGGGAACGGTTGGACATTGTTTACAAATGCATGTTGATCTCCTTATTGGTCCACCTCGGCATGCTGTGGTGGTTCCGCAAGGTCGTACCGGATTCTTCCGGCATTACCGCTCCGGATGGAAAGAAAACCATCAACATCACCTTGGTGGCCGCCAATCCTGGAATCACGGCTGAACGCCGGGAACGATCGGGATCGTTGAATACCGAGCGGAGCGAAGTGGCGCGGGCCGAGAGCCCGGATCGTTTGGAGGCGGAATTCGAAGACGGGGAGCCCACCGAAGCGACCAGCCGGGAAGTGGTGCGGGCGGATAGTCAAGCCGTCAGTGCTCCCAGCCGGGAAGTGCGGGAAACCGATCGCTCCAGTGAAGCCCTGGCTCAAAGCGCGGCGCAAAAGGCGGTGGCCACCGAGACTCCCGAGGTGGAGATCGATCGCCAACAGGGGGATGCCCCTTCTTTGGAGGTGGCGGCTCAGGAAGCTCAGGCCACCGACAACCGGCAAAGTGGCGGGACCGCCGCCAACCCCGACCGGCTGGCTTCCGAGCGCTTGGAGGAGGCCCTCACCCAGGCGTCCGAACGAAGCGTCAATCGGCAGAGCGCCCAAGGCGTGGAAGCTCCGGATCGGGAGATCCAAGAGGCGGATCGGGCCGCTGCCAGCGAACAGAATTTCGCCGCCCGTCGCGACGTGGAGGTGGATTCTCCGCAAATTCAAATCGAGCGCCAGGGAGATGCCGCTCCGGACCTGGCCATGTCGGCTCAGCAAGCCGAGACCGGCGAACGGCAAGCTGCCGGCATAGGCAGCGATCCATCCCGGTTGGAGTCGGAGCGCTTTGAAAATCCGCTGAATTCCGCTCCCGAGCGCAATCTGGCCAAGGCGGAAGGCGAAGCCAGCCAGGCTCCGGAACGGGTGGCCACTTCTCCGGATCGTTCGTCCGAGGCCATGGCTCGTTCGGTGGCTCGAAAGGACGTCGATACTGACGCTCCGGAAGTTCAAATCGAGCGCCAGGGAGCCGATGCTCCGGACTTGGCCTTGGCCTACCGAGATACGGAAACCGGCGAGCGGAGCACTCGAGGGGCCGGCCAAAGCCCGGACCGATTGGCCTCGGAGGAAGTCGGCGGCAGCCAAGCTCAACCCAAAGAGCGGGCGAGCCAATTCCAACCGGGCGCACCGGAGTATCTGGTCGCTGCCGAAGAACACCAGGCCGTGCCATCCCAAACTTCCGAAGAAGTGGCGTCGGCGGTCGACGTGGCGGTTGCGCAGCAAAAGGAAAGTTTCGAGCGGGCTTCGGGGGCGGCTCCGGCACTCACGGTGGCAGCGCGGGAAGACCTGTTGGCACGGCAACAAAGTGCTGCCGGTTTCCTCAGCCGGCCGAAGGACTTGGCTCCCGATACCGATTCACCGGCCATTCCCCGAGCCGGTCAGTTGATGCTGCCGAGCCAGCCGAGCTGGCAGGCTCAGGAGGTGGCTCAGCGGGACCCGAATCTGCAGGCGCCTTTGCAACGCCAGGGAGTTCGGGTCGCGCCCGACGTAGTTCGTCTGGACACCGGGGAAGAGGTTTATCAGCCGAAATCCAGCGGCCAGCCTTCTTTTGAGGTGGAATCGGCCGCGCCGATGTTGGCCTTCGAGCGGATGGATAACCGGGAACAAGGGCCCGGCCGACTGCGGGACCCGGGAGAATTGGCCGTGGCCGGTGCCGATTCCTTGCGGCCGGAGGAGCGACAGGTGGATCGTGCCCGTCCGAGCCAAGAAGATTATTCACCCGTGGCTCGCCGGGATACGGCGGAATTCCAACCGGGTGCCCAATCCTCCGCTGACGTTGCCATGCAGGATGGCGGTGAGGTCCAGCTTGGTTCTTCGGAAGCGGTACAAAAGGCCGGCCAACCTCCGGAATTGGCCCTGAACCCTGCGGATACCGGGCGGGAACGAACCACCCGATTGGCGGAGCCAGGGCCGGATCGCCGTGACTATCGGCCGGCTCGGGAAGAAAGCCGAACGCGGCCCGATTTCAAGCCTTTGACCACTCTTGAGCGAGTGGAAACCGAGGAAAAGGAGGAACTGCCGGAGCGCTTGGAGCAGACTCCTTATCGCACCCGTTTCGGCGACGAAAAGGAAGTGGCTTTGCGCAAATTCGGGGGCAGTGCCGCTACCGAAAAAGCCGTCGCGGACGGTTTGGCCTATTTGGCTAGGATCCAAAACCCCTTGGGTTTCTGGGGCAGCCAAGAAGACTTCCACAACAAATACGGCTACGTTGCCATCGGCAAAACCGGTTTGTGCGTGTTGGCTTTCTTGGGCGCCGGCCATACTCCGGACAGCGACACCGAATATTCCAACGTAGTGCGCAAAGCGGTGGAATTTTTATTGAACGTGCAGGATGAAGATTCCGGGCACTTCGGATTCAGTACCGCTTATGGCCACGGGGTGACCACCTACGCATTGGCCGAATGCTATGCCTTGACCAATGACGCGGGATTGCGCCCGGCTTTGGAACGAGCGGTCGCTCACATCATTCGTAACCAAACCCGTTCTCGTGATGAACGCCGCCACGGTGGATGGGGTTATTTCAACGCCGACGGCCCGACTTTCGACAGTTGGCCTCGGGTTTCGGTTTCGGCTTGGCAAGTCATGGCCTTGGAGTCGGCCCGTTTGGGCGGTTTGGAAGTGCCGGACCGAGTGTTCGACGAAGCTCGGGAATTCTTGCTGAAGGCCTATGATCCGCGCAAAGCATGGTTCCGGTACAACCACAATCCGACTCGTCTTCGTTCTAATTTCCCGACTCTACCGGCTTCTACGCCGGCGGCTTTGTTTGCACTTTCCCTCCTTGGGGAAGACATCAATTCGCCGGAACTGATCGGTGCCCGCATCTTTACCGTACGGCGGGCTCCGAAAGGTTATCGCTACACCGGTGAAGACGATTTCGTCATGCGAGCCCAAGGGAATTTGTATTTCTGGTACTACGGCTCCTTGGCCATGTTCCGGGCTCAAGGCGAGGTTTGGGAACGCTGGAACGGTGCTATGAAGGCCACGTTGATCCCGTCTCAGCAACCCGACGGTTCGTGGCGACCGATCTCGGTGTACGCCGATTACGCCGGTGACGACGATGAAGATCGAAGCTACACCACCGCCATGTGCGTTTTGACTTTGGAAGTTTACTATCGCTACTTTACGCCGTTGTTGAGCGTGAAGCCCCGCTAAGAACCTGGCACAAACTATTGGAGGTCGGGGAGGTCAGATGGAGAAAAGATCCTCCACCGAAACAGCTCCTTGGCGGTCCAACGCCGAGAGGTCACCCCCAGCAACATCCCCGGAGTCGGGGGCTCGCCCTCGGCGGTGATCGGCCGCACGTAGTTGCGCCACAAAAGCCACAGCCACATGTGCAGCCGCAGCCAACTCCGCTTCTTGGAGTGGCCCCAGTTGCGACGCACCAGCCGGGAGAGATTGTCCCGCATCTGGGCCAGGGTGTGGTTGATCGGAAACAGCGGGTTGCCTCGGTCCCGCTTGCGTTTGGAGCACTCCTGCAGGTGCTGGAAACCTGCCGCTCCAAACACCGATTTCAAGACGCTGGGATAGATCTTCTTGCGATCGCTTTGCAGCACCGCCGGCTGCCTTGGAGGCAAGACCTCCTTAAGGGCCTGCAAGCATGCTTCCACTCCTTGCCGCGACTGCGAGCGTCTCTTGCCGAACAATTTTTCCCGTTCCTCCTTCTTCTTTTTTAAGCGTGGAGGGAGCGATCCCCGGCAGGGCAAGGTGCCGGCGGTCAGGTGAACGACGAAATACTTGGCACGGTGGATCAGCACCGGAACGGTCACCGGCTGCAGTCTGCGGTCGGTTTCGAAGGTTTCTAACTCATCCAGTTGAAACACTCCCGGCAGCCCGCCTCGAGCGGCCACCTCCTGTAATCGCAAGCGATGGAAGCGACGAGCGTGTTCGCCCATGCGCAACAGGCGATCGGCCAAGGTGCGGCGATCCACTCCCAGCATGCGAGCGCTTTGTCGCAGGGTGACCTTGCTCACCACCAGCGGCCAGAAGTCGAGATGGAGCCGGCCGTACTTCAGGCGATAGTGGAACTTGAAGCTTTGCGACGAGAAGGAACGGCGGCAGCCGTGGCACCAAAAGCGCTGGATTCTGCGTTGCTGGCGGCCGCTGTAGAAGCCTCGTTTTTGAAAGCGGAAGGGGACGGAATCGGTGCGGCTGGGACAGGTATCCCAGGGGCAGTGCGGGGGTTGAAAACGCGGCATCGCCGGTGCCTCCGAAAGAAAGGGGTTCGGCTAGGCAGACGGCTAGAGGCGGCTTTGGTTACGCCGGAGGCTTAAAAATTACCTCCATTAGTTTGTGCCAGTTTCGCTAGAGGCCCAAGGCCGACTGAAAAAATGCAAGCAAATCCTTCCTCAACGCCTCATGACTAGGGCCATGAATGTACATCATGTGTCCGGCCGGATAACTCTTGTGCTGCAAATGACGTCTCAAAGTCGGATCCAAACCCAAGTGATTGAAGGTATATCGGCTGGCCACGAAGGGAGTGGCCAGATCGTAATAACCGCTGGCGGCGAACACTCGCAAACGGGGGTTTTGGGTCATGGCTTGGCGCAATAAATCGGCGGTGGTGGCATAGCGGTTTTCAGCACTTTCGAACTTCCAAGGGTGAACTCGACTGTTGAGGATTTCATAAGGAAGATCGCTGGTGTATTCCAGTTCTTCTTGGAGATATTGATTCATCGCCGTGCTGAACGGGCCCAAAATGGCAGCATAGCTGGGGTCGTATTCATAACTTTCTCCAGCGGCGTCATAGTCCATTCCGGAGAAACGACTATCCAGGCGGCCGACAGTACGTCGCTCCGTCCGGCGCAATTCCTTACAGAAGCGCCGAGTCGAAACTCGAAGCTGACTGGCTTCCAAAAATTCCTGACTCAAGCCGGTGAAACGCTGCAATTGTTCCACTATATTGCGCCGCTCAGCCGCTCCCAAGGCGTCACCCTTCAGTAAGGCGGTTGCGTAATCGCCCATGGCGAACTCGGCCGCTTTTTCGACCACCTCTTCCAAACTTAAATTCTGTTCTTCTTGCCCCAATTGGCTGTGATACCACGCTGTGGCGGTGTAGGTCGGCAAGATCAGAACGTAAGGAAGATCATTCCCTCGATCGAAACTGAGGGTTTGGAAATCCAAAACCGAGGAGATCAACACCACGCCGCTGAAATACATGCCGTGTTCTTGTTGTAAATGCTGTACCAAACCGGCGGCGCGAGTCGTGCCGTAACTCTCGCCGGCGAGGAATTTGGGCGAAGCCCAACGATTTTTGCGACTGAGGAAAAGCCGAATGAAATCGCCGACGACTTTGATGTCGGCCCGCAAGCCGTGGAAATTGCCGGCCTTACTTACTTCCGCCGCTCGGCTGAAGCCGGTGCTGACCGGATCCAAGAAAACCAAATCACTGGCGCCAAGCAAGGTGTGAGGATTATTGGTCAATCGGTAAAGCGGGGCGTTGTGTTCGCCAGGCGGAGGAAGCACCACCCGTCTCGGGCCGAAGGCTCCTAAATGCAGCCAAACCGAAGAGGAACCTGGACCGCCATTGAAGATGAAGGTGATCGGTCGATCCTCCGGATCCTCATCTCCGTCTTTGCGGTAATAAACGTAGAAGATGGCGGCTTTCGCTTCGCCGCTTTCAGCCCTCAAGACCAACTGACCGGTGGTTGCGGAATAGCGCAGTTTCTCACCGTTCAGTTTCAGGCTGTGTTCGGTTTCCACCTCCCGATCCCGCATGGTGGCCAGTGCCGGCGGGTCACTCTGCGGCACCGCTGCCCGAGTCCGACTAAAAGCCGGAAGGACGGTGAAAAACAAAGCCAAGCACAAGGCGGCGGAGGATCTCATGATGATGATGCGGCGGGAGCCGAGGAAGCCCGGTTCACTGCGGAGCCGTCCTTTGCTTGCAGGATACCCCGCCGACTCCCCTCGACCCCAGACTTCCTCCATGTTGCTCGTCTCCTTCGTCCTGCTTTTTTGCCAACAGCCGGCTCAGGATTTCGAGGACGGGTTGGTCTTGGCCCGGCAGAACTTTCTCGAAAGCCTGGCCTCCACGGGATTGGCGAGTCGGGCGTCTTCCCTTTCCGTGATCGTGGATGGTGACGGCCCACCCCAGTCTTATCGGTTCGAAGCCAAGGATGGCCGTTTGTATGTTCGGGCTTCTGACAAGCTTGGGGCCTTGTGGGCAGTGGAGGAATTGGCCGAGCGAGTGGTCCAGGAGGGTGAGAAGCTTTGGCGGAGCCCGGTGGTGGAAAGGCAGCCCTTTATGCAACATCGTGGTTATGCCCTTTGGCTTCAAGCCGATCCGGACTGGCTAGCCGAAGACTCGTTCTGGAATTCACTCCGGGATCAAATGCTGAGAGGGCGGTATTCCCAGCTCGAGTGGGTTTTGGATGGCCGCAACGATCCCTCCGGGTGGTCGGCCTGGATGGTGCCGATGGGGGATTCGAGTATGCGGGCTTTGCAAGCCGGGCAGCGGATTCAGCACCTGCGCCGGCGATTGCAACAGTTCCGAGCCGCCGGCTTGGAGGTGGGTTTACGCCTGGTTCCCCCTCTTGGAGAAAGTCCCTTCCTGATTCAGGGCTGGCTTCAGGACTTACCTGGTTTGTCCTTTCTCGGAATTGACGGATGGCCGGATCCGAAAGAGGCCGCCGGGCAGGAAACCATGGCCGCCCTTTTGCAAAGCTGCCAGCGCCAAGGGGTGGCCTATTGCTTGCATCCTTCCGACTTGGAAACGAGTCGAGTTCGGGCTTGGGCGGGATCCTCGGTAGATTTTCGGCTGCAAATAGACTTCGCCGACGGCAGCTTGGGGCTGCCTTTTCCCTCCGCATCCTCTTCGTTCTGGTGGGGGCGGTGGATGGCGACCGCGGCCGAAGCCACTCCGGCTCGGTTGTGGCCGGGGAGGCCGAGCTCTACCCAGGCCTGGCCATCTCAGCCTTATCGCTTGTTTTGGCGGGTTCCGGTCGGCGGCAGTCCCCGGCGATTGCCCGCGGTCCATCCAAATTGGATTCGCCAAGCGATCCAATCGATGGCTGTGGGAACTTGCAGCGGTTTGGTGTTGAATCCCGGACCGCCAAGGTGGACCCAAGCGGGAGCGGACGGCGAATCTCCCTGGTTTCATCGGCGAGACCCAGCTTCTTTTGCCCTTTGGGGACGGCTGGCCTTCCAGCCCGATTTCGAGTTCGAACCCGTGCTCGACCGAACCCTGGGCCAAGCGGTTGCTCCATGGAGTTCGGCTTTGCAAGCTGGAAGTCAAGTGGCTCAGGTCGCCGCATCGGTTTTCGGCCTTTTCCCCGGATTTCGCGGCGAATTCACCGCTTTGCCCGAGCCGGAGTCTTGGTTGGCTTCGCCGCCTCGCGAGAACTTCGTTTTTCGATCGCCCATGATGGAGATGGCGGTTCAAGCCACCGGCGGACACGATGGTCGCCAAGGCATGGTGGATCTGGCCCGATTTTTCGGCCAGGCTCTACAGCGAAGCAAAAAACTTCCCTTGGCGAAATGGCGGCAGGACTCGGCGATTCGCGACCAGCGGATGTGGACCTATGCCGCGGCTTCCCGACTTCTGACCCTTTGGGGTAGCTATTTGCAGGCCGCATGCCGCAGCGCATCCAGCCTGACCTCGCTGCAGGCCTTTCCTGAGTTGGCCTCCAGTCACGGACCCCATGCCTGGGCCGCGGCCGAACGGAGCTTGGAACGTTGGGAGACCTTGTGCTCCGGGCGCTTGGTTTCCGAATTTCCATCGCTCGGTGAATCGCTCGATGAAGCCGGCGGAGAAGCCGGCGGTTGGAAGGCAGGCCTGCCCCAGGTCAAGGCAGCCTTGGCCGAGGTCCGTGAGCGATTGGGTCCGACCGCCAAAGCCCAAGGACGGATTTTGGGCGGACGGGCGGCGGTGCCACCTCGTGGTCAATTGCAATGGCAAGCGGACGGAGCCGATTTGATGGTTCGTTATGCCGGCCCGGAGGTCGATGCCGCCTGGCTCTTGGAAAAGGCTTTGCCGGCAACTTTTTGGACCAAAACGGCCATGGAGCCGGTCCAGGGAGACTTTCGTATCCGCTTTCCCAGAAAGGAGGAAGGGCATTTACTCGCGGTGGAAGTCCGCCATCAGGGGGTCATCAAGCGCTTTCCGGTGTGGACCGATGCCCAACCTTTCGTGATCGTTCCGGCCCTGGATCGGCCGGCTCCGATCCAACCGTCCCTGGCTGGAGCATTAGGCAAGCTGGCCGCCGCCGAAGCTGGAAATTTCGAAGCTCCGCTACCTCGTTGGCTGCTGGTCGGCCCGCAAGCCCGGGAGTTCTGGCGGGCTGCGCCGGAAACTCATGCCGCCGTTTTCGCCTGGGTGGAAGCCGGCGCCCAACTCCTGATTCTGGATCCGACTCCGGCCGGCGGCGGGGAGGTTTGGGCTTGGCCCGCTTCCCAATCCGGGGGCCTGAAGAGCTATGCCGCTACCAAGGAATTGCCTTTTTTGCCGGAAGTTCCTTCTTTCCCCGAGAGCTCCAAACTGATCGCGGAGGGGTCCGATTCCCCTTGGCAGATCTTGGGCGACGGGGCTGTGGCCCGCCGCCGGATCGGAAAAGGAACCGTATTCTGGGTTCGCCTGCCGTTCGAAAGGCACCTTCACCGGCCGGGCCTGGCGGCTCACCTGCTGGCCTGGTTACAACGGAGCCAAGAGTCGCCTTGGTTGATTCTGGATCCAGGGCTCGTTTCCGATGGCCGGCCGAATCCCTTGTTGCCCGACTTCCTCAACGCTCACCACATTCCCTTTCAAAGCTTGCCGGCTTGGTGGGTAGAGCAGCTCCGTTCCTCGACTTCCCGAAACTGAAAGCATCCTGTCGTCATGAAAATCTTCATGTGGTTGATTCGCATTCTCGCGGTGTTGGTTTTGGCCTTCGTCGCCGGAGGATTCCTGCTTCCCGATCGTTTTGAAGTGAAACGCAAGGTGACCATCCAAGCCACGCCGGAGGCGATTCACGCGGTCCTCAGCGATTTAAGAACTTGGTCGGAATGGAGCGCCTGGACAGCCGACAAAGATCCAACTTTGCAATGGCAATATGAAGGACCGGATCAAGGTGTAGGCCAAGCCATGAGTTGGACCGGAGAGGAATTCGGAGAGGGACGGCTGCAAATTACCGCCAGCGACCTTCAAACCGGTTTGCGTTACGACTTGGAGTTCGATGGTGGTGAATTCCGCAACCAAGGGAAATTCGAATATGAGGTTCAAGACGGTCAAGTCGAAGTCCGTTGGATTCAGGAAGGCACGCTGGATTCCATGATGCAAAAGTGGTTCGGCCTGATGATGGACTCCATGATGGGCCCTGATTTCGAAGAAGGATTGGCCGGATTGAAGGCCAAACTCGAGGGAGCTTGATTTCGAGCATCGAGCTTGAAAGTGCTCAGTTCCTGGCAACCGCTGCTCGGCTTCAGTTTTCTGCTGGCTGCTGCCTGGCTTTTATCCCGTAATCGCCGAGCGATTCGCTGGCGTCCGGTGCTTGGCGGCATCGTGTTGCAGGGAGCTTTCGCCCTGCTGGTGTTGCGCACTCGAGCGGGAAGAGGTTTCTTCGAGGGCGCTCAGACTTTATTTAACGCATTGCTGGACCACGCCAAAGAGGGCGCCGCCCGTTTATTCGGAGAAGAGGCGGTCGGTTTGGCTCCAGGAAGCACACCGTTGCTGGGAGCGGTGATTTTGGCCAGCGTGGTGTTTTTCGCTTCGCTGTTCGCCCTACTTCACCATACCGGTGTGATTGCTGCGATCGTCGGTCTGATGGCTCGCCTGATGGCCCGAACTTTGGGCACCTCGGGAGCGGAGAGTTCCGTCGCGGCAGCCAATATTTTCGTTGGGCAAACCGAAGCTCCGCTGCTGATCAAGCCCTATTTGCCGCGCATGACCAGTAGTGAAATCGGAACCGTGATGGTGGTCGGATTCGCCACCGTGGCCGGCGGAGTTTTCGGGCTTTACGTGGAAATGCTGAGGCAAAGCATTCCCGACATCGCCGGCCATTTGCTGGCGGCTTCGGTCATGTCGGCACCGATGGGTTTGGCCGTAGCCAAGATCATTTTTCCAGAGGAAGAGCAGCCCGAAACTTTAGGGGTGCAGGTCGGAGCGCCCCCTAGTCCTTATGCCAATGCTTTGGATGCAGCCGCCGGCGGGGCGGGGGACGGCCTGAAGTTGGCTTTGAACATTCTCGGCATGCTGTTGGCCTTTTTGGCCTTGCTAAGCGCCGCCAACGGCTTGCTATCCCTGGCTTCCCCGCAAGCCTTCGGTCACCATTGGACTTTGGAATCCTGGTTGGGATTGTTGCTATCCCCGGTGGCTTGGTTGATGGGGGTGCCGTGGCAAGATGCACAGCAGGTCGGTGCCTTGTTAGGAACCAAAATCGCCGTAAATGAATTCGTGGCATTCGATCGAATGGCGCAAGCAAGCGGCCTCCACGAGCGCTCCAGTTTGATCCTTTCTTACGCTTTGTGCGGCTTCGCTAACTTCAGTTCCATCGCCATCCAAATCGGTGGCTTGGGAGGTATTTGCCCGGAACGGCGGGGAGAAATCGCCCGCTTGGGGCTTCGCGCCATGGCCGGAGGAATTCTGACCAGTTGGTTGACCGCTTGTACGGCGGCTTTGTTCTTGATGCCTTGAAGACGCTACCGGGCTTACCAGAGGAAGCCGAGTTGAAACGCAAAAAAGGGAGCGGTTCCCACTTCCCTCCGGTCGACGTCGTTTCCAAAACCTTGAAGGAATTGATATTCCTGGGCTAACTGCAAGCCGAGTTGTCCACTGAGGATCCAATTCCGGTGTGGGCGCCAATCGGCACCGATGCCGGCGGCTCCGCCATGAACCCATGCGGCTTGTGGTTGGCGCCTTTTCGGGGGATCCAAAGCGAAGGCTTGGTATTGCCAGCCGCTGAACAAATAAAGGTCCCATTGAGGATCGCGTCTATAGACCAAGCGAAGGCCGCTGGCGAAATTCGGGTCGTCGCGCAGAAACCAGTCGTCAGCAACACTCCAGTGAAAATGCAGGCGGGGATAGAGAACCGGATCCGCCGAGGGCCTTGATTGAAGAACGGCCAGAAGGCCGATGCGCTTGTCTTCTCGGAGTTGCCACTGCAAGCCCAATCCGCCGTGAGCGGTCCAGGCCTCATCCAGAGGAGCCCCTTTTTGGCGTCCGGCTCCGGCTCCTCCTCGGGCCAGCCCCGACCAAGCACCGCCGAAACTGCGCCGGAAATCGAAACTTGCCCCAAAGGCTTCTCCCTTTTGGAGCCAAGATGAATAACCTCGGCCGCCGCCCTTTAAATCGAAATCAAAGGTTTTCCAGTGCAGGCCCAGTTCCAACTCGGTGCTTTCATGATTGAGCCACTGCCAGGAAACTTGGGCGGCTTGGGATTTTCCGCTGGCAGAACCGTTTTGGCCACCGCGCCAGTCACCGTTCGATTCCCACCTGCCTCCTATTTGCAGGTGCAGGCGCGGTTCTCCTTCGGCTTGTTGGGCCAGAGAAGAGGAAACAGGCCCCATTAGGACCAGGAAACCGAACAGAAGGCGAAGGGCGGGCATGGGCAGGGCGGCGAGCCGATTTCATCTTCCCATCGACTTTCTTTTTTGGAAGCCGTCGATCGAATTGCCTAAGCTTTGCGGGCCGCCCTTCCTCGGCAACCAGGATCCTTTGGCTGCGACCGCCTTCGACCTCCAAGCTCACGGTGGCGGCAAGCTTCTTGAGGTAGAGCTTGCCGGACGCCTTGAGCTGAAGGATTGCCAGACCTTGAGCCGGGCCTTGCGAGCCACCCTTCATCCGCTGCCCGAGCGCTGCCGGGTGAACATGGCCAAGGTCGAACGATTGGATGGCGCAGCAGCGGCGGTCCTGATGGAGGTGTCGGTCGAGCTTTGCGCACAAGGACGGCCATTGGAATTCATTTCCGCTCCGCCGGACGTGCAAGCCATTTTGGATATTTACTACACCGATTGCGCTCAAGCCAGTTTGCGGGCGGCGCCGGTGCGGCAAGGCATCTTCGATCAAATCGGGCGCAGTACCGTGGAGTTGTGGCGGCAAGCCAAGGAAGGCCTGGACTTCCTCGGAGAGATGTTATTGGCCCTGGTGGCGGCCGTGCGCAAACCCTCCAGCGTGCAATGGCGGGGCACTGGAACCCTGATGGAAAAGGCCGGCGCCGACGGTCTTCCGATCGTGGTCCTGCTTGGTTTTTTGGTCGGTTTGACGCTGGCTTATCAGTCTTCCAATCAATTGAAACTGTACGGGGCCAATTTGATGGTGGCGGATTTGGTCACCATCTCGCTGGCTCGTGAATTGGGACCTTTGCTGACGGCCATCATCGTTACCGGTCGATCCGGCGCCGCCTTTGCCGCAGAAATTGGCACCATGAAGGTTTCGGAAGAAATCGACGCTTTGTATACCTTGGGGATCTGCCCTTACCGATACTTGGTTTTTCCTCGCGTGCTCGCCCTCGGTTTTATTCTTCCCTTACTGACCATATTGGCCGACGTGGTCGGTTCCGCCGGCGGTTTGGTCATCGGGGTGACCGAATTGGATTTGACTCCAGCCGCATACTTGGCGGAAACTCGCACGGCTTTGACTCTTTGGGACGTCACTTCCGGCTTGGTCAAAAGTCTTGTTTTCGGCATTGTCATTGCCTTGGTCTGCTGCCATAAAGGCCTGGCCGCCAGGGGCGGAGCAGAGGGGGTCGGCCGCACCACCACTTCCGCCGTGGTGACCTCTCTCTTTCTCTTGATCGTGTTGGATACCGCCCTGACCATCCTGTTTCACAATATGAGGCTATAAACCATGACTGCTATGATTCGGGTCGAGAAGCTTACCGTGGGATGGGACGGGCGGGCTCTTCTCACGGATTTGAACTTCGAGGTTCAAGCGGGCGAAACTTTTGCCGTGTTAGGAGGCTCGGGAAGCGGCAAATCCACGGTTCTCAGGCATTTGATCGGCCTGGAAGTTCCCATGGCCGGCTCCATTCATCTGCAGGGGGTCGGCAGCCCGGGCAAGTCCATGGGACGGCCGGCCTTTGGCGTTCTGTTTCAATCCGGGGCTCTTTTCGGTTCGATGACCCTGGCGGACAACGTTGCCTTGCCCTTGAAGAAATGGACTTCCTTGGACGCGAAAACCATTCGAGCTCTGGTTCAGGCCAAGCTGCGGATTGTCGGGCTTGAAGGTTATGAGAATCACTTACCTGCTGAAATTTCAGGCGGCATGAAGAAGCGCGGAGGCATCGCCCGAGCCCTGGCACTGGAACCTTCTTTATTATTTTTGGATGAACCCTCCGCCGGATTGGACCCGGTCACTTCCGCCGGTTTGGATGACTTGATCTTGGCCCTGAGTCGAACCTTGGGAATGACTACGGTGCTGGTAAGTCACGAACTTCCCAGCATCCTGGCGGTGGCGGATCGGTGCATATTGTTGGACAAACAGGCTGGCGGCGCCATTGCTGAAGGAAATCCACGCAAACTTCGGGATGAGAGTTCGGATCCCCGAGTTCAAGCTTTCTTTCACCGTCGTGCTGAGGCGACTCGAGAACAGGAGATGGCATGAGCCAAACCACCAATCATTGGAAGCTGGGCTTGTTCGTGGTCCTTTCCCTGGTCGTGGCTTTTCTCGGCTTAGTTTGGTTGAGCTCGAAGCGTTGGAGCCGGGATTACGTGGTGGCAATTACTTTTTTCGACGAATCGGTCCAGGGGTTGGAGACCGGCTCCCCGGTGAAATTTCGAGGCGTTACCATCGGCAACGTCCAAGGAATTACGGTGGCGGAAGATCGGAGACATCTCCTGGTTCGTTCCGAAATCAACTTGGAATCCTTGGCCAGACTTGGATTGCGAGACGAGGGGCCGGTCAGGTGGGGGGACGGCGAATTTGTTCCTGATGATTTGAAGATGCAAATCGCCGCCTCCGGCATTACCGGCGGCAAGTTTCTGCAAGTGGATTTTTTCGACGAAGTCGGTTCCGACCTGGTGTTGGATTTTGAACCTCCGTGGAATTACATTCCTTCACGACCTTCTACTTTGAAGAGTTTGGAGGAGGGTGTGGTGGAAATGATGGAAGCCATCCCCAGCTTATTGGACAAAGTGGACCGCATTTTGGATTCACTGGAGCAGCAAATCCAGGCAGCGCAATTGGCGGAAGTTTCCGCTTCCGCTACCGGGCTGATCGTGGAATTGGAAAAGCAGTTGCAGGAAATGGCGCTCGGACAGAGTTCGGAGAAGCTGCAACAAAGTTTGACCGAAGTTCAAGGAGCGGCGTCGGAGCTACGAGCTTTCATAGGCGATCTGCGTGACCCCGAAGCCGGAATTCCGCCATTGATCGGTCGGGTGGGTCAAACCCTGGATCGAGTCGAAGGCGAGTTGGAAACGGCCAAGGTCGCGGAAACCACCGCAGCCCTTCGCCGGACATTGGATGCCCTTACCGCTCTGGCTCAAGAAGCCGGTTTGCTTGGGGAAGATCTGGGGTCGGAATTGAAAGGGCTCGGCGAAGCCGTGGATGCCCTTCGTGCCCTAGCCGACGTTTTGGAACGAGACCCGGGAGCCTTGCTTCGGGGAAGGCACGTAACCGAGAAGGAGTAAGCGCGATGAAGGCCAGTCACCTTTTGCTGTTTTCGTGGGCGGTCATGTGGAGCCTTCCTGCTTGCATCAGTCCGGATCCACCTCCTGAGTTCCGCTACTTTGATCCCTTGGCCGGCCTTCCAGCACTGCCTGAAGTTGAAAGCGAAGAGGGGCTCGGCCTTCGCTTTCGACATACCGCCGCCGCCGCTTTTCTAAAAGAGGCGATGGTTTGGCGCTCCGCCGGCGGCGAAATGGGTACCTTCGACCTCTGGAGATGGAGTGAGAAGCCGGAGAAATATTTGCAATGGGAACTGGACGGGATTCTGTTTCAGCAAGGTCCCTTCCAAAGGATCGAAACCGGTTTGGGCCCGCGTTTGCGAGTGGAATTGAGAGCCTTTGAATTTATTCGGAATACCGGAGAAGTCCGGGTCCAATTTTGGGCCATGGTCCAAGCTTCGGAAGGCGGAACCATGCTTGAACGACTCTACCAGCAGACTGCTGAGGTCCCGGTGGTCGAGCCGGAACGCATTGCGGAAGCCCTTGGTACCGCTCTTCGGCAAGGGGTGTTGACCCTGCGGCAGGATCTTCTTGCCGCGTTCTGAAACTTTTTCAAAGACCGTGGTAGAGCTTGCTAGGATGCAGGCGCTCCTTCCCCTCGATTGTTTTCCCTATGTACTGCCATGTTCGATCCCCAGCTCGAGACGACTGAAAAAAGTCGTCCCGGCAAAGCTGCGCTTACTGGGAACCAAGTTCCAGAACGGGTTCTCCTTCATCCCGAAAGCCGGGCGGAAGATTCCCCGATAGGGCGGAACCCCGACTCCCAGCTTTCCTGGTGGAAGTTCTTGCCCTTTGCCGTGGTGGCTTGGGATGAGACCGGCCGCATCCGGCAATGGAATCGCCGGGCCGAAATCTTGTTCGGATTTCATAAAGCGGAAGTTTGGGGAAGACGGGGGTGGTTTCTGTGGCCGGACGCAAGCCCTGGAAGCAGTCAGAACCCGGCTGCATCCTTTTTCGAGGGCTTGTTGCGCGCCGAGGAGGGAGCTTCCGAACCGCGGATTCACCGCAATCGAGATGCGGAGGGAAGGGAACTTTGGTGCCGTTGGTATCACCTTCCCCAAATGGGAGAAGCCGGGCAAGCGATGGGTTGGATTTCATGGGCGGAAGACGTCAGTGAAACCATGGCCACTCAACAGGCCTTGGCGGAAAGGGAACAGCAATATCGGAACTTAGTAGAAACTTCCCAGGATTTGATTTGGTCCTGGGATGACCAAGGGCGCTGGGAATTCGTCAATCAAGCCAGCCGATCCATCTTGGGTTATGAAGCCGAGGCCTTGGTCGGCCATCCATTTACTTCCTTCCAACCCATCGGTCAGGCGCATAAGGATTGGGAGCTATTCCGCAATCTGCTGGAGAATCCGACTCAGATGCGGTTCGAGACTATATTCCTGCGCAAGGATGGAACTCCGGTTCATTTGAGCATGAATTGTCGGACCCGCAATAGGGGGGAAAACGGCAAGCTCGGCGTGGTCGGAACTGCCAGTGACGTGACCGCCCGGTATCGAACCCAGCGCCGGCTGCGGGAACAGGCCGAGCGAAACGCGGTCATCGCTTCTCTCGGGCAGAAAGCCTTGGCCGGTTTGGCCGACCGACAATTGCTGCAGGGGGCGGTGGAGCTGGCCGTGCAAACCCTAGAGGCTGACATGGCCTCTTTTTGGGAAGTTCAGGGAAGCGGACGGCAACTTTTCTTGAGTGCCGGCATGGGTTGGGACGCCGGCTTGGTAGGCAAGACCTATTTGGATCTGCATGAGGTGGCTTTGTTTGAATGCTGCCTCCGCCAGGGAGCGGTTTCGGTGGAAGACTGGCCGAAGGAGGAGCGCTTCCAAAACCCCAGGCTGTTCGTAGAACAGGGCATTGTCAGCGTGCTGGCTGTGGCCAGTCCTGGACCGCAAAAAGCCACTGGAGTGTTGGAAGTTTGCTGTCGCCGCCCCCGGCGCTTCAGTCAGGACGACACCGTTTTTCTGCAAGCTCTGGCCAACGTTTTCGCCACCGCCGTTGAGCGCCGGCAAGTCGAAAAAGAACGGCAGGAGTTGATTGAGCAGGTATTGGAAGCCCAGAAGTTGGAAAGTTTGGGCGTCCTGGCCGGAGGCATCGCCCATGACTTCAACAACATCCTGGTCGGGGTTTTGGGCAACGCCGACTTGGCCTTGGAGCGAAGCTTGGATCCGGTGCAACGAGATCTTTTGGTTCGCATTAAAAGCGGTGCCGAACGGGCTGCAGCCTTGACCCGACAGATGCTGGCCTTTTCAGGAAAAGGTCGTTTTCTGGTTCAGGAATTGGATTTGGCCGAGGAAGCGCGGCGGATGCAAAGCTTGTTGGAAGCGCCCTTGCAAGCAAATCAGCGCCTGGAATTTCATTTCTCCAGCCAGAAGATACCGGTCATTGGTGACCGCGACCAAATCCACCAATTGTTCATGAATTTGGTCACCAATGCGGCCGAGGCGTTGCAGGATGAGCCCAAAGCGGTGAAGTTTCGCCTGAGTCACCGGACGCTGAAGGAAGACTCTGGACGGCGAAGTGCCGCGTTGCGGGATTTTGCTGCCGGCACTTACGCGGTGGCGGAAGTTTTGGATCGCGGCTGCGGCATGGATCCAGCCACTCAGGACCGCATCTTCGAACCGTTTTTCTCCACCAAATTCACCGGCCGCGGTTTGGGAATGGCGGCGGTATCGGGCATCGTTCGCGGACATCAAGGTGCCATAGAAGTTTTCTCCGCCTCCGGGAAAGGGACCTTGGTTCGAGTTTGGCTGCCTGGGACTCACGAACTTTCTTCTTTGCAATGCCCGGGCCCTGAAATGGAAGCAGCTTGGATTCTAGTCGCCGATGACGACGAAGGCGTCCGCCAAGTTTGTTCCATGGCTTTGGAGCACGTTGGCTTCCGGGTCAAGAGCGTAGCCGACGCCAAACAGGTCCGGGAATTCATCGAGCACCATCACCCGCCGCCGCAGGTGGCTTTGCTGGATTTGAGTTTGATGCCAGCAAGCGATTTGGAGGAATTACCTCACCTCTCCCTGTTCGGGAGACCCACCGAATATCTCATTATGAGCGGTCGAACCTTTTCGGAAGCGGCAAGCGTGATGCCGAACTTGCAAGCCGATAGATTCTTGAGCAAACCCTTTTCTCCGGCCGAGTTGATCCAAAAGATTCAGAGCCTGACGACTGCCGATTAGCCGTCAGTATCTTTCACTCTCCGGTTGATCTTGCCCGTTTCGGCGGCGAAGGCCGGCCGCTTTCCAAAGCCTAGAGTATGTACTTTTAGAGTGGGAAGTTCGATCAGCCGCAGCCAGTGCTGGTGACTCCCGTCCACGTCGGTGAAGGCCAACCACCTTCCGTCCGGCGACCATGCCAGTTCGGTGACTCTCTTTTCACTTTTCCACAAGAGCCGGTCTATCGGATCGCTTTCTTGGCGAATTTCTCGGAGCACAAGAGAGCCGTCGGAGTAGCGAACGAAGGCTACTTGCTGCTTTTGCGGTCGAAAGCCGGCGGTTTCCTGCCAGCTCAAATCGTTGGCCAAGAGTTCCACATCAGCTTTTTCCTCCTGGGCTCGCAGTCTGAGCAACCGGCGAGGGGAATAGGTCTTTGGGCTCGTTCTTTGAGCGACGAGCAACAAGCCGGACGGCAAGACTTGAAGGATGGACCCGGGAAGAACGCCCAGGTGTTTGGCACTTCCTTGGAATGGAACCTGCCAAAGTCCACCTCGGAGCCCATTCCGAACCACCCTCACGTGGACCAAAACGTTCTTTTCATCCCAGGACCAATGAGCGCTTTTAATTTGCGAGCGCTGGAGTTGAGTTTCCGTCCATGCAAGTAGTGGCTTTGAATCGGCGGAATCGAGGGGCCGTACGGTGAAAGAAGTCAACTGCCAAGCTAGCCAGCGGTCACCTTGTTGGGTCGCTTCAAAACCGGTTGGATAACCAGGAAGGCGACCCACTCGGCCGCTTTGCAAATCTACCCATTGAACCGGCATGGCGATGTTCGGGCTGGGCCTGCTTTCGGCTTGGGGCCCGTTCACCAGCAGCCGATTTCCGGCCCATCGAACGGCCTGATGATCCGCGGCATCGAAACAATACAGCAAGGGTTGCAAGAGAATGCGCGGTTGCCGGCAGCCGGGTTCCAAAACCATCAAGCGGCGGCTGACTAAGGGGTAATCATCCTGTTCCTGGAGCCAGGCAAGAGGAGTAGAAAGCGAGACTTCCTGAGAACGCGCCGGCGGATTCTTGTCGTTGCCGACGTCCTGCCCCCATAAGGGGTTCAAAAGAAAAGGAAGCAGGCCGTATCCGAGAGCAAACTTGGCAAATCGCCGCCAAGCCGCAGGCGGCAAGATGGGGTGGGCCTGGGGAAAGTAAAGCACGCTGGAGTTTACGCAGCTCGCCGTCCTCGGTTCATGATCCCACCCGGATCAACGGCGTTCGAGTTTGGTAATTGTCGTAAAATTGGCGCCGGCTCGCCATGAACTTGCTTCCCGCCCTCCTCCTCCTCGTTCCTGCGCCCGAACTCCAGGCTCAAGACTCTTCGAATGCCGTTCCTGCCGAGCTCGGCAAGGTTCAATGGCAGCGAGATTTGGAAAAGAGCCTGGCGAAAGCAAAGGCGAAGCAGAAACCGCTATTCCTTTTGTTCCAGGAGGTTCCAGGGTGTCAAACCTGCGTGGATTTCGGTCAAGGGCCCCTGTCGCAACCCTTGCTGGTGGAAGCCATTGAGAATGAATTTATTCCAGTTTTGGTGTTCAATAACCGGGAGGGCCAAGATGCCATTTGGCTGAAACATTTCCAGGAGCCGTCTTGGAACAATCCGGTGGTTCGGTTTTTGGATTCTTCAGGAAAAGATCTATTGCCTCGCAAGGACCGGGTTTGGAGTTTGCCGGCATTAGTTCACCGAACCGTGGCGGCATTGCAAAAGGCCGGCCGTACGGTTCCGACGTATTTGCAGAATTTCGCCAAGGAACTCGAACCGGAGGGATGGGACCAAGCCATTCTGTCCATGCATTGCTATTGGGAAGGGGAGGTGGTCCTCGGTGCTTTGCAAGGGGTCTATGCCACCACTCCCGGCTGGATGGGCAAGCGGGAAGTGGTTCGAGTGCGCTATCGACCGGATCAAATTGATTTTCCGACCTTGGTGCAAGAGGCACAGAAGCTCAAGTGTGCCCAGCAGGTCATTGCCACTAACCAAACTCAGTTCGTCCAAGCCAAGCAATTGGTTGGCGAACGAGCCCTTCGAGAGGGCCCGCCCTGGCGGCCGGTGGAATTCGGTGAACGGAAGTACCACCTGAAACAAAGCGTTTTGCAATATTTGCCGCTTACTCCCATGCAAGCGGTGAAAGTCAACGTTGCGCTGGGGCGGAGACAAGATCCTTCTCCATGGTTGAGCCCCGGCCAGGTCAGGTTGGCCCACCGTCTGCGTTCCTTGGAGGAATCGGCTTTGAAAGCTTTAAAAACCTGGCAAGCTCCGGAAGTGCTGGCTGAGTTGCCGGCTTATTCTGCGCGATTGGAGGCATTCTTATCTTCGGTCGAGGTAGAAAAATAAGCTTCCACCTCGTAGGGGGCTTCCTGTTAATTTAAGAGTGAGCCCCCAATTCTGCCGGCATGCCATTTGTAGCCCGGTTTTGGGTTTCGAACCTGAGAGATTCGGAACTTCTCCCCCTACCCCCCCCCCCCCAATTAGCTTCTAACCGAAGCTGGGAGTAAAAATGCGCACTTTGGTTCCTCCCGCTCGCCTCGTTGCGGCTTTTTTGTACCCGATTCTGTGGGCTTCCTGTTGGCCGTCTTTA
>QQUA01000011.1 GCA_008501825.1 Planctomycetota bacterium | reverse complement strand
CGTGGGGAGTTCCAGCGCCGTCGAGCATCAACTCGACGTGCCCGAATTCGGCTACGAACTCGTCAATTTGTGGGCCAGTCTCTACCTCGTTCGTACCTTCGATGATGACAGAACGAGTTAAATTCCCAACTTCCGCCCGTTGCTCCATCTTCCAGGACGACCCCCAACTCGGGTTACCCTCCACTTCGCCGGAATAATGGTCGTATTCCAAGGTACCGGAGAGGGTAATGGTCGATCCACTGATAGAAGAAATCTGAAAGACTTCGGATTTCGGGAAAGTGTACTCAGGATCTTCTCCCGGATTCCCGGGAAAGGCCAACGCCTGCGTCCGATCAAAGAAATCGGTATTGGCAATGACGATTTCATCCCCGACTTGCCAACCGGCGGCTTCTACATCGTCTTGCAGAACCAGAAAATTTTGGCCGTTGCCGGAAGAATTGCCGTAGGCCGTTGCCGCAAGGCGGGTCCAACTGATTCCGCGATCCTGTCCGTACAGAATCAGGTTACCCGAGTTCGTAACGACCAAACCTCAAGCGGTAAGGGCATTTTTGACTTCAGTTCCTACCGAAAGAGCATTAATGACGCTGGCGTCCGGCGGCGTATCGACCAACCGAATCGTCGCCGTTTCAGTCAACACCTCGGTCGGGCTGCCGATCTGCAAGGTGCCTGTGACCAGAATCCATTTCGCGTTCAGGGTTGGGGAAACTCCCCCCCCCCGCTCGGTGGGCAATCGGTGAACACTAATGTGCCTTCGATCCGAACCCCTTCCAGTTGGACGGTCTGTTCGTCGAGGTAGATGACTTGCCCAGTGGGAATGACGGCTACGTCTCCATCCTGGAGGGCGCTGAAGTAGCTACTCCAACGGACCGAGGATGCCGGACAGGGGTCGATGGGCTGCTGCGGAGCCGAGATCACAACCGATGTGAGGAACAACATGGCTGGCGTTGCCAAGGCCATGACTTTGTGAATGCTTTTCATTTCAAGCTTAACCCGAAAAAGGGATTTCAAAGAATGGGTTTGGTTTCAGACGGGCTACAAGCGGCAACCCGCCTGCAAGAATCCACAGTCCCGTTTGGGGCAAATAAAATCAAAAAATTTGAGTCGAAAAATTAAGTCATTTTCTTAAAAGAACTTAGAGGGATTTCTGGGCTGCGTTACAAGAAATCCGGGGAATCTGGAATTCCAATGGCGGTCCATTGAGCTGGTTGCCTAGGACGAGAATCCCGCCCGACCGGCAGTAGGGCATCCCTTCCAATTCCTCCTGTAGATCAAGGCAAAAGCCCCAAGGCAGACGGCTAAACTTTGCCTATGAAGCCGTTCCACCTGCTTCACCGTTGGGGCCGCCCTTCGGGCCGCAACCTCGGTTGGATTTTGGCCCTGGCCTTGACGGCTTGCGGCTCCGATTCCGATTCTGACTATTCCCTGGAGAAGCGGGAAAGTTTCGATCGCCCGCCGGTGCTGGTGATCGGCGTGGACGGCATGGATTGGAGCGTGCTCGAACCGCTGATGGCGGCGGGGGAAACGCCGAATTTGCGCAAGTTGGTGGAAGAAGGGGTCGGCGGCGAGTTGCGCACTTCTTTCCCGACCTTCTCTCCGGTGATTTGGACTTCGATCGCCACCGGAGTCGATTACCGGACCCACGGCATCTTGCACTTTTCGGAAATTGAAAAGGGTTACAAGCTCAAGCCCGGCGGCTTGCCCTATACCTCCAACTGCCGAAAAGTGCCGGCGATCTGGACCATGGCGGACATGGCCGACCGGGAAGTCCTTTCGGTCGCTTGGTGGGTTTCCTGGCCGGCGGAAGCCTTGCAGAACCCCAACAGTCGCATCGTCGCTTCTTATACCGGCCAAGCTCAAGCTCGCATGCTGTGGAAGCCGGCGGTGCACGATCAAGGTTTACCGCAATTGACTTGGCCGGCGGCTTTGCAGGGGAAAATCCGTCCGCAGTTGGCGGAAGGATCACCCCAAGGTCCCTTTTCCAAAGAGTACGACCGGGAATTCGGCGTGACTCCGAGCGAATGGAAGTTTCTATCCCAAATGGAGAAGTTTTTCCGCGTGGTCTATCACACCGACCGCACCCACTTGTCCATCATGCGCAAGCAATTGCAAAGCCGAATCGCTGATTTGAATTTGGTTTACTTCGGCTTGCCCGACGTCGCCGGCCATCAATTCTGGCGTTACCACGAACCGGAAGCTTTCAACTACAACGTGCCTCGGGAAAAACTGAAGTTCGCCGGCGATTTCGTCAATCAATCCTATCGCTTGGTGGATCGTTGGGTCGGCGAGTTGCTGCAGGACGTGCCGTTGGAAACTCGAATCATGTTGTTGTCGGACCACGGCATGCACGCGGCCAACGTCGACAATCCCAAATCTCGTCAATCCGGCGCCCACGAAGATGCACCTCCCGGAGTCATGATTTTGTGGGGGCCCGACGTCCCGGCTCGCGGCCTCTTGCCCAAGGGCGAGCGCAATCTCGGCAACATCTATGAGGTGATGCCGACCTTGTTGGCGTGGCTGGATTTGCCCCCGGCGATCGATCAGGGGCGGGAGGCGATGCGGCAATGGATGAGTCCGTCCTGGCAGGAAGCCCATCCTGCCGATCAGCCGGGTCGTTCTTACTTGGAAGGCTACCGGGCGGCCACCCCGCCGATCGCTCCTCCAGCCGGTGCGGTCAAGGATTTCCAAGAGGACGTTTTCAACCAAATGGGCTATGCCGAAGCCCTGGATCCTCAATAAATTCCGCTTTTTTCCGATCCGCTTCCGAAAGCCGGTCCATCGTTCTAGCATGGAGCCGTTCTCGGCCGCCGGCCCATGCCGGGCTTGGCGCGCTCGGGCGGTCTTAGGAGGTTGTCCATGTTTTCCCGCATCTTGCTTGCCACCGACTTCTCGGAAAACGCCCGCCAAGCTTATGCCTGGGCCGCCGAACTTGCCCGGGTCCACGGCGGCACCCTGGTCCTGGTGCACGCCCTGGAAAGCGACGTGGTGAATCCCGGAACCGTCTACGGCGGTCCCTTCCTGCCGGAGGGGGTGGATTACCAAGCCCTGCTGGCCGAATTCAAGCAAAGTGCCAGCGGTGCATTGGAAGCCGCCAAGGGAGAATTGGAAGAAAAGGGTGCCGGCCAAGTGGAAACCCATTTGATCGACGGCGGCAAAGCCTGGCGGGTCATCATCGACGCGGCCAAAGAGCTGAATTGTTCGATCATCGTTTTGGCCACCCACGGCCGCGGCGGTTTGGCTCACTTGCTGCTCGGTTCGACCGCCGAACGGGTGGTTCGCGGAGCCCATGTTCCGGTGCTCACCGTGCACGAAGGCGATCGCATGAGCTGATCCCTGCGGAAGCCGGGGCTTGCTAAGGTCTGCGCGCTGATGAAAGAAGAAACCCCCGGCAAGTTACGCCACCCGGTAGTGGCGGTGGATATCGAGGTGGCCGGTTTGGATTGGGAAGAGGTGGATGAAGCCACCCGCCACTATCTGCTTTCCCGCCGTTCCAGCGATCCCGATCCCCAAGCCATTCGCCACCGCCTGGCTTTGGTCCGGGGCCTTGGGCGGGTAGTGGCCATCGGCATGTGGAATTTGGACAAGGACACCGGGGCGGTCCTGGTCCAAGGCAGCGGCAACAAGTGGATGGAGTTCGACCCTTTGCCGGGAACTCGGGTTTGGCGCGGCAATGAGCGGGAGTTGTTGCAAGAATTTTGGAAGCAGGCCGCCGATTGGGGCACGGTGGTCAGTTTCAACGGCCGCGGCTACGACGGGCCGGTCTTGATGACCCGTTCCGCCATGCTCGATGTCGTCCCCAGCCGGCAGTTGGCGGGCTATCGCTACAGCATTCGGGAACACTGCGATTTGATGGAAGTGCTGAATTTCTTCGGCGCCGCCCGGCAGAGTTATTCCCTCGATTACTGGTGCCGGCGCTTTCAGGTGGAAAGCCCGAAGGGCAAAATGGACGGCTCGCTGGTGGCCCAGAAAGCCCGGGAAGGTCGCTACGACGAAATCGCCGAATACTGTCTGCGGGATACTCGCGCCACCGCCGACTTGTTTCGCCGCCTCCGGCATACCTTGATTCCTTTGTACTCGTGAATCGGCTCTTCCTCAAATCCATTCGCCTTCGCCCCGGCCGGATTCCGCTTCCTCGCTGCGCGAGGGCTTGGTTCGGAGGGTCTTGCCTCGCCTTGGCGGCGCTGGCTTGCAGCGGCGAGGTCGAAGCCAGTCTGCCGGAATTCCCGCCGGAGGAGACGGTGTCTATGCCGGCGGTGGCCGCCCAAGCTCCCTTGGTTTTCCAGGCCAAGAATCGCCGCATTCAGGATCAAGTCGGCGATTGGCAATTGATTCTCGGCCCAGGCGGTTGGCGCTGGTTCGGGCAAGGAGGCCAAGCGTTATGGCGGGAAGGCGAAGTCGACCAGGTCTTGCCCTTAGTCGAGCAAAGCTTGCCCGAGGGCGACTGGGCGCTGCGGGCTGATCTCGGCTTGCTGTTGGAACAGCATTTCCCGGAAGCCTTGCCGGTGCTCAACGGATTGCCGGCCCAGGTTCGGTTGCTCAGCCGCCAGCTTCCGCCACCCGAGAGTGGGGAAGCCGCTTTCGACATGGCGGTGGTGTTGAATTTGTTGGGCTCCGCCGCCGAGTTTCTGCCCCGGCTTCTGGGGCCGGTGGAAATCAGTTTGCAAGAGTTGGCCCAGAATCCGACCGTGCACGGCCGGGTGCAAGTGGAGCCGCCGGTTCCGCCGAAAGCCTGGCAAGCGGCTTGGTATCCGCCGAGCCTGCCGGAAAGCATCGGCATGTTGCGTTTTGAAATCCTTGCGGCCGATCTTTGGCCGGCGGTGGAAGCCGCAGTCCTTTCCCATGGCTTCGAACCGCCGCAGGAACCTTCCGGCGATTGGGTGATCGAAATTCACGCCCTTCAAATCCAGGGCAAACTGGGCTTGGTGTTCGCCCAGCCGCCGGATTGGGCCTTTCAAAGTCGAGATACCGAAGGCTTCGATTTGGAAGCCATGGGGCTTGGCGCTTTTGATCCGCAAGATTTGGATTTGCCGTCTTGGATCGGATCCTGGAATTATTTCTTTGAAGCCGGCGACGAGGTTTTCTGGTTCGGTTTCGGCCAAGAAGGCTTTTGGCCCGAGGTGCAAAAGGCTTTGCAAATCGACCGCCCCCGCCCTTTTGCCGAGCGTCGCTACCGTTGGCCGCGAGGTTCCTTGGCGTGGATTTTGGATCAGCAAGCGGCTCAGGAAGCCTTGCGCCAAACGGCACCGATTCCGATTCCCTTCATGGGAGGAAGCGGAGTTCGCCAGCAATCTTTTCAGGGAGTTCTGGCGGTGGAGGGCGATTGGCTTCGGTTTCACGGTAGCGGACCTCCTTTGGACGCCAACATTCAAGACCTTCCTGGGGCGTCTTCCTTTCAAGCCCAAGATTTTCTGCTGGATCGCTTCTTGGAACAGGCGGTTGGCGATTTGATCGAGCAACGCTAACGGCGGCTTAGAACCATGGCCTCTCTGGCTCGCAATACAGCTTTCTTGACGGTGGCGAAGATGTTGAACGTCGCCATCTACGCCTTGTTCGGTTTGTTGTTGCCCCGATTCGTTGCGGTGGACGTCAACGGGATTTATTCCTTTGTCGCCACCTTGATGTTTTTTGGCAGCATGGCGGCATCTTTCGGCATTCCCTTGGTTTTGGTGCGGGCGGTGGCTCGGGACAAGAGCCGCGCTGCCGAGTTGTACGTCGATGCCCGCCTGGCCATGGGCGGGGGAGCGGTGGTGTCGTCTTTGGTGATGCTGCTCTACGTCGGCGTTGAAGGATGGCTGCAAGGCGGCATCGATATGACCGTGGTTCATCTGGTGCTGTTGGCCGGCATCATTTTGGTGGCCGATTCACTGGGTTCGGTGGGAGAAGCGGTATTTCAAGCCCACGAGCGCATGGTGTTGCCATCGTTGGTGGAAATCGCCACCGGTTTGTTCCGGGCCGGCGGCGCTTTGATTTGTTTGTATTGGCTGAGCCCGTTGCCGCGACCGGAGCCGCCGCCGCCGGAACACGGCCTGCAAGCTCTTTATGGAGTGTTTCTCTGTTTCATCGCCGGTTCGGTGGCCAGAGGCATGGTCTTACCCATTTTGGCTCGCAAACGTTTCCTGCCCGGTTCTCTGCCGAAAAGCAAACTCCGCCGGGCCGGCCGCTTGCTGGTGGAATCTTTGGGAATTGCCTTGTTCCGCATGTTGCGGACCCTTCGCAATCGCATCGACGTGTTGTTGTTGGGTTTGCTATTGAAACCGGCGGCCGGCTTGGGCTTGGCGGAAACGGTGAAAACCGGACGCGGTTTGTATACCCAAGCTTTCCGCGTCGTCATGGTGTTTCACACCATCACCCAAGCATTCAATACCGCGATCTTCCCGCGCATGGCTCGGCTGACCAAGGGCCAAAACCAGGAAGAGATCCGGCAGAAGTTCGTCCGGGTGGTTCGATATCAAGCCTGGTGGTCGTCGCCGTTGGCGGCCGTCACCTTCTTGTTCGCTCCGGAAGTCGCCGGCTGGTTCGGACCCGAGTATCGCGAAGGCTTGGCCGGCCTCGGCAATACCGCCGAGGTGTTGCGGATCCTTGTGTTCGCCATGCTGATGGACAGCTTGGGCGGGCCGGTGGGCATGTTGTTGATCGGCCGGCCGGAAATGGACCGCAAGTTACCGTGGTTCGGCGGCGCCTTGGCCGCCACCAGCGTGGTCCTGAATTTGATCCTGATCCCGATGTTCGGCATCCTCGGGGCGGCCTATGCTTCCCTCGGAGCTTCTTTGGTCGAACTGTTCACCAAGGTCTTCTTGATTCGAAAGTTCCTAGGCAATCCTTGGTTTTTGGTGCCAGGCATTCTGCCTTATCTGCTCCTCGGCGCCGCCTGCACCGCGGCCATCGTGCCGACTCCGCTTCGCCAGCACCCGGTTCTGGCGGGGGTGGCGGTGGCGGTGCTGTACTTCGTGACCAGCCTGCTTTTGGGCTTGGTCGACCCGGCCATTCGCGAGCGGCTGCGGCGGCGGTTGCCGTTCTAATCGGATCCGATGAGGAAGCCGGTGCGGCCGCCGAGGGCGAAGCATCAAGCTCGCCGGCAAAGCTCGCCGATTCCGTAGAATGCCGGCCCGCCTCGGGCGAGGACCCTGATCATGAGTCAAGGCACCCAGAAACGCGTTGTATTCATTGGGATCGATGGAGCCACTTGGAAACTCATCGAACCGATGGTGGCCGAAGGCAAGCTGCCGAATTTAGCCCGTTTGGTCCGAGAAGGCAGCTCCGGAGTGCTGGAGAGCACCACCCCGATCAACTCCTCGGTGGCTTGGTCCGATTTCATGACCGGGACCCACGCTGGCAAGCACGGAGTGTTCTTCTTCCGGGAACAGCGCCACGGCAGTTACGTCCGGCCGGTGATTTCTTTCCATTCGATCAAAGCGCCGACTTTGTGGCGTCTGGTCAGCGAGCACGACAAGACCGTCGCGGTGGTGACCTTTCCGCTGACCTTTCCATTGGAAAAGCTGCCCAACGTGGCCATGGTCGGCGGTTTGCTCACTCCTGACCGCAATTCCGACTTCATCTATCCGCCGGAATTGCGCAGCGCCATGGAGGAGGCCATCGGCGATCTGCCGTCGGACAACGAACCGGAGAAGTTGTTTTTGACCGCCAATTTGGAAGCGGCTCGGGACAGTTTGCTCCACGTGACCGAGCAGATCACCCGGATGGGTGAATTCATTGTGGAAAACGCCAAGCCCGATTTGTTCGCGCTGGTATTCCGCGGCGTGGACCTGGCCAGTCACCAAGGTTGGTGTTTCCAAGATCCGGAATGGGCCAAAGACAATCCGGAACTGGCCAAGCGTTACGGCCACTTGCTCAGTTTCATGTACGAGCTGGTGGATGAGAGCCTCGGCCGCTTGTTGGAAAAGGTCAAGGAACTGGACGGCCAGGTCAGCATCGGGCTTTGCTCCGACCACGGATTCGGGCCGATTACCCATCGCTTCTTCTTGAACAAATGGTTGGTGGACAACGGCTATTTGGTGCTGAAGAAGAAGTCCGGTTCCGGTGCCAAGCTGAAGATGCTGGTGCAAAAGAAGTGGATCGGTTTGTTGCGCCGTACCGGATTGCTGACCAAGTTGGAAGCCAAGGGCAAGATCAAGCTGGTCGGACAGGAGCAAGTCATTCAAGACATGATCGATTGGTCCAAAACCCGGGCCTATTCCACCTTCACCGGTGGCGAAGACATTGTTTTGATCAATTTGAAAGGCCGGGAACCGGAGGGAACCGTGGAGCCCGGAGCCGAGTACGAACAATTGCGCGACGAGATCATCGCCGGCTTGAAAAAGGTGAAGACGCCGGAAGGCGAAACCTTGATCACCCGAATTTTCAAACGCGAAGAGCTTTGGGCCGGGCCCAATTTGGAGCAAGCTCCCGACATTCAATTCGTGCCTTTGGACGGCTCGGTGAACATGGCTGCCAATCCGGTGCATTCCTGCGTGATCGAGCCGGCGGTGGAAGGCCGACCGGCCATGCACCGTCGCGACGGCATTTACATCTGGCACGGTGAAGGCGTGATCAAATCGGGTTTCCGCCAGGATGGGCCGGTGATCGCCGACATGGCCCCGACCATCTTGCATCTCTTGGGCCTGCCGGTGGAAGACTACATGGACGGCAAGGTGATGGAAGGCGTCCTGGAAGATCCGTATCGGGCGGCGAATCCGATCCAAGTTCGGGAAGGCCACGTCGATTTGCAAGCCGAAAAGAGCAAGCAAAGCGCCATGTCGGCCGAGGACGAAGCCAAGCTGGTCGAAACCATGCAGGCTTTGGGTTACATGGAGTAAGGCGCGGCCTCGCTGTCGATGGGGCGTCTCCTTCCCTGCCCGTTACGCCGGCCGCTGAACGTATTCAGCATGCCGCACGTCGGCGATCGTCTGCCCGGCGAACGGGTCGGTTTTGCCGGCGGCGATCCGCAAGAGTGGGTTCCCGGCCTGTTGCACCGACTGCAAGTCGGGGGACGTCCGGCGCAGCCTTGGTCGGCTCAGGCCGATTTGTTGTTGCACCCTTATCCTCGGCCGAACCAGGAATTGGCTGAGCTGGACGCCCGCTTGGCCGACCTTCCCGCCAACTTTCCAGTGGCCCTTTATGAAGCGGAAACTCCGATTCTGCCGAATTTGTTGATGGCGGTACCGGAGGATTTGGAGGGAGGGGAGCCCGGTGGATCGAGTCCCGGCGCCGGCTTGCGCCGCTACCGTTCCGCCTTCCGCCATCAGGGTCAGGGCCAAGTCGAGGCCTTGGTGTTGTTGCCGGCTCAACGCCTGCGCTATTTGCTGCGCGGTTCCTTTTTGTGCGAAGTGCGTCCGGGCCCTGGAGCTTCCTTGCAGAACCGGCGCTTTTTGATCGCCGCCTTGGATCATCAGCGCAGTTTGATGCAGCTTTGTGGTGGCGACTTTTCGGTCCGGATCGGTTTGCCGGAAGCGAAGCGCGTGGTGGTGATCATGCCACACTTCGATGACGACGTGTTGCAATGTGGCGGGGCCATGGCGCAGGCCCGGCAGCAGGGCGCTGAGGTTCGGATGATTTGGCTGACTGACGGCGCCCTTGGCGTCAGCACGGTTTCGCCGGAAGAATCAACCCGCATTCGCAAACAAGAAGCCGCCAACGCCATGGCGATGTTGGGAATCGAGGACTTCCATTTTCTCGATGCACCGGAAACGCGCCTGAAGGCCCGGGGGCCGTGGACCCGGCGTTTGAAAGCCTTGCTGCAAGAGTTTCAGCCGGATCGGGTACACGCGGTTTGGTGGGCCGACAACAACGTCGATCACTTCGAAGCCAATCGAGTTTTGAGAGCCGCTTGGCCGGTTTCTTTGAATTCGACTTCTTTGGCCGCCAGTGGTATCTGGACGCCGGTACCCGGAAACCGTTACCTGCCGTTGAGTCCAGCGGATCGGCAGCTCAAGGACGAGGTCACACGAGCCTATGCTTCGCAAATTGCCGAAGTAGATTATCTGCAAGTGGAGAGGGGATTGAGCCTCTACCATGCCGGCCAGGCCAGGCAGGTCGCCGGCTTGGAGGTACAAAGCGCCGAATCCTATTTGCTGTTCGAAGGCGGCGAATACTGGCGCCGCTTTAGAACCAGCGGCGTCCCCAAACGTTGGCTTTTGGGATGAAGAGCCAACCTGCAGGCGGCACTTGGCTATCTGAAAGCCTGGTTCGAGTTTCGTTGCCGATTACTTGGCCGGTTCATTGAGCAACTGATCCAAGGCGGAATCAATGGTTTCACCATGGACGTCGGCGAAGCGAATTCGACCGCTGGCATCCACGATGTAGGTGGTCGGCCATTTTTTTAGTCGCCACATTCTTCCGATCGGTCCGAATCCGGTTCCGGGACCTACGTCGGCAAGCACCGGCCATTGGATCTGCTGCTGTTCGACAAATTCAGCCACGGTTTTCAGAGGCACCGAATCGGAGTGGACTCCGAGGTGCAGCACTCGCTTCGAATCGTATTTTTTGACCCGAGCTCCAGTTTCTTTCAGGCTCTTGCGGCACGGGCCGCAGTTCTTGCTCCAAAATTCGATCACAACGATGCGGTTTTGCTTGGCGAGGTCGAATTCAGACCCATCGACCAAAGTTCCGGCCAGCGGTAAAGCCCGGCTGCCGACCTCCAAAATTTGCAGTCTTTCGATCCTCTGCTTGGCCTTTTCGGCGGCAGAAGTGCCGGGGTATAAACGAATGATTTGCTGAAGTCGTCCTATGCGTTGTTTCCTGGTCCACTTTTCCCCGCCATCTTCCAGGTCCAGCAGCAGCAAACTGGCTTCGGCCCGGACGCTGCGGTGCGGGGTTTTTTCGAATAGGGCTTTGCCTGCGGCTCGCAGCTTGTTTCGGGGAGCCGCGTATTCCGGCCGGGCGATTTTGGCCGCGTCCATGCCGTAAAGCATGCTCGGCAAGGTTTCCAGGCTTGGATGCTGCCCGTGGTTTTGAATCAGGGTTTCGGCCGCCGGAAGGGCGTGCTCCGGTCCCAGAACCGAACCGGATTCGACCAGCCACAAGAGGAAGGGAATCGCCTCGTCGGAGCCGGCGTATCGTGCCGCCGCCTCCGCGTACTTCGGTGCGAACGGCTTTCGTAGGTATTCGTTGGGATACGCGGGCAAGGCAGCAAGCTCTGCTTCCGTCTTGGCAGCTTGCACCTGCTTGACGAAGGCTTGGAAGGCTTCGGAGAACTCCGCTTCCAGCTTGACCAACTCAGCCTTGGCCCCGGATTCTTGGGCGGCTGCCGGCAATGGGCCTGGGAGCCCCAAGGCCAAACAAATGCAAATTCCTAGAAATACCAGGCGGGTCTGGGAAAACAAGGAGGTCGAAACCTTGGCGGAAGCCATCATGACTGGATCATATCTAGATCGGCCGGTTGAATTGCAGTTCCGAGTGGATCAGGAATTTGCTTCGCTTGGGGCAAAGCTTCTAAGTGTCGGTTCAATAGGAAAATAGAAAAACCTAAAAATTTTCCCATTTTCTGTAACCATTGAGGGGGAGTTTCGGTTATGCAGATAGGGCGATTTTCCTCGCTCTTTACCCCTGTTCATTCTTTCCCAGGTTTTGAGGAGTTTCCCTCATGAAACGGTCTCGTCCTCTTTCCGTTCTTTTTCGTTGCCTTGCACGGGTAGCTACCACCGATGATGCTGGGGGTCGAAACCGTCCGCATCAAGTCTTGTACGTCTACAACCACATGGATCGGCTGCTCAGTGGGAAGACCCAGGAGAAAATGGGCTACAATCGAACCGGAGGTGTTGCTGTTGCAAAACTAGACTTGCTCTATTGGTGATGAACCCAAGGCTGAGTCTTTCGGTTCAAATTCGGAGGAAAGAAAAGTTGTTTGGCTTGCTTAGGAATACGAGACCTTTGAGATTCAGTGGTTTAGGTTTCATGTCCATGAGGAAAGGGAACGCTCAATGGGGCAGGAGAGGTGAACGTGGAGTTTTGACAAGAGTGGGCCAAGTTGGAGGCAGCGTTTGCTTTCTTTTTTTGACATTGGTTTTATTGTCATTTGGCGGCCAGGTTGAGGAAAAGGTGGGCAATGTCAAGCTGGGAGCTAACATCTTTGATTGTTGGCTTGTAAGTTCCTCTGGTACGGGAATGATTGAGAAAGTCCAAGGCGCATCTTATCTTAGTGCGAAGCGTCGAGGGTTTTGGCTAATTGATAATATTGGAATTCGGGCGTCGATGGAGGAGCAAACAACCGGAGATTCTTACCGGATGTTCAGGTCGGCGGATGTGTTTGGAAATTTAACCAGCTCCATTCCTCAGGTTTACTTGCCACGAGATTTTCCTTATATATTTCCGGTGGCGGAGGTGCTGAGTCAGGTCCTGTGCGAAACAGCCATGGTTGCGTATACTCGCTTACAAGTGAATGATGTTTTCCTGCAAGTGGAGGGGTACTTTTATGAAGGGAATACGATGGAGAGAGCATTCAATAGAAAAGAGAAAACTGGAAGCTTTGAGCTTGTATATCTACTTAAGCGATCGGAAAAATCAGGGGAGTGATCCTGAATCCTCAAGCCATGAAGGAAAGATGAAAGATAGTCAAGGCGTTAAAATCTTACTGAGTCGGTTGTCGAAAGATTTTTCCTTTCAATGGTTTAGCTTATGGAAAGTGAGGTGGGTTGTTCCATTCTTGATGGTTAGTTGCGCATTGCAGGCAGATGTTCGATATGAGGTTGGCGCGAAATTCCCCGAAGAGATTGCCGAAGTCATTGGAAGCAGAGATTTTTCTCCGAAGGACCAAGCCGCCGTAAGAGAAGCTCTTGTGTTTTCACACTTAATCTCACAGTTTCCAGAGAGATGGTCAAAACAAGCTATGTTTAATTTGAAGAGGACTCGAGTTTTCCTTGCTGTGAAAGGTGGCGAACCGAAGGAGCTAGCGTTAGAACTTCTGCGAGAAGCGGGAAAGCAGGTGATGATTTCAGATGGTACATGGGACTCCCGGAGACGCAATGTATACTGGATCAGAATCGGAAATTTTGAACTGGTTGCTCCTGATGTTTGGCAGGTTGATTGGGTTTGTGACGGAACAGTAGGAGGGTGGCTGCAGATTACGTTAAGGGGCAATGCCTGGACTGACATTAAAAGAGGGGGCATTTGGCTAGCTTGATTCTAAGTTTTGTCTGAGGAATTAGTTGCCGCAAAAAATTCGGGAATCGAGATTCCTGATTCGACTCTAGGGAGCTTCATTGACCACAAAACTAGCTAGGGAAGGGGTGGGACGGTCCGCCAAGCCCAATTCTCGAGCCGTTAAGCTTGAAGGCTACGTCGATAATGCCTTGGAGAAATGTTGGTAATGACAAGATTCACTAAACCCTTTCGAAAGTTCTGGATTGCTCTTGTTGCGATTTTCGTAGTCGCATGCACCTTGGTGGGAGCATCCAGGGTGTCGAGTCATGTCGACTTGATTGCTGAACATCAAAGGTCTAGAGAAAAACATTCGCTAGAATTTCCTATTGCTTTGACGGTTGCTAAAGTCCTTGAATACTTCTGCCCAAGGTCTTTTCTTGATTTTTTGACGGGGAATGAAAGGGTATATCTGTTTCCAAGTAAGGTAACGGATGGACTTAGTGGACTTGATGGCATTGTTGGAATTTGTAAAGGGGCCAAAATACAGCTTATTCCCATTCAGAAAGATTTTGACTGGAGAGACAACAGGGAGCATTACGCAAAGTTTGTTCGAATCCAAAAGATTGAAATGATCAGCGACATTGATATGAAGATCTACTGGTTATGGAGGAATCATGGGAAGGGCTTGGTGGGACATGTCAGAATTCGATTTGATAGGGAAAGTTGGAGGCTATACTATTTCGAAAGAACCATGTTTTATTGAGTTCGCTAGGTTGAGTCCTAAAATTCAAATCGATCACATCAGGCGCCGAATTGAGGGTCGGCGGTAAAGGGAACCTTTGACTGGAAAAGATGAATTCTTGTGGAACCAAAAATGAAAGTTACCAAAGTTGCAGCTGCCACGTGCCTTGTTCCTTTGGCCTTGTTGCTGTCCGGTGGGCAGGAGAAGGGAGAAATCATTAGGGCTAAATTGGGCAATGAGGCTGTTGAAATCCATTTCGTGAGCTCGAAGGGTACAGGGAAGGTCATCCGAGATGATGGCTTCCCTTACCTTAAATCCAAGAGTCCCGGATTTTGGTTGATTGAAAGCGCCGGATTTCGGGCTTCGATGGCAAAGGAGACCAGGGGTGATATCTTTCAACTTTTCGGTTCCCATGATGTATTTGGTAATTTGACTAGCAGGATTCCTCAGTATTTCTTGCCTAAAGGATTTCCTTATTTGATTGCAGAAAGGGAGTTGTTGGAGATGGTATTGAAAGACACTGCATTGATTGCCCTCGAGCAGATTGAGAGCAGGGAGATCTATTTTCAAGTGGAGGGATTTTTCTATGAAGGAATTACAATGGAGAGAGCATTCAAGAGCAAGGAGAAAAATGGAAGTTTTGAACTTATATACTTGCTGAGGCGATCAATGAGGGAGAAATGGTGATTCCGAGTCCAGTGGCCTTGAATTTCACCGAATTTGAAGCGAGTGCGCTGCTACAACATATGGTTCTCTGGCTAGTTGGAAGTGTTGAGTGAGGAACAGAAATGGTTTCTGCGAGAAAATCGATTCATGTGGCGGTCCTCCTTATGGTCATGCTGGTGATTTTTTGCTCGATGAAGCAAGGCTGCATGGGGCAAGTTCCCCGCGCTCTTGCCTTGTTGCCTCCTCCTTCTGAATATAGCACCTTCAAAGGTGGCCTCGCCGTGAATATGCTTTGCAATTATGCCTTTGAGGCGGCAAGAGAATTTCCGGAAAAATCAAGTATTTGCTTTGATCTATGGGTGGATTATTCTCATGAGAGTGGAGGTGGGTTGCCGAATGGAAAAATGAAGTACCAATTTATTGGGCAAATGACCGTCGATAACCTCGAGTACATCAGATCTTACAAGGATCTACAGTCTTTCAAATCAGTTTCGTCGAATAGATGGGAGTTCACAAAAAAATTGAAATCCATTGATAGGGCTAAGCAGCTTTATGGTCCTTGGCCAATGTTGCCCGATCCTCATTGATTCATGAGGACTTCGGGAATATTGTCCTTTTCCAATGTTGCATTGGCCATGCTTCCGCTCTTGGGAGTTGACCGATGGAGCTTTGCATTTTAGAATCTCCGAGAGATAGATTTGCTAGAGGGTTAAGATGAGTGGCATCAACCAAGTTAAAGCTTTTCATTGGAGATTGTCTGTCTCCTTGTTTGTAGGGTTCGTGGTGATCATTGGTTTGTTTTGGGCCTGTGGGCCTGCCGAGCTGAGTTCGACTCCTACGGCTCCTTCCATTCATGGAGAAAGAATTAATGAATGGATCCCTCGAATTCCAAGGGATTTCGAGACATTGGTTTACTCCGGTAATTCAAGGCGAGTCGGAGAATTCCTGCCTGATCAGAACGTGGACGCGGTGGCAAGATTAGAAGTACCTTTGCGATTGGCCTTGAACTTGTTTCGTATGGATGAATGGCTGGGCGAGAATACAATTTCATTTTCCCTCTGCATTGCCCGTCGAATTCAACTCGAGCCTGGCTTTGAGATTATGTCGTCTGATTTGGTTTGTTACTTGGTTTTTGAAGAATCGATCGAGGATAAGTGGGAGCGGATCTTGGCTAACTCGCCTATGGGGTTTGAGCCCGCGCAAGTACAAGAATATTCAGGGCTTCGAGTTGGAATAAAGGAGGAATCTAAATTTCAAGGTTGGTACATGATCCTCTATGACTCTAGGACTTTAATCTGTTCGAGCCCCTTGGAATTTTTGCAGGATGCTATCCACCAATTAAGCGATCCTCTTATTCAAGGTAGTTCAGAATGGAAGGATTGGCCTGAATTAAAGCTCGCCGAGAGAGAGCCCTATGATTTTTTAGCTTTAAGACATTATCGAAAGAACCATGGATTATTTGATCCCACATCCCCTTTGTCGGTGGGTCAAGGCAAGGGTAGGACTTTGATCGGTCTTCCTCGAGATGACTCCTCCATCGGAGCCGTGGCCTCCTATAGCTCCGGCCATCCGGAAAGCCTGGCGGTTCGGCAAATTACTTCAGATAGGCGAGCTGTCCGAAAATTGGGTGAATATTGGAAGGGAGTTGTGCCTAAGGGAACCTTTGCGACCCTGAGCAAGAATGAATTCTATTGGGAGGTTCGACCTAGACAGTCGAAGATTCCCTATGATCTCGATATCCGAGTGGCGCCACTTTTTGGTATTGCGGTCTTTCCCTAAAAGGTGTCCAACGAACAAGGAAACAAGGGGGCGCAATAACCCTGATTTCCGCCAACCTAGTAGAATCCAAAGCTAATGCGTGTCCAATCCTTGGAGTTTTTGTTCGCCGTGGCTCTTCTTTTTTCTGCTTGCGTCGTACCGTCTAAGCAGATTGCAGGTGATCATCATTCTCATTTTGGCGTCCAGTCGGTCTTGAACCTGCGGCAATGGCGTGTGGATTCTCAAGAATTCTCTTTGGTTAAGCATATTGACGAGCATGGGATGATATGGCTTCAGCCTGAAATCGATGGAAGGGTTGGCCTCTACAGCATTACGATTTATCGACGTGAGGACGAGACTAAGGGAAGAATAGGCGCGCCGGCTGATAGCGAGACGCTTGTTTTTATGAATCGTGGCAGCCGGCCATGGAGGGGCGGAACCGCAGTTCTGTATCTTGAAGCTGACGGAAAGTTCGGAGTCCTTCCTTTGGGACAGTGGATGCAGGACTGGATTGAATCGAAAGCGGTTCAGAATTCATTCTCGGTGCCCGGTGACTACAGGGCCGTCATTCGGCTTGCATTTAAGCCGGGTGATTGGAGACTCAGAGAAAGAGGTGGACAGGTTCATGAGATGAAAGAAATCAAGATTGATGTTGAGTTCCACCTTAGTGGACCTAAAGCCTCTCCTCATTGAAGGCTAATAGGAAGTCTGCAATGCGACCGTCGTTCCAAAAAGGTCGTGGCAAGTATCTCACCCGAAGGGGTTTCTGAATCATGCGGGTGAATGCTTGTGCCTTGAATTAAAGACAACTATCATGGCTCGAGTACCGTGCTCATCTTACTGGAGAAGTTCATTGGAATTTTTCACTAAAGGGAGAAAGACTCCTGTGCGACTAAGTTTTGGGATTTTGATGTCAATCATGCCTTTGTTTTTGATTGGATGTTCAAGCCAAAGGCCAGAAGGGGTGCATTCAAGTGGGGGCTTCGAAAGTCAGGAGCTTCGAATGCTGGAGCCAGCTGGTCAAGGAGGGGAGCCTGAGACGCCTCTTGCCGACTGCTCCAAGAGGCTTGAGGATGGGCGAACCTTGGTTTCTGTAAAGTGCTTCAGGCACATGGAAGGCGTGCTTGTGGTCGTATCCATCGTGGAGTGGACTGGCGAAAGTCAAAAGGCTTTCAGTTCGACCCAGCTAATGTCCCTTGGTACCAGCAATCCAATTGAAATAATTAGAGGATCGAGTGATTTGCGGATTTTGCCAAGGGGGAAATGGCGGTCAGATGAAAGACTTGAAATTGTCATCGAATGTGAGTGAGGAGACCTTCCCCAATTGTGAGTAATATCGCTTAAGCTCAGCCCAGGAACATGCTTGATCGAGGAAGACAAACATTGAACTTGAAGCGCGTGTTGATTTGTCTAGCCATTCTGGCCTTTTGCTGCCTCGTTCCACGAGCTTCGGGGCAGACACGCCCGAAGGCGGGGGGATCCACTGTTTTGTGTTTGGTATTAGATGATGTTACCGGGCTCCCCGTTCAGGGCCGGAAAGTCACGCTTCAAGCTTTTCGAGTCGGAGATTGGATCTATGAAGATGCACCCTTATATGACCTTACTCTGAAAACCAATTCTAAGGGCTTTACCACTTTCAATCGCGTTCCACTTGGTAAGTTTTTGATTTGGGCTGAAAATGAACCGGGCCTTGGCACAAAAGGATACATCGGACGAATCGTTCAATACGTACCTGATCATCCTATTTCCGTTGGTTATTGCTTTCGGGTCAATAGGCCATCCACCCGCGTGAATTTTAGTTGGAGGGAGGCTCTTGAGAGAGATGAAGATGGGACTTTTGAAGTTTTGGGATTTTTCCCTTCTGGCGCCGTCGATCTTATGCATGATTTTTTGGAGAAAGAACCGCATTGTGAAATGGTGAACGTGAAGGATATGACCTTTTTGGCGTTTGCTTTTCGTAGCATTGAGAATGACGGAGTCGATGAGTGGTTTATAGGCGTGGGCACGCCTCAACACGCCGAAAATGGAGGCTGGACTGTAAATTTGAAATCGTTTTCTACCGTCCTTGAAGCGGAGCCATTGACAACAAACGAAAGTGAGCTGGTTCATGTTGAATGGGGAAAGGATCCAGGATCGACCAATATTGCCCTACTGCCTAAGGGGTTCAGATTTCACTTTCGTTTTCTCCCAGAGCGCCAACCAAAGCTAAGAATTGTGGGTTTGCCTTCTGGCCAATATCAGTTGACCCGAGTTTTGGTCCTGGATTCAGGAGAAGAGGTGAAGATTGCTGAGTACGAGGTGAATTTGAAGGAATGGATAGAGGAAGTTCATTCGCAAGGTGATTCCATAAGGAATAGATAAGACATGTTCAAAGTACGAACCATAAGCAGCTTGCCTCTCCCCTCCGGCCACTCTTTTGGAATGGCCATGCTTTTTGCAGTTCTCTTGACTCCTCTATTGCTGATCCTTCAATTATTTCACTTGGGGCAAGCTTTCTGGAATGACCAGGCTCTGGTTTCCCTTTCCACCCTTTGGATATCCGGAACCATATCCTTCTCTTGACTCTTTTGGGAATCGGCGACGAGCGCGCCGAAAGCCACGATGAACTGGCCGGAATTCGCTGGCTGATCGAATTCTTCAACCGCGAAGTTGGCGGACGGCTTCCCTTGAGTCTGGCCGGTGGCCTCTGCGGAGCCTTACTCGGCACCTTAGGCCCATTGGAACCCACTTCCCGAGACGACGATCGCCCGGGAATCGACCGAAAGGCTGATTCTCCTTAACCGCCGTCGCCGCGGACGGCGGAGCCGGTGCGCGGTGCCAGGATCAAGGCCCGCTCGGCGAAGTTGATGGTCCGCAACATGTCGGAAACCGTACGCAGGTCCTCGTCAAACTCGGACTGCCAGGTGCGCAACACGTAGACGATGTCGCCGGGCTGCACGAAGGGAATCTGGGTCTTCAGATTGGGATCGTCCGGATCGAACAGCAAATCCAGGTTGTAGGAGCGGACCTGCACCTGGCCATCCAATTCCCGAGCCATCAAGATGCCGGTAGTGTCCCCGTCGGCGCCGACCCCGCCGGCGTTGGCCAACATGTCCAGCACGGTGGTCCGAGGGTTGGTCAGCGGATAAGTGCCAGGCCGCCCGAGTTGTCCCAGCATGGTGACCTTGCGGTCCGGGCTGTAGCTGATGGTCACGTCCAGGGAAGGATCGACCAGATAGCGGGCGTACTCCTGCTCCAGCAGGGTGCGGAGCTGATCCCGGGTCAGGCCGCCGACTTCCAGCGGAGCTTTGACCAAATGCACCTTGAGACGGCCCTCGGAATCCACCACATAGGTCTTGTTCAAATCCATGTGGTTCCAAACCTCCAAAATCACCTGGTCTCCCGGGCCGATGAAGAACTCGCCGGCTTGGATTTCATCGGTGATGTTGACCCCCAAAAGGTTGGGATCCTCACCGACGGTGGGGCCCTCCTTGTGGACGTTGGTGGCACAAGCTGCCAGGAGCAGCAGCAATACGGGCAACGGTCGGGTGGTCATTTGGCCATTCCGGGGTTTGAACGGCAACATTGTCCCAGTCCTGGCCTTCGGGTCAAATACCATTACCGGCGAGTCTCTCGTCGACCCTCCCAAACAGAACCGTGACTCGTCTCGCCATTGTTGGAATTGACGGCGCCACCTACGAAATCATCCGCCCGATGATTGAAGAGGGTGAGCTGCCTCACATCGCCCGCATTCTCAAGCAAGGGGTCTCCGGCGACCTGGAATCGGAAAAGCCTCCGATTACGCCGCCGGCCTGGACTTCGATGATGACCGGGATCAACCCCGGCCGCCACGGCATTTTTCACTTCATCCGCCGGGAGAAGGGTTCTTACGATTGCAAGCTGGTGGACAGCCGCAATTTCGCCGGCAAAGACATCATGTCCTTGCTGACCCGGCGCAACTGGAGTGTGGGCAGCCTCAGCGTGCCGATGACCTATCCGCCCTTCCCGGTCAAGGACGGTTATATGGTCTCCGGCATTCCCATGCCGCTGGAAGGCGACACCATCGCCTGGCCCTCCGGCACCATGCAGGAGATGGGCGAATTCCTCGGCCATCCTTACAAGCCCGACGTCAATTACGCCCCTTACGACGGCGACACCGAAAAGCCGGAGGACGACTTCGAGGCCTATGAACGCCTGCGCAAGGAGCTGTTCGCGGTTGAAGAAGACCGCCTGGCCATCTTGAAGGAATGGATGCGGCGCAAGCCCACCGATTTCTTCTTTACCGTGGTTTCGGTCACCGACCGCTGCCAGCATTATTTCTGGAAGTTTCAAGATCCGACTCACGACGGCTACACCGAAGAGGGCCATCGCCGTTTCGGCGAAGTGATCAAAGATTCGTATCGCTTGGCCGATGACTTCGTCGGCGCGGTGCGGGAAATCGTCGGCGAAGACGTCCCCGTGGCGCTGGTCAGCGATCACGGATTCGGGCCGCAGTACACCGATTTCCACCTCAACATGTGGTTGGAGGAAAATGGTTATCTGGTCCGCAAAACTCCGCCTTACTTCACTTGGGGCAAAACCTATCTGGCCGATGCCCTGCGCCGGGCGGGTTTAGGCTTCCTGGCCAAAATCATCGGCCCCTTGGGCAAGATGCCGGTGGTGCGGCCGAAGGTCAAACGCCATGCCGACATGCGCGACGTGATTTGGTCCAAGACCAAGGCTTTCAGCGCCATGCACGGCATTTGCCTGAACATTCGCGGCCGCGAACCGGAAGGCATCGTCGATCCCGGCGAGGAAGCCCGGCGCCTGCTGGTGGAGATGGAAGAGAAGCTTCACCAGTTGCACACCCCGGACGGCAAGCCGGCGGTGGACTTCTGCGCCAAGGCCACCGACATGTACACCGGCCCGCACATTCCCAGCGCTCCCGACCTGCAATTCATGATGCAGGGTTTGTCCTGCCTGCCGAAGGAAGGCTGGGATTTGCCGACCATGTTCGTGCGTCGGAAAAACGCCGCCATCAGCGGCCAACACCGTTTCAACGGTATTTTCGCCTTGGAAGGGCCCGGAGTGGCGGCCGGCCGCATTCTCGAAGACATGCACATTCAAGACACCACCCCAACCCTGCTGGCGTCGGTGGGGGAAGCGGTGCCTTCCTGGATGGAAGGTTCGGTTCACCCCGGGGTGTTCGCCGAACCGGCGGAGGTGGCCATGGTGGAAGAAGACGAACCGGCCGTGGGTGCCATGAGCGCCGATGCTTTCAGCGACGAGCAGACCGCGGCGATTGAGGAATCCCTGCGAGGCCTGGGCTATTTGCAGTAATGCGCGCCTTCACCCTGCCGTTTTCCATTCTTTTCGCGGTGGCTTGGCTGCTGCTGGCCCTGGTTTCCTGCCCGGCTCCTCCGGAGGAGACACCGGCTTCGGCGCCGGCGGCCTGGGCCGGAGAGGAAAGCGAAACGGGAGCCGAGGCCAATTCTGAAAATCCGAAATCTGTTTCCGCTCTCCAGGACGATCCGGGCGACTCCGAGCCGGTCGCCGATGCCACACCTTCGGAGCCGGCCATCCCGCAGGAAGCTCAAGCCTCGAATCCGAATCCGCATCTGGAGCCTCCTTCGGAGCCGGAGACGGAACCGAAGCCGGAACTCGAACTGGCCGACACCGCGGAAAACATCGCCGAGACGGTGGAACCCCCGGCCCAGGGGGTCGACTTTGTGGTCGATTTCGGCCAATCCGGCGCCACCGTGGCGCCGGCCTTGTTGACCTCGGTGAACGATTTCCCCAACGCCGATCCCGGCTGTTGGGAGGCCTACCGGCAAGTGCTGCAACCGGAACCCGGCTCCTTGGCCCGGATCTGGATCCGCTACACCATGAGCCGCTTCGCCGACCGCCACATCAAGGCCGGCTTGGCCGCCGCCAAAGCCGGGCTCGACGTCTACGTCTGCGCGGTCGGCGCCCCCGAACACTACGCCGGGCCCAACGATGCAGGAGCCCAAGCCTTCGGCAAAGCGCCTCGCTCGCCGGAAGATTGGGCCGCCACCGTAGCCCGGGACGTCAGCCGGATGCGCCAGCGCGGCGTGCCGGTGCGCTACATCGAAATCTGGAACGAGCCGGATTTGCCCCGCCAGTGGCACGGCAGCGACCGGGAATTCGCCCAGTTTTTCGCCCGGGCCGGCCGTCACCTCAAAGAACTGCTGCCGGAAGTCAACATCGGCGGACCGGGCATGGCCAACAACTATGGCGGCGGACGACGCCTGTTCGAAGACATCCTGGACGCTTGCCAGCGCTTGAATTTCGAGCCCGACTTTTTGTCCTTCCACGACTATCTCGGCTATCCCACCGACCAGCATGCTTTGGGCTTGCCGACCTCTTTGGCCGAGGAAGCGACCCAGCGCGGTTTCGCCGAGCCGGAGCTGATCCTGTCGGAATGGAACATTACCCTTCCCAGGCCGGTAGCTCCGGAATTGGACGATCACCGGGCCGGCGCCTACTTCGTTTCGATGACGACCGCTCTGGCCTACACCAAGGTCAAGGCGTCCATCTTTTTTCAACTACAGGACGGCGCCTGGGAAGCCAAACGCGACTACGCCGGGGAATCGGTCGGCATCTTTACGCTTCGCGGCGGGCCGAAACCGGTGTTGGTGGCCATGCAAATGTGCAAGGACGCCGCCTCCTTTCCCATGGTGGCGGTCGAGCGCCGCCAGGCTCCGTGGAACTTGAGCCTGCTGGCGACCCGGGAGGGGGAGCGGGGCTATTTGCTGATCTCCAATGCCTTCGGCGAGGCCGAACACCGGGTTCACAAGATGGCCATGAATCGGGGCATCGACCCTCAGGTGTACAAAGGATCCGAACCGCGGATTCGGAAGTTCTTGGCCGGCCGCCTCGATTATGAGGGCTTGGGCTTGCCGGCCAGCGATCGACCGGTCTGGGAGGAAGCCCGGGCTTCGGTCTTGGAAGACCGGCGGGAACGGCAGCGGCGGTCCCGGCCGGTACGGCTGCACTGGCGCCAAGCCCCGGACCGAATCACCGGAGTCTGGCTGCTGGACAAAGACCACGGCCGAGCCATGAGCCGGCCCGATTTCGCCCGCCTGTTCGAATCGATGGGGCCCGGCCTCCACGACCGAGTGGTGGAAAGCACCATGGAGGAGTTGCGCAAAGGCGGGACCTCCGAAACCGATTTGCAAAAAGTGGAACGAGTGCTGCGCAAGCGCGACCGCCAGGCGGCGCGGCAGTTGCGGGCCGATTTGGCCGGCCGGGCCGAAGCCTTGTACCGCCAATATCACAAACGTTTGAGTTCCGAGACGCCGGTTCGCCTGGCCAAACATGCCGCCAGCGCACCCTGGCCTCTGGCAGCGGATGCCTGGGATGCGTATCTTCAAAGGCAGGAACGCGAGTTGGTTCTGAACCTAGCGCCGTTCAGCGCCATGCTGGTGGAATTGCAATGGGAAGCGGAAACGGAAACGCCCGCCGACGATGACTGAGCCGACCCTGCAAGCCCGGGCGCCGGGTTTTCAACTTTTGGGTTGGCTGTTGGGCCTGCTCGCCGTGTTCATCGGCGTCGGCGTCGGTTATTTGGTTTACCTGGACGGCGTCCACGGCCAGTTGCTGCAAATCCGCCTGATGGGGGGCTATCCTCCCTTCGTCAACGATTTGCCGTTCGTGTTCACCGGTTTCGCTTGCGTTTTGGCTTTGGCATTGGCCGGTTTGTTGGCTTGGGTTTATCTTTCCGGCGAATGGGATCGGCCGGCCTTGGGTTTAATGGTGTTTTCCTTATTCGCCGACGCCGTGCCGGGCTTGTTTCAGTTCTCCCTATTGCTGATCGGTCTCCTGATCTTGGAGAGGTGGCTCCGGCGGGGAGATTTGCGCTTTCCTTTGACGCCGTTGGTATTTCCCATCGCCTGGATCTTGCTGTCCTATACCACGACTTTGGTGCTGGCGGAGAAAATCGGCAACGTCCTGCCGAACATGGGATTCCGCATGACTTATATCGCCATGGTTCCCTTGTTCCCGATGATCATCCGCACTCGGCGGCATTTGGACATCTTTTTCCACTTCATGATTTTGGCGGCGGTGCTGTCGACCACTACCGGCATTGCCCAAATGATCTTGTCCTACATCACCGGGCAACCGGTGACCTTTACCACCGCGGAATACAACCGCATCGATACGCCTTGGGGGCCGGCCACTCGCTGTACCGGCTTGATGCTGCACCCCAACCATCAGTCCAACGCCCTTTCCGCGGTGGCGGTGTTGTTGCTGTTCTTCGCTACCAAGCCTTTCGGCCAAATCAGCCGGGAGAAGCGCATCCTATATCTCAGCGCTTTCGTTTATCTGGGCATCGGCGTATTGATTACCTGGTCCCGATCCGGCTGGTTGGCCTTGGGCGCCTGCTCGATGCTGATTCCCCTGATCCGCTGGCCGAAATACGCTTTGATTTACTTGATCGGTCTGGGCACGATCGGTTTCATCGGCATCGAATCGGGATTGGCGCGCCAGGTTTACGACGCGGTCAAGGACTTCAACGCCTCTTCCGCCGACTTCCGCTGGCACATCGATCACATTGCCTATCAATCGTTCATGCGGGATCCCATTTTGGGCCGCGGCGTCGGGCAAATGTTGCACTTCTTCAATCCATATCACTTGGAAGTGCACAATACCTATTTGCAAGCCCTGTCGGAAATGGGCTTGTTCGGCATGGTCGGCCTGTTGGGTATGGTCGGCCTGCTGGCTGCCCGCATGTTGGAGCGCTTGTTGCACACCAAGCACTTTGAAGATCGCGACTGGGTCATCGGCTTGGCCATTGCCGCCGGCATCACCACCATTCAAAATTTGTTCGCCATGTTCTTGTGGGTCAAATTCTTGTGGGCGATCACGGCATTGATGGAAACCGCGGTGATGGTCTCCAAACGGCACGCCCACCTCGAAGAGGGAGAAAGCGAACCCGCGGCTCAGCTCTTCTTCCTGCGTCCTCCTGCTCCGGTAACTCATGGACACTAACATCTCCTCCTTACTCGGCGCTTTGTACCGGCGTAAGCTGGTCATCCTTTTGGTGTTGGGCGGTTCGATCGGTGGCGGCATGTACTTCGAAAAGAACGTGCCGAAAACTTATTTGGCTCGGGCCACCATGTTTATTCCCATGGAATCGACTCGCCTGTCCTTGAACAACGAGGGCAATAACATTCCGATGGGGCCGGTGACTCCGGATTTCTCTGAAGGCACCCGGGTCGGCTTGATGGGCCTGATCAATTCGGGAGCGGTATTTGACCGGGTGGCCGAGTTGGTCCCCGATGTCGACATCAAAAAGTTGCGGCGCAACATGATTGCCGACATCGATTCGTATCAGCAATTGTCGGCCGTGGTGTATGACCGGGATCCGCAGGCGGCCATTTTGTTGGCCAATGCCTTCGTGGACGCGGTTCGGGACGAAATTCGGGAAATGGCGGAAACCGCTCCGCGGGCGACTCTGGCGGCTTTCGAAGCCGAAGCGCCTCAGGCTTGGGAACTGTATCAAGAGGCTCGGCAAGCTCTGGTCGACCAATTGGAGACCTTGGGAAGCCCCGATTTGGAAAACGAGATTCAGATCTTGCTGCAGCAACGCCGGGCGGTGGAAAGCAGCTTGGAAGATTTGGAGTTGGACGAACAGCGTTTGATTGCCGAGCAGCAAGCGGTAGCCGTCTTGCTCGCCGAACGTCCGGAATGGCAGTTGAGTCGTCGCAATTACGCCTTGAACCCGGTCTTTCGCAGTTTGCAAGACCAGGTGCAGACTTTGGAATCGGATTTGGCGGTTCAACGCTTGGTCTATACCCCGGAACATCCGGTGGTCAAAGACTTGCTGACTCGCTTGAGTCTGGCCCGCCAGCGGGCGGCGGAGCTGGCCGACAAGGAGCTGGAGTTGATTCATTCTTCGTCCACGGAAACCTTGGACGAGCAGGCTCGAAATCTGAACGCCCGGTTGGTGGACAACGAACTTTCCCGAGTGGCGGTAGAGCCGAAACGAACCGTCCTGCAAGAAAGGTTGACGGCGATTCAGGGTCGCTTGACCGAGTTTCCGATCAACATGACCGAAATCGAACGCCTGAACGGCGACGTAGAGCGGCATCGCAAATATGCCGACGACATCGAGCGCCGCATGGCGGAGATCCGCTTGCAGCTCGAACGCGGATTGGAATTCACTTATTCCGATAAATTCCGCATGGCCGATGAAGAGGATGTCAAGCCGGTGCCCACTTCCACCGGCATCATCTTGTTCACTTCCGTGGCCGGTTTGATCGCCGGTTTGGCTTTGGCTTTGGGCATGGAACTGTTGGACCAAGCCCGCCGCCGCTTTCCCTACTGAAACCCGTTGGAGAATCCCTGATGCGTTACGTCCTTTGGATCGCTCGTTTGTTGCTGGGGGCGCCGTTTGTAGTGTTCGGTTTGAACACCTTGATGTGGTCCCTTGGTTACGATCCGTTGATGGAACCGCCGCAGGAAATGCCGGAAGCGGCGCAAAAGTTCATGGACGCGATGACCGACGCCGGTTTCATGCACCCACTTCGCGGTGGCGCGGAACTGGCCGGCGGTTTCATGGTCCTGACCGGATTGTTCCTGCCCTTGGGTTTGGTGGTCCTGGCTCCGATCGTGGTCCACATCGTTCTTTATCATCACTTCTTGGACCCGAGCGGTACGATCATCGCTTACGTCATCCTGGCTTTGGAAGTCTTCCTGGCGCTAGCTTATCTGTCCCAATTCCGTGGGGTGCTGCATCCCTGGCCGAAATCCCCATGGAACGGTTCCGGTTCTGATCCGGCATAAACCAGGGAATAAATCGGGGAATAAAGCGGGGCATAAATCAGGGAATAAATCGGGGAATAAATCGGCCCATTGGAAAGCAAATGATTCGCCCGGCGGTCGCTGAAGACGCGGCGGCCCTGGCCGCTTTGTACGGCGGTTTCGTTCGCGAAAGTTCGGCCAGCTTCGAAACCGAAGCTCCCGATGCCGAAGTCATGGCCGAACGTTTAGCCGAGGTCCGATGCCACCGATTACCTTGGTTGGTGTTTGAACAACAAGGCGAGTTATTGGGTTTTGCCTTCGCGACGCCTTGGAAAAGCCGGCAAGCTTATGCGCGTTCGGTAGAAGCTTCGGTTTACGTGCAAGCGGAAGCCCATGGCCGCGGCATCGGTTCCCAATTGTTCGCCGCCTTATTGGAACATTTGACTCGGTTGCAGATTCATGCCGTGGTTGGGGGCATTGCCCTTCCCAATCCGGTCAGCATTGCTTTGGTCGAAAAATTCGGCTTCGAAAAGGTCGCTCACTTCCGTGAGATCGGTCGCAAGTTCGACCGCTGGGTGGACGTGGCTTATTGGCAGCGGTTATTGCCGCCGGCTTCTTCCAAGGACGTGGACGTCGAGGCTTGACGCTGTTGCAAGCGCCGGCGGAATCGCCGGGTCCAGCGCTCCACCGCCGCCTTCCCTGGCGGAAACTGTTCCCCTAAAGCGGCGAGGTAATGCTGCCAAAGCTTTTGAAGCAGGGAGGCATCTTGAAAGTCGACTTCCGCCAGCAACCGGGCCAGATCCCGAGGCTTGGGGCGTCGCCGCAAGCCGTCGGCATCGACCAAAACCGGTCCGTGCTCCCCGAGCAGGAAGTTTTCCGGTTTCGGATCCCGGAAACCGAAGCCGGAGCGGTGCAAGCGGCCGAGCCAAGTGGCGATGGCTGGCAGCGAAGCCCGATCACACGGCGCCAGCCGGCTTCGGCCGGTCCACAGCCGTTCGCCGGCTTGACCGTCGGCCGGTTGGCGTTCTTGCTGATAAGCCCACGCCTGGACCGCCGGAATTTCGAGCACTTCCAATAGATACAAACCGCGAAACGCCCGCCGGCCCGGGCCCCAACCGAGGCGGGAACGCCAGCGCCCCAGAAAATCGGAGCGGGCGTAGCGTTTTTCCACCCACCGTTCCCCAATCCGAACCGCGGTTCGCGAGCCATCGGCCAAGGGCGGCGGCTCCTGTTCCGGCGGCGGAAAGTTGCGCCGGCGGTGACTGCCACGATCTTGGAGGAAATCCCGGTTGGTGCGAAAGGCCCTCCGGCTTCGGCGCCAAGCGCTCAAGCGCCGGTCGCAGGCGGCGTCGGCCAGCAAAGCTTCCAAGGGCCAAATCTCGCCGCCGGCCCGGCCGTGGCCTTGCAGGAGCCGAGGGGCGGCGGCCGCCGCTTGCCGGGGACTCATAGCCGCCAGCAGCAACAGCAAGTCCGCCCGTTGGGCCAAGTTCGGAGCCGGACCGGTGCTGCAACGGGCTTGGCCGAGGTCGAGGGGTAACAGCCTTCCTTCCGAGACCAAGAGGTCTTGGCTGAGGAGATCCGGATCGGACCAGCCGGCCCGATGCAAGCCGGCCAATTCCCTTCCTGCCCATTCGGTTTGCTCGGGAAGCAGCTCGGTCAAGGGCGAACCGTCCACCCAGGGACGGGCCAGCCAGGCCAAGCCCGGCGCCGGACATTCGGCCAACCAGGGTTGAGGCAGGCCCAGTCCCCGTTGCCGCAAACGATCCGCGACGGCCGCCTCCCGAAGGGCTGGCGGAGTGCGCAAGCGATTGCGCCAAGCTTCGCCTGCCCGCCGGGGATGGTGGATTTTGAAAACCCAAGGAACTTCGTCCAATGAAAGCCGCAGAACCGTGCGGCCCGGACTCAGCCGCAACACTTCGCCGGCACCATCCAAAGCGGCTTGCCAGCAAGCGGCCAATCGCGGCTCCCGGGGCGAAAGCTGGGATCCCTTCGCCCTTAGCCAGTCGAGGTTTTGCCGGTGGAGCTGTTCCAAGGGAGTTGCCGAGAGCATAGCCCGGCCCTGCTAAGCTGCGCCGGCCGAAGCCATTGCCGTGATTCTTGCTCGCGCCTACTTCAAAGAAATCGCCGGCCATCTGTTGATGGTTTTGGGAGGGATCACTTTTTTGGTGACCTTGGGAGCCGCCGTGCAGGCTTCTTCCAAAAGCCAAGGCGCTCCGATTTGGGTTCCGCTTTCGTTGATCCCTCTGCTGGTCGGCAACGCTCTGCCTTACTTGATTCCGGTTTCCTTATTGACCGCTTCGGTGCTGACCTATGGTCGCATGGCGGCGGACGGCGAGGATATGGTGCTGCGCGCCGCCGGCGTGCGCCCGGTTCGTTTGTTAGGACCGGCGGTATTGGCCGGCTTGCTGGTCGCTCTCATGGTGTATCCACTTTCCGCCCAATGGCTGCCCGATTTGTATACCCGCATGCGCAACTTGTCTTATCGCTTGCGCTTCGCCGCTTTGGAAAACACCAATCCGGGCGCCAGCGAATTGCACTTTCGAGGTTTGCACCTCACTTGGCACGGGCGCAATCGAAACGGCGATTTTCAGGACGTCATTTTGTATTTGAATGAACAGGAACCGGTTGGGGTCTATCCCGGTGATCCCGGAGTCGATCAACCGAAGAAAGCGAGCGAAAAGCGGGGCAAAAACCGATCTTCGGTCAAAGCCCGGCAAAAAGAAACCGATTCGGAAAAGGAGCCGTCGACTTTGGGTTTGGTTCGAGTCCGGGCCGATCGCGCTTCGATGACCTTGCAGGAGCGACGCTTGATTTTCGCCTTGCACGGGATGAGTACTTTTAGCGAGCCCCCTCAGTCAGCCACCGAAGAACCGGCGGCATGGTCGGCCAAAACTCCGGGAGTGACGACTCTGGCTTTGGATTTGAACCAATTGGGAGAACGGCAGGATGACGCCAAGAAAGCGGATGACTTCCGCTCCGCCGATTTAAGGCGCAAGCTGCAGGAAGAACAACTGAAAGCCCGGGTGATCGGACGTTATCGCTATACCTTGTGGCGCCGGCTGAGTATGGCGGTCGCTGCGATTCCTTTGGCCTTGGTCGGCGCGGTCTTGGGCTGGCGCCTGCGCCGCGGCGGCATGTTGACCGCCTTCGCCGCCGCCTTTGCCGTTGTACTCGGCGTGTTCTTCCCGTTGTTTTATCTCGGCGATGGACTGGAAAAGAACGGTCAATTGGATGCCTTGCCCGCCGCCTGGTTGCCGGTGGCCGGCATCTTGACGGTATTGATCCTTCTTGGCATCTGGCGGAGGCCGTCGTGATCTTGCGCACCCTGGATCGTTACGTCCTGCGAGTTTTCCTCGCTTACTGCCTCGTCTTGGCTTTCGGTTTTCTGGGCCTGATTACGGTGTTGGATTTGATTGGGCACGGCGATGAATTGGGGGAGTCTTCCCAACTCTATGGCGCGGTCGGCGGGCAGGTGTTGCGTTTTTATCTGTTGAACTTGCCTTTTCTGTTGGTTCAGTTCGCTCCTTATATTTTGTTGCTGGCCGGAATGGCCACGGTGATGCATTTGGCCCGGGCGCGGGAATGGACTCCGATGTTGACCGCCGGACGACCGACCCTGCGGGCCTTCGTGCCGATTTACGTCGCCGCTTTCACCTTGGCTTTGGGAGTCATGGAAATTCGGGAAGCCATCCTGCCACGGTGGGCGGCTCCCCGGGAAGCCTTGATGCGGCGGCTGTTTCATCAGCGCAGTTGGACTTTGGTGGATCTTTGGGCCCGAGGCGAGGGCGACGTTCGTTTGCTTGCCGGACGCTTCGATCCCGGCACCGAATTGGGTTTGCAATTCGGAGAGGAAGCGGATCGCCTGCCCAAAATTGAAGGCCTGGAGGTTTATAGCCGCGGGCCGGCCGGGGAACCGCGGTTGATGTTGGCGGAAACCGCGACTTGGTTAGGGGCGTCCTGGTCGCTTCAAGGCGGCCGTTTGGTGACCGGCGGGTTGGGCGAAGAGCCGGTCCATACTTGGTATCACCCCGGCTTGCGGCCCGCCGATTTGGTGCTCGCCTATTTCGGCCAAGTCAGTCCTTTGGATCTTTCGCTCGGACAGTTGCGCATTCTCCGCCTCCGGGATCCCGATCATCGCTTGGCCGCCACCTTGAGTTATGCCTGGTGGACCGCTCCCCTGGTGCCGCTGGTGCTGTTGCTCTTGGGCTTGCCTTTCGTGCTTCGGTTTGAAAAAGGATCGGCTTTGGAAGGGGTGGGCACCGGCCTTTTGCTGTGCGCCTTTTACTTTGTCGCCGATTTCCTGCTGCGGGATCTAGGCGGCCGCGGCGTCCTGTCTCCCTTCTTCGGCGGCGCCGGCGCCTTGATGCTTTGTTTGGCTCTCGGAATTCGGGTGCAGGATCGCTTGGCTACTTAGATGGAAGGCAAAGAGGTGGCTCTATTCAAGCTTCACTTAGGACTTCGGGACTGCATCACCAGCCAGGAAATCGACTTCCCTGACAACGTGGCCGGCCAGCTCTACCGGCTCCGGGCCCGGCCTTGACCGGCTTCAGGCTGGCCTCACAACCGGAGCATGTCACCGTCTTCCTGGAAAATTCCCGCAGGAAGCCGGCGGCCGCCGACGTCAGAATAGGGTCATGCGCCTTCCGCTCCTGCTGACCTGTCTGGTGCTTTTGGCCTCGTGCCAATCCGAAAGCCTCCAGGACGGGGACCGCCTCTACCGCACCGGTCGCTTCATTGAGGCCCTGGCGGCGTATCAGGCCGCGGAGGGTTCCGATCCGGACCTGGATCTGAAAATCGCCCAAACTCGCTATCGCATCGTGGCGGAGGAAGCCCGCCAGCAGATCCATCTGGATCATCCGCAAGAAGCCTTGGGTTATTTGGACGTCGCCGATCAATTGCTGCCGAACATGGCTTTGACGGCGGAACTGCGGCAGCGGGCGGCCCGGGAGTTGGCGGTGCAATTCACCCGCCGGGGCCAGGCTCTGTTCGAGCAGGAAAAGCCGGCTGAGGCTTTGGCGCTGTTTTCCCTGGCGGTGGAGTGGGATCCGAGCAACGAATCGGCGGTGGAATGGGAAGCGCGAGCCCGGCATCGGGCCCAGTTGGAATTCGATCTCGGCGAGCGGCTCTACTTTTTGGGCTTGCAGGAGCTTCGTTCCGGCAATGAGCTTCGGGCCCGAACCGCGTTCATGCATTCCGCCAGCCATTGGGGCAAGCAAAGCCGCGCCGGTGAATTGTTGGAGCGCTTGAGTGCCGAAGTCGCCGCGGAAAGCCAACGTCTCGGCGAACTTTATCTGCGCTTGGGCATGCCCGGCCCGGCTTGGCTGGCGCTACGGGAAGCCGATCGCCTCAAGCCCGGCGATGCCGTGGTCCAAGGGCAGTTGGCAGCGGTGGAGGCGGAACTGACCGCTCGCAAACACCTCACCGATGCCGACATTTTCATTCGCGGAGGGCGAATCGACGAAGCCCGCTTCCACGTTCAGGAGGCCATGAATTTGGCCGGCGAAAGCATCGAAGGGGAAGCGGTGATCTTGACCGAAGCGCTGAAAATGAAGTTCAACGAGCAGCGCTACATCTTGGGATTGGCCTGCGAATTGGATAACCAGGTGGTTCGGGCGCACCAGCTCTACGGCAGCATTCTGGTGGAAATCGGCGATCCGGATTATGAAGACGTGCCCCGGCGTTATCGCGAATTGGCCGAACGCATCGAAAAGGCCGAAGTGGCTTATCAGCAAGCCATCGAAGCCCGCCAAAGCGGAGATCAGGAAACTTATCGGATCAAGTTGGCGGAAACGCTACGCCATGCCGGCGATTACAAGGACGCCGCCGAACGGTTTAAGAGCCTTCCCCCGCAGGAGGATCCTCAGCCGTAGGGGAAACCAAGGGGCCGCGGTTGCGAAACCAGCCGAATAAGGCAAAAGCGGAAATCAAAGCGAAGGGCCACGGAGTCAAGTCGCTTCTTCCCATGACGAAGCGGATGTAAAGCCAGGGCAACCAGGCGCTGCCGGCCCAAACCAAATTCCAACCGGCAGGGGTCAAAGGACTAAGCGGTGGGGCCGGATCTTCCCCACGTTCGATCTTGTCGCGGTTGACTTCGGCGGTGACCTCCGCCACCTTGTCCAAAAGCTTGCCATTTTCTTTGATGGTTCGATATTCCGCCGGCAAGCCGAAGAAGTTCGCCACCAGGCTGATGACCGCCAGCAACGGATGAAGCCAGGTCCCGGCCATGGCCGATTCGGCGACACCCCCGAGTACCGGGGTGGCCACGCCAAGGGTGGCGCAACTGAGAGCCCAAGGGGCGGCCTGCCATTTATATCGCTTGTGAATCTCGTAATAGCGCGCTTCGATGCCGTGGTCGCGGACTGCGTCTTTGATCGCCCGGCCGGTGCCGATCATGTAGACGAATACCAGCGAGTGCACCATGACCACCAGAATCGAGCCGCCAAGGGCGAAGCGCCGGTGAGCGTCCAGGCCGGAGGGGTCGATCGCACCCATGCCGGACAAGCCGGTGCCCATGGCGGCGAACAAGCCGGCCAGAGCGACCCCCACCATGACGGCGAAGATCTTATGCATTCTCATGGTTAGATTCCCTCGGCTCAGAGTTCGGAAGGGCGATCGAGGAATTGGTGGAGACGAAGGGACTTGAACCCTCGACCTTCGCATTGCGAACGCGACGCTCTCCCAACTGAGCTACGTCCCCACAGTCTTCCTCAGCTTCCTGCACGGGTAGCCGCCGCTGAGGTGGGCGGGTTTCCGCGACTCACAGGCCAAGGTCGCCCGTGAGATTCTGGGCGGAATAGGATAGCGACTGGGGCCTGGTCGTCCATGCCCCAGCCCGACCAAGCCATGAATTCCTCGCAATTCGACTCTGCGCCAGTCCTGGTGGCCGCCTTTCCCTTCGACGTCCGCCCTGGCGAGGTGCAACAAAACACCCAAGAGGTTTTGAAAGCCGTGGATCAGGCCGCCGCCGCCGGCGCCCGTCTTTTGCTATTGCCGGAAAAATGGCCGACTTCCTTTTTGCCGAGTTTTTCCGATCAGGATCGCCAGGCCAGCGAGGAGGCTTTGGAAACCGTGCATCGCCGAGCTCGCGACCTGGACCTGCACGTGGTGGGCTCGGCGCCGGGAGGCGGCGGAGCGAAGCCTTTCAACGAATTGCATCTCTTGGGTCCCGGCGGTCCGCTTCGTCCTTACCGCAAAAGAATGCTGTTTTCTCCGGCAGGGGAGGGCCGTCAGTGCCAGGCCGGCGGTGAGGCGCCCGAGTTGTTTTCGCTGCCGTGGGCCAAGCTGTTCGGCCTGATTTGTTACGACCTTCGATTTCCGGAAATCACTCGGCCGGCTTTTTACCAGGAGGCGGATTTGATGGTCGTTCCGGCCCAATGGCCTCACCCCCGGACCGAGGTGTTCGAGCTGATGGCTCGGGCTCGGGCGGCGGAAAACCAGATGTGGTTGTTGGCCTGTAACCGGTCCGGCGAGGCCAGCCTCGGCCGCCAGCTCATGCGCTTTCCCGGGACCGCCATGCTGGTGGATCCCCTCGGGGAGATCGTCGCCCGGCGGGACGACGGTGGCTTGTTGCTGGCCGAGGTGGATTTCGCTCGAATCGGCGAAGTCCGGCGCCGGGTGCCTTGCGCCCGGGATTTGAAGAAAGCCGGATTATGGCCGGAGTCCAAACAGAAATCAGGTCTATTTTCCTGTCCCAAAGGGGAGGCTGGAGCCGTTGATCTGGAATAGGTCGTCTCCCTTCCCCTCAAGCATTCTCCATTCTTGCAATGAGCGAGCCGCCTGATCTGTCGGATGAGTTAACCATTGAAATGGGCAAAATCCTCGATTTTGCCCGTTGCCAACTGGGTTCCGCCTCGGAAAAGGCCCTGCGGGAGCCGGCCGTGCAGGCCATGGTGCTGTACCGTTTGCGCCGCGGCGCCAAGTTGGAGGACGCCGTGCTGGCCGGCATGCACAAAGTGGCTTTGCAAAACAACGAAGTTGCAGATGAGTTCCTGTCCTATTTCTTGGTCGATCTTTACCGCCAGGCCCAGCGTTCACTGAGGCCTTGGTTGAAGCGATATCTCGATACCGGCGATTTGGTGCATTCGGTCCTCGGCGACATGTGGCCGGACTGGAATGAAGTTCAATTCGAATCTGAAGGGCGATTCCGGCACTATCTTGCCAATCGCTTGCAGTGGAAGGCTTCCGACAAGAGCCGCCGACTGCGAGCCAGCATGCGGCGCGAAGACCGGCGCCAATCGGGCCCGCCGGAGGATTACCAAACCGCCGCTGGCCACAGCCCGCCTTCTTTGATCGTCAATCAGGAAGAGCTGGAGCAGATGGCTTTGATCTTGGCTCGCCTGCGGCCCAAGGAGCAGGCTCTGCTGCGCCGGCAGATGAAGGGAGAATCCCTACAAAGTATTTCTGAAGCCCTGAATATGAGTCCGGAAGCGACTCGCAAGGCGCTTCAGCGTGGGGTGCTCCGGGCCCAGAAAATGGCCAAGGAGACCTTCGGCGAGGGCGCCGCTTCCTGAGTCCTGAGAGGGCAAAACTGGGGGGGCAAAAAATCCTCCTCGGGGAGGGGTGATTTGCCTTCGGCAAGGGGGGAACCTTTTCCAACATCGATTCGTCCCGGAAAAGAGTTGGACGATTTTTTGTCCGATTGCCGTTCTCTCCGCCATTAGCTCTAAGGACGCATTGAACCCGGGGCTTCCCCTTCCCCATGCACCGTTCCCCAGGCAACCCCCCGAACAACCCTGATCCTGAGAAGGCTCATCTGCAAGAAGAGGCCGCTCGCCAAGCGGAAGCTTTATTCGCTGAATACACCGGATATGCCGCCGAACGACAGGATTCCGCCTTGGTGGAACACCTTCTTTCCGATCAGCCGCCGCAGGTGGTCGAGGAATTTCGTGGCATTCTTAAGGTCTATGAATCGGTGCAATCGTTTTTCCCGCGGCCCGGTCAAGCTTTGGGGCCCGGTCAATTGATCGGAGACTATCGATTGATCAAACGCCTCGGTCATGGCGGCATGGGGGAAGTATGGCATGCGGAACAACTCTCTCTGATGAGCCGCCCGGTAGCGTTGAAAGTCCTCCATCCCGAGGCTTGTCAGGAACCGACCTCCATTTATCGCTTCCGCCGGGAAGCGGAAGCGGCCAGTCGAATCAGCCATCCCGGTGTGGCCACGGTCTATGCTGCCGATGAATGGCACGGAATTCATTTCATCGCCCAGGAATTGGTCGAAGGCGGCCACAGTTTGGCCGATCGCCTGGACCGGGTCCGGCGGATTCCGGAAAGAGACCGGGACTACTTTTTGCAAGTTTCGAATTGGATGTATCAAACCGCTCGCGCTTTGCAGGCCGCCCACGAAGAAGGGGTGGTGCATCGTGATTTGAAGCCGGCCAATCTGCTCTTGACCCCGGAGGATCAAGTTAAATTGATCGACTTCGGTTTGGCCAAAGTCAGCGGCGCTTCCGCCTTAACCAAGGCGGGAACATTCGCCGGTACTTTCGGCTACATGTCGCCTGAACAGGCTAACCGGGGAGCCAATATCGACTATCGTTCCGACATATTTTCGTTCGGTTCGACTTTTTACGAAGCCCTGACCTTGAATCACCCGTTCCCGGGAGACAATCTGCAACAGGTTTGCCAGCAAATCCGTTTTGAAACGCCGCCGGATCCGCGCCACTATTCCAGTCGTCTGCCTCGCGATTTGGCCATCGTCATCGGCAAGGCGATGGAAAAGAACCCGGAGCGGCGCTACGAAACCATGGCGGCGCTGGCCGACGACTTGGAGCGGTTCTTGCAACATCGGCCGATTCTGGCCCAGCCCCCGCGCCCGTGGGCTTTAGCTTGCCAATGGGTTCGACGCCGGCCGGTTTTATCCGCCACCGGAGCCGTGGCCGTCATTGCCTTGACTTGCATCAGTTTCCTTTCTTATCACCTGTGGCACCGGGGCCAGGCGCTGGATTCCAATTTGCAGGTCTCTCAAACCCAAGAGCGAGGTTTGAGTATGGCCATTCGGCATTTTGAATATTTCTTGCACCGATTGTGGAATCCGATGGCCGGTGACGGACATCCTCCGTTGGACGTGGCCATTTTGGAAGGCTGGAAGGAAGCGCAAAGGCAACTCCCGACCATGGCCAAAGCGGAACGCGCCTATTTGGCCCGGATTTTCGGGGAATCCTTGCTCGAGCTGGGCATGGTGGAAGAAAGTCAGGCGGCTTTGCGGATCAGCTTGTTCGCCATGCAGGATCTTTCCGGTCCAACTTCCTCTCCGACCTTGGAGGTTCATCTTCGCTATATCCGGGCCTTGTACCGAGGTGGAAACTACGGCCTAGCCGAGAAGGAACTGGATTGGGTGAGAAACACCCTGTCCGAAACCAGGCCCCGGAAGTCGCCGTTGTGCGCGGAAGCGGATTTGATTTACGGCCATCTATTGCGGGAAACCCATCGAGATAAGGAAGCCCTGAAAGTGTTGGATCGAACTTTGAAATTGGTGGAGAGTTTGGACCCGGTACCGGTCTGGCATTTGAACCAAACTCGAATCGCAATGGCCATGGTTTACATGAATATGGGCAAATTCGACCAGGCGCGAGAACTACTGGAATTACCCTTGGCCGGCGTCGAGGGAGATCAAATCTCCGATCATCCGGTGGCCATGAATGCCCTATTTGTCTTGTCTCAACTCAACATGATGGAAGGCAAATTTGAAGAAGCGGAAAAGGCTTTTCGCTATTTAACCGAACAGCGAGGAAGAATCCTGTCTGAACACAACACGCAAACTTGGAATGCTCGTTTCGGCCTAGCTTCGGCGAAATTGGAACTGGGAGATTACCAGCAGGCTCACGCTTTGTTCAAAGACATCGTCGAATTTCGCCAGCAGCGGGCTGAGGAGCATCCCGGCGACTACTTGGAAGCCCTGGTCGGCTTGGCTCGTACCGAGACGTATTTGGGACTTATGCACCTTGCCATTCCGCGCTTGCAAGCCGCAGTGCAAGGATGGCGTGAGCACTACGGCGACCAACATTTGCGTACCTTGGAGGCTCGCCTCGCTCTGGCCGTGGCCCTGCATTTGAACCAGCAATCCGAGGTGGCTTCCCGAGAGTTCAGTGGAGTTTTGGCGTCGATCGATAAAGATGATCGACACCATCAAAAGCTGGCCTTGGATTGCCAGTGGGGGTTGGCCAGATGCCTAGTGAAGCTCAAGCGTCCGATGGAGGCCTTGGCTTATTATCGGATGGCTTTGGACGGCAGGCACAAGGAATTCGGCCATATCGATTTACAAACCGTCGCCCTGACTCATGAATATGCCCATTTCCTTTGCGACGTGGGCAAGGAAAGCCAAGCACACGACCTCTGGTGCGATTACTTCCGTATCTTGGTGAATTCGTATGGACCCAACCATGGAAAGGTTCGCGATTTCCAGGAAAGCCTGGCTAAGGCATTCATGGTTCGCTTGCGTTCCGGTTCTGAGTTATTTCCACGACTGGAGGCCATCAAGGCCGAATATTTGAAGTCGAATTCCGCCGACCTAAATTTTGCCGCTCCCCACCCTTCCTTGAATTCTGCTTCCATTCAAGCAGAACCGGCCTCAGCCAAGCGTGACTGACGTGAATCTTCCTTCCCTGGAAGTCTTCGCCCGGGTGCTCTTCGAGCCGCGGCTTTCCCTTTGTCCGAAACCAAGAATCACCATGAAAAGCTCATTATGCTTGCTGTTCCTGATCTCGCTGGCTTTGCCGGCCGGAGCCCAGGATGGGCCGCCTGTTTCCACCCTCCAGGGCTTGCCGCCGGCGGTGGACGGAGCCGTGCCTGTGTCGCCCTTCATTCCCGGGGCTCAATCCCAATTGCCTCCGGCTGGTGGGGAAAGCGGTTTTCAAGGCCATGGCCAAAACCAACAACGAGGAACCCGGGGACCGGGAACCAGTTTGGGTTTGGCTCTGGCGATTCGGTCCTACGTCATCCACCACTTTCCGAAGGAACCGAAGTCCCATCCCGGCCCGATCATGCTCGGGAACACCGGAGAGGATTCGGGCATTCCTCAGGAGTTCGTCAACTGGTTTGTCGGCCAGCTTCAAGATCGGAACTACCTACATCACAACGGTGAGCAGTTGTTGGGCATGTTCACTTCCCATCTGGTGGTTTTGAAAGGCGGAGGGCCGATTCCCCTGGAATGGGAACAGGAACTCAACTTGGTTTATCCCCACGTAGATCGAAACGGCCATCGAAGCGGGCTGTTCGTGATTCGGACCCTGTTGATCTACAACTGGAGCGTGGAAGAGAATCCTTTTTTGCGATTGGTGGACTGGGACGATTTGCGTAGCATCTACAAGGCCGCCGGAACGTCGGTCATCGACCTGCGCAGTTTCTGGCCCTGAACCCCGGCAGCCGCCACCACCTGAATTCACCCGCTTTCGAAGACTCTTCACCGGCAACCGCCTGGACCCGATTTCGAGCCCAGGCGGTCCTCTGGGATTGCGATTCCACCTTGAGTGCGGTGGAAGGCATTGACTTATTGGCTCAACGCCGTGGCGTGGAGGTCGCCGATCTGACTCGGAAGGCCATGGAAGGAGGCCTCCCTCTGGAAGAGGTCTATGAAGCTCGTTTGCAGCGGATTCAACCCACCGCCGAGGACTTGGAATGGTTGGCCGCGGAATACCGGCGCCATCAGGTTCCCGGAGCCAGGGCTTCGGTGGAAACTTTGGCTCATGCGGGAGTTCCAAGTTTCGTTCTCTCCGGTGGCCTGCGCCCGGCGGTGGTGCCCTTTGCCGAAAGCTTGGGCATTCCCGAACGCCGGGTGCTGGCGGTGCCGTTTCAATCCATGAAAGCCGAGGATTTGCAACGGAGTCTGGATCATCCTTTGGCCCGGGACGGGGGCAAATGGCAACTGATCCAGGAATTGTGCACCGAGCACGGCTGGCAAGCTGAAAAGCTGCTGCTGATCGGCGACGGCCATTCCGATTTGGAGGCCGCCGCTCAGATTGGCATGTTCATCGCCTTTGCCGGAGTGGCCAAGCGACCGAAGGTGGTTCAAGCCTCACCGGTGGTGATTCGGGCCCGGGATTTATCTCCGGTACCCGCCTTTGCCCTGCCCCAAAGCCTTTGGCCTCAATGGCAGGAGCAAAATCCGAGTCTTTATCGTCGAGGCAGGGCTGCGCTGGAGGATCCCGATCGGGTATACCTGGCTGCGCCATGGACTCCGCCCCCAAGCCGCTGAAGCTCTTTATTCCCGGACCTACCGAAGTAGCTCCGGAGGTGTTGGCCGAGATGGCCCGGTCGGCGATCGGTCATCGAACTCCCGCCTGCGCCGAATTGTGGGCTTCCTGCCGAGAGGGTTTGCGCCGGCTGTTTCAAACCGAGCAGGAAATCCTGATGCTGACCGGCCCGGCCAGCGCTTTCATGGAAGCGGCGATTCGCAATTTCGTATCCCGTAAGAGCCTGCACCTGGTGTGCGGAGCCTTTTCCAAGCGCTGGTACGAAATGGCGGTTGCTTGCGGCAAGGAAGCCACCGCCTTTGAAGTTCCTTGGGGGGAAGGTTTCCGACCGGAAGCCTTGGACGCCGCCTTGGCCATGGGCGACTATGAAGCGGTCACCTTGGTTCACAACGAAACCAGTACTGGGGTGATGAATCCGCTGGCGGAATTGGCTGAAGTGGTCCAGGGCCATCCCGAAGTGCTGTTGCTGGTGGATACGGTTTCTTCCCTGGCCGGAGCTCCGGTGGCCTTCGACGACATGAAGTTGGACTTCTGTCTTGCCGGAGTTCAGAAAGCCCTGGCTCTGCCGGCCGGTTTGGCGGTGGCTGCGGTTTCCGAGCGGGCTTTGCAAAGAGCCGCCGAAGTTGCGGATCGAGGTTGGTTCCTGGACGTTTTGCGGCTGGTGACTTCCAATCAAAAGGAGCAGTCGCCGACCACCCCGTCGACCGCTCATTTGTATGCCTTGCAATTTCAATTGCAGCGGATTTTCGAAGAGGGTTTGGTGGCCCGATGGCAGCGCCACGCCGCCATGTCGGAAAGAACTCAAGCTTGGGCCTTGCAACAGGGTTTTGAGTTGTTCGCCGCCGACGGCTTCCGCTCGCAAACGGTCAGTTGTATCGGCCGGGGAGACGGCCCCGATTTCGTGCCGGCTTTGCAAAACTTGCTGCAACAAGGCTTGTTGGTTTCCAACGGTTACGGCAAGTTGAAAAATCAAACTTTTCGAATCGGCCATATGGGCGAACATCGGATGTCGGATTTGGAGGATTTGCTGAGTCGCTTCGAATCCGCCTTGCAAGTTGGGGAGAAAGTGCAATGAAAGTAGTTTTAGCCGATCCGGTTGCGGAAGAATGCGGTCGTTTGTTGTTGGATCGCGGCTTTGAGGTGGAAGATCTGCAAACGGTTCCGCGGGAACGTTTGGGCGAAGCCTTGGCCGATGCCCACGCCTTGATCGTGCGCAGCGCCACCCAGGTGGACCGGGGACTTTTGCAACTGGCTCCCGATTTGAAGGTGGTCGGGCGCGCGGGTTCCGGGGTCGACAACATCGACGTCGACGCCGCCACCATGCAAGGCATTCTGGTCATGAACGCCCCCGGTGAAAACACCTTATCGGCGGCGGAACACAGTTTGGCCTTGCTGTTGGCTCTTTGTCGCAACATCGCACCGGCTTATTTGCAAATGCGATTAGGAAATTGGGAGCGGTCCAAATTCACCGGCGTGGAGCTGCACGGCAAGACTCTGGGCATCGTCGGTCTCGGCCGAATCGGCCGAGCGGTGGCCAGCCGAGCTCGAGCTTTTGATCTCGAAGTTTTAGGCCACGATCCTTTCCTGCCCCCGGACGCGGCGGAAAAGCTGGCCTTTCCCCTTTTGCCGCTGGATACCTTGTTGCCGCAGTGCGATTTTCTCAGCTTGCACGTTCCGGGGACGGAACAAACCCGTCACTTGTTCGATTGGCAGACCTTTCAAAAATGCAAGCCCGGCATGCGCTTGGTGAATTGCGCTCGCGGCGGCATCGTCGACGAAGCGGCGATGTTGCGGGCTTTGGATGAAGGCTACTTGGCCGGAGCCGCGTTGGACGTATTCGCTCAAGAACCGCTTCCTCAAGATCATCCGTTACGGTCACACGATCAAGTGTTGTTGACCCCGCATTTAGGGGCCAGCACCTTGGAAGCTCAGGAAAAGGTGGCGGTGCGCATTGCCCGTCAGGTCGGAGATTATTTGACCAGCGGCAGCGTGCAACACGCCGTCAACATGCCGGCCATGGAACCGGCCACCGCTTCCCGCTTGCGACCTTTTCAAAGACTGGGAGAGGTGTTGGGCCGCCTGCAAGCTCGGATGTTGACCGGAAGCTTCCGAGAAATGCGGATCGAAGCTTCCGGCGAGTTAGTGGACTTGCCGCTACAAGCCTTGAGCAGCGCAGTGTTGAAAGGCTTCCTCGGCAGCGTTTTGAGTCAGCCGGTTAACCTGGTGAATGCCACCGCATTGGCCCGGGATCAAGGTTTTGCCTATACCGAAGTTCGAAGCCACGAAGCCGGGGATTTCGCCAGCTTGCTGGCCGTCACGTTGATCGGCGAAGAAGGGGAGCGTTATTTGGAGGGCACTCTGTTCGGCAACCAGGAACCGCGATTGATTCGCCTGGACGAGTTCTACGTCGATGCCGAGCCGGTGGGTCCGATGCTGTTGGTCGTCAACGAAGACCGCCCCGGGCGCCTGGCCGCTCTTTCCTCCGTGTTGGCCAACTACGAAATCAACATCGCCAATCTTTCCTTGGGACGACACCGGGCTTCCGGCCGGGCTTTGGCCCTGTTCAATTTGGATGCGCCTTTGCCCGAAGGTTGCTTGGAAACCTTGCGTGCCATCGAGGGAGTGGAAAAAGTCTTGGCGCTGGATCTTTAGGTCTTACCCGTGTGGCTCGCTCTGTTGATTCTCAGTGCCCAAGCCGGCGGCTTCCAGCATCCTGGTTTTCATCAGGCCAATTTGGATTGGGTGGGGGATGCCGCTTTGGCCGGCCGCCGGCTGCGGTTGACCGATTTGGACCTGTATCAGCGGGCGGCGGCTTGGTCGCCGCAAAAAGAAGACATCGCCGGCGGTTTCAGCACCACCTTTTGGCTGCAAGTTGAGAACGATGGCGGGCCGGGAGCCGACGGCTTCGCTTTCGTCATTCAAAATTTCGATCTCGGCGTGGCCGGTTTCAGCGGCAATGCTTTGGGCTATGCCGGCCTTCCCAACAGTTTGGCGGTGGAATTTGATTTGCACCACAACGCTTGGGATCCTCCTGGCAACCACTGCAGCGTGCAAACCCGGGGGGCCATGGCCAACAGTGCCGATACCGCCGACTCTTTGGGTTGGACCGAGAGTCTTCCCGATTTGGAAGACGGGGAGGTGCATGGGATTCGGTTGGTTTACGATCCGGGAACACTTCGGGTGTTCGTGGATGATTGGCAGCGACCGGTCTTGGCGGTTCCTTTGGATTTGGAAAGTTGGTTGACCTTGGATCAAGGGCGGGCATGGTTGGGTTTCACCGGCGCTACCGGTGAAATTTTCGCCCGCCAAGAAATCTTGGCTTGGTCGGTCGAAATCGGCGTGCGACGGCACCAGTCTTTGAGTTCCAACCAACCGGCTCGCACTTGGCCGGTGTCCGGACCTTTGAGCCAGCAACTTCCGCTGTTGAATGCCGGGCCGCCACCGTTTCAAGGCTCGACTTGGGGAGTTGCCGAAAGTCGATTTCAAGATTGGCATCAAGCCTTTCGTTGTGAACAACCGGGCATTCAACCGTTGAGCTTGCCCTTTGTTGCCGCCGAGGATTTTCTGGTCCGAGTCGCGGAATGGAGTTTGGATAATTGCAGCTCCGGTTTTTATCGAACCACCTTTACGCTGCCGGCGGTGACCGAAGTCGAGCTTTTCGGCGCCGCCAATCTCGACGATCAGGGAAGGGTTTTCTGCAACAAACAAGCGATCAGCGGCGCCATGTCGGAGCCGGGTTGCGATCCGGATCCGGCCAATGGGGAAAACGATCCTTGTTTCGACCTGCAAGACGCAGGAAAAGATTTGGACGACGCGGTCGGCCAGCCGATTCTGACTTCCCCGAGTTTGGATTTTTTCGGCAGCCGTCAAGTCAGCCATTTCCTCCTCGGGGAAAACGAATTGGAATTCGCGGTGTGCGGGGAAGCGGCCTGGTGGAAACCGACCGGCATGGAATTCGAGGCCCTGCTTTCCCGGGCCAGGCTTTATCGCTTGCAGGTGGCTTCCCTGATGGCCGGGCAAAACGGAGATTTCGAAATCTTCGGAGCTCAACCGGGTGCGGATCAATACTTGGTGGCTTCGTTGCTTGGGCCAGGTTGGACAGCCGTGGCCGCCCTCGCCATCCATTTGCAACTGAGCGCGCCTTTTCTGGCCGCTACCGGACAAGCCGACGGACAAGGTTCCCTTTCTTGGAACCTACCTATTCCCATCCAAGCCGACGGCCGAAGAATTTACTTCCAAGCCGCCCAATTCGGCGACACCACCGGCCTTCACGTCCGCGATCTTTGAAGGCTGCAGCTAGCTTTCGACTCGTTCTGGTCGTGCAGCTACGGCTCTAATTCCTTTGGTTTTCCTTATCGAGGAGAGGGCAAGACATAAAAAATTGGTTTTGGGGATGGAGATCACGCGAGATGAAGTAGGCTGAACCGGTTCTCTTTCTTCAAGCCCAACTTGGAGGCTCCCTTGTTCTCCTTTCGAAACCCTCTTTCCACCCTAGTTTGGATCGCTGCCATGGGACTTGGAGCAGCGAGTTCCAGTTTTTCCCAAGTGGTTGGTGGCCAATGGCTTGAAAAAATGGTAATTGATCCTCCACGGTCTCAAGCGGAGAGGTTTGGCTGGTCGGTGGCGATTGGCTGCGACTTGGATTTGGACGGTCATCCTGATCTACTCGTTGGAGATCCTTACGGATCGAGGAAAGGTCGGGTGAGTGCTATTTCCTTGGCTCAAGAAGCGGCTTTACCTGGCAGCGGAGTCCTTTGGGAAGTGAGCGTCTCTGGTGCCAGTGGGTTAGGGAGTTCCACCTTTTTCCCCGGTGACTTGAACCAGGACGGCCTGGAGGACGTTTTGGTCGGCGCAGATGGAGTGGACTATTCCGGTGAAGGAAATGGCATAGTTCAAGCTCTTTATGGTCGAACCGGAGCGGTAATTTGGCAAGTAGTGGGGGCGAGAGATTCCAGATTTGCCCAGTGCCTGGGGCGAATCAGCGATATCGACGGCGACGGCTCGCCGGAGGTCTTGGTCGGTTCTCCAAGCATGGATGCTTTCTGGATCGATGGAGCTGGCGAGTTGCTGCTCCTATCCGGGCGAACCGGTTTGGAACTGATGCGCTGGCATGGACAAGTCGCAGGAGCCAATTTCGCCACGAGTTTGGTTAGTGGAGAAGACCTCAATGGCGACGGCTATCTTGATTTCGCCGTCGGAGCGACTGGCTTGGAACCTTTCGGGGTGCCGAATAGTGGTGCCGTTTACCTTTACTCCGGTTCGGACGGCACAGTGCTCAAGATTCTTGCCGGTGAAGAAAATGAAAGAGTCGGGCGTGATTTGGCTTTTGCCGGAGATTTGGATGAAGACGGGGTCATGGATCTGTTTGCAGCCGGCCATGAAAGTGTCGTTGCCTTTTCCGGGCTCAGTGGAACTCCCCTTTATCGGCTTCATCCTCCGAAGAATTCTAGAGACTTTCCCCGTTCCATTGTCGATCTGGATGATTTAGATGGCGACGGATTCCGCGACCTTGCCGTAAGCATGAACTATTGGTTGGAGAAAGGGGTGGTGGATCTTTATTCCGGCAAGTCCGGTGAGAAACTTGACCAAATCGTTCCGGAAGTTCCCTCTTTCGGTTGGAGAATGGAATCCTATTCCGATCTGGATGGGGACGGTTATCCGGAACTCATGGTGGGTGCGCCAGATGCCCTGAATTCATCAGGACGACCAGACGGCCGAGCCTATTTGTTCGGCTTTGCTCCCTTTCTTCAACTGAGCGGAACCGAAATCTCCTTAAGCCAAGGGCCCGTTTTGGAAGCTGGGATTTCTTTTCCGCAAGAAGAAGCGGGATTTCCCTACGCTCTCTTGTTTTCTGCCCACGGCACCGGTCCAACCATCCTTTCCGAAGTGGAGATTCCCTTAACTCGAGATACCCTGTTTAATTCCATGTTGCAGGGGTGGGCTCCGCCGAATGTCCAAGGCGCTTTTGGAGTGGTGAATTCTGAAGGCAAGGCTTGGGCCTTTATATTTCCCGACTCCATCATGATGCCCTTTCTCGGGCAGACCTTGTTCCTCGCTGCGGTCAGCTATGACTCTGCATCCGGTCAAATTCGACTGAGTTCCATCGCTCGTTCCTTTGTCGTAAACCCATAAAATGAGCTTAACCTTCGCTTTCATCCTGTGTTGCTCCTTCAGTCCGCAAGCCGGAGGGGATTGGTGGCTGCGCGTTCCAGACAGCGTCCGTGACGCCGCTGCTCAGCTCGGAGCTTCGTTGGCTGACTTCGGCACGAAAGGGGTTTTGGTTGGATCTCCGGGATGGATGGTGGACGGAAAGCCGGAAGCTGGATTTGTGGAACTCTTAGACCTTATGGCACGGGACCAAATCGCATGGGGGGCAGGGGCCAACCAAGGTGATCAATTCGGCTTCGATTTGGCCAATGTAGGAGATGTAAACGGAGACGGAGTGCCAGACGTGCTCGTCGGAGCGCCGGGAGAGGACCAGGAGCTCGAACCCGACGTTGGGGGCATCCACCTTTATTCAGGGAGAGACGCTTCCGAGATATTGCATCAATTTGGCCCGGAGGCTTTCGGGCGGTTCGGGCATGCCGTTTCCGGAGCCGGCGACGTGAATTCGGATGGCTTCGATGATCTGATCGTCGGAGCTCCATTCACCGATCAAGGCAGTCTGGCGGAAAGTGGTTCGGTCTGGATTTATTCTGGGAGGACCGGGCGACTACTTCGAAGATTGGATGGCCAACAAGCCGGAGACCACTTTGGCTATGCTGTGGCCAATGCAGGGGATCAGGATGGAGATGGAATTCCAGACCAAGTTGTGGGAGCCCCGGGAGCCTCTCGCTTCGGGCGTTCCGAATGCGGCATGGTTTCGGTCTATTCCAGCGCCACAGGATTGGAAATCTTCACCGTAGAAGGTAGCCATGCCGGCGACGCCTTGGGGATATCGGTGGCAGGGTTTTCTGATCGAGACGGCGACGGTCGGGGAGAGATTCTAGTCGGTGCGGTTGGCGTGGATCATTCGAGTTGGGTGGACGCAGGCGCAGCTTTTCTTTATTCCTTGCAGAGCCGCAGCGCCCTTCAAATGCACTTTGGCAGGTCAGCCGGAAGTGGCTTTGGAACGGCGGTTGCCAACATCGGCGATGTGGACGGTGATGGATTCGAAGATCTAGGGGTTGGTGCGCCGCTGGAGGACGGTTCCATTACCTCGGGTGGTGCGGCCTATCTATTCTCCGGCTACGATGGCTCTATTTTGTATGCGAGAAGTGGAGGCTTTGTCGGGAATAGAACCCACTCCAGATTCGGCCATGATTTGACTGGGGTCGGCCTTCTTGACGGGGATTCAAGGCGGGATGTGGTCATTGGCGTCCCCGGAGATCCGGTGGAATACCCTAAGCGAGGTGAGGGAGCGATTTACTCCATCGGGTTGGCCAATCCTTATTTGTTTGTGGAGAATATTTACTTTTCGATTGGAGGAACTCAAGTGCTGGATCTAAGTTTGGATTTCCCTGCCGAGGATGCCGGCTTTCCCTATGTAATTTTAATGGCCTTCGAGCCTGGCCTGAGTTCCTTCATGGGGTTGGAAGTCGGCTTGAAGCTGGACACCCTCAGCCTTCGGATCGTTCAGGGGGATGCTCCGACTTTTTGTCATAATTTTTACGGTTTCTTGAATTGGGATGGAAACGCCTTTGCCGAAGTTCGAACCGATCCAGTCCTCAATCACTTCGTCGGACACAGTTTCTACTTCGTGGCCGTGAGCTATGACCCACTTTGGTTGTCCGGCCGACGCGCTTCCATTCCTTGTCACGTCAAGATCTTGCCATGAACCATTCCTACAAGAAATCCCGCTGGAATTTGATTTGGCTGGGGCTGTTAGCCACTTTCCATTGGACCGCCGGTGCTACCGCCCAGCGAGAGTATCAGCATCAAATCTTGGACAAATATGTGGCCGATTTCGATCGCTTTGGGACGGCTATGGCTCTCAACCAGGATTGGCTGTTCGTGGGGGCTCCCGACAGCGATAGCGGCGCTCCAAACGCAGGCAAGGTGGAGTATTACTTCTATCGTGAGGACCAAGAAAAATGGAAACATGGCGACTATCTTTTCAACCCCTTCGTCCATAGCGGCGATCGGTTCGGTGTCTCCTTGGCCATGGGAGAGGATTTTGTCGCCATTGGAGCTCCGGGGGCAGCCCCTCAAGGCCTGAATACCGGAGCCGTGGTGATCGCCGACTGGAACCCTTTGACCGGGAAATGGGAACTAGGCCAAATTCTTCGGCCAACCGATGGAGAACTGGGGGATCAATTTGGCTTGACCGTTGCCGCGGCCGGCAACCGGATTGTGGTAGGAGCTCCATTTCATGATCATTCGAGTAGTGATTCCGGTGCGGCTTATGTTTTTATTCGTGAGCCAATTTCGAATCACTGGATTCAGGAAGCGAAGCTTACCCCTACTGGCGGTCATGCTTTTGACCATTTCGGTTCGGCAGTTTCCCTTTCCCAAACCGAATCGGAATACGTGGCTTTGATCGGCTCGCGAGGGGATGATGCTCTCGGTTTCGAAGCCGGAGCTGCTTATGCATTCCATTTGGATCCCCAAATTTCCACCTGGATGGAACAGAGCAAGCTGGTGGCTCCCGACGGCGCCGCGATGGATCTTTTTGGCGCTTCGCTTTCGGTTTGCGGAAATCGAGCTTTGATCGGGGCCCGGTTCGACGACGACCTTGGTATGAATTCTGGAGCCGCTTACGTCTTTGAATACGAGGAAAGCTCTCAGCATTGGAACTTCGAAGTCAAATTACGAGCTTCCGACGGCCAGGCTCACGATTGGTTCGGCCATAGCGTTTTCTTGAGCGAAGAGTTGGCCCTCATCGGAGCTCCCAGGGTGGATGCTTGGGGGGAAGATTCAGGAGCCGCATACGCCTATTGGCCCCATGGGAATTCCGATCTTTGGGGGGAAGAGCGTCGTTTTCTACCCTATTTCGGCTACAAGTACGATCAATTCGGAGCTACGGTTTCCGCCTGGAAGAACCGAGTCATGGTGGCAGCACCTTATTATTACATGGGAATATCCGAGGCCGGAATCGCATTCTTGTACCAACCTTTTTTTCATTCGTCGGCATCCAAAGTGAGCGCCGCTCAAGGTGGCTTGATCCGTTTCGACCTGGATTTCCCCAAGGTGATGGCAGGGCAATCCTACGCTTTGCTGGCTTCGGCAACGGGCAATGAAAACACTCTGCTTGGGGAAAGTTTGTTGGTGCCGCTCACCGGAGACCCTTTGTTTTGGAATACGGTAGCCGGCGTTTACCCTGGAGGCCTCCTGCACCAGCGAGGCCAATTGGATTTAAACGGAGATGCGTTCCTCTTTATGCAAATTCCCGCAGGCACCATCCAGCACTTGGCGGGCCGGCCGTTTTGGTTTGCGGTGGTGGCTTACCAGGAATCTGGACAATCCCAAACGCCCACCATGGGAAGCAATTCGGTTCCCATTTATCTGGAATAACTCAAAGCCGTGTCCCATGGGCTCAGCCTTGGGCGGGTCAAGCGGAAATTTTGCAGGATTCGGTTTGCCACCCCCGCAAGATCTCTTCCAGACCGGACTGCGGCGTCCAACCTAATAGCCGTTGAAGTTTGCTCAGGTCGGGACGCCGGCGGAGGATGTCTTCATACCCCGGGGGATAAGCTTGCTCATAAGGAATTCTTTCAATCGGAGAATCGCTGCCGGCGAAGGCCTTTACCCGCTCGGCCAATTCCAAGATGGAGATTTCCTCCGGTCCGGCCACATTGACGATTTCGCCGAAAGCCCGAGGTTCTTGAGACAAAGCCAGCAAGCTGGCCACCACTTCCTTCACTGCACTGAAAGTCCGCCTCTGGCGGCCGTCGCCGTGAACCGGCAGCGGTTCTCCTTGGAGGGCCGCTTGCCAAAACCGAGGCAGCACCATGCCGTAACGGCCGCTTTGCTTCGGTCCCACGGTGTTGAACAAGCGCACCACCACCGCCGGCAAAGCGGTTTCCCGGTGCAGGTTCAACACCATGGCTTCGCCTGCCGCCTTGGCGTAGGCGTAGCTCCAGCGGGCCACTGACGGCGGTTCCAAGCGCAACTCCTGATCTTCTCGCAAGCAGGCGTCGCCGGCCTTGCCGTAGACCTCGCTGGAAGAAGTGAACAGCAAGGGCAACTGCCGCCGGCGGCAAAGTTCCACCACCTGCCGGGTGCCTTCCAAATTCACTTCCAGCGATTCTCGAGTCCGAGCCAGAATGCGTTGCACGCCGACGGCGGCGGCCAAATGGAACACGCCGCAACAATCTTCCGCGGCGGCTTCCAAAGAGAGCCGGTCCAACACGCTTCCTGAACGGCTCTGCACGCCACCGGCGGCGAATTCCGGGCCTTGCAGATTGCCGAAATCTCCGGTGGAGCCGTCGTCCAAGACTCGAACCGACGCGCCCTGGGAAAGTAGCGCCGACACCAGGTGGCTACCGATGAAGCCGGCGCCGCCGGTGACCAAATAGCGTCCGCGGAAGGGCTCCTCCATGTCCTTCAGACGATAGCGCCGAGGCGGCTCTTCCCGCCAGCTAAGAAACCAGCCCGGTTTGCCAAGCCAGACCTTGGGGAGGGCTCTCGGCAGGATTATCCTGTCGGGTCCTTTGAACCCTTTCGGGGCTTCGAATTCCCGCTTCGCGAACCTGAACAACCACCATGACCGAAGTCTTCCTCGTCTCCGCTTGCCGGACGCCGATCGGCAAATTTCAAGGCAGCCTAGCCGGCTTTCGCGCCCCCGATCTCGGCGCCAAGGCGGTGGCCGAGGCTGTAAGTCGAGCCGGGGCGCAACCGGGCCAGGTGGACGAAGTCATTCTCGGCAACGTGCTGCAAGCCGGCGTCGGTCAGAATCCCGCTCGCCAGGCGGCCCGGGCCGCCGGCATTCCCGATTCGGTGCCGCCGTTTACCATCAACAAGGTTTGCGGTTCCGGCTTGAAGGCGGTGGCTTTGGCGGCGCAATCGATCAAAGCCGGGGACAACCAGGTGGTGGTGGCCGGCGGCATGGAGAGCATGACCCGGGCGCCCTATCTTTTGCCGGCGGCTCGAGACGGCATGCGGCTCGGCGACAGCAAGGTGGTGGACGCCATGGTCCACGATGGTTTGTGGGACGTCTATTCGAACAAGCACATGGGACTGACCGGGGAGTTGGTCGCCAATGAGTTCGAAATCAGTCGCGAGCAGCAGGACGAATTCTCGGTGCAATCCCATTTGAAAGCCGCCGCCGCCACCGAAAAGGGTTTGTTCGAAGCGGAGACCTTCACCATTGAAGTGCCGCAGCGCAAAAAGGATCCGATCCAGTTTCGTACCGACGAGGGAATTCGCGGCGACAGCAACCTGGCCGGCCTGGCCCGTCTGAAACCTGCCTTCCAAAAGGACGGCAGCGTAACCCCGGGCAATGCTTCGCAAATCAGTGACGGCGCTTCTGCCGTGGTGGTGGCGTCCGGTGAGGCGGTGGAACGTTTGGGCCTGCAACCGCTGGCTCGCATCACCGGCTACGCCTCTGGCGGAATGGCGCCGGAATACGTCATGATGGCACCGAAAGTGGCAGTGGAAAACCTGGAAGCCAAAACCGGATGCAGCCGCCACGATTTCGATTTGATCGAAATCAATGAAGCTTTCGCCGCCGGCGCTTGCGCGCTATTGAAAACCATGGAATTGGACGGGGACAAGGTCAACGTCCACGGCGGCGCGGTCGCCCTCGGTCACCCGATCGGAGCCAGCGGATCCCGCATTTTGACCACCTTGGTTTACGCCTTGAAGGCCCGCGGTGGCCGCAAGGGTTTGGCCACCCTTTGTTTGGGTGGCGGCAACGCCGTGGCCCTGTCCGTGGAAATGGTTTGAGTCTGGAACCCTGAATCCCCCGAAACAAGCATGAGCGCTTCTTCCATTGGAACTTTGAACGTCGTCGTCATCGGTGCCGGCACCATGGGTAACGGCATTGCTCAAACCTTCGCCAGCTTCGGCCATGCCGTGCAGTTGGTCGATGTCAGCCAGGCGGCTTTGGACCGCGGCATGGGTGCGATTCGGAAATCCCTCGATCGCTTCGTGAAAAAAGAAAAGCTCAGCCAAGAGCAAAGCGATGAGATTTTCGGCCGCATTCAAACCAATACCGATTTAAAGGCAGCCGCCGGAACCGCTGAATTGGTGGTTGAAGCTGTGTTCGAGCAGGAAGAAGTCAAAAAGGACATCTTCCGGGTGTTGGACGAGGTCGCCCCGAAAGACTGCATTCTGGCCAGCAACACTTCCAGTATTTCCATTACCCGCATTGCCGCCGTGACTTCGCGGCCGGAAAAAGTCATCGGCATGCACTTCATGAACCCGGTGCCGTTGATGAAGCTGGTGGAAATCATTCGGGGCGAATGCACCGACGAAGCCACTTTGGAAAGGACCGTGGCCATTTCCGAAGCTCTCGGCAAGACCGTTGGGGTTGCCGGCGATTACCCCGGCTTCATTGCCAACCGCATTTTGATGCCGATGATCAACGAGGCCGCCTTCAGCTTGTTTGAAGGTATCGCCACCAAGGAAGACATCGACACCATCATGAAGTTGGGCATGAACCATCCGATGGGGCCGTTGACCCTGGCCGACTTCATCGGCCTCGACGTCATCGTCGAGATCCTCGATGTGTTGTACGAAGGGTTCGGCGACCCGAAATTCCGTTGCTGCCCGATGCTGCGGCGGATGGTGGAGGCCGGCAAACTCGGTCGCAAGAGCGGCGAGGGTTTCTACAAGTACAACTGATCTCCCTTCCGATCGGCGGTTTTCTCACGGCGCCTGGCGGTTGCCTTTCTCCGGTTGCCCGGCCGGGATAGGCTCACAGGCGCCGTGTTGCGTTTCCTCCACAGCGCCGATTGGCAGATCGGCATGACTCGCCGTTTTCTGAAGGGCGAGGCTCAAGCGCGTTTTCAGCAGGATCGGATCGATGCGATTCGCCGTCTGGGAGAACTGGCGCAGCAACACCAGGCCGCCTTCATGGTGGTCGCCGGCGACGTGTTCGAGTCCCATCAGGTGGCTCCTCAAACGATCCAGCGGGGGGTGGAGGCTCTAAATCAGGCGCCAGTGCCTGTTTTTCTCCTCCCCGGCAACCATGATCCCCTCAGTCCATCCTCCTTGTACCTGCAGCCGGGATTCCAAAGTTCCCTGTGCGAGCAGGTCCAGATCCTGACCGATGCTCAACCCAGGCCGGTTCCCGGCTGCCCGGGCGTGGAGGTGGCGGGAGCCCCTTGGCCCTCCAAGCGTCCGGTGCGAGATCTTTTTGCCGAGGCTTGCGCTCATTGGGAGCCGACTGCCGCCGGGACCTTCCGGGTGGCCGTGGCCCATGGGGCGGTGGACCTCCTTTCGCCGGACCGGGACGATCCGGCCCGAATCGCTTTAGCCGCCGCTGAACGAGCTCTGGCGGAACGCCGGTTTCAGTATTTGGCTTTGGGAGATCGTCATTCGGCCACCCAAGTGGAGGACAGCGGAGCCATTTGGTACAGCGGCGCGCCGGAAGCCACCGACTTCGCCGAAGATCCCCAGGGCCGGGCTCTGCTGGTGGATTTGAACAAAGACCGGCCGCCGGAAGTCACCGAGCTTGAGGTCGGCCGCTGGCGCTTTCTGGCTCCGGAAATTTCCTGGTCGGACCCGTCCGAATGGATTCGAGTGCGCACCTGGTTGGAGCAACAAAAGGAAAAGGAGCGCAAAGTCGTCCGCCTGCGTTTAAAAGGACCGCTGGACTTGGCCCGGCAAGCGGCCTTGGATGACTGTCTCGAGGTTCAAAGCCAAGTTTTTGCTTCCCTTCGACTATGGCGGCGCCATTGCGAATTGCCTTTGGTCGCCATGGAGGGAAACGCCGATGCCCTGGGTTTGCACGGCTACGTCGCGGAGGCTTTTGAGGATTTGGCTGAGGCTTCCCGGCAGGGAGATGAAGAAGCGAAACGGGCCCTGACTTTATTGCACCGTTTGATCGCGGAGGCGGAACTTTGAAGTTGATCCGTTTGCGCGTGAAAGATTTTCGCGGCATTGCCGACGGCGAATTGCATTTAACCGCCGGAGTGACGGTGTTGGTCGGCCCGAATGAAACCGGCAAGAGTTCTTTGGCCGAAGCTTTGCGCCTGTTGCTGGAAGTGAAATCCGACTCCAAGGCCGCTGCGGTCAAGGCGGTGAAACCCAAAGGTCGCGACGCCGGCCCTTGGGTGGAAGCTGAATTACAAATCGGCCCCTATCAATTGATCTATCGCAAACGGTTCTTGAAAGCCAACCTGACCGAATTGTTGATTCAAAAGCCGACTCGGGAACAAATCAGCGGCCGGGAAGCTCACCAGAAAGTGGAAACCATTTTGGCCGAGCATTTGGATCGGGAACTTTGGCGGGCGATGCAGATTCGCCAAGGGGATGGCCTGCAAGCTCTTCCGCTGGCTCAAATTCCTTCCTTGATCCAATTGCTGGACCGGGGTTCGGGATCGACCGGTGCCGCCGGGGATCCGATTTGGAATCGGGCCGAAAAGGTTTACAGCACCTTCTTCACCGAAAAGACCGGTCGTGAGCGAGGAAAGGGACCGGAGCTGCGCCGGAGCTTGCAGGAAGCTCAGGAAAAACGAACTGAACTGCGGCAATCCTTAGGCGCATGGGAACAGGACGAAGAGCGTTTCCAAGAGCTGCAACAGGAAATTCAACGCAAGCAAGACCATCTTCCTGAACTCCAGGAATCTTGCCGGCGTCACCGCCAGAACTTGCAAGCTTTGCAACAACTGGAAGCGAGGTTGGAAAAGGCGGTCAACGAAAGTGAGCGAGCTCAAGCCGAACTTCAAGCGCAAGCCGGGCTTCATGAACGGCGTCTAGAGTTATGCCAAGAAGTCGAGCAGGCTCAACGGGAATGGGAGCAATTGCAACAGGCGGAGCAAGCCGCGGAGTTGGAGGATCGGCCGATTTTGCAAGCGGATGCCGAAGCCGCCGAGGCATGGAAGCAAGCCAAGCAACGAACCGAGCAATGCCGACTTCAGCTTCGGTTTCATCAACAAGTTTTGGAAGAAATCCGCCGGCAAGCTCGCATCGAGGCCTGCCAAAGAGCTCTCTCGGAGCGAGCCGAGTTGCGCCGGCAAGAACAAGAGCGCTTAGCCGATTTGGAACGGCTTGCCGTTTCCGAGGAGGAATTGCAAAACCTGCAGAAGAAGTCTCTGGCTTGTTTACAAGCTCAAACTCGCGTGGAACAAAAGCGGTTGAAGTTGCAGTTTTTGGCCGAACAGGACCTGGAATTGCAGGCCGGCGATCAGGCCCTGGTTTTAAAAGCCGGAGAGCCTTGGCAATGGGAAGGCGCCGAGGACTTGGAATTGGCTCACCCGGGAGTCTGGCGCCTGCAAATCCAACTTGGCGAGGAAACTCGGCGGGCCGAGCAGGAGGCCCGGCAAGCGCAAAGCCAATTGGAATCTGCCTTGAAGGAATTGGGCGTGGTTTCCTTGGAAGAAGCGCAGCGGCAACGAGCGGCCTTTTTGGCTTTGCAGCAGGCCTCGGAAGCGGATCGAGACCGCCGGCAAGAATTGGAAAAAGGGTTGCCACCAGAACCGGAGTTGAGCCTGGAACGGTGGCGGTTGCAGTCGGAAAGTTGGCGCCAGAGCTGCACCTCGATACCGGATCCTCTGCCGGAAGAGGCGACGGCGGAAGCCGCCCTTCAGCAAGCCAAGGATGAAGAGGAAGAGGCTTCCCAAAGCGAGAAGCGGGCGGAACAGGTCTGGCAGGAAGGACGGCGCCGCCGGGATCAGGCCATGGAAGAGGCCCTGAATCGGCAAGGACGGTTGAAAGAGCGGGAAAGCCAATGGCGAACCCGCCGGGAAAGTTTGAAGCTGGCCCGGGAACGCCAGTCCGACGAGGCCTTGCAGCTCGCCGTGCAAACGGCCCAAGCCGAGCTGCAGGCCCTGGAACAAACCGTGCAAGGCCTGAAAACGGAGCGCCGCGGCACGGATCCGGATTGGCTCCGGAGCCAGGCCGAGAATGCCGAATCCAGCCTCCAGGGGGCGCAGGGTGAATTGCAGGATCTGGCCCATGAGCAATCCCGCTTGGCCGGTCATTTGGAAGCCCGGCAAAGAGCCGGACTACACCAGGCTTGGCAGCAGGCCGAGGCCGACGTCGAGGCCTTGAAAACCCAGTTGCAGGACTGGCTGCACCAGGCCGGCGCCGCTCAGCGGCTATGGCAATGCCTGAACGATTACCGGAATCAGGCCCGGGCCGCTTATCAGCGTCCTCTGCAGCAGCGCTTGGAGGCTTTGGGGCGGCGCCTGTTCGGCCCCGACTTCGCCGTCGAATTGGATCAGGAGCTTCGCATTCAGCGCCGCTATCTCCAGGGAAGATCCCTGCCTTGGGACAGCCTGAGCGCCGGTGCTCGGGAGCAATTGGGACTTCTGGTTCGGCTGGCGGTGGCCTCTCTGGTGGCCGCAGACGAGGGCGTGCCCCTCATTCTCGACGACGTCCTCGGTTACACCGATCCGACTCGGTTGGAGAGCCTCAGCGCCATCCTCGCCGCCGCCGGAGCGGAAAGCCAAATTCTGATTTTGAGTTGCGATCCGGAACGTTATCGTTTCTTGGGGGCGGCCAAGCTTCTGCGTTGGCAGGAGCAACTTTCCCAAGGAAGTTCCCAATCCAAGGAAGCGACGGGGTAATTTTTCCCCGAGCCTCGGCCCCGCCACCCTTCCGGGTGTCCCTGAGTTTTACCCGCATGAAACCCGCCCGTCCCTTCGCTGCCTTACTCGGTCAGGCCTTATGTTTCGGCATCCTCGCCGGAGCCGTTTCCCACTTGGGCCTCATTCTTACCGTCGGGATTACCCGGGATTTCCAGGATGCTTTGGTTTTCAGCGCCTTCTTGGCCGTCGGCGGGATCGTCGGTTATCTGGTGTTGAATCTGTTCGGCGGGATTTTGGCCTTGGTGATTTGCCGCGGACCGGAGAAGCGCGGCCGCTTCCTGTTCGGCTTGGACGTCTTCGCTCTGTTGGTGGTGGTGGCCGCCTCCTGTTTCATCGCCGCCAGCCGGCCGTTTTGGATCGGCAATCCCGGCCATGCCACCGGCTTGGTGGCCATGACCATCGCGGCTTTTGCGGTTTCCTTTGTGCTGGCTAAGTTGCCGTTGTGGCGCCTGTTTCCGCACTGGAAATTTCTGCTTCCGGTCTCGTTGCTGTTCTGGTTGACCCCGGCCGGCTACGTTTACTGGGAAAATGCTCAACAGCCCGAGTTTCATGAGGAAAAAGTTCCCATGCAACTTCGGGAGGGGCACAAGGTGTTCCTGGTCGGTTTCGACGGCTGCACCTGGGACGTTTTGGATCCCTTGCTGGCGGAGGGTCGACTCCCCAATTTCCAGCGCTTGATCGAGCAAGGCAGCAGTGGCGTTTTGTGGTCGGAAATGGCGGTGATTCAACCCTTTGCCGATAGCGCCAGCAAGGGCATGCGGACGCCGGTGATTTGGGAGACCATCGCTACCGGCCGGACCCCTCGGGATCACGGGATTTGGGATTTCTATCGCACCCGGATGCGGGGTCTAAAGGCGACCTTGCCGATGCGCCTGCCGGTGCCGGGACCTTTGGGCCGGTTGTTGCAAGTCCACTACAAGGCCGTCCACAGCACCGATGGTCGCCAGTTGCGCTTGTGGGAAATCCTGGAGAAGTTCAACTTGCCGAGTTTGGTCGTCGGTTGGGTGGATACCTGGCCGGCCTTTGCCATGAAGGAAGACGTGGCAGGAGTCCAAGTCAGCGACCGAGCCCATTACGACGTCCAACATTTGAGTTGGCCGGCGGAAGACGCCCAGGAATACGCTTGGCTTTATACCGTGTTTCCGCTGGTGGCCAAGGAACTCGGCTTGAGCTTCGATCCGGATCAACCGGATCCGGAAGTCTTACAACAGATTTTGGAAGCCAAGGATGAATTCCTTCTGGCCAGCCGTTACAAAGACTTGGCCAAAGAGATCTTGGACTTCGAATTGGATCCCGAGTATGCGAAAAAATATCAGCCGGAAGAAGCTTTGTATTGGGAACACGATTTAGTCGGCAAAGGCAGCGGCGATTTGGCTCGCGATTTGTTTTACGCGGACGTTGCCGAAAGTTATTTGCAGAAGCTGACCGCCGAGGGAGTCAAGCCTTGGCCGCGTTTGAGCTGCTTTTACTTCCCTTCCACCGATACCTCGCAACACTGGTTCTGGCGTTACTACGAACCGGATGCCTTCGAGAACGTCGATCCGGGTTCGGTGGCTCGTTTAGGACCGGTCATTCCCAAGGTCTATGAAAATGCCGACCGCATTCTCGGGCGTTTGATGGCCTTGGCGGACGACCAAACCACGATCGTGCTGGTTTCCGATCACGGCGGCGGAGCCTGGGTGGAATTGGAAGCCGGGCCCAGTTTGTTCCAAGGCCAAATGATGCATCAGGAGTATTCCGGCAATCACCGCCAAAACGGCGTCATCCTGATGAAAGGGCCGGGGATTCGCGCCGGCGAAAAGTTGGAGGCCGACATCTACGACGTCACGCCGACGGTGCTATATGCCATCGGTCTGCCGGCTGCTGAAAACATGCCCGGCCGAATCTTGGAAGAGGCCTTCGAAGAAGAACACAAAAGTCGTTTTCCGCTTCGGAGGATCCGAGACTACGGACCTCGCGAAATCCCCCTCAGTGTCTTGAACGTGGCGATGAAAGGCTCCTTGGGCGATCAGGAATATGACCAGCGCCAGCAGGAGTTGGGCTACGCCGAATCCGAGGACGAGGACGAAGAACCGTAGGCTCGGCCAACGAGTTGGCTGGCCCAACAAAGTCCGGCCGCGATCCAAGCTTGATGGATCGCGGCCGTTGTCGGTTTGGGCCCAAATTTGGTGAAAGCCAGTGAGCGCGAGCGAAAGCCGGGCCTGGGTTAAGCCTCGGCTTCGGCCCCGCCAAGGAAACGATACACCGCCGCTCCCAGGATTCCGCCGACGATGGGGGCCAGCCAGAACACCCAAAGTTGGGTCAGAGCCCAATCGCCGGCGAACACCGCCACTCCAGTGCTCCGGGCCGGATTCACCGAAGTGTTGGTGACCGGAATGCTGATCAAGTGGATCAAAGTCAGCCCCAGGCCGATGGCGATCGGCGCGAAACCTTGCGGTGCCCGGCGATCGGTGGAACCCAGGATGATCAGCAGGAACATGGCGGTCATGACCACTTCGCAAATGAGGGCGGCGGTCATGCCGTAGCCGTCGGGAGAGTGTTCGCCGTAGCCGTTGGAGGCAAAGCCGCCGGCGAGATCGAAGCCGGCCTTCCCGGAAGCCACGGCGTAAAGCACCGCCGCACCGGCTAGGCCGCCGAGCACTTGGCTGACGATATAGGGCAAGAGTTCCTTGGCCGGGAACCGGCCACCCATCCACAGGCCGACCGAAACCGCCGGGTTGAGATGACAACCGGAAATATGACCGATGGCATAGGCCATGGTCATGACCGTAAGGCCGAAGGCCAGGGAAACCCCGAGCAATCCTATGCCCAGTTCGGGGAAGGCGGCTGCCAGCACGGCTGAGCCGCAACCTCCCAATACCAACCAAAAAGTACCGAAAAACTCTGCGCCTAACTTTTGGGTCGTGGTGGTCATGAGTGCCTCCTCCGAGGCTTGGGCGTCCCTTCCGCCGGGGATTGTCCCACACTCACTGGTCGCCTGCCAGACTGGCTCGCAACTCCGCTTCGACCGCCTTAATCTGGTCGGCATCCCCACCTTCCGCCTGCAACTGCCGCAGTTGTTTGCGCAAGGCTCGGCGCTTTCGAATGGTCTCCGGGTTTTCGATATAAGCGCCCTGGGAACCGGCCTGAATTTCCCCTTCGTCGTCGATGTAACCCAATTGTTGCAGGTCTCGGATCTGCTGGGGGCTGGAAGCCATGATCGGCCGGTATTGATCTCGCTTGAGGAAGTCCTGAAGGGCCTCGATCAGAAACTCCGGCGGATCCTGTTCGGCCAATAAGTTCTGGTTCTCGCCGGGATCTTCGGCGACGTGAAACAGGGCGGTGAACTCGGGCATCTTGGTTTCTTCCTGCCAGATTCCTTTGAGCAACCAACCCCGATAGCGAACCGCCACTCTTTGATCATCCACCGACAAGTGGGGTTTGGATTCCACCTGGCGATGGACCACTTGTCCTTGTAAATCGCCGTGCCAGAGTCCCGCCAAGTCGAGCAGGGTCGGCGCCACGTCGGCCAAGTGCACCGCCTCGGACAATTCTCCTTGGTCCGGAACCGAGTCGCCCCACAACACGAATGGAACGTAGATATTTTCCTGATAGAGGGAATTGGCGTGTTCCATCAGGCCGTGCTCGCCGAAATGTTCGCCATGGTCGGCGGTAAACAAAACCACCGTCGGACGCCCGCTCCGCTCCACCTTGGCCAAGATCTTGCCCAGGCTTTCATCGACGAAGGCGACTTCTTCCAAATACACCTTGTGATACCAGCGGGCGGCTTCTTCCGCCTCGCTCCGGTTGGCTTTCAATCCCTCTTCCACCGCCAACACCATGTCTTGGTGAATGAAGTCGTTGTCGCCCGGCAGATATTCCTCGGGCAAACCGGCTCCATCGCCGGCCAGTTTTCCCTTCCATTGCGGTGGCGGCCCGTAGGGCGCGTGGGGATCCATGTAGTGCAAAAACAGGAAGAAAGGTTTTTCTTGGGCCCCGAGTTGATCCAGTTGATCCAACGCCCGTTCGGTCACCAAATGACCCAAAGGAATGCGTTTGCGCTTGCGCAATTGCCGCATGATGGTCAGGTGCATAAAGGTGTTGAGTTGTTTCGGGCCCATGAACCAGCCGATCCAAGCGGTTCGGTCCAAGGCATAGAGCAGTTCTTCGGCTCGGGTTTTCCAATTGACCAAGCCGTCGTCATAGACGTCGTAACCGCGATCGAAATCCAAATTTCGGCTGAGGAGGTTGTTGGAGATGATGCCCGAAGTGACCCAACCTTGTTCTTGAAAGCGTTCGGACAACCAGACCAACTCGCCGCTGGGGGCGTTTTTATTGCTGCGGACCCCGTGTTCCATGGCGTCCATGCCGGTCAACATGCCGACGTGGCCTGGCAAAGTCTGGTTGGAGCAAGACAAGGCATAGCGGGTCCAGACGCCTTCTTCTCGCAAGCGATCCAGATTCGGTACCGGCGCCGCCATCGGGCCGATGATCGCGTCGGCTCGAAGCGTATCGATCGAAATCAGGATTACGTCCGGCCCATGGGCTTGCGGGCGAGGACTGACCGGTAGCTGCAAGCGCGGGGCTTCGGTGCGGCTGAGGGTCAGGGGCAGGAAAGGGGAGGCCGCCAGTAAAACGGCCAAGGCTCCGACCAACAAACCTTCCAGATGCTTCCCGGGCCGAATCCGAGGACCGAGGCGGCGGCCGGCGAAAATCAGGAGCACCGAAGGCAGAACGGTGACCAGGGCGAAGGGAAGGGCCCCGCGATAACCGAGGACCCGGTCAAAGCCGGAAACTTCCAGGGCGCCGGCGCTCAGGGGAGGCAAGGCCAGGGCCATGCCGAACCAGAACACGGTTCCAGGGTGCGGCCGGTACTTCCGGTCGAGGAATGCCAACCAAGGCCAAAGCAGGGCGATGAAGGGGAGGCAGATCAACCAGGCGCCCAAACAGGCGGTGGTGATCATTTCCCGTGGCATCCACACTCCAATTTTGACGGTGAATTGGAGCAGGCCGTCCACCACGGCAACCAGTCCGGCACCGGCAAGAAGTGCCAGCACCCGGCGTGACCAGAACCGAAACATGGGCAAATCCTATCAGCGCCGAATTGCACCAAGGTTCCGCCTTTCTCGGCGATTGGTACTATGGAACCATGGTTTCGGCATCCCCCTCCACTTCGCAAAAATGGCATTCGGGATTCTTCATGGAGAACCCCGATCCGGCTCTGGTTCGGTACGTGGAGCAAGTCCGATCTCTGGTGGCCGAACGGGTCCCGATTCCGGAGCGGGCGGATCAAATCTGCCAGGCGGTGCAAACCTTGGCGGCTGCCGAAATGAAGCTGCCGGAAAGCTGTTGTCAAGTCGGCGACTGTCTGTACGGCCGCAACTTGGTTTACCGGGATCCTGATTACGGCTTCGTCTTGATCAGCATGGTTTGGCCGGCCGGAGTGGACGCTCCGGCTCACGATCACGGCACCTGGTGTTGCGTGGGCGTGTTGGAAGGGGCCGTTCGTATTATCGATTACCAGGCCGATCCGGTGGAACCGGGCCGCATCGTGGAAACGCGCCGCGCCGATGCCTCGGCCGGAGCCTCTTGTTCGGTCCTGCCCCCGGAAACCGACATCCACAAGATTTGCAATCCATTTGAAACCAGGGCGGTGACTCTCCACACCTATGGAAAAGACATTCTTCGCTGCAACACCTTCGACCCGGAGGATTGCAAGGTGGAAGAACACGAACTGAGCTATGTGAATTTGGCCTGACCCGGGCCGTATGAGGATAGCCAGGAGAATCGGCGGCGCCTGGCTCTGGGTGGCCGTCCTAGGCCTGTTGGCCTTTGCTTTGGCGGCCTGGAGTTGGAGTTGGGAGGGGCTGCCGCGGGAAATCCGAATCGCCGCCGCGGAACCGGGAGGGCTTTACGCCAAGATCGCCTCGGCTCTCAAGCCGGAGTTGGAAGCCCTGACCGGCCGGCCGGTTCGCTTGCTGGATACCCAAGGTTCTCAGGAGAATTGCCATCTCTTATTGCAAGGGGAAGCTGAGCTCGCCATTTTGCAGGCGGGGTCTTTTCCCGTAGCCGAATTGGCATCCGTGGCTCCTCTGTATCGCGAACCGGTCCACCTCGTGGTGAGAAAAAACCGGGGCATCGATCGTTTTCAGGACTTGGCGGGAAAAACCGTTTTGTTGGGACGAGAAGCCTCCGGCATGCAAGCCAGCGCCCGCATGCTGTTGCGATATTTTGAATTGGAAGAGGAAATCCAAAGAGTTCCGCCGGCATATTTCATGGAGTTATTGGAACGAGATTCTTTGGATGCGGCCATCATTACCACCGGTAGCTTGAATCCGGATTTGCGCCACCTGCTGCATCAACCCGAATTCGCCCTGCTTGAAATTCCTCAAGGGCAGGCCATCTCTACCTTGCATGCGTTTTTTACTCCGATGTCGATTTCCCAAGGGCTGTATCAGGGAAATCCTCCGGTGCCGGACCGGGACTTGCCTACCGTAGGCACCACTTCATTGTTGGCATGTCGTAGCGATGCTTCCGGCCTATTGGTGGAAGCCACCTTGCAGGCCCTGCTGGAGACCAACATTCGACTGGAATTCCCGACCTTGTTGGATCAGGAAGCCATTCGGAACTGGGATTTGGTTCCGATTCACTCCGCCGTGCCCTCTTATCACGATCCCTACGCCGGCTTGACCGTTTTAGCCGCCTTTATGGAATCTCTTTCCGGGATCAAGGAGCTGTTGGTGGCTCTCGGCATGGTGGCTTTGCTGTTGGCGCAGCGGCTGCGAAAAGCCCGGGAGCGGGCCAAGCAAGAGGCCTTTGCCGAAGACAAAGAACGCCTGGATGCCCTGTTGGACGAAACGGTTCGCATTGAGCAAGCGCAATTGGACCAGGCCGATTTGGCCACCTTGCGGAATTACTTGGACGAAGTCACTCAGATCAAATTAAGAGCCTTGCAGGAACTTTCGAGTGAACAATTGCGCGGGGATCGGAACTTCTTGATTTTTTTGACCCAATGCGCCAATTTGATTCACAAGATTCAAGCGAAAATCCAATTGTTGAGTTCCGCGGAAGGCATTCGCCGATCATAAATCCGGTTGAATCCAAACCGGTTGCCGTTGGGAACCCCAATCGCCGGCTTTTTCATCGAAAACTCCGGCAATGGGGCGGTTGCAATCCGGACAACGGCCGGCAGCATTCAAGCGATATTGAAGGATGCGGTAGCCGTCTCTTTCCACCAGCAGCGCCCGGCAAGCAGGGCAAAAGCTGCTTTGACCGTGGGGGTCGTGAATGTTGCCGGTATAGACGTAGTGCAATCCTTGATCCAAAGCGATTTGCCGGGCCAAGCGCAAAGTGGAAGCCGGCGTCGGGTGCCGGTCGCGCATGCGGAAATCCGGATGGAAGGCGGTGAAATGAAGGGGTACGTCGGCGCCGAGTTCATCGCAGATCCAACGGCAAAGACGCTGCAGCTCACTGGCCGAATCGTTCAAGCCCGGAATCAAGAGAGTGGTGATTTCGAGCCAGGTACGAGTCTGATGACGAACGAAGATCAAGGTATCCAACACTTCCTTCAAGCCGTCTTTGCCGGACAAACAATGGCGCCGATAAAACTCAGGATGAAAAGCTTTCAAATCCACGTTGGCCGCATCCATGGCGGCGAAAAATTCCGCCCTTGCGAAGGTACTGATGTAGCCGGCGGTCACCGCCACTGTGGCCACTCCGAGTTGCCGGCATTCCTCGGCCGTGTCGATGGCGTATTCCGCAAAGATGACCGGGTCGTTGTAAGTAAAGGCAATGGCTTTACAAGCTAGATCTCTGGCCGAGCGCGCCAGGGTTTTGGGAGCTCCGCTTTGACAGAGGGCATCGACTTCCCGGCTTTTGGAAATGCCCCAGTTCTGGCAAAAGCGGCAACCTAAATTGCATCCGGCGGTGCCGAAAGAGAGGACTGCATTTCCCGGATGAAAATGGTAAAGCGGCTTCTTTTCCAGAGGATCGATACAAAAACCGGTGCTGCGCCCATAAGTATCCAGCACCATGGTTTCGCCTTGCCGTCTACGGACGAAGCAAAAGCCTCTTTGCTGGTCGTTAAGGCGACAAAACCGGGGACAAAGATTGCATTGCAGGCGGCCGTCTTCCAAAGCCTGCCACCAACGGGCGGGATGAGCGGGCGCGCTGGTCATTCGCTGAGTTTGATCACTTCGAAGCGTTCCAAAGCTTCTACGGCTCCAGGGCGCAGGCCGGCCTTGCGACAGGCGATGGCGATCTGTTGATCCACGGTGTCCACGCCCTCCAGATCGGGAAGCAACACTCCGCGACGGCCGCCGGAACCGTGGACCACGACGCCGTAGCGCTTGGGATCCAGGAGTTCTTCCCGATCGACCGTTTCCGGCGCGGTCAATACGCTGACTTCGAACTGGAGAAGGGCCAACTCGGACAACTTCACCGGAGGGAAGCGGGGGTCTTGAAACGCTGCCGCCAGCGCCCGGTCCCGGGTTTCCTGCCACAGGTTGGCTTGTTGCGGCGCCAAGCTGCCGATGCAGCCGCGCAACTCTCCGTCCGCTTGCCGCAGGGTGACGAATACCGCCGCCCGATCCCGGCATCCCTTTTCCTCCTTGCGGGACTTCGGGCGGCGACCCTGCAATTCGGCATGGACCGCTTCCCGGGCGACGGCGGGGAGCTGCTGCCAGGCCGGCGGGACTTCTGATCCGGTCGATTTCGAATCCCAAAACACCGCCACCAGATAGCCCACTCCGAAGGGGTGTTCATAGGAAAGGACTTCCCGGCCGCGACAGCGAAATTCGTGTGCGGCGGCCACCATTTGGACCGAATCGGCGGCGTCTTCGGCGGCCAAATCCCGCAGCCGTGGGTCCATATCGCCGATTCTATGGAGTTGATCTTCGATCACCAGGGTTTCCAAGGCCTGATCGAAAGCCTGGGCTTCGGGGTGGAAACCGGCCGGGGCACCTGGAGCGAGGCGATGGCTCATATCGCCGCTGGCGACCACCGCAACCGGCCCGAGTCGGGCCGCTGCCGCCCCCAAACCCCGGCCGGCAGCTTCGAGGTCCACGTCCCAAGATTCCGGTAGAGACAGCACCGTGGTGGGGCCGTTCCAACCGGCTTCGGCCAGGAACCAAAGAGGGACCGAGGCGCCGTGATCCAAACGATCGGAAGCTATCGGCCGAAGACCCAAGCCCAGGTCGGCAAAGCATTCCTGCAACGTGGAAGCGGCGTTCCGATCGAAGGGAACTTCGACTTGCAGCTTGGCGAAACCGAAGGCTGCCAGATCCCCGGTCAAATTGGGTCCGGGCCAGATGCCGAACTCCTTACGGTGCCGGGGGGAATGAGGGGAGATCAAGAACAAGCGCTGGGGGGCGCTGGCCACCAGGCGTTTGGCGAATTGGCGGCAGGCCGCCACCGTTTCCCGGCAATCGGCCAGGCGGCGGCCGGCAACGTCCGGGATCAAAATCGGGGCATGGGGCAGTAAGCCCGAGAAAGTCGGTTCAAAGCGGGGCATGATGGTCCTCCGAAACCGATCCATTGGATATAAGGGCTTTTCGGTCGAAAGCAAAGGAATGAATAAGGCCGATGAGGGCATTTCAGGCTCTTGCTTTTGGCTTCTGTCATCCTTGGAGGCCCTGCGGCGCCATGTCATACTGAAAGGCTTCACCAACGAGCCCTAACCGTCATGTCCGTCATTACCGCACCGATTCTGTCCGAGGAACATCGAATGATCCAGGAGTCCGCCCGGGAGTTTTCCGAGCGGATCCTGAAGCCCAACGCGGCTCGTTGGGACCAAGAAGAAAGCTTCCCTCAGGAAGGCATTGCCGCCGCAGCGGAATACGGCTTTTTGGGGCTGAACATCCAAGAAGTTCATGGCGGCGCCGGCTTGGGCAATTTGCACGCGGCCCTGATGTTGGAGGAAATCAACCGTTGGGACGCCTCCACCGGGGTCACCATTTCGGTCCACAACACTTTGATCTGCGCCCCGGTTCAAGAGCACGGTAGCCGCGAGCTGCAGCAGGAATTCCTGCCCAAGCTCATGACCGGTGAAGTGATCGGGGCTTATTGCCTGACCGAACCCCAATCCGGTTCCGATGCCGCAGCCATGCGTTGCCGGGCGGAAAAAGTGGACGGCGGTTGGCGCCTGAACGGCACCAAGGCTTGGGTCACCAATGGCGGGGTTGCCGGTCTGTTCGTGATTTACGCCATTAGCGATCCGGAAGGGCGCAAGAGCTACAACATCACCGCTTTCGCAGTACCCAAAGGCACGCCGGGACTATCCGTGGGTAAAAAGGAAGTCAAACTGGGACTGCGCGGTTCCAGCACCACCGAAGTGATTTTGGAAGACGTTTTCGTTCCCGACAGCTACGTCCTGGGCGAGGTCAACAGCGGCTTCAAAATTGCTTTGGCCCACTTGGACGAAGGCCGTTTGGGCATTGCCAGTCAAGCGCTGGGCTTGCACCGGGCTTGCTTGGAAGATTCGATTCAATACGGCAAGGAGAGGCGCCAATTCGGCAAGCCGATCGCCGATTTCCAGGGCATCGCCTGGAAGTTGGCCGACATGGCCACCGAGTTGGACGCGGCCCGCTTGCTGGTCCACCGGGCGGCGGCCATGAAAGACGCCGGTGAGTTCTGCGCCAAGGAATGTTCCATGGCCAAGTTGTTCGCTTCCCAAGCTTGCAATCGGGCGGCTCAGGAAGCGGTCCAAATCCACGGCGGCGCCGGCTACACCACCGAATTCCCGGTGGAGCGTTACTATCGCGACGCTCGGATTACTGAAATCTACGAAGGCGCAACCGACATCCAGCGCCTGGTGATTTCCCGCCACCTCTTGAAGTAGGCTTCGGCAACTTGGTTTTGGCCACCTTCGCTCGACGCTTGGAGCCCACCCCGGAAGCCTTGCTGGAGGCTTTCCGAGGCGGTGCCGTCGGCGCTCTTTCTAGAGCGATCAGTTGGGCGGAAAACGGTCATGACGACGTGGATTCGGTTCTTGACGCCTTGTTCCCGGCCATTGGCCAGGCTTGGCGCACCGGCTTCACCGGCCCTCCCGGGGCCGGCAAATCCACCTTGGTGGATGCCTTGGTGGGCCGTTATGCCGGCGACCGGCGATCTACGGCCCTGCTGGCGGTCGACCCTTCTTCCCCCTTTTCCGGCGGCGCTTTGCTAGGAGATCGCATTCGCATGAATCAGCGGGTGCTGGACCAGGGAGTGTTCGTCCGCAGCATGGCCAGCCGAGGCTCGCTCGGCGGCCTGGCCCGAGCTTCGGAAACCGCTTGCGATCTGTTGGATGCCTTCGGATTCCAGGAGATCCTGGTGGAGACCGTCGGCGTCGGCCAAGCCGAAGTCGACATCGCCGCCGCCACCGACACCACCGTGGTGGTGCTCACTCCGGCTTCTGGAGACGGCATCCAGGCGATGAAAGCCGGTTTGATGGAAGTGGCCGACTTGTACGTCATCAATAAGGCCGACCTCGGGCCCGCCGCCGCCCTCGCCGGCGAGATCGAAGCCATGTTGGATCTTCGCGACCCGAGTCGTCCCCGTCCTCCGGTGTTGACTTGTAGCGCTCTGAAAGGAAAGGGCTTGGCCGAGTTGGTCGAAGCCCTGGATCGGATTCGCCTTCGCGACCGGGATAGTGGCGCCATGCAAGGGCGCCGGCAGCGGCGAGCTCTTTCTCGGGTTCGCCGCCGGATTGGAGAAACCTTGCGCCACCGCTTGTGGACCGAACACGGTTGGGAGCAACTGGCTCGCCAAGCCTTGGCCGACGGCAAGCGTCCGGATCGGGTAGCTTTCGATTTGTTGCAGAATTGGTGGGAAAGCGGTCCTTTCGGTCAGCCGGCTCCGGCCAATCCTGCCCAGAAACCGGCCTCTTCTCCCGGCCCTTCCAGGAAACAAGGAAATGGCTGAACGTCGCATTCGCGTTTTGATCGGCAAGCCTGGTTTGGACGGCCATGATCGTGGAGCCAAGGTCGTGGCTACGGCCCTTCGCGATCGCGGCATGGAAGTCATTTACTCCGGCCTGCACCGAACCCCCGAGCAGTTGGTTCAGGCGGCGGAACAGGAGGACGTGGACGTGATCGGCTTGTCCATCCTGTCCGGATCTCACATGGAGCTGCTGCCGCAAGTGCGCCGGCTCCTGGTGCAACGCGGCCTCGAGCACGTAGTGCTGGTGGGCGGCGGCATCATCCCCCCCGCAGATGCGGCCGAATTGGAAAAGGGCGGCTACGCTCGAATCTTCGGCCCCGGCACGCCGACCCAGGCCATTGCCGAATTCATTGAAGAGAAGGTAGGAATCGAAGCATGACTCTCGCCCAAGAAAGCGCTCAGCAGGCTACCAACTTGGACCTGACCGAAGAACAGCAGATGATTCGGGATACGGTGCGCCGATTCGCCTTGGACGTGGTGGCGAAAGGCGCTCGCGAAGCCGATGAACAATGCCGGCTCAACGAAGATGCTTGGGCCGGGATGTGCGACATGGGCTTGACCGGTTTGCCCTTTGAGGAAGAGTGGGGCGGCGCCGGCATGGACAATCTGTCCTACATGATCGCGGTAGAGGAAATTTCCCGGGTTTGTGCAAGCACCGGCTTGACTTTGGCTGCCCATGTGTCCCTGGGAACCTATCCGGTTTACGCTTGGGGTCGGGATGCTCTGAAGGAAAAGTATTTGCGCGGCTTGATCGGTGGGGAATACATGGGCGCGTATGGTTTGACCGAGCCCAACGCCGGATCCGATTCCGGGGGAACTTTGACCACCGCGGTTTTGGATGGCGATCACTACATACTCAACGGCGCCAAGTGTTTCATTACCAACGGCAGCTATGCCCGCACTTTCGTTTGCACCGCGCAAACCGATAAATCCAAGGGAGCCAAGGGCATCGTCGCCATCGTGGTCGACCGGGAAACCCCCGGCTTCACCGTGGAAAAAGGTGAAACCAAATTGGGTATGCGCGGCTCCGATTGGACCAACTTGATTTTCCAAGATTGCCGCGTTCCGGTGGACAACGTGCTAGGCCCTCCCGGCGAAGGATTCGCTACCTTCATGAAGACTTTGGAGGGCGGGCGCATTTCCATCGGCGCTCTTTCTTTGGGCATCGCCCAAGGCGCTTTGGATCAAGCGCTTCGCTACGCCAGTGAACGGGAGCAATTCGGCAAAGCCTTGGCTCGCCACCAGGCGGTCTCTTTCAAATTGGCCGACATGCAAACCGAAATCACCGCCGCCCGCCATTTGGTGTACCACGCCGCCCGCTTGAAAGATGCTGGCAGGAGTTACGGCGTCGATGCCGCGATGGCGAAATACTATGCTTCCGAAGTCGCCATGCGGGCGACTTACGAAGCCATTCAAATCTTTGGCGGCAATGGTTATTCCCGCGAGTACCCGGTGGAGCGCATGTACCGGGATGCCAAACTCTGTACCATCGGTGAAGGCACCTCCGAAGTTCAAAAGATCATCATCAGTCGAGCTTTGTTGAAGCCGTTCTTGGGCAAAGAAGCCCGTTAAAGCACCGGTGCAGATGTTGGAGCCAAGCCAAATTCAGGGCGTTCGGGAAATCCGCGTCGGCCGATTTCGAATTCGAGCGCTTCGGGACGCCCGCTTCGCTTTAGACGGTGGCGCCATGTTTGGGGTGGTGCCGCGGACTTTGTGGCAGCGGCTGACTCCGGTGAACGAGGATCACACCATTCCTCTGGCGACCACTCCCTTTTTGATCGAAGACGATCGCCATCGGGTGGTTTTGGAGCCGGGCTTGGGTTTGCGCTGGGAAGAAAAGGCGCGGCGCATGTTCCACATCGACCATGGCGACGGCCACGAAATCGGAGCATCCTTGGCTGCCTTGGGGGTGGAGCCGGAAACCGTCACCCACTGCTTGATGAGCCATCTGCACTGGGATCATGCCGGCGGGGCCTGCGGAGCCGACGGCGAACCGCTGTTTCCCCGAGCCGAGTACTGGGCCCCGGCATCGGAGATTCACGCCGCCCTTCACCCCGATCACCTGCGCCGGGCTTCCTACCGGGAGGAAGACGTGCAGCCATTGCTGGATCATGATCTGCTGGGCGGCTTTCAGGGCGAAGCCGAGCCGGTGCCTGGGATCCGGATGATTGAGTTGGGGGGGCACAGCGACGGCGTATCCCTGATTTTGGTGGAAGACGGCGGCCAGACCGCCTGCTTCTGGGCCGATGTCGTTCCTACCAGGAATCACGTACATCTTCCCTTCATCATGGCTTACGACATGAACGCGGCCCTTTCCCACCAAGTCCGGGAAGCCTGGATTCCCCGGGCGGTCGAGGAAAATTGGACCTGCTTGCTGTATCACGACCCCCTGTTTCCGATGGTTAAATTCGTTCAGGACGGCAAGCGCTATACATTTGAGCCGATTTACGCTTGAATTTTGGGTGATTTAAAACCGATAAATTTTTGTTCCTTTGTTCGGAAGTTACGGGACTGTTGCTAGAACCTGAACCGAAGCAAACTCGCAAATCCGTGCCCGCTTTGACTTTGGGGTAAAATTCCTAGGCCGCGACCGTCCCTTCCGCGGCTCCTTCTCACTCGCGATCCTTCCGTGCAACCATCCTTCCTTCTTGCTTTCGGTCTTCTGGTATCTACCGGGATACCTGAAGGTCTTCCCAAAATTCACGTACCCCACGACACGGTCTACGGCATTGCCGTGGGTCCGACCGGTCCCCAGGGGAGCCAGGAAATCGTCCTGGCCACCAACGATTCGTCCCGGGTTCTGCATTCCTACGACGATGGTTTGACTTGGCTGACCCTTTACGGCGATGGTTTGGAAAATGCCAAAGCCGAAGAAGTGGTGTATTACCCGGGACCGCCGAATCCGATGTACGTGATTGGCGCTCGAGAAGGTGTTTGGAGTTATGACCCCGCTACCGGCATCGTGTCGGATTTTTCCGCCGGTCTTCCGGTGGGCGATCGGTGGGTGGTGAATTTGGCCGCACCCACCGATGGCGACGGTCCCTTGCTTTTGGTCACCATTCAGGGCAACGCTTACACCTGGATCGATTCCGACGGGAGTTGGCAACTGGCGGCCCAAAATGGTCCCAACAGTTGGTTGAGCGCCGCTTCGGTGAGTCCCTACAGCGATCGCAATGCCGGTCCGGGACCGGCTCAGGCAATGGCCTTCGCTTCCAACGGCGTCCTGTATTTGTCCGATGACAACGGCGCCAGTTTCTCGGCTCATTCGCAATTCAATACCCAAGCACAAAGTTATTACGATTGGGCGATCAGTACCGTGGCTTACGCCGATGATTATGAAAGTTCCGGCGTCATTTTGTTGGGGCGGATTTCCTTGCGGCCGAACGATCCGAAATTGGATCGCGGGGAGATTTGGCGGTCGGAAGATTTCGGAGTCACTTTCAGTTTGGTGGCCTCGACCCCTTCTGGAGTGACCACTTTGACCGCCACCGGACCCGGGCCCGATGGACTGCGCCATTTCTTTGCCGGTGGCAACATGTACCCGAACTTCGCCGGTTACTTCGGAACCGGAATTCTTCGTAGCGACGACGGCGGTTTGACCTGGGACGATTTCGGCAACGAGCAGGATTTCACCCTCGAAGAAGGTGCCGGTAAAGGCGTTAGTGAACCGCCCGATCAGAAAATCCACCAGGACATTACTCCCGCCCTCGACTATGCCGTAAGCGGAACGCTTTACTACGGCCGGGGAGAAGGGCTTTTCCAGTCGCCGAACAATGGCGTCAACTGGGCGCAACGGGGCATTCGTCCGGTGGAAGAAATGCGCGATTTGGGATCGGCCATCGATGCCGACGGCCATCTGATCGCTTTTGGCGCCGCCTATGGTTCCGGCTTGATTCGAACCGACGTGACCGCCGGGTTCACCGAACTTTTGTTTTGGGATTGCCCGATGGCCTACAACAAAACCCTCGCGGTTTCGCCGAACTACGCCGCCGACGGCACCGTGTTGCTGGGAGGCCAGTCCGATTTGACTTTCTGGTTCGATCCGGCAAAAACTCCGGCCAACCCCTACGGCGCCACCGGTTTCTACTTACCGCCCTTGGTAAGCACGGTGACCGGGACGCGAGTGGAAGGTTACCCGCGTGTCGTGGTGTTCTCGCCGAATTACGACGGTTCCGGAGCCACCGATCAAACCTTCTTCTGGAATGCTTGGGAGAATCCTCCTTATCGTTCCGAAGATGGCGGACAAACGGCCGAACCTCTCGACAAGCTGGCTGGTGGCGGCACGGTACCGACCATGGAATACATGGCGGTAGCTCCTACCTATGATCCGGCTTCTTCCGCCACCAAAAACGATGTCTATGGTGCCTCGATCAGCAAGCTATATCGACTGAACGATGACACCTGGACTTTGGTCCATGATTTCGGCACCAAGATTCTGGGCTTGGCGGTGGATCCGACCTTTTCCCGGCCGGGCAATCCCCAAGTCTTTGTGATTTTGCATGCCGGGCCGAAAGTGGCGGCGTTTATCGATGACCCGACCAATCCGCAAGTCATTCCGTTCGGATTCGATTTGGTTGGACTTCGACTGCAAGAAATCAAAGTAGGCAACGACTTTGGCACCCGGCCTTACGTTTACGTCGGGGCTTGGGGCGAAGGCGTGTTGCGATACGACAGCAGCGATAGCCAAGCGATCTGGGAACCGGTTGGGCAAGTTTCCTCGCGCCCGGATTGGTGGTTGGCTTCCTTTGATTTGTCCCCGGCGTTCGACCAGGATCGAACCGTGTTGGTCGGTTCCCAATACGGTTTGGTTCACGCTCAAGACGATCCTTTGTCTCCGTGGGTGGCCACCACTACGGAAGAAGCCCGGGACAACATGGACGTCAGCTTCATGACCTTCTCGCCCAACCATCCGATGAATCTGCAACCGGGGAATGCCCGGCCGTGGAGAACCATTTCCATGGGTGGACCCACCGGGCAAGAGATGCTTCCTTTGGACCGCAACGCCGAATTGGCTTTGCACGACGGTGATTTCTTCCTGTCCCACGGCAACGCCAGGTTGTTGGAATTCAAGACGGCAGCCGGGCCGGGAACCGGACGCATTACTTTGACTGCGACCCACTACTTGACCGGTGCCTTTTTGGGTAGTCAGAGCATGGACTTGACTCAAGTTGCAAGTAACTTAGAGCCCTTCTCCCTGTCCCTGGACTTACAGACCATTCAACCGGTGATGGTGCGGCTGGACGTGGAATTGGATCCTGGCGAATACGTGTTGTTCGACGCCTTGGTATTCCGGCGCTAGAAAACGGCGAAGGATTCATCCGGCCCCCGGGAGAAAACTCCCGGGGGCTTTTTTCATTAGGCCCCACTTCGCAAGGTGCCTTCATCCATTTCTTGCTCGGGGAGAGCTTGCCAGGAATCGCTGAGTCGATGAACGGCCAGCACCAAACCGAACATGGCCACGGTGGCGGCAGTTAACGGCCACCAGCATCCTTCCGGCAGATCTTCCCTGGCCGCCGCCAGCATGCGGCCCCAGGAAGGTTGATCCAGGACTCCGAGTCCCAAAAAGGAAACCAGGGCTTCCACTTTGATGGCATAGACGAAGTAGAGGCTGAATTGGATCAGGCAAAGGGGAAGAAGATGAGGAAGCAAATGGCGTCGCCACAACCATGGCTTGGTGGCGCCGGCGGCAACCGCCGCTTCATAAAAACCGGATTCCTGCAATCGAAGGCATTCCGCCCGGACTTGTCGATAGGGGCCGATCCAACTGACGGCGGCGATGGCCAAAATCACGGTGCTCAAACCGGGGCCCAGCATGAAACCCAAAGTCAGAATCAAAAGCAAACCTGGAATCGCCGCCACCGCGGCGCTGATGAAGTCGAACCAGGGATCCAGGCGGGGTACGCCGGCGGCGATCAAACCCAAGATGGTGCCGAGAGCCACCGTCGCTCCCCCGGCCAAGAAACCGGTGAGCATGGCTAATGCGATGCCTTGCAGGTTTTGATCGAAGACGTCCCGGCCCAATCGGTCGGTGCCGAACCAGGCTTCGGCTTGGGGCGGTTTCATTTCCATCCCCACTTGTTGCAGATTCCAATGTTGGCCCCACCAGCCCAACCAAGTTCCCAAAGCCGCGAGGGCATACAAAGCCAAGATCCATGCCCACTTCTTCATCGTGGCCTCCGCAGGCGAGGATCGGCAAGACGATACAAGGCGTCGGCGGTCCATTGACTGAGGAGAAACACCAAAGCGAACAAAAACGCCGTGGCTCGCAGAATCGGGGCGTCTCCGTCCAAAGCGGCGTCCACCGCATATCTGCCCAATCCCGGAATTCCGAAGTAGCTTTCCAATAGAAAGGAGCCGGTAAAGAGATAAGGCAGGCTCAACATGCTTTGGGTGATGAAAGGAAGCCAAGTGTTCGGCAACAAATGCCGCCGAAAGAGTTGGCTGCGGCTAATGCCTTTAGCTCGGGCGGCGGTGACGAAAGCTTGCCGGCTTTGTTCCAGCAACACCCCTCGATAGAAACGGAAATCCCACCAAACTCCGACCACCACCCAGATCAGTACCGGAAGAATCAAATACGAAAGGTAGGGAGGCGACCAGCCGTATACCGGAAACCAACCCAGGTCGGCGGCGAACCATCGCTGCAAAAACAAAACGTAAGCCAGAGCGGTGATCGACATGCCGGCAACGGCGATGGCGGTCATCAGCCGATCCCATCTGGCGGCCAGGGCCAAGCTCATACCCGCCAGAGCCAAAGCCAACAAGGTGGAAAGAAGAAAGGCCGGCAGGCTGAGTGCCAAGGACCGAAGGGAGCGGCGCGCCATTTCCGGAGCGATGGCGTGATCGTCCTGCAAGGAGCGGCCAAATTCAAAGCGAAGCAGCTTGCCCAATTGGCGTCCAAAGCGAAGCCAGGGGGCTCTAGCTTGTGCCCAAGGAAGAACGGCTTCCCGATAGGGAGCATCCAGAAATAGCTTTTGTGCTCCCAAGGCCACGGCAAATCCTTGGGCCGGAGCTTGAGCGAGAGGATGGTCGGGATCCGCCAACCAAGCTTGCAACTGCCAGGAGTCGCCGATCCGGGTTCCGTCCATCGCCACCGCCAAGGACTTCACGGTGTGGCTTTGGGTCGACCAAGCGGCGACCAACTTTCCTTCCAAGTCGGTCAATTCCAAACTTTCCGGCTTGGCTTGAAGAAAGAAACGCATGGCCGGTCCTTGGAGTTGCACTTGGACCATGCGGCTTTCGAACTGCTGCCACTGGCCGGAAGCCAATTTGGCGCGGCCCAGATCTTCTAAACTCGGAGGCCGGGGCCCGCTGCCGGTTGGTTCTCCGAGCAGGCCGCTATCCAGCAGCAAGAACAAAATGGCGGACACTCCGCACAGTAACGCCAACAAGCGCAACGACCGGCGAAGGAGGAAACCCGCCACCCTGGGTCAGGGCTGTTGAATGCGGAAGTACTTACACACGAAGAAATCGTAGGGGTGGATAGCCACGTTGCGCAACCAAGGTTGCACCAATTGGTAGCCGATCGGGTGATCGATGCTAAAGGCCGGAACTTCCTGAAAGAGGATTTCCTGCATGCGGTGGGCGAGTTGATTCCGTTTCGGGCCGTGGGGCATGCTGCGGAATTCGGCGAACAAGCGATCGTATTCCGGATGCAAGAAACGACTGGCGTTGATCCCTCCGCCACTTGCGTTCGGGCCATAGAACATTTCCAACATGACCGAGCTGTCCGGCCAGTCCAGATACCAGCCGCGGGTAAAACACTGGGCTTCACCCTTACCGATCTTTTCCAGGTATTCGGAATAGCGATTGCTCTGGACCTGCACCTTGAACCCTGCCTCCTGCCAACCGTGGGCGATCAAATCCCCCATGGTCTTGTGGATGTTGGCGGTTCCCTGAAGCTCCAGCACCAGGGCCGGCAAGCCTTTTCCTTGCGGATAACCTGCTTCCGTTAGCAAGCGCTTGGCTTCCGCCACTCCTTGTTGGCGAGTCGGCCGGCGGAAACCGAAGTCTTGGTTTGGATCGGCTTCCGGAACTCCAGGAGGCAACAAACCGCGGCTGGAACTGGCTAAAACCCCTTGTCGGAGCACTTCGTGCCAGCGCCGATAGGGGAAACTCAGGGCAAGGGCTTTTCGGAGCAAGCGGCGTTTTGCATTTCCGACATCATCGCCGGGCACGTGGCCTAGAACCGGGTCGTCCATGTTGATCATCAACAGGGAAGTGCCCGAAGGATCCTGGCGCAACAGCCGAACTCCTTTTTCCGCCAACTCCGGAACCGGCTTTCCGTCCCGAACCAAGCTGTTGTAATTGGCTCCATTGGGCGGCAGGCGATCCAGGGCTCCGGAGCGGAACATTTGCACTCGGGTGCTTCCCTCCGGTACGAAAGTAAATTGAACCTCTTGCAAATGAGGCAGACTTCGCTCCGGATCGAAGGGGCAAACTTGCCCTCTCCAACCTGGAGTCTGGCGCAAGATCGCCTGATATTTGGTGATCCAATGAACCAGAATAAAGGGCCCGCTGCCGATCGGCTGATCGCTCAGTCTTCGACCTTCGGTTTCTACCGCTTCCCGCGGATAGACCACGCAATAAGGGCTGGCGAGTCGAAACAAAAAATCCGAGGACGGGCGCTTCAAGCGGACTTTTAACTTTCGCGGTCCCAAAACTTGGAGGCCCGGCAGTCCGCCGGCCATGGCTTCCTTCCAGGCTTGCTGCGCTTCTTTTTCGTTGCGTCCGGTGCGCTGCCGGAATTCATCCAAGCCTTCAATCAAATCTTCCAAAACGAAACTGGCGCTGGACGCACTGCGTTTATCCATCAGCCGCAACCAGGAGTACACCACGTCTTCGGCGTAGACCGGTCGCCGCCGGTCCGGCCACAAGGGTTGCTCGTAGGGATCATAAAAACTGGCGTCTTCCCGAATTTCAAAGGTCCATTGCTTCCCGTCCGCAGAGACTTCCCAAGATTGAGCCAGCAGAGCCTGCACCTGAAAGGGGCGAGCCAAAGGGTCCGGTTCGGCCAAGCCTTCGAAGATCTGCCTTTGAATGACTTGGTTGACCGTATTGGTCGATTTCAACGGATCCAAACTGTCGGGATCCACGGACAAAGAAAAACGCCCCACGTTGCGGGGCGCTTCTTGTGCAGTCGGCTCTTGAAGCCAGGGACCGAGACCTAGGAGAATGGCGGACCACAGAAAATGCATGGAGAACCTCTATTCCTCCTGAGTGATTTTTTCTCCCACGATGCCGATGTGGGCGTCACCCACCCGGGTGGCGATCAAAGTGACGGTGCGCTCGCCGAAAGGTTGGGGTAAAAATCTTTGTTGTAAGGTCAAAGCCCGATCCGGAATCCCTCGTTTCCGGACTTCGGCCAAACGGCCGACTTCCAACTCCCGCATGAGCTTGCGCATTTTCCGGGTGTCGAGCCGATCTTGGCCGAGCACCTTAAAGGTGTCGACAAAGGGGTTGGCCAGCGGTTGATCGCCGGTCAAATAGGCGATTTGTGGATCCAGAGTGGTGACCTGATTGCTTTTGGCAAAACTTCCCAGCAGGCCACTGATGACCAGGGAAGGATCTGGATCGAACACGAACTGACCCAAGGTGCCGACTTCGGCTACCGAGTCCAGGGGCCCGGCCACGGTTTCACAGCCGGGAAGTTTGGTGGCTCGCCTTTCTTCACCGCTGGCGACTTCGCCGTACCAGAAGAAAATGGCTTTGTTCTCCCCGTGGAGAGAAATGACTTCCACTTCGTCCGGGGTCGGAAACTTGTCCAGCAAGGTTTCCATCGGAACCGAGGGCGAAAGTTTCAGGCCGGCTCCGGGGCGGCCCTCCAGCAGTCGGGCCACCGCCTCAGGATTGGGAGACCAATCGTCCGGGCTCATGATCCGCCGGCTTCCCCGGCGCCGGGCCGGGTCCACGAAGATGGGGCCTTCCGGCGGCACCGTTTCCGCTACGTCCTGCAAATGGAAGTCGATGAGATCTTCCACCCCTCGAACTGCGGCATTGGCTTGGCTGTAGTGCAGGGTGGATTCGTCCTTGTCGTAGGCCAAGACCTTCAGGCCGGTTCTGGCCAAGGCGGTGGAATCGGAACCGATTCCGCAGCAGGCGTCGTGGACGAATTCGAATCCGGCATCCTTGTATCGCTTGGCTCGATAGGCGGCGACCTTTTCGCTGGAACTCTGTTCCAACTGCTCCTTGGTAAAAAACATTTGCATGCCGTCGCTGAACTTCTGCACCGCCCGGCAGCGCAGTTGCATCAGTTCCGCCATCGCTTTCGCCACCTTCTTGGGATAGAGTCCCTCCAAGCTCTCTACCAAGCTGAGAGGATTGTCAACCAGGTTGCGCAACATGTCCATGGTTGCACAAGCATCTTCGCTGGTCAGGATTTGGGCGGTTTTGAGGTCGATTCGCATCCTGGACTGGAGCTTGCCGAAATACGGCCGCTCCTGGGGGAAGGGTCCACCGCGAAGGTCGCATCGGGCCGAGGGAGGAGCAAGGAGCGTTGCCGCACAGGGAGTTTACTCCGGCGGCTCCGGCCGGGGTGCTTCCCCTCTGGCCCGGCCTTCCTCAAGGCAGACGAGGCGGGCCCCCTATAGTTACAAAAATTCAATCTGTTTCCCGATTTGAGCCGGAGCGCTCATGTTCCCTGCCATGAAGCCGATAAGGAAATAGCCCATGGCTTTCTTAACACCGTTCTGCCGCCACCCATTTCAAGCCGCTATCGTCGGAGCCCTGGTGGTTGCCGCTGCGGTCTGGACGGCCGGCTATTGGGCGTCGGGTGCCGATCGCGAATGGGCTGCAGAAAAGCAAATCCTGCAAATGCACCAGGCTGCGGCGCCGTTGTGGGAGGCCATCCGCGAATCCCGGGAAGGGGAGGCGTGGGATGCCCTTTGGGCCCAGGTGAATCGCGGAAATCCTGAATGGCAGGGCCGTTGGAAGCCTTCCCTTGCGGAGGAAGAGGGATCGGGATCCAATTCCGAAAAGGTCGCCTGGGGAAGCTTGGCTGCGCTCGAGTCCTTCGGCCTCGGCCAGGCCGGCGTGGATGCTCGCGGACAAGCTTGGGTGCAGATCGACTTGCCGTCCTCCGGCCAAGGGGAGGCCACCTTCCAAATCCGCCGGCCCTTGGCAACGCCGGCTTGGGCCAGCCGCTTGCCGGCTTGGGCGGCGGTGGCCGGTTTGACCAGCTTGCTGTTGTTCTGGCTGGGTCTGGAACGGCGGTTTCGACCGAAACCCAGCCTTTGCCGGGCGATCCAGCAAGCCGCCCAATTGGATTTACGTACCGCTCCGACCCCAGCCTCGCCGCCGGAATTTCAGGACCTTGCCTCCGCCCTGGATTTCACCTTGCAGGAATTGCGCCGCAGCCAGGGCTTTTTGGAGGAGGCTTATGAGCACACCGCCGCCGCTTTGGGGCTTTCGATCGAAGCCAAGGATCCCCTGACTCACGGCCATTCCCGCCGGGTAGCGGCGAGTAGCGTGGCCTTGGGGCGGCTGCTGGCTTTGCCGGACGAATCCCTCCACGACCTTCGCATCGGCGGACTTCTTCACGACGTCGGCAAAATCGGCATCTCCGAGCATGTTTTGCAGAAGCCTGCCGCCTTGAGTGCGGAAGAAACCCGCCTCATGGAGGAGCACACCCTAGTGGGCCACCGAATTGTCTCCGCCGTTCCCACCCTCCGCGGGGCCGCCGAAATCGTGCGGGATCACCACGAGCGCTGGGATGGCGCCGGCTACCCGGCGGGGAAGGCGGGAACCGAGATCCCGCTGTTGGCCCGAGTGGTGGCGGTGGCGGATGTCTTTGATGCCCTAATCAGTCCCCGGGCTTACAAGGATTCCATTCCCCCGATGCAGGCGGCTCAAATCCTGCAGGCGCAAGCCGGCCATCAACTCGATCCCCACTTGGTTCCTTTATTCCTGGAACAAGTTGCCAATCTGCCCCAATTACAAGCGCTTAGCGAGTCCCCGCCGGCCGTGGAGGCGGCGGTGGAAATTCCGGCGAAGCTCCGTCCGCGTTGACCGTAAGCCACCGGGTCCGGAAACTGGCGCTTCCGGAACTTCCAGACTCCCTGAAGGGTGCCCATGTTTCGCCAGCGCCGCCAAGCTTTTCTCGAACAAATGGAAGAGGGGGACGTTGCCCTTTTTCCTGGGGCAACCCACGCCATCCGCAGTCACGACGTTGAATACCCGTTTCGGCAAGAATCGGACTTCCTCTACCTCACCGGTTTGGAGGAACCGGACGGTTTCTTGATTCTGGCCAAAGGTCTGGCCGGGGTTCCGGAGGAGAGCTTGTTCGTTCTGGCCAAGGATCCCCAACAGGAAACTTGGCATGGGCCGAGGCTTGGCCCGGCCGAAGCCGCTCGGGTGCTGGAGTTCGAAGACGCCTTTTCGGTAGAAGAGCTGGAAGAAAGGGCGGAACAGGCGGTGCAGGGAGCCAAACGGCTTTGGTTTCGAATCGGCGTCCATCAGGAAATGGACGCCATGGTGTTGGATTGGTTGGCCGATTTAAGAATCCGGCAGCGCAAAGGCGCCCAAGCTCCTCAAGCCATCTTGGACCCGATTCCTTTCCTCCACGAGATGCGGTTGCGCAAAAGCCCGGAAGAAGCGGCTTCCATGCGCAAAGCGGCGGCGATTACGGCGGAAGCCCATTTCATGGCCATGGCCCAAGCCGAAGCGGGAATGGGGGAATGGGAATTGGAAGCCGTGGTTCAATACTGTTTCCGGCGCCACGGCGGCCATTGGGCTTATCCTCCGATCGTGGCCGGAGGCAGCAATGCCTGTTTCCTGCACTACACCTTGAACCGCGATCCACTTCGGGCCGGAGATTTGATTTTGTTGGACGCGGGAGCGGAGTATCAGGGCTATGCCGCCGATTTGACCCGAACCTTTCCGGTGGACGGACGCTTTCAGGGCCGCCAGAAAGAGGTTTATGAATGGGTTTTGCAAGCTCAGCTTGCCGCCATCGAGGCGGTGCAGCCGGGAGCGAAATTCCTGGATCCTCATCGAGCGGCCCTTGCCGTTTTGGCCGAGGGCTTGCGTGACATGAAGCTGCTACAAGTTTCGGTGGAGGAGATCCTGGAGGAGCGCCTTTATCGGCCCTGGTACATGCACAACACCTGCCATTGGCTCGGGCTGGACGTCCACGACGCTGGCTCTTACGTGGTCGGCGAGGAAGAAAGGGTTTTGCAAGAAGGCATGGTGCTCACCGTCGAGCCGGGATTGTATTTTTCCGCGGCCGACGACCGACTCCCGGAAGACTTGCGCGGTTTGGGAGTCCGCATTGAAGATGACGTCCTGGTTACCGGCGGTAGCCGGGAAGTCCTTACCGCCGCCGTTCCCAAAACGGTGGCGGAGGTGGAGGCGGCTTGCGAGGCTCGGCGAGTTTCGCCTCCATCATTGGAATCACCCCTTGGGTCGCCGCAACCGGCGGCCTCCTGACATGGCTCGGAACCCAAGAAACTCGAACAAATGTACCGATGGTGAATGACTACGCCCTCGAGCTTCGAAACGTGACCAAACGTTTCGGGGACTTCACCGCGGTGGATGACGTCAGCCTGGAAATCCCCAAGGGAGCGGTTTACGGCTTCCTTGGACCCAACGGCGCCGGCAAAACCACCACCATTCGCATGATCCTGGAAATCTTTAAACCAGATTCAGGATCCATTTCCGTGCTAGGCCAGCCATCCGCTCTTTTGGTCCGGAATCGCATCGGTTACTTGCCGGAAGAAAAGGGGCTTTACAAGAAGATGAAAGCCTGGTCGATCATCGCCTATTTCGCTTCCTTGAAAGGCATGAACCGGAAGGAAGCCAAGAAGAAAGCCTACAGCTTGCTGGAGCGTTACGGCCTCGCCGATTTCGCCGATCACAAAACCGAAGCCCTATCCAAAGGGATGGGACAGAAAGTTCAGGTTTTGGCTTCCATTGCCCACGACCCTGATTTCGTGATCTTGGACGAACCCTTCAGCGGTTTGGATCCGGTCAACCAACAAGTGATGGAGGAAGTGATCGAGGACATGCGCAAGCGTGGCCAAACGGTCATCTTTTCGACTCACGTGATGTCTCATGCCGAGCGCATTTGCGATCGCATCCTGTTGATCGCCAAGGGCAAGAAAATCTTCGACGGCAGCATACCGGAGGCCAAGAGGGTGATTCCCAAACGGTGGCTTTTGCATACCCGGGGCCGGATCGACGCCTTGGGGGATTTGCCCGGCATTCGCGGCATGGTGGAAATTCCGATAAAACAGAAAGAGAGCCCGGAACCGATTCGAGCTTGGCAGTTGCGGGTTTCCGACGATTTGAACTTCCAAAGCGTGCTGCAAGCTTGCGTGCAAAACGGCATTGTCTTGGAGCGATTCGACCAAACCGAGCCCAGCTTGCACGACGTGTTCGTGCACATGGTGGGCGATGAAGCCAAGGAGGCCACCTTCCGATGAAATACTCCCTTTTCGTTGCCATGCGGGAGTACGCCGAGAACGCCAAAACCAAAGGCTTCTGGGTCGGCCTGCTGCTGTTTCCGGTCATTATCGCCGTGGCTTTCCAGGTTCCGTCCTACTTGGAGGAAAAGGCCACGCCCACTCGGAACTTCGTGCTGGTCGACCAGTCCGGTTTGTACGAGGAAGTTGTGGACAAGGCGGTGCTGCGATCCAACGTCCGCAAAAAGCAGGAAGCCTTCACCAAGTACATGCAAAAGTACATGAAGGAAGAATTCAAGGCCAACCAGGGCGAATTGGACTTGGAAAAGATTCCGGCCATGAATCTGGCTCCCGGGCAGAGTCCCCAGGACCTGCAAAAGGAAATCATGGACCGGCTGGAGAGCAGCAGTTCGGCGGAGTTGGAATTACTCGGCACCGAACAAGGCTGGGCCGATTTCGAACAGACGACTGCTTTCTTGATGGTGGAGGACCGTCCCCCCTTCGAGGAACCTCGGGTCCGTTTCCGGCGCGTGGACTTGCCGACGGATTTGAGTCCGGAGATGGCGATGGACGAGCTAAGTGAAGGTTTGAAGCCTTATCTCACCGGAAGCCGGGGCATCGAAGTCGAAGGAAGCCAGGGCGAGTTATTCGCCGCCATCTTGATTCCGGAAGACGCGGAAGCTCACATCCTGCGCGACTTCATGTCTCAGGCGCAGGATCAAGCCACCGCCAATATGGGAGATCCCGAGGAAGGGCACCAGGGAGTGCAATACTGGTCGGTGAATTTGGCCGACTTGGATTTGCGTAGCGTGGTGGAGCGCGGCATCAACAACCGCATCCGCGAACAGGAATACGTGGCCAAGGCCATCGACATCCAAACCGTTCGCCAGGTGGAAAACACCCGGATCCGGTTCAAGAGTTTGAATCCGAAAAAGGCAGTCGGGGAGGAGGAAGTCAGCCTGGCCGACACCATTCGCCAGTGGGCGCCGGTCGGCTTTGTCTACTTGCTGTGGATTGCGATCATGACGGTGGTGCAGATGTTGTTGAACAACACCATCGAAGAGAAATCCAACCGCATCATCGAAGTGCTCCTGTCTTCGGTCACGCCTTGGGAACTCATGGTGGGCAAGCTGATCGGCATCGCCGCCGTGGGTTTGACCATGTTGTCGGCCTGGATCCTGTCCCTGGTGGCGCTTTTGGCCTGGAAGGCAGGGCCGGAGGCTACCTGGGCCATGGAAGTGTTCGAAGTGGTGCAATCCGGCGGTCTGATTCCCGCCTTCTTGATCTACTTCATTCTCGGCTACCTGACCTATGCCGGCATCTTCCTGGCGATTGGTTCGATCTGTAACACCTTGAAGGAAGCGCAGAACTTCATGGGGCCGGTGATGCTGATCATGATGGTGCCTTTGATCACCATGATGTTCATACCCAAGGATCCGAACGGAACTCTGGCCACGGTGCTGTCCTGGATTCCCTTGTACACCCCCTTCGTGATGATGAACCGGGCCGCCGCCGATCCGCCGATGTTCGATAAGGTCGGCACCTTGATCTTGATGGTGGTGTCCTGCGTGGTGGTGATGTGGTTGTCGGCGAAGATCTTCCGCATCGGCATCTTGCGGACCGGGCAACCGCCCAAGTTGCTGGAATTGTTCCGCTGGTTGAAAGGCTGAGCGGCTAAGCCCAATCTTGGGCCAACAACGGTAAGGCGTCGGGATCTAATCTCGGCGCCGCCTTTCTATTTTGAAACGCTTGGTGAAGCGGTGCGAAGGCTTGTTCGAGTTGCTGCAGGAATTCGGTCAGGGGCAGGCCTTCGTACTCCGGAGCAAACGGACGGAGGTATTCCATGGCTTTGCGTTGCAAGCGCCGAGCCCCGGCCGAATTGCCCCGTTGCCAATGCAGGCAGGCTACGGCGATTTGGATCAATCCCTTCCACAAGTCGGCCTTGGAATCGCCGATCTGAAGCCAATAATCTTCCCAAGCTTCGTGAGCTTGATAAAAGTCCCGGGCGTTGAAATAGGCAGCGCCCTGACGAAAGGCGTGCAGGGCTTCCGGATTCATTTTCCGTATCTCCGGCTATGGCTTCAGTCGCCGGAATTGCCAAGGGCCCCTAAGGCTTGATCCACGGCGTCGTCCTCCTTTTCCTGATCGCCCTGGTCTTCCTTTTCTTCCTCGGCCTTGCGCAACGCTTCTTGGCGCTCTTTCGGCGTGATCCAGGTCGAGCGCAGGAATTTGGCCGCTTCTTTGGGTAGCTCCGGCGGTTTGGAATCGACCTTCACCTTTCGTTTATTCTCATTCCACCAATCCACCCAGGCTCGGGAATCGCGGCCGTAATCTTCTCCGGTCAAGGTCATCAGAGAAAGGCGAATTGGGCGGATGTGAGGATGTTCTCCTCGAGGGCCGGAAGCCAACAAAAAATCCATCAGGGCTTCGACCGACTTTTTATCCCGGATGCGGCCCAAGGCCAGGATGCGGGCTTGGATCGCCTTGTCTCCAGCTTTGTGAGCCCGGCCCCGGTCGGTCAGAATCGGCAGAGCTTTCTTGTCCGCTTTCTGACCTAGAGCCATGAAATATTCAGGCGCCGTCTGACTGCCGTCGAGCAACAGCTTATTTTTCTTTTGTTTTAAAAGCAGGTCGAAAGCGCTTTTGTGGGCGTTGTAACGCAGGCCTTTCAACGCCAGAACGCGCACTTCCTCGTTCGGGTGCTTCAAGCCCAAAGCGATGGCCTTGGTGACTTTTTTGTCTTCCACCCAACCGTATTGCAACAACAGTTCTTGAAGGCCGATCGGATTCTTTTCTTTAAAAGCCTTTTCGAGGACTTCCGCCGCCTCCTTGGCGGTGGGCGGGGTTTCTTGGGTTTCGCCTTGCAGCGAAAACGGGGCAAGAAGGAAGCTGACGAGAAGGAAGGAGAGCATGGCGAAGCCGGGCTGGAAGGAAATGGTCTTCCTTAACCTTCTTCCATGGATTCCTGCCCGTCAAGGGCCAGGCGAATGGCCTGTTGCAATTGCTGGGGGCCGAAAGGCTTGGCCAAAAAGCCTTGAAAAGTCTTGGGATGGGCTTGCGGGAGCCCGTTCTCATCGCTGTAACCGCTGGTCAGCAATATCGGTAGCCTTACACCCCGTTGCCGCAGCCGATCCAGCACTTCCAGGCCGGACAGGACCGGCATGGTGAGGTCCAACAGAACCAGGCGCAATTCGTCGGCGTGAGTGGTGGCCTTGGCCAGCCCTTCTCCGCCGTCGGCGGCTTCGATGACTTGAAAGCCCATCCGCTCCAAAGCCAGGCGGGCGACCCGGCGGACCAGGTCTTCGTCATCGACCACCAGAACCCGGCCTTCCCCACGGAAGGGCCGGCTGATCGGTTGCGGCGGCGCCTGCCGGCTGGGCTGGACTTCCAAAGGCAGCCAAAGTCGGACCCGAGTGCCGCGGCCGGGACGGCTCTTGATCTGGACCGCCCCCTGGTGTGCGCGGAGGATGCCGAGGACTTGAGAAAGTCCCAAGCCCTGGTTTTGGTTTTTGGTACTGAAGTAGGGATCGAAGGCGCGCTCCAGGACCTCCGGAGCCATGCCCTCTCCTCGATCTTCGATTTCCACCCAGGCCGTAGGACCGGACGGGAGTTCCCCGTGGGCGAAAAGTTCCGAGCTCTCTTGCGGGGCGTGGCCGTCACTTCCGACTTTGACCAAAACCGCATCGGATTTGTCCGGGCTGGCCTCGCTGGCGTTGCGCAGTACCTGATCGAGGGCCAGGTGCAACTGCACCGGGTCCCCGCTGATGACCGGAGGCGGGCCGCTGGGGCTATCCAGCAATCGAATGCGATGGCCCAGAGCCGAAGCCACCCCCTCACAACTGCGCCGGACCAAATTGGCCAGTTGAATTTCCTGTTGGCTGGGCGGCACGCACCCGGAAAGCAGTTGCAGTTGTCGGGTCAACCGAGCCGCTCGGCTTCCGGCTTCGGCGGCTTGATCCAAAAACGACCGGGAAGCGGCCGGAACCTGGTTTTGCGCCAATTCCAAATGGCCCAGAATTCCGGTCAACAAATTATTGAAATCGTGAGCGATGCCACCGGCCAATTCGGTCAGGCTTTCTAGTTTTTGGGTGTGTTGTAAACGCCGCTCCAATCTTCGAGCCCGGGCGGCGCTGCGCCGGCGTTCCATGGCGGAAGCCAACACCTGGGCCACTTGTTGCAACAACCGTCCCTGATATTCGTCGAAGGCGATGCTCTTGCGATGGTGGACTTCCACCACTCCCAGGGCTTCGCCCTGCCATTCCAAGGCGGTGCTCAAGGTCGAACGGATTTCCAATTCTTGAAGCAAATAGGGGGCGGGCGGCTGATGTTGCTGCCAATCGTTTACCCGTTGAATCCGATGATCGCTTAAGGCCCGGGCGGTGGTTTCCGAAGCGAGGTTGGAACCCAATTCTTCGGCGGTAAGTTCATTCGGCCAACCGTGCCCGCCCAGCCAGCGCAGCTTGGCCTTTCCGGGGAGGCATTCCAGGATGGCGACCATGTCCGCTTGCAGGTGGTCCTGCAAAAGGGCGACACTTTCATGCACCAAGCTCGGTAACTCCAGGCTGGCCAGAGCGCGGGCTCCCAGGCTGACGATGGCTTGTTGGCTGTCGGCGAAACTCTTTAACGAACGCTCCGCTTCCACTCGCTCGCGAATATCCCGAATGACCACCAAACCGAGGGGGTGGGGCAAGGTGGGGATGCGGCTGGCGGAAATGTTGACCGGTAGGCGACCGCCGTTGGCGCATTCCAGCAGATAACCTTCCTGACTGTGAAATATGCAGGTGGCCCGGCAGGCGTTCAACAAAGAGGTCAAAGATGCAGCCGCTTCCGATTCCAAGACTTCACTTAGGGGACGGTCGCGTAACTCTCTTCTGCGAAACCCGGTCAATCGCAAAAAAGTTGGATTGGCCGATACGATGCAACTGCTCTCAGGATCCAAGATCAACAGGGCATCGTTGGATTCTCGGAACAAGGAATCGGCTAAATCTTGTTTTTGAAATGCATCCATCAGGGCATCTCCAAACGATAAGGGCGGTTCTGCCGGTATGCTTGCCGTTGGGCTTGTAAGTCGCTTGGATATCCAAGCGGAAAATCGAGTACGGCGCGGTCAATCTTTTCGACCGCTTGTTCGAATTTGCCCAGTTCAGCCAAGGCGGCGGCTTCCAGTCCATCCAATCGCCAGCCCGGCAGCTTGCCGGTGCTCCGGAGTTCCTGGACGTATTGGAGAGAAAGTTCTCCGTCCCTTAAGGAATCCTCCGAAAGGGTGGCCAGCAGCCAAGCCAATTCGGCTTTTTCTTCGGTGGCATCCGAGTTCAATTGAACTGCTTGCTTGAGGTTTTCCAAGCCGGCTTGGGGAGCGGCCATCGCCCGGTGGATCAAATACATGTTCAAGTGGATTTCCGGGGCGGGTTCAAGTTCTAAAGCTTGCTTGGCGTCCTCCAGGGCATCGGAATAGCGACCCTGAATTCGCAAGATGCGGGCGCGGTTGTTGAAAGCTCTGGCGAAACTGCGATTGAGACGAATGGATGAGTTGTATGAAATGAGGGCTTCCTCATATCGCCCCATACCGTCCAGGGCACAACCCAAATTGTAGTGAGCCAAATAATGGTCCGGATTCTTTTCCAAGAAGGATTGATAGTCGGCCACCGAAGCATCCAAATCTCCGTCGGCAGCGTGTTGCAATCCTCGTTCAAATTCATCGGCGGCGGCCACCGTCGGACTTTTCCAATACCAAAGACCGAACGCCGTTAAAGGAAGGGCGAGGACCAACAACCAGCGAAAGGAAAAACCAGATCTGGAGTTGCCGCGGTGAACGGCTTCTTGCAAAGCGGCCAGAAAAGCTTCCACGCTGGGGAAACGATCTTCCGGATCTTCCTGAAGCGCCCGATCCAAGGCTGCGTCCGTTTCCGGAGGCAGTTGAGGATTGCGCTGGGAAACCGGGGTATAGCGTCCGACCGGGAGCAAACCGGTGAACAACTCATAAGCCAATACCGCCAAGGTGAATTGATCGCTGCGGGCGTCCACCGGAAGGCGGTAGCGTTGTTCGGGAGCCAAATAATCGGCGCTGCCCAGGACCACTTCGGTGGTCGGTTGGCGGCCTTCCCGTTGAAAGGGGGTGGCTAAACCAAAGTCGCAAATTTTGGCCCGCCCATCTGGATCCAACAGGATGTTTTCCGGTTTTAAATCGCGATGGAGGATGTTTTCGTGATGCAAAGCCGCCAAACCGCGGCCGACATCGCTCAACAAGGCCATGGCCTTTGAAAGCGGCCATGCTTTGGATTCCTCCAATTGCAGGCGCAGGCTGCCGCCTTGCACGTATTCCTGAACCAAATAGGGGTGGTTTTCCCAAAACCCGAAGTCGTATACCGAGGCAATGTTCGGATGTTGAATGCGCGCCATAAGCCGCGCTTCTCTTAAAAAACCTTCTACAGCTTCATCTTCGCTGCCTTCCGGATTCCGGCGCAGGATTTTGATCGCCACCCGCCGATCCAAGTTCGCATCCTGAGCTAGATAAACCTCACCCATGCCGCCATGACCCAATCGGCGGAGAATTCGATAGCCACCGGGCAGGATTTCAGGGATGGTTGGCTCGGGCGTCCGGCTGGCTTGGGGGCGCAAACTGGGATGGGGGAAGGAACCTAAGGAATGGGTTGGTCCGTGGCATTCTAAGGATCTTTCCGCCGGTTTCGAAAGCCGAAAAAGCGAGTCGGGAAAACCGACTAGCTTTGCGGGCGAATTCTCTGCCGAAAACGGGCAAAGAGATGGGCGGCGTCGTGGGGGCCCGGGGCCGCTTCCGGATGATATTGCACCGATTGCACCGGCAGTTCTTGATGCCTTAATCCTTCAACCGAACCGTCATTGCCGTTCAGGTGAGTCACGCTGAGACCGGTACCCTTCAGGGATTCGGCTTGGACGGCGAAAGAGTGGTTTTGCGAAGTGATGTCGATGCGACCGGTTTCCAGTTCTATGACCGGATGGTTGGCTCCATGGTGGCCAAACTTCATTTTCTCGGTGGCGCCGCCGAAGGCGTGGGCCAGAATTTGATGGCCGAAACAAATGCCAAGGACCGGTAAACCGGCTTCGCACAGGTTCCTGACGCTGTTATGGGCGTATTCCACGGCGGCCGGATCTCCCGGACCATTGGAAAGGAACACTCCGTCCGGTTTCCTTTCTAGGATGGCTTCGGCCGGCGTGTCGGCCGGAACGACCCAGGGTCGGAATCCGGTTTGAACCAGGCATCGAAGAATATTGCGCTTAATTCCAAAATCCAGGCAAACCAAATCCAACGGTGGCCCATTGTGAACCGGTAAGTCCTGCACCGGAAATTCGGGATCCAATCCTTGGGACCAGGCGTAGCCCTGTCGGCAGCTTACCTTTTGGGCAAGATCTTGCCCGCTTAAGGAAGGATGCTGTTGCAGCTTTGCCTGCAAGCGCCCTTCATCCATGTCCTCGGTGCTGAAGATGGCGCGCAAGGCTCCTTGCCGGCGCAACTTCAAAGTCAGATGGCGAGTATCCAAGCCGTCCATGGCGAGGACTTCCCTTTCCTTTAAATAGGCCCCCAAACTTTGCCGCGCCCTCCAACTCGAAGCTACCGGCGAGAGTTGGCGCATGAAAAAAGCTTCCGGCCAACAGCGGTGCGATTCTTCGTCATCGGGATGGACCCCATAGTTACCGATTTGAGGGTAAGTCATGACGACCCCCTGGCCGCAATAACTCGGATCGGTGAGGATCTCTTGATAGCCGGACATGGCGGTCTGGAAGACCAACTCGAAACAACGCTCCCCGGGAGCGCCCACTGAACGCCCTAGGTAGATCGTGCCGTCTTCAAGAACCAATTTGGCGCTGGGGGGGGATTCCCTCATGGTTGCGCCCGAACTTTAGCCTGCGCCGAGCCTGCTGAAAACTGATCCGTGCCGGGTCGCAAGGCGCAGACCCGGCAGGGCACGAGCTAAGGGCCGATTAGGGCGTAGTCTTGGCCTGTTGTTCCCTGTACCAGCGCAGCCAATCCTCCGCCCGGGGCCCGGGGTTGGCGCCGGTGACCCTTTGCAGGGAATTCACCAAGGTTCGGACCATGTGGGTGCCCAGCACCCGGACTTGAAGGGCCACCCCTTCTTGGATCACGTTGACGATCGGATCGGCGATGGCCGCCGCTTGCGCCACCTCGACGTCGAAATCTCCGACGATGGTGATCTGGCGTCCAAAGAAGGTATAGCTGCCCGGAGCTTGGTATCCGCTGGCCGCCAGCGGGTAGATCAGGGCGTCAATGGCGGCTTGACCCTTGCCGAATTCGCCGATGTGTTCCGCCGCCTGAATGCGACGGCTTTCTTCATGATCCCGCCACAGCGCCAGGGTCCAGCGGCCCAAAGCCTGCCGCTCATCCAGTTCGAAAAGGCTATGAGCGCTGGCCAGGCGGACGTCGGACCAAGGATCGGCCAGGCTGGCATCCACCAGGGGGAACAACATGTCGTTTTCACCCTGATGTTGAGCCAAAACCGCCGCCGCCCGGGACACCACCGGGTTTTGGCTGCGTAAACCGCGGCGCAACTGCACCAGGCTCACCCGTTGTTTGAAGGAAGCGGTCGGCCCCGGGATTTCCCGCAACAACTCGCCGGTGTAGAGGGCTCCCCGGGAAGCCCCGCAGCGGGTGAGTTGATGCCACAGAAATTCCACCCGTTTGTCCGCCTTCACTTTCCGGGGAATGGAGTCGAATTCCTGGCCCCAGGATTCCAGGAGAGCTAGGGAGAGGTGGTGATTTCCTTTGGGCTCCGCCTTGATCGCTGCGTCGGTGGCGCCGACCAATTCGGCCAATAAACCTCGTTCCGACACTCGCTGGGCCCAACGCTCAGGATCGTGTTTGCGAACCCGCCGCAACATGGCCGCTTCCCCGGAACCGTCGACCACCTCGGCCACCGGGTCGAGGGCGGTATGAAGAATGCCGTAAGGGGTTTCCACGGTCGCGCTTCCAGCCTCGGTCCCCGGTAGGCAGGGGACCCGCTTGCCCGATTTCAGAATCGCCACGGGCAGCGGCGGTGTGTCGGTAGCGGCGGCCACCGGGCTTGGTTCCTGCTGCAGGGGCAAGGGGGCCGATTCGACTGGCGGAGCCCCAGCCAAGCCGGAATGGAGCAGCAAAGCCGGGAGAGGCAGGGCAAGGAGGAGATCGAACATGTCGCGGGCTCCTGGGTAGGGGCTTGAAATCAAGCGCTCCCTCCCTTTTACCCAGGAAACGGCGGACGTTGCAGGCTGAGCCGCTTCCTTTGTGGCATGCGACAGAGGCGACTTAACTTGGTGAGGGCCGGTTCGGGCCTTGCCGGGCGATTTTGGCCGCCAGCATGGCCGCTCCGAAGCCGTTGTCGATATTGACCACCCCGATGCCAGGGGCGCAGGAGTTCAACATCGCCAAGAGGGCGGTCACGCCGCCGAAAGAAGCTCCGTAGCCCACCGAAGTCGGGACCGCGATCACCGGGGCTTCCACCAGGCCGGCCACCACCGAAGGGAGGGCTCCCTCCATACCGGCCACCACCACGAAAACCGAGCAGGATCGGACGTCGGGCAGGATGCGAATCAACCGATGGATGCCGGCGACCCCGACGTCGATGTGGAAGCGGACTTGCAAATCTTGGATTTCGAGACACAAGCGCACCTCCTCCGCCACCGAAAAATCGCTGGTGCCGGCGGCCAGAACCGCAATCGCCGGTCCGTCTTTCGGTGCCGGTTGCTGCCGCCAAAGCAAGCAGCCGGCTTCGGGGTGCCATTCGACTTCCGGGAACTGCGCTTGAACCGCTTCGGCGTGTTCCTGGTCGGCCCGGGTGACCAGTAGTCGATCATGGTTTTGGCGCAGGCCGGCGACCGCTCGGACCACCTGTTGTGGGCTTTTGCCGGCGGCGAACACCGTTTCCGGAAAGCCGCAACGCATTTGCCGCTGGGTGTCCAACTGCACGTCCCCCTGATTCTGCAGCGGCCATTGCAGCAATTTGGCTTCCAGTTGGTCGAACTCCAGCTCCCCCTGCTGAAAGGCTTGTAGCAGCTTGCGCAGATGTTCTCGATCCATGCTTAGCGGGGTTGCGCTTCCAAATTCAGGTCGGCAAAGCGCCCGGCTTCGGCGTAGGCGTGGCCGAGGCCGGCGATCATGTCGGCGTTGTCGGTGCAGTGCTCCGGCGCGGCGAAGTGAACTTGCAAATCATTTTCGGCGGCGATTTGTTCCATGCACGATCGCAACCTGCGATTTCGCGCCACGCCGCCGCCGATCAACAAGCGGGGAACTTCCTGTTGGCGGCAGGCCCGCAAGCACTTTTTGGCCAAAGTGTCGACGATGGCCGATTCAAAGCTGGCGCATAGATCGGCCTGCCGTTCCGGGCCGATGCGATCGGGGTCACTGCGCTTTCCTCCCGGACCTTTCAAGGTGTAGAGCAAAGCGGTTTTCAAACCGGAAAAGGAGAAGTCCAGCGAATCTTTGGACAGCATCGGGCGTTTAAAAGAAAAAGCTTGGGGATCGCCGTCTTGTCCGGCCTTTTGAATTGCCGGCCCTCCGGGATAACCCAATCCCAAGGTGGCGGCGGCTTTGTCCAAAGCTTCGCCGGCGGCGTCGTCCCGGGTGCACCCGAGTCTTTGGTGCTGCAACGGCGAATCGCTGCGAAACAAATTGGTATGGCCGCCGCTGACCACCAAACTGATGTACGGGAATTGCCACTCTTCTATGCCCATCAAAGCTGCATAAAGGTGAGCTTCAATGTGGTGAACGCCGATCAAGGGTTTGCGCCACGCCCAGGCCAAAGCTTTGGCCGCATTCAGACCCACGAGCAGGGAACCGAGCAAACCCGGCCGGCAGGTCACGGCAATGGCGTCGACTTGTTCCGGCCCGCAATCGGCCGTTTGCAGGCAGGATTCCAGAGCCGGGACGATGGCTTGCAAATGCCCGCGACCGGCGATTTCCGGCACGACCCCTCCCCAAGCGGCATGCTCGGCGACTTGGCTGCGGACTTCGGAAGCTAAAACCTGGCGTCCCCGAGCCACCAGAGCGACTGCGGTTTCATCGCAGGAACTCTCAATGCCAAGAATGGTTTGCGGGACCGTCGACGGAAGGAGCCAAGCCGTCATGAGCAGCGGGGCTTTCGGGTTTTATGGGACTAGGACCGATGCAGACTTTGTTGCAACAAGGCCAAGGCGACGTCCATGGCCGGGTCTTCTGGTTCCGGCAGCAAAGCGTTCGGAAACAACTTGCGAACTTCTTCCAAATAAGGTTCCGGCGGCGGATCGTACTGCAACCAAAAGGCCAAATCGCGCCATTGCTCGCCTTGCGACGAAATCCAAAGATCCGGTTCCAAACCGCCGGTTTGGCGGTGCCCGATCCATTGTTCCAAAACTCTTCCTGCCGGCGTGACGTAATAACCCGCGGTGAATTTATAAGCAAAGCCGCTTTGCTCGTGGCGGTGAACCCGTTGGAATACGCCTTTGCCGTAACTTCGTTCGCCGACTAGAACGGCGGCGCCGTGATCGCGGAGGGCGCCGGCCACTACTTCGCTGCCTGAGGCGGACATTTGATTGGTTAAAACCACGAGGGGAAGATCGGCCAAATTCCCCAGTTCCGGATCGGCGGTTCGAATTTCCACCGAACCGGAGCGATGTTGCAAGGTGCAAACCACGCCACCTTTCATGAACCGGGCGGCCACGTCTTGGGCGGCTTGAAGCTGACCTCCGGAATTGAAACGGAGGTCCAATACCAGGGCTTGCATGCCGAGTTCGCCCAGCTTGGCCAGGGCGGTATCCAATTCCGAAGGCGTGGAACGGGCAAAGGAACGAATGTGGGTGGTGGCAATGCCCAACTCCGAGTCCAACATGCGGCTTTTCGCCACCGTGCCGGTGGGAATGGGAGCCCGTTCCACCTCCGCTCGATAGCGTTGCCCGTCGACTCGTTCCAACTCCATCACCAGCGAAGTTCCGGCCGGGCCTTTGATCAGCTCGATCATGGCGTTGGTTTCCCATCCTTCCACCGACTGGCCTTCGATGGACAGGATTCGATCGCCCGGTCGCAGGCCGGCTTTTTCCGCCGGGCCGCCGATGGCCGGATAGCGGACGTGTCCGGTCCGGGTGTCGATCACCACGCCGATGCCTTGCAAATTGCCGGTGGTTTCTTCCTCCAAGGCCTGCAGGGCTTCCGGTCCGATGAAGGTTGAATAGGGATCGTCCAAACCTTCGATCATGCCCCGGAGGGCGGAGTGCATCAGTTCCCGCCGGCCGGTAGGTTCCACGTGATGGGTGTGGAGCTGGTCCAGGACGTGGCCCAGCAAGCGCTCTTCCTTGGGGGTGAAATTCCGTTCCAGAACCGGGCCCAGGAACCAATCGGCGAGGATGAGACCGAGGCCGGTGAGGACCGCCCCTATGGCGATGCCGGCGGGGTGGAAAGCAGGCAGACTGCGACGAGGCATCGGCAGCAGTTTAGCTGCTTGGATTTTGGCCTCGGGCGGGGCCATGATGGCGTCATGAAGCCTGCCAAGCTCCTTGGCTCCGCTCCCAGGTTCGTCATCTGGGCCGTGGCCTTCGGATTCTTTTCCTGCGCCCAAGGGCCGCCACAGCCGGTGGCACCGACCTGGCAGCGCATGGAGTGGCAATGCAGTCTGGTTTTGGAAGCCTTGCCCTCGCCCGCGGACGGTCCGATCGAGCTTCGCCTGGCGGTGCCGGTGGATGACGGCCATCAGCAGGTGGAACTGCTGGAGCGGCCGGTGGCGGCGGAATTTCTCCCTTTGGACGAGTTCGGCAACCGCTTCAGCCTGGTTCGCCTGGATCCGATCCAGGATCAGGACGGGGATTGGTCTTGGCCGGACACCGGCCCCTGGCTCTGGCGCTATCGGTTGCTCCGAACTCCCGATCTCGGCGGCCGCGACGGCGGGGTACGACGGCCGGATTCCGACTCGGAGGGCGCCTTTCCCGCCGGCTATCTCATGCCTTCGGCCGAAAGCGATCGCCTCAACGCCCTGGCCCGAAAACACCGAGGGCCGTCCACCGATGCCTTCGCCGTGGCCCGCTCGCTTTACGATTTCGTCCTGGAAGACGTGGATCTGGGGCAACACGGCCGGGGCTGGGGCCGAGGCGACGCCGAGTGGGTTTCCCTGGAGCACTACGGCACTGCGGTGGATTTTGCCGCCTACTTCGTCGCCCTATGTCGCCGGGCCGGCGTCCCGGCCCGCTTGCTCGCCGGATATCGGGGAATGGACGAATCTTGTGCCCTGCACGCCTGGGCTCAGTTTTGGGTTCCGGTGTTCGGCTGGGTAGCCGTAGATCCTGCGGCGGCCGATTCGCGGCCGGAGTTGGAAGAGCGTTGTTTCGGCCGTTTGCCTGCCGATCGCGTGTTGTTGTGGATCGAGCCTGCCGCCGGCCAAGGTGGCCAACTCTCTGGACAAGACCGGCCTTTCGCTTTGGCCAGTGCAGTCCAAAAGCAAGATCTCTTGCCGCTGAAGATCCACGTCCAATTGAGCCACCGACCCTGACGTCTTGGAGCGGCTAAAAAGGAAGAAGGCGCCCTGGATTCCAGGGCGCCTTTCGTCCGCTACCGATGGGCCACGCCTTGGGGAAAGGCGGGCATCCCAGCTTTATCGAGCTCCTTCGCCGTGCTGCAGGTAGTTGCCGTTCCAGCCGTGAGAGGCGTAGCAACCGGGGCAGGGAAGGGGACCGTAGGCGAAAGCCCGACGGCCGACGTTCAGTTCCAAGGTGGCGGTTTTCTTTTGTTGTCCGCTGAGGACGTCGTAGTACTCGGTGTCGGAGCGGTAGCCGGTCCAGTCTCCGCCGTAGATGAATACCCGAGCACCGACGTTGTCCATGCCGCAACCGGCGCGGGATTGGCCGTTCACCGGGTCAGCGCGGAAGGAGGGACCTCTGGAGAAAGTCCCGGTGGCGGTGTCGTACACCTGCAGGAAGGTGTCGGTGGCAAAGCCGGTCATGTAGACCTTGCCGTCAGCCGAATTGGGGATGTTGGTGATGGTGATCATGTAATCCGCATCCGCCATCGCCGGGCCGGTGGAGAAGGTGCCGGTCGAGTTGTTGAAGATGTAGGAATCTCCGTAGAAGAAACCGGAATCGGCACCGCCGCACACCAGGATGTCACCGCCGTAGATGTTGGATACACCCACGCCGTACCGGGGGGCCGGCAGGCGAGTGGGATGAACCGTCCAGGAATCCATCGTCGGGTCGTAGACCTGGATCTCGTCCCGGACCACGCCGTTGATGTCCAAGCCGCCGAAGACGTACATCTGGCCACCTGAAAAGACGCAGGAGCCCATGATGTTGCTGACCGGAATCGGCATGCGGCTGGCGCTTTGCGACCAGGTGTCGGTTTGACGGTCCCAGATCTCGACGAAGTCAGCACGACCACCACCGGGGGTTTCCCCGCCGATGACGTAGAAGTCCTTGCCGCCGATGGTGGCGGAACCGGGACGGCTGCGGGCGCTGATCGGTGTGGACAGGACGTACCACGCCGGCGCGCGGCCGTTGGCCTGGTACCCGAAGCTACCGCTCAGGCCGCCATGGCCTGGACTTCCGGAAACCAGCTGGTAATCGCTGAGCAGGCCGGGAGCCGTGGAATCGTAGGGGATTCCCTGGCCGGCCACTGCGGGAGCCAAGAGAAACACCCCGAGGAGGGCAAGAGTGGAGAATCGCGTCATCAAGGTTGCTCCCCGCTAGGGGAAATGGCTAGGAATTAGTTTGCGGACCTGGGTTGGGAAGGAATTAGGACCCCGGGTCGGTGATGAGGCCTCCTATAAGGACGTTACTCACAAAACCCGGGTTCCACAAGTCTTGCAGCTGGTACAGGACAACCGCAAAAAAGGCCCTGAATCCGGACCTTTTTCGCAAGAGAACGGGGGCACAAGATTTATACCCTCCCTATATGCAAAGGTTGGAGTTTCAGCGGGAAAAAAAATTCCTTGGAAAATGGAAAAAGATGTCCGCTTTCGAAATTCTTGACGGTTGGCAGACCGGTGGAAAAGCTGCGATACTGCCTGCTTGACTTGAACCCGAAGACCTTAGGCGAGCTTTGTCCGCACCGCTCCTTCAACTCCGCTATCGGGCCGAATTTTGTGCCGCCTACCGGCTTCACAACCCCGCTTTCGACGACGCCTGGAACCGCAAGGTTTACGGTGTTTGTTTCAGTCCCAACAACCACGGTCACAATTACTTTTTGGATACCGAGGTCGAAGGCCCGGTGGATCCGGATACCGGCATGGTGATGGATTTGCTTGAACTTCAGGCTTTGGTTCAGGAGAAAATTATTCGGAAGGTGGATCATTTGAATCTAAACATAGACGTTCCCTTCCTTCAGGGGAGAGTGCCCACCAGTGAAAACCTTCTCCTTTGCTTTTGGGAAGTTTTAGCTCCAGCACTTCCTGCAGGAGTCCTTCTAAAGCAACTGAGCCTGCGAGAAAGCCGAGATCATCAGGTGGTGTACCGGGGGCCGAAGTCGACTTAAATCCTTACGTCCTCGTCTTTCATCAAACCCAACCATGAGTCCGTCCCAAATCATTCGCAAAGACTTGGCCCCGCTGGTCGAGACCATGCTGGAAAAGCTTGGAGAAGACCCCAAGCGCGAGGGCTTGCTGAAAACTCCGGAACGGGTGGCCAAGAGCTTTGAATACCTGACCGGAGGCTATCGGGCGGAGCTGGAAGAGGTCGTGAACGAAGCCATCTTTCACGAATCGGTCAGTGAAATGGTCCTTGTGCGGGATATTGAGTTTTATTCCCTGTGCGAACACCACCTGCTGCCCTTTTTCGGCAAGGTTCACGTGGCTTATCTGCCGGCGGGAAAAGTGATCGGGCTCAGCAAACTGCCGCGGATCGTGGAAATGTATGCTCGCAGATTGCAGGTGCAGGAAAGGATGACCACCGAAATCGCCGAGGCGGTTCAAAAGGTGTTGCAGCCTCAGGGCGTGGCGGTGGTGGCGGAAGCGGCGCACCTTTGCATGATGATGCGTGGGGTGGCCAAACAATCTTCCATTACCACGACTTCCTGCATGCTTGGAGATTTCCGTAGCGATTCACGAACCCGAGGCGAATTCCTTTCTTTGATTCGGGGCGGCTAAGCGACCCGCTGGACGGCAACGGCCTGCCCTAGGTTCGATGCCGGAGCATGACTCCGGGATGGCCCTTAAGGAATGTGGATCGTTCGTTCCACCGTGCCTTGGCCGGGAGCGATTTCGAAAGTGGTTTGGAAGCCGGGCAGGAACTCAAATTTCACCACCGCTTGATAGGCGCTCTCAGGGTCCAGAGGTTTTCTGTTTGCCAACCATATCCAAGGCCGGTCGTCCGCATCGCGGATAATTTGAATCGTCGAAGGGCGGCCTGGGTCGGCTTGAGCATCAAGGGGCCATCGGCCTGAATCTCTGCCGTTTTGAATCAGCCACAACTCCGGCAGGACCTCTTTGGGTGAAGAGAGTTGTTGTTGATCGCGATAACGGACTTTCAACACCAGCAAGCGGCCATGTTGCAGGTTTAAGGGCCGCTTGAATTCTGTGGCGATGGACGTCGGATCGATATCGATTTGGGTGGGGAACCAATGCAGGGGTTGTTGCAAACATTGTTGCCAATCCCGTGGCGGCCCTCCGATCCAAAAGCGGGTTGCAGAAGCGGGCAACCGGATGGTGAAAGCACCGGCTTCCGATTCGGCTTGAAGGGCTTGCCATCGATCGGTAGCCGGATCCAAGCTCCAGCGACCCCTCTGCAAAGCCTTTCCGTTCCAGTGGACTTGAAGCGGCAAGGAACGCTGTGCCTGCAAAGTAACCGGTAGAACTGGGTCTTCTCCGGCTGCCGGGGTGGTCAGCATCCTGATTGGATATTCCCAAGTTTCCGGACTTTGAACTTTCAGGCGGTACTCCGTGGCCGGGCTTCCCAAGAAGGCGAAGCGACCGGCGGCGTCGGTAGTCGTTAGAGACCAACCAGGCAGTCCCTTTCGCCATTGCAGGGAAACGGGATGGTTCCCCAAGCCCATGCCGGCATCGTTCTGCAAGTGGACCTGGTAGCGGGTGGCTTGCAATGGCAGCAGGATTTCTTCTCCGGCAGGACGTTCGGAAAAGAGGATTTGCGGTCCCTTCACTCTTTGGTGTTCCCCGGCGGCGGTCAGGACCTCTCCGCGAACCGGAAGATCGAGGGCGGAAGGGCCGGGATGGCCCCAAAATAGGATTCCAGGCACTGGCTCGCGGCCGGTTCCGTGGAAGCGCACGGCAAAGCGACCAGGTGGAAGTCCATCCAGCCGCAACTGGCCGGCGGCATCGGTGTAGCCCAGGAATTTGTGCAATCGCAGGCCCAGGTTCAACTGCAAACTGAGGCGAGTGGCGAGATCGGTGCGTTGCGGGTCGGGGTTGGGGCCGAACTCCACCAGCATGCCGGTGGCCGGGCGGCCGTCCTCAAAGCGCACGGTCAACCAAGGTCCGGGGCTTTCCGGAAGCTGGATTTCCAGGGAATCGGAGTTGGATTCGACCAACATGGCCAACTCAGAACGGCGGCCCGGAGCCATGGTCAAGATGGCCGGGCTGTCGGCCGCTGCCGGAACTTCGAAGCTGCCGTCGGGGCCGCTAAGGGCAAAAGCCAAAGTCGGGCGCAGGCGCCGCTTGGCATTGCTTTGCATGTCGGCCCATTCCTCGGCCAAGAATGCCTGCACGTAGGCTCCGGCCAAGGGATCCCCGTTCTGATCCACGACTCGGCCCCGGATCCAGCGCTGGGCCTGGACCGTCAATTCGATACTGCTCCCCGATGCCGCTTTTATTTCCTCCCATGAGCCTTCCCAGAGAACAGTCTCTTCCTCCATCAACTGCCAGCGGCTGTCGTCGGCGGGAGCCGGTTCCCGCCATTGGAATTTGATTTCCCGGCGATCAGAAAGACTGGACGGCTCGAGGAGCAACCAGGAACCGCTTGCCGGCCATGGGGTTTGGTTGGCGACAATTTTCTGGGTGATCGTGGGATCTTGGATTTGGAAAATCCCGAGTCTTTTGCCGCTTGGAGATTTCCAAATGAAGTCCAAATCCACCATCGCCTGAGGCGCCGGCAGCTCCGCATCTTGGCGCAGGTTTCGAGGATCGGTGGGCGGATCAGGGTTTGGACTTTCTACTTCCGGACCGGGCGGACGCTGAACTTCGGTTTCGGTTTCACCTTCGGTGGAGGCCCCAGGTTGAGTTTGCCACCAGACGATTCCGATGCACAACAAGAAGCCGGCGGCCAAGGCCATTCCACGCAGAATTGCGAATCGCCGCTTGCGCCGTTTCTCTTCCAGTTCCGTCTGCTCGAGAAACTGATGGAAGTCCTGGATGGATTGAAGAATGCCGTCGACGGCGCGTTCCACCTCCGGATCGACCGGGTGTCGTCGATCTTCCGCTTCGGGAGGTAGATTGGCGTCGTTCATGCTACGCCGGTTTCCGTTCTATCGTCGTCGGAATCGTCCTGGGATTCGTCGGACTCCTGGTTTTCCTCGGAAGATTGGGAATCTTCAGGGGTTTCGGGCGAATGATCCTTCTGGATCTGGTCCAGCTCTAGTTGAATCTTGCGGCTCAGAAGCGACTTGAGCGCCTGAAAGCCATCATCCCGAATTCGTCTAAATTGGTATTCGCTTAAATTCAGGCCCGCGGCAATTTCCTTTTGTGATTTTTCGTTTTCCCACAAAATGGCCGAAATGACTTGTTGCTGGATCGGCCTTAAACGGGCAATGGCATCCTGCACCAATCTTCGACTTTCCATGCTGAGAATCCGGCCCAATGGAGTTTGGAGGTCTTCCGGCGCCGGCAAGATATCTTCGGGAGGCAGGGATTGAGTTTGCCGTTTCTTCGCTGATTGACCGCTTCGCCAATTCATGGCGATGCCGGCACCAATTCCCAATACCCAGTGGTAAAAGGATTTGGACTTTGTAGGGTCAAACTCATCGATCCGAATGAAGGCTTTTTGGTAAGTTTCTTGAAGTAAATCTTTAATGTCGTCCGGGTTGGCTTTGCCCTTGGTTCTTTGTTTCAGGATGCTTTCAAGGTGCATTTGAATGGAGGCGATAAAGTGCGCCCACTCCTCCTTATCCTTGGTTCGAAGTTTTTCCAGGTCGAAGGCTGGTTGGTCTCGCCCGGTCATAGCTAGATGTCTTCCGGAGCGCTAAAACGGCGCAAAAATATTTTCCGCTTGGCCGACTCTGCCGGCAAAAAGCGCTAAAGGAAGGAAGTCGGAATTGGCCGAAACCGGGTAAGGCAAAGGCACCGGGAGAGAGAGTGGGGGCTTGGCTAGGATTTGGGAAATGCAGGACCTGAGTTTATGATGCAGGTTCCCCTTGCCCGGCGCAATTCCCCATGCGCCGTCAACATCCCCAACTCTTGCCTGTCCCGATACCTTTCGGGCTTCCCTTGTGCGCACCCAATCTCAACGTCCCCTTGCGGCCCTGGCCGCCATTGGGATTCTGGTCATCTTTTTGTTCGCCGCTTTCAGTTTGATGAATTTGAGCTACGGAGACAGCCAAAGGGACCAGCGAGATCTCTCCAGCCAAAAGGCTGAAGAAACGCCCTGAGATTCCAATTCTCCCTGCCCACCGGCCGACGCTACCGCCGGCCGGACCCTGGCTTGCGTAGAAACGTAAATCGGACCTAGGGGCGCCTAGGGGGCGGTTAAGAAGCGTTTTAGCTCGTCGACGCAGGCGCTGGCCTGGCGCTGGCTGGTATCCAGATGGAACTCCGCTTGACGATAGAGCGGGGTGCGTTCCGAGAGGATCCGACGCAGTTGCTCCATGGCTCGGGGATTGCCGTGCATCGGCCTTAAATCTCCCTGGGCGACCACTCGATTCCAGTGTTCTTCCGGCGAGGCTTGCAACCAAATGGTGCGGCAGGTGGCCCGCAGGCGTTCGTAGGTGTTGGAAGAAGACACGATGCCGCCAGGGACGGCCAAAATTCCTTCCCCGTGGTGGGCCAGCCAGCTTTCCAGGGCTTCGCTTTCCAGGCGGCGATAGCCGGTTTCGCCGTGGAACTCGAAGATTTCCGCTCGGCTGACTCCGGCGAGTTCTTCGATGCTCTCGTCCAATTCTCCAAAGGGAATTTCAAGGCTTTCCGCTAGAGCCTTGCCCAGGGTGGTTTTCCCGGCACCGCGCATGCCGATGAGGGCGATTCGCATCGGCGGCGCTCCGCCAAGAGGCAAATCGCACATTTCTCGGAGCGGGACGCCGAAGGCCCCGGCCAGCGCGGCCAATTTTCCAATGGACGGGTTGGTGCGACCCGCCTCGATTTCCACCAAAAATCGCCGGCTCAAACTGGCTCGACGAGCGGCTTCATCCAAAGAAAGCCCGCGGCGCCGACGGGCTTCCCGAACCTTCAGGGCCAAGGCTTCCAGCAGGCGACGGCTGGGACGGGATGATTGGTTCATGGGTCCAGAGAATGGGGGGGATGGGAAGAAATTGGGAAGGGGGATGTCCTGAGGGATGGCATTATACTTCCATCCCTTGCTTGTGGAGGGATTTTGTGTTCCAATTTCCCCCCGAATGGCCGAAACTTAGGGGCGCTAGCCCTTCGCCTGACCCATGACTGCCACGGACACCCTGACCGAGATTCCGCCCGTCGACTTCCAAACCCATCCGGATCAATACCGGCACTGGAAATTCCGAGTCGACGGGGACATAGCCTTTCTCACCATGGAAGTGGATCCTGACGGCGGCCTTCGTCAGGGTTATGAGCTCAAGCTGAATTCTTATGACCTCGGCGTCGACATCGAATTGGCGGACGCCATTCAACGGCTCCGCTTTGAACACCCGCAGGTGCGGGCCCTGGTCCTTACCGGGGAGTTGGACAAGGTGTTTTGCGCCGGCGCCAACATCATGATGCTGCGTTCCAGCTCCCACGGCTGGAAGGTGAATTTCTGTAAGTTCACCAACGAAACCCGTTTGTATCTGGAAGACCTGGCCGAACATTCCGGAGTCGCCACCCTGGCGGCTTGCAACGGCACCACCGCCGGCGGCGGCTATGAATTGGCTTTGGCTTGTGATCAGATTTTGCTGGTCGATGACCGGGCTTCCGCCGTTTCCCTGCCGGAAGTTTCCCTTTTGGCGGTGTTGCCTGGAACCGGCGGCTTGACCCGTGTGGTGGACAAGCGCAAAGTCCGCCGCGATTTGGCCGATGTTTTTTGTTCGATCGCCGAAGGGGTCAAAGGGCGAACCGCTTTGAAGTGGAACTTGGTGGATGCCATTGCCCCGTTGAGTAAGTTCGGCGAAAAACGCAGCCAAATGGCTCGGGAATTGGCCGATGGGCAAGCCGATAAGAGCGACCGCCAAGGCATTGAATTGAAACCGCTGGCGAAGTCCCGCCAGGCAAACGGAATCGATTACCGTTTCGTTCAACTGCGCTGGGACGGCGAAGGCCACACCGCCGATTTGAAAATTCAATTAGCGGATCAGCCCGGTCCCGACCAAGCCGAAGCGATTTATGCCGAGGCTAGCGATTGGTGGCTGTTTCAATTATTCCGGGAACTGGACAACGCCCTGTTGGAGTTGCGCATCAACCAGCCGGACGTCAGCTTGGTGACCTTGCGCGTTTTGGGCGATCCGCAAGTGGCCCTGGCGGTGGATGAAATCCTCGACCGCCAACAAGATCATTGGTTCGTCGGCGAAGTACGGCATTTTCTTCGCCGGGTGTTGAAGCGTTTGGACAACACCGCCAAGAGCTTGTTTGCCCTTGCCGATGAAGGCACCGCTTTCAGCGGAACGTTTTTGGAGTTCGCCCTGGCGGCCGACCGTTTTTACGTTCTCGACGATCCGGACAAGGAAGTGCAATTGGGCGTCAGCAGCATGAACGGCGGCGCCTATCCGATGGCCAACGGCCTGAGCCGGTTGCAATCCCGCTTTTTGGGTGAACCGGAACAAACAGATCAGGTGTTGGCAAAGGCAGGATTACTGCCAGCTTCCGAAACCGAAGCTCTTGGATTGGCCACCGTCGCCATGGACGAAATCGATTGGGAGGACGAAATCCGCGTCATTTTGGAAGAGCGGGCGTCCTTCAGTCCCGATGCCTTGACCGGCATGGAAGCGAATCTTCGTTTCGCCGGTCCCGAAACCCTGGAAACCAAGATTTTCGGGCGTTTGAGCGCCTGGCAGAACTGGATTTTCCAGCGGCCGAATGCGGTTGGGCCCACCGGCGCCCTGCAGTGTTATGGAACCCCGAACCGCCCCCAGTTGGACTACCACCGTACCTGAGCCATGACCATCGACTACACGGAAAAAATCCCCAACAACGTCGACCTTGCTTCCGACAAGCGCTTGCAGCGAGCGCTGGAAGCTTGGCAGCCCCGCTATCTCGAATGGTGGCACGAAATGGGGCCGACCGACTTTGAACCCAACGACATCTACCTGCGCACCGCCGTCAGCGTAGAGCGGGATGGTTGGGCTCATTTCGATTACGTCAAGATGATGGATTATCGTTGGGGCATCTTCTTGGAGCCCGCGGAAAAGGACCGCATCGTCGGTTTCGGCGACAACTACGGCAGCCCCGCCTGGCAAGAAGTTCCCGGCGAAATGCGCAACGATTTGCAGCGCCTGATCGTGACCCAAGCCGACACCGAACCGGCTTCGGTGGAGCAGCAAAGATTGCTGGGCCATACCGCGCCCTCTCTTTACGACATGCGCAATCTGTTCCAAGTCAACGTGGAAGAGGGGCGTCACTTGTGGGCCATGGTCTACTTGCTGCAGCGCTATTTCGGCAAAGCCGGCCGCGACGAAGCCGATGAGTTATTGGAAAGGCGAAGCGGCAATCCGGACCGTCCCCGGATCCTGACCACGTTCAACGAGCCGATTAAGACCTGGCTGGACTTCTTCCTGTTCACCATGTTCACCGACCGGGACGGCAAGTTCCAGTTGCTGGCTCTGGCGGAAAGCGGTTTCGATCCTTTGGCCCGAAGCTGTCGCTTCATGCTGACCGAAGAAGCTCACCACATGTTCGTCGGCCAAACCGGCGTCGGCCGGGTGGTGCAACGCACCTGCGAGGTGATGAAGGAGTTCCCGGACCACGATCCGCGGGAACACGGCGCCATCGATTTGCCGACCTTGCAGCGGTTCATCAACTTCTGGGTTTCCTCCTGCAACGATTTGTACGGAGCCGAAGTTTCCAGTAACGCCGCTAACTTCTTCGCTGCCGGTTTGAAGGGGCGCGCCTTCGAAGACAAGTACGAAGACCACGTCGCCCTCGGGCAGGAATTTGAAGTCGAGAAGTTCGACCAAGGCCGCATGGTGAAGGAAGCGGTACCGCTTCGGAACGCCATGAACGAAGTGCTTCGTTCCGAGTACAACGCCGATAACCAAAAGGGTATCGATTACTGGAACAAGATCATCAAGCGCCACGGCCTGGACTTTGAACTGCGGTTGCCGAACGAGCGCTTCAATCGCAAGATCGGCATCTACGCCGGCCAGCGCTTCGATCCTTCAGGAAACCCGCTGGACGAAGCGGCTTGGAACGCCGGGGTCAACCAGTGGTTGCCCAGCGATGCCGACCAGGACTTCGTCCAAAGCTTGATGGTGCCTTCTTTGGAGCCGGGCAAGTTCGCTGCCTGGATCGCACCTCCGGCCAAGGGCATCAACAACCAAGGGCTGGATTTCGAGTACGTAAGGCTCTGATCCCTGCGCAAAAGAAACCGCCCGCCGGTGAACATCGGCGGGCGGTCTTTTTTTGAAACCGGAGACAAGCTAAGGTTCGGCCGGATTCCTGGACCGGACCTGCCTTCGCTTTATAAGTACTCTTCTTGAGAAAGGATGGTCTTCAAGTGCCATTGCCGTTGCCGCCATTCCACTTCGAATCGAGTGACCCCGGGCCACCCGATGGGGTGGATGGTGCGGGCTTCGACTTCCACCACCGAACCCTGGGGTGAGCCGAAACGAAGTTGCAGGGCCTGACCGGGCCCGGACCAACGATCCTGAGATTTGTACGGCACGACCTTTTTTCCCAGCACCTGATCGGGAAGAGGAGAGGAGGTCGACACCCAGTCCAAAGCCAATTGGGAAATTCTTTGCCAATAGTAGGGCGGCCATACTTCCTCGATCACGATTTCCGTGATGGCCACCAAATCATCCTGGTCCAGACTGCCGACCGGCGCCGCTTGAGAATTGGAATCGGATCCGGTTTGCGCTGAAGGAGCATTGCAAGCCAGGATTCCCAGGGGAATCAGAACGAGAGGGAGGAAGGTTTTCATGTCCGGGTTCCTTGGACCAACGACGTCGATTCGGTTTTGAGGAGAGATCTTTTCCCACCAGTTCTAGGCCGGGAAGGCGGGGGGCCACTAAAGTATGAGGCCTGCAATGGATTGGATCCCCCTTGCTACCCGTCTCGGCCTTCACATTGCACTAGGCTATTTGCTTAGCTTGTTGTTTCTCGGGCCGGCGCCGGTGGGCAAGTTTTTTTATCAAATGACCGGCTGGACCGCAGCGATCGCCGCCGGCCTCGCCGGGTTGCTGGCTTTGAGCCAGGGTTGGCCTGAGCAGACTATGGAGCAATGGCGAGTGGCCGCGACCTTGGGCACTGTGGTTCCGGCTTATTGGTACATCTCCAACAAACCGAAAGTGCGGCGGCGGGCTTTAATCGTGGCTTGTTTGTCCGGTATCGGAGCCCTGGCGGCCCAAGCCTTCGGCCCCCATGGGCTCGGCAGCCTGCAGTTGGCCGGGGACTTGGCCGGCTCGGCGGTGGCCGGCGGAGTCTGCTTCGCCATGGTTTTCGGACACGGCTATCTCACCGTACCGAACCTTCCTTTTTCTCACCTGGTGCGCATCAATACCTTCACCGCAGTCGTGTTGGCATTGCGGCTGCTCTTATCGGCAACGGCCTTGGCCCTGGCTTGGTCGCGCTTGACCGGGGGCTATCGACCGGAATTGACCACCTTCGATTGGTTGGACTTGATGGTTCGCTTCGGCGTGGGCTTGTTCCTGCCGTTGCTGTTCGCCTGGATGGTCCACTCCTCCCTTCGTTATCGGAACAATCAATCCGCCACCGGAATCCTGTATGCCAGTACGGTCCTGGTATGGATTGGTGAAGCCGTGGCCCTGCACTTGGGCGGCCGCTGGGAGGTGGCTCTCTGATGTCTCCCCTGGCCAAAGCCTGGATCGAAGCTCCCTGCCCTGAGTGCCAGCGACTTTGGCGAGCTTCCGCTTCCGAAAGAAAGGCACCCGATTGTCCCAAGTGCGGGAAAGAGGGTGCGGCTTTTCATCCTTCGAAATTGGAAGCCAAGGGCACCCTCCAAGGATGCGTGCCTTGCGGTCACGATCAGTTGTACTGGGCTCGTGATTTTCCGAAGAAACTAGGCATCGCCGTGGTCGTAGTGGCGGCGGTCTTGGCCCCCTTTACCTATTACCTCAGCTTATTGGTCGGGGCTTTGCTCGATGCTTTGCTGGTGGTGGTCATACCCAAGCGCTTGCATTGCTATCGATGTGGCGCCATTCATCACCGCTTCAACGGCCCCGGATTATGGCAACCCTTTCAGTTGGAAGTGGCCGACGTGCATCAATACGGCCGCAAGGCTTCCGTGGTCCAGGCTCTTGGCCACGGCGCCGAGCCGCCCCATGCCCGGCGCCAGGATTTGGAACCGCCGGAATCCAGCTCGGTTTAAATCCAACTTCTTCTTTCCATAAAAGTCTTCCTTGCAAAAAAGGAGCGGGCGCTCCCGTAGGGGAACGCCCGCTGAAGCGATGAGCGGAAGGATTCGCTCTAGGGTTGAACCACCTTATTCTCGACGTCGGTCCAGCGTTGCAGGCTGACGTTGCTGTCGAAGGTGAAAGCTTGGGTCCAGATGGTCAAACCGGCCGCCGCTCCGGGGATGGTTTGGGTGGAGGACACCGCTTCACCCGGTTCCAATCCGCCGCCGCCATCGGCATTGAAGGGGCTGCCGGGCCAAACCGTGGGACTGCGCAAGCCGGAGACCCAGAAACCATCCGGGACGATGTCGTTGCCCAGACCCTGGATCGAGTAGTACATGTACGTGGTGGTGCCGGTGTTGCCGCCGATGGTGTGCAAGAAGACTTGCTGGCCGACGGACCAATCGCCTTCCATGATCAGGATGAAGGGCTTCAACTCCACCGTGTCGGACTCGACGTCGGAAAGGCGGCTGAGACCGGCCTGGGTGGTTTCCACCACTTGCACGTAGAGCACCGATCCGATCGAAGTTCCGGCGTCAATGCTCAAGGTGGCGGTGGTCGAACCGGTGACTCCGGTTTGCAGATCAAACTCGGTGACGGTGCCGCCCAAATCGATTTGCACTCCGTTTTGGGTGGAGCCGGATAAGTCGGTGCCGACGTAGAAACGAACGTCGACGTTGGACTTGAGATTGATCACCTGGACGTCCACGTCTTCGCCGGCGTAGAACGGCCCGAGCAAACTCAGGTCCAAGGGATCGACCTGCTCGTCCGGCGGCGCCCACAAGTGGACGGTGCCGACCCGCTTCTTGGTGCCGCTCAAATCGGTGTAGGGCGATCCGATGACCAGATCTTCCCGCAGGTTGCCGGTGGCGTCGCCGACCGCTTGCACCTGCCAACCGAAGCGAGCGCCGGGGGCGGCACCCTGGGCCAGCAGCAAGGCATTGCCGCCGGCTTCGATGTCATAGACGTTGGCGATGCCTCCCGGGCTGGCATAAGGAGCACCCACGGCCAAATCGGCCCGAGCGTCGAAGTTGGTGTCGTTGATCAAAGCGACGCTGTAACCGAAGCGGTCGCCGGCGGCGGAACCGTCCAAACGCAACAACTCGGTGCCGGAAGCGCCATCGAAGACCAGGGCGGCGCCGGTGCCGGCATTGGCTTCCGGAGCACCGGCGGCAAAGTCGGCCACGCCGTCGACGTTGGCGTCCCGGCGGCCTCCGACCGACCACCCGAGCATGGCGTCGGTGTCGGTGACGGTGACGCTGAAGCCGGGGCCTCCGGTGGAGAGCACGTGGATCGCGCCGGAACCGGCGGCGCCGTCGGAAGCATAGGGAGCGCCGATGATGGCTTCCTCTCCAGGGAAGGCGTCCAGCAGGCCGCCGTTGGCCATGGAAAGGCCGTAGAACTCGCCGAGAGTGGCGCCGCTGAAGGAGGCGGTCAGGTCCATGGCACTGCCGCTCCAGTCATATTGGTAGACCACCCCGCGGGTGCCGTCGGCTCCGGGAGCTCCGATCAGCAGGGAGCGCTGGCCGTCGCCGTCGAGGTCGGCGGAGGTCATCGACAGGCCGAACAAGCCGGCGAACTGCGGACCCTCGATTTCATCCAAGATGCCGATGCTGCCGCTGGATTTGTCATATTCGAGGATGTAGACCTTGCCGGCCCAAAAGCCCCCGACGCCTTCACTGTAATAAGGGGCACCGACGGCGAAATTCACGTTCAAATTCACGTTGAGATCGCCGAGGTCGGTGGCCGACATGCCGAGTTGTTCGCCGTCGGTCTGGCCCTCGAAGCTGAACAACTGGGTGCCGGCTTGATCGCCTTGGACTCCGTACAAAACGCCGCGGTTGTGGCCGCCGACGTTAATGCCGAAACCTCCTATGAGAAAGTCAGATAGGAAATCTCCATCGAGATCTTCGGCAAAGCCGACGGCGTAGCCGAAGTAGTCTCGGGAGGTGGTCCCGGTGTGAATCGCCCACTCCGTCCATTCCTGGGCTGTGGCGGGCGTGGCGATGAGTAGGGCGAGACACGCCCCGAGGGAAAGAGGTTTCCGCATGGCTGCGCTTAGACGCTTAAATGTTGGGGAAGCATCACCGGAAGCCTAGCCTCCGGCGCATAAATCCTACCTCATGGCACCGCCGAAGGGAGGCGCCTTTCCCGGTTCTCCCCAGCGGGAGCTAACTTCCGCCACCGGCAATCGTAATCTTTAGGCCATGGTTTCCCGGATCCCCTCTCTACGCCTTTGTTTAGCCGTTCTGCTGCTGCTAACCGCGCTGGGCTTCCCCGGTTGCGGCGGCGGCGAGGCGGAAACCTCGGCCTCGAATCCTGAGGCAGGGGAAAATTCGCTCTCCCAAGAGGAGGGGCAAGGGGAATTTCTGACTCCTCCCGAGGCGCAAGATCCTTTCGACGGCGGTTCGCCTCCTGCGGCGAAGGACCGGCAAATTCCGGAACCGCCCGAGCTGCCCGATCCTTTCGAGAAGCCGGAAGCTTGGGCCTGGTTGAACGTCCAGGTCAGTTTGGAGCAGGAAGGGATGGACGCCCTGGGCGTCGGCGGAGTGGAATTGGAGGTTTACGGCCGCCGGGGCGAGCGCGACATGGGCCGGACCAAAGCCCAAACCGACGAAACCGGCATGGCTCGGATTTATTTGCGCCCGGGAACATTCGTATTTCACGTCTTCGTCAAACCGACGGTGAGGACGGCTCCGGTCATGCACCCGCTGCGCCGGGAAATCGCCGCCGGCGAAAACGTGGATTTGGATCTGAAGGTCAAACCTTGCGGGCTGATCTTCGGCCGGGTTTTGGATCATGAAGATCAACCGGTGGCCGGGGCTACGGTCAAAGCCTGGTTCCAGGAGCGCTGGGCGGTGGAAGGTCCCGATCCCTTGGAAGTGGACGTCTTCAGCAAAAGCAACGAAAAGGGCGAGTTCTACTTGGCCGGTTTTCCCCGCTGCCAGTTCGTGGTGGACGTGGAATCCTCCGGCTTCGCCAGCGTCCGGCGGCTCACCGGGATCATCGATTTCGAAGAGCGGATTGAAGGAGTGGAACTGCGCCTGGCCCCGGCTTTCGAATTGATCGGGGAAATCCGTTCCGCCGAAGGCGAAGCGGTGGCCGATGCCCTGATCACCGCCGGGATGCAAAAGCGCCGGGTTCGGCGATGGAAAGGGCCGAAGGAAACCACCCTCTACGTGCCCTCGCGGCAGTTCATCATCAAATCGGATCAAGACGGCATCTTCCGGGTGCCCACGGTTCCCGAAGGCCAGGTTTGGAATTTGATGGTCCGGCACTTGGATTACCGGCAGTCCTTGCGCAAAACCTTTCCCGGTCAACGCAGCATTGAAATCATTCTCGAAACCGGTTTCGTCTTGCAGGGAGTCGTAAGTTCGGATTTGGGCGAACCGGTTTTCGGTGCTGACATCCGCTTGAAAGGAGTGGTCAACGGCCGTGCCTCGACCAAGCTGGACGGTAAATTCGCCATTAAAGGATTGAAAGATGACCCGGCTGCGGCATTGCTCATTTACCAAAGTGGATACGCCCCGAAGGTTTTGTGGCCTTTGATCATCGGCGAAGATACCGAGCCCTTGTCGGTGGTGCTGGAGCGGAGCGTGCCAATAGCCGGCGAAGTCGTCGATGCCGAGGGCAAGGGAGTGGCCAACGCTCAAGTGGTGGTTAAGGGGCAGTTTCTCGAGAAGGCCGAGGACCTGAAATTCTTTCCGACGGAAGCTCCGGAAAAAATGTTTGAATTGGATACCCAAGTCACCGGAGTCAGCGGCAGTTTTCGTTTCGCGGATCTTTACCCCGGCAAGTTCCAGGTGGAAGTGACTCCTGCCGAGGGCGGCGAACCGATCGTCGTGGAAGCCGAAGCCGGGCGCGAAGACTTGCGCATCCAATTGCCGAACTGAGGTCGGCCGGTTGAAGATTCGAGACCGACGCCGTTCAAAATAAATTGGCCGGCGGTTGCCAGGGAGCAATGCACTCCGGGCCTTCGAATTTGGCTGAATTCATTTTCGGGGAAACCGGAAAAGCCTCCATGGCCTCGGCGGGATAACTTTGTAGGCAAGCCTGCAAGGCCTGCCGCTCTTGGTGCTTCGAATCCAGCCAAAGGTCCACCGTTTCCAGCGGCAGGATCACCGGCATGCGATGGTGGATTGGAGCCATCAGAGCATTGGCTTCGGTGGTGAGCAAAGTGCAGCTTTCGATGACCTCTCCTTGAGGCGAGGTCCACCGTTCCCACAAACCGGCGAAAGCGAACAAGGGCGTTTCCTTCAGCGTGAAAAACCACGGCTGTTTCCCCGAAGGGGTTTTTTGCCATTCGAAAAATCCGTCAGCCGGGATCAAACATCTGCGCTGGCGGAAGGCTTGCCGATAAGCCGGTTTTCGGTCCACGGTTTCCGCCCGGGCGTTGCTCATCCGCAGCGCCTGGCTCGGATCCTTGGACCAGGCCGGAATCAAACCCCAACGACGCCACGCCGGTTGCCGGGAATCGCCTTTCTGATCCAAGCACAGGATCGATTGGCTCGGGGCGATGTTGAATCTCGGAGTCCATTCTGGAAACAGCCGCAGTTGAAACAGGCGGCTGATGTCCTTGACAGTTGAGCGCAGGGTAAAGCGTCCGCACATGGGGTGGATCCAATCCGACTCAGCTTAAGGTTTTCTGGTTGAGGCGAAACCTCCCGCCGGTGCCCGGGTTGCATGCCATGGCACCTGCCTCGCCACGGTTGCAAATTTTGCTGTCCGTTTGCTGCTGCTTTGCTGCAATGGAGAGGTCTGGAGTGGGCACTGGAGAGAGCGGTACGAACAACCTTGGAGGTAAAGCATGCTGGCTGGGCTTTTGGTTTCCTGGATGATTTTGTCTGCCGGATCGGGAGCGCAAGAACCGGAGACGGCTTGGCAGGTGTTGAAGAAATACGATGCTGACGGCAACGGCCGAATCACGGCCAAGGAATATCCTCGCGGCGAAGTCCGCTTCTTGCGGTTGGACGGTAACGGCGATGGGGTGCTGACCGAAGAAGACTTAGCTCTGCTCGGGCGCCGGCGCCCACGTATGAAAGGGGGAGAAAATCGTCGCCCCCGTCCGAAAGCCCCGAAAGCCGGCGCCATCGCTCCGGATTTCGAATTGCCGCTGCTCGGAGCCAAGAAACCTACCCAAGTGAAATTGTCTTCTTTCCGCGGAAAGAAACCGGTGGCTTTGATTTTCGGTTCCTATACCTGACCGCCGTTTCGGGCTTCAGCCGGTCGGCTGCAACAACTTTTTCAAAAGTACGGACAACAAGTTCAATTTTTCGTGGTGTACATCGCCGAAGCTCATGCTTTGGACAGTCGGGCTCCGATCGTTTGGCGAAATGCTCCCTTGGTGGAAGAACCGATTCACGATCAAGAGCGGATGGCCTTGGCCGGTAAGTGCCTAACGGCATTAAAAATTCAGGACATTCCGGCTCTGGTCGATCGGGTGGACGACCGGGTCAATGAAGCCTATGCGGCTTGGCCCGATCGCTTGTACCTGGTAGCCAAGGACGGTCGCTTGGCCTACGCCGGCGGCCGCGGGCCGTTCGGTTTCAAGCCCGATGAGTTGGAGCATGCCATGCGCAAGGAGTTGGGATTGCCGCCGTTACCCGAGCCCAAGACCGGTGAGACGAAGCCGGAATCGGACGGAAAAGCGAAATCGGGGCGGATTTTTTAATCCCGCTTTGGCTTCGTATCATGGAAGGGGTCATGCCCTCCTACTTTTCCACTTCCGGTTCCCAGGAGGGGACCGGTGACCTCCCGTGGGGAGATCTGGTGGATTGGGCGGAAACCGATTTGCGCAGGCAAATTGAACGCAGCCTTCCTCCGGGCAGCCCGGTTTCCGCTTCTACGGTAATTCAATCCGCCTTACGCCGAGCCGTGGTTCGGCGCCGGGACATTCGTCACGGTTTTCGCCAAGCCACCGTATTTTTGGCCAGTGTGGCGCGAAAAGTTCGCCGGGAAAAATTCCGCCGGGAGGACGCTCAACGGAGGCGACCGGATAAGGGAACCATTTTGGCTCTCGGGCCCCATGATCAGCAATTGCACGCACGTTCCGGGCCGGATGCGGACATTTGGGAATTCGTGTCCATGTTGCCGCCCCATTTGCACGACTTGTTGTACGCCATTTATCAACAAGACATGACCTTGAAGGAGTTCGCCCAACAGCAAGGCTTGAGTACCAAGCGAGTGGAACGGGCTCATCACCGGGCATTGCATCAATTGCGTCGTTTGTTAGAGGAATCGGCCTAAGACTCAATGGCCATTGCCAGCCCTCAAGATGGCCAAAATGGCAAACTCTGGCAGGCCCTCGAGAGTCTGGATCCGAATCCGCCGGTAGATCCTCGAGCTCCCTTACCGGCGCTCGAAACCGAATTGGTCGGTCGCTTCAGGGTGCAGGCCTTCCTTGGCGGTGGCGGCATGGGCCTGGTTTATGAAGGCTTGGATTTGGAAAGCGGCCAACCGGTGGCGATTAAAACGCCCCGTCCCGGTTGTACCCGGCCGGAGTTATTGCACTTCATTCGCGAAGCTTCGCTGGAAGTTCCCCAGCATCCCTGTTTAGTGCAAACCCTGGCTCGTTTCGTTCAAGAAAGGAGGCCATATCAAATTCAGGAAAGGGTTCCGGGCCGAAGCTTGCAGGAAATCCTGATGGCCAGGATGGAGGAGCAGGATGCTCTTCATCCCAGTGAAAAGCCTTGGTTCACCGGGGACGAAGTGTTGCGGGTGGCGGTTCAGGCGGTGGCCGATTTGGCCCGGGGTTTGGACGTTTTGCACCGGGCCGGAGTGGTGCATCGAGATTTGAAACCGTCCAATTTGGTTTGGCACGAGGAAGGCCGGGCGGTTTTGGTCGATTACGGATTGGCTTATCAAGAAAGTGGCCGAAGTTTGACTCGAGCGGAACACGTAGCCGGAACTGCCGCGTACATGGCGCCGGAACAGTGGGAAGAAGCGGCGGTAGACGCTCGCGCCGACGTGTATGCCCTGGGAGCCACGCTTTGGCATTTGCTGACCGGAGAAGTGCCTGCTCGCATGCCCCGCTCCGGTCGCTTGATGGGGCACCGGCAACCCATTCCTTCCGACCTGGTGGCGGTGGTGCAAAAGGCTTTGGAACTCCGACCGAAGTTCCGATTCCAAAGCGCCTCCGAATTTGCCCGGGCTTTGGACGGATGGTTGGGGCTGAGGCCGCCTTTTTCCGGCTTGCAGCGGAAGCGGGTGAAATTCCGCCGCATGGTCTATCACTACCGTTGGCCTTTGGCTTTGGCTTGCGGACTCAGTGTTTGCGCTTCCATGTTGATTCTGGGAGCCCGATTCATTGATTCCAATGCCGCCCGCCGGGAGGCCTTGTTCGGTCAGGCCGCCGCTGCGGAAGAACTGTTGGAGACCTTATCCAGCGGGGAAGCCCAACAAATGGAAACCTCCTTGGACCGGCTGCTCGACGCCTTTCTAGCTTTGGCCAGGGAAGACCCTGAAGCAGAGCACCCTGATTCCAGGCGTCGCTTTCGACAAGGGACCGATTTCGCTTTGAGAACCGGCCGGTTTGAAGCGGCAAAAGCCTTGGTCCGCCCATTAGAGCAGTGGCAAACCTTAGGGGACGCCGCTCGGGAAGCTTCGGTTTATGCCGCCGGTGGCCAATACGCCTTCGCTTCGAGAACATTGCGGCGAGCTGCCCAGCGCTGGCCGGAAGATTCCCGCTTGACTCGGGCGGCCGATTTCTTCGATCGATTGCAAGGAGTCCAAGTCTTCGCCCTGGACGGCTTGAGACCTTTGATCGGTTCCGGGCGGGTTCCCGGCGGTTTGGTGTTGGTGAATCCTGACGGCCAATTGCAACAGGTGCAATTGACGCCTAGCGGTGAAGTGCATCGGATTCCATTGTCGGCGGAGGGGGTTATTCCTCCCGGCTCCATGGACCTTGCCGCTGAAATTCGCCGCAATGGGGAAGTGTTCGGTTATTTGGTGGCTCTCAGAACTCCGCCGGACCAAGCCGAAACTCTGGCGTCGGGATGGTATTTCCTCAGCCCGGGCAGCAACCGATTGCAAGCGGTGTTGCGGTTTTGGCAACACGACCGGATCGTGGCTTCCCGCGCCGTCGATTGCGCCGATTTAGACGGAGACGGCATGGAAGAATTGGTATTCGGTTTCTCCGGAGGCCGCCGCCGGTTGGTGCTGTTGGATTTTCAAGGTGGTCTTTGGCACCACCGGATTCTGCCCTCGGGACAAAATTCGGTGAGCACGGTCCATTTGGTGCCGGATCAGGATCACTATCAACTTTGGGTGGCGTTGGAAGGTTGGAATTTGCAGCGACAAGGCTACCGCTTGCACGTCTATCGCCTGAGCGATGGGGGCCGCAGAGTGGATCCGGTGGAAAGTTTGTTGATCGGGGCGGTCAATCAGTGGCAACCGTTGCGGGGCTGGCACGGTTACCATTCGGTGGCTTCTTGTTGGCCGATTTCCGATGCCGTGACTTTCGGCAAAGAATTCGCTTCCGTTCGGTCCGGCGACGTTTGGCTGATCGGGGCCGATCAGCAGGCCGGTTTGTTTCCGAAGAAAGCTTTATTTCAATATCCTCAAATCCAAAAAGAACCGGAGCGGGGAGTGTACTTTCGAGTGGTGGACGTAGAAAACGACGGCGTCGATGAATTGGTTTTGCATTGGCATTGGCAACAGGAAAGTTTTTCCTCCATCTTTTTCGGCGGCTGGATTCGGCAGGAGTGGAAGGTCTTGGAGTTGCCTTTGCACCCTTCGATTCCCTATTTGCGCGACTTGCACGCCGATGCCAATGCCGAGTCCGACTTGGCCTGGTTGGATGACGACGGCTTCTTTCACGTCGTATTCGATGACTCGTACGCCGAAAAGGATCCCCGGGCAACCGCAGGTTCCGATTCTCCGGTTGTTTTGAAGGATCCAGAGCCGGCGGCGGCTGCGGTGCAGGATGCGAGTTACCGGAATTTAGTCTTGGCCCGGGGCCAGGAAGGCGGTTTGGAAGGTGAATTCCCCTTGCCGGATCCTGAATTTTGGGTTCCGGGCATGGTGCTGTGGCAAAGCCGGTTTCGAGTTCAGGTCAGCGATTTGCACGCCAGCGCTTTCCTGCAAATCCGAGATCCGGAAGATCACAAGATTCTGGACTTCCAGTTCCGCAGCACCGGCGGGGGCACTTCCTATTGCCATTGCAATCTTGCTTCCGGTTTCCGCCCCGACGGCAAAGCCTTGTTCCGCGAGCACCTGCCCTTCATTCCCGGAGTTTGGGTGCGCTTGACCTTGCAAAGCGGAGATCGTCCCGATCGCTTGGTGTGGATCGTGGAGCCGGAATCTGGCCTGTCTCCATCCGGCGACCAGAAAGAACTGGTGCTGGAAATTGACCGTCGTCACGTCGGCGAATATCGCTGGACTTTAAAGCCGGATGGCAATGATGGAATTACCGAAGCCCGGGACATCGGGGCTTTGTTGTCGTTGGATTGGATCGGTCCTGGCCGGAATCGCGAAAACGCCGTCGGCTATCAGATGGAAGAAGCGGTGGAATTTCACTTGCGCATGGAAAGTGAGCGCAGCCGCGGGGACTTGGACGGTTGGAAAGTCCACCGCGAAGTTTTGGCTAAGCTGGGCGCCGGCCACCGGGAAACCTTAGCCAAAAATCGAAGTTCCAATCACGTTGCCCAGCATTTCGTCGACGCTTTGGGAGAATTGGGTTTGATACTGCACGAAGATTCCCACCCGAATTGCGATTTGGAACGGGATTTCTAAGCGGAAGCTTTCGCTTCGCCCCGAGCTTGAAGCCAGGGGTGCAGGATGGCGGCGATCAACCACAGGGCGGCGCACACCAGGTGTACCCATTTCCAAACGCCTCGCCAGGTCGGCTCCACCGCGGTTTGCAGGAACACCCCTGAAAAAATCATCGGGAACAAACTGGCGCCGAGCATCATGCCGCTCCGCCTTTTCTTTTGCTTGCCCTGGCGGAAGCGAGTCCAGGCGTGATGGTGCCAAAGCATGCCGCCGGCAAACACCAGCAGAGGAGCGGTCCACAAATGAGCGTGGAGCACGTGGCCTTGCCAGGGGTGGTTTAAGATGGAAAACTCGTCTTCGGGTTCCATCAGATACAACATCCAGGCGTAAACCAAGCCGGTACCCGACACCAAGGCATTGGCGAGGTGAAAAAACCAGGCTTGGCTCCGGCTCATGAGGAGGAAGCCACCGGCTTCTTCGTTGCCCCTTTCGAGGTTTTTTTCGGTAGGGGATAAAGCACCTGATGAGCCGCTAATACCCGGCGAACCGCCGCCGTAGTGGCTCGCGCCGTCAAAGTGGCGCCGGTCATCCCCCGAATTTCCTGTTTCAGATGAAGTTCTTTATCTAATTTGCGACCGATGAATTGCTGGTACCAGCGACCGCTGGGGATGTAATCCTTCGGCTCGCGAAAAACCAAGATTTCCAATCTTTTCACCTTGCCTTGAGGATCCACCAGGATCATCAAAGTTTCCGGCAGAGTTCGAACCTTGTGGGTATCGAAATAAGCGGTGCCCAAAAGCTTGCCTTGAGGGTCTCGAGCCGAATAGGCGTGCAGAACCTTGCAAGGCAAATCGACTTCGCTGAGCTTTTTGATTTGCTTGATCTGCTTTTTGGTGAGGTAGTGGCTTTGCCGTTTCACCTCGGCCTTGCCAAAGGCCAAGGTCAAGGCTTCTTGCTTGGTTAGAAAAACTTGGCCGTCGCCCCCGGCCGGAACCGGGGACGGGGTCAGCCACAGCATGGCGGCACAGAGGGCGGTAAGCATCAGAAGATGTATCCCAGCGCGAAGTTGATTTGATCGATGCCGCTGCCGGCTTGGTTGTCCACGTTCTGGAAGTCCAGCTTGAACACCACTTGGTCCATGGGCTGCCAAGCGACGCCTAGCGTCAGAATGTCCATGTCCTTGGCCGGATCGGGCAAGTAAGCCCCGGCCATGCCGGCTTGAGTGTCCACCGTTTCCCAGCGAACGAAGGGGGTGAGACTGGCCTCGCTGCCGGGGCTGATGGCAGACAGCAAGTCATAGCCTAACTCGGCGTAGGCGCCACGCATTTCTTGGGCCACTCCGTCCATCCGGCCCAATCCCAAGGAGCGGTTCAATTGGGCCGATTCGCCGACGCGGGCATCGGTGGCCAAAGCTCGAAAGCGGAAGCCTTCGAAGTGCCATTCCAAGTGAGCTTCGGCGATTCGAGTCGGGACATCCAAATCTCCACCACGAGGGTTGGCGGCGCTTTGGCCGGAGTTGCCGCCGTACAGGGAAGCGCCGATCAGCAAGCCCGGGACACCGGTCCAATCCACGCGACCTACCCAGGCGAAATCTTCCGCTTTCGACTTGGAGCCCTTTTGACGGCCGCCGCGGAAACCGCCGTCGCCGAAACCGGAACCGTCAAAACCGGCCAGGACGTAACTGCGGTATTGGAAATCTCCCGCTTCGCCGAACACGCCGAGGCCGTTTTCCCGCCAGGTGGTGGGCATGATGTACTTTTCGACTCCCGGGCGATTGACCGAGAAAAAGGTCGTGGGCTCGTGCCATTCGTTTAAAAAGCCCATCGGTACCAATAGCAAGCCGCCGCGGAAGCCCAAGGTGTCGCAGTTCTGGTATTCCAAGTAGGCGAATTCAACCGAAGCTTCGCCTTTCTTGCCGGTGGAAGCGTGTTCGAACTCGATTTCGGAATTGAACAACCAGTGCTCATCGAATTTGTAGCCGGCGTAAAGAATCGCCCGCAGAAAATCGGCGGTATCGGTTTTCCCCGAGGGCTTGCCGTCGTCCCGGTTGGAATATTTTTGGTAAACGGCCTCACCGTACCCGCCGAGGGAAACCCCTTGTTCGGTGAAGTACACCCGAGAAGCGGCCAAGCCGAAGCCGGGGACCGCTTCCGTCGGTGTAACGGTCGCCGCTTGGCCCAAACGTTGGTTTTCCTGTTCTTCGGCGAGCAGGTCCAGACGTCGTTCGACTTCCTCCACTCTTTTTCCTAAGCCCTCGTCTTGAGCGGTTAGGGAAGATGAGGTCAGCAAAAAGGTGCCGGCGACGATGGCGGCGGCAAGAAAGCGGGGGGAGTGCATGGTTCGGGTCGGAGTTCTTGGGTACTCAGAGTGCTTGGAGTGACTCGGAGTCATGAGTAGGGAGTTCAGCCTTCCATGGCATCCGGCAACAGAACCCGGATGCGGTCAGTAAGACCAGAGCTGTAACGAAGGCTCAAGGCTTGGGTCGGAGAACCTGGTATCGGTTTTTCCAAAACCAGGACTTCTACACCGGCCACTTTCTCCGCCCACTGCAAGGCGGCGTCCGCACCGAGGACGTAAAGACCGGTGGAAAGACAGTCGGCGTCGGTGGCGCTGGCGGCCCAAACCGTGAGAGAGCCGAAGTCCGGCGCCGGCTTTCCGGTTCTTGGGTCCAGCACGTGGCCCATGGATCGGCCGGCCACTTGGATGCCCCGTTCCGAGTTGCCCGTAGTGGCCAAAGAGCCCCCTTGCAGGTTTAGCTCCACGACCGGGAGGAGTCGGTCCCGTGGGTCAGCGACCTGCAAGGTGGCTTCGGTTTCGGCCAGGAGGGCGATTTGCCCGCCAAGGTTGATTTCGCCCTGGCTGGCGCCGGCGGCTTCCAGGGCGGCCAAGGCTCGATCCAAGCCGATGCCCTTGCCGAAAGCTCCTTCTTCCCAACCGGCTTGAGGGTGCAGGCGCTTCCAGTGGCCGTCCCGCGGCTGCCAGTGCCCTAAACCGCAAGCTTGCAGGGCTTGGTGCAGGGCTTCCGGGCTGGGGAGGCGATTGCGGCCGCCGCGGCGAAGTTGCCACAACTCGACCAGGGGAGCCAAAGTTGGATCGAAAGCTCCGTCCAGGCGCCGGCTCCATTCCCTCACTTGCATCAGATCCTGATGGAGCTCCGGGCTAATCGCCGTTTCGGCCTCCACGGCGGACCGATTCAACCGGCTGAGTTCGCTTTGCTCGCGCCAGGTGCTGAGGCGCTGTTCGGTGCTTTCCAGGGCTCGGACCGCGGCTTCGCTGGCCATCAGTGCCTGACTGCGATCGGTACCGAATACCACCAGGTGCAGTTCGGTGCCCATCATGGCCAAGCGCCGCTCCACCCGGGCCTGGTCGACTTCCGGGACTTGGCAGGCAGGGCAAAGCATTGCCAAGGCCAGCGCGGTTTTATTTTTAATGAGATTCATTCTCATTTAGAGGTGCGAGAGAATAAGCCTGGTCTCGATAGGAAGCAAGTCCCTTTTCTATAATTTTGCCGGCTCCAGGGCAGTTCCTTGCCACTGGCCGAGGAGGACTTGAACGGTCATGAATAACCGCTGGTTGGAAGATCGAAGGGACGGGCGAGAACAAAGCGACGAAGAGATCGCCGCTTTTATCCAAGCTCTGGTCAACGGCGAAGTCACTCGAGCCCAAGCCGCCGCCTGGTTGGCTTTCGTTTACTGCCGGGGCATGACCGCCGAGGAAACGGTGGCTTTGACTTTGGCCATGACCCGTTCCGGTCCAACTCTGAGTTGGCCGGGTTTGGCCGGTCCCTTCGTAGATAAGCACTCGACCGGAGGAGTCGGCGACAAGGTGTCTTTGATTTTGGCTCCGCTTTGGGCGGTACTGGGCTATCGGGTGCCGATGATTTCCGGCCGCGGATTGGGGATTACCGGAGGAACCTTGGACAAGTTGGAATCCATACCCGGCTTTCGAACCGATTTAAGCGCCGATGAAATGAGCCGAAGTTTGGAAACCGTCGGCTGTTTCATTTCCGGGCAAACTTCGGAAATCGCCCCAGCCGACCGGATTCTCTATGCCTTGAGAAACGAAACCCAAACCGTCCCTTCCATCCCTCTCATCACGGCTTCGATCCTGTCAAAAAAATTGGTGGAAGGATTGGATCACTTGGTTTTGGACGTGAAATACGGCAGCGGTGCCTTCATGCCCGATCGGGAAAGCGCCCAAGAGCTTGCCGATTCCTTGGTCCGGGTCGGCAGTGGCGCCGGCGTGAAAACCCGGGCGGTGCTGTCTTCCATGGAGCAACCTCTTGGACGGGAAGTAGGCAATGCCTTGGAAGTCAAAGAAGCCATCGAGTGTTTGCAGGGTGGTGGTCCCGCCGATTTGCGGCGCTTGGTGGTGGAATTAAGCGGCCGAGGAGAAGAAGCAGAGCAGGCTTTGGACGATGGGCGGGCTGGCCGGAAATTCCAGGAGATGGTGGTGGTCCAGGGGGGGAACTTGCAGGAACTGCAGTGGGAAGGCTGCGAATCCTGGACTTTGACCGCTTCCCGCCAAGGAAGGGTGAGCCGATGTCAGGCCGGGCAAATCGGTCAGGCGGCGTTCCTGGTTGGAGCCGGCCGCAGCCATGAAGGCCAGGCGATCGATTTTGGAGTTGGCGTCCGGCTTCATGCCAAAGTCGGTGACTTTGTGGAGGAGGGGCAATCGCTTGCCGTTTTGTTCCACCGGGGCCGAGGCTTGGACGAAGCCAAGCTGTGCCTGCAACAGGCTTACCACTTGGAGCCCTAATTCCTTAATGGAAGCATTTGCAGCTTCTTAAGTTCTTGGGCAGAAAGGGCATTTATGATCTGCCGAAACCTCTTCACTAGGTAACTTAGGTGAAGCATCTAGGGATCGGCCTCGATCTGTTTTCCTAAGCATTTGGGATGGCTCCTGGATTCGAAATCGATCCGGCCCAAAAACGGTTTGGCGAACGCCGTTATTTCTGGTAACACGGAATTCGGCAGGTTTTCCCCCAAGCCTGCTGTGGGAAGTAAACTTCCCTTGTCTTCCCCCCCAAAAAACCAATCCGATCCAGCGGACCCCACTTTCCGCCGGAGGATCCATTCGTGAGGAGATCGTGAAACCCCGAAACTCTCTGTTCCTTGGTCTATGCACGCTTCTGCTGACCTCATCCGGCATGTGGAGCTGCATCGGCGGATCCAACAACTCCGGCAAGGCAGCCCCCAATCTGAACGCCCAGCTTCGTCAATTGATTCGGGAGCACGGCCTGACCGGAGATCCAGCCAAGGGCCGCTTGTTGCCTTCGATCAACGATCCCTTGGCTCAATTAGGTATGAAACTGTTTTTCACCAAAGGCTTGGGTGGCAATATGGATGCCGCCTGCGTTTCCTGCCACCATCCGGTTTTCGGTGGCAGTGACGGTTTGAGTTTGCCGATCGGCGTCGATGCCGTCGATCCGGACCTGATCGGGCCGGGGCGTTTGCACCAGGCCGGTGCTCATGGCTTTGACGGCGGGCCGACCGTGCCCCGCAACTCGCCGGCCACTTTCAACGTCGCCCTTTGGGATTCCAGCCTGTTTTGGGATTCGCGGGTGGAGAGTTTGGGCAAGAGCGCCGGCTTCAATGGCGGCGACGGCTACGGCATTCGCACCCCCGATACTCCCTTCGGCGAAGCGGATTTGATGGCCGGAACCAATTTGGCCGCTGCCCAATCTCGATTCCCGGTGACCTCACCGGAAGAAATGCGGGCTTTCACCTTTGAAGCCGGCAATGACAACACCGCGGTTCGCGATCACCTGGTCGCTCGCTTGGGCGATTTCGGAATTGGGGCCGGTGAACTTCCCGGCAATACCTGGTTGAACGAATTCCAAACCGCCTTCAGCAGCAGTGCCGGGGCGGAAGAGTTGATCACCTTCGAGCGGGTGGTGGAAGCGATCGGGGCCTACGAGCGGTCGCAAACTTTCGTCGACAATCCGTGGAAGGATTTCGTCGAAGGGGATCAGAACGCCATCAGCCGTTCCGCCAAGCGCGGGGCGATCCTGTTCTTCAAGCCGGTGGAAGATGGTGGAGCCGGTTGCGTGCAGTGCCACAGCGGCGACTTCTTCACCGACGAGCAGCACTACAACATTGCCGTGCCGCAGGTGGGGCGGGGGAAAGGTGACGGGGGTACCGGAACCGATGATTTCGGCCGTTTCCGGGAAACCGGTCAGTCCGAAGACATGTACGCCTTCCGCACTCCGAGCCTGCTCAACCTGGCTGTCAGCGGCCCTTACGGCCACTCCGGTGCTTACACCTCGTTGGAAGCCATGGTTCGCCACCACCTGGACGTGGAAACGGCGATTGCCAACTACGACACCAGCCAACTGGATCCGACCGTGCAAACCGGCGATTGGCAAGTCAACTCCCAGGCTGCTTTGAACGATCTGTTGCAAAAGCGGGTGCTCGGCATTCAAACGGTCATGAACTGCGTGCTTAACGAGCAGGAGTTCCAGGACCTGATGGCATTCTTGGATGCTTTGAACGATCCCTGCGTACTGGACCGCCAGTGCTTGGACCCCTGGATTCCTGACGGCAGCGTCAGCGATCCCGATGGCCAACGCTTGAACGGCAAGGATCAATTCGGCCAACCTTTGTAAAGCCACGCCACGCTATCCTGGCGACCTGTGGCCTTCCCGATTTCGATCGGGAAGGCCCTTGGCTTGTCCGGCCTTTCATTCCCGCCACTCAAGATCGGGCTCCGTCGCTTGTTGGAACCTTCGTCTCGCTTCTTGTTGCACGGCCCTTCGGCTCTGACCATGGACCGGCGGCGCCTTTATTGGCCGCAATGCGATCTGGTGATTGAAAACGATCGCATTGCCGACCTGCAACCTTACGATCCGAAACGGGGAGAGAACTTCGCCGGAGAAGTTTTGGACTTGCGCGGTTTTTTGTTGATGCCCGGTTTCGTGCAAGCCCACGTTCACTTATGTCAAAGCCTGTTCCGCAATCAAGCCGACCACCTGAGCTTATTGGATTGGTTGCAACAAAGGATTTGGCCGTTGGAAAACGCCCACGATCCTGTCAGCCTGAAGGCTTCCGCCGCTTTGGGGATGGCGGAAATGTTGTTGAACGGAACCACCGCGATCTTGGATATGGGAACCGTTCGCCACACGGAAGTAATCTTCGAGCAAGCGGCGGCTTGCGGCATGCGCATGGTCGGGGGCAAAGCGCACATGGATGCCGGGGATGCTTTACCCGCCGGCATGAAGGAGGACCGACAAGCTTCTTTGGATCAAGCGGAAGCTCTTTGTCGCCAGTATCACGGCAGCGCAGGCGGGCGCTTGCGATATGCCTTCGCTCCCCGTTTTGTTCTTTCTTGCAGCGACGCCTTACTCTCGGATAGTGCTGCATTGGCCCGGCAACTGGGAGCCCGCTTACATACCCATGCCAGCGAAAACCAAGACGAGTGCAAAGCGGTATTTCAACGTTATGGACGGGGCAACGTCGAAGCCTTGGCCGATCTTGGTCTTCAAGGTCCCGATTGCGTCCTGGCTCACGGCGTGTGGTTGGAACCGGACGACGGCCAACGCCTGGCCGAAGCGGGAACTCATCTGGTGCACTGCCCCTCCGCCAATCTCAAATTGGCCAGCGGTTTTGCTCCGATTCCGGAACTGCAAGCTCAAGGAGTTTCGTTGGCGCTCGGTGCTGACGGAGCCCCTTGCAACAACAACTTGGATCCCTGGTGGGAACTTCGGCTCGCGTCTTTGATTCACCTGCCTGGACGTGGCGCCCAAGCCATGCCGGCTCATTCCCTATTGGAAATGGCCACGCTCGGCGGAGCCCGGGCTTTGGGTTTGGAATCGGAAATCGGGTCACTTGAAACCGGCAAACAGGCCGACCTCCTGGTCCTAAAGATGCAACAACCTTGGTCTATACCGGCAGGGCCGGATCCGGCGGCCACTTTGGTTTACAGCGGCGGACCCCGCAACCTGGAACAAGTTTGGATTGGCGGCCGCCGGGTGGTGAACCGGGGTGAATTGTTGACCCTGGATTTGGAATCGGTGCAACGGCAAGCCGAAGAACAGTGGTCGGCTTTACGGGAGCGCCTGCCTTGACCCAAAAGTCTCCGGCTCAATCCACCTGGAAGGCGCCTCGATTGGCTCTGGTGAATCTGGACCCGAAGGGCCAAGTCCTGGTGGAGCAGAAAGCCTTGGAGTTGCAGTTGCCGGTGGTTTCCAACCAGGAAGGCCAGGACTTCGACTTGCTGTTGGTTTGGACCGGGGAACGATGGCAGTTGCAATCGAGATCCGGTTCGCCGGGCCCGGTGTCCGCCGAATATGTGCAGGGTCCTCAGGGCTATCGGCGCCGTGCCGGTGGCGGCCGCGGTCAAGCGGTAGCCCGGGCAGTCGGATTGAAACCGGGCCGGCCATCTCCTGCGGTACTGGATCTCACCGGCGGCCTCGGCCGGGACGCCTTCCTGCTGGCGTCCTTAGGTTGTCGCATGACGGTTTTGGAACGGGATCCGGTGGTCCATCTTTTGTTGCAGGATGGTTTTCGCCGGGCCTCGGAGCAGCCGGAGTTGGATTGGATCCCCGAACGGGTGGATTTGCATTTGGCCGAAGCCAAAGCATGGCTGGCCGAGGCTCTATCGCCAGTCCCGGATGTGGTGTACCTCGATCCCATGCATCCTCCGCGGGGAAAATCCGCCTTGGTGAAAAAGGAGATGCAGCTTTTGCAAAGGCTGGTCGGTTCCGATGCCGACTCGGCCGAGCTGTTGCAACGGGCTCTCCGTCTCCCGATCCCGCGGGTGGTGGTCAAATTGCCCCTTCGAGCCACCCCCTTGGCCCAGGGAGTGGATACCGAGCTTCGAGGAAAGACCACCCGCTTCGACCTTTACTTTCCCTAGGAGGTCCTGCCCCGATGAGGGCAAGCCTTGAAGGCTTGACTACAATGGAGACTTGTCTGGCCTTCCCAAAGGTTTAGGATCCGGGCCGATCGGTCTTCAAAATCCCTGCTTCGATGGACAAACCGTCTCTCTTGGACCTTCCGGCTCCCGCGGAAATGCGCGATTGGGCCACCGAACAAGGCATCCTGATCTTGGCCCACAGTTACCAGGAAGGTTTCTTGCAGGATGCCGCCCATTTCGTCGGCGACAGCTTGGAACTGGCTCGCAAGGCCGCGGCCGAGCAAGCGGAGGCGATTTGCTTTTGCGGGGTCCATTTCATGGCCGAAACCGCCAAGATCTTGAGCCCGCAAGCGGAAGTCATCGTGCCGGATTTAGAGGCCGGTTGTTCGTTGGCGGATAGTTGTCGGGCCGAAGATCTTCGCCAGTACCAGAAGTTTTTAACCGGCAAACTCGGGCGCCGGCCGACTACGGTGGCCTATGTGAATTGCAGCGCGGCGGTGAAAGCCCTTGCCGACGTGATTTGCACCAGCGGCAATGCCGGCAAAGTGGTGGACAGCATCGAGCCCGAGCAACCGATTTTGTTCGTGCCCGACATGCATCTGGGTGCGTGGCTGAATGAAGTCAGCGGCCGGGAAATGATCCTGTGGAACGGGACCTGCATGGTTCACGAGCTGTTCAGCGTCGAGACCTTGCAGGCTTTGCAAGCCGAGCACGAAGGCTCGGTCACGATGGCCCACCCCGAATGCCCGAAGAACATTCGTGACCTCAGCGATCACGTATTAGGAACCGCCGGGATGTTGCGCCTGGTCAAGGCTTCGGAGGGCAAGACCTTCATCGTCGCCACGGAAGGCAACATGATTTACCGTTTCCAGAAAGAAGCCCCGCAAAATACCTATATCCCGGCGCCGGGAGCTTCGTGCGCTTGCAACCTTTGTCCGCACATGCAGCGCAACACTCCGGAAAAACTCTGGGAAGCCTTGCAAAGCCGCCAGCCCCAAGTCGACGTCCCGGCCGAATTCATCGAGCCGGCACGGCAAGCTTTGGAACGCATGCTGGCGATTTCCTAGGGCTTTCCAGCAACATTCGGTAGGCTGCAGGAAGGCCCCATGGTTGCCTTCCTCCGCCCGTTCTTGCAACGCTGGCCCTGGGCGTGGTTGTTGCTGATTGGCTCTCCGGCCTTGGCCCAGCAAACCGGCCGTCATCCGGCCAAACCTTTGCGGGTCTTATTTCTCGGAAACTCCTATACCCAGAACAACCAACTGCCTCGATTAGTTCGCAGTTTGGGGGAAGCGTCCGAGCCGCCGTGGTATTTGAGCTGTTCCAGCAACACTCCCGGCGGTTTCAGTTTTGAGGCCCATGCCAAGAACAAGCGCAGCAAGCGGCTGTTGCAACAGCGAGAGTGGGATTTCGTCGTTCTTCAGGAACAAAGTCAACGGCCGTTGCTGGCGCCGGAGAAAACCATGCAGTTCGGCTCCGCCTTGGCGGAGGCCATTGAAGAACGAGGGGCCCGAGTCCTTTTCTTCATGACGTGGGCTCGAGCCCACGATCCGGAATCGCAACAAGCCTTGAGCCGGGTTTACCGGCGTTTGGCGGCTTCCGGTTCCCGGCGTTTGGCTCCGGTAGGAGAAGCTTGGCAGGACGCACTTCGTTTGCAACCCAACCGGGAACTGCATCGGGAGGACGGCTCCCATCCGAATTTTTCCGGCTCCTTGTTGGCGGCTCTGGTCTTGTTCGGCAATCTCACCGGGGCAGATTTCCAGCGCTTGACTTTGCCGGCTCAGGCGCCGCTAACGGCGGAGGATTTTCGCTTTTTGCTGGCGGTGGCCGATCGTTACGTCGATCCCGGTTTGCGTCCCGCCGGTTTGGAAAACTTTCGCGCCTCCACCGCCGGTTCCAGCGAACGCATCTTGTTGCAGTGGAATCGAAGCCGTGGCCGCGGGATTGCCGGATACCGGATTCTGCGGCGGATTTCGGAAGCCGGTGAAGATGGGGCGATGCCCTTTCAATACTGGGCTTCCCCTGCAGCTCAGCACGACAAATACCGGGACTATTCGGTTCAGTCCGGCAAGAGATATGAATACCGGGGTTTTCCCGTTTTCCACCGGCAAACCGTCGTTCTGAAGCCGGGAAAGAGCCACGAATTGAATCTTCCCTTGGATGGCAAATCCAGGCAAGTTGCTTTCCAAATCCTGTTGAAACCAGTGGAGGACTTCGAGTTGGAAATCCAGCCATGGGGTTTTTATCCCCAAGTGGAAGAGGGGCCAGCCAATCCGGCCGCCAAACTGCGGGCCGGAGATCCTTTGATCCTGTCGGCACCGACCTCGGCGATCGGTTTCCAAGGCACTTTATCCTTGCCTGCCGACGCCAATGGCGGTCACGCCGTCAAGGTGCAAATCGACACCTTGCCCCATGCCGCTTCCATCGCCGCCGGGCCGATTCTGGCGGTCCAGAATTAAGGGGCGTTGGAAGCCCGTTTCGCCGGAAGCCAGAGATCTCCTAAGGCGGCCAGAAGGGCGAACACGAAGCATGCCCCGAAAACCCCTCCCGCGGCCCACACCAACCAGGCGGCAGTGGGCCAACTCCTGGCCAGCCACCAGCAGGCGATGTCGACCAGCAGGGCCAAGAAGCCGGCGGCGAACAAGCCGTGGCGAATGAATTTCGGCCAGCGGCTGAGAAGCAGTAATCCGAACACCAGAATGGAGACCAGAGGAATGGTCTGGGCATGAGCGTGCGTACTCATGACCAGGATTTCCTTTTCCGGCGGGTTCATGTTTTTGGGAAAGGCGACTTCTTTGACGTCATCCCAAAATTCCAATGGCATGGTTTGGCCGATGCCTCCGCCTTGGTCGGCTTTGCGGGCGTGGCATTGCAAACAACTTTCTTCCAGGATTTCCTTGGGAGATAGATCGCCCAACTCCAAGCTTTCATAATCCTCGGCGATTCGGTCGCCTAAAAGCCATTTGCTCAAGACCTGCAAATCATCGCCTTCGGTCAGGTATTGGGCGGCGTGGTCTCCTTCCACCGCGGCGAGCAGGGGAGCGGGACGCTCGATCGGCGTATAAGCCGCCAGCATGTCATCGGTGGAAAGCCCCGGCTTTTCGTCTCGCTTGCCATGGTGGTCCCAAAGAAAAGCCACCGAGGCTGCGTAGCCGATGGCCAGAATCAGGAGAAAGGCGGTGAGACCCAGGCGTAGAGCAAGCGGAAGTTGGTGCAAGCGGGGCCAGGTGTCCACTTAAGCTTTCCCCTGGTAGTTGTTTTCGGTAATGGCTTGGGCTTCTCCGCTGAGAACGGCTTGGTTGGCCAAGATGCCAATGACCGCGGCGCGCAGGCCGGCTTCGGCACTGACTTTCGGTTTGCGACCTTTTTCGATCGCTTCCAGGAAGTCTTCCAAGGCGTAGTGCAGCGGCAAGTGAGGTAGACCGATACCTTCCTTGAGTTTTCCTTGCGAAGCCAACTGAGTGGCGTCGGCAATCAAGGTAATGCCCTCGTCGTTGTGGAAGCGTTCTCGACTGGCATAGACTTCCCAACCCTGGGTCGCCGAATCCGCTTCTTTGAACATCCAGCCGAAGGTATCCGCCAATTTGATAGTGGCGTTGCTGCCCCGCAACAATTCGTAACTGCCCTCGTAAGAGCTGCACAGCGAAGCTTGGTATTCCATCGAGGCGCCGTTGGGGAAATCCAGCACCAGCCGGATCGTATCGGCAACCTGGCGGCCATCTTCATGCAGGCGCACCGTTCCCTTACCCCAAACCCGATTCGGGTATTGATTTAGAAACCAACTGACGGTGTCGATTTGATGGCTGGCGACTTCGCCGGCCAAACCGATGCTAATCGCCGGATCCAAACGCCAGTTGTGGGCCTTTTCCATGGCCGGGTTGGAAGTGGCCACCCGCCAGGACGTTTTCTTGTTCCATTGGCCTCTCAAATCGACCACGGTTTGCAAGGAACCGGAGCGAGCAAAGCTGCGAGCCAGGCGATAAACCGGATTGGTGCGACCTTGCAGTCCGACGGCGAACACCTTGTCCGTGGCCCGGGCGGCTTGGACCAGGGCTTGGCCATCAGCCAAAGTGGAAACCAAAGGTGCCTCGCAAAACACGTGTTTGCCGGCGGCCAGGGCTTTTTCACATGCTTCCCGGTGAGCTTGGGTGGGGGTGGCGACGATCACCGCTTCGACGTCGGTTTGCTTTTGCAGCAAGCTGTCGAAATCTTCGAAGGCTTCGGCTCCCTTGGCCCGGCGTTTGGCCGAACGCAACCGATTCGGGTCCAGGTCGCAAACGGCAACCACCTGACCTCCGTTCAATTTGCCCAGCTCCGCCAGGATGGTTCGTCCGTGGCGGCCGACTCCGACCACCGCCAGCTTCACCGGAGCCTTGCCGAACTTCCTTCGCCGGCGGCTGAGGTCCGGTACAAAGGCCAGGGCTCCGGCGGCGCCGGCGCTTCGTTGCAAGAATTGGCGGCGCGGAATCGAGTCGTGGGAAGAAGACGAAGTGGGCTCGTTGGCGGCGTTCATGGTGGCGAACTCGGAAGCAAGAGGGACCAGCTTAACGGGCTTTGCAAAGGTTGCTTGCCCAAGACCAACAAGGCGGTGCTCCAAGCGTCGGCCAAAGCCGGATGGGTGCATTCGGCCGCGGCCAAAGCGGTCGCCGTTGCCGGCGTTCCCAACCGCGGGTCCAGGACGTGACCGATGTCACCGCTTGCGCTCTCCAATTGGCGTCCGTGAACGGCGGAAACGGCCAGACTGGTGTTCCTTAGGGTCCGTTGGGTGACGGATTGTCCGCGATAAGGAGGACGAATGGCCACGGTCCAACCGGCTTGGCCGGGAGGAGCTCCCCAAGCCACCGCAGTGGAGCGACCTCCTTGCAACAAAGCATTGGGTACCCCGTGCTCCCGCAAACAGTTGCCGGCCAGAAACAAAGCCCAACCCTTGCCTACGGCACCGAAATCCAACTGCACGCCAGAAGGCAGCCCCACGGTGCCGGCGGTGTCATCCAATTCCACTTCCCCGAAGCTTGGTCCCGCTTTCTGGGCTTCAGCTTGAGGAGCCGTGTTTCGGAAACCCCAAGCTTCCATCAAGGAACCGACGGCTGGATCGAAGGCTCCGTGGCTTTGCCGGTGAACCTCGAGGCAGAGTTGGCACAACTCCAGGAATTCCCCGTCGACCGCCATCTTTCCAGCTCCTGCGTGGCGATTGAGGTGGGTTACCAAGCTGTCGCGGCGGAAGGAACTTAAGCGTTCCTCCTGGTCGCGAATGATTTCACAAGCTTCTTCGCCTGCGGCTTGCAGAAAACCTGCATCGCCCCCGTCAAGAACCAGTTCGAAGCGGGTGGCCATGGCCTCGACGGCGAGCATGACCGGCATGAATCGAGGAAATCGTCGAAGAAGAAGAACGGGGGAGCGGCGGGGTCCGACAGGGGTGGGCTATCGGACCCCGAAAGGGCCTAGCCGCGGTGGACGCGGTGGGTGTCGATGTCGAAGTAGAAGGCCGAGCCTTCCCACATGGAACGGGTGGCCAAATCCACCGCCACCATGACTCGGGCCGCCAGTTCGATGTTGCCGGCGGGCACTTCGCGGCTGCGGATGCAGCGCAACCAATCCAGGCGCATGGCGTTGTGATCGTGGACGTTGGAGCACTTCACTTCAATCTCGTCCAGTTCATCGACGAAGTGCCTTTGGGGAGTCATCTTGCAGTGGGCGCCGCCCAAGAAAATGGTTCCCTTTTGACCGCGAATGATGGTTTCCAACCCGAGGTCGTTGTTGGTGGCGCCGGCCACCACCATGTGGTGCTTGCGTTCAAATTCCACGGTCATGTTGACTTGATCGTGGTTTTCCATATCCATGTCGACGAAGTGATTGCCCGCTCCGGTAACTCGAACCGGCCAACCCAAATCCACGGTCCAGATCAGCGGTGTCATGACGTGGACCAGCAAATCGCCGATGACTCCGGTGGACCAATCTTTGTACCGCCGCCAACGGTGGTAGACCTTGGTGTCGAAGGGAATTTTCGGTTGCGGGCCGCACCAGCCGTCCCAATCCAACATTTCTCCAGGAACGACACCTTTTTCCAATCCGTAGTAGTTCCACTCTCCCGAGGGAGTGTTGCGGCAATAAGAAGTCTGGCTCCATAGCGGCGTGCCGATCACGTTTTCCCGCAGCATCTTTTTGGCTTCGGCGTATTTCGGCTGCATGATCATTTGGGTCCCGACGGTGAATACGCGATCAGTGCGCTGGTGGACTTCTTTATAGACGGCCAAGGCCTCGTTGAGGCGCAGGGTCATCGGCTTTTCGCAGTAGACGTCTTTGCCGGCCCGGAGGGAATCAATGATTTGCTTCCAGTGCCAGTGCTCCGGCGAGGCGATCAATACGCCGTGGATGTCTTCCCGCTTCAAAATGTCTTCATAGTTGCGATAAGCCGCCACCTCAACGCCCGGCTGACCTTCAGAACAGGCTTTGTGGGCACGGTCCAGGCGCGGTTTGCAGACGTCGGCGAGGGCGACGATGTGGACCTTTTCATGGCCATCCCGATTTAAACCCATAATCGAGTGGCAGTGGCCGGTGCCCATGCCCCCGGTACCGATCACCGCCATGCGAATCGGTTCGTCTTGTCCGGGAACCGGCGGCGGCGCCTGCTCAGGAAAAAAGCTCAGCTCCTTTCCCTTTTGGCTGGTCAACAAATTCGGGCCACCAGCCCCTAGGAAGGCTCCTGCGGTTCCGGTTTTACGAAGGAAGTCTCGGCGTGAGGGAGACGGGGTGCTGGAGGGTTTCTGGGAGGAGCCGGACATGTTCATGGGTCGAAGCTACCCTCTCCGTTATGGAGGAGGGGCTTCGATGATAGCCGTTTTTAGCCTTTGTGGGCCTTTCGCTTTGCTCAGCTTTTCGCTTCGGGAAGGGGGCCGCTCGGCGGCTTTTCCAAAGCGGGATCCAAGGCTTGGCCGCGAAGGCTTTCAAGGAAGGCTTTTAAGTCGGCCCGTTCTTGGTCCAGGAGGCGGAGCGGTTGCAGACTCTCCTCCCGGTGTCCGATCGGAGGGGCTCCCGGAAGCTCGGAATAAAAGTCCAAGACCGCATCCAAATCGGCGAAACGGCCGTCGTGCATATAAGGCGCGGTTTCGGTGACGTGGCGCAAGCTTGGCGTTTTGAATGCTCCCACTAAATGTTCGTCCCAACGCAAATAAAGCAACTTTTGGTTGGCCCTGCGGCGGCGATGATCGCTGTATTCTCCAAGGCCGTTGAAGGGATCCTGTTCCACCAGGGTTAAGGCTTTCTCTCTTCCCCAATCCACCCCGCCGGCACCGGGGCGATAGGTCCAACCGATGTTGTGAAATTCTCCGTCGCTGAGGTTCGGGCCGAAGTGGCACAGGGTGCATTGGCCTCTACCCAAGAACAGCTTCAATCCCCGTTGGGCACTCGGCGACAAAAGCTGGAAGTCCTCCTTTCGCCCCTGAATCAAAGCGGCGACGAAACCGTCGAAGGGGGCGTTTCGGCTTTGAATCCGCCGTTGAAAGGCTTCCATGGCTTTCCCCAAGTTGCTGAATACGCGGTTGACCGCTTTTTGATCTTCCGCCGCCATGGCCAGCCAGGCGACATGGTGGGGGTGGTCGGGAGCATCGGAAACCGGCCTGGCATGTGGCGGAAATCGGTTTTCTTCATCCATGGCCGGCAGGGAGCCGAACAAACTTTCATAAGCTTGGCGCAAGTCCGCTTGTTGGAATAGGACGTGGGCCAGGCCTACCCGACTTTGACCCATTTCCAGCGGATGCTCCAAAGGACCCAGAGCTTGAGCCCAAAGGCTGTCGGCCCGGCCGTCCCAAAAAAACCAACGTTGATAAGCCACGTTCCACAGGCCCGGAGTATGACGAGTCAAGCTGCCGATGCCTTCGCCCAAAGCTTTCCCGTCTCCCCAGCTCTTGGCCGGATCGTGGCAACTGGCACAAGAGATTTCTCCGGTGGAAGAAAGCCGCGGGTCGAAAAAAAGAAATTGGCCGAAGTGAGCGGCTTTTGGATCGTCGGCCCAGCGGTTGCTGCGACTGCGCGGAAGTTCCGGTAGCGGGGTAAAGGTGGCGAGATGTCGAATTTCCCGTTCGTGAAATACCACGGTTCCGGTATCCACCTTTTCCGGCAACTCCAACTCCATGTTCAATGCCGGCGGGGGAGGCTTAGGGTGATCGGCCGGAACTTGTCCTAGGAGAGACGGCGCAAGCCAAACCGCAAAGCAGGACAAGGACAAGGTCATCCGCCGTGCTCGAGGAAGACGTGAAATACGGTTCGGCTTAGGGAGTCTTCGCGTTCGCCGACGTCGATGAACAATTGCCAATGGCCGGGCATGTGAAACAGCATGCCCTCCACTCGATAACGTCCCTGTCCTAAGGGAAAGACTTGTGGTTGGGTATTCATGCCGTGATTGTGACCCGGCATGTCGGCATCCACTTGAACGATCCAATCCTCTCCGGGAGGATCGCCTTCCAAACCTTTGATTTCCAGGCTTAGTTCAAAGTAATCGTTCAGTGGAATCGGATCGGGTAGAGGAGCATATTGAATGGAAAAGCGCCGGTCCGGACTGGTTTGGGTGGTGCTTTGGTCCAACAGAGCCGGGTCGCCGCCTTGGTTCGGGGAAACCACCGGCGCCGGTTCTTGGGAATCCTGGGCTTCGCCGCAGGCTACCGTGCCGGCAATGGACAGGAGCAAGCCCAAGGGCCTCAACCTCTTCCAAGGCTTTTGGGTTTGGGAACGGACCATGGCAAGCCATTTTAGGTTGCTCCCCAACGATGGGAATGGAAAACCGTCGCCCCGACATGGCGCCGGAGCGACGGTTGGAAGGCGGAAACTCAGGAATAAAGGCCTTCCAAGGTACGGCAAGTCGGCGAAGTCTCGACCTTTCCGGGATTCGGCATGGTTCCCAGGACCCGATCCCCGAAGTACATCGAAACCCCCATCCAGTAATTTTCGTTCTTGAAGTGGTGCAGGCGGTGATAGCGCCACCGTTTGCGGTACCAGGATGATTTCGGCTTGTAAGGCGTGTGGATCAGAAAGTGCATCCATTCGTAAAACAGGCCGAACAGCAGCAAGGTGGTCATCGTGGTAAGAGCGACTGAGGTTCCGGCCAGAATTCCGACGATGGTGCTGACGATCAGGTAATTCAAGAATCCGAACAGGATCAAGGGTAAGTTGATGAAAGAGTTGTGGTAATCATCCGGATTCAAGTGGTGCTCCTGGTGGATTTTGCTCGAGTAGAGATAGCGGACCTTTCCGAGCATGCGAATCGGTTCGCCGTGGAGCAGGTACACGTGAATCATCCATTCGATGAAGGGCCAAGCGCACAAGATGACGACCGGGGCAACCAAGTCTCCCGTTCCCCATTGGGCGTAATTCAATCGGATCGCCAAACTGATCAAGAAGGCTCCGCCGATGACTCTGGGGCTCAGGTGAGAGAAGAACACCGCGACGGCACGGCTGAGGGGGAAGTCGCGACTGGATTCGGGGCTGGAGTTCATGTTTTGGATTCCTTGTTTTGGGCTTTCTCGAAACGAGCAAGAAACTGAAGCATTCGGCTGGTGCCTTTTTCCAACAAACCGCGGGTCACGTGTTTGGCGGATAAATCGTCCCCGCGAAAAATCGCCTCGGCGATAGCCTGATGACTTTTGTGGTCCAGTAACTCATCGCGCATGAGCTCGGTCAGGACGTGGCGGATTTTTTCATAGGTTTTGCGCAGGGTGTTGTTGGCCAACTGGTAGGCGATGTTGCCCGAACCTCGAGCCAACAAATCCCAAAAGCGCATGCCAAGCAACTGCCTTTGATTCAAGTCCTCGCCGGCAGCGCTTAAGGCTGTGACCACCTCCCGGAGTTGACCTTTCAACTCCGGTTTGGCCCGGCGGGCGCATAAAGCGGCGATGTCCGGGCCCAAGGCGGCTCGCATTTCCAGAATGCTGCGGGCGACCTGAATGCTGAAGCCGCCGTCGGGGCGAAACAGGAGGCGACCCAACAAATCCAGACCGCCGCTGGCTCGATAGTCGAGCACCTTGGTGGAGCCGCCATGTTGGATGGAAATCAGCCCAGCCTGGGCCAGGCGTTGCAAGGCTTCCCGGCAGGCTCCGCGGTTGACGCCCAGGGCTTCGCATAGCTCCCGCTCCGCCGGAAGGCGTTGGCCGGGCTCCATATTGCCGTGCACGATTTCTTCGGAAAGTTGATCGAACACCGCTTCCGACAAGGACTTACGTACGACTTTCTTGAGAGTCATGAGCGCCGCTCCCGGGTAGGCATGCTCTCATCCTCTTAGAAGATCCTCTTCTGGTCAACTGGTATGATCAGTTTTCTTGGCGAAACGCTATGCTGGACTTCATCATGACCCCGGTCTACGACGCCATCCTGCTGTACGCCGTCCCCGGCTTCGTCCTGTTTCTGGTTCTGGAAATCCTCTGGGACCTGCGGCGGGGGACCGCTCACTACGAATGGAAGGATGCCGCCACCTCCATTGCCTTGGGCTTGGGCAGTCTGGTCACCAAGTCGATGTCCAAGGTGATGACCTTGGGCTTGTTCTTCTTGGCTTGGCACAACCGGCTGTTCGAGATTCCGCTGGCTTGGTGGAGTCTGCTCTTGTTGTTCTTCCTGGAAGACCACAGCTATTACTGGTATCACCGGGCAAGTCATGAAATTCCGGCCTTTTGGGCCGCTCACGTAGCGCACCATTCTTCCGAGCGTTATCACTTGGCCACCGCCTTGCGCCAACCTTGGACCACCTTTTGGCATCACTGGATTTTCTGGCTGCCCTTGGCTTGGCTCGGTTTTCATCCGGTGTGGATCTTTACCGCGCAGGCCATCAATCTGATTTACCAATTCTGGATTCACACGCCGTTCATCGACCGCCTCGGTCCTTTGGAGTGGATCTTGAATACTCCTTCTCACCATCGGGTTCATCACGGCAGCAATCCTCGTTATATCGATCGCAACCACGGAGGCATCTTCATTTTGTGGGATCGCCTTTACGGCACCTTTGAATTGGAAACGGAAAAGGTTCGATACGGCATCACCAAGCCGGTGCACAGCTACAACCCGCTGTGGTTGAATCTGCACGTCTACGCCGATTTGTGGCACCAAGCCAAACAAAGCGGTTCGGTTTGGCAAGGCCTGAAAGTGTTCTTTGCTCGCCGTCCTCGGGTTCAAGCGGTTCCTGAATCGGCTCTCGCCGAACCTTCTCGCACCGCTTGAATCGCTTTACTCGTCAAAGAATAAAATCCGCTTCAAGCTGGGGTCTTGTCGCAACCGGGTCCGTAATCGTTGCCAACTTTTCTCCGCCGCCGCTTGCGATAACTCCAAAGCGGCGGCCGCTTCCCGCACCGGCCTTTCTTCCATGCCGCAGAGGATCATGAGCTTTTTTTCCCGAGGCGCCAGGTCGTTCAGAAAAGCGAGGAGCAGGCTGGAGGCTTCCCGTTGCGCCATGTTGGTGCTGACTGAAGCCTCGCCGTCCTTCAACCGTGCCAGGCACGGATCACTTTGGTGAAACACTAAACTCGGGTTTTCACGAATGGCCTTGCGCAAGCATTCCAGGGCCACGAATCGGGCGATTTGAAATACCCAGGCGCGAAAACCGCCTTTGTTCGGGTCGAAACTCGGTAGCAGATCCAAAATCCGCAACCAGATTTCCTGAAGTAAATCCTCCGCTTCGAAGCGACCGCCCATACGCGGTTGAACTTGCAGGTGAATCCAGGCCAACAACGCCGGAGCCAGGCGATCGTACAGAACCTTGGCCTCGGAATCGGCGCCGTTTCGGGTTCGTTGAACCAGCCAAACGGTGGCCGGTTCCGGGGATTGGTTTCCGGCTGGCGAAGGTGGCCGAGCGTTCATGGACGAACTCCAGTTTATGGTGAAATTGGTGGAGCGCCGCTCCACGGATGATCAGGCTTCGCGAGCGGCGTTGGGATAATGGGCATTCCCGAGCCCAAACCATCACCATGTTCGGCCCTGAACGAGAGGACGTTTTTGAGTTTCTCCAGCAAGCCTTAGCCGACTTGCAGGGGCCGGGATTGTTGCCGCTTTCTTCCTATCTCGCCCGCTTCCCGGGACAGGAGGAGGCCGTCGCTCGGGAGTACCAAGCTCTCTTGGAGGCCCGGCACCAACATCAAAGAGGATCTCCCGCTCCTTTCGGGCTGAGTTCCATCGGTCCCTTTCAGCTCATCGGCCCGCTGGGTTCCGGCGGTCAAGGGCAGGTGTATTTGGGAAGGGATCCCGATCTCGGCCGTTTGGTGGCGGTCAAGGTTTTGCCCTCTCCTTGGCACCGGCCGGCGGAGGACCGCTTGCGTCGTTTTCAAAGGGAAGCGGAGGCGGTGACCCGCCTGGACCATCCCCGACTCTGCACCTTGGTGGAAGCGGACTTTCGCCACCAACCGCCGTATTTGGCCATGGAGTATGCCGCCGGTCTGCCGTTGCGCCATGCTCTGGCCGAGGCCAGGGAGGGCAGTTCTTCTGGGGCTCTACCTCTAGCTCCTCGAAACCGGCAGGAATTGCATCAGGTGCTTCGCTTTTTCGAAGAAGCGGCGTTGGCATTGGAGGCGGCTCACCAAGCCGGGGTGATTCATCGCGATATCAAACCCGGAAACCTGATCCTGACCCCCGAGGGCTTGCCCAAGATTCTAGATTTCGGTTTGGCGGCGGTGGAAGACGCCGGACAAGCCTTGACCCAAACCGGCGATGTTTTCGGAACTCCGGCTTATATGGCACCGGAACAGCGCCAGGGGGACGGGCTTGCCGACCCCAGGTCCGATCTTTTTTCTTTGGCTTTGGTTTTATTGGAGTGTTTGAGCTTGGAGGCGCCGAAGCCATTTGGAGCCACCTGGAAGATCCCACCTCTGCAAGGTTCTTGGGTGGATTTAGCCCCTGATTTAACCGCCGTTTTCGCCAACGCTTTGGCTTTCGAACCCCAGCAGCGTTATGCGGACCTGGCCGCATTCGCAACCGATTTGCGACACATTCGTTGTTTCGAGCCCATCACGGTGAAACCTCCAGGCTTGGTTTCTCAGTTTCAGGGTTGGGTCAAAAGGAGGCCTACCGTCGCCGGCTTAACTTTGTCGACCTTTATCTTTTTGGTGGCTTCCCTGGTCATCATGGGACTTTATTTGCGCCGGACTCAATTGGAAAAGCGGGAGATCATGGCGGATCGCCTGGCTTTGGAAGGGATGCGATTGGCGGAAACCAAACCCATGCAATCTTTGCGTTTGTTGCTGGCGGCGCATAAGTATTCGGAGTTCTTGGATCCTGGAGTCTTGGCTTCCGGCGTGCTGCAAACTTTGGGACATTGCTATGAAGATCGGCATTTCTTGCCTCCCGGCGGCCGGCTGCGGGGAGGCGTGGTTTTAGCGCAGAATCGGGGAGTGGTTCTTTGGGTGTCGAACGAAGCCTTGAAACAGAGTGAACTGTTATGGCTGGACACCGATTTGACCCAATGTCATCAAAAACAAAAAATTTCCTGGCCGGAGAGAGATGGATTGCTTTTCTCCGATCCCCAGGGCAGGGGAGTCGTGCTCCATGACCGCCGCAGTTTGATCGGCTTTTGGGATTTGGAGGAAAGCCGGTGGCGACTTTCGACTCTGCCGGAAAACGAGGGGATTGCTTCCTTCCGCTTTTCCGGTTCGGGAGAAAGCATTTTGCTCGGATGTGTTTCGGGTTCGGTGGTTCAAATGAATCGCCACCTGGAAGTGGAAGCTCGGCATCCGGTTCACGAAGGACCGATTCAGAGTTTGGACTGGCATCCTCAATCCGGTTGGCTTAGCGCCGGTGGGCGACCGATGTTTCAACCTGGGCATAGCGATGCCAGTTTGCGGATCTGGCAGCCCGATTCCTGGCAGGCAACTTGCTTCGAATCCGAATTTTCCAAACCGATTACCAAAGCGGCTTGGATTCAGGAAGGGGAGCATTCCGGACGAATCGTGCTGGCTACGGAAGCGGGAGAGCTCGGCTTATTGGATCCGGAGGATGGGAACTATCTTTGGAAGCGTGATTTCGGCCGCCCGGTCGTGGAATTTGCTTGGGACGGCGACCACGAGTATCTGGCCGTCGGATTTCTTGCCGGGGAAAGTCGCAATCAAGCCAATGCGATTTTGCTTCATTTTGATGATGGCCAGGATCTAGGAGAATTGCAGCAATCCGGCTTTCGCAGCGTGGTCGCTTTAAAATTTGCTGAAGGAAAGCCGGCGCTGGCCGGAGCCACCTTTCAAGGGCTGGTTCAAATTTGGCAGGTTCCATCATGCGAAATCATGCAGAGCATCCCGACCACTCATTACCGGGTTTTGCCTCAGGGTTTGGCTTGGTTTTGCCAAGATCAGTATCTGCTAAGCAATTTGGATCGCACCGAAGCCCAAGTTTTTCGACTGGCCGGCCATCCTGATTTACCGGTTTTGCGCAGCGATGGGCCTCTGACTCAAGTCGGCTTTTCCGCCGATGGGCGTTGGATTGCCGCCGGGGGGACCCAGGGGCGGCTTTCCGTTTGGAGACGGGTTCCGGGATATCCTCGGCTAAAGCTGGATTTCCCTCTGGAAGATATCCGAAGATTGGCTTGGCACCCGAATAAATCCTGGTTGGCGGTAGCCGGTGCCCAAGGAAGCTTGCAGCTATGGAATTTCGAAAAAGTTGACTTGACCCAATGGCCGCAAGGACGGTCCCACCGGTTTCAAACCACGGAGCACTCCGTGATAGCTCAATTGGAATGGGCGCCCCAAGGCGACGTTTTCGCTACCGTGGATCAGACCGGAGCTTCCAATTTTTATGCTTTGGATAGCGAGGGAAAGCATTTGCAATCCACTTTGGGCCCACCGGCTGAGCATATGAAGTGGTGCGATACAGGAGAAACTTTCTGGATTGTGGAAGAAGGCGGCTTTCTCAGCCGCTGGAAGTTGGCTTTGAATGAGGGCACCCTGGGAACCCAACTCGTCCGGCGCAGCAAGGAGAGTGCCGGTTCGGTCTTGGCCCTTTGTGCCATGGCGAATCAGCAAGTGGCCACCACCTCGAGAGATTCCGAAGTGCGCATCTGGCAGGCCGACGCTTCCTTGGAAAGCAAGATTGGAATCGGAATCTGGGCCAGGGGGCTGGCGTACCATGCCAAAACTGGAGATTTGTTGGTCGGAGCTTTAGGCAGTGGCTTGGTGCTGCGACTTCGACGAACCGGCGAAGGCTGGAGCCGAGTGGCAGACCGGAGTTTTCACCAAGGATTGATTTCATCGGTGGTAGCTGCTCCGTCCTCCCTTGGCGGCCATTTCTTGACTACGGGTGACGACGGCATTTCCTGCCTTTGGACCGATGCCTTGGATCAAGAACCCCTGGTCTTTCGAGATCACGACGGCCCGGTATTCCACGGAGCCTTTAGTCCAGATGGCCGACAGGTTGGCACGGTATCCGCCGACGGGAGTCTCCGACTCTGGCCGGTGGATCCATGGAAAGTTGCCCAGGCATTTTCTTTCCAAGATCTGGAACTGAAGAATTGGATGGAAGGAAATCGGGTGCTGATTCAATAAAGTCGGCCGGATTTGAAAGGTTTTCGGAAAGTTATGTCCGAAATGGATCTCCTCGGCGCAATGCAAGGGAAAGCCATCTCAATCATGCGACTTTGGGACGGCTTGAAGACGGAAATCATCCCCCCCAATTGGCTCAACATGTTAACCCTCATCCCCTTGCTACTTGCTTTTCCACAGCAAGTCCCTGAAGTTGCGAAACATTTGGAAGTCCATCCGGCCGGCGCTCAAATCGTCGAGCAGGTTCGTGCCGGTGGCATGGTTCGCCAGCAGCGCCGTGGCGGACAAAATCATTTAGTGCAGGCGCCGAGGTGGATTCGAGACGACGGCGGAAGCCTTTGGATTTGCCGGGACGTATCCGTGGGGGACAGCGGTGCAAGTCTGCTGGCCTCCCAAGATGTGGCGGCGCAAGGAGTGAGTTGTTATCCCACCGGTGATGCCGCACCGATCTTTAGCGCTTTCATGCCTGATGCTCACGACCCGGTGGTTGCGACCGCCGATCGTCTTCCTTACGGAGCTGCCATGGAAGTGCAGGATACCGATCCGAGTTCCGCATTCGATTATCAAGCCACCGTCCACGTGTACGACACTTGCGACCAAACTGGAACACCCCTGTGGAGCTACACCTTTCCCAACACCTTGGATTACTTCGGCGGTGGCGTTCTGATCAGCGATTTCGCCGAAGTGGTTTTAACTTGGAAGGCGGATCCGAATCTCGCTAAGTTGCGGGTGGAAGCTTTTGACATTCAAGGCAACCTCCTCAGCAGTGCGCAACTGGACTCGCCGCCCAGTTTTCATTCTCGCCAAACCAGGCTGAGCGACGACGGAACCCGGGCCTATTTCAACATCGGCACCGATGCCGTCATCTACGACGTCTTGAATGGGGTGGAGTTGTTCCGCAAACCGATTGGAGCCAGTTTCGATAGCCATGCTTTGTCCGGTGACGGGCAAGTTTTCGCCTTCGGCAATTTCGGATCGTTGGAAGTTTGGAAAGAAAGCACTCCTGGAAGCTGGAATCAAGTTGGAAGCGCATCTTTCAGCGGAGATACGTACACGGCCTGGCTGGATTTGAACACCGACGGTAGCCTTTGCGCCTTCCAAATTCAGCGGTTTACTCCGGCTTACGATCACCACGAAATCGGCCTGTTCGACGTCCAAGCCGGTTCCGTCCTTTGGACCTCTTCCTACGATGCTCCGGGCACGACTCTGCAGTTGGTGGCTTCCGGGGTCTGCTTTGATGAAAAGGCGGATTTCATTGCCGGCGTGTCTTGGGGAGACAGCCTGAACGCCACTCCTGAAGGTTTCGTTTACAACCTTGCCGGCGTCGTGACCTGTGAAATCGATAGTCGCGGTTCGGCTTTCGATGGCGATCTGGACGTGGATGGGGACGTCTTCGCCATGGGTTGCAAATCGATTCACGCCAACGATTTTGGTAACGGTGGGGACGTCATCGTCGCCGATCCGATCGAACAGGAGTTGCACCTGCTTGGATACCCCAGCCTGGGTGCTGCCTTGATCCTCACCGTGCCTCAATCGGCCGGCAACAGCATTAGCTTGGCGGTTTCCAGGAGTCTGGGCAACGACATGTCGGTACTGGGGCCGACCGAGTTGGATTTTGCGGTGCTCGTTGCGGTACTCCCTTACACCATGCCTTATGGCGGTTTGGCCACCAACATCACCATTCCGGCCAATCCCAGTCTGCTTTGCCAGGACCTTCACGCTCAAGCCGGTTTATTCGGAGGTCACACGGATCATCTCAGCAATAAGGTTTCGCTGCGGGTGGTACCTTGATTCCCCAAAGGCCCACAGGCCGAGGGCCGGACGTTTCGCGACGTCCGGCCCGTTTCTTTTCATGCCACCTTTTCTTTCAAGAGATTCGGCGGCGAGTAGAGGCGGCGATTTCGAGACTTAGTTTTTCTTTTTCGAAGTTCGATAGGCTTGTTCCGCCGGCCGGACCGCTCGAGCGAACCATAACGGCCGGCGCAAACCCTTGGGCTTAGGTCCGAAGGCGCCGGTTCGATCCACCCATTGCCGATAGACCTGGAAGGCTTTTTCGGTGTCTACCTCAACGTCGCCGTAGACATCTTCGGCTTGGGCCGGCTGCACCCGAACCTTTTGGTGCCAGCAATGCATGCCGGAAATGGGATCGGGCTGAACCGGGAAGGTCAGGTTTTGGTGAACGCCGCCGTCTCGCCACCACACTCGTTCACTATCGGGATCCTCCGAGGACCAGGGTTGCAAATCCCCTTCGCGATGGAGGCGCCAGCGGCCTTCCTCGGTTTCTTGCAAGGTCGCCGGAGCGCCGCCCCAGCGATCGGTGCCCGGGCCATCCGGTAAGCGCCAGCGTCCCAAATGGTGGGAACAAGCCACGACCCCGGGACGGATTCCTTCGGTCACCCAAGCACGGTTGACGAAATGGCCGATGGCAGTGGAAACCCGAATCAGGTCGCCGCTTTCCACTCCAACTCGGGCGGCATCTTGAGGATGAATCCAAACCGGATTGGAGTTGGACAACTCGCACAACCACTTGGCGTTGGCGGATCGGGTGTGGATCAAGGTGGGCAAGCGGAAAGTGGGAACCAAGGCAAACTCGTTCTTCGACCGATCCATGTCCGCGTGATGAACGTGACTGCGGATGTAGCCGGGCAAAGTTTGTTGGTCGAATCCCCATTCCTTCATAGTGGGGGAATAAAACTCCAGCTTGCCGGAAGGAGTGTTGAAGCCGGCCCGACCTTTGCCGTCCAAAACCACTTTGGCTTTATCGGTTTCCACTTCGGCTTCATAACTTTGATAAACCTCGGCGGTTACTTCGAAAGCGCCGTGGCGCTGCATGAACTCCAGGGGAGTCAAATCGCAGGAGGCGGCTTTTTCCGGCAATCCCGGAACGGAATTTTCAAAGATCCAGCGATAGTATTCGGCCACCGTAATGCGTTCTCCCTTGCGGTAGGGAGATTCGTAATACTTGCGGATTCCGAGGCTGCCGTCCTCGTCAATGGCCCAAGAAAGGGCGATCCAAAACTCGTCCTCCTCCCAAACCTCTCCCGGGTTGGCTTGCCAGGTCCATTCCACTTCCTGGCCGCTTCTTTCCATGGCCACTCTTTGGACCGGTTGGCGGAAAGAAATCCAGCGGCCGGCGTGAGTTTCTTGGCTCATCAAATCGTGCCGCTCGGTGGCCAGGCCCATGGGCAGGACGAAATCGGCCCACAAGGCGGTTTCGTTCCAAGTGGGGGTCAAGGCCGCGTGCAAGCCGACCTTGCTTTCGTCTCGCAACATTTCCACCCAGGAACAACCGTCAGGATTGGTCCAAACCGGGTTGTAGACCCGGGTGAAATAAGTATCCAAGCGACCGCGTCCTTCCCGAATCAAATGGGGAAGCAGAAAACTCAGTTCGTGGTGGGAAAGGGGCCACTCCGGCGGATAGAGCAGCTCGTTCCATACCTTTTGCGGTTCCGGTTTGGCGAAAGGAGCAGCCACGAATTTGTGGGTACTGGCCATGCCGGTGCCTCCTTCGGTTCCAACCGAACCGGTAAGAACGCACAACCACTTCAAGCAGCGGGCTACTTGCCACCCGCCGTGATTGCCGGCGGCGGTGTTGCGCCAAACGTGGGAAGCCAAACCGCCGCGAGCCTGGCCGATGGCTTTGCCGACTTCCCGAACCACGGCAGCATCCACGCCGCATTCCTCGGCCACCCATTCCGGCGTGTAGCGGGCGTGGTTTTTTCTAAGCAGTTCGAGGAAACGATCGAATTTGGGTTTGCGATCCGGTTCTTCCGCTTCGAGATAGGCCTGCCAATTCACCCAACGCTTGAGAAAGTCTCGATCCTCCAGCCCTTCCTGCAAGAGGACGTGGGCGAATCCCAGAAGCAGGGCCGCTTCGGTGCCGGGGAAGGGCGCCAACCACCAATCGGCCATGGATGCGGTGTTGGATAAACGCACGTCCACCGCTGCCAGTTTGGCGCCGTTCATCTTGGCTTCCATGATGCGCTGGGCGTGAGGATTGAAGTAATGGCCGGTCTCCAAATGAGCCGACAACAGCAAAATGAACTTGGCCTTGGCGTGATCGGGAGAGGGGCGATCGCTTCCACACCAAAGGGCGTAGCCCAATCGCGCCGCCGCCGAACATACGTTGGTATGGCTGTTGTGGCCGTCCACGCCCCAACTTTGCAATACTCGGTCCATATATCCGTCATGACCGGGGCGGCCGACGTGATACATGATTTCGGTCCGCCGGTCGTCCTGCAGGGCTTTGCGAATCCGCGCTGCCAGCGTGTCGATCACTTCCTGCCAGGTGGTTCGTTCGAATTGACCGGAGCCGCGAGGGCCGGTTCGTTTCAGCGGATACAGAATCCGGTCCGGATCTTTGACCTGACTTAAGGTGGCCGGTCCTTTGGCGCAGTTTCGACCTCGAGAACCGGGGTGATAAGGATTGCCCTCGACTTTCTCCACTTGCCCGCTTTTCTGATCGAGGTAGGCGACCAGGCCGCAAGCGGCTTCGCAGTTGAAACAAGTGGTCGGGATGAGGCGATAACGCTTTTCCACCTTGCGTGGCCAAGCTCGGGCGTCGTATTCCACCCAATCGTCCCAACGCTCCGGAGGAGGAAAGGATTGCAAGGGGGTGAAGCGCCAGGCCTCACCGGAAGGAGCCAACGGTAACTGCGGGGCGCTCATGACAGCGGAACCTCCTGACCGGCTTCAATCCAAGCTTTTTCCAACAACAACAGGGCTACCGCCGCGAGCGGCAAAATCATGAGTCCAAAAGTGAACATGGGAGCGGTGCTGAAGGCGGCGGCTCCGCCGAGGACCGCGGCCATCAATAGCATGAAATCGGTTTTGGCATGGGCCAATCGCTCGAACATCAAGCGGTGGGCGCGGCGCCCGTTTTCGCTTTCCGGGCTTTGTTTGCGATGGCGGATTTCTTGCCAAACCACCAAGAGGCCGGCAAGGAAGCAAGTAAGGCCGGCCAGGGGCCAGCTTTGATCCCGGTCCGGGCTTTGGGGAAAGAACGTCGCTACGGCGCCACCGAGCAAAACCGCCCGTAAAATCAAGGTGGCGAACAAACCCTTTTCCAACCACAAATCCCGACCCTTGCATTGGGCGAACAAAAAGGCGCTGTAGCCGGAGGTCATTAGTGCGAAAGGCAAGTTGAGCCAGCGCAAGCCGTTGGCGACTTCCGGCCAGCCGGCCAATCGAGCTACTAGGGAAGCGCTGGTCAAAGCGCCGAAGCCGATCAGGAAATAAGTTCCCAGGACCAGCCAGGATTTCAAATTAGGGCGCAACAGAATTTTCAAGAACCGTTCCGGTTTGCCCAAATCGTGAACCAGCAGGAAAGAGGTGATGGCCAGGAAAAACAAAGCGGCGATTTCCGGAAACAAGCCGCCGTCGTAGCCGGCCAAGGTGCACCATGGGGCCAACAGCATGGTGCCGGCGGCTAGGTTCTTGGTCATGAGATAGCCGTAGATGTGCCATCCCCAGCGCCTGGAATGATCGACGTTGAAGGTGGTCACCAGATCGGGCAGGGCTTCGAAACCTGGAACCGCTACCGGAGCCTGCCGGCGATCCGACCAAAGCCAGGCCTCCGGTTCGCGAGCGCTTCCCGGTTGCAAAGAAGCTTCCAAGGCGTCCACGTACCAAAGTTTCGGCTGAGTTCCTTTTTCCAGTTTGCGTTGGCTGGTTTCCTGGTCTCGAAGGGTGTTCGCAATCCGGCTTTCCGGGTTGTCGACGTCGCCGCAAACGATCGCTTCTTCCGGGCAAACCACCACGCAAGCTGGTTCCAAATCCAATTCCACCCGGTGAGCGCAGAAATGACACTTTTCCGCCGTACCGGTGTCTTCGTTGAGATACAGGGCGTCATAGGGGCAGGCCTGCATGCAAGCGACGCAGCCGATGCACTGGTCCCGGTCCAAATCGACGATGGCATCCGGCCGCTTGTGCAGGGCTTTCACCGGGCAAATGGTGACGCAAGGGGCGTTGTCGCAGTGATTGCATCTCAGCACCGTGAAGTGCCGCCGAACGCTGGGAAAGGTCCCTTTCTCGGTGTACTTCACCCAAGTGCGGAAGGAGCCGACGGGAACGTGGTTCTCCGCTTTGCAAGCCACCGTGCAGGCGTGACAGCCGATGCACTTGCGCTGATCGATCAGGAAACCGTATTTCATGCTTGCCAAATTCTCCGACCGGCAACCCGCCGCAAACCGCGGGTCGCGATTAGAACACCCACAAAGGGAAGTGGGCGCTTGACTCTCCGGATGTAGTCCGGAACCGAATCACCGCCCGCCAGTTTCCGGGACTCCGAAAGGTCAGGCCGCGGAATCGAAATACGCCGTCTTGACTGCGACTGGCCGCCTTGGGCAGGTAGCTGACTTTTTCCCGGCTTCCCAGAGCGCGAACGTGCAACTCTGCCTGCCACCATTCCTGAATTTGAAACCGTTGGTCTAGAGGTTCCACCCGGACTTCCAAAACGCCCATTTCCTGGACTCGTAGCGGATCGGGTTGGGTACGCCAGTAGATCCGAAATCCTCCGCCGTGTCCCATGCTGGTATGCCAGGGTACTCCGGGAAAGGACCGCAACCGGGTCGGTCCCGAAGTAGGACTGTTGCACGCCGGCAAGGCGCCGGCGAGTAGGAGGAGGATCGGGCACAGGCGAAGGCAGGCGTTCACTCCCTGGAACCGGCGGTTTGGGCTTTCCAGGTTCCCCGGGCTACGGCCGGAACGAAATCTTCCAAGTGCGGATCGCGGGGGTCGACGGTACGACCCTCTTCCGCCGACCAGTAACAAGCCATCATCAAACGGGTGACGTCGACTCCGGCTTGGAAATCCAATTCTGCCGGGTGGCCGTGCTGGAAGGCCTGAACGAAGTGGCGGTTTTCTCCAACGTAACCGTAGTGGCTGGTTTCGTCGGGGGCGACCGGCATCAAGCCCTGCTCGGCGTTTTGTTTTTCCACCAGGTCTTCGCCGGCTTCGCCGCGGATTTCCCGGGAAAGGAAGACTTCCAAACCGGTGCGACCCAAATCGCAATTCATGGCGTATTCCGGGCCTTGCAATTCAAAGGTGTGGCGCAGGCCGGCACCGACGTAACTCCACGAATCGGTGACCTCGGTGAGCAGTTCCTGCCCGTCTTCGGTTTGCCAAATGACGGTGGCCCGGGAAAAGTCTTCGCTGGGCCGGTTGTGGAAATCCACGGAACCGCCGTAGCGTTGCTGAAGGACTTCGGCGAAGCGCGGTTGAGTCCATTTCAATCCGGCAATGGTGGCGGAAACCGCAATCGGCGTGAGGCTGTTTCGGGGCGCCCCCGGTTCGGTCAACAGCCAGCGCGCGGCTTCAAGGCTGTGGCACATCATGTCCAATAAGGCGCCGCCTCCTTGAACCTCTCCTTGCCAAAACCAAGCGCTGTGAGGACCTCCATGTTCTTCCGCGGCGCGGGCCAAGTAAGGCCGGCCGGCGATAGGTACCGCACGCCGCCATATGATTTCCTTGCCGCGTTGCAAGTGAGGGGCGAACACCATGTCCTCCAAATATCCGGTGGCCACTCCCAGCTTTTCCGCCATCTGTTGCAGTTGCAGGGCTTCCCTTAGATTGCGGGCCAAGGGCTTTTCGCAGGCAATGCCCTTCAACGGTTGTTCGCGATTGGCGTGGCCGGCGGCGATCGCTTCCATGACCGGGATGCGACTGTCGTTGGTGGCGCAAATCCAAATCGCGTCGACGTTGGGATCGGCCACCATGGAGGCCACGTCGTCATAAGCCTTCGGATTTCCTAAGGACAAATCCTTGGCCAATTGACAGGCCTCTTGGGCCCGGCCGAGGTGGCGTCCGGCGACGGCGGCGACGGTGCAATCTCGCACCGCAATCAGCGATTGAATGTGGAAGCGGGTGATGAAGCCCGATCCGACGAAACCGATGGCGAGAGGGCGAGGGCTCATGTGCTGGGTTCCACGACGTTGACTTTACGGGGATAAAGAATCAGCAAGGCGACCAGGCAGGCGATGGAAATCCACATCGGGATGCCGAACAAAAGTTGATAGTTGTAGTCCGGGTCGGCGCCTTCCGGAGCCATATTGGTCTGTTTGCCGACAAAACCGGCAAAGAAGTTGCCGACGATGATGCCGACTCCGACCACCACTACGTTGAACAAGGCTTGGGCGCTGGCCCGGACGTCGGAAGTCGTCATCTCGTCCACCACCATGAAAGCGATGAAGAAGAAGCAGCCGAAACACAAGCCGTGCAAGGTCAGGGCCGGGACCACCGCGGCGGCGTGAGGCATGTAGGCGAACACCGCAAAACGCACGACGTAGGCGCAGAGGCCGATGGTCAGCAGCCATTTCCTTCCCAACAGTTTGGCTACGATCGGCATCGCCGCCAGAACCAGGATTTCCGACATTTGTCCTACAGTCATCAAGCCGCCGCCGCCGACCCCGAACACCTTATTGATGGTGGAGCCGGTGAGATCCAGCGAGCGCAAAAAGCCGGCGGTGTGGACAAAGTAGAACTGGTGGACCACGCTGACCGGAAAAGCGACCAAGAACAAAATCAACAAGGGGCCGCCTTTGATTTCCGCCATGGCCTCGGCGGCGGCGAAGTTCTTCTTTTCCTTTTGAGGCGGCGTGGCCGGTAGGGAAAAACAGAACAAGCCCAACAACACCCCAAGGATGCCGCTAAGTCGAAAGCTGTCCGCCATGCCGCCGATTTGAGCTTCGCTGACGAACTTCTCCGCAGCTTCTCCGGTAAGGCCGACCGGGATTTCCGGAGTGTGCTGAAACAACAACCATTGACCGATGCCAATGCCGGCAATGATCCAGCCGACGGTTCCCCAAACCCGTACCTTGCCGAAATCCCGGTCCCGGTCGGGCAGGTGATGGAAAGCCAGGGAGTTGGTCAGGGAAAGGGTCGGGGCGTAAACCAGGGAATAAACCAAACCGAACAGCAGCAAGCCGGAATAACTTTCGATCCAGGCCAATTGCCAAACCAAGACACCTCCAAGGATGTGACTGATGCCGAGGAATTTTTCAGTATTGAAATAGCGGTCGGCGATTTGGCCGGCGAGAAAAGGCGCCACCAAAGCGCCGATGGCACTGACGGCGAATAAAGTGCCGATCTCGGACGGGCCGAAGCCGCGGTGTTCATTCAGGAATTGATAGAACAGCGGCAACCATGCTCCCCAGATGCCGTACTGGAGAAACATCATGATGGATAAACGGAGCTTTAAGGCTCCGGGAGGGGGAGTGACATGGTCGCTCATGAGCTTTCCTGGGGGCGTCCGGCGATTGGAGCGGGGGCCGGAACGGCGGCGAGCAAGTCCTGGATGCGACCTGCATTTCCGGCCGGCATCCTAGCAGCCTTTCCATATCCGCCCAGAGGCGCCGAGCTGGTTCTTTTGTGGGCTAAACTTGGTAGGCAAGCTCGGCGCGCCATCATTTTCCCAGCCCAACCATGCAAGATACGGATTCGTCCTCCAGCCATTTCGAAGTCGAGCCGCCCTGGGAAACCTGGCTAGCCCGGCATTTGCCGGAAATGGAAGCCTTCATCCGGCGCCGGGCAGGAGCTTTTTTAGGTCCCAAAGAATCTCACGCCGATCTGATTCAATCCGCCTGCCGGGAACTTTGGCAAAACTTGGATCGATTTGAGAAGGACGGCGAGAGCGGCTTTCGGCGCTGGATGCTGCGCACTGCGGAGCGAAAAATCCAAGATCGGTGGCGGTATTGGAGGGCGGAAAAGCGTGATGCCCGTATGGAGGTGGGATTGCCCGCCGGAGCCCCGGCCGAGGCGCCCACTCCCAGTCAGGAAGCGGTTCTGGCTGAAGCTTGGACTCGTTTGGATCACGCCTTTGCCAAATTGCCCGAGGACATGCAGGAAGTGGTGTTTTTTGCCCGCTTTCTCCGCCTCTCAAGGCAAGAAATTGCCTTGCGCGCCGGGCGTAGCGAGGGTGCGGTCCGAGTCCTCCTGCATCGAAGCTTGGCCAAATTGGCCGCTTGGCTCGATCCGGAGGGTGAGTCCGGCAACGGCTAAAGGCCCTTCCTCTCCCTTCGCGACCGGAACCCTAGGGGCTTACAATGGTTTTGATTCAGGCTGCCAAAGCTGTGAAACCCGACCAAAACGAACCGCCGACCACTCCGACCCGGGACGAAACCCTGCTGATGGTTTCGAGGGTCCAATCCGGCGATCCCGCAGCCGCCGATGATTTGGTGCGGCGGATGAGCGGAAGGGTCCTGGGCATGATTTTGTTGCGCATGGGACCGGAGTTACGGCGCCGAGTCGATGCCGAAGACCTGCTGCAGGAGGTTTGGTTGGAGGCCTTCCGCTCCCTGGATCGCTTCGATGCCGGCCGCGGAACGCCGTTCGGCGCCTGGCTGTCCACCATCGTCAAACGCATGATTTCCCGAGCTTTGCGGGGTGGACCGGCTCCGGTGTTGGCTTCCCAACAGGGGGGAGCCGACCCTCATTCGACCCGGATCAGTCAGATCCTGACTCGAGAACTGGAAGACAGCACCCCCTCCATGCGTTTCTCCCGCCGCGAATCGGTGGAGAAACTGGTGGAAGCTGTCAATCAGTTGCCCCCCGAGCAACGAGAGGTGGTTTCCGGCTACTGGTTCGAAGAATGCAACGCCGCCGAAATCGCCAACCGCTTGCAGAAATCTCGGGGAGCGGTGTACATGGTTTTGATGCGAGCCAATCGCGCTTTGGCCGCCGCCATCAAAGATGCCGGCATGAGCGATCCCGCCGCTTGGCGCTCGCCTTGAGCCAAGGCGCCCTGGCGTGGCCGACCCACGGAGGAATCCTTCCTTGAATTCGCAAGCCGATTTGCCGGGCGAACCCGGTCCCGAAGGTCCGTCGAATCCTGATCTGGAAGCCTGCCTGGAACAGATATTCGAAGGAAAGGTCGAAGATCTCAGCACCTTTCTGGCTCAAACTCCGGCCGAATTCCACGGCGATCTGCGTCGAGTGTTTCTCGAGTACGCCCATCTTCGTGGCCAAATCGGAGAAGGCTCCCGTCAGGGGGCTGGGCAGGAAATCGGCGATTATCGTTTGGTTCAAGAGTTGGGCCGCGGTGGCATGGGGGAAGTTTGGGAAGCGACCCAACAAGCCCTGAACCGCAGAGTCGCGGTCAAAATCCTGTTTCCCAATCATGCCCTGATTGCCCGTCGCCAAGCCCGGTTCAAACAGGAAGCCGCAGCCGGAGCTCGCTTAAATCATCCCAACATCATTACCGTTTTCAGTTTTGAAGAAGTCGATGGCCGCATGTTGTTGGTCCAGGAGTTAGTGCCGGGAGGACGCACTTATCGGCATGAACTGGACGGCCAACGCAGAGAAGACCGGCCGCGGGATACGGCTTATTATCGCCGCCAAGTGGAAATCCTGGTGCAAGTGGCGGAAGCTTTGGCCTATGCCCACGAAGCCGGGGTGGTGCACCGGGACATTAAACCCAGCAACATCCTCCTGAACGTCGACGGGATTCCGAAAATCGGCGATTTCGGATTGGCTCGCTTGCAAGGGGAAGAAGGCTTGTCCATGACCGGCGAGTTGGCCGGTACGCCTCATTACATGGCACCGGAACAAGTCGGCGCTCCCGGCGAGGTGGGGCCGGCTTGCGATGTCTTCGCTTTGGGCATCACCCTTTATGAAGCCTTGACTTTGACCCGCCCCTTCGAGGGCGACACGCCGCCGGAAGTTCTGGATCGAATTCGGCGGGATGAACCCTTGGATCCGCGGCGCTTACGGGCCAAGATTCCCAAGGATTTGGCGGTGATTTGCCTGAAGGCGTTGGAGAAAAGGCCGGAGCATCGCTATGAATCCATGGCCGCTTTCGCGGAGGATTTGGGCCGTTTCCTGAGGGGCGAGCCGATTTTGGCCAAGGCTCCCGGGCCTTGGCAGTTGGCGGTGAAATGGTGCCGGCGACATCCGGTCATCGCTTCCGCCGGTGGAGTGGCGGCGGCGGCCTTCGTGGTGGTTTCCCTTCTGTTGGTGGAAAACCATCGCGCCAGGATTGAAGCCAAACGATCGGAAACTGCCGCCTTGAGTCACGCCGCCGCCGCGGAAAAGGCGGAGAAGGCCGCATTGGCCGCTCAGGAAGAAGCCGAAGCCGGGCGCTTACAGGCCCGCCGGGAAGCGGCCACGACCCTTAGGGTGTTGGAATTCCTGATCGACATCTTCGGCGAAGCCGATCCGCGCAAAGCCAGAGGCAAGCCGATGACGGCGGTGCAATTGGTGGAGCGAGGGGTGGCCAGGGTGGAAACCATGCTGCAGGAGGAGCCGGACGTCTTGGCTCGCATGCAGGGAGTCCTCGGGCGGGTGCAAGTGGCCCAAGGCTTTTTCGAAGAGGGGGCGGACCTTTTGCGCAAGGCGATGGACTTGCAACGTCAATTGGAAGGCGCCGATTCAGAAAAGGCTTGGAACTTTCAAGTGTTGCTCGGCGGTGCCTATCGCAACTTGGGCAAATACCAACAGGCGGAAGAGCTCTTGGTTCCGGCGCTGGACGCCCTGCTTCGCATTCAGGGTGAAGATTCCAACTCCTATCAAACCGGTCGCCGGGCGCTTGGCAACTTGAGGGCCATGCAAGGCCGGCGGGAAGAGGCTACGGAAATTTATCAGCAAGCCTTGGAAAAGGCGGAGCGCGATGGCAAAGGCCAAGGCACTTTCGCCATCAGCCTGCGCAAGGATTTGGCCATTCTTTATTTGGAGTCGGGGCGAGTGGATTTAGCGGAACCGTTGCTGGAGCAAGTCGCCGCGGATTTCCGCGAGCAGTTGGGCGCTCTGGATCCTGCGACCCTGTCCACCGAATACACCTTGTGCGTTCTTTACTATCAAAAACAGCTCTATCGCCAAGCTTTGGAGGTGGGCGAAACCTTGCTGCCGAAGTGCCAACAAGTTTACGGAGAACGAGACTTGACCTTGATGGTTCGCAACATGTTGGCCGGCCAGTATTGGGCTTTGGGACAAATCGAGGATGCGGTGGATTTGTTCGAGGAATCCTTGGAAGTCTGTGAGCAGGCCAATGGCAAGGATAATTTGGAGTATTGGCATGCCATGGTGAATTTGGCCAACGTGTACCGCAATCTGGGGCGGGTGGACGAAGCGGTGGAAATGCTGGAAGAGTGTCTGCAGAGAGCGGAGAAAAACGTCGGCCCCGATAATTCGTTCTGCTTTTCCGTGCGCCAGGCTCTCGTGGACACTTACAGCAGCATGGATCGGATGGAAGAAGCGGTTCAATTGGCGGACAGGCAGTTAACGCGAGCGGAGGCGCGCTTTGGAAAGACCGATCCCTTGACCGTCGATGCTGCGATTGACGTCGGCGAATTGGCGATCAAAGAAGGGCGTTTCGAAGAAGCCATCGCCGTCAGCGCAGAATATTTGGAAGCCAGGGAAGCTTTGAATTTGGACCAGGACGCCTTGCGGATGCGGCTGATGATCGTTCACGGCGCCGGTCTGTATCGCAACTTTCAGTTTGAAGAAGCGGTAAAAATCCGGCGGGAGGTCTATCAGTGGCGGAAAAGCCTGCACCAGGATCCTTGGGATCCGCCCTTGCGCCGATCCCAGGTGGAGTTGGCGGAAGCCCTGGCCGGGATAGGAGCCTTACAGGAGGCGCAAAGTTTGTTGCTTCCGATGGTGTCGGAAGAGCACGGCCGGGACGCGATCGTGATCCAGGCCCAGGCGGTATTGGCCTGGGTGGAAACCCAGCTTGCGGAACAGCAAAAAGCCGCCGGCGAATGAACGCCGGCGGCTTGAGCTGGGAAGCCGGTTCTAGGTCGAGACTTTCATGTCCAAGACCTCGGCCAGGAAGGCCCAGATATCGGCATTTTCCTCCAGGATCTTGGAGATCGGTTTGCCTCTGCCGTGGCCGGCGTTGGTTTCGATTCGAATCAGGACCGGGGAGGCGCTGCCCTGGACCTTTTGCAAGGCGGCGGTGAATTTGTAGGAATGGCCGGGTACGACCCGATCGTCATGATCGGCGGTGGTCACCAGAGTCGGCGGGTAATGCACTCCCGGCCTCAAATTGTGCAAGGGCGAATAACCCAGCAAAGTCCGAAACTGTTCCGGATCGTCGCTGGAGCCGTAATCGGAAACCCAAGCCCATCCAATGGTGAACTTGTGGTAGCGGAGCATGTCCAACACTCCCACTGCTGGGAGCGCGGCCCCGAATAATTCCGGCCTTTGAGTCATGCAGGCGCCGACCAGCAAGCCGCCGTTACTGCCGCCTCGGATGGCCAGCTTCGGGGTGGAGGTATAACCTTCTTCAATCAGGTATTCGGCGGCGGCAATGAAATCGTCGAACACGTTTTGTTTTTGATGAACGGTTCCGGCCAAATACCAATCTTTGCCGAATTCCCCACCGCCTCGAAGATTGGCTACCGCGTAAATGCCACCTTGCTCCAGCCAAACCAGGTTGTTGACTCGGAAGCTCGGAGTCAGGGGGATGTTGAAGCCGCCGTAGCCGTAAAGCAAAGTCGGATTCTGGCCGTTGCGGACCAAATCTTTGCGGTGAATCAAAAACATCGGCACTTGGGTGCCGTCTTTACTTGGATACCAGACTTGTTCCACGGCAAAAGCACTGGGATCGAAGTCCAATTCCGGCCGCCAGAAAACTTCCTTGGCGCCGGAACTCATATCCAATTGGAACAGGGTAGTGGGGTAAGTGAAGGAACTGAAGCTGAAGTAAGCTTCGGCGTCGTCCGCTTTGCCGCTCAGGCTTCCGACGGAACCGAGAGTGGGTAAATCCACGCCGAATAAGGAGCGGCCGTCCAGATCAAAGACTTCCAGGCGGCTATGGGCGTTGTGCATGAATTGCACTACCAGGCGCTGGTGAAAAAACGCCGCGTCGTCCATGGTGTCTTCGCCCTCGGGAATCACTTCACGCCAATGGTCCGAGTGGGGCCGTCGCGGGTCCACTTGGATGATTTTTCCTTTGGGGGCGTCCTTGTCGGTGAAGAAGAACCAATCTTGGTCCCGGTTGCCGATGTAGTGGTAGTCGGCGTCGAACTCGGTGAACAAGGGGCGGATGGGTTCGTTGTTTTGCAAATCCTTGAACCAATAGCGGGCTTTGCGCTCGGTACCTTCGCTACCGGCGATCAACAACCAGCGGCCGTCCACCGACACTTCGGCGCGGAATCCCCACTTCGGCTGTTCCGGACGTTCATAAACCAGGACGTCTTGGTCTTGCGAAGTTCCCAATCGGTGGAAATAGACTTTGTGGTTTTCGTTGACCGCTTCGTAGGCGTCGCCCTCCGGCGGTTCCGGATAGCGTGAGTAGAAAAACCCTTGATGATCGTGAGTCCAGGAGGCGCCGCTGAATTTCACCCAGCGCAAGTGATCCCCCAAATCTTTTCCGGTGGCAACGTCACGGACGAACCATTCCTGCCAATCGGAACCGGCGCGGCTGATGCCATAAGCCAGATACTGACCGTTCTCGCTGACGGCGGTACCGGAGATAGCGGCGGTGCCGTCTTCGGACAAGCCGTTGGGATCCAGCAATACTCGCGGGTTTCCGTGTTTTCCATCCTGGACGAACAGCACCGACTGGTTTTGCAGGCCGTCGTTGCGGCTGAAGAAATAACGGTCGCCCTTGCGCTCCGGCGTTCCCCTTCGCTCGTAATTCCAAAGCCTTTCCAGCCGATTCAGGAAATAATCTCGATCGGGTAGGGAGTTGAGAAACCGGGAACTCACCGCGTTTTGGGCCTCGACCCAACGACGGGTCCTGGGGGAATCCAAGTCTTCCAACCAGCGGTAGGGGTCCGCCACCTTGGTGCCGTGGTAGTCCTCCACCAGCGACATGGCGGGAGTTTCCGGGTAGCTAAGCCGGCTCTCGTACCGCCCGTCCGCCCGAAATTCGGCTTCCGCTCCCTTTTCCAGCGGTCGGGACCGACTTTCGGGTTGGGTGCAAGCGCCGAGGATGGACAAGCTGAGGCCGAAGCAAAACAGGATTCGGAGGTTCATGGGCAGGCTCTCGGTTTGGGGCCGGTCTAGGATAAGGGAAATTCCCAATGCAACGCTTGATGTTCCGCCCGCCCGCCTGTTTGAGCCTCAGCTTGGTCTTGTTGGCTTGTCAAAGCCCGACTTCGGTTCCGTTGTCGCCGCCGGTCACCGTTCCGGAAAGCAGCGATTATCAGCGGACCAGCAGCCACCAGGAGGTGCTTGCCTTTCTTCAAGCTGCCGCCGAAGCGGACCCGCGGGTAGTTCTGCAGAGTTTCGGGAGCAGTGAGGAAGGCCGAGATCTTCCCCTGGTTATCGTCGCGGATCCGCCGGTGGAGGGGCCGGAAGAAGCCCGCCGCCGAGGATTACCTGTGGTGCTTATGCAGGGCAACATCCACGGAGGCGAAGTCGAAGGAAAGGAAGCATGCTTGGAATTGCTTCGCGAAGTCGTTTGGAAACCGAACAAACGCCAACCCTATCCCGTTGATCAAGTGGTTTTGTTGATGGCGCCGATTTACAACGCCGACGGGAATGATGATTTTAACAGTCAATACCGCCGAGGGCAGAACGGGCCTGCCGCTCCCGGCCGGCGCAGCAATGCTTCCGGTTTGGATTTGAATCGGGATTGGATGAAGCTGGAAAGCGCGGAAGCCCGGGCCATGGTGGCTTTCTTGAATGCTTGGGATCCTCATGTGGTAGTGGATTTACACGCCACCAACGGAACCGCCCATGCCTATGCCCTGACTTATGCGCCGCCATTGCATCCGGGAACTCATGCCGATCTGCTGGCGCTGTTGGAACAAGATTGGTTGCCCGAATTGAGGCGTCGCATGCGCGGAAAACACGGAATGGAAACTTTCGACTACGGCAATTTTCATCGCCGTGACGGAGCTTTCGAAGACCAGCCGCAAACCCAAGCGGTTTGGCGCAGTTTTGATTACCGGCCTCGGTTTCACAACAACTACGTGGGTTTGCGAAACCGTCTGGCGATATTGAGCGAAGCCTATGCTTATGCCGACTTTCGAACCCGAATCCGGGCCAGCAAATATTTTATGACCGAAATCTTGCAGCTTGCGGCGGAACGCGGCCCAGAATTGGTGGCCGCCTGCCTTCGTTTCGATCAGGAAAGCGAGCGCATTTTTGGCGCCGGCCAAGCTGCTTGGCCGCAACAAATCCAAACTGTTTCTCGAGGCGAGGCCGAGACCGTTTTGTTAAGGGATGTGGACGTCCGGGTGGACCCGGATAGCGGCCGCAAAGAGAAATTCTCCACCGGGCCGGTGAAGCCGGTTCCGGCGGATTGCCAAGTCAAATTTGCCGGACAAAGCCAACGTCTTTTGCCCGAAGCCTATTTTCTTTCTCCCCAATGGTCGGCGGTGATCCAGCTCTTGCACCGGCATGGAATCCGAACCGAAACTTTGGACCGACCCTGGCGCGGGCCGGTGGAGGTGCATCGCGTGTTGCGTTGGAATCGGGCCCGGCGGCCGTTTCAAGGACATCGAATGGTGCAAGTGGAATGGCAAAGCAGCCGCGAAGTTCGGGAATTTCCCGCCGGCACCGTCAAAGTTTCGTTGCAGCAACCCCTGGCCCGCTTGGCCGTCGCCCTCTTGGATCCCCAGGCCAGCGACGGTTTGGTGGTCTGGAACTTCTGGGATCAGGCTTTGGAACGGGGAGAGGGGGCCGAATTCCCGGTTTTTGGGCTTTGAACATATTTTTTCCAAATCCTGCTCAAGTTCAGGGTGGGGTCAGCCGATAGACCCTAGCTTCGAAACTTCATCTTAGGTGCGTCCCCGGGGGCGTGTTCCTTCGCCGAAAGCCGACCGATCCCAGCCACTTGGGATGGCCATCCATGAGCAACCTCCCGCGTACATCCTCCGCGGCGGTTCTACAGGTACAAATCCCGCCTGCGCCGCCGAACCTGCCAAACCTCCCGAAGCTGGAGGTTTTTTTATTTGATAGCCGCTGGCAAAAGCTGGCCCAACTTCCCTTTCCCGATCAGGGAGGAGAAGAAGGTGGAGAACTGAATTTTGTTTTGCACAAGCTCTCGTCTACCGGCTGGCGGCTGGTGTTGGGACCGCGGGGATTAGCCTGTCAATCCTTGGCCAGTTTGCAAGGTTTGCCGACTTACGGCGTACCTCCTGGTTCGGAGCACGTTTCCCTTCCAAAGAGCTTGTGGACTTGGTTGGAAAGAACTCGTTTGCAACCGCTTCGCGGCCATTTGACCGGTGTACCTGAAGCGGATGCAGAGCTGCACTTGGAAATCCATTGCGTGGATCGTTATCAATGGCTTTTCTGTCGCAGTGACGGGCAAATTTCCCAGTTGCGCGATTCTATGTTGCGCTTGTTCGGTGGCGCCGCGGAATGGGCCGGCGGATACTTCGATGGAGATCCGCGCAAGGGCCAAGGTTTGCCTGCCTTCAACCCGATGCAAGCCGCTCGCTTGGAAGGGGTAGCTTTGCGCGAATATCTTTATTTGCATCGATTTCAGGCTGAAAACTTCTTCGGTTTGGTTTTGCCGGAAAGTTGGTATCGAACCGAATTGGTCAGCGAATTGAAACTCGGACCGAAAGATTCCTTTGAGACGTGGGTGGGATGGTGGTGCCGGCCCGGAATTGATCCGGATTTATATTTTCGGGTTTGGCGACTGGTTGAAGGGCGGCGCCGTTACGAATACCAGCCTTTGGTTTCAAGCGGCAGCCTTTGGCATTACCAAGGTTGGGAAATCGAATTGAATCTTGGTTCTTCGCCAGCCGGATTCATCGACAAGGTCGGGGAGCTTAGTTTCGCTCAAGCGGCCGGCGTTTAAAGCCGGGGCGGCTTGCAAGATCCGCCGGCATAAGCCGGCTTGGGTTCGATTTGTGCCCTTTTCCCGCCTTGGATAGGCTGGGCCTCACCCTGGCCGAAAGCGAGAAGCCCTCCCAGCCATGTCCTCCGTCCTCGTCTTCCTGCTCTGGTGGTTTACTACCGCCGGCGTGCCGCAAGAGCCGGCCGATTTAGTTTTTCTTAACGGCAAGGTCCACACCGTGGAATGGGCGCCCCTGCAGACTCAAGCCCTGGCGGTCCTCGACGGCCGCATTGTTTTTCTCGGAAGCGATTTCGAGGCGCGTTTGTGGATCGGGCCCGATACCCAAGTGGTGCAGCTTGACGGCCGCAGCCTTTATCCCGGGTTTCAGGACGCCCATGCCCACCTGGTCGGCCTCGGCCTATTAAGAACCGAAGTCGATCTCACCGGCACCCGTTCCTATGAAGAAGTGGTGGAGCGAAGTTTGATTGGAGAAGCCGCCTTGGAACCAGGGGATTGGCTTCAAGGCCGAGGGTGGGACCAAAACGATTGGGCGGTTAGCGATTTCCCGCATCACCAACCGTTGTCGGCGGCCTTTCCCAAGCGCCCGGTGGCGCTGAGGCGCGTGGACGGCCACGCACTGCTGGCCAACGCCGCCGCCATGGCGGCAGCGGGAGTCGATCGTCACACCGAGGATCCGCCGGGAGGGCGGATTCACCGCAACGGCGAAGGCGAACCGACCGGAGTCTTTATTGATACGGCCATGTCCCTGATTTTGAACGCGGCCCCGCCACGGTCTCGTCAGGGAGTGAAAAACGCCGTTTCCAAAGCCATTGGGGAATTGCACCGTCGAGGTATTACCGCCATTCACGATGCCGGCGTGGATCAGCAAACCATCGCTTTGTACCGGGAAATGGTTCGGGAAGGGCGCTTTGATTTGCGCAACTACATCATGATCCGAGGAGACAAAGCCCATTTGGATCATTGGTTGCCGAAAGGACCTCAAAACAGTTTGGAAGGTCGCGGGCGGCTGCGCTTGCGGTCTATCAAGCTGAGCTTGGACGGCGCCCTGGGTTCTCGGGGTGCCGCTCTACTCGAGGACTACAGCGACGCTCCCGGCGAGCGCGGCTTGCTGTTGTTGCCCCCGGCCTACGTGCAACACGTGGCGGAAAGGGCCTTGCAGAGCGGGTTTCAACTTTGCGTCCACGCCATCGGCGACCGGGCCAACCGCCTGACTCTGGATGCTTTCGAAGCCGCTTTGCAGCGCCATCCGAAGGCGGACCACCGCTTTCGGGTGGAGCACGCTCAAATCCTTCACCCGGACGACCTACCGCGCTTCGCCGCCATGGGGGTCATGGCTTCGATGCAGGCTCAACATCAAAGCAGCGATATGTATTGGGCCGAGTTGCGCTTGGGCTCCACCCGGGTGCGGGGAGCTTATGCCTGGCGCTCCCTTCTCGATCAGGGCGTCCTGCTGCCCGGCGGTTCCGATTTCCCGGTAGAAAAGCCCGATCCCATGGCTGCTTTCCGAGCCGCCGTTTTTCGCCAGGACGGGCAAGCTTGGCCGGCGGGCGGCTGGTATCCGGAGCAGGCGATGACTCCGGAAGAAGCTTTGGCTTCCCTGACTTTATGGCCGGCCAAAGCCGCCTTCTGGGAGGATGAAATCGGATCCCTCGCTGTGGGCAAGCGGGCCGATTTGGTGGTCCTTTCCGGCGACTGCCTGCAAACCGGGGTTCGGGACCTGGCCCGATTGCAGGTAGATCTCACCGTGTTCGACGGCAGGGTGGTGTTTCGTCGCCGCTAACCGGCTTCCTGGCTCAAGCATGGCCGAGGCGGCCGGGGGAGGTTATCCTGGTCCACCTTTTGCGCATCACGCAACCTTCCGAAAAAAGGCAATCCCTGACAACATGACCACTGCCGCCGCCAGTGCCTCCCTGGGCAAGCTTGAATCCATTCTCGGCAATCAGGCCGCCGATCTCCTCGGACACGAGTGCCGCACCATCAGCCGGGATCGGCTCCATTTGCCGGGTCCCGACTTCGTTGATCGCGTGTTCGCCAAGAGCGATCGCCCGGTCCACGTGATGCGTAATTTGCAGAATATTTACAACACCGGTCGCTTGGCCGGAACCGGCTATCTCTCCATCTTGCCGGTCGACCAGGGCATCGAGCACTCCGGCGGCGCTTCCTTCGCTCCCAACCCCGACTACTTCGATCCTTCGAACATCGTCGAATTGGCGATCGAAGGCGGTTGCAATGCGGTGGCTTCCACCTTGGGTGTGTTGGGCTCCGTTTCCCGGCAATTCGCCCACAAGATTCCCTTTATCGTCAAGATCAATCACAACGAACTGCTGAGTCACCCGAGCCTGTTCGATCAAACCCTGTTCGCCAACGTCGATCAGGCTTTTGAAATGGGAGCGGCCGCCATCGGCGCCACCATCTACTTCGGTAGCCAAGAGTCCAGGCGCCAGATCATGGAGGTCAGCGAAGCCTTCCATCGCGCCCACGAACTCGGAATGGCCACCATCTTGTGGTGCTATTTGCGCAACTCCGGTTTCAAGAAGGACGGGCAGGATTACCACGCCGCCGCCGATCTCACCGGTCAAGCCAATCACCTCGGCGTCACCATCGAAGCCGATATCGTCAAGCAGAAGTTGCCGGAAACCAACAAGCCCGGTTTCAAGGATTTGGGTTTCGGCAAGACCCACGCCAAGGTCTATGACGAGCTGAGCAGCGATCACCCGATCGATCAATGCCGCTATCAAGTGGCCTGTTCCTACATGGGCCGGGCTGGCCTGATCAACTCCGGCGGCGCCTCCGGCGAAAACGATTTGCAACAAGCGGTGCAAACCGCCGTGGTCAACAAGCGCGCCGGCGGCATGGGCCTGATTTCCGGCCGCAAGGCCTTCCAGAAGCCCCGGGCCGAGGGCATCGAATTGCTCAACGCGATTCAGGATGTTTACCTCTGCCAGGACATCACCATCGCCTAAAACGGCGCCGGTCCACCCAGTCGTCTTGAGCTCCGGGCCCCGTGCCCGGAGCTTTGCTTCTATCCTGTGAATCCATGGCCTCCTGTTCCTACTGCGAAGCGCCGCTTGCCGATTCGGCACGCTTTTGTCCCCAATGTGGGGAGGAGCAAGAAACTTATCGCGATTGGATGCGGCATCGGGAACGGCCGTTGCCGCCGGATCTGGAAACTCGTTGGCGCCTGCTCGGTCAGCCGATTCGCCGGGTGGCGCTGGCGATCGCCGCCGGTTTGCTGGCGGGCCTGCCCCTGGCCGCCTTTTTGGGTTTGGATCAGGAGCAAACCGAAACCGTCCTGTGGGCTTATTTGTTCCTGGATTTGGTGTTGTTCGGTTTTATCTTGCTCTGCCTGTGGCCGGAGCGCCCGCGAGTGATGCCCTCGCTGCGTCGATTGGGTTCCCCCTGGGGCTGGCTTGCCGCTTTGGTGATCGGGGCGGGACTGCCGCTGGCGGCCAAAACCCTGATGGGAGGGGATGCTACGGAAGAATTCGCCGCCTATCCGCTGCCGGCTTTTTTGAGCATTGCTTTGCTGCCGGGAATCTACGAAGAATTGGCCTTCCGGGGCATAGTGTTGACCACCATGCGTGACATGGTGAAACCGCGGACGGCCCAAGGGTTGACCGCATTGGCCTTCGCCGCCGTGCACTTGCAGCCGGCCAGTTTGCCTTACTTGTTCCTGGTCGGCCTGTTCCTGGGATACCTTCGCCAAGGATCTGGAAGTTTGTATCCCTGCATGGCAGCTCACGCCTTGCACAACGCCGTGGTCGTTTTTGCTTGAATGACTGCAATTCTCCGGCGCTTTTTCCCAGCAATACTGCTGCTGCTTTGGTTGGCGGTGGCCTTCCTGGCCGAAGCCTCCCCGGAGGGGGTCACGGTCGCGGGGCAAACCCTTCCGGACCTCTGTCCCGCCGCCGCCCGCGGCGGTCGCTGTCCCGGTTGCGGCTTGGGCCGAGCCACCGTCAGCCTGATGCAGGGCTCGGTGCAACAGGCCTGGGACCTGCACCTTGGCGCCTTTCCCTTGCTCTTTTTGGCGGTCTGGCCGATTTTCCTCAGCCTCAGTCCGACTTCACCCCGGCGGGGCATTTACACTGCCTTGCTGGTCGCCTTCCTGCTGCTTAGCGGCGTCCAATTCTTCCTTCGTTCCTGACCAAAGACCTTGGAACCCGTCTTCAATCTCTTTTTCGCCGTCGGCTTCGGCATTCTGGTTGCTCTCGTGGCCAATGCCAGGGGTCGAAACGTGGCCATTTGGTTTTTCCTCGGCTTATTCTTTTCCTGTTTTGCCCTGATCGCCATTTTGGTGCTTCCCGATTTGAAGGCGGAGGCGATGAAGGACGAGTCCAACCAGCGGCGGATTCGGCGCATGCGCGAACAACTGGAACAGGAGCGCATGAAGAACAAGAGCTTCCGCAAGCACACGCTGTCCCGCCTGGACGTACACGATCAGGCCTTGGGCATGGACTCCAAGAATGCGGCGCCGCCGGAATTGCCGAGTGCCTCGGAGCAGGAACAGGCGGCCTTGGGTTTACCGCAACCGGATTGGTTCTTGGCCGCTCCCGGCGGCGATCCGGAAGGTCCTTTGGATTTGTCCGAGATTCGCCGGCGGATTGAAAACGGAGATGTTCACGAGCGGACTCTGGTTTGGCACGAAAGTCTGAAGGATTGGAAGACTTTGGAGCAAACTCCGCTGGCGGACTTTCTATGAAAGCGGCTCCGGGAAGGATTTATTTCCACGGACTGGTCGAGGGCCCGAGCGCAAGTTGGCAGCCCTTGGCCGACCAGGTGAAGGACGCCTTAAGTCGGGCCGGAGCACCGCCGAGTTTGCTGTTGGCCGGCCTGGAGGGTGGCCGGGCTTTTCTGGAACCGGAACCGCAGGCCTTTCAACGAGGCGAGTTTTCCGGCGACCCTGAAGAGTGCGTGGCCATGGCGCTCCGCTTTCTGCTGGAAGAAAGCGGCAACGATCATCCCACCGATTGGTTGAGCAATCTGAGGGTGGTTTCTTTTCAGGAAAACCAAAAAGTCGAGTCTCTGATCAGCTTGGATCCGGAGGGGATTCGGATCACCAAGAGGGAAACGCCCTGGCAATACGCCGCCAAACAGGAAAGCCCGGCCCATTGGGTGCGGCAGAATTTGCAAATCGTGATTCCGGTCGTCTTGGCGGTCGGTCTGTTCGCCTTCGTCGAGCGAGATCGCATCGGCAATTGGTTCCGAGACCTCGGCCAGATTTTCACCGGCTCCCAAGTGGATCCCGGTTCGATCGAGTTGGACGCCGGGGCTTTTGCCGTCTGGATTCAAGCGGAAGTGGTGCAACAAAAGAAAGGTCCCTTGCTTTTGCAATTGAAGGCCAAGGAAAACTTTCCCCGTAGCGGCGCCGATTTGGATGCCTTAAGGCAGGGCCTGGAAGATTTGGAACAACGGGCGGCGTTGACGGCCTTGGAGTTGGGGCGGCTTCGGGTGCAATTGGAAGCGGAAACCTTATTGACCGACGAAATTCCGCTGGCTCCGTTGCGAGAAGGGAAGACGATCGATTATCCCTTGCCTTCCCGGGGATTGACCGCTCTGCGCTTGCAGCCTTAAACAAAACTGGCCCAAAGTATTGGAGGTTTGGGCCTTAAAAAATCCTCCAAGTAAAGACATCTTCAGCCGTTAGCGGCTTGCTGCAGACTCCGGCAATCTGGGCCGGAGTCGGCACCTTCGGCTTCACCGTTACCGGCCGCACGTAATTGCGCCAAATCAGCCACACCCAAAGGTGCCGGCGCAGCCAAGCGCACTGCTTCGACACCCCCCAATTGCGCCGCACCAGACGCGAGATCGAATCCCGCATCTGCGCCAAGGTGTGGTTGATCGGAAACAGCAAATTGCGGTTGTCGCGGCGGGTCTTCGACGACTCCCGCCGCCAGCGATACGACCGCTCGCCCTCGAACACTTTGGCCAGGACCGAGCCGTAGAGCTGCTTGCGGTCCGACTGCAACTCCAGGGCAACCTCCGGCGGCAGCGCCCGCTGCAGGATCTCGAAGCAGCGGGTCACCAGCTTGCGGGATTCGGAGCGCCGCTTGCCGTACAACTTCTCCCGAGTTTGCTTCTTTTGCCGATATTTCGGCGTCAGCTTGCCACGACAAGGCAAGGTACCGGCGTCGAGATGGACCACGAAGTAGTTTCGCCGATGGATCAAAACCGGCACGGTCAAGGGCTGTAAACGCCGATCGGACTCGAAAGTCTCCAGTTCGTCCAATTGGAAAGGCCCATGAAAGCTGGCCCCTGTCGGTTGCCGGAGCTTATCGGTGTGGAAGGCTTCGGCGTGGACGCCAAGCAGATGCAAACGGTGGGCGATGGTCTTTCGATCCACCTTCAGTTTGCGGCCGCTTTGGCGCAGCGTGACCTTGCTGACGTTTTCCCAAAACACTTTCAGATGCAGATCGGGATAGCGCAGGCGATAGTCGAGTCGAAAGGTCTGGGTGGAAAAGGAGCGCTTGCAAACCAGGCACAAAAAGCGCTGCACCTTGGGCTGGTGGCGGGTCCGGAAAAAGCCGCGGCGTTGGATGTGCGGGCTGGTTTTGTCGTGCCGGCTCGGGCACCGGGGCCAGGGGCAATGAGAGGGCTGAAAAGTGGTCATGAGGCGCACCGAAAAAACCGAGGGTACGCCTGGAAGACGGCTAGATCGGCTCGAGGTTACGCCGATTTTTTCGGCTTAACCTCCAATACTCTGGGCCAGTTTCCGTTTAGGAGCCTTCGCCCAAGCGGGTTTGGGCATAAGTGGTCCAGGCTTCTTCCAGAGGATCCAAATCGCGGATCTCCATGGCATTTTTGAAGTGCGACATGGATCCCTTGCGGTCGTAGCAAGAGATCAGGAATCGACTGAATCCCTCCAGTTGCTTTTCATCGCCGCCGTGCAGCAGGAAATGAGCCAGGGTGTAGGACTGGCCGTACTTGAGCATTTGATTGCTGGAGGCGGAAAAGTCTCCGGGGGAATAGTTCAACACCCGAGTGAGGCTGTCCGGATTTTCGTGATACACGTGGGCTTCGAACAACTCGAAGTTCACTCGATCCGGATTGAAGCTGCTCGAACCCGGAGGTCCTTCCATGCAGGCTTCCATGTAGGCGGCTATGCCTTCTTCAATCCAACCGGGGAGGTCAGGCTCGTCCCGGGCGTGTTCCCGGACGGTGGCGTGGAGAATGGCGATGGTTCCTTCCCGCCTTAACAAGCTGGCCTTGCCGTCGCGGAAATAGGTGTACAACTGGCGGCCGGAAGGATCCCAATAGGCGTCCAGGGTATTGGCCTGTTCGGGAAAGCTGTCCGCATCCGGATAGATCAAAACTTCAATTGGCTTTTGCAGTTCGTAAAAACCGACCGACTCTTGGAAGGTTTGAAAATAAGCCCGGTAAAGGTGTTCCAAATCGGCGCAGGCGTTCAGCACTTCGATCAGGCGTCCGGCGCCGCGGACGTGGAAATGAAAAGTATCGATTTCCCAAGGCGTGGCCACGTCCATGTGATACTCCTGCAATTCCTGCCAGGAGATGGAACGGCCGTTTCCGACCTTGCCGCGCCAACGACCGCGCAAGCGCCGGTGGCCCAAAGCCTGGTGGGCGACTTCGTTGTCCGGGTCGTCAACCAGAGCCCGCAAATAGTGGAAGCGAAGGTCTCGAGTCAAACCGTTTTCCCGGCACCAATCGACCAGGGCCAAGGAACGTTCCGCGTTGGCTCCTTTGGAATAGTCTTCGTACAGCCGGGAAATGTACTGGGGATAAACCACCCGCGGTCCGGATCGTTCCCGGACTTTCTCGGCGTCCAATTCCATGACCCGAGTGCCTTTGCCGATCCATAGGGTGTCCTCCGTGCTTCGCAGCAATACTCCGGACACCTTGCGTTTGTTCCGTCCGACGATGAACTGATCGGGCGGTGGCGGCGGCGGGTCTTGGAGGGGCAAGAAAGCCAGCAGGCATAGAGCAAGCATGGCCTCAGGATAGGGCCTTATTCCGAAGGGGGTAAGGTGAATCTCGGCGGTGCCCGCCGGGAATAGCTAAGGAGCCAGCCCACAAAGGCCGGCTCCTGGATTAGGACGCGATCCCGACGCCGCAAGCAGGGCTTACCAGTTGTATCCACCTGGGGTGCTTACCTGCCAGGCGGTCGTGGTCCGTTGCGGGTCGAAGAAGGGGTTCCCTGCCGGGAAGGACTCAGGAGTGCCGTTCAGGGCAAATTTGTAGTCGGTGCCGTCTGAACGGTACATGTAGCCGTTGGTGGCATCCGGGTAAACCGAGTCCGGGTCTTTCGGCAAGGCTTGCATGAATTGCGGGACCAAACCCGGAATGTAGCCAGTGGCGTCATAGCCATAGCCACCATCCCCGGTGGAGTCCCCCTGCCAAGCTCCGGAAGTATCCGGATACGAACCGTTTACGCGCTTGTAAGCCTCCAATGCGGCTTGCACCGCCTTCAAGTCGGCGGCGCGGCGAGCGTCACGGGCCGAAGCGGAGCTGTCCTCCAGCACCGGCACCAGAACTCCCGCAAGCATGGCCAAGATGGCCACCACGATCAGCATTTCGATGATCGTAAAACCAGAATTTCGCCTCATCTCTTTCTCCGATTTGCGGATTTTCGGGATCACGCCTCGTATCCCAATTCCCTTGCCGCCTTATCGAACTGGGGGGCTCCGGGCTTAAGTCCGGAATCGGCTAAAACCTGCTTTTTTCCTTAGGGCTTACCAGAGGTAAGCGTTGGGTGTGGAGATTTGCCAGGCCTGATAGGGGCGTACCGGATCGAAATATGGGCTTTCCGGAGGGTAGTCGTCCGGGGTCCGGTGGATGATGAATTTGAAGTCGCGACCGTCGGATCGGTACAAATAACCGGCATCGGCCTGGCTCGGGGCAGGCCCCGGATCTTTCGGCAGGCTTTGTAGATAGGACGGCACCAAGCCCGGGATATAACCGCTGTTGTCGTAGCCGTAGCCACCGTAGGCGGAGCAGTCGCCGCGCCAGGACCCATTGGTGGTCGGGTAGCTGCCGGTGCGAATTTTGTGGGTTTCCAGGACCGCCCGAAGAATTTTCAGGTCGGCGGCCCGTTTGGCGTCTCGTGCCTTGGCTTGATTTTCTTCCATCAGGCTGGAAGTGATCCCGGCCAGCATGGCCAGGATGGCCACGACGATCAGCATTTCGATGATGGTGAAACCCGCGCGCTTGCCCATGACGCTCCAGGGTGAGAAGCCCTAGGTGCTGTCCCCCTCATCGGCTGGCTCGCCGCCGACTTCAGGGAAAGCCGGCGGGACCGGGGAGAAGCCGCCACAATGGGCCGGCGGCATGAAGGACTTCGCCATTCTCCTGACCCTGGTGGTCTATCACCTGCTGTTGTTCGGCATCGGTGCCTGGGCGGCACGGCGGACCCGGGACGGGGCCGATTTCTTCCTCGGCGGCCGGCGCCTGGGGCCCTGGGTGGCGGCATTGAGTTCAGCGGCTTCTTCGTCCTCGGCCTGGACCTTGCTCGGGGTCAGCGGCGCCGCCTTTCGTTATGGCTTGGGAGCGATTTGGTTGTTGCCGGCTTGCCTGGGCGGTTTCGCCTTGAATTGGTATTTGGTCGCCCCCCGCTTGCGGCGGCAAAGCGCCCACTCCGACGCGGTGACCCTGACCGATTTTCTCGCCGAGGGGGACGGCAATGCCGCTCGCCCTTTCCGCTTCAGTGCTTCTTTGATCGTTTTGCTTTGTCTCGGCGTTTACGTTTCGTCCCAATTCCAGGCGGCCGGAACGACTTTCGCCGAGACCTTCTCCATGGATTTCGAAGAAGCCGTCATCACCGGCGGCGCCGTGGTCTTGGTCTACACCTTGCTCGGTGGCTTTTGGGCGGTCAGTTTGACCGATAGCGTGCAAGGCATGGTGATGGCGATTTCATCGGTGGTGGTGCCGGCGGCGGCCTTGTGGGTGGCCGGCGGACCGTCCGGCATGTTGGCCGGTTTGGAGCGGGCCGATGCGCTTTTGTTGGATCCCTTCCGCGGCCTGGCCGGCTTTGCCGCTTTGGGCTTGGTCTTGGGCACCCTTGGCATCGGCCTGGGCTATCCCGGTCAACCTCACGTGGTCAACCGATTCATGGCGTTGCGCGACGACAAAGCCTTGGCCCAAGGCCGGCGGATCGCCATGGGGTGGGCTTTGATTTTGTATTCCGGCATGTTGTTGGCCGGATGGTGCGGCCGCTCGGTCTTGGAAACCATGCCGGAGGATTCGGAAGCCGTTTTGTTGAGTTTGACTTTGCAGCTATTTCCTCCTTTGGTTGCGGGAATCATCTTGGCGGCGGTGTTGAGTGCCATCATGTCCACCGCCGACAGTCAACTTCTGGTCTGCGCTTCTACGGTCTCTCATGATTTGAGTCGGAAACAAGACCGCCATGCTTTGTTTCGAGGAAGAGTGGCGGTTTTCTTCATCGCCGGTATCGCGGTGTTTTTGGCCTTGAAGGTGGAAGAAACCATCTTCAAAAAGGTTTTGTTTGCCTGGAGCGGCTTGGGAGCCGCCTTTGGACCTTTGTTGTTGGTTCGCCTCTGGCGCGGGCCGGTGGCTCCTCCCTGGGCCTTGGCTTCCACTTGGATCGGCTTTGTGGTTTCCGTGATTTGGTACATGACGCCGAGCTTGAAAGGAGCCATCTATGAATTGGTTCCGGCCTTTCTTCTGGCTTTGATTCCCGCTTGGTTAGGAGCCAAACGCCAGGCTTCGTCTTCTGCGGCCTAGCTCAAGTTCCAATAAGGACTCAACCGAAATTCAAGTTTCGGTGTTACTGGGAATATTCCCGAAGCGAGAAATTTTTTAAAAAAAGCTGCTTGCCATTTCAAAGTTTTGCATTTAACTTTTTTTCGTTGCCCCAAGTTTTGGGCGACTCACTTTCCCACCCTTTTCCCCAAGAGTGATGAAAATTTTCTTTCACTGCCCTGCTCTGCTCCTGATTTTTGCCGTCCTCTGCGCAGGATTCTTTGGCTTGGAATGGGAGCGGGAGGAACCAGTTCCCTCGCTGTCGAGTTAAAACGTCCAGTGGCACATTGAAATCCCTGGAGGAGGAGGTGGTTCGGACGGTCCGTGGTGCCAATGGCCGGATGCCGGCCCGATGGGAGGACCGGGAACTAGCCCCGAGACTTCCACTTGCGGGACTACCGCCGAGGAATTGAGAGAACTTCTCGGAGCGGGTTCTTGCGTTTCCCAAGCCACTTACCCTCAAGATCCTGCATCGACACCATGTAAAGGTAAAAGCGACCAATCTCCCGGGGGCGGTTGTGTTTATTTCATTCCTGCCTGGAGTCCCGGTTCCCCGGATGATTCCGGAAGCGGATCTCCTTTAGGTATGAGGGGTTACATGGCACGGCCCAAGAACGATATGGCCAATGCCTATGATCTGGCCCCGCCGAGCGATTCCAGAGGAGGAGGCGGAAACGCGGAGGAAATTGATTCTCCAAGCGTATCTGCTGCCTCTGGTGAATTGACTTGGGTGGAGACGGATTTGGCCTTAGCCGGAAACGGCATCAACTTCTATCTCAATCGAATTTACCGGTCGACTTATTCCTTTTTTCACGGCAAGTACGGCGCCGGCTGGGATATGAGCATCCAGAAAATGATCAAAGTCAAGTCGTGGCAGGGCAATGGAAATCCTGATGGCTTCATGCTTTCCACCGGTGCCGCCGCCACCGTGGACGGATGGTATGCGGCGAATGGTAATTGGTACTATCACGCTCAAGAACGCTCAAAATTCTATTACGAAAACGGCGGGGCTCAGGAACAATTGATTCTCTATATGCCATATGGATTCCATGAGACCTACACTCGATTGGACTCTGGTTCAAACTACTTCTATCTGACCGGTCTATCCGATCTTTCGGGAAATGAGATCACATATTCCTGGGATTTGACCGCCATCCCTGTAATCACTCAAGTCGTGGACACGATCGGCAGAACGATCGATTTGGTCTACACCGTGGATGGTTTATTGGATTATGTGACGGTGAAGGACTCCGATGGGATCGAGGTCGGACGTCTGGATTATGAATACGAGCCTCTGGACGCCGGCAATCCGCAACTTGATGAAATTGCGGTTTTAAAGAGCGTTGAGGGCTTGGAGTTAGCGACCGAAGACCCGGTCACCGGCGACGTCAGCATGCTTCGTCCCAAGACTGAATATGCTTATTATCCGGGAACGGTTCAGGGATTGGATGCGGCCTTGCTGCACAAAATGGAATTCCCCCGGTTTGGTGGACACAGGGTTTAAGCCACCTTGGTGACTTGAGTTTGTTGTTCAAATTCCGCCGGGCTCAGATAGCCCAGGGAGGAATGACGACGTCTCCGATTGTAGAAGACTTC
>QQUA01000012.1 GCA_008501825.1 Planctomycetota bacterium | reverse complement strand
CGCGGGCCAGGCGAACTGCCTCTGCCTTCTGCTCAGCCGTAAAAGTACGTCTCGGTCTGCGGGACAAGGGAACCTCCAAGGTCATTGTGACCTTTTTTCGACTGTCCTTCAAACCGGGGGAATTCCACCACTGAGTAAACCGATGGCAAGCCATACTGAAAGAAACAGGCCAAGCACTAAAACGAAAAGCACCAAGCCCACGGGCCGGGTTTTCACAACATCCACCCCACTCCAGGCCACCATCGCTCCAAGGATCCACGATAGAATGATGAGCGAAGAAATGACGGTAACACAAGTAGGTCGTTTCGGTTTCATGACGAAATCAATGGATCTTTCTCACCGCAGCCGAAGAGGCTGCCCAAAGGGGGGGTCTCTTGATCGATCTTTAGATTAACAACATATAGAACGCTCCGAGTTTATTGCAAATTCACATCCAAGTTGAGTGGAGAATAGCCACCCTCCCGCAATTGAAAACAGGAAAGTAGCCTGTTTGACGCACGGTTGCCTTTGGCTAATAATTAAACTGGTTTTCACTAGAAATTCCGTTGAAAATCCCAATGAACGAAGCTTCAATAAACTCTGAACTCGCAGATCGGAAAATCCTGTGCGATATTGCCCATACAGCTTTCGGTGCAATTAATCGCCTTATGGAACGTGATCAATCCCTTTCTGAAGAGCTTCGATCCAGAATAACAGGGTCGCGTCAGATCTACCGAGAAGAGTGTTTATCGGCTGAAATGGCAACCGAACTCGTTGACAAGCATAGAGAAAATATGGACCTCATTCTTTTTTCAGGAAGCGAAGAAAAGGAAAAAGGAGCAGATTGGTATTGGCATATTAGTGTAGGAGATCGTGCAATCCATTCCCTGGTTCAAGCCAAGCGAATTCAGCGAACAGAATTCGGTCAAGACGATAAAAATGGAATCGTTCGAATTGACTGGGAGCAACTCCAAAAACTTGTTAGCGCTGCCAAGCGCCAACCAGATGATGAACTTCCTCATTTGGAAGCTTGGCTGGTTACTTTTGGAAGACATATGAATGCCTTGCCACCTTGTCCTCGTCCCAAACTACATATCAATGATTGCCATATTCACAACCATGTGCCCCCTTGTCAGGCTCTGACCCCTTCAGTGTGGGTTGCTCAGGCAGGGAAAGTATCCGGTGTTCTCAAAACATCGTCTTCAAAAACGTCCAGGGTCAAATTTGAAGAAATCCTGAAAGAATCCTTACGCCTTGATTGCCTTCTTCCCTGCATTCGACCTGCCTCAGAATTAGAAGCAGACAAGAAAGAAAGTCAAGAAAAACCTCAGCCCAGCAATGGAGCAAGTTTACCCATGAGTGGCCCCAGCACCAAAGGCTTTTTTCTTGAAAAGGGGATTCCAGCATTCGATCAATGCCTTGAAAGAGTCCTTGAAAAGAAAGAACTTAAATCCAAGCTCCAAGGAGCCTTGCACATTCACCTCCCGCGATAAGCTAATGAGCTTAAAACTATTTCCAAGGCCCCTTGAACACGGAAGATTTAATTTATTTTTTGTGACCCCCAGTTCGCCTGACACTGCAAGACCATCGGCTCCAAATTCGTTACATTTTCATGCCACCCCCCTTCTTCAATCCTCAACCTCGGTCAAAGGGATTCCAATGGCGATGCAGCCTCGAACAAAAGGCACCGGGCGGAACAAAGCTTTATAGTCATTTGACAGACCGAGAGCCCACCAGTTGAACTTGTCTGCCTTCGACGGCGTCCTTCTGAATGCACTCAAATTCCATAAGTCCAACAATGTCCCGCACATGGCTTCAGATCATCAACGGCCTCCTGGCCATCTTGACCTTGGCACTCGGAGCCAGTTCCATGGCTTTCGGCGCCAAGAGTCCAATTTATGCCTCGGCGGAAATCCCATCTCTTCCGGTTTTGGATAGTAACCTGCGGTTCTTTGGCGGAATGGGAGTCGGACTTGCCCTGGCTTTGCTTTGGATACTTCCGACCATTGAGCAGCGAACGGTAATCTTCCGGGTGATCTGGTTGGCCGCATTCATAGGAGGTCTCGGCCGGATCCTTTCCTTTTTCCTGGTTGGCTCCCCTCCGCTGCCACTTCTAGTGTTTACCGTTTTGGAAGTACCCGCAGTGCCTCTTCTCCTGTACTGGCAAAGCCAGGTAGCAAAAGCAAAAAGAAGCGCCGTTTTCCAGCCCAAACAGCCCCTCTGACCTGTTTCCTGCCCGTTGGACTGGGAATCGTGCCCCGGTTCCCCGAAAGCGTCTCTTTATGGATTAGAGTGGAACTTGAGCCCGCAGGCATTCAAGAGTTTCCCCCCACTCGGCATGCTGGTTTACTCCTCCATTGAAAAGCAAAGCATGAAAAACTTCCTTGTTCTCGGATGCATGGTCATCCTTGCTCAAACTGGTTACGGCCAACTGGTCATCACCGCTGGAGATGACGGCTGGCAAACTCCCCCCCCAGTGACCTTTGGCGACACCAAAACCATTTTGGATTTCGGAGGTTCCCCCCTTCCGGCGGACTTTTTCGGACCCGGCTCCGATCCTTTTGACGGTCAAATCATCTTGAGAGGTCAGCCTCTCTTGACCGACCCTCCCGGAGCACTTGGGGACATCGACACCATCGTGAGGCGCCCTCAAGACACTCCGCCGATCGCCATGGGCGGAAACGCCACGGTTCCGATCCAAATCGTGGCTTTAAGCCTTGTCTCCTGCAAACCCATCACGGTTACCAGTAATGGCGGTTTGAATCCAGAAGACTGGATCGTCAGCGTGAGTTTGTCGAACGAGGTCCCTCAAACTCCAGGCCAAATCACCATTCTGTTGAATCACCAAGACGGAGGCACATTCGATTCCATTTTGCCAGTAGTGCCTTCCTTGACTTTTACTCGAGTTTCAGGAGGAGCCACCATTTACTTGGATCCAGGACCTCCCATCGATCTTTCCGGTTCAGGATCGGCTTGGACGCTTCCCTTTGGTCCCGGCGGTTTTGATCCTGCAGCATTCGGAATTACTCCGCTTCCTGCAGGAATTCCGGTGGATTCGGATGGTAACTGTTCTTTCGATCAACTGACCATCGGCAACTCCAACTTTCGACCGGGAGTCGGGACCAACGGTTGCGAATTCGTTTGTGTCTTCAATGAAGAAAACGCCCTTTTGGGAAACCACGGCGTGACCATTCCCGGTGATTCGGATGGCGACGGCTGGCCGGATTCTTGTGACAATTGCCCGGCAACCCCCAATCCCGGCCAAGAGGATACTGACGGGGACGGCCTCGGCGATGCTTGCGATCCGCCTGGAGGGACTTTGAATTTCAATGAAATCTACGCCAGTCACTCCGGAGTAGATGACCGTGAATTCATCGAGCTGATCGGTGTTCCAGGTTTGGACCTGGACGGGTTCATGGTTCTCATCGTTGAGGGAGACGGCCTGGCCGCCGGAACTCTCGATGATGCGTGGGACTTAACCGGCTTTCTCGTTCCTGCAGACGGTTACTTCGTTCTCGGAGACGCCATCGTCGCCAATGCCGATTTCATCATTGGTCCGGACAACATCATCGAAAACGGAACCGAAACTTTCTACCTGGTCAAGACCAGCAATCCGGCCGCCATCTTGGCTTTGGTGGGAACCAGCGTCGATCCGGAAGGAGATGGAGCCACCGAAATCCCTTGCCTGGTGGATGATTTGGTCGAAGTCGTCGCCATGACCGACGGGGACACCGGCGACCGGGTTTACGATGGAGCCTTAAGCATTAGCTTGGGTCCGGACGGCAGCTTTTTCCCGGCAGGAATTTTTCGGGGCAACGATTTTCCGAATCCTTGGTGTGCAGACTTCTTGGACTTCGACCCGATTGCCAATGCCAATGAACCTCGGACTCCCGGCTTGCCCAACAGCCCGTGCAACACTCAGGTGGAACCTTGCCCCTGCGACCCGGTTCCGCCTCAAGGGCCGGTCCTAAGAGTCAACGGCTTTATTGCTGGAAACGTGGCGACCTTGACCGCCGGATGTGTGACCCCGGCGGCCAATATCGCCTTCGTTTACTCCATCACCGGCACCGGACCGACGACCGTCCCCGCCGGACCTTGCGGATTGACCACCTTCGATTTGTCCCCTCCCCTGAACCTGCTCGGCGTAGCCCCGGCGGATCCCACCGGAGTGGCCACGTTGGCCGTACCCATTCCTCCCGGAACCACCGGCATCCCGGTGTTTCTGCAAAGCCTGGACTTGGCTACCTGCACCACCACTCACAACCTGATTGCCGTGGTTATGTAACCGAGCTCCTCAGCAAAGAATCGCCGTCACTCCTTCATGGAGTGGCGGCGAAGTCTGCATCCGAGCAGCCATGGCTTCAAAATCACTATTCCTAACAATTTTCGTGACAGAACGCCGCTATTCCATCCACTTCAAAAGTGCTGAAGAGTGTTTCCAGGGTGCCTCGAAGCCAATCGGCCGAATCGCCGGCCGGATTCGTCAACAAATCCCGCTTAACAACCATGGAGTATTGCATCCGCGACTATCGGCCGGAAGATTGGACCGCCATTTGCCGAGTACACGATCGTTCCCGACCCAACGAGTTGCGCGGGTCCTACGATCCAAAGGCCTTCATCCCTCTGGCGGAGGACCCCTTTAGCGAATACATCAGCGCCTGCGACATGTTCGTGGCGGAACGCGAAAAAGAGGTGGTCGGCTTCGCCGGAATCGACGAGCCTTATTTCGCCTGGCTTTACGTGGACCCGGCGTATTACCGCCAAGGGATTGGCCGCGCTCTTCTTCGGCACGGCCTGGATCGCTTGAGCAAAGACGCTTGGACACTGGCCTGTGGCAACAACGAAGCCGCCCTCAACCTGTACCGGAGTGAAGGATTTTCGATCGAGAGCCGGTTCATCGGCCGAAATGCTGGGTATCAAGGTGCCTCGGCAAGGCTCGCCCTACACGTGGACCGGAAAGGTTGGGAGAAAAAGAAGAGAAGCCAGATCCGAAGCAGGGAAGCGGCCGATGGACCGCCTGCCATTGCAGTGCGATTCGGTTTCCACATAATTGCCATGGCATGAGTTCCTCCGCTCTGTTGAGCTTGTTCCGGCAATGGGGAGCCGACTTCCTGGAACGGGAAGCGGGGCCGGTGCCCTTGCGCTTTCCCGAGGGCGCCGGTCGTGAATACCAAGCCGCCAAGGAAGCCGCGATCCTGGCCTACGGCGGCGACCGCGGCTGGCTGGAATTGACCGGCGCCGACACGGCCGGCTTCCTGCAGCGGATCCTCAGCTCCGACCTAAACGCTCTGGAACCAGGCGGCGGCCAGTGGTCGGCCATGCTCGACGGCAAGGCTCATTGGATCAGTGATCTGTTGCTTTATCGATTTGTCCGGGACGGCCAAGATTTGTGGGGAATGGATATGCCGGCCGAACGCTTGAACCGAATGGAACAAGCTCTGGACATGTTCCACTTCGGCGAAGATTTGAGCTGGCGGCAACAGCCTTGGGAGCGACTTCTGATCGGCGGCCCCCAGGCCGAAAGCAAGATGGCGCAATTGGGATTGCCGGTACCCGAGCCGGCTTCCGGCGAACCCCGAGCCGGGGGGACATTCGGCACCGCCGCCATGGAGGACGGCTTGGTGTTGCGTCGTCCCGACCGCGGCATGGTCTGCTTCGACATCCTCGCCGCCGGCGAAAAGTTGAGTGCTTGGGCCGAGCAGCTCCGGCAAGAGAAAACCACGGCAGCCGGCTGGGTGGCCCTGGACATCCTCCGGGTCGAGGCCTTCCGCCCCCGCTACGGCACCGATTTCAACGATTCCAGCACTCTGCCCGAAAGCAATGAATGGCAACGGGCTTCGGTCAGCAAGGGGTGCTACGCCGGCCAGGAAGTGGTGGCCAAAATCCACACTTATGGCGAGGCTCCGCGGCAGCTCTGCCGCCTGCGCTTCGACGGCGATCCGGTGCCCATGCAAGGAGCCGAACTGCTGGATTCCAGCAATAAGGTGCTGGGCAAAGTAACTTCCTGGGTTTTCTCTCCTATCGAAGATGCCCCTATCGGCCTCGGCATTTTGCGCCGTAAAGGGGCTCAGGAAGGCTTTTCCATGCTGGCGGTCCAGGGCGAACACCGGATCCCGGTGAGGGTTAGCCTGCCGGACAAGAACCCCGCTTGACCCTGCTTGAGCATGAGCAAATTCCGCGCCGTTTTGACCGTGCTGATGTTGGCTATGGCCTTGGCGTTCGCCCTGTCGGTGATTTTCCCGCCCCGACACGAATGGGAAATGCCCGGTGGAGTGGATTTATTGGTTCAAGACCTCCGCGACGGCGTCCCGGCGGAAGTCGAGGGTTTGCCCGGCGGCAACGCCCAAAAGCAGGAAGGGCTGCGGGAAAGCCTGCGGCCTCCCATGAGTTATGACTTGCAAATCGAAGTTCGGGAAGAAGGCACCGGCCAACCGATTGCCGAAGCCACCGTGCGGTTGGAATCCCCTCTCGCCGGAGGCCAAATCGCGGAGATTCTTCGCTGGACCGACTACACCGGAAAGGTGTACGTGGCCAAGCTTGCGGCTCAGACCTACACCGTGGTGGTGGACAAGGTCGGTTATTTTTCTTCCGCACCTCTCGCCTTGGCGGTGCCCGACGAGCAAACCAGCCATCAGATCGAACTGCGTCCCGGGGCCATGTTGAGCGGCCAAGTCCTGGACACGCAAGGCCGGTCGCCAAACTTCGGTTTGATCCGCTTGCGCAAGCGAGGGCCGGAACAAGAGGAAAGGATTTTCCGCCTGCAACTCGACGGTAGCTTTCAGACCGACACCTTATCCGGCGGGCTTTGGGTGTTGGATTGGTTGCCGCACTACAACGCCAAAGCCGATCCCCGCATCACCACCGAAATCGCCCTGGTGCCCCAAGATCACCGGCGCCTGGAGATTGTGGTAGAGCGCGGCACGGAAGAAGAGGCACCAGGAGACCGTTTCCCCGGCGTTCGCTGGCTGAATTAAGCTTCGAAGCTTCCTTAAGTACGTCGCCGGCGTATCAGGAAGAACAAGCCTAAAAAGCCGACCGCCGCCATGCACCGTTGGCCCGGATTCCAAAGCAACAAGCCCTTGGACAAAGCCACCAAAGGAATCAATCCGGTTCGAGTGGCGGAGCGAGCCCATTGACGGTCCTCGATGTAATTGGCCAAATAAGGTCCATATTGATAGTAGGCCCGGGTGAAGGCCTGACCGCCCTGAGTCGTTAACAGATAGTCGTCGCGCAAGCGGCGCAGGACTCGAACTTCCTCGGATTCATAATCACCGTGAGCCGCCGTCGCGACCGCGCAAATCCCGGTGGAGCTTCCCCCACCACCGCTCGCATCCTTGGTGACCCGCAAAGTCGCCGACAAGGTTTGCCCGCCCGGATTCACGATTTGGATGGCATAGGTGCCTTCACTGAGGGACGGCGAAACAAAACTCAGACCTTGGCCGTTGGTAAACACCACCGGAACGACGACGTTGGCGCCCACCGTCATCAAAATGCGGCCGATGACCGCATCGGTATCGGTGTTGTCCACCACTCCGGCCTGCGCGCCCACGGTCAATGTCATGTTGCGATTGGAATTCGGCGAAATGGTGCTCGGGCTGACTGAACCGGTCATCGAAGTCTTCAACGGATTGTCGATCGACGGGAACAGACTGTGGCCGTTTTGCTCAATGGAATTAAAGATGTCGGTGGAACTGGTGGTCCCCCACCAATTGTTTTGCGCCATGATGACGTTTTGCATATCGGAATCGAAAATCATGTTGCGCACGTTGTTAGTAAAGGAATTCCGGCCGGAACCGAAAGCCAACCGAGTCAAGTCGCCGAAATCCGGAGCGCAAGTGGTTCCGGCGGCGACGTCGAACAGAACCCCATAGTCGGAAGCATTGGCCACCGAGTTACCGATGAACTCACAGCTCAGGCTGATGGTATTGCCGATCATGTGGTTGGTCGTGCGCACCACCACGTTTTCCGAGTTCTTGGTCATGATGTTGTAAAGGACTGAACTATCCAAAATCGCGTTCTGGGAACCGATTCCGGCGCTCAAAGCCTCCAACACCAAACCCTGTTCTCCCAAATCGGCGTTGTCACCGGTGATCTGATTGCCTTGAACGGTGGCGGAGTTGGTGGCGGAAAAACTGGAACCGGCCAGAGCTTGGACGTGCAAGCCGGCAATGGTGAAGCTGCTGAATTGATTACGGCGAATGCTAAAGCTGTCGTCTACGCTGCCGCCGGCCGAAGCCAACACCGCCGCCGAAGTCAAAGCGTCGGCAATGCTGCAGTCCTCGATGGAACCGGCGATCAGGGCGGCACTGGAACTGGAGACGTCAAAACGAATGCCGTGAGTGGCCCCCGCCGCAGCAATGAAGTCGCAATTTCGAATGGTCACCGTGTGATTCCCGCTCCGCAAGCGGAAATTGGCGCCGATGCTGGTGAAGGCGGTGAATAGACAGTTCTCCAACACCAAACCGCCGGCCACCACTCCGGCCTCGACCAAGAAGCTGGTGCCACCCCCGGTGACGCTCAAGCCGCGAAGGGTGGTCAGGGCGGTGATGTTGATGCCCTGAACCTTGAATACCTCGGTGGCGATGCCCGCGTCGAAGGTCGGAGCACTGCCCGGCGCCGCCACGATGTCGACTTGATCGGCCAGGAAGATCGGGAAAACCTCGCCGGAACCGGTGTTGTAGGTCCCGTTCTGTAGCTCGATGGTGAAGCCGGTGGAGGCCTGGGTCAGGCTATGAGTCAGGCTGGCGTAAGGATTGCTCACGCTGCCGTCGCCGGTGACGTCACTCCCGGTCGACGGATTCACGTAAATTGTTTGTCCTGCCAGGCTTGTGGCAAGCAGCAGGGAGATGAGGCAAAGCAGGATGGACGAGCGCACGATCACCGATGGGATGGCTGAGCACAGAGGGAGGGCCATTCTAGACCCTGGGCCGGGAAACCGCGCCTCAGGCCTGGAACAGGCTCTGGCCGTCCATGACTTCCGGTTGGTCCAAACCCATGGTTTGCAACAGGGTCGGAGCGACGTCGGCCAAGATCCCCATCGGCCGCAGGCGGGCCCCGCGCCAGGCTTCGCCGATCAGCAAAAAGGGCACCGGATTGGTGGTGTGGGCGGTGTGCACTCCACCGGTGGCCGGATCGATCATCATCTCGGCGTTGCCGTGGTCGGCGGTGATCGCCACCGTGCCGCCCTTGGCCAAGGCGGTTTCCACGATCGCCCCAAGAGCTCGATCCACCGCTCGCACGGCTTCCTCGGCAGCCTCTTGAATGCCGGTGTGGCCGACCATGTCGGCATTGGCGAAGTTGACGACGTATAAATCTTGGCGTTCCCGGTGCAGTTGATCGAGAACCACTTCGGTCACTTGCGGCGCACTCATTTCCGGTTGCAGGTCATAGGTCGCCACTTTGGGGGAAGGCACCAAAACTCGTTCCTCCCCGGGATAAACCTCTTCCCGGCCACCGTTGAAGAAGAAAGTGACATGGGCATATTTCTCGGTTTCGGCGCAGCGCAACTGTCGCAAACCTTGAGCCGCCGCCACTTCGCCGAACAAGGATCTCAATTGCCGAGGCGGATAGGCCACCGGGCAGGAGAAGTCCTTTCGATATTGAGTCATGGTGACGTAGTGAACTTGAGGACGCCTACGTCTTTCGAAACCGTCAAAGTCATCCAGTAACAATGCCTGGGAGATTTGCCGCACCCGATCGGCCCGGAAGTTGAAGCAAATCACCGCGTCGCCGTCTTGCAAGCGACCCTGCCGGGGATCGCCGATCACCGTCGGCAAAAGGAATTCGTCGGTGGTTCCGGCTTGATAAGAAGCTTGGATTGCGGCGCCGGCGCTTTCACTGCGCTCGCCTTCCCCGTGAATCCAAGTATCCCAAAACTTCTGTAGCCGTTCCCAGCGCTGGTCCCGGTCCATGGCGTAGTAGCGGCCGGACAAGGTGACGATTCGCCCCATGCCGGTTTGTTCCAGCATGGTTTCCAACTCGGCGACGAAACCGGCTCCGCTGTCGGGAGCCGTGTCGCGGCCGTCCAGCAAAGCGTGAAAGCAAAGCCGGTCGGCCGGCAGGCCCAAATCCCGGGCCATTTCCAACAAGGCCCGGTAATGGCGATCGCTGGCGTGGACGCCGCCGTTTCCGACCAACCCCAGCAAGTGCAAATTGCCGCCACCGTCCCGGGCAGCTTCGATGGCGCCGCGCAAGGCACCGTTTTGGACGAATTCGCCGTCGGCGATGGCTTTGTCGATGCGGCTGATCTCCTGATAGACCACCCGCCCGGCACCGATGTTGGTGTGCCCGACTTCACTGTTTCCCATCAAACCCAGCGGCAAACCGACTTCCTGTCCGGAAGCCGAAAGCAGGGCATGAGGCCATTGCTCCAGCCACTGCAGATAGTTTTCCGCCGGTGCCCGCTGAATGGCGTTCCAATCGGTGGCTTGGGAGTGCCCCCAGCCATCGAGGACCAGGAGCAGGGTAGGTTTGACTTCGCTCATGTTGCGGGGGTGGGGCGGAACGGAGCCCGACAATGTAGGCCAAGACCGGCGCTGCATCCAAGGCGGCGCCGGCTGCGGCGAGTCCAAGAAGGATCAGGACGCGGCCTGGACCTCGGCTTCGTCGACCTCGTTCAAAGCCAACCAATCGCGCAGCAACTCCGATTGCTGGAAGCGGCCGTTATCTCCCGGACCGGCGCCGAAAATGACCGACCGGGCTCTGGAACTGCGCAAGGCCCGATTCAAGTCCTGCAGGATCAAGGTCCGGTTGGACGCTTCGCATTTTTGTCGAGGCAGCTCACTCCAGGCGGGATCCAACTCGATCCGGCACATCGCCCGGCACAACTCGTAGAAATGATATCCCTTGGCTTGGCTTTGATCGCGCAATTCAATCGCCCGGCTCAAGTGCTCCATCGCCAAATCCAGGTTCCGGTGATCTTGGGAATCTCGATAAGCAAAACCGAGTTGGCCGTAATACTCGTGATTGCTTTTACCCTCATCGGAACTCAGCAAGGCTTCAAATACAGGAATGGTGCGGTCCATGGCGCCCTTGTCATCCTTCCAGGATTCCATGCGCAGCTTTTGCACTTGGTGAAACATGCTGGAACGGAGATCGGGAGAAGCTCGATTCAAGGCTTCTCGAAGTTCCGTTTCAGCCGGCAAAACTACGTCAGGGTCTTTGGAAATTTGATCCAGGACCAAGTTGCGAGCCTTGGCGTTGGCGGAAGACTGTTGGTGCAACAAGGCGTTGTCCACCAATTGAATGTCCGCTTTGGCCAGGACGTGAGATAAACGCAATCGCATCCAGAGATAAGCCAACAAGAATCCGATCAAGCTATACGAAACCAAAACCGATACCGCCAAAATTCGAGCGGATTCAGAATTCCCCAAACCGGCTTGAAAGGAAGTCGCGACCGAATCCAATGCCCCGGGAAGTTGCGCCAATTGGGTCAGTCCGGCCCCCACCAAAATCTTGGTCAACCAATCGGCGATGTCTTCCAGGCTATTACTGGGTTGGTGCCCACCGGGCAAGGCGTTGTTCGGATTGGCACCGCCGTTGGCCGCTGCAGGATCCTGGCGTAGGGTTCTCGGCAGACCGAAAAGAAAACCGAAGAAACCACCCACGATCAAAGCCGCTCCGGCCAGGATTCCGGCGGTTCCCAAAATCATGAAAAAGCCGGGCTCGCCGCCGAGGTGTCCAAGCGAATAGAGAATGACCAACAGAGTTTCGACCAGGGCGAAAAACAGCAGCCAGCCTAAGGAACGATGCCCCTCATAAGCCCGGTCGGTACTGAACAAAAGGCGGCCGAGGCGAGCCGCCAAGTGTTTCGGGGCAGTCAAGGTACGCCAAATAAGCGCGGGTATTCCTGAGTTCGACATGAGGCTGGGGTGGGTTCCGGTTCCAATCCAGGAAACGTCCCAAGATAGGCTCCACCGCCGGAATTCCTCTGCGCTTTCTCCGGCCGAGCCGAAAGCGGGGAAGACGGGTACCATGACTGCCGACGCCGCCCCCGTTTTCCGGGGGGGACGGGAACCATGAAAACGAACGTCCTGCTTCCCTTCCTACTGCTGATTCTGCTGGCAATACAGGCCTGCCAAACTGTTCCCGGCACCGGGCGAAGGCAGTTGAATGCCTTCTCCACCGGCCAAGCCATCCAAATGGGTGAAGAGGCCTACCCGGAGTTGTTAAAGGGAGCCAAGATCGTGACCAGCGGGCCGGAGTATGAAATGGTGCAACGGGTCGGCCAACGCATCTCTCGCTCGGCCAACCGCCTGTACCCCGACCCCTCCCGCCAGTTCGACTGGGAATTCAAGCTGGTCGACGATCCGAAGATGGTCAACGCCTGGGCCCTTCCCGGGGGCAAGTGTGCGGTCTACACCGGCCTGCTGCCGGTCACGCAGGACGAAGACAGCCTGGCCGCCGTTATGGGCCACGAGGCCGCCCACGCCATCGCCTCTCATGGCACCGAGAGAATGACCACCTCGATCGGTCTGCAAGGCGGCTTGGCGGTGGTCTCCGGCATCCTGACCGGCCAGGTGGACGATCCCGGCAAACGCGATCTGATCCTTGGTGCCCTCGGCGCCGGAGCCACGGTCGGCGTCGCCCTGCCGTTCTCCCGGGCCAACGAGTCCGAGGCCGATGAACTCGGTTTGTACATCGCCGCCAACGCCGGCTACGACCCGGAAGCCGCCATCGGTCTATGGGAGCGCATGGGCAAAGCCTCCGGTGGGCAAGGACCTCCGGAATGGTTGTCGACCCACCCCAGCGAGACCACTCGAATTCAGCGGCTGCAGGAAGCGATGCCTAAGGCCAAGCGCTATCAGCGCCGAGCCCAGCGCCGCAATTAAGGAACCTTGCTGCTCCTGCCTCTGCTGGCCCTCCTGCCGTGGGCCCAAGAAGCCCCGGCCAGCTTGGCCTACCCGTCCCTGCGACCGGAGCGCCTGGCGGTGGACATGCAGTTCCTGGCTTCCGACGAACTCGGCGGCCGGGCCACCGGCAGCTTCGGTGCCCAAGTAGCGGCGGAATTCATCGCTTCCCGTTTTCGCGCCTTCGGCCTTCAGGGAGGGAATCGAGGCCAGTTCTTTCAGTCCTTTCCGGCTTCGATTCGGCGCCTGGATCAGGAACGGTGCGGCTTGAAACTGTTCGATGCCGGAGGCGAGCTGCTGCAAAGCTGGCAAGCAGGAGAGTCCTTTCTGCCCCACCCCGGGGCCCCGTTGGGCCGAGTCCGAGCTCCGGTGGCCTTCGCCGGCTACGCCCTGACCAGTCCGGAAATGGAGTATGACGATTTCGGTTTGTTGGATTTAGAGGGCAAGGTCGCCCTGATCCTGCGCTGGGAGCCGCAGGCCAATCAGCGAAACAGCCGATTCCACGGTCGTCGTTTTTTGCCGCAAAGCCAGTTGGCGAAAAAGATCCGAGCTTGCCGGGAACGAGGAGCCGTGGCCGTGCTGGTGGCCGATGCACCGGGATTGTTGGAGCGCTTCCATTCTCCCGGAGCCCCGTACTGGCCGGCTTTTTCGCGCATGTTCAACCAGCTCATTCCTCTGGTCCAAGCCCAATTGGACCCCAAGGAACTGGCCGACACCAACTTCACCGCCGCTCAGGTCGCCGATCAGCTTTACATCCAATTGCAAGTCAGCGGTCCCTTGGGTACCGACCTTCCGGTTTTCTTCATTTCCCGGCCGGTCCTGGAACGATTGTTTCGAACCGCCGAACGAAGTCCGTCCGAATGGGTCGCCGACGTGGATTTGGCGGAAGCCGGACGCAGTTTCGAATTACCCGCTTCCGTGGAGTTGCAAGCCGCCTTGCAAACGCCGGGGAAATGGGGCCGCAACGTAGTCGCCGTCTTGCCCGGCTCGGTGAAGCCGGATGAATTCATCGTGATCGGAGCTCATTTCGATCACGTCGGTCACAACGAAGCCGGCACGATTTGGAACGGAGCCGACGACAATGCCTCCGGGGTGGTCGGATTGCTGGCCTTGGCGGAAGCCTTTGCCGGCCGCGATCAGGCGCCGGAGCGCAGTTTGATGTTCGTGGCCTTTTCCGGCGAAGAATACGGCCTGCTGGGCTCCGCTTGGTTCTTGCAAGACCCGCCGGTTCCCTGGACTTCCATCGCCGCCATGGTCAATTTGGACATGATCGGACGCAGTCGAAACCGCCGGCTCCACGTAGTGGGAACCCGTTCCAGCCCGATGTTGCGTTCTCTGGTCGAACGTCACGCCGAGGACTTGGCTCTGGACTTGGACTTTGAAAGCGAGGAGTTTTTCGACCGCAGCGATCAAGCGCCGTTTTACTACGCCGGCATACCGGTAGTGTTTTTCAATACCGACGAACATCCGGACTATCACCGCCCCACCGATACTTGGCTCAAGATCGATTACCAAAGCCAAAGCCGCATTTTGATTTTGGCTCACCGCTTGATTCGAAGTTTGGCGGATCTAAAACAGGCTCCGCCGTTTGAAGACGGTTACAACCGCCTTCGCCCGGTGTTCCAACGGGAAGCCCGGCTTCGAGTGCAATGGCCGATTTCCTTCGAGCAGCGATTGGACTTCTAAGATGCCGAAAAAAATCGGAGTGGATCTAGGCGGGACCTTCATCAAAGCCGGGGTGGTCCATCGCGGAGTGGTCTTGCGCCGCCATCACTTGCCGACCCAATTGGACTTCGACCGCTTTTGCGACGACATCGTCCGCCTGATTCAAGAGGTTTCTCAAGGCGGCCCGATGAAAGGTGTCGGAATCGGCGTCCCCGGGGTCACGGACCCCGATCACCGAGTGGTGCTGGACTCCCCCAATTTGCGGTTTTTAGAAGAGCAACCGTTGGTCGACCGGCTGGAACAAACTCTTGGAGTGCCAATCCACCTGGAGAACGATGCCAACGCCGCCACTTTCGGCGAAGCCAAATTCGGAGCCGGACGCCAGTTTCCCAGCTTCTTGTTGGCCACCATCGGGACCGGCATCGGGGGCGGCGTATTCCTGAACGGCCAGTTGTGGCGCGGCCCCGGTGGCATGGCGGGAGAATTCGGTCACTTGTTCGCCGGTCACGATCGCCGTTGCGGCTGTGGAGCCACCGGCTGCCTGGAGGCGGCGGTATCGGCCACCAGCCTGGTGCGCTGGGCCAAAGATGAAGGCATCGTGACCGAAAACCTCAAAGGGTTGGCCGACCAAGCCCGCCGAGGAGACCGGACCGCCCGAGTTTTGTTCGAAAAAGCGGGGCTGCATTTGGGCACCGCTCTGGCGCAAGTGGTCTTGCTCCTGGATTTGCGGGTCTTCCTGTTCGGCGGCGGCGGCAGCCCCATTTTGGATTTGATCCGACCGACGGCCTTGCAGGCCCTGGCATTGCGAGCCAACGGCCGACAAGCCTCGGAATTTCAATTGTCGCCGGCGGAACTGGGCAACGATGCAGGTATTCTTGGCGCAGCGGAATTAGCCAGTCAACGGCTGCCGGTCTAAGGCTGGAATAAAGCCGGGACGCGGGTTAAATACCGTAGGTTCGATCCAACGTTCCAGCGAATTTTGGAGACCGTCCTCCACGTCCTGGGTGCAATGGGTGGAGTGGCCATCTTGGCCAAGATGGCCCGAGGGGCTCCTGGTGAATCCCGAGCCTTCCGACTCTTTTCCACTCTGGCGGCGCTGGTTCTGCTCACCCTGCTTTGGCTAGATATTTCCAACCCGACTGAGTTTCCACCAGGATTTCGCCCGGTCCTGACTCTTGGCCTGGTGGTTTTGGGCGTAGTCGCTTGGTGGCCACGCTCCGCCCGGGAACCTGAATCCAACCTATTCCCGAAATGGATCCACGCCACCCCGCTCTGCGTTTTGGAAATGGACGGAGACGGTTGCATCCGCGACCTCAATCAAGCCGCGCGCCAGAAATTCGAATGGATTCAACCACAAGATTCGACTTTCCATTTCACCGATTTGGCCATGGAAGCAGACCGTGCGGCTTTAAAGGCGGCCATGGAGAAAGCCTTTCGGTCCGGCCTGCTCGAAGTCGAATTTCGCTCCGGAAACGGCACTTCACCCAGAAGCTTCACCGCCAGCTTGATGCCGACCTCGTTTCCGGATTCTCCCTCGCCCCGAGTAGAGCGGAAAGGCAAGACCGCCAAGAACCTCATCGCCGTTTGCCAAGAAAATACCGAAGAACGGCGTTTGGCCCGGGAGCAAGATCGCCTGCGGAGAAGGCAGCAAGCCTTGGTTTCCCTTAGTTTGAAAGCTCTCCAGGAGCCCCCGCTCCAATCTTTTTTGCATGAGGTCACGGCCGAAGTTTCCCGGCAGTTGGATTTGGAATTTTGCAAAATTCTTAAGTACATACCTTCCAAGGACCATTTCCTACTCCGAGCGGGAGTCGGTTGGAATGAAGGTTTGGTGGGAACGGCCATCGTTCGTGGTGGCACCCAATCTCAAGCCGGATTCACTTTCCAAAGCGATGGCCCGGTGATCGTGGAAAACTTTGCCACTGAAGAACGCTTTCAACGTCCCGCTTTGCTTGAGGAACATCAAATCCAAAGTGGATTCAGCGTTACCATCAGTTCGGGAAGCGAGAAATATGGAGTTTTAGGCGTTCATTCCCGGCAGCCTCGAAAATTTTCGCCGTCGGAATCGCTGTTCTTGACCAATGCCAGCCAACTCATCGGCCTGCTGGTTCACTTGCACATTTTAATGAACGATTTGCGCCATTCGCAGGACCGATTGGAAACGGTATTGGATGGCTCCGAGAGCGCCCTTTGGGATTGGGATATGAACACGCAGGAAATCTGGATTCACGGCGAGCGTTGGGCGGAAATGTTCGGGTGGGCCACCGCCGAAGGAAAAACTCGATTCCATCACTGGAAACAAAGAATCAACCCCGACGACTGGCCTGAAGTCGAAGACATTCTCAGCCATCATTTGGAAGGGGGAAGCCCCCTTTTCGAAGCCCGCTATCGCTTTTTGGACCAAAATCAAGATTGGCGATGGGTTTTTCACCGCGGCCGAGTGGTGCAACGCGACTCCGACAATCGGGCGGTTCGCTTTGCCGGAACGGCGATGGACGTCACGGAACAAGTACAAAGCGAAGAGGAGAAGCGGCGCCTGCAAGAAGAACTTCAGCGAGTGCGAAGGATGGACATGATCACCCGCCTGGCCGGCGGAGTGGCTCATGATTTCAACAACTTGCTTTTGGTCATTATGGGCAATACCGAACTCCTGGAAGAAAGCCTCGCCGGCGACTCCACAGCCAAGGAACATCTTCACCTCATACGAGAAGCTTCGGAACGAGCCGCCGAACTGACTCACCGCCTTCTTGCCTTCGGACGTGGGCACTTATTGAAACCGCTTCCCACCGATCTAAACAACTTCATCCCCAAAGTTCTGGAACTGGTTTCCGGCTTGCTTCCCGATTCGGTAGTCACCGGCTTCCGACCCAGTCCGTCCTTGGATTCGGTATTGCTGGATCGGACCCTGTTCGAACAAATGCTCGTCACCCTATTGGTCACCAGCGGAGAAATGATGACCAAAGGCGGCCACTTGAAACTCATTACCAAGAACGTTCGACTGGATCAAAGTTTCCAACGGCGAAATCCGTGGGCAAGGACCGGCCCTTTCGTATTGCTGACGGTGGAAATCGGAGCCCAAGGCGTCGCCCAAAGTTTGCAGAAAGAATTGTTCGACCCCCTCTTTGCAACCAACCATCAAGGAGTCGAGAGCCTGGGCATGGCCACCATCTATGGAATCATGGAGCAACACGATGGCATGATCGAAATTCAGGACAAAGCTGAAGAAGGGACCATGATTCGCCTTTATCTACCGCAAGCCGATCCGATCGCCGGAGAATTCAGCCACCGGCGTTTAGAAGGCCGCGGCCGCAAAATTCTGCTGGCAGAAGATGAGAAAATGGTTCGTGACCTCATGGTCAGCATTTTGGACAGTGCCGGCTTTGACGTTCTTCCCTGTCACGACGGCACCGAAGCAGTGAAGACCTTTTTCAAATACCAATCCGAAATCGCCCTGGTGCTCTTAGACGCCGTGATGCCGAGATTGGGCGGCCGGGAGGCTGCGAACAAAATCCTGGAAAAGGCTCCGGAAACGCTCATTTTGTTCACCAGCGGGCACAGCAAAAGTTCCTTACCCCTCGATTTCCTGCAGGAGAGGAACATTCAGGTATTGCCCAAGCCCTTCCGCCCGCAAGAGTTGACCGAGATGGTGGAAAAGTTGCTCGAACCCGACTCCGGAGAGGAGGGTTGAATTTGCAATCGAACTCTTGCATAGCTTGGCCAGAATGGACGCGAGAGCTTATCTTAGAGCTTGGCTGAAGTATCACTGCCGAGCCCTGCCGGCTCTGAGACTCCAACCGGCACTTCGTGAAGGGGAACCCCAATGACTCAGCAAGAAACCAGTGAATCCACTTCCAGTAACGGCGCACTGGAGCAGGTTCGAGACCTTTTGTTCGGCGCTCAAATTCGGTCCCTGCAGAGTCGCATGGATCAAATGGAGGCCGATTTTCGCCGCGAGTTGCAACAAACCAGGGAGGAGTCGGCCAAGTCGGTTCAAGAGCTGGATCAATTCGTACGGCAAGAATTCGATTCCTTGGGAGTCCGCCTGGATGAAGAATCCCAAGCCCGCCACGTTCAGGTGCAGGATTTGGAAAAGGCGATGAAGGCCATGGGCAAGGAATTGACCGACCGAATCCAGGACCTGGGCAAACGCCTTTCCAAAGACATGCGGGAAGGCATGGACAAGATGGAAAAAAGCACCCGCAAGGGTTTGGATCGACTTCAGGAAGACAAGGCCAACCGCAGCGATTTGGCCAATTTGTTCAATGGAGTGGCCCAGCGCTTGACTGGAGCTTTGCAAGCGCCGGTCGAGGAAAAGGCCAAGTAGCCCAAGATCGGGAAAACCTGCCGCCAATATGCCCCGCCGAAGTCCAACCACGACGCCGAACGCTCAGGACGAACTCGAGCGATTGCGTGAGTTGATCCTCGGCAACGCGGCCCCGGAAAGGATTCAAAAGGAGCTGGATCGGCTGCGCGCCCGATTGGACGATCAGGGCATCCGAGCGGAAGAGATCAGCCGAGCTTTACCGGCGGCCATTCGAAGAAGCACAGCCCGGGACGAGCAACTCAGCCAGGCCCTAGGGCAAACGATTGAAGGAGCCTTGGACGCCTCGGTGCGCCGCAATCCCAAGCCTATCGCCGAAGCCATTTTCCCGATTATCGGCCCAGCCATCCGCAAGGCGATCGCCAACGCCATCCGCGGCATGGTTCAGGGAATCAACCAAACCTTGGAACACAGCCTGACTCCCCGAGGCCTGCGCTGGCGCTGGGAATCGTGGCGAACCGGGGTGCCTTTCGCTCAAATCGTCTTATTGAAGAGCCTGGTCTACCGGGTGGAACAGGTTTTCCTCATCCATCGGGAAACTTCGCTGCTCCTTCACCACGTTGCTGCCGATGACGTCCGCTTGGGCCATCCCGAAGCGGTTCCGGCCATGGTTTCGGTGATTCAAGATTTCGTCGGCGATTCATTTTCCGAAGCCGGAGGTTTGCAACAATTCGAAGTCGGCGAAGTCAGTGTATTGACTGAACATGGCCCGGAAGCTTATTTGGCGGTGGTCGTCCGAGGCATTCCCCCGGCAAGCCATTTGCGCGAGCGGATGAACCGGGCACTGGAAAGAGTCCATCTGGAATTTGGAGCTCAACTTGGGAACTTCCAAGGCGATTCCGACCCTTTCGCCGATACCGAGACTCATTTAGAAAGCTGCCTGGTTGAAGAAAAGCGCTCCCAAAAGCCCAATTGGGTCAGTGCTTCGATGTTGATCTTGGCCCTCTTGCTATTCAGCATTTGGCTGACCGTGGTCTTAGTACGTGATTTCCAAATGAAGCGGCGCTGGAACGGCTTTCTGGACCATCTGGGAACGGAACCTGGAATCACCGTAGTAGAAAGCGGAAGGCGAAACGGCAACTTTTTCGTTCACGGATTGAAAGACCCTTTCGCCGCCGACCCCCAGGCTCTCGCTGGGCAACACCTCCTTCGGCCGCAGAACATTCAATGGCAATGGGAGGCCTATCACGCCTTGACTCCTACCCTGGTCGAAAGGCGAGCCGCCGCTCTCCTGGAAGCCCCGGATGAGGTTCGCCTGCAAGTATTGGAACAGGGCCTCCTCCAAGTGGAAGGCCGGGCAAACCACGCTTGGATTCGGCGCTTGGATTTGCAGGCGCCGTTGATTCCGGGAATTCGAAAGGTGAATCGCACCGCGTTGCAGGACACCGATGCCATGGCTTTGGAGCAAGCCGCCCAAGACCTGGAATCGTATACCTGGATGTTTCCCCCTCAAGCGTCGGCTTTCGCCGATTTGAGTTCCGACGCCCAAAATCGCTGGCTTGAGGGCATGGAGCGTCTGCATCGAGCGGCCGTCCGAATGGGCTTGAGCATGGAAGGACAAGTCCGCATCGATCGGCAAGCCAACGAATCCGAATCGCTGGCCACGGAACGGTGGCAAAACCTGTTGGCCGCCCTTCCGGCCAACTTGCGCCGAAACAGCGCCTGGGATCCAGTATTTCTGACCGAAGGAAGCCCTTCTCTCCAATTCCGACTTGCCTGGCCGAATCGGCACAGCCAAGATTAGATCGACCTCATGCTACAGAAAAAGATTTGCCTGCTCGGTTCTCCGGCGGTGGGGAAAACCAGCCTGGTGGCTCAATACGTTCACCAGGTTTTCAGCGAAACCTATCTGACCACGGTCGGAGTCAAGATTGACAAGAAAGAAGTCGTTGCCGGCGACCGCAAAGTATTGCTCCTGGTTTGGGATTTGCATGGCGACGACGAGTTCCAGCGCCTGCAGGAAAGTTATTTGCGGGGCACCCACGCTTACTTCCTGGTCGCCGACGGCACTCGCAGGGATACTTTGGAGCATGCCTTGGAATTGCAGCAGCGATTCCAAGCCACCCTCAACGGAATTCCTTTTATGACCTTGTTGAACAAAGCCGATCTAACTCGCCAATGGGAGTTGGATCAAGGCAACCTGGATGAATTGCAGGCGCGCGGCTGGGAATTTCAAGAAACCAGCGCCCGAACCGGAAAGGGAGTAGAAAGCGCCTTTCGGAGGCTTGCAGAAATGAGCCTGCAATCATGAGCGAGGGCTGGCCCGAGGAAGTCCGCCGATATTGGCTGCAGTTCTGCGACAGCAAAGAAAAAATCCTCTGGCTCCGCCTCGATCAAGAAGGTCGGATTGAACTCAGCGGTGGCGACTGGTTCGATCTGAGTTTGCCCGAACCCACTCCGAAGCAACCTTTGGCACAGCTATTGCCTTGGCTGCAGGCCATGTGGCCGGCCCAATGCGCCACTTTCTTGCCAGCGGTGCAAGCCGGGACCGACTCCGCCTTCGACGTCCATCTTTGGCCGGCTGAAGAAGGGCGGAACTGGATCCTCCTTCGCGACGCTCGGGAGGAGCTGGGTCACCGACGGATGGCGGCCCAGGCAAGGGCGGAACTGCAACATTGGAAGCAGATCCAACAGCGCCAAAAAGCCCGAAGCCTCGAACCGGGACTTCCATTCTTCAGCATCGTTTGTCGCGTTTCGACCGAACCGTCCGATGAAGCCAAGGCCGGTAGCAGGAAAGCCTTTCACCGGGTCTTGAGCCAGGCGGGAGGGATCGTGCTCTTGTGGGCGGTGCATCGAGCTTGGGCCGTTTTGCCGGCTTCGAACTCCGACCTCAACGGTCTGAAAGCCTTGCAAGGGATCGTGGCCGAAGCCAGCTTCGCCGTCGGTATTTGCCTGGGTTCTGGTGAAGCTCATTCCCTGCCCGACCCTCGAGAGCCCGGATTCGAACTCACCGGCAAAGCTTGGGAAAGGGCGGAACGCTGGTGCGAACAAGCCCGGGACGGCCAAATCCTGGCCGGAGGAGAATTTCCTTGGTCTGCCGCCGGCTTTGACCGGACCGGCGAAGACGCTGAATGGAAATGGGAGGTCGGGTCATGAGTCGCAACAGTCTGGCGGCGGTATTGGCCACCTTGGAAGTCTTGGCTTTGGAAAGAGTTTCTGAAGATCATCACTACAAATTGATCTCGGCTCTTCCTCCCTGGTTGCAGGCTTTCTCCAAATCTCCAATTTTGAAATCCAAGAGTTTCCGCCTCAAAGGATGGTTCGACTACCTGGATTACTTTCTCGAAGAGGCGGAAAACTATTGGCGGAGTGAGGCTCCTCGCTCACTTCGCTCCCTGCCCTGGGCGGAGGAAGACGACAACAGTGCCGAGCTATATCTCGAAGCCCAAGCCACCCGCACCGAAGAAGACAAGAAGTTGTTGCTGATCCAAGCTCAACCTATCAGCTTGGAACAGCGCCGCAGCCTGCTACAAACCGCCCGGGAAGCCGCCTTGGTTTATCAAAGGTTCCAGCGCGAGCAGGAAAAGCGCGAAGTTCTATTGCACTCGATCGTCCACGATTTGAAAGGCCCTCTGGCCGGGGTGGTCAATGCATTCGGCTTGCTGGCGGCCAAACCGGAAATGCGAGGGGAGCCGGAAAACATCCTGAAGTTAGGCGAGCGGCAGGCTTTCAAATTGGAAGCCCTGATCCAGGACATCTTGGAGTCGTTTTCCGCCGAAGTCACCGCGCTGCAGGAATTCCGCTATGAGTCCTGGATGGCTCCCGACCTTCTGGCCGTGGCCAAGCAGGCTTATCAGTTGTTCGAACCGCTATTCGCCAAGCGCCACGTTCGCCTGGAGCTGGATTCCCGATTGCAGGAGATTCATCATCGCCGAGCGGTTGCGGACAAAGACGGTTTGGAGCGGGTTTTCAACAATCTTCTAGAAAATGCTCTGCGCCACTGCCCCATCTTCTCGACGGTGGAACTGCGGCTGCGCCAAATCCACAACCGGTTGCGGGTCGAAATCCAGGATGAAGGCCCTGGAGTACCCGTGGAAATTGAAAACGAGCTGTTTCAAAAGTTTTCCCGCGGCGGCAAACACAAAGGCAGCGCCGGATTGGGCCTATTTATCTGCCGGCTGAACGTTGAGCGTTGGAAAGGCCGCATCGGCCATCATCGCCCAACCGAAGGCGGGGCCTGTTTTTGGTTTGAATTGGAATTAGAAACCAGACCCCCGTCTGAATCCCTGGCCAGTATCGGCCCGCGCTGATAACAAAGAGGCCAGGCCCCGACCTCCCCTTCCCTTCGATCCGAGGATCAAGGAAAACCAACCCGAGGAAGCGGAGCCCGACCTGATGGGAACCGCCGGCTTCCCCCGGCGGTTTCCGGGGCTTCCATCAGCAGGGAGCGACGGGCCAGCGCCACCCCCTGCTTTCAACTTTAGAAGGTAGTTCCGACCGCTAGCACGTAACGCGTATCGGTCGAACTGAAGCCGGGGGCGGGAGTGTTGTCCCAGGCCACGGCCGCGGTTCCTTGCAGGAACCAAGTTTCTTGGAAGTTCCAGCGAACGCTGAGTTCGCCGGTAAAAGAACGATCATCCGACTCGTCGAAGGACTGGAAGAATTCTCCCCGTCCCAACAACTTCCAGCTTTCGGTAAAGCCCCAATCCAAGCGAGCGGCCAGGCGACCGTTAACGGAATCATCCATTAACAGGCCGACGTTGTTTTCCCGCAGGTAGGAAGGGCCGGCTTCCAAGCTGAACTGACCTTGATCTTCATCCCAGCGCCAGGTGTATCCGGCACCAACGCCAATGTCTTCTCGAATCTGCAAACCGTTCGGTTCGTCCGAACGAGCCGATCCCTTGCCATAGGCATAGAGATTGTCTTCAGCATCGAGGAAGCGGTGGTGTTCACCGGCAAGGCGGTACAAGCGGCCGGTGGAGAAGGCGTCGCCAGTGGTCGGGTCGGTTTGCCGAACGCCGGCGTAATTGCCTTCAAAGATCCAGCGGTAGCCGACGTCCTCGTACTTGGCGAGGACATCTGCCGTACTGGTAATGCTGTCGTTGTTGCCGCTGAGGATGGTCAGGCCGGCATCAAATGAACCGGACCACTTGCTTTCCTCTTCACCCCCGGGTTCTTGGGGCACTGCGGCCAGCAACAAAGCAGGAAGGAATTGCCACATTTAGGGTTTTCTTCTTAGAGATTGGGTTTGGGTGCCGGCAGAAGCCGACACCCAAATCCTTAGGAGGAGGGTTCCTACTGGTACAGGTAAGTACTTTCGGTTTCTTCCACGGGCACCGAGGACTGATCCGAGACCATCGACACCTTGGTGCGGATGTCGCCTTCGCCCACCGCCTTCACGGTGACCTCAAAGGTGGCCTTGGCCTTCGGAGCCAGGGTAGCCAACGGAGCGAAGCTGAGCTGGTTGGCGGTGGAACGGGCCGTGGTCGGGCCGTCCGAACTCACGTACTGGATCTGCCGGGGCAGAGTAAGCGTGATGCGGATGTTCGAAGCCGGAGCAGAACCCTGGTTGGTGACCGTGATCACGTACTTTGTGTTGGTCCCAACCTCGACCGGGTCTTCGACGTCCACCACTTCCAAGAGGATGGCGGGGATGCCTTCCACGCGGGTTTCAGCAGAATCGCTAACCGCATCGGCGCAGTAAGCCTTGGCCGTCGCCGTGTTGCGAACCACGCCGCTTTGGCTGGTCATCACGGTCAAGCGAACCTTCTTGGAAGCCTTCGGAGCCAAGTTGCCCAAGTTCCAAGTCACCACGCCTTCCACCAAGCGGCCGCCATCGGAAGCGCTGCGGAACTCGGTGCCGGCGGGCAGGCGGTCGGTGAGGACAGTGTCCCTAGCCAAGCCGTCGCCGGTGTTGGTCACGGTCACATCGAACACCACCGGACGTCCGACGAAGCGCTTCTCGGGGCCGCTCTTGGCAACCTTGAGAACCGGCTGGCGCACCACGGTCTTGGCGGAAGCTTCCGACTTGAGGCCGCCGTCGGCGGTGGCCGTCGCCCGGTTGGTGAACTCGCCGCCGCGCAGGGCGCTGGCCTTGAAGGTGAAGCTCTTCGACTGGCCGGCAGGCAAGCTGGCGACGGTGTAGTTCACCGCGTTCTTGCTGTCGGCGGTCACCAAGCCGTTCGGCAGGGTGTCGCTGATCTTCACGTTGGTGGCCGGAGCATCACCGCCGTTGCTGACGGTCAGCTTGTATTCGATCGGATCGCACTTCAGCACTTCGGCGGGACCGGTCAGGCTGAGAGCCAGCTTGGGCGCGGTCACGACGGTGTCGGCGCAATCCTTGTCGCTCAGTGAACCGCCTTCGGCCTTCACTTCGGCGCAGTTGGTGAACTTGCCGGTGCGCTCGGCGGTCACCGTGACCTGGACCTTCTTGGAACCGTTCTGGGCCAAATCACCCAAGTTCCAGCTCAAGCTCTGACCGCGAACCGTGGCGGGCGGAGTGGAGCGGACGTAGCGAATGCCGGCGGGCAAAGTATCGGTCACGGTCACGCCGCGAGCGCTGATGCCGGTACCGGCCTTGACTTGGATGTCGTATTGGAACTCGTCGCCGACCACGGCGCGGGCCGGGCCGACCTTGGCGATGTTGATGCTCGGAGCCACCCAGCTGTAGATCACGGTGTCTTCAGCCAACAGCGCCGCGGGTTCGCAGCACTTCTCGTTGGCCGGACGGACCACGCGAATGGCAACCTTGTTGGCGCCGGTAGCCGGTTGTACCTGTTTCAAGGTGGTGCCGGCCATGCCGTTGGCGTCGGTCTTCACGGTGACCGTGGAGCCGCCGCCGGGAGCGAAGGTCGCCCTGGGGCCATCCACGACCTGGAAGGTCACTTCCTGACCAGCCAAGGGGGTGCCGTCAGACTGGCGGGTGACCTTGACGCTCAGGGGTTGATCGGTACCCACCCGGTTGGTGGCTGCCTTCGGCATGGCGACGCTGACGTCGCGGAAAGCCTTGGTTGCAAAAGCCTGCTGCCGAGCCGCATCCTGGATGTCGGGGCAGTAGGCGATCAAGTGCAAGGTACCTTCCGTCGGGGAGATGACGGAGCACCAAGTTTGGCCTTCACCAGCCCGCTCGCGGTCGCCGGCGTTGGTGGCCGTCACCGCGTAGTTGCTGCTGAAGTGCTGATGGGCGCTGGAGGATCCCTGGCGATCGATGTCCAGGATGCTGCCCACCGAACCTTGGGCGAGCAACCATTCAACGCGAACGTGAGGAACAGGGGTGCCGGCTGCGTCTTTGACCGTGGCCACGTACACCACTTGTTGACCGGTGCGACCTACGTCACTGGCCTCCTCGATGGAAATCGAATGGGCCCCGGTGGCGCGGGGAGAGGACTCTCCGCGATCAGTAGTAGTGGTGTTGCAAGCCGCGACCGCAAGCAGGCAGGACAAAGCCCACCCTGTGCGGTTCAAAATGAGGTTGGCTTTCATTTTGGTTGTTTCCGGAGTGGAAGGATTTCCGGTCAGCTCCTCCGAATCCAAGGGGGATCGCGACCGAACGAGGGCAGTATTCTCCGCTCCGCCCAGACCGGAAATCGTGAAGATTAGTTGTGAGTTTTGTGAAGGTGCATTTTGGATCCAGAAATGCAAATTCTTATATTTCATGCAGTTAAGGTTCAAAATTGAATTGAGTCCACGGCCGATCGAATAATTATCGGACCTTCAATTTAAAAAACTCTACCCCTCTATAGCCGGACTTACGGGAGGACTTCCGAGAAGCCCACCGTAGTCCCCCCTTCCGGGGTCAGGCCGGTGACCCGAAAACTCACCCGATGGCGCTCGGCGAATGCCAGGGCTTTGGCTTGAATTGGGCTTTGCTCCAACTTTCGAAGGGCCGGATAAGGCAGGTGGCGAAAGGGCTCCTCTGCAGGCTTCGAGGCAGAAAGGGCCGGTCGCGGCGCCAAGGGTGCCCTCGGGAAAATCCCTCCGCTGGCCTTCAAGAGGCGGCAACTCCGAGCGCCCAAGGCCCATGCCAAAAAAACCGCGGTCAGGTCCGAGCCACCCCTTCCCAACAAGCAAGGTTCGCCCTTTATGGTGCGGGCGACAAAACCGGGGACCAGCCAAATCCGGGCCTCGGAAACGCCACCTCGCATCTGCAGTGGATTTCCGGACAAAGCCACCGGGTCGGCATCCAACCGGGGGCCTTCGGCCACCAATGGCCAGTCGCAAGGAGCCAAGGCGGATACCGGAAAGCCTGCGTTGGAAAGCAGTTGGAACCAGGTCTCCACTACCACGGCTTCGCCGCTGGCCAACCATTGAGCCCGCTCGCCAGCGGCCAGACCGGCCGGCGCCTGGCGATTGAGTCGATCGGTGACTCCGCGAAAGGCCGAACACACCACCACCAGCCGGGGATGCCTTTTCCATTCCGCCTCCAGGACGGCGACCAGAGCGTCCAAATCTTCCGGCTTGGAAGCCATCGAACCCCCGATTTTCAGGATCGCAGGCCTCGCTTCCGGCTCCATTTCGGAAGCCGGATGACGGCCGAGGCTCAATCCCTCGGAAGAGGTTCGGAGGATGTCCATGCGGGCTTAGAGCAGCACCGGTTCGAGTCCTTTGCTCAACCCTTGTCTAACGCTTTTCTAACGCTGCAAGGATCTTCAGGCTCGGGAATTCTTCCCATTTCTCGGCGGAAACAGGCGATTGGCGTTGTCCACTAGAACCTTACGCTTGAATTCCTCTTGGAAAGTCGGCAAGGACCAGAAGGTCTCTAGATTTTTCCTCAGATTCCGAACCCCCGGACTCGGCCAGTCGGTGCCCCAAAGCACCTTATCCGCCAGCATCTCCAAGCGGGGCAAGTGCTTGGGAATGGAAGCCGGTGGAATTCCGGACAACTCCAAAAACACGTTGGGGTGGCGGCGAGCGATGAAAAAGGCCTGATCGAACCACAACGGCCGCCCACAGTGAGCCAGGATCAAAGGCAAGTCCGGAAAGTCGACGGCCACGTCATCACAGGGCATCGGGTCTCCCAAACGGCTGCGGGCACCGGGGAAAATGGAAGTTCCGGTATGGATCATGACCGGGATTCGCCGGCTCTGGCAGGCTTCGTACACCGTTGCCAAGGCAGGGCAGTCCTGAAGATAGTCATTGACGGCGAATCCTTGGTGAGGCGGATGGATCTTGATCCCATCTAACTTGAGCTGATCCAACAAACGGACCATTTCCGCCTCCGGATCCGCGACCAGGGAGGGGTCCAAACCGCCCCAAGCCAAAAAAACGTCCGGCCGTTGATCTCGATAGGAAGCAACGAAGTCGTTGGTGCCCTGGTGAAAACCCATGGTTTTGGGTGCCGGATAATTCACTAAACCGGCCCGGGCGATCCCGTGCTCGGTCAAATGAGCGGCAAAGGCGTTGGGATCCCGCTGAAATCGCTCGATATCACCCATATCCGCCCGGCCTGCGGTCATAGTGCGCCGGACCTCGGGACGAAGCTGTTCCCAAGGCTGGATGTGGATGTGCAAATCGACCACGCCGGTGGGGATGTCCATGGCCCGGAAGGTTAGCAGCCACCGGGCTAAAGCTGGGTTGAAGGCTTCCCCGATAAAAGGAAACTCGCCCCAGCCGAGGCTTGGAGGATTCCACTGGTGAACCAAGAACGATATCAGCAGATTTTGGTGGTAGCCCGCGATCCGCAGTGCTTGGAAGCTCTGCGCCTTTGGCTTAACACCCAGAAGGACTACCAATGGCAAAGTTGCGACTCTCTTTCCGAAACCGGATGGCAACTGGATCGCAACCGCTTTGACGCCATTTTGTTAGCCGCGGAAGGCTTGGAAGTGGATCCGGCGGAGGCGGTCAACCACGTATTGCGCCGGGCGCCCCGCACCCCCTTGGTCCAAATCCTGGGTCAATCGCCGGAACAGAACGGCCACCGGCTTGAAGGAGCTGCCGACCATCTCCCCATGCAACTCCTGCACTCCGGAGATCAGGGCTCCGCCGCCCGTCGCATCATCGACCGGGCGATTCAGGAATGGAACTGGAAATCGGCCGCGACCGTGGCGGCGCTGCAAGCGACCGCCGCCCAAGACGTCCTTTGGTCGATTGATTGGAAAACCAAACGCTTGCAGGTTTCTCCACGGCTCGCCGAAATCCTCGGCGATGGCTTCGTCCAAGCCAAACTTGCGGATTTCTTGGATCGGATCCATCCTCAGGATCGATCCGGAATGGAGCGAAACTTGCACCAGGTGGTCGATGGCCATCAAACGCTCTGGGTCGGCGAATTTCGGCTTCAAAAGACAAGCGGGGAATGGCACTGGTTCGCTTGCCGCGGAGCTTTGCATTTGGACGGCATGGGAAAGGCCGACCGCCTGGCCGGATCTTGGACCGACATACAAGAAAAGAAGCAGGCTCCGGAGGAAAAACCGGATCACAATCGTTTTCACGATGCGGTAACCGGCCTGCCCAATCGCAATTATCTGGTGGATCGATTGTGGCGTGCCATTCGCCGCAGCAAGCGGCGCCCGGATTATCGATTTGCCGTTTTAGCGTTAGAGCTTGAAGGTTTTGAGGCGTTGCAACAACGACTCAATCCCTCCGGGCTCGATGAAATGTTCATCGAAGTCGCCCGGCGCTTGGTTTCACGATCTCGGGCGGTGGATACGGTGGCCCGAATCCGTGACGGTCAATTCGCTCTTATGCTCGATGATCTGAAGAACCCGCGCAATGTCTTGATGGTGGCCGAGCGGTTGCAAGACGAACTGGCCTTGCCGATGGAAATCGGGGCCGAAAAGCTGAACTTGCAAGCTTGCATCGGGGCGGCTTTAAATACTTCTCCTTACCCGTGGCCCGAAGACATCCTTCAGGCCGCCACCCAGGCTTGCCAAACCTCCAAAGAAGCCGGCAAAGGCCTTCCGGAGCTAGCCGACCGCAGCAGCCAATACCAAATTCGGGCGCGCCTGAAATTGGAAAAAGATTTGCGCTCGGCGCTACCCGCCAATCAACTGGACATTCATTATCAGCCCACGGTCCATCTGACCACCGGCCGCATCACCGGTTTGGAGGGCTTGCTGCGTTGGCATCACCCTGAACGCGGTTTGTTACTGGCGGAAGACTTCATCACTCTTGCCGATGAGGCTGGATTGCTGGATGCCATGGGCGCTTGGTCGCTACAAGCCGCCTGTCGCCATCTCCGCGCCCTGGAGGAAAAAGACTGCCTTCCCGAAGAATTCCGCCTCACCATCAATTTGGCCGCCTCCCAGTTCTCCAATCGCCGGCTACTGCCGCGGTTGGATCGGTTGTTGCAGGAAACCGCGGTCTCGCCGCATCATCTGGGCTTTGAAATCAGTGAAGAAGTCCTGGTCGACTGTGCTCAGCAAGCGCCCAAAGTTTTGGCGGAATTGAAGCAGCGAGAAATCGCCGTGTTCCTGGATGGATTCGGAAAAGGCTACTCCTCCCTGAGGAGCTTGTGTGAGCTTCCGATTCACACCATTAAAATCGATCGGGCCTTTATTCAAAATCTGGGGAAAAATCAACGCGACACCGAAGTGGTCCGCATCATTCGGAATTTGGCCCGCACCCTTTCGGTGGATTTGGTAGCCCTTGGAATTCAAAACGATCAACAGATCCAGCAACTCCGGGACCTGGATTTCAGTTTCGGTCAAGGCCTGCTTTTTTCAGAGCCGCTGAATTTCCAGCAGGTGCTCGAATGGATCGATCAGCCGCTGACCTTCCAGACACCGCAAGAGGGTTCCGATTTGGATCCCTTTCTAGATTCACCAGAGCCTTAACTTCTTCGGCTTGTACTGGGGAAAGAAACCCTTCGGAGCTCTGAAGTCGAACAATTGCTTCAAGCTGGCGGAGAACACGTCGCGGAAATCGGTCAATACCGGCAAATCGCGGCCGTCGGCAAGAATGGATTCCTTCAATCCTTTCCAATTGCCGTGGATCTGGCCGCCTCGAACTCCGCCGCCGATTAAAAACATCGCCCCGCCTCTTCCGTGATCGGTTCCGGTATTGCCGTTTTCACGCACGGTGCGGCCGAATTCGGTCATGGTGAGAATCAGGACGTCATTCAACCTAGGGCCTAGATCGCGACAGAAAGCGGCTACGGCTTGCCCGTAATCGGTCACCATTTCGGTGTGCCGGCCTTGAATTCCACCTTGGTTGGCATGGTGATCCCAACCGTGATAGTCAACCGCGGCGATTTCCAAACCTTCGCCGGCATGAATGACTTTTCCTAGGGCGCTCAGGGCGCGGCCGAAGGAACTGCTGGGATAGGTTCCATCCTTCACTCTGTTTTTTCCCTGGGCAATGATCTTTTGAAAACGGCGCAAGGTTTGGATGGTTTTCTGGCCGGAATAAACGACTTCGTCGGTTTCCGCTTGGGGTTCCATGCTGTCGGCTTGGCCCGCGGACGAAGGTTCACCGGCCATTTCGCCTTCACCGTAAAACTCGTCGAAACGATCCAAGGCTCCGGAGCGCCGCCGATCCAAACCGGACGGCACCGCCAAGACCGGATAATCACCCCGCAAGGAACGCGGCAAAAGATTTTGCATCGCCAATGCCCGGAACTCCGAGGCGTCGGCCGAGGCGGTATGAGCTAAATAACGGTTCAGCCAACCGCTGGTTATGTTCCGCAGACCCGGCGCTGCTCGCTCCATGAAATCCTGGGCATCGAAATGACTGCGAGTGAAATGGGGCGAACCGACGTTCAAGACTGGAGCAAATTGCTTGCTTTCATAATAAGGCGCCAGCGGTGCCAATCCCGGATGCAATGCGAAGCCGTCATCCAAGGGAACCAAGCCGTCATCCTCTTGTATTGCAATGGTCGGCCGAGCTTGATGATAGTCCTTGTCCTTATAAGGCACCAACATGTTCAAGTTGTCGGCACCCCCCCGCAAAAACAGAACCACCATGGTTTTTCCAGCGGGAGGTTTCGGTGCCGACAGTCGCAGCTTTCCGAGGGCGGAACTGCTGAGCGCCAGGGCTCCGGAAGCTTGCAGGAATTGGCGCCGATTGAGGTCTTGTTTCATTGCCTTTGGAACTCAGGGGAACCGAGCAGCAAGCCCACGAGTTGCGGGCCGAGTTGGCGAATGTCCGGAGTTTTATTGCGCCGGAGATACGCATTGGTGGTGCGGGTCAAGGCATCTTGAGTTCGCTTGCCCACTCCAGCGGGAATGATTTTCTGACTTAAATGATGTTGCCAAAGTCGAGCCGGCTCCACCGGAACGTCTTCATAAAAGGAATCGGGGATGCGAATGCCCTCCAGCTTTCCGGCAGCCAAATTCAAAGCGAATTCCCACCGGGTGGCCAGCACGCCTGGATCCAACCAGGCTTCCGCAGTATCGTAATAACCCGTCGGTGGATCGCACATGTACACCGGCTGTCCCATTTCGATCAACACCCGCAAAATCGAGCCGGTATTTTCAAATTCGGCGCCGGTAACTCGAAGAGAGCTGGTGACGAATTCGAACGGAGTTTTGAACTTGGCCTGGAAGTGCTCCCGCTGCCAAAACTCATCGCTTTTAAGAATGAAAGAAATTACCGCTTGTAAATCGCCTTTGGTTTTTTGAAATTCCTTGGAGGTCGCCTTGAGCAGGGCCTTCGGCGGTTCATCGGCCACCAGATAACGAAGTAGTTTTTCGGAAATAAATTCGGCCGTGCCCCGGTGCCGGGCCAATAAGGTCAATATCTGCTCACCTTCGATGACACCGTTGTCCCGCTCGGTACGGATGACTTTGCCAAGAACGCGTTTGTTTCCCGGCACGTGCATAGCGTTTTCGAACCGGAAACCTGGGTCGTCCCCTCGCTTGGCTTCACGAATCGTCCAACCGGTCAGCGCTTCCGCCACCGCGACGACGTCCTTTTGCTTGTAGAAGTTATCGACCCCCAAGGTGTGAAGTTCGAGCAGCTCCCGGGCGTAGTTCTCGTTCAAACCGCGCTGTTTGGCCAGTTGAACCGCCTGGTCGGCACGAACTTCCGATCCGGTTTCCCTGCGAGTGCGGCGACCGATGGCCTTCAGTTCAGTTTTGGTTGCCGGCCGTCTTGACAGGGCATTGTCGAGAAAAAACAACATCGCCGGATGCTTGGCCGAGGCCTCCAACATGGAATGAAATTGCCCGAACACGTGGCCCCGAATGACATCCTTTTCATAGGTGTTGATCATCAGGGAAATGCCTGCGCCCTTGGTGAAACTGACGTTGAAGTGATTGCGCCAAAATTCGCTCATCACTTCCTGCAACTGCCGCTCGCTGGTCAAGGCTCGGACCAGCACCGACTGCATCAACTCATAGCGCGGGGTATTGCGGCGGCGCTGGATCTTGCGGCGCTCTTCAAGACTGGCGCCTGCCGGCACGCGCTGGCCGTATTCGTTGTTGATCTCCACTTGGTTCATGGAAACCGAGGGCAACTCCGAAATCAGGCCGTCGCACCAGGAATCTTTGAGATCTTGAGGTTGGAGTTGCTGGTCAATCCAGGCCTCCACGCCCATTTCCAGCACCCGCTCCAAATCCCCCGGCCGGCCGCCAAAAGCCAGACGGCTCAAGAGATGAACAGCCCGCTCCCGCTCGCTGAGTGGCTGGACCTTTTGGCTCTCCGCCGCCGGGTCTTGAAAACTCGGGCCGAGGCCGAGCAGCAGACTACACAAAACCAAGCCCATGCCATCATCCTAACGAATCTGGCACAATCCATTGGAGGTTCCCGTCGCCAAGTCCATCGCCGGAAAGACCTTGGGATGGCACGGCAATGGAAACTCAAAAACGACGCTAACCTGTTTCTATTGAAGTCTTTACCAAGAAAGCCCTCCAATAGATTGAGCCAGTTTCCCTACCATTCATAGAAGCCACGTCCGACCTTTTTGCCCAACCTCCCCTCGGCCACCATGTCCCGCAGCAACTGCGGCGGCTCGAAGCGAGGCCCCAATTCTCGGCTCAAATATTCTGCAATCCCAAGGCGGACGTCCAAGCCAACCAGGTCGGTGAGCTTGAGGGGGCCCATCGGGTGGCGATATCCCAGCTCCATCGCCGTATCGATATCCGCCGGGCTGGCGACTTCTTCTTCGACCATGCGAATGGCTTCCATGGCAATGGCGATTCCCAACCGGGAGGAAGCAAATCCCGGAGCGTCTCGCACTACGATCGGCTGCTTGCCCCATCGCCGCCCCAAATCCTGAGCGCAGGCGATGCTGGATTCCGCGGTCTTGCCGCCAATCACGATTTCCAGCAACGGCATCAGCGGAACAGGATTGAAAAAATGCAGTCCCAGAAACCGATCCGGCTTCTGCACCACTTCCGCAAGAGCGTTGATCGACAGAGAAGAAGTGTTGCTGGCCAATAAGCAGTCACCGTCCACCACCGCTTCCACTTGCTGAAAAAGGGATTTCTTCAGGTCCAGGCGTTCGGGAACCGCCTCAATCACCAAATCAACCTGGGCGCAAGCCTTGGCCAAATCGGTGGTGGTCGAAATCCGAGCCAGGGCTTGATCGGAATCTTCCCGAGTCGCCTTACCCTTCTCCACCGCCTTGTTCAGCATGCGGTCGATTCCTGCCATGCCCTTTTGCAGAGCCTGTTCGGCGACGTCAAATAACCGTACCTCCATGCCGCTTTGAGCACAGATTTGGGCAATGCCATGGCCCATGGTGCCGGCACCAAGGACGGCGCAACTTTGGATTGAATCAGCTTGTTTCATCGTAGGAAGCAGGTCGGGTGGTTTCCGGGCCGGCCAGGCTAACGTCCCCGCCCCACGGAACAAGATAAGTCAATCCAGCTTGATCCGGTTCCCATTCAGGACGTCCTGCTCGCGAACGATCAGCCGCCCGCGCCGACTTTGGAAACGCCACTCCGCGGAGATCACTTCCGCTTCACCATTGAGGCTTTCGGTGTTGTAGGGAATCCGCAAACGAGCCAAGCCGTCTTCACCAACCACACTTTCGGCTTGGTAGGAATACTCACGGCCGGAGGGATAGCGTAATCGGATGTCCACCGACAGGGTGGCCCTTGCTGACCCCTCCGCCTCCAGCCTCGCCCCAGCCACCCGCTGCCAAACCCAGCCGCAAGGCAGGCTGCGTGCCGGACCCAAATCTTTCGACAAGCGCGGCCGGTGGGTGGTGTCCAGGAAAGGAGAGACGTGAATCAAGCGCAGGAAGTCCACTTGCGGTCCCTCGCCACTACGCAAGGATTCGGTCAAGGGCATAAGTTGCCGGACCATGGAAGCCTTCCAGCGCGGCGGCTCCAGTTGGCCGCTTTCCACCGAAAACACCTGATTCCGCAGATGCGGAAAGGTGTTCTCCAAATCGCTGTGAACCAGAACTTCGCCGATCTGGTGCCGCCTCAACACTTCTTCCGCCGCCTTCGGGTCCGAAGCGGTGAAAAAGCGAGCCGGAGCCAAAAAACCGGCTTCCCCTACGTAACTGCCGAAGTTGGTCGCCACCGACGGTCGGCCGGCAACCCACTCCAGGGCATGTCCCTGATCCCATGCAGCGAGCACCGCTCCTTCGCCATCCTGTTCCGCCAGCCACTCATGGAGCAAACGATAAGCCCCTAACTTCCAAAAGCTTTGCGAAGCCCGATCTTCTTCCAGGTGTTGGCACCGATCCAATCCATAAGCGATGGCCGGCCACTGCATTCCGATGAGACCGATCCACAAAAGCGCGGCAACGGCCAAGCTGGGAATCGGGTTGCCCCAATCGGGTTTCCAAGATCGCAAACGATGGAAAAGACCGGCGGCGGCCAGCGCCAAAACCAAAGCCATCGGGCCGGATAAAGCGTCACTGAAGCGAGCTTGTCCCAAAGCCTGCGCCAACAAGATTGGCGTGGCCACCAGCCAAGGGAGGACAGCTTCCTTGCGTTGCTTCCAACACTGCAGGGAAACCCACAGCCAGGCAGGCATCAAAGCCATCAATCCGTAGCCGAGCCAGCGACCCCAACCGCCGGGAATGGTGGCCTCTGAACCGAGCAGAGGAGCTGATTCGGCGATGCCCGCCATGAACAAATCCGCCCGGGAAACCCAGGCGAAGCCTTCGCGGATTCCAGCCGCAGGCCCGAGGTCGGCGATCCAAAGCAATAGTCCGGCTCCGGCGAGGACGGCTCCGACGATCCAGGGATAACGGCGAACCAGGACTGGGTTTGGATGCAAAGCCAGCAAGGGCACGAAAACCAAAGCGCCAAGGCCTAACTCAGTGGCGTGAAACCAACTCAAATTCACCACCATCCACGGGAAAGCCTCCTTCCATGGACTGCTGAAAACCGCAGGCATTACGACCAGCAAGGCGGTCAAGTGGAAGGCCAAGCCGAGAGCCGGCAACCCCGGTTTCGAACGTCGCGCGTGAACGAATAGCAAACAGGCGAACAAAAGCTGGACCTCCAAAATGTATAGCAAGGAAGCGACCCAGGAACCGAGATTCAAACCGGCCAGGGCCCCGGCAATTCCGCCCCACAACCAAGCGGACCGAGATTTCTCCAGGGCGCCGCGCAGGATTCCTTCTGACAAGGCCAAAAGCATGAGAGCGGCAAGTAGAGAAACCCAAGCATGATGGTCCCCTACGCCCGGCATGGCGTAATGGGCGGCCCCATAGGTCAAGGCGTGATAGGTCCCCGCCGCCAAACCGGCGAAAGCTCCGCCTAAACGATAGGCCGCCAAAGCCACCACCATGGAGGTAAGCACTCCGAACCAAAGTGGCAGGCTGGACACCGCCCTCTCCACCGCTACCTGAAGCGATTCGGTCTCCCCACCTAACATGGGGGCGGTCAATCCGCGAAGCGCATAGGTGTAGTAAGGCGGCCAAGGAATCCGAGCTCCTTCCGGATAATTCATGGCCGAGTCTCGCTCAGCCACAGGTGCGCCCTCTTCCATCAACCGATGCAAGCGGCGAGCGTGATAAAGACCGTCTGGGTCTACGCTGAACCAACCTTCCTTGACCGGCCCCTGCTCGGTCATTGGATAATTCATGCGGAAATCCAAACTATCGCGAACCAAGAACGATAAGACTGCGGTCCAAAGCAGGACCAGCCACGGCAACCACTTCATCTTGCCGCCTGGCTCTTGCGAAAGGCTCATCAGAAACGCAACGAGTAAACCAGCTTCATGGTCAAGTCCCGGGATCCGGGAATGATGGTTCCACCGGGAAGCTCCTGCCAAGCATAGTTCAACACCAGGAAAAGCTCCCGTCCATCTTTCTGAATATAGCGCCAGCGACTCTGCAAACCCACGATGTCGGATTGATTGTCCGCCTGGACCAGGTTCTCGACCGAGAAATCAGGGTTGAAGGTGAAGTCGGCATTCAACACTTCTACCCGAGTGGTGAAATCACCACCTGGCAGGTGAGCCCGATCTTCGCGATAACTTAAACCGACTCGAAGTTGAGCGTCGGGCCGCCACTGCACCGTGGAACGAAAACGGCCGACGTGCCCGTTGTACCAAGAACCCATTTGCAACGAAACTTCCCCGGAGAGAGGACGGGCTTCAGAAAATTCGTATTCGGCTCGCAAACTTTGCCAGTCATATTCGCCGGCCGGAATCCGGCTATTGGAAACCGGCGAAAACGAGGAGTCCAAGCGGTCGCCGGTCAAATAATAGTTCAGGGTAAATTCGTCGCCATCGTGCCAATAGATGCCGAAAAACTGCATGCGAATGGAATAACTTTGCACCTCCCCGCTCAAGTCGGTCCACACCGAAGGCCGAAACCTCAAAGCGTAATTGCGCACCGAAGAGCCGTTTCCCGGTCGCGGATCCCAATCCGCCGCAGCCGTGTGATTGCGTTCCCCCGGCCGGCGTACGAATCCCAAAGCAGGTTCAAAGGCGCCTTGGCTCGACAGAGTTCCAAGACTGAAATAATGGTTGGATGTTTTCAAGGTGGCGCTGGCGCCATGGGCCCAACCTCGGTCCCGGAGCGTGTCGTCATCGCTTCGAACCATAAAAGCCGTAAAAGAAAAATTTCCCGGAAGCCAGTCGGTGGAATCATAGCGGACGTCCGCTCCAGTGACCGTGTTGCCCTTGTTGGAAGCGGGGTTGCCGTGAGTAAACAAACCGCCTACGTTCAAGCCTGACCCCAAATGATAGGAAGGGCGAGCGACGAATAATTCACCATCGGGAAGGCTCTCGCCGGGCAAGCCTTCAGTCCGAACCGCCAGCATACCCAAACTCAAGTCTTCCACCCGTCCGGCCAGGCGGGCTCCAGCTTCAATCGGTACTTCGCTTCCTGATGGGGCCAGGCCGATGCGGCGGCTGAAGAAAGGCAAAACGTCCACTCCGCCTCGTCCGAATCCTTGGCGCGGGCCGAACTCGAACAAATTCGAATCTTGCAAAAAGAAATCCCGCTTTTCAGGAAAGAACAACGGGAAACGGGAAAGGTTGACTCTTCGAGCGTCGGCTTCGGTTTCGGCGAAATCGGTATTCATGGTGAAGGAACCGGCTAATTGAGGCGTGATGTTCCAATTGATCTCACCGCCGCCGGTGCCGATGAAGTTTCGATGATCGGGATTCTCCCGATGGCTGGCTCGGACTTTGACGTAGGGAACCACTTCAATTCCCAAGCCTTGATCCAAATCCTGGAAACCAGTCAATTCGCCGGCGGCGCTGGTATTGCCGACTCGCAAAGCCCGTTGCGCACCGGCCCACCGAGAACGGGTGCGAGTGCTGCCCCGATAGCGTTCGAAATTCGCCCACCAAAGGCCGTCGCTGTCAAAAGCCAATGCGCGGAAGGGAATGGCGATTTCAGCGATCCAACGATCCGAATGGATTTTGACCTTGGCGTCCCAATAAGTGTCCCACCGTTTGTTGAATCGGGAACCGTTGTCGCCCAACAAAGCGTCCCCGCGGGATCCGGCGGCGCTGACTTGGAAGAAATAAGCGGTGCGGGTGTCGTGAAAAGTATCGAAGACGAATTCGAACCGATCGTCATCGTTGAGAAAGGCGTCCCGCCGCATGTTCTGCAGCACCATGGATTCCGGTTCCGGTTCCTCCGCCACCAAGGCCACGAACAAATGACTCCGGTTGCGCATCAAATACACCCGACTTTGATGCTCGGTGACGATCCCCTCCTCGGGATCCACCTCGATAAAGGGACCCAAGACGGCGGCCTTCTCCCAAGCCGGTTCCCACTCCCCGTCCAATAACGGAACGGTGTCGGTCCAGGGCACGGCCGCTTTCGGCTTGGAACCGCGGAAGGAAGCCGGATCTTGCGTCACTTCCTGGCTGCTGCCGGCGACGACCAAACCGGCCCAAAGAAAAACGGTGCGGAGCCACATGAGTCTGCCTCTACGACCGGTATCCGGCCAATGCTAGGACCTTCTTGCCTAGAGCACTTAAGGGCACCGCCGCCGGGTCCAATCCGGAGGACGAATCCCAAGATCCGAATTTGAGCACTCGAGCCCGAATGCGATGATGCGTAATGGTGTGGCGGACTTCGCCGATTTCTTGATAAGCGCTTTCCACTCGATGTTGGCGGCAAAACTTCCGCAATGCAGTCGGATCACCGTCCGGTAAAGACGGCGGTTCGAACAATCCTGGATTCCAGCCTTCTTGCCGCGCTTGCAACCACCAACTCCGGTTTTCACCGGCGACCAGAAAAAGTAAGTGCAAGTCCTTCATCGCCTTCTTTTTGGCCGGTAAAGGCCAAGCCTCCGGCTGGCCCGAAGCGGCGGCCTTGCAGCCGGCTTGAATAGGACACGATGCGCAATCCGGTTGCCGCGGCTTACAACGAGAAGCGCCCAGGAACATCAACGCTTGATTCAAATCCCCGGCAGGCCGGCTGCCGCCTCGAGCTTGGGGCAAATCGCGCATCAATTCGGCTCCCCATTCCGCCGCTTGGCGATGCAAGGCTGGTTGATCGGCGGCCAAGGCCAAACCCAAATAGCGGGCCGCTACGCGTTTTACGTTGCCATCGACTACCGCCACCCTCTCCCCAAAAGCCTGGGAAGCCACGGCGGCGGAAGTGTATTCCCCCACTCCGGGAAGACGGCGCCAAGCAGCCGCGCTTTGCGGCAACTCGCCGTCAAACTGTTCCACCACTTGGCGGGCGGCGGCGTGAAGCATGCGAGCCCGGCGGTAATAACCAAGACCGGACCACAGCCGCAGCACTTCTTGCTCCGAAGCCTCCGCCAAGGCCTGGACGTTGGGAAAGCGAGCGTGGAAACGCTCAAAATAGGGCAGCACGGTTTCCATCCGGGTTTGCTGCAGCATGATTTCAGCCACCCAGATTTCGTAGGCTCCCCCATGGGGTTGCCAAGGAAGTTGCCGGCGTTGCCGGCGGAACCAGCGCAAAAGCTTCCGGCTTAGGGAAGCCTGGCCCAGGGAGGGCTTTTTGGAGGACGACACCAGAGAATCGGCGTGGGCAGGGCGGGAAGGAGGGGATTGGGCTGCCCTCTACCGCGACCAGGATACGGCTGCTGATTACGACCGGCGATTTCGCGGCCGCCGGGGCCGCTGGAATCAAAACCGAATCTGGCACTGTTTGGCAAAAGAACTGAAGCAATTGGGCTGGCCGGAGCTGGTCATCGATGCACCCGGCGGCACCGGCCGCTTTACGGAAAACCTGGCCGCCCAAGGGGTGACCGTTCTGCACTTGGATCGGAGCGCCGCCATGCTTCAAGTCGCCGCCGGCCGCGGTGGCAAGCATTGGGAACTGGTCGCCGACCTGCGCCATCCGCCCATCGAACGCAGAACCGAGGCGGTAGTGCTTTGCTTTCGACTCATGCAGCATTTGGACGCCAAAGAAAGGGTGGAAGCCCTGACCGGCTTAAGGCAAATGGCGGCCAAAGCGATCGTCGCCTATTACCCGGGTTGGCATTACAAAGACGCTCTACGTCGCTGGCGCCATCGCCTGGGACTTCCCCATCGCAGCTTGCGGCCCAAGCTTCGGCGGGCCGACCTGATTGCCGAAGCCGAACGGGCCGGCTGGCGTATGCTGCGGCTTCGAAAGGTCCTGCCCCTCCTTTCCGAAAACGTCCTGTTGGTCCTGGATTCCGACTGATGCCTGCTTTCCTTTCCCCGTTGTTGGCGAGCTTGGGCCTGGCCGCCTTTGCCGCCGGTTTGGCGGATTCCGCCGCCTTGACCTTGGGCGGTACCGCCACGCAAAGGTTTTTGGCTTGGCCGATGGTGATGTTCGGGCTGGCTCTGGGGGCTCGCCGTGCCGACCGTCCGGGCAAGATCGGGATCTTGCTGCCGGCCTGGTTGTGGTTATTGGCTTTGGGATTATTCGCCCCCTCCTTGGCGCCCGAGATCGCTCCCTGGACCGCCGGGCCTCCCCGCAGTTTTCCCACCTTGCTCGGCTTGCTCTTGTTGGGCGTGGTCCTGATGCTGCCTTTGATTCCGGTTGCCGCCGCCACCACCCGGCAGTTGTTTTCCCTGGCAGGGGGAAGCTGGACCGTTTGGCTGCTGGGATGGACCGTCGGGCTCTCCCTCAGTTTCGGAGTCGGCCTGGGACCGGTTGGCTTTGGCGCCGCCGGCTTGTTGTGGCTCCTTGGCGCCTGGCCCCGGCGGGAGGAAGTCGTCCCGGGGATCGCCCAAACCGAGGACAAGCCGATCGAACTTCCCTGGGCGAGCCTGGTGCCGGTTTTCTTTCTGGCAGTAACCGCCGTTTTGGGACTGCTTTACTTCCTCCCCTATCAAGAATTGTTCGACGGTTCCGCCGCGGTCCAGGACCTGCGCCGGTGGATGACTTTGGGCTTTTTGGCCTTGGCCGCCTGCGTGACTTTCGGCGCCGGTTTCGCCGAAACCCGGGGAGCCTTGTTTTGGGCTTCGCTGTTCGCCGCCGCCACCGCCTTCGGCTGGAGCCTGAGCAGTGAATTGGTCAGTCACCTTGCCGAACAGGAGCGATTCACCGCCTTTCAGGGCATGGGTTTCTTGCCCCAGTTCTTAGCCGATTGGCGGCCGCAAGAACGCATGACCCAATCGGACTGGTACTACGTCCCGCTGCTGTTGATTCGCAACCTCGGTCTTCCCGTCTTGTTGTTCGCCGCAGCCTGGCGGGCGGCATTAGGCCTTCCCGGCCAAGCCCGAAGCGAGCGCCGGCAACGAGGGCGATTGCTGGCCGCGACCTACGCCGGGATCGGAGCCGCTTGGTTGCTCTGGGGTTTGTGGCTACATCCCGAGGCCACTCCCTGGCGGGGCGTAGGCGCCGCTTTGGCCGCCGCCGCCGCTGCCATCACTTGCATCGTCGCCCTGCCCCGACCTTCGAATCCGGCGTTACGTTGGATTGCCGGCTGCGCGTTGGCCTTGGTGGCGGTAGCCGCTCGAGGCTTGCCGCAGACTCCGAACACCGCCGTTCCCTTTTTCGATAACTTCCAGTGGCAGGTCATGACCACGCCGGCGGCGGAAGGGGAAGCCGAACCTGAACCCTCCACGACCTTGGCGCAGCAATCTTTGGTTCGGGCTCTGCAAAGGCAAGCCACCGTGCAGATGGGCCGCTATTTCTTGGGTGAAGGCCGAAACTATCTGACTCCGGAAAGCCTGGAAGATCGGCGACATTTGGTGTTGGAATGCCTGTTTCCTTTAAGCCTGACCACCGATCCGCAACGAGTTCTATTGGTGGATCTGTTGCACCCCCAGGTGATTCAGGAAATGCGCCAAGCCGGCATTCAAGAAGTTCATTGGGCCGGCGACCCTCCGGAAATGTTCCGAGTGGCGAAACAACACTTCCCGTCTTGGCAAAATTCGGAACCGGACGGTGTCTATGCCTCGGTTGCAGAAGCTCCCGAGGATTTGGATTTCATCGCTCTACGGAGTTTCGCTCCTTGGGAACGGAGCCGCAATTTGTTGCGGCCGTCGTTGATCGGCCTTTGTCGAAACAAACTGAGCAGCAACGGAGTTTTGGCTATGGCTTTCGATCCGGAACGATGCCTTCCCGGCATCATCGGCGCCACTGCCGAGATTTTCGCCGAGCATTTCCCGCAGGTGGAACTTTGGCTTCTCCCTCGAACCTGGGGAGCCCCGCGCTTGGTTTTGACCGGACGGCAAAGCGATTCCTTTCCGGCTCTCCAAGATCTGTTGAAGTTCGGCTTGGAAGCCAATGGCTTACTGCTGGCTTCGGAGGAAGATTTCCCTTTGTTGCGCTTAGGAACCGGCGAAGACCTTCAATCTCTACCGGGCTTGTCCCTGGCTCCGCCTCTTTCCCGGGCGATCGCTTCCCTTGGAGCCACCGAATACCGCCGCTTAGATGAAATCAATCCCAGTTTGCGGGCCGGTGCTTTGCTTCAATCATTGCAAGAAAATTTGAGCGGCGAAGAGAAAGCGAACAGCTTTCTGCCGTTCTACGCTGCATTCCTGAGCGATCAAATTTATACGGTTTACGACACTTACATCTATGGCAATGAAGCGGAAAAGATTGACGTCGAAGAAGCTCACTTGGACCTGTTGCTGGAGCTGAGTCGACGAAGTCCGCAAAGTCGCTTGTTGCAAGATTTCTGGGGCCGAGCCAGCGACATCCTGGTAGCCAAGCGGGAGCCGGAATGGTCGGACCGTTACTACGGGGCCTTGGTGGACGAATTGGGTTGGCAACACCCGGGTTTCCACGTCGTCCTCGGCAACGCCGCCTTGGAAATGCTGGATCCGGAGTTGGCCTTGGAGAAGGCGGACATCGCCTTGCGCACTTTGCCGGACTTCTACGCCGCTCAGGATTTGAGGTGCCGAGCTCTCACGGCCCTCGATCGCCATAGCGAAGCCGCCGACGGCTACCGACAACTGGCCGAAATGGTGGCCGATCCCGCCGACAGCTTGTTGAAAGCTTGGGCCACGGCGGCGCTGAAATCCGGCGACCGGACCACCGCCGAAAAGGTCGCCCGTCGTTTGTATTTGAAGGTCGGAGAAGCGGGTCTGACCCAAGAATTGGGCGATTTGTTGGGCTTGCAAGTGCCGGATGACGGCATGGTGCACCCGGAAGCCGGCGGTTAGTTCGCCGTCGCCTCCTTCCAGCCCGGCTTTGACCTCTGAGGTAGACTTCGGAGAAGGTCTCTGGTTTCTTTCTCCCTTTTCCCCATGGGAACCCACGACCCGACCATGCGAAAACTCCCCTTCTGCCTGTTGGCGATGGCTTTAAGCGCCCCCGCCGCCTCGGCCCAAAACCCTAGGGCCACTTCCTTTGCCGGAGATCCCGGCGGCCTTCCCAACGGCCATTCCGTGGCCTCGGACGGTGACCTTTCGGTAAGTCTTTTCCACGACGGCGTCAGCGAAGCCATTGTCCTAAACGTCTCCGACGGCCGCGGCATCCAATGGGGCAACACGGTCCGGGTCGACGATGCCAGTTCCCCTCAGGCCAAATTCGTGATGGGCGATTCGGTCGCCGTGGCCAGTCAAAAGGTTTACGCCTACTGGCGCGACCGCCGCAATCCGCCGAGCTTGACCGAGGATTTGTTCTTTCAGTTTTCCGCCAACGGCGGCCAAAGTTTTCAACCGGCCGACTTGCAAATCCACAAGGGTCTTCCCGCCGGCGGCAATGACATTAAAGACGTCTGCATGGCCGTGGATCCCAGGGATCCGGCCAACGGCAACGACGACCTGATTGCCTTCCTGATCGCCGTCGAGGACGACACCACCCTCAATGAAAGCCTGTACCTGAACTATTCCATCGACGGTGGCGCCAACTTCTTGGCCACCGCCTTGGCGGCGACCACCCACAATGGGATCGCCGACGTGGACAACATCGATTTGGCGGTGGACGGCGGCAAGATCTACGCCCTGTGGCGGGACAACTCCCTGAACGGCGTCGACGATCACGTCTTTCTTTCGGTTTACGACGCGGTCAACGGTTTGTTCACCTTGCAGGATTTGCAACTCGATCCGGCCACCGGACTCACTTTTGAAGCCGACGACGGCCTCAGCATCGCCGTTTCCGGCGGCAAGGTCGCGGCCGCCTGGCAGTGCGATTTGATCGTCGGCGGCGGGTCGGAAGTCTTGATCGTGAACTACTCCGGCAACGGCGGTTTGACCTGGACCGGCGATCAAGTGGTAGGCGGCTACACCCCCAGCGTGCACGACGTCGATCAACCGGACGTTGCCGTGGCGGCGAACGGCACTCCGGTCGTGGTGTGGGAAGACAATCGCCTCGGTCAGGATCAGGTTTACGCCCTTCACAGCTTGGACAACGGCGCCACCTGGACCGGCGAACGCCAGTTAAGCACCGGCGTCGGCAGTAGCCCCGAAGTTCGAGCCGGAGCCGACGGCACCGTGGCCGCGGCCTGGGGTGCGGCGGTTTCGCCGAACTACGCCGAAGCGGCTTTGAGCGTGGATGCCGGCGTCACCTGGCAGAATCCGGTCACCCTGTCGTCGAACACCGGCGACGTCGACGAAGTCCGTCTCTGTCGCAACGACGCCTACGGCAACTACATCGCCGCTTGGTTGGCGGACGACTTCGTCCTGAACGACGTTTTCGCCGGGGGCTTCCGACCGCAAAGCCTGACCGCGGTCGGCGATTTCGGCACTCCCGGCGCCATGGTTAGCTTCGACGTCAGCCTGTGGCCGGTCCCGGATGAAGGCAAGCAATTCGGCGTCCTGATTTCCGGAGCCAGCGGTGCCTTCGTGCTGCCCAACGGCCTGAACAGCGGACTGGACAATACTCACCCGGTGTTCGCCTTGGCCTTGTCGAACATTCCCGGTGTGTTGTCCGGAACCATCAGCGGCGGATCCGGCTCCACCCCGACCTTCCCCATTCCCGCCCACGCCGGCCCGCTTTACTGCACCGCGGTGGCCTTCAATTCCTTCACCGATTTGGGAGCGGTCACCGATCTGGTGTTGACCCCCTGATCGTTTCGGTCGCCCACCCGAACTCCATGACCCGGCGCGAATCGGCGCCGGGTCTGCTTTTTCCTCCCCACTTCCCGGTGCCGAAGGCTCAGCCGGCGGCCGGATTTCGCTAGAATTGCCAGGCTGGGGCCAGCCTTTCCACCCCCCGAGACTTCATGGGGCCCTGTTCGCAGGGATTCCGCCGAGGCTGGCAAAACCCCTTTCTAGGGAACCGCTTACACACCATGCCCGAACTTCCCAAAATCGAGTTCACCGAAGCTCAACTCAAGCTTCGGGATGCCGCCCGCGAAATCGCCATTCAACACCTGTTGCCGAATGCCGGCAAGCATGACAAGGACGGCACCTTCAACGAAGCAGCCTTTCAAGCGGCGGTCGACGCCGGCATGCTCGGTGTTTGGATCCCCGAGGAATATGGCGGCAGCAATTTGGGCATCACGGCGCTGTCCATGATCGTGGAAGAGTTTTCCAAGGCCGACCCGGCCTTCGGCGTGGCTTTCGCCGTCAACGCCCTGGGCTCGATTCCGATCCTGGTCGGTGGTACCCCGGATCAAAAAGCCAAGTACCTGCCGCGGGTGGCCGCAGGGAAAGCGGCTTGTGCCTTCGCTTTGAGTGAGAAATTCGCCGGTTCCGACGCCGGCGGCCTGAGCGTCCGGGCGGAAAAAGTCGACGGTGGCTATCGCATCAACGGCGAGAAGAAGTGGACCACCAACGGATCCCGGGCCGACATCATCACCGTGTTCGCGGTGACCGATCCGACTTCCAAGTCGCGCCGCATCAGCGCCTTCATCTGCGAGAAGACCGACGAAGGTTTCCACATCATCAAGGAAGAGGACAAGATGGGCATCCGCCAGGTGCCTGTGTCCGAAACCGGCTATGACAATGTCTTCCTGCCGGATGATCGCCTGCTCGGCGGCACTCCCGGCTTGGGCTTCAAACACTCGATGATGACTTTGGACTTGGCCAGGCCCGGCGTTGCCGCCCAAGCCGTCGGCACCGCCGCCGGAGCTTTGGAATACGCGGTCACTTATGCCGCCCGCCGCAAGCAGTTCGGTCAGCCGATCATTTCCTTCCAAATGATCCAATCCATGTTGGCCGACATGGCCATGCAAACCGAAGCCGCCCGCTGGTTGGTGTACGCCACCGCCGCTTTGGCCGACCGCGGCTCCCGGGATACCACCCGCTACGCCGCCATGTGCAAGTGCTTCGCCACCGACACGGCGGTGAAAGTCGCCACCGACGCGGTGCAGGTTTTCGGCGGTTACGGCTTCATGGAAGATTACCCGATCGCCAAGTTCTATCGCGATTCCAAGATCTTGCAGATTTACGAGGGCACCAACCAAGTCCAGCGCATGGTCATCGCCCGCAACTTGATCAAGGAAGCCAAGAACTTCGATTACTTGAACAACTTCATTCCTACCGAAACCCAACGGACTTTCGGATTGGAACACGAAATCGCCAATACCTGATTCCTTCAGGTTGCCTAGGCCGGCTCCACCCGGAGCCGGCCTTTTTGTTTTAAAAACTGAGATTCAAATCGATCCGAAACCGATAAAAGGTTTCGGCGGGAAGGCCGGCGGCGGCGGCGTCTTCCGGTTCCGCGGCCATCAACCAAACATGCAGTTGCACCGGCTCGGAAATCTTGTACTTCCAACCGAGAACGTGCCCTTGATAATTGGTTTGCATTCCTGTCGGGAAATCGTCTTGGGCGAAGGCGGAAAATACCGCATCCTGTTCGATGCTTTGATATTGGTAATAAAACTTGGAGTCGCCGGCCTGATAAGCGCTTCCCAGGGCAAAGCCTTGATCGCCGATTCCCGAAGCAGCCCGGAGGTTTTGAAAGTATTCGCCGGCGAACACCCAGGAATCCCATGAATAACTCAATAAGCCGTGGAGAATCCCGAAGCGCGAGGCGAAGTCCCGACCCGAAGGGGTCAAGGCGTTGCCGGCATTGTCATTTCGAATCAAGCTCTGATTGCGATCCGGCGTCACGTCGCCGTAGAAAAAATAGCCGAGAGATGCATTCCAATCCTGCCATTGCCCCGAGGCTTGCAATACGGTGGACAAGGATTCTTCGCCGAGACTTTGTTCGGTGATGACGTACTCCCCGATCACAAGTTGCCAGTGCTCTTGCTGAATTCCGGCAACCACGCCTTCCGGTTGAACGTCGGCGTCGTAAATAAGTTCGCCGAAGACGGGATTGCGGCGAATCGGATTGGAAAACTTGCCGAAGTCCATCCATAGGCTTTCCCACCAGTGAGGCTCATAGTGAAGAAAAGCCCGATCAAGATTGAACTCCCAGCGATCGAAACCGTCGTGCCCGAGATCGACGTGAGGGTTGTTCGGATCCTGCCGGTTTCCTGTAGTCAACCTGGCGCCGAGGCTCAATTCTTCCGAAACCTGATAACCGGCTCCCGCTCTTAATCGAATCCGCTGCCGGTGACGATCTTCGCTTCCTTGATTGTCGTTGCTTTCCCAGCGCAATCGAAAATCCCCGTAGAAGCTCCAAGGGCTACCCGCTTCGCTCGGATCCTGGAGCGTGGAGTTGGATACCGGAACGGGGCTATTGGCGGCTTCAGCTTGTTGTCCCTGCAGGGAAGCGGAACAGAGGACCAGAACGCCGAGCAAGCCGGGAAGGTGTTGGGCTTGAATCATGGGGGGGAATGAGCGGGCTGGACCATGGCCTCGAAAGGCCGGTGAACACGATCTAGCCCACTTCCCCCCACTCCGTTGGGCAAGAAAAAAATCTCCGGAACCGAAGGCGCTCCCTAACCTCTTCGCAGGCTTTCGGCATCGATCCGGCGCTGTTCCGCTTGCCGATAGACTTTGGCAATCCCCGGCCGAACCGCCAGGCAAACGATGGCGATGATGGCACCGGCCAGAACCATGGGATACCAAATGCCATAGGGCTGACCACTGAACAAGGCGGTCAAACCGATGCCCAAAATGGCCACGCCCAAGATCGCGAAAGCCGCCATGCCGCCGAGGACCAGAGTCCGGCCCTTGCCTTTGGGGGCGAGAACCCCGGCCATGGCACCGAAGATTCCGATCAGGCTACCGCCGACGCCACCGCCGATGGCCCCGAACCAAGCGCCGAAAGTGTTGGGATCGAACCAGGGCTCCGCAGCCTCAGCCAGCCATTCCATCGCCAGAATCATGAGTTCTCCTGTTGTCGCAGTTTGCGGTGCAGCCGTTGCAAGCTTTTCGCCGCGGCCAGGGTGATTTCGCCCCGTTCGACCAAATCCGCCAAAGCCTCGCTCATCGGGTCCCGACTTTCCTCCGGCAGCAGGCGCTTCACGCGCTCGATCAGCCGATTCAATCGCTGCCGAATGGTCGGGTAGCTCACTTGGTAGGCGGCGGCCAACTCCTTGAGAGAGCCGGAGGCCAACACCAAGCGCAAGATGAAATCCAAATCCTCTCGGCTCAGTTGCCGAATGGGATGCTCGGGATCGGGAGGTTCAGTCATGGGGCCTGGGTGTTGCCCAAGCCTACGGCAGATCCTTTCATTTTATTTAATATTTTTTTAATAATATTAAAAGTCCAGCCTGGATTGGGGGGTGTTCCCCACCGATTTCGGCTGGAAATCGGCTAGCGGTCGAACAAAAAGCCGTCGAATGCGAAACTCTCGCCCGGGTCCAGATCGGCGGTGACCTGGATCTTGACCGCTTGCAAGCCGGTCAAGTCCACCCGCAGGGAGACGGCCTGGGGCTCGTTGGCCAGGGTGGCCAAATCCTGCACCACCGTGCGCAAATGCTGGCCGGTCTGGAAGTCCCTCACGGTAATGTCGACGCTGCCGGTGCCGGGACCACCGTAAGTCTGCAAGACGACCGCGGAAGCCAGCTCGCTACACAGCAGGTAGGACTGGTCATGAGTGGTCAGGAGCACCCGGCCCCCGGTAGCCTCCAGCTCGGAACCCAAGAAGCTCACGGCGACGTCCTGCCAGGGCCAAGGTCGATCTGCCTGGGGGTTGGCCGGGTCGTTGGGTGCATAAGTCATGATGCTGGTTTCGACGTCATCCCAATTGGTGCTCAAAGTAAATTTCTGCCACGGGGCGTCGTCGAAGTCTTCGCCGCGGACAAAGCCATATTGAGTCCCCACCACCAAGGCCGAGCTTTGCTGAAAGTCCGGCAAGCTGGCGATGGAGTCGGTCCACCAAGAAGGGAAACCGAAGCCGACCGGAATCCAACGGCGGGGATTGCTGTTGAGATCCAGGCGCAAGACTCCTTTGCCCCAAGTCGAAGCGAACAAAACCGGCTGGCTGCCGAAGTTGTCGGGAATCACCAAGTCGGTCGGCCTTACCGGAGACAAATCGGTATTCAAATCCAAAGAAAAAGCTCCGCCGGGAAGATCCAGGACTTCGAGCAGATAAGGATCCTCCATCAATAAAACGTACAGACGGGGATTGGTCGGCCGAGAAAAATTTGGCGCGACTCGCACCGCCACCACTTCACTGGTGAAGTTGAGAATCGCTTCCCACTCCACGTCGTTCAACCGATAGAGAGTCTTTCCGGATGCACCGTAAACGTCGGTTCGCCCGGCCGCGGTACTGGCATCATAAGTCGGAGCCACCGCCATGGTGTGCATGAAAGGGACTTCACCCCCTCCTTTCAATTGATCCAACCTTTCCAAGGTCATACCGCCGTCGGAAGTGCGCATCGGCGGGTTCTCCCATGCATTCCAAAAATAAGTCTGGTCGCTTCCGGCAACTCCTCGCCCATCAAAATGGGGAGAGAACACCACCACCCGCGGATAGCCCTGGAAACGCTGTCCGGTAAGAGGATCCGCGAGATCGGGTTGCACCCAACCGGTTAATCCCCACGGGTTTTGAGGAGCCATCCGGGTATCGAACCACATCACCAAATCTTCGGCGCCGGCAACCACCAAGGTGCCGTCCTGGTCGAAGTTGGGCGAAACCGCAATGGCCTTTTGATAGGAGATGGGACAGGCATCATCCAAGATCACCGGCACTCCGGTGTTGCCGTCATAGGCAATGGTGGATGATCCATAACAAGCCAGGAATACCAGGGGCCGCCCTTGAAAATCCACTGCCGCGGCAATGCCCCGGGCTTCGTGTTCCGGCCGAAACCGCCTTTGCTGCCAGTGCTCGCCGGAATCTCGACTTTGGAATAAACCCTCGGCCCGGCCGTACCACAATTTGCCGTTTTCGAAGAAGTCCGGGTCAAAAGCAAAGCCTTGTTCGACTCGGGTCTCCAGCGGTTCTCCGGTGCCCATGCCCGGTCCCCTTTCCAAAATGAAGTCTTGGGCGTTAGTGAAATCCTGCCAAGTCAGCCCGCCGTCTTGGCTGCGAAAAATTCCCTGATCCCGATAGTGCAGATAATTGGGATATACGTTACCGGCCATGTAGAAATAACGATCTCCCCCAGGCCCGATCGGAGTGGCTTGTAAAGCTCCAACCGCTGTATCCAGATCCCGGATCTTTTGGAAACTTTGGCCGAAATCCTGACTCCGCCAGAGTTCGCCGTAATCCCGCCCACCGATGGTTTCGCTCCGCCCACGGCCGAGCACCAAAACCCCGGACTGGTTGTAATTCCCGGCCAAGGCCATGGCGGTGATGACCCAATCCTGAGGGCTCGAGGCCGGCGTGGAAAACTGCGGGTGCACGTTCCATTGCGCGCCGGAATCCAAGCTATAGAACAACATGCCGTTGACCCCGGCGACCAGGGTTCCGGCAGCTCCCGAAGCTCCGTCTTGAAGGCCTGGACTAACGGCCACAGCGCTTTGACCGGGTAGCGCAGGCTGGCCGGTGGCATGGCTCAAGGTCCAAGAAAGATCTTGAGGACCGCGCAAATAGAGACTGCCCGACCGGGTCAACAAAATCGAGGTGCCGTCCAAACCCCAAGGCCCATCCATGTCGATGACGTCCCGATCATTTTGGGGCAAGCCGTCGGAGTAGGCCTCCACTTGTTCGCTGACCGGATCATAAGCCCAGACGCCGTAATTGGTTCCGATCAGGAAGGACGGCCCCTGGCTGCCGGGACGGTAGAGGATTTCCCGAGCCAAATTCCGCTCCAAGCGGGCGCCGACCACGGCCTCCCAGGTCAAGCCGTCATTCCGGCTGCGCAAAACCCTGGATTGGTCGGACGAGACGATCACCACCTCGACGACCCCACTCGGCAGCTTGCAGGTAGCCAAGCTGTAGACCGTGTCGTGGGGAAAATGGACGGTGGCCGTTTCAGCGCCTCCTGGCTCGGGGAAAACCGCCAGGAGGACGGAAGCAAAGAAGAGAACCATGGGGGCAAGAGGAACAAGCAGGGGACGGGAAAGGGATCGGGTCGAGCCCCTTCCCTCCACCACTTTAGCGCAAGGTTGGCCCGAGCGCTCCCGGCCTAAGGCACCGAGTAGGCAATGGTGCGGCTGAGCTGCCCCCGTTGCGGTCCCACCGCCAGCCCTTGCAGGTACAACCACTGGCCGGCCCAACCGGCTTGCACCATCAAGCTGGCATCGGCCACCCGAGTCTTTCCGGCCGGGGTTTGCAAGAAAACCGCTCCCCCGCTTAGGTCCAAACCCAGCAAGCCATATTGGGTTTGCTGTTGATCGGCAATCAGCGACCAAGCCAACATCAGGGTGTCGTCCCCGGCTCCGGCCAAACCCACCTGCAAATCTCCGTTGGATTCCACTTCCAACCAAAGAGGAGGCTGCTCGCAATCGGATTGGTAAACCAAGGGTTCTTGACTCACGCCTTCTCCCAGCATCACGGCGAACAAATCTTCTTCCCCTTTCATTTCCGCTCGTAAAAGTCCGGCCAAAAGGCGCCGGTGCAAGCGATGTTGCTCGGGCCCGGGCAAAGGTTCGTTATCGGGGGGATCGTCGATCGGCCCCAAATGCCCCATTCCTTCCACCATGTAGAAGAGATTCCGTTCCGCCACATAGGCGTTTTGGAAATAGTCGTAAACCATGGTGTCGGGAGGAACCGTGCCGTCGATCTCGCCGGCGATGTAGTAAGCCCTGCCGGTGAATTGGCGGAGGTTTTGGTAACCCTCGGCGGAGCCCCCAAGGCTGGTGCCTGAGTAAGGCTGCAAAGCCACGAAGGTCCGGACCCTCGGTTCATATCCCACCAAATACATCAAAGCGCCACCGCCCATGGAATGTCCGCTGGCAGCCCAATCACCATCCCAGCACATGCCGGCCAGCCAAGAGGCCGGGTTTTGGGATTCGCCGTCGGTCCAGTGCAACAAGGCTTGGCTGTCCAAGGCTTCCCGCTTCATGGTGCCGAACAGACCGGTTTCGGTTCCGATGGAAGCGACGACGAAGCCCCAGGATGCCAAGTGTTGGCAGAGCAAATCGTAGCTGTCCGGACTGCCCAACCAGCCATGTTGAAAAGCGACCAAAGGGAAAGGACCGGAAGTCGGGTCCGCCGGCACGTTTTCACCGGCCACGGTGGCTGGATAGAACACCCGGCCGGTCACCCACCCTCGGCCGAATTGCTGATCTTGAAAGCCAACGTCCCGCCAACCGGCGGGAAAGGGGCCGGGATCTTCCGGGGCCTGAGCTAGGCAAAAACCGGAGAAAAGCAGGAGAAGCAAAGGGACAAGCCCAGGTCGAAGGGTCCGCATGGGTCGAGTGCTGTGGAGGGAGAAAGCCCTGAGAATTGGGGATGCAGGGGTCAGTTCTCATCTTAGTAGGTCGAAAAATGAAGACCCCCAAAAGATTACAAGCGAACCAGCCTGTTCATCGCCAGAGTCAAGAAAAGTAAGCAGAAAAAAATGTGGGATGGAAGGGGGAAATCGCGTTCTTTAGATGGGAGGCTGACCGCCTCCCAGACAGCTTTTTCGGAAATTTGCCAAATCTGGAGAATTTCCTAAAAAAACTGTCAGATTTTTCATCTTTCGAACACTTCTTTTTAAGCAAGAGATGATGACGGGAATCTTTCGCATGGGATTCCTGATCATTGGGGATGAATTTTCAAGAGGGGAATTGAAAGGCCCCATCGCTAGGGGAAGCGGTGGGGCTTTTTTATCGGATTCCAGCGGCCCGGTTGAAATCAGGCCGGCCCCGGGGGAAACACTTTTTCTGGATTTTTCGCCAAAAAGTTTGTCAAAAAAAGGCTGATATCCGGCGGCCCACCTGGCAATACACCGTTGGGTAACCAATGGAAGGAAATTCTCATTCCGAATTTCCTCCAGGGGACAAAGACAAACAAGGGGATTGGAGCCTTTGGCGCCATGGGGATTGCGCCAGAGGCTCCATCTTTTTTGGCCGGCCTTGAGCCTAGGGGGAGCCTATCCCGCCTCGGAGGCAGCAGCTTCTTCGCTCATATGAGCCAGCACCAAAACTATGCCGCCAGGGCATCGAATACCGATTTCATCGGCCCCGTAGAACGTCTGCCGTCTCGGAAAGACGACCTCAACTCCTTGTAAATCGGGAAGATAGTGCTCCAAGCTCTCCTCCACCTCGACGAATAAGCCGCAGCCGGAGGTCAGGAATTCCCCTTCCGCCATGGCCGGCACGTCAGCAGCTACCGAAGCCCGACTCTGGAGCATGATTTCGACCCCGCCTCGCTGCAGGCTGACGAAACCCAGGCGATCCTCCTGAGGCACTTGGAGAATCATTTGAAATTTGAGCTTTTCCAGCCAGAACGGAAGACAACTCTCGATGTCTTCCACCAAAAGGACGGGGGTGAGTTTCTTCATGTGGAGCCGAGTAAGGCCAGATGGAGATGAGGGAGACTTGGGTTTAATCCTCTTCTAGTCTCGTTTAGACTAGCGATCCTGACCTCCCGCTTCAAGTCAGCCACCATGCCTGTCGCCAAACCCGAATCCCGCCGCCTGCAAGATCTGGTTTCCGTCGGTCCTGCCATCGAGGCGGCGTTCCATGAATTGGGCATCTTCGAAGTGAAGGCTTTGATCGGTCAGGACGCCGACCGGCTGTTCAAGCGCCTTTGCCAGCAGCGTCGGGAGCGAATCGACATTTGCTGCCGGGACGTATTCGCCGCCGCCATCGCTCAAGCGGAAGATCCCGAGTTACCGGAAGAGGCGCGCCAATGGTGGTGGTGGAGCCGGCGCCGGAAAGCCAACCAAGCATGACGCCGGAGTCTTCCGAAGCGACCGCTTGCGACTTGGTGGTGCTCAGTTTCCTGACCGACCGCCCCAGTCACGGTTACGCGCTCAACCAAGAGTTGCAACGCTGTGAAGTCGAAGATTGGGCGGCTTTATCCCGGCCTCAGGTCTATTACTCCCTGCGCAAGGGAGAACGCCTCGGATGGTTGTCCGGCCAGGCCGAAAGCGGCGGAGAAGGCCCGGCTCGCCAAGTCTATGCGGTTACCGAGGCGGGAAAACGAGTGCTAGTCGAAGCCTTGTCGTTTCGCCATTGGGCCCGAAAGCGCATCCCAACTCCTTTCATCACTTGGCTGGCTTTGGCCCATCAACTTCCGCGGTCGGCACGGCGGTCCATGGTCCAAGAACGCCGCCAATTCTTGAGCCAAGAAATCGCCAAGGAAGAAGTCTCTTTGCGGGAAATTCTGAAGGCCAGCCAAGGGGAGCCATGTCCGGCATCGCTCATGGTCGAACTTTGTCTGCAGCAATTCCGCCAGGAAAGACAATGGCTGGATCAGGTGGAATCCGTCCTGCAACGACTTCAGGAACCGGCACCATGATCGGTCGAAGTTTTTTCATGGCGTGGATCGCCTCGGTTTTCATCACCTTGGCTTGCGTTCAAGCAGATCCCCAAGCATTCGAAAGCCATCCGCCCTGGCAGGAGCTTTTCGACGGCAAACAATTGGCACCCTGGCAAGCCACCGCTTTTGGAGGGGAAGCGGAAGTCCGAATTGAAAACGGCCGGCTGCTGCTTCCTTTCGGCTTCCCTCTAACCGGAATTACATGGCAAGGTGAACCCCCGTTCCGGCTCGATTACGAACTTGAATTGGTGGCCGCGCGCCTGGACGGCAGCGATTTCTTCTGCGGTTTGACCTTTCCGGTGGGAGAAGAATTCCTGACTTTGATCCTGGGCGGATGGGGAGGCGCCACCTGCGGTCTTTCCTGCCTGGACGGAGAAGACGCCTCCGCCAATGAAAGCGTGCGCTATCGACGATTCGAAACCGGAAAGGACTACCGAATCCGAATCCAAGTCCGGCGCCATCGAATCCAAGTTTGGTTGGACGACGAAGCTTTTCTGGATCAGGACTTGAGCGGGCGCCGGTTGAGTTTGCGACCCGAAGTCTCCTTGAGTCGCCCGCTGGGCATCGCCAGCTTCGCCACCAGTACTTCCCTGGCTTCGATTCGCTGGCGGCCGCTTGGTTCGCTTGGAAGAACTAGCCCTTGACGACGACGGCCGGGCGCAGGCGAGCGACGATTCGAGCCAAACCGGCGGCGGCGACCGAAGCCACTACGTCGGCAACGTCTTTGTAAGCCTCGCTGATCTCCTCCCCCACCGTGCGCCGCCCGAAGGCTTGCAGGCAAATGCCTTGCGAAGCCAATTCTTTTTGAATGTTTCTTCCCTGAGAACGCTTGCGGGCTTGTGTACGACTCAAGCGCCGGCCGGCTCCATGGCAGCAAGAAGCAAAGGTATGCCGCTCGGCCCCTTCCTGGCCCAACAACAAGTAGGAGTACCTACCCATGTCTCCCGGAACTAAAACCGGTTGACCGATCTGGCGATAAGCCGGCGGCACCAAGGGGTGGCCCGGCCCAAAGGCTCGGGTGGCTCCTTTGCGGTGCACCACGACTTCCTTTTTGCTTTCTCCGACGTAATGCTCTTCCTTTTTGGCGATGTTGTGACAAACATCGTAAATCAAATCGGCATCGCATTCCGGTCCGAAAAACTCTTGCAGTACTTCCCGCACCCGATGCGTGATCAACTGCCGGTTGGCGAACGCGAAGTTCATGCCGGCGCCCATGCTTTGGAAGTAATCTTGGCCGGGTCCGCTTTCAAAAGGAGCGGCACAAAGCTGCTTGTCCGGCAATTCCAAACCATAGTCTTTGGACGCCCGGATCATCACGTCGAGGTAATCGTCACAGATTTGATGGCCAAAGCCCCGGGAACCGGTATGAATCAAAACCGTGAGACTACCTTCCTCTAATTGCAGATGCTCCGCGCCCTCAGGGTCGTGAATCTCATCCACCACCTGCACTTCCAAAAAGTGGTTGCCGGAGCCGAGAGTTCCCAGTTGATTGCGCGCACGTTTCTTGGCGTCGCTGGACACGTTTTTCGGTTGGGCCCAGGAAGCCTGCCCGCCTTCTTCACAATGATCCAGGTCTTGGGGCCGGCCGAATCCGTTTTCCACCATCCAAGCGGCACCCTTGAGTGCCACTTGGTCCAAATCCTCCGGAGTCAGCTTCAAAGCTCCGCCGCGACCGACTCCAGCAGGCACTGCTTCGAGCAAAGCCTGGGCCAATTCCGGCCCCTTGCGCCGCATGCGCTTTTCTTTTACCCCTCGAACACGAAGCAAGCGAACGCCGCAATTGATGTCGAAACCCACTCCCCCAGGCGAAATGACTCCGGCATCTTTGGGATCGAAAGCCGCGACTCCGCCGATGGGAAAACCATAGCCCCAATGGATGTCCGGCATGGCCATGGAGTAGCCGACGATACCGGGAAGGCAAGCAACGTTGCGGACTTGCTCTAAACAAGGGTCGTCCCGCAGTTCCCGCATGAGTTCGGCGGAAGCGTAAACTCGCCCCGGTACCCGCATCGGTCCGCGAGCCGGCAGTTCCCACAAATGATCATGGATGCGATGGTATTCAGACATGGTTTTAAAGGTCTAGGACGATGGTACCGCGCCAAAAGCCGTCCGATTGTTGCTGAACCTCAGCTTGATGCCAAGTGACGGCTTTGACATCTTCGCACAATTCCCAATCCAAATGCTCAAGGCTTCGCGTGGCCACTTTGGCCTGCAAACGATGATCGGTACAGGACAGTTCCATGACCCCGAGCGGATAAACTTCCTCCACCGTCCACAAGCGCAGCAAAGCCCGCCACCAACGGACCCACAAATCGGCGACTTCCTCGCCGGTAATTTCCAATTCGACCAAACGATCGTCTTTCGACTCTTTGGCCTCATCCGCCAGCGAATCAGTTCCAGTCAGGTAGGCGCGAAATGCGTCCACCGCTTCTCGCAACAAGTGGGGCCAATCTTGGCCTTGGACTTCGATCAGAACGTCGGCGGTATGGTCGATGAATCGCCAAACCATGGTGAACAGGAAGTTGAAGAACCGGTTGCATTAAGCCCGAGCCGGGCCGCCGGCTCGGGGAACCGGACGCCCGCCGAGCCAAACTCCGGCCAAGCTTAAGTCATCCTCCACGGCAAGGAAATCCGCCGGCATGCCGACTTCCAAAGTTCCGCAGTCCCCGACCAAATTTCCCGGCGTAAAACAAGCCCCTTGAAGCACCTGGCTCCAGCTCAGCGAACCCTCGCTCAAGCGCCAGGACAAACTGGTCCAAAGGGAATCCAAACCACCGCCCAAACCGCCGTCCGCATCTCGAGCCACGGCTCCATCCCGGTGTAACCACTGGCCGCCGGCCAGAAATTTTTGCGCCGGGAGGCCGGCGTGGGAAAGGGCATCACTTTGATACATCAAACGAGGGCCGAGAACCGGATGATCGGACCAGAGTTTCAAGGTTTCGGTTCGAACGTGGACGCCGTCCGGGATGACTCCGACCCATTGGGTTCCCCCGGCCATGGCAAATCCTTGCGGGCCCGGTTCCCGAGCCGCCAAGGGAAGGATGCGATTGCCCAAATGGGTTTGCGCCACCGGACCTCCGGCGGCCAAACGCCGGCAATGGTCGAAGCCGGCTTTCGAATGGCCGATCGACGGAACCACTTGATGTTGGAAAAGGACCGCCGCCGCCTCTTCCATGCCTTCCAGTTCCGGAGCGAAGGTACTCAACCGCAACCAACCTCCACAAGCTTGCACCAAGGCTTCCGCCGCCTGGCGAGAAGGTGGGGTGATGGCCTGAAAGGGCAACGCTCCCCGCATCTCCGGGTGGATGAAGGGGCCTTCCATATGCCAGCCGGGAATGCGACAACCCCGAAAGCCGCGGTCGACGGTTTCCCGAAATCGATTCCAAACCGGAACCACTCTGCGAAGGCGGGTAAGCGGGGTGGGATAAAAACCGGCAAGAGCCGTGGTCACGCCGCTGCGGGCCAGCTCGAAACTGAAATGTTGCAAAGCCTCCAAGTCCGGTTCTTCACCGGCGTCCACCCCGGCGAAGCCATGGACCAACGTGTCCACCAGACCGGGAACCAGGCGACAATCCCCAAGGTCCTGCAGTTGCCCGCGGAACTCGCCCGGGGGTTCACCGAAGCCGCTTTCCGCCACCCGCCCCTCCCGCCAATGAAGCCAGCCGGAACGGAATTCCCGTCCGTCCCAAAAACGACCGCGGACGCCAAGGCTTTGGGTCATGCCGATTCTCCTTCGGGGTGAACCCCGGGACTCCTTTCCAAAGGGCGATGCCACCAGTACAAGCTGGTGGAGCCATAGTCACGTCGCACCAAACCGGGTAAAGCCGCCATTTCTTCTACCTGCAACAGGCCTTTCGGAGTATGCACCACCGCACAGCCACCGATTTCCAGTCTCTCCGCCAAACGGCAGAAAAGACGCCAAACCGCCTCCCGCCCCGGTCCCCGAAAGGCGGCATAGGGCGGATCGTAGAACAACACCCTCGGGGTCGGGGCCGGCGGCTGCAAATCCAAGAAACGGCGGGCATCCAAGCGGTGAATCTGATGGCGCTCTTGGTAGCCGAGCAAAGCGGCGTTGCGGGCCAGCAAAGCCGTCGCCCGCGGATGCCTTTCCACCGCGCAAACTTGTCCGGCACCTCGGGAAAGGGCTTCGAATCCTAGGATGCCGCTTCCGGCATAGACGTCCCAAACGACCGCGTCCGGCAGCAGATCTCGGAGGTGATCCATCACCGCCTGGCGAGCTCGCTCGACCAGAGGACGAGTGGAGGTCACCGACGGCACTTGCAAACGGCGACCGCGGTGTTCGCCGGCGGTGATGCGCAACATCTTCGCCGCATATTCTCGCCGCCGAGGGGCAAGCTTGCCAACCTTTCCCTGAGGTCTGGCTTCGGCGAGAGGGTTGAGGGACAATGCCGGCGATGCCCCGTCTTCACGTCAACATTGATCACGTCGCCACCGTCCGCCAAGCGCGCCGGGCGGCGGAGCCGGATCCGGTGACCGCCGCCGCCCTTTGTGAGCTGGCCGGAGCCAATGGCATCACGGTTCACCTCCGGGAAGACCGCCGCCACATTCAGGATCGAGACCTCCGCCTGCTGCGGGAAACGGTCAAAACTTTGCTGAATATGGAATCGGCGGTGACGGAGGAAATGCTGGCCATTGCCGAGACCGTCGTGCCCGATCAGGTTTGTTTCGTCCCGGAAAAGCGACAGGAACTGACGACTGAAGGCGGATTGGACGTGGTGGCCGCTGCCGAGGCTTTGAAGACTGCGGTTCCTCGCTTGCAAAAGAAGGGCATCCGAGTCAGCTTGTTCATCGATCCGATGCCGCAAGCCTTGGAAGGAGCCGCGGCTTGCGGTGCTGATTACGTGGAGCTTCACACTGGCGCTTATGCCAACGCCAGGGAGGAAAGCGCCCGAGAACAGGAACGGCAGCGCCTGGAGACCGCCGCCCGATACGGCCACGAGCTTGGTTTGCGAATCAATGCCGGGCACGGTTTGGATTACGAAAACATTTTCCCCATTGCCCAGCTTCCGTTTTTGGAAGAACTGAATATCGGCCATGCCATCGTTTCCAGAGCGGTGTTGGTCGGCCTGGATCAAGCGGTTCGGGAAATGCAGGACCGCATCCTGGCGGCGGCGCCCCCTGAAATCTGCGACCCAAACCGAAAAGTTTGATTGATGGAAACCCCGGCACCGGGCGAAGCCCGAAATCTGCGAGAACAATGGGGCTTCCGGATGCGGGTATTTGCCTTCAGCTTAGTCTTGGCTCCGGCCTGTCTGGTGTCGCTGCTGTTTTACTTGAAAGCCGCCCGCCGCGGATTGGGTGATCGCTGGGCCCCGTTCAGCTATGCTTCGGTCGCAATCACCATGGCCGTTCTTCCCCTCTGGCTCTTGATCGTGTTCAAAATCCTCGGATGAAGCCCGAAATTCTTTACGTTAACGCGCGCTTCCTGCTGGAACCGATCACCGGTTTGCAAAGAATGGGCCGGCAGATCATTCAAGAGTTCGACCGCATGTTGGCGGAAGGAGAAATTGATCGCAACCGCCGCAAGATCCGATTGCTCTTGCCAGCGAAGCCTAAGGATGCGCCGCAATACGATCACTTGGAACGCTGGATTCGAGGCCCGGTGGGTTCTCATCTTTGGGAACAGAGTTTATTGCCTTTCCGAGCCAAGGGATTTTTGCTGAATCTGAAAAACACCGCGCCGGTAATGGGCGGGCCGATGGCCGTGGCGATTCACGACCTGCAAACCTTCGCCAAGCCGGAAATATTCTCCAAGAAACTTGTGCGGCTTTATCAGTGGATCCTTCCGAGGGCCGCGAAACGCGCTCGGTGGGTTTTCACCATTTCCGAGCATTCGAAAAAAGAAATCGTGCGCTGGCTCGGAATCCCGGAAGAAAAGATCGTTGTCATTTCTACCGGCCACGAGCACATTTTGGATATCGAATCGGAACCGGAAATTCTTCAACGGCATGAAATTGAACCGGGCAGCTACCTGCTGGCGGTCTCCAGCATGAATCCCAACAAGAATTTCGCCGCCGTGCCCAAAGCTTTGGAAATCGGCGATTTGGGCGATATACCGTTCGTCATCGCCGGAGGTATGAATCCGACCGTGTTCGAACAATCCACCCAAACGACTTTGCCGCCGGGCTCCATCCACGTCGGACGAGTCAGCGATGGAGAGTTAAGGGCCCTCTATGAAAACGCCCTCGGCTTCATCTTTCCGTCTTTTTACGAGGGTTTCGGCTTGCCCCCACTGGAAGCCATGGCCTTGGGTTGCCCGGTGATCTCCAGCCACACCAGCTCTCTTCCCGAGGTCTGCGGCAACGCCGCGCTTTATTGCGACCCATACGACCACGCCGATATTGCCCGGCAAATCTTGCGGCTGGCTCACGATAAACCCTTGCGCCAGGAATTAAGTTCCAAAGGCAAGATTCGAGCTGCCGGCTTCCGCTGGCGAGACGGCGCTCGCAAAATTTGGCAATACGTCGAGCCGGAACTTTCCAAGTAAGGAAAAGTCCCGGCTCGAACTTCGAGCAGATCAACCGCCGGCCGGCGGCTGCGGCCCACCCGAAGCTTTGGTCATATCCGTGACTTGAGCTCCTTCAGGAGGCTGATAAGCGAAAGCCTTTTTATCCAGCTTGCTCGGGTTCAGGAATTTGGCGGTGTATTCATTGTGAATAAAAGCCCCGCCTTGGCCGTCCACGTGCAAGCTGATCGGCAACAGGGAAGTCGCATCCAGGATCAAAGTCAGCTTCTCCGGAACCAAGGCCGGCATGGTGGCGTTCATCCGTCGAGCCCCTTCCTCGGTAAAGGTGCCGACCAGGTGAACTTCGTCTCCCTTGCGGTCGGCGGTTTCGAATTTGGCATTCGAAATCAACTCCTGAACCTTGCGAATGGGGTGATATTGATCCCCCGCCGCCACTTGCGCGTTTTGCTGCCCGACTTGTTGCTCCAAGAAACTCAAGGGAACGTGGCGCACGTTGGCCACTTTCATCAAATTGGTGGACACTTCTTGCCACAACTTGGTGCCGTCGGCCACTTCTTTCATCTTCGCTATGACCGGCTCCTTTTGCCCTTGGACTTTGCGCTGAACCTCGGACTCGCTCTTGAAATGGCTTTTGTCCAAAAACACGACCTCGGTTTCCGATTGAGCCCAAATCGTGCCCATGGTCATCTCGGTTTTGATGCGCACCTCCATCGGTTTGCCTACGTGGCGGCCCATTCTGGCCAACCAAGCCGAAGGCCGCTCCTGAGCGAGCCCGGAAGAGGCGCAAAACAGACTGAAAAAGAACAAGGGGAACAAGAAGCGTTTCATGGCGTGATCTGCAGTGAGGTAGAACGGTCAGGCGCCCCTCCTCCAGGGAAACGGGAGGAAGGGCGCCGGCTTCATGGGGTCGTCGTTGAAAGGAAAAACCCTTAGAACTCGGAATCGTCTTCCGGCGGAACCATGCCGCCCATCATGGCGCTCAGGTCCTGAACCGCGACGCCTTCCGGAGGCACGAACTTAAAGGTGTCTTCCTTGAACTCTTTGGGAAACTTGATTCCGGTGGCGTTCAGGGCCATGCTCATTCCCTTGGCGGTCACGTTCAGACCCTTGGGGAAGAAAGACTTGGCTTCCAGATCCAGCATGACCTTCAGGTCTTCCGGAGCATCCATCATCATGCCAGCCGGCATGTTCTTGATCTGATAGGAGTACATGGCATCGGTTTTGTTGACCAAGTGATATTCCACCAAGCCGAGCATGTTTTCCAATTCTTTCTTAGACTGAGGAACCTGCGGGCCGCCCATCATGGCTCCACCCCCTTGGGTGATCATCTGCATCGGCAGCTTCATGCACATCTTGGTATCCCCGGCGGGAGTCACCGGCTGATCACCGTCGATGAACATGTAAAGGGTGGTGCCGTCAGAAACCAGTTGGAATTTTTGCTCCCCTTTGACTTCGCTGTCTTTTTTCGAAGTCGTGGCGTGAACCTTGAAGCGGAATTTGCCGCCGGTTCCCCAAACCACGGCGCCGTTGGCCTGGATCGTTTCGCCTTCTTCCTCGTTGTTTGCGTTCATCGTGAAGCTGCACTCAAAAGGTGCATCGACGACGGCAGCGATTTTTTGGGCGACTTCGGAGATCCCAGCGGGAGCCTTCTGCTCGGACTCCTGGGCTGTGAGAACGGGAGCGAGCACCAGGGCGCCCGCGACAAGAAGACTACTTTTCAACATTTTGGGACTCGTTTCACGAGTGGATGCGGGACGTCAAGACCCAACGCCCATTGTAGGGCGGCGCGGACCATACGGACCGACGTCCCCCTTCATCGGCTTTTCTTGAGCTTCCGCCAGTCCCAAGCCGGCAGTCAGGTTGCGGGCAACCATAAAATCCACAGCCAATATCCAAACTGGACCATGCCGAGAGCGATTTTGGCGGCTCGCGCCAGCATGACGCCCCAAAAAGCGCCGGTTCCGGCCCCCATGCTCTCCTCCAATCCTTTCCGGGCGAAGGCGATTTCGAATCCAACCGCGCCGAGGAAGGCACCCAATCCGGCGCCCATCAGGGTTCCGAGGACCGGAAATACCGGAGTTCCCAAAACCGCTCCGACCAAACTTCCTAAAAAGGCGCCCCACATTCCAGCCTTTGAAGCGCCCTTTCGCTTTGCCATGTAAAGAGATAGGTAAAACTCCAAGATCTCGGCCAGAATTGCAGCCGCCAAAATCCAAAGAAAGGGAGTCCAGCCGTATCCCAACCAGGGAGAAGCCAAAGCGGCGAGGGCCACCAACCAGTTTCCCGGCAAGCCGAAGGGAACCAAAGCCATCCCAACGAAGCCCAGGAAACTCAATCCCAGTTTGGCAAGAACGAGAAGAAAGGCACTCATGAGGGAGATCGGAAGCGAGAAAGACTGCCTTTATGGCAGCCCTGAGCCAAAAATCCCCCACAGGGCCGGGGTTTCGGGTTTGGCACGCCTCTTGCTCCATTCCCACTGCCAATCCGACGGAAAAAGGACTCGAATTAAGGGGGAATGAACTTGCGACCTGACCGATGGACTCAAAAAACTCAGCAGGCCGTGCAAGCCTCGGAGCAGAAGACCCGGGAGTTGCACCACCGCGCCATTCATCCCGCCCACCTACTTTTGGCTTTGGTGGAGCAGGAAGAAGGCTTGGTTCCGGCCTTGCTTACCAAGACCGGGGTAGCGCCGACTTTGGCGATCAAGATTGCCGAGCAGGAGTTGGACAAGCTGCCGCGAGTCGACGGGGGCCAGGTGGCGATGGAACAAAGCACCGCCAACCTGCTCGACGCCGCCGACGTCGTGCGCCAAGACCTGGCTGATGAATTTCTCAGCACCGAGCATCTCCTGATCGCCATTGCCGCCAGCGACGGTCCCCTGGGCGAAGGCTTACGAACTTCCGGAGCCACGCCGGAGGCCATTCGGGAAGGCCTGCACGATCTCCGGGGAGGTCGTCGAGTGGTCGACGACAATCCAGAGTCTAAAGACGACGCCCTGCAGAAATTCACCACCGATCTCACCGAGCGAGCCCGCCAGGGCGAATTGGATCCGGTCATCGGCCGCGATCAGGAAATCCGGCGAGTCATGCAGATCCTGGCCCGGCGCACCAAAAACAATCCGGTCCTGGTCGGTGAACCCGGCGTCGGCAAAACCGCCGCCGTAGAAGGTCTGGCCCAGCGCATCGTCGAGGGCGACGTCCCCGGCCCATTGAAAGGAAAGCGCTTGCTTTCTCTCGACCTGGGTTCGCTCCTGGCCGGCACCAAGTTCCGCGGCGAATTCGAAGAGAGGCTGAAGGCCTTGATCTACGAAGTTCGTGAAGCCGCCGGGGAGATCATTCTTTTCATTGACGAACTCCACAACATGGTCGGTGCCGGTGCCGCCGAAGGAGCGGTTGACGCCGCCAATTTGCTGAAGCCGGCCCTGGCTCGAGGAGAGTTGCGCTGCATCGGTGCCACCACCCTCGACGAATACCGCAAGCACTTAGAGAAGGACGCGGCTTTAGAACGACGCTTTCAACCGGTCAAAATCGAGCAGCCGTCCGAACCGGAAACCATCGCCATCCTCCGGGGCTTGCGGGAACGCTACGAAGTTCATCATGGAGTCAAAATCAGTGACGCGGCTCTGGTCGCGGCTTCGAAACTGACCAACCGCTACATTTCGGATCGCTTCTTGCCGGACAAGGCCATCGACGCCATGGACGAAGCCGGTTCCCGCTTGCGTTTGGATTTGGATTCGATGCCTAGCGAGCTGGACGTTCTGGAGCGGAGCATTCGTCGCCGGCAAATTGAAAAAGCCGGCTTGGAAGCGGAAGGCGGTCCGGGGGTTCGTCCCAAGATTCACCAACTGGACGAAGAACTGGCCGGCCTCGAGGAGCAGGCCAAAACCATTCGTGCCCGCTGGCAAAACGAGAAACAAATCATCGATCAAATCCACGCTCAAAAGGCGGCCATCGAAGATTTGCGCCAGCAGGAACAGGTCATGGAACGGGACGGGAAATTTGACGAAGTCGCCCGGATCCGTCACGGCGAAATTCCGGCCAAGAATCACCAAATCGAGCAATTGGAGCAACGCCTGCGGGAAGTCCAAGGCGAGCGTCCGCTTTTGTTGGAGTTGGTCGGCTCCGAGGAGATCGCTCAAGTCGTCGCCGCTTGGACTGGAATCCCGGTCGACCGCTTGGTGGAAACCGAACGCAAAAAGCTGCTCAACTTGGAAACGCGCTTGTTGCAATACGTCGTTGGCCAAGATCAAGCCCTGCAAACCGTGGCCGAAACCGTGCGCCGGGCTCGAGCTGGATTGCAAGACGAAAACCGGCCGCTGGGCTCGTTTATCTTTCTCGGTCCCACTGGAGTCGGTAAAACCGAGTTGTGCAAGGCTTTGGCCACCGAAATGTTCGGAGATCCGAAAGCCCTGCTGCGTTTGGACATGTCGGAGTACCAGGAGAAGCACACCGTTTCCCGCTTGGTCGGGGCGCCTCCCGGATACGTCGGCCACGATGAAGGTGGACAACTGACCGAAATGGTTCGCCGTCACCCTTACTCGGTTCTGCTGCTGGACGAGGTGGAGAAAGCCCATCCGGACGTGTTCAACACCTTGCTGCAAGTTTTGGACGACGGCCGCTTGACCGATGGCCAAGGCCGCACCGTGGACTTCCGCAATACGCTTCTGATTCTGACTTCCAACTTGGGAGGCCGAATGGGAAGTCCTCTAGGCTTCGAACGGGAACTGGAAGAAAGCACCGAAGGTCCGGAATACGACGCCCGTTTCCTGGCTTCGTTGAAGGATCACTTCCCGCCCGAATTCATCAACCGGCTGGACGAAATCGTGGTTTTCCATCCACTGGAAAAGGACGTCCTGCTGCGCATCGTCGACTTGCAGCTCAACCGAGTCGCCAAGCGCGTGATGGAGTCCTCCCAGCTCGGCTTGGAAGTTGATCAAAGCGGCCGGCGCTGGTTTGCGGAAAGAGGATACGACCGGGATTTCGGCGCCCGGCCGTTACGTCGAGTGATTGAAAGGCATCTTCTCAGCCCGCTGTCGAAAATGATTTTGGAGGGCACCGTGGAAGGTGGCTCCACCATCCAAGTTTCGGCTCGCGGAGACGAATTGCTGCTGCAAACTCGAAACAGTTCCGAAACCGTCAAAGGTTGATCGGTATTGGAAACCATTCGGCAGCCGGCGGCCGTAAAACCAGGTCGCCGGCGGCCTCATTTTCTCCTGGGCAGCTTGCACCCGGTTTGAAACAATTCTGAACCATGGCCGACGGCGAACCTCGCTATGTCCACGGCACCGATCCTCAAGAACAGGAACGGTTGAGCCGCATGAACGCCTTCATCAATCAGCCCGCTTTGGCCAAATTGAATTTGCAGGGCCATGAAAAGGTGTTGGATTTAGGTTGCGGCCTGGCCCAATTGAGCGCCGCCATGGCGACGGTGTTGCAAGCTGCGGGTTCCGTGCTCGGTATTGAGCAAAGCCGGGAACAACTGCAAGAAGCCCGCCAACGCCTGGCCACCGACCGCCCCAGGCTGCAAAACCTGGAACTGCGCCAGGGAAACGCTTTGCAGCCCCCATTAGAAGCCGGGGAATGGCAACAATTCGATCTGGTTCATGCCCGCTTTCTGCTGGAACATTTAACCGACCCAATGGCGGCGGTAGAAATCATGTGGGAGGCGGCCAAACCGGGAGGACGCCTGGTGCTCCAAGACGACGATCATCAAGTCTTGCGCATGTGGCCGGACGTCCCCAAGGTCATGGACCTTTGGCAACGTTACGTAGCACTGTACCCCAAGCGCGGCATGGATCCTTTCGTCGGCCGCCGTTTGGTGCAGCTTCTCCATCAAGCCGGGGCGGAAGCCTTGCACAATGATTTCCTGTTCTTCGGCGCTTGCAGCGGCGACCCGATTTTTCCCGACGTGGTGAACAATTTCGCCGGAGTGCTGGTTTCCGCGAAGCAGGACCTGTTGGATCAGGGAGTTTCCGCAAGCTTCTTTGAGCAAACCATCTCCGAGTTGAAACAATGGGGAACCCGGCCGGACGCCGCTTTGTGGTATCCCATCTGCTGGGCCGAAGGCCGGAAGCCGATCGAACCTTGAAACCAATCAAACCCCATCAAGCGCCTTGATCCAAAGCTGGGATTTAAGCAAAGCCTTTCAGGGTCAACCGGTCCTTCAGGAGGTCAGCCTGGCCGTGGAGGCCGGCGAAATCTTCGGCTTCGTCGGCCCCAACGGCGCCGGCAAAACCACTTTCTTGAAATGCCTGATCGGCGTGGTTCGGCCGGACAGCGGCCGGGCCGAAGTCGCGGGTTTGGACGTTCAAAAACAGAGTTTGGATATCCGCCGAACGGTGGCTTATGCTCCCAGCGAAACGGCTCTTTATCACCGTATGAAGGTGAAAGACTTGCTCGCTTTCGCGGTGGCCTTTCATCGCCGCGGTTTCACCATGGAACCGGATCGCTTGCTGGAGTTGTTCCAATTACCGCCGGAACGAAAATGCGGCCGCTTAAGCCACGGCATGAAGAGAAAACTAATTCTCAGCCAGGCTTTGGCAGTCCAGGCACCGGTCTTGCTTCTGGATGAGCCCATGGAAGGATTGGATCCGGAAGTTCGCCGCCAAGTCGAAGAACTCCTGCGCGAGCGGGCTGCGCAAGGAACCACCATTTTCTTTTCCAGTCACGACTTGGCCAGCGTGGAACGAATTTGCCACCGGGTCGGGTTCCTGCGCAGCGGCACCTTGTTGGAAGTCGGAAGCCTGTCCGAATTGCTCACCAGAGCCAGCCGGCGCTTGCATCTTTATTTTCGACGGCCGATGGATTTGGCACAGCTTCCCCAAGGACCCAAATGGCACTGGGAAGGGGCCGCCAATCATTGGAAACTGGAATTTTCCGATTCCCTGGAACAAGCTCTGGCCGCTTTGCAATCGCTTCCCCTGGCCGGCATTCGCGACGCCAGCGGAACTCTTGAAGATGTTTTTGACGCTCTTTACCGCCCCGAATCCGCAAACCGGGAGGCGAAGCCGTGCTGATTCGCCAGATGCTGCGGGAAAACCTTTATATCGCCGTCGGGTATTACCTGCTGATGCAGGGCGCTCTGATCGCCGCGGTTCTTTACTGGCCGGATTTCCGAGACAACTTACCGGCCATCGCCAAGATGGTTCCTTTCGACGCCATGCGTAAATTGATCACGGCGATGGAGGACGTCGGCTATTGGCCCTATTTCTGCGTCCAGCAGTTCTTCAAAGGCAACAGTTTGTTCGGCTTGACCGCCGCCGCTTTGATGGGAAGCGGCCTCATTGCCCGAGAGGTGGACAACGGGACCGCCGAATTTTTGCTTTCCCGCCCGATCAGCCGCACTCGCATCTTGATGACCCGTTGGGCGGTCGGCGTCGCCTTGTTGACCATTCCGGTTTTCTTGAGCTCCTGGGGCGGTTGGCTCATGGGACCTTGGATCGACGAACCGAACATCCCCCTGCGCGGCGTCATGTTGGGTTCCGCGTACATGTCGCTATTTCTGACGATGCTGTTCTCGGCAACTGTCTGGTTGTCGACCTTGTTCGATCACCAACTTCGGGCCGGAGTGCTCTTGGTCGGTCTCATGCTGTTACAGTTCGCCCTTTATTTGGTGAAGATCGTTGGAGACTACACTTTATTCGCCTTGGTCGACCTCGAGGAATTGATGCCGCTGATTCAAGGCAAGTTCCCCTGGGAACCAGCACTTGCCTTTGTCGTAACTAGCCTCGTGTTTTTGGGCCTGGCGCTTCGGCAATTTCATCGCCGCGATTTCTAGGCTCCCCGCCGGTTAGATCAGGCGAAGGTTTCAATCCAAGAAATCACAGTCGCCCGGAGTGTAATACCAATTGCGGCCGTCGATCACCAATCGCATGCGCTCGTATTCGCGATCACTGGGATCCAGAATGGGAAGCGGGGTGGTGATGATCCGATCCGGCGGTTCCCGGTCGGAAGGCTCGAAGCCCGGGATTTGTTGAAGGGCGGCTTCACCGGCGCTTTCCGGCATCACCGCGAATTGAAGAAATTCGCAACCTTGATCGGAAGCCACGCTTTCCAAAGAGGTCAGCAGGAAGGCAGCTATCTTCGGATCTCTTCCGTCCCAAAGGTCCATGACGGTGGCCAAAGCCACTCCGTCTCGAATCCAATTCCGCCAAACCAAGTAACCGACCGCTTCTCCTTGGCGGCGGGCCAAAAGAAATTGATGGCGGTACACCGGACATTGTTGGTAGCGCCAATGCAAAACCGCCTGATCGCGTCTTAAAACCAACGGATAAAGATCCCGATAACGCTCCCACATTTCGTCGAATTCAGGACCGAACTCGGTCCCGATCTGAAATTCGAAACCTGACCTTTGCGTGGGAGATTTTGCAGGCCGCAGCCGATCCAACGGGGCCGCAATCGCCGAGCCCAAAGCGCCGAAACGGGAACGCAGGGCGGGTTTCAAAGAAAGTCGTTTTTCCCAAACCTGCAATTCAAACGGAACCCGATAACGAAACCAGCGCCAACCAATCTTGATGGCTTCGTCGGTGGAACGGCCGCCATAGGCCATGACGCCGCGCATATCCGCACCGAGGCGGCCGGTTCCCAAAGTGGTATGAAAATAGAGCCGTCCTCCGCCTCGGGCTTCCGGATCGGTAGCGCTTTCGCAAACCAAAATGGCCTGCTTGTCCTCCCCTTGAATGCGAAGATCCTTACGGATCGCAGGATTGGCGCAAAGCACTCGGCTGGTGTCTTGCTCCAGAGCCACGAAACCCACCGGCGGCCCCGCCGGAGCTTGCCAAAATTTCCACAGACAATGTTCCAGCGGCCGGCGCTGTTCAAAGACCTTGTTGTAAAGCCGGTTGTAGGCCCAAGCGTGCTCCTCATCGATCGGCCGGTAAGCCACCCCGCCCCGGTCTTCCGGCCAGGGACAATGGGGCAAATACTCATCCAGGTCCGCCGGTCGTTCCGGCCGCTCAATTCGGCGTCGGGGATCCTGGGCCCACTCCTTTACCGGCCCCTCCTGCAAACGAGGAGAAGCCAAGGATCTTTCCTCCTTGGGGGAGGTTTTGTTCAAACCAAATTCGCGCTTGGGATGCCTTCTTCGATTCGCCGGCAAACGACCAAGCCGCCTCAAAATGGGGGGCCGACAATGGGCCTCAAAGCTCGGTACGTCCAGCACCCTAGCCGGAAACTCGGGGATGGGGACCCTTTAAGACTAAGGCGGTTCCGGCGAGGGCACAAGCTATACTCCCAGGCTCATGCGCGGCTTGCTGTTCCTCGTCTTCGCTTTAGCTTCCGCCTCCGGATTGGTCGGCGCCTATCGCGCTTTCAGCCAATTTCTTGCCGGACGCTGGGGGGATTATGGTGACGGTCAACTTTTCTGGTTGGTCTGGGCGGAAGATCCCGGCCGCCGGCGGTTGATTCAAGCGGGAGTCGCCGCCGCGGTGGTGGTGGCGGTCTATTTCTTCGCCAAGAAAAGCCGGCTCCGGCCTCTCCATCCACTGGTTTGGGTGGTCGAGCGGGTCGGTCACCCGTTGGTCGCCGCCCTAGCCCTGGTGGTGGCCCTCTTGCCTCAAATCGTGGCGCCGATGGTCCGCCCGGATGCCGCCGGCAAGCCCAGCGTCGTTTTCATTCTTTTGGATACCGTTCGCTTGGACGCCATGGGATGGGGAGGAAATCCCCTCCCGGCCACGCCGAGAATGGACCAATTGGCGGCGCAAGGAGCCAGTTATCGACAAGCCATTTCCCAAGCTTCCTGGACCAAACCTTCGGTCGGAAGTTTGCTGACCGGCTTGAATCCCAGCCGTCACCTGGCCATCGGTCGCCCCCGATTCCGCTGGTACGACACCCTGGAGGGCGAGCAGCGCACCCTGGCCGAAGCCTTTGCCGCCGCCGGCTATAAAACGGCGGCTGTATCCACCAATCCAAACATCAAACCAGCTTACGGTTTTCATCAAGGATTCTTCAAATTCGTGGAGGAAACCACCTACGACGCCGATCAAGTCTTGGAAGTGGCGGAAGGTTGGCTGGCCGACCAAAGCGATCCATTTTTCTTGTATTTGCACTTCAATGACGCCCACTACCCTTATGACCCGATCGCACCTTATGACGGCACTTTCGATCACACTCAAAGTGACGCCCACTTGGACGGCGCCACCGAGGGCCAGTTCCGCCTGGGTGATTTGGAATTCAGCGAAGAAGACGTCGAGCATATGCGTTTGGCCTATCTCGAAGAGGTCGCCTATTTGGACGATCGGGTCGGCCGCTTCGTCGAGAAACTCCACCGGGAGCGAGACGACGTGTTTGTCGTGATCGTGGCCGACCACGGCGAGGAATTCCTGGAGCACGGCGATTTAGGTCACGGCCACAGCTTGTACGACGAGTTGCTCAAAGTCCCGTTGCAGTTTTCCTGGAGCCCGGGCATGGCACAGGCGAATCAGCCGCTGGTTTCAGGCAGCTTCGATCAGCAAGTTCGTTTGATCGACGTCGCCCCCACCCTGTTGGATTTGGCTGAGTTGGAGTGGCCGGCGGAAGCCCTACCCCTGGACGGGGAAAGCTTGCTGCCGATGCTGCTGGACCCAAGCAAGGCCGGCGGGGATCGCCCCGCCTTTTCCGAAACCGAGTCGCCGGGCAGCCCCCGGTCGGGCATGGCCGGAGCTCTTCGTTCTTGGCGGGAACCGGGTTGGAAATTCATTCAAACCGACCCCTTTGGCGACAAAAGCGGACGCTATTGGCTGTTCGATCTGGGCCAGGACCCGGGCGAAACCACCAATTTGGCCGCCACCGCTCCGGAATTGAGGGAATACAACGACCGCATGCAGAGTTCCGGTTGGTTGATCCGGAAGGAGATCCCGGCGCCCAGTCTGAACAGCGGAGCCCCTGAATTGGACCCGGCCCTGAAGGAATTGGGCTATGCCGACCACGCTGGCGACTCGATTCCGCCGGAGAAGCTGACCTTTGCACCGGGGAGCGTGAAGTGGGTCGATCGGGAGAAGCTTCGCAAGCAGGACTGACCCCACTTTCCTGCATCATTTGCAATATTCCACAGTCACCAACTGAACCATCGGCGTGAATCAACGGCAATTGACGACCTAAATTTGCAAAAAACGCATTTTTTCATTGACAGCGACTTATGGCCTCCTAGGCTTTCCGGATCCGGGCGAGACCTTCTCGCCCCTCAACCCCGAGCTCACCATGGACCGCGAGGAGATCCGCGAGCGCCTCCGAGACGCCAACGTCCGGTTTTTGAGGCTGCAGTTCACCGACATCACCGGCCACAACAAGAACGTGGAGGTTCCCTCCAGCCAGTTCGAGAAGGCCCTGGATGGGGAAATCCTGTTCGATGGCTCCTCCATCGAAGGATTCACCCGGATCGAGGAGTCCGACATGCTCCTCAAGCCCGATTTGGATTCCCTCCAAATCGATCCGTGGAGCCACGTCGGTCAACGGGAGCAAACCGACAATCCGGTCGCTCACCTGATCTGCGATATCCACAATCCCGATGGCACTCCCTTCGAGGGTTGCCCGCGGCAAACCTTGAAGCGGGTTTGTGCCGATGCCAAATCCATGGGTTTCGAATTGATGGCCGGTCCGGAAGCGGAGTTCTTCCTGTTCCGGCGCACCGCCGACGGCGGCGCCACCACCGAAACTCACGATTCCGCAGGTTACTTTGACCTAGCTCCTCTGGACTTGGGCGAAGATTGCCGGCGTGAAATCGTTTTGGCTTTGGAAGCCTTGGGCTTTGAAATCGAAGCCGCCCACCATGAGGTCGCTCCGGGCCAGCACGAAATCGATTTCAAATACGGCCCGGCGGTGAAGACCGCCGACAACCTAGCCACCTTCCGGTTCGTCGTTCGCCGGGTGGCTCGGGACATGGGTTTGCACGCCACCTTCATGCCCAAACCGATTTTCAAACAAAACGGTTCGGGAATGCACGTGCATCAATCGCTGTTCCACGACGAGACCAACGCTTTCTACGATCCGGAAGCGGAAGACGACGGCATCTCGCAAACCATGCGCTGGTACATCGGCGGCCTACTGGAACATGCCCGCGCCATCGTCGCCATCACCAACCCGCTGGTGAATAGCTTCAAGCGTTTGGTTCCGGGCTACGAAGCTCCCACCCACTTGGCTTGGTCGATGCGCAACCGTTCTCCGTTGATTCGGGTGCCTGCCCGGCGCGGCATCGGTACACGATGCGAAATGCGCATGCCCGATCCGTCTTGCAACCCCTATCTCGCTTTCGCCGCCATGCTGGCCGCCGGTTTGGATGGCATCAAGCGAAAATTGGATCCGCCGCCGGCGGTTTCCGGCAACGTGTACACCATGAGCGCCCGGGAAAGAAGCCGCCTGAAGATTCGCAGTTTGCCGGCCAATTTGGGCGAAGCGGTGGACGTTCTGGAAAAAGACTCGGTCATGAAAGAAGCCATTGGGCCGCACATTTTCCAAGCCTTCATTGCGACCAAACGCAAAGAGTGGCAGCAGTACATCGGCCACGTCCATCCTTGGGAGTTGGATCAATACCTGACGGCTTTCTAAAGCCTGACCTAGGCCGGGAAGCGGCCAACCACTCCACCCGGGACCTTTCTCTGCTGCTAAGCGGGAGAGGTCCCCGCCGTTTCTGGATCCGGCCTTTGAAGCCAGGCGCAATGGCGGCTGAGTTCCAGCCCTTGGTGCAAGGCGTTTTCCAGTGGCCGAGCGTCGGCCAAGCCACGTCCGGCGATGTCGTAAGCCGCCCCATGGGTTGGACTCACTCGAAGAATCGGCCCACCGACGAACACGGTATAGCCGCTCTTCCAATCCAGCATTTTCAAAGGCAGGAAAGCTTGATCGTGATAAAGGGCAATGACGACGTCCCAACGACCTTCGGCTCCTTGCCGAAAAACTACGTCGGGAACCGCCGGCCCGCTGGTTTCAAATCCCCATTGGTCGGCGGCCATTTCCATTGCCGGCTGCAAGATTTTTTCTTCCTCATCGCCAAAAGCGCCGGCTTCTCCGGCGTGGGGATTCAAGGCCGAAAGAACGATTCGCGGATTCGTTAATCCCAGCACCTGGCGAGCGCCTTCGTGGGCAATGCGAATTTGCTTAGCCAGTCCTTGGACGTCCAACTGTTGCAAAACTTGTCGCAAAGCCATGTGCCGGGTGGCCGGCAGAACTTTCAGTTTGCCGGCGCAAGCCAACATGCCGTAACGACGGGATCGGCATAACTCCCCGAGGATCTGGGTTTGTCCTTCATAGGGGTAACCGGCCAGGTGCATGCTTTCCTTGTGAATCGGAGGAGTCACCATGCAGTCGGCACCGCCTTCCAAACACAAGCTTCCCGCCCTCAAAACGCCTTCAACCGCGGCAAAGCCAAAAGAAGCTTGAGGTTGCCCCGGTGGCTCGGTCGGTATCGGGCTCTCCAGCTCCAAAATCGCCAAGCCCCGGTCGGGTTCGAGAGCGAATCCTTCCGCCGCATCGGCCACCGGTCGCAGCTCCAAATCAAGAGCCATGGCGCCGGCTAATGCCTGCAATCGCTGCCGGTGCCCGATCAAAAGCGGCCGGCATAAACGGCGAGTCGCTGGCCGCCCGAAGACAGCCAGCGCGATTTCAGGTCCGATGCCGCCGAGATCCCCTTGGGGAACGACGACTCTGGGAAGTTCTTGGGTCAGGGCAAGAAAGTCACCAGGACCGAGGAAGACGTCACCATGACTTCCACGGCCAGACTGCCCAAGGCTCCGTTTCCGGGTCCGGGCTTGAAAGTAAACAAGCTTTGACTTCCTTCCGGAAGGGCCGCCAAGTCCGCCAAGTTAAGCGGCTGGGCATTGGCCAGAATCGGGAAATGAGATTTGCCCATGGTCCCTTGGATGGTGAGATCTCCACCCAAATAGCCGTCGGGCAACCATTGCCAAAGCGTTATGTCTCCGGTCAAAGCGGCGCCTCGGTCAAGGTAAGCTTGACCTTCTTGCACCAGACCGACCACGTTCCAATCTTCAAACCAATCGACTTGTCCCTTAGGAATTCCTTCTAAACCGGAAAGGCCTGACAGGCCCGGAAGTCCGGTAAGACCCAGGGTGGGTCGCTGATCGAGAATGTCCTCGGAAGGAAGGCCGGGTAAACCAAAGGCATCATGGAATTTATCCATGAGTTGGGGATCCACCATGCACGGAAGACTTCCCACCAAGGGGTCGTCCCCGCGATCGGTTTTGCCGAGATTATCCCCGGCGAAAACCACTGATCCCACCCAAAGGCTCATCCCGAGCCCAACAGCCGCGAGGCTGGCTCGTGTCCAGGGGGCAGGGTTTAAGGCGCGCAACATCACTAACCTCGATCGTTCCATCCAGAACGGATCATTCCGAATGAATCATGCACTATGAATCATGCGGATGCCGCGAAAAATGCCGGTTCCACCGCTTCGAATTCGCGGCGACAATCGGCGTCACCCTGCACTCGAGAAAGAAAATCCGGGGAGCGGTGCATCCACTGGCAGACCGATTCCCACAATTCGGGGTAATCGGCGCGCAGCCGGCGGAGCATTTCTCCCGCAGCTCTTGCATTCCCAAGATTTACATGCTCTACAAGGATGTTATGCAGGACGAAGGCGAACTCGGGGCAACGTGCCACGAGCCCGCTGGCGACCACCCACCGAAACATGCGCAAAGCTCGGCGGTGGTCGTTTTGGCCGGCGTAAATCAGGCCGAGTTGAATGGCGGCGTGAGCACGATTGCGCAAGCGGTCAGTACGCAAAAACACCTCACGATATGCCTCGGCGGCTTGTTGGTGATCGCCTTGCACCTGGCAAACAAAACCCAGGTAGAGTCTGGCCTCGGCAAAGCGCGGCTTCAAACTCAAGGCTTCATCCAACAACTTCCGGCCACGAATTAGATGGGTGTGGGCGTTTTCCTTCAGGTCTTCGACGGAGACCCGATAAACTCCACTTTCCCGGGCGGCTTCTGCAGCTTCGGCCACTTCCGTCTTTTCGAAGTGGTCGATTTCCACGGGTTCTTCGGCAACGTGGAGCAAATACTCTCCATCAGTAGCCAAAAGAACATAAGCTTTTCCAAGTTGATAGAAAGCTGCAGCCAGGCGCCGCAGGATTTCCGAGTCGGTCATGCCCTCGAAGAGATCTTCGCCCCGCATCCGGCGCAGGCGGCGAGCCAAACTTCCAGGAACAGCTAAATCTTTATGCGCCAAAGCCTGCAAGCGAATGGCCTGGAAAAACTCGGCGCAATGATGACAGCTCTCCAAGTGGGCCAAGGCCCGCTGCGCGTGTTTATCGGCTAATTCGCCGTCCAACAGAGCGCTTAAATCCCGCTGGAATCCGGAACAAAGCAATCGTGAAGACGACCGCACGTTGCGGATGGCATCGAGAAAATCGGAGTGCTCAAACATTTATCCTTCTCCCTCTACGAGGGAACGGGAGCTTGCAGAGCCCTTATCGGTCATTCCCGATCCAGATAAACCCCGGCCTTTGCCGAGAAGCAGGTCTTCAGTGCCTTCTTCCAACTCTTGAGCACGATCTAAATCCCGGCGATCACTGGCACTTTGGCAAGTTTGGAACTTGCGTTTCATGATGCTGTGAATTTTTCGCCGAGCCCGGAAAACCATCATTTTCAGGTTTTCCACTCGCACTTCCACCTTCTTGGCAGCTTCCCGATACGGAAGGCCTTCGACTTCCACCAGGTAAAGCACTCGCTTCTCCCGTGGGGTCAAGCACCGGTATGCTCCAAGGTAAACGTGCAAATACAACATCCAAGCCTGGCTTAGACATTCCGCCGCTTCTCTTTCCGCCGTGGTGTCCAGGGGAGAGGAAGCGCGTTCATCCGCCGGTTCCAGGATCAGCGAATCTTCATCGTTTCGATCGCGAGCTCCGATCGAAAGGACGTGATCCCGCTGGGCACGGCGACTGTGCTTCAGCACCGTGTTGCGGATGATGGAATGGGTCCAATTGCGGAAAGCGGTGGCGCGCTCCGGCTTGAACTTGAAGGGATAGCGGTAAACGTTGAAGAAAACTTCCTGCAGGATGTCAGCAGCGTCGACGTTGTAGAAAGCTCGCCTTAGATGATGGTAGATGAGCTTAAGGAAGTCCTCATGATTCAATTCGTAGAGAAGCGCGAAGGCTTCTTTGGAACCGGAAGCTTTGTAAGCCTCCATCAAAGCGGTAGAAACCGCGTCCCTTTCCGAATGGGTGGGGGCTTCCCGAAAGCGGCGGGCGTGTTTCAACAATCTGTCGCTGCCACTCTCCTCAGTGAACTCCACGGCATACCGCTCGGCGAAAGCTTCAAGCCTTTCGGCGAAGCTGTCGAGGTTATCCGACTTGAGTAGGGTGACGGACATGGGAGCATTTCATCCTAATCGCGTTCCAGTAGGCGGTTAACGAAAAATCATGGTTGAAATTCGTTACCTGGACGAATTTCCATCGTCCAAACTAGAAGGCGCCGGGGCCTTAAGGATACCGGACAAACCCGGCTTTGTGATAAAGGCTCTAGGACCTGTTCACTCCCGCGAAAGGGATTCATAATGCCCGAAATCGACCCGGAGGCCCCTTTCCCCGAAATTGGGGATGGAACTCGGCCCCCCCTGCCTGACGCAGTGCAGGCTATGGCGGCGGAAGTGGGACTGGAACTCCGGGCAGGACTTCCCGCCGAAGCCTTAAAGCCCGAGACCCAAAGACGTTTGACGGAGTGGTTGGATCGGGGCTATGCCGGCGGCATGGATTACCTCGACCGGGCGAAAGAGGCTCTGGTCGACCCAAAGGCCTGGAAGCCTTGGGCGGGCACCATATTGCTCTTTGCCCTGCCCTATGCCCGAGGCTCCGTCAGTTTCCGAAATGGCGGCCGGGTGGCCCGCTACGCCGCCGGCAGGGACTATCACAACCTACTAGGCAAACGTTTACAGCGGCTCGGCAAGCGGATGCGAGCCGGAGGCTTGGTGACCCAATTCCGCGCCGTCACCGATGCCGGCCCGATCTTGGAGCGCGAATGGGCCGTTTCCGGAGGCTTGGGCTTTCGCGGCAAGAACACTTTGCTGATCCATCCCCGCTTGGGGCCCTGGCAGCTCTTGGGTGAAGTCTTGGTCGATGCCCGCTGGCAAACTTGGAGGGCAAGCGCAACGTCCGTTGATTGTGGAACTTGTGATGCCTGCTTGGAGATCTGTCCGACCGGCGCCTTCCCCCAGCCTTATCTCTTGGACGCCCGCCGCTGCCTCTCTTACCTAAGTATCGAACACCGGGGCAGCATCCCGAGGGAGCATCGCCGGGCTTTTGGCGATTGGGTTTTCGGCTGCGATCTATGCCTGGAGGTTTGTCCCTTCGGCTCCAAATCCGAGGATCAAAGCCAACTTTGGGGGCAACATGCCGCCCTTCATCTAACGCTTGAGGAAGTCCTCAGCCTTTCCAAGGCGGATTTCCGCCGGTTATTCCGAGGTAGCCCCATGCAGCGACCAGGCTGGGCCGGCTTTCTCCGCAATGCTTGCATCGTCCTTGGCAACCTGCAGTGCGGGGAAGGGGCCTTGCGCAAAGCCCTACACCACGCCGAACCCCTGGTCCGCTGCCATGCCGCTTGGGCTTTGGCGGAATTGGGCTCCATGACCCCATTGCAATCGGCTCGAAAAACCGAATCGGATCCTGAAGTGATCCGGGAAATCGACCTCGCCCTGGACCGATAAAGTCTATTTTTCGAGACCACGAGAAGTCTTAATTTTTTTACTAAGTGGGCACTTGACACCGTTAGCCTGGCAAACAAAGCACTTCACCTAAGCTTAATAAATTTCCTTAAGTTCATTATTTTTAATAACTTAGGGAGTTATCCCAAGATTCTAAGGATTTTTCGGCCCGAACTTTGCCAAGAGAAAGTCTGCCCCTTGCTCCTTCAATGTTCAGGTGCCCGGAACATCCATGATCGGAAGCAACTACTACGAGGAAACCAAGTACTGTCCACGCTGTGACGAGTACGTGCGCTTCCTCCAGAACCTTGCCGCCTCCTACTGTGTGGAATGCGGTTCGAAGGTGCACCTTTTCTCCAAGAAGGACAGGACCCGGTTTTTGACCGCACTGCAGGCGGAAAAGGCCTCTCGTCGAGGCCAAAAGAACGTGTCTTGAGTCTTTCGTCTCCCTGGCAATCCCTTCCCAAAACCCCAAATCTTGCTCAAACCATCGGTTGGTCCAGCCTCCCCGCGCCAGGGTCGGGGAGCTCGGGCCCTCTCTCCCCTCCCCTCTTAAAGTTTCCCCAAGTGGCATATCAATCCAAGCCCTCATCCTGACCCCCTGGGCTTCACGGCACGCTCCTCAATTCGAAGTGGAGTGTGCTTTTTTCTTTTTTCCGCTCTCGGGCTCGGGCTTGGAGACTTACTGAGTGATCCGGATGGGCCAGGCGATGGAGGTGCGGCGCCCGGCGAGGGCAGTTCCAATACCGGTATATGAGTTGCTGCCACTGGCGATGGACGGGGGGATATCGTAGGTGACCGCCGCCATGTAGAAGGTGTTGCCGACCAGGCCGGCCATGGTCGGATCGCTGTCCAAGGTTGCGGTGGCTTGGGCGTTAACGTCCAGGGTGCCGAAGGCGCCGTGCAGATTGAACGGTGCCCAGCCCGTGAGCATTTGGCTGAGCAGCAGGTTTTGGCCTAGAGGAACTTCCAGGCCGGCGATGGTGGTCGGGCCAGTTCCGGCTCCGGAAAGGAGCAAGGCGTACTTGGTATTCGCTTCGCTATCGGGGAAAGACATCTGGATTTGAATGGATTGTCCTGACGAAACGGAAAGTTCGGTGGCGTCGGCGAAGAGAAATGGATTGGGAGAATAGATTTCCACGGCACCGGCAGTATCAATATCACCATTTTCCATGGCCCTAAGGCCGGCAATGATGGCATCAAGTCCGTTTCCTTCGATGTCACCTAAGTTGGCAACAGCTTGACCAAAACCCGCATTAACCTCTATCCCGATTAGAGTATGGATTAGACTGCCATCGAGCCCCGATCGAATTTCGACTCTTCCAAGGTCAACGGGAGATTCCGTTGAACCCAAAACCAAATCTTGGATGTTGTCGAAATTGAGATCCCTAACCCAATCCATGCTAGACCCAAAGTGGCCACCACGATAAGCACCATCGATCCGGAAAATAAGACTGCCGTCCTTTCCTGAGTACAAGAATACAGAGCCCGAATCAATTTCCCCGTAATCTGCACGAGTTGCACTGATCATAAAATCATCGTGCCCATCTAGATTGATATCTCCAACTCCGGAAAGAGGAACACCAAACTCGAATTCGTCCGAGAATTGGCCGGTAAATTCATGCAAGAGCGAACCATCCTTTCCGGAAAACACGTAAGCCTCGCCGACTTTAATAAATCCTGCACGATGGGCCGAGGGAGCCCCCACAAGGATGTCCGGATGGCCATCCGCATCAACGTCTCCTGCTCCTGCAACAGGACTTCCAAATCTATCGCCGGCGAAAAAGCCATTAAATCGGTATATGCGGGTTCCATCCAATCCGGAATACACGAACAACGATCCGGCATCTTGTTTGCCCTGTGGATTGGTTGAATGCGCTCCCACGGCGACGTCATCAAATCCATCCAGATCGATATCGCCTAGACCTGCCACAGAACCTCCAAACCAGGAGAACCGCGTATCCTTGCTCCACCAAAGTGTTCCATCATGAAGTAGTACAGCAACTTTCGCGCTATCTGGGGCTCCAACAATAACATCAGGGCGACCGTCTCCATTCACGTCCCCTGCCCCATCAACGGACCAACCAGTTTGCCCCGTGCCGAAAGTCCATTCCCAAAGCATTGCGCCAGTTTTTCCTGAAAAAGCATAAACCGTCCCATCATAAGAATCTTCGGTTGGTGCCCCTACAACGAAATCGGGGACTCCGTCCCCATCAAGATCTCCTGGCCCGGCAACGGAAGCTCCAAACCAACCAATTTCTTGTTCGCCATAGACACGGTGCATGAGAGCCCATTCTCCGCCGATTCTTTGGGCAAACATCGTAGGGGTGACGAAAACAAGGAGAGTAAGAATGAAAGTGGGTTTCATGATCAGAGGGTAATTCTAATGGGCCAGGCGATGGAAGTGCGGCGGCCGGCGAGGGCGGGGCTAGAGTCGTAAGTGACCGCTGCCATGTAGAAGGTGGTGCCGACCAGGCCGGCCAAGGTCGGATCGCTGTCCAGGGTGGCGGTGGCTTGGGCGTTAGCATCCAAAGTGCCGAAGGCACCGTGCAGATTGAACGGTGCCCAGCCGGTGAGCATTTGGCTGAGCAACAAGCTTTGACCTAGAGGAACTTCCAGGCCGGCGATGGTGGTCGGGCCGGTGCCGGCTCCGGATAGGAGCAGAGCGTACTTGGCATTCGCTTCACTTTCCGGGAAAGACATCAGGACTTGAACGGGAACTCCGGACGAAGCGGAGAGTTCGGTAGCGTCCGCGAAAATGAAGGGATTGGGAGAAAAGACTTGAACCGCTCCGGCGCTGTCGATGCCACCATTGTCCATGGCCCGCAGGCCTGCAATGACTGCATCAAGTCCGTTTCCTTCGATGTCTCCGACTGTTGCAATGTGTCTTCCCAAACCTGCGTTTAATTCAGTACCAACAATAGTATCCAGCAAACGGCCATCCGCGCCAGATCGAACTTCAAATCTTCCGAGATCTACCGGGAAGCGAAGAGAGGAGATCACGATTTCTGGGATACCATCAAAATCAGAATCAGTTAAGCTATCGATATCTTCACCAAAAAAATCTCCGTTATAGGTGCCGCTAACTTGAAACATAACATTCCCGTCTTGCCCGGAGTAAACGAAAACCGTGCCGGCGTCAATAAAACTATGATCCGCACCGGGCGCACTAATTAGGAAATCATCGTAGCCATCTTTGTTGAGATCTCCAGCTCCGGAAAGAGCGCCACCGAGTAGGAAGCCATCGGAAAGCAGGCCTTCGTACTCATACAAGAGCGTGCCATCATTTCCCGAATATAAGTATGCAACCCCCACCTTAGAAAAACCTCCCCGATCGGCAAAGATTGTGCCTACTAAGATATCAGGGCATCCATCCGCGTTTGTGTCACCAGCTCCGGCAACCGAAAGCCCAAAACGATCACCTGGAAAGGCGCCATTGAATCGGAAAAGCCTTGTTCCATCTAATCCAGAGTAGACGAAAACGGAGCCAGCATCATTCATTCCTTGAGGGTTTGTACGATCTGCTCCAACTATAACATCATCAAACCCATCCAGGTTGACATCTCCAAGGCTAGCCACAGCTCTCCCAAGTTGAGCAAATCCATTACTCTTAGTCCACCAAACGGTCCCGTCATTCAAGAGAATTGTTACTGTGTTTAAATTCGGGGATCCCACAACTACATCGGGGGCTCCGTCTCCATTAACATCTCCAGCGCCGGAAACTGCGAATCCAGTCCATCCCCCTATAGTCCATTCCCAAAGTAGATTGCCCGATTTTCCAGAGTAGGCGTATATCGCTCCATTGTCGAAAGACTCAATGGGGGCGCCAACAATGAAATCAGAAAAGCCGTCCCCATCCAGATCCCCTGGGCCTGCCACATCGTCCCCGAAAAATCCGAGCTCCTGTTCACCAAAAATTTGATACTTGAGCGCCCATTCTCCGCCGATGCGCTGACCAGGAGCCGGTCCCACGACCAAAAGTGAAAGGCAAACCAGGAGGCCGTTACGAAAGGTAGGGTGAAAGGAAAATTTCATCTCTACAGAATTCAAGCCATCAGCCAGGGTAGCAAGAATCCGTCCCCAAATCCGAAAATACCTTCCGAATCGGTTTCACCCCACTCCACTCGGCAAGTTAGGCTGCAACGGTGCGAGCGCCTCAAATCCGCCTTTGCTTTCTCCTGAGTCGAAGCTTGTGCCGAAACCACGACCCTCTGGCTTTGACGGAAACCGTGATTCGTGCCGGAGTCGACGCGATCCAAGTTCGGGAAAAGGAAATGACTTCCGGCGAACTGGTGGAGTGGGCCGGTCAAGTTCAGGAAGTCTGTCAACGGGCCGGGGCCTTATTGATCGTCAATGACAACGTCGAAGTGGCCGCCGCCCTGAAAGCCGACGGTTTGCACTTGGGCCAGGACGACATGCACCCGGAAGACGCTCGCAAAATCGTCGGTCCTGACTGCCTCCTCGGTCTCAGCACCCACGACTTGGAACAAGTAGACGAAGCGGTGGAATTTGGGGTCCAATACGCCGGCTTCGGTCCGGTCTTTGCCACTCAAACCAAAGGCTATAGCCGAGGCTTGGGTCCGGAATATTTGGCCGCGGCCATGGCGATCGCCCGACTTCCCTTAATGGCCATCGGCGGCATTACTCCGGAAAACGTTTGGATGATCCCACCGCAGGTAGGCGTGGCCGCTTCTTCCGCCATTTGCCAGGCGAACGACCCGGTCCAAGCCGTCCGCCAAATTCTTTTTCGCGGTGCCGTTGCCCCATAAGTCCACCGAAACGGCTCCTAGCGGATGACTTCGCTCAAGCAATTGCTGAGTTGGCAGGTAGTGACATCAAACCCTTGCAACCAGATCGGCCAACCTGAAGTTCCGGAAACTACGTATCCCTGTTCCACCGCCGTTCCGGCAGCGTCGGCCTGATCGGGCAGAATGTAAACCGGTTGACTGAGAGAAACTTCCATCCATCCGCAGTTGGAAAACATCTGGGACGGTCCGGGGCCGGTCAAAGAATAAAGAAAACCGACCAATCCATTCGGAGTCGCTCCTTGCATGACCAAAGTAACTTGCCCCCCTGCAATCAGGTTTTGGACCGAAAGATTCGGGCTTCCCAGAAAGGGCTGGTAAATATCCACTCGGGTGGTCATGCCGCCGGCAAAGAAGGCTTGACCTTGCACATTGCAAGCGGAAACCTCGTAGCGAGGCACGGATAGTTTGGCCGTACACCAGCCACCGGTGTTGGAATCGAAGATGTCCACCGAATCCAAGCCGTTTCCGCCGGCGAAGACTGCGTAATCTCCAACAGTAATGGCGCCAATATTGGCCCTGGCGGTGGACAATTCCGACACTTTCCAGCGCCCGGTTTGAAGATCCAGGATGTCCACGGTCTTGGAATATCCAGCCGCCAAACTCCATCCTCCAGCAAACAGGACTAAATCCCCCACGGCGGTGGCCGCCAAGAAAGCCCTGGGTTCGGACAGCTGGGCGGTTTTCCAAATGCCGCTGGCAGTATCGAAGACGTCGACCAAGGCAGTTTCGCCGTATGGTTGGCCATCGCTGCCGCCAGCGAAGAAAACGAAGCTGCCGGCTGAAACCGCAGTCAAAGAACTGCGGGCCATGGACAAAGATTCAGAACTCCATTGACCCGTGGTCTCATCATAGATTTCCACCACATCCGAAAAACCCGTGGCCGTTTGACCTCCGGCAAAAAAGGCGCGGGAACCTAGGGTTGCCACCGCACCCACGGTGCGGGGTTGCGCCAATTGCATCGTGCTCCAGGTACCCGATCCATGATCATAAAGGTCAACCACGTCCGATTGTTGGCCGGTAAAAGGACCGTTCAACTCCACCCCTCCTGCAAACAAGACCTGGTCGCCCACGGTGGCCGCGGCGCAACTATGGCGCGCCACCGACAACTGAGCCAAGCTCCATTGCTGCGAAACCACGTCGTAGACGTCCACCGTATCCGTGGCAATCAGGGCAGGGTCATAACCGCCTGCAAACATGGCCAAGTCGCCGACACTCGCCGCCGCGATGTATTGTCGGGCGGAAGACAACTCCTCGGTATCCCATTGCTGCCCGGATGCCGGCAAAGCAGTACTCATCAAGCAAAGGACAACGGCCATCGAGAACAGCCACCAACGGACGAACTTCATGCTTCCATGCTAAAGGCTGGGGAAGCCAAGCAATTCGAGGGCTTCTCCGTAACCCTTGGTATGCTGGCCGGCGCCGCAAGTCGGCTGGAAGGATTCCCTCCCTGCTCCCTGAGACCCCCAAAATGAGCCTAAGCCGCCGAGGATTTCTGGCGGGCTCCGCCGCGGCTGCCGCGGCCTCGCCCCTGCTGGCCAAAACACCGGGACCTCGAGGTCCTGAAGTCCTGGGGCCCGACGCCCAGGAAATTGAACTTCGGATCAACGGCCAAACGGCCAAACTGAAGGTCGAACCTCGCACCACCTTGCTCGAAGCCCTGCGCTGGCAGGTGGGTCTTACCGGAACCAAGGAAGTCTGCGGCCGCGGCGCTTGCGGAGCGTGCACGGTGATGGTCGACGGCAAGCCGATCAGCTCCTGCCTGTCTCTGGCCGTGGACGCCGTCGGCAAAGAAATCACCACGGTCGAAGGCCTGGGCACCGCGGCCAAACCCGGCCCGGTGATGGCCGCCATGGCCAAACACGATGCGGTGCAATGCGGCTATTGCATTCCCGGTATCGTGGTCAGCCTGGAAGCGGCCCGCCGGCAGAATCCGAATGCCGATGCCGAGGCCTTGAAGGAAGCAGTCAGCGGCAATTTGTGTCGCTGTGGCACCTACAGCAAATTGTTCGAGGCCAACGAGCGCTTGGCCGGCGGCAATCCGGAGGCCGGTCACCCGAAGCGGAACGCCAAAGCCTGCTTGGAAAACCAACACGGCCGCCTAGACGGGCCGGTAAAGCTTTCTGGAGAAGCGGTTTACGGTGCCGACGTGAATCTCCCCGGAATGCTTTTCGCGCGCCACATCCAGTGTCCCTATGGCTTGGCCACCTTGGTTTCCGCCGATGTCGAGGCGGCCCAACGACTTCCTGGCGTCGTCGAGATCCAGGTCCAGACCGGCAGGGAATACAACTATTCCGGAGCCCCGGCCGGCCACATCTGCGCCGAATCGCCGGCCGCGGTCCGCGATGCTCTGGCAGCCCTGCGCTTGGTTTGGGAACCGGAGGTCATCGAAAGCGACCCCCAAACCCTCTATCAAGACAAGCACGGCGACTTGTCCCTCACCGAGGAAGAGCAATCCAAGGACGCCCGAGGGAAGAGAGCGGCGGAAGCCTTGAAGGACGCCGCGGTGGTGGTGGAAGCCACTTACCAGACTCAAATCCAAGACCACGTACCGCTGGAGCCCCACGGCGCCACCGTCGATCCCACCCAGGAACCGCCGGTGGCTTGGGTCAGCACACAAGGCACTTTTACTTGTACGGAAGGGATCGCCCGCGGCCTCGGCCGCAAGCGTTCGGAAATCGAAATCCGTTGCGAATACGTCGGCGGCGGTTTCGGATCCAAGTTCGGTGCCGGCCGGGAAGGCTTACTGGCCGCGACCCTCGCCGGTCGCCACAAGCGCCCGGTTCGAGTGTTCAACGATCGGGAAGCGGAACACCTGGATGCCGGCAATCGGCCCGGCTCCCTTCAATGGATGAAGATCGGTGCCGACAAGGACGGCAAGTTGCTCGGTGGTTGGGTCCGCACCGCCGGAGTAACCGGCATCAGCGGCGGCGGCGGAGTGACCAATCCTTCCCGCTACAACTTCGGCGTGGTTTCCACCGACCACATCAACTTGCCGCTGGCGGTGGGCGCCTCCCGAGCCTTCCGAGCTCCCGGCCACCCGCAGGGCATCTTCGGGGTCGATTCGATGATCGACGAAATCGCCGAAGCCTTGGGCAAGGATCCTCTGGCGATCCGGCAGAAGAACGATCCCAGTAGGGTTCGCCAAGAAATGTACCCGGAAGGAGCCAAAGCTATTGGTTGGCACCGGCGACAAGCTTCCGGCAGTCAAAAAGGTCGGTTCCGCCGCGGCTTCGGCATGGCGGTCTGCGATTGGGGCAACCGTCAAGGTCGTTGCGACGTCCGCTTGGTGTACAAGAACGACGGCAAGGTTCACCTCTACAGCGGCACCCAGGACATCGGCCAAGGACAGCACACGGTTTTGGCCGACCTTGCCGCCGACGCTCTAGGCATCGATCGCCAGCAGGTCGTGGTCCACTTGGCACGTTCAAGCTTCCCCTTCGGACCGGCCAGTGGCGGCAGTGCAACCGCCCGAGCCACCGCCATGGGAGTACGGGACGCCGCCGCCAAATTGCTGGCCAAGTTGGAACAACGACTTGGAAGCCGTCCGCAAGAAGCTTCCTACTGGACCCGGATGGCGTCCCAAGTTTCGGAGGAAGGCATTGCCGCGGAAGGCAGTCGCAACCAAGACTATTGGGGCGAGGGTTCCAGCGAAGGCATGCAGTTAGTGGAGTTGGTTGTGGATACTGCAACCGGCCTGGTCCAACTCGAACGCATCGTGGCGTTGCAGGCTTGCGGTTTGGTGGTCAACCGATTGACCGCCGAAAACCAAGTCACCGGCGGCGTCATTCAAGGCATTTCTTATGCCCTGTTCGAAGACAAAGTGCTGGATACCAGCCTTGGCGTGCAATTGAACGCCGACCACGAGCACTACAAGATTGCCGGTGCCTTGGAAGTTCCGCCGATCGAAACCATTCTCTGGCCGCAAAAAGACGGCGGAGGAGTTCGAAGTTTGGGAGAGCCGCCAACCATCCCAACGGCGGCGGCGATCGGAAATGCGATCGCCAACGCCACCGGTGCCCGGGTCCGCACGCTGCCGATCACGCCCCGCCGAATTCTGGAAGCTCTGGAGGAACAAGCATGAGACGCTTCGAATACCTGAAGCCGAGCGACCTCCGACAAGCGGCCAAACTTTGCCGGGAAGGCGAAAGCAAAGCCAAGGCCGGCGGAGTGGATTTGTTGGACTTGATGAAAGAAGGCTTGGAGCGCCCGGCCCGGGTAGTGGCCTTGCACGCCATCGCCGACGATCAGGTTCGCCAAACCGGAGAATCGTTGGAAATCGGCGCCGGCGCCACTTTGGCCGACCTCGCCCGCCATCCTTTGGTGCAAAGCCAGGCGCCGGCCCTAGCCCAAGCCTGCAAGGAAACCGCCACCCCGCAAATTCGGGAAATGGCCACCTTGGCCGGCAATTTGGTGCAAAGGCCTCGTTGCTGGTACTTCCGTAGCCGCCATTACAACTGCATGAAGACCGGCGGGCGCTTGTGTTACGCCCAAATCGGGCGGCATGAAAATCACGCCTTGTTCGACAACGAAGGATGCGCGGTGGTGCACCCTTCCAACGTGGCTCCGGCTTTGCTTTGCATGAACGCCACCGTACAAGTTCAAGGCGAGCAAGCTTCCCGGATAATGCCTTTGCTGGATTTGTTCACTCCGGCTTCCGAAGATCCGATGGTGGAAACAACCTTGCAAGCAGGCGATCTGATTCACAGCTTGCGCATTCCCAATTCCGAATTGGGAGCTCGCTCCGCCCATCACGAAGTTCGGCACAAGCAAAGTTACGACTGGCCTTTGGCCATGGCGGCAGTGAATCTAAACGGTTCGCAGCCGCGCATGTTCCTCGGCGGAGTGGCTTCCATTCCGCTGGAATTCAAAGCTTGGCCGATGATTCGAGCTTGGCTGGATAATCCCAGCGACAAAGGGATGAAAGACTTGCAGGATCTGGCCGTGGTTCACGCCACCCCGCTTCCCGATAACGCCTGGCGGATTCCATTGCTTCGATCCGCCGTTCGTAGCGCCTTACGCAAAGCCGCCGGCATGGAGGAAGAATCATGAGCCAAGGCAAGGAAACCCTGCACCCCGACGAACGCCGCCCCCGCTTCGTTCGAGCCTGCGCTCACCTGCGCACCAAGACCCAGTACTACCGCCTAGAAGACCAGCAACAGCCTCCGGGCATGATCGCCGACAGCCCGACCCTCTGTTACTGGTGCGCCTTGACCGAAGACCCGGTCGGCCCGGACGGTCAAGGAACTTCTCCAGGCGGATGCCAAGCGTCTCGAAGCTGCCACGAACAGCGTCCGCTGGATCCAGCCTGACCCAGTTTCCGGTTCCAGCTTCCAAGCCAGGCCCCAGAGCGTACTCTGGGGCCATGTTGTTTTGCGCCCTTTCCCTCTGTCTAGGTCTCCATCTGCAAGCCCAACCCTCGCCGGAGGCGACCACCGAATCCTTTCGAATCCAAACGGATCCGCGAGTGGAACTTATTGCTTTAGTGCAGCGAATGTCCGGAAGTCCTGAATACCGGCAAGCGGCGGGGAACGAATATTTAAAGGCTTTAGACAAGCATTTCGAGCCTTTCGCGGAACACCCGGTTATGGCCAGCACCCGGGAATTGCGCAAAGATTATTCCATTGCCTTTGACGCTCCCATGAGCCTGGCCCTTCATTTGGATTCCCAATTTCGATTGCGAGTGCCGTTGCAACCGTGGCCCGATGGATTGGATGAACGCTGGCAAGGAAGCAATTTGCCCAAGTATCTCCAAGAGCTAAAGGATTTTGCTGAAAAGAGTGATTTCCAAGCTTTCTGGAATGAACAACAAAATCACTTTCAGTCACTGGAATCCGCTTGCCATCAAGCGTTTCATGATCGTCAACCCGATCGCTGGTATCTGAATTCTTTCGGCGGCGCCCACGCCGTGTCTTTCCGCGCCGTACCGACCTACTTAACCGGCCCGATGTCCTTCGGGGTAAGTATGCGAAACCAGGGTCGACTTCAGGAAAGCTGGCAAATCTTGGGTTTTCATCAAATGGACGCACAAGGAAAACCCGTAGCCGGGGAAAGCCTGGAAGCCCTGCTCACCCACGAAATGGGCCATGCCTTCGCCAATCCTCTGGTCGACGCATTTGGCGATTCGGTGGATCTTTACTCCAATCCATTGTTCGCCGCTGACGAAGCGACATTTCAGCGCCAGGCCTATGGTTCGGGCCGCATCGTGGCTTACGAATCTCTGGTTCGAGCCATGGTGGTGAGCTACCTCCGCCGGGAGGTTTCCCAAGCCGAAGCTTGGCAGCAGGCGAGGGATGACCAAATGCGAGGATTCGGCTGGGTGCCTGAGTTGAGCGCCCTGCTGGAAACTTTTTTGGATCGAAAGGATCGGTCTCAATCGATTCAAGATTTCTTTCCTCAAATCATCGCCTTGTTTAAGAACCGGGCCGAGGCCATTGGAAAGCCGGGAGTGGATCAGTTCTTGGGCCCGGTCAATGGCGCCATTTTCGGAAGCCGCGGCTCCAAGGCTTTGGCCGTAGTTCTGCCTCCGGTGGCGGAACCGGCTCATGCCTATTTAAAGCAGATGGCTTCCCGCTTTTTCAAAGCTCATGGAGCGCAAATCCTTGAAAGCGGAAGTCTCGATCAAGCTCAAGCTGGAGAGCGACACTTGCTCTTGTATGGTTGCCCGAACACTCAGCCTTTGTTGCAAAAGGCTTTTGAAAAGTTGAACTGGCGCCTGGACGATCAAGGCCTCGCTTTCGGGAAGCGACAGTTTTCAGGCAACAACTTGGTGGTCATTGCCTGTCACCCCAATCCCTTTGGTCGTGGAAGTCTCCTGGTTTACGCGGCAAGCGACCCCGCTTACCTGGACGGAATCCACAATTTGAGTCACGGTCCGAACGACTACGTGGTAGGGCAATTCGTCCAACAGGGTCAACTTCGGATGATCGCCAAAGGCGACTTTCCCAAGCAAGGCCCGACATTCCAATGGCAAAATCCGCCGGCAACGGAGCCGGCGACTTCCGACTAAGGCCCATCACCGATCAGGAAGCCAGCTCTGATTTCCGGCAGGAAACACCTCCTTGAGGAGAGTGGAATCGGCTGCCGAAGGCCAAGGCAAAGCCAAGTAGCCGGCAAGAGTGGCGGCCAAACTCTCCGGGCCTACGCGCCGATAAACGGTTCGAGAGGCAATGCCAGGGCCCAGCAGAAAAATTGGGACGTGAGTGTCGTAACGATAAGGGGAACCGTGCATCGCCGCGTAACGCTGCGGCCGGTGATATAGGTACCAAAACGGCGTTTGAATCAGCAATACGTTGCCGGACCGGCGGGCATGAAAAGATCGGGCCATCATGCCAACTTCTGGATTCGTTTGCTCTTCCCCGGCAAGCAGTCGGTGGTGACTTAAAGCCACCTCGATTCCCGGCAAGGAGGCGACCGCTTTCGCTACCACGTCCTCCGCTTCTTTTAAATTCAACTTCAAAGCCCGGATTCGTGTTTCATCGAAGTACAATCCCGGATTCCAAAATGCGACCACCAAGTTTTCTTCCGCTTGCAAAGAAAAATGCTTTCGCAAGGCTTGATTGCCCACGTCCAAAAACTGCTGCGGCTGGTGGCGTCCGGCCAAATCGGTTCGTCCGGCGCTTTGATTGCGGAACTCGGGAGAGGCATCCACGCCGTGATCGGCGGACAGGACGATGAGAATTCTGGAGAGGCCGATTTCTCGATCGAGGAAATCGAACAATGCAGCCAACTGGCGGTCCAATCGCAGCAATTGATCTTCAGCCTCCAAACTGTTCGGGCCCCAGGCATGGCCGATGTAGTCGGTGGCGGAAAGGCTGATCGCCAGCAAATCGGTAGCATCCGAAGATCCCAATCGTTCTCGCCGAACGAGCTCTCGAGCGAAGTCCAAGGTCAGGGCATCCCCCATCGGCGAAAAAGGAAGAGCGGCAAACAAGTCTTGCGGTTCTTTCCCGGCCAAAGGGTGAGGAAAAGTCTTCCCCATGTGTCGAAAAGGACGCTCGGCTTCCCGGTCGTCCTGCTCTCCCCAAAGGTAGCTGGCTCGGGGTCTGCTCAACTCCCATGCCTGGTCCCGATAAGCCTCCGCCTTCCCGGCCTGATTCCACTCCTCTGCCCAAGAGGGAAGGGATTCAAAATAGTAAGTGCTGGAAACAAAGCGACCGGTCTGGCTGTCGTACCAAAACGCCTTTCCGCGTCGCCCGGCAGGCAGGATGGCCCCGCGGTCTTTGATCGAGACGCTGAAGACTCGGGAACGCCCCCCGTTACTGAGCACCAATTCGTCTCCATATGTATTGACCAGCAAGTTCGCCGGACTGGTTCCAGCATGTTCTTTCCGGGTCGAAGTCCCGACCCAAACATAGTTCGGATCTTCCACGCAATACACCCGCTCTCCGGTTCTTCGATCGCGCCAGTTGTTGCCGACCAAGCCGTGCTGCCGCGGATCGGCGCCGGTAAACAAGGTGGCATGACCGGCTGCGGTATAGGTGGTGGCATGGCGGAAATGAGCATTGGCATAGTGCAAGCCATCGAACAACCGGCGAAATCCGCCGGGAGGAAAGCGATGGCGCATTCGAACGGGAACATCGCCTCGCAATTGGTCCACGGTGATGTGCACCACCAGCTTCGGAGGCGGATCGCCTCCAGGCTCGGAAACCGGATCGAGGCAGCAAAAACCGGGAAAAGATAGTCCAAGCCAAGGCAGGAGGGCGGCGGCAATTTCCATCTCGCTCAACCTAGGCGAAATCGCCAAGTCCTGGGAGCCCTTTTCCAGGACTCCAGCGGAATTTTCTATGGCCACGAACTGAAGGAAGCGTAGCGCCGGTCCACCACCACCAAATCTTCATCTTGCCAATCCCATTTCAGGAATAAGGATTGCCCCGGCCTCAATTCCACCTCACCCCGCCAAAGGAACTCCCGGTCCTTTTTCGGGAAACGGATCACCACGGTCCAGAGCCCAGGATGCAGAAAAAACTCATTGGCAATTTGATGGCGGCGGACAAAGGGCTTCCGAGAAACGGTGCTGGGCACGCTGGCACCAGGGATCCATTCGATTTCCGCCTGATACCAACCGTAACTCAGCCCTTTCGGCATGCCGGCCTGGCTAAGCAACAAGGATCCAACCGGTTCCGAAACGAGCTTTAAATGATTGATTTCTGCCGCGGATATCGAAAAGTCAAGGGGCGGAATTCGCAATCCTTGCCCTTTTCCTTGAATGCGATAGCGGCCCGGCGGCAGGCGAAAGTTGCCGAGAAGAGAGATTTCTTGCCAGGAGCGTTGCCCCGCACTCCGCCCACTATCCAAATTCCAAAGCTCCAGGAATTGGAGACGATCCGCCGTATCCGGATTCAATTCCAGGCGAAGTTGACCGGTTTGCACTTCAAAATCCACTTCCGCTTCGTTCGCTCGGGTTTGAATCATGATCATGTCCCGAGACGGCATCCAATATCCAGGCACGTCTCTCAAACTGAGATGGATCTCGTAGCTTTCCGCTTCTGGAACCGGCCCTAATCGGTAGCTTCCCTCGGCATCGCTCCAGGCTTGAGCTGAAATTTTTCCATGCTTGCCGTCAGGATGAATCGCGACAAGTTTGGCTCCGGAAAAGGGCATTCCGTCCACTCGCACCTTTCCGGCGAAATACCTTCCTTCCGGGAAAGTGAGCTTCTTTTTCGTCGATGCGCTAAGAAATTCGTGTCGGCCTAAATCCAGGCCGTGGCTCTTGGCGGAAGCCCGCCATTGCAATTGATATTCCCCTCGGGGAAGCCAAGCTTGAAGGTGACCGTTTTGCAAGGGAAAAACCGCTTTCGGTTTGGAGTAACTTCGGATCGGTCCGGCGGCAAAAAAGAACAGCCACCCTCGTTGCCAAATCGAATCGCTGATCGTCAAATCGATCTGACACATTCCCGGAACCAAAACCTCGCCGCTCCAATCTTCCAGTGATGCTTGCTGGACCAGCAATCCGGAAGTTTGATGGCGAACCAAGAGCTCGCCATCCAAATCTCCATCCGAATCCAAAATCCAGGGCAAATGGAAAGCCCCGTCCTCGCCTGGAGAAACCCAAGCCTGGGGCCCTGGATGCTGCAGCGGCAAGGATTCCAAATCTTTAAATTCACGGCTTCCCGGCCATACGTAGCCGGTGGCTAAAGTCACGACGTAATCCTGCGGACTCTCCCCGGCGGGAGTTCGCAGAAAGCCGCTGACGGAACCCTCTTGCAACCGCAAAATCCAAGTTCGGTCAGGCAAATCTCTAGGCACCGCTCCCCGCCACAGGCAACGATGCTGCCGATCGTAAATCTGCACTTCTCCTTGCAAAAAGGCGGTGATCGAAGCTTGCCCTTGCGGATCAAAGGGAAAATGATGGCGATCTTCGAAAGGACCTTCGCCAAAAAGAAATCCGCCGGCCAAGGGGCGGCCTTCCGGGTCGAACACTTGAAGGTCGAATTCCCGGTCCCCCTGGGTGTTCGGCAAAACAATTGGGAATTGCGCTTGATATGCCGGCTCCCAATCGGGCCCGCCGTGGCTGAGCCGAATCATGGGCGATCGACCTCGATAAAGAACGCCGCTTTGGCTGCCGACGGTGATGAGCACCGAAGTCGATTGACTTAAGGCCGGCATGGTCGCTCGCCCTTCCTGGTCGGTACGACCGGACCAAAACAAATGGCCGTCCGCGCCACCGGCGGCCAAACGAAGCTCGAGCATGAGATCGCCGAGCGGTTTTTCGTCCTCTTGGTCAAGCTGGTCTTGCCATTGCACCTGCCAATGGGCGGTTCGACCGGGACGCAGGGTGAACCAGCGCTCTTCTCCTTGCCAGCGATAAGTCTCGATCAAAAAATCGGGAGCCCGAAAGGTCAGGGAATGAACGCGGTCGCCTTGAATCGCGGAACTTGGAAAGGGGAACCTCCCCTCCCGATCGGTCAGCCCCTGAATTCGGCCGTCCAGCCAAACCTCGCTTTGGAAGACGGGACGATTGCGCCGATCCACCAGGCCGATCCATACCTTGGATTCCTCTTGGGACAACTCGTCCGCGTCTTGTTTTGGAGGAAGAGGGGCCGGTTCAAAATCCACTCTTTCCTGGCCATCACCGTCCCTGTGGCCCGTTTCCTCGCCTTCCGTTTCCGGCGCGAAACTCATATCCCCCAAAGGGGCTTCAGATGGATCCGATCCCTCCGAACCGGCTGCAGTCGACGTTCCCCAAGGCAGCCAAACCAGGCCGATCAAGACGGCCACGACCAATAACCAAAGTGGCAGCCAGCGGAGGGGTGGGGTCCTGGTCATGAAGCGGGTTCCTGCATCCAGAAACGCCGGTGATCAATCTTTCTTAGCCATCTTCTGCGGCTATTCTAGAAACTCCCTTTTCCTTCCCCTCCGTCCGCGAACTTGGCCACAGTCATGAGCGCTCCCGAATCCGAAGCCTACCCGAGCCAAACGCCTTTTCACCTGGCCTTCCCGGTTCATGATCTGCAGGAAGCCCGGGAATTTTATGGCAAGGTCCTAGGATGCTCGGAAGGGCGCAGTAGCGATCGTTGGGTGGATTTCGACTTGCACGGCCACCAGATCGTGGCTCACCTCGCCTCCAGGGAACAGGCACCGAAGGCTTGGAATCCGGTCGACGGCGACGCCGTCCCGGTCCCCCACTTCGGCCTGGTTTTGGAATGGTCTCGCTGGCACGATCTAGTCGAGCGTTTAAAGGAACATCAAGTTCACTTCCTGGTCGGCCCCCGCATTCGCTTTCAGGGACAAGCCGGCGAACAGGCCACGGTCTTTTTCATGGACCCGAGCGGCAACGCCCTCGAATTCAAATCCTTCAAAGATCCGTCTCGCTTGTTCGCCCGGGATTGAATCCTTAAAGGTTCTTCCCCTGCCCCCCCTTTCCCTTTTTGGAGCCTTTTCCTTTCTTCCCGTTCTTCTTGCGGTTGTTGCCCTTTTTCCGTTTGGATTTCGACTCTTTTCGATTCTTCTTTTTCCCCTTACTAGCCTTGGATTTCTTTTCCGGCTGCGGAGACGGTCGGGCATTCTCCCTGGAGGCCGAGGAAGGAGGAGGAGCGTTCAATCCGCGAGCGACCACCGAATCTCGGATGACCCTGGCGGCGACTCCGTAATCCCCTTGGTTGTCGGAAAAATCCTTATCCCAACTATTGACGTATAAAGTTCCCGGACCGAATACTCCCGCACTAAGTTGGGCTGGCGTAATGAACCGGTGATGCTTGGCGTATTCGGCAAACCGCCGGCGACCATTTCGAACCAAATGATATACGTTGTTGGCCGAACACGGGCAAGATCCTCGTCGAGCGCCGGGTTTTCCCATGGATAGCAGAAGGCCACCGACTTTCTTTGACCCGGTGCGATCATCACCATCCCAACTTTGCCCCGGTTGCCAGCGTCTCGGATCTTCGCCATAGGCGTCGCTTAACTTGTCCAATCCCTTCACGTGCAAGAAATTTGGATGAGTCATATCCAGCAAGCCGACTCCGACGCCGCAAAGCGGGCAATAATAACTGACCACCTGCCCGACTACGTCCTTCCCAAGGTCCACGAAAAAATTCTGGATCGAGGCCATCCGATTTTTGTCGTGCCAGACTTTCCCTTCGGCAGCGATTTCAATTTTGCTTTTCTCCTTCACGGTGAGGAGCTTTCGCCATGATCCATCCCTCGAAGAGACGCTGAGAGCGGAAACCCGGCCACATCCACAGGAGCCGGACGATCGCTTGCCTCCTCGATGCTGCTGGGCCATCGCCTGGAGCCCAGTGCCGGACAGGAGAACTGCGGTAAGAAGAAGGATCTGAATTTTGAGGTTCGAGGCTCGAATCATGGCCTTTTTCCAAGCGGGATCCAGGCCACGGCGTTGCAAAAAATCTCAGATTTCGAATCCAGGAGATTTGGTCCCGCCTTGAAATGCCTTAAACAGAACCACGAGTTCGTTCGACTCGAAGCCAATTGACGGAACAGCCAGGACTTAGGACTAGTCTTCTTCGATCCCGGAGCGAATGGCCACCCGCACGGCGTCGATGAAGCGATCCAATTCCGAGAGTTTGGTGTAGACGCTGGGCGAAATTCGAAGGCCTTGGAACTCGTCGTGGTGAATGGCGGTGACCAGGATGCGGTAGTGCTTCCACAGCCAAGACGCCAGTTTTCCGGAATGGAGGCCTTCAATTTGAACGTTGGCAATTCCACAAGCCCAACCCGGCTTCAAGCTAGTGTGCAGCCGCACTCGATCTTCCTGCAACAAAGCCTTGGCCCAGTAGTCCCGCAAGTAGATCAATCTGGCTTCCTTCCGCTTGCCGCCGATGCCCTGATGGAAGGTCAACGCTTCGGAAATGGCAAGGTAGTTGGCCAAAGGGTGGGTGCCGATTTCCTCGAACTTACGAATGTCGTTCTTTTGTTTTTCCGCCGCCGCCATCAACGGCCAAACTTCCGGGATCCGTTCCTTGCGCATATACAGCAAACCGGTGCCATGAGGAGCGAAGAGCCATTTGTGCAAGCTGGTGGCAAAGAAATCGCATTCCAGATCCGCCAACTTGAAATCGAAATGAGCAAAGGAATGAGCGCCGTCGATAATGACCGGAATGCCGTACTTTCGACCCAAGGCGGAGATTTCCTTGACCGGCAAAATTTGCCCGGTCAAATTAATCATATGAGAGCACAGGATCATCTTGGTTTTTCCCGGACGAATCTGAGCCTCGAATAGGTCGACGATTTTCTCAGTCTCGTCGATAGGCACCGGGACCGAAAACTGCTTGAGGCGGATTCCTTCCCGAGCTTGCCTTTGTTTGAAGGTATTGACCATCCGCGGGTAATCCTGGTTGGTGGTCAAAACTTCATCTCCGTCCTTCAAATCCATTCCGAATTGACAAATCATCAAGCTCTCGGAAGCATTGCGAGTTAAGGCAATTTCTTCCGGGTCCACGCCATGAGCGTGGGCCAAACGCTGGCGAACTCCTTCCTTGTGGGGCTGCAGGATTCTCCACATGTGATAAGGCGGAGCCTGATTGGAAAAGTCCAGGTGCTTCTTCATGGCCAACTGGACGAATAGCGGTGCCGGGCTGACGCCACCGTTATTCAAATTCACCATGCTGCGATCGCAGGTGAACTGCAAGCCGATCTGGTGCCAGAAATCCTCATCGCCGGCCAAGGCCTGCGGACTCTTGTCGGTCGCACCCAGCTCGGCAAGGTTCAGAGGCGCGTCGGCTCGGAGGCTGGGCGGGGCGGCCATGGCGGACGGGGCCAGGCTCAGGGCTCCCAGAAATTGGCGGCGGGTGGTCATGGCGTAAGTGGCGGAACGAGCCAACCGATCATAGGCAACCAAGACCGGTTTTTGGGGAGGGACGCCCTCCCGCTCCGGTCCCGCGGTCCCCCCGGCTTCCTGGAAGTTCCGGGGATTTGAAGACGCCGGCACCTTTTCCTAATAAGATTTCGTGCAGAAATCCGGAGCGACGCCGTAAGGAGGGCCTCGCATCCGACATCCTTGCGAATCCAAGATGATCTACGACCCGCTTTACTGGATGATCCTCGGCGTGGGCATGGTTCTGAGCCTGTGGGCCAGCGCCAAGGTCAAGGGGACCTTTGCCAGGTACCAAAAGGTGAATACCCGGCGCGGCATGAGCGGCGCCGAGGTTGCCCAGCGCATCCTCCGCGATAACGGCATTTACGACGTTCAAGTGCAGCCGGTCCGGGGCAATTTGACCGACCACTACGATCCACGAAACAAGACCCTGCGCTTGAGTGAGCCGGTTTACGGAGGACGTAGTCTGGCAGCTTTCGGCGTTGCCGCCCACGAAGTGGGCCACGCCATTCAACACGCCCAAGCCTACGCACCGCTGAAATTCCGCTCGGCATGGGTGCCGGTGGCCAGTTTTGGCTCCGGGCTTTCCATGCTGATCATCATCGCCGCCTTCATCCTGATGTCGATCGGGTCGGCAATCGGCACGCCGGTGGCCTGGGTGGGAGTCGCTCTGTTCGCCACCACCACGATCTTCACCCTGATCACGCTGCCGGTGGAATTCGACGCCAGTCGCCGAGCCCTTGTGGCCCTGGAATCGGGTGGATATCTCACTCCCGATGAACTAGGCGGTGCCCGCAAGGTGCTCAACGCCGCCGGCATGACCTACGTGGCGGCTTTTGTCTCCTCGCTTTTGACTCTGCTGTACTGGGCCTACGCCCTCGGCCTATTCGGCGGTCGAAACGAGTAAAGAACCTTAAACAAAGCACTTAGAAGCCCTCTCCGATCTTTCGGCGAGGGCTTCCTTGAATCTTTGCCAACGGCGGCCGGCAGTCTTCGAATGGAATCCGTGCCTACCCGTTCTCCGTTTCACGCTTTCCTCTTCGGCCTGTTTGCCACTTCGATCCTGGCTGGACTCTCCACTCCGGCCGCCGGCCAGAAGGCCGGAGAGCTGTTCGAGGAAGTCTCCGAAGTCTTGCAGGAGGATTACTACGACCGGAACTTCCGCCGCAACGACCTCCAAACTCTGGTTCAAAAGTACCGGCCCCAAGCCCAAGCCAGCCGCAGTTTGGCTGAAGAGCGGAGCGTCATTCACGAATTCCTTTCCCACGTACCTGCCAGCCATTTGGCCCTGTATTCGGAAGCCACCTATGAAACCATGCTGGCCGAATTACAAGGCGAAGCTCGCCTCACCTACGGCTTTCAACTGGTCCGCCTCGGCGAGGATTTTTTCGTCCACACGGCTCTGGAAGGAGGCCCGGCGGAGCAAGCCGGTTTGCTCACCGGCGACCGGGTGGTCCGCCTGAACGGAGAAGCACCGGAAAACAGCCCATTGCTCGATTGGCGCTCCGATGACGCCTGGCTTCCGGATCCTCCGATCCACGACGTGCTTTGTCCGGGCCAAAGTTTCTTGTACATGCTGGTGGAACGCAGTCCGGGGCTATTCCTCTACATCCCGGTTGCCCCGAAATGGTATTCGGCAGTAGAAGCGACTCGGGCCAGCGTTCAAATATTGGAGACGGATCGGCACCGCTTCGGTTACGTGCATTTTTGGTTCATCCACTTCAGCGGCCTGTCCAAACTGCTGCGGGAGTTGATCGCCGGAGACTTTGCCCAATGTGATGCCCTGATCCTGGATTTGCGCGGACGAGGCGGAAGCGCCGCCGAGGTCTACCGGATTCTCAACGTCTTCGATGGCCGCCGCGACGTTTGGGACAAGCCGATGATCGCTTTGGTCGACCAATTCAGCCGCAGCGCCAAGGAAGTCCTCTCCTATGAGATTCAGCAGCGGCAAATCGGCTGGCTGGTCGGGGAGCCCACCGCCGGAGCCGTCATTCCGGCCACCTTCCGGCCGGTCGGCCGAAAGGCGGTCCTCATGTTCCCTTCCACCACCCTCGGCAAACACACCAAGCTCCTGGAAGGCCAGGGCGTGCAACCGGAAGTCGAAGTCCGGGCCGCTCGCCGGTTTCAACAGGGCGCCGACCCGATCTTGCAGGCCGGCATCCATAGCCTGTTGAGACACCTCAAAGGAAATCGCCACGGCTAATTTCTTTCTTTAGGATGAATGCCTCATGAAAGCCCTCCTCCTCTTGTTGCCATGCTTGGCAACCCCCCAGCAGGCTCAGGAGCCTCCGAAAAGCGAGGTATCGCCGGCCCAAGCCCGGTACGACCGCCTGGTTCAGGAAGCTTCCGAAACCTACCAAGCGTGGGTCAAAGAAATTCGAGCCTGGAGTAAAGAAGCGGAAGAAACCGGTGAAAGGCCTCCGAACCAGCCGGTTTTAGATTACTCTCCCTTTTACAAACGCTTCCTTTCCGCCGCCGACGATTTCGCGGAAACGGAGGACGCGGTGCCGTTCCTCGTTTGGCTGGTGAAAAACGGGCTACCACGGCGTGCGCCGGAAGGCTCCCTCGCCTTGGAAAGAATTGAGCAAAACCATTTGGCCAGTCCCGGGTTGGTTGAGCTCGCCTCCATGCTTCCGAATCTGGTTTATTACTTGGATAAGGAAAAGGCGACGCAACTGGCCGCCAAGTTGGAGCAGGCAACGCCGTCGATCAAGGTAAAAACTTGGGCGACTTACGTGCTTTTGGGAGACACCTTGCGGGACGAACCCATTCAATCGGCAAAGTATCAAGAAGCCCGCAAAGCCATGATGGCTTTGATCGAAAAAGCCAACGATCGCAGCATCAATCGAAGCATCCGCGATGAAATCCTGGTGCGGGAAGAATTCGCCGTGGGCAAAGTGGCTCCGGACATCGAAGGCATCGATTTGGACGGCGTTGCCTTCAAACTGTCCGACTACCATGGCAAAGTCGTCTTCCTTGATTTTTGGGGCGATTGGTGAGGCCCTTGCCGGGCCATGTACCCGCACGAGCGGTCGCTCGTGATTGAAATGAAAGATAAGCCTTTCGCCTTGATTGGAGTGAACAGCGATCCTTTGGAGAACGCCCTCAAGGCAGTGAAGGAGAACGAATTGAATTGGAGAAGCTTTCAGAACCAGCCGGAAGGTTCGAAAAAGGCCATCGCCGACGACTGGAAAGTTCGAGGTTGGCCCACCATCGTGGTGCTGGATGCCGAAAGGAAAATCCGCTATCGCGGCCACAACGGTGAGAAGGCCACGGAAGTCGCCAAAGAACTGGTGGAGGGCATGCTTCACCCGGCGGACAAGCCGTAAGCGAATGGGTCGGCCGGGAGGGCGCCTAACCGGCGCCCTTCTTTTTTATCCCCCGACTCTCAAGCAAGTCCGGTAAGCCAAAAAAGAAGCAAGAAAGCAAGGGCGGACGCATAGCGAAGGCCACGGCAGAATAGAGGCCACCGGCCGGCGGAAGGGACCGCGGCCGGTGCCCCCCAAACGTGGACCCGGCCCAGCAAACTCGACGGAATCCTATCGATCGTCTCGAGCAGAGGCTTAGGCGGCTGCGGGCGGGCGAACTTCCTTGGGAGAGCCAGGTCGATCTGCTGCAAAGCAGCGAAAAGCGGCTGGAAGCTCTTCATGCCAAATTCCGGCGGCCGGGGGAAAGCGGAGATGCCGGACGGCGGGTCCAGGCCCAGGCCATCGCCTGGCAAACCGTATTGGAAAACGACGGCTTGGAAGAAGCTTCCCAAGCCACCGGCGCCTTTTTGAAGGAACTCCAAGCAGAGGAAGGAAAGCGCTGGCGCCGGCGGGGAATCCAGGCGGAGCAGCAAAAAGACGCTCCCACCCTGTTTCAAATCCTCAGCTTGATGACCCGTAGCGATCTGCGGCAACCGGAAGAGCAAAGCCCCTTCCACCAAGATCGCCGCCGCCTGCGGGAAGCCTTGCTTTCGGCCATCAAGGCCTCGCCGCCGGAGGAGGAATTGCGGGACCTCTGGTTGGCGGAATTAATGGACCGGGCAGACTCCAGCTTGACCGCGCTGGACGATATGTCGCCGAAAGAAGCCGCCCGGTGCCTGGACGTGGTTTCAAGCGACTTGCGCTGGCACCGGCAAAACATTGAAAAGGAAGGTCCAAGGGCGCATCGATTGACTCGAAAGCTCCGGCGCTTGCGGGCGGAGCGCCAAGAACGGCGCTTGCAAGCCAAGCTGGAAACACGTTTCGGAACCAGGGCGATGGGTCATTGGGAGCGGATGATTCTCCTTTTGATTTTGGTCGTCCTGGTGATTCTGATCGTGGAAATGACGGTCCCCTTATCTCCGAATTGGCGTCTTTTTCTCACCATTGTCGATACCTTCGCTTGCACGCTTTTTTTGATTGACTTCGGTTTCAAACTAGCTTTGGTGGAGCACCGGCGAAGTTGGTTTCTACGCCATTTCCTGGTCGACTTTTTACCATCGCTGCCTTTCAACCTCTTCCTGCATCATGCCGGCGCCGATCCGGCTCGAGCCGGCCGGGCCGCCCGTTTGTTCCGGTTGCCGCGGGTCGCCCGTTATCTGCGTTTGATGATGCCGGTCATTCGAGCGATTCGAGCCTTCGGCTTTCTCGCCAAGGGCCTCGACCGCATAGTTCGCCGCTATGGGAATCTGCTGAACAGCAGCATCATCCTGTACCCGAATCGCCGGGAACGAGCCGGCGTCGATCGGGCTGCGGAAGAGTGGCAGAGCCGATTGTGGCGCTTGCGCAGCGAACTGAACGATCTTTGGCAACGGCTCTATCAGGAAGGAACGCCGCAACAAAGAAAGCAATTGTCGAAAGCGCGCCTGCATAGCTTGCGTAGCAGCCACGCTTTGCTCGGCGACGCCGATTTCCACGAGTCGGCAGGCCCAAAACTTCCGAGCGAATGGACTGCCGAAGAATTCCTAAGGCGCCTGGGAAGCCTCAGTCCGGACCGGATCGAAGAACAGCTCGGACCGGACCAAGTGGGCAAAGCCGCCAAAATTCTGCGCATGTTCCACGTAGTTCCCCTGCGGTGGCTCCCCATGGTCAAAGCCTTCCTGCCGCGATTATCGCCGGGAATGAGGGCTTCCGAGGTGGTCGCCGCCGCCGCCCGTCGCAGCGCAGCCAGTTTGCAGCGTTACTACGGTCGCATGTTCTGGATTTTGGATTGGTACGGCACCATTACCCCCTCGGAAGTCGTGGACCGGGTGGGTTCCGCCATGGTGAAAGGCTCCTTTCGCCCGGCGTACCGCTTGACCTTGTTTGGCGGAATTTATCTGCTGGCTCACTTGATTTTGGAGATTTCAGGGCTGGGCCTGATGCAGAAAATCGCCGACTTCCTGGACAAATATGTCGGGCCGACCTTGATCTTGGTCGGAGGCGTTTGCTTCATCATTCTCGGTTTAGGGTGGTGGATGAAAAAAATGGCCAAAGAGGCCACTTCCTTTTTGGAACAAACTGCGGAAGCTCAGTATTTACCATTTACCGAAGCCATCAAAAGCCGCAATCTGGAACGGGATACCGAAATTTTAGATCGCCGGATTTTGGAACCGGAAGATCTGCTGGTCGATCGCTCCCGACCCGGCGGAGCGGATGACCGCCGGAGGCCGTTCAAAGCCGGCGTTCGAGCCTGGCTTTTGGGTGCGCGGGAAAGTGAGGAAGCCCTCCGGGAAACGGAAGCCATGGAGCGGGTCATCCTGCTCTATCGCGATTCCTTAAAAGGCTCCTTGCTGTGTCAAACCGACACTCGAACCACCGATCAGTTATTGGGAAATCTGGCCCTTTGCCACTTGCGTGACATTTCTTCCCGCATCGATCGAAAGGAAAATCGAGCGCTGAATTTATTGGATTTGGACCAACAGCGCGGCGCTTTTAAAGGTCCCTATTTGTGGTTCAGCCTGATTTCGAAAGCTATCGCGCAGACCGCCGCACGTTTGATTGTCGAATACAATCGCAATGCGATTCCGCTCAACGCCTTATCCCAAGCGCCGGAAACCGACCGGCGTCGCTATCAGGCGTGGCTGGAAAGAAGAAATCCTGAGCCGGAGGAAAACCGCAGCGAAAAAGCGATGCGGGAGGAAAGATCGCACTATCTGACCACCGCTTTTACGGCGTTGCACTTTTTGGACGACGACAAGGTCCGGGACCAGGACGTGGCGGAAGAATTCGGCGAAGCCGTCCTGCAGCGGGTTCAAGAAGATCGGCAAAGGTTGTTCCGAACCATCTTCGGAACCTTTCCGGTGCATCATCGGCCCAAAGACCGGCGCACGCTCAATCCCTATGAGATGTATCAATCTTGGCTGGCCGGCGGGCGGGCCTTGTTCATGCCCTTTTTCTTCCTCATCTTCGGCCTGCGCCTGTTTGGAAGGCTGGTGGTCTTGGTCGCCAAGGCGGTTCAGGAAATTCGCAAACCCAAACGTTTCGGCAAACCGACTGACGCGGCGCAAGCCGATTTCGCCGCCGCCCAGCGCAAGATCAATCGCATGCGAGGGCCGGTGGTGGAAGCTTGCTTGTGGTTGCGGGCTCGCTTCGATCCGGAATATTTGGGCGTACAAATTCCTCGCACCCCCGATCCCGATTGGAGCGGACGAGACGTGATGGCGGATCTGCGTTTCCTGGATGCGGAACCGAGTTGGTACGAAAGATTGACCGAGGAGCGGGCTTCCGCCAGCGCCGACATGAGGCGGCTGGAATCTCTCTTCGCCGACGGATTGTTACAGCGCATCGCGACTATCTTGGGCCGCCCGCAGGAAAGTCTTTCCGTCGAGTCCATTCGAGCCGCAGCGGTGGCCTACCGAGCCGATTTCAAGGGAATCCGAAGCCTGCTCTCCTGCGGCGAGATTTTGCATGAAGCCTGTCAGGAAGCAGCCGAAGGCCGGCGGCATTTCGAACCCCGGTTCGCCGGCTTCGGAGTCGGCGGGAAGTTCAATCGCTTTTGGAAGCAATACGACAAAGCCAAGCCGGAAGCCCGGCCTTTCGCTTGGCGGGCGATCCAAAGAGATTTCCACGGCAGCAAACGAGCCTTGCAAATTTGGGCGGACTATGGACCGGAGGAAGCCCGACGCCGGGGCGAGCAAGCCCTCGCGGAAATCCTTCGTTATTCCCGAAGGGTCAGCGAACAGTTGGTCACTCTTCGAACCATTCAAACCCTGTCTTTAATTGACGTCCTCAACTACCGCGAGCACGTCTTCCGACTCGGCGGCTACGGAGAACCGGAAGCCGCTTCCAGCGACCGCCCGCTTAGGGCTTTTCAGATTGCCGAGTAGGTAAAGCCAGGGATTGTCGAGTGGACTTCGGCTTGAAGCTGAACAGCACTCCGTCCCGATGTCCGCGCAAAATGGGTCGCCGTTGAATTTGAATCTCTTCTTGAAAGTGTTCTAGGCAACCCGCCAACAAACCGTGGACGACGTCGGTCAGCGGCCGGGGAGAACGAAACAGGAGTTCCAGTTCGCCGCTGGCATTCCAACTGCAATCGAAATCCGGCATTTCGGTGTCCGGGTAGTAACGCAACACCTTCTGGCGCAGGAAGTCCTGAATGCCGCCGATCAGATGGAGAGCACTTTCCGCTCCTTCCAGAAAGTAAGGAAAGCTTTCGGCAAAGCGCTGAAATAAGTGTCCTCCGAACCGAGTTTGCAGCTCTTGGACGGTGAAGTCGGTTCGAGCGCTCAACTCCCGGACCAAGAGCACCAACTCCCGGAAATCGTAGGTGTCCGCCGGGTTGTAGATTCCCTCCGACGGCAGGTGAGCGGATTCGATGATGCTGTCAGCAGTTTCTTGACCGTACAAGGCTTCGACCTGCTGCAGGAATTCAATAAGGATGATTCCTCTCATGGGTTGTGGCAGTTTGGAATCCTAATGGCGGGGCTTTCTGACACGGTTGACGCCATGGCCGCACTGGCCATTTACAGCATCGACCGCCGGACCGCCTCCTCAACGGCGGCAAAGGCCTGGGTCTTAAGCCGTCCTTGCCTCTTTTGTGGAAAGCAGGATCCGTCCCCCGCAGGTGACGGCTTGGCTCCGCTCTGCCTAAAATGACGAGGATGACCGGAAGCACTGTGCTCGAACCCCAGGTGATCCCTAGGACCTACCTGGCCCCCCGTTATCAGGTGGTCCTGCTGGATGACGACGAACACTCCTATGAGTATGTAATTGAAATGCTTAGGAAGATCTGCGGAGTTCCGGAATCGACCGGATACGAGCTTGCCTGCGAAGTGGACGCCACCGGCCGGGCGGCGGTCTACACCGGGCCGCGGGAAACCGCCGAGCTGAAACAAGACCAAATTCACCAATTCGGCGCCGATCCCCGCATCCTCAAATGCTCCGGCTCGATGACCGCCATTTTGGAACGGGTGGACGACTGAAGCCATGAGCCTGGATCTCGGTGACGTCCATATCGACCTGGTCGAGCCGGTGGAAACTCCGGTTCAATGGATCGGGCAATGGGAATTGGTGGAGCAAATCTTGGCCTGCTGGACTAGCGTGACCGCCGATGATTTGCCGCTTTGTCCGCGCCTGGTTGGCAAGCCGGGCATGGGCAAAACCACTTTGGCCCAAGCTGCCGGCCAGGAATTGGAAAAGCCGGTTTACATCTTGCAATGCACTGCCGATACCCGGCCGGAAGATTTGGTGGTCAGTCCGGTTTTGGCCGCCAACGGTGAGATTCGATATCGGGCGTCGGCCCTGGTCTCGGCCATGGTGGAAGGCGGGGTGGCCATCTTGGATGAAGCCAACCGTATGCCGGAAAAATCTTGGGCTTCGTTGGCTCCGCTTTTGGATCACCGCCGCTACGTCGATTCACTGGTAGCCGGAGTGCGCTTGAAAGCTCATCCCGACTTTCGCTGTTGCATCACCATGAACGACGATGCCAGCACCTATGAGATTCCGGAATATATCCTCAGCCGAATCCAGCCGCTGATCGCCTTGGGTTATCCGGACCTGGAAGAAGAAATGGCGATTTTGCGCTACAACGTGAATTTCGCTCCGGACGATCTCTTGCGCATGTGCGCTGAATTCCTGCAACAAAGCCACAGTTATCGGCTGGATTACAGCACTCGAGACGGCATCAATATCATGCGCTTTGCTTTGAAATTGGAAAAAGTGAAAGGCACGCCGATCGAAGAGGCTTTCCACCAAGCCGTGAGTCAAGTTTTGGGTGAAGGCGCCGAGGATTTGGAAACCCGCTCCCGGGAAGCCTTGATCCAAGACAATATGATCGACTTCGGCAGCCTGTTCGGCACTTTGGAAGACGAAGTGGACGAAGAACCGTGAGCCTGCTTCAGCAAGGCCACGTTCACGCGCTCCCCCTGATTCACGGCCGCCTGGCTTTCGCCATGGAAGCCCACCGAAGGCTGTTAAGCGAATCCTTTGCCGCCGTTGCCGTGGAACTGCCGGCGTCCTTGGAAAGGGGCGTCCTGAACGCGGTGGATGCCCTGCCGGTGGCCAGCGCCGTCCTTTATCGCGAACAACTGCCGATCTTGGAGCCGGATGCCCCGGCCTTTTTCGTTCCGGTGCATCCCGGAGACGGCATGGTGGAAGCGCTTCGCATTGCCAAGAGTGAACGAATTCCAGTTTTCTTTGTGGATGCGGAAATCGGGGATTTCCTCAGTCGCGGCATCAGCATGCCGGACCCTCATGCTTTGCACAGTTTGGGCCTGGAGGCCTGGCTTCAAAGCTGTCTGCCTTCCCTTTCAGCCCACCCGCGGAACCGCCAAGACGAAATCCGGGAACGGCACATGGCCGCTTCCTTGAGACGATTGGAAGCTGAAATTCAAGGACCGATCTTGTTTCTGACCGGCATGGCTCATTGGTTGGAAATCCGCCGCCTTCTTGCTCAGGGCGAAGGTGAACTTTGGGATGCCGACGGCCCGGATGCAACGCAAACGGAAATCCTGCAACCGCTACCGCGATCCTTGCCCTTCATCATGGGCGACATGCCGTATTTGGTTGCAGCTTATGAGCAACACCGGCGCGGCATTTCCTTGGAGCCCTTTGATCCGGTGCAAGCCTTGAAGTCGCTGTTGCTGGAAGCTCGCTCCTTGCACCAGAAAAAGTTCGGCGGCAGTCTGGAACGTGCCCATCCTCAGGCTCTCCGAGTTTTGATGGACTTCGCTCGCAAGATGACGGTGCGGCGCAAGCTGCTACTTCCGGACAGCTATACCTTGGTGACCGCCGCTCGCGGAGTCGTTGGCAACGATTACGCCTTGTGCTTGCTGGAAATGGCACACGCCTATCCGTGGAATGGAAGAATGGACTTGGACGGCAGCCAAGAAGTGGAGCAGCCGGTTCACCCGCTTCTGGCCATGAACGCCGATCGCGGGCGCACCGACGACGCTGATTTCGAATTGCGGAACCGGACCCCAGGATCGGAGTTTGAGTACGGGCGATTGCAACTGGAACGCCCACCTGATGCGCGCCGACAACGGCAATGGCAGCAAGCTTGGGACCCTCGAGTGCAATGTTCGTGGCCGCCGGAAGACGTGGTCATTGAAGGATTCCGAGATTACGTCGGCCGCCGCGCCCTTAGTTTAGCCAGCGTCCAGCACCGAAAAATCGAACCCTTCAGCACGTCCTTGATGGATGGTATCGATTTTCGGGAAAGCATGCGGGACGTGGTCGAACGGAGGGTTTTCGTCAAAGAAGAACCGAGGCTTCCCGGCGGTGTCGGTGCATTGGTGGTGATTTTTGAGGAAGATGATTTCGGCATTCGCTATCCCTGGCGCAGCACTTGGCTGGCCGAACATCACAACGAATCCACCTTGGCCTTTTATGCGACAGACTTCCACGAACGATTGATCGGTCCGGGCGTGGCTCGTTCTTTTTACGGCGGTTATTTGCTGGTCTATCCCCCCAAACCCTTTCCGGACATCTGGCAGGACGCTCGATTCGAACGAGCTCGAACTCCGTCCGAGCGCTTGTTGCTAGCCGCCATTTACTGGTCTGAAGATCCTTTCGTGGTCCATTTGGCAGATAAGGCTCCAGCGGAGGAAGTGCGCCGGGAAGCGGAAAGGCGGAAGCGCCACATCTTGCATATGCCTTTGAGTACTTTTCAGAGCCGCTCCTTGGAACAGATTCGGCATTTTCACGTGCTTAATGGGAGTCAGGTGAGGAGTTGGGCGGGGCGGTTTATTCGCCGCCCCTAGAAACTGGCACAAACTATTGGAGGTTGAAGGAAGAAAAGATCCTCCACCGAAACAGCTCCCTGGCGGTCCAACGCCGAGAAGTCACCCCCAGCAACATCCCCGGAGTCGGGGGCTCACCCTCGGCGGTGATCGGCCGCACGTAGTTGCGCCACAAAAGCCACAGCCACATGTGCAGCCGCAGCCAACTCCGCTTCTTGGAGTGGCCCCAGTTGCGGCGCACCAGCCGGGAGAGGTTGTCCCGCATCTGCGCCAGGGTGTGGTTGATCGGAAACAGCGGGTTACCCCGATCCCGCTTGCGCTTGGAGCACTCCTGCAGGTGCTGGAAACCTGCGGCTCCAAACACCGACTTCAAGACGCTGGGATAGATCTTCTTGCGATCGCTTTGCAGCACCGCCGGCTGCCTTGGAGGCAAGACCTCCTTCAAAGTCTGCAAGCATGCTTCCACTCCTTGCCGGGACTGCGAGCGTCTCTTGCCGAACAGTTTTTCCCGTTCCTCCTTCTTCTTTCTCAACCGCGGAGGGAGCGATCCCCGGCAGGGCAAGGTGCCGGCGGTCAGGTGAACGACGAAATACTTGGCACGGTGGATCAGCACCGGAACGGTCACCGGCTGCAGTCTGCGGTCGGTTTCGAAGGTTTCCAACTCATCCAGTTGAAACACTCCCGGTAGCCCGCCTCGAGCGGCCACCTCCTGTAATCGCAAGCGATGGAAGCGGCGAGCGTGTTCGCCCATGCGCAACAGGCGGTCAGCCAAGGTGCGGCGATCCACTCCCAGCATGCGAGCGCTTTGTCGCAGGGTGACTTTGCTCACCACCAGCGGCCAGAAGTCGAGATGGAGCCGGCCGTACTTCAGGCGATAGTGGAACTTGAAGCTTTGCGACGAGAAGGAACGGCGGCAGCCGTGGCACCAAAAGCGCTGGATTCTGCGTTGCTGGCGGCCACAGTAGAAGCCTCGTTTTTGAAAGCGGAAGGGGACGGAATCGGTGCGGCTGGGACAGGCGTCCCAGGGGCAGTGCGGGGGTTGAAAACGCGGCATCGCCGGTGCCTCCGAAAGAAAAGGGTTCGGCTAGGCAGACGGCTTGAGGCGGCTTTGGTTACGCCGGAGGCTTAAAAATTACCTCCATTAGTTTGTGCCAGTTTCATGGAGGAGCCCCTCCGAATCCAACAACCAAACCCTCAACCCATGCCGCTCCACCAGCTCCAGCGCACCTTCTGAACTCGTAAATAGAGCCGTGGCCCAACCGTCTGCCTGCAAACATGCCACAGCTTCCACGGAACAAAGCAGCCAAGGTGCCTCCACCGGCTTGGCCGTTTTCGTGGAGATCAAGTGATTGGAATTCCGATATAAACCGGTGGTTGCAAGGGAAGCATTGGTCAACGAACCCGAATACAGAAAGCGACCGGGGCTTCGGGGATCTTCGATCGCTACAGCCCAACTTCCCAAGGCTCTCAATTCGCCTCCGACTTCGATCAAAGCTTCTTCCACCCCGGATTGCAACAAAATATCGGCAATCCGATCGACAGCATATCCTTGCAATAAGGCGCCAAGATCCAGGCGCAGTTCAGGATGCAATTTCTGCAAGGTTCGAAACTCGGGATCCACTTTCAATTTTTGCCATCCGATTCGGTCTCGCAAATCAGATAACTCTTGAACCGCCGGTTGCGAATCTTGTTCTCCGGCTGGACCGGCTCCCCAGGCGTCTACCCAAGGAGCTACGGTCAGATCGAAAGCTCCATTGGTCCATTGGCTTAACTGCAAACCAAATTGCACTAGCTCCAGGAATTCGGTCGACACTTCGATCGGCAACGTACTTTCGCTGCGATTGAATACCGAAGTCTCCGAATTGGGGCGCCAGCTTGAAAATTGCTTTTCAATTCGATCCACCTCCCTTCGCAGATCGGCTCGGAGAACTTGATCGTGTTCCACCTCCCCTCTTAACTTAATTTGCCAAGTGGTTCCAAAAGCATGCCCTTGCAAGAAGGCCGGAGCCTGCCGTGAATTCGCGCCTTCGCTCCCAGACTCCCCAATGGAAAACTGAGTCTGCCAGAGAAACAGGCCTATAAACATGCCTCCCAAGGCCAAACTATCCGCCCTACGCCAGTGGTCCCGCCGACCACTTCCCTGAAGGAATTTCAGAAGGGCGCCGGTCGGACAGGCAAATCGGCAATAGGCCATGGGCCAAAAGAGAGAGGCCAACAACCCAAGGATGGCAAGAGCAAAGGAAATTCCGGCGCCGACCCAAAGCACCCATCCGTCAAAAGCTTCCAACATAGTCAGATCGAATCCCGGCTTCTTTAGGGCAAGCAACCAGGCTGCGATCAGCAACAAAGCCGGAAGACTGCGCAACTTCCGGCGGAGACTTGCAGACATCTGCCGGCGAAATTTTCCGACTAGGAGGAGCTGCTCTTGAGCCGCGCCATGAGGGCAGAGACTGCGACAATAATGCGATTTTCCACTGAAAAGAGGAACCGCCAAGCAGCCCAACATAAACAAGGGGATCCAAACATTGGACGAAAGCCAATATCCCTCACGAGCCCAACCTGCAATCCAAGCCAAGGTCAAGAACTGTCCCAAATATAAACCCAATCCCGCAATCAAAATCCATTGCCACACTCGACGCCGGCCTCGATGACGCCGCCAAGCTCCAAAATTCATCCAAAGTGAAGCGAGAAAAAATGCTAAAAGGATTCCCTCTGGAGCAAAGCGAAATTGAAATGTTTCATTGGGTTCGTTCTTCAGCGAAGTCAAACGGCGCCGAATGCTTTCGACCACGGCATAGCTGGTTTGAGTAGCCCCGGAAACCCCTTCCAACCTCTTCTCTCGGTAGTCCAAATCCGGCCATTTCTCCACCGGTATTCCGGCCAAGTCTTGCCAAAAAGATGGCTGATCTTGAAGTCGCTGGACATATTCAGGCGTGTCATAGCTTGTGCGCATTCGGATCCCCACAAGTCGAGTGAGATCAGGGCTCAAGGCGAGCAATACTTCAGTGGGTCCGGCGTACCCGCGAACGCTTTCTGCAAAAGGAGAAGTGCGCAACAAATTTCCTAAATGAACTCCATTTTGGTCGAAAACTTTGAGGTGATGTCGCTCCTCCTCGCCTTCCAACCGAAAAGCGAGCGGAAAAAGAAAACGAGCCTCTTCCACCGCAACCGGCTCCGGAAAACGGAGGGAACGACGCCGGCCGGATAGGCGGGTTTCGACAGCTTCGGCGATAGCCAAACTGGTCAAAGTGGACCCGGACACGGCATCGACTTCCAGCCCAGCAGACCCCCCCGGCGACCACTCCGACAAGCTGCTCCAAAAATCAGCATTGTTTCGAACCGCGATCACGTGTTCATGGCTATCTCCGCCATGCAATAACTCAAGTCCAAGAATATTTTCTTGCAAATCTTGAACAATCAAAACGTCATTCGATCCACTATAGCCGATTAGATCATTAGTAAAGGGAGCCGTTTGCATCACGGAACCCAGTGGATCCCCGCGGCGGTTCAAGATTCTCCAAATTCCCGCTTTGGCATCGTGCATTCGCAAGGAAGCCGCTTCCGGAAGCCATGGCCGAACTTTGGATAAAAGCTCGTTGGCTTGCTCTGGATCACCTTGAAGCGAACCAGCCTGATGGAGCAAAGCCACCGCCGCCACGAATATTCCAAGGCGATAAAGCCGGAGAAACCAACGCCGCGGATTCACGAGGCAGGAACCACTTGTACGGCGTCTGCGTGCACACAACCATCGGCATCGTCGGCGGAAAGAATCAAGGAAGCCTCCCCTACCGGGAAGGGAAAACGTCCAAGAGAGTGAAACAGTTCCCCGGCATCTCCGACTTGACTCTGGTCCAACCTAAGTCGCAAAGGCGGAAACCCAGTTCGTTCCAACACGCAAAGGACCCGCCGACCTCGGTTTTCATGGCCGACCCAGGCAAGGCGGACTTCGTAGACTCCGGCTTCCTTCACGGCAATGGGAAAACGTGCACTGGCCGGGCTCCCGGGGTTGGCATATCGATAACCGCGGCCAACGAAAGGGATCAAGCTACCGGGACGCCAGCTTCCGGTCAAAACCGCATGCTCATCGTCAATTACGATTCCCGGCAGACTTGAAACCGCTAAACCTTCTTTGGGGCTGGGAATTCCATCAACCCGATCTTCCGCTTTGGTGCGATAGGATTGCACGACTCCAATTCCAGGATCCCGAAACAGGGGCCCATCCAATTGGCTGCGGCGCATCGCTCCAGGTTGTTGCAAGAGCTTCAATAGCTGAGTCAAATGGTGTTCATAAACTCCCCTGGGAGAGGTCTTCTCTTTCACTCCCACATAAGCCGCCTTGCCAACCACTTCGCCCATCATGCCACAGGTTCGCATGACTCGAACCGTGCCCAAAGCCTCATGCGTAACGCTGATACAACGCCCGGCCATAAACAAATTTTCGACGTTGCGGGAATAGAAGCAGCGATAGGGCACCAGGTATCCGAGATCTCGGTCGACACCGGCGCCGAATTCCGCCCTAGAGATGAAGGGATTATTCGGAAACTTTTTGGCGTATCGCTCTTTCGGGTAATGAAGGTCGATGTCCCAAGTGGTTGCCACGCAACCATCGGCAAACTCCCGTCGGTTGACGATGTCCTCTCTGGTCAAAACAACGTCGCCCGTCAACAGCCGAGATTCGCGAGTACCTCCGACGTGAGCCACCCACTCCAATGTGGCCCCCGGATGATTGCCACTACCTTTCAAAGCAGAAAAAGCGCCAAACACCGCTCGGAGATTCCAATCACGGATCAATTCCAAGTCTTCAATGGGATCCAAATCAAAGCCTGATTCCCAAAACCATTCACCTTTCCAAAACGGTTTTCCTTGAATCCGTGAACGGCTGGCAACCGTCGCCGGAAAATCATTTTCTTCCAGAGGCAAAGCCCACGGTGTTTCCGGCCATGGAGGCGGGTCTTGTCGGACCTGCCAGAACCACATATTGGACATTCCCATTCTGCCGCTGGGCTTGATTTCGAAATCCGCTCCCGCCAAAGCCCCGACGGTGCCGTGTCCGGTGCAATCAGCGAAAAACTCAGCTTCAAATCGGCGCCGCTGTCCAGTACGGACGTCCAAGGCGATGACCGCTTCAATTCGAAGCCCTTCCTCCGCCAGTTCCACATCATTGACGAAATGGCCGAGATACAAATCTAAGGTGGGTTCTCGGCGACAGACTTTCTCCTTGTGGAGGTCGCCGAAATGAACTCCGTCTCCGGGACTGTCCGGTGCGTGATCGGCAAATTCTTCCACAATCTCACCCACGTGAGGAAACTTACCGCGCATGGTTCCGCCGTTGGCCCATACCCGGATTTCGCTGCTACCGTTTCCTCCTAATACAAAGCGGTCTTGAATAAGAGCCACTTTCAAGGATTGACGAGCCGCCGATATCGCCGCCGCCATGCCGGAATAACCCCCGCCGACGACGACCAGATCGTATCCACCATGGAGCTTCGGGCGAGCCCGAGTTTGCATCCACAAATGCCTGGCTTTGGCCAAATCCGCACCCTCTGGAGGCGACGCGTGCAATTCCCTAGTAATTAAAATCGCATCGCAACGGCCGTTAAAGCCAGTTAGGTCACGAAGCCCCAAAGTATGTTCCCCCGGGGATAGCAAGATTCGCCCACCGTCTTGCCAATGCCAATCGGCGGATGCGGTGCCAAAGGTGGTCTCGAGAGCTTGGCCGTCGAGAACAACTTGGAATCGACCCGGTTGTCCCGGAGCTCCCCAAGGAGCCACCCAATCTTTGGTTCGGACCCAAACGCGATACTCTCCTCCGTCCGAAAGGGAAAAGGAAGTCTTAGCGTCCTTGACCAAGCGGCCCAAGCCGTGAGCCATGAGATAAGGAGATCCAACTTGCAGAGTGGTCGCCGTATCGATGACCCAGCCACCTATGTCATCAAATGCTTCCGCCTCGAAGAAAAGGTCTCGGGATGCGGCGAAGTAGGCTGGTTTCTGTTTCGCCTTAAAGGTCTGGCCGAAGCCGGAAGGGTTGGGACGATACGGGCCGGGAAGGGCAACGGATACCCCTTGAGCTGGAATTCGCTCTTCCCTGTTCAGAGCCCACAGAATGCCCTGAATGGCCAGCCGGCGCATTTGAGGATTTTGAAAATCGTAGGGGTGTCCCAAAGTGGAAAAAAACACTCGGGCTGTCTTTTGAGACTTGCCAGTGTAATGCTTGGTCCAAGCCACTGGGTTTTGCAAAGGAAAGCGATCCAGTCGCTTGGCATCCTGATGCGAGGATCTCAAAGCAGTACCGGTCAGCAAAGGCTCGCAATTTCCTTGCAAGGTATCCCCACCCCCTTCAACGTGATAAAGCCAGGAGTAAGCCGGAAAGGCTTGAATCCCCCTCAAGATAGGATGATTGCTTCGCTCCGAAATCACCTGCACTTCGGTTAAAGGCTGCTCCCCGTCGTCAAAGTGCCCGTGATGAGTGATCCAGCCTTGGCCGAAAATTCGAGCCGGCCATTGACGATTCATTTCTTCGGCTCGAGGATGGTGATCCGGATAGCGAAAAGGGTGAGTGGCGGTTCGAAAACCCACCATCGGCTTTCCCGATTCAGCAAAATCCAATATGAGCCGCAACTGGTCATCCGGCAGTTGGCGAAACCGAGTGAACAGCACCATCAAATCTGCTTCCGCTAGACGATGCAAACCGGATATGTGATCTTGCCGGTTGGGATCAATGTAGCCGTGCTCGTCTAACGAATGGCATACCGCCACGTCCAGGCCATGATCTTGTTGCAGCATTCGCGCCAAGAGTGGCATGGATTCCTCGCTTCGATACTCTTCATCCCCGGTAACAAAAACCACCAGCGGCGGTTCCTTTTCTGAAGGAAGGAAATCTTGCGCGGGCCAGTCGGCCGCTCCAAGGGAGAGGAGAAGGAACCAGGATTGGAGGAGCATGGCGGAGAACCGGGAGGTTCCGCCACTATAGCCTCATAACCAAATCTCCCGGTCCGGATTTCAGGCGCCGGCCTGATCCCAATGAAGGAGGTCCAATTCCCAGGGAATACCCTCTTCTTGCTTGGGAATCGTCTCCCCCCTTGAATGCCAAACACGGCCATCCGGGGAAAGAATCAAGAAATCAACCACTGCGTCGGCTTCATGATACGCGTCCTCGCTTTCCTCCCACTCCAGGGGAAGCCAAACCCGTCCATGAGCGTCGGTAGCCTCCTGGCCCGAATGCCGAGCTTTGCGAAAAGACCAAAGCAAATAAAAACAGGATCGATAAGGAACGGGATCCCCCTCTGCAGATAAACATAGGGGCTCAATGAAGGTGGCCCATTGGACCTGAAAGCCTTCCGGGAGAGGTTCACCGTCCAGAACAAACTGAATCTGGGTTCGAGATTCAGGAGGGAGCGGAACCCGCACCACTTCCTGCAGATCGCCGAGAAAAGTAACGGCGCGAGGAAAGAAGCCTTCTGCCTCAACCACGACTTGAAAAGGCAATTGGTCATCCGGAGCTTCATAGGCAAGAAGGCCATCGACCCCGACCAAGCGGGGCCGGCCTTGTTTTGGCTCTTTTTCCATAATTAGTTTCCTGCAAACCTTTCGACTGAACTCGGCGTGCCGAATCCTCTCCCCTCTTTCCTCGTCCCAAGCTTCGATCTGAATCTTTCTTGCATAGGGAAGTACTTGAATTCGGATCGGCTCAACTTCTTCAGATCCAATTTCGAATACGGTGAAATCTTCAGTCCAGGCCCGGCCAAGGTGTCCCGCAGTAGCGGCGTATTCTCCAGGATGAGCTGCAAACAAAGTAACCCAACCTTGGGCATCGCTAAGAGCAAACGCAGACTAGCGATCGTCGCTATCTGTAGTTTCAATAACGACGGTTACGCCTTCCATCGGTTTACCGTCTTTTTTATGAACCGCCTGCAACCGCACCGGAATTTGATCGCTCAAGAATAAGGTCAACTCCGGGCGCGGCTCTTCAACCAAATCCAGAAAAGTCGGTTTCACAGCGAACCCGCGGCTGTCGGGGCCGACCGCGACAAGGGTGTCGCCCCAAGTTCCTTCCTCCGGCCAGGGAAAGACAAACCGTCCGGAAGCATCCGTCTTGGTGGTCAGGAGTTCTTCAAAGTACGGGCAAGCATAAACCGTCCAATTCGATCGGGGCTCCCCATCGGGCCCCAGCACCACGCCCTGGATTTCTGCATTCCGGGCCCTTTTTTGTTCCCGTTCCAAGCCTTTGGACCCATCGCAGGAGCAGACGATGACAAGGAATATTAGAGCCGGCAGCCAACTTAAGACCGCGGATGGGATGCGAAAAACGAACATGGCAGAAGGACAGCTTCGAGATGCCCAAGAGGCGAAGCACCCATCATAAATGATTTGGAATTTCCTGTAACAACCTCCCTTTCGATTCGGTGGAACCGATTGCCCCACGGGGCATTCCATGTGAGGAAAGGGAGACTGTCGAGGGGACGGCTTCCTTTCCTCTTTTGGAGTTTCGGCCGCTCGGCCTGCCGAAAGGGAAGGCGAAAAGAGCGGAAATGGCGTAGGCTTATCCACAAGTTGACTACCCAAGACGACGATTCCCGCCGCTGGCTCCTCAGCCTTGCCCGGACCGAGGAGCCCGAATTCCGGCTGTTCTGCCTGCCTTACGCCGGTGGAGGCGCGGCCTTTTTTCTTTCCTGGTCCAAGCTGGTTCCGCAACAGGTGCAAGTGATCGGCCTACAGCGACCCGGCCGGGAAAACCGCATGGAAGAAGCGCCGCTTCGACGCATGGAGCCTCTGGTCACCGCCATGGCCGACGCCATGACCCCGGTTCTGGACAAGCCCTTTGCCTTACTTGGTTACAGCGCCGGCGCCATCATGGCTTATGAATTGGCGCTGGAATTGCGCCGTCGTGGCTTGCGGGAACCGTCCTTGTTCACCGCGGTTGCCTGCCGGCCTCCCCACGCTTTGTTGCGGGAAACTCCATGCGATCAAATGACCGACGAAGAATTGATCGCCAAACTGGACCGGAATTTCGAAGGAGTTCCGCTGGACGTATTGAACAACCGCCATCTTCGCCGCTTGTTCCTGCCTCCACTTCGAGCCGACTTGGAAGTCACCGATTACTACGAGGGTCCGAATGAAGGCCGCTTGAGCTGCCCGTTGTTGATGCTGGGCGGAGATCGGGACAAGGCCGCCCCCAAGGATCGGGCTTTGGAATGGCAGCGTTTCAGCGAAGGCCCGTTTCAGGCTCATTTTCACCCGGGAGGACATTTCTTCCTGCGAGAAGAGCCGAAACATCTAGAACATGCGCTGGCCCCCTGGTGGCCGAAACTGTTCTCCGGCCCCTAAGAGAAAGACGGATAGAAAGAAGGGGAAGAAGAGGAAGAAAACCGGAGGGCCGGGACATTTCACCGTAGGCTGGAGGATCGCCATGTTCCTTCGCCTCCGCCTACCAAGCCTTCCCATCCTGGTCGCCCTCTTCCTGGCTACCGGACATTCCTTGTCGGCTTCGACACCGGCGGCCGCCGGTCAGAGCCCTCAGCTATTGAAGGAACTGGCCGCCCGGTGCGGCAGCGAAGTGGATTGGGCTAAAGATTGGGCCGAGGCCTCCGGCCGGGCGGCCAAGGAAAAGAAATTGATCGTCGTCGTAGCCCAAGTCTATCCGGGCTTCGACATACCTGATCAGCCGGGAATCGGCCCGCTCATGGAACCGGATATCTTGGACTTGATCCGTCACGCCTACGTGCCGATCCGTTATCGCAAAGACCTCCAAGCTCCCTTTCAAGATCACGAAATCTACGGCTTGGGGCCAACTACGTTCGGGCAAGCCTGGCTGCTGGTGAACGCAAAGGGAAAAGTAGTGCGAGAAACCTTTAGCATGAACGCCTGGGCGTCCTATGAATTCCTGCGAGATTCCCTGGCTTGGAGTCCAAGCAATCCCTTGCCGCCGCGCCTGGCCCTTGAGCCTAAAGAAGCTCCCGGCCTGAATCTCCAAGACCGGCGCCGATTTGCCGAAGCGAAGTGGTTTTTAGAAGCCGGTGCCTTGCCTCGAGCGGCCAAATGGCTCAGCAAGATCGATCCAAAAGTATGGCCTTCCCGCTGGCATCACTTGAAAGGCGAATGGCATCGTTTGCAACGGAACGGCAAAGAAGCTTTGCATCATTTCGAATTAGCCTTTGATTCGGCCAAGGACCCGGAGGAAAGGCAGGAGCTCCTTTATCAACGAATCCGCATGTTGTGCCGCCTGCATCGACTGGAACAAGCCAAATCCCTCCTGGCGCAGGCTCCTTCGCCGGCACCGAAAACGTCCTATTGGACTGCCGCCTTGGCCATGGCAAGAGGCGATCGGAGCGCAGCCAAAGCCGCATTACTGCACTTGGTGAACCGATTTCCTGAACATCGTCTGGCCTGGCAAGCCGCCGCCTTGGCCAGTTTTCCGGGATTTGAAGCCATGGGCCCGATTAGCATGGCGTGGCCGTCGGAAAAACATCTGGCCATGACTCAACCTCCGGAAACGGAGAAACGACCGATCAGCCAATCCGGAGCGGCCATGGAAGAAGCCCTGCAGTGGCTTCTTAAAAACCAGCAATCGGATGGAAGTTGGTTGAGCCCCGCGGAAATCGGTGACTACGATACCGGCGACAATATTTTCCGGTTGGCAAACACGGCCTTGGCCGGGCTGGCTTTCACTCCTTTAGTCGGCCACCGACCGGAACTTCGCCAGCCGGTGGAGAAAGCCCTGACCAAGTTGCTGCAAGCCTGGGAAAGAGAGAAATTGGCCAAGGACAAGCCCGTGCTTTACATGGACTACACCCCATGGAGTTACAGCTACACCTTGCGCTTTGCCGCCGCCGCCCATCGTTTGGGAATCGGCGACCTGGATCGCCTGCAGCAATTTATGAGTGAATTGGTCCTAGCCTTGGCGGCTAAACAGCAGAGCGGCGGAGGTTGGAGTTATTACCTGAGCGGAAGTGCGGAAGGAGCCGCCAACCCGGTGCAACAGTCGATTAGCTTTACCACTGCTGCCGTAGTCTTGGCCCTGGAAGACGCGGAGGAAGAGGGCGTGCAAGTGTCTGACGAGGTCATGGAACGAGCGCTGGCTTGCCTGGAAACCATGCGAGCCCCCAACGGCACCTTCGCTTACATGCTGATGCACCCCTCCGGTTATAAGAACGGCACCTCTCCTCCTGGAGCCGCCGGCCGGGGTCCAGTTTGCGCCTTGGCCCTGCTCCGGGCCGACCGGGAAGAAGAGCCAGATCTAAAGTGGCGCCTGGAAATATTCAATCAACATGCCGCCGAACTGGGCCGCGAGCAAGGCAAAGCCCTGATGCACGCCGGTCGCGACACCCAAGGTTCGCATTATTTGATGTTCGACTATGCCACCGCCGCCGAAGCCACCGCCAAGCTGCCGAAAAAGTGGCGCCAGGAAAGCAAGAAAGCCATTCTCCAGCAAGTACTGGGCTGTCGCTTGACCGATGGTTCCTATTTGGACAATCCGGTTCTTGGCCAAGCGGCGGCGACTGCATTGGCGCTGCAGGCTTACGCTCACTTGGGAGTCCGGCCGAAACCTTGAACCCTTGCGAAAGCGGTGGCCGGCGGCAAGATGAAACCACCCGCCCGCCACCATGCCTGCCAGAAATCACCCCGACACGACCTTCGAACGTCCGCCGGCTCCGGTCTTTTCGGAGGATCGGATCCGGCGCCTATTGCACCAGCATTACGGCTTGGAAGGAGCTCTCCGGCCTCTACCTAGCTACATCGATTTAAATTTTCGGCTGCTTGACCCGGAGGACAAGCCTTGGGTGATCAAACTGGCCAACTCCATGGAGGATGAAGCGGCCATCGATTTGCAAAACCGAGCCCACTTTCGCTTAGCCTCCACTTGGCCCGGAATCGCCCCGGAAGTGCGCTTGGGGCTGGATGGCAGCGATCGCTACGTGGTCGAAGGAGATGACGGACAACGCCACTTACTCCGGGTTTTGACTTACCTCCCGGGTCAGGTTTTGGCGGATGCCGGCCAGTTTGACGCCAAAACTTGGCAGAGTTGGGGCCGCTTGCTGGCCAAAGTCGATTTGGCCCTGGGTACCTTGGACCCGCCGAAAGTACGCCGCAGTTTCCGCTGGGATCCCTGGCAGGCGGCTTGGACTCTTTCAGCCGGCGATCGCTTGCAAAATCAAGAATTGCGTCAAGCGGTCTCCCAGCTTCAACTTCGTTTTTTGGCCGAAGTAGAGCGCCGGCGATCGACTTTGCCGGAAGCCTGGATCCATCATGACGGCAATGAGTTCAATTTAATTTGCCAAGAGAATCCTCAGGGAGCCGAAGTCACCGGACTTTTCGATTTCGGGGACATGGTGTACACCGCCCGGGTGTTTGAACCGGCGGTAGCCTGCGCCTACGCCATGATGATGGCAGAGGATCGGCCGCTGGAAACAGCAGCGGAATTGGTGGCGGCTTATCACCAGTTGTCTCCTTTGCAAGAAGCGGAGCTTGCCGCCTTATTGCCGTCCACCGGCATGCGCTTGGCTTTAAGTCTTTTGGTCGCCGCCGCCGACGTGGACTTAGATCCGGACAACGGCTACATCAGCGTGCATCAACAAAAGGCCCGAGAGTTGGCCTTGTGGCTTTCCAAACTGGATCCGGTTGCGGGCGAACGTGCTCTTCGCACCGCGTGCGGTTTGCCGGAAACGGGAGCCTTGGAGGGAAGCGGTGACGGCCTGGACCGCAACAGCGCCTTGAAGAAAAGGAATCGCTTACTCGGCCCCTCCCTTTCTCTCTCGTACCAGGAGCCCTTGGAGATTGTTCGCGGCCGCGGTTGTTTTTTATTCGACAAGCAAGGCCGGCCCTACCTGGATTGCGTCAACAACGTTTGTCACGTCGGACACAGTCACCCGAAAGTGGTGAAAGCCGCCAGCCGACAAATGGCGCGGCTCAATACCAACAGCCGATACTTGCATGACCTTCGCCTGGAATACGCCGAGCGCTTACTGGCCACGGTACCGAAACCATTGGAAGTTTGTTATCTCCTGAACTCAGGTTCGGAAGCCAATGAACTGGCGTTGCGCTTGGCCCGAACCTACACCGGCCGCAAAGGCATGGTGGTGCTGGATTCCGGTTATCACGGCCACACTTCCTCCTTGATTGATTTATCCGCCTACAAACATGACGGCCCGGGAGGCTCCGGCGCCCCATCCTGGGTGGAAAAAGTGGCCACTCCCGACCCCTATCGCGGGCCTTTTCGCGGGGATTCTCCGTCCGTGGCTCAAGCCTATGCAGCTCAGGTCCACGAAGCATGTGCAGCTTTGCAACAGCGTGACCGACCGGCCGCCGGTTTCCTCATCGAACCCCTTCCGGGTTGTGGCGGCCAAATCGTTCCGCCCACAGGCTATCTGTCTCAAGCCTTCGAAGCGGCGCGAAGTCACGGAGCCGTTTGTATTGCCGATGAAGTGCAAATCGGCTTCGGGCGAGTCGGAAGTGCCTGGTGGGCATTTCAAGCTTTGCAAGCCGTTCCCGACATTCTCACCCTGGGCAAGCCCATCGGAAATGGACATCCGATGGCGGCGGTTTTGACAACTCGAGAGATCGCCGATGCTTTCGACAACGGCATGGAATTCTTTTCAACCTTTGGCGGCAACCCGGTTTCCTGCGCGGTCGGACTAGCGGTCTTGGACGTGATCGAAGAAGAAAAACTAGCCGAATCCGCCAAACAAACCGGAGAACGCTTGCAACAAGGATTCAGCCGCCTGGCGGAAGAATATGAATGTATCGGCGAAGTTCGAGGCTTAGGTTTGTTCCTTGGAGTGGAATTCGTTCAAGATCGAACGACTCGCGAACCGGCGGCCGATCATTTGCATCCAGTGATTCAAAAGGCTCGGGAACTGGGAGTTCTCTTAAGTTCGGACGGTCCCCACCACAACGTCCTGAAACTCAAGCCGCCGATGACTTTCGGCCGCAATGAGGCCGATTTGTGCCTGGAGGTTTTTGAACAAGCCCTACGAAGCTGCCGTTAAGGCTTCCAAATAAATTCCATTTGCGGCTGATCGATCACCAAACGCTTGGTGGCCAGAGGTATGGGCTCGGGGCAATCTGTAATTTCGAATCGGGATTGGTGAAGGACGAATTGATAGGTTCCATAGGGAAGAAGGACATTTTCCCATTCCCTGAAACTCAGAGTCAGAGGTACTGAAATACTCGATCGCCAGGTCTCCGATTCCGGCTGAAGCTTCACCTCCCAAACCGTCTTTTTTGCTTCCCGGGCAAATCCACCTAGCTTCACCCGGAAGAAGCACAAACCGTCCAGAGATAAATGAACTTTTTCCTGCTTCACCGGGGTCCAAAGTCGCACCCTTCCAGGCAGAAGTTCGATTTGCAGTCCTATTTCAGATGGATCCTTCAAAATCCCACGATCCACGAGGACGGTTCGGTCCATATCTTTTCCTCCTTCTGAAAATTGAAACTCATTCCAATAATCCTCTTCCGTCTCCAAAAAGCCCACCAACGGCGGCCATTTCTCTGCCGCATAGTGCCTAGCCCGAAACCAAATCGGCTCGGTTCCCTTGGGAAGCGTCCCGACTTGGATTCGAAGCTGAGTCGATTTCGGCTCCACTTCGAACCGAGTTTTCGAAGATTCAGGCTGGTGAACCGGTCTCGCGGCTCTCCAAAGATGCTCATTCACCCGGACTAGAACTTCCAACTCCGGCGTGTAACGAACCGGGAGAGGTGGGTCGTTGAGTTCGAACATGCCATGAGAACCGCTGACCGCCGGCTCCCAGAATCCCCCTGAATAGCGCAACCACAGTTCAGTGTTTTCCCACAGCCGACCGCGAGAATCGGTCACCTGAATCAGCTCCTCGCTTGCAGCCGTCATATCGAAGCGATAGGAAGCTGGAGAGTCGTCCAAATACGGTTCGAAGCGGAGGCAGGGACGTCTTCCTTTGGCACGAACCAGAAAAGCCAATTGAGACCAGAAGCCGCGAACTTGGCACTTCATTTGAGCTTTGCCGTCCGGCTCCGTAGCGACGGTTGCCAAAACTTCGTAGTTCTGTTCCAGAGAGTCCGGACTCCATTCCTGATAACTGGGGCCTCGATCTCGCAACAGCTTGATTTCGGCTCCGGGAATGGCCCTGCCGAATTCAGCTTCCAAAACTTCGAATCGCAATTCCTTGACGGATTTGAATTTCGGCTGTTGACTTCTGGTTATTGGCGCCGAGCTTGGTGACTCAGGCCTCGGTTCAAGAAATGACCACCACACGAACGTACTGACCACCAAAGCCCCAGTCGCCAAGGAAAAGCTGGCAAAATTCATTTTTCCTCCCCAAGAATCAAATCGAAACGCGGACGGTCGATTAGGATTTCCTTTTCCCAATAAGTCAGCTCGGCTTCGGGGTGATAACTCAGGGGCTCCTCATCCACAAGCAAAAGGCGATAGCGACCATAGGGAAGGATCGCAGCAAGCCACTTATTGGGACGTGGCCTTTCATCGAAATACCGCTTTTCTATTCGCCAATGGCCCAGTTCTTCCTCTACAGCTTCCAATCGAAATTTCACTGATCTTCGATTCACCTGTTTCAGAAAGCCGAAGGCCAACTTGACTTTCATCAATCCCAAGCCATCCAGGTCCAATCGCGGCTTTGCATCGTTGCCGCCCCACTCCAGGCTCACTTTGCCGGGAAGAAAACGTACAGTCAATCGATTGGGATGCCTCAAGTCCAGCATGCCGGCACTTAGCTGAATTTGCCCTCTGGCCGGTGCCTCAAAATTGGAAAGATGCAACGAATTCCAAAAGAAATCCTGGAAATTTGAGAGCCGATGCAAGGGAAAAATCATGTTCGAATCGCCTTGACGGGCTTGCACGAGAACTTCGACATCGGCTTTTCGTGGCAATTTCTCGATTTGAAATGGAAGCGTTCTCACCTGATCCGTGACCAACCACTTTTGGCCTTGACTGCCACTCTTTTCCATGGACACGGCCTTCACCCAACAATTCCGCCGGATTCTGGCAATCACTTGCAAATTCTTATTCCACTCTTCCACCGATGGAAGACCTTGAAGCTGGACGAAACCCTTATCGTCAGAGGTTCGAAACTCCCACAAACCATCTAGAGAGTCGGCCACCAAAATCGATGCATGGGAAAGGGGACGGCCCAGATCGTTGACCAACTGGATTTGAGCATTTTCTTCCGGCCTCAAGGTGAATTGGAAATGCAGATCCTTCTCCTCAAAAATAAGACGTCGGGCTACTCTCGATTGACGGCCGGCAGCTTGAACCAACAGAGTCAAGTAAGGATAAGGAGAATCAAAGCCAACCCCCGCCATGGCCTTTCCTGTCTGACCGGTGAACACGACGTCAAGCTTTTTCATATTGTCCGTGAACGATTCGGAAAATCCCCAAAATGGATTGCCGGTTCGATCTTCAAAGATCCAGATTTTCGCACCGGGAATTGCCCTTCCACTTCCTTCTTCATGAACGCTAAATCGCAACCTCATGGAGTGCTGCGGCCCTTTCATGCACCCGGCGCAGCCGAACAAAAGGGCAAGACTGAGGAGCGTCCCGCAGGCTGATAGCGCAAGCGGAAACTTGAACCTCATGGCTCCACATCCTCAATTGCAAAAAACCTCCCAAAAGATTCGACTTCCAACGGCCAATTAAGATTCCCATCAGGCTGCCACGCAAAGGACTCTCCCGGCGGCAAATCCGTTTTCTTCCAAGTCACTTCAGCCGGCATCCCGTCCCTTAGATAGATCTCGACCTCATAGACGAAGGCTCCCTGATCGGTGACCACTTCAAACCGGGCCCCATCTCTATCGGAAAAACTCTCCTCGCTTCGTTCATGGGACGGGCTTTCCAGCATCGCGGGAAGCATGACCACCGCGATTCGCTGATCAAAGCTCTCCACGAAATACCCTGCGCAAAAAAGATCTCTTTCCCCTTGCAGGGATTCCACCCGGACTTGAGAAATGAAGGATGGCCCACCCACGCCCCAAAACGATTGGAACTTCCAATCTCTCGGACGAAAAAGCTCTCCCTCTGCGGTTTCCAGTTGAAAGCTTAAGCCGGCATTTTCCTTCCGCCTGGCAAGGGGCATCTCATCGATTGGCGGAAGCAAGGCATCCGCCTCTTCTTCCATAGCCTCATAGTCAAGAATCAAAGGCCCGGGAAGGCCTCCGATGGAAAGGTGAACCCCTTCCCTGGTTTCGATCAAGCCTGGCACGGTCGGACCGTAAAATAAGGAGTCAAGAAAATCTTCGAGATCTTCGGGCATGGCAAAGCAGCCACTCAAGACCGGCATAAGCGCCCCGAGGCACCATAACAAACACTTGGATTTCATCGCATTGGTTCTCCAAACAAGATTGTTGCAAGTCGGCGTCCATCCTTCTGAAAGGAAGGGAACGCAAGAATGAAATGCCCGAAGTCCTATTCATAACCGAATTTCAAGCCCAAGGATCACAAAAAACGGGGTTTTCGTCCCAAATCCGCCCCTTATGCAAGAAAGGAAGGCCAATCCGTCTTGCGAACGGAGGCCTGCCCCGTAGCCATAGAATTGCATCCCGTTCCTTCGAACCCCCATTGCCAACCACCTAAGCCGATGCGGATCACCACATTCCTCCTGGCCGGCGTCGCTCTTCCCGCCGGACTCCTCGCCGCCTCCCAACCCCGGCCCACCTTCGACGGCCCGCCTCCGGTCCTGCAAGAGCCGGAAGCAGCCAAAGAAGCGAAAGCGGAAACTCCGTCTTGGAAAGGCGTTTTCGCCCCTGCGAAAGCCAAGGCGGTTCGACTGGACTTGGAAGCCTACAGCGGTCCGCTCCGGATCGTCGACGTGGCCCAACACGGCAGCTTCGTCAACTCCGGGTCGGTGCTGATGCGCTTCGATCCTGAAGTCTTGTTGGAACAGATTGCGGACGCCGAGGCCGCCCTGCGCTCGGCCAAGATCAGCCATCACGCCACCGTGGAACGGGCTCGCATGGCTGAAGAAAAGGCCAAACTGGGTTTGGACCGAGCCCGCAAGGCCCTGGAGCAAGCCGAACGCAACCTGAAGGGGTGGCAAAAATACGAACTGGACTTTGCCAAGCGTTCCGCCGAAATGTCCGCTCAGGGCATGGCTTTCAACATTGACGATCAAATCGACGAGTTGAAGCAACTGGAAGCCATGTATCGGGACGACGAATTGACCGATGCCACCGAAGAGATTGTCTTAAACCGGGCACGTCGCAGCTTGACCGCCTCCAAGATGCGCCAGGAACTGCAAAAAGACCGTCAGGAATACACCGAAGCCTTCTCTTGGGCGGTCACTTCGGAACAGCGTCGCGACGCCGTCCTGCAACAAAAAGTGGCCTTCGATCATGCCCGGCGCAACGCCGAAATCGAGCGAGCCAGCCGGGAAGACGGCCTGCGCCGTTCCGAAACCGAGCTGAAGAAGAAACAAAAACGTTTGGCCCGGCTCGAACGCGATCTGGAAAGGCTTACGGTCAAGAGCCCGGCATCCGGTTTGCTTCTTCACGGAGCTCCCGAGAAGTATCGGCCCGGCCAAGTGGCTCCCCGCTACCGCGACCAGGGCATGGCTCAAAACCGTAGCGTGTTGTTCACTTTGGCGGATCCCGACCGCATGACGGTGGCCTTCGACGTGCCCGAATCCCAACTCAACCAAGTTCGGGAAGGCATGGCGATGATCGTGACCCCGGTGGTCAACGCCGAAAAATCGGTGATCGGCAATCTGGAAATCGAACGCTTCCCCAGCGCCCGTAGCGGCGGTGGAGCGGAAGGCAGTTTCGAAGCCACCGTGCGCCTGCGCCAAGGCTTGGCCGGAGTGGTCGTCGGCATGCGGGCCACGGTGAAGCCGGAAGCAAAACCGGGGTCGGAACGATGACCCTCCTTACCCGGGCCGGCCGCATGCTGGCCGCCGGCATCGTGGCCTCGACCTTGACCGCCACCGCGGCTCCCGCCCAGGTGCCGAGGATTGAAGGCCCCCACCAGGAAGTTCCCCTGGAACAGGCCATTCAAGAAGGCGTCGATTGGTTGGTGGCCAACCAGCGAGAAAACGGCGCTTGGGGATCGCACCATTCGCCCAGGCCGATCGAAGTGTTTTGCTCGGTGCCCGGCTCCCACCGGGCGTTTCGCCTGGCCACGACCGGCCTGTGCTTGATCGCCCTCCTGCATAGCCCTTACCAGACTGAAGCCAGCGCCCAAGCGTTCGAAAAAGGCCTGAACTACATGATGGCCGACATGAACGTGAAGCGCATGAGCGGCCTGGAGCACTACACGGTGTGGGGCTTCGGCTACATGCTGCGGGCCATGGGAGAAACCTTGCTGGCCAAGCCGGACCACCCGCGAGCCGAGGAAATGCGCAAAGCATGCGATTTCCTGATCGAAAAGCTGGGCCGCTACCAAAGCCTGGACGGCGGTTGGGGCTACCTCAGCATCATCGGCCTGAAGAGTTACCAGCCGGCAGCCTCGTCCATGAGTTTCACCACCGCTTCCATCCTGATCGGCTTGCATCGGGTGCAGGAAGCCGGGGTGAAAGTTCCCGAAACCATGGTCGACCGGGCCTTGAAGGCGGTGGCGCGCTGCCGCCTGCCCGATGGCGGTTGGACCTACGGCGAAATGTGGAACGCCAACCCGATCATGGGGATCAATCGGCCGAAGGGCTCCGCCTGTCGGGCGCCGACCTGTCATTTGGCCCTGGATCTGTTCGGCCGCCGCTTGGGCGCCCCGGACGAAGAAAAGCGCATCCTGGACGACCTGCTGATCCGTTACGCCCGCTTTCAGACGGTTTCCTTGCGCCGGCCGATCCCCCACGAATCGTGGTACCAGATTTCGGGCTACTTCTTCCTCTACGGCCATTCCTACGCCGGCTTGCTGCTGGATCGGGAAGACCCGGAGGACGCCCGCCGCCACGCCACGCTGCTCGAGAAGGCCATCTACCAGACTCGGCAGCCCGACGGATCCTTTTGGGATTACCCGCTTTACAGCTACCACAAGCCTTACGGCACGGCTTACGCCCTGATCGCCCTGGAAGAAATCGCCGATTTGCGGGCCAGGTCGAAGCGAGTGGAGCAGCTCTAAGCGCAACCCCGTCCCAGCACGCCGATTCGGCGAAAACGGCCCGGAGCCTTCTAGGTCCCGGGCCGTCCTGCTTGAGTCCGGCCCCAAGCCTGCCGTTGAGGAAGTCGAAGCCATGCTGAACCTCCCTCGACTCCTTTTGCTGACCGCCTTGGCCGTGGCCGTCCCCGGCAACGAACCCGGTGAGGTGGAAGCGGAAAACAAAACCCATCCGGTCCATCTCCGCTTGTTCGGTGCCGAACCGGAGGCCTGCTTCGGCGCCGCCTTGGCCCAGGTCCCGGACCGGGACGGCGACGGCGTGCCCGAACTTTTGATCGGCTCTCCTATGGCCAGCCCCGACGAGCAACATCATGCAGGGGAAGTTCGCCTTCTCTCCGGCAAGGATGGCCGCGAATTGCTGCGCAAATCCGGTTGGGAGGCTGACGCCCGCTTCGGCGCCGCCGTGTCCGGCCTCGGCGACTTGACCGGCGACGGCATCGGCGAGCTCTTGATCGGCGCCCCCGGCGGTGAGAGCCCTGAATTTCCCGGCAGCGGATCCGCTTTCGTTCTGGACGGCAACTCCGGCCTGACCATTCTGGAGTTCCGCGGTGAGCAGGCTTGGGGCGAACTGGGCTCCGGAGTGGCCGCCGCCGGCGACTTCAACGAAGACGGCCTGGAAGACTTCCTCCTGGCCGAACCTTCTCGAGCCGCTTTCCCGTTCGCCGCCCCCGGTCGCCTGCGCTTGCACTCCGGGGCCGACGGCAGCTTGATCCGGGAATTCAGTGCCGGCGAGGACAACGATCAACTGGGAGTGGCTTTCGCGGTCTTGGCCGATTTGGACGGCGACCAGATCGCTGAAATCCTGGCCGGAGCGCCGGGCGATTTCGGCGGCAGCGCCTTCGTGTTCAGCGGCGCCGACGGCCAGATTCTGCACCAGGTCGATTGGTCGATAGAGAACCATGGCTCGGCCTTCGGTTCGGTGGTTGCCGCCGCCGGCGACGTCAACGGCGACGGCTTGGAAGATTTCGCCGTCGGAGATCCGAGCGCCAATCCTGACGGAATCTTGGACGCCGGCACGGTCGCAGTGTTTTCCGGCCTCAGCGGAGAACTGCTCTGGCAGCATCGAGGTTCCTTCGCCGGCCAGCAATTGGGCCGCAGTCTTAGCGCTCTCGGCGATAGCGATGGAGACGGCTTCGACGATTTGGCGGTGGCCATCAGCCATCGACACGACGACCATTTGGTCGACATCGGCGCCGTGCTGCTATTAAGCGGGGCCGGAGGTGAAGTCCTGCATCGGCACGAAAGCGAGAGCTTGACCGATTCCTTGGCCTTGGTCCTGTCTTCCTTCGACGACATGGACGGCGACGAACGACCGGAATTGGTTTTCGCCGAATTCCAAGCCAGCCAATCCGCGGGTTTGGACATGGGTCAACTCACCCTGCGTCCGGCTTTACCGGTCGACGGCTAAGCTTCGGCGGGCTTGGGCAAATCCGGCGAACGCATGTCGTAACGCCGGCGGCTCACCACCATCTTGCCGAATTCGGGGCGGCGCTTGCGAAAGCCGAGCAAGTGGAAGATTTCCACCACCAACCAGCGAGCGATGCGTCGGTTGATCATGTACGTATCCGGCTTCCAAGGATGGGCCTTGACGCCGGGTAAATAAGGAGCCAGTCCGCTCAAGCGCATCCAGCGCAAGAAGGCGGACAGCCGCAACCAAAATGGATTGACTTCCTTGCCGAGGAAAAAGCCGTCGTCCCCGGCCCCTTGATAAAGCGGCAATAACATGCGGGCGTGATAATAGGCCTGGATTTCGCCGTCGTTGTCTTTGGCCAGGACCTGTGTTTTATGCACCCTTTGGAAATTGACGAAACCTGGCTCCATGCGGAAACCGTCGCCGGGAAGAATGCCGTGGCGGTAGCGTACTTCCAAAAGCCGGGGCAACCCGAGACAGGCCAAGCGCAGGCGGCGGTACGAATCGCGCACCCGCGGATGTTCCTCCGGCAGGTTGCCGGCGGCAGCCAAAGCTAACCAAATGGCGGCCTCGTGATGATCGACCGAAGTCGGGGCATCGTGTTGCCCGCCTTCGAATCCCAAGGTGACCCAACCTTGGTTGTTGAGAAACTCCAACATGGAGCCTTCCACCTGCTCTTCCAAACCCAGAATGGTGGGCACCGGAAAGATCTTGGCGAAGCGGCGGTTGCGCAAGGTATCCCCCATCACCGCGAAGGGAACTCCTTCCGCCGAGCTGGTGTGCATATCCATGAAGTGGGCTTCGCCCTTGCGCTCCTGGAAAATCCGGGTCATCAGGCCGAGCAGCTCTTCTTTTTCCAAAGCTTCCCGACCGAGTTGGACCGCGACCTGCTCCGACTCGAAATCGGCTTGAGGATGGTTGGCCCAGGCCCGGTTCAAATCGTGATCCAAAAACCGAGCTTCTATCTCCAAGGCGGCCAGGTTTCCGGCCAAACCGACGAAATCACCGCAAAAGCCGGGCTTTTCCTTGCGCAGGGCTTTCAATACCCGCTCCAAAGCCTGCACTCCGGCCGGTTCGTTGCCATGCATGCCGCCCATGCACACCAACAAAGGTCCCGGCTGCCGGCCGCTGTAGCGGCCGATCACCCGGCGGAATCTCGAGTCTCTGGACCTCGTGGTCACCCCCCCACTCATCGTCAACATAGGCCCTTAGTCCTCGCGCAATTTCTGCTCCAGGAATTCTGCCGCCACCACCATGAAATCGTGTTCGGTGACCAAACCGACCAAGCGGTCGTCCCGGACCACCGGCAGGCAGGAGATTCCGTGATTGCGCATGACTTGAATGGCTTCGAGGGTCGAGGTCTCGGGACCGACCACGATCGGATCGGCTTCCATGACCTCACTCACCGGGATGGCCCGGTCATTGGGTCCGACTTTGGCGAAAAAGCGCATCAAAGCCCGGTGGGTAACTAAACCTACCAGGCGATGGGCATCGTCTTCTACGGGAACGTGGCGAATATTCCGCCAATCCATCACATTTGCGGCCAAATCGACCAGCTCGTCCTGGTGAACGGTGAACAAGTCGGTGACCATGAAGGCGTCGACCCGCTCGTAATGCTCTTTCCACACCCCGCTCTCTTCCACATGAGCCAAGTCCCACTCGTGAACCGGCTTGCGGCTTTCCTGCCGGGCGAAGGCGCCGGCGGTCAGGGCGCTCATGCGCTCCATCGGACTGCCCCGCTCCTGCATTTCCGCCAGTGATTTCAACATCCACTGGCTTCCGGTTTGGCCGGAAAGCATGCGCTCCTCCATGAGGCCCAAGTAACGCATGCGGTCGTTGCGGTCGATTTTGGCCTTCTTCAACCCCTGGTGGGCCAAGGGCAGCAGGCAATCCAGGACCAACTCCCGAGCCGGCCAGGTGCGGCCGTCCAACCAATTGAATTGGGCGTCGATGCCGAGGCGGCAGGCGGAAAGCAGATTGGCTCGGGCGTCGTCGAAATCGAGCAGCCGACTGACGTCGCCGTATTCCAAGGGAGCCTGGACCATCAAGCCGAGCCAGAAGGCGGCGTTGGCCACTTCGTCCACCGGCGTGGGGCCGGCGGGAAGAACTCGATTCTCAATCCGCAGATGGGGCACGCCGTCGGAAATGCCGTAGCAAAGCCGGTTCCAGCGATAGACAGTGCCGTTGTGCAGGCGCAGCGCGTCCAGGCGGGGTGCGCGGCCGGCGGCCATGGCCTCGAACGGGTCCTCATACTCGTCCAATCCGATCAACGACCGGAATCGGGCGATGTCCTCATGGAAAATCTCCATGGGCGACTTCTTGACATACTGAGTGCCGAAACTGACTCGAGGTTTGAACTCGCGCTCGGCCAATTCGTCCCGGCGAGTGTCGACCGACTGCTGGAAGAGGGCGATGCGGGTTTCTCTCCAAAGCCGGCGCCCGAACAACAACGGCGAATAGCAGGAGGCCGCCATCACCGGCGCCGCCACCACCTGGGCGATGTTGTAAAGCAGCGGAAATTCGTCGACGTCGACTTGCAGGTGAACTTGGAAAGAGTTGTTGCAAGCCTCCAGCATCATGTTGTCGTGCTGGATGATCAGCTCGTCCGGCCCCTTGATCCGGCAACGGTAAACCCCGCCGCGCATCCGGTCGAAGGCATCGCTTAGGGCTTTGTAGCGCGGAACCGGAGTCATGTTTTCCATGCACAAGTCTTCTTTGCGCATGGTCGGCAAGATGCCCAGCAAGGCCACCCGGGCGTCGTGCTCCATGGCCACCGCTTGGGCCTGACTCAGGAGCAGGTTGATTTGGTCCTCGATCTCGCTCAGGCACTTGCCCTCGAAGCCGAAAGGATCCAGGTTGAATTCCGCCTGAAACAGCCCGAGTTCCGTCGTAAAGTATTTAGGGTCAAGCTTTTGCAGAACCTGTTGGGAAATGGTCGCCGGCCTCCAGGCCGGGTCGACGAAACATATCTCCTGTTCGGCACCAATTCGCCTGCGACCGGATTCGATTTGCCGGCTTTCGACCAATTTTTCGAAGGCCTCCACGTCCCGTAGGACGCACTTCATGAAGTAGCGGAGCTCTTCGGCGTTTCGAGAGGCGGTGACCTTCTGTTCGCCCATGGGGTGTCGTGGATCTCAATCGGGGGGAAGAACCGGGTCCATGGTAGCGGGGAGCCCACGGCCCGATGCGGTATCCACTTTGCCATAGCTCCTGAACCCGCTCTTCACAAGGCAGCGTTCTTGTTCCCTTCTTTTGCGTAACGATTTCGTGCACCAATGCCTCGTCTTTTCCCATTGGCGTGTTGAGCTCAAATTCGAGCAACACCTCAACCTTTGCTGAAAAATGAAGTTCCTCCTTCCGTCTGTTCTGACCCTTTTCCTTGTGTCGGATGCGCCGGCCCAAACTCCCATATTGGAGTTGGATCAGCTTGTTGCCGGCCAAGTGACCACCTTTACGGTTCGGAATTGCACTCCTGGGGGCACCGTTTCCGTGGCTTGGACCCGAAGCGGTCTTGGTTCCAGCCCCACTCCTTGCGGGAATGCCGATCTGAATTCGCCGCTTAATCTTTTGCCGGAGGTATACGCCAGCCAAGCCGGAGTGGCCACCTTGACCGCTCTCGTGCCTAGTACTGCTGGCGGAGTCTCCGTTTGGTTCCACGCCTTGGATTGGTCTTCCTGCCAATTCAGCAACGTGGTGGAAGACACTGTTTCGCCCCCCCTTCCCGATCTCGTTCCGACCGATCTGCAAACTTCCACCTGTACGGTGTTGGTCGGTGGTGACCTTCAAATCGACTACACGATTCAGAACGCAACTTCGATCGATTGCCCGCCATTCAGTGCCAATTTGTATTTGTCCACTGATTCGGTCATTGAACCGACCCAAGATCAATTCCTGGAATCGATCAACCTTGGAAGCTTGCCAGGAAACGGCACTCACCACGGCAACGTCAGCGTTTCCATTCCCGCCAATCAGGCTACTGGGAACTACTATTTAGGAATTTACGTAGATCCGACGAACTTGATTTTGGAAGCCGACGAGTTCAATAACGATCTCTTGGATCAGGCTTGTTCTTCGCTCACGGTCGAGAATCTCATTGTTCTTGAAGCCGTCGACAGTGGAACGGTATCCCAAAACAAGCCGGACACCGTCTGCTTTCCTCTGTTAAGTGGGGGCTCCACCGACTACGTCGGTCTGGGGGATGACATCGACGGTTACACCACAGGAAATCCTTGGGGATTGATGGCATGCCTGGCTCGGTGGGATACTTCTTCTCCGGGAATTCCGCCGGGAGCTTCGGTTCAATCGGTGGAAGGCTTTTTGCCACTGTCCAATTACGACGTCTCCTTACTTGGAATGACCGTATTGATCCGCCCGATCACCGGAGCATGGACCGGGTCTACCGTGACCTGGAACAGCCTTCCGCCGCTCGACAATTCGACTCAAGTTTCCATTCCGTTCGGAAATACGGGGGGCGGCTTGACTTTCGATGCCACTGGGTTTTGGAATTACTGGCAAAGCAATCCGAACTACGGCTTGCATTTCATCATGAATAACCCACCACCGCCGGCCAACGCCTGCGCCTTACTTCGTTCCCACCTTTACACCGCCAACCCGCCGGCACTTCGGGTTTACTTGAACTAGACCTAGTTCCGACCAACAAGACCCCGCCTTCGATTTCCTGGAGGCGGGGTCTTTCCCATTTCCCGACAGCTTCCGCTAGGTTTCCTGAGTCTCCGAAGGTTTGGATCTTCGCGCCCATTCTTCCTCAGTAAAACGAGGAGTGATGTGCTGAGGGCAATTCCAATCGAAGGCTGCCAATCGGAAGACGATCACTCGTTCAATCACTCCGGAGTAGTCTTGATCACGAACCTTTTCCACCAGGTCGGGCCGATCTTCAGCATCAAAAACCTCGGTTCGAGCCATGATCTTCAATCGCTTGCGATGGGGATAGTCCATGAAGAACAAGGCGACGCGATCATTGGCCTGCAGATTGCCCATACTGATGTATTGGCGATTCCCCCGGAAATCGGCGTAGGCCAAGGTGGTCGAATCCAAGACTTTGAGAAAGCCCGGTGGGCCGCCCCGAAATTGGACATAAGGCCAGCCGCTGTCGCTGACCGAAGCCATATAGAAACTGTCTCTTTGCTGCAGAAAGGCGATTTCGGTAAAGGATAGATGTTCATCATCCATCTTCCAGTTTTCCATTTTCTGCGCCACCTGACGAGTTCCATAACGTTCTTGGGCATCCTTCACCGTGTCGGTAAAGGTGATTTCAGTGTACTTTCGCTTCACCGCTGGGCTCCTTCATTCCAAGCTTGAGAATGTTTCTTTCGGGGAGGCAAGCCTCCCCGAAAGAAGTTCAATTTGTCGCCACTAGAAAGTCAGCAGCGAATAGCCCTCTCCCAGAAGTTTCGGCAAACTCGGCAAGCCGCTGGTTCCGGGAACGGGATTGTCTCGAATGAGATCCAAGCCGGAGGCTGCAACTTCGTCGGTGGAGCAGAAGACCTCTGCACAGCCGCAAGAAGCCCCTGCGATTTTGTCTTGCACTTGCAAGTAAAGCGGATGAGCTGGGTGGTCCTCCTGGGTAATCAAGTTTGCCCACCGAGTACCGGCGCCCTGAAAGAGAATGGTGACCTCCTCTCCCTTTTGCTTGAAATCGTAGGCCGCAGCCAATCCATTGAACATCCGACCGAGAGCGTCTTCTCCTCCGGACTTGGGATCGGAGAGAATCAGAATGGCGGTTTTCATGATCTTGTTTTCTTAAGTTTTCGATTTTCGTGATGAATCATTCGCCGGCGGAATTTGCCATTCCAGCCACGGCTTCTTGAGTTTTCAGGACGCCATTGGCCAAGAATTTGAAATTGGCCATGGCGGCGGCGTAGCCGTCTCCAAGCTCCTCAGTTTGGGCGGCGGCGGTTGCATCGGAAACGACCACCACTTCGAAGCCTTGCTCCAGCAATTCACGCAAGTGGGATTCGGTGCAAAGATTGGCCGACATGCCGGCCAGGATCACCCGGTCGATGCTGCGCTTTCGAAGTTGCAGCACCAGATCATTGGTTTCAGGGCCGTACATCTTGTGCGGACTACAAACCACGGTCTTGCCGTCTGCGACGTAGGGCTTGTAAAGGTCCAGCCAATCGGCTCCGGAACCTTCAAAGCCTTCCAGGGACAGAGGACCCTTGCGGTCGAACATGCCGATCTTGTGCATCAAAGCCTCCAGAGTGCCCTCGAAATGCCAACCATGGTCGGTGGGGTAGTAGTAGTGAGGAGACACGAAAACCGGCAAGTCGTTGTCTTTGGCTGCCTGGAACAAGGCCTCCAAGTTGGCCACGGTGCCGTTTTCCTGCACGCTTTTGCCGACCACGCCCCAAGTCACTCCGTTCGGACTCAAAAAGTCCACCTGGGGGTCGGTCACCACCAAGGCGGTCCGGCCGTCGTTCAGAGCAGGAATCGAGTCGGTCGAATCGGGCGCCGGCTGAGAACTTGCCTCCGAGCTCAAAGGAAGGTCTGACTTTCCTTCGATGCCCGGGAGGAGAAAAGCTCCTCCCACAATGGGAAGAGAGAGGAGGAGAATGGATTTCATGTTGGGTTTCCTTTTCCTTTGTTCAGGCGGAATCACCGGACTCCGCCGTCGCCGACCAAGGTCCAAATCGCGTGCCATCTCAAAGGAAATTTTTAAATCCTTATTTTAAAAGGACTTGTTGACGGCCCCTCCCCATCGCCACGCTTACGATTTATCGTCAATCACGATATTTCACAACAAAATCACGAAATTTCGTTATTCTCCTGAGGTGGAACTCGAAGCCCTGCAAGAGGTCGCCCTGCAAGTTGCCAGTGACCGAAGCCAGGCCGTGATTTTGGACAAAATCGTTCGCGGCCTCCGCCAGGAGAAAGGCGTGGCCTTGGTGCGAATCTGGCTTCGACTCCCAGGAGTGGATTGCCATCGGTGCGCCTTCCGCAGCGAGTGCCCGCAACAAGTGGATTGCCTTCACTTGATGGCCAGTGCCGGGCAGTCCCACCTCGATCCTCAATTGCGGTGGGATTCCCTGGATGGACGCTTTCGGCGTTTTCCTTTGCACGTGCGCAAGGTCGGCCACGTCGGCGGTACCGGCGAAGCCCTGCTCCTGAACCTTTCCCCCGAATCGGAGAGTCCAGAAGATTGGATGGCCGATCCGACTTGGATCGAACAGGAGAAGATTCAAGCCTTCGCCGGTCAGCCGTTGGTTTTTCGAAACCAGGTTTTGGGAGTCCTGGCTCTATTTCACCGAAAACCGGTGGATCAGGAAGAGTTTCGTTGGCTGCGAACCTTCGCCGATCATGCCGCGGTTTCCATCGCCAATGCTCGGGCCTTCGAAGAGGTGGAATGCCTTCGAAATCAATTGGAACTGGAGCGGGATTATCTGCGGGAAGAAGTCAAAACCGCTCAGCATTTCACCGGAATGGTCGGAGCCAGCCCGGCATTGAAGCGAATTGCCGAACAGATTCATGCCGTGGGCCCCACCGAAGCCAGCGTCCTGATCGAAGGTGAATCCGGCACCGGCAAGGAATTGGTCGCCTGCGCGATTCATGATCAAAGTCTCCGAGCTTCCGCTCCTTTGGTTCGGGTGAATTGCGCTTCCATCCCCCACGGTCTGTTTGAAAGCGAATTCTTCGGCCACACCAAAGGAGCCTTTACCGGAGCGGCGAAGGAACGCCCGGGCCGTTTTGCCATCGCCGAAGGAGGCAGCCTGTTTCTCGATGAGATTGGGGAAATCCCCCTGGAACTTCAGGGTAAATTGCTCCGAGTGCTTCAGGAGGGCCAGTATTCCCGAGTCGGAGAAGACCGAGTTCGCACATCGAACGTCCGCATTCTGGCCGCAACCAATCGTGACCTTCAACAAGAAGTCAAAGCCGGTCGCTTCCGACAGGATTTGTATTACCGGCTCAGCGTGTTTCCTATTTCCATCCCTCCGCTCAGGGAAAGGAAGGAGGACATCATTCCTCTGGCTATCCACTTCCTCGAACAACTTGGTGGTCAAAGGAACGTAGCCACTCCTGGCCTGAGTCGAAGGAACGTCCGAGAGCTGGAAGCCTACTCCTGGCCCGGCAACGCCCGGGAACTCCGAAACGTATTGGAACGATCGTTGATCCTGTCCGCCGGCAAGCGCTTGTCCTTCGACTTAGCCGCCAGTGGCCCGGAAGCTCCCGTACAAGAAAGGAACCCTCGTGAATGGCAAATCAAAACCGAATCGGAGATGCAAGCCGATCAGCGGACCAACTTGATCGCCGCTTTGGAGGCCTGCGATTGGAAGGTATCGGGACCGGAAGGAGCGGCCGCCCTTCTGGGCATCAAAGCCACAACCTTGAATTCGCGGATGAAGAAAATGGCCATTCGAAGGCCGAGAAAAAGCCCTGATGGACCTGAAGCCAATCTTTAGCCACAAGCTTTCATCGCCATCGGGGCTTCCTCCTGAGGTCGCGCCGGAGTTTGAGTTTGGTCAAAAGCATAGCCGAAGGTCACCAAGTCTCTTTGGAAATACATCTCCACCAAGGAGCGGCTATGCGAATCATAATAATCCCGAAAATCTTTCTTTCGCCCGGGAGAAGCATTTTCATGCGGTGCGGCTTCGAAGGGAATCGACAATTTTTCGCAAATGGTGGTCAATTCCTGATTCAAGTTTTCCATCTTGCCGACGTGCCTCACCAACGGCAATCCATCCTCCCCCAAGATCCAATCGCTCTGCCGCTTGGGATGAGTCCTCAGCATGGCTTCCAGGAATTCCGGGAAAGGCAAGTCTAGGGCCATCTTATGATGCGGGTGGTCTTCCAATCTCTTGAGATGGAAATAAACGCTCACTACCCAATCGAACGGATTGCGCACGAAGGCAAAGCTAAACATCCGATCAAAAGCTTCGGCCCCCATCTTTTGCCGGACTTGCCGGGCGGTGGCGAATTTATGGAAACCGGTGATGTGGCGCATGCCGTTATGCTGCAAACCCGCCAAACGGTTTCCCGCTTTAATCAGAGACTTCACTCTTCCTCGACCATGAGCCACCCGATCGATCCAGCGGGCATGGGGACGAAACACCTTGGTCACCGAGGTGCCCGCGGTTTTGAAAATGTGAACGAAAACGAAGTTTTTCTTGTGAGACAGAAGCATGAATTCACCAGGGTTATGAGGGGAGGGAAAGGAAATCGATCATGAACCGGCACGGCTCGACCGCAGGAAGCAAAAGCTCGGCTCGATTTCCGAATCTCGAAGGCCCGAGCGGCGCCCTCTGCGGAATCTTGCTCTTCACCTGGGTCCACGCCCTTTGTTTTCCAGTTGCCATGGGTCTGCCCGCCTTGGATCTCAAGTTCACGATCTTGGCTTCGGGGAATATCCCCTTGGCCCTTGCCCTCGGCGGTCTAACAGCTTTTTTCCTAAAAACCGATCGTTCCCCGGCGGCGCCGGCCTTTCGCCTCGGCCTTCTCCTCGGTTCGGCCTCCTTCCTGCTCTCCTGGCTGGCCCATTTCGCCCCTTCTTCGGCGACGACCTCATTCGCCCTGCCGCTGGCAGCCGTCTTGTTGCTTCCGCTACTGCTCGGGCTGCGCCGCCTACCGGCACCGGGCGGCAAGCTGCGTCTAGTCATAAACACTTCCGGCATCGCACTTTGGGCGCTCGGAATAAGTGGGCTAGGAGCTTCGCCGGTGAAAACCGCCTCCGACCACCTGAATCCCAGGCGGCTTCCTGCCCCGGCCACGAAGGCTCCGGAACAAGCCCCGGACGTCCTGCTCATTTCGGTCGACACCCTACGAGCAGACGACCTGTTCGACCCGGAGCTGGAACTTTCCGCTTTTCAAAAACTGAAGCAGCAGGGCCTTTGGGCCGACTACGCCCGCAGTCCGGCCAGCGCCGCCTTGCCTTCCCATTTGGCCATGCTCTCGGGCCGCCATGCATTGTCTCAGGGCAAGTTGCAGGCAAGCGGTGCCTATGTCCCAGAAGCCGGCCATCTCCACTTGGCGGAAGGATTTCAAAACGCCGGCTGGAAAACTCTGGGCGTCGTGTGGAACACCTTCGACATGAACGTGGATTTGGTTTCCAAGGGTTTCGACGTGTATCACAACCTGGCGGAACGGGACTTCCGCATGGATCTATACCGGCGTTGTTTTCACACGACTTGGCTGGGAGTGCTTCTTCCCGGGCCGGCGGACCACCGAGCTTTGTTTTGGCTGACTCGCAAAAGAGTTCCCGGGCTGGGCCCGAATCCAAGGGACACCCTGTTGAAGCACTCACCCGGTCGCGCCACTCAACAATTAGCCCAAGCCTATTGGCAACAAATCCGCACCCAACCCGATCCGGTCTTTTTCTTTCTACATTTCGCTGACTTGCATCAACCGTATTTGCCGGACGCCTCGGTTCGCGGCCGGCTTACCCGTGGACAAAGTCTTCCTCCGGCCTTTGATTCCTCCAAGCCCGACTCTCCTGGCATTACCGATGCCATCATGGCCGCTTGGCCGCAGCAGAAAAAGGAAGCAGAAAAAGCCGCGGCTCACTTGCACCAGGTTTATCGGGAGGAACTGATTTTCGTTGACGCCTGCCTTCAGGCCGTGCTGAGCGAATTGGAAAAGCACGATCGCCCGGCCGTGATCCTGTTGACCTCCGATCACGGTGAGTTGTTCGGAGAGCAACAAAAGCTTGGCCATCGTGGCTCGCTGCATGAATCCTTGCTTCGCATACCGTTCCTCCTTTCGGGTTCGGGTGTTCCGAAAGGAAAGCTGGCCTTCGCTCCTCATTTAGAGGACGTTCTTCCCACCTTGTTCGGCCTCTGCGATCTGCCCCTTCCCCCCGGCTTGAATGGCATCGATCTGCTGCAGAGCGAAGCGCAATCGCGGCCTCATCTGGCCATCGAAGGCCGGCAAATCGCTTATTGGGAAAAGCCTTGGAAGCTCATGTTGGAGCACCTGGGCCTGCCCGGAAATGAAAAGGACATGAAGGCCGTGGCTCTATATCAAGTGCATGACGATCCTGGCGAAACCCAAAATTTGCTCGAGCAAAAACCGAAGATCGTGAAAGCCATGACACTGCGTCTCCAGGCTTGGCTTGAAGATCTTTAATCGGGGAAAGCTGGATTATTCGTCGCCGATGGAGAAGTGCTGATAGTCCTTGAGGCTATGCCAGTCGCCGCCCCAACTCCAGCCGGCGTTGCGAAACCACTGTACCGCCGGACTCTTCCAATGAAGAACCATCGGATGGTCGAGGGACTGCCGGTTTAGAGCGTAGGCTCCGGCGCAGGGAGGCTGCACTTCCAAGCAAGCAGGATCCACGGGATGATCGGAGCTATTCGGATATTCAACTCCTCGGCTTCGCCCTTCTTGATTAAGCATGACCAAGGGGTTGAAAGCCGGATTCAAATCTAAAGCTCCAGCCGCGTGCCGACTCCAGCGCTCGCTTTGCCGAATCCGGCGCAAGGCAAAACCGGTGCAGTTGTTTTGCGCCATCGACAACTCATCCGCCTCCAGGCCCCGGCTGCGGGCCAAGCCTTCGAACAGATGCAAAGGAAGGACGGAATGGAACGGCAAAGGCGTCCGTTGTTCTCCGTTCCAAACCAAGAAAGAAGCGACTTCCTCCGCTACCGGCCGACGATCCGAGGCGGTTTCCAAAGCGATCCAATAATCCGGTTCCCCGCCGGTTTCCAACCAAAGGCCTTGGCTGGACCACTGCGGGAGAATGAGCGCGCCAAAGTCTTCTTCGGAGTTCAAGGTTGGGAAACGAAGGTCCACCACTCGAAGCTGATCGGATAAATCAGGATATGCCTTCGGCCAATGAGCAAGCAATTCGACCCGCTCTTCGGAAGCCAAGGCTCGAATCGAAGCCCACCGGCTCTTGCCTTTACCTTGGTTCAGGTTGCGGCGACTTCGCTCCCGCCAGCGCCGGCCGGCGGCTTCCCATTCGACTTGCAACTCGGCTTGAGAATCCTTTACCACTGTTGTCGCGGCTTCAAGTCTTTCAGAAACCAATCGAATCCACGCTCAAAAGCTCTTTGCATGCCGTTTGGCGGCCCGTAGTAACTGGGACTTTCGAAACCGTGGCCTTTCCCGGCCAGGCGTTCCACTTTCATGGCTCGGCCGTCGGCGCTCAATTCCGCCACCATCGCGTCAAAAGAAGCCACCGCAGAAGAGCGATCCTCGCTGCCGTGGATCAAATACAAAGCCGCCTTGCTTTTCCGGAACTCCTGCAAGGGACTCGAAATCAGAAACCCGGACCAGCGCCGATATGGATGGCCCATCCAGAATTCTTCCGTACTTTCGGGATCCTGCAATACCTTTTGCCAGCCGTCGAATACCCGCTGGCGGCGTTGTTCTCCGTCGTCGGGAGCATCTTTGGGCTGAGGCCGAGCGGCCAACTCCGCCAAGCTGAACAATTGATTCACGCCCCCGCCGGCCAGAGAAAGAACGTGACTCACTTTCGGCTCTAAAGCCGCAACTCGGCCGGCAACCATGCCGCCTTCGGAATGTCCGGCGACCAGACAACCGCTAGCGTCGACGTCCTTTCGTTGCAAAACCGCCGCCAAGGCAGCCCGGTTGGCTTCACCCCAACGTTCCAGGGTGTGTTCGCGAAGAAATACGGGATCCGCTCCTTCGGCGGTTCCAGGTCGTTTTGCTTGATCGAGGTATTGAACCCCGGGTTTCTCCACGATCAAAACTCGCGCTTTTCCTCGGGCAGCCTTCAAGAAGTAGTGCTGCATTCCTTGGAGAGTTTGTTCGCCACGGGCTTGAAACACGCTTTGGCAGCCGGAACCCAAGATCAACAAAGCCACCGGTTGCGGTTGGGTGGAAGTGGCTTCCGATAGATAGGCTTCGATGCGGCGCCCTAGACGATCCTCAACGTAGAACCGTTGAAACGGCGCCGGTTCCTGAATTGGATGGCCGCACAAGAGGAAAGCAAGGGCGAAGCTGAACATCACGTCGCTAGATTTTGCCAAACCTAGCGATCCAGGAAAAGCAAACGTCCCTGCTCCAGGGAAGCCCGCCGAGTGGCTTTCCATTCGTCCCTTCGGTGATGGCTGACTAAAACCACCGCGCCGCCGTTTTGCCGATACTCTTCCAGGCATTGCGCCACCAAAGCGGCGCTCTCCGGATCCAAATTACCGGTAGGCTCATCGGCCAGCAGCAATTCCGGTTCCATCGCCAAAGCTCGAGCCAAAGCGACTCGTTGCCGCTCTCCGGCGCTGAGCTGTCCCGGCCGGTGTCGCAGGCGGCTTTCCAAGCCGAGGGCTTGCAGCCGATTCCGGCTCTGGTCATCGAGCTTGCGGTCTGCCTGCGGCAAGGCCACGTTTTCCACCACATTCAAATAAGGCAACAAGTGCATGCTTTGAAACACAAAGCCGATCGATGACCGGCGCAAGGCGGCCCGCCTCTTGGAGGAAAGGTTGTATGGGTCGACCCCCTTCCAAAGCACTTGCCCGGACGACGGCCGCAACATGCCACCCAACATCGCCAATAGGGTGGTTTTTCCTCCGCCACTTGGCCCTTGAATCAAACAAAATTCACCAGCCTGCATTTCCAACTGCACGTCGGAAACGGCCTGGATCACCGTACCGGAAGCACGGAAAGATCGACTCAGTTGGACCGCTTGCAGCAACATCAACTTTCTCGCAGAACGTCCAATGGATCTTGGTTGACGGCAAACAAAACCGGAGCCAGGCTGGCCAGGGCGGCGAAGCTGGGGGCCAAGACCAAAGCCTGCCAAAACCAAGTTGGCTGCCATTGCAACGAAGCCGCGCTGATCGGAAACAAGCTGGGTGCCATGGCAAAACCGGTTCCCGTGCCGAGCACGAAACCCAGCGCCGCTCCGAACAAAGCTAACAACGCCGCCCGGCCGAGGAAGAGATTCGCAATTCTGCCGCCGGTAAATCCCAAGGCGTGCAACACCCCGATTTCTTCATTGCGATCGCGGGCGTTGGCGGCGGCAAAGGCGGAAATGCACAAGCCGGCCAGCAAAAACAACACCGGCCCGGCCATTTGATGGAAGCGGGCGGCCATCAATCGTTGCTGCCGCCGGGCTTCAGCCAAACGATTGCGCCGGATGATTTGAGTTCCCGGAAGCAAAGGCGTCAGTTCCTGACGCAGAATCAACAGCGGGTCCTGATCGCCGGCTTCACAACGACATTCCAAGGCCTGGATTTCGTTGATTCGGTCGGGCATGTCCAGAATCTGCTGCACCTGCTCCAGGTTGGCATAGACCCGAATGTCTTCTCGAGTCCCGGTCCAATGCAGGACCGATTCGATTTGAAATTCTTGCTCTAGCCATGGAACTGAATCGCCTTCGCTCAGCCCCAAGTGCTCAGCGACTTCGGCGCCGAGAATCAAGTTTCCGGAAGCAATTTGGCGTCCGAACACGGCTTTTTTCTTTTGCCCGCCTTTGAAGATTTCCGGGGCGATGCCGGTGAGCAGAACCGACATGCCGCGCCAATCTTTGGCTTCCTGCAACATCGGAATCAATCGATTGGCCACGCTTTGATCGGCCAACTTGTGCAAATGGCTGATCGGCAGCGTTTCCTGGGCATATCCCTTTTGCCAATACTCGGCCAAATCCTGCTTATCCGACAGGATCAGGACGTTCAATCCCATGTCCCGCTGAATGATCCTGGTTTCGTCTTCCATGGCCCGGCTGGCCATGGCGAAAAAAGTACCTAAGGCCACTGGCAAACAAACCGCCAGGATCATCAAAGCCGCCGCCGCTTTGCGTAGCAGCATCTCGCGCACAATTAAAGCAAGGGTCTTCACGAGTTCGGCTTTCTCCGAGTCATGATCCAGGCAATGCCCAGGCTGCCCAAAACCAAAGTCAAGGCCGCCAACAGATATTGCATCAGGGGATTCGCCGGAGGTTCTTGCTCGGATTCGACACCGGCCGGTTCCGTTTCAGCTTCGTCGTCTTCGAAATCCCAATCGCCCTCTCCGGCCTCGGTGATCTCCAGCGGAACCGGCAGCGAACTCGGCTCGGATGAAGTCGCCGAAGTCTCGGCTCCAGGGGAAGAAACTCGATCCACCGTGGTTTCCCGATAGCCGAACAACAAACTTTCCCAACTTCGATCGGCAGCCTTGCCGTCCTTCGGCCGTTCCCGATCGTGGGCCAAGATTCGGGCAACCTCGGCCTTCACCATCGGGCTTTCCGGATCGAAGCCCAAAACCTGCCAAGCGCGACGCCGTTGTTCCGGCGGCCACAGCATGGGAATTTGTTGGGTTCCAAGCCAATCTCGGTCGGTATCGCACTCGCAGGATTCCCCGACCAAGACCAATTGAGTCAAAACCTCTCGACTTTGAATCGCCTTTCCTTCCAAAGCCGGCCCGGCCAACTTGCCGCGGCCATACACCACCGCCAAGGCACTGTTCGCTGTCGGCTCCGGGTTCAATCCCAAACTTGCCAAGAGAACCCGTTCCTGGGAACGCTGTTCCGGGGGGATTTCCAACTTTCGGATCGGCCGCTGAATCGGCCGGGGAAGCTGGCTCTTCCATTCTTCCAAGCGCTCCAGTGCTTGATCCACCTGGTGGCGAGCCTCCGCAACTTGCTTCGAATCTTCGCCGGGAAGAAACAGCAAAAAGGCGAAGCTGTCCAAACTTTGTTCGACCAGGCGGTTCCGAATCGGCGAACGCAAAGCCGCCTGCAACAAGCTATCCACCTCCCGTTCGGGCACGGCCAAAGGAACTCGCGTGCCGTGCTCCAAAATCAAAAACGGCGTCCGGTCGCCTTCTTCTTCCGGTGCTCGAAATTCAAACTTGAGATTGCTGAAGCGCAAGCCTTCGGAGAGCTTGGTTTCAAAATCGGCGGGAAGAGCTTCGTCCCCCGATTGAGGAACCACTAATCGATGCACCGGTCCTCGCAAATCGACGAAGCCGAGATCGCGGATGGTATAGCGGCACAGCCATCCGCCGCTCAGGCTCAAGCCCAGAGCCAGCGCCGCGCAAAAGAATTTCATCGCACCGACCGGGGCATGAAGCCGACCGAGGTTTCCAACCAACTGCCACAGCTACAACCGCCGCCGCCCTCCGGAGAAAGCAACATGCCGCTGGCGGGAATGGTGCTGATCCAACAATCGGGACGCAAGCGGTTCCAACGGCTGGCTTGGCCTCCTTCCTGGTCCCAAACCGCCAGTTCACCCGCCCGAAGGAAAAGAGCCTTTTCGGAAGCAGCATAGGATCCGCACTGATGTCCTTCCGGGAAGGCTTGCTTCAAAACTTCGCCGTTGCGCAAATCAAGCACCAGGGGCCGCAGGAACAAACGATTTCCCACCAAGGCCGGCCGAGATAAATGCTTGCCGTGGTGATCGACTTCCCATTGGAATTTCTTGCGCCACAAGCTGGAACCGTCTTTCGCCCGCATGGCGTAAACGGCGAATTCACCATCGGCCGAAGTTTGCAAAATCAGTTTGCCGGAAGAAGCCGCCAGATAAACCGCCACTTTTCCCGGCAAGGGTTTGGCTTCCCGCTGCCAAACCGCTTTGCCGGTTCGAGCGTTTAAAGCCACCAGATATAAATCCTGCCACAACCGGGGATCCTCGATTCTCCCTCGAGCCAAAGCCCGCACTTCATCGTTGCGGCACTCCAGGAAATACAAGCGGTCTCCGGACAAGGTAATGGTGGAATTTAAAATCAATCCTTTTCGATACTGCCAGGCCGGCTGTCCTCGTTCTTTGTCGAAGGCAAACAGGGATTCGCTGCAAATTTTGGCCGCGGCGTCGCCGGACTTGCTGTCGTACCAGGCGCCGCTTCCCCACCAATCGGTAAACGAGCTGCCCTGGCGAACCGCGCTGCCATAAAGCCGGCTTTCATCGACGGCGACATAGCCCCAATCCCAAGCCACTTTCGAGGAAGGCGACGGCAAGGGCCAAGTTTTCAGCAAGGCACCGTCGTGGCCTCGCCATTGCCAAAGTTGATCGCCCATGGCCACCCAAAGCGAATCCTCATCGGCACACCAGTTGCCGCAATCCCGCGGGACGTTGAACCGGGTTAGTTCCGGCAGTTCCCGATTCCAAAGAACGGCACCGTTATAAGCATCCAAAGCCAAGATCCGGTGAAAGCCTTGCAAATACAGTCGTCCGGAAATGGCTAAGGGCGAGGGCTTGCGATGCTGCCGGTCAGACTGAAACCGCGGGCCCGGCGATCCAAACCACTGCACCTGCAACTCCTCGGTGGAAACGGCGCCGGACAAGGTTTCGCCGCCGAAAGCGCTGTTGTCGGCGGAACCGTACATGTGGGTCCAAGCACCTGCGCCTTGAAGAGGTCCGCGGGTCACCCGCTTCATGGGCCGGGTCGCCAATGTGGCGGCTTCGGTCTGAAAGTCCGAAGCGAAATCCCCATTCGGAGCTTGCCAGTGAGGCAAATAAGCCACGCCCCCATTTGGACGCAACACCCGCAAGGCTTCTTCGAACCAAACCGGAGAATCGAATTCTCTAAGCGGATGGATCACCACCAGGTTGGCGATCGGACCGGAAAGAGGCAGATGGCCCCATTCGTCCACTTCCAAAGCTCGAAGCCTCGAGCCGTACAAGCCTTGTTCGACTATGGAACGGCGCCAGGCCTCGAATTCGGGGCCGGCTTGTTCGAAAACCACTACGGTGCCTTCGAACTTCTCAGCCAGAGCGGCGGCCAAGCGCCCATCTTTCAAACCGAATAGGAAACATTGCCCTTTTCGATGAGGAAGAGCTTGCAAGCAAGCTTCGGCGAAAGCGTCCATCGAGTCTTCGGCCACTTCCTCAGCTTCGCGACCTTCTTCATCCCGGTTCCACGGGGCGGTGGCGAAGTTGAAGTGAGTGTCCAGTTCGAAATCCCGGCTTCGCCAGCTCCGTCCTTTTTCAGTGCCGGCAAGGTAGAACTGGTAAAGCGTGTTCGGGCGCAAACCGTCCACTTCGATCCGGTGCTGGCGCTGTTTTTCTTTTGCCGGCCACGACCGGGTGGAGGAATCTCTCGGATCCATGAGGTGCAAATCGCAGCGAATCGGCTTCTCGCTTTGCCACTGAATTTCCGCCTGACCGGGAGCCAAGAACTGAATTTGCGGTTCGCCGGCAAGATTTCGATACTCGGCGACTTCATTCACCGTTTCCGGTTCTGGAAAATGATCGGCCAAGGCCTGATAGCGCCGCCGGATCTCCGATTCTTTGCAAGCCTTTTCGTAAACTCGAATCTCGTGAAGCTGGCCTTGAATGCGGAAATACACGTCGTCATCGCGATAAGCTCCGATGTGATAGAAGGCGTGTTCAGGATAGTGAATGGCACCTTTTTGAGTGTCGGATTCCGCTACCTTTTTGCCGTTTAGATACAAGCGTTGCCAGCGGCCGTCGAAAGTCGCCGCCAGGTGATACCAGGCTCCCTTTTGAAAGGGTTCCGGCGCCTTCAACCAAGTCAAGCGCCCGTTTCCCCGCTCCGCCGCCAAGGCGAAACCGAAACGATCCTGGCGGAAACCCAGCAGCCAACCCCGTTCGTAGCCACCGTTGTCTTGAGCCGCGCCGATGATGCCGCCCCACTCCTGAGTTTGATCGATGCGCACCCAAGCCTCCACGGTGATCTTCTTGGCCGGCAAATTGGCTTGTTTCAAATCATTGGTGATCGGCAAGTCGTTGGAATAGCCGTCCAAGCCATAGGCTTGCACCTTGCCGGCATCGTGAAATTCCAACGCCCCCAACAAACGCACCGGATCTCGCTTCGACACTTGGTTGGCAAAAGCGGGAGCGGTTCGGGGATCGTCCTTGGCAATGGGCAAGTGCACCAAGCCGTTTTCCTGAAACACCCAGCGATCGAGTAAGCCGCGGTCATTCACCGCTTCGATCGGAATCATGTTGTCGCTCGGCCCTTCCGATCCGGCGGTTTCCTGGAAGGCGATCTCCTCGCCATTTTGATCGTGCCCGTAGGCATAAAGCCGGCCACTATCGGTGCCGATGAACAAGCGCCCTTGGGCGCAAGCCAGGCCGTAAGCCTTGCCGTCCACTTCTTGCCGCCAGCGAAGTTTCCCGGTCGACGCCCGGCGGCATTCCCAGAAACCGTCCCCGCCCAAGATCAGGTTTTCTCCCACCAGGATCAGGTTCAGGATCGCTTGAGTTTTCACGTTCCAAAGCAACACCGACTTGCGGCGGTCCATGGCCGAAATGGCGTGATCGGTCAGCAAATAAGCATTCTTTGCATCCACCACCACCGCCTTTCCTCGAGGAAAGGAAGCGATCTTCTCGCGCGAATCGGCGTTGGAAGCGGTAATCCAGCCGTCTTTGTGGCCGGGGCCGTGAAGGATTTCCTGGTTATCGGTAATCAAACAAAAGCTGCCGCCGCCTCCTTCCAAACTTCCGAGGGCTTGGCCGTCCTTACGCCGAAAAATCAAAGGCGCCACCCGACCTTGCGGGCAAAGGATGCGATCCCGAGTCAGAAGCAACGGACCTTCCAGAGTCAAGCCGGTTCCGACGTTGCGTTGAAAGCTTCCTTGTCGCCCGAGAGTGCCGTCTTCCACGTCGACGGCGACCAAATAAGAGTCCTGCCAAGGAAAAAGGGAAGCGGCGAAATAGGCCAAGCCGTCATCCACCAAGACCCCGGTGCGAATCGGCCAGCGCGAAATCAAAGCACCGTCATGCAAAACCAGCGGGTGGCCGGCTTGAGGGCTGGTTTTCCAAAGCAAGGTGCCGCTTTCGGCTTCCAAGGCGTAAACGAAACCGTCGTCGCAACCAAACAGCAACTTGCCGTCGGCATAAGTCGGCGCCACTCGAACCGGTCCTCCGGTTGGATAAGTCCAAAGCCTTTCGCCGCTTTTCGCGTGCAAGCAAACGACGGCATCTTCCCGGTTGGACCCGAACCAGAGGCGATCCCCTACCGCCACCGGATGAAACACCGGATCGTAGTTGCGCATGGAAGCCAAGTCAGGCAAGCCGGCGTACGCATCCCAGCGAGCCGGTCCGGGCCAAGCTCCTTTCGGCGCTTGCCCGGCGGTGTGGCTCCAAAGAGAACGAAAGGGCGGCTTCGGTAGGCTTCCTTGGGCAATGCCGCTACGGGAAGCATCGGCTCGATAGGTCGGCCAATCTTGTGCTTGCAAAGTCGCGGTGCCGAGAATCGACCCTGCCAGCAAGCTGAGCATGAGGGGGAAACGATGGGCCATGGCAAGTGGAAGCCGCCGGTCCGGAATTCCGGCGACTTCCGGCCAAGGATACCAAGGGCCCCAATTTAGGGGCGGCGGTTCAAGGCTTGGCCAAGCGCACCGAATTGGTCTCTTCCGCCGAAAGGTCGAGCGGTCTTTCCAGCACCACTTCGCCGTCTCTTGAAGCGATCAAGCGATAAGCTCCCTCGGGGACGCCCTGCAAGCGGAAGTGGCGGGGCCGGTCGGCGCTTTGGAACTCGGGGACTTGCCACGAATACCCCAAATCGAATTCGGCTTGCAAGCGCAAGTCCACCGGAGCCAACTGGGGATGGATTTCCACCAGCAAGGGCTTCGCCGGACGGCGCAAGGTGGCGGTGGAAGTCTCTCGCGGCAGCCATTGCACCGGCCAATAACCCGCCTTCATCGCTCGAAGCGGACGATTCGGCTGCACCAAAGTCCAACTGGAATTGCCGTTTTGGTCGGTCATGCCCCACAACGGTTCTTGCAAGCTTCGAATCATCACCGCCGGCAAAGGTTGGCCTTGTAAGTCTTGGATCTGCAATTGCATCGCCACCGGAGATTGAGGCCACTGCCAGTCGCCTTCTTTCGGCAAGTCGGCCACGGCGACGTAATGAAGACTGCCACTTTCCGATTCCAGCCAAAAGCCGTAGCGGCTTTCATCCTTGGGAACCGCCAAGTCGAGCCTGCCGTTGTGATCCAGTTGCCCGGCCACCGGCAAACGATACCGGTCCAAAGAAATCCAACAGCGGGCCTGTTCTTGGGGGCTGCCGTCCGCTTGGAGAAAGCGGAGCCTTCGATGGTTTAAAGGCGAGATTTGAATCTGGGCTTCCTGAGTTGGCGGAGCGCCGAACTGGCCGGCCAAGTAGAACTCTCCCGGCTTTCGAGCCACCGCGCCATACCAAAGGGCGTCGGTTCCGGCGTGAAACTGCAGCTTGCCGGAAGTGGAAACTTGCACGCTTTCCCAATGTTGCGGCCGGCGAAGCCATCCACTCCAAGCCTGGCTGGGACGGGGTTGCAATTGCACTTCCACGGTTTCGCCGGCGCGAATCGTCAGTTCCAATTCTTGGCTGCCCTCGGCCCCTTCGATCAGAATCGGAAAGCGGAGATCGGGAGCTTGCAGCAGTTGGGTGAACGGAAGTACCTGCAACTCATAATCGCCGGGGGCAAGCCGAGTGAACTGAAAGCTGCCGTCGGCTTGACTGTGAGTTTGACGAAGCCCGCCGGCCTCGCCGCTCAGTTGCACGGTCAGGTCTCGCCAGGGATGACCTTCACCGTCGACCAGGCGGCCGCGCAAATCGGTCGAAGGCGCTGGCGACAAAAGACCGAGATCCAAGCCTTCCGAAGCCAGCCGATAGGGTCCGAAGGAAGCCAATGTTTCGCCGCCTTGCATCAAAGCCAAGCGAATCTTTCCGGTCGGAAGCGACCAATGATGTTCCCCTTCGCCCAAGTCTTTGAATTGGCCCAGGACGCCGCCTCGAGCATCGAAACCATGCACTTCCCAAGGCGAAGCTCCAGGAGCCGGCAGCATGGCCCGGACTTTCGCCGTAGTGAGTTTGATCACCGCGGTCTGATTGTCGCCGGGTCGTAGAGCGGTGGAGGCGCTGAAGGATGGACCGGCTTCGGTCTTCAAGTGCAAGAAGCCTTGCCCGACCGGAAGCCATGGGCTTCGTTGGTCGGCGACCCAGGACAGTCGCTTGCCGCTTCCGTCGGGTATCCAGGCGCACTCGGCCAGGGCTTGCGGTTCGGTTCCAAGCCACAGCTCGACTTGGTTCCAATAACCGGCGGAATCGCAGCGAAGCGTCTGCTCCAGAAACCCGCTTTCCGGAATCTGAATCGCCTGGGTATCGAGCAGAAAGGGCCCGGATTGAATTTTCATCCAATACGATTTACCGCGAGCCAGGAAGGTGGAACCTTGAAACCGTCCTTGGGGATCGCTTTGAAAAGCGCCCGGCACCCAATCGCGCCCGCTGGCGGAAAACTGCACCAGCAAGCCGGCCATCGGTTCTTCGTTCGGACCCAGCAATTGGAAGCGGCTTTCACCACCGGGGTGAAGGACGAAGTCCATGGCATACTCCCGGCCCGCTTCCGGGCGGGGAATGGCTTGCATGCTCAAGGCATAGCCTTGGGCGAAAGCGATGGCCATGATGCCGTCAGCACCGGTGGACACGCTTTCGGCGTGGTATTCACCGTTGGATTGCACCGGATAGTCGCCCATGCCCCGGGCTTGTCCTTGTCGGGTACGAGCCATGAAGCTGACCCAGGAATTCGGCACGTAGTTTCCGTCGGGATCGACCACTCGTCCCCGGGCACTGCAAGCCGGGTACAGCACCATCACGTTTTCCTGTCCCGGCTTGGCTTCCAGCAATAGAGATGGAGCATAAACCGAGCCGGCTTCTACGCCGACCGTCATCGGACCTTCCAAAGGATAGGTCAGGCTGGCGAGGCCGTCCGTTCCGGTCTCCAGGGTTTCTTCGAAGTACTTCCGCTCCAAGCGCTCGCGCCAAGGCAACGATGCGTAATTGGGATCGTTGGCATAGTTCCAAAACTTGACCGACACTCCGGGGATCGGTTCGCCCTTGGCGTTGACGGCTTTTACGACCAACGGCTCCGCCGGCTTCAGCCGGATTTGCTGCTCCTGTTCTGGAATAGGTGTTTTCCAAAACTGGCCTTGAGCGTAATAACCGGGAACCATCCAAACGCCGAAAAACTCACCCTGGTCGTGGAATTCCGGTAATGGAAGTTCCGGACCTTGAACCTCGACTTCCGAAATCTCGGTCAGGGTTTGGATCAGGGCATAGGTCATGGCGATCTCGTTCTCCAGCGCTTCTACGAGTTCTGGAGATATGGCGATGAATCTGGCCTTTCCAGCCCAGGTTGGAGAACCCGGAGCACTAAGGGAAAGGGAGGGAAGAAGACGCTGCCGGCCGTTTCCAGCATCGACCGGCAACGATTCTTCCGATATCAGCTCTCTCTGGCTATCCAGCTTCGGAGGGTTGGTTTCCGAAGGATCCGATTCCGCTACGTTCGGATTTCGATTCGAGTTGGGGTTTTGTTCCTTTTCGAGTTGAGTTTGCTGTTCAGGCTGGGCTTGGATGGGGAAGATTCCTAAGACCTTCCAGATCAAAAAGACCAGGAAGGGAATAGCCAAGAAGAGAAGGAGAACTTTGGCCTTGTTTTTATCCATGCTCCGGTTCGGTGGAGATCCAGCTTAAATGCCCAGAAACTGGAAAAATTCCCAAAGCTGGAACGGAAATTCCTTGAGGTTGCTGAGCACCCTGTGTTCCTGAAGTACTTGTAAATATTACGAAAATACAAAGGATTAAAACAAGGGCTTTTGTGGCAATGAATTTCATGTTGCACCCACTCCGATTAGTATTGGACTCTTTACATCATTACCAAATTCCTTGTTGATCAATCCAGCCACACCATCATCCGCCCTTAACTTGTAGTTGCATGGAGTACCGGGGCGATAAAGAAATCCAGTTAGCCTTGATTGCGAAGAAACTTGCCGGGAGTACTTCTTAATCGCTTGGGTTGCCTCGAGTATGTTTTCTGGCCTACCGTACGAGACAGAATATCCCAAGTAATCTAAGATATACGTCTCCGAGAATTTAGAAGCAATTAAAGCCTTCCGGGCAAACTGAACTGCTCCCGTAAAATCTCCCTGCCTTTCCGCGGCTCCGGCTCGGTTTCGAAGGACACGGGGAAGGAGTCCACGCACTCGAGAAGCCGACTCGATTGCAGCGTCAAGCTCTTTGATCGCAAAGTCTCCCTCACCAAAACGAATCAAATTCGCCGAAAGAGTCAGGCGATTCCAAGGGTTATTGGGATTGAACGCTACCGCTAACCTCGCCAGCGGCAACGGGTTATTCCATTCCTTAACCTCCGCTATGCGGGACAGTGGGAAGGCGATTTGTTCTTGATCCTCCAGGAAGGACATGGTGTCCCGGAAGACCGTTTCGCTTTCTCTCCAGACTTGACGTAACTTCGCCATGAGGACAGCACCGTTTGGGGGAACGATTCTGGGGTCAGGTGCGTAGAGATTCCCGTCCTTCCACCGAAGGCCTGCCAGCACTGAAGCTTGCAGAACAAGGCTTCCAAATTCCTGGTAGACCTCCTCTGCGTACGCACCGGCGGCCTTAAGCAGAAGCGAGCGAGACAATGTATGGCCTAATCCTCCTCCGTTTCGCTGGTTTCACGGAACATGGGGTGATCAGGGCGTTGCCAACCCAAGGGAAAGGAGATTTTCGAACCTCGTTCCGAGATTCGGCTCCAAATCCGATTTAAGGCTTGGGCGGCTTGTCGCACCGGAATGCCGGTGTATTTCGAAACGTCGTGCAGGCTGTACCGCTCCACCATGTAAAGGTAGAGCAAGGCACGTTCCTGGTACGGCAGGTTGTTGAACTGCTGTTGCAACTCGCCGCTCGGCTCCCCTTGGGCGCCGTTGACGACACCGAGTTCATCGGTGGGATCGGTCAGGCCTTGCAAAATGACCGACTCGACCCACAGTTGAAAGGTCTCGTGACTTTGCGGAAGTTTTTTTCTCCGCGCGGTTAAGGCGAAAATTCTCGCCACTACCATTTCGGTCGGCAGTAGGAGAAAATGTCGCAGGACAGTTACCCGGATGCTCCTTTCAATAGCAGGAAGCATTTTTTCAAACAGCAATCCGAGATGATGAAATCGCTGTTCAGTGGTAACTGTTTGAAACGCTCGGAAGCAATTTCGTGCCTCTTTCCATTCCGAAGCCAGCCGCTGCTGGCGTTGCGCATGGGATTCTAGAAAGTCGTCTTTATCTCTTTCCATCGGGGGGTGGCTAAACTGAGCCTTGGTAAGAACGACAAAGCCAGTGCCCGCGGGGTTTTCCCGCAAAAGCCGGCGGGGTCGTAAGTCGAGGTCATCTCAAAGAGGCTGAAGAGCTGGGGGAGGGTGACGAAAAGCTCCCGAGGGAACCTCCAAGCCCCATCCTGCAACATTCGCTGGCCGTTAGAAGGTTTTTTTCCGATTTTTTTCCTGTCCCAGGAGAAATTTTTTTCCTTTCCGCGTTTCCGGCTTGCGACTCTACGAAGCTGCAATTCGAATAACTGAGAGCTTCTAATTTGCGACTTTGTAGATTTCGACTTGGTGTGCAGAGGATCTTCTTGTGTATGCCCAATCTATAGATGCAGTTAGTTACCCAAACTCGCGAGAATCTTGAATTCCAAGCCCTAAAAATGACCTCCAACTCTTCGATTTTGGAAATCTAAATCCCTCAATTTAACCTCAAGATATCTTGATTCCGGCCCTCAAAAAATAGCACCAAATAACATCAATCGCTGCAGCCATTCAAATTCAACATACAATGAATCTCATGCTGATTTCAGCTTTCATTTCACTCTTAATCCTCTCACCGCTCTCGCCACAGATTGGAGGCGCCTTCGAAGAAACCTCCAAGCACCTCTCCCCCATTCGCATTGGCGACCCCAATCAATCCGGCGATTTCAACGGCGACGGAACCTGTGACATCCTCATGGGCAATGGCTCTTTCGTCACCACAGGCTACGGCATTGCCCACTCCTTTATTCTTGATTCCAAACCAAGGCACCTTAGGGCTCCATCGGCAAATTACAAATTTACAAGATATTTTGCAATCGATAACATCGTTATCTTCCCCAATGCCACCTGACCGAGAAGATTGAACAACAAAGCCAGATTCCGAAAATGGCTTAAGCCCATTGTTGCCCAAACCGGTGAAATTTCAGGAAAAGGTCCAAGGAATGAACGACCCGCGCGGATCAATATGGCGTATTTGGGACCTGCATGTTCACACTCCCATATCTGCACTAAACATCGACTTTCCTGCGGACTTCGACAAATATGCGACCATCCTGTTCCAGCACGCGGTTGCCAAGCAAATCGCTGCCGTCGGGATTGCAGACTATTTCTCCGCCGAAGGCTACAAGAAACTGAGAGAGATACTGGACGACGAGGCGCGGCTAACGGAACTCTGTGGAGATGAGGTCGCCGAGGCGGCGCAACAGATTCTCTTCATCCCGAACATCGAATTGCGTACGAATACAATCGTGCGCCGTCCGGACGGTAAGGACAGCCGCGTCAACTTTCATGTCTTGTTTTCGGATGAAGTCACGCCCGAGCAGATCGAAGAGGATTTCCTTTGGGAGGTGAAGTTCACCGCCGAAGGCACTCCAAGTGGTTCTGACGAAATGTGGCCACTCACGATCCGCAACTTAAAGTGCCTCGGGCAGCGTCTCAAAGCTCAGCATCAGCCTTTCGCAAATAAGTCGGATATCGAAGTCGGCATGATGAACGCCGTAGTTGATCACGGCGAGGTGAGCAAGATCCTGGAGCAAAAACGCTCGATCTTTGGCAATCGGTACCTTCTAGCAGTTCCGGCGGATGAGGATTTGTCGGAGTGCAGTTGGGACGGCCAAGGTCATCTAGCTCGAAAGGTCATGATCCAGAAGTCACACATGCTACTCTCGGCCAACAGGGGAACCCGTGAGTTCGGCTTGGGGCTCCGGCATCCATCTGTCGCGGAGTACATCGACGAGTTCAAGTCCCTCAAACCATGTGTCCATGGATCCGATGCTCACGATGAAGCGCATCTTTTCACTCCCGACGATCGCCGGTTCACATGGATCAAGGCGGATCCCACCTTTTCGGGGCTCAAGCGCATCTTGAGAGAGCCTGACTCCAGAGTATTCATCGGTCCGGAGCCGCCAGCTTTGGAGCGCCAACGCAATAACACGACGCGGTACTGCAACATGTTGACGTTCCAGAAAGAACCAGACTCCAAACTGGACGAGCATTGGTTCAGCGGCGATGTTCCCTTGAACTCCGGACTAGTGGCGGTCATTGGAAACAAAGGTAGCGGCAAGAGCGCACTGGCGGATTCGCTTGGGCTCGTAGGCAATTCTCCCCATGAGTCACACTTCTCGTTTCTGCACCCCCAAAAATTCCGCCGTCTGCGCGATCGCAAGGCCGAGCAGTTCCGCGTAGCGCTTCATTGGCTTTCCGGCGATGTGGAGTCCAGCAAATTGTCGGCCCCTGTAGATTCGACCTCTGTCGAGACGATCAAATACATCCCTCAGAACTACCTCGAAACCATCTGTAACGAAGTTGCTGGTGGCGAAGACAGCGAGTTTGACAAGGAACTCAAGAGCGTCATCTTCTCCCACGTCCCCAATTATGAGCGCTTGGAATGCGACTCGTTCGATGAATTGATGGCATTCAGGACGAATGAAACCCACGAACATATGGCCTTGCTCCAGCGGAAGCTTCGAGGCCTGAATGAACGAATCATTACCCTCAATGAAAGACTGACGGATGAGCACCGCGAGGCGCTTCAACAGCAACTCAAGCACAAGCAGGCAGAACTTGCAGCACACATCAAGGCGAAGCCCGATCAGATCTCACCACCGGACAAGGACCCAGCTGTTGAAGATCAGAACGCGAAACTAGCGGCGGAGATCGAGCGAATTCGTGCCGAAGTGGAGAAGCTTGATGCAACGCTCGTAGAGACGACTGCGAGGAACAAGCAGGCGTTACGACGTGAAGCGTTAGCCAAGAAGCTCAAAGCGAAACTGGAAAACCTTCAGCACACATTTGAAGACTTCGCAGCAAATTGCTCCGAATGTGGAGAGTTGGGCATCGAACTGAAAGATGTTGTCACGTTTGAGGTGCGACTCGCGAAGATTGAGGAGATTATCGCCGATGCCCTTCTTGAAAGCCATGAGCTATCCAGAAAGCTTTCGAAAGACGAAGTCGGCACACCAGCTCACGCGAAGAAACTGCACCTGGCAAAGGCGAAAGAACTGCGCCGCACCATGAGCGTTGCGAATCAACGGTATCAGCAATACCTCGAAGACCTAGTGAAATGGGAAGCCCGCCGCAAGGAGATCGAGGGAGCACCAGACAAGCCTGAAAGCCTCGCCAATCTCAAGGCTCAGCTTGAGGAACTGCAGAAACTCCCCACAGAACTAGTGGCGGTCAAGGAGGACCGCACCGCGACCGTCAGGGCAATCTATCAGAGAATCGATAGCTTGGCCCAGATGTACGCATCGCTATACAGCCCAATCGAAAAGGCAATCGCTGGCAACCCACTTAAGGACCGAGGCCTTGAGATTGGATTTAAAGTTTCTATTGTGCCGGAAAACTTCGAGACGCGGTTGTTTGGCCTTATCCAACAGGGCCGACGCGGTACATTCTGCGGCGTCGAGGAAGGACAAAAGAAGCTTCGTAAAATGATGCACGAAGCAGACTTCTCGGTAACGCAAGGCGTTGAGGCCTTCGTGGAAGCGATGGACGAGGCGCTGGCCTGTGACCTTCGCGACGACGGGAAGCCGCTCGTGAGGATAACCGATCTCGTGAAGAAGGGCACGAAGCCCGTCGACGTGTACAATTTCGTTTTTGGGCTGGAATACCTGTTCCCCCGCTATGCGCTGACCTGGGGAAACAGGACACTTGATCAGCTTTCTCCGGGTGAACGAGGCGCCTTGCTTCTTGTATTTTACCTCCTGGTGGACAATGACACTATCCCGCTGGTCATCGATCAACCGGAGGAAAATCTTGATAACGAATCCGTGTATCGAATGCTCGTGCCCTGCATCAAGAAAGCGAAAGAGCGTCGTCAGGTCATTATTGTGACTCACAACCCGAACCTCGCCGTAGTTTGCGACGCAGATCAAGTCATCTACTGCGAGATGGACAAGCCGGGCGGCAATCGAATCACCTACACAACTGGAGCCATTGAGAATCCGGCCATTAACCATCACATTGTTGATGTGTTGGAGGGTACTCGTCCAGCATTCGACCTGCGTGATGCCAAATACAAATTGGTAAGCCTCTGAGTTGTTGAGAAACGAGATTGAATGTCCGAGACACCCGATCAGCAAGGCCTCCCAGGTTCCGATGCCTCACTTCGCCACCCGCCGTCCTACTAAACCCCGGAAAACCGAAAAGGTGCATCTGTCGACGTCTTCCCCGCAGGCGCTGGCTTTGGCACGTCCGAGAGGTTGCCAGTTTCAAATGGTAACTGACGACGCTTGCATGGGTTCGCTTGTGCTTTGGTCGGTGCCTCCGCTCGCCGGGGCTTCGCGCACGCAATTACTGACGCCTGCGCCCGAGTCGATTCGAGTTTCGTCGACTCTTAACACGGCCAGTTTCTCTCATCCGCCGGGAAGGCGCCAGCTTTCCTGTCTCTCCAGCAGATTATCCTTCAGACTGCAAAGTCTTTGTGAACGCACTCGCCCTAAGGGAAGAGAAGTGGATGGGGCGCATGGCCGAGGAGGATTTTTGGGCTCCCCTCCCTCCTCCACAGCCAACCGCAGGCCTATCATCTCAACCTTAAAGCAGCTTCGGGCTCGCCATGAAAAAACCGCTGCTCCTTGACGAGGCGAGGAAGGGAGGGGAAGACCCAGTGGCTTCAACTAAGAACTCGTTGCCTATCGTGTTTGGCCTGTCCTGGATTCGTGCAAGCCAACTGTCACCCCAAGTTGAGGGTACACTAAGAGCAACTTCCAGCAACTCTGACGCGTTACGCAACATCCTGACCGAAGGCCGGCTGGAATTCGCCCACGACCGGCTTCGGGAAAAGAAGCAAATGGGCTTTACCATGAAACAAGTAACCGAGACCAGGAATAAACCCATGAGCACGCTGAATTACAGATTGCAGCGAGTCTGCAAGGTAGAGCCGTGGGCTTATCTGAATGAAGTGCTTCAAAGATCCATACGATGCCCAAGGAGAAGGTCGCTAGGCTTACGCCGAAGGCTTGGAAGGGGAATCGAGCTTGATTGAAAACGGCGTGGGATCTTGGTAGACCTGTGATTTATCGGACGGTAATATTGCCACTTAAATCGAAAAGCTAGTAATATTGGTTACCGCGCCACGCAAGCAAACCTGGAGAAGTCGATGTCGAGTCAACAGAAGAATGAATCCAATCGATGGCAAAGTTTCAATTCTCCTCTATTTGCAAAGCCGATTACCTCAAGCACGAGTGGCAGAAGAATCTTAACAATTCCACACGACTGGTTTAATAAAGAATTAGAGAGCGACGCGGACACTGAAAGGAAAAAACCACTCAAATCAAATAGTCAGGGCCTACTCTCGCACTTGCGTTGGGATTTTATCGCCTCGAATAGAGACCATATGATGCAGTATGCTCTCGGAGTCTCCAAAAAGGAACTTGAAGAAGATCTCGCGTACTTTCAGGCAGAAAGAATTAGTCAGATTAGAACTAAAAACGCTGACAATGACAAAAGTCGCGTAGAAAAGGAATCCAGCTTTATTAATTCAATTGTCGCAATTACAGGCGCGCACGAGGATTCAAGTGAATCGCAGCGTTTTTCAGAAAAATACGGTGAGAAAATAAAGGGAGCTGGTGCAGATTTTTATTACAAGCGATTCGAGCAGCTTGCTGCGATATTAGAGGAAGCCGCCTTACATACTGGACTGTATCCAGTGTTTGTCAAAGATCCCACCAGGGGCCGGAATGGCAGCCATGGCCTCAGACTTCTATTTGAACAAGGCCCAATCCTTGTTAATGCGACCGGCAATCCTATCGTATATTTGATTGAAGAATACAACCTAACGACCATACGAGCTCAAACTACCGCGGGCCCTATAGTTCACACAATGGCGTTGCTACCAGGAGAGGAAACGGAGCTAACCGTAAAAACATGGAAGGAAGATGAAATTTCTCGATCTCGCGCCGAATCTGTCTTTGATTCACAAAGCGAAGAATCTCAAAGAACATTCAGCCGTGAGGTTCAAGGTGAGCAAAGCATTCGGACTCAGGATTCTCGCAGTCGATCATTACAAGTTGGAATGAAGGCAAGCGCATCCTGGGGATGGGGAAGTGTCAGTGGATCTGTTGACCATCAACAGTCGAATGAATCTCAGAGGAGCGAATTTACAAAAAACGTAATGACAGCAGCAGAAAAGCATGCTCAGCGTTCAAACTCCGAAAGAAAACTGACAATTGAATCAAGTATCTCGCGCAAGCAAAGTGAGAGTGAGGAACGTTCAATTCAACGCTTTATCAGGAATCCAAACCTTAGTCGCACCTTAAATTTTATTTTCCGCCAAGTAGTCGAAGACTATGAGTCATTCCTCCACTTGGTTGGCATCAGATTCTTCTACTTTGATGGAACTTCAAGGTCTCGAGAATTTGATTTGCTTGAATTATATGACCTAATTCAAGAAATGACCGACTCAAGTGACATTGAATTGGTGCGAAGGATCGCCCAGAGAATTGGCGAACACCTTTGTCAAATATATGGCGGTCGCCCGATCTCCCAAGAGAGTCGGCCTCTGAGAGATGATAATCCAAAAATGCAAACCAACTGCACTGAGGGAATATTAACAACAACGGGAGATAGAAAGCCACTCCTCGAGTACCCTGCCGACAATGAGGAGAGAAAGGACTTAGTGCGTCATATTGAGACCAATGGGCCTCCATGCACATCACGTGGCTGGAACAAAGTTATAGTAGATGGCAAGGAATTCTACCTCCAAGGTATAGACACGGCACAACGACGCTTCACCTTATATACCGATGGTATGGTAGCCGAATCCCATCTTGGCCAAAGCGATGCTCTTGATTCTTTTATTACAAATATGAGAAAAGAGTTGCTTGGAAAAAACAAACTTGACAATAAAATACGCGAGCAACTTATCGCTGCGTCTAGGCAATTACTAAAGAAAGGAGATCACGAGAGCCTTAAATATGTTGTGAAGGCAGTAAGTGAGTTCCTTCGAGATTCGGATGGCGAAAAACCTGAGGAAGAGGAGGATTCAGAAGATGGGACTCACTGACCTATTTATTCTAAAGGACGCACTTCGCGGCGTAACCAAATTCTTTCAGGTTCCCACGAAACCAGTTAAGAAATCAAGAGGCAGGTTTCGAGGGAGTGCAAATGAACTAGTTCCAGAGGTGACAGAGCGACTCGAACGCCTTGCTAATCGCCTTGAGTTGGATGTAAAGCTTTCTCTTCCCAATGGATCGGGAAAGAGAAACGGAAAGGGAAATAGCGCTCATGATTATGGCATCGCAGTAGATATTCGCATTGATGGGATGGACACCGTCCAGCTGGCCGATGAATTGATAATTGAGGGGTTTTCAGGAATCGGTGAGTATTACGCAATGGATGGCACAAGACGCAATTTTGCTCATGGTGATATCCGAGGACTTCCAGGTTCAGAAAAGGCAGGAAAATATGCACGAGATCCAGATGCAAAGGATCAAAGATACCGAATTCCCCATTCCTGGCATAGGATTGGCCCAAAAGGCAGAAAACACCGTTATCCTGGACGAAAGTCAAAAGGATCTCCAATCCCGACAAGAGAAACCATTGAGGGCGGAAAATTGGACTCGGATGTTACCGTCCGATAAACCACAGGTCCACCAGGACCCCACACTCTTTTTTCAATCAAGCCCGATTCCGCTTCCAAACCCTCGGCGTGAGCTCAGCGATCTTTTCCTTGGGCGTCGTATGGATCTTCGAAATCGCCACGCCAACTATTTCAGATTTCCCTCGACGAAAACACTGAAACGATCCAACCAGGCTTTCCCTGCGTCCTCATGGGAGAAGTGCCCCGCATTCTCGAAGATCGTCACTTCGCTGTTCGGCAGTTTCTGATGCAGCTTCTCGGCGTTGGACGGAAAGACGAAGTGGTCCTCGGCACCCCAGGTGATGAGCACGGGTTTCTGAATCGTCGGCAGTTTCGCTTCCAGCTTGGGAAGTTCCTTGCCATAGGAACCGAGGAAGACGAAAGCGTTGGCATGCTTGACCCGATCGTCGGCGATCTGCCGGTATTCGGCTTTCGCTTCAGGGGTCGGCCGGTAGTGGTGGTAACCCAACTTGGTGGCGACCTCGTAATTCTGGTCCATGAAACGCTTGCGCATCGGTGGCACGGTCCCCATCCATCGAGCAAGGCGCGAGCGAACAGCCAGACGCAGCACGTCGCTGAAGTCCGGCGGCCACGTCCCGGGCCCATCAAAGATGTTCAGGCCGAGCACGCGATTGGGGTAATCGGCGGCGAAGCTCAACGCAACCGGAACGCCAACATCCGGCCCCACCACGAAAGCCTGGTCGATGTGGAAGGCGTCGAAGACCTTAGCCAGGAAATCCGCCTGAGCCGACGGCCGCATGATCGCGCCGGAGCCCTCGGACATTCCGAATCCAGGCAGATCGACCGCGAGAAGGTCGAAACGCTCCGAAAGGCCCTCCCAATGCGATTCCCAGCAGCGGATCGACTGCGGCAAGCCATTGGTCAACACAACCTTCGGGCGGTCGCTGGATTTGGACTGGGCGGTGCGAATCGTCAAGCCGCCGATTTCAGTGGTGCTGAAGGTCATGGTCATGGAAGGTGCTCCTTAGTCGCTCGCCCGACGGATGCGATGTTTTCGTTCCGATCGGTACTTAAATATTGACTCATCCTTCCGAGCTTGTCAATGATTTTTGTTCCAGGCGGTACACTATCCCCTGGCGCCCCGGCAGCGCCCTCTCTCCATCCGATGAAGCGCATAAGCAGGAAGGAGCCCGTTGGAGGAAAAACGAAAGCGCGGAAGACCCCGGACCTTCGAACGAGAGCGGACGATCGCTCTGGCCATGGAGAACTACTGGCAGGACGGGCTCCATGCCCTGTCCGTGAACGAGGTTTGCCGCCGGGCAGGTCTGTCTAAGCCCTCTCTTTACCGACAGTTCGGGGGTGAGGACGGGCTCCTCGACGCAGTCTTGGAGCACTACTGCGAGACCGTGCTCGGACCGGCAGCTTCTCATCTCAGCCCGGAGCGCTCTTTCCGCGACAACGTGGAGGGCCTGATCTCCTTCATGACCGCACCCCGGGAATCTCCCCTGGGTTGCCTGCACGTCAAGATGCGCAGTGCCTGCAAGCGCCTCGGACCCCGCTCGGAAGCCCGCGTCGATGCCGTGGTCCAGGAACTCCGCGCAACCTATGCAGCCATGGTCCGCGGCGCCCAGGCCCGCGGAGAGGTACGCGCCGATGTCTCGCCTCGACTAGCCGCGGAGTACATCGACGCCCAGGTGACGGCTGCACTCCATCAGGTCGCCGCCGGGGAGGACCTCGAGGACGTGCGAGATCGGGCAAGACTGGCCTTCTCGGCGCTATTGCCTCGTTGAGTTCTCATGCTTGAGCTTGAGAGGCCCCCACTTGGGGAAGCGGGGCTGCCCCATTTACCCCTTCCGGCCGAGGGTTCGCCTGCAGCCAGCGACGTCACTCCTTGAGCTTTCGAACCCCGCAAGCCCAATTGAACTGGGCCGCCTTCTCCGGCTCGCCCTCCAAGTCGATATGCAAAATCCGTAGGATCCGCCCATCATTCCCCACTTCGATCCGCTGTTGACATCGAAAGTCCAAACGATGCTCACCGTGTTCGATCACATCGCGGAACGAGATCAACGCTTCGTGCTCCGAGCATGATTCAATGCGGCTCTCGTAGCGCACGGAGTCGAAACTCCTGTGCACCCACTCGTCGATCTCTCGATACGACGCAACGATCGTCTCTACACCTTCGTACAACTCGCCGCGACAGGCATACTCGCATCCAGGTGCAAGCAGGGACGCGACCGTCTCCCAATCGCCGGCGTCCAGCGCGGAACAGAATTCCTGCGCAGTTTTCCTGATCGTCATCTCTTATCCTTGGGTGGAGAGGCGAAATACCTCTAAAGCTGGTCCTCGAGTCTTTCCTCTTCTTTCATACTATAAGTCAAATTGAGTGAGGGAGGGCTCGCCGTTCTCGACCAACCCAACAAAAATATCACCTCCCATAAGCAGAATGGAGTGGGGCAACTTCGGATTCTCGCTGAACCCACTGACCCTCCTCCTCGATTCGCTAAATCGTAGCCGTCTTATGCGACCGGAAAGTCGGCTTCTGATGGGCGGGGCGAAGTTTGGGAACTGGTCGGTTATGCCTGGGCCTTTTCTCGGCCTTATACATTAACTAGGAAGACAAGAGTGTCTCAAAGATTTTGGCACGGAGGGGAGCGTTTCTACGTTTTCAGTAGATAGGGTCCAGCTCTGGCCCGTTGACCGGGGACTCCATTTCAGAGCCAACTCGTTGCCCTTGCTGGTTTACCTTCCATCACTACTGAGAATTCGCAATGAAAAACTTCCTTCTACTCATGTCCACCTTCGGCTTGGTCGGTTGCTCCGCCTTCAATGTAAAGACGGATGCCGAGTCACTGTCAGGAGTCCCATTCTACAAGAAGATCGGCGTCACTCGACAAACGACGAAGTTCACGCGAACTTGGTTGGAAGTCAAGCTTGGAAAGGAAATCGTGGAAGATACGACGGGGAAGATAATTGATTCCAAATACGTGACCTTCCAACTGGATGAGGATGAATGGTGCGATATCAAGGCGAGATCCTGGCTGAAAGCTAGAGATGCGAATCATTCCCTGGAATCCATCGCGGAGGACTTTACTAAACAGAAAGAATTTGTCCGGTCGATCGATACCAAGACGATATTCGAAGAAACAGATGTCGCTTCCATGATCGAGAAACCCTTGAGGCTGCCAGCTAATGATCCTGGACACACCCGCCACACCTTGATCGGCAACTCCGTGGCTCAGGCAACGGCCGTGGACTACTCCGAGCTGCACTACTTCAACGTCAAAATCCCGCCCTTTGCCAGCGCCACGGCCTCGATCAAACTCCATAAAGATGGGACACTCAGTGAGGCAAATTCCTCGGTCGACTTGTCTCACCAGGCGGAAGTTATCCCGGCCAAAGAATTCTTCATGGAGAAACTCGGCCTGGTGAAAGCGTTGGATGACCCTTCGAAGGAACCTGTAATGCGGCTCGTTCTAAGAGTGGAGCGGCGTGGCTTCCTCTACGAACTCGTGCGGGATTGGCCTCTGAGCTCTCCAGATCCGGATTTCCAGCCCAAAGATCCCCTCACAGCCGCAACGGCAGATTCAATCATAAGGAAGAAATTGGCTTCACCAAAACCGCCAGCCGCTGATGGGATTCGATTCGAGGGGAACATTCAACTGCCCAAGCCCGCTAAGCCTTAACATCATGTGAAGTAGTCTCGACTTGATCAAACACCCACCCTTGCAAAGTCGAGGGTTACCGGTTTGGATGGAAGTAACCAAAACCCAACAAAACCCAGAGGTAACCCTCATGCTGCATCATACCTACCCAAAAGGTCATTCGGCACAAAGTCGGATTGTTGAATTTAGCTGAGGAATTGGGAAACGTATCCCGAGCCTGCCGAATCCTGGGAATGTCCCTGGACACCTTCTACCGTTGCAAGCAGGCCGCTCGAAGAGTGTAGGCGCCCTCTTCGAGCAGCAGGTTGAGGATCATTTCCGGTATTTTCAGTTCTACGTTAACACAGCACTTGGTTCACTCGTGGCATTTCTGGATTGGGATAGGCTGACCTTCTCGGCGCTATTGCCTCGTTGAGTTACACTTCAACAAAGCCACCCCGGCGGAATGGGGAGTAGGCTGGCAAAGAGTTGACGTCTGCCACCGCAACTCCTGCTTGAACGTGCTGCGTGAAGACAGATGAACTGTTTCACAGATTCCAACTGAAGTTGGGATCACCGGTACCGGTTCCCTAAAACGGACTTCCCATAGCGAAAGGGAGCCTCCAAGGTCAGAACGAAGCGCACTGTGGACAAAAGGCGATTACGAGAAGTATCTTCCTGATTGGGTGGGCTCCAGGAGCCGGTTTCCGGACCACTCTTTACTTGTCTATTTACGATCCAAGCTTCGATACTCTTCCTCCACTTAAGCCACGCCTTGCCTCCAATCTGAGCTGCGACTTCAGCACGGGGAAGTAGATCGCTGGCCGTAGCGCTTTCTGATTCGCCGTCCTCCCAATCATAGCCTTGGCGATAAAGCTCTCCCCTAGTTTCCCGAATCACAGAATCTACTTGATGAACTCGATTTCCAATGATGAGGCAGAAAAGAGCATGTTCCCGAATCGCCTGTTGTCCACTCGGCAGCAAAATTCTTTCCTCAGAGTCAGATAATTCATTTGGCTTCCGCTTTAGAAATTGATTAAGCCAACTCATGGCAGAGCCAAGGTTCGCAGTGGTCACCTCAACGCCACAAGTGGATGCCATAATAAGAGCGAACGTGGCCACGGAAGTCGTCGCGGCGTCGCTCTCGGATTTATCGGGTTTGCTCGGCCAAGACCCGTCCTCGAGTTGAAGTAAGGCAAGATATTGGGCCGCCTGCTGCGCAGCCTGTTTCACCGCGGGACGCCTAGAGAAATAAGCCGCCTCGGCCAGAACTTGAACTAAGATTGCCTGCTCCGCAACGGCTTCTCTATGGTCCCCATGAATAGCCCCGCTATTGAGATCCTGGCGTAACACGAGTTGACGGATGCCTGAAACTACAACCTCGGAATGCTCACCTTCGCTGAACGTATTGCCACAGCCCAAAAGCGCAAGCAGGCACAACCCGCTGACTCCAAGATCATAGCCAGCACTATCACGGCGATCTCCAGCACTCCAAAGGCCATCTTTCTTCTTTTGCCAAACAACCCATTGCAGCCCATTGTTCAACGGCTGAATGGCTGGTTGATTTGAATTGATTCTTCGCCATGACGCACGACCCGATACCCACCTCGAAACTCCGCCGCCAAGCCCCAACCGGCCGTGACCAATCGAGCTGCCAGGAAAACTAGGACTCGGTGGTGAACCAAGGATAGTGAAAGATATATCTACCGGAATCCAGTGCTTGGATGGATCAAGCCAGAGTTCCCAAATGTCATCGAGTTCCCGAGCGACTTCCCAAAGGCTAAGCCACCGCATGACAAAGCGCGTATTTTCTTCAATGCCCTCCGGATTCGATCGATCTTTCCATGGCCAAGCTCCTCCCGCCATGGAAGCAAGGAGTTCCTCATGAAGCAACCTCGCCTCACGGTCCCCTTCATTGGTGGTCAGATCGCATTGCAGAAGACGATGCAAAATGGCTGGAAATGCCTTCCTTGTGTCGGAAAGCAAGCCATCCCTCGCACGCTGTGAAAGCTTGGAATCGGACTCCAAGAATTCGTGTACCCGAGTTGTCAGCTCACCCTCGATGTGTTGCGCCAAATCTTCCAGGACAAGCTCCCTCCAAGTAGCTGCCACGACTTGAGAAACCACTGGCTCCACCGATTCAGGCCATTCCTGCCGATCAACCGGCTTACCATTCAAATAGAAACCGGAAATCCAGCCTGGATCATATTGGCCGTTCGCATGATAGTAAGCCCAGAAACCATCGCGCACGCCGGCGAGGTATTCCCCCTCCATCATGAGAGCACCATTGCGACGCCTGCACGTCCACCTGCCTGTACACCGATTGTCGACCGTCTCCCCATTCCACACCCGGCCATTCTTTTCGTCGACGATCTCATGAGTCCGATAAATGCCGGTTCGTTTCTCGTCAACCTTTCGCCTTCCCTTCACCACATTCCAAAACGTCCACTTTCCTTCCCTCCGAGATTTGCTGTAGCTGCCTTCGGCGATTAATCGATTATCCTTTCCGTATTGCTTCCAAATACCCTCCCGAAACCCATCTGCGAAAGTGCCTTTTTCCTTGCGCTTGCCATTGTTCCAAAAATACGCCCACGCACCAATTGTCTTGCCATTGGCGTATTGGCCCTTCGCCGCAATTTCTCCGTTTGCATGCCATTCGGTGTAAGAACCGTGTCGAATGAGTTGGCCATTCTGGTCTCGTCGCGCTTCCGCAACCAGCTTCGGAGACCCATCCTCCCAGTTCTTCCGGATTTCTTCGTCTTGCGGATGCTCAAGAACCGAAACAAAGGCCAAATTCCCATGGAAGGAGGCCGCCCACAGGATTAGGAATTGTCCGAAGAAGTTAATCACAACTTTGGGATTAAGAGGTCAGGGTATTGAGGGGGTTCACTTTGGCTAAATCCAGCTCCCCAATTTGAACGTGTCGAGATTGCCCGGCAAACGAACACAAAATTGAAGAGTTTTTGAAATCCCTGCAAGGTTGAAAGACTCCCCTCATGACTCCTCAAGGAAAAACAGCAGGGACCACTTAGCCAAGGCCATCTCTACTTCTGGAGGAACCTTCCTTTGCCTCCTGCCAGAGGAAGATGCCGCTTCCAATGCGTTTGGCCACAGGCAATGCGGGAGAGCGATTCCAAGTCATGGATAAGATTCTGAGGAGGCGATTCCAGAACGCCGATTCGGCCCCCGGCCCGAATTTGACGCCTGACAGCCAGTACTCTTTTTTTTTGCAAATCAATAGCAAATTAGAAGTCATGTAGATACCGGCAGACTTTAAACACATACCATCTTTAGATGGTCAAACAACTGCTCTCTTCCGCGATTCTCATCATCCTTTTCAGTTCGACTCTCCGAGCACAGCAGAACAGAGAGTCGATTCGGCTCGTCGAACCAACCTTCGCCGGAGTTTATCGGGTTGCGAAGGATGAGTTCCTGCCGGCTTCACGCTTCTCTGAAGAAGAGGTGCAGGCGCTTCGATCGGGGAAAGGAACACGCTTTCGGGGCCCTGCCCCACTCTCTTCCCAGGTTGGTGCACCTCTCGGTCCCGACATTCTCTATAACAATATGAGTTCAATGTGCGCCCCCATCGGCCCATTTGGCCCCGGAATTGAATGGATCGACGGTGGAGGGCTTTTGGATCGGAGCGAGTGTCGGCTCGAGCAAATCAATGCTATCGAGATCTGTTACTGGTCAAGTTTCCCGGATCCGAACCAGGATCTCGGTGAGATCACGATCACCCTCTACGATGACTACGTGCCATGTACTGGCCCTTGCAACTGGCCAACGGCAAATTTCACAGTACAGGTCTTTGGGGTTCCATTAGGCACGGCCAACGGAGGATTTCAGTCCTTTACGATCGTCCTCGATCTCCAAGGCTTCGAAGTTCCCAACTGCCTTGGGGAAACATTTTATTCTGAGGGAGAGCCGTCTTGTAACCCATCCCTCCCGCTCAGGAAGTTTGGGATCGGAATATCGTTCAACAAAGACGACTCCGGCCCCTGCGCTTTTCCCGCTGGGGGCCACGGCAGCGACGGCACCTCAACGTCCTTCGATCCTGCGACCGGAACCTTTATGGGTTGTTTCGCTTCCGACCCTATGTGCGTCCGGCTGTATGGGCCAAAGTGTAATAGTCGTGTTTTTCGATCAGATGTTCAGCGTGAGCTTGACACACTTTGTCTATTCAACACGACAAACGTCAAAGGCGACAATTTCGGCATTGCAGAGACTTGGGAAGTAAGCCCTGCAGCCGGAGATCGCTGGTACATGATCTACGCTTCGACCACCCCAGTTCTCCCCAAAGGCGTCCCAATTACAGGCAAGGCCGGAGCCTTGGGAACTCGTCTGGTAGCTCCAGCTTGGCTGTGGCCGACGCCATGGGGTCAGTTTGGAAACGGAGTGTTCACTTTCGTACTGCCAACAACTCTTCCTTGTGACATCTACGTGCAAGCTGCCGAACGGACTGGGCCTGGTTCAATGGGGCTCCAAGCGGTATCGAACGGTTTGCACCACTGCTTCTGCCCTTGAAACCATGTCCGTAACGAACCGAAGTGTCGTGGAGATCTCGCTGTGATCGTAATGCTAAACAACTCACCGACTAGAAGGATAGTTCATTTCCTTGTGACTTTCGTAGCCCTAGCGACCGTATCCATGGGTCAGGAGAAGTCCTATTTGGGAAGTTCCGCCGGCGACGAATTTGGAGCTTCCGTGAGCCGGGCCGGTGATGTGAACGGCGATGGCGTCGAAGATTTCATTGTTGGCGCCGCACGAAATGATCGAAACGGTGTCGACGCGGGGAATGCCAGGGTTTACTGCGGATTCTCCGGTCGAATCCTGATGAATCTCTTCGGAGGGATGCCGGGTGATGAATTCGGCTGGTCCGTAAGTCATGCCGGAGATGTGAACGGAGATGGATATGGCGATGTAATCGTTGGGGCTCTGCAAAGAAACACGGGGAATGGCTACGCAACTGTTTTCTCTGGCGAAGACGGCAAGCCAATGATGACTTTTGTCGGATCGTTTCCGGCTGACCACGCCGCCGTGGTCGGGGCGGCTGGCGACGTCAACGGAGATGGGTACGACGACCTTCTCGTAGGAGCCTATCTATCCGATTCGGGCGGAGTCGATTCCGGCGAATTGCGCATTTATTCGGGCGTCGACGGAGCGCAGTTGCTTCATATAGTTGGCGACGCTGCCGGTGATCAGTTCGGACGATCTGTCGCTGGCATCGGAGATGTAGATGGCGATGGTCACGGAGATTTTGTCGTAGGAGCTGACCGAAACTCCGGTCAAGCGCCACTCGCAGGGCTGGCGCGAGTTTATTCCGGAAGGACCGGGACCCCGCTCTTCACATTTGAAGGGCAAGCGAGTGGAGATCGGTTCGGAGGATCCGTTGGCGCCGCAGGTGATCCGGATCAAGACGGAATTCCCGACCTGATTGTCGGTGCAACCCAGTTCGATTCAGGAGGGACAGGATTCGCCCAGGTTCTATCTGGAAGGACTGGAAACATTGTGTACGAGTTCCACGGGGACTCGGTCCTCGACGAGTTCGGTTTCTCGGTCGCCGGAGCCGAGGACGTGAATGGAGATGGAGCCAACGAGGTCATAGTCGGTGCGCCCGGGGACGATGATCAGGGTTCGCAGTGCGGAATGGTTCGCATCTTCTCTGGAATGGACGGTTCCACAATCGATACCCACTACGGGGCTTCGGCTGGCGATCTCATGGGGGTCGGAGTAGCTGGCCTCGACGATCTCGATGCCAACGGATTTGCGGAGTACTTAGCGGGATCTCGCGGTGATGATCGTCGCGGAGCAGATAGCGGCAGTGTGAGTTTGTTTGGCGCCTGCCCGGACTTCAATGAACTCTTCGGAAACTGCGCCTTTGAAGCCGGGCGGTTCACGAATTGGACGATTGAGTACGCAAAAAATGACAATTGCAATTCAAAGCCTTCTCAGTGGACGGCTGTGCTGCCTGCTGGCCACCCTAAGGAGTCCATCTTAGACGTGAATACTGTGATTCCTCCCGGGCAGTCCCTCGACATCGATCCGTTTGAAGGGGTGTTTTCGGCCCGACTCAACTTTGACGGCGTCAGTGGAGGTTCTCACGCAACGAGAATTTCTCAAATCCAGACCCTCGGCGAAAATCACTTGAGCGGAGGCAGCATTCTAGGCGTTCAGTGGGGAGCGGTTTTGGAAGATCCAGGACATCAACCAGGATGCCAACCTTACTTTGAGATCCAAGTCAGGGCGGATGGCTCGCCGCCGCTCGCTTCATTCTTTGCCACCGCGACGGATGCCGCAAATGGAGGGTGGCAAAACATTGCTACTGGCTCAACGCCTTGGTACTACAAGAAGGGCTTGTTCGAGGTTGACCTCGCGGATCATATAGGTGCGGAGATCGAGGTTTCCATGACCGTCGCGGACTGCACGCTCAGCGGGCACGGCAGTTACGCGCTACTAGATGACGTTTGCATGCGGCGCTGCACGCCTCCGCAGGATGGACTCGTCGGTTGGTGGTCGGATCACGTATTGATCGACCGTGCTCTAAGTAATCACGGCATCTGGGGAAACGTATTTCCTGCCCCTGGTTATGTTGGCAACCTAGGGATCGGCTTCAACGGCACGAACATTGGCCTAGTCCCTGATGATCCCAGCCTCAATTTCGGACCTGCATCAAGCACAGGGGATGGAGACTTCAGCATCGATGCCTGGATTTTTGCCGAAGAGGTCTCAGGAATTCGAGGAATCGTCAAGAAAGGACATTTCGGACCTGCTTACGCCTTCTTCGTACAAGACGCACTTCTACGACTTGCGCTGTGGGACGGATCGGGTCTCACTGTGTTTACGCTGGACGAGCCTTCGATTCCAACGAATGAATGGATGTTTGTCGCTGTCACGGTTGATCGAGACAATATTGCCGGAGGGCAATTCTACGTCAATGGCGTTCCGGTCGGAGGCAGCTTCGACCCAACTGTTCGTAGTCTTTCGCTAAACAACATTCATCCTTTGGAAATTGGCGGAATGACAGAGTTCTATCCGCACTTCCAGGGCCGCCTTGACGAGGTAGAAGTGTTCAATCGGGCTTTGACTGCAAGCGAGATCGCCTCGATCTTTCGAGCAGGCAAGGCAGGCAAATGCCGAGAAGCATTCGTGCCAAATGGGTCCGCGAGTCCTCAATAGCTTCGACTTCAAGTGTAACACTTCACTTCGAGTGCCCCTTCGAGGACCTCCAAGCGGCCATCAATCCAACTCGCCTTGCTCTGAGGCGAAGTAATCGAGGAGGTTAAGATCTCCAAACGAGCGGCGAACAACGGCTACTTTTCCAACGAACTTCAAAATTTCCCGTCGGAAGTCGTCCTTTTTCACATCTCTTCATGGCGACCCTTCGAGGTCATTCCCTACCTCTCTCAGTTGGAGAAACAAGCCATGAGGATACTTCGAATTCGCAATGCCTTGAGCATTTCCCTTTTCCTAGGAATCACTGCAAACGTTGCCTTCGGTCAGAGGCTGGAGGACCAACGAGTCGAGCATTCCAATTTCCAAAATTTTGACCGATTCGGTCATTCCGTCGCCATGGATGGTCAGATTGCGGTGGTTGGTGCCCCGGATTTGCCGGACAGCAACGGAGCCCGGGTGGGCTCAGCCTATGTCTATCGGTATAGCCCGTTTACTGAAAGCTGGGTGTTTGAAGCCGAATTGATTCACCCGAGACCGGTGAATCTGGATCGATATGGAGAATCGGTAGCCGTCTCCGGAGATCGAATCGTGATTGGTGCGCCCGACATCGTCAATGCTGGTGGAAGCCGGGTTGGCGCCGCATTTGTCTGGCGATACGACCCCATCGTCCGGGTTTGGCTATTTGAACAAGAATTGAATCACAATCGTCAAATCGGCTTCGACGAATTCGGCTGTTCGGTGGCCATTGATGGAGAAACCATCGCCGTCGGAGCCTATAACATCCCGGACCAGATTGGGCATAGAACCGGAGCCGTTTTCGTTTTCGACTACAAGGGATCTGCGTGGAGCCAAACTCAAGAAGTGGCCGACCCGAGGTCGGTAAACTGGGCTGAGTTCGGCACTTCAGTTTCGCTTTCGAATGGACGCCTGGCAGTCGGTGCTCCTAACACGACGGTTCAGGGAACCCGGGTCGGCGCGGTTTTCAGCTTCGTCTTTAGTACTTTGTCCGGAAGCTGGGTGTTCGAACAAGAATTGAATCACTCCGGTTGGGTGAGTTGGGATCGATTCGGTGAATCGGTCTCTCTGTCTGATGGAAGGTTGGCCGCCGGAGCCCCGGAGGCCTACGATGGAATCGGAAGGCGAGTTGGTGGCATTTATGTGTTCGACTACATCGACCTGACCGGCACTTGGTCTTCCGCAACGAGACTGAATCACGCCAACTTAACCGACCGTGGCCGGTTCGGAGAATCCGTATCCTTGGACGGCGATTGGATTTTGGGCGGTGCCCCGCAAGCCGTTAATTCAGCAGGAACCCAGGTTGGAGAAGCCTATCTTTTCCGTTACGACGAGATCTCTCAAAGCTGGGCTCAAGTGGAGGTCTTAAATCACTCCGACCAGGTCAACGAAGACGAGTTCGGTTATGCGGTAGCCTTTCAAGCCGATCGCGCTTTGATCGGGGCGCCGAATATTACGAATTCAGGGGGGACGCGAATCGGTGCCGGATATTTTTACCAATGCTATACCTTGACGCATCTTCCGCGCCCCATTTTAGCGGGTGGCACCGCCACTTTCTTTGTCGATGGAGGAGACCCATCTACCCCCACCTACTTGGCCTACAGCCTGCAAGGATTGGGAGAAACGGTGATCGATCCTTTGTCCTTAACTTTGGACTTGGAAAATCCGACTCAACTTGGAAGTACCACGGTTAGCGACCTGCAGGGAAACTCAAGCTGGGTCGTGGTCGTTCCCCCCGCCGCCCTCGGATTGCCGGTTTGGTTTCAAGCCGCTCAATTCAAACGAAAAACCAACCTAAGCGCTACGATCATTCAGTAGTTTCTTGGTAATAGTCGTTTGACTTGAATCGTGGCTTCCGAGTTTGTTTCGGAAGCCATCAAATGAATTGGGGGCGACGAAACTAGGGACGTCAGGTTTGAAGCGATTTTCTATCTGAGGATCATTATTCAAACTGTGCAGTATCAAGCAGAATAAGATTCCGAAAAGAATCCGCGTCGCCCAAACTCGACAAGTTCCGATCCTCGAAACATTATGGGAGGATTCACTGGGGAACTCATATTGTGAAGAACTTGGGCTCCTGTGCACTTGCCATCCACTCGAACAGAAAGAATAGCATGTTCGAGATGAGTAGCACGAGGAAAGACAGAGTGAAAATCCCAAATACTGAGAAGCTCAACTCTCGGCCCCAGATCCAAGCAACACCGAGCCACGATTTCTCGTTGGGGAAGGCCGGCAGGTCAAAGACTGTCCAATCCTTCGGCGTATAAATGATCTCGACCGGTTCGCGTGCCCTGTACCACTGGTAAATTTCGAGAACTATGGCCCGGTTGTTGGGCTCTAAGTCGATTCCGTCATAGCGCACATGGCGCTCTAACGCTAAAAAATCGATCTCGAAACTTAGGTCGAAGGGACTGTCTGTCCCCCCGACATGAGTAAATGAAATCGATCGCTCTCTCCTTGCTTCATCTTGGAACCGGAGAACGAATTCGCGATCGTAGGAGCCGGATGTTTGGCCTGTCGGCGGCATTGTGACGACGCGGCGATGCTCTACCGTAGCCATGGCTGTTCGTCCGTCAGTAATTAACATTTCAAGTGATGCCCGTTTGTTACGGAGGACTGTCACGTGATGAAATACCGAGCTTCCGATCGCCAAGATTAGAAGTACGCTAATTGCGATGGTTTTTAGCTTGCGGAGCCAGTGTGCCGTCATTGTCGTAAAAGAGTTCTCAAACGTCCGACACGGCATATAGTGTTTGCTTAGTAAAGTGGACGAGTCCGGTTTGGTAGTTTTGGCACTATGCAGATTACGCACGACTTCAATTGCCTTGCGGGCGACATCGGGATCGCTCCAATAGTCTCCATGCGCTCGCAGGACAGAATGGCGCTGCCCGGTGCTGCAGTCTTCGCACCCCTCATGCCTCGAAAGATCGAGTGAGGTTCCGATCGGGTCCTGCGGACGATAGACGTTCGCCCAGCATAGCTCGGAGTGACGCTTTTGCAAAGCAGCCACTAATGTCCCGCTTGTGGAGGGAAAATAAGATTCAGAAAAGAAACGCTGGAACCAGCGTCGAATAGGAGAACCTCCAGTAACGAGGGCAATCGGGCGGTCCCAAATCAAATTCTCGTCGTTCACAAGCAAGTCCACTAGGAGCACGCTGCCAAGACTGTGACCGAGGAGGTAGACTGGTTCTCCCGGCTCGAGATTCTCGAGTTTGAGGCTAAGATCCTCTGCGAGCGCTTGTTGCAGCTTGTCTCGATACTCCTGGTCGCCGGTATATCGCACAACATCCAGAATGACCTTGAATCCAGGACGGACGAAGTGAATAGCCGTTGCCGCCAACAAGAGAACTACTACAACGGCGAAACCGATCAACGCTATCAATCTCGCGGCGAGCATTACAAACTCCGATACAGGAGTCAAAACCTCTCCAGGCTCTACCATCCAGCGTTCCAAAATTACCGTCATTACTATTGAGAGAGTGGACCCGATGAGGAATATTGCCATGACCTGCACCCCATTTTTGGTCCACGAGTAATGAGACTTTCGGCCTAGATTGTTTTTGTTTTCAGGGTTTAGGTGTGAGATGGGTACAGGCCGCAGCCTGCTCCGTGCAGGAGGCGGGGTACCCCGCCTCCTGCAGCGACGCCGCGTATTCCGACGGTGGTCGGTTTCCCAGCGAAC
>QQUA01000003.1 GCA_008501825.1 Planctomycetota bacterium | reverse complement strand
AGAAGGGCCTTCATTGCTTCAGCCCGGGACGGCGTTTGGTCTGATTCCATGATGCTTTCTTTCCAGAGGAGATTGAATCATGACAGACGGGGGCGAGCACAGAAAGATGGGGAGACCGGACGATTACATACGGAAAGATTGGATTCCGATGGATCACCGACGAACTATCTTGGGACGGGATTAAAATTACTGACATCACTCAGGGAAGGATCCATGGAGTGGGATGGGATGCACCTTCCAACCACTTCACCCCATTCGTCGTCAATATAGAAAATGGGATGGCAGAGGGTGGCTCAAGTCCTGAAAAGTACCGGGCAAACTAACGGAACCCCTTGAATAAGAACAACCTTCTAACAGCAAAACCATGAAATCCTCCTACGACAAAAAGGTAGATGCGGCCTACATTCAGATTTCAACAGAAATCATATTCGGTGGGGTCGCCAAGACTTATCCCTGTGACCCAATTGAGGTCTGTGGCCAAATCAATTTGGATTTTGATCACGAGGGCCGATTGGTCGGAATTGAAATTCTGGATGCAAGCAAAAAATTGCCCCCGGAGTTCTTTCGGGAAATCGATGGAACTACCAGAGGCTAAAGAGCAAGTGGCCACCGCTGCTGAACTCCGCCAAATTGAGCCAATACTTTGCAAAAACGAAGCAGTCTCAAGTATGATACGGCCAGGCATCCGAATTTGTAACCCTGGCATAGAAGTGATGAAATGAAGGAAATCGAAGAGGTAATCCTCACAGTTGTTCGCATCCCAAGGCAATTTGTTTCCCGAAAGGACATCTCCGAAACTGAACTTGCAATGGAATCTGGTTACCCTGCTCTCAGGGAACGAATAATGGTTAAAGATATCCAAAGAATCCTCCAACAATTCCCTGAATTTGTTCCGGAGTGGATTGAGTATTCAGAAGATCAACGATGCACGCCTGCTTGGTACATCTCCAAGACTGGCTCAAGCGAGTGGACGGTTGGCTTTTTTGACCGAGATGGAACGAAAAAGCACCTGTCTCTCTATACGGATAGGATGCCAGCGTGCGCAGCATTCATTAAGAATTTCATGGAAGGAATTTTCTCTCGTCTGGATTGAAAATTGAAAATTGGGCCGAACTGTTTGTTTAGTCTAATGGGTTTGAACAAAACACGTAATCACCTAGTTAAGGGAGAATCCGCCGACTTCGACAGTTAATCTTAGGTGTAGACCTAATAGGAGCTTCCATCTTTGATTGCGAACCAGAAACCAAATCAAAAAGTGAGCACGCTTGTTCAAATCTACGTCCGTCTACTTGATGAAGCTGTTGACGTTTGGCGTCCCGTTCAGGCGAAATTCGTAAGCGGTGATGTGTTTTACTTGGTTGAACAAGAGTATGATAGAGACATCGAGTCCTGGGAATTCGAACCTGGAGATCATGTCTTGTGTAAATTTATTCGCTTGAGTGAGAATGGTGAAATCATCTTTGCGGCAACAAGCAAGGTGGAGTTCTCTGATTTTGACTGACTCATAGATGCTTCTTCCTCATGACCCGAGCTAGTGATTTTTGATCACCAAGATTTTTTTACTAGGCACAAGAAATCATGGAATGTGGGCCTCATTTTTCGTTCTCGCTTCTGATGAATTTGCGTAGTGCATTACAATTATGGCCATGAGCAATCTACACCTTTGTCCAGCTTGCGGTTTCGAGTTGGACTTTGAACCATGGAATGGCAACTCGCCCTCTCACGAAATTTGCCCCTGCTGCGGAATCCAATTTGGATACCATGATTCCCTTGGTAGTAACAATCTAGATTTGAGGGCCAAAATCCACCTCAAATGGCGACAAAATTGGATCGACAGAGGTATGCCTTGGGATAGCGCCGATATTGAGGCCCCACCTGAACATTGGAATCCGCATAAACAATTGAAGCGTCTCCAGGAAGGCGACCGTGATTCGTAGCCAGATGGGTTCAACGTCCTCCTGACTGCTGAAGGGAAAATGCCTAAAGTAAGATTGAAGCATATGTTTGTGATCTATCGATTGGACGACTGGGCCTTGGAATTTGTTGTTTGCACAAGAAAGGTCGATGGTCGAAACCTCATTAAAAGATTTTCCTGAAGACTTCGAAGATTCCGCCCTGCCGCAGAATTCCATGCCTCCAGAATCAGGCCCTAAGAGCTGATTCGAGATTTCGGAGCCGCTTGGTCGCTCCTTGCAATCCATCCGGCAAGGGCTCCGGCCACAGCCTCAAGATCGACCGGAACTCGGCCAGCCGCCTAAACAGCCTCCATCTCTTAAGGCATTCCCCAAAAGAACTTAGGGTAACGCCCTAAGTACAAAAAAATATGGGTTGGGCGGCCGAATGGGCCACGACCTCCTACAATGCCCGGGTGAGCCCGACCGGCAACTTCGAAGCAGCCTGGCTACGCCGAGATATTCGCCGGCTTCTGGCCATGTTTGCGGTTTTGCTGATATCCGGCACCTTGGGTTACGTCTGGCTGGAAGGCTTGAGCCTGATCGACGCCCTCTATATGACTTTCATCACCATCACCACCGTGGGTTTCCGGGAGGTGGCGGACCTGTCCCCTACCGGCAAGGTATTCACCATCGGCGTGATCATCGCCGGGGTCACCGCCGGCTCCCTAGCCGCGGGCATCCTGGCCCGGGCGGTCATCGCCCGCCACACCTGGTTCGTGCAAAGGCGCATGCAAAAGCTCATCGATAATCTTTCCGGACACGTGGTGCTGTGCGGTTACGGGCGTTTGGGCGCCATCGTCCGGCGCGAACTCGAAGCCGCGAGCCAAGATTTCGTCATCATCGAACAAGATGATCACAAGGTCCATGAACTGCTGGAAGACCGGACTCTGTTCATTCAAGGGAATGCCACCCACGAAGAGAACCTGATCAAGGCCGGTGTGGAGCGGGCCGCCGGTGTCATCGCCGCAGTCCACAGCGACGCCGACAACGTGTTCATCGTGCTGAGCGCCCGGCAGTTGAACCCTTCCTGCCCGATCGTGTCCCGGGCCGAGGACTTTCGCACCGCAACCAAACTGCGGGCGGTCGGCGCAAGTTCGGTGGTCACTCCTCATTCGTTAGGAGGCAAACGTCTGGCCCAGGCGCTGTTGCGTCCGACCGCGGTGGACTTGGCTGATTTGGCTTTGGGAGACGATAGCCACGAAGTTCACTTCGAAGAGTTGCCGCTTCCCGCCCCGCTTCCCAAGGGCTGCCGTTCCTTGGCGGAGTTGCAACTGGGTTCCCATTTCAGTTTGATCGCTGTCGCGGTTCGGTCCCACGACACCGGACGTCTTTTCTTCAATCCTCGTGCGGACCGCCCGCTGTATCCGGGAGATTTGCTCCTGGTCATGGGCGAATTGGAGAACATCAACCACTTCGAAGAATTTCTGCGGGAGCGGAAAGCGGATTAAAGTCCCTCCGATTCCCGAGAACCGGAGGGACGGAAAGAATTCAGTCCTGAAGTTCGGTTCCTGAACCCCGAACCGACATGAATTGCACCTTACTCGTGAAATGATGCGGTAAGGATTCTTGAAAGCTGCCGGGGTAAAGCACCAAGGTCCCTCCACCCGGCACCGCCGCGGCGGCGACATAGCCCTGCCAGAAGGAATCGAAGGGAAACCAGACCGTGCCGTTTCCGGAACCGGACCGATTCGGATCGGCGAAAAAGACGTCCGACAAGGTGTAGGAAAAGGCTTGGGAAATCAGGGCCACGCTGGGATAGGCGGAAACCGGGCGGCGAGTCCAAGATCCAAGGCTGAAGTTCATGACGTCCTCCGGATGTTCGCCGTCGGAACTGTGAGCTTCATCCCCCACTCTCAAAGCGATGTTCAAACCGGAAGCATCGAAGGTGGATCCGCTGACAAAGTTGTGCACCAGCGGATTTCCGGTACCGACCCAGCCTAAAGCGTGGCCGATTTCGTGTCGAGCGACCGTCAGAAGATCGAATTGGTTTTGGAAACCGGATTGGAATTCGTCGTCTGAAGCCGGATTGGGGTCCACGTACCATTGAACGTTTTGATTGAAGACTACCTCCGACGAAACCAGCATTCCGGAACTCGAGAACCAAGTGGTATTCGCTTCCGCCAGAGCATTCTGGTTTTGGGTTTGCCCGAAGCGAAAAGAAATCGGGTAACTGGCAGGATTGATTCCGGCGGTCAGCAAGGTTGCATCCCATTCGGCCACGGCGAAGGCAATCACCGCCTGCTGGGCAGCCGTTACCGAGGCGTCGTAGGTGTCGTCGATCTGAAAGCCGCCGCCGCGATTCGCGGCCATCTTAGGAACCGCGTCCACCATGCGAAGGTGAACTCCTCCACAATGGCCAAGTTGGGAACGCTTCTCAGGAGCTTGACCTATTACCGGCGAGCATAAAGCAATCCCGGCAAGGACCCACAAATTGAAGGGAAAGGTTTTCATTGCAGGTTCACCAGGGTCAGGACCAAACCACTTTGCTCAGTCAAACCGGTCATGGCTTTCCCCAACACTGCACCGTCCGCGGAACGGCCGGGAGCCACCCGCCGAGCTTCTCCAGGAACGCTGGAGGTAACCAAGCGATCTCCCGGTCGAATTGGGCCGCCCTCCACATTGCAGCGGACGTACACCCGACCGACCAAGGCAACTTTTTGCGGCCCGTCAATCTCACTGCCTTCGCCCATTTTGACTCCAGGAGCGACGTTACCGGCACCGGAAATGACACCCGCCACCTTGGTGTCGAAGGCTTCGTCGCTCATCTTCAATCGGCCAGGATTCTGCGGGTCGATACAAACCACCGAACCTGGCAAGATATCTGATTCCATGACTTCAAAGCCTTCCACTAAATCTGCGCCACGAACCGTGAAATAGCGGCAGGAAATATCACCGTCGACGAAAAGGTCGGCCAAATCATTTTGGTTTCCTGCAATCGATACCAAACCTCTTTCACCATCAGGGAGATTCCGAGCAACCAGATACAAAGTGCTGTTGCTGGCGCTTCCGGGATGAATCACCCAACTGTTATCGGCTTGATGGCTCTTGAATTCCGCTGAAGGGACTGAACCACCAGAATATTCATTGATCGTTACGTAACCTCCCGAAGCATTCGATTTGATGCCATCCGCAGTCTCCAGTTTGGCGCATGAAATATCGCCGTCAACGTAAAGGTCCGCCAGGTCACTTTGATTTCCAGCGATGGCGACCAATCCTCTCTCACCAGCAGGAAGATTTCGAGCCAGAAGATTCAAGGTACTGTTGTTAGCGCTGCCGGGATAAATCACCCAACTGTTGACGCTTTGATGATTTTTAAATTCCGCAGACGGAACACTACCGCCAGAATATTCATTCACCGCCACGGAGCCTCCTGAAGCGTTTGATTTGAACGCTCCGAAAAGATCCAGCTTGGTTTGCGGGGTAGTCGTACCGATGCCGACGTTGCCGGAAGGATCCACGTAAAGGTTTTGGCTCAAGGGATACAACATGCCTAGGACGGGATCTGAAGAAGCTTCCAACACGCCGATTCCCGCTTGATCGAACACACCGTCGGCGTAAAAGGTATTCAAGCGTTGAGCGTTTTGACTTCCTCCAAAAGGTGGCGGAACCGATTGCGAGTTTCCCGTGACCTGACGGCTGCTTCCCCCTTGTAAAAGCGGCCCCAATGGCTTGTTCTTGGTCGCGGCTTGGCCTTGACCGTCGTTGGATGTTCCCGATCCGGCCAGACTTGCCTCAGGATGAACCGAAGTGGAGAAAGGAAGGCGAACAAAGCCACCTGCGCCATCGGCTTCGCCGTAGTAAAAGCCGGAGTCAGTCCAAATCTGCAAATCAGACCAACCGTCGCCGTTACCGTCTACGGTCGTGACCGATTTCACCGCTTCCTCGAGTTGACCTTCGGGAAAGAGTGGGGCCTCGACGAATCCGCCGCTGTCGGATCTGAGGAAGTAGCGCAGCTTTCTTTCCGCATCCAAAATCAGGAGGGAGGGAAGCTTCAACTCCCTGGATCGCAGCCAAAGCGCAGCCGTTGCCCTCATGGGATCAAAAAGCCCAAGCTCAAAGGTGACATCGGAAAATTCTCCGCCCTCGGACCGATGCAACAAACGGCTCGGCCCGAATGGATTGGCCACGAAAACATCCGAGACTCCATCGCCGTCGAAATCCGCCCAGGCGATGGCCTGCATGCTTCCAGCCGCAACCTGGGGCGTGGAATCCAGTTCTTGCCCGGCCAGCCCTTGGACCGTAAGAAACAGGCAGAGCGCTACCCTCAACTGTTTCTCAAGTAAAGAGATCCACGTCTTCCATGAAAATCGGAAGGCCGAGGAGCGAAGCCAAAATGTTGCTTTCATACCCGGTACGGCGCATTTCTTCCGTCACCGTACCAAGAAATATCGAAGAGATTCCCGCTCAGCCGACAAGCCGCGCTTTCTTCAATACCGATACTGCAACAACAAGCCGTCGTTGTCGTGGCTATTCGGACTGGATCCGACTTGCAGGATTTTGCCGCTTGGATGAACCTCCAAACCACCGCTGGCCGGACTTTCAAAATTCGCGGTTCCATACACGGCGGTGGAAAGCACCGTCCCGTTCAGCGGGTCCGCCGCCAGTAGAAAATACTGGGTTCCCAAACTGCCTTCCCAAATCGAACCGCCGACCAAGATGTCCCCTCGCGGATGCAAGGCGACGGCCTTGGCGCTTCCTGAACTTAAACCGGGAGCTCCAAAAATTTGATTCCACAACCGATTTCCGGCGCTGTCAAAGGCCACCATGGTGGATCCTCCCACGCTAATCACTCGGCCGGAAGGGTCGGCCATGATTTTCTGTCCGCCACCGGTGCCGGTTCCTTCGCTCCGTAGCCAAAGCAGGTTTCCCGAGGAATCCAAACATGCGGTGGTGTAATCTTGAATGCCGGTGTTGTTGACCAAATACCCGGTCATCAACAATTCATCTTGAGGGGAAACCGCCATACCCCAACAATAATCCGGCCAACCGATGGCGCCGGCAATGGTGGTCGACCAAAGGAGTTGTCCGTTGGCATCGTATTTCAAACCTAGCCAGTCAAAATTGGTGCTCATCCCAGGAGCGATGCTGTAACCGGCCAAAAGTACGTTTTCTTGCGAATCGAGGCCCAGATCCACCGCCGAATCGGTGCCGTAACCGCCGTGATAAAACCGTTCCCAGAGCAAGACGCCATCATCCGAATACTTCAATAAAACCACGTCGGTTACCGAACCGACCGTATAAGAATGAGCTAGGACGTAAAGGCTGCCATCGGAAGCCTGCACCACCGCTTCCGCCGAATCGGACCAGTAGTGATCCCATACTGTTTGCCAAATCAAATTTCCTTGAGGATCGTAACGAAACAGGAGAACGTCCTGGTCGCTGGTACTCCCGGGCCCTTCGGCCAAAACCGTAACTGCGCCATCGGGAGCCACCACCAAGTCCACCGCACCGTCGTCGAAACCGCTGCCGGGACTGTCGTAGCGCCGTTCCCATAAAATCGATCCAGTTGGAGCCACCTTGAGGCAAAGAACTTCATAGCTATAGTTCGGCCCGCCGCTGAGACTACCCCCAACCGCGAATATGTTTCCTTGCGCATCAAAAGCGACAGCCTGGAAGCCATCGTGATTCCACACTCCGTGGTCATAGCGTAATGCCCAGTCCAATTGCAAAGTCGGTTGCAAGTTTTGTGGGCTTTGAGGCCGGCTACCGCCGGGCCCCGGTTGCCAGGAAATGCCTTGGCCAAAGGTCAAAGAACTGAGCAGCATGCCGCAAGCGAAAACTTGCAGCAGGGATCTGCTTCGTTGGATGACGATCATGGGCTTCAAGAAGGAAAGGATTTAAAGAATGGTCATGCCGAAGGCGGACAAGACCAAGTGCATCACTCGTTCGGCGGAAATGTTGCGGTCGTCGAGCATCGGATTCAGTTCGACCACTTCCATGGAAGCCATGGCTTCGGAATCGTGAATCAACTCCAGCAGCAAATGGGCTTCCCGGTAGTTGATGCCGCCGGGGACTGGAGTTCCCACCCCAGGAGCCACGCCCGGATCCAAGCCGTCTACGTCGAAAGAAACGTGACAGCCGGCGGTGCCGTTGGTCACGAAGCCGATCACCTCCCGGGCCACCTCCCCCATGCCGCGCTCGTCGATCTCGCGCATGGTGTAGACGTGGATGCCGCTTTCCCGAATCCTTTCCTTTTCCTGGCCGTCCACGTCGCGAATGCCAATCAAGGCCACGTTCTCCGGCCGGACCTTCGGGGCGAAGCCGTGGAGCTGGACTAATTCTTCATCCCCCTGACCCAATATATGAGCCAACGGCATGCCATGAATATTTCCGGACGGAGTGGAGCTGGGGATGTTCATGTCCCCATGAGCATCGATCCAAATCAAACCGAGGTTTTGTTGATGCTTGCGGAAGTGAGCGCTGGCTCCCGCCACCGTTCCCATGGCAATGGAATGATCTCCTCCCAAAACCAAGGGCCGCGCCCCTGCATCCAGAACTTCCTCGACTTTGGTCGCCAAAGCCTCACAAACGGCCAGGATTTCTTCCTTGAAGCGAGTTTGTCCGCTCTGGTCAGCCCGAGTTTCCATGGCGGGAACCGCCACGTCAGCTTCCCGATCCACCTGGTGTCCCAGTTTGCGCAATTCCCGGCCTAAACCGGCAATCCGCAACGCACTGGGTCCCATGTCGGTGCCGCGGCGGCTGGCACCCAAATCCATGGGAACTCCGAGGATGCGTATTTGCGAGCTTCGAGGATCCGTAGCGGCCATGGCAGGATTTTAAACCTGCGGCCGGATCAAGCCTCCGGTTCAACCCCGAGAGCCTGAATGACCTTGGCGGTCATATCTTCCATGCGGCTCTTGTCATCGGCTTCCAAATTCATCCGCAACAAAGGTTCGGTATTGGAAGGACGCAGGTTGAACCACCACCAACCGGGTTGTTCCAAATCCCCGTAGGCAATGGTGACGCCATCTAAATCGTCTTGACGACCGTCGGCGAATTGTCCGCGAATTTCTTCAATCGCCGCCCGGGGATCCGGCACTTCGAAGTTCACCTCGCCGGTACTGTGGTAGCGCATCAAATCGTTCAACATTTCGCTGAACGGTTTGTCGCTACGGCTGAGCAGATTCAACACCGACATCAAGATGATCTCAGCATTGTCGGCATACCAGTTATCCCGGAAGTAGTAGTGCCCGCTCAGTTCCCCACCAAACGGCGCCCCGTGCTGGCGCATCTTGGCCTTCAAAAAGGAATGGCCGACCCGCTCCTTCACCGGCACGCCGCCGGCGCGCTTGACTTCTTCCGGCAACACCCAAGAAGAACGGAGATCGTAAATGATGGCGGCACCGGGCTCGTGTTTCAGGACCTCCCTGGCCACCAAAGCGGTAATGATGTCGTTGCCGATCGGCCGGCCGGTTTCGTCGACGAAACAGCAGCGGTCGGCGTCGCCGTCGAAAGCCGCTCCCAATTCGCTGCCGGTGGCGACGACGTGCTTGCTCAAATCGGCCAAATTGGCCAACTTCAGCGGGTTGGCTTCGTGGTTGGGAAATTCGCCGTCCAATTCGAAGTACAGGCCGTGATGCTCAATCTGCGGGATCTGCTTCAAAACTTCCGGAAAAGTATGAGCGGCCATGCCGTTGGCGGCATCGGAAGCCACTTTTACCGGCCGGGCCAAGTCGGCCCACTTCGCTACGTGCTGAGCGTAGGCTTCCAAGGTGTCCACCGCCCGCAAGCCGCTTTGGCCCTTGGCCGGACCGGGATCCGGACCGGTGGCCATTTGCTCCAATTCCAAAATGCCGTTATCCGCGCTGATCGGTTTGGCTTCTTCTTGGCAGAGTTTGAATCCGATGTAACCGGCAGGATTGTGGCTGGCAGTGGTGCTGGCTCCCCCTGCCGCTTGCAAATGACCAATGGCGAAATAGACCTGAGGCGTGGAGCACAAACCCAAGTCCACCACGTCGACTCCGGCTTCCAAAATGCCGCGCATGAAAGCATCCTGCACCGCCGGCGCCATGGACCGCATATCCCGACCAATGGCTAGTGGACCTTTGCCCAGGAAGTCGCCGAAGGCACGGCCGATGCGAAAGGCCATCTTTTCATCAAGCTGATCGGGATAGGTGCCACGGATGTCGTAAGCCTTAAAGATGGACATGCTGCTAGGTTTGCGTTCGGGGGATTTTGGGAGGGCAACAAGGTCCGCCGGCGAGGCGGCGGTCAGCGGTCTTGCACGATGGCTTGCAAAGCCCGCGTGGCACGATCCACGTCGGCATCGCTAATGCCTCGGTGAGTCACGAAACGGAGCCGGCGCTCGCCCATGGTGAGAGCCATCACTCCGTGATCCCGCAGGGAAGCTTCCACCGCGGGGGCATCCAAATCCGGGTCGGTCACCCGCACGAAAAGGATGTTGGTGTCTACGGTGCGCTGGTCGATAACCAAACCGGGCAAGCCCAAAATGCTCAAACCCAAATGCCGGCAACGGCCGTTATCTTCCGGAATCAAAGGCAGGACTTCATCCAAAGCGACCAAACCGCAAGCCGCCATGTGCCCCGCTTGACGCATGCCGCCGCCGAGCCATTTCCGCACCCGCTTGGCCCGTTCAATGAAGGCGCCACCGCCGATCAGCATGGAACCGATCGGGCAGGACAAACCCTTGTTCAAGGAAATGGAAATCGAATCGAACAAGGCGCCATATTCTTCATAAGGAATTCCGGTTTCCGCCTGCGCGTTCACCAGGCGGGCACCGTCCAAATGCAGGGGCAAACCATGCTCCTGGGTCAATTCGCGCACGGCTTTCAAATAATGTTGCGGCAAGATCGATCCGCCGGAGAACAAATGGCTTTGTTCCAGCATGACCAAGGCAGTCCGCGGCATGTGCAAATCCGGCGGCCGAATGGCGGCGCGAATGGCGTCCACCGGGATCATGCCATGGTCGCCGGGAATGGCTCGAACGTGGGCTCCGGCCACCCTGGCCATGCCACCGCCTTCATAAAGAAAAACGTGGGCGGAGGCTTCGCAGATCACCTCCTCTCCGTGGACGACGTGGGCGGCCACGGCGCATTGATTGGACATGGTGCCCGAAGGCATGAACAAAGCGGCGTCGTGGCCGAACATAGCGGCCACTCGCTGTTCCAGCGCCTTCACCGTCGGATCATCGCCGAGGACGTCGTCCCCCACCGTTGCGGAAGCCATCGCCTCCAGCATCCGGGGAGTCGCCTGGGTAACCGTATCCGATCGAAAATCGGCCAAACGTTCTCGGGCCATTACAACGATTCCAAGACTTTGCGAACCCGGCGAACGCCTTCTTCAATGGCCGGAATCGAGTTGGCGTAGGAGAAGCGCAAATAACCTTCCCCTTCGGCGCCGAAGGCGGTGCCGGCCAGGCATGCCACGCCTCCTTCGTTCAAGATTTTCTTCTGCAAATCGTCGCTGCTCCAACCGGTTTCCTTGATGTTCGGAAACACGTAAAAAGCGCCCTTGGGCAAGTGGCAGCTCATGCCGGGCACCTCGTTGAGCAATTTGACGATGTGCTTGCGCCGCTTGTCGAATTCGGCGCACATCGCTTCTGCCCCGCTTTGATCTCCGGTCAGAGCTTCAATGCCCGCGACTTGAGTGAAGGAAGCGGTGCAGGAATTCGAGTTCACCATCAGTTTGGTGATCTGCTCGGCCAAGTCCGAACGCATGACCCCGTAACCCAAGCGCCATCCGGTCATGGCATAAGTTTTACTGAAACCGTCCAGCAAAATGATTTGGTCGCGGATCTCCGGGTCGCTCATCGGACTGATGTGCTCTTCCCCGTCGTACAACATGCGGTGATAAATTTCATCGCTCAAGATGGAAATGTCCGGCCGGTCTTTCAAAGCAGCCAAGACTTCCTGCAATTGATCGCGGCCGGTCACGCCTCCAGTCGGATTGGCCGGCGAATTCAAAATCACCACCTTGGTATTCGGAGTCAAGCGGGAGATCACGTCTTGGGGATCCAAGGCGAATCCGTTTTGCTCCCGAATCGGACAGCTCACCGCTTTGGCTCCGACAAATCGAATCATGGATTCGTAAATCGGAAAGCCGGGATTGGGATAAATCACTTCGTCGCCGGTTTCGGCCAGGGCCAGCAAGGCGAAAAACATGATCGGCTTGCCACCGGGAACCACCACGACTTCGGTGGGCTCGACCTGGATGCCACGAAAACGGCCGACGTAATCGGCGATGGTTTCCCGCACCGGCGGTTGGCCGTTGGCCGGCCCGTAATGGGTCCATCCGGCCCGAAGGGCGTCGACTCCCGCTTCGACGATGTTCTTGGGAGTGTCGAAATCCGGCTCGCCGATTTCCAGGTGGACGATGTCCCGCCCCTCGGCTTCCAGGGCCTTGGCCCTTGCTAACACCTCGAAGGCGGTCTCCGTACCCAGGCGGGACATGCGAGAGGCCAGATTCAGAGGGGGCAGCGTCTTGGTCATGACCGGCTCATCTTAGGTACTTCCGGTAGCCTTGCCAGCAACGGAAAGGGGGTTCTTGGCAACTTCTAGGCCCAGCGTTTCGCGGGGGTAACGGAACCGTCCAAATCCACCGCCGAAAACCCGGTACGGCCCTTGCTACTCTCTCGCACATGCGCCTCGCCTGCCTTGCCCTGTTGGCCCTCCTCGGAGCCTCCTGCGGCCAGTCCGCCGATCTGGTGGTTTACTCCAGTTTGGACCAGGTCCATTCGGAGAAAATCATCCACTTGTTCGAACAACGCACCGGTCTGAAAGTCGACGCCCAATACGACGTCGAACGGAACAAGACCGTGGGCCTGGTGAATCGCTTGCTAGCCGAGCGAAGCCGCCCCCGATGCGACGTGTATTGGAACAATGAAATCGCCAATACGCTGCGCTTGAAAGCTCAAGGCGTCACCCAAGCTTACGCCAGCCCGGAGGCGGAAGGCCTGCCGGCCTCTTTTCGCGATCCTGAGTCCCATTGGACCGGTTTCGCCGCCCGAGCTCGAGTCATCATGTACCGGGAAGATATGGAAGGCCAGCCTCAGCCGCCCCGTCAGGTGGAAGCCATGGCCGATCCGCAATATGCGGTCCACGGCGCCATGGCCCGGCCGCTGACCGGAACCACCCTGAGTCATTTCACCGTCCTCAGCCAACAGCAGGGCGCGGAAGCAGTCGACGCCTGGTTTACCCGGGCCGAACAAGCCGGCTTGGCTTTTGGCTCCGGCAACGCGGACGTCATGCGAAGGGTATGCGAGAAAGATTTTGCCTGGTGTCTGACCGACACCGACGATGCCGCCGCCGCCAGGCGCAATGGTTTCCCGGTCAAGATTCTCTATCCCGACCAGGGCGGAGTCGGCACCATGCTGATTCCCAATACGGTTTGCATGATTGCCGGGGCGCGGAACCCGGAAGCCGCCAAGCGATTCATCGATTTCGTCCTTTCCGCGGAAGTCGAAGCCATGCTCGCGGCCTCCGATTCGGAGCAAATTCCGCTACGTCCTGGAGTGGAAGTTCCCGACCACGTCGGGCGGCCGGGTGAAGATTTCCAAGTCATGGAAGTCGACTGGCCGGCAGCGGCCAAGCAGCTTGAAGCCCGCATTCAGGACTTTGAGGAGATGTTCAGCCAGTGATACGACGTAGCTGGTTGCAAGCCGGCTGGCCCTGGTTCGGCGCGGTGCTGCTGGTCACCGCGCTGATTTCCTGGATGCCGCTGGTGCCGACCCTCGGCGGTTTGTTTTCCGCCGACGCCTGGCGCGATCTGCAGCAAGCCAGGTTGCAAACTCTGCTGCTGCGCACCCTGTGGTTCTCCGCCGCCACTGGCTTCGGAGCGGTATTGCTCGGCGCCCCGCTGGCCATCCTGGCCCGCCGCACCCAGCTCCCCGGCGCCGGCATCTTTCAACTGCTGCTTCCTCTGCCCCTTTTTCTGCCGCCGCTTCTGATCGCCCAAGCCTGGCACGGCTTGACCGGGATGGACGGCATCGCCGCAGCGATTTTCAGCCTGGCCGCCAGCTACGCACCGTTTCCGGCCTTGCTGGTCATGCGCGCCCTGGATCGGCAGCCAGGTAGCAGCCACGAAGCCGCCATCCTGGCCGGCGGAGGCCGGGCGGCGGCCGGAGAAATGGTGCGGCGGGCGCTTCCCGCCGCCGCCCTCGGCGGGGCTTTGGCATTTTTGTTCGCCTCCACCGACTTCGCCGTCCCTGACTACTTCGCCGCTGTCGGCGACAAGTTCACCGTCTACAGCTTTGAGGTGTTCAATGCCTGGCGCGGTCCGGCCACGGGCTATTTGGACGGCGCCCGAGCCGCCTCCCCGCTGGTCGCCGCCGCCGCCCTGGTGTTCTGGCTGAGCTTGCAGACCAAGGACCTCCTCGGCGCCCCCGATCCAATTTCCGGCCGGCCGCCGGCGGCGCTGAGCTTGGGAGCCTGGCGCTGGCCCGCTTTCGTTCTCAGCTTGGCCGTTCTCGCCGTCCTACTGCTGCTGCCCCTTGGTCGCATCCTGTACGAAACCGGATATCGCCCTCAAGCCCAGATAGCGGCCCAAGGCGGAACTGCGGCACCGGGAGGCGCTTCGAACGCCCTGGCCCCGGCTCCGAATCCAGCCCCTGGTCCGGGAGCAGCGACGCCAAGCAGCTCGCTGACTTGGAGCCAGCGCAGTCAGAAGGCTTTCCAGGATGCCCTGGAACTCGGCCGCGGCGATTTAATTCGCTCCCTTCGCACCGGCTTGTTGGCGGCCTTGTTGGTCCTGTTGTTGGCACCTCCTTGGGCTCACGCCCTGTTGCGCCTGGGTCCGGGCTGGAAACAGCGATTGGTCGCTTTAGCTTTGGCTCTGCCTTTGATCGCTCCCGCGGTGGGATTCGGTTTAGGAGCGATCCTGGTTTTCAATCGAGATTTGTTTTTCGAGTTTTACGAAAGCCCGACCTTGCCGCCTTTGGTCATGGCCGGGCGCTACTTGCCGGTGGCGGTGTTTTTATTGTTGGATCGACTGCAGCGAGTCCCGGACAGTCAGGAAGAAAGCGCCCAATTGGCCGGAGCCAGTTACTTCGCCCGGGTGTTTCGTTATCGCTTGGGTCCGCAAAAGAAAGCTTGGTGGTTGAGCGCCGGCTTCGTCGCCGTGTTTGCCATGCGGGAATTAGATTTGGCCATCCTGCTTCCGGCGGCCAATCACAGCGCCGCGGTCCGGTACTACAACGCCTTGCATTTTTCTCGAGATAACTTCATCGCCGCGTTTGGCCTGTTGATCGCCCTAGTGCTGTTTTTGCCGGTGATGCTACAAGCCACGCTGCGTCTGCTCTCCCCCAAGGAGGAAGCATGACCGCCCAACTACTGGAAATCCGCGGATTGAGCCGGCGGTTTGGAAACCGCACGGTGTTGGATCAGTTGGATTTCTGCTTGAACCCACAGCAACGCCGCAGCATCGCCGGCCGTTCCGGAGAAGGAAAGTCCACCCTGTTGAGATTGATTGCCGGTTTCGATCGGCCCAATCAGGGGGAGCTTCGCCTTCACGGCACCTTGGCCAGCGATGGCAAGGGCATCTACCTGGCCCCCAACCAACGCGGTTTGCAAATGGTGTTTCAAGATCTCGGGCTTTGGCCCAGTCGAAGCGTGCAAGCCAACGTCCAAGATGCCTTGAGCATGCAAGGCCACGGCCGCGGCGAAGCCAAGGCTCGAAGCCGTGCCGCCCTGGAACGCTTGGGGCTTTGGGCTTTGCGCCGCCGCAAACCCAACACTCTTTCCGGAGGCGAAGCCCGGCGTCTGGCTTTTGCCCGCGCCATGGCCTTGGAGCCGGCCTTGCTGTTGTTGGATGAACCTTTCGCCAGTTTGGATCCGGTCGCTCGCAACCAAGGCTTCGAATTCCTGGAAGAAGTTCTGCAAGCCACCGGGGCGGCGGTTTTGCTGGTGACTCACCAACCCCAAGAAGTTTTGGCTTTGGGTGGCGACTTGCAAATCCTTCATGAAGGCCGCTTGACCCCGGCGACCGCCGCAGCCGAAGTCTGTTCCGACCCAAACCAATTCCTGCAAGCTCTATGTCCGAAGGCCGCTCCCAATCCGGCATGATTCGTGCCGCCAATTTGTTGGCCCTGGTCCTTGCCGCCGGCGGCATTTCGGTTTTGGCCATGGTGTTCAAACCGCAACCGCCGCCGGAAGCGATCGAAGTCGCTTCATCCCAGCAGTGCATGGAATGTCATCCCGGGGTGGCGGCGGAATGGCAGGCTTCTCATCACGGCTTCGCGTTCGAAAATCCTGAAGTTCGCAAGCTGAGCCAAGATTTCCGCAACGAGGAGTGCTTGGCCTGCCATGCTCCCCGTCCGGTATTGGCTTTCGCTCCGGGGGAACGGGTTTTGGCCCGAAACTCGGAACGAAAACTGGGAGTGGATTGCCTGGCTTGTCACGCCTTGCCCAGCGGAGGAGTCGCTACCGCCAATCCCAACCCGCGGAAGAACGCTCCCTGCCGGCCGCAGACGGTGACCCGCATGGCCGACGTGAATCACTGTGCTGCATGCCACAATCAGCACAAGACCGTGGATCAATGGAAAACTTCTCCTCCGGAGCTGCGCGGCCAAAACTGTTTGCATTGCCACATGCCGCCGGTATTTCGAGGCGGTGGCCGCCGCGGTTTCGATCACAGCTTCAATGCTTCTCACGATCCTGATTCGCTCCGAGCCGCGGTTCGTTTGTTCGGCTCCTGGTCCGGGGATCAAGTGGAATACGGAGTGGAAAACTACGGCGCCGCCCACAACTTTCCCACCGACGAGCGCAGTCGTGCTGCCGATATGCAATACCGTTGGCACCTGGTTGGGGAAGAGCCTGGTGCCTGGCAGCAACGCTATCGCTTCCGCGATCCCTATCGGGATGAAGTCGACCTCACCAACACCCAACTACCTTCGGGAGAAAGCTGGAAGGAAACCTTGACCGCGCCTCCCCAGGCCGAAGCCTTGGAATTCCGCCTGTTGTACAAAACCAATCCCTACATGACCGACGAGGATGCGGTGGTCGTCGAAAGTATGCTGTTGAAACCATGAAAGCTCGCGCCCCGGTTTGGAGCCTGCTGCTCCTAGGCTTCGCTTGCCAGCCGGAAGAAACGGTTTCCACACCGCCCGCCGGCCCCTCCCCCCAAGTGGAACCGGAATGGTTTCAATCGGTAGTCGACACTGCCTTAGCCGACTTGGAAGGCCAAGGCTTGGTCACGGTTTCGGCTACCGAATTGCGGGAAGTGTTGGAACTTTTGGAAACCAGTCAACTTCCCGGACGAGTGGGAGCTCTGGCTCGGCGTGATTTGCAAAGCCGGCCGCCTCTATTTTTAAACGGCGCTTTGATGGACATCTTGGAGAGCCGGGAAAGCACCACGGCTCAACGGCGCTTGGCTTATGCTTGGTTGGAACAGGTCGGCGTTGCCGCAGTGATGCCGCGTTTGCTGTTGCGCCGCAAATATGAAAAAGACTTGTTGGCTTACGTCGCCCTGGCTCGAGCTTTGTTGAAGTTGGAAAACGGCGGCGCTTTGGAAGGTTTGCTCGATTTATTGCAACGGGAAGAAGCCGGGATAGAAGAAATCCGCCGCCAAGCCGCCGCCGCTTTGGCTTTGCTGCCTGAAACCGAGGAGTGGCAGCCTGGCGGAAGCTTCGAACAAGATTGGGCCCATTTGTTGGCCTGCCGCCATAGCTGGTTTCTGCAACGGGAATTGGTTCCCGGCGAAGGTCCTCCGGCTCCGTTCGATTCCCACCTTCAAGCTGAAGTTTGGCGCATGATCGATCGTTTGAACAGCCAAGCGCTGAGACCGGTAGACGACGCTCGCTTCGTATTGGGAAGCCTTCCTTTGAATGTGGTCGGCCTTCTTTGTCAGGCGACTCGCGAACGAAGTCACTACGTTCGCGAAGCCGTCATGCAAACCCTGTCCTGGCGCCTGGGCCACGTTTGCGGCCGTTTCGCCCGGCGAAGCGATTTCCAATGGGCGGCTCATTTCGAAACCATGCTGGACGAACCCCGCAGTCGAACCCGGGTACTGGAAGCGCTTGGCGCCGCCGGATTGGCTGAAGCGGTACCGGTTTTGCAATCCTGGCTTGAAACCGGAAGTTGGGAGGAGAAGACCGCCGCCGCCGACGCTTTGTTGCGTTGCGCCGACGATTCGGCTCTTTCGATGCTGCAAGGCTTTCGACAAAAGGACATCCCTCTTAGTGCCGAAGCCACCTATTCCCTGCAACTCTTGGAACATGCCTTGGATCCGAACGCCGCTCCACCGGCACCCCCCGAGAGTTTGGCTCAAGGAGAAAAGGAACGCCGCGACCGATGGCTGTTCGACCGGCAACACCGGCCGGGAAGTGAGACGCTGGACCAGGAAAACATGCCGGCGGCGGAGTCTGGGTCCAAACCCGGTGAGAGCCAAAGCCTTCGCTAAGCCGAATTCGGAAACCGCAATTCCCCCCCAGGTTCAGCGCCGGCCTAAATTGGATCCATGGTTTCTTGGCAACTCCTTTGCGGTCGCTGCGGCACCGAACACGCTCATGATCGCTTGCAAGGTCTTTGTCAGGCGTGCCAGGGGCCGCTGTTGGTTCACTATGAACACGGCTCCGTGCCTTCCCTAGAAAGGGTTTTGCAAAGAGCGCCGGGTCAGTTTCGTTTCCCCGAAAGACTGCCCTGCCCGGAAGGCATGAGGACTCCAACCCTGGGAGAAGGGGCCACCCCGCTGCTACCGATCGAAAGCCCCGACGCCGAAATCGAGCAAAAATCTTTTTGGATCAAGGACGAAGCCCAAAACCCTACGTATTCCTTTAAGGCAAGGGGCATGTCAGTGGCGGTGGCGATGGCCAAAACTCTTGGCGCCGAAGCCCTTTGTCTGCCGACCGCCGGCAATGCCGGGGTAGCCGCCAGCGCTTATGGCGCCCTGCACGGTTTGCCGGTTCACATCGCCATGCCTAAAAACACGCCCGGCGGCATCGCGCGGCAATGCCGGGAGTTGGCGGCCGAAGTCACCATGGTTGACGGCACGATCGCCGATGCCGGCGCTTGGATAGCAAAACGAGGCCAAGAGCAAGGTTGGTTTAACGTGGCCACCTTGAAGGAGCCTTATCGCATCGAAGGTAAAAAAATCATGGGATATGAATTGTTTTGGGACTTGGGAAAGTTGCCGGACGTCATTTTCTATCCCACCGGCGGCGGCACCGGTTTGATCGGCATGGCCAAAGCTTTCGATGAAATGGAAGCTTTGGGTTGGATCGATTCCAAGCGACCTCGCTGGGTTTGCGTCCAAAGCGCCGGTTGCGCCCCCATGGTGCGAGCTTTCGAGCAGGGCTGGGAACAGGCGGGCCTGTGGGAAAACCCTGAACCGACTTCCGCTTTCGGTTTGCGAGTCCCCGGCGCGGTCGGCGACTTCCTGATCCTGCGGGCATTGCGACAAAGCCAAGGAACCGCGGTAGCGGTCACCGAATCGGAACTCCGGCAAGCCACCGCCGAATTCGCCGGTCGCTGCGGCCTATGGATGTGTCCGGAAGGTGGCGCTTGCCTGGCGGCCTGGCGGCGATTTCGCGGTCAAGCTTGGTTGAATGGTTCCGAATCGGTGGTGCTGTTCAATACCGGGGGCCCTTTGCAATATTTAGGCGACTGATCCCATGAAAACACAACGCCAAGAGCCCACTTAATAACACTGCCGTCGGCCCGTAGGGCTGTTCCAACCACAAACAAAGGGGCCAGCTCGCAAGCACGGCAATGAGGCCAAGCAAGCTGCAACGGATAAAAAAGCCCGGCATCGACCCGGAAGCACCGCGGGCAGCCAGCGGCGGCAAGAACAACAAGCCGAAAACCAAAACCGGGCCGACGGTAACCACTCCGGCTCCCACCGAAAGACCGACGCAAAGCCAAAGCAGGCGTTCAAATAGGGTCCGAGGTACGCCTAAGGTGGCGGCTAAATCCGGATCGAAGGCAATCAAAAGAATCGGTCTGCGGGCGGCCAGCAAGATCACGGAAACCAAACTCAGCACCACTGCCAAAACGATCAAGCCGTGATGGTCCAAATAAAGGATTTCTCCTTTTAACACCGCGTCGACCAAATTCGCCCCCAGCGGGCCCATGGAAAGAAACAGAAGACTCATGGCCGAAGCCACGGCGAAACCTGCCGCCAGCAAGCCTTCGGTTCCGCCACGATGGCGAGATTCCCACCATGAGAAAGCGCCCAGGGCCAAAACTGCTCCTCCTCCGGCGAAGGCGAACATATAACTCATCTCCGGATGGCCGTGATCCAGAAACTCTTGCCACAACCCCGGCCACCACGGCAATAACCACAAGCCGATGGCCAGTCCCGCGGCGGAAAACTGAGGAACCGCCACGCCCAGGAATACCGCTCGGCGAAGCAACAACAAACCGCCGATCAAAGGAAGAATGATCCCAACCAGCAAGGAGGCAATGAAGGGATCCTGAAACAAATACCAGTAATCCAGCAAGAGTTGTTTCATTGCAGGACCGCGGCCAGTCCTTCCGGACTCAACAAATCTTGCAGGGAAGCCGCCTCCACTTTGCCATGGCGAAGCACCCAAAGAGAAGTCGCCCGATCCCGAAGATGGAGCGGATTATGGGTGACCAGCAAGACCGCACATCCTTCCTGATGGACCTCGTCCAGCAGCTCCATCACGATTTCGCTGGCTTTGGCATCGACTCCGGCCAAAGGTTCGTCCAATAGCAATAGGGTCGGTTTGGCGGCCAAGGCGCGAGCCATCAAAACCCTCTGTTTTTGTCCGCCGGAAAGACTGTGAAACAAAGCCTGGCGGCGATGGGCCATTTGAACCCTTTCCAAGCAACTCTCGGCGAAGGCTTGGTCCGCCGGAGGTGTGCGAGTCAATAGATTTCCCGGCCGAAACAATCCCATGTGAACCACTTCCCACACCGAAAGCGGAAAGCGGGAATCCAGGTTCATTTGCTGCGGCACGTAGCCGAGGCGAAAATCGGAACCTCGCTGAAGGCTTCCTTCAAGTAAGGATTGCACCCCCAGCAAGGTTCGCAACAAAGTTGTTTTTCCCGATCCATTGGCTCCCACCAAGCCCACATAGTCGCCGGCTTCTACCGCGAGGTTGACATCGTCGAGAACGACCACTCCCGGGTAGCCGATGCAGGCTTGTTGGAGAGCCAACAGCGTCACACTTTCTCCGGCTCTTTCGCCAGGGAACCGGCCAAGCTTCGGATCAGATGATCCAGGAAGTCGAGGTAATCCCGAGTTTTCTCCGTGCCTCCGCAAGAACTGTCCACGCGGGAAACCGAGATGCCGGTTGCCCGGACCAATCCGGCAACGTCGGACTCGCGATACCAAGGCTCCATCAGCAAGAGCGGAATCTGTTCCTGGCGGACCAAGCGGGACAACTTGGCTAAGTGATTTGGCGTCGGCGCCAAGCCGGGCTTCGGCTCAATCTCACCGGCGACGGTCAAGTCGTATCGTGCCGCGAGATAAGACCAGGACCGATGGTAGGTCAAAATCTTGCAACCTCGATGAGGTTTCATCAAGCGTTCCCATTCGGCGATGCGCTTTTGCGCTTCTTCATCCCAAGCCTGCCACCGGCTCCGGTACTCCGCTTCATGTTTCGGATCCACTCGAATGAACACTTGAGCCACGGCTTTCGCCATGATGCGCCCGTTTTCCGGATCCAAGTGGTAGTGCGGATTCCCGCGAGGATGCAAATCCACCGCTTGGGAACGATCGATGTGCTGGGGAACTTCCATTGGGCGAATGTAAGCCCCCACGTTCATGTAGCCGTGACCTCCCGGTTTCACCGCTTTGTTTCGGCTCCGCTCCAAAATCGCCGGCAAGAAAGCGTGCTCCAAGTCCAATCCTTGGAGCAACAGCACATCTGCTTTGGCTAAACGTAACGGATGAGAAGCTTTGGCGATCAACCGATGGGGATCCTGTCCCGGCTTCAACAGAGCTTCCACCTGAACTCGGGCTCCACCGATGGTTCGGGCCAGAGAAGCTAAGTCCTGGGTGGTAGCAACCACTTGAATCGGGTCCTGGCCGGCCATGGCCGCCGGGCTAAGGCCCAGCAACATCCAGCAAAGAAAGAGCTTTCTCATGCAACCATCCCTACCAATCCAAGCTGTGGGCGTGAACCCCGAGGATGACCGACCACTGTAAAGCGACGGTCCAGTACTTGTCTTCTCCAAATCCGGGATTGACTTGCTGCACCTGCAAACGCAGACGATTGAATTCGCTCAACCACCAACTCAGGAAAACCCCTCTCTGCGCCAGGGAATCGCCGCCGGCGAGAAAATCTTGGCCGACCGAATCTCCGTGATTGGCCCAGGAAGCGACCACACCGGCGCCCCAGTAAGGGCTGAAGGCGTATTCGTAAAAACCCCAAAGTCCATGATGCCCATCGGAAACCAAGGGCTCACCAAACTGGCTTTGGTCGTGCCAATACTCCATGGAGGCGGTATGAGCCGTTCCGCCGACGGAATTCACCGAGCGAAAGGTCAAATCAGCAGCGACCACCGATTTCCGGGTTTCCCGCCGAATTTCCAATTCCCGACCGCTGGGAGCGATTTCCTCCTCGAACTGGATGGCGCCGGGAGTGTAGAAACCGCTCAGACCCCACTGAAAGTAGCCGTTATCGCCGACGTCGTACTGGGCACTCAAACGGGCAGTAGCCGCCCAGTTGTCGATTCCCCGGCGACCGCGCAAGAACTCGCTGCCGTGGGCATGGCCGTGGCCGTCGCCAAAGGCGTCGTGATCGTCCCCTTCCGCATCGGAAGCCAAGCCGATGGACCAGCGCACCGGAACATCGCCGACTCCAAACCAGTGATGCAACTCAGCACCGGTAGTAAACAAAGGACCGCCGAAGACTTCGCGACGGACCACGTCCTCATTGACGAAAGCTTTGTCATGGGTGTGGAGCGTGTTCCATTTTCCGAAGTCGGCCAAATAACGGCCGGCCCGCACCGAGAAATTGTTCGGCAGTTGGTCCAGCCAAGCGGCGGCTTCTTCCAATTCGACTTCGGTTTCGGTGCCGGTATCGACGAAAGCTGCCACAGCATAGGCCCACCCAAGGGGATCGATACGGCTGGCGATGTCCAGCTCCAGCGTCCGCATCCGGACTTTGTTGAAGCGGCCGGCGTTTTGCGAAGCACTGGAAAATTCGCCTAGGGCATCCAACACCACGCCAATCGCCGGATTGAAGGTGTTGTCGAATCGTGTGGTGAAGCCGGCTCGGCTTTGACCCAGAAAGCCGGGCATGGTGCTCGGATCCTGGAAGGTGGACAGGTAATCGTCACCCGACCCGGATTGCCGGGATTCGGCTTGGGGATTCACCGGGTCGAGCTTTAAGGGGTCTTCCTGAGCGAAGGAAAACGGGGCCAGCAGACAGAGTGCGGCCAGGGAAAGGCAAGAGCTTTTGCGATCCATGGATCAAGGGGCTGCACAGCGGCAGCGGATTTGTTTTTTAGGAATTTCCGACTTCGATGCGGGAGGAGGAATACCTCCCACAATCCGGCCATAAGCGGCTTCAAGCCGCAAATAGCCCAATCCCTTGGCTTCCATGCCAAGGGCGGGATGGCTCGCTAAATGGAAAATTTTGGTGGGCCACGAACCAGGATCGCAGGGTTCGGGTCCACGCTTCGCCTTGCCGGCAATTCCAGAAACACGGGGCGCTTGGGCCCGGTTTCCCAATCCGGCAATGGCTGGAAGGCACATGGGTCTGACCACTGGTTGGCCGCTCCCGGCACGCAAAGGACGCAGTGGTGGTCGGAATGGTGTTCCTCTCCATGCTCCGCTTCCCCGGCATGCCAGGTACTGCTCAGGAGCAGCACGGCAACCATGGCCAGGAGAATGCGGCGGGTCAAGCCCATGGCCGGGATTGTAGCAACCGAGCTCAGGCCTGGAGGGCCGGCACCGTCCTGCATATGAAGTCGGCGACCTGGTTGGCCTCATCCAGCGGCAGGCAAGGCACGGCGATTCCCTCAGGCTGGAAATCCGCCGCCACCGCCAGGAGGTTTTCGGTTTCCCGCATCTTGACCGCCTCGCTATGGCCGGAGCGAAGCACCTCGATGGCGGGCAGTTGGGCGGACCGATAAGACTCGACCAACACTAGATCCAAGTGCGGATCCAAGAGCGCCATACGCCGCTCGAACTCGGGCTCTGCTCCGGGATGATGGCCGAAGAAAACGGTCGCGTCCTTGGAACCTAACACCAATTCGGTGGCTCCCGCTTCTCTTAGGCGAAAGGAATCCTTACCCGGTTTGTCCGGAACGTGAAAGCCGCCTGAATGCTTGATCACCCCTACCCGCAGGCCGCGACTGCGCAAGATGCGTAACACGCCGCACAGCAAGGTGGTCTTGCCGGTTCCGCTATTGCCGACGAAGGCCAACGCCGGCGGTTTGGAATGCAGCCCGTAAGAGATTTGGCGGGTCGAGTCCATGGAGCTTTCATCCTAAGCTTGCCGGACTCCGGCTGGCGTCGGCTAGGGCGGCGGGTTAGGCTTCTCCGCCCATGGAAATCTTGCTTCTGGCCAGCGGTTCTTCCGGAAATTGCGCCCTCATTCGAGCCGGCCTCGGCAGCCAAACCACTACGGTGGTCTTGGATTGTGGAATCGCTCAGCGCACCGCCCGCGATTTGGCTCGGACCGCCGGAGCCCAGCTCACCTCCGCCGACGCCGTGTTATTGAGCCATGGCCACAGCGACCACGCCGCCAATGTAGTTCCGGTCGCCGCCCGAGCCAAAGCCCCCTTGTTCGCCCACCCGGATGCCCTGTTGCATTCTTCCGCCACTCGCGAAAGTGAACGCAAGCGACGCAAGATCCAAGATCGGCCGTTCGAAAGTGGATCGCCGTTCGTCATCGGGGCTTTGCAATGCACCCCCATTCGCCTCTCTCACGATGCCGAACCCACTCACGGCTTCCTGTTCGAAGCGGACGGCCTCCGGGCCGGTTTCTTTACCGATTTAGGCGAAACTGAAAGCTTGCCGTCCGGCTTGCTCGACGGTCTGGATTTCCTGGTGTTGGAATTCAACCACGACACCGAGATGTTGCGAAACGGTCCTTATCCGCCCCATTTGCAGGATCGCATTGCCGGACCTCAGGGACACTTGAGCAACGCCCAAGCCGAACGCTATTTGGCCGAACAAGCTCCCAGTTCTCTGAAGCAACTGGCCTTGGCACATTTAAGTCAAAAGAACAACGCCCCGGGCCGGGCGCTACATCGAGCCGAACGGGCCTTGAAAGCTCGAGGTTTAACGGACGTCGACATCCAAGTCGCGCAAGCTCGGGGTTTGCTCCGGCTTGCTCTCTGAAATTCGACTGGGCGGCCCACCATACGGTAGAGCTTTATAGCTTCCGGAAGCCTTGGTCATGCTGGGGCCCTGGGTCGATGGACCGAGGGCCCGATTTTGTTACGGTCAGGAAACGATTTTTTTCCATTTGAAACATGGGGGAAAAAACTTCTATTCCACTTACCCCCCTGAAAAACCCTGGAGCTTTCATGACCACCCCCATCCTTCTTCTGATTATGAGCGCCAGCGCTCAACAAATCGGTTGGTTCGAAACCGGTTCCGCCGACCAACATTTCGGCCACAGCGTTGCCGTGACCGGCGACTTCAATCAGGATTCCATTGCCGATTTCGCCGTAACCGCCATGACCTTGCCGCTGGGTTCGGTGCAGGTCTTTTCCGGTGCCGATCAAAGCCTGTTGTGGGACTTTCCCAGTCCTGCAGCAGGAAGCCGGTTCGGCTGGTCCATGGACGGAGCCGGCGACGTCGACGGCGATGGCGTTGCCGATTTGCTGGTCGGCGCCCCGGGCGAAGAATTCCAACAGATTCGAGGCGGCGTCGTGCGGGTTTATTCCGGCGCGACCGGCTTGATCTTGTGGGAAATCCCCGGCCCGGACATGACCGATGAATACGGCTATTCCGTCGCCGGAGTCGGCGATTGGAACGGCGACGGCCACGACGATTTCGCCTTCGGCTCCCCCCAAAGCCGAGAAGGCGCCAGCCTTGGTTACTTCGCCGTCCATTCGGGAGCGGATGGCCAAGTGCTTTATTCCGAACGAGGAGCCAATACCGACGGCTTGGGTTTGCAAATGGCTTCCGGCGGCGACCTCAACGGCGACGGACGGGCTGACTTATTGGTCAGTACCCGGAGCGGTCGCCGGCACCCCGGAGATGCGGCCGTCGGTTCGGTGCGAGCCTACGCCGGCGGCAGCGGCTTGCTATTGGCAGAGTGGTTCGGCGATACCGCCGGAGCTCAATTCGGCGCTTCCCTGGATTTTGCCGGCGATTTGAACGGCGACGGCTTGGACGACGTCCTCGCCGGAACTCAATGGCTGTCCAATCGCAACTACGCCCGGGCGATCAACGCTGCCGACGGCGAAGTGCTACTGGAATGGCGTTCGATGGACGACGACGGCTGGGCCGGAGCGGCGGTGGCCGGAATCGGCGACTTGGATCAAGACGGGTACGCCGACGTCGCCATCGGGGATTCCCTCGACCCGAGTTTCGCCTTCGCCGCCGGAGCGATCCGCATCTATTCGGGCCGAAACGGCACCCTTTTGCAAACGCTGCGCGGGAATAAAGCTTTCCTCGGTTTCGGCCGCCGTTTGGCCGCCGGAGCGGATTGGAATCAAGACGGTCTTCCCGATTTGCTGGTGGCCAATCCCGCCGCCCATTTCGGCCAACCCAACCACGGCTTCGTCATGCAGTTGTGGTTGCAGACTCCCCCGCTGTTGACCGTCCGTGGCTTGCAAGCCGGCAGCTTGGCTTCTTTGTCGGTAGAGCGAGCGCCGGCCGGGGCTTGGGTGGCTTTCCACGCCGGAACTCATGGCTACGGCTTTGCGCCCAGTCCGATTCATCCGGAGGCCTATCTCGATTTACAAGCTCCGCTTCAGTTCTTGGCTGCCAGTTTCGCAAATGCCAGCGGCCAAGTTCAGCTTAGCCTTTGGACGCCTCCCAATCTGGCCGGCCGAACTCTAAGTTTGCAGGCTTTGGTTTTGAGTCCCGGCCGGCAACAACGCAGTTCCGCGGTTCAACAAACCGTCCTGCCCTAACTCCTCGGACTCTCTCGGGAAATATCCTCTTGTGGAATTATGGCTTCGGCCGCCTACCCATCCGCGACTTTGGGCAGGCGGCCGGAGTTTTTACCGGTCTCAGGAAAACAGATTGAACTTCAGGATGTGCCAAAGGGCGGCCACCCCGTCTTTCCAACCGATCTTTTTGCCTTCGTTGTAATCCCGGCCGTAGTAACTGATCGGGACTTCGTAAATCCGCACCCGGCGGCCGTCGAGGCGCTTCCGCGCCACCTTGGCGGTGATCTCCGGCTCAAAGCCAAAACGATTCGATTCAATTTGGATGCCGTCCAAAACCTCCCGCCGAAATACCTTGTAGCAGGTTTCCATATCGGAAAGGTTCAGGTTGGTAAACATATTGGAAACCCAAGTCAGGAAGTTATTGGCCATTTGGTGCCAATAAAGGTGAACGCGGGACATTCGGCTGCCCCGGAAACGGGAGCCATAAACGACGTCGGCCAAGCCCCGCTCGATCGGACGCAGCAAAATCGGATACTCGCCCGGATCGTACTCCAAATCGGCGTCCTGAATCAGGACCACGTCGCCGGTGGCGTATTGAAAACCCGTGCGCAGCGCCGCACCCTTGCCCTGGTTGTGGCCGTGGTAATAGATCTCCAAATCCGGCTCCTTCTCCAGGTCCTTCAACAGATCCCGGGTCCCATCGGTGGAGTAATCATCCACCATGATGATTTGCTTGTCGTAATGGGTGGCCCGGACCTTCTCCAGGATTTCATGGAGAGTCTGAACTTCGTTGTAAACCGGAATGACGACCGACAGCTTCACCTGCTTGTTCCTTGCTTGGAGGAAGTTGGATGGTTGGGAGCGGAGATTCGGCAGATTTTCGGGCTTTCCGCCGTGGCAGCTTAGCGAAGGCCCCGTCACAATGCGCCCCCTGAGGCCGACTTAGCACCCATGAGCCGAAACTTCCGCCCCTACGTCGCGGCAGAGGAGGACATCCGGGAGTTTACCCCACTTGGGGTGCTCACGGGGGTGTTCCTGGGGGCCTTGTTTGCAGCGGCCAACGCCTACGTCGGCCTGAAAGTCGGCTTGACCGTATCGGCCTCGATTCCGGTAGCGGTGGTTTCGATGGCCATCTTGCGGATGGCCCGGGGTACCGTGTTGGAAAACAACATGGCCCAGACCGTCGGCTCCGCCGGCGAAAGTTTGGTAGCAGGTCTGGTCTTCACTCTGCCTGCTCTTTATCTCTGGGGCCAGGCGCCGAGTTTTGCCGACGTGGCCCTGACCACCGTACTCGGTGGCGTCCTGGGAGTCCTGTTCATGATTCCCCTGCGCCGATTCCTGATCGTTCAGGAACACGGCCGCTTGCCTTATCCGGAAGGAACCGCCTGCGCCGAAGTGTTGAAAGCCGGCCAGGAAGGTGGAGGCGCCGCCGCCCGGGTTTTCGCCGGCCTCGGTTTGGGCGCTGCCTATGCCCTGGCGTTCAAGGTGTTCGGCTTCCTGCTGGAAAGGGTGGCCTTCACGCTCCGCATCGGCGGGGTGTATCGAGCCAATCTGAGCCTGTCTTCGATTCCCTCCTTGCTTGGAGTCGGCTATATCCTCGGCCTGCCCGTGGCCGGCATGATGATGGCCGGAGCCACCTTGGGCTGGCTGGTGTTCATGCCGACCCTGCATTGGGTTGGCACCCAGTTCGACGGCGTCCTGCCGCCGGCGGAAAGTCCGTTGGGGGAATTGAATTCGGGTGCGCTTTGGAGTCATTACATCCGCTACATCGGCGCCGGAGCGGTCACCCTCGGCGGACTGCTGTCCTTATTCCGAACCCTGCTTCGTTTCTTTCAGACGCTGGCCAAAAGTTGGAATGGAAGCTCGTCGGGTGAAGATTCGAAAACCCGGAGGACTTCCCGGGAACTGCCTTATCCGATTGCCTTATTCCTCGGCTTGCTTTGCGTTCTGGCCCTTCGCTTCCTCGGGGTGGTGGATTCCCTGTGGGCGGCCTTGGCGGTCGTGACTTTCTCAGGAATTTTCGTCGCCGTCTCAGCCCAAATCGTCGGATTGGTCGGAGTCTCCTCCAACCCGGTTTCGGGCATGACCGTAACCACCCTGTTGGGAACGGCTCTACTGCTGTCGGCCCATGGCTATGCCGGCTTGGCCGGCATGGTGCAAACCATTTCGGTGGGAGCGGTGGTTTGCATCGCCGCCTGCATGGCCGGGGATACCAGCCAGGATTTGAAAACCGGTTACCTGTTGGGAGCCACTCCGCGGAGACAGCAAATCGGAGAATTGATCGGTACCGTAAGCGCCGCCCTGGTCCTCAGTTTTTTGCTGCCTTTCATCTTGACCTTGCCCGATCCGGCCGGCGGCACCGCGTTATTGAACGTACAGGGTGCGTCTGAAGGCGTCGCCACCGTCGCCGAACCGGATTTCCAGGCTCCTCAGGCCAACATCATGAAAACCTTGGTGGAAGGCATCTTCGAACAAGACCTGCCTTGGGTGCTGCTGTTCATCGGCATGGCGGTGGCCGTGGTCGTGGAACTGCTCGGCGTCCCTAGCCTGCCGTTCGCAGTCGGGCTTTATCTCCCCTTTTCCTTATCCGCATCGATATTTTGCGGCGGCTTGTTGCGCTGGTTGGCGGAACGGTTCCGGGGGCGGAAAGCCGCGGAAAAGGGAATCTTGGCCGCCAGCGGATTGATTGCCGGAGAAGCTCTGATCGGCATCGGCATGATCGCCGCCATCTGGGCCACCAGCATGCCGGCAGTTCAAGGCTGGTTCGGGGTCGCCAATCTGTCCGGCTTTCAAGTTCCGGATCGGGGGAATTGGGCGATCTTCGCCACCCTTTTGGCCTTTCCAGCCGTCGCCCTATTTCTCTTGTTGACGACCTTTGGATCGAGCTCCGAAGGCCGCCAGGGCGATACCGAAACTTAAGTCCTGAGCCCAACCAAACTGAGAAAACTTCAGGGCGACAGTCGTTTTAAGATTTTCAGAAATATTTCTCGATACCTCCAAACCCAATCTGCTTGTTCTCTCTCGTTTTTTTGATGAAATTGTTCAACCGTTTCCTGAATTCCTCGGGACGTTTGCGGGCGCCATCAATGTAAGCAATCCGTATTCTTTTGTACGCATCGGAGAATGCGGTGTAATTCCTCCACGCCTCTTGGTCTTTTTTTATGGCCTCGATGATGTCCTTCGGAAAAACAAATTTCTCTGAGGCAACCTTCTTCACCTTCTCCAATATGGCAGGATGAACCAGGTCATGCTTTAAGAGCCATTTGATTCTTTCCTTGTTTTGCTGAGAATAGGTGCTTTTCGGGTTTCTCGGGGAGAAACGCTGTATATGGCTCTCCTCATCGAATGATTTAACCGTACTGTCGATCCAGCCAAAACACAGGGCTTCTTCCACGGCATCGTTGTAGACAATCCTCGGCCTTCCGGATGCTTGATTCGGATAAATCAGCCAAACATCCCTTTCTTTGTCAAAATTCTCCTCCAGCCACTTCCGCCAATCTTCCCTGTTGGTTACGTACAGTGTCTTCATCTTGGAATTCTCGAGGATTCATACACGGCCGAGGGGAAACCTGAACCTAAACGGCCGGGTCTTCTGCTTGCGGCTGGGCTCGCAGGGAAAAACGTCCGAAAGCGAAATTTGCCAATGGAATGAGCAGCAAAAAGCCAGCGATTCCAGCGACAATGTCGATCAAGTAGTGATAGCGAAGATAAAGCGTGGCCACGGTGGTCAACGCCGCCCAGCCGGTCATCCACCAGCGCAAACTCGGGGTTCGAAGCCAACTCAAGTAGGCGATGTACCACGACATCATGGTATGACCGCTGGGAAAGCAATCCCGTTTGTTTACCGATTGAGCGATCATGTCGTGCAACCAAGGTTGCACGCCGAAGGTCGGTAAAGAAGAAACGTACTCGATGAAGTCATAAGGAGAACGGGTCGGAAAGACCAAGTATCCGCAATAGGAAACGATGAAACCGAACATGACACGATCCAATCCGTTATAGATTCCCCACCAATCCCGGCGCCGATACAAGTGAATGCCCATGATGGCGGGGAACAAATAAAGGCTGACGTAGACGATCTGTAAAAAGTCGCTCAGCCAGGGAGATTGCAGCGCCTGCCACGCCCCCTCATAGGTATAGCCGAACCAGCGCCGATCCAGGGCGATCATGTGCCACTCGCCGTCTTCGGGTACCAGCCAGGGCAAGACCAAAAACATGGTGCTGTAGATCACCGCCAGCATGATTTCGGAACCGAAGGTATGCACCAGGAGCCCCTTCTCCCGCAAGCTCCGAGCCAGCACCCCGAGAGCCAGGGAAAAACCAGCCAAAACCAGGAAACTCCCCACCGCCCGAGTCGGTTCCGCGAAGGTTCGCCACTGCCAAAAAACCAAACAGGTCAGAAAAGCACAAAATGCTGGAAACAGCACCAGCAAGCTCCGGCATTGCTGCGCTTCCCGTTGATGTCGGTTCGTATGATGCACCGCCACGCTTCGGTTGTTCATGTACGCCTTCCTGCGATACGTCCCCATCCCGGCGTTGCTGTTGATCGGCTTGTTTTGGTCGGCTTGTCAGGCTTCAGATTCGCCACGCCCGGCGGAAACGGGGCCCGGTTCCTCCAATTTGCCCCGGGATGACGGGGACCTTAGGAATGCTTTCGACGCCCATCGTAGCTGGGCGGACCTGGTTTATCTTTGCGAAACCATCGGCCCGAGGCCCTTGGGTAGCCCCGGTGCCGAGGCCACCCGGGCCTATCTGCGCAGCCAACTGGAAGCGGCCGGCTGGGCGGTGGAGGAAGATCGCAGTTGGGCCGCAACTCCACCCGGTGCAGAACGGACCGGGCCGTTTGAAGTGGTCAACCTGCTGGCTCGCCGGCCTGGCAACGAGCCGGGTGAACTTTGGATTTGCAGTCACTATGACAGCTTTGACCTTCCGGGTTTTGTCGGCGCCAACGACAGCGGCAGCTCCACCGCGGTGTTGCTGGAATTGGGGCGAATCTTGGGCGGTACCGGCCCACGCTCCGGTCCCGCTCTGGTCCTTTGCTTCTTCGACGGAGAGGAACCCTTTTACGATTTGCCTTGGGACGATGTCGACAATTCCACTTTCGGCAGCCGTCATTTAGCCCGCAAGCTACAACGAGAAAACCGCTTGCAAAACATTCGAGCCTTGGTGCTGCTGGATATGGTGGGCGATCGAGATCTTCAACTCTCGGTGGAAACCCGAAGCGATCCGCGCTTGCGTCGGCTGTTTCATCAAGCCGCCGGTCAAATGCAAGATTCAAGTTTGGTTGCGGGGCGCAGGGAGATCAAAGACGACCATCTCCCGTTTCAAAGAGCTGGAGTGGCCACCATCAATTTGATTGACTTTCAATTCGGCCCGCAAAACCGATGGTGGCATAGCCGGGAAGACACTTTGGAGAAGTGCAGTGCCGAAAGTCTGGGTCGCACCGGACGCCTGGTCTTAACCGCTCTTCCTTTGCTGGAAAAGCGCTTTCCCTGAACCTCGGTTCAGGAACTTTGCATTTGCATAGCCGGTTATAATATGCCCTCGCAGGAAGGGGAAACCCCTTGGTTTTCTCTTCGTTCTTTGCACCATCAACCATAGGGAAGATCATGCATTCCTTCCTCCTCCACCGTTTCCTTCCCATCCTCTTTTGCCAATTGCTTTGGGTAAGCTCGGCATGGTCCCAGTCTCTGCTCTGGTATGAGGTCGGAGACTCTCCCCGGGATTTTTTCGGCAAATCGGTATGCGGCCCCGGTGACGTGGATGGAGACGGTTTCGACGATTGGCTGGTCGGAGCTCCCGGGGACCGTCCTAACGGCCAAAATTCAGGCAGCGCCGTTTTGTTGTCCGGCCGCACCGGACTGCCCCTGCAGCTATGGCATGGAGCGGTTCCGGATGCCAAATTCGGTTACGCCGTTGCAGGAGCCGGTGACTTGAACGGGGATGGCGTCCCCGACTTGGCCATCGCTTCTCCCTTCTTCCCGGACGTCGGGTCGGACCATGGCAAGGTTGAAGTGTTTTCCGGTTTGGACGGAAGTCTGCTTCGAAGTTGGCTTGGCGAACGTCCGCAACTGCGGCTTGGAATGTCCATTGCCGCAGCCGGAGACGTCGATGCCGACGGTTATGACGATCTATTAGTCGGCGTTCCTTGGGACGACCCGAACGGCCCCCGCTCCGGCAGCGCCCGACTCTATTCCGGCTTCGACGGCAGTTTGATCTACCAATGGGACGGTAGCGCCATGGAAGACGCCACCGGCACCTGCGTTTCCGGAGGTTTGGACGCTTCCGGCGACGGCATTCCTGATTGCTTGATTGGAGGCCCCCAACACGATTCCACCGGAAACGAAGCCGGCTGCGCCATGCTGTTCTCCGGGGCCACCGGCGAATTGTTGCTGCAATGGTTCGGCCACGACGATGGCAGCTTGTTCGGTTCCGCCCTGGCCCTTAGTGACGACGTCAACGACGATGGTTTGGCTGACGTCCTCATCGGAGCCTACAACCAAAGCACCTTGACCACCGATCGTGCCGGCAAAGCCTATGTCTACTCCGGCGCCGACGGCAGTGAGATCTATCAGTGGGAAGGAGATTTCTACTACGGCTGTTTCGGAATTTCCGTGAGCGCTGCCGGTGATTTCAACGGCGACGGAATCGGCGACCTTCTCGTCGGCGCCAGAAAGGCCGGGGAAAACGGCAAGCACGCCGGTGGGGCTTATCTCTACTCCGGTCTAGACGGAACTTTATTGTTCAGCCATCACGGCAATCGACCCAGCGACCGTTTGGGAGGATCGGTCAGCGGCGCCGGTGACGTCAACGCCGACGGATTCCACGACCTTTTGCTGGGTGCGGATGAAGACGATCTCGGCGGCATCAATGCCGGCAGTGCTCGAGTCATCAGCGGCCACCCGACCCCCTTAACCGTGCAGCGTCCGGAACCCGGATGGGCCGGCTACCAAAACACGGTGACGGTCAGCGGCGCGGAACCCGACAACCACGTTCTGATTTTCGCTAGCACCGACAACGCCGGCATCAGCAAAATCGGCCTGGAAACCGGCTTCACCATCATTCAGATGGCGTCGTACAAACTGCTCGGCAACGTAATCGCCGACATCCAGGGAGAGGCCAGCGTTTCCGGCATGGTTGCACTCCACTTCAGCGGTTTGACCTTGCGCTTCCAAGCGGTGGAGTATGAAAGTGGGCGCTTCGCTCCCTTACTCCGCTACACCTTCCCCTAAGCACCAGGAGCGGAGCCTTTACGCTCCTTTTCTTGCCACGAATCTTGATGGACCCCGGCGACCGCCCGGCCGCTGGGGTCGGCACACTCGGCAAAGGATGCATCCCAGGCGATCGCCGCCGGGGTGGAACAAGCCACGCTTGGCCCTCCAGGGACGCATTGAGCCGCCGCCGGCCCGGGATAAAAACGGTCGAAGATCGATCGGTAGTAATAAGCCTCGGCGGTCTGCGGCGGATGGATGGGAAAGCGCCAGGCCGCATTGGCCAATTGTTGCTCGGAAACCGTCGCGGCGGCGGTTTGTTTCAAACCATTGATCCAGGCGTAACCGACCCCGTCCGAGAACTGTTCTTTTTGCCGGCGTAGGATCGGTTGCGGCAAATACCCTTCGAAGGCGCGGCGAAGGATGTCTTTTTCCAATCGGCCCTGTCCGCACATTTTGGCCTCCGGATCCAGCCGCATGGCCACTTCCAGGAAATCCCGATCCAGAAAGGGAACTCGAGCTTCCACTCCCCAAGCGGCCATGGATTTGTTGGCTCGCAGGCAATCGAATTGGTGTAAATGATTCAACTTGCGAACCGTTTCCTGGTGGAATTCCCGGGGGTTCGGCGCTTTGTGGAAGTAGAGATAACCGCCGAAGATTTCATCGGCTCCTTCTCCGGAAAGAACCATCTTGATCCCCATGGCCTTGATTCGGCGAGCCAGCAAGAACATCGGGGTGGAAGCTCGCACGGTGGTGACGTCATAACTTTCAATGTGGCGAATGACGTCGGGAAGAGCGTCCAATCCCTCTTGCACGGTGAAATGGAATTCGTGATGGACGGTATCCAAGGCCGCCGCCACCGAGCGGGCGGCTTCGAGGTCGGGCGAGCCCTGCAAACCGATGGCGAAACTGTGCAGGCGGGGAAACCAAGCTCGAGATTCTCCCTGATTCTCCACCCGTTGCTCGGCGTACCGCGCGGCCACGGCGGCGACGATCGAAGAATCCAACCCTCCCGACAAAAGCACTCCATAAGGGACGTCGCACATCAACTGTCCCTGCACCGCGGTTTCCAAGGCCTCCCGGAGAGGAGAGACCTCGACCGGCCCTCCCTTCACCTGGTCGTAATCCCGCCAATCGGGTTGATAATAGGCTTGCGGTTCTTGTTGTTCCCGGGTCATGAAATGGCCGGGGGGAAATTCCTCAAGATGATGGCAAATGCCGTGCAGCCCCTTCATTTCCGAGGCCACCACCAGATTCCCGTGTTCGTCTCTTCCCCAATACAAGGGAACCACGCCAATGGGATCCCGGGCGATCATCCAATCTCCGGTTTCACGGTCGTATAAAACGAAAGCGAAAATCCCGTTGAGGCGGTTCAGAAACGTTTCTTTGCTTTGCTGCCACAACGGCAAAATGACTTCGCAATCGGAATGAGTTTGAAACTCATAGGCCTGCTGCAAGCCGGCTTTTAATTCCTGGTGGTTATAGATTTCGCCGTTGACCGCCAGCCACTGGGTGCGATCGGGACTTGCCAGAGGTTGGGCACCGCTGTCGACTCCGACGATGGCCAAGCGTTCATGAGCTAGAACGGCCCGGTCATCGGCATAAATGCCGCTCCAGTCCGGGCCGCGGTGGCGCAGCAACCGGGTTCGCTCCAAGGCTTCCTGCCGAGCCAGGGCAGGGTCGGAATGAAGGTCCAAAAAGGCAAAGATCGAACACATGAGCTTGGGTTCTTATTTGGCATTTGCCGGAAGAGCTTGGTCCAGGAAGGGCTACGTTACCGCGGCCGAGGCGGCGGAAAAATGGATTGTTCAGCGGCGCCATGAGAGTTCCACGGCTTCGCTGTAGCGATCCAAGGCGGTCTCCGCCGCTTTGCGGGCGGTGGCGTTGGGCGGCCGGGAAGTTTCGGTTCCCTCGTAATGAAGATTCAATAGGTTCAAGCGACCCGCTTTGCGGTCGGCTTTTAAATCCACCCTGGCCAACAATTGTTCTCCAGTTAAAACCGGCAGGCAGTAATAGCCGTATTTCCGCTGCGGCGCCGGTTTGAAGATTTCCAACACTTGGTCGAAATCAAATAGGGCCGCCACCCTGGCTCGGTCCCAAAGCAAAGGATCGAAGGGCGAAAGCAAGACGCCGCGAGCGGATCTGGGCCGAAGTCTCCGAACCCGATCGGCGAGTTCTAGATCTTGGCATCGAATCCATCCCTTTTGAGGACGGCCACCGGAATTTTCCCGACCGCATGCTTGAATCAGGCCCTTTTCCTGCAAACGCCGGAGAGAGGCTTCTAAATCCGGCCGGCAGTTTCGCAACCTCCAGGTGGCGGCCAAGGTGCCGGTGGTCGCCCAGCCGTGGCCCTCCAGGGCCTGCAACAGCAGAAGATCAAAGGCCTCGGCTTTGGAGCAGCGGCGTTTGCGCCAAGTTTCCGGAATGACCCGCTCGGTCAAATCAAAACTCCGTTGGAAGTTCCGGCGCCGGCGGATCGACCATTCCCCGCTGGACCACAAAGCGGTGGCCACTTTTTTGGCGACTTTTAAATCCCACCAACCGCGACTCCCTTCCCCTTCCATCTCGATGGATCGCAAGGGCCCTTGCTGGCGAACCCGCCTTCGCAATCGCCGCGCCACTTGAGGATGCTGCCCGAGCAGATCTCCCCACCAAGGATGACGGCGATAGGCTTGGCGGCGAAAATGGAAGGCTGGATAGAGTTCCATCGGCATCCAGCAAGCTTCGTGACCCCAATATTCGAACAACGGCTCACCCGGTTGCAACAGAGCCTCCCCCAAGGCCGGAGGAAATCCCGGCAAGCGCGACAGCAAAACCAATACGTGACTGCGGGCCCCGGCAGTGGAGACCGTGTCCAGTTGCAAATAACCGAACCTGCGCACCACGGTCATAGCTGCAGCCCGAGCTTTTTTCTCGCCGCCGATGGACCCGGTCGGAAAATCGGCCCAGTCCGGCCTCAACAAACCAGCCCGCACCAGGGCCAGGCGGCGGGTTTGGACCAGACTTAGGACCTCCATGCCCTTATCCTGCCATGGCCATGTTCGCCATAGGACTGCTTCTTTGGTGGCTCGTTCCAAGCCAGGAACCGCCAGCCGTTCTCGAACGGGTTCCGAAACCGGACGACCTCAACCTGGCCGCCGCCTTGCAACCCATTGGATCCCACGGCCGCTTTCGAGATCCGGACTACTTCCATTGGGGAGCCAGTTTAATTCAAAGTGAAGACGGCACGTTTCACCTGTTCTACTCTCGCTGGCCGCGGCGCTTGGGCTTTCAAGCTTGGCTAACTCACTCCGAGATCGCTCGGGCGGTTTCTTCCCAAGCAGCAGGTCCTTATCAATTCGTAGAAACGGTGTTGACCCGGAGCGGGATCCATCCCTGGGAAAAAATCACTGCCCACAACCCGAAAATCCTGGTCTCGGAATCGCGGTACTTCCTCTATTACATTTCCACCTTCGGTGGCTACGACGATTCAGCCTTGGAAGCGATCGCTCAAAGTGGATACGGTCACGCCGAATGGAAACCACTTCGAAATCGGCAACGAACTGGAGTGGCCACGGCGAATTCGTTGGCCGGCCCTTGGCTGCGATCCCCGCAACCAATCGTGCAACCTGAGGGTCCCATTTCCAATATCACCGTCAATCCGGCGGTTTGCCGCCGACCGCAAGGAGATTTCCTCATGATCGTGAAAGGAGACAAACCGTCCAGCAAAACTTTTCGCCGCAACCAGGCGGTAGCCTTGGGGGCCCAACCTCAGGGACCGTTTCAAATCCAAGCCAAACCCGCCATCGACACCTTCGACAGCGAGGACGTCTCGCTTTGGTACGACGCCTCCCGCCGCCGTTATTACGCGATCTATCACGCCCACGACCACTTGGGCTTACTGACTTCCACTGACAGTTTGCAATGGCAAGCCGCTCGTCATCCCCGCGTCAGTGAGAAGAGCTTGGCTTTGAGCGAAGGCGGGAGGCTGATCCCGGATCGATTGGAACGGCCCTATGTTTTTCAACTAGGGGGCCAGCCGCTCCTCCTTTGCGTGGCAGTGAAAAAAGGCGCCGACGCTTACACCGCCCTTATTCCTTTCAAACCTTAGGGGCTTCAGGGCAGAACCGCGGTTTTAGCTTTCCGGCCCGCCGCCGATTTCCACTGAAGCTTCCAGCCCGATCTGACGGTCACTCAAAGCCGGAGCTTCCCGGTCGGAGGAACGGGGAGCAAACATTTCTGCCCCGGAATCGGCTTTGACGTTGGCCAATCCGGCTTCCAATTCGGAGAGGTCCACGCTCACCAATTGGCTGACTCCAGCCCGCCGCATGGTCACTCCGTACAAGCGCTGGCAGCGAGCCATGGTGATCCGGTTGTGGGTCACGACGATGAACTGGGTGCCGACGGTGAAATCCTGTAAAGCGTCGATGAAGCGTTCGCAGTTGGCGTCGTCGAGAGCGGCATCGACTTCGTCCAGCAAACAGAAGGGAGAAGGTCTGGAGCGGAAAACCGCCAGCAGCAAAGCCAAGGCGGTCAAAGTTCGCTCTCCGCCGGAAAGCAGGTTGATCGAACGCAATTCCTTACCGGGAGGCCGGACCGAAATCTCGATGCCGGCTTCCAGAGGATCCATGTCCGCAGACAAGGTCAATTCCGCCCGGCCACCCCGGAACAAGCGCCGGAAAATCCCTTCGAATTCGTTTTGAACCTTATGGAAGGTTTCCACGAAGCGAACCCGGCAATGCTCGTCCAATTCGGCCAGGCTTTGTTCCAAGTTGCCCCGGGCTTCCAACAGATCCTTGCGCTCGGAAACCAGGAAATCCAAGCGCTGTTCCTTTTCCTCCAATTCTTCGACGGCGTCCAAATTGACGTTGCCGAAGCCGTCCAGCTTGCGCCGGCTTTCGTTCAATAGGGTCGCCTTCTGGTGGTGTTCCTCATCCTCCATGCGGGCGCTCTGCCAATTCACTTCCAAAACGTCAGCCAAGTCTTCCAAGCTGCGTTGGAATTCTTCCTGCACTCCGCGGGCCAATTCCTGGCGCTGCATTTGCACCTTTTGCAATTCCAGAGCCTTTTCTTGCCGGTTGCCCAAAAGGGCTTCGAGGCGGCCACCGGAACCCTCGACTTCCTCTCGCAGCCGGCCCAAACCCTCACTGGAACGCTGCACCAATTCGCCCGCTTGTTGCAAGCGCTCTTCCAAACGAACGCGCTCCTGCATCAATTCGCCGCTGGCTTGGCGGCTGGCTTCGGCTTCCAAACGCAAGGCCGCGGCCCGGGCTTGGAGTTGGGCGATTTCTTCTTCCAATCGGTCTTGTTCCTGACCGGCGCGCTTGGCTTGCTTGCGGCTTTCGCCTTGGCGGATTTCCAAATTGCGCCGGCGATGGCGCAAACGCTCTACCGCCATCCGGGCTTCCTGCAATTCCCCCCGGGCTTGCTCGAAACTCTGCTCTTCTTCGCTACCGCGAAGTTCGGTTTGTTCCAATTCGCTCTGCAACTCGTTGCGGCGATTTTCCGCTTGGTCCCGAGCCAACTCGGCTCGTTGCTCTTCGTCGGCGGCTTTTTGGCAAACCTCTTCCAAAGATTGAATTTCCCGCTCCAAGCCGGCCCTTTCTTCGGCAAAAGCGCGGCGTCGCTTCTCCAAATCGTCGACTTGAGCTTGAGCCCGTTCGCGAACGCCGACGGCGCTTCGAAGGTCGCCTTCCAAGGCGTCCAACTCTTCGACCAGGACGGTCAATTCGGCCGCCGCCCGGTCATGAGCTTCCCGAGCCTCCTGCTCCTCCTGGCTGGCTTCCTGAAGGGCATGTTGGGCGGCTTGGCGGGCATTGTGCCGGGCCAAGATGCCGGCGGCGTCTTCCCCCTGCAACATGCCGATACGGGCGTAGCCACTGGCGTGCAACTCGCCGTCTGCGGACAAGAACACCGCTTCCGAATGACTTTGCGCCAATCGAGCCGCCTGCTCTGCAGTTTCTACGCAATACAAAGAACCCAGTCGCTTGCGCAAAGCTTGGCATCGATCCGGGTCGCCGCGGAACAGATCTTCCACAGCCCGGGCCCCTTCAATCGGCGGCGAAGAAAGCGCTTCGCCTTCGGCGAAGAACAGATCGAAGCAACCTTCCGGTAAATCTTCGGCCACCGTTCGACTGCGAACCCAGAGACCCTGTTGGCGCTTACCCAGTAGGTTTTCCAGCAGGCGGTCCCACGGTTCCGCCACTTGCACGCCGTCCAACAACAAGCCGGAGACTTCGGCCCGCTCTTCTTGCAACAACCGGCGCAAATGATCGGGAACTCCCTGCAATTCCTCTTCGAAGCTGGCCAGAGCCTGCAACCGAGCCCGGGCTTCTCCACCCCGTTCCCGAGCGTCGGCCGCCCGTCGCCCGCACTGGTCGACTTCCCGGCGTAACCGATCCCGGTTTTCCACTAACTGACTGGCACGGCCTTCCCGCTGCGCCACCGCTTGATGGGCGGCTTGCAAGGCTTCTTGAGCCTGTTGCCATTCTTGGTGCAAGTCTTCGGTGCTGCTACCGAGTTCCTGCAACCGGCGGTGATGAGCTTGCAAAGTGCCTTGGGCACTGGAACGTTGCTGGGCCGAAGCGGCCAATTCATTTTGCGCCCGGGTGCGGTCGCCCATGGCGGCCAAAATGCTTTGCCGCAAGTCGTCCATTTGCGCCCGGCTACCTTGCCATTGCTCCCGGCAGCCTTCGAAGCGGGCTTGGGCCTTGGCTTCCGCTTGCAACAATTCTTGGTGCTCGCTTTCCAACTCCTGCAAACCGGTTTCCACCGCTTGCAGGGCCGCTTGGTGCTCGGCGCAGACTTGTTGCAGTTCCTGGAAGCGATGGTCGTCTCTTTCCGCCCGCTGATCGAATTCCGAGGCTCGGGCTTCCAAACCTCGAATTCGCTCGTCCAAGCCGGCAATCTTTTCCTTGGTCGCCGAAGTTTCGGCCCGAAGATCTTCAAATCGAGCCCGAAGCGTGGCTTCCTCTTCTTCCAAAGCGCGCAAGGCCGCCTCGGAATCCAGGCGACTTTGCCGGACTTCCTGAAGCTGCTTTTCCAACTCGGCTTGACGGCTTTGCAGAGTTTCCTCTTCCACTCGAAGACGAGCTTCCTGGGAAAGAGCGACCTCCACTCTTAAGCGCCGATATTGATCGCGGACCTGCAAAAACTTTTGCGCTTTCCCGGCTTGATAGCGCAAGGACCGCACCGATTTCTCCACTTCTTGGATCACGTCTTCAAGGCGATCCAAATCCTGGGCGCAGGACTTCAATTTCAAACCGGTTTCGTGCTTGCGCGCTTTATAGCGGCTGATCCCGGCCGCTTCTTCGAATACGCTGCGCCGTTCCGCGGGATTGGCGGCCAACACGGCATCGATTTTGCCCTGGGCCAAAACCATGTAGCCGCGGACGCCCAGCCCGGTGTCCATCAAAAGATTGCGCACGTCTTTGCGCCGGACCTTGCGGCCGTGCAATAAGAATTCCGATTCTCCGGTGCGAAACAGGCGGCGGCCGACGGCAACCTCGCCGCCGACTTCGACGATCTCGCCTTGGTCGTCGCCAAGGATGATTTCGACCATGGAAAAGCCGCCGCTGCTCCGGCCTTCGGCACCCTTGAAGATCACGTCCTCCATGGCATCGGCCCGCAAGGCCTTGGCGGAACGCTCGCCCATGACCCACAGCAAGGCGTCGACCACGTTGGACTTGCCACAGCCGTTGGGTCCGACGATGCCGGTCAGCCCGTCCTCCACCGGGATCACCGTCCGGTCGGCGAAGGACTTAAAACCTTCGAGCTCAATGCGTTTTAGGTACATGCAGGATCAATCTCGCAGGGATGGACCGCCGCCCGGCGGATCAACGCTGGGTGGCGTGACCTCGTTCGGAGGACAACAAAGGTTTGAGCTCCTCGAGGAATTGGGCGACGTCCTTGAACTCACGGTAAACCGAGGCGAAGCGCACGTAGGCCACCTGATCCAGGCCTTGCAGTTCATCCATGACCACCTGCCCCAGAAAGCTGGTCGGGACTTCACGATCGAACTCCTCGGCCAACCTGCGTTCGATTCGGCTGGTGATCTCTTCCAGTTCTTCCAGGGCCACCGGCCGCTTTTCGCAGGCCTTCAGCAAGCCTTGAAGGATCTTGTTGCGGTCGAAGGGTACCCGGGAACCGTCCTTCTTCACCACCCGGAGCGGGGTCTCCTCCATTCTCTCATAGGTAGTGAAGCGGCGGCCGCAATCGGTACACTCCCGGCGCCGGCGGATGGTGAATCCATCCGAGGAGGACCGGGAATCAATGACTCGATCGTTATTCGCGTTGCAGTAAGGGCAGCGCACTGGATGCTGTGTTTGGTTCCGCGCTTCTCCTTGTTTGTACACAACCACTTGTGGAATTTCCAGAGCGGGCTTTCCACTTCTTCGAGTTCGGCCTATTTTCCGATGCAAAAGCGGCTGAAAATTCGATCCAAGACTTCTTCCGGGCTCAGCCGACCGGAGAATTCCTGCAATGCCACCAGGGCTTGGCGCAAATCCTCCGCCAGTAGATCCAAGATTCCATCCCGGCGCCATGCCTCGGCTCGCTCGAGGGCAGCCAGTGCATCTTCCAACGCCCTGGCGTGGCGATGGTGGACGCTACGGTTTTCTTCCATATCCGTGGCCGCCGTTTGCAACAAGGCGGCGGTCTGGGTTCGCAGATCTTCGAGGCCGGTTCCGTCCAGGCTCGAGGTCCACACCATCGGGCCGGCCATGGCGGCTTCGGCCACCACCGCTTCCGGCACCCGCCGGCCACGATCCAGGTGGGTCCACACCACCAAGCAAGGGGCTCCGGTAGGCGCTGGAGCCTGCATCGGTTCCTCCGCGCTGGCATCCAGGAGCCACCACCAGAGATCGACCTGGACTTCTTGGTCCAGGGCTTGGGCGGCGGCGTCCCGGGGATCGGCGGCGGCCCCCCAGCCCGGGCCGTCCACCAGGATCCAGGGTGGCTCCCCTCCGTCGGCCCAGCGACCCTCGATCCGATCCCGGGTGGTCCCCCGCTCCGCCGACACCAGGACCGGCCGGCCGGTCAAGCGCTGAAATAATTGACTCTTGCCGGCATTGGGGGCCCCGGCCAGGCCGATGCGCCAGCCTTCCTGGTCCAGATTGCGGTGGAGTTGGCTTCTCAGGCCGGCTTGAAGACTTTCCCGGGCCTGGCGAAACAAGGCCTCGACCTCGCCGGCCTGCAAGTCCTGAGCGTCTCCTTCTTCGAAGTCCAGGCTGGCCTCCATTTCAGCCAAAGCCTCGGCCAAGGCCTCCCGGGCCTGGCGCAGGCCGTCTCCCAACTGGCCCGCCAACATGGCGGCGGCCTGGCGGGCGGCGCCGGCACTGCGGGCTTGGACCAAGGCTAATACGGCTTCTGCCTGGGCCAGATCCAAACGGCCGTTGAGGAAGGCCCGGCGAGTGAATTCTCCCGGTTCCGCCGGACGAAGGCCGTTGGCGTAAAGCTGCTCCAAAACCCCATCCACCACCGCCGGAGCTCCGGGAAGGTGCAACTCCAGGACGTCTTCTCCGGTGGCGGAGGCGGGCCCGGGAAAGACCAACAGATCCACCTCCACCGGCGCCTCCGGGTGCCAGAAAAGGCGACCGTGGTGGACCCCTCTCCGGAGCTCGGGTCGAGGACAGGCCGGCGGCAGGAAGCGGTCAGCCTGGGGCAACAATTCGGGGCCGCTGAGGCGGATCACCGCCCGTCTGGCAGGCCCGGGAACCGTGGCCACCGCCGCAATGGGATCCCCAAGCAGGACGGCCCCGGCGGCCATGACCGTCTAGGCCTGGGCAGGTGTGGCGGCCGGCGTCACCGGTTTGCCGTCGATTTTGATCGGCCACTTCTTGCGGATCACTTTGCTCTCGAAAATGCCAAGAGCGCTGGAAGTAATCATGTAAAGGGACAAGCCAGCGGCGTAGTTGTAGAGCAGCAAGCCGAACATGATCGGCATGAAGCTCATCATCTTTTGCATCTGCGCCTGTTGCGGATCCGCCGGTTTCGGCATGGTCCGCTGGTGCAGCACCCAAAGCACCACCATCAGAATCGGCAGGATGTTCAGGCTGACCACTCCGCTTAGGGGCCAGAAGTCCAACACCGGCCCGCCGAAGTCAATCAAAGCATCCGGCTTGGAAAGATCCTGGATGTAGCCGAAGAAGGGTTCCTGGCGCAGCAGAATGGAGCAGCGTAAGGCGGCAAACAAACCGATGAACACCGGGAACTGCAAAAAGATCGGCAAGCAACCTCCTAAGGGCGGCCCCATCTTGTGCTTTTGATAAAGCTTCATGGTTTCCTCATTCTGCTTCTGTTTGTTATCGGCATACTTGGCCTTGATGGCGTCCATCTGCGGCTTCAACTTGGCCATCTTGGCCTGATAGGTGGCCATTTTCACCTGGCTGGTTCGGTTGATCGGAAACAAAATCGCCCGCACCATCACCGTCATCAAAATAATGGCGATACCCCAGTTGCCGAACAACATGTGGAAGAATCGCAACAGCCCTAAAATCGCCTTGGCGATCGTATTGGTAAAGAAGATGTCATAAAAGAAGGATCCGCCGTAATCGATCTTGCGGATGACCGCCAGCAACATCTGGTACTCCTCGGCTTTTAATTCCCGGGGATCCTTGGGGCCCAGATACCAGATGAAATCGCTCCGAGTCGGTGCATCCTGGGGCCGATGAATCGGAAGCGCAAAGGTGCCTCGAATGGTGGCACGCGTCCAAGCCTCTCCTCGAGCTTCGGTACTTCGCTGGCGGTAATCGTTGAGGATTTGAACCGCTTCCTGGGCTTCCAATTGCACCGCATCGGCCAAGGATTCGGCGGTCGGTTCAAAGCCCGATTCCTGGCGCAGGCGTTGATAAGCCAGCGAAACCCTCGACATCAAATCCCGTTGTTCCGGTTCCAATCCATGGAACACGGCTTCGGTGTAGCCGTGATAATCGAACAACAAATCGGCCACCGCTCCCTGAAAGTTTTGTTGCGGGATGAGAGCGTTCAAAAAGTACTTGGAACCTTCTACCAGGAATCCGATTTCACCGCTCCAACGGTCGGCACCGATGCGTTGCTTCGGCAAAGAGCCGGAGGGATAAAACGGTTCCAATTCATCGACCCGGTCGTTTTTGAGGACCGCCCCGGCCACGTAGGGGTTCTTATAAAACTGATCGTCGGTGCGATAAATTCCGCCGCCGGTTCCCAAAGTCAACAACAAGCTGCGCCCGGCCAGCTCGTCGCGCATGGCTTCAGCCCAAATCGAAACTGCCAAATGCCGTTTTCCCGGGACGGTTCGGACCGATTTCACCAAGCGAATGCCGGCTTCGGTTTCCAAGCTAAAACGCAACTCTTGGACTCCGCCTTCACTTTGCAAGTTCTCGACCTGCCAATCGGCCGACGCCAGGTCCACGCCAAGCACGTCGGAAGATTCGGTCAGGGTCAAGGCTTCACCCCGGCGGTGATGGATTGGACCGACCCGACTGGGATCTCCGGGAGCCAAGGCCGGAACCGCTCGATAGAGTTCCAACCATTGGTCCGGTTGTTGGCCTTCCTCTTCGGTTACCTGACGGGTGGTGTAATCCTTCAACAACACTCGCTGGCAGCCGGCCCCGCGGGCCGACCATTCCAATACGAAGTGATCGCTTTCCAAGCGAATCGGAGCATCAGCCTCCTTGGCGAGGTCATCCTCCCGAAAAACGTGCAAACGATCGGTCCCCAACAACTCCGCCGGAACCTTGGCCTCCGGAGAGCAGGTTTGGAACAGGATGAGGGCGATGATGATCCAGAGGATCAGGTAAACAATGGCACGGGGGCGCATGGACTTAGCGAGGACGGGCGGGCTCGAAGGAGCGGTTCGTTGCTTGGCGGCGAAAGAATCGGAACAGGCTTATCGACCCACCAACAAGCGGGCAGCCAAGCTTTCGGGTAGACCGGCTTCACCGATCCGCCGGCTGGCCGCTTGGGTGTCGTATTCGACGCGGCGCCAACGGACGGCTTCGCCGTCGAACAGGGCGTAAGCTGCACGGGAGTCGCCGTCCCGCGGCTGGCCAATGGAACCGACGTTGATCAAATAACGCCGGTTCGCTTCCAATCGGAGTTCATCGTGGCCCACCGCCCGGGTGAAGTCCTGCCCCTCGGCAAAATAACCGGGATGATGGGTGTGACCGAAGAAACTGATGCGATGGTGAGCGGCTTCAAAATTGGCCTGCACCTTGGAAGTGCCGCCGCCCAAATTCGGTAGCAAATATTCACTCAGCGGTTCTCGCGGACTGGCATGCACCAGTTGCACCGCTTCCGCTCCGTTTCCGGGATGCAATTCCATCGACGGGTGCAGTTCCCCCAACCAGTCCCATAGCTCCCAATGCTGCTCCAGTTCGGGGTCCAAACTGCGGCGGGTCCAATCGATCGCCAAGAGGGCCCGTTCATTGAATCCGCGGGTATCGCGTTCATCCAACAAGGCGGCGTCGTGATTCCCCTGAAGTACGTAATCGCACACTTCCCGGGTTTTTTGGATCACTTCCCTCGGATTGGCGCCATAGCCGACCACGTCGCCCAAGCAGATAATGGATCGGACCGAAAAAGACTCCATGTCCCGCAAAGCCGCTTCCAGGGCTTCGAGGTTGGAGTGAAGGTCGGAGATGAGGGCGATCACGAGGCGACCGGGTTGCGGTGGATGGGCCAGGGCCGGAGTGGTGGACTGGATAGCACTTCCGGCAGGCCATTGGACAACGCTATCCTTGCAGGCGGTCGGGTATTGTCCTCCTCCCACTCCGGCCCCGCAAGCGCCAGTTCCGGCGCTGACTTTCCCTGGAAAAGGACCGTTCGCCGTTCGCTAGCCATGTGCTTCCCTCTGCTGCTCCTCCCTTTGGCTCTGCCCCTGGCACAAGAGCCGGAAAAGACGCCTCTTCCCGAAAACGCGGTAGCCCGTCTCGGGGACCGAGTCATCTCCAAACAAGAGTATTTGGATTATCTCTGGTTCCGTTTCGGGAAAAGGGCCCTGCGGGACTACATCATGGACCTTTTACTGGAGGAAGAAGCCGAGCGCTATCAAATCAAGATCGAGGAAGCCGCCGTCCAGGCCAAGGTCCAGGAACGGGAGGACGCCGCCCGCCGCAGCCCCCGGCCGGTGGATTTCGAAGAAGATTTGCTGCGCCAGGGCCAGACCATTGAGATGTTCCGCCAAACCATCGCTCACGAAATCCGCCAGGACATGATCCTGGGCGAGTTGGTGCGGCAAAGCCGAGTCGTCACCGACGAAAAGATTCAGCAAGCCTTTCAGGCCAAATACGGGGAAGGGGGCGTAAAAGTCAAGCTGCGGCACATTTTGGTCATGCCCAATTTCCTGAAAGCCCAGGCCATTCGCGGCGGCGCCAAGCCCAATGAAGTCGACATGGAGCAAATCCGCAAGGATGCCCGGGCCTTGGTGGAAGGTGCCCGCCAGCGATTGCAGGGTGGAGCTGAATTTGAGGCGGTTTGCGCTTCGGTTTCCCACGACCAAGTCACCAAAGACAAAGGCGGAGAATTAGCCCACTACAACGGCCGCCTTTACGGTCCCGCCTTCCGGGAAGCGGTGTTGGCCTTGCAACCGGGGGAACTTTCCCAAGTGGTGGAAAGCGGTGCCGGTTTCCACCTGATCCGTTTGGACGATCGCATCGCCACCCAGTTGGAAGACGTCCGCCAAAGCCTGATTGAAGAAATCATGGCTTCGGAACCGAGCTGGCAAGAAAAGTCTTCGTTCCGGCAAGCCTTGCAAACCCGGGCCGAATTGCGACTTCAGCTCTGGTAGGAACGGGGCTGCTTGGCCGAGCTCAAAGCCCGCTTAAAGCCCCTTTTTTGGCAATGTTTATTGCCAAAAGGGTGAGGGCGAACGAAATCAGGATCGCGACCAACGGCGCATAAGGCCGCGGCCAGCCCCGTGCCGCCGCCCAATGGCCGAAATGGCGCTGGCGGTCCGGCTTCCAGGGAGCTTGTCCGGCTCGCAGCCGCAGGACCACCACCCGGATGGAATCGAACAGCGGGACTGCCGATGCAGCCAGGACCGGCATCCAGGCCTTCGATGCCGCTGGTGGACTTTGGCAGGCGGCCCAACCGACGACGCAAAAGCCCAACAACTGGGCACCGCTGTCGCCGAGGTAAAGCAGAGCTCCCTGCCGGCGCCAAAGATTGACGGTCCAAAAAGCCAGCAGCAAGCCCAGAGGCAGGGCCATTTCCAAACCGCCGTAAATTGCCATGGCCAGCGAAGGTCCCAAACCACAGGCTGTGGCCAAGCCGTCGGCATGATCCATCCAATTAAAGCTGATGGTGGCCAAGCCGACCAAGACCACCGCCGCCGCTCCCGGTGCCCCCTCCACGAATAAAGGTTCGTAAGCCAGTAAACAGAGGCTCGCAGCCGCCAGGACCGACAATCGCAACCACCATGGAATTTCCCGGCGCCGGGCTTTGAGAAAGTCTTCCGCCAAACCGACCAGCAACACCATTTGCCCGGCCCACAACCAAGGTCCGTATCCGGGTTGGGCAAATAAAGCCAACAGCGGCAAGACGTAGAAAGCTCCTCCGAATGGCACGGGTTGGGCGTGGCCCTTGTGGTCGCCGGCCAAGGTTTCTCCCGGAGGATCTTCCCAACCCAGCAGCCGGCAGGCGGAAGCCAAGGGTTTTGACACCCACAAACCGGTCAACCACGCCACCAGGGCGGCGATCAGGAAGGGGAGCAATAAAGCTTCCTCCTGCGAATCAGTTCGGCCACTGCCGCCGGCAGGGCGTGGGAGCAATCCTGTCCTTGAAGCAAGCGGCGCCGGATTTCGGTGGAAGACAAATCCACTTCCTCCATATCCAAGAAATGGGCCCGAAAGCTGCGGCGCTGCGTTTCGCTCAGGCGGTCGGCGAAGGTCTGCAATTGCTCCAGGCCCCAACCGGGCCGCGGCACCAAAGCGATTTTCGCCATGGTCAGCAAATCGGAAAACCGGTGCCAGGTGGCCAAATGGCTGAGAGAGTCCGCCCCCATCACCAACCAGAGCTCGGCCTCAGGGTTGTTTCCAGCCAGGGCTTGCAAGGTATCCACCGTGAAGGAAGGCCCTTCTCGGCGTAACTCCAAGTCCAAGACTCGCTCCCGATCTCTTTCCTGACACAGAGCCTCGAGCAAAGCCAGGCGCTGGGAGCCGGCCAGGGGCTGAGCCTCCGGTTTGTGGGGCGCTTGTCGAGCCGGAATCCAAAACAGGCAATCGGGCCGCAGGTGGCGATGAACGGCGTCGGCTACCGCGACGTGCCCTAAATGAACCGGATCGAAAGATCCGCCGAAGATCGCCCATTTCATGGCAAGGCGGCGCCGGTCGATGCCGCCGCCTGGCGCTGGAAGAACCAGGCCGAAATTTCCGCCCTGGGCACGGCTTCTTGGCCTCCTTCCTGCATATCTTTCACCACCACCGTAGACGAGGCTCGCTCTTCCGATCCCAGTAGGCAGGCCCAGTGCACGCCGCGCTTGCCGGCTTCCTTCAACTGGGCTTTGAATGACTTGCCGCGGGCGTCCAACTCGATTCCGGTCAGGCCGGCATCGCGCAATTCAGTGGTCAAGGCCAGGGTCTCCGCCCGATCCTCTTCCCCCAAGGCCACGCAGTAGATCTGCGGTTTTAAGGCGTCCTTCAAATCAGCCAGATCGGCCTTGGGCGGCAGGTCCAGTTCCTTCAGCGCCAGCTCGGTCGGGGTCAAGCCGATGGCGAAGCCCACGCCGGGAGTCGGCGGCCCCCCCATTTCCGCCACCAGGCCGTCGTAACGGCCGCCGCCGCACAGAGCGGAGCGGGCTCCCAGCGGTGGATAATGGACTTCGAACACGGTTCGGGTGTAGTAGTCCAAACCGCGGACGATGCCGGGATCCTCGACCACCTTGGCGCCAAGAGCTTGTAACCCGGCAAGCACTTCCTCGAAGTGCCGGCCGGATTCCGCTCCTAAAAGGGGGCGTAGTTTCGGGGCGGCGGCAATTGCTTCCTGGCATGCCGCCACCTTGCAGTCCAGCAGCCGGAAGACGTTGCGCTGGAAACGTTCCCGGCAATCGGCGCAGCGGCCGTCCAACAAGGGTTCGAAATAAGCTTTCAGGGCTTCCCGCCAGCGATCCCGGTCTTCGGGGTCTCCCATGGTGTTGAGGCGGACCTCCAGTTGTTCGCCAAAGCCCAAGGCTTGAAAGAATCGCAGGCACAGAAGAATGACCTCGGCGTCCATGGCCGCTCCGGCGGCCCCGAACACCTCCACGCCGAACTGACTGAATTGGCGCTCGCGGCCCTTTTGCGGCCGCTCATAGCGGAACATCGGCCCCAGGTAGTACCACTTCTGCAGTGGCGCCCGGGCGGCGAATCCGCCCTCGACGTATGCCCTGGCCACCCCGGCGGTCCCTTCCGGCCGAAAAGTAAAGGCTTCCCCAGGGTCTTGGCTTCGGCCCCGTCGCGGCACGGTGAACATCTCCTTTTCCACCACGTCGCTGCTCTCTCCGAGAGAGCGCTGGAAAAGTCGTGTTTCCTCGAACAGGGGCGGGCGTATTTCCAAATAGTGGTAGCTTGCCGCCAGGCGGTGAGCGGTCCGCTCAAGGTGCCGAATGAGAACGAGGTCCTCCGGCAGGAGATCGCGAGTGCCTCGCGGGGCTTGGAAGCGCTTTTGGGCCATGGGGGCCAGAAGGATATCCGGCTCCGGCCTTCGGCCCCAGTCCGCCTGTCCCGTTGACGGGGCCCACCGGGCCTCCTAACCTTTTGCCTACCCCCGTCGGCATCCTCGGCCGACCATGGACCGTAAGACTCGACTGATGAAGCGACTCCGCCGTTTGGTCCCCCTCGCCCTGCTGGCCGTGGTGACTTTGGGTTTAAGCGCCTGCAACCGCAACATTGGTGATGATTTGGACCAAAAAGGCCAAGTCCTCGCCCGGGATGCCAACCACGTCTACGACACCTTCTCCAAGCACTTCCTGAACCACGATCCCGACGATCCCTATCTCGACTGATTCAGCCGAGATCGAAACCCACCCTGCCGCTTCCCCTTCGTGATTCGAGGGCGAAGCGGCAGGGCTTTTTCTAATTCTTGGATTCATTTTTTCGGCAAATTCCAGTTGGGGATCGTATGTTGCCACGGATCGGCCTTTTCTTCCGAGGCAACCTGGAACCAACCATGACACGCGCCTTCAGCCTTTTTCTCCTTCTTTCCCTACTGTTGGGAAACACCGCCTGCGTCATCAACGTCCGCGACCAAGACGGAAAAATCCGCCGGGAAGCTCAAGAGGATTCCGAGCACTGGGAGGATTCGGCCGAGGAGGAAGATCACGAGTTCCGCGAATTGCGGGAGGCGGTCGAGCAAGCTCGACGGGAGTTGGAAATCGCCCGCTTGGACATGCAAGCCAATGAATTGGAAACCCGGCTGAAGCTCCAAGGCGCCGAACTGGAATTGGTTCGAGCCCAAGCGGATCTGGAGAACTTTCGCACCGTTCGGGCCCCCATGATGCGCCAACAAACTGAACAGAGTCTTCAGTCCAGCCGCGATAGTTTGCTGGAAACCGAAGAAGAAATGCAGCAGTTGGAAATGATGTACGGCGCCGACGAACTCGCCGACGCCACTGCCGAGATCGTCTTGGCCAGAACCAAACGGCGTCTGGAAAGGGCTCGCCAATCCTTGGCTTTGGAAGAAATGGAAGCCAAGAACAACCTGGAATTCGATCTGCCCAGGGAAGAACAGGAACTGGAACAAGCGGTTCAAGAGGCGGAGGTCGGCTTGGCCAACGCCCGGCTGGAAATAGAGAGCTCAAGACTGTCGGCCATAGGAGCGGTCGAAGAAGCCGAGCAAGCCTTGCGCCAAGCTGAGGAAGAGTTGGAAGAAGCTGAAGAAGAGGAATGAGTCGTGACGATTCTGACCGCCTTCACCCTCAGCGCATGTCTCTTTTCCTTACCGCAATCTCAGGATCCGCCCTGGGAGAAAGTGGAGCGAGGTTTACAACAGGCGATTCAATATTTACTCAAAGTGCAAAATGAAGATGGCTCCTGGGGTCATTGGCGCAAGCCGGAATCGGAGTTCTGGTCCAATCCGGAAACTCACAAAGCCTGGCAAGCCGCTACCACCGGTTTGGCTTGCCTGGCTTTGATGGAAAACGATTCGGGAGACGAAGTCAAACTTTCCCTGAATCGAGGCTTGGATTTCTTGCTGCAAAACGCAGCGGTAAAACGGCCCAGTGATTGGGACACGGACAATACATGGGCTTATGTTTATTCCCTCGCCGCTCTGACCCGCGCCGGCAAGTATTTCGAGGGTCCGGAAAGCCAGGCCGAACAACGGCGGAAACAATGCCAACAGGCGGGAGAAGCCGTTCTAGAACAACTTTATCTGTACCAGGCGGCCAACGGCGGCTGGGCCTACTATGCCTTCGACACTTTGGCCCGGCGGCCCTTTTGGGGAACTTCCTTTCAAACAGCGGTGGCGGTTCTAGCCATGCTGGAGGCCAAGGAACTGGGCTGGAAGGTAGACGAAGATCGCTTAAAGCGAGCCGTGGCTGCCATTCGAAGCTGCCGCTTGCCTTCCGGAGCCTATACCTATTCGGTAGAGTTGTTTCCAAGCCCCGGCGGCTTGGAATACATTGATCAAGTCAAGGGTTCTCTCAGTCGCATTCAAGTTTGTAATTTAGCCTTGCATCGAGCTTCTCAATTCAAATTGGATCCGGGCATCCCGCAGGCGGAACGGCGCCGTGGTTTGGAACTCTTTTTTAAACACCACCGGTTCCTGGACGTGGCTCGGAAAAAGCCGATTCCTCATGAAGCCTATTACTTCAACAGCGGCTACTTTTACTTTTTCGGCCATTACTATGCCGCCCAGGTTCTGGCCGAATTGGCTCCAAGCGACCAGCGTCGTTTAGCTCCGCAACTTTGGGGTGAAGTCCTGAAATGCCAGGAAAAGGATGGCAGCATGTGGGATTATTACATTAATGATTTCGGCCGTCCCTACGGCACCGCCTACGGCGTATTGACCTGGAGTCACAGCCGGCCCACTCAACGGTCCCATCAACAGTCCCCTCAAAATGGACAGGAATGATGGCTGGCCGATTTAGCCATCAGGGCTGCAATTTTCCACCTTCGAGAATTGGAAAAAATCTCTATTCGCCATACCCCATAAACCGCACTTGACAAAGTTTTTCTTTTCCGGCGCTTTGCCTACAAAGCCGGCTTTCCGGGGTAGGCTTCCCTTAGATGAGCGCCGGAAAAATTCAAGGGCTGATTCCCCAATTTCTTTGCTTAGCGGCACTTACTGCTTGCTCCACGACCTCCTGGACGGTGGAAAAAGCGGCGACCGCAACTTGTATGGTGTCGGAAGAGCTGGACCCGAACCTGGCGATTCAACTCTCCCAATGGGTGCAAGAAGATTTGGAATTGGTCGCCGGCCTGCTGTCGCTTCCAGTACCGGATCGTCCCCTAGAAATCTATTGTGGAATCCCGAAAGCCTCCGGCGGTCACCTCCGGTTGCAACCTGGTGAAAGCGGTCGCCATCAATCTCACGGCGGCCATTGTCGGGTGGAACTCCACTATGGCGAAGGAACGCGGCTGCGGGCCATTTTGCGCCACGAGTTAGCTCACCACGTCATGGAAGAAGCCGGGTTCCCGGAGTGGTTGAACGAAGGACTGGCTGAATACGCCAGTTTCCAATTGGCGGCTTCACCTTCGGCAACCGACTTCCATCAATTGCTTCACGCCGGCATGGTGGTAGCCGGTTGGGGATTGCCTTTGGAATTAGTCGACGCCAGTGGCCACCAGCACGATTTTCGGCCGCAGCTTTGGGTTCCGAATCCAGAGAATCTCCTGGCCATGGACTACGATGATTATCGAAGGGAAGTCATGGGGCGAGCCGGTGAGGCCGATCCTGAGTTTCACGCCATCAGCCATCTGCTGGTTCGCAAGCTGATGCGGGTTCAAGGCTCGGAAGGCCCCGAGGTTTATTTACGCGCCTTGGAAAAAGAAAAAGATCCCTTCCGGGCTTATATGCAGGCCTGCCAACTCGACGAAGCTTCCTTGTTCTTAAACGCCTTGGCTGAGGAACTTCACCGCACACTGCACGAATCGAATTGCACCGAAGCTTCGCTGCAAGCCTTCGCCTGGGGCCCTTGCCTATACGGCAAACTTTCCGATGCCCAACGGGAAGGAGCCAGCGGAACCGTGGCCTTGCAAGCCTATCCGTCCGGCCGCCGGTTCTGGTTATACGACTGGCAAAACTAAATCGGGGCCGCTTGGCGCCGAAACCTTAAGGCCAGGGATCCAGCAGCTCCCCTTGCCAAACCCATGGCCGATCCGGAACTTTGGCCAAATCAAATCCTTCAATCCCGTCGGCGGGGCATTGCAACCGATTCCACTCAGGATGGCCGCAACTGAAAGCCAACCATTGCAACACTTCGATTGGGCTTCTTCCCAATTCTCGAAACCTTCGAAGAGTGGTATCGCCGTGACGCTTGGCCAAACGCCGGCCGTCAGTTCCGATCACCAGGGGCACGTGGGCAAACCGGGGCACGGGCCATTGCAGGTGCTGGTAAAGCAGGATTTGACGAGCGGCGCTTGAAAGTAAATCATCGCCGCGCAAGATTTCGGTCATGCCTTGATCGGCGTCGTCCACCACTACGGCCAATTGATAAGCCGGTTCTCCATCTCGTTTCCAAATCACAAAGTCTCCCAAGTCCCGATCCACTTGAATTCGACAGGCACCACGAAACCGATCTTCGAATCCGACCTCGCTTCCTTCCGGAACGGCGAACCGCCAACTAGGCGCCGTCCCGCTTTGCCGCGTAGCATCGGCTCCGGTTGGAAATCGTCCCCGGCATGTTCCGGGATAAACCGGCCCTTCTTCCCCGGCGTGCGGTGCGCTCGCCGCCGCCAGCACGTCTTTGCGACTACAAATGCAGGGATAAGCCAACCCCTGTTGGGCCAATTTTTCCAAGACTTCCCGATAGCGGTCGATTCGCGGCTTTTGATAGACCGGTCCGGTGTCCCAATCCAAACCCAGCCATTGCAAGTCCTCCATGGCCGCCTGATCCGCTCCAGCCTTCACCCGCGGGCCATCCAGGTCTTCCATGCGCAAATGCACCTGACCGCCTCGAGCCCGGAGATCCCACCATGCCAACAGGAAGGAACGAGCGTTCCCCAGGTGAAGAACCCCGGTAGGGCTGGGAGCGAGACGGCCGTGGAGCACTTTCGTATTCTGCCGTCGTGCCGTCCATCTTCCTTGCCTTGTTTTCGATCCTGCTCGGCTTCAGCTTGGCCGCATGCACTGCTCCGAAACCGTCCGAGGAAACCGAAGGGCCGACCACCCTGGCTCGCTTTTTGGGAGCCGCCCAGGACGGAGGCATGCCCCATCTCGGCTGCCGGCAAGAACTCTGTTCCCAAGCTCGTGCCCACCCTCATCCTCTCCACCGGGTGGCTTGCATGGCCATCGAAGCCGCCGATGGACGTTGGTGGATGCTGGATGCCACTCCGGATTTCCCCTCCCAAGTAGAAGACTACGGCTCCTTGCCGGAAGCCATTTTCCTGACCCACGCCCACATCGGTCACTACACGGGCTTGATGTACTTGGGAAAAGAGTCCTTGCACGCCAAGGCTTTGCCGGTTTACGCCAGCCCGCGGATGGCCGAATTCTTGCGCCAAAACGGCCCTTGGAGTCAGTTGGTCGCACTTGGCAACATCGAACTTCGGCAGATGCTCCCCGGTCAAACGGTTTCCCTAAGCGAGGAGTTGCAATTGACTCCCCTGACCGTCCCCCATCGGGATGAATTCAGCGATACCGTGGGGTTCAGTCTTTCCGTCCAAAACGGCAAATCTTTGTTTTATCTACCGGACATCGATTCCTGGGATGCCTGGGACATGGATTTACAAAACTTGGCCGATCGCCACGACTACCTGTGTTTGGACGCGACCTTTTTCTCCAATCAGGAATTGCCCGGTCGAGACATGAGTCAAATCCCCCATCCTCGGGTCACCGACAGCATGGATCGCTTTCAAGCGGCGGTGGATTCCGGCCAAGTGGAAGTGATCTTTACCCATCTCAATCACAGCAACCCACTTTGGGACACGGCCAGTCGAGAAAGCGCTCTCTTAATGAGCCGGGGCTTTACGACTCCTCTGCAGCGCCCTCATCTTGTCCTGAAGTAGAGCCGGAGGCTTTCAGCCATTGAGAAAGCAGTTGTCTGGGAGTCTTTCCAAGTTGTTCCGCCCGCTTTCGCAAGGCTTCGAATTCCGGCTTTAAACTTTCTTCTCCATCCGGATCCTTTCTGATTTTAAAAGGCAGATCCCCGAAGGGACTGGAACGGATTTCGGTTCGCCGGGGCCGGCGAACCCGGTCGACCGCCATGCGGCGAAAACCGAGAACGCCCAATTCCTCAAAGCAGTGGCGCTCGAACTCCAAATCGCCGGATGCTTCGACCAAAGCCACGAGTTCGAAAGCCGGCCTTCCTTTCTTGCCGGTCACGGCCACGCACCATAAGTCCACCAAGGCCGGATGGCGGCGCAAGCTGTCCATGGCGGCGGCGAAGTATTCGCCGCTTAAATCATCCAGCAAGCAGCGATATTCCCAAAGGCGTTCCGCCGAGCCGGAACCTTGCTCCAAGCGTAAGCGCAGGACGTTCGGGACCGGCCCATCTTCCCGTTGGCCGGCACCATAACCCACCGCCATGGTCATGGCCGCCGGTCGCCCTTCGAATCGAACCTGCCAAGCCTTCAACAACGCCGCTCCAGTAGGCGTCGTTCTTTCTCCCGGCAAATCGTGGCCGCAAAGGGGCATGCCCTGCAAGATTTCCAAGGTTCCAGGGGCCGGAACCGGATAACGGCCGTGATCGCAATCGACCAAACCACTGCCCACCGCTACCGGAGCCGACCACAAGGATCCGACCTGCAAACTTTCCAAAAGAGCACAGGAAGCCACGATGTCCACCACCGTGTCGATCGCCCCGACTTCGTGGAAATGCACTTCTTGCGGCGAAACGCCGTGAACCTTGGCTTCAGCCGTGGCTAAGTGTTCGACGGCGGCTTGAGCCCAAACCCGCCCTTGAGATCCCAAGCAAGCTCTTTGAACCAGCTCCAGGACCTGCCGATAGCCTCGATGGACGGGAGCTTCCAGGCTCTCCACTTCAAACTGACAGGCATGGAGGGACTGCCTTTGGACCGAGTTTCGACGCCAGCGAAAAAGTCCTTCCGGGAGGCCGGAAAAAGCTTCCTCCATGGCTTCGCTATCGGCCCCAAGATCGAGCAAGGCTGCCACCAACATGTCGCCGCTGACCCCAGAGAAGGGTTCCAGATACAATTGGTTCATGGCGCCATTTTAGTTCGGAGACCCGACCTCGACCCTGCTGGAACTCCAGCACCTCCGGTGGTTAAAGCCGCAAGGGCACTCGAGCCAGAACCCATGCCTGGACTTCTTTTACACCGCTCTCCTGCAAGGCCCGCGCCGCTTCCCGCAAAGTGGCGCCGGTAGTGACCACGTCGTCCACCAGGCAAACCCGTTGCGGTACTTGCCGCCAAAAGCCGGTTTTCAATTGGAAACAACCGCGCAAATTCCCCTTCCGGCTCTTGCGATCCAAACTGGCTTGGGCCGGCACCTCTCGAAGGCGGCGCATGCGGACGCCTACCTTGGGTCCGTAAATCCACTTTCGCCGCCGAGCCACCGCTTCCGCCAACTCGGCAGCAAAGTGCCATCCCCGCCGGCGGCGAACCTTGGAGGGAGGAACCGGGATCAGCATCGGCGCCTTGGCGCCCAACTCGGTCGGCCAAAGATCACCGGCAGTTTCCGCCCAAGCGGCCAACAAGGGGCTGCCTTTTTCTTCTTTGGCCGCCAGCACCGCAGGCCGCACACTTCCCTGGTAGGGCCACAAATTGTGGAGAGCACGGATGCCGCGAATCTTGGGGCGAGCGGCATCGTTCTTGGGCCAGCGCCGGCGACAGGACTCGCAAAGCACCTCCGGAAGCCGAATCGCTACCGGCTTCCTCCCCAGCGGCAAAGGCTGTTCGCAAAGCAAGCAGGTCGGCAAAACCAGGGCGTCCAAGCCCCAGGAAAGGAAGTGCCAGGGTCGAAAGACCGCCCCGGCGGCCAAGGGAGAAGGCATGCCGGAGAAAGCTTCCATATTCAGGCAGACGGCCACCCTAGCGTCTGGTTACAACTTCCTCCAAAAGGCTGTTTCGACCGCCTTCGAAGCAGTCCGCCCGAAGGCTCGCCCAGCCGGGACGGTCTTTATAAGTTAGGTCGCCGAAGCACTTTGGAAGAACGATCCGAGATGCCTACGGCTTGGCGGACCTTGGCGATGTAACCGTCCAGGGTGTCGTCGCTTCCGCCGGGAACTCCGAACAGCTCGCCGATTTCCCGGGTCAGTTGAACGTGTTCGTGAAATGGAAAAGGATGCTGGCGCAAGTGATCCCGTAAATACCGGCGCAAGGTCCGGGCCACGTAATGATCGGTGAAAATCAGATAGGCCACCGTCAGGACGCCCAGCATCACCGCCCCTCCGGCTTGAACTCGCCAATCCCCACCGGTACTGCTCCGGGTAAAACCTGCCAGGAGTAGGATCGAACCCAGGACGAAAGCCACCGCTCCGGCTTGCCCTCGGGCCTTGGCCTGAATGGCGTCCCGCAAATAATCCAGGTTCGGCGGAGTACCGCCCAACAACTCAAGCAGCAAACGCCGGGGCCGGCCTTTGCCTACCGACAGACCAAGCAACAGACCGGCCAATAGCTGGGAAGCAAATCCCAACATGACCAAGTCAACATCAAAGGGACGCGGGACCGGGTACACCGGAGGAAGGCACACGCCCGCATCCTACGATCGCCCGGCAACGGTACCTAGTTCGGGTCCTGGATGCGGCGGCAACACCGCCTAAAATTGTTTGCCTTGCCGAACCGGCCAGTGCCATGAAGGAACCCACGCCGCAACCACGACGCCGCGACGCCGCCGTTTTGATCGCCGCCATGCTGGGTGCTGCCACGCTTTGGTTCACGGTCCTCGGCCCCATGTCCGGTGGGGTCAGTTGGCGGACCCTCTTGGCCGTCCTTGGCATCCTTTTGGTCATGCGCCTGGCCACTCCGGCGATTTACAAACTCAGTCGCTGGGTTTCGGGAAAAGGCAAATCCTCGAAAAACGCCGCCGGTCGCCGCCCATGATTTCCTGGCAGCCCGGTGAACAGGATCGTTGTTTGGCCCTGAAGGAGGAGTTGCGGACCATGGGCATTCACGATCGCCGGGTTCTCGCCGCCTTCGGCCGGGTCCCCCGCCACCTGTTCTGCCTCCCGGAACATCGCCCATTGGCTTATCAAAATCAGGTCCTGCCTTTGGCCGAAGGCGCAACCTTATCCGAACCATTCGTGGTCGCGGCGATGTTGCAGGCTTTGCGTTTGCAAGGCGGGGAACGGGTTTTGGACGTGGGCAGTGGTTCCGGCTTTACCACCGCATTGTTATGCGAATTGGCCGGAGCGGTGTACGCCATGGAAAGGCTTCCCGAGTTATTGCAAAGCAGTCGAGAGCGAATCCATCAACTGGGCTATCAAAACGTGCGTTTTCGCTGCGGCGACGGCTGGCAAGGTTGGCTGGAACACTTTCCTTACAACGCCATCTTGGTCAGTGCAGCCGCGCCGTCGATTCCTCCGGCCTTTTTGGATCAAATGGCTCCGGGGGGCCGTTTGATCATGCCGGTCGGCGGTCAACAGCAGTGGCTGCGCCTATTTCAAGCTGCCGAGGACGGCGCCTCCTTGGCCCCTCAAGATTTGTTCGCCGTCCGTTTCGTTCCCCTGATTCGAGAAGCCGGTTCTTGATTTAGCCGCCGCCGCCCTTGCCAGCGGAATCAGCTTTTTTCTTGACATTGGAATCCAAGCCTTCCTAGAAGGGTCTTTCACTCCTCTTGGGCCCGGCGCCCCCCCAACAATCCCCTCACGCGCCGGCCCGATTCCACAACCCCATCTACCTTCGATGAAGCACCTCCCTGTTGAGGGCAAGCTCCGACTTGCCTTGTGGTTACCCTTGTTTGCTTGTGGCGCGACCATGACGGCTTCGGCCATCGCGATTCCGCAAGAAGTCCCGACACTCCGGGAACGACCGGTTTCACGTCCCGCCGCTCGCCCGACTCACGCCGAAAATGAAGTGTTGATTCGGTTTCGAGACGAACAAGGCCCGCAAAGTCTTTGGGTTCGAAACTTCGCTGCCGGTATGGGCTGGCGCAGCCTGTCTTTCAACGCCGCCATCGGCGTACACCGCTTTCAGCTTCCGGACGGCTTTTCGGTAGCGGAAGCCTTGAGGTTGTTCCGCGGACAACCCTTCGTCGATTTCATCGAACCCAACGGCATCACCTATTTGGATGCCGTACCCAACGACGGCTTTTATGACAATTACGGCGGCGTCAGCACCGATTTGCAGAAATGGGTGTTCGACGGCATCGGTTCCGATCGTAATTTGAACGCCGAAGCCGCTTGGAACATCACCACCGGACGAAGCGATGTCGTGATCGCGATCATCGATTCCGGCATTGATTTGGATCACCCCGACTTGGCCGCCAATCTTTGGACCCATCCCGGCGAAATTGCCGGAAACGGCATCGATGACGACGGCAATGGATTCGTAGACGACGTCCACGGTTGGGATTTTTGGTCGAACGACAACGATCCCAATCCGGATTTAGGCGACGGCATTGACAACGACAATTACGGCGGTGCCGACAGCAATACCTTTCACGGAACTTTCTCCGCTTCTTGTGCCGGTGCAGTCGGCAATAATTCCACCGGAGCGGCCGGAGCGGCTTGGACCTGCCAATTGATGGCGGTGAAAATTTTCACCGACGACGGCGGGGCATACAACTCCGACATCGCCGACGCAATTACTTATGCCGCCGACAACGGGGCCGACGTGGCCAATATGTCCTTCGGCGGCGGTTTTTCTTCGACGGTACAAAGCGCGGTGAATTACTCCTGGAGTCAAGGCGTCGTGCAACTGGCTTCCGCCGGAAACGGCAACTCCTCTTCGGCCCAATACCCGGCTTCCCTGACTCACGTCATTTCGGTCGGGGCGACTGATTCCGGTTCCCAATACGCCGGCGGTAGCGGCGACATCGACGGCCGGGCGTCGTTCAGCCAATACGGCAACAGTGCCGTAGACGTGGTAGCTCCGGGAACCGATTTGGTCGGCGCCGCCGTAAGCTCGGTCGCCGCCGGCAACGCCGGTTCTCCGGTGTATTACATTTCTTCCGGCACCAGCTTTTCCTGTCCGACTACCGCCGGCTTGGCTGCCTTGGTGATTTCCCGGGCCAAGGATTTGGGCACCACCTTAAGCAACGATGACGTCGAGTCCTTGCTGCAAAGCAATACCGTCGATTTGCCGGACGACCCGAACGATTCTCCCAACGGCGGGAGCTCCTGGGACGGAAACGGCCGAGTCGATTTCTTGGCGGCGGTCAACGCGGTCCAAGGAGGCGGAGGCAATCAAGCTCCGACCGCGGAAGCCGGACCGGATCAAAGCGGTCAAACCGGCGACAACTTCCAATTCGACGGCAGCGGTTCCTCCGACCCGGACAACGATCCCTTGATTTACACCTGGGATTTCGGCGACGGTTCGCCCACCGCCAACGGAGTCAACGTCAGTCACAGCTACGCCGCCGCCAATACCTACACGGTCACTTTGACCGTCGATGACGGACAAGCCACCGACAGCGATACCTTGACCGTTACCGTCAGCGACCCACCCGGCAGCGGGGCCACCCTTTACTTCTCTTCAAAGGGCAACAACAGCTTCCCCGGCATCGGCACGGTGCGCAATGAAGACATCGTCGCCTTCGATACCCAAGCCGGCACCTTCAGCCTGTACTTCGACGGCTCCGACGTCGGTTTGGGAAGCGCGGCTTTGGACGGGGTTCACCTCCTGGACAACGGCGACATGCTGTTGTCCCTCACCGCTTCGTTCAGCATTCCCGGCTTAAGCGGCGGGCCTTCCGGCACCACTGCCGACGACTCGGACATCGTGGTGTTCACTCCCAGTTCCTTGGGCGCCAATACCAGCGGCGTGTTCAGCTTTTACTTTGACGGTTCCGACGTCGGCTTAAGCACCAACGGCGAAGACGTGGACGGCATTTACCTGGACAGTAGCGGCGACTTGATCCTTTCCACTGTTGGAAACGTAACCGCCAACGGAATCAGTAGAAACCGGGACGAAGACTTGATCCGCTTCAGCGGAACGGTTGGTGCCACCACCTCCGGCAGTTTCAGTCAGGAGTTCGACGGTTCCGATGTCGGATTAAGCAGCAGTTCCAGCGAAGACGTCGATGCCGTATACCTGCGCAGTAGCGGCAACTTCCTCATGTCCTGCTTGGGATCGTTTTCGGTCAGCGGCTTGTCCGGTGGCGACGAGGACGTTTGGGAATTCGCCCCGACCAGCCTGGGAAGTTCCACCGCCGGAACGTTCAGCATGTACTTTGACGGTTCCGCATTCGGCTTGCCCGGTAACGTCGACGTCTCCGGGGTTCACTTAGTCGAATAAAGCCTGCCACCAGAAATTCCTTTCCGGGAATTCTCGGGGCTTCGGTGAAAACCGAAGCCCCCTTTTTCATGCCAACCGCCGTTAGCCCACCGGTTGATGAAAAGTGCGACCGGTAACCGCCGCTTGAATGCGAGCCTCGGCCACCAAGGCGGTCAATTCACCCGGCAATAGAGCTTGCGCGCCGTCGCTGCGAGCTTCTTCAGGCCGCGGATGCACTTCCACCGCAATGCCATCGGCCCCGGCAGCGACGCTGGCTCGGGCCAAAGGCGGAATCAAGCGGGCGATGCCGGCGGCATGGGAAGGATCGACCACCACCGGTAAGTGAGTCCATTCCCGCAACAGCGGCAGGATGGTCAAGTCCAAAGTGTTTCGGGTAGCACTTTCAAATGTTCGAATGCCGCGCTCGCAAAGAATGACCCAAGGACAACCGTAGGCGGCCAAATATTCCGCCGAATACAACCATTCATCCACGGTGGCGGCCAAACCCCGTTTCAACAACACCGGCTTGCCGGCTTGAGCCACCGCTTTCAACAAGGTGAAGTTTTGCATGTTGCGGGCGCCGATTTGCAAGCAGTCGATGTCGTGGTCGACAAAGGCCGGCAAGGCGGCGGCATCCATGATTTCGGAAACCACCGGCAAGTTCACGGCTTGACCGGCGTCCTTTAACTGGCTCAAACCTTCAACCCCAAAACCTTGAAAGGAATAAGGACTGGTTCTCGGTTTGTAAGCGCCCCCTCGCAAAATTTGCGCTCCGGCATCGCGGACCAAATGGGCGACTTCCAACATGACCTCGCGGCCTTCGACCGAACAAGGACCGGCGATCGCCACCACTTGTCCGCCGCCGAGACGGACCGGTCCGACTTTGACCACCGAAGGCTTCTCCCGAAAAGCCCGGTGAACCAGCCGCCAAGCGCCTTTGGGTACGAAGCTGTCCACCACTTCCGGCCGTTGCTGGATTTCCTGAGCCAAAGCATCGGGAACTTTATCCACCATGGCCAAAATCGGCCTTTCCGCTTCCGGCGACAAGCGGGTCCGAATGCCGTTGGCGTGGCACTGTTCGCGGACGGCTTGAACCTGTTCTTCGGCGGTCCCGGGTCGAAAGTGCAAGATCATGTTTGACTCCCGGAAGATGGCGAACAGCAGCCCTGATCGATGTTCTCGAACACTCGGTTCAAGGCGGCGGCATCGAAAGGTCCTCCGTGGCGTCGCATCAAATCCTCCAAAGCCGCTCGGCGACCGGGATCATCCAAAGGAACCTCCCGCAATAGGCGGGCCCGTTCGTTGAGCAAAGCCAACAAACTCCGATCTAATTGAGCCAATTGATGACGCAAGGCCGCTTTCATGAGTTTTGATCCGGTTCCGGCACCGCGGCGACGGCTAAACCTCGCAGCAAATCGCGGACAAAGCTTCCCGCTGCATGAACCGAAGCGCTCAGAAAATCTTGGTTCTCCGAAGCGGCTTTATGCATGCGAGCGGTAAGGGCAGTTCCGACGATGGCTAAATCGGCGTGTCGAGTGGCTTCACTCACGTCTTTGGCCGCAGCCACGCCGAAACCGACCGCCAAGGGAGCTTCCGTACATTGGCGCACGAAAGCCAGGAAGTCTTGGGTAGAGGCGTCAAACTGGGTCCGGGCCCCGGTCACCCCGACGCGGCCGACCACGTACAAAAAGCCGCAACTGATCGCCCCGGCCTGCCGAATTCTTTCTTCGCTGGTGGTTGGGGCCACGAAGTGCACCGGACACAATCCGGCGGACAAAGCCGCTTCCCGCATTTCTCCGCTTTCTTCCACCGGCAAATCGGCGACGATCAAGGCATCGCCTCCTGCCTGGGCAACTTCTTGGCAAGTATTCCACCAACCGCGGCGCAACAAAGGATTGGTGTAGGACATCAAGGCTACCGGCAAGTCACTGCCGGCGGCGCCGCGGCTTCCTTGGCGGAATTCCCGCAACATCTCCAAAGTCCCGGCCAAAGTGGTTCCAGCTTGCAAAGCTCTTTCCGAAGCGGCTTGTAATACCGGACCGTCGGCGATTGGATCGCTGAAAGGAATCCCCAACTCCACCGCCGCCACGCCGGCGGCATCCAGTTCTCGCAAGACCGCCAAGGTGGTTTCCAAACCGCCGTCTCCGGCAGTCAAATAAGGAGCCAGCCCTTTAAGGCCTTGGCGGCGCATGTCTCTTAACCGGCGGCAAAGGCGATTTTGCTGCAAGGCGTTTTGGATTTCCGTTTTTGATTTCGCAGACGAGTTCACGAGTCCATCTCCATTAAGCCGGCCACCGTGTCCATGTCCTTGTCCCCTCGCCCGGAAAGATTGATCAGGATCTTTTGTCCCTGCATCGCTTCCGCTTCCCGAATCACCCAAGCCACGGCATGAGAACTTTCCAACGCCGGGAGGATGCCTTCCAACTCCGCCATCATGGCAAAAGCTTTTAAAGCTTCCCGGTCGTCGGCCCATTCATAGCGAGCTCGACCATTGGCCTGCAATTCGGCGTGTTCCGGGCCGACCGCCGGATAATCCAAACCGGCACTGATGGAATGAGTCGGCCGGATTTGACCGTCTTCATCCTGTAACAGCCAGGTATAGCAACCGTGCAACACGCCGGGCCAACCGCCTTGAAAGCGAGCGGCGTGTTTATCGCTGGGGATCCCGTGCCCGCCGGCTTCGACGCCGATCAATTCCACGTCTTCATCATCCAAAAAGCCCCGGAAGACGCCGATGGCGTTGCTGCCGCCGCCGACGCAAGCCACCACTTTGTTGGGCAAGCCGCCGCCCCAATCCATCATTTGCCGGCGAGCTTCCCGGCCGATGACCTCTTGAAAACCGGCGACGATTCTTGGAAAGGGATGAGGTCCGAGGGCGCTGCCCAAAACGTAGTGGGAATTTTGCGGATCCCCGACCCAGGCGCGCATGGCTTCGTTGATGGCGTCCTTCAAAGTCCGTTGACCGTGGCGGACCACTTCCACTTGAGCGCCCAGCAATCGCATGCGCAACAAATTCGGCCGTTGCCGCTGGGCATCTTTGGCTCCCATGTAGATCCGGCACTCCAAACCAAGCAGAGCGCAGGCGGTCGCCGTGGCCACCCCGTGTTGGCCTGCCCCGGTTTCGGCCAGGATGCGTTTCTTGCCCATCCGCTTGGCCATCAAACACTGGCCCAAAGTATTGTTCAGCTTGTGAGCTCCGGTATGAAGCAAATCCTCCCGCTTCAGCCAAATCTCGCAACCGAGCCGTTCGGAAAGTCGTGCCGCCGGACTCAAGGCGGTCGGCCTTCCGGCATAGGCTCGAAGCAAACGGTGGATCTCCTGGCGAAAGCCCTTATCTTGCTGAAATTCGATCCAAGCTCTTTCCAGCTCCACTAAGGGCGCCATTAAGGTTTCCGGAGCAAACACGCCGCCGAATTCACCAAAGCGGGGATTGGTTTCCATCACCCCGTGGGAAGGCGGCTCCGCCGGCCGCACGCGGATCTCATCCATGAACTTTCTCCAGCGCGCCTTTTGCTGCGCGCACAAAGGCTCGAACCCGATCCGGATCTTTCCAACCGGGTTTCCATTCCAAGCGGGAAGAGGCGTCGACCCCGGAAGGTCGGACTCCTGCCACGGCCGCAGCCACGCCGCTTTCATCTAAACCGCCGGCCAGCAAACAAGGCCAGGCCGCGGCCAGTTCCGCCGCCAGGGAGCGGTCTACGGTTTTGCCGCTGCCCCCTGGAGAAGAAGGGTGATCCAAGACGAAACCGCAAGCAATCTCGCCCCAAGCTTTCGCTTCTTGCCAGGCACCGGCTTCCACCCCCAAACGGCGCAGGATCGGGGTTGGAAACGCCTCCCAAGCTTGCGCCCGTTGCCGGCCGCAAAGTTGCACCGCGTGTATCGGAAGCCAACTCAACAATCCTTCCAAATAAGCCCGGTCGGCATCCACCACCACCAGCACGGCTTGGATTTTTTCCGGCAAGGCGGCGAGCAGTTGAGCGGCGGCAAAGCCATGAAGGGACCGGGGCGAAGGCCGGTAATGAACCAGGCCGACGGTATCGGCGCCGGCGGTGACCGCGGCTTTCAGATCGGCAGGCCGGGTCAAACCGCAGATCTTCACTTTCGGCATTTGGAACATGGGGAATTTAGTCGCCACTGGAATCTGGTTCAGAGACCTTTTGTTCCGGGACCGAGGAGGCGCCGCCTCCCAGGGCTTCCTTCCACGCCTTTAAAACTTCCGCCGGTTCCTCCTGCCGCATCAAAGCTTCGCCGATCAAGGCTCCATCGGCTCCGAGTTGGCGTACGTAGTGCAAGTCTTCTTCCTGGTGCAAACCGCTTTCCGCCACTCGCAGGAAAGAAGCCGGAATCAGGGGCAACAACCGCTCAAAGACTTTCAGATCGGTTTCAAAACGGGTTAAGTCGCGGCAATTGACTCCAATTAAATCCGGTTCCACCGCCACCGCTCGTTCCACTTCCGCTTCTTGATGGACTTCCACCAAAACCGCCATGCCCAGTTCGCCGGCAACGGCCCTCAATTCACCGAGCAATCCCCCAGGCAAGCAAAGAGCGATCAGCAATACACAGTCGGCCTGCATCAATGAGCTTTCCCGCACCATGCCTTCGTCCAGCAGGAAGTCTTTGCGCAACCGAGGCAAGCCCACGCTAGCCAAGGCCTGAAAATCTTCCGGATTGCCGCGGAAGTGATCTTCCTCGGTCAGAATCGACAAGGCATCGGCACCGCCCTCGGCATAAGCCTGGGCTCGCGGCAGCAAATCGGCGGCTTCGCTAAAAGTTCCGGCGGATGGAGATCGGCGCTTGCATTCGGCGATAAAGGACAAGCCGGCTCGGGAGAGAGCGCGGTGAAAACGGCGACGCCGTTCCAAGTCGCGAACCGCCAACTGGCGCAGATCTTGTAAGGAATATTGCTTTCTTCTCTCCGCCGCCCGCAGGCGAACGCTTTCCAAAATCGGATCGAGCCGAGTGCCGGTACTCATGCCGTCGTCCTCTTGCTGACCTTGTGGCTGCAAGCCACCCAAGCCTTCAGGCGGTCGGCGGCCCGCCCGGAAGCCAGGCTTTCCCGAGCCATTGCGACGCCTTCCTGGGGCTGTGCCGCTCGTCCGGCGGTCACCAAAGTTGCGGCGGCGTTCAACACCACTGCATCGTGAACCGGTCCCCTTTCTCCGGTCAGGACGTCTTGCAGCAGTTTTAAATTGACCGAACTGTCGCCGCCCTGAAGTTCGGAAACCGAGGCGGTGGATAAACCCAATTCGGCAGCGTTCCACGCGGTGGCCGGAACCGGTCCAACCTCGGCGACCAGATTGTCCCCACCTAAAGTCAATTCATCGGCTCCGCCGAAGCCGTGGACCACGTAAGCCCGTTCTACTTGCAATTCCCGCAACACTTCGGCGAAAGCCGGCACTCTTTGGCCGTCGCTCAATCCCAGCAAATGGCGGCGCACTCCGCCGGGATTGGCCAAGGGCCCTAGAAAATTAAACAAGGTCCGGATCCCCAAAGTACGGCGAACCGGGGCGGCGAAACGCATCGCAGGGTGGAAGTTCGGTGCGAACAAAAAGCAAATGCCGACTTCTTCCAGAACCTCCCGAGATTGGGAAGCATCCAATTCCAAGGCTACGCCGGCGGCTTCCAGCAAATCGGCGCTACCGCAACGGGAGGAAGAAGCCCGGTTGCCGTGCTTGATCACCGTCGCGCCGGCGGCAGCCGCCACCAGAGCCGCCGTGGTACTGAGATTGAACAAACCTAAACCATCCCCACCGGTACCGCAGTTATCGACCGCCTCAGGACAATCGTGTTCAAAGGGAATCATGGCGGCCCGCAAAGCCTCCGCGGCACCGGTGATCTCTTCCACCGTTTCTCCGCGCTGAGCCAAGGCGGCCAAGAAAGCGGCCAATAACACCGGATCGACGTCTTCCCGAAGGGAAGCGGAAATCACCTGTTTGGCCTGCTGCCGGGACAAGCCGGCACCGGCAGCCAATTGTTGCAATGCCTGGCGAAGATCCATGGTCAACGAGCCGACGCGGCTTCCCCGGAAGCAGCCAGGAAGCGGCCGAGCATGCGGTCGCCTTGAGGCGTCAAAATCGATTCGGGATGAAACTGGATTCCCCAGCGGGGCAAGTGCCGGTGCTGCACCGCCATCACCCATCCATCCTCAGTCCAAGCGGTCAACTGCAAAACGTCCGGTAACTGATCCCGGACCGCTCGCAGAGAGTGATAGCGACCGGCGGGAAAGGGGTTGGGCAAGCCCTTGAACAAGGATTGATTGTCGTGGTGGACCAGCGAAGCCTTGCCGTGAGTCGGCACTGGATCGCATTCCAACGCCCCGCCGTAATGTTCCACCAAAGCTTGGTGTCCCAGGCAAACTCCGAGTAACGGAATGGACTCGGGTAAGGCGGCAATGAGGGCAGGACAAATGCCGGCTTGCTGAGGCCGGCCGGGCCCCGGACTCAAGACCACGGCGGAAGGCTGTCGCTGCAGCATTTCTTCCACCGACAGAGCGTCGTTGCGAAACACCTCCACTTCCGCCCCTTGACTGGCCAAGGATTGGTACAGGTTGTAAGTGAAAGAATCGTAGTTATCGATCAACAGAATCACGGCCGACCTCCGGAAATGGCAGGATCGTTGTGGAGCGGACGGAAAGCCGGCGAATCCGCCAGTCGAACCGCCTCGAATAAAGCCTGAGCTTTGTGCAAGGTCTCCATGTATTCGTTTTCCGGCCGCGAATCGTGCACCACGCCAGCACCGGCTTGCACGCTGAGTCGATCTTCCCGGACCACCAGGGTACGGATCATGATGGCCATGTCGAGATTGCCGGCCCCGTCCAAATAGCCGAAGGCTCCGGCATAGGGACCTCGAGTTTCCGGTTCCAGATCGGCCAGCAATTGCATGGCTCGAATCTTGGGAGCGCCGGAAACGGTTCCGGCGGGAAAAGACGCAGCCAAGGCATGCAAAGCATCGCGGCCGCCGGCCAGTTCACATTCCACCCGGGAAACCAAATGTTGCACCCGGGCGAATTTTTCCAAAGCAGCATGCTCTTTGACTTGAACCGTTCCGATTCGAGCCACTCGTCCCAAATCGTTCCGAGCCAAATCGACCAGCATGTCGTGCTCGGCTCTTTCTTTGATGTCGCCGCGTAACTCGGCGGCCAAACGATCATCCTCGTCGCTGTCGGCATGACGGGGTCGAGTGCCGGCAATCGGCCGGTTTTGCACCCGCCCTTGGCGAACCGCCACCAAACGTTCGGGAGAAGAGCCGATCAATTGCACGCCGTCGGCTTCAAAGAAGAACATGTGGGGAGAGGGGTTGGTCAATCGCAACACCCGATACAAGGTGAAGGGATCGCCTTGAAAGCGCTGCTCGAAACGCTGGGAAAGAACGGCCTGAAAAATCTCCCCTTCGCGAATGGCTTGCTGCAGCTTTAAAACGCCTTCTTCGAACCGTTCTTTGGACAAGCACGGTTGCGGATCTTCATCGAGAAGCCGAAACGCGCCGCTGGCCTCCGGCGGGGTGGCCAAATCGGCTGCCAGGGCTTCGAGAGCATCCATGGAAGCGTCAAAATCCGCTTCGCCCTTGGGGCAAGCCCGAAGCAGCAGGATTTTCTGCGAGGCGTGATCGAAAGCCACCACCATCGGAAAAAACTCGAATGCGGCTTCCGGAATTTGCCAAGGATCCTGTTCCGCCCTGGGCACGGTAGGTTCCAAAGTGGAAGCCCACTCGTATGAGAACCAGCCGACCCATCCGCCGCAAAATGGCGGAAGACCTGGAGGCGGTTCCGGGGAACTCAGGGTTTGCGTCATGGTGCGCAAGGCCTGGTGGCTATTCCCCGGCAGCGATTTTCGTTCACCCTCCCGCTGCCACCAAGCGCCGTCGCGACCGGCCCGAAACGAAGCCTCGGGGTCCACTCCCAAAAAGGAATAGCGAGCCAGGCGTTCCGGTCCTTCCGCCGATTCCAACAGGCAAGGGCGGCGGCCGGAAGCTCGAAGGGCCAGGTACAAGCGGACCGGGGAGTGAAGATCCGCCGGCCAACTGGTCCAGGCCAGGTGGAACCGGGCGGCGTCTTCAGGGGTGGAGCGTCCTAAGGGTGCGTTCAAGGCTTTGGGACAAACAAAAAGGCCTTCGATTCGCATCGAAGGCCTTTGGGCAGTCGGAGGAGGATTGACGCTAGCTGTAGCGGGAACCAGCCCCCGGGAAACCCTCGGGCCTGTTCCGCCACCACCAAAACGGAGATGCTTGCGCCATGGCCCAAGTGTACCAATGGAATGCCGCAGTCAAGGAAAATTTCCGGGAGTTCTAAAATCCGACTCGAATTGGCTCGGCTTTTGGGTTTTATTCCCACTCGATGGTTCCGGGAGGTTTGCTGGTCAGATCCAACACCACCCGGTTGATGCCGGGAACTTCATTGATGATGCGAGTGGAGATGGTTTGCAGCAGATCGCGGCTGGGATAAACCCAGTCGGCGGTCATCCCGTCCTGGCTGTCCACCGCCCGGATGGCACAGCATTCTTCATAGGTTCTCTGGTCCCCCATCACTCCTACCGAGCGGACGTTGAGCAATACGGCGAAGTATTGCCAAATGCCCCGGTGTTCGCCACGAACTTCGAATTCTTCCCGGACCACCCGGTCGGCTTGGCGCAAGGTTTCGCACCTGGTCTTACTGACTTCGCCCAAACAACGGACGGCCAAACCTGGACCGGGAAAAGGCTGGCGCTGCACCATTTCCTCCGGTAAGCCCAAAGCTCTGCCCATGGCCCGGACTTCATCCTTGAACATCAAGCGCAAAGGCTCAACCAGTTCCATGTCCAGGTCTTCCGGCAAGCCGCCCACGTTGTGGTGAGACTTGATCACCGCCGTCGGCCCACCATGGGCAGCCACACTTTCAATGACATCGGGATACAAAGTTCCCTGAGCTAAATACCTGGCTTGGGCGAAGCGGCCGGCTTGTTCTCGGAAAACTTCCACGAACTCATGACCGATGCGCTTGCGCTTGACTTCCGGATCTTCCACTCCCTGCAATTGAGCCAGGAAACGATCGGCGGCGTCCACCACGGTTAAGTCCAAGTGGAAATGATCGCGAAAGGTGTGTTGCACCAGTTCGCGTTCGCCGGCCCTCAGCAATCCGGTATCGACGAAAATGGCGTGACAGCGCGATCCAATGGCCTGTTGGCAAATGACCGCCAGCACCGAAGAATCCACTCCGCCACTCAAACCAAGCACGATCTCGCCGTCTTCGCCAACTTGACGGCGCACTTGTTGAATGCATTCTTCCGCCACGTTGGCCGGTTTCCAATCTCCGCGACAACCGCAAAGATCGCGTAAAAAGTTCTCCAACAACAACGAACCCTGTCGTGTGTGAGCCACTTCCGGGTGGAATTGCAGACCATATAGCCGGCGGCTGGCATCGCCGACCGCCGCCTCGGGACAACCGGGACTTTGGGCCAGCCGGCGGAATCCTTCAGGCAAACGGGAAACCCGATCGCCGTGACTCATCCACACCACGGTTTCCGGTCCCACACCCTGGAACAGAGGATCCGAGCTTTCTACTTGCAGCCGAGTGTGACCGAATTCCCGAGTGCCTTCGCCACCGGCGGGTTGCACCTCTCCGCCCAAGGCATTGCAAAGCCACTGCATGCCATAACAGATCCCGAGAATGGGAACGTCCAATTGCAGGATTTCCACCGGCAATCGCGGGGCGTCCTGAGCAAAGGCGGAAGCCGGCCCGCCACTTAGAACGATACCGCGTAGAGGCCCCTGAGAGGCCCGCTCCAAGGCCTCCTGAGGCGCCACCACCTCGCTGTAAACCTGATGTTCCCGTACCCGACGAGCGATGAGTTGGGTGTATTGGGAACCGAAGTCCACTACCAAAATGCGATCGTGCATGAACTCTGCGGCTTACCGCCGGCGCTTAAGCGTTCGGTTGGTAATTACTGGCTTCTTTGGTGATGGTGACGTCGTGCGGGTGATTCTCCTTCAACCCTGAAGACGTCACCCGAACGAACCGAGCTCGGGCCTGCAAGGTCACCAGGTCTTCCGCACCTAAATAACCCATGCCGGCTCGAATCCCGCCGACAAATTGATAAAGAAACGGCCGCAAATGGCCGCGATACGGCACCATGCCTTCGACTCCTTCCGGAACCAGCTTCTCGTTTTGATCGATTTGAGCTTGGCCGTAGCGGGCTTTGGATCCTTCCACCATGGCGGCCAAGGAACCCATGCCGCGGACGCTTTTGAAAGAACGGCCTTGGTAGATGAAGGACTCTCCTGGACTCTCTTCCAAACCGGCCAACAAACTTCCCAACATGACCGAATTGGCGCCGGCCGCCAGGGCTTTGACCGCGTCGCCGCTGTGGCGGATTCCGCCGTCGGCGATGAGCGGCACGTCATTGGCGGCGCAAGGGGCCGAACATTGATAGACCGCGGTGAATTGAGGCACTCCGACTCCGGCGACGACTCGGGTGGTGCAAATCGAACCGGGGCCGATGCCGACCTTGACCCCGTCGGCTCCGGCTTCAATCAAGGCTTCGGCGCCGTCGGCGGTGGCCACGTTTCCAGCCACTACGTCGACCCAATCTCTTTCTTTTAGTTCGCGAACGGTTTCCAACACGTTGTTGGTGTACCCGTGGGCGGTATCCACGACCAGGACATCGACTCCGGCTTCGACCAGCGCTTCCGCCCGTTCGTATTCCCGCACTCCGATGGCGGCCCCGACCAACAATCGTCCGTCCTGATCTTTGGCGGCGTGGGGAAATTCATTGGTCATGCGGATGTCCCGCATGGTGATCAAGCCCTCTAAATTGCCGGCGTCATCGACCAGCAACAGCTTTTCCACTTTGGCCCGATACAAAATCGCCTTGGCTTCCTCCAGAGAAGTATGGGGCGGCGCCGTGACCAGGTTTTCGGTGGTCATGACGTCCGCAACCCGACTTCCTTCACCGCGGAACTTCAAATCGCGCCGGGTTAGGATCCCGACCAGGCGATTGCCCTCGACCACCGGCAAGCCGCTGATGTTGTGGCTCTCCATCAGGCTCCAAGCCTCTTCTACGGCTTCCTCCGGAGCCAAGGTCAATGGATCCCGGATTACGCCATGAGCCGAGCGCTTGACGATATCCACCTCGCGGACTTGATCTTCAACTCGCAGATTGCGGTGAATGATGCCGATTCCGCCGACTTGGGCCAGGACCACGGCAAGGCGGGATTCGGTAACGGTGTCCATGGCTGCGGACACGACCGGAATCGATAGACTCACGTTGCGGGAAAGGCGCGTGTGAGTTTGGGCTTCCGTAGGCAAGATGTCAGATTCCTGCGGAAGCAACAGGACATCGTCAAAAGTCAGGGCAACGGGGAGCTCCATAGCCAATTGTACAGACGCGCACTCCGAACTTTCCAGAGGCAAGGGCGAAGAAAGCATTAGGCTGTGGGCACTATGACTCGAGGCCTCCTCTCGACCCTTCCCTTCCGCCTACTGTCCTTGGCCCTGCTGGCCGGGCCGCTTGCCGCCCAAGACCTGGAAAGGGCCTTGGAAAACGCCGACCTCAAGGCCGAAGCCGAACAATGGTCCGAAGCCAGGCAAGTCTTGCTGGCCGCTCTTTCCGACCAGGAAAGCCAGGAAGCCTTGCTGGCCCACTACGGAACCGTTCGCAACCGGCTGGCCTATTGGGCCTTTCGGGAACGTTACCCGTCCCTCGGCCCGTTGGAATTGATGCATGGCGAAGTGGTTTCCTACAAGGAGCGGACGGGAAAAATAAAAATCCGCTATGACTGGACCCAGATGAGTTCCCGCGAACGCCAAGCCGATTTTTTGCGGGTGAAGGAAGTGTGGTATTACCGTCTGCCTTTTGAAGACGCGATCAAAATCGACATTGCAGGGACCTGGCCGGCGGACGATATCGAGCCGGTGGCGATGGTGATGGGTTATCAGCGAGCGGAAGAATGCGGCTGGCGTTTGGTACCCGGTTTTCTGCGCGAATCCGACGGCCCCACCATCCGCATGCCGATGCAAGTCCGGCGCTTCGGCAAACCCTTCGAAAACCTTGCCCAAAGCGTGGAGAAATTGGACGAGCCGGAAGGGAAATGGGCTTACGGCGCCGACTTCCGCCGCGGCTCCTTCACCTTACGTCGCGGGCGCAAAAAAATCGGGAGTTGGAAAACCCGCTATCCCAATCTGGTTCCCGGCCTGGTCGGCTTCAGCACGCAAGGATTGCAGGAAGTCACTTTGGAAGGAGAATTGAAGAAAGAAGCCTTGGGCCCGGCTCTGGAAGAAAAACGAGCCGCGCTGCAAGCGGACTTTGAAGAGGAATATGACTTTCACTCCGAGCTTCCGGATTGGTTTCAGGAGCTCGTCAAAGCTTCCGAAGCGAAGGATCACTTGCGGCTTCCCGAAGGAGCGCCGGCAACGGTGGCAGCGGAATGGGAAAACCTGCTGCAAGCTTACGGTGAAGAAGCTTTTTCCATCGACGAGTGGATCGAAGCTCACAAACTCAAAGGCCAAGCCCTGGAGTTTTACGCCCGGGCGGTGGAAGACGCCCGTTCCGGCCGTTGGCTCAAGTGCCGAGAAAACATCGCCGAAGCCCGCAATCGAAAGTTGGACTTCGGTCCCCTGTTGGCCCTGGAAGCGGAAGCCCGTTACTTCTGCGGTGAGCGGGATGCCGCGCTTCGCCAACTGGAGGCTGCCTTGCGAACCTGGCCCGACGATGCCGGCTATACCTTCGCCCGCCTTCACGGTCGCCGTTCGGGACCGGAAGCCATGGCCGCCGCCACTTCCAAGGCCATGGAATCCGGCGGGCTGGCCCCGAGAATCATGCAATTGGAAACCCGCCTGAGGAAATCCTTGGCCGGCCCCGCCGGTGCTGAAAGCGGAGTTTTTCAAGGCCGGGCGGTCCGAGTGTTGAGCGACGGCAGCAACCAAAGCGCCGCCAACGTCGGTGAAGCCGCCGACACCATCATTCCGATCATGGCTCCTTATCTGGTCGGATTCTTACAACCGAAGGAGCCGCTGCGCATTCTCCATTTTGAAACCGAAAGCAGCTTGAAAGCCTTCTTGACCGGCCTGGGCTTGGATGAAGAAATTCGCGGATACGTACCGGAGTTGCGCACCGTGTTCTACCACGGGGAAGGAGTACCCGGTCGCCATCCGCGTTTGATCGATGCCGTCTGCCGAGCATTCATGGACACTTGCATCGACGTCACTCGAGCCCCGCGGTGGTTCGTGGAAGGCAATGCCGCCTTCTTCGCCTGGAGCCGGATCAACGACGATGGCGCCTTGGTCGCTCAGGTCCATCACCCCTTCTGTGCCGAAATGCGCGGCAATGAAGAGTTGTTTTTTACCCAACCTCATCAAATGATGCAGTTGCCGCCCTGGGAGGAGAACAAACACGCCATTTGGGTGGCGGCGGAAGGATGGCTGCTGGTTCACTATTTGCGCAATCACCCCGACGCCGACCGGCGCAATCTTCTGGCCGGTTACATCCAAAGCCTGCTCCGCGGTCAGGACCGCCGAACCGTGTACCAGCAGAGCTTCAACGAGAAGGTGGGTGGCGAATTGCCAGGGGAAATGGCCGACTATCGCAAGGAGATGATTCGCAAGCACCGCGAGCAAATGGACTCCTAGAACACCGTTAACCCACGGCCCCTTCACCGGCCTTTCCCACATTCTTTGGAAAGGCTGGATAAAATGAGCCGAATAGAAGGAGGCGCGGGTCCTCACCTGCTGGCTTCAACCGCCGCACCGGCCCATCATTTGCCTTTGCTCTCCACGGCCGGACCCAGCGCCGAATTCCTCGCCTTCCGGAAGAAAACCCTCCTGTCGAACCCAAGAAACCAACCTAAGGCCTGGAAACGGCCGTGGTTTCGTCATGTCCACGATCCAAACCCGTTCGCCTAAATCTCGGCCCATCACCGAGGAACTCGCTTCGCTGCTGGAGCGCATCGCACGCCGAGCCTTGGCCTACTGCACCCACATGATTTGGGAGGCCAATCACCGGGACGACGTCCAGCCCGGGGACCCGAAGGTCGGCGGTCACCCCGCCTCCTGCACTTCATCGCTGCACTTAATTACTGCGCTGCACATGGTGGAGCGCTATCCCAGTGACTACTACTGCGCCAAACCTCACCTGGCGCCGATGGACCATTGCCTGCATTACATGCTGGGCTTCATGCGCCAGCCGGACGGGCACTGGATGGATTTGAAAAGCATGGAAAGGACCATGCACCGCTTGCGCCAGTTTTCTCCAGACGGCAAGCCGGTGTTTCAGTCCTATCATTCCGAACTGGATCCCGACAGTTGGCGGATTCTACCCAGCGGCACCGTGGGGATTCCGCCGGTTTGCTCTTCTTATTTGGCCTTGGCCTACGATTACGCCAAGGATCACGGCTTTGAAATTAAAGGACGCAAACACTTTTGGTCCTTGATCGGCGACTCCGAGTTTCGGGAAGGCTCTCTGATGGAAGCCCTACCCGACATCGCGGAACGCGAACTCGGCAACATCACTTGGATCATCGATTACAACCGGCAGAACCTGGACGGCACCCGAATTCCGAATCAACGGACCTTGCAGGGCAACGACGCCGACCGGATTGAAAGGACCGCCCAAGCCAACGGTTGGGAAGTGATTCAAGTGCGCCACGGTCGCAAGCGGGAAGCCTTGTTCGACCGGCCTGGCGGCGATTTGTTCCGCAACATGCTGGAGCACGAGCTCAGCGACTACGAGTTTCAGGCGCTGTTGTTCAAGCGCGACGCCGAACTGTTGCGGGCCGCTCTCTTGGAACGGAATCCGGACATTGGCAAGTTCCTGGGCAGCGTCAGCGACGAAGAACTGCTGGAGGGCTATCAAGACTTGGGCGGCCACGATTTGGTCAAAATCTTGGAGGCCTACCGGCAAGCCAAGAGCAACGTTCGAGTGCCGTCCATGATCGTGGCCCACACGATCAAAGGCTGGGGCTTGGAAGCCTACGCCGCTCCCGGAAACCATTCCTCGCTTCCGGATCGCACCGAAGTGGAAGCGATCTTGACTTCCGAATGCTTGACCATGGATGATCCTTACAGCCTGCTCGGCTGTTGGGAAGAAAAGGGTCCGGAGCGCCGTTTCCTGGTGGAGCGTGGCGCGGAATTGCGCCTGGGCGTGGACGGAAGCTTGCAACGGCGGGAAGCCAACCGGCGCCTGGTGGAAGATTCCTTGGCCCACCATTTGCCGCTTCCCACCGATTTCGGTCTGAACGTCGATATGGTTCCTCTGGCTCACACGCAATGGGCTTGGGGCCAGATCGCAGGCAAGTTAGTCCGGGTCGGCATCCGCGAAGAAATGAAAAAGGCCGGCTTGGACGGCGGCCGCGAACTGACCGAAGAAGAACAGAAGTGGGCCAAGGTCGCCGAATTGGTTTTGACCATGTCTCCGGACGTCGGCACCAGTACCAATATCAACCCGGCCATGAACGAAAAGGTCTATGGCCCGAAAGCTCACGACAACCTGGAAGCGGAATACGATTTCCGGGAACGAGGTCGTCCGGAATTGCACGCTCACGCCGCTCCCTGGACCCGGCACATCCGCTTTGAGATCGCCGAAGCCAATTGCATGTCCGCAGTCGGCTCTTTCGGCTGCATGGGCAAGTTCACCGGCGTCCCTCTCTTGCCGATGATGACGGTCTATGACTTCTTCATCAAACGGGCCCTGGATCAGCTTTATTACAACCTTTACTGGCGCTCCTCCTTCATCCTGGTGGGCACGCCGTCCGGCGTGACTTTAAGTCCGGAAGGAGCGCAGCACTCCTGGAAGAGCGACATTCAAATTCCCAGCTTGATCACCTGGGAACCGGTGTTCGCCAAGGAAATGGAGTGGATCATTGCTGACGCCATTCGACGTCACATTGAAAGCGACAACGAAGATCGGGAAGGCGTTTTGATCCGAGCCGTCACTCGCGGAGTGAGGCAAAAGGGTTTCATTGAGAAGTTGCGGGCGCAACGTCGCTTTCAAGACCCGCAAGGCCAACCTTTCTCCGATGAAGAAATCTTGGAAAAGGTTCGGCTGGAAGTGCTGGCCGGAGGCTACCGGGCGGTCGATTATCGTGGAGAGGAGGATTACAACCGAGGAGAGAACGTGGTCACCATCATGGCCATGGGAGCTCCGACCAACGAAGCGATTCGAGCCAGCGAACAACTGCGGGAAGTCGGCATCTACGCCGATGTCATCGTCGTCACTTCGGCCGATTTGTTGCTGGGCCGCTTCGCCCGCCGCAATGATTATCACCACTTGAAACAAGTGTTGGGATTGGACGGCGATTTGCACTTGGCGCCCTCCGGCGACGGAGTTCTGGACCCCGGCGAAGCGACTTTGTTGGCCGCCCGCCAAGTTCCGATCGTTTCCGTAGCCGACGGGGAAGAAGGTTTGCTGGATAACGCCGGCTCGATTTTGGGTGTTCGCCAAGAAGCCCTGGCGGTACGCAAATTCAGTAAATCGGGTCGCCCCAGCGACATCTACGATTACCAAAACATCGGTACTCGAGCCATCTTTGAAGCCGCAGGCAAGATTCTGGCCGAGACCGCCCGAGCCGAAGTGCGCTTAAGCCGGAGTGCCTGGCAAGCCTTGGCCGCCCGCATGCAAGGCGAAGGCCAACCGCTTCCTTCCTGGCAGGAATTGTTCCCTTACCAGGGGCCATCAACGGAACCCGATTAAACTTCGATGAGCCATGCTTGCCGCGGCTTGGTCCTTGGGATGAAGCCGCGGCCTTTTTCATGCAAGGGAATAATTGACCCACCGGATCGAGTTCCTGGGAATATTGGAAGACACTCTCTATCCTTGCCAACTCCTGATTTTTCTCTAGGATGGCATGCATCGCTCACGCAGCAACGGTATCCCCTCTATCCGTTTTCTGCTCCCTCTCCGTTCTAAATCCTTAAGAAGCAGCCTCGCACCTGAAATGAGACATGTTTCATTCAACTCCGTTCCAGGAATCTGAAGGAATCCAAAAATGCTAGGTCTCTTTCTGATTTCTCTCTTTCTTCAACAACCTGGAGGAAAGTGGATTCAAGAGCATGAAATCCATGGCACCTTTCAATGGGAAACTCTCGCAAGACAAATCGTTTTTTTGGGCGATTCGGATGGCGACCAGCACTCTGAAGTGCTGGTCGCTTCCCCTGGGGCCGACTTAGGGATTCCCTTCCCCCTCGGCAAAGTACGCATATTTTCTGGAGCTACTCAACAAATCCTATCTGAAATCACATCCCTTGATTTCTCTAATGCCTCTGCACTCGGAATTAACAGCAGAAGAGTTGGAGACATGGATCAGGATGGTATTGAAGACTTTGCTTGCCGGACGCTATATGACGTCCAACCAGCCTCTAGTGTCATTGTATTTTCCGGGGCTGACTTCAGCACAATAACCCGGATATTCAGTCCAATCGGAGTTACTGCTTTTGCCTCTAGAGGACTCGAGGGAAACCTAGATCTAAGCAGGGACGGAATCCCCGATCTGGTGATTAGTGATGACGCGTATTCAGGCACATTGGACCATCAGGGCGCCGTCTTCGCCTATGACTCCACCACCTGGCAACCTCTCTGGGTAGCGGAAGGCAGCCTTGCTTGGTTGCGGATGGGGCAAAGCTTGGCCTGCATCCATGACGTCAATGGCGATGGATACAACGACGTCCTGACCTCGAGCTCCTACGCCGGCAGTGAAGGTTCGGTACATGCTCTGTCCGGAAAGGATGGGTCAGAGATTTATCGCATCGACGGAATTCCAGGGTGGGTTAATCTCGGCATTTTCGGCATCGCAACCATTCCGGACATCACCGGGGATGGCGTAGAGGACTTCGTCACCAATATGAGCCCTCCCTACTGGCTGACTTACCAATTTGGTTTTTTGAATATTTACAGTGGTGCCGACGGCACTTTGATCCACCAAATCCAAGGGGAAGTCCCGGATAGCGGGTATCCAACTAGTCCTACCAACATTGGAGATATCGATCAGGATGGCTACGAAGACATCGCCACCTCCGCCATACTCCAACAAACGCCCGGAGACGGCAGTGGCGTAGTTTACGTTTACTCAGGTCGGGACTGGCAGGTGCTGGCTCGCATTCCGGGCCCTCCCAAGCAATCCAAGCTTTTCGGCCTAGCCCTAAGTGGAGGCGAGGACGTCACTGGTGACGGTCGCGTAAATCTCGGCATCGGAGACAAATCTGCTTTCCATCAAGGCATCATCGCCGCCGGCGCCGCCTACATCTACAGCTTTGAACCCTTCCTTAGGGCCAGTGCCAAACAAGTTTCGGCTTCCAGCGGCGGCCAAGTTGACTTCGACCTTCAATTTCCTCTCGAGGAAGCCGGCAAAGAATATCGGATGCTGGTTTCTACCGACCTTCCAGGCTCCATCGTGCTTGGCAAGATGGAAATTCCTCTGGAGCACAATCCCTTGACCTGGGCAGTGGCCCACAATCCTCCCAATTGGTTTACTGGCAGCCGCGGCACTTTGGACGCCAATGCTCACGCCACCGCCACGGCGGTCTTCCCTGCCAACAAATTCACCAGCCACGTCGGCACCACCTTGAAGTTCGTCGCCCTCACCATGCGCCCGATCCGCAAGCCGGATCGTTCTTCCGCTGCCGTATACGTCGAAATCGTGCCTTGAAGCTCGCCTTTCCCAAAACCGTATTCTCTTGGATCCTCAAAATCTTGGTGGTTTTGGGGGTCATGACTTCCCCATGGCTCTTACTCCTTTTGTCGGTCGCCACTCATCCCATGCTGGAAAAATTCGAGGACCCCATCTGGATCCTCCCCCAGCTTCCCATCCCCCTGAATATCGAAGGTTTGCCCTTACGGCTCCTCATGGGTTACTGGTTTTGTTGGGCCCTGGCTGTCTTATGGCTTCTACGAAAAAAGTCCTTTTGGAGGATGGTCAATTGGACCCTCCTGTCCTATTGGCTGGCCATGGCTCTGCTTCATGGGCTCATTTTCCGTCTTGTTGGGTATAAATTCGTTCCGGACATGTGAGCCACTCCTGAAAGCCCCGGTCCCCCATACGGCATTTCGCCCAGGTAGCATCCAAACAACGCTATTCAAAAAACTGATCCACCGACAGCCGTAGGTTGTGGGCGGTGGATTCAGGCACGACGTAGATCCAGGGGCTGCCCGGCATCCATGCGAAGCGGCGGCCCTGGGAATCTAAAGTTCCAAAGTGAAGTTGAACGGCTTGATTGGGTCCTATCCCGGCCTGAAAACGAGCCACCGGGAAACCGAATTTCGGATCCGGATCTTGTCCCGGCTTCAATCTTTCCGCCACGTCGGCCACGTACAGCGAAACCAAAGTTCGGATCAGTTGCTCGGCGGCCAACTCGGAAATGGCTTCGGTTCGCGGTTGCACCATTCGCCATTCCATTTGGTCTCCTTCCTTCGGATCTTCGGTGGCCTCCCGGCGGACCATCCAATCCAATTCCGGATCTTCGTCCAAACGACGAAGCCACTGCACGTCTTCCTCATTCAGGGAACCAAAGATGGCCCCTTCGATCCAATCTTCCGCAGTGCGGACCGGATCCTTCCACACGTTGCTCAACACCACCTCATCGCGATCGAATCGGCGTAGATAAAAAGACAGAGAGATGGCATCTCCGGGAAGCAGGTCTTGACCGCGAAGAGATCCCGAGATGACGTCCGCCAGGACATTTCCTTCGCCGTCGAAGGCACGAATCCGGGTGCCTTGCCCTTCGGCGACGCCATAGGTGGCTTGCTTTTCCGGATTGACTGAAACCAAGTTCTTGGTGTCGAGCAAGGCGATGCCGTCCAGGAGATCCGCCAATTTGCCGGCATCCACCGGATGCATGAAGCGTTCTTCCACCCCCCAATGTTCCGGCCCGCGAACCAAATGGACGGTCCCCAACTCCGAACTCACTTCCACTCGAACCACCAATTCTCGCTGCTGGTCGAATTCGGGAAACAAGGTCTCCACCGCGGCTTGAGTCCGGGCAAAGGAATCACCGGCCCACGGCGCTTCCAACCACAGGGTCCATCCACCGACCACCGCCAACAAAACCGCCAAGATTCGATTTCGTGAATTCAACATGACCGTACTCACGAAGTTGAACTCCCGGAAGTGAATTGAGCTTGGTAAGGCTTGGCCGCCGCCTTTTGGCGCCAGCGCCAGCGCAGTAAACCAAGGCCAAGGACCAGGACCGCCGGCCCTAATACGAGGAGCCAGGCGATTTGTCGCTGCCGACCTCGCTGGTAGCGGGTTGCACCTCGATCCACCTCTCGCTTTTCCTCATCGGTGGTGGCGAAAGCTCCTTCTTCTTCGACGTATTCCTGATAGAAATTGCGGATCTCTCGATCCTTTCGGCCGCGCATCCGCAGGTGAATCAGGTCGGCGTTTTGGCCCAGCCAATCAAACAAATTTTCAGCGAAGCTTCCCTGGGCCGGAGATTGGCGCAGCACTTCGTTTCGAAATAAATCGGAGTCGCCGATGAGGACCAACAAACCTTGGCCTTCCGCCGACCGCAAAGCCGAAGCTTCCGAACCGGGCGGCGCAGTTTGCTCCTCTTCGGCTTCTGGATTCGTGACCGGCGGAATTTCTTTGCCCAAGAATTGAGAAGGAAACGAGCCGGACAAAGCCACGGCCAATGGATAAGAACGGCCCGGCCCGAGCGAGATGGCGTGAGCCTTCAAAGCTTGCAAATTGCCTGGCGAGGTGGACAAAGTGACGTCCAGCGGCAAAGCCCAACTGCGCTTGGAAGACTGCAACAAGACTTCCTTTTCCACTCCGGCCGGCACCTCCCGGATTTGCAAAGGATGGGCCCACAACAGATCCAATTGACTTAAAAAGGCGGTGGCCGGGTTGCTTTGATTCAACGAATCGTCTTGCAATTCGGGAAACAAGCCATAGTTCAAGAAAATGGGTACTTCTTGCTGCTGGCCCGATTGAGTCTCCACTACTCGGGAATCCACTTGGATGGGATTGCCGCGCTCGTCCCAAAGCAAGCGCTTGCCCACGGCCAAGCCCAAGCCGTTCAACCAGGCATCCAAGCCGCTTTCTACGGGGCTGGGCGCCCAACTCGGCAAGGCGACTTTCAAATGGTCGTACAAAACCAAGACGTGGCCGCCGCCAGCCAAATACTGATCCAAAGAAAAGACTTCCCTGGCGGTCATGTTCTGTGGTTGAGCCACCACCAAAGCGACTAAATCTTGGTCTACCGCCTCGAGGCGATCCAACTCCACGTCCCGAACGGCAAATCGCCGGCCTACGGCGTTGCGCAAATCTTCAAAGATCCGGTCCGGCGGCGTCCGCGGTGGAATTCCGGGCATCAACGGCGGCGCTGGAGGTTCCCGGGAAAAGAAGCCGATTACCGGGCGCTGCTTTTCGATCAAGGAAGCCAGCCGGACTGCAAAAGCGAACTCCATTCGCTCGGGTCGAATGAACGGAATCACTTCGCTCCGATCTTGATAGCGCATTTCCAATCCCTGATACAACTCGGCCACGCTCAACGCTCCGACACTCAGTTCCTGGAAAGGCACGGCCGCGATCTTGGCGTGTTCGGCATCTTGCCGCGCCAATAAATCGGTGGTCGGATCCACCGTCCGAACGACGACTTTGTCCCCGCCATAAGCGGCCAGTTCATCCAAGAAATCTTGGATCAACAAGCGCACCGGCAATAAGGCTTCCGCCCCTTCGATGTCTTGATTGAAATAAAGGACGAGGTCTAAACGATCTTCAAGCCGATCCAATAATTGCAAGGTGGCCGGAGCCAAGGAATAACGATTTTCCTCGGTCAAATCCAAGCGCCAGCGCAGGCGCTGACTCAAAACCACCACGCAAAGGGTCAACAACGCCACCAGCAAAGCGCTAATCCACGCTTGCCGATGAACGCTCCGGGCGGAAGTGGGAGCTTCGGATTGGGCCATCAGGACCTCCACCTCCTGGTTTCCACCACCAAACCGTTGGCGATCAGGAACAAAGCCGTAAGGGCCACGAAGAAAACCACGTCAGGCAATGCGATGACTCCGCGATGCAGACTTTCAAAGCGCCGCCCGAAGTCCATTTGCAAAAGCAAGGCTGCCAACCCTTTGGGCATGGCCGCGGCCACCGCGGCGCTGCCGCATAGATTGAAAAGCAAAATCACCAGAGCTCCCAAAATCCAAGCAACGATTTGATTTCGGCAGCAGGCGGAACAAAACAAACCGATCGCCACGCAGGCGGCTCCCAACAACATGGAGCCGAAATAGCCTCCCCAAACCGGTCCCCAATCCAAGGGGCCCAAGGAAGCCACTGCCAGCGGAATCCCCAAGGTCAGCACCAGGGCCGAAAACACCAAACCCCAGGCGCCGAGAAACTTTCCCAAGACCAAATCCCGGACGCGAAACGGATAGGTGTGCAGGATCTCCTCGGTTCCCGAGCGGCGTTCTTCCGCCCAAAGTCGCATGGTGGTCGCCGGCACCACCAAGATGAACAACATCGGCAGCAAAGCGAAGAACCCGCGCAAACTCGCCTGCCGCTGGGCGAAAAATGGGCCCATCAGCAAAAAGAAGGCCGCGGTCAAGGCGGGAAACAAGGCCAAAACCACGTAAGCAATCGGAGTGTCAAAGGCCACTCGCCACTCTCGCCGGGCTAGCACCCAAGCTTTCATCTCGGCCCTCCCTTGTCGTTGGATTCCTGGGCCAAGCCGCTCTCTCCGGCTCGGGTCAAACGCTGAAACACCGCTTCCAAACTCGACGGCAAGGGGGTCATCTCCACCACCGGCAGCGCGGCTTGGACCACCGCCTCGGTCAAGGCTTCCCAAGCCTTCCAATCTTCGACCCGGGCTTGAACGGCGGCAAGATCGGGACGTCCCCAAGGGGCTTCCACCACCTCGACAGCCTCAACCTGGTGAGTTTCCAAAAATCGCTGCAAGTCTGCAGTCGAAGCTCGAATCGCCAGGCGAAAGGCCAAGCCTTGATCCGCCTCACTCTGTCCGGTTCGAAGGTCGTTCAAAAGACCGTCGGCAACCTTGAGCCCCTGGTGAATGAGAATCACTCTTTCGGCCAAGGCTTCGACTTCGGGCAACACATGACTGGTTAGCAAAACGGTTTTCTCCGTGCCCAGTTCCCGAATCCGTTGCCGCATTTCCTGGGTCTGGTTCGGATCCAAACCATTGGTCGGTTCATCCAAGATCAACAAGGGCGGATCATGCAGCAAAGCTTGAGCCAAACCCACTCGTTGTCGAAAGCCTTTGGAACACTCCCCGATCGGACGGCGAAACACCGGTTCCAAACCAGTCAAAGCCACCACCCGATCCAAAGCCTGTCGTCTCTGGAGGCGATTCAAGCCCCGCGCCAAGCCGGCGAAATTGAGAAAATCGCAAACCCTTTGTTCACTGTAGAGCGGATTGTTTTCCGGCAGATAACCCACTCTTTGCTTCACTTCCAAGGGAGCTTCTTCCACGGAAAACCCGCAGACCGCGGCGCAGCCGGAATCGGCCGCCAAATACCCGGTCAAAATTTTCATGGCCGTGGTTTTTCCAGCCCCGTTAGGGCCCAAAAAACCGACCACCTGACCGGCATCGATGCGGAAGTCGATACCGCACAAAGCCTGAACCGGGCCATAACTTCGCTTCAAACCTCGGACTTCCACCACCGGCGGACCCGCTCCGGCGACCGCTTCCGGACTTCCTGGGGAACTGAGGTTTTGGGCTTCATCCATGAGCGAAATCACAGGCGGAAGCAGTCCACCATGGCTCGAGGGCAAGAGTCGGATCGGTCATCGTCAACCCGGATTCGTGGCAGGACCGACCGGGCTTATTCGACGTCTTCCAAGGAGAACGCTTGCAAGAAGTCGTGGTTCGACGGGAAGCGTTGCAGTCGGTCAATCAATAGCTCCATGGCCTCAAAGGGTTTCATCCGACTGAGCACCCGCCGCAAGATGTTGATTTTCTTCATGGTCGGGCGGCTGAACAGCAACTCTTCCTTCCGGGTACCGGTCCGATCGGTGGCGATGGCGGGAAAAATCCGGCGGTCGGCCAGCTTTCGATCCAGCACCAACTCCATGTTGCCGGTACCTTTGAATTCCTCGAAGATCACCTGGTCCATGCGCGATCCGGTTTCGACCAAGCAGGTGCCGATAATGGTCAAGGAACCGGCGTTTTCGGTGTTGCGAGCGGCGCCGAAGAAGTGTTTGGGAGCCGACATCGTGCGGGAATCCAAACCCCCGGACATGGTTTTGCCGCTGCTGCCGATCACGTTGTTGTAAGCCCGGGCCATACGGGTGATCGAATCCAGCAAAATCATGACTTCATGTCCGGCCTCCACCATGCGGCTGGCGTGGGCCAGGACCATTTCACTGAGCCGGGTATGCTCCCTCGGAGAGCGATCCAAGGTGCTGGCGAAGACCTCGCCGTATTTCACCGCCCGGCGCCAATAGGTGGCTTCTTCAGGCCGCTCGTCCACCAACAGAACAATGAGATGGACGTCGGGAAAGAGCGCTTCCATGGCCCGGGCCACCTGTTGCAGAATGGTGGTTTTCCCCGATCGCGGCGGGGCCACCAGCAACGCCCGCTGACCCCGTCCCAAGGGACAAAGCAGATCCAGAATCCGCATGGAAATCTGCCCGTCCTGAGGATGAGTCCCCAGCTCGTATTGGAAATCCGGATCGATGACGGTGAGCTTTTTAAAGCCCAGCCGTTTGCGATGGTCGGCCATGTTCAGGCCGTCCACGGTCTCAATGTGGCGGACCTGAGGCGCCTTCGAGCGCAAGAAGGCCTTGGCCACGATCCGACTTCCTTCTTTCAAGTGAAACCGCCGAACCAAGGCCTGAGGGACGATCGGATCGCTGGGCCGCGCTTCCAAGTTGTTCTTGGCTTGCCGCAAAAACCCGGTGCCGTCCTTGCGCAAGGCAAAAATGCCCTGAACCTCGCTGCCGGCTCCGTCTTCCACCGCCGGAGCTTGCGAAGCCGGACGATACTCTTGGCGGCCACGAAAACTTCGCTCCCGCCGGGCGGAACGGGAATACCGCCGACGGTCTCGACCTCCGGCCGGCCGGGAAACGGTTTCCCGGGCTTCGGTTTCGCCACCGCTTTCTTGTCCGCCTTCTTTTCCGCTCCCTGTTCCCGATGCCTCCGCCTTGCCCGATCCATCGATCGGAGCATCCGTTCTCCGGGCAGAGTCCTGGTCCGCGGCGGGAGGTTTTTTCACGCCGCCTTCCGAGGAAACGGTCCTTTCTTCTCCGTCCGATTTCCCGGCGGAAACCGGGAGGCCGGGCGGTCGACGACGACGACGACGACGGCGGCGATTGGGCTTGCTGGGCCCTAGAGAATCATTCACGACAGCTCCGGTTGGGTGCTGGAGCCCTAAGGCAGAAAAATGAAAGGGGACGGTTCGGCTTCGCTCAACACTCCGGTGAGTCCCCTGGAATCAACAAAAAAACCAGGGAATCACCCAAGGTGAGGGCTCGTGCTCCGGCCCAGAAACCAAGGGGCTTTTCCTGAGTCAGCATCCTTTGGGGAAACCCGAGGAAAAAGCCAGGCCAAGGTTGTTTGCGGGGGTGGTCGGGGCGAGAGGATTTGAACCTCCGACCTCTGCGTCCCGAACGCAGCGCTCTAGCCAAGCTGAGCCACGCCCCGCGAGTGGAGTATTATCACTTGGCCGGCTGCGGAGTCAAGACTAACGGCCGAGATCCACGAAAACTCCGCCGTTGCGCCGGGCCAGCTCTTGCATGAAGTCCTTTTGGAATTCTCCGATGGCAATGGTGTGCACGGTAACCCGGCGAAATCGGTTCAATTCGGTAACCGCCTCCAGAATGTCATCGGGGTCGACCAATTCGCCGATCGAAGGCCGGCCATCGGACAAAAAGAACAAAGTATCGACCTCCGATTTCACCTCGTCGGCGCCACCGGGATTGGAGATCACCTCCCCTTTCTTGACTTCCAAACCCAAGCCGGCCAAGAGCGCGGCGTAGGTATTGGTGCGGCCGTCTTCCACTCCGGCGGAACCCCTTAATCCCGCCGCTGCCCGGGCCGCCGCGGTAGAACCGCCGATGGGCTTCAATTTACGAATGAAGTCCAAGGCGCTCCTTCGATTCAAGGCATTGGCCGCCACCATGCTCTTGCGCCACGGATGGACGTGGCTGGCAAAGGCATAAACGTTGATGATGACGTTGCGGTCCAAGTTCTCGATCGTGCGAGCCAATTCTTCTTTGACGATATCTAACTTGCCGAAACGGCGATAGCCTCGTTCCCGAAAGGTATCTCGATCCAATACTTTTTCTTCCATAGACCCGCTGACGTCGATGACGAAAACCACTCGTTGACTGGGCGTGTCAATGCCCATGAAAGTAGCTTCCGACTTCGAAGGCCGGTATTCCTGGGCCACCGCCTGGCGGGCGGCTTTGCGTTTGGCCAACTCTTCTTCCGTAGGAATCTGAAATTCGTCGTGAGCTCGACTCCACCACCGCCGCCAGGTTTTCGGGTCGTCGGTGTACTGCATGTCGGTAATGGCCACCAGGGCGGGATAAACCCCTTCCAGCACCCGGCCCTCACCGTTTTCCAAAATATCGATCAGGACTGGAATCGCTTCCCGAACCCGAACGTTTTGCAACGCCAGCATGGCCGAGGTTTGCACTTCCAAAGCTTTGTCCGATAGCGCCTGTACCAGCGGCGGACCGGCAATCGCCTCCGATCCCTTGCCAAGATGCCCCAAAGCATCGGCGCAGGCCACCCGCACCATTTTGTTGTCGTCGGAGGTCAAGAGTTGCCCGAACACCGGCAAGTGTTCTGCGGCCTTCAAAGCCCCTAAGGAAGTCACGGTCCACAACCGCACCTCGTCGTCTTTCGCTTCCAAATATTGGGCGACCAAAGGCTGGAATTCAGGCCACGGACCCTCACCGACGGCCCGAATCACCACCGGCAAAGCTCCTTTCGGTTTGCCCTTTTCCACCACCTTGAGCAAAGGGCTGCGAGCCTTTTCCGACGGCAATTTCCGCAACACGTCCAAAGCCGCCGCCGCCACCAGCGGTTCCTTGTCGGAAAGCACCGGCAGCAAAACTTCTGCGACGTCAGGATCGTCGATGCCTTCGAGGGAATACACGTATTCCACTCGTTCAGCCGGTTCCCGGACCTTTTTGAAGTATTTTTTGAAGTCCCGGACCACTTCGTTCTGCTGGGGAAACAACAGAGCGGCGGCAAGAAGCAGCAGACTGGGCGTCATGTTGGCCTAGGATAGCTGTTGTCGATGGAGTTGACCTTGTCCACACACCTCCTGGTGTACCGGAAATTGGACCGGAACGCCTTGGAGGCCTTGGCTGCGGCCGGTTTCGCCACCTTGGAAGTGTGGCTGGCCGAGCCCCATGTACCGTGGCGGAGCGGGGGTGGTTTGGCGATCTTTCGACAGAAATTGCAGGATTTCGGCCTCCGGGTCGGCACCGTGCACCTGCCCTTCTATCCCTCGGTTCCTGACTTGCTCGACCGAGGCCGGCGCTGGTCCCTCCTCGATCCCGGTAGCAGCGCCAGGCAGGAGGCTTTGGAAGGCAGCCGCCAGGGCCTGCAAGCGGCGGCCGCCCTTGGCGCCGGGGCGGCGGTCTTGCACCTGGGCTGGCAGGGCGACGTCTGGAAACCCACCCACTACCACCTGGCCGAAGAGGCGGTCGCCGAGTTGCTGGCCGAAGCCCGCCGCCAAAAGGTGCAGTTGCTTTTGGAAAACATCATTTCGGAAGGGACGCGTAGCCACCGCCTGGTCGCTCTGCTGGATCGCCTGGATCCAACCGGAGAGGCCGGCCTTTGTCTCGACCTGGGTCATGCTCACGTCGAAGGCCAGGTCCGCCGGGAATTGGACGCCGCCCTGCCTCGATTGCGCCACCTCCACGTGCACGACAATCACGGACAACAGGACAGCCATTTAGCTCCCGGAGAGGGTTCCCTACCCTGGGCCGAAGTGTTGGAGCGTTTGCGACAAGTCGGCTTTTCCGGCCAAGCCGCCTTGGAAATCCGGGACCCGAGCCGGGGAGCTTTGGAAATGGGCCACCTTTTAGACCAACAACTTAGGCTGGTCGATGGCTTTCGCCATCAATTCGGCCTGTAATCCGCCGTTAAGATCGAGATCCTTCCCTTTTGTTGAAAACTCCCACCTTGCCCTCGGCCACTACCGTCGAACGCCTGTTCGCCGGGGAATTGCCGCTGCAACCGCTGACTCCCGAGGCCAGTACCCGGCGCTACTTCCGCCCCCTGGGCGATCAGGCCGAAGGTTGGTTGTTGGTCCGTTCCACCCAAGCCGCGCCGGTGGCCACCACCCTCTGGCTGCAGTCCCTGGATATTCCGGTCCCGGCCTTGGGCCCGGAAGTTCCCGGCGCCTACCTGGTTCAAGATCTTGGAGATCGGCACCTGGCCCAGCAACCGGGGGAAGAGGCTTATCAAGCCCTGCTGGAAGCCGGCGCCCGCTTGCATGCCCATCCCTTGCCGGAAAACCACCTGCAGCGGCAATTCGCATTGGACGTGCCGCTGTTTCAGCGCGAATTGAAACAATTTCGGGAATCCTATCTGCAAGCTTTTCGCAAGCAGGCCTGGTCGCCGGAGAAAGCGGAACAAATCGACCGCCTCTGCCAAGATTTGGCTCACGCCGCCGCCGCCGGGCCCTGGGCGACCCAACACCGAGATTTTCATTCCCGCAACGTCCTGCTGCCGGCGGAAGGTGGCATCGCCATTCTCGATCACCAGGACCTCCGACCGGGCCCGGTGTTTTATGACTTGGCTTCCTTGGCCACCGATGCCTACGTCGATCTACCGCCGGCGGTGGAACGGCAAATCCAACAAGCAGCCGAGGAGTTGGCTTCTCGATGCGGCCTGGGTTTCCACGAAGCCCAAAAACTTTGGCAGCATTGCGCATTGCAAAGAGTTTTGAAAGCCTTAGGGACTTTTGGCAAGTTGCTGGTTGAAGGTCGGAGCGACTACGCTGAAGCCGAAGCCAGAGCTTTGCGCCACGCCCGCCGGCTTTTGGCCGACTGCCCCGAATTCCAGGCTTTGGCCGAATGGTTGGCCTAATGCCTCCCGAGCCCTTCCCCACGTCTCCTCCCAGCGCCGAGCCGATGGCTTTGCTTTTGGCTGCCGGTTTGGCCACTCGTTTGGGCTCCCTTCGGGAAAAATGGGCCAAGGCCTGCATTCCGGTCGGCGGCGCCTCGCCTTTGGCCTTTCTGTTGCCCCGATTGTTTCGGGCCGGAATCCGGCAAGTTTGGATCAATCTGCATCACATGCCGGAGCAGGTGCGGGAAGAAGCCCAACAGGCGGCGCCTCCCGGTTTGGACTTGCAGTTTTTGGAAGAAGAGCGCTTGTTCGGTACCGGAGGAACCTTGCTGGCGGTAACCCAAAGAGCCGGCCGGTTTCCGGACTTGGTGATCAATGCCAAGCTCTATACCGACTTGGAGTTCGATGCCATTTTGAAACAACCGGCGCCGTTGGTGGTCCTCCACCCGGAAAGCAGCCTGGAAGATTTCGGCGGCTTGCGATTCAACCAACAACGACGAGTCACCGGTTTGCGTTTGCGCGGTGCTCCTCGATGGGAAGCCGGCGCCGCGGTCTATATGGGAATCTGCCGGCCGGGAGAAGCTTGGTTGGATCCCCTGGCGAAAGCCGCCCGGGAACGGCCTCAGGACACTCTTTGTTTGATCCGGGACGGTCTACTGCCGGCGGTGGAACAACACCGCCCCACCAAAGTGGTGCTGCACTCCGGATACTGGTATGAGATTTCCACTCCGGAACGCATTGCCGAAGCGGACCGCTTGTTGCGATTGGGCCCCCGCCGCATTCCCGATCTGCTGAATCCTCGGTCCTCGAATTAAGGTTTGCCTTCGGGCACGCCCGGCCAAGGGAACCTCAACCGTCCAACGGAGCTTCGGCATCGCGCAAGATGCGATTGGGTCCTCGCCGGGCCGTCACTCCACGATGGTCCAGGAATTCCAACAGGGGCATCAAATACTTTCGGGTAGTTTCAAATCGGTCGCGCAAAGCCGGGATGTTCATGCCGTCGCCTTGTAGTTGAGCCACCACGGCGAGGCGTAAGTCTTCCACCGCTTCCCGCCAAAAGAACAACTCGCCTTCCGGCCTTAAAACCTGGCCCGAATCGATCAAATATTCCAACACCTGATCGATCGATACGCCATTAGGGCAGAGTTCCGACAATTCATCTCGACCGGTCGGAGCCAGACCACTGGATTTCAGTCGGGCGGCAATGGTGCTCCCGGCTTGGTCGATTTCGACTGGAGCTTGGGCATCCAAGATTTGCCACTGCAAACCGGAATGACGCTTCAATCCCAAACCTTGCAATTCTTCCGCTGAAAGGGCTTCCAAAGTCTTGGAACGTTCCTTGCCCAGGCGGCTGCGAATTTGTTGCACCGGCATGCGCAAACGATGGGGATGCTTTTCCCGGAAGTGGGCCACCACCGCCGCGACTTCTTGAAACAGGGCTCCGGCTCTTCCCATGCCGACGTAACGATCCCCGGCCACACCTCGGGCCAAGCCTCGCTGGCAGGCGCTTTGCAAAGCTTCCAAGGTCGCTTGCGGAGTCCAACCCAAATAGGAAGCCACTTCTTTTACCACCGCCGGTTTGCCGGAACCCAACTCCAAAACCTTGGCCACCAGGGCCGGCGCATCGCCCAAGGCTTCGGCCAGATCGTGCAGCGCTTTCCGTTGGGCTTGGTCCCGGCGTCGCAGGCGTTTTGGTCCGAATCCGAGGAAGGAACCGGCAGCCAAATTCAGAGGAGGACTCGGCCGGCGGATCAGAATGATTTCGCCGGGAACCAAGGCCATGGCCTCGTCCAATTCAAGATCCACCAGCCAGGAAGCACCATCCGCCCACGCTTTCTTGCCGGCTTCTTGAGCCGCAGGCGGCAAGAAAATGCGGCCGCTTACCGACGCGGTTCCGGCGAGAGCTTGGACCGGGTGGCCGTGGGCCATCGGCGGCGCCTCCGGCAGAGCTCGAACTAACACCCGCAACAAGGTTCCGCTTCGCACCAGATCGGGTTCCACCAGGACCGTTCCCCGGGGACATTGTTCCGGTTGCAAATCGGGGAGATTGAGAGCGGTTCTCAATCCCGGTCTGGCTTCCGGGCTAACTCGACCGTGCACTTGGATGCGACGCACTCGGCTGCGACCGCCTCCCGGTTGGACTTCGACCACCTGGCCTTCCTGAAGTCCGCCGGAAGCACAAACTCCGGTCACCACGGTGCCGGCGCCGTGCAAAGCAAAGGAACGTTGAACCGGCAATCGGAAAGCGTGGTGGCTTTTGTCCGCGCTCCGAGCTTGCAAAGCCAAGTCCCTCAAGGCTTGTCGCAATTCCGGCAAACCCTCTCCGGTATGAGCACTGACTGGAATGCAAGGAGCCTGAGGCCAAAGGCTGTCTTGCAACAACTCCTCGACCTCGGCATGGACCAAGGCCACCATTTCTTCGTCGGCCAAATCTACTTTGGAAAGAGCGACCAGGCCGTGCTTCACGCCTAACAACTGCAGGACTTCGAAGTGCTCCCGGGTTTGGGGCATGACGCCGTCGTCGCAAGACACCACCAACATGGCGGCACCCATGCCGGTGGCACCGGCCACCATTTTTCGGACCAAGCGCTCGTGGCCGGGAACGTCCACGAAACCGATTTCCAAGCCGTCTTCGAAATTCAATTGGGCATAGCCGAGATCCAGAGTAATGCCCCGTTCCTTTTCTTCTCGCCAACGATCGGGATGAGTTCCGCAAAGCGCTTCGATCAAGGCGCTTTTTCCATGGTCGATGTGGCCGGCGGTACCGAGCACTACCGGCAGCGGACGAGGGGCTTCCATGAGTAGAATCTTGAGGGATGAGCCAACCGATCGGCACCCTCCTTAGCTTGGCGGAGTCCTTGCGTAACCGCTACGGCCGCAAGCTGCGCCGGGTGATGCTGGACTTGGGTCTGAGCTGTCCCAACCGCGACGGTGCCAAAGGCTTCGGAGGTTGCGTTTACTGCGACGTCCACGGTAGCGGCACCGGCGCTCAAGCCGAGGGTCAAAGTTTGGCTGAGCAATGGCAACGAGGTTTGGCCAAAGCTCGGCGCTTACAACCGGAAGGACCGGCGGCGATCGCCTACCTGCAGTCTTATTCCAACACCTATCCCGGATTGGAGCCGTTAAAAGCGGCTTTGGAGTTTTTGGCCGAACAAAGTCAGGAGGCTCCCATCCTGGCGATCGGCACCCGGCCCGATTGTTTCAGCCCGGAAGCCGCCGACTTGTTGGCCGCCTATCGAAACCGCTTCGATCAAGTCTGGTTGGAACTCGGCTTGGAAACAGCGGACGATCGGGTTCAAGCCTTGATTGGCCGCCACGATTCCTTGGAGCACTTTCACCGAGCCTGCCACCTGGCGAGACAACGAGATTTGGCCGTCATCGCCCACACCATGACCGGCCTGCCCGGAGAAAAACCGGACGGTTTGTTGCGCCAGGTTCAAGAAGCGGCCGCCGCCGGCGTGGCCGGCATCAAATTCCACCAACTCATGGTTTTGAGAAGGACCCAATTGGAAGCGGTATGGCGCCGCAACGGCGTGGCCTTGTTAACTCCCGAGGAATACGTGGAGCGAGTCGCGGATGCCCTGGAATATCTTCCTGCCGACGTGGTGGTCCATCGTTTAGTGGCGGAAGCTCCGGAGGAAAGTTATTTAGCGCCCCAAGGCTGGCCGCATAAAAACAAAGTCATCCACTGGATCCGCCAGGAAATGATTCGGCGACAAGGCTGGCAAGGAAAAAGAGCCGTGCAGCTTTCGCCTACACGGCCCTTTTGATTGGTGAGGGCGGAAGGGCTCGAACCTTCGACCTACGGATTAAAAGTCCGCTACTCTGCCAACTGAGCTACGCCCCCGGGGAGATGGTTCTCCCGGCGCACTATGATACCTTCGGTTTTCAGCCTTCCATGATCTCTTTGGATTTCTCGGCCAACAAAGCCTCGATTTCCTTTTCGTGATCTTTCAACAAATCCTGGACCTGATCCTTGGCTCGTTTGGCGTCGTCTTCGGTGACCGCAACTTCCCGGTTCTTATCCCGGGAAGCGGCATCCACTTCTCGCAATACATCCCGGCGCACGTTGCGCATGCTGACTCGAGCTTCTTCGGCCAAGGCTTTGACCCGATTGGCCAAGCGCTTGCGCTGTTCCTCGGAAAGCGGCGGAATGGAAATCCGCAACTGCTTGCCTTCAATGGAAGGATTGAAACCTAAATCGGAGGCCATGATGGCCCGTTCGATGTCCTTCAATCCGGAAGGATCGAAAGGCTTGACCACCAAAGACCGGGGGTCCGGCACGCTGACGGTAGCCAGTTGATTTAGGGGAGTTTTGGAGCCGTAATAATCCACCCGGATGTTGTCCACCAAACTGGTGGTGGCCCGGCCGGTGCGAATGCCGCGGGTTTCGGTGAGGAAGTGCTCCACGGACTTCTTCATCCGATCCTTGGCGGATTTGGTGAACTCTTGGATGACGCTGGACATGGTCGGGATCGGGGATTCCGGAACGGGCCTTACGCTACCATGCCCGCCATTCCGCCCCAAGTTTGGCGGCCTTCAAATTTTCATCCTTGGATCAAGGTGCCGACCCGTTCGCCTTGCGCCACTCGAACCACCCCTTCGGGTTCATGCATGTTGAACACCACGATCGGCAAATCGTTTTCCCGGCACATGGCAAAGGCGGTCTGGTCCATGACCCGAAGCTGCCGCTGCAAGACCTGCTCGTAAGTCAAGTCCTTGAAAAGCACGGCGTCCTCGTGTTTCTTCGGATCCCGGTCGTAAACCCCATCCACCATGGTCAACTTCATCAGCAGGTCGCAGTCCAACTCCGCCCCTCTCTGGGCGGCGGTGGTGTCGGTGGTAAAGAAGGGGCTGCCCAAGCCCCCCACCAAGATGACGACCCGCCCTTTTTCCAAGTGGCGAATGGCGCGACGGCGGATAAAAGGCTCGCAAACTTTATGGACATCGATGGCCGACATCACCCGAGCCGGTTGGCCGAAGGCTTCCAGGGCATCGCACAGGGCCAAGCCGTTGATCACGGTAGCCAACATACCCATGTAATCCGCCGTGGCTCTGGCCAAGCCGTATTGCTTCGCCTGACCGCCACGAAGAATATTGCCGCCTCCAATGACGCAAGCGACTTCCACGCCCTGATGAGTCAGGGTCTTCAATTGCTCCGCCAATAAGCGGGCTTGCTCGGTGTCCAGGGAAGTCTCTCCTTCACGGGAGAAACCTTCCCCGGAAACCTTCAACAAAATCCGCCGGCTGGGCCGGCCCTCGGCAAACGAGGCGGCCATTTAATCTTCGGCGCCGAGTTCGAAGCGCACGAAGCGGTTGATCTTGATGTTTTCTCCCACCTTGGCAATGACCGCGGTGACTACGTCCCGCACCGACATGTCCGGGTTTTTGACGAACTCTTGGTCCATCAAAGCCAAGTCGGCGACGAACTTCTTCAGGCGGCCGCCGACGATCTTTTCTTGGATCTCGGCAGGCTTGCCTTGCATGTCTTCGCTGCCAAGCAGGACCGCACGCTCTTTTTCAACCAAATCCTGGGGTACGCCATCGACTTCCACCGACACCGGGGTCGGCACCACGGCGGCCACGTGCATGGCCAAGTCTTTCAGCAAGGTTTCAAAGTCATCACCCCGAGCCACGAAATCGGTCTCGCAACTGACTTCAAGCAAGACCCCGACTTTTTGGTTGTGATGAATGTAAGCAAAAACGCGGCCGTCGCCGGTGGTGCGAGTGGACTTCTTATCGGCGGTCTTCAGTCCCTTTTGGCGCAGGACTTCCATCGCCTTGTCTTCATCGCCGCCGGTTTCGACCAGGGCTTTTTTGCAGTCCATCATTCCGGCGCCGGTTTTGGCTCGGAGGGCGGCAACGGCACTGGCAGTGATTTGCGACATGGTGACTTGCTTGCAATCGGGCTCGTCGAGAGCCACAGGGCGGGAGGTGGGCTATCGCCCGGAAAAGTTGGGAGCGGGGGCCGAAAGAGAGGGCCTCCTCAAGAGAAGGCCCTCATCGGTCAGGATCTTGGCGCGCATCGCCCCAAACCCTGAAATGCGGATCCTTGAAAGGACTCAGGCGTCCTTTTTATTGTCGGAATCCGCCGGTTGGTCGCCTTCTTTACCGGCATCGGCAGGCTTCGCTTCCGCTTTGGCTTCGGCTTCAGCCTTGGCGGCTTGGGCGGCTTTGGCCGCTTCCACGGCAGCCTTCACCTTGTCTTTCACCGGAGTGATTTCCACCTTGCCGACGACGCCGCTGGGAGCGACGATGCCGCGCGGACCTCGCGGGGTTCCACCCTTGCGACCGCCACGAGGACGGGGCTTGGGCGCCGGAGGCTCAACGGCGGCTTCCTTGCCGGGCTCGGGAATCTTGCGCTCCTTGCGAAGCCGCAAGCCTTCCTGGACCGCCTCGGAAAGCTGAGAAAGCACCAGGGCGACCGAACGAATGGCGTCGTCATTGGCCGGAATCACCATATCGCAGGTGTCCGGATCGCCGTCGGTATCGATGACGCCGACTACCGGAATGCCCATTTTGGCGGCTTCCCGGGCAGCGTTGCTTTCGGTCTTGGGGTCGACGATGATCAACGCCCCAGGCAGGCGAAACATGTCGCGGATGCCGTGAAGGTTGCGCCAGACCTTGCGCTTGTTGCGCATGAAGCGAGAAGCCGCCTTCCCGCTCAAAGTGTCCAAATAGCCCTCGGCTTCCTTCTTCTCCATGTCGTCCAGGAAGGCGATTCGACTTCCGATGACTTCATAGTTGGTCAGAGTGCCGCCGATCCAACGATCGTCGACGTAAGGCTGTTTGGTTTCCTCGTGGAACTTCTGGATTTCCGGTCGGATTTGCGGCTTCGTACCGACCAGCAGGACATCCTGCCCGGAAGCGACGAGTTCGCGTAAGAAGTGACGTGCCCGAAGGATGCCGCGGACAGTTTGCCGCAGATCGATGATGTGGATTCGGTTGCGAGCCTCGAAGATGTACGGTTCCATCTTCGGGTTCCAACGACTCACACGGCAGCCGATGTGGGCGCCGGCATCCACCAGGGCCTTGACGGAGAGGTCAGACAAGAGGGCCCCCGAAACTCTTTTTTCTTAAGGGTTTAAGTGGGATTTCGGCGGATTGGCCGAAATGAAGGACGGAACATTCTAGCGGCTGTTCCGGAATCGTCAATGCAAGCCCGGACGAAGCCGCAAAAGGTCCTTCAACCCGAGTCCCGGGGAGAGCTCGGCGCGCCCGGTAACCACATCGGGCAAAGCCAATTGGCATGGCCGCCGAAGGGCAGGCGACCGGCGGCTTCGGTGCGCAGTTCCAACTCGCCGCCCTGATCCAACGCCACCCGCACGGTTCGGGCCGCCTCGCCGAATCGGACCTCGCCGCTGCTCCACAGTTCGCGCCCATCCAACAGCAGTCGGAACCGGACCGGTTGCGGATTTCGGAAGCTCGCCACCTCGTCGTCCACCCCGATCTGGGCGAAGAAGGTGCCCGGTCCGGACACCCGGTAGCGGATCTCCGACGGCACCCGGGTTCCAAAGCCGGTCGGATAACCACGATTGCCCACTTGCAACGGTCCTCCCTCGACGCTGCGACCCTGCTTCGGGGACCAGTCCAAAACTTTGGAAGCCGGCCCTTGAACCGACCGGGGAGGCCGCTCGGCCAAGCTTTGCACCGTGCCCCGGCGGGGATAAAGGGCGGCCACTTGATTCAGAGGCAAAGTCAGGCTCCCCTGCCAAGGCAGCTCCAGGTGCAGCCGTCCCTGGCGATCGAGCAGGCGCCAGGTGGCGGCAAAGTGACCGCCGCCGGCCAGGACCACCCAAACGTTGCCCGGCACCGGCGCCACGGCTTCGTCCAAAATTTGCAAAGCCTGGACCCGAGTCCAGGGGTGGCGGTGTTCCCCGGCCACGTCCTCAAACGCCAAGCCGTTTTCAAACCAGCCTAAAAACCAGCCCTTACGCCGGTCGGCCGGACCTTCGGGAGTTTCCAACCAAAGGAAGTCCTGATCCGCCTTGGCTCGATACGGCCGCCCCCGCCGTTGCAGCGCCCGAAGCCAAACCGTATCGAAGCGCAGCTCAGTGCCGCCGGCCAGACGCCACCATCCCCAATCGCCTTCCCCACCACCCGGGGCACCGGGGAGCCAGGTGCCGCCGGCCAATTCCAACTCCCAACCGGCGGGGCGGGGAGCCACTTGGCCGGGCAGCCGGATTTCCAACCAAAGTTCTTCGGCATCGAGGCCGGGCAAGCGGTTGCTGCTGGGATCAAATTCCTCCAGCACGATTTTTCGGTGGCCGTGGGTGGTCCAGACGTCCACCGCCCGGGCAAGCTCTTGGCCCACTACAGAAGAGGCCGCCAGCACCCCAAGCAGGGCCCAGGCGAACCCGGACAAAAGGAGCTTGCGGGCGGAAAAGGCAGGCAGGTAGGCAGGAAGGAGGGTCACAGGTGCCAATTCGGCAGGATTTCGAGGCGCCAGCCCCTTGCAGGACTTGGCACCAGAATTGCCAGGACAGGTCCCGAACCGTGTCGCCCGGGGATTCCAGTGTGGCGGATTCCCGGCCGAAGGTCACGGCGGGTTCCTAGGAAATCTACCTGGCAACTCATCTTTAGAGAGGAAACATGCAGAAGCAACTCACCTTCGACACCGAGGCCAGGGAAGCGGTCCTCCGGGGCGTCGAGAAGCTGTCGCGGGCGGTGATTTCCACCCTCGGGCCGAAGGGCCGCTGCGCCGTCCTCGATAAGTCCTGGGGTGGTCCGCTGATCACCAAAGACGGCGTCAGCGTCGCCCAGGAAATCGAGCTTCGAGACAAGAACGAAAACCTTGGCGCGCAGTTGGTCAAAGAAGCCGCCAGCAAAACCGCGGATCGGGCCGGCGACGGCACTACCACCGCCACCCTGCTGGCCGCCACCCTCTACCGGGAAGCCATGCGCCACCTGACCGTGGGCGCCAATCCCGCCGCCCTGATCCAGGGGCTGCGGGCCGGCTTGGAGGAAGTCAAGAAGCAACTGTCCAAGAGCGCGACCCCGGTGAAGAGCAACGCCGACATCAAGTCGGTGGCCACCATCGCCAGCAACAACGACACCGAGACCGGCAAGATCCTCGCCGACGCCTTCAAGCGGGTCGGCAACGACGGCGTCATTACCGTCGACGAAGGTCGCAGCTTGGACACCGAGGTCAAGGTGGTGGAAGGTATGCAATTCGATCGCGGCTTCCTCAGCCCGCAGTTTGCGACCGACCAGGAAACTCTGGAGTGCTCGCTCCAGAACCCTTACATCCTCATCTACGAGGACAAGATTTCTTCGGCGCAAAAACTTCTGCCCTTGCTGGAAAAAAGCAAGGACAGCGGCAAGCCGTTGATGATCATCGCCGAAGACATCGAAGGAGAAGCCCTGGCCACCTTGGTGGTGAACAAGCTTCGCGGCATCCTCGACGTGTGCGCGGTGAAGGCTCCGGGGTATGGCGATCGCCGCAAGGAAATGCTCCGGGACATCGCCACCCTGACCGGCGCCGAAGCGATCATGAAGGACGCCGGAGTGGAGTTGGATCAGGTGGAATTGAGCCAGCTCGGACGGGCCAAGAAGATCCTGGTCGACAACAACAACACCACGTTGGTGCAAGGCGCCGGCAAGAAGGATGACGTGCAAGCCCGGGCGACCTTGATCCGCCGGCAAATCGAAGAAACCACTTCCGACTACGACCGGGAAAAGTTGGAAGAGCGCTTGGCCAAGATGGTCGGCGGCATCGCCCAAATCTTGGTCGGCGGCGCCACCGAAACCGAAGTCAAGGAAAAGAAAGCCCGCTTTGAAGACGCCCGCGCCGCCACCGTCGCGGCCATTGAAGAAGGCCTCTTGGCCGGCGGCGGTACCGCCTTGCTGCGGATCGGCAACAAACTGACCGGCAAAGTGAAGTTGGAAGGCGATGCGGCTCTGGGAGTCGAAATCCTTTCCAAGGCTTTGATGCAGCCGGTACGGACCATTGCCGAGAATGCCGGTTTGGAAGGTTCGGTGGTGGCGCACAACGTTTTGGCGCAACGCAAAAATACCTTTGGCTACAACGCCATGACCGATACCTACGGCGACTTGGTCGAAATGGGTGTGGTGGATCCGGTCAAGGTGACCCGAACCGCCTTGGAAAACGCGGTCAGCGTGGCTTCCATCTTGCTGACCACCGAGTGCTTGATTACCGAAAAGCCGTCGAAGGAAGGCGCTGCCCCCGGCATGGGCGGTGAAGATTACGGCGAAGACTTCTAACCCCTGGAACCCTGCAAAAAACATGGCCAAAACCGCCAAGAAGAGCTCCAAGAAGGTCGCCTTCACCCCCATCGAAGATCGGGTACTGATTCGCCCCTTGGAAGCGGAAACCGTTAGCGCCGGTGGCATCGTGTTGCCCGACAGCGCCCAAGAAAAGCCCATGCAGGGCGAAGTCAGCGCCGTGGGTCCGGGCCGCCAGGCCAAGGACGGCAAGCGCCTGGAAATGCCCGTCGCCAAGGGTGACGTGGTCATCTACGGCAAGTACGCCGGCAATGAAATTCAATTGGACGGAGTCGACTACAAAGTCCTCCGTGCCGACGAAATCCTGGCCAAAATCGACGGCTGAGTTCGGAGGAAAATCCCATGGCAAAGCAAATTTTGTTCGACGACAAAGCCCGGGAAAAGCTGTACCAGGGAGCGGAAGCCCTGGCCAAGACCGTGGCCGTGACTTTGGGTCCGGCCGGTCGCAACGTCATCCTTGAAAAATCCTTTGGCGGCCCTTCGGTCACCAAAGACGGCGTTTCCGTCGCCAAGGAAATCGAATTCAAGGATCCCTTCGAGAACATGGGCGCCAAGTTGGTCCGGGAAGTCGCTTCCAAGACCAACGATCAAGCCGGCGATGGAACCACGACAGCCACCGTGCTGGCCACTTCCATCTTGCGGCACGGCATGCGTTACATGGCCACCGGAGTCAACCCCACCGAATTGCGCCACGGCATTGAAAAGGCGACTGCGGCGGCGGTGGAGAAGTTGGAATCCTTGTCGAAGAAGGTGCGCGGACGCGACGACATCGCTCAAGTCGGCACCATCAGCGCCAACCAAGACGCCAAGATCGGTGAAGTGTTCGCCGAAGCTTTGGAGAAAGTCGGCGAACGGGGCGTCATCACGGTGGAAGAAGGCCAAGGGCTGGAAACCGGCCTGGAATACGTCGACGGCATGTCCTTCGACAAAGGCTACATTTCCCCCTACTTCGTCAGTGACTTGAGCCGGATGACGGTCGAATACGACGACGCTCTGGTTTTGGTCTACGAGAAGAAAATTTCTTCTCTGCCGGAGTTCCTGCCTTTACTGGAAAAGGTGGCGCAAGCCGGCCAGCCTTTGTTGATCATCGCCGAGGACATTGACGGGGAAGCCCTGGCCGCTCTGGTGGTCAACAAGCTTCGCGGCGTCATGAAAGTGGCGGCGGTCAAAGCCCCCGGCTTCGGCGATCGCCGCAAGGCCATGCTGGAAGACATTGCCGTCCTGACCGGAGCCAATGCGGTCATGGAAGAAAGCGGCCTCAAGCTGGACAAGGTGGAATTGTCCGACTTGGGCAAGGTGCACAAGCTCACCATCGAAAAGGAGCGCACCCTGCTGGTCGGCGGCGGTGGCCGCAAGAGCGATTTGAAAACCCGCATCGCTCAAATTGAAGCTCAGATCGAACGCTCCACCAGCGAATACGACAAAGAGAAGCTGAACGAGCGCTTGGCCAAATTGGCCGGCGGCGTAGCCGTGGTCAAGGTAGGCGGTTCCACCGAAGCGGAAATGAAGGAGCGCAAGATGCGGGTGGACGATGCCCTGCACGCGACCCGCGCCGCGGTGGAAGAAGGCGTGGTTCCCGGTGGCGGCACCGCTCTTCTTCGCTGCATTGAAGCGGTGCAAGGTCTGCGCGCCCGTGGCGATGAGAAGTTCGGCGTCGACGTGGTGGTTCGCGCCCTTCGCGACCCGGCCCGGACCATCGCTCAAAACGCCGGCTACGACGGCGGCTTGGTGGTTGAAGAAGTCCTGTCCCGCAAAGGTGCCAACGGCTTCAACGCCTTGACCGGCAACTACGAAAACATGTCGGCCGCCGGCATTTTGGATCCCACCAAAGTGGTCCGCTCGGCGCTGCAAAACGCCGCCAGCATTGCCGGCTTGTTGTTGACGACCAATACCTTGGTCACCGACTTCAAAGACGAAGAAAAAGAAGCTAGCGAAGGCGCCGTCGCCTAAGCTGCCCACAGCCCCGACTGCGGGAGGCCACCCGGCTTCCCGCATTCGGTGCAAACCGGAGGAGCATGACGCAACGCGACTACTACGAAATCCTCGGGGTGCCCCGAGACGCGGACGCCGACACGATCAAAAAGGCGTACCGCAAGCTTGCGTTGAAATTCCATCCGGACCGGAACAAGGAAGAAGGCGCGGCGGAAAAATTCAAGGAAGCCTCGGAGGCTTACGCCGTGCTGTCGGATGCCGACAAACGAGCGGCATATGACCGCTACGGTCACGCCGGAGTCCAAGGGGGTCCCGGTGGCGGCGTCCAATTCGACATGGAAGACATCCTCTCCCAGTTCTCCGACATCTTCGGAGGCGGCGGCGGAGGCTTGTTCGAAAACTTATTCGGTTTCGGCGGCGGACGGGGCGGTTCCAGCGCCCGTCGCGGCCGCAGTTTGCGGGTCGGCGTTCAAATCGATTTCATGGACGTCCTGAACGGCACCCAAAAGACCATTCAACTGCGCCGGGCCGAGCACTGTGAAGATTGCCAGGGATCCGGCGCCGCTGCCGGCAGCAGTCGGGAAACCTGCCCGGTCTGTCGGGGTCACGGCCAAGTCCACCAGCAACAAGGCTTTTTCGCCGTCCGCACCACTTGCCCGCGCTGTCAGGGAGAGGGCAGTTTGGTGGCCAAACCTTGTTCCCGCTGCCGCGGTTCCGGCCGCGAAACCCGGGAACGGGAAATCCGGGTGCAGATTCCTCCCGGGATCGAAGACGGGGCTCAAATTCGATTGGCTGGAGAGGGTGAACCCGGGCGGCAACAGGGCCCGGCCGGCGATTTGTTCGTCGAAGTGAACCTTCAGGAAAATGAAAGCTTTCACCGCGACGGGCGAGATTTGTACACCGAAGTCCCGATCCGCTACACCCAGGCGGTGTTGGGCGACAAGATTCGGGTGCGGACCCTGGACGGCGAAGCCCGGATGGGCATTCCTGCCGGTACCCCCACCGGAAAGCTATTTCGATTGAAAGGCCAAGGATTGCCGAAATTACACGGCGGCAGCCGCGGCAATCTGTTCGTCCGAGTGTACGTAGACGTGCCTTCGCGATTGAACCGCGAACAAAAGAGTTTGTTGAAGAAGCTGGCCGAAGCGGAAAAAGAAGAGCTGAGGCAAGCCGAGGAATCCAGGTAAAGCTGCGAAACCATGAAGCGAAATCGCAAAAAGGCTCCGAAAGAGGAGCAGGCTCCGGAAAGCGGAAACGAGCTGGACGAAGCCGCCGCCGCGAATGCCGATCATGAGGAGCCCGAACAAACTCTGGAGTTCTGGCAAGACCGGGCTTTGCGCGCTCAAGCGGAAATGGCCAACATGCGCCGGCGCCTGGAAGCGGACGTGGAAGAGCGGACTCGCAACCGAATGGAAGCCCTGTTCCATGAGTTGATCACTCTGACCGATCACATGGACTTGGCTTTGAGTTCGCTACCGGAAGAGGCCAAAAAGGAAAAATCCTTGCAAGGCTTCGTCCAGGGTATTCAGGCCATCGACATGGCTCTGCGCAGCACTTTGGAACGGTTTGGTTTGCAAGCCATCCAACCCAGCGGAGAAACCGCCTTCGATCCGGATCAACATGAGGCGGTATACATTGAAGACCGGGAAGACCTGGAAAAACCTCAATTGGAATTGCTCCGGCGAGGCTTCCGCATGGGTCACCGGATCCTTCGTCCGGCTCAAGTTCGGCTGTTGCAACCGCCGAAGGCCGAGCCCCAAGCCCAAACCGAGGATTGAATCATGCCCCACTACGACTACCAGTGCCAGGCCTGCGGCCACGAGTACGAGTTGTTCCAGCGCATGAGCGAACCGGTGCTGCAAGATTGCCCGGAATGCACCAAGCCGAAGTTGAAGCGGTTGGTCGGCGGAGGCGGTGGTGTGGTGTTCCGCGGTTCCGGCTTCTACGTGACTGACTACAAGCGTAAGCAAGAAAGCACTCCCCCTTGTGGCCAAGGAGGTTGTGCCCAGGGAGCTTGCCCGGCGCCCCAGGAGTAGAATCCCAGTTGGACATGCGGCACCCGGGGAAAATTCCCGGGTGCCCTTCGTTTTTGCCGCTAAACCGCCCCGATCCCGGGAATTTCTAGGACCTCGACTGGCTTCCTTGTCTTTTTTTTGTAACGATGCAGGTCCTAAACCGTCTTAAGCCTTGCAAGGCCATGAATTTCTTCGCCCGCCCGCGCACCCTCTTCCTCTTCACCCTCCTTTTCCTCCTGGTCGGCAGCCAACCCTTGTTGGCTCAGCGTTTAGGAAAGGAGTGGTACACCGACAGGCAGAACGGTTTCCGCCTGAGGTACCCCGACGGCTGGCTTGCCGTCCCGGTCAAGGAGCTGGACACTTTTTCCGGTCGCATCGGTCAGTTCGAAGGACCGGATATGGCCACTCGAATTGGCAATCAGTCGTACAGCTCCAATCCGGGCTTGTACATCTACAAGTTCACCGCCGACGATACCGCCGTCACCCGAGATGAGGAGGAAGGTACCGGCGGTCTTCGCGGCCGAATCGAAAAGGACAACAAGCGGACCGACATTTCCGAGGTGATTCCCCGGCAGTTCCGGGCTCAGAATTTCGAAGCCGACAAGCCGGTCTACGACAAGGACTTCAAAAGCAAGAAGCGGGTGGAAGGCAATCGCCGATCCTGGAAGGTATTCACCGGCCAGTTCGATGCCTTGCTGGATACTTACACCTTCAGCCTCGACGACTATGACATCGTCTTGTTGATGTACTGCCCGGAAGAGCACTTCAAGAAGTTCGGCAAGTTATTCGGACAAGTAGCCAAAACTTTTGAATTGATCGAGCGGGAGAAATCTCTGGAGATCACCGACGCCTCCGACTACGACCAATTGTTCGCTTTCCATTTGTCCGAAGTAGAACGCACGCCGGGTTGGAGATTGCTGGAAACGCCTTCCAAGCGCTACCTGATCAAAACTTCCTCCGAAAACGACAAGTTCCTCAAGGAAGTCATTCGCCGTTTGGAATCCGCCCGCGACCTGTTTGAAAGAGAGTTCCCGCCGGCCAAACCGATCGAGCACATCTCCGTGGTTCGGGTGTGCAGCAGTTTGGAAGAATTTCACAAATATGGCGGAACCGGCGGCGGTGTGGCCGGTTGGTTCAGCCCCTTGACCACGGAATTGGTCATCGTCGACTTCAAGAACTACGATCGGAACCTGACCTATGGGGTCATGGTCCACGAAGGTTTTCACCAGTACTGCCATTTTCTCTTCGATGAATCCGAAGCCCACCGGTGGTTCGACGAAGGGCACGGCGATTACTACGCTGCCTTCGAGTTCCGGGGCAAGAAGGCGATTCCTAAGGCCAAGATGAAAGGGGAAGACCGCTTGACCGGAATTCGAGAACAAATCCGAACCGGTACTTATATGCCGATCGGTCAGCACATCCGAGCCGACCACCCCACCTGGCAATCCCGGGGTGTCCCTTCCTATCAACAATCCTGGTCCATCGTCTATTTCTTGCGCCAAGGCATGGACGGGAGAGTCCCGCGGAAACTGTGGCGACCGGAATACGGCGATGTCATTCCCAACTATATGCAAACCCTCCACGAAGGCTATTTGAAAGCCTACGACAAGTTGTTATCGGAGGAAGATGCCAAGGACCGGGAAGAAGCCGCCGATAGGATCGGCGGTCTGATCGGGAATTTGATTCGCCGCCCCAAGGTCGATGAGAAAACCAAGCAGGAAATCTGGGACGCCGCCATCGAAGCTTCCTGGGGCATGGTGGACATGGAAGAATTCACTGAGAATTGGAGTGAGTACGTGCTCAAGCACGTCCGCAACTAGGCCTCGGAATTGTTCCAGCCTTAAGGGGCCGGGGGTCGCGTCCAGCGATCGCCGGCCCCTTCCCGATCAGCCCAACCAAGCAGTCGGCGGGTGAGAAACAAATAAATCCGTTTGCCGGTAGCTCTCCAAAGCCGGGCCGGCCACGACGGTCGGGCCAGCAACCACTCCTCTTTGGCGGTGAGGAGATCCGGCCGGTAGTGCCTTTTGTGCTTCAACAGATGGCGCAAATCCTCCCGGGCTTGCAGGCGGAACCACCAGCCTCGCCGGCGATGGCAGCTGGCCAACTGAAAATCGACCAGAGCCGGCCGGCCCTCTTCCGTCACCAGCCAATTGGGCTCCTTGGCCAAATCGTTGTGCGTGACCCCCTTCCGGTGAAGGCGTATCAGAAGGCGGCGGGCTTCTTGGAAATAGTCCGGATCAGCCGGGCCGATGCGCTGCATCGGAGCCCCGGAAGTCCAACTTCGCAGCAAATGTCCGTTCTTCCAAAGCAACAGCCGTGGTGCCGAGGCGGCTCCTTGCAGATGAGCCAGGGCCTTCGCTTCCCTGGCAGCCAAATAACGACTCAACGGCCGGCACCACCAAGGCCCGGCTTGGCTGAGCCGCAATACCGCCGGAACCGGGGCGTCCTGCCCAGGCGGCTTCCAGCAACCCCGCTCCAACCGACCGAAATGGTCGGCTTTCAGGATTTCCTCGGTTTGGAATCCGGGCAAGCTATGCTGGCTTCCACGATTCATGCAAGCTCCAACAAGAATGGCATGCTAACAGCCACCGGCAGCTCGGGAAGCCGGGCCCTCCCCCGGATCCACCACCTTTTTCTCGCCAACCGCCCGTTCCTGCAGCGGATAGTTTGTTTGATCTTGCTGCTGATGCAAGCCTGGCCGGCGGCGGCGGCCCAAGATTCCCGGCGGGAACGTGCGATCCAGCGGGCGGAGAAACGATTTGAGCAGGCGGAGCAAAAACGCGAAGCCGCTTACCAAACTTTGGTGGAAGAGTACGAAACCGCCGAAGCCTGGTACCGGATGGATCCGGATGCCCCCTTGAACGCGCCGGAGGTCATCCGGGCCGGTTTCGAAGAGATGGGAGTCTTGCCCGAGTTCTGGGCCCAGCAACGTTTGGAAATGGCCCAAAACAAGCCTTTTCACGAATGGTGGAATGAATCGCTTTACCACCATTCCCGGCCGGCGAAAGGCTATGCCAAGGCGGTAACCGATTTGGAGAACGCTTTCCAAGCCCTGGAGAAACTCCGCCATCCGGAACGATTCACCAAAGGCTTTGAAAAAACCCCTTCTGGAATGGTGCTGATCCCTGGAGGACGCATCACTCTTCGTCCCGCCACCGGATACGTACTCGGATATCCCCAATTACAAGAAGAGCGTCTCCTTCGGCCGAAGCCGTTTTATCTCGATAAACGAGAAGTCAGTTGTGCTGAATACGCTCGCTTTTTGTTGGCTCAACCGCCGGGCTTGGCCGAAGAGCATTTACCCCTAGGCTGGCGCTTGAACCCGGAAGGGGCCCCCAGTTATCCAGACGGCTGGGCTTTGTTCCCGGTCACCGGAATCAGTTGGGCGTCGGCCAGCAGTTACGCCCATTGGCTGGGAAAACGATTGCCGACCGAAACGGAGTGGGAAATCGCCGCCACCGGGTTGGAAGGACGCTTGTATCCCATGGGAGACCGATTTTCCGCCCGCAAAGTGAACTGCCGTTCCTACGGCGCCAAAGCTCCCCAAGCGATCCATGCCTTTCCCGAAGACAGCACCCCCAACGGCTTGCAATGCATGGCCGGAAACGTTCGAGAATGGGTCGCCGATCTTTACGATGAACGGCCGGATCGAGAGAAAGCCCAGCCGGCGAAAAAACCCGGCCCCTTCACCATGGCGGTAACCAAAGGCGGTTCCTTTCAGGATCCAGCGGAATCCTGCACGGTCAATTTCCGCTGGTTAGAACCGGCTTTGGGAGTCCGATTGGCTCACGTCGGGTTCCGCTGTGCCATGGACGTGCCTTAACCCCCCTTTTGCCTCTTCCCTTGAATCCCGCCAAGGAAGTCCGCCGCGAATTTTTTGCGGCTTTACGGGACGTCGGTTTTGGATTGCCCAGACACTTGTGGGCTTTCACCCAACGGCGCGCCCGGCTTCGTGAATTCGCCACTTTGCGGCCGGCTCGCTTGGCCGCCATGCCGAGGCAAGAAAACATTCCGCCCTTAAAGCGGGTGATTCTTTCTTGCGGAGATGCCAGCGGGGAAACCCACGCCCTACGCTTGTTGGAACATTTGCAACAACGTCATCCCGACCTTCAAGTCGAAGGTTTTGGCGGAGCTCGTTTGGCCGCCGCCGGCATGAAAGTATGGGAGCCGTTGGCAGACCTCAACGTCATGGGATTTCGAGACGTCCTCGCTCAACTTCCGTTATTTTTTCGTTGCGTTCGTCGTTTCGCCGAGAGCTTGTCCAGCTTTGAACCGCAGGCGGTCCTGTTGGTGGATTATCCCGGATTGAACCGGCATCTATTGCGCATCGCCGCTCGAAATGGAATTCCGGTAGTCGATTTCATCGCCCCGCAGCTTTGGGCTTGGGCCCCTTGGAGAGTCACCGACTTCCGTCGAGCCGACCGCCTCCTGACCATTCTGTCCTTCGAAAAAGATTGGTTTGAACGGCGTGGCGCCAAGGCGGAATTCATCGGCCACCCGATTGGAGACAGCTTGGCCCAAGCCGCCGACCGGGAAGCGCCGGCGCCGGCCCTGGATCCCGATCGAACCTGGGTCGGCCTTCTGCCCGGCAGCCGCAAACGGGAAGTGAGGGAAAACCTCCCGGTACTTCTTCAGGCGGCCGCCTGCCTGGCCCGCCGGCGCCCGGACTTGGGCTTTGTGCTCCCTCATCTGCGGCAGGATTTGTGGCCCTTGCTGGATTCCATCCTGAAACCAAGCCAAATCGAGGTGGTACGAGCTCCCGGCTGTTTCCATCGAGTGTTGCCGCGCCTGCAAGCGGCCTTCGTCGCCAGCGGAACGGCCCTGCTGGAAGTCGCCGGCCACGGCGTCCCGCCGGTTCTGGTCTATGGCATTTCCTCCAGGTTGGCCGACTGGTTGTCCCGCCACGCTTTGGCCGTGCCTCGAGTGGGCTCCCTGAACTTGATGGCCGGCCAAACCTTGGTGCCGGAGCACGTAGGCCGCCATTTGGATCCGGAACTTCTGGCCGAAGACCTCCTGGCACGCCTGGAAGGCCCGGTTCGAGAAGCCTTCCTGTCGGCCATGGAGGGGATGCGGCCCCAATTCGCCACCCCGGGAGCGGCCCAACGAGCCTGCGCCGCCCTGGAAGCCGCGGCCAGCCCTCTATAAGTGCAACCGGCGCCCCGCTAAGATTCGCCCAAGCCTGGACATGCAGGAGGTTCCACTTGGCTGCGAATAAAAAGAGCGAGAAGGCCGTAGAACCTGGCATGACCCCCCAAGTTTTGTCCAGGGATCAAGAGCAGGATCTGCTCCAAGACGCCCTTCAGGGCAACCGCCGGGCTTTCGGCGAATTGGTGCAACTGCATCAAGCCCGTGCCATGGCCTTGGCCGTCGGCATCGTCGGCAACCGGGAAGAAGCCCGGGATCTGTACCAAGAAGCCTGCTTGAAGTCCTTCAAGGCCTTGCGCAGCTTCGTGCCTGGCCGGCCTTTTTTTCCCTGGTTCTACCGAATTCTGCGAAACGCTTGCATTCAGCACCTGAGATCCCGCCGGGTGCGGCGCAGCGTTTCCCTGCAGCGACAAGACGACGACGGGGATTACGCCTTCGATCTGGTCGATACGACCACGCCTTCGCCTGAGGAATTGGTTGAACGTGACGCACGCAGCCAAGCCTTGGGTACCGCCCTGACCCGCCTGTCCCCGGCGGATCGGGAAATCTTGACCCTGAAACACTTCGACGGCCTTTCTTACAAGGAAATCGCCGAAGCGCTTTCAATTCCCATCGGGACGGTCATGTCCCGACTTCACGTGGCACGACGCCGGTTGCGCAAACTGGTCCCTGAACTGGCGTGATTCCATGAACAACGACAAGGATCGCCTGCTTTGGCCTCCCCGTGACGACGAGGAAGTCGCCATCTGGCTCAATGCTCGCCTGGACGGCGAGTGCACTCCGGCACAAGAAGGATGGCTCGCCAATTACATTCAAGATCACCCCAAACTGGCCAAGGAATGGGCCTCACTGGAGCGAACTCGATTGATATTTGAAACTGCAAGATTGAAAGAACCTACCGATCACGAACGGCAGGCTTTGGAAAAAGCCCTGGCCCCGAACCTGATTCGCGATTTGGGCTGGGTCCTGGTCGTATTCGGTTTGGTGGTTCTGATGGCCTATGGAGGTTTCCTGCTGTGGACGGACCAAGGCACTCCGCTTTCGGTCCGAGTCGGTTTGGGAGCTTTTGCCGGCGGCTTGTTGATTTTGATCATCCGGCACGGCTGGGAGCGATTACGCTTGATGAAAATCGACCCCTATCAGGAGGTTCAACGATGATCATTACGACCACGGATACGGTGCCCGGCCGCGAAGCCGTGGAGATCTTGGGAGTGGTTCGAGGAACCACGGTCCGGGCTCGTTTCTTGTTTAGCAATATCTCGGCCATGTTGCGCTACTTCACCGGCGGCGAGGTTCCCGAGTACACCAAAGTCATTGCCGAAGCCCGGGAACAGGCGATGGACCGAATGCGAGATCAAGCGGTGGCTTTAAGCGCCGACGCGGTCTTGAACATCCGCTTTAGCAGCAGCGAGGTCATGTCCGGAGCCGCGGAAGTCATTTGTTATGGAACTGCGGTTCGGTTGGGGCCGGCAGCTTCGACAAAACCATCGACAAAATCAGATTCCGAATAGTTTTTCGAAACATTGGCTTCGGCTTTTCGGTGAGAGGGACATCCCCCGGATTCGCCGCCCAAGCGGTGCATGCCGGGACTCCAACCAGATCTTGCACCGCGTTCGCCGCGAGGTGCACGGAACCCCGAGATGAAGGAGGGAACGGAGCCGGTCCGCGGCTGGTTGCCGTCCGCCGCAACAGGGGTTTGGCCGATCGATCGCCTTTGGAAGGGGTGGTCGGTCGGTTTTGCTTGGCTCTCCCGGCGGCTCGGCCCGGAGAGGCCGGATTTGAGCCTGCCATCGGTTGGGAAATCACCAAGATTGCTGAAAAAGCATCGAGCCGTCGGCCACCCTTGCCCGTTAGGCTAATCGCCAGCGGTCGTTTCCAAGCAACCGTGCCGACCCGAACCCGCCCGAAGTCTCCATGCTTTTCGCAGCCACCGTTTTGCTCGGTCTAGCCGCGGCTCCGCCGCAAGGTCCCTCCGTCAAGGAACTTTTCGACCGCCAGCTAAGCCAACTCCGCGAAACCCAACAATCCGACGGTTCCTACGGCAGCCGCCTGGATACCGCCTACATGGTGGTGGCCTTGACCCTCTGCCCCCGGGCTTATCGGGAAGACGACGGCCCCTTCATCAGCCACGCGGTGCGTTGGCTGCTGCAATACAAGCCGGCCTTCGAAGATCCCGGCGGCGACGCGGTAACCGCCCTGGCCTTGTTGTGCGCCGACGGAGAACGCTACCGCCCCACCCTGACCCGCCTAGCCGAAGGCGCCGGTCTATCCGTTTCGGTCCTTCAAACCCTGGCCGCCGGCGGCCAGGCCGCCTTACCCGACGGCCTTTCGACCCAGGTCCTCCGGGAGTTGCCCTTGCCAAAGGCGGGGCAATCGGCCAAAGCCATCTTGGAAGCTTTGGGCCCGGAAGCCGGGATCGCGGTTCGCCTGGCCGCAGTGGCCACCGCTGGAATCGCCTACCGCGCCCAGTCCAAGCCTTCCGGGGAAAAGATTGACGGCCGGCAAGTTTATGAACGAGGCATCGATTACTTGTTGAGCCAAAAAGGCAAATCCGGTCTTTGGGAAGTCTACGGCAAACCGGAACCCGGAATCTCCGCCCTCTGCGCCCGAGCCTTGCTCGGTTCGCAACGACAAGCGGTCCAACAACAAGCCATTCCAGTTTTGGACTTCCTGCGCGGATTGCAAAAAGACAGTGGGGCCATTTACGACGGACATCTCCCGGTGTACGTGACTTCCGTTGCGGTCATGGCCCTGGCCGCCGGCGGCCGGGAACAAGATCAGGAAGCCATTGCCAAAGCCGCTCAGTATTTAGCCACCGTTCAAACCGATGAAGGGGAGGGTTATAGCGAAGCCGACAAGTTCTACGGTGGAATCGGCTACGGCAACGATTTGCGTCCGGATTTGTCCAATCTGCAATACGCCATGCAAGCCTTGAAAGATGCCGGCCGCGAAGCCGACGACCCGGCCTTCCAAAGAGCTTTGGTGTTTTTGCAACGGGTCCAAAACCGCAGCGAATCCAATCCGGAAGTCTTTCAAGATGCGGATAAAGAAAGACCGGTTCGGGCCGGAAACGACGGCGGAGCGGTGTACTACCCCGGCAATTCCCCGGCGGGCACCATCTTGTTGGCCGATGGCTCCTCCGTCGCCCGTTCCTACGGTTCCATGACCTATGCCTTACTGAAGTGCTATGTCTTTGCCGGTCTGGAGCGAAGCGATCCCCGAGTTCAAGCCGCGGTGGACTGGATTCAAAGACACTGGACTTTGGAGGTCAATCCCGGATTCGACACCTTGCGAGATCCCCGAGCCGGCTTTCAAGGCTTGTACTACTACTACTTGAGCTTGGCCGAAGCCCTGGACGCCGCCGGAGTGGAACGCATTCAGGTTCCCCACGGCGAAAGTCACGATTGGCGTTTGGAGTTGCTGGCCAAGTTGGCCGCCGAACAACAGCAAGACGGTTCCTGGGTGAACCAAGAAGCCAGTCGCTGGTGGGAAGGGAACCCGGTGCTGTGCACCGCCTACGCCTTGGCCGCTCTCCAAGTCGCTGGACGTTGAAGCTCCTTCCTCAACTGCGCCGCGCCCTGGCGCCCGACGGCCAACCCCGGTGGTTGTGGTTGGAAAATGGCCGCTACCTGGATTGGAGTCCCCTGCTCCAACGGGGAGATCTGGCGGAAATCGCCGCCATCCTGCATCAGCCGGAAGCCGTGGATGCCTTTTGTCGCCAGGCGGCGACGGTCGACGGAGCCGCCTGGCCATTACGGTGCCCTGGACGTCCTCCGAAGGCTCTCTGTCTGGGCAAAAATTTCGCCGCTCACGCCCGCGAATTCGGAGCCGAGCCCCCGGAGGAATTGGTCTGGTTCGCCAAGCTACCCAACGTCCTCATCGGATGCGGTGAAACGGTGGAAATTCCGGCCTGGTTGAACACCCGGGTGGATCCGGAGGCCGAGCTGGCGGTTGTGATCGGCCAACCCCTCCGCAACGCCACCCCGGAGCAAGCCGAGGGTGCCATTGCCGCCTGGACTTTGGGCAACGACGTCACCGCCCGCAAGCAACAAGGCTTGGACCGGGATCGGGGATGGCCCTGGCTGCGTTGTAAAAACCTGGCCACTTTCGGCGCCTTGGGTCCGGGTTGGATCCCCGCCGACCGCTTGCCCGATGACCTCGATCTGGAGTTGCAGGGACGGGTCAATGGCCAAGTCCGCCAACGAGGCCGGCGGGCGGATTTGTTGTGGCCCCCGGGTCCAGCCTTGGCCGAAATCAGTCGTTGGTTGGCGCTCGAGCCAGGCGACGTAGTTTTCCTGGGAACTCCGGCGGGAGTTTCGGCCATCGGTCCCGGAGATTTGCTGGAAGTCGAATATCCGGGCTTTGGAGTATTGCAAAACCCGGTGGTTCAGGCTTAGAGCTCGCCGGATTCGGTAGCCAACAACTCCGGTTTAGGCCGGGTCAGCGGCCCGACCACCCGCCCCACCAAATGGTGCTCGGGAACCGGCCCTATCCGCCTGCAATCAAAGGAGATCGCCCCGTGATCCCCGATCGCGAAAAATGATCCCTCGGGTACTCGCACCGAAAGGATTTGGTGGAAGGGAACGGCTCCTCGAGGAAGATTCAAGCGCTCGCCGTTGACCCAAAGCCGTCCCCGGGCAAAGCGCAGTTCATCCCCGGGTAAGCCGACCAATCGCTTGACGTAGCGGTGGCCCTGAGCCACCGGCGAATCGAACACCACCAAATCGCCCCGCTGCAACTGTTGCGGCAACCAATAGCGTTGGTAGCAAAGCCATTGGCCGTCCTGCAGGGTCGGTTCCATGCTGCCCCCTCGAACCGGGGCAACGCGAAACGCCAGCAAGAGCGAACCGAAGATCAAAGCCCCGAACAGGGGGAAGGAACGCCGGATCCGAGCCGAAAGCGATGGGCGGGCGGTGCGGAAGCTCATGGCCGTTAGGTCCTCTTCTTAACGGCCAGGAGAGAGCAGTTCTTGAGACTGTGCCGCCAGGACGGGACAATCATGGGCCATGGCTCACCAGCCTGAAGTCAGTTTGATCATCCCGGTCTACAACGAGGAGGAGAACCTGGCCGAACTCCTCGACCAGATCCGCACCGCCATGGCGAAGCAAACTCGCCCCTGGGAGGTGCTGTTGGTGGACGACGGGAGCCGGGACGGATCGTGGCCGCTTTTGCAACGGCTTTGCGCCGAGGTTCCCGAAGCTCGGGGACTCAGGTTGCAACAAAACCGAGGCCAAACCGCCGCCTTTGCCGCCGGCTTTCGGGCCGCCCAGGGCCGCCTTCTGGTCACTCTGGACGCCGACCTCCAAAACGATCCGGCCGACATCCCCATGCTGTTGCAACGGCAAGCCCAGGAACAAGCCGATGCGGTCTTGGGCATCCGCCGGCGCCGCAATGACAATTGGATCCGCCGTTGGTCTTCGAAAATTGCCAATGCCTATCGCCGCCGCCGCACTCAAGACGACACCATCGATACCGGCTGTTCTTTAAAAGTCTTCCAAACTCAATTCGTCCGAGACATGCCTTTGTTCACTGGCATGCATCGTTTCCTGCCGACCCTGGCTCGCATGCAGGGAGCCCAAAAAATAGTGCAGATCGAAGTCAATCACCGGCCGCGGCTCCATGGAGTATCCAAATACGGGGTCTGGAATCGACTTTGGGTCGGTTTGGCCGACGTGAAAGCGGTTCGTTGGATGCAACGCCGGCATTTGAATTATCAGGTCGCCGAAGAAATCGGCGGCGACACCCAGCGCACTCAAGATCAGGAAGTCCATGTCTGAAGTTCTGGAGCATTGGCTGTCCAAATTCGGAGACATTCCCCTTGCGGTGGTGGCCTTGGGATTGGTTGGACAAGCGGTTTTCATGGCCCGCTTCCTGGTTCAATGGATCGCCAGTGAAAAAGCCGGACGCAGCGTCATGCCGGTGGCCTTCTGGTGGCTGTCCTTGGCCGGAGCCACTTTGCTGTTCATTTACGCGGTGCTGCGGGCGGATCCGGTGTTTATCCTCGCTCAAACTTTCGGATCGGTGGTGTACGTGCGGAACTTGATGTTGATCCGGGAAACGAAGGCACCGCCCACCTCACCGGGAACATGAGCTTCGGCAGCGATGGCTTTCGCTTCCGTCGCTGGGAGGCGGCTCCTTCCTGGCCGCAAGCACAAGCTTCAATCGATTCTTCCTGGCATCAAGCTCTGCAACAGGGGGAAGTCATCAAAGACGAAGCGGAAACCTTGTTGCTTCGCTCCCCTTTGCCGGATTCTCGAATGGCGTGGTGGAAACTTTACCGAGTGCCGCCCCGTTGGCGCTGGCGCAGTTTCGGCGCTCGCTCCCGGGCCTTGCGGGAGTGGCGTGCCTTACGGGCCTTTTATGCCGCAGGCGTTCCGGTGGTGAAGCCTTTGGCCTTTGGCGAAGACCGCCGCTGGGGATCGCTGCAAGCATCCTTGCTGGTTACGGAAGAAGCCACTCAGACCACCGATTTGCGCCAACGCCTGGTTCGTGAATCCCCAAGTTCTTTGGAAAGGGCTCGTTGGTTGCGAGCCGCAGGAAAGGCGGTCCGGCACATGCACGACACCGGCTTTGGCCATTTCCGCTTGCAGCTCCGCAATTTGCTCGGCCGCGAAGGCATCACCGATGCCGAAGCGGAAATCCTATTTCTGGACCTTCCTTACGCCTGCGCCTTTCCTCGAACCGCCAATGACCGAGTCCGTTGCATGGATTTAATTGATTTGGCCGGAAGTCACAGCGGATTGGAGGCCGAAGACGTTCGCATTCTGTTGCAAGCCTATGCTGGAAGCGGCACCAGTCCTTTGGAAGTGGGAACTTTGTTGGCGGAATCCCGCTGGCGGCAAAAGATCCGCCGCATCACCACCTACCTGTTTTACGTCAATACCGGCCACCGGCCTTTGCCGCCGCCCTGGAACGCCTGTCCCGAATCCTGGTCATGACCGAAGCGCGCCGTCTTGCTGAATACCACTCCCCCGAAGGTGCTCAAGAGTACCTGGAGGAGTATCAGAAGCTCCATCGCAAATTCAGCGATCGCCGAGAACGGCGCTTGCTGGAAGGCTTCTTCGCCCAAATGGGTACCTTGCAAAGCGCCTTGGATTTGCCTTGCGGCTGGGGCCGATATTTGCCTTTGTTAGCCAGCCGTTCCGAACGGGTGGTGCAATCCGACTACAGCGGAAGCATGCTTGCGATGGGCCGGGAAAGGTTCGCCAAGCTGCCAGTTTGGGGAAGAATCCGCGCTTCCGGAACTCAACTTCCGATCGCTGACGGCGGGGTGGAATTGGCTTTCAGCATTCGGCTTAATCATCACTTGGTCACCCCGGAACATCGGCTGCAACACCTTCGGGAAATGAGTCGAATCAGTAGCCGCTATCTGATCTTTACCTATTTCGATGCAGCCAGCCTGAAAAACCGCCTGCGCCAAAGGCAAGTCCGGCGAGGGCGCAAGAAACCGAAAAATACTTTGGCGCGGCATCAAGTAAGGGAAACCTTGGAACAAGCCGGCTTCCGCATCCTGGCGGATCCGATGCTGTTTCGCATCGGAAGCGGCCACCGGGTGGTTTTCGCCCAGCGAGGAGTGAAGTAGCTTCGATTCGGTTTCCATTCGGTAACCGATCTCAGCGGCTTCGGCGCCGTCCATAGCGGCACGAGAATTGAATCTTGCATGGACGATGACCGGTTCCCTGGCTTCGTCCCTTCTGATTTCTGTGGCCCTGGTTTCGACTTCCCCGCCTCAAGAAGAAGCCAAGCCCAGCTTTCGCCATTGCACACCGCCGGCGCCTAAGCAAAGGCGGCCTTGCGAAGAAGCCGAATGGCTCCTTTGGTGGCATAAGGTCGGCCCCCGCCTCGACGGATCGAAGGGGAATCCAAACTGGCCTCTCCCTTGGCCGGTTCCGCTGTGGAATCGGAATCCCTTTTGGCCGCGAGAAGCTCTGCCCACCTCCCGGTCTTGGCTTGCCGGGTCGGAGGTTCCGCCTCTTGCCGCTCATTTGATTCAGGCATCCCCGGTTGCCTTCCGTCGAGCTTTGGAACAGGCTCAATTCGCCATTCTCTGGCGGGAACCGGCACTCCAAGAAGCGGCCGGAGAAGTTCTTTGGCAGCAATTGAAATCCTTTGGACGAGTTTCTGCCGTTGCCGAAGCCACCGGGTGGGACGGTTTACAGCAGTTGCAACTCGAGCCTTCCGACCGTTGGCTGGCTCGGGGCAGAAAAGCCTTGTGGAGCGGCCGGATCAGTCCCGAGGGGAAAACTCAGGCAGCCCTTTTTTTAATGGATCTGCTTCAGCGCAATCCATCCAACACCTCCAAGGCGGACGGGGCCTTCCGCCATCTCCTCCGCTGTTTAGAGAGTTGGGATGAAAGCAGCTTTTTTCACCAACAGAGCTACGGTTTCTTGCCCGAGCTCATTCATCACTTCCCCCGCCGCCGGGCCCGAGTCATCGAGATCCTGGAATCGGAATGGAAGCCATTGAAACCGAAGAAGGCACGATGGGCGGCGGCTTTGGCCTTGGTTGAACTCAGTCAGGTCCCGGAAGGCATCGACGGCCGACGGGACGAGAGCTGCCAATTCTTTCAAAGCAAACTGAAAACGGGTACCGCCGGCGAACGAGAAGAAGCTGCTCTGGCCTTGGGCATGATCGCCGAGCGTTGCTTATGGCAAGCTCGAATCCCACCCAAAGACCTTCGAATTTCTTTGACTCAAGCCTTTCGCCGGGCGCAACCGGAGCGAAAAGGGATTTTCGCTCTTGCCCTCGCCTTTAGTGGCCAAAGAGAAACCATTCCGGAAATCTCTCGATTCTTGGTTCAAACTTCAATGGCCACGCAGCAGTATTTTGCATCGCAAGCTCTGGCCATCTTGAATCGGGAATCGCTCCCATTTTCAAATGGATTCAGCCATGCCATTTCTGAATAAACGGAAAAATGATGGAGGATGGCCCCGACGGAGGGGACTTAAGGATGGCAATCCCATCCTTCTCATCCCCCCGTTCCCGTCATGCCCGCAAAAGCTCTGGTTCTTGGTTTCCTACTTACCCTGCTCTGTCCGCTCCTGAACGCCCAAACGGCAGGAGGCGGCTTTGAAAGGGAAATGAAATTCCTTGGTGACAATTCGTACGATCTATTCGGCCTTTCCCTGGCCGCCCTAGAAGATTTAGACGGCGACCAAATCGCCGAGTTGGCGGTCGGCGGCCCAGGATATGACTCCGGGACCACCCAGGACGTCGGCATTGTTCGGGTCTATTCTGGTGCCGGCGGCGACCTTCTCTGGGAAATTTCCGGAAGCGCCTATAACGACGATTTCGGATTGGCTATGGCCCCTATGGACGACCGCAACGGCGATGGCGTCCCGGAAGTTTTAGTCGCCACCGGGGAAGCGCCCGACGGCAAGCTGAGGATTCTGTCCGGAATGGACGGCAGTTTCTTGGACGAGATTTTGTTACCGGGAAGCGCTCATGGACGAATCCGTGAATTGGCGACTCTCGCCGACGTCAACGGCGATGGTGTTTCCGATCTCGTGGTTGGCAGCTCAGGCGCTGACTCCAATGGCTTGAACAACAACGGCGCCGTTTTGGTCGTTTCCGGCGCGTCGCTGGCGGTTCTTTGGCAACAGGAAGGCGACGTGGATACCGCCTATTTAGGTACGTCGGTAGCCAACGCCGGCGACGTAAACGGTGATGGCTATGAAGACGTTCTGGGAGGAGCCTTGTGGGCGGAACCCAATGGAATTTCCAGAGCTGGTTCCGCTTTCCTGTATTCGGGAACGGATGGCCAAATCCTCTATCGCTGGGATGGAACGATGCAGGACCAGCGCTTTGGTGAAGTCGTTTCCTCGGCCGGGGATGCCAACGGCGACGGAGTCTTGGATTGCGCGGTAACCGCTTTGGCCGACGCTCAAGGGGGTGGCTCCTGGCAAGGTTCGGTCAGCGTTTATTCCGGAGCCGACGGTCAATTGATCTATAAAGTCTTCGGCAGCGAAGACTTTGCCGATCTGGGAATTGCTTTGGCTTGCGCCGGAGATGTGGACCAGGATGGAAAAGACGACTTATGGATGGCCAGCGCGGAGTTCAACGGCCGCGTCCATCTTTACTCGGGAGACAGCGGTTACCGCTTGTTCAGCCAAGAACCGGAGAGCACTTACGGTTCTTCCTATCAAGATTTAGGAGTGGAAATTGTCGGATTAGGAGATTTCAACGGGGATGGCAACCTGAATTACTTCACCTCCGATCCGGGCGTAGAGTACAAGGGAGCCGCTTATTTGATGTCCTTTCGACCCTTCATTCAGGCAAGCACCCATACCTTGTCGGCGGCCAGTGGCGGCACCGTGCAATATGATTTGGATTTCCCAGGGGATTGGCACCTCTACCCTGATCTGTTTTATGCCCTGTTGGCTTCCGGCGCCGGTCAAGGCCCGACCTTATTGGCCGGATATTGGATTCCCTTGACTCCAGATGCTTTGTACAGCCAGACTTTGGCCGGGCAATATCCCGCCGTGGTGCAAAATGGAGCCGGTGCTTTGGACGCCGACGGCAACGCGGTGGTCACCTTAAGTTTCCCGCCGGGAGCGGCCTCCGGCCTAATCAATCAAACCTTCCATCTCGCCGCGGTCAGCTATGAATACGCCCCTTGGGTGACGGTATTTCACGGTGTCTCGCGACCAGTAACGCTGACCATCTTGCCTTAGAGGAAAATCGAAATCGGCGAAAAAAGGGGGAGGATTGCCTCCCCCTTCGGGCCTGGTTTCTTTATGCGTCCATCCCATCCATCCAACCGATCTCTCTAACCAGCATTGGACCCATGACCAGACTCCTCATCTTGGCCTTAGGATCGTTTCTCCTGTTTCCTCCCCAAGCGCTGAGCCAGACCGCAGGTGGAGGGTTTCAAACGATGATGAAAATCACCGGCCGGGATGAGCACGTCCTTTTCGGCTTCTCCATGATCGTGGCCGGCGATCTGAACGGGGACCAGGTTCCGGATTACGTCATCGGCGATCCGAGCTTCGATACTGGCACGGTGGAAGACGTTGGTACGGTAGAAGCTTATTCGGGAGCCACCGGTTTGCTCCTATGGCAAATCACAGGAACCGACTATTGGGATCAATTCGGTTTGGAACTTCTGGCCATGGAGGATCGAAACGGCGACGGAATACCCGAGATTCTGGTATCCACCAACGATGAATACACTGGGGAAATGCAAATATTTTCCGGAGCCGACGGAACGTTTTTGGAAGTGTTGCAACTCCCGGTATACGCCCAAGGAACGGCGAGATCCATGGCTTCCATCGCCGATTTAGACGGAGATGGAGTTTCCGATTGCATTCTTGGAAGATCGAATGCCGACTCCAACGGACTGACCGGCAACGGAGCGGTTTTGGTGATCTCCGGGGCAACCCTGAACGTCCTGTGGCAACAAAAGGGGGACATCAAACACGCCGCACTGGGTTCTTCGGTTGCCTCCGTCGGCGACGTGAACGGCGACGGATTCGACGAAGTCCTGTCCGGGGCGACCGGCGCCAGACCTCCGGGTGGATACGGTTCCGGTTCCGCATTTCTCTATTCCGGAATCGACGGTCAACTTTTGTACCGTTGGGACGGGGATCGCCCCCATCAAGATTTCGGAAGCGCCGTGGCCTCCGCCGGAGATGCCGACGGCGACGGCATTCCCGATTGTGCGGTGGGAGCAAAATCGGACGCCTATGGAACGGGAATCAATCAAGGCTCGTTCAGCATCTACTCCGGAGTCGACGGCCGCTTGCTTTGCAAGGTTTACGGTCAAGAAAACAGCGTCCTTTTGGGAAATTCCTTGGCAACTGCAGGAGACGTCGACTTGGACGGAAAAGACGATCTCCTGGTGTCCAGTTGGGAATTCAAAGGCCGTCTTCACCTTTATTCGGGAAGCAGCGGAATTCGCTTGTTCACTCAAGAACCGGAAAGAATTTCCGGTTCTTCCACTGCCAAATTGGGATCGGAAATTATCGGCCTAGGCGATTTTAACGGCGACGGGAATCTGAACTACCTCACCTCCGATCCCGGTGCGGACTCTAATGGATCGATTTATCTCATGTCCTTTGCCCCCTTCATTCACACCGATACCCAATCCTTCTCGGCTGCAACCGGTGATCTCATCCGATACGAACTCGACTTTCCGGCGGAATGGGCGATATCTCCCGATCTTTCGTACGCCCTCCTCGCATCGGGATCCGGGTCAGGACCGACCCTGATATCCGGCTACGGAGTCCCTTTGACCGCCGATTTTTTGTTTCAGGAAACTCTGGCCGGTCACTATCCGGCTTTCGTCCAAGATGGAGCCGGAATCTTGGACTCTGAGGGAAAGGCCACCGTCACCTTGCAAATTCCTCCAGGCGCAGCAAGCCCCTGGATTCACCAATCCATTTATCTAGCCGCCATCAGCTTTGAATCCGCTCCTGGGACCCATTTAGTTCACGGAGTTTCCAGAGCAGTTTCGCTGACGGTCTTGCCGTAAACCATCGTTGACTCGCAGTTCAAAAAAAGAGGGAGGGTTCTTTCTTCGCTCGGGACTAGCAGTCATACCCCAGCAAGTGAAAACATCATGAACTCAAAACTGCTCCTCCTTTGCCTTCTTGCCGCATTCCCCGGTACAGCCATTCGCGGCCAAAACGCAGGCGGTGGTTTCGACACCGAGTTGCGATTTTTGGGGGACGACGAATTTGACAGTTTCGGTACGGCCATCGCCAAACTTGGTGATTTGGATGGTGATCAAGTCCCCGAAATTGCCATCAGTGCACCTTATCATGAGGGAATCATCATCAACCAGGGAGGTTTGATCTACGTCTATTCCGGTGCCACGGGTGCCACTCTGTTCGTCATTAGCGGAAATGCTTCTGGTGACAAATTTGGTACCGGCCTGGCCCCTTTGGCAGATCAGAATCAGGACGGCATTCCTGAATTGGTCGCCGGTACTGGAGAAGGCTTTGACGGAAAACTGCGGGTTTTCTCCGGCGCTGACGGCGCTTTCCTGCAAGAGATTCAAACTCCCCCCGGGACCCAAGCCTTGCACTGGGCCTTGGCCGACATGGGCGACGTTAACGGAGACGGCATTTCCGATCTCGCCGTGGGCGCTTCCAGCGCCGATTCCAACGGCTTTGGCAATAACGGCTCGGTCATGTTGTATTCAGGCGCCGACTTGAGCCTACTTTGGCAACATGCAGGAGAAAGCCAATTGGCATATCTGGGCATGTCCGTAGCCAATGTCGGTGACGTCAATGGAGACGGCGCCAGCGATGTTTTAACCGGAGCCATTTGGACCCATCCTAATGGTTTGCAACGAGCTGGTTCCGCCTACCTTTACTCTGGAAACAACGGACAACTGATCTATCGCTGGGATGGGGATCAACCGGAACAACGGTTTGGGGAAAGAGTCGGATCCGCCGGGGACGCCGACGGGGACGGAGTGCCGGATTGCGCCGTCGCCGCTTGGGCCGATGCTCAAGGAAGCGGCTCCTGGCAAGGTTCGGTCAGTGTTTTTTCCGGCGCCAGCGGCCAGTTGATTTATAAAGTCTATGGACGGGAGGACTTCAATTCTCTCGGCACGGCCTTGGACACTGCCGGCGACGTCAACGGTGACGGCAAGGACGACCTTTTGGTAGGAAGCAACCAGTTCAATGGCCGCGTCCATCTTCTTTCTGGCGATACCGGCTACCGTCTCTTTTCTCAAGATGCCGAGGGTACCGGCGAAACCTTTTTCAAATTGGGTGAAACCATCGTCGGGCTTGGCGATTTCAATCAGGATGGTCGTCTCAATTACCTGGTTTCCGATACCGGCACCCTTTACAAAGGAGCGGTATACCTGATGTCTTTCCGCCCGTTCATCGAAGCAAGTTCGGAAACGGTTTCGGCCGCCACCGGAGGCACGATTCAATACGATTTGGATTTTCCAGCGGAACGGGTTTACTGGCCGGACCTTTTTTACGCCATATTGGCCTCCGCCGGGGGCACAGGCCCGACCTTGCTGAACGGTTATCTGGTTCCCTTAACGGCGGACGGCCTCTACCAGCAAACTTTGGCCGGCCGTTATCCAGGAGCAGTTCAAAACGGCAGCGGCTCGTTAAACGGCAACGGCGACGCCATGGTTTCGGTCCACTTCCTGCCGGGAGCCACTTCGCCCCTGATCGGCCGAACGGTTTACCTCGCGGCGATTTGTTATTCCGCCAATCTTTTCTCCGGCGACAGCGTGCTGCAAAGCATTTCGGTGGCCAAGCCTCTGACGTTCCTTCCCTAAGAAACTCACCCCTTTCATAGTTCTCGATTGGAAAGAGTTGGTCCCGGCCAAACCGCTGGGGCCACTCCTTTCAATTCCAGCGGAAGCTGGCCGTGGCGGGCGGTTACGGTGGTGGCCAGGCCGCCGCGGACGTTGAATTCACCTCGCACTTCCATCCATTTCGGATCCAGGGCAGCGACTAAGTCGGCAAGAATGCGATTGGTCACGTCCTCGTGAAAGTGACCTTCGTCACGAAAAGACCATAGATAGAGCTTCAGAGATTTCAATTCAAAGCAGCTCGGTCCAGGAACATAGCGAATGCGCAAGGTGGCGAAATCGGGCTGGCCGGTTTTGGGGCAAACGCAGGTAAATTCCGGCGTGATGCTTTCCACCATGTAGCTTTGTTCCGGCCGAGGATTGTCAAAGCTTTCAATTTCCCGGGAGGGTCGGCTGCTCATGGCAGGCAGAATACCCGCCACTCGATCAGCTCCCCAGCCCGGTTTCGGCGGCTTCCGGCAGCGGAGCTTGCCTTGGGTGGTAGACTTGACCGGGAACGAGTCCGCCGAGCAGGGATGGAAATTCCCGCCAAGCGGAACGGCGCACGGCACTCCACGGGGATCACCCTTTTCCCGGGTCCCCTGTCCAGCGGCTGTCCGTCATCCCCCGCCGTCAGGTTTTCGAACCTGGCGGCATTTTCAGAAACTGGCCCAGAGTATTGGAGGTTAAGCCGAAAAAATCGGCGTAACCTCAGGCCGATCTAGCCGTCTTCCAGGCGTACCCGCAGTTTTTTCGGTGCGCCTCATGACCGCTTTTCAGCCCTCCCATTGCCCCTGGCCCCGGTGCCCGAGCCGGCACGACAAAGCCAGCCCGCACATCCAGCGCCGCGGCTTCTTCCGGACCCGCCACCATCCCAAGGTGCAGCGCTTTTTGTGCCTGGTTTGCAAGCGCTCCTTTTCCACCCAGACCTTTCGCCTCGACTATCGCCTGCGCTACCCCGACCTGCATCTGAAAGTGTTTTGGGAAAACGTCAGCAAGGTCACGCTGCGCCAAAGCGGCCGCAAACTGAAGGTGGATCGAAAGACCATCGCCCACCGCCTGCATCTGCTTGGCGTCCACGCCGAAGCCTTCCACACCGACAAGCTTCGGCAACCGGCAGGGGCCGGCTTTCAAGGGCCTTTCCAATTGGACGAACTGGAGACTTTCGAGTCCGATCGGCGTTTACAGCCCTTGACCGTGCCGGTTTTGATCCATCGGCGGAACTACTTCGTGGTCCATCTCGACGCCGGTACCTTGCCTTGTCGTGGCAAGCTGACGCCGAAATATCGGCAAAAGAAGCAAGCTCGGGAGAAGTTGTACGGCAAGCGGCGCTCCGAATCCCGCAAGCTGGTGACCCGCTGCTTCGAGATCCTGCAGCGGGCGCTGCCGCCGGAGGTTGCCCTGGAGTTGCAGTCGGACCGCAAGCAGCTCTACGGCTCGGTCCTGGCCAAAGTGTTCGAGGGCGAGCGGTCGTATCGCTGGCGGCGGGAGTCGTCGAAGACCCGCCGCGACAACCGCAATTTGCTGTTTCCGATCAACCACACCTTGGCGCAGATGCGGGATTCGATCTCGCGTCTGGTGCGGCGCAATTGGGGGGTGTCGAAGCAGTGCGCCTGGCTGCGCCGGCACCTTTGGGTGTGGCTGATTTGGCGCAATTACGTGCGGCCGGTAACGGTGAAGCCGAAGGTGCCGACTCCGGCCCAGATCGCCGGAGTCTGCAGCAAGCCGCTAACGGCTGAAGATGTCTTTACTTGGAGGATTTTTTAAGGCCCAAACCTCCAATACTTTGGGCCAGATTCAAGCCCGGCCGCACTTAAGCGACCGGGCCGAAAGCCGAAAGTCCGGCTATTGCACCGTCAACACGTTGGTGACCTCGCAAGTGCTTAGATCCAAGCACTGCATGAAGACGTTGCCGCAGGCGCCGGCGGGTACGTTTGCACCCAAAGAGGCGGTACCAGCAGCGTCGGCCGGCAAAGTCGCCGCCAAGGTCGCCGAGTTATCCAAGCCCAATTGGGTTCCTGCACAAGGGAATCCATTGGGAACCACCAGAGAACCGGTCCCAAAGGCATAGACGAAGGCGACGTTGCCGCTGGGGGTGGCGTTTTCAACGATGAAGGTCATCGCTCCACCACAGGTTCCGGTACTGGTCAAGGTCGGGCCACTGGCCACCGGAGCAATTTCCACGTCGTCAATGCTGACGCCGTCACCAGCCCCAAGGGAGAAGTTGTCCTGCTGGCAGATGCCCAGGTAGAACGGCCCATCGGTGTTGACGCCAGCGGAACTCAAATCGATGGCGGTCAATTCGGTCCAGACACCGTCAGGAAGTCCCTGCCAATCGGTGTACACGGCCACCCAATCGGTTCCGTTCTCGCTCAGGAAGATGCCGTCGTCGTTGTTGGATTCTTCGCCGTGGTCGTACACCCACAAGCTCATTTCCAAAGTACCGGCGCCGGTTCCGTCCAAGCCGATGATCAAGCCGTTGCTTCGAGTACTGTTCAACGAAGTGAAGGGGCTCAATCCCATTTCCAGACCGTAAGTACCGGTCCGGGGAACCACTCCACTGTTGCCACCGGTCAGGGGACCGTTTTGGCCGATGTTGCACCAAGCCTCGGAGTCGTAAGTCCGAGTCAAGGAATTCAACTCGTTGACCGCCATGTGGGAGGGAACCACTCCAGCGTAGCTTTCAAAACCTTCCGAGTAGCCACTCCCGATGCTCATGAAGCTGGTGGGAAGTTCCGGCCAAGTCGGAGGCGGCGGCGGAGGCGTTCCGGTCGGATCGTAAGCCCGAGTCAGGCCGTTGCCCGGTCCCGGGCCGTTGTTGTACTGAGAAGCTCCAGCTACGAAGTCAGGAACCCCGTCGTTGTTGATGTCCGTGCCACCACCGACGTCCCAACCGAGCACTTCGTTGTCGGTATCGCCGTAGACGGTGAAGATCTCGGTTCCATCAATGCCGGAGAACACTCGCACGGCTCCTGAGTTGGCGCCGTTTAGGTCATCCCCTCTCATGGCCACGGCCACGTCGTCGTGATTGTCGCCGTTGACGTCGCCGATCCCGGACAAACGCTTGCCAAGCAAATCGCCGGCGTCGTCGCCGTACCAGGTGTAGAGGAAGGAGAAGTTGGCCCCGCTGAGAACGTGAGCGCTGCCGCTGTTGTTGCCGTTGAGATTGGCGCCGTCACCCCCGACCAGAATATCCGGGGTGCCGTCGTTGTTTACGTCTCCGGCGGCGGACACGGAAATGCCGAATTTCATGTTGCCGGACAAACCATCGATGTCGGCCAGGATCGAACCGTCAATTCCGGAAAATACTCGAATCATGCCCGAGTTGTTTCCGGCGTTGTCCTTACCGTACAAACCCACGGCGAGGTCATCGTGGTTGTCACCATTGATGTCGCCGATGCCGGCTACATCATGTCCAAAGAAATCCAAATCCGCATCGCCGGTCCACTCGTGAATGACCGCACCGGTCAAGCCGTTGTAAACCCGAGCGTATCCCTTTCCGGGTCCAGGATTGATGCCGGGATCGTATTCCCAAGCGCCGGCAATGATGTCACCGAAACCGTCATTGTTGACGTCCCCGGCATTGTCTACGGACCAACCGAGGAAATCCTTGTTGCTGGCCCCGTTGGCTTCCCAAAGGATGGCATGAGCCGCTCCCGAGTAAACCACGATCTTGCCGGCTCCGTTACTGGGTGTGTCCCAACGGGGTGAACCGACTACGTAATCGGGGACCCCGTCCCCATTGACGTCATCCAATCCGGCCACGGCATAACCGAACTCGTCGGCCTGCTTGCCGGCTGGATCGTACTGGGTGGTAATGATGGAGCCGTCGAAACCCGAAAAGACTCGGGCGGCACCGGCGTCTTGGGCCAGAAAGCCATCTAACGGGGCACCACTGAAGACGTCGGCGTAACCATCTCCATTGACGTCGCCTAGGGCCGCAACCGCGCGCCCTAAACCGTCATAAGCGGTATCGCCGTACCAGGAGTAAAGGGTTCCCTGGGCGTGAACCGTAGCCGGAAGCAGACCGGCCAGGAGGAGAGGACTCGCGAATCGCACGAGGTTACCGATGGACATGAAGGAACCTCCCTTTCGGGGGACAGGGGGACAGACCGGCGGGGGGAATCGGTGGGAACCGATGCCGGCCACGTACAAGGGGAGGGCTCGCCGAGAATGGGCCAGCCACGGCCCCATCATGCCAAAGAAATTTGCCGGTTGGCAAAAAGGTGCAGAAAAAGCCAGCCAACAACACCGGGGCCGGCACGATAGAAATGCCACAAACCCCTTCCTCCGCCTCCCTTGTCATGATTCCCACCCTCCTTCTGCTACTGACTCCCGTCCCCCCGCCCCAAGCCCAAGAGACACCACCGAACCCGGTTCAGGCATGGGCCGAACGACCTCAGTGGCGCTCCATCGGCCCGGCCAATATGGGCGGAAGAATCATCGATATCGCAGTGCACCCGACCGACCCCTTCACTTTTTGGGCGGCGACTGCGTCCGGCGGATTGCTGAAGACCACCAATAACGGCAATACCTATCAGCACCAATTTGATCGGGAAACAACGGTTTCTCTCGGTTGCGTCAAAGTTTCCGCCTCCAATCCGGAGGTGATTTGGGTCGGAACCGGAGAGGACAATCCCAGGAACTCGGTCTCTTACGGCAATGGTGTTTATAAATCCGAGGACGGAGGCAAAACCTGGAAACACGCCGGCTTGGAAAACAGCTTTCAAATTGGCGAACTGGCGATTCATCCTCAAGACTCCAACGTCGTTTACGTCGGCGCCCTCGGCCGGCTTTATGGACCAAATTCGGAGCGCGGTCTTTTTAAAACCGTTGACGGCGGAAAGAATTGGGAACGGTTGCTGCACGTGGATGACAAGACCGGCGTCATTGACGTCGACATGCATCCCACTGATCCGAATACTTTGATCGTAGCCACCTACGAAAGAGAGCGAGATATCTACGACACCAATGATCCGGCCAAGAAATGGGGACCGGGAAGCGGCTTGTACAAGACCACCGATGGCGGAAAGAGTTGGATGAAGTTGACCCAAGGTCTTCCGACGGTGAACTTAGGCCGCATTGGCATCGATTATTACCACAAAGATCCGAATGTCGTTTTCGCGGTGATCGAAACCGAAAAGATCGCCGGCTTGCCTGAAGACGTGGCCTGGTTGGGAGTCAGTACGGAAAACGCCGACGTCGGCGCCCGAATCACGGAAGTGGAGAAAGACAGCCCGGCGGACAAAGCCGGTCTGGAAAAGGACGACATCCTGATTCGAATTGGAGAAGACACCCTGCTGGGGCAAAAAGAATTCCTTCGGGCGATTCGACAGCACAAAGCCGGGGACACCGTCACTTTCGAGTTCGTTCGCCAACGGGAACTTCAAAGCTCCGACGTCACTTTCGGCGAGGTCCCGGAAAAGCAAAAGGACAATAAGCCCTTCAGTTCCGGTTTGGGTGGCCAGCGAGAAAACTTGCAGGAAGATCAAGGGCCCGAAGGTTGGCAAACCGGGGGCATTTACAAGTCCACCGACGGCGGGGATTCCTGGACCCGAATCAACAGCCTCAACCCTAGGCCGATGTATTTCAGCCAAATCCGGGTCGATCCCAGTGATTCCAACTACCTCTACGTTCTGGGAATCTCTTTGTATCGATCCAAGGACGGAGGCAAATCCTTTACCGGAGACGGCGGTGGCGGCGGAGTTCACGTCGACCACCATGCTCTTTGGATTGACCCCACCGACGGACGCCACATGATTCTTGGCAACGACGGCGGTATCTACGTCACTCACGACCGCATGGAAAGCTGGGATCATCACAACAAAATGGCCATCGGCCAGTTTTATCACGTCACCACCGACAACCGGGAACTCTATCGGGTCTACGGTGGACTGCAGGACAACGGCAGTTGGGGCGGCCCGAACCGCACCCGCAGTGTCAACGGTCCCGCCAATGAAGACTGGGTGTCCATCGGCGGTGGCGACGGCTTCATCTGCAAGACCGATCCTGAGGACCCGGATCAGGTCTACTTCGAAAGCCAAAACGGTTTCCTTGGCTCAATCAACCTCCGTACCGGGCAACGAGGATTCATGCGCCCGCGGGCCCCGGAAGACGGCGAGTACCGCTTCCATTGGAAAACTCCGTTCTTGCTTTCTCATCACAATTCCAGGGTCTATTACGCTGCCGGCAATCACGTTTTCCGTTCCATGGATCGTGGCAATCACTTGCGGGCCATCTCCCCGGAGATCAGTGCCGGGGACAAGGGTGCAGCCACGGCTTTGGCCGAATCCCCCCTCGATGAAGATCTGCTTTACGTCGGCACCGACGACGGCGCCTTGTGGGTGACTCGCAACGGAGGCCGTAGTTGGATCGATTTGATGGCGGAAGAGCCCAAAGATCCCTTGGAAGAACGCCGCGATTTGTTGCAGCAATGGGCTTTGGCATTGGACCTGGACCAAGATGGGGCCATCACCGCCAAGGAATGGCCGTCGTCTCTGGCGGACGACTTCGCCACTTGGGATTTGGACGGGAACGGCTCCCTGGAAGGCCGAGAATTCACAGCCTTGACCGAACGCCCGGCCCCGGCCCCAAAGGAGGAGGAAGAGCCTTTGGAAATCCCTCCGGGTGATCCCATCACCGGGATTTGGGCGGTCGAGATTCAACGCGGCGAAGGCGGCGGCGGAGCCGCGAGATTCACCGGCCAAGGCCGTGCCGGCAGAGCCCAAACCAGGCCGGAAGGACAACGAAGCGGCGGCCGCGGCCCCGGCATGGAATTCAAGCTGCGGTTGGAAGAAGGCGGAAAGGTGAGTGGCAGCTTCCAATCCAGAGGAGGCAAGGGAGAAATTGAAAAGGGGCTTTGGGATGAAGAGAAGCAGCTTCTGAGCTTCCGCTACCAACAAAGGGATCGTGAAATCCAAGTTACGGCCACCCGCCAGGAAAATGGAGAACTGCAAGGCAAGCTCTCCTTTGGGGAAGGTGGATTTGAAATGAACTTCGTCGCCCGCCGCAAATCCGATGCTCAGAAAAAGGATGAGGGGCCACCCTCGGAAGCCTTAGGAAAGTGGAGCGCCACTCTCAGCAACGAAGAATTTCCGGAAGAAGCCCGCAAGTTCGCCATCCACATCGGTCAAACCAAGGCCGGAGATTGGAGCGGAAAAATGGAATCTCCCATGTACCAATCCAAGGTGGTATCCGGTCAATTTGATCCGGAATCGGGCAAGCTGGTTTTGGAGGTTGAAGGCGGTGGGCAAAAAGGACAAATCGAAGCCACCATTTCCGGAAACCGGATGACCGGCAAAATCAAGGCGTCTGGTGGTGCCATGGTGTTTGATTTCGAGGCCCAACGGGAAGGCGGAGCCCCCGGCCAAGACCAAAAGGAAACCGCCGGCAAAACCCTGATCCAATCGATCCCCAAGCCGATGCACGTGAGTTCCCTCGAGGCCAGTGCTTTTGAAGCTGGGCGGGTTTACCTATGCCTGGACGGTCACCGTTCCGATTTGGATCAACCTTATATTTTCGTCAGCGAAGATTACGGCGTCCATTGGAAACCCTTGGCCGGCGACCTTCCCAGAGGTTCGAGCCGGGTACTCCGAGAAGATTTGGAAAACCCGGATGTCCTTTACCTGGGTACCGAATTCGGCGCTTGGATCAGTGCCGATCGGGGCGACACCTGGTCCCCCATGGGCAAGAACTTCCCCACCGTGGCGGTTCACGAATTCGCTCAGCATCCGACTCGACATGAAATCGTTGCCGGCACCCACGGGCGATCCTTGTGGGTGGCTGACGTGAGCATGCCCAGACAATGGAACCGCCAGGTCCAAGAAGAAGATGTCCATTTGTACAAGCCCAATCGGGTCACCTATTGGAGCAGCATGCAACGCCGCGGCATCCACGGCTTGCAACGATTCACCGGCACCAATCCGGCTACCGAAACCGTTCTGGCCTACTCTCTGAACAAAGCCCAAAACGGCTTGACCCTGCGGGTGGAGCAATTGGACGGCGAGGTGGTGAAAACCTTTGAGCCAGTCAATAAGCCCGGAACTCATTTCCTCACCTGGGATCTCCGAAGGGATTCGAGTCAAGCTCAAAATCAGAATCGCCGGCGAGGTCGGCGCCGGGGAAGTCGCCTGCAACCGGGGAGCTATCGAGTGGTCCTTGAAGCCGGCAACCGTCGCCTCGAGCAGTCGCTGGAAATCGAAGACGACCCTGAAAAACCTGCCAGCCGTTGGTTATGGCAGGAGGAAGATGCCCTGAATCTTGAAAGGGAAGGCGTCCAACCGGAAGGTGGAGATCGGCAACCCTCCTCCATCCAAAGCCGGATTTACTGATTCGGAACTGGAGGGCATGAGGCCGGGTCCCAGAGACCCGGCCACTTTTTTGCCTGGTTCGAAGGACTCAAAGTCGGTTCCCAGCAGGCTTTCTGCCTTCCGGCGAAGTCTTGGGTACACAAAATCGTCCGAAGTGGCCAAAAAGTTTCCACTTTCCCGTCGCACCCGGTTCAGAAATGGAGTGTTACGGTTTTTTATGATGAAGAGCTTCCTTCCCCTTTTTCTGTTGCTTTCCGGCTTGGCCGGTTCGGCATTAGCTCAAGAACGCTCCCTCAGCGAGCAAGCTCAACGTTCGCTGGAGTCCGAGGGATTGAAACTGCCGCTTAGTTGGCCGTCAGATGTCAGCCTATTCATTCAACCGCAAGGCCTCCAGCAGACGGCCCAGAACCCATGGGCTCCATGGCCGACTTTGGATTGGACCACTTCCACCCCTCAAGCCCAGGGCATGGATCCCCAGGTTCTTAAGCAAGCGCTTCAATATGCTCAGGACCAAGATTCCAAAGGAATTGTGGTCATTCGAAATGGCTATTTAGTCGGCGAATGGTACGGCCAAGGTTGGAACAAGGACACGAAGGAGCGGGGATATTCCATCGCCAAGAGCTTCAGCAGTTGCCTGCTAGGAATGTTAATCGAACAGGGAACTCTTGGCAGCGTCAACGACTCCGCCGCCTTGTACGTGCCGGAGTGGCGCGATTCCAGCCATGGCTTGGTCACCCTCAGAAATTTGCTGAGCATGGACTCCGGACTGCATTGGGATCCGATTTCGGAATTGGCCTTTTTGCTGGCAGCTGACCAAAACGCTTTTGCGATCGGTTTGAGCATGGATCACCCACCCTGCGACGAATGGCTGTACCACAACGCAGCCGTTCAAGTTTTATCGGAAGTCATCCTCAACGCCACCGGAAAGCAGCCGCACGAGTTGGCCCGACCCTATTTGTGGGACAAGATCGGCATGTGGGGTGCGTGGTGGAAGACCGATCAAAGAGGCAACACCATGACCTACCAATCGGTCTATGCCTCGGCTCGGGAATTCGCCAAGTTCGGCTATCTGTATTTGCGCAACGGAGAGTGGGATGGTGAACAACTGTTGAGCGAATCCTGGGTCCGGGAATCCACTCGCCCGTCTCAGTACACCAATCCTTTCTACGGATACCTGTGGTGGCTGAATTCCGGCTCCCTGGTCATGCCGGACGTACCGGCTGACGCATACATGGCTGCCGGAGCCAACGAAAAGCGCATCTACGTCGTTCCCAGCCTGGCCCTCATCGCTGTTCGCCTGGGAAATCCTTCCCGTTCCTGGGACGACAACCAATTCTTGGGATTGATTTGCCAATCGGTGCTTTAAGCGAGCATCTCCGAGCCGGCGAGCCTGCAAATGCTTGCATCAAAACATGGGGACTTTCAAGTGGGAGTCCCCTTATTCGATCAGCCGCGGTAACCAGTACTCGAGATGATCTCGGTCATATCTCGGTCATGGTAAATAACAGTTTTTTCCGTACCGAATCGGTCTTTTCCTATCCAAGGCTGAAAATCAACGCCAGGCCTTCTGCACTTTCGGCAAAGGAATCTCCTTTCCCTCGGCGGTCAAGATCATGCCATCGGATTGAAGGATGGCCTCCGCTCCTCGGAAGCTCAGGGCCAAGGCCTCGGTTTCTCTCAGTGGAGTGAATTGCACTCGGCCACCGGTGCATTCCCACGTTCCGGTGGAGGTCCCGGATCCCTCGACGTCCCCGCACCCATCCAGGCTCATTCCGTTCAAGTATAAGCACTCATAGCGAAAATCTTCGCCAAGCTCCAAACTCACGATGCCCTCGGCCGGGCCAAAGGAACCGAACCAGGCCTCGGCCTGATTGGAAACGGCGGTCTCGGAAGATTCGTCGGCCGGATCACAGGCTGAAGCCATCAACAGGAGAAGGCAAGGTAGGAGTCGAGTTGATCTCACCGGGGAAGGTCTCCAGGGGACATCCACCAAGGGATACGAAATAGACTATCAAATAGGAGGCTTTTTAACCGGGATCAAGGCTCTGAATCGCCCATTGGATCCCCCTATCCATTCCATTAAGATCGCCTGAAACCGAGGGGTCGAATCCGACCGCGAACCGCCAGCCTGGAGCCTGATTCGGTGAATGCGAACTTCCGATTTTCTGGATTCCCCGTGGATACTTTGCGGTTCTTCCAGGATCTTGAAGCCAACAATCGCAAGGAGTGGTTCGAAACGAACAAAGTCCGCTACGAGGAATCGGTTTTGCTACCGGCGAAAAGCTTTGTCATGGACCTCGGTACTCGCCTTCAGGAAATCCAACCGGATCTGGCTTTTGATGCGACCAAGGTGAACGGTTCCGGCTCTATCTTCCGAATCCATCGGGACACTCGTTTTAGCAAGGATAAGCGGCCTTACAAAACCAACCTTGGCATGCTCTTTTGGCTGCAAACCGGCCAAAGAAAAAAGGAATGCCCTCATTTCTACGTCGGAATTTACCCTAAGGGATACCTGCTGCACTGCGGTTTCCGCAAGGTGCCGGCAAATTTTTTACGTGCCTTCCGGCAAGCCGTTTCCGAACCAGAATTGGCAAACGAGCTCAAGCACATCATGAATAAACTGGAAAAAGCCGGCCTGGAACTAGCGCAGCCCACTCGCGCCCGAGTCCCCAGAGGCTGGCCATCCGACCATCCCTCCGCCGACCTGCTTCGCATGGATGAACTCTGGGCCAAAACCAACATGTCCCCGGCAAGCCATTTGAAAGAAAAAGGATTCGTTACGCGTTGCGTGCGAAAATACCGCCAAATCGCCCCATTACTTCAGTGGATTTCCAAGGTGGAAAGCGGAGCCTGATTCACCCGGCAGCAGAGGTTCAACTCGAAGCGGTCAAGATCAGCAAGTATTCCTCAATGGGGCTTGTACCCTCAGTTCCCGGAATCACGCTTTCATCCAAGATTTGAAAACCTGATTTCTTCAAAATCCGCAGGGAAGCAAGGTTGTGCTTTGCCACGTAAGCAAAGACAGGCCGCTCCTTGACCAAGGGCAGGAATTGAAAAACCGCCTGACTGGCGATATTTCGGCCCCAGAATTCTTCGCCAAGCCAGTAACCGATCAACCGCTTTCCGTTCCCCTCGAAACTCACTACGTTCCCTGCCACGGCAGAACCTTCGAGGATGGTTTTCACCAAAACACCTTCTTGATTCAGAACATTCTCCCGCCAATGCTGCTGGAAATTCGGCCAGCTCCGAGCCGCAACTCCAGCCATTTCATTTGCCGTAGGACAATCTTGATGGCGAAAGAAAATCGGAAGATCTTCCGCTTCCACGTCCCGAAGACGAACCGCTTCATTCGGCTTCAGCTTGGCTTGAAAATTGTCCATTGCATCTCGGCCGCTTTCCATTACTTCGGCTTGGGCCCAACCATCATACGGGGTTCGGCCACGTCGGAATAGAACGAGAAACCAATGCCTTGCGCCTGCCAAGGGCCAGCCAGTCAAAGCTGAAGGCTGCCATCCTTTTCCACCCCCGGCGGAAATGGGAAGTCGTGATCTGCATGCATGAGGATCGGCGGTGGCGAGGTATCTGAAATGAACGGGTAAGAAGCCCTTGACGACTACTACAATAGCTCCCTTACCCTAGTTGCCGATTCATCTTGCCGGGAGGCCCCATGCGGTTACGCCTTTGGATTTACGCCCTCGCACTCCTTTCGGCTGTACTTCTATGCATTTGGGCCCTGAATCCTCTAGGCACCGAAAAAATTCCTTCCGGAGGCCAGGCTTCCAATGAGTCGGCCATTGAATCAGGAAAACGGAGCCATGTAGAGGTGGCCCAAGAAAACAGTCCGGAAGTCCTTAGCGGCGAAAGTCAGCGACACAACTTCGACCCAGCCGCCGGGGAAGGCCGGGTGGTTTTGGAGTTTCACCAGGAAAGCGCCGGCCCTTTAGGCGGCATCCCCTGTGTCTTGATTCGGAAGGATGAGATCCTGCTTGCCGATAAAACCGATTCCAAAGGCCGAATCTCCTATTCCGCCGACTCCCAAATGGCCGAGGCCTATTTGGCCGTTCCGGGCCGGGTGGTCGCTCGGATTCCAGTGCTCCTCCAGCCTGGCCATCATCGCTACCAGGTTTCCAGCGGCAGCTCCATCGCCGGGAGGGCCAGTTTAGAAGACGGGGCCCCAGCTCCGAAACTTCGATTTAGCCTGGCTCCGGATAGTCCCTTATATTCATGGACATTGCCGGATGAAGCTTGGCAAGCCTTGGGATTTTCGACCCCGCAGCGTTGGCTTTGGGCAACCACTTTGGCGGATGGTTCCTTTTCCTTCTCCGGCCTGCCGGAGGATTTTCTGGGAACCTTGCATTGCCCCTATGCCTGGCGCATCACTTACGCTTCCAGTGGCAAGATCATCGGCAAGGGTTCCCATCTTCAATTCAAACGGCCGGATCCGGCCTTGGAGCTTCGTTTGCAACCGGCCCCATTTCTCAAAGCCAAATTGGTTGACGCCGCAACCGATCTTCCAGCAGTTGGAGTCAGCCTTTACCTGGCGATCAAATATGCCGATCGCATGCAGACCACCGGAGCCGGTGTTGAAAGCGACGAAGATGGCCAGATCGCCGTTCGTGTCGATTCAGAAGCTCTCGCAAACGTAACTTTCAAGCTGGGTGAGATCATCGTGGCCAGTTTCCAGCAGCAGGATATTCCAGCCAATTTGGACCTTGGCACGATTCGAATTCGCCGACTTCGGGAAGTCCTTTTCGATCTGGTCGACCTGGATGGAAATCCCATCGCCGGCGGAAAGGCCTCGGTGGCCAACCAGATCAGCCAGCCGACCAATCAACTCGGACGGGGTGCACTACGCAACGTGCCGATGGATGCCACCAGCATGAGAATCGTGGCCGATGGATTTGAACCGGCGAGAGTGCCGATTCCGGCAAACCTGGCTGAGCCCATCCGAGTGGTCTTGCGAGCCGCCAACCGCCTGGAGATTCGGATCCTGACCAAAGCCGGCCAAGGAAATCATTCGCTTCACGTCGGCATCCGATGCGAACAAGGAATTCTGCAAGATCCAGATTCCGGCTCTCGCCATCATCGGGATCACATCGTCCATCACGGCTTTACTAAAGCACCGGATATGAAAGAAGGTCGATGTGTTGCCATTTTTGGAAAGGTTGCTCCTGACGGAACCGTGATCTTTCGCGGCCTTACTCCCGATCATGAACTTCAACTCCAGGTCCTTACCTTTCCAAGGGAGCAAATCTATTACGAAGAAAATTTGGCGCCCCTTAGTCCCAGTGAAAACCGCGTGGTCGAGGTGGACCTTCGGTCCAGAATCCGGCAGTTTCAGGGACGGGTGATGGACGCCGACGGCAATCCCTTGATTCAAGCTTGGGTAGACCTGACCGGCCACGGGGTCCAGGGGCTTACCGATCAGGACGGGAAGTTTTCTCTGACCACCCTAAGCCAGGATCCCACGACTTTGCTGATTCAAAAGACCGGCTTTGCCGCCCTTTATCTTCACAACTACCTCATTCCGGCCGATGGAACTCCGGTTGAATTCCATTTGAATGAAGAAAGGAGGGTTTTGATCGCCGTGGTCGACCCCAACGGAACTCCGGTAACCGACTCCAAGGTTCTCATTCAAAAGGAAGGCTTTTCCATCACGACTCGAAGCATGGGAGCAGGAAAATTCGAAGCCTCCGAACTGGATGACACTCCTCTGGTCATCGTAGCTACGGTAGCCGGCCGGAGATATCGGCAACCCCACGACCCAGTAGTTTCGGAAGCCACGGTCATCGTTCCCTTACATGGAAGCGTCCGAATAAGTCTTCTCGGCCAACAGCCGGACGCCTGCATGGGCCGGTTCCTGGTTTCCTTCTACGGAGAAGTGGAAGGTGAGGCTATTTCGATCTCCGAATCGTTTACCTGGCAAAGCCGCGATAAGGTAATCATCCCCTTTATTTTCCCCACCGAGTATCAAGTTTCGCTCAATTATTTTCCTTCCGAGCAGGAAGCCCGGGAGGGAGTCCAGCCCTGGACGCGCAAGAATCTCCTCTCTGCGCAGGTCTCACCTGGAAAGGAAACCGTGCTCCGCCTGCCCATGGATTGAATCTGAATGGCAGTCGCCATTCCAACTTCCTTGGCTTCCAAGTTTATACCCCGGAGGCGTTCTGCAACCTTGAAAGGATCTCCATGCCGCCTTCCAAAAACTCCTTCAACTCATTCGGCTTGATCCTTTTTCGATGTCGAAAATAAAGCAGCCGATTTCCACACCCTTGCAAGCAAATCGGCGTTCCTTTCTCCAGGAACTTTAGCAACTCCCTGGAAAACAAATCTCGAATCAAATGCTCGTCTTGGCCTTGCAGCAAGTACTTGTTGCTGAAGGTCGGATGATTGGGAAAATCAATATCTTGGAAACCCAGGGTACTTCCGATCTTATGGAAAATATTTTCCGGCCGCATTGCGAAGGCAGGAAGTTCCATGCCCTCGGATTGCAGCAGGATCACGCTTTGCTTATGCGTGCTGGAATTTCTCCCACCTCCCGTAACATAGCGGTAATCGAAAATTGATATTTCCGCATTCTTGGTTTTCCCTCGAAGCACATTTCGGATTCGTTTGGAGCGGCCCCTGGAAAACAGGGGAAATTGATTTTCCAAGCCAGAAATCCAACCGTCTCCTTTTTCTTCAAAGGACAGTCGTACCTGATCAGCGATCTCTTTGAACTTTTGAGTCCGGTTCTTTTCGTATTGGAAGGAGAGAAAGACGATTATGGCGCCAAATCCTAGGAATGCCAGGATGACATAACTGAACCCGGCTTCGCTCACTGGAATTCCGGTCCCCGCCACCGCAGCGAGTACTAATGAACAATCGAGTCCGTACATGAGGATCCTCTACTGTCTAAGTTTGAATGCAATTTTATTCCAGAAACCAATGCACAGGAAGAATGATCATGCGGTCGCTGTTTTTTCTTTTGGGCCAAAACACTCTCCGCTTGTATCGAACAAGCACTTCATCTCCGAAAAAACCGATAGATGGATAGCTCACTTCACCATAGTCGGTTGGCAGGTTTTCCAGATGCCGAAGGGGCCTGGTCATTTTCGGTGGCGCAACGGGAACGCGGCCGATCGGCCCCAAACCTTGCAGATCCACCACTTGGAAGTTTTCCCAGCTCTCGCCATTGTCCTTGGAAATCGCACAGGAAAGTCGACTGCGCCAGAATCCGCCGCGAATTTCATCGGGGGAGACTTGATTCCAAAGACATAGCAGCTCCGACCGATTGGGCAGAGAAACGACCTTGCAAGGTGAATAGGAACTGGCCAAGGCGGTCGGTTCGGGCAAGCTCCACCTTAAACCGCCATCCAAGCTGACGGATCGGAAAATCCTTCCCAAGGTGTTCCTACCGAAAAGACAAAGACGGCCTTTCGGAGCTTCCACTACGCAGGGTTCATCCATAGGCCAGATTCCTCCGCGGCCTTCATCCAGCCAAATCAAAATCTCCCCTTGACTCCGATACCAGCTTCGCCCTTCATCATCCGACAGATAGCAAAAAGCCGCTTCCATTTCCGGAAAGAGAGCGTGCTCGGTGATCTCAAATTCCACATCCTTTATTTTCCCACGACTAGTCCGTTCTGGGGCAAGGCCGCCATGGGCGGCACTCATGGTCCTCACCGGCAATACCAGCCGCCCGTTGGACATTTGCAAAAGCACTCCCCCTCGATAGGGCAATCCCGATTGTCCATGGAGATTTATGGAGAAGGCCCCCATCCAACTTTTCCCTTCATCAGACGAAATCCACCACTGAAGTTTATGCTCCGTGAAGTTTCCTGCTTGCCTCCGTTTTTCGACCCTCATCAGCCCAAGCTTTCCCGATTGCAGGCGAATCACTTCCTGGGCAACGGTTTCTTCCGGCATCGGCGGAACGGTCAAATGGGGATCCAAGACCCAACTGCGGCCACGATCCTTCGAAGCGTACACTTCATCGAAACTGAAATACAATAAACGCCCGTCTCGGTGCGAAAGAAAGCTCCCGAATAACCCGCTGGGGGAACTATCCACATGGCCTTCTTCCACGGCTATCGGGATCGGGCCGGATGGCTCCTGAGCTTTGGACCCGCCCCCCCACGCTTCATGGTAAGCCTCTTGGTGAGCCAACCCAGCTTCTCCAACAAAGCAAGAAGAAACAAGAAGGACGATCAAGGCTTTCATGGTTTGTGCTTCGGTTGGAGGGAAAATGGCAAAGCCGATCCTTTAGGCACTCGCTCGTACACGGTTTCTCAAAGGCCCACCCCTAAGGAGTTATTATGGCGGACGTGCGTGCATACTGGCTCGGCTACTTATTCGTGACTTTTGCGGTTGGCGTCGCCTGCCTCGGCGTCGCGGTTTTTCTGGCGTTTCGCAAGCGTAAACCGGTATCCCGGGCATTTCTCGCCTTCTATGCCGCTCTCAGCCTCATGGTCACCGCCTCCCTGCTGCTGGCCTATGCCGACTCCGCTCCAGGTGAGCTTTTGGCTTCGGCTCGACCCTTCCTCCAATATCTGGAGTCGATCGTCGGCCTCTACGGCATCATGCTGACCTTTCCGTTATTTACCCACCGGGTATTCGGAGTCGCCAACCCATTCCGGGAAAAGGTCCTGGTCGTGATCGTCCTAGCCACCCTCGGCTTGCAGCACGTGACTGAATACGCCTTGGCTTCGACCCCTTGGGACCAAAGAGGCGACCGGTTCGAAGACGGAGTGTTGCTGGTCCTCATGGTCTATTCGTTCTGGATTGCTTATTCCCGCCGGGGCTCCGCCGATGCCGAACGCCCACTCGCCTCCAGAGTGTTCGCGCTTCTGGTGTTCGGGATCCCGGGGATGCTCTACGACCTCTTTTTCAGCGAAAGTTCCGGTTTGTTCCTTTACCCCCTTTGGTACTGCGTGACCAGCGTAGTGGTGACCTGGACCCTGGTGCAGAGCGAATCCAAATCGGAAGCCCCTTCGCCCAAGGTGTCGGACCAATGGGGCCTCAGCCAGCGGGAACTCGAGATCGCGAACGGCGTGGCCCGGGGCCTCAGCAACAAGGAGATTGCCGCCGCCCTCCACATTTCCCCGAACACGGTGAAGACTCACCTGCGCTCCATCTTCGAGAAGGCCAGCGTCCGGTCTCGATTCGAGCTGATCTCGCAAATGAGTGGCTTTTTGTCCGGGAATCACCCGACTCACCCAAAAGAGTGAGTGAATTTCACCCCATCGGGCGAATGGTGGGCCGCCTGCAAAGGGCATAGGGTTGTCAGGACCTAGCAGAAGGACCCATGCACCGCACTCCTCGCATCCTAATTCTCGCCTTGTTCGGGCTCGTACCCCTCGGGGCGATTCCGCCGCAGGCGACTCCGTCCCCCCAGGCTGATGACCGGCCGCGGATCTTGATCACCAACGACAACGGCATCGACGATCCGAAACTGATCGCTCTGGCGCGGGCCTTCGCCGACCGGGCAGAGACCTGGGTCGTGGCCCCGGCTCAAGATCAAAGCGGCAGCTCGACCTATCTGAAACTGCCCCGGACTGGTTCGGTCGCCGTCGAGCGCCGGGATCTCGGACCCGGGATTGAAGCCTTCGCCGTGGATGGATTTCCCGGCGACTGCGTGATGGTTGGAGCCGGCGGCATCATGAAAGACCGACTCCCGACCCTGGTGGTTTCCGGCATCAACGGCGGCCCCAATCTTGGAGCCGACTGGTTGTTCTCCGGCACCATCGGCGCCGCCCGGGTGGCCGCCTTGGCCGGCATTCCGGCAATCGCCGTCTCCGGGCTCGACGACGACGTTCCCGGAGCGGTCGAAGCGGCTGTCGACTGGGTGGTCCGTTTCGCGGAACACCGGACAGTTCGCGAGTTGGAGCCCGGTGAGTATTTGACCGTAAGCCTCCCACCTGGAGGCCCCACGGAGGTGAAAGGAGTGAAGGTCGCCGATCGAGCCCCGCTTCGCCGCGGCCCCATCCTTGATTACGACGAAGCCGCCGGGACCTGCAAATTCGCCGGTTTGACCACCCTTGAAGTTCCTCTTTCCCCCATCGCCGACGAAAGCCTGCACGCCGACGGCATGGTGGTGGTGGTGCCGATGCACGCCAACGAAGTCAATAGCCTCCGATTCTTGCAATGGACGCGATCCGATCCAGGTTTCCCGTCCTGGTCATCGGGCGGGCCGGAGCGTTGATGCCATCCAGCCTTTCTTCCTCAGCATCCCTAGGTACAAGGAAAAGCAAATCCTTGAAAACGGGCTTTGTCCATATCTTTGTCCAACCTCAAAAGGCAAAGGTTTCGCAAAGGTTTAGTTGGTAGCGGAGGAGGGATTCGAACCCCCGACACGCGGATTATGATTCCGCTGCTCTAACCAACTGAGCTACTCCGCCACCGGTGGTCCGCGGCCGCCGGCGGCGGTCACGGGGGCGAGAATTCTAGCGCCGGTTCGGCGCTGGCTCCAGTCCTTGGAGCGGACAATTTCAGTGGAGAACCGGCGCGTCGCTGCGACTTAAGGCGCCTTTTCGAGAATCTCGATGCCGCCTTCGGCCCAGGCCAACAGCAAGGCCCCCTGGGGACCGGCAACCGGGGCGTGGGCGCTTCCGGCGGCAAATCTTTGAAAGCTCCCGGCGGGATAGGTCCCAGCGCCGTCGGAATATCCCCCATCGATGACAAAGACTTCTTCCACTCCGTTGTGGCGATGGGCCGGGTAGCCGCAGTCAGGGTCCATGGAAATCAGCACCCTGGCGCTTCCGTCCGACAAGCTTTCCAAGAAGGCCAAACGCACTCCGGGCCACGAAGTGCTTTTCCAATCCAACTGCGGGTAAGCCTGGGACATGGTTCCAGCCTAGCGCCATCGCTGACGTACAAGGCGAAAGGCCGTATCCTCAATCTGCAAACCATGGCCTTCCAGCCTGCCTTCTGCCTCCTCTTGCTGATCTGCGTCTCCACGGCGACGGCGGCAACTCAAGAACCGGAGCCGGAGTTCGATTCTTCCGAGCCGTCGACCGAGAGAGTTGCCCAGCCGGAAGTCGACCCGGAAGCCAAAGCGGCCTGGATGGCGCAACAGAAGCTCTGGGCTTCGCGCCCACTGCCAGAGGACGCCGAATCGCTCCAGGCCTATACGGTGCAACTACGAAATGACCATTTGGCTTTTTATCAAGCTTGGCCCAACAGCAGTTTCGGTTGGAGAGCTCTAGTAGAAGCCGCTCGCCTTGAAAAGCAACTTCCGGGGGCGGAATTTCAAAGTCTTAAGCGAATGTTGCAAGGCTTGGAAATCTTGCAGAAAGCCCGGCAAAAGGATCCGAACAGCTTTCCCGGGATTTCCCTCCCTCTTCATCAATTGCTTTGCGCCCGCTATGCCGCCGATTTGAAGCAATTCGAGCAAGCCCGAAAGCTGCTTCAACCGCTGGCGGATCAGGAGAGTCCTGCCCAAGAAGTGGCCAAAAGACGGTTGGCCTTTCTACAACGGCAGGAACTTTGCCAAGTCGGGAATCCGGCTCCTTCCTTTTTGGTTTTGGACCAAGGAGGAAAGAGCCACAGTCTTAGTGAATTCCATGGCCGAGTCCTGCTGTTGGAATTTCAGTCTCCCGCCGCCTTGATGGGCGCCAAGGGCTTCACCCGAGAAAATGTTTTTCGGCAGGAATTGTTGGATCGAGGGGTAGCGGTCCTGGTTCTATGGTTGGAGGCTAGGCCGGCGAACTGGAAAGCAAGTGAATCCCTCACTGGTATTCCGCAAATCGAAGCTCCCTTTGCCGATCCCAAAGGCATCGCCTGGAACTTCGCCGTCGGGGCTTCTCCCAGCAAGATTTTGATCGACGGCGACGGCGTGATTCGAGGCCGCGACTTGCGGGATGGTGAGCTGCGATCCTTGGTGGATACCCTGTTGGCTAAGGATGCCGAGCCAGAAAGCGACGATTCAAAACTGGAACAAACTAATGGAGGTAATTTTTAGGCCTCCAGCGTAACCAAAGCCCCCTCAAGCCGTCTGCCTAGCCGAAACCTTTTCTTTCGGAGGCACCGGCGATGCCGCGTTTTCAACCCCCGCACTGCCCCTGGGATACCTGTCCCAGCCGCACCGATTCCGTCCCCTTCCGCTTTCAAAAACGAGGCTTCTACAGCGGCCGCCAGCAACGCAGAATCCAGCGCTTTTGGTGCCACGGCTGCCGCCGTTCCTTCTCGTCGCAAAGCTTCAAGTTCCACTATCGCCTGAAGTACGGCCGGCTCCATCTCGACTTCTGGCCACTGGTGGTGAGCAAAGTCACCCTGCGACAAAGTGCTCGCATGCTGGGAGTGGATCGCCGCACCTTGGCCGACCGCCTGTTGCGCATGGGCGAACACGCTCGTCGCTTCCATCGCTTGCGATTACAGGAGGTGGCGGCTCGAGGCGGACTGCCGGGAGTGTTTCAACTGGATGAGTTGGAAACCTTCGAAACCGACCGCAGACTGCAGCCGGTGACCGTTCCGGTGCTGATCCACCGTGCCAAGTATTTCGTCGTTCACCTGACCGCCGGCACCTTGCCCTGCCGGGGATCGCTCCCTCCACGGTTGAGAAAGAAGAAGGAGGAACGGGAAAAACTATTCGGCAAGAGACGCTCGCAGTCCCGGCAAGGAGTGGAAGCATGCTTGCAGACTTTGAAGGAGGTCTTGCCTCCCAAGCTGCCGGCGGTGCTGCAAAGCGATCGCAAGAAGATTTATCCCAGCGTCTTGAAATCGGTGTTTGGAGCGGCAGGTTTCCAGCACCTGAAGGAGTGCTCCAAGCGCAAGCGGGATCGGGGCAACCCGCTGTTTCCGATCAACCACACCTTGGCGCAGATGCGGGACAACCTCTCCCGACTGGTGCGTCGCAACTGGGGCCACTCCAAGAAGCGGAGTTGGCTGCGACTGCACATGTGGCTGTGGCTTTTGTGGCGCAACTACGTGCGGCCGATCACCGCCGAGGGCGAGCCCCCGACTCCGGGGATGTTGCTGGGGGTGACTTCCCGGCGTTGGACCGCCAGGGAGCTGTTTCGGTGGAGGATCTTTTCTTCCTCCTACCTCCAATAGTTTGTGCCAGTTTCAAGTCCTGGCCGCGGCTTGTCGCAATCGCTTCAAGGCCTGTTCTCGGCCGAGCAGTTTCAGCACCTGGCCCAAATCCGGGCCTCCCAAGCTGCCGGTCAAAGCGGCCCGAGTCGGCTTCATGACTTTGCCCATGCCAACCTCATGCTCTTCGGCAAAAGCCTTGGCCACCGCTGCGAAGTTCTCCGGAGGAAACGGCTCCAAAGTTTCCAATTTCTGGCGCATGCCCTCCACCAAACGGCGAGCTTCTTCACCGGCCAGCGCTTTGGCCGCTTTTGAATCTGGCTCGACTCCATCTTGAAACAAGAAGGCCGCCTTTTCCGGCAATTCCTGGTAACTCTGCAAGCGCTCCCGCATGGCGGCGGCCAAATCGACCAACCAACTCTGCAATTCGGCGGCAGGCTCCCCCTCCACCAAACCGGCTTGCTGCAACCAGGGCAAACAACGAGAAGCCAACTCAGCAGCTTCGGTCCGCCGAATGTAATCGCCACAAAGCCAATGCAATTTATCCAGGTCGAAAACCGCGCCGGCTTTGTTCACTCGCTTGAGATCGAAAGCTGAAACCAACTCTTCAGGGCCGAAGACGTCGGTCTTGTCATCAATGGAAAATCCCAGCAAGCAAAGGAAGTTGAACAAGGCTTCCGGCGGGTAGCCTTTGCTGCGATAGTCCTCCAATGCCGTATCCCCGGTACGCTTGGAAAGTTTCTTGCCGTCCGCTCCCAAGATCAACGGAACGTGGCCGAACAAGGGTTCCTCCATGCCCAGGGCTCGGAACAAAAGCACCTGCTTGGGGGTATTTATCAGATGTTCCTCTCCCCGGAGGACGTGGCTGATCTCCATGGCGGCGTCATCCACTACGCAAACGAAGTTATAGGTCGGCATGCCGTTCGCCCGCACGGCCACCCAATCCTCCACTTCTTCACTGCGGAATCGGACTTCCCCTCGAATCAGGTCCGGGATCACGATTTCTTCCCCGTCAGGAACCGCAAAGCGCAGCACGAAGGGTTCTCCTGCAGCGGCCCGGCGCTCGGCTTCGCCGGGATCCAAATCCCGAAAGCGCCGGTCATAGCGAAGGTCTTCCTTGGCCGCCATTTGCCGCTCGCGAAGTTCTTGCAGCTCTTCCGGGGTGGCAAAGCAGCGGTACAACTTCCCCTCCGCCAGCAACCGATCGATCGCCTGTTGATAAAGCGACTTCCTTTGGCTTTGAAAATAGGGTCCGAACTCGCCACCGACTTCCGGTCCCTCGTCCCAGTCCAATCCCAGCCAACGCAAGCTGTTCAAAATGGAATGGAGCGATTCATCGGTATTGCGTTCGGTGTCAGTGTCCTCGACTCGCAACAAAAACCGCCCCCCATGTCGCCGGGCAAAGGCCCAATTGAACAAGGCCGTGCGGGCTCCACCGATGTGCAGACGGCCCGTGGGCGAGGGCGCGAAACGAACGCGAACCGGTCGATCGGAAGTCATGAGCCCAGCATTTTATGCCGGTCTCCGACCTTCAACCACTCCCGCAGGCAAAGAAAAGCCCGATGAAAGCGCCTTTCGGCACCTCCACCGGGCCCAGAAGCACAATTTGGCGACTAGTTTGCAGTCACGTGAACCAGGACGGTTCCGGTGGCCCGGCCTCCCCAGGTATCGAGGATCTCGTACTCAAACGTGTCGGTACCGACAAAACCTTCCGGCGGGTGGTAGCGGAGCGAGTCATAGATCTTGGAAACTCGCCCTCCCTCCAAAGTTCGGCGAACGTAGGTCGCAATGTCGAAGGTGTCTCCGTCCGGATCGATGTCGTTGTCCATCACGTAGATGTCGATGTGATCCCGAGTATTGGGCACGGTCGCCAAATCGGTGAAAGCCACCGGGTCGCGGCCAAAGTTGCCGCTTTCGGCGATTTTGTACAGCACCACGTTCTCCATGTCGGCGGGCACGATGTATTCCGGCATGTTTTGCCAACCCACCGGCAACATGAAGCCATTGGTGGTCCATTCCCAGCCCGGGAAAGTATCCTGAGCGTAGTCTGGATCGGTGTACGGCTTGTTGGTTCGGGTGTGGTAGTTGGACAACAAATCGCGGACGTATTCCCGGTCCTGAACCGAAAGGTTGAACAGCTCCAAATTGGTTTTGTCTTTCAACTCATCCGGAAAACCGGCGGCCGTGCTGCTGTAGTGACTGGTCGCCGACCACAAAGAAGAGGGATAGGGAATGAAGTCCGGATCTTGCTCCATCTTGAAGAAGACTTCATAAACCCCGTCGCTCCGGTCCAAGACGATCCGCGAGGGAACCATCAGTAAGCCGATGTGCTCCCGATTGAGGCCGTAATTGTTTTCCACCATCAGGTTGGCAATGCTATTCGGGCCGAAGGTCACATTGCTGATTCTGATGTCGTGGGTGATGCCGATTTCATGCCGCTTGAGATGGATGTTGGTATTGTTGTCCAGATAAGAATTGCGCAGGAAGTTGCCATGGGCTTGGCGGGAGCTTTGAAACCCGGTATCAAAGCCTTCGAAATGGCAGCGATCGAACAGGAAATTCTGGGCATTCCCAGTTTTTCGATAGAAGCCCAATCCCTGAGGATCAGTCAAATCGCCGATGAAAGTGCCGTCCAGCACATGGGTCCCGAAGTTGTAGCGGAACTCAATTCCGGTATCCACGGCGAAAGCCACGAAGTTCAGGATTTCGTTGTATTCCTTGACCAAGCCAAGCCGAGCGTGCTGGTGACCCACCATGAGGCCGCCCATGCTGCCGTAACTGAGGTTGTCCCGGAACTCCATGATCGGTAGCTGGTGACCGCGGATCTGGGTATCGACTTTATAGAATTCAGGGTTTCTCGAGTAATCGACGCTAATTTTCTCGTGGCCGTCAAATCCCAAGTTGTAGATGCCGTAGTCGTAATCCCCGGCACCGGAGGAGATGTTTTCATAGGTATGAATGTAGGGGCTTTGAATCCAGAAGCCGTGACCGCCGTGACCGAAATCCCGGTCCGGAGACTTGCGATTATCCACGTCCTTACCCGAACCCTTAGAGTAGATGGAAACGTTGCGAGTAAACAGGCCGCGTTCATTGCCGGCTTCGGAGACGAAGGCGGCACCGTCGACGTCAAAAGCTACGCTGTCGGTCACTTGCACGTAGCTGCTGTGATTGACCACTCCCCATCCCGGGCTGTCGGTGACGGAAACGCCTTGCACGGTCGCCATCTGCCCGTCAATGCCACCGCGGTGATAGTGAAGCGAGTAACGAGCCCGGGGGTTGTCGCCGATGTAGGACACCGTGCCGTCTTCTTCGATAATCGGATCGTCCACCAAGAACATCTTGTTGGCACGACCCATGTGGTTGAAGCTGGCGTAGTAGAAATCGGCGTTGTTGTTGTGAATCATCACGTGACCGCGGCCGAAGAACATTTCATCGGTGCCATTGATTTGAGTCGGCTCCCGATGCTCCTTGGCGGTTTCAAACACCGCGTTCCGAGTGGTATTGATCACGTGAACCTTGAGTTGCAAACCGGCGCGGGTGTGAATCGGAGTCAGGTGATCCTTTTCCAGGGCCGCGTAGGTGTTGTGCAGCATTAGGGTCGGAGTCTCCGGCGCCAGGTACACGGTCTTGCCGACCACCTGGGAAATCCGCCGCACTTCGTGCCCCAATCCATCCCGGGAAGTCCCGGCGATCACGATCACGTCGCCACGCTTCCAAGCCACCGGAGCCACGTCCAGCTCCAAGCTTTGATTGCCGGCCATCGGCTCGATCGCCAGGCTTGCCCAGGGAGTTTTCACTTGGCCGTGAACCGTCATGCGGCCGAAAGAAATCAAACCCTGGCCGACCCGCAACGGGTCGTAATCCGGCGATTGGGGATCGCCGACTTCCATTTCGCCGTTGTAATCGTCGAACACCAACTTGGCGATGTGATTACCGGGAATCGGTTGCGCCGGGGTTCCCATTTCGAACACGCCAGTGGCGGACACCACCATCGTGTCCACTCGAAGTTCACTACGGCGAGCGGTCGGTTCGAAACGCAGGGTACCGTCGACTCGCACCGACATGAAGGTGTCGGGAACTTTACTGGCTACCGAAACGGTAATGCCGGCGGGAATCACAATTCGCGCGCCGGCTTGGGGCATGGTTCCGCCCCAAGTAGCGGGATCGGACCAGTTGCCGCTGGCCAACGCGGTGTCGGTCATCCAAGCATCGTCGACCAGATCCATGATCAGATCGTGCTCGTGATGCTGGCCGACAACCGGCGAAAGGAAAGCCGCACTGGTTGCGGTTATTCCCAAAAGAAAACGAAGTAGTCTGGTTTTCACGTGTTGCCTGAGGGGAGGCATCCTAGGAAGTGAACCTAGGAAGGGGATTTGAAGAGCGGGGGCGAGAAAGACTTGGTGAAACCGGCTCTCCACGGTTTCACCAAGTCATGGGAACAGGAGTGCTTAGTTCGCGGTTACGTCCACGTAGACCGTGGCGGTGGCTCGGCCACCCCAGGTATCCAAGATGTCGTAAGTAAAGGAATCGGTACCGATGAATCCTTCCGGCGGGTAGTAATGCATCAAGCCGTGGTAGAAGGAAGTCCTTCCTCCGTTCGCGGTCCGGCGGACGTAAGCGCCAATGGAGAACTCATCTCCGTCCGGGTCGATGTCGTTCAAGAGGACATCGAAATCCAGCCGGCTTTGGGTGGTCGGCATGGTGACGTAATCGTCTTCCGCCACCGGATCCCGGTCGATCTCACCGCTTTCGGCGATTTTGTACAGCACCACGTTCTCCATGTCGGCAGGAACGATGTACTCGGGCATGTTTTGCCAGCCCACCGGCAACATGTAGCCATTGGTAGTCCATTCCCAACCCGGGAAAGTGTCCTGAGCGTAGTCCGGATCGGTGTAGGGCTTGGCCGTCTGGTTGTGGTAATTGGACAACAAATCGCGGACGTACTCTCGATCCTGAACCGAAAGGTTGAACAACTCCAGGTTGGTCAAATCCTTCAGCTCATCCGGGAAACCGGCGGAAGTTTCGCTCATTCCCCCACCTGCTTGCCAAAGGGCCGAAGGATAGGGAACGAAATCCGGATCCTGCTCTTCCTTGAAGAAGACTTCGTAGACGCCGTCACCCTGATCGAGAAGAATCCGGCAGGGAACCATCAGCAAGCCGATGTGCTGATAGTTGAGTCCGTAGTGGTTCTCCACCTTTAGGTTCGCCACGCTGTTCGGCCCGAAGGTCACATTGCGAAGCCTGATGTCGTGGGTTTGTCCGATTTGATTTCGCTTGATGTGGAAGTTCACATTGTTGTTCAAATATGAATTCTGAAGGAAGTTGCCGTGATCTCGAATGGAGCTTCGGAATCCAGTATCGAATCCTTCAAAGTGGCAGCCGTCGAAGGTAAAGAAATGAGCGTTGACCGTCTTGCGGTAAAAACCGAGTCCCTGCGGATCGTTCAAGTCGCCGATAAAGACACAATCAAAGAATTGGCTACCGAAGTTGTAGCGAAATTCCAATCCGGTTTCGACACCGTAAGTGACGAAGCCCCGGAAGTAGTTGTATTCATCGACCGAGCCGAGACGGGCATGCTGGTGTCCCACCATCAAGCCACCCAAGCTGCCATAGGACAAGTTGTCCCGCCACTCCATGACTGGAAGCTTGTCGCTTTGGACCATGGAGCCTTCCGTATAGTATTCGGGATTTCTGGAGTACTCCACGTCCAAGGTTCTATGACCGTCGAAGCCCAGGTTATAAACCCCAAAATCATAATCTCCGGCGCCGGAGGAGATGTTGTCGTAAGTGCGGATGAAGGGGCTCTGGCACCAGAATCCGTGCCCGCCGTGACCGAAATCCCTTTCCGGAGATTTGCGGCTGTCAATATCTTTGCCCGAGCCCTTGGAGTAGATCGAGACATTGCGAGCGAACAAACCCCGCTCATTACCGGCTTCGGAAACGAAGGCGGCGCCGTCGACGTCGAAAGCCACGCTGTCGGTTATTTCCACGTAGCTGCTGTGGTTGACCACTCCCCATCCCGGGCTGTCGGTGACGGAAACGCCTTGCACGGTCGCCATCTGCCCGTCAATGCCACCGCGGTGATAGTGAAGGGAGTAACGAGCCCGGGGGTTGTCGCCGATGTAGGACACCGTGCCGTCTTCTTCGATCACCGGGTCATCGACGACGAACATCTTGTTGGCGCGGCCCATGTGGTTAAAGCTGGCGTAGTAGAAATCGGCGTTGTTGTTGTGAATCATCACGTGACCGCGGCCGAAGAACATTTCATCGGTGCCATTGATTTGAGTCGGCTCCCGATGCTCCTTGGCGGTTTCAAACACCGCGTTCCGAGTGGTATTGATCACGTGAACCTTGAGTTGCAAACCGGCGCGGGTGTGAATCGGAGTCAGGTGATCCTTTTCCAGGGCCGCGTAGGTGTTGTGCAGCATTAGGGTCGGAGTCTCCGGCGCCAGGTACACGGTCTTGCCGACCACCTGGGAAATCCGCCGCACTTCGTGCCCCAATCCATCCCGGGAAGTCCCGGCGATCACGATCACGTCGCCACGCTTCCAAGCCACCGGAGCCACGTCCAGCTCCAAGCTTTGATTGCCGGCCATCGGCTCGATCGCCAGGCTTGCCCAGGGAGTTTTCACTTGGCCGTGAACCGTCATGCGGCCGAAAGAAATCAAACCCTGGCCGACCCGCAACGGGTCGTAATCCGGCGATTGGGGATCGCCGACTTCCATTTCGCCGTTGTAATCGTCGAACACCAACTTGGCGATGTGATTACCGGGAATCGGTTGCGCCGGGGTTCCCATTTCGAACACGCCAGTGGCGGACACCACCATCGTGTCCACTCGAAGTTCACTACGGCGAGCGGTGGGTTCGAAACGCAGGGTGCCGTCGACTCGCACCGACATGTAGGTGTCGGGAACTTTGCTGGCTACCGAAACGGTAATGCCGGCGGGAATCAAAATTCGCGCACCAGCTTGGGGCATTGTCCCGCCCCAAGTAGCGGGGTCGGACCAGTTGCCGCTGGCCAAAGCGGTGTCGGTCATCCAAGCATCGTCGACCAGATCCATGATCAGATCGTGTTCGTGATGCTGGCCAACAACCGGAGAATGAAGGACCGCGCTGGCGGCGGCCAACCAGAAGAAAGATGAGAACAGCCTTGATTTCATGGTGAGTCCGGGGGAAATGACGTCCGCATGGGACGGAGGGTTGGTTGAGATCGATGCGTCTGGGCTTCAAAGGAGCCCTCCGACGGAAAGAAATGGAGGCTGGCAAATCCCCTTCCACCAGCCTCCTGTCCCTTTCTTGATCCGTCACGTGTTAAGTGACTCCAGCAATAAGAGCTTTCTCCTTCCTCGCCGAAACGAGAGAACAGAAATCTCCATTGCTCTGCGGTGAGGGCCGCAGAGCGAGGTATCGATTGCACCATCCCTTGAATGCTTCGATTCAAGGCTTGAAAAAGAGCCGGCCCTTTGGAGGTTAAGGCCAGGACCTAAAGGAAAAAACATGGGCGACAGAGGCCTGGAGGGGAGTGAGGGGGGGAGCAAAGACTCCACTGATTCACCGGGAATCTTCGGTCAATTAGAAAGCGGTAAATTCCTGAGGCGGGGACAAAAAAATGGCCCCGGAACCGAAGTTCCGAGGCCGATTGGGCGCGAATCCGATCAGGGAATCAAACGCAGCGAAACTTTGTTGGTCAAAGTCGGGCTGCCACCCAAAATGCCGCCTTGTACGTGGACTTCCCAGCAGGCCAGGGCCGGATTGGCCGGAACGGTCACCGGTTGGCTCAGGCCGCCGACCGGAATCGGGAACACGAAGGTGGTGATCAAGGTGCTCAAGTCCAATTCGGTTTGACCCAAGGAACTCATGCTGTTACCCAAGCTGGAGCAGACGCCCAGTTGCAGGGTGGTACCGGTGTCGGGGGCTTCGATGGTCACCGTGCCGCCCAATTGCGGCAAACCGAGAATGTGCAAGTTCTGGTCGTATGCATCCGCGACGAAAATATCGCCGCCGTTGCCGAAGGTGTTGGCGTGAACAGCCTTGGTACCCATGGCGAACACGTCGCCGTCGGCATCCAAGCTGCAATCGAAGGCCGAACCGCTGCCACCCAGTTCACAGGTGACGTTGCCGGCGTCGTCATAGACGAAACCTTCGGGAGTCACACCCAAGTCATCGCCCCAGGAGCAACCGGCGACGTAGTCGCCGTTGTCGTCCATCGAAACCCCGGAGCAAACCAACTGGAAGGCGGTTCCGGGAGCATCGTAGGAAGCCGTAAACATGTTGGTGGCGCCGGCTACGTCGTACATCCCGATCTCAATGTGATCGTAGGCGGGGCTGTACTGCTGGATTTGGTAGCCCAGACGGCTGCCGTCCGAGTTCAAGTCCAAGCGAGCCACGTAAGTGCCGCCGGCAAAGCTTTGACTAGCAGCCAAGGTCCAGACGCCGGGCGAACTCTCGGTGTACACGTTGAAGAAACCGAAGTTGCCGTAAGCGAAAGTTTCGCCGTCACCGGAAAGCGCATGGCTGTCGAAAGAAGCACCAATCGCGTGCCGGTAGATTTCGGTTCCGCTGTTGACGTCGTAAATGATGGCGTCGGTACCCACGAAGAAGTAGGCCCGGTCACCAGCTTCACTGAGACGAGCTTGGCGTGCGTGGAAGTAAGTGGAACTTCCAATCGTTTGCAGTTGCCCACTGGAAATGCTGTTTCCTGCCTGATCAAAAGCTTCTACCAACAGGTATTGGGTGTTGGGGTCGGCTTTCCAGGCCAAGAAGACATTCCCGGCATCGTTAACCGCTACACCGCCACCGAAGTAGTTTAAGGTTTTCGGGAAGGTGTAGGAAAACAGTGGCGTTCCGCTGGTATCGCAATTGTCGAAGGCGTGTACGGTGGCCTCGAAGTCGTAATTGCTGGACGGGTCGGTATCGAAAATCTCCATGGCAAAGGAGAAGTTGGCCCGAGCGGCAACCGCGACCTGAGGATCTTCCGACGTGAGCATGTCGTAGTGGAAGATCGGTGTAGCACTGCCAGTGCTATACAAGGTGACGGCTTCGTTGTTCAAACCTTTACTGGCCATCACGCTGGCACCGTTATCACCCACCGCAATGTCTTCACAGATCCAGGCCAATCCACCATCGTTTTCACTCCAGCGGGGCCCGGTGACCAATCCCTGGCTGTTCGAGCTTTTGGCAACGATTTGGCCGGAAGCATCGCGATACTCCCGAACGACATCGGCACCTTGGTCGGTAACTTCCACGTGCTGAGCAATTTGCACGGGCGCCTGAGGAATGGCAGCAAGAAGTAAGCTAAGGGGAATCATCCTATTTGCTTGGTTTACGTTCAGAGAACTTGGGGATGAGATCCTGGGGAAAGGATCTCCTGGGGAATGCGAAGCCCCCGAAATGATTTCGAGGGCAGCTCCATCATAGTAGGTGGCCCCCAAGCTGAAGCAGGAAGATTTCCTTTTCTTGACGACTGAAAGTCGCCGGAAATTCGTCGCCGAAATGAAAAAAGTCCGGCTTAACCGCCGCCTTCTCGGGGCAGTTCCAGCAGGGCCGGCTCGGCGTCTTCATCAAAGGAATAAATGTACCCCCACCTTAAATACTGTTCGGCTCCCGGCATCAACTGCATGCGCCAGCGCAAGACGCCCTTTTCACGCATATCCCGAACCGAATCGGGATCGCGAAGAGGCATGGGTTGCACTTCGACCGGTTCCACTTCCACCCCGCCACTGCCGGAAACCGGAAGAACTTCCTCTACCACGAGGTCGGCCGGTCCTGGGGCATTCGGTTGTAAGCGAATCCAAGCCTGATAAACCCGGGTGATCTCGACCGTAGACGACAATGCACCGGGTTCATCCCGTTCGTCCCGAACCTTTTGCACTTCGACGCTGACGTGAGGATCGGTTCCCAAGTGAACCGTGGTGGTATCCCCCGGCTGCAACAAAGGAAAACGAGTTTCTCCCAGATAATCCCTACCCAAGAAAATCTTGGCCGGTCCTTCCGGTAAGGGGCTGTCTCCGAGGACCTTGATTTCCGCTTGCACGAAGGCGTGGCGGCTACGAGAGGGAAATATATAGCGCCGAGTTTCCGCCTGCATACGGAATTGCCGCAAGACCAAGCGATGATTCTCGCCGTTGCTGGCAATCGTGTTGCGCTGATTCAATGGATAGTGAGGGGGCAGGCCGGGCCGGTGATCCCCTAAGGTGCCTTCGCCGACGTCGGTTTCGGCCAAGGTTTCCGGTACCTGCCCCGGTCTCGGAACTTCCAAGACCCGAACCGGCAATTCCGGTGCTTCCAATTCCAAGCTCGGTGCGGTCCGGCTAAGCAGCAATCGAGTCTGCGCCCAGTTCTCGCCGGTGGATTGCCGCACTCGGGCCACCAGCGAAACCGTCACGCCGGTCAAATCGGGAGCCACGTGAACTTCATAGGTCGGTTGCCACGATGCTCCTTCGGTCAAATAGCTCAAGCGAAAGTTAGCGACTCCAGCTTGTTCGAACTCGAGCAACAAAGAACAATCCAAATGCCGAATGGAACTTTGGATCTGACCCAATTCTTCTTCCAAGGCGGCGATCTGCAAATCGGTTTGACTCTGTCTCCGCTTCCAATCGGTACGGGCCTGGAATAAATCCCGGGATCGGTGGCGGATTAAATCAAACAAGCGAGTCAGACTTTCGGGATCTTCCGGATCGGCGTAAGCAGCGGGGATGCGGCCGTTTTCCACCGCCTGAATCATGGCTTGAACCAATTTCTCTTCCATGTCCAAACCGGCCAACTCGGCTTCCAAATCGCTTCGAACTCGCCGCAAGGCTTCCAATTCCTTTTCCTTGCCCAGGCGTTCCTCCGATTCGAAGGCCTTGCCCATGGCTTGGCGAACTTCCAAATCCAACAGCCGTGCCGTCCCCTCTTCCACCCTGGCATGAAAGGTGTCCAAATGGGCACTCATGGGAAAGGGTCCCAATTGAATTCGATAGACGCCGGGAGCGGCCGCTTCATAGTTCCCGACTCTTTCCACCAGTGCTTGACCCTGATAGACGGTGACCTTGTCCAGGGAGGTCGGAACCGAAGGCGGTTCAACCTCCTGAGCAGGCCCCCAAGCGGCGAGGCTCAGTAGAACGGTGGCAAGCATTCCCGGCTCCAGCCTTCACGCGACCGAGGACAGGGGGGACCAGGGGCGTCGCCTGAGGGCTAGGGCATTTATCTTAGACTTTCGCCCGGTCACAACCCTAGTCCAGAATCCCCTCATTTCGTGACTTCTTCCTCCCAAACCGCTCCCATCCCGGTGGTCGGGGCCGGTCTCGCCGGTTCGGAAGCCGCCTTGCAACTGGCCGAGGCCGGATTTGCAGTGGATTTGTTCGAAATGCGACCGCAAGTATCCACGCCGGCCCACCAAAGCGGAGATTGCGCCGAGTTGGTCTGCTCCAATTCGCTCGGCTCCGCCCTCCCGGACCGGGCCGCCGGCGTTCTGCAGGCGGAATTGGCCGCGCTGGGATGCCAGCTCCTGGATTTGGCCAAGGACCACTCGGTTCCCGCCGGCCAGGCCCTGGCGGTCGATCGGGAAAAATTCGCCCATGCCGTGACCGAGCGTCTGGAGTCTCACCCCAAAATCCGTCTGATTCGGACCGAAGTTCTTACAGTTCCAGAAGATCCGGTCGTCATCCTGGCCTCGGGACCGCTCACCGGAGCTTCCCTAAGCCAAGCCATTCAGGACCTCAGCGGGGAAGAAAACCTGTCCTTTTTCGACGCCATCGCCCCGGTGGTCAGTGCCGAAAGCCTGGATCGCACCGTGCTTTTCGCCGCTTCCCGCTACGGCCACGGGGAGGCCGACTATCTGAACATCCCTTTGGAAAAAGAGCACTATGAGCAACTGGTCGACACCTTGCTGGACGCCGACCGCCACCAACCCAAGCCGTTTGAAATGGCCGATCCCCGGGCCGGGGCCTTCTTCGAGCGCTGCATGCCGGTGGAGGTTCTGGCCGCTCGGGGCCGCGATTCCCTGCGCTACGGACCGTTGAGGCCGGTGGGTCTGACCGATCCGAGGACCGGACGCCGCCCCTACGCCGTTATCCAATTGCGCCCTGAAAACCAGGCCAAAAGCCTCTACAACCTGGTCGGTTTTCAAACCCATCTGCGCTATGGCGAGCAGGAAGGGCTGATTCGGTCGCTCCCGGGGATGACCCAGGCGGAGTTCGTGCGCCTCGGCAGCATGCACCGCAACACCTTCGTTCGCTCGCCGAAACTGCTGAACTCGGACCTGGAGTGGCGACGGAAATCCGGCTTATTCCTGGCCGGCCAAATCACCGGCATGGAAGGCTATCTCGCCAATATCGGTTCCGGTTTGCTGGCAGGACGCAACGCTGCCCGTAAAGTATGCGGTTTGGTGCCGGAGCGCCTCCCCGTCACCACTTTGCTTGGGGCCCTGGCCAACCACGTCGCCACCGCCCCGGCCGCTCACTTCCAGCCCATGAAAGCGGAATTCGGCCTGCTGCCTCCCCCCGATGCATCGGAAATGCCGGGAGGCCGAGGCGGCCGAAGGCTGCGTAACCTGGCCAAAGCGGAAAGGTCGCGGCGCGACCTGGCCGCCCACCTTCGACAGTACCCCTTGCCACGCGCCTCGGCGGCGCCCGTTTGACCCATGCTGTCCACGACTCCCGAGATCACCCCCTTCACCAACGAACCGTTCACCGATTTCTCCAAAGAGGAGAACGTCAAGGCTTTCCAAGCCGCTCTGGACAAGATCGAGAAAAAGCTGCCGGTGGTGGTGCGTCTTTGGATCGATGGCGAAGACGGCGAAGGTAGCGGCACCTTCGACTCGGTCGACCCCGGCCAAACTTCCCGGGTGGTCGCCAATTGCGCCAAGGGTTCCCGGGAGGACGCAGTCAAAGCCGTGGTCGGAGCTCACAAGGCCTTCGGTGAATGGGCGGCGAAAACTCCTGGCGAAAGGGCCGACGTCCTGTTCCGGGCGGCTCGGGCCATGCGCCTGCACAAGCACGAGTTTTCCGCCATGATGGTTTATGAAGTCGGCAAGAGTTGGGTGGAAGCCGACGGCGATACTGCCGAAGCCATCGACTTCCTCGAGTTCTACGCTCGGGAGGCGCTGCGCTACGGCCGCAAGCAACCGATCACCCCACTGCCGGGCGAAGCCAACGAGTTGGTTTACATTCCGCTCGGAGTCGGCGCCGTGATCCCGCCGTGGAATTTTCCGCTGGCCATTCTGGTGGGCATGACCACCGCCGCCTTGGTGGCCGGTAACACCGTAGTGTTGAAACCGTCCTCCGACAGTCCCGGCATCGCCTCCATGTTCTTGGATTTGATGAAGGACGCCGGCGTACCTCCCGGAGTTCTGCAATTCGTTCCCGGCCCCGGTTCGGAAGTCGGCAACACCTGGGTCGAACACCCGATGGTGCGTTTCATCTCCTTCACCGGTTCGATGGAAGTCGGCAAGGACATTTACGAAAAGGCCGCCAAGGTCCACGAGGGGCAAATCTGGTTGAAACGAGTCGTCGCCGAAATGGGCGGCAAAGACTTCATCCTGGTCGATGAAGACGCAGACGTGGATTCCGCTGCCAAAGGCGTTCACGCCGCCGCCTTTGGCTTCCAGGGTCAAAAGTGCTCCGCATGTTCCCGCTTGATCGTGCACGAAAAAGTTCACGACGAGCTGGTGGAGAAAGTGGTCAAATTGACCGAAGCCACCAAAGTCGGTCACCCCAGCGATCACCACAACTTCATGGGCCCGGTGATCAATGAAGCGGCGTTGAAGAAAACTCTGGAATACATCGAGATCGGCAAACAAGAAGGCAAATTGTTGGCCGGCGGCGAAAAGGCGGAAGGCGAAGGGCACTACCTGAAGCCGACCATTTTCGGAGACATTGAACGCAGCCACCGGTTGTTCAAAGAAGAAATCTTCGCTCCGGTCTTGGGCATCACCAAGGTAAGCAGTTTCGAAGAGGGCATCGCAGCGGCCAACGACACCATCTTCGGATTGACCGGCGCCTACTACGGCAAGGACGAAGCCAAGATCGCCCAAGCCAAGCGGGAACTGCACTGCGGCAATTTGTACATCAATCGCAAGTGCACCGGCGCCTTGGTGGGAAGCCAGCCTTTTGGTGGTTTCAACATGTCCGGCACCGATTCCAAAGCCGGCGGTCGCGATTACCTGCTGTTGTTCCTCCAGGCGAAGACCATTTCCCGGGCCAGCCGCTAGACCGTCTCCATTCCAGGGCGAAACGATCCAGGGCGGCGGCCGCTGCCCTGGATCTCATCATTTCCTCAGGCGAATTCCGCACATGAGTGGCAAACCATTGGATCGACGGGCTTTCTTCCGGCAAGGCTTTCGCCGCTTGGCCAAAACCCTGGCCGAAACCGTGGAGGAAAGTCTGGGCGGCGTGCTGCCGGCCACCCCAAGCGGACCGGGGCCGCGGCGCATTCGACCGCCGGGAGCCCTGGCGGAGCCTGATTTCCTCAAAGCATGCACCCGCTGCGACGATTGCTTGAAAGCATGTCCGGCGCAATGCATCGTGCACGTCCCGGGTGGCCACGCCGACGCCGGCACGCCGGTCATCATCCCCGGAGTTCGAGCTTGCGTCGTGTGCAGCGATTTGGCTTGCACTCATGTTTGCGAACCTGGCGCCCTCCTGCCCTTGGACCAAGCCCGGCAGATGTCGATCGGCTTGGCCACGGTTCAACGCCAACACTGCTTGGCTTTCCAGGAAGGGGAATGCCAGATTTGCTTGGACGTCTGCCCGATTCAACCGAAGGCCATTGAATTGGACGGCAAACGCCCGCGAGTTCTGGCTTCGGTCTGTACCGGTTGCGGCCTGTGCGAGGAACGTTGTCCAACCCAACCCAAAGCCATTCAGGTGCTTCCTCCGGCTCCGTTGGGAGCCGGCCCGGGATTGGAACCGGATGCCGCCGGGAAAGAGCCGGACGCTCCGCAACCATGAACGATTCCGACCCTTCCAAAGCCAGCAGCGAACTTCGTCGCCGGCGCCGGATCGAGCCGGTATCGGACGTATTCGATCCCGAGGAGATTTTCGATCCGGGACGAGCGGCCCGTCCTTTGGCCGCCTTCCTTTTATGGTCCGGTCCCCTCTTGGCCGGAATCGGCTTGTTGGCCTGGTTGCGTTTATTGATCGGCGTTCCTTTACCGGTGGACCCTCAAGTGAATTGGAGCGGTTTGGGCTTGGACTTTGCACTATTGATGCTGTTCGCCATCCCGCATTCGCTGTTGGCTCGGGGATTCGGCCGCCGCTGGTTGAACCATCCCCTGGGGCCGGCCGGCGAACGCCCTCTTTATGTTTTCATTACCGGGCTTTCTTTATGTGCGCTGACTTGGCTTTGGGAAACCTCCGGCCCGGTGCTGTGGAACCATGCCGGCGTATTGAAAATTCTTGGCTACTCCATTCAAGTGGTCGGCATAGCCCTGGCGTTTTGGGCGGCAGCCGTTCTTGGAGGAGGTTATTTGCTTGGCCTACCCCAAATCCGAGCCTTGCGCAAAGGCACCCAGCCGGCTTCGGCGGAGCTGGTCGCCCTGCCGCCGTTTCGCTGGATTCGTCATCCGATCAGCTTGGGATTGCTGTTGGCCATGTTGGGCATGCAGGAAGCCACTTTGGATCGGTTGTTGATGCTGTTGATTTGGGTGCCGTGGGTTTTATTTTCAGCGCCTTTCGAAGAAAGGGATGCTGAAATTGCTTTTGGTGAAGCTTATGAAATTTACAAGGATCGAACTCCGCGCTGGCTTCCCTTGCGCCGCTGGAAAAACTCATGAGCAGGAAGAAAAGGTGGCTTCGACGTTTGCGTGAAATCGTCGGCAAGGAGTATTTGTTAACCGATCCCGCCAGCTTGCTGGCCTATGAATCGGATGCCTTGACCTTGTTTCGCAGCCAACCCGCGGCGGTGGTGCTGCCGGCTTCGGAAGCGGAGTGCATCGCCGTGGTCCGACTTTTGGCGGCGGAAAAAATCCCCTTTACCGCCCGGGGCGCCGGCACCGGATTGTCCGGAGGAGCGGTAGTGGAACCGGGCGGCGTGGTCCTGGCCCTAAGCCGCATGCAAAAGATCCTGACCCTGGATCCGCAACAAGGTTTTGCCGTGGTCGAACCGGGGGTGGTCAACGACGATTTGAATCGGGAAGCCGCCCGTTGGGGATTGCGATACGCGCCGGATCCGAGCAGTCAAACGGTTTGCACCTTGGGTGGCAATTTGGGCGAAAACGCCGGCGGCCCTCATTGCTTCAAACACGGCATGACCAGCCAGCACGTTCTCTTTGCCAAGGTGGTTACCGCTACAGGCAAAGTCGAAACTTGGGGGGATGCGCATTCGGTTCCGGAAGACCTGGATTTGCGCGGTTTTCTGGTCGGTTCCGAAGGCAGCGTGGCCGTGGCGTTGCAAATCGGTTTGCGATTGATTCCCAAGCCTCAAGCCATCGTGACCTTGTTCGCGGCTTTCGACAGCATCGCCGGAGCCTGTGCCGCGGTTCAAAGCATTGTCGCCCAAGGCCTGATGCCGGTAGCCCTTGAGGTCATGGATCAAAGGGCGATTCGAGCAGTGGAGGCTTCGGTTTATCGTTGCGGTTTGCCCACCGACGCCGGTGCCATCTTGTTGGTCGACGTCGAAGGTCCGGAAAATCAAATTCAAGAGGAAGCCGAAGCGGTGGAGGTGGCTTTGCAAAAGCACCGCCCGATGAAAACCGAACGGGCCCAGAGTCCGGAACAAAGGCGAGCTCTTTGGAAAGGCCGAAAGGGTGCCGGCGGAGCGATGGGGCGTCTCGGTCCCGACTCCTACGTCATGGACGGAGTGGTCCCTAGGTCCAAGTTGGTGCAAATCATGGCTTATGTGGAACAAGTCGAACAGGAAACCGACATCCCGGTGGCCAATTTGTTCCACGCTGGAGACGGCAACATCCATCCTCATTTTTCTTACGATTCCCGTGACCGTAGCCAAGCCGACAAGGTGGAAGCCGCCGGCGCAAAAATCCTACGCAAGTGTTTGGAACTAGGTGGTTCCCTGTCCGGGGAACACGGCATCGGTTTGGAAAAGGAAGCTTTGCTGCAGGAACAATTTGAACCGCAAGAATTGGCCTTGATGGAAAGGCTGCGGCGAGTGTTCAATCCGGAGGATTTACTCAACCGCGGACGGGGTTTGCCGCTGGGTTCCGGCTGCGCGGAAGCCTTTCACCGCCACGGAGGTCGCCCGTGAATCCGACCAAGGTCCTGCAACCGCAAACGGCGGCTCAAGCGCGACAATCCTTGCAGCATTGTCGGGAGCAAGGTTGGTCGGTCCTTCCAAGAGGCAACGGCAGCCGGCTCCAACGCCATTTTCCCAGCGCTGCACCGGACCGATGGTTGTCTTCCACTTCCATGAATCGCATCCTGCGGATTCAAGCCGAAGATCAAATTTGTGAAGTGGAAGCCGGCTGTTCGCCGGCGACATTGAGCGCCGCGTTGGAACCCTACGATTTGGAATTGGGTACCTGCAGCCCCGGTGCGGAAACGGGCACTCTCGGCGGCTTGTTCATGGCTCCGGATCACAGCATGCTCCACCATCTTTGGGGCCCTCCCCGGGATCAAGTCCTCGGCGGTCGCTGGATGATGGCCGATGGATGCGAAATTCAAAGTGGTTCCCAAGTGGTGAAATCGGTTGCCGGTTATGACTTGACTCGTTTATTCCTCGGTTCCCGCGGCCGTTTGGCCTTTTGTCTGAACCTAATTTTGCGCCTCCGCCCCGTACCCAGGAATCCGACTTGGGCTCGGTTGGATCGGGAACAACTTTCTTCTTGGCTTTGGGGTGAACATCGACACCTTGCCCCGCCGCGGTTGTTGTTCAGCTTGTCGCCGCATGAACAAGCTTGGGTGCAGTGGGAAGCTGAACCTGCTCCACTTCTCGGTGTCCGAATCGTAGATCCTGAGGAGGGTCGCTCCGCCTTAGCTCGAGCTCTGGAAACCTTGGGACAAGCTCCGGGTCGAGCTTCTTTCGATCAATCGATTAGGACTTCCTGGTTGCAAAGCGGGCCGGATGAAAGCTGGCCGATGATTGATTGGCTGAGCTCCACTGCAGCTTGTACGGCCCCTGGCCCGCCATCGTCTCTGGATCCGTCTTCGGATCAAGCGTCGCATTGGAAGTTCAGCCCTGTGACCCAGGATTCCCCTTGGTTGCCGGCGCTGGCGGAGGCTTGCGCTCCGGGTTTCCCTCCCTTTGGTCAGCGACCCGAAACAGAAGGGGGCTCATGAACCCAGCCAGCGCCCGACCGGAAGGCAAAACTTGGTTGGACGGTCACCCCGACCCCCTAGCCGACTTTCCCGGCCTATTGGACTGCGTTCATTGCGGCCTTTGCCTTCCGGTTTGTCCGAGTTATCGCCTCAGCGGCAAGGAAACCGATTCCCCTCGCGGCCGGATCGCCTTGCTTCGCGGTGCAGCGGAAAACCGCTTGAAGCCGGACGACATCGTCCCGGCTTTGGACCGTTGTCTTTTGTGCCGAGCTTGTGAAACCGTTTGCCCCTCTCGAGTTCCTTATCACCGTTTGGTCGAGCAACAACGGGAAGGACTTCCTCCGGCTTGGATCTTGCGAAGCCAACGCCGGTGGCTCAGCTCCGCCGCCGGCATTCGCCTGGCCGGCATCATGCTGCGTTCTCTTCGAAGCTTGGGAATTCTAGGTTTAGTCGAACGTTTCGCTCCCCGGCGGCTTCGCGCCATGGCCGGCACCGTCCCCTTGGCTCCTCATCGTTTTCGGCCGCAAGAAGCTCTGTTTCGGCCGGCTCATCCTCCTCGCCGCGGGCGGGTGGGATTGCACCTCGGCTGCGTCCAAGCCGAGTTCTTCGGTCAGGTATTGGAAGACACCATCGCCGTCTTGCAGCAGCAAGGTTTCGACGTGGAAATTCCCCCACAAGTTCCCTGTTGCGGATCCCTGGCCGCCCACAACGGCGATGCCGCCGAAGGTCGCCGCATGGCGGATCGAACCCTTCAGGCATTCGATCCCCAGTTGGATGCCGTGCTCATTCCCGCAGCCGGTTGTTTAGGCCACTTGCAGGAATTCGATCGCCGCCGCCCGTGCCACGATCCTGCCGTGTTCTTGTTCGAACGAGGGCTTCGCGGCCGCCTTCGGCCTCTGACTCAACGATTGGCTTATGACCCTCCTTGCCATTTGAGTTTCGTAGCCGGAAAGAGCGACGTCGTGACAGCTTTGCTCCACTCGCTACCCGGTGTGGAGCTGCGCCATCATGACGAAGCCGACACCTGTTGCGGGGCGGGAGGCGTCGCTTTTCTTCGTCAACCGGAACAAAGTCAAGCATTGTTGCAACAAAAGATCGACCGCTTGTTGGCGGTCGATCCTGAAGTCATCGTCAGCGGCAACCCCGGTTGCCAGATGCGTTTGGAAGCTGGACTACGGCAAAGAAATGTTTCGGTTCCGGTAGTCCATCCAATTCAACTGTTGCGCAAGGCCCTATCCATCTGAACTCCGAGCCTCTGATCTCGGAGTTCAGCTTGCTCTTGCCTTGGCCCAAGGCCGGAAAACGGTCCGTCGGGCCGGTAATCGGCATGAAAAGCCTGGCGACAAAGCATGGCCAGCTCCGCCTTCGGAGAACGGGGATAATCGCCGGGTAAATCCTTCAACAAAAGGGTAGGGTCGGCGAATTCAGGCAAGGCAAGGGGAGCCGGCCGACCGTAGTCGTGCCAGCTCCGCATGCCGTAACGCCCCCGCTGCAGGTATACCGCCGAAGCTCGAACCCACAAGGGCAAACAACGCTCCCAAAGGAGTTCCGGTTGGGATTCACATTCCATTTGCCACAAGGCCAAAGCGGCAAAGGAGAGAAACTGGGGCCCATCGGGTACCCAGGCTCTAGGGTCGGGCACTTCGGGCAACCGCAAGCTGCCGGCGGCAAACAAAACGAAGGCTTCTTCTACTTGGAGCAAGCACAGACTTCCGTCTCTTTCGAAAAAGCGGTGAAGCAAATTAGCGATGAAATCGCTGATTTCCTCCCGCTCCGGATTCAGATCTTGCGGCCAGTTTTGAAAAGAATCGACCTCGTGGAGATGGGACAAAGATCCAAGATGCCGCAAGTAGTCGATCAAAGCCTGTCCGACACGGGAAACCGCCTTACTTCTCCGTTGGACCCAACCCTGAGGATAGCCGCAGGCGGTCAGGAAATCGGGTTTGGATTGTTCTTCCAGTTCCAGAAAGAAGCGGCGGTAGCGTAGCCATCGACTCCGTCGTTCCAAGCCCTCACGGCGCTTCCATAACACGTATATGGGATGGCCGTGGAAGGGTTCGGCTCGATTTTCAATTTCGGGTTTCCGTTGCATGGGTTTCACGGATCAAGCAAAGCGGATCCCCAATTGAAATTCGACCCGGGCCTCCTGGAATTCGGAACCGGTCAAATTGTTGTCGAATTCGAGTTGATACTCGGTCTGGGACCCGCTCTCCGGACCGATGCGGACCAATGCTCCTGCTCCGGTTCGCCATGGCGGCGCGGTTCCTTCGCTGGCAATGAATTGCTCCTCCATGGCCCATCCTCCAAAGGTCGGAAGGACTTGTTGCCAAATGGACTTCAGACACTGGAAGAAGGCTTGGGCTTGTTGTTGGAGTTCGACTTCTCCTTGAGCTTCAAGGTCTTCCACTTGGTAAATCGAATTTCCTTGAGCATCCTTTCGAATGGATTCCTGAAACAGGGCAGACAGTAACGGGTAAGGCAGAATGGCCGCTCCCCGGTCAAAAAGTTGGCCCTCGAGCAGACAGACCCCGAGGGTCAGTTCAATCGGTTTGGTAGGCATGTTGGTATGACGTCTTATGGTTTATGACTTCGTCCGCAGCGAAAGCCGACGCGATGGCTGGCATAATTTCGGCTGGGACTCTGATTTCCATGACTGGCGAGGCCTGTGCCTTGGCCAGCGTGGGCGGCCGAATAACAGTCGCCCAAATAGATTCGCTTGCTGGAAGACCAGAGAAGGTTCCCGGTCTCCGGTTCCGTGGTCAAACTCTCGGTCCACTCCCATACATTGCCAAGTAAATGATGGATTCCAAGCGGGCTTGCCGCCTGAGCAAAGGAATCCACCGGTTGCAAACGGCGATAAGCTGCGGCAAAGCGAGCTTCCGTTTCCAACTCCTTAACGACATTGCTGAAGACATTCCCGCGCCAAATTTCTAATTGATGCAATTGATCGGCAGTGGAAGGTTGCTGGAGATCCCGCTCCCAAGGCAGCAATCCATGATTCGGCCCCCGGGCAACCCACTCCCATTCGGCATGGGTCAATAGACGCAATCCCCGCCACTCGGCATAGTCTCGAGCGTCCAGCCAAGATACGCCGATCACCGGCAAACGTTCTGATTCCTCATTTTCCGGCAATGATTTCCAGCCCCACGGCTTCTGTCTCTCTTGAAATGCATTTAGGAATTCTCGATATTCCCCCACCGAAACTTCGAAGCGGCTGACCCATAAATCCGGAATGAGGATCTCCTTGCCCCGATGCGGGCACAACACCGCCGAATCCTGTTCAGGGAGACGCAACATGCCTCCTGGAACCAACACCAAATTCTCCGGCTCCAAGGGCAATTCTTGGGACGAAACGATTAAGCGCAAATGATCGCCCCAGGAAAGCCAGCGGGTGAATTCCCGCAATTGGCCCGAATCCAGATCCACTTGGATTCGATAGTATCCCCGCTCCAATTCGATTTCCTTGCAGGGCGCCCTTCCTTCCCAAACCGGTAGGCCGGGCATGCTGGTCAGCGGATCGATCGGAAGGATCCGCACGCCGGCTCCGGCACCCGATTGCAATTTCAGGGATAGTCGCGGCACCAAAGGATAAGCCGAAACCAGTTGTTCAATTTCTTCGTCCTCAGGAAAGGCTTTCTGCAGGAATTGCAGAGATACCGCCTGCATGACAAATTCCTGCTCCCTTTCTCCTTCCAGAAAATCCCCTTCCTCGTTTCCCGGCAAGCTCTGCCGGAAGGCGTCCAACATTTGATCTTTGAACTGGAGGACTTCCTGTTCCCAAGTGGCCAAAGTTTCGGCATATTCCTCTCCCGCCTTGGCGAATTGTTTGGCTTCCCGAAGCTTTTGAACATATTCAATCAGGCTGTAATCTTTCAATTGAATCGGTAACGGGGCTTCCCGCTTAGCCGACAAGGTCTGCATGAGGCTGCTCAGGGCGTGTTTCCTACTTTGATATCGATCAAAAGACAACCCAGCCACCAATACGAGGAAACTAAAGGCCGCCGCCAGCGTCCACTTGCGGTAGCGCCGTTCCCACCCCAGCAAAGATCGCCTCCAACCGGGGGGTCTGGCCATCACCGGGCGGTGTTGCAGAAAGCGCCGCAGATCTTCGGCGAAATCGGCGGCGGAGGCGTAACGGTACCGCAACTCCTTTTCCATGCCTTTGGCGCAAATCCATATCAGTTCAGGAGGCAAATCTGGGTTGTAGCGCCGCAAAGGAGGCGCAGCCCGTTCCATGATCTGGCTCATGACTTCCTGCGAGCTTCGCCCTTCAAAGGGGCGTTTCAAGCCCAAGCATTCATATAAAACCACAGCCAGAGAATAAACGTCGGTTCGGTGATCAATCTGTTCTCGGGCAGCCCGGGCCTGTTCCGGACTCATGTAAAAAGGCGTCCCCTGAATTTTTCCTTCCAAGCTAAGGCTCCCGAAACGGGGATCTCGGGCCAACCCGAAATCGACCAAGTACATGCGAGCCTGCGAATCCAAAAGAATGTTTTGCGGCTTTACGTCCCGATGAACCACGCCGCGAGAGTGAGCGTAGTGCAAGGCGTCCGCCAGTTCGGCAATTCGGGCAACCAGAGCCCGCAAATAGGCCGCTCCCTGAAACGGAGGCAAGAGGCATACCCGATCTTCTTTTCCTTCGCCCCGCTCCTGGCTCGGCTCCCGGCTTTGGTGATTTTGCTCTTGAGCCAACAATTCCTGATAGAGATCGTGCCCTTCGACGTAGGCCATCGCGTACCAGGCATGATCCCGCTCCTCCCCCGAACTGTACACCGGCACAATGGCCGGATGGGATAAGGAAGAGGCGGCTTTCGCCTCTCGGCGAAACCTTTCCGCCGCCTGCTCTCGTTCTTTTTGAATGGCGGGAAGAATCTTTACCGCCACGGTGCGCTCCAAACTTTTCTGGCGGGCCCGATACACCACACCCATGCCGCCTCGGCCGATCTCTTCCTCCAAATCAAAATCCTGTAAAGTCAAACCCTCCAGCCCAATTCCCAACCAAGCCAAGGCCGATGGCCGGTCTCCGGGATGAGCCATAAATTTTTCCGGAGGCTCCTGAGTGAGAATGGCTTGGATCTCTTCCAACAATGCAGGATCTCCTTCACAAGCTTGTTCCAGAAATCCCGCTCTTTCCGCCTCGGGCAAGACCGAAACTTGGCGGTATAAATCTTGAATTCGTTCCCAAAGCCGACGGTCCATATGCCTATCCCATTAACTTTGAATCTGACGAAAAAGCCAGGCGCGAGTCACCGACCAACGGCGCTGAAAAGTCCGCACTGACAAACCTAAAATCTGCGCGGTTTCCTCTACGCTGGCCCCTCCAAAAAAGCGGAGATCCACGGCCTGGCTCATGACCGGATCCCATTGACTTAAGGCTTCTAGCGCTTCGGAAAGAGCCTCCAAGTCCAAGGCACGGTCCTGATACTCCACCACCAGGTCATCCAAAGCACTGGCCGGCAGTTTTCCCTTCGGAGCCTTTCGGCGCCGGCGGGCGTGATCGATCAAGATGTGACGCATGGCAAGAGAAGCGGCGGTCAAAAAGTGTTTGCGGTCGTTCCAAAGGTTTGAACCTCGAATGAGCCGGATGTAAACCTCGTGAACCAAGGCGGTGGCTTGCAGGCTGTGATTGGGACCTTGCCCGTGCATGTGCCGGCAAGCTTGCCGGTAAAGTTGGGTATACAACAGGTCAAACAAGTCCTTTCGAGCCTGGGAATTACCCTGCTCAATTTTCTTAAGCAGAGATTGAACCAATTCGCCGTCATCCGATTCGGGCGAAGCGTGTTCTCGGTCCTGGTCGGAATTTACCACCGGCCAAGCCTAGCCCTGGCAAGCCGAGGTCTCAAGGCCACGAACCCTTTCCATTACTCGAGTGACTCGGTTTCACAAACCCTGAGGCAGCTTGCCTACGACTTTCGAAGTGAATTCCTTTCCTAAGACAAACGAAATCCAACCGAGAAACGGCCAGAAAATTATCGAATTTCAAAAGTCACCGGCGGCGCGTGCTGATCCAAGCCGTTCCTTGCCCATCCTCGGGCGCTGGCTTGGTGGAATCCCGGCTCCATTCCTTGCACTTCGACTTGATAAGGAGGATTGGAATCTCGACCCACCCGTTTGCCATCGACGAAAAACTCCACGGCGACCAACTCGGTTCCCCCGGCGCCGGCTTCCAAGCGAACTGCCCCTTGCTGACTGAGGACGCTGTCGTGGCGGGGAGAAATCATTCGCACTGGCGGTCGAGCCTGTTTCGGTCCTGCCGGAAACCGCAAGCAGGAAGGAAATTTCTGCCAGCGAAAACCGCTTCGCGGTGGACGCCACTCTAGAGAGATGGAAGCCAAAGCCGAAACCGGTGCTTGAGCCTGGATCTCCACCGCATAATCGTGGCGGGCATCCAGCCACAGCGTCAGGCCAGCAGGACCTTCCCGAATTTGGACCTGGCGACCATTGATTTTCAATGCAAGTGCCGCCGCTTCCTTTGGACCGGTCAATCGAAAACTGTGCAAACCGGTTTCGAAAACCCGCAAGGCTCCGGTCCAACTACAACCCGCCACTTGCTCTGGATCGGTTTCGATTTCTTCCAAGCCGGCTCCCAGCCATGGCACCGTTTCGGACGACGGCGTGGAGGAGTCAGTTGCGATGCTTAAAGTTCGAACCCAACCAGATCCCGCCGGCCAAGGTGCTCGACGATCGGGATCGGGCAGGAAGCACCAAGGCGCTCCAAGAGGACGAAGTTGTCCGCCGGCACGAATGCCACTCATTTTGGCGGCCGGGCCGGTGACCGGCCAACGGAGTTCCCATTGCAAGGTATAGCGCCGCCCGGCTTGCAACTTGCCGGTCCATTGCAACACCGAAGCTTCCGACCGATCCCAGGTATCGATCAGAAGTTTGCCGTCTAAATGAAAACGCATTCCCGACGGCACGTGAAATCGAAGACCGCGCCATTCGGAATCGGAAATCAGCCACTCGCCCCGAAGGCGCAAAAACGCTTCCTGGCGTCCATCCTGCCACAAACCCCGTGGAATGAGGGCTTCCGCTTCCAATCGAGCGTTGGCTTGCAACCAGGTGCGATCAGGAGACCCCGGGTTTTCCGGATTCCACATTTCGGCAAGAAAGCCGGCCCCACCGCTGGAAACCGCATGTTCCAATTGCAGGGAACCACTTTGCCGATGCCATCCTCGCCAACCACGGATTTGATAACGCCGGACTTCCCGTTGCCAGCTCAAGAGCAACGAAGTGACTTCAGAGGCTGGATCTTGATAGAGCAGGCCGCGGCGATATCCGGGACTGGCTTGGTAGTGGCCGATTTCCACTTGAGAAGATTGCCAAATCCGATCCATGAGACCGCCGACCCAAAGCCCATGGCGATCCCAGCCGAAAAAAGTTGGCGGTCGTCCCGGATGAACATCTTGTTCGAAGGTGGCGGTCAGAAACGTGGCCTGTCCGGAAGAACCGAGGAACTCCCGATATTGAGCCAAAGCTCCAGCCGCCGGTTGGCCGGCCCCGAATACTGATTCGTCACCACCCACCGACCAAGCTTGATCGCTTTGGGGAACCCAACGTCCGAGATAAACGTCCTGAGCTTGCCCGAACACGTTGCGGCCGCTGAAGCCGGCCCAAAAGGCTTTGCCCTGGCGATTCCAATGCAGGATCGGTTGCCCCGCCGCGAAGAAACGATCGGGCACCTCTTGGATCCATTCCCCTTCCGGAAAGCCTGGAAAGCGAGCACTGCCCTCTTGCCACCAGCGAGTCAATGGATAGCGGCGTAGAGATCTTTCGCTGATGAAATAGAGGTCTTCCTCCGGCCCGAAACAGAAACCGGTTCGCCGGGGCCCGGGCTCGGAATCGTAACGAACCTCATTCCACTCGGCGTATCCGTTGCGATTCCAATCGACCCACAAGAAGATTCGGCTGCCGGGAGGCGCCCCTTGGCGGATGGTCGCCGGCCATTGATTCGGTTTTCCGCCGCCACTTAAGAGCAGGGGTTGAAATCGGCCAAGAGCGGTGGAGAAACGAATGACGGCGGGAAACGGTCCCAAGCGAACGAACAAGCTTTGCCCGGGCCGTTGCCAAAGTTTCCAGCGGTCTTGGGAATGGCTTCCCGGCAACGGTTTGCTGGTTTGGAAGCCTGGATCGAGGCCCGTTTCGAAGCCTAAGGGATAAACCGCTTGCAATTGTCCTTGAAAGGAACCGGGAACCGATTGCCAGAGAGAAGCGCTTTGGGAACCATGAAACAACCAAAATTGATCCGGCCGGCCTTCCACCGCCAAGGCTTGCGGGGCGGGACCTTCTCCGGGATACCAGGCATGCATCAAAGTGCCTGACGGTGCGAAGCGCAAAAAGCGCTGGGGCGGCGATGAGATCCCTTCCCAAGCAAACAGACCACCGTCGGGAGTCGCCGCAAGGTCGGCAAAGCCGGCAAAAGAAGTTTCCTCTTCCAGACCAAAAACCTTTCGAGATCGTCCTCCGCGTTTACCCCATGCTTGCAGCAAAGTTCCTTCGTCGGCGAAGTGCAGAATTTGCTGAACTCGACCGCCGTCGGCGATCCAAAAGTGGCCGTTCCATCGATTCACGGAAAGGGCTTCCGCCGCTTTCAAATCCTCGATGTAAAGCAGGGCTTGATCCTGTTGCGGATGCTGTTGCAACAAGCGGTCTTTGAGCAGCAACAGCAGGTGCCCTTCCGGATCGAAATCCATCGACACCAGAGGAGCTTCCAAGTTCCAATCTCGCAGGAACGAGCCGGTGTTCAAATCCAACAACAAAATGCGCCGGGGCGACTGCCGCAAGGCTAGATAGGGATCCGAAACGGCCAGGCGATCGCCGGAAGCGGCGAGCTTCAACGGTTTGCCCAAAGCTTGCCGGTTTCTTAACCATTTCCAGAGGCGAGCCCGGTCGTCCAAGATCCAAAAGTTTTCCCCATCGGTAGCCACGTCCAACAAAGCGGCGCCGTCGGGAAGATTTTCCAGGGAAGCCAAACGGCGATTGGATCCGACTTCGTGCATGGCCAAAGCCGGGGCGCCGGGCTCGGGATTGCGGTTGGTCAACACCCACCGGTTGGCCAGGGCGGCGATGGCCACCGAGTCGGCCGATCCACTGAACGCCGCATGGCCGGGTTCCTGGCCGGCCGGCAAATCGGATCCCAACCGTCCTAAATATTCCGCCTCCAAGCCAGGAAAGGCCAGCAAGCGCCAGCGGTAGGAAGCTGGAGGCAAAGGTCGCCCGTCCCGGTCCCGGCCGTCCCACAATTCGGCGGATGAACCGGCCGGCCGGGGAGCGCCCTGGAGCAGGGAGCGAACCACTCTCCCTTCCGTATCTTCAATCTGCAAAGAGACTTGCGCCGGCCTAGGCAGATGATATCGAAGCCACAAACCCTCCTCCTCCGCCTGCGGCGTGGCGAGAGAGCCGACCAAAGCTGCCAGCCATACCCAACTGCCCGACATGGTTTCGGTGTACGGTTCGGTGCGTGACCGGAGAAAAAACGCCCTTCGAAGGTACCGTCCTTCGAGCCGGAATCGACGCAAATTTGGGGCAAAGGGTCGGCGGAGAATGTCTCGCCGGTCGTCTATGGTGAAACGGTTAAGAGCCCTCAGCAGCGAGGTCGCTCACCGCTGAGGGCGCCTTCTTTAGATCTCTCAATGGATCGAAAAAATTATTGAACCGTCACCGTTACCGAATCGGCATAAGTTCCCTCGAATACACCGTTCCTTGCATCCAGAACGAAAGTGAACTTCCATTCCCCCGGTGGGAGCGTCCCATTTGAAATGGGAAAGCCTTCGATGGCGCTTAGAGATCCGAACCATGCACGAACCGGGCTCGGCGACGTGATCCAAACCCCGGAAAGATCCCACCAAGCTGTAATCACACCATCGCGTTCAGCTTTTAACCACCAATCGTGCGGTACTCCTTCCAGGTAGCCCGGATCAACTCCACCGGTCAAGAAGACTTCATCCCAGACGCTTACCTGGAAGTTGCCATCCAGGCCGTTAACCTTTAGGTCCGGGATGGGGAGGTGCGGGGAGTAGTGGTAACCGAGATCAAGGTGGATATCGTCCTCTTTTCCATCAGTTCGAGTAGTCCCCAGAACAGAGGAAACGCCTGGATGCCCCCGATCTACGCAAGGGCTAGTAACGGATTGGAGGGGTTGGGCGGAAAGATAGTAGTCACCGAACGGTCCTGATGCGAACAAAGGAGGAAGATCAAAGGAATTGGTTCGACTACCGGTGAAACCATCGATGCCCGTAATGCTCTCCCATCCACCTTCGATATTGCAGTAGTCGACATTAAAATGTACGCCGCTAGCACCATCGACGATGTCAACTTGAGAGTCACTAAGTCTTGTCCCAGTATTGTTGTAGATAATACTGTTTTCCAATCGTACATGGGCGGCCTCCCCGACCAATAGGCCTCCACCATCATTCAGGGCAATGTTATCAGCAATCGTACAGTTTTCGGCGAGGAGGCTTACCCAGTTCCCAGACGTTTTGTCGGTTGCGATACTGAGCCCGCCACCGTCTTCCGCGGCAGTGTTTTGAGCGATAAGAGAATTCCGCAAGACTACAAAGGTAAAGCTTCCATTAATAAAGATGCCTCCCCCCGCTCTCGTTGAATAATTGTCGATCACAATATTGTTTTCCAACCAAACGGTGAGGTTTGAATTACCCGAATCAAGATTTGAGGGAAGGAGTATTCCTCCACCCCCACCAATCGATGATCCTCTTGTAATCGTGAACCCTTCAATGGTGACGAAGCCCCCTTCACTGAAATCATTGAGTCGGATGGCAGCACCGAGTCTTCTGCCGTCAATCGTAGTCTTGTCAGGCCCCTTTTCACTTTTCAAGGTGATCGACTTGTTGCTTATGAAAAGGTTCTGACCTGATCCCCCGAAATTGGTCCGTTTAGAATGGGACATCTCGGCCGAACAGACGAGGCCCAGATGAAGAAAAGCCGTTACACAGAAGAGCAGATAGTCGCGATCCTTCGGGAGGCGGAGGCAGGCGTTTCCGTCAACGATTTGCTTCGCAAATACGGCATGAGCCGTCAGACCTACTACCGCTGGAAGTCGAAATACGCTGGCATGGAAACCAGCGACGTTAAGCGGCTCAAACAGCTTGAGGAGGAGAATCGCAAGCTGAAAAAGATGGTGGCGGAGCTCATGCTTGATCTCGAAGCGGTGAAGGCCGCTCTTCAAAAAAAGTGGTAGGTGTTCAGCCCCAGCGCAAGGTGGTGAAATTCCTGACCGAAAGGAAGGGTCGAAGCCAGCGTAAAAGTTGCGAGCTCTTGGGGGCTCATCGCTCGACCATCCGGTATCAGTCGAAATCCACTTCCTCGACCGAGCTGCTTCAACGGCTGAAGGAATTGGCTGCTGAGCGTCCACGGTTCGGCTACCGCCGTCTTCATTACCTCTTGGTCAAAGAGGGCTGGCAAGTGAATCGAAAGCGCATCCTGCGTCTGTACCGCGAAGCCGGCCTCCAGGTCCGGAGGAAAAAGCGAAAGCAGGCATCCAAAGCGTCCAGGCGCCCCTTGCAAGGCGCGGAGCGCCGAGGGCAAGCCTGGTCGATTGACTTCATGGCGGACAGTTTGGCAGGCGGGCGCAGCTTTCGGCTGTTCACCATGGTGGATAACTGCACTCGCGAATGTCCTTCGATTTTGGTGGGTACGTCACTTCCAGCAAATCGGCTTATTCGTGAACTGGACGAGCTCATCGAGGTCCAAAGCAAGCCTGGATGGATCCTCCTGGATAATGGTCCCGAATTTCGAGGCTGGAAATTTGATCGCTGGGCTTACCGCCATGGGATTGACTTGCGGTTTATCCGTCCGGGTAAGCCGATGGAAAACGGATTCATCGAGAGCTTCAATGGTCGCCTCCGGGAAGAATGCTTGAACCAGCATTGCTTCGGCGATCTAGAAGAGGCTCGAAGCATCATCGAGAATTGGCGTTTGGATTACAACGAGCGCCGTCCTCACAGTTCGCTGGGAAATCGACCACCGTCGGAATACGCGGCGTCGCTGCAGGAGGCGGGGTACCCCGCCTCCTGCACGAAGCAGGCTGCGGCTTGTACCCCTCTCACCCCTAAACCCTGAAAACAAAAACAATCTAGGCCGAAAGTCTCATTACTCGTGGAACAAAAATGGGGTGCAGGTCAGTTCTCGTAATAGGTTCCCGGTCGGACGATGACCGTGTCTCCATTCGCTGCAAGGTCGATAGCCCCGCCAATGGTGTTCGAGGAGTCTGGCACGTACCAAGTGTTTCCTTGGGCCACTCCGATACTTTGAAGTACAGCCAACAAAGCTGCCGCGTAAAAAGGTACGATGCACCTCATGATTACCCTTCCTGCTTGATTTGTTGCGCAAAGGAGTGCCGGATCGAAAAGTGATCTAGCGTTGGATGCCTCTCAAGTTGCAGGAAGGGCACTTATTTGGTCATCTTTTGTATCCGTCCGCTAGACCCCGCCTTTCGCCGCCGAATATTGGACATCAGAATGGATTCCATGACTCGAAATCGTTCCCCTCACATCCCGACCGAGGGTCGGCTTGACTTCTTCCGCGACCTGCTCCAGGAAAAGAAGCAAAAGGGCCTGACCATGAAGCAAGTGGCGGAGGCCAAGGACATCCCCATGAGCACGCTGCATTACTGGTCGCAGCGAATCCGCAAGCTGAGCCTGGACAAAACCGAAGGACAAGCTCCCAGGAATCCAGCCTTCCTCGAAGTTCGCCAAAACACGAGTTTGGCTTCCCCACACCGCCTAGAAATCGAGCTGCCAAACGGCATCAAGTTACGCTTTCCTCTATCCATCGCCGCAAACGAGTTGGCTGCCTTCCTGCAAGCGCTTTCGTGCTAGCCATCCCTTCTTCGGTACGGATCTTCTTGGCCGCTGGCGCCACTGACATGCGCAAGTCCTTCGACACTCTGGCGCAGGCGACCAAAGGAGTGATCGGAGAAGATCCGCTCAGCGGTCACCTATTCGTCTTCTGCAACCGCAGCCGCAATCGCTTGAAGGTCCTCTGGTGGGATCGAAGCGGCTATTGCCTGCTGGCCAAACGCCTTGAGAAGGGCACGTTCATTTGGCCTCAGCAAAAGGATGGTTTCTCCAGCAAGGTAGAAATGCTTCCGGACGAGCTTTCCCTGCTTCTTGGGGGTCTGGATATCCGATTTTCCTCTCGTCGCCATTGGTACAAACGTCCTGGCTGAAAGCCCTTGATTTATTCCACGCATTCTTTACTTTTTTGGCGTGGACTTCGCCAAACTGCAAGCCGAAAATCAAGCGCTGAAAGCGCGGCTTTCGCAGCTTGAAAATGTAGAGTCTGAAAGAGATGTATTGCTCGAAGCCCTGAAAGAAAAAGATCAGCGCATTCAATTCCTCACCGATCAACTGCGCAATCTGAATCGAAACTGTTATGGGCCGAGCAGCGAGAAGGTCGACCCTCACCAACTGCTGCTGGAATTCGCCGAAGGCGAAGAGCCGACCCCGGCACACGCTCTGGAAGCTCCGGATGCGGAAGAAGAGCTCAAGAGCGGAATCGGCAAAAAGAAACGCAGACCACTAAGAGGCCGAAAGCCGGTCCCGAAGGATCTTCCACGAGAAAGAGTGGTTTACGAGATTCCAGAGCAGCAGAGGACCTGCACCTGCTGTGGAGATCCGATGCAGCCCTTCGGCGAAGAGATCACCGAAGAGCTGGAAGCGATTCCGGCCAGTCTGGTGGTGATCGAGCACGTCCGCACCAAGTATTCCTGCAAACAAT
>QQUA01000017.1 GCA_008501825.1 Planctomycetota bacterium | reverse complement strand
CGTTTTTGAAAGCGGAAGGGGACGGAATCGGTGCGGCTGGGACAGGCGTCCCAGGGGCAGTGCGGGGGTTGAAAACGCGGCATCGCCGGTGCCTCCGAAAGAAAAGGGTTCGGCTAGGCAGACGGCCAAAGGCGGCTTTGGTTACGCCGGAGGCTTAAAAATTACCTCCAATGCTTTGTGCCAGTTTCTTGATGGTGCCCCATGAAAGCCGGAAACTGTCCAGACATGACGCGTTGGCTCCCTGGATTAGGACTTTGGCTGGGTTGGGCAGCGACCGGAGGCTTGGCTTGCGGCGGCGACCCCGATTCGGTTTCGACCCTGGCGAAAGCGAAGGAAATTCAATTCCGTCCGGTCCCTTCGGGAACCGAGGAGCAACCCTATGGTTTCGTCGATCTTGAAGGAAAGGAGGTCATCGCCGCACGGTTTCAACACGCCTATCCTTTTCATCAGCAACTTGCCAGAGTCGCTGTGGCCGGTAAATGGGGTTTTATCGACGCAGGCGGCGATTGGAAGATCCCCGCCGGATTTGATTGGGCCGGCGACTTTTCCCAAGGCTTGGCTTGTGCTCAACAGAGCCGCGGAGGCCGGCCATGGTTCGGCTATTTGGATCGAGACGGTGATTGGCGCATTCAACCGAAATTTGCCCAAGCCTTGCCTTTTACCGAAGGATTGGCGGCGGTGGCGGTGGGAAGCGGCCCGGATCGCAGGTGGGGATATGTGGACTTCATGGGGATATTCGCCGTGAAGCTGCAATTTCAACAAGCTCGAAGTTTCTCCGAGGGTTTGGCGGCCGTGGCTTGGGAGGAAGCTTTGTTCGGATATATCGATCGTCGTGGCCAAATCGCCATTCCGGCTCGTTTCCAGCAAGCCGGACCGTTTCAGGAAAGTCGGGCCGCGGTCAACTTTAACGGACGATGGGGAATCATCGATGAAACCGGTGCATGGCGCGTGGAAGCAAAATTTGAATTTGCCGGTCCTTATCACAACGGTTTGGCGACCTTGAAAACGCCCTCGGGGATGGGGGCGGTGAACCTACTCGGTCAATGGCAAATCGAGCCTCAGTATCGTGTTTTGAAGGATTTTTCCGAGGGCTTGGCGGCCTTTGCCGATCCGTCGGGAAAATTCGGATTTCTGAATAGACAAGGAAAGGTAGTCATTGCCCCTCAGTTTTTGAAAGCCGAAGCCTTTCATGCCGGGGTGGCGTTAGTAGAAATCCCCGATGGGAATCGATCCGTTCCCGCTCTCATCAATGCCAAAGGAGAAATCCTCTGGCGCAGGGGATCTTCCTGAAGCTAAACCGGGACGGATTCCGGCCCATCGAAAGGGCGCGAAAACAAATCAAGCCGGTGAATTCCGCTAATGATTCCGGTAGCCGGCGTGGCAACTGCTGCACAGGGCCTTGATTTCCTTGAGGGAAGCCTGCGCTTGTTCGCCATCGTCATTTTTTAAAGCTAAGGAAAGTTTCTGGCTCCACTCCCAGGACTCCATCATCCAAGCGCGGAAGTCTTCGTCTTCTTCTGCCAATTCTTCCAACGCCATGGTTTGACGAAAAACGTCTTCCAATTTTTGCGCTTCATTGAGAGCATCGATGTCCGGGTGTTCCGGATCTGGTTGCCAGTCACGGGCGGCCAGAGCTTTCAAATAATCAAAGGATCGAGTCATGCCGACCATGGCATAACGAATCCCTTCCATGGGATGAGCGGCCGGGAAGTCCCAATTCATGACGGCGGTTTCTTCCGCCGAAGGCAAGTGGGCTTGAGCCACGGTCCGGTATAGGCCTTCATATTTCCCGGAAGTGCCGCACCATTGCCGCATTTCAGCTAAGGCCTGTTCGCGGCTGATTCCGTCGACGACCAATCGCCCTAAGGCCGCTGCCGCCGGGCCACGGTGCTTCCCGTGGAAGCAGTGGACGTAGAAAGGTCCTTCCAACTCGCGAAAGGACTTGACGATGTGGTTCACTTCTTCGGTGGTGATGCCACGGTATTGAATAGGAACGTGGACGTAACGAATGCCCAAATCGGCGGCGGCGGCTTGATCGGGCACCTTGCCATCCACGGAAAGGACCGTTTTCACTCCCCAGTCCGCCAGTTGCTGCAAGGCAGCCTGATCATGGGGCTCTCCGCCGGAAATCACCTGCTCGCTTAAGAAATAAACGTTGTGCAAGCCCCCGAAATCCTGGCCCTTGAGGTCTTCCAGAACCACCAAATTGGCGGCTTCGAAGCCGCTCTCCAGAGTCGCCATGGGCGGAGCCGTTCCGATTTCAGTCGCGGTGCGTTCTGCTTCCAGTCCTTCGTTTGCTTGGCTGGCCGAGCCTTCATCTGAGGGATCTCCAGAGGATGGGGCACCGCAAGCTCCTAGTAGAGCTGCGAAAAGCGTGAACCGGAAGCTTCGCTGCATGGTTGCGTTCAGCGGTCGAGTGCGGGAAAGGGCCCTACTCCTAGGCGGCAGGGGCTCGGGGCCTCAGGCAGCAACTAGCATGCCACCTGGCCCGGGTTACCGTGGCTGGCCTTTGGTCCCCGCGGCCGGACATTTTATGGGTTTCGAAGCCGATTGCTTCAACCGGGAAACGTTACTGCCTCGAAACGGTCTCAAAGGCGCTGGGCCCTGATTTTGGGGCGATCTTGGAGGCGGAAGACGAAGCGAAGGCCGGACCAGTCGTCGTCCACGGCGCAAATTTTGTTGTCGACCATACCGGCGTTGAGGCCAGCTTGCTGAACCGAGGCGTGGTCCAGATCACCGGCCAGGGGGCTGGATTTCTTCGGCCAGGCAATCCACAGGCTGCCGTCTGGATCCAAGCGATCAGGAAGGCCGACCATCCGGCGGCGCAGGTGAGCGGCCTTGGGGGCAAACAGGAGGATGAAATCGAAATCCTTTTTTGATCGTAAGTTAGGACGGATTTCCACCCCTGGCACCAGGACCTCCATGGCGGATTGGAAGCCCTTCGGCGAATCCAAGATCGCGACTCGCTGGGAGGGCTTCAGGCCCAGTTTGGTGGGCAACTTCGGATCGAGGGGAGAAGGCATGGCGGCTCCTTGGCGGGGATCCCAGAATAGGTTCGTGATCCAGGTCGACGGCTTGTGCAAGGTCTACAGGGTGCCGGAGAAGAGCCTTGGCTTGGCCGGTTCGGTGCGCAGTTTGTGGCGCCGCCGCTATCGCCAGGTGCCGGCGGTGCAGGAGCTCAGCTTTCGCATCGAAGCCGGAGAGCGGGTCGGCTTTCTCGGGCCGAACGGTGCCGGCAAGACCACAACCTTGAAGATGTTGTCCGGCCTGCTCAAGCCAACCGGCGGACGTTTGTCAGTGGCCGGCTTCGAGCCGTTTCGGCGCCATCCCGATTTCTTGCGCCGCATTACTTTGGTGATGGGGCAAAAGCAGCAATTGCTCTGGGATCTGCCAGCAGCGGAGACATTCGAATTGAATCGGGCCTTATTCGACTTGGAAGCCACCAGTTATCGCGCAACCCTTGCGGAATTGATCGAGTTGTTGCAGCTTGAACCCCTGTTGCAACGTCCGGTTCGGAATCTTTCTTTGGGCGAGCGAATGAAATGTGAGTTGGCGGCCGCTCTTCTGCATAAACCGGACATTCTGTTTTTAGATGAGCCGACGATCGGATTGGATGTCACCATGCAGGAAGCGGTGCGTTCCTTTGTCGCCGAATGGAATGAGCGGCAAGGGGCCACCGTGCTTTTGACCAGCCACTACATGGCCGACATCGCCGCCCTTTGTTCCCGAGTTTTGGTGATTGCCGGCGGGCGGCTCCGCTTCGACGGTGCTTTGGATGAATTGGTGGAACGTTATGCCCCGGATCGCAGAATTCGAGTGCGAACCACCCAACCGGTGAATCGGGCAACCGCTGCAGCCGCCGGGCCGTTTCTGCCGGTACAAGGCGGTTGCGAGGCTTTGGTGCCCGGTCATCAAGTCAAAGAAATCGTGCACAAAGCGCTCTTGCATCTTCCAGTTCGGGATTTGGTAGTGGAAGAAGCTCCTTTAGAAGACGTCATTCGACGTTTATTCGAACAGGAAAAAGAATCGCACGGCAAGCCCGGGTCATGAACCAAATTCTTTTGGGTGCCCGAGCCTTTCCGAGTTTATTGCGGGTTGGCTTCGCCTCCATGGTGGCCTACCGCTCGGAACTCATGATCTGGTTTCTCACCGCCATATTGCCGGTGTTGATGATGTTGATTTGGGATCGGGCGGCGGAAGCCGGCCCAATCGGCCGCTTCGATCAAAATCAGTTCACCCGTTATTTCACCTGTGGTTTGGTCATTCGCCAAATGACCAGCGCCTGGGTGATCTGGACCTTGAATTTCCGCATTCGCACCGGTCAGTTGAATCCGGCGCTATTAAAGCCCCTTTCCCCTCTGATTTATCCGGCGGCGGAAAACATGGCGGCCTTACCGTTTCGAATCCTGGTGCTGGCTCCAGTGATCCTGTTGATTTGGTGGTGGCGACCTGGCATGGGCTTTGGCCTCGAGCCGCTGTGGCTTCCGGTCCTGGCGCTTTCCATTTTCATGGGTTGGTTGTTGAACTATTGCATTCAAGTGGCGATCGGTTCGCTGGCGTTTTTTTCGGCCGCTCGGAAGGGATTTTCATGGGGTGGCACGGCATCTGGGCGCTTTTGTCCGGCTATCTTTATCCTTTGGAGTTGTTGCCTGAGGGATTGCAGAAGGTGGTGATTTACTTGCCCTTTCGAGCCATCACTGGGACGCCGACGGAGATGGCTTCCGGTTTGTTGTCCTCAACCGAAATTTTCTTTGGCTTGGCCTTGCAGGTGTTTTGGCTTCTGGTTGCCCTGATTCTTGCCCGGCGGCTTTGGAAGCGCGGCTTGGAAAGCTACGAGGCATTTGGATCGTGAAGCGATTTCGTCACTTCCTGCGGGTTTTGAGGGCTCAAATCCGAGTCGCTTGGATGACGGCCTTGCAGTATCGGAGCTCCTTTCTCGGCGAGTTTGTGACCGCCGGCTTGTGGGTCGGTTTTACGGTAGCCCCGCTGTTCGTGGTTTATCGGCACCGGGAAGGCCTTGCCGGTTGGACTTATCAGGAGTCTCTCTTGGTGGTCGGCTTCTTCATTACCTTGCAGGGTTTGATGGAAGCCTTCATCGACCCCAACCTTCGGTCCGTAGTCCAGCACGTTCGCAAGGGCACCTTGGATTTCATCTTGCTGAAACCGATGGACGCCCAATTGCAGGTCAGCATTCACCAGAGTGCGCCGGCCAAATTTCCTCACGTCCTCGCCGGTTTACTGCTGATCGTGGCGACTGCGGTTCGATTGCCTCGAGCTCCTTCACCGGGCGCCTGGCTGCTTGCCGGCTTGATCCTGGCGGCTTCGGTGGTCTTGCTGCACGCGATTTACACTTTGATCGTCTGCTTGTCTTTCTGGTTCGTTCGAGTGGACAACCTTTCCCACTTGCTGCTTGGCTTTCTGGATACTTCGCGCTGGCCGGTGAACATGTATCGCGGCGCGATTCGGTTCTTCCTGACCTTCATTCTGCCCTTGGGCGTCATGACCACCTACCCGGCTCTGGCCTTGCGCGGGCTGCTGCAACCCAGTGGTGCGGCCACCGTGGCCGCGGTGGCTTTGGGCTTCCTGTGGCTGAGTCGGCGCGTGTGGTTGCTGGCGGTGGCTCGCTATGCTTCGGCCTCTTCCTAGCCGGAATCTGGAAGACAAGGGTGAAATTCCTGAATAAGGAAGGGTTCCAAGCGTGAAAGCCGATACGGCGGCCGGACCGCCACGCCATAATCCACGCCGGAGGCCTGCCGGTGGCGGGCCGCGATCCAGCCTTCTTCTGCATCGCCATGACTGATCCTGAAACTGTGCCCGAAACCACGCCGAGCTCCGCCGCAACGAGTCCGGCCGCTGCCGAAACCGCGAAGTCTTCCGACGGCAAGAGTTCAGAAGGCCGCCAGGAAATCCTTCGGGTGGTGGTCCGGCCTTATCCCAAGGTGGTTTTCTTCTACCTGACCTGGATCGCTTCCTTCGTTTGCGGCCTGGTGACTTCCTTGGGAACCAGCGATCCGGCCATAGCCGAAGGAGCCCGTTTGGGTGATCCTTTGATTGGCCAGATCTGGATGGGCATCTTCTTCTTCAACTTGCTGGTGATTTCCTTCGATTTCAACGAGGAGAGATCCCTGGCCATGCTGTTTGGAGGAGTTGCCGCCGTCCTGGCCTTGCTTTACTTCGGAGTGCTCGGGGCCGTGGGCGAGTGGGTCGCCTCGATCCATCCGCTGATGAACGATGCGTTCTACTGGATGATTTTCGTCGGCTTCAGCATCGTATATCTGTTCGTTTGGCTCCGAACCCGCTTCGATTACTGGGTGTTCCGACCGAATGAAGTCGTGCACCATTACGGGGTTTTCCCGAAGATGAAGCGGTACAGCACCGAGCACATGCGGTGGGTCAAGGAGATTCCCGACCTCATGGAGCGGGTGCTGATGGGCTCCGGCCGGATCATCATTTCCACGCCCCACGAGTCCCACCCGGTGGTGATCGAGCACGTTTTGCGCATCGGCACGGTGGACGACCAGATCGCCTCCATCATGGGGGTCAAAGAAGTGGTCGCTTCTCCCGGAACGGGACGTTCCTAAATTCTTAGGTAGAAAGGAGAAACGGGCGGACCCCTGGTATTGGGTCCGCCCTTTCTCGACGATACGGCGCGGAGAAGGAACCTTGGTTCCAAAAAGGCTGTTGAGCTTCCCTGTTCAGTAGTTGCCGGAATGGCTGGCCCGTCTCACGCGATTTTTCAAATTTCTTAGGAAATCGCCCGGAGTTCAGAATCCATGCCTCAAATTCGCCGGCTCGAAATCAATCACCTGGACGCCTTGATCGCTCTGCGGTTGGAATCCTTGGAGCAGGCCCCGTTGGCGTTCAGTGCATCTCCCGAGGACGATCGCGGGATGTCACCCGACTTCATGGGGGAGGTCCTGAAAGCTCAGGAGGGCCAAGCGGTGTTCGGGGCTTTTTCCGGCTCGGATTTGGTCGGCATGATCGGGCTGGTGCGGGAGAGTAAGGCCAAGCACCGGCACCGGGCTTTGATTTGGGGCATGTTCGTGAAGCCTTCTCACCGAGGCTCAGGTTTGGGACGGGCCTTGCTGGAAGCTGTGATCCAACATGCCCGCACTTGGCCCGATTTGGATTGGCTCGATCTGAGCGTGACCAGCGCCGCTCCCGAGGCGCAGAAGCTGTACGAGTCGGCCGGCTTCCACCGCTGGGGTGCCGAACCGGATTCCCTGCGCCACGCCGGCGAAAGCGCGACCAAGATCTTTATGCAGATGGAGCTTGGTGCCGGAGACTAGAGAACTTTTTCGAATTGCACCCAAGTCCAGTCTTCTGCTTCTACTCGTAAGGGAAGTTTGAGGCGGAAGCGGCGGTCGAGTCGGGCTTCCACCGGAGCGGCGCCGGCGATTGAATAGCGGACACGGTCTTCGAGGCCGGTGTAATACAAATCAACTTCCAAGCTTCGCTGGATGATTTGCTGGGTCGGGTTGTAAACCACCAGCATGCCTGGAGTTTCCAAATCTGGATTCACGTGCAGCATCCAGTCCCAATCGCGTCCATCGGCGCGGCGACCGTGAATCAAATCGCTTTCCAGAATGTCCCGATGCTGTTTGAACCAGCGAACTTGTTCCATGACCATGTCCCGTACCCGTGGCGTGTCGTACAAGCGAAAGCCCCGGTACACCGCTTGGACGCCCAGGCCTAAATTGCTGGCCAGCATGCGGCGGTAGTGATCTAAATGAGCATCCAGGGGTTCGATGGTGGCCGCGGCCCCGCCACCGTGGTATTGCGTGAGCGGAACGAACATCCAACCCATGGAGGGAGTCTTTTCCCAACTTCCGTCATAAATGTTTTGGCGTGTGTGAATCACTTGCTGCGCTCGGGGGAGAGACCAATTCACTTCCCGATATCCCATTCCGCACTCATTGCCGCCTTGCAGGTAGTAGTAATCCGGTACCCGCAAGTAAACGCCGCGAGCCCGCAGCCACTGGTAATAGCGACTAATGATCTGCCACTGCACCCATTGGGAATCATCCAATCCCCGTTGCAAGGGAGGACGGGAAGCGGCATCGAAATCTCCCGGATAGGAACCGTCATGGGTGAACTGCAAGAAACCGGTTTCCGAAAAGAATTTAGTCAGCTTGCGAAAATATTCCTGGCCCCAATGACTAGCCAAAGCAGGACAGAAACCGTGAGTCTGACCTCCAGGTTTGCCCGTTTCAGGATTCACGCAATTGTCCGTATCGGGACGAATTCGGCGACTGGAGAGCAGAGAATAGCCGCCCAAATGAATTCCCTTGCTTAGGGCGTAATCGCTGAGCATTCGGAACTTGGCCAAGTTTTCCGGGCGCTCATTTTCCATGCTCAAGCCGGAGCCGAAGCTGAGGCTTACCATTTCAAAGCCGCATTCCGCCGCTTGGTCGATGGCGGACTTCACCGTTTCCGGCTTGGTGCTGACCACATGCAAGATCAGAGGATTCTCCGTCACCCATGGCGCAAGGGTTCGATACATGCGCCGGAGCGCCAAGCCCCGCCGCTCCCTTTCGGTGGAATCGTGCACCAACTCGAAGGCCCGGAAGGATTGAAAAACCTCACCCGGCTGCAGCAGGAAGTCCGGGCCTAGGGTTGGTTCCACAACCAGCAAACAAGGAGTTTTTCGGGCCCAATTGACCTGACTTAAATATTCAGGATCGGATTTCCAAAACACGGCATGACGGTTCGCTTCAGGGTGGTTAAAGCCGCCGAAAGCGTAGTTGGTTTCCACGTGAAGGCTGGCCGGGCGGGGAAGGACGACTCCCTTTCGGGTTTCCACCCGGCTGCCGTGTTCCACCACGGCCAGCCATTCGCAGCGGAAGCGATCGACTTCGATGACACTTTGGGTGCCGTTGTGAATCTCCAACCATTTGCTCAACGCCGGAATGCCGTCATAGAGCTCATAGTGAACCGAGACTTTGGCCTGCTGCATGGAGGAAGCGGCGGAGCGTTTGCGTTGAAGTTCTTCCTCATTTAACTCTCCATAAGCGGCCACGCTTTCGATCAGGCAGCGGCCCCATTCCCCGGCTTCCTGAAAATCCCGGGAACCGCCTTCTTTGTCCATCTTGCCGACCCGCACCGCTTGCAACGGACCCCATGAAGAGGCTTCCGCCAATTCGAAAATGGTGCGCCAAGCTTCTTTTTCCGGTGCAGCTTCTGCGTACACGCCGTCGGCTTCCAAGCGAATCCGAAGGCGATACGGGCGATCCATTGCTAGCAGGGAGCGATCACTGTCATTGGAACGACCTTGATCCAACAGTTCGCCGGTTCCGGTCCACAAGCCGTAGTCGCCGAATTGGCCGGTGCTGCCGTCGTAAGGACCTCCGGCTCCGGTACGAAGATTCAACTTCACCACCCGATCGGCAAAAACAAGCGCCAAGCCAGGTCCCCAAGATGCACTGCGATCCGTTCCCGGATGGATTTTCACTTCCACCAATCGGGTTTCCGGCGGCAAGGGTCTTTCGGCGTACACCGCGACATTTGCCGGAGCTTTGATCTCTCCGGGTTTGCCTTCGTTATGGATAGAAATGCCCGCCATGCGGGTAGAGGCATGAAGTTTCCAGGCCTTGAGGTTTTGCAACTCGTCCCGCCAAATCAAAGGACGGGAATCGGAAGATTCCAGCAAGGCTCTTTCCTGTCGGCCGATGCCGGAAGGAAAGCCAAAATCGAGTCGCAAATGGACCCCCTTTGGCGGCCATTGCGCTCCGGGAGCATGATGGCGAACCCGCTTCCACGGGAACCTTTCTTTGGGTTCGCCCACCTCATAACCGAGAAACTGCAATGCGTCCGGATCCGAGGTCATGGTTTGCAACCAGGCTTCAGTCAAATACGCGTGATTGGGTTGCCCAACCAAGCCGCCGATGTTCCAGCTCTTGCCGTCCAAAACCAATTGACCTTCCGGCCGAACTGCCCTTAACAAGCTGCGGTTGGACATCAAATCGTCAAAAGCTACGCAAGCGAGATTGGGCTGCAATCGAAACCGGCGGCGGATCAAGCCGTTGTAAAGGAAGAGGTCCTTGCCGTCGGGGCTTACATAAACCTCGGCTTGGACATCGGGTGCTTGAATCAACCAGTCGCCCGGAATGGCCTGCAGTTGACTCTCATGCGCTGTTTCGGCCTGGCCGAAAAGCGGCAGGGCAAAAATAAGGCTGAAGAGGAGGGGGAGGGCTAGGCAACGGGCCATGCCCCATGACTTAGCGCTGCGGCTTGGCTCCGCCCAGGGGGTGTTGCAGGATCAATAAGTCTTCCACTGGCCGGCCACCGATCAGGTGTTGCTGCAAGATGCGCTCCAAATTGGCCGGAGTGCAGCGGCGATACCAGCTTCCTTCTGGATAGACCACCGCGATCGGACCTCCGCTGCAGATTTGCAAGCAGTGGGATTTGCTGCGTCTCAAACCTCCCCGACCTTCCAAGCCAAGCTCCTTTAGGCGGCTTTTCAGGTAATTCCAGGCTTCAAGTGATGCTTCTCGGGAAGAGCATTTCGCTTTCGGCTGATCGCAGCAAAGGAAGATGTGCCTTTGGGTTTTGGGAATGCCCAATCCTTCGGCCAGAGCTCGCAAATCCTGGATTTCTTGGTCGTCCTGTTCGGGGACGGAATCCACCATGCTTTCGTTTCGGCCAGGAGTGCGCCGGTTTCCAGCTCAGCTTTGTAATCCCTTCAGGAACAAGTAGTAGAGGCGGCCGACGGCAAACACGTGGCCGGCTCGGGCTAAGGCCCGGTCGCCGGTGCCCAAGAACACGTCGCAACGGCCGGCGGAACGAATGGCGCCGCCGCGATCTTGATCGCAGGTAAAGAACCGTTCCGGCCTTTGCAGCAGGACGTCGCCGCTGGGGGAAAATTCCGGCAGCCGTACCTCACAGAAGATCAAGCCGGCCCGAGGGAAGACGTCCTTGTCGGTGGCGACCGATCGCTTTGGCAACACCGGTTGGCCAAGGGAGCCATAGGGACCGCCCTGGCTTTCTTGGAAAAACACGTAGCGCGGATTGCGATCCAAAATCGGGCCCAACTCCCCGGGATGGTCCCGGAAATACTGCTTCATCTTGGTCAAACTCAACAGGTCCTTGGGGATCTTGTTTTCATCCACCAAGATCTTGCCGACCGAGACATAGGGATGGCCGTTGTTGCCGGCGTAACCGATTTCCACCCGCTCTCCGCCGGGAAGTTCCACCACCGCGGAACCCTGAACCACCGCGATGTAGGCGTCGAAGGCGCTGTCCAACCACAAGAGTTCCTGGCCTTCCAGATGGCCCTGGTTTCGGATTTCCCCCGCCGTGTAGTAAGGCACGATGGCGCCGCTCGGCCCCTGTCGTCCCAGGATTTCGCCGTTGGCCCCTTTCACCAGGTCGTTTGGAAGCCGGTACAGCGGATGCTGATAAGGGCCGCCCTTCTCGTAAGCCCCGTGGAGCAAGGGGCGGCAATAGCCGGTGAACAGAACCTCGCCGCTGTTGGCTGAGCCGCGGGCCATCCAAACTTCAAATTCCTCGATGACTTGCTTGCGGAAATCTTCGGCTGAGGTTGCCGTGGTCAGCAACTCGTAAAAGCGTTCCAGCGAGGCTTGCATTCGCCGGTGGCTGATCGGTCCGTAGGGGAAAAATTGGTGCGAGGAGGGAGCCGCCAGATAGCCCAGGCTGTTTTCGATCGACTCCATGAGCAAATGACGCTCCCGCCAGGCGATGGAATAGTCCGGCGCCGGGGCGCCGGCGGGCAGCGGGACCAGCCCCAACTCTCCCGGCGGCAATTCCACGCTGAACTCCTCGGTGACCGAGCTGTGGGCCTGCGGGCTGCTGCAAGCCGCCAGGCTCAGGAGAAGGACGGGAAGAAGCGGGTGGGCGCGCATCCCAGGCAGGTTAGTAGAGGAAGGCCTTCGCTTTCAAGCCACCTTGTTCTTTCAAAGGGGCTGCGGCTTTTGGCCGGCAACGGTTATTTTGCTAGGGCTCATGTGGGCCGCGCTCCTCACCCTGGTGCTGGTTTTTGCCGTCTTTTCCGCCGGCCACGCCATGCTCTACAAGCGCGATCCGCGAAGCGCCTTCGGCTGGCTGGTGACCTGCCTGGCTCTGCCCATCGCCGGCACCCTGCTGTATTGGGCGTTTGGGGTGAATCGAATTCGCATTCGGGCTCAACGCTTGCGCCGGCAATGGCCGATCGGCGAGGGCACTGCAGGGAATTCCAACGGCCCGGAACGGTTTTTGGCCCAGAGCGATCATCTGCCCAAGGAATACCGTCCCCTGATTCGAATTTCCGACGCCGTAACCCGAAGGCCCTTGCTGAGGGGTAACCGGGTGGAGCCTTTGGTCAATGGTGACCAAGCCTATCCAGCCATGTTGGAAGCCATTGGTCAGGCGCAAACTTCGGTTCACCTGTCCACCTATATTTTTCAAAATGACGGTTTGGGAAAGCAATTCGTGGAAGCTTTCCGGGCGGCTCGAAATCGAGGGGTTGAAGTCTTGGTCTTGGTGGATTGGCTGGGAGAGTTTTATTCCCGGCCTCGCATCGGCCGGGAATTCCTGGACGGCAGCGTGTCCTTCGCCCGGTTTCTGCCGTCTTCGTGGTTTCATCCGAATCTGCACTTGAATCTTCGTAATCACCGGAAGCTATTGGTCGTGGACGGAGAGTTGGGATTTACCGGCGGGTTGAACATCGGCGAGCGCTATCTGGTTCACGATCCTGCCGAGCCACGAGGAATTCGGGATCTTCACTTTCGGGTGCAGGGGCCGGTGGTCGCGCAAATGGCGGAAGCTTTTTGGGAGGACTGGACTTTTGCCTCCGACGAAAAGAGCGGGCGCGAACTTCCGCAACCTAAAGCCAGTTCAGGTGATTTCCTTTGCCGGGCGGTCAGCGCCGGCCCCAATGAAGATTTCGAAAAACTGAACTGGATCTTGGGAGCCGCTATTTCCACCGCTCACCACCGGATTGCCATCATGACTCCCTATTTCGTTCCCAATCGGGAACTGGTCGGCAGCATGAGATCGGCGGCTCTGCGAGGAGTCCGGGTGGAGTTGATCCTGCCGGAAACCAATAATATTCCTCCGGTGGCCTGGGCCACCCAAGCGATGCTGTGGGAACTGGTGGAAACCGGTGTTCGGGTTTTCTATCAGCCCGGCCCTTTTGTCCATACCAAGCTGTTTTTGGTGGATGAGCACTACGCCCAAATTGGATCGGCCAATTTGGATCCGCGCAGCTTGCGGTTGAATTTCGAATTCAACTTGGAAGTCTATAGCCCGGCTTTCGTCGAACAGCTACTGCTGCACTTTGACAGCGTTCGGGATGCTTCTCAAGAAATGACGCTGGCAATTCTGGACGGGCGGCCGATTCAAACTCGATTGCGCGATAGTTTTGCCAAATTGTTCTCGCCGTATCTTTAAACTGTATTTCAAGTCTGTGGCGAATCAAGAACGACGGAAGATGCAGGTGCGGAAACCGGCAAAGATAATCCGACTGCCGCCCCAGAGGGCTTCCGGTTTCGTGCTTTTAAGCATCCGCCGTGAACCTGGGCCACCCGTTGCGCGACGAGAAGGCCCAAACCGGCTGAGTCTGGCCGACTTCGATGGTTTTTCAGGGCCTGAAAGGAAATGAAACCGTCTTCCTTGGGAAAGCCTGGGCCGTCGTCCAATACCTCAAGAAGAAGCTGATCCTGGTCGGCGTGAGCGATTACGGTGATCTTGGTCGAAGCATGTTGAACCGAGTTCATCAACAAGTTTTCCAAAGCTCGCAGAAGCAGACGCCCATCCGCTTCCAGCGGCGGTAAGTCGTCCTGAAGTTCAATTTCCAGAGTTACCCCCGCCTCTCGAGCCAAAGGCGCCAAACCCTGGACCGCGTGCTCCATGATTTCGCCGGGCAGGACCTCTTCCTTTTGGATGATCTGGTCGATTTCCAAGCGGGCGATTTCCAAAAGATCTTCCGCCATGCTGGCGACCCGTTCTGCATCCAAGCGAGCGACAGTGTAAGTTTGGCTCAGGTCTTCCAAGGCGATGGGCTGTCGATCCAGCAGGCGCTGGCCGTGATCGAGACTGGTAATCAAGGCGGTCAATGGCGTGCGAAGGTCGTGAGAAACTTGGGCGATCCATTCCTTTCGTTTCGAGTCGCGATCTTTCAAGTCCGCCACCAATTCCGAAATCCGGCGTCGCATGGCATTCAAAGCCTGGGCGAGTTGAGTGACTTCATCTTTACCGGTTTCCGGAAAGGGTTCCGGCACGGCAAGACCAAGATTGCCACTGGCATGATCAGCGATTTTCCGAATTCTCCTGGAAAACAGCCTTGCCGCCACTTTTCCAAGCAAAGTTCCGAGGATCAGGGCATAAGCCACCGTCAGGCCGAAGTAGGTGAGAACTTCGGGAGCGGACCAACTGGATTTCCACTTGGCGTGATCCTCGGGGTGAAACATGGAGTCGACCCATAAGTAAAGGGGAGTCGAAATCACGTCGGCCACGACGATGCTGAGAGCTAAAAAACTTCCGATTCGGAAGTTCAGGCGATTCCAAGGCTTGGGAATGAAGCTTTCCTTAGCGGGCATCATGGGAATCCTCCTCGGCGAAGCGATAGCCTACGCCCCACACGGTTTGCAATAATTTGGGCCTCTTTGGATCATTTTCAATGAAAGCCCGCAAGCGGCCGACGTGAAGGTCCACGGTTCGGGTTTCTCCGTAGAAATCTATGCCCCAAACCCAAGTTAATAATTGGGCGCGTGTCCAGGTTCGTCCCGGATGACGCAGGAAGAAATGCAGTAATTCATATTCTCGCGGTTTGAGGTCCAGCAGTTTTTCGCCTTTGCCGGCCTTTCTCTTTGAAGGATCTAGCCACAGATCTCCCAAATGAAGGCGGCGGCTGTCGGAGTCGGGCTGGGTCCGGCGAAGAACCGCCCGAATGCGGGCGATCAATTCCGGGACGTGGAAAGGTTTGCTGAGATAATCGTCGGCTCCTGCTTCCAAACCCCGAACGCGTTGTTCCGGCTCATGGCGAGCCGTCAGAACGATGACCGGAGTGGGGTCGCCCATCTCTCGAAGGTCTCGACACAAATGCAAGCCGTCCCCATCGGGAAGACCTAAATCCAACAAGATCAAGTGATAGCCGTTCGCTACTTTGGTGCGGGCTTCCCATAAATTCCCGGCCACGTCGAGGGTGAAATCGGAATCCATCATGGCCAGAGTCAACTGGCGGCATATGGAGTCGTCGTCTTCAACCAGGAGTAAGCGGTTTGGGGGACTTTCCATGGACACCAACATATCGCGATTCGGTGAAATGGATGAATTGGACAAGCTTTGGATACAAATGAAGCCTAAATTTTCTATGGACCCTTTCCGGATTTCGGAGGAGGGTCGGCTCCGCCAACTCGACAACCCACGCCGTGATGAAACTCGCTGAAAAACTTGGTTGCAGCCTGATCTTGTTGGGCTCGCTTCTCCCGAATCTTGCCGGTCAAGATAGCATCCCGTTGCCAAAGTTGAGAGCTTGCGCCGAGTTTGAGCCGGCCTTGGGAACCTTGATTACCTATCCGACCAACCTTCCTCTGGAAACTTTGGCGGTCGAACTTGCGGAAGACGACCTTCTCTACGTTTTGGTGGATCACACCAAAAACAAAGCCAAAGCCTTTTTCGGGCTGATGGCCGTCGGGGTCAACATGAGGAACGTGAAGTTCATCATGGCTCCGACCGCGGACATTTACACCCGTGACTTTGGCGCACCCCAGGCTTTCCTGGGCTCAAGCCGGCATGGATACGTCGATCCGATTTTTTGGGACTACGCTTATCAGGCCGGGAATGGAGGTCGAGTTTTTGCTCCAGGCCCGGGAGCCTTCCTAAATGATGATGTGACCCCGGCGGCGGTCGCAGCTCATCTGGGCGTTGAGCACGTTGAGTTTCCTGCGCACTTGGTCGGTGGAAACATTGATTTCGACGGCCTTGGCAAGGCGTTTTGCACTCAAGTGCTGGTCGATGAAAACGAACATTGGGGGATAGCCGAAACCCGTTTCCGGGCACTGATGAAACGCTATTTGGGAGTGGGCGACTTGATCGTCGTTCCCAACTTTGAAGTGTTCGGCATTCAGCATGTGGACTGCGTCCTGAAGGTGCTTGATGAAGAGACTCTCCTCATAACCCGAGTGCCTGCGACCCACCCCTCCTTTCTGTTTCACGAAGCCGTGGCCTTGGCCGCGGCTGCGGCGAAGACCGCCTACGGCCGGCCGTACGTCATTCATCGGGTAGATACCCCGGTGTTTCGAGGTGGAGTTCGTGGAGAAACCGCGAACTATGCCAATTCCTTGATCTTGAACGGCAAAGTCCTGGTTCCGATGTTCGATCTTCCCATGGCCGATGCAAACGCACTGGACGTGTATCGCCAAGCCATGCCGGGGTACGAGGTTCTAGGCTTTCATTACGTTCAGGGAATTCCTTTGATCAAGTCTTGGGCGTCGTTTGATGCCTTGCACTGCCGGACTCACCAAGTTTTCGACCCGGAAATGGTTTTGATCAAGCATCCGCGGGTTCGATCGGCGGCCGCCGGAAGTTCTCAAATCAAAATTCAAGCCCTGATCAAGGATTACGGCGGAGCGGGTTTGCTTGATGCGGAAACCAAGGTCTTCTGGCGTAAAGCCGGGGATTCACAATGGCATCAAGCTGATTTCCAGCCGGGGCAACACCCGGATGAATACGTGGCTTTCCTGCCGGGTCAGCCGGCTGGCACCGGAGTGGAGTACTACCTGCAAGCCACCACGGCCGATCAACGCCAGGAGCACCGGCCGCCTTTGGCGCCCCAGGGGTATTTTTCTTTTCCGGTGCAGTGATGGCAGTGGAAAGCTCGAGTCGGCCTTCCTAAGAATCGACCGCAGCCGAAGCTTCTAAGGAAAAACTGGAAAGAAAGTCTCGCCAGATCTCCGCCTGGTCCTCGCCGGAAACGCCGGGGGCCACGCGGAGAAGTTTTTGTTCCAACAAGTCCGGTAAGTCTCTCTCGCCGGCCAGAAAGGCGAACCAAGTTTGGCCGTCCGCCTCCAAGATCAAATCGGGACGCAACGGATTTCCTTCCGTGACGTCGAACTCGGCTCCTCCAAGTCGAAGTTGCAGGTGCTGGTCCTTGCAGTTCAACTGCACGATCCATCGGCCTCCGGTTTGGCGGTAGCGGCGGGCGAGGAGCAGGCGGATCCAGCGAAAGTTGAGACTGGCTTCCGGACAAGCCGCGGCTCCATATTGCAGGCCCCAGGTGGACAAGGCGGATAGCACCGGAGCCAAGGCCCTTCCGGCAGCGGTGAGTCGATAGGCACCTTTGGGCGACTCTCCGTCCGACGCCTTCAACTTCTCCAAAAGGCCCCGGTCTCTAAGTTCCCTCAGCCGCTTGGCCAGGAGGTTGGTGGTCAGGCCGGGCAAGCCGTCCAAGAGGGCCTTGTAGCCCAAAGGGCCAGGCAGCAAGTCTCGAACGATCAAGAGCGTCCAGCGCTCCCCGACCAGGTCGAGAGCCCTGGCCACACTGCAGAGTTGACGGTAGGAGCGGGAAGCCACAGCCGGGAATCCGGGGAAGGACGAGGAAGTTTAGCAACCAAAACCGGATGCTGACTTTAATTTACCTCAAGTTGAATTTAAAATTAAAAATTCCAGATTTAAATTTTGATAGTATTTGTCGGCTGGCCTGACCACCCCTCGACTCGTCCTGCTCACCATGACGCTTACCGTTCACCTTCTGCCGCCGTCTCCCAACAACACCAAAGTCCTCATTGCCCTGGCTTACAAGGAGATCGACTTCGTCCCCAAATTGATCGATCCCTTCGATCGATCGGAATTGGTGAATTCCACCGGTCAGTGCCTGACTCCGGCCATGGAGCAGGATGGAATCAAACTGTTCGATTCCATGGCCATGCTTCGTTTTTTGGACGCCAACTACCCGGGGCCGCGGCTCTATGCCTCTGATCGGGAATCCCACAAGGAAATCGAGAAGTGGGAAAGCTTCCACAAGTTCGCCATCGGCCCCTGGCTCGGCAAGGCTTTTGGAATGTTTTTCAAGAAGCAGGACGACCCTGAAGTCATTGCCGAAATCAATCAGGGCATCCACGAGGCGACCGAGAAGCTGGAGTCCGCTTTGGAAGGCAGGGATTGGTTGGTAGGGGACTCCATGACCACCGCCGACATTTCGGTGGCCTGCTTCCTTTCCTTTGCCTGCTACAACGACGAGGAAGCCGAGCAAAGTCCAGTTTGGATGTGGATGCAAAAGCGGTTCGATCTCGGCGATGGCCGAGAACAATGCCGAGCCCTGGTCCATCGAGTGCTGGCTTATTTGCCGCAATTCGCCGCCTTGACCGGCTAAGCGGAGACTTTGGTTACGGCGTGGTGTCTTCGAGCACTTCCTCGATCACCACGTCGGTGTAGAAGTTGCCGTTGGTAAAGAAAGTGGCCGAAAAGGCGCCGCGAACCCAGGTGCCGACTTCGAAGGCTTCTACGTCGTTGTTTTCCACCGAGCCAAGCAAAGGCATGGAATCGTCGGCTTCGAGGTGAATGCCGATGCTTTCCGGCGGTAGGTCCCCGCCGCCGCCTCCTCCGCTGTGGAAGACGTTGTTTTGAATGAGCGTGCTCATCGGCGCTGGCAGATCCAATCCTCCACCGTCACCGCCGAGAAAGTAAATTCCCTTGGTAAAGCCGAAGGCGTCGTTGTCGCGAATCGAACCACCGACCTCGTGCTGGCCGGCGCTGGTCAGGGATATGGCGTGGGAAGGAAGTTCCCCACCGCCTCCATCGCCGCTGAATTGAATTCGATTGTCGTGGATGCGAAGCCGGTCCACCGGCTGAATGCCGTTTAAATAATCAAATCCAAGACCTCCCCGGCCCTTTCCAACCGCCAAGCGAAGGCCCATCTCCACTTGCAGGATATCGTTGTTTTCCATTCGGGGAGAAATGGTAGTGGCGCCCCAAACATCGATGCCGAGGGGGTAGCCCTCGATCCAACACCCGGCGATCTTGCCTTCAAAGCTGCGGAACCGACCGGTGTTCAATTCAATCGCGGTGGTGGGTAAATCCTGACCTCCGGAATCGCCGCCCAGGAAGGTGCATTGAAGAATCCGAAGTCGACTTTTTCCAACGAAAGTCGCACCCTGGCCGCTTCCCCAACTTCCGCCTCCGAGCTGACCTCCAAGTCCATCTTCCGGTGGGGAGGCTCCTACCGCGCTGAATTCAATGCCTTTGGCGAAACCGTCCAAGCTCAGGTTTTGCAAATAGGCGGAGACCTTGCCGTTGCCGGAAATCCGAATCCCGACGCTTCCAGATCCGGCACTTTCCAAGTTCAAGTACTGCAATACCGAAGCTCCGCTGAAATGGCTTTGGCTGGCATCCAAGTGGACGGCATGAGGGGAATTGCCGGCGTTTACGGTTGCGATGGGAAACCCCTCGATGACCAATCCGTCTCGATCCAGAGTGAAGGGGGCGTGGGTTCCTGGAAGAAGGCGAATGGTGTCGCCGGCGGTCGCCGATTGAATGGCAAAGGAGACGCTTTGAAAGGCGTCCTGCGGCGATTGCCCGCCGTTGCGGTCGTTACCGGCCGGGTCGACGTACCAAGTTTGTTGGCCGCAAAGGGTGGGCAGGCTTAGGCAAAGGGCTAGGGTGGTTCCGGCGAATTTTTGCAGGGCAGTGGGCATGAATGGGGCCGCGGATGGACTTTGAGGGACAAGAACTCCCATGGTCTTTCCAACCGCAGGCTGAGAATTGATGGAATATTGTCTGAACTTTTGTGGATTCGGTGGGGCCCTCGGTCGTATGCCAGAGGGCCATGTGGTCCGTTCTCTTCCTCTCGTTCTGGCTTTTCGGACTTACAGGGTGGATCCAGGAACCGGCCCTGGAAGACCGCCTGGGACCTCTACCAGCGATGTCTGCAGGCGTCGAAATCCATTCCAGGTGGCCAGATCCAAATCCGTTGGCGACAGGACGGCTCCACTTTTCTATTCCGTCGAGGTGGCGACCAGTGGTTCATGGATCCTTCCGAAGGTGCGGCCCGCCCGGCTACGGCTCAAGATCGCCAGTCTCTAAAGAAAAGATCGACGGCCCTTCGATGGGGAAAGGTGTTCGCTCCTGATGCTGATCGATTCGCGCGTTTGGAAAGCGGCCGAATCCGCTTTGCCGGCGGAGATTTGGGCGAAGGATTTTTGGCTACCGAGAAAGTGGAGAAAGGAGTGCAGTGGACGGTGACCGCCGAGGGTTGGGCTTCGGATGGAAGCCGATTTTTCGCATCCAAGATAGACCGCCGCCCGGTTCATCAACTCCCCTTGGTGGACTACACTCAAGCCGTGGAAACGGTCCGTTTCCATCCATATTTAAAAGCCGGGACGACCTTTGGCCAATTCGAGTTGGTGATTTTCGAATTGCCCGGAGGGAAGCAAATTCAGGTCGACTTGGGCGAGCTTGAAGAATTCTATTTGTTCCCCTTGGGCTGGCGGGATGGGGACCGAGAGCTCTTATTTTTGCGCTTGAACCGTCCGGCGACTCGGTTGGATTTGATGGCGGCCGACCCAGAAAATGGAACCAGTCGGGTGATCTTGACCGAAAGGCAAGATACTTTTGTCGCCGGCCTGGATTTCATCGTGGGCGGATGGCGAGATAGGTTTACTCCAATTACTGGGAGCGAGCTTTTCCTTTGGATTTCGGAGCGAGACGGCTGGCGCCATCTCTATTTGTTTAACTATCAGGGAGAGTTGATCCGGCAAATTACTCGAGGGGATTTCCCAGTGAAAGAAGTGCTCGCCGCGGATCCGGAGAAAGAAATGATTTATCTGCTGGCCAACGCCGAAAGCCGCTTGTATGACACCCATTTCTACTCGGTTGGCATGGATGGCGAAGGTTTCCGCCGCCTGAGCCAAGGCGAAGGGGAGCACGAGATCTCCATTTCTCCTTCCTTTCAATATTTTGTGGACCGGCATTCGAGTTTGAAGACTCCGCCGGTAAACAACCTTTACCATCTTGATGGTCAAAAGATTTGCACCCTGGCCGAAGCGGAGGTTGGCGAATATCGCGCCATGGGTTGGCAGCCACCAGAAGCCTTTTGGGTGAAGGCGGCAGATGGAAAAACCGATCTCGCCGGAGTTCTTTTCAAGCCAAAGTATTTTGACCCGGAAGTCCGATATCCGGTAATTGATTTTATTTACTCCGGTCCTTTTATCACTGTCGTGCCCAACGATTACACTCTTCGCTCGCCGATGGCTCCCATGGCTCATGCCATGGCGCAACTGGGGTTTATCGTCATGATCCTAGACCCCCGCGGAACCGTGGAGCGAGGCAAGGCCTTTCAAGATGCATCCTATGGTCGCATCGGCGAAATCGAAATCCCCGATCACGTTGCCGCCTTGGACCAGCTTGCTGCCGATCGGCCCTTTATGGACATGGATCGAGTTGGAGTCTACGGGCACTCTTGGGGAGGCTATTTTGCGCTCCGGGCCATGTTGACCGCGCCGGAGGTGTTTCACGTCGGAGTTGCCGGAGCGCCCGGTGAATTGACCGAGGCGGCTCCGATCAACGAACCTTACATGGGGTTGCCGCAAGAGAATCCAGAGGGATATCAGGCTGGTTTGAATGCTCCTTTGGCCCAGCGGCTTGCCGGGAAACTTTTGATCATTCACGGCACCGCCGACGTCAATGCCCCTTTCTCCACTTCCATGCGCATGGTGGACGCATTGATCAGGGCAGACAGGGAGTTCGATCTTCTGGTATTGCCGGGAGCCGGTCACAATCCCCGGGGAGTTCAAGGGCAATACGAAAGCAAGCGGATTCGTTCCTATTTCCTCGAGCACTTGAGGGGGGAGGCGGGACTCTGGGCAGACCAGAGAAAAGCGGGTAAAAAGGACTAAGAAGTGGAAAGCGTCGTCGTTGCATCAGGCGACCCCACCCTTGCAAGTCCAATAGCACGATGGTTTGGCTGCTTCACCTAAGTCTACTTTTCGCAACTCAGTTTCAAGCGCCCGAGCTGGCTCGACAAACCGAAAAAGCCACCGAAGTCGTGGTCCTGGGCACGATTCACGGCGCTCATCGAGAGAGTAAGTCTTGGAGCTTGGATGCCTTGAGGGAGACCATCCGAAAGATCCAGCCGGAAGTCGTGCTTTGCGAAATTCCTCCCGATCGTTGGCCGGCGGTCCTGAAACGGTGGCAGGAAGCCGCTGTGGTGGAGGATGAGCGAGTTCAAAGATTTCCCGAGTACACTGAAGTGCTTTTGCCTTTAATGGATGAGATGGGATTTTTGGTGGAACCCTGCGCCGCCTGGACAGCGGAAATGGCGGCGGAACGAAAGGCGGCCATCCAACGCTTTGAGGGAGGGGGAGGGCAGCCGCCGGAGGATTCGGAAGCCTTGCAGGCGTACCGGGCGGCGATTCGGTGGACTTCAGAATGGGCTGCCCAATTGAGCATGGATGCGGAGGATCCTCTGGTCCTCCATTCCAGGTTGTACGATTTTCGGAGCAAAGGGGAGCGGCTTCCTTATGAGCATTGGTTGAACGATCGGATCGGCGAGGGAGGATGGCGCAACATCAACCAAGCCCACTATTCCTTGCTGGAAACTGCTTTGGCCAAGCATGCTGGGAAGAGAATCCTGATTACCTTCGGGGCCGGTCACAAATATTGGTTTCTGGAACGCCTTCGTTGGCGTCCTGATTTGAATCTTATGGACCCACGCCCCTTCCTTCCCGGAGGTGAGCGTCCTCGTTCGAAGGAGGAAGCCGTGTTGGAAGAAGTCTATGCTTTCAACGAAGCCGTTTGGCGTTGTTTTTATGACGCCGGACATGAATTCCTGCGGCCGGCGTTGGCCCGAATCGGCCGATCCATGAATCCGCGGGACGAGTTCGGTTTCGTCAACGGCTTGCGGCCTTCGCCGCGAGGCAGCACTTTTTGGGATCAACAGTGGTTGGGGCCGGTGATCGCCGAGCAAGAAGAAGAGGGAGTCTGGGAAGTCCGATTCAGTATTCTTCGTGCGATGCAAAGCGCCAATGAGGCTCGAAAAGTTTCCGCTACTTTGGTACAGGACTCGACCATGACCGGAGGCTTTCGCTGGAACAAGATTCAGTGGCCGCGTTGACTTCTAAGGCTGCGTGCCGGACGGACTCCCAGGGCGAAAGCGGAGGATTCTTGGGGACGGTCCCGTCGATAGCTGCTTCGAGCCATGGAAGCAGGGTATTGATAGCAACCCCCTCGATAGATCCGACTGTTTGGATATTTGAAAGTAACTCGCTCTCCGTCAGTAGGGAGAAAGATTGCATCGTGGTAACTCCCCTTCGTGTCCTTGCACCACTCCCATAGATTCCCGTGCATGTCGTGGATCCCGAAATTATTCGGAAGGAACTCATCTACCGGGCTGTGGAATCCCCAGCCGTCAAAAATGAGCATTTCATAACAAAGATCGAGCGGGCCGAATTTGGAGGCAAACGCATCCAACAGATTGGCCCGGCCTTGAAGCGAAGTTTTTTCTTGGCCAGAAAACCACGGGCTGCATCCATGAGCGATGGAATCTCCAGTTGAATTCCTTCGATCGAAGCACTTCCCTTCGCGAGCGACATATTCCCACTGTGCTTCGGTCGGTATACTCAAGTCCAATCTTCTAAGAGTTCGCTCGCAATCCAACCATGAAATTTGCTCAACAGGATTAAGCAAATTGTAGGCCTTCATCGCATGCGAGCTTCCTGCATAATACTTACTCGGATTGTGTCCGGTGGCATTCAGCCATTGCCCTTGAGTCATCTCAAATTTGCTCATGAAGAATGCGCTCAATTCAACCCAGGTCATTGGGCCTTCGATCGCTGGGATGGACATTGGATCATAGTGAGGGGCGTCTATGGCATTATTTTGGGATCCCAAGAGAACTTGGCCACCCGGAATCAATACTAGCACAATGCAGCTTGTTCCCATGAGCTGTAATTGTCCAGTCCTCTCATTTCTTTCTGGTATATCTCCAGAGGCAATGTGGGCGAATTCCAACAAACCTGAGTTCGGATCCGGGCCGAGGGGAATAAGGCCTAGTTGTGGCTCCAGCTCAAGAGAGCCATAGAGCCGTCGTCCCTCAGCAGTATTTAAGTACTGACGAGATTGGCGCCAAAGTCTGGCAGGCTTCGGGCCCGAAATGCTGTCTTCGTGAATCGTCGAGGATAATTCATGGAGCTGTCGCACCTGGCTAAGGAGGCCGCTTCGAGGGCGTTGCAATTCTCTCAATCCGTGAATGAGTTCGTTCAGAGTTCTGTGCCACCACGCGTCCTCCCGAGAATTGAATTCAAATTGGAAACTTTTGGCTAGAGTTGTCTCCAGCTCCTTTATCTCTCCCCGAAGTTGTTGAAGCTGTTGAATTTGCAACCCTTCAGGTTGTGAATGGCCTTCTAGCCACGAAATTCCCCTGATTTTATTGTCCAAGTCAATGGACCATCGCTTTTGGTTGACCAATCCCCTTTGGGCTTCTCCAGCAACGCGGTTTCCTCGATCTCGGATGGTTTCCAGTTGCTGAATGTGAGGTTCAAGGGTAGCGATTAATGCATCTGCCCGCTGGAGCCAAGACTCAAGTTCATTCAGCTTATGAGGGGCGGCAGGCCATAGAGCTTCCGCGTCTTCCTGTAAATCTTGAAGATCCTTGAGATCTGAGAGTTGAAGAACCTTTCGAGCTTCCTCCTGCTTCAAGTTCAGATTCCAAAAGGCGAGGAAGGTCAGTAGTACTATGAGAATTGCCGAAGCTGTGGATACAGAAACGATGAGCTTGTTTCTTTTGGTGAAAAGACGGAGTCTGTAGGCAAGAGAATCCTCTCGTGCGGAAATCGGTCGAATTGCTAGGAAGCATCGAATATCGTTTTGAAGGGCGGCGGCTGAAGCATACCTTTGTCCTCGATCCGATTGGAGTGCCTTGTGCACAATGGATTCAAGATCTCCTTTTGTGTTGGGTTGTAGTTGGCTGAGAGGCGTAAATGGTTGGAGGCGAGTCCGGCGAATTCCCTCTGGAGTGGAAAGATCTTCCGAGTTGAACGGCAGTTCCTTCGCCAGCAGCTTGTAAAGAATTAAACCCAAAGCGAATACGTCAGTTTGGGGGTCGATTTCGTCAGGATTATTACTGACCTGCTCTGGGCTCATATAAGGAGGCGTTCCAATCCACTGCCCGGTCATCGTTTTTTCTCTTGCCTCGGCTATTTCACCGGACAATACTTTCGCCACGCCGAAGTCCAATATTTTTGGCCTTCCTTCCTTCGTAACTAAGATATTGTCCGGTTTTAAATCCCTATGGACAACACCTCGGCAGTGAGCATAATCGACTGCAGTGCAAATTTTAGAAAACAATTCCAAGACCTGGATTTGACTGAGGCTTTCCTTTTCAACAAAATGATCCAAAGGATCACCTTGGACATATTCCATGGTGAAGTAAGGTTGTTCCCCAGCCTCAGTCTTCACGGTTCCCGATGCATAAATATATGCGATGTTTGGATGATATAAATGGGCTAAAGTTTCAATTTCCCATTCGAAGCGCTGAATGGAAATTTGAGATCGATGGCCGGGGGCCAGCATTTTAAGGGCGACTTCCCTTGGTGGATGGACTTGACGTGCATGGAAAACCTGTCCCATGCCGCCCTCTCCCAGCAGCCCCAAAATCTCGTATCCTTGAACTTTCGGATAAAGGAAAGTCGTGACTTCAATGGAACTGGGATCCTTAGGCTCAAGGAATTGAAATACAGGCTTTTCTAAGAATTCACCGCTTTCCTGATGATGAGAGAATAGAGACCTGAGCTCTTCCAGTAGTTCTGGATCACCTTTGCAATTTTCAATAATCCAAGCTTCCCTTTGGTCTTCTTCCGTTTCCATGGCCCTGTGAAACAAAGACCTCAACTGGTGGTACTTCTTGGGATCCTTCACGGCTCTAAAGGCTCGAATTCGACAGGCGGCGTCTGAGCCAAGATCGTGCCATGGCCCAATCTGCTTTAACCGTCTTTAGGTCCATGGATTCGGTTTCAGCGATCTCCCCTAAAGTTAATCCTCCTAAAAAACGTAATTGAACGATTCTGCTTTGTCTTGAGCTTAATTCCTCTAGTTCCTTAAGGGCTGCATCCAGATCTAAAATATCAATATTGCGTTGATTGTCGGGAAGCAGCTCCTCGTGGAACGAAACGATCACCGCTCGCCCTCCTCGCTTCCAGGCATTTTTGGCCCGGGCATGTTCAACCAAGACTCTTCGAATTACCAGGCTTGCTGTGGCAAGGAAATGCTTTCGATTATTCCAGCGAAGCTTGTCCTTTCTGGCCAAGCGCAGATAGGCTTCGTTCACCAAGGAGGTTGGATCAAGGGAGACTGGGCGGCCTTCTCTTCGTAGAAAAAATGCGGCGACTCTTCGGAGCTCTCCAAGAACTTCTCGCGCGCTTTGTTCGTTCAAGTAAAACTTAGGCGGCTTACTGAAGGTAGATTCAGATGAATTATGGCGATCGGGAGGTGAATCCATGGCTGACAAATGAATCCTATGGTTCCTCTTTTGGGGAGATCTAAGCGGCTTCTAAACGTTATCAGAATGCGTGTGGCTTGGATTGGTATTTGAACGACGGATTGAGATTTACAAATCCTTGGCTCTCAAAAAATGATTTTTAGGAAATTTTTTCGAAATTGAAGGCGAAAATTGCGTTGTAGTTATTTTGGGCTTTTTCTCGCTTTGGCGGCCGGCTTAATTATAAAGCATTTACGGGAAGCTGTTTAGGGTAATTTGCGATTGGCTTTGATCGGCCCATCCGATATTTGGACTGTCCGCCATTGGGGCAAACCGGAGCTCTGTTATCTCATCCTTTGAGATTCCAGGTGAGATTTGATTTTTGAATAGGCATCTTGATAGAGCTGGCTAAATCGTTCCATGGGAAAGAAGTGGTTTTCCAGGGAAAAATCTTGACAAGTTCCCCACCAGGGTCGAAAGCTTTGATCATCGTTGACGACGAGAATCATACCCTGGACCCAGAAAACGCCGCAGATTGCCGGCCAGCATCCATGTTCGTGGTAGAGGGTCCAAGAATACTGACTGAAAATCGAGTCCTCCATTCGGAATTGAAAATATTCAATGGCCTCTTGCTTTTTCTTCACTTGGAAAGCTAGTTTACCTTCGATCAGCTTGAGGAACCCATCCTCCGGCCGACCGTTGTCGCTTAGCGTCATGGTGAGAAATAGCTCTTGAAAATTTTCGAAGGGAGAAGAATCTTTTACCGGTAGGGAAAAGATCAGGTAGTGACCTCGGCCAAAGCAATATTCGATTTCAAGTCCATGCGAGCCTTTCCCGGTGATGATTTCTCGTTTTTTGTCTCGCCGAACTTCGGTGATTCCATCTTTCAGCAGGTCTTCCAGTAATTGCAAATGGGTTGAGTAATCCATCAAAACCGGAGAAAGATGGTTTCGAGCCAGGCTGTCGATGAGGGCTTGAACCTCGGATTCCGCTGGATGGACGGGAAGTATCGCCGGCGGCTCTTCAGCGAGAGCCGGATCAGGATTCTTGGAGCGGCGCCTTCCCTGGGCAGGAGGAGGAGCCTCAGAGAACGCCTCCGTTTCTGAAGGCGAGACGTGGATTTCCGGCTTGCCGATCGATTTGAAGAAAATCCCAGCGATGGCCAAGCCGAGAGCGAGGGGCAGGATTGATTTCACAATCATTGATGGGAAAGCCCGATTCTTCGGGCTTTCCCAAAGGAAGTCATCTTGGGCTTACAGTACGAGTCTTTCCCACTTTGCTACTTCGTAGCTTCCATTGCCGTTATCGCTTTTCTTCCATTTTTTGACTCGAACATCGACGTGCATGTCCCAACAAATGAGTTTGCTTAAATTTATTTCCTGGCCCGCCGAAGTCGTCAGGGTGGCGTCGGACTTCTTGTCTCTATTAAGGTCGATTTCCCAGGAATCGTTGACTCCGTTCCCGTCAGCATCCGATCCGCTGAGAATCGTTCCAACCAAGAGACATGTCTGATCTTCGATCAGCAGTTCGGAAGGACCGCATTGACTACTCAAAGGTGCGCTCAGAGCCAACAGGCCGAAGAGCATGAAAAGCAACAAACTAGCTTTGGCTAGCGTTTGCAAACTCCTAAAAAAGGTTTTGAGGTCATCCGCTTGACGCGGCGAATTGAATTATCCTTGGAAAAAATTAGGTAACAGAAAACTTTTTCCAAGTTCAAGGGGAGATTAATTGCAAATTCGAAGATTCAATCCACCCAATATTCCTCAAGAACTCCATCGCCTAAATCATCGACTACGTTAACGGTAAATGTACCGGTAGAGGGCACATGCTCCACTTCTTGCCCCGGTTGCAGGGTGATCCACACTCCAGCTTCAAATCCCTTGATCGGGTCGGCCTTGTAGTAATCGATCGAAAGGCCAAACACCTGAATCAGTTCCGGATACTGAGGATATGAAGCAATCGGAGTTATGGTTCCATCAGAGATTCTTAGGTAAGCCAAAGAAGCATGACTGAAGTCAAAGTCGACAAGGGAACCGTTGAGCTCCTTCACATTGGCTATGGAAACGACATCTCCAAATGCGCTTCCTCGGTAAAGGACTTTTGGAGTTAGTTTTGGATCGGCTCCGTTCCAATCTAAGTCGAAACTATAAATGATGGACTCGGAAGTCTCACGAATCGTGCCGGCGAGGAACAAATTCTGAGATTCTCCTCCGACCATGCAGAGCGGACGGAAAGTGCCTTCCTGCTGGGTTGCAAGATCAAAGGTCCAACTCCCACTGTGTCGACCATAATGCCGAAGGATGGTAAGTTCGGATAAACCCGGATTCAGAGTGGCTTCAATTAAGCCACGAGGCGTTTCGTATACGGTTCCCTGCAATTTCAAACACGAGGGATCCACTGGATCTCTTGGAATCGCCCTCGGAATGGGTTTGGCAGGAGCGAGTTGAGTCATACTTTGAGCATAGAGCCGGCTACCTGTATCGGATTCCTTGCTTGCAGGCAGGTGACCGCAAGCAATACCCGTTGTCAAAGCAAACATCCAAAAAAACTTAAGGCAAGTAGCTTTCATTTTTGAGATTCAGCCAGCCCGCTGCCTCGAATTCATCGCGGCAGCGGGCTGAGTTGAACGGGAAGGAAGTTTACTCCCGCCCGTCCAAGAGATCTCCGAGGCCGCCGAGAAGGGATCCTTCGCCCTTGCGGGAAGCAAAGGCGCCGGCCAGGCGGTTGGCCAAGCGGGAAAGCGGCAGCGATTGCAGCCAAACGTCCCCGGGACCGGTCATGGTGGCGAAGAACAAGCCTTCTCCGCCGAACAAGGTGTTTTTGATCCCGCCGACGAATTCGATGTCGTAATCCACCGACGGTTGGAAGGCGACCAGACAGCCGGTATCGACCTTGAGGCGTTCGCCGGCGGCCAAGGTGCGCCGGGTTACCGTTCCACCGGCGTGCAGGAAGGCCAAGCCGTCTCCGCGAATGCGCTGCAAAATAAATCCCTCGCCTCCGAAGAAGCCGGTGCCGAGACGCTTGGTAAAGGCGATGTCGATGGCGATGCCTTTCGCCCCGCACAGGAAGGAATCCTTCTGGCACAAGATCTCGCCGCCCAACTCCATCAGATCGGCTTCAACGATTTTGCCGGCGAAGGGAGCGGCGAAGGCCACGGTTTCAACCCTGCGGCCGGTGGCTTCGAATACGGTCATGAACAGAGACTCACCGGTGAGCAAGCGTTTGCCGGCCCCGACCAGTTTGCCGAAGAAGCCGCCTTGCTGTTCACTGGCGTCGCCGAACACCGTATTCATCTCCACGCCGTCGGTCATGAACAACATGGCGCCGGCTTCGGCCACTGCGGCCTCGCCGGGATCCAGGTCGATTTCCACGTACTGAAGGTCGTCGCCGTGAATGCGAAAGTCGATCTCGTGAGCCCGGCGGCGGTAGACACTTTCCCGGTAGGGCGGAGGCGGAGGAGGCGGTTGAGTCATGACGGGCCTATGCTACGGCTATGGACTGTCGGTACGAACGAGACTTGCCCGGCGGAAGCCGGCTGAGCCTTTACACTCACCATAGCCAGGTTCTGCGGGGAAATCCGCTGGGCGATCCTCACGTTCGCCAGTGTCCCTTGCTCATGCCCAAGGACGGCGCCTCCGACCTGCCGCTGGTGCTGATTCTGGTCGGATTTACCGGCACCGGGCCGAGGGTGATGAACGTGGCCATGTGGTCGGAAAACTTGCCCGAGCGCCTGGACCGCTTAACCGCCGAGGGCAAGTTGCCTCCCGCGGTGTATCTGTGGCCGTCTTGCGAAACTCGTTACGGCGGCAGCCAGTACATGAACTCGCCGGCAACCGGCGCTTATGAAGACCATCTCCTTCAGGAGTTGGTTCCTTCCATCGAGGGACAACACGGTTGCGGCGGCGCCGATGGCCGCATCGTCATCGGTAAATCTTCCGGCGGTTATGGAGCGTTGACTTTGGCCATGCGCAATCCGGGTTTCTTCGCCGCTGCCGGCAGCCACGCCGGCGACATGGGCTTCGAATATGGGTATTTCCGCGATTTTCCCGCTGCTCTTAACGTCTATCGCCAACATGGAGGCCCCCAGGCTTTTCTGGAAGCTTTGCCAAATCTGAACATCGGAACTCCCGAGATCCATGCCATTGACGTCTTGGCGATGGCTTCGTGCTACTCGCCCAACCTCGAAAGCGATATGGGAGTGGATTTACCTTTCGATTTGGAGACCGGCGAACCGGACCAGGAAGTTTTTGCCCGCTGGTTGCAGCACGATCCTCTGCACATGGTGTTCGACCCGGAGAAAGCGGACGCTTTGCGAGGTTTGAAAGCTCTTTATCTGGATGCCGGTGAGCGCGATGAATTCGCCTTGCAGTGGGGATTGCGGCGACTCTTGCCCCGTTTGCGCGATTTGGAAATTGCTCATCACGCCGAATTTTTCGATGGGGGACACTTCAACATGGACTTCCGGTACGAGGTGAGTTTGCCACGCTTGTTTAGCGCCTTGTAAGGAGAGAAACGTGCGTCCTAGAATTCTTTCCTTATTGCCCTCAGCCACCGAAATGGTCTGCTTTGTGGGAGCCCAAGAGCAGTTGGTCGGCCGTTCTCACGAATGCGATTATCCGCCCGCCATTTTGGACCGGCCGGTGGTCAGTCGCGCCCGCTTGAGCATGGATCCGGACAGTCTCGCCATCGATCGTTCGATCCGAAGCATGGTGGCGGAGACTTTGTCGATTTATCACCTCGATCTGGACGCCTTGCAGGAGCTATCTTTCGATCTGGTGCTTACTCAAGATTTGTGCAAGGTTTGCGCTTTGTCTTTCGACGACGTCGAGCAAGCCTTGCGGGATTTGAGGCGCTCCGAAGTCAAGATCGTGCGCCTGCACCCGACGCGATTGCAGGATATTTTTCAGGACCTGAGTCGCATCGCCGAGGCTGCCGGGCGGCAAAAAGAAGGTCAAGCCACCCTGGCCGATTTGAAAACAAGAATGGCTCGAATTGAAGCCAAGGTGAAGGAAATCGAGTTGCGGCCGAAGGTGGTTACCATCGAATGGCTGGAACCGACTCTGCTGGGCGGGACTTGGATGCCGGAAATGATTCAACTGGCCGGCGGAATTCCGTTGGGAGCGGAAGCTGGCCAACTCAGTCCGCAACTCAGCCATGCCGAGTTGGCCGACTTGCAACCGGATGTTTTGGTGCTGAAACCCTGCGGCTTTTCATTGCAGCGAAGTCGAAAGGAGCTGGCCGATCTACCCCGCCTGCTGCCGTGGGACCGTTGGCCTGCGGTGGCTGCAGGAAGGGTTTATTTGGCCGACGGCAATGCTTATTTCAACCGTTCCGGGCCGAGGATCCTCGACAGCCTGGAAATCCTGGCGGCCTGTTTGCATCCGGAATCCTTTCCTGAATTCCGCCATTCTTATGCCGATTCAGTGGTCCGCTTGGACGCCGATCTTCAGGAATACCGTTTCGATGACGATTTCGCTTGGAGCTAAATCCCGCACTACCGGTCCCAAAATTCCTGGGCACTGGCGATGACCTTGTCGATCTCTTGTTGGCTGACCACCCATTCCCATGCTTGCGCTTCTTGGGTATCCCGGACCAGAACTTCCTGACTGGAAGCCTTCGGATCGCCGGCGAAAATGCGAAAGCCTACTCGCTTTTGAGTTTCCGGGTTTACCGGTTGATACTGCAAGGCGAGCTGCCACGATCCCTCTGACGGCAGGGACAGCCAAGCACTTGGGTTCTCGCCTTCCATAGAAGCTTGAATGGGGCCGACCATGGTTGGCTGAGTCGGCCGGCCAGAAACGAAACGGGTTGCAACTATGCTCCAACCTTCAGGATCGGGCCATTGAAGGTTCTCCGGCAGCCAAACTTGAATCCGGATCGCGTCCGGCAGCCAAACTTCGGAGGTACCGCGGGCCAAAATTTCTTGAGGCCGGTAACCGGAAGCGGATATTTGAATTCGTTGCTGAGGAGAACGGCTGATGGAGGAAAAGGGGTTGGGGAGGTGCCGAATCCAATTCTCGGACACTTCCGGAAAGACGACCTTTAGCGGCGAATCGACCTCGCCCTTGGTTCCGACGGCGGTGATGCGGTGAACGAAAAGTTGATGTCGAAGATCCAGTTCCTGCCAACCCAAGGATTTCAAATCTGCTTGGGCGAAATCGAAAGTATCCGAAGTCGCCAGACTCTCTCCTGAACTCAGTGCTTCCAAAACTAGGAAGCCCTTGCCGTCCGAAGGAAGGATGAATTGAAATCGGCCGGTTTCCGACTCCAATTCAGGGAAACGGGACCACTTCCCTGTTGCGTCTTCCACTTCCAATCGAAGTCGCAAGCGTTGCAGGGGAATATCGGAATCGCAGAGGATCCGCCCTTCCACGATGGTTTGGGGTTCGATCACAAAGTCATGATCGTCAGCTCCGAGGCGAATGGCGTGGCTTTCAGGATGGCTGAGTACAGCTCCTTCTTTAGTCTCTACGAAGATCTGGCAATCCTCCAAGTTTGCCGGCCGGCAACCATGGAACGCGAACCTTCCGGAATCATCGGTTCTAGTGAAAAGATAGCGGGGGCGATCCAGCTTCTCGTGCAAAGGCTCCTTGGGTAACCAGGCCAGTTTCAAAACCATCTCGACACCGGACTTCGGCTGTTTTCGATGATCTGTAACCAAGCCTCCGGCGACCAACTCCGGCCCGACGATCCAATCCTCCAGTTCCACCGGCGAGCCTTGGCGTTGGATTTTGAACTCGGTGGTGCTCCAATGAAGCTGTCCCGCTTTCGAGCCTCCTTCCGGAATGACCACTAAAGCAGATATTGTGGCTTGATCCTGGTCATCGGAAAGGGGAGGTTGAAATTCAATTTCCCCGTTTTCATTGCTGGCCAGACGGATTCCATGGTTGTAGGCATCGCCGGCATGGTCGCGATCGAAAAATTCCAATTCAACCGTTTGATGTCGAATTGGATTTCCATTGACGGTCACAAGGCGCGCACGAACGGGAGGCACGGGGGCGGCGGCATAAATCTCCAGTTTTGCTTGGTCGTTGGCGCGCATCGGCCCCCGACCGTGAACGAATCGATAGTCTTTTGAACCGGCCGGCCGGAAAGCGGCGGTGATTTCCAACCCAACTTCCACAAATGGGAACACCGTTTGACCTCCATCCAGATAAGCCATGGTGTGGCCAAGCGGGGATTGGATTTCAAAGCCGGAATTTCGAGGCTCTCCCCTGGCCTGCAAGTGAATCACCGTTCCGTTCGACACCGCTTTCCCTTGGGCGTCGAAGCAGTGCACTTGTACGCTTCCCATAGGTGGCAGTTGAATCAACCACTCTTTTTCAGGAAGCTTTTCTGGAGTGAATCGCAAAAAAGGAGAATTCCGCCAGGGTACCGCCGGAACGATACGGTGTTCGAAGGATCCTCCACTACGAGAGAGGATGTCCGGCAAATTCCGAAAAACCGCTCGCCCGTCTTTTCCGGTTCGCACCCGATGTAGATTGTTGCCCTGCACTTCGTTGTAATACAACTGATAGGCCAGGGGAAAGTTCTCTACCGGCTGTTGAAAGCTGTCCAAGACTCGCACCCGGACGTGATGAGCCGGTCGGAGTAGGAGCTCGACTTGAGCATAGGGCTCGCGATGAAGGTCCTGCAAAAGATAGACCGAAGCAAAGAAGCCGGGCAGGCGGGCTCCTATGTAGGCAAAGCTTTTCCGTGGCGGCAGGAGAATCCGCCCTTGCTCATCGGCCCGATATAGGGTTCCGTATCGATCCAAAAGAGTTTCTTGGTCGGTCCAATCATGGAATTGGTCCCTTCGCCAAGCAGCCGCTCGTTCGTCGGCCAAGTCGAAATATAGGACTTCAGCATGAGCTGCGGCTTTCAAGGAGTCGGCGAAAGAAACTTGAACCAAGTGACCGCCCTGCTTGCCCTCTTCCTTTTCCAAGGGCTCGCTTTCTGATGCGGGAGTGATTCTTCGAGTCTCGGTTGCCATACCGGAAAGTTCTTCCTTGATGGGGGGAAGGGCCGCATTGCCTTCCAGCTCCGGAGCGATTTCTTGCTTTGGATCCTGCGGCAATTGTTGATAGAGCAGGATCAGGAGTGGCAACAGCAGAAGAGTGGCGAGAAAGCTCAGTTTGGTTTTGGTGGACATGGTCAAGGCGGCCAAAGGAGGCAAGGCTGAGCTTGCCGCAGGTATGGGGGTCAAAAAGACCAGGCATCGACTCTTCCATGAGGAACCGAATCGAAGCTGCAGCCGTTTGCGCAACAAGGCGACGCCACGGTGAAGGTGGGTTTGTGCCGTTGCGGCGGGAAGCTGAAGTTGTTGAGCTACTTCCTTGACCGAAAGTCCTTCGAAATATCGCAAGTAGATGGCGGAACCGTAGGGTTCTTCGAGTTCCGCTACCAGCGCCGCAAGGTGTCGAAAGGTTTCTTGACGTTCCGCCAGCTTTAACGGAGCTTCGGCTGGCTCGTGGTCCAGGCGTCCCTGTAGCCGCTCCGTCTTGCGAAGTTGTTGCTTCTGATCGCGCCAGGTGCCTCCGGCAACGCTGCGGGTCACCGAAGCCAGCCAGGCTTTGAGGTTGCGGCCGTGCTTGGGCGGTCGTTCCAGGGCGATCAGCCAAGTTTGCTGCTCCACGTCCTCCGCCGTCGCCGGGTCGGCAACCAAACTTCGAGCCAGAGCTTTCACCCAGTTTCGGTGGGCAAGCAGGGCTTCGAGGTCGGCGGGATGGGGGAGGCCGTTCATGGTCTTTGCCCAAGCCAATGCAGGTGGGGGGCGGTAGCTTTCAACAATTTTCGAAGAAATCCCCAAGCCGGCCAGCTTGAGTTGGCATGAAAGTCTCCTTAAAGTCGTTTCTCTTTACAGCCCAGCCATTTGGCCCAGCCCCAGCACCCAAGCATGAGTCGTCTTGCCTTCACCTTTCGGGAGGATCGCCCCTGGCCCAGCCTCCGTTTGACCAGCTCTGCCATCGTCGGCCACACCACCACTGAAAGCGCCAAGATTTGGGTTCGAGTGCATGCCGCCGGAGAATATTGCCTTTTCGTCAGTGAGGAAAGTTTCGATCGCGGGCTTCAACCCGTGGAATTCCAAAAGGGAGGATTTGGGCAAGGTTGGGTTCAGTTTGCCGGGAAGCAAGATCCTACCCCAGGGGCGGTCCTTCGGCAGGAGATCGGCTATGGGACCGATGCCACCCACGTTTTTGAAGTCGAAGGGTTGAAAGCGGGCAAAGAATATTTCTACGGTCTTTTTTCCGCTGACGCCGACCGAGAAGAGCGCTGGGAGGTAGGCCGCGATCGAGTTCACCGATTTAGAACTCAAGCGGAAGGGGCTGAGAAAATTCGATTCGGGATTTTCAGTTGCCACATGCCTTTTCAGGACAGACAAGTCAAGAACATGCACATGTGGCGGTTCTTCCGCGAGATTTTGGAAACCGTGGATGCCGACTTCGTCCTCGGCTGTGGCGATCAGGTCTACACGGATGGTGACGACTCGGTAAATATTTGGAGTTGGCTGAAAAGCCATAAAAAAGAAGTTCTGAAGCTGCCGGTCGCGGAGCAGCGACAGGCCATGCTTTCCTGGTACCGGGACATTTATCGAGGCTATTGGGGCGACGCGGAATTGCGCCGAGTATTTCGTAGCTTCCCCACCTACATGATTTGGGACGACCATGAAATCATGGACGGCTGGGGCTCTTATACCGACAGTGAATTGTCCAATGTGTTGGATACCTGGTACGAATGGGAAAACAAGAAGAAGAACCTGGCTTTAGCTGGACGAATGTTTCAGGCGGCCAAACAGGTCTACCAGGAGTATCAACACGGACATAATCCAAAGACTCCTAACGGAGTTTATGACTATTCATTTCAATGGGATCGATTGGGAATTTTCGTGCTGGACATGCGCGGCAAGCGAGACTTCAAGGCGCCTCAAGCCCGCATTCTCGGCCTTCCGCAAAAGAAACGTTTCGAGAAATGGTTGGAGAGTCCGAAAGCAGCTTCCGCCAAGGTCCTATTCGTGGTGGCTCCGGTGCCGGTGGTTCACTTAAAGTCTTTCGTTTCGAATTACTTGGATCTGCCCTTGCTTGGCATTGCCGATGATTTGCGCGATGGATGGGAGCATGAAAGCAATTGGGAGGAAAGGGATTGGCTGCTGGATCAGGTTTTCCAAATCTCCCATCAGCGCAAGCAAACGGTTGTCATTCTTAGTGGTGACGTCCACGTTGGGGCCTCATTCCGCTTAACTCGAAGGGCTCATCCGGATGCCAAGGTATATCAACTTACGACCAGCGCCATCACTTATTGTAAGTCTCCCGGGCGATTGCTGCGCTTGGCGGTGGCCAATCGAGGCGAGCTGGAGTATCGCAAAAAAGGAACGCCTTCTCCCACCAAGAGGGTGCAATTCCATCGGCTTGGCAAGGTGTTCACGGCCAACAATTTCGCCATGGTTGGAGTGAATATCCCGGCACAAGGCGAAGCCGAGCTTTACTGGGATTTGTACGGAGCCGGTGAAGAAAGCGATGAGCTGGTTCGCTTGAATCGCTTGAACTTGAAATAGGCTTTCAGCTAAGCCAAATCCCTGGCCGCGCTTTCGCCGGCCAGGCGGCCGGTGACCCAAGCCCAGTAAAAGTTGTAGCCCCCGATGCGGCCGATAACGTCGAGGATTTCGCCACAGAGGTAAAGCCCGGGTTGGCTTCGGCTTTCCAAGGTGGACGGCTGAACTTCGTTCAGAGGTATGCCGCCGCCGGTGACTTCCGCGACTCGAAAGCCGCCGTTGCCTTGAATTGGCAACTGGAAATGGCAAAGAATTTGCAACATGCGATTTCGTTGCGGCCGAGTTAAGGTGCCGATCCGAACGTCCGGGCGCAAACCAGAACGGCGGATCAAGTCCTCGGCTAAGCGCCTGGGCAACAAATCGCTCAAGCCTCGAAGTAGTTCTCGGCGGCCCCGGCTTTGCCAGTGGTCCTCCCAATCGGCTTCATCGAGAGCTCCCCAGGCAATTTCCAAATTCGCCTGCTCCCGGACTGCCCAATGGCTTGCGTCGAGAACGGCCGGCCCGCTGAACCCTTGGTGGGTGAAAAGCAATTCCCGAGTTCGCTCTTCTCGAACTTTTCCTTGAAGCATTGCCCGCCAAGTCACCGGAAGGCTGATCCCGCTGAGGGAAGTCATCCCCGGGTCCTTGCTGTGCAGGGGTACCAATGCGGGATAGGGCGGGAGACAGCTATGACCGAAATTTTGAGCAAGTTGGTAACCAAAACCATCCGAACCCGTCTTCGGTATTGAGCAGCCTCCGGTCGCCAAAATCAGTTTTGCACCTTCCAGCACTTGATCGTGATCATCTGTTATCCGAAAGGCGGCGGAGGCAGGCTCACCTTGCGAATCTCCTTTTCCTTCGAACTCCATGGAAGTCACCCGGAATGGTTGAGCAATATGAACCCCCGCATCCTGGAGCGCCTCCAGCAATCGGTCTCGGACCATTCGGGCCGATTGGCATTCGGGAAACAGCTTGCCGGAATCCTCTTCTTCGATCAGGGGCAGGTCCAGGGTCTGCTCGAAGAACTCGCGGCAATCCGGCAGGCGCCAAGTTCTAAACAGCCGCTTCAAAACATTTTGAGAACCGGTGGAGAAAAAATCGTTAACCGAACTCTCCGAAGGCAAGAGGTTGCAACGGCCTCCGCCGCTAATCAGGATTTTTCGGCCGCAAGCGGATGACCCTTCGCAAAGCACCGTATCGGCTCCGCTTCTGGCCGCCCACAAGGCGGCCATCATGCCGGCGGCTCCTCCCCCGATGACGGCGACTTGGCATTTCATTTTTGCTGGGAAAATTGAGTCGCAAGGTCCCGGCAAGGGGGAGAGGGCAGGTGAAATCTCGGAGGCAAGGCTCGAGAACCGTCAAGAAGAGGCAAGAGGATCCGGTTTTTGCAAATGCTCTTCGACCAAATCCAGCCAGTGCTGGAAGGCCAGTTCTTCTTGCTTCAAAACCTGGCTCAATCGAATTTGCCAGTCCGAAAGGTGCTGAGCAATTTGCTCACTCATCGCCTGCAAGTGCCGCTCTTCATCCCTTTGAATGACGGCGACCGAAACCGGGGCGCCGATCTGGCGCAGTTTTTGTTCGTAAATGGGATAAAAAACGTCCGCCCGGATTTCGATAGCCGCGGAAGTTAAGAAGTAATTCGCCGCTCCACGTTCCGGTTCCGGCAAATCTTCCAACACCGAGGCGGCAGCTTGGTCTACTTTTTGAAAATAGTCCTCCGCTTCGTCTCCGGTAAGGGTGTGGGCTTCGGCGAAGGTCGCTACGGTGTGAGGGTGTTCGGCGATGCGATGGGCTAATCGTTTCAAGCGTAAGGCGTGGGCGGCTTCTTCGACAAGATGTTGAAGACCGTCCAGATCGAAAGACTCCGCTCGCCGGCTTTTCAGCATTTTGCGCACGCCGACGTACTCCAACCTGGACAAGGTATTCAGTAGTTTGGCGTGAGCGTCGTGATCCGCCGTCACTCGGTCCAGGATCTCCGGAAGCCGGCGGGCGGCGTCCTGCTGGGACACTTGTTGAAGAAAGTTTTCCATTGGGTTTGCGCGAGGGGATCCAGGGCGGCAAGTCCGGTATTTTAGATCTTCGCCAAGGCACCGTCACCGACTTCCATCATGGCTTTGGCAATTTGCTCCGCTTCCGACAGTGAGGTGGCGGCCGGCGGCATGGCGTACAGCACCGGACCCAAGGGGCGGAGCAAGGCAGAACTATTTCGGCAGTATTGGCGCAAGTGTTGGCCAAGTCCGGAAAGATAGCCCGGGTCGGAAGCCTGGAATTCGAGAGCGACGATGCCGCCGAGGTGACGGAGAGTCACGGCTTCCTCGGATTCCACCCAAGCTCGTAGGGAGTGGTGAATTTTTTTTCCGATGGCCGTCAGTACCTTCGGCGTTTGATTTCGCAAGTTCAAAGCCAAAGAAGCCCGAGCCACCGCGCATCCGACCGGATGAGCCGTGAAGGAGTGACCATGAAAAAAGGCACGACTCCGTTCTCGGCTCCAGAATGCTTGAAAAACTTCTTCTTTGACTAAGGTGACGGACAGGGGAAAGATGCCTCCGGTCAAACCTTTCGCCAAGCACATCAGGTCCGGATTCAAGTTGGCTTGATCGCAGGCGAACAAAGTGCCCGTTCGCCCGAATCCGGTCATCACTTCGTCGGCAATGGTCAAAATCCCACGCTCTCGACAAAGTTTTTCCGCTTCAGAATAAAACTCGGGAGGAATCATGACCATTCCGGCAGCCCCTTGAACCATGGGTTCGAAGAGAAAAGCGGCGATTTGGTCCGAATGGGCCTTTAGGGCCTCGTGCAGCGCTTCCAGAGTCGGGTCGATGCGAAGAACCCGAAACAGAAGCGGCGAAAACTCTTGAAAAAAAGGATCTGGATCGCCGGCGGCCATGGCACCGAAAGTGTCGCCGTGGTAGCCGCCGTTTAAAGCCAGGAAAGTGGTACGACGATCCCGCCCTTCTCTCAAATGGAATTGGTAAGCGGCTTTCAAAGCGACTTCCACAGCCGTGCTGCCGTCGTCGCTGAAGAACGCCCGGGATAGCTCGCCAGGGGCCAAGTTCGTTAATTCCGCCGCCAAGCGGGCTGCCGGTTCGTGAGTACAGCCTGCGAACAAAACATGATCCAGCGTTTTGGCCTGCTCGGTCATGGCCGAAATCAATTCCGGCTGTCCGTGACCGTGGAGGACGGTCCACCAAGAAGAGATGGCGTCCAGCAGGCGCCGGCCGTCCGCCAATTGCAGCCAAGATCCTTCGGCGGCAACCACCGGCAACGGTTCCGGGTCCAAACCGTGTTGGGTGTAGGGATGCCAGCAATGTTGCCGGTCGTGAGGCAACCAATCCGAAGCCGGGTTCAAGTCCATAAGGGGCTGCAGTCGTTCTTCCCAGCCCAGTCGGCAAAGGACTGGGGATTGAGGTCAGGAAGTTGCGGTAAGCGGAAAATGGGGAGCGGTAATCTGCGACGCAAGCTTTTTTCGTTGGCTTCGTGAGGCGTACCGACCAAAAACAAGGCCCGCAACGGTAGGCCGTGGCTTTGCAAAGCTTCCACGCTGAGCAAAGTGTGATTCAAGGTTCCCAAACCGCTGCGGGCTACCAAGACCACCGGCAAACGCAAGGCGGCGAAAAAGTCCAATTGATCCTCATGATCGTTCAAGGGCACGCGCAGGCCTCCGGCGCCTTCCGCAATCCAAAAACGGTCCGGCGATAGGTTCTGCTTGGCCAAGGCGGTCAAAGCAGAAAGCTCTACCCGTTCTCCAGCTTGTTCTGCCGCTTGATCGATGGATGCTGGCAGAGGGAAAGCAAAGGCCGGTGAAGGGAATTTTGAAGCTTGGCCTTGCAGCAGGTCGGCCACCGTATCTGTATCCGAATCCGAACCGGTTTGAATCGGTTTCCAATATTGGGCCGGCAATCCTTTCTGATTTGCCGCCCAATAAAGCAGAGCGGAAACCACCGTCTTTCCGACTCCGGTATCGGTGCCTGCGACCAATAAGCCTCGTGGGGCCGGTGGCCGATTTTCGCCGTCCTTCCCAATGGCAAGGCGAAGGGAGGAATTCGATTCCGAGGGCAGCTTCGACAACGCCCGGCTTAAAGCCTGCAACTGCTCCGGGCGATGATCGGCGTGGCAGACCAATCGCAATCGGCAGCTTCCTCGAGGGACCGTAGGCGGCCGAACCGCCCGAACGTCGAAGCCATCCCTTTGCAATCGAGACGCTGTGGCCAGAGCGGTTTCTTCATCGGCCATGGGAACCGGAACAATGGCCGCTTCCGGAGCCGGCAGACGCCAACCTTGGGCTAACAATAAGCGGTGCAACTCGAGGGCGTTTTGCCGTGCCCGGTGGCCGCGTTCCGGTTCTTGCTGCAACACCGCCATCGAGGCCTGCAAGGCGGCCGCCGTGGCCGGAGGGGCGGCGGTGGTGAACACGAAGGCCCGCCCACGATTCAATAGCCACTTCCGCATCAGACTGGATCCGACCACAAAGGCTCCACTGACGCCGAGTGCTTTACCTCCGGTAATGGTTTGAGCCCAAAGGCGCTGCGGTTTTTCCACCGCGCAAAGTCCCTGTCCCTCGGGGCCGAACAAGCCGCTGGCGTGAGCTTCATCCACCCACAGCCAGGCGTCGTAACGGCGGGCCATTTCGCCGTAGAGAGCCAGCGGAGCTCGGTCGCCGTCCATGGAGAACACGGATTCGGTCACGATCCACCGTCGTCTGGCGTCTGGATGCCGTTTCAAGGCGGCTTCCAGATCCTCCAAACTCCGGTGGCCGAAAACCTCGACCTCGGCTCGAGACAGGCGGCAGCCGTCGATGATGGAAGCGTGATTCAAAGCGTCGCTGAAAATCACGTCCTCGGGACCGGCGAAGGTGGAGATCAAAGCCTGGTTGGCCTGCCAACCGCTGGGAAATAACAAAGCGGCTTCCTGTTTTTGCCATTGGGCCGCCGCCATTTCCGCTTGCCGATGGGGAGCTAATTCTCCCCTTAACAACCGAGCGGCGGGAGCCCCGGCGCCGTAACGCATCAAGGCACTGGCGGCGGCTTGAACCACCGCAGGATGTCGACTCAAACCCAAATAGTCGTTGCTGGTGAAATCCAGGCCTTGGGGCTCCGCCAACTGCCGTTCGAGGCCGGCCTTTTTCCAGGCCCGGATTTCTTCGATCAATCCCGCCGGTGTCGATTCGGCGTCCTGGGTCGTGGAAGGCCTAGGGATCTGGTTTGGAGAGCCGATGGACATGTTGGCTTCAGATCTTTACTGAGGCACGGAAGAAGTTGTTTCTTCCTGGCAAGCCGCTGGCTTCAAACCCAGTTTGTCGAACAGCTTTTGATCCTGATGACGTTCGGGATTGGCGGTGGTCAACAGGCGGTCTCCCAAAAACACCGAATTCGCCCCGGCGAGAAAGCACAAAGCTTGGGCTTCTTCGGTCATGGCGGTCCGACCGGCACTGAGCCGAACCCGAGATTGGGGCATCAGAATCCTGGCCGTGGCCACCGCTCGCACCATGGTTTCCCAAGCCAGGGTGGGCTGTTCTTCCAAGGGAGTCCCGGCCACCGGTACCAGGGCGTTGATCGGAACGCTTTCCGGAGCCGGGTCTTGGCTGGCCAGGGCGTGGAGCAAGCCGATCCGGTCCTCCTCCGACTCGCCCATGCCCAAGATGCCGCCGCAACAGACCTTCATGCCGGCCCGGCGTACGCTCTGCAAAGTCGCCAGCCGATCCTCGAAGCGCCGGGTTTGAATAATCTGTTGGTAGAACTCCGGCGAGGTGTCGAGGTTGTGGTTGTAATAGTCCAATCCGGCGGAAGCCAAGCGTTGGGCTTGCTGATCATCCACCATGCCCAAGGTTGCGCAAGTTTCCAAGCCCAGGGATTTGACCCGCTCGACCAATTGCAGCACGGTTTCGAATTCTTGGTCGTTCCGGACTTCCCGCCAGGCCGCTCCCATGCAGAAGCGATTGGCTCCGGCTCGCTTAGCCCGAGCCGCCCTGGTCAGGACTTCCTCCGGATCGAGCATGCCTTCGGCCTGGACTTCCGCTTCATGGTGGGCGGACTGGGGACAGTAGGCGCAATTTTCCGGGCAGCCCCCGGTCTTCAGGCTGATCAGGGTAGAACACTGCACCTCTTGAGGGTCGTGGTGCATTCGATGGACGCTGGCAGCTTGGAAAACCAACTCCAGGAGGGGTTGGCGATAGAGATTCGCCACGCTCTGGCGACTGAGGGGCCGATCCGAAGCCATCATCTCCGCATTCTCCCGCCGCGGCCATCTGCAAGCTAGTGGGGAACCATCCCTTGCAAAAAGGGGGGGCGTGGGCGAACCATAGAGGCCATGCGAAGCCCCTTTTGGTTCCTGATCCCCACGGCGGCCGCGGCCTTGACGGCCGCGGTTGTGTTTTCCGGCGCCGCTCCAGGAGCCGAAGTCGAGGACGCCCAAGGCTGCGGCCGGCGGATATTCATGCGCCACTGCGTCCACTGCCATGGCAATCAGGGGGCCGGCGACGGCCTGCTGGCTGACCGCCTGTTGCCGAAGCCGAGGGACTTCACCCGCGGACGTTTTTTGCTGGTCAGCGGTGAAAATGGGGTGCCGACCTTAAATGATTTGAAGACAACGATTTGTAACGGTATCCCCGGGACCGCCATGCCTTCCTTCGGGCATCTTGGCTGTGGCGATGTGGAGGCGGTGGCTGGCTACGTGCTGCAACTGGCCGCCAGTGGCCTGGAAGAGCAGTTGGTGGAGGAAATCCAGCTCAACGAGGGGGAGGTCGATCTGGTTCAGGTGGAGGAGATGGTGGTCGAGCGCTTGGTGCCCGAGGCCGAGATCGAGATCCCGCCGCCGAGCTTGGCCGCTCAATCCGAACTTTCGCCGTTGCCGCTCTACCGGAAATACTGCGCCGACTGCCATGGCGCCCAGGGCAGGGGCGATGGGGTTCGCGAAATGCAAGACGAGCGGGGACAACCGACCAAGCCCAGAGATATTCGGGACGGCATCTTCAAGGGCGGTGGCGATTTTGCCTCCTTGTACAAACGAATCCGGCTAGGCATGCCGGGCTCGGCCATGCCGGCTTTTGCCATGTCGGATGAAGAAGCTGCCGTCCTGGTGGCCTTGGTCCAACGGATGGCGCAAAACGGCGGACAAGTTCCGATGCCGGAAGCCGTCCAGGCGGTTTGGTTGTCGGAATTGCCGAAGGGTTCGGATGCTGAGGCTTGGCGCGGCATTCCCCAAGTGGAAATCCCGGTCCAACCCCTGCGCTGGATCGACGAACCGGCTCGCTCGGTGCACGTGCAAGCCGCCCATGACGGACGTGAAATTGCTTTCCGGATGGCCTGGGAATTGAACCCGGCTTCTTCACGGCAAGTGAACGCAGGAATCCAACTTTGCAATTACGTGGATCCGCCTTTCTTCACCGGTTTCCATGGCGGGCAGCAGGACCTTTGCGTCTTCCGTCCTCCTCAAGAACCGCCGGAAGAGTTGAAGCCCTATATCCGCCGAATCCAAGGAACGGCCGTGGCGGAAGAAGGCTTGGCGGAAGTCGTCCTGCGCCGTCCATTGGCTCCCAGCGGTGATTTGCAGTGCGATCTGCGGCCGGAGGCCGGCCTCCGATACGGGCAATTTTTGATTGCTACGGTCGGGGAAGATCAAAAACCTGCGGAGGCTTTCAGTCTCTGGTTGCCCATTCAGCGCTAGGCCAACTGCTTCAACACCGGTCGGGCTCGCCAAGCCAGCCATAGGGTCTGGAGGCTGCCGCCAATGGTGAAGGCGCACAGGGTGAAGTAAATCCCGGTGTACCTTTGCCATTGAGTGCCCCACCACAAGACCAGAAAACTGACGCACAAGTAGAGCACCACTCCTTCAAAGATCGGTTTGGTTTTGCGGCTGTGAACCAAGGCTCCTTGAAACAGGCTTTGAAAGGCTTGGTAAGCCGGCATGAGTAAGGCGAATAACAAGGCGAAGGAACAAGTTTCCGCCAATTCCGGAGGCAGACCTGAAAGAGTTTTGAACCAGAAGCCGGAAAGTGGGGTGACGGAAAGAACCAGCAGCAAAGTCATCATGGCGGCGGCCAGAATGCAGGCAAAGCGGGTCAAAGCTTTGACCGCGTTGGGCTTGCGCAGTAGCGCAACGACCACTTCATTGAAGGCGAAGCCGGTGCCCCTGGCCAGAAACACCAAGCCGTAGACTGCCGGCCAAGCGGCCAGGCTTTCTAAAGCGTGGGGCATGCGACTCATGGCCGCAGTTCCGGCGGGTTGGATGAACATAATGATGAGGGGAGTGGTGGCCAGAGGAATATAAAACTTGAGCAGGGAGCGGATTCTCAAGCTTTCCGCCTGCCCGGATTTCGGACGCAAAAAATCTGGAAGAACCTTAGCCGCCGCCCAGGTCATGAACCAAGCTTCGCCGACGACGCCGATGACCAAGGCGGAGGTCGCCGCCACGATGCCCGAAACTTTCCCGCTCCATAATGAAAGCGCCAGTACGGTCGCCATGAGCAATAGCCGGAAGCTCGCTCCAATCGGTACCGGCCTCGAATATTCGAAATGGACCATGGACCCTTGTTGGAACCGGCGCCAGCCCAGAGCCAAGACCATCGGGGTCATGACTCTTAAGCCCCAGCGCCCCGGTTCGACCACTTCCTCTGGAACGTCCAAGATGGTTCGAACCACGAATTCATAAAGAGGCGTGAAGGCCAGGATGAAGTGGAATATGGTGATGCTTCCGGTTAACAATAAAGTAAATCGGCGTAAAGACCGGTAAGCGGCCAAGTCGGTGCACAAAGAAGCCGACGCCGATAAAAGCATCAGGACCGGGGCTTCCAAAACCATGGTGATAGGCAAGACCACCGAGCCGTAAGCGGCGAGCTGCCGTTCCGGATCGCCCATTCGAGCCATGAAGGCGGTCAGTAACGGTAGTTCGCCGCCAAATAAAATCCAACCTGCGGCCAGCGGCAGGCTGAGCCGAAAGATTCGGCGCAGATCGACGGCTCCTTGACCGGGCTTCGCCATGCCCCGAAAGTTATTCGAGTGTTTGCTCCTGTTTGCGAATGGAAATTCCTCGGGCCTTCAAAGCCGTCAAGATTTCCTCCATCACGCCGGTTTCTTGAGCCGGGATTTCGGGCGGATGAACCCCGGGGCGGTGCCACTTTTTCGACAATAGCAATCGGGCCATGGCGGTGGCGGGAAAGGCGGTGGTTCGGGACATGGAACGAAAACCGGTGGTCGGATCCATCCGGTCGTGAAGGTCCCATTGCCATTGAATCTGCCGTCCTTGAGAGACGCCTTGCGCCTGGACCCGCAAAACGGTGATGTCCACTTCTCCCGGTTGAAATTCCCACTTCGGAAACATCAAAGTCGAAGTCATTTCCAAAGGAGTGACTTTATCTCCGGATGGCAATTGGATTTCCTTTGGACTGAACAAGCCGGTTTCGCGGAAGGATTCCATCAAAGCGGCATGGCCCGGATATCTCATGGTTTTTTCTTGCATGTCCGGAACCTCTAGGCTTTGAATCAAGCTGCGCAAGCCATCGGTGTGAAAGGCTTCGAGGGTGCCCAGATCCGGAAATTCCAACCTTTCCACTCCGGACAAGGCCGGATAAACCACGACCTTTCCGTTCTCCACTTGGCGGGCGGGACGAACGTATTCTTCAATCACGTCGGATGGCGCGAAACCGGCCCTATATTCATAGGGCCAGCTTCGCTCGGCCGGCAATCCGCCGACGAAAATGCGCAGTTTTTCGCAGGGTTGCATCGAAGCTGCCGCGAAGCCGCACAGCATATTGCTGAGACCGGGTGCGACTCCGCAATCGACGACGGCACAGGCGCCGCGTTCTTGGGCCAAAGCGTGCAGGGTGGTCGGATCCTCCGGCATGAAGCTGATGTCGACGTAGTCGCGGCCCGCTTCCAATACCGCTTGCAAGCTTTGTAAGCCAATGACCGAGGACAACGCGCCAAGGATCACATCCGCCTGCCCGGCAAGCTTTCGCAAGCGGTCAGGATCGCCAAGGTCGGCCTGCACCGTGGCCACTCCAAATCGGGCTGCCAAGGTCTGTAAGCGATCGGCGTCGCGGTCGGCCACGGTCACCTCCAAATCGGCTTCCGCCGCCAGGTCCATGGCCATGGCAGCGCCGACCATGCCGCCTCCTAGGATGAGTACGCGCTTCATGCCGGCAGGATAGCCCTGCCCGCTTCTGAGCCGAATTCTGTTGGCTCCTTGCAAGGAGAAATGATTGGCGGGAAGCTTGACCTCCATGACCTTGGCGTCTCTGGCAGATCGTGGCCTGCAGGGCTACCGGCGGCGTTATCGGAGCCAAGCCGAGTGGCTGATCGCCGCACCCGGCCGGGTGAATTTGATCGGCGAACACGTCGACTACAACGGCGGTTTGGTGCTGCCCGCGGCAGTGGACCGGCACGTGGTGCTGGCCGCCGGTCCCGGGCCCGAGGGCCGCTTGCTGGCCGCCAGCGCCGCTGCGGACCAGAGCTGGGATGCAGCCATGGCGTTTTGTTCGCCACAATCCGAGCCATTTTGGGGCAGGTACCTGGCCGGGGTGGCGGTTCTTTTCCAACAGAGGATTCGCCAGCCCTTACCCGGTCTTCAATTGTGGGTCGAGGCGGATCTCCCTACGGGAGGGGGGCTTAGCTCCAGCGCGGCTTTGGAGGTGGCGATGGCCACCTTGTTGGAGACGGTTACGGAGCGATCTTTGGAGCCGAAAGCCAAGGCTCTGCTTTGCCAGCAGGCCGAGCATCAGTTTGCCGGCGTGCCCTGCGGGATCATGGACCAGTTCGCGGTAACCCTGGCTAGGCGGACCAGGTGTTGCGTTTGGACTGTCGTTCTCAGAAAACCGACTTTCTTCCATTTGGACCCTCGGCTGAGACTGCCGGCGAGGGTCTGACCAAGAACGCCGAACTGTTGGTGGTCGATACCGGAGTGCAGCATGCTCTGGCTTCGGGGGAATACGCTCGGCGACGGCAAGACTGCCAGGCCGCCGCCTCGAGGCTGGGCTTGGCTTCGTTGCGAGAGCTGGCCGACCAACCGGAGCAAGATCTGAATAGCCTTCCGCTTAGGCCGGAACTGCTTCCCCGGGTCCGCCACGTGGTCAGCGAAATCCGCCGGACCCAAACGGCGGCGGAGAAACTGCGTCATCGTGACTTTGCCGTCCTCGGGCAACTCTTGTTAGAAAGCCACGAATCTCTCCGTCGGGATTACGAAGTCAGTTGCGAAGCCTTGGATTTCCTGGTGGACAATGCGGCGGAGCTCGGACCGGCACGGGGGGTGTGGGGGAGTCGCATGACCGGTGGTGGCTTTGGCGGTTGCACCCTCCATTTAGTACAAAGTGGAGCGGCGGCCGCGGTGCAACAGGAATTGCAAAGGCGATATGAAAAGAAAACCGGACGAATCCCCCGGGCCTTTCGCACCCGGCCGGCGGCCGGTGTCCGCCGATTGGATTTTTGAGCGAGCCTTGGCAGACTTTAACCCGAGGGGAGCGACGTTCATCCCAACCATTCCTTTTTCCGCCCCGGCCACCGTTTTCAAGGCGCTTGTGAAGGGAGAATAGACTTAGCGATTCCCTGAGGTCCTGATTTGCAACCGCGATCCGCAACCACCACTCTGCCGAATTTAGCCACGGAGCCAGGCTTACCGACTCCGATCGCGGGGGCAGTCTTGCCGTTTTGGCCCCTGAGTCTCGGAGTCTTGTTGGTGTTCGTCCTGTTGGGGATGATGGATTGCCTGTCCCTGGTGGAGTTTTGGGCTCACAACGATGCCGACCTCTCCGTGGCTTGGCTTTGGTATCACGCTCTGATGCCCTGGGCCCCTTGGTGGATCTTGGCTTTCCCTTTGGTCTGGATGAATTTGAGGATGCGGTTTCGGGCCGGGGCCAAGCCTTGGTTGCCTTTCTTCTCCCACCTAGTTGCCGCAGTTTCTTTCGCTGGCTTGGTTTTTCTGATGAGTTTCGTGCTGGTGACTTGGGTGCCTCACCCGGAAGGCCCTTGTTCCGACGGACCTGCGGAGGCGGAAGCTGATTTCTCGGAAGGCGCCCTGGGAGATATCACGGAAAACGATTTGGAAGTCGGAGAGGGCGAGATCATTCCCTTGGAAGAAGAGGACCTCAGCATGGCGGAGTTCTTTCGCTGGGCCGGGGTGACTTCCGATTTCATGATTTATCTGGCCATGACCGGATTGTTGCAAGGCTTGATGGCTTTTCGAACCAATAGCCGCAGACGAACACGGGAATTGGAATTGCAATCCGAATTGGCCAAAGCTCAGTGGCGGGGATTGCAAATGCAACTGAATCCCCATTTCCTGTTCAATTCCCTGAACGGCATCGGCACTTTGATCGGCATTGATCCGAAGGCGGCCAGGCAGATGCTGCAAAAGCTGGCTGACTTATTGCGCCTTTCCTTGCAAAGCATGAATCGGCAGGAAGTTCGCTTAGACCAGGAGCTTGCCTTTGTGAAGCTGTATTTGCAGATTCAGGAGATTCGGTTCGGGTCCCGCTTGCAGGTGAAGGTGGAAAGTGAAGCGCCGCTGGATTCCATGGTCCCGGCCCGTTGTTTGCAGCCGCTTGTGGAAAACGCGGTGGTTCATGGAGTGGAGCGAACCGCGCGACCTTGTGCCATTCACATCCTTGCCGGCGTTGCCGGCGTCGATCGGCAAATCCTTCAGTTGGAAGTTTTGGACAATGGCAATGGTTTCCAAGGGTCCATACCCGAATTCGGTGTCGGCCTGTCCAATACCCGCAGTCGCCTGCGGCAGCTTTACGGCGAGGCGGGAACTTTGGAAATTGAAAATCGCCAGGAGGGTGGCGTCCGTTGCCGGCTTCGCCTTCCTTTTTATCGAGAAGAGCCCCATGGGGAAGGAAGCAATTCCTGAAGGAAGAAGCTTGATGAGCCAATGAACCAGACTCCGATTACTTGCGTCATCGTCGATGACGAACCTCTTGGACGCGCCGCCGTTCGGGAAGGCTTGAAACACGATTCTCGATTCCAAATCCTGTTCGAATGCGAGGGGGGAGAACAGGCCATTCGTTGTTTACAAAAGCAAGCCGCGGATGTGGTCTTTCTGGATATTCACATGCCGGAAGTGGACGGTTTTGAGGTATTGGAAGCCTTGGGAGATCAAGCCCCATTGGCGGTGATGGTGACCGCCTACGATCAACATGCCTTAACCGCTTTCGATTACTTCGCTCTGGATTATTTGCTGAAACCGGTCGATCCCGAGCGTTTTCAAAGATCTTTGGACAAGGTCGTTCGACGGGTGGAAGAAAAGCGCCGAAACGGGGAAGACCCGGCACAGGGTAATTTTATGAAGCACTTGCGGGCGGACGGCGCCGGCGGCGACCGTTTGTTGTTCAAATGCGTGGACACTCTTCTTCTTTTAGAACCGGAACAATTGCAGTGGATCGAAGCCGCAGGCAATTATTTAAAACTCCACAGCGGAAATCAGACCTATTTGATCCGGGAAACCATGACCGGTATGACCGAACGATTGCATGGCATCGGCTTTGGAAGGGTGCACCGATCCTTTTTGGTTAATTTGAAATTTTTGCGAGAAATTCACCCAGGCGGGGCTGGATCTGAGGCTTATGTGGCTTTGCAAGATGGTACTAAGTTGCCTCTCGGTCGAACCTATCGAGACGAGTTGATCCGGCAATTCGAGCCGGGGAATTGAATTTCGAAACCGAACGGCCCCTTTCCGCTCCAGCTTTATCCCACTTCCAGCCAGCTTGGTCCCGGATATCCCCGGCTTAACCCCAGGCCCTGAATCCGGCCGGATTTAGCGGATACACCTAGGGAGATAGGGATCCTGGCGATCCCTCAAAGCCCCCCACGTTCCACACCATCCCCAATCAATCTCATGAGCCTAACCCTGCTCGCACTTAGTTTTGCCGCCTGGGCTGTTCCCCAAGATCCGGCATTACTTCCGTTGGACAAAACCGATCGCCGGGCGGAACCAACCCGGCTGGTTTTAAAAGCGGCCAGTTGGGATACCCAAAAAGCCGCTCCCGCCGTTCCTGCGGCCTTAAAGCTCGATGCGGAACAAGCCATCGAAGCCGGATATTTCTACGTCCAAGCTTCTCCCGAGACCTATCACCAGTTGAGGGGCGAGGTGGAAGAGTTGGGCGGACAAGTTTTCGATTACGTTCCCCACAACGCATTCGAAGCTAAACTGCCGGCTTCCGCATTGGCCGCGGTTCGTGAAGCTGCCCAAGCCGTTGTGCCGGTTCATCCTTACTTCAAGGTGGACCCGAACCTCGGCAAATACCAAAGCGGCCAGGACGATCCTGAAGGACGCCTGCTGGTCGTTGTCGAGTTTTGGCCCGATCAGGATCCGCTGTTGCAAGAGCAAGGCCTTCGGGCTCGCGATTTGGAAATCGTCGAGGTGACCGCCAACGGCCGCTACCAACAGGCGATGATTCGCATTGATCCGCAGCAGGTGGTGTCTCTGTCGCAAAACCCGGCGATTCGTTGGCTGGAAGAGGATGCCCCGACGGTGATGCGGAACGACAAGTCCCGCTGGGTCATTCAAACCAATCGCAACAATGACTTGAAAATCTGGCAGCAAGGCATCTTGGGAGAAAATGTGGCGATCGGCCACATGGACGGCCGCATCCAAGAATCAAGCTGCTATTTCGACGATCCGACCGGCGTGGCTCCCGGTGCCGCTCACCGAAAGATCAAGTGGTGGAGCAGTTCCGGCGGCGGCGATTCTCATGGAACCCACACCGCCGGTTCGGCGGCGGGCAACAGTCAACCGGTCAACGGCAGCATTTACCGGATCGGGATGGCGCCTTTGGCTTTCTTGATTCACCATTCCTACACGCCGTCGGCGAGCCAAATGGAATCGGCCTTGCTGGAGGCTTACGGCAAGGGAGCCCGCATTCACACCAATTCCTGGGGGAATGACTGGACCACCAATTACGACACTCGCTGCCGCGGCATCGATGCCTACAGCCACGACCAGGAGGAAGCTGTCGTGTTGTTCGCCGTAACCAACGGCGGAAGTTTGAAGAACCCGGAGAACGCTAAATCTTGCCTGGCCGTGGGAGCTACCGATCGCAGCAACCAGGATCGTCATGGCACCGGCGGCGCCGGGCCGACTCAGGACGGCCGCTTGAAGCCGGAAGTGTACGCCCCGGGTTGCTCCACCTTCTCCGCCTCGACCGCTTCCTGCGGCACTCGCAGCATGTGCGGAACTTCCATGGCTTGCCCGGTGGTTGCCGGCGCCTGCGCCTTGGTGAAGCAGTACTTCGAGGACGGTTTCTACCCGAGCGGCGCCGCCAATGCCGGCAACGCCTTCACTCCCAGCGGTTCGCTGATGCGGGCGATGATGGCCAACAGCGCCGTCGACATGACCGCCGAATCCGGCTACCCGAGTTACCGGGAAGGCTGGGGGCGGATCCTGTTGGATAACTCGATGTTCTTTTCCGGCGATGCTCGCAAACTTTGGGTTCAGGACGTTCGGCACAACAGCGGTCTCAGTCAGGGACAAACTCAAAGTTTTCCCTTGAACGTGCAAGGCGGTAGCGATTTGCGCATCACTCTCGCCTTTGCCGACGAGCCTGGCGCCGCCGGTGCCGCCGCTCCGGTGGTGAACAACTTGAACTTGAGAGTTGTGTCGCCGAACGGCACGGTCTACCACGGCAATTTGCTGAGCACTTCCGGCGGTGAATCCAATGCCAACCCGACCAAGTTCGATCCCCGCAACACCTTGGAAACGGTGAACGTGGCCAATCCGGTTTCCGGAAATTGGACCATCGAAATCATTGGTGCCGACGTCCCGGTCGGCCCGCAAGGTTTCGCTTTGGTGGCCGCCTACTAGGTACGGCCTCCCATCGGAAAGGATCCCTTAGGGCGGCTGCCCCTCTCTCCCCGGCCTCTTGCAGAGACCTCGAGGGGTAGTCGCCCGTTTTTTGTTTCACGGAATATCGACTGAATCAAACTGGCAATAATATCCATTTGTAGTTTTTTGGGAGTGGAACAGGTCGAATTGCCTGTCCAATCTCAGATTATGAGTTAAGAAGATATTTTTATGGCGGCTGGTGGAGAACGAAACGTTTGGACTGATTGAAGGGAGGCCGTCCTTCCATTGCGTTAATTTTGTGAGAGATTGACGCTACTCCAGTTTCTGAGCCAAGAAAGAGTAGGTACCAAAGGTGGAACTTTCGAAAATCTTAATCACTTCGAGTTTCTTGATTTTTGCGAGCAGTTGCAGCGGGCTTTCAGATTGGGAGATCCTAAATCCTAGTGAGGTGACCGAAAGTGTCGATCAGGCGGTTTCTGACAAAAAATATCAAAAAAAATTAGATGGAGTGGAGACTTTCGAGGTTTCCTCGGTTGAAATCAATCCATTTGATGCGGATTTATTTGTAGACCCGAAGGGCCTTGGAGCCAACTCGGAATACTCCGAGTACTTAGGAAGTTGTTTGCGGCGTTTGGCTCCTCATACGGGAGCCCTCTATTTATTTGCTGAAGATGGAGACAAGGAAACGGGAACTCCGGCAGCGCCGCTTCGTTTATCGTGCAAGTTAGTTAGTTTGATCGTTGAACAGGTCGGAGGCGCGAAATTTGATTTGAAGAAGGAGAAGGAATTCCAAATCAGTGGTGAAGATAAACCGATTACTATTTCTGCAGAAGTTGGTTTGGCAATTGAGGAATTCCTGCCTAAGAAAAACCGTTATCGCCAAATCAGCTCAAGTACCGGTATGTTTTCAGTTAAGTCGAAGAAGATAGGCGTAAATATGATGGCCGACGGTTGGGAAGGCGGCGCCGAAGTCGGAGGAGAAAAAGGGAAAAGAGATGACCTGAACGTAATTTTGTTAGCCGCTCATCATGCCGTAGAGAAACTGTTGGTCGAATTGGGAAAGGAAGAGCTGAAAACTAGGATTGCCAACGCAAGCTCTCGATGAAGAAATGAAAGCAGCCGCCGGCGCAGTCAAGGCCGGCGGCTGAAGTGATGAGGTGAGGAATCAGGAAATGTCTTCGCCGAGGATTTGCTCAATCACGGGAGCCATCCTTTCATGGATTTCGCCTAACTCCGTGGCCCATTTGGCCAGGACTTTGGCGTCTTCAGGGCGATTCAACATCTTTTCGGAGTGGCACCAGTAGGCGGCGTTGACGCACATACCTTGGATCATTTCCTTGTCGTGGACCTTTTCCAATTTCTTGAAGGCCAGCAAGCGATCGACCATGGCATTGGCACTGGTTTCATCCCGGACCTTGCCCATGGCGGCTTGAATCACGTATTCCATCAAGCCTTCGGCGTTCTTGGCATCCAGCTTTTCCGCGGCGGCTAAATCCGTTTCTTCGCCTTGGCCCGACTTGAGCAAGGCGCGAAGGGCGGCCATTTGCAAGCCCGACTTGTTTTCCGGATCCAAGGTCAGGCCTTGGCGGGCGATGCCGGCCAAAATGCTTCCGCCGGGAGCGCCACTGGCCAGGTTTTCCAACAGATCACAGGCTTTGCGGACGATGGGCGCCTTGTCTTCGGCCTTTTCAAATTCCGCTTTCAACTGGGCGACGTCGGCCAAGGCTTTCTTGCCGGATACCGTCAACTCCTTGACGAATTCGACGTACTTCTCCGGTCCACCTTCTCGGTAGCCGGTGGTCCCGAAGACTTCCCCTTCGGCGGTCATCAACAGGATGGTGGGGTAGCCCTGGATCTTGTACTTCTTCGCCAGTTCCTGATTGCGGTCCGGGTTCGGGACCTTGGCCTTGGCTTCTTCGCTACGCGGGTAATCCAGAGCGACGAACACGAAATCCTTTTCTAGGGCGTAGAAGGGATCGTGATCGAAAACTTCCTTGTGAAGTTTGATGCACCAGCCGCACCAATCGGAGCCGGTGAAGTCCACGAAAAGGTCTTTGCCTGCTTCCTTGGCTGCCGCGGCCGCTTGGTCAAAATCTGCAAACCATTTACTGGAATGGTCTTCCTGCGCAACAGCCGGGCTGATGGCGGCCAGCAGGAGGGTGGAGGTCAGGAGGGTGCGCATGGAGCGTTTTCGGTTGAGGTGAGTGTGCGTGAGACGAAATCCGCCACGATCTCCCCCTTGCGCGGCGAACCCTCAGTGTAGCTGAATTCCCTTTTTCGGTATCCCACCATCGAGCCGCGGCTGCTAGCTTCTGCCTCCCCGAATCCGAGAGCCGGAGGTCCCCTTGAGCCGAGTCGTCCACTTCGAAATTCACGCTGAGCAGCCCGAAAGGGCAATCGCCTTCTACCAGAACGTTTTCGGCTGGACCTTTCAACCTTATGACGGCCCGATGCCGTATTGGATGATCCTCACCGGGCCGGACGACGAACCGGGGATCAACGGAGGTTTGATGCCGCGGCAGGGACCTATCGACGGCCAAGCGGTGATCGCCTACGTCTGTGCTGTCGACGTCGACTCGGTCGACGACGCCGTAGCCAAGATCGAATCGGCCGGCGGCATGGTGGTGGTGCCGAAGATGCCGATTCCCAAGGTCGGTTGGGTGGCTTACGCCAAAGACACGGAAGGAAATTTGTTCGGCGTTCACCAAGCCGATCCGACCGCTACCTGATCCAGGACCATGTTCGCGACGGCTTGCTTTCTTTTTGCGGTTTCCTTGCCGCTGACCCAGGCGCAACTCGAATCCGAACAAGATCTGCGCCCGAACATCATCCTGTTTTTGGTGGACGACTTGGGTTGGCAGGACACATCGGTTCCCATGGCGAAGGAAGCCGTACCGCAAAACCGCCATTTTCGAACCCCGCAGCTCCAGCGGTTGGCGCAAACCGGAGTGCGTTTCGAACAGGCTTATGCCGCGGCGGTTTGTTCCCCGACCCGAACCAGTTTGATGACCGGACAAAATCCGGCGCGGCATCGGGTGACCAATTGGACTTTGAAAGCAGATCGGGACCAATCCGGCAAAACCGCTCGCTTGCAAAGTCCGGATTGGCGTAACCAAGGCTTGCAGCCTGGCGAGCCGACTTTGCCGGCTTTGTTGCAGCAGGCCGGTTATTTCACCATCCATGCCGGCAAGGCTCATTGGGGCGCCGACCAAACTCCCGGGGAGGATCCCTGCAATCTCGGATTTGATCGCAACATCGCCGGCCATTGCGCTGGAGCGCCGGGGCACTATGCCGGGCAGCATGATTTCGGCTTTGGCAAAGACATTTGGGGTGTCCCCGGCTTGGCCGATTACCACGGTTTGCCGATACATCTCAGCGATGCCTTGACCGTCGAAGCCTGCAAGGCGGTGCGGGAAGCCGTCGACCGCGAACAGCCGTTTTACCTCTACATGGCTCACTACGCGGTGCACGCACCGATTCGAGCCCATCCGCCTTACGATCAAGCTTATCTGGAAGCCGGGGTGGACGCCGTGGAAAGCCGATATGCCTCCATGGTGGAAGGCGTCGACGCCAGCTTGGGAGCCTTGTTGGCTTGCGTCGAAAGATTGGGAGTCGGCGAACGAACCTTGGTGATGTTCGCTTCCGACAACGGCGGCTTGAGCGTCCATGCCCGGGGCAAAGCCCGCACGGGTTCCGGCGATCACAGTCACAACTGGCCGTTGCGAGAAGGCAAAGGCTCCGCTTATGAAGGCGGCACCCGAATTCCGCAGGTCATTTCCTGGGCGGTTCCCGCTGCCGATCACCCTTTGCAACGTCGTCTTCCGGTGGAAGCCGGAGCGATTCGCCAGACTCCGACCATCGTGGAGGATTACTTCCCGACCTTGCTGGCTTGGGCCGGCGTTCCCCTACCGGAAAACCATCCGTTGGATGGAATGGACTTTACGCCCCTGTTGCAACGGGACGATTTGGGGGAAGACCGCCCTCTGTTGTTTCACTATCCCCACGTGTGGGGGCCGAAAGGACCGGGATATCAACCTCACAGCGCCATGCGGCTTGGGCCCTGGAAAGTGATTTACTTTTACCAACCACAGCGTTGGGAGCTTTACCGATTGGATCGAGACCTCGGGGAGAAAAAAGACTTGGCGAAAAAGCAAGCGGAGGTCTTACGGCGAATGGCCCGGCGGATGGTTTCAGAACTCGAGGCTAGGAAAGCCCAGTATCCCCGACTTCGCCAGGGTGGAACCGAAGAAGCCCCGGTGCTTCCCTGACTCACTCAAAGACCGGTTGACCCGGTTTCCGTGGCCGGCAGCACCAAATTTTCCCGGCCGTAGATCTCTCGCAAGACCCAATTCGGATCGAAGTCCAAGCGCAAGTGCCGCAGCATGTTTTCGGCATCGGCGTACTGGAAGGAACCGGTGACTCCCCGAGTCAGGGGGATGGAAATCCGCAGGCTCCAGCCGTCTTCTCGAATCCAAGACCAGGTCAGGATGGCTCCGTCGCCGGTTTCATCTTCTTCCACTTCGGTTGGGGCGCCGAGAGCCAACAAGCAATCGGAAAGAGTGCTGGTACCCACTTCAAGTCCGTTCGCATCGGGATGAGCCGGCGGCTGGTTTACCGCCACTTCGTTGTAGGTAAAGCTGACGCAACTCGTCAGGCTGAAAAATCCGAACGCTAGGACGGCCAGGCAAAAACGAGTCGAACCCATGATTCGTTGGTATGGATCAATCGCCGAAAGGCGGGACGTCATATTCGGCCTGGTCCGCTTGCAGGTTCGAGCCCAGGTGAGTTAGAACGTTGTTTTCATCGAAAAACACCCAACAACGATCGGCTTGAGCGTCTACGCCGTTGACCGCCACCAGCAGCAGAAAGATGCCGGCTTGTTTTTCACGGACGTGTTCATACAACCAGGCCGAACCGCGGCCCAGTTCGACCACTTGAACCGGGGCCCCAAGCTGGGTGGCGACTTCCTGAGCGGTACTGGAACCGGGGCGCAAGGCGGCGATCGCTGAGGCGTCCAGGGCCTGGTTGGTGGTCGTGCTGCTCAGAAAGCAAGCTGGCAGCAGGCAAAGGAAAAGGGCAGCGAAGCGAATGGCCATCGTTTCCAGAGTAGCCCGGCGAAGGGTGGGGGAAACCGGCTTCCAGCCAATCTTCTTTGAGCTTCAGCGCTCTGCGCTGCGCCGGATCCCTTTCAACATGCTTCCGAATACCCAGTAGTGAAACGGCCAAACCGCGTACCAATAAAGCAGGCCGAACAGGCCGCGGGGGACGAATCGGGCGGTTTGGATCAATCTGCTGCTGTTTTCTTCCAAGGTTTCAATGTCGAAACGAAGCTGAGCTCGCCCGGGTACTTTCATCTCCGCGTGCAACACCAAACGCTTGGGATTTTCCACGTCGGTCACCCGCCAGAAATCCAGGGCTTCGCCGTAAGCCACAATTTCAGGGTGCCGGCGTCCGCGGCGCAGGCCGGGGCCGCCGAAAAGCCGGTCGATGGCTCCGCGCAGGCGCCATAAAAAAGAGGCGCCATACCAACCATGGCCGCCGCCGATACGACAGACCGCTTTGAACACCGCTTGTGGATTTGCCTGAATGTCGATCTTGTATTGGTCCTCGAAAATTTTTCCTCCGGACCAATCTGGGTCTCCAGGCATGGGACCGGCGGCGCTCCAAGCGGTTTCCACTTTGTGACTGTTCAGGTTTTGAAAAGCTCGATCCATGGCTTCTCGAATCTTGAACAATCGTTGCGGCATCAAGTCCTCCGCTTCCCGATTGCGGCACAGGACTTCGTTGCGTAGACCCTCCGCCAGGGGGCGTGCCATTTCCTTACTGATCGGAGTCACCAGGTGAATCCAAATGGAACTCAAGCCTGGGCTTAAAAGAGGAATCGGAATAATCCAGCGCCGGCGCAAGCCACGGACTTCGGCCATGCATTGAATTAACTGGGCATAGGTCACCACGTCGGGGCCGCCGATGTCGAAGGTCCGACCGCGGGTCGCTTTGACTTCCAAACATTTCACCAAGTAATAAAGAGCGTTTCGGACCGCAATCGGTTGCACCCGAGTGACCACCCACTTCGGAGTAATCATGACCGGAAGTCGTTCCACCAAGTAACGCAAGATCTCAAAGGAAGCGGATCCCGAGCCGATGATCATGGCGGCGCGAAACACCGTCACCGGGATTTTGCATTCGGCAAGGATGTGTTCAACTTCTCTTCGGGAGCGGAGGTGTTTGCTCAAACCGCTGCCCGTTTCTCCCAGACCGCCGAGATAGACAATCCTCTGCAAATCCGAGCGATCGGCGGCACGGACGAAGATGCGAGCCAGTTCCCGGTCTCGGTGGCCGTAATCGGCGCCGGCAGCCTGCATCGAGTGAATCAAGTAATAGGCGGCGAAGCAGCCCTGCATCGCCCTCTCCAATTCGGTAGCGCTGCCGGCATCCCCGGCCATGATTTCGACGTCCTGGTGGCCGAACCACGGCCGGTGGTCCAGTTTTTTGGGCGATCGGGTCAGGCAGCGCACCCGATATCCTGCGTTCAAAAGCCGGCCCACCAAGCGGCCACCGATATAGCCGGTGGCGCCGGTGACCAGGACGGTATTGGCATAGCTCATGCGGGCTGGAATCAGCGCGGACCGGTGGAATGGAACGAAAGCTGCATGAAAAATATGATAAGACAATCACGCATCGAATTAAGTCCCATCCCGTTCTTCGTGCAGAGTGAAGGGCGGGATGGGACTCGGGGCAAAAAACTCGGCGGACCGAGGCCTAGGGCAGATCCGGAGTTTGGATATCGGGAATGCTTCCGGTCAACCCTTCTTCAAGAAAGGCCAGCAAGTCCTGCATTTCCTCCTCGGTGAGATTGAGCGGGAAAATATTGCCGGACAGATTCCGATTCTTCACGCCCCCTTGGTTGTAGTGACGAATGGTGTCCATCAGGGTCGCTTGGCTTCCATCGTGCATGTACGGAGCGGTAAGGGCGATGTTGCGAAGACTCGGGGTTTTGAACTTGCCCCAATCCTCCTCCAGCCCCGAAATCGCCGCCAGTCCGGGGTCGGCGGCATCGCCTTCGACACCTACCCCGATGTTGTGGAATTGCTCATCGGTCAAGTCGGCTCCGAAGTGGCAAGTGCTGCAAGCCGCCTTCTCGAAGTAAAGCGTGCGACCGCGCAGGGCGGACTCCGATAAGCGGTTTTGTTTCTCTTCCTCCAGGATGCGAAGTCCGATTTCAATCCACTCTTCGTCTTCCTCGTCTTCAGGGTCCCAGTCGAACCAGGGAACCGCTCGCTCGTAGTAGTCGTTTTTGTTGGCGCCGGTCAGAACCGTTCGTTCAAAGGCGGCGATGGCTTTGGCAATGCCGTCGGCAGTGGCCGGGCCGCCGAACACGGCTTCAAATTGAAGGCGGTAACCTTCGATTTCATTGAGAAGCTCGACCGCTTCTTCCACGCTGAAGCCCATTTCAATCGGGTTCGCGATCGGCCCCAGGGCTTGTTCCTCCAGGGTGGCGGCGCGGCCGTCCCAAAATTGGGTTTTGCCGAGCAGACGGTTGACCACGGTGGGGGCCGATCGCCCACCTTTTTGGCCGTCGATGCCGGTGGAGACCGGGGCGTTGTCGGTCCAACCTTTGGCCGGATCATGGCAGGTGGCGCAGGAAACGGTGCCGTCCCTGGACAAGCGCTTGTCGAAGTAAAGTTGGCGTCCGAGCTCCACTTTGGCCGCGGTCATGGGATTGTCCGCGGGAATGAACTCGCTCAAATCTTCCGGAAGTCCGAGCAGACTTTCCGGGACGAAACTTTGGTGGGCGTTCGGATCGGCCAGTTGTTGCCGGATGGTTTCCAGCGACAAAGTGCCGGTTTTGGCTACATCGGCGCTGCTTGATGTTTTTTTGCCCGGCCCTTGGCATTGCCAAAGAAGACCGGCGGAGAGGAGGAGGATCAAAGAAAGGGTGAAGGGTCTCATGGCTTAACCTATGGAAGGGATCGGTTTGCTACCGGGGACCTCTCGGAGGATGATACCCTCCTTTTTTCCTGCGACTACGGCCTCCGTCCTTCCAGTAATATCCCGGATTTCCGGGTAATTATCTCCACCCGATTCGAAGTTGGCCTTCCTTGCAAAACCCTCCCTTGGAAAAGCCGATCCAGCTCGGCACGGTGTTTCGGCTCTGGCTTCCCCTGGCGGGAAGCTGGTTGCTTATGGGAGTGGAACTTCCCCTCTTTACCGCCTTCGTCGCTCGAATGGCGGATCCGGAAATTAACTTGGCCGCCTATGGTTCCGTGGCTTTTCCGATCAGCTTGGTCATTGAAGGGCCGGTCATCATGTTGCTGGCCGCGGCCACGGCTTTGTGTTCGGATTGGAGGTCTTATCGCAAGGTGCACCGCTTTATGACCGTTTTGTCGGCGATCCTGACCGCGGTGCATATCGCCATTGCCTTTACACCCTTATTTGAACTGGTGGTACATACCCTGCTGGACGTGCCGGAGGAAGTCGTCGAGCCCGCCCGCTTGGGGCTTCAAATCATGACCCCCTGGACTTGGGCGATCGCTTATCGGCGCATGCATCAGGGCGTCCTGATTCGGTTCGAACGCAGTCAATGGGTCATGCTGGGAACTCTGGTCCGCCTAGCCGTCCTGCTGGCGGTCTTGGTTACCGGTTTCGCTTTCAAGCTTGGTCCCGGCATTGCCGTGGGAGCGGGTGCTGTGGCGGCTGCAGTAACGGCCGAAGCGATTTTCATTCGCGTGATCTCGGCTCCGATTCTCCGAGATCGTTTGCGCCCGGCTCCGGACTTGGGCAAGGTCAAGAGTTGGGGAGCATTTCTGAGTTTTTACGTTCCTCTGGCGATGACTCCGCTCCTGACCCTGATTATTCAACCGGCGGGAACCGCCGCTATGAGTCGCATGCCGGCGGAATTGGCCTCCTTGGCTGCTTGGCCGGCGGTCCACAGCTTGGTTTTTCTTACCCGAAGTTCGGGCTTTGCCTTTAATGAAGTGGTCGTGGCCTTGTTGGGCCGGGAAGGTGGGGCCAGAGCTTTACGCCGCTTCGGCCTGCTTTTGGCGGCCGTCACCATGGCGGTTTTATTAATCTTGGGATGGACGCCCCTGGCAGGCTGGTGGTTTGGCCGCGTTTCCGGGCTGAATCCCGAGTTAAGCCGCTTGAGTAGCCAAGCTCTTTTGTTTGCATTTTTGATGCCTGGATATCAGGCGATGCAAAGTTGGTACCAGGGTATTTTAGTTCACCGTCACCGAACCCGAGGAATTACCGAGGGAGTTTTGTTGTACCTGGTCGTAGCCTTGGCTGGATTGTCGGTGGCTGTGGCTTGGGGGCGTTTTCCCGGGATATTTGCGGCGTTAGTGGCTTTTTCCACCGGTGGGGTCCTGCAGACCCTTTGGTTGCGCCATCGGGCAGCGCCGATATTGGCCGAGCTACCGGATTCCATCGATTCGTCGAAGTCTTGAGAAGGAAAGGCGGTCGGGGCCTCCTGCTGAGCAGTCGGGCAATACGTTGCCAACGAATGCTATGATTCGAACCAGGAACTCTACTCTTCTTCCCCCCGGACCCGGAGTCCAATGTCCCATTCCGACCTTTGGCTCAGCTTCGCCCTTGGCCTCGTCCTATTCGGCGCTTTTGCATGCGGAGGAAACGGGAAGCCAGACTCGGAAGATTCCCAGCTTCCGTCTCAAACGACTTCGCCGCACTCGGGGACTCAGGAACCGGAAATCGGGGCGGAAAGCGGCGATTTATCGGTCTTGTTCGAGGACGGCCAAGCGCCTCCGGATCACTTGTCCGAAGATTTGCGCAAGCATGATCCGAAAGTCGACGGTTGGCCTAGCGAAGTCGCTCACGACGTTGCGAAACACGTGATTCACGATTTTTTGGAGGGCTGGTTACATCCTCCCGAAGATGGAGCTTTCAATTTTGCGCCGTTTCTGGCTGATGACTTTCAGGGGCTGAGTCCCTTGCGGCCGAGTTCGTTGGAGATCCGTTTCGAGGATGAACACCATCAGGTTTATCGGGCTCCCGAGTTGTCTCAAGAACTGTTGGGACGAGACCAGGTCGCGGCTCAATTTGATGCCCTGTTGCAACCCTTTCAAGGTGGCCAGGATTTCAAGGAGGCTTTGAAGATCGTGCGGGTGCACATGGACGAAGCTGACCATTTCCGGGTGGAGGGCCACGTCCAAATTTCTGCCGAGGTCGGGGGCGGCCGGCGGCAGCAAGTGATGGAGTGGGAGGTCGGTTTCACCGTGGGAGAGGATTTAGAGCACAGCCGAATCCGATTCATTCGCAATCATTTTTTCGAGGAAGTTCATTCCAAGCGCCCTCTGTTCGCCGACCTTACCGAGCGGGTTTTCGCCGCCAATTCCTTTTACGAAGATGAATTCCTCCGCGGAGTCAACGAATACCACGGCAGCATGGACCGGTTGTTCGGAGACTTCTTCATGGGGTGGCAGGGGCTGGCGGTCGGCGACTTGAACGGAGACGGATTGGATGACGTTTACGTCGCACAGCAGGGCGGCTTGCCCAACCGCCTATTGATGCACAAGGCCGACGGAAGCGCCAAGGACCAGGCCGCTCGAAGCCAGGTTGCCTTTCTGGAAACCACTCGCGGCGTGGTGATTGCTGATTTCGACAACGACGGCCATCAGGACTTGGCCCTGACCATGGGGCAGAATATTTTGCTGTGCTTCAATCAAGGCACCGGAGTGTTTACCGATTTCGTCGGCCTGGAGGATGCAAATCCGGCCAACATCCACTCCTTGGCGGTGGCCGATCCCGACCAAGACGGCGACCTGGACATATACGCTTGCCGATACAACAAAAACAACACTTTGGGAGTGAACCCGGTTCCTTATCACGATGCGTACAACGGGGCGCCGAACCTTTACTGGCGCAACCAAGGCAATCGGAGCTTTGAAAACGCTACGGAAAAGGTCGGGTTTCACGTCAAAAATTCCCGGTACAGCCTTGCCGGTCTCTGGGAAGACTTCGATCAGGATAGCGATTTAGACCTCTTCGTCGCCAATGACTTTGGCGGCAACAATCTTTACCGCAACGAAGGGGGCAAGTTCACCAACGTGATCGAAGAGGTCGGTGCTCAAGAACTCGCTGCCAGCATGGGAGTGACTTGTGCCGATTATGACCTGGATGGGGACATGGACCTTTACATAAGCAACATGTTTTCTTCCGCCGGACAGCGGATTGCTTCACAAAGCAACCGTTTTATGGAGGGACAACACCAGGAAGCTCACCAGGCTTATTTGCGCCATGCTCGCGGGAATACGCTGTGGCGAAACCGGGGAGACGGCAGCTTTGAAGACGTCACCATGACTTCCGGCGTTTCTCTCGGCCGCTGGGCTTGGGGGGCCAAATTTGTCGATCTCAATAATGACGGCTTTGAAGATCTTTACGTGCCAAACGGTTTTATAACCAACAAAGCCCCGGATGATTTGTGAAGTTTTTTCTGGCGGCGCGTGACGTCGCAATCTCCTCTCAGTTCCGACCAAGATACCCGCGACTACCAAACCGCTTGGGAAGCCCTGAGCCACCTTGTGCTTAAAGAAGGGAAATCCTGGAGCGGGCGGGAAAAGAACTGTGTTTACCTTAACCTTGGAGGCGAAGGGCGCTTTGCCAATTTGTCGTCCAATTCCACCGTCGACTATGCCGACGACGCTCGCAGCGCGGCTTTGGTGGATTGGGACGATGACGGCCGCCTCGATCTCATGATGAAGAACCGCACCGGACCGCGGGTTCGCTTTTTGCGAAATCTCGATGAAAGCGGGCACAATTTCGTGGCAGTGAAATTGCGAGGCGTGAAGTGCAATCGGGACGCCATCGGAGCTCAAGTCATCTTGGAAATTGACGGCCGAACCTTGCGAAAAACCCTGTATGCGGGTGATGGCTATCTCAGCCAATCCAGCAAACGGCTTCAGTTCGGGGTCGGAAAAGCGGATCGAGTGGACACCATGATTGTCCGCTGGCCCGATGGCAGCGAAGATCGTTATCCGAATCTCGAAGTCAATACGCGTTATCGGGTGGTGCAAGGGTCCAAGAAAGCTCGGGTGATCCGGGCTACCAGCCATCTGGAATTTGCCAACTTGGAAGGAAAGGCACCGGAGCCGAATAAGCAAAGTTCGAACCGGGCTGTTCTGGCCGATCCGTTGCCGATGGCCCCCTTTCCGCTGCCCGGCTTCCAGAACCCTCAAAGGACGGTGGAATCCCTCCGCGGCGCTCCGGTATTGATCAATCTTTGGGCAAGCTGGTGCAACAATTGTTTAAAGGAGCTGTACGAGTTCCAACAGCGAAACGATGAGCTGCAGCAGGCCGGGCTAAGAGTGGTGGCGATGTCCACCGACAAGCCGGAAGACCTGGATAAGGCGAAGCAACGGCTGGAGCAATTCGGGTTCCAGGAAGCCGCCGGCCACTATCCTCCGGAAATCCTGGAAGCCGTCCATTTGGTTCTGAAAGAGGTCACCGGAGGCGTGAAGCCCTTCGTATTGCCTACCAGCCTTTTGCTGGACGCCCAAGGCAGGCTGGCGGTGCTTTATCAGGGACCGGTAAGCGTAGAAACCTTGTTGCAGGACGCCGCCGCTCTTGCCGGCGCCGATTCTCCCGGCCAGCGTTTGAAAGCTTTGACCGGTGGGCAAACGACGGTGCCGTGGAAACGCGATCTTGCCGGGCTGGGCAAAGCCCTGCTGCAAGCGGGCTTTCCCCAAACCGGGGCCGCTTATGGAGCCATGGCCGCCGCCTTGCAAGCGGGAAACTGAGGTCAATAAAAAAAGCCGGCGAGCTTCCGAAACGAAGCTCGCCGGCGAAAGACCGGTCTTTCGAATTAGAGTTGGATTTGGAACGGAACCGGCTCGGAACCGAGCACGGCGATAGTCCCTTGAACCCATTGGCCGTCCAAGTTCTCAGGCCAATCGAAGTTGTAGAAGGCGTGTGAGTTGGCGAATTCTCGTAAGACCGTTTGTAGCAGGGGACCGGCCGGAGAAGACAGAGGAGTGTGGCCTTGCAGTTGCAAGTCGACTTGACTGGCGTCCAGCACCAAGCTTTCCGGCCCGGAAGGGAAGGAAACAATGGCTCTCATTTCCCGGTTTTCCCGCAAACTGAATTGAATCGTTACGGGGACGTTGTCCACCTCCAGGGTCAGTTGGCGAAGTCCGATTTGCGCAGGCTCGGGCTGGTTCACGGTTCCGCTGCACTTTACCTTCCAGGTGCTTGATTTCACCACTTTGTTGCACTTGCAGACGTCGATGATTTCGCCCTTGAAGACCAAATCGATCGAGTAGGTGAAAGGCGGCGTACCTGTAATTCCGGGGAAGTCATAGCCGTCGTAATTCTTACCGGTGGCCCGGTCAGGATTGGAGTAAACGTCGGTGGTGTCTTGGTCCCCTTCACTGCGGTGGCCGTAGTGTTCGTTGGTCGGAGGCGTTGCGCCGCGAATGCCGTCTTCGTGGTACTTGTTCTTCTCAAGCTTTTTGCCGCCGGGAAGGTTGTGAGTCAAAACCGTTCCTCCGACTTTGAACTCGCCCTTAAGGTACTGGCGATACTCACAACATTCGGGATTGGTGGCACCGAAACGGGCTTCCATCAAAAACTCTTGACCGACTTTTTTGCGTCCGCTGCCGGCGTCAACCACCTTGCACGCCGTTTTGTTTTTCGGCACAGTGAAGGACGTGACTGAACAGGATTTATTCTGCGGCTTCCAGTTCGAATTCTTGGTGCTGGTGGAGAACGCGGTGACCGTACTCGGGCTCAAGTTGGGAGCATTGGTTTCCACCGCTTGAGTGTGGAATTCATCGGGCAATACCGGAGGTAGCGGCACCGTTAGATCGCCGCCGGGCATTTGCAAGGGTGTCGGCGGCAGCAAGTTCGGGTAGTCCACCAACAAAGTTCCGCCTAAAGCCGGACTTTGGTTCCAATCCAAAGTGGCCATGAACCAATACCAGCGGCCGGGATTGGGGTTTTCAATCCACCAATGGCCCATGCCTCCAGCAACTGCGGGATCACTGAGCAGCCGCAGGGTGTCGTTTACATCCGGCTCATCCGGGCCGTATTCAAATACGTTCGGAGGTGGGCCCAGAATGCGCATGGCAAAGCTGGCCACCGGCCAACCGCCAAACCAAAAACATCCGATCAGTTGTTGAGTGGCCGCATCCCACCAAACGAAAGAATTATCGTTTCGGTGGCCTCCGTGGGCCAAAAACGGTCCGGTGTTGTCTTGATGGGGAATGAAACCCCAACCGAACAGACGATTGACTCCGGCGGCGTCTTCGGTCGGAAAATAAAATGCCTGGTCGCCGGAGCATTCAAAGCCGCCGCTGAGATCCACGTTGACGACCCAGCATTGAATGCCACCGTTCGCCGTTCCCAAAGGCAGACCGATCAAATCATAGGTGCAATCTGAACCGTCCGGATATCCATCTCCTGCAGGCAACTGGCAGATCTGATGCTCGCGGTAGAAGTTAATGGTAAAGCCGCCGGAATTTTGGGTCGGATCCGGCTCGGTGGAGCAGTATGAAAACTCGAAACCGTTGATTTGAGTTAGCTGAAGATCACCCCGATCCTGCAAACCTCCTTCGTCGATCCATTCCTGATCGGCGCCCGGAACCGAGTAGTAGCCGGTCGCCAAATTATTGTTGTACAGGACATCAGGACCGGAGCGAGTGGAAGCAGAGTTTGGGATGAATTCGTTGCTTCCTACCTTGTAAGTTCCAAGATGGACCGGTGTTACGGCCCGTTTGCTGGGCATGGTTTGCTGGGCCGCACTTAGGCTGCTGCACAGCACCAAGCAAGCCAAGATGGGGGAAAGGGGAATCTTCATGGTTTTCTCTCAAGGAGCCGGCCCGTTGGCTTGGGCTTATATCTACAATGACAAATTCTCCAGTCTTGGACAGCATTTTTGAACAAAGCCGGCTGTCACAAGAGGACAGCCGGCCGGAAGGAGGCGTTCGAATTAGCGTCTATTGGATGCTGAAATTGAACGAGTCCGTGGCGATAACGTCGCTGTCGTAAAGAGTTGCGGCGGTCAAGGTGTATTGACCCAGGAAGCCCGGAGGCAGGCTGCTCGGCACCGGGAAGGAGTGGGGCGTGGTGGAGCCGGCGAACGGGGCCAAGCTTTCGTTTCTCAGGTCCAGAATTCGCATGACCTGATTCGGCGGGAAAGTAACCACCGCCACGCGAATGTTTTCGGTCCGGTTGGTGGTGCTCTGGATGTCAACGTCTAAGTTCAGGGTGCCGCCGGGACTTAGATTGGTGCTTCCAGTGGCGATCGCGTCCACCTCGATCAAGTCATGCCGCAGGAACAACAAGTTGCCGATGCTTTGGTCCCAGTTGGTGACTCCCATGTCGGGAGATTCAGTCCAGGTGTAGTCGATTTCCACGTTGGCCGAAGGAGTGCGGTCCAAAGCGATCCAACCTTCTTCCAAGTTGGCGCAGAAGTTGTTCAACGCCAAAGGAGAACCGTCGACCCGGATCTCCTGGATGGCGTGGACCGGCCGGTGGTTCAAGTAATAGCAACGGCCGTTAGGTGCGTGGCTTTCGGAATTGGCGTCTCGTAACGCGTTGGCGTCAATGTCTCCGAAGGAAATGGCTTCCACCACGCTGTTCTTGGAGGAATCCCAAGAGCGGGAGTGAGAGAAGCTCCCGTTGTTATTCAAAAAGCACATGGTGCCGCCCCACCAGACACCGCCGAACAAATCGGATTGGCCGTCGAGGTGGACGTCGGCCCAAGCCACCGCAGAAACCATGCCGTTGTAATCGGTCCAAAACGGCGTCGTGGCGAGACCGGAACCGAGATTGCGATAGATTTTGAAGTCGCCTTGCCCTCCACTGAGCTGGTCGTTGTCGGAAACCGCCAAGTCTTGGTCTCCATCGCTATCGTAATCGTGGAAAGCCAAGGTATTTCCATTCTGATTATTGTTGTCGGTGGAACTCCAGCCGGCACTGGTGCTCATACCGGAACCGGTTTGGAAGTAAATCCGGTTGGGACCGGAAGCCGTGCAAAAAGCCAAATCCTGGTCGCCGTCACCATCTGCGTCCCCAAAGGCAACGTCCAAGGCGTGATCGTTGATGGCGGCTTGCCAACCGGGGGAAGTCCCCAAGGTGCCCCCGCTGTTGTAGTAGATGCGGTTTTTGGTCGGTGAGCCGAAGTAGGGTTCACCGGTGGCGACTGCCAAATCCAAGTCGCCGTCTCCGTCGGCATCCCCGAGAGCGCAGCTAAACGAATAAAAGCGATCGGAGGAAGTCCAGGAGGGAGAATTTTCCAAGCTTCCTCCTGTGTTCATGTAAACCTTGGCTTTGCCGAGGCTGCCGAAGCCGCCGGCGCCGAGAAAAACGGAAACTGCGACGTCGGGCCAACCGTCCTGGTTGATGTCCCCGATGGCCAAATGGCCGTGGTAATCCACGTCCGAAGATTGCCATTGCGGGTTGTTGGGGAAACCGCCTTGGCCGTCGTTGTAATAAACTTCCACCCGTTGTCGGAGGATGTCGTTGCCGTTGGCGACTACGAAGTCCAGGAAGCCGTCGCCGTTGATATCGGCAAAGCCGCCGCCGGTGGTGACTCCGCCGGTATAGGACTCCCATTGAGCTTGACGGTCGTAGGGAACCGGGCCCTGGGCGCTAAGGATTGGGCCGGACAGCAACACCAGACCGGGAATGAGGAAGGAGGAGGGAAGGATTTTGCGCATGTGGAATCCGGGGATTTTGCCGACTTGGGCAAGAAGTAAGTAGTCCCTGATTTGCTCGATGTTCCTCCCTTTCTAGTCGGATCTAGGGATTCCACCGCTTCGGGTTTGCTCCCCCGACTTCCGTTTGGGATGATGCAAGCGCCATGGCATGCAGGTTTGGAATATTCCCTCGACGGCTGGTTTGGGCGCTGCTGGTGTTCTGCTTTGGCGGGACCGAGGCGTTCTCCCAGCTCCAGGTCGCCCCTTCGGCTTGGCCGGACCGCCCCGTTCTCCGAGTGCACTATGATGCCGGATGGGGGCATTTTATTTCTATCCGGGGCGACGCCTCGCCCTTGAGCTGGAGCCAGGGCGTCTCGGCCCAGTGGACACCCGGCAACGTGTGGGTTTGGAAGGGCCCCCGCGGCATGGCCGGATTCTCCTGGAAACCTCTGATCGACGATCTCGATTGGAGTACCGGAGGCAACTATTTTCTTCCCGGCGGTACCGGCGTATTAAACGTCTATCCATTTTTCGGGGCTTCCCAGGGAAGCTTGCATTTGGTCCATAACTTTTGGAGCCCACAGCTCAACAACAAGCGCACTTTGAGGATATTTTTACCTGCCAGCTATTTTGAAAACCCGGCCAAGCATTATCCCGTGCTTTACATGCACGACGGACAGAATTTGTTCGACCCCAATACCGCCGCTTTTGGAGTGGAATGGGAGGTGGATGAGACTTTGAACCGTGAAGTCGGCATCGGTCAAGTTCGAGAAGTCATTGTCGTGGGGATCGACAACACCTCCGGTCGCCTATTCGAATACAGTCCGTGGCCCGATCCTTTTTTTGGAGGAGGCGGCGGCGATCTCTATCTGGATTTCCTTGAAGATACGGTCAAACCCTACGTCGACTCCACGTATCGCACCTTGCCACTGGCGAAGGATACTTTGAGTTTAGGTTCTTCCATGGGCGGTTTGATTAGCTTCCACGCTGGCTGGACCCGATCGGGAACTTTCGGGGCCGTTGCTTGCATGTCTTCCTCCTTTTGGTGGGACGGTGGAGCTTATATTCACGAAGTAGAAAGTTTCACCGGTAACCGGCCGCCGTGCATTTTCTACGTGGATTCCGGCGACGATCTGCTGGCCGAATCCCTGGCCATGCGGGATGCCTTAAGCAGTGCCGGTTATCAATTCGGAGTGGACCTGCATCATTGGTATGAACCAGGTGCCGGCCACAATGAAGCGGCTTGGGCGGATCGCCTGCACGTTCCTCTACGTTTGCTTTTGCCATGGCCTTGAAGCCAAAGGTTTTTCCCGTAACGATCCTGCTTCTGGCGGGAGCCGGAGGATGGGCTTGCGGCCATAAGGAAGAGGGCAAGGAAGCCTTGGCCGGCGAGCAAGAGCAAGTTCAGGAGGAAGTTGCGTATCCGCCGACGGCGATTCCCGAGAACTTGGAAGCCATGCGGGCGGATTTGGCTGCACCCCGCCATCCCTCAGACGGCCAAGGACGGGTAGAAATCGAACAAGGACCAGACAAAATCGTTGCTGGAAATCGGGGAAGCTGGACCTTTCTTTTCAAGGCCGGGCCTTTAGGTATTCAAAAAGGCGGGAGTTTGTTTTTTATGGTTTCTCCGTATTGGGGATGGAGTCCGCCGCAAACCCAATCTGCTCATCTACCTGGCTTCACCGAAGTGGAAACTTCCCAAGCCGGGGTGGAATTGGAGCCTTGGACCGTCGACGGTCCGTTATTGGGAATTCGCATCCTCGGTGGCGATCTGGAACCCGGCCAGACCATTCGAATTCGTTATGGCAGCGGACCGGGTCTGGCCCAGGCTGACCGGTTTGCCGAAGCGGATTCCCGGTTTTGGTTTTCGGTGGACGGCGATGGCGACGGCGTCCGCGGCTTGTTGAAGCCATGCCCGTCCATTCAAATCCTCGCCGGACCTGCGGCCAGGCTATTGGCCTTCCTGCCGTCCACCGTACCAACCGGCGCCGACTCCATTCGCCTTCGCTTTGCTTTCGTCGACGCCAGAGGCAATGCAGGAATCCCGATCGAAGCCTCTTTGAGCTTGAGCGTGGAATCTGCATGGCCCGGCCTTCCTTCTCAGTGGGGGCCGAAGGATTTGCCTCTCGGGCGAGGTTGGATCGATTTGCCGGTGCCGCCTCCAGGGGTTTATCGTTTGCAACTTCGAGATCGCACCGGTTTGGAAGCGGAAAGCAATCCGATGTTGGTCGAGGACGGGCGATATGCATTGCTTTGGGGTGATTTGCAAATCCACAGTTCGGTCTCCGACGGCACGGCCACCCCAACTCAAATTTATGACTACGCGCAAAATGTTGCCGCTTTGGACGTCGCCGCCCTCACCGACCACGACCATTGGGGAGTGGAATTTTTAGACCAGCACCCGGATTTGTGGCAAGGAACGCTTTCGCGGGCGGATGAGTTTTACCGCCCAGGAGAATTCATCAGCTTGCCCGGCTACGAATGGACCAATTGGATTTATGGACATCGTCACGTGCTTTTCTTTGGCGAACAAAGGCCGCTATTAAGTTCGATCGATCCTGCATTCGATACTCCGGAGGAGCTCTGGGCCGGCTTGCGCGGTAAACAAGCGTTGACCATTGCTCATCACAGCGCGGGAGGTCCGGTCGCCATCGATTGGACCTTTCGGCCGGATCCTGAAATTGAACCGGTTTCTGAAATCGTTTCCGTTCATGGCAGCAGTGAGGCGGAAGATTGTCCGAAACGGATTTATCGTCCATTGCGCGGCAATTTCTACCGCGATGCCTTAAAGCTCGGCTTGCCGCTAGGGGCTATCGGCAGCACGGACGGCCACGACGGGCATCCGGGGATGGGGCACTTGGCCGCACCGAGCGGCGGTTTGGCGGCGATCTTGGCTGAAAGCCGAACCCGGGAGGGAGTTTATGAGGCTTTGCGAGCTCGGCGGGTTTACGCCACCAATGGCGCCAGGATCTTGATGAAGTGTTCTCTGGACGGAAAGCGCATGGGACGCATCCTGTCGCCGGAAGAGGAGGCCCGGGAGCTGACTTTGGTTTGCTGGGTGTCCGGAACCGATGTGGTGGACAGCTTGGAAATCATCGATTCCGGTGGTGTGCAGATGCGGATTGAAGGAAATGGGCAAAAGGATTTCTTTCTCAAGCTGGACCTTCCGCCAATGCCGTCCGAAGATTTTCGATACTTGAGAATCCGGCAAAAGAATGGGGGTATGGCATGGACCAGTCCTTGGTTCGGTTCAGGTTATCGGCCAGGATCTCCTTAAACGAAGGGCTGGCTTAGGGCAAATCATTTGGTCACCCAGAACCGACGACCCGATGGAATCGACCGGCCGCCCTCTGATTTCGATCTTGCTGCCGGTGTTCAACGAGGAAGCCTGGCTTGAAGTCGCCTTGGAAAGTATCCGGCGACAAAGTTTTCCTTATTGGGAGTGCCTAATTCTGGACGATGGCTCCACCGATGGTTCCGCCAGAATTGCTCGCCGCTATGCCGGCCTCGATTCTCGCTTTCATTTGCATGCTCTTCCTCACGCCGGAGTTGTGGAAAACGCGAATCGAGGAATTGCTTTGTGTCGGGGCTCCTTTGTCGCTCGGATGGATGGAGATGATTGGATGCACCCGGAGCGATTGGCGGTCCAGTTGGCGGCATTTGAAGAGGAACCGGAATTGGAGGTTGTCGGGTCCCACGTGGAACTCTATCCCAAAAAGAACTTGAGCAAGGGAATGGAGGAATACCAGTCGTGGTTGAATTCGATTCGGACGGAGCAGCAACTCCGGCGGGACGCATTTATTGAGTGCCCGTTGGCCAATCCTTCCTTGTTGTTTCGAAAGGAATCCTTGCAGCGTTTTCTTTACCGGGACTGCGGATGGCCGGAGGATTACGATCAAATGTTGAGAATGTTGTTGAGTGGAGTTCGGATAGGGATTTGCCCGCAAAAATTGATACGCTGGCGAGATCACCGAGGCCGGCTGACCCGTTGTGATCCGCGGTATTCATTGAAGCAATTCGCTCGGTGCAAAGCGCATCATTTATGTCATGACCTGCTGAAGAATCAACGGCATTACTTGCTTTGGGGATATGGGGAAACAGGTCGTTTGCTTCAACAAGCTCTTTCGCAGCTTGGTCGCCGGGCCGCCGTCATCGTGGACCTTCATCCCGGGCGTATGGGGCAACGAATTCATGGTGCCGAGGTGATTCCTCCGCACAAACTCGACCCATCGATCGATCTTCCCATCCTTGCATCCGTGGCACGAGCCTCCGCCAGATGGGAGATCCGCCGCTTTCTTAAGCAGCGAGGGGCAGTGGAACCGGTTGATTTCCGCATCGTGGCTTAAGCCGGAAAAGAGAGGAAGGCTTTGTCGGTCCATTGAAACATGCCCGCTGTGGAAGAATTCAAGGGTGAATGCTTGTTCATTCGACTTTTTTAGTGGAGACATGGGACATGGCTGAACTTCTTGCTAGCATGGATTCCGAATCGCTCCGCCTTTTGTTTAGGCTGAAATCGGAGCGACATTGTGCTTAAGAGTTCATGAACAGAATTCAGGGGGATGGAACCGGCGACCGGTTGGAGAAGATCCAATGGATCGGTGGAAGTCCAATTTGGGAGCTCGACGGCCGGGAACTGGAAGCTTTGCGGGGGCTTGCCGAACACGCCCAAGATTCGGATCCAGGCCGCTTGCCGCTGAAATTGATTCCTGAGTATCGGAAGTTTAGACAAGACTTTTTTTGTCTGGAAAAAGGGTCGCAAAGAATTCGCCAAGCTCAAATTTTCTTCGACCAATGCCTGGATTCCGGGATCTCCGCTCATCAGGTTTTCCAACTTCTTGTCCAGGATTTTTCCCATTGGAAGCCCGGCGACCTGGATGGCAATCCCGTTTTACCTTCGGCTTTGCACAAAAGAATCTTGCAGGACCTCGTTGCCCTGGTCCAATGGCAGGCTGAAAAAGGGCGGATGGGAGGCTCGATTGAATGGACTCCCGAATTGTCGGTATCTGACCTATTTTTGGGCATTTTTTCCACGGTTTGCTCTACCGAGAAATTGATCGACTCCTATCAGGCGGTCCTGGGACGAATTTGCAAGGACTTGGGATTCCCGGCGGCCACTTTGGAACTCAAAGACGGCAAAGGCTTCCTCATTGAGCGAGCCACCTTTGGCTTGCGTTCGCCCTTGCTGGTTGAAAGGGATTTGAACCGATTGGGTGAATTGAGGAGAAGATGCTTGGATTCTCGGGCCGTGCAGACTTCTTCCTGCCGCTCCGATATTCCGGAAGAGTGGTTCATGGGGAGACAAGCTGTTCCTCTTGAGGGAATCTCCATGGTTCCTTTGGTGGCCGGCGACCAGGCCATTGGATTGGTGACTGCCGGCTTGGAAAAAAATGCCGGAGCAGGGTCCTCCCGTTCTCAATTGCTTTCTGAACTCGCCCCGTATTTGGCGGCGTTTTTGGCCGGCCGAAAAGAGCAGGAGGAGCTGGCTGAAAGCAAGGGGCAGTTTTGGAGGATTTTCGAAGATAACCAGGCCATCAAGCTCTTAATTGATCCTCAAGATGGGAGGATTGTAGAGGCCAATACCGCGGCTCTTCGTTTTTACGGTTACCACCGTGAACAAATCACCGGGATGAAAATCTATGACATCAACATGCTTTCCCCGGAGGAGGTCCAGCAGCGCATGGCCGAAGTGGAGAGCGGCACACGATCCAATTTCGTATTTCCTCACCGGCTTGCATCCAAAGAAATTCGGCAGATGGAGGTGCATTCGGGAGTGGTCCTATTGCAGGGGCATGAGTACCTGCTTTCCATTCTTCATGATGTCACCGAGAAATTGAGAATGGAGGAGAAGCTCCGCCAAACTCAAAAATTGGAAGCGGTGGGACGGCTCTCCGCCGGGGTTGCCCACAACTTCAATAACTTGCTGACCATTATCTCCGCCCACTCTGAAATCCTCCGGGAAGAGTTGGAAATGAAAGGGTTGGGCATTTCCGATTTGCTCGAGATTGAAAGGGCCTCGGAAAGGGCGTCTATCCTGGTGCGAAAACTACTGGTATTCAGCCGCAAGCAAGTGCTGCAACCTAATTACTTGCACGTGAATCGAGCTTTGATGGAAATGGATTCCATGTTGCGCCCTTTAATTGGAGAGGACGTAATGCTGGAGTTGGAGCTCGGGGAAGATTTGGGGCCTATTTACATGGATTCCGGAAACTTCGAGCAAATAATTATGAACTTAGCGGTAAATTCAAGAGATGCCATGCCCGATGGCGGCCGGCTTTTCATTCGGACTCAGGTGCGTGAGCCGGAAAAATTCGTCATGGCCGACCTGGAAGGAGAAGGGCCTCTTCTTGAAATCACCGTGAGAGATACGGGTTGCGGGATGGAGCATGAAATTCTTGGGCAAGTCTTTGATCCCTTCTTCACCACCAAGGGAGTCGAAGAGGGGACAGGTTTGGGGTTGTTTTTCGTTCGAGAAATGGTGAAGAATGACGGTGGGCGAGTTGAAATTTTCAGCAGGAAAGATGTCGGAACCGAAGTTCGGGTGCTCCTTCCCATGTACGAGGAAAAAGCGCCGCAGAAGAAAGCTCCGATTCTCCCTTTGGAAGAACTCAGTACTTCGGCTCGACTGATGCTGGTGGAAGATGAAAATGACTTGAGGATCCTTTTGGAAAGCGTATTGCGCCGCAAAGGGTTTGAGGTCCTCTCGGCTCGAGACGGAGTCGAAGCGTTGCGTAAATGCAGAAACCTGGAGACTCCCATCGAAATGCTGGTCACGGACGTCATCATGCCAAGAATGGACGGAGCTCAGTTGGCCCGCCAACTGCAGCGACAATTTCCGGAATTGAAGGTCCTTTTTCTGTCTGGATACATGGAAGACGCCATGCTTCGGCGGGGAATTTCCACCGCATCCGCGGCCTTTTTGCAAAAGCCGTTCAGCCCCGATACATTGGTCCGCAAGATCGTCGAAGTCTTGAAGGCGGATTGATTCCGCCTGACTTGCGCCCCGCATCATTTCTGCCAAGTTCGGGCCGACACCACCATGAGAGACGGAAAACTTTTCCTTGTTTGGCTGGCGGGCTTGAGTTTCTGGGCGCCGCTGGCGTGTAATGATGAATTATCGACCGAGACCAAGAGTGTTGCCCTGACTTTTGATGAACAAGGATTGGCTGATTCTCTGGTGAAGGAGGGCATGGGGCGGGGGCAAGCCTATTCATTGTTGTCGGATCTGTTGGAAAAAGCTCCGACCCGACTTTCTGGATCTCAGGGATATGAAGACGCCGTTCATTGGGGCGTGGCGACCCTGCGCCAACTCGGTTTCGAGAACGTCCGCAAAGAAGCGGTCATGGTTCCGCGTTGGCAAAGAGGACCGGCCGAGCGGGCGGTGTGGACTTCCGGACAGGGAAATCGAGAACGATTGGCCGCCGCCGCTTTAGGAGGTTCGATCGGGACGCCTGCCAATGGTCTAATCGCTAAGGTCGTGCTGGTTCAAGGTATGGCTGAGCTGGCCGAAATGGAGGCTGATCGAATCGAAGGAAAGGTAGTCTTCTTGAATCAGGGCATGGATCCGACTCTATCCAATACCTTTCAAGCTTATGGCCGGGCGGTGGGACAACGATCTCGCGGAGCCATTGAAGCCTCCAGAAAAGGTGCCGTTGCCGTGGTCATACGTTCCATGAGCACCGCCGCGGATGATGAGCCTCATACAGGGGCCATGAGATATGCCGAAGACGTTCCGCCGATTCCGGCTTTTGCGCTTGGGATTCAAAGTGCGGATCGCTTGGAAGCCGAGCTTCGAGCAGGTGTCGGTGGCACGCTGGAGCTTTTTGCGCAGTGCAGAACTTTGAGCGACATCGAACAATGGAACGTGGTCGGGGAACTTCCAGGAAGCGAACATCCGGATGAAATCGTGATCTTGAGTGGGCATTTGGATTGCTGGGACCTCGGTCACGGAGCTCACGACGACGCTGGAGGGTGCATCCACGCCTTGGAAGCCGCTCGCTTGTTGAAAGCCGTCGGGCACCGGCCGAAAAGAACCATTCGCGTGGTTCTATACGCCAACGAAGAGAATGGGCGCCGGGGCGGGGATGCCTATGCGGAGGATCATCGAAACGTATCCCATCACTTTGCTTTTGAGAGTGATTCGGGGGCATTCGCTCCCCGAGGAATCGCCTTGAATCTGAACCAATCGTCGGTGGTAGCCCTGCGCCGGTTCGGACGTCCGTTCGAAGCTTTCGGAGCCGGTGGCGTATTTCAAGGGGGCGGCGGAGTCGATATTGCTCCACTGCGGGACCAAGGTGTCCCGGTAGGCAGCTTGAGAGTGAACGATGCCCGCTATTTCGACGTTCATCACAGCCGCAATGACACTATCGAGGCGGTTCATCCTCGGGAATTGCAGTTAGGAGCCGTCCTACTGGCCTATTGGTGCGCCATCGTCGATGACCTCAGTGCCTCCAGGTTGCAGCCGCCCGATTGAGCTGGCGCTTTTCAAATTTCAAGTTTTTCGGCTGCCATTTCATTCTTGTCTCTTTCCAAGGAGACGGGGCTCATCTTGCCCCGACCTCCCCATAACTCGACTTGATGAGAGACAAAGCTGTGAAGAGCTTCCTTGCCGCCCTGGCCGCCTTGGCCTCCCTTTCCGGAGGACTGGCCGGCCAAGAAATGATCCTGAATGGAGATTTCGAGAACAACTCTTCTTCGGGATGTTCTTTTAATCTTTCGAATACGGCCTTTACCGCCGTCATGGACGATGCCACCGCCTTCGGTTCGGCTTCCGAAATTGACCTCATGCAAACCGGTACATGTGGTTACGGGACCTCCCCTCAAAGCGGAATGGCCAAAGTGGGCATTGGTTCCGCTTATGGCAGCACCGTGGTTGACGCCTTTTCGTTCCATCTTTCTTCGCCGATCGTGGCCGGAAATGATTATCAGCTAAGCTTCTGGGCACACGCCATCATTGAAGTCTGGTCTCCTGACGTGGGTACCGTGGAAATTGGGATCTCCTCCAATCCCGACGACTTCGGCCAGCAGATTTATGCCGGAACCCCCAGTGCCTTGAACTGGAAAAATTTGGTGACCAGTTTTACCGCGCCGGTAAGCGGTAGCTACCTCACCGTGCGCCAGCAGGGAAATACCATTTCCTGGAACCATATTGACAACTTCAGCCTGGTGAATTTGACGCCTCAATTCGAGTTGGATGTTTCCAATTTGGTCAACGGGCAAACCGCTACCTTGACGGTTGAAAACGGTACTCCGAATGGGAATATCGGCTTTGCTTATTCTTTGGTCGGTGCCGGTCCTTCCGGTGTCCTGGTCAGTGCTTGCGGTTCCATTTCGGTGGATTTGAGCCAGCCGATTTCGGTATTGGGCGTTGAAGTTGCCGATGCTAACGGCTCCGCTTCCCTGAGCGGTAACGTCCCCGCCGGCACCGCCGGAATCGTAGTCTGGTTTCAAGCTTTGGACTTGAGTAATTGCCGGCTCACTCCAGTGAAAGCGGAAGTAATTCAGTAGTTAGTTCCATGCAGAGCGGGACGGTTGCCGAGCAGCCGTCCCGTGTTTTATTCAGAGGGAATCCGCCAGCGAGCCGGGCGAAGGAAGCCCCTTTGCAGGTATAAAATCGATTCCCGAAAGACAAAAGTTAGAAACGGACCAATCGATTGGGGACAGCCTTCGGCCACTACTGCGAATTGAGAAGTGTTTCCCCAAAGCAGTTGCAATCGAAGGAGCCTTATCGAGGCGAAAATAGTTTCTGAGTTGTTGGGGCCAAACAGGTTCATGCTATCTTGCCAGCTAAGCCAAACGTGCCGTTCAGCCTGTTTCAATTGGCCCCGTCGCCCTAAGGCGGAAGCGAGGTTTAGATGGGCGTTGATTCTGTGGACGGAGGGAGCTTCCGGTTCGGTAGACAAGGCGGCCAGAGCCTGTCTACAAAGATCTTCCCCTTTTCGCGAACTTCCTTTTGGGTCAGCGATCTCGATTTGGGCAAGCTTCAAGCACACGTCAACCAAAATAGGATGGGGCAGTTGGTTTTCTTCGCCTAAGGATTTCAGCTTCAGTAAATGGCGGCGGGCAAGCTGCCACTTCGATTCCGAAATCCAGATCTGAATCAAAATTAATTCGGATTGCAATGTTCGATCGTGAAGGTCTCCGAATTGCCTGAGAAAATATAGGTAACTCTTTTGTGCATATTCTCGAGAGGCATCCAGTTTTCCGCAGGCGAAATTTGCAGCCGCCAGATCCAGGTGGAGGCAGGCGATAAACTCTTCAGGCTCATGAGCCGAGCCAGATGCCACGACCTCATCCAAAATGGGCAAGGCTTTATCGTATTCTTGCCTGAGCGTATAGAGGTGTCCGATGCTGCCCAACAGAGCGCTGCGGAGTTCCGGCTCTCTTTGAAGGGAATTTGAGATGGATTCATAGTTGTGATCCAGCAGTTCGGTGATGGAAATAGAGGCCGCCGGATGTTTGTCGGGATGCATGATCTCGTAGGAACGCAAATAATTACTCAGAAAATCTTTCAGGGAATGATATCTGGACAGGGAGTGGTTGCGAGCTGTGGCCAACTCAAGGCTGATCATGATGAGGATAAGAGCGGAGAGCATCGAGAGGATCATGGTTGTGGAAAGAGCCGGATGCCGCCGGCACCAGATTCGGGCGACCCGCAATGGGCCGGCGGGCTTGGCGCTTATGGCTTCGCCCCGCACGAATCGATTCAGGTCCGCTGCCATGGCATCCATGCTGGAATACCGTTTGGCCGGGTTCTTCTCCATAGCCTTCATGCAAATCGTCGATAGGTCTTTGGCAATCGGTACCAGCCGGTGTGGAGCCGGAGGTCTTTCGTGGAGAATGTCGTGACCGATTTCCGTCAGAGTGCTTCCTTGATGAGGGTGTTGGAGGCAAAGAGTTTCGTAAAGGGTGGCACCAAGGCTGTAAACATCGGAAGCTGAACTACAGGCTTTCAATCCTCCTTTGACCTGCTCTGGAGACATGTAAAGAGGAGTGCCCTGAAACTCTCCCGTTCGGGTCAAGATCGGATCCTGTTCAACCCGAGCCAATCCAAAATCGACGATCTTCGGTTCATCGGGAGAGGCGAACAAAATATTGCCGGGCTTTATATCCCTATGGCAAATTCCGGCCCGGTGAGCTTCCTGCATGCCGGAGCAGATCTTGAAGAACAGTCCGGCAACCCGGCGATCGAATCCTTCAGGCGGAAATAAATCGGTGCGGAGTTGTTGAATCCAGTCTTGAAGAGAGAAGCCGGGGGAGACCAATTCTTGGGCAAAGAACAAAAAGCCTTCTTCTTCGCCGGAGCAATACACTTTGGCGACATTGGGGTGATCGACCTTGGCCCCGGCCATCGCTTCCCTTCGAAAGCGATCCAAATAACCCGGCCGTAAGCATAGTTGAGGGTGAAGGACTTTCACCGCCACTTGTCTTTGAAGTCCGATTTGCTGAGCTTGCCAAACTTGCCCCATGGCTCCAGATCCGATCAGCTCCCGAAAGTGGAATCCGCCGAGGCGGCGATGAAGCAATTCTTCGGAGGCATTGGAAAAAAAGTTCACCAAAAACTTGAAGTCGGAAATTCGGCGGCGAAGCTCGCTTCGAATTTGCGGGCTCTCGCGGTCAAGGAAGGTCGTGACCCCTTCAGCCGGGGATGAAGAAAGGGCGTCCAGGAATCGTTTGAATGCTTGATCGATGAGAGCTTCATCCATGGTTTCAAGGGGATGATGAAACCATCCAAGATCCCCGAAATGATCCGGTTGCGAAACATCGGCCGGCGGGGAATGAGGGGATTGGAGGGATCGTTGGTGAGAGTCAAATTTGGTCAGGGAGACCAAAAAATCCCTGAGATATTGAAAATTTGGAATCGCAATTTGGCCGAAGACGGCCTCTTGTCGGGATAGGGTGAATGAACTTGCCATGTCTGGGAACGCAGAACAAGACCCAATCTCCACCGCCGAGGTGCAATGGGCCGGTTGCTGGCTTGGACCTGCCAGCGAAGAGTTTCTAGCCAGGGAAGAAAGTCGGAAACAAGCCGAGACCTTGAACCGAAAAGGCTTGGCGACCGAAGATATATGCCTCGGGATTGTTCACCGAGCCCTTCCGGAACATCCGGCCCTTCAAGAGGAATTTGTTCAATACTTCATGGCCTCCGTCCTGAAGTTGGGGAAGCGGCAACTGGGCTTCGGATTGCGCCGTTTGATGGATACGGTCGATTTGGTTCAATCCGTTTGGGAGGATTTCTTGCCCGAAATCCATAGCGTTCGTTTCGAAACTAAGTCCAGTTTTTTGGCGCTTTTGGCTTTCCGCTTGCGCTGGAAAGTGACCGATCGCATGCGTTATTTGCAACGCCAAAGGCGGCGGGAGGATTTGCGCATGGAAAGCGATATTCCCGATTGGGAATCGATGGCGCGAGCGGACAAAGCTCCTTTGGCCGCTTTGGTCCAGCGTGAAGAGTTGGCCCAATGGGCCTCGGTTTTGTCTTCGATGCCGGATCCGGAACGGAAAATCCTGAATCTGCAATTGGAAGGCTACAGCCGCCAGGAAATGTCCACGCAATTGGGTTTCAGCTTGGAGGAAGTCGCCCGGCTGGTGAAACGAGCTCAGCGTCGCCTGCGGGCCCACCTCAAGCAAGGCCATCAGGCCGAAGCAGAGGATTTACCCTAAGTTGTGATTATTAAGTAATTTCCACTTATCTCCCGTGCTTTGGGTCGAAACCGGGTAGGTGCAGTTCGTCGGTTACACTTAAGGCATGCGCTGTCATTCGGCCTTCCGTCTGCTCGTTTTTGCGGGCTGGATTTCCTTTTGGGCGTTACTAAGTTCGCCCCTGGTGCCGGCCCAAGGCTTCACCGCCGAGGCGGCTCCGGAGTGGGATGCCCTCTTCGACCGGGAGTCCGGTTGGACCGGAGCTGATGGCATTTTTTCCATCCCGCTGGACCAGGATGAGCGGCCGGGTGGTTTGGGTAGAAGCCATACTCTGTTCGTTTTCAGTGACACCTTCGTCGGCGACGTGACCCCCGCCGGACGGCGAAGGAATGCGACTTTGGTCAACAACACCCTCGGTTTTCTTTCAACATTCGCCTCGCCGCCGGATCCGGTGGAATTCCATCTGGATATGAGCAGCGGCAGCGCCGACGCCGTATTCAGGCCGAAAACGCCCAGCGCCAATCCCGGAGATTGGTATTGGTTGAAAGACGGCTTGGCTCTGGACGGCAAAGTGCACCTGTTCGCTTCTCGGTTCCAGACTCACCCGACCATCGGTTTCGAGCGGGTCGGCCTGGCTTTGATTACTTTAGATCGAAGCTTGCGGCCGCCTTTGCAAGCCGCCCAGCAACAAGAATTGCCCTTTTGGTATCCGGCTCAAGGCAATCGCGGTGAGATCACCTACGGTGCCGGTATTTTTGCCAATACTCAAGAAGCCGGAGCGCCGCAGCCGGACGGCTACATTTACGTTTATGGCGTGGAGGAAGTCCCGCTGAACAAGAAACTCCACGCGGCCAGGGTTTTGCCGCAGGATTTCTTGGACTTCTCCCGATGGACTTTCTACGACGGCCAGAACTGGGTTTCCGATCCCCATCAATCGGTGGCCTTAACCGGCCGACTCTCCAACGAATTGAGCCTCAGCCCAGGGCCGAACGGAAAGTACCTACTGGTCTTTCAAGCCGACGGCGTAGGCAAAGACGTCGGTTTGCGGGTCGCCGATTCTCCCGTCGGCCCCTTTGGAACTTTGCAACGCATCTACCGTTGCCCGGAACCGGATCTGTTGACGGATGTGTTCGTTTACAACGCCAAAGGTCATCCTCATCTTTCCGAAACCGGTGAATTGTTGATCAGCTACAACGTCAACACGTTAAATTTCTGGGATCATTTCTACTATGCTGATATTTACCGGCCCCGCTTTCTCCGTTTGCGTTGGCAATGAGGTCGAATCGTCTATGAGTAAACCGACAAGCATGAATTGGTTGTTGCTGAAAGGATTGGTGCGGGAGCAAAGGCACTGGCTGGATTTCCCGACCAAGATGGAGCGGGAAATCCCGGGTACTCGAGTGCACGTGCTGGATTTACCCGGAGTGGGCTTGGCTTCCAAGGAAAAAGCTCCGTTCCGACTCGGTAAAACGGTCGAGCATCTGCGGGAACGGTGGCTGCCCTTGGTGGCGGCCGAAGCCGGACCCTGGGCGGTATTTGGCGTTTCCATGGGGGGCATGCTGGCCTTGGAATGGGCCCACCGCTTTCCGGAAGACTTTTTGGCCGTCGTTTCCGCCAACGCCAGCGCCGCCAATCTCAGCATGCCTTACCGGCGCATGCGGCCTCCCATTTGGTGGGGGATCAGCCGAGTCGGCTTAACCCGCGATCCGGTTCAACGGGAATTGCAAGTGCTTTCCATGGTGACCAGTTCCCGAAGCCAGGACGTTGAGTTGGCGCGCCTCTTTGCCGCTTTCCAGCGAGATAAACCGGTTCGTTTTCAAACCCTCTTTCGGCAACTGATTGCCGCCGGAACCTGGCGGGCGCCGTCCAAGTTAAAAGCCAAGTCCTTGATTCTGCTGTCCGAAGGGGACCGATTCGTTCATCCGAGTTGTTCCCGGGCATTGGCGCTGCGCCTCGGGGCCGAGCTTCGCACTCACCCCGGTGCCGGCCACGAAATCACCATGGACGAACCGGAGTGGGTGCTGCGGACTTTGGCCGATGTCTTTCGCTTGGCGCCGCTGGTACCGCGCTAGCGAATCCTTCGAATTACTTGGTCGCGGCTTCTTGCTCAGGCGAGGAAGAAGACTTGGGGCGTTCTTCTCGGATCTTGATCCGCAAGAATAAGTTGTTGCCGTTGTCCATTTGACCCAAGGGAACGAACCAGAGTCCGTCGGCGTTGGCTTCCAACCAAAGGTGACGGGTGAGACTTTCGGCTTCCGGTACCTGAACGCTCACTTGGCTCGGCCCAAGCATCATGTCCACGACTTCCATTTTGTTGAGTCGAGTCACGGTGACTTCGGCGCCGGCAGCCCAGCGACCGCTGGCGTGCTTCAAAGGCATGATTTCCACCGAGATACCTTCGTCGAAGACTTCAACTTCAGGATCGGCCAAGACCGCACCCGAATCTTGATATTCGACCTTGAAGTGGGAGACGTAAGCCAGTTGGTTCATCACTTGGATGCTGGCCCGGTCGCCGGCGAAGGTGGAAAGGATCGGAGTGCCGACAACATTGAATTCCTCAGACTCGGCATTCTGCTCCAGCAGTTCCATTTCCACTCGAGCCAAAGCCCGTCCCATCGGATCTTCTTCTTGATTGGAAGAAGTGGCCGAAACAGGTGTTTCCTCCTGTTGGGTTTGCGTAAAGAGATGGCTTATTAGCGGAATGTCCGCCAAGATCCGGTTGTGGGCTCGATTTTCGAAGGTCAAATCTTCTCGAGCCTGGTTTTGTTGGCAAGCGGTCAGTGCGGTCAGGGCAACCGCGGCCAAGGGTAGGAACCGGGGGGGGCTGAGTCTCATGGGGCTGTCTAGGATCGGGTGCCCTCAGGGTAACCAAGCCTGATCCCGGCGTTTTCCCGGGCCGAGCCCCGTATAATTTCCGGTCTTTTGGACCTCAGGGTCCGCCCAAACAGAACAGCCAAAAGCTCGGAAATGCCTGAAATCAAAACCGATGCGGCGGTCCTCGGGGCCGGTCCTGCCGGCTACGTGGCCGCCATCCGCCTGGCCCAATACGGCAAAAAGGTCGTGGTCGTGGAGGAGGACAACCTGGGAGGTACCTGCCTGAACGTGGGTTGCATTCCCTCCAAGGCCATGATTTCCGCCGGGCACTTCCTGGAGCAGGTTCGAGGCGCCGGCGAGATGGGCTTTACCGTGGCGGAACCGAAGCTGGATTTGGCCAAGCTGGTGGCTTGGAAGGAAAGCGTGGTTCAGCGCCTGACCGGCGGCATCGGCATGCTGTTTAAAAAGCGCGGCATCCAGGTGGTCAAGGGCCGCGGAGTGGTGACCAGCCCGAACACCATTGAGGTGCAAACCGCCGATGGGGTCACCCGAGTCAGCGCCCGGGACCTGGTTTTGGCCAGCGGGTCGGAGCCGGCCACCTTGCCCGGCTTCGAATTCGGCGAACACGTGTGGTCCAGCACGGAAGCCTTGGCTCCGGAGGTCCTGCCCAAGAGCTTGCTGGTGGTCGGAGGTGGCTACATCGGCATGGAATTGGGCATTTTCTACGCCCATATGGGAACCCAGGTCACGGTGGTGGAAGCTTTGGACAGCATCCTGCCCGGGACCGATCCAGAGTTGACCAAGGTGGTGGCTCGAAAGGCCAAGAAGGCCGGCATCAAAATCCAAACCAAGACCTTTGCCAAAGAGTGGAAGAAAAAGGGCAAGGGAGTGGAAGTCGTTTTGGAGCATGGCGGGGAAACCAAAACCCTAACTTGCGATCGAATCTTGATGACCGTGGGCCGTCGTCCCCGATTCGAAGGCATCGGGCTGGAAAACATCGGCTTGAAAACGGTCAAGCCCGGCTTTTTGGAAGTGAATGCCCAGCGGCAAACCAAGGTGCCGCACGTTTATGCCATCGGCGATCTGGCCGGCAATCCGATGCTGGCTCACAAGGGATCGGCCGAAGGATTGGCGGCCGCAGCCGCCATCGCCGCCAAGCCCGGGGCGGCCTATGACGTGAAAGTGGTGCCGGCGGTGATCTTTACCGACCCGGAAATCGCCTACGTCGGATTGACCGAGAAGGAAGCCAAGGAACAAGGGTTCAAGGTCAAAGTCGGCAAGTTCAATTTCGGCGCCAATGGCCGGGCTTTGAGCCTGCGGGCGGCGGAAGGCTTCATCAAAGTGGTCGCCGACGCCGAAGACGACGTCATCCTCGGCGTGCAGATGGTGGGGCCGGAAGTCACCGAGTTGATCGCCGAGGCGACTCTGGCGATCGAAGCCGGTCTCACGGCCGAAGACGTGGCCCTCACGGTCCACGCTCATCCCACCCTGCCGGAAACCTTCATGGAAGCCTGTGAGGACGTCCACGGGCTGGCGGTCCACGCCGCCAAGTAGAAGCTCCGGGCCGATGGCTTTTTCTTCCGCCGCCCAGTTCGAAACTCTCGATTTGGGGCGGGCGGATTACGCCGAAGTTACCGAGCGCATGCTGCAATGGGTAGACGCCAGAGCGGCCCAAGCCGGTGAACCGGACCGGCTATTGCTGGCTGAATTTGAGCCGGTGATCACAGTAGGGCGTGGGGCTTCGGTGTCCGCCTACCGGCACTTGGAGATCCCGGTATACGAAGTCAGTCGCGGCGGGAAAGCCACCTATCACGGCCCGGGCCAAGTGGTGGCCTATCCGCTGGTTCAACTGCAGGGAAAAGCCCGAGACTTGCACGCCTACTTGCACGCCTTGGAACAGGCCCTGATCGAAACCGTCCGCCGCTTCGGACTCGCCGGAGAGCGCGATCCGCGCAACACCGGTTGTTGGGTTTCGGGACGCAAAATCGCCTCCCTTGGGGTGGCCGTCCGGCGCTGGGTGACCTACCACGGAGTAGCGTTGAACGTCAGCACCGATTTGAGCTGGTTTCAGCGTTTCGATCCCTGCGGCTTGAATCCCGATTGGATGACTTCCATGGCCGAAGAATTGGCCCATCCTCCAGCTTTGGAGGAAGTCAAAGCCGAATTGGCCGCCCGCCTCGAACACATTCTGCGCGCATGAGCAATTCTCTGGATGCCATCTTCCGCCCGCGGTCGGTTGCCGTGGTCGGTGCCAGCCGGCGCCCTCATCAAATCGGCCATGAGATCGTGGCCAATCTGGTGGAGGGCGGCTTTAACGGGCCGGTTTATCCGGTGAACCCTAGTGCTGGCGTGGTTCATTCCATGCACTGCTTCCCAAAGGTCACCGCCATTCCCGGGCCGGTGGATTTGGCCGTGATCGTGGTCCCCAGTGCTCTGGTGTTGGAAGCGGCTCGCGATTGCGCCCGCAAAGGGGTGAAGGGTTTGGTGGTGATTTCCGCCGGCTTCGCCGAAGTCGGTGGCGCCGGCGTCGATCGGCAAAACGATCTGGTCGCCTTGTGCCAGAAGCACAACATGCGTTTGATCGGCCCGAACTGCATGGGGGTTTTAAACACCGATCCGGAAATTTCCCTGAACGCCAGTTTCGCCAACGCCACCCCGCAAGCCGGTGGGGCGGCCTTCCTGTCTCAATCCGGAGCTTTGGGAGAGGCCATCTTGGCCGACGCCAAAATGCTGGGCTTGGGGTTGAGCATGTTTGCCAGCATCGGCAACCGCGCGGACGTGGATCCCCCCGATCTGCTCGAGTATTGGGACCAAGACCCTCGCACCGAGCAAATCCTTTTGTATTTGGAAGCCTTTGGAGATCCGGAGCGCTTCATGGAAGTCGCCCGGCGGGTTTCACGGCAGAAACCGGTCCTGGTGGTGAAATCCGGAAGATCCGCCCGGGGGGCTCAGGCGGCCATTTCCCACACCGGATCCCTGGCCGGCAGCGAGGCGGCGGTCGACAGCTTGCTGGCTCAATGCGGAGTGCTTCGGGTGGCGGACATGAAGGACCTCTTCATTCACGCCGTCGCTGCCCAAACCGGCAAACTGCCCAAAGGAAAGCGGGTGGCGATCGTCACCAACGCCGGCGGACCGGCGATTTTGGCTACCGATGCCTGCGTGGCGGAAGGGCTGGAAATGGCGGATTTGCAGGCCAGCACCCTGTCCAAGATGAAGCCGCATTTGCCTCCGGAGGCTTCTACCCGGAACCCGGTGGATCTGATTGCCAGCGCCGATGCCCAGCGCTTCGATAAAGCTCTTGGAGCCTTGATCGCCGACCGCAACGTGGACATGGTGCTGGCCATCTTCGTTTCTCCGGTGATGATCGATTCCGCCGCCGTGGCCAGGGTGTTTGCCAAGCGGGCGTCTCGGACCCAAAAACCCTTGGTGGCTTGTTTGCTCGGCAAGGAACAGGGAGCCGTGGCCTTGGACATCCTGCGGGAAGGGGGGGTGCCGAATTACCGCTTTCCCGAAGAAGCCGCCCGGGCGCTTCAAGGCCTGTGGCGATTGGCGGAATTGCGGGATCGTCCCGATGATCCTCCGCCCCGCTTCCAGGTACGCAAAGCCAAGGCTCGCAAGGTAGTGGAAGCGGTGATCGCCGACCGGAGAGATTCCCCCAAAGCCATGGAGATGGAACAAATCCTTCAGGCTTACGGCATTCCCACGGTTCCCAGCTTCCTGGTCACCCGGGCCAGTGAAGCCTTGGAGGCGGCGGGAAAACTGGGTTGGCCGGTGGCTTTGAAGGCCATGGTGGAAGGATTGGAACACAAGAGCGACAAGGGGGGCGTCTTGTTGGATATTCGCGGTTCCGATGAGCTTTTAGAAGCTTGGGAGACTTTGGAACAACGCTTTCGACCCTTGGATCCGGAAATGAAGGTGCAGGTGCAACCATTTCGGAATCAAGGTTTGGAAGTCTTTTTCGGAGCGGCCACCGATCAGCAATTGGGTCGCATGCTGGCCTTCGGCGTCGGCGGCATTCACGTGGAAGTGTTTAAGGACGTCGTTTTTCGCCTGCATCCTCTGAGTCCGACCGACGCCCAGGAGATGGTTTACGGAATTCGGGCTCAGGCCATGTTGGACGGAGTGCGTGGCGCGCCGCCGGTGGATCGCCAAGAATTGGTTTCCGTCCTTCTACGATTGAGCCGCATGTTGAGCGACATTCCGGAAATTCTGGAACTGGATCTGAATCCTTATTTGGCCGGCTGGGAAAAGGGACTTTCCGCCACGCTCGACTGCCGGGCTCGGCTTTCGCTATCCTCAAGCCCCAAGCCGAAGCGCAGCTCGGCGACCCCGATTCGGGAGACTTCCCAACGGAAGGCCACCCGAAAAACCGTGAAGAAAGCTGCTTCCAAACGGAAGAGCGTTCGTAAGGAAAAAGTCAAGGAACCCTAGAGGCGTCATGCGTTTCCGAAATCACCTTCTGCTTTTTGGCCTGTTGGCAGTTGCGCCGGCGTGCCAGTTGCAACAAAACGGTGGTGCCGAAGGCACTCCGGCCCGTTCCACTTCGTGGGGGGTGGGGACCCAACATGCCCTAATCTCTCTTGGCTATTCGGAAACCGACAACGAAGTTTCTAACGTGGAAACGGATCGCCTGGAGTTTGAGGGCGAGTACGGTTTTCTCCTGAACGACAACTTGGAAGTCAACGGAGCTTTCCAAGTCGGGCATCGGGATACCAACGGCACAGACACCACCAATTTGGGGGGATTCGGGGGGCTGCGCTATTACCTTTTGACTCCCACGGATCGGACCCCTTCCGCCTTTTACGGCGAAGCTCGGGCGGGATTCCTGGTGATCGATAGCGGTGCCCGGGATGAAACCGAACCGGCGGTCAATCTGGGTGCCGGTTTCATTTGGTGGCCCCTGGGATTGAGCGAGCACATCGCATTGGATTTCTCGGCGGATTTCATTGCCGCGGACGATTACCAGCGATTGGGCTTGTTTTTGGGCATGGGCTTCTGGTTCTAGAAAAGCTGGCCCAGTCTATTGGAGGTCGGTTTCAATCGGCCTGTTGACCCAGCTTCGTGGTCGAAAACTAAGGATTTAACCCTCCGTAACGAGGGGAGCGGGGCCCGCAATCCATCTTGGTGGCGAAACCTCCAATGGACTGGGCCAGTTTCGTTGGAGGTTGGCAAGCTTGAGGAACCTGTTAACATCGTTAAGTTGCCATGCAAAGCTCTCCCATCCTGGCCCAATGGAACCGTTTCCAAAAATTGCCGGCGGGCGCCTGGCTGTTTAGTCGGGCGATCTCCTTCACGGTCCCGTACTCTGGGTCTATCCGTCCGCAAGTAAAGGACTTAGGTCCAGGCTACGCGGCCGTGGAGATGGCTGATCGGAGGCGGGTGCGGAATCATTTGCAGTCCGTCCACGCCATTGCTTTGATCAACCTCGGGGAGCTGGTTAGCGGCCTGGCCATGTTTGCCGGCCTGCCACCTACGGTTCGTGGTATCGTCGTCGGGCTGTCCATTGAATATCTCAAAAAAGCTCGCGGCACCCTTCGGGCGGAGTGCCGTTGCCCTTGTCCCGAAGTTCAGGAGACCGAAGAGCACCAGGTGATTTCGGTCATTTCGGATTCGGCCGGGGATGAAGTTGCCCGGGTCACCGCCCGCTGGTTGTTGGAACCGAAGAAAGCGTCATGACCGAAACCAATCCGGCCCTACAAACCGACTTTACCCGCCAAGCCGGCATCGAAGTCCCGATGATTTGCGGGGCCATGTATCCGTGCAGCAATCCGGAACTGATTGCGGCGGTCAGTGAGGCCGGTGGCATTGGCATCGTCCAGCCGTTGTCGTTGGTTTACGTTTATGGCTATGAGTTTCGCAAGGGGTTGCAGCGTATTCGGGAGCTCACCGCGAAACCGATCGGGTTCAACGTCATCGTCGAAAAAACCAGTCGCATCTACGAAGAACGCATGCGGCGCTGGGTGGATGAAGCTTTGGAAGAGGGAGTGCGGTTCTTCGTCACCGCTCTCGGCAATCCCACCTGGGTGGTGGAAAAGGTGCATCAAGCCGGCGGCGTGGTTTATCACGACGTGACCGAGCGCAAGTGGGCGGACAAAGCCGTGGACTGTGGAGTGGACGGCCTCATTTGCGTGAACTCTCGAGCCGGCGGCCACGCCGGCCGCAAGACCCCGGCCGAATTGGTGGCGGAACTCGAGGATCTCGGCCTGCCGTTGGTTTGTGCTGGCGGAATCGGCGATGAAACCGCTTTTCTTCAAGCGTTGGATTTGGGTTATGCCGGGGTTCAAATGGGAACCCGGTTTATCGCTACGCCGGAGTGCGACGTTCACCAAAACTATCGGGAAGCCATTGTCCAGGCCGGGGAAGATGACATCGTGCTTACCGAAAGAATCAGCGGAGTTCCGGTTGCGGTCATCAATTCCCCCCAAGTCCAAAAACACGGGACCAAGGCCGGGCCGGTCGCCCGCTTGATGTTGAAAGGCCGCAAAACCAAACATTGGATGCGGACGATCTATGCCTTGCGGTCTTTGTACACCCTGAAGCGAGGCATGAAACGAGGCCTTAGTTATAAGGATGTTTTCCAAGCCGGCAAAAGCGTTGCCGGGGTGGGGCAAATTGAACCGGCTGGAGACATCGTGCGGCGATTTGCCGCGGCTCTAGCCGAGGTTCGCAAAGGCGAAACCGCTCGCCTTTGAATCGAATTCAGGCTAGGCTGGGCTCTGGAGGTTGATGCCCATGCTTCGCCGCTTTCCGTGGATTCCCCTGGCCGCCCTGCTGGCTTTGATTTTGCTTTCGCTTCCAGTTTTCGGCCGGTTCTCGGCGCAGGAAAGTTTGGAAAAGCCGCCCATGCCGAAAGATGAATTTGAAACCCAGGTTCTGAAGGTGCTCCAATCTTTGGACCAGGATCGCCGCGGCCACATGAACGTTCCGGAAAACGACGGGAGGTTGCTTCGCCTGCTGATCGAAAGCTCCGGCGCCAAAACGGTGGTGGAAATCGGAACCTCTAACGGCTATTCCGGGATTTGGATGTGCCTGGGTTTGCACCGGACCGGCGGCCGGTTGATCACCCATGAAATCGATCCGGAAAGGGCTGAATGGGCTCGGACGAATTTCAAGAAGGCTGGAGTTTGGAACATGGTGACTTTGATTGAGGGCGATGCCCATGAAACCGTCAAGGACTTGAAGGGGCCCATTGACCTTTTGTTCATCGACGCCGATAAGCCTGGATATGTGGATTACTTGCAAAAATGTCTTCCGAAAGTGCGCCCAGGTGGCTTGATCTTGGGACACAACATGAACCGGCCCGCGCCCAATCCGGCTTTCGTGAAGGCGATAACCGAAAACCCGGCGCTGGAAACTTTATTTGTCCACATGGACGCCGCCGGAATGGCGATCACCATGAAGAAACGTTAAGTCCAGCGCCGGGTTGGTGGCCAGCTCCCGCCTTTAGGGGCGGCGATGCTGATCGAAGAACAACCAAAGTTCTTCGTTGATGTCGATGTCGGTATTAAATGGATCTCCAATCGCGGATCCATGACCGGGCCAAGCGTGTCCGTGATCCCGCATCCACCAGTAGCGGATGTCCGCCCCGGTGGCCGGTGCGGGGAATTCGATGCGGAAAGCATCTCCTCGTTGCTCTTCGTAGGTTTGCGGGACTTGGGCTTGGTTGACTTGAATGAAGGGAGTTAGGGAGTCGGTTTGGCTGGTCATGGAAACGCCGGAAATTCCGCAACCGAGGCCGCCTTGGAAGGGAACGTTGCAATCCAGTTTCCCGTGGAAAGCAATGACCGGAATCGGTGTCGGCGGCGTCTGGTTGAAAATCAGGCAGGTGGCGTTGGGGCCGATGGCCACGATTCGATCGGACAATTCGATTCCCAGCCGATAACTCATCATGCCGCCGTTACTGTGGCCGGTGGCGAAGACGGCTTTGGGATCGACGCTCCACTTTGATTCAATGTCGTCCAACATGTCCCGAGTGAAGCCGACGTCGTCGATGTCATTTTCCTGAGCCCAGCCGCAGCAGCCGCCTGCGTTCCAAGTTTCCACCCAGAAAAAAGGCCACCCTCCTAGAATTCCGGTGCCTTCCGGATACACGAGGAGAAAGCCGTGGCGGTCCGAGGCGTCGTTGAGGTTGGAAGAATCGGCGAATTGCCGGGCATTGCCGCCGCCACCGTGATAAGCAAGTACCAGAGGCGTGGGAACTCCCGCTTGGTAGGAGGGCGGAACGTGGATCCGGTAATAGCGGGTCATGCCACCGCTGCTGATGGAATGCAGTTGCAGGTCGCTTCCAGTCTGTGGCTCGCCGTGAGCCAGGAGAGCCGTGAGTCCGAACAAAACGAAGTTAAGCATGAGGTTTTGGGGTTGAAGTGATTGAAGGGAAAGCTGTGCAAGACCGCTCGAAACAGGCTTCGAAGCCGGCGAGACAAAACCGAAGTCTACCTCGAAAACGGATGGATTGCCTAAGCATCGTTCAGCAGGCTGTCGAGGGCGTCGTTCAAGCGACGGTAGGCGAGGCGGGCGTTCAAGCCCAAGGGAAGATTGCGGAGCAAATTCTCTTGCTCGAAAGGATCTTGCTGCAAGTCATAGAATTCTTCCCGGCCGGAATCAAAACGGAGCAGCTTGAAGCGGGAATCTCGTATGGTTTTGCCCGCCGGTACGGTAAGTGGATTGGTCCCCAACCCAAAGATTTCCGCAAAAACGGTCTCTCGAATTGAAGGCTGCTGCGGATGGGTTAAATAGGGAAGTACGCTGACCGAATCGTGGATCAACCCTTCGGGTAATTGGTTTTCCAAATCCACGCCGGCAAGCTCCAAAGCCGTTGCGAACAAGTCGGTGGTATTGACCAAAGCGGAGCATTCCATTCCCCTGGCTTGAACCGCAGGGCCGGCCATGATCAGAGGGACGTTCACACCTCCCTCGTAAAGGGTTCCTTTGGCGTGGTTGGGATCGAAGGGGGCTTGGGTTACTTGGAATGGGGTGCCGTTGTCCCCGAGCAGAATGACGTTGGTTCGCAGCATTCTTTCTCGACCAAGTTCCACGAACAAGCGGTTCAATTCGCTGTCCAAAGCCTGCAGCGCCGCTTGGTAATAGGGCAACGGATTTTGAGCCGCGGCCAAGGGGCCGGGTTGCAAGGCGTAATCGTGGAGGTCCGCCGGTGGGATGTGATAGGGAGTGTGGGGTGCATTGAAGGCCAGCCAGCACAACCAGGGATCTGACTGGTTTCGGATCCATCGGGAGGCGTCGTTCACGTTGTCGGAAGTGGCATAAGCCCATTGGATTCCCGTGCGCCCGTCCACGGTTTTCGGCCACAAGTAATAATTCGGCGGCGCCCCGGCAAGGATGCCGGAGAAATGCTCCCAACCGCTCAAGTTGGGTGCATCGGCTCCCCCGTTGCTGTTATTCCCAAGATGCCATTTGCCAAAGCTGGCGTTTCGGTAAGGAGATCCGGAAGCCTCCAGAATCTCGGGAAGAGTCCATTCTTCCAGCGACAAGGCCGGGGAGATCGGATTGACCACGTTACCGATACCGGTCCGAAAACCATATCGTCCGGTCATCATGGTGGCTCGGGTCGGCGAGCAAACCGGATTCGACCACGCATTTCTAAACAGCAAGCCGCGTGCGGCCAGGGCATCGATGGTGGGAGTCGGTGGCGCCGCCGACCCTTCGTGATAACACTCCAACATGTCAACCCCAACGTCGTCGGCAATGACGATCAAAAGGTTGTCTTGAGCCTGAAGGGTGGGATGGAAACCGGCAAGGCAGAGCGCACCGGTAGCCCACAGGGTTGCAATTCCTGATTTCATGGTGTTTCGTTTTGTTGGGGAAGGAGGGGAAAAAGGAGGCTATTGATATTTGACTTCCCGATCTGGGGCGTGATAGTTGGAGTGCTCATAAATAGAGTCCGGATAACTTCTCCGATCCAGAAGGTCGTAGCTCATTTGGAAGGGACCGAAGCGTTCCCTTTGTTTCCAAAAAGCCCTCATGTGCTCCACGGTCCCGTCGGGAGCCGCCTCCAGCCGGATGAAGTCGAAACCTCGGCCAGTTTTTTTCAACTTACGGCCTTCAATGATCAAGCGATCGGGCTGGTCGAACAGTACTCGCAGGTCGTAGTTCTCTTCCAATTCATCGATGGCTCCGTTAAGAGAAAACAAAGGAATGTCCATGTTTTCCTGTTCCATCCATTTGGAAATCCAGTTGCCTTCTTCCGAAACGAATACCGGCCATTCCGTCCGGGCGGGAACGTACCAATAGGCTTTGCCGTTGTGCCCGTGCCACATAAATTGATTCTTTCGAGTCGGAACGGCTACGGCGTAGCGATCTTTTCCTCGAATGAACTTGTCCACGACTTGGTAGCCGGAGCGAGTGAAGGCTGGTTCAATGGTCACCTGATAGTGCAAATCTCGAGGGAGAATAGCCGCGTTTTGAATCCTTAGAAGAGCTTCCCGGGCGGTGAGCTGAGCCGGCGGCAAGCTGACCCAAACCAAGGTCAACGACAATAAAACCGCAGCGGCGGCAGCCAGGGGTCGGAAACGCCCCGGCAAAAGCCGACCGAAATAGGACGACGATTTTGCCGGCTCCGGGATCCGTTCCAGGACTCGATCGGTCCAGCGCGGGACATCCTCCTTGGCCCGGCCCAACTCATGGTCGAGTACCGAATGCATAAAGAGGTGGTCGGCCGCCTGTTTTTGATCGGCTTGTTCCAGGTCAAGTTCCTTGCCTTCGCCATCCAAGGCCTCAGAAAGCCGGTCATCGAAGGGTTCGCGAGGAATGTGGGGAATGTCCATTGCCTCAACTCAAGGAAAGTTTTTTCTCCAGACATGCCCAAAGGCGCTGCCGACCCCTTTGCAATAGTTTTTTGGCATATTCCCGGGAGGTTCCCAGGCTCTCCGCCAAGGCGACTCCGCGGACGTTTTTCATATAACGCAAGTGAATGGCTTGCCGAAACTTCTCCGGCAAGAGGTTCATGCAAACCCGCAAACCGGCCAGCTTTTCTTGTAAAGAATCTCCTTCCTGCTGTTCCAGCGCGTCGCAGTTTCCATCGATGAATTCCAATACGTCCGGCGTGCAATGCACCAGTTCTTTTTTCCTTTGCCGCCTTTGATTGAGAATCAGGTTGCGGGCAATGCCTCGTAACCAACTCCCGAAAGGGCGATCCTTTTGAAAGCGGTCAATGTTCTTCCAGGCCGTCATCAGGGTTTCTTGAAATAAATCCTCCGCCAATACCGAATCATGAACCGTGCTCCGAATATAGATCGAAAGCATGTGCGCCTGCTCTCGCACCAAGATTTCGAACAATTCTTTGCTATTCATGTTGGATCAAGTTTGCCACAGTGCCTCTACATATTGTGCCTAAATTCCTTTTGGGGACAGGAAATACGGCAGCGGAGCCGAATCGCCCGGAGGGCAACTCGGCTCCGATCGGAGTCCGTTTCCCCCCTTATTGAATCACCATGGGAATCGGGTCGGCAATCGTGCGGATGTCGATTCCCTGGCCGATGACGTCCTTGTAGGTGACGAAAATTCCGTAAATGGTCAGCCCTTGGAGGTTGGATCCACTGGGCACCAAGCCGTTTACGTACATGACCTCATTGATGGGGACGAAGCCGGACCAGCCTGGAAGGGCATAGGTGAGCTGGTAGGCGGCGTCCTGGTTAGCTGGAATGTGGGTTCCGTTAATGGTGAAACCCGGGGAAGTGCCCAGGGAACACCAGCCCTGATACAGCGAGTTGAATTCGCCGGGGGCGTGCCAATTCATTTCCAGCAGGCCACCCCGCACCGGCGGAGTCAGGACTTCCACCCAGGAGCCGTTGCCGCCTCCCCATTGGGTGGTATCGGCGTCGTTGACGTCCCCGGGAGTGCCGCGATCCCCGGCTCCGAAAACCGAAGTGCCGGCGGCGAAATTGCTTTGACTGCCGGACGCCAGCAAATCCATGCGCTCATCGGAGACGCCGTTTCCGCCGGGCCAACTGCTGCTGTAATCGATCCGATCCAACTCGGTGGAGATGTATCGCGTGGCCAGCGTGTCGCCGCTGTTGTTCATGGAAAAACTGCCGGTCGGCCAGACCATGATCGGGCGGACGCCGCCGTTTCGGCTGGGCAGGCCGTCCGCGGCGATCAAGCAAGTTTCACCGGCCAACAACTGCACTCCGGTGCGAATGGTGAAGTTTTGACCGGTGTAATCATTGACTTGAATCAAATTCAAAGTCACCGCTTCTCCGACTCGGGCGCCGGTCAACTCAATCCACTCTCCATCGGTTTCCGAGCTGTTGGAAGGGTCGGCCAAAAATTCTCCGGTGACCACGTCACCAATCCCGGGAGCCGAAGGCGCTTGCTCATCTACGTGACAGGTAAAGCTGGTCCCGTCGGCGGCGGTAATGGTGTACAAGTTGCCGTCGGTGATGAGTTCTACCGTTCCACCAGCGTCGACAAAGGCTTCGGTGCCGACTCCGTCCGTCAAAGACCAAACGGCAATGGTCCGGCCGGCATAGCTCAACCGGTTGACCACTTCTTGTTTGGGGTAGCCATATACGTTTCCGCTGCCGCAGGGAACCAAAGCGAATTCCGGCTTGAGCACCGCGGTAAAAGTGGAATTGGTGCTGGTGCGGGAACCGTGGTGATTGACTTGAAGGACGTCGATGTCGCCGATTTGGGAAGCCAAGGCGCTTTCCACGTCGGTGGTGCTGTTGCCGCCGCCGGTGAGATCGCCGCCGACGAACATTTGGAAATCACCGTATTCCAACAACCAGGAAACGCTGGCGGAATTTTCCCATTGCGAACTTCCGGAAATGTTGACGCTGCCGCCGCCAATCAGTTGGCCTTCGACACTTAGACAAGTCATGGTGGCGCCGCCGCCCAAGTTGACCACTTGGCCGGGGGAAACCGTTTGCCGCACTCCGCTGTAGCGGGAGGCATAGGAGCTATAAGATTGAGTTCCCGGCGTATTGTTGGTGCCGCGGTCATAAGCCACGTTGCACTGGATTCCGGAATCCCACACTTCGTCAAGGCCGCCGACGTGGTCGGCGTGGTAGTGGCTGGCTCCGACGAAATCCAGATGGCTGATGCCCTTGGAAGTCAAAAAAGGCACCACCACCGAATTTCCCTTGCCGTTGTCGCCGGCATCGAACAGGAAGCTGGTTCCGGTGGGGCTGATGATTAAAGTGGAATCGCCTTGGCCGACGTCCAAAAAGTAGACTTCCAGGTCTTGCGCGCCGAGGGCCGGGCCGAACAGCCCGATCGCCGCGCTGAGGATGAAGGTGCGGATCATTCGATGTAGGGGAAGGAGACAGGGTGGCCGGTCAAATCCGGCCCCTACATCTTAACCATGGAAGGCGCGGGGTTCAGCGGTGCCGGATAGGCCGGTTCTACGGTGCCTCGGCGACCACGGAATGGCCGCCGGTGGCCTCGGCGAGTTGCTGCATGAATCTGGTTTTCGAAGTTCCGCCTCCAACGCTGATGGTGTGAATGCGGACTCCGCTTCTTCGGTAGAGAATGCCTAAATACTCGAGCATGTGACCGCTGTACTGGTGAATGCCCTCGCTGCTGCCACCGTCTCCGATCAGAACCAAGGTGTCGACTTCAAGATCGCTGCTGGCCAGCTCGATGGCGTTGACCAAGGCCGATCTTTGCCGGTACTCGTTCTTGCGTACCTGCTGAAGAATCTTGCGCCGATTCCCGGCGTTTGCCGGCGATAGTTTTTTAAATAGGAGCTTCGGGCGCTGATCGATCATGATTAAATTCACCTTGGCGTGGGCGGGCAATTGCTGCAGAAACTCTTCCATTTCCTTGGCTGCCGCTTCAGCTCGAGTAGTATCCCCGAAAGGATCTTTCATGCTGCCGGAAGCATCGACCAGCAAACAAATCCGGTGACTATGAACCGGGAGACCGAAAATTTGCGAAGTCGTCTCCGCTTCCTTTTCCGCTTGCCCAGGCCTTTGAATCAGACCATCGTTCGCCTTCTGCAGCCATTCTCTTCCTTGGTCTTGCCACCATTGCCGCCAGCGCTTGCTTTGAAATCCCAATTGCTGCTGAGTCAGCCTCATGAGAGCGATGCCCAAATCGTTTTGCAGGCGGCCGTTTTTTTCCTTGGCGGCAAGTTCCAAGGCGTCGATGAAAAGGGGTACGGAGCCATAAGCCTGGTTTATTACCGAAGCTTCTACGGCGGCGATTTTCGGCGCCCACTCCTTGTCGGCCAAACTCCATTCCACGGCTTGCAAAAAGGGCCCCTTGTTCATGTGCGCGGCCAAACCGCGAAGGGCTTCGGCACGATCCCAGGGGTGTTTGGCGTCCCGGGAGGCACCCAATAAACGGCCCCATTCCGGAGCTGCGAGGCTGCGCAGGGCGGATAGGCCGTTATAGGGCGGACCGGCCTTGGCCAGAAGTTCCCGAACCTTCAGATCCAATTCGGTAGCCAGTTTGCCTTCCGCATAAAGACGGTTTTGGGCATGAGCCGTACCCAAACATTGCTGCCATTCTCTTTGCACCACAGGGGTCGCCTTCAGAAAAGATCGCTGCAGCATTTCTTTGGCTGGAATCGGAGCCTTGCATACAGTTAGGGCTCTCAAGCACAAGACTCTTTGAAGTTCGCTACGCTTTTTGTCCCGAGCGGCTTTGATGAGCAAGGCGCTTTCTTCGATTCTCTCCGCCTTCTTCATTCCCGAATAAAACCAATCTCGAAGGTATACGCCCCGATAGGTATCCATCTTTGGGTCGAATAACTTCAAGCGCAATTCCATGGCCGCAGCACTGCGCATGTCGGCCAAAGTCTTTGCCGCCTGATAGGCGCCGTTTTCATAACTATTCTTATCGACGGCTTGTTTTAAAGTGCGCTCGATACCTTCCAAGTCCTGAGCGGCGAGAAGGAGAAGGGTGCAAAGCATTCGGACAGTGTAAATGAGTAAGGCAGAGGGAGCAGGTACTCCCTCTGCCTTCTTTTCCGCCGTTGACGGAAAACTTACTGAACCTTGATGTGGCCTGCGTCCGAGGTAATCGCGCCCTTGGCGTTGGCCAAAGGATCGATGCAGTACCACTGGACGAAGATGTCGTCACACTGGTTGAAGGTACCCGGGATGGCTCCGGAGAACACCGCGTCCCCGGAAGGGGTGGTGGTGGTGTTGAACTGGAGGTCCACCGACACGTACAGGAAGTTGCCGGGCATGCCGTTGAAGGTCAAGTCCAGCGGCAGGTTGAAGTTGCCCCACTGAGTGTCGGAGAAACCGACGATCAAGATGCAAGCCTGACTGGAAGGCCCGTTGGTCAAGGTGATGTCGATCGGGCTTCCCACCGCCGGGTTGCCGACCAGGCCGATGCTGGGCACGTTGCCGCTGCTACCGGTACCGCCGGTGCCAAAGGTGGAGAAGGGCAGACACAGGTTGCCGCTGCTGAATGCACCTTCGGGGGCCACGGTGAGGGTGGTGGCGAAGCAGCCATCCGGTTCCCAGAAGTGGGTCAGGATCTGTTCGCCGACGCCGTCGGCATTGTCATCGGCATTGAGGTCGACCAAGCGGTAGACGCTGTCTTGCAAGTAGCTGGAGCCGAAGGGGCCGTTGCCTTGGAAGATGGCGCAACCTTCGCCATCGGCTTCCAGGTCGTAGATGCTGGTCACCGGGTACAGCATGTTGCCGTTGTTGGTGCCGTCCAGGAACAGGGTCACTTCACCCAAATCGTTGACGTCGCCGTCACCGTTGGCGTCCATGGCCCGGAAGACGTAACCGGCAGCTTCGGTGCAGGAAGTATTGGAGGCGGTGGAAGCAATCCAAACCACGTCTTCACCGGCCGGGCCGATGCCGTGGCTGGTGCCGAGACCTTCCAAGGTTCCGTAGGGAATGGCCGGGTTGCTCTGGGAGGGGCAGCTCGGGTTGGGAATGTTGCCGGCGACGACGTCGGCATTCTGTTCCAAACCGGCGACCTTGCCGATCAGGTTGCAGTAGTTCCAAGCTTCACCGGCGTCCATGGCGTCGTTGTCGCCGTTCAAATCCTTGAAGCCGTAGAGCACCAAATCCTGCTGCTCGAAGGCGATCACGGTGCCATCGCTCAACACGGTCAAGGCTTCGAAGTCGGTCAAGCCGATGGTCACGGGCTGGCCTTGATCGCCGGGGACGGTCAAAGTTCCCATGCCGTCGACGAACAGGCTCATTTCACCGGCATCGTCGGCGCGACCGTTGGTGTCCGCATCCTCATAGCGGGAGATGCCGCTGCCAGGCTGGGCGGAGCCGGTGTGGAAAAGGTCGTCGCAGACGAACAGCACCGGGTTGGTGGCACCGGGATCGAAATCCATGCCGTCGGGGCTAGTGTTGGTTACACCATGAGCCCCGCGAGTGTCGATGTACATCACCACTTCGCCCGGATCCCAAGCGTCGCCGTCGTCGTTCAAATCGATGGCGCGGTAGACGCCGTCGCTGCCGCCGATGAAGTAAATGGCGGGATCGGTGGCGTACAGGCTGTTGAAGCGCATGTCTTCAACAAAGGTGACCAGGTTCTCTCCGTCTTCGGCAAAGGTGATGTACTCACCACCACCGGTGAACCAATTGCTGGTGTTGCCGTCGACTTCAACTGTGCGGCGGATTTCCCAGGGGCCGGTGGTCGGAATGCCACCGTACACGAAGTATTCGTCATTTTGGGCGCTCAGCAAAGGTGCCGAGGCCAAGAACGCCGCCATGGCAAGCATCGTGCGCATGATTTGTGCCTTTGTTTGGATCTGAAGGGGGCGACCGAAGGATCGCAGACTTTCGCAGCCTCTCAAATGGGAAAGAGTTTCCGCCTTCCAATGGCGTGAAGTTTCCGTGGGGCTGCTGGGGAACCGGAAGGCGAATCCTACTCAGGGCGGAAACACCCATGAGACGGGGGATTTTGCTTCATTTCCGAGCTTTAGCCGCGGTGGGCAAAGCACCCCATTATAAGTTTTGTGTGGCAGGAATTTCAGCGGCTTTTCAAGAATCCAACCGTTCAAAATCGGCCCAAACTTCCGGCCAAGCCCGGCCCTTTCCGGGATGGGCAACCGGGCGGTTTTCCAGCAAGCGAAAGCCGGAGCCGAGGGCTGCGGATAAATCCTCGACCGTCATGGAGTAAGGCGGGCCGTCTGATTTCGGCTCGCGGCCGATGGGAAAGACGATGGCCGCCAGGCGGCCTCCCGGCCGCAAAATGCGCTGGGCCATGTGGCCGTAAATAGGGCGCTTCGCTGGGGCTAAGGCGCAGAAAAAGGTGTGTTCAAACAGCAGATCGAAGGGCGGGTCGGCCTGATAGGCCAAGGCGTCTCCGACTTGAAACCGTCCTCCTTGCTTCTCCAAGGCCGGCGCCAGTTCCGGAGCCAAAGCCGGCACGATGTCCAAAGCAGTGACTCGCCATCCGGCTTCCGCCAAGGCCAAGGCGTCGTGACCGCGGCCGCAGCCTGGAACCAGGGCTCGAGCCGGCGTATCCGGCGACCGAATCAGATCCGGATCGCGCCGATCCAAGCGGGCCGCCAATTCGGGATGAGGGCCGCCCAAATCCCAGGGAGTGTGTCCTTCCTGGTAACGGGCGGCCCAGTCCACCATGGCTTACCGGCGACCTCGCTCAGTTCGCCTGGGTGAAAAAGTTCAAGCTCAGAGCAGGGTAAAGGGAATGGCGTTAGAGCGCCCCCGCTCGCCGTCGATGGTGAGATCGACGGTACCGGAGAAAATGTAGATGGGCACCGCGGTGATGGTTCCGGAAATGGTGCCGATCAAGGGAATTTCAGGCAGGTTCAGGGTGAAAATCGGAACCGACGGGGTCAGGCCGAAGTAGGGAATGGGGAAGTCGCCGAAGTTGGTGCCCACCAAGACCGTCAGGCTGAAGGCTTCTCCGGAATCGGGAAAGGCAAACCAAAGGTTGGTGTCGAACAGGCCGCGCTCACCTTCCCCTTGGGTAACGGTGACGGGGGCAACCGCCGGGCCAAGCACCGGCTGCTCGATTTCCATGCTGGGGCTCAACACGCAAGGGGCCAGCGACAGCAAGATTTGGCTAAAAAGCATGGGTTCTCCTGGGGTAGGGGAAGGGGAATGGGGGCTCCCCATTCTTACCTTTTAATGAACACCGTCAACCCAGCAAAAAGGTAAATAAACAGGCAATTTAGCCTGTTTATTGGTGGTGAATTTGGCCGAGCTTAGCCGGTGAGAGATAAAAAAGCGCGGCCGGATCGTTCCGGCCGCGCGCTTGAACTGGTTCAGAGGTCCTACTGGACCATGTCTTCCACGATGTCGGTGATGTTCCCGAGGGTGACACCGCCAGAGGGGTCGAATCCGACCGCCACCAGGTAAAGCGGGGTTCCCACCGGAAGGGTTCCGGGCCAGGGGAAGAGCGGAGTCGTGCCACTGCCGGTTGCGGTGATTCCGGCGGTGAGGACGCCGGGATTGTTGGCAATGGACTGGGTGAGGATGGCATCGTTCAGCAGACCGGTTTCGCGGCCGTCACCAAACGGAAGCGGGAAGCTGCCGGTGCCGCCGGAAATCAGCACGCCGGCGAAACCGCCGGAGTCGAAGCTGAAGAAGTCCATGTCGAAGTTCACCGGGACGCCGCCGCGGATGATGCCGTTGACGGTCAAGGTCGCGCTGCGCAAGCCGCCGACGTAGACGTGGTTGGTGCCCAAATCATCCGACAACCAGGCGCAGATGAAGTTGTTGTAGTCGCCGTTCAGGGCCATCTCGTGGAAGTCCACGTCAAAGCCAGCGTTGTCGGAGACGTCAACCGGGGTGCTCCAGGAGTTGCCGGAGTTCCAGGTGAAGGAGACCTGGGCGGTGTTGGGGAAAGCGCCGGAAGTCCAGGCCACGCCCAAGATGTTGGCGCTGCCATCGTCGCTGCCGATGATCCGCGGGAAGCCGCCGCCGGCGGTGGTAATGGGGCTTTCGGTCCAACTCGCGCCTGCGTCCATGGAGGTGGCGACGTAGATTTCATCGGCGCCGGTCCGGTTGTCTTCCCAGGCGGCGGCGAACATGCCGAAGCCGGTGGCGGCCAGGGTCATGTTGTCCAAGTCGTCCAGAGTGGGGTCGTAGCCGCCGATCATGACGTCCGCTCCCCAAGTGGTGCCGCCGTCATTGGAGACGGCCATGCGCAGTTCTTCGTTGGTGGCGGAAGTCAGCTCTTCCTGGAAGGCGAGGGCGACGTTGGTGCCGAAGGTGGCGATTTCCGGATCGAATTGGGCATCGCCGACTCCGAGACCGCTGCTGTCGATTTGCACGTCGGCGCCCAACCAGGTGGCGCCGCCGTCGGTGCTTTGCTGGTACCAAACTTCGTTGGTGCCACTGACTCCGCTACGGTTGTCGACGAAGGCGACGTGCAGGGTCATGCCCTGAGCGGCCAAATCGATGCCGTCGACATCGGCGGTGCCGAGTCCGGCGGAAGAAACCGGCACGGCCGCGGAGAAGGTCGCGCCGCCGTCCAGCGAGCTGCTGACGTACAACTCTTCGTTGGCCGAGGTGGTCGGGTCGGTGGAGATCAGGAAGTAGACCATGTTGGGGCTTCCTTCCTGGACCACCATGCGCCAGTCACGCACGGCGCCGGTGGCGGCGGGATAACCCTTATCGATCATCACTTCGCCGGCCCATGTGGCACCGCCGTCATCGGAGTAGTTGAAGAACAAGTCTTCGTTGGAGGCGCCGTTGCGCTCGTCTTCCCAAGCGACGTAAATGCTGTTGCCGATGACGGCAACGCTGTCCCGTTGGGTGAATTTGCGGGCCGCGGTGATGTCGGCATCGACTACGGTCGGGGCTGACCAGGTCAGGCCGCGGGCATCGGAGGTCACTACGTTGACGGTGTTGCTACCGCCGGTGCTGCCGTCGTTGTAGACCACGGCAGAAAGATTTCCGTCAGTCGCCACCGCCGGACCTAAACCGGTGCCGGTGCTGGTGGTGTCCACTTGGGTGCTGGCGCGAGGATTTTGGGCGGCCAGGGGGAGGCTCAGCAGGAGAGCCGCCATTGCAGGCAGAATGTAGAGTCGCATGCGATTCGTTGCGTTTGGGGATTCGGCAAGAATTCTTGATTTTGCTTGGGGGGATCCCCCGAGCAAAGGGGATATACCATACATAGCAGAAGCCGGGGTCTTAGCTGTCCTCTTCGAAAATTGACAAAAAATCCGGGAGAAATTCTCCCTTGATTTCGGTTCTCTGTGACTGCTGAAGGGCCATTTCCGGGTAAGCCTTCGCCGGTCGGAAATGGCTTTTGCTTTCGCAGCCGAAAGGGTTTAGATCCGGCTTTCGAGGGTGGCCGGATTCCACCTTAGGACAATTCCTTTGCCGCTCTCGCCGCGAAAGGCAAAAAAGAGCTTATGCACTCCTCAAGTTCGCTTGTCCGGCTTTCCGATAGAGTCCTGCCACCGAACGAACATCTACCGGCTGGGACAGGTGGCGCCGGTACCCCCGAGGCTGGGGGAAGGGAACGAGGAAAGATTGGAACTGGAGTCATTCACCATGTCCTTGAAAGGTAATAAGGGCTTTTCGCTGCTTGAAGTCTTGGTCGTCGTGGTCATTCTTTCGGTCTTAGCCGCCACGTTGATCCCGCGCTTTGGCAGCTCCATCGAAAAATCGAAGATTTCCCGGGCTGAAACCGAGCTAAAGACTTTCAAGACCGCCTTGACGAAAGTCTTCTTCGACACCAATTACTTCCCGAAGGACGTGAGTGCCAATCAGGATCCTGGCTTGACTTTGAAGACCCGGGTACCCCGCGCTCACCAAAAGAATTGGGACGGCCCCTATCTGGAGCGTTGGCCCAAGAACGGCCATCCCTGGGGCGGGTCCTACGATTATGAATATGGTCGCAACACGGCCATGAACTTTGACGGTACTGCCGGCAATGAAGTTACCTTGGTGATGCGGGACGGAGCTCTGACTCAAAAGATCCTTGACCGCATCGACGCTGATTTGGACGACGGCAATGCCAGTACTGGCTTGGTTCGTCACAATCGCAGAAATCGGTTGGAGTACTTCGTCGGCGAAGGCCCGAAGTGGTAATGAAATTCGGAACTCGTCTCCGCCCGGAACGAGTCGAAACCATCAGGATCCAACTAAAACCGAGGAGCCTCAAACGGGGCTCCTCGGTGCTTTTTTGCAATGAATTGCCTGATTCGGGCGGCGGAGATTTCTAACAGGTTTCTCTAAGCAAGGTTTGCAGCCGAGCCGATAAAGAATTGCTTCGCTTGAGGAGGACCGCGGGAGGACCGTGAAGGCGAAGCTCAAGGCTTGAAGCATTGAAGCCGTCGCTTGAGAAAAGAAATGGTGGGAGCCGCGTTGAGGAGACGCAAGGTGCAAACCAAGGCACCGAAGTGCTTGGGGCTGCCCATTCTTTTCTTGGGAAAGGAAGGTTTTGAACTCCTCAAGGAGAATAAAAGGGGGCATAAGGAGTGGCTTCAACGGAGTTTCCAGAGTCGGGAAACTGAGGCTATGTTGGTCGAGATCAAGCAAGCAGTGAAAGAAATCGGTTTGTCAGGGAAGCCGATTTTGCTGGCGCTTGGAGAAGCCTGGCTGCAACACAGTTTGCTGGAGATTCCGGAACTCGCCAAAGGAGCTCAGCGCCAGGTCTTGCACCGGAAGGCTTGCAAGCTGATTGACGCCGAAAATCGGGATACCCTGTTCGCCTCCATTCTGTTCCGCAAGGCAAACCAGCACGAGGAGATGAGAAGGCGGCTGCTGGTGGTTCTCAAGCGCGGGGAAATCAACCATTTGCTGCAGCGCTTCCGAGCTCACCGGATTCCGATTAAAAAGTTAACGGTCGCCAATTTACAACGGCTGAGTTTCGCAGGGGGATTGGCTCACGGCAATGAAGAAGCCCAAATCGTCGTGGAAGTGGATTCTGAGCAAACCGTGGTCACCTTGGTGGCAAACGGCAGCATCGTTCAGAGGAACGTGCTGGGCGGAGGTTTGGATGAATCAGAAGTTCGCGCCCTGAGCTTGGCCCAGGAGATTCGGGGGCTGGATTTCTTCTGGCGCAAAAACAGCCGGGGAGGCACCGTCCAACAAATCGTCTTGTTTGGATTGGGACATGCCAACTTCGAATCCTTACGGGGAGCGGTGGCTCGGGTCTTGGAATCGGTGGAAGTGATCGATGGCGGCAGCCGGGCAGCGGGTCACGTCGGCGAAGGGAATCAGGAAGATCAACCTCGATATGGCGCGTTGCGAGCTTGTGCTTGCTTCGGGGAGATGAGCTTGGATTTAAGTCCATTGCTTCCGGCGGGCTACTTGCCATTGCTGGCCCTGAGCGCCGTGTTGCTGGGCTTTACCGGTTTTGGGCTGCTGAAGTTCCACCAAAAGATATCCGACCGAATGAAAAGCCTCCGATCCGAAACTGCGGCATTGTTGGGAGAAAGCTCGGACCTGGAAAGGCTACGTCAAGAGCAGACCCAGGCACTGGTGCAATTGAAAAACTTTGAAACCGAAGTTCAGCGAGTGGCCCAAGCCGGTGCGGTCGGAATTGATTTGGAGCATTGCCTGCAGGAGGCGATTGCCGCCCACACCGATGATGCCGCCATATTGGGAATTGAGATCAAGCCGGCCGAATCCGGCGGCGTCCGGATGCATATCAACGGCTTGACTCACGCTCATCCGTTGAAGGCTGTGGAAGCCCTGCGCCGGGTTCAGCACCGATTGGAATCCAGTCCGGCTTTCAAACAAGTCGCCGTTGAACCCCAAGCGGGTTCGGCGCGGGAGGGAGCCGGCCGCTACGCTCCCTATTCCGCATCCGCCCAGTTGGAGGGATATCAATGAAGGTGGAGTTCAGCAATCTGAATGCCAAGCAAAGGCTGCGAAGAGGAGTGTATTTGGCTCCGGTGTTTCTCTCCGTTATAGCACTCACCGGTGTGCCGATGATTCCGGGTGGAAACCTTAGGGCTTTGGAAGCGCAAAAGGTCGAAGCTCAAAATCGGCTTGAGGAAATGCAGGGAATCCAAGAACGCTTGGGAGCCATTCGCGAACTATCTGCGGAACGGCGACTGGGGGAAGCCGCCGACCGGCTCCGCTCCATGATTCCGGAGAGTCTCAGTTCCTTGGAGATTCACGGGATTTTGCGCTTTTTGGTCGAAAAGGTGGGACTAAGGCTCAGCGGCATAACTTTCGGGGATGTCGTGGACTTGGATCTATCCGGCGGAGGGAAAAAGCTGGTTCTGCGTGAGGTGGAATTGGGTTTGGAAGGGCGGTTGGCCCAATTGTTCCAATGGCTGGATATTCTCCGGGCTCAAGGGTATCCCACTGCCGTATTGCAGGTCCGCCTAACGCGATCCAGTGAAAGGGCAGTTCAATTCGGAGTTCAACTTAAAGTGGGCTTGATCCATTTCGCCGAGCTGGAGCCTGAAGAGCTCGACCCGGAGGAGGAGGTCTTGGAAGAAGTCTCCGAAACTGAGGTGGATTCATGATCTCGAAGGGTAGAAAGGCTTTGTACGCCGGATTGCTGCTGATCGCCGCAGTTTCGGGCGTTCCGCAGCTTTTGGGAGGCGACGAGGAGGAAAATCCCTCTGCTCCGGAGGGAGCGGATGGAGGTCAAACCAACCTTGCCGTCACTTCGGTGGATGCTTCGAGCGAAGGGGAGTTCTCCGATGATCCGCAAGGGGAAGAGGATGGTGAATTGCCCGATCCGCAAGCTTTGGACGTTAAGTCAATTCAAGAATCCCTGGACTTGGTGGAGAATTTCGCGCCTGCCAAGGAAGAGAGGGATTTAGAAAAAATGTTGCGTTCGTGGATGAAAGCGGAACAAGCCGTTCGCCCGGAAGGACCGACCAAATCCAAACTGGAGGCCATGGCGGAAGGGTCTGACCCATTGCTGCTTTTCCTCCAGGCGAATCCCTTGAAAGCCATTATTCACGGCGCCGATCGAACCGCTGCCATGTTCGGCGGAGAAATTTTCAATCCCGGAGATTCCTTTCTGTTCGGCAAGGTAAAAGTGCAATCCGTGCTACCGCGGAAAGTCCTTTTGGACTACGAGGGCGAGATCATTCAGGTGGATTTGCCGCCGTTCAAGGTGAAGCCCAGAAAACCCGCCGGCGAACAAGAGGAAGGCAAAGAAAGCGATCAGAAGAAGGAAGAGTCGCCGAAGGAAGCTTCTTCTCAGGAAAGCACCGAAGGCGGGATTACCGACAAGATCTTGGAAACTCTGGAGAAGCAGTAGTATGAATCGCTTTCTTTCGATCATGGTTGCGCTTTGTTGGATGGCGGTCGCCATCGGTTGCCAAGTCTTTGAGCCGACGGTTCCGGAGTTGCAAAGAAACCCGGCGGACCAGCTACCGCCGGCACCGGCGAACTTGATGGAACAGTGCCCGGAGCTTGATCTGGGACAGCCTTTTGAGGCCATGGGGGTTCCTGATCCTTTGCCCGAGGTGGAAATTCCAAGCATCGGCGACCAGCGGCGATACAGCTTCGAGTTCCGGGACATCAGCTTGTCCCAAGCGCTGCACTTCATCGCCCAGCAGGCGGAGATCAACATCTATTTGGACAGCGGCCTGGATCAACCGGTGGACGCTTCTTTGCCGAGTGTGACCTTTGACGAGGCGCTTGCAGTATTACTTAAACGGAACGGCATGAAATTGGTGGAAGATCCTCCCGGGGTCTATTGGGTGGATCAGGCCGATGGAAACCAGGAAGCCTCGGTCAGCTTTCAAGTGCAATCCATCAATGCCGCCGATATCGAAGCCAACTTGAAGGCGTTGGTCGGGGAGGAAGCCGTGGTGATCGTCGATGGTTCGCAGAACCGGATCATGGTTCGAGGCCGCCAAAAGGATTTGGACTTAATCCGCGATTACCTGAAATCCGTGGACCGCCTGCAGCGACAAGTGTTGATAGAAGTTCGCATCCTGGAAGTCAGCCTGGATGAGCGATTCGAACTGGGTATCAGCGCCGGCCTCCACGATCGTCCCCTGGGCGATCATTCGTACGACATCCTGCAAGCCTTTACGACTCCGGCTTCCAACTTCACTCTGCAATTCAACAGCGAACAAGGTGGGGCGGACGCCACCATTCAAGCCTTGAGCAAATACCTGACCGTGAACGTGGTGAGTTCACCTCGGGTCATGGCGATTACCAACACCGAGGCCTCGATCCAGGTCATTCAAGAGATTCCCTATACCAAGGTCACGGCATCCACCTCGACTTCCGATTCCGGCGCCGGTTCTCAGGTGTTGGAAGAAGTTGAGTTCAAAGAGGCGGGAGTCACTCTCAAGGTAACGCCGACCATTCAGGAAAGCGGAGTCTTGCAAATCAAAATCGACCAAGTCATTTCCGACGTCGTGGATTTCTTCAACAGCGTGCCGGTCATAGACTCTCGTGATTTGAAAGCTCAATTCCTGGTCCACGATCGCGATACCATCGTTCTCGGCGGTTTGATGCAAAACCGGAATACCAAAACCGACACCGGGATCCCGGTTTTGATGGAAATTCCTTTGATTGGGCGCTTGTTCCGTAGCGACGAAGATGTGCTCGAGAAGCGGGAACTTTTGGTTTTCGTGACCCCCTATATCGTGGAGCCGAAGGACGCCGATCGCTTTAGCGGAGAGATTCATCAGTATTACCGCCAGCGCCTGCGGATGGATGGGGCTCCCGTGTTGGATGAAGAAAAGCGGAACAAGGCCGCCGGCAGCGGAAAGAATGGCGTAGCCCCGAAACCGGGTGGGCAAGGCGATGGCGCAAACTCGGGTTAGGATCGGAGACCGGCTCCTGGAAAAAGGAGTCCTGGACCAGCGCAAGCTGGAAGTTGCGATCAAGGAGCAACGGCGGGCCCATCGGCCCCTGGGAGAAATTCTGGTTTCTCTCGGCTTCGCTTCCGAGGAAGACGTCGCCGGCCTGTTGGCCGAAGATCTTGGATTGGATTTGGTGCCGGCATCCGCCATCGAGGGGGATGGTGAGCTTTTGGATCGGATCGATGCCGGCTTTGCCCGCCGTACCCAATCGTTCCCCATTGCATTGGAAGATGGTGTTCTGCGGGTCGGATGCGTGGATCCAGATGACCCGGCTTTGATCAGTGAAATCCGGCAGCGATTTCCATTTCCGCTGATCTTGGCAGTCCTTACCGAAAGCGATTTGCGGGGCTTGATTTCCAAGTATCTTCCGGAAAAGGAAGCCCGTGTTCAAACTATTCTGGACAGCCTTTCTACCGAGCAATTCGGAGACGAATTTCCGGTAGAGCGGGTGACCCAAGCGATCTTGTTGGATGCGATCCATCGCGGGGCCACGGACATTCACGTTGAACCTGAGGAACGAATTACCCGCGTCCGCTATCGAATCGACGGTATTTTGCAGCAAGCGGAAAACCTTCCTCGAGCCGCGACCGATGCGGTGATTTCAAGATTGAAGATTCTTTCCAACTTGGACATTTCGGAAAGGCGCCGGCCTCAGGACGGACGCTTGCGGATGGTGGTGAATCAAGGAAACGTGGACATGCGCGTGTCCATCATGCCCACTGCGGACGGGGAAAACGTGGTGTTGCGTATCCTGGATACTTCCGGCGGCGTCAAGCGATTGAATCAGCTTGGAATGGAGCCGGAAAAACGATTGCCGCTTCTGAAGATCACCGAGCGATCTCACGGCTTGTTCTTGGTTACCGGGCCCACCGGTTCCGGAAAGACAACCACGCTCTACGCCCTGCTTGCCGAAGTAGACGCGGTTCACCGAAGCGTGGCGACGGTGGAAGATCCAGTGGAATACCGTTTGCCCTTGCTGCGGCAAAGTCAGGTAGAACCGGGCATCGGATACACATTTCTGCAGGGACTTCGAGCTCTTTTGCGGCAGGATCCGGACGTGATTTTGGTCGGCGAGATCCGAGATCACGAAACCGCCAGCATGGCGATTAAAGCCTCGATGACCGGCCATTTGGTCTTCTCGACCCTGCACACCAATTCGGCCCTTGGGGCCATTCCGAGATTGACTGATTTGGGTATTGAGCCGTATTTGGTGGAAGACGCTTTGATCGGGGTTCTTGCCCAGCGCCTGGTGCGACGGATTTGTTCCACCTGCGCGGAGCCGGTGGAGCCTACTCCTCACGAACTGGAGTTCCTTTTGGGTGACCCCGGTCAAATGAAGAAAGGCAAGGGTTGCCAACACTGTGGCGACAGCGGCTATCGGGGGCGAGCCGCTTTGTCTGAACTGTTTCTTCCGGACGAATCCATGGCGGAAGTCCTTCGTCAAGGAGCTGACTTAGTGGAGTTGCGCAGATTGGCGGAAGCTTCTGGGTTCAAAGACATGAACTACGACGGTCGCTTGAAGGTCCAAGCGGGAATTACCACCGTGGAGGAAGTTGAGCGAGTGAATCGAAGTCACCGGTTGAGCAAGAAGGAACGTGAAAACCTTTGATTATGTGGCCGCGAGAAGTGATGGAAGCCTGGTTCACGGCCGGGCTTGGGCCAGCAGTGAATTTGAATTGGACTCCGATTTGGAAGCCAAGGGGCTTACTCTGACCAGTGCCAAGGCCATCTCCGAAAAGCTTGGGAAGAAGTCCTATAAGATCAAGAAAACCGATTTGATTAACCTTACGAATCAACTTGCCACCGTCACCGGTGCCGGGGTTCCGTTGGTTGAAGGCTTGAAGGGTATCGGCGAGCGAATGGATCGGGAAGATTTGGCTAAGCTCCTGGACAATATGGTCACCGTCCTCGAGCAGGGGCACAGCCTTTCGGATGCGATGAGCCGGCATCCTCAAGCCTTTCCCGACGTTTACCGCGCCTCGGTTCGAGCCGGCGAATCTTCCGGTTCTTTGGATGTCGTCCTGGGAAGACTTGCCTCCTATTTGGAATGGGTGCGCACCATGCGGGCTACGGCAATTCAGGCGATGATCTATCCCAGCATCTTGTTTTCGGCAATATTCGTTTTGGTCGGTGTGCTGCTTTATTTCGTCTTGCCGGCGATTTTGGGTTTGCTGCCCCAGGGCGAAGAAAATTTGCCCACTCAGACCAGAATCGTAATCGGCGCTTCCGACTTTGTAATCGCATACGGTCAATGGCTGGTGTTAGGAATCGTCGGCGGCCTGATCGGCTTCAAGAGGTCCTTGCGCAACGCCGAAGTTCGCAAGCGATTCCACATGTTATTAACAGGTATTCCCAAACTCGGAACCATCATGAAAAAGCTTTCTACTTCCCGGTTTGCCTCTACTTGCTCTATTCTTCTCTCCGCCGGTTGCGACATGTTTACGGTTTTAGACGTTGCCGGAAATACCTGCGGCAACGCCGCCATGGAAGCTTGCTTCGGCCGAGTCGCGGATCGAGTTCGACGGGGAAATACTCTGGCTGAGAGCATGGAGCGGGAGGAGTTGATAGACCCCTTACTGATTCAAGTCGCCGGCATCGGCGAGCGTACCGGTGATTTAGAACTGTGCCTGAATCGCCTGGTCCAGTTCTACGACAACGAGATTCCGAGAGAAGTCAAGAAGTTCTTGGCCTTTCTCGAGCCGGCGATCTTGGTGTTTGCGGGCATCATTGTCGCTTACATTCTCTTGGCAACCCTGTTGCCGATCTTCACTCTGTTCGAAACCATGGGTTGAGGTGCGACATGATTTTCTTCAAGCAAACCTTGAAACCAAATTCCCAAAGGTCCGGATTCACTCTCTTGGAAATTTTGGTCGTTATGGCCATCCTTGCCGTGATTTTGGGTGCCGCTCTGCCGATGGGCTCCAAGTGGATAACCTCACAAGCCAAGCGGGATACTCAAACTGAATTGCGCCAGCATGGAGTGGCGGTGGAAAACTATTTCCGCGACACTTTGGAATTACCTTCCAGTCTGAAAGATTTGATTCAACCACCGAAAGGAATCTCAGGGTGGTCAGGACCCTATTTGACCGGAGACGTAGCTTCTGCTTCTCAAACTTCTACCGGTTTCGAAGTCGATGCATGGCGCCGTCCGTACAGACTTTCTCAATCTGGGGATCAATTGGTGATCCTCAGCGATGGTCCGGACGCCGTAAGGAGCAACGGGGATGATCTGCGAGTAACCGTGGACGTGACTTGGATTCGCCGAGAGCTTACTTTAGAGCGACTGGAAATCCTTAACGATGCGGTTCTTCGTTACAATTCGATTTATGGCAAGGACCAACCCTTGACTCCAGGTTTTTCGAGAATTTTTACTGTATTGGTGACTCGAAAAATATTGCCGAATAGTTCTGAACTCCAAGAGGATGCTTGGGGTGATGCCTTCGTGGAAGATCCCTTGGGGCGATCTCCGGTAGTGAAATTGACTTCGGTCCATTTGGGACGAACTTCCGGAAGCCAAGGCGTCGGTGGCTCGTCTTCTAAGAAGGGAGGACAAGGTCAAAAAGGGAGTAAGCAAGGAAAGGGGGGAGGGGTGCCCAGAAGGCGACCCAAGTAAAAACTGGCCCAGAGTATTGGAGGTTTGGGCCTTAAAAAATCCTCCAAGTAAAGACCTCTTCAGCGGTTAGCGGCTTGCTGCAGACTCCGGCGATCTGGGCCGGAGTCGGCACCTTCGGCTTCACCGTTACCGGCCGCACGTAATTGCGCCATATCAGCCACACCCAAAGGTGCCGGCGCAGCCAAGCGCACTGCTTCGACACCCCCCAATTGCGCCGCACCAGACGCGAGATCGAATCCCGCATCTGCGCCAGAGTGTGGTTGATCGGAAACAGCAAATTGCGGTTGTCGCGGCGGGTCTTCGACGACTCCCGCCGCCAGCGATACGGCCGCTCGCCCTCGAACACTTTGGCCAGGACCGAGCCGTAGAGCTGCTTGCGGTCCGACTGCAACTCCAGGGCTACCTCCGGCGGCAGCGCCCGCTGCAGGATCTCGAAGCAGCGGGTTACCAGCTTGCGGGATTCGGAGCGCCGCTTGCCGTACAACTTCTCCCGAGCTTGCTTCTTTTGGCGATATTTCGGCGTCAGCTTGCCGCGACAAGGCAAGGTGCCGGCGTCGAGATGGACCACGAAGTAGTTCCGCCGATGGATCAAAACCGGCACGGTCAAGGGCTGTAAACGCCGATCGGACTCGAAAGTCTCCAGTTCGTCCAATTGGAAAGGCCCATGAAAGCCGGCACCTGTCGGTTGCCGAAGTTTGTCGGTGTGGAAGGCTTCGGCGTGAACGCCAAGCAGATGCAAGCGGTGGGCGATGGTTTTTCGATCCACCTTCAGTTTGCGGCCGCTTTGGCGCAGCGTGACCTTGCTGACGTTTTCCCAAAACACTTTCAGATGCAGGTCGGGGTAGCGCAGGCGATAGTCGAGTCGAAAGGTCTGGGTGGAAAAGGAGCGCTTGCAAACCAGGCACAAAAAGCGCTGCACCTTGGGCTGGTGGCGGGTCCGGAAAAAGCCGCGGCGTTGGATGTGCGGGCTGGCTTTGTCGCGCCGGCTCGGGCACCGGGGCCAGGGGCAATGGGAGGGCTGAAAAGCGGTCATGAGGCGCACCGAAAAAACTGCGGGTACGTCTGGAAGACGGCTAGATCCGCTCGAGGTTACGCCGATTTTTTCGGCTTAACCTCCAATACTCTGGGCCAGTTTCGTCACCATCCGAGAAATGCCTTCTCGGTAACCTTACTGATCTTCTGCTCCTCAGACCAAAGCAAGACCCGGTTCTCTACATCCACCACATTCAAGGTGAACTTCATAAACCGGGATCGGACTCTTTCCGTTTCCTTTTTGATTTCGGTAAATCGGCCAAACATGACGTAGGAAGCCCCTAATTGCTTGCCCAACTCCACCGCCGTGTCGGGATCCACGGCTCCCGAAGCCTGATAGACGGTTTCTTCTGATATCTCTCCTTTGCCTTGATCCCCAGCGACGAAGCGGAATCGGCCGGATTGGATCAAAGCCGTTCGGATGGAATCACTGATGTTTTTGGTGTCCAAATGCTGGCGGGTGCGGTTTTGAACCGCTCCCATCAACATGACCGGTTTCGCTTCCGGCCAAACCTGGGTTCCCATGAAGGAATCCACCATCTTGGAAACAATCAGATGTAGGTCGGTTTGGCCGAAGCGGTCGTCAATGGTCTCCACGGCCTCGGGGTCTTCGTACCGGGACTCTCCGGCGCAGCCGATCAAGCTGCTGGCGCCGAGGGCGAGAAGAAGGCGAAGGGTGGCAGGCACTTTCTTTGACCCGGCGAATGGCCTAGGAAGTGATCTTGCTGATTTGCTTTTCTTCCGCCCAAACCAACTCTCGGGTTTGCACGTTGACGGCATTCAAGGTGAACTTCATGAAGCGAGAGTGGATGTCCCCCTTCTTTTTGGCGATTTCGGAAAAGCGTCCGTAAAGCACGTATTCCGCCCCGCGCTGCTTGCCGAGTTCCACCGCCGTCGTCGGATCCACGGCACCGCTTTGCTGGTAATCCACTTCCTTTTGAATTTCACCCAGCCCTTGATCGCCGACGACAATGCGGAACTTTCCGGACTGAACCAAAGCGGTGCGAATGGTGTCGGTGATGTTTTTGGTATCTACGTGCTGCTTGGTGACATTGGTAACTCCGCCAAAAAGCAAGGTGGGCTTCTCTCCTTCCCCCCAAACGTTGGCTTGCAAGAAGGACTGCGTCATGGTTTCGGCAATCACTTGCAAGTCGGTCTGGCCGAAGCGGGCGTCGATGGTTTCCACCGCTTCCGGGTCTTCGTAACGAGTTTCCGTGGAACAAGCGGCCAGGGCGGGTAAAGCCGCTAACAAAAGCAAAAGAGACTTGTTCATGGTTGGGCGTTGGTTAAGGGCGAGGGCGGGCGGCGTGCTCCACCCGGGCCTGGAATCTGGCGGCTTGGCGGTCGCTGGAGGTAAAGGTTAAAACGCGTTCCTCGGCTGAGCGGAGAACTACGTAGTGATTTTCTTGGCCCCCTCGGGCGGCGGGAAGGCGGAATCCGTCGGCATCCTGCCATTCCGTGTGAACGTTCAGGCGCAGTGGCTCATCCTGTTCGTTGACGATTCGGAATTGGGCCATGAGCCGGCCTTGATTTTGGCGCCCGACCAAATTTTCCACGTCGACCTCGTCGACGAAGGAACGGACTTCCACTTGAACCTGTTCTCCTCCGTGAAGGATGTCCCCCTCGTACACGTCCGGACCGGAACAGGCGCCGAGCCAAAAGGCACCGATCCATCCGAGCCAACCTAGTTTGAAGCACCGAGATGTCGACATGATCAATCTTGGATGGGTTGGTGCAATCGAATTTCGGTTTCGCAGCGAACGGCTTTCACCGAAGGAGCCACCGAAGTGTAAGGAGTCCGGCTGCGGCCTTCCACGCGGACGATTTCCCAGTGGCGGGTCACGTCATTGATGCGGACGCCGCCTTCGTCGAACCAGTTCGGTCTGACTTCCACGATGACTTGATCTTCGTCATAGTTGACCAGTTCAACTTGGTAGACTGCCAAATCGGTTTCGGTGAACCGAACTTGGGCGTCTTCCAATTCCAAAATTCCGTCCACGGCGTCGTCGCCGACGAAACGGGCGGTACCGGTCAGAGGACCGTAGCTGGCTTCGTTCGAGCCGCAGGCAGCTACGAACAAAACCGGAGTCAGGAGTAAGAGCAGGCGTTTCATTTCGGTGTTCAAGGTTGGGGGACGATGCTGCCACCGTCCACGTGGGCGTACATGTTGCGGCCCAAGGTTCGGACCGTAACGAAAACGGGTTTGCCGGCTTCGAAGTTGCGGCGACCCAGGCTCTTGGGTGGCGAACTGATCCCGCTGCCCAAGAACTGCAAGTGGATTTCGTGTTCGCCGGGTTCCACCGGGACCCTCAATACGTGAATGGCCGACGGGAGCGTCAGCCAAGATCTCAAATCGGCTCGCTCGGACAGGAAATTCAAGGCGCTACCGAGGATGCCGACTAAAGCGCCGGCGGCTTCACCGTGTTCTTCCGCAACCGCTTCAGCGGCGACTTCCACCAAAACGGTTTTTCCAATGCTGCGGGCGGTGGCCTTGGCGGCCAGCCAATTCATGCGGTCGCGAAGATTGGCTCGAGCGACTTGGAAAACGTCCTCCAAAGATTCGGGAGTTCCCACCGAGGCGCCGTCAATCATGACGTTGACTTGTCCCGAGCCGCCTCTTCCGTAGCGGATGTAGCTCGGCACCGAAACTCGTCCGAAAGAGCGGAATCCTTGATAGGCCATTTCCTTCGGTTGTTTGGCCGGCATCCGTCCTCTTTCCAACAGCACGACGAGTTGAGCCAGGCGTCGCTCGGAGCTGGATTCCGGGCCTTGTAATTTCCGTACCCTTTCCAGCGAATACTGAACCGCCGGATGATTGGGAAGTTCCCGAGAAAGCTTGCGCAAATCCATTTGTGCTTCGTCAGCTTCCCCGTCGAGTTCCTGAACCAAGGCGGCGACGAAGCGCGCAAAGCGGTTCATGCCGTAGGTGCTTTGGAATCGTTCCTGTTCCGAATCCTGCAGGTCATAAGCGAGGTTGACCTCCACCCAGGCGTCGTCCAAGCGCCCCATGCGCAAATAATCCCAGGCCAGGAAACTGTGCAACAGGACCACTTCGAAACCTTCACCGTCGTAGGGCAGCGTTTTGTCGTTCAGCACGGCGGAGGCGGCGCCTTCGGCCAAGCTGCGGCCGCTGACGGTGGGGCGGTCGCCGAAGGCCTGAGAGACTTCGACCGCCTTCAACCAAAACTCGGTGGCCTTCTCCAGGCGCCCGGCGGCGTGCCAAGCCATGCCGGTCTCCACTAGGGCGAGCCATTCGTGGCTGTCGAGGGCTCCCTTTTCTTGTTGGAAGCGTTTCGCCGCCATGCGGAAGTTCCCCCGCTCGAACGCGGCCAGGGCAGCTTGCTGCGACTCGGCGTAGTCCTCCCCCAAAACGGAGCAGCCGCTGCTGAACAGCACCAGCAGCAGGGTGAAGAGGGGCGGACGAAGGTGGAGTCTTTTCACGGTCCCGGGCGGGGGCAGGGGTCCGAAGGCGGCATATTTACGGGCGAGCCTTGGAGAGAGGAAGCGCCATTTCGACATTGAGAGTGGCATGTCACGCTTGTCAATGGTTTGCCACGGAAAGATCGGGCCTCCCGGCTTGGCCAAAAGCCCTCTTCAGGAGAGTCAAATCTTAGCGTCCAAGCCCCGTTTCCTCCCGGCGATTGCCATGAGCCGGCAAGCCAGAGGGCTAGAATTCGGCGCCTCGGGAGACCACCTTGCAACGCCAGACCGCCTCAGCCAAGTCCAAGGAACAGACGCCGATGATGCGTCAGTTCTATGCGGCCAAGAAGAAACATCCCCATGCCCTGCTTTTCTTCCGCATGGGCGATTTTTACGAGTTGTTTTACGAGGACGCCAAGCTGGCCGCCAAAGAGCTGGGCCTGACGCTGACTTCCCGGAGTAAGGAAAAGGACGTGCCCATGGCGGGAGTTCCGGTTCGCGCCATGGAGGGATATTTGGTGCGTTTGGTTCGAGCCGGGCACACGGTGGCCATTTGTGAGCAATTGCAAGACCCTCGGGAAGCGAAAGGAATCGTCGAGCGTGACGTGGTCCGAGTGGTTTCTCCCGGGACCTTGGTCGAAGACGAAGCCCTGGAAAAGGACCGACCGCTTTTCGTCTTGGCGGTGGCCGCCGACCCGTCGACCGGGATCCTCGGTTTGGCCTGGGCTGATATCAGTACCGGATCTTTCCGCTGCGCCGAAGAAACGGTGGCCCGATTTCCAGAAGCCCTGGCCCGAATTCAACCGGCTGAAGTCTTGCTTCCGGAACCGGCCGACGATGAAGACCCTTTGCAAGCCCTCGTGGCCGAACTCCAGGGACAAGCTCAAAGAGAATGTTTGCCCTTGACTCCCCGGCCGAGTTGGTCCTTCGATGCCATGAGGGGAGAGCGCGAACTGATGGAGCAGCTCCAAGTTCGCACCCTGGAAGCGTTCGGCGTCGAAGATTTGCCGCAAGTCAAAGCCGCCGCCGGCGGGCTGTTGGCTTATTTGCGCGAAACCCAGATGCACGCCTTAAGCCAACTCCGAGATTTGCAACTGCACCGGCCCAATCAGCACCTGGTGCTGGATCGGGCAACGAGGCGGACTCTGGAGATCACCCAATCCTTGCAGGACGGCGGCAAGCATGGAACTTTGCTGGCGATTCTCGATCGCAGCAAAACTCCGATGGGTGCCCGCCAATTGCGGGAATGGTTGTTGGAGCCGTTGGTGGATTTGCCGCCGATTTTGTGGCGCCAAGAAGGGGTGGCGGAATTGGTGGACATCGGCTCCATCCGCTATCCCTTGATCGAACAGTTGGACGGTCTGGGCGATTTGGAACGGTTGGCAACCCGGGTCGCCGGCGGGCGGGCCGGTGGCCGCGAGTTCGTGGCTTTGGCCAAAGCCTTGGGCAAAGTTCCGGGAGTGGTCGACATTCTTGATTCCGGCCAAAGTTCGGCGATGATTCAACTGAAAGAAGGATTGGATCCTTGTCCGGAAGTCGTCGATCGAATCCAGCAAACTTTGGTTGACGATCCTCCTTTGGGCTTGAAGGAAGGAGATCTAATCCGTCCCGGGTATTCGGAAGAAGTCGATCAGCTTCGAGCTTTGGCCAAAGGGGGCAAAGATTATTTGGCCGAACTCCAACAGCGGGAATCGGAGCGGACCGGGATCCCGAATTTGAAAATCGGTTTCAACAAAGTTTTTGGTTATTACCTTGAAATTACTCATTCTCATCGCGACTCGGTTCCGGACGACTACATTCGCAAGCAAACTTTAAAAAACGCCGAGCGTTACATAACGCCGGAACTCAAGGAATATGAAGCCAAAGTCCTGGGTGCGGAAGAGCGGGTTCGGGAATTGGAGTATGAAATCTTTTCGACTTTGCGGGATGAAGTCGCGACGGAAGTTTCCCGTTTTTTGGAATGCGCTGCGGCTTTGGCGCAACTGGATGCCTTGCTTGCCTTGGCCACCGTGGCGGTGGAGCGCAAATTCGTTCGGCCCGAGCTACTGGATCCGACCCGTCACGGCGAGCAAGTGTTGGAAATCCAGGATGGCCGCCATCCGGTGGTGGAGGCGCTGCTGTTGGAGGAACCTTTCGTTCCCAACGAAACCCGATTGCAACCGGAATCTCATCTGGTGGTTTTGACCGGGCCCAACATGAGCGGCAAGAGCACCTATTTGCGCCAAACCGCCCTGATCGTGCTGCTAGCCCAAATGGGATCTTTCGTTCCCGCCGCCCAGGCCCGCATCAGCCTTTGCGATCGAATTTTCACTCGTTTAGGCAGTGGGGACGACATCACGCGGGGGGCTTCCACCTTCATGGTGGAAATGGTGGAAACCGCCAATATCTTGCGCCACGCCAGCTCTCGCAGCTTGTTGCTGTTGGATGAAGTCGGTCGCGGCACCAGCACCTTCGACGGCTTGGCCATCGCCTGGGCAGTCTGTGAATACGTCCACGATCTCTTGAAGGCCAGGTGTTTGTTTGCCACCCACTACCACCAACTCACCGATTTGGCCTTGAGTTTGAAGCGAGCCAGGAACATGAACGTGGCGGTGCGGGAATGGGGCGATGAAATTGTTTTCCTGCACCGGATCGAGGAGGGGGGAACCGATCGCAGCTATGGAATCCACGTGGCCCGATTGGCCGGCCTGCCTCAGGGGGTCCTGGGGCGCTCCCGGACCATTCTCGATCGACTCGAAAAGGATGAGCAGGGGCTAAGCCGTAAGATTTTGAAAGATCATGATTTAGGAGAAATCGCCGAGGGTGCTTCCGAAGCCGAAAATTGGCAGCAGGGCTCCCTGTTTGACCTGTTGAGTGGCGAGAAGGGCGAAAATGGGGGTGTTGTCGAGGAAATTTTTAAGCTAAACTTAGACAACACGGCCCCAATTGAAGCTTGGAAAATTTTGAAACGAGTCAAAGCCGAGCTCGAAAGGGGAAGTGAGGGATAAATCTCGAAAACAAACTCTTTTTGAGCACTAAATTAGTGCTAAATTAGTCTTGCCCAATCGCTCTTGTGCCGTAGTAAAGAGCGGAGGATCTCATGGCCAAGCAAGCCGTCGTTCCCTGCCTGACCCAAAACCACCCCCCTGCTGAGCCGCTGGGCTTCGAGGAGCTGGTGGCTCACTTCGACGTCGAGGATTTCGACCACCAAGCCGAAGCTTGGATGGCGGCCTTGGATTCCCAGGGCGTGGCCGTTCGTTGCGATTTCGGTCGCAAGCGCCGATCTTCCTTCCGTTCCGGTGGAATTTCCTTGTTGCATTTTTACCGCAACGAGGTCCAACAAATCCCGGTCATGACCCGGGAAGAAGAACTGCGCTTTTGCATGGGCCTCGAATTCCTCTGGCGGCGCTTGCAGGCTGCTCGCACCCACGCCGGTTTCGATACCGAGGAAGTGGAGCGCTTCCCTGGGGGATCGGACCTTGGATGCATCGATTGCCCGCCGGGAAGAGAGCGAATTTGTGATGGTTGCGCCCCGATCGGCCTTCCGGCTTTGGTACGGGCTCGACTTCGGGCGCGGAACCAGGAGTTTCACGCGGTTCGCAACGAACTGATCGAGCGCAATCTTTATCTCGTCTTCCGGTTGTTGGAGCGTTACCGCAACGTCGGCGTTCCGATGGAAGACATGATTCAGGAAGCGAACCTGAGCTTGTTCAAAGCGGTGGAAAACTTCGATTTCCGGCGCGGGGTTCGTTTCAAGACCTACGCGACCTACTGGGTCAATCAGGCTTTCTTGAACGCCATCTACAACCAGAGTCGCACGGTTCGGGTGCCGGCCTACATCCAAAAGGCGATGAAGAAGATCAGCGATACCGCCGCTACGGTAGGTCCTGGTCTGCGGGATACGGCGGCGATTTCCAAGCATTCCGGAGTTCCGGAAGACTTGGTGCTGACCGCCATGCGCGGCAACCGCTTTACCTTGTCGCTGGACCGTTCATTGGATGAAGACGACGGTTCCCGCATGGTCGATTTGGTCGAAGACGATCGCCAGGAAAACGGCGACCGAGAGGAATTGTTGAAGTCTTCCGAGGCTGACAAATTGCAGCAGCACTTGCGCGAAGCCATGGAAGGCTTGACTCACCGGGAGCAGGCGGTCCTTTCCATGCGCTTTGGGCTCGACGGCCAACATCCTTCCACCCTTGCGGTGGTCGGGGAGCGCTTGAAGATCAGCTTGGAAAGAGTGCGCCAAATTCAAAAGGCGGCTTTGGAAAAGTTGCGCTTGGGCGGCAAGGCCCGCCAGTTAAGCCAATACGCCTGATCTCGGGCTCGGAAGCAGCCCTGAAGTCGAGCTCGGGGCCGGCTATAATCCTCGGTCCAGATTCCGGAGCCCATGCCCAGAACCGAGCCTAAACCGTCGTGGCTGAAGATGCGTCTTCCTTCAGGGGAGAACGTGGCCGGTATTCGTAGCATGCTTCGGGATAAAGGTTTATATACGGTTTGTGAAGAGGCTCGCTGTCCCAACCTGGGGGAGTGCTGGGATGCAGGCACTGCCACCCTCATGATCATGGGGGACGTTTGCACCCGGGGTTGTCGTTTTTGCGCGGTGAAAACCGGAAATCCCCAGGGATGGCTGGACCCGGACGAGCCGGCCAAAGTGGCTCGAAGTGCCGAGATCATGGGCTTGCGCTATCTGGTTTTGACCAGCGTGGACCGGGACGATTTAGAAGACTTCGGCGCCAATCACTACGCGGCTTGCATTCAGGCTCTCAAGGACAAGCGGCCGGACTTGTTGGTGGAAGCCTTGACCCCGGATTTCCAAGGCCGGAGATCCTGCATCGAAACGCTCGTTTCCGCGGATTTGGATGTATTCGCCCATAACTTGGAGACCGTAGAAAGTCTTCACCGCCGGGTTCGGGACGTTCGAGCTCGGTATTCCCAATCCTTGCAAGTTTTGGCCGATGCCAAAGCCTTGCGCCCGGGAATCGTCACCAAATCCTCCTTGATGCTCGGCTTGGGTGAAACCGAAGTCGAAGTGCGTCAGGCATTCGCCGACCTCCGCGCAGCCGGCGTCGACATCCTGACTTTGGGTCAGTACCTGCAACCTACGAGTCGACATTTGCCGGTGGAGCGTTACCTGCAACCGGAGGAGTTCGATCATTGGAAGGAAGTGGCGGAGCGTGATTTCAGCTTCGCCTTTTGTGCTTCCGGACCAATGGTGCGCTCTTCTTACAAGGCCGCTGAGCATTTCCTGCTCAGCCGACTGGGAACTTCATGACCGAAACCCTGCAAATCATCAACCCAGCCGGCGAGAAGGTCGGTAAAGCGCCGCGCGTAAAGCGCGAAGTGTTGCTGCGTATGTACCGGGCGATGGCCTCGGTACGACACTTCGACGATCGTTGCATGAAGTTACAGCGCACCGGGCGGATCGGATTTTCCATTCCGAACCTGGGCATTGAAGCCGTTTCGGTCGGCGCCGCCGCGACCTTGGATCCGGAATGCGATTGGATCGCTCCGTCCTATCGGGATTTCGGCATGGCTTTCTTTCACGGCATTTCAGTCGAAAAGATGATGGATACCCAGTTCGGCAATGGCGAGGATCACAACAAGGGCCGGCAAATGCCGGTGCACTTTACCTTCCTGGATCCGATCCGTTTCTTGTCCATCTCTTCGCCGATCGGTACTCATTTGCCGCAAGCCGTCGGCGTGGCCATGGCCATGCAAAGGAAACAAGAAAAAGGCGTCTGCCTGGTTTCATTCGGAGACGGCGGCACCAGTAGTTTGGGTTTTCACTCCGGCCTGAACTTCGCCGGGGTCTACAAGGCACCGGTGGTTTTTCTTTGCCAAAACAACCAGTGGGCGATTTCCTGCCCGCTGGAAAAGCAAACCGCCAGCGAGAGCATCGCCATCAAGGGCGAAGCTTATGGCATTCCCGGAGTCCGGGTGGACGGCAACGATGTTCTGGCGGTTTACCGGGCAGTCCGAGATGCAGTGAAGAAAGCCCGGGAAGGTGGCGGTCCCACTCTGATTGAAGCGGTGACCATGCGGATGGGCGGCCATTCCACCTCCGACGATCCCAGTCGCTACGTCGACCAGGAATTGATGGAAGAGTGGAAGCTGAAAGATCCGTTGAAACGCTTCCGGGAGTATTTATTCGCCGAAGGGCTCTTGGATGAAGCCGGGGTGGAAGCCCTGGATCAGGAGTTGTCCGAGCAAATCCAGGCGGCGGCCAAAGCCGCGGCGGCCAAGCCTCGACCGGGACTGGAAACCATTTTCAGCGATGTTTACGAAACGTTTCCGGCCCATTTGCAGGTGCAAAGGGATCAGTGCATCCAGCACTTTGCCGGGCGGGACGAAAGTGTGAACGAAGAAGGAGAATTCCCCCTGTGAGCAAACTCACCCTAGTGCAAGCCGTCAATGACGGGCTGCGGACCAAAATGCAGGAGGACGCCAGCGTCCTGGTTTTGGGCGAGGACGTCGGTCCCAAAGGCGGCGTGTTCCTGGCCACGGAAGGGCTGACGGCCGAGTTCGGCGAAGAGCGTTGTTTCGACACTCCGCTGAGTGAAGACGGCATCATCGGCGTCGGCATCGGCATGGCGATGAACGGCATGCGTCCGGTTTGTGAAATCCAATTTCAGGATTTCATTTTCCCGGCCTTCGACCAAATCGTTTCCGAAGCCGCCAAGATGCGGTATCGAAGCGGCGGTCAGTACAGCGTGCCGATGGTGATTCGCACTCCTTATGGCGGCGGCATCCGCGGAGGCCTGTACCACTCTCAATCGGGAGAGGCTTATTTCGCTCACACCGCTGGATTGAAAGTGGTGATTCCTTCCAATCCTCATGACGCCAAAGGCTTGTTGATCAGCGCCATCGAAGATCCCGATCCGGTGCTGTTCATGGAGCCCAAAGCCTTGTATCGAGCTTTCCGCCAAGAAGTGCCGGAAGGGAAATACTCCGTGCCCTTGGGAAGCGCCCAGACTTTGCGGGAAGGCGACGACGCGGTGGTGTTCTGTTACGGCGCCATGGTTCCCGTTTGCCAAGAAGCCGCCGGCCGCATTGCCGAACAAAAGGGTCAAGAAGTTCGGGTGGTGGATTTGCGAACCCTGCTGCCGTTGGACGAGGATGCCGTGTTGGATGCCGCCAAAGCCTGCGGCCGGGTCGTGGTGGTCCACGAAGCGCCGCGGTTCTGCGGTTACGGAGCCGAACTCAGCGCTTTGATTGCCGAACACGCCATTGAGTACATGGAAGCGCCGATCGTTCGGGTTACCGGTTTCGATACGCCTTTCCCCAATACTTTGGAGCACTACTACCTTCCCGATGCCCGCCGGGTCACCGATGCCTTGGAGCGGGTCTTGGACTTCTAAACCCCGGTTTCAACCACAAGCAACGCGAGGAAACAAGATGACCACCCTGGAGTTCAAGCTGCCGGACATCGGTGAAGGTGTTCACGAAGGAGAGATCGTTCGTTGGATCGTTCCCGAGGGCGACGCCGTCAAGGAGGACGATCCCGTTGTCGAAGTGATGACCGATAAGGCCACGGTGGAAATTCCTTCCCCGGCCAGCGGTGTGGTGACCAAGCACTTGGTAGGAGAAGGGGAGGTTGCCGAGGTCGGCAACGTCATCTTTTTGATTGACACCGCTTCCGGAGGCGGCGCTTCCGCACCTTCGGCGGCCAAACCCCAAGCCGCACCGCCGCCGCCCGCGGCTCCGGCCGTCAACGCTTCCGCTTCCGCCACTGCAGTGGCGGCTCCGCCGGCCCCGGCTCCTCCGGCTGTGGCCACCGATCCCGGGGCCAAGGTCTTGGCCGCTCCCGCCACCCGGCGCTTGGCTCGGGAAATGGGCGTTGATTTGGGTGCAGTCCGGGGAACCGGTCCCAACGGTCGCATCTTGCCTGCCGACGTCCACGCCGCATCTCAGGCTGTTGCCAGCCCTGTTCCGGCGGCTCCGACGGCTGCTTCGGCCCCGGTCGCTCCGGCAGCAGCAGCGCCGGCACCGATGCCCCTTCCCAGTTTCCCGGCGGTTGCCGGTGCTCGGGAAGAGTTGCGAGTTCCATTCCGCGGCGTCCGCAAAATCACGGCCGACGCCATGGTGAGGAGCAAGTTCACCGCCACCCACTTCTCTTTGATCGAAGAGGTGGACGTTACCGATTTGAAGGTCATGCGCGGCCAGGCCAAAGAAGTCGGCAGTCGCTATGGCGTCAACATCACCTACATGCCGTACATCATGAAAGCTACGGCTGCGGCTTTGCAGGAGTTCCCGCAGTTGAATTCCATGCTTGACGAAGACAGCCAAGAGGTGGTGACTTTCCAATACGTGAACTTGGGAGTAGCCGCCGACACGCCGCGGGGATTGATGGTGCCGGTGGTCCAGGACGTCCATTTGAAAGGCCTGTTGCAACTGGCTACCGAAGTCCAGGACCTTGCTGGGCGAGCTCGGGACGGCAAGATCAAGCCGGATGAATTAAAGGGATCGACTTTCACCATCACCAATGCCGGCAACATTGGTGGAGTGTTCGCCACCCCGATCATCAACTTTCCCAACGTGGCGATCATGGGGGTTCACGCCATGCGCCGCTTGCCTCGAGTGATGCCGGACGATTCCATCGTGCCCCGGGACATCCTTTGGATTTCAATCAGCATCGACCATCGCCTGGTGGATGGAGCCGACGGCGCTCGATTCATGGTGCGGGTCCGGGAGTTGTTGGAAAACCCCCACCTGATGCTGCTGTAAAGCCGATGGCTTCCGCCTCCTCCATTCGTCTTGCCGATCCTGGTGGGATTCAACTTTGTCGCGTGCTTCGCGAAGACGGTAGTGGCTTGTTGAAAGGCAAACATGGCCCGCTTCCGGATCGGGAACAACTGGAAACGATCTATCGGGCCATGTTGACCACTCGGTTGCTCGACGATCGCATGCTCAAACTGCAACGGCAGGGGCGGGTGGCCTTCGTCGGCACCGCCAGTGGGCTTGAGGCGGCCATTCACGGTTCCGCCGCCGCTTTCGATGAGGAGGATTGGGTCTTTAGCGCCCTGCGTGAAGGCGGCGCCGCGGTGCAACGGGGCATGGCCCTGTACGACTACGTGGCCCACATGTTCGGCAACGACGACGATACCGCCAAAGGTCGTCAAATGCCGAACCATTTCCAATGCCCCGAAGTTCACTTTCCGTCGTGGTCTTCGGTGATTGGAACTCAATTGCCGCATGCCGTCGGCGCCGCCCTGGCGATGAAGCAAAGAGGCGAAAAGCGGGTGGTTTGCGCCTACTCCGGCGACGGTGCCACAAGTAGCAACGGTTTTCACGCGGCGTTGAACTTCGCTGGTGTGATGAAAGCCCCGGTAGTTTTCGTGGTCATTGACAACGGCTGGGCGATCAGCGTTCCCAGCGCGAAACAAACTGCCGCCCGCTCCTACGGTTCGAAGGGCAAAGCCTACGGCGTCGCTGGCTTTGACGTCGACGGCAACGATCCCCTGGCTTGTTATCAAGAGGTCCGGAAAGCGGTGGATCGAGCCCGAGCCGGTGAAGGGCCGAGCTTGATCGCGTTACGGTCGTATCGATTGGGCGGCCACTCCAGCAGCGATGATCCCAGTCGATACCGCAACCCGGAAGAATTCGAGTACTGGAGCAAACGCGATCCTTTGCTGCGATTCGAGCGCTATTTGGAGGCCGAAGGCCTGTTGGACGAAGCCAAGCGCGAAAAGTGGGTTTTGGAAATTCAAACTCAGATCGCCGCGGCCGTCGAAAAGGCGGAAGCCGTCGGGCCGCCGAAGCTGGAAACTTTGGTGGAGGACGTGTACGAACAACCTCCGCGCTATTTAACTCGTCAAGTCGTGGAAGCACTGCGCATCGTGGCGGAAAAAGGCGAAGCCGACGGCGTTGCCGGAAAGTTTCCGCTTTAGCGTCTGCGCAGGGGAATCTCCACCAGGCAAACCGGATCTTCTTGATTCCAAATGTTGGCCGTGGCCAGGGTGCGTCCGTAGCGGTCGACGGCCACCGAAGTTCCGTTTACGGTGGGTCGAATCAAAGCGAAGCCGTTTTCCACTGCTCGCATCGCCGACATGGCGGTATGCAATCGGGCGATGGCCGGCCAATCGTCGGCCGGGCACAGCATCAGGTCGACGTCCTGGGTTTTTAATGGCCGAATCAGATGGGGAAAGTCCAAATCATGGCAAATCGCTCCACTGATCCTGCCCCAAGGCGCTTCAGTCAGGGGCATGTTTCCATCTCCGGCTTGCATGGCCAAAGCTCCGGGCATGACTACCGGATGAGCTTTTCGATATTCCCATTCCATTTCTCCCTCCGGGTTCATCAACACGGTTTTGTTGACCAAGGGTTTCTCCGCCTTGGAGTCGAGGGTGCCGTAGGACAACGCCAAATAAATTCCATGTTCACGGCATAGATCGCTTCCTGCTTGCAGCCACGTCCCTTCTTGCGCAATCGGAAGCCGAGCGCTCGCCTCCGCCCAGCAGATCAATCGGGCGCCTGCTGCCGCCTCCCGGCGACTTCGTTCCATTTGGTCGCGGAAAATGCGGTCGCTGGTATGGGTCAAGGCTTCCAAACCGGCTTGCGGTTGCTTTCGGTAAAGTTGAAGCGCTTGCCAATTGGCGGCTTTCAAGGAAGCTGCTGGCATCACCATGGCGACTCGAACCGTGGGAAGTTCTTGCGGGGCCATGCGCAAGCGCAAATCTCCGTAAAGCAGAACTCCAAGGAGAACCGCGGAACAAAGCCAAAGCGGTCGCCAGCGGCGGAATCCCAGGTTGCGCGGCAGAGCCAAAGCGGCTTCCAAAGAACCGGCAAACCAGCAGATCAGGAAATCGATGCCGAGATAGCCGGTCAAATAGGCGAGTTGTATCAGGGCCTTTTGGTCCCATTGGGTGTAAGCCAGAGAACCCCAGCTTCCATACGGGCTAAGCCAGCGATGGAACAGCCAACTGTTGGCGACCCAGGCCAAGGGAAGGATAAAGCTTCGAGGGACGCCCTGAAGGTAGGGAGCCAAAAGGCGAAACAAGGCAAAGGGGAGGAAAGCCGCGCTTCCCCACACCGCCGCCATGGCGTAATAAAAAATACCGGGGGCGGGAATGTGGCCCTGCCACATAAAGCCGTGGCCGATTATGGTGACGGCCCACCCAAGGATCAAAGCGATCCACAACTTCTGACTGCTCAAGAACCGCAGCAAGAAAAAGGGGGCGGCCCAGGTGGCCATCGGAACTACGTAATGGCCGTTGGACACCGCTAGCGCCAACAAGCTTGGCAACAGCCAAACTTTGCCCGCAAATTGGGGATCGATCCGAACTTCCGGGTTGGGGTTCTTCCGCAAGGAGGGGGAGGAATTCAACCTAAGATGACGATGGCCAAGGCATTGTGGGTGAAATGGAGCGCAATGGCGGGCCAAAGACTACCACTTCTCCAGCGTAGCCATCCTGCGGCCAAGCCGAGGAGGATGCGATGAGGGATGGCGATTCCAACTGGCGTTCCCAAGGTATGAGCAACTCCAAATAATAGGGATGTGGCCAGCAGGATGCGGGACGGTGGAAGAACCCTTTCCAAGGTGCGCCATAGAATTCCTCGATAAATCCACTCTTCCAAAAAAGCGGGTCCAATGGCAATGGTAAAAAAGAAGGAAATATGGAACAGCTCAGGAATTTTAAGCTCCTCCGCTGAATCGAGTACGTCGCTAATTTGGGAGAACAGGAATAGCACGAAAATATATGACACTGCGCAGCTGAGCGCCCCAATCGGAAAAGCGATTGCCAGCCATCGGAACTTGGGCGGTTTCCACAACCGACTATGCCAGCGAAGCGGTCTGAGGTAAATCAAGGCGACTAGTCCAATCACTATCTGCCAAGCGAATGAAAGGGATGCAAGCAGAAGCGGTTGAATATCCTCCGGAGTAAAGGTTGCCAAGAGCAAAAGACCTACAAACGTGCCGGCGAACAACCACACTACGAGCAGGATGGTTTCGCGGGCTTTCCGATCCTCTTGCTTTCGATGTTGCCTTTGAAGACGTCTTCTGTTTTTGGTCGGCGTTCCGCACGTCGGGCAGAAAGAAATCCCTTTCCGAAGCGCCTTGCCGCAGACCGTGCAGGAAGGTGTTAAGCTGACCCGACTGCTCACGGAAGCTTCAAGGATTTGGCGATCCAGATGTCGTTTTCAACCGTCCAGCGCAATCGGAACGTGCCCAGTTCGGTATGAATCATGAGGTTGGCGGATTCTCTACCGTAAGGAAGCCACTCGTGGCCCGTCGCTTTCGGAAATTCGGTGCCCCAGTCCTTGATCTTTGGGATGCTGCTCAACTTGTCCCGCATCATCTTTTCCTTTTGGGGCCCGAACAAACTGCCGAGAACGGCGAAGTCGGAACGGTTCCAAGCCTCCATCCATTGCTCGAGGGCTTGCTGATAAGGCGGGGGAGGAAAGCTCATGGAAATCAACTTCCAGTGCCGCCCTTCAGTTCTCCATTTGGTAATCAGTTTCTCGTCTTGTCCGAAATCCATCACGGCAGTGCCCGAAGAAACTCCCCCGGTGATGGTCCGGTCTTCCACCTCAGGAAGTTTCAGATGCCAGTTCCTTGACCTCATACTGGCTTCCCACTGCTCTGCTTGACTGGCCTTGTCCGAACGGGCGTATTCGGAAATTGCCTGCAAGGGGTTTTGACGAATTCCTTCTATGAATTCAGTTGCCGCAGTCTCGAATTGAGGCGGTCGAAGTCCCCAATAAGCCACGGCGGAACCGCCGAAGATTAAAGTGGAGGCAAGAGCGCACGCAATAATGGCATTCCGAATGGCTCTGTTTTTGGCTTTCTTGAGAAGTTGGACAGGATTTTGATTTTTTCCTTGATCGTCCCTTTTCCTTGACTTCCTCGAAACCAGGATCTTTAGGCAGAGTTCCGGGAATTCTTGAGCCAGCTTGCGGAAGCGGACCAAGGGAATGATGGCCATCCAAAGCAAGAGCGTCCACGCTCCCCGGAAAATCAGACCTAGGGAAGAAATTTCACCCGTTAAATAATTCAAATAACCCATGGTGGTTAAGCTCGCTAAGAGCAATCCCCAAGTAAGGGGTTGAAATGGAATCAAAAGAATTCCCGCAACGGAAAGAACCGCGGGAACGGCGAGCATTAGAAATGCTAACCAGAAGAAAGTAAACGGAAAACCCGGAATTACGAAGTTGAAAATGATGTACAAGAGCAGCCCGAGATTCACGAGCCCCGTTAATCCGTATAGAAATCGGAAGAAGAAGACGTTGGAGCGCACTGACCGCAGTTGAGCGGCGGCGCCGAGAGAACCGGTTTTCGAACCGGCCTTTCTGCTTCCGGTTTTCCTCCGCGGCGAGGCGGTTGGTTTCGGCTGGAAACCAGGCCTCGGTTCGCCACAGGATCCGCAGAATTGATCCCCCTCCTGCAAAATTTCTCCACAGGCGGAGCAAGTCGCTTCTTCAGGGGTCTGAGGTACCTCTTCCAGAACCACCTGTACCGTTCCCCCGCAAGCTTTGCAGCGATATCGCTTGTTTGAATCCGGAACTTGGTATTGGCTTTGACAAGAATCACATTGGGCGGGAAAACTCATGATGGAAAGTCAGCTTAGAGTCAAGGTCCAAGGAACTCGGGGCGGAAAAATGGGCCACCCACGAAGATTCGCAAGTGACCCTCATCCTGGAGGGGGGAATCCGGGATGATCTGCCCTTCTGAATGCTCAATCTAGCAGGGCTGAAAAAAGGTTCAAGAGCGGGCTGAATTCCCACTGGGATGTGAAAGCCCTCCCCAAAGCCTCGACTTCCTCCGGCCCGGCGGTGGCAGGTAGGATCCAAGCATGAATCCCGAAGGCGTCCTGGTTCAAAACCTGGCCGGTCAACTCCGGCGCCACTTGGGTGGGCCACCCGAAATAGCCGTAGTCCTCGGCTCCGGGTGGAAAGAGCGGGCCGCTTCCTTGCTCGATCAGGTGCTCCGGCTTCCGTTGCAGCAACTTCAGGGCTGGCCGCTTCCTAGAGTTGCCGGACATGGCACCGAGCTTCTGTTGGGTCGATGGAATGGCCATGGTGTGGTTCTGGTCGGAGGTCGGGTTCACGCCTATGAGGGGCATCCGGCCCGCCTTTTGGTCCGGGGTGTTCGCAGCCTCCAAGCTTGGGGCGTGCCCCGCTTCCTGTTGCTGAACGCCGCCGGTTCCCTCGATCCCGATCGCCGGCCCGGGTCGTTGATGCCCTTTCAGGATCACATCAACTTCGGTTTGCCCAACCCCTTGGCCGGGGATCAGCGCGCCACCCCGGGAAGCGGTTTTCTCAATCTGGTCGATCTTTACGATCCGGAGTGGCGCCGCCGCCTGTTGGCGGCTCGGCCTGAACTTCAAGCCGGGATCTACGCCGGCCTGTCCGGCCCTTCTTATGAAACCCCGGCGGAAGTGGCTTATCTGCGCCGGTGCGGTGCCGACGCCGTGGGCATGAGCACCATTCCCGAAGCCCTTGCAGTGAAAGAGGAAGGGGCTTCCGTGATGGCGATTTCCATGATCACCAATCTGGCCGCCGGGATTGGCGGCAGTCAACCCGATCATCAGGAAGTCCTGGACACCGCCCGGGAGCACGGTGAGTCCGCTGCCGAGGTTTTGGCTGAGGCGATCTCCGCCGGCCTCGCCTGAATTGCCGGTTCCAAGGCCTCCTCAGCCGTCCTAAACTATCCGGCTCGTTTCTCCGCCCGGAAGAAAGAGGAAAGAAAAGCCATGAGTGTTCTGGTTGGTAAGTCCGCCCCCGATTTCGAAGCCGTCGCCGTCATGGAAGACGGTTCGATCAAAGAGGGATTCAAGCTGTCTGATTTCCGCGGTCAGTACGTGGTGATGTTCTTCTATCCGTTGGACTTCACCTTCGTCTGCCCCAGCGAGTTGATCGCCTTTGATCACCGCATCGAGGAGTTCAAAAAGCGCAACGTTCAGGTCGTCGGTGTTTCGGTGGACAGCCAATTCACCCACGCTGCCTGGCGCAACACTGCCGTCAACAATGGTGGCATCGGCCCGGTGAAATACCCCTTGGTCGCCGACCTGACCAAGAACATCGCTCGGGATTATGACGTCCTGGTCAACGAAGCCGTCGCCCTGCGCGGTTCCTTCTTGATTGACAAGGACGGCATGGTCCAGCACCAGGTCGTCAACAACCTGCCGCTCGGTCGCAACATCGACGAAATGATCCGCATGGTCGATGCCCTGCAATTCCACGAGCAGCACGGCGAAGTCTGCCCCGCCGGCTGGAAGTCCGGCGAAGCCGGAATGACGGCCTCCACCGAGGGTGTCGCCGAATACTTGGCCGCCAACGCCGAGAGTCTCTGAGCAGCGACGCGGCTTGATTCCTCCAACGCCCCGGGAAAAGATCTCGGGGCGTTGCCGATTCCGTGCACCCCTTCGGCTGGGAGGCCCTCTTCTCATGAGTGTTTACACCCGAACCGGCGATGAAGGCGATACCGGTCTTTTCGGAGGCCGGCGCGTGCCGAAGGATCACCTGCGGATTCAGGCCTACGGTGAGGTCGACGAGTTGAATTCGGTCCTTGGCTGGTGCCTGGTGGCCGCGGATACCGAAGTCCTGCGTCAGGCCCTGAGCCGGGAAATGAACCGTTTGTTCGTCCTCGGTTCCTATCTTGCGACTCCCGGCGACGCGTCTCCCGCCACCTTGGCCATGTTGCCTCCCTGGGAGGACGGCGCCATCGCTAGGTTGGAACGGGAAACCGATTTCCTTCAAGCCGAGGTCGGTGAAATGCGTCATTTCATTCTTCCCGGTGGTACCGAATTGGCGGCACGGCTGCACCTGGCCAGGACCGTCAACCGCCGGGCGGAAAGAGCTGTGGTGCAGTTGGGAGTCACCGAGCGGGTGGAGGCGGTCCATTTGCAATACCTGAACCGGCTGAGCGATTGGCTGTTTCTTCAGGCTCGTGCCGCCAACCATCGAGCCGGTCGGCCAGATGTTCCTTGGTTGCCGGAAAAGAATCCGCCTGAGTCGACCGCTTAAGAGCCGGCGGTGGTGCGATCTTCCTGAGGCCTGAGTTGCCGCCGGTGTTTCCATTCGAAAGCCCCGGCTGCCAGGGCTTCCCGAGCCACTCTTTCTCCTTCGGCGATGGCGTAATCGGCCTTGTGGTAGTCCATCAAGCCGACGTCGGGCAGATAAGGCCGCAGGATGACGTCCGGTTTTTGCTGGGCCACCTGAGCTTGGAATAACTTGGCCTGCACCAAGGTCATGCTGGTATTGATGGTTTCCAGAAGTCCCGGCGGCCGATCTTCGTTTTTTCGCCCGACCTGAGTCCAAATCCTTCTGGCTCTTTCGCGCAGACGGTGGCCGGCGCTTTCTCCTCGTTCCCAGGTTTCCTGCAGGAAATGGCGGACCTGCAAACTGAAGCTGGGGTCGTGGCTCATGGCCTGAATGCGACTTTGGATTTCCTGGGTGGTCTCCGTCTCCGCAATTTCATTCCGCTGTTCCAAGCTTTGCTGAGCCGTGGAAGGCGGAGGCTGATGTAGGCATCCGTATTGCAAGTCCACCGCAATGATGCCGTCCAAGTGGAAGCTTTGAGCCGCTTCAATGGGAACCGGGGCCACCAAACCGCCGTCCACCAGCCAACGACCTTGCCAGCGCTGGGGAGTGAACAAACCCGGGATGGCGAAGCTTGCCCGCTGAGCGGCGACCAAGGAACCGCGCTGCAAACGCAGCTCTTCCCCGGTTTCCAGATCGGTGGCCACGGCGATGAACGGAACCGCCAAGCTTTCGATCCGGCGCCCGCGGACCAAGGCCTCCAACAGGGCTTCGAGGCGCCGGCCGGCAAATACGCCGGAAGTCGGAAATACGGGATCTAAAAACAGATATGCACTTCGCGTAGTGAACCCTCGAATCAACTGTTCGTAAGAATCCAAAACCCCGGCGGCGAACAACCCGCCGACCACGGCGCCGATGCTGGTGCCCGCCACTCCGGCGACCGGTATCCGGGCTTCCTGCAATACCTTGAGGATGCCGATGTGAGCGAGGCCGCGGGCGGCGCCACCACCCAAAGCCAAAGCGAACTGGGGACGCGAATCCATGACCGTAGACAAGGAAGTTCGAATTTCGATTAGGGAAAGGACTTGGTCTTGAAGGCTCTAGCATAAGCGAATGGCGAACCAGCTTCCGCCGGACTTGCAGGCTGGGGATCGAGTGCTGGTGAGCGCCTGCGTCCTCGGAGAGGCGACCCGATACGACGGCGACAGCAACCCGATGCCGGCCCTGATCCAGGCCTTGCAGGAAGCCGGGATCGAGTGCATCTCGGTTTGTCCGGAGGTTCTCGGTGGCCTTTCTACCCCCCGGCCCCCGGCCCAAATGGAGTGGGGGACCGGCGAAGAGGTTTGGCAAGGTCGCTCCCAAGTGAAGACGGCTCAGGGTGAAATGGTTACATCTCAATTCCTGGCCGGGGCAGAAAAAACACTGGCCTTGGCCAAGGCCTATGGCGCCCGCCATGCCTTCCTGAAGGAGCGCTCCCCTTCCTGCGGCCGGTTTCATACCCATAGTGGCGGCCAACTGGTGGCTGGGCCGGGCGTGACCACGGCGGCTTTGATCGAGGCCGGCTTGCAGGTTCATGCCGCCGATGCCTGGGTTGTTTGAAGTGGATATCCTAAGAAGCGAAGCAGAAACCGGCTTCGTCCATGACTCGCCAACCTGATTTGTTCGAAGAGATCGTCCGGCTGCGCCGCCGAGGCGTACCTGCGGCGCTTTGCACCGTGCTGCTGACCCGGGGTTCCACCCCCGGGAAGGAGACCATGAAGATGCTGGTCCGGGCGGACGGCAGCACCCTCGGGTCGGTGGGCGGCGGCTGTGTGGAGAAGGACGTCCGCGAGCTGGCTATCGAGGTCATGGGCAGCGACCGCGCCGCAACCCAGAGTTTTCGCCTCAATCGCAAGGATCTCCCAGAATCAGGTTTGATTTGCGGAGGTCAAATCACCGTCTTGGTAGAGCCCGTGACACCCCCTGTTCTAGTCCTCTTCGGTGGCGGCCACGTGGGCGGAGCCGCCGCTCGCATCGCCAAGGAATGCGATTTCCGAGTGATGCTTTGTGACGATCGGCCGGAATACGCCAATGCCGAGCTGCATCCCCTGGCGGATCAGTGTTTCGCCGGGGAGTGGGAGGCTGCAGTGGCCGAAATCGCCCCGGCCGAACACCACTATCTGGTCGTGGCGACCCGAGGGCACGGCGACGATGCCCGCGTGCTGAAGGCGATTCATGACGCAGGTTGTCGTCCTAAGTACTTGGGTTTACTCGGCTCTAAGGCGAAAAAGGCGACCTTGCACCAAATCCTGCGGGACGAGGGCGTCAGCGAGGAATTCTTGGCCCTGATCCGTACCCCGATCGGACTGGCCATCGGCGCCAGCAGTCACGGGGAAATCGGGGTTTCCCTGGTGGCCGAGCTGGTGCGCTTGCGGCGCCTGGGCGAATTGGAACCGACGTCGCCGGTCGCCGCCGTCTGACTCGGGCTCTCGACCGCTTCAGTCAGGCTCCTTCCCTGGAAAGTCGGGAGGGAATTGCGTCACTCCCGGAGAATTTGACGCTATTTGGCGCATTCAGGATACTGCTCGACCCTTGCGGCCCGGGATGGGCCCTTAAAAAGTCTCTGCTTCAAGCATGCTCTGCGCCCTTAGTCTCGCCCTTCTTTCCCTTGTGCCCTTGCCCCAGGAAGAAATCGTCCTGGTGAACGGCAAGGTGCTGTCCGTCGAGAAAGTCACCGGGGAAACCTATAAGGAAGTCACGTTCAAGGTGAAGGGGGGTTCTTCGGGACGTCGTGACGCCGACAAGGTGCGGGCGGTCAACCACGATTTGAGTTCGCCGAGCTTGGACGATTACGTCCTGGCCTTGGAGGCGATGGACGGCGGCAAGTACGTAGACGCCATTCAGTTGCTGAACGAGGTGTTGGACGACAGCCGCGTGATTCGCTCCAAGCCTTGGGTGGTGCAACACAGCCTGAACTTGCAAATCCGTTGCATGTTCTCCTTGGCCGATTTCGAAGGCGTTGCGGTCACGGTGGACAAACTGCTGCAAAAGGAGCCGAACACTTTTTTCTATGCTCCCGCTCTGATGGCGAAGGCGGAAGCGAAAGCTCTGGCCGGTGACCGGGTTGGCGCCCGTTCGGTCTATGGACAATTAAGTTCGGAAATCTCCGCGAAAGAACTGCCGGAACGTTGGGCGCGGGAAGCCGAATTGGGTTCGCTGCTGTTGGACGATTCGGTAAAAGGCAGCGCCAAAATGAGTAAGTTGCAACAACTGGTGGAGAAGAACCGCAATGAGTTCCCCACCGTGGCCAGCCGGGCGAACGTGGAAATCGGCAACATCATGGTTCAGAACAAGGACTATGATCGGGCGCAGAACTTTTTTGAAGACATCGTGAAAGGCGGGCAGGCGGATGACATGGTCGAGGCGGCGGCCTACTCCGGGCTCGGCGACGTTTATTACCAACGAGGATTGAACACCGAAGATTTGAATGAAGCCAAGGTTCACTTCAAGACTGCGGCCTTGAACCATCTGCGGGTGGCCTTGACCTATAAAGATCAAATTCGTTTGGTCCCGAGAAGCTTGTTTTACGCTGCCGAGTCGTACCACCGCGTGGGTGGGGAAGAAGGCAAATTCCACAGCCGCCGCATCGCCGGCCGGTTGGTAAACGCTTATCCGCGCTCCCCTTGGGCTCCGCGGGTGATGGAAGCCTTGAACCTGCGTGGCGGTTAAAGCGCCGCAGAAGTTCGAGCTTGTAGCGGCCAAGGCCTTTCAAACCTTTCCACCCGTCGCCGGATTCGGCGGCGGGTTCGCTTTTTGGCTCCGGAAGCTTTGGCCGGTAGACTGGTTATGCCCCCATGATGCGATTCCTTTCCCCTTTCCTCCTTTTGCTGCTGGCCCCTGCGGGAGCCGGGCAGGACGTGCTGGCGGTCAGCGCCAGCGGTGACGCCTGGTCGGTCGATTCGGTTTCCGGCATATCCATTTTTTTGGCTCCGACCGGATTCAGCAACTTAAACGGTATGGCTCGCAACAACCAAGGCGAGCTTTATTCGGTTTCCTATTCCTCTCTCATTACGATTGATGAAGATACCGGTGTCGGGGCTTTCGCCGCCGCTTTGAGTTTGAACGACGTCCGCGGCCTTTGTTTCGACGACCAGGATCAATTGTGGGCCATTCAAGATGGTGGTCCGTTGCAACCGGATTTGTTATTTCAAATTGATCCCTCGACCGGAACGACTACTTTCATTGGAGACACCGGTTTTGTCGGATTGCAAGCCTTGGCTTTTACCGAAGGCGTGTTTTATTCATGGGACATTGGTTTCGGAAGTGGCATCGGCGCCGGTTTGGTGACCTTGGATCCTTTGACCGGATTGGCTTCCGATGTTGATCCGAACGTAGATGGAACCGCTTGGGATGTCCAAACTCTATTTGAAGATGAAAACGGCCAGCTTTGGGGCGGGCGATACCAATTGTTTCACGTAGACGTCAGTTCTGGGCAGTTGACCTTGGCTTCCGGTCTCGGTTTCGACGATTTCCGAGGCTTGGAATTTACCGGTCCCAAGGTATGCCTGTTTGAATTGACGACTCCCATTCCCGGTTTGGCCGGGTTGCCCAATTCGGTCTTCTTTCAGTGTTCGACTCCTTCCGCCGAGGTTCACTTATTCGTCAGCACCGCAACCGGCTTGACCGACGTCGGAGGCGCCTGCCCCGGTTTACAACTGGAATTGGCCGCGGCCAAGGATCTCGGATCTGTGACCGCCGATGCTTTGGGGGGGGGATTCTTCAGCGGCATGGTTCCCTCCAGTCTCAGTGGTCGAGTGCTTTATTTGCAGGCTTTGGATTTGACCGCTTGCCAATTGAGCAATCGAGTGGCCTACCTGTTTCCTTAAAGGCCGCTGTTCTTCCGGACCTAGAAAGCCGGAATCCTGGATTTCATGGGGAAGTCATTTGCAACTTCCTGGCGGGAAGGTCGATTTCCTAGCCTAAAGTCGAGCCGGGAAATCGTCTTTTTCAAATCTTTTTGCGGCGGAAGTGTAACTTTTCGAGGGATTTCCCGTCTTTCCTCCTGCCGCGTTTGCGGTTGACCAATGCCATGGAATTTTCCGAGAAACAGTTAAGTCGGTGGAGTCGGCAGCTTCATAGCTTCCTTTCCAAGCGTCTGGGTTGTAAGGCGATGGCCACGGATGTGGCTCACGAAGCCATCGTTCGCTTGCTCAGCACCGTGGAGGAGGGAAAGCTGCCGATTGATCCCCGCGCGTGGCTGTTTCGAACGGCTCGAAATTTGGCCGTGGACGAGGTCCGCAAACGATTCCCTTCACCGCTCGGCCTCGAAGTTCAGGTTTTGGCGCCCCTGCCCAACGAAGGGCAAGAGAGCCCTTGGGATTTGGGTAAGGTCCAAGTTTCCAAAGGAGATCTCTTGCAATTGTTGCCCCAAGCCCTGGCCCGGTTGCCCGAGCATTACCAGCGCTTGATTGATGCCCATTACCAGGAGGGTTTGGCTTGCGAAGTCGTAGCCGAACGTGAGCGCATCAGTCTGGCAAATGCCAAGGTCCGTTTGTTTCGGGCACGCCGCCGTTTGAGGAAGATTTTGGAAGACGAAGCGGTTGGCCGGCGGTTCAGCGGACAACAACCAAAGACCTAAGGAGGTCCAAGTGTTCAGTCATCTTTTTTGCAGTAGTGTTCTGGTTTTGGCTTCATTGCCCTGGCAGGGGGTTCAAGAGGAAAAAGCCCAAACCGTTCCGAAATTGCCCACTCCCGCCGCTCAATTGGCTCATGCCAAAAAGGTAAAGGCGGAAAGTCGGGGAACCAAAGGAGCCGCTCGCGTGCAGGCTTTGGAGAAGGCTTTGCATGCATACCAATCCGTACGCCAGTACTGGCCGAAAAGCGGCGTGATCGCTGCGGAAGCGGCGTTTCGCCGCGGCGAAATTCAAAGAACTTTAGGCCGTCCCGGTTTGGCACGAGGTGCTTTTCAAGAAGCTATCGATCAGGGGACCGATACCGTTTTCGTGCCCCGGTCTCTGCTGGAAATTGGCCATTTGCACCGGCGGGCTGCCGAATTTGATCAATCCATCTTGCACTATCGGCGGATTCAAGAAATCAAAGCCGTTCCATTGCGGTACTTGAATGACAGCCGTGAATGGTTGGGGAAGGTCTACTTGGAGTTGGAGCAGTGGCAGCCGGCGGCGACCAGTTTCCGGGAATGGGCGACCAACGCCGAATCCCCGATTGGAATCGTTCGCGCCGTGGACTTGGAGGCGCTGGCCTGGGTTGGTGCCGGAGATTTGGAACAAGCCAATCTGAGGGTGCAGCAAGTCCGGCAGGATTTGGAGGGTTTGGCGGAAGAGCCGACCAAAGAAGCTGCCGCTTTAGCCAAAGCCTTGGAACGGATGAAGGCTCCCGCCGCGATTCTGGCGGCTAAGCGGAAGCAAGAAGCCGAGGCTCGGGCCAAAGCCGGCGGGACCGCCGGTTAAGAGGTTGAGAGGGCCGTTGGTCACGCGTTTCCGGTGCCCTCTCCTAGGGAGCGGCATCGGGGACGCGGATCATGACCACCGCCGCCGCCGATTCACCGGTGTGGGTCAAGCTGAGTTTGGCTTCTCCAAGACCGAGCTTTTCCACCAACTCCAGGGCTTTGCCGGCCAATTGGAGGCGGGGCGGTCCTTTGCCGTCGGAATGAACCTCGAAATCGTGAAATGAAATACCGTCCGCCCATCCGGTGCCGAGCGCCTTCATGGCCGCTTCCTTGGCGGCGAAGCGGGCGGCGAAGTGCTGCTTGGGTTGGGCCCGGCCTTCGCATTCTCGCCGTTCTGCGGCGGTAAATACCTTGCGAAGCAAAGCCTCTCCCTGTCGGTCCAGAACTTCTCCGAAACGACTAATTTCGACTAAATCGATGCCGATGCCGGGCACCTCGTGCAAGGAAGTGGGCAGAGCCATGACCTTTGTCAGGATAGGGCGTGCCCCTTGGGCCGGATGCCGGAATAATGGCGGGATCCATGAGCGTTTCGATCCTGGAAGGACTCAACCCGGAGCAAGTCCGGGCGGTAGAACAGCCCGGAGGGCCGTTATTGATTCTGGCCGGCGCCGGAACCGGGAAAACTCGGACCATCACCCGGCGGGTGGCACACCTGGTGCGGGTTCGGGACGTTTCTCCCGGGGGGATCCTGGCGATTACTTTCACCAACAAGGCGGCTCGAGAAATGCGCCATCGGATTTTGGAATGGGTCCCCGATTCCGGAATGTGGATCGGCACCTTCCATGCCACTTGCGCTCGGATGCTGCGAGTGGATCCGGAGCCGGTCGGGCGAACCCGTGACTTCACCATCTTGGATGAGGACGATCGCCGCCGCCTGCTCAAGCGGCTGATCAAAGAAGCAGGATGGGATCCGACCAGCTTCAAGCCGCAACGGGTGGCCCAAGCCCTGTCCGGATGGAAGCGCCGCCGCATGGGACCTGGCCACGCCGCCGAGGAGGCCTCTTTGTACGGTTTGTTGGAAGAGCGAGCCGCACGCCTCTACGCCGACTATGAAAAGGCTCTACTGCAACAGAATTCCTTGGATTTCGACGACCTGTTGCTGAAGGGATACGAGCTGATTCGGCGAGATGCCGAAGGCCGGCGACGCTGGGTCGACCGTTTCCAGCACATCTTGGTGGACGAGTATCAGGACACCAACGAGATTCAATACATGCTGGTCCGTGCCTTGAGTGAGAGTCATGGCAATTTGGCGGTTTGCGGCGACCCGGATCAGAGCATTTATCGATGGCGGGGGGCGGACATCCGCAACATCCTGCAATTCGACGAGGACTTTCCTGGGGCGGAAGTCGTGCGCTTGGAAAAAAACTATCGGTCGGTGGCCAATATTTTGAAAGCCGCTCAACATGTGATTCGTTTTAACCGTTCCCGGAAAGAAAAAGATCTTTATTCGGACCAAGAGAACGGAGCTCCCCTGCAGTTGATGGAGTGTGGGGACGAGGAAACGGAAGCCCTGGAAGTGGCGCGACAAGTCCGCAACTGGGTCGGGGCCAAAACGCCGGCCAAGGAAATCGCCGTCTTCTATCGCACGAATGCTTGCAGCCGAGCTTTGGAAGCAGCTTTCACCCGGCTGCAAATTCCCTATCAAGTGGTCGGCGGCCTTTCGTTTTTCGAGCGCCGAGAAATCAAGGATTTGCTGGCGTACGGGCGCATGCTGGTAAATCCTCGCGACGACGTGGCGGTGGAAAGAATATTGAATACGCCTCCTCGAGGGATCGGCAATACCACCCTAAATCGCTTGCGCGCCTACGCCGGCGAGTTTGATTCCACTTTGCTGGATACGATTCGAAACGAGCAGGTGCAAGAAGCGCTTGGCAGTCGGGCCAGAAAGGCATTGCAGGGTTTCCTGGTTCTGGTTAAGCGAATGGCCGATCACGTCGACAGCGCAGAACAATCCTTGCGAGTGGTGATCGATCGCACAGGATATCGCCGATACGCCGAAGCTCTCGGAGATACTGAAGACGTCGATCGCAGCGAAAACATCGACGAGCTTTTAGCCTTCGCCTCCGAATACGACGAGCGAGTTGGTGGCGGCCTACGTGGTTTTCTGGAAGAAGTCACTTTGCTTACCGACCAGGATCGGTGGGATGCAGCCGCGCAGCGAGTGTCCCTGATGACGGTACACACCGCCAAGGGTTTGGAATTTGACCGGGTGTGCGTGATCGGACTGGAGGAGGGTTTGTTTCCCCACGCCCGAGCTCTGGAAGACCCGGATGGTTTGGAAGAAGAGCGCCGCCTGTTTTACGTGGCCTTGACCCGAGCCCGAAAGGAAGTTTGGCTCAGTCACGCTCGATTGCGTTTTCGAGGCGGCAATCCTGGACCGCAAACCGGTTCCCGCTTCTTGGACGAACTTCCGGAAGAGGTTTTAGCCGATACCGATTTCGATCAAGATCCGGCCGACTTATTCGGCGAGGCGGCTTCCTCTCCTTTCTCCGAAGGCGATGTCGTACGGCACAAAGTTTTCGGTCGCGGGCGAGTTTGCCAGGTGTTGGGAAGCGGGGTCAATCAGCGAGTCGTGGTGCGCTTTGCCGATCAAAGTGAGCGTCACCTGTTGTTGGCTTACGCTCCCTTGGAACGGGAAGAGGAAAGGGAGGAAGCTTAATGGCCTGGTGGAAAAGCTTGGACGGTCTAAGGGTGTTGTTGGTGACTTCCTTTGGCCTCGGTTACGCACCGATCGCCTCGGGCACTTTCGGAACCCTAGGTGGAGTCGCCCTGGCCGCATGGATCGGATTCACCTGGCCGCGTTACTTCTTGCTGGCTTGTCTGGTGCTGGTCGTCGTCCTTTGCCTCCTGGGTGCACCCCAAGGGGATTGGGCGGAACGCCGCTACGGTCGCAAAGATCCGGGAGAGTACGTCCTGGATGAAGTCGTTGGTTATCTGGTTGCCGTGGCTTGGCCTACCTTCGGCGGATGGACCCATCTCGGAGCCGCTTTTCTTCTGTTTCGGGTGACCGACATCACCAAGCCTTGGCCGGCCCGGCGTCTGGAGAAGGTGCCCGGAGGCTGGGGGATTCTTTTGGATGACCTGGTCGCCGGACTCTGGGCTTGGTTAGTCTTAGCCGTGGTCCGCCAATTCATGCCGGAGGTTTTTGCACCGTGAGCCGTCGAGACACGACTGAAGAGCTTCGCCAGCAAGCCGGAATGGGCTTGGCCGCCAGGATTACTCTGGGGCTTGGACTGACGTCCCTGGTCTTTGCCGTGGTAGCCGGCTTTGCCTTGTTGCAGGGGGCGGACAAGGTCACCGAGGTGGCGGTGGAAAGAGGTCGACGGGAGTTGGCCGGAGCCAGCGCCGTGCTCCACCAAGCCGAGGCCGAGGTCAAGCCGGGAACGCCCCTGGAGCGCCGTCGTCTCGATTGGGGCCCCGCCTCGGGTTTGGACGTCCAGTCCGGGGTGGCCGAGGTCGATACTTTGGATGGACCTCGCAAGGCGCGGATCTATCGGGTGCTTAAGCCGTCTGGTGAAGGCAAGATCGAGGACTTTTTCGCCTCCGCCGAAGAGGATCCCCGGGTCGGCCAGCAACTGTTTTTCCTGGTCGCCTTGGCCACCGGGGGCCTGGTCTTGGTGGTGGTCATCGTGGGCGCCGTCATTGCCCGCAAGGTCACTGAGCCGGTGAAGGCCATCATCGAAGACGTGATGGCGGTGAGCCGGGGGCGGGCGGACCACGCCATTCGTACTCGAAGTGCGGTGGGAGAGGTGGCCCACCTGGCCAGGGCGGTGGATCGCATGGTCCGGGATCTGGTCGAAAAGCAGAAAACCCGGGAGGTGCTGCAGAAGCGGCAACGGGAAACCGAGGTCCTCCGGGAACTTCGCCGCAATTTGCGACCCATGCGGGTGGAGCCGCCGACCGGTTTTGAAATTCAAACCACGGTGCTGGAAGCCGAGGGCGCCGGGACCGGCGATTTCGTCGATTCCTTAAGCGACGGCGAAGGCCGTCCCACCCTGGTCGTGGGGGCCACCGCTGCCCGGGGCATGGCCGGCGCGCTGTTGATGGCGATGACTCGCGCCTATTTGCGGAGCGCGGCCATGGCCGGAGATTCTCCGGCGTTGGCTTGCGACATCACCAACTCTTCTTTGAATCGCGACTTGGCTCGAGGTTTGTTTGCTTCGGCGATGGTGGCGCGTTTGGAACCGAGCGGCGCTCAGGTGGAATTGGTTTCGGCCGGACACAAGGCTCCGGCTGTGCGATGGGACGCGGAAGACGGCCAGTTTCGAAAATTACAACCCAATGGCATTGCGTTGGGCTTCGATAGCGGCCCGGTGTTTCGAAAATCTCTTGAAGCCGTCCATCTCGAGTTGAAGCTGGGGGACGCCCTTTTCCTGTTCAGCCCCGGTTGTTTCGAATTGGAAAACGCCAAAGGACAACAACTCGGAGAGAAGGGGGTTTACAGTCTGGCCAAGATTGCCGTCGAGCACGGTTTGGAAGCCATGGAGAAAAAGCTCAAGGCCTTCTTGGGAAGCGTGCCCAAAGTCGATTTGGCCTTTGCCCTATTGCGGCACAATCAGGCTTCCTGAAATCCTGAACAGGAACTGATGGAGCCGTCATGACCAAACAAGGGAAAGGCATCGGTTTAGCCGAATTCCAAAAAAAGATTGAGTCGATCTATTTCGACAAAGATCAAAAACGCGGCTTGGAAGGGACGTTTATGTGGTTTCTGGAGGAAGTCGGGGAACTAACCCGGGATCTTCGCCGCGGAGAAGATCTTTCAAAACTGGAAGAGGAATTCGCCGACGTTCTGGCTTGGCTTTGTAGTTTGGCTTCAATAAAGGGCGTAGATATGGAGAAGGCGGTTCACCGGAAATACGGTCAAGGTTGCCCTTATTGCCACGGCAATCCTTGTGTTTGCCAAGAGTCCGGTTCTGCTTGACCGACTTCCGGGAGATTCCGGGCAAAAAAAGTGGGACGGCCCAGCCGCCTGCCCCCTGGATGAATCCTCAGAGGCGACTGAACCATCCCGGTGGTCCACCTTTGACTCGAACTCTCACCTTTGTTCAAGCTTCAGGCAACCACAAGTCGTGAGAATCGCCGGAATTGCTTGCCTTGGGAATCAATGGCTTGCTTCTTCCAACGCTGATTTGAGGGGATCACCCCCGCTTTTGTTCCAAGCTTCTTCGGCATTTTCACCTCGGAGATTTAGACTGCATGTGGAGGTAAAGCAAGATGAGTCGCAAGAGCTTGGAAGTCCGCTGTCCCTGTTGCGAAACCCTTATCCGCATCGATCCGGCTACCGGAGCCATCCTCGGCCATGGAGATCGCCCCAAAGATCTGGGTGAGGCGGTCCGGCGGGCGGAGGATCGGGATTTACGCTCCGAAGACGTTTTCGCCCAGGCCTTGAAGGCGGAACGAAACCGCCAGGCCGAGTTGGATGCGCTGTTTCAAAAGGCTCAGGACAAGGCCCGGGATCAGGACGATGACAAGGCTCCCGACAACCCGCTGGACGACCGCTGGAGATAAAAAAAATGGGCAATCCCAGCCGCCTGCCCCCTGGATGAATCCTCAGAGGCGACTAGAACTGCCCAGTGAGCACCGTGGCGCTCCTTTCTAAAGAACGCCATTTTGATGTCGCCGCCGCCAAAAAGGTTCCAGGAACTCAGGAAAATAATTATGTATTGCTTTATATCGTGTTATTACATGAACTTGGGAGATTGAGGCCTGGCATTTCTCATGGCTCTAAGTTTTGGCGGGAAAAGCAAAAATAGGGCTTTCTTAAAGAATTTCCCGGCAAAAACTCTGGCCAAAACTGAGGTTGTATATACAATTTCTTCGTGGCGGAAATTCGCTCCTCGCCCGACTCGAGAGAGCCGGCCCAGTCGCCGAGCCTCGCCGAGCTGTCCCAGGAAATCAGCGCTTCCTGCTTGGGGCTGAGGCTTCGCCTGCTGGCCAGGATGGTGACCCGGGGTTACGACGATGCTTTGCGGCCTTTTGGCATCCGCATCACCCAGCTTTCCCTGTTGGTCGCCATCCACCGGAAGGAACCAGTCCCGGCTTACCGTTTGGGGGAGGTTCTTTCCCTGGAGAAGTCAACTCTCAGTCGAAATTTGGACCGGCTTCGGGAGCGAGGCTGGTTGGCCGAGGCCATGGAGTCTGGAGGGCGGGGTGACGGTCTTCGCTTGAGTGCTGAGGGCCGGCGGATGATTCAACGGGCGGGGCCGGCCTGGAGACAAGCTCAGGCGCAAGTTGAAGCTCGTTTCGGCAAGGAAGGCACTCGGCAATTGGTTCAAATCGCCGCCGCGTCCGGCGGCCTTCCGGGAGATTGACTCTCTTTTTTTGGCTCGAAAGTTGTAGATACAACCATGCACCCTAAAGAAAGACTCGAAACCTCACTGCAGTCGCCTGTTTCTTCATCGACGGGCGTTGCCGCTTCCCATCAAAAGGTCGCGGAACTGGTCGAAATCGCCCTGCAATGCGGCGCCGATGATGCCGCGGTGGTGCCGGTCGACCATCCGGCTCTGAACCGCCACGGCGAAGAAATCCAAAAGCATTTTCCCAAGGCCAAAAGCCTGCTGGCTTTGGTTTTGAAAATGAACCGGGAGCCGATTCGGCATCCCGCGCGATCGGTGGCCAATCTGGAGTTTCATCACGTCGGCGATGATGCCAATACCGTCGCTCGGCAAGTGGTTCGGGAGTTGCAACAGCGAGGGGTGTACGCGGTGAACCCGGCGATGGCCTTTCCCATGGAGATGGACCGCTGGCCGGACAAGATGTGGCTGGTGGAGCACAAGCGGGTGGCGGAAGCGGCCGGGCTGGGCAAGATGGGAATCCACCGCAACGTGATCCATCCAAAATTCGGAAATTTCATCCTGCTGGCCACCGTGGTGGTCGGCGAAGCCTTGCCGGCTTCCGGAAATCCTCTGACCTGGAACCCTTGTTTGGAGTGCAAGCTGTGCGTGGCTGCGTGCCCGGTTGGGGCGGTGAAGCCGGATGGTGCTTTCGATTTTTCCGCCTGTTACACCCACAATTACCGCGAATTTATGGGCGGGTTCAGCGATTGGGTGGAGAACGTGGCTTCCAGTTCCTCAGGTCGGAATTATCGCCGGAAGCATTCCGACTCCGAAACCGTAAGCCTGTGGCAGAGTCTGTCCTTTGGGCCGAATTACAAAGCCGCTTACTGCCTGGCGGTATGCCCTGCCGGCGAGGAAGTCCTGCCCCCTTTTCAAACCGACCGCAAACAATTTGTGGGGGAGACATTGCGACCTTTGCAGGCCAAGAAGGAGACCCTCTATGTGTTGAAGGGATCTGACGCCGAGAACTATGCCCGTAAAAAGTTTCCCCATAAGAAAACCAAGCGAGTTCACAACGGCCTTCGGGTGTCCAACCTGCAGCAGTTTCAATTCGGCTTGCGGTTGTTGTTCCAGCGAGATCGAGCCAAGGATCTGAAAGCGACTTTTCACTTCGACTTTCGAGGAGAGGAACAGCGCCAGCTTACGATTCGAATTTCAGGGACGTCCTTGGAAATCGAGGAGGGCTTGCAGGGGATGGCGGACGTTCGGGTCACCGCCGATTCGGCCACCTGGTTGTCCTATTTGGCTCGGGAGACTTCCATGGCCTGGGCGGTAGTGCGAGGCAAGATCCGGATTCGAGGACCGATTCGCCTGATGCTGGCCTTTGGACGTTGTTTTCCCTCCTGATGGGCGAATCGGAGGATCTGCGCTAGGCTGAAGCGGCCGCCTTCATTCGCAGCCTGGTTGGATTCCTTCCTGAAAAGAACATGCTGATGCCTTTTCCCCTGGTCAGTACTCTCACCCTCGTCTTGGTCGTCTTGGCTGGACCGCTGGGAGCGGCTCAAGAGCCTGAAGTTCCGAAAAAGCGGGAAGCTCAGAAGTTGGTGGAGGAATGGGCCCAATTGGACCCCCGGAAGCCGGAACAAGCTTCGCGGGAGCAACAGATTCTCGGGCGCTTGGAGTTGTATTCGCTTCGCAAACGCGAGCTCAAGTTGTGGCAGAAAACCATCGAGAAAGCGCAGAAGAAGCGAGTTCGACGCTTGGAGCCCAAATCTGGAGCTCAGTGGTTCTGGGAGAAGCCTCAGCGCGGCTTCTTTTTAGTTGGAGGAGAAACTCGAAGGCCCAAGGGATTGGTCATCGGCATGCACGGCGGTGGGGTGGGTTCCGGCGATCCGAAGGGAATTCATCCGTCGGTGAGCCAAGCCGCCAAGGATTTGGATTTGGTCTCCATTTGTCCGATGGTTTTGGAAAAAACCGAACGCGGGTGGACCGACTCCGGTACGGAGGAGTTCGTGATGGACTTGGTGGACGCCGCCATTCGGACCTGGAGATTGGATCCGGCCAAGGTCTATTTTGTCGGCCACTCCATGGGCGGTTACGGAAGCTGGACTTTGGGGGCTCACCACGCCGACCGGGTTGCCGGCTTGGGTCCCTGCGCCGGAGCTCCTACCCCGGTCATGAATTATCAAGAGGAGATCATCGACCTGGATTTCGGAGTCATTCCCAACTTGCGTAATGTTCCCATGGTGGTTTACCAAAGCGTGGACGATCCGAAGGTGCCTCCGGACGTGAATCAGAAGGCGGCCGAATTCATTGCCGAAGCCAAGGAAAAGTGGGGCGGCTACGACAACTTCCGCTATTGGGAAATGGACGGCCGAGGCCATAGCTATCCGCCGGGAGGCATGAAGGCGGTATTGGAGCCTCTGCAAAAATTCGAGCGGGTGGCCCTTCCCGAACGGGTCGTTTGGCAACCGAAACTTGCTTGGAAGCGCCAATTTTATTGGCTCTATTGGCAAAACCCGAAAGCCGAGGCCATCTTGGTGGCGGATTTGGATCGGGAAGCGAATGCGATCCGTCTAAGTTGTGACAAGGAGATCGCCGGCTTGCGGATCTTGCTTGGGGAAGACATGGTGGACCTGGAGCAGGAAGTGGCGATCTATCTAAACGGGAAGGAAGTGCTGCGGGCCTTCCCTCAAGCCGATTTGGCGACCATGTTGCGAACCAGCCGGGCGCCGGATCCAGATCTCCAATTCAGCTATTCCTTGGCCCTTCCCTAGGCTGAGGCAGCGTGGGCCATGGCCGCGAAGGATTTCCTGACCCAGCCGAACTGCTGTATCCTTAAATCGTGTTCCAAACCTGGTTGCCGCTCCTCGGCTTTACCGCCTTCTTCCTAATCCTGCACGCCGTTGCCATGCGCTGGGAGAGCGCTTGGCCCAGGGCATTTAAACTTTCCAGAGGCATGGCGGCTTTTTTGCTCACCGTGCTCGGTTTTGCCGCTTTGATGGCCGGATTCGAGCATTGGCCGCAGGCATTCTTGTACCACCACCCGGAAGATGACTGGATGCGCTTGGGTTTGCTCGTAGTGATGGCCCACTTGCTTTCCGACTTTCTTTGGATGGGAGTGGGAACCTATCGCCACGGAATAACCCAACGCCGGGATTTGATCGTTCACCATGGGGTGGGCATCGTGGCATACGCCTTTGCCTTGCATTTGCGAGTTGGATACGCCCTCTCTTTGGTAGCGATGACCACCGAGTTGATGCCGGTGACCACCGGTCTGCACGCCTTAGGCAAAAAGATGAGTTGGGACGGCGTCGTCCAACTCTCCGATCGAGCTCGCCTCTATCTTTTGATTGGTTTTCGTTTACCGGTTTGGGTCATCTTGTTCGTGCTGGTTTCCCGGGTTTTGTTCCTCGGTGAACCTGGAGACTTGGCCTTGCCCTTTTCCGTCGCACTCGCCGGAACCATTGGTTTGATTTGTCTGGACGTCTACTGGATTCGTAAAGCCCTGAACAACTTGGACTTTTATTAAATCCATAGGCGAGCTTGCTTTCGGGGCCGGATGGAGTATGTTGTACGCTAATCGGTGCCCTTGGCATTTGGCCAGAGCAACCGAATCCTGTTTGGGCTGCGGGCGTAACTCAGTTGGTAGAGTGTTAGCTTCCCAAGCTAATTGTCGAGGGTTCAAGTCCCTTCGCCCGCTCCAACTTTCTATGGTCCGTATAAACAAAGGCTATAAATCATATCGATGGCCTTTGCTTTTTGATGTGCGGGCCAATATGGGTCGCAGCAATCGCCGCCCACCAAATCATCCGTGCGAACAGAATGGACCCACTCTCGAGCCAGTATCTTTACAACCTTTGCAGCAGCGCAGATTCGCCCAGTGGGCACTGACCAGTCCGAGGCCTCCCAGCATGGTCAGCCAGCTTGCGGCGGGGAATTTCCAATCCCAAGCGCCCGTTGTTTCATTGACTTCAACCGTGGGGCAACAGTCGGTGCATGTTGATGAACCGTCGAGTGGGCTAGCCGCTCCCAAATTCGATCCTCCCTTCGCCAATAGAGGCTCGAGCCAAGGGGATGCAGTCCCTAGCAGGACAAGTCCTGCACCTATGATGCCGAGAACGACAATCTTTGAACGCTGATGAACGCGGTAACTACTCACCATGGAAAAGATCGCTACCGGGATTACCAGCAAAGCGATCATTAGGTGGGTGGTAGGACTTGCCCAACCATTTCCGATTGCGGGAGCGAAAAGAATTACAAACGGGGCGATCAGGCAGTGAATCGCACATCCGATGGAAGCGACGATTCCGACCCGGTCCAGTTGCGACCGGAGAGCGAATTGGCTAACAGCCATACTCTTTACTGATCCAATCGCCGCGCCCAAAAAGTCGCGCCTCCGAGTAGGGCGAGGGTCCAAGCAACTAGCGTTGCAAGGCTGGCGCCCCAAGCCGTCGAAGGCGTTTCGAAGCTGGTCGGGGAAGCCGCGACCAAAGCCTCGAAGTCTTCCACATCCAACGGTGCACCGCTCCAAGTCCCTGCAATCGTGCGCTCCACCCGGCCAGCCACCGCATCGGCGACTGCGAATCGGAATGCCCGCGCTGCATCCGGGCCCCGGCCCGCGAGACCTTCTAGTGCGTGAGAAAAGGAAAGCGTCGGCGAGGCGAGACTCATGGTCGTGACGAGTTTCCGATGGGCTTCGCCGCGTTTTTCACGACTTCTCATCCGCTTTTCAAGGCTGATAATCCCCATGCCGCCAGCGGCGGCGCGCACCCCTGAACTGCGGGGTTCGGGAGCTTGCTTGGCAAGTGCGGGAAAGCGCGCAAACAGAGCTTCGTAGAGTTCGTCCTCCTTAAGCTGCGCAGTGGCGGCCCCTGCATCGCGCGCTTGTACGGTCAGGTCGAGAGCGAAGTCATCGGCGGCGAGGGCGGCAGACCTTTCGGATCCGAGCGACGGAATCAAAACGCAAAGCAAAATCCATGCTGCCCCCAGGGCCACCGCTCCTTGCGATGGGTTTCGTGCTAGGACGGCAACCGCACCAAGTAGCGCTGTCCAAAAGACTACGTAAGCAAGCACGAGCAGCGCGAGGGGAAGGGCGCTGACAGGACTGGCGCCAGCCAAGAGAGTCGCCATTGCAGTGAGGAGCAAGCCCGCACTAGCGGCGATCACCCCGACTGCAACACATCGCGCCCAGATCCAGCTTCGGTCGTGACCGGATTGCATTCGCACTAGCGGAAGTACTCCGGCGGCGCGTTCATAACCTCCGATCTCGACCCCTAACGCCATGATCAAGAGAGGCAAAAGCAAGGCGAGTACGGCGACCAAGTCCAGGCCGCCGGTAACGGCGAGGGCAGGGTTTTCAATCCGGTTACCCTCTGCTAGCAGTGGATCTGCGAAGCGATTGAGCCGAACCGTCACTGCGCCGGACTCCGCCGACGCGAAGGCAATGCCGGCAAGCGGGGCAGGAAGGCGAGCGAATCGGGTAGCCGCGTAATAATCCTGCCAATGAGGTTGGGTGAGGTCGACCCAACTCCGATCTGCCGGGCCTTTCTTGCCTTCGGCAAAGTAGCCGCGCGCTTCCGCGAGGGACTCTTCCTGGGCGGCTTGCCCAGCAGCAATCGCTTCCTGCCAACGTTTCACGTCCTGCTGGCCTTGGGCGATTACGAAGCTGCCGGCGCCGAGTACCAGTAGGAGCACTAACAATCGCAGGGGGGAGCGCAAGAGATTGCGCAGTTCGAGTCCAAGGGCGACGCGGATCAAAGGATTCCTCTGCGCTCGAAGCGGCCTGCAGTGAAGGCGAGGAGAGCCGTAGTGCCTAGCATCCAGGCGAACAGCGCTGCGAGTTCCATGCTCCGCTGACCGAGTAGATCTCTAAGGCCAAGGGGTTCGTAGTGGAAGGCTTCGAAGCCGGTGTAAAACCCATGCGTGGTGGTTCTAGTCAATCGACCTTCGTCATTCCGAGTCACGCCATAGGCGTCTTCTTCGTTAAGTTTGCGAACCAATTCACGGCGGTAGTCTTCGGTTTGGCGCAGGAAATCAAGGTGGCTGGATAAACCGGTTCCGGCGATCTCCATGGACAAACGATCCGTCGCTTGAATCGGGTTTAAAAACGAGAAGGTGCCAGCGAGCCGGTCCTGCCTCTGCAAGTGCTCTTCGAGCTCGCCAAAATGCTTGTCCCAGACTTGCGCGCCGTATTCCTCGTCGGCCTGCATGATCAGGCCGCCAAGGTTGACGGGAAGTTCGTCGCGAGAGTTGACGTTGTATTTAGCGAGCACTTCTTTTTCAAATTTCTGGCGGCGGGCGTCTCTTGGGTTATGGCCGTCAAGACCTTGTTCGCGATCCTCTTGCATTGCAGCTTGAAAAGCATCGCGCCCTGGCAACGGATCCAAGGCGGAGGCGGTCATCGCAGCAATCCTCGGCATGACGATTCCGCATAGGACCCACAGGCTGAGTAACACCGCCGCCGAGGTGCCCGGGCGTCGAGTTCGCGCGGAAACGACGGTCACTAGAGCTGCCACGATCCATAGCAAAAGAAGGTGCAGGGCCAAGAAGGTGAGGGTTCGACCTAGGTCCATTTGGTCGGCGAAGATCAATTGTGCACCGACAATCAGCACGCAAAGCAGGGTGCCTAGCGACCACAGTGCCAACGTCTTGGCGAGGAGTAGTGGCATCGGTCGGACGCCCTGGATCCACAAAAGGCGCATGCGTCCGCTCTCACGCTCGTTTGAAACTACGCCAAACCCGACCAACACGAGGACCAGGGGAGCCAGAAGCTGAAGCACCGTCGCCGGCTCGAGGCGGTCGTAGCGCAGTAAGCTCGCCGCCTCTTGCTGCGGCTTGTGCATCGCGGTGTTTTGACGGTGAGCCTCGGTGTAGATCACCCGGCCGGTTACAGCTTGCAAGCCTGAATCCAGGTAGGCGAGTGGTCCGTTCGGTCGAAACACGAAGTCGCCGTAGTGTGCGCGGGAGTGAGGGCTGTCGCCTTCCCTTTGATCCCATGCGCTTCGAGCGGCATGGGTCGCAGCGGATTGGGCGAATTCCTGACGATCATGCGTCGAGGCGGAAGTCCAAGCAGCACCGAAGGCGAGCAAAGCTCCGAGGAGAAGCACGACTTTGCCGCTGCCATCGCGTAGCACCGCCCGCCACTCGTTGAGGAAGAGCGTGCCGATCATGCCGATTTAGATGTAACCGAATTGGATGTGGCTGATTGGTGACTGGAATCGTTGACCAAGTCCAGATAAGCCGCCTCGAGATCGAGATCATGATCTTGGACTTCGCTTGCCTTCCACTCAGCACGCAGAGTGCCGTGAACCAGCAGGCCAACGGTGTCACAGGTATCACGAGCTCGGAAGAGATCATGCGTGGCCATCAAAACAGCTAATCCCCCGCTTGCGAGTTCGCGCACCCGTTCGGCTAAATCATGGCTTGCACCTGGGTCGAGGCCGGACGAGGGTTCGTCCAGGACGACTGCCTTGGCGTCCTTGGCAAGTGCAATGGCGAGTCCAACCTTCTGACGCATTCCCTTCGAATAAGTTCCAATCCGACGACCGTGAGCATCGGCTTGGAGGCCGGCTCGCTCCAAACAGGCAGTGCTCTCGCTTTCTTCTAGGCGCCGTCCTGCCAAGCGCGAAAACAATTGCAGGTTTTCTCGACCGGTGAGGTGCGGGTAAAGCGCGACCGACTCGGAGACGTAGGCCAAGATGTTTCGGGCTCGCAGTGGCTCGGCGACGGCGTCGATGCCTCCCACTCGAATGTGACCGGAAGTTGGCTTTAGTAAACCGGTGACCAAGTTGATGGTGGTGGATTTCCCGGCACCATTGGGGCCAAGGAGGCCGTAGACGCAACCGGCGGGCACGGAGAGGTGGAGACCGTCTAATGCCCTGTGGCCCGGGTACTCCTTGACGACATTTTCGAGTTCGATCATGAATTAGGTTGGGGATCCAGGAGGGAGGCCAGGCGGCAGGCAGCGGGATCAGGAGGCCGGACTGCAATCTGCACAAAGGCCGAACAGCAGGATCTCGTGATCGGTCAACGTGAATTGCGGCGGGAGAATCGCCTCAAGTCCCGGGACGCAGCCATGGAGGTCGATGGCCCGATGGCATTCCGAGCAAAGGAAGTGATGGTGGTGAGTGCGGCCAGCCGGTTCGTAGCGTGTCGGGCTGCCAGGAAGGTTTGCTTCGCATAGCTCCCCGGCTTCTACCCCACGCTTCAGCGCGCGGTAGATGGTGGCAATCCCAATGCCGTTTTCCTGCGAGGCGGACCAGAGTTCATTGGCGGACATCGGTCCGGCAGCCTCTTCCAGCAGCTTGCGGATGGCCTGAGCCTGTTTCGATCGTTCTCTCAAGGGATAACTTATAATCGATTATCACTTCTCTTGCAAGTCCCGATTTCGACTGCGAATTCGGTCCACGGGGCGGGGCCCCCAATTGGTTTGGCCATCATTTGTTTTGAAAAGGTCTAAGCCATATTGCGGAAGTCGTTGCGGCAGTTTGCTTCGTGCGCTGGGGTAGGCCAGAAGTGGCCAGCCAAACGGCCATGAGGTTTTATCGGAAACGAATTCCAAGCAGAATAAGAATTGATGGCAACAACCACCGCGTGCTTGCAATCCTCAAAACTCTTTCGCCCACTCCACTCGGATTTGTCCGGAAATTGAGATGAATTTGCAAATTTAAAAGGTTGGCATTCCCTGGTTGTCGATGCCGGACCTTGAAGGATGACATTTGATTCGGAATGGGGAATTTCATTTCCCAGGAGTGCACTTTCGATCCAAAATGGAACCATGACCGACCTCCTCACGCTTTGGCTTCCGATTTTGGCCTCCGCCGCGGCGGTTTTTGTCGCTTCCTACCTGATGTGGATGGTTTTACCTCACCATCGGTCCGATTGGGGGCCCTTGCCGGATGAAGACGGATTTATGAATACCTTGCGCGACTTGGGCGTCCGAGGGCCTGGACAATATTCCTTTCCTTATTGCGGTTCCGCCGAGGAATTTAAGAATCCGGAATTAATCAAGAAAATGGAAAATGGGCCAAGCGGCATGCTGACCGTAATGAAGCCCGGGCCATTGAATATGGGAAGCAGCATGCTCCTTTGTTTTCTTCAATATGTTGGCATCGGTGTCTTGGTGGCTTACGCCGCAAGTCGAGTCATGGCTCCGGGAACAGATTACTTGAAAGTTTTTCAATTAACCGGAACCATGGCCATCCTGGCTTATTGCGCTTCCCTGCCGACGCAAAGTATTTGGTTTCACCAAAAGTGGTCGGGCACTTTGAAAAGCATGCTGGACGGCGTCGTTTATGGTTTGATTACCGCGGGTTTGTTCGGTTGGCTGTGGCCCGATGCTGCGTAAATTTAAGGATCGACCCAGATCTGATTTCCCCTTTCACGACTGAAGAACTTCCACTTCGGAAGCGGCCAAGCCGAAGTGCTTGGCGATGGCTTTGGCCTCCCGGCGAACACCCGGGAGGTGTTGGGATGGCTTCCAAAGAGAGAGAGGAGTCACTTCCACCTTCAATTCGTTTTTGCGTTTCAGGTGAGACCACAAGGCCACGGCTCGACCGCGGGCCATGACGACTGCGCTGACGTAGGCTGCTTTGCGCCAAATTCGTTTACGGTCGGCTTCTTCGGGTGCTGTCCAAGATTTGTCGGCATGAGCCATCAACCAGCAATCCCAAAGGGGCAACAATCTCACTGGCCAGGCGCGAAATCCTTTGGGGGCTGCTCGTTGTAAAGCTGGCAAGTCTTCTCGTAAGGCGAACAAGTCTTTGCGCCGACCGCATTGCACTTCCACCAGATCATCTTGGAAAGAAACCATCCATTGGCGAGCTTTCGCAACCCGAGCGTGGAAGAAGTGAGCCAAGTCCTGAGGTGTAGCCGGTCCGAAGGTTCGAAAATAACGTAGGGCAAAGGTTCGCGCCGCAGTGGAAGCCGCCAGCCGTTTCGGCCAGGACAGAGTTGGATAAGCGTTTTTTCTTAGTCGATAATTTTGCTCCGCTCCTTTTTTCTCGGCGACGTAAATCTCTCCAGCCATAGCGAGTTGATAGATCACCAGGCCGGCTGCGGAGCGCTCCGCCGCCCGTTTGCCGCCCACCTGAGGTTGCAGGGAGCGCACGAAAGCAGCCGAAAGCAAAGGGAATAGGTCCTGCCTCCGAACATATTCCAATTCTTGAATCTTTTTGCTTGCTTTGTCGACGATGGCTTCCGGAGGGCGAAGCCTCCCCCGAATACCCTGAGCCCATTCGGAGCGAGCGGCTTGAGTGAGGCGCCAATCGGGATCCGCGGCGTACAGGTGCAAAGTTTCCCGTTGGCCCCAAGTTCTGACTAAATCGCTTTCCGGAGCGAGCAACTGGCTTTGAAGCTGCTCCGCCGTGGGGCGACCTTTGGTTCGAAGGCTCAAGGCCAAGAGCCCGGAAGACAACTGCTGCGCTTGGGCACCAAGAATGTCGGCGGCTGCTTGTCTGGGAGAATCGGCTCCAGGTCCAAGCAGATGGGAGCGTTCGGAGCGAAAGGCAAGGATTTGCTCCTCGCTCAGATTCACTATTTGGGGAAAAGAAGGCATGACCTGAAGGAGGCCTAGATGGGTGTCAGAGTAACTTCTACAGGTTCTGAACGGATTTGCCATTCCGCGAATCTTCTATGAGAATGGCCGAGTGAAATCCGCTGCAGTCGCGATCTTAGTGCTTTCCTTCGTCCTGGAGGCTTGCACCAGCCCTTCCCCAGGTGTCCAAATCCTCAGCCTCTCCGGGTCGTTTCAAGCTCCAGAGTGGAGAGTGATGCCTCTGGACTTGCAAGGATGGAATGAGAAAGCGGAATGGCAACACAGTTGGTATCAGGATTCGTTCGAAGAAAAGCCCCGAGATCGGGATTTGCAATGGAAGAGAATGGAGCAAGGGCGTTTGGCCATTTTGACTCCGGTTCTAGAACCCAGTTTCGAGGGATCTCAGACTCTACTTGTGCTTTCTCGAACGGAGAAAGGCTGGCAACCGGAGTTAGCGGCGGTGCGGTGGTGGGCGGATCTGCCTCCGCATCAGGCATGGTTGTACTTGGAGGACTTCAAGATTTATGGGCTTCTCGAGGGCGAATGGCCGATGGGGGAATTCTCTTATCGAGGGAAAGTCTTGGCTTCTCAAAGACCTTATCAAGCCAAAGGCGGTTTCCGCTTGGACGGGGCGAAGTCCGTGGCTCAATTCGCTCCGGAGTTTGAATCGATATTGGCCGAAGTTCAAACGAAATTCGAGGTTATGCTGGATTGATGTGGCTCCTTGGCTTGTTGTTTTTGTGGCAGGGTATCGGGGAAGAACCGGCAGCCCGAAGCGAACCGGCTCCGGTGAACGTCTTGTTTTGCATTGCCGATGATTGGGGATGGCCCCATGCCGGGGTCTACGGAGAAACCGCGGTTCGAACCCCCGTATTCGATCGAATCGCTCGGCAAGGCGTGCTGTTCGAACATGCCTACGCCGCCGCACCCTCTTGCACGCCTTCCCGGAACGCCATCTTTACCGGCCGATGGCATTGGCGGCTTCGCCAGGGTGCGAATTTGTGGAGCAGCTTGGACGCCGAAATTCCAACCTGGACGGAGCGGTTGCAGCAGGCCGGCTGGTTCGTGGGCAAAACCGGGAAAGCCTGGGGACCGGGAAAGTTGGCGGATGGGGGGAGAAAAGGAGACCCTGCCGGACCTCGATACCCGAACCTCGATGCTTTTCTTGAAGCAAAGCCGAAAGGGCAGCCTTTTTGTTTTTGGTTAGGTACTTCGGATCCGCATCGGCCATTTCGAAAGGGGGCTGGAAGAGCTGCCGGCATTGACCCTGCCGCCATACGCTTGCCGGACTTTTATCCGGACGATCCGGTGATCCGAGAAGATTTGGCCGACTATTTGTTCGAAGTGGAAAGATTTGACCGCCTGGTCGGCCAGGCTTTGCGAAAGTTGGAAGAAACGGGCGAGTTGAATCGAACCCTGGTAGTGATGACCAGCGATCACGGCATGCCCTTTCCCCGGGCTAAAGGCAACCTCTACGACGCTGGATCCCGTGTCCCCTTGGCCATGCAATGGGGAGAGCGAATTCCATCCAAGCAGCGCTTTACGGATGTCGTTTCCCTAGTGGACTTGGCGCCGACGATCCTGGCCGCATGCGGAATTCCAAGTCTGGAAGATTGCGATGGCATCAGTTTTTTGGAAGGAATCCGTTTTCCGGATCGGAATTACCAACATCGGGCCTTCGTCCTGTTTGGAAAAGAACGGCATACCCCATGCCAAGAAGCCCCTGATCTAGGGGGAACCCCGATGCGGGGCATTCGCACTTCGCGATGGCTGTTCATTCGCAACTTTCGCCCGGATCGTTGGCCGGCCGGAACGCCAAACTGGCAACAGGCCGCCTGGAAGCAATCCTGGTATGGCGATTGCGACAATGGGCCCACTAAATTCTTTTTGATCAAATACCGAAATATGCCGGACGTCCGGCCGTTCTATGAGTTGGCTTTTGCCAAAAGGCCTGCGGAAGAACTCTACGATTTGAATCGAGATCCCGAGCAAATCGTCAACTTGGCGGCCAAGGAAGAATATCGGCAAGTATTAGCCGAACTTCGAAGAAAGCTCGAGGCGGAGTTGATCAAGACGGGTGATCCGAGAGTTACCGGGGATGGAGTCGAAATTTTTGAATCCACTCCCTACTACGGTGGTGGAGTCATGAGGGTCGACCTGACCGATTGGCCGGAACCGAACCATCGGAACCGGGATAAAAAAGACGACAAATAGGTCTACCGAATGACTCTGGCACCACCGCCCTCCACCAGCCTCTCCACCTCCTTCAAAGTGGCCATGGTGGTATCTCCCGGAGTAGTCATGGCCAGGGCGCCATGGGCGGCTCCATATTCCACGGCTTGTTGAGGATCTCCGAATCGCAAGAAACCATAGATCAAACCCGAGGCGAAGCTGTCGCCTCCGCCGACTCGATCCAGAATTTCCAAATCCGGACGTGGAGTGGCTCGAAACAGTTGGCCACCGTTCCAGCACAAAGCTCCCCAATCATTCCGACTGGCGGTTTTCACCCCTCGTAGAGTCGTCGCGACCACTTTGAAATTGGGGAATTCCTGAACCGCGGTATCGATCATGCGGGCGTAATGGTCTTCCTTCAAAGTTCGGAGCTGATCGTCGGTTCCCTCCACTTCCAGTCCGAGGCAAGCCTGAAAATCCTCTTCGTTGCCGATCATGACGTCCACAAAGGGAGCCAGAGCTCGGTTGACTTGCTGGGCCCGGGCTTTGCCGCCGATGGCCTTCCATAAGGACGGCCGGTAGTTCAGGTCATAGGAAATAATGGTTCCGGCAGCTTTCGCCTCCTGCATAGCTTGCTTCAGCACCGCCGGAGTGGTCTCGGACAGACCTGCAAAAATTCCGCCGCTATGGAACCACCGCACTCCATGACTTTTGAATATGTGCGCCCAATCGAAGCTTCCCGGTTTGAGTTGAGCTGCGGCGCTGTGGCCTCGATCAGAGCAACCGACCGCGCCCCTGACTCCGAATCCACGTTCGGTGAAATTCAGGCCGTTGCGGGCTTGCCGTCCAATGCCGTCGAAAGGGAGCCATTGAATCAGGGAAGTATCGACTCCTCCTTGCAGGATGAGATCTTCCAACAAGCGACCGACGGGATTGTCCACCAGGGCGGTGGCCACCGCAGCCCGCAAGCCGAAACAGCGGCGCAAGCCGCGAGCGACGTTGTACTCTCCGCCTCCCTCCCAAGCCCGAAACTGCCTCGCGGTGTGGATTCTTCCTTCCCCAGGATCCAACCGCAACATGATTTCTCCCAAAGACAAAATGTCAAAGCCGCAGGTTTCGGGAGGGCGGATCTCAAGATGGCTCGGCTTCACTTTGATTTTTCAAAGTTGGAGTTCGTGGCTTGATTGGCAAGCTGGACAGCTTCGCGAATGGCGGTGAGCACCGGTTCAAAATTTCCATCTTGGAAGAGATTGGTTTTCACCATCCAACTTCCTCCGCAAGCCAGCACGTTTGGCAGACTTAAATACTCTTTCAAGTTCTCTGCACTCACGCCGCCGGTTGGAATAAAGCGGATGTTGGGAAATACCGGAGCCAGGGCGCGAAGGGACTTTGGTCCACCGGATGAACCGGCGGGGAAGAACTTCAAGGTTTCCAAGCCTAAGAGGGATGCTTGCATGACTTCGGAAGGAGTGCAGACACCTGGATAAATGGGAACTCCTTCCGCTTGGGCCGCTTGCACGATTTGCGGCGCAAAGCCCGGGCTGACCAGGAATCGAGCCCCGGCTTGGACTGCTTGCCCAACCTGGTTTACCGTAGTCACGGTGCCGGCACCGACCAGTAGATCGTCGTATTTGGACATTCGGCGCAGGCAAGCCTCGGCGGCACTGGTACGAAAGGTGATCTCGGCAATCGGCAAGCCGCCGGCCAGCAAGGTTTCAGCCAAGGGTTCGGCATGGCCTTCGTCATGAATGGCCATCACCGGAACCAGGCGGTGGCGTTCCAATCTCTGTTCCACGTCACTGAATTGCATGGTGCCGCCTTCGTGGGTTTCGCCCGGGTCGGGGAGCTTGGAGTATACGTAGATCCAAGCCCACCTCGAGAACAACTGGGGTAGGATGGCTTTGCCATGGACGTCAGTCGCCGCCGTCTTTTGAAAGCTACCGGGTTGGCCGGTGCTTCCGTTCTTTCGTCTCCGGCTCTTTTTGCCGGGAAGAACCCCAGATTCGGCTCGTGGCAGATCCAAGAGCCAGCCCAACAGGAAGGCGAAATCCCGATTGCCTCCGAAAGGGTCAAGAGATTCGAACAAATGGCCTTCGGCATGTTCGTCCACTGGGGTTTGTACTCCCAGATAGCGAAAGGGGAGTGGGTATATCACTTGCACCGCGTTCCGCTGGAGGATTACCGAGCTCTTGCCAAGTCTTTCCATGCCGAGGATTTCAGCGGCAGAGCTTTGGCTCGGGCGGCGAAGAGAGCGGGCATGAAGTACGTAACTTTGACTTCACGCCACCATGACGGTTTCAGTCTTTACGATACTCGGGGTTTGTCCACCTGGGACGTGACCCATTCCGCCGCCGGCCGCGATCTCATTTTGGATTTTTGCGAGGGATGCAGGGCTGAAGGCGTGGTCCCGATGTTGTATTGCACCACCCTGGACTGGATTGAACCTCGATTCGAAAAGGATTGGAAGGCATATCAAGAGTATTTGCGTAGCTCGATCAAATTGCTGTGTACCGAATACGGTCCTATCGGTGGTTTTTGGTTTGACGGCAACTGGAGCAAGCCGAATGCCGATTGGGAAACGGATGCCTTGTACGGAGTCATTCGGAAATACCAGCCGGAAGCGCTGATTATCAACAATACCGGCATCGGAGCCGGCGGCAAAATCGGCAATCCGGAGATTGATAGTACGACTTTTGAGCGGGGACGCCCCGAGCCGATCGATCGCCGAGGACATCCGAAATATGTGGCCGGTGAAATGTGCCATACCCTGAACTTCCACTGGGGTATTGCCGAGCGGGACTTCAATTATCTCTCACCAGCCCACGTCATCGAAGAGCTTTGCGGGTGCCGTCGCGCCGGGGCCAATTTGCTCATGAACGTAGGACCTACGGCTTCCGGGGCGGTGCCGGATTACGAAAAGGCGTTGTTGGCCCGAGTCGGAGATTGGATTCGCATGCACGGGGGCGAGGAGGGCCCGATGTATCGTGGCCGCCCTGATCGAATCCAGGGAGAAGGGAGAGATTTTGGTTTGCGACTTGGAGATGAAGTTTATCTATTCGTCTTCGATTTGACTCTGACTGCAGATACGAGAGCGCATGCCAAATCCAGAGGGGCCGGCCCTCGGCGATTCTCCGGTTTGTCGGGCAAGTTCAAAAAGGCTCACTGGTTGGACAACGGCGAGTCCTTGAAGTTGGAACAAGAAGGAAACCAGGACCTCATTCTTCACAGTACAGGATACCCTTACGGTACCAATACCGTGGTTCGAGTCGCTCGATTGAGCTAGGTCGCCCCTCGGGGTTTAAGGAGCTTTCACTAAGGCTTGCTGGTAATTTTCCACCAGCAAGCGCTTTCCTTTTTGGACCAGCGTGTGGCCTTCCGCTTCCAGTTTTTCTCTTTGGCCTTCCAGTCCACCGGGGTATTTGGGGTTGACTTCTCCATCCCCTTTGAGGGTTCTCCAATACGGAGTAATGCGTTTCTTGCCGTCCGCCGCATCTTCTTCCGCCGCCCCGGCCGCGGTCCTGGCAAAGATCCCGACGCAAATCGGGCATCCGATGGTGGCTCCGTGACGATCGGCCACCTTCTCTCGGATCTGATTGATGGTAATCAGTTTGCCTTTCGGGACCTTGCGCATGATTTCATCCACCTCCCGAGGCGTGGGAATCACGATGGTTCCTGGTCCCCATTTCTTGGCCATTCCGGCGGAAATAGGCTCGATGCGGGGAAAGTCCTTTTCGTCGGCTAACTTCTCCCGCCAACTTTTTCTCTTGGATGCCATAACATCATTCTAATCGCTTCCTTCCTCTTGGTTGTGAGGCGGCTCGCTTTCGAATTCTCGACTTTCTCGGCGGTAGGCTTCGCGAAAGGCTTGGCCCGCTGCCGCTTGTTGCAGGAGCTTTTCCGTCGCTGCAAGTTTGACATCCTTCGAAGCTAAATCCAGAGCCTTCTTTCGAAACTCTACCTTGTCCAGGAAACGGGCGATTAACTCCAACATGTTGACTGCTGTAGAGTGGGATCGAAACAGCGGCGGTTTGATCAGTTGGAAATCTCGGTGATAGCCGCTCGGCAAGTCGGAGAGGATGCTCTTTAGAGCTTCCCGGTCGGCGCAGATTTGCCGGCTGTTGGCTCGAATGAGTTCGATCAAATCGGGATTTCGTTTATGCGGCATCAAGGAAGAGCCGGTGGTCATCGAAACCGGAAGTTCCAGAAAGCCGAATTCTTCCGTAGAGAACAGCCACAAATCGGCGGCGAGTTTGCCCAGGTTCAGGGCGACACCTTCAACGACGGTCAAGAAACTCAACTCAGCCCGACCGCGGCTGTGCTGAGGATAGCTGACAACCGGCTCCGGACCTTGAAATCCGAGATCCTCCGCCACTCCTTGGCGATCAAGTTCCAAAGGAACTCCGTAACCGGCGCCGCTTCCAAGAGGGCATAAACGCCAGCGATGACTCTGACCATTCAAGTCCAGCAAGCTGTCTTCAAAGGCGCGACAATGGGCCGATATCCAATCTCCTACCGTAGAAGGCATGGCTCGCCGCAAGTGGGTATATCCCGGTAGAGGCCAGGCCTCAAAACGGCGATGCAATTGTTGACCTGCGACAAGGACCTGGCGAATTCCTTGAGTCAGTTCTTGAGTGGCGGCGCGAAGCCATAGCAGTAGATCGGTGGCGACTTGGTCGTTTCGGCTTCTTCCGGTATGAAGGCGACTCCCCGCTTTGCCAATGAGGTCGATCAGGCGGCGTTCCACCGCCGAATGCACGTCTTCATCTCCCGGTTCTACCGTCCACTTGCCCGCTTGCCAATCGACTAGGAGCTGATTCAGGCCTGTTTGAATGCTTTCGTAATCCTCCTGGTTTAAAAGGCTGCACCGGGCAAGACCCGCGGCATGGGCCAAAGATCCTTCTATGTCGAAAGGAACGAGTTGCCGGTCCATCCGCCAATCCTCGCCGATGGTAAAGCGCATCATGGCTTCGTCGATGGCTTCTCCACGATCCCAAATCGGAGGATGAAAAAAGGGCTGATTCGAGCTTGCCGTCATGCCGATAACTGGCTGGAGGTGGTGCAGGAAGCGGGAACGAGGTTGGCGAGCCGCTGCAAGAGTTGCCGGTAAAAAGCGATCCCTTGCTGAAGTTCATGGCGATCCAAATATTCATTGGGCGTGTGGCTACGGGAAGTGTTTCCCGGGCCGCACTTCACCACCGGAACCTGATGGAGCAGGGCCATATCGGAAAGCGTGGTGGAGCCAATGGCTTCAGCCTTTCCGGCGGCGGCGAGCGCTTCCAAGACCAAGGGGTGATCGGCTGGAGTTTCCACCGGTTTCAAGCGGGAGGATCGAATTCGCACAGCCGCCTTCGGCAATTGTGTTTGCAACCACGCGGCCACGGATTCAGCTCGATCAGGAGGAACCAGACGGACGTCGTACACAGCCTCGGCAACATCGGGAATGCGATTGTGGCGATCGCCTGACTTGAAAACCGTCGGAACCAAGGAAGTCGCTCCAAGCAAAGGATGATCTTCGGTAAAGAAGACGTGCTCAGGCAAAGCGGAAATCTCAGTGGCGGCCCGGTGTAGAGCGTGAACGTGGGGCACTTTGGCTACGTGGGCGGCATGGCAAGATTGCCCTTGCCATTCGGCCACCAAGATTGCAAGACCGGCCTGGGCGCGAACGACTTCCAAATCGGTGGGTTCACCGACGACCGCCATATCCGGCAAGGAAGTGGCTTTTAGCACCTCAGCTATGCCGGCATTGCTGGTTTCTTCTTCCACCACCAAAGCCACGGTTAATTTTCCTTGCCAGGCCAGGGAGCGAAACTGGTGCGCCGCGGCCAGCATGGCCACTACGCACCCCTTGGCATCGTTTGTGCCCAACCCGCACAACCGGTGGTCCTGCCATTGAGCTTGCCAAGGATCTCCTTGCCAGTTGGTGGCCGGGGGAACCGTATCCAAGTGACTGGTGAAGAAGATATCCGGACCCGGACCGCGGTCGATTTGCACCAAGAGGTTGTCACCGATCCGCTGGAAATCCAGACCTTCATTCAGCAGAACGGTTTCCAAGAAGTTGGCGATTTCTCCTTCTTCTCCGGAAAGACTTGGGATCGAAACGAGGTCTTGAAACAGGACTTCGGGATTCATGGTGCTTGAAAAACTGCGAATGAAGGGTCGACGGAAGTTTCCAGACTCGGACTGGATTGGGTCAGTAAAGTCCCGGATCCTTGGTTGGTGTAAAGCTCGATTAAAAGAGCGTGGCTGTCGATGCCGGAGACCACATGGATTTGATCTACCCCACCGAGAAGGGCGACTTCCATCGCCTTTGCCTTCACGGACATGCCATCGACCAGGGCTCCTTCCGCCTGCAAATTCCTGAGTTCCTCCAAGCCCAATGCGGAAATGACGGTTTGATCGGTTGCGTGCAATATGCCGGCGACGGAAGTCACGAACAGCAGGCGATCGGCTTGAAGAGCAACCGCCAGCGAAGCTGCCAGAGAGTCGGCGTTCACGTTAAGAAAGCCTCCTTTGCCGTCGCTTACCGGCGGGCAAACTACCGGGATGCAGCCGGCTTCCAAAATGGCGTGGAGGGGTTTCGGCTGGATCTCCTCCACGTCTCCCACCTCACCAAAATCGATTTCTCCCAAGGAAGTTTCCATGGGCGGGCGCCGTCGTGCTTTGACTACGTTGCCGGTACCGACGTTGAGACCGATGGCCCGGGCGCCGGCTTCGGTCAAGGCCGCGGCTAAGGCGCCGTTCAAATCGCCGAGCATGCTCATTTGCACCGCCCGCAACGCCGTTTTCGAGGTAATGCGGCGGCCATCAATTTTTTGCGGCGTCTCGCCCAGGGTTTGTTGCAGAAGGTCGGCTTGCGGGCCGCCTCCATGAACGATCACCGGCTGAACTCCAAAAGCCTGAATGACGGCGATTTGTTCGGCAAGATGCTGCAGCAAGCGAGGTCGTGCCAAGCATGCACCGCCGATTTTGAAAACCATGGTGCTGCCTCGCTGCAGGCGAACGTGGGGAGCGGCTTGAAGCAGATCAAGCATGACAAAATTCCGGGGTAAGGAGTTTTTCTAAAACCGCCGTTTGAGCATGAAGGCGATTTTCGGCTTGTTCAATCACCGCAGATTGCGGTGAATCCAGGATGTCGTCGGCGGCGACCACGTTGCGACGAATGGGAAGGCAGTGGAAGAAACGAGTTTTCGGAGAAAGATCTTTCAGGTGCAGGCACCAATGGCGGTAAGGCGAACGCAACTTGGCTTCTTCTTGCGAGTCATGCCAGGCATCCAAGCTTCCCCACGACTTGGCGTACACCACCTTGGCTCCTGCCAAAGCTTGTTTCCGGTCATGGCTGATTTGCAAGCTTCCGCCATTTTCCGAAGCCAATCGTTCGGCTTCTTCCAAGATGGAGTCTTGCAGGGCGAATTCAGGTGGATGCAGCAAGACTACGTCCATGCCCCGTTGCGCCGCCATGCAAAGCGTGCTGTTTGGGACTGCGTGCGGCAGGGCTTTGGGGTGCCACGACCAACTCAACACGAATTTTTCCCGCTTGGGAACCTGGAGCTGGTCCAAAGTGGCCCAATCCGCCAAAGCTTGGCAAGGATGCCAAAGGCAACTTTCCATGTTGATGATCGGCTTATCGCTGTACTTCATGAAGGCCCGCAAAATGGGATCCCTTTGATCCTGCTCCCAGCTCTTTCCTGAAGGAAAGGCTCGAATTCCAAGGACGTCCACGTAGCGGGATAAAACCGCCGCCGCTTCTTGCACGTGTTCGGCGGCTTCACCGTCCATGACTGTGGCCGGTTCGGTTTCCATTGACCAAACCGCTCCGCCTTGAAGTTGCACCAGTTGCAGCTTCAAACGAGCGGCGGCACGTTGAAAGGAAGCTTGGGTTCGCAAGCTGGGATTGAAAAACAGTAAACCGAGAGCCAGCTCGCCCAAGTCCGCCGGTGCCGCTCCGCCGCGAATGGCCAGAGTTCGATCGACCAGGCTTTGAACCTCGCTGGAAGGGAAATCATGGAGGCTATAGAAACTCACGGCGAAAACTCCAAACTGGCGAATCGAGTGACAAAATCTTGTGCTTGTTGAGGATTCAAACTGAGCGGGGGACAAATTCGAAGGACGTTAGGGTGGCGGCACAAACCGGTCAAAATGCCTTCCTCCAGGAGCCGGTTTCGTACTTCCTTGGCAGTTATTGCATCAGTTAACTCAAAACCCAGCAAAAGTCCTGCGCCGCGAACTTTCTGGACCATCGGAAATTCGCCAACCGTTTGCAGGATTTGGGAACACTCCTGAACCTGAGCCAAGAACTCCGGCTGTTGCAATTGTTTCGCTACCAGCGCTGCGGCGGTGAGAGCGAGGGGACCTCCTCCGAAAGTAGATCCGCACAGACTTCCGGGTGCCCTTTCCGCCAATTCATTCTTGAGAAAGGTCAGGCCGATGGGATAACCGCCGGCAGCTCCCTTGGCGGTGGTAAAGAGGTCGGGAATCGATTGAAAATATTGGCTTGCCCATGGAAATCCCAAGCGACCGTTTCCGGTTTGCACTTCATCGAAGATCAAAAGGGCTCCCACTTTTCGGCATCGATCCTTCAAGGCCGTCAGCCAATCGGCCGGCGGTGTCACTACTCCGGCCAGGCTTTGAATCGGTTCCAGAAGGACGGCGGCGCAGCTTTGGTCGATACCTTCCAGCTCTCCCCACGGCAACTGCCGAACTGGAAATGGAGTCTGAGGCCAAGGGCTGGCAAGATCACTTACTGCGGCCGCAGCCGCCGTTCGGCCGTGAAAAGCCCCTTCAAAAGCAACCACCCGGGAGCGACCGGTAATAGAAAGGGCCAGCTTTAAAGCGTTCTCATTGGCTTCGGCACCACTGTTGCTGCAGAACACTTGCCAGTCGCCCTCGGGCAGCAAAGGGGTCATGGCTTCGAGAAAAGTATCCCACGCCGCATGGGGCAAAAGATTGCTGACGAAACTATTTTCTTCCCATTGAGAAAGAAGGGCTTCGCCTAATGCCGAATGGCCGGCGCCCAATGTATTGACGCAGTGACCGCCGTACATGTCGAGAAAGCTTCGTCCGGTAGCGTCTTGGAGGAAGCAATTTCGGGCGCGGACCACCGGCAGGTCGAGGCGCTGATACGCCGGGAATTCGGTCAAGCTTTTTCGTTCGCAGGTCAACATCAGTAACCGTGTCCAACCAGAGGTAAGGCGGTGCTTTCTGGGTATCCCAGCATGAGGTTCAAGCTTTGCAGGGCTTGCCCCGCCCCGCCTTTCAGGGTGTTGTCCAAAGCCAGAAACACGTGTAGCCAAGCATCCCGGACCATCACTTGGACGTCGGCACGGTTGCTGCCGGCCACGGCGCGAATGCTTGGTGCCTCCTGTTCCAAGATTTGAACGAAGGGGCAGCCTTGGTAGAACTCCCGATATTGCTGAAGCCACGTTTTCGAAGTTTCATCCTTCGTCTTCAGCGGCAGGTGAGCGGTCAGGTGAATGCCTCGACTGAAAGGACCGGAGTAAGCGAAGAAATGAACCGATGGATTCCCAAGACCGTTGCGAGAGTGAAGCAACTCCTTTTCGTGACGGTGTCCCTGCCGGGAGTATGCCCACAAGTTTTGGTGTCGAAATGGATGATGAGCGCCCGGCTTCGGTTCCGCTCCACTGCCACTGGATCCGGTTACGCCGTGGAACATCCAGGGATGTTCTTGGGAAACGGAATCATTCGAGGCCGCAGGAAGCACTGCGAGCTGCATGGCTGTGGCAAAACAGCCTGGCGCCGCAGTCAAGCGACTTTCTGACAAGGATTGGCGATGCAATTCCGGCAACCCGTATTGCCAAGGTTCCGCCGACTCTTGGGTGAGGCGGAAGTCTTCCGAAAAATCCACCACGTATAAGTTTTGCTGCCATGGCGCCGAGTTCGCCTTCCAGCTTTGCTGTAAAATTTTCCAAAGCGGTTTCGACGCACCGTGAGGCAGAGCCAATACCAAAACAGCCGGACCGGCTTGCAAGGCCATAGCCAAATCGCCGGCCAAGTCGTCCAAGGGCTGAAGGATTTGGGTGGAACTTAGATGAGGGTGGATTTGTTGTACAGGCTCTCCGCCAAGACGGCTGTAAAGATGAATGGCGGAAAAGGCGGGGTGGCCGTGGAGTAAACGCAGGAATTCCCCGGCCAACAGACCGCGCGCTCCAGCCAAAAACAAGGGAATCTTGCCGGAGGGCAAACTCATGGCTGAACTTCTCCTGCCAAAGCCTGCGGGCTTTTCATGGCGTTGTATGCCGGCAATTCCAAAGCATTTCGGCAGTAACTGGTTCCTACTTCCGTGTCGGTAATCGGTCCGCTGATCACCGTGGGCCGGATCTGAAAGGCTTCTTGCAGGTGGCGTACCGCTCCCCAAGCGCCAACCGGATCTTGTGCACACAAAATCCATTGGGTAACGCAGGAGCGAAAGGCGGCATCTTGAAGCAAGGCTTGAACCCCGTAGGTTCCAAACAAGCCGTCTCCCATTTCCAGAACTACGACGTCCGGTTCGTGATCAATTAGGTAAGCCAACAGGGAATAGCCGGTGGGCACTGCGTTTTCTTCGTTGGTCGTGACCACGCCGAAGTCGGTGAAGGAAGCGACCACCGAGGCTCCGTGGTCTTGCAGCAATAACATGTCGCGCATGAGGGAGACTCCGGTCAATTTTCCGCAGGCGACTTTCTTTCCTCGATCAGCCAATTGAGAAACCACGGCTGAGGCGGCGGTGGTTTTGCCGGAGTCCATCGAAGTGCCGAGAAAGGCCAAGACCGGTGGCAATCGATGGGGTAGATTCCGCTTGGGAAGAGCCGCTCGTCCGATGTGAGCCGGCACTCCGGCGCGATGTCCGGGATGAGGGAAATCCATGACCGCGCCCAATACCTCAAGTTGAAACGGCTGGCCAAGTTTGGGCGTAGCCGTGGCTCCGCAGCCGATGACTCCACCCAGATTCAAGAGTTGCAAACGGTCGCCGGGTTGGACCTGGTCCGGAACTTGGCCGGCAAATCCGTGTAATGCGTGACGATCGCCCAGTGCACCGGCGATGGAATCTCCCGGCCGCAGTGGAACCATACGGCCATTGGGATTTTCCAAAGTGTGGTAATGATGTCGCGAGCTTTGTACCCGACACGCCACCACAATGCCGGCTTCCGCGGGTATTCGCGAGCTTAAAACCGCTTGAGGACGCAAGCCCAAACGATGGGTGACCGAGCCGATTTTCTGTAGAGTCAGACGTTTCATCCTTGGTTCGCCGCCAAGGCGTACAAGCGGGCCGGTTCGACCAAGATGCGGGCAAAAGCTGCGGGTCCAGCCGGATCGGACAGAGAAGCTGGCTGTTCTCCGTAAGTCGCATCGCTGGCGTTCAGCATGGAATAGGGCGAAGTCACTCCGGTCACGACCGCCTTGCCGTGTTCCAGGCTTAAAAAGGCAGAGCCGCTTACTCGGGTTTGAGTGGATTCAAACAGGCATTCGAAATCGCGGAGCAATGGATCGTGGTAACGGCCTTGGTGGATGCGCTGGCCGTAGATTTCTCCAAGATGGTCTTTCCAAAAGCGTTGCTCTTCCGTCAACACCAACTTTTCCAGCTCGCGGTGGGCGGCGAGTAAAACCTCAGCAGCGGGAGCTTCGTAAGCGATGCGGCCCTTGATCCCCAAGACCGTATCGCCCAGGTGGTAGCCTCGACCGACGCCGCAAGCCCCGGCCATTTGATTCAACTGCTCGATGCAGTCCACAGGATTCAAAAGGTTGCCGTTGATGGCAACCGGATGGCCCTGTTCAAACTGGAGGCTGAGTTGCTGGGACTTGGATGCCCCTGCTGTCCATTGCCACATCTCTTCCGGCAACGGCTTAGCCGGATCGTGCAGCGGGCCACCGCCGATGGTGAGCCCCCAGAGACCGGCGTTAATGGAATATTGGCCTCCGCTTGCAGGTAGAGGCAAAGAATGGCTTTTCAACCATTGAATCTGCTGCTCTCGTGAAACTGGTTGATCTCGAATGGGAGCCAGAATCGGAAGGTCTGGAGCCACGACGGTCAAAGCACCTTCGAAACGTATTTGGTCATTTCCTGCAGCGGTGCAGCCGTGAGCAAGCGCATCAAAAGCTTCCTTTTGAGCGACTTTGGCCAAAACCGTGGCTTGCAAGCTGCGCTCGGCACCTACCGAAAGGGGATAAGTGGCTCCCCGCCGGACGTGGGCGGCAATGAACCAACGCAGCACCTGGCGATAAAGTGGATCGCGTGCGTCCAAACAGCGGGCGTTGTGGGCTCCCAAGCGCAAGGCGTGTTCAATTAAGTGACGTCGATCAGCGTCGGTGAGCCCTCCGCAATCCACGGTGCAGGCAGTGACTTGGTGCCCTTGTCGGGCCAAGGTGGCAATCAAGTAGGAGGTGTCCAGGCCTCCCGAGTAGGCCAGCAAGATGCGCATCTTGGTTTCCTCTCAGGCCAGCAGCGCGGCGATCCTTCTTTGCAGATCGCGGCCGGCGGATTGGGTTTTCATGGCGGCGAAGACGGTGTCGTCTCCGGCCACGGTGCCGGCCAAGCCAGGAAAGTGTTCGCCTTCCAAGGCCCGGGCGATGGCGCTGGCGGCACCCGGTTCGCAGAAAATCAAAGTCAAATGAGGCCCGGCCGAATCGACTCCCCGCAGCAAGGTGCGGAGGTTTTCCAGCGGGGTAATGCGATCGGCTTCGTGTAGGTGATAGCGGCCGCCCACCTTGATCGCACCTAAGGAGCGCAGGTCTCGGCTGATGGAGGGTTGAGTGGCATCCAAACCCCGGGCGGCCAGAGCTTGTTGCAGCTCGGCTTGCGTACCCGCTTCGCCCTTGCGCAGGATTTCACGCAAGAACTGGCGGCGAAGAGGCTGGGCCTCGTTCATACGAGAAAGAATAAAAATAAATAAAGATGCGTCAATAGAGAATTTTTATTCAAATAAGACCGAAATTGTTGAATAAAGAGAAGCGTTGCTCTTTATGGTTGCAATTGCCAGGCGGTGGCCAGAACCAGAGGCCACCAATCGTTAGAGGCCTGATTCAAAGTTCCGACGAAGCTGACGTCCTGGTCCGGCCAGAAGTACATCCATGAGTTGCCGTAGCCGTCGTGACCCCAGATTTTTCCGAGGCCAAAACCGAGCGGAACTTGAAACAAACCCAAGCCATATTCGATTTGACCCATGCCGGTGGGGACCCAAGCTTGCATTTGACCGCTGGTGGACGGTTGCGTGAACAAGGTTTCGTCCGCCAGGGCTCGAATAAATGCTTCAAGGTCTCGAGTGCTGCTGACCAAACCGCCGCCGGCCCAATCAGCGCTGTTGTGCCGTTTGGGAAACATATTCCATTGGCTTTCGTAACGGTGCGAAGTGCTTTGTCCCGGCGGTTGAGGTTCACGCCAATGCAACCAAGTATCATTCATGCCCAGGGGAAGAAAGATTTTATGACGAAAAACTTTGTGAAGGCTTTGGCCGCTCACCCGCTCAGCAATCAGACCGGCGAGCACGAATCCGGTATCGGAGTAGTGCCATCCGGTTCCTGGAACGAACTTCGGATCTAAATCAGGTACGTAGCTCAAGACTTCTTCCGGAGTCCAAAACTTTCCAGGGCGAAGGTAATAATCGACTAAAAAAGCGTTTTGTCCGGGAAAGACAAAGGGCGGATCCGACCAGTAGTCAGGAAGTCCGGCCGTGTGGCTCAATAACTGGCGAAGGGTGAGTTCCGGCCCGTAATTGTGACCTTGGATGACTAAAAGGTCTTGGGTGTAGGCGGCGGGAAGATAGGTATCGATGGGTGCATCCATATCCAATAGACCGTCTTCCATCAGCAATAAAACCGCGGCTGCAGTCATGGCCTTGGTCGTGCTGGCGATTTCAAAAACGGAATCCGCCCGCATTGGGGCGCCGCCACGGAGCAGTTCCCCGGAGGCACCTTCCCAAATCAAGCCATGGCTGCCGTGACTGACTCGATAGACTCCGCCTCCATAGCCTTGATTGCGCTGGACCAGCCGATCCAGTTCCCATTGAAAACTCGGACCGCCTCGGCCTCCGCTTTGAGGTGAAAAATGACCTTCCGACGGGACTTGAAGAAAGAGTAGAGCCAAGGAGAACAGAATCATTCTCCAATTTTAACCTGTACCCTCGATTTGAGGAGGTCCGGCCTTAATCGGAAGCCGGATTTCTTGGCGCCGGGAACTTCGGATTCCAGTGAACTTGCAATTTCGCCCGATCTTTGCGCAGGGAATCCACCCCGGCTTCCGTGATCTCGGTCTTCCAAAGATAGAGCACCCTCAATTGAGGGAAGCTCAAGAGTTTTTTGACCGAGGCGTTTCCGATCGGGTTTCCGAACAAATTGCACACCCGCAACTCCGCCAGCGGCGGCAATGCGGCAAGGCCCCGGTCATCCAAACCGGTGGACCGCATTTCCAGTCGAATCAGTCGAGGCAGTTTGGGCAATTGGCCGAGCACCTCTTCCTTCAAGGGCAAGCGGGATAAGTCCAATATGGCTACCCAAGGAGCGATGCTTTGCAATCTCTGCAGGTCGTTTTTATTGAGTCCCCGGTCTTTGTGGGGGAACTCGACGTGAAGCAGAGGGCTTCCCGGGCGAACCGGAGTGATGCGGGCCTTGTCGCCGGCCGCTTTCTTAATTTGTGCTTGGGAAGCGGGCTCCAGGTTCTTGGCCATTCGCTCCATCACCGAAACCGGTTGGTCCGGAGCCGGGCCTTTGCGAATGGTCAGGCCGCCGGCTTCACCTCGCCAATCGCCAAAGGAAGCTCCCTCTTCAATCCATTGCCGAATCAGGGCGATTTCTTCTGCCGAGGCAGGATCGCCTTTGGCCGGCATGATGTCGGGATCGTCCGCCGGCAAGGCCATCATGCTCCAAAGGGAACTTTCTTCCGGCTTTCCTGGGACCAAGACCTGATCTCCCTTGGCTCCGGCGAGAATCCAACCGGCTCCGTCCAAACGCAGTCCTGCCTTGGCCTTTTTGGGTCCACCTAAACTTTCGGAGGCGTGGCAAGAGAAACAATGCTGCTTCAGAATCGGCAGGACTTGCGAGGCGAAGTCCACCGGCTCTGGTTCTTGACCCAAGTTGAAGCCAGCGAAAAGACCGAGCCAACAAAGAGAGATCATGGTGATTAGGCGAACAGGCTGCGAACAGGTCGACCCTTGTCAGCGACCCGGAAAGGCCGGCCGGAAGGGGAGAAATACTCTTTTTCCAAAGGCAAGCCCAAGCCGTAAGCCAGGGTTGCATTGAAATCCGGAATGCTCACCGGATCGGCGACGATGTTTTCTCCGGTGGCGTCGGTTTGACCGTGAACTTGACCTCCGCGAATGCCGCCGCCGGCGAGCAAGGCGGAGAAAGCTTGAGGGAAGTGATCCCGTCCGGTTCGGTCGTTGATTTTCGGTGTGCGGCCGAATTCGGACGCCAGCACGACCAAAGTTTCTTCGAGGAGACCGCGAGCTTGCAAATCGGCCAGCAATGCCGATAGCGCTTGGTCCAATTCCGGAACCAACTCGGCAAGCCGGTCGAAGTTGTCATTGTGAGTGTCCCAACCGCCCAAGCCGACTTCCACGAAGCGGACGTCGTGTTCCACCAGCCGGCGAGCCAGTAAACACCCTTGGCCGAATCGGCCTTGCCCATAAGCTTCTTTCAACCACTGCGGTTCAGAATCCAACTGAAAGGCTTGCAAGTCGCGAGATTGCATCAATTTCAGCGCTTGCTCATAGGCTTGAGCATAAGCCGCAGTGCCGGCATTCTGACCTTGCTTGGCCAACTTCTGATTCATCGCTTGAAGCCGATCCAAGCGCCGGGCGGCCCTTTGATCGTCGACGTGGTTCGGGCGGCGACTGTGTTGTAGCCCGGATCCAGGGTCGCCGATCGGTAACGGGTTGTGACGGGCGCTGAGAAAGCCCGCACTGGCGGTGTCATTGCCGGCGTTCACCGCCACGTGAGCCGGCAAATTCGGGTGCAAAGGGCCGTCGATTTTGCTTAACCAAGCACCCAGGCTCGGGTGTCGGATCGTCCCCCGTTGCAGGAAACTGGTATGTAAAAAGTAACGGCCGGTTGCGTGAGCTCCTTGGGTGGAATGCAGCGAGCGGATCAAAGCGAATTTATCTACATGGCCGACCAAGTTTTGGAAATGGGCCGAAAGCTGGATGCCGTCCACCTTGGTTCCCAAAACTTCCGTTTCCCCTTGAGTGGCGGCCCCGGGCTTTGGGTCCAAAGTATCCAGATGGGACATGCCGCCGTTCATGTACAGGAAGATCATTTTGCGAGCTTGGGGCCCGGGCAGATCTCCTGGTAACTTCGGCCAGCTTTGCAAGGGAAGTAGACTTAAACCAAGAAAGCTTCGGGCAGCTTCGGTCAGGAAGCGCCGGCGACTGGGATCCAAAGGCTGGGAAGGAGGTTGCATGGTGCTTATCCCCGAAACAGAAACTCATGGCAATTGGCCAGGACCCAAATCAAGTCTTCCATGGCGGTATCCGGATTCCGTTGGATTTCGGAACGCCAAAGGCGACGTTCTTCGGAACTGGGGGCGCGGGCCAAGATGGCGAGGAAAGCGGTTTCCAATTTCTCGTCGGCAGATCCGGCCTGCTGCAAGGCCAGATGTAAAGCGGCTCGCTTTTGCTTCAGCAGATTTTTCTCCAAGAAGCCGTTCATCAACTCCAGGGCTTGAGGAATCTGAGCCTCAAGTGAAGCGGATTCGATCTGCTCCCGATCGGACTGGCCGAAGGTGCGGAGGAAGTGGCCCGGTGGAGCCGGGGCGGATAGTTCCGAAGCTCGAACCATGCCGCGGCCGAAGGCGGGGCTTCTGAATTCCTCTGCCTTTTCTTCTAAAGCCAGAAGTTCTTCCTGCAGTTCCCGAATCCGCATTTGATCTTTTTGCTTCCTGGCTTGACGAAGCTCCCGGCGAAGTTGTTGACTTTGTTGTTGCAATTCCCGGCGCTTGGCTTGCCTGGCTTTGAGAGCTTGACGGCGAGCTTCCCGCATGGCTTCCGGATTTTGCCTTTGTTCCACCCGCATGGCGATGGCGGCTTCAAAGTCCTCCGCTTCGGTGAAGGCCAGTTTTTCATACTCCTCATACAAGCGAGTGGCCTCCGGCGATTCTCCTTGCAGCAGGCTTTGGTCCACATTTGGGACCAACAGGGTCAAGAGGGAGTCCCAAATCTTTTCCGCACTCAGCCGGGTCATCAGCGGGCCTTCGAAAGCAAACACGTCCTCGGCCAAAGGCGAGTCGACCACCGCTTGGCGCTGGTAGGCCTTGCTGCGCAGTAAAATGCTCTGCACTTCCCGAAGATCGAAATTGTTGGCAAGCACCAGCGCTTCCAAATGATCCAGTAGTTCCGGATGGATTTCGCTTTTGCTTTGATCGAAGTCGTCCAGTGGGGTGACTAGGCCGGCGCCCATGTGATAAGCCCACAAGCGATTGGCGATTACACGAGCGAAACGTGGGTGGTCCGGGGAAACCAACCAACTTGCGAATGCTTGCCGCGAATTCGTTTCCGGAGGCGCCGGTAGATTCGGCCGCCGGCGGTGGCGCCGCTCCATTCGCCTTCTTTCTACGGGATCCGGAGCCGTGGAGAAATCGACTTTCTGACCCATAACCGTGGATGCCGGCAACCAGGTGCCCGGTTCCGCGTCCTCATAGGCGTAATTGTCCGGCAGTTTGGCGTAGCCCGAACCGCTTCCATCAAGGCCGGTACTCAATCCTTGGGCGGTTCTTCTTAAGACTTGAACTCCGACGTTGCCGTAGCGCTGCTCAATCTCTTCCCGGAATTGGCGCAGCTCTCGAGGGTTTCCCGGCAAGGCTTGGGGAAGGCGATACTCCATGCCGCCGAGAAAGGCGGTCATGTGGAAGAATTGACGTTGCGTCCAATCGGCGAAGGGGTGGTCGTGGCATTGGGCGCATTCCATGCGAGTGCCGGCGAAGATTCTCATCGTGTTCGCCATGGCGTCCTCCGGCATGCCCAAGTCCCGGAGGAAATAACCGGTGGCGCCGTTGCCCCTTTGATAGGCCGGGCCCTCTGCGGTCAGGAGAGCATGGACCATTTGGTCATAAGGAAGGTTTTCAGCCAGAGCATTTTTCAGCCAATCTTGAAACGGTTCGCCGGAAACCCGGGTATTCAACCGATCCTTGACTCGAAGCAGATCGGCCCAAAAATTGAACATGTTGCTGACATAAGCAGGTGAATCCAATAATTCGTCGATCAACTTTTCTCGCCGTCGGCTGTCTTTGGATTGAAGAAAGGTCTTGGCTTCTTGGGCGGTGGGAATTCGACCGGCCAAGTCCAAGTAAATTCGGCGGAGAAAAACCTCATCGCCGGCTTTGGGCATCGGTTTTAAACCAAGAGAATCCAAACCGGCGTTCAAAAGGCGGTCGATTTCGGCGGCTGCCCGGCGGCGAGCTTGGTTCCGATCAGGAGTCTCTCCAGCCACCACTCCCCAGGTGGCCAGGCCGGCGACGAGGACGGCCAAGCCTCCTCGAAAAAGGGTGCGATGCAAGTGCATGGAACTCGCTGGTGGGTTTCGAAGGGTCTCCAATGAAAACCCAGGGCTGCCGGCAGGTTTCGGTCCGTCCCGGTAGAAGCCCTGGATTTCATGCTATCCGGCGGCTTTGGAAGTCGTAGGAGAAAGCCAAGAGAAACCCGATTTAAATTCAGAGAGACATCATAAGTCCATAAGAATAAAGATTTTAAGTCGAATTCCTCGAGCTGCTACGCAATCCTTGATTCCGACCGCAAAGGGAGGCATCTTGGAGCAGAACCCCTTTCGACCCTAGATGCGCCCTTTCCTTCAACCTTACCTGATTGGCCTTTGCCTCTCGCTTCTGCCATCGACCCTCGCAGGCCAAACCTTGCAAGTCGGTTATCGCGGCAAATTGAGCCTGCCCGGGAGCGGGGTGGATCAGTACGGGACCAGCTTCACCGTTGCCGGTTTGAGCGGCTTGAGTTGGTTGGCCGGCCCCCGCTTCGTGGCGGTGATGGACAACTCCGATTTAGTGGTCGAGCTGGACATCCGCTTGGATCAGGACGGCAGCTTGCTCAGCGTGGACGTGGTCCGCGGCGTGCGGCTGAGCGAATGGCGCGATTTCGAAGGGATTGCGTTCACCGACCCGGTTCGAAACAGCGTTTATCTTTCCGAGGAAGGCGGACCTTCGGTGGTCGAATACAGCTTGGATACCGGGGATCGGCTGCAAGAGCTGGTCTTGCCGTCCGTGTTCACCGATCCGGGAAACGTGGTGCCCAATTACGGATTGGAATCCCTGACCTTGCGTCAGGACGGCCTGGAGATGTTCACCGCCAATGAAGAAGCTCTGGTGGTGGACGGAACCTTGTCCACGCCATCCCAGGGAACCGTAGTTCGCTTGGCCGCCTTGGTCGACACCGGCGGCGGCCTGATGGCCGAGCGGCAATATGCTTACCTCACCGATCCGATGCACGGCTTGTCGGTATCCGGAGCTCGTAGCGGGGTCAGCGATTTGGTGCTCTTGCCCAACGGCAAGTTGCTTGTATTGGAAAGATCTTTCTCCTTTCATTTGTTCGGCATGTTTCGCAATGCCATCTACGAGATCGACTCCAGCTCGGCTACCGACGTGAGCCAGGGGCAATTGGCCCAAGGCTTGCTTGGCCAGAATTACGTCGCCGCCTCGAAATTCCTGCTTTGGGGTAATACCTTCAGCATTGGCCAAAACTTGGAGGGTCTGTGTCTCGGGCCGGTGCTGGCTTCAGGAAGTTTGTCCCTGGTCGGAGTCGTCGATGACGGAGACCCTCTAAGTTCCAATACCGTGGCCTCTTTCGAACTTTTCGGCGACCACGGAGCCGGTCCCAGAATCGACACGGTACTGATGTCCGGTCCCGCTTCCGTCGTGGCGGGCTCCAGCGGCACCTGGACCTTGGAGAACGCTCCTCCTGACGCCGATTTCTGGATCGTAAGTTCTTTCAACCAAGCCGGTACCTTCTATCTCGGACAGCCCTTCGACGTCGGCCAGCCGATTACGATTCAAGGGCAGGGTCAAACCGACGCTACCGGGCAAGCCACTTGGACCAGTGCTCCGATCCCGATCACGGCCGGAGGACTTCGCGTCTATTTGGAAGCCGGAGTCCGCTACGGCGGCCTGTTTTTGGATTCCAATGTCTTGCCCTTGGATATTTTATAAAGTCCGGATTTTTTTCGAGTTTTCTTAAGCGAAACCGCCTTCTTTTGCCATTGAAGCCATAGAGGAGGATGCCATCTCCGGCATGCTCCCATGCGCTCGAGAACTACCGGCGAGGAAGCTGCCGGAAGCCCGACAATCGGTGCCGACTTTGATCTTCAAGGATTTGGGAGAATCCACTTCACAGCAGATTCTTAAATAGGTGAAGCCTCCGACTCTGGTGGGGGCCACCCCTTTGCCCAGTGTTGCTACTTTGGGGCGAGGTTTCACCCTCGAGCAAGTGCAAACGGCATTCGTGGTGACTCCCGAAATCAGCCCACCGGAAAGCGGTTTGTCCCTGGCCGATTTCAACCAATACGCCGCTGCAGTGGAACGCGGATTCATGGCCGCGGGTTGCAAGGTGGTGGACCGCCGCCGTTTGGGTGGAAGAGGAACTCAGATGGGAGGCGACTAAAATAAATTTTGATCCAATTCATAAATCGTTTTGGGCATATGGCAAGGAGTACCTCAAGTCCAGCCACCAGGTGCATTGCCCATGGCTTCCGAAAGTTTGAGTTGCAAGATCGTGTTGGTAGAGACGTCTCAAGTCGCCTGGATCGGATCCACAACCTTGACCTATCGGGATCTCCTGGAGAAGCCGGTGGAATTCGACTAGTGAACGGCGAACTTGACGTGTCCGCTTGACCGGATATTCGAGCACTGCGCCCAGGATTTCCTGCGGCAACTGACCGAACTTCAAGCAACAAAGCTGGACCTTCCTCAGACCCGGTCCTTCGCTCCGATGGAGTTACCAGCGGTTGAAATGCACCCGGGTGGCTTCGTAGCGATACTCCGCCGGTAATTCCTCGGCAGGATCTCCTAGCAGGATCAGGGCGAAGGGCTCTATTCTCTCCGGCAAGTTTGCTAGCCGGCGGCAGGCTTCTTCTCGGAAACCAACCGTGTAGACGGCGATCCAAACCGCGCCCAAGCCCAAACCGTGGGCGGCTAACAGCATGTTTTGCGCGGCGCAAGTGCAATCCACCGGCCAAAAGGCGCCTTCAGGTTCTCGGTTTAAATCTCCGCAGATCAAAATGGCCGCAGGTGCTTCGGCAATCATCGGCAAGCCCTGGTCGAGGCCCTCGGCTAATGCTTGCAAGCATTCGGGTTGATTGAAAACCACAAACTGCCAGGGGCGACCATCCATGGCCGAGGGAGCGTTCATGCCGGCCTCCAAAATCCGCTTCAATTTCTCCTCCGCAACCGGGCGGGGCTGAAACCGGCGAACGCTGCGGCGAGTCATGATGGCTTGCAAAGTATCCATGGTGCCTCCGCAGCCTGCTAATCCTAGGCAAAGGGCTTTCCAGGTCTATTCTGGGAATCCCATGGTCCGAACCCTCCTCCTCCTTTGCTTGCCGCTTTGGGCGCCGGCCGCCGCCTTTGGCCAAGGGGCTGCGGAGGCCCCTGCCGATCGGCCGAACCTGATCCTGATCGTTTCCGACGATGCCGGCTATGGTGATTTCAGCCTTCACGGCTGCGCCGATTTCGCCACTCCCAGAATCGATTCCATTGCCGAAGCTGGTGTCCGGTTTCGACAGGCTTACGTGGCCGCTTCGGTTTGCAGCCCTTCCCGAGCCGCCATCATGACTGGGCGATATCCACAGCGCTTCGGCCATGAGTTCAACATTCCGCCGCGTTGGAGCGAAACCAACGGCCTGCCCCTTACCGAAACCCTGCTGCCGGAGATCTTGCAGCGAAACGGCTATCGCACGGTGGGATTGGGAAAATGGCATCTCGGTTATGCGAAAGCCTTCCAGCCGATGCAGCGCGGTTTTGACGCTTACTTCGGCTTTTTGCAAGGAGCTCGCAGCTATTGGCCGTTAAAGAAATCCACTCGCTTGAATCGCCTGCGTAGGGATCACGAGTCGATTCCCGAAGAATTCACTTATATGACCGATGCTTTGGGAAAGGAGGCGGCCGCCTACGTGGCCGAAAACCGTGACCGTCCTTTCTTTCTTTATCTGGCCTTCAATGCCGTTCACACCCCGATGCACGCCACCGAGGAGGACTTGGCCGGCTTTTCCGGCATCGACCATGAAAAACGGCGCAAGTTGGCGGCCATGACCCGAGCCATGGACCGAGCGGTCGGCGTGGTGTTGGACGCTTTGGAGGAAAACGGCATTCGAGACCATACCTTGCTTTGTTTCGTCAATGACAACGGCGGGGCGACCAATAACGCTTCGCAGAACGGAGTGCTCCGGGGCACCAAGGGGACGCCCTTTGAAGGCGGCATTCGCGTGCCGATGTTGATGCAATGGCCGGCACGGTTGCCGAGAGGAACGATTTATGATTTGCCGGTTAGCGGGTTGGATCTCTTGCCCACCTTTTTGGCCGCCGGCGGAATCGTCCGCCAAAGCCCGCTTCCCTTGGACGGCGTTGACTTGCTGCCCTATTTGCGTTCCAAGAAAGCCGGGCGCCCGCATCCCCAGTTGTTTTGGCGCCGGGGCGACAACGCCGCCGTGCGCCTGAAAGATTGGAAACTGGTGCGCTACAAAGCCGGGCCCTGGATGTTGTTCGATTTAGCCTCCGATCCGCAAGAAGAGCGGAACTTGGTCGACCAACAAAAAGAGCGAGTAGTTTCCATGCAAGCCATGCTGGAGGCATTCGAAACCACCCTGGAAGCTCCGCGCTGGCGGTTCGGGAAGAAAGCCGCGGAGAAATCCGAAAAGCCGGCGAGCTCAGGCGGCGGGGGTTGAGGAAAACCCTGAACTAAGCGATGGCGGCTTCGATGACGTGACCTTTCACGTCGGTCAAGCGCATGTCGCGGCTGTCGAAGCGGTAAGTCAGGCGAGTGTGATCGACCCCCATGAGGGCCAACATGGTGGCGTGCAGGTCGTGGATTTCCCACGGATCCTCAATGGCGTAATAACCGTATTCGTCGGTGGAACCGATGATGGTTCCTCCTTTGGCTCCGCCTCCGGCCAGCCAAATCGAATAACCGTGAGGATTGTGATCGCGACCGTTTGTGCCTTGCGCCATCGGCGTGCGGCCGAATTCGCCGGCGAAAACGACCAGCACTTCGTCCAACAGGCCGAGGCCCTTTAAATCTTTGAGCAGACCGGCAATCGGCTGGTCTACCGCTTTGGCGTTTTCGCCGTGCCCCTTGCGCAGATTGCTGTGTTGATCCCAGCGGTCGTTGCCCGGAATGTGGGGGCAGGTGATTTCAATGAACCGGACGCCCCGTTGCACCAAGCGGCGAGCCATCAAGCACAGCGCCCCATAAGTACGGGTGTGTTCGAATTCCGCTTCCAGGCCGTAGAGCTTGCGCACCGCCTCACTTTCCCCGGCGATGTCCATCAGTTCGGGAACCGCCGATTGCATTCGATAAGCGGTTTCGTAATTCTGCATCGCCGAGCGGACCGCGTCGTCCTCAGGGAGGATTTGCCCTAAAAGACCCTGGTCCAAGGCTTCCAATAAATCCAGCTTGCGCCTCTGCTGTTCGGGAGTTTTTTCTTTTGGCTTCAAATTCGGGACCGGCTCGGCGCCGTTGCTGAATAGAGACGCCTGATAGCTTGCCGGCAAGAAGCCGTTGCTGAAATTATCCAAACCTCCCGGCGGAACCAAACCTCCGTTTAATACCACGAACCCGGGAAGGTCTTCGCTGTCCGAGCCCATTCCGTAGGTCCACCATGCTCCCATGGAAGGTCTTCCCTGTAAGCCTGAGCCGGTATGCAGAAAATAATTGGCATTGGTGTGCTCCGGAAAAGCGCTGGTCATCGAGCGAATCAAGGCCAAGTCGTCCGCGCAGCTTCCTATGTGGGGGAAAAGATCGCTGATGTGCATTCCGCATTCGCCGTAATGTTGAAACTTCCAGGGCGAAGGCAGCACCGCTCCGACATCGTCGAATTGGGTTTTGGGAATCTCCATCTTGATCGGATTCCCGGCCTCTTTTTCCAGGCGCGGCTTGTAATCGAAAGAATCGACTTGAGAAATGCCTCCGTCCATGTAAAGAAAAATGACGTGTTTGGCTACTTTTTTCCTGGTAGAGAAACGCCCGTTGGAGGCTGCGCTTAACAATCCAGGTTGCATGGCGGCGAAGGCCAGCGCCCCGAATCCGTGGGCGGCGCGCAACAAGATTTGCCGGCGGCTAGGCCGCCATAGTTGATTTTGGGGAAGTTCGGGCATCGGATTCAGGGCAGAAACAGGAATTCCTTGGTGTTGAACAAAACGTGGGCGAGGTCTGCCCAGGCATCCAGGGGTTCGCCTGGATTCTGGTGCAAAAACTCCAAGGCCAGGGTGATTTCCAGTTCCCGGGGAGAGCGGCCAAAGGCTTGCCAGTACATGCGGTGCAGGCGTTCTTGAGTCGATTCTTCCGGGTTCAGCAACAGTCGTTGCGCCCAGAGTCGCGCTTGTTCGGTGACGAAACTACTGTTCATCATGGCCAGAGATTGGGCCGGAACGTTTGAAACCGTGCGTTTGCCCATCGAGCTGAAAGGTGGTGGCATGTCGAATACGCTCATAAAGGGCGGCAGGAAGTTGCGCCGGATTTCTTGATAAATGCTGCGCCGGCCGTCGCCGTCCACCGGCCCGCTTTTTCCCGGACGCCCCCGGCCTTGCATGGACGGAGTCAGGTGCACCGGAACGGAGAGGCCGAACATGCTGGAATCCAGGCGACCGGAAACCGATAGCATGGCATCCCGGATGGCTTCTCCTTGCAAACGCCTTACCGGCATGTGATGCCAAAGTAAGTTTTCCGGATCCTTGGACCGGGCTTCCTGGGATGGCTGGTGCCCTTGCCGGTAGGTACTGGAGGTGACCATCCTGCGTAAAGCGGTCTTGATCGACCAACCTTCTTGCATAAAACGAACGGCCAGCCAATCGAGTAACTGAGGGTGGGTCGGAGGGACGCCTAAAGCACCGAAATTATCCACCGTAGCGACCAAGCCGCGGCCGAATAAATGGTGCCACAAACGATTGACCATGACCCTGGAAGTTAAGGGATTCGATTCCCGGGTCAGGCTTTGAGCCAAGGCCAGGCGTCCACTTCCCAGGGTGGCGGTTTGATCTTCGGCGTTGCGTAACGCGCTCAGGAAGGAGCGCGGAACGGTTTCCGCAGGAGACCGTGGATCGCCCCGTAGTAGCAAATACTCATCGAAACCGGCGCCCTCCATCAAGGCCAGGCCGGTTTGGGAAGATTCCTGAATCTGATCGAGGATCGCTTGCTGCTTCGGCCAATAGGAATCTAATCCGGAAACCGGATTCAGATTTTCTAGAGTCCAATCTCCGCCGAGAACTTCCGGCAAAGGTGGCGCATGTTTGCCCTCCGCGATCCAGGCCAAAGCCAGGGAGATTTCCTCGGGATCTCCGGGACTGAATTCCAGAAACACTCGTTGGCCGACGTAGTCTTCGAAATTCTGACTCACCCAAAAGAAGCCGGGCTTCTCCGCTTTCCATGTCTTCAAATTGCTCTTGTGTAGAGGGCCGGACAACATGCGGTGGGAATCAACTACCGCCAGGACCCGACCGGCTCCCCGAACCAAATAGTGCAAGCGGCCGCTGGCAGGGACGGTGAATGAAGGCGTCCGCACCATACGCCCGGAAGCGACCCAGGATTTATCCCCTGGATCTTTCGCCGTTTCGGCAGCCAGTTTTAAACGGTGCCAGATGGGATCGAATGCCACGCAATCCAGCGGGCTGAAAAAAGGGACCGATGCTTGAGGCGTGGAACCGGGAATGCAGTCGCCGGCCTGAAGGCTTAAAAAAGAAAATCCGTCTTGCAGGATGCCTTCCGGGCCAGGCGCTCCGAAATCGTAAATCAAGGAATTGGGTGGGTGGGATTCCGGCGAGGCTTGGGCTGGAAAAACCGAATCGGGTTCGACTGCAGGTTCCGGAGCCGAGGGCAACCAAGTTTGGAAATCTTCTTGGTATTGAGCTCGCAGCTCTTCCAACTGTTCGGCGAGATGGCTGTTTTGCTCTTGAGTTTCAAATCGAACCTGGCGGTAGGAGGAAGAATGCAGAACTCCTGCAAGAGCGTAGTAGTCACCGGCCGTAATCGGATCGAATTTGTGGTCGTGGCAGCGGGCGCAGCCGACGGTCAGGCCCAAAAAAGTCTTACTGAGAACGTCGATTTTATTGGCGGTGCGACTCAATTCATCGCCACGAGGATCCACGGGAGAATGGACTTCTTCGCCCAAAAAGAAGAATCCGGTACCAAGAACCGCTTCATTGGCTCCGGTTTCTGGATGCCGCCGAGGTTCCAGTAAATCACCGGCAATATGTTCTTGCACCAGGCGGTCATAAGGGAGATCGTTTTGAAAAGCGCGGATGACGTAATCGCGATAAACCCAGGCGTTCGGAATCGGAAAGTCGAATTCATGGCCTTTGGTTTCGGCGAAGCGAACCAAGTCCAACCAATGGCGAGCCCATCGTTCCCCGAATTGGGGTGAAGCCAGCAAGCGGTCCACCGCCTCTTCATAAGCCCGGTCAGGATCTTCCGCTTCCAGGAAGGCTTTCACTTGCTCCGGCGTCGGCGGCAAGCCGATCAAGTCGAAACTCAACCGTCGCAATAATTGTGCTCGAGGTGCCTGCTGGTTTGGAGATAAACCGGCGCTTTCCAGATCGGCCAGAATGAAAGCGTCAATTTCATTTCGCCCCCATGCTTGGTCTTTCGGAACCGGGGGAGCGGTGGATCGAATCGGTTCAAAAGCCCAATGGTTTCCCCAAGGGGCCCCGGCTTCGATCCATTGCCGGATTTTGTCGATCTCCTCGGCCTCCAGGGATTCCGGTTCCCCGGCCGGGGGCATTTGGTCAAAATCATCCTCGGTGCTGATCCGCAGCCAAAGCTCAGAGGATTCCAAATCTCCGGGAACCAAAGCGAAGGTGCCGCCCAAATCTGCGAATGCGCCTGCGTAGGTATCCAGACGAAGGCCGCTCTTTTGCTCATCCATACCGTGGCAGCGAAAGCAATTCTCAGCCAAGATCGGGCGAATATCCCGGCCGAAATCCCATTCCGGCGCCGGCGGCAGTTGTTCGTGGTCTGCCGGAGGCTGCATGGCTTCCTGAGCCTGGGCGGCGCAAGCGAGGGCCAGCAACGACCCTAAATTGAGGAGGATGCGAATCAGGCGGTCCCGAAGCATGGAGGGGCTTTCCGTTCAATTCAAGGGAATGGCCATCCTAGCAACGGTGAAAAATCCGGGTTTCAAAGAAAATCCCCGCAACGCCGGAAGCGCTGCGGGGGTATCCCCTGTTCGCTGTTGCTGTCAGTTTTGCGAAACGCTGTTACGCAAAGCCATGATCGCGAGAGAAGTGGCGTAGAGGCGATTGCCTCCGGAATTTTGCCAGGGGCCAACCGGGTCCCACGAGCCGGCCAAGTCGCCATCCCTTCGCTGATTCGGCAATAAAGCGGCTTGCAGGGCACGCCGCCAGCTTTGCCAAGCATCGCCGCCATAAGCTTGCAGGGCTTCGCTGGCCCAATACCAGAAGTACAAGTCGACCCGACCTTGTTGCGGCTGCCAGACCGGAAGCAGCTGGTGCAGGCGTTGGCTTTGTTTGGCCAAGACTGCCTGCCACGGTTGTTTCATGGGCAGGATGGCCTGGCGGTCCAGTTGCCATTTGTTGAGCAGGGCCAAAGAAGTGAGTGCTTCCGAATATTCGGTCGGAAAGCGTTCCAAGAGCAGGCGTTCACGGGAAGCACTGCTTTTCATATTTTTAGGGCCGTTCGGAGAATAGACGGTCAATCCCGTTTCCTTGTCGATGCAACTCTCCAGCCAATACCACGGACCTTCCAGAGAACTAGAGTCGAGCTCCAGGCCGGCCCGGTGGGCGTTCAAGATAACAGCCAGAAGAAAGCCGGTGGATGAAGCATCATTGTCTCCGTTGGGTTCCAAACTGTAACGCCATCCTGCATAGGGATTCCGAGCCCGGACCAGGACTTCCAGAGCATCTTGCAAGATCGGTTTCAAGGTCACCGGCTTGCCGTCGGCTTGATACAAACGCACAAGTGCCAAGGTGGCCAAGCCATGGTTATACAGGGTTGGGTTGCCGACCTCACCGCCGAACAAACCATTGCTTTGCTGACTTCGCAACAGCCAACTGATGCCGCGGTTCACCGTTTCCGAATAAGGCCCGGCGGCGGCTCGATTGCCGCAGCTTTCCAGGGCCATGAGGGCCAAAGCGGTTTGCCCGACCTGATGCAGATCCCCGCGCTTTTGTTGCTGCTTCTCTACCCAGGAACCATCGGCTTCCTGTTGCTTGGCCAGCCACAGGGCGGCTTTTTCGCAAGCCGTCTCAGGGGTCTGAGGCGTTGGATTCTGGGCTGCCACCGAAATCGGCGATGTGGCAAGCCAAATCATGGACGGGATCAACAGGGAGCGAAGAGAGAGCATGCAACAAACCTCCTGCCGCCCGAGCGGCAGGCGACTGAAGGCGATAACGTCCCGGTTTCGTCTCGGTTCAGAATTTTTTCGCCGCGAGGGTGGAAAACTCCTCCGGCTTAATGCTGGGTTCCAAGCAAGTCTTGCCGCGGCAGAGATAAAGAGTGCTTTGACCTTCGCCGGCTACCCGATAGCGGAACAAGCCAATTTCGCTTTCCGGTTCGGCTTCGAGCTTGAACACCGGCAACACCCAGGGCGCCTTCGGTGCGTACACCGCCTGCCGCCATTTCTCCAAGGAGGTCGCTTCGCCGTTGCCGATCAACAAAGCCACCGCAGGTTCTTCCGCCGCTTGCAACAACACTCGCATGGTGGTGGAAAAAGCCCGGGGGGCTCGCTCGAATAAAGGCAGCAAGTGTTCCAAACTGCGCTCCGCCATTTGCCCCCAGCGGTCCTCGCCACTGAACCAGCTTAGGTGCAGCAAGGCTTCCAAAGCCACGCCGTTGGCCGAGGGTGTGGCGCCGTCGGTCGGAGATTTGCGCCGGTGACGGAGATAGGGATCCTGGCCGTCGGTATCCCAGAACAGCGCTTCTTCCTCATCCCAGAAGTTTTCCAGCAGCCAGCTTGCTTGTTGTTCTGCCGCCAGCAACCAGCGTTCTTCGCCGGAGCTTTGAAACAAGCTCAACAAAGCCCGCATGAAATAGGCGTGGTCTTCCAAGACCGCCCGATGAGCCGCTTTGCCTTTGCGCCAACTGCGCCACATGCCCCCATCTTCTCGCACCATGTGGTTCAGGAGGAAATCGGCGGCCCGTTCCGCCGCTTGTAAGTACCGCGGTTCGCCGAGAGCTCGCCCGGCATAGGCCAACGCATCGATTACCAAACCATTCCAACCGACCAGAATCTTGTCGTCGGTTCCCGGCGGAATGCGTTTGCTGCGGGTTTCATAGAGCTTGGTTTTGATTTCCGCCAGGACCTGGTTCAGATCTTCATTTTCCAAGCCGGCGTCTCGAGCCGCTTGTTGGGCGTCCATGGCCAGATGCAAGGCGGACCGGCCGTGCTCGAAATTGCCCAGCGGCGTCACTCCGAAGTAGAGGGAAGCAAACCGTCCTTTTTGACTTCCAAGAACCTGTTGCAATTCTTGTGGCGTCCAAACGAAAAACTTGCCTTCTTCGCCTTCCGAATCGGCGTCGGTCGAACTCCAAAAGGCTCCGCCTGGATCTTGCATTTCTCGAAGCAAGTAATCGCAACTTTCTCGGACGACTTGGGCGAAGTAGGGATCGCCGGTTAAGCGCCAGGCATCCAAATAGGCGGGCAGCAGACATCCCTGGTCATAAAGCATTTTTTCGAAGTGGGGGATCAACCACTTCTCGTCGGTGGAATAGCGGGCAAAACCGCCGGCCAATTGATCGTAGATGCCGCCGGCGGCCATCCGCTTCAAGGTCAACACCGCCATGTTCAAGGCTTGGGCGTTGCCGTCGTGAGCGGACACCGCCAATAACCAACGAAGGTCTTCCGCTCGGGGGAATTTCGGTGCCGAACCGAAGCCGCCCCAAACCGAATCGAAGGAGGATTGCAAGGGAGCGATCCAACCTTGCAGCCGAGCAGGAAGAGCGTCGCCTTGAGGTAAGGGCGAGGCTTCCACCTCCGGAAGTTCCGCCGCCAAGGTGCCGTCCACCCGATCGGCATACTCGTCGATTTCCTGTCGGCGTTCTTTCCAAGCTTTGCTGAGGTGCTCGAGAATCTGCCGGAAGGAAGGCCGGCCGTGGGCCGGTTGCGGCGGGAAATAGGTACCGCCGAAAAAAGGTTTCAGATCCGGGGTCAGAAACACCGTCATCGGCCAGCCGCCGCTGCCGGTCATGGCTTGCACCGCTTGCATGTACATATCGTCCAAATCCGGACGCTCTTCCCGGTCGACCTTGATGGAAATGAAATCGGCGTTGAGAATCGCGGCGATTTCGGGATCTTCGAAGGATTCCCGTTCCATCACGTGACACCAATGACAAGCGGAGTAACCGACGCTCAGAAAAATCGGTTTATCTTCCGCTTTGGCCCTTTGCAGAGCTTCTTCCCCCCAGGGATACCAGTCCACCGGATTGTGAACGTGTTGCAGTAGATATGGGCTGGATTCTCCGGCCAAGTGGTTGGTGGGCCGCTGTTCGGTGGCCTCAGGTTGAGTTTCAGGCATGGGTGGCTCTTGTCGGATGGCGACAAGCCCGGAAAGAAGGAGGAAGGTGAGCATGGCGGTGGCTTGCAGGGGCGGATTCCATGGAATTTACGGCTTGGCGCCGGCTTTTTAAGGCTTCCGGCCCTTGTACCCGCCAGGGGCTTCCGCGAGAATAGGCCGGAAATGGGCTGGCTCCAGCACTTTTTCAAGGGAGCGGAAGATTCCAGCGACACTGTAGAACGTCGCTCCCCGGAAGAGGCCCAGTTGGCTGAGGAGTTGATTCGTCACCTCCGGGACCTCACCAAGCAAATCGAATTCCTGCGAGAGGACTTCGCAGGAGGGCGTGCGTCCCTGCCCAGCGATTCGAAGCCGCGCCGCCGGCGTGACAGAGATCGTGAGCGGGGAGATCGCGACCGAGATCGCGATCGCGGTGACGGGCCCCAGAGCGGATCTTTCTCCAACCGCGGCCAGCGTCGCGGTTTGCCGAAAACCCCTCCGGAAGACGCGCCCACCGGATCTTTGGTGGACTATCTCCGGAATCGCAAGGTCATGGTCTTCGAAGGGCAGGACGATCTCGCCCGCAACGAAGCCTTCGAGCACCTCGCCCGGCACATCGGTCAACATTTTGGCTTGGTGGCACCTTTTTACGAGAAGCTTAAGCGCTCGGTTGCCACCAAACGGTTTACACGCATCGACATCGAAGGACTTTCCGATCAAGAACGGTCGGCGGCGGTACAGCTCGGCACCCTGCTCCATCGACATGGGCTGCTGAAGGATTTTTACTACCACCGTTCGCCGAAAAAAGTCCTGCGCGTGATTCCGACCTCTGACGGGGAAACGGCACAGTTCTTAACCGGTGGTTGGCTGGAGCTCTACGTCTCCTGGCTCCTCTCCCGCAAACTGAAATCTCGCTTCAGTCCTTCCAAGTACCAGATCCTGTTCAACGTCAAGGGCACCTTGCCCGACGGCCGCGAATTTGAGTCCGATCTGATGGCTTGGGTGGACGGCAAGATGTTGTGGGTCGAATGCAAGACCGGCAATTGGCAGGATTACTCGGCACGCTTCCGCGGTCTGGTCAAGATCTTTGGCTGCGACCGCAACAGCTCCGGCCTGCTGTTGATCCGGCCGCCGGACGCGTCCATTCGCAGCCGGGCTTCGGACATGCTCGACATGAGCTTGTTGACGATGCAGGAAATTTCGCCTTTCCTGAATCGTTTCCTCGGCCTGCCGGCGGATGAAGATGAGGGAGCGCCGACCCTCGGGCGCCGAGAAAACTTGCGTGGAAGCGGGTTGAGGCGGCGTTCCGCAAGAGGTGAGACCGGTGCCTCCGGCGAGGTCGCCTCGCCGGCGGGGGAGCGGTCGGACGCTTCTTCCGCTTCAGGCGGACGTTCCGCCCGATCCGAAGATGACAGCCTGATGGCGCGCCGTCGCCGTCGCCGTCGCGGGGCTCGCCGCCGTACCGGCCTGGCCAAACCTGACGGCCGTTCGTCCGCGGCTTCTTCAGCTTCTTCCCCTTCGAAAGCGGAGGCGTCTTCCGATTCACGGCCTTCTTCGGCCCGACCGGAAGGAAGGGCTGCGGCCTCTAGACCGGCGAGGCTGACGCCGAAATCCACTCCCGGTGGACTGCAGAAGGCTTTGCAAAAGCCGGTGGAGATTCGACCCCTGGCCGGTGAGGCGAAGGATGCAGCCGCCGCGGCCTCTGCCGCAGCTTCCGAGGCGGACAAGAAAGCCGATAAGAAGCCGGAAGGGCGGGCTGCCGAGAGTGGAGATACCCGGTCCACTTCCCGCCGTTCCCGCAGTGGAACTCGAAATGGCCGCACGGCTGGTCGTAGCGATCGCCGGGAGTCGGATCGGGAATCCGAAGCCCCTGAAAGTGCCAAGGCGGAGGAAGCCCCGGCTGCCTCGCCGTCCGCCCGGCGGCGCAGCAGGCGAGATTCTCCGTTCGCCCGAAAGGCCGAGCCGGTCACCGCCGAAAGCTCCTCCGACAGCGAGGTGATCGAGGCTAAGGCTGAAGCGAAAACCCCGACGTTGAAGGAGGTTGCGGATAAACCGGTGGACCAAGAAGAGACCGGCGAGAACGGCGGTCAAGGTGCCGCGGTTCGTCGCCGCCGCCGTCGTCGCCGTCTGGTTTCCGAGCCGGAAGGCCAAGAGCAAGAGGCGGCCGCCGAAGCAAGCGAACCGATCGAAAAAGAGGCCAAGGCGGCTCCGGTCGAGGAGAGCTCTCCGGCCGCTGAGGCCAAAGCTGAACCGAAGGCCGAAACCTCGGAACCGGAGCAGCCGCAAGTCGAGTTGCCGCCGGCCAAACCGGAAGAAGATCCCAAACCGGTTGCCAGGAAGAAGGCCACGCGTCGTAAAACCACTCGTTCCCGGAAGGCTCCGGCGGATGCAAAGGCTCCTCCGGTTTCCGAGGAAGCTCCGGCCCAGCCCACCGAAAAGGTGGAAAAGGCCGATCAGACCGGGAAAGCCGCACAGGAAACCGACGCGGCCGCCGAAGGCGAGTCGGAAACCCAGGCTTCCGGCCAGATGGATGGCCCGGCGAAGACGAAGAAGGTGGCCAAAACCCGGACCCGGCGCAAAGTGACCAAGAAGGTCCGGTCGGCTTCAAAAGCAGATGCTGAGGAGGTGTCGGAGGCCAAAGCCGAGACTGAAGCTCCGATCTCCAAGGTTTCCAAAGCCGAAGCGACTGAAGCCAAGGAAGCTGAATCGGACCAAGCTGAGTCGAAAAAAGTCGAGCCGAAAAAGTCCCAAAGTGGTGTCACCATCGCCCCTGACTTGGCTGCGATGATGGCTCAAGCCCCGAAGCCGAAGGACGAAAAAGAGTCGGCTGATTAGTTTTCAGATTCCAGAAATCGGGCCCGTGGCTTCGGCGACGGGCCCGATTTTCGTGCCACAATGAAGGAAGTTCAGCGCTTGGATCTGTGCCCACGAATAAACAGTCGGGCCCAAAAGAGACGATGAAAATCAAGCAAATACCTTTCACCTTGAGTTGTTTCCTGCTTTTGTGGGGAAATCATGGATTGGCCCAATCATGTTTGGGAAACGTTCAAGACTCCTTCGAGGACGGGGTGATTTCACCCCTCTGGCTTTCTACAACTTCCGCTTGCTCTTCCGTTGCGGAGGTCCAGGGGCGGCTGGAGCTGACCAAGCCGACGGACTGCTTGGAGGAGGCGGGAGTCAATTTGGACGCCGCCCGCTGGGTGCTATGTGGGGATTTCGACGCCCAGGTGGATTTCGAACTCCTCGAATTCGACATTCCGAACGAGGATCGATGGGTGGCTTTCCGAATTCGGGAAGTCGCCACCAACGCCCACTGGGCTACCATAGAAAGATACAACCATTCCTGGCAGGGAGCTTGCGACCCTCCGCCCGGGGAGTACTACAAAGCTTTTGAAGGCGGGGAAACCAATTGCCAGGCGTCCTTCATGGCAACCAGCGATACCAACGGACGGTTTCGAATTCGTCGAACCGCCCAAACGCTGGAGCTTTCTTTTTGGGATTCCGGGATAGCCGATTGGCAGCTACTCCGATCGTCCACCGTTGGTGGCGACGATCTTTTCTTGGTCTTGAATACTCGCGCCAATGCAGCCGGTTCCCACAAGGTGGCATTTGACAATCTTGAGGTCCTTTCCAGTTTCGGTTTGGATCTGCAGATCGAGAACTTGGTGGCGGGCCAACAAGCTTCGATCTCCATTCAAGGAGCTCTTCCTGACGCAGAGGTCGGGTTGGCTTACTCACTTTCCGGTTTCGGTCCGTCCAACGTTTCGACTTTGGCCTGCGGTTCTATTTCCGTCGATTTGAGCTTTCCGTATTTTCCTTTGGGACTCTTTCAGGCCGACTCCGCCGGTTCTCTGGTCATTTCTCAAGCTGTACCTGCCGGCAGTCAGGGGATTTCGGTTTGGTTTCAAGCCTTGGACTTGTCAGCTTGCCGATTGAGTCCGCCGGCTCACTTCCAGATTCAATAAGCTCCATGGGTTGCGGGGACTGAGAAGGGGGTTGAGAAACTTAGATTCGCCCGCTTCCGCTCTTGAATGCGAAGAAGCCCGGCCGGGAAATTCCCAGCCGGGCTTCCTGTTTGGGAAACGGGATCAGGGCAGAACCATGACCACGTTTTGGCTGCTCACCAATTGGGGAGCGATGCCGCCTTCGTGGCGGACCGTGATGCCGAGCTCGTAATCGCCGGCGGGCAGGGTCACCAAGAAGGCCACATTCATGACCCGGTGGAAATTCAGAGCACCTTGCTGAATGGTCCAGGGGTTCTGAAGGCTGAACACGGTGGGGACGTTGCCGGTGCCGGCATCGCGGTAACCCAAGGACACCGAGCCACTGCTGTGCTGGACGCCGATCGGGTTGCTCACCGAAGCAGTGCCGATGACCATCAAGGTCTTGGTTTCGGTCAAGGTCACGGACACCGGGGTGCCGATGAACATGTCGTTGCCGCTACCCGGAGTGTCCAGACCTTCCCAGCTCTCGCTGTAGATCTCAGGAAGGATTTCCGGCAGTTCCTTGCCATCGATGGTGTCGGCATCCAAACCGGAGCCTTCGCCGTCCTGAGCCAAGACCGCCTGGAACACGTCTTGAGCGTCCAAGTGGATGCTGCTGTCATTGACGTGGTCACTTAGGCTGGTTTGCAGGGTGCCAATGTCAGAAGCATTGGTGGCGATGTCGGTGGCGTTGGTTGCAATGCCGGCAGCATTGGTAGCAATGCCAGCGGCGTTGTTGGTGATTCCGGTGGCATTGGTTGCGATGTCGGTGGCGTTAGTCGCAATGCCGGAAGCGTTGGTGGCGATGTCCGTGACGTTGGTCGCAATGCCGGAAGCGTTGGTGGCAATGTCCGTGACATTGGTCGCAATGCCGGCAGCATTGGTGGCGATATCGCCGACGTTGGTGGTCACTTGCGTGTTCAGGGCCGTGATGTTGCCGGTGTTGGTGGCAACCTGAGCGTTCAAGGAGCTGATGGCGGCTTGACCGTTGGTGATGTCGGTTTGAATTCCAGCGATGGCCGCTTGGCCGGCAGTAATGTCGCTTTGAATTCCGGCAACGTCGGTTTGCAAGGTGCCGACGTCCGTTTGCAAGGTTCCAACATCGGTTTGCAGGGTGCCGACGTCAGTCTGCAAAGTTCCAACATCGGTTTGCAAGGTGCCTACGTCGGTTTGTAGGGTTCCAACGTCACTGTTCAGATCCGAGACGTCGACTCCGTCGACCGTGCCGAGCAGGTCGATGTTGCCGCCCATGTTCAAGTTGTTGTTGATCTGAACATCGCCTTGAAGCACGCTGTTGCCGGTAACCGTCAAGCTGCCATTCACTTGGACGCTGTCCGGAACCACGATCAGGTTTTGCTGGCCACCCTTGTTCTCACCATCGGCGAGGCCGCCGGGCTGGCCGCCGGCTTGGCTTTGGCTGCCGAACACCAGGGCACCGAAGTTCATGGCCTGGAATTGGCCGCTACCGGTGTTGCGGTAGAGCACGTCCCCTTGGGCGTTGTGCACTAACAGATAGGGCCGGCCGTTGCCGTCCATGTCGACCCACTCGGCTTCCAGGCCTTGGCCGGAGTCGGCCAGGCCGGAATCGCGGCTGACGTCCAGGAAGGCACCTTGGCCGAGATTGCGGTACAGCCGGTTGGGCCCGTCCACCACCAGGTAGAGGTCGGTCCGACCGTCCAGATCGAAGTCACCCCAAAGCGCCGAGGTCGAAACCGGAGTTTCTCCCAAGGCCATGGCCGTGAGGTCTTCGAAGTTGCCGTTGCCGATATTGCGGAGCAAACGGCCGGGTTCCTGGGGATGCACCACGTACAGGTCCGTGCGGCCGTCGGCGTCGAAATCCTGGAAGGAATATTTGAGACCGACGTTGGGGTCCTGCTGGGCGCTCAACCCTGTGGTCAGGGCGAGCAGGGATGCAAGCAAAACCAAAGAGGTTTGGGTTGTCTTCATGCTTCCGTTCGAGGCGAAGGCGCCCGGCGCCCACCTTCGATCCGGGGCGGAGCGGGGGCAAGGGGCCAGGTCGTTGAACCTAAGGTCAAGGGGTCGGGAAAGGCCAAACCCTCAGGGGGAGCTGAGGGTCAAACCCGCGACACCGGGTGGTATGCCGCGGCGCCATGCGGTTCCCCACAGTTTGGGGACCGCCAACATAGTGTACCCCCCGATTTGCGGGGCGGCGCGGCGGCCTTTTTCAGGAAAAAAGAAGCGGGAACCCCGGCGCGGAGGGCCAGGATTCCCGCGAAATTTGGTGGGCAGAGCCGGAGTTGAACCGGCGACACACGGATTTTCAGTCCGTTGCTCTACCAACTGAGCTATCCGCCCGTGCCGAGATGATCCGATTGGTGATTCGGGCTCGGCAGCTAAGCCTCTTCTCAGAGGGGGCTTAGGGAAAAGAACTAAGTCGCCTGCCGGCGCTTCCCGAGAAGCCACTGGCGAAGCGGCGGAAAGTGTACCTTCCCCGCTTCCCCCTGGCCAGCGACAGGCTTCCGGATTCCAGGCGATGGAGCCGGCTTCGGTGGGGGACTCGGCCGGAGGGCTCTGAGGGTGTCGCCGAAGAGCCTTTCCAATTCCAAGGGCGAATTTGAAATTTTCCCAAATTTTGAAACGAACCGGCTTGGATTTCGGTTCGGGATAGAGTGCAGTCCTCATCGCTCCATACTTCCGTTCCAGGTCCCAGCCTTTGTGTTCATGAACGGTGAACCCTGATGTGGAGCTTCGTTTCCTTCGTGTTTGCTTGCTTGACCCAGGTCCCTGGAGGGGCGTGGGAAAGGGAATTGCATGTAGTGAATCCTTCTTCGGCTGACGCCCTTTTTGGTTGGGCACTAAGTTCCGTGGAGGATGTCAACGGAGATGGAATCAACGAAATTCTTATAGGGGCCCCAAGTGAAAGTATTTGGGGTACGGGATTCCAAGGAGCCGTTTATCTTTTTTCAGGACATGATGGCTCGCAGCTCCTTCGGGTAGAAGGGAATTGGGAGGGAGAGGCTTTTGGTACAAGTCTTAGCTTTCTCGGAGATATTAATGGAGATGGCTGTCCAGAATTTATAGTTGGGACCGGATCTCAAAGCCAAAGTAATCCAAGCAAAGTTTATGTAATTTCTGGCTGTACTGGAATCTCAGTGTATGAGATCCAAAGTCCGAATCTTATGGATCGATTTGGTTTTGCCGTTGTCAGTGTAGATGACTTGGATGGCGATCTTGTTCGGGATTTTGTTGTCGGAGCACCAGATTCCTCACCAAATGGAGTATGGGCGGCTGGCGAAGTTGTTGTTTTCTCTGGGAAATCCGGTTCGGTTTTATATCGTTTTTCTGGGCAAATTTCTGGAGAAAGTCTAGGGCATGTGGTCGGTGCGATCGGTGATGTCGATGGAGACTGGATTCCTGATTTAGCCGCCTCTTCTTTTAGAGGTGGTTTGACTGGTACTATTTTTACTATTTCTGGAGCAACGGGCCAGTTTCTATATAGAGTGGATGGTTTCACAAGTGATGAACGATTTGGATCTGCTATTGATAACATCGGCGATATTGATCTGGATGGATATTCCGACTACATTATTGGTGCCGATAAGGCATCTGAAGGTTTTTTTGAACCTGGCGCTGCTTACGTTTTGTCTGGGATGGATGGATCCATGATTCACCAGTATCAGGGGGAAGGCAATTTTAGCGCGTTTGGTTCCGATGTTTTAGGTGGAGTGGATTTGGACTATGATGATGTACCAGATTTCGCGGTTGCGGCTCGCTTTGCAGATTTCGGAGGCGTTTCTGGGCAAGGGGCGGTTTATGTTTATTCTGGTCGGGATGGGGAATTGCTTACCAGGTTCGTGGGCCAAGAAAGGGAATATTTGGGGACTACGCTCGATTTTGTAAATGATATCTCTGGCGACGAGAAAGATGAGATTATGTTTTATGAAAACGCTGGCGTGCCTCCCGGCACAAGAAATCCAGGAGCTATCGGAATCTACTCTTTTGATTCTTTTTTGGAGGCTGACCGCTTATCCATTTCCTCTTCACAAGGTGGAACGGTTAAGTTTGACCATAAATTCCCTATCTCCGAGGGAGGAAAAGCCTATCGATTGCTGGCCTCTTCGGATCGGCGTGGGATTGCCCACTGGAATGGAGTCGATGTCCCTTTGGCGAAGACTTGGTTGCTCCACCGGACCGCATTTGGCGGCCTGGGGGGGATTCCAGGTGCTGTGGGTTTTTTGGATTCCAATGGTCACGCGATCACCCTAATGAGCCTGAATCCGGGAGTTGCGAGTGCGTTTATCGGGCGGACGATTGGTTTCGCGTCCGTAACTTTCCACGCACCCGATCAGCCCAGCCTGTCGAGCGCCAGAATCTTGGTTTTGATTGAGCCATGAAGTTAGGGGGATTGGAGGAGAGAAGGTGTTTGAATTAATTTTGTTTTGCTCTCTGTCGCTTCAAATTCTTGGATTTGGAGAAGGGAAAGAGATTCTTTCCGTGTTCGGCCAAAATACTGGTGATCGACTTGGAACCGCTGTTCTTTCCCCAGGCGATCTAGATGGCGATGGTATTTCAGATTTGGTTTCAGGTTCCCCGTCAGTTGGCCCGGTTGGTCAGCCGTTTCACGGTTTAGTGGTTGCATTTTCTGGAGATACCGGAGAAGTCATCTATGAGATCTCAGGAAATCTTGGCGATGCATTAGGGTGGAGCCTGGGGGAAGCTGGAGACATCGATGGAGATGGAATAGCTGATTATTTAGTGGGAGCTCCCGGCACTCATCCAGATCCAGGAAAAGTATTAGCGGTTTCCGGTGTTTCAGGGAATGTTATCTATGAGGTCTCAGGCGGAGGAGGCGGGGATTCTTTTGGATTCTCCATTTCAAGCATTGGCGATATCGACGGAGATTTGTTGCCTGACTTTGTGGTCGGAGCTCCAAGATACGATCAAATATTTAATAGTACAGGGGGAGTATTTATTTTTTCTGGGGCCAACGGGGCCCTAATTTTCTCCCATTTTGGAATTCAAACATCAGAAGAAGTTGGAGAGGAGGTTGCTGGAATTGGAGATGTAGATGGAGACGGCAGGGGGGATATTGCGTTTCAAAGCACTCCTTTTTCTCAGGGAAGAGTTACAGTAATCTCCACAGGCAGTAGACAGGAGATTTACTCCATCGATGGGCGCCTTGGCAATGACTTTTTAGGATTTTCGATAAGCCATATAGGGGATCTTGACAACGACGGAGCGCAAGACTTCGCCGCTGGAGCAGTCCAGGTAACCTCTATTCCTAGAATTGGGTATGTTCTAATTATTTCCGGGTTAACTGGAAACATAATCAGAGAACTACAGGGAGTAAAGCACTATGAGAAATTTGGTCATGATGTCGTCGGAATCGGAGACATAAATAGTGATGGAGTCCCAGATCTAGCCGTTGGGGCGCCTGATAGGTTCTACGATGGATTTGATGGCGCAGGCGGGTGCGATCTATATTCTGGAAGTGACGGCAGTTTTCTTTTCTCCTTTAGAGGAAAGGATGATTCAAGAATGGGAAGCGGAATTTCATCAGTAAGATCCGCAACCGGACGAGATGGCGCCAACTTTGTCGCAATTAGCTCTCCCTTTGAAGATGGAGCGAACGAAAATTGGATTGGCTCAATTCGAGTATTTTCTTTCAATCCATTTCTGACGGCAGAAAGTAGAAAAGTTTCTGCCTCATCTGGAGGAGTCGCGACCTTTTTTGTGGATTTCCCCGAGGAATTTGCGGGATTCAATTACCAAATTTTTTCTAGCTCAAGCGAATATGAGGTGTCCAACTTTCAGGGGTTTTCCCTACCTTTAGCGCGAACCCCGCTTCTTTTGGCATCGAAGAGCGGAAGATTGGGGAAATTTCCCGGCCAAATCGGAACTCTTGATTCCAATGGAAATGCTATGGCCACTCTGACGGTTCAACCGGGGCAACTTTCGGCTTCTCTCGTGGGTAATAGGTACGCTTTTGTTGCTGTTGCAGGACCTAATAGAAACAGCCCCAAACGATCTTCGGCCCGCCTTTTGGTCCAGGTTATTCCTTAAGCCCTTTAGATGCTCTTTACATGGACTAATCATTGAGTTCGGATGAGTACAGAGCGGAGATCATTTCATTCGCCGATGGCTTCTTTGCTACGATATGAGCCCATGTAAAAGATCTGCCATCTGAATTCACCCAAGAGAAATGCTTAACGTCTTTAGGATTAGTACCCCTCCTTCTGTTAAGAAGGAGATCAGCCCAAGCGTAGTCGCGCTATGCGTATCTTTAGTGTGGGTGATAAGTTTGCTGGGAATTTGGAATAACACGCCAGCGATTACAAGTCCTTGGCCTCTTGCAACGGAAATTGTTGGATTATTTGTTGGAGCTCCGCTGTTTGTCAGCTTAATTTATTCGTTCGGTTTCCTTTTGCTCTGTCGGAAAGTATTGCGTAGTTTCAGGGGTGTTTCATGGAGATATTTGGTCGTCGTCGCAATTTTAGGATTTCTTAACTTCTATCATTTATATGTTTCGTGGGAGTACGGTTTGATGTTCAATGGAAAGTCGTATACGAGGTTGATCACACTTCTTTCAGCATCAACGTGGGTGATCTTGGCTGTCTTAGTCATAATCATGATTGGCTTTTTCAAGTCCAGCATATACGGATCCCTGAGTGTACTTACTAGTTTGTTTTGCTGGCTTGGATTCTTTGCGTTTCCCTATATTGGAGAATTAATCTAATGGTGATCTCGATGCCAAAAAGCAGGTCTAATGTAGATGTCGTCACTTCTCTTGAGGTATTCCAATTGTTGCGGAATTTGAACAACAAACTCAAGTCATCAAGGTGGCTTAAACCCTGTGTCCACCAAACCGGGGAAATTGCAGAAGGAGTGGTAACGGGAAGAGGAGAATGTGTTCGATCTTAATCTTGTTGATGATGATGCAAGTTCCAGGTGGAGACTGGAATCAATTGCTTCATATTGATAATCCAGCTTCGCACGGCAATAGCTTCGGGTTTGCATTAGCGGGTCCTGGTGACTTGGACCATGATAGCATTGAAGAAATCTTCATCGGGGCCCCAACTGAGTGTATATTTGGGACTGGCTTTCAGGGTGCTGCTTATGTTTTTTCTGGGGCCACAGGAAACCAGTTGCGAAAATTCGAAGGGATTGCCGAGAGTGAAGGATTTGGAATTTCAATGGATTATTTGGGGGATATTGATGTAGATGGTACGCCAGATCTCTTGGTAGGATCGGGATCCCAGAGTGTCATTTTTCCCGGAAGGGTAAGCGTAATTTCAGGGGAGACTGGAGTTACCATTTATTCAATTCAGAGTACTCAAATTGCTGATCTATTTGGGCAGGTCCTCGCAAGCTGTGAAGACATTGACGGGGATTCCGTTGTCGATTTTGTTGTTGGAGCGCCTTGGGCTTCTCCAGGTGGACTTTCGCTGGCAGGTGAGGCGCTTGTTTTCTCTGGAAAAACAGGAAGTCTCCTTTTCCGGTACCAAGGTACTAGTCCAGGAATCCAACTCGGTTGGAATGTTGGCTGCCTAGGCGATATTTCGGGAGACGGTATTTCAGATCTGGCGGCCTCCTCCTTTGTTGCGGGATTGACTGGTTCTATTCACATTATTTCTGGTGAAAATGGATCACTTTTGTTTGAGATTGATGGATTTTCATTTGAAGAACAATTTGGATCATCGCTTGATGGTATTGGAGATATTAATGGTGACGGGCTCGGTGATTTTATTATTGGTGCCTCCTCTCACTATTCCGGACCTTGGAGGCCAGGGGCTGCGTATGTTTTATCGGGTGCTGATGCTTCCATCATTTATCAATATGAAGGAGAAGGAACCTTAAGCGCATTTGGTTCTGGGGTTTTGGGAACAGGAGATTTGGATATGGATTCGATCCCGGACTTCGCTGTCGCAGCACGGACGGCTGATTTCGGAGGTATTTTCGGAATGGGAGCAGTATATGTATACTCTGGTAGAGATGGTGCTCTTTTGCATCGTTTCCAAGGGCAGGAACTCGAATATAAGGGACGCTCGTTGGCTTCTATTGGTGATATGACGGGAGATGGCCGAAGGGAAATCATGTTTTATGAAAACGCTGGCGTGCCTCCCGGCACAAGAAATCCAGGAGCTATCGGAATCTACTCTTTTGATTCTTTTTTGGAGGCTGACCGCTTATCCATTTCCTCTTCACAAGGTGGAACGGTTAAGTTTGACCATATATTCCCTATCTCCGAGGGAGGAAAAGCCTATCGATTGTTGGCCTCCTCGGATCGGCGTGGGATTGCCCACTGGAATGGAGTCGAAGTCCCTTTGGCGAAGACTTGGTTGCTCCACCGGACCGCATTTGGCGGCTTGGGGGGGATTCCAGGTGCTGTGGGTTCCTTGGATTCAAATGGCCACGCAGTCACTCTGATAACCCTGAATCCGGGAGCTGCGAGTGCGTTTATTGGGCAGACGATTGGTTTTGCGTCTGTAACTCTCCGCGCACCCGATCAGCCGAGTTTATCCAGCGCCAGAGCCTTGGTTGAAATTAAGCCCTAATTGTTTACGCGAGAAATGCGGGGTACGTCGAATTTTTCATTGTACCTGAGGAATAATTTTGCTTGATTGTGATGATGCATAAATGCTATTCGGCGGCATTTGCTGTAATGAAGGGCGGTCCAGTCTGTGGGAATCAAGTCAAGGGCAAGAAAAAGACTGTCGGGTCCTGAATATATAGGATTTTCTATTAAAAAAATCAAAAAAAACTGACATATAGACGCCCTCTCTTTCCACTCCCTTTTCGTACCCGGCATGCTGCAGACTGGCAATGCCGTCAAATGAAGAGGTCAAAGGAATGAGACACTTTAAGTTTTTGCTAGTAATTACATCGGCCATGGTGTTAACCGCCGAGGCATCCACGGGGCAGTCCACATTGACTCAGGATGCAAAGATCTGGGAAAATGGTCTGGGGTCTGGGGCACAATTCGGCATCCGTGCTTCTCGAAATGAAAATATGTTGTTGGTCGGTACCAACGGATCTGCAGGTAGCTCTGCAATTGATGGCGCGGAAGCTGCATATTTATATGAATTCAGCTCCGGAATTTGGGGCGATCCAATTAAGTTTATACCTTGGGATAATCCTTCCACCCCGAATAGATTCGGGCTGGATGTTGAAATTGCAGGAGATATTGTTGCAATTGGAGCGCACTTGGATGGTGAGGCCGGTGCGGATCGTGCTGGGGCGGTTTATGTCTTTCATTTCAATTCAGAATACCCGCCACTTGGTCAATGGGAGCCCGAATTAAAGATTTTGAACCCTGATGGACTGGAACTTGGGGTTTTTGGGCACACGTTAAGCTTGTTTGAAAATACATTAGCTGTCAGTTCCCATGGGGGTGGCACGTCGATTCCGGAGTCTGTGTATTTCTACGAGCGCGATCCTTTTAGTTCGGTTGATCAGTGGAGTTACATTAGTAAGGTTTCTTCTCCGACCGATTCTGATGATGAATTTGGCTACTCAATTGATGTTTATGGGAATTACGCCATTGTTGGTGCTCCAAAAGCAAATTCGAACTCCGGAAAGGTTTATTTGCTTGAATACCTTCCCTCCTCTCAAAACTGGGTTATTGTGCGAAGTTTCGAGCCCACTGGGGATACGGATTTCGGTCGTTCGTTGGTAATTGACGGAGATTTGATGGCAATTGGTTCGCCCGGACTTGGTAATGATAGAGGGGCGGTCTATATTTACCGATATTACCCTCTTTTTGACTCATGGTTTTTTGAGGAGAGATTTGTTCCACCGATTCAGCGAGAGGTTGACGGCTTTGGAGGGTCTGTTTCTATTGATGGGGGTACCATTGCTGTGGGGGCTTCTGGTGTCGGTGGATCCAGCAATCTTCCTGGGATTGCATTTATCTATCGATATTCGTCAGGTAGATGGTTGCTTGAACATGAATGCGTGGCTTCTGACGGTAGGGGAGCTGATGGATTTGGAGAAGACATCATACTAACTCAAGAGCAGCTGGTGGTAGGTGCCCCATTTAATGACAGTGCGCAGGTTGATTCTGGCGCAATTTACGTTTATGACCTTGAACCTCGCCTTCTCTTGCAAGTAGCGCCTAATCCGGCTGTTTCACTCGACCTTACTTCTATTCAGGTGAAGCAGTGCACTCCACTAGAGCCCGTTTTTGTTGTTTACAGTACAAATGGTTATGGAAGTACGCCTGTACCAAGTATGAATATTGAACTCGATCTTTATCAGGTGCAGTATGGGTTAAAGCTAACTGCTGATTTCTGGGGTGAGGCATCGTTTACCGGAGTAGTTCCCGAGGTTGCTTCTGCCTTGAATATCTGGCTTCAAGCCCTTCAGTTCGGAAAGGTAAGTAACGTAGTGGAGGCTCAAATCATGCCATATACAGAGTAGTAGAGAGAAAAGGGAGTAGCAATTGCATTAGAGGGTCCTCTTTTTCAAAAGTTGGATAAATGGGGCAAAGAATTGTGAATCCCGTTGCAATGCAAATAGGGTCAGAGAAAACCAACGTTTCAGACTTATTTCTTTGCTATCCAAGTCTTGGTAGCTTCCTCGTATCCGCTTCATTTCGGGCGGGTACGAGGGCAGCTAGTTTGATTCACATTTTTGGTTTTATGCGCATCCGCCGGTTGTCAGGTTTCTCAGTGTTGAAGTCCTGAAATTTTGCCATCAAGTCTCAGAGCGGTGAAGCCGATGGCTATGTTCTTTGGGAGTTGGGCAATGGCATTGTTTCCCAACGGTGCCGCCTGATTCCCTGGCAAGAGGAGGAAATCTTTATTTCTCTATCTCCCAGTTCATGCGGAAGTTGGATGGATTTTCAGGCATTTTGATTCGAGATCGGATTTCTCGCCTTGGTGATCAGGGAGTTTTCCTGAAAAATCTTATGAGGTGTTGGGATGCTCAATCTGCCCCGCAATACCAACCGCTGGCATTTCACATGGAATATATTAAAGGAAATCAATATGGACTGATTTCGTAACGATTTATGAAGAAAATTACAAATTTTGAAAATTTTGTAACACATCGCCTAGGAAATCGGTTATTCAAAAAGAGCGATCTTCTTCGCTCTTTACCCCTGTTCATTCTTTCCCAGGTTTTGAGGAGTTTCCCTCATGAAACGGTCTCGTCCTCTTTCCGTTCTTTTTCTTTGCCTTGTACCGGTAGCTCTCGGAGCTTCTTTGGCGGATCTGAATTTTGGGGATCCAAAGGACACCCCTTTTTCTCGCATCGGAGCTTCCGGCTTACCGGCCTTGAGCGATGGTTTCGCCGATTGGGCTCATTGCTCTCATGAAAACCGGGTGGAATCTCATCCGGGTTTCTTTGCTCGAATTCATTGGGGACCGGCTTCGATTGAAGCTGCGTCCGGTTGCGGTCCTTGCGGTGGATCCGGAAGTTATTCCGGCAATCCACTGACCGCCGGCACCGGCTTCGCTCTGGCGCCTCCACACGATTTCAGTTCTAATCCTGGCCAATTGCCGCCGGACGGCCACGATCATCCTTTGGTGCTGGCTGGCACCGGTGAAGTTGTGTACACCGAAACCGATTTCGTGATTCCAGGCACCGGTTTCGATTTCCGTTGGACCCGCACATATCGAAGTGCCTACGACTACAGCGGGGAAATCGGCTACGGCTGGGATTACACCGCCCAGCTATTTCTTTCGGAAAACATCGATTCCGGCCACAGCAACTACTTGGATGTCCGGGCTTTCTTGGGCGACGGTCGAGTTAACGATCTATATGACGAAAGTAGCGGCAGTTACACCAGCCCGTCAGGCTTCTACGACAAGCTGGAAAAGTTGACGCGAGGTAGCGGCCATGCCGATTTTCCCAATGGACCGTACTTCAAGAAGACCGAGAAGAACGGCGTCATCTGGGAGTTCGATCGCCTTTGGACCGGCACGTTTAAAGCTCTGTACGGCTGCACCAAGATCGAAGACCCTTGGGGCAACAGTTTCACCTTCCGTTACGACGATACTTCCGATCCTACTTTGCTAACCAAAGTGACTGGAATTCCCCCGGTTTGGTGGACACAGGGTTTAAGCCACCTTGGTGACTTGAGTTTGTTGTTCAAATTCCGCCGGGCTCAGATAGCCCAGGGAGGAATGACGACGTCTCCGATTGTAGAAGACTTC
>QQUA01000022.1 GCA_008501825.1 Planctomycetota bacterium | reverse complement strand
CAAGAAGCGGAGTTGGCTGCGGCTGCACATGTGGCTGTGGCTTTTGTGGCGCAACTACGTGCGGCCGATCACCGCCGAGGGCGAGCCCCCGACTCCGGGGATGTTGCTGGGGGTGACCTCTCGGCGCTGGACCGCCAAGGAGCTGTTTCGGTGGAGGATCTTTTCTTCCTCCAACCTCCAATAGTTTGTGCCAGTTTCAGGTGTGGTCGGCAATTGGAAGCAGGGATTCCTCAAAGCCGCAGTCTCCATGGATCAGCCGATTGCGACCATAACTCTATTCACAGAAAGGGGAAAAGGCTTCGGTTCGGTGCCGGCACCGATCTGTGCTGAAGTCGGGGATTGACTGGGCTCGCTACGCGTAGTAATCTACGCGTAGTGAGCCAAGGGTGGGGCGCCCAGCGGCTAGCACCATGACCAACACCCCTGCACCTACCGAACGTGAGCTGGAGATCTTGCAAGTTCTCTGGCTGAAACAAGAAGCCTCGGTTCGCGAAATCTATGAGGAATTGCGGGATCGACGCCAAATCGTCCAAGCCACCGTGCAGGCCTTTTTGCGCACCATGACGGATAAGGGATTGGTGACCTTCCGGGTGGAAGGACGAAGCCACGTATATCGCCCCCTGGTGCAACCCGATCCCACCCGATTGCGACTGTTGGATCGAGTTCTTCAACGGGTCTACGACGGGGCGGTGGACAAGCTGGTGGAAGGGGCGGTGCGTTTGAAGCCGCCTTCGGAAGATGAACTCGCTCGCTTGCGGGAACTCCTTGCCGACTTGGAAAAGAGGGGAAAGGAGTGAACCCGTTGTTCGACCTCCTGGTTCGGCAAGGGATCGCGGTTGCGTTCGCCGTGACCGCCATGCTGGGCCTGGGAGCCTTGATCGCGATGCTCAGCCGAAATCCCTTGCACCGGGAACGGGCGGCGGAATTCGGCATCATCGGTGCCGCTTTGGCTTTCCTATTGGTGCTCCTGCCTTTACCCGGGCCAGTCGGTCAATGGAGCGCTTGGTTCACGGTGCAACCGCCAGTATCCAAGCCCGTTCCGATTGTAGAACTCGACATGCCGGATCACGGGGCCGATCTTGCAGAGACCTGGCCGGCAGCCGCTTTGGCTTCCCTTTCCACCGAGGTTGATCGATGGGCCAGTCCCGGAGTTTCCATTTCCGAACCGAGAAGGCCGTCTCGGATATTGGCGATCGCCTTTCTGACCATGGCACTGGTCGTGGCGCTTTATTTGTTGGCGTGTGCCATTTTTCTTGCCCGCTTGCGAAACCGTGCCGCTCGATTGCCGGCTTGGTTGGAATCCGCGTTGCCCAAGCGAAACAACACGCAGATCTTGCAGTGCGGGAGCAGCCTTCGGCCCATGTGTTTTGGGACTCGACAGGCTTATGTGATTTTGCCGAAAGGCCTGATTCAAACTCAAAACACCCCGGTGCTACGGAGCGTGGTGGAACATGAATTCGCTCACCTAGAGCTTGGCCATCTTCGCTGGCGCCAACTCATGGCCGCCTGTTCGGTGTTACTTTTTGCCCATCCACTGTATTGGTGGTTGGCTCGGGTGCAACGCAGTGCAGCCGAACTCCTGGCCGACGATCGGGCGGCGTCCCGAGTCGGCAAGGCACGATACGTCGAACAACTGATTTCCATGGCGGAGCAACTGCGTTTTGCCGGGGGTTGGACGAGGTCATCGAAATACCTACCTCTTTCGGCGCTTGCCGCCCCAGAAGACCACGATGGATTGTTCTACCAAAGAATGAGGACCCTGCTGATGCGACCTGACTTCCTTCGAACTCGCCTTTCTCTGTTCCAAATCGTGACTCACGGTTTCCTGAGCGCGGCAGCCTTGGCCTGCGTTACTTTTGCCGTGGGCCGACCGGCTTCCGCCCAGGAGCTCCCTCAAGATCAACCGGCTCATGAACAAACCGTGATTCACACGGTCGTTCGCGGGAGCGAAGGAGTGGGCCGCCTTTTGTGCCAATTGGGCGATCTCGGACTCGAGATTCAAAACTTGAACATCGGTAAGCCGAATGCCAATGGGGAGCGGAAGGTCCGAATGGTTTTAAGCTCGCGCAGCGAGCAGAACACCCAACAGAAACTGGCCATTTCCAAGGGAAGAAGTCCGTCCGCTCTTTTTCAGGATAAGCTTCCAAAGCTCGATGGCTTATTCGGCCAAAAACAGCCTCCGCAAGGCGATGGATTTTTCCTCGACCTGCCCGAGCAAACCGATCTTCCTCCCGAGAAAATCGTTTCCACGTCCTTATCAGCTCGGTTTCCCACTTTGGACGAACGTTTTGGAAATGCGCCGGCTCGAGTGGACGATGGGTTCTTCAAGAGCTCGGTTACTTCTCGCAACCATTCCGTCGAGGCTCGGATGAAAAGAATTCAAGAACTCCAGGATATGGTGGAGAAGTTGCGATTAGAAGTCCAACGTTTGAAGGCTCAAATCGAAGAGAAATAGGAGGCATTCGGGAATCCAATTCCACCGAAAGCCCAGCGTCTTCCGACAATCCTGACGTACTGAAGCCTATGAAAACCACCGCCTGCTGGCTTTTGTTTTTTGCTCTCGGGATGAGCTGCCAAGCCGACACCACTCGGGAGGAGCGCTGGTGGGCTGTAGAAGAAGGATTGGCCTGGGAACTTGCCCGATCCGAGCAAGACCTTGAAGGCATTGCTGAGGACGTGGAACGGTTCCTCCACGACAGCCGGCGAGAAAGCTTCTCTGCCAGGGTCGGCCATTTGACCAGCCGGATCGAAGAGCTTCGGTCCGGCATGGTCCACCTGAGTGCGGCGTCGCCTCAAAACGAGGTGGAGCTGGCCATGGTTCGTTTGCAACAACTGGCCGAGGAAGTATCCCTTCTGCGAGGCGATTTGACCCTGGAATTGGGAGACCGGGGCGTACATTCGGAAGATTCGCAAAGCCCGTAACCGGCCCAACTCTCATTCCGCCGCTTCTCCGATCCTTTATCCTATTAGCTCATGTTTCGATGACCTTCATGAAGGGAAGGGCTCATCGAAGCTCGGGTCGCATGAGAGCCTTCAAATCGAACCTGGTTTCCCTCATCGCCGTAGTCATCCATGGGGCGGCAGTTTTGAACGGCTGTGCCTCGGTGGATCCCTCTCCCGATTACGACCGGGCAGTCGCTGAAATTCGTTCGGCCACCGGCGTTGACCAGGTTTACCATCCGGATGAGGCGGAAAGCCTTTCCAAGCGAGAGGGAGAACTGCTGGCCGATGGTTTGGAACTTCGAGAAGCGGTCGAACTCGGTCTTCTGCGCAATCCCCTGCTTCAGGCAGCTTTCCGGAACGTCGGCTTGGCCAAAGCCGATCGAGTCCAAGCCGGTCTACTCTCCAATCCTTCCCTGGCCGCGGCCTTGCGATTTCCGCTGGACGGCGGCCGTACTCAAGTCGAAGGGGCTTTGTCCACTGGGTTGGCAGACCTCTGGCAGATTCCGGCTCGAAGTGCTGTAGCTCAGCAAGCCTTGGAACGATCGGTATTCGAGTTGGCCCATGCGGCGGTGCAACTCGCCGGCGATCTACGTCGCGCATACTGGGAAGTTTTGGCGGCGGAACGTCAATGGAGCATGGCTCAGGAGAATCGAGAATTTGCCGCTCGTTTGGTCGAGCTTGTAAGTGCCCGATTGCAGGTTGCGGCAGCCACCGCCATCGACAAAAACTTGGTCGACCTGGAATTGTTCGACGCCGAGATCGCCTTGCGCGATGCTGAACTTCAGGTTGGGCAGAAACGACGTCGCTTTGTCGCCTTGCTGGGCTATGCCAAGACGCCGCCGGATCTTCACCTGGTTGGCGAATTTCCCGATTCATCTCACAGCTTGCCTGAGCTTCAAGCATTGCAGAAGCTGGCTGGGATACGCCGTCTCGACATCCGAGCCGCCACCGCCCGTCTGCAGCAGGCGGAAGAAGAATTGCGCCGTCAGTCGGGTTTGGTGTTTAAAAGCCTCCAAGGTGGAATCGAAGGCGAACGAGAGGACGATTGGGCATTAGGGCCCGCTGTTCGCCTGGAAATCCCGATTTTCGATCAGAACCAGGCTCAGATTGCCAAGGCCGAGGAAGCCTTGGCTCAACAGGAAGCCCTGCTTCGGGCGGTGAGAATTTCTGCAACCGAAGAGGTGGCTTCCGCCTATGCCCAAAGCCAAGCCCAATGGGACGCCGTTGATCTTTATGGCGATCAGGTATTGTTGGCCCAGGAGGCGGTGGAGCTTTCCCAACAGAGCTATCAAGCGGGCAAGGCGACCATCCTGCCGGTGATTGAAGCTCAGCGGAAGTTACTATCGGCCCGCCAAAGGCTTCTTGTTCGGCTCGGGAAAGCCGCAGTGGCCGTTTCCGATTTGGAACGTGCCGTTGGAATTCCTAGGGAAGAGTTGTTTCAGGCGGAGTTGAATCAAGCGAGGAAGTGAACATGAAAGCTAAGCCGTGGATCTTTTTCGTTGGGACGGTCATGATGCTCAGCGCTGCAGGCTACGGCTATCTTCGGTTCTTTGGGGACCAACCCACTTCCCAGGCAGGCGGCTGCGAAACCCACAGCGTGGTTCAATGCCCGTTTTGTTCTCCCGAGTTACTGGAATCGATGGGCTTTTGCCGAGGACACGGAGTGCCGGAAGCCGTTTGTACTCGTTGCCGAGACGATTTGGAGGAAGCCTTCCGAGCCGAGGGGGATTGGTGCCAGGGCCATGGCCTTCCGGAATCCCATTGTGAACTATGCAACCCGGGAATCTTGGAACGCTGGAAGCCCAAAGCAGAGCCGGTGAGCGCTTCGGATCCTTGTGCCAAACACACCGTTCTATCCTGTCCATTTTGTTTCCCCGAGTTGCTGGAATCGATGGGCTTTTGCCGAGGACACGGGGTGCCGGAAGCCGTTTGTACTCGTTGCCGGGACGATTTGGAGGAAGCCTTCCGGACCGAAGGGGATTGGTGTCAGGGCCATGGCCTTCCGGAATCCCATTGTGAACTATGCAACCCGGGGACTCTGCAACGTTGGGCGGAATTCGAATCCTCCGAGGCCTCTTCGACGGCGTCCTCTCCTCATTCCAGCGAAGAGGGGATAGAAGTCTCCATTCAGTCGGTGCCGCGCATCCACCGCCAACCGGCTTTGAGTTGCGCAACGGAACAAAGTTTGATTCGACTTTCCCAGCCGGACATGGCCCAAAAAGCCGGACTAGATTTCGCCCCCGTTGAGGTTTCCAAATTGCGCCGAACCTTGGAAGCTCCGGCGGAAGTGAAATACGACGCTCGTCGGCATGCCCGCCTGGGGCCTCGGGCGCCGGGAATCATTTCGGAGGTGCGGTGTGATCTTGGCCAAGAGGTTGGCCCTGGTGAAGTCGTGGCAGTAGTGGATTCGGCGGCTTTGGGAACCGCCAAATCCGCTTTGTTGCAAGCCGAGGCTCAGGTTCAACTTTGGGAAAGGAATTCGGCTCAAGAAAAAGTGCTGCTGAATAAACAGCTATCCACCCAGCGGGAGGCTTTGGAAGCGGAGACCAGGCTGGTGGAAAGTCGGATTGCCCTGCAGGCAGCCCAACAAAAGTTGCGCAACCTCGGTTTGACCGAAGAGCAGATTCAGCAGGTCCAGGAACGGAGCGATACTTCATCCCTGCTCTATTTAACCGCTCCCTTTGCCGGAGTGGTGGTCGAGCTTTCGGCCGTAGTAGGAGAACGGGCCGACGAAAACTCGCCGGTGCTAAGCCTTGCCGATACTTCAAAGATGTGGGCTATGCTCGACGTGGATGCCGCTGCCATCCGCCATGTCGCCAAGGGGCAAGCCGTCTTGTTGGTCCTCGACGGCCAGGAGGACCAAACCTTCGGCGGCATAGTCACTTGGATCAGTACCCAGGTGGATCCGCGAACCCGGACCATTAAGGTAAGAGCCGAAATCGATAACGCCGATGGTTGGCTTCGAGCTCGGGGATTTGGAACCGCTCGCATTGTCACTCGGGACGACGGCGAAGCCATCATGATTCCCAAATCTGCCGTGCAGTGGGAAGGCTGTTGCAACGTCGCCTTCGTTCGCCGCAACGAAACTGAGTTCGTACCCCGCAAGCTACTCCTCGGTTATGACGCCGGTGAGTATTACGAGGTTTCGCGCGGTTTAAATGGTGGGGAGCTGGTCGTCACCCAAGGCAGCTTTCTATTGAAAACTGAACTCAAAAAGGAAAGCATCGGCGCCGGTTGTTGTGATGTGGATTACCTGAGCCAAGAGTGACCCAGTAGAGGCCCCCGTGTTCGAAGCCATCGTCTCGTGGTCGCTGCGCAACCGCTTGGTTGTGCTGGTCGCTTCTGCCGCTTTCATCGGGCTTGGCCTTTGGTCGATGATCAGCCTGCCTCTCGATGCCTTTCCGGACACCACTCCGGTTCAGGTTCAAGTCAATACACATGCCCCTTCCCTGAACCCGACCGAGATCGAGCAGCAAGTTACTTTCCCATTGGAACAGGCCATCGGCGGCCTTCCCGGCTTGGTTGAGGTTCGTTCCGTATCTAAGTTCGGTCTTTCGCAAGTGGTAGCTATTTTCGAAGACGGGACCGATGTTTATTTCGCCCGGCAACTGATTCATGAGCGCTTGCAATCGGCGGAAATTCCTCAGAATTTGCCAAGGCCGGAATTGGGACCGGTGGCGACTGGATTGGGAGAGGTGCTTCACTACGTCATTTCAGGCGAAAACACCAGTTTGAGCGAACTGACGACTCTCCACGATTGGGTCTTGCGCCCTCAGCTCTTGACGGTTCCCGGGGTTGCCGAAATCAACACCTGGGGAGGGCGCAAGCGGCAATTTCAAGTCGTGGTCGATCCCCAATCCTTGCTCAAATATGAGCTGTCTCTCGACCAGGTGATCGAGGCTCTGCTTCAGAACAACGAGAACGTCGGCGGCGGTGTCTTGGTGGATGCTGGCGAACTTCACCTGGTTCATGGGCTTGGATTGGCCAGAAATATTGCGGAACTTGAAGCCATCGTGGTGACCGCACACCAAGGCGTGCCGGTGACCGTTGGCCACGTGGCTCGGGTCGAAGAGGGGCATCAGATTCGGCGGGGCGCCGTCACCGCAAACGGCGAAGGTGAAGTGGTTCTCGGGCTTGGCTTCATGCTGATGGGCGGCAACAGTCACGAAGTCACCACTCAACTACGCCAGCGGTTGCAACAGGCTAAGGAAAGTTTGCCGGATGGGGTGGACGTGCGGGTGCTTTACGACCGGACCGAGCTGGTTGATCGGGTCATCGCCACGGTCCGCGAAAACCTGCTGGAAGGAGCCCTTTTGGTGGTGGCGGTCCTGTTCGTCTTTCTCGGCAATTTGCGTGCGGGGTTGATTGTCGCCACGGCCATTCCGTTGGCGATGTTTTTCTCTTTCAGTGCCATGCTTCGATTTGGAGTGGCGGCCAGTCTTTTAAGTCTTGGGGCTATCGATTTTGGCTTGGTGATCGATAGTTCGGTGATCATCATCGAGAATTGTGCTCGCCGAATCGGGATCGAAGGAGGAAGCCGGTCAAAGGTAGACATCGTCCGCGAGGCCACCCTCGAGGTTCGCAAGCCGACCATGTTCGGCGAGCTCATCATCCTCATCGTTTATGTTCCCATTCTGTTGTTGGAAGGAGTCGAGGGGCGCCTTTTCCGGCCGATGGCCCTGACCGTGATCTTTGCCCTGGCCGGTTCCCTGGTGTTTTCCCTGACCCTAATTCCAGTGCTGGCAAGTCTCGGCTTGCGGACCAGGGGAAACGAAAGGGAAAACATCGTGGTTCGAGCGGCCCAGTGGCTTTATCGACCCTTGATTCGATGGGCCATGCGTTTTCGCTGGACCGTGATCGCTCTCGGGGGAGCCGCTTTGGTAGCGGGGGGCGTTTTGGCGACCCATCTGGGCAGCACGTTCATTCCTCGGCTTTATGAGGAAGCCATCGTGGTGAACACGGTGCGCCTGTCCGGCGTTGCCCTTGAAGAATCGGTCCGATACGGCACCAAGATCGAACAACTGATTCGGGAAAGTTACCCCGATGAGGTGCGGGACGTCTGGACCCGAACCGGTACCGCACAAGTGGCGACCGATCCCATGGGCTTGGAGGTTTCAGACGTTTTCATCACTCTGAACCCACGGGAAAATTGGAGTAAAGCCACCACCCAGGAGGAACTTGCCGCCGGCTTGGATCAAGCTTTGAAGGGTATGCCGGGAATGCGGGCGGTTTTCACCCAACCGATCGAGATGCGGGTCAATGAGATGACCGCCGGTATCCGCGCCGACCTCGGGGTCAAGATTTTCGGCGACGACCTTGATGTGTTAAAGACCAAAGCTGAGGAAGTGTCGGCGATCCTGGAGACAATTCCGGGGGCCAGCGACGTGGCTGCTGAACAAATCACTGGTCAACCGGTGCTTGAAGTGGAAGTGAAAAGAGCTGCGTTGGCACGCCACGGCATTCCGGCTCAACAAGTATTGGCTTTGGTCGAAGCTCTAGGCGAAATCAAGGTGGGGGAGGTTCGAGAATTCCAACGACGTTTCGATCTAGTGCTTCGGCTGGCGGAGAAATACCGGGACAATCCGGCGGCGGTTCGAAAGATTTGGGTGCCTACTTCCTCCGGTGAGCGCATCCCCATTACCGAACTGGTGGAATTTCGGGAGGTCGAAGGGCCCTCCACCATCACTCGAGAATGGCAAAAGCGCCGAGTGGTGGTTCAAGCCAACGTTCGGGATCGAGATCTCGCTTCTTTCGTTGCCGAAGCGGAAAGCCGCTTGGCGACCGAGGTGGATTGGCCGGCGGGATATTTCATGAGGCTCGGCGGCCAATTCGAACACCTTCAGCGCGCCAATGAACGCTTGATGATCATCGTTCCCTTGGCTCTTTTGGCGATCTTATTCCTGTTGTATATGAGCACCGGTTCGATTCGAGATGCTCTCATGATTGGTACCGGCGCCCCGTTCGCCGCACTTGGAGGAGTGCTTGCCCTGTGGGTGCGGGACATGCCGTTTACCATTTCCGCCGGCGTCGGTTTCGTGGCGGTTTCAGGAGTTTCCGTTCTTAACGGTTTGGTGCTCATTTCCACCATTCGCCGCAAGATCGATCATGAAGGCCGGTCGCTGATGGACGCGATCGAGGAAACCCGTCTGTTACGGCTTCGCCCGATCCTGATGACGGCTTTGGTGGCTGCTTTGGGCTTCGTTCCCATGGCATTGAACACCAACGTAGGTGCCGAGGTGCAACGGCCTTTGGCCACGGTGGTGATCGGTGGTGTGATCACCGATCATATTTTGACTCTAATGGTCCTTCCTGCGCTTTACTCCCTGTTTGGCCAGGGAGCCCGAAGTGAGCAAGGAGGAAAGGAAAGCCTTGAAGTTCCTGTGAGCCTGTAGTTGCGGCCCGGGAAGCCGGTGGTGATTCAAGCCTCTTCGAGGCGAACGGTTCGGACCCGGAACCATTCCACGAAAATGGCGTAAATCGTCGGCAGGACGAACAGGGTCATGAACGTGGCCAAGGCTAAGCCGAAGATTAGGACGTAGCAAAGCGGTTCCCACATCGGGCCTCCGCTTAAGGCCAAGGGGATGAGACCGCCGATGGTGGTCAGCGAAGTCAGCGAAATGGGTAGGATGCGCATCCGAGCTCCTTCGACCACGCAGTTTCGGAATGCCGGTATGGTCAAGCCGCAGGCATGAGGTTGGCCCGGAGCAGCCAAATCTTCCTGCTTCCGGAGCTTTTCAGCGATCAAATTCTCCACGAATTCGATCAAGACAATGGCATCGTTTAACACCACTCCGGCCAAGGATAGGAGCCCTAGATTGGCGAAAAAACTAGCCGGCGCATCCATGATCCACAAACCCAAGAAGGCGCCGGTGGCCGCCATCGGCAAGGTGAGGATGACGAAGAACGGCTTGATCACCGAGTTGTATTGGACCACCAATAGGAAAATGATGAGGAATATAGAAATCATGAAGGCGGCCATGATCTTGGCTTGCCCTTCCTTGGTTTCTTCCATTTCGCCGCCCACTTCCAGGCGGTATCCGGCCGGAAATTGTTTCACCAAGGCATCGATCTTTGGTTGAGCTTGAGCGAGGATCTCGTTGGCCAAAGAACCGGGGCGATTTCGGGCGCGGACTTCAATCATCCGAGCTCCATCCCGCCGCACGATTTTGACCGGTTGGTGTTTGGCTTCGACCGTGGCTACGGCGTCCAACGGTACCTTGCCTTGATTGCCTTCCACGAAAACATCCTGGAGAGGTTCGATGGAGCGTCGTGACGCCGGGGGAACCCGAAGGTAAACCGGAATTTGATGATCTCCTTCCCGGTAGGTGGTGAGGTGATGGCCGCTGTAATACGCGTTAAGGCTCTTGGCGACGCTGGCATGGGTGACTCCGGCAAGCAAGGCCCGTTCTTCGTCGATTTCTACGTCAATCTGATAACCGAGATTGCCCCAGGTATCGTGGACGTCCCAAGTTCCCGGCGTTTGGCTCAGGATTTGCTGAAGGCTCGCTGAAAGCTTACGCAGTTGGCCGGCTTCTTCGCCGAAGATGCGAAGACCGATGGGGGCGTCCACCGCCGGACCGTTCATGAGTTTTTGCACGGCCACGCGAACCCCTGCAAGTTCTCGTTCCGCCCGCCGTTGGATGGAAGCCACCAAGTCATCCACGTGCTCCGCTTTTGCGACATTGACGACCGCATGAGCGACATTGGCCACCGGATCCGGCGGATTCAAACTCAAATACCAGCGGGGAGAACCACCGCCGACGAAGGTGGTCATGCTCACCAAATGAGTTTCGGATGCCTCCCCGGCAGCGGCACTCTCTGCGGCTCTGGCAGCGGAGCGGCGACCTTCTTCCACGACGATCTTTTCCAGTTCGGCCGTGACTCGAGAAGTTTTCTGGATTGGCGTTCCTTCCGGGAGATGCAGATCGATGGTGAATTGATTGCGATAATTCGGCGGGAAAAACTGGCTTCCGATCGGCCGACTTACGGCGAACAAAAACGCCGCCACGGCGAGAACGAGGGGAATCCATTTAAAGCGAAGGCAGAAACCGGCTACGGCGCGGTAAGTGCCTCCGCTTGGGCTGTCCTGCGGCTTTGGAAAGCGGCCCAGGGTCAAACCACGCAAGATCCAAACAAAGGGAGACACGCCGTGGCCGCCACCTTTCGGGGCTCGCATGATTACGTAGCCGAGCAGGGCGGTAGTGGTCATGCCGGTAAGCCAACTCACCAATAAGGTGATGGAAACCACCACCGGCAGGCTGTAAAGGAATTCCCCGGAACCACCAGGAATGGTCACCATCGGCAAAAATGCCGCTACCGTGGTTAGGGTGGCGATGAGAACCGGGAAGGCGATTTCCTTCACTCCTTCCAAGGTGGCCTCCTTGCGGGATTTCCCCATGGCCAAAAAGCGGTGGATGTTGTCACCCACTTCAATGGCGCAATCCACCAATAAGCCAAGGGCAATGATGAGGGATGCAATGGAAATCTGCTCCAATTGAACCCCGAACCAACTGGAAAGCCCAATCGAAATTACCACTACGATAGGAATCGCCGAAGCCATGACCAAGGCGATACGAATTCCGATCATCAGGAAAGCAACGAGGACAACGATCAATACCGCTTGCCCGAGGTTCAGCAAGAAATCGGAGATTTTCTGATCGACCATCAAGGGTTGATCCGATACAAGGACCACGTCGACGTCGGGAGGAAGTAGGGTCCGTTGCGATCTGGCGATGACCTGCTTGGCGGCAACTCCCAAGTCGGTGATCTTGAAGCCGGATTTCATCGTTACCGAAATCAATACGCACTCGCTGCTAAAGCCGGAGGCGTTGGTCTGTCGGAAAAGTTGGGACGGAGGGTCGGCGTAAGCCCGCTTCACTTGAATTTCGAGATCGTTCAAATAGACGGGATGCCCGCCGTCGTCGGCTCCGATGATGATTCGTTGCAGTTCATCGAGGGCACCTAGATCGCCGGATGGCTTGACGCTGAAGCGCCCTCGTTCGGTATCGATCGCTCCACCTGGGGCGACGATATTGCGGGCGTTGATCCGATCCCGCAACTGATCCAAAGTCAATTGCAAACCGCTCCACCGCCCCGGCTCCACTTCGAGAAAAAGGGCTTCCCTTTGAACTCCATAGAGTGAAACGGTGGCGACTCCTTCCACCAGATAGAGTTCGTCCTTGAGCCGGTCGGCGATCAGTTCAAGTTCTCGGGGAGAATAAGGATGTTCGATGGAAGAAGCCCCGGGGAGGGGTGTTTGGACGATGGCAAGCAGCAGAGCCGCCGTATCGCCAAAGCGGGTATTCACCAGCGGATCTTGAACTCCGTCCGGAAGCTGATTCCGAATCCGGTCAACTTCTGCTCTGACGTCGTTCCAAACTTGGTCGACGTCGGTAATGGCGTCGTCTAACTCAACTGCAACGATGGAAAGACCGGTGCGACTGGTTGAAGTGACCTGACTGACTTCGTCCAAACCACGAACCGCTTCTTCGATCGGAACCGATACCAACTCTTCCACCTGTTCGGCGGGGGCGCCCGGCCAACGAGTTTCGATTCGGGTGCCCCGGATCGTGAACTCCGGGTCCTCCCTTCGCGGCATGGTTTGGAAGGCGAAGATGCCGTAGCCGACCAATAAGGCGGTGGCCGCCAACACGATCGACTTGTTCTGAAGAGCGAAACGGGTCAGGCTCAAGGCTGCAACTCCTCATACCGAAGGACTTTGATCGGATCGCCATCGAACAAATAGTGGCAACCTTGCACGACGATCTCCATGCCTTCGCGCAGGCTTTCGGCTTCGATTCTTTTAAGTTCTCCGACCGTTTCAAGGAGCTTGACCGCCATGAGTCGAGCTTTCCCTTGCTCCACCACGAACACCGAGGAAGCCTCTCCACGGGCGACGATGGCTTCCATCGGTACGTAAAAACCGGGCTGGATCTTTTCTACCCCTAACTCAATTTCCACTAAATCGCCGGGTCTTAACAACCAGCGTTCCTGAGCCAATCCAACCCGGTCTCCATCTTGAAGATCATCCGGGGCTCCAACCACCAAGAGAGAATCCGGTCGAATGGAAGCTGGATCGACCAATTCCCGGTGAGGAAAAACACCCAACATCCACCGGGAACCTCCTGCCGTGGAGATATTTAGGCGTCGAACGGCGAGGCCGTTTTGAAAATCGGGCGTATCGGTCAAGTCCGCTCGAGCTCCTACCACTTCCCAGACGTATTCCGCGCCTTCGGCTCCGTATAAAGCTTGTTCGCCGAGAAAAAGGGAGCCCTCGCCGAATTTTTCCCGGTACATCGGCCGGCGGAAACCGGTGACTTCCTTGATACCGGCCGATTCTCCCGATTGTTTCCCGAGGCTTCGCGAGTTGCGAGTCAGCAAGGTCAGCCGGAAAGTTCGAGTCGCCGGATCGGCGATCGTATCTTTGCGCCAAATGACCGCCGGGAGGGCATCCTCCGAATTGGGCGGGTGAATGGACACGATGGAATGAAATGGAATTTGGCGATCCGTTTCCGCCGATACGGCCAATTCGATTTTCACCGGATCCATAACCACCACGTTGGCCACCGGCGATCCCGCAGCCACCACCGCTCCTTGAATCACGTGGATTTCAGCGACTTGTCCGGAAAAGGGAGAATAAAGCGTGCAATTGGCCAAATCGCGCTCTGCTTGTTTTAAAGCTTCCGTATACAAAGCGGCTTGGGCTTCCAGGGCTTCAAGATCGGCTTGCCCGGCTTCCAAACTGGCTTGAGCCCGATCCAAGGCGGCCTCGGCGGTATCCAAACGGGCTTGAGCTTGATCCAAATCTGCCTCCGGGCCGACACCTTGTTGGAATAAATCTCGAGCTCGGTTGCGATCCTTGATCGCCAAGTTGCGATCGACCTCCGCTTCCGCTAACTGTCGGGGCAAGATTTTTTCGAGGTTCAGGCGAGAAGCGACCACCTGAGCTTTTGCAGCTTGAAGTTGGGCTTGAGCCCTGGCCCGTTCCAATTCATAAGGAAGTGGATCAAGCCGAGCGATGGCCGTTCCTTCCAGCAATGGGGAGCCATCTTCACCCAAGTGCCGAGCTTCGACTTCCAAGCCTTCATCGATGACCCAAATCAACCGCCCCGGGATTTCAAAAGCGAGGTCTTCCTGCCGCCACGGTCCGACGGCGCCGGTCAGGCGAGTCTTCGAACCTGGGTTGCTGCTTTTGAGTCGCAATGCGCTGACCGGTCGAAAAGCCTCAATTTCTTGAACCGGATTTTCGTCCGAGCAAGCTGTGGCTAAGCCGAGGAACAACAAACTGGTGAGGCGCCCCATGGCCGGCATGATAAGCCGACCCCCTGAATTCCAATGCGTGGAGCGGGAACCGATGCGAAGGACCTTTACAGGTTTTTCTAACTTGACAAGTTAGATCTATGCCGTAAAGTTTGAATGGACTTCAGAGGAGAAAGCCATGAAATCCTGGACCCACGACCAAATTCCCGATCAAAACGGCCGCACCGCCCTGGTGACCGGGGCCAATACCGGCATCGGTTTTGAAACCGCCCTTTCCCTGGCCCGCAAGGGGGCCAAGGTCATCCTGGCGTGCCGCAATGCCGAGAAGGGACAGTCGGCGGTTGAGCGGATCTTGCAGCAAGTTCCCACCGCCGAGGTTTCCCTGGAATTACTGGATCTGGCCGACTTGAATGACGTTCAGAAATTTTCTCATAGGGTTTTAGATAAAGAAGATAGGCTCGATCTCTTGATTTTGAATGCCGGCGTGATGGTGCCGCCGGAGGGCAAGACCGCCCAAGGCTTCGAGCTGCAATTCGGCATCAATCACCTGGGCCATTTCGCCCTGGTCGGCTTGCTGCTGCCGCTGGTGCAAGCCGCCTCGGGTTCCCGCATCGTGGTCGTGTCCAGCACTATGGCCGCGGGAGGGAAAATCCAATTCGACGACCTTCAGTTCGAGCAGCGGGGCTACGCAGCCTGGCCGGCCTATGGCCAAAGCAAACTCGCCAATCAACTCTTTGTCCAAGAGTTGAAGCGCCGGCTCCGAGCCGTCGGCTCCACGGTGTCAGTTACCGCCGCCCATCCTGGTTGGACCCGAACCGATCTGCAGCGGAACTCCGGCTTTGTTCGTTTTCTCAACCCCCTCTTTAGCATGAAGCCGCAGCAGGGAGCCCTACCGACCCTGCGGGCTGCCACCGATCCCCAAGCTTCCACGGGGGATTACTTCGGGCCTTCCGGACTATTCCAAATGCGTGGCTACCCCAAACGGGTGTCCATGGTGAAACGTGCCAAGATTGAGGAAGACGCCGCTCGCTTGTGGCAAATCAGTGAGGAATTGACCGGAGTCCATTTTGATTTTGGAAGGAATTAGGATGGCAGGCCTCTGAAATGGCCGCCTCCCCTGAATCTGCTCGCAAGGAAGAGCTGCTTGAAGTGGCTTCAGCCCTCTTTCTGCGCTTTGGTTACCGCAAAACTTCCATGGACGATGTAGCTCGAGGAGCTGGATTGTCTCGACAGGGCCTCTATCTGCACTTTCGCAGCAAAGAGGCCTTGTTCGTGGAAGCGCTTGAGTTCCTCATGAGTCGCACGAACAGCGGCATTCAAGCGGCCTTGGAAGATCCAGCCGGTTCCCTGGAAGATCGGCTGCTTGGCGCTTTTGACGCCTACAAAGGTGCATTCGTCACTTACGGCATGAATGCCGTGGCCATGGATGAGTTGCTGGAAGCTTCCCAGCGTTTGGTCGGAGATCGAGTGACCGATTTCCAAGCCTCTTTCATTCAACGACTGGCCGAGGAAATGCGGCCGGTAGAAAGGAAAGGCATTTCCGCCGAGAGCATGGCGGAAGTGCTCTACGCGGTCTCCGCCGGCCTCAAATTCCGGGTAGATGACCGGAATGAGTACCGGCGGATCATGCGCAATGCCATTCGGCTTCTGGTTCTCGGCAACTAGCTCAACCTTACCTGCCTTGACGGCGCGGGCTCGACGCCCCGGGATCGGTCACCGGGATTTCGGAAGTCCACTCGATACCGGCTCGCTGACCTTGGGCGATATGGCGGCGTAGGTCTTTTTCCAAAGAAGCAAAGCGTTCCAGTCCTAAGCTCAGGGCTTGAGCCAGTTTATTCTTCGAGCCTTGCAACGGAGCAGAAGCCAGGACCTTTCCCTTGAGCCCGAAAGCGTCAGGTTGCAGGACCACGATGGAATCGCCTTTCGGAAGCCCCGGAATGGATTCCAGTTCCTCTACGTCTTCCACCCGGACGTATTGCAATCTACCCAGAAAGGGTTTGGACCAAGCCAGTTCGGCCAAGCGTTTTTCCGCTTGATTCAATGCCGTTTTGGAACGAGAAACCAGCACCACCAAAGGTTGGTTATCGCATGCGGCTACGTTCAGGGCCCGGCGAAAGTCCAAATTCAAGGGTAAGGAGCGGGCCGGAGGCCGGTGGCGATAGGCCTCGGATTTATTTTGCAGCAATGCTGTCAGGCGGGAAGCCGCATCCGGACTCGGACTGGCGTGAGGCCCCCGTTCTTCCCCCTCCAGCAACCAAGAAGGACCTCGACCGCCGCGACTGAGAGTCTCCTTTCCGTTTGGCTTCAACAAAATGGTGAGGGTGTTTTCCAAGGTCCCTCGGCCTCGGAAAAAGGAGTGCAACAACTCGCCTTCTTCTCGGTTTTCGTAGGTGGCCAAACGAACGCAAATCCATTCCCGGGATGCCGCCACGACCGTGGCGTCGGACCAGAAATCCTGATCCGCTTTGACTTTGCCCGGTCACCACATGCCGGAAACGCCGCGGCATTGGGGGGCTGCTGAGGTGAGCAGGATCGGGCGACCGGTCCGCTTGGCTTCGGCCAAAGCTTGGCTCCAGGTTCCGAACCATTGGATTTTGGGCGCCGCCTGCCGGTTCCTTTGAGCAGGGCTCTCGGTTTCTTGGGCGGGAAGGAGGATCGGTAAGAAAACCGTCCAAGCAAAAAGAAGGGACAGGATTCGCATGATGAGTTAGGCGATGGCCGTAGGACCATCTCCCTGCTGAAACCCGGATGTGATGGTTTGGTTCCGGCTGGAATGCCGCCGACGTGAATCCGGCGAACCACCAAAGAAGGGATGGATCGCTCGGTAGATGGTTAAAGTGGGGGAAGATGAGAAGCCGCAAACACACGGCTTGGAGGAAGAACCGCAAGCTTGGCGACGTATACGGCGGGCGGGCTCGCCCCAAACTGGCCGATCAAATTTTTCGTCGTGCGCACTCGCTCTCGCCTCCCGGTCTCGATCAACAGACTCCGATTCTGATCGAGGACAATCCGTCCCGAGACTACTTCTTCCCTTTGAACGGGGAAGAATGCCTCCAAGCCTTGAAAGCCTTGCCGGCCGGGCATACCAAAGGAATTACTCATCTTTGGTTGAAACGGCAGAACCCCAAGGGATCGCCGCTGGCTGAATTTATCTGCGGCCGAGGCGTTCATTTGGTGGTCATGTATTCGTGGAGAAAGGATATGAATTTATGGCTGGGCAGGCGAAAGCCAAGCGGCCGAGTGGCCAAGGAATATGCTCGTTTCGGAGCGGAACCTTTTTACCGAAAAGGCGGATGGCATGCGAATTTCAGTTTGGACAATCTGCGGCGGTATTTTGTAGAAGTTCTCTTTCACGAAGTCGGTCACCACGTGGACTTTTTCCATCGCCATTGGTCCAAGGCCAACGTGGCCGAGCGGGAGGAATTTGCCGACCAATACGCCATGAGTTTCCGGCCGGACGGAATCCAAGTCCTGAATCATTTGATGTCCCAGAGAGATTCTTGAGGGAAAGTTGGTCGGTTTCCTCTTAGGATCAGCTTATGTCCTCCTCGCAGCATGCCTCCTCGGGCTGGTTCCGATTGGCGGTTCTGGCTCTGTTCACCGGGGTTTCGGGAGCTTTGGTGGCTCAGGAGATCCAGGAAAGGGCGCCGTCGGAAATTTCGACTTCGCCGGCCCAAGAAACTCCCGCGGTGGGTTCTTTGCGCCACGCTCGGGTGGCGATCGCTACCGAAGGGGGCAAAAAGCCATTGGTCTATTTGGCCAGGTCGATGGCCGAAAGCGACCTCGCGGAGTTAAAGGCCTTGGCTCCCAATTTGCGGATCTTGACTCCCGGCTCGCAAAGGGAAGCGTTGCAATGGGCTCCACAAGTCCATGGCGTGGACGGCCGTTATTGCACGCCCGAGTTTGTTCGGGCAGCGAAGCAGTTAGTTTGGGTGCAAGCGCCTAGTGCTGGAGTGGACCGCTATTTGACCAATCAACCTTTGATGAGCACGGAGCGGGTGGTGCTCACCAACATGCAGGGGGTTCATGGTGCGGCGATTGCCGATCACGTATTCGCCATGCTTTTGACTCTGACTCGAGACTTACGCTTCCATCTCCACGCCAAGCAGCGGGGTTCCTGGAATCGTCGCGGTAGCGGCATCGAACCCATTGCCTTGAGCGGCAAGACCTTGCTGGTGGTCGGCTTGGGCGGCATCGGGCGGGAGGTGGCCCAACGGGGCAAGGGTTTTGGCATGCACGTCCTGGCCACTCGTCGAAGTGCCGTCGAGGCTCCGCCCTACGTCGACTTCCAAGGAACGCCGGAGCAATTGCCGGCATTGCTGGGGCAAGCTGACGTCATCGTTCTGTGTCTGCCCCTGACCGAAGAGACTCGAGGCATGATCGATGCCAAAGCTATGTCTCAAATGAAACAAGGCGCTTTTTTGGTCAACATCGCGCGAGGACGGATCATGGATACGGAGGCTTTGACCCTGGCTTTGCAATCCGGGCATCTTGCCGGTGCGTGTTTGGACGTAACCGATCCGGAGCCGTTGCCCGCTGATCACCCGCTTTGGTCTATGGACAACGTCGTGATTACGCCCCACGTCGCCGGGCGAGCGGCTTTGACCAGCAAACAGTGGAATCAGGTGTATCGGGAGAATTTGCGCCGCTTCGCCGCCGGCGAGCCGTTGCTGAACGTGGTGGACAAAAAAGCGGGCTACTAGGAATAAACGTTCTGAGTGATTGGGTTCGTCCCGTTCTCCGTGCCGAGCCGTTGGAATCCATGAGCCAGAAGTTTGGTGACCGGACCGACCGAGGCCCTTGAGCGGCAGTTCTCCTTATTCGTGCAAGGGTGAAATTTTCTCCAGAAAGAAGATGGCGTCGGTTTGCCGGCTTAGAGTGCTGGTTTCCGACCAACTGAAATAGCTGTGGCGACGAGGCTTTGCCAAATAGCTTTCTCCTGGTTTACCGCTCCCGAGAGGAAGTAAAAACAAGGAGCCCGCTTTCGCCAACAAGCTTTCCACCCGGGATGGATCCGAATCGAGACGTTCGATGGGTTCCTTGGCCATCGGATTCAGCAACCAGCCATGGTCGTGCAACATCCAAATACAAAACACCTGGCCGGGGTTGGCTTTCACAATTCTTTCTCCCATCGAAGGCTTTCGGGCTCGGGGGATGGTTCCAGAAGCCCGGCACAAGTGATTGTTGTGGCCGATCATGATGGCTTTGGCGCCTTTGGGCAGGCTGTCGAGGCCGTATTGCACCTGCCGATACATGGCCGGTTCCCGGCGCACCAAGGCGCGATTCAAGCTCCCGTCGGTCCGGGCACTATCGAAGAACACGATCGTCTCGATCAAACAATCGAGGAATTTGAACAAATCCAGACGATGGGCTGCGCTCAAAGCTCCGAAGTGCTGATCGGGACTTGTCTCCATGGCCTTTTTCAGTTGCTCCAGTCGTTGAATCTCATCCTGGATGCTTTCTCCTTCAATCTTGGCCAATTGACTTCGAATCCAATCGAGGGCCGGTTCCTCGGGGTATAGAGCCAGGATTTCGTCCATGGATCCGTAGCAAGCTCCTGGTTGCATGTCGATATCCAAGGGATGAATGCGAAGCGGTGGACTAGTTTCCGGCAGCGATTGCTGGATCTCCCGCAAAGCATCCAGGAAACGCTGGCGGTCGGCGCTTCGACGCTTTTGAAAGTCGGATCCTTTGGCCCCGACCCAACTTTCGAAGGCTCGCTCTCGGTATCGTTGAGCTTCTTGTTGCCGTTTGGAGTCGCCGGCCACCGGTGGTTTTCCAGTTTGAAGATAGGCGTCCATCACCGGGGCGTTGGAAGCTCCCAGGCCTTCCAGAAACAGGTGGCGGTAACCCCTCCGAACTAGAGAGCGAATGAAAAGCAACTGGACGTCCTGGCGTTCACTGAAGAAGTGGCCGGGTTCTCCGATGAAAACGATGCGCTTTCCTTTTAGGGCCCGATCCAAATAAGCCTCCAGCTCGGCATTGCTCTGCCAGGGTTCTACTGGAATGGCCGATTCCTGCACCCAGCTAAGAAATTCTTCCTGGCTGGTTTCCAGCTTCGTCTGCGGCGCTTGTTGAATCGGGCTCCCAACAGGCGGAGCGGCCAGAGCAAGAAGGATCAAGAATTGGGTCACCTCCTGAGTTACGGAACAAGTCGCCTGGAGATCGACCTTTTCTTTCAATCCTGCCAGGGCGAATCCTAACCAACCATCGGCCGGACTTTCAAAGGGAAGGTCCGGCCAAGATTCCGTAGCGAAGGGGCCGAGTTAAAGGACTATTCTTGCCAATGCCTGGCTCAATTGACCTGAGCTCGCGTCATAGGCTTGGGTATAGATCGTCAACCCTGAAACGGCGGTGGGAATGGTCGCAGAAGTGGTGGCGAAGCCGTGTCCATCCGCGGTGAGGCTAGGAAGCTGAGAAATCGGTGGCGACATCGCCACCATGCCGTACGGAGTGTTGGTCGGCCCTGCCCCGGTCAAGCTGTAACCGATCAAGACAGTGCCCGACGGAGTGGCCCCCGCCACGCTAAGCGTGGCGCTTTGGCCGCCAACCAGATTGAGGATGGAATAGAAGGGTGCAGTGCTGGCCAAGGCCAGGGAGTGAAACTCGCCCCCAGCAATTTGGATGAATCCGGTGCTGCCGGGAGTGCTGGAGACTTGCCCATGCGTATCCCGGCCCCACGAGATCAGAGTACCGTCCGACCGGAGAGCCAAACAGTGGTCCTCGCCGGCGGATACTTGCACGAAATCGGTTCCGGTGGGGGTTTGAGAGACTTGGCCGTAGTGATCGCGGCCCCATGCCACCAATGCTCCATCCGCTCGCAAAGCCAGGGAGTGGTCTCTACCGGCGGCTATTTGAATGAAACCTCGAGCGGTCGGCGTTCCCGAAATCTGACCAAAGAAATTATCGCCCCAACTCACGATGGCATGGTTTCCATTCAGCGCCAAGGAATGGCTGCCACCTCCTGCGACTTGAAGGAATCCGGGACCGGTAGGGGTGTTGGAGATCGTGTTATAGAAGTCATCGCCCCAAGGAACGATGACTCCGTCGGCTTTCAAGGCATAAGAAGTGAAGCGCCCGCGACTGGCTTGGACGAAGCCGGGGAAGCCTGGAGCTCCGGAAACCTGGCCGGAAGCGTCAAGCCCCCATGCCTCGAGGCCGCCGTCATCTTTCAAAACTAGGGAATGGAGGGCGACTCCGGCGGCCAAAGCTCGGAAATGGAAACCTGCTGGAGTATGGGAAACTTGGTTGTAGTTGTCCCTACCCCAAGAAATCAAGCTGCCATCTAGTTTGAGGGCAAGGGAGTGGCCGGCTCCTCCGGCGATCTCGAGGAAATCCGATCCGGTCGGAGTTTGGCTGACGACGCCGTAGCTGTCGTCTCCCCAAACTTGAATCGAACCTTGAGGTTGTGCCGCCGAAATCCCCGGCAGCAAAAGGAATCCCAAAAAAACCGAAAGTCGGGAAGTTTGCATGTTCTTGTTCCAATGCGGCTTCCTTCAACCAGAAAGCCAACCGTTCGTGAAAGGTGAGGGGTGAGTTATCGGAAAAGCCAGGTGTAGAAAACACTTGGCTTGTTTCCGTCGCCAATATCATAATTCGTTTCCATTTTGAAATAGGAAATCCTAGAAGGGTTAGCTTCCTATTCGATGTTGCAAATTTCTTTCGGAATCACTCCGTCGCCGGTGGCGGTTCCTTGCAAAAGCCACCGGAGATTGAGTCGGGCGATTTGCGATCCCTTTCCTTCAAAGTGAAGGAAGATCCATCCTTGGCTAGGCGTATGCCGGCGACCGGCATTCATCGAGGAATAAGCAAAGGGGCCTTTTTGAACCAATCGTTTAAGCGGCCAGGTTTTGCCGCCGTCGAAGCTGACCCAAATCGTGCCTAGCTTCCTTCCTTGCTGGCTGTCGCAATTACTGTAAAGAAGGATGTCTCGGTTTCGAATTGGCAGGCGAACCAGACCGCCCATGCATCCATAAGTGCTGTCTTGCGGGCCATCGGGCAGGCTTTGAACGATTTGCCAATCCTGCCAAGTGCGACCGCCGTCGTGGCTCCAAGCACTGCGCCGTTTCAGCGGGGGTTGATCTTGGCGATGAAACCAATGGGCTCTGGAGTTGTAATACAGCCTGCCGTTGGCTAACTCGGCTATGGCCGCTTCTCCGGTTCCCATATCGGCGAATGGTTGACTGCAATGCCAAGTTTTGCCGCCGTCATCGCTGTAGATGGCGGTGGTGTAGTGGTGTGGCCACTGTTCGCGGTGATTTCGACCGGCGTAATGGCGAGCGGCTCGAAGCAATCGACCGGCATGGGTTCCGTAGCGCAAGGTGATGCCGGCTTCGTTCATGTGCATGGAAGGAATGTGACCGTTTCGATCCGGATAGATTTTATGCTCCATCGCCGACCAGCTTTTGCCGTCGTCTCGGCTACGCATAAGAGTGAGGGGGGCCGGCGGATGGCCTTCTTCTACGAACGCCAGGATTTCCCCGTTGTTTTCGTTGACGATGGCGCCGCCACCCATGAATCCCTTTCGAATGGAGATTTCTGGACCCCAAGTGGCTCCTCCGTCTTCGCTCCGGCGCAACTTGACCCCTCCCCAGAGAGCCAACACCGTTCCTTCCATGCTGACCACCACGTTGGGAAATCGACCTTGATCGAAGAGTTTCCTTGTTTCAAAGGCCGATCGGCCGAGGAAGTCCTGCAACGGGCCTTCCGCCTTCCGCTCGTGGTCCGGCTGTGGCATCGAGGCCAACGGGGAACCGAATCCGATTCCGAGGAGAACGATGGCGAGGGGAAGGCGGCGGTTGGTCATGATCGCCTTCCAGGGTAATCCCGTGGCCGGCGGCTTAATCTTCGGATAACCGAACCACGGTATTGGAAACCGCGGTGCCGCGGGGGGCGGTGGGGTCGGAAATAAAGGCTTGAAAGAACAAGGGAATCCCTCGGCCGAGATTGGCAGGCCAGGTGGCCGACATTTCCAATCGACCGGTAAGATCGGTGGTCAAATCGTTTTGAATTTGATCCAAATCGGGCAGGACCAGGACGCCTTGAACCGGTTGGCAGCGTAAACTGGAACCGGTAATCAAAGTCACATGAGATAAGGGCATGGCCCCTCGAAGCTGCAAGCGAGTGGGGGTGCCGGCCCAGCCGCCGCCGCTGGCTTCCAACACCGGTTGACCAAGAAGGCCGGCTACGCCTTGGCCGAGGTCTTTCCAGGGTTCACCGGCAAATTCGGATAGCCGAACCGAAAGATAGACCTGAGAAGGATCCAACGCTGCCGACACTACGGCACGACCGCTGGCCGGATTGGAATCGCGGTAACGCAGGCCTCCGGTTACCGCGAAGGGGCCATGATGAACAGGGCCGGAAATCGGAGTGGCTCGCAAGCTTTGGGCGTGGGTGACCAAGCGATAAATTCGGCCCGGCTGCATCAGAAAATTGCAGAATTCGCTGCTGCGGAAATTGCGGCCGTGAGATTGACGTTGCCAGGTCCCGAAAGGAAGCTGCTGCGGTTGAAGTGGATCGGTGACGTCCCAAACCAGGAAATTGGCCATCCCATGGCGGGTTTTCATCGGCGTTCCCGGGAACCCGTCGATCAAGATTTCTCGAACTTGAAGCGGAGTGGTTGCCGAGTTGGTGTCGATTTCGATGCCGACAAATTCCGGCGGCCGGCTGGCCACTACAGGATCCGGAGGTGCTTGGTTCGGAGAAGGGCGAATCAACCCATGGGTACTGGTGATCAAGTCCGCCGAACGAGCATCGGGAGCTTCCAAGTCGCAGCCGTGCATACGCACCTTGCCGCTTCGAAACACGGTGATTTCTCGGTCTTGACCCAAGGCGGCGAGTTCCAAGTGGCCCAATGCCGGGTTGACGAATTTGTCCACCCGCCGGAACGAAGTGCTTTGCAGGCCGGGAAAATCTACGCTTAAATCGAAACGTAAGCCGCTGACCGCATCCTCGGGCAATTGAAAGGTCAAGGTGTACTCATTTTGATTTAAATAGCCGGACGAACTGGAAACCAGTTGTTTGCGCCGGCGGAAGCCTTCCTCTCCATAGACCCGGACTTCCACCGAAGCGCCGAATTCCGTTTCCAATCCGGTGGGAACCAAGGTCGAATCTTGTACCACCCGCACCCGAAGGTGGCGTTTGTTTTCAGGCGCGGTGTCCGGGCCGTAAAGGTCGTTTTGGTATAGCCAGCGAAGGGCCAAGTCGACGTCGCCGTCCTGATCCCAATCTCCCCATGCTGGAGGCGTTTGATCGAGATGGATGGGATCCACCTGATGAGAGACCAATTCAAATCGGCGCTTTCCTTGCTCCACCCAAAGGTTGCGGCGAAAGGTGTCCCGGCCTTGCAAATCGAAGTCGCCGTCTCCGTCCCAATCCGCCATGGTGATGCCGTAAGCGGTTCCGAGGGTATGATCTTCGATTACATTCAGATCGGTTAGGAAATAAGTGCCGTCCCCTCGGGCTTCCCAAAGCCGCATGCCCTGAGGAGGGTTGTAGTTGACGAGCAAATCGTAATCGCCGTCGAGGTCATAGTCGACGAAAACCACTCCCTCATCGCGAATGCCCATGGAGGAAATTCCCGAGCCGGCCTCGGTCATGAAAGTAAATGCCGGGAGGTCTAAGGCCGAGTGGTTTTGATAAAGATAACCGTTGCAGTACAAGTCCAAATCGCCGTCACCGTCGGTATCTGCGACTTGAGCACCTTCCGGGCGAATGGCGGCATTGGCCACCAATAAACCAGCGGAAGCCGCTTCTTCGGTGAAGCGATAAATCCCTCCCGGACCGGTCGGGCCAAGGTTGCGGAAGAACCGGTTGTCGGTGCTGCCGAGCGACGGCGGATAGGCCGGCACGAATAAATCCAAATCTTGATCGCCGTCCAGGTCGGCCCAAACGATGGTTTCCGCATCCATGCCGCAGGATGGGATGGGAAAGACGTTGGGGTCGCCGGCAACATCGACGAAATTCGGGCCGGCCCCGAGGTTTTTCAACAGATGGAAACAATCGTCGCCCATGCCGCGGCGAGGCTCGGTGGCAATGTCGGCCAGACCGTCGCCGTTGTAATCGCCAAAGGCCGAGCCGTAGCGGCGTCCGGCAAAGGGCAGGACGGTATCCAAGTCGGCGGCCAAAACCCAAGTCGTACCGTGGAGGTTGCGCCACAAATGCCCGGAACTGAATACGAATAAATCCGGCCAACCGTCGCCGTCGTAGTCGCCGAAGGAAATCCCGTTGGCTTCGCCGAAATCTAATCCATTTGGCCAATGGGGGCTGGTGTAAAGGGATAAGGGGACATCTTGCCCCGAAGCTTGCGCCGGCGGGGCGGCTGCAAGCGATGCCGAAAGCAAAATGGCGATGGGGGGGAAGGGCACGGGAAAAGCCGGGCTTGTTCCTAGTGTAGCCCGGGAACCCCGATTCCCGCTCTCCAAGCTGGAGCTAGGTCGACTTCACCGGCAATCTCAAGGTCACCCGGGCACCTCCCTCCGGGGAAACGGCGGCCTGAATCGAACCTCGATGGAGGCGAACGACTTTGTCGATGATGGCCAATCCCAAGCCACCTCCTTCTTTGGAGCCCTTTTCTTGTCGCAGTTGAGCCAAATCCATCGGCTCGTTCAGGCCAGGAAAACCCGGACCGTCGTCGTCCACGGTCAAAACAACTTCAGCAGCTTCGCTTTCGGCCCGGAGGCTCAGACGAATCAGGCTTCTCGCGTGTTCAGCCCCGTTTCGCAGCAGGTTTTCCAAGGCCCGGCTCAGCAGGTGGCCGTCAGCTAACAGCGAGGGAAGCCCCCGAGCAAGTTCGAGTTCCAGGCGCTTGCCCCCTTGTTCCAACCACGGCCGCAAGCCGGCGACGACTTGGTGAACCAGTTCCGCCGGGAGGACCGGCTCCTGTTGCAGCTCGGCTCCGGCGTCCAACCGCGCCACCTCCAACAGGTCCTCGGCCAGGGCCCGCACTCGGCCGGCGTCCGCTCGCGCGAGTTGCACCAGATCGCCGGCGGTATTTGGGTCTTTGGCGGATTCCCATCGATCCAAACAGGCGATCAAAGCGGTCATCGGGGTTCGGATGTCATGAGAAACTTGAGCGACCCATTGTTTTCTTTCTTCGCTTTGTCGAGCCAGGGTTTGCAATAAGACTTCGACTCGTTGCCGTAAACCGTTCATGGTGCTGGCGAGGCGAGTCAGTTCATCATTGCCCCCGATTTGAAATGGGCCGGGCAAGGTGGAAGAGGGACCGACCGGCGCCTGGGCTTGCTTGGCCAACTTTTGCACTCTGCGGGTAACCATCCAGGTAATACCGGAATAAAGCACTGCCGCGCTTATCGTGACTTGGCCGAACAGCCAGGCGATTTCAAAGGGACCGGAGTCGTCTTCGTACTCGTCGTACAAAGCGGCCTTTTCCAATTCCCCTCGTTCAACCGCTTCCAGGGCGTCAGCGCGCCAGCGCAAGAACTCGGCGTCGAACCAAGCCGGATACATGTGGTGGCCCAATAGAAAATAAAGCGGGATGTATGCGAATCCGCTGACCAAAAGAGTGGAAACGACCAGAAAGGCCAGCCGGATCGAAAGGCGGCGAAACCAGGGAATCCGTTCATCTTGTCGGGCGAATTTCATGCTCCTTCTCCGTAGCGATATCCGACTCCGTAAACCGTTTGTAATCGAGTCGGCGCTTCTGGATTCTCCTCGATTTTCAGCCGCAGTCGACGGACGTGGAGGTCAACGGTGCGGGGGCCGCCCCAATAACCCATGCCCCATACTCGATCCAAGAGTTGTTCTCGCGTCCATGCCCGGCCTGGGTTTCGAAGGAAAAACAGCAACAAATCGAATTCCCGCGGCTTCAGCTCGATTTCGCTTTGATCGACTCCGGCTCGGTGGCTGCGCGGATCGGCCCAAACTCCCTGGATTTCGACCCGGCCAAGTTCGGCGGAGCGGCCCGCCCGGCGGAGGATGGAACGAATTCGGCTCACCACTTCGGGCATGAAAAAAGGTTTTCCCAAATAGTCGTCGGCGCCCAGATCCAATCCCCGAACTCTCTCCATCGGATCGGACCGGGCGGTCAAGATCAAAACCGGAAGTGCCCTTTGGCCGCGGCGCAGATTACGGCAAAAATCCAGGCCGTCGCCGTCGGGCATGCCCAAATCCAGCACCATGAGATCGAAATCGTGCTGCAGGGCCTGCTGAGCTTCGCTCAAGGTCGCCGCGGTCATGACTGTAAAGCCTGCCCCGGTTAAGGCGTCCTCCAACTCCAGGCGGATGCGGGCGTCGTCTTCCACGACGAGAATGCGAGAGGCGGCTGGATTCACAGTTGCGTTCTTCCTAGATTGACGTGGCAAAGGCGGTTTGCCAACTCTGGACACCAGTTGGAAACAACTTGGATCATTCGGTCGGATAGCTTGGCTAAGGTCATGGATCGTCGCCTCTTTCTGAAACGCTGCTCAGCCGGCGGGGCCACCTTGCTCGGTGGCGGCTGGCTTTCCGCTTTTCAACGCTCCGGCGGACCTCAAGACCGAGTGCTCGTCATCGGGGCGGGAGTTTCCGGGCTGGCTACTGCCCGAGTCCTGAAGGAAAAGCTCGGTTTTTCTGCTCCGGGTCAGGTGATCGTGCTCGAAGCCAGGGACCGGGTCGGCGGTCGCATCCAGACCGACCGTTCTTTGGGAGTTCCGATCGATCTTGGCGCCACCTGGATTCACGGAGTCCACGGCAATCCGATCAGCAAGCTGGCCCGGCGCTTTGGGGTCGGCATTCAGACCGCCAGTTTTGATTTCGAACTTCATGATCTGCAGGGGCGGTTGATTTCCCAAAGTGCGTTGGATTCCGCCGCAAACAAAGTCTGGTTTTCCATGGGATTGGCTTATGCCCTGGGCTTTTTCTTGATCCGTGATCAATCCTTGGCCCAGTCGTTGGACGACGTTGGCACGCCGGGGCGGTTTCAACCAGGGGAAGAACAAGTCGCCGGGGATTTAATGTTCGCCGGTTACGTTGACGAGACCAGCCAGTATTTGCAGCGCTACAGTTCCAAAACCGGAGGCTATGAAACCTTCGGTGGAGGGGATGGTTGGCCTTTAGGTGGTTTCGACGGCATCGTTCAGGGCTTGGCCCAGGGGGTCGACGTCCGTCTTCTCCATGCGGTGCAGTCGGTGGATACTCGCGGAGCGGTAGCCAGAGTGGTCACCAACCAAGGAGTCTTCGAAGCGGAAAGAGTGGTGGCCACCTTACCTCTTGGGGTGTTAAAGGCTGGAAACGTGCAGTTCCTGCCGGCTTTGCCCTCTGCTTTGCAAGGTTCGATCCAGGCTCTGGGCTTCGGTCGCCGCCACCGCCTGATCCTTGAATTTCCTTCGGTGTTTTGGAACGATCAAATGGATTGGATCGGCAAGGCAGGAGTGCCTCATCAGCCTTATGGCGCCGGGGAACACTTCTTTTTTACCAATCGAGTGCCGTTGACCGGCAAATCGATTTTGACGGTCGAAACCAGCGCTGAAATGGCGGATTTGATGGAAGGAATGTCCTCAACCCAGGCGGTAGCCCGAGTGATGCAGGAATTGCGGTTGATGTATGGCCCGCAGATTCCATCGCCGACCCAAGTGATTGCCAGCGAATGGGGGACTTCTCCTCATACCGAAGGAAGCTACTCCGGGTGGGTGGTCGGCACCGGCAAACAGGACAATGATCGCTTCCTTGATTCTGGTAGCGACCGCCTATTCTTCGCCGGCGAGCACACCCTTGCGGAATACCATGCCACCGTTCACGGGGCGCTACTATCCGGTTTGGCGGCGGCGCAACGGCTTGCGGCGGTAGCCAATTAGGGCATGGACGGACTTCAATTGGCCGGAGCCGGGAAAGGAAACCGAACTCTCTTCCCCGGCTCACGAGCCGGCATTTTCGCGCAATTGATTCTGGCATTGTTGAATCAAGTCGGCGACTTGGCTGGGCCAACCCGGTAGGCGTTGGCCGAGCTGCTGGCCTTGCTGTAAGAAAGGCAAGGCCGCTTCGAATTGATCGTGACGGAAATGGAAATCTCCAAGAATCAAATTTGCTCAGGGGTTTTCCGGATCCAATTCAACTGCAGTTTGGTAAGTTTGCTGGGCCTCTTTTATTTCCCCGAGTCCTTCCAAAGTATTTCCAAGATTTAATCGAGCGGTGGTCAGTTTCGGGTTGATTTGAAGCGCCATTTGAAATGCTTCTGCGGCTTCCTCTTTCGACCCTTCTCGACCTTTGGCAATGCCTAAATTGAGATAGGCATCTGCGTGATTCGGATCGACCTTTACTGCCTGTAGAAAAGCTCCCATAGCCTCAGTCTGATTCCCGAGAGCCGTCCACGCCAAACCCATGGCGTTGAAGGCATCTGCATGGTGAGCATCGTATTGAATCGCCTTTCGATAGGCTTGAAGGGCTTTATCTTGCATGCCTTTCTCGCCGAAAATGAGGCCAAGATTGTAATGGGCATGAGCGAAGTCCGGTTGAATTTCGAGGGCACGCTCGATGGCGGCTTGAGCTTCGTCTAACTTGCCTTGGGCTCTTAAGGTCGCTCCCAAATTATTGTGGCCGATGGCTGAATTCGGCTCCAGCTTGAGGTAGAACTGAAGGGCCTCGGCCGACTCCGGAAGTTTGATCAGGTCTCGTAGGGTGTTCCCTAGATTGTTGTAGGCTTCGGAAAAATTCGGATCCCGTCGGATCGCTTCTTGGAAGGCGGACACAGCTTCTTTCCATTGGCCTTGTAGGCGAAGGATGACCCCGAGGCTGCTGTAGGCTTTGGCATAATCTGGGTTAAGATCGATGGCGCGATGAACCGCCGAAGTCGCTTCGCTGAATTGTTTCAGATGAAAGAGAGCGACACCCAAGTTGTGGTGTCCAAGACTGAAACTTGGGTTCAATTCAACCGAACGTTGATAGTGTTCCTTGGCTTTTTCCCACTCCTCGGTGTGGTCGTAGAGCAATCCACAATGGTATCTGGCGTAACTGGATTCCGGCCAGCGAGCTTGAATGGCGGCGGCTAAGGGAGCGGCTAAATCGTGCTCTGATTCGGATAGGAACAGAGCTCGTGAGAATTGAAAGAAATACAAAGCCTTGGATTCTGCTAAGTAGGTTGCCGTTTGGAAGGCTCTGATCGCGGCTTGAAAGGTATCCGGGTCCTTCTGTTCTTTATTTTGCACCGCCTCCGCCAATAACAACTGACCCTCCAGAAACCAACCCGCGGCCGTTGAGGGTTCCCTTCGTTCATTCATAATACTCTCGGCGACCTCTTTCTGGTCCTTGGCCCGATGGATGAGAACTTTCACCCGTATCAAATCCGGGAATCGGTTTTGCAATTCGCAGTGATGATTCAGCAGGTCCAAAGCCTCATCGGGCTTCTGGGAACGAAGGAGGGCCTGAATCCATCCCATGAGGCCTTCCGGGCTGGGCTGGATCTCCATCGATCGTCGAAAGGAATGGAGGGCGGCCTGGGTCTGAACTTCACCCAATTGGAGAAAACCCTCCTGAACCCAATATTCGGCATTTTGGGTTCGACGGTCGCTTACCTGCGCTTGGACGTCGTCCCAATGGGTGACGATCCATTGGCCCAAGGCCGCGACCACTGGGAGGCCGACCAGGAGCAGGGCCGCGGCAACGCTCTTGGCCCGATGGCGTTTGATCCATTTGCTGCCCCGATAGGTCAAGCTCGCCGGTTTGGCTTGAATGGGCTCTTCCTTCAGAAACCGCCTCAAATCGCTGGCAAAGGCGTCCATGCTGGCATATCTACGCCTTCGATCTTTTTCGATCGCTTTCATGCAGATGGTCGACAAATTTCGAGGGACCTTCGCTTGATACTTGCGAGGCTCAACCGGATCCACTTCTGAGATTCGCTGCAATATTTGAGTCCGGGTGCCGGTGCCGAAGGCAGGAGTCAGGGTCAAAGCTTCATAGAGGGTGACCCCAAGGCTGAAAACATCCGTTCGCGGATCCAGATCCTGGCTTCGACCGGAAATTTGTTCGGGGCTCAGATAATGAGGAGTGCCTGCAAAGGTATCGGTTGCCGAGAGAGGAATCGCTTGATCTTCGAAGGCCAGGCCGAAGTCGGCAATTTTTAGCTTGTTCTTCGGAGTCATCAATAGATTCCCCGGCTTGATGTCGCGGTGAATGACTCCTTCTCGATGGACTTGATCGAAGGCATCGGCGACCTCCAAAAACATCTCCGCCGTAGCTTGAAAATAATTCGGGGGAAGCTTCGGCATTCGCCGAATTTCTTCCAAGTGATGTGCCAAGGTGCGGCCGTTTTCAACCAGCTCTTCCACGATGAAAGGGCAATCGGCTCGAGCTTCGACTGCAAATACGGTGACGATGGCCGGGTGTTCCAGTCTGGCCGTAAGCAAAGCTTCCCGCTGAAATCGTTGTAAAACCGTATCGGTCAAGAGGACGTTCGGTTGCAACAATTTGAGCGCCACCTTCCTTCCTACCGAAATCTGTTCCGCCTTCCAAACGACGCCCATACCGCCTTTGCCCAGCTCTTCGATCAGCCGATAATCTCCAAAGGTTTCTCTCGGTCGGAGCGAGTAGGCGTCCCTCATCCGGGTCAATTCCTTTGCCCGGTCGAATAATTGGCGTAAAAAAGTTTGTACCTGGTGGGGGTACTGACTTATAAATTCTTTCCGGCTAGATGGTTGCCCTTCATCTTGTAGCATGTCCAGGTAAGCGAGGAAGGCTTGCTCCGCCTGTTCTTGCCATAGTTGATCCTCAGTCATGATCTCGTTCCTTTATGAATGCAGCTCCCGAATTCGAATTTAGTTTAGCGCTTGGCTTCTGCCGGGAACAACTGGGTCCGGCCAGCTTGGCTTTGATGGAGCGGCGGGATGTCCGCGATTCCATCCAAAAACAGGTTGCAGAGGGTGTATCAATGCGAGATGCCGTTCTAAAGGAAGTTTTTCTGGAAGCCAAAGCCGACCGAGATGCCGCCCACGAATTCCTCCAGTACTTTTGGGACGTTATCGTCCAAAGGACGAGCCGGCAAATTTCGGCTGATTTGCGGCGTCAGATCGACACCGAGGACGTCGTGGTTTCCATCTTGGGGGACCTGAGCCGGCAACTTCACCGTTTCGAGTTCAAAAACCGTGCCGCATTCTTGAACTTGGTCTCCCAGCACTTTCGCAGCAAGGTCTATCGCAAAATTCTTGCCAGGAAGGCCCAAAAGCGGAGAGAAGATCGGCGCGTCTACCCACAGGAAGGAACCTGGAATCCGGAGAGCCCTTTTCCGAGCCCAGCTTCCGAGGCGGCCGAAGCCGAAGCTCAAGAGCTGGCTCAGCTCGGTTTCGAGAAGCTCAGCCCGCGAGATCGGGAACTATTGGGCGCCTTGTTCGAGGGCAGGACTCTGGAGGAAATCGCCCAAAAATTTGACATGCAACTCGAAGCCGCTCGCATGGCTCTGAAACGAGCGACCGATCGGCTTCGAGGCATTTTGCCGAAGTAAATCGAGCGGATTTCGGATTTCCATAAAAATCCCCGTTGGGATTTCAGATTTTCATTCCTTATCCAGGGACCTTTCATAGGAGCTTGTCATGATCATTCTGAACCTACGACAATTCGTCTTGTTGTTGCCCAAGGCGATTCTTTGTTTCACGATTGTCTTCCTGATACTTCCGGGGAGCTTGGCCCACGGCCAGCAGTTTGAAGTCGAGGAACTGTTGGCCTCGGATGGATTTCAGGAGGATCGATTTGGGTACTCCGTTTCGGTGTCAGACGGCGTCGCGGTAGTCGGGGCGTTTGCGGACGATGACCAAGGAGAGATGTCAGGAGCCGCCTATGTGTTTCGAAAGGTTGGAGGAGCTTGGGTCGAAGAGCAGAAACTCATCCCTTCCGACGGAGAGGCGGGGGATAGTTTTGGAATTGCAGTTTCCATTTTCTCGGATTTGATCGTAGTGGGGGCTCATGGCGACCGCGAGTTCGGTGACTCTTCCGGCGCCGCCTATATATTTCGATTTGATGGCCAAAATTGGATGGAAGAAGAGAAGCTCATAGCCTCCGACGGCGAGCCTCTCAATGTATTCGGCAAGTCGGTGGCCGCTGGATATGATGTTGTCGCCATTGGATCTCATCAGGACGATGATCTTGGCTTCGCATCGGGGTCTGTGTATCTATTTCGTTTGGTCGGTAATCAATGGCTGGAGGAGCAAAAGCTGACCGCTTCGGATGGAAGCCCCTACGCGAAGTTTGGGTATCCTGTGTCCCTAGAAGGGCAGGATTTGATGGTTGGTGCTGTTGGAGATGATCAACTCGGTTGGAGTGCCGGGGCCGTCTACTCTTTTTCTTTTGACGGAAATATTTGGGTGGAGGAGCAAAAGCTGACGGCTTCGGATGGCGAATCTGCTGATGCGTTTGGTGGCAGTATTTCGGTTGAAGGAGATCTTTTGGTCATCGGCGCGTCCGGGGATGACGATAACGGAAACGGTGCCGGCGCAGCTTATGTTTTTCGGCGAGTTTCCGGTCAGTGGGTAGAGGAACAGAAACTGCTTTCTCTTCAGGGGCAATCTGTAGATGGGTTCGGGCAATCGTGTTCGATCGATAGGGGATTGATTGCCGTTGGGGCTCCAGGCGAGGATGGCTCCACTGTAGATTCGGGCACCGTTTACACGTTTCAGCACATACAAGGTTCTTGGATTCAGAATCAAAAATTCCAGGCTTCTGACGGAAGCGACTCCAGTCAAATGGCTAAGTCAATCTCCTTTTCGAATGGGAGTCTGTTCGCAGGAGCTTGGTTGGACAATGACAACGGAACTCGTGCAGGCTCAGTTTACTTATTTGAAGCCGGATCGATTCCTTCTCCAATTGACCTTGTAATTTCACCGCTACCTCTGCAAGGTGGCCAAGTCGGCTCTTTCCACGTTCGAAATGGGAATCCCAATCAACCGATCTGGCTTGCCTATAGCCTGGTTGGAGGATCTTGCTCCGAGTATTTCCCAACCTTGAACGTAATACTCCAATTATGCGACGCCTCTAATCATGAGGATAATCCCGTGGCCTCCGGCATAACCGATCTCAACGGCGACTTCCTCTGGAATTTGACCATGCCGTTGGTTGCGTCCAATATCCAGGTATGGTTCCAAGCCGTCCAGGAGAATCGGGTCACGCCCGTGGTGGCTACTAGCATCCTTCCCTAGGTGATGGCTTGGCGAAATGGAGAATGACGAAATCAAGCGTCAAGGGCCGCCCCGAAATTCCTAGGCGGCCCGTTTCCATTATGGATCGCCCCCGGCCTATAGCCGAAGACCTGTGGAGTTGCTCACGGTCGGCGACGTCTTTATCCAAAAGGGACGAGCCGGCCAATTTTCGGATTATTGAAAAATCCACGTTGGGATCCTGAATTTTCATTCCTTGGATGAAGGACTCAACACTGGAGGTTGGACCGTGAACAGACTCTTGTCTTTGGAGATCATTCGTAGCTCTTGGTGGCCGGTTTTCTACCTGGCCACCCTCTTCAGCATCCTTTCGTCGGTTTCCTTGCCGGCGCAGCAGACCGAAAAAGCCAAGCTGGTGGCCGCAGACGGTATGGATTACGATTGGCTTGGCTCTTCCGTGGCTGTATCCGGTGATTATGCGGTGGTCGGAGCCCACAAGGATGACATACAAGATACAAATGAGGGCTCGGCTTACGTCTATTGGTTCAATGGTGTGTACTGGGAAGAGCAACAGAAGCTAATCGCCTCGGATGGAGAAAACTTGGATTGGTTCGGGTACTCAGTAGCGATATCCGACAATTTCATCATGGTTGGGGCTCCGAAGGAAAAAGATAGTGGCCAAGTTCAGAGGGGGGCCGTTTATGTATTTGAATTGACGGGATCAAGTTGGAATGAAGTCGATAAAATAACTCCCGATGTAGGAGAAGGTTTTGGTCATTCCATTGCCATGTCCAGCGGGGTGGCGATCATTGGCGCTCCCTATGGGGATGGGAATGATACCTCAAGTGGAGTCGTGTACATCTATCGAAACCTTTCCGGAAATTGGATCAAGGAGCAGCGAATTTGGGCCTCAGATGGTGCTTACGGAGATGATTATGGCGGAGCGGTGGCCATATCCGGGGATCGAATTGTTGTGGGAGCCTATGAAGACGAAGATTTCGGACCGCTCACCGGCTCGGTATACACCTATTCTTTTGGCGGCAGTCAATGGAGTGGCGAGAGAAAGTTGCTTGCTTCGGATGGCAATTCATTTGATCGCTTCGGGGAATCAGTGGCCATCTCCGGCGAAGTGATTGTAGTGGGAGCCAAGAGCAAGGAAAGAGGCGTATTTTATTGGCCCGGTACAGCGTACGTATTTAGAAGAAGCGGAAGCTCCTGGCAGGAAGAACAACGATTGTTGTCTTCCGATTTATGGGAATTTGACTATTTCGGCGCGTCCGTGGCCATAAATGGAGATACGGTGGCCATCGGCTGTCCGATGGATGACGATTCCGCCGGTCAAGGAGGTTCCGTCTATTTGTTTCAATTCGACGGAAATTCTTGGAATGAAGACCGGAAACTGCTTGCTTCCGATGCTGGCGGCGGAGATGAACTGGGCTGGGCGGTCGCACTTACTTCCGAGTGGATCCTGACCGGGAGTCACCTCCATGATGTACAGGGAACGGAAGCTGGAGCTGCTTACCTTTTTGAGCTAATTCCGACTCCTCCGGCTCCCTTTGAGCTGGCAGTGACTCCGTATCCCTTGCAAGGCGGGCAAATCGGAACCTTCGAAGTGACGGGAGGCACTCCTTCGGAAATCGCCTGGCTGATTTACAGCTTGGACGGCGGAAGCTGTGCGGAATTCATTCCGGCCTTGAACGTGATCGTGGACGTCTGCGATCCTTATGGCCAAGTTGGAAATCCATTGCAGCAAGGGATGACCGACGCGGGAGGGCAGGTCCGCTGGGACTTCATCATTCCTGGAGTCGGAGCTACCCAAAGCATTTGGTTCCAAGCCGTCCAGAAGAACCGAGTCACGCCGGTGGTTGCCACCAGCATCCTTCCCTAAGCCAGGGCCTGGCGAAATGGAATGAAGTAAAGCGACGTCAAGCGCCAGGGCCGCCCCGAAATTCCGAGGCGGCCCTTTCTCATTTGAGAGTGATCCAGATCTATAGCCTGGGATCCACCGGCTCGCTTTCCAGGGCCAAAACCGCGAAGACGCACTCATGAACGCGGCGGAGAGGCTCCCGGCGTACGAATCGCTCCAAGGCCTCAAGGCCAAGAGCGAATTCTCGAAGAGCCAAGGACCGTTTGCGGCCCAATCCGCGTTTTCGCAGTCTTTCCAAATGCTCCGGCATCAAGTATTCGGGACCATAAATGATGCGCAGATACTCGGAGCCGCGGCATTTGACCGCGGGTTGCAACAGGCCACGCTTGCCCTTGGCCACGAAATCCTTGGGCTTGACGACCATGCCTTCGCCGCCGGCCGCCGTCATTTGCTGCCACCAGTCCTCTGCCTGCTTGCAACTTTCCAGGTCGGCCAAGGAAACGGAACGATGTTGAGTGGCCAAAAGAATGGAATCCTGAGCACAAAAACGAGCCAAAATCTCCATGTGCCAGAAATGGTCTTGATCGGCATGGACCGCTCCTTCGCTGGCCAACAAATGAAAGGGAGCCAACTTCAAATCTTCCAAGGACTGGACCGGCCAGCAGTATTGCCGATATGCCTGGCAATAGCGAGCTACGCTTTCTTGGCGGCTTTGCTGGCGCTTCCAAAGGGCATGGATACCTTCGTCATGAAGGCGAGCCCGGGTGAGGGAAAGAGATTCAAGGGACGCTTCCAATGAGGCGGTAGCGGCGCTTCCCACTGCGGCATATTGATCGCGCAGTAGGGCTTGAGCCTTTGCCGACCAGGGCATGAGTTCGGCGTCCAGACACAGCCAATCGGTGGACAATTCGGCCCAAAGGCCGGCGCCTTCCGCCGCCATTTGCAAGCGGGACAGAAGGGCATGCTCCAATTCCAAGTCGTCAAAGAAGCGGCGGCCGGTGCGGGTGATGACTACTCCGATCTCCCCGGTATCGACTCCGAAGCGCCGTTCCGCACTTTGAGGGTCTCGGCACAAGATGACGACCGCCCGCGAACCCATGTGCTTTTCTTGGCAAATCACCTCGCTGACGCCGGCATTTCGATAAGTCGCGAAGGCTTCGTCCGGATGTTCCAGCATCCCGCTCCGAGACGAAGTTTCACTCGGCGACATGGTGGGAGGCAGGTAGATCAGCCAACGTGGGTCGGTAGCAAAGCGGCTCATGCTCTCCAAAGCAGCGGCGGAATTCTCCTCATGCACGCGGATATTGCGCCGTAGCCGAGTTTGGATGAAACGCTTCCCTCGAACATCTTCCAAGTCCAGTTGATGATCTTGAAGTTGTTGGGCCGAGAGGGAAGAGTCGGAACCCGGTGGATCCGATCCCTCGGTTTCCGAGTCGAAGGGGCGGACGGATTGAGCGTATGTCTGTCGAGCTGGAACCGAAACAGTTTCCTTTTCCGGATAGCGTAAGGCGGTGAGCATGCCGCCGAATACGCAACCTGTGTCCACGCAAATGGTTCGATTCAGCCATTCTGGCTCAGGAACGGGGGTGTGGCCGTACACCACCGTGGCCCGGCCGCGATAATCCATGGCCCAGGGATAGCGAACCGGCAAGCCGAACTCATCGGTTTCGCCGCTGGTCTCCCCGTACAAACAAAATTGCCGAACTTGACCGGAACCGCGGCCTTGCATGTCTTCTTTCAAGCCGGCGTGAGCGACGACCAACCTACCCCGGTCCAGTTGGTAGTGGCTGACCAAGCCTCGAAGAAAATCCCGAACTTGGTCGAGGAACTCTTCCGATTCCGATTCGAGCTGAGCCAAACTCTGCTCCAGACCATGAGCGATTTTTACCTTGCGGCCCTCCAATTTGCGTCGCAATTTGTCGTCGTGGTTACCGGGAACGCAAAGCGCCGCGCCCTCTCGAACCATGGCCATGACCAAACGCAGGACCGCAGGGGTCTTGGGGCCGCGGTCGACCAAATCTCCAAGAAAAATGACCTTGCGCTGGGCTCCCTCTTCGGTTTGAGGAGCTTGTACCTGCCAATTGCCTTCCGCCTGCCCGGCTCCCTTTTCAAACTTGTACCCAAGTTTTTGCAGTAGATCGACCAGTTCGTCGAAACAACCATGGACGTCGCCGATGATGTCGAAGGGGCCATGATCGTGGCGCTTGTCATTCCAAAGCGGCTGGCGGACGACTTCAACGGCTTCGACTTCCTGTTCAGACTTGAGTTTCCAAACCCTTCGGAAACCTTCCCTGGCCAAACCTCGAAGATTCCGGCGTAGGGTGCTCCTTTGGTGCCTAACCACCCGCCGGCCAAAGGACCGTTCCGGACGAAGAGCATTGCGATCCGAGCAAAGCCTTTCTGGCAAATCCAGCACCACCGCCACCGGCAGAGCGTGGTATTGGCGTGCAAGTTGAATCAATTTGCGCCGGTCTTCTTTGGCCACGTTGGTGGCGTCGATGACGGTGAGCAAACGATTTTTCAAGCGCAAGCCGACGGTGTAATGCAACAAGGCAAAGGCATCGGCGGTGGCGGATTGGTCGTTGGAATCGTTGGAAACCAAGCCGCGGCAAACGTCGGAACTGACCACCTCGGTCGGAAGGAAGTGAGTTGCGGCAAAGGTGCTCTTGCCCGATCCGGAGGCTCCGATCAGGACCACCAAAGAAAAGTCAGGAACGTCCAGTTGCATGAGATTTCAATTCCGGTCGAAAACCGCCATTTGGGTCGGGGCGCCAACTTCTTCATCCAAAGGTCCGACCGGCCCGAAGCGGACTTGGTAACCGAATTCTTCGGCCACCGGAGCGGCCCAGGCTTCGAACTCGCTGCGCGTCCATTCGAAACGGTGGTCCCGATGGCGCACGTGGCCGGCGGGAAGGCTTTTCCAGCGGACGTTGTATTCCCGATTCGGGGTGGTAATGACCACGGTTTTCGGTTGCGCGCACTCGAACAAAACTCGCTGAAAAGCAGCCAGCCGCGGTGGATCCAAGTGCTCGATGACGTCGACCATGGCGGCGGCGTCGAAGCCTTTCAGGCGCTTGTCCCGGTAAGTAAGGGAGCCGTGCCACAATTCGATGCGCTGCCGTTGCCGCTCACCCATCCGTTCCAGGTGGAGGCGATTGGCCGCCCGTTCCAAGGCTTGCAAAGACACGTCCAAGCCTACAATCCGCTGAAACTGCTTCTCTCGAAGCAATTCGCGCAACAAACGGCCTTCACCGCAACCTAAATCCAAAACGCTTTGGGCGCCACAAGCCTTCAAAGCCGATAGAACTTCGGCGTGGCGGTGTTGATTCATGCTGAGCGGGCGTTCGACTTCAGCTTCTTCCGCGTCCTTTTGGCGTTCGTTCCCATCCGGATCTGGATTTTCTTCCGGTGCCAGACGAGCCAAAGCGATTCGAGTCAAACCACCTTGATATTTCAGATACCTTCGAACGATCAAATCCTTCTCCGGATGATCGGGCAACCAAGCCGAAGCCTTGGCCAATAACTTTTCGGTTTCGGCCGGGCCGACCCAGTAATGCTTTTCGTTGTCCAATACCGGAAGCAGGATGTAAAGGTGCTGCAGCAATTTGGCCACCGGCAAGGTGTGAGCCAATTGCAAGGACCAGCAACGGCCCTCGCCCCATGCTGGGAACTTGGGGTCCAGGACTAAGCGTTCCGCTTCCACTTGGTAACCGAGGGGAGCGAACAGGCGTTGCAATAATTCTTGTCCTCCGCGAAACGAAATGGCCGGCAAGCTGGCTTTCAACGGCAAAGCCTGATTGACCAATTCCGGTCTTTCCCGGCTGCGGCCGGCCATGGCCGAGGAAAAAAGCTGGGCCAAAGCCACGCTCATAAAGGAGGAGGCGACGTAGGGCCGGTCGTTGACGTATTGGCCCAGGGTGCCGGATTGAAACGGCCGCTTGCCACGGACCAAGCCGATCGGATCGACTTCCAGGAGAACGGCCGCCCGGCAGAGATCCGGCTCCGCCACCGGATAAAACACGTGAGCGGAGCCGAAAGCCAGCTTCTTGGAGTGAAGTCGGTCCGGGTTCTTGTGCAACAAATAGCCCAAATCCGTGGCGGGGCGGTAGCTGGTTTCCAGTTGGAGCAACATAGTTACGGGTAGGCAGGGCAGGATTGGAGGGCGGGAATGATACAGGTGCGGAAAAACTGGACTTGACCTCTACGACAATTCGTCGTAAGGTGACGACATCGTGTCGCACCCCCGGAAGAAGAGGAACCCCCTTTGAAGCTGCCCTCCCTGGCCAACGCCGAATTGGCACTCATGGAATTGCTCTGGGACCAAGAGCGCATGACCGCCCGACAACTGAGGGAGCAACTCTATTCCGAGGCTTCCAAAGCCCAGCATGGGACGGTGCAGCGATTGCTGCAGCGGTTGGAAGACAAGGGATACGTTGGGAGGGACCGCAGCCTTCCCGTGCATTTGTTTTTCGCTTTGGTCAGCCGGGAAGCCTATGCCGGAAGTCAATTGGAATCCTTGGCCGACAAGCTGACCGGCGGTTCTTTGGCTCCCTTAATCACCCATTTGATTGAGCAGCGCAAAATTTCCAGAACGGAGATCGAAAAGCTCCGCCGCATTTTGGAGCAGGATGAAACTCCGGAGGAAGGGGCATGATCGATCTCTTCCTGGGCGTTGGTTTCAGTCATCTTTGTGTTTCCCTGCTCCTGGCGTGTCTGGCCTGGATGGTCCAGCGCAAGGGAAATCGACCCTGGTTGGCCCACGGGTTGTGGTTATTGGTGTTAGTGAAATTGCTGACTCCGCCCCTGATCAGCTTGCCGGTTCTTTCCCTTCCCGGAGCCGTAGCGCCGGAATCATTTCCCATGGACCTTGCCGGCGGTGAGGCCGCCGTTTCGCTTAACGAGCTCGGTGAGGCCGGGGCGTTGACGACCACGACTACCTCCAGTAGTTGGTTTCCTGTAATCAAAACTGGCTTAGCCGCTCTCTGGTTCGCTGGCACGGTCTTGGTGTTTTGCATCACCGTTTTCCGAGTCTTCCGTTTTCACCGATTGTTGATTGCCGCCTCCCAACCGGCACCGGAGCCTTGGCAGAGAAGGGCCCAAGAGTTGGCCGTCAAACTCGGTTTGAAGGAAGCTCCCGGTCTTTTCACCACTTCAGCTCATTTAGCGCCCCTGGTCTGGTGGGTCGGCGGCAAGGTTCGAGTGGTCATTTCGGCCGACTTCATGCAACAAATGGAAGAGGAGGATCTGCGCTGGATCTTGGCCCACGAATTGGCCCACGTCCGGCGCCGGGATCACTGGGTTCGCTGGCTGGAATGGCTGGCTTGTGTTGCCTTTTGGTGGAACCCGGCGGTCTGGTGGGCGCGGCGTAATTTGCGCGCCAACGAAGAGATTTGTTGCGATGGCTTAGTGCTGGCCAGCTTAAAGCCGAAACCCACCCAATACGCGAACTCGCTGCTAAACGCGGTGGAGTTCCTGGCTTTTCCGGCGATCCGCCCGCCGGCCATGGCCAGTGGAATCAACAGTGGCGGCTTCTTAGAGAAGAGATTCAGGATGATCGTGTCGGCTAAGTCATTAAGAACCACGCCCCGCTGGTTCCAAGCCACGGTGTTGTTCGGCGCTACCGCGCTGCTTCCCGTAGGCTTGATTCATGCCCAAGAACCGGACATGGAAGCGGTAGGCAAACGGCTGGTTCAGGCAGTCCATGCTGGAGAACTCACCGGTGAACAGGCGGAAGTCATGATCGCGGTGCTGGCCCAAACTCGGTTCGCCGAACAATTGGAAGAAGCCGGTCGTCGCAAGGAAAACCGGCTGAGGTCCACGGACTTAGAGGAAATCGAACAATGGAAGTTCCGCATCCGAAAAGCGGTGGAACAGGGGGAAATAACCAGCAAGGAAGCTGAAGCCCGTTTGCAGGAATTACGCCGGCGGACGGGAAGGCAATGGGGTGAAAGATGGGGGGAAAGACAGGGAGAAAGAGGAGGAGAGCCGGGAGCAAGGTCTGAGAAACTTCGGGGAGGAAGGCGCTCAGGCGTTGTTCGGGATTCTCAGGTGGAGTACCAGGATGTCGAAGCCAAGGTGAAGGCTGCGATTCGAGCCGGAGAATTATCCCGGGAAGAGGGAATTAAAAAACTGGAAAGCTATCGCAAGAGACTTGAGCAAGAAGCCCAAAAATCGGAAGCCAAAGGCGCTCGCCGGTGGGGCGAAGCGGATCGGAGAAGTGGTGAAGCCAATGGTCGACGCCGCGGAGTCGAAAGAAGGAGTGCTTCAAGTGACGACGTCCAAGCGGGAATCCGGAATCGATACACCCAAATCGAAGCGGATATCAAAGCCGCGGTGAACGCCGGCCAGCTTTCCAAAGAGGCTGCTGAAAAGAAATTGGAAGAAATCCGGAGAGTCCTAGTCCGTAGAGCTACCGTTGCCCGCGATCAGGACAAGATCGCCGCTGTGGCGGAACTGCGAGCCAAGGCGGATCAATTCAAGGCCGACATCGAGGCTGCAGTGAAAGCCGGCAAGCTTTCCAAACAGGAAGCGGCTCAGAAGCATGCGGATTTTCAGAAGTTCTTGGATGAAAAAGCTGCTGTACTGAAAAGGGCCTACGAGTTAGGGGAGCAGAACCGGCGAGAACGGAAACCGCCGCTCTACTGAGCTGCAGACTAGAAATTCCTTTCCAGGCTCGTTTCTATCGTGCTTCAGCGCGGTCGCTCCAGTGGCCGCGCTGAGGTCGTTTCCTAGACTCATTCGCGGCGGACCGCTGTTCAAAATCTTGCTGGCGGAAATTCGGGCCTCCAAGGTATTTTCTGTCCTGAGGCCGGTTTCAGAGTCCTTGAGTTCAGGGATCGAAGCTGAACCGCAGATTCGAAGCTGAGATCCATCCACGTCTGGGAGAATGAACATGGTGCAGGATAAATTCCTTAACTTCATCAGGAGGAGCCGTTGGATTCTCCTGGTTGGATTTCTGGGCATGGCATGTTCCGGCCTTGAGCTCGAGTCCAGCCAAGCCCTCGAACATCCTCCTGAAGCCCGACAATTTGATTTCTGGTTGGGGAAATGGGACGTCAACCTTCGGATCCTTCAAGATGACTTGGAATGGAAGGATTCGATTGCCGCCGAGGCTCACATCATCTCCATCTTGAATGGCAAGGCGATTTTGGAGCTTTGGGATTCGGTTCCGATCAAAGGCTTCAGCCTGCGCTACTTTGACTCCGACCTTGGACGATGGGTTTTATGGCTGAACTGGCCCGGGAAAAATCGCTCCGGGTCTTCCAGCTTGACCGGTGCCTTCCGACATGGCCGCGGAGAATTCTATTCCGAAAGCCAATCCCCTGACGGGGGACGAAGCTTGCAGCGCTACACATTTTCCGACGTCGGGCCGAGTTCTCTGCGTTGGGATGACGCTTATTCTCAAGACGGAGGACGCAGTTGGACCCATCAATGGATCATGGAGTTTTCCCGGACCGCAGCGGCGGCGAAACTCCCGGAAAGGGGGGGGACTGCCCATACCTTTCATGAGGGGAAGCGATGTGATCGAGAAGAATTCGAAGTTTATGCTCCCTTGGTCGGCTACCGGGCAGGCCGTCTTGGTTTCGGCCGGGATCCGGAATCCTCCATTCCGGCGACCTTGACCGGCTATCGAATTCTCGACGGCTGCGCCGTCCTGCTGTTTCTTCGTTTCCAACGGGATGGGATTCAACGGGAAATCTTCTATCACCTTACTTTCAATACCTACGCCAACCGCTTTGAGCTTTTGGGGCTGGAGAATCAGCCTACGGTGCCGGCTTTCATCGCCTATTCACCGGTGAATTCGGCTGAGTTGCAGTTCCAGACTGCTTCGTCGAACCCAGGGCCTGGTGTCCGTTATCGAATCGATCTGGATTCCGGCCAAATTCAAATCGTCGAACAGCGCTGGAACGAAGCTGAGCAGAGTTGGGATCTCCACTGGCAAGCGCAATTTCCTGACATGGAAAGCCCTTAGGCATGGTTGCGCAACATCAATTCCTTGGGGTGAGGATCGAAGTAGAGTTGCCCGGCTAAATAGCTGATTTGGTGGCGGCGGATGTTGTAACGCAATAAGGAAAGGGGCACGATCAGGGGGAGCAGGCCTTGGCGATAGTCTTCAATACAAGTCAAGAGTTCCTGCTTCTCCACGCTATCCAGCTTTTTCTTTAGATAACCCATAGCATGGTGCAAAACGTTGACATGACGTTTTACCGTTCCCTTGCTCTTCATGGCCGATTGAAATTCTCGCTCGTAAGAACTGAATAGTTCTGCATCCGGAAGCTGTCCGGCACTGGCCACGATTCGCCCGAGGCGGCGGTAGGCGGCCTCGTTGTGAGCTCGGATCAGCAATTTGTGGGCGGTATGGAATTCAACCAATCCACCTCGTCCTGACCCTTGAGCGGCGAAGAGACGCCATCGGTTGCGGCAAAACACCCTCTCGATAAAGTTCTCCCGCAAGACTTTGTCATGGAGGCGGCCATCCTCTTCGATCGGTAAGGTGGGCCATTTCCGTTGCAATGCCGAGGCGAACAAACCGGCCGCCTTGGCGGAAGTCGGCATACCGTTCGGGTGATAGACTTTGACCCTTTCCATGCCGCAGGACGGCGAGCCTTTTTTGAGAATGAAGCCGTCGAGGTCTTCAGCCATCAACCCGTTCACTCTTTGTTCGGAGAAAGTAGTCATGGTCTCTCCGAAATCCTCGCCGGTGGAGGGGGCGACCAGCCGTAATCCGTGCTCTGCTTTCACCAAGCGAATCGTCGGCCGGGGAATGCCCATGCCGATTTCCACTTCCGGACAGACCGGAACGAATTCGAACCATTGCCCCAAGGTGTCGGTGACGAAGCGGTCACGAGCATGGCCGGTATCGAATCGGACTTTTTCTCCAAGCAAGCAAGCGGATACTCCCAAACGAAGCGGAAATTCCGGATTGTGCCAATGGATCCATCCGCCAGGTTTCGATGCATGGCTGGTCTTCATTCTCAAACCTCCTAAGACTCTAGGATCGTTTTCGCCATTCCCATAGCCAATTCCATTAAGATTCAAGCATGAACCGGCAAAGATCTCGATTCTGGATTCTGGTCCTTTTCCTTTGCGGGTGGACCCCGTGGCTGCTTTCCTGCCGGATGCCGCTGGAACACCAAAGCGCTCCAGGTGCCCTCGGACCTTATTCCGCCAGCGTGGAAGCCGGAGGATTTGTGTTCCTTTCCGGACAAATTGGCGAAAACCGCGATACCTTTGCTCGGGAAAGCCTGTCCGTGATCGAAGCCGTGCGGCGGAAGCTTGGCCGCTGTGGACTGGGTTTGGAGCACGTGGTTTCCGCCACCGTGTATCTGACCGACATGAGTCGATACGACGAGTTCAACCGGGTGTACCGGGAATGGATGCCGGCTCCTTATCCGGCTAGAGCTTGCGTCGAAGTCAGCGCCCTACCGGGAGATGCACGGATTGAGATGGCGGTGATTGCCAAACGCTGAGGGACCGAGGTCGGTTTCGCTCCGATTCAAGGCGGGAGGAGCCTCCTTGGATCGTGGCCTTCGGCGTAGGATGGAGCCAAGGGCGACTCTCACCGCCGCCCTCCTGAACCCAAACCAAGTTAATGGGATCGATGAAATCCTGCCTGACTCTCCTTGTTTTCGCCCTTAGCCCCCTGGCATTAAGTGCCCAAGCTCCGGTACCTCCGGCTCCCCAGCTCCAGGCGATGGAGCAAACCCTGGGGAATTGGAAAGGAAAGGGAACCGTGACCATGGCTCCTGGAGTACCGCCCATGGAATGGACCGCCAAGTCGACCGTTACCAAGATCATGGACGGCCATGCCTACCAGGATGACATGGAAATTGAAATCGGCATGCCGACACCTCTGGTTTTCCGGAATATTACCGCTTGGGACTCGACCGTCGATACGATGGTTTCCATTTCCATGAGCAACATGGGAAATTTCTCTCAAAGCAATCCGTATTGGGTGGATGCCAACACCATGGTTTATTCCGGCACCTCTTTGGAACAAGGGGTGGTCGTAACCGATCGCACGGTAGTCCAGTACATGGAGGACAAGTTTCATTTCAAAACGGATCGCTCCATTGCCGGCGGGGATTTTTTCACCTACTTGAAAGGAGAATACCACCGAGCCGAGAAGGCAGACGCGGTGGCCGCTTCAAGCATCAAAGCGGCCATGATGCCTTCCCCTCCTCAGCTCAAGGTATTTGAAGGCATGGCCGGCAATTGGATGATTGCTGGAAAAATGTCCCCCGAACCGGGAGCACCTCACATCGAAGTAAAGGGCAAAGAAACCATCGAGATGATTCTGGGTGGCCAGGTGGTTTTTTCGGATCTGATCGGAGAACCTTCTGCCGAACTTCCCATCACTTACAAAGGTCAGTACTATCAGTTCTGGGATCCGGCGAAGAAGCGGATTTCCGGTTTCTGGATTTCCAATATGGGTGAGTTCGTACCTGACCAATCTTATGTCATGGAAGACGGCACCATTGTGACCCTCCACGCCGGCGTCAATAAGGGGGCTCCCATGGCCCAGAGAAGCATGACTGCCCCTGATGGTAAGGGAGGTTATTCTTTGACCAATTGGACTCTGATGGGTCAAAGCGATCCTCAACAAACCTTTATTGGTTACTTGAAGAGAGCCCAGCTTTAAACCCACGTCCAGAAGCAGGCCGGAAAAGGCTCTTCCGGCCTGCTTGCTGGGCTGGGATGGTTTCCTGGGGCATCACGGATGTTTAGGAGCAAGTGCTGCGGGCTGGTGTTTGTCTTGCTAAGCGGAGCTTGCAGCCTTCCGCCATTAGAGGCGCCGTTCGCTCCAATCCACCGATTCCGGTGCCAAGTTCGTTTGGGGCCGCCGGTTTTGATTGCAGAGGAACCTCTCGGCGATGAAGTTGCCGTAACTGCCGATAATACCGGCCAGGTTCACGTTTTTGCCTCAACGGCATCTCGGAGGTCCTTTATCTCTCCGGAATTGGGACATTGGCTGATTTCGGAATCCGAAGTGGTTCAGCTACCCAAGGCTCACACTTTCGGGTTTGATCAATGGAATGAACCCGTTGGTGTTTTTGCCGACCAAAAAGGTCAAATCCACCTTTTGGTAGAAGGAAAACACCAGATTTGGAATCAAGGGAAATGGCGGCAGGGGACCCTTTCTTTGAACCACCGGGAAGAGGGGCCGAAACCAGGTTGGGCTCACCATGGAATTCAACTTTCCGGCTCTTCTGGAGTCCTGCTGGCCGCCTTTCGGGCGACTCCCGGCGGCGGACCCTTAGAATGGGATTGGGAATGGGCTCACGGCCTGGTGGTCTTGCCACTTCCCGTACCTCAAGCAGCCGAAAAACTGGCAGTCCTTCGATTCGCCGAGGATGGGTCTCAAGGTTGGGCGGTAGTTGATTCTGAAACCAAGGAGGAAGCGGAAGCCTTTTGCTTGGTTGCAGGGCCGCACGGACGATTTCAACTGGTCTACGTTCATGAGGCCAACGATCAGGGATATCGCCTGAGTTTTCTTGAGTTGAATGGAAATGAACGGTCCATCCAAGGGATCAGGCTCCAAGAGGTAGTGAACCCGATTCAGGTGGTGGATCGAAGCCCCGGAAACTATCGGGCTCCATTGGCCTTGGCACATAGTCCAAGAACCCAAGCTTCCATGATAGCTCTGGTACGTCCTGAGGGAATTCTTGGCAGTGCCGGCACGGCGGTTTCCCGTTTGATAACCAACAGTCGAATAGAGGGTCCTCATCTCTTGTTAGAGCAAGAGGCAAGGGATGTCCAATTGGCGGAAGGCCCGGAAGAGGGCTTTCAGGCCCTGGTCCTCAGCGAAGAAACGGTGGGAGGGTGGTTTTCTACGGATCGACGAATTCTCTACCTTCAATTTCTCGATGGAGCCTGGAGCGATCCGGTCATTCTGGCCGAAGGCAAAGCCTTGGTGGCTCTCGTGCAAGACGGACCGAATCGTGCCTTGGCGGTGTGGCGATCCGGTCGCGGATTGATGGCTAGGAAGATTTACTTTCAGCAAACGTCGCCGGGTACTTAAGGGAGGTACCACAGGGAAGGCAAGAAGCTATCGGAACGGAGGATTTGGATTCCATGAAGGATGGGAATGACGGCCAAGGTACAAATGCTCCGTTTGGCTTGGTTCCATTGAGCCCTTAGGTGAATTTCCAGGCGAGGACCGCTTTGGCTTGGGCGAGCCCAGCGAGGGAACAGTGGATTGGGTACGGATTCTTTAAATCTTATCCATCCCATTCCATGGGTAGCCGATAGGGCTCGCTCCTCTTCAGCAATCACCGGCAGGTAGATGATGGGAAACAAGCACAAGAAGCCGGCAATCCATGTCAGAGATTGCAGGAAGATGCCGCTTCCCAGGCCGACCAGAAAAGTTCCGAAATACAAGGGGTGTCGGCTCAGAGCATAGGGGCCGTTGCAGATCAGTTTTCGCGTTTTACGGCCGCCGACGAAAAGCATGGCCCAACTACGCCATCCAACTCCGGCGAGGATCAGCCCGAAGCCGGCACAATGGGTTAGGTACGCCGGCCAAGATCCATGGACAAAGTGCAGCGGACTGAACAGAACCAATAGAGTTAAAGGGGCCAGCGTCCAAATGCCCAACCAACCGCGAAAAAGGAAGATACCCGTGGGCTTGGTGGCGGAATGCAAATCATGGGAGGTCGTCATTGTCGGGTACGGAAGGGTTTCGGTGGAATCTAGGTGTATACCGGGCAAGCTGAATCGTGGCTGAATATCGACTGGGTCTCCCGATGGATTCCAGTTTGATCTGGAATCGAGTTGCTGGGGAGGGAGACTATTTCTCCAATCGAAACCGCAGCCGATCTACCTGAGCCTTAATTTTTCCGCTGGTCATTTCCCCATCAAGGAACCGAACTCGCCAATACAAGCTGCGACTGCCGTCGACGTGTTGATCCACGAATAAGAAGCCGGTCCAGCCAAGAGGAGCGGGCACCTCGCCGACGGGCTGAATTTGGTCGTAGCCGTGTTTGGTGTGCAATTCCACCGTGAACACTTGAGTTTCTTGATTCCGTTTTTCCGGGTTATACCAAGTGGACTCTACTCCGACGCCGGCTCCACGCCAGGTGTAAAGAGTGTCGAAAGAGCAGCCCCATTCACCCAAAGGCTGCCAAGAATACCGCTGCCAACGGCTCGGTCCGTGTACGGTGACTTTGGATCCCTTTCGGACCACTCTGGCTGGGATATCATGAATTTTTGCCGGCATGGAAAACTGCAAGGCTGGATCGCCGTATACAGCGTGATTGTACAGTTGGTAAAAATAAGGACCGGCTTGTTGTTGATTTCGTTCCATCACGGCCACCAGAAGGCGATTTGCCGCTCTTCGCTGCGCTTGGCCTAAGTTCTCGCCCCTCAAAAGCGCGTGCCAAAGTTCGGTACGAAAGAGATTCTGCTGAGCGATGCCCCGGCGCGTGTTGCCGGCGAAGGCCACGGCTCCATTGCGCAGAAGCTGTGCTGCAACGGAGCGACGTTGAGGGTCTTGGTCCAAGGAAGCCGTACTGCAGCCGGCGGAATCGACCAAGGCCGGAGGCAGCAGATTGGATGAATCCCAGCGGTAGGTTTTGCCCATTTCCAACCAACTTGCATGGGAGGCGTGAATCAAAAATCCAGCTTCCTGCCACGAAGAAGGCATGGCTTTCTCCTCGGCAGGTTTCCAGTGCCCTTGGTATTGCAAACCGGCACCTTTCAAGTTCAATTGGCTTACGCCTTCCCATTCCGCGGTGGCGAAACGGTGTTGCCATTCTTGATCGGAAAAGTCCTTTTTGGCCCAACCCCGGCAGGCTTGCAAAGTCGCCGAGGCCAAATCTGCCGCCAAAAAACGGCAGACGCCATATTCGAAAAAAGGATCTTCATCGGTTTGAGCATAAGGCAGATCCGAGACTAAATCGGCATCGATGCCTTGTCCCGGAGCGATCACCGCCATGGGAATGGCTTCCGGCCAACCGATCAAGCACAGGCTTTCCAGAGCTGAAGAAGTGCTGCGATGAAACGGTTCGAGCTCGTTACGAATTTGACTTACGGGAGGCGAGGTACACCAAAGCGCTTGCCCTCGAGCTTTTTCGTCGGCGTCCAAATTGGCAGTCCAGAGATTTCCACCGAACTCGAAGTCTTCTCCGGTATGGATCGGTCGTTCTTGAGCCCCGTGGTAGCGACCGTCCAGATTGCGATCCAATTGCATCCACCAGCGGCCGGAATGCGGATCTCGACCGCTGAGAAAAGTCACCGTGGAGCCGGCTACCGTGAGACTTCCCTGCCTCCAACCGGCAGAACTGGAGGCCGCCCCCTGAGGGGCTTTTGGAAGGATTTCTCCGGCGGGATAGCGTTTCTTCCAAACGGTTTGAAGGGCGAGGGGAATGACCGCGCCGTTGCCGCAAGTGGCCAACAAGGGGGCAACCAGGGAGAGGTGGCGATTGCGGCCGGCGACTTTCTCCTCGGGATTGACCAGGTAGAAATGATGCACATTCATTTCCTTCTTCACTTGCCAGCGAAGGACCGCGACGGCATCGGTCAGGGTTGTAACTCGTAGGCCTTCTGCTTTTGGAGGCTTTCGTTTTCCGATGAAAATGGCTTCCCGGCACCCGAGGGCTTGCATTCGATTCACGACTTGAGGTGAAATCTGTCGTTCGCCGCATGGAAATAAAGGGAACTTCAACCGCCCAGCCAAAGCGGATGCGCAAAGGGCGGCTCCTCGATCCTCGGTGTCGAAGAGCACCATTCCAGCGCTGCTCGCCCATGCCAGTTCCGACAGCAAGACGGCCGCGGATTCGAGCGAATCTGCCTCAAGCCATTGCCAACTTCCTGCAACGGGTTCTGGAGGTGGAGAAGCTTTTGGGCCGAACCAAAGCACTCGGCCCGGTTGCAATCGACGTAAAAAGTCGAGCAATTCCGGGCGCCAGGGATCGTCCAGATCCACGGCAACGACGATGGGTTTGCCTTGACTCAAGGTGGCTGCCGCCGGGATCGCGCATAGAAATAGATCTTCCCGCCAATCCGGTTGCGAAGGCATGGGAATCAGGATCGCGACTGGTCCTGGGCTTAAGATCGAGCCCTTCTCTTGAGGATTGGTCTCTCCGGACCCCAGGGAGATGGCGAGAAGGAGGGCGGCAACCGGCATGGACAGTTTCAGTTTAAGGGCTAGGGCGGAAATAGAGGAAAGGCCGGGATTTTTTCATTGCCAGGATTCCATTTTGCGCAAGGTACAGAGGGGGTGATTCGAATGCCAGAAAACAAAGGTTTCACTGGCTTTCATTTCACTTCTCTTGTAACCAAAAAACTTTGAACTCAGGAGTAAGAACCATGACGGTCAATCTTCGCGCCCTTTGGGTGGCGGTTGCCGCGGCCTCAGTAGCCCTTTGGTGGGTGGCGAAACCTTCCGCCCAGACCCCGCAAGTGATCCCCACGCCTGGACTTCCTTCCACTTCGGCGGCTCATTGCCCGCAAATAGGGCAGGCGGTGATTCCGGGTCTCCGCATGTTCGACAATGGCAGTTCAAGGTATAACATTGGACAACTTTTGCTGACAAACATAAGCGACACCGAACGAATTGAGGTTCGCATATATCTTCGGGACGAATCGGGAGCGATCATTCGCGATGACGGCTCTCCAAATAGTGGTGGAATTTTGGGCATTGGCGGAATTTCAAATTACCAAGAACCACTAACCAGCGGGCCTTCGGTGATGTATGAACTCGATCCTCTCCATACGGGGGCCATCTGGTCTGATGTGGTTAGTTTTCCTAACTTCCCCTTGGACTATCCAGTCGCCTCCGGCATGGTGGAATATACTTGCCTTTCCGGAACCGATTCGAGACCGATTTTGGCTGGCTCCATCAGCCATTCATTTTGGAGACATATCGTTACAAATGGGGAAGAGGGCTTCTGGGCTTTTGCCTTGAATGGAGGAGTACCATTTTGAGATGTAGGGTTCCCTAGGGTGCACCACGGAAATTTTCCCGGGATCCCTAGGGAACCTCTCCGTTCCGAGCGAAATGCTTGCCAATTTGTCGAAGTTCCCAATCCAAAATTAGCGGAAGCAGGTAGCGATACCAAGACCAAAGCCACCAGCGAGCTCCCGGCAAATGGAAGGTGCCGCCGAGGTGATTTTCCAAACGACAGCGGCGGTCATTCAGAGCCCTAAGGCAAAACTTTTGATGGTGTGGAAACCAATCTTTGCCTCCCTCCTTGATCTCGGTCCAGGCAATTTCATAAGAGTGCAGTTTGGTGATCGTGGCGATCCGCATCTCGCGATGGAAGCCCAAAGTGTGAAGGATTTGAACCTGGCTACCCGGTTGGAGACGGCCGTGCTCCTTTTGGGCGCGAAGGTGGAATGGATTGATGTGAAATAAAGCCAAGCTTTCAGGATCGCACATCCAATTCCAAACCTGCTCCGCCGGTAGCGGGAGGTCCTTTTGGCGTTGGAGGCGAATCGTGACTCCGCCCATGTCGGACTGAGTGGTGACTAATCGAGGGTGGAACAGTGAGCCGCCAGGAGCCGGCGTTCCTTCTGATATAGGGCCACCGAATCCAGGGTTGCAAGGGCCAAAAAGGCCCAACCGAGACCAAGCCGCCAAATGGTCCCGTGTTCTTCAGGAAGAAAAATGGTGTTGACCAAGCCGACCAGCCAATAAAGCAGGGTGCGCTGGAGCTGCCAAACCGCTTTTCCCCGCCCATGAGTGTAGAGATTCCGGCCAAGTTGAATCAAGTTGCAAAGCAGGGTGGCGCCGAGAATGCTGAGGATGAGGAAGTCGAACCATCCTCGATCTCCTTGGCTTAGCCGAAAGGCGAGAAGAGCTAGAACTCCTGCGAGAAAACTTCGAGCTACAAGGGATTTCGGTCTGGATTGCATGCTTGAGCCCAACCTTGGTAAGGAGGAGCATTACGTTCCGCTCGCCAGCTTCTTCGGAGAATTTATTTCAGGGGGCGGCTGGGGATGAAAAAGAACCACCAAAGGCCAATCGGCCGGCGAAGCTGAGCGGGCAAAGCAGTAGCCACATCCAAGTCAAGGCTTGGATGAGCTGATGAAATTTGGGTTTTGAGAAAGGCCTCATAGGGAGTGGAAATTAAGATGGGGGCATGAGCCGGGCTGAAGCCTTCCACCTTCGCTGCTTGCAGAAAAATTGCAAGGAGGAAATCGAATGGGTGGCGCAGCGGATGCGCCGGACCTTGATGGAAGTCGTGGGCGAGCAGGAAGGGGTGGAGATGTACAGCATGGATTGGCTTCGCCAGCGGGTTCATTTTCATCTGGAGGAAGAACGATGTACCGGGCAAGTCATCCTGGCCGAGGATGCGGCTGGGTTTCCCGCCGGGCACCTCATTCTCCGTTTGGAAAAATCCCCGAAAGGGGAGTTTTTTGGTTTGATTTCTACGATTTACGTGGAACCGAAATTCCGCCGTCAAGGATTGGCGGGTCGATTTTACGATCGGGCGGAAGCTTGGTTCCGCCAACAAGGGATGGAGCAAGCCGTAACCGATACCGCCGACGACAATACACCCTTGCTGCGAATCCTTCAGGACCGGGGATTCCGAATCGTTGAAACCGCCGATTCCATGGTGCGATTGGCTAAATCCTTGAACCCAGCCACGGCCTAAGGCCCCTTGCCCCAATCCTCATGAAACTTGACTTCCGGTTCATCCTTGTTCCGTTCCTGCTGATCTCCTTGACCGCAGGAGCTTCCGGCCAAACTCAAACTCCGGAAATCCAGCAGCAGTGGGCCTTCGGTTCTTATGGTCAAGGAATCGGTCTCAGCAATTTGGAGGTGGCGTTTCGCAACGGGAGCCCGGAAATCTATTGCGGCGGTTCCCTGGGCACCTTTGGCGCAAATGATTTTTGGCAGGTACTGACTTGGGATTCGAGCCGGAACGAATTTCGGCAGCGGTATTTCAGTCCGCTCTATGAAGGAGGCATCGACCGGCTACTCACAGGAGATTTGGACGGGGACGGCCGCAAAGAAGTCGTGGTCCTGGAAGGTACCGGAAGAGTCCTGTTGTATTCCCAAGAAAATTGGCAGGAACTCGGTGAATTCCAAAGTGCCGCTTCCTCTTCTCTTCCCTTGGGCATGGCTTTGGCCGACCTTCAAGGGGACGGTTCGGAGGAAGTCGTGCTTTGCGATCAGCAAAACCTCTATGTCTACTCGGGAGACGGTCAATTGCGATGGCAATTTGCCGGTGCCGGCGGCCGAGACGTGGTGGTTGCGCAAATGGACCTGGACCCGAGCCTCGAAATCGCCACCACTTCTGGAGCGGTGGTGGATGCGACGAGCCAAAGCCTGCAATGGCAATACCCCAATGGATTCGGAGTGGAAGTCGAAGCTGCGGATCTCGACGGTGACGGCATGGCTGAGATTGTGGCGATGGAGGAATGGGATCGGGTATATGCATTTGATGTGGACCAGCAATGGGGAAAATGGTCTATTCCTAACTTTGACAATGGCGCCATAGCTTTGGCCGATGTAGATGGGGATGGACAGGTTGAAGTCCTCCTGGGCGACGGTCAGTGGGGCGACATTCAAGGTTTTGACGGAAACGATTTGAGTTTGGAATGGTCCATTTCCAATCCAGATCACGGAACTACCGACATCGCGGTGGCAGATCTGGATGGAGACGGTAAAAACGAAGTCCTTTGGGGGGCTGGGGCGACCAGCACCGGAGCCGATCACCTGCACGTGGGAGATTGGGCAAGCCAGGTATTGACTTGGAGCAGTGTGCATTTGGACGGACCATTTTTGGGGCCGCTTCCCGGCGATTTGGACGGCGACGGCACCGAGGAGTGGGTCGCTGTCAGTCGGGAATCGGATGCCGGCTACGGCAGCGGTCGGATCCTGGTCTTTGATGGCCAGGACCTCAGCTTGCGCGGCATGTCCGACCAAGTCGGAGGCGGGTTTTCCTTTGAGGGCATCCAGGCCTTGACGCTTCGAGACGTAGATCAGGACGGCGATTTCGAAATTCTGGTGGGTTGCGATCGGCTCTACGACGGCTTGATCGAAATCTACGACTTTGATGCTCAAAACCAATTCCATCTGCAATGGAGTCAAAATGGGAATCCCAGCGGCAGTTCCTTTACTTCGCTGGATGCGGTCGACGTCGACGGAGACGGCGCCATGGAAATCCTCGGCGGCGTTCGCCGAACCACCACTGGAGCTCCCGGCGTTTTCCTGTACGTGTACGACTATGCCACCGGCAATGAGGAATGGCATTCCTTGCAAATGGGCGATTACTGGGGTTCCATTTCTGATCTGACCACCGGCGATTTGGACGGCGACGGCAGTTTGGAGATGGCGGCAATAGTTGAAGGAGGCGATTTATACATCTATGACGGCATCACCCGCCAATTGGAAGCCATGGAATCAGGAGGCTACACCACCGTGGAGTTTCGAAATCGTCATACCCGGCCGCAACTCCTCTTAGGTCATCGAGACGGTTCCCTATCTCTTCGGGCCTTTGAAAACGGTGCCTTTCCCGAAATCGGCCGGCGTTCGGTCTCTCAGGAGGCGATCGACGGCGTCCGCCAAATTCCAAAGGACCGCTACTGGATCGGCAGCGGAGGTCGTCTTCAAATTCATCAAGTCGGCATCCCCGGGCCCCTTTGGCAAAGTGAGGACTTCGGCCGCGGATTCGGCCGGTCCACCCATTTCATGAAATCGGCTTCCATGTTCCTGAGCGCCGGGGAATACGGGATCCTTGGATTTCAAGTTCGGTAAGGCCTGATTCCCTAGGCGGAAAGAAAGTTTTGTATCCGCTTGTATCCGGCTGTAACTCTCGGTACCAGCCGGTCGATTTTTCTGTTGGAGGCTGAATTTGGCCCTCTTTTCAGGACTAAGCTTGCTTGCATGAGCTCCAACTCCGATCAATCTTCCTTCGATCGCCGCAGTTTTTTGCGCTGGAGCGGCGCGGCGATCAGTGCATCTTGGTTGGGAACCCGGGCCTGGGCCAGGCCTCAGACGGAAGCCAAAGACCTGCCTCAGCACCTGGATTTTCGCCGCCCGCCGGAACAGGTTTACGACGCGGTCATCATTGGCGGCGGCCTCTCCGGTTTGACCGCGGCTTCTGCTCTTAACCAACTGGGTAATCACCGAGTCAAAGTTCTGGAAGTCCGCGACCGAGTCGGTGGCCGGACCCTCAATGCCGCAACCGCCGGTGGCGGCGTAGTCGAATTAGGGGGTCAGTGGGTCGGGCCGACCCAGGATGCGGTCTTGAACCTGATGGCCTCTTTGAATATCGATCGCTTTCCGACCTACAACATCGGCGCTCCGGTCAACGACACCAGCGAAACCCTAAACGCGGTGGAATTGCTCGACTATTGGCAGGCCATTCAGCGAATCGACCAAATGGCTCAAACCGTGCCGCTGAACAATCCCTGGGACGCCGCCCAAGCCAGCCAGTGGGACGCCATGACGGTCCAGGATTGGATGAACGCCAACATGGCCACCGACGCGGCCAAATCCTTGATCGACTTCACCGTCCAAGTGGACTTCGGCGGGCCGGCAAGGCGAGTTTCGCTGCTGTGGTTTTTGTTCTACGTCCATAGTGGCACCAACTTCAATACCATGTCCGAGAAAGCCCAGCGTTGGCGGGTGGTCGGCGGTACGCAGGTGATTTCCCTCGAATTGGCCAACCGCCTTGGCCAGCAAGTGGAATTGAACGCCGAAGTCGAAGGCATTCTTTGGGACGATCGCGGCGCTTTGATTCATTTCGGCGGCGGCCGCTTGATTGGTGCGAAGAAGGTCATCGTGGCCATGATGCCGAAGGACGCCGACCGGATTCGCTTCTTCCCCAACTTACCCAGCGACCGGGCCAACTTGCAGAAACTTTGGAGTACCGGCCAGGGCGACAAATACTTCGCGGTGTACAACACGCCGTTTTGGCGCCAACAAGGTCGCAACGGTATCGCTTATTCCGATAATCAGTTCATCGTTTTGGCTTGGGATAACAGCCCGCCGTCGGGCAGCCCCGGCATTCTCGGTGGATTCCCGATTTTGGAAGGCAGCAATCGGCCGCCGACCAAAGCCTTACGCCGCCGATTGGTGTTGCGTTCCTTCGCCGATTTCTTCGGTCCGGAAGCGTATAACGCCATCGATTACCACGAGTACTCCTGGGGCTTGGACCCGTTGACCGAAGGCTGTGTTACGCCGCTGGAACCGGGCTTGTTGACCGCTTTCGGGCCGGCGCTCCGGCAACCGGTCGGCCCGATCCATTGGGCCGGCACCGAGTCCTCCACGGTTTGGTGCGGTTATTTGGACGGAGCGGTTCGAGCCGGCGAACGGGCGGCCCAAGAAGTGCACGCTCTGTTGCCTTAATGCCAAGAGCGGCTTAAGCCCAAAAGTCCGGCAAAGGACCGGTACTGTCTGCAAAGGAGTCGGCTTTCACGCCGACTCCGTGCAGTAAGGTCAACAGCAGGTTGCTGAACGGAACCGACGCATCGTAGACGGTGTAGCGACCGTGTCGGACTCCGAGTTTGGAACCCCCGGCCAAAACCAAGGGATAGTTGCGGGCGTTGTGAGTCGTGCTGCAAGCACTTCCGTACAACACCAGGCTGTGATCCAGTAACGACCCGTGTTCGTCCTCGGTCTGTTTCATCCGGTCGACGAAATAGGTGAATTGTTCCGCCAGCCATTGGTCGTAACGACCCCATTCGGTCCAGTGGCCGGTGGCGTTGTCGTGGCTGATGGTGTGGTGTCCCTTTTTGATCCCAAGGGCCAAGTTGGGGAAGTTGTCCCCGAAACCCATGCCGTCCTCTCGAGCGATCATGTAAGTCATGACGCGCGTGAGGTCGGTTTGGAGACCCAGCACCATGAGATCGAAAGTGGTGCGAATATAGGCTTTGGGATCCACTCGCGGATCCGGATCCAGTTGCAGATGATCGGCGTTGAAGGGCTTCATGGGCACGTCCAGCCAGGCTTCGTTGCGCCGGACTTGCTCTTCCACCGTGTTCAGGGAACTTAAAAACTCTTCCATCTTGGCCTGGTCGTTTTGGCCCAGACGCTGATGCAGATTCTTGCTGTCTTCCAGAACCAAATCGACGATCTTTTTCCCTTCTCGCAAGCTGCGCCGCCGTTGCTCGCTGCCGGCGCCGCCGTCAGGGGAGAAGTAGCGTTCAAAAATTTCCCGGTGGCGGTGCTCCGACGGGATCGGCTTGCCGTTGGGATCGAAGGATAAAGTGGAAACCCGGGACTTGTAACCGACGCCGCCGTCCCCAGACAGCACCAGGCTCGGATAGCGAGTGTGCTTTTTCAGATGATGAGCGGCGACTTGGTCCACCGAGATGGCATTCATGTATTGGTCGCCGCGCAAGTCACCGGCGGTCAAATAGGTGTCCCCAGCCAAGTGGCCGAGCAGTTCTCGGCTCAACGGGTGGCTCAAGCCACCGAAGATCGACAAATCTTGGCGATAGGGTTCCAAAGAGGAGAGGACGTTGGTGAATTCAAAATCCCGGCCTTCACCCTTCGGGAACCACCGCCATTGGGCGTATTCCTTGTTGTTCGCGTTTGGCAAGCTGCAACCATTGGGGAAATACACGAAACAAAGTCGTTTCGGAGCCGGTTGCGAGCGGGCCGGCTGAGCCCAGGACATCGCCTCCAAATAGGGCAGGGCGCAAACCACGCCCATTCCCCGAAGGAAGCTGCGACGATCGAGTTGCCAGGATTTCGGGCTCATGATTCAGGCGATCAACGGTGAGTAAAGGAGGGGCTGGTCACGATGGCCCGAATGACCGAGCGCATCTTGTAATCTTCGCTTCGAACTCGCTCGAGGATTTGCTGGAGCTCTTCCTCATCGGAGAAATGGATGTCCCGTCCCAAGGCGTAGGCGAACAGATGTTCGATCACGGATCCGGCGAAGGCGTCGGAGCCTTGGTGGAGGAGGTAGCTCTTCATTTCCATCACGCCTTGAATCGGCGTTCCGTCAGGGAGGACGGTGGCCGTGTCCACCGGCCGTCCTTTCCGTTCGTTTTGAAGGAGGCCCACCGCATTGTAGCGCTCAAACACGATCCCGTAGGGATCGAGTCCCCGATGGCAATCAAAGCAAGAGGGGTGATCGCGGTGGGCTTCCAGTTGTTCCTTCAAAGTCAGCTTTTCGAATCCCGGAGTTTCCGGATCTAAAGAAGGAACATTCGGCGGCGGCGGAGGAGGCGGATCGCCGAGGATTTTTTCTTTCAACCAAACCGCCCGTTTGATCGGGTGAGCTTGGCTTCCGTCGGAATGGCCGGTAAGAAAAGCACCCTGGGACAGAAGGCCGCCGCGGCCTTGTTCCGGGCGAATGGCCACCGGCCGGAACTGGTTTCCTTTTACGCCTTCGATGCCATAGAACTCCGCCAAGTTTTGATTCAGCATGGCGAAATCTGAATCAATCATCTGATAGATGCTGAGGTCTCGTTGCAGCAATTGATGAAGGAAATGATAAGTCTCTTCCGCCATGTCCTGTTTGACGAAGCGGGTGTATTGGGGATAAAGATCGACGTTGACCGTCATCAAAGCATGTCGATCCAGGCGCAGCCATTGGCTGGCGAAGCTGCGGACGAACCGCCAGGCCTTGGGGTCCTCCAACATGCGGTCGACTTGAGACTCCAGCTCCTCAGCCAGCGCACCGGAGCGGGCCAAGTTGCGCAAAATCCCGTCCGGGGGAGAATTCCACAGAAAATAGGCCAAGCGAGTGGCCAAGGCTTCTTGTGGAAGGGGAGCCTTGCCCTGACCTTCGGGGGAAGGTTCGACCATGAACAAGAAGTGTGGCGAGCAAAGGATGGCGACCAAGATTTCTCGAACGCCTTGCTCATAGTGTTCATAATCGTGGCGAATCTCCTGCCAGAATTCCATATAGCGATCCACCTCTCGCTTTTGCACCTGGCGGCGGAAAGCCTTTTCCATGAAGGCGGTCACGACTTGCCGGGTGTAAGTGGGCAAGTCTTGCCGCTGTGGCGAGTCGAAGAAGATGCTGCGGTGGGAAGCCGGAGGCCAGGATTCGTGATAAGGGGCCTGAAACTCCAATCCTTGCACCAGGATCGGAGGGCCCGGCTCTTTGGACGATTTCACCAAGTGGTGATTCCAGATGCCGAGCAGTAGAAAGCCGGAAAGGATTTCGGTGTCGCCGGATTCCGGCTCCGGAATGGGCAAATTTTCCAGGCGGCCGCGGAAGGTGTAGGTTTGGGCTTTTCCAAGCGGTGCTTCAACGACCTGAGAAAGGCCGAAGGAGGCGTAATCCATGCCGTCATCGGTTCGCGTGCCGGCATAGGCCCGAAGCGAGGGGGTCAATTTCGCCACTTGTTCGGCCAAAGCCTCGCTTTTGGCCGTGAGTGGAGCCACCGAAGGATGATCTTCGGAAACCGGCGTCAGGATCAAGTGACTGAAGCCGACGAAAAAGGGCCCGCCGACTCGAAGTTTGTGTTTCCCAGCCGGAATGTAAGCCGCTCCCAAGGCAGTGGTCAGTTGCGGTTGTTTTTGCTCGGCCTCGGCGATCTCCAAGCGCTGGTCCAGGTGCAGATTTTGCAAGTGCAGCCGCACCGAGGGCATGGCGTCCGGCGATGCCGGCGGGTGAACCAAATCAAATTGGAAATAACCGGCTTCCTGGAGCTGCAAAGAAAATTCCGCCGAACACTCCTTCGGAAGATCTTCAGCCAGCAAGCGATTTTCTTGCAAGATCAGGTTCTTCCGATTCTGACTTTCCGTGGCGGCGAAGATTTTCGCCTCCGGGGCTACCACCAACTTTTCAGAAACGGAGTCATAAGCAGCCAAGGGAGTCGGATCCTCGATTTCAATAAGGAGACGTTCCTGGCTATCCACCAAATATCCCCGGGATGCGGTTACCCGGAACAGGAAGTCGCCGGTTTCCGGGAAGCAGCGCTGCATTTCCAGTTTCAAATTCGGCGAGGGGCCTTGCCAGGATTTCGGCACCTTTTCCTTGTGGGGCAAGGCCGAATACAGAATGATTCCGTCCTCTACCGATCGAAACCGGCTTTGGGAGGAGCCTCGCAAACCGATGCTGATGCGCCGCTTGATGGCGTCCAACGCCGCTTGTTGATCGGCGTCGGCCCCGACCTTGGGTTGGCCCTGAGCGTCCAGGATCTCGATGGTGAAATCTTCCGGGTTCAAAGGCACCGACTGATAACCGCCGGTGCGGCCGGCGACCTTGCCTTTGCCGATCCCTTTGCCGAAGCGGACCCGATACCAGGTCGGTTCGGGAGCTTCGCCGATAACGATGGCTTGGTTCAGGGCTTCCCTGGCGATGGTTTGGTAATACTCAATGTGCAAAGGAGAGGCCTGCAAGACTTCTCCATTGTTTCGGAAACCCATTTCCGACTTGCCGTCATCCGGAAGCAAGCGGCCGAAATCCACCGAAACGCCCAATAGATCTTGCAAGGTGTAGCTGTACTGCTCCTTGTTCAAGCGACGAATCACTGAACGGTGGCTGGTCTTCTTGGCTTCCGCCGCTTTCTTCAAGGAGGTGGTCAGCCAAGCGACCAGCAAGCGCCTTTCTTTATCCTCCGGTTGGGCCGCCTTCCCCGGCGGCATGTCGCCACTTTGGATCATGTCCAGCACGTGGTTCCATGCTCCGGCGTCCGAACCTCCGATCATGTCAGGGTTCAGATTGTCTACCCGAACCTGAGCCTTTTGTTTTTGCTCTCCGTGGCAGTCAAAACAATATTTTTCCAGCAGCGGTCGGATTTGCTTTCCGAAATCCAATTCCTCCTGCTGCGCAGCTTGCTGCCAAGAGGTGGAAGGAGCCGCTTTCGGCCAGGAATTCGCCGAAAGAGGGACGGCACAGCAAAGCAAAACCAATGCCCAAATGTGCGACTTGCTTCGCCGCCTTGCTTTCCAAGTTCGAGCGTCGTCGGTAGGAATCACGCCTTCGCCGGGAGGGTGGGTGAAGGATGGGGGGAAGGATGCCCGGAGGGGGAGGGTTCAGCTTAACTCAGGGTCCAAATCCGGGGGATGCTTTTCCAGCTTCGTCTGAAGAACGCAAGCTGAGTTCGCGGAGGCGTTTGCGATAGACCAGCCAAGCCAAGGCCAAACCCGATATGGAACTGAGCAAACCGAACCCGGCGGCGGCGATTAATAACGGGTGGTGAAAGTCTTCTCTTTGGCGCCAATCCATGATGTGCAGGCCCCAGAAAAAGTCGAAGCGACGCCAGGCTCGGGTACGGAGACTCCGTTTTTGCCCGCTTCGGGCGTCCAAGTAAAGATGGACGTTTTCCGGCTGATCGAACTCGATCCTCCAAGCCGGCACCTTGCCGCCACGGAAATCTCCTTTCTTGGGAGATTCGGAGATGTATTCGGTGGCGATCACCTTGCCCGGCTTCTTCAACAAACGGCGAGCGGTTGCGACGGCCTCATCCTGATCCATTAGTGGAAGGCTCTCGCCGCTTTGAGCGTCGAACAAGCTCTCGGATGGATCCAGCTCCCAGGTCCAGCGATTTCGTTGCCACTTCAAAGCGGCGGCTTGTGGAGGAAGTTGGTTTTGTTCCCAAAGGCGAGAAATGGGGAATAGGGTGGAGACCGGGACCGGGGTCGGTTCCGGGCTTTCGGCAAGCAGGTGTTCACCTCGGATTTCTTCAATCGGCCTCAAGGTGAAGACCAAGCCACTGGCGGTCCAAGCCAGCAACTGCAAACCGATCAGGGTCGAAATCCGGCGATGCCAACGACGAAAAAAGGACCTTGCTCGTGGAGAACGGTTCTTCATGGTCGCCATCAGGATAGGATGGACTTCCCTTCCTTCCGAGTACCGCAATGCACCTCCTTCATGCCTCCCTTGCAACCGCAAGCCTGATCCTCGGCCTGCTGGCTCCTCAAGACCCGGAAGTTTCGCTTAGCTTCCAGCGCGATTCCATGACCTTGAACGGCCGGAAGATGCCGATTTTAGAGGTGAAGCTGCATTTCCTGGGCGAGCGGGCTGATGCCGCCGTGGCCAAAGGTTTGGTGGCGGTGGAAAAGCTGAGGGTGAATGGCAAGAAGGCTTCTGCTTATAAAAATCCATTTCGTTTCGAAAGCGAGCACAAGGAAATCTACCGCGGATTGTTCGACAATCCCGACCACGGTTTCCAGGCCAGTTTTCAAATCCTGGAGGACAAGCGACCTGCCAAGGTCTTGAATTTGGTCCAAGGCAAAATCCCCATATTGATCGGCGGGACCCGGGAAACCTTGCTTTTGAAACCTCAGGCCGGCAAGAAGGCCAAGAAAATCAAACATTCCACTTTGAAGAAGGCCAAGGTCACCGTGGAAAGTTGGCTTTCCGAAGTTTCCGTTCTGGATTTCGAGTTCATTCCTTCCGAGGAAGTGGAAATCGTGGACGTCGATTGGGAGGGAGATGTCCACCGGCAATTCTGGTGGGCCCGTGGCGGGCCTCGCGGTTGGCAAGGAACGATCGGCAAGAGCGAAGCCAAGATGGCCAAGGAAAGTCAATTGCGGATTACGGTTCGGAACAAAGGGGAGAATCAAACGACGGAAGTGATCTTGAAGGGACTGAAGGGAAAAAAGGAGAAATCGGAGATCGAGGATGCCGCTTTGGCCGAAGCGGGAATGCGCGCCACTCTGCAGGCTCGAAGCTATCCGGTTCTTCATACTCGAGTGATCGCACCTCCTTTTACCGTATTCGACTGCAAGGTGAATCAAGGAGAGGAGCCGGCCGACGTTCGTTCCTTTGGATTGGATCAAAACCAACAAGTCAGCACTTATGATTGGACTCTGCCTCAGGCTCCTGATGCCGAGACCAAGATTTCCTTGGAAGTCTTGTACGGGGCGAAATGGGAGGAGATGAAGTTCTCCTTGAAGGATGTTGAAGTCTTGGAAGTGAAAAAGGAATGAATCTTATTTTTCAATACCTGCTCTTCACCGGGATTTCTTGCTGGCAAGCTCCCCGGGCGGAGGTGGAATATCAACTATGGCAGCGGGCGGAGAGGCCTCAGGAGTGGGAGATTCGGGTTTCGGTTCGCGGCTTGGATCCTCAAGCCGGCCCGGTGGCCTTCAGGCTTCAGGATTGGGGCGGCTGGTCGGAAGTGGATTCGCTTTACTTGGAAAGAGTGGCTTCTGAGCCGCCTTCTGAGCCGCCGAGGGAAGCGAATTCGGAAACCGTGGGATTGTGGACCCTGCAGATTCCGGAAGATTGGGACGGCCGGGCCAGCTTTCACTATCGCTTGCATTTGCCAAAGTTGGATTCAAAAGTCCAGCGGCGCCTCGGCCTCTTGCCTACTCGGGCGCCCGACTATGCCTTTGGTTTTCGCTGGAACACGCTGGTGGAAGTTTTGCAACGTGGAGAACCGATTCCGGCCCGGAGGACTTTGGAGATTCATGCCGACAACGGAAGTGAAATCGTGACCGGTTGGGGCGGGCGAAGTCGGAAGAAGCAAAGGGTGGAATTAGCCGGGGATGGCGGCAACGGTCCAATCGCCATCGGTCGCATCGCCGCCCAGGCCAGCGGTCGGCGTGGAGACTTCAAGGTCGAGGTGTTTCAATTCGGACAGGGCGGAAACGCCGTGGATACGGTGTTGCAGTGTCTTTTGGCCGTTGGGCCGGAGTTGGAAAGGATTTATGGAATTCGATTACCCCGTCCCTATCGGGCTTTTCTGACCGATACTCAAGGGGGCGGCATGGGAAGTCGAGCCGGGCTTCGTTTGGGAGCTCAAAGGCAAGATCCTCCGGGAGAAGAGCGGGGCTTTTGGTTTCGGCAGTTGATCGTCCACGAATTGTTGCACCATTACAACGGCATCCTGCTGCGAGAAATCAACCAAGACAGTTTGTGGTTCAAGGAAGGATTTACCGACTACTTGGCTCTTTGGCACGCTACCGCGGTCGGCCAAGTTCCCCGAAGCTGGTTTGCCGAGAGAATCCAAGAGCTAGATGCTTTCGCTCGTCAGCGTTCCGCCTTTGGGCGAGTCTCCTTTCTAGAACCGGGAGGTTCCTGGAGAGACGGGGACGGCCCTTTGGAAACCATGGCTTACAGCGGGGCGGCAGTCATGGCATTCGCCGCCGATGCTGAACTTCGTTCCCAAGGCAAACCCGGTTTGGTCCAAATCTTGCGGGATTTGTTAGCCGCCGAGGAGAATTATGGAATCGAGCAACTGCAATCCTGGTTCGAGCAAAATGGATTGCAGGCTTTTTGGAAGCAAGCGGTTGCCGGCACCGAGGTACCGTCGGCGAAACAAAGTTTGTTGAAGGCTGGTTGGACGCAGGAGGGCCAAGAGGTTTCCTTGACTTACTTCGGGATCGCCGTGGATCTAGAAGATTCCCGAAGAATCGCTGCGGTCGATCCGAATGGCCCCGCCGCGAAAGCCGGCATTCAGGCGGGAGATTGGATCACCGGTTATTACCCGGCGCGGCGAACGGCGGCCGAAGTTCCGGCTAAACTGGAAGGAGATTATCCCTGGGGTTTGGGAGCCTTTCTTCCGTCCGAGTCCGGTCAAACCTACGTGGGCGTCCATCGCGAGGGCCAAGACTTGCAGGTTTTCCTCGATCCCGTTCTTCGTCCCGGCGGCATCTTGGTTTCCCTCGAAGAAGGTCCGGAGGCGGAACGCTTTTTTCAGTTCGCGGCCGATTCTTGAGCGGTCAAGCGACGGGCCACTTGACTGACGTGCCGTAGATCGGAGCCGCAGCAACCGCCGAACACGTTCAGCCAGGGCATTCGGCTTCGCAGAGCCACGTACTGTTCGGCAAATTCGACCGGGTTTCCGTCGTCCAAGCTTTCCGATTGATCCAATTCGGCGTGGCTCTTTCGGGAAGCGTTGCAGCGAAGGCCCCGAATTCTTTGAGCCCAAGCCTCTTCCTGAAGGACGTGTTGAAAATGGTCAGGATGAGCGCAATTGACCATGAAATAAGCCGCCCCTTGATCGGTTTCCTGATCGACTTGTTCAATCGCCTCGGCCAGGGGCTGGCCGCCCGGCAAGCGACCGTCGGTTTCCACGGTAAAGGAAACGACCACCGGCAATCCGACTCGCTTGCCGGCCCGAATCACACCGGCAGCTTCTTCCGATTGGGTGAAGGTGGTGGCGGTGACCATGTCTACCTCGGTTTCGGCAAGCCATTCCAATTGCCGGCCGTGATAGGCCTCCGCCTCCTCGATAGCGGCTTGGTGCTCGGGTGCATAAGCGTCCCCTCGCGGTCCGATCAATCCGTTTAACACGATCGCCTTGGAACGGCTGGAGAATTCCTGTCGGAGGTTGGCGATAAAGGCAATTGAATCGTGATTGGCTTGCCGCAGCTCGGCTTCGCTGCAAGCTAAATCTTTGGCCCAATGAAGGTGGGCTTTCCAAGTTTGACTATCCAAGATAAAGCCGGTGCCCAATTGTTGAGCCAAGGCAAGGAAGCCTCGAAAATAGGAAGCTACCGCTTTTCTCCCCGAATCTGTTTCCAGGAGGGTGTGGGCTGCGAATTCCCGAATGGCGATGCCGTGATTGAAGATCAGGTCGGTTTCAATTCCGGCGTCGGCAAGGAACAGCTCCTGGGAGAATTGCGGTAGCTGGTTTCGGTAAAGGCTCATGGGGGAGGACGGGGATGGGCGAATGATCCGCGAGCAGCGCTTTCCAAAAATTAAAAGCGGCCTGCCTAGGGTATCATTCCGGCCCAAGTCGTCGTCGGCAATCCCGAGAAGGTGTCGGCGCCTTGCACCCACAAAGGGGAACCGGCCAAGGTGGCGGGAACCGAAACGTTCAGGCTGGCGGAACCGGAGCCGTTGGCGAACAAGTTCAGCAAGGTCAGCGGTAAGGCAAGGTTCAAAATGCCGAACGGCGTCGCCAGTTCCCCTTGACCGCTCAGACTGGCAGCCACCGGAATCGGAGCCATCGGGGTGGCGCCAGTGATTTCCAACGTGGCCACCGAGCCGGCGGCCAAACCGATCAGATCCAAGGTGGCGCCGCCGGTGCGCTGGTCGAACAGAAACAAATCGCCCAATCCATTGCCATCGGAAGCCACCAAGTTGTCGGCTGAAGAGTGGTAGGCGACGTAGCGACCGTCTCCCGACAAAGCCGGAGAGTAAGAACTACCGTTTCCTTCGGTGGCATCCGATGCCAGGCTGCAGCGTTTCATGAGGCCGCTTTCCCGATCGTAGACGAACACGTCCCGAACCATATTGTTGTCGGTCGGAACCAGTTGGAAGGACGAACTCTGAAAGGCCACGTATTGACCCGAGGACGAAATCGAAGGCCACCAGCACCAACCGCTGCCTTCATTGCCGTCGGAATCCACCGAAACTCGAATCGTGGTTCCGGCACTGAGATCCCGGACGAAGATGTCGGTTTTGGCATTGCCGTCAGCCAGCACCAAATTGTCGGCATCGCTTTCGAAGGCGATGAAGTTGCCGTTGGCGGAAAGGTCGGAAAGCTCCGAAGGACCGTTAGCTTCGGTGCCGGAGGAACTGAGACTGATGCGTTGGGTCGAAGCCGTCCAACGGTCGCGAAGGAAAACGTCGGCCTGACCGTTGCTATCGGCTGGCACCAAATTGTCCGCCACGCTGGAAAAGCTAATGCGATTGCCGGTGAAAGAAATCGCCGGGGCGCTGCACTCGCCGTTGGCTTCGGCGCCCAAAGAAGAAAGACTGACTCTTTCGGTGATCCCGGTGGTCAGGTCGTGAACAAAAATGTCGTACACGCCATTGCTGTCGCCGGCCACCAAGTTGGAGGCTTCACTGCGGAAAGCCACCACCGTTCCGTTTCCGGAAATGGCCGGGTCGTAGCTGTATCCATTGGCTTCGGTCCCGGCGGAATCGACGCTGACCCGGGTGGTGGTGTTGAGCAGGCGGTCGCGTACGAACACGTCGGCAGCCCAATTGCTGTCTCCGGCAACCAAGTTGTCGGCGAAACTGTGGAAGGCGACGAAGCGGCCGTCGGCGGAAATGGAAGCAAACAAACTTCCATAGTTGCCTTCCACTCCGGCGCTGGAAAGGCTGACCCGCTCCAGACTTCCAAGGAGGTGGTCGTACACGAACACGTCCCAGGTGCCATTGGTATCTCCGGCAACCAGGTTGTCGGCTTGGCTTTCAAAGGCGACGTAACGGCCGTCGCCGGAAACCGAGGCTTGGTAGCTCACGCCGTTGGCTTCGGCGGCGGCGCTTTCGCTGACCCTAAAGGTCACTTCCAAAGGAGCTTGCGCGCTCAGTTCGGAAGCGACCAGGAGGCCGAGGCCGGCGAGCAGGGTAGTCGTGAAGAGGCGTTTCATGGTGATGCGAATGTCGGCTGGGAACTTGAAGCCCTGAATCGGGGCGCAAGAGGGGAAAAGGGAAGCCGGATCAAACGCAACATCGGAAGTTTGGCAATCCCAAGTTTTCACAGCCTTTTTTTGGGGGGGGTAAACTAAATCCTTGCCGAAAAAGCCTTTCGGCGGAGCCTCCACGCCCGATGCCATGCGCCTTCCCCTGTCCCTGATTCGTTTGTTTTTGCTTTGGATCCTTTGCACCGGATTCCTGTCGGCCCAGGTCGTGGTGCAAGATTTTCCAGTCCTCGGCCAATTGCTGCCTCGGGATGCCGGAGGGACCGCCGCCCTGGATATTCAAGGATTGGTCACTGAAAGCGGTTGGGACCGGGCGGTGTTGGAGTTGTATGCCGACGACGTTTTGGTTCAGACCGACGCGGCAGACTTGAGTTACGTGGGAAGCCTGGCGGCTTTCGAATTGGCGGTGACCTTGACCGCCGGTTTGATCGATTACCGAGCTGAACTGGTGTTGGAAAACCCAAGCGGGCGCCTGGGAGTGAAAACCGCCGATCACTTGGCTTGCGGCGACGTGTTCTTCGTCCAAGGCCAATCCAACGCCGTTGCCGCCGACTATTGGAGTGAAAACGTCGCCAATCAATGGCGCAGCCCCTGGATTCGTTCCTTCAGTACCGGCAGCTTGTCCGGCTTTGCCGTCGAAGCCAACCGCAATTGGTATTGGGCTGAAGGCGAAGCTTCCAATGGACCCGGCACGGTCGGTTCCTGGGCTCTTCAAATCGGCGCCTTGATCGTCGATCGAGCTCAAGTGCCGGTGGCGATTTTGAACGGCGCCGTCGGCGGCACCAAGATCAACTTCCATTTGCGCGACGATGGCAATCCGATGAATACCGGTACCAACTACGGCCGGCTTTTATGGCGAGCGCAACACTCCGGTTTGCGAGATCACGTCCGCGCCATGTTTTGGTATCAGGGCGAATCAAACGGTTCCGACGCTTCTCAATACGCCGCCCAGTTCGCCGATTTGATCGGCGATTGGCGAGAGGATTTCCCGGCTTTGCAGAAAGTCTACGTCATGCAAGTGCGGCAAGGTTGTGGAGCGGACGATACGTCCGACATTTTCGAAGTCCAACGTCAATTGGCGGTCCAGCATCCCGACGTACAGTTGATGTCCACGACGGCTTTGCCGGATCACGACGGCTGCCACTTTCGAATCGGCGGTTATCAAAGCCTGGCCTTTGACTTGGCTCGTTTGATGGGGCGCGACTTCTATGGCTTGCCTTTCGGGCCGGAAGTGGAGCCGCCGAACGTGGTGCAAGCTTGGCGCAGCAATCTGGCCGGAACGGAAATCACGGTGCAGTTTGGGCCGGCGGGAACTTTGATGTCGGCGGAAAACGGCGCCCAATTTGATTTCCGTTTGCAGGATGGGGTGACGGTCACCAGCGTGAGCGCCCAGGGGGATCAGTTGATCTTGCAACTCAACGGGCCGACCAACAGCTCGACCTTGCGTTACGTCGGCCGAAGCGGCGGCAGTTCCGGCTGGGTCAGCAACCAGAATGGCGTCGGTGCGCTGACCTTCGAAGTGCCGTTGATGTAGATCCGCCGGCGAAGGACCTCCGGGCTAAAACATTCGCTGAAAATTTCCGGCGCGAGATTCCGCCTATACTCGTTATTTCCTTTACCCCCCAGGCCTTAGGACCCCATCTCCCTTGAGGTGACAGGCTGTGGAGCCTGTGTTCTGGTCGCTATTTCAGCCTATGGAGGGCGATCTTCCTCATGAACGACCAAATCGACCTGAAACAGGCCCTCAGTGCGCTGCGGCTTCAGCTTTCCGAAGTCGCCGCCGAGGGCGGCGGCCAGGACCTTCGCTTCGAGATCCCCGAGATCGAGCTGGAGCTCAAGGTGGTGGCCAGTCATCACGGCCAAGCCAGTGGCGGCATCCAATTCCGTTTGTTCGGCATCGGTGCCAAAGTCGACGGCGGCGGCGGGATCAAAAACGAGCAGGTGCAAACCCTGAAGTTGAAGCTGAAGCCGGTCCGTCCCGACGGAACGGACATGCTTTTGGAGGGTGAACTCGAGAACTATTGATGATGGATATCTTCGCTCGTTGCCTTGGACTTCGTTTTGTGAAGAAAGACGGGAAACAAGCTTGCGGTACCGGCTTTTGGTTGGGCGGCGATTTGATCTTGACTGCCGCCCATCTGGTGGAAGGGGATGAGACTTCATTTCAACCGGGAACAAGCCACCAAGTCGTTTTCTCGGCCGGCATGGACCGTCCCTCTTCGGAGGGCAAGGTCTATCTGCAAGAAATTCTTTGGTCTCCGAAGGTGGCGGGGGAATCCGCCGAACTTGACGTTGCTCTTGTCCGGACCACAATTTCCTTGGGAGACTTGAATCCAAATCCTTTGGACTTCTTCCAGGGTTACCAGACTGGAAACAAGGACGCAAGCCGGCACTGGGACACCCGCGCTTGTCCGGCAAGGATCGCCAAACAGACCCAATTGAAATTCCATAAATTTGGAGGTTCAGTTCCGGCTGAAATTACCGAAAGTGATCTTTCTTTTGATCTTGTAATTGAAAATTCATTGGACCCTAGAAAGGTAAAACGGGATTCTTGCCTTTGGGGCGGTATTTCCGGTGCTCCAGTTTTTTCGAAGAGTAATTCGAGGAGTAAGATTATTGGAGTCGTTTCGTTTCAAAATAAGGAAATGAGAGATGACGTTGTTTCAGCAATTCCGATTGACAGGGTACTCTGTGACGAGAAATTTAAAGAGATTCTGGGCAATTTAGTGCCCAAAGATTGGTCCAAAGAAGCTTTTCGTCGATTGCAAAGGATCCCGCAATCAGTATGCACAAAATTGCTTAAGAAAGTCTTTAAAAATTTGAACCTGGAATTCGTTTCTTCCGAAAAAAGCCTTCCAGTCCTTTTGCAAGTTGATGCTTTAAAATTTATGCTGTCAATGCAGAAGACTCTTGTAACTATTCGGGATCAAGATGTCGAATTCCAAGAAAATAGGAACGTGGCTGAGTATGCAAAATCGTTCGCCATGTCTATTCTTCCATTTCTTCCATTGGAGTTTAACGTCCGCGAGAGTAATGACCCGGAAGAAAAAAAGATTTGGAGCATGATTGAAGTTGCCCATGATCAACTTGCGGAAATTCCTGCTGCCAGGGAGTCCAATCGCATCGCTCAGTTTCGAAAAGGTGCGAACCCCGATCAGCTTTCTTCTCTTTGGGAAATCCCTTTTGGACCCGAACCTGGAATTGACCCGGAGAAGGAGGGCTTTCTCTATTCCTTGAGTGCCCATTTGGCCGCCTTATGTGACGATCGAATATGTAGTTTGACCGGTCCAGTTATTTCAATGGCCTCGGTTCAAGCCATGGTGGAGAACAAGGCCGAGGTTGAAGATCCTGATGATCCTGTACCATTTCTGCTAGTCAATAAACTGAAGACGCAAGGGGAGGACATCCATGAGAAGGAGCTTGTGGATAAGGCGCAGGCGAATTTTCCCAGTTTGAGAGTTTATGAAAGACATGACTGTCATGACGAGGATTCCGACCGTTACGGGTGCCGGCTTTATGCCCAAATTTGGGATTTTCTTAATCTCGCCGACAAGATCGGACAATCGGATGGAGGATCATGAAACTACTGCAGGTTGACGAACGAAACCCCTTCGACCTAGTCGACGACCAAGGACAAAAAGTCGCCGGCCACGTTTTTCCCATCGAACATCAGCGGGCAATTGAAGCGGCCTTAGCCGCTCAAAGGCCTTTGTTGGTGTTGGGAGAACCGGGAACCGGGAAGAGCCAATTAGCCCGGGCAGCGGCCCAAGCCTTGAAGCGGGTGTTCGTTTCCATGGTGGTGGATTCCCAGACTTTGCCACGGGATTTGCACTACCACTTGGATTCGGTCGAGCGATTGGCCGAGGCGCAGAATTTGTCTTTGGCGAAAAAAGGCGATCAGGAATCCGTCCACGAGTTCTTGGCCTTGGAAAACTTCCTTCGTCCCGGCCCCTTATGGTGGGCATTTCACCACGAGGAGGCGAAAACCCTCGGTCATAAGAAAGAAAGCAAGGAAACCAATGCCTTGCCCGCTCAAGCCAAGGGCAGCGATTCGAAAAACGGCGTCGTCCTTCTGATCGATGAAATCGATAAGGCCGATCCCTCGGTTCCTAACGGTTTGCTGGAGGCCTTGGCCGACGGCAGCTTCGCTCGGCCCGATCGCCGCCGCGTGGTGCAGACCGGCCCCTTCCCGCTGATCGTGATTACTTCCAACGATGAGCGTCCCTTGCCGGCTCCCTTCATTCGCCGCTGCATGGTGTTGAAGTTGGCTTTCCCGGAAAAAGAGGAAGCCTTCCAAAAGGAGATGGTGCTGCGTGGCAAAGCTCATTTCGACGGCTCCTTGGATGAGGACACTTTGCAGGAAGCCGCCCGGCAACTTTGGCAGGACCGCCAGGAACACATACGGGTTCACAAACCGCCTCCTGGGCAGGCCGAATATTTGGATCTGCTTCGAGCCGTCCTCAAGCTTGCGCCACAACTCAACCAAGAGCCGGCCGAGTTAGTGGAAGAACTGGCTCAGTTCACCTTCAAGAAGCACTTGTAAGCGTGGATAAAGGTCGAAAACCGGCAGACAACCCGGTCCGCGGACAAAAATCGGCGGTCGGCCGGGCGGATTTGCTCCGGGTTTGGGCCGAAGGCGGGCAGGAAGCCCGGGATCAACTGGCAGCGGAATTGGGTTACCAATTCCAACCCAAAGTTGAGAAGGGTGGGGAGGTTTCTTTAACCGCCGGAGGTTTCCTTCAGCAAGAAGAGCTCTTGACCGGCGATCCTGGTCAATTCGCACCTCTTCCTTTTCTCTATCTTGCGGAATTCGAGAGCAAGGAAGAGCAGCAGGGAAAGCCAAAAGGAACTTCAAAGTCCTCGGTTCCGATTCCGACTCGACCCAAGGCCGATCCTCCCACCTGGCCGGATCTTTGTTCTTGGTCGGAATTGGCGCCCAGATTGGAAACCTTGCTATCTAAGACGCCGCCGAAGGGGAGACTCGATGAACAGGCCTTAGTGGATCAAGCCGCCCGCTTGGAACTGCCGGAACGCATGCCTAGGCATCCAAGGCGGCGACTTCCGGAAACCCTGACCATCCTGGCCGATCGCACCGGGCATTTAACTCCGCTGTATCAAGACCAGGCAGTGGTCGCCGAGCATCTTGCTGAAAACCTCCACGGCGTCGAGGTGCAAACCGAAGCCTTGTGTTTGGGGATGGATCCGCTTCGCTGGTATCAGCAAAAGCGGGCCAGAGGGCAAAAGACCGGCGATCTCTTGGTGCTCGGCGACCTGGGCGTTTTCGCCGAAACCGGTACCTTTCGCCGATGGGAGAATTTAGCTCGCTTGTTGGCTGCCGACGGCCATCGGGCCCTGGCTGTAATTCCCTTTGGCGGCGATTGGGCGCCCGCCGGGTGGCAAACCGTGCCTTGGGACGTCGAAGCCGCGCCTCCAAATTCCTTCAAGGATGAACTCGAGGTCTTGCGGGGTCTGTTGTCCGTCGGCGTGCGGTTGCACTGGGGTTTGATCCGACAGTTGCGGAGAAGACTCGGCCTTACCGGCGGCGCCACCCTGGAATTGGAGTTGGCTCGCCACGCCGGTTTCGACAGCCGCCACGTGCTGGGGCCGGTGATGGACGAAGAAGAACGGCAAAGCTGTTGGCAGAAAGGCAGCTTCGAGGAGTTGCCGGAAGCCCACCGCCGAGCCTTTGCCGAGTTGTTGCAGATTTGGAACGCCTCCTTCGGACCGGAGATCTGGTTCGAAGAAGTGTTGAATTTCCAACGCTTGAACAGTGAGCTCATGCTTCCAGCGGGAGAAGCCGAACGGGCGGCCTCCTTTTTTCAAGGCTTGGAAGATGAACTGCGAGCATTCCATCAAGAGGGTGCCAGGGGAAATCGTTTCATGGCGATTGCCGGCTGGCTGGAGCGAGCCAGGGGCCGATCGGGCGAAGCCGGATGGGGGGAAGAAAGCCCCTATCAACCTCTCGGCCGGGCATGGCAGTGGGCCTTTCGCGACTTGCCTGGCTTCGATCCTCCGCGAGGTTTGAATCCTGACGCTTTGCCGCCGGAGGACGAAGATCCGACCGAAGCCTGGGAGGTGGCGCTTTTTCAAACGGGAAACCGACTCCGCTTTCGCCCGCCGCCTCAGGCCGGGGATTTGCCGAGAGCCGGCGAGAGTTACTTGGCCACCCTGCCGTTACAAAAGCGCCGCATTTACCTGGAACCGGCCCAGGGGGCGGTTCAGGAATTGATCTTGAAGCCGGGCTCAGTCTTCGCTTTGGACTTGCCGCCATTGGAGGCCGGGACCGACGCCGCCCCTTTGGTGATTCGAACTGACTTGGCCGAATTGAAGTTCAACACCATGCAAAAGGAGGACTGGCAATGCCAGCTCTTCCGAGACCAATACGGCCTTGCTTGCACCTTCGACTTGGCCGGAGTGGAGCACCGCATGCGCTGGATTCCGCCTGGTGAGTTTTGGATGGGTTCCACTGAGGAAGAACAATGGGCGGCGAGTCGAAGTATCGGTGAGAAGGAAAATGTGTTCTCGGATGAAGGTCCCCGCCATCGAGTGGAGATCTCGGAGGGTTTCTGGCTTGGAGAAGTCCCGGTTACACAAAAGCAATGGCAAGCGGTGATGGGGGAGAACCGGAGTTCGTTTAAAGGAGAGCAACATCCGGTGGAACAAGTCAGTTGGCTCGAAGTGCAGAAGTTTTTAAAAAAAGCCATGTCCGGTCTGGAAGATCCTCCTCTTCGTTTGCCTTTGGAGTGCGAGTGGGAGCGAGCGTGCCGGGCCGGGACTTTGGAGGCGACCTATGGCGGGGAATTGGAATATGAAAGCGCGACCAAGGCGGCGGTCTTGGACGACATCGCCTGGTACTCAGGAAACGGTGGAAGAGAGACTCATCCAGTGAAAGAAAAGCGGCCGAACCCTTGGGGCTTGTACGACTTGTTGGGAAACGTCTGGGAATGGTGTTTGGACGGAAGACGGGATTACCAAGATCAAAGGGAGCCAAATCCTGTGGGTTCCTTGGAGAATGAAGGAAGTAAATGCCTGCGTGGCGGCTCCTGGGGCACGCGCGCCTGCAACGTGCGGGCGGCGATCCGCGGTGCCGCCCACCCCGTCCGCGTTTGGAATGACGACGGCTTCCGCCTTGCCCGAGGTCCCGGCGCTCTCCAGGCCAGCCGGGCGGAGCCCGAAGGCGAGCCGCCGTCGGCGGGCCGCAGGAAGCGGCCCAGCTACGGTGGCGAGCCGTCTCGGGAGGAGGGCTGATGCGTTACCAGGTCCTTTCCATTCCTGCCCATGGCGATGCCGAAGCTCAGGCCGAACTCGACCGATTTCTGGCTTCTCGCCGCATCGTCCACGTCGAGAGCCACTTGGTGGAAGCGGGCCCCAACAGCTACTGGTCTTTCTGCGTCGGTTATTTGGTTGCCGAACGCCCGAAAGCCAAACCTACTTTCAAACGAAATCAAGTCGATTACAAGGAGGTCCTGAATCCGGACGATTTCGCCGTGTTCAGTCAACTGCGGGAGTTGCGCCGGGATTTGGCCAAGCGGGATGCAGTACCGCCTTATCAGGTCTTTACCAACGAACAATTGGCAAGCTTGGTCACTCGAAAGGTGACGACGAAAAGTGCCTTGGCTTCTTTGGAAGGGGTGGGGCCTTCTCGGCTGGACAAGTACGCCGTGCCCTTTCTAAGGTTCTTGAAAGAGCGGTTTCAACCGGAAACGTCCGAGCCGGAGATGAGCGGCGAAGTCAGCCATTCCGATGAAGCGTAGCGCGGTTACCTTGGAGGAGATCTGCTTGTGGCCCAACTTGGCTCAGGCATTCTGGCGGGCTGCCAGCGCCAAAAGACAACGGGCGGAAGTCCGGGCATTCGAAGCGGATTTTGAGCGGAAGCTCGCCGATCTTGGACGGGAAGTCCTCCAAGGCCGATACTTTCCTGCACCCTTGCAGCAATTTACCGTTTATGACCCCAAGACCCGATGCATTCGGGCTCCCGTATTTCGCGATCGAATTTTGCACCATGCCTTGATGGCGGTGATCGGACCGGAGTTGGAACGAAGTTGGGTCGACGATTCCTTTGCCTGCCGTTTGGGCAAAGGAACGGGGGCGGCGATAAAGCGGGCTCAACGGAATCTTCGCCGATATCCCTGGTATCTTCAGTTCGACGTCGTATCTTTCTTTGACAGCATCGACCATTCCAGGCTCATGGCTCGTTTGCGTCGTCGTTTTCGAAACCAGCCCCTGCTGGAACTTTGTCGACGGATCATCACCGCCTATGGCCTGGACTCGAACCGCGGCTTGCCCATTGGGGCACTGAGCTCTCAATATTTCGCCAACCATTCCCTGGAGCCCTTGGACCGTTTTCTGCAAGAGCGTCTTCGGGTAAAGGCCATGGTGCGTTACATGGACGATGGGATTGGCTGGTTTCCTAGTCGGTTGGATGGCAAGCGGGCCCAGGAGAAGATCGAGAGCTTCGCCGCGGCGGAGTTGGGGCTGAAGCTACACCGCTTTCGGTTGCAACGAAGCGATCGGGGGCTGAGTTTTCTTGGCTTGCGATTGGACGGGCGAAACGCATATCCCGGACTTCGTCGCCGCCGCCTTTACCGAAAAGGAAGGCGAGCCTGGGAGCGAGCTTGGAGCCTCGGGGAAATCGAAGGCCCGGAATTGCAGCGAGGCTTTAGTGCATGTCTGGCTGCCTTGGACGGCACCGATGCCAAGGCCTGGCGCGAGAAGGAATTGAAATTTCGGGAGCCGGTGGATGCTTGAATACAATTTCGACGGACGAGGTTTCAAGGGCAGTCGAGGCTGCGTGGCGGCTCCTGGAACACGAACGCCTGCAACGTGCGGGCGGCGAACCGCAATGCCGACCACCCCGACAACGATTGGAATAACAACGGCTTCCGCCTTGCCCGAGAGCGCCGGTGGGTTGGATGGCCCGCCTGAGACCCAACCTCGATCCGGTCCGTCGCCTTTTTGGGTAAAGGGCAGCGGCAAAATTTCGGCGGAAACCGGCGTGCGGGTAGCGACGCGGATGCGAAGCGAAAGCGCGCCGGTTTCTTTTTTGGTCGGAGGAAAGCCGTGTCCATAAAGCCTGCCTCTGAGGAAGCGGGAAGATTGTTCTGGCAGCATCCGATTTCCGGTGGGCATCCGCCGGCTTGGGCCCGAGCGTGGGGGCAAGATGAATATGGCATTTGGGTGGCTTTCGATTTGGCCGGAGTGGAGCATCGCATGCGCTGGATTCCGCCTGGTGAGTTTTGGATGGGATCCAGTAATGAAGAACAATGGGCGGCGAGCCACAGTACTGGTGGGAAGGAGAATCGATATTCGCATGAAGGGCCCCGCCATCGGGTGAAGATCTCGGGGGGTTTCTGGCTTGGAGAGGCTCCGGTGACCCAGGAGCAATGGCAAGCGGTGATGGGGATGAACCTGAGTCAATTCAAGAAGGAGCAACACCCGGTGGAAAGGGTCGGTTGGCTTAATGTGGAAAAGTTCTTGAAAAAGGCCGTGTCCGAAATAGAGGGACCTCCTCTTCGCTTGCCTTTGGAGTGCGAGTGGGAGCGAGCGTGCCGCGCAGGCACCTTGGAGGCGACCTATGGCGGGGATTTGGAATATGAAAGCGCAACCAAGGCAAAGGTCTTGGACGACATCGCCTGGTACTCAGGAAACAGTGGAAATGAGACTCATCCAGTGAAAGAAAAGCGGCCGAACCCTTGGGGCTTGTACGACTTGTTGGGAAACGTCTGGGAATGGTGTTTGGACGGAATGCGGGATTACCGAGAGCAACGTGAGCTAAATCCGAGGGGATCCTTGGAAAAGGAAGGAAATAAATGCCTGCGTGGCGGCTCCTGGGGCGCGGTCGCCGGCCGCGTGCGGGCGGCGTACCGCGTTGCCGGCCCCCCCGGCAACGATTGGGTTATCAGCGGCTTCCGCCTTGCCCGAGGTCCCGGCGCTCTCCAGGCCAGCCGGGCGGAGCCCGAAGGAACCGGTGAGAGGCCGAGCCCGAGGCGCCGGGCCCGGGACGGAGCCCGGCCGGAGGGCAAGAGCCGACGCCGGTTCAATCTCCGGTCTCTTTGGAGCCGCTTTCGAAACTGAGATCGGTCTTCCCCGCGTCCACCGAGAAGGCCAGGGATTGGAACCAGGGGAATAGGTCTTCGCCGGTGGCTTGGCTCCAAACGGCGACGCAATCGTCCATGGAAAAGCCGGAGCGGCCCGGTTTCAAGACTTGGCGTTTGGTCCGAAAATATTTGGCCAAGGCGCCGGGGCCGTGACGTTTTTCCAGCTCTTCGAACACGAAATAGGACTTGCCCCAAATCAAATCTCGAGGCGCATCCTCCGCCAAAGGATCCAGCTTGGTGAAGTCGGGATCGTGCCGGCGGCCGGCGGCCAATTGCCGTTCCAGAGTTTGCTGCGCTTCCGGCATGCCCAAGCGCTTGCCGACTTGAATGCCCAAATAAGTGGCGATCGGTTCATTCCACAGCGGTTCCGGATAAGGAAGCACCCAGGAATGGCCGGCTTCGTGACCGATCAATTCCACCATCGGATAACGTCGGTTCGGATAGTCGCCCCACCAGGCGCCGATGGCGATTCGCTGCCCGCTGGAGAAACCGCCGCCACCGGTGGGCAGAATCAACAGCCGTTTAATCATGCCGGGCGCCGGTTCCACTCCGGTGACCGCCACCAAATGAGGGCGAATTAACAAATACTCCTTGGCGATGCGATCGGCGAAGGGAGCGGTTCCCTGATGAAACTCCAAAGTCAAAGGACCGATTTGCTTTTCCAACTCGGCCCAGGTGGAACGGTGAGGCTGATGGCGATCCACCACTTGGCTGCCGGCGGCTTGCAATAACAACGGCGTGATCCACCGAGCATTGATCGGATCGCTGGCATCAGGACGCTGGCCGAACAGGCCGCGGCTTCCCAAAAGGACTTGTCCCTTTCCCCAAGAACGTTTCGCCAACACCGGTTTCTTTCGAGCATCGAGGAGCAAGGGCAGCCAAGCCGGAGATAGGTGCAGAAGGCCGCCGCCTCGAAACTCCACCTTCCATCCCTTTAGATTTCCGATCCCGGCCAAAGGTTTCTCGGCCCTTTTCGCCTTCAACTTGGCTTCGAACCGTTCCACCACAGGCGTCACCGCTGGCGCTTCCTTGCCGCCGTCGGCCATGATCAACAAAGCGCCTCCCTGTTGGACGTAATCGACTACGTGATCGACCGATTCTTTGGCATAGGGCAGGTGGCGATCGCCGCCGGTCAGCACCAACAGATTGGTATGGCTCAAATCCAATTGGGACAAACTGCCCCAATTGCGGGCGTCGCGGCCGTGTCCTTGTAAATACTGGCGATGAAAGCGGCCGTCCATGTAAAAAGTAAAGGATTGGGAAATATCGCAAATGGAATGGACCCAAGGCTTGGCTTCCGGTTCTTGAGCGGCGGCCCAAACACCGCTGGAAAGGGAAGCCAAAAGGAGGAGGGATGCGGCCAGCATCCCTCCATCCTACGCCGCCCATTTCGGGCTGACTTGGATCAACCGACCCGTCGGATGACCCAAGCGAACTTCAAGTTTCCGGTACCGGAACTACTGAAACGGATGTCTTCATTGGGTGCGGGGTCTTGAGCGGTGGAAGCCCAACTCTCTCCGGGTTTCAGGGTTCGTCCTCCTGAAGGAGTGGTGATGGTGACGTCCAATTCGCCCAGATTTTGCACCGTAAGGGTCCAGTCGCCGAAGAAGGAGTCTCCGAAAGCAGACCAAAGCGGTTCGTCGATGGCGGCTTGAGCGTCCAAATCGATCAAAGCAGGGCCGGCGATGGTGTGCCGGGTGCTCATGGCACTCAAGATGACCGTGTCCACGTGGGCCAAATTGCTGAGGGCCAAGCTGCCGCCACCAGGCTTGGGTACGACGGTTTTGCCCTGGGCATTGGCCAAGCTCTGAGCCCAAAGCAAAGCGAGACTGACCAGGACGACAGCGCTCAAGGTTTTGAAAGGGGTGGTTATGCGCACGTTCATTTGGGTTTGGGGTTTGGAATGAGTGCGAATTCGAGTTCGCCTTCTTAGACCCTAACGCAATTTGGAAAAACTCCTGCCATGAAATGGCAAAACCTAGTCTGGCCAAGAGGAATTAAAGATCAATTGAAAACACGCGGACCTCCGGTTTCCGGTCGGCCAGAACTCCGAGCTTGCGGCCGGCAGCGTCGCAAACCACGCTTTGACCGCCGAGTGGATACCCGGTCCAGGGGCCGAACCTCAAGGTTCCGGTGGAATCTACACCGACCACCGGTGCTTGCACCGCCTTTGCGGTATGGCTGACCCAAGCGTGCAAGTTTTGGCCGTGCTGAGGCCAATCTTGCTCCGGTGCCGCCCAACCATAGGGCACCAAAAGTAAATCCGGTTGGTTCGCCGCCATGTCGCCGACCAAATCTTCCTGAAAGGTGTCGGCGCAAATCAACATGCCGATCCGGCCGAAGCGAGTTTCCGCCACCGACTGGGATGCACCGGAGCCCGGCGCGTAGGGAGGATCCATCAAGTGGGTCAAGATGTTGACCTTGCGATGATGCAACAACAAAGAACCGTCCGAATCCAACAGCACGGCCGAATCAAAAAGCTTGTTGCCGGACCGCTCCGCCAAGCCGACCGCCAACATCATTTGGTATTTTCGGGCTAAAGAAGCCAATCGATCGGTAGTGGGGCCGGGAATCGGATCGGCGTGCTGGTGAGCCAAGGGGTTGACCCAACCGAACAAGCAAGTCTCCGGAAACACCGCCAATTCGGCCCCCTGCTTTCGCGCTTCAGCCAGGGCTTGCTCGATCCGGGGAAAGTTCACTTCCGGGTCGGGGTCCACTTCGGTTTGGCAAAGGGCCACTCGAACCGTCGAGGGAGTAGAGGGGCTTTCCGGGGCTTGGCAAGCCGCCATCAGGGCGAAGAGGCCGGCTAGGAGAAAGAAGCAAGGCATCCGCTTCAGGCTAACACCGCTAGAGTAGAGCCCATGTTCCCCTGCCTCTTGATCGCCGGCCTGACGGTTGCTGTTTCATGGGTTCAAATCCCCGATGAGGAAGTTTCGGCCCCCAGGCCCAATATTTTGTTCGTGTACGCCGATGATCACGCCGAGGCTGCCATCGGTGCCTATGGGTCTCGAATCAACCAAACGCCGCACCTGGACCGACTGGCCGCCCAGGGGATGCGTTTTTCTCAAAGCTTCGTGGTCAATTCGATTTGCGGGCCGGCTCGGGCTTCGATCTTGACCGGAGCTCATGCTCACGTCCACGGTCGAGTGAACAATCGCTCTCCGTTTCGAGATGACTTGCCGACTTGGGCCAAGGCTTTGCAAGCTTCCGGTTATCAGACCGCCATGATCGGCAAATGGCATTTGCCGACCGAACCAAATGGCTTTGACTTTTGGGCCAAGACTCACGGTTACTACGCCCAGGGTTTGCAAAGTTCCAAAGGTAAGCTGGAAAGATCCGGCTACACGGTAGATCTGATTACCGAGTTGGGATTGGAATGGATCGAAAACCGGGAAGCGGACAAGCCCTTCGCTCTTTGGCTGTGCCACAACGCCGCCCATCGCACCTGGATGCCGGGCCCCAAACATTTGAAGTTGTACCGCGGACAAACCATTCCGGAACCGGCCACTTTGTTCGACGATTACGCCGGCCGCAGTCCCGCCGCCGCCTTGACCCAAATGCGAATTTCCCGGGATCTGTTTCCGGCCTACGATTTAAAACTGCCGGTGACCGGAGAGCAAGTTTTGGACGCCGCCGCCACTCGGAATTTAAAACCGGTTCCGGAAGGGGTCCGCAAGGCTTGGGAAGAGAGCTACGGTCCGGAAAATCTGGCCTTTCAACAGGCCAATCTGCAAGGGGAAGCCTTGGTGCGCTGGAAGTATCAACGCTACATCCAAGATTATCTGCGTTGCGTCGCCGCCTTGGATGACAGCATCGGCACGGTAATGGAATTCCTCGATCAGCACGGCTTGGCCGACAACACTTTGGTCATCTATGCTTCCGACCAGGGTTTCTTCCTCGGCGAGCACGGTTGGTACGACAAGCGCTGGATGTACGAACCGGCGCTCAAAACTCCGATGATCGCCCGCTGGCCCGGACACATCCAAGCCGGATCGGTCTGTGATGCCCTGGTGCAAAACATCGACGTAGCTCCGACCTTGATGGAAGTTGCCGGAGTGAAGATTCCCGAAACCGTCCAGGGAAAATCGTTACGGCCTTGGTTTCAAAACCAGGCCCCCGAATCTTGGCGCGACGCCATTTACTACCACTATCAAGAATATGACGAAGGGCGCATCCAGCATCGGGTGGCCAAACATTGCGGCATCCGAACCAAACGCTACAAGTTGATCTGGATTTACCAGCACGATGCCTGGGAGTTCTACGATTTGCAGCAAGACCCGGACGAAATGAACAATTTGTACGGACGGCCGGAATATCAGGATCGGATCCAAGCCTTAACCGTCCGTCTTCTCGCCATGCGCAAAGAATTCGACGACCGCACCGGTCCACCCTGGACCGATTGACTCAAGAACCCAATTCCGGCTTCTGTTTCCGAGCCAAGGCTTGCATGTCTTCGACCTCGTCGTGTTCATCGACGATTTCCTCGCCAAGTAAGGCTTCCAGCACGTCTTCCAAGGTCACGATGCCTTCGAAGCTGCCGTATTCGTCGGCCACCGCCACCAGATGCTTGCGCTGATTTAAAAAGAAACGCAATAAATCATGACCGGGCATGGTTTCCGGTACCCAACTGATTTCATGAACGAAGTCCCGCAGCGTTTTGTTCTCAAAACCCTGCACCGCAGCATCGAAAATTTCCCGGCGGAAGATCAAACCGAGGATTTGATCCTGGCCGCCGGTTTCCATGATCGGAACTCGACTGTGGGTCCATTCGGAAGTTTGGTCGATCGCCTCGGCTACGGTCATTTCCGCCGGCATGGTTTCGACCACCGGCCGCGGCGTTCGCAGATCGCCGGCGGTAAGTTTGTCCAGACGCAGGGCATTTTGAACCCATTGCTGTTCTTCCCCACGCACCGCCCCTTTTTGCGCCGCCAGTTTGGCGAAGACCACGATTTCCTCCTCGCTGGGGCCGGCGTTGGGGTCGCCTCCGGTCAGGGCTCTCATGATCGAGCGAGCCGGCCGGGCAATCGGCATGACCGCCCAGATCATCCATTGAATCGGCCAAGCCACCCGGGGAGCGAAATAGGCCGCGTAGCGAAAGCCAACGCTCTTCGGCACGATTTCGGTCAAGGCCAAAACCAAAACCGTGAAAACGGCGGCAAACACGCCGAAAGCGCGGCTGCCGTAAAGGCTGCCGACCAAAGCCCCGCACCACGCCGAACCAACGGTGTGGGCGATGGTATTGACGGTCAAAATGGCGGCGATGGGCTCCTCGATGTCGGCCCGCAAACTAGCCAGTTTCCGCGAACCGAACCGCTTTTGCTTTCTCAACAGTTCGACCTGAGAAGGACTTACGGCGTAAAGCGCCGCTTCGAACAGGGAGCAGCAAAAGGAAGCCGCCAAGGTGAAGAAGCCGATGAGGACGACGTCGGACATGGGTTCTCGGGCCCCAAGGTGCCCGCTCCGGGGAAAGGGGGCAAGGGATTAGAATGAAATGGCGGTTCCCGATTCCCCAAATCCCCAACCATCATGTCGAAAACCCGCCTTTTCCTTTGTTTTTCCAAGTGCAGCCTGGCCGCCGCTCTGGCCGGTTTCGCTCTTTCTCCGGCGGCTTTAGGACAGGCTCCGCCGACTCCCAGCTTCGAGTTGATTGCCGACTACAGCACTCCCGTTCCCGGTGGTTCCGGGAACTTCAGCCTGTTTGCCGATGCCAAGGCCATTGAAGGCGAACGGGTGGTGTTCGTCGGCTATGACAGCGGTTCCGGGAGCGGCATTTACCGGTTCGAAAATGGCGTATTGGAACGATGGGTCGACGAAAATACCCAAGTCCCTGGAACCAGCGACTTCTTTCAGATCTTTTTTGACGTCGAGTTGGACGGCGGCATCGTCACCTTTAGCGGCGGCTGGCCCGGGCCCGGCGGAGGCTGCGCTTTCTCCGGTTCGGAAGGCGTGTTTGCCGATCGTTTCCAAGGCGGTGCTTTGCAGGTGGTTTCCGATAGCTTGTCCAGCGTCAACCACTGTTATCACGGGGTGGCCTTGGACCGAGGTATTTTGGCCTTTGCCGGTGGCGTCGATCCGGTGGATGTGATCCACAATCACTCCGAGTCGATCATGGCGACCACCGCTCCGGGAACCTTCCAGGTCGTCTTCGATACCACCACCGCATCCCCGAGCGGCGGAACTTTCTTCGGCTATGACCAGGATTTCGTCCTGCGAAACGGACGCATCATGTTTACCGAGGTGTTGAACAACACCTTTGGAGCCGTGGCCGGAGTGTATACCGATTACAACGACGGTTTCGGACCTCGCTTGGTGGCCGATGCCAATACCGCCATTCCCGGCGGAAGCGGGAACTTCAAAAACTTCGCCGGGGTCGATTGGGACGGCGATGAAGTGGCTTTCGTCGGCCGGGATTCCGGCAACGCCTCGGCCTTGTACGCCGGCACCTCTCCGTCAAATTTGAGGGTAGTGGTCAACACCGCCACGCCGGTTCCGGGAGAGACTTCCAATTTCCTCGGCATTTCCAATCCCATCGCTTATGACGACGGCGTGTTCGTGTTTTCCGGCTACTGGGCCGGCGGCGGCTACGGCTTGTTTGCCGAGGCGAACGGCGCCGTGTACTCCATCTTGAAGAAAGGGGAAATCCTGGATGGGCGCGTGGTGGAACAGGCCTTTTGCAAGACCCAGAACAAAGACGGACGCCGTCTCTTGATCGAAGTCCGCTTTCAACCGGCTCTATCTCACCGCGGACTTTATTTGGTTCGGTATTGAGACCCTGAATTGAAAAAAGGGCTCCGCTTCGCCGAGGCGAAACGGAGCCGGCGGTTCAATCCGGATTGGGTTCAATCAAAGCGCTCGGCGTAAGCTTCCTCGTTGAAGCCTACCAGCCAGCGCTTTCCGGTTTTGATGGTGGGGGCGCGAAGGTTGCCGCTTGGGCCGAGGACCGCTTTGGCGAACTCCTCCGGCGCCGGCGGCTCCTTCTTCATCTGAAAGCGCAGGATCTTCTTGCCTCGGGCCACGACGACCTCGTTGGCGTCGGCGAAGACCTCGCTCAAATCCTCTTGGCCGAAGCGCTCTTTGCTAGCGTTGACCATCTCACGGATGGTCACGTCCCGGCCTTCGAAGAAAGCGTCGGAACGTTTGCAGCTAGTTCAGCCCTTGCGGTGGTAGTACCAATCGATGCGGGAAGCCATGGCGGAAATTTTAAGGCCCCGGGTGAATTTGCGGGAGTCAAAGGGAAGCCAACAGCTCCTCGGCCTGGCCCCCGGGATTTTGGGTGTCGATCGATTGTTCGATGCGACCGTTCGGGCCGATGACGAAGGTATAGCGGGCGGCGAATTGGTCGCTGGAGGAACCGATCGCGCCATAGGCCAGGGCCACTTGGCCGTCTTCGTCGCTTAAGAGCGGAAAAGGGTAGCTGTACTTTTCGGCGAAAGCCCGGTTCTCGGCCACCGAGTCCAGGGAAATGCCAAGCACCGCCACGTTGCGAGTCTCAAAGTCTTGGATTCGATCACGGAATCCATTGCCCTGGCGAGTTCAGCCGGGGGTGTCGGCCTTGGGGTAAAACCAAAGCACGACCCGGCGGCCGGCGAAGTCGCCGAGAGCCTGGGTGGTTCCGTCGTGAGCGGGTAAGGCAAAGGAAGGCGCTTCTGAGCCGGGGGCGATCATGTTCGGTTTTCCTCGCAGAAGTCTGCGCAACAGGGTTCGAAGCATAAAGCTACTTTAGGACCGGATGGCGATGGAAAAAAGGCGCTTTCCTGGTCAGCGATTTCGGCTGGAACCGACTTTCTTGTAGAACCGAAGCTCTTTCGAGACAATGACCGCCGAAAACCAGGAGCCGGGCATGAATCAAGACTTCGAAAACGTTTATGACGACCGCACGAGGGCGGAATCGTACGCATCGTTGGATTTTCCCGGGACCTATTTCTTGGCTTTCCGCGATTTGCCGGAAATCTTCCAGCGTCACGGTTCCGGGTTCAGGGCCTTGGATTTTGGCTGCGGAGCCGGCCGTTCCACCCGTTTTCTTCGACGATTGGGTTTTGAAGCCATCGGCGTAGACATTTCCGAGCCTATGTTGGTTCAAGCCAGGCAGAAAGATCCCCAGGGCGACTATCGCCAAGTTCGAGACGGCACCTTGGACGCGGTGGAAGACCTAAGCTTCGACTTGATCCTTTCGGCTTTCACCTTCGACAACATCCCGACTTTGGAAAAGAAGGTCCAAATCCTGCAAGCAGCCAAAGCCTTGTTGAGCCCGAAGGGTTGCTTGGTCAATCTGGTTTCCACTCCGCAAATTTATTGGCACGAATGGCTTTCCTTTTCGACCCGGGATTTTCCCGAGAATCGACAGGCGAAGAGTCAAGAAAAGGTCAAGATCATCATGTTGGACGTGGACGACCGCCGGCCGGTGGAAGACGTGCTTTGGACCGAGGAGGATCACCTCAGGGCTTACCAACAGTCGGGCTTGCAATTGGTGGAACGCCACCTGCCGCTTGGTCGGAAAGAAGACGGCTGGGACTGGGTTTCAGAAACCGAAGTCGCGCCCTGGGCAATTTACGTTTTGGCCAAAGCCCCTGCTTCCTGATGCTTCCATCTCCAACGGTTGGCGATGGCCGGTGGCGTGCCGATTAGAATGCCGGCATGCTCTCCGGACTGTTGCTCTTGGCATGCCTCAGCATTCCCGCCCAAAAGCCGCCCAATCTGTTGTGGATCAGCAGTGAGGACAACGGGCCGCATCTAGGTTGTTACGGGGATCCCGATGCCGATACCCCGGAGCTGGACGCTTTGGCGGCGAAGGGCATGCTTTACCGGAAGGTATGGTCCAACGCTCCGATTTGCGCCCCGGCACGAACGACCTTGATTTCAGGAGTCTATGCCACCAGCAGCGGGGCCCATCCGATGCGAAGTCGAGTTCGTGCCCCTGCGGAGTTCCGATTCTTTCCGCAGTTGTTGCGAGAAGCCGGCTACTATTGCAGCAATCGATCCAAAGAAGATTACAGCTTGCACAAGCCCGGGCGAGTTTGGGACGATTCCAGCGGCAAAGCCCATTGGCGTAACCGCCCGGCCGGCGCTCCTTTCTTCGCCGTTTTCAATTTCACCCTGACTCACGAAAGTCAAATCCGGCGTCGTCCTCACGAGTTTCAACACCAGCCGGAGGAAGTGCATTTGCCGGCATACTATCCCGATCTGCCGGAAGTGCGCCAGGATTGGGCCCAGTATCACGATCAAATCACCGCCATGGATCGCAAGGTCGGGCAGGTGCTCCGGCAATTGGAGGAAGACAGACTATCCGACTCCACCATCATTTTCTACTTCGCCGACCATGGTGCCGGTTTGCCGCGCAACAAACGCTGGGCGGGAAATTCCGGTTTGCATGTACCGCTCATCGTTTCCTTTCCTCCGGCATATCGCCATTTGGCGCCGAAGGAGTATCAACCAGGGGGCCAAAGCGATCGTTTGGTTGCCTTTATCGATTTTGCGCCGACGGTTTTATCCCTGGCAGGGCTCCGCAGTCCATCGTATTACCAGGGAGTTGCTTTCGCCGGCCCTCAGACGGGGTCGCCGCGGGATACCTTGCACGGCTTTACCGGACGCATCGATGAGCGCTTGGAAATGGTGCGCAGCGTCCGGGATTCCAGGTACGTCTACTTGAGAAATTACTTTCCCCATCGGCCTCATGGCCAGCACGTGGCTTATATGTTTCAAACGCCGACTACCCGTGCGTGGCGGAAATGGTTTCAAGATGGGGGACAAGGCGGCTATCCATTTTGGACCGCCAAAGTGGCCGAAGAGCTCTATGACTTGCAAAGCGATCCGTTCGAAATTCACAACCTGGCTGATTCCCCCCAACATCAGGACATCCTGCTGCGATTGCGCCAGGCCAATCGGAAACACATCCTCGAAACCCGCGATCTCGGTTTCCTGCCCGAACCGGAACGGTTTCGTCGGGCGGGAGATCGTTCCTTGTATGCCTTGGCCCAGGACCGCAAGGCTTTTCCCCTGGACCGCCTTTTGAAAGTTGCGGAAGAAGCCTCCCTGCCTCATCCGAAGGCGGAGACGGAAACCGGGCTAGATCTTTCCCGCCAATTGCAAGATTCGGATCCTGCGATTCGATATTGGGCGGCGATGGCTTGCTTGATCCAGGGGCCATCCTGGTGGCGAGATGCCGGTCCAGCATTAAAAGCCCTTGGCCCGGATCCCATTCCCGAAGTTGCCATCGCCGCATACCAAGCCCTTCTGGCCGGAGGAGAATCTCTTCCGCCGGAGTGGTGGCAGCGCTGGATCGAATTCGCCGACCCTGACCGCCATTCCTTGTGGGTCAATCTGCACGCATGGAATGGTTTGGACGCCGTGGCCAAGGTGCCGGCGGAGGTCCGTCCAAAGTTGCAAGCTCTCAAGGACCACCCGGAGGAGCTCCCTTCGGTGTTCAAAAACTATTTACCCCGACTGCGAGAACACTTTTTCACCGATTCGGAATCGGAATCGGAATCGGAATCGGATTGAACTCGACGAAATAGAAGCCGAGCCTTACTGGGGAATGCCTCGCTCGTAAGCTGGAAGTTCCAGCAGACTGGGATCCAAAGCTTCCAATTGATCCAAAGCTTGTTGCAGGCGTTGGCGCATGGCCGCCCCTTCTTCGTCTTGCAGTTGGGAAAGCAACATCTTCGCGGTAGCCACCGGAGAAAAACCCAAGCCGTCGAAACTGGCCGCCGCTTGCGGGCGCCGGTCGAAGGAGGCCAAGATGTCGGCCAAAGCCGCGGACAAATCCCCGGCTTCCAGAGCCAACCGAGCTTGCCCGGCCAAAATCAAGGCAATGTAGTGGTCGGAAGTCTCTCGAGTTTCCGCTTGTTTTTGAATGCTGTTTTCATAATGCTGTAACGCCCGTTCGTAGGCGGCTTGAGTTTGTTCCAAACGCCCGGCTCGCTTGTGATATTCCGCCGTGGTCAAAGCGGCGAAGCCGGCGTACCAGTGCATCAAAGCCGGGGCATCGGGCCGAGCTAACAGTGCATCGTAAGTCGGTTCCAGGGCTTCCGCTCCCCTTCGTTCCAAAACTTGATCGCGGAACCGTTGATGCAAATCCCAAGAGCCGGGGAAACGTTGCAAGCCGCGATCCAAAATTCTGGCCGCCTGACGGCGAACGCCCATGGCTTTCATGAAGTCGTAGTGGGCGGCAACCTGGGCCTCGGTTCCATGAGGATGTTCGGCCAGGACGTTATAAGCGGCGTGGACGTCGCTCAACCAGCGATGAGGCCAGTCCCTTTTTTGCCGGATGGCGTCGGCAATGGCCGATTGCCGGGCAGAAGCGAAAAGAGCCATGACCAGCATTTCGGTCCAACCCTGAGCCTGTTCCGGCATTCCCGCCTCGACTGCTTGAATGGCCCGGGCATAGGCTTCCTGTTGATTTCCCAAATGATGGGCGGCGACGGCGAAGGCGGCGTGCAAGCGCCAACCTTCGGCGCCCAGGGCTTCGGCCTTTTCGGCGTGCTGGCGGACGTCTTCGAACAACAAGCGGCCGTATTGGGCGGCGGTTCGGGGGTCGGCGTTGAGTACTTCGGCGGTTTGCGGATCCACAGCCAAGGCGAGAGAAGCCTCGACCAATTGCAATTGGATTTCAGGATCATCTGGATTGGCCTTCGACATGGCGCCCTGATAATCCAAGCGCGATTCGATCGCTTGCCAGTCGCCGCTTTGTTCCGATCCAGAATTTTCCGCCAAGGCTGTCGACCAGTTTTTCAAGCTCACGCTTTGAGAGGCACTTCCCAAGCCCCGATAGACTCCGGCCAAACTCCGAGCCTTGGGCGATTTTTGCCCGAGCTTTTCCAAGGTTTGCAATAGGGTTTCTTTTTCTCCAGCTTCCATCGGAGTTTGCAAAGCTTCCGCAATCAGACCCACCGATTGCGGCGAGCGGCTTTTGGCCAGGGCTTGGCGGGCCAAACGGCTCAACTCCGGATCCAGCCCGAAAATCGCCAGCCGCAGCAGATCGGTTTGTTCGCCTTCCGGTTTTTGCAAGGCGGCGGTCAACATCGCTTGTTTCAAGTCCCGGTCGGCTTCCCGGTAGGCTGCCTCCAGAGCTTCCCGGTCGCGGACGTCGCGGCTGGCGATTCGATCCAGCAGGGAACGGTCTCCTCGAGGCGGCGGCGGCGGCGGTTCGGGCCTCTGCCGGATGCCGTCCTCGATCGCCTGAAACACCGAATCCGTGTCCCAGGCGTAGTACACGTCGTACATTTCTTGGCCGTCCAACTCCAGGGCGATGTGGCGGGGAGCCACCCGAGTGCCCTCGAAATACTTGTCGTACAAACCCGGTTCGATGGCAATGTGTTCCCCGCAGGTAACGGTTCCGAAGCGGGGGCAGGGGATACGGCGCCCTTCCTCGTCGAAATCTCGCGGATTGTGGCGGTAAACCGAGGCGATGACGCAAACATAAGGTTCGTAAAGAGCCGCAATTTCCGCCTGCCGATAGCGAATGCCGGCGTAGTGCTCGCTGGCGATTTCGCCGTCCATATTGACGCAAATCAAGATCGCCTTGCCGGTTTCCTGGGCTACCGTCACGGCGTCCTCAAAGCTTCGCTGCCAGGTGATCAGGCACGGTTTCGCCCAATCTTCGGCGGTGGGGGCCGGCCACATGGCTTCCCGATTGACGTTGCGACCACCGTTGCCGCCGCTTTGACTCCAAAGCGGGGTGGTCGAAGCGATGAGAAGGAGGCAGCAGGTCGGAAGGAGGCGGGCCATGTTGGACGAAAGCGCGTGGAGGCGAAGGAATTCCATGGTCAGGCGGCAATCCCAGCGGATCAATCTAACACGCCGCCGGTCCAGCAAACTTCGTTCCGGAATTCCCGTCGCTGCCTCTGAGGTGGCTCACCTTGAACCAAGCTCCGTGTATCCTCAGCGGGTCAAGGCCGGCAGAATGGCCGCCGGGCCGATTCCATCGTGATTTTCCAGCCCCAGCAAGCCAGGGTGTCCGACGTCGCTTCCGTAACCGATCGCATCCAACAAGAAATCGTCTTCCTGTCCGATTTGACCCAAGAAGTGGAAAAGGTCATCGTCGGGCAAAAGGCTTTGCTGGACAGTTTGTTGATCGGACTGCTGGCCGATGGCCACGTGTTGCTGGAAGGCTTGCCGGGCTTGGCCAAATCGCTGGCGGTACAAACTTTGGCCGAGGCTTTGGGCGGACGCTTTCGCCGGATTCAATTTACCCCGGATTTGTTGCCTTCCGATTTATTGGGCACCCACGTGTACAACCCGAAAACGGGGGAATGGGCGGTGCGGGAAGGGCCGATCTTCGCCCATTTCGTGCTGGCCGACGAGATCAATCGGGCCCCGGCCAAGGTGCAATCGGCTCTGTTGGAAGCGATGCAGGAACGGCAAGTCAGCTTGGCTGGAGAAACCCGCCAATTGCCCGAACCCTTTTTGGTATTGGCTACCCAGAACCCGGTGGAGCAAGAAGGAACCTATCCGCTTCCGGAAGCTCAAGTCGATCGATTCATGCTTAAAGTCGTGGTCGGTTATCCCAACAAGGAAGAGGAGAGAAAGATCATTCAACGCATGGCTCACACCGGAGGCACGGCCAAAGTCCAAGCGGTGGCCGAACCCGGTCAAATCCTGCGTTTGAGGAAGTTGCTGGACCAAGTGTTCGTCGATCCGAAAATCCTGACTTACGTGGTGGATTTAATGGATGCCACTCGCCATCCCCAGCAATATGGTTTGAGCGAATGGCAACCTTTGGTGCTTTACGGCGCCAGCCCTCGAGCCGCCGTGGCTTTGACTCAAGCCGCCAAAGGTCGGGCGTTTTTGGACGGCCGCGGCTACGTCACCCCGCAAGACGTGAAATCGGTGAGTTTGGAAGTTTTGCGCCACCGGGTGGTGACTACTTATGAAGCGGAAGCCGAGGGGCTCGGGTCGGAAGATTTGATTGGAAAAGTGTTGGATCACGTGCCTGTGCCTTGACGGAACGAGGTCATGGAACCGGAACGCGACGTTGAACTCAGCGAACTGTTGCAGGAAGTTCGGCGCATTGAGGTGCAAAGCCGGCGCTTGGTCACCGGAGTCATGGCCGGCGGCTATCATTCGGTCTTTCGAGGTTCCGGAATCGAGTTTGAAGAAGTCCGAGAATATGCCGAAGGGGACGACTCGCGGTCGGTGGATTGGAACGTCACCGCCCGGGTGGGTCGTCCGTATATCAAGAAATACGTGGACGAACGCGAGCTCACGGTTTTGTTCTTATTGGACCTTTCCGCTTCCATGACCGGCGGTTTCAGCGCCTGGTCGGTTCGCCAAATGGCCACTCGCATTTGCGCTTGCCTGGCTCTTTCGGCGGTTGGCAATCACGACAAGGTCGGCCTGCTGGCTTTCAGCCGAGAAGTCGACAAATACGTGCCTCCGGCCAAAGGGCAGGCTCACGCTTTACGCATCGTTCGGGATTGTTTGGCTCTTCCTTGCCGGCCGGGAGCCGGGTCGATGGTGCCGGCCCTGGAAATGGCGACTCAGGTGGTCCGGCGCAAATCGATCGTGTTTTTGATTTCGGATTTCTTGAGTGAAGGTTGGCGACAAGCGATGCAGAGTTGCGCTTTGCGTCATGACTTGATCGCCGTTCGTTTATTGCCGCCGGAATTGCACCACCCTCCTCGAGCCTTGCTTCGCTTGCGGGATCCGGAAAGCGGCGAGCAAAGGGTAGTGGATTTTCGCAATCGAAAAGTGCGCCAAGCCTATGCCGAGCGAACCCAAGCTTGGCGAAAAAGGAATGAAGAGCTTTTGCGGCGAGTCGGCGTCGATCGAATGGACGTTCCGATACCTGCCGAACGGAGTCCGGAGGCGGTAGCCAAACCCATTTTGGAGTTCTTTCGGATGCGCGAGCTGCGGGGAGCCAAACGATGAATCGCCGCTTTTTTCGATGCATGCTTTGGCTTTCGGTTTTCGGTTTGAGTGCCTGCCACGGGTCTTTCCCAGAGCCGGATCAACCGTTGCACTACCGTCTTGAACGGTCGCCAGGGCCGGTGAAATCCGGCAAAGCCTTCGAGTTCCGTTTGATTCAAACCTGGCGGCGCGATTTGAAATGGGAAACCTTGCCGGCGGAGCTTTTTTCACCGCTGAAAGTTCGAGAAGTAGCCAGAAAACGCAGCCGCAACGGCGATTGGTTGCAAGAGCGGGTGGACTACCTTGCCTATGCCTTTGGTGGCGACCGAGTCCAGATCACTCCCTGGCTGTGGCAAGCTCGGGATCCGGCCACCGGCGAACGCCACCGCTTTCAAGGTGATGCCTTTTTCTTGGAGGTGTTGCCGGCTTTGACGCCGGGAAGTTCCAAAACTCCCGAAGTGCCGGGCGAACCGTTCCCTCCGCCTTCAGCTCCTTGGCCTTGGCCACAGGCTTTCTGGCTTCTCGGCGTGGCCTTGGCGGCCCTCGCCGCACTTCGACTTTGGAAAATCCGAAGGCGACCGCAAGCAAAATCGATTCGGTTGCGAAAGACAGCTCCATTTCAAGCCGCCTGGTCTGAACTGAAAGATTTGCAGGCCTTTCGTCCTGAAACCAAGGCGGAACATGAAGCTTTCTACGTCCGGGGAACCCTATTGCTTCGCCGGTATCTGAGCGACCGGTTCCATTTGCCGGCCACCTGCATGACTTCGGATGAATTGATTCGAGGAGAGGATGGAAGCCCTTGGCTGGGCATCGAGGAAAGGCGGCAAATGGCGCCCTGTTTGATAGGGGCCGATTTGGTCAAATTTGCCCAAAGCGCTTCCTCTGCCGAAGAACGCCAGAACTTTCTCAAGGATTTGGAAGCTGTCCTTTTGGATTCAAAGCACTGGCGTCGTAAACGGTTTTGGCACTGGCTTGGCCTTCTGATTCGGCGACGAAAGGGAGGGAGAGCGCGTTGATGCCCTGGATCGGCTCTTTCTACGACTTGCAGTTGCAAGACCCTTGGATGCTGCTGCTAGGGGTTTTGCTGCCGTTGATGCTGGTCTTGCGCCGGAGACGAAAAGCGGTCGTCGTCCGGTTCAGTGCCGCCTCTTTCACCACTGCGTTGCCCCACAGTGGCCGCCAACGCTTCCTTTGGCTTCCATCCTTGTTGCAGGTGCTGGCCTTCTCGGCGATGGTCGTAGCTTTAGCCAGACCGATGCAACGAATGCCTCTCCCACTAGAAGCGGAAGGCTTGGATTTATTTTTGTGTTTGGATCGATCTTCGTCGATGGCGGCAAAAGATATGGATCCGGAGCGGAGTCGACTGGAAGTGGCGAAACGGGCCGCCGGCGTGTTCTTGCGGCGACGGCCTCATGATCGCATCGGTTTGATTGGCTTTGCTTACGATCCCGATCTTCGCTGTCCTCTCACTTTGGACCATCAGGCTTTGGAGCGATTTCTGGAGCAGGTGGACATGGTGCAGCCGGAAAGCCCTGAAGATCGAACCGGCATCGGCTTGGCCGTGGCTCGAGCGGCTCAATGGTTGCACCAACAAGGCAGTCCATCCAAAGTCGTAGTGCTGTTTACCGACGGAGAGGAAAACGTGGCCACGGCTGAATTCCCGAAAGAAATCGGCCCTTTGGACGCCGCCTATCTATGCCGGGAACTGGGCGTGCGGGTTTACACCATTGCTGCGGGCTTGGGACAACGAGGTCGTGACGGAAGTTGGATTCCGGTGAACACGGATTTGGTCCAGCGGCTGGCGGAAGAGACTGGAGGAGCTTTCTTCCAAGCGCCTACCGCTGCGGCGCTGGATTCGGTGTACGACGGAATTCACGCCTTGGAAACCACCCGGTTTCAGCAAGCTCGATATCAACATCGAGACCGCTTTGGTTGGTTTCTGGCGGCGGCACTCCTTCTTTTGGGGCTGCGGCGATGGCTGCAATCTTCTTTGTTGGAGGTGCTGCCGTGAGCTTGAGCGATTTCTTCCTGCAACCCCAAGCCTGGCCCTGGCTGTTTCTGCTTTTGCCTTTGGCTTGGTGGATTTCCGCTTCTGAACGCAAGCGTTCCGGCCGCATCCAAGCAGCCTTCGGAAGCCGGCACACCACTTTGGCTTTCGAAGCTTGGCCGCAGCGGCGAAACTGGCAAAACCGGACTTATCTGGCCGCCGCCGCTTTTTCTTTGCTGGCTCTTATGGAGCCGGCTTGGGGGGAAGGAGGACGCGGCCAAACTCGGCAAGGAGTGGATTTGGTATTTTGCTTGGATCTTTCCCGTTCCATGTTGGCCGAAGATCTTTCGCCGAACCGATTGCAGAAGGCACAACAGGAGATCCAGGCATTGGCCAAAAGCGCCGAAGGACATCGCATGGCTTTGGTGCATTTCGCCGGAGAAGCCCGCCTCAGCGTTCCTTTGACTCGGGACATGGACAGCTTTGCCGAGTTGGTGGCTTATGCTTCTCCTGAGGATGTCCGAAAAGGCGGAACCGACCTCGGAGCGGCCTTGGAAACTGCTTTGGAAGCGGTGGAGAACGCGGCATCTTTGGAACAAAGGAAGCCGGCCGTTTTGGTGTTGGTTACCGATGGCGAGGACCTTCAAGGAAAGGGCCTTCTGGCTGCCGAAGTTTGCCGGCAAAGAGGTTTCACTTTGCATACAGTGGGCATGGGAACGGCATTGGGCAGTAAGATCCCGATTCCAACCGAGGATGGGGAACAGTTTTTGACCGACGATCAGGGTCAGGAAGTGGTGAGTTCCCTGGATGCTTCCGGCTTGAAGCAGATGGCGGAAATGACCGGCGGCGCCTTCGTCCACGGTTCCTTGGTTCAGGATCCCTTGCAGACCCTGTATCGAAATCGCATCCTGCCTTTGAGCCGTTTCACCGAGATGGAAACTGCCCTTTCCCAAAGGCGAAGCCGATTTCAGTGGCCGCTCCTGTTCGCCCTCGGCTTGTGGCTGTTGGAATGGTGGCTTGCAGACCGGAGTCGTGGATGAAAGGGTTTCAAAGCAAAGCGTGGCTCGCTTTGGTTCTGGTTTCGGCCACTTCGATCGAGGCATGGCGAACCGGAATCCAAGCTTATCGGGAAAGCCGGTATCCAGAAGCTTTGGCGGCTTTTCAGGAGGCGGAAGGTCAAGGAAAGGAACCGGCTCCGGCGGCGTTGCTGTTCAATCAAGCCTTGGCTGCCTACCAATCCCAGGCTTGGTCCCAGGCCGAATCTGCCGCCTTGGCCGCCGCGGCTCGAGGTGGAGCCGAATTCCAAGCTCTGGCTGACTTCTTGCGCGGCAACATTTTTTATGCACGATGCGAGTTGGCGGAACGGGAAAGTTTGGGACCGCAAGCAGGTCCCTCGGCCTTGGACGTGGCCATCGCTTTGGCTCAATCGGCGGCGGATGCATGGCAGCGAGCGGCGATGAGCCGGGAGGATTGGCCTCAAGCCAGGCGCAACGTCGAGCGAGCGCTGGCCAAATTGGAGCAACTTCAAAACAAAAAAGCCGCCCAGCCGGCGCCACCGGCGAAAAAACTTCCCCAAGCTCAACCTCCAGAAAATTTGGACCAACTGTTGAAAAAGTTGGAAGCGAAAAAGAAATCGTTGCGCAAGCGACCGAAGAAGGCCGTTCCGGAGCGGGACGCGGTAGGGAGGGATTGGTGATGCTGGCCGTTTGCGGATGGCTTTGCAGTTTGGCTTTATGGGGCCAGGAGCCTTCAACAGCGGCTGAACTGGGACAGGCTGCGGCTCGTTTGGAAGTTGAGATTCCTCAACGCAAGCTTTATCAAGGGGAACGCATTCCCGTTTCGATTCGGTTGCTTTACGACCGAGAAATTTTTCAGAATCAGGTTCAACCCTTATTCCGCCGTTCCTTGGATCTTCAAGTTCAACTCCTGATTCCCTGGTGGGAAGGCTTGGAAAGTTCAGAAGGAAATCCCAGCGAGCTTCCTCAAGCCGGTTTGTTGCCGGAGACCGAAGCATCGCCCGTTCCGGATCGAGGGCTGCGGATGGTGGTGAACGATGCCGTCTGGCAAGCTGAGGTCTTCGCCGATCAAATTCTGGACGGCCGGCGCTTCGGCCAGATCGGCTTGAACCGGACTTTCCTGCTGCAAGGGGAAGGGGAGTTGCCGTGGCAAGCCTTGCAATTGCGTTTTTCCCTGGCCACCGAATTCGAAGAGAGCTTTTTGCACGGCAAAATCGCCACGGTTACCGAGACCATTCAACTGGAACATGCGATGCCGCCCTTGACGGTTTGGGCTTTACCCGAAGCCGGGCGTCCAAAGGATTTCAGCGGCGCCGTCGGCCAAATGCAGATGAAAGTCTGGACGGAAGAAAGGTCCGTGGTTTTGGGGACGACCTTCTCTTTGTGGGTAGAAATCTCCGGGCAAGGATCCATGACCTCCTGGCCGCCGATGGAGTTGCCCGAAATGGCCGGTTTCCACCAATTCGGCCGCCTGCAAAGCCATCCACCTGACCGCCGGCTGATTCGCTTCGAGCTAGCTGCCATTTCCCTGGACGTGGAGGAAATCCCGCCGATCTCCTTTGCTTATTTCGACCCCACGCCGCCGGCTTCTTATCGTCGCGTGCAATCCCCGGCGATTCCCCTTCGCATCATTCCGGTGGATCCTCATCGTGACCAGGTTGCAACCGATTTTGCCGAGAGAAAGTCTTCGATTCCAGGATGGGAAAACCTGTTTGATTTGAAGGATCGAAGTCAGGAAGAAACGGCTGGATCGAAATCGACTTCGTTCTGGGAATGGCCGGCATTGGCTCTTCCGTGGATGCTGGGATTGACCCTGCATCGGGCTTTAACGGCTCGGGAAAGGCGACGCCGTTACCCGGAATGGTTCCGGGCTCGTCGCGCTTTCTCACGCCTTCAAAAAGCGGTGGCCCGAAGCCAGGGAGAACCGCACCGGCACTTTCAAAGCTATCTGGCGGCGAAACTGAGAGTTCCCGACGCTGCAGTGCTGAGCCAGGATTTGCATCAGCAATTGGAACAGGCCGGCTTGTCCAAAGCCTTGGCCGAGGAAGTCGCCGCATGCCTTTTGCAATGGACCGCCGGTCGCTATGGCGGAGAAATAAGCCACCGCAACTCGAAGGTCCTGCTGGCCTTGGCTGAAAAGGTGGAAGAAGCCATGGCCGAAACCGAGAGCAAGCCGTGGTGAAAGTCTTCCTTCTAGTCGTGATCGGCTGGCTTCAAACACCGTCGCCGGAAGAAGCCTATCGCGACGGTCGATTTCTTACTGCTTATCAGGGCTTTCAACAAAGCTTGCAAGCGGCGGGGAAGCATCCCTCGGCGGCGTTGCTGTTCAATTACGGCAATGCGGCTCTTCGCTTGGGTCGTACCGCTGAAGCCATTTGGGCTTTCCGGCGGGCGCAACTCCGCTCCCCCCGAGATCCGCAGGTAGCCTTGCATCTTCGCTTTGCCGAGGAACAGCTCACGGTTGATCGCCGGCCGGAGACGTCCTTCGCCGCCGAAATCGAAGCTTTCATCGCCGCTTTTCGGCCCCGGGAATGGCTGGCCCTGGTCATTGGATTGCAAAGCTTGGCGGTTTGCGGCTGGTTGCTGAGTCGCAACAAACCGGGATTGCGCTCTTGGATGTTGGCCTTGGGACTGCTCTCTTTGGCGGGGGAGGCTCGCTGGCTCCGAGATCGCTTCTTCCCGCCCTTAGCTGCGGCGGTCGTTCTTCAAGACGGCTTGGAATATCGAGAATCTCCCTCTCCGGAGGGTGCCGTCCTCGGCCGGTTTCGAGCCGGGACCGCTTTGGAGTTCAGCAAGCGCCAGGGAGATTGGCTGGAGCTTCATCCTTCCGTCGGAACGGGCTGGGTTTCGTCCGATGGTTTCGGTTGGGTGGATTGAAGCGCGGCGATCTGGCGTCGCCGGCAGATCCTTGATAAAAAGGGTCCGACCCGATAGCTGAATCGAAAAGAGGCGAAGGAGTCCGACCATGGTTCGAGCCATTCCCGAGGGATACCACACCATCACGCCCTACTTGAAGGTCCGCAACGTCGGAGGGTTGTTGGAGTTCGTGCAGCAGGCCTTTGACGCCAAGGTGGTGGAAGTTCTTAATCCGAACGGAGACGTTCGACACGCCGAAGTGCAAATCGGCGATTCCCGTTTGATGATGGGCGAATGTCAACCCGGGCACGATCCCGTGCCGGCCATGATGTATCTATACGTGGAGGACGTGGATGCTTGGTTTCAGCGGGCGGTGAAAGCCGGAGCGGAAGTCCTCGATCCTCCCGAGGATCAATTTTACGGGGACCGTAGCGGGGGAGTGATCGACTCGTGGGGCAACCGCTGGTACTTGGCGACTCACATCGAGGATCTCAGCCAGGAAGAGATGGACCGCCGCGCCGCCCTTTGGAGCCAAGGCGGCGAAGCGGACTGAGACTGGCCTTTCCTCAACAGGAGCTTAAAGGGGCTTAATAGGGGCTCTTGAACTCGAACCCCTTAGGCCGGGTGGCGGCTCCTTGGATGACCTTTTCAAACAAATCAATCACGTGGATGGAATCCAGCCGATTGATTTTGGAAGCCACGTCGCCGGGGGTGTGATAGTCCCGGTGCAGCGGATCGATGATGGCGAACACCGCCGGCACCCGCTTGCTCAAAAACGGCAAGTGATCGCTGCCTAGATGCAGCCTGGTATGGACGTTGAGATGCAGCGGCGTTTCCGCATCGAGGGCTTTCATCCACTCCATGAGACCTTCGCCGCTTTGGGAGCCCAAGATTTGCAATTTGCCGTCCACCACCCGGCCGATCATGTCGAAGTTGATCATCAAGCTGTGATCTTCTAGAGACCGGATCGGATGATTGACGTAGTGACGGGCGCCGTCCAAACCGGCTTCTTCGGCGTTCAATCCCAAGAACAAAACGGAGCGGGCTTGTTGGCCCGGTTCCAAGGCGGCCATCCACGGCACGATGCGTTCCGCCAGCAAAATCAAGGCCGCGGTGCCGGAGGCGTTGTCGTCGGCACCGGGGTGCAATTCACCGCGAAAGCCACGGGAGCCGTAGACGCCAAGACCCAGGTGATCGATGTGAGCCCCGATGACCACCAACTCCTTGGCCAATTCGCCTTGACCGGGCAAGAGTCCGCCGATGTTGTCGCAACTTCGTTGCTCTTGTTCGATCTTGGCTTCCAGTTCGGCGTTCAAGCCGAGCGGGAACGGCGGGCCGCCCTTGTCCGCCTTCGCCAACAGCTTTTCCGAAGTCCAGGGATTGGCATTGGCTTTCAAGAGGGCGTCCAAAGCTTCGGTGGTCATGCCGAAGACCGGAACGTCGACCCGTTTCCGATTGCTGCGGGTAACCGGAATTTCCCCGGCTCGTGGATCGCTGACGCCCGGAGGATTGACCAAGATGATGGCTTTGGCGCCTTTGGAAGCGGCGGTCATCAACTTGGAGCGGTAGCTGGCTTGGCGACTCCAGCGGCCGTCTTCGGTCCAGCGGCTGGTTCCGGACTCGTTCATGGGCTCGAAGCGATAAACCACGGCAATGCGGCCTTGCAAATCTCGATCTCCGAGAAAATTGGAATAGCCATCCGGGCCTTTATCTACGCCGAAACCGGCGAACACCAATGGGCCTTGGACCGAGCCCTGGCCGCCGAGGAGATTGACGTCGAATTGCTCTTGTCGTTCTCCATTCCAGGCGCCGACCTGGATGCTTCCGCCTTCTACCTTGCGCTGCCCGCCGAGCGGGACGCTTTGTCGAAAACTGCCGTCGAAGGCCGGTTGCAAGCCAGCGGCGGCGAAGTTTTCTTCCACGTAACGTTCGGTAATGACCATTCCCGGCGAACCGGGCAGGCGGCCTTCCAGGAACGGGTTGGCCAGGAAACTTACGTGTTCGTCATAACGACGAAAGTCGTCGCCATACCTTTGGTACATGGCCGGCACGACGCCGATGTCGGCTTGAACTTCTTGTCCGGAAAGGCCGGAAGTCAGGATCAGGCAGCCGAGGAGGCTAAGTCGCCCGATTTGGATTTGGGAACGAATTCGTTTCATCGGGGGCCTCCGGAATTCCGGGCTTGCAAGGTAACGGGAAGGGTCAATTCCGAACCGTCTCGGACAATGCCGACTTTGACCACGTCTCCAGGTTTGTGCTTCGCCAGCATGCCCATCCACTCTTGGACATTGAGGATCTTTTGGCCGTCCCAGCGAACCAAGCGATCGCCGGCCTGGATACCGGCTTGAACCGCCGAAGCTCCCGGGGTCAAGGAGGCCACCACGATTCCGGGTTCGTCATCGTTGTAATTTCCCGGGGCGATGCCGAACCGAACTCGAATCGAGCCTAAGGAAGTCTGGTTTCGATTGCCTTCTTGTTTCGGCGGTACGAATTCCCAAGCTTGCTCGCGGGTGGCAGCGGCAAGAGCGATGTCTTCGAAAAGATCCACGGTGCGGACGGCGTCCACTCGATTGATCTTGGCGGCAACGTCCTGGGGCGTGTGATAGTCGCCGTGGAAATCGGCAATGGCACCGAACAAAACTGGCATTTGCTTGCGATAGAAGGGGGTGTGATCCGAGGCACCGGACAATTTTTCCGGAATGATGACTTCCAATTCCGAATCCGATTTGGCGGCTTCCAGGATGGCGTCCAAGCCGACGCCGGTCCCCGTTCCCGAGACTGAAAGGCGGCGATTGACGATGCGCCCGATCATGTCGAAGTTGATCATCAAGCTGTGATCTTCCATGCTTCGAATCGGGTGATTGACGTAATAGCGGGAACCGTTCAAACCGGATTCTTCCCCGCTGAAGAGCAGGAACAAGATGGAACGGGCTTGGGCTCCGTCCGGCAGTTTTTCATAGGCGGCATTCAATCGTTCCGCCAGCATGAGCACGGCGGAAGATCCGGAAGCATTGTCATCCGCGCCGGGATGCAAAGTTCCGGGGCCGGAGCGGGAACCGAAATCTCCCATGCCCAGGTGATCCAGGTGAGCTCCGATGACCAACAGCTTTTGCGCCATGTCGCCGCGCCCTGGCAACAAGCCGCCGACATTTTCGGCAATCAAAGGTTTCCGATCCATATCCACCTTCACTTGCAAGCGAACGCCCAGGTTCACCGGAGCTTTGCCTTGGTCGGCGTGTTGTCGCAACGCCATGAGGTCGTGGTTCGGAAACAGACGAGCGGCGGCTTCGGTGCGCAGATGCAGAACCGGCACCTCGCAGCTTTGACTGCCGCCGGAACCGGCGCCCATCAATTTGGAATTGCGCGGATCGGAGGCCGCCGGTGGATTGACGATCAAGATGGCGGCCGGATTGAACTTGGCGGCCGCCCGCACTTTGGCGGAGAAACCGGATTGCCGGCTCCAACCCCGTCCGTTGGACCAACGACTTTGACCCTGCTCATCCATCGGCTCGAAGCGAAAGATCACCGCGATCTTGCCCTTTAAGTCCGCGGTTCCGCTAAAGCTTTGGTAGCCGTCCGGGCCCTTGGCGATGGCATAACCCAAGAACACGGCTTCCCCTGCAGCCTGGCCGGCGGTGCCCAATCCCAAAGCTTGGAAGTCTTCGCCCAACTTCAGGCGGGTGCCTTGGAGCGAAGCCAGCTCGGCCGAGCCGATCTCCAACTGGCTGCCGAGAGGGAAAGGCTGGCGCCAACTGGGGACTCCTTCCGAATCGGAAAAAGCAGGTTCGAGCCCCGCATCTTGCAGCCAGAATTGGCAGTAATCCTTGGCCATTTCCATCCCGGCCGTGCCGGGGAGGCGCCCATCCAGGAACGGGCTGGCTAGGTAAATAATGTGCTCGTTGTAGCGCTCGACCTCCGGACCGAGTTCTGCCAGGGCCGTCGCAAGGGGGGCTTCAGGCGGGGTTTGCGCAAAAACGGCAGTTGTCTGACCGATCGCAAACACGGCCGACAGGAAGAGAGGGCTGAGGCGCAGCTTCATGTTGGACAGCGAGCCCTTCCCCAACGGGTGAAGGGCCCATGAGGCAGTATAATTTTTTGGCGTCGCAGGATTTGCGATGCTTCCCTGTGCTGCTGTTCCTCCTCGGCTGCCTGGTCGGGCTGCTCGACCCTCACGGCGACCCTGCGGCGACGTCCGAACTCCACCCTTCGGACGGTCCCGATGCCGACGTTCGGGTCCTGGTCGAACCTGAGCGGGTGCGTTTTCAAATCCTGCTGAATCTGGCCTTTATCGAGCAGTTCGTCGACGTGGCGCGGGAGGCCGAGGACGACATTCATCCGGTGGAAGCTCCTTGGGTCCATGAGGATTTGCTGGCATTTTTCCGTGAGGCCAATCAAGTCTTCCTCGATGGAGTCGCGGTAGTGCCGTTGGATGGCGGCTATGAACTTTTGGAACCGGATTTAACTCTACTGCCCTTGTTTCCTCGGATGGGAAAGAAGGCTTTGGTGAAAATGCAATTGGTCCTGGATTATCCCGCCAAGTCCATGCCGCAACAGGTGCGCATGATCTGGGGACCTTATCCACCGGATTTGGCTATCGGCGACGAAAACTACATGCCGACCTTGACCATTCGAGCCCAACTTTTCGCCGCCGGATTGACCACGCCATTGGAATTTACCCAGGAAGAGCCGGAAGTCCTTTGGCACAACCGCGGGGAAAGCGCAGCGGACTTTTTTCTTCAAGTTCCGGAAACGGTGCCGCCGCCGGTTTGGAACTTGCCAATGCTTTCCATCTTTTGTGCCGGCCTGGCCGCTTTCGCCGTGTTCCTGATTCGCGGGCCAGCCTGGCGTTGGATCGCGGTCGCCGGCTTGCTGTCGACCGCTTTCTTGGCTCGATCGGTGGCTAACGTGGAGCTTTCCCCTTCCTTTTTGGCGACCGAATTGCCCACCGACCAGGAGGCGGAAGCCATCTTCCGTCCCCTTCATGCCAATCTTTATCGAGCTTTCGATTACACCGCGGAGAGTGACGTTTACGATGCCCTGGCCGCTTCGGTGGACGGTCCCTTGCTGGAAAATTTGTATGAACAGATTTACCGCGGATTGATTCAGCAGGAGCAAGGAGGTGCGGTGAGTCGAGTACAGGCGGTTCGTCATATCCAGGTGGAAGTCGGCTCCATCGGTCAGTTGCCGGAAGACGGGCGTCCTGGTTTCGAAGTTCAATGCCGCTGGCAGGTGGACGGCCGAGTCACTCATTGGGGACACAGCCACGATCGCACCAATGAGTATTTGGCTCGTTATCAAGTGGTTCAAGCCGAAGCCGGCTGGCGCATCGGCGGTAGCCAGATGCTGGAATCCACCACCGTGTCGGCCACCCCGGAAGGAGCGGCCCGGTGAATTCCCCCAAGCCGGTGATCCAAGCCGCTGATTTGGAATTTGATTACGGCGGCAGCTTCCGCCTTCGGATTCCCGCTCTTCAACTCATGGAAGGGGAAAAGGTGGCTTTAGTCGGCCCCAGCGGTTGCGGCAAAACCACCTTGCTGCATTTGATTGCCGGAATTCTGCCGCTGCAAAGCGGGAAACTGGAGGTGTTGGGAAAAGCTTTGGAACAGCAAGAGGACGCTGCCAGAAGAGCTTTTCGCATTCGCCGGCTTGGCTTGGTGTTTCAAGAATTCGAATTGCTGGATTATCTCACCGTTTGGGAGAACCTGATCTTGCCTTATCGCTTGCATCCCGACCTTCGCTGGCATCAGGAAGCGTCGAATCGGGCCAAGGCTCTCGCTGAATCCCTGGGCTTATCAACCTTGCTGCATCGATTTCCACGACGCCTTTCCCAAGGAGAGCGACAGCGAGTCGCCGTAGGAAGGGCTCTAGTGACTCAACCGGGATTGGTGCTCGGGGACGAGCCCACCGGCAATTTGGATCCGGACAACGCCCGGCGTTCCTTGGAGTTGCTCTTTCAGCAATGTGAAGCCATTCAGGCTTCCTTGCTGGTCGTTACCCACGATCACAGCTTGTTGCCGCGGTTCGATCGGACCCTGGAACTTCCGGCTTTGGCCCTGGCGGAAGATCATCGCTCATGATCGGCGCCTGGCATCTGAGTTATTTGCGCCTCCGGCGCCGACCCTGGACCACTTTGGTCCTGGTTTTGAGCCTGGCCTTGACCCTGGCTTTGCCCTTCGGAGTTCGGGTTTTGATGGCCGGTTATGAACAACAACTCCTTCAACGGGCGGCTTCGACCCCTCTGATTCTGGGAAGTCGCAGCAATCGTTTCGATGTGGTTTTGTCAGCCCTGTATTTTCGACAAGCCCGTTTGGAACCGATTTCCTTGCCGGAACGGCAACGCCTTCAAGACCAGGCCGAAGGAGTGGTGGTACCTCTTCATTTAGGCTTTCAAGCGCAAGGCTATCCCCTGGTGGGAACGACTCCGGAGTATTTTGAACGTCGCCATTTGAGGACCCGATCCGGCCATTGGCCGTTGATGGCGGGAGAAGCGATTCTGGGGGCCACGGTGGCCAAGCGTTTGAAGTTGGAAACGGGCAATTTTCTGTTCAGCGACGTGCCGGAGTTGTATGACTTGACCGTTCCGCCGGCTTTGAAACTAAGGGTCAGCGGGATTTTGCAAGCATCCAAAGGACCGGACGACGAGGCGGTATTCGTCGATTTGAGCACCAGTTGGATTCTTGAAGGTTTTGCTCACGGCCATCAAGACCCGGAAGAGGTCGATTCGAAATTGGTTTTAGGCGGCGATGAAGACGGAGTGGTCATGAGTCGTGCTTTGCTTTCCTATCAGGAAATCACTCCGGAGAACTTGGCCAGTTTTCACGACCACGGCGATCCGGAGCGCTTGCCTTTGACCGCTTTGCTGTTTTGGCCGGCCAGCTCGAAAGAGGGCACTCTGTTAAAAACCCGAATCAACCAGGGCCAAGCCTTACGGATGTTCGATCCGCAGAAGGTGGTCGAGGAATTGTTGGCCTATGTCTTGCGCATCCGGCGATTGGTGGATTACCTCTCCGGCATCCTGGCCGCCGTCACTTTGACTTTGGGCGGCTTGGTGTTTCTCCTTTCTTCCAGGCTCCGGGAAGCTGAATTCCGAACCTTGCAAAGGCTTGGTTGCAGCCGTTTCTTCGTGACTCGTTTGATCTTGGACGAAATCGGCATGGTGGTGAGTGCGGCGCTGCTCCTGGCCCTGACCAGCGTGGCTGTCGCCGGCTTGTTCCTGGGAGACGTGGCCGCCTGGCTGCGTTAGGCTGACAAGGTGAATTCCCGGCTGTTCCTCCTGGTTTGCTGGCTTTCCCTTATGGCTTGCGGCAAGGATTCCGCGCCCACGAAGGCTGCCTCTTCCGGTCCGACCCTTGATTTGGTCATGACCAGCTTTTTTCCCCTTCAATCCTGGGCCGAATTTCTTGTAGATGGCCGAATTCCCGTGCAGGCCCTCCAGAATCCTGAGGCGGATCCTGCCGGAGATTTACCCTCCCGCCAAGCTTTGCAGACCGCCCAGCAAGCGCGCTTGGTGGTTTTCAACGGAGCTTCTTTTGAAAGCTGGCGGCGGCAGGTGGCCTTGCCCCCGAGCCGAACCGTGGAAACCGCTTCCAAGATCCCGACGGATCAGTTGTTGGAGTATGAGAAGCGAACTCATGCTCACGGTGCCAAGGGGGAACACAGCCATGAGGGCATCGACGGTCATACCTGGATGGATCCGAGGCTGGCCGCCGGTCAGGCCCAAGTCTTGGCGGAAGCCTTGAGCCGTAGTTTTCCGGAATGGCGAGAGGAATTGAAATCTCGCCAGCAGGTCTTGGACGGCAAATTCGCCCAATTGGAGCAAGCCTTTTTGCAAAGAGCGGAAGCCGTGGCAGCCTGGCCGTTATTGGCCAACCACCAGGCGTACGACTATCTGGCCCGGCGGTGCGGTTGGAAGATCAAAAATTTGGATGTGGATCCAGCGGCAGCCTTGGATCCTGAGGCGGAGCAGGCCATCCAAAAGCAAATGGCCGGCAAACGTGGCGGGCTGATGTTCTGGGAAGAACAGCCTCTGGCCAGCACCGAAAAAACGCTTCAGGAAAAGTTCGGATTGGAGTCGGTGTGGATGAATCCGGCGGAAAGGCCGTCGCCCGACTCCGATGCGGATTATTTCCAACTCATGGATGCGAATCTTCAGCGTTTGGATCAGGCCTTGCAAGTTCTGGCTTCGAATCCGGTTCAGGATTAGCGATTTCCGGTTCGATGGGAGTGGGTTCGATGGAAGTGGAGTTTGCCGGCGAAGCTTTGCGCCAGGGTTGTCTTCGGCCGTAACTCATGCTGCGCCACAACCATTCCATTGGTCCGAAGCGGAACCAACTGAACCACAACATGGCAAAGACCAACTGCGCCGCCAAGATCACGGCCGCCCATTGCAATTGTTCGGCGTAACGTACCGTGCCCCAGCGACCGCCGGCCCAACCCTCGAAAATCAGCAGGCAAATGACGGTTTGGCTCAAGTAGAGGCTGAGAGCCATGTGGCCGGCGCTGGAAAGAGGGAACAGCAACGGCCGGATCCAACGGCTCTTGCAGAAGACCAGCAGCCAACTGGCCCAAGCCAAGGAAACCAAAACGATGCCGATTTGGCGGCTGAGGTAAGCGGATGAAAACAGCCGCTGCAAGCCGGTAGGCATCGGCGGTTGGCCGTCCCAGGCGGCTTGCACATGCCCGAGGGGTTGCATGGTTTGGGGCCACACTCCGAGGGCGACCACGGCCAGGCCGAGCAAGGTGGTAACCGCCGCCACGCTGGCATAAACCGAGGCTTTTTGCTTGCCATTGAAAAAATTCAGAGCCATCAGCGCCATGCCGATCAACATCAGGCCGCCGCAGCGGAACAGCTCGGAAAGCAAAAAGCCGGCACCGTGCCACCATGGAATCAGTTGCAGTCGCCACTGGAAGAGTTGCCACCAGCTTCCGGTGTGGGCTTCCCGCTCAGTTTCAGGAGCAAAGATTTCTTGGAAAGCGGCCCGTTGTCGATTTCGAAGCTCAACCCAGCGGCTGCTCAAAGAGACCTTCTGAGCTTCATCCGCCGCCGGTGGCTGGACTTCACCGTGCTCGGCCTCCAATTCCGTCTCTTGAGCCGCGGGTTGCAACTGCTCCAACATGGTGGGAAAGGAGCGTTGGCCGAAAGAGAACATCACGCCGCTCAATCCCAAAAAGAGCAGAACCGCCGCCGGAAGCTGTTTCATGGGCCGAACCACCATGCCGCACAGTGCATAGGTCATCAAAATATCGCCGAACCAAAGAAAACAGGCGTGGAACAAACCGATCAACAACAGGAAAAACATGCGCCGATAGTGGAGCCACCATCCGCGGTCGGCCATTAAATAAATGCCGGCTCCGAACAACATCGAAAACAGAGCCAGCATCTTGTCTTCGAACAGAAGATTGGTTCCGAACCAGCTCCAAAAATCTGCGTTGGCGTAATGGTCTCCCGGAAAGTTGGGATCGTTCATGCGAAATAGCGGCATGGCGAAATAACGCATATTGATCAGCAAGATGCCAAGCAGGGCGAAGCCTCTCAATACGTCCAGGGAAACCAGACGGGAACGAGATTCTGTCGGGTAGAGCGGCGTGGAGGACGATTTCACCTAGATAACAGGCAGAGAACAGGGTTGTGGCGGAAACGAAGGCTAAGCCCTTACGGTTGATTCCGGGGCGCCGGTGGATTTTTTTCCGCCAAATACACCAATCGACCTTCAGGAGGGACTTCCGTCTCGGTCGTCAACGGTTCCAGGCGTCCATCTCGAACCAAAAAGAAAACCAAAGCGTTCGGATGATCCGCACGAAAGGTGGTCCAAGGGTAGTTCTCGCTCAGCTTGGTGGACTTCAAGCGATCGCCGGACCAATACCGGGCGGCCAGGTTCGGATAACTGGCTTTGGCTGGCCAAACCACCGTGCCGAGAAGATGCTTCTCCGCCTTTTCGGCGAAGGCGGCGTCGTGAGGAGGGAGCTGCAAGCTCTGCTCCCGGCCGACCACTTTGGTGAGTTGCCGTGAAGCCAAGGCGTTGTAGGCATCGTCGGTGGTTGCAGTCAGAGCCCAACCCAATCGTTCCAAAGGCAGATCGTCCAAGACTTCTTCGTTCAATACGTCGCCGTAATAGACCTCCAAACCGGCCAGGCGGGCTTGCGACGCGTCGCGCCAGTTTTGATCGACCATGACCACCGGGCAACCGGCTTGTTGAAGGGTGGAAGCGAAGTGAATCGACCAGCGGCTGCAACCGACCAGAAGCAAGCCATCGCCTTGTTTGCTGGCCAGGCCTAATTTTTGTGCCAGTGGTCGAATGCTGAGGCCGTGAAGAAGAACCGTCAGCAACACGATGGCGAACATCACCGGGACCAGAAATTCGGCATCTTGGTAGCCGGCGGCGGTGAGCTTCGGCTCGAAAGCCCCGGCTACGGCGGCGGCGACGATGCCACGGGGGGCGATCCAGGCAATGAGCAAACGGTCGGCTTTCGGCAAACCGCTGTTCCACAATGCGGTTCCGATGCTTAGCGGGCGGATGACGAAAATGACCGCGAGAATGAACGAAAACGCTCCCAGAGAAAGACCGGCCAGGGCTTGCCACTGCAGCTTGGAAGATAAAACCAAAAAGAGCATGGGGACCAGCAAGGTGGCGATTTCTTCCTTAAATTTGCGGACGTCCTCCACGTTGGCTGAATCTAAATTGGCGAAGACGATGCCCATGAAAGTCACCGCCAATAGCCCGGCTTCCGGGAACAGAAGATCACTGGCGGCAAAGACGATCACTACGGCAGCCAAGATTCCAGGAGCCTTCAAGTGTTCCGGAATCCAGCGCCGGTCCATGGCTTTGGCCAAAAACCAAGCTGTGAAGCAGCCGATGACAATGGAGCCGAGCAAACGGAAAGGGATGGAAAAGGGGTGATAGTGCAGGGATTCCGCCCCTTCGGAGAAAAATAGGGAAGCTTCCAAGGCCAAAACGGCCAATATCGCCCCGAAGGGATCGTTGACGATCCCTTCCCATTTCAACAGCCGGGCCGGACGTCGATGCAAACCAGCTTGACGGAGTAAAGGTTTGATCACCGTCGGCCCGGTGACCACCAAAATGGCGCCGGTTACGCTGGCGGTGGCCCAGGAAAATCCGGCTAGAAAATGGGCGGCGAGAGTGGTCAAGCCAAAACTGAGGACCAAACCTCCCACAATTAAACGCAAAAGCGGCCGTCCCAGCCGTTTGACTTCATGGAACTTCAAGCTCAAACCGCCTTCGAATAGGATCAAACCGACTGCCAAACTGATCATCGGGCTGAGCAGATCGCCGAAGATTTGTTGCGGTCGCAACCATCCAAGAACCGGGCCCAATATCAAACCGAAGGCCAAGAACAAAATGATGGCGGGAATCTTCAGGCGAGAAGCCAACCACTGGGCAAAGACTCCGACTCCGATCAGGCCGGCGAAAAGTTGCAGGGTTTCCAGGTGAATGACTTGCTCCGGGCTGAGGAATGGTTTGCGAGGGGAAGGACTTCGGGCGGTCCCCTTTACCGGTGGTATTCTAGATTCATGAGCCTTTCCGCCCGATATTTCTGCTTCCTGATCCTGGCTGCTGCAAGTTTGTCGGCCTTGGCCGCGGGAGGCGTGTCCGATCCGGCACCTAGCCCCGGGGTTTCGGAATCTCCGGCCTCGGGTGGCCAACTGCATCGAGACCAAAGCATCGTGGTGGGGGGACTGAATCGGAGTTTCGATATTTTTCTGCCCGACGGCCTAGGCAGTGAGGCGGTTCCCTTGGTCCTTTTGCTTCATGGGCACGGCGGCGATGCCGACACCATGACCGGCATGAACGGCAATTCGGCTCCGTTTCGAATCTGGTTGGATATAGCCGCTCGCGAAACCCTGATTTTATTGATCCCCGATGGCGTGGTCGGGCCGGATGGAAAAACCGGATGGAATGATTGTCGAGCAGACTCGACCACCAATCCAACCACGGACGACGTCGCCTTCCTGCAATCCTTGATTCAACAGGTTCAACAACAATACCCGGTCGACGATCAACGCATCTTTGCTTCGGGCATGTCTAACGGCGGTTTTATGAGCCTGCGACTGGCGATGGAAATGGCCGATCAGATTCAAGCCGTAGCGCCGATTGCCGCCGCCATGCCGGCTCAATCCGAGTGCCCGCCGCCGGCGGAACCGGTTTCGGTCTTGTTCGTGAGCGGAACCGAGGATCCCTTGGTTCCCTGGTACGGCGGCGAAGTGGGGGGCTCCGGATCCGGACGAGGCACCGTGCTTTCGGCTCGGGACTCGGTGATTTACTGGGTTCAGCACAATCAGTGCCCAACTTCGCCCTCGGTAAGCGATTTGCCCAATCTGGATCGATGGGATGGATCCACGGTTCGCCTTTATGACTTGCCTGGAGGGCTGCAAAACAGCCGCGTAACCCTGTATCAAGTCTTAGGGGGCGGACATGCCGAACCGAGTCGCACAGAGCGATATTCCTGGCTTTGGGAATTGGTGGTCGGTCGCCAAAACCACGATATGGAAATGGCGGAAGAGGTTTGGGCCTTTTTTGCCAGCCATTAATTTTTTGGATCCGGCCTTGTTTTTAGGAGCGCTCTGTTAAAAGGGAAGTCTCCCCCCCTGCTACGACCAGACCAAGGACAAAGACCGCCTCGGAATTGGGCTACTCCTGTTCCGGGACTGGCAGGGAGAAAGCATGAGAATAGGACGGCTTGGAGACGTCGCGGAGCGGGGGAAATACGTGGACAACGATATTCCCGGAGCCAAAGACGCCAGTGAAGCGTACGACTTGCGTTATTTCAATTACCGTTGCTCCATTGGAAGCTTGGAGAAAACCGGCCCTCGCGGCATTGTGACCCACTTTGTGCCGGATACCCGCACGGCCAAGGAAACGGTGGAATGGGGTGAGCCGCGGCTGGAAGTGCAGGATCGAACCGTTTGCATCCTGCAACCGGGAACCCAAGTGATTTCGGTAGAAGGAACCAGATCCTATTTCAACTGGTATGACGCTTGTTGTACCGCCTTATTCATTGAAGGAGATTGTGCAACTTTGCTCGAGCATGTGAAAGACGAGCGTGAAACCCAACAAAGTCGACGCCCGTTCCTGGTTCGAGAATGCGTGACCGATTGGCCCAGGTGGGCTTTGGACCGAATTATGGAGCTATTGAAGGAAGGAGTCGGGCTGGCTACCGCCGCCGGGCAAGTGAAGAAATTATTGGAGGTTGCCGGACAGGCCACCGATTTATTGGATGGCTTGCCTGGAAGCGGAACCTCGGAAAGACCGCCTGCTGCGGATCCTCCGCAAAAACCTCAAGCGGAAATTACCCCGCAGGAGCCTCCGGGTGGAAGTGCTTCTCCGCCGCGACCGGCCAAGAAAAAGGCCAAGAAAAAACGAAGCTCTCGCAAAGGCAAATAGACCGTTCCCTTACCCTGCAGGAAGTCCCCATGTCTCACTACTTGGTCTTGGAATCTCGAGATTGTTTGGAGTCTCGAGATTCAAAAAAAATGGCCACCTTGGCCGAAGAACTCGTTCAAGCCGGTCATCAAGTTACCGTCTTTCTGATTCAAAATGGAGTCCTAGGCGCCCGATCCGGAGCGGTGGACTTCTTTTGGGGGGAAATGGCCGATCGTGGTGGCGAAGTTCTGGCCGATGAGTTCTCGCTTCGCGAGCGCGGAATCCCGGCCCAAGGCCTTCATCCCGGCGTTGAGCCGGCTTCTTTAGATCGGGTCATCGACTTGATGGCTTCAGGTTGCAAAGTGATTTGGCATTAGGAGGCACAGCCATGAACTCCAACCTTACTTTGACCTTTTCGCTCATGGATCCCCCGTACGAGAATGCCCGCAGCACTACCGCTTTTCGCTTGATCGAAGCGGCATTGCGCAAAGGCTTCCACGTAAACGTGTTTGCCTATGAAGGCGCCGTAGCCCTTCCGTTTTTGCAACAAAGGGCCCATGCCAACGCGGTGCACGGCCGTGACGTGGAACAGGAGGAACACCCCTTGCCGCACCAGTGGGTCCAATCCCTGATGCGGTTGGCCGAGGAAAAGGGCTTGCAGCTCCAATGGGTCAACTGTGGATTGTGCGTCGATGAACGAGGGGTGGATCAAGCGGTATCCGGAGTGCGGCGGGGAACGCCGGGAGATCTCTGGCAATTTGCCCAGCAATCGGTCAACACCTTGATCATTCCTGCCAGCTAAGGAGATGGAAATGAAGTGTTTGCAGGTCGTGGAAACCGCATACCGAGCTACTTTGGAAGAGCAAGATGATCCGGTGGTCTGGATTTGTCATGCCATGAAAGGTGCCGGTGCTGATTTGGGAGTGCTGCTTCGCAGTGGCGCGGTCAACTATGCCGTGACTGGACAAGATCCCTCCGGTTTGGCTTTCGGGGATTGGGCTCAGAAGCACCCTCCGGATTTACAGGGAGACTTGAGGGCTTTGATGGAAAAAAGAGTCCCCGTTTACCTGGTGATGGAAGACGCCATGGAACGTGGCCTGGATCCGGAAACGCTACTGGAGGGAATTCAACTTCTTTCCTGGTCCGAAGTCCCTGCGTTGATGGAGGACTACGATCAGGTTTGGCATTGGTAAGGGGAGTCGCTCGGTCTTGGGGTCAGGCCTTTACTCCTTGAGGAGTTGTTGCAGCCAAGGCTCCAAGGCCTGCATCCAAATTTCCCGTCCATGCTCGTTCAAGTGAATTTGATCCTTGGACATGGCGTGGTTGAGTTCCCCGGTCGGAGTCAGGAAGGAAGGCCGGAGATCCAAATAGAGGACTTTGGGATCGTTGAGACCGAGTCCGGCGATGCCTTGGTGAACTCGATCCAAAGCTCTTCGCCTCGGATCCGGCGGAGAGGCTCCAGCCGGAAAGGGGCCGCAAACAAGGATCGTGGCCTGCTTTTGTTTTCTTCGCAGGCTTTGGACTACCGCCCGAATCCCGGCGGCGGTTTCCTCTCCGGTATGTCCGGCGGCTTGGACGTTATTGACCCCAATGGCGAGCACAATGACTTTCGGCTTCCAAATCGCCAAAGCGCCGTGTTCGATCCGGAACAACAAGTGTTCGGTTCTATCGCCGCTGAGACCCAGGGAAACCGCCCGGCGGTGGCCATAGAAACGATCGAATAGGCGAGATCCCTCGGGTCGGCTCAGGCGTTGATGGGCGCCGGTCAACCCTTGGGTGATGGAGTCGCCCAAAAACACCAAATCCATCTCCGGATGGTCGCTTGCCAACTGCCGATTTCTTTGCAGTTGTTGCCACCAGTTGCCTTCGCCCCAACCTGCCGCTTGGCCGCGATATTCCACCGAAGAGATGGCTCGGGTGGCCGGGTTGCTTTGCCGATCGAGAGCGTACAGAAGGTGACGCAGCAAGGGGGCCACCGGGTGCAAACCGTGGGGATGATGTCCTTGCCTGGGCTTGCGCCAAAGAGTTGCCGGAGCTTGCAAGGCGCGGTAGCGGTGGACCAAAGCCAAACCGTTTTCCGCCGGCGGCACCACTTCATCCTGATCGCCGACGACCACCATGATCGGAACTTGAGCGTGGGCCAAAGTTGGAATTTGGGCCCAAGGCGTCCAATCGCTAGGTGGGCCGAGAGATGCCTTTTCTCCATAAACTTGTTGAAGAGCTTGCCAATCCGATTCGGAGAATTTGCCGTTTTGGCCGCCGGGCCAGGATCGGGGATCGACCACGGCGTTGTCTAAATAAATGGCCCCGACTTTCTCCGGATTCCGTCCAGCCCATTGCAACACCGGGAGGCCTCCCCGGCTCATGCCTTCCAAGATCGGTTTTGGGTGCAAGCCCAGTTTCTGGCTGAGTGCATAAAAGCGGTTCCAGCGATCCACGGCTTCCAGGCCGCCGTAAAGGTCAGAGACGTCGCAGTAGGCCAGGCAGAAACCCCTCGTTAACAGAGCCATATCTAATTCCGGTTGATGGTTCCAAAACCGAGCTCGCCAAATCCAGGGTCGGCCGATGGCGCATTGATCGGGAACCACCAAGCGGCAGGAAACCGAATCCTTTCTCAGCGAAAACTGGAATTCGGTAAAGCCGTGAAAATCGGTTGCCTCCCAAGCCAGGTCTTGAGCTTGCAGACTTTCCTTCCATGCCGGACGGGGGACGAAACGGGCTTGCAGCATTTCCGCCATGAAAGCGGCCAAGGCATCGGCGCCGAAAGGATTGGGGTGGACGCCGTCCACCACTTGGTTCTGCTGCAACACGCCGCTTAAATCCACGAAGTGAATTCGGGGATCTTGAGCCGCCACTCGTCGATAGGCTTGCCGGATACGAGGCAGGCGCAAGGACCGTTGGCTTAAATCCGTCTGCCGCTCCGGGGCCAAATTCGGGGCGTGGGGAAACATGGCTGGAGGAGTACAAAGATAAATCTGCATGGCTTCCCGGACTTGGCGGAGGGTTTGCACCAATTGCCGCGCACTGGATTCCAATTGCTCTTGATGTTGCCAGTTGGTCCGGTTCTGGTTTTGGCAAGTATCGTTAGTTCCCAACATCAAGATCGCCACCTGCGGTCGCCAGGCCAAGGCGTCATTCAGGGCGGAACTTTTGGCATAGGGAAGATCTCCCGGAACCAGCATGGTTCTTCCTCCCGAGCCGAAGTTTCGAACTTCAAATTCGCCGCCCAAATATTCCTGCAAGCGCTGCGGATAGGCGTGCCTTTGTCTTTGAACCAGGCGGGCGCCGAAAGTAATGCTATCTCCCAGGCATGCCACCTTCTGGACTTCTTGGGGTTGCTGAATAAGGCTTCCCAGCCATAGAGTAAGGCCGAACAGGAACGAAGCCATGGTCGTTTCGAGTGGTTTCGAATGCCCTTCCAATCAGGATTCCAACCAAGCCACCATCTTGCGGCGGGTAGCTTCGTCCGGCAATGGACCGTGGCCGGCGCCCATATTGTCGATGAGATGGTGGGGTTTGCTGGTGGCGGGAATCGGACAGCTCACTGCCGGGTGAGCCAGCAGGTATTTCAGAAAAAATTGGGCCCAGCTTCGGATGCCGAAAGTGGCAGCCCAAGGAGGAAGCTCTTTACCTTGAACCTGCCGGAACAAGCGGCCGCGTTCAAAGGGGCGCATGACTAACACGGCCACTCCATGATCTCTCGCAGCCGGCAAGATCCTCTCTTCCGCTTTCCGGAAGGCCAAGGAATAGGGGATTTGAATGAAATCCAAATCTTGTTTGAGAATCAGTTGTTCGATTCGCTCCCAATCTCTCATTTCGGTGATGCCCAAGTATCGGATTCGCCCTTCCGCTTTCCATTCCCTCAAGGTGGGCAGATGGGTTTCCAATCCGACCAGATTGTGGATTTGCATCAAATCGATTCGGTCGGCCTCCATTTTTTCCTGGGAGCTTTCCATTTGCGCGATCCCCGCCTTTTTGCCTTCTGCAGTCCAAACTTTGGTGGCAAAGAACAGGTCGCGCCGGTCCAGCGATCGAACCAGGCTGCCGATGAGAGCTTCCGCCTGGCCGTACATAGGCGACGAATCGACCAGGGAGCCGCCGAAATCCAAAAAATGGGATAAGACTTGCTCCAGGGCGGGATGAGAAGCTTTGGGGTCGGCGTCGAAGGTGCGCGAGCTTCCCAAGCCAATGGCCGGCAACCATTCCCCCGTTTTGGGGATCCTTTTGCGAAAGACCGCCCGGATTGGAGGACTGGGCTCCTGTCCTTCCCACCCTTTCGAAGGTTTCAAGGGTTTCAAGGGTTTCGAGGGTGCAATCGATCCCAGGGCAGGAAGGCCGGCTAAGGAAGCCAGGCCGAGAAAGCGGCGGCGACTGGGGAACACGATGAGTTGAGCTTAACCGCAGAAATCCACGTGGGATCGATTTTGCTCTGGCAACTCCACCATACTGGCATTTCCCGCCTAGAATGAAGCTCGCCGATGGACCTCCGAAAGCAAGAAGTGACTCGCCTTTTGCGAAACGCAGATGCCGGTTCTCCGGGGGCCACCGCCTTGTTCCAAGCCATCTATCAAGAGCTTCATTCCTTGGCTTCACGGAGGATGGCCCGGGAGCGAAGCGGCCATACCTTGCAAGCCACTGCTTTGGTTCATGAAGCTTATTTGCGCTTAGTGGACCAAACCGAAATGGTTTGGGACAACCGTCGCCATTTCTTCGGGGCGGCAGCCAAGGCCATGGAGAGACTCTTGATTGACCACGCTCGCAAAGCTCGGAGTTTGAAGCGAGGAGGCGGGCAGGCTCGGGTGGCGATTACCTTATCCGGCCTGGCCGACGAGCAGGATCCGGAAAGGATCTTGGCTTTGCATCAAGCTTTGGAAAGATTGGCGGAAGAAGATCCCCGGGCGGCGGAGATTGCCCGGTTGCGTTTTTCCGCCGGAATGGAAACCGAGGAGACCGCTCGTTCCCTGGAAATTTCCCCTCGAACCGTGGCTCGGGATTGGGCCTATGCCCGAGCCCGGTTGTTTGAGTTGATGCAACCTCGAGGGGACTCCCAGGATCAGAATCCATGAGCGAGCCGGGAGCCAGGCGCACCAAGGAATTGTTCTTGGATTTCTTGGAGTTGGAGCAAGAGGAGCGGGAATTGCGCCTGCAAGCTCTTTCGGATCGAGACCCGACCGCCTTTCAACGAGTTTCTCAACTGCTTCAGGCCCATCAAAAATCCGCCACCATGGATCGGGGGCTGTTGGCTTCCTGGACTCCGCCATTAAGCCCCGCTCTTCCTCTTGGTGAAGTCGGGGAAACGATCGGCCGTTATGAAATCGAACAAAAATTGGGGGAGGGCGGAGCCGGGGTGGTCTTTCGGGCCAGGCAATTGGACGTCGGCCGCACCGTGGCTTTAAAGCTGCTGCGGGCCGGCCGCTTGGCCAGCGAAGTTGAACTCCGCCGTTTTCGGGCGGAAGCGGAAGCGGTAGCGGTCTTGGATCACCCCAATATCGTGCCGCTTTATGAGATCGGCGAACATCAAGGACATCCGTTCTTTACCATGAAACTCATTGACGGGGACAGCCTCGCTGAAGCGATTCCTCGATTCCAAGGAGATTTCCATCGCATCGCCAAGCTATTGGCGGTGGTGGCTCAAGCGATTCAACACGGCCACGATCGCGGAATTTTGCACCGGGACTTGAAGCCGTCCAACATCCTCCTGGATCAAACCGGTCAGGCTTTCGTCGCTGATTTCGGCATTGCCAAACGGACCGACCATCAGCAAAGCTTCACTCGCAGCGGCTGGATGGCGGGAACGCCGGCCTATATGGCCCCGGAACAATTCGAGGCCAAAAAGCAACAGGCCACGGTTCGAATCGACGTGTACGGATTGGGCTGTTTGTTGTACGAATTGCTTACCGGCCATCCCGCCTTCGAAGGAGAATCGGCGGCGGAAGTCATGCAAAAAGTCTGGCAACAGCGTCCCAGGTTTTCCGCGACCGAAATGCAGACGATTCCCCGGGATTTACGAGTGATTTGTTTGCGGTGCTTGGAAAAAGAGGCCCCTCGCCGGTACGCTTCCGCCGCGGCGGTGGCCCATGAGCTGCACCGGTGGAGCCAAGGCGAACCCATCCATGCCCGTACCGTTTCCCTTGCCGAACGGATTTGGTTGCAATGGAAACGCAAACCACTGGTGAGCAGCTTGTTTGCCTTGGTCCTGCTTTTGGCCGCTGCTTTGGTGATCAGCATGTTTCACGGCAGCTTGGTTCTCCGAGAAAGTTATCAGCAAACTCTTCAAGCCCAACAAGAGGCGCAGAATCGGTTGCGGGAAGCCTATCTTTCTCAAGCCCGGGCGGAACGCAGCGGTCGTTTGATCGGACGCCGATTTCGAAGTTTGCAAATTTTGGAGCGAGCCGCTGCCTTGAATACCGGGGCCGATTTGGTGAATGAAGCCTTGGCTTGCATGGCCCTGACCGACGTCGATCTCGGCCCGACGGTTCCCTTGCCCAACGTGGGCAAACGGGTGGCGGCTTTCGATCCGGAGCTTCCGTGGGGGGCGGTTGCCGGAGAAGAAGGCGAGATCTTGGTTTTGGAAACGCCTTCCGGAGCGATCCGACACCGCTTGTCCCTGGCCAAGGAACGAGCCTGGTACCTTTGTTTTTCTCCGGGAGGTCGATATCTGGCGGCCAAGTCCCACGGAAGAAACCAAAACACCCATCCGGCTTGGCAGGTTTGGGATCTGGAATCAGGTGAGTTGAAACTCCGGCGGGAGGAAGTGGTCTGGGGCCGGGCCCTGGCTTTTCATTCAAACCAGGAACAAATCCTGGTCGGCGGCAACGGAGGCAAGATCCGTTTCTATTCTTTGGCCTCAGGAGAAGAACTGCATGAGTTAAACGTTGGGGGAACCTTGCAAGTCTTTGCCTTCAGTCCCAAAGGCGGTCGCCTGGCCGTGGCTCATGGCATTGGAAGAGTGGATATTTTCGATATCGAAACCTGGAAACCGCTGGCCAGTTTGGACCATGCCGCTCGGGTCTATGGCTTGGATTGGAGTCCGGACGGGGAACAAATCCTGACCGGTTGCGCCGACGGGGTGGCTTATTTGAGGCATTGGAGCGAAGCTTCTCCGGTGCGAAAATTCTCCGGTCATAAGGCGGAAGTCGTTGAGGTGAAATTCAGTGACCAGGGCCGTCTGCTCTGGACCAATTCGTGGGACGGTATGGCTCGCCTTTACGAATCGCATGGTGGAAGCTGGCTGCTTCGTCACCCGTGGTCCTTTGTGGCGCCGCAAAGAAATGGTGACCAACTTTGGTTCATTCAAGAAGACCGTTTGGGCTCCGCCCGGATCGGTCATGGAGATCGTATGCAATCGATTGCGGCCCATCGTCGCAAAGGACCTTCCGCCGTGGCGGTCGATTTGACCGGCGGCTATCTGGCCAGCGGTGCCGCTGACGGCCTGCGCCTGCTTGATGCCCACAGCGGGCGGCGGTTGGCTTCCTGGGATCAAGCTGCCGTGAATGGTTTGGCCTTTCAACCTTCATCCAATGCTCTTTGGGCCAGTTCCAATCGTGGTTTGTTGCACTGGTCCGGTGGTGTTGCCATGGAAAGCAGTCGGAATCCACCGGAAATCGTTTTGGACCAGGCTTGCAACAACTTGGGATTCCAGCAAGACGGGCGACGCCTGGTCTTTCGCCAAGGCCGTAGCTTGGTGCTTTGGGACGCCGAGGCCGGTCGCGAGTTGTTGCGTTTGCAGGGACCTCAAGGTGCCAATGGATTGCGCTTGTCCGCCGACGGGAAATGGTTGGGAATCGGCGCCTGGCGAGGAGCCGGAACCATTGTGTGGGCTTTGAAGGATGCAGAAAAAGCATCCGATGGGCCGCTTTCCGAGGGGGCGGTGATTGCGGAAAGGGCAACCAGCTTTCACTTGGATGAAAGCACTTTGAGTTTGGAATTCGGCCCGAAGGCTAAGTATTTGGCGGTGGGCCGTCCTGAGGCTTACCACCTCTACCGAATGGAAGATTGGCAAGAAGTTTGGCAAAGCCGCCGCCCGTCGCCCTTCTCCGAATTACCCGGTTCCATGGCTTTCAGTCCGGATGGCCGCTTTCTTGCCGTGAATTACGATCAACAGCGGGTGCAGGTGTTGGAAGTGGCCACCGGAACTTCGCTGGGACTTTTGCAAGCTCCGGATTGGACCCCATTGACTCGCCTTCGTTTCGGACCTGAGGGTCGCTTTTTGGTAGCCGGGACTTCCGCCAATCGGATTCAGAGATGGAATCTGGTGTCGGCTTGGGAAGAGTTGCACCGGCGCGGTTTGTGGCCGTACTCGGATGGGCAGGCGCGACAACCATTCGGCCCAAGTTCCGATCCAATGGCGGAAGAGCCCAAAGATGGAAAAACCGACCCTCGCTGAGGGCCGGTTTTCCCGGGGCGATTACGGCTTGGCTTGCTTTGGCTTAAACCAATTCCAAGCGGCCGCGGAGAGGAATGGGTTGAGTCAAATGGAAGTAGTTGGGCGAAGTCGCCTGTACGTTCTGGTGGATTTCTTCGAAGTCTTCGGCGCTGCCGTTGCCCTGGATGCGCACGGTGTATTCGAATTCGGGGCATCCGGGAGGAACCGGCGCCAATCCCAAGAAGCCGCGCAAATCCAGTTGGCCTTGGGAGCGGATTTCAATGCTCTCCAGGGTGATGCCCTTCAAGGAGGAGCCGGCGACATAACCAACCAGCAAGCAGGCGTTTAAGGCCGAAAGTAAGTATTCCTGAGGATTCGGAGCGGTATTGCCACCAAGCAATTCGGTCGGCTCATCGGCGCGGATGGTGAAGTCTTTGCTCAGCCTTTGTCCGCCCAATTCCCAGTTTTCTACTTTGCTTTCCGATCGTGTGGCTCCGGTCCAACGAGTGGCAACCTCGAACTTGGCCTGGGCGGCATCCGGGTTTTCGGTGCAAGCATCGACGATGTCCTGCAGTTGTCCGAGGTCCAATCCGTTCATTTTGGTGGCAGTGGTCATGGTTTCGTCCAAGTTCTGGGTTTCGGATTCGAGCCGGGTCGCCGGCTTGTGGAACCCATGGCGTGAAGGGCGAGCTTGGACTGCCACCGAAAAGGAAAAATTTTCAAATTTCAAAAAAATTGAATCCAAATGGCAGATGGGCCCCCGGTCCTGCGCCATGGGAAAGGTCGGGCGAACCGCCCCTAAACCGAGAAAAACCATGGCAAGCACCTTGCAAGCGTACGGATACGAAGAAACCTTGGCGGCGTCCGAAAAGGTCGCCTGGCGATTGGACGACCTCCTGGGTCCCCAGCACCGCTTGGACTTCCAGAAACCTTTTTTGCCCGAAACTTTGGCTCGAGTTCGGCCGTTGGACTTCCTTTCCGAGGGCGAGCAGCTACGCCTCAATCAAATCCGGGGGCACGGCTATTTGTACATGTTCGGGCTGGTGGAAGAATTCATCCTGCCCTTCGTGTTGGATCATTGCCGGCAAGGAGTGGCGGAGAATCACGATCGCACTCGGGCCTTCTTGCAATTCGCCGGCGAGGAAGCCAAACACATCGAGCTTTTCCGGCGCTTCCGGCGCGAATTCGAAGCCGGTTTTCCCCATCCCTGCGAGGTCATCGGGCCACCGGAGGCCGTTGCCGAAAAAGTCTTGGGGCACCATCCCTTGGCGGTGGCCATCACCATTCTTCACATTGAATGGATGACACAACGCCACTGGGTGGAAGCGGTGCAGGACGACCAGGATCTGGATCCCCGATTTAAAAACTTGTTAAAGCACCACTGGCTTGAAGAAGCCCAACACGCCAAGTTGGACACCCTCATGATTCAAGAACTGGCGCTTGGGTGCGATTCCGAAGAACTCGATCAAGCGGTTCAGGAGTACCTTGAAATCGGCGCCTTCTTGGATCAGGGGCTCGCTCAGCAAGTGGAATTCGATTTGGCCGCCTTGCAACTGACTACCGGCCGAGTGTTGAAGGAAGCAGAAGCGCAGCGCTTGCGCGAAATTCAGCACCAAGCCAATCGCTGGACTTTCCTAGGATCGGGCATGAGCCATCCGCAATTCCTGGCCACCCTGGAAAGCTTGAAGGCCTCGTTCAGAAAGCAACTGGAACAAGTCGCTCCGGCTTTTTGTTAAGTTCGACTCAAGGCAGGACTTCAAAAGCCAAACCGGCGCTGCTGCTGGCTGAAGGCAAGCTGTCCAGCCCAACCTGCACGTAGATTCTTTGCCCGGTGAGGGAAGTCGGCAGTAACCATGAAAGGCTTTCCTCGCCGTAGGCGTCGACTCTGCCCCGGCGTTGGGCCAGATCAGGGTTTATCCAAATGGCGAGGCCGTGAAGGCTTTGTTGGGCCTTACGGCGACCGATAAGCCACAGCGAGCTCCGGTCGGCTGCGGCCATGGTCAGGTGCAGGGAGATCCTCTGGCCCGCTTGCGGCAAACCCTCGCCGATCAGTTGTGGTTCCACCCCCATGTGCGGAGTGGCCAAACCATAAACTTGATAGGAAGGCTGGATTTCGAAATTGGCGTCGCTGATGTCCGCGTGCAAAGTATTCGGGTCGAGGCGCATGCCGACCCGAATGCGAGCCCGATCGGTGGCCAGGTCCGGGACCTGCCAAAGATAGCTCGATGTGCCGCCGGTGTACGGCAAGCCCAGGACTACGGTCTCCCAAGTGTTGCCGCCATCCGACGAGAACTCGATTTCGTAACTGACGTTTGGGCCGTGATCGACCACGTCCACCCAAAGAATGGAGAACGAACTTTGCCCTTGAAGTTGTTCTCCGCCATTGGGGCTGTCGATGCGAACGTGACCGAACAGGGAGGGAGCGGTCAGGAATCCGAGGAAAAGAGTGAACAGGGAGGTCTTCATGGAGGGAAGGGGTGGGGGAACCTTGACTTCCCGGAGACGGACCTCCCTGTGACGGGAAATTTGGAATTCCTGAAAGGCTTTTGGACGAAGCCTTTAGGGCGAGAGCAGGGCAGGATCAGGGCAGGATTAGCAATGCCATGGGATTCGAAGCGAAGTCCCACGGGTTTCGCAGCGCGAAGGCGAAATGCACGGTCTGACCGATGTAGCTTGGGGCCAGGGGGCCCAAAGTATCCAGAGTCGCGGCTGCTCCGCCGGAGGCGTCCAAATTGCCGGCGAAGTTTTGCAAAGCCGGACCGTTCAAGTTGGCCAGGAACCAATCGCCGAGGGCGTCATGGTTCAAGGGTAGGGTGCTTTGGCCTCCGGGAAGGGGAGTTCCCGGCTCGGTTCCTGACATCGAGGCCAGCAGCCAGTAAGACCGGAAGGCGTGCTCCGAGCCGGCTTGCAATTGCAATTCCACTTGGCCCCCGGCGGAGGCGGACATGGCTTGCCGATCCGGCCACAGATAATGGGCATAGCGGCGGACTTTGAATACGCTGTTCTGGGTCGAACTGGGAATGTCATTGAAGTGTTCCCAAATTAAATTTTGATTCAAATCCACTTCGAACAACCATCCTTGGGTACCGGAACAGATCAAGGTATTGCCGTTTTGCAATCGTTCCGCTCCTGAAATGGCGCCGGAGTAAAAGTCGGTGGGGGTTGGAGCGGTATAGGACCAAACGGGAGCTGCGGGTCCGTAGGCGGAACCGGGAGCCAGGAAGTACTGACCGTTGGCATTGACCGGGGGCTCAAGTTCGTCGACGGAAGAAAAGCGCGGGCCGGGCCGGTTCAAACCGTTGTTGAAAACCAGGATGTTTCCTTGGCCGGGGTAATTGGCCTCGATCCAGGTGGCATCGTGCTGGCCGAAGAATTGTTGGTCGTTGGCGGTTCCGGCTCGATAAGCCTGAGGGTTTCCCCAGCGGTAAAGAAGATCTCCTCCTTTGCCGGAATTTCCCCCGCTGTGACCGGCCGCTTCGGCGGTGGTGGTGGAATGATCGATCACCCAGATTTCATTCAAATTGTGAACGCTGATCAGAATTTGATCCAGCACCGGGTTGTAGTCGATTCCGTTGCAATGAGCCCAGTCTCCGTTTCGAACCACTTGAGCCGGGAAGTTGATGTCCACTAATTCCGGGTGGGCGGCGACGTCGCCATAGTTGGCTTGGCTGGAGTCGAAGTCTTGAATGAGGTGGTCCCACAGATGCCATTCCCACACGATTTGACCGGAGGTGGGGCCGGTTTTTTGAACCTCGATGACGTGATCCGGAGAAAAAACCGTTCCTTGCATCAAGCTCGGGTCCCGTCCGGCGGCGACCGCCTGTTGAATGGTTTTATCTTCCCAGGCGATCATCAGCACGTTACCGTTCGGCAGGACTTCGACGTCGTGATGCTGCAAGACTCCGGTGCCGTCATAGCGGTAATCCCACACCACGGTTCCGTCCCATTGGATCTCTTGCACTCCGCCGCCTGAGCCACCGATATTGCCTCGGGTATGAATCGTCCGCAGGAGATTGCCGTTCTCCAATAGATAAACGGCATTCCCGGGATTGAAATTGCTCGGCCATTGGTGGGCGATTTCACCCTGAGCGTCCAACAAGAAGGTGTCAGTCGAACCTAGTGGAGCCATCAAGGTGAAGCCAGGGGCGGTTTCCTGGCCTGCGAGAGGGGCGGAAGCGAGAGCGGCTAGAGCCAGAAGGAATGCAGATCCTTTGCGGGTTTGGCAGGTGAAGGAAGAAAGATTCATGGCGCGTCGGGTCTGGGGGATAGTTTTGCAACCCGGTCCTTCGCCTGGGGTTCTGGCTTTCTTATTGAATTTTGACTTTCCGTGGATAGGCCTGAACCTGGGCTCGATCGACTTTAAATCCAAAGCGGTTTTACAATTTGTCTGGTTCGGGAGTAGCCGTGGTTTGGGTAGAAACGGCGACCGGGTGGCGAACCTGGTTCAAAGCCTTTTGCAATTGATTTCGAATTTCGACTGTTTCTTGGTCTTCAGCCTTCATCGCTTTTTGTTCGTCCGGATCGGCCTTCAAGTCGTACAGGGTTCCGTCGGCGTGCAACTTCCAGCGCTTGGTCTGCACGAATTCGGTCACGCGTTCCGCGTCCCGTCCCCGGTGCCAGTAATGGCAAAAAATCCACTCTCGAGGTTGGTAGGGACGACCGAGGAGTCGAGGCAAGAACGAGCGGCCATCCAGCGCCCAGTCTTCGGCGAGGGAAACTTCAGCCGCTTCCAACAAAGTGGGAAAAAAGTCGCTGAAGTCGATCAGATCCTCACAAACCGAACCCGCTGCGATCTTCCCTGGCCAGCGGGCGATCAAAGGGACTCTCATCCCTCGAACCAGGGGCAAGGATTTACCGCCTCGAATGCGCCCGAAGGTGGTATCGGTGCTGATGGATCGATGGCTGCCGTTGTCGGCGGTAAAGAGCACCAGGGTTTGTTCGGCCAATCCAAGTCGATCCAACTCTTCCAAAATGCGTCCGACCAGAAAATCCATGTAGAACACCATGGAAGCGAAACGCGGTTGGAGGAGTTCGGGATCCTGCAATTTAGAGTCGGGAGCGGCGATAAAGGGATCGTGGGTGAGAATCATCGGGTAATACAATAGGAATGGTTCTTCGGCGTGCTTTTTGGCAAATCGAATCAAAAATTCCGTACAAAGATCGGGGCCGTAACGATCCGATCCATAAGCAAACCATTTTCCATCGCGGTAAAGAGTGGGACTGAAGTAGCGTTGCTTCCAGCTCGCCGGTTCGCCGGCGGAGCCGTGAGCATGATCCGGGCGATAGGCGTGCATATTCCAAAGCAAATGTTGTTCAAAGCCGAAGTGTTCAATCGTTTCCTGAGTTCCACTGAGTTGCCATTTTCCGGCGATCCCAGTGCGATAATTCGCGGATCGAAGTGCTTGAGCAAAGGTGCGCTCTTTCAGGTCCAGGTAGCCAAAGCCCTGATAATTCCGGTGACTGTATCGTCCGGTCATGATTTGTACCCGTGAGGGAGTGCAGACGGGATTGGAATAACACTGGGTGAATCTCATGCCTTCTGCGGCCAAGCGATCCAAATTCGGAGTGGCATAGTCTCGGCCTCCGTTGCAGCCCAGGCTTTCGAATCCCAGGTCATCGGCCATGATGAGAATAAGATTCGGCCTCCGTTTCTTGCTCTCCTTTTGTTGAGGCTGCTGGACGGCGTCGATGGAAAGGTTCGCAAGCGGAAAACACAGGCCGAAGGCGAGCCAAGGGGAGCAGAGCATGCAAATCGTTATAGCAGAAAGGAAAGGAAGTGGCTTGCCGGAACGCTTTCTTGCAGTAAGCTGATTTGGCATCCGCTCCTTGCCATGAAAAACAGCCGCCAGAACCGCCGCCAATTCCTCTCTACCTCAGGAGCCCTGTTGATGAGCGCTCCAACCTTGGCTTCCAAGACGGTATGGAATCGGGGCCAAAAGGCAGGTTCTTTTTCGAAGCCGATCGGAATTGGCATCATCGGCATGGGAATTCGAGGCCGAAATCTCATGCACGGCTATTTTCTTCGGGATCCCCGGATTCAAATTTTGGCGGTTTGTGATGTCGACCGCAATCGACGAGTGCACTACCGCGATGAGGTGCGTAAACACTATGAGAACGATGTTTGTGAAGAATTCACCGATTACCAAGAGCTCCTGGAGCGAGACGACATTCAGGCGGTTGTCATTGCCACTCCCGATCATTGGCATGCGACTCAATGCATCGATGCAGCTCGGGCCGGAAAACACATTTACTGCGAAAAACCGCTGACTCACACCTTGTTGGAAGGCAAGCGATTGATGGAGGAGGTCAAGCGGACCGATTGCGTTTTTCAAACCGGCAGCCAGCAACGGAATGAATATGGCCACCGCTTCGTCAAGGCGGTGGAGTACGTGCGCAATGGCCGCATCGGCAAGTTGTTGCAAGTCCACGTCGGAGTCGGCGATCCGCCCAAGGCCTGTGACTTGCCGAAAGAAGAAATGGAACCGGGTTTAGATTGGGATCGCTGGTTGGGGCCGACTCCTTTGCGCCCTTACCACAGTGAGTTGAGCCCGCGAGGTGTGCACGGACATTATCCTCGTTGGCGGGCTTATTGGGATTTTTGCGGCGGCTACCTAGCCGACATGGGAGCCCATCATTTGGACATTGCCCAGTGGGCTTTGAACGCTGACCGAAGCGGGCCGGAAACCATTCTTCCCGCCCCGGACGGCGATCCCAAGCGAGGGGCGCGCCTGGTGTTTCCGGGCGGGGTGGAAGTCGTTCATGGTGGACCCCACGGAACGACCTTTTTGGGCACCGAAGGCTTGATTCAAGTCGATCGGGACCGGTTGAGTTCGGTTCCCGAGAGTGTACTGAGCAAGCCTTTGGAAGAGGGGGAAGAGCGTCTTCCGCGGAATCGAAATCACGTCGAGGATTGGTTGCAGGCCATGGAACAAGGCCGACAACCACTTTGCGACGTGGAAGTAGGAGCCAGAACCGCGGCTCTTTGCCAACTGTTGAATTTGAGTTATCGCTACGGTCGCAAGCTGGCTTGGGATCCCGAGGCTTGGCAATTCCAGCCTGGAGGCGGCGAAGAAGCTTGGATGGACTATCCCCGGCGACCGCAGTATCCGCTTCTTGGAGAGCGTCTCGTCGAGTCTCGGGATTCGAGCATAAAGTTTTAACTGAAAATGATTTAGATTGATTTCTCAGGTCAGCCTTTAGGTCGGCTCCGACGCCAGCCTGCGGACATTCGCGGTGACCGGGGGTGGACAAGATTAGATTAATATGTAACTTAGAGGTTACCAATGAGCGATGACCCGCTCGGAGTCGTTTTCGCCGCTCTCGCCCACGAGAGTCGTCGCCGGATTTTGGACATCGTGAAAGCCAACCCCGGATGCCAAGTCAATTTCGTGGCTGCTTACTTCAGCAGTAGCCGCATCGCGGTGATGAAACATTTGCGCATCTTGGAACAGGCCAATTTGTTGATTTCGGAAAAGCGTGGCCGGAGTCGGGCCCTGTTCTTCAACTCGGTGCCGATTCAGATGATCTACGACCGATGGACTACCGAATACAGTTCCCTCTGGGCGGAAAAGTTAACTCGACTGAAATACAAACTGGAAAGTCAAACAGATCCTGATGAGTAGCCAAGACAAAGCCATTTTCGAGGTCTTGATCCGGGGCAAGATCGAAGCCGTTTGGCGGGAAATCACCAAAACCGGAGAAGCCCAGGGCGCCATTTTCAACATGGTGATGCACACCGACGGCTTGAAACCGGGTGGGCAAATTCGAATGCGAACGCAAAGCGGGAAATACACCGGCGTAGTCGGTGAGATTCTCGAGTTCGATCCGCCCAGGCGATTTGCTCATACCTTTCGTTTTACTCAATACCAGGATCCTCCTTGCAAAGTCATTTACGAGTTACAGGAGGAGGGCCAGCAAGTTCGCTTTCGTCTGATTGTGGAAGACATGCCTTTAGGAACCAAGACCGCCAAGCAAATGGCGCAGGGAGGCACCATGATCGTGAACACCTTGAAAGCGATCGTGGAAAACGGCAAGCCGCCGTTGAAAATCCGCATCCTGTATGGATTCTTCAAGGCCATGGAACCCTTTTCTCCGGCCAGTACCAAGAGCGAGCATTGGCCGCTCTAAACCTTTGACCTGAGATTCAATCCCAACCTCAAGGAGCGACCAAGATGGCATCCACCCCGGAAGAAATGGCGGCGGCGATGATCGCCAACATGAAGGATAAGACTGGAAAAACTCTGAACCAATGGCTGAAGATCGCCGAGAAATGCGGTCAGCAGAAACACGGCCAAATCGTCAAATTCCTCAAAACCGAACACGGTCTGACTCATGGCTACGCCAGTCTTGTGGCCCATAAGCAACTGGCTTCCGATGCGGGATCAGCCGAGGCTACCGACTTGGTCGAGCAGCAATATGCCGGTAAGAAGGCCGGTTTGAAGCCAATTTACGATGCCTTGGTGGCTCGTATTCAGAAATTCGGCGATGACGTGGAACTGTCTCCCAAGAAGGCGTACGTCAGTCTTCGCCGGAGCAAGCAGTTTGGTTGTATTCAGCCGTCCACCCAAACTCGAATGGATCTTGGTTTGAAATTCAAGGATAAGGCACCGAAAGGACGTCTTGAGGCTGCAGGAAGTTGGAACTCGATGGTCAGCCATCGCGTACGCATTACCGGATTGGACCAAGTGGACGAAGAAGTCATCGCTTGGCTAAAGGAAGCCTATTTAGAAGCCTGAGGAATAGGGAAAAAGCGAGGGTCCGACGACGAAAGCGCCGGACCCCTGCAGAATTTTCGCTTTACCAGCGTTGGACCGAGCCGCTTCCGGACATGGAGGCCGGGGACGGCGACACTCGGCTTTGCGGGTCGAGGGCTTGCCTAATGCGATCACGAAGATCTTCCAGGTGAAGCAAGCTTTCCTGGTCGGCGATGCTGCCTGGAGCACGCAGCTTACTTTGCATGGCGGCGGCTAGAGCTCGCAACTCTCCACGAGCCAGCGCCGGTAGATCCGAGCTAGGCACCTCATCGCCCAATTGATCCAACAAAAGATCGACGTGGGCCCGCTGCAAATTGCGGCGGTACAAGTCCACCGACACCGGGCGCTGTTGCAATTCCGACCAAATTCCCGTTCGCAGATCCTGCAACATTTCCAACGGCGAATAGCCGTCACCAGGACGTTCCAATCGGGTTTGTCCTTCCGCCATCCGTTTCACCCTGGATTCCTGAATCAGGGCGGACAGCAAGCGCTTCTGGCTGCTCAGAATGCGGTCGGACACGCCGCTGGCTTCCAGGCGTAGCAGGATGTCCTGCTGGATCAAGGAAGGCGGGGTTTGGAAGGCATGGAGCTGCAAAAACTCCACCGCTTGCTTTTGTTTGCTTCTTTCAACCGGGAAGTAAACCTGCGATGCATCTCCGAACCGCAGATTTGCTTTGGTGACTCCGCCGACCAAATTGGCCACGTGCATCAATTCTCGGTTCCTCTGGCCGATCAACTGCTGGTACATGTTGTCCAGCAACTCGTAGTCCTCGCCTTCTTGGCAACAGGCTTCGACCAGATAAGAAGCCACCCGGTCCAGGTTCTTTAATCCCAACTCGGTGGCGGCCACCGGATCGGAGCCTAAGTCTTCGGTTTGCTGGCTCGGATCCTCATTGGGATTGGGGTTTCCGAACCGAAGCATTGGATTGTCGACTTGTCTGGCCAGGATTTCTTTCAATCCTTGATCTGCACGGTTCCGGAATTGGCGATAACCCCATTCCACGGCGAAGAAGTCGTAGGGACCGATGGTGGGAATCAATTGAGCGCCGTCCCCGGGTTGAGCGACGTAATTGAAGCGGCCGTAATCCATGATCGAAGCTTCCGTCCCGTATTTGGCGGTGAATTCCGGGTCTCGGAGTTGCTCCACGGTATAGGTGGAGGAAGCCTTCATGTTGTGGGGGAAGCCCAGAGTATGGCCGACTTCATGGGCAATGACGTAAGCCAAAGCCTTGCCCACCGTCTCTTGAGGTAAAGGTAGCTTTTGAGCCTTGGGATCGTTCGGTGAAGCCTGAATGAAGTACCAATCTCGAACCAGCTTCAACACGTTGTGGTAGACCAGAATGTCGGCTTCCAGGATTTCGCCGCTACGAGGGTCGTGAACGTGAGGTCCCATGGCGTTTTCAACCGTAGAAGGCAGCCACCGAATGGTGGAATAGCGAGCGTCCTCGGCATCCCAATCCGGGTCTTCGCTACGACTCGGGGCATCCTTGGCCAGAATCGCGTTTTTGAAGCCGGCGGCTTCAAAAGCCGGTTGCCACATTTCAATGCCTTCTTTGACGTAAGGCCGCCAAGTGGCCGGTACGCCGCGGCCGACGTAGAACACGATCGGCTTCACCGGTTCCGAAACAGCCGCGGCGGGATCTTTCTTCTCCAGGCGCCAGCGGGTGATGTAGCGGATGGTTTCGACTTCATGGTCCAAGCCGTCGTATTCCTCGAAGGAAACGTTGAAGAAGCCGACTCGATCGTCATGAACCCGCGGCTGCATGGGTTGATCCGGAAGCTTCACCATGCTGTGGTGCATTAACACCGTTACGGCCCCTTGGCTCGGGTCCCTTCTCGGTCCCCTGCGGGGAAAAGGCGTCGGGCTGCGGCGGCTACTGCCGCTGCTACCGCTGTTGCTGGAAAGCCGGTAAGTCATCAAAACTTTGGTTTCGATGTTCTCCGGGAAGCTCTTGACCTCTTCCAGAAAACTCCGGGATTTGTCTACGCCGCTGGCGTCCAGCCGCCGCTTCGCGCTGAACTCGGGCAGGTCGCCGAGGAACAAATCGGTGGTTTCAATGACCGCTCTTTGATCCTTTCCCCAAGCTTTCACGTCAAAGCTTTGAATGATGGGGGCGACCGAAGTGGCTTCCACCGCGTGGTTCACGCTGTCCTCCCGGTCTCCTCGAATGCGATACTTCACGTCCCGGAGCAGGACCTTTTCCCCGCGCAATTCCCAGCGGACCACTCGGTTGCCCACCGAAGTGCCGCCATAGCCAAACCCGGATTGGGTCTTGGCGATTTGGGTCACCCACAGCAAGTCCTTGTTAAAGGCATCTTTAGGGATTTCGAAGTAGAGCTTGTCGTCGCTGCGGTGAACCAGGAAAAGGCCTGGATCGGACTCGAAATCTTGGGTGATGACCTCGTCGTAGTCTTTGATGCCGGATTTCTTTTCTTCTTGACCGCGGTCCTCGTTCCGGCTCGAACGCGGCGTGGCGCCGTCACCTCCTCGGCGGCGGGGGCCGTCGGGGCGCTGGCCGGCCAAACTGGGAACGAACAGAAGAAAGGAAAGGAACAGGAGGAAGGAATGGCTGCGCTTCATGGGAGCCTGGGGTCAGAGGAAGCTCTCCGGCTAGAGTCGGCCGAAAAGAAGGGTTTGGCATCCTAGCATTGGAAATTTGTTGCACCCCGTGGCTTTTTTAGTTTCGGCACCTTTTTGCCTTCCCTTGGACCTTCTTCCACGTATGAAAAATCTGCTTGGAATGGTGTAGCCGGGCTGGAAAAAACCTATATTTAGCCGGAAATTCCTCGGCCAAGCCACCCTGCCGAATCCGCCATCAAGTGAGCTTGCCTCCGAACCCTGGACCGATGCAAAAGAAGCGAATTGATTGGTTGAATACCGGTTTCATCGGTACTTCACACCTCGTTGCCGTGTTCGCCGTCATCTACATGGCGGCCATCCAGTTCTCCTGGTGGACGGTTGGCCTGGCTTTGCTTTGGGGAGCCTGCTGTGGAGTGTCGGTGACCGGCGGTTATCACCGCCTGTTTTCCCACAACGCCTACCGGGCCAGTTGGGTGCTGCGTGCTTTCTATTTGGTTTTCGGTGCGGCGACCCTGCAAAATTCTGCCCTGAAGTGGTCGGCCGACCATCGTGTGCACCACAAGTTCACCGATAAGGAAGAGGACCCTTACAGCATCACCCAAGGGTTTTGGTGGGCCCACATTGGTTGGGTGTTGCACAAAAGTGAAAAGGAAATGGATTTGAATTCGGTGCGGGATCTATATGCCGATCCCCTGGTTCGTTTCCAGCATCGTTTCTACCTTCCCATCGCCGTGCTCACCGGATTCCTCCTGCCGGGGGCTCTGGGCATGCTTTGGGGTGATCCGATCGGCGCCGTGTTGGTCGCCGGATTCTTGCGGTTGGTCTTGATGTGGCAAGCGACCTTCTCGATTAACTCGGTGGCTCACTGCATCGGAAAGAAGACCTACTCGTTGACCTCTACGGCCAGAGATAGTTTCGTCACCGCTCTGCTTAGCATGGGTGAGGGCTATCACAACTTCCATCACCGCTTTCAATCGGATTACCGCAACGGCGTGCGCTGGTATCACTTCGACCCGACCAAGTGGTGGGTTTGGACTTTGTCCAAAGTGAAGTTGACCCGGGATTTGAAGCGAGTGCCTCCGCAGGCAATCGAGAAAGCCCGTCAAGCGGTACGGGCTCAATTGGCGGCTCACCGGCCTATGCCGGACGTCTCCTAAGATTCACCGGCTACATCCTGGATGCCGGTTCCATGGTCCGGTCGCAGGCTCTCATGCGGGTCTGCGACCGGGCCTTTTTCATCCGACTCCACCCGGCCGTCCAACAATCGGACCTGACGCCGAGCTCGAGCCGCCAAGTTCGGGTCATGACTGACCAAAAATATGGTGGTGCCCTGGCGGTGGATTTCGTCCAACAGCAGAAGGATTTCGTGACCGTGAGCTGAATCCAGGTTTCCGGTCGGTTCGTCGGCGAACAGGATTTCCGGGCGATTGGCCAGGGCTCGGGCGATGGCCACCCGTTGCTGTTGTCCCCCGGACAATTCGTGGGGGCGATGGTGCAGTCGATCCTGGAGCTTCATTCGCTGCAAAAGGGCCTGCGCTCTATCCTCGGCCGGGCGCCCGCCGATTCCGGCAAAACGCATCGGCATTATCACGTTTTCCATGGCGGTTAAACGTGGCAATAGGTGAAAGCCCTGGAAGATGAATCCAAAGCGCCGGTTGCGGAGTTTGGCCAATTCAGGAACCGTGAGTTCCCGGACGTCTTGACCGTTTAAGAAATAGCGGCCCTGGTCCGGTCGATCCAAACAGCCCAGAAGGTGCAGCAAGGTCGATTTTCCAGACCCGGACGGCCCGGTCAAGGCGACGTATTCGCCGGCTTCCACCTGCAAATCCACTTCTTGCAGGGCTTGGATGCAAGTTTGCTTTTGGCGATAAAAACGTCCGATCTGTTGCAGTTGAATCATTCCTCTTTTCCGATCCAAGTCATGGGAGGAACCGCCGCCGCCCGGCGGGCCGGTTTCCAACTAAAGGCCACCGCGGTAGCCCCCAAAACCACCCAAAGCAAGGCGGCGGTCAGGAGATCCAGCCTGGGAGTGCCGAGATACTCTCTGGCATCTCCTTCCAAAGGAAGGCGGGCGGCCAAGGCAAGCACGAATTGAGCGGCGACTAAACCAAGAGCTCCGCCGGCCCAAGTCATGGTGAGGGACTGGCCGATTCGAAGGGCGACCAGCCATCCTGGCGGTGCCCCCAAAGCCAGCAGGACGGCGCTTTCCCGGCGCCCTTCTTCCATGATCAAACCCAAGCAGTTGGCCACTCCCGCCAGCGCCACCAGCAAGGCGAACAAGCCGATGACCATATTCAAGCGTTGGCTGGTGGCGACCATGGAATCCACTTGTTGAATCGTCTCGACGTGGTTGTACAAGGAATAGGCCAGGCGGTCGTTGGGATCGAAGCCTCGTTTTTTCCCCAGCCAGCGATAGACCTCTTGGACCACTTGTTGGGATTCCATTCCGGGCAAGGGTTGGACCAGACAAAAGTTTGGATAGCGCCATCCTCTCAAGTCTTGAAAGGTGGTGGCTGGAATCAGGGCTTTGTCTCGATCTTCGCCGTTGTAGTTGTTGATGGTGGCTCTTGGTTGCAAGACTCCGATGACGAGAAAAGGAAAGCCCCACAGATCCACCCATTTACCGACTGCGGCTTCGGATCCAAACAGGCGCTGTCTTAATCGATCGCCCAGAAAAATCACCCGTCGGCGTTCGCGAAAGTCCAAGGCGTGAAGGCGTCTTCCTCCGGGAACCACCGGGAAATTGCGGACCTGGTGAAATTCCGGTTCCACGCCGGATAGGGGAATGAGGAGTTCCCGGTCCCGATAACGAATCGGGTTGCCGCTTCCGCTGGAGAATTCCATGCAAACCCGATCAATTTCGGCCACGGAAGCTTGCATGGCGGGGCCGTCCCTCAGCTCCAACCACATGAGCCGGCCGGCGGGGAAGCCTTGAAAGGCCTTGGAGGTGGCGCCGGCTTGGAACCGGAGCCAGGCCGGGCCGGAATTGCGGGCCACCTGGTGCATGCGCCGGACGACTTCCGTTCCGAAACCAATCAATACGGCCAAACTCAAAGTTCCCCAAGCCACCCCCAAGGCGACCAGCAACACTCGAAAGCGATCTTTCCACAATTCACCGGCCAGGTGTTGCAGGAACAGGCGCCCAGTCGCTTTCATGAGGTTCGCAAAGCCTCCACCGGATCCAAACGGGAAGCCTTTCGGGCCGGAAACCAGGCGGCGGTCAAGCCGGACAAGATAAGAAGCAAGGTGACGCCGGTCGCTAACCAAGGAGAAAGCTGGGGCGATCCCAGGGTTTCCACCCAGGGGCCTGCTCGGAGGACGCCGATCCAAATCGAAGCCAATGCGGCGCCCAAGCCGCCGCCGAACAACATCAAAGCCAAACTTTGAACAAGAACGTCCTTTCGTATCCAGGCGGGTTCGGCCCCGATCGCCAGTTGAATGCCGAATTCGCGGGTTCGGCGTTTGGTGGACAGATACATGAAGTTGCCGACTCCCAAACCTCCAACGAAAAGGGTGAAGGCTCCGGCCAAGCCGATGAGCAGATCTACGGCCAGAAAGATGTAGTCCCGCAACTTTTGATCTTGAGTCGTGTCCCAAATGTAAAGCGCTTGGCGGTCGCCGGGATCGAATTTCAAGCGCTGCCCCAATCGCTGATAAAGCTGGTCCAGCAATTCCGGAACCTGGCCGGAGGTGGGGGCTTTGAGCACCAAATTGGAAACGAAGCGGGTTTGAAATACTTGAGTGAAGGTGGTGGCCGGGATACAGATCCGGTAAGCATCCAAGCCGGAATAATCGGAACTTTGCTTCTTGCTTTGGGCGACTCCGACGACGGTGAAGGAAACCTGATTTAGTTGAAAGCGGCCGCCGATCGGGTCGCTTTGCTCGAATAGCAGCTTGGCCAATTCAGGGCCGAGGAAAGCCACTCTTCGGTTTTCTTCCAGATCTCTTGCATGGAGGAAGCGGCCGCCGGCTTGGGCTTTGAGGTTGCGCAAAGGGCCGAATTCCGGCGCCACGCCGGAAACTCCGGCTTGCACCACCCGTTGGCCACGCTGCAGAGTTTCAAAGCGAGTGAATTCCTCGCTGAGCGCTTCTAAAGCCGGCAGCCCCCGCAAGACCTTCACATCCTCACGATCCAAAGTCAGATAACGTCCGGATGGCATGCCCTGAAAGGCTTTCGAAGTCCGTTGCGGCCAAACAATCACAATGTCGCGGCCCAAGGCTTGGCCTTCTTCGCTGAGTTTGACCCGAATTCCCGCACTGGTGGAAAGCATGGCGAGCATGGCGAAACTACCCCAAGCCACCCCGAACAAAGTGCCGAAGGTGCGGCCCTTTTGTTCCCCGAGCTCGTTAAGCCAGGCTCGGACGGTGGTGAGTTTGAACAGCATGCCTGGGTTATTGCTGTGGGCTTTGGATCCGATCTCCCTCTTGCAAGCCGTTCAAGATTTCCACCGTGAGACCGTCGCTCAGTCCCAACTCCACTTCTCGCTGTTCCGGGTCACCCTGCTGGTTCAAACGCAGGACGAATGCTTGCTCGCCGCGAAAGGAAATCATCCTTTCCGGAATCACCAGAATGTTTTCCCGCGCATCGATCTTGATCTTGGCCACCGCCGAAAAACCGGAGCGAAGGGACCAGGTTTGGGGAACTTCCACTTCGATTTCGATCGGAAAGACGACGCTCTGATTCAAGCGTCGGGCGCGCAAGGAAATTTCGCTCAAACGGCCGTTCAAGCTTTCATTCGGCCGGGCTCCCAGAGTGATTTCCGCCGCCATTCCAGCTTCCAAACGGGCGACTTCCACTTCCTCGACCGTGCCCCGAAATACCGGTCTGGCCATGTCGGCGATCACCATCAAAGGGGTTCCGGAACCGAAGGAGCTGGACGGGACGATGGGCTCACCGACGGAAACCGGCACATCGATGACTTGGCCGCCGATCGGGGCTCGCACCAAGAAATCCAACTTGTGGCCATCGACTTCCACTCGACCTTGAAGAAGTCGTTCCAATTCCGCCTCGGCATCCTGACGGGAGCGCTGCGCTCCCCGCAACATGCGGTCCAAGCTGGCTCCGCCCTGAAACCAGCGCATGCCCCATCCGAGAAGGTTTCGACCTTGTTGGAATTCCTGGACCGAGGTTTCGGCTTCTCGCAGGGCTTGCAAGCGGCGCTTGGCAGCCAGCCTTTGGCCATCGGTGAGGATCGGGCGGACTTCCACCAGGGCTTGGCCGGCTTCCACCCAATCGCCGAGCTGGACCAGGGAGTTGGTCAAGACACCGCCTTCGACGGCTTTGACGGTGGCCTCTATCCGGGCTTCCACTCGGCCCACCGCCATGGCGTAGCGGGTCAAGCTGCCCTTTCGAACCGTCACCACGCCTCCCTCCTGAGAGGCAGTGTCTCCTCGATTGAATAGAAACTCGGTTGCGATGAACCAAACCAAAACAAGTCCGGCCGGCAGAAGAAGCCACTTTTTCATGGTGCAAGAAGGACAGAGTCATTCCGAGCCGGCCATCGGACCCTTGGACCCGGCCGAACTGCGGGGTTTGGATTTTGGCAAAGCAAGACCGGAATTACGAGTGCTGGGAGAGACGCAAGCACGATTCCGCTGATACAATCCGAGCGATCAAAACGTTTTGCAATCGGAGCCTCGGGTTCCGTGCCAATTCAGGCTGTCCTCGACCCCCCGCCCCGTTCATGAACCTGGAAAGCTTGGCCTTTTCTCCTCCCAGTTCAGAAACCGGGAGCATCGGCTCTCGGCTTGCCGAGGCTTTGCCCGGGGCTGGGAATGCCACCGGTGACCGAAACTTTCCTTGGGCGGCGGGAAAAGAAACCAAATTTGCTCAGCAACGGGTGTATTTGGACAGTTTTGATTGGAGGCTTTGGCGAGCGGGTTGGATTCTGGAAACGGTACAAGCCGGAAACGGCTGGCAATGGCGGTTGTTTCCTCGTCCCGGAGCCTCTCCCTCCTCTTCAAACGGAGGAAAGAAAAAGGAGAATCCGTATCAGGAGTTTCGCGGCCGGTTGAATTCATCCAGAAAGCAATATGCGGCAGAGCACCTGCCGGACGGACCCATTGCCGACCGGATTCGTCCCCTGATCGGCATTCGAGCGCTCTTGCCGCGCCTGGAATTGGACATTCAGGGTCGGGAGTTGCCTCTCGTGGACGGTCGCCAGAAGACCGTGGTCCGTCTCCGGCAACAGCGGCGGCACCTTCGCAATCCTTTGTGGGCTGCCGCGGCGGAACAAGCGGGAGCCGAAGTGACGCTGGAGGATCCCTTGCTGTTGAAGTCGGTTCGAGGTTTTGAAAAACCATTGCGGCAGGTGGCGGCCTATTTCACCGAGAACGGATGGCAGACTCAGCCAACCAGCACCTTGTTGTCCGATTTTGAAGCTTTGGAATTGGAACCGGGCCAAGATCCGGCTCGGTATGTATTGACCATCGACCCTGAGGCTCCTGCCGGTCAAGTTACCCGGGATGTGTTCCTCACTTTGTTAGACAACATGGAATCGTGTTTGGACGGTTGTCTGGCTGGTTGGGATACGGAATTCCTGCATGATTTTCGAGTGGCGATTCGGAGAACTCGAAGCATTCAGGGACAAATGCGGCTCTTGTTTCAAGGACCGACCTACGATCGATTTCGGCAGTCCTTTCGGTGGCTCGGCGGCCTGACCGGACCGACTCGAGATCTGGATGTTCTGCATCTCAAATTAGCCGGCTATCAAGCCGGTTTGCCGGTTGCCGTGCAGCAAAGCCTGGGCGATTTGGACCGTTATTTGGAGCGACATGAGGCTCAAGTTCGCCGCAAAATGGTGAGAAGCTTGCGCACCCAAAGAGCCCAGCGCCTGTTGCTGGATTGGAGGACTTGGTTGCTGGCTGGAACCGAATCCCAGCAAACCGTGGCTGCCGAGGTTCCGGTAAGCCAAATCGCCGCCGCCCGAATTTGGAAAATCTATCGGCGAGTCTTGAAAAAGGGCAAAGCTCTCACTCCACAATCGCCGGCCGAAGGATTGCATGAAGTCCGATTGGATTGCAAAAAACTCCGCTACTTGATGGAAATGTATCGAGGGGCTTTCCCAGGCTCCATCCGGCGCTGCATCCGGGTGTTGAAAGGCCTGCAAGACAACCTGGGGGACTTCAATGATTATGAAGTCCATCAAGTTCTTTTCCGAGCGGAAGCCCTACAGGCGGTGGAGAAAAAAGCCGCTTCGGAACAAATCCTATTAGCCGTAGGCCGGTTACTGGAAGTTTTGGATCAACGCCAGCAAGGGGAGCGAGAAGCCTTTGCCGGCCGGTTTCGAGAGTTTGCCACCGACGATCACCAAAGGTGGTTTCGGGATTTGTTCCGCCGCCCGGCTAAACAAGCGGAAAAGGCTTTGGAGGCTGCTCACCGTGCATAGCCTGGCCGTTTACAGCATCAAAGGTGGGGTTGGGAAAACGGCCACCGCAGTGAACTTGGCCTACGTCGGAGCCAGCCTTGGCTATCGGGTTTTGCTGTGGGATTTGGATCCTCAGGGTGCAACCAGCTATTACCTGAGGGTCAAAGCCAAAGTCAAAGGAGGCGGTCGCCGAATGTTGCAGGCCAAGTCTTCGCTGGACCGCTGGATCCTGGGCTCCGATTTCGATGGCTTCGACTTGCTGCCGGCGGATTTTTCTTATCGTCATTTGGATCTGGTCTTGCAGGAAAGCAAGCAACCTCGCCAAAAGCTGGCTGAAGTCTTGGAACCGTTAACGTCCCAATACGACTGGTTGCTTTTGGATTGTGCTCCCTCGATTTCTCTGGTATCGGAAGGGGTGTTCGAAGCGGTGGACGCTTTGTTGGTGCCAACCATTCCGACCACCCTGAGCTTGCGTACCCTGGAGCAACTCTTGAAACATTTGAAGGACTGGGGGCGAGGTCGACCTCAAGTCCTGCCATTTCTTTCCATGCTGGAAAGGCGAAAGAGCTTGCACCGCAAAGTGGCGGAAGCGGTCGCCCGATCCGAAGCCGGCTTTTTGCAAACGGCGATCCCATTTTCCGCTTTGGTGGAAGCCATGGGCAAGCATCGGTCCCCGGTGGCGGCTTATTCTCCTCGTTGCGGTCCCGCCGCCTGCTTTCGCAAGTTGTGGGCGGAAATGGAAACCGCGGTGACCGCCGGAGCGGACGGGCATGCTCTCCAGGAGCCGAAAGCCAAAGTGATTGCCGAGATCCACAAAGCGCTGCAGAACTGAGCCGGATCCACGACTTCTGGCTTAGGGAACGAAAGCCACCGTTTGCAGATTCGATTCGGTCCAGCCGAAGGAAAGGCGACTGAGGAGTTCGAAGTGGAGGCTCCGGCCTAGCAGGGACGCCGCCGCCGGGCCAAGAGTTTGACTGCCCTTTCCCTGCCCGTCGCAAAGGCCGCCGGCCAATCGCTGGACCGCCGGGCCAACGTCCAGGAACAAGTTTTGAACTTGGCTGCCGCGATTGCTGTCGGAAACCAGCAGCCACCAGGGAGCGAAAGCTTCCGCTTCGCTCCATTGCAGTTGAAAGGAATGGCCGATCCGGCTTTCCGACGGACCTTCGAGATGAAGCGGGTCGGTGCTTTCCACTCGGAGAACCGGAGTGACGACCAAGGAGAAAACCGCATCCAATTCGGGAGTGGAGGGAATCGCGTCCACTTGCAGGTTTTCCGCCAGTACCTGAATGCGCCAGGTGCTGGTTAAGGGCTGGGCCAACCAAACTTGTTCCACGCTGTTGATGCCGTCGGAAGTTCCGCCGGGCCGGGTCAAATTCGCGGTTCGCATGCCCTGGTTTCCCCAATATTCCTGCCCGTCGGGGGCCAGAACTCGCAAGGAAAGATTGTTGACGTGATGCTTTCCGGCACATTCCGAACCCGGATAATCGGAAAAAGCCAAGGTCGCTCGAAAATCATCCACGCCCGGAGCGATTTCCACCACCCAGGTTTTACTTTGTAAATGTTTCAAAGCAACAGTTTCGGCTACCACCAGGCTTTGGCCGGCGAATCGATAGAGCCGGTTCATGTCGGGAACACCCCAACCCTGGGCTTCCCGTACGATGTCATGGGGTTGTTCTATCGGAGGCGGTAGCGGATAGGGTTTGCTGCTGTTCAAGAGTAGGGCTTTCACGGTGCTGGCCGGAGCGCGATTTTCGAACACACTTCCCGGGGCCACCGGATTTCCGAACACACCGCGGTGCCAAAGTTGTTGAATCAAACCAAGGTGGCCGGCCACCACCGGCGTGGCAATGGAAGTTCCTGAACCTTGGGAAGTGTATTCATCCCCGGGATTGGTGGTGCGGATCCAATCGAAAAAAGCGCAGATGTCCGGTTTCATGCGACCGTCCCCGGTTGGCCCTAAAGTCGCCGCCAGGGGATAAACGGTATAGGCCGGGTCAACGTGCCAGTGATCGTCCTGGAAATCCCGATTGTTGCCGTGGTAAACCGCTCCCACGCTGATGACGTTTTGCCCCAAGCTTGGCTCATGCCTCCTTGGCGATTGGCTCCGCTATTGCCCATGGCCCACGTGACCGGCAAATCGTATAACCAAACCAAGTCGTCGATTTCACGGGTCATGGAGTTATAGGCGGAGGCGAAACTACCGAAGCAATCCACGCCACCTCCATCCCAACTGTTGGATTGAAATACAACTTCAAAAGGATCCAACAGTTCCTGGAAATGAAGATAACGATCGCCGGGTGGATTGAATTGAAACGGCTTGGCGATGGCGAAGACTCCATGGCCGTCAGGAAGCAGCCCCATGGCTTTGGCGTCATTGCCTTCTTTGGCTACGCCGCGGCTGAACACCGAGCCGAAAAGCTGAGTGCCGTGGCGAAGTTCCACCGGGTTGGATGAAGAAGTAAATTGCCAATGAGCCAGGGGATCCGGTCGGCCGGGAAATGACCGGCTGTTCCATTCGCGGTGATCGGCATCCAAGCCGCTATCCATGACTTCGCCTCGGACTCCTTGGCCGCGGAAGCCGAGCTCATGAAGTTGATCGGCTCCGAACAAGAGGCGTACCTGGTTCATGGGGCCCATCTCCGCCGGCGAAAGCGGCGATCCCGGGCCGGCCAGGGAAGGATCGTCCACGTAGGCGAAAGCGGCCACCACCTCAGGGTGATGCAGGATCGAGCGAAGTTGGTGGGGGCTCAAGCGAGCGCTGACCCGCCAGCCTGACGGCGACGGCAACCATGCATGCTGGACTCCAAGCGCCTTCAGGGCGGCCAAGAGGAGCGGGCCGCTGTGCTTACCCCGGCGTGCGGTACAAAGGTCATAGGAGCGGGCCTGGACTTCTTGAGTCCCGGCCAACCAGTGAGCCATGTCCGGGCTCAGTTTGTAGGCCGGATGAAAAGCCCCGAGGCCGTTCACCCAGGGCATCCCTCGTACCGCTTCCACCGTCCCTTCCGGCAAGTGCCAAAGCCCGGCCTGTTCCGGCAGATGCCGGATTTCCCGGCCACCTAAAGCTTGCAACTGGCGGCGCCAGGATGGTTGGCAGGGCAGGACGAAATGAAGCCAATAAAGGCGATTTCCCGGCTCGGCTTGGAGCTGTTCCGGTACCGCGGCCGGATTTTCCGGTGCAAAGCTGGCAGAGCGAAGATGAACCTGATCATCGGTCCGGCGCCAGGGGCGCCACTTGTTCGAAACTGGGTCCGACAATCGATAAAGAGCCGGCCTTCCCTTGGTCGCCGGAATCCACTGAGCCTCCGATCCCCAACTCCGGATTCCCAGCGGCCGGTCTTGAACTGCGGGCTGGGGAATCGCAGCCTCGGCCGGCCCCGAACCGAGTGGGAGCAGGCAAAGGAGAGGGAGGGCGACACCGGGCATGCTGTTCATCACTATCTCAAAAAGAGCAGCATGGCCGCCGAAACGAAAAAAAACCGCCGGAGCGAACTCCGGCGGTGGGATCGAATCCAGCAGTCGGCTTAGAAACCGTCCTCGGCGGTGGCGTAGCCAAGGGCATCCAAAGTCTGGACCTCGGCCGGTTCCAGTTGTCCTTGATCAAGGCCTTCACTTTGCAATTCCAAGCGAGCCCGATCTTCGTAAGAGATTTGCGCATCGCTGGAGGAGAGGATTTCCAACTCCGCTTCCTGCTCGGCGCGGATCTGGCCCAAGCGGGCGGTCATGTGATCCAGGCTACCGATGTTGAAGTTGGTCAGTTCGTCCAACACCCGTTGGCGTTTCTCCATCAATTCAATCAGGCGCTCGTTGCGGGCGACGGCGTCGATTTCCCGTTCCAACTGCATGCTTTGAGCCTTGAAGGCGCTGTACTCGGTTTCCAGCTTCAACAGGGCTTCTTCGAACATTTGCGCTTGCCGGTTCAAGTGCACCAGTTCCCGTTCAATGCTCTGCGCCTGGTTGGCGTAGGTCAGACGGGTTTGCTGGACTTGGTTGATCCGAGTTTGCAAGCGATCCCGGCGAATCTTGGCGACCGGAGTCAGGCCAGCGGGTCGAGCGTAGCCGTCCTCATAAGCCGCAGGAATGTGCGAAAGCTGATCTTCCAAGGCGGCCAAATCTTCCTCGGTGATGCGGACCACTCGCAGGGCCACTTGCTGATCCCGTTTCAACTCGGTCCTTTGGTCTTCAAGACCGGCCAAGTCTTTGCGAACCGTGGTGATCCGCTTGGGATATTCTTTTTCCAGCTTGCGGAGCTGGTGGCGCAGTTCCACCGGGTCGTCGATGGTGCTCTCGATGGCGCTTTGGACGTCGTTCTGGACTTGAGTGAAGAGGGCGTGGACTCGATCCGGGCCGGCCAGAAGGGTGGCTCCCCCGGCAACCACGCCGACGATCAATCCTAAGCGGATGGTTTTCTTCAGGATGCCGGCCATGTTTTCTTTCCTTAATCCTTGCTGTGGCTGTGGATGTTGTGGGTTTCGGCCGCCGTTCTGACGGCCACGCAAGCCTTAATGGGATTGGCCGGCCCCGGATTTCAGCCTCCGGGGAAAAATCCAAAGGAAATGGCGGTAGAAAGCCGGAAAAGCCGTCAAGAAATGGTTGCTGAAACGTAATCCCAGGCGCCCGCCTCCAGGCTACCTCTTAACGCATAGAATTCGTACATGCTGACCAGCTTAACCACCCGCTTCGTGGGTCGCTTGCAAGCCCGAGATCCGGAGGCCTGGTTTGAATTGTGGGAGATCTTTGGCCCAGTGCTGCAATCTCAGTTACGCCGCTGGGGACGTGGCCGGATTGGGCCGGAAACCGTACAAGATCTTTCCCAAGAAACACTTGCGGCACTATCCAACGCCATTGATCGGCATGATCCCTCGAAGGGAGCGCGATTTTCGACTTGGCTGCTGGCGATCGCCAAACACACCTTGGGTGGCGAAATGGACCGGCGCATGGCGCTCAAACGCGGCGCCGGCAAGCCCAACGCCAGCTTGGACGAAGCCTGGATGCAACGGGACGGCAAGCTGACTCCGGATCGGGAATACGAGGGCATGGTGTTTCGGGCCAAGGTGGAAGCCGCCATCCGCAGGGTGGAGCGGGACGCCGATTTCCTGGATTTCTCCATCTATAGGATGAGAGTCTTCGACAGCCATGCCGGCAAAGAGGTCGCCGAGAGCCTCGGCATCAGCGAGGCCACCGTCAGCCGCCGGCTGGCCAAGGTCCGGCAAATGCTGCAAAGCCAAATCCGCGAAGTGGTGGAGACCTTCAGCTTTACTCGAGAAGAATATGAGGAAGCTGCCCGAAATGGACTGGTGTTGAATCCCAATAAGAGCGACGACGCCCTCTTCGACGAGGCCTTGGCTGAGGTTTACCACCAACAGGCCGAACTTCGCCGGACCTTGAGTACCCGAGGAGGGCCTTCCGGTTAACCCTCAACCGAGTCACGGGATTGCGATGATCATGGCCACCGGCGTTTCCCTTCCCCTTTTCACCCTGCTGGGTCTCGTGGCGACGGTCGTCCTCGGCTTTATGGTTTTGGCGCGCATCGTCAAATTTGTCGCTTGGATCTTCGGTCAGGTGGTCTGGTTAGTTGGAAACGAGGTCAAGGACACCCTCCGCTTCGCCGGCAGTCTGGCTACCGCGGTGATCTACATACCCATCATTTTGGGGCAGATCATCCTCGGGCGCTGGTCGGCGGCCAAGCACATGGGGAAAGCTTGGTATGCCGAAGTCAGCGGAGCCGGCCGCAGTCTTTATCGAGTGGTCTTGGGGCATCCGCTTCGTTTCTTCTGCTTGGGCCCCTTGACCGAGGGTTTGGAAAAACGCTTGCCGGAAGCGGTAGCCAAAACCCCGGGCCCGGATCGTCCCAGTCGCAAGCAGGGTGACTTCGAGGGTTATGAAGTCGTCGGTTCCCTGCCTTCCGGCGGTTCCGGTGCTCGCTTGTTCATTGCCGATCCGAGTTCGGAAAAACGAGAGAACTTTCAACGGGCCGGGCTCGGCGAAATTCACCAAGTGGTGCTGAAAACTTTCTCCTTGGAAGACGGTTCGGCTTTGCCGCAAATCGTTCGCGAGAGCCGGGCCTTGGAAGCGGCGCGAAAACTGGGTCTAGTGTTGGAACACGGCCTGAATGAAAAGCGCTTCTTCTATGCCATGCCGTACGTGCCAGGAGACGATTTCGGCACAGTGACCTCGCGCTTGCATCAGAAGTCGGACCCCGAAGGACTGAACCGGCAGTTTTTGCGCGAAGGTTTGAGCTACGTGGTGGATCTGCTGGACACCTTGGATCGTTATCACCAAGGCGGTTTGTGGCACAAAGACGTGAAGCCGGAAAACGTGGTGGTTTCCAATGGCCGGGCCCATTTGGTGGATTTGGGTTTGGTGACGCCGCTGCATTCAGGAATGACTTTGACCACGCATGGAACCGAATACTTCCGTGACCCGGAATTGGTCCGACAAGCCATGCGCGGGGCCAAAGTCAAAGATGTGGACGGCGTTCGCTTCGACCTTTATGGAGTGGGGGCGGTTTTGTATTCCCTGCTGGAAAACTCCTTTCCCGCCCACGGCAGCCTGTCCCAAGTTTCCAAGCGTTGCCCTGAATCGCTGACTTGGGTGATCCGCCGGGCGATGGCCGATTTGCACAAGCGTTACACCAGCGCCGGGGAAATGGCCGGGGACTTGCGGGCCATCATGTTGGCGCCGGATCCTTTCGCCTTGAAGCTGGCCCAATTGCCTTCCGTGAGCGGAGAGCCGGCACCGCAAGCTGCGGCTCCGCCGGCGGCTCCCGATTTGGCGGCTGACCGTCACCAGCCGGTTCCTGCCTGGAGCCCGAAACCGTTGCGCACTCGCTCCGGCCAAGCCGTGCCGCCGCCGCCTGCGATCCTGCCGCCGCCGCCGCCCACCGCCGTGCCCCAGCTCCAGCCGCCTCGTTTCGGGGCCTGGCGCCAGCGCCGTCATGCCCGCCGCCAAGCTCGCCGGGAGGCTTATCGCAAGCACCGGCGCCGGCAACCCACCACCGCGGCTTCCCTCGGAGTCGCCTTATTGATTGCCTTCGGCATCGTCGGCCTGGGCTTGGGCGCCTTCAGCCACCGCCAACAAAGCCATCGGTTCAAGGAAATCCAATCCGCCGATCGCGCTCAGCGCCTGTTTGCCCAGGCTCAAGCCAACCGGGGACAAAGCAGCGTCACCATGACTCGAGATGCTCAGGGGAACTGGATTCTTGAGGATGGTTTGTTTCGGGAAGTGATTCCCTGGGTGGATGGCGAATTCTCCCTGGTAGAGCGGCCTCCGCAAGAACGCGGCGTGCAGATCTTTCGGGGTGACGGACGCCATCAGCAAGCGGCCAGCCACTCCATTCCGGTGGCGGAATTTCCTTTCCAGGACGAGCGCATCCGCAACGTCCTGGTCCTGGAAGACGGCTTGAGCCGGTTGCCGGCAGACCAAGAGTCGGCCTTGGAGCACCTCTTGGAAGAAATGGAGAACCGCCGCCTCCGCCTGCTTCGAGGGGTAGCTTTGGGAGACATTTCCGAGGACGTCCAGTTGCAGTGGTTGGCGGAAGCTCGCACCCGCCTTGGGCTTGAAGGACCGAGTTCCCCGGAAGCCGGTCGGCTCCTGCAAGCCTTCTTGGCCGATCACCCTGAGTTGGATGCGGTGATTTGGCTTGCCATGGAAAACGGGGATCAAGGCATCCGTTGTCGAGTGGTGGGGACCGACTCGAAAACGGCTGCCGGGTTGGCGCTGTTCCTTCGCGGCGCCACCGCTCCCTAATTCCAATTCTCACAGGAAAACCCTCGTGCCCGGGACCGGTCGAGGGTTTTTCCTTTTCTACACCCAAGGCCACCTTTCCTAGGTCAAATTTGAGGGCCAAACTTGTGCACTGGATGGCGCCGAGCTCAAGCGACTCCCGGAAACGGAATCGCGGCGTTGCCCAAGCCGAAGGCCAGACCGGTCCAGAACCATGAGCTCAAAGCGGCCATGGCCCACAGAGGTATTCGGGGGCGACTTTGGGGACGATGGCTTCCCAAAACAGCAAAAAAGATGGCGTGGGCTCCGGGTAAGGGCCGAAGCAGGAAAACCCAAATCCACCGGCGGCTTGACCACGGCCGGGACGGCAACAGCCAACGGCCTAAAAGGATCCAGAATCCGCTGGCACCAAAGCTTCCCAATCCCAAAAAGGCGAAATGGCTCCAGCCTGAGCCGGGCCATTGGGAACTTTGCTCGCCTGCGTGCCAAGCGGCGGGAACGCAGGCGTGGGCCGCCGCCGCGGCCAATAACCAAGGCCGGGCTTTGCGATTGGGGTTTTCCTGCCAACTGGCCGGCACCCTTTCGGCATCCGATCGATCCGATCGATCCAATCGGAAGGGAAGAAATTCACCCGGGGTGGGGGGGCCATAGGATTCGACTTGGTCCCAAAAGGGAGTCAAATGCTCGGCCACCTGCTGTCCTTGGGAGAACAGGAAGAAATGATTGGCATCCAGGATTTCCAGGCGGCTGTTTTCAATCAATCGGTGGTGTTCTCGAGCTGCAGCCAACGGCACCAGAAAATCCCGCGCTCCGTGCAGGATTAGGGTCGGGTGTTTCAGACGTTCTAACCAAATTCGATAAGGCCGCTGATCGGAATCCAGGAAGTTGCGGCTGAAGGAAAGATCCAACATGCCGTCGTCCAGCCAACCGAAATGGGGAAGCCCGTGGAGCAAGGTCCACAGCCCTCGGTGTTGCAGGCGATGGAGCAGGTGATTCAAGGCGTAGTTTCCGGTGAGCTCCCATTCCTGCACCCCGATGGCGGAAATCAGACTCAGGGAAACGAAGCGCTCCGGTGCCGCTTCCAGCAGATGCAAGGCGACGCCACCGCTCATGCTGAAGGCCACCAAGTGAACAGATTCCAAGTCCATCAGGCCCAGCCAAGCCAAGAGGTACTGGGCGTGGGCGCGGTGGGAATAATCCGGTAGGTGGGGATGGGAAGCTCCAAAGCCGGGCAGGTCCGGGGCCAGCGCCAAGCGGCGCTCACCGGTGGCCGGCCCCAGGGTGCGGAAGTCGCGGCTGCTTCCCGGGCTACCGTGCAAAAGGAGAACCGGCTTGCCGCCTTCAGGGGAGGCGGGTTTCCAGCTCCGCCACGGCAACAGCACCGGGTCCGGATTGCCGGCGGTCCCAGGCGGCAACTCGATCCTTCGTATGCCGCTGGCAGGGGCATGAGGCGATGGGGGGCGCCATGCCCGCCAGCCGTGAGAGGCCAGCAGCAACAGCAGGTAAAGGAGGAGCCAGCGGCGCCGCTTCACGGAGGGTCGCGGGGTTTTGGATGGGTTCCCAAGGGAGGCCGGGAGCTTCTAAGCTATCCGCCCAACGGCTTTCCTGGTCCCTCGTATGGGAAGCCACGTGACGAAGGAACCCCCCTTCCCAGCCCTTCGTCCCTTTTACCCTCGCTTCGAAAACCTGCGGTCCTCGGCGACGGATGATTGAAGTTCGCAACCTGGTCAAAAAGTTCGGAAACCTGACCGCGGTGGCTGACGTGAGCTTCGAGGTCGAGAAAGGCGAAGTCCTTGGCTTTCTCGGTCCCAATGGAGCTGGCAAGTCCACCACCATGAAGATGATTACCGGCTTTCTGGAACCGACTGCCGGTTTCGTGAAGGTCAACGGTTTCCACGTTCAAAATCAGCCTTTGCAGGCCAAACGCCAGTTGGGTTATCTGCCGGAAGGCGCCCCGCTGTATCCCGACATGACGCCCCGGAGTCTGCTGCGGTTCATTGCCGATGTCCGCGGCCTGAAAGGGCGGCATAGGCGGGAGCGGATCGAAAAGGTGGTGGCCCTGACCCACTTGGAGGAAGTGTGGCTGCAATCCATCGACACCCTGTCCAAAGGCTTCAAGCGCCGGGTGGGATTGGCCCAGGCCATTCTTCACGATCCTGAAATCCTCATTCTGGACGAACCGACCGACGGTTTGGACCCGAATCAAAAGGCGGAAGTCCGCCAGTTGATCCGGGAAATGGCCCAAGACAAAGTCATCGTGTTGTCCACCCACATTTTGGAAGAGGTGGAGGCGGTTTGTTCTCGGGCGATGATCATCGATCGCGGCCGCTTGCGCTTTGACGGCGAGCCGGGAGAACTGAAGTTGCGCTCGCCGCAACACAATGCCGTCAGCCTGACTGTGCGCGGTGCCGACCAAAACGTGGCTGCAGCCCTGCAAGCTCTGCCCCACGTGGCTCAGGTGCAGCCAGTCGATCGAGATGGCTTGGACGCCCAAGCCAGCAGCTTCATGATTTTCCCGGCCGAAGGCAAACCGGTCATTCATGAAGTCAGCCACCACGCCCGCCAGGCGCAATGGGAGGTGGTGGATTTACACGTCGAACAGGGACGCTTGGACGACGTCTTCCGTCAACTCACCATCGGAGAAGCTCCGGGAACCCCTTAAAGCCGGGCCGGAATCGGAGCACGGCTGCTCCTTCATTCCGGCAAGGCGTCACTGGAACCAACCATGGCGAACATCTGGTCCATTTTTAAGCGCGAGCTGGCCGGTTACTTCATCACACCGGTGGCTTACGTGTTCATCGTGATCTTCCTGGTTCTGACCGGATACCTGACTTTTCAGGAGAACGGTTTTTTTGAACGAGGCCAGGCGGATCTGATTCCTTTCTTCGTCGGCCACCCGCTGCTGTTCCTGTTCCTGGTGCCGGCGGTCGCCATGCGTCTTTGGGCGGAAGAGCGCAAAACCGGGACGGTGGAGTTGATGATGACTCTGCCGATTACGCCTTGGCAGGCGGTCCTGGGCAAGTTTCTGGCGGCTTGGATTTTCACCGGAATCGCCTTGGCGTTGACCTTTCCTTTGGTCCTTACGGTGAACTATCTCGGAGCTCCCGATAACGGCGTGATTTTCGCCAGCTATTTGGGCAGCTTTCTGATGGCCGGTTCTTACATGGCCATCGGATCCTGCATATCCGCTCTGACGCGCAACCAAGTCATCGCCTTCGTTCTCGGAGCGGTGATTTGTTTGGTTTTCCTGTTGTGCGGAAACCCGACCTTCCTGCAATTCTTTCAATGGGCTCCCGATTTTCTGGTGGATGGAGTGGCGACTTTGAGTTTCTTCGGCCATTACGAAGGCATTGTCCGAGGAGTTCTGGACGTTCGGGATTTGCTTTACTTCCTCACGGTGATCGGCTTTTGGTTGTTCGCCAACGTCGTGGTCTTGGACTGGCGCAAGGGCAAGTAGGAAGGATCAGTAGAGAAAGTAAGGAGCGAATCGATGAGTGCCAAAAAAACGTCCTTAATCGCCCTGCTGTTCGGGGTGGTGTTGTTCGTGGCGGTCAATTTGTTGAGCCGCGAAGTGTTGCGGGCCGCCCGGTGGGACTTGACCGAGCAAAAGCTTTACACCCTTTCCGAAGGTTCCGCCAATATCTGCCGGCAGTTGAAGGAACCGGTGCGGTTGCGCTTTTTCTACAGCGAAAACCTGGCCAGCCAAGTTCCGCCGCAATTTAAAAACTACGCCGATCGGGTGCGGGAATTGCTGGAAGAATACGTCGCTTTGGCCGACGGCAAGCTGGTGCTGGAAGTTTTCGATCCGGAGCCCTTTACCGAAGAAGAGGATCAGGCGGTGGGGTTCGGCTTGGCCGGACAACCGATCAACGCCCGCAACGATCAATTCTTCCTCGGCCTGGTGGGGACCAACACCGTGGACGATGAAGAAGTCATTCCGTTTTTGTCTCCCGGGCAAGAGGCTTCGCTGGAGTACGACATCTCCCGTTTGGTCCACACCTTGTCTCACCCTGGGGATAAGCAGGTCGTCGGTCTGATCAGCGCTTTGCCTTTGGAAGGAGGTCAAGGCAATCCCTTCCAGCCGGCCTCTCCCGGCTGGGGAGTGGTGGATTTGATCAAACAGCAGTATGAGCTGCGAAACTTGGGACTGGATTTCGACTCGGTGGATCCGGAGGTCGACGTCTTGTTGCTGATTCACCCGAAGAATCTGAGCCCTCAGGCCCAATACGCCGTGGATCAATTCGTGATGGGAGGAGGGCACGTCCTGGCCTTTATCGATCCTCACAGCGAACAGGATCGGCCGATGGCCAATCCGCAAAATCCCCTGCAGGGCATGAACCAATCCCGGGCCAGCGATTTGGGGCCCCTGTTGGCGGCCTGGGGTTTGGAAATGGCCACCGATAAATTGGTGGGAGACTTGGAAGGGGCTTTGGAAGTTACCGCCCCGACCGAGCGCGGGCCGCAACGGATGCGGTACTTGCTTTGGTTTTCTCCTCGGGAAGATGCCATCAACGCCGACGATTTCGCCACCGCCGGTTTGCAGGAATTGCGCTTTGCGACTGCCGGCGCCTTGGAGAAGCGGGCTGATTTCGCCGAAGCCATCGGCGACGGCGCCAAGGTGGAGAGCTTGATCGCCTCCAGCCGGGAAGCCCAGCGGATCGAGGAGTTCATGGTCCGGTTCAATCCCGATCCCGAAGGCCTGCTCCAAAAGTTCGCGTCGGAGAACCGGAGCTTCGATTTGGCGGTTCGGGTCAGCGGCACCTTGCCTTCGGCTTTCTCGGATGGGCCGCCGCCGAAGCCGGAAACTCCGGAAGAGGATCCGGAGGCCGATGAGGCGGTGGATCCGGAACCGGAAACCGCACACTTAGCCGCTTCGGAGAAGCCAACTAACATCATCGTGGTTTCTGACACTGACATGCTGACCGATAATTTCAGCCTGAGGATTCAGAATTTTATGGGTCAGAGGCTGATGTCCTTTTCCGGGCAGAACGCATCTTTCCTGTTGAATGCCCTGGAAAACCTCTTGGGCAGCAATGATTTGATCTCGCTTCGCGCTCGCGGCAACTTCCGCCGGCCCTTCGAGGTGGTAGAAGACTTGCAGAAAGAAGCTCAGGAGCGCTATTACCTAAAAGAGCAGGAAATCGAATTGCGCATTCAAGAGGCGGAACAGCGCCTTCAAGCTCTTCAATTCCAAGAAGTCGGCGAAGGTTACGCCATCTTGAGCCCGGAACAAGAAGGCGAGATCGAGACTTTGAATCAAGAACTGCTGGGAATGCGCAAGGAGCGCCGCGACATCCGCCATGAATTGGACAAGGACGTGCAGCGGCTGATGACCAAATTGAAAGCCTTGAACATGGGAGCGGTTCCGCTTGGGGTTTTGTTGATCGGAGCGGCTCTCTGGTTGTTGAAAAGCGTGCAGCGTTCCCGTCGTTAACTTGCCGGGAGGATCCAAGGATGAATTCGAAATCTCTGCTTACTCTGGCCGTTCTGACCGTGATCGTGGCGGCCGCTGCTTTCGGTGCCCGCTACCTTCGAGATCAGGAAGCGGCTCCGGCGGACTTGGAAGCGTATTTTTTCCCGGACTTGCAGGCCCAACTCAACGAAGTCAACCAAGTCTCGATCACCCAAGGCGAAAACAGTTTCGCGGTGAAACGCCAAGGCGAGCAATGGATTCTTGCCGGCAAGGGTGGTTATCCGGCCAAGTTCGAATCGGTGAAGAAGGCCCTTTCCGGGTTGGCTTATCTGAAACCGGTGGAGCCGAAAACCAGCGAGCCTTCCCTTTACGAGCGTTTGGGGGTGCAGGATCCGGATTCCAGCAACCAAGCCACTTTGGTGCGATTGGAAAACGCTTCCGGGACCGAAGTCGCCGCCGTCATTCTCGGGGAGCAAAAGTGGCAAGGGGGCAGCAGTCGCCTCTACGTGCGTAAACCTCAAGAAGCCCAAGCCTGGCTGGTGGAAGGGGATTTGCGAACCGCCGCCGACCTTTCTTCTTGGTATGAACGCCAGATCTTGAACGTCCAACGGGATCGGATTCAGGCTGGCACGATTGAACAAGCCGACGGTAGCCGGCTCGAGGGCTTTCGAAAGCAGATGGGAGAATTTGCTTTCGATCTCCGCGACCTGCCCGAAGGTTGGAAGTTGAAGTTCGATTCCTCCATGAACTTCCTGGCCTCCGCTTTGGAATACGTCAACATGGACGACGTTCAAGCTGCGGCTGATTTTGAAAAACCGGAGTCCAGCGTACGGGCCAGTTTCCAGTGCTATGACGGATTGGTCATGGAAGTGGAAACTTATCAGAAGGAAGAGAAATCCTTCGTGACTTTCCGGGCCTCCTTTGATCCGACGCTGCGGCCGGAGGAGGAAGCGAGCGAAAAAGATGAAGCCGAAGATGAGGCGACCGGAGCAAGCGAAGCGGAGTTGAGCTCGGCGGAGGAGGTGCAGAAGGAAGTTGAGGAACTCAACCAAAAGCTGGGGGCTTGGGTTTTCGAATTACCTTCCTATAAGGCGGCGAACTTCACCAAGAAGTTGGAGGACGTGGCCGAACCCTTGCCGCCGGAGGAGAGCCCCTCCGATTCCAGCGAGGCGGCGGCTCCTCCCGGAGAAGAACCCCCGGTGTTTGAAATTGAGGCTCCTCCACCTCCCGACGAAGACGGAGCGGAGCAGCAACCGGAAGCTCCTGCGCCGAACCCGGAGACGACCGAAAAGCCGGTTGAGCAGCCTCCGGAACCGGCGGCGGAGGATCCCGAACCGAAATCCGAACCGGAAACACCGCCCAAGGAAGACGGTTAAAGGAGACGGTCAGGGCGCCTGCACCGGCATCGGCGGCGGTCATGGGGGCCGGGAGTACCAGCTCCCGGCCCCAAGCCATTTCGGCCCGGCTATCCTCTGGGCTGTCTGGTCCTGCGATCATGCTCGTTCCCTCCGCCTGCTTTGCCTTGCTTGCAGCCTTTCCGGCAGCGATTCCTCAACAACTGCCCGAAGTGCTGGTTCAAGCCGACAACACTGTCATCGATCGATCCTGCCGGGTTCGGATTCCAGCGGGAATGGTCCTGGAAGATGCCGATGGCAACGGAGTCTTACACATTCAGGCTTCCGGCATCACGGTGGAATTTGCTCCCGAGTCGCCATTGCTGGGCACGCCTGTCGGGATTCCCGGCGACCAAAGAAAAGGCATCGGCGTCCGTCTCGAAGGATTGGAAAAAGTCACTCTTCGAGGCTTTCAGGTGCATGGTTTCCAAACCGGCATTTGGGCCAGTCATTGCCCGGAACTGGTGGTGGAAGACAGTGACTTCTCCCGCAATTGGTGCCAGCGTTTGCAATCTACGCCGGAAGCGGAAGACAGTGGAGATTGGCTTTGGCCTCATCGCAATGACGCCAATGAATGGCGCCAGCGTTACGGAGCCGGTTTGTACGTGGAAGATAGTTCCGGCATCGTGCTGCGGCGCAACCGGGCTCACCACGGCCAAAACGGCATCTGCCTGGACCGGGTGATGGACAGCCGAATTTACGATAACGATTGTTCCTTTCTTTCCGGATGGGGGTTGGCTTTGTGGCGGTGTTCCCGCAACGTGATCAGTCGAAATGCCTTCGATTTCTGCATCCGCGGCTATAGCCACGGGGTGTATAGCCGCGGCCAGGATTCGGCCGGCATTCTCTGCTTTGAACAATGCAGTGAAAATGTGATTGCCGAAAACTCGGCCACCCACGGCGGCGACGGTTTCTTTGGTTTCGCCGGTCGTGAAGCCCTTGGCGAAGAGCCGGCGCCACGGAAGGAGTTCGATTACCAGGGCTTGGGCTGCAATCGAAATTTATTGATTGCCAACGATTTCTCCTACGCCGCCGCGATCGGAATCGAAATGACTTTCAGCTTTGAAAACGAGTTCGTCGGCAACCGCCTGGTCGGGGGCAACTACGGCGTATGGGGAGGTTATTCACGAGATACTCTGATTTACGGCAATGAAATTGGAGAAAACCATTTGGCCGGCGTGGCCATCGAACATGGCAGCGGGAATCGGGTGTTGGCCAACCACTTTTACAAGAATCGTCGCGGTGTCGAATTGTGGTGGGACGTCGACGATGGTTTATTCGATCGTCCTTGGGTACAAAGCAATCACCAAGGAGCCATTGGCAATCAAGTCTTTCACAATCGCTTTGAAGGCGATCAAGTCGGATTGGAATTGCGCTTGGATGGGGAAAGCTCCAAGGTACCGCGGCGATTGACCGTAGAAGCCGGCGGCAACTCCATGGAAGGGGTGGCTAGGCCCTTGGTCTTGGGTGGAGAGGCTGAATCTCCGAAAACCACCGCCGCTGCCTTTCATCCTCGCCCGCAACCCGACTATCCGGTGTTCGGCGACTCTCGTCCGATAGGGGGACGGGCTCATTTGGCCGGCCGCGAAAACATCGTGATGACTCCTTGGGGACCTTGGGACCACCAAGCGCCTCTATGCCGAACTCTTTCCCAAAGCGCAGCTCATCACCGGTTCGAGCTGCACCACATGGCTCCTCCGATTCAGATTGATCTCGGTTCCAGCGGGCCGGCGGTCCGAAGCGAATTGCTGAAGGAAGGGGAGCGGTGGTTTTTGGGTCTGCACAGCTCCATTCCGGGAATCCATCCATACCGGGCACGGATTCGAGCGGCCAATCATCAAAGCGAAGTCGCCGGGACTTTGTGGGCGGCTCGATGGGGGATCCGGGTTTTTCCCTGGACCGTGGATCCGCGGCAGGACGAGGCCGGTTGGCGCCGGCAGGCCTATGGCGAAGGCGCCCGTTTCTGCGTTTTGCCGGAATTGCGGCTGAACTACGGTCACGGCGGCCCGAGCCATTTGGATTTGTCCGAGGAAGTCAATCGAGCCCAGCTTCCGGGAAATCAATTCGGCACTTTGGCCACCACCCGATTGCCGCTGACTCGTGGCGGGTGGCAACTGACCACCCTGAGCGACGACGGTGTTCGGGTGTGGTTGGACGGGCGCAAAATCCTGGAGAATTGGACCTGGCACGGGCCGACTCGAGATACCGCTTATTTCAAACTCACCGAAGATCGGGATGTTTTCCTACTGGTCGAGCATTTCGAACTCGACGGCTACGCGGTATTGGAATTGGAAATCGAGCCGGCCGATTCTTGATCCGGCGCCGAGTGTCCAAGTTGTTTGTCCAGCCAAATCAGGGTGGCGGCCAGGACCGCGTCCTTTTCCAGATCGTGAAACAACTCGTGGTATCCGCCTTTCCAAACTTGGCCGTTTTTCGGTCCGGAATAAGCTTCGGTGAAGCGTAAGGCCTCACTCATGCTGACGATTTTGTCGGCGTCGCCGATGTGAAGCAGCATGGGGGTGCGATAACGCGGGGCGTTGGCGTGAATGCGCTCCAGGGCGGCGTTCATTTCCACGAACCAGCGCGGCGTGACCTTATCGAAAATCAACGGGTCGTTGCGGTAATTGGCCACGTCCTCGGAATCGCGGGATATCCAATCCGGATCCAGGCCTGCCGGCAAGGAAAGCCGGGGAAGCCACTTCGACATGTGGCGGGCCAAAAATTCCTTCCATCCCGGCGTTGGGATGGCGACACCCAGCAACGGGCTGGAAAGAATCATGCCCTGAACCGCATCCGGGTATTGGCGGACGAATTCGAGGGTCACGGGCCCGCCCATGGAATGGCCTAACAGGAAATAATCCTGGTCCAGGCGGCTGGCCGCGGCTTGCACATCGGTCAAATAATCTTGCCAGCGATGAATGAAACCACGCTGTCCATCAGAGCCGCCGTGGCCGCGAAGGTCTACACCGACGACTTCAAAGCCGGCTCCGCTGAGGCCGGTGGCGAGAAAATCGTAACGGCCCAGATGCTCGCCGAATCCATGAACTAAAACGATATTGCCCCGCTTGTGATTCTTCGGCTTCCAGTGGCGGCCGGCCAGCCGGGTTCCATCGGCGGAACGAGCCGAAAAGTTGTCAAAGGGAGCAGGATGCATCATTCGGTTTCGTTTCTGCGGCGGGAGAATTTGGAGGTCAGGGACCAAGACCGGTCTTGGCTGCAAGCGATCCAAGCAGCGGCCAGAATGAGACTGAAATTGATCGGCAGTTTATGACAGATAATGACCTCTCCGGTTCCGCAACCGCAGTCGAAGGCAATGTCGCAAAAAGCAATGTCTTGCGCTTGGAAGATGCCCAGAGTTCGCCAAAGAATGGCGGCACTAAAGATGACCAACAAGAAAGTCAGGAGCGTGGCTGCGCCCCTTCTGGCGATGCCCAGAACCAAAAACAACCCGGCCAACAATTCCATCCAAGGAATCCAAACCGCCATGCCGTTCAGCAGCCAGGGAGGATTTTCCGGCACCATTTCATAAAGCCGGATGTTTTTCAAGAAATCGGAAGGGCGTTTGATTTTCGGCAGGCTGTAGTAAGCCATGTAGAGGCCCACATACAAACGCAGCAGGAACAGCAGGAGGGCTTTCATCCAAGCAGCTCAGCGTTCGATGGCGTACCCTTGCGGGTCCTTTTGATTCAACTGGCGCCATGCCTCCATGCCACCGGTAAAAATGTGGATGAGTTCCGGTGAGGCAACCAGATCCGGGTTTTGGTAGCTGAGGTAGAAAGCCAGGTTGAAACTGTCCTCACAATCGCCGCCGTTGCAGTAGATCAGCACCACGAAGGCTTGTTGAAGGCGGGCTTGGATGGCCGGGTCCACGCCCTGCTTGACCACCTCCCAATAGTCCAAACGCACCGCTCCCGGCAGGTGGCCGTCGGCGAAGGCCTGGGCGGTCCTGGCATCCAGGATCAGGATGGCTTCTTCCTGACTGGCTTCCTCCAGCAGGGCCTGAACGTCCTCCGGGCCGCTGAGCTGAAAGCCGTATTCCTGAGCCTTGGCCTGAATCAAGGCCTCTCCGCTTTGCGGTTCGGCGCTTTCCTGGTTCAAGTCCGAAGGCGTGCCGGAATCTTGCAAGCCCGAGCGGTAGTCGAAATTCAGGACCAAACCGTTCGGGTTGATGGCGTTGGAAACCAAAGCCGCGGCTGCGCTGAGCAGCAGGAACAAGGACAGCTCGGGGAGGATTTTGAGCATCGGCGATGGACTTAGCTTCCGTTGATGAAACATCATACGGACCTTAACTCCGTTAGGGGAACTCCCTTTTGGAGCCTTCTGGAGGCTTTCTCAGGAGAGATACGGCCGACGATCCAGCTTCAATGGGGCAGAAAATTGCCCAAAATCCGCTTTTTCCAAGAAAATCGAGAAATCTCAGGAAATGGTGTCGCTGTCGCCGCCATCTGGCCATCTGTATGGGTGGAGGGGAAAAGAGCCCTTGAAGGCCTTCGGGCCGGATGAGGTTCTTTTCCGCAAAGGAATTTATTTCCGAGGAGGGAATGAATGAACGCCGCGCCGGAGGGGCGCGGCGTTTTTTTTGTTCTTACTTCGAGGATCCGGGCATGACCCAGGCCCGGCCGGAGTCGGCCTACTGCTTGACTAGGCGGATGGCATCGGCGAGGACCACCGAGCCGGTGGGGCCCTGGTTGGAAACCCCAACCAAGCTGCTGGTGCCGGTGGGGAACCACCAGGTGCCGACGGCGTTCCACTGGCCGCCGTTTTGTTGTTGGTTCACGGTGGTGGAGTGAATCGTGCCCTGGATTCGGGCTCCCACCATAGTTTGGGTGGACCGATTGCTGCCTTGGGGCCACCAAAAGTAGACGGTGTAATTGCCGGCCTGGCTAATGTTCGGCCGCCAGAGGGCGTAGCGCGGCGCTTGAATGCCGGAATCGGTCCACAAATAATTGCTGCCGTATTTGTCGGTGGATGAAGTTCCGGTAAACCAGGTTCCCACGGTAAAGGCGGCTCCGGTGTCGAGAATGATTTCAGTGCCGCCGCCCCCTTGAAGACGGGAGGCGATTTCGTTCCGAATGGTGGGCAGTTCGGCGTAAGCCAAATCTCCCGGGCAGGCAGTGGAAGCCACGTTGCGGTGGCCGTAAACGTTGCTCATGTTTCCGCCGTAACCGGAGTACCAGGAAGTCCCGTGAGGGTCGATGCCCTGCTGATCGCACTTCCAAGCCCCCAATTCGGCGGCGGCGTCGATCATGACTTGGGTCAGAGTTTGGTTATAGGGCGTGTGGAAATAGCCCATGAAGCAAGTGCCCATGGAGCCGCAATTGTGGCCGTCGTGAGCGCCGCGGACGTCGTCGCCTCCGGCCCGGCCTTCAAAGATGTAACCGTGGACCGAGATCAGGTAGTTGTATCCAATGTCGCACCATCCACGGGTGTACATGTGATAGGACTGAATGGCTTTCACGTTGGCGGCGTCCTGACTCCAACTGCTGCTGTTGTATTCGGAGGCACCGGCGGAATGATGAAATCCCAAATGAGTTGTATTGCAATAACTCGGATTACAAACCGGCGGATCGGCGCCCCAAGAGGACCGGCTGTAAACGTTGGGTTTGGGATAGCCTCCGGGAGGACCTCCGGCGGTGATTTTCGGAGTTACCGCTTGGTTGGATTTTGGAATGAAGACCAGAGCCAGAGAATCCAATTGAACCGGGCCGCGAAGATGCAGAATCACCGCTGCCGCAGCACCTCCGTAGTAATGCTGCAAAGCGGCCACTTGCGCGCTGCCCGCCGGACCGGAAGCATGATTGGCGATGGGATCCAAATCTTCGGCGGCGATCATCGGGTAGGGACCTTGGAGGTCGCCTTTTTCGCCGAGGAATTCGAGCTGAGCGGTTCCCAAAAGACCTTGCCACCAGGCGCCGACCGAACGGGTTTGAGGCGGGCAAGGAAGTTGAAGGTGGCAACTTTCTTCCGCGGCCAAATTCAGGGATTGGCCTTGCTGACCGGCCATGGCGGCCAATTCCGCTCCGGACCACTGCCAGTGTTGGGGGGATTGGGGTCCGGCGAAAGCCGGCAGAAGGCTAAGGAAGAGTGCACAAACCATGGGTTTCCAAGAACTAAGGGGAAATCCACCATAGCTCACCAATCCCCGGAGGGGTCAAGGAAATTATTTCGAGCCGGTTCCCGCGCCTTCCGGCGAATCCAGGAGGAAGGCTTCCAGCGGCCCGGATTCGGCTTCCGGTCGGGGGGCGAGGCGGCGTAATTTGTCCCGCATCTCTTGCAAATAGAGAGGTCGGAGCAAGCTGGCGGTTTGCACCGCGACCGCAGGATCACGTTGCGCCAAAGCGGCGGCCAAGGCTTCCGGCTGGGTGCCCAGTTCGTCAATCAACTGTTGGGCTTGCTGGCGCGGACTGCGGTACTGGCCGTCTCCGTCTCGATCCAGATAGAAGGGGTTACAAACCGCTCCGCTTTGGTGGCAGAGGTCGTACCAAAAAGGCTGGTCCAGGTCGGGGCCGCGAACCACGCAGGTCAACCATGCATCGGCCGGCGGAGGATCGATGACCCATTCGAAACTCTGATCGCTGGCCACCCCTTCCACAAAGGCCAAAGGTTGATCCAAGATGGCTTCGCCGTTTCGGTACACGGTGAGCCGGGTGGCTTGGATCCACGAAGCGGAAGCCACTCGAACTTGTAAGCGCATGGGCTGACCGGCGGCAACCAAGCTTCCCATGCCGTGGCCGTTGAGGGTGGCGCTGGCAAAGATGCCCAAGCTGGCACTGACGGCTCCTTGTTGGAAGGCTCGGCATGCCTCATCCACGTCAATGGCGGCCGGGTTCTCTCCTTGAATGGGAACATAGGTCCGGCCCTGTCCCACCGGATCCAAAACCGTGTGAGAATCGGAGCTGCCCACTACGGCGATTTGTTCCCCATAGTTCAAGATGGCGAACCAATCGCGCAACAAAGTTTCCAAATCGCCTTCCGGCGTGGTGCTGTTGAAAATTTCCATGGCATCGAAGGTGAACGCCGGCCCTTCATGGCGTTCCCCCGAAGCCCGGTTCAATTGGAACACGCCGAGGGGGCCGGTGTCGTGTTTCGGCCAACGCGGGTGATTCAAGATCACCACCTTGGCTCCCTTGGCTCGCATGTCTTCCACCAGGGTGGGCCAATGTTTTTCCTTGTAGTCCGGCAAGGGGCCGTCTGGCGGTAGAGGAAAGGCGTTGAAGTGACCGTTGTCAGTCGTGACTTCATTGCCGGTCACCGCCGTGAAATAGGCGTTCACGCCCAAGGCTGCTTGAATCGGCTTATAGTCGGTGTGATGGTTGTGATCGGTGGCAATGGCCAGCTCGACGCCTTCCCCGGCCAAGGTCACGACCCGTTCTTCGACGCTGGAATCGCCATGTCCGCTATAGGTCAAAGTATGGATGTGAGTATCGGCCGCCATCCAACCGCGAGTGTCGATTTCCCGCTTCAAAACCAGATTGCAGGCATTGGTAGCTTCCGGAGCCACTTCCAGATCGGTACTGGCAACGCTCCATTCCGTGCCTCGGGTGGCGAATACTTGGTAGCGGCCGCGACTTAAGCCGAATTCGGCCTGGCCGTCACCGGTGTAAACCACTCCGTCGCGGACGGCCAGCGATTCCTGCGGGTAATAAATCGGCACCCGTTTTCCTTCTGGATCGAGAAGGGTCAAGCGGGCGGGAATGGCGCCGGCGCCTTCTTCCAAAACCTGGATTCGCACCGTTTCGATTTGCTTCAGGCTTCGGAAGGAAGCGGCGGTGAGCACGATTTCGCCGACGGTGATGTCGTCGCTTTTTTGATCGGCCGACAAGCTCAAACGATTTTCACCGTCGACCAAACTGCCGGCCGGCAGCGGATAAAGCACCCGTTGCAACTCGGCGCCTCGTTTCAGGACCGCGATTTCCCGGCCGTTCAGTTTTAAAGACCAGCGATTGTCCACGTGGCGATGCCGGATCCATAGCGCCCTTTCTTCCAGGTTTTTGGACCCGGTAAACCGCCATTCCATGCTGGTTCCTTCCGGTTGCTCCGGAGCTTCCGGCCAATCCGGAGTTGGATCGTCTCCCAGGTGGTGCATGCTTTCCACCAGGACCCGATCCTCCTGTTGCGACCACCAGCCGGCAGTGAGACTGAGAGCTCCAAGCCCGAGGGCGGAGAACCAGGAAGTTTTCATTGCTCTGGAGATTCCGAGTTTCCTTTTTGGCGGGATTCGTAAACCGCCCTTTGCCGAGCATGTTCTTTATTGATGAATTCCAAAACATCGGAGCGCTTCAAATTCATTTTTACCGCCACCCGTTGCTTGAGCCGTTTCAGACGACGGCCCGGAAACCGGAACGGCTTCCAAAAGTCGATGATCAAATTGATCCGGCGCCGGTCGCCTCGGTTCCACACTTCGTGTTCGGCAGTGTCATCGAAGATGACGCAGCGACCTTCCTGCCAAGGAACTTTTTGTTGTTCCACCCGGATGCCGCAGTCTTCCGGCACGTCGACTCCGAGGTGGCAGCGCAAAACGGCGTCGGTGGCTCCCCGGTGGGGGGGCAAATAGGTTCCCGGTTCCATGGCGGAAAAAACTGCCGTAGTCATTCCCGGGATTCGTTCCACCGCCCGGGCGGTTTCCGGGCATCGCTCGCAATTCAGGTCATGTCGCTTGCCGAAACCGAACAAGCCGAACAACTCCCAGGTGCCCTTGTACATGTTGACGTTGGGCCAGGAGATGAATTCCTCGTTTTGCACTCGGTCCAATTCGGCTCGAATGGCCGGCCAGCTTTCTTCCAGGGCGGCGGTCCAAGGAAAGCGGTGGTTGTCGTAGATCATGGAGAAGGATGGGTCAGGCGTAACGGTCGTTCGACCAGGGGTTCGCGGTATTGGAGTAGCCCCTTCTTTCCCAGAAACCCAACCGATCTCGGTCCAGAAATTCGATTTTGCGAATCCACTTGGCCCCTTTCCAGGCGTAGAGCCGCGGCGTGATCATTCTTACCGGGCCGCCATGTTCAGGAGGAAGAGGCCGATCTTGCCAGCGGTGCACCAAAAGCACGTCTTCGTGCAACGCTTCCGCCAAGGGAAGGTTGGTGGTGTAGGCCTCACCGCTTTGGCGGTCGTGATCGTAAGCGGTAATGAATACGTGGCTGGCTTCATCCCGAGGTTCGCACGCGGCAGCCAAGTCCAAAAAACGGACCCCGTGCCAGCGGTTTTTGAGCCGGCTCCAGGTGGTCACGCAATGAAAATCGCTGACTTGCTCTACCTGGGGTAAAGCTTGGAATTGAGACCAATCCAGGCTTTGCGGCCTGGCGACCAAGCCTCCGATTTCCAAACTCCAGTTGTCGGTAGAAAGTCGGGGGAGATCGCCCAGATCCAGCACCGGCCAATTTTCCACCGCCCTTTGTCCCACCGGCAGTTCCGGTAGTCCGTGGGCGTTGGCGGGCCCGCTTCCCAAGGCATTTTCCGCCTCCTTTCCGGAGGCTTGCCGCCGGCGGAGTTTTTCCATGAAGCGAAGGCGGCGATCGACTACCGAGTCGCCGTCGGGAGAATGGGCCGGCATGCTGGGAGGGATGGTGGGTTTCGAAGAAGGAAGGGAAGCCTGAGTATAGAAAAACACCCCACCGTGAAACGGCGGGGTGCACTCTTGCGAGGGGAAACTCTCTAGAAGGTGGCATGCTGGATGCCATTGGACAGATCCACTGCCGTAGCGGCGGTGGGATTCTGGCCGGTGTGTTCGATGACTTGGGTGTAGAGCAACGGCGGTAGCGTGCTCGGCATGGTCAAGTTCGCCGAACCTCCCGTCAGCAAGATCGGAGTCGGGGACAGCACCGGCAGGGCCACCAGCAATTGACCGGCGGAACCGACGGGGTTGTCGAAGGGGCTGAGCGAGGCCACCAAGCTGTAGTTGTTGGCGGTCGGGTTCAGCACCTCAAAGGTCACTACCGTGGCAACCGTTAAGGTCCCGGCCTGGTAAATCACCCCGTTGGTGCCAGGGGCAGCGCACGAGTTGTAGGCGATGTTGCCGGCGGAACTGCCGAACATCTTCATGGCGAAATTGGCCCAAGGGGTGCCGCCGAACCAGAAGCAACCGACGAGAGCTCCCACTTGGTCGAACCAAACGAAGCTGTTATCGATTCCGGCAGCTTGGCTGCCGCCTTTGGAAAGCCAGGGGCCGGTATTGTCGTTTCTAGGAATGAAAGACCAGCCGAACAGTTTGCTGTTGGCCGCATCGGTGGTCCATTCCGCACCGCAACTGGTATTGGCCAAGGCAGGCGGGCATTCGAAGCCGCCTTGCAGGTCTACCGTCACGATCCAGCATTGAATGGCGCCGTTGGGATCGCCCAGCGGCAGGCCGACGATGTCGTAAGCACACAGGTAGCCGCCCAGAGCGAAGTTGGCGCCGCTGGAGGGCCCGCTGCAGACCACCGTTTCATCGTAGAAAGCGAAGGTCACGGTCCCAGAATTCTGGGTGGCATCGGCCTCGGTCGAACAGTAAACGAATTCAAAACCGTTGCATTGTTCGGTTTGAATCGGAGAGCGATCCAGCACGGTGCCTTCATCCAGCCATTCCTGATCCAGGCCGGGCACGCTGTAGTAATTGGTCAGTTCGGAAGCATTGAAGATGACTTCCGGACCGGAGCGGTTGGCTTGGGCCGCGCTCTTTTCCAATTGTCCGGTAGCCATCTTGAAAACCCCGGCGTGTTTCGGGGTTGTTGCCTTGTGAACCGGGTGGGGCGTTTGCCCCATGACCGCCGCGGTCGCCAAGATCCAGGCGAAACCAGGGAGTAGTTTCCGCATCATCAACTTTCCTTCCTCGTCATGTGAGTGTGGGCCTGGCGAATGAACCTTGAGCAAAAAGGACAATTTATTGGAAGCGCCATGATCGGCAGCGTCGGTTTGTCTTTTCACGTGGCTCGGGTCGGAAAGCAGCGGGTTGGCTGTAGCTGGACCCTGAGATTCGCCTTCGGTTCCTCCCTTTTCGGAAGGCGGCGGTTTCAGCTTGAGTCAAGAAATCAGGCTTCCGGCATTTGGAAGGGGGAATCGCTCTGATCTTCATGGCGGATTTCATCCACCGTTTCGCAGCGATCTCGTCCCCGGTACAAACGATCCGGAAAGTTCCAAACCCAACCCTCTTCTGGGCCAAGGCTTCGATAAGCGTGTACTACGCCGGCAGGTACGTAGACCAAGGTCGGGCGGTGACGGCCGCCGTATTCCACCATCCGTCGATTGCGGGTCGGCGAATTCGGCCGGGCGTCCCAAAGAACGATTTGGAACTCCCCCGGACCGGCGAAGGCAAATAAATCAGCCTGCTCCCGGTGTTCGTGAGGGCCGCGGGTTACCCCAGGCAGGGTCACGGAAACATAGGCCATGGCGGGATCGGTGAGGCCGTCCATTTCATCTTGCCGAAACACCTCGGCCAACCAGCCGCGGGAATCCTGATGCGGGCGCAAGGGGCGAACCACCACCCCTTCGATCGGACCGTCGAGAAAGGGGCCGGTCATGGTTAGAACTTGGCCGGACGCATCCGTGCCAGGGTATTGGCTACGTGCAAGGAATCGAAGGTGCCGGCATCGGTCCACCATCCCTTAAGTTCGCCGTAGCTCAATTGCCCTCTTTGTAAAAAGGCGTTGTTGACGTCGGTAATCTCCAACTCGCCCCGCTTCGACGGTTTCAGCCGCTCGATGATCTTGAAAACCGAGGCATCGTACATGTAAATGCCGGTGACCGCCAAGTTGCAAGGCGGTTGATTCGGCTTTTCCCGGATTTGGGAAATCTTGCCGTTTTCAATCACCGGCACGCCGAAACGCTGCGGATGTTCTACTTCCGCCAGAAATACTCGGGCGGCGCTCTCAGCCTGCCAGTATTCCCGAATCATGGGGCCAAGGGGGTCTTCAAACACATTGTCGCCGAGGAGCACGACCACTTGATCCTCCCCGACGAAGGCTTTGCACAAGCCGAGAGCCTGAGCCACGCCGCCGGCTTCTTCCTGAACCCGATAAGTAAAGTGGCAACCGAATTCTTTTCCACTACCCAGCAAGCGGATGATGTCGCTCATGTGGTCCTTGCCGGTGATCACCATGATTTCATCGATGCCAGCGCCGTTGAGCTTGTGGGCTACGTGAAACAGCATCGGCTCCTTGCCTACCGGAAGCAGATGTTTATTGGTGACCAACGTCAAGGGACGAAGCCGTTTGGCGGTGCCGCCGGCCAAAATGACGCCTTTCATGAGGATTTCCCTCCCGGGCTGGTGAGGCCGAGCCCCAAGCGCTGGCCGGCATAACTCTTTTCGCACTCTTCCACCCAAGGTTGGTTTTCTTGGTACCAGAGCACGGTTTCGTGGAGAGCCTGGGAAAATTCCCGTTGCGGTCGCCAACCCGTTTCCCGTTCCAATTTTGCCGGATCGATGGCATAGCGAAAGTCATGGCCCGGCCTGTCTTCGACAAAGCGGATTAAGTCTCGGCTTTGGCGAACTCCGGGGGCGGTTAAGCCCAGTCGGTCAACGACCTCGCATATTTCTTCCACCACTTCCAGGTTGGGACGATCGTTGCGAGCGCCAATGACGTAAGCCTGTCCGGCTCGGCCCCGCGCCGCTACTTGCAGCAGGGCCTGGCAATGATCTTCCACTTGAATCCAGTCGCGAATGTTGATGCCTTGACCGTACACCGGCAGGCTCTTGCCTTGCAAGGCTCGCAGGATCATCAAGGGAATTAATTTTTCCGGAAATTGATAAGGTCCAAAGTTATTGCCGCAATGGGTCATGGAATAGGGGAGGCCGTAAGTGTGACCATAGGCTCGAACCAAATGGTCCGAGGCGGCTTTGGAAGCGGCGTAGGGCGACCTGGGGGCAACCGGGGTGTCTTCGCGGAAATAACCGTCCTGTTCCAGGGAACCGAAAACTTCATCGGTGGAAACGTGGACGAAGCGGAAGCGGTCTTGGCTGCTTTGGGGAAGAGCCTGCCAGTGCAGAAGGCTGGCTTGAAGCAGGCTGGCGGTTCCTTGAACGTTGGTTCGAACGAAGGGAAGCGGTTGTTCGATCGAACGGTCGACGTGAGATTCCGCCGCCAAGTGAAACACCCAGTCGGGATGTACTTCGGCCAAGATCTTCTTGCATGCCGGAAGATCCACCACGTCCGCTTGGTGAAAGGCGAAGGCCTTTTGTTGCCGAGCCCAAGCCAGGGAAAGCGGATTGGCGGCATAAGTCAGGCAATCCAAAACCGCGACTCGGCCGGCACCGCGACGAAGGCAAGCCTCGACCAGGTTGGCGCCGATGAAACCGGCCCCACCGGTGATGAGAATGCGACTGCCTTCCAGGTCCTTCGTCATGATGTCTGGCGGAGGGTGGTCCGCCAGCGCGATTTTGCGGAATTCTAGGTCATCCGCACTCCTCTCGACCACTTCTAGTGCCTATATCGGCCGGGAAAACCCTTTTCCGGACAGGATTTCCGCTTGTTGAAGGGTGGAACCTTTGGGGCTTGGACCGAGTCCTATACTGAGCCGATGCTGGATGGCCCTCCGGAAATACTTTGCCCTGCCGTCCAGCCAGCCTCCTCCTCCTAAACATTCCTGGCCCTCCTACCCGATGAAGCAAGCAAGCTCTGTAGGGTGACGCTGTGTACCAAAATCTTCGCGCGAGGGAAGCTGAAGGCCGGCCCATTCGCGTAGCCCTTCTGGGCTGCGGAGCCATGGGCGTCGGTATCGCTTGGCAAATTCGCCGGACTCCCGGCATGGAGTTGGTCGTGGCCACGGATCTGGATTCGGTGGCCCTGGAGAAGACCGCTCAGGCCTATGGCGGACCCAGTCAGAATTGGGCCGCGGATCAGCCGCTGCCCTCTTCCGGCGGCCTGCTTCTCAGCCGCGACCCGTTTTATCTCCGCCAGCGACCTGAATTGAAGTTGGACGTTCTTGTGGAAGCGACCAACACCATCGGCTTCGCCGGAAAGGCTTGTTTCGATGCCATCGAAGCCGGCATGCACGTGGTCTTGATGAACGCCGAAGTGGATTTGGCCTTGGGACCCTTGCTGCACCGGCGGGCGGAGGAAAAAGGCGTAGTCGTGACTTCGGATGCCGGCGATCAGCACGGAGTGCTGCGGCGGATGATGGACGAAATCCAGCTTTGGGCTTTCGATCTGGTCATGGCCGGCAACATCAAAGGTTTTTTAAATCGCTACGCCACCGCCGCCGATTTGGCCTATGAGGCCAAAATCCGCAATTTGAATCCGGTCCAATGTTGCGCCTATACCGATGGCACCAAATTGGGCGTGGAAATGGCTTTGGTTTCCAATGCCTCGGGCATGGTGCCTTTCGTTCCCGGCATGGAAGGTCCCAAGGCTGCCCGAGTAGAGCAAGTGTTTCAGTGTTTCGACTTCCAGCGCTACGGACCGGAGGGAGTGGTGGATTACGTCCTCGGTGCCGAACCCGGGGGAGGAGTTTTCGTGGTCGGGCGCTGCGAAGATCCGATTCAGGCCGAATATTTGAAGTACTACAAGCTCGGCGAAGGACCGGAGTATTTGTTCTACCGGCCTTACCATCTGTGCCATTTGGAGACACCTCGAGCGATCGCTAGAGCGGTGGAATTCGGCCGTCCGATGTTGGTTCCCAGCTTTGGGCGGGTAGCCGACGTTTACGCTTACGCCAAATCGGATTTGCCTGCTGGAACCCGGATCGAACACGGCATCGGTGGCGACGCCTGCTACGGTTTGATTGAAACTTGTGCTGCCGCGGAATCGGAAGGGAAATTACCGATTTGCCTGTTGGAGTGTGAAGGCGATCAGCGGCCGCGGTTGAAGAAGGCCGTTGGCAAGGATCGAGCTCTGCTTTGGTCGGACGTGGATTTGCCCAACGGTTATTTGCAGCAGCGTTTCGCGGAGCAGTTGGCTTTGCAAACCACCGGGATTCCCCGCTGAGTCATGGAACCTCAATTGGCGGAGGCGCAAAAGATTCGGCCGGTGGTTCTGGGAGCCGGCGTTTGTGGTCTGTATGCCGCCCACACCTTGGCAAAGAACGGGCTAACTCCCCTGGTGCTTGAAAAAGAGGAAGTGGTCGGCGGCTTGGCGGCCGGGCGGCGACAAGGGGAGAACTATTACGATTTCGGCGTCCACCATCTGCACGCCCACGACCGGGAGATCTTTGAAGAATTGCAATCCTTATTGGGGCCGCGGTTGCAAAGCGTGGAGAAATCGGCTCTGATCCGCTACGGCAAAGGATTTCGGCGTTATCCCTTGCAGTTCATGGACATCTTAAAAGGCATTCCACCGCTGGAACTGATGGCTTCGGTATCCGGTTTGGCGTGGCAAAGCTTGCGCAATCGTTTTCAAAAGCAGGAAGCGGAAAATGCCGAGCAAGCTCTGATCGAGTTGTACGGAAAGCCTTTGTACCGGCATTTCTTTCAGGACTTTACCGAACGCTATTGGGGGATTCCCACCACCGAGTTGTCCGCTACCTTCGTGCGCACCAAGATGCCCCGATTGAGCGCCGTCGACGTGTTGAAGAAGTTGATGGGGCGGTTCGGTTTGAAAGACCAAAAGGATGCCTCGGTCGAAAGCGCCACGCTTGAGGAAACCTTGTACTACCCGCCGACCGGGGCCCGAGAATTGTCCATGTCCATGGCCGCCTCGGTGGAAAAGCAAGGCGGTTTGGTGCATTTGAATACTCCGGTGGAAGCGGTCGAGCACCAAGGAGGAGAAGTGGAAGCGGTCGTTTTCACCGACTCGGAAGGTCGAAGCCGGCGCCAGGAATGTCCCTTCCTCCTCAGCACCATTCCCCTTCCCAGTCTGGTCCAAGTTCTTCGCCCTTCAGCTCCCGATGAGGTGCAACATGCCGCTCGACAACTGAGCTTCAAGGGCACTGCGGTGTACGGTTATCTGGTCCGAAAAGAGAAAATTCTGGACGCTCTTTTCGTTTATTTTCGCGATCGGATCTTCCATCGCCTGGCCGAACCCAAGCTCAGCGGACTTCAGGTTCAGCCTCCTGGACACACCCTTTTGTTGGCCGAAACCACCTGCGATCCAGGTGACGATCGGTGGCTTGGCGGTGCCGAGACCCGAGCTCGCATGGTGTCGGATTTGGAAGCGGAAGGCCTTATCCAAAAGGAAGATATCGTGGAAACCCACGTCTTTGTTCAGGAGCACGCCTATCCGGTGTTTCGACTCGGCTTCGAACCCTATTTGGACACGGTGCAGAACTGGTTGGGCGGGATCCCGAATCTTCGCTCCGTCGGTCGAAACGGGGGCTTTTGTTACCCAAATATGCATGGAGCGATGAGGATGGGAGCTGAGGCGGCCTTCGAGTTGTCCGCCATGAGCCGTAAAGGGGGAGTAGTGGAGGGTCATCCATGAGCACCAACCCCGTGAGTCCCGTTCTGGAGGTCCACGAGGAAAGCGAGAGGCGGTTCTGGCCTGCGGTCGGCGGCCTGTTGCTTCTTCTCGTTCTTAGCCTGGCGTTGCACTGGCCGATTCCGGTGGCCATGGATCAGGTTTATCTGACGCCCACCGGGGATTTCGGTCACGGATATTGGAACTTGTGGTGGGCGGCGGAAGCACTTTCCACGGGGAAAGATCCGTTGAATTGCGAGATGTTGTATTACGATGCAGGAGTCAATCTTTCCTGGGGCAACTTTCCGGTATTGTTGGCTTATGCCGTGGCGCCGGTGACTTGGGCTTTCGGGCCCGCGGCGGCTTATAACCTTTTGTTCTTGCTGAGTTTCTTCCTGGCCTCCTGGGGAGCCTTTTTGCTTGGCCGGTACATCACCGGTTCTTGGTGGGCCGGTATGGGCGCTGGGATTGCGTACGGATTCCTGCCATGGAATTCGCTAATGCTGACCAACATCAGCTATTGCCATAGCGAGTGGTTGCCATTTCTGATTTTGTCGCTGCTGAAACTGAAAGACAGCGGCCGATACCGTCACGCCATTTGGGCCGCCGTTTGGCTGGCGTGCGCGTTTTATACCAGTCCTTACTTCGGTCTCTACAGCGGCCTTTGTGCCGCCTTCGTGGGCATAGCTTATTTGGTCGTCGGGCCCCCGGCCGGTCGCGGATCCTGGTTTGCCGGTCTCTTGTTGTGCTTGGCGTTGACCGTTTTGTTCACCGCCTACCGCACCGTACCGATGGCACGGGAAGCCCTCAATGGAGTTCAAGTGGAGGAAGTGGTTCCTCGAACTCAAGCGGATTTAGCTGGTTTGAAGGTGAGGCTGGATCCGGACGAACTGGATGATCCACTGTGGTTGATTTCCTGGACCTCCGTTTATGGTTACGTCCTGGTGTTGGGAGCTTTGGCGGCGTTCTGGTTGCGAGGTTTCGCCAAAACCAGCGGCTGGTTGCTGTTGGCCTTGTTTTTCTTCGGCCTTTCCCTGGGGCCCGACCTTTCTTTGGGAGGACGCAAATTCTCAGCCTTCTTGCCGGCCGACTTGTTGAGTCAGCTTCCCGTGCTTGGGGCTTTGCGGGGTTATGAGAAAGCGCAGACGGTGGTCATGCTGTGCTTGGCGGTATTGTTCGCCTTGACCTTGGAGAGCATCGTCCGCGGTTCTACCGGTCGCAGCGGCACCGATCGGCGCCGGGGAGCCTTCTCTTGCGCCTTGATACTTTCGCTGATGGTGGCGGAATCCTGGCCGCCGCCGCGGGTTCCTCGCGGGGACGTGGTGCCGTCGGCTTACCATGAATTAGGGGCGAAGGAAGTCGAAGGCGCGATGTTGTTTTTGCCTTTTGACCCGCGAATTTCCGACCGCTCGCAAATGCGCCCGATGTTCATGCAAACCGTCCACCGGCAGCCGCTGATCACCGGTCACTATTCTTCCCGCTTTGATCCGGAGCATCGCCGTCGCCTGGCTCAGGTACCGGTGTTGGCCGAGTTGATGGCCGCTCACGGTGGCGAGCCGGGATTGGAAATCAAAGTTCCCGAAAAGGAACTGGCGAACGCCTATCGCCGGCAGTTGCAGGACCTGGGGATCACGACCGTGGTTTTGCAAAGCCAATTGATTCGCCGTTCCGGGACCTTCTTGGATGATCGGCAACCGGTCGGTTTGGAAAAGGATTGGGCCGCCTTCCTGGCACCGTTGTGGTGGGGGCCGGTAGCTCAAGATCTGGTTTATCCTCCCCGGCGGCCCGCCAAGGAGTTTTACGCTCCTCCTCGGCAGGTTTGGATGCATCCGTCGGTTCAGCCTTTCTTGGAGGCGGTGCTGGGACCTCCGGCGGCGGAACTGGAAGACGGCGCCTTGCTTTGGCGGTTGGAGTCCTTGCGGGCGGAACCCTCCGAAGCTTCTTCCTCGCCGCGGTAATCCGGATTTCTTTCCGCCGGCACCGGGGCTCCGGTGGCTTCCCGCCACTTCCGCATTTCCTGCAACAACTGGGCTACTTGTTCGGGGTTTTGAGCGGCCAAATTTTGCTGCTCGCCCGGATCTCGGGTCAAATCGTATAACTCCAAACGTCCATCTTCGAAGAACTCGATCAGTTTCCACCGGCCTTTGCGAATGGCTGCTGCCGGCGTGGTGCGCCAAAAGCCGTCCATGCCGGCATAGGCTTCCAAATAAGCCGGGAAGTGCCAAAACAACGGGCGAATTGCCCGCCTTTCTGGATCTTGCCGAAATTGGTTTACCAAACTGCGACCATCCAAAGCCGGCCAATCGGTCTTGGCGATTCCGGCCAGTTCGGCCAAGCTCGGAAACATATCGGTTCCAAGAATCGGCTCATGGCACACGGTTCCTGGTTTGATCTCCCCGGGCCACCGGATCAGAAAAGGAACTCGCAGGCCGCCTTCATAAAGCATGCCCTTGGAACCGCGAAGTGGTCCGTGGTGAGCGAATTTGCCGTGGCCTCCATTGTCGGAAAAAAACAGAACTACGGTATTTTCCCGCAGCCCCAATCGATCCAAGCCGCTCAATACCGTGGCTACGGCCTGATCCAGGGAACTCACCATGGCTGCATAAGTCGGATGGAAACGATCCGGTTTGGGGTCTAAAGCCAAATAGCTTTGCTTGCGGTCCTTCGGGGCTTGAATGGGAGTATGGACCGAATAGAACGGTAGGTAGAGGAAGAAGGGATTGTCCTGCTGTTGCTCCAGAAAGTCGATGGCTTCTTGGGCCAGGCGATCGGTCAAGTATTCCCCCTTCGGCCCGTCTTCCAGCTTTGGATTGTGGTAAGGAGAAAAATAGCCTTTGGGAGGATGACCGGCCTTATATCCGGCGACCGAATGTCGATAGCCCTGTAGGTTCGGATCCGGGCCTAAATGCCATTTTCCAATGGAAGCGCAGGTGTAACCGTGGCGGGCCAAAAACTCCGCCATGGTCAGGGCTTGGGCCGGCAGTTCGGTGCGATTCGGGGTGGGAATCAACCTGCGGTTTTGCGATTTTCCCCGGGCGGAGGAGCCGACGGTGTAGATGCCGTGTCGCGGGCCATAAAGACCGGTTTGCAAACAGGCTCGCGAGGGCGCGCAATTGGGAGCATTGGCATAGGCTTGAGTGAAACGCATGCCTTCCGCGGCTAATCCGTCCAACGCAGGGGTGCGGTGATAAGGGTGGCCGTAACAACCCAGGTCTCCCCAGCCCAAATCGTCGGCGAGGATGAAAACGAAATTCGGAGGTTTCGCCGGGTCCGGAGTCTGAGCTTGATGGAGGAGGGAAAGCAGGGGAAGGAGCCAGATCCACGGCGACATGAGAGGATCTTATCCTAGGGACCAAGGGTAGCTTCCATGGGAACTTGCCCGGGCAACGAAATGGAATCGGCGCTGCCTTTGCAGGAATTGAACACCGCCACCGGCCGGGTGGAGGCCAAGGTGTTGGCATCCTGGCTGGAGTCGACGGCTTCTTGGCAAAGTGAGGATCCTTCCCACTTGCTCGGCCGGAGCCTGCTGGACCGCGGAGTCGAGCGACTGCTGGTAGATTTGCCAACTTGCAACGATTCTTTGAGCGTCAAACTTCGGGCTCTCGATTTTTATCCCTTTCGTTTCTTTGCATCTTCCGGGATCTATCGATTTGGTTTCGCTGCCAAGGAGGCGGTGCGGAAACGCCGCGTTCCCCGATCCGAGCGCTTGGATTTTTCTCCTTTTGAACCGGAGGACCAGGGGGTCATGGGGCGCATGCTCGGCCACCCAGAGGTCATGCGTTTCTACCCGCAAGTTTATCCACCGGCCGAATGGGACGGTTGGATCAGCAAACAGTGCCAGCGTTACCGGACCTATGGCTATGGATTCTGGCTGCTGAGAAACCGCCAAGACGGCGCTCCCTTGGGGCAGGCTGGGTTGTTACCGCTAATGGAAGCCGGATACGAGTGGCCGGCCTTGGGCTATATCCTCTGCCGATCGGCCTGGGGCCAGGGCTTCGCCACCGAAGCCGCGCGAGCTTGTTGCCATTGGGGCCGGGATGTTCTCGGCCTGGATCGAGTTTTATGTTTGATTCGTCCGGTGAATCGACCGAGCCTTCAGGTCGCCCATCGATTGGGCTTTAGGGTGCGAGATACGGTTTCCTACGCCGGATTCGAGCACTTGCTCATGGATTGGAAGGCCTAGTCTCGGTCGGCGAAAATCAATCCACTCGCATCCAGAGAGCCTTCAGGTATTCCCCCTCTGGAAAGTCCAACCGGATCGGGTGATCCGGGGGAGCGCCGGTCACCTTTTCTACCCGCACCGTACGCCCCAAGCTGCGGGCGGCGCGACGAATGGTGTGTCGAAATTCCTGCAAGGGAAGCAAGCCGGAACAAGAGCAACTTACCAACCATCCTCCCGGAGCCACGACTTGCAAAGCGAGTTTGTTCAAGTCGTGATAGCGGGCGATCCCTTCTTCATTCTCTTTCGGACTGTGGATGAATTTCGGCGGGTCCAGCATGACCACTTCATATTGCCGTTCATTGCGGGTTAAGGTCCGTAAATAGGAAAAAGCATCCGCGTGGACCCAGCGCAGGTTGCGCAACTGATTTAGGTTGCCGTTTCGTTTCGCTTGAGCCAAGGCCTTTTCATCCAGATCCAGGGCCAAGACTTCTCGAGCTCCGGCTCGAGCGGCGTTTAAAGCGAAGCCACCGCTGTAACAACAGACGTCAAGGACGCTGCGACCTTCCGCCAAAGTGGCGAATCGGCGGCGGTTGTCGCGCTGGTCGCAGAAAAAGCCGGTTTTGTGAGAACCGGCGAAAGTCACTTCGTAGCGAAGGCCGTGTTCTTGGAGCTGGCACTTCGGCGGGCAGCCGGGAGAGTGAATGGAAAATGCTTTTTCTTTTTCCGCCCGAGCGCTTTCAGTGTCGAACATTAGGCGATGTTCTCGGGTACCCAGCTCTTGATGCAGGGTGGGCAGGATGTCTTGAAACACCGCGGCTGCGCTGGAAGTAAATATTTCCGCGCTCAGAATTTCACCTAAGCGATCCACCACCAATCCGGAGAAGTCGTCGCCCTCGGCGTGAAGAACCCGAAAGGCGTCGGCTTGAAGATCCACTTCCGGGTTCTCCGCTCGGCGCCGAATCGCCGCTTGTGCTCGCTCTCTCAGCCAATCCGGGTTTGCCGGTTCCTTGCCCTGTCGAAGCATGCGGACCCGAATCCGGCTTTCGGGGTGATACAGGCCCCATCCCCAGTGTTCACCGTTCCGGTCCAAGACCGCGACCTGATCGCCAGGAGCCAGACTGGCTGCCGTTTCCTTAATTTGGTGCCGCAAAATCCGCGGCCCTTTGGGCCAGCCGCCCAGACGAACCCAGGCGTCCCGGCGAGGAGCGGCCAAGCTTTGACGGAGAGTTTTCATCCTTGACCGGCCAACTTCAGCAGGCGATCGAATTCTTTTTTCAACAAGGGCACCACCGACAGCCTGCCCTGGCGCACCAAAGCCGTGCCGCTGAGGACGGAATCCGCTTTGATTTCGGCCAGGGGAACCGGCCGGGCCAAGGCCTCTCCGGCCACCAATTCGACTGCTGACCAATCCCCCTTCTCCGCCGTCGGATCGGGAAAAGCAGCTCGCCGAACCTCAGCCAGGCCCACCGCTTGACGCTCTTTGCCAGTGTGGTAATAGACCACCCTGTCGCCCACCGCCATGGCTCGCAAATGATTCCGAGCCTGGTAATTCCGAACCCCCGTCCAGTCGGTTTTCCCGTCTTTGCAGAAACGGGAGAAGGGGTATTTGTCCGGTTCTTCTTTCACCAGCCAGTAGGCCATGGCGAGATTGTATCCTTCTCGCCATGAACCAAGCAGAAAAGGACTACTCCGGGCTTATTCTCCAGGAGCTCAACTACAACTCTTACCTGCGCGTGCCGGAGCTTTTAGGGCTTCAAAGGGTGGTGTCGGATCCTCCACATCACGACGAGATGTTCTTTATCGTGATCCACCAGAGTTTCGAGCTTTGGTTTAAAGAAGCTTTGCACGAGACCGATTTGCTGGTGCAGCATTTGCGATCCGGCAGTGCAAGCAAATCGTTGAAGGTCATTAAGCGGATCAACGCCATTTTCCAATGTTTGGCTCAGCAGATCCAACTGCTGCACACTCTGACTCCGGTGGAATTCGCCGGGTTCAGGGATAAGTTGTTTCCGGCCAGTGGCTTTCAATCGGTACAGTTTCGGGAAGTGGAATTCGCCTATGGTTTGCGGGATCGTTTTTTCCTGAAGTTTTTCGAAGGGAACGACTTTGCCATGGAGCGGCTGCTGAAGCGGCTCGGCGAACCTTCGGTTTATGACGAATTCCTGGCTTGTTTGCACCGTTGGGGGATTCCGGTGCCGGAAGCCGTTTTGGCGAGAGACGTGGAAAAGCCTTATGAAATCGATCCCGAGCTGGTCAACGTGTTGCGGGACGTGTATTTGAAACCCGAAGACGATTTTCACCTGGTGCTGTTGTTCGAAGCTTTGTTGGATTTCGACACCCTGTTCAGCCAATGGCGGGCCACTCACGTCCTGATGGTTTCTCGTACCATCGGTGGCCAGGTCGGAACCGGAGGTAGTTCCGGCCGGGAATTCCTGGAGTCTCGACTTCCTTACCGGTTTTTTCCGGAGCTCTGGGAAGTTCGAAACGCCATCTGGCAAGAAATGGGAGGGAAGCCATGAGTCGGCGCTTGTTGGATCTAGGGGGGCGCCATGCCCTGGTTTGTGGAGCCAGTTCCGGCATAGGCCGGGCCGCCGCCCTGGCCATGGCTTCGATGGGGGCGGAGCTGACCGTTCTGGCCCGAAATCGGGGGCGGCTGGATTCCTTGCTCAAAGAGATGAGCGCTGCAGGTTCGCCCCAGGTTCGAGCCCTGGCCGTGGATCTCGAAGAAGAAGAGAGCCTGGCCAAAGCGGTCGATTGTCTATTAACCGACCACGGCCCGATTCACATCCTGATCAACAACAGTGGTGGCCCGCCTTCGGGACCGCTGCTGGCGGCGGAAGCCGGCGATTTCCTGAAGGCTTTGCGGCGCCATTTGTTCGCCTCGCATTTTTTGGTGCGGGCTTTGTTGCCGGGAATGCAAGAACAAGGCTATGGCCGCATCATCAACATCATTTCCACTTCGGTGAAAGAACCGATCCCGGGATTGGGGGTCAGCAACACGGTGCGCGGCGCCATGGCTTCCTGGGCCAAAACCCTGTCCAAGGAGCTGCCGGCGGGAGTGACGATCAACAACGTGTTGCCCGGCTTTACCGCCACTGAGCGGCTGGAATCTTTGAAGCAGCAGATGGCTTCCCAGCGCGAGATCGAACCGGAAGCCGTGGAGCAAGGTTGGCTTTCGACCGTGCCGGAAAAGCGTTTGGGACTTCCGGAAGAGCTGGGGGCCGCCGTGGCCTTTTTGGCTTCGCCGGCGGCCGCTTATATCCGCGGGGTCAGCTTGCCGGTGGATGGCGGGCGCTTGAATTCGATTTAAGGCGCGCAAACAGGAAATCCGCCGCCGAGGAGTCACTCGGCGGCGGAAACTTGGTTTGAAATCAGAAGGAAATGGCTCAGGGGGTGGTGAATTCTCCGCAGCGGGTGGACTGAAAGCCTTCAATTCGAGGGCCGGAACTGGAGTATTCCGAGCTGTAGAGAATGAGTTTGTGGTCCGGGCTTACGTAAACATTGCCTGAAGCCCCGAAATTGGCATTTTCTCCTCCCGAACCCTTGGCGAATTTCCGCTCCTGGAACAAGTTGAGATGAAAAAGTCCTTTGGGGTCTCGGCAGACTTCATACAGATAGCCCTTGTTATCGCTGGTTCGCGGATTCCAATAAGTGCCTCTAGTGGTAATGAGAAATAGCCGCCCCGAGGTATCTTTGACGAAGTTTCCGTTTTGGAAGTCCGTGAATATTCCACCGTCTCGATCCTTGGTCCATGTATCGACGTAGGTCAACCCAGTCGGATTCCGAATGTCACCTTCGATTCTGAAGAAAGAAATTCCCTTCTCTTTGCCTGTGCGGCCGGCATTGCCCGAGGCAATGAAATATCTTCCATCCCATTTAAAAATTCCAACCCAGCTTTCCGAAGAAAAGGGGAAAGTGCAAATCGGTTTGGGGTTCGTCGGATCGGAAAAATCCGCAAACAGCAGTGCGCCATGAGGAAGACTCTTACTGGCTCGGTTTTCAAGAGCCACGACGAGGATGTTGTCGTACATCTGCGCGCCACCAGGGTGGCGATAGGCCGGCCAATTTGAGTTTTGGGTCAATAAGTTACCGAATTCATCCCATATCCCAGGATGCTCGGCTCCGGTTCGGATCAACTTGACCATGCGATCTTCCACCGGAATGGGCGTGCCTGTCGCTTGGCGATTGGTACCGAGGATTTCACCGTTGGTAGGGCGTGATCGCAATCTGGCTATATGCAGCTCCCCGTCCGTTGTCCAGGGGGATCCTGTCGTATTGTTTCCATTTCTCCCCAAAACGAAGAAGGGTGTTCCATCGGCGGCATTGACTCGAGCGATGAATTGGCGGTGGTGCCCGATGCCCTTTTTGATGACCTTCTTGGCCAAATCTTTTCCATAGTGGTATCCGACGTGTTGGGCTACGTAGTTCAGATTTCGGAATTGAGTAGGAACATCATCGGCAAATGGATCCCTCGGTGGGCGAGCAGCCGGCTGCCCGACGGCGAACGGCCGGATCATGGGTCTTTCGAGACCGCGGAGCAAGCCGCAAGCTCGGTTTGAGGAATAATCCTTGAATGGCCACCGGATTGTTTTTGATCCGAGGAATACGGCGCGATGGTCGATCGGTCGAGTGACGCTGGCAATTGCCGACGAGGCCTTCATCTCCCGGAGGCGCCAGAAATCCACGCGGAAGTTGTTTCGATCGCAAATGAAAACCGCCTCTTGCTGATTCCCGTCGAGGCTACCGATGGAGAATAGGTCGTTTTTGGAAAAGTATCCGGCGCCGTTGGGATTGCCTGGTTTTGTGGAAAAACTTGGTTTCAGATTTGGCGGATGGTAGTGAAAAGGAGGACGGTAAACGTCGATCCATCCTCCGCCACTGCCATGGTCTTCGGCCACTAATAACTCATCCTTGCCGTCTCCGTTTATGTCGCCGACCGTCATGCCGTCCCGGTCGCTGAACGTACCCGCTTGACCACTTGGCGGGAGAGAAGTCAGCAGAGTCTTGGAATTTAATCGCCAAATGTCTATCCAGCCGTTGGAATCTTCCGCAATGAAGAGTTCGTCGGTGCCGTCTCCGTCGAAATCCCCGGTGGCAAGGCGGTCCCCCTTGTCGAAGGTGCCAGCCTTTCCCTTGGGAGTAAACCGAAATTGCATGGCCTCGGTAAAGACCAGTTCTCGGAAATATTGATGGTGAAAGGCGACCTCGAAAACTTGGACCACACCACTACTATCCTCTGCAATAATGACTTCATCCTTGCCGTCGCCATCGATATCCCCAACCGTCATGCCGTCTTTTTTATCGAAGCTACCCACGACTCCGCTGGCTTCAAATTCTATGTCCTCGTTGATGCGGAACAGATACATCCTTCCGTTAGGATGACCCAAATAAAAATAAGGGGAGTTTCTGGAGATGTTGGCTAGGATCGGACTAGCTTGATCGGCTTCGGTCGATTCCCAGATTCCGGAGAATAAGAGCTTGGGATAACTGACTACGGAAATGTGGCGTAGAGAAAATCCTCTTTTGGCAAGGCTGGTGACGTCATGAAGGAAGAGGTTTTTGGCCCTTCCATGGCGCATCACCCGGCTTCGCCCTCCAGTCTTGGCCCAAATGCCGCCATAGGAAACTTGCCGGCCATTGGGAAAAGAGCAGATGTCGGTCATCCGATAACCTTTTTGATAGTTCTTTACGTTATTGAGCTGGATGGCTTCCGTGGAAAGGGAATGCTGAGATATCCACGACGCCGGGGACTTCTCCCAAAGAACTGCGTAATGCAGCTTGCCATGGAGAAGATAAGCGTTTAGATGGGTGAGCCGGTATCCGAGCTTTGTCATTTGTAGAAATTGATTCTGATAGTCCTGTGCGGACACAGCCGCATTGGATATCCATTCTGGTCCGCTTCGCTTTTCCCAAATCATGGCAAAATAGGTGTTTCCGCGATAGGAATAGCCATTGAGGCAGGTGAGTCGGTAGCCTTGTGATTTCCATCGATCGTAGGTGGTTTGGAATTGAGAGAGCGAGACTGAATGCTGGGCTTGCCAGGGGACATCTCTCCCTTTCTTCCATACCGTGGCATAGAGCAAGGTTTCATTCACTTGATAGCCGACCACATCGACCAAGCGATAGCCTTTTTCCGCATTTCGTTGGAAGTTGATTTGATATTGATCCACTCGAAGGTCCACTTGAACCACGGCCTCCGGGGTTTGTGGAGATGCCATGGACGAGGGCGAGCCCAAGCAAAGCAGGGTGAAGGAGGCAATGAGGAAGGGAATCATCATGAGTATGACTTCTGGAATGGAAGGGTGAAGATGTGCTAACCCTTGGAAGCAAAGGACTGTGATCTAACAAGAATAATCTTTGAAATTTGGATATTGCAATCCAGCGCCGGCCGGCCAACCCTGGGATGGCGTCTTTGGAGTTCATTCTGATTCGGAAGCCCAGCCTGGAGTGCAGTTTATGTCCCGGGCCTGAGGCTTGGCCCCAAGCAACGGGCGTGGTAAGGATATGGATCGGCCTTCACGGAAGGCCCCCTTCGGGGAGCGGGGGACTCGGTAAACACCGGAAGCATGGAATACGACATCTTTTTTTCCATCAGTCAAACGCCGGTCGGGAACCGCCTGCCGAGCGAAGCGGAGATGTTTGGCAACTTCTTCGATCAGGTCCAGGCCGCCGACCGTTTGGGTTTCGGCGTAGCTTGGATCGCCGAGTCTCACCTCAGCAGCGAAATTCAAAAGCGGCACCCAAAACCGGTCATTCCCCACTGGCAGGGAGAGGTCGGTTTGAACGTGGATTTTTTGCAGCTTTGCCACCAGGTGTTCGCTCAAACCAAGCACATCGAAATGGGCTCCGCCGTGATGAACATATTGGTCAATGGCGGGCCGGTGGCCGCGGCGGAGCGAATCGCCGCCTTTTGCGCCCTCCATGGTTTATCGCCCCAGGAGAAGCGACGGATTCACTTGGGTTTTTCCCAAGGCCGGTTCGAGTTCATGAATCGGGCCTCGGGAATTCTGCCTCGGGATGAAGTGGAACAGGCGGCTTGGCCGGCTCTTCGCGGAAAGGTTTTCGCGGAGGCTTGTGAAATCTTCCTTCGCCTTTTACGCGGTGACGTCCTGGCCAGTTCGGATGTGGCGGAAACCACCTTGAGTGCTGAGCATTTCCGCAGCGAAGCGGAGTGGTCCCAGGTGCAGCAAGAGGCGGAGAAAGCGGGGCGGTTGTCGCCGGATCGAAATTCCGTTTCCTTCGCCCGGCGCTGGGACTTCGAAGTTCTGAAGATCGTTCCTCAAGAATGGAGCCGTGAACTCGTGAACCTGGTGATCGGGTCCCATGATTCCGAGCTTCAGGAGAAGGTGAATCAAATTCTTCCCGTCCAGGTTTTCAATTTATCCATCACTCAACCGGACGTGATTGAGGAGACTCACCGGAGAATGACTCAGGCTTATCATCCCGATGGCGGGCCTTGGAAACGCAGCTACATGCCGCGGACTGTATTCGTGTTCTTGAACGAGGAAGAAGGGTTAAGTTCGGAGCAGCGAAGTCAAGCGGCCCGCAACGAAGCCGAAACCGCCTTGCAGGCCTACTGGACTGCCTTGGAGGGAACTTTGGATCCTCGTAAGGTGTCAAACGCCGCCGACAATGCTCTGATCGGGAATGCAGAGCAAGTCGCCGAGCAAATCCGGCAACGCTTTCATCCGGAGGACCGGGTGATGTTGTGGTTCGATTTTTTCAATCACGACAGCGCTCGAGTGATTCGCAATATGGAAGCCTTTATGCACAAGGTAGTGCCACGGCTTCCTGGCTCCGCCCTTTCCACCGGCGCCGGCTAAGGCCGTTGGATCCCGGTTTCAATCCCCGAGCCCGGGTATTTGGAGCAAAACCTTCAGTTTTCCCTTTTGTCCGGCAAGAGCCAAAGCTTCCAATCCACGGGCCAGAGGAAAAACCTCTTCCAGCAAAGGGCTAGGATCGAGCTGGCCGGATTCCAGCATGGCTAAGGCCATTGGAAACGGTCCGCAACGAGATCCGATGACCGTCAGTTCTTGAATCACCACCGGAGCCAGGTTCCAGGGATGGGCTTGGGCGCAGGTGGTTTTCAGGATCAAGACTCCCTGAGGTCGTAGAAGCTGGCAAGCTAGGGTCAAAGCATTCGGATTCCCGGTAGCCTCGACCACCACGTCCAAATTGCGGAGGTCGGCCGGCAGGTCCGCCACGGTTTCGGAATGAGGAAGGAGGCAAGTCCGAATCCCCAGAGTGGTCAGGATGTTCAGCTTGTTGGGGTGGCGCCCGACGGCGACGAACTCTCGGCTTCGGGTGGCCAAAACCATGCTGCATAGGAGGCCGAGCTTGCCGTCTCCGAGAACCGCCACTCTGGTGTCCGGCTCAATCTTGACTTGTTCCAATATTCGGCAAGCCGCCGCCAGCGGTTCCGTAAAAACTGCCTGTGGATCCGATACTGAATCCGGAATTCGATGCAGGTTTTCCGCCGGCAAACAAACTCGAGGAGCAAAGGCTCCCTGGTGGCCTTGGATTCCGAGGACTGTACGGTCCGGGCAATGTCGCCTGGATTCAGCCGAACCGGAGAAGTCGGCCGGCGCGCAATTGATTTCTCCCACCACTCGGGTCCCGGCCGGGCAAGGTTGCCCGGCAATCAAGCATTCATCCTCGAGTTCGGCGACGAATTCATGGCCGAGGATGCCTTGGAAACCCATATATCCTTTCACCAATTCCAAATCGGTGTGGCATATGCCCGCCAGTCGAACCTTAAGCCGGGCTTCGCCCTTAGCGGGCTCCGGTTCCGGCCAATTCTCATGCAGAACGAGTTCCGGATCTAAACCCAATCCGAGCATGGACTCACTTTACCGCACCGATAGGGGACGGTCTTTTCGAGTTTTGTTCCGGCTGATAGGCCGAAGGCCAAAGCTCCGGATGGTCCGCTGGCAGAGTGGTCAATGTTCCGCTGCCGGTGAGCAAGTCGCGGTGCCGGCAGCGAAGAATGCGGCAAGCCGCTGCCACCCCGGAGATGGAGGCTCCTGCGACCCCATGTCCCAAAGTGGAAGCCCCGCAAAGAAAGAGGCCTGGAATTTCAGTTTTCACGTCATAGGCGAAGGGGCCCATTTGAAATCGGCTCTTTTCAATGCCGTACAAATTGCCCCGGTGTGCGGCGACATAGTGCTGGTTGGTGAGGGGAGTGCCAAGAGCTTGAAAGACGACGTTGGAAGCCAAACCCGGAACCAATTGATCCAGGCGTTCGAGAATTCGGCTGCTCAGGGCGTCTTTGAAGGCCTGATATTCCGGCGGCCGGCGGCCATGTTCGGTACCCTGCCAAGCTTTGAAGGCGTCCCAGGAAGTCCAGGTAAAGGCTTCAAGCGTATGCAAACCGTCCTTTCGCTTGCTGGGATCTTTCAAGGTGGTGGCGGTCAAGAATAAACCTGGAACCGGTTGATCCAAAGGCGAGCCCATCTCGCCATAGGCATACTCCGATTGGATGTCGGGGCCGGCGTGATACCAAAGGTTTCCCGAATCCAATCCGGCCTTCTTCAAATCCATGTCGACGGCCAGGAACAGGCTGACCGCAGTCAGGGAGTAGCGGGTTTTCCGAAGCCGCCGCCGGAGCCGGCCGGAAAGGTGTTCCTCGCCTACCAGGCGACGGAAAGTCATTTCCGGATCGGCGTTCGACAAGATTTGCCTGGCTCGAAGTTCGGTGCCGTCCTGAAGCCGGACGCCAATGGCTTTGCGGCCGGATCCATGCCCTTCGACCAGGATCTTGGCTACTGGAGTTTTCACTCGGATTTCTCCTCCGAGTTTTCGAAATTGTTGAATCAAAGCCTTAGGAAGCGATTTTGCTCCACCTTTGGGATACCAACCTCCCTCGAAATAATGGTTCATGACGCCGGCGTGCATGGCGAAAGGCGCCTGTTTCGGCCCCAAGCCGTGATCTCCGGATTGCGAGGCGAGAACGGTTCTCAATACCGGATCTTTCAAGCCGAAGTGATTCATCACTGAATTCAAAGATCGAAAGCCGAAGCGCAGCACGGTTGGAATTTTCCACGGCAAAGCCAGGAAATCCAAGACGCTTCGCATTTGAATCTCTTCTTCGATCTCTGCGCCCAGTTTCCGGGTGGTATTCAGAAAACCTTGAATCCCTTGGCTCTCCAGCGGAAACCGCTCACAGAGACGGTCTTGAAAGCGTTCGAAACCGGCAGGATAGTCAAATCGTTGATCACCAATACGAACCCGATCGAAACCGTCAGGGTTCAACTCCAAAAATACCAAATCGTCCGCAACTCCCAAGCCCTCGTAGAGCTTGCGCATCATTCCGCCTTCTTGGAGCTGGCCGATGTAATGAACTCCCGGTGAGAACTGGAAACCATCGAGAGAGAAGGAATGGCACCAACCCCCTGGGAGATAGTGTTGCTCCAACACCAGGACTTTCTGGCCACCCCGAGCCAAGCAGAGGGCCGCGGTCAGCCCGCCGGCACCGGAACCGATCACAATGGTGTCGAAATCGAAGGCTTGGCTCATGGTGGTTTCGCTTTCCGTAGACATTCGGCAGGCGTAAATCCACTATAATTCGCCACCGCAGCCCTTGCAATCGAGCCCGGATGAAAGACCGGGAAGTGAAACTTCCCAGCACATGAAGCTGCTTCTGAAGAACCTGTTGTTTACGATTCTGGTTCCCGGTTCAGTCGCCGGCTGGGTGCCTTGGGTCCTGTCCGGCGGAGGGATTCCAGAGGCCCCTTGGCGGTTGGCTTTCGGCGGCTTGCTGTTCCTTTTCGGCGGTTCAATTTATTTCTGGTGTTTACTGGATTTCATTCGCCAGGGGCGTGCCACTCCATTTCCATTGGACGCTCCAAAGTCCTTAGTGATCCGTGGGTTATATCAATACAGTCGCAATCCTATGTACGTCGGCGTGCTTGGAGTGATTTGTGGTTGGGTGATTTGGACCGGGAACCTGAATCTGATCTTCTATGCCGCGGCAGTATTCCTGATGTTTCAGGCCTTCATCTTTTTTTATGAAGAGCCCCATTTGCGCAAGGAATTCGGTAACGATTACTTGGATTATTGCCGGCGGGTTCCCCGATGGTTGAATTTCAAAGTCGGTTCTCGTCTGGATTGAGTGGCAAGCCCTTCCGATACTTATCTTTCCTAGTGATCGATTTTTGGAAAGGTGTCAAAGTACGCCTCATCCGAAGTCTTTGAAGGTTGAACCGCTTGTCTGATCGCAATATACGATTTGGGGTAACCCAAGAATCGTTCCGTCTTGATTTGCCCGTCCTGAAACAAAAATTCCATCATTTTCTTGGTTAATAGATCTGCGTCTTCAATCGCCAAAATTGCCTGCGACAAATCCGAAACTCTTCCCCAATTACCAAGAGGTACATTGCGCAAAAGCCATATTCTGCATGGCTTCGGTATCCAATGAATCAGAGGGGTGTAAAAATGTGGGTCAATCGGGAACCAGAAATTGGGCGACTGAACCACATAGGCTTGGCCAACTCGAGAGATTTCTTTGGCGAATTGAACTTTCTTTTCCCAATTTCCGACGTGCTCGATGACTGAATTGGAATGCGCAATATCAAAGGCTCCATCTGATACGGAGCCTAGGTTGCAGCCATCGGCTTGAAAGTGGTGAATTCTCGGGTGGTCCGGTTGCCCAGACATAGGAATTACATTCGTGATCGTAATCTGAATGTTGTATTTGTTTAGAAAACTGTCAGAAAATAGCTGCCAAAAATGGAACGTGCCTCCTATATCTAGGATGCTCACCCGGTTCTTTTCGGAGTGAATCTCTCTGATTAGAGATTTCAGGTGCCGCGTTCGTTTCTTTCGGAACCAGTTTCCCACGAAGCGGGCTTTAGTTTCGAGATGTTGAACTTCCTCCTGCTGGGGTCGGAAGTCAAACCTTTCCTCCCGAAGTTCGGTCGAGGAAATCGGTGCCTCAATGGGGGGAGTGAGCTTGGATTTGAAAATCGAGTCCATGACCTCGGTTGCGGAGAAGATGTTCGGTTTTGGAAGATTCGCCCGGGTGACCCTGGTCCTCCCGAAGGCACTTTCTTGTGGACTCCTTCGTAGTGGCTCCAAGTGGGCGAAACCGATCATCTTTTTCTGATAATGTTCAAAAATAAGTAGATACAGGCGCGTGGGCCGATATTTCGTGATTTTTTGCGGCATTCCGGGGCTGGAAGAACGGATATTGCTAGACTCGTGAAGTGAAAAATCCTGCTGATTCAAGGAAAATGACTTTGGAATTGATTCAATGCATCGCTTCCGGAGATCATCGGGCGGCTGAGGAGCTATTCCGCAGCAAATCCAAGCAAATCTGGGGCATCCTCTGGTATAGGGGAGGCAAGCGATTGCCAGCCGGATTGGAACTGGAGGACCTCTATCAGGAAATTTGGGAGGAGTTGCTCCGGTCTGCTAGATCCGCCCCGCCTCAAGTCAATTTCGGCGGTTGGATCACGACCATAATCCAGAGAATTTTGTCCCGCCAAATTCGCAATTCGAATCAATTGCCGGCCTCTCTTTCGAACATGGAGGATCCGCGAAGTTTCTTCGGAAGGCTACTGGAGGATAAGCCGCGGAAGTCGGCTTCCTTTCGTGCTTCCCAGTTGGAGTCGTTGATTCTTTTGTTGGAGAAGGTGGAGGAACTCCCGAAACAACATCGGGAAACCTTTTACCAATTCTGGTTTGAAGAGCGATCCTGGGGAGAAATTGGAGCTACTCAGGATCGAACGCCGGACGCGGTTCGAGTCAATTTGGATCGAATTCATCGGCAATTAAGGAAGCAATTGGAAGATTTAGAATCTGAACCACCGACTCAATGGGCCTCCATGGAATAAAGGATGAGTCTATTCAATTCTGAGCAGGAATCGGACGGCATCTTAAAGGTATCCAAGGCCACCCAGCAGGCGTTGCTCCGTTGGAAATTGTCCTTGGATTCCGGGTGCAATTCCTCCATGGAAAAATTCCTGAGTCAAGAGAAGCAGGAGGTCCGATCGGAAATTCTACGCCTTTCCAAGGATTTTGAATTTATCCGCAGCTTCGTGCATGGGGAAAACTTCCTCGAACCCGAAGGCAAGATTGGAGAGTTCCATCTCGTACGAGAACTGGGACGGGGAGCCATGGGGGTGGTATGGGAAGCCAATCATCCAAAACTGGATAGAAGAGTTGCGTTGAAATTCCTTCCTTCGCGCTTTGGGATTTCTGAGCAGGAAATTGATCGATTTCGACAGGAGGCCGTAGCAGCCAGTGGAATCCATCATCCCGGCATTGTTCAGGTGTTTGACTTTTGCCAGGAAAAAGGCCAGTATTTCATCGTTCAGGAGCTCGTACCAGGCGGAAGCAATTTAGAAGACTTTTATTTCAATCATGCCAGGATTTCCAGCCGAAAGCACGTGGATTGGAAGCCTGTAGTTGAGTTGTTCGAAGAAATCGCTCAAGCTCTTCACTTTGCTCATGGTCTGGGAATCCTGCATCGTGACATCAAGCCCCAGAATATTTTGATTCACCAGGATGGTAGTCCCAAAATCGCCGACTTTGGTTTGGCTGAACTTCAGAACAGGAGCGGTTCCAAGAAGAAATGGGAGCTTGTAGGGACTCCCTATTACATGGCCCCTGAACAGATCCAATGCCGAGGAGAGGCTATGGATGGCCGGGCCGATCTTTTTTCGCTGGCGGTCGTCTTCTACGAGTTTCTATGCCTGGAAAGACCGTTCGAAGCTGGAAACAGCTCCGAGGTCATGGCCAAAATCTTGCACCAAGAAGCTCGATCCCCGCGAAAAGTCAACAAGAAGGTTCCTTTAGAATTGGATCTTATTTGTATGCGCGGGTTGGAGAAGAATGTAAATCGTCGGTATAAAAACTGTCAGGCCTTTGCCGATGATTTGCGAAGATGGCGATTTCATCAGCCGATTCATGCCAGACCTTCAAGCTTTGTTTTAAAGTCAAGAAAGTGGATTCGGCGCCATCCAATTCAAGGCTTGTCTGCCATGGCGATTTTGGTTGTGGTTGCATATTCTCTGATCTCACAGTGGCAGCTCTCCAGGTCAAGAAGTCAAGTCTTGGCCGGCGCGCTGGTTGAAGAATCCATCCAGATCGGGAAATCGGATCCGGCCAAATCGTTGGCTTTGCTTGTGGCGGCAGGACGCGCTTCTCCTCAGATTGCCAACGCCGATCGCTTTTTGCGCAGCCTGGAGAATTGTCATGAACACCTTCAGCTTTCTGGACACGCTGGCGACGTTGAATTTACCTTTTTCCATCCGAATCAGAAGTATGGGATCACATTTGCCACAGACGGAAAGGGTAGAGTTTGGGATCTAACCACCGGACTGTGCGTCAAAATTTTGAGAGGCCACAAAGGAGTCGTGAAAGCGGCGACCCTTGACCCGGCTGGACGATGGTTGGTTAGCGGTTGTGGAAAGGGGAGGGTCATATGCTGGGATCTGAAAACTTTTGAACCTGTTCAACAGAAGAAATTGATCCATGGCGAGATCCGTCAACTTCTGTTTAATGACAAGAGTAGTTTATTGCTGATTGTGGGATCTGCCGGCCGGGCTTATCTTTGGGATTGCGCCTCCTGGCAAGTCATGAGCTCTTACTCTGAGAGTATTTCTGAAGGAATCTTATCCGGTTCATGGTTGCCTGGAGGAGAGCGCTTCTCTTTGGTTTATCAGTTGAAGCCGAATCGGGGATTGATCCAGTTCTACCAAGTTGGATCAACTGAAGCCATCGCCTCCATGAGCGATCAGAAATGGGCCACTTTGAAAGTTGATTTCCACCCGTCCAAACCCTGGATGCTTAGCTCCGATCGGGACCACGTCGCTCGCTTATGGCGTGTACCTGATCAAAAGTTACTCGCAGAATTTTCCGGACATCAGGCTGAGGTTTCCGGAGCGAAATTCCATCCTTCCAAAGACCGGATTCTGACTTGGTCCCCGGACGGAACTTTGAAAATTTGGGATCTAAACCGTGGTGAATTGGTCCGCGATTTGAGAGGTCATAGCAACAAGATCCGCTATGCGAAGTTCATTTGCGGTGGGGAACAGGTGATCAGTTGCTCAACCGACGGTACCGTCCGAATTTGGGATGCAGAAAGTGGCCAGGAATTGCAGATTTTGAGCGGGCACGAGGCTGCCGTATTGAATTTCGCCGTGGACCATTCTGGTCAGCAGGTGCTGACGGGTTCAATTGACAACACCGCCCGGCTGTTCAAGAAGGTGCCGATATTGGATTCCTTGGGAATTACCCGATCCGAATTATCCGGCGGCAGTGTTCTTTCCATGCACCCGTCCGAGGAGGCCGTTCTTGTAGGCACCGAAGAAGGTATTTGCCTCGAATATTCACTGCCAAATTTTGAAGAATTGAGTGCCGGCATTCGCCGCCAATTCCCGGTGGTTCAAGCCCAATTCGATAGATCCGGTGACTGCCGCTTCCTTGCCTGGAAGGATGGGTATTTTTTGGTACAAACACGATCCCAAAGTACTTCGGGGAGCGACAGGAATCGGTGGAAGGAAAATCCGGTGGAAGGGCAGTCCCGGCGTAAGATGGCCCAGGGAGCTTGCATGGATCTCGATGGAAGATTTTTGGTGATCACTTATTCTCGGATTCGAGGTTCGAATTATATTACCCAAGCCGAAATTCAAGGAGATTACCCGGCGGAAGTTTATTCCGCGGAAACTGGGCTCCTGATGCGCGAACTCAATATCCGAGGTCGCGCAGCCAAGTTCAATGCTGCTGGGGATCGCTTATTGATTATCGGATTGGAAGGTGAAATCGCGCTTTATGAAGTGCCGAGTTGGAGGGAAATCTATCGTGGAAAGCTACATCATCATCGGGTTGCTGAAGGGGATTTTTCCGAGCAAAAGGACTTTTTGGTTCTCGGATCAGCGGATGCCACCCTGAGTCTTCTGGATAGCCGATCAGGGGAAAAAATCAGGGAATACAAGCCGAAGAGAGATCATGTCATTTGCTTAGATTTCAATCCAACGGGAACCGAATTCTTAGCCGGGCACATTGGTGGCTCCCTGATTCTCTATCCCACCCAGAAGGGCGCTGAACGTAGGTTTACTTCGGTTCGGAGCAAGGTAATCCAAGTCGGCTTCAGCCCTGACCAACAATGGCTAGCTGCCGTCTATCTGGGCGGCGGTTTTCGAGTATGGATGCGGGATCGATCTGATCCAGTGCTGACCTTGGATAATCCGAGCTATTCAGTCAAAAGTTTTCGTTTTTCAAAGGATTCACGGTTCTGCCTCCTTCACGATTCGAATGGACGGCTTCTTTATCTTCCCTTATACAACGAGGATTGGCTGGAGGCTGCGGAAAGGCTTTGTCCCGAGCAGCTAAGCGAGGAAGAAATCCAAGCTTTTAAAACTCGGCTGTAAATACGGTTGCCCACTAAAGTCAACCGTGGCCCGCCTTTGGGAGACGGGCCACGGAAATCGTCTTGAAGGAATCTACGGCAGAACCAAAGTCAACACGTCGCTGGGATAGCCACCCAAGCCGCCGAGGTTGACCCATCCCTGAACGTAGGCAGTTTTGCCGGTGGCCGACGGCGGAAGAGGATAGGGGCCGACGGAGGCGCTTCCATCCGCTTGCAGCAAGGCGCTTAATTTTGCAACTCCTCCCGGGCTCAAGGTCAGGGCCAAGATGCCGGAAGCTCCCAAGTCCAACTGCAGGGCCGGATTTTCAGGATGAACCACGGTGCCGGTTACGGTGGAAGCGGCCCAACGAGCGAATCCGGTGCCTGCAGAAGCCACGTCTTCTCCGGCCAATTCCAAAGCCACCGTCCGTCCGATCGAATCCACCACCGCACGGATGTACGGAAGCCGCATGCCGCCCACTTCAACCGAATCTCCATCCAAACTGCCGCCGTCGGTTTGCCAAAGCCCGGACAAACTGCCGTTTCCGAAGTACCAGGCTTCATCGGCCATGTCGATGTCTTCATCGTCGTTGAACAGACCGCAAAGAATCGGAGCCGACCAAGTGGCGCCGCCGTCATTGGAGAAGACGAACACCGGGTATTCGTCGATGGAGGAGGCGGTGTAGCTATCGTCTTCGCAAGCGGCCACGATCCAATTGCCGTCTACGAACAAGCGGTTGTATTGCGCTTCGGCCGGCTGGGTTCCTCCTCCCGGAATCATGGTTTCGGCGCCGAAGGTGGCGCCGCCGTCATTGGAAACCGAAATGTACATCGGGTCTTCTCCGGTACGGTTATCCGACCAGGCAACCGCAACAACGTCGCCGTCAGCAGCTAAATTGGCGTAATCGACGTCGTCGGTTCCAACGGTGTAGCCACCGATTTGTTGTTCCGGATCCCAGTTGTCACCGCCGTCGGTGGAGCGACGGTAGTAAACGGCTTCGTTGGTTCCGGCGCTGGCCCGATTGTCTTCGGTCCAGCTAACGTGGACGTTATTGCCGTCGGCTACGGCGTGAATGGTGTTGGCGGTACTGAGGTAGAAAATGGTTCCGGTGCCGGAAGGATCTTCATCCAACCGCACCACCGGCCCTAAAGCTCCGCCGTTGTCAATGCGGCCGTACCAAAGGTCATCATTGCCGTTGCGGTCGTCTTCGACGAACAAATGGATAGCCCAATTGCCGGCGCCTTGGTCCTGAACCACGACTTGGTAGCCGTCGACGTCGTACAAGCCGATATTGGCGGGATCGAAAGCGACGGGAGTGGCCAAATTCGGCCACGTAAGGCCTCCGTCGGTACTCCAAACCACGTACAACTCATCCAAGGTCACGCCGCTTTGCCGGCCGGTGTAGGCAATGGCGACGTAGTTTCCGTCAGCGCCAAGTTCGTGAGTGTAGGTGGTGACCGGGATGACAACGTTGTTGACCAGGTTTCCGTTGGCGTCATAGCCTTTGTATTCGGTGGTATCGTCGCTGGAGGTGGCGGTGCGGTCGTCATCCCACAACACGTGAATCAAGCCGTTTCGGACCAGCAACTGAGGGTAGTCCACGTCAATGAGGGAGGCGGAGCCACCGGTCACGTCGATTTCCGAACTCCAGCTCAAGCCGTTGTCCTGGGAAATCACCATGAAAATGTCTTCGTCCGAAGTATTGACTCGGTCGTCGAGCCACAAGCCGGCGCGAAGATCGCCTTCACCGTCCACGACGGTGTAAAACCCGGCGGGTGAATTGCCCAAGACCGGATCGTCGACTCGGACTTGTTCCCGGGCTTGTTGTGCCGACAGGTTTGCGGCCAAACAGAGGGCCGCTAGGAATCCGACAAGAATTTTCGACATGGGGAAGGGTTCGGTTGCGGTGAATGGGAACCATGCCCAAATCACCTGGGGATCGAATCAAGAGAAGGGGGCAGTTTCTTGCCCAACTCTAAGCTAAGGCCATACCTCGACTCGTTCTGAGCCGAATGGGAAAATTTCTGGAATTCGGATTGAAAAAACACTTGGCAGTCGCATCCCGCCCTTCCTTCCGGCGGCGCCGGGTAGCCGGCCGTTTCCGAGGATCTGGAGATCCTCCTATACTTTTCGCCGTGACTTCAGCAGCCGTTCCCGAACCCTCTCCCGGTTCCCGCATGTACCCCCGAAGTCCTTTAGGGGAAAGGGATTCTCGAATTCCCACCGGCCGGGACGTGGAGTGGGAACCGTTGGTGGATTATCGTCGCAACGGAGTCAGTGAGACCACCATCCACGGGGCGGTGGCCTGGGCTCATGGCAAAGAAGAGTGGCACTCCTTCGGTGGCAACGTGCTGTGTTATGGCCGCAGCATGATGAAACCGTTGATGATGAAAGTATTCACCGAGGTGTTGGCTCCGGTGACCAGTTGGCGGCAAAAGGCCATTGCCGTGGCCAGCCACAACGGCGATGCCGAACACGTGGAGGCGGCCCAGTCTTTGTTGCAGCCGGAAGAGTGGGGTTTGATGCAAACGCCGCTTGACGTTCCTCTAGTTCAGTTCGGCCGCCAGGTCCGCCGGCCGCGGCGTTGGTTTCACACTTGCTCTGGAGAACATGCCGCCATCCTTCTCGGTTGCCGGCTGCGGGGCTGGAATCGGGCCGGTTATACCTTGCCGCAGCATCCGTTTTTTCAAGAGTATTTGCAGCAAGCCCGTCGTTTCTTGGGTAAGGATTGGACGCCATTGCGAGTGGCCCGGGACGGCTGTGGGCTGCCGACCTTGTCCAACACGGTTGCGGAATTGGCTCGGCTTTATGCCGGCTTGGCCGCCACCCGCGATGAAGATTGGCTTTGGGAAAGCATGCAAAGGTATCCGGATTTGGTCGGCGGATTTAATCGCTTGGATTCCACCATTCTTAAGGCCGGCGGCGGAAGAGTCATGGCCAAAGAAGGGGCCGACGGTCTTTTGGGCATGGCGATCGATCACCCGGAATATCCCAAGGGTTTGGGGGTGGTGATCAAAATCGCCCACGGTTGGAATCCGCAAGCCACTTGGTACCTCGCTCGAGCCATTCTCGGAGTCTTGGGAATCGAGCTGCGCAATCCCTATTCGCTTCACCGGCAAAAGGCTTTCCTGGTGCCGGGCATTGTGCCTGAAGTCTTGCGCGACAAGTTGGAGCAAGTGCCGACCTGGGACGATTGGGATCCGGATCAAGATCGGTGGTACTTTCCATGGGACGCCTACCAAACCGGCGGTCAAGTTTCATGAAAGAAGCCGCACAAATGGTTCGCTCCTTGGAGCAGTTCATTGGAGGACGCTTTCAAGCGCCGGCTTCCGGCCAATACCTCGTCAATTTGGCACCGGCAACCGGCAAACCGTTGAGCCAAGTGCCTCGAGGCGGGGGGGAAGACGTGAATGCGGCGGTATCCGCCGCTCAAGAAGCCTTTGACGGTCCCTGGCGTCAATGGTCGGTGGAGCAAAGGGCGGCCCTGTTGGACCGCATCGCCGATTCCTTACAACAGCGAGCGGATGATTTGGCCGCTTTGGAATCGGCCGATACCGGCAAGCCCCTTGCCCTGGCGGCAAAGATCGATATCCCAAGAGCGGTGGCCAATTTTCGCTTCTTCGCTACCGCCGTGCGCCAATTCGGCAGCGACTGCTTTCCCATGGAAGGGGCCTTGAATTACACCCACCGGTCCGCCTTGGGCCCGGTGGCTTTGATCAGCCCTTGGAACTTGCCGCTGTATTTATTGAGCTGGAAAGTGGCTCCGGCATTGGCCATGGGGAATACGGTGGTCGCCAAGCCCAGCGAAATGACGCCCATGACCGCCGATGCCTTGGCTTCGGTTTTCGAGGCCGCCGACGCTCCGCCGGGAATTTTCAACTTGATCCATGGGCTCGGCGGCGAAGCCGGACAAGCTCTGGTAGAGCATCCGGATATCAAAGCCGTTTCCTTCACCGGTGGAACCGCCACCGGTTCCCGAGTGGCCGCCACCGCCGCTCCGCAATTTAAAAAACTTTCCCTGGAGTTAGGGGGAAAGAACCCGACCTTGGTGTTCGCCGACTGCGATTTCGAAGCCACGGTGAACGGTGCGGTTCGGGCCGCCTTCACCAATCAAGGGCAGATATGCCTTTGCGGCTCCCGGTTGTTGGTGGAAGCTTCGCTGTACCCTCGTTTCGTGGAAGCATTCGTGGCCAAAGTCAAGCAATTGAAACTGGGAGATCCGGAGCACCCGGAAACCCAATTGGGGGCTTTGATCTCCGCCGAGCACCGGGAGAAGGTGGAATCCTATCTCGCCCTCGCTCGCCAGGAAGGAGGGGAGATCCTTTGCGGAGGCCAAAGGCCGACCTTGCCCGAACCCTGGGACCAGGGCTTTTTCTTACAGCCCACGGTCATTGCTGGTTTGTCTCCTTCTTGCCGAACGGCGACGGAAGAAATCTTCGGTCCGGTGGTCAGCCTTCATCCCTTCGAAACGGAAGAAGAAGCGCTGGCGATCGCCAACGGGGTTCCCTACGGCTTGAGCGCCTCTCTCTGGACCGGCGACGTGACTCGTGCCCATCGCTTGAGCCAAGCTCTCGAATGCGGCCTGGTGTGGGTGAATACCTGGTTGTTGAGGGATTTGCGAGTTCCCTTCGGCGGGGTTAAAGCATCCGGCGTCGGCCGGGAAGGGGGGCGTTATTCCCTGGAGTTCTTTTCCGAAAGCAAAAACGTCTGCATCCAGTGGAACCCGAATCCGGCTTCACCTAAGGCGTCATCCTGAAGTGGCTTGAACTTGAGAACGATTCCATGACCGGTCAAGGAAAAATAGTTGCCGGCGCTCTGGCGCCCCATCCTCCTCATTTGGTTTACGCGGAAAATCCACCGCAAAACGAAGCCAAGGCGGAGTGTGGTTGGGAGGAATTGCGTTGGGGATACGAACGCTTGCGCAACAGTTTGGCCGAGCGGGAATTCGACGTCCTGATCGTGCATTCGCCCCACTGGAAAACCGTCATCGGCCATCATTTGCTGGGCGTTCCTTCCTTCGAAGGCTTATCGGTGGATCCGGTGTTTCCAAACCTTTTTCGCTTTCACTACGACTTGAAGGTCGACGTGGAATTATCCGAAGCCATTCACGATGAAGGGCGGGCCGAGGGTTTGACCATGAACATGATGAAAAACCCCGATTTCAGGGTGGACTATGGCACTATCACCTCCTGCCATCTGACTCACCCTCAATGGGACGTGCCGATCGTTTCCATTTCCGCCAATCAGGGCTTCTTTTATTACAGCAACGATGTCGGTCAGGAACAGATGTTGGCGCTCGGGCGGGCGACCAAGAAGGCGGTCGAGGCTACCGGGCGCAAAGCGGTGTTGCTGGCCAGTTGCTCCCTCAGCCACCGGCACTTCACCGAAGAGCCGGTCATTCCCGAAGACATGTCTCAGGAATACGTGCAACATCATGGCCAATATCTTTGGGACATGAGGGTGTTGGATTTGATTCGCCGCGGTCAAACCCGACAATTATGGGACGAGTTGCCGGATTTCATCGAGCAAGCCATTAGTGAATGCAAGGACGGCAGCTTGAGTTGGCTCTTGAGTGCCTTGGATTTTCCCGATTATCCCGGCCAGGTCCATGCCTATGGCACCGTGATCGGCACTGGAAACGCCGTGGTCGAATGGAATCCCGCCCAGCGCCTGAAGGAGAAGCAAGCATGAGTTCTTCCAATCATCCGGTAGTGAAAGGACTGGTCGTCCCGGGAAAGCCTCATCCCTTGCTGGCTCCGGAAAAAAGTCCAGCTTGGGCGTCCCTGCGGCAAGGATTTGAAAGCCTGCGCCAGGAAATAGAAAGTTGCGACGCCGATTTGTTGCTGCTTTATAGCACCCAATGGATCAGCGTCATCGGCCACCAAATTCAAGCGGATCCCGAACCGGAATGGGTGTTGGTCGATCAGGAATGGCACCAACTCGGCACCATGCCTTATCGATTTCGCATGGATGCCGATTTCGCCGAGGCTTATCGGCAAAGCGCCGCGCAACGCGGTCTACACGCACGTACGGTGGCCTACCGCGGCTTTCCCATCGATACCGGAACCGTGGTGGCGCTGCAGTGCCTGAATCCGGACAACCGGCTTCCGGCATGCGTGGTTTCCTGCAACATGTACGCCGATCGAGCCGAAACCCTGGTTTTGGGGAAAGCCGCCGCCGATGCTTTGCAGGCCTGCGGCAAAAAAGCGATTGCCGTGGCGGTGACCTCCTTTTCCAATCGCTATCACATGGAGCCGATCGACCCGGCGGAAGATCGCATTTCGTCCTTGAAGGACGACGAGTGGAATCGGAAATACTTGGACATCTTGAGCCAGGGTCGATTGGAAGACGTGTCGCAATTGGCTCGGGAGTTCAGTCGCCAGGCCAATGGCGATCAAAAGATGAAAGCGATCTGGTGGTTGGCGGCTCTGATGGGGCAACACAACCGCTATGAAGGCAAGCTGGTCGATTACCAGCCGATTTGGGGAACCGGAGCCGCGTTGGTTTCTTTGACTCCTGCCGTGAAAGCCGCCGGTACCTTGGAATACGATGAAGACGATACCGAGTTCTATCACGGAGATCGGCACGTCTTGGCTTCCAGCGGAAGCTCCGCCGCCGCCACCCTTCGTTCGGCCGAAAGCACCGAAACGGTGGCGACTGAAGCTGCACCTCCAACGCAACCGAATCCTGCCGGAGGGCAAACCGTCCGCACCGAAGCGGCTCCTAAACCGGTCGGAGCTTATCCCCACGCTCGGAAAGTAGGGGATCTGCTGTTTCTTTCCGGCGTCGGTCCCCGACAGGCGGGAACCGATGCCATTCCCGGTGGTCCGGTTCGCGATGAAGAAGGCCGGCCTTTGGATTACGACGTGGCGGCCCAGACCCGAGCGGTGATCGACAACGTCCGAACCATTTTGGAAGCCGCCGGAAGTTCCTTGGACAAGGTGCTCGACGTCACCGTGTTCTTGATCGACATGGATCGGGACTTCGAAACTTTCAACCAGGTTTACCGCGAAGCCTTCCAGGACGTCGGGGCTACCCGAACTACCCTGGCCATTCGCGCCTTGCCCACGCCCATTGCCGTAGAATTCAAAGTCCTGGCCTCCGCCGGTTGAATCCTGCGGTGGATCCCAGGTTGCGGGGAAACTCGTTCCAAGGCTCCACGGTGAACATCCTCGACATCAGTCCGCGCATTGACTCGGAGTTGGCGGTTTGGCCTGGAGACGTGCCGTTTCAACGCCGGGTCAGCATGAGTTTGGAAACCGGGGATCACTTGGGACTGAGCTCGATTCATTCCACCGTGCATCTTGGCGCCCACGCTGACGCGCCGAACCATTACCAAAAAGGCGGAGCGGGCATCGGCGAACGCTCCTTGCACTATTACTACGGCCCCTGCCAGGTGATGGATTTAACCGGCGGGGAAGCTCCTGCCCAACGTCGCCTGACTCCCGACCATTTGAATCAATCCGTCGCCGCGCCTCGGGTTTTGTTGAAAACCGATTCTTTTCCCGACCCCAAACATTACAACACCGATTTCTGGGCCCTTTCGCCGCAATTGGTGGAGTTTTTCCACCAAGCCGAAGTGATCCTAGTCGGCCTGGATACGCCTTCGGTGGACCCGTTCGAGGACCAGGAGCTTCGCAGTCATCAGGCCATCGCCGCCGCCGACATGGCGATCTTGGAAGGGCTATGTTTGCAATCGGTTCCCGCCGGTCTATATACCTTGTGTGCCTTTCCCTTGAAACTGGCCGGTGCCGACGCCTCTCCGGTGCGGGCCGTCCTCTTACAACAGGATTGAAGTCCCTCATGTCCGATCCCCTGGTTCATTTCGAAATCGCCGGCCGTGACGGCGAAGCTCTGGAACAGTTCTACTCCAACCTGTTTCAATGGCGGATCGAGCGGCAGAATCCCGGTGGACATGCCTATGGTCGAATCGATTCAGAGCAAGTCGGCGGAATTTCCGGCGGCATTCGTCACGAACCGGAAGGCAAGGCGGAAATCGTGCTATACATCGGGGTGGAGGACGTGGAAGCGGCGGTGAAAAAAGTCGAACAACTCGGTGGGGCGGTTCGGATTCCACCGTTGAAAACTCCAGAAGCCTATTTCGCCTTGATTCAAGATCCGGAGGGAAATCCGATCGGCTTGGTGCAACGAGAAAGCCAAGCTTAAGACCTTCCCTTCATGGATCGCGCAAAGCTCAGTTGGATCGGCCACGGCGATTGGCTTTATTGGAATCCGATCGAAGCCGGCGCCCTGGAAGAGTCCTTGGCTTCCTTATCTTTGGGGGCCAGCGATCAGGTGTTGGACGTGGGTTGCGGCAAAGGAGCCGCCCTTCTTTTTCTGGCAGAACGTTGCGGTTGCCGTGGATTGGGCGTGGATCTCCACCGCCGGGCAGTCGCCCATGCCGAGGAACAAGCTCGGCAAAGATCGTTGGAGAAGCGGTTGGAGTTTAGGATTGAAGCGGCCGATCCCGGCGAATGGCCGGAAGCTGAGTTTGCTTTGGCACTTTGCCTGGGGGCCAGCCATGCTCTTGGGGGCTTTGAAGCCAGCTTGCAAGTTTTTCATTCCAAGCTGAAGCCCGGTGGTTGGGCGCTGATCGGCGAAGGATACTGGAAGCAAAATCCCGCCGAGGAATATTTGACCTTTCTTGGGATGCAAAAGGAAGAGTTGAAGACTTTCGAAGAAACCGCCGAAACCGCCCGGCGTGCCGGTTTTGAGGTCTTGAGCGGCCGGCCCACATCCGAACCGGAATGGCGGCGGTATGAAGAGACTTATCAGCGGCGGGTACTGCAATGGGCCGAGGATCACCCGGACGATCCGCAAGCGGCTCCCTTTCGCCGCCATATCTTGAGTTGGCGCCGCGCTTATCAACTTTGGGGTTTGAAAACCTTGGGCTTCGGGCTTTATTTGTTGCGCAAGCCGGAGGCTTAGGCCGAAGCTCGGCGGCGGAAGAACAGGCCATAAAAGAGCACGCCGCTCAGCAAGATTCCCAAACCCAGCAAACTGCTTTGCCTTACCGCCGGATTCCAAAAGGTGGCTCCTAGAGCCAGTCCGCTGCCGAGGATGAACAAAAGCGGCGGAAGCGGCATCCAAGGAGCCCGGTATCCCGCATCGATTTCCTGATGACGGCTGCGCCAGTACAACAAACCGGCGCAGGTCAGGATATGGAAAGTCCAATCGACGAAAACTACGCCGTTGACCAGTTGATCCATGCGGTCGGGTCCCGCCAGCCAAAGCAGAGCCAAGGCCAAAGCGGTTTGCAGCAGAATTGCCGGTCGGGGAACTCCAGTGGGCCCGTGCAAGCGAGCGAAAGTTCCGAAAAATAATTTTTGCCGGGCCAAGGCGTAGTAAACCCGGGGAGTGGTAAACAAGCTGGCGTTGGCAATACCGTAGGCCGACACACATAGGGCGGCAGCCGTGGCCCGGCCGGCCCAATCGGGAAACAAGGTGGCGGTGGCGTCGGCAGCCAGGGTTTGGGACTGGACCACGTGGTCGAAAGGCAGCAAGGCGAAGTAGGCCAAGTTGGAACTCAAATAAGCAATCAGCACAATGGCGATGCCGAACAAGATCGAACGTGGCACGGTTTTTTGCGGTTGTTTCATTTCCCCGGCCACCCAGGTGATTTGATGAAAGCCGCCGTAAGAAAACAACACTGCCGCCAAGCCGGCCATCCAAGGTGCTTGAGTGCCAGTCTCCTGAATCCGGGGTGCGGTCAAGGTCTCCGTTTCAAAGCCGAAGGCATAAAGCCCCATCAACACCAAACCGGCCAAAATGATCAGCTTGGCCGCTGAAGTCAAACTTTGGATCCAAGCTCCGTGCAAGGCGCCGCGCAAGTTGGCCATCGCCAGGGAGAGGATCAATAGACTGGCCACGGATTTGCTGAGCGTGGAATTGGCCCAAGGAGAACCCAAAAGAGCTACGGCCAAATTGTCGGCGGCAAAAAAGGCGATGATGACCAAAACTCCGGTTTGGATCGCCCACAACAAACTCCAGCCATATAAAAAACTGGGCATGGGGCCAAGCATGGTTTTCAATGCCATGATCTGCCCTCCGGAGTGAGGGAAACGAGCGCCTACTTCAGCGAGAGAAAGCGCTCCGCAAATCGCAATGAAACCACCCAGGGCCCAAAGGGCCAAACTGGAACCGGCCGAACCTGCGATGGCGGCTACTGAAGACGGTGTAATGAATATGCCGACCCCGATGATGGCGCCGACCACCAATCCGGTGCCGTGAATCCAGCCGAGTTGGCGCTTCGGCCCCGAATCATTCATGGTCGCCAGCCGGCGCTTCGCTGGGCTCGAGGCTCCGGTTCAATTTGGCGGCGAACCAGGTGGCCAGCCGATCTTCCACGGCTTCGACCTTGCCGAACATGCGGGTTCCGTGAATCTGTTTTTGTTCAAAAAACCAGGATTCAACCTGATGCTCCTTTTGCTTTTCAAATAACTTCAGGATCGGTTCGGCGCCGGCCCTGGCTTCTTCCCGGCTGCTGACCACCAATAGAGAACGGGTGCCCCAGTTCTTGAGATGCTCCAGAGTCGGAACGCCCAAGTATTGGCTTCCTGGGGTCAAAACCGCGGTCACTTGAAGTTCGGGATCCCGGCGACAGGCGTCGATCGCTACCGAACAGCCGACGCTGGCGCCCAGGAGGCCGATGTGTTGTTTGCGATGCCCTTGTTTCCGCAACCAAGCGACGGCGGCGGCGGCATCTTGGTGCATGTCGAGGAAGAATTGGCGATCCCGTTTTTCCACCTTGGCGGTCAAATCTTCGCCTTTCGGGCCAGTTTTGCTTTCACCGTGGCCGCGCATGTCCACCAACAAAAGAGCGATTCCTTGGCGGCGGAAAGGATCGATCAAGGGTTGCCAGCTTTCTTTGGTGTGCCGGAACATGTGCAAGGCAATCACCACCGGAACCTTGCTTTTATCCTCCTGCTCCTGGTGAGCTCCACTATGGACATACCAGGCGTGGAGCAAAATGCCGTCGGCGGTACGAAATTGGACCGGTTTGGGCCCGGTTTCCAGATCCAGGGGATCGTGGCCTGGAAATGACAGCAACAAAGCGCCGAGGAGGGCGAGCGGGAGAACCATAGCTTCACCTTAAAGCAGAGCCCTAGGTTTAAGTGGACGGATCGGCAACCGGTCCCAAAACCGATTCCGGCGGCCATTGATCCAACCAGTGGTGGATGGCGTCCGGTTGCAGCGAATCGGTGAAATCCGCCCCGAGGTGGATGGCTTGCAAGCGACCATCCTCTGCGATGAGAAAATCTCCGGGCACTCCGCCCACGCCGTCCCGGAAAGTATCTCTCCAATTGGGAAGCCATCCTTTGCGAATCGCTCCCAGGGACCGCCCTAAGGCCCTGGGTTTCCACAATCCCTTTTTCTGCTTGCGCTGGCCCAAACCATAATCGCCATAGACTTTTCGTTCCGGGTCGGCCAGGACCGGAAAGGGAACGGCTTGCTCCCCTTCGGCGTAGACCTGCAAGGCCTCCGCCGGCGAGTGAAAAATGCGAACCAGACTCAGGTCCCGATCGACAAAACTTTGATGGGCCGCGGCGAACCGCCGCGTGGTCAACTGGCAAGTCGGTCAGGTCGCGTAGCGGTGAAAGGAAAGCAACCAGCGCCGGCCGATCATTTCCCGGAAATGAAAATCACCGCCTCCTGCTCGGGGCAAAAAGAATTGCGGAGCAGCATCGCCTACTTGAAGTTGCGCCTTCATGGGATCCTTCGCCGACATGGCTGAGTTTCAATGGAATTCGGCCGGGCTACCCAACTGTGACCGGCATTTTGCGCTTATTCAGGGTTTTCATCCTGGCGCAAGCCCAGTTCGCTGCGGACGTCCACCGGTCCCCGGTAGATGCAGTCGATGGCTTGATCGCACAAAGCCACCAAACGCGGGTCGGCATTGCCGGCGACCTTTCGCAGGTGGCGCAGATATTGCACCGTCATGCGAGCGGTGCGGACGAAGTCACCGGGAGCGGCACTGGTGTATTTGCCCAAGGTGGAGAAGTCCTTGCCCCGGGCATAGGCGGTAATGGCCGGAGTCATCGCCCAATCCATTTTCTTCAAGCTGCAAGCCAGCCCCTGATCCACTTCCCGATCCATGGCGTATTCGACCACCCGCTCCGCTTTGCGCATCATGGGCCGGAAACTTCGAAGCGTGTATTTCGGGAAGTCTTCCCGTCTCCGGCTTTCGTACAACACCGCGGTCACCATGCCGCAAAGTTCGGCCGGATCCAAATCTTCGAACAGGCCTTCATAAAGGAGCTCGGTGAAGTGGATCTCATAGCCGTACAGACCGAGGCAGGTTTTGCCTCGCGCCAGGATTTCGCGTTCGCCGCTGATGTAACCCATGAGTTCCAGGAAGGCGAACCGCTTGGCCAGCAAACTTCGAACCTGGCGCCGGTTTTGTTCTTCCCGTTTTTTGGAATGTTCGCGGGCTTGGAAGGCGGCAAAACTCCGCTCCCAGGCTTCCGCGGCTCCTTCATCGCCGGTGGCGCCGTGCAGGTGCACTAAAGTCGCATAGTCCAGATCGAAGCGGGAAAGGATCGGTTCCACCTTTCCGGTCTGAATGCGGTGGATCGGCGCTTCCAAGACGTCGTCCGGTTCCAGTACCGAATACACCAAACCTTCCCGGTCCATCCCAAGGCGTCCGGCGCGACCGGCCATTTGCAAATAATCCCGGGTGCGCATGTAGTCGAAGTCGATGCCGTCGAACTTCATCAGGGAATCGAAAATCACCGAACGAGCCGGCATGTTGATGCCCAAGGCGAAAGTCTCGGTAGTAAACAACAACTTCAACAAGCCGGCGGTAAACAGCCGTTCGACCAATTCCTTTTGCAAAGGAAGCATGCCGGCGTGGTGGCAAGCAACGCCGCGCCGCACCATTTGCCGCAAAGGCTCCATCCTGCCGCCGTTTTCGAAACCGAATTCCTGGCGGGCCTGTTCCCAAATCTGTTCGACCTTTTCCCGTTCCTTTTCGGTCAATAAATCCCGTCTTCGCGTGCCTTCGGCTTTGCGCTCGCAGAGGCGGCGGGAAAAACAGAAATACAAGATGGGGGTCTGCTTGCGCTGGATCAATTCGTCCAGCAAAGGGCGGTCGTCCCGCTTTTTCAGGTTTCGGTCTTTCTTGCGTTTGGCGAAACTGGTGCGGATCTGCTTCAAGCGGGCCGGCGGAAAGATGCCGGCGTGGGGGTGATAAAGGAAGTGTTTCAGCGGGACCGGGCGCTTTCTTTCCTCAATGACGTGGATCGGTCGCTTGCGGGCTCGCTCCAGCCAGGCCGCCAGTTGCCCCAAATTGGCGATCGTGGCCGACAAAGCGACGACCACGATTTCCGGCGGCAGAAACAGCAGGGTTTCTTCCCAAACGGAACCCCGTTCAGGATCGTCCATGTAATGGACCTCGTCGAAGACCACCACGCCGACGTCTTGAAGCTTGGCGGGATCTTCGAACAAGGTGTTCCGCAGGATCTCGGTGGTCATCACCATGACCCGGGCCTCCGGCCGAACGGTGATGTCCCCGGTCATTAAGCCGGCGTCGCCAATGGCTTCATCCTGGCGAAAGTCGCGAAACTTCTGGTTGGAAAGGGCCTTGATCGGCGCGGTGTAGAGGGAGCGACGCCCCCTTTGCAGAGCCAGGTGGATGGCATATTCGGCCACCAAAGTCTTGCCCGCCCCGGTGGGAGCGGCGAGCAGCACGTTGTGGCCGCTGTCCAGGGCCTCGGCGGCCTGGCGTTGGAAGGGGGCCAAGGTGAAGCCCTTGAATTCCCTGGGACTGGTGAGCGGCATGCGCCGCTTATGTTGGGTAGCACCGGAGGGCCGGTCAAGTTAGAACAAGGCAGATGCAAAAGTTGCTGCTACCCGGCGTCCTGCTCGGAGCCGTCCTGGTCATGGTTTGGGCCTACTGGGTGGGCCGGGAACCGGGCTTGGAGGCCGCCGCTCGGGATCGGAGCCTGCAGCACTATCGCATCGACCGATATCCGGAGTTGTTGCCGCAGGCGTGGAAGGAGGAACTCCTGGCCCGCCTGGAACAGGCGCCGGATCTTTCGCTGCTCGACCCCAAGGCCCTTGAGGTGGCGCGGGAGCTGTTGGCCTCGGTTTCCTGGATTCAACCGGAGTCGATCCAAGTGTCTTTGCAACTGCCCGAGGGCCTGAAGCTGCGTTATCGCCCCCGATCCCCCTTGATCCAGATTTCGGTGCAAGGGCATCGCGGCCCGGTTCTGGCCGCCGACGGCACGGTTCTGCCGCCTGGCTTGCCGGCGGCTCTAGCAGACACGATTTTGCTGGTACCCCTGGATCCCGGGGACCAGCTTCCCGAAGCCGGCCGGCAGGTGGCCAGCCCTCTGTTGCAGGAAGCCCTCGAGGTGGCGGTGGAAGCCTACGCCCTGCGGCGCAAAAGCGGCTTGCCGATTCGCCGCCTGGAACGCCAACCGGGTTATCCCGCCAACAGCCCGGGGGTGCCGCCGCCTTTCTGTTTGGTGTTGGAAGACGGCACCGAAATCTGGTGGGGGAGGTCGGAGGCGGCCCAAGATCCATTCGCTCCTTCCCTGGAACAAAAAATCGCCCGCCTGGTGACCACCCTGCGCCGCTATCCGGACTTGCTCGGCCTTCGTCGGGTGGTTTTGGACCAGCCGATCTTGAAACTTTTCGACAGCCGGAATCAACCCATCGCCGTACCTGAAGCCGGTTTCTGATGCTTTCCCGCTTCCTTCCTCTGCTGAGCTTCCTGCCCTTTCTGGCTTCCGCCTGGTGGCCGGCCCTGACCCCGACCCGAGCTTTGTACCTGGCCTGGATCGTGGAAGCCGGCAAGCCGGACCGAGAGGGTCCCGCCGGTGGCGCCGCCGGCTTTTTCTTGCGCTTGGCCTTGCCCTGGCTGTTGCTCCACTTTTTACGCCCCGATGCCGGAGCCGGCCTGGCCGCCGTCCTGCTGCCGCTGGCGGTGTTGACCCGTCCGTGGTGGGCGGGGGAGCCACTATGGCGCCGAGCCCTCATTCCCTTCGTGCTTCTATTTCCCACCGTTTTGGCCTTTGCCTTCGCCTTGGGGCAACGTCCCTTGGAGGCCGCTTGGCAGCCCTGGGAGTGGGCGGCAGAACCCAGTTTCGAGCAAAGTCTTGACGCCGAGGAGTTGCCGCCGCCGGTGCAGTTGAGCACTCTGCCCCTCCAGTTACCGACCCGACTCGAGCCCATGGCCATGACCGATTCGCCTCGCCGGGCTCGCGCATTTCTCCTGTTGCTGTTGTTGACCGTGGTGCAAATTTGGGCGGCCGGAGTCGGACCTAGACGATCTCCCATGGTGCTTTTGGCCGGCTTGCCCCTGGTCTTGGTGGCCTTGTTTTTCGGCAGCGAGCCGGCTCGGGCTCGGGTTCAATACCAGGAGGCCGACGGCCGGGCCTGGTTGCTGCAAATCCATCCGGCCGGGGGAGATTTGTTCGATCCCACTCACGGGCCTCTGGTGCCGCCGGTCGGCCCTTTCGTGTTGGAAGCCGAGGGTCAGGGCGGCTTATATCGCATGGTCAGTCCCACCCCCTGGGGGGAAGCCTTGGCTCTCGACACCATGGCCGAGGCCGAGGGTGAACTGCAAGCCTGGTACGAGGTCCACCTGCTTCGGGCCCCTCGCCATGGCGGTCCTTTGGCCGAATCCGGCGGTCTTGGTTTGTTGCGCTGGTGGGCGGCGGGGGATCAACTCCTCAGCGGCGGTGCCCGCTGGGAGTTATACGGCGGTGAAGAATGGCTTTTGGTGCGCCGTCCCCTGCCCTAGGAAAGGCTCGAAAGCGCCTTGACGGCATCCGCGTACCCCCACTAAACTGTCGGGCCATTTCCGGGGCAGGCCCCCGGTTGGATTCCTAATCAAGCGGCTTTCCGAAGGTTTCACCAGGCTTTGGGTTCACAAACCGCCGCCCCCTTTGGATGCCGCAAGCGTGGCCAGGCATGCGACCGAAAACCAGTCACCGGACTCCCCAGACCCACGATCGTCAGTGGTACCTCGTGGACGCGGAAGGCCAAGTCTTGGGCCGAATGGCTCGGGATATCGCCGTCACTTTAATGGGCAAGCACCGTGCTTCCTATTCGCCCCACTTTGACAGTGGGGATGGCGTCATCGTGATCAACTGCGAAAAGGTCCGGGTTTCCGGAAACAAAGCGGGCACCAAGGTGTACGCCCGCCATACCGGTTATCCCGGCGGCCGCCGGGAAGATCGCTACGGCGACTTGTTGGAAAAGCATCCCGAGCGCATCCTGCGCAAGGCCGTTCAACGAATGTTGCCCAAAACCGTTTTGGGCCGGCAGATGTTGACCAAGCTCAAGATTTACTCTGGTGCGGAACACCCCCACACCGCCCAGAAACCTCAACCCCTGGAACTTCACTAGGGCCTGCGCAAACAAAGCTGATCGACACGGATCATGGTCGACGAAAAAAAAGAATCCGCCCAGGAAACTCCGACTGAGGAGACCTCCACCGCTGCCGACTTGGCGGCCAATCTAACTTTGGGCGGCGCCTCTCTCGGTGGGTCTCCCGGCGGGGGTAATGAGGACAATGCTTCTGATTCCTCGGCCGCTGTGGAAGGTGAGGCTGAAGTAGAGGTGCAAATCGACCCGACCGGCCGTCTGGTCGAACCGGGAACCCGGAAATATCACTGGGGAACCGGTCGCCGGAAGACTGCGGTGGCTCGAGTGCGCATTCGTCCCGGCGATGGCCAATTCGTGGTCAACGACCGGCCGATGAAAGAGTTCTTTTGCCGCAGCGTCGATCACGAATCGGTTACCGGACCGTTGGCCTGTCTTCAAGTCGAGGGCAAGGTTGACGTTTTCGTGAAGGTTCACGGTGGCGGCATTACTGGCCAAGCCGGAGCGGTGAGACTGGGAATGGGACGAGCCTTGGTTGGCTTGTACCCGGATGCCTACCAGGCTCTTCGCGAAAAGGGTCATCTGACTCGGGACCCGAGAATGGTCGAACGGAAGAAGTACGGCTTGCGCGGCGCCCGCCGGGCCTTCCAGTGGGTCAAGCGCTGATTCGCTTTTCGATTCGGCCTACCTGCGACCGCCGGCCTTTCGGTTGGCGGTCGCCCCTTTTTCCGCTGCCTGCTTTTTCCGAAGGCAGTGGAAACGGCCCGAAGTGGAAACTTTTTCCGGAGTTCCGCTGGCCGCATTCGTTACAGTGATCCTTCGGAAGCGACACGCCGCTCAACCACCAACGCAGTCATGGCAGGACATTCTCATTGGGCCAATATCCAGCGCACCAAGTCCAAAATGGACGCCAAGCGCGGTCGTATTTTCAGCAAATGGGCCAAGCTGATCATGTCCGCGGCACGCCAAGGCGGAGGAGATCCCAACGCCAATTTGGCCTTGCGTTATGCCATTGAGCGAGCTCGAGCCGACAACATGCCGAAAGATTCCATCGCCCGTGCCATTAAAAAAGGCACCGGCGAAGCCGGCGGAGCTCAATTCGAAGAAGTCATCTATGAAGGATACGGGCCGGGAGGTGTGGCCTTGTTGATCGAGGCTCTTACCGATAATCGCAACCGAACCGCCCCGGATCTGCGCCACATCATGGATCGGCGGGGAGGCAATTTGGGTGCCTCCGGATCCGTGGCCTGGATTTTCGATCGCAAGGCCACCTTCGCCATTGCCAAAGAAGGCGTGGAAGAAGACGAATTGATTGAAGTGGCTCTGGAAGCCGGAGCTGAAGACGTGACTACGGATGAAGAAGGCATCTTCGGTGTGGTCGCCGATCCCGGCGACTTCATGGACGTCAAAGCTGCCTTCGAAGAGCGGGGTTATTCCTTGGAAGAAGCCGCGCTCCGTTACATTCCCAAGAATACGGTGGAGGTGGACGCCACCACCGGCAAGAAGCTCGTGGAGCTGATCGACGCCCTGGAGGACAACGACGATATCCAGGGAGTCCACAACAATGCAGAATTTGCCTGAAAGCCAGTGCTGCATTGCCGATAAGAACTTAAGGCCTGCGCCGGGCTGACTCGCCGACCCCACGTTTTCCCTGGTGTGCCATGACTCGTAGATCCCTCTCCATCCTTTCCACCGACCCGCAGGTGCTCGAAGCGGTGAAAGCCGCCGCCGAGATGGCTGGCGATGCGGTGGAGCCTGCGGTTTGTTTCAGCAACCCTGAAGCTCTCCAGTCCGCTTCTGAGGGGATTCAGGGAATTCTGGTCGTCGACGGCGCCGCCCTCGACGGCTTGGATATTTACGAGTGGAGCTTGGATTACTTGCGCCGCTCTCGAGCCTTGCTGTTTTTGTTGACTCGAGGCAACGCCGCCGATGCCGAAGGCTTGGCCCGCTTCGTCGGGGCCCAAGGCGCTCTGGAGCTTCCCTTGGACATCGCCGCTCTGGCCGATCGCCTGCGCAGTCCTTTCGGGCTTTCTCTGGTGACTCCCGAAGACAATCTGCCGGTGGAAGGTCCGTTGGGAGAACATTTGGAGCGAGCCTTCCTGGAAGACCGGGAGGCTTCGGTGCGAGAGCGTTTCTTGCAATCGGTCACCGATCCCGAAACGCATTTGTTTACCGCTCCCTTCTGGGAACACCGCTTGGATGAAGAATTCAAGCGATCCAGCCGTTTTCGTTATCCCCTGGGCTTGGTCCGCTTCTCTCACGAAGGTGCCTTGGATCCGGCGACCTTGCTAAAGGTCTCGGGAGTGATTTTGTTGGATACCCGAGACGTGGATATTGTCGCCCGCTATGACACCCAAGTCTTTCTGGCGCTCCTGCCTCATACCGGACCGGCAGGAACCCAACGCTTCGGCGAGCGGGTCATCCAAGGTCTTGCCAGCGAAAAGTTGGCTGACATTCTCGGCGAGAACCTGGAATGGGACTTCGCCTTTGCCGCCTGCCCCGATTCGGAAATCCGATCGGCCAAGGAATTCCTAGACAAGGTCATGCCTTCTCGTGACGGCCTTCCTGCCTAATCTTCGAAAATTTGCGCCGGCGCTGACTCTTAGCTTGGCGGTGTTGCTGCCCGCTTGTGGGGTGGGCGGCTTGAATCCTGGAAACCAAGCCCCGGGGTTACGGGACGCCTATTGGTTCAATTTGGATTCCCCTTCGGCCACGGTGGAATGGGAAGGCCAAGTGGTCTTTCTCGAATTCTGGGCCAGCACCTGACGGCCTTGTTTGGCAAGCATGCCGCATCTGGTTCAGGTGCATGAGGAGTTGGCGGAAAAGGGATTGCAAATCGTGGCGGTCAGCAATGAATCCAGGCAAGTGGTCGAATCCTGGGTGGAGCGCTTGCAACTGCCTTTCCCGGTGGCGGCGGAATGTTCCAGTTTTCAGGATTATGAAGTGGATGGCATTCCGGTCGGTTTCTTGATCGATCGTCAAGGAGAGGTGGTCTGGAAAGGCCATCCCAAGTCGGAAGCATGGACCGAACAGGCCAAGACTTTGCTGGCTGAGTCTTAATTTCCGACGACGCCGAACAAAAAGAAGGCCGGATCCCGTTGGGGAGCCGGCCTTGGCTTTTGGTTTCGACTTTTTATGCCGGTGCTGTGTTGATGGCCGCTCGGGCAGCCGCCAGGCGCGCTACCGGAAGACGGTAGGGGCTGCAGGAGACGTAATCCAATTGCAAGCGATGGCAGTATTCCACCGAAGCAGGGTCGCCGCCATGTTCGCCGCAAATGCCGATTTTGAGATCCGGTCGTTGCCGGCGTCCTTCTTCAACCGCGATTTCCATCAACCGTCCGACCCCGTTTTGATCGATCGAGCTAAAGGGATCCCGATCGTACAAACCGGCTTCGACGTAGGCCGGGAGGAAAGAACCGCTGTCGTCCCTGGACATGGCCAAGGTGGTTTGGGTCAGGTCGTTGGTGCCAAAAGAGAAGAACTCGGCCACTTCCGCGACTTCATATGCAGTCAAGGCGGCTCGGGGAACTTCGATCATGGTGCCCACGGTGTAGGGCACCTTGACTTTGGCTTCTTTGAACACCCGCTTGGCGATGGCCCGGACTTGGCGTTCGTGGCCGCCCAGCTCGTCCCGGTGGCCGACTAAAGGAATCATGATTTCCGGTTGAACCCGGATCTTCCTTTGGCGCAGGGAAGCGGCTGCTTGCAAGAGCGCGGTGATTTGGATTTCGAGGATTTCCGGGACCAAGGAGGTCAGCCGGCAGCCCCGGAAACCCAGCATGGGATTGGCTTCATGGAGAGCGGCAACGCGCTTGTGGATTTCCTCGGCATCCACTCCCAATTTAGCCGCCAGTTCCACGGCATCGGCTTCGGTGTGAGGGAGGAACTCGTGAAGCGGCGGGTCCAAGGTGCGAACGGTGACCGGCCGCGATCCCATGGCTTCCAAAATGCCTTCGAAGTCTTGCCTTTGAAGCGGCAGGATTTCTTCAAGGGCCGCTCGCCTGGCGTCGGCATCGGCGGCCAAGATCATCCTTTGCATGGCCAGCAATTTGCCTTCCCCGAAGAACATGTGTTCGGTGCGGCAAAGGCCGATGCCTTCGGCTCCCAATGCTACGGCGAGTTGAGCCTGATCCGGCTGGTCGGCATTGGCTCGAACCTTTAGGCGCCGGGCACGGTCCGCCCACTGCATGATCAAGCGGAAGCGGGCATCGTCGCCATTTTCGGTGGCTTCGGCCTTTCCTTGAATCACCTGGATGACTCGAGAAGCTTGGGTGTGGACCTGACCGGCGATGACTTGCCCGGTGCTTCCATCCAAGGACAACCAATCTCCTTCCTGAAACTCCTGGCCGTTGGCTTGCAACCGTTTGGCTCGGAGATCGATGTTGATCTCGCCACAGCCGGCGACGCACACCCGGCCCATTTGCCGGGCTACCAAAGCGGCGTGAGAAGTCATGCCGCCGTGCTGGGTCAAAATGCCGGCGGCGGCTTCCATGCCGCGAATGTCTTCCGGAGAAGTCTCCGGCCGGACCAACAGGACCGATTCGCCCCGTTCCGCCCAATTCACCGCGTCTTCCGCCGAGAACACAATGCGCCCGGTGGCGGCGCCGGGGCCGGCGTTCAAACCGGTGGCCAACAACCTTCCCTGATCCAAGGCCTGTTGCTTTTCGCTGCCGTCGAATACCGGGCTCAGCAACTGAGTGATGCTTTCCGGATCGATTCGGCGGAGGGCTTCCTGCTGGCTGATTCGGCGTTCCTTGACCAAATCGGTGGCGATTCGAATGGCCGCCGCGCCGGTGCGCTTGCCGGCTCGGGTTTGCAAGATGTAGAGCTTGCCCCGTTCAATGGTGAACTCCAAATCCTGCATGTCGCCGAATTCCCGCTCCAGCACCTTGCGGATCTTCAGCAACTGGCCGTAAATCGCCGGCATCTCCTGTTCCATGTCTTCCATGGGGTGAGGAGTTCGCGTTCCGGCGACCACGTCTTCACCCTGAGCATTCATCAGGTATTCGCCGTAAAAACGATTTTCGCCGGTGGCGGGATCGCGGGTGAAGGCCACTCCGGTTCCCGAATCCGCACCTAGGTTGCCGAACACCATGGCTTGGACGTTCACCGCCGTTCCCCAATCGTCGGGAATGCCGTTCATGCGCCGGTAAGCCACCGCCCGATCGTTGTTCCACGATTCGAACACCGCCCGAACGGCACCGTCCAGTTGCTCGTGGGGATCGGAGGGGAAGGGTTTGCCCATGGCTTGCTCGACGTAAGCCAAGCTGGCTTCGGTGACCGCCTGCAAATCCTCGGCGTCCAACTCGGTATCCAAACGGACCAATCGCTCTCGTTTCCGAGCTTCCAAAATTTCTTCGAAGGGATTGTGGTCCCGTTGGCAAAGCCCGAGGACGACGTCCCCGTACATGGCGACGAAGCGGCGATAGGCGTCCCAAGCAAACCGGGCATTGCCGCTATCGGCGATCAGGCCTTGGATGGTCTCGGAATTCAATCCCAGGTTGAGCACCGTATCCATCATGCCGGGCATGCTGACCCGGGCGCCGGATCGGACCGACACCAACAGCGGCCGTTTGGGATGTCCGAATTTACGGCCCATCGACCGTTCCAAAGCCTTCATGGCTTTTTCGGTCTGGCGCTGGAAGGTTTCCGGATAGTCCCGGTGCAGCATGTAGTAGGTGCAAACCTCAGTGGTGATGGTGAACCCGGGAGGAACCGGCAAACCGATTTCCGACATCCGCGCCAAGCCGGCTCCTTTGCCTCCAAGAATGTTGCGATCGGTGGTCCATCCTTCGGGCATCTCCGGTCCGAACGTGCCGACCCAAGGGTTGGGTTTGGCCTTCTTGCGCGTGGCCTTCTTGCGCGTGGCCTTCTTGCGCGTGGCCTTCTTGCGCGTGGCCTTCTTGCGCGTGGCCTTCTTGCGCGTGGCCTTCTTGCGCGTGGCCTTCTTGCGCGTGGCCTTCTTGCGCGTGGCCTT
>QQUA01000018.1 GCA_008501825.1 Planctomycetota bacterium | reverse complement strand
GGGCCAGGCGAACTGCCTCTGCCTTCTGCTCAGCCGTAAAAGTACGTCTCGGTCTGCGGGACAAGGGAACCTCCAAGGTCATTGTGACCTTTTTTCGACTGTCCTTCAAACCGGGGGAATTCCAAAACCTGGAATCCGAACGGAAATCTGTTCCGCGAGTGGGAATATAGCCTGAATCCTGGATATCGGGTCAAGAAGGAAATCGAAGGTCCTGGTTCAGCCAGGGCGGGGATTCACCTATATGACTGGGATGACTTGAATTCCCAAATGACCTATACCGATCCGGAAGGAAGCCGGCGTTTCTTTGGTTTCGATTCCTACGGCCGAATCGTCCAGCGGATCGATGCTTACGATCCCAACCAAAGCAACCAACCGGCGACGGTTTGGGAGTATGACTCCTCCGGATGTTGTGGCCAAGTCACGAAGATCACTTACCCGGACAGCCGAGAGCAGCATTTTCAATTTACCGCCGACGGCGACCTGGAATATATCTGGTGGAAGGCCGACAATGGCGATTTCTGGAGAGTCGAACGGTTCGGTTGGACGCCATTCGATCCCGAAGCTGGCCAATATTTCTTGCGCATGGCCGAGCACGATCTAATCCGGGATTCAGTGGAAGGAGAGGATCCGGACAATCATTGCGACGATTCCGGTTCCTCCTGCCAGGTGGAAATTCCCGGGTTGGTAAGGCAGCTTTTGACCTGGGATAGCAAGGGGCGGTTGACGTCCATCGATTTCGACGACTATCAATACGACGCCGATCCCCAGATCAAATCATTCCGCCGCTCTCAAACCTTTGCTTACTACGGCGCCGGGCCGAATGAACCCGGTTATGGCACCGACCAGATGCTGCTTCGCGAGGACCGGGTGAACGGTCAAGTCGTATCTCAGGTGAATTATCTGCTGGATGACGATCACCGCTTTATCAAAGAGATGGAGGTTACCGATCCGGTAAACGGTGGCAGTTGGACTTGGCAGTGGACCCGAGACAAACAGGGCCGAATTCTAACGGAACAAGGCCCCGATGGCATCGTCCATCGCTTCCAATGGGATCAGAAAGGCAATCAATATTTGGCCGAGGAAGATTGGGATGGAGGTTCTTCGCAGGCATCTAGGACCACCCAATACTTTTTTGACTTATCCGGCAACTTAGCCAAAGAACAGCTGGTCAGCGGTGCGGAAACCGAAGTTACCGAATACAGTTATGACGACCGTGAAATGATCTCCCAGGTGTCAGTAACCGGAACCGACGGGGTCACTCGGGCAACCACTTACGGATTCGATTTAGCTGATAATCTGCTGTGGAGCCAGGATTGGCGTGGATTTAAGACAATTTTGACTTACACCACCGAAGGGCTCAGACTGCCGAAAACGATTTCCCGAGAATATCAGGGCAACAGCCAAATCCTTTGGCAAGCTGGAAGTTCTTCAAACGATTCCGGTTACGACCTCTTGGGACGACTGGTTTCCTGGCGAAACGCCGAAGGATGGATATCGGTCCAAGATTACGATCGCCATGGCCGGTTAAAAAACGTTTTCGAACAGACTGATGGCAACCATTTCTCCCGAACGCATTTCCTCTATGACGCTCGGGGATTTGTAAAGGAAACCGAATTTGGAGCGATTCAGGGAAGCCCTCAAAGCCCGACAGCTTCGGTCTGGCATCTGCATAAGATCACTACCAGAAATACCGCCGGACATCTGCTAGCGGAAAGAATCGTTGAGGAGGGGGCTTCTGAACCTTCCCGGGCGACCACCTACGAAATCGATTGGCGTGGATTACCGACCAAAATCTCCGTTTATCACGGGGACCGAAGTGCCGGGGCGGCCAATGCGGACATCTCCGTGACCCGGATGACCTGGGACGCTCGCGGCCGTTTGCTCGGCAAGAAACAAATGCTGGACGATACCGCAGGAACATGGTTGACCGATGCCACCGTCCAGTATCACGATTCCCAACGAAAAATCGAGTTTTTCGGTTTTGAAGACGGGGGACGGCAAAGTCGGGTTGAAAGCCAGTTTGATGATTTAGGCCGCCCGACCGCGGTTACGGAGTGGGAGTGGACCGGATCCAGTTGGGGCCAAAGCCGAACCTACGACAAGAGTTTCGACGGTTTGGATCGAGTCTTGTCCATGGTCGACCCGCTCGGCCACCGAGTGGAGACCGAATACGACGGCTTGGGTCGCCCTGAGTTGGTGCGCAAGGTTCCGGTGGGTGGGGGAGCCCCGCAAGTAACCGATTACGTTTGGAATTCCACCGACGGCACCTTGTCCAAGGTTATCGATGCTGAAGGGAAGGAAACCTTGTTCGATTACACGGGTGATCCCTTTCTTCGCCAGAAGAAGGTGACTCACCCGGACGGGCGATTCGAAGAAATTCTGATCTATGACAGTTTGGATCGGCCGGTGGAATTCCAGGACAGTGCTGGAGTCAAGCACACCCTAACTTATGATTTCGATTATTTGGTTAGCGATCTGGCGGATGCCAGCGGAATTCCTGAAATTTCAGGTCCGAACGAGTTGGCTTGGGAATTCGACCGTATGAGCGGTTTATTGCAAACTTCCCGTGTCCTCGACCAGGGGATCGAAGTTTGGACAACCCAATTCCAGTTCAATCACTTGGGTGAGCTCCTTTCGGAGGTTCAGGGCTTGTCCGGCTCTCAACACGCCTGGGCTTGGAGTTATGGATATTCGGGAGAAATCCACCAGGTGCAATATCCGTCAGGATTGGGCATCAGCCAGGGAGATTGGAGTTACGACAGTTCCGGACGTCCGACTTCGGTGGCTTACCAGGACGGGAGCACCCCCCTTTCGACTTATGCTTTCGAATACGAGGGATTGCGGCTTAAGCGCCGTTTAGAAAGCCATTCTTCTACTCGCCTGGTTACCGACTTCGATGGCTTTGGCCGGCTGACCTCTTTGATTGCCGACAAGGACGACGGAAACGGGGTCTTTGAAATCCTGGAAGGCCAGTTACAGGCATTCGATTTGGGCGATCGGGTAATTGCCCGGAAACGGGCTCTGGATGGTACCGGTGAGGTCTTCGAACATGATGCTTTCGGGCGATTGAAGGACTGGTTCGAAGGTGTGCCGAACCCATTGACCCACACTCCTGGGCAAGATCCCAATACCTATACTGAGGTCACCCGATATTCCTTGAATTCGGTGTACGGCCGGCAATCGGTAGAGCGACAACCGTATGGCGGCCAGGCCGAAACGGAAAGTTACGTTTCCAACGACGCTCACTTCTATTTGACCGTTACCGATCCAGGGGGAACCAAGAACCGGAACACCTGGAACGGTTTACTGCGCAGCGACGACCAATATCGCTACTTCTACGACGCTTGGAACCGGCTAACTCGGGTGGAAACCCTTAGTGGCGGGGAAGTTCGAGAGCACTTATACGACGCTGAAGGAAGGCGGGTTCGAACAGTCGAGGACGGCTTGAATCCCATCCGCTTCGTTTATTGGGGCATGGGGCTTGCCGCCTTGTATCCAGAAAATGGGCCCAGCAGTGAAATTCAAACCTATGGTTTAACTGGACATGAGGACAGCGAAGCCTTCGTGCGAACCGGTGTTGGACCATCTCTGAACGTTTTCCAAATCGCTCGAGATCTTCAAGGCAGTTTCTTGGCCTTGATCGACTCTGCCAGTCAATCTGTGGTCGAGCGCTATCGATACGACGCCTTCGGTCAAGTCAGCATTGAAGACGGCAACGGCCAAAGCCTATCGGCCAGCGCCTTCGGCAATCGCCGTTTCTTTTTGGGTCGGATCTTCGACCAAACCCTCGGCTTGTACGACCTCCGAGCTCGCTGGTACGACCCCGTCCTCGGCACTTTCCTTGCGCCCGACCCCTCCGGTCCGGTCGACTCTTGGAATCTCTACCAATACGGATTCGGCACTCCAGCCACTTGGTGGGACCCGACGGGACTCAGCTCAATTGGCAGGCTTTGGGATCGGATAAAGAGACCCTTGGCTGGATTTGCCAGTGAAATCATCTCCCTTGGGCTTTCATTTACGCCTGTTGGCGATGTGCTTGATGCAGTCTCTGCGCTTATGGGGAAAGATATTATTACAGGGCAATCATTGGATTTGTCGGATCGTGGTTTGGCTGTTGCGGCTGCTTTGGCCCCTTTTGTTTCTTATGGAACTTTAAGGGGAGTAAAGGAAGCCATTGGTTCCGGTTTATTCAAAAAAATCGTGAGAACGTTAAAAAAAGCCTTAGGTAAGCTTTGGGCTGATTTCAAAGAGTTCCTTAAGGAAATGTTTGAAAAACTAAAAGACAAGGCGAAGAAATGTACTAAGGGAGGAGGCGATCTAAGGAATGCGGCGCAGAAGGTGGGAGGGAGTAATTTCGATCTTGGAAAGGCATCAGCAGCTCGAAATGGGAGAGGGTTTGGCGCAAAAGCTCCTCAGCAGGTAACTCCAGGCGTTCAGCATCTTCAGGGACAATATATAGACGATGTCGGGCAGGTTCAACCCTGGCGTGCACAGTACGATGAGTTTGGTCGACTTAAGGAGAGAACAGATTTCACTGATTTGCCAGATCCTTCGACACATACTAATCCTCATCATCATACCAGAGAGTACGGCCCTGGATATGGGCGGAAGGGAAAAGACACTAGGCATGCTGGACCTGGGCCGTATACTGGAATTTGGGAATGATGAAAGAGATCAAGAAGATTAATGCGGCTCTTGCTCCGCTGACAGTCGTTCATCGGATGGAATTCAAAACCAATCTAGAGTCCGGCAAATGTTCACTTGTTCTTGAATTGGTTGATGATGATATCGAGCCAATTGCAGGAATCATTCTTGAGGCTGGATTGGTTTCCGACTTCTGGGTAAAAGGCTTTGGTGGTGGAGTCACCCAGATTTTGTGCCTGCGGGTTCGGGATGTTCGCCATCTCCAGCATGATGGAGTTAAATATGTTTTGGAAGACCTTGAAAATCAGGCTTTCAACTTGAAATGTATGAGCTTGATAGTGAGGAAATCTTGACCGATTTAAGTCCTCTGGAATTCCAGTTCACCTGGGCCGCGAAATCGGCAATCTTTCCCCTGTGGCCAGCGATCTGTACATCGGTCGCGCCAGCCTGGTGAACTGGATTTGCCTGGCTGGGATCGATGAATGATTGCGCTCGGTAGGGGCTTTGACCACCGAGGAGAAGAAGGAGCTCGCCCGGCTGAAGCGAGAGAATCGCATCCTGCGGATGGAGCGCGATTTTTTAAAACAAGCCGCTCATATTTAAAGATCCTGCCGGATTGAAAACCTCTGAAAAATTACAATTCATCCTTCCAAGGAAGGAAACTGGGGATTTGGATGACAAAGTCAAACATTTCCTTTGGTTCTGACTGGCTGACGGCCTCTAAATCCAAATGATCGACCGTCACCCCTCGATCTCGACAGTATTCGAGGAAGAAGGAATTCCAGTAGTCAAACTCATCTTGAGATAAGTACAAATGCACAACTGATCCTTCGAATTTGACTTGCGCTCTAGTGGATTGTTCAGGCTCTAAGAAAATTTTTAGTTGGTTTTTATCGCTAAAAAATCTAATACTATTGATTTTATCAAACCGTTCGATAGCAGACAGAGCCCAGAAACTAGGTATTCCGGACTAATCGTCCCCAATGCCACCTTGTGGTATTGACGAGAGTGTTTAAGTAGCCTTGCATCAGAAGGCATTGCAATTCGGTAGTTTCGTTTCATTTTCAGTTCCTGCAATCAGAGGCAAAGGAAAGGCGAGTATCCCATTATTCAAAGCAAAATCATGGGGACGTGCCCAGGATCTTCCGTTTATGGGGCAATATAGCGTGACCAAGCGTTTATGGTAGCAATTCAATGAAAAAGAATAAGCGTTGGAATGCGCATTATCGATGTTCAGAGTCTCTTAATTGTTATCGCTCCAGAGATCAGTTGATGCCTTTAGCTAAGTTCTCTCTGAAGTTATCGCCTTCTTGTCGCCCGACCCCTCCGGTCCGGTCGACTCTTGGGATCTCTACCAATACGGATTCGGCACTCCAGCCACTTGGTGGGACCCGACGGGACTCAGCTCAATTGGCAGGCTTTGGGGAAGGATCAGGGGGCGTCTGGGCAGTTTTGTTAGCCAAAGCGCCTCGCTGTTAATCGGCTATACTCCTGCAGGAGATGTATTGGACGCAGTTTCGGCCAACATCGGCCAGGATATTATTACAGGAGAAAGGCTTAGCGGTGCTGAGAGACTGGCTTCCGCAGGTTCTGCATTGCTCCCATTTGTAAGTTTCAAATCCTTGGCGGCACTCAAGGCTGCCTTTAAAAAGAGCCCGGCTCTACGGAAATTAGTCGGGAAGCTCCGAAACAAGCTGGGTCGACTATTCAAGGATTTCGTGGAGTTCATCAAGAAGCTTTTTGATAAACTCAAGGACAAGGCTACCGTATGTGAGGTTGGCAAAGGATTCCCGGAAAATGGTGCTTTTAAGCAAGGTGGATCGAGCTTTGACCTTGGTGCTGCGACTTCTGCCAGGGGTTCTAGGGCAAGTTTTAAACTCGGACGAGCACTTGAAGCAGCAGGCCACGTTAGGCAAAAAGGGGATGAAGCCCATCACATTGTTGCCAAAGGTGCAAAAGGAGCTAAGGAGGCAAGAGCAGTGTTTGGATAAGTTTGGCATTGACGTGAACGAGGCTGCAAATGGGGTTTTCCTTCCGGCTGAAACCCATCGGAGGCTTCATACTAATGGCTATTATAATTCGGTGAATGAGTGGCTCAGGGCAGCCAAAAGTCGTGATGAAGCCTTGGCTGCATTGGCAGCGATAAGAGAAGCACTTCAATCTGGAAATTTTTAGAATGCAAATTTTCCGCCTGGAAAGTGGTAAGGACTTCGAGTGGCTTAATTGTGTCAACTCAAGGGATTATGAAATCCTTAAATGCCTTGATGGCACAAGCCAAGCAAAGGATTGGCATCCAATAAGGGTGAGGAGTGTCAGACCGGATGAAAATTCATTAGGGAGAAGCTCGGATTTTCCTTGGCTTTCTTCATCTGCCATTGCCCTGAGATGGAATGCGTTGAAGTCCATGAAGGATGTATGGCAGAAGCGCGGGGAAATCCTGCTTTTAAGGGATGAGGGAGGAGAGGAGTTGTTTGTATTTAATTCAATGACCGTAGATGCATTGGATGAGGAAAGTTCCGTTTTGTGGCGATTTCCTCAATCGGGAAGGATTGGGCGAATCAAAGAGCCAGTTTTTGTTGAGGACAAAATTCTTGGATTAGAAATATTCCGACTCCCTTATTTGGCTAGCCCTACCTATGTAAGTCAGGAATTCATAGATCGTTATCAGGCATGCGGATTGACTGGACTAGAATTTTTCCAAGTATGGCCTCCATCCTCTGGATAGAAGTTTAATTCAACATCTGGATTTTTTCCGATTACCTGCCAGGCGATCGGTAGCAATCTATCATTGATGTTTTGCCTTGGGCTCAGATTGAAATTGAAGGCGATTTGATTGCTATTCTTCATTCCAAGGAAGGAAACTAGGGATTTGGATGACAAAATCAAACATTTCCTTTGGTTCTGACTGGCTGACGGCCTCTAAATCCAAATGATCGACCGTCGCCCCTCGATCTCGGCAGTATTCGAGGAAGAAAGAATTCCAGTAGTCAAACTCATCTTGAGATAAGTATAAATGCACAACGGTTCCTTCGAATTTGACCTGCGCTCGAGTGGATTGCCCGGGCTCCAAGGAAATTTTTAGTTTGTTTTTCTCATTAAGAAAATCTAGAACGATTGATTCAATCATGCCGTTCAAAAGGAGGCTTAGTCCAGAAACTAGGAATTCCGGACGAGTCATTCCCAAAGCCACCTCGTGGCAATGACAAGAGTGCCTAAGGAGCCTTGCATCAGAGGGCATGGCAATCCGGTAGTTTCGTTTCATTCTCAATTCCAGTAAACTAAAGCTTGGGGGAGGCGGCAGCTCCTTCATGAAAAGCGAGATCATTGGGGCATGTCCTGCGTTTCTCGCTTAAGCGCTCCATTTTAGCGTTGCCGAATGAACACTTCCGGCGACGTAGTGAGCCTCGGCGGGCCCTCAAGGCAGTCCTGCTCTTTGGAAGTTTTCCCGGAAGCTGCGAGATAAGCTGGGACGGCCATTCAAAGATTTCCCGGAGTTCAGCAGGAAGGTTTTTGATATTTTGATAAACTCAAGGACATGGTCACCGTTTGTGATGTGTTGTGAGCAAAGGATTCCGAGATAATTGTGCTTTTCAGGAATTTTCAAGATGTCGGTTCGAGCTTGAACCTTGATGCGACTTCCTCTGCAAGAGCTGGAACTCATGCCGTCGTCTGAAGCTGAGCAATTGATTCTCCAAATGGTGGAGGCAGTTCCTGGGCTGCGGCCTCTATATGAGGCTCACATTTCAATTAATGATGAATTGCTGGCTCATGTTTTCATGGGGGATGTTTCCCGCTTCGTAATCTCAGGATTCCAGGACACATGGGAGAGTGAACCGTATGATCCTCCACTGGGGGAGGTGGGGGAAGTCTTTGGCATACTGGAAATTGCCTTTGCGAAAGGACATCCATATGTGACGGAGTTGATTTCTGTTTCATTCTTGGAGAACATTTACTTTGATAGTCTTGATTGGAAGAAAGAATCCAGGGAACGTATTCGCTCGTCTCTGGGCCCAAGCCTACTTGAAGAATTTGAAAAAATCGAAGAATTCTTTGAGTCCTGCATTTGATTTGCCGTTGAGTCGGAACCGATGCCGCGTGAAAACTAAGATTGCGCTTTTGGAGAGAGCCATCGGCCGGCTTAAGGCGCCGTAGTTTGGTAGATCTTGAAAATTGGCCTGGATGGCCCATGATGGTGCCGTGAATGCCCTCCTCCAGGCCTTCCTGTTCGGTCTCCTCCTTTGCGGACTTTCCGCGTGCCAAGCCCCAGAACTCGACCAGGAGGCTCAGCCGAATATATTGCTGATTCTAATCGACGATGCCGGCTACGTCGACTTCGGTTTTCAAGGCTCCGTTGATCTTCAGACGCCTCATTTGGACCGATTGGCGGAAGAAAGCGTGATTTTCGAGCAAGCCTACGTTTCGGCTTCCGTTTGTAGCCCGTCCCGGGCAGGTCTTCTCACCGGCCGTTACCAGCAGCGATTCGGCCACGAATTTAACCTGAAAGGCAACCACGGTCTGCCTTTGCAGGAGAAAACTCTTGCCGAGGCCCTGATGCAGCAAGGCTATCGAACCGCCGTCGTCGGTAAATGGCATTTGGGAAGCTCGCCGGAATATCACCCCATGCAGCGGGGATTCCAGCATTTCACCGGTTTGCTGGGCGGCTCCCGCAGCTATTTTCCCATGTCGGTCGAAAACACCGGCCCTCAGCGCCTGCAACGGGATGGCCAATTCCTCGATGAGGAAGAAGAATTCACCTATCTGACCGATTTCCTGGCGGCGGAAGCGGCCCGCATCATTCAGAAGCCCGATCCACGTCCGTGGTTTCTTTACTTGGCCTATACCGCTCCGCATACTCCCATGCACCCGCGAGAAGATTGGTATCAGCATTTCCAAAGCATTGAGGTTGAAGGACGGCGCAAGTACGCCGCCATGCAAGCGTCTCTGGACCAAAGTATCGGTGCCGTTTTGGAAGCCGTTAAAGCAAGTGGCGAAGCAGACCAAACCTTGGTGGTTTTTCTGAATGACAACGGCGGCGCCACCACCAATCACAGTGACAACGGCCCCTGGCGGGGCATGAAGGGCTCCAAATGGGAAGGAGGCATTCGGGTACCCTGCATGATGCGCTGGCCGAACCGTTTCCAAGGCGGACAAAAGATCGAGGCCCCGATCAGCGCCCTCGATCTTTTCCCCACTGCCTTAGCCGCCGCCAGAGCCGATCCCCAATCTTGGCAACCGGAGTTGGACGGCATCAACTTGCTTCCCTTTCTGAGGGATCAAGGAGCTAAGGCCAGGAAGTGGGAATTTCCAAAGCGACCTCTTTTCTGGCGCCGTGGACCGGCTGCTGCCGTGCGGCTGGGCGATTGGAAGCTGATCCGAGTGGACGACCAGGAAAGCCCTTTATTGTTCAACCTGGCTGAAGATCCCGGCGAAACCATCAATTTGGCTTCCCAACACCAAGATCACACGGAAAACCTTTTGGCCGCCCTTCAAAATTGGGAGCAGGAGTTGGTCGAACCCTTGTGGGACACCGGTCAATACTGGCGCGACAATCAACGCAAGAAACATCGCATGGACGTCATCGGCCGGGAAGCCGAACGAAAATTGCCATGATGGATTTGCCGAAATCCTGGCCTGAAGTGCTGGGCCTTTGGCCTCAAGCAGAAAGCTGGTTACTGCATCAGGAGGGTTTCGATCCCAAACAGGGATGCCATTTCGAAGGCTTGCTCAGTCAGGGAAGCGGGCCGTTGCAGTTGCGGGCTTCCCTGGAAGAAGCCTTACCCGAATGCCCGCAAGATCAACAACCTTTGCGCCAACCCGGAAACGTAACTTCGGAAGTGTTCCCGGACACGCCGAGCAAATGGGGTTGTTATCTGCCTGGAGTTTACGGAAATCACCCGCTGCTTGGCCAAGAGCTGATCAACTTGCCTTTCTTTTTGGGACTTCAACTGCAACTCGGAACCGAAGTTTTCTCCGTTACGGACAGTCAATGGACCGAACACCGCCGGTGCCTTGATCTTCGAGACGGCATGCTCTACCGCCGGTTCACCTGGAAGACCAAATCTGGACCTACGATTCAGGCGTTCTGGCTTCGCTTCGTCGACTTGACCAAGCCTCAGCTTTGCCTGCAGCGAGTCTATTTGACTTCCAATCGAAGAGTTCGCATGAAGGTCCACGCGTTTCTCGATGCCAGAGTGCAAACCAACGGATTCGATCATTTGAATCTAGTTGAACTTGCTGCACCCGCGCCAGCCGAGATTCGGTGCCGATTGAACACCAACGGCGACGATCGAATTGAAATCCTTTCTTCCATGCAAGGCTTGCAAGGGAAGGCGAAGGTTTTGCCCCTAAAAAGCCAAGATCGTCGCTTGCAAGTCGGCTTTCACTTGACTCTGGATCCAGCACAAGAGCCGGCTGCCATCGAAAAACGAAGTGAAGTGCGCCGCCTTTTCGGTTCACAGCGATGGAGGAAAGAGACCAAGAGCTTGTGGCGCCGCCCCTGGGGGCAAGTTTTGACCGAACACCGCCGTCGGTGGCGTCGACGTTGGCAAAGCTGTTACCTTGAAATCGAGGGCGATCCCAAATCCCAACTTGCCGTTCGAACCGCTGGCTATCATTTGCTGCGCAGTTTCGTTCCAGGAGGCGAAGTCGCCATCGATGCCAAGGGTTATGCCGGTGAAGCTTATTACGGTCGCTATTTTTGGGATACCGAGATCTTCCTGCTTCCTTTTTTCCTTTACACCGATCCTCAAAAAGCCAGGGACCTTTGCAGGTTTCGTCTAAATCGATTAGCCGCCGCCAAAAGGCATGCGGCGGAAAGCGGTTTCTACGGTGCCCGGTACCCCTGGGAATCCGATGCGGAGGGACGGGAACAGTGCCAAGCATGGCCCTACAACGAACAGGAGGTTCACGTCACGTCGGCGGTGGTCTATGCCTGGGCGCATCTTGCCGCCGCTTCGGACGTAGAGGAGTGGACGGAATCGGCTCACGGCATGGTCGAGTGCGCTCGCTTTTGGTGCAGTCGTTTGGTTTGGTTGCCCGACGGCCGAGCTCAATTGAAAAACGTGCTGGGACCCGATGAATACAGCCCGAACGCCGTCGACAACAGCTACACCAATCACCTGGCCAAGTTTGTCCTGCGCCTGGGCGCCCGGTTCTGCCTTTGGGGCGGCGCCACCACCGAAGAAGCTCGCCAATTTGAAAACGCCGCACGAGCTTTGCCGGTATGGCGCGATCGGCAAGGGCGTCGCGTTCTCCAAGCCTCGGATTTCGATCAGTACGAACCTCTGGATTTCACCGCGGTTTGGAAGGACCGGGAAAAAACGTTGGCGGAGCAGTTTCCCTTGGAAGAGCTTTACCGGCATCAAGTTCTGAAACAGGCCGACGTGTTGATGCTGATGGCTTTGTTCCCCCGAGATTTCAATCGAAAGGAGATGCTGGCCGCCTGGAACGCCTATGAACCGATCACCAGTCACGACTCTTCCCTTTCCGCCGGAGTTCATGCTTGGGTGGCCGCTCGCCTAAACCTTCAGCAACCCGCGTGGCAGTACTGGCAACGAGCCGCAGGATTGGATCTCCATCCGGGGACGGCTTCTGAAGGCATTCATATCGCCAACGCCGCCTCCTTGTGGGCGATTTTGTGGTTTGGCTTTGCCGGCTTACAAAGCTCCCTTTTCAGCGACACCTTGCGTTTGGATCCAAAATTCCCTTCGATTTGGCATCGAGTCAACCTGCCTCTTTTGTGGCGAGGGCAAAAACTGCAGCTCCTATGGCAAAGCGACCGGCTTTCGGTGCAGCATCATGGAGAGACGGCTTTAGCCATCGAGGTGCAAGGGCAGACTTGGAGGCTTCAGCCGGGGGAAACGGCGGTGATAGAACCCGAAAGGCCGAATCGAGCTTCTCCCAAGGCCTGGCTGAAAGCCGTTTTGTTCGACTTGGACGGCGTGCTGGTCGCCACCGACCATTATCATTTCCAAGCTTGGCAGGCCATTGCCGAAGAGTTGGAGATCCCTTTCGATTGGGAGTGGAATCATCGTCTGCGCGGCGTCAGTCGCCGGCAAAGTTTGGAGCAGTTGCTGCAAGCCGGCGGCAAAAGCCTGAGCGAAAGCCAAATGCAATTATTTATGGAGAAGAAAAACCGCCTCTACCGCCAGTTTTTGAACCGCTTGATGCCGGGAGACCGCTTGTCGGGTGTGGCGGCTTTGTTGCAAGAATTACGCGACCGAGGAGTGAAATTGGCCGTCGTTTCCGCCAGTCGCAACGCCGCTGAAATCTTGCAACGGACCGGCTTGGCTGCAGAGGTCGATCTTTTGGTGGACGGCTCCTTGGTGCAACGAAGCAAGCCTGATCCGGAAGGATTTCTCTTGGCGGCGAAACGTTTGCGAACTTCCCCGGCCCATTGCTTGGTGGTGGAAGACGCGCCTGCCGGCATCCTTGCCGCCGAACGAGCCGGCATGACCGCCTTGGCGATCGGAGACCGGCAGCTTCATCCCAATGCCGATCACCTGGTTTCCGATCTCAGCCGGATCCATGCCGGCGATTTGGAGGACCTCAATCCAGTTCCAAAATGACCGGAGCATGATCACTGGGGGTCCCTTCTCCGGTGGTTTTCTTGCGCTCTTCCCGATCGATCTGAACCCCGCGGCAGCGCTTGATCATGGATGCAGTTCCCAACATCAAATCAATGCGTAAACCCCAGCCTCGGGGGAAGGCGCCGGCCCGATAATCCCACCAAGTGAAATGGCCGTCGCCGGCTTCGTGCAAGCGGAACAAATCGGTGAGGCCCCAATCCAAAAAGCTTTGCAGCTTTTCCCGCTCCTGGTCACTGCACAAGATTTTCCCCGACCACTTCTTCGGATCGTGGACGTCCCGGTCTTCCGGAGCGATGTTGAAATCGCCAACCACCACCAAATCTTGATTCGGTTTCCGTTCTCCTTGCATCCAATCGAAAAAGCCTTGCAGCCAGGCCATCTTGATCGGGAATTTAGGGCTGTCCAAAGCCTGACCGTTGACCACGTATAAATTCCAGACTTCGACTCCGTCGAGGGTGGCGCCGATCGCTCGGGCTTGTTCCGGAATCGGATTGCCGGGGAAGCCCCGCTGCACATTTTCCAAGGGCTTTTTCGAGAGCAGGGCGACGCCGTTGTAAGTCTTTTGACCGAAGACTTCCACCTGATAACCGGCGGCTTCTATTTCCTGCCGCGGGAATTTGTCGTCTTCGACTTTGGTTTCCTGCAAGCACAACAAATCCGGGCTGTGCCTTTCCAACAAAGCCAGACAGCGGGGAAGCCGGGTGCGGATCGAATTGACGTTCCAGGTGATGATCTTCATGCGTTGCGGGAATCGGATTCCGGGTCCGGATTTGAAGGCGGCGCCAGGCTGCCGGCCAAAGCCGCTCCCAGCAACAGAAACAGGGACAAGAGGTAGAGGACCACCAACAAGATCATGCCCGAGGCCAAGCTACCGTAGAGTTGATCGAAGCGGGCCACTCGGCGAATCCAAATTTGCAGTCCGACCCCGACCAAAGACCAGCCCAGCACCACCGGGACGGCACCGGCCCAAAGGAAACGCCAGGGCAAGCCCCGGGAAGGTAAATACCGGTACAGCATGACCAAAAAAGCCGTCTGACTGGTCAAGGCGATCGGCCAACGCAAGCCTTGCCAAAGGCGGCCGACCAGGGTTTCCAGCCCAAACCATGCGGCGATTTCGTTGCCGAAGCTGGGGCCGGCGACCAAGGCCAAATAAGCGGCGGCGGCGATGAGGAGAGCCAGGCTGGTGGCGACGAATGCGGTCAATCGACTGGCCAGGGCGCCGCGCTTGGGCGGAAGGTGCATGGCCAAATTGAGGGCCAGGCGAGCCCGAGCCAAAGCTCGGCTGGCCAGCCACAAAGTCGGCGGCAGCCAGATCCACAATGCCCCCGAAGGCCGCCGGTGAGCAAAACTCTGCAAGTATTCCCCGACCAATTGGCCGGCCGGCCCGGGAAGGGCGGCTTGCAGATGCTGGCGGACTTGAGCCAGGGTCTCCTCCGGAAAGGGCAGGGCGTCCAGCAGGCCGACCAGCAAAATCAGGCTGGGAAACAGGCTGAGAATGAAAAAATAAGCCAGTTGAGCGGCCAGGCCGGGGAAATCGACTCGTCCGAACTGATCCTTGGTTCGGATCAGCCAGGGGGGCAAGGCCATGGCTCGGGCTCGGTCGGCCTTATTTGCGGCGGCTCCAGGTGGAGGCGACCGGAGCCGGCTCCAAGGAAACCACCCGGCCGGCCAAAATCGGCCCCATGCGAGCCGCGAGGTAGCCCAGCATGATGCCGGCGGCGGCGTCGCTGATCCAATGGATGCCCAAGGCCCAAGTGCTCAACATCACCAGCACCGCTCCCACCCAGCCAACTCGTTGCAGGCGTTTGGGTCCGTGAAGCAGGGCGTAGAAGGCGACGGTAAAGCTCAAAGAGGTGTGCAGCGAGGGGAAGCAGTTATCCAGCGCACTACTGCTGCGGACCACTTCGGTGAACACCGGCCAAACGCCGTCGAGCAAGGGTTTGACCCGTTCGACGGTTCCGCTCCAACCGGTTTCGGTGACCGGGACGAACAGGTAGAAGGGCAACGCAAAGAGGTAGTTGAAGACGAAGGCCCCAATGTAACCTTTTGTATGTTCATGTTTTCCGGAGGCGTGATAGATCACCAGCGGAAGCAACAAGAGGGACGGATAGAGGAAAACGTACACCCAAGCCCAAACCGGCGCCAGAGCGTGGCCAAGCAAGGTGTCTTGCAGGCCGGCGACCAAATCCCCTTCGAAGCGATGGATCACATGGGTGAAGTCCAGGCCCAATGCCGGTCCGATAGCCGAATCCAGGCCGGTTTCTACCACGTTGAATAACAAGGTGCCGACCACCCAGGCCAGGCCGATACGGCCGGCGCGGGTGCGCAGCGCGTCGCGGAAAGTCGCACCGATCTCGCGACCGGCTGGAAAGCGAATTCCAGCAGCTAAGACCATCACCCAAAAGGTGATGAGGGTGAGCAACAAGGCTATGAACAAGGAGGGCCTCCCCGTTGGGATGGGGGCCACGGCGGCCGTGGCTTCCGGGAAACCGTGGCAAGCAGGCTCCCGACAATCTTCACAGGAGGCCATTCTAGGCTTGACCAGGGTCTATACCTAGTGGCAGCTAGGGGCTTTGTGCCCCGAACTTGGCGGTCGCGGCAGCGACCTCTCCTGGAATTCTGCCGGAAAATTGAAGCGGAGATCAGGGTAAACCGACCGCCGACCAAGCTCCCGGGAGACTGCGGCTGTCGACTTCTAAATGCTGGCACAGAGCTTTGTTGGCCCGCATCACCAGCATGTAGACCGCCTGGCGAGACTTGCCCATGCGTTCGGCAATGGCCGCCGCCGGCAATTCTTCGAACCAGAAACCGCTGACCGCATCCTTTTGTTCCTTGGGCAAACCCTCGACCGCCTGCACCAGTCGATCGACCGACTCGCGGCGATAAGCCCGAAGGGACGGGGAACTTAGGGCGCCGGTGGCTTCGCCGAAAGCCGGGCCTTCATCTTCGGGCTGGCGGAAGGTGGCTTCCGGAATCGGGCGCCGGAAATCCTTCTTGTTCAACCGGTCCAGGGTTCGGCGAATGATGGCAAATACCCAGGAGGCGAAGGGGGTTCCCCGCTCCGGGTCGAAATTCTTCATCGAGCCCAAGGTTTCGATCCAAACTTCCTGAAGGACGTCTTCGGGATCGTGGCGGCGGCGCATGGCGGGCCCCATGCGCAACATAATCATGGCCAGAAACCGCCCGCTGAGGTGTTCGACCAATTGATCCGTGGCGCGGCTTTCACCTTGCTGCGCTTGCCGAACCATTTCGATGGTTTGGTTTTGGGCCGCGACTTGGGTTTCGATGGATTGTTGATCTTCAGAATGGGATGTCATGACTCGCGGGGGGAAGAAAAGGTCAGCCTTCAGCTTAGCAGGCAGGGAAACGCCGGCCTGACCTAGAATGCCGGTCCATGCGCTGGAACCTTTGCCGTCGCTTTGGGCCGTGGATCCTGATTTGGAGTCCGTTTTGGGCCTGTTCGCCATCAGCTCCGGAGTTGCCGGAGGCAAAGCAATGGTTGCCGGAATCTCCGCCCAACGTGCTTTTGATTTGCATCGACACCTTGCGGGCGGATGCCGTGGACGGTGGTCCAAACGCCGCGCCCACCCCGCATTTGGACGCCTTGAAGGCGTCCGGTTTGGTCGCCGATCAAGCTTGGGCTTGTAGCAATCAAACCGTCCCCGGGCACGTCGGCGTACTCACTGGCCTGGCGGCTTCTCGACACGGTGTCCGCAGCAATCTGGAAGTCTTTCCCGATCGCGTGGAAAGTTTGGCGGAACGCTTTCAACGGGCCGGTTGGCAAACCGCCGGAGTGATCACCAACGCTTTGTTGCGACCGGAAGCCGGTTGGAAGCGGGGCTTCGATCAGTATTTGGATCATTCCGATCAAGTGCACGACTCCAAAGGATTGGTGGCCGGAGGCCGGCCGGCGGCGGAAGTGGTCAACCAAGCCGCCCACCAGTTGTTGCAAGAATTCGCCACCAAGGACCAACCCTGGTTTTTATTTCTGCACTACTTGGATCCTCACGTCCCTTATGGTGCGCCGGCACCTTTCGCCGGAAGTCAGGGCGGCGATCCTCAAGCATTGGCGAGCCGCTATCGCCGCCACTTGTTGGCCGATCCGATTGCACCGATCAGTCAAACTTTGGTTCGATTGGTGGCCGCGGATTTACCTCGGGGAAGGGGGGAAGCTCGCCAGGCAGTGCGAAATCTGCACAACCTTTATTTGGAAGAAGTGGCCTATTTGGATGACAAAATCGGAGAGCTTCTTTCCTGGGTCCAACAGGGCGATCGGCCTCCGGTGATCTTGTTTACCGCCGATCATGGGGAACAATTCGGTGAACATCAACGCATGTTGCACGCCACTTCTTTGTATGAGCCGGCGATTCGGATTCCGATGATTTTGCACGTGCCCGGAGGGCCGCAAGGATTTCGCTTGTCCGCGCCGGTATTCCAACGGGACGTCGCTCCGACCCTATTGGCTTTGGCCGGTTTGCCGTGGCAGGACTTGGACGGCCGGCCCATGTTTCAAATAGACACAGGGCGCGATCACTTAGCCGGCGATGCTCATTGGTTGAGTTTCTACTGGGGGAAATGGAAAGCGATCGCCCGGCGAGACGCTTCCGGGCCGCAACTCATGGAACTTTATGATTTGGAGCAGGATCCGCAAGAAGAGCATAATCTGCTGGCGGATCAAGAAGCTCCTCAAGCTTTGGTGGAAGCTCTGCAGCGAGTTTTAGCCCAAGATCAGCACCGGCGACCGGGTCCACTAGGAGATCGGCACAAGAAAATCTTGCAGGATCTCGGGTACGTGGAAGAGGAATAATGGCGATTTACGCCCTCGGCGACGTGCAGGGCTGTTTTCGCAGCTTTCAAGCCTTGTTGCAGCGGATAGATTTTCAAGCCGGCCGAGATCGACTTTGGCTGGCCGGAGACGTGGTCAACCGGGGGCCCGGTTCGCTGCCGATGTTGCGTTGGTTGTTTACCCACCGCGATCAAGTTCGCCTGGTGTTGGGAAACCATGATTTGAAATTGCTTTCGATGGCGGCTGGCCTGCAACAGCCCAACGAGCGAGATTGTTTGCAGGAAGTTTTAGAAGCGCCAGATTGCCGGTTGCTGTTGTCCTGGTTGCGGCAACAACCGCTGATTTTTCAGCACAAGGGCAAACTATTGGTTCATGCCGGTTTATTGCCCGCTTGGTCGGTGGAGCAAGCCTTGGGATTGGCTTCCGAACTGCATCAAATCTTGCGTGGGCCCGAGTACACCACCTTGCTGAAAGCTTGGAAAAAAAGATCCGGTTTGCAGTGGCCGCCGAAAGACGACCCGTGGGAGCGAAGGGTGACGGCCTTAAACGCTTTGACGACTTTGCGCTTGTGCCAGCCTGACGGCTCCATCTTGCGAGGCTATTCCGGAGGCCCGGAACGAGCCCCGGCTTGGGCTCAACCCTGGTATGCCGCGAAAGGCCGCCGCTGGACCGATGCCCTGGTGCTGTTCGGCCACTGGGCTTCGTTGGGTTTGAAACTCACCAAACAATGGTGGGCTTTGGATAGCGGTTGCGTTTGGGGAGGCAAACTCAGCGCCGTTCGCCTGAAGGATCAGGCGGTGTTTCAGGTGCCTTTGCATCCGGAAGATGAAGCCGGCCGTCCTGCAGCGGTTCGAGCCGCCAGAGCGCGCCCAGATCGGTAAGCCAAAGCCGGGTTCCTTTCCATTCGCCTTCGGCCCAAGCTTGGGGGCGTTCAAGCGGTTGATACCAAAGCCCGGCTTGCGGTCGCCCCCTGCGTAAGGCCCAACGGCCGCTGTGAAAGCGAATGAATTGTTTGCTGCGATCGTCGTGGGGAGCGAAATCGCCGAAGATCGGCTCCGTTCCAGGATTCTGGTGCCGGAACTGCCGCCATTGGACGGCGCTTATTTGCCAAGCATCTTGCTTGCTGAGGATCCCTTTCCCCAAGATCATGAGCAAAGGAGCGGTCAAAGCCAAAAGCGTCGCTACTTTCCAATACATGGGTTTGCGAGTTTCCCAAGCTCCGGTCCAAGGCATGGCGGCCAGCCAGGCCACGGCCGGAAAGGCGGCAAATAAATAGCGGGACCCTTGGCGCCGGGGCACGATGACTGCCAGGAACAAAACCAAAAGCCAAAAGCAAGCCAAACGAATGGCGTCTGGATCGGAAGCTTTTTTCTTTAGGTTGCCCCACAGAGCCAAAGCCCACCAAGGGAAACTATAAAGCAACAATCGGCCGCCGTAATAAAGCAAGGTGGAGCCGCGATTGCCGTGGGGAGTGCCGCCGGTTTCCAAAGAAGGAAAAACTTGTTTTTGCAAATAGGCCAACCAAAACGAACGACCGCTGATTCGACTTTGCCAGAAGTCGAACAACAGTAGAAAAAGGGCGGCCAAGGTCATGGCAAGGACCGCCTTGCGCCAAGGCGGAGCTTTCGATGAAGTTCGAAAAAGATCCAGCAGCAAACAAAGGGGAATTAAGGCTCCGAACACGCCGCGAGTGAAAAAAGCCGCTGCCGTGGCCACGGCCAGAATGACCCAGGCGAACCGGTGGGAGCTTCGCCAAGCGGCGAAAGCCAAGGTGACCGAAGCGGTAAAAGGGATTTCCAAACCGGCCCGCAAACCGTATTTCCACATCGGATAGTGCAACACCAACATCGAAACCGCCAGCGGGCCGGCCAAGGACCAAAGGGCGGCGATGAGCAGCCACAACCAAAGGGCATTGGCGAGCAAGGGCGCCGAGGTCTCGCAAAAGCCCAGCTTCTGCAACACCGCGTTCGGCCAAAACGCCCCGGGAGGATGTTCGACGAACCAGGCGACTTCGCCTTGAAAGGCCCATTGCGTCACCCACCAACGTTCACCGCCCTCCACCGCCATGTCCCGGCCGATGGCGGCGAACAAGGCGGAATCCCCATCGGTCAAGGCATAAGAAACCCATGTGCAAGCCCACAAACTAAGGGCCAGCATCAACAGGGTGTAGCCGAACGGCGGGCGTCGGTTCAGAGACAAGCTTGGATTCTGGCGGTTTCCGGAAACGGAACAAGAACAGTTTGCTGGCCAGGAAGCGCTGTTGGAAGCCCCAGTCTCATCCGATAGGGGGGCGTGAGGTACTTCCTCCCTTGGCTTTTCTTGTTGCTGCTCGGCCTCGCTGCCTGTCAACAAACGCCGTCGCAACCGGCGGCGGAAGAGCGCCTTGCGGTTGGCCACCCGGTTCTGGAAGAACGCTTGCAGGTTCTGCCTCGCTGGTGGCAGAGCCCGCCGTTCCGGCCGGACCAACACCGCGTTCTAGATCTGGCCCTGGGCCGGTCCTGGGCGATCCGAGCGACCGCCAGCAGTGCCAACATCGCCACCTTCGAATTGCCTGGGGCGGCTCCCTATGGTCCGGTGCGATTGGAAGTCCATTGGATGGGCGAACGGGGCGCCGGCTCGATCGAAGCCAACCTGGCCCATTGGAGTCAGGAGTTGGCGCCGGCGGACGTGCAGGCCTTCGGCCAAACGGTCCAGAGTCAAGTGCAGTGCGGCGATCGCGCCTGGCATCGCCTAAGCCGCCGCGGGCGCTGGTTGGCCACCATTGACACCGAAGACGGACCGCGTTTGGAAGCCCAAATTTGGGGATTGGAGGCCGCCGTCGTGGTGCTGCCCGACGGGCCTTTTTACGTTTGGGCGGCCGGCCCCTGGCAAAGTTTGGAGAAGCACCGCGGCGATTTAGATCGCTTCTTGGCCGAATTCCGGGTGGTGGACGCCTGAACCCGGGCACGTGGCTTCGGACGCGGCTAAAATGCCGGGTCCGATGAGCACCACCGCCTCGCAAAGCAACCTTTCCTTCCTCCAGGAACTTGGCCTGGAGGGGACTCTTTCCGGCGCTTACAACGGCCAGTGGTTGGAAACCAGCGGCTCTGAGTTGGTTTCTTATAGTCCGGCCGACGGCAAAGCGATTGCCACGGTGAAACAAGCGACGGCCGCTGAATATGAAGCCGTGGTCGAAGGTGCCCGCGAGGCTTTTTTGCGCTGGCGCGAAATTCCCGGCCCGGTTCGCGGCGAGTACGTCCGCCGTATCGGCCACGCCTTGCGGCAGAAGAAAGAAGCCTTGGGCAAGTTGGTCACCTGGGAGATGGGCAAGATCTACCAGGAAGGCTTGGGCGAGGTGCAGGAAGCCATCGATATCGCCGATTTCGCCGTCGGCCAGTCCCGCATGTTGTACGGCTTGACCATGCAAAGCGAGCGGCCGCAACACCACATGCGGGAAACTTGGCATCCCCTTGGCGTGGTCGGCGTAATCAGCGCTTTTAACTTTCCTGCCGCCGTTTGGGCCTGGAATTCCATGCTGGCCATGGTGTGCGGCGATTCCACCTTGTGGAAGCCGTCTTCCCAAACTCCGCTGACCGCCATCGCCATGAACAAGATCGCGGCTTCGGTCTTGGAGCCGGACGGACTGGGCGGCGTGTTGAGTTTGGTGATCGGCCCGGGCCGTGAAGTCGGCGAGTTGATGCTCGACGACAAACGGGTGCCGTTGATTTCCGCGACCGGTTCTTGCGCCATGGGTAAACGGGTGGCCGAACGCCTGGCCAGTCGCTATGGCCGCACCATTTTGGAATTGGGCGGCAACAACGCCGTGGTGGTCATGGAAGACGCCGATTTGGAAATGGCTGCCCGCAGCATTTTCTTCGGGGCCGTCGGCACCTCCGGCCAGCGTTGCACCTCGACTCGCCGAGTTTTGGTGCAATCGGGAGTCAAGGAAGTTTTGGTGAAGCGGTTGCTGGAACTTTACGGCAAGGTTCGCATCGGCAATCCTTTGGATGGAGCCACTTTGATGGGGCCGATGGTGAATCAAGGCGCCATCGACGACACCTTGGCCGCCATCGAAGAAGTCAAGAAAGCCGGCGGCGAAATCCTTTGCGGTGGAGAAGTCATTCAACCCGAAGGCTTGGAGAGCGGGTTCTACATGACCCCGTGTATTGCCACCGCGCAAAACGAATGGCAAATCGTTCAGGACGAAACTTTCGGTCCTTTGCTCTACATCATCGAGGTGAAAGATTTGGATGACGCCTTGCAAAAGCACAACGACGTGCCGCAGGGATTGTCCAGTTCCATCTTCACCATGAACGTGCGCCACGCCGAGCGCTTCTTGAGCGCTGCGGGAAGCGATTGCGGCATCGCCAACGTCAACATCGGCACCAGTGGTGCCGAAATCGGTGGCGCCTTCGGCGGCGAAAAGGAAACCGGTGGCGGCCGGGAAAGCGGTTCTGACGCCTGGAAGGCTTATATGCGCCGGCAAACCAACACCGTTAATTGGGGTGCCGAATTGCCTTTGGCCCAAGGCATTCAGTTCGATATCGACTGATCCGGTCGGATCTGCCTGGCTCCCGGCGGCGGTCCCGTCGGGGGCCCTTTATGAGTCGGGATTCGTTCGGATTTCTTGTAACGTAGCCCAGGAAACCCCCTAAGTTCTTTTGGGGAAGTGACTTAATATTTCGACTCAAATTTCTTGATTTTATTCGCCCCAA
>QQUA01000014.1 GCA_008501825.1 Planctomycetota bacterium | reverse complement strand
TGACGTCTTCCCCGCCGCTCAGCGCCCAACCAAAGAACCAAGATTGCTTTGGTGGGGCAGGAATGCGAGCCAAAACTTGCCAGTTTCGGCCGGAGTAGACATAAACCACGCCGCGACCGTTTCCGGGGGTTGGTTGAAGGATGGCGGAAGTGGCGACATCTTCAAAACCGTCTTGGTCGACATCACCTACGTTGACCACAAAATTTGGGAAACCACTTTCTGGAACTTCCCCTTGGATTTGATGGATCAGAGCGCCATCGGCGCCACTGTAGACATTAAGGAAACCGAATTGATATGAAATCCAAAAAGGGTCATTCATTCCGGTTACGAAATCTTCAATTCCATCACCTGTGATGTCTGGAATAACAGCGAAACCATTTAAACCAAGATAAGCCCAGCCTGAAATTCCATCGATGCGATAAATCTCCGAACCATCCTTGCCGGACAGAGCATGTACCGAACCTTCACTGCCGGCGTAAGAGCTTGTAGTCAAAACGTCATTGTATCCATCACCATTGATGTCATGGATACAGGCAAGACTTTGCCCCAGCCGCAGCCAGGCAAGGTTACCTTCCGCCACCCAAAGTGGCTGCCAAGTAGTGGAATCGTAGGCGAAGACAGCGCCTTGGTAATCTAAGCTTCCAGTAAAGTATTCATCACTAACGAGCATATCCGGAAATCCATCCCCATTTAGGTCCATGCCGCCATCTAGGCCTCGAAAGCCAAATTCAATCGATCCATTCGGCCCAAAAATTCGAGTCAATACTTGGAAATCTGCACCAGAAAAGACAATAACACTTGCATAAGGGTAAACCAGAGCTTGGCTTGTTATCAGAGCAAAGTCATTGAATCCGTCGAAGTTGATATCTCCGATGGCTTCACTTCTAAGGCCTATCACGGAAGCATTGGAGAAATCTAAGGAAGTGGTTTCGAAGAGAATTTCCTGAGTAGCTCCAGAAAATACGCGAACTTTGCCAAAAGGGAAGGAAACCCCCAGATTTGCTCCAGGGGAAGCGACCAGCACTTCAGAATGCTGATCGCCATCCAGGTCGCCTAAGAAGACGATTTGCCTGCCAAGTTCTTCATGTAGTGAGGAGCCATGAATCTCGAATTCTTGAATCCACTTGCCACCGGTTTGCTGAAAACAGGTGGAGAACATGAAAAGGGAGAGTATGAGCATGCTATGGCACGATTTCGACGTAGACGGCAGCCGACGAGCGGTCCGGCTTGCGGATCGGTCGCATGGTGAGAGCGACGAACTTCAAGGTGGTGCCGACATGGCTGGTGAATTTGTTGGCAGGAAAGACCGCCGTGGCGGTGGCGTAAGCATTGGCGTCCAAGGTGCCGCGGCTGCCAGTAAACCAACTGGGAGGGTTATGGGCCACCGCCCAGGTCAAAGGGGTGTGCTCCAAGGGAATCTCCATCTTGCCAAGCACGATGGAGCCTGGAAGGTCGGTAGAAACCAGCATTCGATACTCTTTGCCGGCCTCTTCGGGGGGAAATTGGAGGTCGAAATCGACTTGTCCGCCATTGGAAGCCGAAACTTGCTTGGCGCTGGCCCGGAGGAAAGGTTCAAAGCTGTAAACGTAGGCGGCGCCGGCGGCGATGATGCCTTCATATTTGGAGGGGTGATCTCCGATACCAAGATTAACTCGGCCGTCACCAGTAACGTCTTCCCCGCCGCTCAGCGCCCAACCGAAAGCCCTGGATTGTTTTGGTGGGGCGGGAATGCGAGCCAAAACCTGCCAATTGCGACCGGAATAAACGTAAACTACGCCACTGCCATCACCTGAAGTTTGCTGAGACACGGCAGAAGTGGCCACATCCTCAAATCCATCTTGATCTATGTCGCCTACATTGACGACAAAATTTGGGAATCCATTATCGGGAATTTCAGCTTGAATTTGTTGAATTAAGGAGCCATCGACACCACTGTTAACGTTAAGAAAACCAAAATTGTAGTGAATCCAAAACGGGTCATTCATATCAGTAACGAAGTCATCAATGCCGTCTCTGTTGATGTCTGGTATGACGGCAAACCCACCAATTCCCAAAAACGTCCATCCAGGAATTCCATCGATTCGATAAATTTCCGTTCCATCCTTGCCGGACAGAGCGTGAACCGAGCCTTCGCTACCGGCGTAGGAGCTGGAGGTCAAGACGTCGTTGTATCCATCGCCATTGATGTCATGGATGCAGGCCAGACTTTGGCCTAGCCGCAGCCAAGCATAGTTGCCTTCCGCTACCCAAAGTGGCTGCCAAGTCGTGGAATCGTAGGCGAAGACAGCGCCCTGGTAATCTAAACTTCCAGTATAGTATTCATCACTAACGAGCATATCCGGAAATCCATCACCATTTAAATCCATGCCGCCAGCTAGACCCCGAAAACCAAACTCAATAGATCCATTCGGCCCAAAAATTCGAGTCAATACCTGGAAATCTGCCCCAGAAAAGACAATCACACTTGCATAAGGGTAAACCAGAGCCTGGCTTGTTATCAAGGCAAAGTCATTGAATCCGTCTAGGTTGATATCTCCAATGACTTCACTTCTTAGGCCTATTACGGAAGCATTGGAAAAATCCAGGGAAGTGGTTTCGAAGAGAATTTCCTGAGTAGCTCCAGAAAAAACGCGAACTTTGCCAAAGGGGAAAGAAACCCCAAGATCTGCTCCTGGGGAAGCGACCAGCACTTCAGAGTGCTGGTCGCCATCCAAATCGCCCAAGAGTACGATCTGCCTACCAAGTTCTTCATGTAGTGAGGAGCCATGAATCTCGAATTCTTGAATCCACTTGCCACCGGTTTGCTGAAAACAGGTGGAGAACATGAAAAGGGAGAGTATGAGCATGCTATGGCACGATTTCGACGTAGACGGCAGCCGACGAGCGGTCCGGCTTGCGGATCGGTCGCATGGTGAGAGCGACGAACTTCAAGGTGGTGCCGACGTGGCTGGTGAATTTGTTGGCAGGGAAAACCGCCGTCGCGGTGGCGTGAGCGTTGGCGTCCAAGGTGCCGCGGCTGCCAGTAAACCAATTGGGAGGATTGTGGGCTACGGCCCAGGTCAAAGGTGTATGAACCAAGGGGATCTCTATCTTGCCAAGCACGATGGAGCCTGGAAGGTCGGTAGAAACCAGCATCCGATACTCTTTGCCGGCATCCTCGAGGGGAAATTGAAGGTCGAAGTCAACTTGGCCGCCGCTGGAAGCCGAGACTTGTTTGGCGCTGGCCCGGAGGAAGGGTTCAAAGCTGTAGATGTAGGCGGCGCCGGCGGCGATGATGCCTCTATGGAAAGCGGCTTTGTCTCCGATTCCTAAATTAACTCGACTGTCTCCGGTGACGTCTTCACCTCCGCTGAGAGCCTCCCCGAAAAGCCGTGATTGTTTGGGTGGACCCGGAATGCGAGCCAGTACCTGCCAGTCCCGACCGGAGTAAACGTAAACTACGCCACTGCCGTCTCCAGGCGTTTGCTGAAATATGGCGGAGGTGGCGATGTCTTCATAACCGTCCTGATCGATGTCTCCAATGTTGGTGGGGCAATAAGGAAATCCACTGTCCGGGACTTCCCCTTGAATTTGATGGAGCAAGATACCATCGGCACCACTGTAGACATTTAAAAAACCAAACTGGTATGTCAGCCAAAAGGGAGCGCTCATATTGGTGACGAAGTCCTCTACGCCATCCCCGGTGATGTCCGGAATAGTTGCGATGCCGAAAATGCCGAGATCAATCCAACCTGGAATTCCATCGATGCGATAAATTTCCGATCCATCCTTGCCTGACAGAGCATGTATCGAGCCTTCAAGGCCGGTGTGTGAGCTGGAAGTTAAGACGTCATTGTATCCATCGTTGTTGATGTCTTGAATGCAGGCTAGGCTTTGCCCGATCTGCAACCAAGCAAGGTTTCCTTCCACTACCCAAAGCGGCTGCCAAGTGGTTGGATCGTATGCGAAAATAGCTCCCTGATAATCCAGTGATTTTGAATACACCGGGTCACTTATGACGAGATCGGGAATTCCGTCTCCGCTTAGATCCACGCCTCCTTCCAGCCCTCTTGAAGCGAAAGTCGTGTTTCCCATAGGACTAAATATCCTGGTGATCGTGCTAAAGTTGGCTCCGGAAAACACGATGACGCTTGAGAAAGGCTCGGAAACGGCTTGTCTAGTTAGGCAGGCGAAGTCTTCGATGCCGTCCTGATCTACATCCCCAACCCTTCTGCTGCTAATGCCGATTACAGAAGCATTGGAGAAATCAAGAGAAGTGGTTTCGAAAAGGATATTTTGAGTAGCTCCAGAAAATATGCGTACCTTTCCGAATGGAAAGGAAACCCCCAGATCTGCTCCAGGAGAAGCGACCAGCACTTCAGAGTGCTGGTCGCCATCCAGGTCGCCTAAGAAGACGATTTGCCTGCCAAGATCCTCATGTAGAAAGGAGCCGTGAATCTCATGCTCCTGGATCCATTTACCTCCGGGTTGTTGGAGGAGGATTGAGGCAAGTAAAAGCAAGACCATTTCTGAACTCCTTTTCGGGTTGATGGGATGAGCCTAAGTTAATCAATCACATTGATGAGGTTCCTGGTTCCTTCCCAATCAACAGAATGAGCGGCATCTTCAAGAATAGTCTTGGTTTTAATGTAAAGAATGGAAGGGACCGAAAACTGATCAAAAAACCAAACATGGTCGGAAGAGGAATTTGCTAGACCAGAAAGATCCGTGATTCCTTGATTGTTTCCATTGATCATGATTCCTGTATCGTTGTTCAAGCTTACCGTACTTGGAAAGGATGCCAAAGGCACTCCAACAATCACATGCTTATCAACCGCTCTTGCATTCTGAAGCTCGATTTCGTAGGACGTCGGCACAGCCCCAGGAAACACGCACACGTAGACACCTTGCTCACCCGTAGAGGAGACTTTTTGCAAACCGATGATTCCATTGAAAGGGAAGTGCTGCCGCCCCTGGGAATCCGGGTTTGTCGGATAAATTTTCATGTTCCGATCGGTTCCATTGAAGTCCTTGGTGGAAACCGTCATGGAAGGTTTCGACATTCCAGGAGCCATCACATCAAATTGAGCAAAATCGCCGCTGGCTGCGGGCACGACGTAAACATTTTCTTGGGTTAAAGCCACGGGAGGAGCACTCGGATGTGCATTGGCAACGAGGAAATCATCCAGGTAAGCCAAGTATACATCGCTGCCCTGGCCGAGGCTGTTGTCCAGGTCGTGCACCACCGTGTTCTTGACCATGTTTTCGTCGTCCTCCGGAATCCGGTAATAAGCCGTGTGATCTACCGTGTTGGGGCCGAAAGTCCAGTTGTCAACGTAGTTTCGGGCATCTTCCTGGTAGCGAGAGCGATATTCCACCTGAGTAACGCCCGCGGATTTCCGGTCTGCGGCCTGCAGCACCCCGTAAGGGTCCACCAGTGCATCAATGTCTTCGAAATAGGCCACTCGCAGCTTGCTCATCTGCATCTTCCGCATTGCTGATAGTACGTAATCGTCCGGTCTCCCCATCTTTCTGTGCTCGCCCCCGTCTGTCATGATTCAATCTCCTCTGGAAAGAAAGCATCATGGAATCAGACCAAACGCCGTCCCGGGCTGAAGCAATGAAGGCCCTTCT
>QQUA01000009.1 GCA_008501825.1 Planctomycetota bacterium | reverse complement strand
CGCGGGCCAGGCGAACTGCCTCTGCCTTCTGCTCAGCCGTAAAAGTACGTCTCGGTCTGCGGGACAAGGGAACCTCCAAGGTCATTGTGACCTTTTTTCGACTGTCCTTCAAACCGGGGGAATTCCAGACCGATACCGAAGGGCGGGAAGTGACCTTTACCCGTTCCAGCGGCCGGATTACGCAACTCACCGTCAGCAGTTCGGCGGTAGGGGACTACGGCAATCTCACCATCGATTATGAATACACCAGTGATCGCCTGACCAAGGTCACCAAGCACTACACGCGGCAATCGGACGGCGGTACCAAGGTCCGACCCTATACCGAATACACCTACCTTTCCAGCGGCGTGTTCGACGGCGACTTGGATTTGGTCAAGGATTGCGGAACGACGGTTTTGAACTTCGATTACACCGCCTACAACACCGATGAAGATCGCTGCACCAAGGTCACCGACGCCGATGGCGAGATTCACGAATACGACTTCGATCAGGGCGATGCCAACGACGATTGGACCGAATACACCGACCCTTTCGGCCAAAGCTGCGACTTCGTTTATGAAGATCTCAGCGCGGAAGACCGGACCATCAAGGAACGCCGGGATTATCTGGAAGATGAAGACGGAAACGACATTTCCACCGCCGCGGTGACCCAATTCACCCGCGACTGCGACTGCGGGCGTATCACCGAGATCGAATACACTGACGGCAGCAAAGAGAAGTGGTCCTACGATTCCTACGGCAACACCACCAAATACACTCGCGTATCCAAAAACGGCTCCGATACCGACTTGGTCAAGCAATGGACCTATGACACCTTCGCCAACCGCTCGCGCATGCTGACTTCCAGCGGCTGGCTGCGCAAGGAAGCCAATCCTGCAGCCAAGGTAACCTACACTTGGAACAGTAATGGCACCCTGCAAAAGGTGGCGTGGCCGGCCGTGACCAGCGGGCAACCGTCCTCGCAAACCATTGAATTCGAATACACCTGGAATAGCGATGGCACCCTGGACACGGTGGAGCAGCCGAACGGGGACAAGTCGGAGTATTCGTACAGCGGGGACGATCTCACCCGTACCGATGATCCGGACACTGGAGGACTGCAACGAGCCTGGCTCACTGAACGAGATCTGTTCGGCAACCTGACTTCCAGGGAAGATCCAACTGGAGCAACTTCGGCTTGGGATTACACCGTGACTCCCGACGGCCGAGTGCTGAAAGTGGAGGGCCCGAACGGCCAGGAAACGAAATTCGAATACGATTTGAGAGGCCGGAAAACCAAAGAGGACAAACTGCTTTCCGGAACTTCCACTCGGGTGGCGACTTTGTTTACCGTCAGTGACGGTGGACAGGTCACCCAGGTCGAGGCAGACGATGGCGGCATCGAGGCCATTTCCACTTTTGAGATAGACGAAACCAATCGTTTCCACAAAAGCATCGATCCGGACAAGTATGGCTCCAAGACCACCGTGGGTTACGGATATCACGGGCTTCCTTGGAAGATGTACAACCGCGACGAAAACCCGGCCACTCCGGTGGATACCCGGGTGATGACTTACGAACGGGACACCATGGGAAGAGTGACCGCTGAAGTGCAGCAGGGAGGCACTCGAGTCGAATTCGAATACGACGGCTATGGACGGAGAATCAAGACGATCACCGATTTGCCGAGCAGCAAAGAACGGGAAACGGTATTGACCCTTAAGGACTGGGGCGCGGTAGACAAGCAGGAGGTCAAGGTTGGGACGACCATCTATGCGACGACGACTTTCTCCTATGATGAAGCTGTCCGATTGTGGAAGGAAACGAGGGAAGACCCGGAAAATCTACTTTCCGACCGGGTAACGGAGTATCAGCGGGATCAGAACGGCCGCGTGGCCAAACGCAAAGATCCCAGATTGAAAACTTGGGAAACACAGTGGGATGCGGTGGGTAGGAAAAAGAAGGTCATTGATCCCGTCGGGAACGAAATGCAATTTTCTTACAATGACTCCACGCGTGAAACCACCATCACCAGTCACGAGAAGGATACCAGCGACAATACCTTCACCGATTATGTAGTCATTGAAACAAAAGATGCATCCGGGCGAGTGACTAGTATTGAAGACGAGGGGAGTGCCGGCGGTACCAATAGCCGAACGATCAGCTTCGAGTACGACAAGGCTGGGAGACGAACCAAGAAGACGTCCGAGTTGGGTTTTGAAACCACCTGGGAGTACGACAAATTGGGGCGTCAAACCAAAATGACCCGGCCGATTGATTCGGGTACCCCGGTTCTTACGGCACCGACCACGATTACCTTGACCGATGGCGGGCGCCGGACCAAGGTCACCGATGCCAATAGCGTGGAAACGGAATGGACCTACAATGCCTTCGGACAGGTTTTGACCACCAAATACAAAAACGGGGCGGCCTCTAGCACTTACACCAAAACCTATGATTCCTACGGTCGAACGGACACGATCACTGATCCCCTGGGCGCGGTCCTCGATTATACCTATGACGCTGGAGGGCGAGTTTCCCAGGTTGACGTAACCAAGAATTCTAGTGGCTTGATTGGTCCCGATCGGGTGGTGTACGTCTACGACGACATGGATCGAGCGACCAGCGGAAAGACCCAGGAGAAGAACGGGGCAGCCTACGACGACCTAACTACGGTAACCCGGGCCTATAACGGATTTGGGGAACTCAAAAGCGAAACCCAGCACGGCAGCTACACCTTCAGCTTCAGCTACGACGATGCTGGTGTTTTGAAGGAAATTACCTATCCCTCTGGGGGACCGGTCGTCGGCGTTAAGTACACCTTCGATGACAATGGTCGAGTGGATAAAGTGGAAAGAAAGCTTTCCACCGACGTGGAAGGCATCAGCACCTCTCAGTGGGAGGATTGCGCAACCTTTGAATACGAAGGAAGTCGCGAAATTGAGCGGATTCAAGATCCTTATGACTTAAAGCGCACTCAGACCTGGACGGCCTTCAAGGAGCCGGAGACTCTCAAATACTTGAAGGATTCGACTTCTGCGTTATTGACTGGGCTTTCTTCCTATTGGGACGACGACGGTCGCATGGTGGTCCGGTCCAGGCTGCATGATGAGGACTCCTACAAGTGGGGAGAAGTCTACCGTTATGACGAGATGGATCGCTTAGTGAAGATGTGGCGCAACGTCCAGGATCCCCACAACTTCCAATCCACCGACCCGGTGGAGGCTAACGATACCTTCGACGACCGGGTAACCTATAACCTCGGTAAGGTCTACGAGCGGGAAGACGTCAAGGTGAAGCCGGACGGAGGCACGGAGACGACCACCGATTACACCAACAACGACTACTACCAGTACACCGACGTGGGTGGCACCACTCATAGCTGGGATGCCAACGGGCAACTCACCGACAACGGCGATTGGGCTTTCAAGTGGACTGGCTTTGGACAATTGGCGGAGGCCGACCCGGATACAGGAACCACTCGCGAATTCGAATACGATGCTTTCAAGCGGCGAGTGAAAACTACGGCGGGAAGTGACGTGGAGAAATATTTCTACGTCAACTGGAAGATGCTGGGTGAGCATGACGGTACGGACTGGATTTGGCAGGAAGTGCCTGGGAGAGGAGGCGTCGCGGTTTTGGAGCACATCGCGCTGGACTCAAATGATGTCGACGAAGATTTGAATACGTCGGAGTTCCGCCAATACGCAACGCAAATCGACCACCAAGAAACATTTCTTGGACTGAGTGATTCTTCAGGAACCATCGTGGAACGTTACCGGTACCGGGATCCATACGGCGATTCTTACACGGAAGATGCTCAAGGTCAGGATGCGGGTGATTTTTCGACAGAAATTTTCTGTCAAAAGCGGGTCAATGGTGCAACTATCCTGTTGGGCGATGGGCTTTACGACCTTGGGAGTTCAATTTTCGAACCAAAGAGTGCCTCGTGGTTTTTAAGGCAAATGCACTCTACTTCGGTGAGTCCATATTCTCCCTATGCTCGAAGCTTCCCAGGTCTAAGAAACTTAGACGAACTTCTCTCACCGGCGCTGGCTTCTCCTGGTTCGAAAGGTGCCCCGTCTTCTAGACAGGAGAGAATGTGTAATGATCCAACTCAGTGTGAATGCCCCTGTGAGGGTGTCGCGCAACAATTCGCAGAAGAGTGTCCTCCAGGTGGAGGAAGTTTTGGGATTCTTGACAATGTAAGGTCCTTTTGGTGCTCTATGCTAGCTGACCAAAAGGTTGAGTGTCGTTCGCCATGCCTTTGGTATGAAGGAGGGGGATTGTGCGCCTGGGTTGGAGGAGGAGACTTGACTAGAATTAATATTTGTGTTCAGATACATCAAACGGGTGAAGGAGATCATTGTTTGCCTTGTTGTACTACCGATGCTTACCAGATAATCCGGCCAGGCCGTAAATTGCAGCCTGGTCGTTATATGTCGTGTGAGGACATGGTGATTCATGAGGCATTTCATAATTTCTGCACTGCATTGGCTTTGCACGAAGGAATGGAATTGAGTGCTGCGAGAGATAAATGTGGCCATCGACCCATTGGTGATCACTCTGCACAATGGACCGTATGCGCCGAAAAATTCCACATTTGGGCAGTCAGTGGTTTAGGTCAGTATGATCTTAAGGAATGCATCGCCTCATTGCGGAGGTAAGTAGAATGAGCCGAGGCTTAAAAGTAAACGGAACTCAGAATCAAGGAGAGGACTTCTCAATGATGATGCCTCAAGTGCGAGTGTTAATTCGGAAAAGATTTTTCTTTTCATTTGCATGGTCTTGGAAATTGGTATGGGCTGTGCCACTCATGGTGGTGAGCTGCGCATTTCAGCCAGATGTTCGATATGAGGTTGAAGCGAAATTCCCGGATAGGATTGCCGAAATCATTGGAAGCAGAGATTTTTCTCCGGAGGATCAGGCCGCCGTAAGAGAAGCTCTTGTATTTTCACACTTAATCGAAGCGTATCCAGATGAATGGTCAAGACGTGCCATGCTTAATTTGAAGAGGACTCGGGTTTTCCTTTCTGTGGATGATGGCGAACCGAAGGAACTAGCGTTGGAACTTCTGCGAGAAGCGGGAAAGCAGGTGATGATTTCAGATGGTACCTGGAATCCCAATAGACGTAATGAATATTGGATCTTGCTTGGAAATTTTGAACTAGTTGCGCCAGGTGTTTGGCGGGTTGATTGGGTTTGTAGCGGAACAATTGGAGGATGGCTGCAGATTACGTTAAAGGGGAATACTTGGACCGACATTAAGCGGGGAGGCATTTGGCTATCTTAACTCTAAGTTTTTGTCCGATCGATTAGCTGTCCCTAGGCTTGAAAATTAACAAAACTCAGAATCAAGGAGAGAACTCCTCAATGAGGATGCCTCAAGCGCGAGTGTTAATTAGGAAAAGGTTTTCCTTTTCATTTGTATGGCTGTGGAAATTGGCATGGGCGGTGCCACTCATGGTAGTGAGCTGCGCATTTCAGCCGGATGTTCGATATGAGGTTGACGAGAAATTCCCCGATGAGATTGCTGAAATCATTGGAAGCAGAGATTTTTCTCCGGAGGATCAAGCCGCCGTAAGAGAAGCTCTTGTGTTTTCACAATTAATCTCAGAGTTTCCTGAGACTTGGGCGAGACGAGCTATGTTCAATTTGAAGAGGACTCGAGTTTTCCTTGCTGTGAAAGACGGCGAACCGAAGGAGCTAGCATTGGAACTTCTGCGAGAAGCGGGAAAACAGGTGATGATTGCAGATGGTACATGGGACTCCAGTAGACGTAATGTATACTGGATCAGAATCGGAAAATTTGAACTAGTTGCTCCTGATGTTTGGCGGGTTGATTGGGTTTGTGACGGAACAATAGGAGGATGGCTTCAGATTACGTTAAAGGGGAATACCTGGACTATTACTGAATGGGGGGACATTTGGACAGCCTGACTCCAAGTTTTATCTGAGTGATTGGTTGTCGTCTGTCGTGGAACACCAGGAATCGAAAGCTCGGATCTGCTTTTGGTGAGCGTCTTTGGCACACCTCAAAAACCCCAAAAAAGGGTTCCCAACTCTCCAAATTGAAAAAATTTGGTTTGCCACAATTTTGCCAATAAATGAAGAATCCATTGGCGGCCACTGTCTCCCATGGGCAATCATGGTCGCCGTTAAGTCTATGCGAGGAAACAGGTTGTACTTGTAAGCCATTTTGAAGTAGGGGCTTACAAAAACCCCGTTTCGGATTTTCAGTCCGTTGCTCAACCAACTAAGCTATCCGCCCGTGCCGAGATGATCCGATTTTTGGTTCGGGCTCGGCAGTTAAGCTTCTTCTCAGAGGGAACTTAGGGAAAAGAACTGAGTCGCCTGCCGCCGCTCCTCTTATCCCGGGATCGAGTCGACCGATTCGGGTAATCTCAAGGATCGAGATCCTTTGTCCATCGTGCTTTTCCTTCCACTCTTGAGAAAATCTTCCGTCCTGTGAGTTGTGCCTTTTATTTCGTGGTTCCAATTGCAAGAAGAGCTTCCCTGCTTTTCGGCGCGATCCTTCTTCTTTCAACTTCCGGTTGCCAGAAGGAGCAGGGAGCCGATGAGCCGAGTAGGGCCAGTGGTGATCTTTTGGCAGCCAACGTAGTTTTAAGGTCCCTGCCGATTGAAGAACCAGTTTTGATGGCCGAGGAGGATTTTTCCCTGCCGGTGTTGCCAGTTGGCGAATCGTGGAAGTTACCTTTCGGCCTGATTTTCGGGCGGCTTTCTATGAACGCGAAGCCTTATTTCAAGAGTCCGTTCTCTTTCGTGATTTCCACATCTCCAAAGGAAATTGAATTAGTCGGTGCGAGTGCTCACTATTTGACCAGTAGTATTCCACCTGCTGGCCCGATTCAGGCATCCAGAGGAGCTGTCCAGTTGGCCAGAGATAAAGATGTATGGTGGTTGCTCGTGAAATGTCAGTTCGAAGACTCTTCGAAGAAGAGATCGAGTGAAGTGAATGAATTGGTTGCCTTTCGTGTCCAATTGGACCTTGATCCTCCTACGATGTCCACTGTTGAGTACAACCGACGATTGCTTGAAGAAAGTCAGGTCGTTTCCTACCTCCTTCGACTGGAAAATCGGGAAGTTCCCTATTGGCTTTTGAATGCCGGAGGCAATTTCCAAGGTTCCTCAAGGAGAGGATCGGTGAAAGTAAAGAGCTTTGAAGATGCTATGGCGAAGAATGTGGCACGAAGGTCGCTGCCTGTCGCCTCAACGATAAACCTGGCTTCCGACGAGGTTCCGATTCCTTCTTGTGAAAGTCGAACATGGAAATTGGCTTCCGGGGAAATTTATGGGACTGCCTTTCTGGAAAACGACGGTTTCTCAGGGACGTGTTTTCAATTCGTGATTCAGGAATCGGCCGATCAAGCCACCTTGAGATGCATAAGTGCATATTATTGGACCGACTCCCTTCCTCCTTATGGCTCTCTTCGAGAAACCCAAGGAGTGGCGCGACTCGGAAGGGACGAAGATCGGTATTGGTTACTCGTGGATTGCACGCTCCAAAATTCTTCGATTGGCGTCCATCGGGGTGAGTGGAAAATAGAAGAAACCCTTGTCATTCCCGTAGATGTGGCTCCTGGCCAAATTTCCGATTCTGAATACTCTCGGAAATTGACGGAACAAGCTAAAATCGTATCAATTCTTCTGCAAAGTGAGGGCTTCGATGAATTGGATCCTGTTCCGTCCAAAGCTGAGTGAAGTAATTCTTGAACCGATGATCGGATCTTTCGTTCGGTGGATGTGGAGCGCGCCGCTAATTTTGGGGTCGTGTGCCGTTCGGCCTGACATTCAATATGAGGTCGGCTCCAAGTTTCCCGATGGGATTGCCGAGGTCATTGAAGGTAGAAGATTTTCTCCTGAGGATCAGGCCGCTGTGCAAGAAGCTTTGGTGTTCTCTCTTTTAATCCCAACGGCGGAGGGATGGGCGAAGGCCGCCATGCTCAATCTGAAGAGGACGCGATTTTACCTTACCGTGGATAAGGCTGAACCGAAAGAGCTTTGCCTGGCTCTTCTTCGAGAGTCGGGAAAGCAAGCCCGGGCTTTAGAAGATCCATGGTACCAAGCAAAGCGAAACGAGTTTCGGATTTGGATTGGAAGTTTTGAATCGGTCACCCCAAGCGTGTGGCAAGTAGATTGGTCATGTGGATCAAATAATGGTTGGGTCCGGATTGCGCTGGAGGAAAATACTTGGACTGTTGTGGGGTGGGGGGATATTTGGCTGTCTTGAACTGAGTCGAAGTCATTTCGATTCTCCTTCAGGCCGGGAAATACTCCTACACCCTCTCTTTCAGAGATTGGGGAATTGTTTCTTCCTGAGCTAAAGTAGAAAGGCCCATGCGACTCCCCCCCTTTGTGCTTTCCTCATTGCTTGCCTTTTGGATTGCCACTCCCTTGGTGGCACAAACCAACGTTTCCGGTAACCAATCCGGGATTTGGGACTTGGCCGGCAGCCCATACCATCTCGTCGGGGACGTTACCGTTCCTCCCGGTGCCAGCCTTCAAATCGAGCCCGGGGTGGAGATAATTGGCCAAGGGCAGTACAAGATCACCGTCGATTTGGGGGCAACCTTGACTGCAACGGGAACAGCATCCCTTCCGATTCACTTTTATGCCCAGGATCCGCTAGTGGGCTGGCGAGGCCTACGGTTCCAAACTTCCAGCGACCAATCTCTCATGCAGCACTGTATTGTCGAACATGCCATCGGCTCAGGTGCTTGGCCGGACGTTCGAGGCGGCGCCGTCATGGTGTTCGATTGTTCGCCGACCTTCGCCGACTCAGAATTTCGCTTTAACTCCAGCTCCAACGCCAACCGCAACGGCTTTGGCGGCGGAATCGGTTTGGAAAATTCCAGCGCCGTGATTGAAAGATGCTGGTTTCACGACAATGAAGCGGACAGTGGCGGAGGCATTGCCACCTCGGAGTGGGGTACGCCGGAAATCCGCAACAACCTCGTTACCGACAACAGCGCCCTCGGCAATGGCGGCGGCGGTATGTACTTCGGCGCCCGCTCCACTCCCATCGTGGAAGGCAATATTGTGATGCGCAATGAGGCCGGCTATTGGGGTGGGGGAGGCATGAACTCGTGGACTTCCTATATTTTCTACTTTACCTTTCCGACCATCCGCAACAATCTTATCGTCTTCAATAGCAGTTTGACCGATGGCGGAGGCCTTTATCTTCGCTACGACGCCGCGGTAGTGACCAACAATTTGATTGCTTTCAATGACGCTCAAACCGGTGGAGCTATTTACGTAGTGAATCAGGGATTCAGCGAGCCGCAAGTCAGCAACAGCATCCTATGGGGCAATCAATCGGCCGTTGGAGCGAACATTGAATTGTACCCCGGCCTTGGAGGTTCCATAGCCATCCAATACTCCGATGTCGAAGGCGGATGGCCTGGAGTCGGCAATATTGACGCCGATCCGGGTTTTCGCGATCCCCTTGGCCTCGATGGGATCGCCGGTACCGATGATGACGACTATCGCCTGATGGGCTTTTCGAGCTGTGTGGATGCTGGGCATAATTCCTCGTTGCCTCCTTCCGTGACCACCGACCTTGCCGGAATGCCGCGCTGGGTGGATCACCCCGGAACTCCGGATACTGGCTTGGGAGGACCTCCGACCATAGATCTTGGTCCATTCGAACTGCAGGTGCCCGTTTTGGGCGGACCCACCCCTGGGACCGTGAATACCCAAAACTCCTGGAGTCTCAGTGGCGCTACTCCCAACGGCGCGGCTCAGTTCGCCTACGGTTTGACCAGTGGCAACTTGCCAGTGCCTGGGTGCCCGTCGGTGATCTCCGGCCTCGGCCAAGCCGCCTTGTTCGGCACCACGACAGCCGGCTCCGATGGTACTGTGGCGGTAAGCGCCTTCGTGCCCGCCTCAGCTTCCGGGCGATTGATTTACTTTCAAGCTCTAGACGTGAATACTTGCCGGTTGTCGGAAGTTAGAACTCATGTATTTCCTTGAGGCTGAATGACTGTTTTGCTTGCCTGCATAAGGCAAAGAGCGCCTTGCAGTTTTCACCGCAAGGCGCTCCGAGAGTTAAGGCGCTTAGCGAACTAAGGCCGCGCCGAATCCGTCGCCGTCCTCCGCTTTCCCCTTGATGCCGGTCGTATGCTGCGACCAAGTTTTTTCCTGCCACAAACCAAAGTGGGTCGTGCCGGAGAAAACTCGGATGATTCCAGCACCGGGCTGCTGATTTACTTCCGCTCCAGGGATACCCACGACCAGATCATCCAACCATGCCGCGCTTTGAGGACCGCCATCTACCAGATTTGCGGCCATGAGAGAAGTTCCGAAGCCTCTTCCCAGCACGGTGTCGGTTAAAAGCTGCGACCATGCGACCAGTCCGGCGCCTTGAATTCCGGAGTAGATGACCACCACCGCACCGTTGGCTCCAGGAGCTCCAACTGCGAGGGCAGGAGGGATCGGATGACCTCGATATGCGTCTCCAGCCCTGAACGTTCCCGTTGCAAGAGAGAATCCGAATTGATCATGGTTACTGGAAAGGACAGCGTTCAGAGCCTTGTCCATGTCCCAAAGTTGATCTCGGAAAGTCAGGCCATTGTGTTTCTCTCCGTATAAAACGCTTACCGAACCAGCATTGTCAATAGGCAGTCCGCCGCTCCAAATGTCTCGCCCAGGAACTCCAATGGCGAGATCGTCAGCACCGTCGAGATCAAAATCGGCGCAAGCCAGGGCGGCGCCGTAGCGATCGTCGACTTCAGGATCTCCTTTGATTTGGTCGAATTTGAAGGACCAGTGCGGCTCATCGGAACGGGCCTCCAGGCCGGCACTGCTGCCATAGAGAACGTTCACCGATCCGGCGTCTTCCCGGTTGCTCACTTCTTCGCCGGGAGCACCGATGGCAAGATCATCAAGACCGTCTCCATCGAAATCACCGACGCAAAGGGCGTAGCCAAATTCATCTCCGGGTTGGGCCTTACTGTCGTTTACGTTCGGGCTGTTCTGGCTCCAGGCTTGGTCGCGTACATCGGTCAAGCCGACGCCATTGGACCCGTAGAGAACTTTGACCAATCCTGCGCGAGAATTGCCGTCGACTCCCTCGCCCGGTACGCCGATGGCAAGGTCATCGTAACCATCGCCGTTGAAATCGCCGGCGGCTAGGCTCCAACCAAAGTAATCATTCTTTTCGGGTACACCCTTGATACCGGGCGAATCCTGGTGCCAGATTTGATCGTTCACCGCTTCCAGCCCATTACCCGGGTTGCCGTAGAGTACGTTCACTGCGCCGGCATCCGGTTCGCCGCTTACTCCCTCGTAGGGAGCCCCAGCCGCCAAATCGTCAAAACCGTCGCCGTTGAAGTCCCCCCAAGCTACGGAGAACCCGAACTGATCGCCGTTTTCCGCTACACCTTTGATCCCGGCATGATTTTGACTCCAAATCTCGTCTCTTGTGCTGAGCCCCCATCTCACTTGATACGGCGTGCCCGGGCTCGGGTCGAGTACGCCACCATAGATGACATTTACAGCTCCGGCGTCAGCTTCACCGTCGATTCCTTCCAGGGGCACACCAATGGCAAGATCTTTGAAGCCATCGCCGTCAAAGTCTTGCGCCGATGTGGCCGGAGCAGAAAGCAACATCAACGGGGCAAGGTATGCCAGGATCCGACGAGGCAGGAGGGATACCTGCAATCCAGTGGTGTGTCTCATATTGAGGTAGTGACGGCCGCCGGTAGGATCGAACAGGAAATTTGGACGGATTTCATCCAAGAGCCTAGCGAAAACGTTTCCGGTGAGTTCCCATCCGCCTCCTTGAGGCCGAGGATGTTTTTTGAGTAGAATGACTGGCCTAGTAGGGATACGTCTCTTTCATTTGGAGTTCATGGAATGAAGAAGTTCGCAAAAACTGGGTTGATTCTTTTGGCCGTGATGCTTTTGTGCCTTTTAATTTTAACTCTGAAAAATTTTGAACACGCCGATTCAAGATTACCCAAGCCCAGGACGGAAATGGAAACTGAGGAATTTGAAGAATCCGAATCCATTCAAGTTTTTCTTTCTCCAGGTGAGAGGGTGTCAGCCACCGAATCCTCTGCGCAACTTCTGGATCAGCTAAAAATACCACTTCGGCTCTCTTTTAAGGTGGATATGAGAAGCGGTGGAGACGTTCACTCCAGGGAGTGCTCTTGGGAATTGGAAGCCTATGATAAGGACGAGGAACTGAGACAAAGGAAGTCCAAGACTTTTCGAGGTGAGGAAGCGAATGAGTTTGTTGTTGATATTTTACCGGACTTTGCCCGATGGAAAACGGGCTTCCCTGAACTCATGGAAATGAAGTTAAAGATCATTTCTCCCTGTGGTTTTGAGTATTTGCTGCAGGATAGTTTTTTCGTGCCACGTGAAAGGAACAAGGAATGGAGTTTTCGCCTTCCACCGCTTTTCAAAATTGCACTAAAGGTGAAGTTCCCAGGCGTTGAAGCACCGACCGGTCAAACCTTTACCGTGAAAAGGGATTCGCAATTAGAAAATCCGTGGTTCGATAAATCCATGACGGATCTGCGTGCGAACTTTCGTGGAAGTGCCCATTGCGATTCAAGGGGAATTCTGGAGTTTTTGGGGCTTCCTGCCGGAAACTACTCGGTTCACGGCGGGGATTATGAGGATTGGGAATTGAAAGAGCCAATCGCCTTCGTCCTTCCTCATCGAGGAGCTTTCATGCCTGAGATTGTCATGGACAGATGGAAGTTAAACGAATATTGCTCCTTTTGGTTGAGGCCGGGAGGTGGCAAGGAAATCGACACTTCAAGAATCGAAGTGAGGTCAGTTGAGCCCAATCTATATCTGAATGTAAGACCATCTCAAAGAGGTAGGGTTTGCATTCGATGGTTTTTCGAGTGGACGAACCCTAAAGTCGAGGTGTATGACAAGAAGAAAGACAAGGTCTTAATCGCCGGGATCCAAGTCGAGAAGGGGAGTCACGATCGAAATATCTATTTGCCCGAGTATGATTAGGCATGAAATAGTATGAGGCATACAAGGCTTGGCTCAATGCGGCCTTCCAAACTAAGTCTTTTCTAGGTGGGAAAGTGCTAAAATACGCTATGCTTCAGCGCTTTGCTTTCGCAGCCTGCTTGCTTTCTGCATTCACACTCGGATGCTCTATTCCTCCTCGGCAGTCGACTTCCAATGAGTCCGAACATCGAGAATCTTCCGCTCCGCAAGGCTATGTCAAGATGACCTTGACTCAAGACTCCGACCGTAGTTTCGAAGTGGCCTTTCCGGAGAACATCTACCGGAAGGATGTGTTTTCTCGCGACCTAGCCGTTGTATTGATCGATTCGTTCGGATTGAATCGTGACTCGTTTTTTGAAGAACGGAGAGCTCATGGAATTTGAAATTTTCTCTCCTCGGAAATTTACCGAACACGACGACCTTTGGGGTTATGTCATAGTATGGAGCCCATTCTCGAAGGAAGTAGGAGAATTGTCCTACTCTTTTTACTTCGATTTTATTCCCATGACCTATACTCTGGCAATCGAGGAATTTCGTGAATCAGAAATGGAAGATGGATTTACCCCCATTTCCTTTGTCATGGATAGACTTAGCAAGGAGTTCAAGCCGAACTTGATTCTAGGCTTGGCTTTAGACTATCGGTTGTCGGTGAAAGACCTAGAACTGATCCTTGTTGAAATCAAAAAGCTAGGCATTCGCCGCATTATTCCCGGCGAGATTGAGGTTACGGAACCTCATCCACCCTGGTTTCGGTCGGATCGCGAGGGACCTTGATTCGGCCAAACCTCGATCGTTTCGAATGACGAAGAGGGTTCCTTAGACCGACAACGAATCCGGCCCCGGGCCTTCGATCGGCAAATAACGCCCAGGAATTTGCCAGTGGTCTTTGGCAGAGGCGAGAAGCTGGCGGGCCAGCGCCACATCTTCTTGAATTTGAGCGACCAATGCAGCCGGGCCGCCGAAACGCTGCTCTCCCCGCAAGAAATCCAGAAAGAAAACTTCCATATCTTGGTCGTAAAGGTCGCCTTCGAAATCGAGCAGATGAGCCTCTACCGAAATTTCCTGTTTCTCGAAGGTAGGTCGATGGCCGATGTTGACCACGGCCGGATGCAAAGGATTGGCCGCATCAAGGTCGCCGTTGCACTTGGGGAAGTGCACCAGGGCGGCATAAACCCCTTTGGGCGGCTGCAATTCCTGGTGCAAATCTAAGTTCGCGGTGGGAAAGCCCAATAATCGGCCTCGTTGGTCTCCCCGGATCACGGTTCCAAGCAAGCTGACCGGGCGGCCCAGCATGGCGGCGGCTCGATCCAATTCACCCAGCGAAACGGCTTCGCGGATAGCGGTACTGGAAATGGCCCGGCCTTCCAGGCGTAATGCGGAAATCTGATGCAAGCCGAAATCCAACTCCCGGGCCAAGGGCGCCAAAGTTTCCACCGTTCCCCGGCGATCCTTGCCGAACTTGGAATCGAATCCCAACACCAGCTCTTTCATGCCCAATCCATCCAGCAGGACTTGGTGCAAAAAAGCTTCCGCACTCAGTTCTCGAAGCGCTGCATCGAAATCCAATACCAAGGCCAGGGCCATGCCCGAGCGCCGGAAAAGTAACAGCCGGTGCTCCAAGCTTGTAATCGCCGACGGGCCTCGGCCGAGCAAGGTAGCTTTCGGATGACCGGCGAAGGTCACGACCGCCGAGGGGAATTCCCTCGCCGCGGCCAGTTCCCGGACTTTTTGCAGGACGTGGAAATGGCCGAGATGGACGCCGTCGAAGACCCCGACCGTGGCAATGCAGCCTTCTCCCCTTTCCCGGGAAGCTAAGGAAGATAAGCCTCTAAGAACTTGCACGGCTAGCCCGAAACTGGGCTTCAAGATCGGTCAATTGAGGCTTCACGCGGACCTTGTCTCCCGGTTGAAAGCGATCCACAAACAAGATTCCGTCCAAATGATCCAACTCGTGTAAAAAGATCCGTGCATCCCAATCTTTCAATTCCAGTTGGTGCTTTTCGCCGTTCAAATCCTGGGCTTCCACCGTCACTTCCAGAGGGCGCTCGACTTGGCCGAAGATTCCCGGGAAAGATAAGCAGCCTTCTTCGCCAAATTCCTTGTTGCGAGACCGGCGCAGGATCCTAGGGTTGGCCAGGACTCGTTCCTGCTCGGATTTGGCGGGGTCGCCTTCGGGGTTGTACACCAACAATTTCAACGACAAGCCCACCTGAGGCGCGGCCAAACCCACCCCCTTGGTTCGGTACATCACTTCGAACATGGCTCGTACGATGTCGGCCAATTCCTGATCGAAGTTTTCGATCGGGGCGGTCTTCCGCCGCAGACGGGGATCCGGGTACAGGACGATGTCCATGGGTGGCACTTCAGCTATCCCATTAGAATACGAGCCGCCTCAATGCAAAACCCGACATGGACTTAAAGAAACACTTGGATCGAGCTGAAGCCGCCCTGAAAAAAGGGCAGGCGGATTTCGCGGTCGAACTTTGCGACCAGGTTTTGGAGTTCGCCCCGGGTGAGGGGCGTGCCGCGGAACTCTTCACCAAGGCTTTGTTGGAAATGGAGGGCGGTTCCAAATTGATGGGCAAACTCGGGGCGGGGCCGGCCGGCTTGGCCGCCCGCTTCAGCCGATTGACTCGAAATCCCGAGGGCGAAGCTCGTTCCCTGCGACGGGCCTTTCTCAAGAACTCCGGCGACCTTCGGGCCGGCGTTGCTTGGGCGGAAGCCTTGGAAAAGGCCGGGTACGCCGGCGGCGCTCTGGGAGTATTCGGCGCCCTGGCCAGTCAAGACGGGGAGGCGGCGAAGAAAGCCGGCGCCCTGGCCGCCGCCCAGGGAGAAGTGGATCAGGCGCTCGATTTCTACAAGATGGCCTTGGAGGTGAATCCGCGGGATACCGAAGCCATGCGAGCCCGCAAAAATCTGGCGGCGGAACAGGCGCTTCGGACCAAAAAGTACGAAGAAGCGGAGAGCGGTTTCGACCTGGCGGTGGATCAGGATGCCTTCTTGCGGGCGGCCCGCGGGGAAGACGCCGATCCCCAGGACGAACAGGACTGAGCTCCGGGCCGGCCCTTTCCGGCCAGGGCCTTGCCGGATGGCGCTGGATCCGTAGAATGTGCCGCTCACTTTTTCCCTGATCCCTTTCTTGGATTCAGGCATGCCCAACACGCAATCGGCTAAGAAGGAACAAAAGAAGAGCCTGGTTCGCCGGGAACGGAACCGCGCCCGCAAGTCCTCCATGAGGACCTGGATCAAACGAACCATGGCTGCGGTAGAGGCTCAAGATTTGGAAACGGCGGAGAAGAGCTTGACCGAAGCCGTCAAGCTGATCGACAAGAACGCCAAGTGGAGCCAAATCCACGCCAACACCGCGGCTCGCCGGAAGTCCCGGCTGATGCGGGCGGTGAACTCCATTCGCTGAGTCTTCCTCCGGCATGCCGGAGGCTCGTGCCGCTTGCGGCGCGCACCCGGGCGGGGTTAACCCGCTCGGGTTTTTCTATGCCCAAAGATCGGGAATCGCCCCAAACGAGGCGGGAGCTTCCCTCTCCTGCCGCCTTTGTCGCCTCTTTCAAACCTTGTCAAATGGAGAGAGCGCCCAACACCATGGCGGTGGTGAAACTGCGTTGGGAATCGGCGAACAGACCTCCGGCATCGATTTGCCTTTCCGGCGCGGCAATTTCCGGTGGCGGCAGGCGGAGCATGGGTTGGGGGATCCAGGAGCCGTCCGCTTGTTGGGCTTGGCTCAACCGGCGCCGATCGCCGTCCGGGGCCGGGTGGGCCCCCAAGAGTTCCAAACACCGAAGGCGCAGGGCTTGTTCAAAGGGATGACGGCACCGCCAGGCTCTCAGCGTGGCCTTCAAGGGGCGATCTGGCAGGGGCAATTCCAGGCGGCGGGAGGCCCAGAGGCATCCCCAGGTCGGATAGAGCCCGCTGGTCCACCAATAAGAAGGCCAAATTCCGTCCGGGCCGACTTGCCCTCGTAGCCACTGCCACGCCCGCCGGCGGTCCTCAGGAGCCAGGGCATCTCCCAGAGCAAGCAAGGCGAAAGGGGTGATGTCACAGCAGCTCTGGGCCCAGGCGCCTCGAGCTTCCCTTCCATGGACGTAAGTGGCGAAACCGCCATCGGCCTGCTGGTGCCGTTTCAAAAATTCGAGGGCAGCTTGCGGCTTAGGACGGCCGCCGACTTCCAAAGCCAACAAGGCCAGGCTGGTGCTGTCGGCATCTCCTGGGACTTGCTCGTGGTAACCCCAGCCCCCGCCGGCCTGGGCATGGCGCTCCAACCAATCCAGGGCCCGCTGCCTGGAAGCGGATTCTTGTCCGGGCAATTGCAGGGCCACAAAGGCGGTGGGCCAGGCTTCGGCCGACCCGACCGGCAAGTCGAAATCGGACCAGCGGCCATCTTCCTTTTGACTGCGACGCAGAAAAGCGGAGGCTCGGCGAATCGCTGCATCGGTGGAGGGGGTGGGAGGCTTCCCCGGTTTCCTGGAGGAGTGCAAGGACGGCTCGAAATACAGATTCAAATGTTCGCTACCGTCCGGCTCTTGACCGAACCCGACGAAACGAAACAAATCGCAATGGTTATCGGAGGCCGGCAAGATGCCCAAGGTATGGAGCAACTCGGATGCCGGTCCGATCGGCCAGCTTCGGCGATGCATCCAAGCTTGCAAGCCGTTCCAGATGCTTTGATCGTGAGGCATCCAGTGGGTTAAGGCGAAGTCCGTTTTTAAAGAGGAAGGCTCGCTTTCCCTTTGCAGTTCCAAACTCAAGAGCATGGAGCGAGGGGCAAGTCGGTCTCCGGAAGGAGGAGGAAAGGTTTCCAACAGACTGCGGAAAGAAGCCACGTGCTGTTCGGCACCGGCGGCTTGATACCAGCGTTGCAACCAGGTGAAATCCACCTCTTCGTTTGCAAAGTAAATTTTGATGCGGCCGCATTGGCCTTGGGGCAAGAAGTCCAAGGCAATACCCATGGGTATGGAGCCGCGGGATACTTGGCCGGAAAGGCGGCACAAAGTCTCCAGGTTTTGCAAGCGGCCTGAAGCGGCCAGGAACTGACCGATGCAGTCCCAACGCTGTTTCGGCGTACCGTGGTTTAAATTGAAATAGGGCTTCAGTAAACATCCTTTGGCATTGGCGCCGACCGCAATCCACACCGAGCTATACCAAGATTCCGGCCAGGTATCCGGCAGCAGAAATTGCTTGGCTCCTTCGAGCCAACGGCCATGGTCGCCCAGGTGCAAACTTTGGCTGCATTGTCGCAAACGGGCCAGACTAAGCTGTTGGCGGTCTTTGCCGTGACTTCCCGGTACACCGACCTCGCAAAGAAAGCGAACGCTGGGAGCCGTGAGTTCCGGTTTTCCCAGACAGAGAGACCATTGGAAAGGAAGTCCGCTGGCGTTGATTTCAGAAAGGCCGGGATACTTACGCTTTATTTTTTGGTTCAGAGATTCCCGGCAAAGAGTTCGAAAGGTTTGATGAAGTCGATTCTGAATTTTATCCGGCAATCCGGCCCAAGATGAAAAGGCGCGGAGTTGCGATTCGATCTGAAGAAAAGCCCGAGGAGAAACCGCTGCCGGCCGAGTCTCTTGCGTTCCGTCGACCACAGGGGAGTTCCGTCCTATGTTCGGCGACTTTTCAGCCGGCGTTCTGAAGGACAGAGGCAGAGGGTTTCTCATCGGGCTCAGGAATCAGTTTTGCTCGATGATGTTCACCGAACCGTCCAGCCCCTTAGCGCCGGAAGAACCGGTGCTGCCGTTGGGGCCGGGGCTGCCGTTGCCACCTGCCGGATCACCGCTGCCGCCGTTGCCTCCGGATCCCCCCAAGCCGGCGAAACCGCCGAGCCCGCCGGGGCCACCCTCGGCGTTGGCATTCAAGGTACCGGTGGTGATGTTGTCGGCGACCACCGTGATGTTGCCGCCGTCTCCACCGTCTCCACCCTGGCCGCCGTCGCCACCGGTGGCTCCGTTGCCGCCCTTGGCACCATTGCCTTGCGGTTCACAGCCGGATCCGCTGCCGCCGGATCCACCCTTACCGCCGGCACCGCCGGTACCTCCGGCTCCGCCGTTTCCGCCGCGGCCGCCACGGGTGTTGACGTCGACTCCAACCACGAAGTCGGAGACCTCGATCAGGACGTCCGAGCCGTGGGTGCCGTGCTGGCCGTCGGCCCCATTGGAACCTGCGGTTCCGGTGCCGCCGCCGGTGCCGTTTCCGGCTGCGTCGTCCCCGTTCCAATGGCATTCGGCGGCCTTGCCGTTGATGCCTGCGGCACCGGTTTGACCGTTGGTTCCGGCCGGGCCGTCATCGCCGCGCTGTCCTCTTGCCACAATGTTGGGCATGGTTGTTCTCCTTTAAATTTCTGGTTTTTGGATCAGGGCAAATTGCCCTCGATGGATGCGCAGCGGAAAGTCTTGGGACCGTTGCAGCGGATTTTGCCGCCTGTGTGGATGCGAATCCGGTTGGCGTACAAAGCATGAGTGTTGGGGGACAGATTCAGCGTGGCGTTGGTGCCGACGGTGATGTCCTGCAAAACCGCGATTTGAAGCTGGATCTTGGCGATGCTGACGTAGCGGTCCAGGATCGGTTTCCAGCTCAGCACCCGATTCGAGTCGCCCATGACGTATTCGCGAGCGGCGATTTGAGTCAGTTGCAGGGCCTCATTGCGGAGTTCCGGGTCTTCGTCTTCCAGTTGTTCCGGGGAAATCAACCGTGCCGACAGTCGGCAAGGATTCGATTTCGGATTGCAAGAAGACTTCAAGCGGGTGGAAGCCTGCTCCAAAACCGCGTCGCTGAGGCCGATGTATTGACGGACTTCGTCAATGTTCTTCGGTTGCAGTCGAAGGTAGTGGTGTCGGAAAAGTTCGGAGTCCGGGGAAAGCGTGAGGGTATCGCCGGCTTCGACCCTGAGATCGTCGCTCCGGCAACCCTGCTCCCTGGCTACGTCCAAAACGCGTACCTGAGAAAGGCGGGCGTGGTCCATTGGGTTTTCGGGGTGGTTTGAGGGGGCACTCAGGGGTTCTCGCTTTTTCCATGGGATTTCCCGTCTTTTTTCCCGCTTAGATTTCGGAGTTGTAGGCAATAAATCTGTGAGATCCGGGCCGCGATCTCGTTCTCCCTGAAATCGTGGGCCGAAAAGGAGGCGGTTTATCTATATGGTATTTTCGCTAGATGTCCTGTGTTTTTAGGGAGAAAGGATTGAAGCCTTGATATTCCGGAGTATGCTGGAGCAGTTCCTTCGGAAATACGCCCGAAGGCCGGGTATCCGGTGCCGGCTACCGGAGATCCCATGAACAGCTTCCTCCACACCCCCCTGGAGGCTCCTGATGGTCGTCCAAATTTCCTTAGAACAGGACCCCCCTCTGGTCCTCGCGCGCTTCTCCGGTGCTGTTAGCGGTGCCGAATTTTTGACTTATATACAGCAGGTAATTCACGATCCCAGGGTGCCTGGTATCGGTGGCTTCTTAGCCGATTTCAGCGGGGTGGAGAGTTTGGAGATGACGGCTCTTCATCTCAGTTCAGCCGTGGAATTAGCCGTGGCCACCCGAGATTTGTGGCATGGATTCAAAGTCGCGCTCCTGGCGCCTCAAGATTACGTCTACGGCATGGCCCGCATGTATCAGGCCATGGCCAGCGGCGATGTTTGGGAGGTCGAAGTTTTTCGCCGGGAGATTGAAGCCCGCCGCTGGCTCCATCCGAGCGACCGGGAGCAGGACCAGAAATAAAAAAACCGGGAAGACGTGTGGTCTTCCCGGTCGGAGGTTGCCCGGCCGTCGAATTAACGACCGCCGAGGATCTTGGCGTAGCGGTAGTAGACCTCGAGGATCAAGGCGCCGATGGCGGTGGTGTAGACCCGGCCGCCTTCGTGACCCCAAGCGGCGACTTGCGGATCCCAGGAACCCTTGAAGTTGCCGTCCTTGCGCTGGCTGCCCAGCATGGCCTTTTCGATCGCCTTCTTCCAGGTCTTCCAGTAGGGATCGCCGATCTGGTTCAAGGCGAAGGTGGCGTAGTACCAGTAGTACAGGTCGATGCTGCCGCCTTCTTCATCCCACTCCGGCAGGGTTTCCATCATCAAGTCGGCTTGCTGCTTGAGAGTTTCCCAATTCTCATGCTGCTGCCAACGCTTGATGTTGCTGGAGTCGTACATGAAGATCCGGCACAGCAAAGCCACCGCGGTCAAAGCTTCGGACTTTTCCGGAGGGAAGCGTTCCAAGTAAATTCGCTTCCGCGCCGGCCGGGAACCCTTGCCGCCTTCGGCTAGGGAGTAACCGGTACGCCCGTTGGCCGGGTTGGTCATCTCGGTGAACCAGTTATCCGCCCCTTCGTAAACGTCCTTCGGCACTTTGATGCGGCCGTCTTCGGCAGTCTTGAGGGCGAACACCATCCAACCGGTGATCGAGCTGTCGTTGTCGCCGTTAGGCTCCAGCGAGTACCGCCAGGCGTTGTAAGGGTTGCGGGAATTGACGATGACCTTGATCGCTCCCTTCACGTTCTTGGCCAACAGCGGCGAGCGGTTACTGAAGTAGTAAGCCTCGCACATGGCCATGGTGGCGATGGAGTGGTTGTACAGCGTGGGGTTGCCGACCTCATCCCCGAACAAACCGCTGTCCAGTTGGTTCTCCTTCAGCCAGCGGACGCCGTCCCGTACCTGTTGGCTGTATTCGCCCCGGCTCATGGTGCTGCCGTGACCTAGGAAGGCCAGCAGGGACAATCCGGTGCAGCCGACGTCGTTGACCGGGCTGCCGGGGCCGTCGCTCGGCGGTTCATCCGGGTACTTGTCGTACAGCCAGAATTCATCGCAGTCCCAATAACCGTCGTCGGGAGTCTGGTGATCGGCGAGCCACTGCAAAGCGTCTTTCACTGCGGCTTCGGTGGGGGAGCCTTTGCCCCGCTTGCCGCCACCGCGGCCACCCCGGCGACCGTATTTCCCGCCGGCGCCACCGCCAAGACCGACGTCGCTATTCCAGGCATCGCTATCGAAGGGAGCGTCGCTGGTGAAGTTCGGGTCGCCGATTTCCTCCAAGGTCTCCTGCTCGACCGCTTCTTCGAGTTCGGCTTCCTGGAGAACCGGCTCTTCGATTTCTTCCTCGATGATTTCTTCTTCGGGCTCTTCTTCTTCCACCACTTCGGGCGGAGGCTCGGGAGCCGCCACTTCAAGTACCGGAGCTTCGTTTACGCTCCGACCGAGGAATTCCAGACCGGCGAAGGCGAATGCCAGGGCGGCGTGGATCAGCAGAGAGCCCAACAGGTAGGGGGCCTTGCGGAGCTGTTCTGCGAGAACGTCATTAAAAGAATGCTCGACCTCCCACGGGCGGTGGTGGTCGAATTGGGGTTCAAAGTACTCGCTCATCGTCTGGCGCCCTGCCGTTGTCGGGCGGTTTCGGTTGCGTGGTCGGTCGCAACCATCGGCTCGAAGGCCAACGTAAGGTCAGGTGGGGGGTTCAGGGCTTTTCGGATTCTAGGGAATCTTCGGCAGCCGGGGGCTCGGGCAGCATCGGCCAACGCTCCTCGAGGACTTGATCGACGGCTTCACCCCACACGTAGCAGCGTTTGCGCAAGTCGTGTAAAGTGTTTGCCATCAAGTATTTGAAGTTTTGTTCTTCGAGCTTGGCAGCGATTTGCAACTGCACTTCCTGCAGCGGCACCACGCCGGCCGGACGAATGGCTTCCGCCAGGACCAAAGCCCATCCGCGGGGAAGTTGCAAAGGCTCGCTCATGCCCGGTTCCTGGGCCTCCCGCAGGAAGTCCAAAACCATCGGGTTCAGGCCCGGCTTTTCCGGGTCGACCCGGCCCAGGCTGCCCCGGATCGAAGCACCGAAATCGGAATATTCGCCGGCCGCGTCGGCAAAGCTCAGCTCTCCGGCTTCTATGCGGGCGGCCAGGTCGCGGATCCTCTGCTCCGCCCCAGGCTCTTCGCCGGGCCGGTCCAGCAACAGGATCATGCGCGCGGTGACCACCCTCTCGACGCTGTATTCCGAAATGTGATCGTTGTAATAAGCTTCTATTTCTGAGGGCTTTACGTAAATGTCGGCCTTGTATTTGTCGCGTCCCTTGGCTGGTGCGATGCCCAATTCCACTTCTTGAATCAGGCGCCGGGTGTAGGCTCGCCGGAGGCGCTGGGTTTCCCGCTCCAGATCGGTGCCCAGGGAGCGCAATTCCTCGGTCAGAGCGGTAATCGAGCCGGCCCGATGGATCCGATCCTGCATCTCCTGGCCGACCAGGCGGTCGACGAAATCTTCCTGCAAATCGTAGAGCTTGAAGCCCTCCCGAAACAAAGCGTCCTCGACCAGGGTGCCGAAGGCGGCTTTGCGGAAGAATTCGAGGGTTTGAAAATCGTCCCCGGATTGGCTGCGGTGCCAGACTTGGGCCAAGCCTTCCACCATGCTCATGGTGATGACTTGGTCATTGATGATCGCCATGGTGGCGTCCATCAGAACCGGCTCCTGGGTCGGCAAGGAGCCAGGTTCTTGGGCCGAACCCAAGAGGCTGCCGGCCAGCAGGCAGAGAGGGAGCATGCTCATGATCGAGAGGTACGGGCGGAGGACGACCGGGCCGGGGATTTTCCCCTCCGGCGGCGCGGTCGGCAAGCGGCGGCGGTCAGATAAAGGTGCTCCAAGGCCTGGGCCGGCTTGCGATCCCGGCGGGAAAGGACCCAATGAGCGGTTTTGGGGGTGATGATGCGAATGTCGGCGCCGGTGCCGTCCAGGGAGCCTTCGACCAGGCTGGCGTCTCGAATGGTGCAGACCAGGCGATCGTTCACCAATTGAACGCCGCGAAAACCCAAGGCGCCCAAGCGGTGCTTGAGGAAAAAGATCTTGGCCAGGGCAGCAACCCCATCGGGGGTGGGCCCGAAGCGATCCACCAGGGAGCTCATGACCGCGTCGACTTCGGCCGGATCGCGAATGCGGTCCATTTCCCGCAACACCGACAGGCGGGCTTCTTCGTCGGGAACGTAAGTGGGCGGCAACTGAGCCACCACGCCTAAATTGACGTCGGCGGCATTTTGCGGCTTGCCCGATTGCTCCGGTCCCTGTCGCTTCAACCGTTTCACTGCCTGCGCCAACAGGCGGCGATAAGTTTCATAGCCGACAGCGGCGATATGGCCGGATTGTTCCGAACCCAGCAAGTTGCCGGCACCGCGGATTTCCAAATCGCGCATCGCGACTTGGAATCCGGCGCCCAAGTAGCGCAATTCTTCTACGGCTTTCAAGCGGCGCCGGGCGTCCAGCGACAAAGGTTGGCCTCTGGGAATCAGTAAATAACAGTGACCTCTTTGAGTGGAGCGTCCGACCCGACCTCGCAATTGATGCAAGTCGGCCAAACCGTAACGGTGGGCTTCGTCAATGAAGATGGTGTTGGCGTTGGGAATATCCAAGCCGCTTTCGACGATGGTGGTGGAACAAAGAACGTCGGCTTGGCCGCGAACGAAAGCCAGCATGGCCTTTTCCAATTCCCTCGGTTCCATTTGGCCGTGACCGATGACAATCTTGGCTTCCGGTACCAGGCGGCCAAGCCTCTTCGCCATGCTTTCCAAACTTTTGACCCGATTGTGGACGTAGAAGATTTGGCCGCCGCGGGCTAATTCTTCCTGCATGGCTTGGCGCAATAAAGCATCTTCATCTCGATAACGGATTTCGGTGTGGACTTCCAAGCGGCCGACCGGCGCCGTGGTCAAATTGGAAATGTCACGAATGCCGGCCAAAGCCATGTGCAAAGTGCGAGGAACCGGAGTTGCACTCAGCGTCAAGACGTCGACCATCGAGCGTTTCTTTTTCAAACCTTCCTTGGCCCGAACTCCAAACCGCTGTTCCTCGTCGATGATGACCAAGCCCAAGCGGGAGAAGCGGACGTCCTTGCTCAATAAACGGTGAGTGCCGACCACCAGATCGACTTGGCCTTTGGCCAAAGCTTGCATGGTTTCCCGTCGTTTTTTCGGCGACACGATGCGGGAAAGTTGTTCCACTTGTAGCGGCCAATCGGCGAAACGTTGGCGAAGGCTGCGAGTGTGTTGCTCGGCCAAAACCGTAGTCGGAACCAACAAGGCCACTTGGTATCCGGCCAAGATGACTCGAAACGCCGCCCGGGCCGCCAACTCGGTTTTGCCATAGCCGACGTCCCCGCAAATCAAGCGGTCGCTGGCCCGTGGTGTCAGGAGATCTTGGTGGATGTCCCGAGTGCTTTGCGCTTGATCGGGGGTGTCTTCAAAAGGGAAAGACGCTTCGAAACGACGTAGTTCCTCTTCGTCCACTTCGAAGGCTTGGCCGGGCTGAGCCATCCGTTTGGCTTGAACGCTCAGCATGTCCGAGGCCAAGTCTTCCACCGCTGACTCGACCTTGCGGCGGCGCTTTTCGAAAGCTCCCGAGCCGAGCCGATCCAGTGCCGGGGTGGCGCCGCCGGAGCCGATATAGCGTTCCACCAGATCGACCCGAGCCACCGGGACCTGCAAGTTGGCGCCGTCGCGAAATTCCAAGAGCAGGACGTCTTGAACTTCTTCGCCGCCGGTCTGGCCGTCGGCCAGGGCCTCGATGCCTTGAAAGCGGGCCAAACCGTGGATGGCGTGAACCACCAAATCGCCGGGTTTCAAACTGAGCACGCTTTCCAGCGGCCCAGCAGTGGTGTGGTGCCGTTGCCGGGGTTTGGGGCGGTGGCCGCCGTGGCCCGGAACCAACTCCCGGTGGTGCAGCACGGTCAACCGGGCTTCCGGAAAGCGAAATCCTTGGTTTAAGCCTCCTTGATGAAGGTGTAGAGCCTTGGCTTTGTGGCCCTGGTCCACCAGGATCTGTTGCAGGCGGTCGGCTTCCGCCGGAGTCGAACAGCAAACCACCACGTGTTCCCCGTCCGCTGCCCGCTGCGCCAATAAGGAAGCGCCCTCAGCCACCCCTCGGCAGTATTCTTCGACGCTCAAGGTTTCCAGAGTTCCTTCCCGGCCGGGCAGAGTTGCCAAATCCAACATCGAACGTTTGGAAAGGCTTTTCTGAACCCGGTCAAGAGCTGCTCCGTAGGCCTTGCCCTGAATGCGAAGCTGGGCGGCGGTGTCTTCTATCGCCGCCGGTTCCCATCGCAGGACGCGGAAATGTTTGGGCAGTTGCTCCAGGGGGAGTGGTTGATCGGCCTCTGCCACCGGGGGCAATTCCTGGGTCAGTGGAACCTTGACCTGCTTGAGGACGTGGCGGGTGCGCTGACTGGCTAAATCGAATACCCGCAGGCTTTCCAGCTCGTCATCGAAAAACTCCAGCCGCAGGGGTTCTCCCAGGGAGGGCGGGAAAAAGTCGACGATGTCGCCTCGCTGGGCCATCTCGCCATGGTGCTGAATCGCCGGCACCCGCTCGAAACCGGCTTCCATCAGTTGCCGCATCAACTGTTCCGGTTCCAACCGCATGCCTTGTTGCAGATCCAAAACCGCCGGACCGCCGGTGTGGGGCGGCAGAGGTTGCAGCAGAGCGGCCAAAGGGGCGATCAATATGCCCCGGAATCCCTTTCGGGTGGCCAAATCCATGGCGTGGAATCGATCGCGAAGAACTTCCGGTTCCACCCCCATGCGTCCTTCACGAGCCGGAAATCTCACCGGGCCGGAGCCCAAGGTGTGCAGGTCGTCAAAGGCCAATTCGGCACTGGACGACTTCGAAGTGATCACCAGCAGGGGGCCGTCCAAATCCCGGAGCAGCGATGCAGTAAGGGCGGATTTGGCTGAACCCCACAATCCTCCCCATTGCCAGTGGACCCGCTTGCGCGGTTGCCAGCGCTGTAGCAGATCGCGGTAGCTGGGGATTTTTCGCAGCCGATCCAGGGAAGTTTCAGTCCAGCTCAACGGCTCCCTCCGACGCCAGCACTAACAGGGCTTCCCAGGCCGCCCACCGCTCAGCTTCCTTTTTCGAAGAACCCCATGCCGCAGGAAAACAGCGGCCGGCTACTTCCGCTTCGACCATGAAAGAGGTCGCATCGGGATGTTCGTAGGTGGATTTCACTTGATACTTGGGCAAGCCGCCGCACTGTTTTTGGGCATAGGACTGGAGATTCTGCTTGGCGTTGGCCCAACGCCGTTCTTCACTGACCGCATCCAACTCCGGCGCGAGCCAGCGCAGGACCGCCCGCCCGGCCTGATTCATGCCTCTTTGGGCGGCGTCCAAATAAATGGCGCCGAGCAAGGCTTCCACCGCGTTGCCGACCAGGGATCTGGGAAGGGAGGGGCGGCCTTCCAGGCTGCCGCCGGTGCGCAGGAAGGGTTCGAGGCCCAGGCGGATACCGACCTCGGCCAAGGTTTGGCGGGCGACGATGCGGCTTTTCAACTCAGTCAACCGTCCTTCCCGGCTGTGAGGAAAGCGACGAAAAAGCTCCTCCGCCACCACCAAGTTCAGGACCGCATCGCCGAGGAATTCAAGGCGCTCGTTGTGTGGATCGTCCTGGCAGGAAGCGTGGGTAAGGGCTTCTTCCAGCAGGTTGGGGTCCTGAAAGGGGTAACCGAGGCGCTTTTCCAATTCGGAGGGTCCCGAAGCCGCCTGCGTCACGGCGGCATTCTACTCGGCGGCTTTCGGCCGACCCCACTGGGGGTTGAGACTTCCTATGCTGGGCGAAAAGCTTGCGATGCCGGGGCCTCCGGGGTGGATCGAAACCCCGGGCAGAAACAGCCGCATGACCCGGCATGAAATGCGTAAAGGGGCGTCATGTTGCTGGAAGTCACTGATTTGGCTTATGCCTATGGCTCGTTGCAAGCCGTGGCTGGAGCCAGTTTCCACATCGAAAGCGGAGAGATCTTCGGTTTCCTGGGACCCAACGGAGCCGGAAAGACCACCACCATTTCCTGCCTTTGCGGGCTTTTGACTCCCCAAAGCGGCTCCATCACTTTGGACGGCCAAGCCTTCATGCCGTGGAGCAAGACCGCCCACCGGGCTCATTTGGGCGTGGTACCCCAGGAATTGGCGGTCTATGGAGAGCTCAGCGGTCGAGAAAATTTACAGTTCATCGGCCAGTTGCAGGGGCTGCAAGGAAAGGCCCTGGAGCAAGCGGTGGAGCGGGCGCTCGAGTTCAGCGGCCTGCAGGATCGCGCCAAGGATCGGGTCAAGCAGTATTCCGGCGGCATGAAACGGCGCTTGAACCTGGCCATGGGAGATCTGCACCAACCCAGGTTGTTGTTGTTGGATGAGCCCACCGTCGGAGTGGACCCGCAGTCGCGGAACCACTTGTTCGAGAGCTTGCGCTTTTTGCGGCAAGAGGGGCGGACCTTGCTTTACACCACCCACTACATGGAAGAAGCTCAACGATTGTGCGACCGCGTGGCGATTTTGAATGAAGGCAAGATCGTGGCGGTTGGAAACGCCGAAACCCTGGCGGAACAAGCAGGGATTCCCGGGGCGAATTTGGAAGAAGTCTTCTTGAAACTGACTGGACGGAGTTTGCGAGACTGATGGGTTCCTTCTTGAAAACCGCTTGGCTGCTGGCCCGCAAAGACCTGAGAGTCTTCCGCCGGGATCGGAGTGGAATGCTACTCGGGTTCCTGCTGCCGATAGGCTTGGTTACGGTGTTCGGTTTCGTCATGCAATTCGCCTTTGGCGGTTCCGGCAGCATGGCCAAGGCCGAACTCTGGTTTCAAGATGAAGATGCCAGCGAAACCAGTGCCCAAATGGTGACCGCTTTGCGGGATTCGAACGTGGTCAAGCTGCGGCCGCGGGCGGGGGAAGAAGCCATCGGGCGGGAGGGATTGCGAACCAAGTTGGCCGACGGCGAAGCTCATCATGCATTGATTATTGAAGCCGGTTTCGAGGAAGCCTTGCAGTCCGGCGAGTTGCCGCGCTTGACTTTGATGCGCGACCCCGGCCGCGAGATGGAAGATCAACTGATCCGAATCGGTTTGATGCAGGCCGTGATGGCGGCCACCGATGGCGACCTTTGGCCGGCCATGATTGGATTCCAAATGCGGCAAGCCGGGTTGCAAGAGGGGAGTGTGAAACAAATCGTGGCCGCGGCTCAGGGAACCCACGGTTTAATCGAAAAGTTTTTTGCTGCGGAAGAGGAAGACGATGAAGGTGCAGCCGGAGAGGATGGCGAAGCCGCCGGAACTCAAGTCGTCGATTTCATGCAAAACATGATTCCGGTACAGGAGGAAGACATCGCCCCTCCGGCGCGACCGAAAGATTTGAGTTATATGCTGGCCCAGTCGGTTTCCGGCATCATCGTCATGATGTTGATGTTCGGCTTGATGGCTTGTGGCGTGACCCTGATTCAGGAAGAGGAACAGGGTACTTTGCGGCGATTGTTGACCGCTTCGGTTTCCCGCAACGCCATCCTGGGCGGCAAGTTCATCTTTACCGCCATCATGGGAGTTCTTCAGCTCGCGGTGTTGTTCGTTTACGGCGAGCTGATATTCAAAGTCGGCTTTTTTCAGAAGCCGTTGACGCTGCTAGTGATCTCGCTCAGCTTGTTGGCCGCCATTACCAGTTTCGGACTGGTGGTCGCGGCTTGGGCGAAAACCATGAAGCAAGCGGAAGGGGTCAGCACCTTGCTGATTTTGGTCATGTCCGCCTTGGGGGGAGCTTGGTTCCCGGTGCAGTTGTTCGACATGCCGGTCTATGCCGAACGGATTACCCAGTGCACCCTGACTTACTGGGCGATGAACGCCTACCAGCAGATGATGTGGAATCAAATGTCCTGGCACGAGGGCTCGATTCCCCAATCGCTGTTGGTCCTTTGGGGCTTCGCCTTGGTTGCCGGCTTTTTGGCCTGGAAGCTGTATCAGCGCCGCTTGGCCAAGGGCTGAGGCACTTCCGGCTTCGAGTAGGATGGCCTCATGTTGGCCATCCTATGTCTTTGCTTGGCTCAAGAGCTGGCTGCGGTGGAAGTTCGGTTGGCGGTCGATTCCGGTCCTCCCCTGCACGGAAGCGTTTCGTTGGTAGACCTGGGCTTGGCCGGGAAAGAGGCGTTGGAAATCCTTCCCGGTGATCCGTGGCACTGGCGCGGAAGGGATGGTGAATGGCAGGAATTTTCTCCACCGGCACCGACCTTGGTTTTGAATCATGGTTCCAGCCTGCGGGTTTTCCCCTGGGAGGCGGTTCGCGAATTGGTGATTCCAAGGCCGGCCTCGGTCGTTTCCGGCCAACTTCGTTTCGGCATTGACCCGAACGGCTTGCGATATTCATTGCGCCAACCGCAACATGGCCCGTGTGATAGGGCCTTGCTTTTGTTGCACGGTTCAAACATGAACGCCGAGGCTTATTTGCGGACAGTGGTTCAGGTATGGCCGGAATTGGCGGAGCGATTTGTTCTGGTGGCGGTGAACGGCGAGCAGCCGGGCAACAGCCGGTCTCACTTGGAGCCGGCCTACAATTACACCTACGTCAATTTTATGGGGCGCAGCCGTTATCGCGGCTATCCCGGCAGTGAGCGGGAGAGCCCTGCTTTGGTGGCCGAATTGATCGCTTCCTTGAGGGAAAGGCTGGCCTTGCGCCAAGTCTTGGTTTCCGGCCATTCTCAAGGCGCGTTTTTGAGCTTTTGCCTACTCATGCACTTTCCTGAGATCTTTGACGGAGCGGCGCCTTTGGCCGGAGGCTTGCTAGTGCAATGCGAGCCTTCCGCTTTTGATCTTCCATCCTTGGAGAAATTGCAGCGTGCCAAGCCCCTGGTCATCGTTCACGGCGAAAACGATTCAATTGTCGATTTTGTCATGGCAGAAGCGGCCTTTGAATCTTTTGAAGCAGCCGGATTTCCTTGGGTTCGTTTGATGGCTGCCGGCGGCGGGCATAGTTTTATGCACCTTCCTTTCGAGGAGGCGATTTCTTGGCTGGAATGGATGTTGGACGGCGACCGGCTGCAGTTGGAATCCTTCGCGCAAAAACAATGGCGCCGAGGAGAAACTCGGCTGGTGGATCAAGCCTTAGCGCGCCTGGAAAAAGAAGGCCGGTTATCGGGACCGATTGCGGAACTGAAGCAGGAGCTTGAACGAACTGCAGCCGAAGATTTTGCTGAACTGCGAATAGCATCCGGTCAGCATCCGGATCGACCTTGGGTGGACCTTTATCTGGATTGCCGGGAAAGCTTTCCCCATCTAATCCAAACCACGGAATATCCGGAAATCTATAGCCATCTCCAAAACCAGCATCAAATCCTGGCCGATCATTGGTTTCAGGAGTACCGTCGCTTGACTCAACTACAGGAAACGGTCGAGGCCCGGATCCAACTGAGCTACATCGTCGACCAAGCTTATGCTTCCACTTGGTATCGAATGGCCAAGCGATGGTTGAAGGAGGAATAGCGCCGGCTCCGCACCGTTCGGGTGCTGGCTTGACTTTCGGTTTGCAGTTATCTTCCAGCCTGGATTCACTTCGCTTTTTTGTGCGGATGGGCACAATAGTTCCTGAGAAGGCCTTTCTTCCTTAGAGCTTTGGTGTTGGCCATGGAAGCCTTTCCTCCTCCATGGTGAATCGCCAACACCATGCTTTGAGGTGGCTTCATTTCCACTAAGGCGCTTACCAAAAGATGCTTAGGCGGTTTCCTTGAGCACCGCTCGAGTGAAAGCCCGCGCCCTCTTTGCTCGTGTTTGAACATTTTTCGGAAACACGCTCTGTTCGATTCCTAAAAAGAGTGAACTTGCTGGAAGCTTGGGGGTCTAATCCAAGCATCCCCTCACTCACGACTCCATCCCTTTCCGGGAATCCCCGAAATCCGTCTCTCCCCAGAACATGCGCCGTGTTCTTTTCACGCTTTTCATTTGCGCCCCCCTTGCGGCTGCTCAAAGCACTCGCCGAGTGAGCTTGGATTCCCTAGGTCATGAAGCTCACGGCCACTCCACCGAGGCTTGCCTTTCGGCCGACGGCCGCTTCATCGCCTTTCAAAGTTCGGCAGCGGATTTGGTGGCCGGCGACACCAACAACATCACCGATGTTTTCGTTCACGACCAATTATCCGGTCAAACGACTCGAGTCAGCGTGAGTTCAACTGGAAGCCAAGCCCTTTGGGGCGGTTCTGAGCCTTCCATTTCGGCGGACGGCCGCTTTATCGCCTTTATCAGCATTTCCGACGATCTGGTCCCGAATGACACCAACGGCAAGTTGGACGTCTTCGTTCACGATCGGCAAAACGGAGAGACCACCCGGGTCAGCGTCGATTCCTCCGGCCGGCAGGCTTTTCTCGGCGGCGATGCTCCAAAAATTTCCGCCGACGGCCGTTTCGTGGCTTTCGTGAGTCAATCCAAAGATTTGGTGGCCAACGATACCAATGATCAATTGGATGCTTTCGTGCACGATTGCCAAACCGGGGAGACCACGCGAGTCAGTGTCGATTCTTTCGGCAACCAAGCTGAATTCGGAAGCCCGTGGGACGATTTTTTGACCATTTCGGCGGACGGCCGTTTCGTGGCCTTTGAGAGCACTTCGAACGACTTGGTGGCCAACGACAGCAACGGCTTTACCGATACCTTCGTCCACGATCGTTTAACCGGGGAGACAACCCGAATTAGCGTCAGTTCATCCGGCGCCGAAGCCAATTGGAACTGTCTGTTTCCCACCATTTCGGCGGACGGTCGCTTCGTGGCTTTTCTCAGTAACGCAGACAATCTGGTTTCCGGAGACAGCAATGGGACCTCGGACGTTTTCCTCCACGATCGAGAAACCGGAGTCACCAGTCGAGTCAGCGTCAATACGCTTGGAGCTCAGGGTAATGGCAATTGCCAAGAACTGACCATTTCTTCGGACGGTCGCTTCGTGGCTTTTCTGAGCACCTCGGATAACTTGGTCGCCGGGGACAACAATTTTTCTCCGGACGTCTTCTTGCGCGACCGGCAACAAAGTTTGACCACCCGCCTTAGCGTCGACAATTTCGGTCAAGAAGCCCATCTGGGAGCTGCCAGGCCTTCACTTTCCGCCAGCGGCCGCTATTTGGTTTTCGATTCCCTATCCGACAATTTGGTGCCAGGCGATACCAACAATTTGATGGACGTTTTCCTGCGAGATCGCGGCACTGGTTCGAATCAAAATAGACTGATTTTGGCCGGGCCTTTTTACACCTTGGTCGGTTTTCCCTTGGAGCTTCGCTGGTTCGGAGCTCCGCCGAACTCCAACTATTATCTTTTCTATTCGATGAACTTGAACGGCACCGTGTTCGCCGGCCATAGCTTCGATCTCGGCCAGCCCTTGGTGCTCCTGGACAGCGGGGTGAATTCACCGGGCGGAAGCGGCAGTTACACCTCTCCCGTCGTTCCTTCCGGCGCCGCCGGCATGACGGTGTACTTTGAATTGGCGGCTCGAGACGGCAACGGGCTGATTTCGGACAGCATTGCCCAACCGGTGACTTTCTTTTAATTCAGGAATCGGATTCGGCCTGATCTCCAGTGGCCGGCAAAGCCAGGGTCACGGTAGGCGTTTCCTCGCTGGCGGTGACCACCAGGTCGTGGACCAGCACTTCGCCATCCACGCTGGAAGCCAGGATCTGATGTTCGCCTTCGGGCAAGTAGAAGTAAAACTCGCCTTTGCTTTTATCGATTTCCACCTCGCCCAGGTTCTTCCACCAATGGCGTGGATTCTTGCCTTGGGTACGGGCGTACACCAAATGATAGGGAGTGCCTTCGCCTTGCCAGGTGACCTGACCCTTGACGAGGTAAAGAGGCTCGGTCATCCGAACGTAAGCACGGCCTCGCTTGACTCGCCGAAATTCCCCTAAAAAGCGTTGATCCCCTTTTTCCAAACTTGCCAAACGTAGGACGAAAGGCGGGGGGCCAATGGAGACGTTGCCGCCGGCCATGCGGATTTCTCCATCCTCGTTCGTGCGATTGGCTCCATCCAAATGGGGGGCCGACCACCACATTCGGACGCCTTTCTGCGGTTTACCGCTTGCATCCTGAATCACCACCTTGCTGGTGTCGACCATGGGATCGGCTGCCAATTGGAACTCATCGGTGATCTTAAAACCGACGATTTTCTTTTGCTTGCCGGCGACCACTTTGGCTTCTTTGCTTTGGGCGATCCAGCGACCTTTTTGCAATCGAACTTCCACCCGTCCTGGAGGAACCCCAAGGATTTCAAATTCGCCGGTTTTGTGGTTCACCGGAGTCGATGGAATGGTGAAGCCGTTTTCGCACAGGACTACCACCGAGTAAAACCGGAAGTCCAACTTCTTGCCTTTCACCTTGCCGACCAGGCTGCCACCCTCTTGTAAAACCACGTCCATGTCCTGGCAGGGTCCGCTGGCCATTCCGAACCAGGAATCCACTCGTGCAAAGACAGTCACGTGGCCGTCCTTGGGAAAGTTGTCGAAGCTTGCCTTACCGCTGGAGTCGGTCTTTCTGGTGTATTTCCGACAAGCGCGCCAAAAGCTTTCTTCCGGGCTCAGTTCGAAGCGGGCCAAGCCGAGATGGGCTTGAATCTCCACTCCTTCCTTGGAAAAACCTTCGCCCCCCTGAAGTTGAAAGCTGAGGCTCTTTCCGTCGTCTTGAAAGTTGGCGAAACCAAGCAGACTTGCGCAGAGGATCCAGGGAATCATGATTGGATGGTGGAACGATGAAAGGAGCTGGGGCCGGTATCCCCAAGCTCCACCATAACTCAATCCATAGCCCACTCCATAAACCACTCCACAAACCAATGGAGACTGGGTGCCAAAAGACGGCGAATCGCCCTCCTATTTAGGGAATAAGCGAATCCAACCCTCGTCCCGATCCAGCACCACCACGCCGCGGCTGGCCCCAATCACCAAATTGGTTCGAGCATCGACCAATCGCAGACTCAGGGAGACCCGAGTCGGGCTGACGAAAGCCCAGTTGCCGAGCAGAATGGCATTGGCCTCATACTTGGCCGCCAGTTCCTGCAAGCTGGACAAGCTGGTGGCTGGACCGGTCCCGGCCGGAGGATTTCCCGCGCCGGCTTCCTGCGCCGGGCCCTCGCCGGGTTCCAGATCTTTCAGCAACATGGTGGCGGTTTCCACCAGCTCCATGTCCGCGGATTGTCCCGGCAAATAATCCGGCTCCATGATTTGCAGGGTCGGACTCAAGGTCACCAGCAATTCATGCTTCAACTCAATCCCCACGCCGTGCTGCTCCTCGGCGATTTCGTCCTGGTATCCGAGAATCGGATCGATGCGGTAGACCAGGACTTTCAGTGAATCCAAGTCACGGCGTTTCTCGGCGGCGGCCAACAATTCCTTGGCCAATTCGTCAATGCCGGAACGCAGTGGCGAAACCGAGGAGCAGGCGGTCGCGGCCAGGAACAGCCCGGACCAGCAAAGCAGGCGGGGGATCGGTTTCATGACTAGGCGTTGGTCTGGAGCCAGCGCTCAATCTCCGTTACATAGGATGCCAAATAGGAGGGCCGACCGTTCCACTCACTTTCGAATTGTTCGAAAGCGCGCTTGGCTTCCCGAGGCCGATCCCGGTCGATCCAGTACTGGGTCGAGATCAACTGGATCCAGGCCGGATTCTGCGGTTCGCCTTCCAACTCATCCAAGAGCACGCCCATTTCGTCCAACATCAAGCGATCGGCCTTGCCGGCCTCCGCCCGCAGCAGGAACAAGGAGTAGAGCAAGGCTTCCTTGGCGGCGTTGCCGTCCGGGTATTGCTCGACCACGAAGCGCATGACCGAAACCGCTTCAGCAGGACGTCCGGTGTCGTGGTATTCCTCGGCGGCGTCAAACAGCACCGGATAGAGGGTTTGGTGGTAGCGGTCTTCGGAGGCGTAATCCTCGAACAGCTCATTGGCGGCTTCGGTTTCGCCGGCATTGAGGTGGGCGACGATGCGGGCGGCTACCCGGCCCGGCGGCAAGTCGTCGCCGGTTTCGGTCATCGAACAGGCTCCGAGCAGAGCGATGGGAAGAAGTAGGGCGAGACGTTGCATGGCGTTATGGGCGGTGAGAGCCCCGCGGGGCGGGTCGGTAGCGGCTGCCGTCGGCGAATTCGATTTCCTGAACTTCGAGATCAAAGGCTCCGCCCGACAGCCGGCGGTAGCGCAACTCGTAGCGGCGAACCGCCTTGTTGGGATGGGGCGATTCCGCCAGGGCTTCGCTTCTCCTCTGAATCACCAACGCCCATTCCCGGTGGGAGATCAAAGCTCCGAACAGGAAGACTTCTTTGCGGGCGATGACTTTCAGGCGCAGATCCCGAATCGGAGCCGGGAGCTGATCGAAGGGATAAGCGAACAAATCCCGGTACTGACGGAATTGCTGCAGCGGCGGACGCCCTGGATAGGGTTCCACCCGGTTGTCCGCCAGATTCAGGCGGAAGGATTGGGAGGGGGCTTCGGGATTTAGATAAGTCTTCGGCACCATCACCAGTTCTTCGCCGAAGAAGCGGGCGATGTCCAGTTGGTCTTCTGCTTTGGCCAGGAAAACGGTTTGAAAACCCTTGCCGCTCTGGCCGGCCAGTTCCCGGCCGGCTTGGGCCAACAAATCAGGATCGGCCATCGCTGCGGCCACCGCTTCTTCTGGCTTGGGGGCGGCGGGCTCCTCTGGCTGGGCCTCGGGTTGTTCCGGCTCCGGCAGATCTTCGGTTTCGGATTCGACTTCTCCGGCGGCGTTCTGCTCCCGTTCCGAATCGGGGTTTCCAGCCTCCGGCGGGGGTGGTGCCGGTTCTTCGCTAGACGCCGGCGATTCCACCGTTTCCGCTTCCTCGGGTTGAGGTGGCGGTTCCGGGGCCGATTCCGATTCCGTTTCAGGCTCGGGCTCGGGAGGAGCTTGCACTTGAATCTCCTGAACCGTGGTGGCCAGTTCTTCGCTGGGAGTCAGCAAGATCGGCGGAATTTCCGCCGGTCCGGCATCCGGGGTTTCGGTTTGCGGCGGCCGAACCAGGAGCCACCAGCTCAACAAGGCGGCCAGAGCCAAAAGACCGGCTTCCCAAAGGAGGCGGCTCATTGTCCGGCCTCCGGTTGCGGGAACAGCGGCCGGTCTTCGCCATGGGCGACCAACTCGATGGCCAGGAAGCCCTGCAGCCTTAGGTGCTGCAAAAGCTGAACCGCGACCCCGTGAGGAGCTTGTCGGTCTCCAAGGATTTCCACCGAGATCGAATCGGGGGACCGTCCCTGCAGCCAAACTTGCAAAGCAGTGTTCAAAGCTTCCCAACTGTTCAACACGCCGCCTTGGCCGGCAATTCGAATGCGGGCTTGTTGGTCGATTTCCAAGGTCAGGCGCGGCGCTTCTTGCTGAGAGGCTTCGCTGCTTTGGGCGACTTCCGGCAACAGCACCTTGACCGTTTCCAATTGCTCGTGAGCCCGGGGTTCGCTGGTGGCGAGCAGGGTGAACAGCAGCAGGAACAAAGTGTCCAGCAAGGGGGTCAATCCCTTGAGGCCCATGGACCCACGGCGGCCGCGACGGCTCGGCTTCACCCCGCGACCTCCTGCCGCAATTCGGTCACCGAGGCCAAGGCGCGCTGGCCGCGATGATCGAGGCCGGCGGCCAATTCTTGAAACAAGGCCAGAAACACCTGGCCGATCAGGAACACCGCCAAACCGGCGATGGTCGTGAACAAGGCGGTGCTCAGGCTGGAAGCCAGGACTTGCGGGTCGACGGCGCCGGCTTCGTCGCCTCGGCTGAAAAAGGCTTGGGCGATGCCCAAAACGGTGCCGAACAAACCGATGCTGGTGGCGATTTGGGAAGCGGCGTCCAGCCGGCCCAGGCCGTGCTCCGCCCGGTGCAATTCCAACTCCAATTCCAGCAAGGCGGCGTCTCGACCTTGGAGACGCGCTACTTCCAGCAGGCGGCCGATCGGGCGGCGGTAGACCGTGCCCAGCCAGTAGCTGGCTCGGTCCAGGGAGGTGGCCAGGACCACTACCCAGGCAGCCAGAACCAGCCACATCACCGGACCGCCTAAGCGGAAGTATTCAGCCAGCACGGCGGTGTCTCCTTAGCGGCGGCCCGGCGGGTCGCCGATCGGGTAACGAAGGGCCCGGCGCAACTCCTTGGCCGGCGGGTTGAGCGGCCATTCGGCCCAGTAGCGCTCCGGATCGGTACGGAAGATCAACTCCCGAGCCCGGTCCGGATCCCGTTCCATCAGATCGTTCAAGACCGCTTCGTCGGCCAAGCCGTTGGTCGCCGGGATTTCTTCCTCCGGGGCCAAGCCCAGGCCGGTGGTGGTGATCAGCGGGTCGGCCGGGGCACCGCCGGTGGTGTCGAAATCGGTGATCAGCCGGTCCCGTTGACGGCCGCGATCTTGAATCGCCTGAATGGCGCGGTCCAACTCGATCCGGCGAACCTCAACGTCCGCCATTTCCTGCTTCAGCGAGTCGATTTCCCGCCGCAGGCGAGAAGCATCGGCCGCCGCCTTGTCCCGGGCTTTCGCGTCCCGGGCCGCCAGGGTTCGCTCCAAAGCCAAGTCGTAGGACGCCGATTTCTCCGCCAGCTCGACGGTGAGGTTGTCGGCCTGCTTGTCCAGGTCGCGGATTTTCTCTTGGTAGAAGCGAACGGCTTCGGTTTCGGCGTTTTTCACCGAATCGCCACCGGCAAGCAAGTCCCTGCGCAGGGAGCGAATGCGGTCTCGGAGCGGCGCCGCCTCCAAGGCGGAGTTCTCCGGTTCCTGGCCGGTGCCCGGTTCTTGGAGGACCGGCACTATGAGAAGGAGGAGGAGAGCTTGCATCTTTCTTTTCAACGATCAATTGCCGGGGCGTGCGCCTTGGTAAGCCTCGCGCAGGAGGTCGGAAGAGCGGCGAACCTGGAAACCGGAACTGCTTTCCAGACCGGAAACGCCGACTTGCAAGTGTCGCGTGGAGCTTTCTTGCAACCAATCCATGACGCTGGCCAAACCCGGACTCGGGTTATCCAAACCTCCCTGAGTTTCGACCAAGCGTTGGAAGGCCTGGAAGATTTCCTGGGTTTGGGCGGAATGAGCGAATCGTCCGAGGAAAACCTCGAACTGCAACAGATCGGAACTCATTTGCAAACGAATTCGATCCAAAGCGCCGAACATCTGGCCGAGGATGAGGTCCACGTCCAAATCGGCGGTGGTGGCTCCGGAATTGGTCAAGCGTTGCGCCTGGCGAACCAAGGCCAATCGCTTTTTCGCCATTTCCATGCCGTTGTTCAGGTTTTGATAGCGAAACTCCAATTCGGTGAGTTTGCGCCGGTTCTCTTGCGACATGCCCGGCCTCGGCCGGAAAGTTTGCTTGTCGAATTGGTTTTCCGGCAAGTTGTCGATAAAAGCGGCGATGGCTTCCTGAGCCTCCGCTTGCTCTTGCACTTTCATGCCGATGGCGCGGACGTTCTGGTCTTCGGTGCCGAAGATCAGAGCCACGTCTTCCGGCCGAACCGAGCGCGCCATCATGTTGGCGTAATAACTAATGCGGTAGCGTTGCGATTCCAGAAAATCGACCAGCTCCACCTGGGGCACCACCACCGAATCAATGTAGTTTTCGATGGCTTTCAAAATCGCGCCTTCGTTGTAGTTGTTTTCCGGCCCGGCGTTGTCCCGTAGCTCCTGCAACATCTGGGCGGTTTCTACGGCGGCGCTTTGGCCTTGGGCGACTTCGGAGCGGTGTTGTTCCAACTGCCGTTGGAACTCGGCGAACTCGCGAATCGCCCCTTCCACGTCCAGTTCTTTGATGGTGACCGGGACTTCATCGCCGGATTGGGCGGCGGCCGGGAGGCCGAAGGCCGGCAGGAGTAGCAGGCCGGCGCACAGGGTGGTTTTGAGAGAAGCGCTCATGGCAGGTCGGTGGGCGGGACAGGCGAAGCCAGGGACGTCATGTGTTACTACGTTCGCACAGAGCAAGGTGATGGGTAGAAAGAAACGTCCCTTGGTTTGTAACCATGTGACAAGATGAGTATAAGATGACACTGACCCTGTCACAAACCTCAGGGGTACCGACATGGCCAGCCACACCAATACCCTCGCTCGCTTCCTCCTGAATCAGTGGCGCAACACCCAGGGGATCGCTCAGCATCTTTACGATAACCCCTTGGATGAAAAGAAGTTGCGCGCTGCCCGTCAAGCACTCTCGCGACTTCGGGAAGCGGTCAAGCACGAGCGCTGGCCGATTGAGGTGCCGGCCGGTAAAGCTTTGGTCTTGGACGAGCGATGGGGCCGGAAAGCCGAGGGTTCCGGCAGTGAAAAGTGTTTTCGCCTGCGGATTTTGGACCGGCAGGAGAGTCCGGTGGCGCGGCGAGACGGCGCCAATTACGTGCAGCTTTGGTTCCAACCGAACTCCTGGTCGGGCTGGATCGTGCCAGGCTTCGCCACTCTGGAGAGGGACCGCTGCATCAGCCATAAGAACCTCTATACCGCACACCGCGGTCCTGACAACTGGTTAAACGTCGCCAGCAACGAGGTCTATCGAGAGGTCAACGCCGCCGCCGGCGATGCCGCCTACGGTGAGCTGTACGGTCCCGCCGCCAACGGCTGGGCCGGAAGCGGCGATTTGGTCTACATCGGCCTCGGAACCGGTTCGGGCTTTGCCGACATGCGGGTCCTGCGCGAGCTGCTGGAGGAAAACAAATCCCGCTGCATTCGCGCCGTGGTTCTGGATTTCTCGCCGGTGTTGCTCTCGGTGGCCGTGGCCAACATCTACCAGGGTTTTCAGGAGCAGGTTCGAAGCGGACGGTTGAACGTCATCCCCATTCTCGGCGATCTGGAACGGCCGGAAGAATGGGCTCAACTCCTGCCTTCGATCGAGGCTGGGACTTCGCTGGTGGTCGGGATGTTCGGCAACACCATCGGCCATTTGCAATATCGAGAGCGGCAAACTCTTGGCCGGATTTTGGACGGATTGGACGATTGGGCCCGCCGCCACCGGGCGCCGCGCTGGTCTCACGAGAATTCCCGCTTCCTCTTGGGGATTTCGATTCAGCGCAAGGAAGGTGCGCCCCACGGACGGGATTCGGTCACCGTGCAACGCTGGTTGAATTTCGTCGCCGATCCCCTGCGGGATCTGCTGGAAACCGCGGAAGGGGAATATGAAGCCGTGGCTTTAGGCCACACCGATTGGGAAAGAGTAGAAGGTCGCAATTCCATCGCCCAACTTCGCCATCGTCATCGCGGCCGTTCCGGAGAGGTTATGGGCCGGGTTTGGCACGAGGAATTGCCTTACAAGCCAAGTGATGGCATCACCGGAGTGGTGCAACGCTACTTTTTTGCATTTGAGCGCAGCCTGGATTTGGATGCCAAGCAGGTTTTCAGCCGGCACCACCTTTCGGAAGCCTTTTGGCAGCACTTGGAGAACTTGACCGCCCATTTTGACGCCGGCTTGGATCAGGTGGTGCTTTGCGAAGTGACTCAGTTCAACCTCAAAACCTTCCGTCCGGCTTTGCGGCGTATGGGCGTGATTCACGGCGACAGTCAGGTTTACAAGGCCAAAGTAGGGAATACTGAGCCTTACGCGGTGTTGGCCTTTGCCCGGAATTGAGACTCGATCTCATCGCAAAGGCGCCAGGTTAACGATGTAAGCCGCTTGCCCTGAACCGCCTTTTCTCCAAAATGGTCGGCCCGCCACGCGGAGGCCCCCCATGCTGGAAGGAAAGAAAGGAGTCATCCTCGGAGTTGCCAACGCCCACAGTCTGGCCTGGCATATCGCCAAGTCCGTTCACCGTGACGGCGGTCAAATGCGGCTTGGGGTGGCCAACGAGCGCTTTCGCAGCAAGGCCCACCGCTTGGCCGAACGGTTGCATGCCGGGGAGCCGGTGGTGTGCGACGTGACCAGCGACGAGAGTATTCAAACCGCATTCGAGCGCTTCGCCGAAGATCTTGGTGAGTTGGATTTCGTCGTCCACGCGGTAGCCTTCGCTCGCAAGGAAGATTTGGAAGGCCGCTTCATGGATACCACTCGGAGCGGATATCACTTGGCCCAAGACATCTCGGCCTATTCCCTTGCCGCGGTTTGCAAAGCGGCCGAGCCTTACCTCAAGGAAGGATCTTCGATCCTGACTCTGAGTTACATCGGCTCGGTCCGGGCCATGCCGTCTTACAACGTCATGGGGGTGGCCAAGGCGGCGTTGGAATCCAGCGTTCGTTATTTGGCGGTTGATTTGGGCGCCAAAGGAATCCGGGTAAACGCCTTGAGCGCCGGGCCAATCAAGACCTTGTCCTCTTCGGCGATCAAGGGTTTGAAAGAGAAGTTGGATTTACAGGAAAAGGCCACGCCGTTGAAGCGGCGCTTGACCGGGGAAGAAGTCGGCAATGCCGCCGCCTTCTTGCTGAGTGATCTGGCTTCCGCGGTGACCGGGGAAGTGCTGTACGTCGACAACGGCTACCACATCATCGGCTCCCTCGGTTGAGCATGGTTTCGGGAGATTCCAAAAGCGGACAAGATCTCCCGGCTCCTTACGTCGTATCGGTAGCCGGTTCCGATCCTGGAGGCGGCGCCGGACTGCAGTTGGATCTCAAAGTCATGGCCGCTCTCGGTCTGGATGGCGGTGCCGTACCGGCGGTATTGACGGCCCAGGATGCTTCCGGTTTGCAAGCGACTGAGGCGGTTCCCCGTTCGTTTTTTGTAGCTTCGGTGAAGGCGGCGCTGGAGCGGCAAACTCCAATGGCGGTCAAGACCGGTGCCCTGGGGGACGCTCCACAAGTGGACGTCTTGGCCAAGTTCTTGGAAGCCCGGCCGGAGATTGCCGTGGTTTGCGATCCGGTTGGCCTTGCCTCCCGGAGCGCCCGGCTCGGTCTATTCTTGCTGACTCCAGCCGGGATTCAGGCGATGCGAACTCGGTTGTTTCCCCGGGTGACTTTGTTGACGCCGAATTTGCCGGAATTGGCGGCCTTCACCGGGGTGGTGGCCAAGGATGTCGGTGGCATGGAGGAGGGAGCCCAACGGTTGTTGGAAGCCGGCGTCCAAGCCGTGTTGGTGAAGGGCGGTCACTTGCCCTCCCAAAGCCCGGATTTCGGCGACCTTTTGCTGACCGCAAATGGGCAGCGGAATTGGTACCCGGAAACGAGGTTATGTTTGCCGCGCCCGGTCCACGGTACCGGCTGCGCCCTAAGTACTGCCATTGCCTGTTTTCTTGCAAAAGGGCTTATGTTGCCCGAAGCAGTGATGGAGGCCAAACGGTGTTTCCGGCCCTGGCTGGAGGCGGCGAAAGACGGTCGCCTGCGCCCGCATTTGTGAATCCGATGCGGTCAACAACTTGACAATTAGTTATCATGAAATGGCCTTCCCCAAGGAATCAGGGTTCAACATGAAGCGAGTCGCGAACTTCTTAGTCGTAGGAGGAATCTCCTTCTCCGTGGGTATGTGTTTGCTGGCTTTGTATTTGAATCTGACCCTTTTGAGCCAAGTTGCCGGTACCCAAGGCGTAGTGCTCGGTGTGGTGTTATTGCCGGTAACCATCACCGTGACTCCGTGGTACGCCGGCTTCGCCGTTGGGAATTGGTTTCCACTTTTGATTTCTGGCCTTGCCCTCATGGGACTTGGGGCCTACTTCCTTGGACGATACTTCATGGTGGATCTGGCTCGGTCCTAGCCAGCCACCAGTTGAATCTGAATGATCCTTGGTGGTGGGCCGGTACTTTCGGGTGCCGGCCCACTTGGTCGTTTGACTCGCGCCCTTCGGTTTCCGAGTCCTATTATTTATTTCCGACTATATAGAGTTCTTTCGATTTAGAAACCTCAAAACCGTGAAGTTCCCTGGCCGTGAACCGTATGTTTTCTCATGACCGAAGGCCTCGTCATCCTGATCATTCTCAACGTCATGCTTCTTTACCAAGTCTTCCGCTTGGCTCAGGAGCAAAGCAAGTTTCGACGGGAGGTCTTGGAGAAATTGAAGGGATCCCCTTAAGCCAGAAATTCCCTTGGTTGTTTTCGAGTCATAACCTGCATCTCGGTATGGAGCCGATCAGATCGCATGATTTTGATTCTAAATTGCCGATAGTCTCTGGAGCCCGACAGCCGTACGTCCATTCCGTGACCTTGGACGGCCAGGCACGCATAGGTCCATTCTTGTTTCAATACAAGCAAAGGACCGATGGCTTGGCAAGACTCGGAATTCAAGCCGTCCAAAGCCATCATGTCTTCGGCAAACTTCGCGGCTGCGTTTGCCTGGGTGTAAGCCGGAACAGCGAACTCTGAGTTGAATTGCTGTATTTCATGGCTATGGGGCTTTCGGAATATGCCGAGAAAATGAAAGGAAGTTTCCATTTCATTCGGATTCGGATTGGCGAAGGTCATGGTAATGAAATCTTTTGGTCGGTGAATTTGAGACCAGGCCGAATCGGAGAAGCCGAAAAAAACCAAAGTCAATGCCAAAACGGCGAGTCTGGAATTCTCTTGCAAGACTAGTTTCATGGCGAAAGTTTTTTAGGACGCTGAAGTGCTTCCCATTTGGTTACGGAATTATACCCAACTGCCGGGCGGCGACTTCTACGTAGCGATCGGTCATGCCGGAAACGTAATCGCAAACCGCCCGATGCAGGGAGTCGGCGTTTTCGTGAAACCGTTCGGGAACTTGTTGCGGATGTTCCAGCAAGGCTTCGAAAACTTTCTCCACCAAGTCGGTGGAGCGACGTACGAACCAGTTGATTCGATCGTCGTAGTACATGTTGGCATAGAGATACTCGTGTAGCTGAGCCACCATGCCTTTGAATTCCTTTGAATGGCCGATCAAGCGCTGCGGATGTTCCTGGGCGGCCAAGGCGGAATCGGGTTTCGCTGCCTCCAAGCGAGCGACGGATTCATCCTGAATATCGTGAATCGCCAAACTCAAAACTTCGTTGGCCGCTCGCCGCCAGAGCATCTCGCCCATGTCTTGATGTTCGGGAAACTCCCGGCGCACTTGATCCGTAGCCATGGCCCACAGCGGCAGCTCTCGCTCCATGGCCTTGGGATCCAAAATTCCAGCTCGCAAGCCGTCGTCCAAATCGTGGTAGTGATAAGCGGTACTGTCGGCCAAATCCACCAACTGCATCTCCAGTCGAGGATGCCGCATTTGCCGGCCGGTGGCCGGATCTTCCGCCTTTTGATGTTTTCGCAGACACTGCAAGACTTCCTGAGTCAAATTCAAGCCGGGATAAGCCGGGCTGCGCTGTTCCAACAAGGTCACGACCCGAATTGCCTGCACGTTGTGGTTGAAGCCGCCGTGATCCTTCATCCATTGATGCAAGCGCTTTTCCCCAGTGTGGCCGCAAGGGGGGTGGCCGACGTCGTGGGCCAAGGCCACCGCTTCCACCAGAGCTTCGTTCAAATCCAAGCCGTTGGCCAGAGAACGGGCCACCTGCACCACCTCCAGCGAATGGGTCAGGCGGGTTCGATGGTGATCTCCGACGTGATTGACGAAAACCTGGGTTTTGTACTCCAAGCGCCGGAAGGCGGAGCAATGAATGATCCGGTCCCGATCTCGCTCGAAACATGTTCGCAGAGGATCTTCCGGCTCCGGATACACTCGGCCGGCGGATTCCGCGGCCTTGCTGGCGGCGGGATGAAGGCATTCAGCCTCCAAGGCTTCTTTTTTCTCGCGGCGCATGGGGGTCGTAGAGGCAGACGAAGTGGGGGCTGCCAGGTGACAATCTTTCCTCCAAGTCTTTGGCCCACCAGCATGAAATGGGGGCCGCTACGAAAGGGGATTGACCGCCTACCGGCCTCACCTTAATAATCTTTCCCCTTTGTCTGCGGGCCCCCGGGTCCAAGAAAGGCCGAAAAGCTGTGATCCTCCTGCTCCGTGCGGGTTTGGTCGCCTCCGATCGCGAGGCTGCTCTGGCAACCGTTCACCAGGTTGCCCGGGCTCATGGCGCCGTGCTCCGAGACATTCCCGCCGGACACACGCCGCACCCGCAACGGGCCTTGGAGGTGGTGCTGGAAGCCAGCGAGGATCCCAAGGCAGTCAAGGTAGCTTTACAAGCGATTCCGGTTGTTGAAACCCTCCTCACCAGCGAGCAGCCGTATTGGGAAGTCGCCCGGCGAGGCCGGTCACGACGGCATTTGCAGCTTGGGCCAGCCTGTTTCGGACGCCAAAGCTTGGCGGCCATCGCCGGGCCTTGTTCGGTGGAAAGCCCGGAGCAATTGATTCCGCTGGCCAAAGCCGTGGCTGCTGCCGGGGCCACCGCCCTTCGTGGCGGCGCTTTCAAGCCGCGGACCTCGCCCTACGCATTTCAGGGGCTGGGACAGCCCGGATTGGAGTTGCTGGCGGAAGCCAGGCGTCAAACGGGCCTGCCGATCGTGACCGAAGTCCTCGACACCCGCGACGTCGAGTTGGTGGCGGAACACGCCGACATGTTGCAAATCGGCTCCCGCAACATGATGAACTATGCCTTGCTCAGCGCTGCCGGGCGGGCCGGAAAGCCGGTTCTGCTCAAGCGGGGGATGAGCGCCACGCTGACCGAATTCTTGTTGGCGGCCGAATATGTTGCGACCGCCGGCTGCCCGGACATCCTTCTTTGTGAAAGAGGTTTGCGTCATTTCGACCCGGCTGTCCGCAACCTTTTGGATCTTTCCGCGGTCCCGGCCCTGCAGGCCCAAACCCACTTGCCGGTGGTGGTCGATCCCTCTCATGGCACCGGCCGTCACGATTTGGTGGCGCCGATGATGGCCGCCGCCGCCGCCGCCGGTGCCGACGGCTTGATGGTCGAGGTGCATCCCCAACCTCGGCAAGCCTGGTCCGACGCTGGCCAGGCCCTGGATCCGAAGGCTTTTGGGCAAGCGCTCCACCAGGTCGAGGCAGTGTTGGCCGCTGGCGGCCGCCGTCTGGCCCGCTTGCCGGCATCGAAAGCTACGCCTTCGGAAGTGACTGAAGGCGCGGCCCAAACCCAGGTTTCTGAATCCGGCGACGGCAGTCAGGACAGGGCCGAGCTGGCCTGCTAAGCTTTCCCGCTTCTCTCATCCCGAATCCCCCCTTGGGGGGCATTCCGAACCCGAATACCTCAATGTCCCGCACACCGGTCATCGCCGGGAATTGGAAGATGCACCTGACCAAGCGGAAAGCTTCCGCCTTGGCCAGGGAAGTGGCCGCCCGCCAAGGGGAGGCCACCGGTCGCCGTTGCATCTTGTTCCCGACCTTTCTGCACCTCGATCACGTCCGCCGCAACTTGAAGGGCAGTTCGGTGGTGCTTGGCGCCCAAAATTGCCACGAGCAGAAGGAAGGCGCTTTCACCGGCGAGGTCAGTGCCCCGATGCTCCGGGACATGGGAGCGCAAGTGGTCCTGGTCGGCCACTCCGAGCGCCGGCACGTATTCGGCGAAAGCGATGAGCGGATCGGCGCCAAGTTGATTTCGGTCCTTCGGGCCAAGTTGGAAGTCATGCTTTGCGTCGGCGAGACCTTGGAAGAGCGGGAAGCCGGTCGCACCTTCGAAGTGTTGGAGCGGCAAGCGAAAATGGCTCTGGCCAAGGTCAAGCCCAACATGGTGGAGCGGATCAGCATCGCTTATGAACCGGTTTGGGCGATCGGCACCGGCCGCACCGCCACTCCCGACACCGCCCAAGAAGCTCACGCTGAGCTAAGGCGGCTGGTTGCGGGTATCCTGGGGGACTCGGTCGCCGCCGACATGCCGCTTCTTTACGGCGGAAGCGTCAAGCCGGCAAACGCCACCGAGTTGATGGCCCAGCCGGACGTCGATGGCCTTCTGGTCGGAGGAGCTTCCCTTTCCGTGGAGCAGTTCGGCCCGATTTTGGACGCCGCTCCGGCTTCCTAGTCTCGACAGACTTCTGCCGTCATGGGTGAGTTTCTCCTCTACACCATTTTCTTCCTGGCCGCATTGCTCCTGACCCTGATCGTGTTGGTTCAGGAGGGCAAAGGCGGTGGGTTGACCGATGCCTTCGGCAGTTCCGGTCAAGAAACCTTCGGCGTCCGCGCCGGCGGGATCAACCGCTTCACCTTTGGGGTGTTCGCGGTGTTCGTTCTGAGCGCCATGCTGATTCACTGGACCGGCGGCGATCAGGACAAGGCCAATTCGGTCATGAGTGGAACCCAAGAAGCTGAGCAGCCTGGGGAAGGCACCCTGGCGCCGCCGCTTCCTGGGGAAAACGAGTAGTCGTTCTGCTTCGCACTCGGCGTGGATGATCAAGTCATAGCCCAGCTTCGGGAATCCGGAGCTTTGCTGGAGGGTCATTTCCTCCTGTCTTCAGGGCGCCACGCCGCCCAGTACGTCCAATGCGCCCAAGTGCTCCAGTATCCGGAGCGGGCGGAGGCTTTGTGTCGCCGGCTGGCGGAGCAAATTCAGGCGGCCAGTGGCGAAGCTCGACCTTATGACGTGGTGGTGGGGCCGGCCATGGGGGCGGTAACTTTCGCTTACGAGCTGGCTCGGGCCTTGGGGGGCCGCGGTTTGTTTGCCGAACGTCACCCCGAAGGCGGTTTTCAGCTTCGCCGCGGTTTCCGAATCGAAAGCCACGAGCGGGTTTTGGTGGCTGAAGACGTGGTGACCACCGGCGGCAGCGCCCGGGAGGTGCTGGCCATGTTGCAGACGCTGGGAATTCGAACCACGGCCGTGGCTTCCCTGGTCAATCGCAGCGGAGCCAACGCCAAGCCGTTCGGCGAATTGAGTTATTACCGTTTGCTGGATCTGGAGGTCCCCAATTGGACCGCGGAAGCCTGCCCTTTGTGTCAAGAAGGCTCCACTCCGATCAAACCCGGCAGTCGCCCCCAAGCTTCCGCTTGATCCCCGGCCGCCGGTGGCGCAGGATGAGCCCTCCTGTTCCGCCGCCATCCCGAGTGGATCGGCGGAATCCATTTCCATCCAACCCGGGGCAGGAAACCGAACTGCCATGAGCGAAGGGCGAAGTAAACGGCTTTCCAGTATGACCGGCTACGGCCGCGGTCGGCACGAGAACCGGCTTGCCGCGGCTCAGGTCGAATTGCGGAGCGTAAACGGCAAGGGCTTGTTTTTGAAACTTCGAGTTCCCGGCGATCGTTTGGATCTGGAACCTCGGCTTGAAGCCATTTTGCGAGGCAAATTAGAGCGGGGTAACGTCCAGGGTTTGGTCCGGGTCCGTTTGTTGGAAGCTCGCGGCGCCGAATTGGACCTTGGAGTCTTGGCTCGGTACGCCAAGCAGTGGAAGCGTGCGGAGAAAGACTTGGGCCTGCAACGGCAAGAGCCCAAACTGGCCGAAATGCTGACCTTGCCGGGCGCCTTGGAAACCCCGCCGGAAGAAGAGCGGGTGACCTCCGCTGTGCAACAAGCCGTGTTGGCGGCCTGCCGGGAGGCTTTGGACGCTTTGCTGGAAGCCAGAGCCAAAGAAGGCGAAGCCTTACGCAAGGAGTTGCTGCGCCTTTGCCGGCGTTTGGGCGAGGAATTGGAGCGTTGCGAAAAGCGCCTGCCACAAGCGAAAAAAGCTTCTGAAAAACGATTCCAGGAACGAGTGCAGTCGGCGTGGGACGCGGCCAAAGTGGCGGAACCCATCGACCTGACCCGGGAATTGGTGGTGTTGGCGGAAAAGGCCGACGTGCGTGAAGAATTGGCACGCCTGGCCATTCACTTGAATCGCCTGCAAAAACTCCTGCAGAAAGGCGGTCCCTGTGGCCGGGAGCTGGAATTTCTTAGCCAGGAATGCCATCGGGAAGTGACCACCTTGGGCAATAAATCCGCCGATACCCGGATGTCGCAATTGGTGGTCAAAATGAAAGTTTTGGTGCAACAACTGAAGGAACAAATCGCCAATGTCGAGTGAAGGATTCCGCCGTTCCGGTCATTTGATCATCATTTCCGGTCCTTCCGGGTCGGGGAAGTCCACGCTTTGGCGGCGTTTGGTCGAACATCCGTGGGTTACTTTCTCGGTTTCCGCCACCACTCGGGCGCCAAGGCCCGGGGAACAAGACGGCAAAGATTATTTCTTTTTGAAGGAAGCCGAGTTTGAGGCTCGCATGGCCCAGGGTGAGTTTCTGGAAACCGCCGAGGTCCATGGAAATCATTACGGCACTCTGCGGCGGCCGGTGGAACAAGCGTTGGCCAATGGATTGGACGTTCTTTTGGAAATCGACGTGCAAGGGGCCGGGCAAATCCGAGCCAGCGGTTTGCCGACCCGCTCGGTGTTCGTGATGCCGCCGTCGATGGAAGTTTTGGAACAGCGCCTGCGCGCCCGTCGATCGGAATCGGAAGCTCAAGTACAACGTCGCTTGAGCATTGCCGCTGCTGAAATGGCTCAATCCAAGGATTATGATTTCTTGGTCATCAATCACGAAGTGGAGTCCATGGTCGCCGAGGTGATGCACTTCCTCGGCTTGTCCGATTCTCAGGAGCCGGTGAGATGAGTCGCATCTTGGTGGGGGTGAGCGGTTCAGCCGCATGCTTTAAAGCCGTTTCTCTTTGTTCCGCTTTGGCTCAGCAGGGCCATCAAGTGCAGGCGGTGTTGACTCGGGCGGCGGCACGTTTGGTCACGCCGTTGCAGTTTTCCGCCGTATGCGGCCGCAAGGCGCTTCACGATGAATGGCAACCGGCCGATCCCGGCGGCATGGACCATATCGCTTTATCCCGAGGGGCGGACTTGTTGGTGGTGGCGCCGGCCAGCGCCGATCGCATCGGTCTACTAGCTCATGGACTGGCCCCCGATTTGTTGGGATCTCTAGCTCTGGCCTTTGAAACTCACAAACCGCGGCTGTTTGCTCCGGCCATGAACCCACAGATGTGGAGTCACCCGGCGGTTTCCCGCAATCTTGCTTTGATGCAGGGCGATGGCTGGCACTGCATCGGTCCCGCCACCGGGGTGACCGCCTGCGGCGAAGAAGGCCTCGGTCGGATGGCCGAACCTGAACAAATCTTGGAACAGGTGCTGGAAGTTTTGGAGGAGTAATTCCGAACCGGGAAGTGGGTCCGTTTATTCCGCTTGGCAAGGCTTAGCTCTTGCAATCGACATGTGACCTAAGGCGGTGAGCTTGATGCTCCCAATTTCGGCCTGAAAGCTTGAATGAGTTTTGATCTTTGTGCTACTGTCTCGAGAGTGGGGAACTCGAGTTTTCCGCGCAATCTCTTTGACGAATGGAATCATGAATGCTTTTCGAAACAAGATCGTTGCAGTTTTGGCGCTTTTGTTGCTGGTGTTTTTCTGGATTTGGAATGCCGAGCTTCTTTCGGTGAAAAAGCTCGAACAAGGCCCGGCGCCTTCGAAACAAGGTTCTGAGTTTGAGGAGGGAGCCTTTGGAGATAGATCGACAGGGCTTGCGGCGGAATCACGGCAGGAGTTGGCCGAAGAAAGCATCCGAGTCCGTTTCGTGGACAAACTTTCCGGCAAACAGCTTCCCTTGGGAAGCGTGGCCCTGGAACGATCTGCTCAAGATCGGGTGGAAATCGAGCAGGGAGAACGGATAGAAAAATCTTGGTTGGTCGAACCGGGCGCCTTTTGGAGTTACTCGATCCAAGTCGACGAAGATCGCCTGGACATGCGGGTTGCGGTGCAGGAATCCCTGCGAGAGGAAGCCGAGGGAGTGATTCATCTGCCCTACGCCACCGGAATTAAAGGAGGCTTGCTGGACGGTTTTCAATATCAGCCGGTGGAAAAAGCATTGATTTCCGCCCGAGTGTTCTCGCAAGCTAAATTGGATCGCCTTCATCAGAAATATGAATCCCACCCCTTTGCTCCTCCCATTCGCGGGAATCTTTTTTACATGGAGGAGGCTTACAAGGAATCCTTTCCCACGGGACCCTTGGTGAAAGAGGTTTTTTCTCAACCGGACGGCACCTTCCAGCTTGAAGTTTTCGCCGCCTCTTCGTTCTACGTGCACGCCTGGCATGAAGTGAAGGGAGATGCGGTCGGAAAGCTTCAGGCGGCTCCCGGTGAATGGCAAACGTGGTCCCCCGTTTTGAAGGGATTTATCACTCTTAGCGGGGTGGTGAAGGATTCGGAAGGAAATCCGGTTGAAAACACCAAAGTCAAGATAGGGGCGGTATTCAGCGCCCATAACATGGAGTTTTCCCCCTTTCACATGTACAAGCGAGGAATGGCCACCGGCTTTGCCACGCATGACAACAGCGCCGCAATTAATTTGAGAACTTCGGTGAAAACGGATTCGGAAGGGCGTTATCGGGTGGTTGTTCCCAATACTTCCCGCTACTCGGCCAGTGCAGTTGTGGGGAAAGAGTATGGATTCGAAACCATTGAATTTCCTCTTCCCAGCGCCGAGGGGGAGGTGGTCCTAAACGTCCAAACCAAGGCCGCCCGCGGGGAGAACGTCCCCTCCTTCCTTTTGAGGAAAGAGGATGGAAGCCCGGTGGTCGGGGCGGAAGTTTCTACGGCGATCGCTAGCGATTATCTGTGGCAAAGGCAATTTCCAAAAGTGCGATCAAATTCAAAGGGAAGGGTACATATGCCATGGCTGGAACCTGGGGTCTTGTTCGGAATATTTGTGAAGCGAGACGATTTGAAGAAGGTTTTCTATTCCCCATTTCGTGTTGGGGAAACGGAAGTGGTCATGCCCAATGATTACTTCCCTTCGGAGTAGTCTCATTCAAGAAACTAGAGATGCTGAATCTCAAATGGAGGAATGAACATGAAACAGCCCAAGCAGGCACTAGCCCTTTTTGCTTCGATGATTTTGACGGTGAGTTTCGGAGTCGCCGGGATCGGCATCCAGGAGCCGCCAACCTCTCCTGACAAAGTCGGAACAGAGGGTACCCCGGGTACCGATGGTCCGGATGGAGTCAATGCCGGGGAATCCGGCCAGAACGGCACCGGTGCAGATAACGGGGAGGATATTGTCGGCCTCGCTGTGGGAGAGGATTCCTATTGGGGAATCGGCGGAATCGGCGGCAAAGGAGGAAATGGCGGAGATGGAGTAAACGGTGACGAACAAGGACCCAAAGGAGGCGGCAATGGGGGCCACGCCGGAAACGGCGGTGATGGCGGCGACGCCACGGTCACTGTCGAAGATGGCTACGGCCGAGCCGTTGGCGGGAAAGGCGGAAAAGGTGGCGACGGAGGCGATGGTGGGAACGGAGTCGACGGAGAAGGCGGAGGCCGTGGTGGAAACGGCGGCGACGGTGGCGACGGCGGCACCGCGGCGGTCACCGTAAGCGGCAGCGGCACTCCGGAAATCAACCATGGCACCGGAGGAACCGCCGGGACCGGCGGAACCGGAGGCACCGGTTCACCCGCCGGCATGAACGGCAACAACGGCGACAACGGAGAAAATGGCGGTTAACGAATCCCTTGATCGGGTTTGAAACCCGGCCCTTCTTTCACTCAACAAACCGGAGCCTTTTCCTTGGGCCCGCCGAGGTCCGGAAAAGGCTCTGGAGATCGTCCCTCCTCCCCGGATAGCATGAGGTCATGCGGGTACTGCTCACTGCAGGTCCCACCCGGGAGCCTCTGGATCCAGTCCGCTTTCTCAGCAATCGAAGCAGCGGTCGCATGGGCTACGCCCTGGCTCGGGCGCTGCTGGCTGAAGGACATCAAGTGGTGCTGGTCACCGGGCCTACGGCGTTACGGCCGCCGGCCAAAGCCAAGGTGGTCCCGGTGGAAACCGCCGAAGACATGCTGGCCGCCTGCCGTCGCCATTGGAGCGATTGCGATGCCGTCGTCGGCGTGGCGGCGGTGGCCGACTACCGGCCGGCTCGTCATTCCGGCGACAAATTGAAGCGCACCGAAGGTCAGGGCCTCAGCCTGGAATTGGTCCCCAACCCTGACATCCTGGCCACTCTGGCCAAAGACAAGGGCGGACGCCTGGCGGTCGGCTTCGCTCTGGAATCGGGCGACGGCAAAGTCGAAGCCCTGCGCAAGCTGCGAGCCAAAAACCTTGACTTCGTGGTCCTCAACGGCCCTGAAGCTCAAGGGGCGGAGCAAGCTTCCCTTCGAGTTTTTGACGCCATCGGCAAGGAGCGCCACCTGGGTCCGGCTCGAAAGCCCACCTTGGCCAAGCAATTGGTGAGGTGGATTTTCGGACGCATTCCGGCTTAAGGGCCACCACTAGGGGTAGGGCGCCTTCGAGCGCCTTAGGCCCAAATGCCCCTGTTGATTGCGGTAGTCCCTGGATTCCCTTAGCTTCGGCCCTTAGGATGCCGTTTAGGGCATTAGGACCGTGGCTGCGACCAAGAAAAAGAAAACGAGCCGGAAGCAAAACCGGCAAGGCCAACCCCTCAGCATGGGCCTCCGCACCCTGGTTGGGTGGATCGGAAGCACTCTGGGGGCTTTCGCCAGCCTTGGCCTCTGGGCCGGCCGGCAGGCTTGGGCCGTACTCCGCACCGAGGCTGCCCGGCAAACCCTGGGTGCCGCTCTTGGCGCTATCGCCATATTCACTTTCGTGGCTCTGATGGATTTCCGGGCCGGGGCTCCGGCCGACAACGTCTGCGGCAGCCTGGGCTACGGCGTGGCCAACTGGTTGTTGCGTTACCTCGGCGTTGCAGCTTTCCTGCCGCCGCTGTTCGGGGCTTTTTGGGGTTTGGCCCGGATGATTCGCCGAGGCGGCGAGCAACCTTGGGTGAAGGCTCTGGGAACCCTGGTTTTGACCCTGACCGTGGCCACCGCTGCCTATGGACTGGATCCGGACCACCTCGGCAATCGCTCCTTTCCCCGAGGCTTCGGCGGCTATGCCGGCGCCTACGGCTTTCCCAAACTCGAAGGCAGCTTGGGACCCTTCGGCGTCGCCGTCCTGCTGGTGGCCTTGGGATTGGTTTCCCTGTTTTTGGCGACCGAATGGGCTTTCGTGCCGCTGATTCGGGAATTGTTGGAGCGTCCGAAGAAGGAGCTGAGGCAACCGGAGTTGCCGCTCCAACCCGGACAAGCCGACGCCGCCGGCCAAAGCCTCTGGCAACGCTGGCGGGAATCGGTAGCCGGCTTGTTCCGCCCCTTCCTGCCGGGCGAAGAGCGCCTGGCCACCGCTGGAGCTGCCGTGGCTCCGGCTCCGTCAGGCACTGGGGCCGCGGCCGGCAAGAAGAAGTCCGCTCTTCGAGGAGGAGTGAAAATCAAAAAGGGCGTCGCGGCCAGCGAAGAAGCCGTCGAAACCGGAGCGACCACCCCTTCTACGACCGAGGCTGAGGCGGCCGAGACCGAGGAAGATTGGCCGCAAGAAGAAGGCGGCGAGTACGAGGAAGAGGACTGGGAAGACGACGGCGAATACGAGGACGAAGAGTACGCCGAGTACGAGGACGAGGAGTACGACCCGGAAGACCCTGAACAGGAAGACGCCGAAGGTTGGGAAGAAGAAGGCGACCTTTGGGAGGAAGGCGGTGGAGAAGAAGGTGCTTGGGAGAAGGAAGAACCGGCTCCCAAGTCCACGGGAGAATTTTCCCTGCCTGGCATTGCCGACCAGGACAAGAAGCCGGCCCAGAAACCAAGCCGGCGGAAGAAGGCCCAGCGGGCCATGCTGAAGGAATTGCCGACCAAAGACCTGCTCAAAGTCGGCGGCACCACCGATCTCGGCAAAGTGCGCAAAGAAATCGACAGCATGGGGCGCCGCTTGCAGGACGTCTTCGATGCTTTCGGCTTGGATGCCCGAGTGGTCGGCGCAGAGCGGGGGCCGACCCTGACTTTATTCGAGGTGCAACTGGCTAGCGGGGTCAGCGTCAAAAAGTTGAAAAACCAGCGCGACGATTTGGCGGTCGCTCTCGGCAGCCACGGGGTGCGCATCGTCTATCCTCTTCCTGGGCGGACGACGGTAGGGGTGGAAGTCCCCAACATGAAGCGGGAGACCGTTTTGATCCGCGACGTGTTCGAAGAAATGAACACCGATTGGAACAAGGTCAAGTTGCCCATGGTGCTGGGGCGCGACACCTTGGGACGTCCGGCTACCGAAGACCTAACCGTTATGCCGCACATGCTGGTGGCCGGCACCACCGGATCCGGTAAATCGGTTTGCTTGAATTCCATCCTTTGTTCCTGGCTGCTGACTCGCAGTCCGGAACAATTGCGCTTGGTTTTGATCGATCCCAAGCAGGTCGAATTGCAACTCTATAAAGACATTCCGCATCTGCTTTGCCCGGTGGTGACCGACATGAAGCGGGCGCCGTTTACTTTGGAATGGGCTACCCGGCAGATGGAAGATCGCTTGCACATGTTCAAGCTGGCCGGGGTGCGCAACATCAAAGATTACAACGGTCTCAAGCGCAAAGGATTGAAGGAGCGGCTCGGCGATGAATACGACGCCACCGAGTTCCCGAGCAGCCTTCCCTACATCGTCCTGGTAATCGACGAATTAGCGGATTTGATGCTGGTTTCAGCCAAGGAAGTGGAAATCGCCATTTCCCGGTTGGCTGCCAAAGCCCGGGCCGCCGGAATTCATTTGCTGGTGGCGACGCAGCGGCCCAGCACCGATGTCGTTACCGGTTTGATCAAGATGAATCTGCCGGTTCGGCTCGGCTTCAAGGTCACTTCGGCGGTGGACAGCCGGGTAATTTTGGACGAAAGCGGGGCGGAAGATTTGCTCGGAAACGGCGATTTCCTTTACCGCCCGCCGGGAGCCAGCGGCATGTTGCGAGGCCAAGGTGCCTTCGTCAGTGAAAAAGAAGTGCGCTCGATCTGCGATTTCCTGCGTGCCAACGGCAAGCCGGAGTTTTTGGAAGATTTAGTGCAGATGAAAGGACCGCAGGGTGGCGGCGAGGTCGACGACCCCCTTTACGAAGACGCCGTCCGCATCATTTTGCAGAGCGGGCGCGGCTCGGCTTCTCTACTGCAACGCGCTCTTTCCATCGGCTACACCCGAGCGTCCCGCTTGGTGGACATCATGACCGAACAAGGGGTATTGGGGCCGCATACCGGTTCTAAAGCCCGGGAAGTGTTGCTGTCGCTGGAAGAGTGGGAAGCTCAATTGGCCAATCGATGAACTTCCGGGAATCACCGGAAGGGCCTTGAGGGTTGCCGGCCCTTAGTTGCGCGACTTTTGACTTTGCTGTTTGCTGCGAATCAGAACAGATTGCAGTTCTTCCGGACGAAAGGGCTTGGTTAAGTAGTCGTCCATGCCCGCCGCCAGGCAACGGTCCCGATCACCACTCATGGCATGGGCGGTCATGGCGATGATGGGAACGCGACGATTGCCGCCATTAGCCAAAGTGCGGATGCGGCGGGTCGCTTCATAGCCGTCCATGACCGGCATTTGCACGTCCATCAGAATGAGATCGAAACGACGCTTTTGGGCTGCTTCCAATGCGATGGCCCCGTTGTCGGCGAGTTCTACTTGATGGCCCCAGCGCTCCAGCATCCTTTTGGCCACCTTTTGATTTACTTTGTTGTCTTCAGCTAGGAGAACCCGCAGGGAGTGCTTTTCGGTTTGAGGCGCTTGTTCCTGCCGTGGACTGTAACGAGTCCCGGCTTCGCAAATTTCGGTCAAGGCGGCATGGAGATCCCAAATCGAAAAAGGTTTCAACAGCCGCGACATGCGCAATTGCGGCCACAACTGCGGACTGGAGTCGGCGCTGGCTTCCAAAGTCAATACCAAGGGACAGCTCTCCGGAAGGTCCCAGGGATGGTCTCGAGTTTTTGAGTCGAGGGATTTGGCGGCGACGATGACGCCGTCCGGTTTCTGTTTTTGAAAGGCTTCGGAAAACTCATTCCAAGTGGAGGTCAAGACAGCGTCGCCGCCGAGGCAATTCGCCATATCTTGGATCACCTGAGCGGTCTTGGCCTGAGGTTCCAGAACCAGCAGCCGGCGGCCGTTCAGGCAATCGGGCCATTGCATTTCCTCCTGTTCCGGGTTCTTCAACTCCATCCACAAACGGCAATGAAAGACGCTGCCATGGCCGACTTCGCTCTCCACCCAAATGGAGCCGTTCATTTGTTCGGCCAGGTGAGAGCTGATGGTCAAGCCCAGGCCGGTGCCGCCGGCGGTTCGGGTGAGGGAGCCGTCCGCTTGCGAGAAGGAGTCGAAGATCATCTCCAACTTATCCTTGGGAATGCCAATGCCGGTATCCCGAACGGAAAGTTGCAACTCCATGCGTTTGCCTTTACGAGAGATTCTCCGGACGCCGACCTCTACTTCCCCGTGCGGGGTGAACTTCACCGAATTGCCGGCCAGATTCAAAATAATCTGCCCCAGGCGGCCGGCGTCCCCAATCCAGCGATCCGGAACGTTCTCATCCACGTTGCAAATCAGCTCCAAACCGTTTTCGTGGGCTTTTGCCGCCAGGGTCCGGAGAACGGAGCTGGCCGTTTCCCGCAAGGAAAAGGGTTCGTTGACGAACACCATTCGCCCTGCCTGAAGTTTGGAGAAATCCAAAATGTCATTCAAGATTCGGAGCAGGGAGTTGGCCGAACTGTGCACCGTCTCCACGTATTCCCGCTGTTCCGGAGCAAGCGGCGTGTGCAGGGCCAATTCCGCCATGCCTAGGATGCCGTTCATCGGGGTGCGGATTTCATGGCTGATATTGGCCAGGAATTCGTCCTTCAAGCGGCTGGCTTCTTCGGCTTCTTCTTTGGCCTGGGTCAGTTGTTTCGATTGTTTTTGCAGTTTCAGAATCGATTGCCTGGCGATTCGAACTGCTTGGCTGGTGCGGTGTCGAACCTTGTCCGCAGTGCGAGCCGCCATTGAGATGTAAAGGCTTAGGACATAGAACACCACCACCTTGGCCAACTCGGATGGCCATGGAATCTCGGCATCGGAAGTCAGGGCGATGACCGCAAGCATTCCCAAATAGGCGGCCAGGGTTATGTGGATAAAGGCCATGACCCGAATGAATCGGGTCAAGCTTTGATCCGCCACCCGAGCCAGCAAGATGGGGAATAACCAGCTTGAAGTCCCACCGGTCAAAGCAATGGCCAGGACGAAGATGGGAATGTCCGTGATCAGAAACAGAGTGGCCAAATCCACCTTGCCGGTGCGCCCGTAATACCGTTTCAGGAGCCCGATGGTGGCCAAACTGTAGGGGATGACCGTCCCAAAGTAGATTCCCGTTGCCGCCCAATCCCGGTTTTGGAATAGAAGCCAATTGTGTAGGTAAATGACCACCCCGATGGCCAGGAAGCCCAACAGCCTCAACTTCGGGGTTTGAATCGCGTGAACTTGGTAAGCCCGGGCCTGCTTGTGCCGGCGGGCTTCTTCTTCATCCAGATAAATTCCGGCGATCCGGGAAGCGCCCGTGTCCCCCGGATTGGTAACTCCTTGGTTTCTTCCCTGTCGTTGGCCTTGGTCGGCTGCCAAATCTCTCCCCACGGTCCGCTTGCAGATGACCCCAAGCGGACGGTTTTCTATCGGACGGAAGCCGAGGCCTCATTAAACCGGGGAGCCGCCCACCCCGGATACAATGCCCGGCTTGATTGCCCAGGCCCACGGCTCGGGCACGCCGGCAGCCTGGAAACGACCCCTCCCCGCCGGCAGAACGGAGATTCACAGCGTGAAGAACCCGGACATTCGCGTGGCCCTGGTCCACCTGGGTTGCGCCCGCAATCTGATCGACTCGGAAACCATTCTCGGCCGCCTAGGCGCGGAAGGTTTCACCCTGACCCACGACGTCGCCGCAGCCGACGTGGCGGTGTTGAACACCTGTTCCTTCATCGGGCCGGCGCGGGAGGAATCGGAAGGCTGGATCCGGGAACTTCTGGCCCGCAAGCAGGAAGGGGAGCTGCGGGCGGTGGTGGTGGTCGGGTGCTTGCCCGAACAATTCCGCGGCGAGGTGGAGGCGGCATATCCGGAAGTGGACGCCCTGCTGGGGCTGAGCGATTACTCGCAGATCGCTCGAGTCGTCGAGGAGGTCCTCCGCGGCCGCCGGGTCCAACCAGGAGCTGGGGGACGGCGTCTGGCCGGAGCCTCCGAGGGGACCCGGCTGCTGCAAACGCCCCGCTCCTACGCCTATTTGCGGCCCTCACACGGCTGCGACCACCAATGTGCCTTTTGCATCATTCCAGCGATTCGAGGCCGCCAGCGCAGCAAGGAGGTGGCCACCGTAGTCGAGGAGGTGGAGCCCTTGGTCGCGGCGGGGGTCCGGGAAGTCGTTTTGGTGGCGGAAGACACCACCGGCTACGGCACCGACTTCGGTCCCGGGGGAGCCCGGCTGCCCGATTTGGTCGATCGCCTGGCCCAAGTGCCCGGGCTGGCCTGGCTGCGAATTATGTACGCCTATCCCCACGCCTTCCCGTGGGACTTGGTGGAGGTGATGAACCGTCATGGCAATGTGGTTCCCTATTTGGACATTCCCATCCAACACATCTCCAGCCCGGTTTTGAAACAAATGCGCCGCGGTGGCACGAGGCAGAGCGTGGAGCGCATTCTCGAGCGCCTGCGTCGGGAAATCCCCGGCCTGACCCTTCGCAGCACAGTGCTGGTTGGCCACCCTGGCGAGGGTGAAGCCGAATTTCAGGAATTGTTGGATTTTCTGGCCGAGTTCCGCTTCGAGCGATTGGGGGCCTTCGCCTTTTCGGCGGAAAAAAATACCCCGGCAGGCTCTCAGTCTCACTGCTCCGAGGAAGAGGCCATGGAACGATTGCAGGCGGTTATGGAACAGCAGGCTGAAATTCATCGGCAGCACCAAGAGGCCAGGATCGATTGCGAAATCGAAGTCTTGGTGGACGGCCGCGAAGGGCAGGAAGCCCTGGCTCGCAGCGCCGCCGATGCTCCGGAAGTGGACGCCTTGGTGCGAATTCCCGATCCTGCTGGAAACTTGCAGGCCGGCGCTATGCTGAAGGCCCGCGTGGTGGGAGCCGACCAATACGATTTGTTGGCCGAAGCTTCCGAGAATCCCGCCTTGGCATGAATCTGAAGCAGATCCCCAACCTGATCACCTTCAGTCGGCTGTTGTTCGCCATGGCGGCCTTCTGGGTTTTGGAGCAAATGCGCTTCGCGCCCGCCGATGGGCAAGTGTCGCTGGCTCCTTGGGCTTTTTGGTTCTACGCTGCCGCCAGCCTGACCGATTTTTTGGACGGTTACATCGCCCGCAAATACGGCTGGGTGACTTCCCTGGGTCGAGTGGCGGACCCCGTGGTGGATAAGGTTTTAACCCTGGGTGCGATGGCTTACTTGGCCGCCGGGAGTTTTTTTCACCAGGAAGGTGATTGGATGCGGCAAGTGATGCCGGTTTGGGGAGTCGTCCTTCTTCTGGCCCGGGAGTTCTTGGTTACCGCTCTTCGCGGTTTGGTGGAAAGTCGGGGGGAACAGTTTCCCGCCGATGGATTCGGCAAGGCCAAAATGGCTTTGCAAACCACCTATATCTTGGTGATTCTGGGCGCCTTTGGAAGAGTTCCCGATCAACTCGGCCTTTCCTTCCTTTACTTTCTCCGCGATCCCTGGGCCCAGGCTTTATTGTTTTGGTTGGTCATTGGATTGACCCTCATTTCCGGCGCCAATTATTGTCTGCGCGGTGCCAAGATTTTGTCCAAGGTGGAATGGTGATCGATCAGGGATTGGAAGAAGTTCGCGAGCTCCTCGATCGCATGGATCGCTGGGAGATGCCGCAAAAGCAAGAAGCGGCGACTTTGATGCGAGCCTGGGCCGACTCCCAGGGAAGCTGGCGGCCGGAAGGCTTCGAAAAGCTTCCCGCGAAGTTCGGCATGATCGGCGCTTCTCCGGCCATGGAAGAAGTTTTCGGAGTGCTGGCCCGCATCATTCGCACCGACGTGCCGGTTTTGGTCTTGGGCGAAAGTGGAACCGGAAAGGAATTGGTGGCCAAAGCCTTGCACCAGAACGGGCCTCGTCGCAAAGGGCCGATGATCGCCGTCAATTGCGCCGCCATCCCCGCCACCTTGCTGGAAAGCGAACTCTTCGGGCACGTGAAAGGTGCTTTTACCGGAGCCCACCGCAATCGGAAGGGATATGCCGAAGCCGCCGATGGCGGCACCCTATTCCTGGACGAGATCGGCGAAATGCCGGCGGACATGCAAGCCAAACTGTTGCGTTTCCTGCAGAACGGCGAAGTGCGTCCAGTTGGGGGCAACGTGGCCAAACAGGTGGACGTCCGGGTGGTCGCCGCCACCAACCGGGATTTGCTGCAAAGAGTTCAGGAAAACGCTTTCCGCGAAGATTTGTATTACCGTCTGGCGGTGATTTCGATTCAATTGCCGCCGTTACGGGAACGCCAGGGCGACATTCCTTTTTTGGTGAAGTATCTGCTTGGGGTTCAGGCTGAAGAAGGCATGCCGGTTGCCGAAGTCTCCGACCAGGCGATGGAAGCCCTCACTCAAGCTCGTTGGCCGGGAAACATCCGGCAACTGCAGAACGAGCTGGTGCGGGCCTCGGCTTTCGCCAAGGGAGGTCGGATTGAAGTCGGCGATTTGTCCGACTCAAAATCCTAGGCCCCGTTGATCGCGGAAAAGTTCGCAAAAAAAGGCCACGGCGGAAAAACCGCCGCGGCCATTCAGGTCGTCCCACGTTGCTAACGATTCCCGGCGTCTGAAATAGACCCAGGAACTTGGGAGATCATCGCTGGATGAAGATCTCCCTTTCGTTGACCGACATGTTGCGCAGCCGGCGCTTGGTTTCTTCCGGGGTCGGAGGATCGCTCAGAACCTCGTTGCGCCCGGCGGCGTCAATCGCACGAATTACGATGGCGGCCGTATCTTCGCACCAACCGAATTCAGCACTGACCAAGCTGTCCGGACCGGTCTTCATCGGGCTCATGGTGACCACCTCGTCGGCGGTTTCCCAATTCAGGTCGTCGGGGCAGACGGTACGGGCCGGATTTTCCCAATCAATGGTGTTGGAACTGGTGCCGACGTAAATGTAGTACTCCAGTTGATTGGTGGTGTCTCCGGTGGGGGGCAAGCTTTCCGGATCGCTGGCATGGAACCAAGTCACGGTGACTTTGTCGAAACCCGTGAACTCGGCGTAGTACTTACCGGCATTGTCGATGTCGTCGAATTCGAACACCGGCGGCTGGTCATCCGGGAATTCCAAGGCGCCTTCGTTGATCCAGGCTCCCAAAATGGCTTCCAGGGCGGCGATCTCCGCAGCGGCGGAAACAAAAGGAAGGTGATCGATCGGGTTGGCGCTGAAGCGGGCCACGAATTCCAACCAACTTCCTTCCGGATCGAAGGGGATCACGAAGCTGTCCGGCTCGCTGAAGGTACCGACGCCGGCCATGATGCCTTCATAGGTATCCAAGGGATAGGCGGAGCCACCGTCGGTGTGGCAGCTCAAACAATTCAAACCATTACTTCCGACAATGGTTTCAAAGATGTTCTGGCTGAGGGGATCCCCGGGATCGGCGTCGATGTCGCCATAAAACTCAATGGAACCGCCTTCGAACAAAGAGGGAGTTCGGGCAGTGGCCGAAGTCAAACTCGTGGTTTGATTGCCCAAAGTATTGATCGCCTCGACCCGGTAGTAGTGGGTCGTAAACGGAATGGCATCAATGTCGACAAAGGAGGTGATGCCGGGGTCCGTAGTGCCGATCAAAGCGCTTTCCAGCAAAACCGAGGCCGGATCAAAGGCCCGGTATACCCGGTAAATCATGCTTTGGGTGTTGGGCTCGCCGACTTGGTCTATGGCGTCCGACCAAGAGACGACGACTTCGGTGGGGGAAATGGCCTCGGCGGACCCGACTCCAGTGAAGAAGGGGGGTAAACCGGCAGCACCGGCGCCAAGCCTTGCGGTGCGACCGCTGCCGCTTCCGCCGCAGGCAATCGGCACCAAGACCAATGCCGCCAGAAGGATCTGAGTGGTGTGAGACTTCCTGAACATGTGGGTGAAGGGTGCTGAGGGCGTCCCGAAAGACTAATCAAGCGCCCGAACGTGCAAAGGATACCCGATGATTTCCTTCTCGGACACTTGCGAAATGCGGCCGGCATCGCCATAACACTATTAAGCCAGGGATCGCGATACGGCGTCCGGACCATTGTTACAACCCGCTCTCCCGTCCAATCTCCGGCCCTTCGCCGCTCTACTCAGCGGCGAGGCCAGGGATCTTCTGCAACTTGAGGAGCCACTTTGGCTTACGCACGCCCCAGGTCGACTGGATTTGGTCGGAGTGCGTTCTGGCCTACCGGGAACCGCCTGGATTGGCGTGCCCCTGGCTCGCTCGGTGTACTGCGCCATTCAAAACCGAGAAGACACCAAAATCCAAATCCGGTGTTTTTTGCCGGAATCGATGGGCGGCCATCGAGATTGGGTCGGCGAGGTGTCCACCCTCTACACCAAGAAAGGACCTCCCCGGAGTTTGGCCGTATTGCGCCAAACCTTTGCAGCAGAAGAAGATCAGTGGATGCTGCGAGTTTTGGCGGCGATGCTGGGCCTGCGCCGAACCCGGCAGTTGAATACTCCCAAGCACGGCTTTTCCATGGTGATTTGGAGCCGGCTTCCAAATGAATCCGGATTTGGCCAAAGAGTGGCCTTCGGCACCGCCGTGTCGCTGGCTTTGAAGGCCGGGACCGGGTTGGCCAAGAAGCGGGTGGACGGTGTCCACGTGGCTCGGGCGGTGGTCAACGGCGTTCGGGAGGTCTTGAACGAGCGACTCCATCTCTCAGATGCGCTCGTAAGTTGTTTGGGAAGAAGGAATTGTGCCCTTTTTGTCGAGCACGGCCTGGATCCCATCATGCAGTGGATCCCGCTTCCGGGGCAATCCTCCATCGCCGGCGCCCATTTGGGAGTGGAAACCCCGACCACCTTTGAAGGTCGGATCGCCATACCCACCGGGGCGGCCATGGGCTTGGCTCACTTGAATGAAGCCCTGATCAAGGAAAAGGAGGAGCCGGTGCCGTCTTGGGGCAAGGTCACTCCTTCGGAGTTTGAGGACGGGCTTCGTTCTCACGTACCCACCGAGCAGAAAGGGAGGGATTGGTTGGCAAAATTCGGCTCGAGGGCCGAATATGAGATCTTGGCCGCTGACGTGGAAGGAGATCGGAGCTACCGCCTGCGGGCCCTGAGCGAACACCAGGTTCGGGAATGTGCCCGGGTGCGCCGCTTCGTCAACAACCTTTCCGAATATGGCCGGACCTTGCGGGAAGGTTTCCTGGTGGAAGCCGGCCGCTGCCTCCGCAGCAGCCACCGTTCCTTGTTGGAAAAATGCTCGGTGAAGACCGAAAACGTCAATCGGTTTTTGAAAGCTCTCGACGGCGCCGGCCGGGAAGAAGGCCTGTTCGGTGGCCGAGTTTCGGAAGCCGGGTCTTGTGGCGTGGTCACCGTTCTCACCCACCAAGCCGCCTTCCCCATGCTGCGGAAGCTGGTTGAAGGGCATCAACTGCCTGAAGACGGAACCGGTTTGGTGCTTACCAATACCGAGGATGGCGGCGTGCTTTCCGGTTGGTGGGAAGGCGTGTTGGAGCCGAAATCCTCCCAATCCGACGAATCGGCGAAGCCGGAGGAAGGTGCTCCGGTCAAGCCCGGCTTATAGGCCGGGCCCCGGCGCCGATCTTGCATTCCTGTGACGAAACAGGCGGAGAAAACCCTTGCGACAGCTCTTCTCCCTGCGGCTTTGTTTGATCGGTGGTTTGCTGGCTTCGGCCGCGGCCTGTTCCCAGGCTGAAGTCGGTCCTGGCCCTTCCGGCACCGGCGACCCTCAAGCCCTGCCGGTCGACGTCCTTCACTATGATTTGGATTTGCGATTGCGTCCGACCTGGGCCGATTTGGAAGGTTGGGCCAGGCTTCGCTTCTACCTAAACCAAAGTCAAACCGTCTTGCAGCTCGACGGCGTTGATTTGGATTTGCGGGAAGTAAAGCTTCACACCAGTGCCGGGGACCCGGTGCCGCTTCAAACTCCCAAAGCTTGGTCCTTGCGAGGTCCGGGAGTGGAGATCTTCCCCGAAGAGGCGCTCTCTCCCGGGGCATATCAACTTGCGATCCGATACCACGCCACGCCGAAAGACGGACTGCACTTCGTCAAACCGGGAGAGAAGGGTTTAAATCACATCCCTCAAGTTTTTACTCAAGGGGAAACCGAAGGGGCCCGGCATTGGTTTCCCTGTATCGATGATCCCGCCGATCGCTCCACCCATAGCTTGACCATGACCGTGCCGGCGTCCTGGACCACCGTCGCCGCGGGAAGGAGAACCCAGCGAAAGCTCAGCGATGACGGACGCCAAGTCAGCGTCCGGTGGGAAGCGGATTTCGACTTGCCGACCTATTTGTTTACCTTTACCGCCGGGCCTTTTGTGGAATTGAATGACGGCTGGCAGGGCTTGTTGCTGCGTTATCTGGTCGAACCTGGAGACGAAGAAATTGCCCGTGCCAGTTTGGCCACCACTCCCGAAGTCTTGGCCTTCTTTTCTTCCTACACCGGAGTGGATTTTCCCTTTCCCCAATACGCCACTACCGCGGTTCGGGACTTTCCTTACGGAGGGATGGAGAATCCCGGCGCCACCACCATCGGCCGGGAACGGATGCGCGGGCGGCGCGACCTGGCAGAGCAACCGAGTTGGCCCTTGGTCGCCCATGAAGCCGCCCATCAATGGTTTGGAGATTTGGTCAGTTGCCGCAGTTGGCGCCACATTTGGCTGAACGAGGGTTTCGCCAACTATTACACCAAGTTGTTCGGCGGCGATTTGCTCGGCGAGCCTTGGTTTTTGGCTTCCATGGTGGGAAGCCATGAGGCTTACTTCCGGGCTTTTGAAAACCGTCCTCGGGCTCTGGTGGAGCGGGAAGGCGACCGGCCGGTTTGGGAATACTTCGACGGCATTGCTTATTCCGGAGGCGGTTCCCGTTTGCATTTGCTCCGCACTTGGGTGGGCGAGGAAGCCTTCCGGAAGGGAATTCGAGATTATTTGACCCGATACCGTTGGCAATCGGTCAACACCAGTGCACTGCAAACGGCTTTTGAACAAGCGACCCAAGAAGATTTGAATCCTTTCTTTGAAGCTTGGGTGTACGGTTCCGGATACCCCGAAGTTGAAATCCGTTGGAGCCAGCAAGACGAAAACTTGTTGATCGAGGTCCAACAAAGTCCCGTGGCCAAATCCGGATTCCGGCAGCCCTTTCCCTTCCCTTTAGAACTGCGGTGGCCGGCGGCGGATGGTTTTCGAGAAGCCCGGTTGTGGGTCCAAGAGAGTCATTCTTCTTTTTTGATTGAAGGCGGGGAAAGTCGCATCGCTTTCTTGGAGGTGGATCCCCATGGGGCGGTACCGGCGAAATGGGACGTGGTGGAACCTTTGAGCGACACTTTGCGCCGCTTGGCTCAAGGAAGCTCGCCACGCTCCAGAATCATGGCATTGGAGGCGATCGCCGGATTGGACAATGAAGCCACGACCCAAGCTCTCTGGCAGGCCGCGGAGAGTGATCCGGTTGCCGAGCTTCGGCGCCGCGCCGTCGGTTTTTTGAGAGAACGTGTAACCCGAGACCAGGTTGAACGTCTTCTAAGTGACTACGGAAAGGAAAATGCTTCCGATGTCCGCTTGGCATGGTTGAACCTCCTCAAAGATTTCGCCGACGAACAGCGGGTCGCTCGTTTGTTCCGCGTTTTGCTGAACGAGCCGGTTGCCGGGACTCAAACTCGGGCACTGGCCTTGCAAGCCTTGGCTTCCGATTTACAAGGCGAACCCCTTCGCACCTTTCTTTTGCCTTGGACAAGACAAGAAAGCGCGGGGGATCAGATCCGCCATCAAGCGCTGAGTTTGCTGGTCCAGAATCTTCCGGATCTGGATAGCCGAGCCATCGTCCTGGCTTTGGCCGAAAGCGGGAATCCGACTCCGGTTCGGCGCACCGCCTTGGCTCATCTCTATCCTTGGTTGCAGAATAAGGAGACTGCGGCTCCGGTGGCGGTTACGGTCCGCCGAGCCCTCCAGTCCCGCAGTTTCCCGTTGCGGAGGAGTGCGGTACAAGCCGCCGTTCGCCACTTGGACCTTTTTCGAAGCGAATTGGAAGCCTTGTTGGAGACGGAAACCGACCCCTTTAGTCGCCGGATGTTGTTGGAAGCCCTGGGCTCTGGATAGGAGTCCTCGGGTTGGGAGTCTTCGTGCTGGGAATTCTCGGGTTTGGAATGGCCAAACAAGGATCTCCAAACAGCATGAATTTCATGCCTTGAAAGAAAATGCTGGGCGGATACCAAGAGGCAGTCGGTTTCAATTGGGATAGAGCCTCCTTCTGGTAATAGTCGTGAACGGCCAAACGCCAGGCTTCTCCGAAACACTGAATGGGCCGTTCCACCACCGATCGGGCGAATCCTTCCAATAGGCTCATGGCGCAGGGTTGGGCTCCGGTGTTGCAGCCGATGTAAAGCACCGCTCCTCCTGCCGGCATTCGAATCAATCGTTCGCCCAAGCCGGTGCTGTTGAATCGGCCAGGCTGCCAATTCGCCGGAGGCGGCGGGGGAGCCGAAAACACTTCCCCATGATTGGTGCCGGCGTGAACTTGACCGTGGAGATCCAGATAGGCTTGATAAGGTGCTTCGGTAGAAAAGTGGCCGGTGGAGCAACCTACCGAAAAGAAAACCGCCGGATCTCCTTCGGCCAAAAGGGGAAGGTGTTTGACCGAAAGACAATGCTGCCAGCTTTCGGTGGTGCCATGACCCACGTGAAATAGCACCTGTTTCTCCCTTCGTTTGGCTAAAAAGGCCGAGGGCTCCACCAGTGAAGGTTCATCGAACAACTGCAGATCCACCTGCCAGTTGTGGGAAGTCCAAGCCCTAGCCAGTCCTTTCAATGGCTTTCGGGCATCGATCCAACCCTGTGGGTGTACAAAAAGCACGGAGGGGGATTGCGCCTCCGCTTCGAGTTGCTTTCGTTCCCAAGCCAAGGTCTTGGCCACGATGGCTTGCAAAGCCGGCCGATCGGAGACCGGGAAGCGGCCGAGGGCAACTTCCGGTCGATAGGAAATCTGATCCAGGTTGATCGGTTCGAGTTTGCGGTGCTCGCCTTGAACTTCCCCGTAATAAAGGGCGTGATGGCCTTCCCGTTCTTGATTCCATGAATCGAAGTCGCCGCGATCGTTGGCTAAATCAGCGTAGTACAAATCGGTCGGATAAAACGCGGTGTGGAAGGCCGCCTCGGTGACTCGATCCAAAACCATGTAGCGCACCGGCAAGGTATCCGCGTCCCCAACCAATAGGACGTAGCCCACCGATTGCGAAATCCATTGCTGATAAAGCCGGCGCTTCAGGCGCTCTGCGGCATCTCCCTCAACTCCGGGAGCGGTCATGCTTTCCAAAGAATGGAACCAAACCGGCCGCTGCTCCCGGCGCATGGCTAGAAGAGGGGCCAGGTCCGGTTTCCAGGCTTGCGGCGCGACCACTACCAACCCCTTGGGTTCCGGCTTGATCCGATCTTGGGGCATCGGACAGGGGAAGGCGGTTGTGGGGATTGTGAGGAAGTACGCCAGAACGGAGCTGACCAGAACCATGGATGCAGCCTAGCTTGTCTGGCAATTTTCTGGTTTACGAAGAAATTCGTAATTTTTACGAAACGTTTCGTACAATCGGTCCGTAGACAAGGGGCCCGGGAGGAATCCCATGACTCAAAACCCGATCAAACAACCCACGCCTGCGGAATGGAGCATCTTGAAGGTGCTTTGGGAACGGGGCGACAGCACCGTTCGCCAAGTGCATGAGGAGCTTCAAAAGAGCCGCAAGATCGGTGGGACAACGGTCTTGAAACTAATGCAAATTATGACAGAAAAAGGGCTTATTGAAAAAGCCCGTGACCGGCGGCCGCAACGTTTCCGGGCCAAGCTGTCCAGGGAGCGAAGTCAGAAGCAGTTTTTGCTGGAGTCCTTGGATCGAGTTTTCGCCGGATCCGCCGGCAAGTTGGTCTTGCACGCCCTGTCCTTGGAAAAGGCTAGTCCGGAGGAGCTGCATCAAATCCGGGAGCTGCTGGATCGCTTGGAGGACGCGGAGTCCGGGGAGGGTCAAAAGTGAACCACCTTCTCCTGCAGTGGGCGGAATCCCCGTGGGCTCACGCCCTTGGATTGGCCTTGCTCCATTTTCTTTGGCAGGGCACGGCGGTGGCCTTGTTGTTGGCGGCGGCACTGCGCTGGACCCCATCCCGCTTCAGCGAGTGGCGTCACGGTTATTGCTTGGTAGCCCTGCTCAGTTTGCCGGCCATGGTGGGCTTTACGTTTTGGTGGCATCTCCAAGACAGTCTGCCCCCGGTGGTTTCTCATGGCCTGACTGCTTCAGGGGGCGGGGCGGAGGCTCCTCCCTTGAATCTGCGCCAGGCTTTGCTGTTGGGCTCGGTCGGGCTTTGGGCGGTCGGTGCCGTACTGTTTCAATTGCGATTGGTTCGTGGATTCTGGCAATTGCGTCGCTGGCGCACCCAAGGCATCCAGGCTTTGCCGCGAGATGCTCGAAAGCGCTTCCGTCGTTTGTTGCAACAAAGCGGCATTCGGCGTCCTGTCCGGGCGGTGCAATCTTTGCTCGTAGAAGTCCCGACCGTGGTGGGTTGGCTTCGGCCGATGATTTTGATGCCGGCTTCTTGCATCAGCGGCATGAATCCCCATCACTTGGAAGCGTTACTGGCCCATGAATTGGCCCATATCCGTCGCCACGATTTCCTGGTCAACTTGTTGCAGGCGATGATCGAGGCGGTGTTGTTCTACCATCCCGCGACTTGGTGGATTTCCAAACACCTGCGTCTGGAACGGGAACTTTGCTGTGATGATGCTGCGGTCAAAGCCTGTGGTAATGCGCTGACCTACGCACGGGCCCTGGTTGAGCTGGAAGGCTCTCGTGGGGCTTCTTCTCAGCTCTTGTTAGCCGCAAACGGAGGCTCACTGATGCAACGCATTCGTCGTTTAGTTGAACCGCAACCCAAAAGCCGGGCAAATGCCGGTTGGGTTGCCCCTTCTTTCCTCGCCCTGGGTATGAGCTTGTTGCTGCCCCTGGGCTTGTTCGCTCAACAAGATTCCTGCTGCAAGTGCCGGTGCCACGGGGAATCCAAAAAAGAAAAGGTGGTCGTCAAACGGATGCCGAAGGAAGGCCATGGTTCCTTCCGATGGCGGACCGAGGACGGCGGCCAAGATCTCTTGTTCCTGACTGAAGACATGGACGGGACAGTCTTGAATCAATTGGGCGAGCGCCACGCCAAGATCGTTTCCAAAGACGGAAACGAAGTCGCCTACGCTTGGATCATGGTCGGCGAAGAGGGAGACCACGACCTGCTGATGGCCCATACTCCGAATGATCTGAAATGGATCGAAATGGAGGATAAAGACGTCGAAGTTGGCACGGTTCCGCAGGGCAAGGTCCAGCGCCTGCGGCTGAATGGCCGGGATCTCCTGCTTCAGGGCGATAACCAGTTGTTGGTCCATCAGGGTGACCTCCATGGCGCCGAAGGGCAACTCTTGATCGAAATGGTCGTCAATGCTGAAACCGACGAGGAAGGAAGGCACAACATCAACGTCGTTCCTATCCTGAAAAACCTGCCGATTCATATCCGGCACGCCAACGAATTGGTCGAGTTCGACGTCGAATGTGAAGTGGAAACCGACTGCGAAGTCGAACTCGAAGTCGAATGCGAGGTGGAGCAGGATGTCGATTTCAAGCAGGACTGCGAGGTCGAGGTCGAAAAAACCATTCGCTATCTAAAGCCGAACACGGTCCTGGATTTGACCAAGGAAGGAACTTCCGACTTCCAGTACCGGGTGCATGCCTTGGATAGGAAAATTGCCGGGCATGGCGGTGAAGGGGAGCTCCAAGGGGTATACCTCCTGGATCTTGCGGAAGATGGTGTTCACCAGAAGCATGTTTACCAACAGAAGAGCGCCAAGCCGCAAACTAAGCTGAAGCGCAAAGTCCAATATATGGACCGTGGAAAGGTGGGTGAATGGAAAGTCCATCGGTCCGAAGGTGGAGAAAAGGGCTACTTCCTGATCCAGGTCGACCGCGACCAGGGTGAAGGCAAAGGAGTCTTCATCCGCGGCTGCGATTCTGGTTGCCAAACCCACCGGGCCAAGACTCAGGTCCGCGAAAACAAGGTGAAGTTCTTGCGTGCGCCGAAGATGAAGGTCGAAACCAAGGCCGGAGCTACCAAGCAGAAGCGCAAGGTCATTAACGTCCACCGAGATTCCGGCCCGGTGGTCTACTACTGAGCCGGACAGCCCTTACCACAGGCAATGACCGGGGTCGTGCGTCCCATTCGGGGCGGCGGCCCCATTTTTTTGGATATTCCATGAATATGACGACCTCCTGGCGATAATGACCGCGGAGAATCGCCATGAACACCGCTTTCGCCGTTCCCGCCCGCGACCCTCGTTCCGGTCGCGTCATGATCCTGGCTCTGGTCGGCGGCCTTTTGGCCCTGCTGGCCGTGATCTACTTCAGCATGATGATCGGTGCCAAGAACGGGGCCGTCGAGCACGAAGAAAAGCTGAAAGCGGCTTGGGGAGACGTCGAAGTACAACTTCAGCGGCGTATGGACTTGATTCCCTCCCTGGTGGAAACCGTCAAGGGAGCCGCCCAGTTTGAGCGCGACACCCTGGAAGCAGTGGTCCAAGCTCGAGCGGCAGCTCACCAGGCCAAGATCAGCCTGGGATCGAATGGCTTGCCGCCGGAAGGAGAGGCCATGCAACGTTATATGAGTGCTCAAAACAGTTTGGGCGGAGCCTTGTCTCGATTGTTGGTGGTGGCGGAGAAATATCCGGAATTGAAGGCCACGCAATCGTTTCAGGATTTGCAAAACCAATTGGAGGGTACCGAAAACCGGATCGCTCAGTCTCGTCGTAGTTACAATGACGCCGTTCGGGTTTTCAACACTCACGTCCGTAAATTCCCGAACAGCATGTTTTTGAGCCAGGAGGAATTCCCAGTGCGTTCCTCTTTCGAAGCGCCGGTGGAAGCGATGGAAGTGCCGAAGGTGGACTTTTCTTCCAAACCGGCGTCCAACGATTGAGCGTGAAGTTGGCCCTTCCTTTCGGACCAGGTCTGGCGGCCTTGCTGCTGGCGGTAGCGGCTCCTTCGCTCGGAGCCCAAGAAATACCTGCCGCCGACGGCTGGGTTACCGATCTGGCCGGTTACCTCAGCGCCTCCGAAGAGCGAGCTCTAGAAGAGCGGTTGGAAGCCTATAGCCGGGGGAGTTCCGGAAACGAGGTGGCGGTCTTGACTGTGCAAACTCTCGGGAATCGCCCTTTAGAAGATTTTGCCATTGACGTGGCCCGAGCTTGGGGCCTGGGCAAACAAGGTCAGGACAACGGAGTTTTGTTGTTGGTGGCCAAGAAAGAGCGCAGCTTGCGGATCGAAGTCGGGAATGGATTGGAAGGTGTCCTGACCGATTTGGTCAGCGGCCGGATCGTAGATCTGGTGATGATTCCAGAGTTTCGCGGTGGCCGGCCGGCTGCCGGCATTCGCCTTGGAGCGGAAGCGATTACCCAAGCCGCCGGAGGCGATTTTTCCCGAATCCCCGAACGGTCTAGCGGCCGGCGAAATAAAAAGGCTTCCGGCTTTCTCGGCATCCCGGTTGTTCTGATCGTTTTGTTTCTCATCATCGCCAGCCGCCGGGGTCGAGGCGGGCGGGGAGGTCGAGGCGGAGGCATGCACGGCTTGTTCTGGCTGTTGATGGCCATGAATTCCGGAAGCCGGCGAAGCGGAGGCTTTGGCGGAGGCAGCGGTTTCGGTGCCGGGGGCTTTGGAGGAGGCGGTTTCGGTGGAGGCGGCTTCGGCGGCTTTGGCGGAGGCGGCGGTTTCAGTGGAGGCGGTGCCTCGGGAGGCTGGTGAAATGCTCGAGTTCTGGACTTCCTTCCTTAGCCTCCGACTGCCGACGATTCAGGAAGGCTGGCAAAGCCAATACCAACCGGGCCTGGCCTGGTGGCCGAGTTTGTTGGCTGGTCTTTTGCTTCTCGGCCCGGTTCTGCTGGTTCTCCGAGCATGGTGGTTACGCGATGAATACGACGTCGAGGCGCTGCTGAAAGAAGAACAGCAGCAGGACGTCCACCGGGCATTGACCGCCGCCGAGAAACGAACCGTAGGCGAAATCGTGCCGGTGCTGTTGGGAAGAAGCGATCGCTTTCCCGCCGCCGATTTATGGGCCGGAATCCTGTTTGCTTTGTGCGGTTACTTTGCGGCTTGGGCTTCTCCGCTGGCTCAAGGAGCCCTGTCGTTTTTGCTGATTACCCTGATTGCGGGAATCTTCGGTTGGTTCTGTTCTCGCAAGTTGCCGGCGTTGCGACGTTTGTTCGTAGCTCCCTGGCGGCTGCAGGAAATGGCGGAAGAGCAAGCTTTTCAAGAGTTCTATCGCCATGACCTACATCGGACGGAGGCTGCCACCGGGGTACTTCTGTTCGTGAGCCTGTTCGAACGGCGGGTGGTGGTCCTCGGCGATGAGGGTATCGACGAGGTCATGGAGGAAGGGGCTTGGGATCAAGTCCACCAATCCCTGCTGCAAGCCATCCGCGAAGACCGTTTGCCCGAAGGCTTGGTCGCCGCGGTGGAGCAAATCGGCGAGACCTTGGCCGAATCCTTCCCTTGGAAGGAAGGCGATCGGAATGAAGTTCCCGATCGCCTGATTGTTCGCAATCATTAAGTCGGAACTGGAAAGCCGGGCTTTATCCCAGATCTCTCAAGCTGGCTCCGAAGTTGATGTGGAAGGCCTTGCCGTCCAAGACCAGGGCCGGAACGGAGAGGACACCCAGTTCCTTGGCTTGGTTGAGGCGGTCCTTGCTTTCGCCGAGGTGGACTTTTTCCAATTCAAAGCGGTTCTGGTCCAAGGCTTCGGCCACGGTTTGTTCCGCCGAAACGCACACCGGACAACCGGCGTGAAAGAAAAGGGCTTTGTTTTTCATGGTCGATTTCCTCTAAGAAGGTTTCGAGTCGATACTTTTTAGCCCGAGGGGCGGCTCAAGTCAAGAAAGTTTCGATGCGATACTATGATGTTCTAGTGGAATCCGCGCTCCCTTACCAGATTTTGGAACGAATCGGCACGCTGCTCCGGGCCGAGGAGCGTCGCCTGGCCGCCCTTTGTGGCTTGAAGCCGGCCCAGTGGTCGGCTCTTTGTTATCTGGCTCGGTGCAATCGCTACAGCGACACTCCCAGTGCGGTTGGAGAGTATCTGGGAACCACCAAGGGCACGACTTCCCAGACTCTGCGGCGCTTACAGGAAAAAGGACTGTTGCGCGAGGTGGCCGACTCTCACGACCGCCGCGTCGTGCACTGGCGACTCAGTGCTGCCGGGAAGAAGATGTTCCGGAACCACGGCCCGGAAAGCGCCATCGAACCGTTTCTGCAAGGTTTGTCCAAAGATCGTGACAGTCGAAACCTTCTGCAGGAAATTCTTCGGCGCTTACAAAAAGCCAACGACTATCGAAGCTTTGGAATTTGCGGTAGCTGCAACCATTTTCGCCGTCTCGGAGGCGGGCGTTTTCAATGCGGCTTGACCGGGGAATCCTTGCGCGCCGAGGAAGCTTCGCTGCTTTGCCGGGAGCATCAAGAGCCGGTTGCAACGTAGGCGAAGGATTGAACGAAAACAAGAACAGCCGCCGGGGCGAAGCCGGCGGCTGTTGTTGCCTTTGCACGCGGAATCGGCTTCTTAAGCCGGGCCGCCTACCGGTTGCGGTGCAGTCGAAGTGGAACTCGCCGGCGCCGGGTCGTGGAAGCCGCGGCCTTGCCGCGCCATTTGTTGCAACAAAGCGGCCGGAGTGAACTTGGCCCGACCGCCGGGGCGTTGGCTGACGTCGGAGGCGGAAGCAATCGCTTCCAGCTTTTCGACCACCGCGGCACTGCCTACGCTGTCGGCGTAACGCAGCAAGCCGCCGCGGAAAGGAGCGAAGCCGGTTCCGAACACCGTTGCCAAATCCAATTGGCTGGCGGAGTCCACCACGTTTTCTTCCATGCAGCGAGCGCCTTCATTGACCATGGCCAAAACCAAACGGTCGATGATTTGCTGGTCGTTCAAGGACTTGGCGAAGGTCCCGCTTTGGAATTGAGCCAAGTCGCTGCAAATTTCCGGCTTGGCCTTTTTCCCTTTGCCCTTGGGGTGGTCGTAGAAACCGCGGCCGGTCTTTTTGCCGAGACGTTCCGGTTTCACCATGGTGCCGATGCCATCGCTCGGAGTCATCCGTTCCCCGTAGGCTTCAAACAGCGATTGACCGGCGTGGGCGGCGATGTCCAAACCAATTTCGTCGAGCAAGGTGAACGGTCCCATCGGCATGCCGAAATTGACCATTAACTTGTCGACGTGAACCGGGTCGGCGCCGCCTTGGAACAGGCGAATGGCTTCATCCAGGTACGGGCCGAGAATTCGGTTCACGAGGAAACCGGCGACGTCTTTGACCACCACCGGAGTTTTCCCCATGCGCAAGGCCAATGCTGCGACTTGCGCCACCACCTGATCCGAAGTGTGCTCCCCCTTGATGATTTCCACCAACGGCATGCGCCGTACCGGATTGAAGAAGTGCATGCCGCACACTCGTTCCGGATGGGGCAGGGTTTCGGCAATGGCATCCACCGACAAAGAGGAAGTGTTGGTGGCCAAAATGCAATCCTTCGAAACCTGTTCCGCCACTTCGCCGAAGAGTTTGCGTTTTACGTCCAACACTTCGGCTACCGCTTCCACCACGATTTGGCTGCGACCGAATCCGATCAAGCCCGGACTGGGATCCAAACGATCCAATGCCGCATCCGCTTCGTGGGGCTTCATGCGCCGGCGTTTGCGCTTTTTGTTCACCGAGGCCCGGTGTTCATGAACGGCCCGGTCCAAGGCTTCTTCCGAAAGATCGGCCAAGCGAACCGCGACGCCTTTCTCCGCCATGACTCCGGCAATGGCCGCACCCATGACCCCGGCGCCGATGACGGCTCCGCGTTCGGTTTTGACCGGCGAAGAACCGTCGGCCAACTTGCTCAGCTTCTTGGCTTCTTCCGAACCCTTGAAGATGGTGATCAGGTTTTTACAAACCGAACTGGTGGCCAGTTCGGCAATGGCCTTGGCCTCCTTGACCGCGGCTTGTTTCATGGAAGTACGCGGCGCCTGAACCACCAAGTCGATGGCTCTTAACGGCGCCGGATACAAGCCGTGGGTTTTAGCCAGAGTTTGTTTTCTGGCTTGACTGGCAATCAAGCTGGCGGCCAGGGGATTGCGATCGATCAGCCAGCCTTTCCAGCCGCGTCCTTTTTTCTTGACCGAAATTCGGCCCATGGCCAAGTCGGACGCTACCCGTCTCAAGTATTCCGGCTTGGTCAAGCGATCGATCATGCCGGCTTTTTTGGCTTTTACCGCCGGGAACAAACGCCCGGTCAAAATGGCGGGCAAAGCCGTCGGCAGGCCGACGCGTTTCGGCAAGCGGTGACAGCCGCCCCAACCCGGCACGATGCCGAGAAGAACTTCCGGTAAGCCGATGCGGGTTTTCTTGTCGTCGTTGGCGACGATGAAATCGCACGACAGCGAAAGTTCAAAAGCACCTCCGGGGACCGCGCCGCCGACCGCCGCCACCGTTCTGGCCTTTAAATTTTCAATGCGCCGGAACAACTCGTGAGCTACTTGCACCGCCCGCTCCAACAAAGCGGGATCGGTGATGGAAGCGATCGAATCGATGTCGGCTCCGGCGGCGAACTCGGCCGGAGTGCGGCCGGTGATGACCAAGCCTTTCAGGTCCCGGTCTTGCTCCGCTTCTTCGATGGCCATGCCCAAGTCGCGAAGCAAAGGAAGATCCAACACCGCGAGTTTGCGGTGGGGGGGATCCAGAATCAGGACCCTCAAACCCGGTTCCGGCTGCTCCACCCGAATGCAGGCTCCGACTTCGGGGCAATTTTCCGGAAGGGGAAATCCGCTGAGATCGATCATGCTGCCATCCTCTCCAAAATCACGGCGCCACCTTGGCCGCCACCGATGCACAAGGTTGCCAAACCCAACTCGTGATTGCCGACTTCCATTTCGTGGGCGGTGGTCAACAACAGGCGGGCACCGGTGGCTCCGACCGGGTGGCCGAGGGCGATGGCACCGCCGTTGACGTTGGTCTTGGTCAAATCCAATTCCCCGACCGCCTGGTCGCGGTGGAGGTGTTTGCGGGCGAATTCGGCGCTGTCGAAAGCCCGGGCGCAAGCCAGCACCTGGGCGGCGAAAGCTTCGTTGAGTTCGACGGTACCGATGTCCTTCATGGTGCAGCCGGCTTGGTCCAGAGCCTTGGCGGTGGCGAAGACCGGGCCGAGCCCCATTCGCGCCGGATCCAGGCCGGCCCAGGCGGCACTGCGAATTTTGGCCAGCGGTTTCAAGCCCAACTCCCGGGCTTTTTCTTCCGTGGTAATCAGTAAGGCGCAGGCTCCATCGGTGATGCCGCAAGAATTGCCGACGGTGACGATGCCGTCCGGCTTTTCGAAGTAGGGCCGGAGCTTACCCAGCGACTTCATGTTTTGGTCGTCGCGAATGCCGTCATCGTGCTGCACCGAGCCCTTGTCCTTGCGAGCCCTCAAAGGCAAGTGGGGCAGGATTTCCCGCTTGAAGCGGCCCTTGTCCCGAGCCACCTTGGCCTTCAAGTGGCTTTGGCAGGCGAAATCGTCCGCTTCTTCTCGAGAAATGTGAAAGTCACGAGCCAGCACCTCGGCAGTCTTGCCCATGATCAAACCGGTAGTCGGATCGGTCAGTCCCTCCAGCAAGGCGACTCGCGGTTTCAGGAAGGACGGCCTGAACTTGGTCATCGTGCCCAAGGTCTGGGGCAGCGAGCGTGCTTTCATCAAGCCAGCGAACAAGTTTGTCATCTTGTCACCGAACAAGAGGGGATAGCCGCTCATGACCTCCACTCCCATGCACAGGTAGAGGCTGCCTTGGCCGCTTCCAATCTCGCTGATGGCGGTGGTGACCGCCTCGATGCCGCTGGCGCAGTTTCGGGCCACGGTCCGGGCCGGTACCTGCCAGGGGACTCCGGCTCGCAAGCCGATGACCCGGGCCACATTGGCCTGATCGTGAGGAGGGCCCACCGAACCGACGATGACTTCGTCGAGGGTGGCCGGATCCACTCCGGTCCGGGCCAGCAATTCGCGGCCGAGGCGGGCGCCGAGATGGGCGGCATTTTCGCCGCGGAAAACCCCGCCGGCCCGCACCCACGGGCTCCGAAGGCCCGCGGCCAGGACCACGGAGGGTCCGTTGTTGGAGGTGACATTCATCGGAAGCGCCCCAGTACTAAGGGGTTCGAGCGTGAAGCAAAGCCGCCTACAGGGCGGTTTAGGCAGAAAGCCCTTGAGCCGCTAAGGATAACAGTGTAAAGTTAACGATGTAAAGGTTTCCTTGAAATCAAACCATGTCGCGACCTGCAGGTGAACTCCGACGTGCCATCCTCGACGAGGCCCGCAAGAGCCTCCTGGAAAGAGGGTACACCGCCTTGTCCATGCGCAAGATCGCATCGGCTGTGGGCTGTACGGCAACCAGCATCTATCTTTACTTCGACAATAAAGACGCATTAATTCACGCTCTTATTGACGAAGGTTTTGAACAACTGAATCAGGTCCTGACCCAAGCCACGGAAGGTTTGGAGGCCAACCAGTCGGCGGAAGCCCGAATGCGGCACCTGGCCTACTGCTATTTCCGCTTCGGCGAAGAGAATCCGGAATATTACGAAATCATGTTCATGCTTCATCCGACCATGATGGAGCGGTACCCCGCCGAAAATTACCGGCGGGCTCGGCGCAATTTGGAGCTGTTCGCCGAGGCCTTGACCTTGGGCATGCCCGAGGGAACGGCCCGGCAGATCGCCGCCAAATCTGCCGCCACACTTCTTTGGACCTCCCTGCACGGGTGCATGTCCTTGCTGATCGCCCAACGCATCGACGTCCGTTTGGATCGTCGCAGCCTGGTCGATGAAGCGGTGGAACATGCCGTCAGTTTGGTCACCCGATTCCGTCAAGCTGAGACCATCGGATCAGATCCGTCATGAGCTTCTTCACCGCCATCAACGGCTTTCTTTACGACTTGCCGGTCCTTCTTAGTCTGCTTCTCGCCGTGGCCGGTTTCGTGGCCTTGGGCTTCACCGGAGTTTCCCTGCTTTGGTGGACAGGCGGCACTGCGGTACTGCTCCTCGGCTTGGCCGCTCCGGTTTGGCTGTGGACCGTCTTCGCCGCTTTCGCGGTGGTCTTCAACCTCAAGCCGATTCGTCGCAACCTGGTGACGAAGCCGTTGATGAAGTTGATGAAGGCGATGAAGTTCCTGCCGGTGATTTCGGAAACGGAACGAACCGCCATCGAAGCCGGCACGGTATGGGTCGACGGCGATCTGTTTTCCGGGCAGCCGGACTTCCAGAAATTGTTGACCGAGGCCTATCCCGACGTCAGCGAGGACGCCCAAGCTTTCTTGGACGGCCCTGTCGATGAAGTTTGCCGCATGGTGGACGATTGGGACGTTTTCCAAAAGAAGGATTTGTCCCCGGAAACCTGGAAGTTTTTGAAAGAGAATGGCTTCTTCGGCTTGATCATTCCCCAAAAATACGGAGGGCACGGATTCAACGCTTCGGCCAATAGTGCGGTGTTGAGCAAGCTGGCTTCTCGATCCGGGCCGTTGGCGATTACCGTCATGGTGCCGAACTCTTTGGGGCCGGCGGAATTGCTGCATTTGTACGGCACTCAGAAGCAAAAGGATTATTACTTGCCGCGGTTGGCCAAGGGCGAAGACATTCCTTGTTTTGCCTTGACCGAACCCAATGCGGGAAGTGACGCCGGGGCGATCGCCGCCAGCGGCGAAGTCATCAAAGGCGAAGACGGCCAGCTTTATCTGAAACTGCAGTGGGAGAAGCGTTACATCACCCTGGCGGCGGTCGCCACGCTGTTGGGCTTGGCGTTCAAACTCCGGGACCCGAATCACTACCTCGGGCGGGGTACCGATCTTGGAATTACTTGCGCTTTGATTCCCACCGATACGCCGGGAGTCACCTTGGGGCTTCGCCACGATCCTTTGGGCGTGCCGTTCTACAACTGCCCGACTTTCGGCAAGGACGTGGTGGTCCCGCTGGACGCCATCATCGGTGGCGCCGAAGGAGCCGGCCGTGGCTGGCAAATGTTGATGGAATGCCTGGCTGCCGGCCGCGGAATTTCTCTGCCCGCCAGCAGTGCCGCCGCCGCCAAGATGGCAGCTCGGATTTCCGGTGCCTATGCCACGGTGCGCAAGCAATTCGGTTTGTCCATCGGCAAGTTCGAAGGCATTGAAGAACCGATGGCTCGCATTGGCGGTTTCGCCTACTTGATGGAAGCCGCTCGCCGTTACACCAACGGTGGTTTGGACGGAGGCGCCAAGCCGGCGGTGGTGACCGCTATGGCCAAGTACAACTTCACCGAGTTGGCCCGCAAGGCGATCAATGACGGCATGGACATCCTCGGCGGCGCCGGCATCTCCCGGGGGCCGCGCAACGTGGTTGCTCACGCTTATATGGCTACGCCGGTGAGCATCACGGTGGAGGGAGCCAACATCTTGACCCGGACCCTGATGATCTTCGGGCAAGGAGCGATTCGCTGTCATCCCTTTGCTTATCAAGAGATCAAATCCTTGAGCGAGGGAGACGCCGAGACCTTCGATCGGGCCTTTTGGGGGCACGTCGGCCACGTAGTCAAGAATGGCTGCCGGGCCTTGGGCCTGACCCTCAGCCGCGGCTATCTCTACCGGTCTCCGGTCAGCGGACCGGCTGCCCCGTACCTGCGGAAACTGGCTTGGACTTCAGCCAGTTTCGCCTTCCTGGCCGACTTGGCCATGGGACTGTTGGGTGGCGATTTGAAGCGCAAGGAGACGCTGACCGGGCGCTTCAGCGACATCTTTTCCTGGATGTACCTAGGGACCGCGGTGGTGCGTCGATTCGAAGCCGAAGGGCGTCGGAAAGAAGACGAAGCCTTCTTCCACTGGTCCATGCAATACGCCATGGCTCGGATCCAAGAAGGCTTTGACGGCCTCTACCGAAACCTGGACGTTCGTGGCCTGGGTTTGGTCTTCCGCGGACCGGTGGCTTGGTGGTCGCGCTTGAACTCACTCGGCGGTGGGCCCTCTGATCTGCTCGGCCACAAAGTGTCGCGGGCGCTTCAAACCCCTGGTGAGCAACGAGATGCGATCAGCTACGGGATGTACCTTCCGGAAGATCCGGAGGAGGCCATGGGGCGAATGGAGCATGCTTTCCGGCTCTGCTATGAGGCCGAATCGGTGATTCGGAAGATCAAGGCGGCGATCCGGAGCAAGCAACTTCCTCGAGAAGCTCCCTTAAGTTTGGTTCCAAAAGCCCTCGAATCCGGTATCATTAGCGCCCTAGAGGCGGAGTTGGTCCAAAAGGCTGAAGCCGCCCGGCAGGATGCCATTCAAGTGGATTCCTTCACCTTGGAGGAGTACATGGAGACGGCAGTGAAATCGGACTCCGGCTCGCAAAGTCGACCGGCTACCGGCAGCACTCCAGTCTCCACGGCGTAACCCTGTCGCTGTGGATATTGTTTTGGAGAAGGAATGCGGGGTCTTCCCTTCGGGGGAGATCCCGTTTCTCTTTTTCCGGACCTAAGGCCTGGATCTCTTTTTCTCCGGCTTCGGCAAAGCTTCCAGAGTTTGCAGCCAGTTTTCCAAGCGGCGGATTTGATTTTCAGCCAGGGTGCCGCCTCCAAAGCGGATCCGGTAAAGAGTTTTCGTTATGGGATAAAGGGGCTTCCATTCCGGTCCAAGCTGGCGGACGGTGCGGTGGCTCAGTTCCAGCCAGGTTCGATGGGAAAGCACTGGGATTCCATGTCTTTCCAACAACCGGAGAAGCCTCCTTTGATAAGGAACCAGTTCTGGAATTTCCACTGCGGCTTTCCGCGAACCGGAAAGGCCGGCGAAACCGCTGCGGCGGCTCATCGACCATAACCAGAAGACGCCGAGCAGCATGAGAGCGGCAGCCACCAATCCCCAAGGCAGTTCGGAAGTCGGGCCATTCAAATAACCCTGCAATTTATCTTCGGCCAAGGGCGGATCGATCTCAGGCTCAGGTGGCAGCGGAGCTTTGGATTCAACCGGAGTTCCCAAAGCACTCCAATTCTCTTTCTGAAAGCGCTTTTGCAAGCTCAGGGTCATCGGCGCTGTCGGAGTGGGATCAAAATTCAGCCAACCGTGCTGCTCGTCGTGGATTTCCACCCAGGCATGAGCGTTGTGAGCCTTCACCAAGTAACTCTGCCGGTTTTTATCCCATTCATAAACACGAAAGCCCAAAGCCATCCTGGCAGGAATGCCCTGCATTCGTAATAAAGCGACGGAAGTAATGGCAAAATAGGAGCAAAATCCCTGTCGCGAATCCAGAAACTCATGCAAGCCTGCCAGCCCGGTATGGGACGAAGCTTTCAGTGAATAGTCAAATTCGGTTTGAAACCATTTTTTCAGTTTGTCCAGATGTTCTTTCGCCGATTCCCCAGGGAGGAATAACTGCTTTCGAATCGCTTCCAGCTTGGATATGAGGCTCAGGTCGTTGGGAAGGCTTAAGAAGCGAGGATCCTGGTGTCTCAAGGTCAGGTTCAACCGGGACCAACGCTGCAGACTGGGAGTCCGGCAAACGATCTCATAAGTCATCGCTCCCGCGACGGAGGTCGGAGTCCGATAGCCATAGCCGGGCTGGTACAGGACGTCCTGTTGGCGCAGGGAATAACTAGGTTCGGAAAGGAGGATTGGGTGACCGCCGAGATTCTTGAGTTTCAAACGAAGTAGGCGGATATTCAAACGCAAGGTCGGCTGCTCCCCCTTGGGATACTGCAAAATGATCCAGCCATCGGCACGGCCGTCGTCCCGGTCATGAAGCCGTTGCACGGGTTCTAGAGTGGGGCCCATGCCTTCGGCGGTGAATCGGTCCACGTTGGTGGCCTTCAGCAAGAGCGGCCGGCCGGAGCTCAGTCGGAATTGATGGCGCTTGGCCTTGAGTCGGACTTCCATCACCAAACGATCGCTGACCGACCCGACGCTGCCGCTCAGTTTCAAACCATCGGGAAATACCCGTTTCAAATATGCGGCGGCTTGGGGATCTTGCCGCCTCAAGTCGTCGGTCGTCGGCAGGCTTCCCGGTAGATTTCCTTCCGAAGGAAAGGCAGGTGTTTGCGTTTGCCTAGGGTAGTTGGTTTGGTAGATGGGTTTGTCATGGCCGTATTGACTCCACAGCCTTAGCCCGCCATGAAGGCAAAGGCTGACCAGAACCAAAGTTGGAATCAGGCTCAACCAGTAGAAATTGCGATCTCGATACCAGGCTCGACTTGGAGGCTGCGGCTGGCGAAAAGCGATTAAGAAATTTCTCCAGCCATGGTGCCGGATGGCTCCGAGTAGCAACAGCGGCGCGTTGATGAAAAACAGAATCAGGTTGAATTCATGGGTGTACAGAATGGTTCCGAACCAGGAGAGAAAAAAGGCTTGCAGGAGCAAGATGAAGCCGGAAGAAGGGTCGTTTCGGCGACCCAGGAAAATTCCTTGCAAGTAAAGGACGACGCCGAAAACTCCTGCCGCCGGAGCAAAGGCGGTCAACAGGATCAGCGTTACCAGGGCGTATAGCAAGCTGAATATTTCCAGAACCAGAACGTTCGGATCGCGGCTTCCCTTGCGCTCGGAAAAATAGGCCAAGCTCCAAGGAAAAACCAGAATGCCGGCGTTCAACCCTGCCAAGCCAAAACCGATCGGCGCAGATTCGGGAAGTTGCAACCAGTAGGGCAAACCAGCCGCCCAGGCCAGCCAGGTGGCGACCAAAATGGGAACCCGAATGCCCGCCGGAATCACTGCGGAGCCTCGAGCTTTTGGTCGGCGGATGGAGTTCATTTCACGAAGGCATGCGCGGCTCGAAGTATTTCCGGATCCACGGGCAGCGAGTATCTAAATACACTCGCGGGCTGCGACTGCCGGTTCGCCGTTTGGCCGGGGGCGGTCGATTGGCATGCCTGGCTTGGATTACCAGCAACGGGAAGGGAGAGGAGGTGGGTGCCAGGTCACCGCTCTGGCCTTCGATATCATCACTGGTTGCGGCTTGGGCCACGGCGAGTCGATCCAATTGTTGAATTAAACCGGCCGTTCCCCTCTGTTCCCTCATGATGGTCACACCAAGGGAACCAAGGATTTGCAGGTCGGCGTTCCAGCGACGACGGTGCAATTCTTTTAACAATGTGGCGGTAAGGCTTACCGCCAGTTCGAAACCGGGAGGTCTTCGATACGTGGTTTCGAAGTTGGGCACCTGGCAATCCAAAATCACCGACAGCTTCGGCTGCCGGTGTTGCTCCATTTCCTGAAGAATGATTTGTCCCTGCCGGGCGCTGGTTTTCCAGTGAACGAAACGCTGGCTCATGCCGCGCCGCCAGGCTCGCAAGCCGTAGAATTCCCCGTACCCGGAGGCCGACGGCACATGACTCGGATGCCGCTGGGCTTCCACGCTGCCGAGCAGGCCTTCGAGGTTCCGCATGATTCCCAAACGGGGCCAGGCCAATAAATCGACCTTGATCACCTGGTGGCGGCTCCATTCGAACAGGCCGAAGGGATAACTGCTTCGCCATACCAGTTGCAAGGTGGTGAAGCGACCGCGATGAGGGAGGCGAAGAGGGGCTTGAATCAAGTGCCGCCCCGGAACCATGGTGGCGATTTGAGCCCAAAACCTTTGCCGCGGACCGACTCTCAAATAAAGATTTAAATCTCGACCGATGGGAGTCCCTGGTTTCCGGGTAACTTGCAATGGAAGCAGGAAGTCTTCACCGGCATGAATCTTTTTGCGATGGGTGGTTTCCGCTTGGAGGCCTTGCAAATTCATTCGGCCGAGCAAAGGGCTGGCGAGGAAGAAAGCCGCCAAGGGAATCCAGAGCAAGATCAAACGGGGATCGGAAAGGCCGAATAAGATCGGTAGAAGGATCAAGAAAAAGGCCATCACCCGGCCGGCCGGAGTGAGGTTCCACTTCATCTCGGCACGGGCGTTGCCTGCAAGATTTTTTTCAATATGGTTTCGCTGGAGCCAGAGCCATGGTCTTGTTCCGGGGCGGGAAGGACGCGATGGGCAAGAGCCGGAATGAACAGGAATTTCACGTCGTCCGGCACCACGAAGTTTCGGCCTTGCACTAAGGCGAAAGCTTGGCTGGCGCGAAACAAGCCCAAAGCTCCGCGAGGGCTGGCTCCCTGAGCCAACTCCGGAGACTGACGGGTAGTTTCCACTAGATCCAGTAGATACTCGACCAAAGATTCCTCGACCCGGACTTTCGGCACCGTGGCCATGAGTTCGAGTAGACCTTGCATGGTCATGATCGGCTTCAAGCGATCGATCGGGTCTTCGAGAATTCGGTCTTCAATGATCGCTCTTTGGGTATCCCGATCGGGGTAACCCATGGCCAAGCGCAATAAGAAGCGATCCAGTTGGCTCTCCGGAAGGGGATAGGTCCCTTCGAATTCCAGCGGATTTTGGGTAGCAATGACGAAAAAAGGCTGCGGTAGATCTCGGGTGTTCCCATCAATGGAAACCCGCCCTTCGTTCATACTTTCCAGCAGACTGGATTGAGTTCGGGGAGAGCTCCGGTTCAGCTCATCGGCCAAGACAATGTTGCCGAATACCGGTCCTGGGGTGAAAACGAAGCTCTCTTTTTGCTGCGAGTAGATATTGACTCCCAGGACGTCGCTGGGCAGCAAATCCGAAGTGAATTGAATGCGCCGGAAATCGGCGGCCACCGAGCGGGCAAGCGCACGGGCCAAGGTGGTTTTGCCGGTACCGGGCACGTCCTCGAGCAAGACGTGCCCGCCGGCAAGTAGCCCGGTGACCGCCAAAGAAACCGTTTCCCTTTTGCCTCGAATGACCTGTTCGATGTTCTGGACCAGTTCGGCGGCCTTGTCCAACATGTCGACGGAAGGGCGGGCGAGGCTCAAGCTTGGATCGGTGGGCTATTCGATTTCGAACACCCAAAGGTGGGTTTCGAAGGGCTGCAGAATCGGAGGTTGGCCGGCAACGTACTCCGGCAAGTTTAACTGGGTCGCATTGGTGGCGATGCCACTAAGCTCTCCGGCTCCCGTCATGGCCCCGGTCAAGGAGCTCAAATCGGCTCGTACCCCTCGGAGTTTGTAGGTTTCGGTGCCGGGGGACGGCAAATTCCAATCTGCCGGACTGAACTGCATCTGGTATTGGACGGCGTGGTTCGGGGAGGCGTTGAAGGCCACCAGCAGGATCCGGAAATCGCCGGCACCGCCGGTGAGATTGGGATCATCGTCCACGTAAGTCCCTACCAGAACATTCTCCAGGCTCAGGCCATGGCTACCACCGGGTGCATTTAGACCCCCGTTGAATTCGGTAACCGAATTCGGATTCAGGTCCACCCGGTTCCAGCGGATGATGCTCAAGTTGTTGGCGTACCAATGGGTTTCGCCGGCGGGTTGGATCAACTTGGGATCACGAACCCGGCGGCCGCCGTTGAAGAACTGGCGCATGCGTGAGCGTGCCCGAAAAATGGAACGGGCATGCGTTGCCGGATCCGCCGGCAGCCAGCCGCCGGCGGCGGCGTCCTGCTCTCCGACCGTGGCTTTCTTCGAGAAGGTGGTCGACAGCCGGTCATCGTAGTGATCCAGAGTTCCTGAGCCGTTTATGTCAATTTCGAAGGCGAGCCTTCCGCTGGATTCCACTCCCAAGCCGGCAAGCAAGCCGTCGCAATAGATGTATTGGGCCAGGCGTCGCAAGCTGAGCAAGGTTCCCTTCGCCCTTTGTGTCAGCAGGGTTTGATCGAAATAGACCGGATAGGGTAAGCCGCTCAATGGAAATTTGGCGTCATCGCGGGGAACGCCGTAAAACAAACTAAAAGATTCCGGTTCCGTTCGCATCAGAGCGAAATCGTGATAGAGATGACTGGTGAGGTTGAGGTTTTCAGCATAGACCAGCGGATGCAAGGCCGGAAGGCCCCCTTGCTCGAGAGCCGTACAGGGATAGGGTTGGCGGTGACCGGCAGGAACGTTGTATTGCAATACCGCTTCGTTCAACCTTTCCGTACTTAAGTTGATGTGAGGGCTCAAGTCTGTAGTGGTGAATGCAGATTGATCTAGAATGGTTTGTCGCATGTTGCGATGAAAGGTGAACCAAGCGTCTCCGCCTCCCACGCCTTGCGGGTGATTGCCGGTTTGCCAGGCGGGAAACCAGCGCGAGTAATCCGGCTTCACCGCCGAGCCTTGGCCGGAGGTCCAATACCAATCCAGTTGAACTTCCGGCGGATGGCCGGCCGGTTCGTGGAATAGAGCGAAAGATTGATCGAGCAAGCCGACCAAATTCTGCACGCTTTCAAACCTCATATAGCTGCTTAAGGTTTGCAGGGCATTTCGCGTGGCTTCTACGGAATTTTCCCTCCGAATGCGCCAAGTTTCGTTCAACACATTATCATGATCAATGCTTCCGTGATCTCGGTTCAAAGCGGTGAGAACAAAGCCGGGCCAGGATACAGCGGGGTCGGGGTTTCTAAGCAGATCGTAAAACTGGCGAAAGCCGTCCCGAGGAGCAAAGTTGCCGTCATCGGTTCCACCGGATTTAAAGGGGCGGATGCCGGGATTCGCCGGAGAGATCATTCCTTCGCCGTGGATGACGGCATAGTACGGGGGATCGGGTTGGCTTGCATCTTGATAGTTCTGGTAGTTCTCTCGCAAAAAATTGAGGTAAGCTCGCAAGTTCAAAGCCTGAAAACTTCCGGCCATATGATAGGGATAGGGCAAGGTCGGGCTTACCACCTCCGATACACCTATGGTGGCGACTAAGTCCAGGAAAGCCGGCGGCAAAACCTCACTGGGGAGGTCCCGCAAGCGCAAGCTTTGCATTTGGCTGTCTCGATACAGAGCCTTGGATTCGGCGACGAAGAATTCCCGGTAGATCAAGGCTGCATCCAGCCAATCGCCCTTGAAGGTGGAAAGCTTGATCGGCCAAGTGAAATGGACCTCAGTTCCAGAAGTCGGATTCGGAGTGGTGGCCAGGGAATCTGGGCCTTGGTAGTAGGCTTGCCAACGTGGATTCCCGGTGGCGGGCCCTTGGAGTTCGGCCATTCGATCGGGAGTGAATTCGAGAAAGGTACGAACGGCTAAATGGAGGCGTTGATCCAGGTTTTCTCCCGGCTGAACTTCCGTGACGATTCTTTTGGTATTGAGGTCCGGATCATGAGCCGCGAGGTAAAGACCCTGGCCCTTGCCTCGGGTGCTGGGCCGTTTTCCGTACCCTGTGATTTGATTGCCGGATTGATAGATAAAAGGTTCATCGGCGTCTTCGGCTTCGGCGAAGTCATAGTAGTAGAGGAACTGGCAGGAAGTTTCTCCTGGATAGGTGAATTGAAGGGATCTCTGGTGACCGAAATCAAAGAGGAAGTTGTCCGGTCCCCAGCTTCCTGAGCCGTGATCGGCCAATCCCAGATGAATGGGATCGAACCAAAGCGTACCGTGTTGGTAGCCGCTGAGTAAAACGTCGTCGCGATAGCCGGCGCCGGCATCCGGTTCTTCGTCGTGATCCAATTCTGCAATCAGCAAATCCGGGAAATTCACACTCAGTAGAGCCGCGGAAAGATTGCCGGAGCCGTCGCGGAAGACTTCGACGTCGATGCTGCCTTCCAATCCGCCGGTGCTGTTGGGAAACTTCAAGACAACCCGCACGTTGACCGTTCCTTGCATCAATGGATACCAGCGATTCAAAGGAAGATCCTGCCAAATCAAGCGGATTTCTTGATTGCCGATCGGATTGACATAAACCGCGGAAACTCCATCTTCCGCCCACACGATGGAGCTGGAATTCAAAGTATCTGGAATTGGATTCTGAGCCGGGTCCAGGGAAGGAACCAATTTCCAAGTGGTGGAGACGCTGGGATTTCCCAAGGCCTGAAGTTCTCGAAAATCCAAGCGCCAGATCGGCGATTCGCCCAGGGAGATGGAGGCCGAGCCAGAGGGATGAAGCAAGTCTTCGACTTCCAACAAACGGATGGCTTGCCAAAGCGTTCCGCCGCTATCCGTAACTTGATCCAGCAAAATGGTGCAGCGCTGCTCGTTGTTCGAGATTTGAAAGCTTTGCTGGCTGGACAAATCCGACGGTAGGAGCGCAAGCACTCCGAGAAGAAACCAGAGTTTTGTTCTAATCTTCATGGCGGTCAATGTTTGAGGGAATGGGGATATTCACCATATCAACTGCACAGGACGGAATAGAAGAAGTGCATGGCCGGAGCCGGGGGTAGGCTCCGGCCGAAGCGGTTGACCGTGAGCTTAGGGCAAGATTTTGACCAAAACCACGTTCGATTGGAAGTCGTATGGATTTTCCGTGGTAAAGGCGAAGTAAATGGTCATGCCGCTTATGCCGGGTGGCAAGGAGCCTCCCGTATCCAAAATCGCGGTAGCCTTGCCGTTGCCGTCCAGGTTGCCCCGGAAAGCTTGGTACATACTTCCGTTCAGATAGGTCATGAGATGGTCCGTAACAAAATCCCAATTCAGTTCCAGAACCGCTCCTCCGGGCAAGACAGTACCCGGCCAAGTTCCGGAACCGGAATCCAGGAGGTAATACGGACGGCCCGCGTTCTGAGTGCCGGCATCTAATTCGAATTGAATGATGCCGCCTGTGGATTGATAAAGGCCGAAACTGTCCGCTTGCAGGCTGGTTCCTTCGGGCTGAAGGGTGCTTTGGCCGAGAAAGAAGGCGTTTCGGCAAACGGTAAAGTCCAGGCCGGCGTTGGTGTTGGATTGGACTGCCGCAACACCGTTGGCTCCGGAGAATCCGTCGGCGACCAACCAGTAATATCCATGGAAGTTGTCATTGGTGCCGAAGTTATCCTGAATGGTGACATACTCGTGCATCACCAAGCATGGCATGGCGTATGGAAACCCTGGAACTTTCACCATGCCCTCGGCGACGACTTGATAGTTGTGGCTTTCGTTGACGTTGACGGTGATCAAGCCAAGGCGATAGCTGTATTGAATGAACTGGGAGCTGGTATCGCCGATCGCCATGGGAAAGGAGTAAACCTCCCACGGCGGGTTATAAACCGCGGTAACGTTGAAGGGAAATAAATATGTGCCAAACCCTAAGACTTCGTGGAGGCCTCCACTGCTTTGTTCATAAAGATAAGCCGTTGGAGTGCCGGGAACGTTTTGAACCGTGGTCCCGGTGGCTCCAGGAAAGCTACCGGCGTAGGGAGTGGTGGCCGGGTCGACCAATTGAACCCGGGCGTCGCCTCCGGCGGCCAAACTGCTGAAGTCCCAAAAAGATTGCTGCGGATCGAAAGGAAGCAGGCTGCCGGCGAGGTCCAAGTTGGTGTAGTGGTGGAAGTGAGTATCCGTTCCCACTTCGTAATTGAAATCTTCCTGTTCAAGAACCAGACCTTGCCCGAGGGCGAATGGCGAGAAGCAAAGGAGGAAAGCGAAACCAATGCCAAAGGTTTTCATGGAAGGCACCAGAGAGGGGTGGGGAAGGCCGGGTTGGCTTGGAATCAGCTTAGCGGAGACCGGCCGGGTTTCTGAAAGAGAACTCACCTTCTCCCGGAAGAGGCCAGCCGTTGGCGGGAAGAGCCTTGCCGGATGGTAATAACCAATCCTTGCCTAACCGCAGGCTCAGGGGAGCAGGGCCCTCTTGTTCCACCTGAATGCGAATGAGCTCTCGGGAGACCACAAGATGAAGTCGCCATTTCTGGATTTCGAGGTTTTGTACTCCAAGAGCTTCGAGAGAATCGGGCAGGTCCGGTTGCAACAAAAGCTGCTCCATGGCGGGGCGAATGCCAAGAAACCCGTGAATAAAGATCGAAGGTAGCATGCTGCTTTCGAAAAATTCGAAATCAATGCCCAGGCCTCCAGCCGTTCCCCCGCCTTGCAAAGTGGTCCCGCGCTTGCCGCCTTCATAGTAAGCGCGATAGCCGCCGGATTTCCAAACCTCCTGTTCCCAATCGGTAATCGCCAGCAGACGTTGCCAGGCGTTTTCCGGGCCACGAAGTTTCAGTCTTGCCCAGAGGTCGAAAAAGCTGAAACCGAGAACCGCTCCGCCATCCTGGACTTGTCCTCCCCAAGGAATGCTCTCTGGAGCGTGCCAAGCGTGTCCGTACCACTCCACGTTCCGTCGAGTCGACGACCGCGGGCCGAAGCGCCAGCGGTAAATGTCTTCTCCCTGGGAATCATCCCCGTCGATCGTCCGCCGCCCTTCGATCCAATCCATGATCTTTTCGCCATGGGAACGGCTAGCCAAGCCGTACCAAATGGCTTCCAGGTTCACGAAGGTATAGCCATAGTCGTGGGCTTCTCCGCTTTGATCGATGCAGGCGACGAATCTTTCGGTGGTAGGGGACCAGAACTTGGCGTTGGACACTTGGCGGACTCGGCTCGCCTGTTCGAGGAGGGCTTGCGGGCGACCGGAATTCGGAGGTGAAGGCCAATCCAGATCTTTTCGTTCGGTCAACCAGGTTTCCAACTCCGCCATGGTTAACAAGGCGGCGTGATATTGGCTGGTTGCATAAGCATCGTCCCAGCCAAACGGCATGAGATCCCAATAGTTGTTGCCGATGCCGTGACCGGGTCGGTATTCCTTGCTGCCGTCGGGGAGGAGTCGAAATCCGGCTATGCCATCATGACCCCACCACGGATTTCGCAAGTGGCCGAGCTCGATCCCACGAAAATGGCCTTGCTGATATTGCAAAGCCAGGCGCATTTTCGGCAATTGGATTTTCAGAAACTCCAAATCTCCGGTCCATCGAGCATAATGCCAACAAGACAGGATGAATATCGGATTGTTGATGGAATGCCGAGTATCGTAGGCAGTGAAAATGGAGTCTATTGAGAAAGGCACTTCCGCAGCGATCTCTCCAGGAAGTCGGATTCGAAGGCGTTGGATTTTTCCTCGCCACTCCGGGTGTCTGTAAAGCGCTAACATCTGGTGATAATGCCCGCTGACCTGGTTTTTCGCCGGCGGCAAAGCGGGAAACTCGAGGCGCCGTTCATTGGAAAAATCTTGGTCGCCTTCCTTTTGCCACTCAAAATAAATGGGCTTGCCCTCTTCCGGGGACGACGGAGGATTCCAACGAACCTGAACAAATGGTGCCTGAAAGGCTTCCAAGGTGACGCCTTGCGGGGAAACCAAGTTTATTTCTCCACCTTGAGTTTGAAGGTGCCAGGCGTTTTGCTTGATTCCTAGGGAACGGCAACCGCTCCATTGCCAGCCCTTCAAGGCGGCTTCCCCGAAGCTTTGCGGATGACCGGCTTTCAAAAAATGCCAAATCCATTGCCATGATGGACCATCCATTTGAAAATGCCAGCCCATAGTTTTTCCTTGGCTTCCTCCCGGGATTTGAGCCCAAAGGGGAAAGGGCCAACCGCCTTCGTGAGCATGCGAGAAATGCTGGTGTGTTTGGATATAACCGTCAGGATCTTGGTTCACCTCCAGCAAAAATTTTCGATGAACATCTTGGATCGGAAGCTTCAAGCGCTTTTCGGTTGCATGCATCCACAAATCCGCCAGCATCAAATATTCCTTGTTGAACAGCACCGGACCGTTGTGAAGCCGGCTGTCATAGTGATGCCATAGGTACCGGTTCCAGATGGCGGCGGTGCGCTCGTGGCCCGGGATCAGAAAGCGGGGGAAATCCTCCGGTACGCCTTGGTGCAAATCCGCCGGCACCGGCGGCCAGGATTGTTGTAGTTGCTCCTGAGGGCAGAAAGAGGGTAAAAGCAGGAAGAGAAACAGCACCTTAGTAGAGTTTTTCCAAGCGGCGAAGCTCGCCGGCGAGGTGATCGCGCTCGTGAATCAACTCGGCGCGCAGGTTGGAGGCTGAAGAAAAACCGAAATACAAACGGATTTGCCGGAAGGCTTCCTTGGGTTTTTCCAATAGGCGGGCGGCTAAGGCACCGAGGGGCGGAAGCAACAAGGCCGTCATCCAAAGGGCCAGCCAGCCTCCGGTGACTGCTGCCAGTGCCAGCATCAAACCGTACCAAAGAGGAAATAAGGCCATGGCCGCCAGAAGGGCATAGGTCGTGACGTAGGGGTTTTCCGGATTCATACTGCGGACCACCAGCTTGGTAATTTGATAGGGAAGAAACCAAACGGCAGCACCGCAAAGAGCCAGAGGCGTACCGAAGATCAAGCTCAAAAAATTGTCCAGTGCGAAACGCATTACCCGGCCGCGGTCATATTGCAAATACAAATCCTCGACTCTCAAGTTCAGCGAACGCAACTTTTCATGAAACTCCCGGAACTTTTGACGCAACTTCTCCAGTTCATCGGGAGCCTGGACCGACAAGTACCGGTATTGTGCAGCGACGGCCCTTAGGCGATCCACCTTGTGCTTTCCCTCCGGCATGCGCAGTGCCTGGGCAATTTCCAGTAAGGGAAGATCATCCCACCGGTGCACGTTCAGAGTTACCCGGCGAAGTGCATTGCGGATGTCCTCGGTCAAACGTCGAGCTGCGGCCTTGGGGTCTTGTTGGTAAAGTTCTTGATAATCGGCGGGTCGAATCGCCATGCCGATTTTGGTTACGACCGAACTTTGGAAGCGATGCTTAGATCGATAAGTCAAGCCCACCGGGACGATACCGATTCCCAATTGAAAGTCGTGCTCCGCTTCAGTTTCCAATGCCATACGAGCCGCGCCGGTTTTCAGTTTTTCCGGTACCTCTGGGAAGTTGTGAGAATGGCCTTCCGGAAAGATGCCGATCACTTGCCTATTTCCGAGGGCTCCGCGAACCGCGAGAAAAGTGTCCACGTTCTGGTCGGTGGAAAAGCCATCCTGGGGGCGGTAAACCGGCAAAGCCATCATGCCCCGCGCAAACCAGCCAAGGACGGGTAATCGAAACAGGGGGGCGTAGGCCAGGAAATGCACCGGGCGCCGGCATAACCGAGTCAGCAGAACCGGATCGACCAAGCCGTTGGGATGATTTGCTACCAGCAATAAGGGGCCGTCTTGATCCAATCGTTCACCCAAATGGGTATGGCGATAAAACCGATTCACCACCCACTGAAAGGTGCGGGTCATGAAACGGTAGGTGGTGGCGGCGGTCAACGGAGGCGGATTACGGAAATCGGTGCAGTCAAGCTGGCTGGTTTGGTTGGGGACGACAAGTCGGTTGGACAGCCATTAAGGAGGCGGTGATGTTGCCCTCCATGCAAAGGGCGACGTCCGCTCCTGATTGGCGCCTCCTTTGGTGATAAACGCCGGCATACCGAAAACCACCCTGGACTCGGCGGAATTCCAGCGGCAAGGGTTGGCTATCGACCGGACATTCCACCCATTGATCGGCTTCGACCTGGTGCAAGCGGTGGCCCGGTAGATTCAAGTTCCAAAACCAGCCCGGCTCCGGCTTTCGTGCCAGGAAGATGGGCAGCAGTTCGGCTACCAGCTCCTGGCAGCGAGACCAGTCCATCTTGCGATCGGGTCCAATGAAAAGGGAAAGGGCCATCGCGGGAGTTCCGTGAGCTGCGGCCTCCCGGGCGGCGGCCACGGTTCCCGACGGAAAGCAATCCAAGCCAAGATTGGCGCCACTATTGATGCCGGCAAGGATCCAATCCGGTTGCAATTCCAGCGGGCCGATAGCCATGCGGCTGCAATCAGCCGGAGTGCCGTGAATTCGAAACTTGGTTTGGGACGCAGCCGTGACTTCGATGTCTTGGCGCTCGGTAAAGCGATGCCCGCAGGCGGAATGAGGTTGATCCGGAGCGGCTACCCAAACCTGACCCAATCCTTGGCAAGCCTGTTCCAAAGCGGATAATCCCGGTGCATCGAATCCGTCATCGTTAGTCAGAACCAACCGCATGAAAAGAGCCTAGCGGCGCCGCCGCGAGTATGGGCGCGACCGCTTGGATTTCGCTTGAGGTCTTTTCGGGGCGAGACTTTCGGTGGCGCCGACCGGCCGCCAATCCTTCGGCGGAGCTTCTTCGATCATTTCGTAATAGAAGCGGGAAGCCATGCTGCGCACCTTCCTGCCCCGCTTGGCCCGGGCCTGGGTCATGCACAAGCTCAAGAGCTTCATCGCCCTGGTAATGCCGACGTACATCAGGCGACGTTCTTCCTCCAAACTGTTTTCTTCCACCGAGCGGTGGTGAGGCAAGAAACCTTCTTCAACTCCAGCGAGGTAGACCACCGGGAATTCCAGGCCTTTGGCGGCGTGGAGAGTCATCAAGCACACGGCATTTTCCTGTCCGGCTTGGTCCGGTTCCTTGTCGACTGCGGTAGCCAGACTGAGTTCTTCCAGAAAATCTCCAAATCCGCTCTTCTTGCCTTTCCGGCGGCAGAAGTTCTCGGCGAAATTCAGTAATTCCTCTACCCCCGCCCAGCGGGCATCTCGGGTCAAGGCATCTTCGTAACAGCGATCGACTTCGTCACGGTAGCGGGCTTCTTTCAACAAAAGGCGGATGCCGGCCACCAATCCCTCGCCGGAGATGGCTTCTTCGGCGGCACCTGCCAACATTTGGCGGAGTTGCGGAAGGGCCCGCAGCGCCGCGGCCGGCAAGGGACCGACTTGTTCCAGGCGGTTCAGGGCTTGAGGGAAGGAAAGGCCGTGCGCAGTGGCGTAAGCCAGGATTTTGTCCACCGTGGTCTTGCCGATCCCTCGAGGCGGCGTGTTGACGATCCGCAACAGGGAAATTTCATCGTCGGGATTTTCGGCCGCGCGCATGAAGGCAAGCACGTCCCGGACTTCTTTGCGATCGAAAAAAGACTGGCCACCCACCAGGCGATAGGGGATCTTGCGCGCTCGAAACTGGGTCTCGAAGGTTCTCGATTGAGTGGCGGTTCGAAACAAAACGGCCACGTTCGAGTATTTCCACTCGTGGTTGTTCACCTTGTATTGGATTTCTTTGGCCAGGAAATCGGCTTCATCCAATTCATCCTCAAATTCCAGAATGCGAACCGGCTCTCCTGAATCGCGGGCCGCTTGCAGGGTTTTCGGGTGGCGGCTGGGATTGTTGCGGATGACTTTGTTGGCACTGTCCAGAATCTCCGGAGTAGAACGGTAGTTGGTTTCCAGTCGAATGACCGTGGCTCCGGGAAAATCCCGATCAAAGTTCAGAATTTTGCTTACGTCGGCTCCCCGCCAACCATAAATCGATTGGTCGTCGTCACCTACTACACAAAGATTTCGATGCTGGGCGGCCAACCGTTTCAGGATTTCGTATTGCGGGCCGTTGGTGTCTTGGTATTCATCCACCATGAGATAGCGATAACGTTTTTGCAGCCGCTTGCGTAACGCCGCATCTCGGTCAAGCAGGCGGAGGCTGAATAACAGCAGGTCGTCGAAATCTAAAACCTTGGACCTGCGCAGTTGCTGGTCGTAGCGCTCTCGGACCAGGGTGAGCACTTCCTCATCCGGCCCCTCTTGGAGAGTTCCGGCGGTGGCGGGCGATTGGTTCTTCGCCAGGGAAATTCTGGCCAGCAATTCCCGGGGGTTCAGCTCAGCTTCCGGGATGCGCAGGTCGCGCAGCGCTGCTTTTGCGGCGGTGAGTTGGTCGGCGGCGTCACAAATGCCAAAGTCCGGCGGCAGGTCGATGGATTCGCCAAATTCGCGCAACAGCCGAGCGCAGAAGCTGTGAAAGGTGCCGACCGTGATCGGAGCCGCGGTCTGCTGACCGACCATGGCGGCGATTCGCTCCCGCATTTCACCGGCCGCCTTGTTGGTGAAGGTCATCGCCAGGATGTGGTTCGCGGCGGTTCCCCGGTGCAACAGCCAGGCCATGCGGGTGGTGATCACCCGGGTCTTGCCCGAACCCGCGCCGGCCAGGACCAATACCGGACCATCCGTGGTTTCCACCGCCGAACGCTGTTCGGGGTTCAGGGCTTGCAAGTGGTCGGAAAGGCGAACCATGAGGGCGGGGAGTTTAGCGGCAAGGATCGTCCAAAATTCGGAGACGATTTTCGGTCACGACGTGACTTGAAGGGCATTTCATAAACTCTTGATATAGAACGATTTAAATGTAATCTCCCGAGTTCAAATTGGAAAACGCGGGGCAATTTCCTCCGTAAGAAGGGTCCCCTGCAAGGAGGAAAGTCAATGACACGCCTGCCCCTTTGGGTCGCCGCATGCGGCTTGGCCCTGGTTCTGATCGATTCGTCTTTCGCCCAACAGGCACCGTCCGAGGTTCGAACCTCGGTCCAAACCGGCAATGCCGAAGGGGTGCTCCGGGTTACCCATCCCCAAGCCCGTCAAGGAGATGAGGTTTGGGCCACGCTGCTCTTTTGGCAACCGGAAAGAGCCTTTCGGCCGGGGAAACCCGCCCTGATTCAAGAAGAGTCGGCCTGGTCGGCGGCCTGCCACAAGGCCGGACTGGCGGCCGCTTTCGTCGCCGGACCTGCGGAAACCCGAGACGGCCAATTGGCCATGGCCTGGCGCGGTCTCTCTCGCGGCAAGGGCATTGGAGTGGACGTCGACCGCCTGGCCCTGGTGGTATTGACCGCCGATCCTGGGGCACTGCCCGAGCCGCCGGCGGAAATGGCTGCCCGATTGCGAGCCCGCTTGCACTTGGATCCCCAACGGGTTGCCAGCGACCAAATCCCCGCCCTGGTGGCGGTCCTGAAGGCTCAGTTGCCGGCCTCGAGTCAGGGGCGATCGGAACCGGCTCCGGATCCGAATCAACTGCGAGCCCAGGCCAACCGCCTGTTTCAGGCCCAGGATTTTCAAGCTGCCGAGCCGCTTTATCACCGGCTTTGCAAGCTGAATGCTCAAGATGGCCAAGCCTGGTTCCGGTTGGGATTTTGTGCCATCCGCACCGGTCACTACCCGCTGAGCGCCAAAGCCTTTCATACTTGCTTGCAGCTCGGGGTGGCTCCGGGGCCGAGTACTTACAACTTGGCTTGTGCCTACTCCTTGATGGGGGATCATGAGCGGGGATTGGAGTATCTTGCGCAAGCGGTGGAAGCCGGTTTCCAGGATTGGAATCTGGCTCGTACCGACCCGGACGTGGAAGCCATTCGTAAGGATCCCCGATTCGAAAAGATCTTGGCCGGAGAAGGGTTTCAACCGGCGGCTTTTTCCAAATCGAAAGAGCTTCGTCATCAAGATCCGGCTCAACTGTTACAAACCGCCCAAAACCGCTTTCGAAGCCAGGATTGGGATGGGGCCGTGGAAGCTTATTCAGCGTATTTATTCCTGCATCCAGAAAACGGCCAGGCCCATTTCCAGTGCGGTTACGCCGCCATTGCATCCGGGCGGCTCGAAGTGGCGGAAACCTGCTTTCAAAAGAGCCTTGAGCTAGGCTTCGCTCCACCGATTTCCACTTACAACCTGGCTTGCACTTACTCCCGGATGGGAAAAATTGATGCCGCGTTGGCCAGTTTGGAAGCCGCCGTCGGGCGCGGTTTTCAGGACTTGGAGCAATTAAAGAATGATTCCGATTTGGAAGCCCTGCGCGGCGAAAAGGGATACCACAAGATTGTGAAGCGATTGCAAGGCTTGAACGATCAAGCTCATCGCATGCAGTTTTGGGTCGGCCGGTGGGAAGTTTCCGATGCAGACGGAAAACGCCTGGGAACCGATCTGATCGTTCCGCAATTGCAAGGCAGAGTGTTGCACGAAACCTGGACGGGAGAGGACGGGTATCAGGGTGTCAGCATCAGTACCTACGATCCCGAACGCGGCGTTTGGCGCCAAACTTGGATGGATGCAAACGGTCGAGTCGTGGACTTGGAAGGGCGATGGGAAAACGGGTCCATGGCCATGGAAACCCTGAATACCGAGGGAAAGCGGACTCGAGTTCGCTGGACTCCGTTGGAGGACGGGCGCATTCACTTCTTGATGGAGAGCTCCAAGGATCAAGGGGCAAGTTGGACCCCGTCCATGGAAACCTTCGCCAAACCCGCTCCGGCCGATCGAGTCGGAAACTAAGCGGAGCAGCCTAGGGTCGATTGGAAGATTTCGATTCCGCCCGCTGCAGGATTTCCTTGAGTTCCTGACTGGTAAACGGCTTTCTTAACAGGAGGGGGGGAGCTTGGTTCCCCTCCTCCACCGGAGTGGTGTCAAAGCCGGACATCAAAATGACTTCAAGTTGCGGGAACTGATTGCGCAAGGTTTTGGACAACTCGCGGCCGTCCATGCCGGGAAGCAAGATGTCGCTTAGCAATAGATCCGGAGGCGGCTGCATTTGCGAAGCCAATTGCAAAGCGGTCTCTCCGTCGCCGGCGGGGCTTACCTGATATTCCCATTCTTCCAGCAAAGCTTGTAAGAACCGCAGGATCCTGGGCTCGTCTTCGACTAGAAGAATTCGTTTGCTGGGCTCCGAGGCTGCGGTTTGAGCCGGCGCCGGGGGAGACAGCTTCGGCTCCGGCACTTGATTGGATCTTTGAATCGCGGGGAGGAACATTCGGAAGCGGGTTCCTCCTTCGGGTTGGCTCTCCACCAGGATGTCACCGCCGAATTTATGCACGATGCCGTAAACGGTAGCCAAGCCCAAACCGGTGCCTTGGCGGCTTTCCTTGGTTGAAAAGAATGGATCAAATATCCGTTTTCGGATTTCCTCGGTCATGCCGACGCCTTCATCTTGAAAGATCAACTGGACGTAGGCACCCGGGCTTAGATTGGAAATCAAATCTTCATCTTCAGATGTAAGCAGCGAGTTGCAACTGCGGATTTCCAGCTTTCCGCCGCGGGGCATGGCTTCCTTGGCGTTGACGATCAGGTTTTCATAAACTTGCAAGAGCTGGTTTTCATCGATCTGGACTTGCCAAAGCCCTGGGTCCAATTCCAACTTCAGGTTGCAGGTCGGGCCCAACAAGTTTTCGAAATAAGCTTTCCTTTGCCGAATGTGTTGATTGATTTCCAATCGGTCCGGAGCGACCACTGAGCCGCGCCCGAAGGTCTGCAATTGCGAAGTCAGGAACCGGGCTCTGTCGGTGGCCTCCCGAATTGTGGCCAGTTCTTCATTGCCACTGGCTCCGTCTCTACCGTCCAGTTGCTCAGCCAGAAGTTCGGTGCAACCGGCCATGACGGTCAGCAAATTGTTGAAATCGTGGGCCACTCCACCTGCCAATCGGGTGAGGGCTTCCATTTTTTGGCTGCGCTGGAGCTGCTCTTCCAATTGCCGCCTGCGGGTCAAATCCGTAAGAATGATTTGGAAGCCAGGATGAGGCAGGCGACGTCCCCATCCTCCGGTGATGAAGACTTGAACTTGCTTCCGGCTGCCGTCCGGTCGCAAGATTTCCGTTTCTTCCTCTATGTTGACCAGGCCTGCAGTGGAGCCTTCGTGGAGCTTTTGCATGACCGCCGAATCGGCAAGAAAATCCTGAAGCCGCTGTTGCTTCAACTGATCTTCCTTGCAATCGAGCAGTCGCAGGGCAGCGGAATTGAAATCCTGAAAACGGCCGTCCGGGTGCACCAATAAAATGGCGTCGGCCGCTTGCTGGAAGAGCTGCCGATAGAGAAAATTCTGTTGTTGGATTTCCTGGTCCTTAGAGGTGACGGTACTGGCCAGCTTGGTGGTTTTTCGTTTCCAGGCCAACCGGGATTTGAGCATTCCGATGGCGGCGAGGGCACCGATTCCGGCAATGGCCAGGGCAAGATTGGCGAACCAGGGTTGGCGATAAAACGGCAGACTGGAAACCGTTAGGGTTTGGCGGGATGGTGTCGGATCCACTCGGCCACTGGGGTCCATGGCGCGAATTTCCAAATCATAAGTCCCAGGTTTTTTCCCCGGAAGTTCAAGCACTCCATCCACCCTAGGCTCAAGAGTGATCCAATCTCCAGGGGGGATCCGGTATTGATAGCGGCTATGTTGGAATTTCAGTGGAGGGTGGAAATAGGGGCTGATCTGCGCGGAAAGGCGAATCGGGTGATTCTCTAAAACGGAAGCAGGAAAGGCGGACAATAGAGTTTCGATGGGCGCCGTCGGTCTCCGATAAAGAAAAACGCCTTGATTGGTAGACACCCACAAACCATTGCCCGGTTGAAAATGAAGGGCGTTCATGGTGGCCACTTCCGGTAGTTGCAAACAACGGAGTCCAGAAAAGGTGTCGAGGTCGTCCAACCATAGCAATTGGCAGTCCCGGCTTTCATAAACCGGATGACCGAACTCGTCCTGGCCCAAAGCCCGGCGTAAGGGGAGTTCAAGGTGTTGCCAAACCCCGTCGGGCAAGCGTCGGCTGATTCCTCCCACGCCGCCGGTAATGCCGGTACTGGCTACCCAGAGATCACCGTTGCAGATTCTGAGGTCGAAGACGTGTTGTCCCGGTAATCCTTCGATTCTTTGCCAAGGGCTGGCGTCCTTCGATTGAGAAAACAAACCGTAGAAACCAAACAGCCATCGAGTTCCATCCGGTTCAATAAACATAGTCGGCGGATGATTCGCACCCCAAGCCGGAGGTGGAGGAACATCTTGCCAGCCTTCCAGATTACCTCGGCTTAGGATCAGCCGATTGCTCTGGCGAATCCACCACCACCAACCGCCTTCAGGATCCCCGGCCAACGGCAAGCGTTGCTGGCCGCTTTGAAACGGAAGAGCCGGTCCGGTTTTCCAGCCGGCGGAAGTCCAAGCGGCCAACATCAAACCATGTTGATCGTCGGAGCCCGATAGCCACACCTGGTCTTGGCCGGCAGTTTGAAGTCGATAGTTGGGAAACATTCCCGGCGGCAGCGGAGACAGAAACTTCCATTGGCGGGTTTGATCCGACCAGCGGTAGAATCTTTGCATATCTCTGGCCCAAACCGGCTGATCCTTGCCCCGATAAAGAACTCGAAGGTCTTTGCTGGCCCAAGGTCGCCAACGACCGTCTCCTTCCAATCTTCCGGACGAAAACCAAAAGGCTCCTTCCCGACCCGGGCCGAGGGGGTCGCCGTGAAAGCCCATCCTGGTCCATTCGGCGTTTCGCCGTTGCCAACGAAGGAGGTATCCACTGGACACCGCCCATAGGCTTCCATCGGAACTTTCGAGAAGGTGCTCTGGGAAATAGTCGGAACCGGCAAAAGAATCGGTGACGGCAGCGAAGCGTTGATCTTGGATTTGCCAGAAAGCTGCCGTCTTCCCGGTACCGCAAGTCAGGATGGCACCATCTTCGGCGACCACCAGCCGCGGGTTTCGTACCTCCTCCGGAATGGCGATTCCCGGCTCCCAACCTCGGGCCCCTCGGCGATAGAGCTTGCGGGCCGTCACTGCGTACAGGACGCCATTCAAATCTTCCGCCATAGACCAAAAGTATTGCCGGATCTTGTCGAGGCCGGCTTCTTCCAGGGGATCGAAAAAGCGCTTGCCGTCCCATTGCGCCAAACCTTCCGCGGTCAAGGCAAAACGCTCGCCGTCACTACTGAGGAAGTAACTGGAGACGTAATGAGTCGGAAGGCCCGAGTCCTGAGCGAAATGGGTCCATTCGCCGTTTTGGAATCGGAGTAAACCGGCGCGGGGGGTCTTTACCGGCCACTCGTCGCAACAAAACCAAATGGAGCCGTCCGGATCCTGGTAGATCCTCCGGATGGTGCAGTCGGGAAGATAACGGTGTCCACCTTCGGCAAGGCGACCCCCGGGGAATAGCATGGCTCCCGCTCGGGTTCCCACCCAAAGATCGCCTTTCGCCGTCCATAGAGTGCAACGGACGTAATCGGCGGGCAGGCCGTCTTGCTGTTGGAAATGGGTCCAGCGATAACCGTCATATTGGTGCAAGCCGCGACTTCCGGAAATCCAAAGACTTCCTTCCGGCCCTTCGGATAGGTGAAAAAGACTTTCGTCTCCGATTCCTGAAGCCGGCAGAAAATCTTGAATTCGCCAAGTCGGGGCCTGCTGGCCAATCGGAACGGGAGAAAATCCTTGAGCAGGGAGTTCCGCCGCCACGATCAGACCTGTAATGGTCAAAAAGTGCCTGGCCCATGGGGGTTGGCGGATTTGCGGGCCTTGAAACATCAGGAATGGGGTGGCGGGGAAACGGACTGTCAGGAAAGGGGATGCTAGCTTCGTGCCCGCTGGGCAGTTAAGATACTGGACTTCCATCCCGGGCGGAACTTACAGAAAGCTCTGAATCCAGGTTCATCTTGAAGAGTTCCGCCGGACCGGAGGCTTCGAGCCCAAACCCCGACCGACTCCTTCTTTCACCGCTTTCACTCATGAGCAACGTCCGAACGCTGCCGGTTCAGGCCAAAAGTGTCCTGCTGAATCCTTCCGCTGAAGAGTTAAGGGAACTCATTGCCAAAATGCCAAATGCCCGGCTCTCGGAGTTTGGCAACTACAACGTTGAGACGAAAGTCGTGGCGCGGTCGAAGGTCAGTACCTACGTGGTCACCGATTCGCCGGAAAATCACAGCGACCAAACCATAAGCCGGGCGGAATATGAGAAGTGGGCTGCGATTCAGGATGCCTACATTAAGGACCAGGAAATGGTCGTGATTGAAGGCTATATCGGCAGCGACCCGGACTTCCGGGTTCCGGCTCGTTTGATCATCGAATCGGCCAACGCCAACGTTGCCGCCATGCAAAAGGAACTTTATTTCCCGCTGGAGCCGGGAGATGAAGACAGCTTTGAGCCTAAGGTCCAGGTCATTTACACCCCGAATCTCAAGGCCGAAGGGTTGTTGAACGACCGTTTGATCGCCGTGGATCTGGAAAATGGCATCAGCCGGGTGTTTAATTCGGATTACTTCGGGGAGTCCAAGAAGGGGGGGCTTCGCAAGTGGAATAAATTGGTCTACGACCGGGGAGGCCTGGCTTTGCACGCCGGTTGCAAGATCATTCCCACCGATCAGGGCAAGCGGACGGCTTTGATTATCGGCCTATCCGGGACCGGCAAGACTACCACCACTTTCACCCAGCAGAACGGTTCCCAGCCGGTCCAGGACGACTTCGTGGCCCTGATGCCCGGCGGCAAGGTTTACAGCACCGAGAATGGTTGCTTCGCCAAGACTTTCGGTCTGGATCCTCGTTTCGAGCCGACCATCCACGCCGCGGTGACCCAGCCGGATGCGTATCTGGAAAACATCAGCATGGATGAAAACGGCAAGGTCGATTTCTTCGACACCAGCTACACCGCCAACGGGCGGGCCGTTTTCGGCATGCGGCAGGTGCCCGGCTCTGCCGATGCCCGGGAGATCGAGAAGGCCGACTTCCTGCTCATCCTGAGCCGCAGCGAGACCTTGATGCCTGCCGTTGCCCGGATCAGCGGTCCTCAGGCTGCCGCTTACTTCATGCTGGGAGAAACCAAGGGAACCTCCGCCGGTGGAGCCGAGGAAGCCGGCAAGTCCTTGCGGGTGCCCGGCACCAATCCCTTCTTCCCGCTGCTGCATGCCTCCCAAGGCAACCGCTTCTTCGAGCTGCTCAAGACCTGCAATATTGAGGTCTACCTGATGAACACCGGTCGGGTTGGCGGTGGAGAAGACGTCGAGGGTTCGAAGAAGGTGAAGATTCCCCACTCCAGCGCGGTGGTGAAAGCCATTGCCGAGGGCACCATCGAGTGGGAGAAGGACGAGGACTTCGGCTACGAGGTAGCCAAGAACTTGCCCGATTTCCCTGAGGAGGACCTCGATCTGCTCCAGCCCAAGAAGCTCTATCAGGCTCTGGGACGGGAGGACGAGTACCAAGCTTTGGTCGAGAAGCTTGTGGCGGAACGCCGCGAGTACTTGCAGGCTTGGCCCGGCTTGGTCCCCGAGGTCGTGGGATCCATCTAAAGATCGATCCCCGTCGGATAGGGGCTCCCGCTGGTCGATGTGGCTAGCGGGAGCCTTTTTGAAATTTTCTCGGAAATTTCCAGAAACTTGGGTTACCCCTTAATTAGGCCGAGTTAAAGAGGGCGCGAAAGAACTGTTCTTTCGGAGGCGCTTCGATTCGGATTCGAAGCTGTTCTCTCAAGTCCCCCAGGCACCGTCGGTTACGGCAGAATCTGCCGGACCACTCAAAACCGATCCCCATCGAGCGAATTCTAGCCCGATGGAGATCAGTGCACTTTTTTTCATGGTGCCATCTGAGGGGATGGAGTTGCGGTCCTGGTGCGAAAGCGCTGGGGCCGCTTTTTTTGTTTCCCGCTCAAAGACTTGTAGAAGATAGGTTTACACAATTTGAGCTCAGAATCCAAATCGTTGCCGGAGTCTAGATCAAATCTGTTCCTAAAGCTTTAGAAAATGGGGAAATATACAGTTGTTATGAATAACTCCTCCGCCGGAGCGGGCGCCGGATCAGGAGGTGGTCGGGATTCTACGACCTGCTACCGATGGCGATGCCTGCCAGGCGTCCAGAACCGATCCGGCCCATACCAATGTCATGAGCAGGTAGCCGGCGGGATGGAAGCTGAGAATGGCACCACAAGTCAGGGCGACCATCAGCAACAAGCCTCTACCGACCCGATCCCGGTAAATTTGACCGGCGCCGGGAAGACACAGACTGAGGATGGCGGCAAGAAGGTTGCGATTCATGGCGGTTTGCCGTGGTTTTTGGGAAAGCAGCCTCGAGAATTGCACTTGGCTCGGTATTCTCTGGCGCCCATGTTCACCGCTGCTGATTTCGAGCTTTACCAGGGCCGTTTCCAGGCCGACCCGGAATGGAATGGAAGGCGACTGGACATCCGTCGCCGCCTGCAGGCCTTAGGGGAGGAGGTCAAGAGCTCCTATGGCGCCCTAGGCGTCGATTTGGAGCGCCGGGAAAGTCTCCACCATCCCCACGCAACCAACCGCAAGCGGGTTCGGCGCCAGCGCACCATGTTGTTTCGAGGCAAGAAGCTACGGAAGCAACTGAAGTCCTTTTTGGGCCGTGAACTTGGAAAGGATTTGGATTCGGCGGTGAACAATCTTCACCTGCAGATCGGCTTGGATGAAAGTGGAGCCTATTGGGGACTTCGCTTGGATTCCGGGGCTTGGTACGACCTGAACGTGCTGTTGAAACGAGCGGAACAGGAGCCTGGGCGCAAAGCGTTGGCCGAATCCTGCGGCAAGGCGCCGGATTTTCGATTCGTAGTAGACGGCAAGGGAGGGCGTCCCTTCGAGCAAATGAATTCCCGCGATTGGCGCGACCTGGCGGGCATTCTGCGGCCGGGGGAAAGTCGGCTCGAAATCGTGCAGCGGATGACTCCGGATCAGGTTGTGGCCGCCGGGGAAGACTTCGGACCCGGGGTGGTGGCCGACTTGGAGCGGTTGGCGGACTTTTATCAGTTGGCTTGCTGGAATTTGGACTCCCCTTCCGGGGCTTCCCTCTAATCGTTGGATAGGGGAAAGAAGGGGGGGAATTCCATTTATTTATTGCAACTGAGACTCAGTCTCAATAATATTCCGGCCATGCGCCAGCGACTTCCCCTCGCATCCATGAATGCCATGCTCCGCAAAGCGATTTTGGTGGCGACTTTCGATCCGGCTTCGTTGCTGAATCGCTTGGTGGACGCCGGCTGTCCCATCGCCGACCTGTCCGCCGATCGCCCAGCGGAGGTCTATCAAAGCGCCGGCTGCTGGATTCAGCGCGATCCTTGGGTGGAGAGGCAATTCGAGCGCTTCTTGGATTTCCTTTGGAGGGCTCGCATGCAAGAGGTGGCCGCCACTGATACCGAGGTCCTCATGACTTGGTGCCGGACCGCCGAGCTGAGCTGTCAGCACGATATGGGAGGGTTGATTTGGGCTTTGGCTCGAGATTCCCGGGTTGAACTCCGCAAGGGCCTGCAGCTCCTGTTCGAGCGCTTGCTGAAAGGGGCCTTGGAACAAGCCCGTATGCAGGGAAAGTTGAATTCTCTCCAGCGGGGAGAAATATCCGATCCAAGTTAGAAAAACTTGAACTTTCCCGATTCCGGTGCGTTTTTTTTGCTCCTAGGAACATGAAGGTTCTCCCCCCCCTTTTCCTCTTGGGGTGTTTCCTTGCCGGTGGGCAAGCCCCGGCTCAAGAAACCGAGCCCCAAAAACCTGTGGCCGAAGTGGTGGTTACCGCCACCGCTGCAGAAAAGGATCCTTTGGATGCGCCTTATGCGGTAGACGTCAAGGATCGTCGCCAAGCCAGTAGTGGCAGCCGAACTCTTCCCGAAGCCTTGGCACGGACCCCTTCGGTCATGGTGCAAAAGACGGCTTATGGTCAGTCCTCGCCCTTCCTGCGCGGTTTTACCGGTTATCGCACCTTGTTGCTGGTGGACGGGATTCGCCTCAATCACGCCGCCATGCGCGATGGGCCGAACCAATATTGGAGCACGGTCGACGGTTACACGGTTGAACGCTTGGAAGTCGTTCGCGGTCCCAGCAGCGTGCTTTACGGCAGTGATGCCGTCGGCGGAACGGTGAATGCGGTATCGCGCCGGCCCGACCGCGGCGAAGCCGGAGGCGGTTGGCAGTGGGGCGGTGCGGTTTATGGCCGATATGCCAGTGCTGAAGATTCTTACATTCATCGTGCGGAAGCCCAGTTTCAGCAATCCGATCAGTGGGCGATGCTCGGCGGTTTGACCTTGAAAGATTTCAACGATTTAGAAGGAGGTGCCGACGTCGGCCGCCAGATTGGTACGGGCTATGAAGAGCGAGATGGTGATTTTCGCCTGGAGCGCTATTTGGCCAACGGCATGACTCTCACCTTCGCCGCTCAAACGGTGCGACAGATCGACGTCCCTCGGACCCACAAGACCCGCCAAGGTCTGGTTTGGCACGGAACCAACTCCGGCTCGGAAAGAAAGCGGGAGCAGGATCAAGTCCGCGACTTGGTCTTCGCCCGAGGGGAATGGCAAGACGCCGGCGGCCTTTTCGATGCCGGTTCCATCACCTTGAGTTGGCAGCGTCACGCGGAGGAGCGAGATCGTTTACGCACTGGAAGGCGCCGGGATATTCAAGGATTTGAGCTGCACGACCTCGGTCTCTTGGCCCGGTTTCAAAGTGAAGGTTTCGGCCGCTGGTCCTGGGGAGTAGAAGCTCATCGCGAAACCGTAGATTCCTTCCGGGACAATTACACTGCCGGCACCTTGACCGGTAGCGCGGTTCAAGGCCCGGTGGGAGACCAGGCCACGTACACCACTTTGGCCGCTTATGTGCAAAACGAACAGCAGTGGGGTGATTTCAGTTTGCTGCCTGGAATTCGCTTCACCCGCATTTCCATGGAGGCGGACCGAGTAGCCAATCCCAATGCCACCGGGCCGGCGGTGGTGGCCATGGAGGACGACTGGAACGCCCTGGTTGGAAGCTTGCGCGGCCAGTACTTGTTGCAACAAAACCAAAGGCTGTATGCCGGTTTATCCCAGGGCTTCCGGGCGCCGAGCTTGACCGATACCACGGCGGTGGATTCCACTTCGGTGGTGGAACGACCCAGTCGAGGTTTGGAACCGGAGCATTTCCTCCAAGCCGAGCTGGGTTACAAGGCACGGACTGAAAGTTTCGATTGGCAGGTGGCGGCTTGGCATACCTGGGTCCGGGACATGATCGTGCGTTCGCCTACCGGCGCCAGCATTGGCGGCACTCCGGTGGTGCGTAAGGACAACGTCGGCGACGGTTGGTTGCACGGATTGGAGGCGGACCTCACTTGGTACTGGGCACCGGAATGGTCCACTCAGGTCGCCGCCTTCTACATGGATGGAGAGGTGGATCAGTTGTTGCTGCCTGCCGGTCGGGTGGTGCGAGAGCCTTCCAGCCGTCTGGCTCCCCTGCAGGGTTGGGTGGTTACCCGCTGGCAACCTCTGGACCGGTCCTACTGGGTGGAAGGCTGGGCTTGGGCGGTGGACAACCAGGACAACCTGTCGCTCCGAGATGCCACCGACACCAGCCGCATTCCTCCTGGAGGATCTCCGGGCTACACCATTTTCGGCCTAACCCTCGGCTGGGAAGTGGATAAAAACAAGCGCTTCAGCTTGTCTTTGGAAAACCTGGGCGATAAAGACTACCGGGTTCATGGGTCCGGCTTAAACGGTCCCGGCCGCAGCATCATCGGCACCTTCGAGGTTCACTTCTAAGGGGTACGGTTTTTGCTGATAGATTCTCGTGGAGCAGGGGGCTCCAAAGCCCCCGGCATTCCTTCCGTTCATGGCCTTCGTCGAAACCACCGCTCCCTTGCGTTCGCTGGCGATTTCCCTCGCCTTGCATGGGGCGGCTCTGGCCGGCATCGCCTGGTGGGGCTGGCATTGGCAAGCTGCACCGAGGGGGGAACCCGTCCTGATTGAAGTCGAGCTGCCCTCGGCCCAGGGGCTGGTGGCTTCTCCGGAGCTGGTGGAAGCGCCGGAGCTTTTGCCTGAACCGGAGTCCACGTCCTGGATGGAGCTGGATCCCGTGGTGATGCCTCCTGAGGATCCGCCGGCTCTGGACGACCCCCGTCCAGGTTCGGCCATTCGGCCTTCGGTGCAAAGAATGAGTTTCCGCCGCCAGGCACCTTTGCCTCAGGAAGTGAAGCGGCGATTTCGTTTACCTTCGGTGCCGTTGACTTTGGCTTCTCCTCAGGAGGAAGTCGTGGCTCAAAGCCCTCCTGTTTTGGATAAGCAGGCTGGAGAGCGGGAAGACGTGAAGGAGGAGCGGATCTCCGCCATGCCCTTGGCGGGAGCTTGTCCAACTCCGCCTTATCCCCGAGCCGCGATCCGCCGCCATCTTGAGGGCGCCATTTTCGTTCGGGTTTGGGTTTCCGACGCCGGTGAAGTTCTGCGCGTCGCTTTAGATCAAGGTTGTTCTTATTCGATACTGAACGAGGCGGCATTGCGAGCCGTTCGAAACTGGCGCTTTGAACCGGCTCGTGAAAACGGCAAAGCGGTTGCAGATGAAATTGTGGTTCGGGTTCGTTTTCAATTGGAAGGGCAGTCGTAAAAACCGTGTTCTGTCCGGATGACGCCGGCTCAGAGGCCGCGTCTTCCTCGGGGGCGGTTTACGATCAAACAGCGGCGGTCGGGATAAATGCCCATACCGAACCAGGGAGCGGCGAAGGGACCGTCCAAAGCCCCTGGATTCGTAGCCCGGGCTTTGCGTTCAAATGTAACCGTTCCCGAAGCGGGCCCTTGGTGGCCGTAAACCGCCCACAATAAAGTTAAGGAAGATAAATTTATTTCATGGAGACTGCGGTTTTCCGGTAAGGAAAAGAACAGGTCTAGATCTTGAGCTTCTCCCGGGGCGATGTCTTGGCTACCGACCAGGGCAAAGCGCGGCGAATCGAGCTTCACCATGCCGGCGGTCATGATGCGCATTTCTTGAGCGGCTAATCGAAGGGTTTCTTCGCTTAAATTTTCTACTTCCATGGATACTTCCAGTTCTCGGCCCAAACCTTGTTCCGGATCGGGAAGGCGCAATCCGTCCAGGCTTACCCAAGCCCTTGCCACGATCTTGTTTGAGCCCGATGCATCGTGTTGAGATAAAACCGCCTCGCTCAATTGCGGTTGTGGCTGGAATTGATAGCGACCGTCGTAAGTCGCGCAGGAAAAGCCGGCCAGCGCCAGGCCGCCGATGAACCATGGAAAGTGCCGCATCCCCATAGAGCCATCCTAACCGATGAAATCGCCATTGCGATCTCGGGTTCAATGCTTCCTTTGGGTAACAAATGACCACGATTTCCGTTGGAGAGGGGTGGCACGGCATTTGCCAAGAACAAGAGGTCCTCCTGTTTCTTCCGTTGTGAGCCTCATGTTCGTTCCTTTCACTGTCATCCAGACTTCTGTTCTTCTCATCCCCGGTTTCTTTTTCGGCGCTTCGCCGCCGATCTTGGCTTGTCCTCAATCCGGCGGCGGATGGGATGCGGAGCACCACGTCAACGGTGGCTTTCGCGCTTACGGCTTCGGGTTCTCTTTAGCGGCGGTCGGAGATGTGAACCAAGATTCCATTCCGGACTACGCCGTTGGGTCCCCGCAAGCCACTTATCAGGATCAAGGTCAAACCGGAGCGGTGTATCTTGTTTCAGGGGTCGATGGAGAATACTTGCAAATCCTTTATGGAAGCAGTGCGGATGCCCGTTTCGGTCATTCCGTGGCCGCATTGGGCGATTTGAATCAAGATGGTGTCACCGACTTTGCCGTAGGTGAGCCGGGTTACGATTTAATGGATGGGGAGGATTTGATTCCGGACGTTGGCCGGGTGCAAATCTTTTCCGGGGCGAACGGAAATCGCTTGGCTCAGCATGTCGGAGAAAACGGCGGAGATCGATTTGGGCTTGCGGTTGGAAACGCCGGAGACGTGGATCGTAGCGGGAAATGCGATTTGATTTTCGCCGGTTCCGCTCAGGCCGGAGCCAAACTCTTTGCAGATCGAAGCCAGCGCCTTTTAGCCGCTTTTGAAGGTTCTTGGACCGCCGTTGGAGGCATGGTTTTTGATCGAGGAAGCGGAGATTCGATCCCGGTCCTGTCCAGCAAAGTGCAGGATCGAACGCTTGTTTGGGATTTTGATGGTGAAAGGCCGCTTCAAGAATTCCCTGGTGGTTTGGACTTTGCCGACGCCGGCGACTTGGATCTAGATGGCTTCGGCGATTTGTTGGTCGGTGACGACCCTTGCCGGATTTGGTCCGGCGCTACCGGGGACCTTTTACTTTCCGTGCATGGGCAAGGACGTGCCGGGTTCGGCCAATCGGTTTGTTTGTTGGATCGGCTTGATGCTTTCGGCTTGCCGACTTTTGCCGTAGCCGCCCCACAGAACCAGGACTTGAATCGAGAATCTGCTGGAAGCGTTTTTCTGTTCAGTTCTTCGAACGGGGAGCAGTTGGAAATTTATAGTGCCGGCCGCTCTTTCAGTTACTTGGGCTCTGGAATGGTCGCCGGTTCCGGAGACGCTGAGCTGATCGTCGGAGACCCTGGGCCGTCCTCTCCGAAAATGGCCGGAGATTATCGTCCAGGGAAGATCATGTTCTTGAATCCGAGACCTTGGATCTTTTGCCCCTTGGATCAAGTGTCGATGGAGGCGGGCGGTTTAATCCTGTTCGATTTCAATTTTCCTGATTCCGAACATGGAACGGAAAAAGTGGTTTTACTTTCCTATTCCGGTCCCGGAGTCACCGAAATCGGTTCGTTGCAAATCCCTTTAGCGACCGATCCCATGCTCATGAATTGCCTGAACGGAAATTACCCAGAAGACTTCTTTGGAGGGCGGGGACCCTTGGACGAAAACGGCGACGGTTCCGCCTTTTTCCGCTGGTGGCCCGGTTTGCACGGCGGCATGGTGGGAAGATCCCTGGGTTGCGCCGCTTTTAGTTTCGATCCCGGGAGTGGCCCACGCCGGGCATCGCAAGCGGCCTATGTGGAAATTCTGCCTTAGTCTTATACGACGACTTTAATGGGTAGCCGTGGTGGCCACCGTTGCCGAGGTAATGGAAGCCACCATGGCCGCCGTTTGAATGGCTTGAACCGCTTCTTGGGCAGCTTTGCCCAAGAATTCTCCTTGGGTGATGGATTCCAACCGAGGCTTCAGTTTTTTCAATTCCTTTCGATCTACCACCCGAGTCAGCAATTGCGCGCCCTTGGCCAAAGAAATCAACAAGCTGGTTTCGGTGTCCACCTCTTTGGTCGAACCGTACAAACAATCCCGGATGGATTGCAAAACCTGCAATCGAGGTTCAGCTTTTCGTTCCGACCAAACTTGATAGGGAAACAAGCCGAGAAAACGACGTTTTTCCGGGCGAACAAGGCCTCGATCCTCGAATTCTTGAAATAAAATCCGATCCGGCTTGGCCCGGTAAGCCAGATGGGAAACCAGGCGGGAGGCCGGCAAAGCCCGCTTGCCTTTGCCGATGACGTCCAGGCAAGCATCGAGATGGGACTGTCCGGTCCGGCCCTTTCCACGAATCTCCACTCGGCCTTTTCGATCCAATTTAAGGCGCTCCAACAAAAAGAGCTCCGCCAAACAAGCGCCGGCTATGGCGATTTTGCTGTAGCCGATGAGACGGCCCTTTTTCGGGTCAAAGCCGAGGAGGGCGACGCGGTGACTGAGCGTGATCGGATCCATGGCGAAATGAGTTCAGGCCGGCTTCCACTTACGAATGGCGGCCGGCCTGAATTCGAGGAAATCGGCCAGGTTCAGAGCAGACTTTGCCGTTCCAGAGCCTGGCGCAGGCGTTCCAACTCGATATCCAACTGATCCAGTAATCCCCCAACCTGTTCCAGCGTTCCAGCCTTGGCCTGTTCTTCGATGCCCCGAGCAACTTCCTGAACCGCGGAAGCCCCAAGGTTGCCGCTACTGCCCTTCAAAGTGTGGGCGATTTGATTCACTGGAGAGCTATCCCCAACGGAGAGGGCATCTCGTAGCTCTTGCAGTCGCTCCGGAAGTTCCGCGAAATACTCTTCGAATAACTCGCTCAATTCGTCGGCGTCTCCAAAAATCTCCAGGAGCTCCTCTAATTTTTCCTGGTTTAGGGGGGGAAGGGCGGTACTCATCTAGGGTCGGTCCTCCGAATGAATCGGGCCCTCGCAGGAGGGTCCTACCCCTTCTCGGCCTCGCCCGCCGATCTCCTAAGCGGAAAAAGTCCCAGAATCGGACTTCTTATCTTTTTTCAACTCGGAATGACGTCCGGTCGGTTGTCTCAGCAGCTTGTATAGGCACCAGCCGTTGATGGCTACCAGGAGTAGCCAAGCCAGCAAGGTGAACACCGTTCCGAACGGGTTCAAAGTGACTGTAGTCTCCGCCGGCTCCGGCTCCCCGTTCCCCAGCCAAAAGCTGAGGGCCAGGGAGCTAAGGACGGCGGCCGCGGCGATTTGCACCGCCTATTTGTACGTCTTGAACTCCTTGTTTTGCAACTTTCCCCAATATTCATCTAAATCCTTGCGGACGTATTTGCTGAGGAAGATCAGGCCGAAGATGTTGGGGAAGGCCATGGCCAGGATCATGGTGTCGCTCAGGTCCTTCACGTTGCTGGCGGTGATGATCGAGCCGAGGAACACGAAGACCAGGAAGATGACCTTGTAGACCAGGCTGGAGCGATCGCCAAAGAGATAGGACCAGCAGCGCTCACCGTAATAGGACCAGGAAATGATGGTGGAGAAGGCGAACAGGACTACGGCGATGGAAAGGAGATAGGGGAACCAGCTGATGACGCCTCGGAAAGCCTCGGTAGTCAGGCCGGCGCCGTTGTCTCCGGTGACCAGGGCCTGGTATTCCGGGAAGCGCTCGGCGTCGTAAACCCCGGTGATGACGATCACCAAGCCGGTCATGGTGCAAACCACCACCGTGTCGATAAAAGGCTCCAGCAGGGCTACGACTCCTTCCCGCACCGGATACTCGGTTTTCGCCGCCGAGTGGGCAATGGCCGCCGATCCAACGCCGGCCTCGTTGGAAAAGGCCGCCCGTCTGAAGCCGGTGACCAGCACGCCGATGAAGCCGCCGTAGGCCGCTTTCGGGGAGAAAGCCTCCTGAACGATTTGGCCGAAGGCGGCGGGAATTTGGCTGCTGTAGTGGAACAGGATGTACAAGCAAGCCATGACGTAAACCGCGCACATGAATGGCACGATTTTTTCCGCCGTAGCGGCGATCCGGCGGATGCCGCCGATGATCACGATGCCGACCACGATGGTCATGACCGCTCCGTAGACCCATTTAAAATCGGCTAAAGCCGGATAAGTTTGCTGCAGGGCATTGAGCGATTGGTTGACTTGAAAAGTATTGCCGCCGCCTAGGGAGCCTCCGATGCAAAAGACGGCGAAGACCACCGCCAAGAGTTTGCCCAGAGGGCCCATGCCCATTTCCTTTAAGCCGTTTTGCAGATAGAACATGGCGCCGCCCATGACGCGGCCGTCCGGGCGGACTTGGCGATAGCGTTGGCCGAGGGTGCACTCCACGAATTTGGAAGACATCCCCAGGAGTCCGGCGATCACCATCCAGAAGATGGCGCCAGGGCCTCCGGTTCCGACCGCAATGGCTACCCCGGCAATGTTGCCGAGGCCGACCGTCGCGGAAAGGGCGGAAGCGAGGGCCTGAAAGTGGCTGACTTCCCCTTCGTCATCGGGATTGTCGAATTTGCCTCGGGTGACCTGGATGGCATGGCCGAAAGCCCGAAAGTTGATAAAGCCCATCCGTAAGGTGAAGAAGGTGGCGCCCAGAATCAACCAGATCACCACGATCGGGATCTTGGTTCCCGCTTCGGTGGTGTAAATCGGGTAGAAGACGAATTGGTCGCCGAGATAGTGGACCACGGTCCCGGCCCACTCGTCGATCTTGGTCTCGAACGCGGACATCTGGTCCGTCGCCCCGGAGGCTGCTTCCTGGGCGGAAGCCGTTTCCGGCGCGGCAGCCGGATCGGCATTGTCCTGGGCGCGAAGAGGCGAAATCACGACCAGGAAGGCCGCCAGGAGGAGGGGCAAAAGACGGTTGGATTGCATGCGGGGTGCGGTGACGTAGGCAAACGCGCCGTTTTGATTGTGGCCGAACCCACCCGGACCGGCAACGGCCAGGAGCTGCCAAAGTGGCATGTAACCTCTGGAGGCTGACCCCGTCTGCCCTTAACGAAGGCAGCCAAGTGCGCCTTTCAGGAGACGACATGAAATTGGATTTCAGCCAAGTTGAAGACATCGAAGACCTCCGGGCGGTTCCCGAAGGCGAATACGTGTGCCGCGTGGCGGAGGTGCGGGTAAGCACCAGTCCTTCCGGGCACTTGCGCTGGGGTTTGCGCTGGGAAGTGGTTCAAGGGGAATTTCAGGGCCGAACCGCCTGCTGGGATTCTCTGCACTGGACGGAGCGGGGTCTTTCCAGAGCCAAGTACGTCTTGAAAGTCCTGGGCTTCGAAGCCGAGGGGCAGATGGAATTGGAGGCAGGGGAGTTGGAAAACCGTCAGGCCTTGGTGGTGTGCGTTCCAGAAGAGCGGGAGGATCCCGTATCCGGAATCCGGCGCCTGATGAACCGGGTTCCCTTTTCGGGATATCGTGCTCTGCCCGCCGCCTAAGGCCGATTGGCGATCCCAGGGCCGGATCAAGCCGCGTTATCCTGAGCGGGAAATGGACGATCGAAACCTCATTGCCGTTGCCGAGCAAGCCGCCGCTACCTCCCGGGTTTTGCGTGGCCCTCTGGTTGGGGCCACCGTCAAGGCCGATGACGGCCGAGTGTTCTTGGGCTGTCGCTTGGAATACGAAGATCCCAGTCTGGACCAAGATGCCCTTTCCAATGCCATTGCCGCCGGAAGGGTGGAAGGGATGCGCAAGGTCGTCCGAGCCGGCTTCTACATGCCAAGTTCCGGTGATTCCGAGGAGCCGGCGGCCTTGCCTCCCCTGGAAACCGCCGCATTGCATCGTCTGAAAGAGATGGCGGTTCCTGAGACCGTCATCATCCTGTCGGCTGGCACCGGTGCCTTCGTAGAAAAGCCGTTGAGCGAGTTATTGGCCGAAGCCGGTGTCTAAGGCAGGAAAGGGGGATCGAAAGCGCTACCTGGCTTTGGTCAGGGAGCTTTTGGAGCACGATCACGCCTATTACGTTTTGGACCGGCCGACTCTTTCCGATGGCGCCTACGATCGCTTGTTCCGAGAGCTGAAGGAACTTGAACAGGACCATCCGGATTGGGTCCTTGCCGAAAGCCCTAGTCAAAGGGTTGGGGCCCCATTGCCCGAGGGCAGCCGTTTCGAACGGGTAGCTCACGTGGTTCCGATGATTTCCATTGAAAGCTTGTTCGGAGCCGAGGAAGTTGCGGAATTCCATCAACGGGTTTTGAAAGGGCTGGCTGCTGAAACCGATCGTCTGCCTCGCTACTTTTGCGAACCGAAATGGGATGGGGTTTCGGCGACGTTGATTTACGAAGACGGTCGATTCAGTCGTGGCTTGAGCCGGGGAGACGGCGCTTCTGGGGAAGACATCAGTAATAATCTGCGGGCGGTGGGAGGAATTCCTCTAAAGCTGCGGGGAGAGAAAGCTCCCTCGCTTTTAGAAGTCCGGGGTGAAGTTTTGATGTCCCAATCCGCTTTCGAAACCCTCAATCAAGTCATGGTAGAAGCGGGCGAAACGCCTTATGCCAATCCCCGTAATTCGACTTCCGGTTCTTTGAAACGATTGGATCCTGGAGTGGTTGCTTCTCGAAACCTCCGGTTCATGGCTTTCGACGTGGTTCGAGCTCAGGGGCTGGCCGGATCGCAAGAGGATTCTTTGACCACCCAAGAAAAGCTCTTGCATGCCCTGAAAGATTGGGGATTCCCGGTGACACCCTTTTGGGCCACCGCCGAGGACGACCAGGGCATCGTCGCCTTTCACGCCGAGATGGAAGGTCGACGGGATGACCTGGATTTCGAACTCGACGGCATCGTGGCCAAAGTCGACCAAAGGGATTTACGGACCTTGCTGGGCAGCCGGGCGCGAACTCCCCGTTGGGCCTGCGCTCAGAAATTCGCTCCTCGTGAAGAAAGCACCCGGCTATTGGACGTCGAAATCCAGGTCGGGCGAACCGGCCGCTTGACTCCTCGTGCCGTACTGGAACCGGTGGCCATTGGCGGAACGACGGTTCGCCACGCTACTTTGCACAATGCGGCTTATATTCAAGACCGGGACATTCGCATCGGCGATTGGGTCATGGTGCGCCGGGCCGGTGACGTCATTCCCCAAATTCTCGGGCCGATTCCGGAAAAAAGAACCGGCGAGGAACAAAAGTTTTCCTGGCCGAACGTCTGCCCGGCTTGTAGCAATCCGGTTCACGATAAGGGCGAGTTTCGCTACTGCGTCAACTTGGAATGTCCGGCTCAAATGCAGCGCCGGGTTTTGCACCTGGCTTCCCGCCGAGCTCTGCGCATTGAAGGATTGGGGCACAAAGCCGTAGCTCAATTCGCCGAGGCTGGATTGTTGAAGCGAATTGAAGATTTGTTTCACTTGGATTATGGTGCCGTCTCCGCTTTGGAGCGTTGGGGAGAAAAATCTACTGAGGCTCTGAAGGCTCAGATCGAGCAGGCCAAACGCCCGCCCTGGGCTCGCTTCCTCTTTGCCCTCGGCATCCAGGAGGTTGGCGAAGAAACCGCCCGGGCCATTGCCCGAAATTATCCGGACTTAGCCAGTTTGCTGGCGTGCGTAGACGGAGATAACGCGGTCAAAGACCTCAGCGAAATTGAAGGCGTCGGGCCTGAAGTTGCTGGTTCCTTGGTGGCATTTCTGCAAGAGCCGAGCAATCGGAAAGCCTTGCAACGAATGCAGGATTACGGCGTGGAACCGCAGAAGGAGGTTCAAGCCCAAAGAGCTGAGCATGCCGAGATTTCCGGAAAGACTTTCGTTCTGACGGGAACCCTGAGTCGGCCGAGACCGGAAATTAAAGCTGACATCGAAGCGGCTGGAGGCAAAGTGACCTCTTCGGTAAGCAAGAAAACTGATTTCGTGGTGGTCGGAGATAGTCCAGGTTCCAAAGCCAAGAAAGCCGAAGAACTCGGAGTCACCATTCTGGATGAAGCGGCTTTGGCTTCCTTGATGGCTCCGGAATGAAGGGCGGCGGACCTAGCCCAAGGTGAATTCGCCGAGGATGGGCAAATGATCGCTGGCCTGTCTGGCCAGGGCCATTTTGCTGGCGTGAACCCGCACTTCTGGAAACCCACCGCGCCAGAAAAATTTATCCAAGGGGCCGACTGGAGCCACGCTGGGATAAGTGGCGATGTGCTTATGGCGGCCGCTTTCGGTCCAGGCGTGAAATCCATGGGTTTGCAAACCCGCTCCGCGAAACAGCAAATTGCGCCAATCGTTGGTGTCGCCCCCAAGGATGATGCGACTTGTTTTTCCCAAGCCTTTTAAAGTGCCGCTTCGAAGGAAGCGTTCCACTTGGCGCCGCCGCTCTTGAGCGGAAAGGCCCAGGTGCCAATTGAATACCATCAAATCTTTGAAATGGCCGGGAAGTTGAAGACGGGTGAACAAAGCTCCCCGTTTCTTTTTCCAGGCGATGGTCAAATCCAAATTCCGTTTGCGTCGGATCGGAAACCGAGAAAGCGTGGCATTGCCGTAGCTTCCTTCCTTCAACACGTGATTCCCACCCCAGGCGAAATACGGCAAGCCGGTTCCTTCGGCCACGATCTGATCCAAATCCAATCGCCTGGAGCGAGGGACGCCGCGGTCCACTTCCTGCATCAACAGGACGTCGGGTCGATGGTGACGAATGACTTCAATCACCCTTTCTGGCCGGAACTTGCGATCGTTGCCGATGGCCTTGTGAATGTTCCAGCTCATCATCCGGATCTGCATGGGCGTCTGCTTGGATGATTTTGGGGAAACCGGAGGGAGGGGCTTCCCCTGAACCCCGGCAAGTTTAGAATCTTGGGCCCTGGGCCGTTAACTCAGTGGCTAGAGTGCCATCTTCACACGGTGGAAGTCGCTGGTTCAAATCCAGCACGGCCCACCAAAATCAAACCGGAGACCGAAGGTGGCTCCGGTTCTTTTTATTCCGTTGCGATGGCCTGCAAGCAGGCTTGCACCACCGTTTTCGGTTCCAGACCGGCCAAGCATTCGTGCTCGGTGGGGCAGATTGGCCGGTGACAGGGTCGGCAGGGCAAATCGGTTTGCCAAAGCCGGGTGGTGTCCTCCAATTGAAAGGCGCTCCAGCGAGGGTCGGTCGAGCCGTAGAGCACGACTTGCGGAACGCCCAATGCCGCCGCCATGTGCCGCGCCGCCGTATCCATGGTGAGAAGCAAACGGCTGCGCCGCAGCAGAGCTTTCATTTCTCCCAGGCCGGCGATTTGCCGGTGGGTGGAAATGACTGGCGGGCCGAGGAGTTCGGCCAGTTCTCGTAGCAAAGATGCCTCCGATGGCGAGCCGAGCAGAAGCGGCATCCAAGCCAACCTTTGCCGCAAGATTCGGAGGACTTCGGCCATCTGGTCCAGGGGATAGACCTTCGATGGACCGAAGGCCGCTCCCGGAGCGACGGCTAAGTAGGCCTCCGATTCGACTTCTTGCGCCAGCCGGCGGTGGGCTAGGGCTTTTTCTTCGGAGGTGACCGACAGGGTCGGGCTAGGCGGTTTCTGATCGATGAGCGCATCTCCGAAGGGAGCCAGGAATTCCCAATAGAAATCGGTCATGGGACGGGGCGGCCCGACCGGATCCAGGACATGGCTGAGCAGCCAGCGACGGCGGGTTCCCGGCCGCCCGATCCGGTGCGGAATGCCGGCCAGGCGAGCTTCCAGAGCGGAGGACCAGGAATTGGGAAGGACCACGGCGGCGGCCGCTTCTTGCCGCGCCAAAGATCGGGATGCGCGCCATAAATCCTTTGCATTTTTTACTTTAGGGACGACCGCGAAGTCGTCGACGAAATCCAAGCCGGCAAGCAACTCCCGACCGGGGTGACGGCCGGCTAATACCAGGCGCAGGGAGGGAAAGGCCCGCTTCAATCCTTGTAGGAAGGCGGTGGCGGCGACCGCATCGCCCAGGGGATTGGGCATTCGCACCACCACGGTGTCGCCTTCGGCAAGCCGAATCCCGGCCATCTCAAGCCTCCGCTTCCGGCGCCGCACCGGATTGCTGCAGCCGTTGCAGAAGTTCGCTGCTGGAGTGAGTTTTGCGGTCCCCGACCAAGAGGAGTTGAATGCCCAGGCGGCGGCAGAGTTCCCGTTCCTCCTCCGGAATGGTTTTGTCCTGGTAATCCCGGCCTTTGGCGTGAAAGTCCGGCCGCAAAACTTCCAAAGTGGTGGTCGCGGTAGGCTCGGCGAAGGTGGTGACGAAATCCACGCAGGCGAAGCCGGCAAGAAGCTCCGCCCGTTCGGCAGCCGGAGTAAATGGCCGTCCGGGTCCCTTCAAGGCTTTGGCGGTGGCGTCTTCGTTGATGGCGACCACCAACAGGTCTCCGGCCTGCCGGGCTTCTTCCAGGGCTCGGAGATGGCCGACGTGGAGCAAGTCGAACACGCCGTTGCAAAGGACCACCTTGCGACCCTCCCTTCGGGCTTGGGCCAAGCGGTCGGCTAGGAGCTTTCGCTCCAGGATCTTTTCAGCTTCGGGCACGGGCGGATAGCCTACCGAGATGGAGCCGGTTTCCTTGGAGGTTCTGGAAGATCGCAGCGCCGAAAGCCGATGCGACGAGGGTTTTTTGCGGCTTCGTCGCTTGCGAGTCCGTCACCGCTACGCCGATGGTCGCCATTCTTCCCCTTATGCCTGCGACGTAGTCAGCCGCCGGCGCACCGACGCCGTAGCGGCGGTGATTTGGTTTCGGGGTCCGGGCGGGCGGCCGGGCTTGGTATTAAAGGCCGGGGTACGGCCTCCGGTGTATTTGCGGCGGCAGCGTGAACTGGTGCAACCCGATCCTCAAGCTCCGCTGGTGCTGGTGGAATTGGTCGCCGGAGTCTTGGAAGCGGAGGACGGCGGCGTTCAGGGGCTGCAACGGAGGGCGGCGGCGGAGTGTTTGGAAGAAGTGGGCTTAACGGTGGAACCGGCCTGCTTCCAAATGTTGGGCCAGGGGACCTTTCCCTCTCCGGGAATCACCGATGAAAAGGTCTCTTTCGTCATGGTTGAGCTTCCGGGCTCGCCGGATCTTTCCGCCCTTCCGGCCGGCGATGGTTCCGGCATGGAGGAAGGAACCCAGGCCTTGGTCATGGAACTGCAGGAGGCGATCGAGGCGTGCCGGACCGGGAGGATTCCCGACATGAAAACTGAAGTTGGCCTTCAGCGTTTGGCACACTCCATCGGCTGGTGCACGGTGCGTGGCCGGTGGCTGAACGAAAGGAGTCCTGCTTGATTTGGGCTCGGATTTGACCTGAACCCAATCCATTAGGATGGTTGCGGCGATCGGTGGTTGCCGGTTCCGCCTTTCTTACCTTTCTCCGAAACCATGGTTTGTGCCGACAACTTGGATGCCTGCCGGGCTTACATCGAATCTCTGCTGGTGGCCGAGCCACCGGAGCTGGAAAAGTTCGAAGCTCAATATCGGAGGATGCCTCGAGCGCAGCCTCCCATTGGTCTCCAGGTCTCGACTTTTTTGACTTGGTTGATCGCCGTTATGCAGGCTCGGAAGGTGATCGAGCTAGGGACTGCTTTGGGTTATTCCACATTGAGTTTGGCCGCCGCATTGAAAACTACCGGGGGCCGCTTGATCGCCGTGGAATCCGATTCAGAAATGGTGGCCGCTACCGCCAAAAATTTGCAGGCGGCCGGTTTGCAGGATCAGGTGGACTTGATTCATGGCGACGCCGAGGAAACTCTGTCCAAGCTCCAGGGTTCTTTCGATTTGATTTTGCAGGATGCTGGCAAGGCAAGCTACCCGGTCTTGTTGCCTCGTTGCTACCAGTTGTTGCGACCGGGAGGGGTCTTTGCCATGGACGACGCTTTGTTCCTTCCCATGGGGGTGAGAGCGGATTTGTCCGATCCGGTCGATTTGGCAGTGCGGAAGCTCTTTCAGGAAGACTGTTGGAAGGCTACGCTTTTGCCCATCGGAGACGGTCTCGCCCTTGCCTGGAAAAAGTTCTCGAATCTCTCATAAATCATGGTGCAAAATCCTCCGCCGGTACCTGGGAAAGCAAAAATGAAGCGTAGCTTTGGACGAAAGCTGCTTCGGGTCTCCCTTTTCTTTATCGGATTTCTTGTGCTGCTTTTGTTGGCTTTTGGGACTTTGATCGAGCTCGGGTTCTTTCCGGATACGATTACTTACCAGCGTCCGGACATTCCCGAACGAGCCCTGGCTGCGGTCGAGGAGTTCTTCGATTTGGAGGAAGGAGAAGAGGTGGAATACCTGTACAGCATGGGTTTCTTTTCCTTTCGAGATGATGGCCAATTTGTTACCGATCGCCGTTTAGGGAGCTGGGCTCAAAATAACGGCGAACTCTGGTATCAAGATTGCATGTTTGAAGACGTGGTGGCCCTGGAAGTGGAGTTGCACGAGGGTCTTTTGGATGATTCTTATTTCATGGTCGAAACTCCTGATTACGAGGACCTGATTTTGGCCTTCCCTCCAGAGCAGGGAGGAGATCGCAAGGTCTTGGGTTGGTTGCGGCGGTACTTGCCGGCGGAAATCATTTCCGTGGAAGAGGTGAAATGAGCGGCTTCCGCCAAACCGCTTGAACCGGCTTTGGGCTAGGCCAGCTTCAGTTCCAAGGGCTTGCCTGGGTGCAAAACCAAGGCGGTGGGAAACTTGATCCGGCACCGCCGTGACTCTTCCATTTGGAAGCTGAGGGGAAGTTCCTCATGGGAGCCGCCCATGGTGCCCACCACTTCGGTCACGGAAAGAGAGCTGGGCAATTGCAGCCGCAAGGAGGTCAGCCTCAAGCTTCCGTAACGAACTTCGATGCCAGCCCGCATGTTTCCGGCTTCATGGCGTTGCCAGTAACTTCCCCACCCCTCCGCCGCAGTGAATGCGGCGCGGAAGTGTTCCGGCCGGATCTTGGGGGCAAATCCCATGTGCCCCTTCGGGCCGTGGTATTCGAAGCCGCAAGCTGCCAAATAAACGCCGTAGGAAGCCATGGAGCGGGCGTAGTGATCGGAACATTCGATCTCATTCCAAGGATTTCTTCGCTGGGGGTGATATCGATCATGAATGGCCCGAGTCACGGCAAGGCCCTTTTCCACTAATTCCGAACCGGGTTCACCTTCATAAATCATGTGGGAAGCCACCTGGTATTCAAAGCCGTTCATGCACTCGTTGAAGTAGCCGATGAAGACTTGCCTTGAGTTCCCTTTTCCTGGGGCCCGCTTGACTCCACCTTTGGGCCAGGTGCACATGACCAATCCGGCTTCGCCTTCCATGGCGTACCAGCGGCCTCCGGAAATCAGCTCTTGCATCTGTTGTCGATAGGCTCCGGCATCGGGAGCGAAGTTATAGCGCCAAAGCGAATGCAAAGCGCTTTCGGTTTCTTTTTTCGGCACGATTCTCGATTGAAGCCCAACCTGCCAAGCGAAACTTTGGCCCAATACTTGATCGATGTGACATCCGTCGTTGGTATTGGTGGCTTGGGGATGCTTGGGATCCGGAATGTGAATGAAGTATTCGCCGTTGTATAAACGTTTCACCAGTGAAGCGCGGCCGTCATTCAGAAGTTTTTGGCACTGCTCGGCGAATTCGAAGTCCTTCATCTCTTTGGCCATTTCCGCGCCGCAGGCGACCGCAGCGAGAAAGAGGGAGCTGATCCAAGCCATCGGGCCATACCAAGCCTGATCCAGGGTGTTGTACTGCCGGCCTTCCAACAGGCCGTCCCGGTCCTGGTCTTGATCCATGAGAAACTGCAAAGATCGTTTGATTCGCGGCCAGCGGCGAGCGAGGAATCTTCCGTCTGGGCTCATCTGATGTTCTCGAAAAGCCCGGACGATGGTTCCTGCAGCACCATCGGTGGCCCAAGCCCCGCGGTGGGCTTCACCGCGGTAGTCCATGCGGCCGTCCTCGTTCCAGGCCAGGCCGAAATCCACTTGGTCCCGGACGTTTCGTTCCAATCGGGGAAAAATGCGGGCCAAGCCCTGAGCATATTGCCAAACGTGTTGGCAAGTTCCCGGACAACAATCCACTCCTTCCCAACCGTAAAAACGGCCGTCGTCAAACCAGTGGCAGGTTTGGGTGGCCAGGCAATCGAGGCTCAAGAAGCTCCGGTCCAAAAGCCAAACCGGCAGCGTGGAGTCGTACCAGCACCGATTCCAACTTTGGGTGCTGGATTCCAGGAAGGCACGGAGTCGATGATAGGCGCCGGCAACCTGGAGAGCGGATTGGAAGCGGGAGGCGTAGTGCCGGCGTAAGCGATCGACGTTTTGTAAGGAAGCCAGTTCTCCGCCGACGCGTTGATAATCCTGAAAATGCCAGCTAAGTATGAAAGACCATTCCCCGGTTTCGCCGGGATCCAAGTCCATGGATCGGCCGAGACCGCCGATGGGTTTCGTTCCGAAATCGGTGGAGTTATATGAGGCACCTGGTTTCCACAAGATGTCGGATTGAGGCAAGTCGCCGGTCGAAAGATTGGCGTTGGCGAAGGCTGGCTCTTTGCCCAACAGGGTCAAGGCCATGGAGCCGAATCCGTCCAAGGAAGCCAGCGCTTGAACGGATTTCGGAGCGTCGCTTTGAACGAAGTGGTCGGCGCCGATGTTGCCCCAGGGACCGGTGACTGCGTCCACGATTCGAATGCGAGCTTTACGGCCAATCCATTTCTTCACGGAAAAAATTTCTTGACGCATGGCGTTTCCGTCGTGCCCGGTGGCTCGCTGGACGATCCGGTCTCCTACCCATAGCTGCACTTCGGTCCGCTCAGGATGCCTCCCGCCGCCGATGCGAAAGGTCAGATAATTTCGCTCGATCTTAAATTCCGGACTGGTCAAGCTTCCGGTATGGGCGTCGCCTTCACGGACGTCCTCACCGGCTCGAGTTTGATGAGAATTGACGAAGCGAACCCCTTGGTAGCCGGAGACCTGGTGATAATCCTCCAAATCCTTGACATGAAAGGGACCGTTTCCAAAGGCGGTTCCTTCAGCCTTCCAACCTCCATAGGATTCATCTTCGAAATCGGCCAGGACCAAATCCGGGCGCTTATCCTCCGCCGAAAGGGGAGGAGTCGCGCTGCAGGCCAAACTGGTTTTCTCCGGAGTTCGAATGATTCGGTTTTCTCGCCTTCCGGCTGCCGGAACGCCTTCATAGGGGCAAACGGCGTTTTGCAACCATCCGGCGAGATCCACTTTCAGCCTTCTGCCGGAGCTATTGCGGACTTTGAAGCGAAAAACCGTCAAGGGTAGAGCGGAGAGCTCGGCTTCCAGGGGCACGAACGGACTTCCAGCTTCAAGGTCCACTTCCACCGGAGCGCCGGCGTCCCGATAACGAATCTTGGCCAGAGGGTATTCCCCGCGAAAAGCGACGTCTCTCCAACCGGATATATTCATAGGTCTTATTTCTTCCTTATCTGTTCCATGGATGCGTAGAGCAAAGCCTTGTTCGACTTCCGTTCCCCATGGGTCTTTTCCAGGCTCCGGCGGCTTGGCGTAGTGGATGCCCATGGACATGCCGCCGTAATCGGAGTGGTCGTTGCTTTTGAAGATTTCCCAACGCCACAACCGGCCGTCACCGCTTAGATAGAGTTGGCCGCAAGCGACTCCTCCGATCGGCATGCCAATAAAGCGAAGAGCCTCTCCACGTAGCCATTCGGCCTCTCCTTTTGCAGTTAAAGCCGCTCGCCATCCTGGGCTGAGTTTCTTGTCGGCGGGAATCCATGGTCCATCCTGGTTGGAAGGAGAGAAAAAAGGACCGGCCATGAAATGGGCTGTTGGAGAGCCAGGGTCCAGGCTTCCTGCGGCCAGGGCTGCTGCGGCTTGGAGAAAACTGCGGCGATTCAGGTCTCCGCCATCTTTCGATGAGCAGCAACCGGAAGTGGACTTCATGGAGGGGTCGGGCATGGAGGAACCTCATTTCAAGACTAGCTCTCTTTCCGGCCTGTCAAGTCCGCGGAAGCTCGCTATGATGAATCCTCTAGCAGCTCCAGCGAGCTCGCTTCTTTGACCGGAGTCCATGGAATGCAATTCTTCTTGCTTGCCTGTTTCGCGGCATTGGGTTTACCGGCTCAACAAGAGTTCTCGGCAGAACTTGAAGAGCCGATTCGCTTGGAAGCTGATCGGGAGCCGATCGACATCGGCAAGTTATCGAAATTCGGGCACTGCGGGCCATGGCATGCTGACGTCGACGGAGACGGCGATCGGGATTTGGTTGCCGGCGATTTCCCCGGATATTTCTGGTGGTTCGAAAACGTGGCATCCGATGCCGAGCCTGATTTCAAGTTCAGAAGTAAGTTGAAAGCAGGAGGGCGAGCGGCTTCCACTCCGGTTTACTGATGCATTGCCTCCAGTCCACAGTTTGTGGACTACGATGCTGACGGCACTTTGGATTTCATCAGCGGCTGCTACGATCCCGGAGACATTTATTGGTTTCGTGGTTTAGGCGGAGGAAAGTATGAGCGCGGCAAGTTTTTGAGTGACGAGGCGGGCGTGCCGCTGGTTCATCATCCTGAAGAACGGGCACTTTCGAATCGGTTGGCTTTGGAGACTTCCGGTGACTCCGAAGAATCGATCATGGCTAGAGTCGCTTCGTTTGGAAGCTGGCCGGCCATGGTGGATTGGGACCAGGATGGAGATTTGGATATGTTGATCGGCAGTTTTGCCGGTCGTCTGTTTCTGCGGTTGAACGAAGGATCCCGGGCGGAACCGATTTTTGCTTCCGAGGCGATTGTCGTGGAGGTTGAGGGTAAGCCTTTGGCCGTGGACGGACACGCCAACCCGGTGGTTGCCGATTGGGATGGCGACGGCCGTTGGGATTTAGTGGTTTCGGCGGCGAACGGCAGTGTGACCTGGTTTCGAAATGTCAGCGCGGGAAAACAGCCACAATTGGAATCCGGTCGAATCTTGGTTTCGGCGAAAGCCGATTCGAAGTTTCTCACCCAAGTCGTGCGCCCCGGTGAAAGCCCGAAACCAGGCGTCCGGGCGCAGATTTGCGTAACTGATTTTGACTTGGACGGTCGACTGGATTTGCTTTTGGGCGACTACTCACACGTCGTCCGTTTGGTTTCGGAAGATAGAGATATTTTGGAAGCTTACCAAGCATTGGAAAGCAAGAAGGAAAGGGTCTTGGAGCTGTTGAAGGATGCTTCCGAACCGGAGGAGAAGCGAGAGTTGCGCCGGCAATTAAAAGTGCTGACTAAATGGCAGGAACCCTATGTTGAAGGTGATCCTGAAGGGCGTATCATGAGCTTTCTGTGGCTTTATCGGCGCAAGCCAGCAATGAATGCCAACCCCTTACCGGCTTCGGTCGGAGACAAATCTCCATCCTCGGGAGGCGAAACCTCAGAGGACGCATGAAAACGGGAGTTCTTGTTCACGGTTGTCATCTGGAAGCCTACGACTGGCGGGGAATCGCATGGGGCTATCCAGATCGAAATGAGCTGGGCAGGATTCCGAAAGGGGTGTTGGTCGCCCTGGAAACCAACGCGGATTTATTGGTTTTTGGGACCGGAGCTTCCTGCCGTTTGGTTGAAGAAGACGGCCAGCAAATCGTAAAGCGGGAGGGGGAATACACTTTGGGATTCCTATTGCGGCGATTCGAAGAATTGGCTGAGTTCAAAGCATTTGAAGGCGTCGATCTGGCGGCCTTGCGAAAGCGGGTCGAGGGAATCGCCGTTGCCGACGTGGATTCCATGAATACCGAGCAGGAAGTGCGCAACGCAGCCCGCATGTTTCTCCGCCAAGGCATCGAGGGCATGGTGCTGGTTTCCAGCCCGACTCATTTGCCTCGGTGCTTGCGAGATGCCTGCGCTGCTTTGGTCGGAGAAGAATTTCGATCCCTGAGGCAGCACCTCTTGGCGACTCCCAGCGATTCATGTTATCTCGGTTCCCGGGCGGAAAACGTGGTCATCTTCGAGCCGCCTCATCGGGCGGATCGCCACTCTCAACCCTTACATTTGAACGCGCAACGCCTGCTGCGGATACCCGAACATCATTTGGATCGATTCTTGAAGCGCTTGGACGGCATCTTGCAGGAAGAATTTCAGGTCTAGCCACCTTTCCTTCTGCCGACTTATGGGTTAAACCGTAGCTATGTGCGCTTGCCTGTTCGCCCTTTCTCTTCTATTGCTCGGCCCGCAGGGGAGTTCTTGGCAAGGCGGCTATTTGGAGGATGTCGCAGGAGAAATCATTCCTTATGACTCAGCCTTACCGGAGGTCGATACTGCTTTATTGGTCCGTTCAAGACGAGCCGAAGACTTTATTGAATGGCGTACTCAGCCGCTTCAGATGATTGAGGGGACAGATCATATCGACTTAGTATGGCTCTTCGGGATGGATGCCAATCCAAGGCAGCATCGATTTACGCTCCATGGAAACGGCAAGCCATGGCTGGTCTTTGAAAATCCTGGAATAGCCGAGTTCGGGCATTGGCGAGTCGATGGAGATTTCGGCATTCACCTTGACTTTCACGTAACTCGGATCGATCGCCACGAGGACGTTTTCGGTTTCGCCGTTCTTCGAGTGCCTGTTTCCAAAATCATGCCAGGAGAAAGTCTGCACCTGAAAGTGGAGGGAGAAAGCGCCGGCAGTTCAATTTGGTACATGACTTTTCGTGCTCACCCTATGGAGCGAATTCGGCTGACTTCCCGTCCGGCTTTGCTAAAGCAGGATGGGGAAGCTTGGCAGCCGATTCTTGCCGACATCGTTCATTTAGGCGATCCTGTTTCGGTTCGAATCCACCCTTCCTGGGGCCGGAAGCAGATGATCGATTTGAAATTGGGTGCCAATCAAGTGATATTGCTCCATCCGAAAGTGGATCGAGCCGTGCGCCAGGAGGTTTCTTTCCAGTTTTCCGATGGCCGCAAACAGGCGGTGCCCTTGACGGTGCCTCCCGTGCGTCCGTGGATGGTGTACTTGGTTCAGCACACGCACACCGATCTTGGTTATACGCGACCTCAAACTGAAATCCTCCCGGATCATCTTCGATACATCGATTATGCCTTGGATTATTGCGACTGGACCGATTCCTATCCGGAGGACGCTAAATTTCGTTGGACTTGCGAAGCTTCCTGGCCGGTTCAAGAATGGCTCCGGTTTCGACCGCAATCTCAAATCGACCGACTTCGGCGGCGAATCAAAGAAGGGCGCATTGAGTTGACCGCCATGTTTGCCAATTTATCGGAGTTGCTGGGGGAGAGAGCCTGTGCGGCAAGCCTTCAGCCCTTACAAGAGTTTCGCCGGCACGACCTACCGGTTTCGGTAGCCATGCAAGATGACGTCAACGGGATCGCTTGGAATTACATAGACTACTTCCAGGATCTTGGCGTAGATGTATTGAACATGGGGCAACACGGGCACCGGGCTCTCATTCCATTCGATCACCCGACCGCTTTTTGGTGGCAAGCTCCGTCCGGTTCAAGGATTTTGGCTTGGCGACCGGACCATTACAACACTGGAAATTTCTGGGGCTTGCACACAGCTCGTTTTCAAACGATCGAGCCGGCGTTGTTCGGCTACCTGCAGGGCTTGGAAGCCAAGAATTATCCATTGGATGAAGTTGCAGTGCAGTATTCCGGTGTGTTTTTAGACAACGCTCCCCCGGGAATCGCGGCCAATGATTTCATCCGGCATTGGAATGAGCGCTATATCTGGCCACGCTTGCGTTCCGCCGTTGTTTCCGAGCTTCCTCGCCGGATTGCCGAAGAAAGTGGTGCCGAACTTGCCATTTTCCAAGCGGCCTGGCCTGATTGGTGGTCGGACGGCTTAGGCTCGGCTCCTAGGGAAGCCGCCGCCGCTAGGCGATGCCAAAATGAGTTGGCTGCAGTCGAACATTTGGTCACCATGGCGAGCTTGCGGGGTCTTTCGGTTCCCAATGCCATTGCAGACGAGTTCCGAAACGCCTGGCAACAATTGGTTTTTTATGGGGAACATACCTATGGTGCGGCGGAGTCGGTCCGCGACCCATCAGCCGAGAACAGCCAAATCCAGTGGGCACAAAAATCTGCATTCGTTTGGGAAGCAGTCAAGCAGACGGCGATGTTGAAGGAAAAGGCATTCGGCCTGTTGCAACCTGCTCTTCTTCGAAGTGTCAAACCAACGATTGCCGTGGTGAATCCGGATTTGGTTTCCCGTTCCGGGTTAGCTCGGGTCTTCGTGGATCGGACCATTCTCTCCAGAGAGCAAGACTTCCGAATCATCGATTCGGAAGGGGTTCAGATCCCTGCTCAGCTTTGGAAGGCGCAGCATGATGGAAACTGGTGGGCAATATCCGTCCGGGATGTTCCGGCTTTCGGTTGGCGAAGTTATCTGTTGGAAGTCGAGGATCAGATGGAAAAGGTTTCCGATATTGAAAACTCGGAAATGGCTGCTCAAGTTGAGGGGATTTTGGAGAACCGATACTATCGGCTTCAAATTGACTTGAATCGTGGCGGGTTGATCAGTCTGCTGGATAAAGAGCTTGGACGTGAATTTGTGGACGAGCAGGCTTCTTGGGGTTTCGGTCAGTTGGTCCACGAACAGCTCGGAAACCGTTGGCAGTTGGAGCGCTTTCGATTGGATGATGTGCGACGGACGGGATTGAAGGCTGACCGCTGGGTTCGGGGGCCGACGGGTCCCCTTTGGAGGAGCTTGACTCTTTACGGCACCGGAGCGGTCTGTGAACAGGGAAGCGAGTTTTCCTTGGAAATCAGGTTGTACGAGCAAGAGAAAAAGCTGGAGTTTCGCTACCGACTTCGAAAGCGTCCGGAGCTGGCTCCCGAGGGCTTGTATGCAGCCTTCCCATTTGCCCTCCCTGATTTCGAGTTAAAGTATGAAACCGCAGGAGGTCCGGTGGATCCAGAAACCGATATGCTTCCTCGAGCATCAAGCGATTGGCAAGCGGTCCAAAGATTTATCCAATTGGATTCCCCGCATGGGGGAGTCGATTTGAGCAGCGAAGAAATTTTGCTTTACCAGTTCGGCGATTTCCAGCTCGGGCGATTCTCCGAAAGACCTCAAGTTGAACGCCCATACATATTTGCTTGGTTGTTCAACAACTACTGGGTGACCAATTTTCTGGGAAGCCAGTCCGGCGAATTGGTATGGACTCAGGCCATAACGACCGGGCGCGATTCCGAAATGTCGAGCAGTACCCGATTTGGCTGGCACTATCAAACTCCATTTTTGACCCGAGTTCGACCTGCTGGGAAGGTATCCAATGGACAAGCAGATGCCGTATCTCTCCTTTCACTCGAAGGAGGAGAATTTCAACTCATTGGCTCGACTCATCTTCAGGATGGGAAAATTCTTCTGCAACTTCGAGAAATCGCTGGCAGAGCATCCAAACTGAAGATTTTTAGCGGGGACGGGAAAGCCCTCAAAATAGCCAAGGCGGACCCACTCGGGCGAGTCACGAGTTCATTCAATGCTGAAATTCAAACTCGGGCGAAAGCCACCACTTTTGTTGTGTTGAATAGAGACTCATGGCGATGACCAAATTCATGAAAAAAGGGTTGCTCTCATGCATCTTGGTCTTTTGGGGTTGCGGAGCACATTCTCCTGAGGAGGAGGGATGGCTTACAGCTTCCGCCGAGGAAGTCGATCTTCAGCCTGAGGTCATGGATCATTTGCGGAAGGAGGTGGAAGAAGGAAGCTTCGAGAACCTTCACGGATTGATCGTCGTTCGCCGGGGAAAACTGGCTTTCGAAACCTACGCTCCTGGTCATAAATCGGAAGATCTCCATTATGTGGCCTCAGTAACCAAGAGTATTGGAGCCCTTCTCCTCGGCATTGCCATGGATCAGGGATTGTTCCCCGCAATCCGGGATGGTGCTTTGGATTTATCCATTGAAGAACTTTTTCCTCAAAGTAAACCTTGGGTGGATGGCTCTCCGAATAAGCAAGCCATTCGCTTGGGGCATATATTGTCGATGACTGCTGGGCTGGCATGGGATGAGGACTCTCATCCCTATGATGACCCAAGAAACGATTGGGTTCGGGTGAGAGATCAGGCCGATCCCGTAAAGGCGGTGTTATCTACTCCCGCCGAAGCCGTCCCCGGCGCCGAATTTGTTTACAGTGGAGGTTGTAGTGCACTGCTCGGAGCACTTTTGGAACGAGTGACTGGCGACCCGCACGAATTCGCTCGGGAGGCCTTTTTCGGTCCACTTGGAATCCATGAATTTGAGTGGCAGGATCTTGCTTCGGGAGTACTTGACGTTCCAGGAGGACTTCATCTTCGCCCGCGTGACATGGCCAAGATCGGACAAATGATGTTGGACCATGGCTTATGGCGAGGTCGAAGGATTGTGTCCGAAGATTGGGTTCACGAATCCTGTAATATGAAGGTCGAAAATTCCTTTGGGCCGGGATATGGTTTGCATTGGTGGGTGGGGGATTACCAATTTCGAGGCGAATCTGTTTTCATGTACCTGGCTTCCGGGCATGGAGGGCAGCGAATCTTGGTGATTCCAGAATTGGAAATGGTCGTTGTCATCGTACAACAGGTATTCAACAACCCAATGGCTGATGCCAATAACTTGTCCATTCTTACTCAGTTTCTCCTTCCGGCAGCAAACCTTCTTGGAGAAGAACAGCCTTGGAATCCAGCCGATCCATTTGAGTTACACCTGTACGAAGGCGACTATCGCACCGAACGCGGTAATTTTCAAATTGAGATTCGGTCTGAAAAACTTTGGGCACTGGCAGAGAATGCTCCACCTCTGGAATTAAGGCTAGTAGGAAAGGATCGGTTTCGTGGCACCGCCTTTGGCCGCATTGAAATCGATTTTCAGTTTCGGCGAAATTCCACTGGTGAAGTCACTGGAGGAAAATCCAGCTATGGCTTTACACAGGAGAGTTTTCATCGCCTGCTCAGTGAGGATTAGAGTGCGGGGATCGCTCCGAAGGATTTTCGCCGCTACCGGCATAATTACCCTTTCCGGCGTGATTCTCTTGGCTTACTTTCAAGGGCCAGCGACGAGATTGGCGGCTGAATTTTTCGAGCCCTGGTTTTTATCTTCTTTACTGTTTGCCATCTTGGTGGAGTTTGTGGTTCAAGTATTCAGATTTCGAATCCGCGCCCAAGAAACTGAATCGAAAGGAGATCAAGCATGAGGATCACGGCCTACCTACTGATTGCATGTTCTTTTCTGTTGGCGACAAATCCCAGCGGGGCGCAAGTCTTCGTTTCCCCCGACGGGGATGATGGTGGACCTGGAAACTTCCAGCGGCCATTTCGAACTCCGGAACGAGCTAAGCAGGAAGTCCGCATGCTCCGGCAGCAAGCTCCCCTTCATGACGTCGTAGTCCTGTTTCGGGAAGGAGATTATTTGCTTTCGTCCCCTCTGGTAATTACCGCGGAAGATGGGGGAGACGAGAAGGTTGCCGTTCTTTGGTCTGCGTACGGCAAGGAAACTGTCCGTTTCTTGGGCGGCCGCAAGCTTAATTCTATTCGTTCACAAGACTCGCCCATCTGGCAAGGAAATATCGCTGCAGAAGTGTCTGATCTTCGAGGCCTCTATGCAGGCGACCTTCGGTTGCCTCGGGCCCATTTCCCGGACCATGGATGGTTGAGGGTGAAGAAAGCCGGGCCGGATCGCCGGACCGCCTTTCAAATGCCTGTGGAGGGCGTGAAAACGCTTTCAGAGTTTTCTGGCTTGGAAGTTCTACTGCTCCACGATTGGTCCACTTCCAGAATCCCGGTGGCTGAGATTGACTTGGAAACCGGTTGGCTTCGAACTCAGTATCCGATTGGTTGCAAGGCGCCTCATTACGCTATCGACAACTTTGAAGCTCATCCTCGATTTCGATTAGAGGGACATCCTTCACTTTTGACTGCTCCCGGCGAGTGGCACTTCCAGCCTTCCTCAAGGCTGGTGTCTTTCATCCCTCCCAAGACAGAAGAAGAAACTTTGGAATATTCAGTATTAACTTCCCTAGTGAAGGTCGAAGGAAAGCCGGGTGCTCCGGTGCGGAACTTCCATTTCCAGGGCATTCAGTTCGAACTCTGTGCATTCAGTCCTCCTCAACAGGGTTGGGCAGGAGCTCAAGCCAGCATGCACGAACGTCGTGACGGCTCGGAAAATTCCTCTCAGCGGATTTTTGTTCCAGCAGCCCTGGACTGGCGCTTCGCTTTGGACTGTAGTTTGGATTCCTGCGTCATGAAGAAGTTGGACGGCAGCGCTCTTTGGATCGGACCGGGATGTCGAAACTTGATCGTTCGGAACTGCATCATTCAAAATGTCGGAGCCAACGGACTCAACATCGGGGAAGACGGAAGTCGTTCCGTGGATGGAAAGCCATGGTGGCGAAGCGCCGGTGATGACCAGGAGTGGCTGACCCAGAACATTGTTGTTGAGAATTGTTTGATTGAAGATTGCGGCCGCCTTTACGGAGGGGCTGTAGGGTTGTGGATCGGCTTTGCTCAACATTGCCAAATCCGCAACAACGAGATCCGAAATCTGCCCTATACCGGTCTGTCCGTTGGCTGGGTGTGGGCGACTGACCCCTCTCCTTGTCGGGAGCATCGAATCGAGCGCAACCACATCCATGACGTCATGCAGCTTTTATCCGATGGCGGTTGCATCTATACCTTGGGCCGACAGCCGGGTACGATCATTCGGCAAAACCACCTTCATGGCGTACCCCGACACGCTGGAAGGGCGCCAAGCAATGGGATTTTCATGGATGAAGGAACTACCGAAATTGCGGTGGAAGGAAACTGGATTCATGGCATAGGTCATTCCCCGATTCGATTTCATCGGGCCAAAGAGAACACGGTTCGAGACAATCAATTAGAAGTCCCGGATGGTTTGCCTCCGTTCTACTACAATCGCACCGAAGCCAAGTGGATTGAGCGAGTGGGCAACGCATTGAATCAAGAGATGGATCCAAAGCGGTGTGCCGAGATCGCCCGTTTGGCAGGTCGAAACCCTCCTTCCTAGGTGCATCAGGATCCAATGACCATGCTTCATCACGTCTCTTTTCCGGTGGCGGATATTGAAAAAGCCGCCTTGCTTTATGAAGCTATTCTCGGTGCATTGGGGTACCGCCAGGTAGATCGCGATGACCGCTTCGTCGGTTATGGCGTGAAAGATGGTGAAGATCAATTTGCCTTGAAGCTTCGGAATCCGGCCATTCCCGCCGGCCCGGGTTTTCATCTTGCCTTTGCCGCACCCTCCCGGGCGGCGGTGGTGGCCTTTCACGAGCAAGCCATGAAGTACGGCGCTCGGGACAACGGAGCCCCTGGATTGCGACCACATTATGGCCCACATTACTTTGCTGCCTTCGTAATCGATCTAGACGGTCACTACGTCGAAGCGGTTTACAACCAGGCGTCCGCTACCTAAGAATCGGTGAACCTGCGAAGCCGTCGTTACCATCCAGAATCAAGCCCTGAGAATCGTGCCCTACGTCAACCTGCAAATCACCCGAGGTGCTTCCCGCCACCAAAAATCCCAATTGGTTCACGATGTGACTGATTCGCTGGTTCGAGTTCTGGGAAAGAAACCGGAGCACATCCACGTGGTGATTCAGGAAATTGAAGAGGAAGATTGGGGGTACTGCGGCATGTTGACGGATGATTGGAAGGCGGAACAAAAGACTAAGAGGGGCGGAGCTTAGCTTTGCCTGCTCCTCGCCGGCGGTTTTCGCGGTTTCTTTTGCCTGAGGTCGATTGGGCTGAGGAATCTCTTTATGAATTCAAGGGCTTTGGAAGGATTCCCGCCTCAATTCAAGCGACTTCGGTGGTCGGTTTGTTCGTGGCAACGGTGCTGCTTACCCACTCCGAATATAAAGCTCATGGAACCGCGTTCGGCTTTCCCGGCCCAGGCTTTAATGTTTTGATTGCTCCAATCTACGAAGAATTGATTTTTCGCGGTTGGATCTTGGGATCCTTGGTGCGGAAACGCTCGGTTCGATTTTCTATTTTGATTTCCTCATTTCTATTCGGGCTGGTTCATATCCGTAACATCTACTGGCTAGATTTCGAACCTCTTTTCGGCAAAATGATTTTTGCCGGACTGATCTTCGGCCCCATCGCCGGCTATCTCACCCTTCGCGCTCGCTCTCTTTGGCCGGCGGTCATTCTTCACTACCTCAATAATTTGACCTTTTATCTTCGGTAGTCAGCTCAATTCCATTCTCAAAATTAGAGCACGGGCAAGATATTGCCCAGAATTGACGCGGCACAATACCGAAATGTGCTTGGATGCTACAATTCATACTATTGAGGAATTCAACAATATTGAAGGCGTTTAGGTTGGTGAACAGGTATAAGCCCGGAATGACGAGGCCAGCGAGGAAGCGGTCTATAATCTTGAAGAAGATGGTTGCCACATCTACTTCGTCAGCGACTTCGGCATTTGGGTCCGCAACGACTGCACCGGCGACGGCCATTCGTGTGCGGCGCATCTGAAACCAGGCCAAAGACCGGTGGTAGTGGTAAGCCTGTTTCCCATGCTGTTAAACACTCCACAAGAAAGAGAGTTCAAGATGCCGCACAAGTGGAAACTGCCAAAGGGCAATCGCCGATTCACCATTCGGCCAAGAATGGAAACCCACCTCACTACTAGGGGACTGACTATAATGGGAATCCAAGGCCTACACACCATGACTACCCTGGTAAGTGAAGATGCAAAGACCTTTGAAAGATGTGATGAGTCCTCCAAGCCTACGTTGTTTTTTGAATCTCCGAGACTGGCGTAATTAGGTTCGGAACTTCAACGTGAGCAGATGAAGTGAGGAATCCTAATGAGTGAACAACAGATGGTTGAAGACGTTTTTGTGAGAGAGTTTGTTCATCACAGTAAGAAGAGGCGTGTACAAGAGGCTTTGAGAAATAAGAAAGGGCGGGAAAAATTTCGAGCCAAACTGTTCCATTTTTCAGATTTTGATAAAAGGTGGATGCAAATGATTGAGCCAGCAAAACAAAATTCTAAGGACGTTCTCGAGTTACTCAAAATGAATGGGGCTGGATCCAGCTGTCATTTGATCTCTGCCTGGACGAATTTGGATGGAGCTTGCTGGGATCTGAAACAGACTTTAAACACCATTATTGGGTACTACCCCGGGACAATTGTCATCTGTTCGCCGAGCAACCTGGCTTACTTCGAAGGTGAAATGAAATGTGATCGATATATCTTGCTAAAAAGGAAGGGAAAATTTTGACTTGAAATTTTCTCCCAAAAAAATGGAAACTTAAGAATTCCTAATGTGGGCCTAATTTGATTGAGCTTGCACATGGAAAGTCTTTTAAAGGGTGTTTGCTCGACATGGGGAAAGGATAAAGGGTCGACATGTTACTTGGCGCGGAGAATGGGAGAGGAGGAAAAATTAATAATCAGGGAGGTGATGAGAAATGGCCGATTGCAAGAGACTTGGTTCCGTCGTAGAAAGAAGAGAAGTTGAGGTTGCGTTCTCAAGATCATTTCTCAAAAAAAATGTGCAAGAGAGATTCCAAGCAATCGCTAAGGAACGGTCATTTTCTAAGAGACGCAGTCCTAAATTCCAAAAGAAGAATAGGAAATACCGCGAATTTCTGGCAAACTTAGAACATTCTTTTCTTGATTCCGGAGATGCAATTACCCAGATCCCCTTCTCGATGAGTCCTTGTCTTGAGGAAGAGCTTCGAAAGAGAGGATCCCCTGTAGAAGTGTACTTAATGTCTTTATCGGTTGACTTAGATGGCTGGTTTTTTTCTCTGCATGAAGCTCTCGATCGATTGGCTTCTCTAGAGACGGATACCACTCTTGTAGTTTGTGATCCTGCAAGCTTGGTTTATTTCTTTCATGGAGAGATGATGGATTTGTCTTCCATTCGTCATAGAGCAAGTCGATTTAAATGAGGTGACCAGTCGGGAGATTTCAGTAAAAGTGAGATTGGTCGTTTTGCCATACCACCGATGGATTCTGAAAGCAAACGGTGGACTTGCGCTTGCGGGAAAGCGTGTGGACGGTGACGGGCGAAGCCCGCTTGGTGAGCAAGGAGACTTCTGCGAGCAAGGAAACGGTCTATAATCTTGAAGTAGATGGCTACCACACCTACTTCGTTGGCGACTTCGGCGTCTGGGTCCACAACGACTGCACCGGCGGCGGCCATTCGTGTGCGGCAAAGGGAGGAAGCAGTCTTCTCACGCACATCCCATCTGCCGGTCGTAAGGCCAACCAGCTTGCCAGGCGCGGGTGGACGCGTGAAGCCATCAATGACACGGTCAACAATCCGTTCACGACTCGAGCGGCTACCAATAGGGCAACAGGGAATCCTGCGACCGCCTTCTTCCGGGAGGATGGGTCTCATGTTATCCGCGACAACGTCACGGGTGATCTTGTCCAAATGAGCGATCGTACGAATCCTTCGAACTGGGTCCCGGATTCGAGCATCGTGAACCCGTACGTCCCGGGTCAGTGATGCAGCTCACCAAGCTGGAAGAGCAGTTCAAGACTATCGCCGTCATTCGGGGCGGGGTCTTCCTTCTTCGTCCAAAGGACGCTATCCGATTCGTGGAGGCATGCCGAGATGCTGGCGTCGGGATCGGTGGCTTGGAGGGTTTCAAGGTCGAAGGGGACCGGATTCAGCCCCTTCAGGAACATAGCGTCGACTACTGTGGCTCTGATCGCAAGAACCACGAAGCAAGTCTCACCTTTTTGAGTTCTCGAGAAGGAAAGGACATCTGGTTTGAGGTGGTGGCCGATGACCGGAAGGAGTAGGAGTGCACTCAGGCAAGTCGACGCAATGAGCATGGAACGGAAAGTCATCTTGCCTTCAAGGAGCGAGGTGGAGTGCCTCCTGCAGGCTTCCTTTTTATCTCCATATCTCGCGGATATCGTCAGTCAGTTCTGGTGTGTCCGTGGGCGACGAGTTCCTTTCCATTCACACCTCAAGAGAGGTGGCAGGAGGATTTCTGTTCTGCTTTCCCGGATCGGCTGGCAAAGGTTGGCTACGGCATTGACTACGAGCTGACCAACGAGGGCAGAATGTTTGAGGATCTGATCGTTTGCTTCAGCGTGGGTGATGGCACGTGAACAATAGTCTTGCAGGTCCGGGATGAAGGCGCTCCTGGCCCCTTCTTACGGCAGGAGGGAGAGGGCGTGCAGCCTCTCAGATTGCCAAGCAGCGTTTCGTGCGGAGCGAGAGGCGTTCTTGAAGGCAGAAGCGCTAGCGAATCCTGGGCCCTAGCTGGCGTTTTCGAGCATGACGGTGAGACCGGCTATATCTACCTGTACGATCAGTTTAAATCTGGCAATCAGCGAGTCACAGGTGCGATCCATGTTCTTTCTGGTCGCCTGGACTTTTCAGAGAGTGAGGTCGAAGTGCGTTGGAGTAAGGACGAGGAGCTGGTAGGGTTTTTCGTCCGCGGTCGGCTTTGGGCCGCATTCAGAGGCGCCGAAAAGTACGGCGGTGACTACCGAAGCGAAGGTCAGGCAGACATTCTCGATTCGGTGGTCCCGTTATTCGGGGCGTGCTGATGAGTCGCTCATCCGGAGTGAAGGCTGGAACAATATCTTGGAACTTTCCTTAACGAAGTACCAAAGCACACTGCTGTTGACCTTTGAAGCGGACGGCAAACACAGCCTGGTACAAGCCACACCTAATCACTTCTTCCGTACCACCGGCAATATCTGGAAGCAGGCGGTGGACTTGCGCTTGCGGGAAAGTGTGTGGACGGTGACGGGCGAAGCCCGCTTGGTGAGCAAGGAGACTTCTGCGAGCAAGGAAACGGTCTATAATCTTGAAGTAAATGGCTACCACACCTACTTCGTCGGCGACTTTGGCGTCTGGGTCCACAACGACTGCACCGGTGGCGGCCATTCGTGTGCGGCGGGTAAAGAATTTGGGCGTGGTGGCCCTCCAAGAGAACCGGGTGCGGGTAATTATGTGCCGGATCCAAAAGCAAGTGGTCCCCATACTACTCTTGGTGCTCGAGCCGGAAAAGACGGCAAGCAATATACTCAAGGTGCAACTTTTGACGAAGAGGGATTTTGTTGGAAGAACTGATGTCACCGACCATGGCCGGACTGATCATTCCAGTCCACACTTCCATCCTGCAACGGCTCCAAATGCAGCCAATAGTCCTGCTCAACCAATTCCCTTGCCAGAGAATTTCTGAATAGAAAGATGAAGGGTTGGCAATTAGTTTTGAAGGATCCCTCTTGGCTTTCGGGCCAAGAGGTAGGGGATATGGTTCGACGCATTTCTGAGTGGCTGGGAGCCAGTTTCGTCGTACTAGATGAAGTGGAAGGCAGAGGGGAGGTTAGACTTAAACTAGTTTCGCCTTCATTGTTGTTGTTCCCTACGCCGAAGGCTGGTGAATTGGCGGAAAGAATGCTTCAATTCGAATGGGGAGATTTCTTCTTCTTTCGGTCAAGGCAAGATGCACTAGGTATCTCGCCTGATGATTCTTTGCCAACTCGAGTAAACAAATCTTTGGTGACAATCCGTTGCGTGGATAACACCTATTTCTATTTTTATGGTACCGATCTAGAGATTCAGAAAATATTGCAGGATCGACTTGAAATCGATGAAGAAAAAGAAGGCGGGCTTGAGAATCTAGACTACCCTTTTTAAGGGTAATGATTTAACATTGAATCGAAATAACGAGATTTAGGAAGGGGATTTCGCCGTACGCAAGATTTTTTGAAAGATTTTGCTCTATTGGCAAAGCGCTAGAAGGAGAAGGCAGGAATAGATTTTGTGGAGTCGTTTCCGGCGAAGCGGATTAACTCACCATCTGAGCTTCGAGGCATGGCTTGCGCAGGAAATCGCTATCCAGGAATCAGAGTTTTCATTAGTGGCATTCAGCATTCTGTAGAGGGCGAGCCGATTAGCTGCAGTGCTGATCTTCAGCCTGGAAAGCATCTGACCGCTTCGATAGGAATTTGCAATTTATACTAGAAGAGTGATCGCTCTCCTCGTCCTAGCCGCCGCATGCCCGAATCTGCAGGACGGACACGCCATCGATTTCAGCTTGCCCCGGGACATGCGCGTGTCGCTGAATCTTTACGACCCAGACGGCGCGGTGGTTCGCGAGCTGCTCCAAGCGGCTCCCCGAAGTGCCGGCCCCAATGTGGCGATATGGGACGGCTTGGATCGAGACGGCGTAGCCGTGGCTGCCGGCCAATATTCCTGGAAGCTGCTGGCCACCCATGGTTTGCAGGCGGAATTCCTAATGGCGCCGGGGAGCAATTACCCCACCGGTCCGGAATGGTGGCAAGTAGGGCCGGGCACCCACGGCAATCCGGCTCACGTCGAATTTGATGGCACCGGCATGTACGTTGCCGCCAGTTTCACAGAGGGCTTGGAAACCAGTCTGTTGAAGCAAAGCCTCGATGGAAGTCAGCGTCTTTGGACTCGCGGCTGGCCCGAATTGGGGTCCGGCACCATGGACCTGGCGGTCGACGGGGGAGTGGTTTACGTCCTCGCCTCTGGAGCGGTCCCGGCCCGCCACGGCCGCGTTTGGCGCTACGATGCCGCCACCGGCGAATCCATCGGCGACCCCTACACCATTTCCATTCCGCCCTTGGAAGTCTTTGCCGCCGGCATCGCCGTCCGTGGCAACCTGTTGGCTGCGATCTACCCCGAAGAGGATGCCGTTGCTTGGTTCCGTCCCGATGACGGCCACCACCACGGCACCGTCCCCGGCTTGAGCGAGCTTCGTGACGTGCAATTCGATGGGGCCGGGACCACTTGGCTTGCCTTGGGAGATCGAATCGTCCGAATCCCCAGCGGAAGCACCACGCCGGTGGATTTCATCACCGGTTTAGAAACGCCGTCCGCCCTGGCGATCGACGATGCCAGCGGCGAAGTTTTGGTGGCTGAAACCGGTACCAGCCAGCAAATCCTCCGGTTCGACAACCAAGGAAACTTATTGGCCCGCTATGGCCGGCCGGGGGGACGTCGTCCCAGCGCCGCTTGGACCCTTGAAGAGCGAGAGAGTTATTGGGACCTCAATGACATCGAGTTCGACGATCAAGGAGGTCATTACATCGCAGGCGAGCTTTGGTTGGCCCCGCGGCGGGTGGCTCATTTTTCTCGACAAGGGGAAATCCTGGACGAATGGTATGGCGGTCAAACGTGGGCCCCCTTCGTCGCTCCTGACCCGACCGAGCCCACCGTGCTCTACATGGCTTCGGAATGGGGTTCGGTGATCCGCGCCCGCCTCGATTTCCAAAACCGCGATTGGCAAGTGGAAGCCGTGTTTCAATTCGGAAACTTGGCCGACGGCTTGATTCCCAAACAGTTTTCCGCCGACACTTGGGAAGTTCGTTATCACAACGGGATTCCGCATTTGGTGAAAATGGTCGGCGAACCGATCGTGTTGCGCATCGATGAACAAAATTGGCAACTGATTCCGCTGGTAGTTGGCGCCACTCACATCAAACACAACATGGACAACCAGGCGCCGATCATTCAACAAAACGCCGGCCCGAACGACGACGCATTTTTATGGACCGACCAGGACGGCGACGGCTGGCCTCAAGTTGCGGAAATCGAATTCTTTACCAGCGGTGGGCCGTGGCACGGGCCGTCTGCCGTCGCCGCCGATTTCAGTTACATCTTTGCCTACAACTGGTGGCCGAACGAACAAATCCTGGCTCATCCCGTGGTTGGCTGGAACAGCGTTGGAGCGCCGATTTACGCCCATTTCCCCGATGGCATCGAAGTCGCCGAACCTTCCCCGCGCAAAGCCATCGCCGGATGGTACGGACCGTTTCTTTGGCGAGATCCGAACAGTGGCGAATTGTGGGGCGGCTACAACCATCGGGCCAAGAGCTGGGGACACGCCAAAGACGCATTCGTCGTTCGTTGGAATGCAGACGGAACTGCCGCCTGGACCGCCGGCCAGGGTGTCGATACTGGAGTTCACGGCACTGCGCCGCCCGGCAGCATCGGCGCCATTCGAGGCGTTTGCGGAGCGGTAGACGAAACCATTTTCTTCACCGATTACGACGGGGGCTGGGGCGGTTATCCGCCGCCAACCTACGGTTGGGATCGGGATGGGCTTTGGGTCGGCGGCCTTTTCGAATCGATTGATTTATCCGCCGATTTGCCGGTATGGCGCTACAACCTTTGTGGCGAGAATCTCGATGGTCAGATCTTGAAAGTACCTGGCACCGAAGAGGTGCTTTATTTCGGCCACATGGAGAATGAAGCCAGGGTTTACCGAATTAGCGGTTTCCAGGCTTGGGAGCGGCAGAGCGGATCGGTGATCGTGACTGCGCCTTCCACCCAATTGGGAACCGGACTGCGGGCCGAATACTTTGAAGATTCCGAGTTGCAAAAGAAAACTGGTGCTCGATTGGATTCGATGATCCAGTTCGACTGGGGAAGCGGAGCTCCCGCCGGTACCGGAATCAGCTTGAACGACGGTTGGTCGGTTCGCTGGACCGGAGAAATCATGGCGGTGTTCAGCGAACCCTATACCTTCCATCTGGATGCCGATGGCGGGGTGCGGCTGATCGTCGATGGGGAAGTCTTGATCGACGATTGGCAAGATTCCTCTTCAGTACAAAGGCGCAGCGGTTCTCCAAGTAAAGATTGGCTTGCCGGCCGCCGGTACTCGATTCAATTGGAATTCCTCGATGCCGCCGGCGACGCTTCTTGTGCCCTTTCCTGGGAAAGCGGCGGTCGACCGGAGCAAATAGTGCCGAGCGGAGTGCTCTTCGGTCAGGAAGCTTTTCCTTTACCGCCGGCTGGGCACGGCGGAGGATTGCAATTGCAAGTTTTCGACGGCCCGGATTTCAGCGGAGCGCCGTTGCACCAGCAGGAAGATGCCTTAGCCGAAATCCAATGGGGCTCCAACCTGCCGCCTCCTTTTCAAATGGGAGGCACTTATTCCGCCCGCTGGCAGGGCCGCTGGATGCCACGGCAAAGCGGCATGCATCGAATCAAAATTGAATCGGATTGGCCAGCGGTGCAAACTCAGTTGTGGCTGAACGGCAAGGCTTTGTTTCAGCAGGGGGGCCTCTATGAGCTGGTCGAGTTGCGTTCCGGCGTAGCTTACGATTTGAAGATGGAAGCGGTGATAACCTTGCAGCCCGGTGGCTTTTTGAGATTGTTAATTTCACCTCCCCGCAGTCCGGCCCTTGAAGGTTATCAGTCCTTGCAAGCCAGCCAGTTGAGCCCGGATTTCCAGGACAATGCCTTGCCCGACGTTTTTTTGCTGGAACCGAAGCACGACACCTTGGTTGTCGCCGGCAGTTCCATTAACTTGGAAGTGGAAACCGCTGATTTCGACGGCCAAGTGCAAGAAGTCCAATTCCTGAGCAACGGGCAAATCGCGGCTACGCTGAACAGCCCACCATGGGTGACTCAAATTCCTGCACCGTCCGCAGGAATCTATCGGATTCAAGCGGTAGCCGTCGATGATCGCGGGCAGACTTCTCCAAGTCGGATATCGACCGTCATCGCTCAATAAGCCTCGCAAATCCATAACGGACGGCCCCATTGGGGCCGCCCGCTTTGCGAAAGGAAGTGATGCAGCCTTTGGCTGTGTTTCAGGCAGCTTTAGTTGGGGTTGTAGGACAAGAGCACCAATTGTCCGCCTTCGTCGAGGAAAGCGTTGCCGCCGATCGGACCGTCTTCGATTCCGTGAGCCTGGACCGTGGCGATCAAGAAGCGCTCCCCGGGAAGGGCATCGAATAAATCGGTGACATCCAGCACGCCGGAAGTTTCCCAACAACCAATGGATCCGATGCAGTCATCGGTGGAGTCAAGAGGAGCGATGACCGAGCGGTCGACTTCGGCGATGCGGGTGGTTCCGCGGGTGACGGGATCCAACTGCCAGACCGAAGCTTCAATTCCGGTAACACCACCGAACAGATCCGAGGGGCTGGTGCTGCGGTCTTCCTGCATGTAGATCTTGCCGTCTTTGCCCCAATACTTCCACAAAGGTTCCGGAGCGGATTTCGTTCAAGCCGTTGCGATCCTGGAAACTGCCATTATAAATGGCGTCCTCCTCTCCGACGTACAGATAGAGAGGAGCAGCTTTGCTGTCATCGCCGCACAACAAGGCGACGGTGACGATTTTTCCGGTGCGATCGTAGATGGTGCCTATCGCCGGTTTCGCCGACCGGAGTGAAATTCGGGGCAGCTTCTCCGACGGTAAACAGAGGAGTCACGGTCCAGCCAGCTTCGGTGGCGGAAGTATCGCCTCGCATCATCGGCGGTACTTGAGTGACTTTTTGAGCGGTGGCCGGAGTGCTCAGGCCGAGGAAGGCCAAAGAGCAGGCGGCGAGAGCTGAGGAACTGAGTTGCTTCAAGTTTTTTTCTCCGAAGGAAGGCGTTCGCTTCTTTCCCGCTGCCACGAATCCATGACATGAACGGATTCGGCAGCGAAATCGGAATCGGCGAAATTGTGCGATGGTTTTTGAATCGAGCGTGAATACCGAGAGAATCTGCAAAGGGAATCCATGGCGGATTTCGATTAACGAATGAATAGGTTTTTCGTGTTTTTCTTCACCATAAACAGACTTGGATTTTTCCTTTCGGCGACTTGTTTTTAAACTGACCTCAATGATCAACTTCCGCGTCGCCGACCAAGCTGACGGCAAAGTGCTTTTGCCCTTGCGGCAGGCTTTGTGGCCGGAGGAGTCGGAGGCCGAGCATCGGTTGGAAATGGAAGCCATCCTTCAAGGTGAATTTTTAAAGCGCAGATGGTTGGTGTTATTGGCCGAGGCGCATCCGGAAAAGGTGATCGGTTTCGCCGAATTGTCGATCCGCTCCCGTGCCCCCGGTTGTCAAAGCAATCAAATCCTCTATTTAGAAGGTTGGTATGTGGAAGCCGGATACCGGCGGCAGGGTGTGGGCCGGCGCCTGGTCCAGGCCGGGGAAAGGTGGGGGCGAACTCAGGGATGCACCGAGTTCGCTTCCGACGTCGAACCGGAAAACACCGTCAGCGCCGTCGCCCACCGAGCCCTCGGTTTCGTGGGGACCGAGAGGGCTCACACATTTCGAAAGTACATTTAAGGTTCCTCCGAGAAATCGTGTTTGGAAGATATTTTGAGGCATTTGCCGGGTGGAGCGAGTATTATTTCTGCTCGAATCGTTCGCAGGCGAACGATTAGCCTACGAACCAAGGCGCTAGGCATTGTGGAGCCCTCATCCTTCGATTTGTGGATCTTCCGTTCGTTGCGGCGAATCATGCGCGCCGTCGACGTCCATTCCCGCCGACTAGCCGCCGAGTTCATGGTGACCGGGCCGCAACTCCTTTGTCTTCAGACACTTCACGACGACGGCCCATTGACCACCTCGGCCCTTGCCAAGCTCATTCATTTGAGCAAGAGCACCACCGTCGGAATTTTGGATCGCCTGGAGCAAAAAGGCTGGGTTTCTAGGGAGCGAAGCAACTTGGATCGCAGGGTGGTCTTGGTTCACATCACTGCTGACGGTGAAGCCTGCTTGGCGGCCGCACCTTCTCTCCTTCAAGGGAGGCTGGCCCAAGGGCTTCGAAATCTGCCAGAGAAGGAGCAATTGGTCATTGCTCAGTCTTTGGAGCGGGTGGTGGAAATGTTGGAGACCCGGCCGGACGTAGCTCCCTTGTTGGAAGCCGGGCCCATCATCGAAGACCAAATCGAGGGCAGCACCGAAGCCCAGGTTAGGAAAGACTTGACCGACCCACAGCAAGCACCGGAGAAAGAACGGTGATTCGTCACCTGCAGTCAGAAGCAATAGCAAAAGGAAAATCGCAAACCGTCTCTGATCTGCCTGGAAGGATATCCGACCAGCCGGACTTAAGAGACCTTGCCGATGTGAATATTCCGGAATTCGTAAAGGAACCTGTGGACGAGACCACCCTTGAGCATCGAGATTTTGAGGAGGATGGTTTTTGGCGCCGAATTCCTGCTTTTGCGGAGATTGACCGGGCAACTTTCATGGATCCGGCCTTTCAGAATCGCCATTCGGTAAATGGTGCCAGCAAATTTAGGGCGCTTTTTGAGGGATTTGTTCAAGAATCCTTTCTGCAGGACGTTGAGAAGGGCCTGAGGGAGGCGCCTATGAACGTGCGGATCACGCCCTACCTATTGTCCCGAATTGACTGGCAGGACCCTTATCACGATCCCGTTCGCATTCAGTTTTTGCCCGTGGCATCCACTAGGTTGCCGGATCATCCGCATCTTTCTTTGGATTCTCTGCACGAGCAGAAAGACTCTCCAACCCCCGGTTTGGTACACCGCTATCCTGACAAGGCTTTGTTTTTGCCTTTAGACGTTTGTCCGGTTTATTGCAGGTTTTGCACCAGAAGTTATGCGGTAGGGGGTAGCACGGATACGGTTGAAAAGGGCGGATATAAACCTCAATTGGAGCGCTGGAAGGCTGCATTTGCCTACTTGGCCGCTAGGCCTGAAATCGAAGATGTTGTTGTTTCCGGTGGTGACGCATACATGCTATCTGCCAGTCGATTGCGAGAAATATTAACAGTCCTCTTGGCAATTCCCCACATTCGTAGGATTCGAATTGCAAGCAAAGGACCAGCCGTGATGCCAATGAAGATTTTGACTGATACTGCCTGGACCGAAACTCTTTGCGAATTAGTGGAGCAAGGGAGAAAGCAATGTAAGGAAATTTGCTTGCACACGCATTTTAATTGCACGCAGGAAATTTCCTCGATCAGCCGTGACGCAATGAATCTCCTGTTTCAACGTGGAGTTGTGGTTCGAAACCAAAGCGTTTTGATTCGCGGTGTGAATGATAGCCACGAAGCGATGGCCAAGTTAATCAAGCAACTATCTTGGATGAACGTGCAGCCCTACTATGTATATCAACACGATATGGTCAAGGGAGTTGAAGAACTTCGGACTCGATTGAAAGATTCGATTGAGCTCGAACGGCAAGTTCGCGGCATAACTGCAGGATTCAATACTCCAACTTTCGTAACCGACGTACCTGGTGGTGGAGGAAAGCGAGATTTACATAGCTTCGAGTACTATGACGAGATCACTGGGGTAAGCGTATATCGGAGCCCGGCTGTCGATAAAGAGAAAGCATATTTGTATTTCGATCCTATCGACGGTCTACCTGAGGAGGGGCGCGAGCAATGGGCAGATCGAAATCAACATTCGACGATAATCGCCAGAGCTCTGAATGCTGCTGGCCTGAACAAGTTGTCCGCCGTATCTGTCTAATTCGAGGAAAACCTTCGTGCTTGCTGAAGCCTTGTCGGAATTGGAAAGTCTGTTTGGTAAGGGGCCATGCCGCGGAGTCAATTCCCTTTCCTGCGAGTGGATGTATGCCAAGGGCCGCAAATGCGGCTTAATTTTTGACCCCTACAATCGAAGGCTGAAGCTGAGTGGAATTTCTGCGGAGATATTGAGCAACACGAAAGCTCAAGTGTGGTTGGAAGGACTTGGGAAATACCCAGAGTTCTATTCCAAGCTTATTGTTTATGCGAAATCGGGAAACGAGTATGAATGGCAGGAATGCGGATTCCATTACGAAGGGGGAATTCCAGAATATTTTGGCGATGGCGGCGATCTTTGGTTTTGGGCGGCGTACGGTGATGCATCGAGAAAGCAAAATCCTCTCGAAGAAGAGCATGAGCGCATTGTGGAGCTAGCGATGAGTAAAGCGCCTTCCGCTGCGAAATTGCCACAATCGCTGAGTAGCAGAATCGGGCTGCCTCGAGATTCCGCCGAGATTTCTTCGGTATTGGGGCGTGTTTTTAATGATTATCCCATACCCTTAGATGAAGAATTCACTAGGGCAAGGTTGGCGGACGGAAGCCACCATTTTCGCTTAGTCTTTAATGAGAATAAAGAATTGGTTGCCTTGGCTTCCGCGGAAATCGATTCCTCGAATGGTTGCGCCGAACTGACTGATTGCGTGACACTTCCCCCGTATCGTGGCAAAGGACTAATGGCCGCCTTGTTGCGAGAGATTCAAAGGGATCTGATTCATGATATTGGCATTGCCGATCTTTATACGCTGGCAAGAGCGGATGAGATAGGAATGAATTGTACTTTCTCGAAACTGGGTTGGAATTTTTCCGGACGGTTGCGTAACAATTGTCGAATGCCGACTGGGTGGGAATCTATGAATATTTGGTGCCAAAAGCCTTACCGGGGACCTGGGGCTGCCCTTGAATTGAACCTCAAACCCAGTAATTGATACTGTGGCACCTCTAGATTACATTATTTTTGCCATCTACATGGCGGGAGTATTGTCCGTCGGGATTTATCATTTCTTGCGCAATAAGAATCTAGATGATTATTACGTAGGCGGTCGCGCACTGGGATGGGGACATGTCGGAATGTCCGTCGTGGCCACGGATGTGGGTGGAGGATTCTCTATTGGCCTTGGGGGCTTGGGCTTCAGTATGGGACTTGCCGGGAGCTGGTTGCTATTTACCGGCTTGCTCGGGGCTTGGCTAAGTGCAGTGATTTTTATTCCGCGAGTGAAGCGCTTGGATTCGCAAATATCCATGTTGACTTATCCCGACCTGCTTCGCTGGCGCTATGGGAAAGGAACTGCGTTGTTCGCTGCCGCCATTTCAGGGATCGGATATCTCGGTTTTACCGGCGGGCAGATTCTTGCTGGAGCAAAATTGGCTTCGGTGACGGTTTTTTCAACGGCTCCTTTTGGTTTAAGCTCGATGACTTTCGCTCTTTTGATGATTGCCGTAATTACGATTGCGTATACGGTCTTCGGCGGGTTGAAAGCTGTGATCTATACTGATTCCGTGCAGTGGTTAATTCTATTGGTAGGACTTCTTTTCTTCGCCTTGCCGGCGGCCCTTCACGCGGTCGGTGGCTGGAGCGGAATGCGAGAGACTCTTCCTAGGAATCACTTTGATTTATTGGAAATCTCTCCGGTGCAGCTCGTGAATTGGAGCGTAACCATTGTTCCGATTTGGTTTATCGGAATGACGTTGTATCAGAGGATTTACGCGTGTAAAGATGTTGAAACCGCTCGAAAGGCTTGGTTTTTCGCCGGGTTGCTGGAGTGGCCGCTTATGGCTTTTGCCGGCGTCCTCTTGGGCATGGCCGCCAGGGTTCTATTCCCATCCGTTGAAGCTGAAATGGGCTTGCCGTTATTGATTGCAGAAGTCCTGCCGGCCGGGATTGCCGGCTTGGTGATCGCTGCATATTTTTCGGCCATCATGTCGACGGCTGACAGCTGTCTCATGGCCTCGTCCGGCAATTTGGTAGGGGATTTGATTTCAAAACTCCTTCCCTGGGCGAGTGAAGATAAAATTCAAATCCGGCTTTCTCAGTTCGTGACTGGACTCGTAGGCCTGGCAGCGGTTCTCCTTGCCATGAGATTTCAAACTGTCTTGGATGCTATCCTTCATGCCTACGCTTTCATGGTATCCGGCTTGCTGGTTCCAACGATTGGAGTCTTTTATTCCAAGCGCGGTGATGGAAAGGCAGCTGTTACTTCAATGGTTGCGGGCGGCGGCTTTACTTTAGCCGCAATAAGCTTTCATTGGGAGCTTCCCGGAAAATTGGATCCCGCCTTTTTCGGAATTCTCCTTGCCTTCTTCGCTTTTGTCGGAGTTGCCTTGATTTGCCCTGGAGCGAAGCGAGAATCGATGAAGAGCACCCATTGACCGGCCGTTGAATCAGGAATCCAACTCACTTGGAGGGCGCGCAACTAGGATGAGTAAGTTGTGACTGGTTTTAAGGAGGATGTCCGCCCTGAGCCATCTCATCGACCCAGGCTTCGCATCGGGGTGATCGGGGCCCGGCGAGTTCGAGAAGGGACCGGACCGTTCATGGCCCTTCATGCTGCTTCCCTAGGCGCCGAGGTGCCGTGGGTGTTGACCACCAACCAGCGTTCCGCAGCAGAAGCCGAAGCTTGGTTGGCCGGGCGAGGGTTGCGGACCCGGGGCACGGCGGCAGCCACCGATCTTGCCGGCGCCGGGTTGGATGCCGTCTTCATCGCTACCCCTTCAGGCAGTCACCAAGCCTGGCTCGATTGGAGCTTGCAAGCTGGGCTTTCGGCCTTGTGTGAAAAGCCGCTGGTGGCCGATCCTCAATTGGATTCAACTGGATGGCAGCAGCAAGTGGAAGGCCTGTCCGGATTCGCTTTGGCCTTTGCCGGGGCCGGTTTACTGCTGAGTGAGAGTTGCCAATGGCCGTTCACCCTGAAAGCTTTCCGGCAACTTCATCCGGAGGTCGATTTGGCTGCCGTCCAATGCCTGAAAATGGAAATGGCGCCGGCTGCGGCCGGCCGGGTGGCATGGCTGGAAAGCCTTTCCCATCCCTTGAGCCTGCTTCAGGAGGTGGCCCCGGGGCGTGGGGATTTCACCGAAATTCGTTATCAATCCCTGGCCGGCGGCCTCCGACTTCAAGCTCGCTACCTTGCCGGGAGCCGGCAACTTGAGCTTCAGGTCGACTTAAGGCAGACCGAGGAATATCCGCGGCCGGCCGGCTTTTCCTTGGATGGCTTCCAGTGCCGGCGGGTCGTTCGGGAACCGGGCTATCGAATTTTCTTTCAGGATCCCGCCGATCCGAAGCGGGAAGTAGAATCCGGCGATCCCACCAAAATGCTGATCGCGCACTTCTTCCGCCGCTTGAAAGAGAGTCGAGGCCGAATCCTGCAACCTGACGTCGCCCTGCTGCGCCGGCAGCGCTTGTTGGCAAAGCTGTTAGCCGCCCATGGAAGCTGAGCTGCAAGCCCAAAGCCATCCATTTCACGATTTCGCGGCGAAACTCCGGCAAAGCGGTTTCCGAGAAACGGTCCTTCGTTACCTGCAATGGCAAAAGGAGGCTCGTTCCGCCCGGAACCAGGGCAAGCCGACTCCGCCATTTCCGGATATCGGACCTCTTTCCATCAATTTGGACCTGACGACGGCGTGCAACTACGCCTGCGACCATTGCATCGATTGGGATTCCCTCAACAGCCCAATCCGGCATCAGGAATCGATCCTGAAAAGTAGTTTGGAGCAATTGATCCGGCGCGGTTTGCGCAGCGTCATCTTGATTGGAGGGGGTGAACCGACTCTTTATCCGGGCTTTTTGGATATGGTGGCCTTTCTCAAACAGCGAAAACTTCAAGTAGCAGTCGTAAGTAACGGCAGCCGCAACGATCGCCTTGCCGAAGCCGCCCCGCTTTTGAGTGAAGGAGATTGGATCCGGTTGTCTTTGGATGCCGGGTCTGACAGCGTTTTCCGCGCCATGCACAAGCCGAAATCGGCCAAAGTGACCCTGCCGGCCATTTGCCGGTCCGCCGAATCGATCAAATCGGCCAACCCGGCGGTGACGCTTGGCTTTTCCTTCGTCATCGTTTGGCGAGGTGCCCGCCGGGAAGATCAAGCCTTGGTGGAAAATTTGGATGAAATCGCTCAGGCCGCTTCGCTGGCCAAGCAGCATCAATTTGATTACATATCCCTGAAACCTTTTTTAACTCGGGCCGAGGACGGCGCCGAGGTGATGGATCCCTCCCAATCTTCCGATTCGATGGAATCGGTATTGGAGCGATTGCAGGGCCAATTACAACGAGCTCGAAGCTTGGCCGACGACAAATTCAAAGTCATCGAGAGCACCAATTTGAAGGCACTTTGCCAGGGGCAATGGCAAAACTACACCCGCCAGCCGAAGCAATGTCACATGCAGGCACTTCGCCAGGTGCTGAGCCCACTTGGAACCTTTAACTGCCCGGCTCATCGCGGCGTCAGCAAAGCTCGCCTTGGCGGCATTGAGATTTGGGGAGGAGACGGCGCGGTTGGAGCCGGCGGCACGGCTTCCATCTTGCAAAGCTTCGATGCCAGCGAAGAATGCAAAGAAGTTACTTGTCTGTATCATCCGGTGAATCACTTCTTGGAGGCTTTGTTGGCGGGAGAGGAGGATCTCGAAGCTGCTTTGGGGGAGGAAGTCGATATGGGGGATTTCTTCCTTTAAGCTTTAGGTGAGAGACGACCAAACATGGCATCTGGTAGGGAAGATCAACGATTGCGCCAGGCTTATGACCAGCCGCAAGTGGCGCAACACTACGCTCAAACGAGATGGCAGAAGGGAGTTCAAGCCCGCCGAACCCATCGCAAAGAGTGGGCGATCGTTCAGTCCTTTTTAAAACGCATCGGGCCTTTACAAAGGGTTTTGGATATCCCCTGTGGGGCCGGTCGCTTTCAGCCCTTATTGGCTGCTGGAACTTCTCGATTAGCTGGTGGCGACCTTTCCGCCGCCATGCTGCACCAAGCCGCCGGTAGCGGTTTTGACTTTTTATTCCAAGGGTCGGCCCAAGCGGTGCCGGTAGCCGATGGAGCGGTAGACCTGGTGTTTAGTTTTCGGCTCTATCACCATTTTCCAGAGTCTCCTTCGCGCCTGGGGATGCTGCAGGAATTCGCTCGATGCAGCCGGCGTTGGGCCATCTTGAGTTACTTCGAAGATCGAAACTTGCAAGCTTGGCGCCACCGTCTCTTAGGCCGCAAGCGAGCTCGTTTCCCCATTTCCCGCCGCCAATTCGAGTCGGAATGTAAACAAAGTGGCTGGCAGGTGGCGCGGCGGCGCTTCGTCGCTCGAGGAATAAGCGAGCAAGTGGTGGTCCTGTTGGAAAAAGCCGGCTCTCCGAACTCCAAGACCGATGGGCTGGAGCTACCGGTTTCGGGCTGATCCGCCGATTCCAATGCGGGAGCATTGGCCCGATGGAAAACCCTTGACTCGGTGGGTGGATCGTCCGACGGTCCAGGTGGACCTTTGGCAGTTGCCGGATGATCGCCAGGCGGTTTTAAAACGATACGTCCATCCTCACTGGCACCGCAGGCTTTTGGCCGCCCATCGCCATGGCTGGCTTGGACCGTCCAAACCGGAATCCGAAGCCCGCAACCTGCTGGCTTTATCCGCCCACGGCGTCATCACGGTTGGGGTGCTGGCTTGGAGCACCCTGCGTGGCCTTTTGGGTGACGTACAAGACGGCTGGATCTTGACGGCTTTTCAACCAGGAGAGACTTTGGAAACTCTCTTGAATCGAAATAGCCGTCTTTCTCCAGCAGCTTGGCGGGTTTTAGGTGCCAGTTTGGCTCAGATCCATGCTGCCGGGTGCTGGTATCGCAAACCCTTTGCCCGAAACTTACTTTGGACTCCTGAAGAACAATGGTGTTGGTTGGACGCCCAGGAAGCCCGATGGCCCAAGTCCCTGGCTTCGTGGCAACGGAGCTGGGATCAAGCTTGCTTGTGCCTTCCCTGGCAAGGTCGTTTGGATGATCAAGCTTGGAGCGCCTTTCAATCCGGTTATGGAGAAGGGCAAATCGCGAGCAAGCTGCAGGACTTGGCTCCTTCCTTGCCCGGGCGTTGGAAAGTCAAGCTCGAGCAACGACTTGAGCGGGAGCGCCTCCGGCAGGAGGCAAGCCTCAACTCCAATCCATGAACACCAAGGCCAAGATCAACAGCAACATAACTCCAATGCCAACCACGGTCGTTATTTGCTGAAGGAAAGTCAGGCCTAAAGGCGGTTCCAACATGCGCCGGCGCCTATTTCTCATGACATAGCAACATACGCAAGAATCCGGTCTCGGTTCAACGAAATCTGGCCAAAACGCCTAGAATCCGCCCATGATCCTTGGCGCCGCCGCTTGCCTGACGGTCTTGTTGCTCGGGTGGCAGGACGAGCAAAATTTGGATTGCTATGTTGCCCCCGGTGCTTCCCCCGAAGGAGACGGAAGCGTGGAAAGGCCGTTGGCCTCCCTGGAAGCGGCTCGAGATCGACTGCGCGCCCAGCGACTGGGCCAAGCGACCGGGAAATCGCCGGCTCGCATCGTGCTGTTGCCGGGGCGTTACTTCCTTCACAGGAGTTTCGAGCTTGGACCCCAGGACCGGGGATTGCAAATCGTGGCTGCTCCCGGAGCCAAGCCGATCTTGATGGGTGGGACTTGGATCGAGGCACCGGAGTTGCAACCGGTCGAAGATCCTCAAGTCTTGCGACGCTTACCGGATGATGCGGCTAGAAAAGCGGTCCGTTGCTTTCGATGGCCAGAGGGATTAAGAATCGCCGAACCGGAAGCGCGAGGCATGGGCCGTCCAACTCGCCCGGTGAGCGTGCAAATCTTGGCCAACGGCCAGGCTTTGATTCCGGCCCGGTGGCCGAATCAGGGCTTCGTCGAAATTTCGGAAGTGCTGGATCCCGGTTCCATTCCGCGAAACCGGGCGGAAGACATTCCGGCCGATCAAAGAGAGCAAGGCCCGCCTCGCGGAGGACGGTTTCGATTCGATCACCCGCGGATGGCTCATTGGGCTCAAGTGGAGCAGGCTTGGGCCTTGGGTTATTGGCATTGGGATTGGGCGGAGGAACTTCTGCCGGTGGCTTCCATCGATTCGGAAGACAAATCGATTTCCCTCGGCTTGCCTCATCGTTATGGGCTCAAGAAGGGAGGGCGGTTTTATTTGTGCCACCTTTTGGAAGAGTTGGATGCTCCGGGAGAATTTGCATTGGATGTTCAAAGCCGGTGCTTGTATTTATGGCCTCCGGAACCGCTGGATTCCCTTTACTTTTCCGAGATGGCGGAGCCGCTGGTGCGTCTTCGTGATGTGGATGAAGTTTTGCTGCGAGGCTTGCGATTTGAAGGAAGCCGAGGCCAGGCGGTGGTGGCGGAAAAGGTGGAGGGGCTTCGCATCGAACAATGCCAGTTCCGCCACATTGGAAACTATTCCGTTCGAGTGCAGGGTCGATCCTGCGTCATCATCGACAATGATTTCCAAGCTCTTGGCGCCGGGGCGATCGCGATTTCAGGAGGAAATCGAATGCGATTGGAAGCGGCGAACAACAAGGTCCTATGGAACCGCATAGAAGATTTCGGGCGGGTTTTTCGCACTTACCGTTCGGCCATCGGCATTTCTGGAGTCGGGCAAATCGTAGCCGGCAATCGGATTCGGCAAGGACCTCACTCGGGAATCATATTTTCCGGAAATGACCACCGTATCGAGCGGAATGAGATTTCAGAGGTCCTCTTGGAAACCGGCGACTGCGGAGCCATCTACTGTGGCCGGGATTGGACCTTTCACGGCAATCGCATCGCTCAGAATTACATTCACGATTTGCCGGGCGCGAAAGGGCGCTGGCAAAACGCGATCTATTTGGACGACATGGCCAGCGGGATCACGGTGGAAGGAAACCTAATTCAAAATTGCCATTGGGGCATGCTGATCGGCGGCGGCCGGGATCTAAACATACGCGGCAATCAATTTGTCGACTGCAAGCTCGGCTTGCACTTTGACGCCCGAGGAGTTGGCTGGATGGCTTCCCACATTGCCGATCCGGAAACTTCTACCTTGCACCGGCGATGGGTCGCCATGCCGGTGGCGGAGAGTCCGTGGAAAGATCGCTTTCCCAGTTTGCAAAATTATTTGAGTCACGACTTTGGCCGGCCGGCGGGAAGTGCGGTGACTGGCAATCAGTTCTGGGCCACCCCATTTGGAAATGTGGAAGACCGTGAGGCGGTGCTCGTCACCGAAAATCAAGTTCACCAAACTCCGCCTCCTAAGCCGCTTCGTCCACCGATTAGCTTGGTGGAGGCGGGGGAAAGTTTGTACAGCATTGTGTTGGCCGATTCAGCGCCTGCCATCGAATCAGAGGCCGCCCGTATGCTGCAAGAGCACGTTGAAAGCATGACCGGCGCCAAACTGCCGATCGTATTCGAAAGCCGAAGTCCTGAAGCCAGGCGGATTTTCGTCGGCCGTTCGAATTCTGCCCAGCAGCAAGGTTGGAAATTGGAAACCCTGCAAGAGGATGGTTTCCTGTTGAAAACGGTGGGGGAAGATCTTTATCTAGTTGGAGGCAGCCAACAGGGCATTTCTTATGCTGTCAGTAGTTTGTTGGAGCATTGGGGCTGCCGCTATTGGGCTCCTGGGATGAAATCCATTCCGGAGTTGACTCACATAAGTCTTCCAGCCGACTTTCATCGCCAGGAAATTCCCAAGGTTTGGTTCCGTCACGTCAACTACGGGCCGGCGTTGGATCCTGCATATCGCCAATGGCACAAGCTGGACCGGATTCAAGAAGAAGTCGGACGACTTTGGGCTCCCCATTGGGTGCACTCGATGTTCGACTGGGTGCCGCCGGAGAAATATTTCGAACAATATCCTGAATATTTCGCTCTAGTCGGCGGCGAGCGCCGAGCCTCGCAACTCTGTTTGACCAATCCCGAAGTGTTGAGACGGACGATCGAGGCCATTTCGGCGATGCTCCGACAACATCCAGAGGTGCGCTACATTTCGGTTAGCCAGGAAGACAATTACGAGCATTGCCAATGCCCTGAGGCTCAAGCCCTCTTGCGCCGGGAGGGAAGCGCCATGGCAGAGACCTTGCAGTTCGTGAACGCTGTGGCCGAAACTTTTCCGGACCGAATCATTTCCACTTTGGCCTATCAATACACTCGCAAACCTCCCCGCTTTCTCCGGCCTAGAGAAAACGTCAGCATCATGTTGTGTACGATCGAAGAGGATCGCAGTCGGCCGATTATGGAACAAGAGGAAAGTCGTTTTCCGGAAGATTTCCGCGGTTGGACCGCTATTTGCGACGACGTTTTCCTGTGGGACTACGAGGTGCAATTCGCCAGTCCGGTGGCTCCTTTTCCTAACTTGAGGGTGTTGCAGCCCAACGTTCGCTGGTTCGTGGATCACGGCGTTCGTCACTTGTTTTTACAAGGAAACGGCCGCCACACCGAGATGGCTGAATTGCGGTGTTATCTGCTAGCCAAGTTGGCTTGGAATGCGGAAGTCGACGTGGAATCGCTGATCCAAGAATTCCTGCAAGGGTTCTACGGCCCAGCAGCTTCTGAATTGCAGGCCTATCTCGATTTGCTTCATCGGGAAATGGAAGCTTCCCAGCAACCGTTGTTGATTTATGGGCATCCCTCTTTGGCCATGGACACTTGGCTACGGCCGGAGGTTTTGACCCAGGCTAAGCAATGGTTCGATCAGGCGGAACGAAAGGTCACTCATGATCCGGAACTTGCCCGCCGGGTGCGAACCGCCAGGCTCCCTCTTTTCTATGCGGAGTTGGAAATTGCCAAGCGCAGGGGGCTGAAAGCGGGAGGGATTTACCAACCGGCGCATGGCGACTCTACGCAGCCATGGCAGGTCCGTTCCGAAATCCGCGACTTACTGGACCAGTTCCTGCAAGGATTGGAAGCTGTCGGCATTCGGAGACTTCGGGAAATGGATTTGAGCGTGGCCGAATATCGGCAAGGATGGCAAGAGCTTTTCGACTTGAATCGGTTGCAAAGCTGCACTCTTGGAACGGAAATTCAAGCCCAACCGAGCCCAAGTCCTAAATACGCCGCCGGAGATCCGAAACGATTGGTGGATGGCATGCCCGGTGGCGATCAATGCCATGAAAACTGGATCGGTTGGGAAGGGGAGGACTCGACCATCACGTTGAATCTCGGTCGGGAAAGACTTTTGGATCAGGTTCAAGTTGCCTTCTTGCAAGATCCCAAATCTTGGATTTGGCTGCCGAAGCGAGTGGAACTTTGGCTTTCCGAGGACGGTGATTCCTGGCAATCCGCCGCCGTCTGGGTACCCATGATCTCGGATCGCATCCCCATGCAGCAGACCTGGAAACCATCGTTGGGTGGCCAAACCGCTCGCTGGGTGAAACTCCAGGTTGAGGGCATCAAAACCTGCCCCGATTGGCATATTGGAGCCGGTCAAAAGGCTTGGTTCTTCGTGGATGAAATTTCGATGTTCGAGCCCTCGGCTAAGGGCGGGACAGGCAACTGAACCTGTTTGAAATCTAGGGTTTAGGAGTAAGCTTAATCTTAGCGGAAATCCCTTTCTGATCCGCGTTTTCCCCCGAACTCCAACCCCCCTTTGGACCCATGACAAGGCTTCCCCACGGAGCGCTGGTAGTGCCCGCCCTTTGTCTTCTGAGTGCCCCCGCTTTCACTCAAATTCAAATCTATGGATTGGACGGCCAAAATGCCGGTGACCAATTCGGTTACAAATTGGCGGCGATCGGCGACATCAATTGTGATTCGGTGGATGACTTCATGGTCAGCGCCATCAATGAAGATGCCGGCGACGGCCGAGTTCGAGTTTATTCCGGAGCCGACGGAAGTCTGCTTTACAACATCGGTGCAGGCAACAGCGACGGCTTTTTCGGATCCGACGTCGCCGGTCCCGGAGACGTAGATGGCGACAACATCCCGGACCTGCTGATCGGTCAGCGGTTTTTTGACGGCCCCGGATCCCGGCGAGGTCGGGCTTTGGTGCTTTCCGGAGCGGACTTGAATCCGATCTATGAAATTGTCGGCCAGCTCGACGGTTCACAGCTCGGGTTCTCGGTTGCCGCCGCCGGAGACGTCAATCAAGATGGATTCGCCGACTTCATGGTGGGCGGGCCCTGGGGGAATTGGGCCGGCACCTATAACGGCCGGGCCATCGTCGTTTCCGGGCAAGACGGGAGTTTCCTGTACGACTTCATCGGTGCTGACCGTGACAGCATCGGGTATTTACTTAGTCCTGCCGGGGACGTTGACGGCGATCAATTTGACGACTTCATCATTGGCAGCCCATACATCGGGCTTGGCGGCGGGTTCTCCGTTTACTCCGGAGTCAACGGCCAAGAACTCTATTTTTATTCCGGGTTCTTTCAATATCCCACCACCGTTTCCGCTGGTTTCGACATCAATCAAGATGGTTTTGATGACTTTATGGCAGGGAGCGCTTGGAACGTTCCCTATTCCGGAGCCGGATACGGACACGTAGACGTGTTTTCCGGAGCCGACGGAACCGCGCTTTTCGCCTACTTGAATCCAGGCACCTCCATGGGTACTTTCGGCGACAAAGTTGAGATGACTCCCGATTTGAACGGCGACGGCTTTCCCGATTTCCTGGTGTACTTTTCCGACCCGGTCGGATACGGAAACGTGCGAATTTACTCCGGGCAGGACGGTTCCCTTTTGGCCTCCATCACCGACGGCGGTTTTGCCGATCGCTTTGGGGAAACCATGGCCCGAATCGGCGATCTCAACTTTGACGGCATGGCGGACTTTCTCGTGGGCGGCTTTGATATGGATAACAACGGGGCGGAATCCGGACACGTTTCCGCTTATTCCATGGCTACTCCTGGGCCGGCTCACACGCTTCGGGTTTCCATGAAACGGGTTCTCGGGCCCGGCTTCACCTACGATCCGCAGTGGAGCGATGCCAACATTCAGCAATGGGCTCAGGAAGTCAACGATCTTTATTCCCGAACCATGAACGTGGAAATCGACCTGCCGGTGGAAATCGTCGACATCGTCGATCCGGTCGATCCCTTTTCCTTGTTCGATGCGGACATCACTCGAAAAGCGGAGATGGAAGACGCCATGGAGCTGGATCCCGAGCGCTTTGCCTGGCGCTGCGATGCCATCAACGTATACCTGGTGGATACTTTGGTCGATGGCTCGGGGAATTCCATCGGCGGATCCTGTTCCTTTCCCGGCGGCTTGACCTACGACGACATCATTTTGATGCAGCCGAACATTGCCAACGACTCCGTCGGCTTGGCCCATGAAATCGGCCATTACTTGGACCTCATGCACACCTTTGAAACTGGCATCGGGGTGGAAAATCAGGCCGATTGCGCCACCGGCTTCTCGGCAAACTGGTCTACCACTGGTGATTTGGTTTGCGATACTCCGGGAGATCCGAACGATGAGCCGACGATTACCGGTTGGTACGGTGCCGGTTCCTGCTTTGGAGCCCCGCCGCCGGTAGGAACGACTTCGCCGGAGCACATCTTCAATCGACTGCGGTACAACACCATGAGTTATTACCAGACCATCACCGCTGCCGAAGCCTTGTTCACTCCCGGGCAGGTCAGCCGGATGAGACAAGCCATCCGGGACTGGCGGACTCACGTTACGGTTACCGCGGTGAATCCGGAAATCACTTCCATTCAACCGTCAACAGATGATTACCCGGGGCCTTATTCCCTGGTGATCGACGGCACCAATTTGCCTACCCTAGGCACTCTGGAGGTTTGGGCCGGAACGGAAATGGGTACGGTAAGCATGGCGACCGATCTCCAGTGGCAAGCCGATTTCTTTCAGCCGATCACTCCGGGTTTGCACACGGTCGGTTTGTTCCAGGATGGAGAATTGGTGGCCTTTTTCGAGGACGGGTTGGAAATACGTCCCTATCTGGAAGTTGACTTTGACGTGGCCGGTGTCGCCGCCGATTTCACTTTGCGCAGTACCGCGAATCAGGCCGATCTCCTCTTGTTGATCGGGAACTACCGGGACCCGGTGACTTATCCCTTCACTTACTACCAAGCCTACGTGGATCCGCTCAGAACCGTAAACGCGGTTTCAGACGCCAATGGCTTCTTTACCGTGAATTTGGGAATGGCCACCTTCCCCGCGGCGACTCCGATTGCCCTTCAGTTCGTCGAAATGGGCAACCCTCAGAACTGGTTCAGTAATTACCTGATCTTCGTCAACCCCTAAGGCGGAGCCTGGCATGGCGGCAAGCTCTTGAATCGAGCTTGCCGCCGGCTAACCATTATTCAAATTGGATTTGCACCACATTGCTGGTTTCGCATCCAGCATCCGCTTGAGCTTGGAGGAAGAAAGTCCTTCCGGCTGCGCTACCCGGGACAAAGTTGGCGACGCTCGCTTCGCCGCTTCCGTCGGTGGTCACCGTGGCGAACAGAACCGGCGTGGCCAAATCCAGTAAATCACCGGGGCAATGGATGCCCGAGCTGGAACCCATTTGGAAGCTGTAGTACAAGCTGAGATTGGCGTTTGCCGGGGCTGCTGAAATTTGAATCGTGTTGATCTGGGATGCCAAGCCCGGACTCGGCCAATCGATCCAGAAATCCACCTCATTGAATTCAGCCACTTGAGTATTGGTCAATTGGCAACGTTGGTCGTCGACGGCTTGAAACAAGAAACTTTGTCGTTGCAAGCCTGCAGGAACCGAGAGGCTGAGCTCGGCCAGGCCGTTGGCATCGGCCGTGGTCGATCCCAAAGCCACCGCGCTGTCCAAGTCCAAGGTTAAGGCACCGCAAGCATGATTTACCGGCGTGCTACCCGGTTGAAAGCCGTAGTAGAAGTACACCGGGGCGAAGGGCTCGGCGCAGGTCACCCGAAATAGATTGTCCATGCCTTCCATGCCGGGGTCGGGAGGATGAAGAAAAGGCTCCGAACAGGAGACGGCTACGCCGGAGACGCCATTGACGTGTTGGTAAATCGTGGTGGTCGCTCCCGTGGCCAAATCGCCAACCAACAACCTCGGGAGGGAAGTTCCCGAGCTTCCTGAACTGCTCAAATACAGTTGATCGCTCGAGGATTCATATGCCAAACCGGTTAAGCCAAATCCTACTTTAGAAATACACAGGGTGATGGTAGAGGTGGCAAAGTCAAAGCAATACACCTCTCCGCTTTCGATCCAGAATAATCGCCCGCCGACGGGATCCACCTCGATGTCGACGAAACGGTTGCCGTTTCGCCCGGTGATCAAGGTCTGAACGTTTTGGCACAGCAAATCGGCGCTATAGATGTTGCCGGAACTTTTTTCCGGCCAGTAGATCTTGCCGCCAAGGGGATCCACTGCAATTCCGCGCAGGGTTCCGGTCGGTATGGAGGAAAAATTGCAAAGGACGGTGCAATTGCTTCCGTCCAGGGTGCTTCTTTGAATATTGCGATCGTAATCGTCGGTCCAGTAGATGTAGCCGTTGATCAAGTCCAAGTCGATTCCATAGGGCGAGGAGGAAGAGCAAAGATCCACCGGCCCTCCTTGACAATCCAGGGGCATGCGGCGAATGCTTTGGGTTAATTTGTCGGTCCAGTACAGCATGCCGGCTTGGTCATCCACCGCCAACAAGCGCCCGGCAGAGTAGGGGCCGCAAGTCTGAATCAGGGAGCCGTTTGGATCCGCTTCCTGGACCCGCATCTGATTACCGGTTTCGAACTCTAAAAAGTGGATGCGTTGGGGCGTGGCCAGGGCGGTTGGGGCGAGGAAGAAAAACAAGGACCAGGCTTGTAGCAGTGATTTTGAATTTCGTTGAATTCTCATGGTTGAACCTCCATGGAATAACGCGTTGTTTTTGCACTTGAAGTGCAAAGAAAATTTGGAAAACGAACCGGTTAGGCTTCCGGAACCAGCAAGGCCGCCCCGATAGAGCCGCCTAAATCGCCAAGGCCGGCGATGAGCAAAGCCGGGGGTTCAGCCGGATTGAACAACCTCGGTTTCAACCAATCTTGCAAGGTTCCGGCGTGAGAAAGGCCGAATCGAAGGCCCATGCCGCCGCCAAGAACGACCGCCTCTACGTCCAATAAGTTGATGGCCGAAGCCATGCCGGCGGCAATCGCATCCAGGGCTTCGTGCAAAATATCTCCCGCCAAAGGATCGCGGCTGCGAACCGCTCTTTCCCAGACACCGCTGGTCAGCCGGTCCTTTTTGCGGTCCTTCATCAAGGTGAACAAATTGGTTTTGACGCCCTTTCGTTCCTTCTTGCGAGCTCGGGCCTCCATGGCCCTGCGGCCGGCATAAGCCTCCAAATGGCCGTGGCCACCGCAAGCGCAAGGCCGGCCGTTCCGCTCAATCACCAGGTGGCCGAATTCTCCGGCGGCATGGCGCCCGGTCCAGCGTTGGCCGTTCAGGACGATGCCGCCCCCGACTCCGGTTCCCCAGAAAACGCCCAGCAGGGAATGGAAACCGCGGCCGGCGCCCAAACGGCATTCCGCTTCCAAAGCCACACCGACGTCGTTGCCCAAAAAAGCGGGGCAACCGAGTTCTTCCTCTAATTTCGCTGCCAGGGGATAGGGCTTTTTCCAATTCGGCAAGTTGGAGGCTCGAGCCAATGTGCCCGCTTGGCTGTCGACCGCTCCTGGCAAACCGGCGCCGACTCCGACCAAATCGGGAGTTTCGATTTCCGCCTTGTCAGCGGCCAGGCGAACGGCGGTGCACATGGCTTCCACGACTTCCGCGGGACCTCCATGACGGGGCGTGGGAACCTTCGCCTTGCCCATAACCCGATGCCGCTGGTCGATCACCGCTGCTTGGATGTTGGTTCCGCCTACGTCAATGCCGCCTCGCATTTGCATGGCTCGAGAATACGGCGCCTTTGAAAGCTGCCAAGAAAAAAGAGCCGAGGGAAATTCCCCCGGCTCGATCGCGGTTGCCGCGATTTCTAACTTTGGAGCTTCTTCAGTTCTTCGCTCAGGGCGGGAAGCACTTCCAAGGCGTCGCCGACAATGCCGTAGGTGGCATGCTGGAAAATCGGCGCGTCAGCATCTTTGTTAATGGCGACGATGACTTTGGAGGTGCTCATGCCGGCCAAATGCTGAATGGCTCCGCTGATGCCGGCGGCGATATACAACTCCGGGGAAACCGTTTTCCCGGTTTGTCCCACTTGCTCGGAATGCGGGCGCCAACCGGCGTCGACCACCGCCCGAGACGCTCCCAAAGCCATGCCCGGAACGGCATCGGCGACCGCTTCCAACATGTGCCAGTTGTCGGCGCTGCCCAGACCTCGGCCTCCGGCGATGACCCGGTTGGCTTCGGCTACGTCCGGCCGTCCTTGTTTTTGGCCGCTGTAACCGGTCACCACCGCTTTGCCGGCTTCGGCTTGGGTGGTTCCCATTTCGGCGCTGGCTTCGCGGCTGGCAGGGGCGAAGAAATTCGGCCGCACCGAGGCGACGGCCACGTCTCCTTGGATGCGAACCTTGGTCAGGGCCTTGCCGGCGAACACCGGGCGGGTGAAAATCAAACTGCCGTCTTGAGCTTCTAAAGCAGTGCAATCGGCGGCAAAGCCGGTGTTCAGCAGACCGGCAACCCGGCCGAGCAGATCTCGACCCCTGGCGGTGGCGGTGAGAAACACCGCGGCCGCGCCGGTTTCCTTGGCAACCCTGGCAATGGTGGCGGCGGCGCCGTCTCCACTGTGGTTTTGCCCATCGGACACCAAGACTTTGTCCGCTCCAGCGGCCCCCAATTGGGCGGCATCGAGTTCACAGCTTTCCGTGGCCAAAGCCGTTACAGTGCCGCCTCCGGTCAAATCGGCGGCTTGGCGGGCAGCACCCACGCCTTCCAAACTGGCCGGGCGAAGCTGGCCTTCCCGAACTTCCAAAACAACAAGGACGTCGCTCATTTTCCTGCCTCCTTACAAAACTTTGGCTTCTTCCCGCAGGGCTTGAACCAGTTCCGGCACGGCGGCGGCGCCTTCCCCGACGATGCGACCGGCCGGGCGTTCCGGCGGCAGGCTCATTTCCAGGACTTCGACCGCAGCTTCACCAGGATCGACTTCCAGGATTTCCAAGGGCTTACGTTTCGCAGCCATGATGCCCTTCAAGGGGGCGAAGCGCGGTTCGTTCAAACCCTTTTGGCAGGTAATGGCGCAGGGCAAGGAAGTCTCAATCACTTCGTGGGCGCCTTCCACTTCCCGTTCGGCAGTTACTTTGCCGTCTTGGATCTCCAGCTTGATCACTTCCGTGATGCAGGGCACGCCCAGGATGGAAGCCACCATCGGCCCGACGCCGTGCTGATCCCGGTCTACGGCTTGCTTGCCGAACAGCAACAGATCGAATGAGCGGTCCTTGATGTTGGCGGCTAACAAGCGAGCGGTGGTGGCGCCATCGCAAGTACCGGCCCCATCGTGCTTCAGCAAAACCGCAGCATCGGCCCCTTTGGCCATTTCGGTGCGCAGTTCTTTTTGGGCCTCTCCCGGACCGAAGCTCATGACCGTGACCGTTCCGCCGCCGGCGGCGTCCCGCTGGCGCAGGGCTTCTTCGACGGCGAATTCGTCATAGGGATTGAGCTCGAACTCCACGCCGGCGGGATCCAGGGACTTGCCGTCCCCAGCAATGGCCACCCGGGTCGTGGTGGAAGGTACGCGTTTTACACAAGCAATGAATTCCAAGGCAGCCTCCTCAGGACAAAAGGCGGGCCAGAATACCGCCGCCTACAGGCTCTGCGAAACGGATTTCACTGTTAATCAAGGCTTAGTGCAGTTCAAATCGCTTGCCCAAGTAAACCTGGCGAACTTCCGGGTTCTGAACCAAGTCCTGGGCGCCGCCTTCGGCCAATATTTTGCCCTCTGCAAGGATGTAGGCCCGGTCGGTGATGTGAAGAGTTTCCCGGACGTTGTGGTCGGTCAACAAGATGGCGATTCCTCTTTCCTTGAGACCGGCCAGGATTTCCTGAATTTCCTCCACCGCAATCGGGTCCACCCCGCTGAATGGTTCGTCCAACAAAATGAGGCTCGGGCTGGTGGCCAAGGCCCGGGCGATTTCCAAGCGGCGGCGTTCTCCACCGGATAAAACTTCCCCGCGACTCTTGGTCAGATGGCTCAATCCGAATTCGCTGAGCAAGGCGTGGCAGCGATCTTGCCGCTGGTTCCTGGGGATGCGGCCGAGCTCCAGAATGCCGAGGATGTTTTGCTCTACCGTCAGCTTGCGAAACACCGACGGTTCTTGAGCCAAATAACCTAAGCCGAGAAGGGCGCGGCGGTAAATCGGGAAGTGGCTGATCTCCGTTCCGCGGAAGAAAATTCGGCCGGCGTCTGGCCGGACCATACCCATGCACATCCGAAAAGTGGTGGTTTTGCCGGCTCCGTTCGGGCCCAATAATCCGACGATTTCCCCCCGGTTCACCCGAACCGCGACTTGGTCCACCACCCGCCGGCCCCGGTAGGCTTTGCACAAGTCCTTGGTTTCCAAAAGGCTGGGGGCTTCACGCATGTGGAAAACTCGGGGAAAACTCTTGGAAAGTGGTTGATGATGAAGTCGTGAACGGACAACCCAGGAAGCGTGAAGCTTTCTTCGTAACGGGCTTCAATTCATAAGTCCATTCTTTGTAATCATTTAGGTGGATTTGGCGGTCAAAATTTTTGGTAACCTCAGGAAATCCACCTTTTTTGCTTGGTAGAAATTCTGTCAGGACTGTCAAGCCGTCTCTTCCCCACTTTGTGAATAACTTCTCGGAATTTCTTCGCTCTGAGGCGTGCCGGAGGGCCTCCATCAGCGCACCAGCTTGATCCGGACCAGAGGGGAAAAGGGCGGAATCGGCAAGAAAACCGCCATGGCTTTCCCCAGGATGTAGCGCCGGGGGACGAGCGGCTCCGTTTGAGAACTGCTCTTCACCGTGCGCTTCCGCACCTTGCCTTCGGTTTCGAAGTCCAGGGGATAGACGAAATACTCGCCGTACTCGTTTCGGAAAGTGCGGACGGTTCCGTTTCGGTTCAACCGGGGGTTGTTGTAGAGAGGATCCTGGCCATTGGGCAGGGAGTCGCCGCGCAGAACCGAAACGCCGCCTATCGGAGGATCCAACTCGTGGACCAAGGCCTCCCACTGCCGGCTGTCCAAGGAATTCAAGGTGTTGTCACCGAGCATGAAATAGTGGCCCTTTTCAATTTCGCAGGTATAGGTTTGGACCGCGGTGTAACCTGCCGGAGGCGTGTAGTGAATGTCGCGAAACACTTCCGGTGCTTGAATCAACCAACCACCGGTTTCCGAACCGAAACCGGAGGCGTTTTGCAACACTCGCTTCGGTTGCAAGTCCAAATCTTGATCGTGTTGAAAGCTCTCTCCTTGGCTTTTCACGGTCACCGAAACGGTGTGATCCCAAAAGGCCAAACTTCCGGAAACGGCCTCTCCTGTGGCAATGGGCAGCGAAACTTGGATTTCTTCCTGGTTCGGCAACAACAAAAGATGTTGGTCTTGGCCGGGCTTCAAAATCAACTTCAGAGGTTGAGTCCGAGGTTGGGGGCCGCATTCCAAAAAGATTTCCAACTCGCCGGCATTGGCTTCGGGAGTAACTTCGAAGTCCATTCGCAAATCTGAAACTTTGATTTGACTGTCGAAGTCTTGGCCTTGGGAGGGAACCCGAAAGTAGATCTTGTCCGGCAATCCATGGCGGTATTCATTGCGCCAATTGCGGTATTGGATGCGGCCCTTTCCGTTCAGGCGAACAGCACCATCGCTTTCTTGATATTGGCCAGATTTGTCCCAGCGGGCGAAGCCTCCCGGCGGATCTCCGGGCTTGGGATGCATCCGCTTCCACAAGGTTTGTTGGATCTCCTTGGGCTTGCGCAGGATTTGGAAGTCCTCGACCGTGCCAAGGGGCCGGGCATAGACGTCGCCGTGCTGGATGGCCAGCTCCTCGTCAGGCATGCCTACCAAGCGCTTGACGTAGTTGTTGATGGTGGCCAGCGGATAGCGGAAAACCACCACCTCCCAGCGCTCGGGGTCCCGGAGCAGGTAGGACAGTTTGTCGACTAGGACCCGGTCATGAATGCCTCCGGTGGGGGGGCCGCCGGGGCGGTCCAGCAGATCGGTCCCCATCAAATTGGGCATCATCGATCCGGTGGGAATTTGGTAGGCCTCGACGGCGAAGACCTTCAATCCCAAAGCCATGACCACGGCGAAGACCAGGACTTCGATGTTGTCCCGGAAATGCCGGGGATTCGCTTGCTTCTTGTTCGCGCCCTTCTTCATGACCGTTTCGCTGGGCTGAATTCTAGGGGACTCCGCCGCTTGCCGCTGAAAAAAGGAGTTGCCCAAGGGCGGTCCAACCGCCGCCTGGGTCCGACTACGGGTCGAGCTCTACGCCGTTGGTTTCGCAGGGTGGCCAGCCTAGCCACTAGTCCGACTGTGGTTCGAACCTTCGTGGCATTTGACTTGGCCTGAAACCCTGATTCCACGCGCCGGGGAAAGGACGGCGATGTGTTCTCCGGCCTTAGCCCGGTGCCGAAATCAGGGCGTCAATTGTTCCAAGTGCCGATTGGCTTGAGCAAAGGCTTTGGCCGTTTCCTCGGCGGGAAATTGAAAGCGAAAACTGGGGCGGCCTTCTCGGCCGTTCCAGGCGGCTTCCACTCTTTCGGGGGCATTGCCTCTGGAAGAGGAAACCCAAACATGAAGAAATTGATTGGCGCTTCGGTCGTAGGGTTCTTCGGTATCCCATTTCAGCGGACTTCTTCCAACGGAGACGTTGTCCACGTGCATGTAAAGAAAATCCCGCTCGTTTCGGTCCTCCCAATCCAGCCAGTATTGGCTGCCGATTTCAAATCGCCGTTGTCTCCAACGAGCATGAAGGAAGGCCAGGGGGACCGAAGCCAGGCACCAAATCCAGGCGAAGTGGGCGAAGGTGTTCCAACGAAACCAGTCAAAGGAAGTTAACTTCTCCTCGGCGAATTGGGTGGCAATGGCGACGATGCTGAGGACTGCGAGAATACCTCCGAAGGTTAAGAGCAAGTAGGAAATAAGCACGGAACCCCGCTCCCAAGGAATGAAATGAGAGCACTGTTTGCACAAAGGTGCCTCAAAATAGATTTTTTGCGGCATGGACAAATACACGGTTGTTTTATATCCGGGGCCGGTGTTGTAATGACTTGTATCGGCTCGATAGGCATAACTCGCTTCGGTTTCCACCCCACAACACATGCATTGGTTGGGAAAGCGGACTTGTCCCGGCTCTCGGGTGAGCAATTCCACCCGATGGGGTTTTTTGACGACTTTCATTTTCCGGTTCGACTCGGATCGCTGGACTGGGAGGCATGGCCGGTTCGTTTTGGAGTAAAGCCATGCCTCCCTTCAGATTACAAGAACCGAAAACCGAAAGAACGCCTTGTTGGCCGCTACGGGCAGTGACCCTCAATTTCTCGGGTGTAATCCACTCCGGCCGGAACGGCGATGGAGACGTCCGGATCCGGATCGTGGCTGGGATCGGTGCAAATGTGAATGTCGCTGGGATAGGGATAGGTGCACATGCCGAAGTTCAAATCGATGATTTGAAATAACAGATAGGCGCATTTGCGGAGTTCGTCGGGAGGATCCGGGGGCGGCGGCACTTGCAGATCGTAAAGGAAGCGGACTTTCATTTTTCCGGATAAGGTAACTCCGGCACTGGTGGCATTGGCAGTAGACCAATCGACGAAGTTCCCTGCATTGATCTTTCCTTTGGCGAATAGTCCGAGAATTTTGCCGGTTTCTTCTTCGAAGCTGTCGGAAATGCCCCCATTCTTGCCTCTGGACTTGGTGGTGGTCACCCTCGCGGACCATGTCAAGGTAGTGGTGGAATCGGCTCTGGAGCAGAGGCTGCCGAAGCAGAAGGGCCAGCTATCACTTGGATCGACAGTTCCATTGCCATCTTGGTCCATGGTTTTGGCACCGTAGCGATACCAAATGGATTTCCCATCCTCCGTTGTAGTTTCACGCCAGTTTGAGATTTTTGATAAATGAGGAACCACGGCCTGTGAATAAAGGACGCCATATTTTTCCACCAACTCACCGTCGGGAAAGGCTTCCTCCCCGGCAACGAATTCCATTTGCCCACGGGAATCCAATCCCTCCACCAAGATGTAATCTCCCACCTTGCTTCCAGGGAATGGTTCCTGATAAAGGAGGAGGAGTTCGCCTACCGGCCCTCCTCCGGGAGGGGAAGGTAGATGCATGGAGGTGTAAACCCCGCCGAGGGATTCCCATCCCCGATAGGCTGGAACTTCCACCGGTTCCCCATTCTCAAACACTTGAATTTTCTTGAGCGCCTCCGATTGCAAGCCGACGGAATGGTATCCCCCTTCCAACCAAGTGATGTCGAAAGAAAAGGGGATGTTCGGATTGGGATGGAGGGTCAAGATGAAGGCCGGCCGTTTTCCGGATTCCGTGTCCACCGTGGGACCGTGGACGATGCCTCCTTGAGGGCCCACCGTGACGTTGACCGTGTTCGAAGCATTTACCGGAGTCAACACCAAATCTTGATTAAAAGGACGATGGGGGTTCTTGTTTCGAAGGACTCTCCACAACGGCACACATCCTGGAGCGGAGGCCGCGATCAGATGATTGCCTGGAGGGATGTTGGCGAAGGAAAAGAATCCATCTTGGTCGGTGCTGGTCAAATACGGAGTACCGGGCAAGCGAACCATGGCGCCGTAGGCCGGCTTGGATTCGGGGCTTTGCCCGGAGGGCGCAATCAAAACTCGGCCCCGAACCATGCTTTCCTCATAAGTTCTTTGGCCGTTGTTGTACCACTGGCGATCCGATCCCGGCGTCGGTTCCGGCCAGGCCGTGGGTGCAGGTCCCCAATCCTCCCACGTGTTCGTGTCCACGGCATCGCGATGAGCCCGGGTGTAGTAAATGTCACCATCCAGTGGATCTTGGTCCCCTTGGGGAACCGAATCGCCTTTGCGCCACTGATGTTGGCTGACGGCTTTGTCGATTAGATCTCCGCCGGGAAGAGGGCGACCTTCACTGAAGCGAACGGCTTCCACCACGGTTCCCTTGGAATCGACGATGGCCAGCATGTCGGAACGACCGTCGCCAATGCCGTTTTGAAAAAAGTCATTCTGAAAGCCGGCGGCGACCAAGAACAAGGTCCCCGATTCTTGTCGAATTTGAGGATCGACTTTTACTTCTCCCCCGGAGAAGTCGACCAACAGATACTGCCCTCCTTGAAGAACAGTACCGGAGGGAAGGGTGTAACAGGATCCGGTATCGGTTCGGATTTTGAAGCCGCTAAGGTCAATTTTTTGTTCCGGGTCGTCTCGGTAACGGATTTGAACTGCTTCGCCGCCAAAGGCTCCCTTGGTTGGATTGGGAACCGGAACAAAGCTTTCGATGATGAGGCCGCCCCAATTGGCGTAAGGAGTTCGACCCGTTGAAATCCGATCTCCTTGTTGAATCGGGCTGGAGCTCTTCCGCTGTTGCGCCGAAATTCCAGGCAAGAACAGATGGAAGAAAGCCATGAAAAGCAAAACCTTTTTCGTTGCGTAGTTCATCCTGAGTATTCCCCCGAAGGATGACTTTGAGAAATCCTTGCCGCCTGCACGGCAAGGCTGAACAGTCCAAACTCCTAAGCATTCAAGAGCCCGGGATTGGCTGAGCAGGGTCATAGACATACCCCTGGCAGCCTCCCGGCCCTCCAGGATAGATCGCCTCGCTTTTATTTCGAAGCCACTGAAGGCGAAATTCTCCCTTTCCTGAAAAAAGTAGATACGCGCCGCCGGCTCTCGCTTTTCCCTCTGCAACCCCTGATTCAAGGGAGGGAAATCATGCAAAAAGCGAGCAAACAGAAACTTTCCGGTCGAATCAAGACCTCGGGAAGCCTTTGGGCCGGGGCCGCGGTCCTTTGCCTCGGCCTGGCTCTCCCCGCCAGCGCTCAAACCATTGGCGGCGGTCAGACCATCCACCTCGAATTCGAAGGAGTCGCCGTCGCCGAGTACCTGGGCGAGCACGGCTGCGGGCCGGGAGATTTGAACGGAGACGGGGTTCCCGACGTGGTTTACACCGTCCGCGGCCGGGCCAAGGGTGCGGCCATCGCTTCCGGTTCGGTGGTGGCTTGTTCCGGATCGGACGGCACCGTGCTTTGGGAAACCTTCGGCGAAAACCAACAAGATCAGTTCGGTTTCGCGTTGATTGCCGTGCCGGACGTAAACGGCGACAACATCCAGGATCTTGCCGTAGGCGCACCCTTGGCCGACAACGGGCCCGGCGTGCAACTTGGCGCCCTTTACCTGTTGTCGGGCGTCGACGGCACTCAAGTCTGGCGTTTGACCGAGGACTTCATCGGCCAATCCTTGGCTCTTTCCGAGGATTTAAACGGCGATGGAATTCAAGAAATCTTGACGGGGTCCTTGAGTGATTTCGTGATCGCCGTGGCAGTGAACGACGGTACCGAAATCATGCGCCTCACCGGTGCCGATGGCTTCGGCACTCGAGTGGCCGCTCTCGAGGATCTTGATGGGGATGGTGTGGATGACTTTATGGTCTCCGCTCCTTGGGCGGATTACCTCAGCTTCGTCGATAACGGTGCGGTACGAATCGTTTCGGGGATCGACGGCAGCACCATCCGCCTGCACCGGGGAAATCAGGACGACAGCTTGGCCGGTTGGTCCATTAGCGGAATTGGAGATCTCAACGAAGACGGTGTCCAGGACTACATGGTCGGGATCCCGTACCACGACGGAATGGCTACCGATTCCGGTAGGGTCAAAGTGTTCTCGGGTCTCAATGGCATGGAACTCCTTCGCTTCGAAGGAACCGATACCGAAGAAAGACTTGGTTCCAGCTTGGATCGAATCGGGGACATGGACGGCAACGGCACGCTTGACGTTGCGATTTCCGCCAACGGGGTTTCCCCGAACGGAATCGTCGACGCCGGGCGAGCCGACATCTACGACGGTGAATCCATGAACCTCATGTTCACCTTCGAGGGCCACGTCACCGAGGGCAGGGTCGGACATTTGGCCAACGTCGGCGATCTGAACGGCGACGGATTGGATGACAGTTTCGTCGGCGCCGCCGGCCACAACGTCGGTTACGGCCACGCGGACGTCTTTGGCTTCGATCCGTACCTCACTCTTTCCAAGCCCGAGATTTCCGCTTCCGGGGACACGGTGCTCTTCTACCTTGATTTCCCAGATTCGGCGGCCGGCTACGACTACCAAATCTTGGCATCCGCTGCGGGAATCGGCTCCACCATGCTTGGCGTGTTAGAAGTGCCTCTGCAAGCCGACACTTACTTTTGGAATTACCTTGGCGGCGGCTACCACCCGGTCATGCATGACTTCTTGGGGAACCTGGACGCTGCCGGGGACGGCCTTGGTTACATCGCGGCTCCAAGATTGAAAGCAAGTTTGATCGGCAGCACTTTCTACTTTGCCGCCATCGCCAAACCTTCTTTGGGAAGCTGGGAACTTTCTTCGGTCGCGAAGGCCTTGACGGCGATTCCTTGATGGATGCTCGCTCTGCATAAATTCAAAAAGCGGAGTTTTGGCGTCCGGCGAATGAAAAACTTCGCCGGATGCCTTTATTAATTTCGCACTCTAGGCATGGTTAATCGGAAGTTTGCCGGCTTTGACAATGCCTTTGCACGTTTATGAACAAATCCAATGTATGGCTCCATTTCAGAAAAAGCATTCAGTCAAAAATCGATTACTGAGTTTGCAAAAGGATGGCTGTCAAAACCAACATATCTAAGCGTGGGAATAGATGTGAGAATTGCCCTTGTGAAAACATTTATCGGCAGTTAAGCCACCTCAGCTTCGGTTCTCACCGAGGCACCTTCACCGGAATCTGGACGGACGCGGGTGGCCCTGCCGCACCACCCCTTCGGCCGCTTAGGACCGGAGCCAGGCTCAGGGTCTACCCGCTCTTGCGGAGCGGATCCATGGAGCAATTGGCAACCAGGTTTATGGATAGGATCGCGGACGAGCATCCCGATGGGGATCGGCTTCGCCGCTGTCTGCAATGCGGATCCTGTAGCGGGATTTGTCCCCTCGGATTTGCCATGGAATACCCGCCACACCGGTTAATCGCCGCGTTGCGGGCCGCCGACTGGGATCCCATCCTTCAGGATGATTCTGCCTGGTTGTGCGTCTCTTGTTTTGCCTGCACCGAGGCATGCCCGGCTGGCATTCCCTTGACTGAAGGCCTGATGGCCGGTTTAAAAAGCGAGTTGCTGCTCAAGGGCAAGGTGCCCGGCGAGCTGCAAACCGCATTAGGCAATACTCGCCGCTACGGAAATCCACTGGGCGAATCGCCTCGCAAGCGGGCGGCGTGGACCAAGGATTTCACCCTTCCGGTTCCCTTGATGGCAAAGCAACAAGGGCCGGTGGAAGTGCTCTGGTACGTCGGCGACTACCCGTCCTACCATCCACGAGTGCAACAAGTCAGCCGATCCATGGCTCGCTTGTTCCATTCCTTAAACGTCAGTTTCGGCATCCTCGGTCCGGAAGAGCAATCGGATGGAGACGCTCAGAATCTGGCCGGCGAGCGCGGGTTGTTTCAGCTTTTGGCGGCCAAGAACGCCAAGGCGATTCAAAAGTACCTGTTCGACGTGGTGGTGACCACCGACCCGCACGCTTACAACGCGTTTCGCCATGAATACCCGCACCTGGGAATCGAATTTCCGGTGCAGCACTACACTCAGTTCCTGCAGGAGAGGTTGGCTCAATTGCAACCTCTGTTCCGCCATGAAATGGACGTGCGTGTGACTTACCACGATCCTTGTTATTTGGGGAGAGCCGGTAAGAGCCACGTTTACGAACAGCCCCGCCAACTTCTGCAAGCCATTCCCGGCGTGGAATTGGTGGAAATGCCGCACCAGCGGCAAAACAGCCTTTGCTGCGGTGGCGGCGGTGGAGGCATGTGGTTGGATGGTTTTGCCTGGGAGAAATCTCAAGTCCGGTCCTCGGAATGGCGGATTGAAGAAGCGTTGAGCGTCGGTGCGGAAATCCTGGCCGTGGCCTGCCCTTATGAAACGCCTCGCTTCGAAGACGCGGTGAAGAGCACCGGCAATGAAGGCCGACTGCAAGTTCGAGACATTGCCGAGCTTCTGGTGGAAGCCATTAATCCCGATTAAAGCGAAGGAGACGACATGGACATCTTGGTTCCGATGAAGTTCGTTCCGGACCCGGTAGAAGAGATGGAAATCGATGAAGACACCGGCTTGTTGGATCGGACTTTCATGCGGCTCATTCCAAGTGAATTGGATGAGCACGCCTTGGAGCAGGCCATTCTGCTCAAGGAGAAATTTGGCGGATCGGTAACGGTCCTAGCTTTTGATTGCGGGGATGTCGAAGACACCCTGTACACCGCCGTGGCCAAAGGAGCCGATCGAGTGATCAAAATCGGCGGAGAGGGCTTTGAAGAAGGGGTGAGCAACCATGCCGGAGTGGAAGCCTTGCTTCCCCTGGTTCAAGAAATCACCTTCGATTGGATCCTGATCGGAACCCAGGCTCTGGACGACTTGGATGGCTCCCTAGGTGCCCTCCTTGCGGCCCGCCTTGGGATTCCATACGTCGGTTACATCACCGGGGTGGAGCCGGACGGAGCAAAGCTCAAAGTGCGCAAGGAGTTTCCCGGAGGATTGCTGGCCGAATTGGAACTTCAAAAGCCGGCGGTGTTGGGCATTCAAGCCGCCGACCAGGCTCCCCGTTACGTGGTCACCAATTTGGTCATGGAAGCCATGCGATCGGCCACTTTGGAAGATCGGGAGAGCGAGATCGCTCCCACTCATGGCATCGCCGAGATTCGGCGCATGTCGGTACCGGAAGCCGGGGCCCGCGCCGAATGGTTGCAGGGTGACGCGGAAGAGGTTGCCGCCGGTTTGGTCCATCTTCTCCAGGAAAAAGGCTTAGTTGCCCAGCATTAAGGAGCCAATCGTGGAAAGAAACATTTGGGTCATCATTGAAAGCCTTAACGGGGAAGTCCAAGAAATCAGCTTCACCCTGTTGGCGGCGGGCCGGCGTTTGGCCAATGCCTTCGGCACTCGTTTGCAAGCTCTTTGCCTTTCCGGCGAGGAAGTGGCATTTGGCGGCCAACTGGGCGTAGCCGATGAAATCGTGGTCATGCAAGATCCAACTTTGGCCGGTTTCAACCCGGGAAGTTGGAACCGGTCCTTAAAAGCTTTGTTCGACGCCGAACCTCCCCGTGCCGTAATTTTGGGGCAAACCACCATCGGCAGTGATTTGTGTGGCTTCTTGGCCGAGCATCTGCAACTACCCGTAGTCAGTTCTTGCCATCAGGTGCTGGAAGGGGAAGCTCAAGCGGAGTATCGCTCCTTGTTCGCCGGCGGCAAAGTCTACGCCGATGGCCCGTTGCCCTCTCAGGGATTTGTGCTCAGCATGATTCCGGGAGGCGTTCAGGCCGAGGAAGGCAAAGTTGAAAAGGAAGTACCGGTCCGTACTTTCCCGGTTCCGGCCCCGGATGCAGACGCGGAAAAGATTCGCTTCCTCGGTTTCTTGGAGCCCGAGGCCGGCGATGTGGACATCGCCAAAGAGGAGATTCTAGTCGCCGTTGGCCGCGGCATTCAGCAGGAAAACAACTTGGTCCTGGCCAACGAGTTGGCCAAAGCACTCGGCGGCGAAGTCTGCGCTTCCCGTCCGGTGGTGGACCAAGGTTGGTTGCCGACCACTCGCCTGGTTGGCAAATCCGGCAAGCAAGTCAAGCCACGTCTTTACCTGTCGCTTGGCATTAGTGGGGCTCCTGAACATTTGGAAGGAATTCAGAAGCCCGAGTTGTTCATCGCCGTCAACACCGACGAGGGAGCGCCCATTTTCGAAGCCGCCGACTACGGGGCTTCGGTGGATTTGCTCGAGTTGATGCCGAGACTCACGGAAAAACTTCTGGTTCCCAGTTAATCCGGAGACATGAAAACCCTGTTGGTCCTATTGGCGGTACTGGTGGCCTTCGCCGGTTTCGCATACCAGTGCTATCAGCGATTGTCGCTGTTGAAGTTGGGGCGTGCCGGGCCACCACCTGCCGATTGGGGCCAGCGCTGGAAAGCAGTGCTGGTGTTCGTTTTGGGCCAGAAGCGATTGTTTCGCTTTCCGGCTCCTGGGACAGCTCACTTCCTGCTGTTTTGGGGGTTCCTGATTCTCTTGCCCACGATCTTGGCCGCGTTGTTGGAAGGTTTGTTTCCCGACTTCGTGTTGCCGTTTTTCGGCAGCTTCGGGCCCTTGCTACTGGCTCAAGATTTAGTCGCGGTCTTGGTGGCCGGCGCGGTTCTTTACGGCTTGTACCTGCGGGTCTTGGTGAAACCGAAGCGATACCAGGGAAGCCATCAAGGGGAAGGCGTTTTGGTGTTGGCATTCATCTTCACCATTATGGCCAGCTTGCTGGTGCTCAACGGTTTGCGCATTGAACGGGAAGTGGCTCCCAATCCGCAATGGCAACCGGTTTCCAAGGCGATCGGTGCTTGGTTCGGTGGCTTGAGCTTTGAAGCGCAACACTTTTGGGAAGAGTTCGCCTATTGGATTCATCTCGGTATCGTGCTGGTCTTCTTGAATTTGCTGCCTCGTGGCAAGCATTTCCACGTCGTCACTTCACTGTTCACGGTATTGCTGCGCAATCAAGAGGCCCGCGGCCGGCTCCCGGAAGCCGTCAGTCGCGACGGCCTGCAAGGGGCGGGAGACGTTCGCGATTTCCCGCGAAGGTGGATGTTGGATTGGTATTCCTGCACCCAATGCGGCCGCTGCCAGGAAGTCTGCCCCGCGTTCCAATCCGGCCAGGATCTTTCCCCGAAAAAACTGATCATGGGTTTGCGGGAAGAACTGGAACGGCAAGGAAAGCGGGCGGCGATGGAAGGGGGAGCGGCGGCGGAAAGCTTGGCGGATCGAGTTCTGTCTGAATCCGGACTTTGGGCATGCACGACCTGCTTTGCCTGCGATCAGGAGTGCCCGTTGTTCATTCAGCACCTGCCCGAAATCGTGGACATGCGCCGGCGGCTTTTGGCCGAAGGGCATGACGACGAACAACTGATGACCGCATTGAACAAATTGCGGCGTTACGGGAATTCCTTCGGCGAATCCGAGCGAAAGCGTGCTCGTTGGACCAAAGCCTTGGATTTCAAGATTCCGGACGCCCGCAAGAAAGCGGTCAAGACGCTTTGGTTCCTCGGCGATTACAGTGCTTACAGTCCGGCGCTAGCTGAAGCCACCAAAGCCACCGCTGAAGTCTTCCACCGAGCCAAGGAAGATTTCGGCATCCTGTACGACGGCGAACGCAATTCAGGCAACGACGTCCGCCGAGTCGGAGAAGAAGGCTTGTTCCAAATGTTGGCGCAGAAAAACGGCGCCGCTCTGGCCAAGGCTCGCTTCGAGCGCATCGTGTGCGGCGATCCTCATACCTATAACACCTTGCGCAACGAATACGACTTCGGGGAGAAAACTCCGGAAGTCCTGCACTTCAGCGAATGGTTGCTGGAAGCCTTGAAAGAGGGGCGATTGCCGATCGGTTCGCCTCTCGGACACAAATTGACCTACCACGATCCTTGTTATTTGGGGCGGTACAACGACATTTACGAAGCACCGCGCCAAGTGCTGCAAGCGATCGGTTGTCAGGTGGTGGAAATGCCGCGCAACCGCGACCGGGCTCTGTGCTGCGGAGCCGGTGGCGGGCGCATTTGGATGGATGAATCGGGCATCGAAGACCGGCCCAGTGAGCAACGAGTGCTGGAAGCCGCCGCCCTGGAGGGAGTCCGCTACTTCGTAGTGGCCTGTCCCAAAGACTTGACCATGTACCGGGACGCCGTCAAGACCAAGGGCTTGGAAGATCGCCTGCAAGTTGTCGAACTTGCCGAGCTGGTCGCACAAGCTTTGGTGATCCCAGCGGAAGTGGGCGCTTCCGCGGATTTGGTGGAGCCTTCCACCGCCGGCGAAACCGAAAAGGCCGCCCTAAACGTGGGACCGTGAAATGAGCCCCCGCATAGGTGTCTATATCTGTCACTGCGGCAGCAACATCGCCGCCAAGGTCGATGTCGAGCGGGTTTCCCGATGGGCCGGCCTCCAGTTGGAGAAGGTCGTCGTCTCCCGGGACTACCCGTTCATGTGTTCTTCCTTGGGTCAGCAACTCATCGAGGAGGACATCAAGGAGCATCAGTTGAATCGGATCGTGGTGGCGGCTTGCTCGCCGCACCTGCACGAAGCTACGTTCCGCCGAGCTTGCAAAAACGCCGGCTTGAATCCCTACCTGATGCAAATGGTCAACATCCGGGAACACGTTTCCTGGGTGACCGAAGACAAGGAAGTGGCCACCGGCAAGGTGCAATCGCTGGTTTCCGGTGCGGTGCGCCGGGTGCAGCACCACGAGCCCTTGGAACCGATGCCGGTGCCGATGAATCCGAACACTTTGGTGATCGGAGGCGGCATAGCCGGATTGCAGGCAGCCCTGGAACTGGCCAATGCCGGCAATCACGTCTACTTGGTGGAAAAGGAGCCGAGCATCGGCGGCCACATGGCCCAGTTCGACAAGACTTTTCCGACCTTGGACTGTTCGGCCTGCATCCTGACTCCGCGCATGTCGGAAGTTGGGCAGCATGAAAACATTACTCTGCTGACTTGGTCGGAACTCGAGGAGTTGCACGGCTTCGTCGGTAACTTCCAGGCCAAAATCCGCCGCCGTCCCCGTTACGTGGTCGAAGCCGATTGCACCGGCTGTGGCATTTGCATTGAGAAATGCCCGAAAAAAGTAGTGGATGAAGAGTTCGAAGTGGGCCTGGGAACCCGCAAGTCGATTTACCGGCCCTTCCCGCAAGCCGTTCCGAATTGGCCGGTCATCGATACCGAATCTTGCATCTATTTCGAAAGGGGTAAGTGCAAGGCATGCGAAATCTTCTGCCCGACCAAAGCCATTGATTTCGAGCAGAAGGAGCAAATCCTCGACGTTGAAGTTGGCAACGTAATCCTGGCCACCGGCTGGGACTTGTTCGATTGCCGTCAGATACCGCGCTACGGTTACGGCCGTTTGGCCAACGTGTTCACCAACTTGGAATTCGAGCGCATGTGCAATGCCTCCGGGCCGACCGAAGGCAAGATCGTGTTGCGCGACGGAGTGACCGAACCCAAGTCAGTGGCCATCATCCATTGTGTGGGCAGTCGTGACGTCAATCACAACAGCTACTGCTCGGCGGTTTGCTGTATGGCAGCGTTGAAGTACGGCCACCTGGTGCTCGAAAAAACTCAAGCCGAGGTGTACTCCTTCTACATCGACATGCGTCCGAACCAGAAGGAGTATGAGGAGTTTTATCAGCGTTTGCTGGACGAGGGCATGCAATTCATCCGCGGCAAGGTTGGCGAGGTCACTGAATTCGCCCGCACGCCGCAAGAAAAAGGCAAGTTGATCGTTCAGGCCGAGGACACCTTGCTAGGACGGCAACGGCGCATTCCGGTGGACATGGTGGTGTTGATGGGGGCGTTAGAACCCCGCGTTGACGCCAAGGAACTGGGACTGAAAGTCGGCATCTCCTGCAGCATGGCCGGCTGGTTTACGGAACGTCATCCCAAGTTGGATCCGGTGGCCACCATGACCGACGGCATTTTCGTGGCCGGAGCTTGCCAAGGTCCAAAAGACATACCGGCTGCGGTGGCGCAAGGCGCTGCTGCCGCCGCCCGAGTTCAGGGAGCCATTCAACAAGGCACGGTGATGATCGAACCGGTGGTTGCCACCGTGCAGGAAGAACGTTGTTCCGGTTGCCGGATTTGCAACGGCTTGTGCCCCTTCGCCGCCATCGACTACATCGATGAGGAGGGCATCAGCCGAATTCAAACCGCCCTTTGCAAGGGGTGCGGTACTTGCGTGGCCGCCTGTCCGGCGCAAGCCATCGAAGGCGCCCACTTCGGCAATCACCAAATCGAAGCTGAACTCGAAGGTTTGCTTCGCCATGTGGAATGCGAAGCGGAACCAGTCGGTTCGGTTTTGCTGTAAAGGAGGTCGGCTGCCATGAGTGAAACGAAATTCGAACCCCGCATCGTGGGTTTCTTCTGTAACTGGTGTTCCTACCGTGCGGCGGACGTCGCCGGTTCGGCGCGCCGCAAGCATGCGGCCAACGTCCACATCATTCGAGTGATGTGCAGCGGACGGGTGGATCCGGCCTTCGTGATGAAAGCCTTTGCCTTGGGGGCCGACGGCGTGATGCTGGCCGGCTGCCATCCCGGCGAATGCCACTACTTGGAGCAAAACTACAAGGCCATGCGGCGGGTCACTTTGTTGCGCCACACATTGGCCTCCATGGGCGTTGAGCCGGTACGCTTGCGTCTGCAATGGGCTTCCGCCGCCGAGGGTCCGCAGTTGGCCCAAGCCATCGACGAGATGGCGGAGACCGTTCAAAAACTGGGACCCTTGCAATGGCCGAAGCATTGGCGGGAAGAGCCGGGTGCCGCCGATGCTTTGCAAGAACTGGCCGAAGAGCACCGGCAAGCCGCGGAGGTGGCGGTATGAGCGGCAAAGGAAAATTAGCCATTTACTGGGCCGCTTCCTGTGGCGGCTGTGAGATTGCCATTCTCGGCATCAACGAAAAAATCCTCGACGTCGCCGAACACTTCGATTTGGTGTTTTGCCCCTGCATTGCCGACGGCAAGGTTTCCGACGTGGAAGCCATGGCGGACGGCGCCATCGACTTGTGCTTGTTCAATGGCAGCATTCGTACCAGCGAACAGGAATACATGGCCCAATTGATGCGGCGCAAAGCCAAAGTGCTGGTGGCCTTCGGTTCCTGTGCCGGGGAAGGTTGCATTCCCGGTTTGGCCAATCTGACCAACCGGGAAGAGATCTTCGCCTCTTCTTATTTGGATTCGCCAAGCACGGTGAATCCGGACGGCGTGGTTCCCCAAACCAAGTCGGAAGTCGACGGCTGCACCCTGCACTTGCCCTTGTTCTACGACACGGTGCGAACTTTGGCGCAAACGGTTCAGGTGGATTACTTCCTGCCCGGTTGTCCGCCGGAGCCTGAGCGCATTTGGGACACCTTGGTGGCAGTGTTGGAAAACAAATTGCCGGAACCGGGGTCGGTGATCGGATCCAATACGACCGTGTGCGACGAATGCAAACGGGTGAGAGCGGAGAAGTCCATTCCCGCTTTCAAGCGAACTTGGGAAATCCTTCCCGATCCGGAAACCTGCTTGCTGGAACAAGGATTGGTTTGCTGCGGGGTGGCGACCCGAGCCGGGTGCGGAGCTCTTTGTCCGCAAGTGAATTCTCCTTGTATCGGCTGCTACGGACCCAACGACGGCGTCGAAGACTTCGGCGCTCGCATGATCAGTGCTTTGGCCTCGGTGTTGGAAAGCAATGATCCTGAGGAAATCGAACAAGCGCTTCGCACCGGGATTCCCGATCCCTTGGGAAACTTTTACCGCTTCTCCTTGCCGGGAAGCCTGATGCGCCGCAGCCCCTTGTCCAACGGTGAAAAAGAAGTTTCGGCCAAACCGGATTTGGCCGCCGCCCATCCAGGAGGTGGGGTATGATCGCCACCCGTAAAGTCACCATCGATCCGATTACGCGCCTGGAAGGTCATGGTCGCATTGACATCTTCCTGGATGAAGAAGGCGCAGTCGACAATGCCTTCTTGCAAGTTCCTGAGCTGCGCGGATTCGAGCGTTTTTGCTTAGGGCGGCAAGCGGAAGACATGCCGAATTTAACTGCGCGCATCTGCGGCGTTTGTCCGGAAGCGCACCACATGGCGGCCACCAAAGCCTTGGACGCGGTCTTTCACGTCGATCCGCCGCCGACCGCGAAGAAACTGAGGGAGTTGCTTTACAGCATCTTCTACGCCACCGATCACACTACCCACTTCTACGCTTTGGGAGGCCCGGATTTCGTGTTGGGGCCCGATGCTCCCCGCGCCGAGCGCAACATCCTCGGAGTGGTCAAAGCGGTGGGTATGGAGGTGGCTTCCAAAGTGTTGAAAATGCGGCGCGACGGCCACCACCTGATCAAGTTGATGGGGGGGCGCGGCGTTCATCCCAATTGGGGTTTGCCGGGCGGGGTCAGTCGCGGCTTGAACGAGGAGCAGCGGCAGGAAATCGAAGCTCGAGGCTTGGAGGCGATCGAGTTCGCCCGCTTTACTCTGGATCTGTTCCACAAGATCGTGTTGGGCAATCCAACCTACGTGGAATTGATTCTTAACGAAGCCTTCGTTCACAAAACCTACTTCATGGGAACAGTGGACGAAAACAACAAGGTGAATTTCTACGACGGTTTGATTCGGGTGGTCGACCCGAACGGCTTGGAATTCGCCAAATACCCGGCTTCCGATTATTTGGACTACGTCGCCGAACACGTGGAGCCGTGGTCCTACCTGAAGTTCCCGTACCTGAAGAAGGTCGGTTGGCGTGGTTTGGAAGACGGTCCCGACTCGGGCATCTATCGGGCTACGCCTTTGGCTCGTTTAAATGTGGCCGACGGCATGGCTACGCCGCTTGCCCAGGCCGAATACGAACGTTTTTACGAGACTCTGGGAGGCAAACCGGTTCATCACACCCTGGCAACCCATTGGGCGCGCTTGATTGAGTTGTTGTACGCCACGGAGCGATGGGTGGAACTGGCTCGCGACCCTGAAATCACCGGTGAAGAGTATCGGGTGCTTCCTACCGAAACGCCGACCGAAGGTGTCGGCTGCGTGGAAGCGCCTCGCGGCACGCTCACTCACCATTACTGGACCGACGAACGGGGCGTTTTGACCCGCGTAAACCTGATCGTCGGCACCACCAATAACTACGCACCCATCAACCTTTCGGTGCGGGACGCAGCCAAGGGATTGATCCAGAAAGGAAAAGTGGTGGACGACGGATTGTTGAACACCATTGAGATGGCGTTCCGGGCATACGATCCCTGCATGGCTTGTGCGACTCACAATCTGCCTGGACAAATGCCGCTGGAAGTCCGCCTGCGGCGTCCGGATGGTGAGGTCCTGGAGGTGCTTAGCCAAAACCTGGACCTGGCATGAAAATCCTCATCCTGGGTTTGGGTAATCCCTTGCTCGGTGACGATGCCGTGGGTCTGGAGGTGGTTCGACGCCTTCGCGAGCGGCTGCCTTCAGACCCCGAAATCGTCCTCGAAGAAAACTACAACGGTGGCTTGGAATTGATGGAGTGTATGGAGGGCTTCGACCGGGTGGTGTTGATCGACGCCGCCGTTACCGGGGCGTCTCCCGGAACCATTAGTAGTTTTCCTTTGCACGATTGTCCGATTCGTCGCGGGGTTTACTCCCACGGTATGGATTTGGCCACCGCCCTTGCGGTGGGTCGAGCCGCCGGAGCCCATCTACCCGCCGATCGCCACCTCAAGATTCTGGGCATTGAGGCTCACGATCTGTACGACTTTCGCTTGACTTTGAGTCCGCCTGTTGCCGCCGCCGTAGAGGCGGCCGCTTCTTGGGTGCAACAAATCCTCAATCGTTGGAGACCCGTCCCGTGCTTGCCGTAGAAACGCTACGTCGGTATCCCTTCTTTGCCGGCCTCAACCCCGATACTTTGAACAGGGTTGCAGAAATCAGCCATGAAATTGAATTGCCCGCCGGCCAAATCCTTTTTCAGGAAGGAGACCCCGCTCTGAATCTGTTCATCGTCGCCCGCGGGGAAATGGATATCGGTTTTGAACTAAGCTGGGGCGAAAAGCGGGTTGTGGATCACGTCGTCGCCGGGGAAATCCTGTCCTGGTCGGCGCTATTGCCGCCGTATCGGGTGACCGCCACCGCTGTGGCTCGTTGCGATTCCCGTTTGATCGCTTTGGATGCCGAAGGATTGCGCGTTCTTCGAAACCAGGATGATGCCCTCGGACACCGCTTGATGACTGAAGTCGCTCGGTCTCTGGCTCATCGCTTACACGGTGCCCATACCCAATTGGCAGCCGTCGAAAGCCACTAGGTTCCTGGAAGGGAGGGTGGGAGAACCTGGTTGTGGGGAGCGGTTTGGTCATTCCGATGCTTCTTAAGGAATGATTTTCAAAGGATAGGGGATGGAGCAAAGGCGAGTGTCCTGATCGTAAGACAAGGCGACTCCGTAGAGGATTCGCCCGGCCCAGGCGTTTAGAGTATTGGCCGGAACGTCGAGGGTGGCGGTGGCGTCGCCGTTTGTATCGAGGACGCCGAAAGCATCTTGGAAGTAGATTGGCGCCTGGCCGCTGAGCATGCGGTAGTAGAGGTGATCGGCCCGAAGCGGAATTTCAATGCTGCCCAACGGCGTGCGGTCGATGCCTGAAGCGGAAGCCAGGAGGACGTATTTCTTCAAGGCTTCGGAATCGGGGAAATCGATTTGGTAATCCACGGTTCCTCCGGTGGCGGCGGAGAGCGTTTTCTCCGAAGCTTGAAGGAAGGTATTGAAGTCGTATTTGTGGACTCGGCCTAAATTGTCGTAGGTGGGCTCTCCTACATAAAGACTAATCGGGTTGTCTCCTTTTGGGTTTTTGCCTGTAGCCAAGGAACGACCGAATCCGCCTCCATACTTCGTGCCCCGTAGCCGCCAAATTTGGTTGCCGGAAGCCCCCGAAAGGATTTTGACGATGCCAGCCTTGCCGACCCCTTGGCCGTTGCGGGCGTGAATGGCGCTGATGGCAACGTCGTTCACTCCATCCCAATCTAAATCCGGCAGGCGAGCGACGGCGAAACCGAAATTGTCCTCCATTCGAGCGCCGAACTCCGACCACAAAACCGATCCGCTGGCTCCGGAATATAGGAAGGCCGCTCCGCAAGCTGCTCGCCCTTGATAAGAATCCAGCGGCATGGCAATGACATGGTCCGGCACTTGATCTCCATCTACGTCACCGAGACATTGCATGACTTCGCCGAAATCAGAGCCATCCGTTACCCGCTCGTAAAACTGCAGGAGTTGTCCGTTGGAACCGGAGAGGATTTCAACTCTTCCTGGCCGATTGGTGTTGCCGGTGGGATAGTGTGGAACGGAAACTAAGACGTCATCCACTCCATCTCGATTGAAATCGCCTGCATTAGCGACTCTCTCCCCTAGAAAAACCCCGTAAGAATCTCCTCGCTTTTCCCACAGCAGTTGCCTGGTTTGACCGGAGTAAACCCCGACCCTGCCGAAACGATTGTGATTCCAATCTGGGGTGGAAGAGCGAGCCCCGACGGCAAAATCAGGGAAGCCATCGAAGTCGACGTCATTTAAAGGCGCTACGCCGGAGCCGAATTCTTCGCCGACCAAGACGCCGGAGGGTTGACCAAGCAAGCTTTCAATCAAGCTGCCGTCGGCACCGGACAAAATGCACACTGCCCCGCGATTGTCATAAGTCGGAGTGTCAGGCGAAGCATCCGGCCAGCCGACCAGGACTTCTGGAATGCTATCGCCGTTGAGATCTCCGATGATGTGCAAATTGGTGGGGACTGAGCTTCCGAACAAGTTAGAGGGTCCCTGAAAATCCCAAAGGAAACTGGTGTCTCGACCTGAATGGAGTTCTACCGAACCAAAGGAGTCATTGGAGGACCAACTATATAGGAAATATACCGCGTAATCGTCGAAGCCATCTCCGTCTATTTCGTACCCGGAGGCCAGATAGGCACCATAGCTCCTCGGCAATGCGGAATGATCAATGGCGACTTGTTCCCAAGCTCCGCCCGGGTATTGCCCCGGGCAGGGGGGGGTGAGGCCAGTGACGGCCAATGCAAGGAGCAAGGCTTGAAATGGCAAGTTGATTCTCACGGCATGATATTCAACGGATAAGGGATGGAGCATAAACGAGTATCTTGATCGTAAGACAAGGCGACTCCGTAAAGGGTTCGCCCGGCCCAGGCGTTTAGAGTATTTGCCGGAACGTCGAGGGTGGCGGTGGCGTCGCCGTTTGCATCGAGGACGCCGAAAGCATTTTGAAAGTAGATTGGCGCCTGGCCGCTGAGCATGCGGTAGTAGAGGTGATCGGCCCGAAGCGGAATTTCAATGCTGCCCAACGGCGTGCGGTCGATGCCGGAAGCGGAAGCCAGAAGGACGTATTTCTTCAAGGCTTCGGAATCGGGGAAATCGATTTGGTAATCCACGGTTCCACCGGTAGCCGCGGAAAGCGTTTTCTCCGAGGCTCGAAGGAAGGTATTGAAGTCGTATTTGTGGACTCGGCCTAAATTGTCGTAGGTGGGTTCTCCTACATAAAGACTGATCGGGTTGTCTCCTTTTGGGTTTTTGCCTGTGGCCAAGGAACGACCGAATCCGCCTCCATACTTCGTGCCCCGTAGCCGCCAAATTTGGTTTCCGGAAGCCCCCGAAAGGATTTTGACGATGCCAGCCTTGCCGACCCCTTGGCCGTTGCGGGCGTGAATGGCGCTGATGGCAACATCGTTCACTCCATCCCAATCCAAATCCGGTAGACGGGCGACGGCGAAACCGAAGTTGTCACCATCTCGGGCTCCGAAGTCGGACCACAAAACCGATCCGCTGGCTCCGGAATACAGGAAGGCGGCTCCACAAGACGTTTTTCCTTGATTAGATTCGCCAGGCATGGCAATGACATGATCCGGCACCTGATCTCCATCCACGTCACCGAGGCATTGCATGACTTCGCCGAAATCAGAGCCATCGGTCACTCGCTCGTAAAACTGCAGGAGTTGTCCGTTGGAAGCGGAGAGGATTTCAATCCTTCCTGGCCGATTGGTGTTGCCGGTGGGATAGTGTGGAACGGAAACCAAGACGTCATCCACTCCGTCACGATTGAAATCGCCTGCATTGGCGACTCTCTCTCCTAGATATACTGAATCCGAATCGCCTCGTTTTTCCCACAACAGTTGCCTGGTTTGGCCGGAGTAAACCCCGACCCTTCCGAACCGGTTGTGATTCCAATCCGGAGTGGAAGAACGTGCCCCGACGGCAAAATCAGGGAAGCCATCGAAGTCGACGTCATTTAAGGGGGCTACGCCGGAACCGAATTCTTCACCGACCAAGACGCTGGAGGGTTGACCAAGTAAGCTTTCAATCAAGCTGCCGTCGGCGCCCGACAAAATGCACACGGCTCCCCGGTCGTCATAGGTAGGAGAGTCGGGCGAAGCATCCGGCCATCCGACCAGGACTTCTGGAATGCCATCCACGTTGAGATCTCCGATGATGTGCAAATTGGTGGGCAAGGAACTTCCAAACAAATTGGAAGGGCCTTGGAAATCCCATAGGAAATTGGTGTTTTGACCTGAATGGAGCTCTACCGAACCAAAGGTCCAGTTAAATGTCCAGTCATATGAGAAAAAAACTGCGTATTCGTCGAAGCCGTCGCCGTCTATCTCATAGCCGGAAGCCAAATAGGCTCCGTAGTTGCTGGGCAAGGAGGAATGGTCAATGGCCACCTGTTCCCAAGCTCCGCCCGGGTATTGACCCGGGCAGAGAGTGGTGAATCCGGTCGTTGCAATGAGGCAAAGCATCACGCGGATTGGAAGTTTGTGGAAGAGCACGATTTACTACTCCTGAACCTTAATGGCTCCGATGTCGAAGAAAGGGCTAAGGCCGCCGAGGACGGCGGAGAAATCCACCGATCGCATTTTGGCGAGGACGTCCAGCCCGTTGGTAGCTGCCGGGTTTGGTGCTCCGGCGTCAATGAGGAGGCTGTAAGGCGAAGTGGATTTAGGGAGAACCATGCCCAAAACCGGATGAGCTTCCATACCTGGATCTCCATAAAAGTTTCCATTGACCGTGGTGTAGCGGCTGGGGTTGGCCACGCCTTCACTTCCCAAATTGGAGTATCTAGTTGAATCGAACATTTCAATCCACAGGTGATCGGTAATCACCGGAGCCGGAGCTTCGGGGTAATAACAAGTATCGAGGCCTGCTTGGGCGTTGTTCAGGTTGAACATGCAGTTGTCGATCGAAGAGCCGTTCTGCCAGAGGTTCAGAGAATCATGACTAGCAAGGTTGGACAGATCGTAAACCGAAAGAGCGTATTCCGTATCGACGTTGTCGGTGATGGTGACTTGAGAAATTTGGAACGTGCACAGATTCAAATTGTCCGCGCTTTCTACAGTTAGCGGCGCCATGGTAAAATTCAGGCTTGGATGAGAGGCACCCTCACCTCTGTTTTTGGAAAAGAGGCAATTGTAAAAAGTGAAATCGTGGTCACGAGTGTAATTGGGGTTTCCTTGTCCAATGGCCGCTTTCAAGCCGGAACTTCGATTGTTACTGAAAACGCTCCGTTGGACATTCAACCCAAGGGGGTTGTCGCTGAAACTGAAGTACCAGCCGTGGCCTTGTTCTGTTCCGGTCAAATTTAATCCGTTGTTGGAAAAAGAACAGGCAAAGGCTTCCACCGAAGGGTAGGCGGCTGTGTACTCGTAAACACTGACGTCGGATTGGAAGTAGGAGCCATGGGTATCATTATCATCGAAATTGGATTGCTGAAGGTCGATGCTCAGCCATGTTGCACCCTCTTTTGATGATACGTGTAAACCGGATTTGGAAAAATCTACTCCTAGTGGAGGATTGAAAGTATTGCCATTGGCCAGATAGGGCGTGGTCACCGGTAGGCCGCCATTCTCGCACAGATAGGAGTTCCGGATGTCCAGAATTGCCACGGCGGCCTCATCGTCGTCTGCTCGCCCTCGTACCTCGGCAAGCAAGCCATCGCCGTTGGCGTCCCGGATATCCACGCGATCCAACTTTAAGGTCCCGTGAGTTCCTTTTTGACCCCAAAAGGCTTCGATTCCGGCACCATGGATGGCTCGGGTGGTGCCGGTGCCGGGTATCCTGCCCTCAATCTTGGTATTGCGTAACTCCAGGTTAGCTTCCGATTGATCGTGGGCGTAAAGGACCACCATGCTGCTTTGATGGTCGACGTTGCCTGGACGGATATCAGTGGTCTGAATAAGTCCGTGAAATTCAGTATTCTCGCCGCCGTTTCGGAATTCGAGGAGGGGCAAATCTGGCGTATACCCAGATCCTGCATCCGCCCCACGGATCAAACATCTTTTTAGGTCGAGATCCAACTTATTCTCATTCTTTTAATCCGAGTAAATGGCTTGTCGATTTTGATAAAAACCAACACCATTTAAGTAGATCCGAACGAATGAAGCACCTGCAAAAACTGGGTCAATTTCAATTCCATGTTCAAATCCTGTAATGTGAAAACCTTGATTTGTATCCGGAGCTAGAATTAGTTGGTAGTTTCGATATCCAAGGAGCTGCGTGGTTTCTTGGAGGGTTTTGTCTGTAAATTCAAAGGCAAAATTCTTTCCACCGGAACTCGGTCCCTGAAAAACCACGGGGGGGGGTAACTGAGTCGGCAACAAGCCATTAATGTCCCAAAATTGCAGGATGATCCCTGCCGGCAGTTCAATCGGGTAGTTCTCCTGGAAGGTCTGGGTTCCAGCGGGGTAAGTGCCGGGGGCGATGTTCAAAATCGAGCCGGCGACGAGGTTGGGGTTTTGGGCCAAGGCGTAGGTAATCGTGGGGTAGGGCTCATCAAGAGTACCTAGCATTTGGCTGGTGGTATCCGTGACATCGATGTAGAAGGTCTTCGGCACCGGCTGAGCGAATGCGCTCAAGGATGTGCAAAAGAGAACGATGGCTATCAGGATGGGAAAGGAAAGGAGTTTCATGAATCAGTCTCCGTAAATCTGATTGTCAAAAACAATCAGAAGGGTTCATCGAAGTGATTTGGTTGAATGAGGGGACTGCTTCAAAAAACCATACCGGAAAAAACTCAGGCGTTCAAAAAAAATTCGAAAAAATGGAATTTTCCTCCTCCCATTTTAATTGGAAGAGGGCTTAAGTTGGAAGAAGGTGCAATTTCACAAAACCGAGTAGATGAAAGGAGAAACGATCGGCATCGCCTGCAAGAGGATGAAGAACAAGGCGGCCGGAATCAAAATGACTACCAGGGGCACCAGCCACCAATAAGGGCCGCGCCAAAGGGAGCGCAGCAATTCGAAGGTGGTGGCGAAGCCGGTTCTGGTGCGACGAAAGAAGCGGGGCACGGGGGGGTCCTCTCTGGTTCTCCCTCGAGTATAGAGTAAGCCGTCATGGCCCTCCTCCTCCCCCTGCCTGCCGGCCTGCAAGGCAAACTGGTCTGCCCCCAATGTCGGGAGCCGTTCCGGCAATTGGGGAATTGCAGCCAGTGCGGCCATCCAGTAGCCGAGCTGAACGGGGTGTTGGATTTCCTCGGCGAAAGCCGCCGAGAGGCCGCCGCTACCGAGGTCAATGACTTCTATGAGGTCCGTCCCTTTCCCGGCTATGCCGCCGGAGACAACGCCGCCACCTTGCTGGATCGTTGTCGTAGCTCTCCCTTTATGGTCGCCTTGAACGAGGCCATCCCCGCAGACGCCACGATCGCCGATTGTGGCTGCGGAACCGGCCAAATTCCCAACTACCTAGCCTTGGCGGGCCCGCGCCGGCACGTGGTCGGGGTCGATGCCTGCCGTGCTTCTTTGCGCGAAGCGGAGGGCTTTCGCCATAAGGCGGCCATTGACAACCTGCGATTTGTGCGCGGCGATCTTTTCGCCATGCCTTACCTTGAAGGGGCTTTCGACGTGGTCATGAGCCGCGGCGTAGTTCACCACACTCCCGAACCCTGGAAAGCGATCCAAAGCGTTGCCAAAGTGGTGAAACCCGGCGGCTTTTTGGTGTTGAGTTTCTATGAAAGTGCCGGACGTTTCTGGCATCGCTGCCGCCAATTCATGCAACGGCACGGCCGTTCGAGCTGGCGCCGCTTGGATCCGATTCTCCGCCGTGGCGATTTAGACGACGAAAAGAAGCGAACCTGGATCGAGGATCAATATCACCATCCGCTGGAGCATTGCTTGCCGTTTCCGCGAGTGGTGAAAGAAGTGGAAGCCCTCGGCTTTGATTGGGTGCGCAGCTTACCGCCGGCTACCGGCTTGGCCGGGATGTTCGAGCCGACTCCGAAACCGTCAAGCCCGGCTATGGCCTTGCGCCGCTTCGGCTGGACCTTGGCCGGCTTGCGGGATCAGGACGCCGGCATGGCTTGTTTGGTGGCACGCCGTCAATCCGGCTGAGTGTAAAGGCGATTTTCCACCACCAAATGACGAAGCTGGCTGCGTTCCATAAACGCCCGGGCCTCGGCTTCCCCTCGAGCCATCGGATCGCCGCGTAAATCCAAGGAGCTTTGCAACAGAATCGGCACCCCGCTTTGTTCGCCGAAAGCGGTCAACAAAGCGTGCAGTTCCGGATCGGCCTCCCGATCCACCAATTGAGGGACCGCGGTGCCGTCGACGTGAACCGCCGCCGGAGCCTTTTCTCGGCCGAGCTCCTTCACCGGAACGGCGATTTGTTTCCAACGCAACGCCCGATCGGCCCCGCTCGGCAGTTCGAAGTAGTCGCCGGCCTTTTCCGAGGGAACGGCGCATGCAAAGGGGCGAAAATCTTCTCGGTGCTTAAGACCTTGATTGATCGATTCCTTTCCTTTCGCATTTCGCGGATCCGCCAACAGAGACCGTTTCCCAAGGCAGCGAGGACCCCATTCGAAGCGATCCCGCAGCCAAGCCACCGGCCCTTGGTTCAAACCGGACAGCAAGGCCTGACGGACTGCATCGGCATCGGCCAGTTCTTTGGCTTCGGCTCCTGGATCGGGCAATAAGTGTTCTCCCAAGGCCAAATCCATGAGAGCGAAGGAAGCCGGATCTCCTTTGGCTTGGGCTACCAGGGAAGCGGCGCCGAAGGCTCCCCCGGCGTCGCCCATGGCCGGGGCGATGAAGATCTCTTCGAAGGGCGACTCTCGCAACAAGCGGGCGTTCAAGGCCGGAAGGGCCGCCAGTTCCCCGGCCAGGCACAGTTTCGGCACCGAGACTTTTCGGTATAGCTCAGCCAAAAGATGGAGCAAGGTGTCGCCAACCACTTGGAGCAAGCTGGCCGCCAAATCGGCGTGGCGACTATCCCCTTCTTGATAGGCCAGGGGGCCTGCCGGTTTTCGCGCCGGACCGAAGCATTCCTCCAGCTCCGGGCGCCAAAAGTGTTCAGGGTCAAAGGAAAAGCGAAACGGGCCTTGATCAATTTTGAATAAAGCTCCGTCCTCTCGTTGAATCAAATCGTTCATGGAGTCTCGAAAAGTCGGCTTGCCGTAGGCTGCCAGCTCTTCGATTTTGTTGCCGTCCAAATCCGCCTCGAACCCCAGGAATTGAGTAAAGGCGGCGTAGAACAAGCCAAGGGAGTGGGGAAAGGCGTTTTCCAGCAGCATCTCCAGTTGGCCGTTTTCAAAGGCAGCCAAGCTGGTGGTGGTCCATTCCCCGCTACCGTCGGCGACCAGGCAAGCGGCCCGGTCGAAGCCGGAAGCGTAGCAGGCGCTGGCGGCGTGCGATTGATGGTGACTGCTGAATAGAACTTGTTCCGGTTCGATGCCCAGTTCATTGCACAGCAAATTCTTGGTCCACAAGCGATCGCCCAACCATTGAAACATGCCGCGGGAGAAGATTTTGGCCGAACGCGGGAAAGCTTGCAGTTGGCAAACTAACAATCGCTCGAACTTTCGCAGGGGTTTTTCATAGAAAACCACCCAATCCACTTCTCGGGCTGAAGCCAAATCGGCCTCACGAAGCACGTAACGCACCGCCCGTCGCGGGAAGTTGGAGTCGCTTCGGATGTGGCTGAAGCGTTCTTCCTGGGCCGCCGCCAACGGCCGGCCGTCGCGCAGCAGCACCGCAGCGGAGTCTTGATGAAAGGCAGAGATGCCGAGGACGTCCATCGGAAGGGAATCAGTACTGCGACTGCAAAGGGTCGGTGGAAGCGGCTTTGATCGCCGGGCGAGCCGGTTCCAATTTGCGGCCGCGGGCAATCAACCCGAACGGGACCAAGGCGGTCCAATACAGCAGCAACAGCAGGATGTGGCTGATGCCGGCCCCACTTCGCAATCCCAAGTTGATCCAACGACTCATGAGCCGGGACCGCTTGGAAGCGCGCAAGCATCGGCGGACTTCGGCTCCGTGGCCTTCTTGCCGCCATTTTTTCAAAAAGCCTCCTGTCCAAGCGACGTGATACTTTTCGTCCTTCAGGATTTCTTCGAAGATGGCCGAAGTTTCCGGGTCGTCCCGGGTCAGGTCTCGATGAATGGCAAACAGACTGGCCGCTCTTTGTTCCGCGACGTGCAACATGGCGACGTAGGGGATTTGACCGCGTTCGTCCATCACCGAGGCTTCGAAAAATCCGTGAGCATCCACTTCTTCATGAGGACGGTGGCGGGATAAATCCAAAGACTTGCCCGGGTCGTGAGCCAGGGCGCCGGTATCCGAATCGGCTCGCAACTCGGCGGCACGGCGGCGGAAGAGATCGGCGTGGCGAACTTCGTCCTCGGCATGGCGTAGCAGGTGACCGCGTAGTTCTGAATCCTGCACCCTTCGAGCCGCGGCCAGGATGTCCTTGCCGCCGTCGTCTTCCGTGCGGGAAAAACTTTCCAGAGTCAGGACTTTGCGAACCGGGTCGGCCCACGCCCGGCGGGCATTGCGCCGCAACAGCAGGTTGTTGAACGCCATGGGTTGGCTGCAAGAAAGGGAGGAAGGGGGGAACGGCGGCCTTCGCCGAAAGGGATAAAGCAGCCTAGATCGGGCTTTCCCTCCCAGCAAGTCAAAGGCGGCTTTAAAGTGAATCTATGTCCGAAAACCCGGCTCCCTCCGGTACTGAGGAACAGCCTGCCGAAGCTTCGCCGCCCGTGCTATCCAATCGGCGTAAGCTGCTTTATTCGCTGTTCATGTTTTTGGGTTTGGCTCTGCTCACCGAAGGCATTCTGCGCTTGGCTGACCCCGAAATATTTCGCTTCGTGTTGGCCGCGCGCCGGCTGCATCGCTATACGGAATGGAGTCGTATTGACTTACGGCCGAATCAATCGGAACACTTCTATTTGACCCGAGACGACGGCAGTCCGGTGCTGGACTTTCGCTTGAGTACCGATGCCCAAGCCTGTCGTTCTCCGAGGCCCCAGCAAGCTCAACCGGCGTTGCGGCCTGACGGCAGTCGGCGCATCACCGTGCATTGCGTCGGTGATTCCATGACCATGGGTTGGGGAGTGGAGGATGGGGAATCCTATCCCGAGCAATTGGCGGGCATGTTGGGGGAGGATTACCGAGTGGTCAATCTTGGCGTGGACGGCATCGGTTTGATTGCCGCCTGGCACCGCTGCATGGTCATGGCGGAAGAACACCCGCCGGATTACGTCCTCTATCAGTTCATCTCCAACGATTGGTTGGAGGATGAGCAAACTTTGAAGGTTCAGTCGCGAGGCAGCCTAAGTCACGCTTGGTGGAAAGGATTGGATGCCGTTCGCCGCCATAGCTATCTCTTCAACATTCCCTTCGTTTTAAAGTGGGCGGTGCATTTTAAAGCCCGATTGAATCAGCCGGCGGCGGAAGAGCCGGATCCGGCGACGGTGCCTCATTCCCTGGAGGATTACTTGGCTTTGGCCGCCGAATTGCCTTTGCCCGACAACGCTACCACTCAGGCTTTGGCTGAAGTGCAGCGACATTGCCAAAACCAAGGCGTCCCCTTGGCGGTGGTTCTGACTCAGCGCAACGAGGAGTCTTATGCCATGGCGCGTTTTTGCCAAGAAAATGGAATTCAAGTCCTGGCCATGCCATTTGGGCCTTCGTTGAGGATTCCCAACGACGATCATCTGACGGTTGAAGGCAACCGCCGTTTAGCCGCTCAATTGCAGGCGGCCTTGTTTTCGAAGCCTTGATTTCCGGAAAGAGGTGGTTTCAGTTGCCGCTCAGTTCTTCTTCTAGGCGATTGAGGCTTTCTTCCAGGTTTTCTTCGTCGATGGTTTCTTCGGCCTGCTTTTCAAGCTTGGAATCATCAAGGATTTCTTCAAGCTCCTGATCGCCGGCAACCGGATTCTCGCCTTCTTCTGGACCTTCCGAACTGCAAGCGATCAAGCCGGTGAGAGCCACCAGGCTCAATGCGAAAGGAATGATCTTTTTGACACTCATTTACTGGCCTCCCTTGCCCTTTCCTTTGCCTTTGTCTCCGCCCTTGGAATTGCCTTTTCCTTGACCTTTGTCTTGGTCCTTGCCTTTGCCGGATCCCTTGGAATCGGACTCCTCACTTTCTTCACATGGACCCAAAGTGTCGCCGTGATCCAAGTGAGCCTTTAATGCGCTCCGGGGAATTCGCATGGTCTTGGCTGCTTTCGGATTGCCCGGCGGCCGGTGGCAAATGACGACCCAGTCGCCGTCCTCCTGATCTTTGTCTTTTTCTTCCGACTCCTTTTCGCCGGCTTTGTCTTGTTTCCGCTCGGCTTCAGGATTGGGATCGGGGTCGGGTTCGGGCTTGTCTTCCTTTTCTTCAACTTGACCCTGGTCGGATTCTTGGTCCGAATCGGGTTTGGTTTCCGGCTTGTCTTCAGCCTGCGGCTGAGTTTTCGGTTCCGTCTTCGGAGCAGGCGCGGGCTCGGTTTCCGGGTTCGGAGTCGGTTTCGTTTCCGATTTATCTTCAGCTTGCGGCTGAGTTTTCGGTTCCGTCTTCGGCGCCGGCTTGGTCGTCGTTCCGCCTTCGCGACGTTTCGCCCGCTTTTGTCGAACTCGCTCTTCCGCAGCTAAAACCCGACTTTGGGCATCGGCGACCGCTTCCTTGCCGTGACGTTTTTCCAATGCGGCTAGCTTATTTTGATAGTCGGTTTCATTCCGTTTTTCCAAACGGTCGATTCTCTTCAAAGTGGCCTCGTCCTTGCGCGCCTCGGCTAGTTTTCGACTTCGCCGAATACGGGCCCTCCGATCCAAAAAATCTCGCCGCAACTCGGCGACTTTTCGAACCAGGGCCTTGTCGGCTCGAACCGGTTCGCTTTCTTTCTCCGCTTGGGTTTCTTCCTGCTGGGTTTCTGTTTGGCCGTTGTCTTGCCAGCATGGTAGGGCCACCATCGACCCAGCCGAGAAGGTGAGAACGAGTAGGGTCAGAATGCTCTTCATGGCTTTGGTTGCCTCCCCTGTTCTCCATGATAGCTCAAGGAGAAAGCGAATTTAGAACAAAGCGTAGATGAAAGGCCCAAGTGGGGTAGCGGTGAGGAGGACGAAGCCGCCAAGCAACAGTAGGACCACCAGAATTGGAGTCATCCACCATTTCTTGCTGTAGCGCAAGTAAGCCCAGAATTCCGCCACCAAGCCGGTCCGTTTTCTTTGGCGAGGCGGACCGGTAGGTTGATTCGGGGAAGGGGAATTGCTTGCCTCAGGCTGTTCTGCCACGGTCTTAGAGAAGGAAGGCCCGGGAGGTTGAAGGCTTCAGAACTGGCGAGTGTAGCGGTTAGGGTCTTTGGTCGGAATGTGAGGCATCCAATAACTCGATTTTTCCGGGAGCCGTTTGCGCTGTAAAGGATCCTTGCCCAAAAGTCTCATGATCCATCCCATGGGCGTAAATAAGCCGAAGTACAAGAGAGCTAACACCGTATAGGAAAGCAGGACACCAATGGGAAAGGTCAACAAACTCAGGCCTCGATAGGGGAATAACAATGCCGATGGCCTAAGCCAGGCAACCAGCAAGCTGAGGGAAGCGATGGCCAGGCCGGTCCCCACCCAGGCGCCGGTGTTTTGGCCCAGAGAGTATCCGAAAAGGTGACGCTGCCAGCCGCACCAAAGGCTGAAGCCGAAGCCGAGGACGGCCAGGATGAAGCCGAACTGGCGAAGCTGCTTCGTGGAAGGGTGGAGATGGAGGTCCAGCACGTCTAATCCAACTCGAATTGCTGCAAGTGCTCCTGGCGAAGATCGGCCCGCGCCTTCTTCTGTTTGTTCTTGTAGAGCAGGAAATTTTCGATCACCAAAACATCCATGTCGGTGGCCATGAAGCAGCGAAAGGCGTCTTCCGGAGTGCAGACGATGGGTTCGCCGCGGACGTTGAAGCTAGTGTTCACTAGCACCGGGCAGCCGGTAGAACTTTCAAATGCCGAAAGAAGTCGGTGCATGCGAGGATGCCGTTCCGGATCGACGGTCTGCACTCGAGCGGAACCGTCGACGTGGGTCACGGCGGGGATTTTGGACCGGAGCTGTTGCAGCCGGTCGAATCCTTCGGCGGTTTCGGTTTCGGCCACCATTTGGCTGGGATTTACTTGGGCCACTAGCAACATGTAAGGGCTTTCCACGTCCTCCGGCAATTGAAAATACTTTGCCGCCCGTTCACGAAGGACGATGGGGGCGAAGGGGCGGAAGGATTCGCGAAACTTGATTTTCAGGTTCATTTGGCGTTGCATCTTGGGATTACGCGGATCTCCCAAAATGCTGCGATTGCCCAGAGCCCGCGGCCCGAACTCCAACGGTCCGGCCATGTGCCCGATCACTTCCCCTTTTTGCAACGCCTGGTTCATGGCGGCGATGAGCTTCGGTTCCGCCAACTCTTCAAATTCAGCCTCTTGCTGCTGCAAAAACGAGCGAACTGCTTCCGGTCCGAAGCTCGGGCCAAGGAGAGCCCCTTGCATGCCATCCGGTTTGATGATCGTGCGCGGCTTGTCCAGCAGTTGGTGCCAAGCGAACAAGGCGGCTCCCAAGGCACCGCCGGCGTCTCCGGCAGCAGGCTGAATCCAGATCTTTTCAAAAGGAGATTCCCGCAGCAATCGGCCGTTGCCGACACAATTCAAGGCTACGCCGCCGGCAAGGCACAAATGCTTCATGCCGGTTTTCTGGTGAGCATGATGAGCCATGCGCAGCATAATTTCTTCCGTCACCGCCTGAATGGAAGCGGCCAAGTCCATTTCCCTGGAGCCGATTTGGCTCTCCGGTTTCCGCGGCGGTCCTTCGAACAGGCGCTCCATTTTGCGGGAGGTCATGACTTCCCGGCGATGAAAGGCGAAATAATCGAGGTTCAAACGGAAGGAGCCATCCTGTTTCAAGTCCAGCAACTGAGATAAAATCGCTTGTTGGAATCGTGGTTTTCCATAGGGCGCCAAACCCATCAACTTGTATTCACCAGAATTGACTTTAAAGCCGCAGAAGTAAGTCAGTGCTGAATAAAGCAAGCCCAAGGAATGGGGAAAGCGAAGCTCCTGCAAAAGTTCGATGCGATGACCTCGGCCGATTCCCAAACTTCCGGTGGCCCATTCGCCCACGCCGTCGAGAGTCAAGATGGCAGCTTCTTCGAATGGGGAAGGGAAAAAGGCACTGGCGGCGTGGGATTCATGATGCTCCAGAAACCAATAAGCATTGGAATAGCCACCGTCCAAGCCACGGTCCATCTCCCGGGGCAGGTGCAATTTTTGCTTAAGCCAAAGCGGGATCCCCTTTCGAAACAGAGCAAAGCTCGCCGGCGCGGTGGCCAGGAAGCTTTCCAACATGCGTTCGAACTTCAGTAGCGGTTTGTCATAAAAAACGACTTGGTCCAAATCGCTAGCCTGCAGGCCGGCGGCCTCCAGGCAATGGCGAATCGCGTGACGAGGAAAGCGGTGGTCGTGTTTTTTTCGACTGAAGCGTTCCTCCTGGGCAGCCGCTACCAACGCACCGTCTTGCAAAAGAGCGGCAGCGCTGTCGTGGTAGAAGGCTGAGATGCCCAAGATGTTCATGGCAGGCCGATTTTACGGCTTCCTTCCATGCCTTATGGTGGAGGGGAGGCCACCGGCCACAACCCTCCTCCTTATGGGGAGCCACCCCTCGTCATGCTCGCCACCCTCCTCCTGCAAGTCTTGGCCCAAGCTCCAGTTCCGAGCGATTGGCAAAACCAGTTCCTGTTTCCCGAAAGCTTCACCGCCGCCGCTGGAGCGCCCCTTCGCTTGGCCTTGGGCCGGCGAAATTCCGGAAAAATCGAACCTTGGGAAGCGATGGCCTGGCCGAAACAGGAACTTCGCTACGCCTTTTTGCAAGTCGACGGCCAGCAGGTCAACCGGGACCGTTTGAGTCCGGCGACCGGCTCCGATTCTTGGGTGTCTTTGCCCTTGCTTCGTTCCGGCGTGGCTCAAATCGGCATGGACTTTCAGCCCAAGGACGTCGCTCTTTCCGCCGCTCGCTGGCGCAGTTTTTGGAAATTGTCTTTGAATGGCTTGGAAGGTTGGGCTTGGCCTCACCGCAAGCCGATTCGGTTGCGTTGGCAACGTTCCCACAAGTGCCTGGTTCGGGCCACCGACGCTGATGGCCGGGTGGGGCCTGCCGCCGCCGCTCAAGCCAAAAGCGGGCAATGGCTGCAAATCAGAGCTTTGGCTGATCCGACCGTGCTACCCAAAGGAGCGGATTTGCCCTTGAGGCTTTACATGGGCGAAGTCCCCGGCGGTCAAACTCGGGTTGTGGTTCATCAACCGGACGGAAGTCGACTGCTGTTGAGGCCAAGGCCTGGAGGTCTGGCGCATTTTCGGATCGGTCAGGCTGGCCTCTATGCCATTGAGGCTCATCAGTTGGCTCCCTCTTCCGAGCCGGGTTTGGACGGATGGTGGTTCACGGCGACGTTGACCTTCGAGGTTCAGGGGTAAGGGGAAAAACGATGAGCAAAACTTCTCATTCGAAGGTTCAAGCCTCTTGGTGGTTCTGGCTTCCGTTGACCTTGGTTTCGGTTTCCGAGCTGCGAGCTCAGGATTTCGTACCGGCACAGCCGAAACTCACTTGGCAGGAACTGGGGCCGGCTCCCATTTCCAGCGGTTCATTCAGCGGCCGCATCTCCGCTTTGGCGTGCAGCCCAACCGACCCCAATCGCTATTTCGCCGCCGGGGCCGACGGTGGAGTTTGGCGGACCACTGACGGCGGCCAGAGTTGGACCTATCTCACCGGAGATATGCCGACGACCTCGATGGGGGCCTTGGCTTTGGCGCCGAGCGATGAAAACCGGATTTATGCAGGAACCGGAGAAGCCAACTACGCCAACCACAGTCGTTACGGTTTAGGTCTTTTGCGCTCGGATGACGGCGGCGATCATTGGCAGCTTCTGGCGGAAAACGTGTTCGCCGGCCGTTGTTTCTCCAAGATCGTGGTTCATCCCAGCAATCCGGATCGCTTGTATGCCGCTGTGGCCAGAGCCGGAGGCTTTCCTGAACTGGCGGCGGCTAAAAACCATCCTCAAGCCACCGATCCCTTGGGGGTGTATCTTTCCCAAGACGGCGGTCAGACTTGGCAACTGCTCGGAGGTTTGCCCAATTTGTCGGTCACCGATTTGGCCATGGATCCGACCAATCCCGACGTCCTCTATGCCGGGGTGGGACGGATTTTTGGAGACAACCAAAACGGGGTTTACAAAAGCATCGACGGCGGCGCCAGTTGGAATCGTCTCGGCGGAGGCTTGCCGACCACTTCCGTGGGTCGGGTGAATTTTGCCTTGGCTCCTTCGCAACCGAATCGGCTTTACGTGGTCTTCGTCAATCCGGCTACGTCGACTGGCGGGAGCGCTTCCACCAAGGGGGTTTGGCGTTCCAATAATGGCGGCAGCAGTTTCAGTTCTCTTTCGGTGGGGAATTTTCAAGCCAGTTACGGTTGGTATTTGTCGGTGGTTTCCGTGCGTCCGACGGATTCCGATACCGCATTTCTCGGTGGATTCAGTCTGGAGCGAACTACCAATGCCGGAAGCTCGTGGAGTAACGTCACTCCGCCACACGTGGACATGCACGCCATTGCTTGGGACGCTTCCGGGCGCCTGGTGGTTGGCGATGACGGCGGCGTTCATCGAAGCAGTGACTTGGGATCTTCCTGGACCAGTTTGAATCAAGGATTAGGGACCATTCAGTTTTATGCCGGCTTGTCGAGTCATCCGACGGATCTTGGAATTCTTTACGGCGGAACTCAAGACAACGGCACCAATCGCCTGCAAGCCAACGGGAGTTGGAGCCAGGTTTTTGGCGGTGACGGCGGTTGGACTCAGGTGGATCCCCAGGATGGAGATCGGGTGTTCGTGGAATACCAGGGCACCGGCAATCTTTATCGTTCCACCAATGGCGGGACGTTCTTCAATTGGTCCGCCAGCGGCATCAGCGGCAGTGACCGCAATTGTTTCTTGCCACCTTATTTGATAGATCCGAACAACAGCCAGCGCATGCTCTATGGAACTCAGCGGGTGTACCGCAGTACCAATGGCGGAAATTCCTGGTCAGCGATCAGCGGCGATTTGAGTCGAGGAGCCGGAGCCATTCGGGCCTTGGCCATCGCTCCGACCAACAGCAATCGAGTTTATGCCGCTACCAATGACGGCAACGTGCAAGTTTCCAGTAACGGTGGCAGCAGCTTTAGTTTGGTTTTAAGCAGCATTCCCGGTTGGCCTCGAGTGACCCGGGAACTCACCGTCGATCCGACCGACGATCAAACCGTCTATCTGGCGGTTTCCGCCTTCGGTACCGATCAAGTTCGGCGCAGCCAGGATGCCGGCCAAAGTTGGCAGGTTTTGGATGGTGATTTGCCCGACGTTCCGGTCAACGTCATCGCCGTGGACCCGGGCCAACCGCCGATTCTTTTTGCCGGCACCGATCAGGGCTTGTACTGGTCGCAAGACGACGGCCAAAACTGGAAGCCCTACGGAGTCGGCCTGCCGCTGGCGCCGGTGATCGACATCCTGCTGGAGAAAAATCGCCAACGCATTCTGGTCTCCACCCAAGGCCGCGGCGCCTGGGTGGCGGAATATCGTTAGAGGTGGTTCATTAAAGACGAGAAGGGCAAGTTGGGGGCTAGGAAATCAAGAGCAATGAGTTGCTCAAAATGCAGAAGGCTAGTTGTCACAGGACTCATAGGGTATTGGATTTGGTGGGAGGATGAGATGATTGAAATGACAATGGAGGACCTGGCATGATTGCCAAGGAGCAGAGCGTTCGCATGTTCCCTTGGAGTTGGCGCCTAAGATTTGGAAGATTCTCCACCAATTGGATTTAACTTCAGCGCAATAGGCCTGATTTCCAGGGAACCGATCATTGGATCCTAAATTGGCGATCTCTGCGGATTCTTAGTAATGAAACCGTGAACTGCCTTGCGCGCCCTTCGCCTCTGGCCTCCACCAGAAGACTCAGGAGTCCATCTTTGCGAGAACATCATGACCGGTCCCAACGCGGGTTCGGAGTAGAATGTCCCACTGATCGAGGCAGCGGCTTCTTAGCTCCTTGTCCTCCTCAGATTGCTGGTAAAGCCGGAGCAAGATGGTCGGGATATCGCGTTGGGCCCTCCAATGCCTATTCGCAAAGTTCTGAGTTTTGCTCAACAGCGGGCCGGAGAGGCGGGCCACGCTTGCCTCAATTGCGTTTGCGTATGGGACAAGTGATCCACCGAATTCGCTCAGTTGGTGCAGGAGCGAACTCGGGTTTCTTAGGAATGCAGCGGAACAGGCGAACCTCTCTGCAAACGAAGGCGCCTCTTCTACATCGAGGAAGCCGTCGCGTCGGAAGATCCCATCAGCCGCGTCCAGGACCTTCTTTTCTTCGTTCTCTAGAAATCGGGCGAGCCGAACGAGGCACGCCTCTCGATGCTTATCATGGAGGTGAGAGATGTACACAAGCGCGCGGACGACACCCGCCCGGGCGGCAGTGGGGCCTCGGAAAGCTTGGTACGCTAAATCCGTGTAGATATTTTCCAGTGTGTTGCCTATGGTGACCCAGTACGCGGCGAGTTCAACCGTTTTCTCATTGGAGGACGCCAATGCCCGTTTGAAAATATGCGTCATCTCGGCCTCTCGTCGCCAGAGATAACGAATCAGGTGGGGGCCGTACTGAACACTTAGGATTGCATCATCCGTTTCCTCGTAGGCACGCACCATGAGGCTGAGTGCGAGATCGAGATCATGGTTTCCAATCGCATAGGCAAGTTCGAAAGAGGCGGCTCGCACAGCTGGGTGCAGATCCTGGATGACCTCTTCCGCCAGCTCTTTCGCCCAATCGAGCAGGTCAGGGTGGGCCCAAAGAAGTTGCGAGGCCGTGCGGATAGCCGAACAGCGTACGGAATTGAGGACGATCATCTCCAGTGATCGAATGTCCCCCTGACTCTTGAAAGAATCGGGCCACGTGCTTCCATCCGGATTTGGATGATGCAGTGCGAATTTGTTCAGGAATTCGAGAGTCTTTTCGGACCATGGTTCACCGTTGCGGTCTCTCATGGTGCGGCAAATGTTTTTGGCGACCTCTGTGTCCTGCTTGTTATCGAGGTGGGCGATTAGCGCCTCAATGTCCGCAACAGAAGTAGGTTCCCATGAGTCATCCGCCTCACTCGGTGCAGTCGCCATCCCCGCTACACGCAGCAGTGCAAAGTAATAGCACTCATTGGCATTCGCTGGAAACTGGAGAGCTAACCGAACGTACCGTCCGGGGTTCAACCTTCCGGCTATTTCCAGGGAGGAGGCAAAATTACTTGGGGTAGCCTCGATTAATTTTCCATCCTTGGTTTCGCGACATTTATTCCGACTTCCGGCCCAGCCTTCATTGACAATATCAAGCCAATTGCCGTCCGAGACGTACTTAGCCTTGTCCGGCGGGATCGGTGATACGGCGGGATGTTCCATCAACTGATTTTTTCTGCGATACTTCTCCAGCCTGCCGAACTTGCCCTGCCACGAGTGAAGCGTACGCGCTCCATTTTCGGAGAGGCGATCTACAGGGAGAGCAAGGAGGAGTTCATACTGAGGGAGCCCATATAAATTTGGGTTCCCATTCCAGTTACCGTTCTGGATCCGTTCAAGTTGACGCTTAACGTCCTGCTTCTCGTAATCAGCGTGAAATGCGAGTATCTCTTTCTCGATTCGCTGGAACAAGCTCGGTGAGCAACTACCTGCTTGTGCTCTCAGAAATCCGATTGCAGGATCTTGCGGCGAAATCCAATCGCCATTCCCGATGAACTCAGAGGACACATCAATATCCAGAGGATTCTCCACAACAAGAAAGCAATCCGTTGCTTCATCTGCTAACCCCTTGTGAGCGGTTGCGAAAACATCAACGGCTAGCCTGCGAGAGTGGGCGGTGGTAACTGGTTGCTCGATGCTACTGAGCTCGGCCAGGAATGACTTGCCATTCTTCTGGAGCAGTGCGGCGCCCGATGCGAGTAAGAAGTCGTGGAGCGCAGAGATGACCTGGAGCGCGTAGTCTCCGGCTTTATGGGTAGTGACACTGAAGGGCTCGGTTCGTAGTCTTTCCTCGACTTTGGCAACTCGTTTGTGAACTGGAAAGAGGGTATCCCATGCGAGTCTCGGGTGGGATTCGCACGCATCGAGAAGGTGCAGAAATCGCTCGTTGTCCACTCGGACACGTTGTAGAGTACCTCCGGCGCTATACTTTAATACGTTTGAAACTAGGCCCTCAGCGATAGCGGCTAGGAATGAAATGGCACGGGTCTGGTCCTTCTTTGCGAGTTGTTCCGCGTAGTAAATCTCTAGTTGGTCGGCCCCGGTGCGGGTGCGTGCTAGGCGCCATTCGAAAACGGTTTGGGTTAGGTGCTCGGCGTTGTGAGCGAGCCAGGGGCCGATGAGTTCCGTCCACTTGGGATCTCCCGAATCCCAGTATGGTGCGAGGACACATTCGAACCACTCGGGTGCAGTCTCCGCAGAGCGGCAACACAAGGAAAGAGCCTCGTTGCGCGGGCCCTCCTCCTCAGATTCAAGCATAGCTGGGATTGTTCCATCTTCCGTGAAGCGATTGAGCCAGGGTGCGTGCGCAGCGAGCACTTGTTCGAGAACGTGCGCATGCCACATTTCCTTTTTCCACAGTTGCTTGATGAGCTCGTGCTCTCCGTCAGTGGGATGGTCGGCCTGCGCAAGGGTTGTTAGAGCAAGGTGCTGGATGTGAAACCGGACACCTTCTTCGAAGAAGATGTCCTTAAGAAATTCCAGGTACAGCTTGTGATCCTGATCACGAAGGAGCTGTAAGAGGAATCGGACCTGATCCCGTCGGAAGAGAGATTGATCATGACTGCGAAGCCACTCTATCGGATTCTCCTTGCCTTGGAGCGCGCGCTGAAAGACACGCTCTATTGTTAGATAATCGAGGTGGCTCTGATGAGCGAACCGGCTTGTGCCGTTGGTGCGGTTGAGGATGGCAAGCCCACGCAGGGCTTCGGTTGTTGCCCGATGGTTCTCCAGGAGAGCGTTCGGTGCGTCGAGTCGACCTTGAGAATCCATGAACTCAACGAGTTGATCTAAGAGATTGTTTAATGTATCGGAGGTTACGTTTGGGAATTCTCGAATGGCCTTGTCTCGATAATGTCCCCAGAATGAACCGAGCAGAGTTGCTCGAATTGAGAAAGTTCCAACCTTGCCATCCTCCGCAAGGCGCCACCATAGTTGGAGGCTCTGTGCGTTCGAGAGAAGTTCTTTCTCCTTGGGCAAGAGCGATTCGTAGGATACACCGTATCTGGTTACGATGGACTCGACTACATTTCCGGACAGGCGCGTTACGCCGAAGGGTACAACTTCAACTGCCTTGCCTTTTTCCTTCTCTTTCTTCCAGTGGTTGATCCTCAGGTCGTCATCAAGGTCTATCGTTCGACCAGCGACGACCACAGAAATATTCGGGAAACGAAGTGCCTCGTCGATTATTTCCTTTGACAATTCCCAGCTAAGATCGGAATTCGCTGAGGTCCATCGAACGGCATCGAGCTGGTCAATTATGAGCACCGCTCTTCGCCTATCAGCCAATGCGCTAAGGCATTCCCCCGGACTCGCGGGCAATTCCAAGCGTTCCTTGCTGTAAGCACGGACCGATTTGTCCGGGAAATGCATGTCAAGACGGATTGGAAGGTAGGGCACCCTCTGCTCATCGAGGAGCCGCACGGTGTCGAAGAGGACACCACTCTTGCCACTTCCCGCATCTCCGGTAACGAATATGAGTCGTGCCCCACCATCCGCGCACAAGTGTTCGAGGAGCCGCTCGGGCTCGGGCCTCGAAAGAACTTCATGACAGATCAAGTACGGTTCCAGCGCGGATCGAAAGCGAGCTTGGAGGCGTTCGATACCCTCGGGGACTCGCGGGTCGCCAGCGAGGTTGAGGGGAGGAATGCTTTGATCTCGAAGTACGTTGCGGAGGTCATCCGAGTGGCAAGTGTTCCCGAGCGCCTCTTCGAGGTAAGCCCCGAGATACCTCACGATCCTCTTACCCTCACCCTCTGCGATGGACTCGGCGAGTTGGTAGAGTAGTTGCTTCTCGTAGGGCTCCCAGAATCCACGTTCGAAGTTCATCCGACTGAGAAGTCCGATTGCGACTGGGGTGTCAGCTCCTTCCGTTGAATTTAGCGCCCAGTGGCTACAAAGGCTCTGATAATTTCTCTTGTGCGCGTCAGAAGACAGGCAATGCGCAAGGAAATCTTTAGCATTGTTGTCGCAGCTCCGAGCACGGTCAGCCAGGTCGCTAGGTACCCTCGCTGGATCCTTCGAGACGAACGTGAACTTTGCGAATGGGTCAGCCTCCAAGTGGGTTTTGGCTGCTTCAAGCACATCACCGAGGTCGGCAGCACTCCACTTTGCGGCGGTGCCGTTCTCGACTTTGCATTGGTGTTTCTCCCGAGTTCCGTCCGGGCGCACCAGGACGCATTCAACGCCGGCACCTTCGGGGCCAAGAGGTTCCCACTTGATCGAAGTGGCGCTACCCTTAACCACGTCCAACGCGAGTCGGACGATCCATAGCCGCTCGAAAGCGTTGCCAATCTTGTCGGCTCTTCCGCCTTTGATTTGAGACATTGTAAGGAGCTGCCATTCGGCAGAGCTATCAATAAAGGGTACCTGTGCGGAAGATGTGGTTCCAGAGCGGATCGACCCTCGGGTGTTTAGTGCTCCCGATCGAACTGAGAACTCCGGTCGTAGTCCGGCATTGCTACCACGTTCACTCTATTTAAACTCAACACTACATCTCCCGTTATAGGGGCTAAACCACATTTAATTCCCTAGGATGAGTGGCGTTTGGATCCCAGAACTTCCCTTGGTTCAGCATGTAGCGGGTTTGCAGATAACTAAGGACCATCGGCATGATTTTGGCCGTGGCTTCCGGTTTCTTGGCCAGGGCTTTGCGGATTTGGCCGAGCATATTGGCTTCGGCCTCACCCATGCGAGCCAGGCGTGTGAGGGCCAACCAGATTTGTTTCTTCAATTCCGGAATGTGGAAACCGCCCCAATTGGGATCGAAGGATATATGGGAAGGCCCTGGCTTCAATAGCTCGACCAGTTTTTCGATGCGCCGGCCGAAGTGCTGCGGTGCATAAAGATTGGTCGCCAACCAGCGCATTCCCTGTTCCATCTGTTGCAAACTCATGTTTTTCGGGACCACGTTGGTGGTCCAGGGAGCCGCCGTCACGCTGGTTGATTGGTTGATGAGTCGGCCTTCTGCTTTCATTCGGGCTTGCAGAGGCGTCTGGTCGGGAGCGACCAGGGTACCCAAGGTAAAAATCGGGATCGAGCTTTCCATGGCGAATTGAAATTGCCATTCGAAAACGTCTGAAGTGTCGGCATCAAACCCGACGATCATGCCGGCGAAAATGGTGATTCCATATTCATAAAAGCGGTGCACCAATTCGACCAGGTCGCCATTCAAGTTTTGCCGCTTTCCGGTTTCTTTTAAGCCTTCCAAATTTGGCGTTTCAATGCCTAGGTAAATCTTGGTCAAACCGGCGGCGGCGAAGGCCTGCAACAAATCGGGATCTCGAGCTGCATCAATCGACAATTCGGTCATGAAGCCGACGTGTCCTTGGGTTCTATTTTGATTCCATATTCGCAAGGCCTCGAGTAGTTCTCGAACATAAGCCCGGCTGGCTGAGAAATTGTCGTCGGCGAAGAAAACTTGCCGATAGCCCAGTTGGTAGAGGCAGTCCAATTCCGCCAGCACCGAAGCAATCGGTTTGTGCCGCTGCTTGCGGCCGACGTAGGGGATGACGTCGCAAAATTCGCAGGAAAATGGACATCCTCTCGAGGTTTGAACCGCTCCCATCAAGCTGCGTCGATTTGGATACAAATCCCAGCGGGGGATGGGGCAAAGGTCCAACTCCGGCCTTGTGCCTTGATAATGATCCTGCCAACTCCCGCGACGCAAATCATCGAACACTTGTGGGGCGATTTCCTCAAATTCGCCGGTGACCAGAATGTCCGCGTGAGGGCGAACCACCTCTGGACTCAGGGAAGCAAAAGGGCCGCCGAGAATTACCTTGCGTCCGCGCCGGCGGAATTCGTCCGCGATGGCGAACATGCGACCCTGCTGGGAAACTTTGCCGGTGATGGCGACAAAATCACAATTCGTTTCCCAATCGACGGCTTCGGTATTTTCATTGCACAGTTTCACTCCGTAGTCTGAAGGCGCCAGAGCGGCTACCGATGGCAAGGTGAGGTCGGCGACGATCTCCGCCGCCGGCCAGCCATTTCCGGCGAAAAATTCCCCGCCGAAATAGGTCGGGAAATCGACCGCCGGATTGATGAAGTAAAGATTGGGGGCCATGAGGGGTGTTGAGGGTTTCGAAGAAGGAAAAGGCATCCTAACCCGATTTCCGGGCTCCCTTCAGCATTTATTCAGGGCCTTGGGCATGGGGTGCCGCTTGCATGGAGACCCCTACATCTAGGGTGTGGTCCAAGAAAAGGGGCGCAAATGGGGTCTTTTACCAACCATTTGAAGTTCGTTGCGATCGGCTTCCTGACGGACCAATTAACCAATATTCAAGCCAGGCTTTACTTTGCGACATCCTAGCAATGGCTCCTCGCGATTTTCATGGAGCGAGAAAGGGGAACCGCTTATTTCCTTTCTATTTGGAATTCTATTGATAGCCGCTTCTTTGATTTCCAAGATTCAGCTAAGGAAATCAATCGGCAAGGAGGCCCTAGTGTTTAAGAAGACTTTTTCTGGATTTATCGCCGTTGTTCTTGGCGGAACTTTGACCTGGTTTTGTTTTGGTCAATCCGGCTTGGAAATTAAATCTCCTCTGGTGCCGAAACACTACGATTCCAAGGGAGGGTATTGCTTGGGGCCGGTTTCCGATCCATTGACCTTGCCAAGGTTTCCCGAATACTTCTTTATGCCCAAGGATGATGAGAAGGGTACGTTGATGATCAAATATTGCAAGCCTTCCAAAAAATCGACCATATTGATGATCGATTTGGATTTTTATCCAACGGCCATCGGGGCTCAGATCGGGGAAAAAATGTTTGACGGCCCAGGCTGTGCTCTCATGAAATTGAATTTGGAGAGCGGAGTTTTGACCACTTTGGCCGATGGACAGAATTACCCCAATATGATCGGGAATCGCGGTTTTGCCATTTCCGCGTCACCTACAGAGAATGACCGGGTCTACACATTTTTTCCCGGTTTCGTCAATGATGACGTGGTCTATGCGGATACCGAAATGTATTTCCTTAAGGATCTGGGCAACGACGGCACCATCGACGGCTCCGGACAATTCTCCGGAGCTGACGTTCGGATTCACCAAAGGTGACCCTTTGACGGCCAACCTGGATTAACCGTACCTTCGGAATTTGCCAGGATTTACGGGAGCCGACGAGATCGCGACTTCGATCTCCGGCTCCCTTCAGCTTTTATTCAGGACCTTGGGCATAGGGTGCAGCTCTCAGTCGCGCCCCCAACATCAGGGGGTGCGTCCCAAGAAAAGGAGCACAAATGAGACTTTCTTCTACCCTGCTGGCCCTCGCTGTCGCCGGTTTCCTGGCGCCGGCAGCCGGGGCCATTCCTGAATGGCAAGGATGCGACAACACCGCCCACGCATCCTTGATGCACGGCCGGGCCGAGGCCCAGGCAGATTTCTGGCTTTCCCTGACTCGCAGCCTGGCCGATCCCGAAACCAGCTTCACGGAAGGACTCCAAGAAGCTTGGTCGGAGCGTGAGGAAGCCTTGGAAGAAGCTGAGGCCAAATACGAAGCCCAATTGGCGGTTTGCGCCGCCCTGGGGCATGTGAAGTACAACCCGGATCTGGATCCGCTCGATTTTTCCGAGAACATCACCAATCAATACCTGCCTTACACTCCGGGCAAAACTCTCATTTACGAGAAGATGACTCCGGATGGACTGGAGCGAATTGAGGTCACCACCTTGAATGACACCATCGAAGTCGATGGCTTCCTCTGCCGAGTTGTCCAAGATATTGCTTACCTGAATGGTGAAGTGATTGAGGATACCCACGATTGGTTCGCCCAAGATCTGAACGGCGATGTCTGGTATTTCGGCGAGATCGCCCTCAATTACGAAGACGGCTTCTTGGACAATCTCGATGGTTCATGGCGCACTGGTAGGGATGATGCTTTGCCTGGAGTGATCATGTTCCAAAACCCGGTGATCGGGACCATCTACCGTGAGGAATACTTGCCCCAGGAAGCGGAAGACGTGGCCAAGATCGTAGACATGGGGGTGACGGTGGACGTTCCTTACGGTACCTTCACCAATTGCCTGAAAGTCATGGCATGGACGCCTCTAGAGCCGGATGCCGTGGAGGAAAAGTACTATGCTCCGGGAGTGGGCGTAGTCCTTGAAGTGGACACCGAAACCGGTGAACGCCTAGAACTGATTCAAATCCAATAATCAAGCAAACGCGAAAGCCCCTGAAGACCCAAAGGAAGAGGATGCGTTTTTCCCCTGTGCTCTGGTTCGTCGTCATCCTATCGGTTCTCGCGTCCGCATCGCCGGTGGCCCAAACTCCCGGGGTCGCCGGCGAGTCGGCGAGGCGACCGGATCTTGGTTCGAAACAAGATTTGGACCCTCGCAACTTAAGCCCTCATTCGGGCATCGGATTGAAAGCCGCCATCCAGCGGGCTTTGAGCGCCCGTCCAGGAATGGCCGTGGAAGCGGAGCTCGAGGGTGAACAAGTCAACGGCCGCTTGCACGTGGTTTACGAAGTGAGCGTCATCACTCCCGAGCACCAACTTGTGGAAGTCTTGGTCGATCCTAAAACCGGCGAAATCCTGGCTCAACAACCGGAAACCGAGCCGGATGATGTACAAGAGCTTCAGCGTTTTGAGAATTTGCTCTGGCATACCGAGCTTTCTCTGGTGCAATTGATCGAAAAGGGAGAAGCTCTGCTCAAGGCCTCCCCTGTGTTGGCCGAATTGGATTTTGAGAACAGCCAACCGCTGGCCGAAATCCTGTTCGTGCAAGGACGATACTTGATTGAGTGCGAAGTGGAAGCTCGTGCCGGTCACGTGATTGAATTGGAATTAGAAGATGGGAACTAAGCTCAAAGGCCGGCTTTTGGCGGAGTAAAACCGTGACTCGCATTTTGTTGGTGGAAGACGAACAAATCCTGGCCCGATCCCTCATCGTCGGCTTGCAGGATGAACATTACGTCGTAGACCATGCTCGCGACGGCGAGGAAGCTTTGTGGTTCGCATCAGCCGAACATCACGACCTCGTCATTTTGGACTTACGCCTGCCGAAGGTGGACGGCTGGGAAGTCTGTCGCCGGCTTCGCCATCAGGGTTCTTCGGTACCGATCTTGATGTTGACGGCTTGCGACACCACCGAGGACGTGGTCTCCGGTCTGGATGCCGGGGCTGACGACTACTTGGCCAAACCTTTCGCCTTTACCGAACTATTGGCTCGATTACGAGCTTTGCTGCGCCGCACCGGATCCCAGCGAAGCGGCAAACTTCGACTGGCAGATTTGGAGATGGACGTAAAAACTCGCCGGGTTCAACGGGCTTCCAAAGCCATTCATCTCAGCGCTCTGGAGTTTCGAGTTCTGGAATTCCTGTTGCGCAACGTGAACGCCGTTCAAAGTAAAGCTCGGATTGCCGCCGCCACCTGGGATGATGAATGCGGTCCGGACTCCAACGTCCTTGAAGTCGTGATTTCCAACCTTCGTCGCAAGATCGACCGGGACTTTGAGCCGAAGTTACTGCACACCCGGCGGGGAGCTGGCTATTTGTTGACGGAGGACGGCCCATGAAGCCGCTGAGCTTGCGAGCCAGCTTGATGGCTTGGTTCGTCGCCTTGGCCGGTTTTCTCTTGCTGGCCTTCTCCGCCGTACTCTCCGTACGGATCGGAGCCGCATTATTGGATGGGATGGACGCTCAGTTGCGGGCGACAGCCACCGGTTTGGCCGCTTTGGCTGAATGGGACGAGGAATTGGGCGAGGTCGAATTCGAATGGATCGGCCCGCCATTGCCCGGTCGACAACAAAGCATGGAAGTGTGGACCTGGCCTCAAGGGCGACTCTTGTACCAAAGCGGGCCTGCCCTGGACTGCGACAAACCGCCGGCATCGTGGACCGCCGGTTGGTCCCTGCAACGGGAATCGAAGTGTGAATTCCAATTCCTCGAACAAGGGGAGGCGGAACGCCGACTGTGCACCTTGGTGGCGGAAATCCCAGAGGTTCCGCCTACCGAGGAAGATCCCAGGGAACCTTCTTTTCAAGTTTTGGTGCGGGTCGCCGGCTCCACTGCACCGATCGCCGCCAAACGGGCGGAACTTCGCTGGTTGTTGGTTTTATTGGGCGGAATCAGTGCCGGCATCGTGGTGGTTTTCGGTTTCTTTCTGTCGCGCCGTTTCGTGGAACCCTTGCAAGCTTTGGGAGCCGCCGCCAGCAAAATCCAAGCGGGTCAGGCCAGCCATTGGCCTCGTCGAGGAACCGGGGACGAAGTCGATCACTTGGCCGATTTGTTGGAAAACGCTTTTACCCGCTTGGAGAATGCCTTGAGCAAACAGCGGCGATTTACTTCCGACGCCGCACATGAACTGCGCAACCCAATCGCGGCGATTCAAAGTTCGGCTGAGGTTGCCGTGCGCAAAGAGAGATCGCCGGAGGAATACCGAACCTTCCTCGACGACATTCTGGGAACGTCTCAACGCATGGGGCGGGTGGTGGAAGCCTTGTTGCTGTTGGCCCGTTTGGATGCCGGCAAAGTGGAGCGATCCTTCACTCCGGTCCCCTTGCTGGTTCTGGCCAGAGAAACTGCCGGCGCTCAACCTCAAGCCGCCGGCCGAATTCAAATGGAAGGCGATGAGACTCTCTCGGTTCTAGGAGACGAAGCCTTGCTGCGGGTTTTAATCGGTAATTTGATATCGAACGCCTTGCGTTACTCGGAGGCACCCAAGATGGTGGAGATTTCCGTACGACATGAGAACTGCCCTTGCATTGAGGTGCGCGATCAAGGTCCTGGAATTCCGGCCAATGCCAAAGAACATATTTTCGATCGTTTCTATAGGGTGGATTCCGATTCAAAATCAACCAATGGAGCCGGCCTGGGTTTGGCCCTCGTTGCGGAAATCGCTCGTTTGCACGGAGCCATTATTGAGGTGGAAAGTTCCCCGGCCGGAAGTTGCTTCTCCGTTCGCTTCCCCTGGATTCCGCAAATCGATCCCGAATCTAAATCTGACTGAACCTCTTTTCAGCCTTGCTTTCTCACGTTGGTAGATAAATTTCGGAACGGGGTTTTCTAAGGGTTGAAATCGAGGAAATCGTCGATTCCATCGCCTCCGTGGTCGACGAATTCGATGGTTCGAATTTGCGGGTCGTAGGGCGGGCCAACTGGCCACCAACTATCTTGCAACATCATGGAGATTCCCGTCATTTCTTTTATGTCAAATACGTTTTCCACTCTGTGGATTGGGTTGATTTCAAGATGGAAGACTTCCAATAGCGCCGGGTATTGGCTCGGCTCAGCCACAATTCGGTAGGTTCGATCAGCCAAGTGAAAATAAATCAGCGATGCATGAGTGAAATCGAACAGGGTCAAACCTCCATTGATTTGCTTGGTGTAATGCAAGCCAAGGACATCTCCGATCTCAGGTCCCATCCATAACAATTCGGTGGTGTAAGTGGGAGCTCCGTTCCAAGGAAAGTCCAATTTGTAGATGGCGGAGCTGCTCAAACCCGGAAGACGTCCGGCGATAAACACTTCCTCGGTGGGGCCGATAGCCATGGCTGTGGGCTCAAAATGCCCTTCAGTTTGCCGGCTCAGATCGAAGGACCATCGGTCGGGCAGGATTCTCACTTCCAGAGATTTTTGGTGAGGAATCAGCTTGACCCACCAAAGTCCAAGCTCGTTGCTGAACAGGCGAGTCGTCGTTCGGAATTCTTCAATAGGCAGCCGGAATCTAGGAAGAGACGGGAGCGGTTCTCCGGTTCGCAATCGATGGCCGCAAGAAGGTGGCGACCCGTTGGAGGCTTCCAGATATTCACTTCCAACATTTGTTTTGCTTGGCCCCTTCGCCAAGGCCGTGACTTTCCCGAATAGCCACGGAGCGGATACCAGAAAAGCCAAGGCCAGGGCTTTCAAAAAGAGTTGTTTTCGCCGATTCGTTTTCATCGGTTCAGGTTCTCGAAAAGGGTTTAGAGACGGATCGATAAATGAAGTGGAAATGGGGCATCGAGGAGTGGTCCCTTGGAAAAAGGGGGCAATGATTTCCTCGCGCCTCCCTCAAGGTTATGGAGTTTTTCAGGCTGTGCAAGGCATTTGGCTACCCATTTGACCGCGACGTGAACACGACAACCGCCAAAGCCTGCCGGGTGAGCCGACCCGGGGAACCGGTCAAACCTATTCGTCGGTGGACAAAACCGCCAAGAAGGCTTTTTGCGGGACTTCCACCCGGCCGAGGGACTTCATCCGCTTCTTGCCTTCTTTTTGCTTTTCCAGCAGCTTCCGTTTGCGGGTGATGTCGCCGCCGTAGCACTTGGCCGTGACGTTCTTGCTCAAAGCTCGGATGTTTTCCCGGGCGATAATCTTGCCGCCGACCGCCGCTTGCAAGGCCACCTGAAACTGGTGACGGGGGATTTCCTTTTGCAGCTTGCGCAAAATGGCCCGGCCCCGTTTTTGGGCCGAATCGGTATGGCAAATCACCGACAGGGCATCGGCTTCCACTCCGGACACCATGATTCGGACCTTAACCAGACGGGAAGCTTCGAAGCGCGGCTCGTCATAATTCATGGTGCCGTAACCGCGAGTCGCCGATTTCAATTTGTCGTAGAAATCGAAAATGATTTCGGCCAGCGGCATGTCCCAAACCAACATCACTCGGGTCGGGGACAAATGGTCCTGGCGCAGAAAAACCCCGCGGCGATCGGCGCACAGCTTCATTACCGGGCCGATGCCGAAGTCCGGCACCAAAATGCTGGTGGTGACCACCGGCTCGCGGATTTCCTGATATTCGTTGGAGTCGGGTAACTCCCCCGGAGAATGAATCACTTGGCTTTCACCTTCGAGGAACTGGACTTCATAAGGCACGGTGGGAGCGGTTTGCACGATATCCAAATCGCTTTCCCGTTCCAGGCGCTCTTGCACGATTTCCATGTGCAGCAAGCCCAAAAAGCCGCAACGGAATCCGAAACCCAGCGCATCGGACGACTCCGGTTCGAACAGAATCGAAGAGTCGTTCAACTTCAAAGTTTCCAGGGCTGAGCGCAGGTTTTCGAAATCCCCGCTGTTGGTCGGATAGATGCCGCACCAGACCATGGCCTGAGGCTCCCGATAGCCTTGCAACGGCTCAGCCCGCTCTCCTTTGGTCAAGGTGATGGTGTCGCCGACTTTCACGTCCCCAAGGCGCTTGATGTTGGAAATCAAATAACCGGCTTCTCCCGGCCCCATGGATTTAAAAGGTTTCGGCTTGGGCGTGAACTTGCCCAATTCCAAAACGTCATAATCCCGGCCGGTTCCCAACATGTGAACTGAATCACCCTTGCGAATCACGCCGTCGATGATCCGTAAATAAACCACGACGCCGCGATATTCGTCGTATTTGGCATCGAAGATCAACGCCCGCAACGGTTTGTCAGGATCGCCTTGCGGCGCCGGAACTTGCCGGACGATTTCTCGAAGCAACTCTTCCACGCCCTTGCCGGTTTTTGCCGAGCAAGGCAAGGCGGATTCCTTTTCCAACAACAGGACGTGCTCCAGCTCCTCAGCGATCTCCTCCGGTCGAGCGTGGGGCAAATCAATCTTGTTGAAAACCGGAATCACGGTCATCTCCTGCTCCAAAGCCAGGAGGGCGTTGGCGACCGTCTGAGCTTGAATGCCTTGGGCGGCGTCAATCAACAGCAAAGCGCCTTCGCACGCCTGAAGGGACTTTTCGACTTCGTAGGAGAAGTCGACGTGTCCCGGCGTATCAATCAAGTTCAATAAATAATCCTCGCCGTCGATCTTGGCCTGCAAAGCCACCGCCGCCGCTTTGATGGTGATTCCCCGTTCCTTTTCCAAATCCATCGAGTCGAGCATCTGCTCTGCCCGTTTGCGGGTGTCGACGGCGCCGGTGATTTCCAGGAAACGGTCGGCCAGAGTCGACTTGCCGTGGTCGATGTGGGCGATGATGGAAAAGTTGCGGATGCGCTCTCGGGGGAAGGTTTCGCTCATCGCTGGGTTTGGGGCAAGACCGTTTCCAAAACGTGGCGCAATTTGGCCACCGCCTCTCCACGATGGCTGACCGCCGCTTTTTCCGCCGGGCTCAGGCGGGCGAAGCTGCGACCGGAACCCGGGTGAAAGAAAACCGGGTCATAACCGAAACCTCCATCTCCATCCGGCGCCTCCAAGATGCTGCCTTCCACCCGCCCTTCCACGGCGAACAACAGTTCTTCGCCATGAGCAACGGCAATTAAACAAACGAAGGCGGCGCCGCGTTGTTCCTCGGGGGCATCGCCGAGCGCGTGCAGGAGATGGGCGATGTTAGCGGCGTCCCGTTCCGGGCCTTCCACTCCGGCAAAGCGGGCGGAATAAACCCCCGGGGCTCCATCCAAAGCGTCTACCACCAAACCGGAATCATCGGCCAGGGCCCACACGTCTTCTCCAAGTTGAGCTTGGGCCGCCTCCGCAAAAGCGAAGGCTTTCTTTCCGGCGTTGGCGAGGAAAGTATCGCCATCTTCTTCGACCTCCGGCAATCCTTGGGGCAAGGCTTCCGGGCCGAGAATCTCCACCGGCAGGTCTTGGCAAAGCGAGCGCAATTCCGCCAGCTTTTTGGCATTTCCCGAGGCTACCAGGATGCGCTGTTTCATGGGGTTCAATGGCGCCACTTGGTGTATTCCACCGGCATGTTCAAGGGTTCCCAGCGGAAAACCGGAGTTTCACCGGGACCGAATTCGCCGATCAAGATGGAAGCTTCGGTCGTGCCTTCGCTCAAACCCTCGCCGGCAATCCAGGTATCCAAACCCTCGTCGTTGAAATGGTGAGATTCGTGAATGTGTCCAGCCAAGAGCACCGTAGCTTCCAGCTCCAACAGTTTTTTACGCAGCCAGTTCGCTTCCAATTGGAAGTTCAGAGCGTGAGCTTTCTTGCGCCGGCCCAGGGTCATGCGCGGATCGTTCAACGGCCGGTGGGTAAACACCACCAAGGGAGGAAGCGGTCCGTCTCCCCATTTGGCTCGATGCTGCGCCCGGGTTTCCTCAAAAGCTTCCAGCAACTTACCCCGCTCACCTTGCCAAGGCCAAAGCAAGTCGGCGGCCGTGTCCAAATTCAAGAAATGCACTTCGCCTAAAGCAAATCCAGAATTCAGCGGGCCGAAATTCTCCGAGAAGAAACGGTGCCGATTGCGGTGGCCGCCGTGAAAATCATGGTTGCCGCAAGTCACGTAGATCGGCAAGGGGGATTGCAGGAAGTTTTTCGCGCCGTTTTCGAAATCATCTTCCAAATAGGCGATGTCCCCAAGATGGAGGACGAAATCGGCGTTCAATTCTTTCGCCCTTTCCAGGCAGTGGCGCAGTTGCGGGCCGCCGCCGGCATCGCCGATGGCGGCAAAGCGATACCGACCCCGGGTCGGGAATTTAAAGCTCAGGGTGACTTGCTCGGTCCCTTTCAAGGGCAAGCTGACCGTTCGTTGCAATCCCTCGGCCTTATCCCGTAGGCCATCTTCGTAAATGAAAGCATCGGGGTGGATGTTTTCCACCACCACCTTGGCGAACTCGGCGCCGTTGGAACGAAACGAAAGACTGGGCTCCGGGACGAAGGCGCGAAAGTGCAACACGCCCTCGCGGACACCTCGGGAATAGGCACCCTCGGCTTCCACCGACCAGCCTTCCTCGGAGAGGGCGTGGAGCGGTCGGGGGGCCGGATCCCACTGAAGGGGGGGATAGCGCAACCCGTGGTGCATGCCGACGGCTGCGGCCACCAGCAAAACCACCAGAAAACCGAGCAGCAGTTTCCAACGCCGTTTCATGGTCGTTCTCGAATCAGGAAATCAGACCGGGAGGCCACCTTCGACTACTTGCTTTTGCAACTCCGTGATTTCGGCCACCCCGGCCATGGCCAAATCCAACAGGCGTTGAAAGCTGTCTTGGGGAAAGGGATCCCCTTCGGCGGTGGCTTGGACTTCGACCAAGCGACCGCCTGCGGTGCCGATGACGTTCATGTCCACGACGGCGTCGAAATCTTCTCCGTAGTTGAGATCGAGCAGCTCTTGATCGCGGACCACTCCGACCGAAACCGCCGCCAACCAATCCAACATCGGCCAATGGCGAAGTTGTTGACGTCCGGAAAGGGTTCGAAGGGCGTCGTGCAGCGCCATGCAAGCGCCGGTGATGGCGGCGCAACGGGTTCCGCCGTCCGCCTGCAATACGTCGCAATCCACGTGCAGGGTGTGGTTGGGAAATGCGCTCAAATCCAAAATCGAGCGAAGGGAGCGGCCGATCAGGCGCTGAATTTCTACGCTGCGGCCATCCCGGCGGCCGACTTCCCGCGGTTTCCGACCTTCCACCGAACCAGGCAGCATGGCGTACTCCGCAGTCAACCATCCTTCGCCCTTGCTTTGTTGGAAGTGGGGCACTTGGCTGACGGCGGAGACGGTGCAGAGCACTCGGGTACGTCCGAAGCTCACCAAAACGGAGCCTTCGGCGTTTTCGGTGAATCCGCGTTGGAATTGAACCGACCGGAGCTGGTCGGCTCCGCGTCCGTCGAATCGCTTCATGAGATCAGGCTGGCGGGCGGTTGTTGGCGGGCGGGGGCAGGACTTCCAATTCCGGAATCCAACCCATCGGCCGGGTTTGAAGCTGGTCTTTTTGACCCCAGCTCAGGCCTTGGGAAACGGAGAATTCTACCAGCGGCCCGCCGGGATCGGGTGGCTTCAACGTGGGAGCCCGGACGCCTGTCGGGGCCCAGCGGCGCAATAACTGTAAAAAGCGGCTTTCCAACGCCTTGGCGTCGCCTCTCTGGTATTGAAGTAGGCGAAATTCCAACCTCCACAGCCAGGAAGCCAGGATGCGGGTTCGCTTGGGCTGGCGCAGGCTGTGGCTCCGGAGGTCCGAACAGGCGTATGGGCTTGTTTGGGGCGGTGGGCTAGCGCGAACGTTTAAGCCCAAGCCCAAGACCGCGGTGGCCGGTTGATAGGAGCCGCTGGCCGGGACTTCCACCAACAAGCCGGCGACCTTGGCTCCGGCGATCAGCAAATCGTTGGGCCATTTCAACGCCACCGTGGAGGAAGTCCACGCCTCCAAGACGTCGGCCAGGGCCACGGCGGCCAGCAAACTCAAGACCTCCGGGGGATCCGGCGGCGGACTCAGGGCCAGGCTCAAACTCAAATTGGCACCGGCGGGCCCGCTCCACCAATCTCGAGCTTTGCGTCCGCGGCCGCCGATTTGTTCTTCGGTACCCAGCAGAAAGCCGTCCAGTTGAGAGCCCGGTTCGGCGAAGGCCCTAGCTTTCAGGCGGTCCTGGGTGCTTTCGCAACAGCGCAGCCATTGCCATTCCCTGGCCAGTCTTCTTTTTGCCGGCAACAACCGATCCAATTCCCCGAAATCGAGGGGGTCGGCGATCATTTGGGCTTAAGCCTGGAAATGTTCGTCGGTGCTTTGCAAGCGCTTCCGCAGGCGCTTGATCACGTTGGAATGAATTTGGCAAACCCGAGATTCGGTCAGTTCCATCTTCTCGCCGATTTCTCTCAGGGTCAGGCCTTGCAAGTAATACAGGCGCAAAATCCGAGTTTCTTTTGGAGTCAGGGTCCGAGTCAGGACTTCCATGAGATCCTTGCGATGAGCAAGGTCGGCCGGATTGACTTCGGCGGACTCGGCCAAGCTTTCCAGTTGGCTTTCATTGTCCTCGCCAGGAGGCGTGCGCCGGTCACTGACGTTCAGGATGTTGTGCGGCCTGGCCTTTCCGACTTCTTTGGGAACTTGCCCTTCTTCCACCTGCAGGGCTTCGGCCAACTCCGCTTGGGTCGGTTCGCGGCCGCATTGACTCATCCACTGGCGTTGGATGGCTTCCAGCCGGGAAGCCCGTTGCCGCACCAGGCGGGGCACCCAATCCTGGCTGCGCAAGGCGTCCAAAATGGCGCCACGGATCCGGGCCGAACAATAGGTTTTGAACTTGATTCCCCTTTGATGGTCGAATTTGTTGATCGCATCCATCAAGCCGAAGTTGCCTTCCTGGATCAAGTCGTCCACGTCGACGGATTTCGGCAGTGTGGCGCAAATGCGCTCGGCCACGTAGCGGACCAAGGGTTGGTGGCGTTCAATGAGGACCTTTTTCAGGTCCTTTTCGCCGTGGTCCTTGAATCGTTCCCAAAGCTCTTCGGTAGTCAACTCCCCGGGGGCGGTGGTGGAGCTGGCGGCAGGGCGGCGCTTGGGCATACCAAAAAACTATTGTAGCAACCGGCGAAAGGGTAGCTTTTCTCCGGAACTTCGTGGCCTTTTGCGCCATTTTTTGGAGCAAAAGGGAGGGGAGAGCCCCTTTCGCCAGCCTTTCGGACTAGGCAACGTGAATCAGGCTGATGACCTCGGTCCCGTGGAGTTTTTCCCGTCCTTCCAGGAAATCCAACTCGACCACAAAGCAACAGGCGACCACTTCGGCGCCCAGGCGGCGGACCAGGGCGATGCTGGCTTGAGCAGTTCCGCCGGTGGCCAGAAGGTCGTCGACGATGACCACCCGGTCCCCGGGCTCGCCGGCATCGCGGTGGATTTCCAGGGTGTTGGTGCCGTACTCCAAGTCATAGGATTCGGAGTAGGTTTTCCAAGGCAGCTTGCCCGGTTTGCGGAGCGGAATGATGCCGGCTTCCAACCGTTCGGCCATGGGAGTTCCGAACAGAAATCCGCGGGATTCCATACAGGCGACGTGAGTCGGATTGTAGGCCCGCACCGCATCGGTCATGGCGTCTACGGCCATTGAGAACGCCTGCGGATTGCTCAGCATCGGGGTGATGTCTTTGAAAAGAATGCCCGGCTTCGGGAAGTCGGGCACGTCCCGGAGGAACTTTTCCAACGCCTGGGTGGGGGAGCCTTCCATGGTCCCAGGATAGGCTCCCCCAAGCTGCCGCTGAATGCTTTCCGGGCTAGCAATCCTGGCAGTAGTAGATTCCCTCGGATTCGGTTTCTTGGCAGTCGGTACAAGTGCCGTCTTCGCAATCCAAGGTGAATTGCGTTTCCGCAGCGTTGACCCAAACGGAAGCCAGGCAAGCTTCCGAGACGCCTTCGCAAGGAAGGCAGGAATGGGTGGTCGAGTCGTCCAGGATGTTCTTCACGCTTTTCAGGGTGCAAGTACTGCAACTGACCGGCTGACAGCCGACGGCGATGGTGGAGCCGTTGGTGTCCACCTCCAACCGGCATCCCTCGGCCAAGGCCGACGGTCGGGAAGTCAGGGAAATCGAGTCGCTCGCGGAGACTCCCATCAGGGCGAGCAACAACAAGCTAATCCAGCGAAGAGTCAACATGGATCGGTTCCTTTCGTTGAGTTATCGGTTTGGTTTGGAAGAAGGTGCTTTAGAGCCACCAAACCCACAGGCGGCCGTAAGGGTCCGCGGCTACCCGGAGGACGGCGCTTTTCATTTCGGTGTCGAAGCGCTTACGGAACTCCAGAAGTCCCGTGTCGGAAATTTCCACCTGGCCGGAACCGAAAGGCTGGTTTCCTTGGGCGTTTCCGGTTTTCGGATCGGCTTGGACCAAGAAACCTCGCAGCGATTTCGGCGGAAAATGCGGCATGGCGAAACCATCGATGAATTGATGTTCCTTCAGTTGGCAAACGGCCGTTCTGGGACCTTGCCCTTCAGGAAAGTATCCGGCGCGGATTTCCACGCGATCGTTTTGATCGATCATCAAAACGAGATGAGTTTCATCCGGCGGATCCAGAATCAAGCTGTGATCCACCGAAGCAAGATTTTCCAACAGATAATCCTGCAGAACGCCGGGTTGAAGGACCAAGCGATCCTCGCGGATTTTTTCCACCGGAATGACAAGACGACCCTGCACGTCTCGGGTGGCTTCTCCAACTTTGGTGAAGGTTTCGTTTTCCGCCCAGTTGGACGGCAAAACCAGCGTTTGCATGCTGCCTTCTGCGATCAATTCCAGCGGCAGCGGTCCGCTTCGGCTCGGCTCCGCCGCTTGGCTGGGCCAGTAAGCTCCGTAGGCGGTCATTAAACCCGCCAACAAAAGCGCGGTGATGATGTATTTCATGGCTTACCCCTTGTTTTCGAGGATCGATCGAATGAATCCTCAATATCTACATGTCAAGAATCAGGCTGAAAAACACTGAAAAAATCTCTTGCGGAAAAAGGTCTATTTCAAAAAAAAGGGAACCTGAACCAAAAAATGGATTTTTGGTCCAGGCGAGTGACTTTTTACGTTTAAAGAAATGATGCAGGAAACAGGCGATGAACTTAGCTGTGACCTGAATTTTTCGTTACATCGTTTCTGGAATCGGTACTCCCAAAATATTCAAACCGATGTCCAGCGTTCGGCGAATGGCGTCGACAACTACTAAACGGGCGTCTTCCACACCTTGACCGGAACCCAAGACTCGAAAATCTCGGTAAAAGGCATTGCCTGCCGCCGCTACGGCGAGCAATTGTTGAGCAAGAATCATTGGCTCGCGTTTCTCAGCCGCTTCGCGCAGGGCGATGGGGAAACGTCCAAGAGCCACCATCAAATCACGGGCTTCGGCTACGTGTTGATAGTCAATGGTTTGTACCTCCGGCACCGGTCGCCCAGCCTTTCTCAAAATGGCTGCGGTCCGTACCCGGCTATACTGCAAATAGGGCCCGGTTTCTCCTTCGAAACTTAAAACTTCTTTCCAATTGAACACCACGTCCTTGTTACGCAAGTGTTTCAAATCATGGAAGAGGACGGCGCCGATTCCCACCTGTTCGGCGACCTTGTGCGGTTCAGGATGCTCCGGATTTTTTTCCTGTACAACCTCCAGAGCTAGTTCCACCGCTCGATCCAAGACCTCGGAAAGACGCAACACCCGACCTTCGCGAGTGCTAAGTTTGCCTTCGGCAAATCGAACTAAGCCGAAAGAAATGTGTTCGATGCGGTCGGCGAAATCACACCCTGCTTTACGAAGCACTCCGATTAATTGTTGAAAGTGAAGTTTCTGTTCGTTGCCGACCACGTACAGGCAGCGATCGAAGGTGAATTCCTGCCAGCGGGATAGAGCGGCGGCGATGTCGCGGGTCGCATAAAGCGTGGTTCCGTGAGCGGTCTTTACCAGACAAGGGGTTTTGATGCCTTGTTCGCTCAAGTCGACGATGGTGGCGCCTTCGGAAAGCTCCAGGACGTCCTGTTGCTGTAGAAAGTCCAGGGTCTGGTCGAGTCGATCCTCGTACCAGGATTCTCCGCGAACGAAATCGAACTCGGTATTCAGTCGCTGGTATACCTTTTCAAAGGCGGCCAGGGAGACTTCGGTGAATTGCCGCCAAGTTTGCCGAGTCGGGTTGTCCTGGCCCGATTCCAGCTCCAGGAACACTTCCCTGGCTTGTTGCGGCAGGCTGGGATCTTCCTTTTCCTCCTGGTGATAGCGGACGTAGAGTTCGAGCAGGTGCTCGATCGGTTCGGCTTCGAGTTGGTCCGGATCGCCCCAGCGATTCCACGCCGCCACCAATTTGCCAAACTGGCTACCCCAATCACCGACGTGGTTGATTCGCACCACCCGGTGCCCGAGGTGGTTGAACAGGCGGCTTAAAGCGGCTCCCAATACGGTGGTTCGCAAATGACCGATGTGCATCGGCTTGGCGATGTTCGGCGAACTGTATTCCACCAGGATGGTGCCTTCCTCCTGGCCGCTGCCGAAGCCTTCGCTGGCGGCGTCCGGCAACACCGCTTTGGCGAGAGGCATGGGCTCGATCCGGAAATTCAGAAAGGGGCCGACCCGCTGCACTCCGATGCCGTCCAAATTCAACTGCTCTTCCAACCAAGTGGCGAGAGCCGGCGGAGCCATTTTGCGTTCCTTGGCCAAGCGGAAGCAGGGAAAGGCGTATTCGCCATGCTTCGGATCCCGCGGCCGGTCCAGGCTGATGGCTTCGGGCGGCAGGGAAAGGGCGTCGGCCAAACCGGCTCGGATTTGAGCGGCGAAGCGGTCCAAGCCTTGGGCCGGACGGGGCGGGTTCGAAGTCGAGCTGCTCATGCGGAAGACTGGGAATCCGGCCAAAGGGAAAGATTTTGGCCGTACAGGGGTGCTAAAAGGGAATCCACCGGGCGGCCCAAATGCTGGCCGATTTCCTGGCTATGTTCCAGCGCCAATTCCTCCGCCCGGCGGAGCCAACGGGAGTCGCCGTAGCGCCGGTACAAGTCGGCGTGGCGCTGGGCCAACGGCACGATGGTGGTGTTGGCGACCGAAGAATCCGCCACCGAAACCAAGCTGTCGGTCAAAGTCCAGCGATCGGGTTGCCAACTTTGAAAAACTCGGTCGACGAATCCTTGGCTCAGGTCGGAAGTGGCCACCATTTCCCGCCGATTTCGGCCTTTCAACCAATGGGCGAGGCAGCCGCGCCCGGCATCGCTTTCACCCCGAGCCCGCAGCAGGACGAAGCCGGTCCATCCGTGCAGGGGACTATGGGCGACGCTGCGGCCGACGTCGTGAAGCAAGGCCTGGACGTACACCCGATCCAAATCCAGGTCCAAGTCGGGCTGCTGTTGCAAAAGGGCGCGGCCCAAGCGATCGGCGACTTTGGCGACCTGAAAAGAATGGGCCACCCACGCCTCGCCAGGATTTCCCCGCCGAGCCAAGAATCGACGGGCCTGGTCCGGTTTCATGGCGCGGCATTGTAGTGACGGTGGATCCGCCATGCCGCTCGGATCAAGGTCCGGCGGGAATCTTCGTGCTCCAGCACCTCCAGCGCTTGAGCTTCGGAGCACCATTGGTGGCTTTGGTGTTCCTTGGATCTGCGAAATCCGGAACCGGCGTCGGGAATTTCGGCCAAGAAATACACCACCCGTTTCCAAAAGCCGGTTTCGAGGCCCAGTTTCCGTTGCCACGGCCGGGGTTTGCCCGGCGGTCGATAGATCACCGTGTCGGCGAAATCCGGATCCAGGTGCTCCGGCTTCAAGGCGACGCCGGTTTCCTCCTCGGTTTCCCGAAGGGCGCAGGTCCGGATCTCCTCGCCGATCTCGGCGTGGCCTTTGGGAAATCCCCAAGTCCCGTGCTTGGCGTTTTTCAATAGGAGGAATTCGGGACCCTCGGGGCCGCTTCGCCAAAGGAGAACTCCTGCGGCCAGGACCGGGTTCTCGCAACTTCCCAGCGGCGGAGCGGTGCCACGGCTTTCGGCGCTTTTCATGGCCGCATGGTACGCCGGCACGGCATTAGAATCTTGGCCGCATGGCTGTGCTTCCCGCCGACGCCCGCTGTATGGATACGGAGTTGCTCGGGCTCCAGGCTTGTGGACCCGATGCCTGGCTCCTGGACTTGGCTTTGCCGGAGCTCCTGCCGAGTCTGGCTCCTGGGCGGTTCGCCATGTTGTCGCCGGGAGACGGCAGCGGCCCTTTGATTCCGCGGCCGTTCAGCGTTTACGACCAACCCCAAGCCGACCGCCTGCGCTTTTTGATTCAGGTGATTGGCCCTGGAACCCGGGCTTTGTCCAGATTGTCGCCGGGCTCTCCGGTGGTTTGTACCGCACCGTTGGGGAACGGCTTTCGACTGGTCGCCCCGGACCGTCCGGTGGTTTTGCTGGCCGGAGGCGTCGGCAGCGCGCCTTTTTTGTTGTATGGCCGCCAGCGCAGGGAGCAGGGAGCCGGGTCCACCGCGTTGTTGTTCGGAGCTCGCAGCGCCGATCGTTTGTACGACCATGCCAGTTTCAGCGATTTAGGCATGGATCTGCTGTTGGCCACGGAAGACGGCAGCCAAGGTTTTCACGGCAACGTCCTGCAGGCTTTGGAACAAGGGCTGGATTCGGGCCGCTTTGATCCGGAAGCCCGCTTCGCCGCTTGTGGCCCCGAAGGATTGCTCCACGCCTTTTCCGCTTTCGCCCGCCGTCGCGGCTTGGACGCCGAAATTAGTTTGGAAACCTATATGGGATGTGGCGTCGGAGTGTGCAACGGATGCCCGGTGGCCACCGCCGAGGACGGTTGTTTCGGCGCCTGGCCCTACACCAAGACTTGCTTGGAAGGGCCGGTGTATTCGGTCTTGGACTTGGTCTTTTAAGCCGTCTTAATCGTTGCTTTGCAAAGCGGGGGGCTCGAAGTCTTTCCAATGACCTCGTGCCGCCATGCGTTTAAGAAATGCGTCGAAGCGAGCCGCTTCCGATGATTTTTTTGAATCGCGCCAACCGTGAAAGCTTTCGATTCCGCCGAATTGCCACTTTCTCAGCAGGGCATCGCAGAGAAATTCAGTTCGAAATGGGTCTTCTTCTACTCGGTGCCCGCGGAAGCTACGCAATCCCATCAAACGACTGTGGACGTGTTGAACTTCGTGCATGAGCACCGGAATGTAGATATGCGGGTGCTCCCTCAACTGGGGATCGAAGGCAAGGGAGATCACCGCCTGGTTACCGCCATCGGGAAAAGTGGCCCAACTAAGGCGTTTCTCCGTCGCCGGAGCCGGTTGAATGTGCAGTACCGGAGCGGAGTTCAGCATATAGGCCAAGGCCGGATCCGCATCGGCAATGGCTTGCAAGGCGGCTTGGACCGTTTTTCGAAATCCGGGTTGCCCGTTTTCCTGAATTTCCAGCTCCATTCGAGGCCGCGGCCCTTTGCCGTAGGCTTCCTTCAGGACGTCGCTGCCGGAGAATTCAAAAAAAGCTTCCTCTTCCGAGAGAGCGGCTTCCACTTGTCGCCGGATTTCGATCGGATCGTTTTGGCACAAGCGGCGCATGAAGTTGATGCCGCCGGCGAGAATCGGCCCCTGACTGTCGCGCAGAAACCAAACCGCATGTTGCAGCAAATGGGCGTCGCCGAACTCCCGACTCGCTTGCCAAAGTTGTTCCAACCGGGCGTTGCGGTCGGACTCGCGATAACTGGCGAAGGTCCTTTGCAAGGCATCCAAAGCGCTGATCCTTTGGAAATGCCACTCGGCTTGCTCGGCGGCTTCCAGCAGGGCCTCATTGATGCGGCGCCGGTCCCTTCCAAAGCAGCGAGGAAACAACAAGCCGAGAGCTTCGCAAGCCCGATGTCGAATGAAGGCCGGGTCGACTTCCGGTACCGGCAGCGATTGGGATTCACCAAGAGGCCAGAGGGCTTGGCCTTTGGCCCAGGCCATCAAGATCTCCAAGGTCCGGCGGTGATGGCAACGGTCGGCGTAGTAAAGCAGAGCGTGACGAATGGCCGGAACCGGTTCCAACAGGCAAGCCTGCAAACACAAATCCGCCCGCAACAAAACCTCGGCTTCCTTGGGCTCTCGCTTTGGGTGAGCCAGTTCGTAAAAAGCTTGCAATTGGACTTGAGGGTCGATGCGCAGCTTTTGCGCCGCGAGCCAGCGTTGTTCGGCCGGTTTTCGCGGATGGTGAAGGGTCTTGAGCCAAGTTCGAAGTTGAGCTTGGCTTTGGACCTGGGCTTCGGCCGGGGGAGAAAAGGCAAGGGAGCCGACTACGACCAGCCCGACAAGAAAGGAATGGAAAGCCGTCATGGAGAAGGGGTTCCTGGTCTAGTCGTGCAGCGTACTAGGGTTTCCCAGGGTGGCTTCAGGATCGGCTCTTGCACAGCCGGGAATAAGCGACGTTGATGCTCTGCATACGGCGCTTGGCCTCGTCCTGGTGGGCCTTTCCCAGGTGGGCGAAGCGATCGGGGTGGTGACTTCGGACCAGTTGCAGATACCGTCGCCGAACCTCGCCGGCTGGACTTCCCTGGGGCAGGCCGAGGATTTTCCAAGGGTCTGCCTGCCAGGGATCTTGGTGGGAGTCGGCTTCTGCTGCGGCGTCCGTCCAAGTAGGCAACCAAGCCTCCCAGTCGGCCTTGGGAATGCCGCAACGCTCCGCCAGCTCCCGGACCCGGGATTGCTCGCCGCGGAGCAAATCTCCGACCTGTTCGGCGATGCCAACCAGCATGAACAGGAACAGCTTGCGTTCCTCCGCCGGCAGATTCTCCCGGATTTGGCGGCAGGCTTCGGTGACTTCCTGGGGCCCGGGCGGCGGAAGGGGCTCCTTTCCCGGGTCGGCGGCGGCAAAGATCTCCGGTTCGGAAGACCAGTAATAGCGCAGAAATCGCCGGGTAGCCGCCCACTCCCGGGGATCGGTGTGACCGTCGGCTTGAGCCACCGCCCGCATCAGACAGACCAGGGCTTGGGCCAATTCCCGGCGCTGTTCGAAAGCCCAAGGTTGGTTCGCCGCCGAGTTCCGGCCGGGGCGGCCCTCGAAGCCGGCTTCTTGCAGCAGATCGCGCATCCAGAAAGTCCGGGGCGCCCATCGGATCACCAGCCACCAAAATAAGTTACGTGCGGCGAATTGGAGCCGCTTGGCCGGCCGGTGGAGTCCGGAACCGCCCTTTCTGGAGAAGGTCAAAGAGGCGAAACCGCGGGCCAGAGAGGCTGCCAGACACGGCCGGCAGGCCAGCAGGATCTCGTGATCCAGGATCGGAGGAAGGGGGCTGGGGCGGGCTTCGGCGCGGTAGACCCGGACCGCATTTTGCAGCGGCCGTTGCCGGCAAATGGGGCAGGGAAGCGATGCCGGGGCGGTGGATCGGGGCAAGGCGCTTGGTTCCGGGCCAAGAAAAGGAGAAAATCAGTCCAGGAGGCGGAACCTCCAGGACTTTAGGTCATTCCAAAGATAGGCCGGCCGCCTGTCCAGGCCTGACCGTCCTCCCTTGCCTCCAGGATCTACGCCATGCTGCTCAACCTCCTCCTTAGCTTCGCCACACCGTTCGCCGCTCCGCTGCCGGCCGCTGAAACCCTTCCCCTTTGGCAGGCTGAAGAAACTCAGCAAGAAGAGGGCACCGAGGAAGGAGCCGAGGAGCTTTCCCCCAAGGAAATCGCCGAAGCTATCAAGGAAGCCTTGAAGGGGGACGATGCCTCGGTCGCCGTGAACATCCTGAAAAACCAGGGCGTGGTCGCCGATAAGGTGGTGGTGAAAGCGGTGGGGGGAGGCTTTTCGCACAAAGACCCCGCCGTACGGCTGGAAGCCTTGCGCGCCCTTCGTTTCAACGAAGATAAGTATGCCCTGAGCCAGTTGTTGAAGATCGGCAAGGACAAAAAGCTGATGGACGATCCCAAATTCGCCGCCGAGTATTACATGGCTCTCGGCCAAAAGGGAGATTCCAAGGCCATCAGCACCATCGTCAAGAATTTGGTCTTGGACAACGGTGGCAACCAAGTCACCAAGGCGCGCCTGATTTCCTTGGGCAAGATTCGCGACAAGAAATCGGTGGAGGAACTGATGTCCTTTATGGTCCAGGGCAAAGCCCGGCGCCAGAATCCTTATATGAAGGAGATCAGCGTTTCCCTGGTGATTTTAACGGGAGAGATGTATCGGGCTCGGGATCAGTGGCAGGCTTGGTGGAATGACAACAAACGGACCTTCAAAGTGGCCAAAGAACCGGCGGCTTTGCCGAAGAACGAACAGCGCAAATGGGATATGCTCTGGCGCCATCCGGATGAGATCAAGGAAAGGATGAACCAGCGGCGCGGTGGCAAGGACAAGGATGGAGAAGGCGAGGGCGAGTCGGAAGACGGAAAGGAAAAGCGCGGCGGCAAGAAGGGCCGGGATGGAGCCGGAGGCGTTGAAAGCGACGACTGATCCCGAAAACGACTCGACGGCCCGCTCCGCCTCCGACGGGGCGGGCCGTTCTCGTCAAATGCGGGCCATGCTGGCTTTGCTGGCCGTGACCCTGATTTGGGGTGGGACCTTCTTGTGGATGAAGCAAGGAGTGGAAACCACTCAGGACTTATTCGGGCCCGGTGCCGTCACCGCCGGCATCGGTTTGTTCATGGTGTTGCGTTTCGGATTGGCAGCTTTGTTGATGCCGATCGTGATTCCCAGCTCCCGCCGCGGGTTGAACTTTCGGGTGTGGTGGTGGGGCTTTCTTCTGGGCTTTCTGCTTCTTAGCGGTTTTCATTTACAAATGTTCGGACTGGAGGGAGTCAGCGCTCCGGTTTCGGCGTTTTTGACCAGTTTGTACGTGGTCTTCACCGCTTTACTTTCGGCTTTGCTGTTCCGAAAGGGGATCGGCATTTTTCTTTGGATTGGAGCTCTTCTGGCCACCTTTGGAGCCGGCTACATCAGCGGTCCTCCGCAACTGAGTTTTGGGCTTCACGAATGGTTGACGGTGGCTTGCGCTTTTTTGTTTGCGGCTCACATTTTGGCGATCGACTACTGCACCAAAAATGCGCCGCCGATGCCGTTGACCTGGACTTCCTTTTTATGCGTCGCCTTGGGCAGTTCGGTCACTCTGGCGGTCGGTATTGCCGGCGATCCGGAATTGCAATGGGGGGACATGGTTACCCTGACATTGCATCCGGGATTTTGGAAGCCCATGCTGGCGAGTTCCTTACTGGCGACTTTATTGGCCTTGAGTTTGATGAATCAGTTCCAAAGGGAAGTGCCGCCGGTGCGGGCTGCCATCCTTTATGCAGTGGAGCCGGTTTGGGCGGCACTGATGGCCGTGATTTGGGGCAACGTCCAAATCGATTTTTGGCTGGTGCTCGGTGGAGTCGCTTTGCTGTTCGGCAACCTCATCGCCGAACTGGGTCCGTTGTGGAAGCTGGCTCGAAGCGTTCGTGGATTGGGCTCCAAACGGACTTCCAAGTAAAGGGTGTTCTCCCTACTGGGCCGGATAAAGGTAGCCGGAGGCGTACATTTCCGTGTTTCCTCCGGTAACGGACAAGTCCACGCTTTGGCCGGCCTCTGCGCGAATGCCGTTTCTCAACGATCCGGACAAGCTGCCGCCTCCGGAACTGACCATGCCGTATGCATTGTCCTGGCCCTGGTAACTATCCGCGTGGACGATGGAAGCACTGTAGCCTCCTGCCCAAACGACCGTTCCGCCAATCTTGATCATCAAATCCTTATTTGAGATTGATTCGCCATTCTGAACTGGATGCGGCAATTCTGAAGTGGAAGATGACCAATCGGTAATGATCAAGATCTTTCCTTGAGGAACAATGTAAGTCGTGCCTGCTTTCAGGTTTACGATGTCATTCGGGTTCGGGATGTACTCCACTCTGAGCGTCGGCGGCGGAGTCGGGTTGATAACAGTCTTTTGGGCCTGTAGCACGGAAAGGCCGGCAAAAGTCGAAACGCCGACCAAAAGAGCGACAACAAAGCGTCGGTCTGAAATCATGAGTCTTCTCTTAAGAGTTAGAACAGGGATTCGAAGGAGGTCTACTGCTACCTTCTAATTCCTTAAACGCGGATTACCCTTCTGGTGAACGGGAAGTTGACGACTTTTTTTGAGGGCAGTGCAAAGAGTATGGTCAAATCACTTGTTCGACCGGAATCAGAAGTCTTTGGTTATTTTTTCTTATAAACGATTTTGGCGCGAAGAACCCATTCAAGAAGCCGAGAGGCAGGTAAATCGAGGCTGGAGCTATCCGAGCCTTCTCCAAATTTGGAGGAAACGACGATCTTCCATTCCGGATTGGGAGCCCCTTCCGGTGATAATTCGATTACCTTGAAGGGCGGGGATTCGGTATCCGTCCCATCCATCTTGAAGGGAAAAGCAACTTCAATGGTGTCGCAGGAGTCGTCCTTAATGGTAAACCTTGAAACTTCTCCGGGAGTGATATTGGAAGTCGAATGGAGTTTCCCCTCTTTAAATCGCCTTACTTTACAAATGGTTGTGAGGCCTGCGCTAGAGTTTTCACTGTTAGGATGAGGCCTCTTCCAACTGACTGTTTCGAAGATAATTTCTTCAACTCGCTCCGGGTGGCGGTCTATCTTTTGAATCCATTCTTCAACCAGGATTTCTTTACCCTGGTATTCGCTCTTTTGACAGGCAGAAGCGGCAAGAATAACCATGGTGGCCAGAATGATGATTCGCATTGCCCCATTGTATTGTCTTGATCAATTAGATTGGGCCTCCAGGACCGCAATCCTGAGGGCCCATTTGTCTTACTGCGCAGGGTACAAGTAGCCGGAGGCAAACATCGTCGGGCCGCCGTAGCTCGACGCTGCATCTACCTCCACGTTTTGACCGGCTTCAGCCCGGATTCCGCTTCTAAGGGAACCGGACAAATGGCCGCCGCCGGAGCTTGCCATGGCCAGAGCGTTCTCCAGTCCATGCACGTTGCTTTTATGGGCGATGGAAGAGGCGAATCCTCCACCCCAAACCTGTTGGCCGTCTACCAAAACTCGGGCATGGACATCCGCCTCAGCTTCTGCATTCTGAGGAGGAACTGGGAAATCTGGTTGTGTTACCGCCCAATCCGTGATGATCAAAATCATTCCGGTAGGAACGGTGTAAGGCGTGCCTTCCCGAAGGTTCACGATGTCGTTCGGGTTCGGAATGTATTCGAGCCGAAGAGTGGGCGGCGGGGTGGGGTTGATAGCCGTCTTAACCTCCGGTGCCGGAGCCCTCCTGGTGGGCATGGGGATCCCAACGTCTGGACCGATGGCGCCGTTGTTCACGCTGTTCCGAGGATTGGGAACCATGGCTAGACCGAGGCCTCCGAATCAACGGGACGTGCATGTTTCCGGAAACCAGGCGCCGCCTTTGGTGACTTGATTCGCGGAAAACTTATTTCTCCTACAGGGGGTCACGCTTGTGGCCCCCAAATCTAATTCCCTGCATGCTGTTTGAGCCACCTTTCATCCCAATGCTTAAACGAATTGATCAAACTGGCCTGGAGATCGCCTAGGTTCCAGTAGATGCTGTCGATTTCATTCCCCCAGCGAAATTCCTTTAAGATTGTCAGGGATTTGTGGGCTTTAATTTGTGAAATTGCAAAGGGTTGAAAGTGTTTTTCGAGGAAGAGCTCAATTTCATCGAGCAACTCTTTGGCTCCGCCACCATTCGGCGTATCTGATTCCTCTCCAAATGCCCAACTTTGGGCGGAACCTTTACTTCCTTTTGTTGGGTATTTCTGAACTTCTTCGGTAATCCTTTTACTGAATACCTTCATTTGCTCCTGGATTGCCACAGAATCCATCTCATTGCCCTTTGCTTCTCCCAGGGCTTTGTCCGCCCTTTCTTTCTCCCTCGCCCAAATCCGACTTGGCCAAATCAGGAGCAGAAGGATTACGCAAATCCCGACGGTTCCCGCCATGGTCCATACCAAGTAATTCACCACTTCGTCCCACGCCGAGGACATTCCATTTTGGTTCCACTCCTCCCCAAACAAACCGGCGACGGCTGCTAAGAAAAGAAAAAGTTCAAATTTCCAATGGCTCTTTGCCACCCTACCGAAGTCTCGAAGACACTCCGCCCAGAAGGAAATGAAGTGGGAATTTCGGATCACGGGAGGATTTTAGCCACCCCTTGGCCCGACCGCACAGGGCCAATCTGGACCATAGAGGGCCACGCTTTCCGGTAACAAGGGGACATGCAGGGCCAAAGTGGGCTTTACAGGTCAATAGAGGGCCATAAAGGGTCACGCTTTCCGGTAACAGATTCCAAAGCTGTTACCAGTGGATGAGGCGGCGTTCTGGGGCGAATCTCCGGGTATGAGCTACGTCGCCGACTTCATCGGCCAGCAGGCCGAGCAACGGTCCGAGGGCAGTTGCTACAGCGGGCTGGTTCGCCTCGCATCCGAAATCACCGCCACGACCAAGGGGAAGGCCATGCCTCCCCAGACCCTGGAGCGGCTGATGAATGGGCGCCACCAACCCGCTATCCCGACCCTGCTGAGGCTGAAAGCCTTCTTCGGCGACGAGCTCGATCTCAATCGAATCACGGAGGGAATCCAACAGTGAATGAGCTCGCAAGAACAGGGCCGGGTGCAGCAGCCGCGCCGGCCGTACTCGGAAAGGACAGAGCCTTGGCACCCAACGGGGCGGTCGGCCAGAAGAAGACGGTCCAGCTTTGGGAACAACAGGGTCACATCTTTTGGACCGGGTCCAAGCCGGTGAAGACCAAGGATGCGAACGGGAACGTGATCGACAAATGGATGTCGGTCTACTCCCTGGACATCAAGGGCCTGGACCTTCTGAATCAGACCGCCGGATGCACCGTCATCCCAGCGCCCTTCCTGGTGGTCGATGGCCGGGAGTGTGAAAACCCGCGGATCATCCGGGGGGAAAACAACCAGCCGGCGGAAGTCATCTCCAAATACGTCTGCTTCGGGTTGTCGAAGACCGGGCAGAAAGGAGCGATCCGCTACGGAATTGCCCACGGGATCCCGGGCTCTCTTTCTTCGATTCTTGGTGTGCCGATCTACACCGTAAAAGCGGTGAGCGCCAGGAAAGCGATCCTCGGCAAACCAAACGGCTGGACCAAACCAAAGATCGAAAAAGCGGTCATGCCGCTCATTGAGGGCTTCAAACAGGAGACCTCACAGAATCGCCGCTGGGGCGTTTCAGACGCTGCTCTTTGCGCCCTTTACTCACAACACCACCCCGTAGCGTCCGCAATTTTGGAGGTTTCTCATGGCCGTAAACCAGGCTCTAGTGCTCGCTCCCTTCGTCATCAGCAGTGCCTTTTCGGAGGATGATCCCTTTCGCGTTTGCCTTGACCTTTGGCCGGACGATGGAAGCGAAACGCTTTCAGACGATGAAGCTCTCGCACTTTGGGAAGGCTTTATGACCGAGCACAAAGGCGAAGACGGCGAGGACCGGAACCAACAGCGTTTCATCTTGGTCCGGACTTCGGATCGCGAGGTCCTGGCAGAAAGCGACCTGCTCGCTGGGAGAACGTGAGATGGGCAGGAGAAGCCCTGTTTTCCGTGGCAGCCGGAAGTTCGAGCCAAGCGAACAGCAGCTTCGCTACGTCGCCTTGATGCTTCAGGACCCTTCGCTCAGTCGTACGGGTCTCGCCAAAGGACTCAACATCGACGAGCGAACCATTCACCGCTGGTGGCTCCAGCCGGACTTCCGGAACTGGATCGAGAACCACTTCATGAACACGGCTCAGCCGTTGCTTTTGGTAGCCGCTACTCGCCGCGTCATGGATGACATCGCCAGGAATGGGCGCGAGGGAAGCCAAGCGGCCCGCGACATCGTGAAGATGACCCTCCAGGCTGAGCTTCAAAACAAAGGCAAAGGAGGTCAGGGACCAGGTGTCTTGAACCTCCTCGTGAACCTGGGGGCGAACGCGCCTGCCGGCGTTCAACTTCACCCCGCAGCACAAGTAATCGAACAACAGGCCGCCGAGGCCAAAGTGGAATTGGAGAAGGAAGAAGATGGTCAATCGACCGGAAGTTAACGGAAAGGATCGAAACGAGAAGCTTCAAGAAGCCCTCCTTTTGATCATGGAACAAATCGAGCCTGGCTTCACTGCCAAGTTTCAAGTGGAGCTTTATCCGCGCATCTTGCCGCCCCAGGGGCAGCCTAAGCCGCTCCAGGTCCATCAGTTGGTGATTCACCGCCCGCTGGGCGAATACACCCCCTTGGTCGCTCGCGGCCACGTGGACGCTCCTGGGTATGGAGATTCTGAAAGCAAGTCATGAAAACCAACCGAATGCCTAAAGGGCTGGTCGCCACACTTCACCGTACCCAGCGGCGGAGCAAAGAATTTGAGCGGGTACACAAGCCGATTTTCGGATACTCGAAAAGCAGCCGGACCCTCGGTAAGCGATTCATCGCGGCGGCCGCCCTGCTGTACGATTATGCGCCTTCGGTTTGTGGGAGGATTGCTCGCCGCAGTCGAAGCTATTGCGTGGCCAGTGCCGACGTAGGGGTTCGACCAGAATCAAGCCGGTTAGAAGAGATCGGAATTTCAATCCTTCAGGGAGGTAAATATTTCTTCGTTTACATGAACATTTCCTCGGATAGAGGGAAATTCCCATGGTGTGAGCCTTGCATTTTAGGTAAGGCACGTAGCAGATACGAATCGGACGTTCTAACGTTTTCAGAAAACGCCATTCGTCGTGAGTTGCGGCGAGTGATCAGAATGATGGGGGAGATCGAATGACTCCCTTCACTCACCCTTCGGCCTTAGCAGGGCGCGGGCCCCCGGTTCAATGGGCAATCGCGTCAAACAGGGATTTCTTTGGCGAGGAAAAGAAAGATGTGATAAAGGACAATTCCAAAGTAAAGCTTTTCCATCCATTGAGATATTCGAAACCAATCACCCCACGGACCATCATCGAATCGGAAATTTGCTGGAACTCCGGTGGCTATCTCTTGGAGCTCCAGCGTCTTTGTTTTTTTCAATAACCGGAATCTTAGGTAATTGAAAATCACCATGACAATAAATCCACAAAGAAATTCTAAGCTTTGGAATGAGAAAGTACATGTTTCCCATCCATCTTCTCCGAAGAGAATGAATCTGAAAAACGCAATGGCCAATAATATGGGTTCACCATCTTTCTCGAAGAGTCCGAATTCTGCAAAAGTCCAATTTTTGACAATGAACCAGATGTATGGCAAAGCAAAGCCGACTAGAGCGAATAAGTGCAAGATAGCCCAAAACCCACTGTAAGATTGCCGGAGTTTGGCTAAGTCATCTTCGATCTTCATTCCAATTCTATCTCGAATATGGATACCGAGCCTTTCCGCATTAAATCGTTCAACTCTGCAACCCTCAAATTTACATCGTTGAACGTTCGTTTGGGAGTTGGAATAAGTTTTCCTTAAATCTGAGTCACGAAAATCGCAATCGGATAAATTGCAATTTGAAAAATCAGAGCCCGAAAGCTTGACAGATGTAAATGTGGAATGAGTCAAGCCTGCGCCATAAAAAGTAGACTCCGTAATCTCCTTTGCACCCTCAAAAAAAATTCTTCCTGCGGCTCGGTTAAATTCACAGTTTTGAATCTCACAGTTGTGTAATTTTGCTCCATCCATCTCAGAAGACCAAAATATTGCTCTACGAATGCTTGCGCCGTTAAATTTTGTGTTTTCAAGCTTTGATTTCTCGAAGTTGCAGCCATGAAGGGTTGTGTCCTCGAGAGAGGCGCCGCTTAGATTAGCAGAGTTAAAGGTTGCGCCAGAGTGATCTTCTCCACTTAGGTCTAGGGAAAACAAGCTTGCATTTGTCAAGTCCATTCCCTTAAGGGAGACTCCCCTTAGTGGAACATCGCAATCCATTCCCTCCCTTTGCCGTGCGGCCCTCCAGAGATTGAAGACTTCAATTCCATCTCCCCCAAGGCTAAGCAATCTCATTGCTTCCTCTTGAGTCATTTCCTTTGAAACATGCATCTAGCCAATACTCCTTTTCTTTAAGCGCCGGGTCATTTCATTCAATCTTGTCGGTCGGCCTGGAAGACTGTGATGGGGGTGCCATTCCGATAATGGAAAAAATATCCTCGGTCCCTTGGGTTCGCTAGGAAATTGGAAATCGTACGGCCCCATCCTGATTCCGGGTCCTACCTCGGTGGGGGGCAAAGGCATTTCAATCTACGAAGGCTACCAAACCGTAGTTGAAGGCCTGGAGTTCACGATTGCCCAGCGAATTGCGGACGTGCACAATCGATCGGTCGACGAAGGAGAATTGGCCGTATCGATTTCAGACATAGGAATCGAATGACTTGCCTCACTTACCCTTCGGCTGGGCCCCCAGGACCGCAATCATGGAGGCCCATTTGGCCTACTGCGCGGGGTACAAGTAGCCGGAGGCATACATCATTGGGCCACCGTAGCTCGCCACTGCATCTATCTCCACGATTTGACCGGCTTCTGCCCGGATTCCGCTTCTGAGGGAACCAGACAGATGGCCGCCGCCAGAGCTTGCCATGCCCAGAGCGTTTTCCAGTCCATGCAACTCACTTTTGTGGATGATGGAGGCGGCAAATCCTCCGCCCCACACCTCCAGGCTGTCTATCAAAACTCTGGCATGGACATCCGACTCAGCTTCCGCATTCTGGGGAGGAGCCGGGAAATTGGGCTGAGTTACCGCCCAATCTGTGATGATCAAAATCATTCCGGTAGGAACGGTGTAAGACGTGCCTTCCCGTAGGTTCACGATGTCGTTCGGGTTGGGAATGTACTCCACCCTAAGAGTCGGCGGCGGGGTGGGGTTGATGGCCGTTTTCTGGGCCTGGAGGACGGAGAGGCCGGCCAAGGTCGACACGCCGACCAAAAGAGCAACAACAAATCGTCGGTCCGAAATCATGGAATCTCTCACTGAAGCTTGAACAGGAGGTCGGGCTGAATCGAGGTCCACCCCAATCCTTTCAACGCTAGATCTCAAGCTGCCCGCCAATTTTGTTTCTCGGCGCTCTCTGCCTAGGTGATTCGGGAGCTTAATTGCCCTCCACCCCTCCATCCACTACCATTTTGGTAAGCTGACTTCCTCCGTTCTGTTTACCTCTTTCCTTGTATTCCTTTTCTTTCTTTCTCCGTAAACCAAAATAGAACCAGTTACTTAGGTCGTATCGGACCTCTCTTCGTTTGAGTCTTTATTCCTTGTTTACATGCGCCAAAAAGCTCAGTCATTTGCATATATCTGCAATCGTTCTTGGGTGATTGGGTCCCAATCTCTGGAGCTCTGACCTGCTTCCCAATCAGGCTTCATCACGTCTCGCCTTGCCGCTTCCTGCTGGGATATGAGCCGCTTCACCTGCCTCCCAGTCCTGCCGTCACCAGGACAGCCCATGAGCCACCGAGAGCAGCGTCACCCGCCAATCTGAGCCAATCGCCGTAAGTCCTTGCAGGGCAGCCAGAGGGCCAGGGAGAGGGCATGCCGGAGCGCCACCCAGCCCCCGCGTCCGCCTCCACCCCCGCGCCAGGGCCGCCTCGCCGCCACCTCCGCCGGCGCCGTTCACGCGTGCGGATTCGATCGCTTTCCGGTAATGCGTGTTACCGGAAACCATGGCCCACCAGGTGGACAGGTCCCCGGGCCTGTCGGGATCCGGCAGGGGGAAGGGGGGTCGATCGACAGGTCCCCGGGCCTGTGGGGTGGAGATGGCCCGCTCCCGAAATTTTTTTGGGGGAATAGTGGCCATTTCCTCTTTCTTCCCCTCATCTGAGGAAGCAAAACAGGAAACGGCGTTGATTAGTACCAAGATCAGTAGAGATAACTTGACGTTACTCTAATGTTGCAATACTGTAATTTCAAATGATTCCCGACATCACGACTAAGCAGTTCATGGTTCTCGGCTGCCTTCGCGGCTCCGAGATGACCGGGAAGGAACTGCGTGCGGAACTGGCCAAGGAAGGCTTGAAGCAATCGATGCCTGGCTTCTACCAGATGATGGCCCGGTTGGAGAAGGACAAGCTGGTGAAGGGGTGGTACGACACCCATGAAACGAACGGAAGAAAGCGAAGAGTTCGGAAATATCAAATCCTGGGTTCTGGGGTTCAAGTCTTTAATCAAGTTCTTCGTTTCCTTGAAACCCGACAACTCCATCCCGCGATGAAGCCAATCGGTCGTGCATCTTCCATAGGTCAAAGCAAGAGACACAGAGAGGTGCAGTAGCTATGGGAAAGACAATTTCTTCCTCGATTAGAGCGGTGGCAGTTGCAAATCAGAATGAAGCATCGTTGGATGCTATCATTGAAGAAGAGATCCGTCTCAATAATGAAAAAATATCTCAGGAGTTCAAATTTCAAGGCGAAAGGAGTCGAATTGAGGTAGTCGTACTAAATAGCAAAATTATTCTAAAAGAACCTCTGAAGAAAACGCTTCGTGAAGAAGGAAAAAGTAATTCGCGCGATTTTTCGAAAATTGCCCGTGGCCTTGATTTAATCTCCTATCTAATCCCTAAGCAAATTCGGCAGGAGACCTGGGAGCCTTCAGCGATTGAACTGAAGGACGACTACTACGAATCTTTTGAACAGTACACGGGCTTCTGGCCACGCCTTTGGCTCCGATTCGCTTTCACCTTCAGAACCGTTTGGGTGCTCATCGGGTGCTTTGCGGCAATGGCCGGCGACCGCACCGGCCAGGCGATTAGGAAGCTGCTGCCCGAGGTTTGGCGTAGGCATTGGTGGCCGTAGGGCGGGGGTGGTAGTATCTCGGCTCTGAACTCCTTTTTTGAGGTGGAGTCGTGGATAGTCAAGTAAAAAGTGAACCCCAAAGCAACAAGAGCGAGAAGGATCCGGACCGCTGGATTTGGTGGGCAGTTATCGGTTCTATCTGTTTCGCCTTCGCCGTTTTTGCAATAACAACGATCCCAGCTCTTTACGCCGGAGGCGATTCCACTTACAAGGCTGAGAGGGGTGATTTTTGGGGCGGCCACCTAGGCGCCACTTTTTCTTTCCTGGGAGTGATCTTCTTCTTCATCGCGCTTCTGATGCAAAAGGCGGAGCTTCGGCTCCAGAGAAATGAACTTGCTGAATCCCGCCAAGTGTTTGAAGAACAGGTGAAGCAGCTCGAGGAGCAGACTAAGATCGCTGCCCGCCGAGCGATTGTTTCTGAAATCCATGAAATGACGACTCTTAAAGCCACGTTTGAGATTGAGTCTCTTAAGATGCAGAAGATTGGATATCCAGGAGAAGGCGTAGAATGGAGTAACATGGCAAAGAAACTTCAACAGGAGTATCGAGATAGGATTGTGGTTCTAGAGTGTCAAATTAGCGAGCTCTTGAAATCTAACACCTATGAATAGAGATTTTCCTATGTGGCTTAGAGCGTGTAATGGACTCTCAAAAGGTATTAATTCCTAATTGGCACGCAGCCTAGAGGGAGCTGCCGGTCTCATGACTCAGGCAGCACCAAGCCGGCAAATATTTCACTTTGGCATTGCTTTATTCCAGGTGTGTAATGCATTCCAATTTAAGCCCATTACGATTTCGGAGCAAAGGCCATCTAACCCGGGAAAAAGCGATGAGTACCGTATTCCCATTCGGTCAAGCAATTCCAATACTCCGTTCTTGAGGTTCGATGGAAAAACGAACCGGTCTATAAGTCTTTCCTCAACGTTTACCTTCGGGTTGTGAGTCCACATCAAATATGACGATTGAGCGGCAATTCTCCTTGAAAACATTGGGGGCTGAAAGATCCGAGTTTTCTTTGATTCGGATAAAGAAATCGGAGTAATTGGGTTACTGCCGATTGCTTCAATTGCCTCGCCGAGAAGGTGATGCCGATAGATTCTCCCGAGGGAGAGCACATAACTCCTACGAACGTTATAGACCACTCCATCTTCTTTGGGCTCTTTCCTTATGGCAAAGAAACATGCGACCAGGGGATTTGAAGTCAAATCCAAAAAACGTGTAGGTAAGCCATGATGTTGAGCAAGGGCAAGCCACTCCCAATCATTTGCGGGGCTCAAGTAGCTTTCCGATAAAAAAGGCGCAGCGCAGTTCTTAAATTGAAGGAGGAAATCTTCTTCGATAACTGGACTATACCCAGGCAACCTACCTATCGCTGGGATTAGTGGCCATTCGCATGGTTGCCCACGAAACCACCCTCCGAGATCTCCTGACCACTGGATAAATTCGTGAAACAGTTCTTTCGCCTTTTTCATTTCTCACCTGAAGAAAAACTGTAACCTCGCGGGTGGCAATCCGTCAGCCCTAATGCCCGGGCGGCTGGTTCCTTGGGGGAGGGGCCGGCTGGTCCGGGCGCTACACAAAAAAAGGCGGCGCCCCCAAAGGTCCAACAAAGTTTCCCAAGGGGACGCCTAGGGGCTTTGGACTGATGGCCCGGTAACCAGCCGGACCGTCCTAGCCCCATATGTGGAGTTTACTTCCCCGACTTGTTAATCGCCGGGGAAAGGAAAAGCGTCATTCTTCATTGCCGGCATGAGTCCATCTCTGAACTTTGCCGTTTTGATCGAGGGTGATAATGACGCCTTCCATTTCCGCTCCAAAGCCCATGAAGCCTGTATTTACATGGACAAAGGAAAGGTTTTGAGTTCCATCTGAATTCCTGGCGCGTCCATCGGGCTTTCCGAACTTTTCTACCAATTCGGTTTCTGTGGTTTCACCGACCTTGATCCAAGAGAGATCGTCGTAGTCGATTTCAGTGCCATGCGAGGTACACGCAACAAAGAGGAACACGAGAAAAAGAGGAAAAAGCCGCCTCATTTTTTTGATTTCTTGGGGTTCAAGCTTGACCCACACCTTTTGTAGTGGTAGGTGTGGAAAGGTCGGGTCTAACCAACCCGAATTCCAACAAGATGATACCCACAAGCCGTAGTTTTCAGACGCCCCTACTTGGGCATTCATCCCCCCCGAGACCGTACCTCCATCCGGACGAGGTGTCTCTTTTGCTGGGGTGCTCCCCGAAGACTGTCCGGCGAATGTGCCGCGATGGTGAGCTTCCCGCCCGGAAAATCCGTGGCCGGTGGTACATCCAGGCCCAAGGTCTGGCCCTACTGGTTTCGCAGCCGGCGGGGCCGGGCCACTGTCCCGAGTGTGAGGGCCCGCTCCTCCTCGAGGGTCAGGGGCTCAGCGGAGGGAACGACGTACCACCGCTTCAAGGTCCGGGGAGAGTTCCCCATCCTCCGGGCAATGATTCCCTCTTCCAAGCCAAGATCTCGCAACCTCTGAGCGTAGGTTCTCCGAAGCCTTTGCAGACTGAAATGGATTCCCGTCTTTGCAGTGAACCGCCGAACCGCGGATCGAATCCCCGCTTCCGAAAGGGGAGTGGTGGTGCCCGTGGCAACGAAAGCGCCCGGCTTCAAAACCAGCCGGCCAAGGAAGTGCTGAAGCTTGGTGGGAATGGGCACCATGCGGTAAGCGAGCTGCCGGCGCCGATTCTTCCTGGCCCCGGCAATCAACAGTGCATGACCTTGGATCGACTCTCGGGTGAGCCGCAGGTGTTCGCCCCGGCGGAGGCCCGAAAGGGAGACCACCATCACCGCTCGGTGAACGGTGGGGAAGCTGCGGGAGACCTTCAGCAAGGTGTCCACGAAATGGACGGGGTAGCCACTCTCCTCCTCCCGGAGTTCGGCACCGGGCGGCAAGGTGTAGCGGCCAGCGCTGCAAGGATCGACGGCCAAGATCTCGGTCTGGACGCACCAAGCCAAGAAACGGCGGACATCGGCGAGGTAAGACCGAAGGGACTCTTGGCTGTAGCCAAGGCGTTCGATGTAGGCCTCGAATCTCCGGAGGTCCCGAGCCTCGATCTGGTCGAGCAGGGGATCCCTCATGAAATCAAGGAAGCTCTTCCGCTGGTTGGCTCCCAAGACCAGGACACTCCGCCGGCGGTTCCGCTGGCTCCTGGAGATCTGCCGGAAGCTGGCCAGGTTCTCGTGGGCATCCAGGAAGTCCTCGATGGCGGCGCTCAGCCTGATTCGCCCGACCACAGGCTTTCCGAGATTCCCCTCGAGCTTTTTCAGGAGGGCGGCATGAACGGCCGCGGCCCTGCCAATCAAATCTTTGACCGGCCGAAGGCCCTGACTTTTCAGCCAATCGTTGCTCAGAGGGGCAACGGCACGGCGTCCGCGGAGGCTTGCCCGGACGTACAAAGCAAAAGTGCCATCCGCCTTCTTCCGGCGATAAGTGAACGGGATTTTTTGATCCAAAGTGGCTACCACGTGGCTACGAGGCAGCCCTGGGGGGAGGGGTTGAAGGGTGGTGCCAGAGACCCCTTCCCTTTACGGCAAAAGAACTTAGAGATGGTCGGGGCGAGAGGATTCGAACCTCCGACCTCTTGCACCCCATTGTTGACTGGGGTGCCACCGTAAACGGGCTATCTGAAGGGGTTTACGAGAACAGTCCAGCTATAGCCTCGCAAGCCCTTTTATTTAAAGGATTTACGGCGCCACCACATCTGGACCCGACGCGACCAGTATATCCCCCTTCGAACCCCCGCAAACCTCTAAATTCCGGGTCGGTATGGCTGCGAAATGGCTGCCAAATGAGTTGGGGGATGCGCCGCTATGCGTAATCGCCGCCCCTATGGATTCCAGGATTGCGCCGCCACCTGCTTCATTCTTTCGATCTTGCTTTTCCTGGTGGTCAAGCTGACGTGGGCAGTGGGCGGCTGGCTCTTCGGTTCGGCGGAAGCCCCGGTTGAACCTCCCGCTCCGGTGATCCTGAGCCTCGAGGAGGGGGAGCGATGAACGCCCTTCCGATCCTGAAGACCGCGGAATCGCTGGCGGAGATCGCCCGCACCTGGGGGGAAATGGAACCGGAGGCGCGCCACCGCCGAGCAGCGATGGCGGCCCGCGACTGGGACGGCGAAGCCTTGGTCTCCCTGGCCCTGGGTTACCTGCGGCTCTACTCCAACCGCCAGCTATCGAAATCCACGGCGACCAAATACCGGACCTGCATCCTCGGGCTGGTTCGGTGGGCCAGCGGCCGGGCGGTGTCCCTTCTTCGGCCGCCCGTCGACTTTGGTCGGCTTTGGGTCCTTGAGCTCGAGGAACGGAAGTCCAGCCCATCCACCGTCCGGGTCTACCTGGCATCGGCGAAAGGCTTGTTCGCCGCGCTCCGTTGGGTCAACGCAACCGAAGCCCGACCCTTCGAGCGGATCCAGGCGAGACCGGAAACCACCCTGCCGGAAGACAAGCGACCGCCTTACGGAGTCTCCGAAGTTCTCCGCATGAAGATGGCGGCCGAAGGCCCTCAAGAACTGGTGGTCCTTCTCCTCGCCGCGGTGGGCGGATTGCGCCGCGAAGAAGTTCGAGCTCTCGAATGGGCGGACATCAACCTCGGGTCCCGAGAACTCATTGTCCGCAAGGGCAAGGGCGGGAAATGCCGGCGCGTTCGCATGGCACCGGAACTCCTTCGAGGTCTCGGGCTCTGGCAAGAAAGCTGCCCTTGGGAGAGCGTCGTTGGCCCAATCTCAAGCCGGACTGTTGCCAACACCGTGCAACGTTTAGCTGGCCGCGCAGGCGTGGAGTGGAAGGGCTACCACGCTCTTCGTCACACCGCCGGCGATCTCGTTTACGCCGCCACTGGCAGCCTTCGCGCTGTCCAAAGATTCCTCGGACACAGCCGGTTAGAAACGGCGGTCCGATACACCCACAAACTTCCAGAACTCGACCGAGCTATCGACGCCGGCTTCCTTACCCGGAGGGCTTGACCATGGTGGATCTAAACCAAGTTTGCTTTTCAGGATTCGTACAAAACGATCCCGAGCACTGCAAAACCGGAGTGAGTTTCCGAATGGGAATTCGCCGGCGAAACCCCAAGGCGGGGGAGCCCGGAGAGAAGCCCCACCTCTGGACAAACGTGTCGGTTTGGTCTTACCACGAGAAAACCGCACAAGCTTTACTGTCATACGTGAAGAAAGGCATGCACATCACGATCACGGGAGAGCTCCGGATTGAAGAGTGGAAAGACGGCCACGGCGAATGGCGTTCTTTCGTGGCTGTCCGGCTGTTCACCTATCACTTGAGCCCCGCTCGAAGGAAGGTTGGGTCCTAACTGAAAAGAAATTGGGTCCCAACTTTTGCTTTTTCAATTTTTGGTCGCCACATTCTGAAACATGGCGGTCACCGAAAGCCGTTCGAACCTCAACTACCCCTCCCACCCGGGCGTCCCCCAGGAAGTCCGTCAGGTGGACCTTGGCGTGGGGGACACGGTTACTCCGTGGATCCTCACGGAGCACCTTCTCCACATCGGAGTGATGGTGATCGATCCGGGCGGCGCCAGCACGTTCACCTGGGAAGGCACCAACTCCAACAACGCCGTTCCCGGCACCGGGGAAATCAAGGTGATCCCGGAGACGCCGGCGACCGAAGCCCTTTGCCAATACCCGTCTGCCAGCCAGCCGGGCTATGTCAACGGAGCGGCCCTGCCCGCTCGCATCCGCTTGAAGCGCGACACCGCCCCCAATGCCGCTCGTTTCGATCTCGTCTTGCGTTACCGGGAGCGTCGAAGCTGATGCAGGAAGTGGACATCCTCGCCGGTCCGAAGCCTAGCTACGACGAGAGCAGGGCCGGAACCATGAAGCCTTTCAAGCTTCGGGGGATGTCGCCCTATTGGTATTTCCCTGCGCTTCAGAATCGGCTCTGGCAATGGGGGCCACTTCATCCCGACAAGGCCAAGTTGTTCGAACTCTTGGACTATCGGCCGGGGAAAAAGCAAGCGCGATTGCACAGCAGCCTTGCACGAGCTCGGGTTCTTTCTGGCGGTGCTCGTGGCGGCAAAAGCCTTTGGGCGGAGAAGGATGTCCTGCCGATTCTGCTCACCCCTGGAACTCAAGGCTGGATCGTGGCACCTCGTTACGACCAGGCGAAGGAATACGACTACATCCAAACAGATCTTGCTGCCCTGAAGAAAACAGGTCAGGTGCCATGGAGGATTTCCAAATCGACCAACAACCCCAAGCAGGGCGATATGGAGTTACAGCTGTCTTGGAGCCCCGACGGGGAGATCCCGGACTCCTGGGTCCGTGTGAAGTCGGTGATGGTGGAGGACAGCCTCCTTTCCGAGGAATTGGATTGGGTGATCGTTGTCGAAGCTTCCCGGTTGCCCAGGCGGGTTTGGGAGGAATATCTGCTGATGCGACTCACCACTCGAAACGGAGTGGCTTTGTTTCCCTCTACTCCCCGCGGCGACAACTGGTTTTCCGAGCTTGAAGAAAAGGGCCGTTCCCCTGATGCGCGCCGGCGCCTGGTGGTTGAAAGCTTGCAAGTTTCGGCGCGGGACAACCCCATCATGGGATCCGAGCAAGAAGGTTTCGCCCGCGAAATGATGGACGAGGAAACCTTCCGGGAGCAGTTCGAAGGAATCCCGACTCATCGGGGAGGTTTGGTTTATCCAGGGTTCTCTGCCGAAACTCATGTCATCGATATGGAGGAAGCTGGTTGGGTAGATGCCGAAGGCTGGCCTACCGGTAGTTGGACTGTGTATCGCGGTTGGGACTTCGGCTTCACCAACCCAACCGCAATCCTTTGGGTCGGCATTGACGAGGACGGCCGCTATTTCGTCTTCCATGAGCACTACGCCAATCGGATGGTGCTTGGCCAACACGTGGAAGCCCTTGCGGACTTCGAACAACTTGAAGTGACCCGTACGGAAAACGGCGATCTGGAGGAGGTCCACGAACAGGAAAAGGTCGAAATGACTTACACGGACTGGTCACCCGAGCACCAGGCCGAGCTCGCCAACTTTGGCATCACTTCCACCAAGGCGGAGAAAGACGTTGGCCAAGGCATCCGTGCGGTTCGGGAACTTCTGGTAGTCCGTGGAGATCAGAAGCCGGGTTTGATGGTGGACTCCAAGTGCATCCACCTGCTTAAGGAATTCAGCCGCTACAAATATCCGGAGAACCGCGGTCGTGAAGATCGAGACCCGGACGAGAAGCCGCTGAAGAAGAACGACCACGCGCTTGATGCTTTGCGCTACGTGGTCCTGAGCACCAAGGAGATCGTGCGGTGAGGCGGCCGCTTACTTCCGTCACCAAGCGTTTCTCCGCGGCCGCTGCCGCGTTCCTGGCTGGTGGTGCGGGTTCGGTTCAAAAGAACGTTGCCGGACCGGCGACACAATCCATTTCCATCCGAGCCGGTCAATGGGCTTCGGCTCCCGGAATCAACAGCCCGAAGGATTGGGCAACCGCCTATGAGAATTTGACCTGGCTGCAACGTGCTATCGACGTGATCGCTGACGCAGCCAGTTCGGTTCCCGTAGTGATTACTCGCCAGGAGGATGACGAGCCCGTCACCTCGGGACCGTTATTCGATCTCATCAGTCACGTGAACGACGGAGAAACCTGGATTGACTTCTATGGGAAGTCGATCACGGATTGGCTTTGGTCCGGGTCCTACTGTTGGGAAATCGGCCGAGTGGGTTCGAGGGTGACAGGCCTTGCCACGATTGAGCCTTGGCGGATCCAACCTGTAAGCGGCGCCGGCGGAGTAGTGGCCATCAAGGTGGATACCGGTGGGGGAGCGCCGGTGATCCTAAAGAAGGGTTCATTCCTTTATGCCTGGAAGTATTCGCCGACCGCTCCATTCACTCCGCTCTCCATGCTCCATGCGCTTCGATACACCATCGAAGCCGATCAAAACCAACAGCGGCTTTTCGGATCGCTTCTCCGGCAAGGGGGTTTCCCCGCTGGAGTCTTGAGCTTTCCGCAGCCGTTGGGATCCACAGCGACCAAACGAGCTCGAAGTGAGTTCAACGCCGTCCATCAAGGACCCGACAAGGCGGGTGGGATTGCTGTGGTTTCCGGCGGCGGCACTTATCAACGAATCGTCCTGAGCCCTCAGGAATTGCAGGTCCTGGATTCCAGGCTGTTCTCGAAGCGGGAAATTGCAAGCGCCTACGGAGTTCCGCCCTTCATGATGGGGGACACCGATTCCGTGGCATATGCGAACAGTGAGCAGCAACTCGCCACGTTCTGGCGGGACACGGTTACGCCGCTCAATAAGAAGAGCTTGGCGCGGATGAATGAGCGCCTGGTGCCCATGGTTCAGCCAGGGATGGTATTGCGCCACGATTACTCCGAAGTGGAGCGGATCCTGGAAACCGAAACCGCTCGCATGGAGAACGCCACCAAGGGCTTCCAGCGTGGGATTGTCACCCTGAACGAAGCCCGGCAAACGGTCAATCTCGAGCCCTTACCAGAAGGGGACTATGTTCTTCAACCGCTGAACAGTCGGATCGTGGGAGCCGATGGCCAGGTGGTCTTTGACCCGACGGTGATCTCTTTCGATGAGCCTTCCTTCGGTGACGAGGAGCCGACCGAAGAAGAAACCGAAGACTCTATAGATCCCGCAAAGAAAACCAGGTTCAAACGAAGCAAGGCTGAAGATGAAAGATTCCGAGTTGCCGCCTGGCACGGGTGGCACAAAACTCGGAAGCGTACGGCTATCCGCATTCACAAGGCCATGCTTCGCGGGCTTCGGAAGGGAAGGGAGCGAATCGTCCACCAGGTCAACGCGGCAAGCCCTGGTTCCCTTCCGGAGCTCAATTTCAACCACGAGGCCGAGGCTCGGGTTCTTCACCGGGAGATCCTCCCGGACGTAGCTCGAGCGATTGCAGACGTTGGCAAAGAGACCCTCCGGCGATTCGGCTTCCAGCAAAAGAACGCCGAGGACCTCGAGGATGTACTTCTCAGCTACCGCGGTTCCTTCGTGCGAAAGGATGCGGAAGGTGCCGTGGTTGATGAACTGCTCGCCGACTTCGGACTCACCAATCCCAGGATTCTCGACTACATCCGAAACGTCCTGGGTCAAAACCTGAGGGGCGTCACCGCTGCCATGATCGAAGAGGTTCGCGTTGTATTGGAGCAAGCCCACCGGGAAAGACTCCCGATTCCGGAAACGGCTGAACTCTTAGACGACAAGCTCACCTTTTTCTCCACGGTGCGCGCTAATCGAGTGGCTATCACCGAGGCCGGCACCGCGGCAAACCTCGCTGGCTTTGAGGCCGGCGCCGAGGTCGGTGTTCCTGAGAAAAGCTGGTTGCACAACGGCATCGGCCAAGCCCGGGTCCGGCACGTTCAGCTTGCCCAAGTCACCGCCTCCGAACCCATTCCCTACGAAAAGGATTTCGGCTCCACTCCGAACACTGCTGGGTTTCTGGAGCATCCTTTGCCCTACCCCTGTGCGCCGTCCGGGCATGCGCGAGATTGCGTCAACTGCCATTGCACGGTGCTGTTCATCGAACCCGATTCCCAAAACCGAGCCTTCTCCGCTTACCGGAGGTCTTTCCAATGATCGACTTCAGCAACATCACTCGCGATCTATTGGCTTCTGCCAAAAACGTCGGCAAGCTCAAATCCGGAAACACCCTTGAAGGGATTGCCACGTCTTTGACGGTGGACCGTCACGGGGAAGTCGTTCTCCCTGGCTCCATCGTGAATGCCAAGGAGTTCTCGCAAAGCGGGGTAATGCTTTGGAACCACGATGAAATGCACCCGATTGGGAAAGTCAAATCCTTTGAAATCATGGAGGAGACTGTCCCCTTCGTATCAGAGTTCATCGACGATGATGCGGTTCCTGTTGCCCGGATGGTCAAGGCGCTGTATCGCGCTGGCGTATTGAACTCAGTGAGCCTCCGGTTCCAACCACTCGAATGGTCTCATGAGCCCGTCCTGCCTGGCCAAAAGGGTGTCACCTTCGAAAAGGTCGAAGTCCTTGAGCTATCGCCAACTGCGATCCCGGCCAACACCCAAGCGATTGCCCGGCTGAAGAAGGCAAACGATTTGGATGGCTTGCTTACCCAAGGCCTCGAACTCCTGGAACGAGACGTTCCTTGGGTCAAGAAGTCTTTCTCTTCTTCGCCCCCTGCTTCCCCCGAGGAACCTCGAACGATCACCCTCAGCGCTGCAGAAGACTTTGAGGTGATACGCGAGGCCGCCTTGCGGATCGAAAAGGCCATGGAGCAACCGGAGATTCCCTCCGACGTTCGCCGTGCCTTAAGCCGCCTGGCTCTCTCCGTTCTGCCGATCTCCGGCATCGGAGCTTCCAACAACAACCCGCAAGAACGCCAGCTCTCTGCGATCTCCCAAGAGCTCGACGGTGAATGCGACGATCTCCTCGCATCCCTATCCGGCGGTTCTTCCAACTGACCCTTTCAACTCACTTTCACCATGCCCACCGTAAACGAAAGCCTGAAAAAGTTCGGCGAAACGGCGGATCAAATCAAGACCTACCTTGGCGAGATCAAGGAGAAATCCCAGAACATCGCCGATGAGCGGGAGAAGTTCGACAACCTCCTCAAATCCGAGGAGGTCCAAAAGCTCCTGCAGGTCGCCGAAGACTTGAAGGAAGGCCAGTTCAAGAGCGCCTTCCAGCCCGCCCCTGCCGGCATCCAGTACAAGGACGCCAATGCCGTGCTCCGTGCCAGGAGCGAGGACGAGCGCGTGAAGCGGTTCCAAGAGTTGAGTGACGGTGTTTACTACGCCATCAACTCGATCCAGAAGAAGAACCTGCAAACCGGCCGCCAAGAAGAACCTCTGGCCATTGCCAAGCGCTTAAGCGCCTTCTCTGAACTCGAGTCCCTTCAAAAGACTCTGACCACGGACGGAGCGGGAACTGGCGCGGAATGGGTTCCCACTGGCTTCTCTGCCAGTGTGGAAGACGACATCCGCCACGATCTCCAGCTTGCTGCCAACTTCATTTCTTTCGACCCTGGCAGCAATCCCTTCAACCTCTTCGTCAAGCACGGCACGTCCAAAGCGAAGAAGCGGACCTCGGAAACCGGTCCGATGATCGGTTCCAATTTGAAAACCGCCAAGATCCAATTCGACGTGGAAGAGATGTACGTCTTCACTTCCATCTCCGATACCGAGTTGGAGGATGCGGCATTCGAAATGTTCCCCGTGATGCGGGAGGACATGAATCGGGCCTTCGCGGAAGGATTTGAGACGGCCCTTTTGAATGGCAACAAATCAGACGGTTCGCATCACGACTCCGAAGTTGTGGATCCCGATGATGCGCGCAAGCTGGTGGATGGAATTCGCCATCGAGTTCACGGTTCCGGCCAACTTGGTTTGAGTGCCACCGTGGACATGGGGAATGCCGCGCCCACCGCTGCCAAGTTCCGCGAGATTCGTGCCCTTATGGGCAAATACGGAATCAAGCCGAGCGAAATGATCTTCGCTTGTCCCCTGTCTGTTTACCTCATGCTGATCGCCTTGGATGAGGTTCACACCATCGACAAGTACGGAGCTTCGGCCACGATCTTGCACGGTGAACTCGGCAAGATCTACGGAATTCCGATTGTGCCGTCCGGGGAGTACCCGACCAACCTGAACGCCAATGGCGTGCATGACGGAGTGACGACTGACCGGACTTCCTCTCAGTTGATCAACCGCCGGACCTGGTTGATCGATCATCGCGGTCCCATCCGCTTCGAGCAGGACAAGACCATCACCACTGGTATCCACGACTTAGTGGTGAAAAGTCGGTACGACTTCAAGCACAAGGTGCCGGCCAATTCGGTAAACGTTGCCGAGTTGCGGAACATCGCTGCCTGATCTTCTCCAACCAAATGGGGGAGGGGCAACTCTCCCCCAATCTCCAAAACCATGCCGAATTACACCAAGCAAAAGCCTTACCGACTGAAGTGGATTGGGAAAACCTGGGTCCACAAATGGGGACTTCCTGATCCCGATGAAAACGGGATCGTAGCGGTGGATTGCGAGGCAAAGGCCATGCAAATGCTGCGCGATTACTCGACGGAGTTCGAGGACTTTGAAGTCCTTGAACGGGAACGCACTCGCAACCGCGACGAGGATCCGGAGGACTGATCCGTGGCGCTTCTCACTCTCTCCGAAGTCAAGACCTACTTGGGTGTAGGCGGCACCAACGAGGATGATTTCCTCAACGCTGTCATCCCCCAGGCTGAGGCGGCTGCCGCTCGGTTTTGCCGGCGAGACTCATTCGAGAGTGGGAACTTCACCGAGCTTTTCGACGGCCGGGGAATGAACGAAGTTTGGTTGCGAAACACGCCCATCCTTTCCGTGAGCTCAGTGCATGACGACATCGAAAACAACTTCGATTCAAACACCGAGCTTGCCGCTTCGGACTTCGCCTTTAGTGCCGATGGCCAGCTTTGGCTCAAGCCTAGCGCAGAGCTCGGCTCCCGCTTCCTGCGGCGAGGGTGGTTCGCCAATGGGACGAACAACGTTCGCGTCGTGTACGACGGCGGATACACGGCTCAGACCGTGCCGCACGATTTGCGGCTTGCCCTGATGGAACTGATCGGATTCGTTCGTGGCAAAGCCGGAACGGAAGCCTTCAGTTCGATCAACGTCGGTTCCTATGCCCGAGTGATGCGGCCGGCTTTCGCCGATGCCTGGCCGAAAGACATCACCCTTCTTCTGGCTCCCTTCCAGCACCCGGCATGAAGCTTCCCCCTGGAGTTCCTGTCACCGGTCAAGCGGACATCGTTCGCTTGGAAGGGCAAGTCGCCGGCGGCCGCATTGGCAAGCAAAAGACCACCGTGGCTTCCGGAGTGGATTTGCATTTGCAACCTGCGGCCAACAGTCAAGAGGAAACCATCGTCGGAACCCGAGCCAGAAAGCGCTACCTCGGGATGGTTCCTGCCGGCACCGATGTTCGGGAAGGGGACGAGCTCGTGATGAACGGCAAGGCCTATCGAGTGGAAGGAGTGGACGAGTTCCAATTCCACCACACTGCTTTCGTCCAGTTAGACCTCATCAAAACGGAGACGCCGCGCTGATGGTTATCTCGATGAAGCTGGACGTGACGCCGAGCGTTCGAGCTCTGCAAAGGGAGCTCCGACGTGAAGGCGGCCAAGTTCGACCGGCGATGGTCCGAGCCCTTAACCGTGCTGGTCTCCAGGTCATTAACTGGGCCGTGCGAGAAGCGCCGGCGGCCTGGGGTGGCTTGCGCAAGGTCGGCAGCTACAAGGTCGAGGTCGACGAGCAAAAGCTCTTAGCTCGCATTGGCCCGGTCTCCAAGCTCGTTCGCTATGCCCTCCCTATCGAAAAGGGAACCAAGCCGCATTGGCCACCGTTCCACAAGATCGCCCTTTGGGCTAAGCGGAAGGGAATCAATGACGAAGAATCGATCCGCCGGATCTATCGAAGCATCGGTCTCCGCGGAACCAAGGCGAATCCGTTCCTGTCTCGAGCGTTTGCCAACTCAAAGGCAGACGTGAACCGAGCCTTCCAAAACGCGATGCGGGAAAGCATCAAGAAAGCAAGGGAGGCCAGGAAGTCATGAGCGCCATCCTCCAAACCGAAGGCGTGGTCCAAGCGGCTATTGCCAGGCTCAGGCAGATCGCTCCCATTGGTGAGCCTTGGGGCCCAAGTCTCACCTACCCGGCAATCACTGCCATCCAAGCGGGAGACCTCGGCTATTTGCCCGTGCAGGAAAACCTTCTGAACAACTTGCCGGCCGTCTTGGTGATGGTTCAGGAAGCGGTCCTTGCCACCGAGAACCTATCCGAGGCACCGCCCTGGGATCACTTTTACCAATTGCGTTTCTCCTATGTCCGCCGCTGGACCGTGGACGAGGAAGTGGTCACGGCGAAGCATCAAGAAACCTCCGCTCTCGCCGACGCCTTCCTTATTGATCGACGACTCAACGGAATCTCAACCGGGCTTCCCCAGCTTGGCCAGGCCCGGACGACCAAGGTGGAGTTCGACACGCCAGAAGAGGCGGTCATTTCTTCCTTGGGAATCTCTGACATCTTCGCCACCGCTTTCACGGTGACGGTTACCGGTTACGAGAACTGACCATGGAACTTAAGAACATCTCGATACACAGGGACCCCCTCAAGATCCCCGGGGTGGGATTTGTCGAACCAGGGGAAAAGATCAAGGTGCCAGATCACCTTGCGATCCCTCTCATCAACTCCGAAAAGTTTGCTGCTGTTGATCCAAAGAAGCTCGATCAACTGAAAGCCAAACTTGCCCAGGCCGAAAAGCCGGCCGAAGCCAAGGAAAAGCAACAGCAGAAGCAACCGCAACCTGAATCTGCCAAGGCTGGCAAGGAAGGGAAAGTATGAGCCGCACCGGAATCGGAGTATCTCTCGGGTTTGGCGAGGAGACGACTTTCGGAGAGGGAGTTGCCCCCGCGAACTCCATGGAGCTCAAGGGTGGGGACGAGAGTCTGACCACCGACAGGAAGCGGATCGAAGAGGAAATGCTTTCGAGGCGTGGTTGGGACTTGGACCACATCGCGAAGGGAAGGAAAGCCGTAAATGGCACCATCGGCCATGACCTTCGGTTTACCGGTGGGTGGTTGATGTTCCTGTCCCATCTCACTCTCACTACCCCAACGGTCTCCGGAACAAATCCCTACATCCACAGCCAGAACATTGGGGACACGCCAGCGGGAATCCTTGGCAAAGGTCTCTCGGTCACCGTAAATCGAGATGGGCTACTTGGAACCCCGGCGGACAAAGCCTGGCGGTTCTATGGAGTTCGCCCACGTGCTTGGAAGTTTTCGCTTGAAGGCGAAGGCAAGGCACGTTCCGAGTGGACGGTTTCGGCGAGTGGTTGGGAGCTCGTGGATCAACCCGTGGCGGCCTTCCCCTCGTCTCCATGGATGAAGGCGCCGAGTGACCATGCCACGCCGACTCCTTCCGTTCAATACGGGGGATTGGGGTCGGAAGCCCCTGTCTCGATCCAGGGCATGTCCCTCAACATCGAGCAGCCGTTCGATGATTTTTACGAGCTCGAAGCCTCGGAGATGAGCGAGCCGTATCCGAATGGCTTGATCAAAGTCACGGGCAGCTTCACTGCAATGTTCAAAGGCACCGCCGCGACGGGTGGTGTTTTCAAAGTCCAAGATTGGTCCCTTACTCCGAAGTCCTTGATCTACACGATCGACGGACCGGATGACACCTACAAACTCCAGCTTTCCATGCCGAACGTGCTTGTGAAAGCTCAAGACCCTGTGGCCGCTGGCGCGGGTCGAATCTTCCAAACCGTCGACTGGATGGCCGTCGGCGCCCAAAGTCAAACTTTCGAAGCCGTCGCCGCTTTGACGAACGGTGACGCAACCCCTTGGAACTGAAGATGAAATCGAAAACCATCAAACTGAGCAACGGAAAGGAGCTCACCTTCAAGAAGTTGAACGCTTGGGAAATCGCGCTCGCCAACGACGCCGTTGGAGGAAGCGACCGTGGGCAAGAAAACAAGTTCAAGCTCGGGATGGCTCTTGCTTGGCGGAGTGCGGTGCTCGGTGGATACGAAAAATCCTTCCAAGTGTTTTGCCAGGAAATCCCGGTTGACGATGTCCGCTTTGTTTTGGATGAAGCCGAGCCGTTCTTGGGAAAGTCATCCCCGAAGAAAGCCTCTTCCGACTCCTCAAAACCGTCGGAATCTCTGGGCTACGTGAGCTGAACTCCGAGGATGCCGAAGTTGTTTGCCGGATCATCGAAGTAGGTGAAAGGAACCGAAATCAACGACTTCGGTATTACCTCAATTCAATCAAAGAGAAGAAGCCAATTGGTGTTTTGGATTTAGGAAGTTTGTTCCATGACTGAGTTCACTCACGAAGTTGTCCTCAAGGGAAAGGACCAAACTGGTAAAGCGTTCCGCTCCGCCGTCGGCGGAGTGGATCGCCTCATTTCCAAGGTCCATAGCCTTACTGCGATCGTTGATCACGGTACGAATATAGCTAAGAAGTTCAGCGTTGGTTTGGTCGGAATGAGCCGGGCCATGGCGAAGCCAATTGAGCTCGCGGGTATCCAGGAGAAAGCACAGGAGAAAATGAACGGCGCCCTCCAGAACATGGGGGTGCTGACGGATGAGAATGTCAACAAGCTGTTGAGCTCCGCCTCCGCTCTTCAGGAGGTGACTACCAGCGGCGACGAATCGAACATCATGATCCACACTTTGATGCTCCGTATTGGGCAGCTTGGGGTGGATCAAGTTCCTAGGGCAACTGCAGCCGCATTGGATCTTGCGGAGGCAATGAACACCAACGTGGTCGATGCTGGTCGAGCTATCGCCAAGACGTTGGGCTCGACAACTAACCTCCTTGCCGATTACGGGATCCAGTTCGACAACACAACGAGAGGAGCTGAGCGATACGACGCCGTAATGAAGGCGTTGGACTCCACCGTGAAGGGGGCGGCTAAGGCAGTCGCTCAGACCTTTCCAGGAAGAGTGCAGCAGCTGGATAATGCCTGGGGGGATCTGCTTGAAACTATTGGGTTCTTTATTACTCGAAGCGAAGCTGTAAATGCAGCGATTGATGAGGCGGAGAACGCTATTGCCGGATGGAATACCGCTCTAAATGAGAATGTTGCCATCCAAGGCAAGTTTGATTCCGCGGTGACATCTATGGTTACCGATGTAGTTCCAAGAATGATTGATGGGATGGCCGGAATTCTGGACGCTGCCGAAAGTGCTACTCAGTCTATTGACCGACTTGGGACCAATCTGCATGCATTTAAGCAAAACCCTGCGGCCGTTGCTAAGGAGGCTGCGAACTTATTGGGAATCCAGTTGCTTCGACTTGCTGAGTCTTCGGATCGAACCGATGAGAGGTTTGAAGCTCTCTCTCAGAGGATGAAAGCATTGGGGTTTGATTATGACGGCATGGAGGAATCTTCCACAAAAGCCGGTGATTCTCTAAGGGAGATGGCCGATCGGTTGCGCTTTATTGGCTCAGATGTTGCCAAGGTGGAGAGAGCAGCCAAGGAGGCTACTGATCGCTTTGCATCCTTAGATCCGATACTCAGAGACATCTTCCGGGAAGATCCCTTGAGGGCCACGATGGAGGTGGTCCAAGATATCCAAGCCGCTTACACTGAGCTGTCCAAGGCCATTCCAAATGAAGAGATGGCCAAGTTCAGAGGCGAAATGTATCAACTTGAGAGGCTTCAGGGAAGAATCTCGATTGAAGACATGTTCGCTCGCCTCGTCGATCTGCAAGGAGATATGAACAATCGCCTTGAAGAAGCGACTGAAATATCGATTAATTATTTTGAGATTTGGGGCGGCCCAATTCGTGAAGCTGTAGAAGCGGTGACCGACTTGAATTATGACCTGGTCGAGAATCAGCTTGAAATGGAGGAGAATCTAGTCCGTATTGAAGAGGAATACGCTGAAGTTGTTGCCCGTGCCGAAGAGCTTAGCTTTGCACTTGAAGACTCCCTAATAGGCGGAACGCTTACTGGAGACTTCGAAACGGCGTGGGAAGATGCAGCCTTGAGAGTTGAAGAAAGTTGGTTAAGCGCTTTGCTTGATCCAATCTTTTCAGCTGAAGGCGCTGTTGGCCAACTTGCCCAAGTTGCAATCAAGCCTTTCCAATCAGTTGGGAAAGCCCTGAATGATGCCCTCTTTCAACCGCTCACCCAAGGCTTCCTAAAGTTCATCGGCTTGAAGTCTTCGGTAATGGCAGCAGAGGAGGTCAAGGAAGCGGCTACGGCTAAAGCTCAGCTGATCACTCACGTGGCAGCAACAACGACGGCTTTGGCATCTATGATTCCGGCGGCCACCACCTTGGCAACCGCCGCGGCGATTGGCTCATTTGGTTCTGCCTTATCTGCCGGGCCCGCCGCAATTGCTGCGGTAGGAGAAGGGCTTGCGGCTGGGCAGGCTTTAGCCGCCTCAGTCCAAGTTGCGGGTTCAGTCCCTGGCTTCGCCGATGGTGGCCAAGTTGTTGAAAGAACTCTGGCTTGGATTGGTGAGGATGGAGTTGAAACCATTATTCCTGAGGAGAAACCGGACCGCGCTCGCGAGTTGATCCTTGACCTCCTGGACCGCCGGCCGGAAATCCTCGGCGGTGCTGAACCAGCCTCATTTCCCAGCAGCGCGAGGGTCGAAAAGAAGCCCGCTCAAAACGTGATCCATCTTCACTTTGACGGGATTGTTGCCTACGGCAGTGATCCCCGGGAATTGGCCGAACTCATCAGTGACCAAGTGGACCGCATGATCGGAGATCGAATCGGGAGGATTTGATGGCGTGGTCTCCTTCTTTCCGTAGCTTCTCTCTGACCAAAACCAATGGGGTCATGATTGGGGAGGCTAGCGATGCCGGCCCGGTTCGGTTGCGCCAGGACCCGCTCCTCTACGGCGGCTCCAGCTTTTCGAAGCTGGGTTTAACTGGCCGCAAGCTGAAGCTTGAAGGCGTTGTGCGGGGAACCACTTCAGTGGAACACCGGGATAGGCAGGCGGCTTTGATGAAGCTTCTGCAGGATCCATCCGCCGGCGTTCTTTCTTTGGATGATTCTAGGGAGATCTTGGTCATTCCTGATCCAGGTGATAGCTCTCCCAATCCTGGTTCTTCTGGACTGTCTTCGGAATGGGACTGCACCTTCCTCACTCAGGAACCCTTTTGGCGTGGAACGACCGATAGCACCGGCACCTTGACGGTGACGGGAAGCGGAAACGTTTCGGGGGCGGTCACCAATTTGGGCGACGCTCCCGCCGTTCCCCTTTGGACAATCACCAACAACGGCGCTGCAACGCTGACCGATGTCACCGCCACGATTCGAAACCTGGACAGCGGAGACGAGTTTCGGCTTTTCAAGTTTGCGCTGGATCCTGGTCACGTCCTGACCATCGATCCAGTAACGGACCAAATCTACTTGAGCTCGGGAATCTCCGTTTCCAGCTACGCCCCTCAGCGAGTGGATGGGATCTTCTTCGAGCTCCTTGCGGGATCCAACACAGTCGAGGTCGAGCACAACTTCGGCGCAGGCGTCAACGTCGCCGTCAAGGCCACGTGGCGTTCTCGCTTCTTCACCTTCGGAGAGTTTGGAGGGTGATGGGGATGGCTGACCTCCGGCTAGTGATCGATGCTCCCACCGCAAACCTTTGGGATAGCAACCAAAGGCGGGCGATGTATTTCGGTCACCGGTCCGTGAAATCTCTCAAGTGGAGATACCGACCTTCCCAGGGTGGAGCCTGGGACGGCAAGGCAAAGATCCATTGCCCGGCCGGGACTCCGATGTACGAACGCATGGTCGAAGAAGGCGCCGCCGGCTTGGCCTGGATCTATTGGAACCGTGCAGCTGACATCGACGATTTAGACGACCGCTGGGATCTCCTTTGGATGGGGATGGCGGAGGATCCAAAGGTTTCCCGGGAAGGAGACGAACTCGAGCTCAAGCTTCGCGGCGCTGGCCGCTGGCTGAAGGACTACGACTTCACCGGTGAGTTCTCCTCAGTGACGATCCGGGACGCAGTGACGACCGTTCTGCAGGACTTGATCGATAGGGGGGACACGCCCATCACTTCCTTGGCTGTCGAAAACGACGGGATCCTGCAACGCCGGGTCTCCGTGAAGTTTGATCGGAAGTCCGTCGATCGTGTCTTGAAGAAGCTGGCCGAGCTCGCCGGCGGACCGTCCATGGTTTCTTGGGGCGTTCGCCCGTCTTCCTCGGCCGCAACCTACGCCGAGGCTTACTTCGGTCTCTGGAGCGGCCACCTTTGGGAAAAGGATTCCAACGTCCAAACCGAGGTTTGGGGAATTGGCCGGTCCCGACTCATCGGCTTCGACGTTGACGGTCAATCGTCCGACATCGTGAACGAGGTCGAAGTTGTTGGCGCAGAGATCGAGCAGGACGAGGAAGTAACCGACCGGCTCTATTACTCCGGGCTCGCAAGAAGCAGCGATTCCATTCAACGCTTCGGCTTGCGCCGAGACGTGATCGAAGACAGCTCTCTTCGGACTGCCGGCCAATGCGCCATGGTTGCCGCCGGCAAAGTCAAAGCCACGTGCAGCCGGCGAATCGATGCGCAAATCAAAGCCCGTGAACCGTTAGCTGGCTTCAATCAAGGCGGGGATACGAACGAGAAGCCCGAGGGCTTGCTGCAGACCGCTCTCCGCAACGGTCAACGCTTATTAGTAGTTCGAGACCAAACGCGCCCTTATCGCTCCTGGGGGGACACCAGGCACGTCTACGCGGCGATCCGTCACGCGAGCAATCCTTCCGCCCTGCGGTTTGATCTGACTTCCGCGCCCAAAGCCTTGGATACTGCGGTGGTTTCCGACCTCCTTGCCGGCGTCACCTCCGTATCCCAACGACTCTACGTTCTCAAAGGAAAGATCCTGAGCACCACGAAGTCCTTCGCTGGTTTGAACGTCCTCGAGCTCGACCGATGGTTTGCCGTGATTTGGAAGGAGACTTCATCCGGCTCCGGCCTTTGGTATCTCGAGGTCCTTTACCGCAACACTTCCAACAACTGGGTATTCCTGGCCACTGGTGGAACGACCAAGACGACCGCCGAACTGCAAGCTGAACACACGGTCGCGTTGGTGGTGGAAGACGGTGGAGGTTCTTTCATCGGAGTCCAAACTTATTTCTGCGATGGGATCAACCCCGCGGTTTCGATGTGCCCGTGGACGGCCATCCTCCAAACGTCTCTTTCCACTACCGGCACGCAGGACCGGCTTTACTTGAACGCTGCTGGCTCAACGGGAGTTGATGCGATCTCCGTGCCGGGTGATTGCCCGTCCTCTCAGTACGCCTCTATCGAGGTCTACAGAGAATGGGGGAATGGAAGCGTGATGTCCTTCCTCGATTTGCACGCGAACGAACCGGCGCCGTTCAAGCTCTATGGCGATTTGGTTTTGCATGCCAACTTCGCCATCCATAAGAACCCGGCGAACCCTGCAACCCGAACCTGGGTGCGCTACGCCTACGGGCAAGCCGACCGGCCCGGTGGTTATGACGCCATTCCCATCGGGCTTTCCACCAACAGCTTCATCAGTCCGGACGGGACTTGCACGCCACGGGGCTATTCGTGGCTTCTAGGAACTCAACGCAACCCCGCGGCATACGGAACCCATTTGGAAATCCTGCCCGTCTCCGTAGATTGTGAATGGCTTGGACCGCATGCGGACATCGATCTCCGCATCAAGGGCACCGGGGCAACCCGCGCCGTCTCCGTTGCAGCCGAAGAACTCGCCGGCCGCATCAAGGAGATGAACGAAAACCAGCGGAACCAATCGCGCAATGCCTGATCACGGATCCGACTACCCCACGGCGATTGATCGCTTGCCCGTCACCTTGGAAGACGAGGTGGACCATGTGCCGGCGGATGCCCTCAGCTACTTGGCCAGCATGATCGAGGCGCTGCAAACCGAGATCGGTCTGGATCCAGTTCGGTTCCAGGACATGGGCGGGTTCGACTTCGCCACCATCGCAGCTTTCATCCTGGCCCGGACCCGGATCGAAAGCGGAACTCAGGTCACCCACACCCAAGGAGACTTCCGCGTCCATTTCACCGAGGGACGATTCACCGAGCCCCCGTTCGTTGCGATCTCCAACGTAATGGCCACTTCGCCGGGGATTCACGCGACGTTGAACCCAAAGAAGATCAACCGCGAAGGATTCACCATCGGCACCGGCCACCAGAACTTGGCTGGCATCCTGGACCCTTCCCCTTTGACCATCCTTTGGGTGGCCATTCAACCGCCTTTCGGTATCGAACAAACCCTGGAGTCAGAGTCATGAGCGGTAGTGCCTATCCCGAGTCTCCGGACGTTTTCATGGTGCAAGCGGACGAGTACGACAAGCCGAAGGCAGCGTTCTGGAATGCGCTCTTGGAAGCGCCTGTCCGGGTGCAGGAAGCGTTGGGAATCAACCCGAAAGATCCGGGCCCGGGGCGTGGACCGTTTGCAAACCTCGGCGCTTTGCTCAAGCAACTCGGCCGGATCGAGGTCGGGAAGTTCTCGATTGAGTATCCAGCGGACGCGCCGTTGCCCATCGACTTTGTTGCACCGGAACGGTTCAGCGATCCGACCCGAATCATCGTGATTGTGCTGAAGGAAACGACTTCCAAAGGAAGAAGGATCGGAAGTGATTACCGAGTGAACACGGTGATCCGGACCGACGCCGGCGCTCCGGTTGGCTTCGACTTCTACCGAAGCAAGATGGATACCAAGGACGGCTCCGAGGAGTTCATCTACCTGGCCATGGAGGACTCGTTATGAGAGGCAGCCGATTCCCCACCGCCTTGGACATCCTTCCCCAAATTACCGAGGCCGGCACCGCTTTCACCGCGAACGTGGCCAACGAGTTCGCCGGCATGGTGGAAGCGATTGAACACACCGTTGGGCCGCAACCCAACGACCTCTCTTCCCTGGGCATCGCCGGCGGAACCTTCCAGGACCTGGCCGCGCTTCTTGGTGCGCTTACCCGGTATGAGATTCGCCAATTCACGCACCCCGGCAACGCCGGGTCCCACGTGGTTTCTTTTGCCAATCCATCACGGTTCCGTGACCCAGCCCAGATCCGGGTCTTCACGTCCATCAACCACGGCAACACTCCGGACGGGGATGAAACCTGGGCCCTCGGCAACATCACCGCCACCGGCTTCACGAGTTGGCGGAACACTTCCGCGCCAGGTTTCAGCAACTCCCGCTTGATCACTTACCTCGCCATCGAGTTCCCCTTTTGAACCATGCTCGCCTTCCTCCTCCTTTCTCTTTCTTCCATCACTCCGCCGGATTCGGATTGGACCGTGGTATTCGGGACCGTGACCGTTGTTCTTGGCCTGCTTGGTATGCAGTTGAAGGTGACCATGTTGGTGCTGAAAGGAGCGCAAGGCCACGCCGATTCCACCAAGGAAATCCTGGACACCATGCGGGCGATTCGGAAGGAGCTGCAATGGCTTCACGACCGCCAACTCGATAAGTCAGCCTGCTTTCTGGCTGACCGCCCGGAGAGAGAGGCTTTCGCCAAAGATGTCTCCCGGGAAGTTTCAAAGGAATGGAAGTGATGAAATACCTTTACCTGACCGTTTTCGTTTTCTTGATCTGCGGATGGGGCTGCGCCCAGTTGACCCCGGAGCAGCAGAAGCGATACCAGAACCTGGAAAGCCAGCAGCGGGACTTGGAGACCGAGGCCGCCGCGTTGACTCAGGAGTTGACCAGCAAGGGGGAGCGGATCGTCAGCCTTACAAAGAAGCTGGCCGATCCAGAATCCTTGACCGCCGGCGAAGCGGCGGAACTCGGTGGAATCCTGGTCACGCTCAAAGCCGACGTGGACAACGCCCGCACCCGCTACGGGGAAATCCTGAAGGAGTGGCGAGAAGCGGAGGACCTTCAGGGAGACCTCCTTGAAGCCGGCGGCGGGGCGTCCTGGATGGCTGCCCTCGCCTCCGGTGCAGGAGCCCTCCTGGTTGGCATGGGGATCCCAACGTCTGGACCGATGGCGCCGTTGTTCACGCTGTTCCGCGGGCTTGGAACCATGGCTAGGCCGAGGCGGATGGCTGTAAAGCTTGGCGAGAATCCAGGTTAAGAAAGGTGGCAAGGCGAAGCGTGGCAGGGAAATTAGATCGTTCCCTGCCACGCCCTGGCCTATTGTTGTGGATCCTGATTTGAGAGAATTGCTTCTCTCCTTACTGAATCAGCGAGGGTTCGGGAAGAAAGGCCTTCTTCCAGAAAACCTCAGGCAGTAAACTTCAGCCGAGGGAGTCGTCGTCATTGACTTTGAACCAAAGACGGATTCGAAGCTTAAATCCCCGGAAAAAAACAAGGGCAAAATCAAGCATGATGCTTTCCTTGACGTGGTTTGGTACTTAATGGCTGGGGCTTCGGGCAAACCTGAGACTTCCATCCATTTTTGAACCGGATCAGTTTGTGAGCCATCAGGGGTCACCCCCCCTGGTGGCGTTTTTTGTGGAAAGAAAGAGAACAGGATTCCCTTTCTTCCCGTGGCGACAAGGCTGGCTTCTTGGCGCCTTTTCGGTTCAGAGGCCAGTTCTTGTCTTCCTATTTTCATACCAGACTCAGGGCTCACACTCCGGTTTTTTTCTTTACTTTTTTTGCAAAAAAAATGTCGCACAATTGGTTGTAAATATTTGACATTTTGCTTGGGGTCGGGGAAGTATTTGGAAGATGTCCTAACTCCATAAAAATAAAGGGCATATAGATTCAATGTTACTGCATGACAACTTGACCACTTAATTGACCAAATTTCATCACGGGCCCAGTTTGTAAAAAAGCTGCTTTGGTTTAGGAGAGTCGTAGTTCTTTTCATTTACCCAGGTTGATCTGATTTCTTCTGAAACAAAACCCAATGGCACTGCCCTCCAAAAGTCACGAAGACATTCCATTCTGAACCCGATAAAGTCGCGAAATTCCAGAATGGAGAAAATTAAATCTATCCGAAAGCCCGACGAACAGGGCCAATCTGGTCCATAGAGGGCCACGCTTTCCGGTAACAAGGGGACATGCAGGGTCAAAGTGGGCTTTACAGGTCCATAGAGGGCCATAAAGGGTCACGCTTTCCGGTAACAGATTCCAAAGCTGTTACCAGTGGATGAGGCGGCGTTCTGGGGCGAATCTCCGGGTATGAGCTACGTCGCCGACTTCATCCGCCAGCAGGCCGAGCAACGGTCCGAGGGCAGTTGCTACAGCGGGCTGGTTCGCCTCGCATCTGAAATCACCGCCACGACCAAGGGGAAGGCCATGCCTCCCCAGACCCTGGAGCGGCTGATGAATGGGCGCCACCAACCCGCTATCCCGACCCTGCTGAGGTTGAAAACCTTCTTCGGCGACGAGCTCGACCTCAATCGAATCACGGAGGGAATCCAACAGTGAATGAGCTCGCAAGAACGGGGCCGGGTGCAGCAGCCGCGCCGGCCGTACTCGGAAAGGACAAAGCCCTGGCACCCAACGGGGCGGTCGGCCAGAAGAAGACGGTCCAGCTTTGGGAACAACAGGGCCACATCTTTTGGACCGGGTCCAAGAAGGTGAAGACCCAGGATGCGAACGGGAACGTGATCGACAAATGGATGTCGGTCTACTCCTTGGACATCAAGGGCCTGGACCTGCTCAACCAAACGGCAGGCTGCACCGTCATCCCAGCGCCCTTCCTGGTGGTCGATGGCCGGGAGTGTGAAAACCCGCGGATCATCCGGGGGGAAAGCAATCAGCCGGCGGAGGTCATCTCCAAATACGTCTGCTTCGGCTTGTCCAAGTCCGGGCAGCCGGCGGTTTCTATCTCAACGGTGGCGCTCAACATCAAGGCCTATGAGGCCTACACCTGGTTCAACGCCTGGTCCGGCAAGCTCAAGCAGGGCAAGGTGACCAACGCCAAGCGCCACATGGGCGAACTGAAGGTCATTGACGCGATCACCAAGAAGGAGCACCAATCCAACCTGATCGTCGACCTGATGAACGGCATGGCTCTGGTGATCGATCCGACCAAGGAAGACGCCATCGCCATCCTGAAGCAGCTGATCAATTTCCGGTTGACCTGCGCTCAGCGGGTGGAAACCAAAGCTCGCCGGCGGGCGATGCAAAGCCACCCGGCTTTCGGGGTGCAGCAGATCGTTGGCAACGGTCAATCCGTGGAAGCCTTCGCCTGGTCCATGACGCCTGAGTCCAAGGCCAAGCTCGACCAGATCTCTCAGGCAGTATCTGAAGGCCGGCTGGAATCCATCCATGAAGTGGGTGGTGTCGAAGTCTTCGAAACCGAACACACCTTCGAGGAAGACGAAGAACCGGTGGAAGCCGAGTTTGAAGAAGTCACCGAGGAGGAGGAGAAGGCAGAAGCCAAGGAAGAGGAGCCCAAGAAGGAAAAGGCTCCAAGCAAACCTGCTCCCAAAGCCAGAAAAGCGAAGGCGGCTCCCAAGGCCAGCCGACCCAAACAACCCGGCTTGATGGACCGTCCGCCGGCTTCCCAAACCCCTGACAACCCCTTCGCTGACTGATGGACTGCAAACTCAAAATTGAAGGCTACAAAGGGGTCGACGGGACCTTCGATCTTTCACGTGGCCACATCTTCTTGGACGGAGTAAATGGATCCGGCAAGAGCGCCATTTTGGACGCGCTACGGCTGCTGATCCTCGGACATGAGCCCACCGCCGGGGGAAAGGTGCAAGCGCTGGAGAGCCGCATTTCTGGCGGCTGTGGAGACGCCAACTTCGAACTCCAGATCGGCTCCACCGTGACCACCTGCCGGCGCATTCGTGGCAAATGGCAATGGGGGATCAACGGTGTCGCGGTGGGGGCGACCAAGGTGAAAGAAACCTTGGCCGGAATCCACGGCACCGGCGCGGTGCTTGGAGTTCACCTTGGCCAACTGTTCCAAGGTTCCGACCGGGAAATCTCGGACCGGCTTGCACAGCTTGTCCTTGGCAACACCAAGGCGTTGACTCCCGAAGATGTCGCTTTGGTTCCCGGACTGGAGAAGTTCACCGAGGAGGAGTGGGGGCAAGTCCACAAGGTGATCGCCGGCGGCGGCAATGCTCTCACTCAGATCGGCGAAATTGAAAGCAAGGTCAAGGACCTGACGCGAGAAGCCAACAGCACTCGGACCGCTCAGCGAAAGGTGGCCGACCAGTGCATGGGCGGAAGGGAAATCCCGCCGGACATGATCGAGAGCTTGCTGAAGAAGCGAGACGAAGCGCGGGAGATTTGCGAAGGGATGCGGTTGATCCCGGAGCAAAACCAAAAGGCGAAGGAGGAGCTCGAGCGCCTTCAACCTCTCTTGGACCGCAAGACCGGGGATCGGCAGGAAGCCCGGAAAAAGCTTCAGTTCCACGCGGAAGCGGATCTCGAACGCTCGAAGAAGGAGCAGGCCAACCTCGAGGAAGCCTTAACCGGTTGCCAAGGGAAGCTCCGGGGGATCGACAAGAAGATCCATGCCCTTGGCTTGGAGATCAAAGCATGGATCTCTCGACTCACCTATGCCAAAGGTGAAGCTCCAGATGGAGCGGACGAATGCCCGACTTGTGGCGCACCTGTAGAACCGGATCCTCAACGCATCCACCAATTGGAAGCGCAAATCGAAGAAGCCAAGGCCAGCCAAGCCGACCTGGAAGAAGAACGTTTCGAAGCGGAGGAGCAACGGAACGGCCTTCAGAAGGAACTCGAGCTCATCGGCGCCCGGATCTCGCAACTTCAAGAAGCGATTCAAGCAAGCAAGGAGATCGAGGACCTCAACGACGAGATCGAACGCCTTGGCAACCAGGTGAAGGAAATCCGGATCCTGGAGGAACCCACCGAAACCGAGCTCACACAAGCGGAGCACAACTTCCAAACGGCTTCCGAGACCTTCTCCAAGGCCGTGGAGGAAAACCAGCTTTGGAAGCAGCGCTGCAAAGCCCACGCGGACTTCGAGGAAGCGGACCAGGAATGGCGCCGGCTCAAGGAAATCGGTGAAGCGATCACCGGTTGGAAGGCGGCCATCATGGACAAGACTTTCGGGGAGCTCGCCACTCAGCTGCAGGTGGCTTGGGAGCATCTCGAACTTCCCGACAAGGTGGGGCTGAAGATCACCGCCGAAGGCGGAAAGGTCCAAGTTGGTTTCCTCGACTACATGAGCCGGGCCATTCTCCCACCGAAAGCCTTGAGCGGTGGGGAACGTGCTCTCCTTGAAGCCGTCGTTTCGGCTTGTTTGCTCGCCAACAGCAACGTCCCAACCAAGGTCCTTTTGATCGAAGCGGCCGAGGTGGATCACGACAACACTGAACGGCTTTGCCGTTGGCTTGAAACCGTGAAGCAGCTGGATTTAGTGGTGGTTGCCCGCCCCGACGATCCTCCGGAATTGGATCAAGAACATTGGTCCATCGTTTCCCCTCAGCAAGCCCTGGCGCTTTAGGGGAAACACTCAGTCATGAAATAGCTCCGCCAGGTTTTAGGAGCTGCGAGACCCGACACGCCTGGGAGTGAATCTGGCCACTCCCTAGGCACCTACCGGAGGAGAAGTTTGCGCCACCGAACCGAACGCGCTCTTGCAAGAAGAGTGAAAGGATTGGAAGGACTCCTGGAAACCATGGGGGGAAGGACTGTTGTGTTGCGGTGCTTAAACCTCGAGGGAAAGCAGGTGATGGCATCTCTCTCTTCGCGAAAAGCGAAGCGCCTTCTCCGGCAAGCCATCGCAGTAGAAATCGAGGAATGCAATCGTGAAGCTGGACAAAGATCAAGCCTCGGCCGTGAAGAGTCTTCGGCCGAGAGTTCTTTTGAGAGCCGCCGCGGGCAGTGGGAAGACTAGAACCCTCATCGCCCGAGCGGTTGAATGCGCAAAGAAACATGGGCCCTCCAATTGCCTGGTGGTGACGTTCACCAACGCGGCCGCGGAAGAAGCCCAATCGAGAATCATCGAGGAGGTAGAAGCGAAGACTTCGAAGGTCGTTCGTGCTGCTGTTCCTTGCATGACCTTCCATTCTTGGTGCGCATCGCTGGTTCGAGATTTCGGTCCTTTGGCAGGAATAAGTGCCGAATTCAGGGTTTTAGACGATTCGGAAGCGAAGCAAGCCAAGCGAGAAGAACTCGATCGTTCCATCGCTCAATACACCTTCGACGAGTTAGTCGAAGTTGGAAGGAAGGTTGCGGAAGCCGTACCTCATCGGATTCGCGAACGCTACAAAGCGATCCTTGTTGACGAGGTGCAAGATCTGGATCCGGGCCTTTGGGAAATCCTGGTGCTCATCGATCCGGACGAAATCTTCGCGGTGGGGGATGACCGTCAATCCATCTATGGCTTCCGCGGTGCTGACCCGTCGGCCATGGACAACTGGGCGAAGCAAACCAAAGCGGGCCGGCTTTACCTCACAAGGAACTATCGCTCTTCGACTCATATCGTCGATGTTGCGAACGAACTTTTCCCTGACGACCGTGAGCCCATGGTGGCCACTACGACCACGAAGGGGAAGGTGGAGTGCATTCCGGCTCCGACCATTGCCGAACAAAAAGGCGTTCTGCAGGAGCTCTGGAAAGGTGGTCCCTTCACCGTTCTTTGCCGGACCAATCACCACGTGCGCCAGGTCCTTCAATTGGCCAAGGACGCCGGCGTGCCGGCAGTGGCCTACGAGCAACCGGTCCATGATTTGGAGACGCCGGCTGGGCAACTGTTGCTTCGCCTCTTCCGCTGGGCGACCTGGCCGTCTGATTGGATTGCCGCTTACCAGGTGTTGACGGCTGAGCCGTTCAACATGGATCGGATTTCAGCTTTGCAATTCCGAGCGAAAGCCCGGGAAGCGAACCGGTCCTATTTGGAGGAAGCAATCCAACCGAGGCTCCGCTTTGCGGATTGGACGGACGAGCTCGTCACTCTCGGCGAAGAAGAGTTCAAGGGCACGTCCTCGCGGCTTCTCCTGGCCGTTTGGTATGCGAGCCGGCACGGAACCCAGGAACTCTTTAAGAGCGTTACAGCCGCTGTATTGGCCTACGTGACGGTGGTCGATCAAGACGGCGTGGAGCTCGCCTTAGGCGGTCTTAAATCAGCGCTCGCCGGCGCCAAGCCTGGGCCGCCGGGACAGCTGCTCACGGAGTTTGCTTTACGCGGCCGTAGCGCCCACGTGGAGCCCGAAGACAAGTGCGTGGTGGTGCTGACTGCCCACCGTGCGAAGGGCTTGGAATGGCCTCGTGTGGCTCTCTGGAGGTTCGATAACGGTACCTGGCCCATGGGCAAAAAGGACCTGAAATCGCGCCAAGGATTGGAGGAAAGACGGGTCGCTTACGTCGCGATGACGCGAGCAAAACGGGAACTTTTCTTCATCCATTCCGGCAAACCTTCCCCCTTCATGCCGCCTGTTTTGGAGGAAGCGAAGGCGTGAAACCCAAGCTGTGGCTTGCCCTTTCGACCGACTTCGTGGACCACGAAGTTTGGGGTGACTTCATGGGTCGCTCGGTCTTCATTTGGTTGCTTTGTAAAGCCAAAGAAGTTTCGCCGAAAGGGCAGCTACTCACCACTACCGGAGAGATCGCAATGGGTGTTTCTGGAACCCTTCAAGGGAAGAATTTTTTGCCTTCGAGACAAGCAATTGGAAGGGTAATCGAAGGCCTAAATCGCATCGGTTCAATTGAAGTTGAAAAAGTAAGTCAAAACAGGTGGAAGGAAGCCGGAAGGGCCCCCGCCGAATGGCGGAAGGGGGCGATGCTCATAACCTTCCCTGAATGGGTAACTTGGCAATACAACACCGAAGAAGCCGGAAGGGGATTTTCTGAAAGCCGGACACAACCCGGAAGGGGAAACAGGTGGAAGGAGGCCGGAAGGAGGCCGGAAGGAACCCGGAAGGGGACGGCCGACGCAAATACTGAAGACGAAAACACTTGCAACGGCGATGAAGAGGAAGCCGGACAACACCCGGACGCAAGCCGGACGCAACCCGGAAGGGCCCCTATCTTATTCTTAAGACAGAAGAACAGAAGAACAGATATTAAGACCCCCTATAGTCCCCCAAAGCAATCTCAGACTGCTCAACTCGACCTCTTTGGATCACTGCCAAAAGCTCCTCGCCTAAACGGCGATGAGCGTGAGTTGGTGGAAAAGATTTCCAAGTGGATTTGCAAACAATTCGGAGAACCTCACACCGCAACTCAGCGGAAGAAGATCCGCGAAGTATTCCAGCTTTGGCGTGAGAAGGCCTCAGGGCGCCTTCACAGCCGCGATCTCTGGTTATCTGCCTTCGGAGCCGCAAAACAGTGGCACGACGCTTCTAGGGGCTCCTGCTGCGCTGCTGTGGCACGTGAAGCAGTGAAGACCCTGGGCACTGAAGACTTTCACCGCCGCAATCGCGAAGAACGAATCGAGCGTGAACGTCGGCGACAAGAACGAGCGAGTTCCTTCACTGATGAAGGATCACTCGACCAACAGACTAAACCAACACTTTCCACCAACAAGGAAGAAACACAACCATGAACAACGAACTTGCAGTTTCAAACAACGAAGCAGAACGCGCTGTTGTTGGTTCGATGCTTCGTGATCCAACTTGCGCCGGCTACGTGCTGCAACGTGTCCGCGAAGAGTTCATCTTTGACCAACAAGCTCGTGAGGTTTTCGTGATCGCCAAGGAACTTGAATCCAAGTTCGAAGGTTCCTGCGATGCGGTCACTGTGGCGCATGAGATCGAGGACCGAGGACCGAAAGCGGTGGAGGTCACAGGCGGCCGGAAGTTTTTGGAGGAGCTCATGGCCTCGGTTCCGTCTTTGTCGTTCCTGGAAAACCACGTCCGCATCGTGATCGACGGTTGGCGTCGCAGGCGAGTTGCCCAACTCGGCCGGTTCATGAACGAAGCCGCGGATTCCCCGGGAGCCGACGTAGACAAAATCCTGAAGCGATTGCAGGCGGAAACGGACTTGGTCGCGGCAGCGAGCCGACATCAACGCGAAATGATGCCTTGGGGAAAAGTGGCTCAGGCGTGGGTTCAGGAACTGGAGAAGCGGCAAAAGGGGGAGGGAACCAAGAAAACGATTCCGAGTCACGTGCCGGGCCTCAACGGCCATTTGGGAGGTGGTGTCCCGGTGGGAGAGATCACTGTTGTCGCTGCTCGCCCAGGCATGGGGAAAACTGCTCTGGCGCTTGACCTGGCCGAGCACGCCGGCCGCGAAGGACCTGTCTTGTTCTTCTCACTTGAGATGACGGCCGAGGACCTCATGGCGCGCTGGTTGGCCAAGCATTCGATCGAAGGCTTTTCCAGACTTAAAACAGCAAGTCTTGAAGAAGCGGGAAAGGTCTTTAAAGCCATCAAGCCGGCCGTGGCCGACGCCAAAGGAGTCCAAATCTTGGTTTGCGATTCAGCCGATGTATCGCCTTCGAAAGTTCGAAGCTTCTCTCGGGAAGTGCAACGGGAATACCAAGGCCTTTCGATGGTGGTTATCGATTACCTGCAGCTCATGACTCCGGACCCGAGTAGCGGGAAGCGAAATCGTTCGAAAGAACAAGAAGTCGCGGAAATGAGTCGCAAACTGAAGATCCTGGCTAAGGATTTGAATGTTCCTGTTGTTCTCCTTTCTCAATTGAACCGTCAAGCTGAATCCCGGGAAGATCATAGGCCCCGGCTAAGCGACCTCAGAGACTCCGGCAGCATCGAACAAGACGCCTACGCCGTGCTTCTCCTTTTCCGGCCCACGATCTACTGGGAAGACACGGAGAACGATCCCGATGAAATCATCATTGCGAAGAACCGCGGTGGAAAAACTGGCGTTGTCTTAGCTCGTTTCAAAGGAAGCCTTTTCACTTGGAGGCCTTGGCTCTGATGATTTTAGGCCTCGACCCTTCTTTGACCGCCTTCGGTTGGTTCCTTGGGGAATTCAATTCGGAATGGAGACTTGCTCGCGTCGATAGTGGCTGCATTGAAACCAAACCTTCGAAGGACCGGAGAGTTCTTGCCGCAGACGATATCACTCGGCGAGTGAGAGAAATCTGCGAAGAGCTCTTGGGGAAGCTGAAGGAACACACCGTCTCGGTGATCTTGACTGAAGCAGCTGAAGAATTCCTTCGGGAGAAGACCGGGCAGAAAGGAGCGATCCGCTACGGCATCGCCCACGGGATTCCGGGTTCCCTTGCTTCGATCATCGGAGTGCCGATCTACACCGTGAAAGCGGTGAGCGCCAGGAAAGCGATCCTCGGCAAACCAAATGGCTGGACCAAGCCAAAGATCGAAAAAGCGGTCATGCCGCTCATCGAGGGCTTCAAACAGGAGACCTCACAGAATCGCCGCTGGGGCGTCTCAGACGCCGCTCTCTGCGCTCTTTACTCCCAACACCACCCCGTAGCATCCGCAATTTTGGAGGTTTCTCATGGCCGTAAACCAGGCTCTAGTGCTCGCTCCCTTCGTCATCAGCAGTGCCTTTTCGGAGGATGATCCCTTTCGCGTTTGCCTTGACCTTTGGCCGGACGATGGAAGCGAAACGCTTTCAGACGATGAAGCTCTCGCTCTTTGGGAAGGCTTTATGACCGAGCACAAAGGCGAAGACGGCGAGGACCGAAACCAACAGCGGTTCATCTTGGTCCGGACTTCGGATCGCAAGGTGCTTGCAGAAAGCGACCTTCTCGCTGGGAGAACGTGAGATGGGCAGGAGAAGCCCCGCGTTCCGCGGCAGTCGAAAGTTTGAGCCAAGTGAGCAACAGCTTCGCTACGTCGCCTTGATGCTTCAGGATCCAGCGCTCAAGCGTCCGGATCTAGCCAAAGGGCTCGACATCGACGAGCGAACCATTCACCACTGGTGGCTCCAGCCGGACTTCCGGAACTGGATCGAGGACCACTTCATGAACACGGCTCAGCCACTTCTCTTGGTGGCTGCCACTCGCCGAGTCATGGAGGACATCGCCAAGAAGGGGCGCGAGGGAAGCCAAGCGGCCCGCGACATCGTGAAGATGTTTCTCCAGGCTGAGCTTCAAAACAAAGGCGAAGGAGGCAAGCGACCAGGTGTCTTGAACCTCCTCGTGAACCTGGGGGCGAATGCGCCCGCCGGCGTTCAACTTCACCCCGCAGCACAAGTCATCGAACAACAGGCCGCCGAGGCCAAAGAGGAATTGGAGAAGGAAGAAGATGGTCAATCGACCGGAAGTTAACGGAAAGGATCGGAACGAGAAGCTTCAGGAAGCTCTCCTTTTGATCATGGAGCAAATCGAGCCTGGCTTCACTGCCAAGTTTCAAGTGGAGCTTTACCCCCGCATCTTGCCGCCTCAGGGGCAGCCAAAGCCGCTCCAGGTTCACCAGCTGGTGATTCATCGCCCGCTGGGCGAATACACCCCCTTGGTCGCTCGCGGCCACGTGGACGCTCCTGGGTATGAAAGAAGGGAGAAAGAAGAATGAGCCCTCCTTCAGAAGTGGCTTTGGCTCAGCCCCTTGTTGAGTACCTTCGAGAAATGGACCTGGAGGTCTACCAAGAAGTCTCACTGCCAATAGGAATAGCTGACATCGTTGCGGTTCACCAAGGAAAGCGGGTTCACGTGATCGAATGCAAGAAGTCGCTGACTTTCGGTGTACTGGCTCAGGCAAGCCGGTGGCGTCCATATGCGCATTGGTGTTCGGTCGCGGTTCCCTCAACCGTGCGTCCCAATAATGGCCGTCTCTTCGCCCACGAGGTTGCCCGCAATGAAGGTCTCGGAGTTTTTGAAATCTCTGGAATTAAGGTCATAAGCAAGGCAAGCCCATGCTTAAACCGCAGGGCAAGAGTTGAATACATTCAGAGCCGCCTTTGTGAAGAGCAAAAAACCGAATTTCCAGCAGGTGGAATTGGTTACTGGACGCCATTCAAGAGAACGTGTCGAGAGCTAGCTCGATTCGTCTCTAAGAACCCGGGTTGCAGTCTAAAGCAAGCCGTTGAAGGGATCGAGCATCACTACAGGAGAGAGAGCACGGCAAGGGCCTGCCTGGCTCAGCAAGCGAAAGAAGGCCGGATTCCGCACGTAAAAGTGAGGCGTTCCGGCAAGAGAATCACCCTTTTTCCAGAAAAGAATTAAGCGACCGAACCAATGACCAAAACCGAAACTCTCAAAAGGGTCACTTCGAAGCACACTCCCGGACCTTGGAGAAAAGGAAAAGAGCGCGGCACGGTTGTCTCGGACAAAACTTCGGAGTTCAGCAAGCCGATGCGAGCCGAGCTCCAGGAAGGCTACGGCGCTCCCTACTTGGTCGCCGAGTCAATCGGGAATCCCGCCGACGTGGATCTCATCGCCCAGGCGCCAGCGCTCCTAGCAGAGAACTGGGAGCTTCATAGTCGGCTGGAGGAAGTTGTGGAGATCTTGAATTCCTTATCTCCCCGATGGAAGGTTCAAGCCTCTCCCGGAGGCAATGGCTTTTCGATCTACGAAGGCTACCAAACCGTAGCCGAAGGCCTGGAGTTCGCGGTTGCCCAAAGGATTGCAGACGTGCACAACCGATCGGTCGACGAAGGCGAATTGGTTGTTTCGATTTCAGATTTCGGGATCTGATGGCTCCCCTCACTCACTCTTTGGTCTTTGCAGGGCGCGGGCCACCTTCTCGAACTCGCGTCGCATCAAGGCGTTGTTCTTCTCCCAGCCTTTGAAGCTACCAGCCAACCGCTCCCGAATTTCGGGCCCGTATTCTCCATCCCATTCAAGCAAATAGCTATCTAGGTCGAGAGGAATCAAGGCATCCCTTCCTTCCTTCTCCTCCTTCTCAAATAACGCTGCAAGCTCCCTATGAACCCATCGACTGTCGAGAGAGGCCTTTGAGCACAAAAGAACTACATGATCGTGAAGCCGAATGGCATCGGTTACAGCACGCCGAATCCTCTCTCCAATTTTCATGTCCTTTTCATCGCGCCAGCACCGAATCCCTCTGCCCTGGAGATAGTCTTCTAACTGCTGTGCAAAGACCTTATCGTTGTGGCTATAGCTAATGAAGCAAGAATAGAAACGAATAGCACCACGGCTTGACTGATAATATTCAAATACACCGTCGGGGTAGCCGCAACCTTTCAGGAAGGCTTTCAGGTGTTTTTCGCGAACAGTTTCTAATGAGAGCGGGCTGGCGAAGGAAGGGCCGCTATAAAAAACTCTGTCTAGTCCACGAACTTCACTGAGGTTCGAATCAAAGATTGTTCCGGACATGAACGCATGATAGAAATTTGTTCCGGATAATGTGCAATTTTGGAAGCGAGTCGAGATCAAGTCAGAGTTTTCAAAATCAACCACATGTAATAACGTTTCCTTAAAGACGCAATTAGCTAACCTCGAGTCACGAAAGGAAGTGTAATCGATACTTGCATTAGAAAAATCAACTTTATCCATCTTGCATTCGTAGAATTCAGACTTGAAAACCTCTGCTTTGCGGAAATCGGACCCTCGTAGGTCTGTTCTAATAAAGGATGCTCTTTGTAGAGAAATTCCACCAAAACTTACTCCACAGAGGTCAAGTCCGTCAAAAACCAAACCGCTCAGTGGGGCCGGGTACTCCCGAGCGTCTGCGAGCAGATGCAGTAAATTGTCGTTCCATTTCGAGACACCTTCTCGGCCTTCGCGGAGCAAATCGACTGCACCAGTGAGATCCAATGGCTCCTGTTCAGTGCTCATCCCGTTTTCCTCGGATCATTGTGGTTTCTCTAGGTGTGCTTCTTTGGTGACGGGCAAATTTGGTGTTTCGGGTCCCACCAGAGTATCTCAAAAACATTTCCAACTCTTATCGCATAAAATCGTTTTGTGCCTGTGATCCTAAACGAAAAGATGTCATCAAAATCTGCAATTCTGAGCTCGTGAAGCCGATTCTTCGCTCTGGCAGTGAAATCAGCTGGGTTATTTCTATGACTCCCTTGTTGTCTCATTTCTACAATCGTCAAGGATTCAAATTCTGCAAGCTTCGTTCGCATCTTGTCCCAATCATCCTTTGTCATATCCTCCCACTTCCACTCAGAGAAATTATCAATTCTGCGAAATTTCCACCGGAAATCTCGGTGATGTCCCTTAGAAGCTTCCCCTAAAGCCTCAGGAGGCACTCGCTTGTCATTTTCTCCACCAAGAGAAAGCCCTTGGATTGACTTGGGCTTCTTCCGGCTTGACCTATTGCGGCTTTTGTTTCGATTCTTCCGGCTTTTGGCCATAACTAACAAGGTTGGAATAATACTCAGTCATCAAATTAAGATCGATTTCGCGAGTGGAAAACACTTCATCGGAAAGCCCTTTCCGGGCCTCTTTCCAAGGCCGCTCCTGATGAGTCAACTGACTCAACCGAAGGGCTGTAGCCTTTCCATAACCATCCAGGACGGCATCAATGGTTTCCCTTTGATCCTCTGTGAGTGCATTCGGATCACCATTGGGAATCTCAGTTACGATGAACTGTCCTTTGTGGGCTTGGTACAAATCCGGGCAGACAGGCCCATAGGTCCAGGCCTCAATGGGCTCCCGAAACAACTCTTCTTCATCCCAAACCAACGACCAGGCAAGGGAGTAGTAGACCAGCTTCTGGAGCTTCATTGCCGTCATCCTGTGGCGCTTGGCCAGGATGTAGGCGGCTACATCGAAGACTGAAGCCATCGTGCTATGCGGTGGAGTGGGGGAAGTGGGCGACAAAAGCTTCCCTTCAACCTTAAACCCTCTAACCCAACATCGGTTACGAAAATCAAAAAGGTGATATGAGAGTTTTTTTGAATTTGGAGCCGAACAACGAAGGAGCGCCAAACCTCTTCCCATGGTGGGGAGAGCACCGAGCCTTGGAGGTTCTGGATGTCTGGGAGGGCTGTCATTGGGCACCAATTTGCCCTCCACCCCTCCATCCACTACCATTTTGGTAAGCTGACTTCCTCCGTTCTGTTTACCTCTTTCCTTGTATTCCTTTTCATTCTTTCTCCGTAAACCAAAATAGAACCAGTTACTTAGGTCGTATCGGACCTCTCTTCGTTTGAGTCTCTATTCCTTGTTTACATGCGCCAAAAAGCTCAGTCATATGCATATATCTGCAATCGCTCTTGGGTGATTGGGTCCCAATCTCTGAAGCTCTTACCTGTTCCCCAACCAGGCTTCATCCCTTTCCGCCTTGCCGCTTCCTGCTGGGCTCTGAGCCGCTCTACCTGCCACCCAGTGCTACCGTCACCAGGGCAGCCCATGAGCCACCGAGAGCAGCGTCACTCGCCAACCTGAGCCAATCGCCGTAAGTCCTTGCGGGACCGTCAGAGGGCCAGGGAGAGGGCATGCCGGAGCGCCACCCAGCCCACGCGTCCGCCTCCACCCCAGCGCCAGGCCGCCTCGCCGCCACCTCCGTCGGCGTCGTTCATGCGTGCGGATTCGATCGCTTTCCGGTAATGCGTGTTACCGGAAACCATGGCCCACCAGGTGGACAGGCCCCCGGGCCTGTGGGCTCGAGCCGGGGGGAAGGGGGGTCGATCGACAGGCCCCCGGGCCTGTGGGGTGGAGATGGCCCGCTCCCGAAATTTTTTTCTACATCCCGCCTCATTAACTTGCATCGCGTTAATTCATGACCTATGATCGACTCGATGCAAACCGCACCGACAATTTCCTGACCATGCTGCCCAACATCACCATGAAGCAGTTCGTCATCCTTGGGATCCTGATGGAGTCCCCGCAGGAGATGTCTGCAAAAACCCTGAAGGCCAAATTGGAAGAGCAGGGTTACCGGCAATCTGCCCCGGCGTTTTTCCAAGGGATGAGCCGGATGAAGAAGGACGGCCTGATCGAGGCTTGGTTCGACAAGGAGATCGCGGCGGATGGAAGGGAGCGGCGCGTACGGAAGTACAGGCTCGAAGGATCTGGAGTTCATACCTTCCGAGCTGTCGTGGAATACCTCCAAAAGCTTGAAGTAAAGCCTCTTCGGATTGGAGCTTTCGAATGAGCCGCGTTGAAAAGTTCGCGATCAAGGATTTAGAAAAGTTAATCCGAGTTCACCGCAAAAGGGGGCGGGAATTTAGAGTAGAAATTCCTTACGCAGTTGTTTCGCCGGAAAGCACTCGGCGATTAGCTTTTCAGGAAGGCCTTGCTCTCGAAGTCGACCCAATTCAGGAAATGACTACTCTCATTTCCCCAACGTATCGACATTCGCCTTATATTAGATTTAGGGAACCAGCCCTCTTCTATCTGACATCGGATAGTTACGACTCCACTTCCGGTTTCCTTTCCTTCCCAAAGATTTGGAATCTCCTCGGCTACCTTCTTCCTCGGTCAATTCGTGAGGAGAGCTGGGAAGACTGTGTTGTCTGGCTGAAGGATGACTTCTACGAATCGATGGAGAAGTACGAGTCTAAGGGGGCAAGAGCCTGGATCTACTTCTGCCTTACTTTCCAAACCCTGTGGCAGTTTGCCGGCTGTTTCGGCGTGATGCTTGGCGACCGCACGGGCCAGGCGATTAGGAAGCTGCTTCCCGAGGCTTGGCGCCGCTTCTGGTGGCCGTAGGGCGGGGGTGGTAGTATCTCGGCTCTGGACCCATTCGAGGTTCGGGAGCGAATTTAGCGAGGAGCCACTCCTGGATGTTTATTCTTCGTAGCGTTCAACGTAATTTTTTAAAAGCTCTTCTCGTAGATAATCGGGCAATTCAGACAGCCATCTTCGTGCGTCGGAGCTCTCAACTTGTAGTTCCAAGTCTTTGCATAGCCCATCCATGCCAGGAAACAGAGAGGTGTATCCAATCATAAAGCGCTCTAAGAGTAAAGTTTGGATGTTCACTTTCAGGTGGCACGGAACGATTAGTTTATTGGACGAAGTTCCATTGTCACAGGGCATGATTTGCGCCGGAGCTTGCGGTTTCGAAAACCACATTAATTGGCCGGCCTGAGCAGGAATCCTTTTCGAAAAATAAGGAGGCTCAAAAATAAATGAGTTAGCATTTTCATCACTTTGTCTTATTGGGCCACTAGGGAATTCCTTTTCGAGTTGATTTATTCTTAAGGTATTTAAGCCGACTGGGGAAACGTGATTTAATTTCACTACGATCCCATCTCTTTTTCGGTCCTTGTTGCATGCGAAAAATAGGGCGACTAGTGGATTAGCTGTCCAATCCAAAAATCGAGTCGGCAATCCATGGTGTTGCCCAAGGGCAAGCCATTCCCAAAGATTAGATGGTTTTTGGTAGGTTTCCGAAAGAAAAGGATGCACCCTATTTGTAAATATTTCCAAGAGAGCTTCCTCCATAATAATGGTGGAGCCCTTAAGCCTTCCAATTTTAGGGAGTAAGGGTGCGTCTGTTGGCTGTCCGCGAAAATGGGGCGCATTTTTTGCCCATTGAAGGAAGTTATCGAAAAACTTATCGGCTTCCTTTCTAACGTGCTCGGAATCCTTCATCGAAGAAAAACTGTAACCTCGCGGGTGGCAATCCGTCAGCCCTAATGCACGGGCGGCTGGTTCCTTGGGGGAGGGGCCGGCTGGTCCGGGCGCTACTCTTCCTCGCCATCCTTTGCTTGAGGCGTTTCTTCCACAGCTTGGTCCTGCCCTGAAACCTGCTGCACTAGATTCTTGACCGGTTCCACTCCTTCAAAACTGAACTTGACCAATGCCAAAAGGACCACCAGCCAGAAAATTGGAAGTCCGAAAATAAGCCAGTTGAGAAGGGAAAGGTTATTAGCGATTTTCTCGGTTGCCCGTGTAAGGGCCCGAATATCGCTCTCAGTCCATTTATCGGGGGGTTTTGAATCCACCAAAAGAGGATAAATGAGCGACGCCTTCCTGAAAGAAAACACGGTTCCAGGAAGGCGCCTAGGGTCCAGAAGTAATTGGCTCGGGTACCAGCCGAAGCCCTTCTAGATCCCATAGTGGGAGTTTACTTCCTACTTCATTGCCGTAGGCGTTCCACTCCCCAAAAGAGAACAACTATCAAGAAACAGGCTATGCGGCCTGAAATCACATTGGATTCCTTGTATGTGAACGTTCTTTATTCGGAGAACCGCCACGGTTTTTTTCAGGATTCCTAGCGCGAATGCTTGACCATCAAGTTTGCTAGTGGTAATCGTGGAAAGGTCGGGTCTTACCAGCCTGGCGGAAAACACAATGATTCAGGAAAGCCGTAGTTTTCAGACGCCCCTACTTGGGCATTCATCCCCCCCGAGACCGTACCTCCATCCGGACGAGGTGTCTCTTTTGCTGGGGTGCTCCCCGAAGACTGTCCGGCGAATGTGCCGCGATGGT
>QQUA01000004.1 GCA_008501825.1 Planctomycetota bacterium | reverse complement strand
AGAAGGGCCTTCATTGCTTCAGCCCGGGACGGCGTTTGGTCTGATTCCATGATGCTTTCTTTCCAGAGGAGATTGAATCATGACAGACGGGGGCGAGCACAGAAAGATGGGGAGACCGGACGATTACTTAATATCGCCCCTTTTTATCTTAAATATTCGAAGGCTTTATATCCAATGGTGGATCAAGATCCGAGTGCATGGACAATCTATCGCTGGCTCCAAGAAAACAGAGATCGAAAACAGGCTGGGGACTCATGGGAATATGAGTTACTTCTGGATCTGCTTGGCTCCATTCCTGGGACTGGAGGGAATATTGAACAAGCCGCATTCGTTCTTGCTACCAAAACAACCAACATCGACATTGAAGCACGAACTCTGATGAATTTCTTGCCATTGAAAAAACTCACCAGAGCAGAAGGCCTTAGAATTCATTGCAAGGCGGACCAAAGTGTTCCTCAATTCGAAGAATTATCGGGTTGTGATCAACTTCAGAGGATAGACCTGCACTTCTACATAACGAACCCTGGCTCAATTGATCTCACAAAAGTAGCAACTCTACCAGAGCTTAGGAAGATGACGGTGCGGTTGGGAATTCCAGAGACTTCTCCGTCGAGACGCAAGCTACCTTCCGCATTCTTTGACTGTGTCTTGGACGAGAAACCCTTCCCTATAGAGCCTGGCACAACTCTTGAAGCAGTCGATGCATTCGAATTTAATCGTGTGTTTCTTGCTGCCGCGACTGCAAAGGATGGAGGGGCTCCTCGGGTTTATTGTGAGGTCGGAGGCCGACGATTCGAGGTATTCTTGAATTCCGGGAGGCAGATCACTCGGTCCCTTAAGGTACTCTATCTTGATGATCTTGGCGGCAAAGCTCGCATCCGCGTCAAGTACGACTTCAATACCGCCGTGTCGGATTTATTGCGACGCCGGGCAATGGAACTCGAAGGAAAGAGCAGAGTTGTGGGCGCTGAGTTTGGGAAGATTCGGGAACCTGCAAGTAAGGAAGGTATGTGGGGCTTTCTTAACCGCTCCAACCCAATGTATCGTGACCTACCAGCGTTCGTGAATGGGATAGTGGTAGACATTGAGAACACCCGCGTACTGCACCAGAGTCTTTCAAGTGCTGATCTTAGTGTTAATGCGCATCTTTCCAATCTTCGTTCTCTAGGTTACGACATTTCTGTCTCACACGGTCACGTGAATGAGAAACTTAATACTCCTCAGGAGCTCCAGATACCTGGTCACATCGAGAATGACTTTGCATCATTCGCCACGCGGCTGAGAACAATTTCCGCTTCGCTCTTTGACCTTGCTGATAAACTAGACCAACGGGCAGATTCAGCACCGCCTGAAAGAAGAATCCTCGTCAGACTGCCTGGCGTTAGCGAGCCTCAAGCTCTTCGTGCCAAGTAATAGGTTTTGGAGTTCACGCTTGCGAACAACACTGCCCGAAACAGGGCTGCGACATACGCGAAAATTGGCGAAGGTCCATTCACGGCGACCGTGTTCGTTCCACCTTCCCACTAGAAGCCTTCTCAAAAATACGGAAAGCTTTTGACCCGATCCCCCGAAATCGATCCGTTTAGAATGAGACATCTCGGCCGAACAGACGAGGCCCGGATGAAGAAAAGTCGTTACACAGAAGAACAGATTGTCGCGATCCTTCGGGAGGCGGAGGCAGGCGTTTCCGTAAACGATTTGCTTCGCAAATACGGCATGAGCCGTCAGACCTACTACCGCTGGAAGTCGAAATACGCCGGCATGGAAACCAGCGACGTTAAGCGGCTCAAGCAGCTTGAGGAGGAGAATCGCAAGCTGAAAAAGATGGTGGCAGAGCTCATGCTTGATCTCGAAGCGGTCAAGGCCGCTCTTCAAAAAAAGTGGTAGGTGTTCAGCCCCAGCGCAAGGTGGTGAAATTCCTGACCGAAAGGAAGGGTCGAAGCCAGCGTAAAAGTTGCGAGCTCTTGGGGGCTCATCGCTCGACCATCCGGTATCAGTCGAAATCCACTTCCTCGACCGAGCTGCTTCAACGGTATCCGTCCGCTAGACCCCGCCTTTCGCCGACGAATATTGGACATCAGGATAGATTTCATGACTCGAAATCGTTCCCCTCATATCCTAACCGAGGGCCGTCTGGAATTCTTCCGCGACCTGCTCCAGGAAAAGAAGCAAAAGGGCCTGACCCTGAAGCAAGTGGCCAAGGACAAGGACATCCCCATGAGCACGCTGCATTACTGGTCGCAGCGAATCCGCAAGCTGAGCCTGGACAAAACCGAAGGACAAGCTCCCAGAAATCCAGCCTTCCTCGAAGTTCGCCAAAACACGAGTTTGGCTTCCCCGCACCGCCTAGAAATCGAGCTGCCAAACGGCATCAAGCTACGCTTTCCCCTTTCCATTGCCACAAACGAGTTGGCCGCCTTCCTGCAAGCGCTTTCGTGCTAGCCATCCCTTCTTCGGTGCGGATCTTCTTGGCCGCAGGCGCCGCCGACATGCGCAAGTCCTTCGATACTCTGGCGCAGGCGACCAAACGGGTGATCGGAGAAGATCCGCTCAGCGGTCACCTATTCGTCTTCTGCAACCGCAGCCGCAATCGCTTGAAAGTCCTATGGTGGGATCGAAGCGGCTATTGCTTGTTGGATTGCAGGATTTAGCGTTTGATTTCCAAGGAAATCGGCTTCAAGAGCTGAGCGGATGCCGCAATCCAATCGCAAAGCGTGGATTTGGGGACGTCCAGCCCTTCTCGCTGGTAAATCTTCTGCTGGCGGTGCAAAGGATGGTGGTCGGCATATTTGGCGACCACCGTTTTCGCCAGCAGTCCCGGCCCCGGCTTGCCCTTGGCGATTGGGCGATTCGGTAACGGAGCGATCGCGACACCGTCCTGGCATTGTTTGCAGGGATACTTGGTGGGGACGTGTTCGATCACCAGCAGACTGGCCGGAATCGCAACGGCAAACGGTGCCCGGAAAATGACCCCGAAAAGACCCTGGCGTTCCAGGTATTCAGGTTTCTCGCGGCCCATGCTTCCGGCTTCAGTTAGCCAAAAGCATCTTTTGCTTTCATCTTTCTGTTCCTCAATGGAATGCTCCCGACGGTTTCACTTGCCCTTGTCCACGCCGGCCTACAGTCCAAACTGGTTCTTGATACCCGCGAGGAACGTCGCATCATCGGCTGCCTTGCGGTTGGCCACGATCGCGTCTGCGTCGGGGCCTGCCGTGTAGCGAAGCTGGTTGGTTCCATCAGTTGCAGCCTCATAGATAACCTGCGCAACCAACTCGGGCTCCGAGCCGCCTGAAGCAAGGGGCACCATCGCTGCCATGAGCTTTCCGACAAGCGGTTGGTACTCTGCGAGACCTTCGTCGTTGTTGAAATCGAAGGAGCGGCCACCAAAGTCGGTCTTGATCATCCCTGGTTCGACGAGCTTGACCTTCACGCCGATCTCTTCCATCTCGAAGCTCAATGCCTCGGAGAGCCCCTCAACGGCGAACTTCGTTCCGTGATAGAGCGTCCCGAGCGGGAACGTCATCTTTCCGCCGATCGAAGAGATGTTGATAATGACCCCGTCCTTGTTGGCGCGAAAGTGCGGGATCACGGCCTTCGTAGTTTCCAATAGGCCGAGGACGTTCACGTCGAACTGACGCCGCATCTTCTCGGGCGGCGTGGCCTCAAGGACTCCATAGGAACCGTAGCCCGCGTTGTTCAAGAGCACGTCGACCTTGCCGAATCGGGCCATGCCCTCTTCGACGGCGGATGCGATTGACGCGGAATCTTGCACATCAAGGCGAGTAACCAAGACGTTATCCAGCTTGGTCAATTCTTCCTCCTTTTGGGGAGTGCGCATCGTCGCGATGACATTCCATCCCTCCCGCTGGAAAAACTTGGCCGTGGCCTTGCCGATGCCGCTCGACGCGCCGGTGATCAGAATGGTCTTGCTCATGGGGTCTTCCTCAGTTTAGGTGACCAGTGGTCACTTGATGGGCGCTCAGTTTAAGTGACCGATGGTTTTTTATCAAGCCGTAGCCTAAAATCGCCGTCAAGCGTGGCGAGAACCCACCTGAAAGCAACTGCATGGCAAGGAAGAAGACGAGCTGGCAACGGGCCCGGCAGCCCGAACAAAAGGAGGAGCGCCGAGCCGCAATCCTCCAGGCTGCGGCGTCGCTTCTCGATGAGAACGGGCTAGAAGAGACAGGCCTGAACGCGATTGCACGCGAAGCGGGGATCTCCAAAGCGAACATCTACCGCTACTTCGAAAGCCGAGAGGCCATCCTCCTCCATCTTCTGCTCGAAGAAGTGGACTCCTGGGCTCACGTATTCCAGAGGCGGCTCAGGAGACTCGCTGGAACGGGCGACGTTGACGCCATCTCGAAGGCGTTCGCGGAGACGATCGCAAAGCGCCGGCGGTTCTGCGCTCTGATTGGAGCCCTCGCCACGGTGCTGGAACACAACGTTGGCCCGGACACGGTCATAGCGTTCAAGCGGGAATTCCTGGCCGCTGTGAAGCCCGCCGTCTCGGCGTTGGGCACAGCACTTCCTGCTTTCTCAACCGACCAAGCATCCTCTTGTTTGGCGATGCTGATCATGGCGGCAAGCGGGGCTTGGCCCCACTGCCATCCGGCGCCGGTCGTCGAACAAGTACTGGCGAAGCCCGAGTTCGCGTCGATGCGGCTGGACTTCAAGCGCACGATGCGAGACTACGCGGCCGCACTGCTGCGTGGCCTCCAAGATTCGTAAAGGCCAGAGATCGACGTAACGTTATATGTTGCATAGAGTTACTTCTCTCTCAGCGTGCTGCGGTCCATCGCAAACCGAGCCATCGAAGAGTCGTCGCGTCTTGCAATCGCCCCTCGCCGGCGTCCTCCCACCAATGAAAACAGGGCCCCGCGGCTGTGTCGCGAGGCCCTGCTTGATTTTGGCTCCCCAAGCCGAACTTGAATCGTGAAAAGCTCCATTTCGCAAGCTAGCTTCCGGGTTCCAAGCAGGACGCTGGTCGTGAAGCCGGGGGCCTCTGGCTCAGTCGTCGTCTAGGCGGTATGGCCATGCCTCACCCTTCCTGCGATTGGTTCCTGCGGTTGAGCCGAGTTTCCGGACACGACGCGGGAGGCGGCCGCGATAACTTACCCTGAGGCTCGTGGCTCCCGGAAGCCTGAGCGCGCTTCGCGCCCCGCTGAACGCCCACCCCGTAAGGCCGCCCTCGCATGATCCCCCGAACGTCAACCCATGTGCCTTCGAACGCGAACCATGAGTGATCTCTTTTCTCCTCGCGTCGGCGGCATCCTCAGTGCCGACATCGCCGTTCCCGAACACGAACGCGAAGTGCGCTTCTACTCACGTGTCCTCACCACGGGTGAGAATCCGCTCTGGCGCGAAGACCTGATGAACAACCGTGGGATGCCGATCATCGGATTGGGCGCACAAAGCGCCGAGTATTCCAATCTTCCGCTCCAATGGATGCCGCACATTCAGGTTGCCGATGTCGCAGCCAGCGCCGATCGTGCGTCGGCACTGGGCGGAAGCGAGCTCATGCATGGCAAGGATGACGAGGGGAAGAGCCAATGGGCTGTGCTGCTCGATCCGACCGGGGCGGCGTTCGGAATCATCCCGGTCGTCCCTGCGGAGGCGATGCCCTCAGCCGAGGAGAGTCCATCGGCCGGCGCGGTGACCGGCGTGGGCCACATCTCCTGGCTCGACCTGACTGTCTCCGACGCTTCGGCAATCCGTGACTTCTACCGGCAGGTCGTGGGCTGGTCGGTGCAGGATGTCGAGATGGGGAGCGAGGGTGAACGCTACGCCGACTACAACATGCTCGGCGATGACGGAAACTCGGCGGCGGGCATCTGTCATGCGCGCGGTGCCAACCTCGGGCTGCCGCCGACCTGGTTGATCTACCTCCCCGTTGGAGACCTTGCCGAGAGTCTCCGCCGCGTGGAAGACGAAGGGGGCACCATCATCAAGGCGACCCAGGGGGCCGATGGGGAGTCCGTCTGTGCGGTGATCCAGGATCCGGTAGGGGCGTGCCTGGCGTTGGTGCCAGGATGAGGGCCGTGGCGATCTGCTGGTCACTGAACTTGGATCTCTTCATTCCGACTTCCTCTCCTTTATGAGAAATTCGGATAATCTTTGGTCCATTTTTCGGGGATCAGGTCACGCCGCTGCCCTCGGGTCTGAGATGTCGTCCAGCTGTAGAAATGCGCCCCACGGCCGACCGCAAAAGCAAAAAAGGCCGCCGGATCGCTCCAGCGGCCTTTCGTGTTTTGGCTCCCCGAGTAGGACTTGAACCTACGACAAGCTGATTAACAGTCAGCTGCTCTACCAACTGAGCTATCGGGGATTTGAGGGCGGGAAGTATATCGGTGGGGGGGACTTCCCGCCAAGACCCTATTTGAGGAGATTTCTTCGAAAGGACCTAGAAGCGGCGAATGGAATCCACAGCCGAAGCTGCCGGCCGGCTCACCCGGCGGACCACTCCGGCACGCCGAGGTCCTTGCGGCGCTTGCCGTCGGAAATCAGGGCTACCCGGGACCGGAACGAACCCTCCGGTGCCGGCAGGGCGCCGGTACACAGGATCAAACAGGGCTCGGAACCTTGGTTCCCCAAGGTCCGGACCACTTCCGGCGCCACTCGCACTGCGTCGCCCCGGCCCAGCACCATCTCCTGGTCGTCGGCCCGCAAGGTAGCCTCGCCCTCGAGCACGAAGTAGGCTTCCTCCTGGGCTTCGTGGCTGTGCCAGAACGGCTGGCCTTCGCCCGGCATCAAGCGCATGAAACTGACTCCGTGGCCTTCTAGGCCCAAAGCCTTCCAGCAAAATTCAATGCCCCGGAGCTGGTCCAGGTCGACGTGGGCGCGTTGCAACTTCTCAGCCATCAAGTCATGGTAGCCCAAGCCCTTCGGGTGGTCCTGGTGGAGCCGCAAATCCCGGCCAATCTCGGTTTCATCGCACGGGTGCTGGCCAATTTCGGCGTCGAGGATGCCATTCAGGTCGGCGGCACCCATTGGCGGGACACCGAGGCCGAGCGCACCGGGGCTCCGGCTCGAAGCCACCTGGAAGCCCTGGGCCGGACCGACACCCTGGCCGAAGCCCTGGCCGGCTGCACCCAAGCCATCGGCTTCACTGCCCGGCGAGGACGGCAACGCCGGCCGTTGCCCTTGGCCGAACTCCCGGCTCTGCTACGAAGCTTCGGGCCGGAGGCCTTCCCGGCCTTGGTCTTCGGCCGGGAAGATCGCGGTCTCGAGGCCGACGAGGTGGAAGCCTGCGGCCACCTGGTGACCATTCCTACCGCGGGCATGAGCTCGCTGAACCTGTCCCACGCCGTGGCGGTGGCGCTCTACGAATGCCGGCGCCAAGAGGAAGCCTCTTCAGACCGCCCCGCCTCGCCTCCATCTCCCCGATGGGCCAGCGACGCCGACAAAGGCCGCGCCGCCGATCAAGCCCGGTTCGAACTGGATCGAGCCGACTTTCGCGAGCACCCCGAGCATTTGGACGGCTTCCTCCGCCGGTTACAGGCCCAATCCTGGGAAGCCCGAGATCTACGGGTGATGGAGCGGATCCTGCGCCACGTCCGCTGGCTCAGGGAGCGGGGGAATCGACCTTCGCCTTAATCACCGCGACCGGTCGCTCCACCCGGCGCAGTCCGGCAAAGATGCACCAGGCCGCCGCGCCTTCCAACAGCAAGCCGACCCAAGGAGTGAGGTGAAAGGGCCCGTCGAAAATCATGCCGATGACGCGGCCGGCGATGCAGCCCAAAAACACCATGCCGACCAGCTTGATCCGGGCCTTTCGCGCCGGACTGCCGGGACCGGCCAAGACCGCCGCTCCCAGGACGATGAACAAGCCGCCGAATATCGCCCGAATCTCGCTATAGGACTGGGCCGCCGTGGTGTTGAAATCGGCGTAATCGACCATGAAGGACGGAAAGAAAATGGCCAGCAAGCCGAAGCCCAAAGTGGCGCCGCCGGCGATGCGAAGGAGGAGTTTGCCGTCCATGACCCCATGTTAGTGGGGGAGCACGCCGGCCGCTTTCAAGCTCGGGATAGAATTTCCGCTCATGACCGCCAAGAAGATCCCTTTTTTGTCCCTGAGTCTCGCCGAATGCGGCGAGGTCTTTCGGGCTATGGGAGCTTCGCCCCGCCACGCCCAATGGGTGCGGCGCAACTTGCTGCACGGCCGCCCGCCGGTTGCCAATCCCCGCACCGGCTTCACTTTGCCGCTGGGCTTCCTCGAATCCTTCGAACAAGAGTACACCTGGTGCAGCAGCCTTAGCGTCGAGCAAATCCAAGGCGGCGACGGTTCAGAAAAACACCTGCTGCAGTTAGCCGATGGGCAGCGAATCGAAGCGGTACGCATGCCCGGCAAAGCAGCGCCGTCGGCCTGCCTGTCCAGCCAAGTCGGCTGCGCCATGGCCTGTCGTTTTTGCGCTTCCGGGTTGAACGGCGTGGTGCGCAATTTGGAAGCCCACGAAATCCTGGAGCAGGTGGTGGTCTTGCGGCGGCGCGGTGCGGTTCAACGATTGGTCTTCATGGGTGCCGGCGAAGCCGTACAAAATTTGCAAGCTCTGAAAACCGTGCTTCCGGTTCTAAGAGACGAAGGCAGCCTTGGACCGCGCTATGTTCTGGTTTCCACCGTCGGGCCGCCGCAAGCCATCGATCGATTGGCGAGTTTGGATTTAAAAGTCACCTTGGCCCTTTCCCTGCACAGCTTGGATCAAGAGCTGCGCGGCGAATTGATTCCTACCCAGGCTCACGTCGAGCCGCTGGAACTTTTGAACGCCGCCGACCGATATCGCCAACACAGCGGACGTTCTTATCAAGTCGAATACGTCCTACTCGGTGGCGTCAACGACTCTCGGGCCGATGCCCGGGATTTGGCCCGAGCGATGAAAGGCCGGCGCGGGCACCTCAGCTTGATTGCTTGGAATCCCATACCCGAGATGGCCTTTGAACAGCCTTCGCAAGCCGCGGTTCGGGCTTTTATGGAAGTCCTTCACCAGGAGGGTATTTCCTGCACTTTGCGGCAAACCGTGGGGGAGCAGGCAACTGCCGCCTGCGGTCAACTTCGTGCCGGTACCTATCCAAACCACACTACTTCCAATAGCGGCATGATCGTTCCTTAGACGTCTATATATTCCTTTTGGGCAATAAAACTTTTGCCCTTAAAAACAAAGGGAACTGTTTCGCACAATAACAGTCTGTTTTTCGGTTTTTTACTGGGTCTAATAATAGGTGACCACCTCCGCTAATCCCCTGGGGTGGTGGTGGCTGTTCTTTGTCTAAGAGAGTCGTTCAAGCTCTTTACGAATTGGAACTCAGCCAGAAAGGAAACCATGCACTACGCCAAGTTCATCGCCTTGCTTTTGGTGATCGTACTTCCAGGCGTCGGATGGAGCCAGGCAACTTATGACGCGACTGCGCCCGGCATACTTTCCGACGTGCAAATCAACCAAGGCCAAAACAACCTGCAGGGGCAAGGGGGAAGGGCAGGAGGTTACGCCTGGTATACCCTGACAACGCCGAACTTCCAGCGTTCCCGCTGTGGAGGCGTTACTACCGGAGGAAAGGATTTCTGGGTGATCGGCGGAGAAACTCCAACCGGTCTTCGCGTCGCCCAGGTTGAAAAGTGGACCAGGACTTTAAATACCTGGACCGTGAGTTCCTCCAGCATGCCGAGTCCGGTCAGCAACATTTCCGGATCGGTGGTGCATGAAAACGGATTGTTCTACGTGTTCGGAGGTTTGGAAAGCGGCGACGTAATGATCGATTGGATCCAGGTCTACGATCCGGTCGCCGATACGTGGAGCGTCCATCCGACTCCGATGCCGGCGGCGCGCTACGGCGTCGGGGCCGCCAATCTCGGCGGTGGCAAAATCTTGGTTTGTGGCGGCGCCGATTTGTTGTTCGCCTACGGAGACAGTTGGATTTTCGACGTGGCTACGGGAACCTTCACTGCAGGTCCTCCCATGCCGGTGGAAGATTTCAACATCTCCATTACCGCCCGGCCGAATCCCGCTGACGGTCGCGTTTACCTCACCGGCATTCGCACCGATACCTACTTGCAAATCTACGATCCGGGGACCGCATCCTTCTCCATTGGACCGGTGTTCGCCTCGGGACCCACCAGTTCACGCGCCGGATGCGGGCTGATCAACATCGATCAGCACGTCATCATCTACGGTGGCGACTGGCTCAATTACCGAGCCGACGTGGAAATCTACGATTGCGGCCTTGGTGGCGGCAGTTGCGTACCCCTCGTCGGACTTGACATGGCGGAAGCTCGCCGCAGTTTCGCCTACGGAGACACTCCCTGTCCCGGAGCCCTGGCTTCCAACGGTTTCAATGGGGCTTACATGCAGCACGCGGAGGGAGCTCGCTAGAACCGTCGTTGCCGTCTCGGACTCCCTGCCGGGGAAGTTTTCCAGATGCTGGAAGTCCGATACTTGGTGAAAGTGCTTCGCCTATGGAGGTCCTTAGAGGACGAAAGGGGCTCGGCTGTCCGGGGGGGCGGCCGAGCTCCGCTCTTTTCCTAACTTTCGCCGGCGCTTTGGACCGGTTTTGAGGTCAGGCGTATTGAGGAGCGAAACTCAGGATCCGACTCAAAGTCTCGCGCATTTTCGAGCGCTCGACGATCAGGTCGATCTGGCCTTTTTCCAGCAGAAATTCCGCCCGCTGAAATCCCTTGGGCAATTCTTGGCGAATCGTGTTCTGAATGACCCGAGGACCGGCGAAGCCGATCAAGGAACCGGGCTCCCCAACCAAAATGTCGCACACGCTGGCAAAGGACGCGGTCACGCCACCGGTGGTTGGATTGGTCATGACCGAAAGGGTGAAGCCTCCGTCTTGCCGCAATTGGTGCAAGGCGCCGCAGGTCTTCGCCATTTGCATCAGCGAAACCGCCCCTTCGTGCATGCGCGCCCCGCCGGAAGCGGAAAAGATAATCAGCGGCAAGCCTTTTTCCTGAGCCAATTCGGTGGACCGAGCGACCTTCTCTCCGACCACTTCGCCCATGGAACCGCCCATGAAGGAAAAGTCCAATACCGCCAGGACGACTTCCTTGCCTTCGATGGTGGCCAGTCCGGCAAGACAAGCATCGGCGTTGCCGGTCTTGCTCTGGGCTTTTTGAATTTTTTCGGCGTAAGGAATGGTGTCGACGAAACCGAGGCGGTCGGTCGGCCGCAATTCGGTGAACTTCTCGACGAAGGAGCCCGGATCGGCGGTCAACTCGATGCGACGGCGACCGGCGAGGGTGTGGTGGTAGCCACATTTGGGGCAAACCCTCATGTTGGCTTCCAACTCTTTATTGAACACGGTGGCCCCGCATCCGGGGCACCGGCTCCACAAACCGCTGGGCATGTCCTTCTTTTTGCGGCGCCAAGCCATCCACCCATTCTACGAAAGCCGATCGGTCTTGGAACGGATGGCAGAATGCTCGCATGTGGCGGTCCCTGCTTTTCGCCTGGCTTGGATGGCTTGGTCCGGTGTCGGTGCTGTTCCCGGCTCCGCAAGAAGAAGACCCTGCGGTGGCGGCTTCCAGTCCCCAGGAAACGGCCCTGCAAAGGGGGCGACAAGCCCTTGAAGACGGTCGCTTGCAGGCGGCTGAGGACCTTTTTCGTACCGCCGCCTGGGGGCGGGAAACTCGGGGAGCGGCTCTGGCCGGGTTGTTGCAGGTGGCGGCGGCCAAATCCGACCCGGACCAGCAAGCCTTGGCCGCTTTGCGCCTTTGGTGGTTCCAATCCAATGACCGTGGTTTGGCCAAATTGGATTCCGATGTTCGAGCGGCCCTGCCGCGAAAGGACGGAGCCCCGGCCAAGCTGGCCAAAGCCCGGGCCAGCGCTGTTCGCACCCTGTTGAGCGCCACGAATCGGCTTCCGGAGAAGGCTTCGCTGAGTCGCGCCCTCTGGTTGGCTGCGGCGACCGAAGTGGTGGCCGAGGGCAACCCGTTGTTGGAGCAAGCCGGATCCCAAGTCGGGCTTTGGGAACAAGAGGACTGTAGGCCCGATACCGTATCGGTCTTGCGAGACGCCCAGCACGCCGTGGAACAGGCTTTGGCCGCCGGGCGCTATGCCGAAGCCTTGGCCGGGGCCCGCTGGTTGCACGGTTGTGCCGTGCAAGCTTCCTTCAAGCATTTGAAAGAGGAAGTTCCCGATTTGTCGGCGATTCGAGCCGCCGCCTCCGCCGCCATGAACCGAGCGCGGTTTCATTTGCGGGAGCAAAACCTCGGTTTCTATTCCTTGAAAGAACTGGGCGATCTATCGCCGGAAGAAAAAGCCGCGGCCAGTCGAAGGCACGAAGATTGGGGCCGGGCCGCCGCGACCGATTCTCCCAACGGCTGGTATCGAGTGGAAACGGTTTGCGGTTTGACCACTCTGTTCGCTTGTGCCGACGCAGTGGAGAACCACCATCGCCGCCTGGCTCGCTGGTTTGGCCGCGACCCTTTTGAAAATCGTCCCGGCACCGTTCGTTTGGTACCCCATGCCCACGGTTTGGAAGCGGAAGGGTCGCCGTTTTGGTGGGCCGGCGGTTTCCAAGGGGGGGATACCACCACCTTGCAGTTCACCATGAGCGATCGGGAATCTCTCGGCCGAGGATTGACCCATGAATTGACCCACCGCTTTGACGGTGCTCTTTATCCTCATGGCTTGCCGTCATGGTTGGTCGAAGGAAAGGCGGTTTATACCGCCGGGGCTTACCGCCACGAAAAGGATATGGAAACCTTGGGCCGCTATTTCGGTCGAGGCGCGGCTTACGCCACTTTGAACAAAGGTTACCACCGGCCGGGTCCGCTCCGGGAATTGATCCAGGGAAAGCAGGAGGAATATCGGGACAATTATTCCGCCGGACATGCTTTGTTTTCCTACTTGCATACTTGGATGCCGCCGGGGGAAGATCGTTTTCTTTACCGGGATGCGCTGCAAGACTTCATGAATCGACCGCCGAAAGGTGGAGCGGAAGCCTGGTTCGTAGGTCATTTCGCCGACGGCAAGGAAGGGCGTCCTCAAGGATTGGAAGCCTTTTGCGATCGTTTCGGTGAGTTTTTGCACGCTTTCATTGCCAAAGAGCCGCCTTCTTGGGTCGGCGACTATCCAAACCCGGGCGGCCGCGGCGCACCCAGGGTTTTCGACACCATGACTTGGCCGAATTTGCGCCGGCGGGTGAAACCGGGTTTGGGGGAATTTCACGCCGGAGCGATGGGGCGCTGGTTGCAATCCCAAGGGCAGGAAGAAAAGGCGATTGCCATGTTGGAATGGGCCCGTTCCCGGCAGGATCTCGGCGCCGAAGATTTGGAACTTTTGCAGCGACTCTATCGCCGGGAAGGAAAGGCCGGGGAAGCTACCGCCGTGGCTTTAGAACGATTTCGCTTGGGTGTCGGCCCGGCGCCGGACTTAAGTCAAAGCATGGGTTCCCTGGCGGCACCGCATCGGGCGCTGTTGAAACTTTGGCGAGCTTATCGCGCGGAGGCGGAAGGCTATCGAGGCCAAGGTCTATTGCTCACGGCCGGCAGTCTCGAAGCCAAGGCGAGTGCCCTGGCCCGAGTGCTCGGTCTTAAGGAGGAGTTCGAGGAAGAGAATGCCGATGCGGTGGCCGACTGCGATCCTCCCGTCTCACTCGGTCAGTTTGGTTGGGAGACTTCCACCTTGGGCGATACCCCTTCCACCGGTCCTTGGTACGTAGAAAGCGATTTTCTGATTCTCGGGCGCAGTCGGGAAGAAGGAGCGACCACCGATCGAAGTCGTTCGGTGGCGGCTCGGCCGATCTTCCTGCACCGCCAGTTTCCGGTTCAAGGTTCGTATAGCTTGCATGCCCAAATTTTTCCGCAAACCACTTTCGTCGACTTTTCGATTGTGCTCGGTTTTCAAGGCGGCAATCGCTACGCGGAATTTCGACTAAGCAGCGGCGATTGGGATTATTCCACCGGTCGCGACGCGGTGGAGGAAGTCCACGGCTTGCGCCTGCAATTCGGCGACGGCCGCATGCGCGATCAGGCTTTGTGGGGACATCGGCGGCGCTTCGATTTGCCGTTCGAAAAGACCCAAGCTGGTCCCACCTCCATCGAAATAACTTTGACGGTATCCGGCGCCGGAGCGTTGTTTTTCGTCGATGGAGAAGCCGTAGCCTTTTTGCGCAACGGCGACGGCCAGGCTTTTGAAGGCATGCTGGGCTTTGCCGTCCATCGTGGCGCCATTCGAATTCAACAACCGGCGTTTCAGCGGCATCATAAGTTCGGCGATTTGCATTGCGACTGTTTGGCTTGGCCGGAAGATTGGCATCCGATGCGGCCCAGTGCTTGGTCGTGGGAAACCATGGAAGGTCGGCGAGCCGTCGGCTTGGACCTCGGGCCCGAAGGGAGTTTCCTGGTTTGGGTGCCTTATCGCGGCATGCCCGAGGAGATGAGCCTGGAAGATGCCCGGGAAATCGCCGCCTATCAAGCCTTCACCGGCGTGCGGCCGGCGGAGGAAATTCCAGGCGGTTTGCCTCGACGCTGGCTGGTCGCTTTTCCCCAGCCCTTAATGGATGCCGTGGAGGATCCTTACGCCTTAAAGACTCGAGAACCGGTGGCGGAATACTTCGTTCACCCGCGGCATCCGGGTTTGGATCTATGGGTGGATCGTTCCTTTGCCGGCGAATTGCCTTTGGAAAGGGAAATCCTCGGTGAGCCGGAAGACCTCTTGTTCTTCATCGATGCCGACGGCGTCATTCGGGCGGTGGATGAATTGGATGCTTTGGTGAACTGGCTCCGAGTACGCCAAGGTTATTGACCGCTTTCCGGATCTTCCAACAAGGCTTCCATTCGCCGCCAATCATTCTTCCACTGGGCTTGAGATGCGGCATCGGGATGGAGTCGTTCCGGTTGCAAACGGCTGATTTGCAAACGGGAATCCTGATACCAACGAGTCAACTCCGTCTGCATCGCTTCCGGCAATCGCCCTCTTTTTTGGATTCGTTCCGCTCGAATGAGAAAATCTTGCAAGACCTTGCGAGCTCCTTGTTCCCACTCCAGACGTTGAGGCGTGGGGGAAGATTCCAGGGTGGCGGCTTGCACCAAGACCGCCATGGCTTCCTGCAAATTTCGTCGTCTTTGCAACAGAGATAAGCCTCCTTGCCCGGGTTGATTATGCAGCAAGTTTTCCAAGTCCTGGAGATAAAGGTCGGCGGCTTTTTGAACTTCGCCTTGTTGCTGAAGTTGTTCGGCCCGTTGCCCAAGTTGGCTTTGCCGGTTGGTTGAATTCCCTTGCAATTGATTTTGGAGCCGCAAAGCCTGAGGGAAGTCCGGGCTGATTTCAAGAGCCTGGGTTACGGCGATTCGAGCTTCTTCTCGGCGGCCGATTTCCAGCAAGCTTTGAGCCCGAACCAGATGCAAAGTCGGAGAATGTCGTTGCTTCTCCAGAGACAGCTCAACGCAGATCAGCGCGTCCTGTGGACGTCCTTGTCGTAACAGCGTGCGGGCTAGGAGTTGGCTGGCATGGAGGCTTTTCGGCTGCAAGGCTCGGGCCAGGCGGGCATGGTTCTCCGCCAACTCCAAGTAGAGTGAATGGTCGCTTCGACGTCCGTAGCCGGCGGAATACAACTTGGCCAACTCCAGATGCAGCCAATAATCGTGAGGGAAATGTTCCGCCGCCTGCTCCAAAAGTTCACGAGCCAATTCATATTCTCCCAATCTTCGCAAACCGGCGCCGAGCAATTCCAAGCTGCCAGGCATGGATTGCCGCCATTGAATTTGTCGTACCGAAGCCCTTAAATCACGCCTTTGCCCTTCCGCCAAGGCTTTTCGGAACGACCGCCGGATGGGATCTTGGTCCAACCAGTCGGCGGTTTCCAACAAAGTGGTGTGTTCAAAACTCGAACGCGGATGCCGAACCGCCCAATGATCCAGGGCGCGGATCCAGGTTTCGGTGTGCATGGGACCGAATTCGAGGAGGGCGGCAGCCGCCTGCTCCGGGCTCATTTCTAAAATAGCCAATCCGGCTTGAAGGAAGGCGGCACGATATGGATCCCGGATGGGGGCCGAAGTGGCTTGGATATTCCATGATTCTTCCTCCCACTCGACTTGCGCTTCCTCGAGTTGTTTTTGCAAATCCATCCGCCGAATTTCCTCGAGTCGTTCTTGCTGCGCTTGCTCTCCGGCTTGGATCAAATCTTTCCAAGATTGTTCGGCTCGCTGGCGGAAAGCCTGTTCTTTTGGAAGCTCTTGCAGCCATTTCGGCATCGGCAGCAAAGCGGTTTCCATGGCTTGCCAAGCATCCTTGTGGCTGAAAGCCTCGGCTCGTTGCAGAGCTTCGGTGATTTGTTCTTGCCGTCGTTGTCGAGTCTCCAAAGTTTGCCGTTGTTGTCGCCACCAACTCCGACCGGCGAAGAGAAACAAAATACTGAGACTCAAAAACAGAGCGGAGGTCAACCGGCGGGTTCGTTTTTCTGCTTGCGCCTGGCTTTCCGCCCGGGCCGCGGCAATTTCCGCCCGGCGTCGCTTTTGATCCAACCCGGTTAGGCAAGCTTCCAAACCTAAGGCGAATTCGCCGGCATGCGGTGGCCGCTTTTTTGGCTCCATTTGCAAGCAATCCAAGGCCAGTTGGCGAAGCTCCGGCTCAGCCTGACTTTGACGTAGACGTTGATGGCAGGTCGACAAAGCCAATTCCAGGGCCGAATCGCTAGGCGGAGAAGCCGGGGAATTGGGAAAGGGAGGAGACCCGGTCAACCATTCGCACAGGATGGCGCCGAGAGCGAAGACGTCGGTCGCCGGACTCCATTGGGACGGATTCGGAGCAGTTTGTTCCGGTGCCCGGTAGGCCGGGGTGCCGGCGGCAAAGGGGCGGCTACCTTTGGCGGCGTCCGCTCGATGACTCAAGCCCCAGTCGGTGACAATCACTTCGCCGTAGTTTCCGAGCAGGACGTTGCCCGGTTTTAAATCCAAATGAAGCACTTGGCGGGAATGAGCGAAGGCAACCGCTTGGCTGACCGCCAAGAGGATTTGCAGGAAGCTCAGAAGTTGGCGGTCTCTCGATTGTTGTTGGCGATTTTGAAAGACAGCATCCAGAGTGCCGCCTTCAATCAACTTCATGACCAAAAAGGGCTGGTAATCGCCGTCCACTCCCACTTCGTAAATGGGAATAATTCCCGGATGCTGCAGTTGGGCGGCCAATTCCGCCTCTTCCAAAAAAGCTTTCATCCACGCTGGATCCGCCTGACTTGGATGCAGAATTTTGATGGCCACCTGGCGTTGCAAACGTGGGTCTCGCGCCCGGTAAACGACGCCGAATCCGCCCCGGGCAATTTCATGAATGATTTGATAGCGACCGACGTGTTTCAGTTTCTGGACCGGGCGAGCATCGGCTTCCTTCGAAATTTCCATCTCAGGAACGATTTGTTCACCCTCCTTCGAGGGAAAGGCCTGATGCAGGACTGCGTCCCAAAGGGCTTCCTGCTCTCGATCAGAAGAATTCGAAGGTGGTTTCATGGCCTAAACCTTCTTCCCGAGGAAAAGCCCTTTTCGCCACCGAAATGTTCAGGGATCAGCGAAATAACTCGAGTAGCCATTGACATTCTTGATCCACCTCTTGGGATTGGCTGGGAAACTGGAATTGAATCTCGGCTTTTAGAGCCTGCTTGAATTCCTGACGAGCCTTGGCATAGGCATGATGCAGGCGGGCCGGATCTTGTTGCCACATGGCGGCGATTTCTCGAATCGGCCGGCCTTCCGTCAGCCGCAGTTGGAGAAGATTCAGGCGCCGAATGGCTTCCGGGCCTTTTTGGGAAGCCCATTGCTTTTGCCGCGCCACGGCTCGTTGCAATAACGCTTTGGCCCAAGCCCGATCAAAGGCTTGAGAGGGTTTTTCCTGACTCGCCGGGAGTTTTTCCCAATCGTTGAAACCCTTTCTTCGGCGACCTTCTCGAACCGCCGTCTCTTCGTAACGCAAGGCCACGTTGCGAACGATTCCAAACAGGAAGGCGCGAAAAGAGCCGCCTTTTCCCCGTTGCAAGCGGGTCAGCGCGCCACCTTGGCGAAAGCAGTCCAAAAAGACGTCTTGGACTGCGTCCTCGAGGCGGCTTGCATGGACACCTCTTTGCCAGCGAGAGCCAAGATAATTGCGAATCACACCGGCATAAGTTTCAGCGAAAAAGCGACAAGCCTCGCGATCGCCGCCACCGGCGGCTTGGATCAGGGTCCAGCAAGTTTCCCTTTCGCGGCTCATGAAGTCATTTTCAGGCAGGCAAGCCAAGCTCTTTTGGATTTCCGGGAAATTTCCCCTGCGAAAAAACGGTGCTTTTGGGAACAAAAGAAAGAGCTTGCCGTCGGGTAAGCCTTCCACCCCCTCAAAACTCTTAGCTCAAGCCATGAATTCAACGAATCTTCGTTTCCCTTACCGGCACCGAAAGCTCCTGGCTTTAATCCCACTTCTTTTTGGTGGCATTGGCCTGGCCGCCTGGAAGCCGGCGTTGGACGTGCAAATTACCCAACCCTTGAATGGCGCCGTGGTTTCGGGGGTCATCTCCATCGAAGGCACGTCCCAAGACGTCGGTTCCGGGAGAGTTTCGATTTCCATTGACGGCGGACCATTCGATCCCGCCGTCGGAATCGATCCGTGGAGCTACAGCTTGGACACTACTTCGTTGTCCAACGGCATGCACAACATTCGCGCCCGAGCTCGGCAAAGTCTGGGCGGTGCCGCCGTGTTCGACGAAATCGACGTCGATGTACAAAACGGAGGCGGCGGTTCGCTTTCGGTGACCATTACTTCACCGGAAGACGGTGCCGTCTTGCTGGATACTTTTTTGGTTCGAGGCCAAAGCCAAGGGGCGACTTTGGTGACCTTGGCCGTGGACGGCGGCCCCTTCGGTCCGGTCAACGGATTGAATCCATGGGACATGGTGTTCGAGCCGGGCAGCCTGTCGCCGGGTTTCCATACCTTGACCGCCAAAGCCGAAGACGGGGTCGGCACCGCCTTCGATCAAATCACGATTGAAATCGGCGATCCGCCGGTCGGGGGGCAACAAATCACTTACGCCTCTTCGGTCGATGGCGAGCCACTCGGCGCCGAACTCTATTTGCCGGTTGGCTTCAATCCCCACGGACCTCCGGTACCCCTGGTCATGCACCTCCACGGCGGCGGCGGAACCGGGAACTTTTCCCCGGACATGACCGCCGAGTTGGACGCCCGAGGTTGGATCGGAATCGCTCCCGACGGCCGCGATTGGGGATTGGCCGACATCGGTTGTACTTGGCAGACTTCTGCCGCTTACGTGAACAATCCTGATCCCAACGTCGGTCCCGGCGAGCAGGACATGCTCGATGCCATCGATTGGGCGGCTCTCAACTTTCCCATCGATTTGGATCGGGTTTATCTCACCGGATTCTCCATGGGCGGCCGCGGGTCGTACATCATCGGTTTGAAAAATCCGGATCTGTTCGCTGCGATCGCTCCCCTAGGTCCGGCGATCGACATGTTTGAAGTCTATATTCGGCGGCCCGAACCCCGGGCTTGCAAGGAAGGCATGGTCGGAGGAGAACCGGGAGACAGCCCCTTTGTCGACACCATGTATTCCATTACCAGCGGACGTTTCCTGATTGAAAACGCTTTCAATTTGCCGGTGTTCCACGGCCACGGATTGCTGGATACGACTGCCAACAACACTCCCGCCAATGCACCTTTCTTGCACGGCTGGCACATTACCGAGGACGCTTCTTGGAGTGCTTGTCATTCGCCCGCTCTTTGTTTCGGCCACACTCCGGTACTGGAAGAGTTGCACGGAAGACATCCGGAAGGCTATGACTGGGCCTTTATGTTTACGCCCGTTGGCCATTCCACCGATCCGAAGTGGTTGCATGGAACTCCGATCAACGGCACCGATCTCGGTGTAGAAGATCCGCAGAACCCGGGAAATTTGATCGGCATGTTCGAGTTCTTCGACCGCCGCAGCTTGCAGCACAATCCGGAAACGGTGGTGTACAAGAGCTACACCGATGAGCACACCCGGGCGTTTTGGGTGGAAATGGACATCTCGACGCCTTGGTTGAACAAACCCGGAGCGGTTCGAGTCAGTCGTGTCAACGCCCGGAACCGGCTGGAGGCGGAATTGGTTCGGGTGGCGGAAATTGCCTTCGATCTGGGCGTCGCCGGTTTGGAGTTACGGGCCAACCGGCCCTTGTCCTTGCAAGTGCAGCCTTTGGTCGAGCCGACTTTCGATCCCGCCCTGGTGCCGGATCCGGGTGAGGTCTTAACGCCGTCCCTGGTGTTGCGTGGGGATTTCAGTCGCTGGTCGCAACTGGGAGTTTGGCGAGATGGGCAACGACTTTCCCCTGCGGAATGGAGCTGGAACGGTTCGGAAGTCCGCCTGGAAAATCAATTCATCGACTCGGTCACCGAATATCGAATTGCCGTGCTTCCCAGCCAAGCCTTCCCTCAGTAGAACCCACCCATTCGCAAGCAAAAAGCCCGGCCGATCCATCGGTCGGGCTGTTTTTCATGATGAAGGCTGGTGCATGCTGAAACAAAAAAAGAACGCCCCGGCCGAAACCGGGGCGCTCGTCTCGGGCGATAGGCCCGAAGGATCCAGCGAACTTACTGGATGGTTTCCACCGTGACGTTGGACTTGTCCGAATCCACGCCACCGACGCCACGCTGGACCACGGCCTGGGAGTAGACCGGAACCAAGGGCGCCGTGGAGGGAACGGTGATGGTCAACTGAGCGGTGCCGCCGGCGTTGGCGGTGGCGGTACCGGTAATGGTGACCGGAGCCAGGATGTCCAAGCACATGCCGCCGAGGCTACCCGGGCAGGGACCGACGCCTTGACCGGCAAGGCTGTACAGGAAGTACACGGTCTCGCCGTTGTTGGCGTTGTCGCAAGTGAACACCGCGGTAGCGCCACGGAACAACTGGCTTTGGCTCAACTGCAAGCTGCCACCGCCGGTATCCGGGGTGAAGGAGCCGCACCAGGTGCGCCAGCTCGAAGTGCGGTACTCGTGGTGGTTCCAGAAGGTGCCCGGAGCGGACGGATCTTCTTCCAAGCCGGCGTAGTCGCCCCAGCGGGAGCCGGTTTCCGGCGAGGTGCTGGTTTGCATTTCCACACCCGGGCGAAGGGTTCCAGCGGCGTCGCTGGTGGTCCGGTAGGTGCGGTAAACGCCGATGTACTCGTTAGGCGAAGACTGGTTGTAAGCGATCGCCATGGTGCCGTTGGCATCCACGTTGATGTCGCCGAACCAGGTGTCCACGTTGTTGCCGGGATCTACGTCGCCGCTGTCCAGCAGAGTCGGGTTGTTGCCCGAAGTCGGCCAGCCGCGCAAGTCGATCTTGTACCAACGCACCTTGGCGGCGCCGTCGCCACCGTTGACGTTGTGGCAGATGTACATGATGCCGTCCCGTACAACACCGTTCTTGATCCGGTGATCAATGGTGTCGGCCCGGTTGCTGGTTCCCAATTGCTCGGCGTCGGGCGGGTTGGAGAAGCTGCCGACGTTCAAGTTGTAGGTGTGCAAGGTGGCCGAACCGGCGGGATCGGTAATCGCACGAATGCCGATGTTGGGCGAGCCGGGGCTGTAAGAGCTGGCGAAGTAGCCTTCCGAACCGGTGTCGTAGTTCTTGGTGGCACCCATGGAGATGATGCCGGAAACGCTCAAACGGTGGGTGACGCTGATCGAACCGCCGCTCAACACCGAAGCCTTGTCAATGACGTGGATGTAGTTGCGGCCGTTACCGAAGCAGTCCGCCACCACGTAGTAAGCGTTTTCGCTGACGCCGAGGTTTTCGAAGTCGACGAAGCTGCACAAGGAATTGATGTTGACCCGGTACTTGTGCCAGGTGCCGTTCGGGTCGTTGTCGTCGGAGACGGCGAAGGTGAAGTAATCGGTGCTGCCGGCGTGCTCGGCGCAGGCGATCACGTAGCGATCGTCGTGCGGGTCGTACAGGGCGACCGGGTCGAACACGAAGCCGGAAGTGCCGAAGAAGGATTCCAAGCCGGTGTTGAACTGCTGGTTACCGGACTTGTCGAAGAATCGCATGTCGACGTTGACCACCGCCACGATGTGGTTGGGGCCGACGGCCAAGTCGGGGTCAGGCGGGTTCCAGCCGGTGGAGGTGAAGGGGGTGAAGCCGAAGTCGGCGCCGGCCGGCGGCGGATTCGGCAAATGTGCGTCACTGACCCAGTTCGGATCCCATTCCGGCATGGCTTCGATCTGCTCATGCAGCATCTGCCTGGCGACGCCGTCCAGAGCGGCCACCGGCTCGATCGCCGGCGGGGCCACCGGGTTCAGGCTTTCCGGAGCCATCAAGGTGAGGCCGATGCCGCTGCCGTCGCCGCTGATGCGACCGCTCCACACCAAGGCCAGTTGATCCAGGTCGGACCAAACGGCATGGCGGCTGTTCAGGCCGACTTGCAGGCTTTGCTTGCCATCATGTTCCAAGTTCAGACGACGGACGCCGCTCAGGGCTTGGCCGTCGGCGGCGAACATCTGACCGCGGATGTCGGCCTGACGCTCCATGAACTGGCCGACTTCCTCGGAGCTCTTGTCCAGGTGGGCGGTCCAAGCCACCAAGAAGCGGCCGTCCGCCTTCATGGTCAAGGTGGCGCCATTGGCGTAGCCATCGGTGGTTTCCGGCAATACCTGGGTTTCCCCTTGGGCCCGGCCTTCGCCATCGAAGCGGCGGGCGAGCACTTGGTAATCGCTGTTGTTTTCGGTCCGCATCCAGGCCACGGCAAAGGCGTTGGCGCCGTTGGAATCCAAGGAAGGCTCCAGATGACGGCCGGTGCCGGCTTCATGGATCGGGAAGACGTCGCCGGTGGCTTGGCCTTCGCGATCGAAAATGCGGCCGTACACGCCTTCGGGCATGCCATCCATCTCGGCCCGAGCCCAAACGGCGACGAAGCGGCCGTGGTCAAGGGTGGCCAGGGTGGGCAGGCTCTCGCGGCCGTCCTTGGCGCCACTGAGGGCGAATTCAGCGGTCAAGGCTTCGCCCTGAGCGTTGAACAGCCGGCCGTAGGCAGTGGGCTGGCCGCTGTGGTGGGAAACCCAAGAAACCATCACGGTGCCGTTGGCGTGCACGGCCACGGCGGGATCGAGTTGGTCGCCGTCGGTGGTTTGGTTGACTTGGATTTCACCGCCGGTGGGGCCGAAGAAGGCCTTTTTGCCGTCTTCCGTTTCCACCGACTGATCGGCCAGGCGGCGCAGGTAAACCCCTCCTTGGCTTTGGTCTTGACCGGCCAGCGAGCACCAGGCGACCCAGGCTACGCCGTTGTCGGCGAAAGCGACCGCCGGTTCGATCTGGTTGCCGGGCATGAACTCATTGATGTGAAGTTCGGTGCCGAGCGGCCGTCCGAGGGGGTCCAACAACTGGCCAAATACGCCGAAGTTGCCGTGTTCTTGCCGCTTGCTGCCCCAAGCCACCAGAATCCTGCCCTGGCCGTCGATGTCCAGAGACTGATTCCACTGGGTGGAATGGGTAAAAGTGTTGACTCGAGTTTCAACAACTCGATGTTCGGGGAGAGGTTGATCGGAGCTTTGTTGCGCCGGTGTGGACTGAGCCATAAGGCCAGCCGTCGCGGTCAACAGGATTCCAGCTCCGAGGGCATGGAGTTTCGGGTGATTCACCTGTTTCCTAGGTCGATGTTTAGGGATTGAAGGAGGGAAAGTGCAGGCCCTTTCCTTGGATCTTGGAAAGGAGAAGAGGGTGAGGGGAAATCCGAACGAGACCCTGTTCGCCTAGCCAGGTTCGGGGAGGCTTGAGCGGGACTTGAATGCGGTCCTCAAGCTCCTGCATGAATTATGAGGCAGGAAAAGGGGCCAAGGTTCGAGTTTTCTTTGGGGGGAACTAGAAGTTCCGCCAGCTCTCCATAACCGGTTTTGCACCGAATTTACGCAACAATCTTTCCATGTTGCATTTATGGAGGGGCCGGGGGAACTTCACTGGATCTCGGCGTGCACCACCGTGCTGCCTTGCCAGTTGGCTTGCGGCGGCTTCTGGTAGGCCTGGAGGTAAACCTTCAGGCCGGAAGTGCCGGGAGGGAGGGGCGAACTAAATTGCGCCACCCCGGAAACGTCCGCGGAGGCGTTGCCGGCCTCGGTGACCGGCGGGGCCAGGTCGAGCACGGTGCCGGGAAGCACGGTCTGACCGAGGCCGCTCAGGCTGTAGTAGAAAGTGACCGGGGCGCCGGGAACGCAGTTTTCCGCGATCAAAGTGGTCACTTGGCCGGAGACGAAGTTTTCCGCCCGCAGCCAGGGCTCGGTCGGACTGCGGTAAAGCTGGGCGCGGCCGGTAGTTCCGGAATTGGGCACGCCGACGATCCAATCGTCCAGATGGTCGCCGGTGATGTCGCCGAGACCGCCCAAGGCGGTGCCGAGGGCGACTCCGGCGCTGGGGCCTTCCAGGTACACCAAGCGGTAACCGGTGAAGCCGGAGTAGATGCGAAGGGCGCCGGAGCCCAGCCCCGAGCCGTTGTAGGTGCCGCCCCAGGGGGCGCCGACCATGATGTCTTGAACGCCGTCGCCGTCGACGTCGCCGGCACTGGCGACCACCGCCCCGAAACCTTCGCCGATCTGGTCGTAATTGATGGTGTACAGCACCTCGCCGTCGGCGTTGGACAGGGCGCGAATGAATCCCGGCCGTTCCAAATTGGTGTGGTCGTTCATACCGCCGACCACCAGATCCGGGACCCCGTCCTGGTTCAAATCGCCCAGCCCGGCCATGGACACGCCGAAGTGGTCTTTTTTCTTACGGCCGGTGTAACTGACCAACACGGTGCCGTCGACTCCGGAGTGCACCCAGGCGCCGCCGGCGTCGGTGCGCTGGCCGGCGTCATAGAGACGGGCGCCGATGCCGAAGTCGGCGAATCCGTCGCCGTTGACGTCGCCGGCTCCGGTGACCGACTGGCCGAGCAGCTCCCACGGCGATCCGCCATGGAACATGTGCAACTGACTGCCATCACTGCCGGAAAACACGAAAGCCGAGCCTGAGCCGACTCCGTGCCAACTGTTTTGCGGGGCACCGATGATGACGTCGTCGAAGCCGTCGCCGTTGACGTCTCCGGCGCCGGCGATGGCGTGGCCGAAGTGGTCCCAATCGGTCCAACCATCCCATTGCTGCAGCAGGCTGCCGTCCGGTCCGGACCGGGCTTGGACGAAGCCGCTGGGGAACTGGTTGGGGTTGTCGTGCTCCGAACTCACCAAGAAATCCGGCCGGCCGTCGGCGTTGAGGTCGCCGGCAGCAGCCAGGCGGTGGCCCAGGCCGTTGTGGTATTCCGTGCCGAACACCTGATAGAGCACCGAGCTGTCTGCGCCGGAGTAAACCGTGACCGCACCGCCTCGATCGGCCATGGTGTCGTCGCCGGGGGAGCCGATGGCAAAGTCGGGAATGCCGTCGAGGTTGACATCGCCGATGCCGGCGACCGATTGGCCGAAATTATCGCCGGAAGCCAGTCCGAAGATGTCCCAGTGCAGTTCCTGGGCACCGATTTCGCCTGCCAACAGCAGGGCCAGGGCGACCGGCCAACAAGAAAATCGGCGAAAGCGGGAGTGGGTAGAACGGGGAGGGGAAGGCGTTGACATGGCGACAAAGGGGGGCAGGCGAGTATAGAGGACGGAATCCCGAGCCCCGGCAAGCATCTCTCGGGGGAATTTGTGGATAAAGTAGCTAGGGGTCGCCGGAGGACATCCGGAGGCCGTGGAACTCCCCTCGCGAATCGGAATCATGGACTTTCTTGCCCCCTTGCTTGTCCTGCCGTTTCTGCAAGGAAGCTTGGCACAAACCCAGGAAGGCGACCTCCCCAGTCGCCTAGGTGAAGCTGTCCCCATCCACAGCGGTGTGGTTCAGCCGATGCCCTTCCTTCCGGATACCGGACCTTCTCCCGCCCTCATCGGCACACCGAACTTTCCCGGTTTGGAAACCGCCAGTGGCCACGGCGTAGCCGCCGATCCGGGAGATCTAGCTTTCGCCGGAGGCACTTGGGTCGCCCCGGAGGGATTGGATCCCCAGTTGGCCCTGAGTGCCGGCGCCGGCAAAGGCGTGTTCGCTTACGTCCAAGTCCGGGGCAAGCTCAGTCGCCTGCATTTCCAGGAATTGGAGGCTTTGGGAATCCGCACTTGGGCGGTGTTTCCTCACCAGGCCATTCAAGCTTGGGTACCGAGGCAAAGTTTGCCGGCTTTGGCGGCCAAATCTTGGTTGCGATGGGCCGGGCAGGCGCCGCCGAAATTCAAACTGCATCCGAATTTGGAAGCGGAATTGAAGCAAGCCGGTCCCGGTGATTTTCTTTCCGCCTGGGTGGCGCTGATGGGACAAGAAGTCGGCGGCGGCCAAATGGATGAAAACGGCCTAAGCGGCGGGCGTTTCCAAACTGAATTGGAACGGCGCGGTTTCGAAGTGCAGCTTTATCGAAGCGGAACGCGAACCTTTGCTGTGACCGGACCGGCGGTTCAACTGGCCGAGTTGTTGCAGGAATCTTGGGTTCATTTTTTGGCGCCCCGTTTCGATCCGGAAGCCTTTCACGATCATTCTTCAGTCATGGTCAGCCAAGATTGGGCCAGGGCTACTTATGCCGGCAACGGCGTCGGCGTCGGCATTATCGACAGCGGTTATGCCTTGGGTCATCCAGATCTGACTTCCTGGGTGGCCGGTTTCGATTTGACCGGTCTAGGAGCGTTCAATGACGGCACTGGACATGGCAGTCACGTCGCCGGCACGGTCTTGGGCAACGGTAGCGCCATGGCCCGGCATCGTGGCATGGCTCCCGGTTTGGGCATTGGGCCTTTCGACCGGGTTTACATCGGCCGCTTCTTGGATGATTTCGGGCAAGTGGTCGGCGACGTCGCCGATCTCTACCAGGATTTTGCCCAGCCTTATACCGACGCTTCCAATCGCACTACCGATCCGCCGTTGTTGGTGAATTGCTCTTGGGGGATCGAACCCACGGTTTCGGCTTGGACGGGAACCGAGCAAGAATGCATCGACGTCGATCAGGTGGTTTGGGATCACCAACAAGCTTATGTATTCGCCGCCGGCAACGCCGCTTTGCAAGGCGTCGCCATGCCGGGAGTGGCGAAGAACGTGTTGGCCGTCGGCTCCATCACCGATTTTGAATCGATTCAATCTCAGGACGATCTCGGCGACATCAGCCCGACTTCTTCCGCCGGACCTGCCGGCGACGGCCGTTTAAAGCCGGAAGTCACTGCGCCAGGATCCTGGGTAACTTCGGTGGATGCCAACCAGGCCGCCGGTTATGAAGTTCGCCAAGGGACGTCCTCCGCTTCGGCTCACGTCAGTGGCATGCTGGCCAGCGTTTTGGAACATTACGCCTTTTTGTTTGAAAACAATCCCAAGCTGTTGCGGGCTTGGACCATGGCCACTGCTTTGAAAAAAGGTGGCGATCACCCGGTGGACAATACCTACGGCTTTGGGGTGGCCAATGCCGACCGCATGCACTTCAGTTACACCGGCATGTGGGAAGGAACCTGGATTCCGTTTTCTTTCGTCAATGAAAGCGGGATTTGGGGCCAATGGAATTTGACCGTTCCCGCCGGAGCCAGCCGTTTGATCTTGGTGCTTTGCTGGGATGAACCTCCGCCTTCTACCATCGGCGGCGCTTCTCCGGTGCAGGGTCACATCGACATGTGGTTGGATTGGGACGGCGATCAAGTCGGCGGCAACACCGGCGATCTGCTTTCCAACGGCGACGGCAACTATCAATACTTCGTCATCGACAATCCGCCGGCAGGAAATCACGTAATCAAGTTTTGGCCGCGGGACACCGACATCGATGAAGACGGTCTAGCCGACGATTTGTATTTCAGCGTCGCTCGAATCTTGGATTTCGACGATGTCCGGCCGGCGGCGGATTTACAAATCGTGGCCGATCCTCCGGGAATGGCGCCGGGCGGAACGGCGGTGATTCGAACCGAAGTTCACGCTCCCAGTCACGTGGCTTTGTCGACCATGTTGAATTTGATCGACTTGCCGGCCGGCTTGGACTTGGTGAACACCCGAGTCACGATGTTGGACGGCACCGTTGCCGATTACGGTCCCGGGAAACGGGCGGTGCCGATGGGGGCGATTCGCGGCAGCACCGCCAGGGCGGTGGAATTCAGCTTCCAAGGCGGAGTGGAAGGTACCTATCCGGTGGTGTTTCGCAGCAACAACGACAACGGTCCCGGTTTGACCGGTCACAGCGATAGCGAAACCGTGGAAGTGTTCGTCGACGGGGTCAAACCTGGCGCCGTAACTTTGTTGGATTCCCCGACCCATCCTTCTGGCGTTTGGGTCAATCAATCGGACGTAATCCTGACTTGGCAGGAAGCCTTCGACGATCGCGCCGGCATTCATGGCTATGCCACCGAAACCACTTCGACGCCCACCTTGCCGGCGCCGATTCGGGATTTGGATGCGGTGGTCACGACCACCGAAAACTTGGCCGACGGTGAGTGGTATTTCAACATTCGAGCCCAAGACCGGGCCGGGAATTGGTCCGACGATTACGCCAACTACGGACCGGTGCGAGTCGATACGGTGCCGCCCGATTTACCGACCGATCTCGATTCCACCAGCCACCAAGCCCAGGCTTGGTCGAACCTTCCCGATTTGGATTACACCTGGACCCCTTCGGCCGATCTTCACGCCGGGGTTTCGGGTTACAGCATATTGGTGGATGAAGATCCCCAAGCCTTGCCGGACACCATCGCCGAGTTGGGTGCGGTCAGCCAATACTCGACCACGGTGGGAGAAGGGCGCTGGTGGTTTAAAATCCGGCCCCAAGACGCAGCCGGCAATTGGGCCGATTCCTTCGAGTTTTTCGGTCCCATTCAAATTGACATGACCGAACCGGGAGCGGCGAGCAATTTAAGCAGCAGCACCCATCCGGTCGGATCCTGGATTCACGACAATTTCGTCAAAATGAATTGGGATTTGGCCACCGACGATGCGTCCGGGGTTAGTGGATACAGCTTTTCATTCAGCCCTTCACCTTCCCTTCCTGACGAAGTCAAGGACTTGGAGGACGTGGATTATCGCAATCAAACGGTGGCTGACGGCAGTTGGTATTTCAACATCCGGACCTTGGACAAGGCCGGTAATTGGGATTCCGATTTCGTTAGTTACGGTCCGATTCAAGCCGACAATACCCCGCCGGGTTTAGTCAACAATTTGGATTCCACCTCGCACCAGCCCTTCGTCTGGTCGAACGTGGCGCAATTGGATCTGCAGTGGACCGAGCCGGTGGAAGACGGTTCCGGCATGGATGGCTATAGCATCGAAGTCTCGGCTCAATCGGGGGTCAATCCGGATCAGGTCAAAGACATCGAAGAAGTTTTGAGCCATTCGGTGACTTTGGGCGAAGGCACCAGTTTCTTTTCCATCCGCAGCGTGGACAACAGCGGTTTGTGGAATTCAGGTTTCCGGGAATTCGGGCCGATTTGGGTCGATCTCACCGATCCCGAAGCGGTAACCGATTTGCGCAGCAACACCCACACCATCGGGCAATGGAGCCGTTTGGATACGGTCCGTTTCCTGTGGACCGGGGCCAGTGACGATCGTTCCGGATTGGACGGCTATTCGGTAACTACCACCGCCAATCCAACTTTGCCTCCGGAAGTGAAGAACTTGGGCAACGTCGGTGCGGTGAACTTGGCGCTGACCGATGGAACTTGGTACTTCAACATCCGGTCTTTGGATATCGCCGGCAATTGGGATGCTGAATACGAAAACCTCGGTCCCTTTCAAATCGATTTGACCCAGCCGGATACCGTGACCGGTTTAAGTAGCACCAGTCACACCATCAGCCAGTGGGATAGCAGCAATACTCTGGACTTCTCCTGGATCCCGGCGACCGACAATCTTTCCGGCATCGGCGGCTACGGCATCTCGATGCAAAACGCGCCGACCTTGCCGTTCGATTTTCCCGACATCGGCAATGCTTCCTCCACTTCGGTCACCGTTACCGACGGCGAATGGTACTTCTCCATTCGCAGCATGGATCTGGCCGGCAACTGGGACGATGACTATGCTTTCGTCGGACCATATTGGATCGACACCCTGGCGCCTGGCCGAGTCTCCAATTTGACCAGTTCCAGTCACCCCTTGGCGACCTGGGTCAATTACGACCAAGCCGATTTCTCCTGGGATGCGGCGGTGGACGCCGGTTCCGGCATCGACGGTTACAGCTACGACATCGACAGCCAAAGCAGCGGCATTCCCGACACCATCAAAGACATTGAAGAAGTAGTTAGTTTGCAAGCCACTTTGCCGGAGGGGAATTCCTTCCTCAGCATTCGAGCCGTGGACAACGTCGGCAACTGGAGTGGGGAATACAAGTTGTTGGGACCGTTCTGGGTCGATCTCACCGATCCCAGCCCGGTGACCAATCTTGGTTTGGTGACGCATACTCTCGGACAATGGAGCAACGATCCGGAAGTGCAATTCGGTTGGACCGCCGCCACCGATGCTCCTTCCGGTTTGCTGGGTTACTCCTATGAAGTGGCGGCCGCTCCCGGCTTGCCCGATGCGGTGCAGGAAATCGGCGATCTCATCAAGGTCACCGAAACCCTGGCTGAAGGCAGTTGGTACTTCAACATTCGCGCCGGCGACAAAGCCGATAATTGGGAATCCACCGGTGCCTCGGTCGGTCCGGTACTTATTGACTTGACCGAACCCGATGTCGTGACCCAACTCGTAAGCAGCAGTCACACGCCCGGAGTTTGGAGCAATCAAACTCAATTGGATCTGCAATGGAACGCAGCCAGCGACAATTTGTCCGGAGTCGGGGCTTACAGCCTTTCCATCAAAGACAGCAGTTTAATTCCGGATGAAGCCGCTGAAATCGGGCCGGATCTCGGGTACAGCGCGACCTTGGTTGACGGCCAGTGGTACTTCAACATTCGAAGCCAAGACTTTGCCGGTAACTGGGACGCTGATTTCGCCACCCTCGGGCCGTTTCAAATTGACACGGTTCCCCCCGGTGCGGTTAGCGGTTTGACCTCCAGCAGCCATGCCGCCGGAGTTTGGACCAATTTGGCTACGGTCGATCTCAGTTGGAATGCCGCCGGTGACGCCGATTCCGGCTTGGACGGTTACAGCCTGGTGTTGGACGACCAAGCCACGACTCAACCGGGCACCAACAAAGTCATCGAGGAAGTCACGACCTACCAAACTACTTTGGCCGAAGGTTTGTGGTACTTCCACTTGCGTTCCACCGACAACGCCGGCAATTGGTCTCCGGCCCATCGCAATTACGGGCCGATATTGATCGACCTGAGCGAACCCTTGGCGGCGACCAATTTGAGTTCCTCCAGTCACGCCGTTGGAGTTTGGTCGAATCAAGCCACGGTGCAATTCAATTGGGATGAAGCCAGCGATGCTTTAAGCGGACTCAGCGGTTACTCGGCTGAGTTCCAGGCGACGCCGACCTTACCCACGGCGACTCAGAACATCGGTGCCATCACCGGATTCAGTGCCCAGCCCGGCGAAGGCAGTTGGTACTTGAACCTCCGCTCCGCCGACGTCGCCGGCAATTGGGACAGCGACTTCATTTCCTACGGTCCGATTCAAGTCGATACTACCGAACCAGAAGCCGTCACCTTGTTGGACAGCACCAGCCATCAGGCCGGGGTTTGGAACCAAGCCGTCGACGTCCAGATGGTTTGGCAAGCGGCGACGGATGCCTTTTCCGGAATTCAGGGCTACAGCGTTTCGGTGAAAGCCACGCCGTCCTTGCCCGATGCGGTGGAAGATCTCGGAGCGGTGGAAATCTACGACCTCGTTCTGACCGAAGGCAGTTGGTACTTCAACATCCGCAGTTTGGATCAAGCCGGCAATTGGGACGGCGAAGCCGCCAGCTTCGGCCCGATTCAAATCGACACCAGCCCGCCGATCAATCCCAGCGTGTTGGTGGAAAACGGCCTGCCTTACACCTTGGACGCGGTGGTGGATTTGAATTTGGATGCTTCCGATGCCCTTTCCGGGGTTTCGGAGATGCGGTTCAGTAACGACGGTCTGACTTGGGATGTTTGGCAACCCTTTGCCACCACTTACAGCGGCTGGGACCTGCTGGCTTTCGGCGGTAGCGGCGGTGCCAGTGAATTGCACACCGTCTACGCCCAATTCCGCGATGCCCTCGGCCATGATTCGGCGGTGGCGGAAGATCGGATTTACTGGGCTCAGGAAACCGAAGCCAGTGCCACCAGCATTTCCCAGAGCTTGGGCGGCAACGTGTTCTTCGGCCTGTACTGCGGCTACGGCTTCGCCGGTAAGGAATACGTTTTGTTGGCTTCGGCCAGCGGCACCGTCCCGGGAACCGATGTGCCGGCCACCGGTGGCGGCAGCCTTCACGTCGACTTGAACTTCGACGCCTTGACCACCGACATCCAGGCCAACTTCAACCAACTGCCTTACACCAACTTCCTCGGCACCTTGGACTTCAGCGGTCGCAGCCTGGCGGCGGTGTACCAACCCGGTCCCGGGACCATTCCCGCCTCTTGGGTGGGACGCACCCTCTACTTCGCCGGCTTAGTGCAGGACCCGCCCGGAAGCGGCAGCTATGCCTTCGCCGGAGCCCCGGTGGGGGTAGTGGTGACTCCTTAGAGCCTGCGTTCGCGGAAAAACCGGAGGCCGCCGGCCGGGAAGCTTAGGATCCTGGTCGGCGGCGGCGGGATCTTGCCCGCAGTCCCGGGAGAGGAGCCCATGCGCTGGTTTGTACGAGGAGACGTCGACGGTTTCTTCGGCTTGGCTCTGGACAATCTGGTCCAGTTGCTGCTGATCGATAGTTTTTGCCGCCTGGTGCTCGGCTTTCCGGCCGAATTGGTCTACGGCCGGGTGTTGCCGGGAGTGGCGGTCTCGCTGTTGGTGGGCAATTTGTTCTATGCCCGGCAGGCGATGAAGCTGGCTCGGCAAAGCGGCCGCAGCGACGTCTGCGCCCTGCCCTATGGCATCAACACCGTTTCCCTGATCGGCCACGTGTTTCTGGTGATGCTTCCGGCCAAGTTGGCGGCGGAGGCGGCAGGACATCCCGATCCGGCGATGGTGGCTTGGCGAGCCGGCTTGTTGGCTTGCGTCGGTTCCGGCCTGATTGAGTGCGGCGGCGCCTTGGTCGCCGATCGCATCCGCAAAGCCACCCCGCGGGCCGCCTTGCTGGCGACCTTGTCCGGCATCGCCCTCGGTTTCATTTCCCTCGGCTTCGTGTTCCGGGTGTTCGAACGGCCGATCGTCGGCTTCGCCACCCTCGCCATCGTGATGGCGGTGTACTTCGGTAAGGCGTCGTTGCGGTTGCCCTCGGCCCTTGGGGGCTGGCGCCTGCCCGGCGGATTGGTGGCCGTCATTCTGGGAGCCGGTCTGGCTTGGATGCTCGGTTACGCCCCGGTGGGGGAAAGCCCGAGTCCCGCCGGTTTCTGTCCGCCGGTGCCGGTATTGGCCGACCTGGGCGAAGTGATCTGGAGCGGGGAATGGTTGCGCTACCTTTCCGTGATCCTGCCAATGGGGGTGGCCAACGTGGTCGGCTCCTTGCAGAACATCGAGTCGGCCGAGGCCGCCGGCGATCCCTTTCCGACCCGCCCATCTTTGTTGATCAACGGTCTCGGCACCATGGCCGCCGCCTTGTTCGGCTCCTGCTTTCCGACCACCATCTATATCGGTCACCCCGGTTGGAAAGGCATGGGTGCCCGAGCGGGCTATTCGGTTTTAAACGGCGTATTCATGACCCTGGTGTGCTTGACCGGCACCGTTTCTTATCTGGTCTGGGCGGTTCCGGTGGACGCCGGCGCGGCCATATTGATTTGGATTGCGGTCATCATCACCGCCCAAGCTTTCCAAGCCACTCCCCGGCATCATGCGCCGGCGGCGGCCATGGGGCTGTTGCCGGGAGTGGCCGCTTGGGGGGTTTTGCTGTTGAAAAGCGGCTTTCGAACCGGAGTGCAACTCAGTGCCGGGCCGGATCAAGCTCGGGAAAAGTTGGCCAGCTTGGATTTCGACAGCCAAATCCTGCCGGCCTTCCATCAGCTCGACCTTTGGGTCCACGGCGCCTTCGCTCTGGAGCAAGGCTTCATCTTCACCTCCATGATTCTGGCCGCCTGCGCCGTGGCCGTGATCGAGGGCCGATTCCGAGTGGCGGCGGCCTGGTGCGCGGTGGCCGCCGGATTGAGTCTCAGCGGCTTGATTCACGGCTATCGCTGGGCCGGCGGGGATACCGTGATCGCCCTTGGGCCGGCCTGGCCGTGGTTCTGGGGTTACGGCCTGATGGCGGCGATTTTCTGGGTCGTTCCCTGGCTCCGAGCCGCGGCCGAAAATCAGGATTCCTAACAACTTAGGAAAAATAAAACCTTTAGATATTGGATTGCCCAATGGTTGCAAACCGGGCTATGCTGGAGACGTGCCGCCTTAGATAATTCGATTCTGTCGGCAACACGATTTTTTGACATTTTCTTCCTTGCGTTCCGAAACCCGCCTCTAACATGGTTCCTGCCCCATGCTCTCCACCTCTCACCGACTGACCCCCCCGAAAGGCTTCTTCAAGCGTCTGGAAGCCTTCGCGCAGGGCGTCTCAGGCCAGCGGCCTGGGGAAGAGGAATTCCTGGGCATCGTGGAGCGCTTTCGGCAAGCCCCCGTCGAGCGCCAGAGCCTTTCTTATGCTCCCCTTCAGGTTGCTCTGCTTCAGGTGTTTGCAGAAAGCAGGGAGAAAGTCGCTTTCTCCTTGTTCTGCGAGTTGCTCCAGGACGAAGTCCTGCGTCTGATCTACCACCATCTCCACAAATCGGAACAGGGTCTGGATGCCCGGTCGATTTTGGAAGATGTTTTCGCCAGTCTGTTTTACGAACCTCAGAAGGCCCTGGTTCAGGGTCCGAAGGGGTTCAGGCAATGGACCCATGCTTCGGTGCGCAACATGGTGTTGCGCCATCGCCGGAGGCAACAAAGCCAGCGGGCGGGATTCTCGCACCGAGATGCCGACTCCCGTTCCGGTTTCGACGCCCCCAAGGGTTCTTTGGCCGATTTTGAGGCTTCGGTTCGAACCTTTTCAGGTCAAGACAAGGTCGAGCGCGAGATTCCGGGTTTGCAGGATTTGCGCCAGGAAATCGAACGCTCCCACCAGCGTGCCCAAAGCCGCCCGGTGGAATCCGACCCTCTGGCCCCTGGTTTTTCTCGGACCTCTCAGACCGAATCGGAGCCGCTGGATGGCTTGCATGGGCAAGAAGTAGGCATTCCCCCGGAGGAAATGGCCCAGAGTTGGCTGCTTTACCTCCAGGCTTATCTTCACGCCTATCGCCTTTTGACACCTCGAGAAAAGCGGGTTCTGTACCTGGTCGAGGTTGAGGCCAAGTCTTACAAAGACATCTCCTCCGAAGCCGGTTTGGGGGTGGAAGCGGTCAAACGCACCATTTTCCGCTCTCGACGAAAGGTTTTCGGAATCATGAAACGAAAACTAGCGGGCGCCGTCCAACAGGTGGAAAACCTGAATCGCGGAATGCCCCAAGACGAACCTGAGACCCGGGATGCCGCGGGTCCGGGAGGTCCCGAATGAATTTGCCTTCCTTCCAATTCACTCGCCGCAGTACCAAGGCGGGCCTTGCCGATCTTGCGGGCCAAACTGGTGAAGCTAAGTCCGGTCGTGCCCTATGGGGCATGCTCTTCGTGGCGCTTTGTTTCGGCGCCCTGCTCCTGCCATTGTTGACCGCCGGCGATAAGGCCAGCGAAGAAGATCGCGGCGACGACCCCTTGGTGGGAAGTCTCCCCTGCATGGTGGAGCCGACCGATTTGGACATCATGTTCTGGCTCCCCTTGGGTGGCGTGCCCCAGAATCAGAATTTGATCCAAAACCCGATAGCGACGCTCGGATTCATCGGCCAGAACGAGCTGGACGGCGTCCTGCTGGATGCCAATGGGAATCCCTTCGGGCGGATCAATGAAGGTTCCGGTTGGACCTGCTTCGGCATGGTTCAAGGTGGGGACGTAATCCTTGATCGCACCGCGTGTGCAAATCTTGATGATGTGGCCCTTTGGCAATGGGTACCGGATGTTTTCCTGGGCGGGCAGCTCACTTACGTCGGAGCCCAGGGAACCACCGAATACCCGATTGTCACCCAATACCTGCCTTTGCCTTTGGCGGAGGTGGCCTTGCAGGCCGAAGGTACCGGGGCTTCCGTCATCTTGACTCCTAACCCTCAGAACTTGGACCTCGGAACGCTTCAGATCGACTTTGACGTCACTCTGAGCACCGTGGTCGTGACCTATCAGCCCTAAACGTCCGATCCCCCAGGGCGTTTTGGGGAACTTAAGTCCTCGTCTCCTGCTCACCACGGGAGGCGAGGGTTTTTTTTTTGCCTTCGGTATCTGGACTTGTGCGAGATCGAACAGGCAGCGCGCTCTCGCTCCCAGTTCTTTGCTTTTCTCTTCAACCTTTCTGGTACGGCAGTTGCCGGGTAACGTATGGTTCAGGCAAGACCACCGCGTCCTGCCCGCCGGACGGTTGTTCATCGTTCCTCCTCGGTAAGCGTGACCCGGATGAGGATGTTCCCCAAATCCACTTTTTCCGCCAAAGTCCTCGGACTGTTGGCGCTCAGTTTCGTGCCCGGTTGCTTCGGCGGCGGCGGCAGCTTGTCCAACAAGGAAGCCCAGACCGCAGGAAACTTCCAGTTGCTCTCCGTAAATGTTGATGAGGGAGCTACTTGGGAGTTGAACCGTGCCTTCCATCTGTACTTCAACCACCCGGTTGATCCGACTTCGATCAACTTCTCCTCGATCCAGTTCAAACCCTTGGATCCGGAGATTTTGGGGCGCCCGGTGACCGGCAGCTTTAGCGTGCTGCCCGGCAGCAACGGCCAGACGGTGGTTTTCCGCCCGGCTTGCCCTACCAACGAGGATAACGACAACGGCGGTTTGTATCCGGGAGGCTTCTGGTACGAGATCACTCTGCCGACCACGGATCAATTCGGCGCCACGGTGCTGCGCGATACCTCCGGTCACGCCTTGTCCAAAGGCACCTCGGTGAAATTCCGCACCCCGATCTATCCGGCGGAAACGCTGTTTTTGGATACCCGGCCGACCGCACCCGAGATCGTTTCAGTGGACTATCCCACAGGGTTGAACTTCTTCTCCACTCCGGACGGCACCGTGGAAATTCAATTCGACCAGGCCATCGACGGCCGGTCCCTGAACCTGAACAACACCAACCTATACATCCTGTTCTCCAGCGACACCGCGGCCAACATCGGCCCGAATCCCCAGCCCTCCGACTTCCCGGAAACCAATCGCCTGCCCGGCGAGTTATTGCTGGTGGAGAACTGCACCGAGACCGGAGCCACGGTCTACTTCCAAGTGGCCGGCTTGTTGCCCCCGGATCGCTATCTGCGCTTGGTGATGCAAAACACCTTCCGGGACATCGTCGGTCAGACCAACTTGGCTCGGGTGGAATGGCCCGATTACGTCACTCCGACCTTGGCCGATCTCTACAACGATCCCAGTTGGAGTGCAGGCGATGAGACGGTGGACGAGTTCCGCGACTCTTTTGACAACACTCAGTGGATCGATCCTGACGCCGAATTGCCGTTGCCCCAGGCAACGATGAGCGATGGCGCCATGACCGCCAGTTTCGATTTCCCCGGCCAATTCGTGTCGCCGGAGTCTGATTTGTATTTCGCCGATTCCTACGCCGAGATCTTCACCGACGGTCAGACCATTTTTTCCGATACCAACAACCGGACCTTCGTGGTCAGCAACGGCGTGTTGTATTGCGATGACTTCACCATCGATAACAACTCCACCTTGCGTGGCCGCGGCCGCAACCCGCTCATCATCTACGCCACCGGAACGGTCACCATCAACGGCGAGTTGGATGTCAGCGGCAACAACTCTCACTGGCCGACTTCATTGAATTCGCCTCAATTCCCGGAAGGCGGAGCGATCGGGGAATGTGGCGGCGGTGACGGCGGAACCTCCTCCCAGGAAGGCCTGAAAGAAACTTTGCGGGCTGAATCCGGGGTCGGCGCTTTCGGCGTCGGGACCGGCGGCCAGGGCGGAGAAGGCGGCTTCCAGCAGTCCAACGGCCACAGCGGTTCGTACTTGCTCCAAGGCATGCGTCTCGCCGCCGGCGGCGGTGGCGGCGGAACTTTCGCCAAGACCCCTCCGGAAGCCATTGTCTGGACCAAGTGGGTGGGCGAGGAAAACCCGGACGGCTTTGAAAACGCCGGTCCGGACCACGATCCGGTGCGCCATCCCTTCTATCTGCCGGAAGACATTCCCGGCGGTGAGGCCGGCCTGCGCGGCAGCTCCTTCGAATCGGCCAACTTCGTGCCTCCGGGGACCGGGCAAAACCAGCAAGGGGTGTTCGGCATGGAAGACCAGTCGGTGGACACGGTGGCCAACGACGGCTCCAACACCGGCAACCCGACCGCCCAATTGGACCCGCCCTGCGATGCGCCGGGTTGTCCCGACTGGGAACCGGGCCACCCGACCGACGGTCCTGACGGCGGCGCCGCCGGACCTTCGATCTTCTCCGCCGACGGCACCACGGAAAACGATTTCTGGGGCCGCCGATTCGATCCCTCCAGCGGCGAATTCACCATCGGCGAGTTGTTGACTCCCTGGGCCGGTTCCGGCGGCGGCGGTAGCGGCGATACCCAGCGCATTACCCGCTTGGATTTGGACGGCATTGGCGGTGTGGACCCGCTGGTGAACTTCTTCCCGGACCGTCCTTTCTTGACCAACACGGCTTGGTACTACAAGGGTGCCCCCGGTGGCGCCGGCGGCGGTCAGTTGCTGATCATGGCCATCGGCAAGATCAAGTTCGGCAATAACGCGGAAGTGAAATCCAAAGGCGGGATCGGCCACGGCGGCGAGTCGATCATCTACACCTACCACCAGACTTCCGGTTCCGGTGGCGGTTCCGGTGGCCACGTCGTGATTCACAGTGCGACCGAAATCGACCTGTCGCCGATTTTCCTCGACCTTCCGTCCAATCCGTCGGTGCAAGAACTTTTGGAACTGATCCAAGATCGTCCGGAAGATCACAAGGATATGTTCCAGGCCTTCGGCGGTCGCCGCGGTTGGTGCTTGAGCGACGGGACTCGGTCGAACAACAACAAGGACGGCAACCCTGACCTGATGATCGGCCGGGGCGGTGCCGGCGGCAACGGCGTGATTCAATTCCACGTGCCGAGCCCGGAAGACAACATCAAGTTCCACAACAACTACAAGAACACCATTGCTTCCTTCATCCAGCCCGGCGGCGGCCCGCTGAACTTGGATCGTTTGGAAGCGGTGATGGGTTTGTACTGCTCGCCGGAACCTTACGTCTTGGTGCCGTTCTTCTCCGCCGGTTCCCAGTTCCAAAGCAAATGGATCGATACCGGTCTGGCTTATCTGCGTCTGGATCCGGATAACTTGAACGACAACTACCCGGACTTCGCCGATGCTGGCATGGTCATGTTCGACGGCATCGATACCGGCACTGGTTTGGTCGGCACTACGCAACAGCGGATGACCAAATTGGCGCCGCTGGTCAGCGCCGATTTGAGCCAGGCTTCCTTCGCCGGTTTTGAACTGAGCATTCCCAGTGCTTCGGCTTTGTTCCCGGCTTCGTTCTTGCGGCATCCGGAATTGTTGCTCGGCTACGACATCTTCCCGGATGAAGATCAGCTCACCGGTTTTGAAATCGTCGAAGCCAGCTACAGCCGGACTTCCGATCTCATGGTGTTGCAAAGCAGCGCCATCGACGGCGCCATGGTGACCAACCCCGGTAACCCGACCTGGGCGATTCGGCCGAAGTTCATGCGGGTCAATACTTCCGGGATTAAAGACGGGCTGCCGAACACCTCTTCGATTCAGGTGGAGTTCCAGGGTGCCGATGAATCCTTCCCCGGTTCGAATGAACCTGGGACCATCCTGCCCGGAACTTACTCGTGGACTTCCGACTTGAGCCAGTTGCAAGGCAAGCGCTTCATTCGCTACCGCCTCAGCTTCGACATCGATGCCAATCGTTCCGGGCTCACTTTGAACAGCCCGCGACCGGTTCTGGATTACTTCAAGCTGCCTTTCGTCTGGTAAGCCGGCTTTCTTTCCGGTCCGACGCCGCCGAGTCCAGCGATTCGGCGGCGTCTGCTTTTGCCGCCGCAGGGTTTTTCATTCAGGGCAGACCAGAGCTGGAGATCGGGGAATTGGGAAACGCAAGGGTCTCTAGTGACGGAAAATTGGCCAGAAACTGACTGTGCGATTTCGAACTGTCAGAGCGCAACAGCCCCAAAGAGTTGGAGATCTCGGGTATCCTGCCTGGTACAGGAATTGCCCCATTCCGCATGCCGGCCTCCTTGGCCGGTCTGGTCCCTCTTCGCCGCAGCCCCCCTGCGGCCTCCTGTCATGGTCACACGCATGAATCCGCGCCGATTCACTCCCACCATTCTCGTGGCCCTAGGTCTAGTCCTTCCCGGCTGCTTCGGCGGAGGCGGAAGTCTCAGTCAATCGGAAGCCAAAACCGCCGGCCGATTCGAGTTGTTGAGCCTGAACTTGACCGAAGGAGCGGTTTGGGAGTTGAACCGCAGCATCCGCATGGTGTTCAACCATCCGGTGGATCCGAACTCCGTTTCTTTCGGTTCGGTTTTGATTCGTCCGGTGGACAGTCGAATCATCGGGCGGCCGGTGACCGGATCTTTCCAATTCGAAGTGGGAAGCGGGAACACGGTATTGCTGTTCCGGCCGGCTTGTCCCACCAATGAAGAAAACGACAACGGCGGATTGGCTCCTGGGGGGTACCAATACGAGATCAGTTTGCCGACTACCGAAACTTTTGGCGCCACCGTTTTGCGGGATACTTCCGGACATGCCTTGGCGGAAGGAACTACGGTTCAATTCCGGACTCCCATTCCTCCGTCGGAAATCCTGTTCTTGGATTCCAGCAATCAGCCTCCGGCCATTTCCGACGTTATTTATCCTGATGGTCTGAATCTCTTTACCGATGGCGAGGGGGCCATCGAAATCTTCTTTGATCAAGCCATCGACGGCCGGGCGTTGAATCTCAATAACAGCAACGTCTTTCTGCTTTATTCCGGAGATACCGCGACCAACATCGGACCCAATCCTCAGCCTTCCGATTTCCCGGACACGAACTTGGTACCGGGAACTTTGGTCTTGGCGGAAAACTGTACTGAAACCGGAGCCAAGGTTTTATTCCAGGTTGCCGGGATTTTGCCGCCGGACCGCTATTTGCGCTTGGTCATGCGGAGTCAATTCACCGATATCGTCGGTCAGCGCAATTTGGTGGACAGTATTTGGTCCGATCACCGGACCCCAACTTTGGCCGAGTTGTATCAAGACCCGAGTTGGCAGGAAAGCGATCCGACGGTGGATGAGTTCCGCGATGAATTTCTCAATGCAACCTACGTGGACGCCGACGCCGGCCTTTCGCTTCCGCCGGCCGAAATCAAAGACGGCCGGGCCTTTGCCAGTTTCGATTTCCCCGGTCAGTTCGTACCTCCGGAAGCCGATTTCTATCTGGACCTTCCTTACACCGAAATTTTTACCGACGGCCAAACTCTTTTTTCCGATTCCAACGGACGAGTGTTCGTGGTCAACAACGGCGTCCTCTACGTCGATGAGTTTCACTTGGCCGAAGGTTCCACGCTGCGCGGTCGCGGTCGCAATCCTTTAGTGATTTACGCCACCGGCGACGTCACTTTGGACGGCGAGTTGGACGTCAGCGGCAACCATTCTCATTGGCCGACTTCTTTGAATTCACCGCAGTTTCCCGAAGGCGGTTCTTTGGGAGAATGCGGCGGCGGTGACGGCGGAACTTCTTCCTGGATTACCGATCGGGAGACGCCTCGAGGGCAAACCGGATACGGTGCCTTCCAATTGGAAGCCGCCGGCGGTCAAGGTGGCGAGGGTTGCTATCAGCAAGCGAACAACGGCGGCTCCGGCGATTTGGAATGTATCCGCATGGTCGCCGGCGGTGGCGGCGGCGGCAACTTTGCTTTGGTGGCCAACGACTCGGTGGTTTGGACCAAGTGGGACAAGACCACGCCGGAAGTTCCCGACGGTCTCGACGATGAAGGGCCGGACCACGATGCCACCGAACATCCTTTCAATCCGGCCAGCGGCATCCTCGGCGCGGAAGCCGGCTTGCGCGGTAGTTCTTTCGAGTCCAATTTCTTCCTGGAAAACGGCGAGACTTATTCCGATCCCCACGGTGCCTACGGCATGGAAGACATGACCGTGGACACGGTGGCTTGGGACGGTGACCGCAATTTGGGCGGGGACTTTCCCCGCATCGATCCGCCCTGCGATGCTCCCGGTTGTCCCGATTGGGACGAGGGGCATCCGACCAACGGTCCTGACGGTGGTGCCGCCGGGCCGTCGATCTTTTCCGGCGATGGTTTGACCGCCAACGATTTCTGGGGAAGCCGCTTCAACCCGGCTACCGGTGAATTCCTGGTTGGGGAATTGCTGGCTCCCTGGGCCGGTGCCGGTGGCGGAGCTGGAGGCGATTCTCAGATCATCACCCGGCAGGACATCGACGGCTTTGCCGGCATCGATCCGATCAACGACTTTTATCCCGACCGTCCGTTCCAAACCTATACCCAGTACTACCGCAAAGGCGCTCCCGGTGCCGGCGGTGGCGGACAACTGCTGATCATGGCGATCGGGACCATTTCCATCGGACCCAATGCCATGATCCGAGCCAACGGCGGCGTCGGTTACGGCGGCGAGTCGGTGAGCTTCACTTATTGGCAAATTTCCGGCTCCGGCGGGGGCTCCGGAGGGCACGTGGTTCTGCACAGTGCCACCGCCCTGGACTTAAGCCGGGTGACCGTCGACGGGGTGACCAACTTCGCCGAGTTGGTAAACACCATTCAGGATCAAACCACTCATTTGGACTTGATTCGTGGCATTGGCGGCCGCCGCGGTTGGTGCGCCAGTCGCCTTTCTCGGGCTTCCGACGGCATCAAATTGGACGGCAACGGCGACTTCATGATCGGCCGTGGGGGAGCGGGAGCTTCCGGGGTCTTGCAAATTCACGTTCCGAATCCTGCCACCGACCTGTTGTTCAGTACCACCAACGACTTCGATCAGTTGGTGGATCAATACGTCGACAGCGGAGGAGTCATGGACGCCGACCGCATGGAAGAAGTGTTGTCCATCTTCGCTTCTCCCAAGCCCTATCTGTTGGTGCCCTTCTTTGCTTCCGGTTCTCAGTTGCAGAGCCGTTGGATCGATTCCGGATTGGCGTATCAGCGCCTGGATCCGGATAACGGCAACGACAACTATCCCGATTACGCCAACGCAGCTTTAGTTCAGTTCTTGGGCGTCGATGGCACCGGATTGGTGGAAACCACCAACTTCCAAGTCGACCGGCAAACTGCCGTCGCCGCAGGCTCCACCGCAGTGGCCGATTGGCAGAGCAACCAAATGACCTTGGCAGGGGCATCCAGTTACTTCGCTCCCGCCTTCTTGCGCCGTCCCGAGCTGTTGAACGGTTACGACTTGTTGCCCGATGACTCTCCGAACGAAACCGGCTTCCAAATTGTGGATGCGGTTTACAACCGGGGAACGGACGTGTTGACGCTGACTACGGCCGCCAGCGACGGTCCCTTGATTTCCGCGTTGAACGGGAACCACCCGCAATGGTCGGTTGCGGCCAAGTTCTTCCGCTTGGATACCAGCGGCTTGAAGGATTATCTCCCGTCCAGCACCGAGGTGACTTTCGAGTTTCAGGGTGCCGATGAATCGGCTCCGGGTAGTAACGAACCGGGAACCCCGGTGCCCGGGCCTTCGCAATGGACTTCCGACCTCAGCCAATTGCTGGGCAAGCGCTTCATTCGTTACCGGGTCGGTTTCGAAATCAATGCCGATGAAGGTGGCTTGAGTTTGAACAGTCCGCGGCCGACTCTGGACTACATGAAGCTGCCTTTCGTCTGGTAAAGGGCAGGATTCTTCGACTGCCTTGAAAACAAGGCAGGGGGATCTCCGATAATTGTCGGAGTCCATGACCCCCAATCCCCCTTGGCAGGAAGCGGTGGGCGAGCTGAAGTCCCGGCTCGCTCGTTCTCGAAAGCTGACGGTCGTTACCGGTGCCGGCATATCCGCTGCTTCGGGGGTTCCAACTTTCCGGGGAGAAGGCGGCTTGTGGCGCCAATATCGAGCCACCGACTTGGCGACTCCGGAAGCCTTCCGGCAGGATCCCCAACTGGTGTGGGAGTTCTATGCCTGGAGGCGGGAGCTGGTTTCCCAGTGTCACCCGAACCCGGCTCACCTCGCGGTAGCGGCCTGGAGTCGAAGGCAGCCGGAATTCACTTGCATCACCCAGAACGTCGACGGTTTGCATGAAGCCGCCGGCACCCGCAACGTGGTTCGCTTCCATGGTTCTCTTTGGGAGATGCAATGCGCGGAGGCTTGTCGGGACGCGCCCTCCAGTTGGGAAGACCGGCGCGAACCTCTACCGGAAATGCCGCCTCGCTGTCCTTATTGCCGGGGCCTGTTGCGGCCCGGGGTGGTCTGGTTCGGAGAAGCCATTCCCTCGGCGGCTCTCCAAGCGGCGCAACAGGCGGTGCTTTGCGACCTGATGGTGGTGATCGGCACGGCTTCCCAGGTGTATCCGGCGGCCTCCTTGGTCGATGCCGCCGCGACTCACGGCGCCTATACGGTGGAAATCAACGCCGAAACCACTCCGGCCACCTCGCGGGTGAATCTTGCCTTGACCGGGCCGGCGGAACAAATCTTGGCCGACCTGTAATTCGCGGCTTCCCCCTTTGCAACGGCGGATTCGCCGTTAGGATCGGAATCGAACCGACTTAACGCCATGAAATCCGTCCTTTGCGCGTTCATTCCCGCCGTCTTGACATCCTCCCTATGCGCCCAGGAATGGAGCCCTTGGAAGGTCCTCGGGCCTTTTCACCACCCGCCTGGAGCCAAGCAGGTGGAGTTGCCCCATTCTCCAGAAAAGGAATTGCGCTATTTATTGGCCGGACGGGCGGGAGGGCCCGACTTCGAAGCCGACCACCAGGGCAAAGGCAAAGCCAAAATCCAGTGGCGGGACTTGGCCGGAGGGATGGCCAACTCGGTCGCCTTGGACGTCGGCCGGATCAATTTCCAAGATCATTTGACCGGACCGCCCGAGGACCCGGCGTGGATCAACCAAGCGGCGGTCTATCTCTACCGCCAGTTTCACAGCAAGCAGGAGACTTCGCTGACTTTTTATTTAGGCAGCGATGATGCAGTGGAATTGTGGTGGAACGGAAAGTTGCAGTTGAGAAAAAGCGCTGCTCGGGCCTTGAACTTGAAGGACCACAGCTTGGTTTTGCCGGCGGTGAAAGGGGTCAATCACCTTTTGGTCAAAGTGGTCAATGAAGGAGGTCAATGGTCTTTTCAGATGCAGGCCTGGAAACCGGTAGATCCGGTTCCCATTCAAAAAGCCATCGATCGCGGTTTGGATTTTATGTTGCGGGAACAATTGCTGGACGGTTCCTGGGCTCCCTATGAAGTGTATGACTCCGGCTATACCGCTTTCGTCCTGTATACCTTGTTGAAATGTGGCCTTTCCCGGGAACACCCGGCGGTAGAGATGGCTCTCCGATGGCTGCGCCGGCAACCGTTACCGCCCTACACCTATTCCGCCGCCTGCTTGGTCCTGGCTTTGTCCGCCTTGGGCGACGGGGAAAAGGAATGGTTGCAGGAAGCTTTAAAGAACCTGTTGGAGATCCAAGATCGTAAGGGTTTGTACGGATACCCTCGCCATCCCGATCACGGTTCTTTGGAATTGGACCTTTCCAACACCGTGTTTGCCGCCCTGGCTTTTCATTCGGCCGAACAAGTCGGTTTGAAAGTGCCGTTCCGCAATTGGGTTTCTCTGGTTCGGGGCAGCCTTTTATGCCGGGTGTTGCCACCGAAAGGCAAAGGATTGACCGGAGAAAAGGCGGCTGTTGGTTTCAGTTATCGGATCGGTCAAGGGGCGACTGGATCCATGACCACCGCCGGGGTCGGCATTTGTTTGCTGGCGCAACAAAGTCTGGGCTCCGCCATGCCCAAAGATCTTCGCGGGCCGGTGCAGGCGGCCATCGAAAGTGGGTTGCGATGGGTGGAAGAAAACATGAGTTGGACTTCCAATCCCGGTTCCGGTGGTCATCATTTCTATTTCCTTTACGGCATCGAACGGATCGGAAGCTTGATGCAGGCTCCGATCGTGGGCGGCCGGCGCTGGTATGCCGACGGTGCCGAATATCTGCTTTCGCAACAAAAGCCGGTCGGTTCTTGGGACCTCGGTACTTGGGATCAGGAAACCTTGTTGGCTCTCCTGTTCCTGAAGCGGGCTACCGCTGCTTCCACCGGGGAAATCAAGGCTCCACCGAAAAAGCATTACACCCTGGCCGGGGAAGAGGGAGCGAACATTCGGTTGCGCGCCGACGGCGATACGCCGATGGTGCTGTGGATCGCTGGATTGGCTCCTTCCGTGATCCAAAGCATGGCTTGGCCGGAAGAAGAAGGGGGCGGAGTCCACCTGGCGCGCTTGGAGTATTTGGCTTGGTTCGAAAACCGCCAGGGAGCTCCGGAGCTTTTGGTGAGTCAAGTGCGGAATCCGGATGAACCCTGGTCGAAGGACGATCGCCTTGCGGTTCAGCACCGCTTCCGCCGGCCGGGGACTTGGCGGGTCATTGCCAGGCTCCATTTCCTTCCGCCGCCGGATGCCGGCGCCTCCGGCCTGCGGGTGGTGGAATCGCCCCCTCTACGGGTTCAGGTGGAGCAGGTTTTGGAGCCGGAGCGTTTGGCTTATGGCGAAGATGCGCAGCGCAACCTCATCCAAGCCGGGATTTGGAAGGCGTCCGCTTCCAGCTTTCACGGCGACCACCAAGCGCCGGCCCGCATCGCCGACGGCCGCTTCAGCACCCGCTGGCATTCGGCGGTGGACGATCGCCAACCGTGGCTGCAATTGAACTTCCGTAAGCCGGTTCGGGCCAACCGGATATTGCTGAGTCATGCTTATCCTATGTTGAACCGGCAGCACGACCCGCAGCCGGCCAAATTTCAGTTGTGGATCAATCGGGAAAAGATCGGCGATTTTGACGTGGACCCCGACCCTCATCGAAAAACTGAGGTTCGCCTGGAAAAAGCCAAAGGCATTCGCTTGTTGAAGGTGGTGGTTTTGGATTCTAGAAATAGAACCTTAGGTCGAGACGCGGTCGGCTTCAGCGAAATCGAACTTCAACGAGTCAAGTAAGCTCCGGAATCCTCATGAACGCGATCATGCTCTTTTTTCACCTCCTGGCGGTCATCACCGTGGTCGGAGGTGTTCACTTCTTGGCGGTAGTGGCCTTGCCTTGGTCCAAGAAAGGCGGCGGGTCGGAAGAAGCTTTGAAAGGGCTGCGCCGCGGTTTCCGAAACATCATCTGGATCGGTTTGGTCCTGCTGGTGGCCAGCGGCGCGCACCTGTTGTTCAGCACCGGGGTGATGCACGGCGAACACGCCGGCCTGTTGGTGGCCAAGATCTTGCTGGCCTTGGTGGTGATTGCGATCAGCCTGGCCCTCAGCTTGCCCTATCCGCCCCTGGCCTCCTTGCAGGCCAAGCCTTGGACCTTGATGCGGATCAATCTGCTGCTGGCCTTGATCGTGATCGCTTTGGGGGCCTACCTTTCCGCTTCGCACCTACCTCCCAAACCTTAAGGGCCGCCCAAACCCTAAGGCAGGCTTGGGGCTCGAATCGGCCCCAAGGGCGCCTCAGGTTCTCAGTCCACAGCCCGGGCCGGGTTTCCGGCTCGGGCGACTTTACATATTGCGGCGGTATTGGCCTCCGACTTCGTAAAGCGCATGGCTGATTTGGCCGAGGGAGCAACGCTTCACCGTTTCCATCAGCTCGGCGAAGATATTTTCTCCTTCCAAAGCCACCCGGCGAAGTTTCATCAGAGCGGCTTCGCTTTCGGCTCGGTGCCGTTTTTGGAAGTCTTGAATCTGCTGGACTTGATCTTCCTTTTCGGTTTCGGAAGACCGAATCAATTCCGGAACCACGTCGGCTTGTCCCTGCTTGCCCGGGTTCAAGAAGGTGTTGACGCCGACGATGGGAAGTTCGCCGCTGTGCTTCAATTTCTCGTAATAGAGGCTCTCTTCTTGGATCTTGCCGCGCTGGTACATCCGCTCCATGGCTCCAAGAACGCCTCCTCGTTCGCTGATGCGTTCGAACTCTTGCAACACCGCTTCCTCCACCAAGTCGGTTAGTTCCTCGATGAAGAAGGATCCTTGCAAAGGATTCTCGTTCTTGGCCTCGCCCAATTCACGATTGATGATCATCTGGATGGCGAGAGCTCGGCGAACCGATTCCTCGGTGGGGGTGGTGATGGCCTCGTCGTAGGCGTTGGTGTGCAAGCTCTGGCAGTTGTCGTATATGGCGTACAGTGCCTGAAGGGTGGTGCGGATGTCGTTGAAGTCCACTTCCTGGGCGTGCAGCGAGCGGCCGGAAGTTTGAATGTGATACTTGAGTTTTTGGGAACGATCTCCGGCTCCGTAAAGATCGCGCATGGCTACCGACCAAATTCGCCGGGCGACGCGGCCGATGACCGAGTATTCGGCATCCAAACCGTTGCTGAAAAAGTAGGAAAGATTGGGCGCGAAAGCATCCACGTCCATGCCGCGGGAGCGGTAATACTCGACGTAGGTGAACCCGTTGGCCAAAGTCAGGGCAAGCTGGGTAATCGGATTGGCGCCGGCTTCGGCGATGTGATAGCCGCTGATGGAAACGCTGTAGAAGTTTCGAACCGATTCCCCAACGAAGTATTCTTGAATGTCGCCCATGACCTTCAAGGCGAATTCGGTGGAGAAGATGCAAGTGTTTTGCGCTTGGTCCTCTTTCAGAATGTCGGCTTGAACCGTGCCTCGAACCTGCTGCAAGACTTCCGCTTTGATTTGCGCGTATTCTTCCGCCGGAAGCAACTGATCGCCGCTGACTCCAAGCAGACCGAGTCCACTGCCGTCATGATTGTCGGGCAATTGGCCTCGATATTCCGGCACCTCACCGCCGCAGAGTTCCCGAATCTTGGCTTGAGCTTGAGGCCAGCGGTCGCTTTCTTTCAGCCGCCGTTCCACCGCTTGATCGATCGCCGTGTTCAAGAACATGGCCAGCATCATGGGGGCCGGCCCGTTGATGGTCATCGAAACCGAAGTTTTCGGCGAGCTCAAATCGAAGCCGGAATAGAGCCGTTTGGCATCGTCCAAGGTGCAAACGCTGACGCCGGAATTGCCGATTTTGCCGTAGATGTCCGGGCGCCGAGCGGGGTCTTCGCCGTAGAGGGTGACGGAATCAAAGGCGGTGGAAAGCCGCACCGCCGGTTGTCCCCGGCTGACGAAGTGAAAGCGCCGGTTGGTCCGTTCCGGCGTCCCTTCGCCGGCAAACATGCGGGTCGGATCTTCGGCGGTCCGCTTAAAAGGAAACACCCCGGCGGCAAAGGGAAAAGCTCCGGGCACGTTTTCGGTACCCAACCAGCGCACGATGTCGCCCCAATCTGCGGTCGCCGGCAGGCATACCTTCGGGATTTGGGTTCCAGAAAGGCTGGTGACGAAGTTGGGGACTTCGATTTCCCGATTCCGCACTTGATAACGGAATTGAGGATCCCGGTACTTTTGCTGCAAGGCGGAAAATCCAGCTAAAGCCTCGCGCATCTTGGGCTGCATTTCGGACAGGACTTCGTGATACCGCTGGCGCAATACCCGAACCACCGGATCGGTGGAGGGATCCAGCAAATCCTGCTGCGGATAGTCTTCGCCAATCGCCGGAACCGAGTCTTCGAACTCGATCAAGGTGCGGTAAAGACCGTCGGCCCGGGAGGCCAGTTCAGCTTGGGATTCCACCTTGCTCCGATAACTCCGGCAGGTGGAGGCGATTTCAGCCAGATACCGCTCCCGGTCGGGAGGCACCACCGTGGCGATTTCTTTGTGTTTCTGCGGTGCCGGACCGCTGTCCCACTGGCGGCCGTCGACTTCTCCCAGCCGGCGACAAAGGCCCTGAAACAAAGCTTCGACGCCGTCGTCGGCAAAGCGGCTGGCGGCGGTCAAATACACCGGCATGGTTTCCGGATCGTCGTGGAAACGCTCCCGGTTGCGCATCACTTGTTTGCGAACGTCCCGGAGCGAATCTTTGGCACCGCGTTTGTCGGCTTTGTTGATCGCCACGAAGTCGGCGAAGTCCAGCATGTCGATTTTCTCGAGTTGGCTGGGCGCACCGTATTCCGGAGTCATGACGTAAAGAGACAAATGGCAAAGATCGACCACTTCGCTATCGCTTTGGCCGATGCCGGCAGTTTCCAAAATCACCAAATCGAAACCGGCCGCCTGCAAAGCCAACAGTTCATCGCGAACCGATTGAGCCACCGCCAAATGGGCGCGGCGGGTGGCCATGGAACGCATGTACACCCGGGGGCCGTGGACCGCATTCATGCGAATCCGATCTCCCAACAGGGCACCACCGGTCCGGCGTCGGCTGGGATCGACCGCCAAAATGGCCACGCTGCGATCGGGAAAGCGGTCCAGAAAACGACGAATCAGTTCGTCCACCAGCGAGGACTTGCCGGAGCCGCCGGTTCCGGTAATGCCCAGAATCGGAGCCGGCTTGCTGGCCAGTTTTTGTTGCAAAGCGGTGCGCAGCTCTTCGACTTCTTCGCTGCGTTGGTGGCGATCCTCGATCAGGCTCAAGGTTTGAGCCACTTTTCCCGGCCGCCGGGCATAGTGTTCTTCGGGAATTTCCGACAAGGCCTCCACGGTATTGAAATCGGCCCGTTGCAAGAGATCTTGGATCATGCCCTCCAAGCCCATGGTGCGGCCATCTTGGACCGAATAGATCCGCTCGACCCCGGCAGCGTGGAGGGTGGCGATTTCGTCTTCGGTGATGGTGCCGCCGCCGCCGCCGAAAACTCGAATGTGGCCGCAGCCCTTTTCCCGCAACAGATCCACCATGTATTGGAAGAATTCCAAATGTCCACCCTGATAGGAAGACACGGCAATGGCCTGGGCGTCCTCTTGAATGGCCGCCTCGACGATGTTCTCCACCGAACAGTTGTGGCCAAGGTGAATGACCTCGGCGCCGTGGCTTTGCAACAGCCGTCGCATGACGTTGATGGCGGCGTCGTGTCCGTCGAACAGGGAAGCGGCGGTGACTACCCGGACCTTGTTCTTGGTCTGGAATTGAGTCTCGCTGCTTTGGGTGGCGGAGGTGCTGGTGGGAGGCGTCATGACGAAAGGGGATCCTTGGCTGCTTTGGCGCTGCGACGGCGTCGGATGTGATCCAAGTACTGGCCGAGCTGCTCGTGGAGCCGGCGAAGATCTTCGATGCGCAGGTGAACGCTTTCCAAATGATGCAGGAGGAGAGCTTCCAACTCATCCAGCATGCCTTCGGTTCGACCGCGGGCAAAGGCCTGGTTGAGTTGGCCGATTTCTTCCAGGGTGAGTCCCAAACCCTTCAAGCGTTGGATGAAGCCCAAGCGCTCGAGGGCGTCCTGGCCGTAGAGCCGGCGGCCGCCGGGGCCGCGGCCGCAATGGGGAAGCAAACCCAACTCTCCGTAGTAGCGGATGGTGCGACTGGAGACTTGGGCTCGCTGGGCCAATTCGGCAATGTCGAAAGCCGATTCCGAGCCGGACATCCGGCCATTTTGGCTGTTCTGCCAGTTTGCGTCAACTGTGGCCAAGGCCTTGGACTCGAGGCTCGAGAACGATTCCAGCCGGATCGCCGGTGACGGCTATCCTGGGGCGGCCATGGAGACCTTGCTGCTGGTGGCCTTCGCCGTGTTCCTGGTGAACCTGCCTTTCGGGTGGTGGCGCGCCGGCCTACGCAAATTCAGCTTCCTTTGGATGGTGGCGATCCACGCTCCGATTCCCTTGGTGGTCGCTCTGCGCCTGCTCTCCGGCTTGGGGTTTCAGTGGTTTAGCTATCCGATTTTGGTGTCCGCCTTTTTCCTCGGCCAGTGGGCCGGCAAGCGGGCGGGACGGCACGCCGGTCGCCAACCTCCGACCTTCGAAACCATGGGGAAAACATGAGTCAGCAAAAGTGGGAGTACCAAAGCCTGCGCCTGGATCCAGGTGGATTCCTGGGCGGCAAGGTCAATCAACAGGAATTGGACGATTCCATGAATCGCATGGGGGAGCGCGGTTGGGAGCTGGTGGCCGCCTTCGACACCAATCAGGGCCAGGGGGCGACCCGACACATAATTTTGCTGTTCAAGCGCTCGCGCTATGGTGGCTAAAAGCCTTCGGCGACCCAGTCATGGGGGTCCTATTTTCGAGGAAGCGGTGGCGCGGCTTCCTCCTGCTCCAGGGAGTTATTGGTTGAACTTTGCGCTGCAACGAAGGCTGAAGCTGAAAGTTGGCGCTCTGGGTTCCCGGGAGTTTCTGCCGGGTTGGTATGGCTACGCCGGCTCCGCTCGCGGCCCCGGAGGGTTGCGAGCCCGTTTGGGACGCCACCTTCTCGGCGGCCACCGCTGTCACTGGCACGTCGATTTTTTGCGGCGAGTGGAAATCCCGGCAGGAGCTTGGTGGTGCCAGGATCCGGCGGTTCACGAGCATCTATGGATGGAAGCCGGGTTGCGCCTCGGCGGTAGCCATTGGATTCCCGGTTTCGGGGCGTCGGATTGCGCTTGTCCCAGTCATTTTCTTTATTTCGAAGCGGAGCCGTCCTTTGCCGGCATGCGGACTCGATTGCGGGCCTTGTTGTCCGAGGTCGGAAGCGTTTCAAGAGCCTTGAAACTGCACAGGATTCCACGATGAAAGCCCAGTCTTTGCCGGACGGTTTGTTGCCTTTGAGCGCCGAGCACGAAGCGCTCTTCTTTCGTTTTCATCAGCAATTGGCTTGCGCCGACTGGTGTTATTGCGTGGCCTGGTGGGTTCCGGATTGGACCGGTTGGGGCGAGCGGAGCGCGGATCAAAACCGCAGCCTGCGGCAGTCCTTGTTCGCGGAAGGGATTTTCGACGGCTACTTCTGGATCGAGAACGGCGAACCGGTGGCTTGGTGCCAAGTCGCGCCCCGGGGAAGTTGGCCGAAGTTGATGCGGCAATTCGAATTGCAGGAGGAGCCGGGCGGTTGGGCTTTGGGATGTTTCCTCATTCCTCCGGCGCAACGCGGTCGCGGACTGGCTCGTGTTTTATTGAAGGGAGTGCTGGCCGATTTGCGCCGGCGCGGCGTTGCCTTCGTGGAAGCATTTCCCAAACAAAGCGCCGACTTGGCCGAAGAGGATCTTTGGAATGGCCCACTCTCCCTGTTCCTGGAGCTTGGATTCGAAAAGCTCAAAGAGGTAGGGGACCGTGCGGTCCTGCGTCTCCGTTTGGACTCAACTTGTTCCTAAAGGACTGCCTTCATGAATCCCCACTCAAATCCGCATCCCGGGCGTCCCAGCCGCCGTTCCTTTCTCGGATCCGCTCTCGGTGCCGGGATGGCGGCGCCGCTGCTTCCTAAAGCTGCCTGGGCCGGCGGCACTCGCCCGGGCAAGGCCAAACGGATTTTGGTTTTGGGCGGAACGGTCTTCCTCGGGCCAGCGGTGGTGGATGCCGCATTGAGACGGGGCCATGAAGTCGCTCTGTTTAACCGCGGCAAATCCAATCCCGGGCTTTATCCCGAGTTGAAGAAATTCAAAGGCGATCGAGACAAAGGCGAGTTGGATGCCCTTCGGGGGGAAAAGTTCGACGCCATCGTCGATACATCCGGCTACGTTCCCGGTCACGTCGAAGCCACAGCCAAGATCTTCGCCGACGTAGCCGAGCACTACACCTTTATTTCCTCCATTTCGGTTTACAAAGACTTCAGCAACGTTCAGGGAACCATCGATGAAGACGCCGAGTTGTTGACGGTCTCCCAGGAAGTCATCGATTCGGTCAAATTGATTCGAGAGTCTTTTCCCCACTATGGGGCGATGAAAGCCCTGTGCGAACAAGCCGCGGAAAAGACCATGCCCGGCCGGGTGGCCAACATTCGGCCCGGTTTAATCGTCGGTCCGATGGATCGTTCCGATCGATTCACTTGGTGGCCGGTACGAGTGGACCGGGGCGGCGAAGTGCTGGCACCGGGTGACCCGAATGCCTTGGTTCAGCCGATCGACGTTCGTGATCTGGGTGAATGGGTGGTCCATTGCATCGAAAACCAAGTCACCGGTTTTTATAACGCTTGCGGTTTCGACGGCGAACTTTCCATGGAAGAGTTTCTCCACGGTTGCAAGTGTGGGACTTCCACTCCGGTTCAATTCACCTGGGCGGATGAAGCCTTCCTGAAGGAGCAGGGAGTGGGGCCGTGGATGGAAATGCCGATGTGGTTGCCGGAAGAAGGCAATACCTATGTAAACAATCGCCGGGCCATCGAGCAGGGTTTGAAGTTCCGCCCGATTGCCGACACCATCCGCGATACTTTGGCGTGGGCGAAAAACGAGCGGGGCGATCGTCCCTTCAATCGAACTGGAATTCGCCCGGACAAGGAAAAGAAGGTGCTGGCTGCTTTCCACGAGCGGCATAAAGCCGCCGAAGAAAAGAGCGGATCCTGAACTTAATTTCCCGCCGGGTCCGCTCTTTGGTCGGGCCCGGCGGATCGGACTAGGAGTCCGTCGGCCGGCGCGGGCAGGGCGGCAGTTCCAATTCAGTCGGGTGGGGCAAAGATCCCGGAAGCGCTTCATTGCACTCCGCTGGATCACAACAAGTGTGGCATACCCGTTTCAATCCGGTGAATTCTATGAGTTCAACTTCCGGGGCCATGAACCCGTCTTGAATCGGCTCTTCCCTTAACAGATCGGTGCTTAAATATTTCTTGTTGTCATCCGGAAACACTGTAACGATCACAGCGTTTCCACCTCGTTGTTCCAATAACTGCAAGGCGCCGAGGAAATTGGCTCCGGATGAAATCCCGACGCCCAAACCCAGTTGAGTCGCCAGTTTTTGTGCCATCAAGATGGCATCGCCGTCGGCGACGTCGACAATTTCGTCGGTGAAATCCAAATCCACGATCGGCGGGATGAACTCGTCGGAAATGCCTTGAATCCGGTGTTTTCCGACGCAATGTCCAGTGCGCAAGGTAGGAGAATTGGCCGGCTCCAAGGGATGGACTTTGATTTCTGGATGATTCTCCTTCAGGAAACGCCCGGTGCCCATCACGGTTCCGCCGGTGCCCACTCCGGCGACGAAGGCGTCCGGAAGCAGATTTCGAAAACGGAGCTGCCACCAGATCTCCGGTCCGGTGGTTTGATAGTGGGCCAAGCTGTTGTCCTCATTGGAAAATTGCCGCGGCAAGAAGCTGGCTTGCTCTCTTTCGGCAAGTTCCTCCGCCATGCGGATGCTGCCAAGAAAGCCTCCTTGCTCGGGGCTGACCAAATTGATGCCGGCGCCCAGACTCCGGATCAAGTTGATCCGTTCGGTACTCATCCAGTTGGGCATGAAAATAGTCACTGGGTGCCCCAAGGCCCGGCCGATGGCGGAGAAAGAGATCCCTGTGTTGCCGCTGGTGGCTTCGATGATGCGGTCGCCTGCCCGCAAGGCTCCTCCGGCGTAGCCCTGTTGCACGATGTGCAAGGCCATCCGGTCCTTGATGCTTCCGGTCATGTTGAGGTGCTCGGCTTTGGCGAACAGCACTCTTTCCCGGCCACGATAGCGGAAACGGATTTGCAACAGCGGGGTATTGCCGATGAGACTTTTTAGGCCGCGGACGCGGCTTTCTCGGTCGGTGGATTCTTGGATCGGGTTCATGGGGCTTCGGGAAATCAGGGCTTCAGCGGGAAGTGCTCGGAGCGGCTTCGAGCGGTCTCCATCAATTGAGTGAATCTTTCCACCCGTTCCGGGTGTTCGGCGGCCAAGTCGTGACTTTCGTTTGGATCCGCTTCAAGGTCGTAAAGCTGCAAATCCGCCGAAGGTCGGGGGCGATAAGCCTTCCAATTCCCCATGCGCATGGCTTGGAAGCGGCGGGCATATTCCCAATAAAGGTACTCGTGCTGCTGTTGCCGCTCCGGGTTTCCCAGCCAAGTGGGCAGCATGGAAATGCCGTCCAACTTCTTCGGTGTTTCGGCGCCGGCGACTTCCGCCAGCGTGGGGAAGAAATCCCAAAAGGCGGAAAGGTGGTCGCTTTGACTTCCCGCTTCGACTTTGCCGGGCCAGCGGACAATGCAAGGCACTCGAATGCCGCCTTCAAATAACTGGCCTTTGCGGCCGCGCAAACCTCCCGAACTTTGAAAGAACTCGCGATCCACGCCTCCCACCCAAGACGGCCCATTGTCGCTGGTAAACACCACGAGAGTGTCGTTTTCCAACTCCAGTTGATCCAACAAGGCGAGCATGCGTCCGACTTCGGCGTCCAGGCGAGAAATCATGGCGGCATAAGCCGCCCGAGGGGCCGGATGAGGAAGGTAGCCCTTGTCACCTAAATAGGGCTCCTCTTCAAACTCCCCTAGATACGCTTGCAGTTCCGAAGGTGGAATTTGCAAAGCCAAGTGCGGAATGGGGGAAGGGTAATACAGGAAAAAGGGTTGGTCGCGGTTCTCGCGAATGAACTGCAAGGCCTCTTCAATCATGTGATCGGGGGCGTAATCCGATCCTTGATAACGCTGGTAGGCTGCCGGGTCCGCGGCCGATTCCTCCTCCGGGAATTTTTGATGTGGGAAAAAAACAGGATTCCCGAGGGGGACTTTCTCGGCGTTCTTCCACAAATGCGTGGGATAGTAGTTATGAGCCTGGCGCTGGCAGTTATAGCCGAAGAACAAATCGAAGCCCTGCCGGCTGGGTTCGCCGCTGGAGCCGACCCAACCCAAACCCCACTTGCCTACTGCCGCGGTGCGGTAGCCGGCGGCCTGCAAGGCATGGCCCAAGGTCTGGGTTCCCGGAGGTAATGGTCTCTGCCCTTCCAGGGCCGGATCCCGCCAAACGTCGCCTCGATGACCCATTTCATCGTTGTCACGAATGAAAGCGTGGCCGGTATGCAACCCGGTCAACAAGGTGCAACGTGACGGCGCGCAGACCGGGCTTCCCGAATAGTGCTGGCGAAGGCGCATCCCTTCGGCGGCCAGCCGATCCAAATGCGGGGTCCGGATTTTGCTTTGACCGTAACTTCCGAGTTCGCCATAGCCGAGATCGTCCGCCAAGATCAAGATGATGTTGGGGGGACGTTCTGCCTTCGTGGAAGGACTCTGGCAGGCGGAAAGGGACAGCGCCGCAAGGAGGAGGGGGAGGAGAGCCTGGCGCATGCAGTACCTTAATCCCCACGGGAAGTCCTGACGACCGCCGGTTTCCCCTCCGGCTTGCGTTGCAGGATTTCCGAAGGGCCCCTTGGCTACCATGAGCAATTCTTCTCCCCTCATTTGGATTACCGGCGCCGGAAGTGGCCTCGGACGAGCATTGGCACTGGAATACGGGCGTCGCGGTGCTTCGGTCGCATTGAGCGGCCGTCGGGTCGAACGGCTGGAGCAAGTCGGAGAAGAGGTGGAGGCTGCCGGAGGAACGGCCCTGTGCCTTCCCGCCGACGTCACTTCTCTACCTAGCATGGAGTCGGCGCGGGATCGGATCGCGGAACAATTCGGTGGTTTGGACGTGGCGATCGCCAACGCTGGCATTGGGATCGGAGGCGCCTTTTCCAAACTTTCCGAAGCAGAATGGCGGCGCCAATTCGAGGTTAACTTTTTTGGTTTAATCACCACCGTTCGCCTGGCCTTGCCTTTGCTGGAAGTCCGCCAAGGGCGATTGGCTTTGATCGCTTCGGTGGCGGCCTTTCTCAGTGGCGGAGGCAATGCACCTTATTGCAGTTCTAAAGCGGCAGTGCGAGCCTTCGGTTTATGCCTGGCTCAAGAACTGCACGGTACCGGTACCAGTTGTACCTTGATCCATCCTGGATTCGTGGAAAGCGAAATCGGGCAAGTGGATAATCAAGGGGTATATCACCCCGATTTCCCGGATCGACGTCCGCAAAAATTGATGTGGCCGGCCGATCGAGCCGCCAAGGTGATGGTCAAGGCCATTGACCGGCGAAAGCGCGAGTACGTATTTACCAAACACGGGCGCTTTGGCGCCTTCGTCGGCAAACACTCCCCCGGGCTAGTGCATTTTTTGGCTACCCGATTTCAGATCGGTTTCTAGGAGCGATCCAAAGCCAGGTGGGAAGCTGAGCCAGAACTTAAAGCTTGCCTTCGACCAAGGACAGGATGCGTTGTTCCCGTTCTTGAGCTTGTGCCTGGAGGTCGGCTCCCTGCTGCAAGAATTGGTTTCGCAGCGTTTCATCCTGCAAGTCGCCGGCGTTGATGCGAACGTTCAAGTAAGCTCCCATGACTGCACTGCGGGCGCACAGGGCGGCTACTCCAGCATCGGAGACGGAAGCCTCCAAGCCGGTTTCCGCCATGGCTTCCGCCACCTCCATACTTTCCAAGGCGACTTGCATGACCTCGAAGGGGACCTCGATAGCCCGCTGGACTGCGGCTTGCACGGTGGCCTCTTTCGCAGCTTTTTCCGCCTCGGTGGCGTCAGGTAGCTTCCAAGAATCGACGATGGCGTTGAACGCGGCCGTGTCTTCGTCTACCAATCGCAGCAAAGTTTGGTAGCAGGCCTTTCCCTTCTCTGCCCAATCGCTGTAACCTTCCCAACGCTCGTCCCAGCCCCGTTTGTGGCTGGAAAGGTTGGCCACCATGGCGGCCAAGGCGGCGCCCAAGGCTCCTAAGGTCGCGGCGACCGAGCCGCCTCCAGGGGCTTTGGATTCCGAGGCGGTTTCTTCCACGAAGCCGCGAATGGAAAAGTCCACCAGCCGGCGGCCGGCGGTTTCGTCGATCATGTACTCAATAATTTTTTCCTCCGGCTTGAACGGCTTCAATTCGTCCAAACCCATGGAGCGGATCGCAATCTTGATGAGTTCGTGATCGGAAACACCGGTAGAGCGTTTTTGTTTGCGGAGGAAATACCGGCCGGCGTCCAACATGGCTTGCAGTGGAATCAGGCCCACCAGCTCGGAACCGGTCACCCGAATGCCTCGGGCTTCCGCTTTTCGACTCGTTTCATCAAAGGCTTCGTGGACCGAAGTCACGCTGATGTCGGTCAGGTTCATGGAGACTTGGCAAATGCCATATTCTTCGATGAACCAGCCGATGCCTTTCACGCACTTCAAAGAGCCTGGTATCCAAACCGTCTTGCCGTTTTCATCGGTGACCTTGGGACCAAGCAAGGGGTGGCCTTCGCGCTTGATGCGGCCACGTTCCCGGACGTCGAACGCCACCGCGTTGGCTCGCCGGGTGGAAGTGGTGTTCAGGTTTATGTTGAAGGCCACCAAAAAGTTTCGGGCTCCGACTGCCGTAGCCCCGGTCCTGGCTTGAAACTCCGCCGGTCCAAAGTCCGGCTGCCACTGGGGGTCCTTCAAGCGGTCCGGCAAGGCCTCGTATTCACCGGCCCGAACCGTGGCCAAGTTGCTCCGTTCCGGTTTGGTTGCAGCAAACTCGTAACAGAAAATGGTCAAACCGACCTCTTCTCCCAAGCGTTTGGCCAACTGATGGGCATATTGAACGGTTTCTTCCATGGTGATCCCGGCAATGGGCACCAGCGGGCAAACATCCATGGCACCAAACCGCGGATGCTCGCCCTGATGCTTGCTCATGTCGATAAGGTCCGCCGCCTTCCGTCCGGCCCGGACTGCGGCTTCGATCACCGCCTCCGGTTCACCGACGAAGGTGACCACCGTTCGGTTGGTCGCTGCCCCGGGGTCTACGTCCAGTAACTTGACTCCGTCGACGGTCTCGATCTGATCGGTAATCTGCCGGATGACCGCAAGGTCTCGACCTTCGCTGAAATTGGGAACACACTCGATGAGCTTGGGCATGACGGCTGCGGCGGCGGGGAAAAACTTGGGTGCCCTTCCTCAATGGGGGTGGGAAGGCGCAGAATTCGCTAACAATAGCGATTTCCCCGAAACTGGCACAAACTATTGGAGGTAGGAGGAAGAAAAGATCCTCCACCGAAACAGTTCCCTGGCGGTCCAACGCCGAGAGGTCACCCCCAGCAACATCCCCGGAGTCGGGGGCTCGCCCTCGGCGGTGATCGGCCGCACGTAGTTGCGCCACAAAAGCCACAGCCACATGTGCAGCCGCAGCCAACTCCGCTTCTTGGAGTGGCCCCAGTTGCGACGCACCAGCCGGGAGAGGTTGTCCCGCATCTGGGCCAGGGTGTGGTTGATCGGAAACAGCGGGTTGCCTCGATCCCGCTTGCGCTTGGAGCACTCCTGCAGGTGCTGGAAACCTGCCGCTCCAAACACCGATTTCAAGACGCTGGGATAGATCTTCTTGCGATCGCTTTGTAGTACCGCCGGCTGCCTTGGAGGCAAGACCTCCTTCAAAGCCTGCAAGCATGCTTCCACTCCTTGCCGCGACTGCGAGCGTCTCTTGCCGAACAGTTTCTCCCGTTCCTCCTTCTTCTTTTGTAACCGTGGAGGGAGCGATCCCCGGCAGGGCAAGGTGCCGGCGGTCAGGTGAACGACGAAATACTTGGCACGGTGGATCAGCACCGGAACGGTCACCGGCTGCAGTCTGCGGTCGGTTTCGAAGGTTTCCAACTCATCCAGTTGAAACACTCCCGGCAGCCCGCCTCGAGCGGCCACCTCCTGTAATCGCAAGCGATGGAAGCGGCGAGCGTGTTCGCCCATGCGCAACAGGCGGTCGGCCAAGGTGCGGCGATCCACTCCCAGCATGCGAGCGCTTTGTCGCAGGGTGACTTTGCTCACCACCAGCGGCCAGAAGTCGAGATGGAGCCGGCCGTACTTCAGGCGATAGTGGAACTTGAAGCTTTGCGACGAGAAGGAACGGCGGCAGCCGTGGCACCAAAAGCGCTGGATTCTGCGTTGCTGGCGGCCGCTGTAGAAGCCTCGTTTTTGAAAGCGGAAGGGGACGGAATCGGTGCGGCTGGGACAGGCGTCCCAGGGGCAGTGCGGGGGTTGAAAACGCGGCATCGCCGGTGCCTCCGAAAGAAAAGGGTTCGGCTAGGCAGACGGCTTGAGGCGGCTTTGGTTACGCCGGAGGCTTAAAAATTACCTCCAATGCTTTGTGCCAGTTTCAGGAGGGGGCCCTTCCCATCTCCAAACTCCTCCTGAGGAACCCCCATAGCCTCCAGCAAACTCATGTGCAAATTATTCAACGGCGTTTCCTTCGGAAAACGCAGGTGACGGCCGTGCTGAAACGAACCGCAGCCACCGCCGGCCAACAAAACCGGAAGATTATCGTGGTTATGGCGGTTTCCATCGGCAATGGCGCTACCGAATACGATCATGCTTTGATCCAGCAGACTTCCTTGGGAATCCTTTGCCGCTTCCATCGCGGCGAGGAAGTAGGCGAATTTTTCCAAGTGAAGTTGGTTGATACGCTGGATCTTGGCCTGCTTTTCTTTGTCTTTTCCGTGATGGCTGAGGCTGTGATGGCCGTCTCGAATGTCGAGTTCAGGATAGGTTCGATTGCTTCCTTCGTTGGCGAACATCCAAGTGGCTACCCGGGTAGCGTCACTGCGCAAGGCCAAAACCAATAAATCGGCCATCGTTTCCAGATAATCGCCGAACTTAACCGGAATCCCCGAGGGCCGGTGTTCTTCTCCCACGGCTTCGGCGAGTTCGCGATCGGCGAAATCCATCCGCCGTTCCAATTCGCGGACCCCTTCCAAATACTCTTCCATTTTGCGGCGATCTTCGTGGCCGAGTTGCCGGCGCAAGCGGCCGGCTTCTTCGTGGACATAATCCAGCAGGCTTCTTCTCCGCTGACGGCGCTCTGCTTGAGCCGCCCAAGCTTCCGCATCTTGGCCGCCGCGAAACAGGCGATCGAAGATTTTACGGGGATGGGTTTCTTTACTGGCCGGAGTGGTTTCGGAAAACCAGGAAATGTGCCCGGAGTAGGCACAGGCATAACCGGAATCGCATTGTCCAGCCAAAATTCCAGGTTCGCAGCCCAATTGCAAGGAGCGGAAGCGGGTGCGATCGCCGATTTGGACGGCTACAACTTGGTCGGCGGAACGGCCGAGGCGGACCTTGCCCTCGGTTTTTAAAGGTTGAATGCCGGTCAAAAACACGGCAGCTGCCCGGGCGTGGTCTCCGGGGCCGTCGCCGTTGGCCCGCGCTTTGTCGTGAGTCAAACCGCTGAGTACGGAAAACTTGTTGCGGAAGGGAGAAAGCGGTTGCAGCAGAGGGGGCAAAGCAAAGGAAGAACCCAGCTCCGACGGAGTCCAAGCCGGCATGTGAATGCCATTTGGGACGTAGAGATAAAGTAAGCGGCGGGTTTTTGCCGCAGGCCGCATACTCCCGGCCGCAGGCAACATGGCGTCCAAAAACGGCAAAGCCAAGGCGGTTCCGAAACCTCGAAGAACAGTGCGACGGCTCAGGACTTTCGGCTTCATGGTCTTTGCTCCACCCGGCGGAAGCGAAAGGCCGGGGACAGAATGATTCCTTCCACCATATCCGCAAAAGTCGGTTTTTGGGGATTCAGTCCGGCCAGGATTTGATCCAAGATCGGCCCGTCACTGGCTTGTACTCCCCGGCCCAGGGCATAGACGTACAGCTTTTCGGTCAAGCAATGTAAAAAGGCAGGATCCCGTTGCAATATAGCGATCAAATCCAAAGGACCTTGGAAGCGGCGGCCATCCGGGAGTTCGCCGGAAGCGTCGATTGGGTGAGATCCATCTTGATCGCGCCAGCGCCCAAGCGGATCGAAGTTTTCCAATCCCAAACCGAGCGGATCCATGCTGTCGTGACATGCGGCGCAGGCCGGATCCTGTCGATGTTGGGCAAGTCTTTCCCGCAAAGAAGCCGCCTGGATCACGCTATCTCCCTCATCCAAAGCCGGCGTATTCGGCGGCGGAGGGGGAGGAGGGGTGCCCAGCAAGTTATCCAGCACCCATAGACCTCTCTTCACCGGTGAGGTGCGATTTGGCTGAGAAGTCAAAGTCAAAATTCCCGCGTGGGTCAAAAGGCCGCGGCGAGGTTGATCTTTCAAGCTGACCCTTCGCATTTGTGTTCCCTTGACTTCGGGCATTCCATATAAAGAAGCCAGGGCTTCGTTGACATAAGTGTAATCCGCATCAAGCAACTCATATACGTTTCGTCTGGATCGGATGATGACTTCGAACAAGGTCAAGCTTTCCTCCACCATCGCCTGGCGCAAGGTTTGGTCAAACTCCGGAAAGAGATCTGGGTCGACCTCTTTGTGCTCCAGGCTTCGAAGTTGCAACCACTGGGACCCGAAGTTGCGGGCCAACTCCCGTGACTTCGGATGGAGCAGCATGCGTTGCACTTGCTTTCGGAGGCCGGCTTCGGTTTGTAGTTCCCCAGCAGCCGCGGCTTGATGAAGTTGTGGGTCAGGCGTGGTTGACCAAAGGAAAAAGGACAGGCGAGAGGCCATTTCATAGCCGTTTAATTGCCGAATCTCTTCGGAATCCACCGGGTCCGACTCCAATCGAAACAGAAAATGCGGAGAGATCAAGATAGCCTGGCAGGCCAGGGCGATGCTGTTGGTGAAATCGACATCTCTCGGTGCCAATTGTTCAAGGCGGGCAACTTCTGGAGTGGTTACCGGCCGGCGCCAAGCTCTTTCTGCCAAATGACGAAGAATCGCTCGCTTGCGCTTTCCTTTGAGTTCGGGCCCGAAAGTCTGGAAGAGTTGGGTTTGGAAAGAAGTTTGGGGAATTGGGTCGATGGGGCCGACGATTTCCACCCTTTGAATCCATAGGTTGCGATCTCGCTGACTTCGATCCGGATGATCGGGATGGTAGTAGTCGTTGACGAAAGAAAGACTGAGGCGGCGTCGGCCGCCCTCAACTTTTTGACGCAGGCTAAACCACTCCGGTTGATCTCGATTTTGGCGTACTTCGAATCGATGCAGTCTTTGGCCGTCCAAATGAAGGTCCATGAAACATGGATCCGGGCCAGCTTGATCTCCGGAAGCCTGAACCCGAAAAAGGTAATCTCCGGCTCTTGGAAATTCGTACTTCAGGTGGGCGCTTCCCCGGGTAGTGAAATGAAGTCCGAAACGGCGGATTTGTCCACTACCGCTAAAGTCTTCCGGCTCAAAGGAGCGGACCGCAGGGCGGTTCGGATCTTCCAATACGAAGGCGGTGGCAACGATTTGTTCGGCCGCTTCCAAGTATCTTTCCAAGGCCAAATCGGAAAGACTTTGGCTTTCCGCTACGGTGTCGAATCCAAAACCGACTGCATCCGGAGGAAAAAATTCATGGGCCGGAAAGTCGACTCGAAATATGTCCCGGACCGCGTTGCGATACTCCGCATTGTTCAATCGCCGTAGCACCGGAGGGCCGGGATCGGCAAGTTCGGCATTTTTGTCAGCATGGCTAAACCAGGCCAGTAGAGTTTGCCGCTCCGCCTCGGTGGGCTGAGCATAAGCGGCAGGCGGCATCTCTCTTAAACCGATTCGTTCCCGCCAGATCTCGGCAAATTCTGAATCCGGAGCGGCGTTGGGAATGCCTTGGGAAAGATCCAGGCCGGCTTTCGGCTTGTCCCCGGAATGGCATTCCAAACAGTACCGATTCAGGATCGGATCTTGGGACGGCGCTTTCGAGCTTGGTTCCCCTTGCTGACTAGCTGCCTCGACGGTGAAATTCGAACTCGACAGCAGGAGGAAGGCCCAAAACAAGGCGGCTTGAAGGGAGCCGGACATGCTCAACTAATCTAACATGCCGCGGCATCGTCCCCGGTTCGACCCGCCGGCGTCGAATCGGGATAGAGTCTTCTGGCTTACCGCCTCCGAAGGCACCGAGCATGAGCTCCGCCCGTCCCCATCCGTTCGAGCAAAGGCCGCGCAGGACTTTGTTGGCCCTTGCCGTCCCGGTGCTTCTTTCCCTTATTGCCGAACCGGTAACCGGGATGGTGGACACGGCTTTTGTGGCCTCCCTGGGTACCGTGCCTTTGGCCGGGCTTGGAGTGGGCACCATTGCCCTTTCCTCGATATTTTGGATTTTCAATTTCCTCGGCATCGGAACGCAAACCGAAGTTGCCTTGGCGTACGGAGCTGGACGCAAGGATCAAGCTCGTGAAAGGAGCTATTTAGCCTTTTTCCTGGCCGCCGCTTTCGGCGTGGTTCTTTGCCTGGCGGCTTTTTTCGTCTTGACTCCTGCAGCCAGGGCCTTGGGGGCGGAAGGCGAAGTCCTGCAAGCTGCCCGGGAGTACATGGGCATCCGCTTGATGGGAGCGCCGGCGGTTTTAATGATCATGGCCGGCTTCGGCACCTTGCGCGGATTGCAATGCATGCAGATCCCATTGGTCATTGCCGTGGCCCTGAACTTGTTGAACATATTGTTGGATCGCTTGTTGATCTTCGGTTGGGGGCCGGTTCCAGCTTTCGGCATCGCAGGTGCCGCCTGGGCCTCCACCTTTAGCCAATGGTTTGGAGCCGGCTTGAGTTTCTGGGCGGTCGGTCGACAGCTTGGGGCACCGATGCTGCGCTTTCGCGGGGCTCCGGCTTTGTTGCGGGTGGGAGGGGATTTGTTTCTCCGCACCGGTTTATTGAGCTTGTTCCTTTTATTCGCAACCCGAGTGGCCAATCAAATAGACCCTGGAGCGGGCGCCGCCCACCAAAGCATACGCCAGGTTTGGTTCTTCACCGCTTTGGTATTGGACGCCTTTGCCGCCAGCGCTCAAAGCCTGGTCGGGTATTTCTTGGGCGCAAACCGCTTTGCAGTAGCGAAGCAGGTAGCCGCTTTGGCTTGCCGCTGGAGTTTGGCCACCGGTTTTGTCTTGACTGCCGTCATGCTGCTGGGAGAACCCTTATTCTTGCCTTGGTTTGTACCGGAAGAAGCCCGACCTTGGTTCCATGGAGCTTGGGTTTGGGCCGCCTTGAGTCAGCCGTTGAATTCATTGAGTTTCGTTACCGACGGCATTCATTGGGGAACTCGAGACTTCGCCTATCTGCGCAAAGTCATGACGTTGGCCACGATTTGTGGGATAGGGTTGTTGCTTCTGATTCCCACCGGCCATCCCCAGGCATATGCTTGGGTATGGGCGGTTACCGGCGCCTGGATATTTCTCCGGGCCTTGTTCGGCATGCTCCGGATTTGGCCAGGAATCGGCAGAAGTCCCTGGCGTGATGCCGATGGCCTGGGCAGCCACGAAGGCTAAGAAGGCTGCCGCAATCGACGGAAAAACTCGGCTTCAATGTCGTAATACTTCTCGGTTCTTCCCAAGGGTTCGAAGTCGAGTTTAAGCAGCACCTTCTGCGAAGCTAAGTTCTCCGGATAGGTGATGGCCAGAATGGAATCCAGATCCAAGTTGGAAAAGCCATATTCCAAGGCGGCGCGGCCGGCCTCGGTGGCAAATCCTTGGCCCCAAAACGACCGGGCGAAGCCATAGGCCAATTCCACTTCCGGCCCGCGGGTTTGGCTTCCTGACCGCCGCATGTAGATCAAACCACAATGGCCGATGACTTGTTCCCGACCTTGAGCCATTTGCTTTCGGACGGTCCAAAGGCATAAACCGCATTCTTGTTCCAGGGCGATCCAGCGATCGACATCGGCTTCGACTTGTTGGCGGTTCATGGTTTTGCCTTGACCGACGTATTTCATGGCCTCGGGATCACCCAACATGGTGAGCAGGCCATCCACGTCATCCCGTTGCGGCGTGCGCAACACAAGGCGGTCAGTTTGCAAAACGGTGGGGCGGAAAGTCACGGCCTGGATTTCCTCTTGAGAATGGGAATCCAGGCCGATTCTAAACCACAACGAGATGCGGATCTCGCCCTTGGGTCAAAAATCTTGCGGACGAACTTGGCTCTTGCGGCAAAGCCTCGGCTCCAGCGCTTGTAAGTGAAGGCGTCTGCCTTGCAAACTCGCCGGTACCGGACCGGTAAAAGTGGCACGGCCGATGCCTGAAGCTGTTTGAATTCCTGCCAAACTCGGTTGATCCAAATCCAGGAAAAGACCGTTGCAGCCCGGAACCGCATGGCTTCCCCGCTGGAGACTGTAGGTTAAATAAACCCCTTCTCCTGGAGTGCAGCGATCGACGATTACGGTGTTGTTTTGGCCGGCAATTCCCGGTTCTACAGCCTGCACCGCCATGCCGGAATGGCCGGAAATCAAAAAAGTTTCTCCGGCTCCGAAGATACCGTTCGGGTCGGCATCCGGGGCGCCGACCAAGAAATCGGGAAAACCGTCGTCATCTACGTCGGCGGCTCGCTGCGAGAGACTCTTTCCGAAATGATCGTTGGCCGCTTCCCCGGTCAAGGTGAAGCGGAATTGCCAGGATGCACCGTCGATGATGCGACAACTCCCGGCGTTGGAACCGTTTTCGTCACTAAGATAGGCACCCACGGCCAAATCTCCGAAGCCATCCTGATCGAAGTCTCCGCCGCTTATGGCATAGCCGAATTGTTCTTGGGATTGCCCGAAGAATTCCTGCAGGAAGGCGCCATCGGAACCTGAGTACACAACTACCCGGCCGGCGTTTTGACCTTGGGTGGAATCCAAAGGCGAGCCAATGGCAATTTCTTCGATGCCGTCGCCGTTGATGTCCGGAATCGCGGCAATGGAACGTCCGAAATCTGAATGCGAAGGGCCGGAAAAGAAATGGAGCAAGGCTCCGGTTTGGCCGGAATATACAGCCACCTCATCATCCCAGAAACTTCCCCATGCGACTTCGTCGAAACCGTCCTGGTCCAGATCTTGAAACAGACTGAGGGATCCTCCCCAGGAGCAGCAAGCTTCGATTTGATGGATCAACGAGAAATCAAAACCGCTGTAGACGTTCAAATCGCCAAAGTAGACCGAGGTGATGGCAAAGTCAGGCAGACCGTCGCCGTTGACGTCTCCACCGCCGGCGACCGCGGTGCCGAAATCGTCATAACTCGCTTGACCGCTTTTTTCGTGGATCAGGGAGCCGTCGGCACCGGATAAAAGTTGGACCCGGCCGCCGTCCCATCCCGGACTGGCCAACAAATAATCATCCAGGCCGTCGAAATCCAAGTCGCCGACATCATCGGAGGCCCAACCCAAATGTTGGCCGGTATTCGTACCGGCGTGGGTCCTGATGAGGGTGCGGGTGGCTCCGGAATAGATTTCCGCTCGACCGGCTTCCACCACGCCGCCAACTTCGGCCAAGGGGGTGGCGACCAGGAAATCGGCGACTTGGTCACCGTCCAAATCACCCAACATGGACAGTCGTAAACCGCTTTGTTCCAAAGGCGAAGTGCCTGGGAAACGGTGAAGGGTCGCCTGCGCTTCTACAGTGGCGGCGGATCCGAGAAGGAAGCCACCGAACAGTAAGATTCTTAACAACATGGGTGTTCTCGCTGCTGGACCGGGTATCGGCCTTTTTTAGCAAGAACGGGGCGAAAGCGAAAACCGAACAGAAAAAGCTAGACTTCGATTTGCGGGCAGAGGTCGGCGAATTTACAGGATTCGCAATCTGCTTTGCGAGCCTTGCAGGTGGCTCGACCGTGCAAGATCAGTGCGTGGGACAAATAGGTCCAACTTTTTTGGGGAAAGAGCTCCATCAAGTCTCTTTCCACTTTCACCGGATTCTTCTCCGCAGTGAAGCCGAAGCGCCGGGCCAATCGGCCTACGTGAGTGTCGACCACCACGCCGACATTTTTGCCGAAAGCGGTCCCCAAGACGCAATTGGCGGTTTTCCGAGCTACCCCGGGAAGAGCCAATAAAGCCTCCATTTCATCGGGAACCTGGCCCTGATGGACTTCCAGTACTCGGCGGGCCGCCCCTCGGATGTTTTTGGCTTTGTTGTTGAAGAATCCGGTGGAGCGGATGAGTTGTTCCAACTCACCGTTCGGGCTTTCGGCGAAATCTTGGATTCGCGGATAGTGGCGAAACAGAGCCGGCGTCACTTGATTGACCCGCTCGTCGGTGCACTGAGCGGAAAGAATGGTGGCTACCAGCAGTTGCCACGGATCGTGATGGTCCAAGGCGGTTGCCGCCTCGGGGAAATGGCGTCGCAAGCGCCTCAGGATTTTTTGGGCACGCTTGCGCCGGTTTTCTTTGGATTCTCGTTTTGAGACCTTTCGCGCCATGGCCAAGGCATCCTAAGGGGCGCCACCATGGATGCGAAACCCCTGAAACCTCTTTGGCGCGTCACCCTTACCCACCCTCCCGGCTGGGAAGAAAGCTTGTTGTGGCACTTTCGGGAAGCCGGTTTCGAGGCCGCCGTTGCCGAGCAAACCTTTCCGGCCGGCCTCTTGGAAGGAGAGGGCGGTCAGGTGGGGGCGGATCCTGAAATCGTGGTCGTGACCGAAGAGCAGGAGGTTTCTCGATTGCGAGCCTTGACGGAAACGGTGGCGAAGGCCTTCGAATGGCCGCAGGGAAGTTGGCGAATCCAAGTGGAACGGCGGCAGGAGCAAGACTGGGAAGCTCTTTGGCGCAAGCGTTGGAAGGCTTTCCGTTGCGGAAATCTGGTGGTTCATGCCGAGTTTCACGATCCCCGAAATTTTCCGACTCGAGACCGGGATCAGCCCTTGTGTTTGAAGGCTGGATCGGCCTTCGGCACCGGTGGCCACGCTTCTACCAGACTGGCCTTGAAAGTCTTGCAGCGTTGGTGTCGCAACCGGCCACCGGCCGATTTGATCGATTTGGGGACCGGTTCCGGAATCCTGGCGGTGGCCGCCGCGGTTTTGGGAGTACCCAAGGTTGCCGGCATGGATCCCGATCCCCAAAGCCCGGCCCAAGCCCAGGAAACGGCGGCTTTGAATCGAGTGGCTCAGCGCTGCCGCTTCTGGCGAGGAACCCTGGAATCCGCCGGTGGTCGCTGGCAGGCGGTGATGGCCAACCTGCATTCCGATCTGGTCCGGGACCACGCCGCCGATTTCCATCGCTTGCTGGCGCCCGGAGGTCGGTTGTTCGTGGGAGGCATTCTGGATCGCAAGGCGGAAGGCACTTTTCTCGGCTTGAAGCGGAGCGATTTGCGCCTGGAGTGGACCAGCAGCCGCGGAAGGTGGGTAGCCGGAGCCCTAGTTAAGCAATGAAACAGGCGTAAATGCCTGTTTTTGCCCCAGCTTCTGAGAAATTTCAAATTTTCAGAAAAATTCCTTCAGGAAATGCTCAAGGAGTTCGGGCTGGCGATCCGACGAAGGATTGCTGCGCATGGGTTCTCTTCTTTATGGCCTGTTGATTGCAGGGGGATGGCAATCGCAGGCTAGGTTGCAAAGGGGAAAAGGAAATCAGCTGCAGGACTTCGGTCTTGCAGCTGGTTTTGTATTCGGATGAATCCGCCGGCAAAGCCTGGCATTCTTTTGCCTCGGCGCCTGCTGATTGGAGTGGGCATCCGTATGCTGTTTTGGGGCCTGGGGTGGTCCCCGGCCGCAAGGGCGGACCCAAAAATCCCACCAAAGGTTCCCCTGGCCCGGCGGCATTCCGCCTAAGCGACTTTCACGGCTGAGTTGCGTTCCCGACTTCCCACCTTCACCACCGAGACCCGCAAGCGACTGCCTGGCTATGGGCTTCTGGCCTTGGTGCTTGCAGCTTGCGTCGGCTTGGCGGTTTATGCTGCGGGATGGCCATCGGACAACCGCTTGGACATATGGCTCAGCCAAGATTCGGTGGATGACGGTTTTCGTACCTTGCGCAAGCGTTTCGGCGGGGACGAAGGCCTGGTGATTCGGGCGGATCGTTTCGATCCCGACGACGAAGAGCAAATGCAGTGGCTCCACGCTTTGGGGCCTCGCTTGCTGGCGATTCCCGGAACCGATTTTTTGTTGGACCCGTTCCGCTTGCAATTGGACCCCGGCGGAGATCCGCGAGACATTTTCAAGCGAGCCTTAAAGCGCCCGCTGGCCCAAAGTTTGAATCAGGTTCAACTGAAACCTGCCCGGGCGGATTTCTTTTTGCGCCTTTCCGCCGACGCCGGCCAGATTGACCGCAATCGTTTGGCCGCCGTGGTGTTCGAATTGGAGGCGGAAGCGGAGGAACACGGTTTGCGCATGCGGGCTACCGGCCATCCGATGCTTTCTGCAGCTTTGGATCAAGAAGCCGCCAAGGTGGAAAATATTTTTGCTCCGTTGCTCGGAGTGGTGGCCCTCATGGGTTTGATTTTGGCGCTTCGTTCCGTATCTCTCGGCGTTTTGGCCATCTTGCCGGCGGCTGCAGCCCTATGCGCCATTCGATCGGGATCCCGCTTTCTCGGCTGGCCTTCGAATTTGATTCTAGTTACCGGAGGCCCGCTCGCCTTCGTTTTGATGCTGGCTTCCACTTTGCATTTGGTTGCGACGTTTCGCCAGCATTTGGCGAAGGGAGCGACTCAGGAACAAGCCGCCGCACTGGCCCGAAAACACAAACTACCGGCGGGCTTGTTGGCGGCGGTGACGACCGCGGTTGGATTTTCGGTCTTTGCCTTAAGCGACGTAGAACCGGTCCGTCGTTTGGGTTTGTCGGTGGCCGGCATCATGGTGATTTTCGCTCCGTTGATGCTGCTCGGTCTGCCGGAATTGTTGGCGCGTTTGCCGATGAAGATGCCGGTGGCCAACGCCAAACCGGGCCGCAATTGGCGGGCGCCGGTTCGCTTTTCCCTTCGTTGGCGCTATCCGGTCCAAGCGGCCACGGTCTTGATTTTCGTATTGGGAGGCATGGCTCCTTTCCGATTGCATCAAGACGCCAGCAATCTCGATTATTTCCCGGCCCACAATCCGGTTCGGCAACAGTTCCTGGAGATCGAAGCCGAGGGCGGTGGCTTGACCACGTTGGAAGTCATGGCTCGACACAAAGACGGCCGGCCTTGGCGGGCCAGCGAGCTGCGGCGCACCGATTTGAATCAGCGGCTCCTGCGGTTGGAGCACGTCACCGGGATCTTGGGGCCGGTGGAGGTCCACCGCGATTTGGAATCAGTGGTGCCGATCGGGGCCGGCGTGGTGGCCGACCGCCTGCTTCGTGAGGCCGGCCGGGTGGACGTCGAAGGGGAGTGGGCTCGTTGGACCGCTCGCTTGCTGACCGCCGGTTCGTATTTGACCCACGAGATGATTGACTCGGTGCAAGCCGCCGGAGACGCCTGGGCGGCGGAAAATGATGCCGAGGTGCTCCTGGGGGGCAGCCTGCCTCTGTTGTTGGACATGCAGGATCGACTGGTCAGCACCTTGTTCAGTTCGCTGGCCCTAACCGTGGTGGCCACCACCTTGCTGTTTTTGTTGGTGGTTCGCACGGTTCGCCAATTCCTGGCCGTCTTGGTGACCAACTTATTCCCGGTTGCCGTGGCTCTGGCCGCCACTTGGCTATTCGGATTCCGGCTGGATGCCGCCACGGTGATGGTGGCCGCCGTGGTCCTCGGCTTGGCGGTGGACAACACCTTCCACATCCTTCATGCCGCTTTGGGTCGCAGCGGTGTCCGGGCCAGCTTCCAGGCTTTCGAGCGGGTTGGGGAAGCTGCCGTGGTGTCTTCGATTTCTTTGTCGCTGGGATTCACCGTATTGGCCCTGTCCGGGTTCCCGCCGACGGCTCGGTTCGGCGCCTTGACTGCTCTGGGTGCCTTTTCCGCCATGATCGCCAACCTCTTCGTATTGCCGGCCTTCACTCATCCTGGTTGGCCGATCTTTAGTGTGAGTCAGTGGTTAAAGCCACGGAGCCGTGCCCGTCCGGCTCCCGCTCAATCCTCGTGAAATTTGGATTTCTGGAAAAATAGACCTTGAAACATATGGCACAGGGTATATTCAAAAGTCAAGATGTCTACGGCCGATCTTCTGAGCATGGACGAATTGACCCAAGCAGCTCCGATCATTCGAGTCGCTGCTCACCCAATTCGTTTGAGGATCATCGATCTTCTGAGCAAGACCGAGTGCTCCGTAGGCGAGATCGCGGAGATCGTCGGTTGCAGCCAGCCGGTGGCCAGCCAACATTTGGCAGTCATGCGTGAGCATGGCATTTTGACCGCCCACCGGGATGGCCAGCGGATGATCTATCGCTTGCAAATCAAGGCCCTGGTTCGCTTGATTGGCTGCATCCGCGAGCATTGCCAAGGAATACCTGGTTAGCTTTGAAAAGATCGCTTCTTCTTTTCTTGGGCCTGGCAGCAGGTGCAAGTTGCGGGCCGGTTTCACAAAATCCCGCCGACGGGGTCGAGCTGGCTTCCATTGCCGAAGTCCCGGCACCGGCCTCTCAGGCTTCCGCCTTGCGGGAACGGGTGGCCATCTTCCGAGAGGTCACCGCCACGGTTCGATCCCTGGACCACATCCAAGTGGCCTCGGAAGTGACCGGTCGGGTGTTGCAAGTGCATGCCGAGGTCGGAGACCGAGTGCACCGCGGCCAACTCTTGGCTGAATTGAACTCCGCAGTATTGAGGACCAATCGGGACGCTGCATTGGCGGCGGTGGAGTTGGCTCAGGCCGAGGCCGATCGGGTGGAGCGGCTGTTTCAACAAAAAGTGGCTCCGGCCAGCGAGCGAGATGCGGCCCAGACGGCGCTGAAACAAGCCAAGGCCATACTGGCGGTGGCGGAAACCAATCTTTCCTACGCCAAAGTCGAAGCTCCCGTGGACGGGGTGGTGGAAGAGCGATTGGTCGGGCCCGGCGATCTGGCGGTTCCCGGGACTCCTCTTTATTCCCTTTACGATCCGATGCGTTTGAGTCTGGAAGCCCACATTCCAGTCGGGGATCGAGACCACGCCGCTTTGGGTGCGGAGTTGATTTGGAAATTGGGAGCCGGCCAAGGGCAAGCCCAGGTGCAGGAAGTGGCCCCTAGCAGCGATCCTCGAAGTCGAACCATTCGCATTCGGGTGCCCCTTCCGGTGGACTTGAAAGTCTCCGGAGAAGAACCGGCGCCCGGCACCTTCGGCATCTTGCAGTATCCGGTCGGGGAGCGGGAAAGAATCAGCGTTCCCAAAGCCGCCTTGTTCCGCGTCGGTCAGGTGGAGATGGTGCTGGTCGAGCGAGACGGTCGCTGGCAGCGCCGGGCGGTACGAGCCGGGCCGGCCGCCGGGGAGCGCATAGAAATCCTTTCCGGTCTGCAGGGTCGGGAAACCGTAGGTTTGCCTTAGCGTTTTAGCCAACGAGTTGGGATGGAAGAGACACGCAAACAAGCCGGGGGATTTCTGGCTGGAGTGGTGGCCCGGTTTTTGGAAGGCCGCAACGCCCTTTTGCTTCTCTTGTTGGCCTTGGTGCTCGGCGTCGCCGCGGTGCTCGGTACTCCAAGAGAAGAAGAGCCGCAAATCGTGGTTCCTTTGGCCGATGTATTCGTCGAAGTCCCCGGCTACTCGGCCAAAGAAGTGGAGCGCTTGGTGGCCACTCCCTTGGAGCGCCTCCTTTGGCAGTTGGACGGCGTCGAATACGTCTATTCCATGTCCAGCCGCGACCGCGCCATCGTCACGGTGCGCTTTTTCGTCGGCCAGGATCGGGAAGACTCGATCATCAAACTGCGCAACCGGATCGAATCCCATCTCGATCAAGTCCCCAGTATCGTCCAGGGGTGGCTGGTGCGGCCGATTGAAATCGACGACGTGCCGATCGTTACTTTGACCTTATACGGTCCGGAATATGACCAATACGACCTTCGCCGGGTGGCGGAAGAAATGAAAGCCAGACTCGACTCCTTGCCGGAGTTGAGTCGCACCGGGATCTATGGCGGCGCTCCGAGAGAAATCCGCATCGAGCTGGATCGGGAACGGATGCAAGGCCGAGACTTGACCCTTTGGGAAGTGCAACAAGCCTTGACCGCTTCCAAGGTGCAAGCGGCGCTCGGGTCGTTTCAGCGGTTGAATGAGCAGGTGGAAGTGGCGACCGGTTCCGGTTTTCGCAGTTTGGATGAATTGCGGGAATTGGTGGTGGCCACCCGGGATGATTTGCCGGTTCACTTGCGGGAAATCGCGGAGATTCAAGACGGACCGGCGGAATTGGAAAGTTATACCCGGATGACTTGGGGGGGAGCCTCGGAGCGTGCCGGCCACAGTTTGCCCGCCGTCACCCTGGCCATTTCCAAGCAAAAAGGTTCGGATGCCACTCGAGTGGCGGAACGAGTTTTGAGCGAAGCCCGGCGTTTGCAAGAAGAAGTGCTTCCCCACGGCGTGGAAATGGAAGTTACCCGCAATTACGGCGCCACGGCGGATCGCAAGGTGGATGATTTGTTGTCTTCCATCGGCTTCGCTTTGATCAGCGTAGTGATCCTCCTTTTGTTCACCTTGGGCTGGCGGGAAGCCTTGGTGGTGGCGGTGGCGGTTCCGGTTTCCTTTTCGCTGGCCTTATTCGTGAATTGGATGTTCGGCTATACCATCAACCGAGTCACCCTTTTCGCGTTGATCTTGTCGTTGGGCTTGGTGGTCGACGATCCCATTGCCAACGTCGACAACATTCAAAGGCACATTCGCAGCAAACCCGGGCGACCCCGGAGGGCAGTCTTGGATGCGGTCCGAGAAGTCTTGCCGCCGGTGATTATGAGTACTTTGACCATCATCGTTTCCTTCCTGCCGATGTTCTTCATCACCGGCATGATGGGGCCTTATATGGCGCCGATGGCGGCCAACGTGCCGCTGGCGGTTTCCGCCTCCACCTTGGCGGCCCTTTCCGTGGTTCCGTGGTTGGCCTTCGTACTTTTGAAGCCGAAGAAGAAGCCTGGTTCGGAAGTCGAAACCGAGGAAGTTCTTGAAGACGCCTTGAGCGAACCTCAGGCACCGAAAGGATTCGGCCGCATCTATCGTTGGTTAGCCGGCCCCTGGATCGCTTCCGGCAAAAGAGCCTGGTTGCTCTTGTTTACTGTTTTGGTCATGTTTTTGGCTTCCGGCTCCTTGGTGCTGCTTGGCAAGGTGCCGCTGAAAATGTTGCCTTTCGACAATAAGGACGAATTGCAATTGGTGCTGGATTTACCGGAAGGCAATACTCTGGAGCAAAGCGACGCGGTAGTGCGGAATTTCGAGCGCTTTCTTGCGGCACGGCCGGAAGTGCTCAGTTGTCAAAGCTATGTCGGCTTGGCTTCGCCGATGGATTTCAACGGCCTTGTGCGCCATTCCTATCTCCGGCAGGCGCCGCATCTGGCCGACATCCGGATCAAGCTGTTACCGAAGGAACAACGCTCTCAGCAAAGTCACGCCTTGGCTTTGGCCATGCGCCGGGATCTAGAAGCCCTGGCGGAAGAGAACGGGGCGGTATTGCAAATCGTCGAAGTTCCTCCGGGTCCTCCGGTATTGTCCACCGTAGTCGCCGAAGTGCGCGGTGCGGAGGATACGCCGTACCAAGCTTTGGTCGACGCCGGCTTCGCGTTGAAGGAACGGATGGCGGAAGAACCCGGCTTGACCGATTTGGACGTGATGGCGGCGGCTCCCCAGCAGCGGTTGCACTTTCGCCTGGATCGCCGTCAAGCCGCTTTACACGGCGTGGATGAAAGCCAAGTCGCCGGAATCTTGGGTTTGGCCTTGGGGGAAGTGCCGGCTGCCACTCCACTGCACTTGAGACTTCCCAACGAAAGGCAGCCGTTGCCTGTCCGCATTCGCTTGCCCCGGGGGCAACGAACCGGCGCCGAACAACTGGCTCTGCTCGCTGCTAGAACTTCCGACGGCCGCTTGATGGCTTTGCAGGAAGTCGGGGAGTTTGAATCGGAGGCGATGGATACGGTTTATTACCACAAGAATTTGAGGCCGGTGGTTTACGTGACCGGCGAAATGGCGGGGCGAGCTCCCGCCGAAGCCATTCTTTCCCTGCAAGCTTCTCTTCGGGAAAAGCCCATGCCTCCGGCAATCGAAGTCGATTGGGCCGGGGAGGGGGAGTGGGAAATCACCATCCGCGTGTTCCGCGACCTCGGTTTGGCTTTCGGGGCTGCCCTGGTGTTCATTTATTTGTTGTTAACCGTAGAAACCAAATCCCTGGCCTTGCCGCTCTTGGTCATGATGGCGATTCCCTTGACCGCCATCGGCATTCTTCCGGGCTTTTGGTTGTTGAACCACTTTTTCGCCGGTGAAGTCGGCGGCTATACCGATTCGGTGTTTTTCACCGCCACCGCCATGATCGGCATGATCGCCTTGGGCGGCATCGTGGTGCGCAATTCCTTGGTCCTGTTGGAATTCATTACCAGTGGACTGCAGCGCGGCCTTGGTTTGCGGGAAGCCATCCTGCAAAGCGGGGCGGTGCGCATGCGACCGATTCTGTTGACCGCGGGAACCACCGCCTTGGGCGCCTGGCCGATTACCTTGGATCCGATTTTTTCAGGACTGGCGTGGTCCTTGATTTTCGGATTGCTGGCCTCGACCTTGTTCAGCTTGATCGTGGTTCCGGCCCTGTTTTACTTGTTGAACCGCAAGCGATTCCCGGCTTGAACCGCGACCGGTCAGCGGGCCTTCCAAGGCAAAGTGACGGTCAGGTTTTTGCCGGTTGAAAATCCGAGATCCAAGGACTGGTGGTACTCCTTCGGTCCGTACTTTTCGCTACCGCCTTTTTTCTTGCGATAAGGGTTGAGGAAGTGCAATTGCAAAGTTTCCGCCGGCAAGTTTCGGAGCCGAAGCCAGCCATTGGCGTCGAGACGGCTACTGCTGCTCATGGTCGGGTTTTGCGATCGCCCTCCGGCCGAAGTCACATACGGGATTTTCTGGCCTTCGGAATTCAAGATTTCCACCTCAACGATCCGAAACGCACGGCCTTTTTCATCCATCAACCGCAAATTTTGATGGCGTCCGGGAAATAAGGAGAGTTGGAATTCGAAGATTCCCGGAGACCAGAGTTTGGACGGGCTGAGCCAAGCGCCGTAGCCTGGCGATTCCACCCGGAGGAAGGCTTGGCCGGAAGGTATCGGCAAACCGCGAAGTTCAAACCGTCCTTCGTTTCCATGAAGGCTGCGGCGCCAAATCCGCCGGCCTCGACTTTGCCAAATTTCCACCACGATTCGATCCATGGCTTCCTGGCTCTCGCCATCGAGAACCTGCAACCGCAAGCTCAAATCGTCTTCCAATCCTTGGCCCAATACGATTTGGGCATCCTGGACTCCGGCGCGAAGTTCTATTTCCGCCAGGGGGGAAGGATCGCCCGGCTGGCGAACTTCTACCTTGTACAAACCGGGCAGCAATTGACCCACGGCGAAGTTGCCCTGTTCATCGCTTTCCGCCTTGGCCGGATGGCCGGCCAGGCGTTCCAAATTGACGAAGCTTTTAAAGGGGGGCTTGGCCAGAGCTTCTGTGCCGCTGACTCGGATCTGCAATCCTGCAACAGGCTGGCCTTCCCGGTCGAGAACTTTCCCGGCGATCTGGAGTTCCGGCTCCATTTGCAGGGCCAGCGGAATCATGCCCTCTTGAATCGCCAGCGGCGAAATCACCAAAGGCGCCATGTGCTCGGCTCGGGCGCAGAGTACCGCCGACCCTAAGGGGAGTTTTTCTTCGATAGGAATCGAAAAGGCACCGTCGGCGCCGCTGGTCGCCGTCGCCACTTTGCTTTCCTGGAAGCGGCCGCGATTTTTCTCTGGCAGGTGCAAGCGCAGTTCGGCGCCGGCCACCGGCCTTCCCAAAGAATCTCGAATTTGGCCCAAAACCCGGAAAGGGGGTTTCAGCTCGATTTCCATCTGGCCTTGCCCGTCCTGAAACCGGCCATACCACTTCAGATAATCCGGGTGTTGAACATGCAGGCGCAAGCCTTTATCGCCGGCATACAACACCGTGACTTCTCCCAGAGCATTGCTCTGTTTTGCCGGCAGAGAAGAACTGCGAAAACGGTGAACCCGCAAGACTTCCGGTGGCAGTCCGGGCATGTCCAAGCGGCTGCGTTTGGCCCAACTGTATCCGGTGACCGTGGCTCCGGCCACCGGCTTGCCGCCGCTGACAATTCTCAGTTGAGCCTTTTTCATGCTGAATAATTCCAGGCGGACATCGTGCACTTCCTTGGGCAAGTCGTGAAAGGAAGCATCGAGTTGGAACTCGCCGAATTCTTCTGAATCCATAGTCAACCGAAATCTTCGCGGCATGCCGGTGATTTCAAAAGCCCCTTGGGCGTCGGTTTCGGCCTTGTTCTGATAATCGGGAAGCATGGCTCCGGGGCCCGGTACCCGGGAACGGCTTCCGTGGTTGACTTTCAGGTGCATGCCGGTGACCGGTTGGCCGTCGGCTTGCACCACTTGGCCGGCGAGAGTCCAGCCTTCCCAAGCCTTTAAACGGAATTCTTGAAAGCCTCCCGCGGTCAACGGCTGCTTTTCCAAATCGGCGAAGTGAAGGGTTCGGGCGAAACCCGCCGCCGGCCCGGCTTCCATAATCAAGCTCTTGCAATCGAACGGCACCTCAACCTGCCATCCGCCGCCGGCTCCGGTGCGACCCGCCGCTTCCTGCCAGACTCCCTTGCTGCCTTCTTCCGCCAGACTGAAGCGCAAGGCGATCGGCGCGTCGGCGATCGGAAGCCCTTCGGTGGCGGATCCCAACCAGATTTGCACGGTGCAAGCCTTGGCTGGATCCCAGCTCGTCGTGGCTTTGGCCTGGGATGAGGCGCTTTCCGACTCGAGAAGGCTGCGGCCCTCGGCAAAGCCTGGCGGCGGGGGAGCGGCCACCCGGCCTTCCTCCTCGGGTTCGGTTTGATCGAAGGCGGTGTCCGAACCGCCGGCGGCAACCGAACTTCGGCCTTCCGCTCGGGTGGGTTCTTCCCAGACGATCCAACCGCACAAGATCGCCAGGAAGGCGAGAAACAGGACAGTCCACCGCTGCATGGACATCTTGATCCTACACCATGATGAAGGAAGGCCGGTAGATCCGTATTTGGGGACAGGCCAATCGTTGGAACCTACTTCAAGGCGTCACGGAGTTTCTTGGTTCCCTCGTATGCCCTCGACTTCACCACCGACTCTGGAATCCCAAGGACATCGGCTACTTCTTGGCGGCTGAGGCCTTCGCTGTAACGCAGGTGCAACACTTCAATCTGTTCCTCGCTGAGCCTGGCGAGCTGGCGATGAAGTTCGCGCCTTTGCTCCGCTCGCACAAGTTTGGTGAGTTGTCCGGTCACACTTGCCACGAGTTCAAGCTCATCGATGGCCTGAGGAGCGGCCTTTCTTCTGCCAGCTTCATTCAAACGAGAGAGGCATGCATTCCTGGCAACCCAAAATAGCCAACTGCGCAAGTTGCGAGGGGCTTCCTCCTGGGCGAGCAACTTCAGAAACGTCTCCTGCACAACATCCTCAGCCGAGCTCGGATCTCTTAAGAAACTGCTGCAGTAGCGCTCCAGGGCCGATCCATAGGTGGTATTCAAAAATTCGGCAGCTTTTTGACTACCTGTTTGAATGAGTTGTTGAAAGGCTTGCTCGTCCATGACGCGTTGGGGTCATTGAAAGGGAAGGATGGTCGTGCTTGAGGTTTGGGCGTAGGAGAGTCGATCCAGGTCAACGAATTTTCGGATGGTTCCGTCTTCCGGATGATGCAAAACAAAATCCAATTTTTTCGGCGGTGAGTATCCCAAAACCTCTACTAGAAAGTCATAGCTGGAAATCGCGCCAAGGCGCTTCTTGCGATCCAGCCGGGCCCAAGTGCGGTTCATTTCCTCATAGCCTGCGCTTTCCACCGAAATAAGTTCCCATGCCGAGCTTTCAAACCAGACGATGAATGTTTTCTTCTCCTTACCTAGAATCCCAAAGGGAATGGCATGGCGATTGTCGTAAATACGCCTACGGTTTCCTGAAAGTAAGGGAACATTTTCTTTCAAGATGAGATTCTCTGATTTCAAGTCCCTCAGGACTAAATCCACCTTCCAAATGGCCAAAGAGCCGGACCGATTCAAGACTTGCTGAAAGTCTTCCGAGAATCGTTTCCTCCACTGGTACGGACCAGCAAATTGCTTGCAGCGGCCAATGAGAAAATCGGTAGAAAGTCGGTCCGTGGATTCCAATCCATACCACTGGCCGTCCACTTGGACTTCCGCCTCGTCACCGTTCCACCGCAAACCCTCGAAGGGACTTTTCGTTGACCACCACCCCGGAAGAAACGAATTGAAAAAGGAAACCGGAAATATAGAAACCCAAAGGACTGCCGTGCTCAGAAGAAGGATGAAGAATGCCAATAGCAGGCCGGCGCGCCGGCGGTGAAGAAAGCGGCGAAACCAATAAGCCGGACGAACTCCCATTGCCGAAACCGGCTTGCCAGTTAAAAAATTTTCTAAATCCATTCTAAGTTGATTGACCGTCGCATAGCGCTGGCTTCGGTCAGGATGCATGGCTTTGGCAATGACTTGTTGCAAATCACCGGCTGCAGGCTTGTGAACCATGCCTGCCAAGGGAGGGGCGCTAGATTCTGCGATTCGCGCATAGTCGCGCAATGACATCGCTTCAGGATTAAAAGGCAGCTGATCACAAATCAATTCGAAGAGAACTACACCCAAAGAATAAAGATCGCTTTTCTCGTCAATTTGGTCCACTTCGCCGGCAAATTGTTCAGGGCTCATATAAGTTAGCGTTCCTGCTAAATTGCCGGTGGCCGCGGAAAGGGATAAATTGCCGCTTTCGCTCATCGCCAGGCCGAAATCCAATATCTTCGGGCCGGAAGCAGGGTCCATCAGGATATTGCTGGGTTTTAAATCTCGATGAATCACACCCTTTTCATGGGCATGCTGAACGCCTTCACATACTTTTAGAAACAAGCGGATTCGATCTTGTTGATTCAGCTTCAGGGTTTGGGCATGTTGAACTAATGGCAAGCCGCGGACAATTTCCATAGAGCACCAGGCCAAGCCCGTATCATCTTTGCCGGCGTCATAGATTCGGGCGATATGCGGGTGTTCCAGGCGTGCCAACGCCTGAACCTCGCGCTCAATGTAGTGCTCAGCAAATCCAGGGCGCAGCACCTTAAGAGCCACGTTGCGGTTCGGGTGTTGTTGTTCGGCTTCAAACACAACTCCCATTCCGCCTTCACCCAAGGTACGCAGTACCCGGAACGGACCGATGCGTTTCGGGGCTTTCCAGGGTGGACTGGGCGCCGCATTAGACAAGTTCGCCACGACCCTTTGAAGCCCGGCTACCCGATCCTTGTCTTCCGGGTGGGCCCGGAGATGGTCCGCTAACTCCGGTGCCTGGCGATCCACCATGCTCCAAAGTTCCGGGTCCGAAAGGCGATTTCTGCCCATTGAGAAAAAATACCGAATTTTTATCCGTCGAATCGTGCTTTTCTCAGTCTTTTATTAGATGAGAACTTGCATGCTTCTTTGGCTGGCGGTTTGGCTTTCTACCGCCGCCTCGGTTTCTCAAGCCGCCCCCATGACGGCTCCAACTCGACTCGCTTTTACAATCCAAGAGTACGAAAAGTTATCGCCATTCGATGGCATCCGTTGGCCGGGGCCACGTGCTGAAGTCAAGATCGGGGATGCTTGGTATGGATGGAAATCCGTTGCCGGGATCGATTCGGTTGAACTGGTTCAGTTTTGTGAAAAGACTTGGCCAGATAAGGGCATCAAAAGAATTGAGGAAGATCTGGTTGAGGCTTTGGATTTGAAGGGAATCAAGCTGGAGCGCACCGTCGACCTGGAGTTAATCGATCTTGCAACAGGTGAGGTGATTTTGATGGAAGATGTGGTGATGACCCGAGCTCAGCGCGATGCGATACGAGATGCAAGTCACCGCAAGGCCTACCGCTTCGTCGTGGAATCTGGAACTCCAATGGATTCGACCAAACGCATCGAGCGGAGCCATAGGCTGGTCATGAAAGCGGAGTTTGCCGTACTGGCAAGATGGCCGAACTTGAATGGACCGGAACTTTCGGCGGAGCAAATCCGACAGGATTTGGGTCAGTTGGAATGGCTGATTCAGGAGCGCTTTGCCTACCGTGATTTATTGCAGATTGACTACCGGGGGGCGCTAGATGCGGTTCGGGTCAGCATTCCCGAAAGGCCTACCGTTCCTGCCTTTGCCGCCCAAATTCAAAAAGTTTTGGCTTTATTCGGAGACGGCCATTCCCGCGTTCGCAGTCGCTGGGTCCTCCGTGGCTATGCACCTTTTTTGACCCACTGGATCGGTGGAAAACTGCTTGCATTCCGGGCCGACCGTTCCGGCCTTCTGGACGAGGCTTTTCCGGTGTTGGAGGGCATCGACGGCCTGCCGCTGGAGAAGTGGCTGGAAGCGAGTGACCGAGTGATTTGCGACTCTTCCCCTCAATTCGCCAAGGAGCGAATTGCTCGTGGATTGCGAGACATTGTCTATTTGCGAACGGAACTGGGATTGCCAGCCAAACGTCGGATTAAGCTGATGTTGAGGTCGCTAAACAGCAAGGAGCACAAGCAACTCATCGTTCCAGTGGTCGAACAAAAGCCCATCTTCGGATCTTGGCCGGAGATGGAATCGCAAATCTTGAAGGAAGAAATTGGTTATTTGCGCATTCCAAGCATGTCGAGCAAGCGGGAGTTTTTGGCCGATTTGGATCGACGGATGAGAGAATTCAGAACCACAGATGGCTTGGTCATCGACCTGCGCGGCAATGGTGGAGGAAGCCGCGATGCTTTGCGCACGTTGTTGCCCTACTTCCTGGCCGACGGCGAGGCTGCTGTCGTGAATTTGGCTCGCTACCGATTGGAACAGGGGCAGGATCCGCACTTTGAAAACGGATACATGGAAAACCGTGGCTTGTATCCTGCGGCATGGGGTGGTTGGAGCCAAGCACAACGACAAGCCATAGAGAGGATCCGAGGTTCCTTTCAAGGCGATTGGAACCCAGTGGAAGAGGAGTTCAGCGATTGGCACTACTTCGTCATTGAACAGTCCACGAATCCGAAGGCATACCCATATACCAAGCCTGTAGTGCTCTTAATGAATGAAAGTTGTTTCAGCGCAACGGACATCTTCCTGGGTGCTTTTGCGGGACGCCCGGGGGTTACTTTGATCGGTCGCCCGAGCGGTGGGGGAAGTGGGCGCTCCCTGGGATACACGCTGGATCACTCGGGCGTTGAAATCAGATTGTCTTCGATGGCGTCCTTTCGGCCGACTGGCGCTCGCTACGATGGTCTCGGAATCGAGGTGGATCAGTGGGTACCGGCCAGCGTGGGCGAATTCCTCGGCACCGACGATGTGACTTTGGAGAAGGCCATTCAAACCATTCGTAAGAGCAAATAAAGATGGGACATTCTAATTCCCCCAAGAAATGGCTGTTGCGCGTTGGCCTCGTCTTATTGGCGCTTCCCATTTTTGTGATTGGTTTGGGGCTAGGATTGGCGGAGGAGCCGCCGGAATTACTCCCGAGCTCCACCTCCGTCCCGCTGCCGGATGGTGAATCGGCGACGATTGAAGAAGTATTGGCCATGGGTACTTTCGAGAGTCCACTTCCAAAGGAAACTGCGAATCCGAGGAGTGGTGAGAATGATTTTGAGGCGGAGCCGTTTTCTCCGCTGAAGCTGAGACAGCCACAGGGGTTCATCCACTTCAGTCGAGACCTGGTGTCGAAAGGGCACGTCGAAGAGGCGATCACCCTGCTGCGCTCCATCCCCGATGATCATCCCGATTTCGCTCGCGCCCAGCGCTTCATCGGTTGGGATCTCTACACCAAGGAACTGAACCAACCACGAATCGGCTTGACCTTCGTTCAACGTTCCATCCGTGAATCCCCAACCAATGGCAACGCTTGGCAAGATGCTTATCGAGTCTTCAATCGCTCCTTTCTGCCCAAGAAGGTTGCCGATAAGCTGGAATGATGCTTTAGATCAGCCGGCTGATTTCGCTCCTAGTTTTTCCAGCGGATTAGGCTGCCTAGATCTACTCCAAACCCATCGATTGCAAAATCGGCGCCACCGGTTGCCAGGCTCCGTGGCGCCAGTATTCCAGCTCACCGTCCTGTAAGCGGTCGGGGAGGCCGGCGGCTTTGAAAAAGGTACGCAAGGCCCGCACCCACAAACGTTCGGCGTCGATGCCCGGTTCCACGGTAACCCAACCGTCCTCTTCCTCCACCGGTACCGGCTGGCTTTGCACCCCTCGGTGCAATCCGATTTCAAAAGCCAAACGCATCAATTCCGCCGGCTTCCAATGATGGGGGTGCTGCTCTTGCAGCTCCTGAAGATAAGCCGCCAGTTGGATCAAATCGCGGGTGTCCAAGGCCCCGGCCGGGTCGTCCAATTTCAAAAGCTCTTCCAAAGCCGGAAGAGGAACTTCTTCCAGGGCGCCAGGCGGCAGGCAGCGAAGCCAAGCGATCAACTCTTCTTCAATCGTTTCGGTCAGGGCCTTGCGAGCCAAGGCGCAAGACAACAAGGCCGGACGGAAACGATGGCGGTGGCAAAAGGCGTGGAGCATTTGCCGCTCCCGGCTTTGCGGGCTGAAGCTTTGCCGCTGCTCATCGGTGAGCGGCGACAAGGCCGCCTCCATCCGCGCCGCCGTCGGCGGCAGGGCCGGATAAAGCCGGCGATAGAGCTCCATCTCCGCCGGGAACAAATGATGGGCCACCAGAACGTTGCAAGGATGCCCGAAGCGACTCGGAATCCAGGTGCCGCCGGCGGCCTGCACCGTTTCCTCGTAGAGCAGGCGCTCCCAACCGGGAAGCAAATAGTCTTCCCGCGGAGCGTACACCAACAAAGGAACCTCGACTTTGCCGTAGGTCTCCACCACGTCGACGTGGACCGAAGGCCGGACGAAGCGGGTGGTCATGACCGCCAGGAACTCTGGGTAGTAGTGCCGTGCCCAATTTTTGACCACGGTTTCCGCCCGGACCGGAGCCACCAAAACGACGGCCGCCGGCTTGACGTCCTCCTGCTGCAACAAGGTGGCCGCCGCCACCGTGCCAAGGGACATGCCCCGCAAAATCACCCGGCTGGAATCGCCGCCGGCCCTTTGCAGTGCTTCTTCCCAGGCGGCTCGGGCGTCCAGCGGCAAGTTTCGGGGTGAACGGCTGCCCTGGGAAGCGCCGACGCCCCGGTAGTCCAACACCACCGAGGACAGACCGAGATCGCGAAGCTGCCACAGACTGGGATAGCCGCGCAGACCGCGAGTGCCGTGGGTGATGGAACCTTCCGATTCCAGCAAGTGCAGCACCACCGGGCTGCCGGGATCGGCGGGGACGTAGATCCCCTCGACGAAATCCCGCTTGCCCATGGAAATGCGCAGGCGTTCGGAGCCGGGGGGAAAACTATCCAGGCTCAGGTCCGGCAGCCCTCCCTCGAGGACTGCCGGTGGCACAACCGCCCCGGTGGCGGCGAGAAAAACTTGGAGAGGTTTGGGACTGGGCAAGCGGCGCCGGGCTCCTGATCAGCGAAGGCTCTCCACTGCGCCGGGCCAGGAAATCCGCGCCAGCCGTTGTTCCCTTTCTTGAACGAAGCGCTGGATGCCTTCCAGCAGGTGTTCCGGATCCAAGTGGGCTTCGCGAACGATTTCGTCCACGCTGCCGCCGGTCCGCCAGCGCCCGTCATGGTCGGCACCCATGCCGTAGTCGAAGGCCACCCGGTGAGCGGTCCAGTGACCCATCAGCATCTTGGCGCCGTTGGTAATGAAGGTGCTGTCCAGGAAATCCTCGCCGCTGACGATGCTGTCCCGGTATTCCTGGCTCTGTCGAGCGAACAAACCGTGGCTGATGGCCGCAACCAATTTGACGTTGGGGCCGTCGCCGTCGAAGGCTCCTTGCCGCAGCAAATCGATCACCGAAGCGGTGGAGGAGGTGCCCCGAACGAAGACGCAACCTTGTTTCGGCCGAGCCGGGTCGTAATCCCGAATCAAATAGGCCCCTTTGGCGGCTTCCCGGTGACAACCCATGCCCAAAGCTTCCCGATCCGGAATCAACACCGGCGGGCGAGTCAGGTGCAGGGCGACGATGTGAACGTCCTCGCAACCCAGGGCCGCCATCAAAGCCGGGCCGACTTCATTCGGTTCCCACGGATGCAAGTCCAGGGTTTGGCCTTCCGGGAAGAACTGGGTGATCCCCGGCGAGTAGATGCCGAAGTGGGTGCGGGAATCTTCCGCCGTTTCCGGGCCGGAGTGGCCGGCGACCCAAATGACTTTCCCCACCTTCAATTGGCTGTCCTGGGCCAATTGGCTGAACAGCCGCATCGGGCCGTACTTCAGATAGGAGAAAGATCCGTAGGTCGAGCAGGCGGTCCAATAACCGTTGTATTGCTCGAAGGGTTGATCGCTCAGGTTGGTGGAAGAAATGCCGCAGCAAATCCCGGCGTTGGCGAATTCGGTAATGCCGGTCGGCAGCATGCAACCGTCGACGTTTTCGTCCCGGTTGTACCAACCGAAACCTTTGGAATCGCCGTGATCCTGAGCGAAGCCGAAGATGTTGGTGGATTCAGCCAAATCGGCGCTGGCGGCGATCACGATTGGCCGGCCGTAGTTTTGCCGTCCCACCGCGTTCATATAGGCGCCGACTTTGGCGAATCCCTTGCGGTTGGGTTGCTTTTCGCCGGGCTTGAAGAACAGCTCCTCCGGCAGGGTGGAGGGGTCGGTCAACTTCGGATCGGCGGCCGGATCCTGGCCGCTCTGCACTTTCACGCCATCCAGACTTTGCGGGACGCTGTCGCCCAATTCCACCAAGCGGTCGGCCAGGTAGGTGCAAAGTTCCGGATCGCTTTCCAGCAGCGAAAGGGCCACCTTCATGTTGGCGGCGGTTTGCTCGTGGAAAGCTTGATCCGATTCCGGCCGGGCTTCTCCCATGCCTTCGAACTGGACCCCATATTGCTCGGCGAAAGCCTTCTTGGTTTCCCAGAAGCCGTCGCTGTTGGATTTGTGCGGGGCGCCGTGGGACTTGTATCCGGTAATGCCGTAGCCCCGTCCCTTGGTGGTCTTGAACCAGGTGCACCGGGGCCGGTCGCCGTCGGCGGCGACGTTGGTCATCAGAGCTTGGGTCAGTTGTTCGAAATCGGTGCCGTCTTCCGCCCCTTCCACCAGGAAGCCGTACGACTCGAACCATTCTTTCGGGCCGCCGTAGACCACCGAGGAGAAAGGACGGGGGTCGATGCCGAAATCGTTCCAGTCCATCAGATAGTTCAGGTTGCCCAAACCCAAACCGTAGGCGGAATTCTTCGATTCGTGGTGGCAACCGGCGGTGTGGCCGCCTTCCCCTTCAATACCGAACACCCGGACTTCCTCGGCGCCGGCCAGTTTCAAACCGGCGGCCAAACCCACTGCCGCCGGAGCGCCGTGACCGCTGGGGCCGGTATTGGATTTGAAAAGCATGGTCTTGCCTTCCATTTCGGCGTGGCCGGGCAAACCGCCGTTGCGCCGAAGCGTCAGCAAGTCTTCCCACAAAAGCGTGCGGTCGCGGCCACCGGCAACGGCGTATTTCTCATCGCCGGTTTGTTGGTAGCGCAAACGCAGGGCTTGATTGAACACCGCCAGCAAGCCATAAGCCAAAGGCGTGCAGTGGCCGGCAATCAATACGAAGCGGTCGGCGAAGGCCTTTTCCGGGTAGCGGATGTCCCAGCGCATGGCTCCCGACAAGAACAGCGCCACCGACATCGGAACTTTGGAACGGGAGCCGCCCGGGTGCCCGCTCTGGCGCAGATTGAGCATCAAATCGATCAATTGATCGACCATGTCCGCCGTCTTCTGCCAATGGCCGAAGTGAGGGCGAAGCTGTTCGACGGTAGGGAAGGTACGGGCCATGACTCAGACTGCGGTTTCCACTTCAACAGGGGGGATGCCGACGCCGTAGCGCTCGAACTGGTGATCGCGCATCAGCTTGGCGGAGTAAATGTTGCGGCCGTCGAAGATCAGCCTGCGCTTCATCAGCTCGGCCAGGCGATCGAAATCCGGGCGCCGGAACTCATTCCATTCCGTGCACAAGAACAGGGCGTCGGCGCCTTCCACGGCTTTGTAAGGGTCGAGGGTGTATTCGATGCGGTCACCCAACTCCGCCTTGGCGGTTTCGGTCGCCGCCGGATCGCAGGCGCACACGGTGGCGCCCCGTTCCAGCAATCCTTGGATCAAAGGCACGGAAGGAGCTTCCCGCATGTCGTCGGTCTTCGGTTTGAAGGCCAAACCCCACACGCCGAAGTGGAGGCCGCTCAAATCCTCGCCGAGTACTTGAACCGCCTTTTCCAACATCAACACCTTTTGAGCCTCGTTGACGGCTTCAACCGCGTCCAAAATTTGGATGGTGTACCCTAATTCCTTGCCGGTGCGCATCAAGGCTTTCACGTCCTTGGGGAAGCAGGAACCGCCGTAGCCGATGCCGGGGAACAGGAAGGAATTGCCGATCCGCGAATCGCTGCCGATGCCCTGGCGCACCAGGGAGATGTTGGCGCCGACCTGATCGCAAAGCCGGGCGATTTCATTCATGAAGGAAATCCGGGTAGCCAACATGGCGTTGGCGGCATATTTGGTCAGTTCGGCACTGGCCGGATCCATGTGCATGATCGGCTTGCCGGTCCGGACGAAGGGGGAATACAACTCGTCCATGATGTCGAAAGCTTCTTGGCTTTCGGCGCCGATCACCACCCGGTCCGGCTTCATGAAATCGTCAATGGCCGCCCCTTCCTTCAAGAATTCGGGATTGGAAACCACTTCGATCGGATATTCGCTGGCTTCGTTGGCGATCGCTTTGACCTTGGCGGCGGTTCCGACCGGCACGGTGGATTTATCCACGATCAGCTTCGGGCCGTTGGCGTGACGGCCGATTTCTCGGGCCACCGCCAACACCGCGCTCAAGTCGGCGGAACCGTCTTCCCCGGGAGGTGTACCGACGGCGATAAAGGCCACCCGGCTGGTTTCCACCGCCTCTTGCAAGGAAGTGGTAAACAGCAAGCGACCGTCCCTTACGTTGGAGCGAACCAGTTCTTCCAAGCCCGGTTCATAGATGGGAATCTCACCGGCGCGCAGCCGCTTGATTTTGGCTTCGTCGATATCGACGCAGAAAACCTGATTGCCCATTTCGGCGAAGCAGGTGCCGGCGACCAAGCCGACGTATCCAGTACCCACGACTGCGATTTGCATGAACTGTGCTCGTTTTTCAGGGGATGTTTCGGCCTTGGGCTGGCGCCCACGGAAGACAGGTGTTTTGTGCTTTGAACTATTGTTCTTCTTCTTCGGATTCGGAATCCGCGTAACCGACTCCGGCCAAGCTGGCTTCCATTTCTTTGGACATTTCCATCTCGACCGCCTGACCGGTGGCGCCGGTGATCTCCTGGAAGGCACCTTTCGGCCGCATGAGCTGATCGAGGATGAGTCCCCACGGGTGATCGGCGGTCACTTTGAAGTGATCCGGATGTTTTTCCCGAGGATCTTGGTCCAAATCGAAGTACTCGCCCGGACTGGTTCCGGCTTTGCCTTTCAAGTTCCAGATCACTTTGTCCTTGCCTTTTCGCAGGCCCATGAGGCGGGCGCCGAAGCGGGTATGGAGATACAAGTCCATCAAGACGTCTCGATCTCCTTCGTGACCTTCCAGAATGGGGAGCATGCTCTTTCCTTGGCGATCGGACCAGGGTTGGACCCCGGCCAAATCGAGCAAGGTGGGGGCCAGATCGTAAAGGCCGACCGTAGCCGGGATCCTGGCACCGGCGGGAACCGCTCCGGGAGCCCGCACCACCATGGGAATGTGAGTGACTTCTTCGTACAGAGTTTTTTGATGGCCTTTGCGACCGTGCTCATAAAACTCTTCGCCGTGGTCGGAAGTCACGGCGAATATCACTTGATCGGCGATGCCCCAAGTTTCCAGTTGAGCGAACAAGCGGGCGATCTCATTGTCGGTGTAGCGAATTTCAGCGTCGTATAGGGCGATGAAGTGTTCCAGATCGGCCCCGCTGTATTCCTTTCCTTTGTCGATGAAATGGCTGCCGTCGATGGGACCGTCATAACCGGGATGGAAGGCTTCCCTTAAATCATCGGGCGGATCGTAATCGTAGTGGGGATCCCATAGATGCAGGAACAGGAAGAATGGCTTTTGATGGCGGTTTTCCTGGGACAACCAATCGATCGCGATATCGATGGCCCGCCCGCTGCATTCGGCGTCGACGTGGGCCTGGTTGTGCAACTTCATGAGAGCCTGTTTGGTGGCCGTATCCTTGATGATTTCGGTGGCTCTCAAATCTTCCAGATAGGCCGAGGCTCCCTTGTAGAAATCGAAGCCGAAGGCTTTGCCATAGCCCCATTGCGGGTGCAGGAAGGGGGCGGTGTACACCCCGCCGGTTTGATAACCGGCTCGCTGCAGGCGACTGGCCAAGTTTTCCGTGCCCAGTTTCAGCCGAAACTCCCGATGTCGGACGCCATGCTCATAGGTGTCCATGCCGGTCAACAGACTGAGGTGACTGGGAAGGGTCCAGGAGGTCACCGATTGGGCGTTTTCAAACAGGACTCCCTCCGCCGCCAAGCGGGCCATGAACGGGGTGGTGTCCAGATCGGTGAATTGGGCCTTGTAGCCGTAAGGGGTGCAATGGTCCGCCCGCAGGCTGTCAATGGAAATCAGGATCACCGGCCGGCCGTTGGTTTCCAACTTCTGGGAACCGGAGGACGCATCCTCTCCATCCCCGCCGCCACAGGCTCCCAAGACTGCCAAGGCCAAGATGCCGGCGGCGATCAAGCCCCGGACAGGAAAAGCGAATCGTCGACGCCGAAGTCGCATTCCTCAATTTTAGGCCGGAGCCGGATCGGACAGCGAGCTTTCCTCGGCCGGTTTCTCTGAGGCGGTGCGCGGTTCCCACCAAAGCAGGCCGATGGCCATGGCTGCCGGGCCCAAAAGATGAAGCATGAGGCGCTCGGGGATGCCGGTGCCGCGCAACTGCACCAGGAACCAAGGCGTGATCAGCAGGATCAGGAAGTACAGGACCAAACCTCCCAGGACCAGCAAGCTGAGCCAGCGCGCCTCCGCCAAGCGGAACCGAGTCGCGGTCCAGGGAAGCGAGAACAGGAACAACGCCCAAAGCAGACCCCAGGTGCGGAAGTCGGTGAACTCGCGCCAAAAATAGGTCAGGGCCAAGTCGCGCCGCTTCGGCGGAGCCTCGGCAAGGTCCGAACTTCCTCCTTGTCGGACCCGGGTGGAGCGCTCCACCTTTTCTTCCGCTTGCCAGTGCTCGGCAATGACCGAGGGACGGAATCGATCACCGTAGTTTTCGTCGATGGCCGGCAGCTTGCCGCGGTGAATCAACCAAGGAGTCGCACACACCAAGAAAGTCAAAAGGGCGATGCCTCTTAGCAGCCAAGCCCGGCGGCCGGCCAAAGGATCGGCGATCAACAGGGCCAAAACCAGGCAGCCGGCCATGGCCAGCCCCTCGTTTTTCATGAACAAGGCTCCGGCCAGGCAAAGGCCGGCTCCGGCCGCGGCCCGCCGGCAGGGGGCTCGCAAGGCTCGAATCAGCATGGCCAGGGAGCCGGCGAACAACACCGCCAGGGGCAGATCCCCTCCGCCTCCCAAGGTGACCGAACCGCCGAGACCGGCTTGCCCCAACTCCTGGATGCCGTCGGCCAAAAAGTTTCGGGCGTACAGCATGGGGGTGGCGGCGGCGACCATGGCGCCGAACAAGGCCGGCCGCCGGCCGAAAGGCCGCAGGCCGAAAGCAATCACTCCCGGCAGGCATAGAGCCCAGAAAGCCAGGGGGAATTGAACCCAACGATCGCTCCAGGCAAAACCGGCGTGGGCGGCGAAAGCCTCCAGAAAGGGAATGCCCAGCGGATAATTCGGGTGAGTCATGATGCGGCCGTAGGGGGCCGCTTGGCCGTCTTCGCCAACCATGCCGGTGAAGGCCGGATCCAGGACGTCGCCGCTATAGAACAAGACCTTGCCCTTAAAGGCGTAGTGAAAGATGGGATCGAACTCGTTCAAGGGCAGGCTCAAGGTGACCAGCACCGAGCCCACGCCCAAGAAACCGAAAAAGGCTTTTTGCCAAGCCAGCAGAGAGGATGGGGCGAGGGGAGTGCTCCGGTCCATCAAGACTCGCCACAGGCCGACGGCTCCGGCCAGCAACATCATGGTCCAAGCCAGCCAAGGGGCGAAAGAAAGTCCCAACCAACTCAAGGCCATGGCGGCCAGCGGCAAGGCGGAGGCACCGAGCAAATAAGCCATGCATTGCTCTTCCCAACGATCGCGGGGCAGGACTTCCCGGCTGGGAAGGATGGCGCGGCCCAGCAGCCAAGTGCAAAGCACCAACAAAACGGCTCCGAAGACGACCACCGTCAATCCTCCTGCTGTTCGTTAGCCGGCTGGGTCGGTTTGGGCGCAGGTATCAGGCGCCAATCCTTGACCCGGAAGTCGGTACTGGGGGAATAATGCAGCGTCCAGGTGGCTCCGGTCCGGTTGATGGCTTCCTGCAATTTTTTGGGGCCGAGGATGGGGCCGCGAGCCGGACCATTTTCCCGCCAGTGTTCCACCCAATCGGCGAATTCCACCAAGGTTCCGGAGGCCAGGATGGCGTCGGGAAGATAAAAGCGGCGGGGGAACATGCGGTAATTCAGTTGCAGGAACCAGCGGCTACGACCGGCCAGAGAATTCATCGGCAAGTGAGGAATCAGCAGGATGGGATGCTCTTCCGGCGGCAACTTGGCCAGTTTGTTTTCCATTTCCTCGGCGAATTGGTCCAACTCAGGATCCAACCAGGCCGGCCAGGCCGGGACCGCCTGCTGGAGATAGTTCAATCCGGCGGCGGCGACGGCACCGCCATCCAAGGCGCCGGCACAATCGAATACCGCTTTGCGTTTCATGTAGGAGGCCAGCTTGCCGAGGTCCATTTCGCGATAGGCTTTCTCTTTGTTCGCCACTAGGATTGCGTCCACTCCTCGAGCGCCTTGCCACAAATCTTCGGCATAACTCACTTGATCGCCCAAAAAGGACCGGGCCTTTTCCGAACCTTGCGGATCGTGAACCCGAACTCGGACGCCGATCCCGGCCAACTCCTTGGCCAACACCGAGCCGTTGGAGGTCGCCAAAATTTCGCCGCCCGGGCTTTCCGCCAATCCCAGGACTAAGACCGTCTGCTGGCGCGGATCCCGGTTCAAGCTCAACCAGAAATTCTGGATGGCGACGTAAGCAGTTTCGGCGTTGAAGTTCGGCGGGTCGCCGTAGGCCTCACGATTGGGTTGGAAGCCGCCTCCCAAAGCGGTCAGGAAGGCCGCCGGCAAAAAAATCACCGGGAAGAGGGCGCCGAGGAGGTGGAAGCCGGTCAGCCCCGCCCGCAGCCGTGGATGGATCGTGGCTGGCGTCATGGAAGGCGGATTCTAAGCCATCGGCGGTATCAAAGGGGCGGTTGGGAAAGGGTCCGATCTTTCCCCGGCTGCAGAGCTAGGCCGGTGACGGCAATTGTTTTAGCCTTCAAGCCTCGTGTCCGCCGATCGCCTTGCCTTCCCCAAGTCCCTGCCTTGGTTGCTGCTCGCCGGAGCCTTGCCGGCGGTAGCCTTTTTGCTGGCCGAAGAAAGCCAACGGCAACGAGTTTTCCAAAGCTTGGATTTGCCCTTATCCGCTGCAGCCTTGGGGTTGGCGGCGGTCCTCTTTTTGGTGCTCAAACGGTTTCCGCCGTTGCCGGGAATGGCCCTGGCGGTCTTGCCCTTGCTGGCGCTTCCACCGGTGCTTGCCGGCGCTTTGGCCATGCCGACTCCGGTCAGCAATGACGAAGTGGCCTACCTGTTCCAGGCCGAACTCATGGCCGACGGAAAATTGAGCCAGGAGATTCCGGCTCCGCTTCCGGCCCGTTCCCGTTTCTACATGCCCTTGCATCGGCGCCAGGTCATGGAGGACCACCAGGAAGGCCGACGTTTCGCCAAATATCCTCCAGGAACTTCCCTGGCCTTGGTTCCGGGCCAGTGGTTGGCTTGGCCTTACCTTTCAGTGTTCCTAGCCGGCCTGCTCGATCTTTTCTTGATTTGGAAAATCGCCAAGCTCTTGAAACTGCCGCGGCCAGAAGCGGCGGTATGGCTTCTGGCTCTTTCTCCCTTTTTCCTCTTGGTGCAAACTTCCTTCCAATCGGAAGTCTTCAGTTTGCCGGCCGCCTTGGCCGGATGGCTGGCTTTGTTGCACTTAGGCGTTCGCGAAGCTCCCGGAAAACTTCCTTTTTGGGCTTTGGGAGCCGCCGTCGGTGCCGCCTCCGGTTGGATTTTTTGCGTTCGTCCCCTTACCGGCGTGGTATTCGCCCTGGCTTGCCTGCCGGGGTTTTGGATTCGAAGTTGGAAGCGACCTGAAGCTCGCTGGCCGGCGTTGGCCGGAGCGGTTTTAGGCGGCCTTCCCTTTTTAGGATTGAGTTTGGCTTACTCCGCGGCCCTGACCGGAGATGCCTTGCTGGCACCCTATGCCGCTTATGCCCAAACCTTCGGTCCTTTCGATGCACAAGGCCAACCGGTGGACGTCTACGGCAAAGGCGATTTCTTCCAGGGGCTTTGGCGGCAAGCCGGCCGTTGGTCGGTCGCTTTTGGTGGGATTTTGGGATTGGCGGCGGTCGCCTTCGCCGGCTTGTGGCGCAGTCGGCGAATCGACGGCGGCAGCGCTCTGGCTTTCAGCATCTTGTTGCCTTTGGCCTATGCCTTTCATTGGTATCCCGGCCACTGGGCTTATTTGGGGCCGTTGTATGCCTATGAAGCCTTGGGATTCATGGTGCTTGGCTTTTTATTCTGGCTGCAAAGTTGGCCGACAAGCGGGCGCCGAGTGGTGTTGTGGTTGATGCTTTTCTCCGGCCCGCTGCTGGCGGCTTATCGCTTCCTGCCGATGCGGGAACATGGGTTGAAACGAGCGGCGCCACAACGGGTGGCCGCGGAGCAAGCAGAAGACCATGCCGTGATTTTGTTGCCGCTGGAGATGGGGGAAAGCGGTTTCAAGTTGTTCACTCCGTCATCCCCGCCTTTTCCCGCCGGAGAACAGGTGTTTCTCCGGGAATTGGCCAATCCCGAACGGACTTGGGAAGTCTTGCAGTTCTGGGGATTGGAACAGCGGCCGGTTTATCGCTACCGTGCCGATGAAACCCTCGAAGCTTGGTCCCGCCCATGAAAAAGTTCTGGTGCTTGATTTGGATGATCTTGGCCAGCATGAGTTGCCAGAGTCCGCCGGCTTCCTTTCAAAAGCTCAACGTAGAGGCTTGGCTTGCCGCTCACCCGGAAGCGGACGCCGCCATGGCGGAGGACGAAGTTTGGCAAAGTCCGGCATGCGATTCCCGCTTGCGAAAAGTAGATGGAGAGATCCCGCTTCACTTGCACCAAGATCGTGAAGAATGGGTTCTCCTTTTGGAAGGAAGCGGAACTTTTTGGATCGGTCCTTCCGGCGGCGGCTTGGCCTCGGCCGGCGAAGTAGAAAGCATGGAATTGAAGCCGGGGGATTGGCTGTTGATCCCGCGTCGAACCTTGCACGGTTTTCGCGGCCGGGCCGCGGTCATGTCGAATTATTCGCCACCCATGCCGTCTTCTCCGGACCGAATTTTTGCGGTGGAGAAGTGGGCTTCCCGGCTTCCGGATTCCAGCGAAAGTTCCAAATAACGGTCTCGAGTCAGGAAGCGATATCGACCGGGGGGAAGGGGCGGAAAACTTACTTCGCCTTCGTCGCCGATGTGGCGAAGGGGAAGGGCTCCCCCTTCCACCGCCCGCCGGCCTTCGAGAACTTCCCCGGGCGGCAAGCCGATCAGTTTCAAGTGAACCGCGGCAACGCTGTGTCTGGCAGGTTGCGGTGATTCTTGCGGATTCCAGGTCCATTCCGCCAGCATCCAAGGTGGGGCCGGCGGCATGCCCGGAGCGTAGGCCTGAACCTGGAACTTGCCTTCCGGTAGGTTTGGAAATTCGGCGTAACCGTGAGGATCGGAAATCGTCACCCAAGATAGGCCTTGTTGCCAAGTGGAAGCGGAATCTTCCCTTTTCTTGGCGACCACCAAGGCACCTGCCAGTACTTGACCGTCGGCGCAGAGCAACTCGAGGCCTCTTCGATGTTCCACCGGCGGTTGCCAAGGAGGAATTTCCAAACTGTCCAAAACTTCAAAATTTAAAACCAGAACTTGCTCACCGGCGGAGCCGCGAAGGCGAAGCAACTCGTGACCGGGGAAATAAGCCAGCAAGTGGTAATTTCCTTCCTTCCATAAGGGAAGGCGCAGCTTTCCTTCCTGGTCCGCTCGAGAAACCGTCGGTTCCGGTTCCAGCAAAGCCACTAAAGCACCTTCCGCCGGGCGGCCGTCGCCGCTTCGAAGTTGAACTTGCAACCAACCCACCGGCTCGGCTTCAGGAGGCGGGCCGAATTCCGGTGGCGGCGGCGGTGCCAAACCGGGGCCGGTTTGCCAATCCCAAGCCGGAATGTCGCGCTGCCATTGGCCCCATTGCCAGACCAGCAATAGGGTAATCCCCGGCGCCAACCAGGGCAGCAAGCGGCGAATCCACTTCACCGTTTCAATCGCCTCTCTGAAAGGATTCGGGATGGGTTTCGGCGCTACGGGGCCTCAATTCCGGCTGCAACTCCAGCTCTTTCCCGGCTCGGATTTGAACGGGGAGACCCGGTTCCCGAAACGGTCCGCTTTGCAGTTCCAGCAGCCACGGACCAGCCGGTACGCCGTCGAAGCGGAAGCTGCCGCCGGCGCTGAGGTTGGTACGCCGGGGAGCTACGCCCTCCAAGGCGGCTTGCGGCCGCAGGATGGCAAAGCCACCGGCCAAAACCTGGTTTCCTTCCGCTCCCTGACCGCTGGCCCGACCGGAAATCGAACCCAAGGCCAGGTTGAAATCCTGCCGGCTGGCCTGGCCGGGACGAAGCTGGATCGCGGCCCGAGCCAAGCCTTTGGGGCCGGCCTGTGGGCCGACCGCCTGCGGTTGAAAATTCAGCAGATCTTGGGTGGCCCCATCTCGCTCCACGATCAGCCAGGAGTCTTCCGGTTCCAGCATCGGGAAACGGTAGCGCCCCTCCTCATCGGTTTTGGCGCTACGCAAATTTTCCGACAAGAACCGAGCCCGCACCCGGGGGTCGGCGGTGGTTCCGCCCACACCCATCGGCAGCAAGAACAAGTCCATGCCGGCGGCGGCCTGGCCTTGAATCAAGACTTGCCCGCTGAGGCTGGCCTTATCGGAGGAGTCCACTTCCAGCACCACGAATTGGCTTTCGCCGGCGCCAAGTTCCACCCCGTCTTGGCGGGCCAAGGCCCGGCCTCCACCTAAATGGAACAGACGGCCGCCGAACACCGGGTCGACTTCGCGCACGCTGAGGGCATAGGTCGCCGGCATCAAATGGCTGATGCGGAAGCGGTTTTGAGAATCCAAATCGGCATAAAGAGGATCGCCGTCAGGACGTTCTACGGTGATTCGAAGCGGGTGCAAGCCAGGGGGCAAACCGAGGACCTCTCCATGGAGTTCGGCCGATTCCTGGAGAACCAAGAGGTGCTCCTGGCTTCCTTCGAGCAAAGCGAAGTCCGGTGTTTCCACCGGGGAATGCTCCCGGTGGTAAGCCTCGAGGCGGTAGTCGGCCGCCGGGAGACCGTCAAAGGCGAATCTGCCTTGAGCATCGCTGTTGGCGCTTTCGTACAGCACTCCGATCCGCCGGCTTTTCAGGCCGGTACTCAGCCGGCTTCGGTTTCTTTGCAGGTGCAATCGTCGAAGATGGACCCGGGCATCGGCTACCGGCCGGCCGTTTGGATCTTGCACGAAACCGTGGATTCGGCCTCCCGATTCCAAAGTCAGGCTCAAAGATTGCCACGAAGAAGCGTTTCCCGCTTGTAAGCGAAACGGCGGGCTTCGGTCCGGCTGGCTTTGTTCACTCCAAGCGGCGACTTGCCAATAGGTCGGCGGCGTTTCGGTCGGGGCCGGCCAAGGGAGTTCGAAGCTTCCATCCAAGGCGGTTCGAGTTCGGGCCAAAGCCGGCAAAAACTTGGGATGGCCTTGGTCGTGGCGGGATCGCTGAGCATTCAGCAGCACCACCTCGGCTCCGGCAACGCCTTGGCCGTCGGGCATTTGCACCAGACCTCGAATCGGCTCGACCGGATCCAGGGTCGCGGTCCAGCGGTTCTCCTCATCCGCTCTTTCCAAAGTGGTTCTTTCCAGAGTGAATTGAGCCGGCAGGAAGCCGGAGGCGGCCACATCCATTCGCAGCTTTTGCAGCGCCGGGGGAACGTCGGCCTGAAAACGGCCATCGTCCTGGGAGCGGATCTGCAGGTCGAGCCCTTCGGTCCCGCGTAGCCGCAGCCAAGCTTGGGGCACCCCGTTTCCTTCCGGATCGAGCAAGCGGCCATGCCAGGTGTGGGAAGCCGCCAACACCAGGTTCAACGGTGGCGGCATCCTTCCCGTTCCGCCTTCTACCGGGGCGCTTTCGACTATCAGATAGCCAGAAGCCTGGCCACGGATTTTGACTTTGCCCGCCGGCAAACCGGCAATCCGAAAGCTTCCATCGGCGCGGCTGCGGGTGTCGAAGCCTTCCATCGGCGGGAGCTTGCGCATGAAAGAAGCTCCCAAATTTTCTCCCTCCGGGATTTGGAACACCTGGATCAGGGCTCCTGCCAGCGGCTTGCCGGCGGCATCCTGGACTTTTCCCCGGAGCTCGAAACCGGGGCTCAAGGACCAGGTCCCCAAGTCGCGCGTGCGGCCGGGCAAGCTGGGCAGATTGGCCAGGGTTTGAGGCGGCCAGGGAGGGGCTTCCGCCCGAAGTAGAAAGCGCAGGCCGTCCCGGGGCGATTCCGGCACCTGGAAGCGGCCGTCCGGGGCGACCTTCACGGTCCAGTGGACCCAGGGCCGAAGGGCCGGATCGCTCCAGTCGACGTGGCCGGCCCAGCCGGTCATGCCGTACACCTGGAGTTGGCTTCCCAGAACCGGCTGTCCATCGGGATCCACCAGCCGACCCCGGAAAGAGGGAATGCCAAGCGCCTCGACTCCACCAGGCCGGTCAGGAGAATCCGGATTGCCCGGTTGGCGTTGGCCGTTTTCGGTCTGGCGGTCGGAATCCTCCGGCCACGCCTCGCCGCCATTTTCTTGCGTCGGGGTCTGTTCCGAAGGAGAGGTGGATTTGGACTCGTCCGGTTGGAAGGCTCCGCCCTTCCAAAAGATGGCGGCGATGGCGACCAAAACCATCAACAAGGCGAAAGCAGGGGCGAAGCGCTTCATGAGTCATCGAAGCCGGCGGTGCCGGCAGTGGAAGGAGTCCGGTTCCCGGTTCTTATGCTACGGCTCCATTCGTGGAATCCGCACCATTCCCTGGTGCTAAGGTCGGCGTAAAATGCCGGGCTCATGAAGCTTTCCCAAATGCTCTTCGTGACTCTGAGGGAAGAACCGGCGGACGCAGAAGTTCGCTCCCACGCCCTCATGGCCCGTGCCGGTTTCATCCAGAAGCTGGCTGCCGGTATCTACGTTTATGGCCCGATGATGTGGCGGGTTCTGCGCAAAATCGAAAACATCGTCCGGGAAGAGCATGACCGGGCCGGTTGTCTGGAGCTGTTGATGCCGGCGGTGCAGCCCCGGGAACTCTGGCAGGAAAGCGGCCGCTGGGATCGCTACGTGCAGGATGGCATCCTGTTCCATTTCGCCGATCGGAAGGGAAGTGAAGTTTGCTTGGGCCCGACCCACGAAGAGGTCATCACCACTTTCGTGAAACGGCAAATCCAGTCCTACAAGCAGATGCCGGTGACCTTCTATCAAATTCAAACCAAGTTTCGGGACGAGATCCGGCCCCGCTTCGGTTTGATGCGAGGTCGGGAATTCATCATGAAGGATGCTTACAGCTTCGACCCTTCCGCCGAAGCCATGAAGGCCTCCTACGAACGCATGCGCGAAGTGTACCGGGCGATTTTCCGGCGCTGCGGTTTGCGCTTCACCCCGGTGGAAGCCGATTCCGGTGCCATCGGAGGTTCCGGCAGTGAAGAATTCATGGTGGACGCCGACACCGGCGAGGATGCGATCGCGGTTTGCCGCGAAAGTGGTTATGCCGCCAACGTGGAAAAAGCGGTCAGCCAAATTGCACCGCCGCCGCCCGCTCCGGAAGCGATTGCCATGCACAAGGAGCCCACTCCCGGCGCCAAATCGTGTGAAGATTTGCAAAGGTTGTTTCCCGATTTGCCTTTGGAGCGGATGTTGAAAACCGTGCTGTACAAAGCAAGCTTCACCGAACGGGAAGAAATCGTCGCCGTCATGGCACGAGGCGACCGGGAGATCAACGAAGTCAAGCTGCTCAACTTCCTCGATGCCCTCAACGTCGAGTTGGCCGACGAGCAGACCGTGCGGCAAGCCACCGGAGCCGAACCCGGATTCGCCGGGCCGATTGGCTTGGCCGACCACGTCCGGCTGCTGGCTGATGCCTCGGTGGAGGGAGTGCAAGGCTTTTTGTGCGGCGGAAACGAGACCGACACCCATTACCTGGACGTTTGGTTCGATCGCGATTTGCCGCAACCGCCGAGCCACGACTTCGGTTTGGTACAAGACGGCGATCTGAGTGAAGACGGCCAGGGCCGCCTGAGCATCACCCGTGGCATAGAAGTCGGTCACATTTTCCAGTTGGGCACGAAGTACTCGGAAGCGATGAGTGCCCAGTTCCAAGACGAGGACGGCAAAAACAAGGCCATTTGGATGGGTTGTTACGGCATCGGCGTCAGCCGCGTGGCCGCTTCCGCCATCGAGCAGAATCACGATGCCAACGGCATGATTTGGCCGTTGCCGATCGCTCCCTACTCCGTGTTGCTGGTGCAAATGAAAGCTGGCAACGAAGATCAGGATCGAGTGGCTCAGGAGCTTTACGACCAGATCCAGGAAGCCGGCGTCGATGTGTTGTGGGACGACCGGGTCAAGGTTTCTCCTGGCGCCAAGTTCAAAGACGCCGATTTGATCGGCATTCCCTTGCGCATCGTGATTGGCCGGGACGCCAAAGACCGTAAAGTGGAGTGGAAGCCTCGAGTCGGTGAGACCGAAGTGTTGACCGTGGAAGGGGCGCTGGAAAAGCTGAAGGTCGCGTTGCAGGAGCAAAATTCATAGCGGAGGGCTTTCCCTTGCGGCGGGTTCTCCGGACACGGACTTCTCCGGACACGGATGGTTGAAAGGAAATCGAGCCATGAAGTGGTTCAAGAAAAACAGCAAAGGATTGGTGGTGCTCGGTTTGATCGCCGGTTGGGTGATCTACCGAACCTTCTTCTGCCCTTGAGGCGTTCCGGCCCAAGGCGATGGTTCATCGCCTTATTTACCAGGCAACCCGGGCGTCTCCCAGCCGGCCGAAGCCGGCGAGGAATCGGCGGACGGTTTGAATCGAGATTGAAAGCTGGCCTACCCCTTGCCACCGGCTTGCCCGGAGCTTCCCGACGGGGATCGGCGACCCTGCTCATGCTGGTGCTCGTGGCTGGCTTGCTCATGGTGGTCGGCTTCGCCTTTTACTTGCTGAACAAGGCGGAGGCTGAGCTGGCCAGCGTTGCCGAAACGGTTTCCGAGTCCCAAAACCAGCCGCCTGGGCAAAAGGAGGAAACTTCCGAGATCTCCGAGGAGGAGCCGCACTTACCGCTGATTGCGGCCAAACGCCTAGATGAAATCCGGGTTCCGGATGTCATCGTGCCTTGGGATCAAGCTCACCAATACGTGGGCAAGTACATCGGTGCTGAAGGCACGATCGTTCGAACCTACAACAGCGGCAAGGCTTGTTTTTTGAACTTTAGCGAAGATTGGCGCGGCAAATTCCACGGCGTCATCTTCGCCTCCCTTTTCGATGAGTTTTCTCCCCCGGCGGAAGAAAAGTACCTGCGACAAAGGGTGCGCTTAGTCGGAAAAGTCAGCGAACACCGGGGCGCTCCTCAAATCGTCGTGGAACGAATCGAACAAATCACTCTTCTCGATTCCTGAATCCTGAAAACCACTGGACTTCCTCATGCGGCTTCAAGCCACCCGATTCCTGGTTCTGATTTTTATTTGGCTGGCGGCGGAGTGGAGTCCGGCCCAAAGCGATTCCGATTCCAAGGAACCCATTCGCGTGGTCAGTTGGAACTTGGAAAATTTCTTCGATCGTTACGACGATCCCTGGCGGGCGGATGAAAGGACCAAACCGGCTTATGTAAATTCCAGCCGAGAGAAGCGATTGGCCCAACTGTTGCGGGAACTCGATGCCGACATCCTTTGCCTTCAAGAAATCGAAAACCGCTTCGTTCTACAAAAATTCGTCGACCAATTTCTGCCGGACGCCGGCTATGAAGTCGTTCTATTCGAAGGCAACGACGGTCGCGGGATCGATGTGGCAGTGCTTTCCAAGCTTCCGGTCGGAGCGGTCACTTCTTACCGGCACTTGCAATTCCAGGACGCCGAAGGCAGGACGCATCGCTTTCAAAGGGATTTGCTGCGAGTGCGCATCGGTGGAGCCTTGCAAGCCGACGTTTTCGTGGTGCACTTGAAATCTCAACATGGCGGCGATGCTGCGGATGCACTGCGGCTGGCGGAGGCCAAACAGATCGCCGCCGTGTTTCAGCAGGAATTCAAACACCAGCCGGAATTCCGGGCTTTGTTGGCGGGAGATTTTAACGACACTCCGGAAAGCCCGACCCTCAAAGCGATTTTGCAGACCGGTTTGGTCGATGCTTGCGCTTCTACCGACAAAGTGAGTTACAACCAGAAACCCTATCGCAGTCGAATTGATTTTCTGCTGATGAGTCCGGCTTTGGCCAAGGATTTGAAAAAGGCGGAGATTCAGGAAGATGAGACCGTTTTGAAGGCCTCGGACCACAATCCGGTGTGGGCCGAATTCCGCCCTCGCAATAATCCTTAATACTTTTCCAAGAGGAATAAGGCCAGGCCAGGTGCCGCCGGCCAGCGCTTCAAGCGCCGATTCGGACCCTGCAACCAGCTCGCCACTTGATCTGGAGACAAGCGTAGTTTCCAGTAGGCGCTTTGTTGCAAGCTCCAATCCATTCGGTCCGGAGCCGTGGTTCGCAGCAACACCAGATCTTCGACCCGGACTCGTTCCGATTCGAAGCTTAAGTGGCAGTGAAAGGCGCGATCGGCTTCTTGCCGAACTGCGATCCATTGTCTTTCCCCGGCCGGCGTCGAAGTCAAGTCGCGAAAGCTGAGGACCAATTTCCCACCCGGGCTCAAGCGATCCACCGTTTGTTCCAGAAAGCGACGGGCTTGATCGGCGTGGTCCAGCAACAACAAGGTGTCGCCCATGCAACAGATCAGGTCCCATGGCCGGGTACCAAACGCCGCAAGATTGCGAAGATCGTCGCACTTCGTCTGAATGCCCGCTCTTCCGCAACGCTGTTCCAACTCCTGCAACAACTTGGAGCAAGTATCTACCGCGGTGACTTCGAAACCTCCTTGCTGCAGCGCCGCCGTTTGAAAGCCGCTGCCCGCTCCCAAGTCCAGGGCCTGCCCCGACGCCGGAATCAAGGCCATGGCTTCAAAGCAACTTCGCGCCCGCTCGACTTGAGCGGCAAAACCTCCAGCCGACCAGGTGTAGTGATCGGCGAGGAAGCGGTCGTAATGTTCCTGCACCGAGGTCGTTTGAGACAACGTCAATTCCAAGGAGCCTGATCCGCTTGGTCCTGGGTGTTTTGCATAAACCGCCGCCGCCGGTTGGTCTTCTCCAAGGTTTCCAGCACCGCTACCGCTCGATCGCGAACGTTCAACATGCTGAACAACTGCTGTTTCAATTGAACGTCGATCGGAAGGGCGACCAACAAAACGTCGGCCAGATAGCCCAGGGCCGCCTTGCCGGGCAGGAGCAAAGAACCGTCGGCAAATTCAATTAAGCCGCGCCGCAGTCGTTGGGTCAGATCCCGGGCTTCTTCCAAGTCGAAACCCTTTTGCTCCTCCACCGGCTTCACCTGCACCTTGCGGTATAAGCTGTCGGAGCTTTCTTCCGAGACCACGTTCACTCTCTTCATCCCTTGGACCAGGATGTTGAACCGGCCGTTGTCGGTGCGGCTGCATTGCACCATGCGGCCCAATCCGGCCATGGGATAAACCGGCGGGTTTTCAAAGTACTGGTCTTCCCACCCGGGGGTGAGGAGGCCCAAGATCAAGTCCGGTTCCGGGCTCTGCAAAAGGTCTTCGACCATTTGCACGTATCGGGGCTCGAAAATGTGCAGGGGCAGGATGGCGTCCGGGTACAACAGGACGTTGGGAAGAGGGAAGAGCGGAGTCGCCGTCGCCGGTGTCATTTACCTGTCTCTTTAGTCCTCCTGAAGGTGTCGATTACGGGTCTATCTGGGTTTCGGCAGCCAAAGGTGCGGGATTCAAACGGATCCCGGTGTTTGGCTGGCAGGAATTTGGCCGATGGCGGTCAACAATTCCCGAAACCTTTGCAAGGCCGCTCGAACTTCGCGGGCAGGAAGTTGGTAACAGAGGTCTTCGAAAAGGTAGCGTTGAAGGAAAGAACGGCTGTAACCCCGTTCCTTTCGACCCAGGTCCACAAGTCGGTCCCGGTTGGCCAGGCCTTCTCGGGCAGCGGCCCGGAGGATGCTGGCACAAGCCGACGGTTCGAATCCCTTGCGACCGATCCAGCCGGCGTACACAAATGGCAGACGGTTTCGGTCCCTCCAGGTTTCACCCAAATCCAAAATTTTCCAATTTGGTCGATTTCGGACCGCCTCCAGGGCTGGATCGCCGATCCTCTGTACGGCGTCCACCCCGCTGTCAAAGGGATTCTCTCCCGGTTTTTCCGGCACTTCCTGCGGTCGGATGCCCAAGTGATGGTGCAACAGAATCCTGGCCATTCCTTGGCCGGTGCGACTGTGAGGGTCCGGGGTCCAGCTTCGGATTTCGGAGGGGTCCTGCAGACCGGGGCGCAGCAGCAGCAAAACCGAGCGGATTGGCCCGCGACCGGCGATCACCGGGCCCTCCTGCCAAAGGTGCAACTCCGGATCCTCCAGGGCCAGGATCGAAGAGGCCAAGGCGACGTCCAACTCCCCGCTCTTCAGGCCAGCGGCCAGGTCCGCCGGAGGGGCCTCGACCAAATGGACTTGGGGGTGGTCTTCCAAGCCCCAACTCAAGGGTTTGGCCACCAGATAGGGGACCGTACCGATCCGAAAGCTCATGATGGGCCGCTCAAACCGCCAGGGAAGTGGGCCGCCGGCTAGGTCCGTCCGGCTCTTCTTCCGGGAAATGGCGCAGGGCTTGGTAGAGGGTATTTCGTTCCACCGGCTCCCGGTCGGCTTCCCGGATCAGGCGGTGCAATTGCCGCCGGTCCAAGCTTTGCGGAGTGTCGGCCCCGGCATCGTGGTAGATCTTTTCCTGGCTCACGGTGCCGTCCAAGTCATCGGCTCCCATGGTCAGGGCCATTTGCGCCACCGGCAGCCCCAACATCACCCAATAGGCTTTGATGTGATCGATGTTGTCCAAATACAGCCGGCCGATGGCGATCGAGCGCAGCCTTTCGGTGGGATCGGGAAAGGGCAAATGCTGCAAACCCGGGGTGTTGGCCGGATGGAAAGCCAAGGGAATATAGGTCTGAAAGCCTTGGGTTTGGTCTTGCAGGCGGCGGAGTTGGTCCAGGTGGTCGACCCGCTCCTGCAAGGTTTCGGTCATGCCGTAGAGCATGGTGCAGTTGGTGCGGAAACCGGCGCGATGGATTTCCCGGGCTAGTTCCTGCCAGCGCTCCGCCGACATTTTCTTGGGATAAAGCTCCTGCCGAACCCGTTCGCTGAAAACCTCTGCGCCGCCTCCGGGCATGCTGTCCAAGCCCGCTTCCCGAAGTTCCTCCAAAACCTCGACCAACGGTTTCCCGGCGGTCTTTTCGATTTGGTCGATCTCCACCATGGTGAAGGCTTTGACGTGAATGTCCGGCCGGGCCGCCTTGGCCGCTTTCAAAATGTCTTTGTAGTACTCATAGGGGAGGGCGGGCCAAACTCCCGCCACCATGTGAACTTCGGTGGCCTCCGGATTGGCGTTCCGGACGGCTTCATAAACCTGGTCCGGAGTCATGCAATAGGCGTCCTCTTCTTTCGGCCGCCTTTGAAAGGCGCAGAAGTCGCAAAACTTATTGCACCAATTGGTGTAGTTCACGTGAATGTTCACGTTGTAAAAGCAAACCCGGCCGTGCTTTTCCTCTCGGACTCGATTGGCCAATAGACCGATCAAGCTGAGGTCGTCGCTCCGGTAAAGAGCCAGACCGTCCTCGGAAGTCAGGCGTTCCCCGGCCAGGACCTTGCTCGGGATGCCTTGCAAGCCGGTGAGGCGAGCCCGTTCTTCCAGGGTTTGCAGCGGAAGCAGATCAACCACCATGACCGGGTATTCTAGGATCCCGATTCTTGGACCTCGACCGGGCTTTGTTCGCTTTCGGAAGGGGCGGCTTGGACTTCATCCTGAGGCAGATAGCCCCTGGGGGTCCAGGCCAGGCCGCGGTGGGCGGCCACTGCGTCGCGAATGGAGAGCGGTTGGAACAGATAAGGGGTGGCGGTGGAATCGCCGTCCAGTTGATCCAGGGCTTCCAAAACCAGCAAGCTGAGGGCGCCCATGCCTTCCACCGTCGGGTGCAGGTGATCGCGCTGGAGCAGGCGGGATTCACTGTTTTTCGGCCAAGCGAAGTGCTTGGTGGCGACCGCCTTGCCGGCCCGCAAATCGTCCAAAAATTGGGTCATCGGGACCAGGTGGACGTGATCGAAGTCGTCGACCCACTCCAATAGTCGCTGGTTCAGCTTGGCGAGATTCTCGGGTTTGGGCACCTGGGAGCGGCTCAACATGGTGCCGATCGCCGGGGTCATATCCGGCAGAGTCGTCACAAAAACCGGGCAGCGGAAGCTACCCAACAAGGACATGCCTTCTTCCAGATCCTCGAAGCGTTGCTGCGGGTTTTTCTTGGTGCCGTAGGCGTACCAGAACAGAAAATCCAAGGCCACCACCGCCGTAGGCCGAACCGCTTTGGCGCTCTTGACTTGGGATTCGCCGCTGGGTTTCGGATTGAGAAAGAAAAAGCTGCTGGAGAAGTTCAGCGGCTCTTCGTGGGGCAGGCGCAGGCCGTGGGACAGGAATTCGGCCAGAGGGACGTCTTCCTCGACTTCGTATTGGGTATTGAAGCCGGCGGAACCGCTGGCGCCGATGACCGCCAGGCGGAAGTAAATCGGATCCTGGGCCGCAACCGACTTGGCCGCGGTTTGGGTTTGAGCTTGTTGGCCGGGAATGGCCGGCGCCAGCAAAGTCAATGCCAGCAGGAAGGATTGCAAAAGATGACGCCTGTGCATGTTTCCGCTCAGTTTAGCAAGGTGTGGCCGGTCGGAATGGCCGGCAGCCACCAGGCTCCCGGTCAAAGGGAATCGATTTTTTCGGCGATCACCCGCCCGATTTCCAGGCAAGCCGTCGCCGCCGGCGAAGGGGCGTTGAAGACGTGCAACATTCCCGGGCCTTCCTCAAAGGCGAAGTCGTCGAGCAGGCGACCGTCCCGGCTGACGGCCTGGGCCCGGACGCCGGAGCCTCCGGGTTGTAGGTCGCGGTCGGCCAAGCTGGGAAGCAGGCGGCGTAGGGCCTGGGCCGAAGCCCGGCGGCTGTACGACCGCCGAACTTCGCCTGCGGCGATCGGTCCGTAGCGAAATCCCAGCTTCCAAAAGCCCGGCCACAGCAGATTGCTGGCGGCGTCTCGCCAGGAAAAGCTGCCTTTGCGATAGCCGTGGCGGTGCCAAGCCGGAACCGCATTGGGGCCGGCTTCGACTTCGTCAAATACGCTGCGGGTGAAATGGACGCCGAGGAAGGGAAAGCGAGGGTCGGGAACCGGATAGATCAGCCCGCGTACTTTGTTTGAGGCCCCGGCGGCCAAGTGGAAGTATTCACCGCGAAAGGGCACGATGCGAATTTGCGGCCGCAAGCCGCACAACCGGGCCACCCGATCCGCTTGCAGCCCTGCGCAAGCCACCAATTTGGAGGTCCGATAGGCCTGCCCCGAGCTTCGCAGTTGCCAATGGCTTCCCTCTCGCCGGACGCCCCTTAGGGGCTGTCCCAAGCGCAAGGTGGCCCCCTGGTCTTGCAATTGCTCGGCAAGCCGGTTTGCGACCCCGCTGAAGTCCACCACCCCGGTGCTTGGAACCCAGAGCCCGGCCAGGCCGCCGGCATGGGGCTCATGCTGCCGGACGCCTTTGGCGTCCAGCAGCTCCAGGCCGGTCAGACCGTTGGCTCGGCCCCGTTCGACCAAATCGGCCAAGCGGTTTCGCTCTTCCTCGGTGCAGGCGACCACCACCTTGCCGCAGCGACGATGGGCGACGCCGTGCTCCTGGCAGAAGCGTTCCATTGCCGCCCGGCCGCGGCGACATAACCGGGCTTTCCACGACCCGGGCCGATAGTAAAGGCCGGAGTGGAGGACCCCGCTGTTGTGGCTGCTTTGATGGGGGACCCAGCGATCTTCCGCCTCCAACAGCAAGAGGTCCCGGACGCCTTGTCGTTGCAGCGCCCGGGCGGTGGCCAAGCCCACCAAGCCGCCGCCGATTACGGTGATTTCGAAGTCGGTTCTTGCGCCCATGCCCAACCTTCTCGCCGGAAGGCCTCCAAATCTTCGATCGTGTCCAAGTCTCGAACGGCTTCGGTCTCCGCCACCTGGAGCCCGGCTTTCTCCGCCCGTTGCAAACTTTGCCGTCGGACTCGATCGGTGCTCCAATCGATTTCCCGAAATAAATCCGGGCAGGGTTTGGACAAGCCCATTAGGGCGTAGCCGCCGTCCAAACTTGGCACCAGGACCGCGTCGTTTTGTTGCAAAAGGTCGAAACTTTGTCGCAGGAGCGGTGCTTGAATCGCCGGAGCATCGGTCCCGAGAAGCGCGATCTCTTGAAAACCGGCCTGGAAGCCTTGTTCGAAGGCCGCGGCCATGCGCTCTCCCAGATCGCCTTGCACTTGCGGTTGGATGCGGTCGGCGTTAGGCAGCCAGGATTCGACTTCGGCGATCGCCTTGGCCGGTTCCAGGCACAGCCATCGCTGCCAGCCGGGATCGGCGATGCCACGCCAAATTCGGCCGGCCAGGCGCCGGTAGAGCTGCCGGGCCTGGCGAGCTCCCAGGTCGGCGGCCAATCGGGTTTTCACCGCCCCGTAGGCATAGTGTTTGGCGAAAACCAGGACCAGGCGAGACGCGGATCGCTCCGGCATGTGGCCGATTCTAGGAGGCCGGGGAAAAAACGTAACGCCGCTACGTCCTAAGGGAACTCCAATCCACCCTGCCAGCCGGGTCGACCTGAGATGAAACTCGCCGCTCTGCTTCTCCTTTCGCTTGGATGGTTGCCGCAGCAACCGTCGGCGCAGACCGAGCCCAAGGCGGCCAAGCCGGCGGTTTTTGATCACCGGCCCCTGGACGCCCTATTGAAGGCCTACGTGCATCAGGACGGCTTGGTGGATTACCGCGGTTTGAAGCGCAAGGGTCGGGCGTCCCTGCAGGCTTATTTGATGAGGATGGAAACGATTTCTCCCGCCCGGTTCCGATCCTGGTCCGAGGCGGAAAAGCAAGCCTTCTGGATCAATGCCTATAACGCCTACACTCTCGAACTCATTCTCCGGCATTATCCGGTGGATTCGATCAAAGACTTGGGTTCCCTGTTTTCCAGCGTGTTTTCCAAGCGTTTCATTCCCTTGCAGCACCTGAGTTCCCACCACCGCAAACCGTTGTCTTTGGGAGAGCTGGAGCACGAGATCCTGGGAACCCAGTTCGACAGCCCGATGTTTCACTTTGCCATTGTTTGCGCTTCCATTTCCTGCCCGCCGTTGCGGGCCGAAGCGTATGATCCAATCCGCCTGAACCGGCAATTGGCCGACCAAGCTCGAATCTTCCTTGCCGACAGCAGCAAGAACGATGTTCGCATCATCGACGGCAAGTTGCGGATTTCGAAGATCTTCGACTGGAGCGAAGACGAACTGGAAAAATTTCCCGGAGGCATTCGCGGCCTTTTGAAAAGCTATGGACCGCCTAGTGTGGCTCAGGACCCGGCTCTTGCCAAAGCCCGGTTCCGCTACCGGTCCTATGACTGGAGCCTCAATGAATGGCAAGCGAATTCGTCGAAACCGTGAGCAACCCTTCCATCCCTTCCTTGGTTCAGGAGCGTTACCGCCAGGGAGCTCAATCCCGCCAGGTCGAGCTTTGTTGTCCGGTCGATTACGACCGCCGCTACTTGCAAGTGTTGCCGCCGGAAATTCTGGAGCGGGATTACGGTTGCGGTGACCCTTCCAAGTATTTGCGTCCTGGAGAAAGGGTTCTCGATTTGGGCAGTGGTGGAGGAAAGATCTGCTTCATTGCCAGCCAGGTGGTTGGACCGAAAGGTTCCGTCATCGGCGTGGACATGACTGAAGAAATGTTGGAATTGGCTCGCCGGCACCAGAGCGAGATTGCTGCCAAAATCGGTTGGGATAACGTCCAATTTCGGAGAGGACGGATCGAAGACCTTGCTCTGGATATGGACAGCTTGGATGCCTGGTTGCAACGACATCCGGTGCGGGATTTAGCTGGCTTTCAGGCTTTGCAAGAGAAAGTGGAGCGCTTGAGAAGGGAACAACCGATGATTCCCGCCCGCAGCGTGGACGTCATCGTTTCCAACTGCGTATTGAATTTGGTGGAAACTTCAGCCAAGCATCGTCTGTTCGGCGAGATGTTTCGGGTCTTGGATTCGAGTGGTCGAGCGATCATCAGCGACATTGTTTGCGATCGGGACATACCTCAATCCATGCAACAGGATCCGGAATTGTGGAGCGGATGCATCAGCGGTGCTTTCCGAGAAGATTTGTTTTTGCAAGCCTTTCTCCACGCTGGTTTTCAAGGAATCGAAGTCCTGGACCGTTCAGCCCAAGCTTGGAAGGAAGTGGATGGTTTGCAGTTCCGCAGCCTGACGGTAGCGGCTTATAAACAGGCGGAGCCAAACACCAAGGGTTGTTGCTGATGTTGCAAAAGGCGTTTTCGATCCCGCCCCTGCCGGGCACTCGGAACTTTCCGGCTTTGCGGAAAACCGAGGTACAAAAAGTGCAAGTGAATTTGGGGCGCTTGTGCAATCAAGCTTGCCGCCATTGCCACGTCGATGCGTCTCCGACCCGAACCGGGCGGCACCAGAATGCGTCGAAGGCCTTGTCGGAACAAATCCTGACTTGGTTGCAAAGGGAATCCGGTTTGCAGGTGCTGGACTTGACCGGGGGTGCTCCGGAAATGAATCCCAACTTTCGGCCCTTGGTCGCCGGAGCCCGGGGGCTTGGACGCCACCTCATGGTGCGCCACAATTTGACCGTCCAATTCGAACCGGACCAGGATGATCTACCCCGGTTCTTTGCCGAACACGGAGTGGAAGTGATTAGTTCCCTTCCTTGTTATCAGGAAGAGAACGTCGACCAGCAACGAGGGCAAGGCGTGTTCGAAAAGAGCCTGGAAGCACTTCGCCGCTTGAACGCCGAAGGTTATGGCATGGAGAACAGCAACCTGATTTTGAATCTGGTGTTCAATCCTGGAGGAGCCAAACTTCCTCCTCCGCAAGCGGCCTTGGAAGCGGATTATCGCCAACAACTTTTCCAGGAACACGGCATTCATTTTCATCGTTTGCTGACCTTGACCAACCAACCGATTCACCGTTTTCGGGAAGATTTGGAACGGCGGGATCAATTGGTGGAATACATGGACTTGTTGGAAGCGAATTTCAACGAAGCCACCTTGGATCATCTCATGTGTCGAAACGCGGTCAGCGTTCGCTGGGACGGCCGCCTGTTCGATTGCGACTTCAATCTGGTGTTGGATCTTCCGATGCTTGGCCCGGACGGGCGGCCCTTGGAATTGCAAGACTTGTTGGCGCAGCCTTCGGAATCATCCCTTTTCCCTGGAATGAACATCGCGGTGGACCGGCACTGCTTTGCCTGTTCCGCCGGCTGCGGCTCCTCCTGCGGTGGCGCCTTGGTTGGGGATGCCGAGAGCTGAGCGGAAATCGGCCGGATTTGGTCATGAAGAAATCTCTCAGTCTCCTGGCGTTCGCGGCTGCGGTCGTGGCGGCTTGGTGGTTCCTGCCCTTGGAGCGGGTGGATGAAATGACCGCTTGGTTGCGAGCCCAAGGCTTGGCCGGGGCCGTGCTGTTGGGCTTGGCCTATGCCATGGCCACGGTGTTGATGTTGCCCGGTTCCCTGGTGACCTTGCTGGTTGGTTACGCCTACGGTCCCTGGTTCGGCTTCCTCTTGGTCTCTCCGGCCAGCGTGCTTGGAGCGACCTTGGCCTTTTTGCTTGCCCGCAGCTTTTTGAGGTCTTCGGTGGAGGCCAAAATTGCGGCTAAGCCTCGTTTTCAAGCTTTGGATCAAGCCGTTGCCGAGCAAGGCTTCAAGCTATTGGTCTTGACTCGATTGTCGCCGGTGTTTCCTTTCGTGGTGCTGAATTACGCCTTTGGCTTGACTCGAATTTCCTTGCTCGCCTACGTCTTCGGCTCTTTCTTGGGCATGATTCCAGGCACCTTGCTGTACGTTTACCTAGGATCCACGGTGGAAGATGTGACGCAATTGGGACAAGGCGCACCTGAAGGCAGCACCGCCGGTCAAATTTTGAAATGGGTGGGTTTGGCCGCCACTTTGGGGGTCACCCTCTGGCTGACCCGTATGGCCCGGCAAGCTTTGAAGCAAGCGGCGCCGGAACTTGCTCAACCGGCCACCGGTTCGCTTTCTGAAAAAGCAGAGAAAGCAGAAAAAGCGGAGTACGGACGATGAGTTTGTTGCTGGAAAATCCGTGGGATCAACGCCTGCAGCAGGAAGTTCATCCCGCTGCCTGGCCGTGGCCCAAGTCGGACGAGCGCTACAACTTGGTCGTGATCGGTGCGGGAACCGCCGGTTTGGTGGCCGCCGCCGGAGCCGCCGGTTTGGGAGCGAAAGTCGCCTTGGTCGAGCGGTCTTTGATGGGCGGCGATTGTTTGAATTACGGCTGCGTTCCGAGCAAAGCCTTGTTACGGGCGGCGCGGGCCATTCACGAGCACCGTCGTGGCCGGGAATTCGGCCTGAGCCACGAAGATTTTGTTTTCGATTTCCCTGCGGTCATGGACCGAATGCGGCGATTGCGAGCCGAAATCGCCCATCACGACGGAGCCCAACGATTTCGGGATTTGGGCGTGGACGTTTATTTGGGGCAAGGTAGTTTTTCCGGGCGGGATCGAGTGAAGGTGATCGATCCGAAAAGCGGACGAGAAACCGAACTGCGTTTTACCAAAGCCTTGGTCGCTACCGGCGCTCGGCCGATGGCGTTGCCGGTTCCCGGTTTGGAATCCGGGACGTTTTTGACCAATCACGATCTATTCAATTTGCAACAGTTGCCGGAAAGCATGGTGGTGGTGGGAGCCGGGCCCATCGGCATGGAAATGGCCTATGCCTTCGCCTCCTTCGGCAGCCGGGTTCGGGTGGTGAGCCTGGATACCCGGATCCTGCCCCGGGAGGACCCGGAAGCCGCTGCCGTAGTGCATCGGGCTTTGGAAAACCTAGGCGTCGAATTCGAGCTGAGCGCCGGCTTGGAAAAAGTAGAGCAAGTCGGTCAGGAAAAGATCGTTCATTTTCGTCGAGACGGGCAATTGGGATCGGTTCAAGGGCGAGAAATCCTGTTGGCGGTCGGCCGCAAAGCCAACGTGGAAGACCTGGGCTTTGAACTTGCCGGCGTAGCCGTAAATCGAAACGGTGTGCAAGTCGATGACCGCTTGCAAACTTCCAATCCGAGAGTGTACGCCGCTGGAGACGTGGCCGGTATGTGGCAATTCACCCATGCCGCCGACGCCATGGCTCGCATGGTGTTGCGCAACGCCTTGTTCTTCGGGCGGGCCAAAACCAGCGCTTTGACCATTCCCTGGAGCACCTACACCGTTCCGGAAATCGCCCACGTCGGTCTCTATGCATCCCAAAGCGAACAAGCAGGAACGGAATTGACCAGTTTAAGGATGGACTTGAGTGAGATTGATCGAGCCCGGCTGGACGGTGAAGGGGAAGGTTTTGCCAAAGTCATTTTCGAAAAAAAGAGTGGACGCCTGCGAGGGGCCACGGTGGTGGCGGAGCATGCCGGCGAACTTCTCGGCGAAGCCTGTCTAGCGGTCGGGCGCGGCATGAAAGTGCAAAGTCTTTCCGGGGTCATTCATCCCTATCCGACTCAAGTCTCGATTTGGAGCCGTTTGGGAGATGCTTCCATGCGACAAAAATTGACTCCCCGAAGCGCCGCCTTGTTGAAAAAACTTTTGCAATGGAGAAGGTAATCCAATGCAGTGCCGTGGTCCCGGTCCTCAATGAGGAGCGGCGCCTGGCTTCCTGCCTGCAAAGGCTTCGGCGGCAGACTGGTGGCTGGCAGATCATCGTGGTGGATGGCGGCAGCCAGGACAACACGATGGAAGTGGCCCGTCAAGCCGGCGCCGATTTGATTTTGCAAACTGAAGGCGGGCGCGGCCGGCAGTTGCGGCTCGGGGCGGAAGCTGCCCAAAGCGACTATTTGATTTTCGTTCATGCCGATACCTGGCTGCCTGAAGATGCCGACTTTTGGGTGACTCAGACCTTGCAAAATCCGAAGTGGTCGGCCGGCGCTTTCCGGGTTCGGCATCAAGGGGAGGATTGCGGGCCGATCAGCCGTCTGTTTTTGCCGATTTTGAATTTCCGGTCGCGTTACGCCTCTCTGCCTTATGGTGACCAGGCTCTTTTTACGCGCAAAGAAGTTTATCGGCAGGTCGGTGGCATGCCGGAACAAGAACTGATGGAGGATTTGGAGTTTGGAAAGCGGTTGCGCAAGATCGGACCCATCCGCAAGATTCCGGCGGAAGTGGAAGTTTCCGCTCGCCGCTTCGGCCACCGCCCTTGGCGATCCTTTCTGTGTTGGAATTTGTTTCCTACCCTCTACGCCTTGGGAGTGAGCCCGGAGCGATTGGCCCGTTGGTACGGAAGTCCGGAAACGACGGAGAGGAGGCGATGATGGGCCTGAGCGGTGCTTGGATTGCCATCCTTTGTATTGCATTCGCGCAAGAAGCGGCTGAAGATCTTCAAGCCGAAACGAAGGTCGTGTCGGCCTTGGAAACGCGATTGCAGAGTTTGGTCGGTGATTTCGTAGCGGTGGAAAGGCACAAAAAAGGCGAAGGACGCGGCCACATTCGGGCGCTCCGGTTACCGGGCGATTTCATCGGTCGGGATTATTGGTCGGAAGCCCGCGACCGCCGGGTTTATGCCGGAACGGATGTCCTGCAACTGCAAGCCAACGGAGAGGCTCGCCACTGGTGGTTTGGAAGCAAGGGCGATCGCGCCGAAGCCACCGGCTTTTGGGATGACCGCCAATTGGTTTTGGTGGTTCGAGACGGCGATGGCGATCCAAAACGGCGCTACACCTACGATTTTCAGGCCAACGGAACCAAAGCTTTCCATTTCCAAAACGATCATTACGGTCGCAAGGGATATTCCTGGTTCATGGATGCCGATTATCGGCGTCAGAAAGTCCAACTGCCCGCCGATTTTCTTCCAGAACGCGACCAAGGGGACGGCGTTTTCGAAGCTTTGGCCGGTGAATTCCATAGTTCTGAACACGGCCGGCATCTCGGCCGCAATTTATTTGACGGCGAGTGGTTGGTCCTGCAAACGGCCATGGATCACGCCGTGGTCAGCACCGGTTGGTTCGGCAAGGTCACCATGTGGTTGTGGACCGAGGACGGTGAGTTCCATCGCCTGGACGGCAAGCGCCGCCGGCGGGTGCTGGAGTTGAAGTCGGAAAGGGACGGCCGAGTCCAGTACCGGCGCCGCCTGGAGTGGCTGGAAACCGGCGGATATCGGGTGGAGGCATGGAACCAGCATGGCCGCAGGATCGGTCCGGCTCGCGAATACCGGCCCTGAAAGGGAAAGCGAAAGAGTTTCCCAGGTCAATTTCACCGCCAAGCGCGGCTAGAATCCAAGACCTCCCCGGGTCCAGGCCCGAGGTTCCACTGATTTGGCTTGCGCCATGGCCCTTACCCTCGATGAAGCCGCGACCATGCTGGGGGTTTCCTCCAGCACCGTGCAGCGTTGGTCCCGGCAGGGATTGCTGGGTGCGCGGATGCCCACCGGCGAGTTCACCTTCGACGCCCACGAATTGCGGCGCTGGGCTCGCAACAACGGTTTGACTTTGAAGCCGCTTGGCGGTTTGAAGGCGGCGGTGCCGATCAAGAAGGTGGATCCCAAACTCCCCTTCGTCGCCGCGCTGGAACGAGGGGCCATATTCCGTGGTTTGCCGGGGCAAGATCCGGTGGCGGTTTTGTCCGCCTTGGTGGGAGAAGTTCCATTGACCGAGAACCGGGACCGGGTGGATTTGAAATCCCAGCTATTGCGGCGGGAAGCCATGTCCACCACTGGGTTGGGTCATGGCGTGGCTTTGCCACACCCTCGGACGCCCTCCGCTCGGTTTGCCCAAGAGCCTCGGGTTTTTTTGGCTCTCTTGGACCAGGCCATCGATTGGAATGCCATCGACGGTGAGCCGGTTCACTCCGTGTTTTTGTTATTGAGTCCCGACCCGACTCGCCATCTGACCATTCTTTCTCGAGTGGCTTTCCTACTGCGGGATGCGGACTTTTGCAGCATGTTGGCCCGCAAAGTTGAGGATGACGTCCTCTTGACCAAGATGGCGGCGACGGAAGCGACTTGCCGGTGAGGCCTGCGCACGAGGTTCGGGAACGCAACACCAGTCGCGGCCCTTGGCTGATGGTGTTGTTGGCGGCGGTGGTGGGGGTACCCAGCGCGGCGGTGGCCGTCTTGTTGCGGGAGGGAGTGCATCGTTTGTTCCACTGGTTGGAACCGCTCCGGCATCATCCTGCCGGCATCTTGCTTCCTGCCGCCGGCGCCCTGCTCGGCGTTTGGGTGGTGCGATATCTGTTTCATGAGCCCGGCGGTCATGGGGTTCCCGCAGTGCTGGAAGCCGTTTCTCGTCGGGGCGGATTCATGCGGCCTCGCTCCATCCTCAGCCGGTTGCTCGGAAGTTTGGTCAACGTGGCCAGTGGGGGCTCGGCCGGTTTGGAAGGTCCCATCGTGTTCAGTTCGGCGGCGGTGGGCAGTGCCGTCGGTCAGCGCTTCGGCTTGGCGGAACGGCAACGCAGTCTGCTCCTGGCTTGCGGCGTCGCCGGCGGCATCGGCGCCATTTTCAATGCGCCTTTGACTGGACTGATCTTCGCCACCGAAGTGGTGCTGGCGGAATGGTCCCTGACTACCGTGGTTCCGGTGGCGGTGGCGGCGACGGTGGCCACCGAATTGGGTCGCCTGGTTTTGGGCGGGACCGGTGCCTTCCATCACCTCGGTTTCGATTTCCATACCGTCGATTTGGCCGCTTGTGCGGTTTTGGGAGCCCTGGCCGGGGTGCTCTCGGTGGCTTTGATTCGGGCGATTCGGCAAACCGAAGTCTGGTCCAGGGCTTTGAGCCGGCAGCGGCCCTTGGCTTGGTTGGGAGCCGTCGGGGCTCTCGCCGGCTTGGGGGTGGGGGCCTTGGGGTGGCTGGAGCCTCGAGCCATCGGCGAGGGTTATGAAACCGTCAACGACGCCCTGCAGGGCAATCTGGAGGGTGGGGCGTCCTTCCTGCTGTTGTTATTGGCCGGCAAATTCCTGGCCACTACCCTGACCCTCGGCACCAATACCCCCGGCGGGATCTTTGCCCCCAGCCTGGTGCTCGGAGCGGTTTTGGGCAGCGTCTTCGGCGAGGTTTTGCCCCGTTTGTTACCGGGCCTGAGTTTCGGCGAGCCGGGCTTGTTCGCCCTGGTGGCGATGGCCGGCTTGGTGGCCGGCACCATGCAAGCTCCTTTCACCGGGATTTTCCTGGTGTTGGAAACCACCGGAGGGTGGGCGTTGACCCTGCCGTTGATCCTGGTGTCGGTTCTGAGCGTCATGGTTTCTCGCAGCCTTCAACGCTATTCCTTTTACACGCAAGATCTTATGGAGGAAGGCCGGCTGCTTCGGCCAGGCACCGACCGCCGCATCCTGGCGGATTTGGTGGTCGGCGAAATTTTGGATGCGGAGACTTGTTCGGTGCCCGCCGGCAGCAATTTGAACGATTTGACCCAAATCCTGCCGTCCACCCGGCGCAACAACTTCGCCGTCGTCCATCCAGAAACCGGGGCTTTGGAAGGCATGCTGGACATCGCCTCCCTGCGACCATTCATCTTCGATGAGGCATTACGCCTGGCCACGCCGGTGGATACGGTCATGAACACCGAAGTTCCCTGCCTCGATTTCGAGGATTCCTTGCAGACCGCCTTGGAGAATTTCGAAGCCTCCGGGGCCTGGGTGTTGCCGGTCGGGCGGGAGGGACGATTCGTGGGAACCATTTCCAAATCCACTCTTTTCGATCGCTACCGGCGGGAATTGATCATTCAAACTTCCAGCCGCAGCTAGGGATCTTGGCGGTCCCCGGCTGAAATCTATCCAGCGACCTTCCCAATAAGGCGTAAGATCCGCCGGACCCAACGGATCCCGTCTGCCATGAAAACAGCCGCCCTCAGTCTTGGTCTTGGCGCCGCCCTGCTCGCTCTCACCCCGGCGTGCCACATCCGCTTCAATACCTCTTCATCCTTCATGACCACCGGAGGCTATCGCTTCGATCGGCAAGGGGATGAGGCTCAAAATCACCAAACCGGGGAGCTTCCCGCCGGGGCCACCCGGTTCGAGATCGACCATCGCTTCGGCAAAGTGGAGATCCAGGCTTCGAGCGATACCGGGAATTACGGTTGGGAGTGGGAACTGCACACTTGGGCCGATACCAAAGAAGAAGCGGAAGAGTTCCTCGGCCTCATCGAATTGAGGGTGGAGCCGCAGGGGGAAACCGCCCGATTCGAATTGGTCATTCCGGAACCCAGCGACGCCAAACGCCTGCGAGGTTTGGATTCACGCCTGACTTTGAGGGTTCCCGATCCGAGTCAGGCGAAGGTGGAAAATAGTTTTGGGCCGACCCGAATCGAGGGCATTCAGGGCAAGGTGGAAACCCGTTGCGCCCATGGCTCGCTGGAACTGAAGCGCCTGCCCGGAGAGATGGACGTCAGTACTTCTTTCGGCAACTTGAACGGAGAAGAAGTTGGCGGTGGCGTGTTTCGTAACCAACACGGCCGGGTGCACTTGAATCACGTTTCCGGAAGCGTGGACGTTTCCAGCAGTTTCTCCTCGATGTCGGTACACCACGTGGATGGGGACGCCAAGCTGCGCAACAAGCACGGCGGCTTGGACGCCACTCACATTCAGGGATGGATCGACGCCAAGACTTCCTTTTCGACTTTGAAAGTGGAAGGCGTCCAGGGGAAAGCGGAACTCATCAACCAGCACGGGGGAATCCGGGCCGATGATTTGCAGGGACCGGTAACGGCACGAACCAGTTTCGGCAGCTTGAAGCTGACCACCGCCGGCGACAAGGTGGAAGTGAAGAACCAGCACGGTTCCGTGGATTTGAAGGTGCTGAACGCAGCCGCTCGCCGGGTGAGTGCCGAGACCACGTTCGGCAGCTTGGACGTTTGGATGCCGCCGGAAACCCAAGGATGGGTGGATGCCCGCACTTCCTTTGGCAAAGTCAGTTCTTTCATGCCGATTTACGAGTCGGAAAAGAACGGTTCCCGCCATCACATCCAAGGCGGACATCGGGGCGCGGACTTGGAAATTACTTTACGCAACAGTCACGGCTCCATCCGCTTGCAAGAAGGCCACTAGGGAAAGCCGGAGAGGCTTCCCTCTGCCGGTATGATCGCCGGCATGGTCCGCCTGCTCCTTGCAGCCCTCCTTTTCCTGAATCTCCTGGTTCCCGTAGCTTCGGGCCAGGAGATTCCTTCATGTTTCGTGGATCTGGAATTTGAAGACGCCCTGGACCTGAGTGCCGAGCGAAGCCAACTTATGGTGGTTTATGCCTGGGCGGCTTCCAGCGAGCCTTCGCTGCGGATGCTGCGCCAGAGTTGGAGCGAAACTGGATTGTCGACCTGGATGGAAAAGCATGCCGTGGCCATCCAATTCCAAACGGACCGGGAGCCAGATTTAGCTCGCTTTTTGGGGACCTCCACCGTGCCGTCGGTGTTGATTTTCCGCCACGGCAAAGAAGACGTGTTTGACGCTCGGTCCGGTTTTATGGATGCGGCTTCCTTGCAGACTTGGTTGCAGGGTGCCCGGCAGGGAAAGAAAGCTCATGAGTGGCTCCGTTCCCAAGTTGCCGGAGAAGATTTGCATCGCAGATTGCGCCAGGTCTTGCAGTTGCAGCAAACCGGTCCGGCGCGGGAGGCGGCTTTGCAAATGAGCCTGCTTTGGCAGGAAGCTCCACGAGTGGATGCCGCTTGGCAGCAACCTTGGCGGCGACAGCGTTTGTGGGCGGCGATGGCGGCCCAATTGGCTGCGGAGCCGGGTACCTATCGCTACTTCAGCCGATTGCGGAATGCTTTGACTCCGGTGGTGGTACGAGCCGATGTGCCGGTCGAAACGGCTTTGGATTGGCATCAGCTCAATCTATTGCTGGGTGAGCCGGACCGCAGTTGGCGTTGGCTGCAACGCTTTCGCGGACAGCCGCAAATGCAAGCTCAAGTGCAGGGAGCGGTTTCAGCGTTTTTGGATTTTCAAGCGGATGCGGAGCAAGTCGTGTGGCTGGGCGAAGTCGTGGCCGATCCTTTGATCTGGTGGCAAGAAGAACTTGAACTTCGAAAGAAGCTGGCCGGCATGGAACCTTGGAAGTCGGCGTCCAAGGAGCGGTTGCAGCAGGAAAAGAAGTGGTTCAACGCTTGGATGAAGAAGTCCAGACGTCGGGCCGCCGTTTTGTTTGCCGCGCTGACGATGGCGCAACGACAGCAAGCTGTGCATCGTTTTCAGCAAGCCTGGCTGGCCGGCGATCCGGAACCCGAAGCCAAATTGGCGATGGTCCAGATCGCGGCTTCTTACGCCCTGGGCCAAGAGCCATTTTTGCAGTGGGGGAAAGAACTTCAAGAGGAAGGAATTCCCATGTCGGCAGAGCTTCGAGAGTTTTTCAACGGTAGTGCCCAGGCCCCTAGATCGGGGCAGGACGGCGATTGATCCGTTCCGGCAAAGGGGTGCCGGCATGGAAAAGAAGATCGGAAAGCCGTTTTTTGAGTCACACGGTTTGGTCAAAATCCCTTGAACTATGGAATTTCCCCTCCCCCCCAGCCGAATTCGGTGATGAAGAAGGTCCTCCTGTTGGTAATCGTCTGCTGCTTCCCCATGGTTTCAGCTTTCGGGCAACGGCAGCCCCAGAGTTTGGCTCCATGCCGGGTTTTGGAGAACCCGAGCTTATCCGTGGCCAGTTCCGGAGAGCTGTCAGTTGCGGCTTATACTTGCCATGAGAGTTGGGCCTCCGAAATTCTCGTTTGCTTATCGGACGGCCGCGGTTTGGCTTGGTCCGCCCCTCAACGAGTGGATCAAGGCACTGGATGGCGGACCAGCCAAGTAGACTCGCTTTGGATCCACGGTTCGATCGTGGTGTTGATTTGGAAAGACGAGCGATTGGGTTGGCAGTATCCGGAAACCTATTTCAACTATTCCGCTGACGGCGGCCTGACTTGGGGAATGGAACAACGGATACCCAACGGGTTTTCCGCCGGAACAGTTGCGGTCCGCAAATGGCGGGCCTGGGCGGAAGCGGATGGAGCCGAGCTGCGACTCCACCTCATCCAAACTGTGGACGACGGAAATGGCGAGGAGCTGTTCTACACCACCGCCACCAGCGTAGATTTCCAGTTTCAAACTCCTCTTCTTTTGTCCGAGGGCGGGCGAGTTATGGATTGCGCTTTGATGGCTCAAGGGGATCAGGTCCACGTCGTTTGGAGCGCCGACCCTAATCAACAATCTCAAAAAGACCTTTGGTATCAGCACAGTTCAAATAACGGCCTCCATTGGTTGGGTCAGGCGGTGCGGCTGTCTTCTTCGGGAAGCGGCGACTTGCGCGGCCGGCCGCAGATTCGTGCTTTTGAAGACAAGTTGGCCGTTGCTTTTCGAGAAGCTCGGGGAAGCAACCTCCGAAGATCCTTGCGGCTGGCTCTTTCCCATGACGGCGGCCTTAATTGGCAAGCGGAACAACAAGTGGGTCAATACGACGCCGATTCGGTGAACGTGGACAGTTTCGATTTTGAAATTGGATCTTGGGGTATGCAATTTGTTTGGATCGATAGCCGCCAGGGACTGGATTTGACTTACGGAGCACGAACTCCGGATTTCGGCAGTACTTGGTTGCCGGACCAGTTGTTTTCCACCTTGGGATTGCCGGCCGATGAACCGCACTTGGCTCGAAATCGGTTGGCGCCGGGATCTACCGATCAAAGTTTGTTGGTCTTTTGGCGGGAAGGGGCGGGGACTCGATCGGTTCAGGGGGTTTTCAGTGTCAATGGGGGCGAAGATTGGAGCACCCGGCGGAATTTCTCTCCTACCTTGACTTGGGATTGCAAGAAGCCGATCGGCGTGCGCAACGCGGCGTACAACAATTGGATTTTGCTCTGGAGTTCTTATGAGGCCGGCAATAATGCTCCTTTCGTAGGTGGCGTGCGCAACGCCGAGCACAGCTTTCTCGGCCAAGCCAGTGCCGGCTCGCCTGTTCAATTTTCGGTTCAAGGCTTTCAACCGGCAAACAACTCCCATGCCGTCATTTTGTTCTCCGGAGGGGAAGGGAACTGGCCCTTGCCGGAGGCGGCCCAACGCAACACTGGCCTATTCGCCGATGCCTACTTGGCGTGGTCCGTGATCTTGGGGAACGGTCCTTTGCTGGCCCCGCTCGATTCTCAAGGAAGCGGAACGACTCCCATCGGCCCGTGGCCGGCTTCGATTCCTTCCGGTACCCGACTCTATACCGTGGCGGTAGGCCTGAACCTTCATGCAGCCTTCGCCTTCGGAGAAATCAGTGAGCTGAATTCCTTCGTGGTCCAATAGGCCAATTGGGATAAAGGCCGCACGGCAAATTCGGCACCGGCCGGATTCGAGTCTGAAACCACCGGAGTAACCGGGGCTAGGCTTGAAAAGAGAGTGGAATTCCGCCCACCGCGGAGGGCATTGAAAATTCAGATTCCCGCTCTCTAAAATCGAAGGAGCCAAGGCCATGAGGGTTGAGCAACCCTTTTTGCGCTTTGTTCTCTTAGGAACGCCAAGCCCCCCCAATCATGCGCCAAGCTCCGTTTTCAGGAAGAGCGAATGTCACGCTCTCGGACCCATTTTCAGAACGCGGTCTTCGTTGCCGCCGGGCTTTCTGCATTGTTTGAATGAGTCTGGTCGTTCTCCTTGGAGCGGCATTGCTGCTTGCCTTAGCGGCGGCCGCTTCCTGGGCCAGGCAAGCCGAATTGCGCCAGATTCGGGATCAGGTTCGGCAAAGGCAGGAAGCCAGGAGGAAGGGAAGCCACCAAGCTCGGCTGCAGTATCCCCATGTGGATTTGGGGCAGTGCATCGGATGTGGCACTTGCGTCGCTGCCTGTCCGGAAGAAGGAGTCATTGGCATCGTTCATGGGCAAGCTCAGGTAATCCACGGTGCCCGCTGCGTCGGACACGGGAGATGCGCCGAGGAATGTCCCGTTGGGGCGATTGCGGTCCGTTTGGGCGATTTGAAGGACAGAAAGGACATTCCGGTTCTGCAGGCGGATCTGCAAGCCCCAGCCGTTCCAGGTTTGTACCTGGCTGGGGAAGTTACTGGATTCGCTCTGGTCCGGACCGCGGTCCAACATGGCATCTCCGTGGCCCGGGGAGTGGCTTCTCGCCAATCCGAGGCCGGGAGCCGGGAAGTGGAGTGGGACTTGTTCGTGGTCGGGGCAGGGCCCGCCGGTTTGGCTTGCACCCTTGAGGCGAAACGTCTGGGTTTGCGATGCCTTACCGTAGATCAGGAAGGTCTCGGTGGAACGGTGGCCCGTTATCCGCGGCGCAAACTGGTGATGACTCAACCCATGGAATTGCCACTATGGGGAAAATTGAAGAAGAACAGTTATGAAAAGGAAGAGCTGATCCACATTTGGCGGCAGATCGTGGATAGGGAGGCTCTCGGAATTCGGTATGGGGAATGTTTTCGTGGGGCTGAGCCGGATGGCGACGGCTGGAGAGTCTCTACCGATCGGGGAGTCTATTCCACCGCCAACTTATGTTTGGCATTAGGCCGTCGCGGAAGCCCAAGAAAATTGGGAGTCAAGGGCGAGGAACTCCATAAGGTGCATTACTCCCTGATGGATGCCCGGGGTTATGGCGGCCGCCGGCTCTGCGTGGTGGGAGGGGGCGATAGTGCAGTGGAAGCTGCCTTGGGGCTGTCGGAACAACCGGGTAGCCAAGTGACTCTTTCCTATCGCAAGGAGGATTTCTTTCGCCTGAAGCCTCGGAACGAAGCTCGGATTCGGCAGGCTTACGCCAGCGGCAAAGTGGAAGTGCTGTTTCAGAGTCAGGTTCTGGAAATCGAGAAAGATCGGGTCCGGTTTGAACTCCGTCAAGATGGAAACGGTTCCGTGGTGGAGAGGCCCAACGATGAAGTCTTCATCATGATCGGCGGAGAGCCGCCCTTCCAGCTTCTTGAAAAATGTGGAGTCTCGTTCGATTATGAACACGATGACGCCCGCGAACCGGAGGTAGACCAGGAAAGAGGCTTGCGCTGGGGTCTGCTGCTGGCCCTGGTTTTGGCTCTATCCTCTTTGGGCTGGTTATTTTGGCAATTCGATTACTACAGTCTGCCGGCCGCCGAACGGTTTTCGCATCCCCAGCACGGTCTGCTTCGGCCATCCAGAGGTTTCGGTCTCATTGCAGGGGTGATCGCCGCGGTTTGCATATTGGCCAACCTCTCGTATTTGGCCAGGAGGGCGCGGTCTTTTTCTTTCTTGCCGGGCTCTTTGAGGGCTTGGATGAGCATGCACGTTATTTCCGGGATCGCTGCGCTGATTTTCGGAATTCTCCATGGCGCCCTGTCTCAAAACAACGGGATTGGCTCTCACGCTTTGACCTGTTTGGTGGTCTTGGCGGCAACCGGTTCCATTGGGCGATATTTTTATAGTTTCATTCCTAGGGCGGCAAACGGCGGAGAGTTGAAGTTGGCGGAAGTTCAACAACAATTGGATCGATTGTCGCGGCAGTGGGATCGGAGCCATCAAGCCGTTGGAAATGAACTGCGCCAGCGGGTTCAGGAACTGGCTGAGCAAGAGCGGTGGAAATCCGGCCTGTTTCGAAAATTCTTGGCTGTCACTCTTCAGCGAAGGCGTTTGGCCAGAGTTATACGGCAATTGAGCATTCGAGCGAAAGAGGAAGGTATTTCAGGAGAGCACCTCGTGGCTTTGACCGCCCTGGCGAGACAGGCCTACCGCCTTACCCTGTCCATTCTGTTTTATGAAGAATTGCGTGGCTTACTCGCCACTTGGAGATTTTTCCACCGATGGGTGGCTTTGTTCATGGCCTTGATTCTGATCCTTCACGTCGTCACGGCGATCCGCTACGCCGGCATTCTGCCTGGAGAAACCCCGTGAGTTGGATTTTCAATCCCAAACTTTGGCTGGCTCTGGCTTCGACGGCGGTGGTGGTTTATCTGCTCAGCTTCGAAATGGAGCGAACTTCTCCGGGCAGGATCAGTGAGGTCCATTTCCAAATTGAAGCCCTTCGCGGCGGGGAGGAATGCAAAGCCTGCCACGGCTCATTTCTTTCCGACATGAAAGATGCCTGCCTGCAATGTCACGAGGATATCGGCCAACAACTTGCTCAAGAAATCGGGCTGCACGGGCGCATGGCGGCGACCAACCCGGGGAATTGCGCCGCTTGTCATTTGGAGCACTTGGGAGGAGAGAAGGAACTCGTCAATTCGGCCAGCTTTGAAGCGGCAGGAGTGAAAGATTGGCAAAACTATGACCATCGGCATTGCACTTACAGCCTCATCGAGAGTCACTTGGAATTGGCATGCAAGGATTGTCACCCTTCTGCCGAATCTCCTCTGCTTCGGGAAGGAGAAAAGCGATTTCTGGGCTTGCAACAAGCTTGCCGCCATTGTCATGAAGATCCTCACCAGGGTGAATTGGGGGAGAATTGCGAATCCTGCCACGGACAGCAGGCGCCCTTTCCTCAAGCGCCGGAGTTTCAACACCATCCCGAATTTCCCTTGGAAGGGGCTCACGGCAATCTGGCTTGCCAGGAATGCCATCCGGCCGAAAGCGACTATGCGGTGGAGCGGGTATTCGGCATCGACGTCAGCCAAAGAGGAAGGGCTTGCCAGGATTGTCATCCCAATCCCCATGCGAGCTCATTTCTTCAAGCGGTTCAGGTTCTGCTTCCCGGAAAAGATCAAGCTTGCCTGAGTTGCCACCCGTTTTCCGATTCCAGCTTCCCGCAAGCCGCCGACCACTTTGAGGTCGAATTGCACCGTTGCAGCGGCTTTCCTTTGGAACCGCCGCATCACCGGCAAAACTGTTCCGACTGCCATCCTGCAGAGTTGACTTCTTTTCAGGACCGATTTCCCGGTCGGAGTCTGGCAGATTGTCAAGTTTGTCATGGCGACCCTCATGAGGAGGATTTTGCTGGCGGAACTTTTTCAACCATGGCTTGCACTGATTGTCATGCGGAGACCCACTTTTCTCCGCACCGTTTCGACGTAGAAATGCACCAGCTTTGCGATTTCGCTCTCCGGGGTTCACACACACAGTTGAGTTGTGACGATTGCCATCCGCCTTCCGCCTCGCCGCGGCTTCCCCGGCAGTTTTCTGGCCTTTCCCAACGTTGCCAAGATTGCCATGACGATCCCCATCAGGGGGAATTCCGTTGGCGATCGACGGCGGCTCCCGCCTTTCAAGGCGAGTGCTCGGAGTGCCACGTCGAAACGGAATTTGCCTGGCCGCAGCCGGCTACTTTCAAACATGGGCTTTGGACCGGCTTCCTTTTGGACGGCAAGCATGGAGCGGTGGACTGCGTGGACTGTCACCAAGCCACCGCGGAGCGAAAAACCACCGGCCGGCGGTTTCAACGGATCGGCGATCGGGTCGAGGAAAATCCTCAAGCTTGCGCGAGTTGCCACTCCGATGTGCATCGGGATTTTTTCCAGAAACGACTGGCGGCGCAGGGAAAACCCGAGGCCGGTTGTGAGACTTGCCACCACACTTTCGCTTTTCGAGGTCCGTCCGCTGATGGCCATGAAAGGGAATTCGATCACGGTCGCTGGACCGGCTTTCCATTGACCGGGGCCCATCGCCAAAGTGAGTGTGAAAGTTGTCATGGCAAATCGAAGGATGAGAATCGAAACTTGGGCTGGATTCGAGATCGGCGTTTCGGTTCTTTTGAGCGCTGCGGAACTTGTCATCCGGATCCCCATGGAAGTGGATTTCGCCCTGCTGCCGGACCTCCCAAAGAGGATTGCAAGCTTTGCCACTCCACCACTTCCTTTCGAACGGTGGAGTTGAAGCCTTCCGAGCACGGTCGCCTGACCGGCTTTGCCCTCCAAGGCTTTCACCGCAATGCCGCCTGCGGTGCTTGCCACCCTCCTTTGACCGAGGCGGATCGTTTCGGAAGGTGGAGTGATCGCGCCAAAGGGCGAGCTTGTGAGGCTTGCCATGCCGATCCCCACGCCGGCCAGTTTCGGCATATGCAGAAAACCGATTGCTCCAGGTGTCATGCCGAGGACCGTCCTTTTACGCGACCTTCATTCGACCATCAAAAGGACTCCCGCTTTCCCCTGGATGCGACCCATCGGGAATTGGATTGTTCCGCTTGTCATAAACCTACTTCACTTCGCAACGGACAAAGGGTTGTTCGTTACAAACCAATAGGTACCCGATGCCAGGATTGTCATGGCTTCGGGGCCGGAGGAGGATCCGGGCCAAGGGCCTCGGATGGAGAGCAATAATGCGAATTCATTTTGCGGTTGGAATTTGTTTGTACCTTTCCGCCGTTCCACTTGCGGCTCAAGATGGAAAAATTGTTCGTCTTCCGGCGCGCGTGACTTTGACTCAAGCTGGATCGGTGAGCATCGACCGCGGAACCGATCATGGCCTATCCATCGGGGATCCAGTTTGGTTTTACCCGCGAGGGCAGGGAACCGTGGAAGGCCGAGTGGAACGGCTGGAAGCCCGAACGGCCTGGGTCCGGTTTTCGGATCCTGACATGGTGGTGGACATCGGAGTCCGGGGCGAGGTGTTGCTGCCGCGGGATCGCTTGCAGAAGGAGCAGCCCGAAGGGCAGGTGCCGGATCATCCGCCATGGCCGGAGCCGATCCAAGATTGGGATCCTCAGGATCCTTTGTTGAAAGGTCGACCTGGGACTCATCCGGAAGCTCGGCCTTCGCAATGGGGCGGACGTTGGACCAACAGTCTGAATTGGTCCCGCTCCAGCGAAGGAGGACAACGGGACTTCGCCTTCGCCCGATCAGGTTTGGATCTTTGGTTTGAAAATCCCTTTTCTCAAGGGGGCCAGCTTTGGATCGACGGCGAATTGAACTACCGTTCGGTCACGGTTCCCGATGAGCCTGATTTCAACGATACCGAGTTTCGTTTGGATCGATTGTCTTATGCTTGGGGAGGAAGCCGACAACAGGCCGAGCGGATTCAGGTCGGGCGGTTCCTGCAGTATGAATTTCCTGAATTCGGGGTCCTTGACGGCGCTGAATTCGGTTATCGCTTGGCTTCCGGCGACCGCGTCGGGGCCAGTTTTGGTTTTATGCCGGAACCCAACTCCAGTCATTCGACCGGGAAGGATCTTCAAACCGCGGTTTTCTTTCGCCACCTTCCGCTGGAAAAGGACCATTTTTCTATCGGCAGCGGTTTCCAAAAAACCTGGCATGAAGGCAATCAAGATCGGGATTTATGGGTAACCACCCTTCGCTACCAGCCCATCTATGGTTTCCACCTCTATGCTTCCTCCTGGGTGGATTTTTATGGTTCCCAAGACAAGGCCAAGACCTCCAGCATGGAATTGACTCAATTCCAAGCCACCGCCGGTTATCGATGGCAAAACGGCGACGGCTTGAACTTGAGTCTCCGCCGGATTCGATTTCCGGAAACCTTGCGCTTTCAAGTCAGCAGCTTGAATCGGCAAGCTTTGCGAGACCAAGAAAACTTGAGTCTGGATTTGTCGGGTTGGCATCAACTCAACGACTGGATTTCCCTGAGCGGCAGCTTGCATCAATGGTCCGATCAAGACGATTCCGGTGGCGGAGGGGAGATGCGGGTGGAATTCGAAGATCTAATTTGGAGCGGGTCTACGTTTGCCGCTACCGCTTTTCGTCAGGCGGGTAAGTTCAGCGATGCCACCGGAGGCCGGCTCGAGCTGAATTATTTCCGAAATTCGAGTGTTTGGCGGCTTTACTGGGAATCCGTGCTCTATCAGCAGGCAGGGTTTTCCGGCGGTCAAGCCGATCTCTGGCAGCAGAGCCTTCGGTTGTCCTGGGACCATTCCTTTTCTTCCCATTTCAGCTTGTCCACCTACCTCGAACAATTGTTCGGAGAGCAACAAAACTCAACTTCCATCGGGATCTTTAGCCAAACCACCTTCTGATGAAGCTACGCCTGTTCCCAATTCGCTCTTGGAGACCGTCCTGGTTGCAAAGTTTGCCGGTACTTTTGGCTGCGACTTTGACTTTGATCGTCGCCTGTGTGGCCGGAAGTCCGAAGGATACGCCCAGGCATCGCTGGTGGGCCGGCTTTGGGCCGGTGATTCCTCACGACAATTTTCCAGCCGATTGCTTGCTTTGTCATACCGGCAAGGATTGGAATACTTTACGGGAGGATTTTGAATTTGATCACGAGGCGGAAACCGGGGTTGCCTTGGTTGGTGCTCACCAGCAAGCCCAGTGTTTGCGTTGTCACAACGATCGGGGGCCGACGGCTCAATTCGCCGCCCGCGGATGCGCCGGTTGCCATGAAGATATTCATCAGGGATTGCTGGGAAAGGAATGCAAGCAATGTCATGGTGAGGAGAACTGGCTGCCCACCGGCCAGATCGCCCGACATTCCAAAACCCGCTTCCCCTTAGTGGGGGTTCACGCCGCCACGCCCTGCTTTCGTTGCCATCCAGGGTCTGAGGTCGGCATCTTCACTCCAACTTCGGTGGAATGTGAGAGTTGCCACGCCGACGATTTGCAGCGAGCCAACAATCCGAATCACTTGCAACAAGGTTGGGTTCGAGATTGTGATCGCTGCCACATTCCTACGACGTGGAAGGGAGCCGGCTTCAATCACAGCCGCTGGCCTTTGACCGGAGCCCACGCCAATTTAAATTGCCAGCGTTGCCACGGAAGCGGCGTTTATCGTGGGACGCCGAGGCAATGCGTGGCCTGTCACTTACAAGATTATCAGTCCACCACCAATCCGGATCACCAGGCGTTGGGCTTCCCAACCCAATGCCGGCAATGCCATAACACTCAAAGTTGGCGCGGCGCCACTTTCGATCATCGATTCCCGATCAACGGCGGCAACCACGGTGGCTTGGACTGCCGAGACTGTCACACGACTCCCGGCAACTACACCATCTTCACGTGCACCGATTGTCACGCCCACCGCAAGAACGACATGGATGATGAGCACGACGACGTCAATGGATACGTTTATCAAACCGCGGCTTGCTACCAATGCCATCCAAGAGGTCGGGAATGATGGAGGCCCAACTGCAGGGCCGGCTCCTTCAGGTGCCACGGTTCGATGGTTGTTTCAAACAGGACCTTGTCGGAATTCCACTCGACAACTTGTAAGCGGTCTCCAGGGGCCAGCGGAACCTTCGCTGCAAATCCTTGTGCCGACGGCTTGGCGCGGATTCGAGCCGGTCCGATGTTGTGCCCCGGCGGTTTCCATGGCATGGGGAGACCGCTGGGGCTAATCAATCGAATTCCAATCGGCAGGCTTTCCGGTGCCACGGCAAGGGGGTCGATCACAACATCCACTTCTGTCCGAGTTCTAATCGTAATTTGCCTTAAAAGCGTTCGGTCTTCCTGGATTTCAATGGATTGATGTTCGTGGATCCGGTTTTTTCGACTGGAGAGACAGAGTACGTAGTGACCGCTTTCCAGTAAGTCTGCGTGGAAAGCATCGCCACGGATCGGAACCAGGCCTCGACGCCGGAATCGATACTGAGTGAGCTCCTGTTCGTTGTTGGCTTCGAGAACCTGCAGCCGAAGATGCCCCGGGTGGAGGATGGCTTCCGGATTCAGGATGGTCAAATCCAAATTTCCATATTTCCCGGTGGAGGAGCCCGGCCCTAACCGAACCTTGTGATCGCCTGCATTTGCCATAGTTGCCCAAAGGGTTCGGCCATGGCGGCCGAAGGTGAGCAGATAGCGACCTTGGGGAAGCTTGGCAATCTCAAAACTGCCATCTTCTTTCCAGTGAACGAGGTTTTCCGGAACCCACGAAGGAGCGGGCCGGATCATTTGATCGACTTGGACTTGTGGTAGGCAACGAAACTCCCCGTCCCGACCTTGCATAGGTGCCTGGTCCAAGGCAACACCACCCTGAAGGGTCAAGCCAGGAGGGAAAACGATTTCCTGGATCATGCCGGAATGGTCCGGTTTCAACTGGGTCCACAACACTTCTCCACCTTCGGCTCGGGCCATGACCCATGGCGGACTTTGCTCCTTGTTCTGAATAACCCGAAAAGGTGAATCACCCCTTTGCAGGAATCGAAGAGTTCCGTGGCGAAGCAAAAATAATTCGGTCTCACTGGCCCGGCTTCCCCAAGGCGCGATCACTCTGCCGCGAAGGAAGGGAAGTGACTTGAGGCTTAGATTCTTGTTGGACCTCCCTCTTTCGAGCAGATGGAATTTCGTACCCATAGAAGGGTGATAGGTGGAGACCATGGAGTCCATATTCGAGAAGGCCTGAACCATCAAATCACCGCCGGGGCCGGTCTTTCCGGAATATTCCAAATCGATGCCATAAGTGCCGCCAGTCAAAGAAAAACTGGACGGGACTTTGTGCTTGGGTTGGAGGCTGATTTGGACTCCCGAAAGGGCGATTTCATTCGAGTCCCGGACTTGGACCCTTACCACTTGCTTGGGAGCCAACAATAAAGTGATCCTTTCGCTTTCGCCACCTCGCTTGGGAAGGCCGTTGTATCGATAAAGAGCCGACATACCCGGAGCCGTCGGGGAAAGGCTGAATCCTTGGGGATGAAATATAGGGCTCAGGTCGAAGCTTCCATCTTCCTGGACGGCATAATAATGATCGGGTTTGCGTTTCTCGTGAACATTTCTTCCTGCCCAATAGCGAAGTTTGGCTCCGGGAACTGGATTTCCTTGTAAGTCGAGCACTTGCCCCTGGAGTTTTCCGCTGCGGGGAAACAATGGAAGGGCAATTGGCTTTTGACTCTGCTCCCGGAAAGTATCCGGCGTTAAGAAAATATTCGTATCCGTTCCCAGGCTATGACTAGAAGTCCACGAGCCCGAGGAAATTCGGAGCAAAGTGGCTTCTTCCGGCGGATAGAGTCGGACCATGCCTTGCTCATCGCTTTGACAACCTTGTTCTCCAAGCAGCCGATAGGGGATTTGTTCCACCTTCACCGCATGTTCCATACCGGAAAGATGCCCTTCTGCCGGCGTCAAAGGAATTAAATATTGAACGGTGAAATGGACTCCAGGGATCTCCAGATCACGGCTTGGATCCACGGTCTGTACCAAAATGGAGGCGGCAGCCGGAAGAGGGCTTTTGCTGCCAACCGTTTCTCTCCATGACTTAAGGTCGATTCTAGCGGCGGAAATCTTTTCGACCGATTCGGTTTCAAGCCGAGCCGCGAAGAGTGCCGTCTGCTCCTCGGCTTGCCATTTCCGTCCGGCAAAAAAATCGTCCGCCGAGGCTTTCGGCCACAAGATGGAGATACAGGCCACCGCCGCCACAATGAGGCCGCAAATGACCCAGTTTTGACTCATCCACTTGGAACCCGACCGGGAAGCAAGGCCTTTCTTCAGGTCCACTGGAGACAGCGGCAGGAAAGGCAGGCACAGGTTCATCCAGTTTTCCCTCTTGCCTTCCAGTCGTAGGCGCAAAAGTCGCCGGCCGCTTCGCAGCTTTTCTTCGACTTTCTCCGCTGGAATTTGGAATTCGGCTGCAAGAGAAGCAATTGGCCGATCTTCAAAATAACGTTGGTGAAGTAAGCGGCGGATGTTGTCCGGCAGTTTGGCCAATTCCGCTTGCAATAAAGTGGCGGCTTCCCTTTGCTCAAGAGAAAGGGACGGTTCTTCAGAGAAAGAGGTGGGGCGGCCCAGACGGGCTTCTCGCAGCAAGCGTCTCTGTTCCGAGCGATGGTGCATGCGGACCAGATTGCGCATCACCTGTCCGATCCATCGACGGGGTGCCGGATGGGCCGGGTTTGGTGGCTTCTCCATGCTGGTCACGAGGGCGTCCTGGAGCAGATCTTCGGAAAGATGGACGTCTTGCACCATGGCCCGGGACAGGGCTCGGGCCCAGTCCAGGTTCGCTAGGATGTTTGGGTCTTCAGGCGGATCGAATGCCATCCATAGTGGTTTTGCTGGAATCTGCGAATGTAGGAAAAGTATATCGGGAAGATTTCGGACATTTTTTTCCCGGAAAGTCGGGAGCGCGGCATTTCGTTTCTGAATGGAGCCTCCTCCATTCGTGAAACTTGACCCCGCCGACATGCGAAAGCCCTGCTTTTTCCTTGCCGTGGCACTTTGTTGCACTTCCCCCGGTTTTGGCCAACAGAGCATCTACACCATCCGGGTAGATGCGAGTCCTCAGGTCACGCCGACCACATTTGCTCCGGTTCACGGCGTGGATACGGCCCCGGTTACCGCCGGCGACATCAGCGGGCAAGGATTGGCTTCCGGCACGTGGACCGGTCACTTTATCGATTCTTCGCAAACCGACGTCATTTACAATCGCTCTTGGAAGTCCAATTTCCACGACTTTTTCACCGATTTGGAGATCCCCCATAACCGCCCACATGATTCTATTTTTGACCTCAATACGATTTGGGGATGGCCTCTAGGGGCAGAAGTGGATTCTCTAGAAAGGGATTTCGCCCTTAGCGGTTATTCGCCTCCGCTGGTGCCGCACAAAGAAATTTCTCATTTCGACAACTATGATCTGACCAGATTTGAAGATTATTTACAGGACCTTGGGGATACCGAACCCATTTGGATCCTTGGCAATCGCAAAGCGATTCAGCAAAACGGTGCCCATGCCGGGGAACCGGCCAAAGGCTTCAATCGTGTGCCCAATCACCGAGCCAATTTTGCCAAGATCATCCGCAAAATCCTGCTGTACTTCGATGGTCACGATCAAATCTGGGATCATTATGCCGGTCAAAACTGGACTCCTTGGACCGGAAAGGCCGTCCGCTTGGTGGAATTTTGGAACGAACCCTACCTCAACGCCGCCGGCATGGTCGAATCCGGCGGCCTGCGATGCTTTCCTGAAGAGCCCTTTTGGAGAGGGACGGGAGCCCAATATGCGGATCAATTCGTCGACCTCCGCCATCAATTCATGACTTCTTGGTTGCCCAATCAGGAAGATCTACTGGATGAAGTCACCCTCATGGCGGCTTTGAATTTTCCCAAGTGTCATGCAGAAAGTCCGCCGAGCTATGACGATTGCGACGATGTCCCGCCTGGACAACTGCCCAAGATTCCGTTCACCATACCCTTTATGGACCGAATGCAAGCTTTGTACGAAGGGCAAACGCCTCCAAAGCCGGAGCATATCGGCCTGGATGCAGTTTCGGTCCACTGGTACGTTGACACTCCAGATCAGTTCGTCGACTTGTTGCGGAATGCGGACATCGGTCTTGCCCATCAACCGCAATATTCTTTCTTGGAATTGGCTACCCATGGCTATCCGGAGATTTGGGTCACCGAATGGAATCGGGGGCGGGCCGGAAATGAAATCAACTACGCCAATACCACCGGGGCGGCGCCCTTCCTGCTAAACGGTTTATATTATTTGGACCGGTTGTACCATGGCGATTTCAGTCATAAACCTTGGACTTGCACCCAGGGAGTTCAGCCAAGCGATTGGGTGGCGGCGGATCCGCTACATTTAAAGTTGCATGGGGCACAAGTATTTGGGGCCGGCTTTTTCTGGACTCGAAAGGGTTGGGGCCCCTGGGGCGGGACTCCGAAGAAAAGGCCCGGCGGATTGGCTTGGGAAGTTTATGCATACCGGTTGCGACAACAGGCTCCGGAGCGAATGCCGATCTTGGAAGGGATTGTGGTGGATCGGCCGGACGGCATTCATACTCAAACCAATCGCGTAGTGCTAGCCGGCCAAAACCGTCAGCCGGGCGAAGAAAAAATCGTCTTGGTGGCCAGTTCGATCGATCGGGAAAGCCTGAATCACCATCCGGACGACAACGAAGCCACCAAAGTTTTCGCTCAAAAAATCGTAATCGAGAATTTCCCCTACGATGCCGCCTTCCAATTGCAGCGAGAAGTGGCATGGAGTGAACATGACCCGACCAATGCCGAATATGCCCAAGGGGCGGAAGCGGCCTTAGCTTCTCAATCGGTGGCTACGGTGAGCTACGATCCTCAAAGCGATGAACTGAGTTTTACGGTCTTGATGCGTAAAAACAGTTACGAGGTGTACACCATCACACCTCTTCCTTAAAGCCGGTCGCCGGATTTCTCAGCGGGCGAAAGCCTTGTCTTTGTCGTGGCGGCCGGTGGCGGCGGCACCACATCCCTGCAATTCACCAGGGAGTGGTTCCGGGCCGCGGGAGTCGATGATTTGGTAAGCCTGGTTTCGCTGCCGCGGCACGAAGCCGGCACCTCGAATCCGGTCCTCGATGTCTTTCAAGCCGACCAGCTCGAAGCAACCGGCGGCGGAAACCACGTTCTCTTCCAACATGGCGCTGCCGAAATCGTTGCAGCCCATGCGCAGGGCCAGGGCCGCCGCTTCGCCACCTTGAGTGACGAAACTGGCTTGCAAGTTGTCGAAATTGTCTAGAAAGATGCGAGCTACCGCCGTGGTTCGAAAATATTCGACATAGGTGGCTTTGCGCCAACCCTGTTGCAACAAGGCTTCGCCCATCGGGTTGCCGCCGGGTTGGAAGGTCCAATCAATGAAAGCGGTGAAACCTCCGGTCCGGTCTTGCACCTGCCGCAAACGGTTCAAATGCTCGATGCGGTCGGCCACGGTTTCCACGTGTCCGAACATCATCGTGGCGGTGGTCTTCAACCCTTCCTCGTGGGCTTCCTCCATCACTCGCAGCCAATCATCGGTGGTGGCTTTTTTCGGAGCGATTTTCTCCCGCACACTCTCCACCAAGATTTCAGCGCCGCCGCCGGGGATGGAATCCATGCCCGCGGCTTTCAGGCGGCGAATGACTTCCCGGGTGCTGATCTTGGAAATCCTGGCCAAGTGGTGGATTTCCGGGGGGCTCATGGCGTGCAAGTGAAGCTTGGGCCAGCGTTGCTTGATGTCGGACAGCAGCGATTCGAACCAGTCCACCTTCAGATAAGGGTGGTGGCCGCCCTGCATCAAGATTTGGACGCCGCCGACATCCACCGTCTCCTGGATCTTGCGGTAGATTTCTTCCCGATCCAAAACATAGGCCTTGGCCTCGTCCTTGGGCCGGGCGTAGAAAGCGCAAAATCCGCAATCGGTGATACAGACGTTGGTTGGGTTGAGATTCCGATCGATGATGTAGGTCACCACCGGCTGCGGGTGCTTGCGCCGCCGGATCTCATCGGCCAGCAGGCCCAAAGTGGCGATATCCGCCTCCTGGTGCAGGCACAGGGCTTCCTCGGCGCTAAGGCGCTGGCCGTCCATGACCTTGCCGGCAAGACTCTCGAGGGAAGTGGACATCAACTGAAGCGAACTCCTTGCGTGGTTACTGGCCCCGGAATCCGGTTATTGTAGGTCTAGACGCTCCACCCTTCCTTCCATTTCCCGCCTCCATCTGATGAAGTCCCTCCTGCCGCTGTTCGCGATCGCGCTCATACTCGGGCTTTGCGCCCTGATGCTGATGGACTTCAGCCCGAAAGCCGAGGCGGCTTCCGGCGATCCGGGCCTTGAGGCGGCTGAACAGAACGGAGTTTCCGAAGAAGGCCACGGTCCGGCCGGACGCCGAGATGCCGGAGGGCGAACCTCCATGGCGGAAGCGGAAACCGTGGAAGCCGAACCGGCGGAGGAAGTCGAAGCGGCCTCCAAAGCTCCAGAGTTCATTACTTTGTTCGGACGGGTTTTGGACCCTGAAGGCGAGCCGGTGGAAGGGGCCTTGGTCTTCAGCTCCATGGATGCCAAGACCACTCGCACGGATGAAGAAGGAAGCTTCCGCTTGCCGGTGGCCCCTCGGCGACCGGGATGGCAGGGCGAATATTCCAGACGCTTGGACTTTTGGGCGGAAGGGCATCCGGTAATGAATGAAACCGCCTACGCCGGTCGCGAATTGTTGGTGCGCTTGGAGAAAGATCCGGGTTTGAATTTGACCGTAGTGCAGGACGGGGACAAAACTCCTTTGGCCGGGGTCGAGGTGGAAATGGGCTTTCAAAGCGAAGCCCAAGGTGAAAATCGCTTTCAAAGAACTCGAGAGTGGGTGCCCATCCCGCGGCCGGCAGAACGAACCGACTCCGCTGGCAAATTGAGTCTGCCGGCTTCAGGAAATTACTATCTTCGATTTCGACTCCAAGGTTTCGCCGATCGCACCATGCGGATGAGGCGTCCTCGCGGTACGCGGGATAACCCAGTGGAAAAGACGGTCAGTCTCAAGCCGGAAAGAGATTTGCGAGTGCGTTTCCTAGATCGTCAAGGAAATCCATTGGCCGGAGCGGAAATCGTTTTCGGGCGTTTGCGGCCGGCGCAGAAAACCGATGAGCAAGGTTGGGCCTTGGTCACGCCGGCGGCGATTTACGGCGGTAGCGAAATCTTGGTCATCCGGCAGAATCGTTACTGGCTTCATTATCAAAGCCTGCGCCGATTGAAAGGAGGCGAAGAAATCGTGGTCGGGCATTTCCCTCGCCCAGGTCGTTTGTTGTTGCAGGAGCCGGATCAAGATTTGGAATTCGAAGTGGCCACCATCCGCGTGCAATCCGGTTTTGGGGTCAGTTACTATCCTCACCCCTTGAATGATGCCGATTTATTGCAGTGGGTCGCCGCCGATGCCGAAGGCAGGTTCGAAGTAGAGCCTGGTTGGCAAGCGGAAAAAACCGGCATTTTGGTCCGGGAAAAAGAAAGCCGGCGCCTGAGAGCCGATCAAACTCTGGAAGGAGACGGGCCTTATGAGATTGCCCTGAAACCAAAGCAGCAATTGACGGCCACGGTATTGGTGGAACCCAAAGAGTTGTTGGACGGCGCCCATTTCGTCCTGCGCACCGACCACTGGGGAGAGCGCGGAATCCGGGAGACGGCCAAGGTGGAATTGATCGGCGGCCAAGCCGAGTTGGAAGTCACCCCGGGCCGTTACAACGCTCGTTTGCAGTTGGCCGGCCGAGACCGATGGCGGGTCTTGGGTGACGTCGACATGCCGGAAGGACCCCATGAAGTCCGGTTTGATTTAGGGCGCCTACGAACCTTGAGCGGGCGCCTGACCGCGGTGGGTGAACCGGTGTATCCGGCCAATATCCAACTCACCGATGAACACGAACATGGCGATGACAACTTCCACGAATGGCTAAGCACCGACCCGGACGGCCGCTGGCAGGTGGAAGCCGTTCCGGAAAGGAGTTTGCGCTTCGCTGCCCACCCGGAAAACCGCTGGTTAGGGCCGGTGGCCGACGTCGACCGCATCGTTCCGGCCCAAAGCTCCCGCCATGACGTGGCTTTGCCGGTGGCTAAAATCACCCTGACCACCAGCCGCCCCGATTTGATTCGACCGGGGAAGGTCACACTGGAACGCAAAGCGCCTCCGGGAGTGGAGAGGGATGTATGGGATCGCCGCTGGGGACCGCCGTTGAAGTTTCCCGATTTAAAGGACGGCCCGGTGACCTTGACCATGTCTCCCTGTTTGTTGACCTTCCAGCATCGGGACTCTTTTTGGCAAGTGAAACCACGGGAAGTGGTGGTGCAAGCCGACTCCATTTTGACCCTGGATCTTGTTCCCGTGGCCCAGGGTTTGGTTCAGGTGGAAATGGAAGACAAGCCGGCGATTCGGGCTCAGGAAATCAAAATCGCGCCGGAGGGCCAAAGCTCTTGGTCTGAACAGGAACAGCGAAGCTACCGCTTTTACGGCCGGGATGGCTGGAGCAAGTTGGCCAGTTTCCGATTGGATCCAGGTCGTTATCAAATGGAAATTCGCGGTCCTCTGCGGCAACGCTGGCGCCGGGATGAGCCTCTGGCCGGTGAAGATGCCTATTGGAAAGGAGACTTCGTCATTGAAGACGGCCGCCTGACCAAAATCGTTTTGGCCGTCGATGAACAAGGCGCTTTGGTTTTGAAAAGTCAAACCACCGGGGACCAAGAAAGCCGGTAAATCCTGGAGTCTCCGGGAGGCCGATGCCAGCCTCCGGACTTTAATTCCACTCGGGATCGTCCGGTTGATCCTTCAACCACGAATAACGAGCATCGGAGGAAGCGACCAGGCGTTGCCACAAGTGGGCGGTTTCCGGTCCAAACACGTCGGTGGCCAGAGCCGGCGCCACGTGCCAAACTCCGTGTTCCATTTCCGCTTCCAACTGCCCGGCGTCCCAACCGGAATAGCCAAGAAAAAAACGGACCGACTTACCTTTTTTCCAAACTTCGGCCAGGGCTTCCAAACTGCCGCCAAAGCCGATTCCAGGGCCCACGGCCAGGGAATCTTCCAAATCGGCATCCCCGCCATGGAGGACGTGCAATCGATCCATGCCGACCGGTCCGCCCCAAAACAAGGGATCCGCGTAGCTCTGGAATTCTTTTTCTTCCGGCAGCAGGCGGCTCAAGGGAATTTCCATCGGCCGGTTCACCACCAAACCCAGCGATCCTTCCTCCGAGTGGGCGCATAACAACACCACCGAGCCTTCGAAGTTCGGATCCACCATGGACGGCTTGGCCAGCAGAAAGTTGCCGGGGTTCGGGGTGGCGCTCACCCCTCCAGGATAATCACTGAGCCGCTTCCCGGAGGGCTTTGATTTGAGCTTCCATTTCCGCCTTTCGGGGCGAGTTCGGTTGATTGGCTAAATGCTCCTCCAAAACCTGAGCCGCCGTTTCCCACTGCCCGAGTTCCACGTAGACGCTGGCTAACACCATGGCTTGGCGCTCGTCTTCCGGTGCAATCATGAAAGCCTTTTGCAACAGCGGCAGCGCTTTTTGAAATTCCCGTTGGAAGGCCAGCGCCCGTCCAAGGCCGAGCAACGCTTCCGGGTGGTAGGGATCCGCTTCCAAACAAGTTTCAAAATAAGGGATCGAGCGGCGGAAGCTGGCCAAGCCTTCCTCGGTCTTGCCTTGCGCCAGCCATTCCTCGCCTTGCATGGAATGGAGCTTGCCCAATTCCAGGCTCACTTCCGGATCGCCGGGATGACGGTCCAAAAATTCCCGCAAGAACTGACCCGCTTTTTGGAACCGGCCGGTCTGACCGAAAACACGGACCAAGTTGAGCAGGACCACTTCGTCGTCCGGTTCCAGGCTGTAGGCCTTCTCCAGGAACGGGAGTCCTTCCTGCACTTTGCCCAGGTTGACCAGGCAGTTGCCCTTACCTAGCCAGGCGGAGGCCAATGACGGATCGCCGGCCAGGGCTTTCTCGTAGTAACCAAGGGCCTTTTGAAAGCCGTCCCGGGCTTGTTCCAGCCTTCCTTGGGCTAGATCTTGGAGCGCCTGGGTTCCCAGAGCGGTTGCCATGCCGTGGTTGTTTTCCGGCGCCAGGGGGTCGTGCATCAACAAGGCTTCATAAAAATCGAAAGCCAGGCGCGCTTCCCCTCCGAGGACCAAGGTGTTGCCGACCGCGGCGTGAAGTAAATTCCAATCGGTGGGGGTGACGTAGTATTTGCGCCGGTCAATGTCCTGAGCTTGACGCAACACGTACATGGCATTGTCCAGCTTTTGTTGCCGCCGGGGATCGTCCGCCGGCATTTCCTGAACTTGTTGTTGCAGCAAACCGGCTTGGCCCAAATAGGACATCACCGCGTTCGGGGAGCTTTGCCGAGCCCAGCGGTAAAAGGCTTCTTCGTTTTGCCAGTGGCTTACCGGATTCCAGGCAAAGGCTCCCTGCAGCAAAGCCAGCAACAGCAGGACGGCGGTGGCGATCCGAATTCGTTGCGGAGAGCTTTCCCGGTTGGCAAACAGGCCGGCGGCTACGGCGGCGAGACCTAAACAGAAACCGGCGGCCGGCAAATACAGGAACCGCTCCTCGAAAGGAAACTGGCCCAAACTGCCGAGGTTCAGAACGGTCAACAAGGGAAACAGCAACAAACCGCAGGCGATTCCTTTGGCCGGGCTGCGGCGACTCTGTTTCAACCACCAAATCGCTCCGGCGATCAGAAGCAACAAGCCCAGCAAAGCCGGGAGACCGCGTTCCAAACTGGCGGCGCCGTAATCCAAGCGTAAGGGCCGGAAAGGTGCATGGGGCCAAGGCCAGAATAAAAATCCCAGGTACTTGGCCACCAAACTCAAACTGATGGCCAGTTGCTCGCCGAAAGAAAATCCCAAGATGGCGAAGTTGGAAGGCTGGGCGAAACCGGCGGTCCAATGGTCGAAAGCCAGAACTCGCAAGCCACAGACCACCGCCGCCGGCAGCAACAACCAAGCGGCGCTTTTGCGTTTCCCGGTCCAGGTCCACAAGATCGAAGCCAACAATAAGGCGGCGACCCCGAAAGCCATTTCTTGAGCCAGCATCGCCGGCAGCAACCAAAGAGCCATGCTGGCCGGTTTATCCGCTAAATAGGCTCGCACCGCCATCAACGACAACCAGGTCGCCAGCAAATAGGTGGAGGCGCTGGCCCAGGCCACAGTTTGAATCTGGGCCCCGTGCAAGGCGAAGTACAAGCCGGCGGCGCCGGCGACCATGGGCGGGAAACCCAATCGCCCGGCGAGGAGCACCAGAGTCATAACAGTGGCGCTGTGTAACAGCAGCGATGCAGCGTGGAAAATCCAGGCTTCACCGCCGCCGCCGTGCCACAGCAAGGTGTACATCACCGTGCCCAGCGGCCGGTAGTAACCGGCGGCGTAGCGCCGCTCCGAAATCATTTCCCAATAAGGAAGGGTGAAGGACTTCCATAGCGCGTCCCAAGATCGAATGAAAAGGTTGTCTTGGAGCAGGATCTTGTCGTCGTAGACGAAGTCGGCCTGCAAGATCGGGAAGTAGAGCAGCCAAGCCGCCAAGGCGGCGCCCAAGGCGATGAGAGGCAGTCTCCAGGGTGAGACGGCCGGCGACGGGTGGGTCGATTCCAAGTTCTTTGCGGCGTGCTGCTGCGGCGGTCTCCCCGTTTAGCGGGCTTGGAAGCGGCCGTTTCCTTTGCCGCTGAAAAGCGCCGGCAGTTCCCGGTTCGGGTCGAGTTGCAGCGTCTTGGCTTGGAATTCTAAGTCCACGGTCCATTCGCTTTGTCGGCCGTTCATTCGGGTTCGGCCCGAATGGCTTCCCTTCGGTCCGGAAAGGACCCAGGGCAGCGACAAGGGCATGGCCGGTCCGGCCTGAAGCTGCTGCACTCGGACCACCGTCCGCCAACCCTGGCGGCGGCGGACCTGCCGTACCTCACCCTTCAACAGGGGAAGCCGGTTGGCGTGGACCCAGGCTTGGAAAAAGGATTCCAAGTCTTCGCCGCTTCCCTGTTCCAAGGCGCTTTGAAAGGAAGCGGTGTCGGCGTTGCCGCCGGCGTTTCGTTGCAAAAAGTGGCGGGCGGCGGCGTGAAAGCGATCGCTTCCCATGAATTGAGCCAGCATGTGCAAGACCAGGGCTCCCTTGTTATAGACCAAGTGGAAGTCGAACAGGTAGTCCGGGTCCGGGTTGGCCAAAGTCCAAGGATGATGGCGGCGGCCGAGGTAAAGCGCCGAGTTGCGCCATTCCCGCAACAACTGGGCGGCGGCTTGGTCCCCTTGGCGTTCTTGCATCCAAAGAACTTCGCAATAAGTGGCCCAGCCTTCGCTCAGCCAAAGGTCTCGCCATTGCTTCGGACTGACCCAATCTCCAAACCATTGATGAGCCAATTCGTGCATCATCAGGCCTTCGGGCTGGCCGAAGCCGGCGCCGCGACCGATCACGGTCATGGTTTGGTTTTCCAAGCCTCCGATCGGCCGGTTCAGGAACACGTGACCGTAACGCTCAAAGGGATAGGGGCCGAATCGGCTTTCCAAAAACGGAATCATGTCGGCGGCCACTTGGTAATGGCGCCGAATCCGGTCGGCGTCTTCGCTCCAAGCCAAGTCCAAAATCGGTACTTTGCCTGGCCGGGCGATGGCTTGAAACGGGCCCGCCGCCACCGCCAAGAGATAAGTGGCCAAAGGTTTCTCGGTTTGCCATCGCCAGCGCATCGAGCCGGGCAGGAAAGAAAGTCCGCCGAAGGCTCCGGTGGCGGCACCGAAACCGTCGTAGGGCAGGAACAAATCAATCTGGTAGGTCGCCTTGTCGCTGGGATGATCGTTACAGGGAAAGAAGTGGTGGGCGCCGTCGGGTTGTAGATAACTCACCAGGGATCGCCGATCCGCCAGTAAGCCGACCGGTTCGCCTTGGGATTCGTCTTCCGCCATGGTGCCCCGATAGCGGATTTCCAAATCCCCGGTCGATTCCGGCTCCGGCGAATCCGGCAGCGGGATCCACAGCTTGCGCCGGGCTTGCGAAAAGTCGTGGTTGCGGTTTTGCCACCGAACCGACTCCACTTGCAGATCCGGATGCAAATCCAAACGCAAGCCGTCTTCGGGAAAGGGGGCTTGAATCCGCAAGCGCGCCTTGCCCAGAAGGCGCCGGCTCGGCGGCTGCAGCACCAATTCCAGGTGGTAATGGCCTACGTCCAAACCGGCTTGACCTCGGCCGGGCAGAGCCGGATCGGGAAGCGCCGCCGGAGACGGGGCTTGCAGCAGGAGGCAAAGGAGAGGGCTGAACAAAAGGGGAATGCGGTGGGGTCGGCCCTCAATGTAGACTGTTCGCCGCCATGACGGCATCCCCTCAGCTCAAACTGGCCGTCCTCTTCGGGGGCATTTCTGAAGAACACGAAGTCAGCCTGCGTTCCGCCGCCGCGGTGGTGGAACACCTGGATCCGGACCGATTCGAGGTGGTTTTGCAGGGCATCGATCGCCAGGGCGGCTGGCTCGATGAAGAGGATTCCCGCCGGCTGTTCGAAGGGCAAACTCCCCTTGGTTCCGGCGGCCCGCCCTTTTTGCAGGACGGGGTGGAATGCGTGTTTCCGGTGTTGCACGGGCCCGGCGGCGAAGACGGCACGGTCCAGGGATGGCTGGAACTGATGGAAGCTCCCTACGTCGGCAGCGACTGCATCGGTTCGGCGGTGGCGATGGACAAATCCCTGGCCAAGCACGTCTTGCGCAGCGCCGGTTTGCCGGTGGTCGATTGGCTCGACCTGGCCAAGGTGGATTTTCGAAACCGGCGGGCGGAAGTGCTGGCCGAGATCGCCGCCTGGCAGCCATTTCCCTTGTTCGTGAAACCGGCGCGGCTGGGCTCCAGTGTCGGCATCAGCCGGGTGATGGAAGCGGCGCAACTCGGCGAAGCCTTGGACCAGGCTTTCGAGGTGGACGATCATCTGTTGATCGAGCCGGCGTTGGAAGTGCGGGAATTGGAAATCGCGGTGTTGGACGGCCCCGAGTTGCTGGTTTCTCCTCCCGGCGAAATTCGTCCGAAGGAGTGGTACGACTACTCGGCCAAATATTTGGACGACACCGCCGAGTTGTTCGTGCCGGCCCCGAACTTGGCGCCGCGGCGAGTGGAAATGCTGCAAGAAATGGCGGCTCAGGCTTTCCGCGCCTTGCGTTTGGGCGGCATGGCCCGGGTGGATTTCTTTTTGATGGCCAAAGATGGCCGTCCTTATCTCAATGAAATCAACACCATTCCCGGTTTCACTTCCATTTCCATGTATCCCAAGCTCATGGCTTTAACCGGTTTGGACTTTCAAGCTCTTTGCAGCCGCTTGATCGATTTGGCCTTGGCCCGCCAAGTGGTACGGGTTCCCGGTTGATTTTGATTGAAGAGTTTCTTTGCCGTAAATCGAAACGGGCCCCGCCGCAATTTCGGCGGGGCCTCGGCCGTTCTATCGTCGTGCCATAATTTTGGTTCCAATTGTTGATGTTACCCTATGGGAAATGGAGACGCTTAGCGCGTCATTCCCCGGAATTGCAAAACTTTTTGAAGAATGTGGCAAAAAAATCTCCCAAAAAATAATTCGGCGAAATCGTGTTACCTCGCCATTTTGGTTTTGCTCGTTGTTGTTTGGCCCGAAACGGCTCAGGCCCAAGCCGGCGGGGCCTTCGAAGTGTCGTTGCACGTCGATGGCGAATACTATGGAGACTTTTTTGGCCGTTCGGTGGACTTCATCGGAGACCTGGATGGCGATGGATTGCCTGACATTGTGGTTGGAGCGGACACGGCTGATCCAGGCGGCATAACCAGCGCGGGTTCTGTATTCGTTCATTCAAGTGTTACCGGCAATCTATTGCTTCGGGTCGACGGTTCTTTCGCTCGACAGTGGCTGGGTTGGCCAGTTGCCGGTGCAGGCGACGTCAACCTCGACGGCATTCCCGACTTCATAGCCGGAGCGTCCGGTTGGATCGAAGAAGGCTTCTTTGGTGCCGCCTTCGTGTACTCGGGCGCGGATGGTTCCGTCATTCATAAGTTGCTGGGCAATGTATGGTTCGGCCGCGCTGTCGACGGCGGCCATGACGTCAACGGCGACGGCTATCCCGACCTACTGGTGGGAGCGGGCCTGGATTCCATCCTCCATCTTTACGCCAATTCGGGTTCCGCCTGGGTCTTTTCCGGCAAGGACGGCAGCGTGCTGCATCACTACGAAGGCACCCATTCGTTCATGATGTTGGGGCATTCGGTGGCCTTTGGAGAAGATTATGATCGTGATGGAGTGAGCGATTTTCTCGTCGGTGCTCCAGGATTTAACACTCCGGATCTAGAAGAAGCTGGGAAGGTTTTTCTTTATTCCGGTGCAACGGGTGAGTTGATCTTCGCCATGGAAGGAATCGCCGAAACCAGTGTGTTTGGAGTTGATGTTTGTTCCGTTCCCGATACCAACCAAGACGGATATCCGGAAATCCTCGTCGGCGCTGAACTGGAAACCATCGATGGCTATCCTCACGTCGGTGCGGCTTATCTGTGCTCCGGCCGAACCGGGGAGATAATTTTTCGCTTTGAAGGCATTCCCGGCCACGGTTGGTTCGGCCATGCGGTAGCTTGTGCCGGCGATCTCAATGGCGATGGCATCAGCGAGTTGTTGGTTTCGGTGGCCCGAACGGGCGGCCCAAACCTCGAAGACGGCATGGTGCGCCTATTTTCCGGTGCTGACGGCACTCTGCTTTGGGAACATTCCGGAAACTCGACCGGAGACATCTTCGGCGAAGACGTTGCCGCCGGCGAGGATGTCACCGGCGACGGCATCCCCGACTTGTTGGTCGGTGCCCCTCAGTTCGGCTTTTTGCAAGGCGGCCCGGGTTACGTCGAAATTCTCAGCGTCGATCCCTTCTTGCGCATCGACACCTCCAGCCTGTCCGTTGATGAAGGCGGGGTTGCGACCTTGGACATCGACTTCCCCGACAGCGAGGCCGGCTACGCTTACGCCGTACTAGCCAGCCTCACCGGTCCCGGCCCTTCGCGCTTGGCCGATTTATTGATCCCTTTGAGTCAGGATCACTTCTATCAGCAGATGCTGAGCGGACAGGCCCCGGCGGCGTTTGAAAACGCCTACAGCAGCTTGGATGCCAACGGCAACGCCAGCGCCTCCTACACCCTTCCTGCCGGCACCTCGGCCACGTGGGTCGGCCGCCGCCTCTACCTCGCCGCCATCAGCTACGCCCCGGGCCAACCGCGCCTGTCTTCGGCCTCAGTAAGTCTCCGCACTCGGCCTTGAATCTTTGGACTGGGCCTTAGGGCAAGATCTCCACGGCAACCGCCCGAGAAGAAAAACTGGCCTGAAAACTCTGCGGTTCGAAAGTCACGGCGGCAAAGCGGACCGTCGTTCCGGCCCAGGGAGTAATGAGGTTGGGCGGCAAATCCAAAACCGCTTCGCCCTCGGCTTCGGCATCGAGTTGGCCTTGGGCGCCATGGAAAAAAGAGGGCGGGTTATGCAGCATGATTTGAAACAACGGTCCCTGGGCCAGGGGCACTTCTACGTAGCCCAAGAAAGAGCTTCCCGGTTTCAAATTGGAAGCCAGGATGGCGTAAAGGAAGTCGGCTTCGCTCGGAGGCATGTGCAAAGTGAATTGGGCGCTCCCTCCTGCCCCGCTCGAAAGCTGAGTTTGGTCGGAACCGAGCCCGGGCAGGATTTCCAGATATTGGTCCCGGATGGCGAGCAAGCTCCCGGGACGGTCGAAGGGGTCCGGGCCCAGCCAGCCCACTCGACGATGTCGATAAGGGGTGCGGCCGAAGTCCATGATCGGATCGTCAAGGCCGGAATCCGCTGTTTGCCGTTCAAACAAAACCGAACCATCCGCCCCGGAATGGATCCGCTCCGTGGATTGACTGCCCCGGCTAAATTGAATGGCGTAGTCCGCCAAACCGTCCAAGTCCACGTCTCCGGCCGGTGCAATACCGCTGGATAATTCTTCCAATCCAGGTTCGGAATGGGTGCGAAGAGTGCTTCCGTCCATTCCTGAATAAATCCAGAATTCATCTTCATATTGAAACAGGCCGGCTGAGAACGCTACGGCGCAGTCGACGAAGCCGTCGCCGTTGACGTCTCCTAAAACCGCTCCGGTCCGGGCAATGCCTCCGGAAGGTTTCGGTAAAAATTGGAGCAGGTTGCCGGTAAGGGATTCCATCCATACCGGGAAACTGCTGCTGCCGGGGCGATAGGCAAACAGATCGACGTTGCCGTCCCCGGTAAGGTCGGAAATAGGATGCACTTGATCGTGAACCAACTCGTTCAAACGACGGATCAAGCCATGCACTCCATGAGTATCAAATTCTCCTTGGCCGTTCGGATTTCCGCCGAAGGTGACGTCGTCCAAACCGTCGCCGTCCTGGTCTCCGGCTCCGAAGGCGTAGGCTGCCGGAAGAGCATGGGATTGGAAAGCGATGCCACCGAGGTCATTGCCCAGAACGATTTGGGGATAGCCCAGGGAAACAGCTTGGAGGGCCGGGTTCGGGGCCCAAAGAAAGACCACGTCGCTGGGAGCATCCCCGTTGAAATCTCCGATCCAGCGCAAATCCCAGGCGGCGCCGCTTTGCACGCTGGAGCCGGCGGAGGAGCTGCCCCAGCCGGCGGAAAATAGGACGTTGCCGTCGCGGCCGGAAATCACTTCCACATAACCGTCGTCTTCAGTCAACAAATCACGGACGCCGTCGTCGTTGAAATCTCCGCTGGCTCGGTTGAAGTTGCGGCTGCCGGACCAGGGGCGAAGGGCGGGATAATCCGTTCCGGGAACAAAGGCGCCGCCCTGAGCTTCCGCCTTGGCGGAAACGAAGACCAGGGATAAGCCGGTCAGGAATAGAAGAGAAGTGCGGAAGTTCGCTTTGAACATGGGGGAATGGGGGGAGCGGGGGGGATGGCAGGGACAAATGGGATGCTTCGCCGCCAACAGCCTAGTCCCGATGAAAGTGGCAACCGGAACAGTTATTTTTCTGAAGCGGGATTTTAAAACGACTGCTTCAGACAAAACACCGAGCCGCCGGATTTGATGAATTCGCCGGTTTCCAGAGCTATGGTGGCAAATCCTGCTTCTTGCAGCTTCCGTTCGATGATCGGGGAACCGGCTTGCAACAACACGTGTTTGCCGTCGGGGCAGTGGGCGTTGCCGGCGAAGTTCATCGCTTCTTCCAAGGGAATCGGAATCAAAGTTGGAAACGCCGCCTGCAACAAAGCCTTTCCTTCGGGGGAAAAAGCTTCTTCCACCCAAAGGGCGCTGGTTTCATGGAGCGGCGCCAGAGCGGTATCCAAGTGATAGAAACGCGGATCTTGCAACTCATAGAGTAGGACGTCCAACTCCGGGTGGGCGTCGGCGATGATCTGCCAAGCTCCCGGGTCGGAACGAAAGCCGACTCCGGCGTGAAGCAGAAAGCGTCCGGGGTGGAGCAGGCCGTCGCCGCATCCTTCGAAGCGGGCCACCGACTCGGGCATTTCCCGCACCGCATACTTTCGGGAAGCAAAAAAACGGCGGTGGTGTTCCACTTCCGCCGCCCGCGATGCATGAGCCATGCGTCCCAACCAGACTTCTTTGGCTCCGTCAGGTAGCGGCAACACCATGGATGGGTTGGCGCTGAAACAAAGGTCTTGCAAGCCGGGGACCGGCGGCAATACGGCCACTTCCAAACCGATCCGGCAATAGGCGTCCTTCAAGGCCTGCCATTGCTTGCGGGCTTCGGCAGCGTCGATGCGATTCAAGGAACCGTCTTCCGACGTCATGTGGGGATTGATGCATTCCACTACCTGAAAAGCGGCGGGGTCGGCCAATAAAACTCCTTTCAAAGGAGGTACCGCCGGCAGCTCCGACGGGCGCCGGGACCAAGCTTTCAGGTGACGGATCAGAGCCATGACCCGCCTACTTTAGAAGCGCCCTTAAAGGACGTCGCGTTTGTGCATGGCCCGAACCGCCATGGCCAGGAAGATCAAAGTTCCCAAGGCCAGAACCAACACCGCCTGAACCGAAGAGGGAGGGTCCCGGTCGGGAACGAAAAAGCCGGTCCAAGCGTTGTCCACCGCCAGCCAATTGCGCATCAGGCCCAGGAGGTAGCGGTGAAGCGAAATTTCCCGCAACGGGCCGGTCAAGCTGCCGGCGATGACGCCCCATCCGATCAACAAACCCAGCGCCCACAGCAAGGCTTTCTTCGACCAGACGCCGAGAAACATGCACAAGGCCCCGTAAGCGGCGGAGCCGATCCACAAAATGGCGCTCAAATAAGCCACTCGTTGCAGCCAGAAGCGGAACTCGATGCCATGGGAAAGAGGCATCAGGACCAAGGCCGGCACCACCGATGCCACCAGCATGATCGGCAACATGGCCAGCAATCCGCCCTTGTACAACCCGAGCAATAAGGACCAGCGCGGCGTCGGCCGAGTGAACAAATAACCGATGGCACCGCGATCGTAGAGCGAGCCGACCACCGGCAACATGGTCAGCATGCTCAAAAAGGGCAACACGCAATACAAGCAGACCGGGGCTAAAAACTCGCCGTAAAGCTCATAGGGCTTCGGGACTTGCTCGTTGCCGGACCGAATTTCCCCGGCGGCGATCAAAGCCACCAAGGTCGGCACCAAAGCCACCGCCGTGGAAGCCAAGGCTTGCCAACCGAACAAACGCCGGCGCAAAGCAAAGCCGGTCAGGTGGAACATGGCGGCGATGGAGCTCAAGTCCAACCTCCTACCAGCAAGTCGAACACTGCTTCCAGGTTTTCGTCCATGATTTGCAAGCTTTGCACCTGTCCTTCGGCGCCAAGGCTTTGTAAGCGGGCGACCAAACCGTCCAGATCCCGGGTTTCCACGCTCAATTCATCGCCTTCGCCGAAAGCCACCGAACGGACCGCTTCTTCTTCCAGCAACGAAGCGGCGATGGAACGGCGGGCGGGGCTGTTCAAGGTGACCCGGCGGGGTTTTTGGCTAAGCAAGTCACGAATTTCGCTGAGCCGTCCTTCCGCCAGCAAACGGCCGTGATGCAACATGACCACTTGATCGGTGACCGCCTCCACTTCATGCAGGATGTGAGAAGCGAACACCACCGTTCCTCCCTGGCTGCCGTGACGCCGGACCAAATCCATGATCTGGCGCCGGCTCAAAGGATCCATGCCGTTGAGAGGTTCGTCCAAAAGCAGCAGTTCCGGTTCGAACAAAAGCGCTTGGGCGACTTTGATTCGTTGCCGCATGCCCTTGGACATGGCTTTCAGGCGAGTATCTCCCCGGTCCAACAAGCCGACGTGATCCAGGGCCCGATCGGCTAATTGCCGGACGGTGGCGCCAGTCTCGCCGCCAAGACGAGCCAACAGGCGAAGGAAGTCCACCGCTCGCTCGTTTTCAAAGTGAATGTCGTCGCCGGGGGCATGGCCGATGCGGCGGAACAAATCATGGGCCTGACTGCCCATGCGCACCCCGAAGATTTCGGCGTATCCGCTGCTCGGCTCGGCCAAGCCGGTTAAGAGCCGCATCAAAGTGGTTTTGCCGGAACCGTTCGGTCCCAACAAACCGATGACGCCGCCGTGCATGTCCACGGTCAAACCGGACAGGCCTTGGACTTCCCCGTACCAGCGGGAAAGATTGACGCAACGTAAGGCGGGTGCGGTCATCCGACTTGGCCTCCCTTGCGAATGCGGCGCAGCAGAAACAGCAGCGAAACCACGGCGATGCCGACGAAGATGCTGAGAGACAGAGTGAACGGCGCCCGGCCGGCGGTTTCTTCCGGAAAGCCGAGGCAACCGTTGGTCAGCACCCAGATGTTTTCCCAAAAGGCCGCGGCTTGCAACGAAGGATTGTTGGTCAATTCATAAAGCACCGGTCCGAGGATGCCGGAGAAGATGAACAAAATGACCACCACCAAGGCGGTCCACAATCCGTTGCGAGTAATGGTGGTCAAAGCCTGAATGAACAAAGCCAAGGTCAGAGCTACCAAACCCATGGCCAGGGTCATCCCCAACGGCACTTGGCTGACTTTGTCGAAATGGCCTTCCGGTGCCGTGGTGACGTCGAAACCCCATAGCCAGAGCATGGGCACCAGGGTGACCAGCAACAAAAAGGCGGTGTAGGCGGCGGTGCGGCCGAACAAATAACCCCAAGGGGTAATCGGCCGAGAAAAATAGGTTTCCAAGGCGTTGCTGCGCAAGTCGCCGGCAATCAAATCGTAGCCCATCAAAACCGAAAGCGGCAGCAGGAAGGGATAGATGAAGAGTTGCAGGAAGACCAGATAGATCCGGCTGTCCAGGGAAAATTCAGGACCCCGCCCGCGTACGTTTTCGCCCATCTCTTCCATCAGCATGCGCCAATCCGGCACCACCGTTTGGAAGATGTAAATGATGAAGGTGATCGCTCCGGCGGTGAGAATCGCTCCCATGGTCAGGCGCCGCACCCAAGCGGAAGCCCAACCGCGGCGAAAAGTGGCGCGCCAGATGGCGATCCAGGCCGGGGAGGATCCCCGTTCTCCCGCGAAGCGGGTGTATTCAGCGGCTCGAAAAGCCATGGCTTATTCCGCTCCCTCCAAGGCTTCCAAGAAAGCGTCTTCCAAACTTCGGGCTGCGGCTTTGATGCCGCGCACTTCTACTCCGCTCCGTTGCGCCATGGCGAAAACCAGTTGCGGTTCCACGGTGCCGTCGGGGCGACTGAGGACCACTTCCTCTCCGCCATCTTTCCAATTGACTTCCAAGCCGGCGGCTTTGGCTTCGGCAACGAAGGGCTGGCAACTTTTGTCCGCCAACAACACGCGCTTGGCCCCGCGGGCGGCGCTGGTCAGATGAGCGATCGAATCGGCCATGCGCAAATAACCCTTTTCCATCACCCAGACGTCGTTGCAAAGCCGTTCCACATCCGGCAACAAATGGCTGGCCATGATCAAATGAATGCCGTGCTCGCGGGTGACTTTGTGGATCAAATTCAACATTTTGACCCGCCCTTGAGGATCCAAACCGTTGGTCGGCTCGTCCAGAATCAGGACGTCGGGGTCGTGGACCAGAGCGGCGGCCAACTTGTAGCGCTGGCGCATGCCCACCGAGTAGGTGGCCACTTCCCGGTAGCGCTCCTCGCCGAGGCCGACAAAGTGGAGCACGTCGTGGGCTCGCAGCATGGCGTCGCGCCGGCGGAAGCCGCTGATTTCAGCCAAATGGGCCAGGGCCGCCACTCCGCTCATGCCGGAGACGTAACTGTCCCGCTCCGGCATGTAGCCGATGCGCCGGCGCAACTTCGGGCCGGTGCGGCGGGCGTCCTGGCCGAGGACTTGAATCGTGCCCTTGGCCGGCGGGATCAGGCCCAAGACCGCCCGCAACATGGAGGATTTGCCGGCGCCGTTGGGGCCGAGCAAGCCCAAGGCTCCGCCCTCGAACCGGGCCGAGAGGCCGTAAATGGCGGTAAAACGCCCGTAACGGACGGTGAGGTCTTGGATGGCCAGAACGGCTTGGCTCATGGGATCCCTGTCTTTGGGAAGGGCGGCTGAATTCTTGCAGCGCCGCCCGAGCTGGAAAAGCTTTGCCGGCCCGTCCAGCGAAAAAAATCAGTCCAAAAAGATCGGCGCCAGCACCTGGCGCTCGACTTCGGTTTCCAACTCCCGCAACTTGGCTTGCAGCATCTTTTCCCGGAGCGAGCGATCGACTTGGTCGCGGACTCTTTGCAGCACCGGAACCATGCGCTGCACCAAACTTTCCACTCGAACCAGATACACCCAGCGTTGGCCCATGATCGGGCCGCGGAGGATGTGGCTGTCCGGATTTTTATAGCCGAGACCGTCGAAGGTGTGGCGCAACAGCGGTTCTTCGAATTTGTCGGTCATGCTGCGGCGCACCAGGCCGACCAAGCCTTTCCTCTTCTTTTCCCCTTCGTGGAGGGCATATTTGTCCACCGCTTGTTCCCAGCTCAGCTTGCCGCTTTGCAATCGGGCCGCGACCTCGGCCAATTCCTGATAGCGCTTTTGTCGTTCCGCCACGGGCAAGGCGGCTCCTTTGCGAGCGTCGATCAAAGGCAGGCGCAACCAGGAAATTTGAATGTCGTAGAAGAATTCGGGCACCGAGGAAAGCATGTGTTGGCGCAAGACCGGCTCACTGAATTCATTCTGCAGGGTGGCCAGAATGCTGCTGCGCCAGGAAATCTCCAAACGGTGGTTCAACAACACCGCCTGAGCCGGCAAGTCCTTTTGTCGGTCTTTGGCCCACAACCGGGCCTCGCTTTCCAATTGTTCCCGGGTGATCTCCGGCAAACCGGCGGCCTGCACCAGCAACCAACGAGAATATTGATGAACTTGGTCCAGGAACATCGGGCTGCGCAAATAAAGGCTGCGCTGTTGCGAATCTTGAACCAGGTTGCGGATGTACTGGTGTTCTGGGTCTCCGGTGGCCGCTTCCAGGACCTGGCGGGCGGTGTAAGCCCGTCCGTCCTGTTTCAGCACCACCTGGCCCAAGGGGTCCGGATCCTGATCCTGGATGCCGGCCGCAGTCGCGCCCAACAGCAGGACCGCCGACGCCACCGACCAGGGCAGCCGAAAGCTGGAGCAAAACAAGGATTGGAATGAGTTCATGGTTGGGAACAAGGGCGCCATCGTACCCTTAGGCTGTGCCGTGGTGTACGAGCCTCCGGGAACGGGCGTTGGCTCTGCTGGGAAATAGCGACTCTGCAGCGACCCGTATCTTTTTTGCGCCTGGCAGGGCCAACCTGCTCGGCGCCCACATGGACTACAACGGCGGTTGCGTCCTGCCGGTGGCCCTTTCCCGAGGGACTTACGGAGCTTTCCGGCTGCGCCAGGACGGCATGTTGCGGCTGCGCTCGGAGAACTTCCCCGGCGAAGAAATCGAGCTGCCGCTGAGTGCCCTCAAGCCCGGCCGAACCCAGGGTTGGTCCGCCTACATCGAAGGGGCCTTGTGGACCTCCTTCAAGGAATGGGAAGCCCTCCCGGGGCTGGAGGTGGCCCTGGCCGCCGACCTGCCGATGGCCAAAGGCCTGTCTTCCTCGGCTTCGGTGGAGTCGGTCACTGTGTTCGCCGTCTCCCAATTGCTGGGGGTGAGGGCCGACGCCGACGAGATGATTCGGCTGGCTCACGAGGCGGAAAACCACTACGTCGGCGTCCGTTGCGGCATCCTCGACCAGGCGGCGATCTTCCTGGCCCGGGAAGATTCCATGTTGTTGCTCGATTGCCTGGAATTGACCCGAGAGCACCTGCCGCTGGATTCCGCCAAGGCCATGGTGGCGATCACCGATAGCGGCGTGCGCCGGAACCTGGCTTCCTCCGCCTTCAATCAGCGGGTTTCGGAATGCACTCGAGCCCTGGCTCACATTCAGGAAAAGTGCGCCGGAATTACCTGCCTCCGGGACGTGCGCCGGGAATTGTTCGAAGAAGTGCGGGATCACCTGCCTCCGGTGTTGCAGCGCCGGGTCATGCACGTGGTCAGCGAAGTGGAACGGACTGAAAAGGGAGCGGATGGTTTACGGCACGGCGATTTGCACGCCTTCGGCAATGCCATGACCGGGGCCCATGAATCCCTTCGCGATCAATATGAAGTCTCGACTCCCGAGTTGGACCTTTTGGTGGAAGCGGCGGTTTCGATTCCGGCTTGTTACGGCTCCCGATTGACCGGTGCCGGATTCGGCGGCTGCACCGCGGCTTTGGTTCACCCCGAAGGGGTGGAAGAATTTTCTCGGAAAGTGCCGGAAATCTATCGCCGCAAAACCGGGCGCCAAACCGAAGTTCTTTGGTTTTCCCCGTCCGGCGGACCGCAGGAAATTTAAACCGAAGCCCCCGACGTCAATTCCCTTTCTTGCGGACTGCGATCAAGGCCAACCTCTGTGCCCGTGGATCCTCTGCAGGAACGTCGGCGAACAACAAAGGTCCGAAGGTTTCCAAATCGGCTTCCCGGGCGGCTTGTTGCAGCAGGCGGCGGCACTCTTCCACTCGAATGGAACCGTAAACGCTGAACCTCAAATAAGGTCCTTCGACCAAGCGCTCTGCCCGGATTCCTTCAGGCAATCGTTTGGCTACGCCGGCATAGGGAATGGCGGTTTCCAGCGGTCGCCCTTGGCGATGCATTTGCCAAGTTTGCGGAAGAGGTCGAACACGGGCCTCCAAGTTCGGCTTCCATTCCGGGGGATAAGGGCCGATCAATACTTTCAAAGCCGGCATGACCACCCATTCCACGGTTTCCCGGGTTTGTCGGGCGTCTTCGCCGGGTTTTTCTACCACGCCGACCCAACTTCCCGGAACCGGATGCAGGCCCCGGCGCTGAAATGCATAAGGCAGAAAGAAAGCCTGATCATAGATCTGATGAAAGGTTTCGGTGCGGGAGCCGTTTTCCTGAAACCATTGCCAGCGGGTGGCAAGCCAAACTCCGCTCGGGTTTTGTTGATAGCGATCCAGGAGGATCAACCATTCGCCCCAAATGATTTTGGCCGGTCGTTGCTCTTGGTCCAGTTCCACCGTCATCGGGCCAAACGGCGTTTCTCGAATCCATCCTTCCGGCGGCCAGGCCGACAGCTCGGTGAACGCTTGCTGGAAATCCCAGGGAAAGCGCAACATGTGCCAGCGCAGCCAGTTTTCCTTGGCCAATGCGGTGGCGTCGATGGCCTCATATTGGTTCTTTCCGGCCGGCAACATCCAAGCTTGCTTATGGCTTTCAAGCAAGAACAAGTTCTTCTTGTTGCCGGAGCCGGCGTGATAACGCAAGCGATCCGGACCGGCGAGGCTCATGGAGCAATCATTGAAGATGGATTTTTCCTGACCGTTCGCTTGTGAAATTCGAAAATGAGCTTTGCCGTCGAGGCGAAAGTGTTTGGCCCGCACGGGAACTTCCGGCGGCAAACCTCGAGCCGCCGCCAAGGTGGCGAAAAGAATTTCTTTTGCAGCCGGTTGCGGTTCTTGTGGGCTTGAGCTTGAAGCAGAAGTCTCGGAGATCGATTCCGTGCTTTGTAGGTTGGAAGGCGAGGGCTCAGCCTGTTCTTGGCATGCCGGTGATGCGAGCCAAAGAGGCAGACAAAGGATCAGCATGAGGCGGACGGAGTCTGAATCCATGCTTGCAGCTTCTCTACGGCTTCTTCCAAAGTTTGCACGCGCTTGGCGTAGCAAAAGCGAATCATGCCGGCGCCGTCTTCCGGGTTTTGGTAGAAGGAAGAGCCGGGTACCGTGGCAACTCCGCATTCGCGGATCAAACGCAAAGCGAAATCCACGTCATTTTCGCCGTGTCGTTGAAATGGCCGGCAATCGGCCATGACGTAGTAAGCGCCCTCGGGACTTTCACAGGCAAAGCCGCTTTGTTGCAAGCCGGCGACCAAAAGGTCTCGCCGTTGTTGATATTCCCGGCGCATGGGTTCGAAGTAATCGTCGTCCCAATGCAAGGCTTCGGCTACCGCTTGCTGCAAAGGCGCCGGGGCGCCGACGGTGAGGAAATCATGAACTTTGCGGACTCCGGAAGTCAGTGCCGGCGGGCTGATCACCCAACCGACCCGCCAACCGGTAACGCTGAAGGTTTTGCTGGCTCCGGAAATGGCCAGGGTTCGTTCCGCCATGCCCGGTTCCAGCAACGGCGATTGATGCCGGCCGGTGTAAAGAATCTCTTCGTAAATCTCATCGGTGAACAGCAACAGATCGTGACGCCGGATCAAATCGTACAGGGCCTCGGTTTCCTGTTTTTGAAACACCCGGCCGGTGGGGTTGTGAGGGGTGTTGAAGACCACCGCTCTGGTTTTCGCCGTGATGGCTTTTTCCATCGCCTCGATGTCCAAGCGAAAACCCGGTCCCATCGGAACGAACACAGGGACCGCGCCGCTGATCACCCCATCCGGACCGTAATTTTCATAAAAGGGTTCGGGAATCAAGACTTCGTCGCCTGGGTCCAAAACCCCGAGCATGGCCGCCATCATCGCCTCGGTGGCGCCGCAGCAAACCGTGATTTGGGTTTCTGGATCCACTTCCACGCCCCGGCGCTTGGCCATGAAACCGGCAATGGCTTGTCGCAACTCGGGAGCTCCCCAAGTTACGGCGTATTGATTGACGTCGGCTCGAAGTGCCCGCACTGCCGCTTCTTTGATGCCTTCCGGCGCCGGAAAATCGGGAAAACCCTGGGCTAAATTGATGGCGCCGTGTTGGCGGGCCACTCGGGTCATTTCCCGAATGACCGATTCGACGAATTGCCCGGCTTTGCGGGAGACGCGAAGGTTGCTCACGGCTTCATTATTCCAAGGCGATGGAGCGGTCGCCTCGGCAAGGCGGCGGCTATCTGGAAACCGGTCTTAAACCGGCCCAGGAATCGGGATCCGGTCCCAAATCCCGGCCGTAAATTTTGGCCAAGGCTCCCCGGGCGGCGCCGGCGGTCACCGGGTCTTCATCGCCCAGACCTTGCAACAAGAAGTCGATCGATCCGGGGGCCCCGATTTTGCCCAAGGCGTGGGCGCAGGCCAGGCGGACGGCGGAATCCGAATCGGCGGTCAGGGCCCGGCCCAAGATCGGCACGGCATGAGCGGCCCCGATCAAACCGAGGCCGATGGCCGCCTGGGCCCGAATAGTGCCTTGCTCGTGATCCACCAGCGGAATCAGGATCGAGCTCAAACCCCCGTTCGGATCCCGTTGCATGATCTGGGCCAAGCGAAAGCCGGCAAAGGCCAGATTGGCGACGATTTCTTCCGAAGCTTGGGAGTTGGACGCCACCGCCATCAACGGTTCCAGCGGGGTGTCGTCGTGTTGCAGAACTCCGAGGCCCAGGAGGGCGTTGGCCGCCACCATCGGGTGTGGGTCCAAAACGTTGTTGGTCAAAAGCGGCAGAACTTTCGGATCGCGAGTGAAAGCCAGGGCGGCGCTGGCCACGGCCCGGTTGCGGGGAGGACCGGAGATGGCCTGTTCTTCCAGCCGGCCCTGATGGCGCTTCACCAAGATGGCCAAGGCCTGATTCAAGAAAACGGTTTTCTCCAAAGTCTCCTCATCCCGTTTTCCACCCTGGAGTTCTTGCCATTGCCGGATGTGCTTATCGCACTCGAGGATGAGTTCTCCGGTGGTCAAATCCTCCCGGGCGGTCGGCGGCTGATAGGGCTCCAGTCGGACGTTTTCTCCCTCCGCAGGATCGGACTCAGCGGAGCATGCCGGCAGCAGGAAGGCCGAGGCCAGAGCGAAGGTCCGGAGAATTTGGGACAAAGAGGGCATGATTTTCACCGCGTACAATGGTAGGACAGAGATCCGGAAAGATTTCTTCCCAATTCCGCCCCCCGCTTCATGGAATTCGAACTCTTAGATTGGATGGCCCAAAGTGGCCATGACCGGGTCCTGGCCGTGCAGGAAGCACGTTCCGGCCTACGGGCCTGGATTGCCTTGCACCATCCGCGCCATGGCCGGGCTTATGGCGGCATCCGGGTTTGGAATTATCGCAGCGAGGCCGAGGCGGCCTTGGATGCTTTGCGACTTTCTCAAGCCATGACCTACAAGTGCGTCTTGGCCGGAGTCGCCGGAGGCGGAGCGAAGACGGTGGTGATGGCCGACCAGATTCTGGATCGCCCCCGAGCCATGGCCCGCTTGGGAGAGAAGATCCAAGAATTAGGAGGGGTCTACCGCGCCGGCCCCGACGTCGGCTTCACCGTCGCCGACCAGGAAGCCCTGGCCAAGCGCACCCACTTCTTGGCCCATCACGGTTCCGGCCTGCGGCCGGCGGGAGAGGCCACCGCCGAAGGAGCCGAGTACGGCATTCGGGCCGGATTGGAATTTCTGGACGGCGAGTGCCGGCTCGAAGAAAAGGTGGTGGCGATTCAGGGCTTGGGCGCCGTGGGCATGGCCTTGGCCGCCCGCCTGATCCAAGCCGGAGCCAAGGTCATTGGCGCCGATCCCGACTCGGAGCGAACCCGCCGGGCCGAAGCCTTGGGGGTTCAGGTGGTGGACGCCGGCGCCATCGTCGACGCTCCGGCGGACGTGTTCTCCCCCTGTGCTCTTGGCGGCAGCTTGCACGACCTGACCATTCAGCGCCTGCGAGTCCGCTTGGTGGCCGGAGCGGCCAACAACGTCCTGGCCCGGCCGGATCACGCCCGGCTCCTGGACGACCGGGGCATTTTGTTCATCCCGGACTTCGTGTTAAACGCCGGCGCCTTGATCGAAGGAGCGGGGTTCGAGCGGGAAGGCCGAACCGATTGGCAACCGGAACTGCTTCGTATCGGCCAAACGGTGAAGCGGGTTTTGCAACGGGCTCGAGACGACCGTTCCACCACCGTGGAAGCCGCCCATCAGGTCGCTCGGGAAATGCTGCAAAGAGAGATTCAGAAAACCAAAAACCGGGCCGGGGCCAGTTCCTGAGCGTCCATGGCCTGGCTGCGTTTTTGTTGTTTGGGCCTTGGCCTGCTGGCATGCCGAAATCCGGAACTCGAACCCGGTTCCATCGCCAATAGCGGGGTGGACATCGGCGCATTGGAAGTCCGTGCAACGGGCGTCTTTGTCGAAAAGCCCTCCATGCGCGGATTGGATGCCTTCCAAAGGGAAGTGTTGTACGGAGGCACTCAAGGTTTTTGGGCCTGGTCCTTCGACGGCGGAAATTCCTGGCGCCAAACTTCCATCGCCGGGACCGAATCCCTCGACTTTCGGGATGTCGCCTTGCTCGAGCCCGGCCAGGCTTTGTTGATGGCGGCTGGACCCGGAACCGCTTCCCGGCTTTATCGCAGCGCCGACGGCGGAGAGAGCTGGCAATTGACTTGGCAGGCCGAACGCCCGGAGGCTTTTTGGGATGCGATTGCCTTTTGGGATCAAAATCGCGGCTTGCTGTTCGGCGATTCCTTGGACGGCCGATTTTTTCTGGCTCGGAGTTTAGACGGAGGTCGGAGTTGGCAGAACTTGGCGCCGGATTCCCGGCCGCAAGCCTTAGAAGGTGAACACGCCTTTGCCGCCAGTGGTCTTTGCCTGACCGTGGCTGGATCCGAAAGCGCTTGGTTCGCTACCGGAGGCCGCGTGGCTCGGGTCTTTAGCAGCCGAGACGGCGGCGAATCTTGGACTTCGACCTCAGTACCGATTCGCCATGGAGAAGCTTCCCAGGGCATCTTCGCGCTGGCCTTTCAAGATTCCAAAATCGGAGTCGCGGTCGGCGGCGATTATCAAGAACCGGACAACCCGGCCGGAACTTGGGCTTGGACCGAAGATGGAGGAGCCCATTGGCAAAGCGGCAAGGGACCGGGTCCTTCCGGATATCGTTCAGCCGTGGTGGCCTTGGGGCAGGGCCGTTTCGTGGCGGTCGGCCCCAATGGATGGGACCAAAGTTTTGATGGAGGACGAAGTTGGCAAGCGCTAGGCGGGGACGGTTTTCACACCCTGGCTTATTCTTCGTCGCGAGGTCGAATATTCGCCGGTGGCAGCGAAGGCCGCCACTTGCGCCGTTAATGGTGTTCTTCCTTGACCAAGTTGCGATTCCAACTGGGTATCTCGACCACTAAATCTTCACTACCGTCCGGGACGGCTTGGCAGGCCAAACGGCTTTTCAAGCCTACGCCGGGAGCGTGGTCGAGCATGTCTTCTTCTCCCTCGGTGGCCTCGGGAAGACTGTCGAATCCCTCGTGGACAATCACGTGGCAAGTGGAGCAAGCGCAAACTCCGCCGCAGGCGTGGTCGATTTCCAATCCGTTTTGATCGGCGATGGCCAAGAGGCTTCCGGGCAACCCGTCGTGGCCTTCCGGAACGTTCTCCGGATCCACCGTGACGGTTTTGTCCATCGGCAGAAAACGAACTTGAAATGACCGTTGCGGTTGCCGTGTTTCCGGCGGATCGACGAAGGGATTGGTGCCGGCCATGGAAGTGCTTAGGTCAGGAATCGCGGTCTTGAAATTCGTTTAAGCCGCGGTTTTCCAGGGCCGAAACGGCGACTTGATTCATCAACAACTCAGCGAGGGGATAGGAAGCTTCTTCCAACTCGTCCATGATCCCTTTGAGCCGGCGGACGTCTTGTTCTTCGCCGGCTTCCCTGGCATCTTCCACTGCTTCCCGCAGTCGTTTCCAATCGGCGGCCGGCAGTTGTTGGGAAGCCAACTCCAGGTTTTTGTCCACCGCTTGCAAGACTCTTTCCAATTCCGTTTGCAAATCGGCTCGGCGCCGGGCCTCCATGTCCTCTTCGGCATGGGTCCAGGCGTCGGCCAGCATCTGTTCCACTTCTTCGTCGGTTAAACCGTGCTTGGGAATGATTTGGATTTCCGCGGAAACCTGGCTGCGGGTTTCTTCCGCTCGAACTCGCAACAAACCGTTGGCGTCCAAGGTGAACTCCACCGCCACCCGAGGTAAACCGGCCGGCATCGGAGGAATGCCGGCGAGGATGAATTCTCCAAGACTGCGGCAATCCTTAGCCAATTCCCGTTCGCCTTGAAGCACGTGCATCTTCACCTTGGATTGGCCGTCGACGTAAGTGGTGAATTCCTGCCGAGCTCGGGCCGGAATCGGTGAATTGCGCGGAATCACCTTTTCTACTCCGCCACCCATGGTTTCGATTCCCAGGGAAAGGGGCGTGACGTCCAACAACAAGACGTCGCCCACGGTACCGCCGAGGACGCCGGCTTGCACCGCCGCTCCCATGGCCACCACTTCATCGGGATTCAACTGGGTGTGGGGTTGGCGGCCGAAGAATTGTTCCACCGCTTGGCGGATCAGCGGCACTCGAGTGCTGCCGCCGACTAAAACAACTTCATCGACTTGATGGGCTTCGAGATGGGCGTCGCGCAGAACTTGGCCGCAACGATCTAAGGTTCGTTCTACCAAAGGCAGGATGCCTTGAAAGAATTCCTGGCGGTCGACCCGGCGCCGGTAAGCGATGCCGAGGTCAGGATCGTGGTAGACCAAGTCGGCTTCCGTTTGTTTGGAAAGCTCGATTTTGCACCGTTCCGCGGCCATCCTTAAGGCTGCTCGCGATGCCGGATCGGCCATCAGATCGCGGCCGGTTTTGGCTTGAATTTCCTGATGAGCCAACAGCACCAGGAAACGATCGAAATCGTCACCGCCCAAATAGGTGTCGCCTGCCGTACTCAACACGCGGAACACACCGCCTTCCAGTTGCATAAGAGAAACATCGAAAGTGCCTCCGCCGAGGTCGTAGACGATGACCTTTTTGCCCTCTTCTTTTTGCAAGCCGTAAGCCAGCGCCGCCGCCGTCGGTTCGTTCACCATCCGCAGCACGTCCAAACCGGCGATTTCCGCCGCCCGACGAGTAGCTTGCCGTTGGGCGTCGTCGAAATAAGCCGGCACGGTAATGACCGCGCGATTTAATTCTTCCAAGGGCAGGTCCAAAGCCTGAGCCGCCCGGCGCCGGGTTTCCAGCAGGATTTGGGCCGAAACTTCCGAAGGAGAGAGCAGGCGATCTCCGAGCCGGATCATGGCCAGGCTGTGGCCGGGGGCGTCTTCCACCGGATAGGGCAAAGTGGCCAATTCCCGCCCCAAGTCTTCCACCCCTTTGCCGATCAGGCGTTTGGCGGAATGGACCGTGCGCTCGGGTTCCAACTTGGACCGATCCAAGGCCGCTTGGCCGACCACCAGCTTGCCGTCCTCCAAATAGGAAACCACCGAGGGAATGAGTCGGTCACCCTGTTCGTTTTCCAAGACTCGGGGGCCGTGCTGTTCCCAAACCGCGACCAGGGAATTGGTGGTGCCCAAGTCGATGCCGAGAATCGGGGCTTGCGGCTTAACGGGTTCGATACCCAGCAAAGGGATTTGGGTCATCTTCAGATGAGGGCCCGGGAAATTTCTTCCCGGGTCTTCCGCAGGTAATTGATCTGATTGAGCAGGGCTCGAATCTGGCGAAAGATCCGAGTCCGAGTGTCGTTGTCGGTTCGCGCCACCGCCTCGAGTTGATCGAAGGCGGTTTTGATGCGATCGATTTCATCCCATTCCAAGCACATCATTTCCTGGTGCTTGGCTTTTAAGGCTTCTTGTCGATTCTCCCGGATGTCTTCCGCGACTTGCTCCTTCAGTTCCATCATTTCCATGAGGAACTCGGGACTGGAGCTCATGTCGGTGGTTTCCGATTTACGAAAGCCTTCCAGGGTCAACAAGGCTTCAGCCCGGCGAATCGGATCCTTCAAAATGTCGAAGGCTTCGTTCAGCAAGGCCATTTCATCCTCGGCTTGCAAACGAGCGGCTTCGCCGGCCAAAGCAAAACGGTCCGGGTGCCAGCGCAAGCTTGCAGCGCGATGGGCCTCGACTAAATCGCCTTCCACCACTCGAAAAGCCCGCAGCAAGCCGAGCCTGGCGAAGGGATCCGCTTGCCGCAGCATGGAAGCTTCCATGACCGTCCGTTTAAACCGAGAAGGACTCGCCGCAGCCGCAGGTATTGGAGGCGTTCGGATTCACAAATTGGAATCCCTTGCCGTTCAGGCCGTCGGTGAAGTCCAGCGTGGTGCCTTGCAAGTAAAGGTGGGACTTGGGGTCGCAGAAAATCCGTACCCCTTGGTCTTCGAAAACCAGGTCGGATTCGGCTTGATTCAGATCGAAGTTCAAGGAGTAGCTGAAGCCGGAACAGCCGCCGCCTTTGACCCCGACGCGCACGCCGGCGGTTTGAGGCAGCTCCTGCTGCTTCATGAGTCGCTGAATTTCTTCAACCGCCTTTTCGGTAATGCTGATGCTCATGACAGAAAGGCAAGTAGATCAGGAACGAGTCGCCGGCGATTCGACGCTTTCGGCGCTGGAGGGGTTTTTGTTTTTGAAGTCGGCGATCGCTTGTTTGATCGCGTCTTCCGCCAACACCGAACAGTGGATCTTGACCGGAGGCAAAGCCAATTCGCTGGCGATGTCGGTATTGCGAATCTGGTCGGCTTGGTCCACCGTTTTGCCCTTCAGCCATTCGGTCGCCAAACTGGAAGAGGCGATCGCGGAGCCGCAGCCGAAGGTTTTGAACTTGGCGTCGGTGATGACTCCGTCCTGGACCTGAATCTGCAACTTCATGACGTCGCCGCACTCCGGCGCCCCGACGATGCCGGTCCCGACTTCTTCGGAATCCTTGTTCAGGGAACCGACGTTGCGGGGATTGTTGTAATGATCGATGACTTTGTCGCTGTAAGCCATGGTCGGTTAGTGGGCGGACCAGTTGACGGTGGAAAGATCGATTCCCTCTTGCACCATTTCGTACAAGGGGGACATGGCTCGGAGGCGTTGCACCGCCGAGATGGTGCGCCGGGCGACTTCGTCCACTTCTTCTTCGGTAGTGAAGCGACCGACGCCGAAGCGAATCGAGGAATGAGCCAATTCGTCACCTACGTCCATGGCGCGAAGCACGTAGGAAGGCTCGAGGCTGGCGCTGGTGCACGCCGAACCTGAACTGACCGCGATTCCTTCCAAGCCCATCAGCAAGGATTCGCCTTCGACGAAAGCGAAGGAGACGTTCAAGTTGCAACTCAAACGCCGTTCTGGATGGCCGTTCAGTTTGATGTGGTCGAGTTCGGTGAACAGCTTGGCCTGCAAGCGATCGCGCAGGGCGGTGATCCGCGGTTGTTCCGTTTCGCGCAGCTCGAGGCTCATTTCCAACGCCTTGGCCATGCCGACAATGCCGGGGACGTTCAAGGTGCCGGAACGAAAACCACGTTCGTGACCGCCGCCGTAAACCACCGGTTCCAAGCGCACCCTGGGCTTGCGCCGCCGGACGTAAAGGGCACCGACTCCCTTGGGGCCGTAAATCTTGTGGCCGGAGAAAGACATCAAATGGATGCCCATCTCGCCGACGTCCACCGTTTCTTTGCCGACGGTTTGGGTGGCGTCGCAGTGAAACAAAACGTTGTTTTCAGCACAAATGGCGCCAATCTCGGCCACCGGATGGAGGGTGCCGATTTCATTGTTGCCGTGCATGATGGATACCAAAACCGTGTCCGGGCGAATTGCCTGCCGGAGTTCCTCCAGGTTCAGGCAACCTTCGTCGTCCACGCCCAAGACGGTGACGTCCCAGCCTTGGTGTTCCAAAGCTTTCATCGGATCCAGCACCGCCTTGTGTTCGGTGGCGCAAGTGATCAGATGGCGGCCTTTTTCTCGATACATGCGAGCGGCGCCGAGAATGGCCATGTTGTTGGATTCGGTGGCGCCGGAGGTAAAGATGATTTCCTTCGCCTGGGCGCCGATCGCCGAGGCCACCTTTTGCCGGGCTAGATCCACGGCTTTCTCCGCGTCCCAACCAAAACTGTGGTTCCTGGAGGCGGCGTTGCCGTACCGCTGACAAAAGTACGGCGCCATGGTTTCGAACACCTCGGGATCGACGGGGGTCGTCGCCTGGTGGTCCAGGTAAATGAACTTCTCGCTCATCGCTTAGCGTGCGTGGTCGAAATCGGCGGATCGAGGGGCTTGACTGGGAGGCGGAGCACTTCCGGCCCGAGCGCTTTCCGACAGAGTGTCGGCGGCCGCCGTTCCGGAGACGGCCTGACTGGAAACGCCAAATGCCGTCGAAGTTGCTTCCGCGGGCCTATCGGATCCTTTTGCGATTTGTTCCAGAGTAAAACTCTCCAAAACCGCTTGGATCTGCTCCGCGACCTGATTTATGCCACCGTTGATGATGCACACCGGCTCCATCTGGCAGTCGCCGCCGTTGGCGCAATCGGTGATAAAGGGCGTGCCTTCCAGGGCGGTCACGATTTCCGCCAGGCTCAATTGGTCTGGATCCTTGCGCAGGCGGTAGCCGCCACCGGGGCCTCGGACTGCTCGAACGATCTGGTAGTGGGAGAGATCCTTGAGGATTTCGGCCAGAAGACGACGAGGTATGCCCAAATTGGCGACGATCTCCCGGACACTGCAGTAGGTGCCGTGGCGCCTGGCCAGGTAGGCCAGAGCCATCAGACCGTACTCCGAACGTCGGGTGAGTCTTAACATGGCATCCAAAAAATAGCACTAAATTAGTGCTCTTTCAACGACAAAAGAACCAGTTTTCCGGTGCTCATTCTTAAGTTATTTCGGAGCTTCAGCCAGGGGATTTCCCCTTTTTCTTCCCTTGGAATCGGGGGCGGTCCGTTTCAGCATCTCCACGAAACCGGCTGGAAGCCGGGCCGGGCGCCGGCTTTGTCGGCTGAGGCAACCCAATTCCACTTCTCCGGTTGCGCACAGGAGCCCGGTGTTCTGGCTGTGAATTTCATGAGCGAAGCGCAGGGTCGCCGGGCCCCAGGCGCTGACCCAGGTCCGGATCAGGGCCAAATCGTCGTATTCCAGGGGAGTTTTGTAGCGGCAATGGGCGGCGGTGACCGGCAACATCAAGCCGAGTTGGTCTTCCATTTCCCGGTAGACGAATCCCTGCTCTCGCATGAATTCCACCCTTCCGAGTTCAAATAGGGCAAGATAACGCCCGTAATAGAGAATCCCCATCGAATCGATGTCTCGATAAAGAATCCGGTACTGCGTGGTTCCAACCGTAGGCATGGGGCGGCATTCTAAACGTGGCATTGGCCCCCGGCCTTTGCTAGAACCCTGTCCCAAAATGGACGAACTCACCCCCTCCGCCCAGGCACGCCAGCAAATCATCAAGGCCGTGGGCTTATCCTTCCTGGTTCCAGGCGCCGGCCACCTTCTGGTCGGACGCCAGATATGGGCATTGGTGTGGTTTCTAGGCTGCCAAATATTGCTATTCGGAGGCTTTAGCCTGGCTCAAGCCACCCAACTCGATTACGTCAATTTTCGCTTGAGTTTCGGCGGCTTCGATACCGGCTTGATGGTTCTGATTCCGGAAATGGGCAACTTTTTGCCGACCATGGTGGCGGGCAAGTTGTTCACCAGCGTGGATTTTGGCGGCCAATATCCGGAACTGGTGGAGTGGCGTCACCTCGGATTCCTTTTATCCGGCATGTCCGGCGTGTTGGCCGCCTTCGCCGCATCCCATGCAGCCGGGTTGGTTTTGTCCGCGGAACATCCACTGCAAGACGGCAAGCCTCGGATCAATCCGGGAAGTGCGGCCTTGGCTACTTTGGTCATTCCGGGTTTCGGCCATTGGATGAGCGGTCGCCGCTTTAAAGCGGTTTTGTTCGCCGTTGCCATTCTCGGGTTGTTTTTCCTCGGCATGGCCCTCGGCGGCTTCGCCGATTTCGATCGGCAGCGTCATCCTTATTACTGGGCCGGACAGATGTTGCTCGGATTCATCGGCTGGGGGGTGTCCTTGATGTCCCATCCCCTCCGCTTCCGAGAAGTTTTGGCTTATCAAGATGCCGGCTTGCTGTTTACCACTTCCGCCGGCTTGTTCAACGTGATCGCGGCCCTCGATGCTTTCTTCCGTGCCGAGCAGGATTGGTTGGCGTCGGCTGGAGTTAAACCGGCTTCGGATAGCAGTAAGGAGAAAGCCGGAGCGAAACCTAAGACAGGAGAAATCCCGCAGTGACCACTCTCTTCGGCCAATTTTGCATGCTGCTGATTTTCAGCCTGGCCTTGGCTGCGGTGGCCAGTGGTTTTCGTGACGACGATCCCAAAAAAATCCTTCGAGGGATCGTACGCCGGGGATTGATGTTCTCCGGCGCCGTCATTGCCATCGGCGCGGTGGCATTGCTTTTGGATTCTTGGTTCCTTCGTCCCTGAAGGGAAATCCTGAACGGAAGGAAGCAAGCGGACTGGCCAGGAATCATCGAAAGCCGGTCTAATTTCCTGAACCCTCATCAAGATTGGGGGAGGTGGCATAACCGAGTTCGGCCAATGCCTGCTGTAACGCCGGTTCGAGGCTAGCAGACAATCCTCCGGCGGTAGTCCCCGCTTGGCCGAATGGAATGGGTTGACTGCCGTGGCTTTGCCAGATTCGGCCCCCGTGGTCATTGGCGTACAAAGGCTGGGAACTGCGAAGCTCCCCTTGGAAGTTGGACAGGTCGATCCAGGATCTAGTCGGATCTTGCCAATCTAAGACTGACAGGATTTCGCCGGCTAGGCCATGAGCGGGGACAGGCTGCTGGCTTTCGGCCGGTGACAAGTGAGTAGGCCAAATTAACGCTACCGGCACTTGAACCACCGCATCGGCAAAGGAATGTCCGTGTTCAAAAGAGCCTTGATCCCATAGCTCTTCGCCGTGATCGGAGTGGAAACCTACGATCAAGGAAGAGTTCTGTGCCATCTTGGCCTGCAACCAGGGGCTCAATTGGTGGTCCAAGGTTCGGACTTCCGCAAAGTAGCGCCGGCGGATTCTTTCTCGAAGCTCTTCGTCCAGGGTGAAGAAAGCTTGGCGAGCTGCAGCATTGTGCTCTCCGGCCAGGAATTCGCGCCAGGGTATCTCCGCCATGGGGTCGGGGCCGAGTTCCAGCTCCAAGCCGTCCACCTGCGGGGGGGCATAGGGCAAGTGGGGGGCCATCAGGTGAAGCACGAGAAATCGGGGCCGGCTCCTTTCCCGTTGCCACCATGCATCGGCAATGGACAGGTGGATTGCGGTTTCGTCCCGGCAGCGCACATATCGTTCGAAGCCTTTCGCCAATCCGGTCCAGGGTTCGAGAAAGGGATTCGCGTGAATCATGCAGGTGGCATAACCTTTCCGTTGGAAGATCTCCGCAAGGGTTAAAGCCGAATCTTTCAAAGCTCGATAATCGCGCTCTTGTCCTTGAAAGGAACCACGCCCGGCTCCGTGAATTTCCGGCGGGCTGCCGGTAAACAGAGAGGCATAAGCGGGAAGAGTCCAATTGGAAGGCGAAATGGCCCCGGGCCAATAGCGACCTTGTTTGCAGAGCTTTTGCAAGCCGGGAGCATGGTCCATGGCGTCGGCCCGGAAAGTGTCGACGGTGACCAACAGGACGTCGGGAAGGTCGCTTTTTGAATCTCGCTCCGGCGGAGGGTTTCGGAGCAGCTTTGGGTTGGCCCAAGTCACTTTCGGGCCCGGTCGGTTGGCTTGCAAGTTGTCGGCCCATCGGCAAACCAATTCCAACTTGGCCTCCCGTTTGCTTTGGAAAGAACACTCCAACTCGCGCCAGGGTCGTTTTCCCGGTTCGGGAGCGGCGCTCAATTCCACCGTAGTCAGGTTTTGCCATTGGTTGTCTTCCTGAAGGAGGACCATGGCTAAAACCTTGGCGCCGGGGGGACCGGTACCGCTTTCCAAACGAACCGCCGCCTGAAAGCGGACGGAGCCTTCCATAGGTAAGTCAATTTGCAAACGAGATGGAGTACTCACTCGAATGCCGGTGCGGCTGTCTCCCAGGACGTCCGGTCCCGAGCCTTTAGAAGCGGCCGAAGTCTCCGGATCTTCTCTTCCAAACCATCGGGTCAAGAAATAGCTGCGGCCGATTTCACTTTCGCCGGTGACGAGGGCATAGGCGTCCTCCTTGACCAAGGGATCCCACAAAACCGGTTCCGAGGATGCAGACGGTTGTCCGGAACAAGCGGCAAGGAGAAGGAAGCCGAAACCGAAGCGTTGCATGAGGTTTTCAGGAGCCTCCCGGCCCGCACCGATGATACGCGCCACCGGGAAGGCGAATCACCCGACCCTTCAGTTCCAGTTCCACCAAATCCAATAGCACCCGTTCCGGCGGCTGTCCCAGGGCCTGGGCCAAGGAATCCAAAGAGTGGTCCCCTTGGTGCAACAGAGCCAGCAATGGAGTTTGCGCGCCGGAGGAATCGGGATCCGAAGCCTCCCCAAGGTTGTAGTGCTGCCAGATTTGGCCAGGATCGTTGACTGCCATGGCCCCTTCGCGGAGTAGCCGAATCGGGCCGTGGGATGCTCGGCTGTCCACTGGTCCGGGCAAGGCGAAGACGTCCCGGCCAAGGTCCAGAGCCCAGCCGACGGTAATCATGGACCCGGATTTTTCGGTGGCCTCCACCACCAAAACCCCCCGGGCGAAAGCAGCCAACAAACGGTTTCGGCGAGGGAAGTTGCCGCGGCGGATCTGACTGCCGAAGGGAAACTCGGAAACTACCGCACCTCCTTGTTCCAGGATGGGTTCGATCAAAGCCGGGATCTCTGCCGGGTACAGCCGGTCCAAACTTGAACCGAGGACCGCCACCGCCACTCCTCCGTGATCCACCGCTCCTCGAAGAGCCGCTTGGTCGATCCCCCTGGCCCCGCCGGAATACACCACCGCTCCCCGGCTGGCCAGACCGGCCCCGAATCGATGAGCCTGGCTTCGGCCATAGCTGGTGCAAGCTCGGGCGCCGATGACGGTAAAGGGCAGCGGACTCCCTTGCAGGGCTTCGACTTGGCCCAGAACGAAGAGCACCGGTGGAGGGTGCTCGAGATGTTCCAAGCGGTCGGGATAAGCCTTTTGCCCTTGGATCAAGGCCTCCACCTTGTTTTCCAGGCACCAGGCTTCCTGCTCCCGTCCCAATCGACGCAAAGCCTCTTCCTCGAGAGAAGAGGTTTGTCGCCGGACCGCTTCCGGCCAATGCTGGCACTGGGTTAGGGCGGCCGAGGCCGATCCTGCCCATTCCAGTAGGCGGCGGATGGAACTCGGCCCTAAACCTGGAACCGCGTTCAGGGCCAACCTGGCTTGCCTTTCTTCTCGCTCCACATAGGGAAGACGGAAAGCTCAGCCGAGGTTACAAATCTTTTGCCCGCGATCCGGCCGGATCTAGAAGCGGAGTTGTTTCACCGCTTCCCAAAGGTCGTCCAAAGCGGTCTCCACGGTGGCGGCGGGAGCCAAGGCCTTCAGGGTGACCAGTTCGCCCTGAACTTCCAGGATGGCTCCGGCCAGGACCCAACCTTCTTTGGGCGGTCCGCCGCCTACGGCCCGGGTGGCGGTGAAAGTGCCTTCCACTACAACCGTTGTGGTGGGATAGGCCGCCCCCTCCAACTGGGATACGGTGGAAGCGCCCTGCGGATCTCCATCCGGGACCTGAAACTGGCCAATCCAACGCTGGACGTTGTCTGCCGCCGATCCGCCGACCCGGGTAATGGTGCACACCCCCGGCTCGTCACCGGGAATCGTCCACTGGGCGATGGCGAAGGGAAGATTCGGAGTCACTCGCTCCCAACCGGCCGGCATGGCCATGGCGGCGAAGGGATCTCCAGCTTCCGTTTCCTGTTCCTCGTACGAAGCTCCCGGCCCAGCTTGGTTTGCTTCCGTCACTCCGGCCCTGGAAGGGTCTGGAGCTTTCATGCAGGAAGTCGTTGCGGCCAGCAAGCACAGGAGAGTGATCCACCGGTTCATGGCCGCATTTTAGAAGGCCGGCCCTTATCCTGGGGTCATGCTTGCCCCTCGAAAGGCCGTCTTCCTTCCGGTCTTGCTGCTTGCGGCTTGCCCAAGGACCCGGGTGGAGGTCTCGACCGAGATCGGCTTGCAAGGGGAAGGGCGTCGCACCGTCCTGGTGGAAACTCAGGACGAAGGCAAAGAAACCGCCCACCCTGAGATTTTCCGGATTGCCCGCCAGGGCTACGGCATCGTTGAAGAACGGGAGGGGGTGACTCGCAGCCAGGGCTTTTTCCAAAACCTGGCCAAAGCGCCGCCGGCATTTCACTTTCAAGATGAGGCCTTAAGCCGGCAATCGGCCCACCAAGCTCAGTTTGCTCGTCAAGACTGGGTGTTGTTCACTCGCTGTCTTTATCAAGAGCGGATCCAGGACGTCGTCGATATGGACGACATCAAAGCGGCCTTGGATGAATTCAGCCAAACTGCGCTGGAACTTGCTTCCGCCACTTTCGCCAATCTGCTCGGTCCGGGATTTGAAGACACCCAATTGCAAAGCCGCATGCGCGGCGACTTGAAGGATATGCTGCGGGAACTCAGTTTCAGTTTGTGGCGCAGCCTGCAAGACCCGGCTCTCAGCGATAAGCCGGAAGTCATCGTCGCTCGGGCATTGCGCATCGCCGGCAATGCCGGTTTTCGCTATCGGACTGAATGGTTCGTGGATTTGCTGGAAAATGGACTGGAAAGCCAAGGGCTGGTCGAGGTGCGGCGAGAAACCGCCCGCTGGTTGACCGGAGCCTTGCAGCCGAAGAAGAAAGAGGGTCGCCGGTTGGTGCTTCCGGACTTGGAGGTCCTCATGTTTGAAGGCGCCTTTCAGGCAGCCTATCAGGAACAGATGGTGAAACGATTCGGCAGCGCCGAAGGGGCGGAGCAGTGGTGGCAACGGACCCAAGCCCGAATTTTCGGTTTATTCGGAAACAATCCGGACGACATCACTTTCGTCTTTCGAGTCAAAATGCCGGGGCAGCTATTGCGGTCCACCGGTTATTTGGGCCGAGACGGTTGGACCTTCTTGGAGTTTCCTGCCGCCGACGTTTATCCGAACGGCAAAGGTATTCACTGCGAATCGGTGATCTGGTCCAGCTCGGCCTACTCCGCCTTGTTGGAAGGCCGAAAGCCGATGGACAATGAAACGGCTTTGGATTGGACCTTGATGCTGGGTGAAGGACCTGACAGCAAGCCCCACGCCGGCTTGGTGAAAGTGCTGCAACAATGCGTTCAAGCTTATAGCCTTTCGCCTTTACAGGATGCGGCGGAAGAAAAAGACGGGGAAGGTAATTCCACGCCTCAGGCAAGCAAAGCCCAGGGAATCTTGGATTGGCTCAACCAACCGTAAATCCCCCCGGGGAAAAAGGCGTTTTGCAACTGGCGGGACCTTTGGTGGTCTCGTTCTGGATGCGGGCAGCCCTGACCATGGTGATCGACACCTTGTATGCAGGGTTTTTGGAGCATCCTGACGCCGCCCTAGCCGCATTCGGCCTTACTGCACCTTTCGATTTCCTCATGATCGCTTGTTGGGTGGGTACTTCCAACGGCCTGACCGCCCGCTTGGGAGCCGCCATGGGCGCCAAGGAAGGAGCCAAGATCGAGCAATTGAAAAAGGCGGCCATGCACGTGATCTTGGCCTTGATCGCGATCTTTTGGGGCATAGCCGCATTCATTTGGTTCTATGCCGACGACATGGTGGATGACCCGGTGGTCGCCGACATGTTTCAAACCTATGGCGTGGTGCTGATGGCGGGAATGGGGACCACCGCGTTCTGGTCGGTCTTGCCGGATTCCATCATCAAAGCACATCACGACACTCGCAGCACCATGTGGGCCGGGCTGCTCAGCGGGGTGAGCAACTTCGTTTTGAATAGCTTGTTCTTGTTCGTGTTTCACTGGGGCATTTTCGGCATTGCCCTGGCCACGGTCATGGCTCGGATTTCCAGTTTGGTTTACGCCCTGCACCGAGCTCGCGTCCACGAGCATTGCCGCAAGGAAAAAGGACAAGACACCAAGCCCGGTTTATTCGCCAAACCGCGGTTGGCGATTCTGGCCATTGCCTTGCCTTCCGGAGCGAGTTTCGTTTTGATGGCTTTTGAATCTCAGGCGATTCTGGAAGTCTTAAAGCGCATCCCGGAAAGTCGCGAACTGCTGGCCGGATGGTCGGTCTTCGATCGTGCGGCTCGATTCTTAATGATGCCGGTCATCGCCATTTCCGTGGCACTTTTGCCTTTGACCGCCCGCAGTTTCGGGAGGCGAGATTTAGGTGGCATCCGCAGTGCATTGAAAGTGGCTTTCGCCGCCGGCTTAGGTTATGTACTAGTATTTGTCGTTCCCATCTGTTTGCTGTTCGGGCCAAGGGTCGCCGTCTTTCTGACCGAGTCCGAATTGGCCGGCGACATTGCCAGTTACGGGATGTTCGCCGTCCCCTTGGCGGTAGCCGTGTCCATGCCGTTCTTTTATTTGCGCTCCACCTTCGAGGGCCTGCAACGTCCCAAGCCCGGCCTGTTTTTCGCCGTCCTCCGCTCGGTGGTTTTAGTGGTTCCTATGGTTCAGGCGGGAGTTTGGGCTGCGGCCCAATGGCAAATATCAGCCATGATTGGAGCCTGCGCCGGCTTCTTGATCGGTGTCGGCCTCAGTTCGCTTTTCTTTGGTCTTTGGACCGTAAGAATTTTTCCTCGGGCATCAACTTTGATGAACGAGTATGAAGCTTCCAATTCCTAAGGCATCCGGCTTTTCGCCTTGGCAGTAATTTGAAGAAATCAAATCGAGTTAATCCTTAGCCACGATCCCTAATGACCGGTCCTCCTTTCACATGTCCTTGTTGCGGCTACAAAACGCTCGAAGAGCCTCCCGGTTCTTTTTTGCTGTGCGGAGTTTGCTTCTGGGAAGATGATAGTATTCAGTTGTTGGATCCAGCCTATCGAGGTGGTGCCAATACCCCGTCCTTGATGGAATGCCAGGCCAATTTCCAGCGTATCGGTGCGTGCGAACCTTCATTCCTGAAAAACGTCCGACCGCCGAAAGAGGAGGAGCCACGAGATCCAGAATGGAGGCCCGCTCGGGAGTCTGACCTAGAATGGGCCCGACTTCCTCGAGATCTTTCCCGAAAGGAGTATCGTCGGGTGGATTCTTGGTATTACTGGAGACGCCGGCAAACCGGCAACCCTCAATCCGTTCCAACCAAGGCGAAATTGTGGATGTTAAGGGTCTGCAGATTGATTTTACTTGGGTTCAAAAGGCGGTAAATATCGCTTGACCTGCTTGGGGAGGGGAAAAACTAAGCGGTAAACTAGAAGCATGGCCGCTTCCCTCATACTCCATCTGATTCCGGCCCTCCTGCCCCTGATTCAAACTCCTGGTTCTGGCATCGAAACTATATACGTGGTGGAATTTTGCCACGCCGACGTGGGGTTCAACGCGCCGCCTTCGGTGATGCAGCAACGCAATCACGACCGCACCGTGGCGGCTCTCAATCTGTTGGACAGCGAACCGGAATTCCGCTGGACGGTGGAAACCGGCTATCAATTGGAAGGCTTTCTTGATCGCGCTTCTTCCGCCAACCGAAACCGCTTGATTCAAAGGCTTTCCGAAGGTCGCATGGACTTTGGAGCCAATTACACCAATTTGCATTCGGGCAACTGCGGAGAAGAGCAATTCCACCGCCAGCTTTATCCCTCGGCCGGATTTGCCGCCGAACTCGGCCACTTACCACGAACCGTATTCTTAAACGACGTACCCGGCTTCAGCCTCGCCATGCCCAGAATCTTGGCTTCGGCTGGAGTCGATTTTGCCGTTTTGGGGCCGAATGATTTTCTTGGCGGAAATCCCGCCATCCCGCTCCAGGATCGCCCTTTCTGGTGGCAGGCCCGAGATGGTTCTCGAACTTTGACCTGGACTACGGTCGGCTCCTACGCCGAGGGTTTCGTGGAGTGGGGCATGGTCAATCTGTCCACCATGAACGTCAAAATACCCGCCCGTTTGGCTGAGTTTGAGGCCGCCGGTTATCCCTACGACGCGGTGATGGTCTTGCGTGCATTTGACGATACTTTTCCGAATAACGGCATGGTGAATTTGGCCGATCAGTGGAATCAGACTCATACCAGTCCGAAAATCAAATTGGCGACTGCGGATGAATTTTTCGACTACTTGTGGAACCGCTATGGAGACGTTTTTCCCAGCTACGAGGGAGATGCTTCCGGTTATTGGGAAGACGTCACTACCGTGACTCCGGCGAGTACCGCCAGCGTTCGTCTCGCTCGTTCCCACTTGCCGGAAGTGGAGGCCTTGCGAACTCTTTTGCACCTATATCAGCGCTTGCCCTATCCCGCTCGGGAGCTTCAAGATGCCTGGCAATATTCTTTGATTTTCGATGAACATTCCGGAGGCGGTGTTGGCTGGCCGGGCTTGCTCAGCCAAGCCGAGGTGGAACAGGAAAACCAGGAATTCGTCGCCGTAGCCCAAGCCTGCAAAAACTTGGTCGAGCGCTCGTTGGAGGAGGCATTGGCCGTAGCGGGACCGATCTTGGTACCCAACGGAGAGCAAGGATTGGTGTTGTTCAATCCTCTGGGGCAAGCCTATCGCGGTTTGGTAGAGGTGCATACGGGAACCGCCCAACCGTCGGATTTGCGCTTGATCGATCCTCAGAGCGGAACCGAAGCCAGATTGCGTTGGTTGGAGGATTCCCGCAGTTCATTTGCCGTCGAGGTCGACCTTCCTGCCAGAGGTTGGCGGCGCTATTCCGTTACTGGCGGAGGGACAACTCCACCGCCGCCGGCCTGGAATCCCGGAACTCAAATCAATCTGAACGGCTTCCAATTGTCTGTCGATCCGCTGAGCGGAACCGCGGAACAGTTGATCGAACTCGCCAGTGGCTTTGATTGGTTGGATTCTCCACATCCGCATCCCTTGGGAAATATTCAATCCGGGCTCCAACTCGAAGTTTTCTTCGGTCAGACTGTGGATCGAAATCCACCGCTGGGTTCCATCATGGTGGAGGATCCTGGACCCTTGTTCCGCCGCCTTCGGGTCTTGGACCCTCAAGGTTTCGTGCTTCGGGAATACCGCTTGCATGAACAAGGTCCAAGAGTGGATTTACGACTTTGGCTGCGCCGGTCGGCTTTGCCTTTCGTTCCATTTGCCGATCATTCCGCTCACTATGGAGTCGATTTCGCCGCCCACCTGACTCCGCCGGTGCGCCTGTTCTTGGACGGTCCCGATGGCTTTTTCGAAGCCGGTGCCGAATCTCTGCCCGGAGCTCAGTTGGCCAGCTTCGGGGTGGCACGTTCCGCTCGATTGCAAGGTTCCCAAGGACGCTGGTTGGCGGTGAGTTCACTGCACACCCCGATCGTCGATCTCGGGGAAATGCACGGCGCCGCCTTATTGGATTTGGAGGATGATGAAAGATCGTTGGCCTGGAAACTCATTCGGCATCACAACGAAGGACAAGTCGCCGGCGGAGCGATCGTTTCCTTCGACGTCGAACCCGGCATGCCGGACGTCATCCCGTTTCACTTCGTCGCCCGATACGGGGACGCCGGACAAGCGCCTCCGAGTGGCGAAATCACTCGCCGCGACTTGACGCCGCCGTTTGCGGCTTGGGTGGAATTGGGTCAGGGATCAAGTTCCTTGCCGGTTTCTCAACCGTTGCTTCCCTGGAATGGTCCCGGTGAATTGTTGGCTTGGAAGCGAAGCGAAGCCGATCACGGCATGGTCTTTCGCATTCGTGGCGATGCTTCAGGTGGAGTGGCTCAAATCACCTTGCCCGCGACTACGTCCGGGGTTTGGATTTGCGACCTAGTGGAAAGGCCGCTTCAAGCCTTGAGCGTCACCGCCGGCGTAGTGGACGTTCCCCTGATCCCCGAGGGAGTCGTCAGCTTGCTGGTGCTGGATCCATAAGGGAGTTCTGGGCAAGCGAGGTTGCTATGATCGATCAACCCATCCCCTTAACTCAAAACTCGTTTCAAAGAATTCAAGCTCATGAAACCTACCCTCTCCCTTTTCCTTTTGGCTTGTTTGACTGCCCCTTTAACTTCCCAGGGCAGTTTCACCGCCGTCAATTTCGCCGGGGACGTGTTCGAAGTCGACCCCTCGACCGCAGCCGAGACCTTCATCGGGCCGTCTGGCTGGACTGACTTGAATTGCATGGCGAAAGGTTTGGATGGCTGCTTTTACAGCATGTCGGGCGGCACGGTCATTCGCATCGATCGAAATACTGGAATCGGGATCAATGTAGTTTCCACTTCTTTAACCGATGTGAGAGGAGCGGCGATCGACGATTTGGGCGTTTTCTTCGCCGTCCAAGATGGTGGCCCAGGCCTTCCCGATCAACTGTATTCCATTGACTTGACTTCGGGAACGACAACCTACATTGGGTCCATCAATTACGTCTTGGTGGAAGCTTTGGATGACGTCGGTGGCGTGCTTTATGGCTGGGATTGTTCCGCGGGTTTGATCACCATCGACAAAATCAATGGTGGTGGCACGGGCATCGGCGCCAGCGGTGGAACTTGCAACAATGTTCGGGGCCTTGGCGGCGGTTTCGCTCCCGGCAGCCTTTATGGCGCGAACATGGATATGTCCACGGTGAATACCGGCACCGGAGCTCTAACTTTCATCGGCGGCCCCTTAAGTGATTTGAGGGGTTTGGAATTCTGCATCTTCACTCTTGACATCATCGGTTCCTGTCCCGGACTGGCAGATGTCGTGATTTGCTGCGCCTCCGCCAACAACGTTGTTGCCGTGGTTTTATCCCCCTTCCTTGGCCCTTGGACAGTCACTGGCGGGGCCTGCGCCGGACTCATTCTCGGCATTGGCCCTCCGGTAAACGTAACCATGCTGAACACCGATGACTGCGGCAAAGCTCGCTTGCAAGTCTACATTCCGCCTGGCGCCTGCGGCATGTACGTCCAAGCCGTGGACGCTGCCACATGCGGTTTAAGCAACATCGTAGGCCCCCTCTAGGTCTTCGGAAAACGGACCGCCTTCGCCTTTGTTATCGAAATGCAAGGCGGTCCGTCGTCGGCCATAATTTTTTCCATTTCAAATAAACGACTTTCGGCAAATGAATAGGACGCGATCATTTCCACATCCTCCTTCACTCCGGCGGCAAAAGAGGGGGCAATGAAACCTGCTCCGCCAGATTCAAGTCCACATGTTCGATGTCGGCTTCGGCGAGGAATTGTCGGGTCATTCGTTGCTTTGACGATGAGCCCGGCATGCTGGATGTATTCCTGTTTCAATTCGTCCCCCAATACGGGGACGCCGGAAAAGCGCCTTCGAATATCGAAATTTCTCGCCGCGATTTGACGCCACCGTTTGCGGCTTGGGTGGAACTGGGTAAGGGATCGAATTTCTTGCCGGTTTCACAAACTTGGCTTCCCTGGAATGGTCCCGGTGAAATGTTTGCCTGGAAGCGAAGCCGATCACGAGATGGTCCTTCGCATTTGTGGCGATGTTGCCGGTGGAGTGGCTACAATCACCTTGCCCTCGACTACGGCTAGGGTTTGGATTTGCGACCTAGTGGAAAGGCCGCTTCCAGCCTTGAGCGTCACCTCCGGAGCCGTGGGCGTTCTCCAGATCCCCGAGGGAGTCGTCAGCTCGCTGGTGTTGGATCCATAAGAACGATTTAGTAGAGAGCGTTGAAACTTTTGGGAATCTCCACAGGTTGGTTGGCTTGTGGGGTTGGTCGAGTCGGAATGAAAAAAACAAAAAATATATTTTTTGTCAAATTGCATCGGGGGTGGGGTAGTGAAAATTGACCGCGTTCGAACCGATGAAGATCAACTAAATTCGGTTTCGGATTTGATACTCCCTCTTTGGTCCTTAGTGCTCATTGTCATAGTTTTTAACCAATCTGGATCGAATTTGAAAGCAACACATGGAAATCTCTAGTCGCATCTAGGGGGGTGGCTTAAGTCGCGATGAATCTATTAACGCAAGCACAGCTTGGGGTATTAAGGGAAGAAGCAATCCCTTGTCTTCTCACAAGATTTACTGGAGTTTTCGGTTTAAGAAGTTGAAGCTCAATGATCCTTAGAATATGCTTTCGGCACCTTTGAGGGCTTGGAGAACCAGCCCCGTCCTAACCGACAAAAACGGCATGCCTTCCTCAGACTGGACCGCAATTCAGCAACTCCACCAAACACTTGAAGCTCTCAAGCCATTTAGGAACGATTATCTGGAGGCAATCAACCGGATTCAACAGGCGTTCAATTTGTTTCGTGATTTTCCAACAATCGGGACAGGGAAGATTCATCAAGTCGATAAATTCAGCAAAGCAATATCCGAGTTGGGGTCGGACATGGGGCAATTAGGTAAAGATCACTTGGAGGCCGTCGACCGGTTCCTGAGGGCTACCGGTTCATTCCGGGATTTCTCAGCAATGGGAAAGGAGATGGCTCGGCAAATGGACGAATTCAACGATTTAGTATCCAAACTGAATGGCGACCTTGAGCTTCAGTTGTTTCGATTAGGTGCCTTCAAGCCGCTCCCAGACTTCGGAGCATATTTGCAGATCGAGCAAGCAAAAAGGGCTTTTGCTTCGGTTAATATTGCTCTGGATAAGGCTGTGCTCCTTGGTGAAATTACCCTATTTGAAGAGGAGACAAGCTCCGAGATCCAGATCGAGGAGCAAGCGCGAAATAAGTTAATCCAGATCATTTCCGCAGAGGCACTGGAATGCCTCGAGGAAGTTCACTATGCACCAGTCTCCCTGATCAGTTGTATTCGGCGTGCTCCCAAAACTATGTATTCGTTAGACTCTCGTGAATTTGAAGTCTTCATTGCTCAGTTAATTGAGAAACTTGGGTTTGAAAATGTCCAGCTGACCCCGGCATCAGGAGATAAGGGGAGGGATATTTTGGCTACCTATCATGTACACGGAATTCCCATTCTTTTTGCCTTTGAATGTAAGCGTTATGCGGCTCATCGCCCAGTAGGAGTTGGAGAAATGCGAGCCTTACTTGGTTCGATTAATCAATCCTCGACTCGTGCGACAAAAGGAGTGCTTGTTACATCATCTTGTTTCACTCGCGGAGCCCAGCGCCTCATACTCACAGAGCCGAATCTCGATGGTCGAGATTTCCAAGGTATTGTCACTTGGCTTGGTAAGTCAAAGCACAATTTGAAGTAATCTCGACTTGACCTGGAACTCAGTCATTTAAAGTTGAAGGTTATCGGTTTTATCGGGAGACGAATCTATCGTACGTTGAGGAGATTTTATATTTCGCTTTTCAGGAGAATTGGCCAGGAATTTTGTCAAGTTTATTGTGTTCAATCGAGGAATTGAGGGATTTCTTCTGGCAGCCTCCGTCACTCCGGTGGCAAAAGAGGGGGCAATGAAACCTGCTTCGCCAGATTCAAGTCCACATGTTCGATGTCGGCCTCGGCGAGGAATTGTCGGATCATTCTTTGAGCCGCCGGTAGGTTGGAGACGCCATGGCAACCGGGCAGGACCACGTGAAGGCTTCGAGGCAAGTGCCGGGCAGCTTCTTGGCCCCATTCCGGAGGCGTGACCGGATCTAGGGTTCCTGAAAAGATCAAGGTGGGAACGGAGACGGACACCGGATCACCATAATCCGCCGGAATTGGTCCCTGAGGCCAAAGAGCGCCGACGGCCAATTGTTGTCGCACCCGACCCTCTCCCAAAAAAGTATTCCGGCAAAGCGCTTCAATTTGATCTTGTCGAATTCGCGGCAGATCTTCCGCGGCGGTAACGCACATCAGCATGCCGAAGCAAAGTAAGTTCCGAAGGCCACGGTTGCGGCGGATCCCGGCTTCGGCGAATGCCCGATAGTCTCCTTCCCAAGCCCGGTAAACCAATTTCGGAACTTCACGGTTGGTTCCGGTGTAGTACATCAAAGTTCGCAAGGCTTCCCCAAAGGCTTCTCGGGTCAGGAGCACTTCTTGAGGCGGACCTCCAAACATTTGCAATGCAACGGGGGCGGGTTGTTGTTGTAATCGCTGGAGAATTTGGTCCAACTTGCGATCTAAATCCGGATACCAGCGGCGATATCGGGGATTCCCTTCCACTTCTTGCACCAAGCGGTCCCACCCGAGTTGAGCGCTTTGCGCATGAAAGAGGGGATTGGTAAAGGCAATCGGTGCGACTCCGTCCAAAATGGCGGAACGAACCGATTTCGGATGCCGGCGCATGAAAACCAAAGCGGCGCGAGTGCCGTAGGAGCCTCCCCAAAGGTTGAGCGGGCCGAGGTCCAGAGCGCGGCGCAGGGCTTCCAGATCGTCCATCGCCACTGGAGTGGTGTAGTAACGCAAATCCGCCTTCTGCGACAAATCCTTCAGGGCTTGCGAAAAGATTTTCTTTTGAAAAATCGGCTCCAGATAACTTTGCAGATCCCGGGGGGAACCGGGTAGAGCCACCTTCAATGGATGAGAGTTGCCAGCACCTCGTTGATCGACCAGCAATACATGGCGCCGTTCCCGCACCCAAGATTGAATCCAATTGCCTCGTGCCGAAACCGCTCCTGCTCCCGGCCCGCCATGCAGAAATACCACCGGATCCGGCAGGGGTTTTTGGCTTCGAGCCGGCAACAAGAGGAAGGCCAGGGAAATGTGCCGACCATTGCTTTCTTGCGGGTTCTCTGGAACTCGAAAATTGCCGGCGAGAAAGAATTCCTCCGCTTGGGAATTGAACACCAACTTGGCCGTCAACCGCGAATCCTTTTCGGCCAGTGTCAACCAAGTTTGGACCGAAGGTGACCGGTTCTGCTGGCCGTTCAGCGGTATCGAAAGCCCGCAAAACGCCACCGAAAGGAAGCAGAGGGCCGCGGCACAGGCGGAAGATTTCGGCGCAAGGAACATGAAGTCCTAGGATATGGCAAAACGGAGACTTGCTTTCCGGCAATTCCTTTTTCTATATCTGGAAAGCCGATGAAAATCCCCATCCCCCGCTTTCAACCCATCCTTCTTGCTGGAATTTCCCTGTGGTCGGCCTTTTCCTCCCTTTCAGCTCAGGAAGCGAATGGGGGCGGAGTATGGGCCCTGGACGGTGCTTTGCTCCTGGCCGAAACCGAGCGGACCTGGCAAATTTCGATGCCCGGGGTTTTGGCGGTGCGAGATGCTCAGCGCATGTCCGACGGCGGATGGCAGATCCTGTACGCCACCGCAGTTGAGGATTTTCCCGGAGGCACCGACGCCTTGCACGGTACCGATTTGCAATGGTGTCAGCTCGATCGCGACGGTCAGATGAAGCAGCGTTGCTTGGTCACGGATACCCGAGTTGTGGACGCCCGTTTGTCTCCCCGAGGCGATCGCCTGGCCTATTGGGATACCGGATTGACCTTGCATCGCTTAAGCCTGCCCGATGGAACTTGGGAAGGCTCCATTCCTGCCGCCGCCGATCCTGCTTTTTCCGCCGACGGACGTTGGCTTTGGTTCAGTCAGTGGCCCATCGGCGACAAGCAAGGCGTTCCCGTGTTTCCCGGCCCATGCCATTTGCAAGTCATGGACTTGACCACCGGTCAACAAATTCCCTGGAGTTCGGGTAGCGATGACGTCAAAGCTACTCCGGTTTCGGATTGGGGTTTGCTTTTTACTAGCGGTCGCCGTAGCGGCATGGCCGGATTTTGGTTGACCCAAAAAGCGATGGGAGCGGCGACGCCGATTACCAATTTTGCTACGGACGATCCAAACTCTGATTGGGTTCCGGTCTCTGACGGCCGCATGAGCTTGGGCCCGGACGGCCACCGCGTAGCTTATGGATGCCAGTACGACGGCCACGGCGAAGTTTGGCTGTTGGACTTGGTGGATCGCCGAGCTCGAAAGCTGGCCGACGGCCGGCAACCGGCTTGGCTTTCAGACGGTAGCCTGATTTTTCGGGGGAGCGGTGCGACAAGAGATCAATTGTTGTGCTGGGATCCGATGACAGGCGAGATCGAAGTGATGGCGGGTGGCTTGCAGTTCCGCGAGGATCCTTTGCGACAAATGAGGCGTGCTCGCGAAACGCGAACGGCACCCATGGCCGGCGGTGGTGTGTTCGCTCCTCCTTCTCAGGCGGGAGTACCGGGAGTATTGCAAGCCCTGGACCTCACTCACCAGGTAGCCGGCGGGACCACCTTTCGCCTGCCGCTGGCTTCCAATCCTGGTTACACCGCTTACTACGACAACGATGCCGGTGGCGGTGTCCTGGATTGGGTTTGTGGATCGTTCAGTTACAACGGCCATCGCGGTACCGATTTCGGCACGCCGCGTTGGACTCCGGTTTACGCCGGAGCCGACGGCACGGTTTCTTCTCGTTGCGACGGTTTCGGCGACGGTTGGATCGGCAATACCGACTGTGGCGGTTTCGGCAATATGTTGAAACTGAACCACGGCGACAGCTCCACCATTTATGCCCACTTGCAAGCTAATACGGTCAGCACCGCTTCCGCTCTCGCCTGTTCGCAAAGCGTCGGCCAATCCGGAAACTCCGGGAATTCGAGTGGACCTCATTTGCATTTCGAAGTGCAGAAATACGGTTATCCCTACGACGATCCTTTTGCCGGAACTTGTTCCGGGGCGGAGAGTTTCTGGACCCATCAAAACGGCGGATGGCCCACCGGGGATTGCCAGGGTGGTAGCGGCAACACCACCGTCATCGACAACGAACAAAGTGGATTCGCCCTCCACGGTCCAGCCCAATATTGGTGGCTGGCCACCGGAGTCGGTTACGGAGGATCCACTCGCTGGACCTACAACATTCCGAGCATGCCCTGGTCCAATGCCGCCAGTTGGACCTTCAACACGGCGGCGAAACGGTTCCAAGTTCAGGTTCACGTACCGAGTAACTATGCCACCACTCAAGGGGCGCGCTACTACTTAAAAACCGGCGGCTCCTGGATGGGCCCCTACACCGTCAATCAGAATATCTACTACGACCAGTGGGTCAGCCTCGGTACTTTCAACTTTCGAAACGGCAACAACATCGTCGCTCTCATTGACGTCACCGGGGAAGCCAACGGTAGCCGGCGGGTGGCCGCGGACGCCGTTCGCATCGTCGAACAATAAGGTTCAAGGAGGATTGCCTGCGAAAGGCCGGCGCTTCTCCCGGTTCGAAATCGTCAAGGAGAGACTTCTCGTCGGTACAAACAGTACCAGTCGGGCTGTCGGGCGAAGGCCGGCGCCGCCCGGGCCAGGGGGCGGAATTGAAAAGCTTCCAATTCTCGTTCCCAATGGCGGTGCAGGCGGGTGAAGCGACCTCCCGTGGTCAAGGCAAAGGGGTGAAAAGTCTTTAACAGCAGATAACGACTGGCCAGTCGCGCCCATTCTTGCAGGGCATGCTGTCGTTGCTTTGGCTCCCGCAGTCCGGCCACCCAACCGAAATCGGCAACGCAAAGAAATTGCCCGTCCGGATAAGGAAGGCGCCACGGGGGCGTGGATTCCTGGGAAGGCGCTACCGTCGATTGCAAGCGCTCGCGCCGGTTGTCCCGGATCCAGGCCATCTCGGCTTCACCTGGAAGGCAGAGAAGATCGCCGCCTTCCGGCAGCGAACGCAGGACGTAGCGGAGGGCTTTCATGCAAAAGGGGACCGGAGCCTAAGCCCCGGTCCCGGTCCAAAGCAAGCGGATTTATTCGGGCGCCTTTTCGTCGGCCGAGTTGGCTTCCGCCGGACTGCTTTCGGGCTCCGGTTCTTCCGGCACCGGAATGGCGGTGAAACTCAACTCGTCGGCGTCTTCCTTATGGTCCATTTCGACCAGGGAATTTTCCGGTAACTTGCCGCGCAACAACTCTTCGGCCAGAGGATCTTCCACCATCCGTTCAATGGTGCGCCGCAACGGGCGAGCTCCATATTCCGGGTTGTAGCCGCGATCCATCAAGAAATCCCGAGCTGCATCGCTGAGGTGCAACACCAACTTCTTGTCGGCCAGGCGAAGTTCGACCTTGGCCAACTCCAGATCGATGATGCGGACCAAATCGACTTTGAGCAGCGGGTTGAAGATCGAGATTTCGTCGATCCGGTTCAAAAACTCGGGGCGGAAGAAGCGCTGCACTTCGTCCATGATGCCGGCCCGAACCTTCTCCGCGGTTTGCTCTTCGGTGGCGGCGAAGCCCAAACCTCCGCCTTCTCGCATCAAATGGGCCCCGATGTTCGAGGTCATGATGATGATGGTGTTGCGGAAATCCACGTGCCGGCCGAAAGAGTCGGTCAAACGACCCTCTTCCATGATTTGCAGCAACATGTTGAACACGTCGGGGTGGGCCTTTTCGATTTCGTCGAACAGGATCACCGAGTAGGGCCGGCGGCGGACCTTTTCGGTCAGTTGGCCGCCTTCTTCGTAGCCGACGTATCCGGGAGGAGAACCCACCAAACGGCTGGCGTTGTGTTTCTCCATGTATTCGCTCATGTCCACGGTGATGAGAGCTTCCTCATCGCCGAACATGAAGCGAGCTAGTTGTTTGGAGAGCCAAGTCTTGCCGACCCCGGAGGGGCCCAGGAACAGGAAGCAGCCGGTGGGGCGGTTCGGATCCTTGAGGCCGGAACGAGACCGGCGAACCGCTTTGGACATGGCGCGAATGGCCTCGTTTTGGCTGACCACGGTTTCCGACAACACCTCCTCCATCTTCAGCAGGCGTTCGGCTTCTTCCTTTTCCAAGCGGTTGACCGGAATGCCGGTCATTTTGGAAATGGTTTCAGCGATGATGTCGGCGTCGACCACCGCCCGATCCTGGCCCTTGCCTTCCGAATTGCGCCATTCCTGAAGGATGCTCTCCCGCTGGCGGCGCAATTTGTAGGCTTCGTCCCGGCGCCGGGCGGCCTCTTCGAAATCCTGGTTTTGGACCGCTTCTTCCTTCATGCGGTCGAGTTCCGCGATGCTGGTATCCAACTCGCGCAAATCCGGCGGCGGGGTCATCGACCGCAGCCGCAAGCGGGCGCCGGCTTCATCGATCACGTCAATCGCCTTGTCCGGCAGAAAGCGGCCATTGATGAATTTGATCGACAAGTCGACGGCGGCTTCCAAAGCGTCGCCGGTGTAATCGACCTTGTGGTGCTTTTCGTACCGTTCACGCAAACCAATCAAAATGGCGACGGTGTCGTCCCGGCTGGGAGGCTCCACCATGACCGATTGGAAACGCCGTTCCAAGGCGCCGTCCTTTTCGATGTGCTTGCGATATTCGTCCAGGGTGGTGGCGCCGATGCACTGGATTTCACCCCGGGACAACGCCGGCTTCAACACGTTGGAGGCGTCGATGGCGCCTTCCGCGCCACCGGCTCCGACCAGGGTGTGGAGTTCGTCGATGAACAGGATGACGTTCTTGGCCCGGCGAACCTCGGTCATGACCGCCTTGATGCGCTCTTCGAATTGACCGCGATACTTGGTGCCGGCCACCATCATCGCCAAATCGAGGACGACGATGCGCTGTTCCCGCAACACTTCCGGGACGTTGCCGGTCGTAATCGACTGGGCTAGCCCTTCGACGATGGCGGTCTTGCCTACCCCCGGCTCGCCAAGCAGCACCGGATTGTTCTTGGTGCGGCGAGACAGGACCTGCACCACCCGCTCGATTTCATCGGCCCGGCCGATCACCGGATCGAGTTCGTTCTTGCGCGCCATTTCGGTCAGGTCGCGGCCGAAGGCGTCCAAAGCCGGAGTCTTGGATTTGCCCTGGGGAGCGGGGCTTTGCTCCATGCCGCCGCCGCCGGTTTCTTCCTCGGCCTCTTCTTCTTGCACCGGGCCGCCGAGAAACTCGATGACTTCTTCCCGAACTTCTTCGAGCTTGACTCCGAGGGCGACCAATACGTGAGCGGCGATGCCCTCCTGCTCCCGCAGCAAGGCCAGCAGCAGATGTTCGGTGCCGATGTAGTTGTGACCCAGGCTCTGAGCTTCTTCGAGGGCCAGCTCCACCACCTTCTTGGCTCGAGGGGTGAAGGGAATTTGCACCGAGGGCTCAATGGCGGGGCCGGTTTTGACGATCTTTTCGACTTCGCGCCGGATCTTGTCGAGATCGATATTCATGCCCTTGAGCACGTTGGCCGCCACGCCCTGCCCTTCCTGGATCAAGCCCAGCAGGATGTGTTCGGTGCCGATGTACTCGTGGTGGAATCGCTGCGCCTCGCGGCGGGCAAAGCCCATGACTTTGCGGGCTCTTTCAGTAAAGCGGTCAAACATCGATGTTCCCGGTCCTGGTCAACCCCTGTGATTGGCCGAAACTATGCGTCTCGTGGGGATTATCGGTTCTGAAGGGGTTTCTTCCTAAGCCAACTCTGGGAGGTCCTGGAGATGGGGTCGGCAAGGGGATGCCTTTCCAACTCATGCTGGGTCCTGGTCGGATTCCATGTCGGCCTCGAAGGATTCGCTCCGCGCCAATTGCTGTTCCAACTCGCGGATTTGGTCCCGGAGGTTGGCCGCCGCCTCATAGTCCTCTTGGGCAACGGCATCCTCCATGTTTTTCTCCAGTTTCGCCAACTCGGCCTGCACCCGACTGGCGGGGTGCTCGTCGGTGCCGTGCAAGCGTTCCAGGAGGTCTTGCAGGTACTCGCTGAAAACTTCGTAGTCGTTCGGGCAACCGAAACGACTGGTTTGGCGAAAATCTCGCAGGGTCCAGCCACAATCCGGGCATTGGACGTCGGTCTGGGCCGGAGCCATGGTGCCGGCGCTGCCGAGAAAGGCTTTGCTCAGCAAGTTCACCATTTTCGGATAGTTGGTGACCGGTCCGGGGACCGGAATGCCCGCTTCCTTGGCACAGGAAGGGCACAGATCCGTTTGCTGGACGTGCGCTTGCAGCGGAGTTCCCGGTTCGGGGGAACTCCAACTAACTTCGAGGTGGTGGACCGAAGCGGAGTGCTTTTGACAGGATTGGCAGGCCTTCATGGCTCTATCAAGATCTAGTACGAACAGACCCCTTTGTCACCCTCAACAATTCCGCATATGAGTCCAATTTCGGCAAAGTTCTTGAAACACGCGGGCTCGCTCGCGGAAATTCAGGAATTCGTCGTAGCTGGCAAAGGTTGGAGAGAACAGAAGCAGTTGGCCTGGTTCCAAGCCTTCCAGGGCGGCTTGCACCGCGGCTTGGGTGCCGTCGTGGAGGTGGCAGGATAAGCTCCTCTGGCGAAGATGTTCGGCCAATCTTTGGCCGCCGGCTCCAAACAAGTGGCACGGAGCGTGATTTTTGAGGGCTTCGCAGAGCGGATTCAAGTCCAGACCCTTGTCTTTGCCCCCGGCGACCAGCACTACCGTGTCGGCAGGCTCTTGACCGGCAAGATGTTGCAAAGCCGCCAACGTCGGTTCGGGGTGGGTGGCGACGCCGTTGTCCACCAACCGGAAACCTTGGGGAGCCGGCAGGCGGGCCATGCGATGGGGTAGCCCGGGAAACGAGGCCAGACGGGAGGCGACTTCCGCCGCCGGCAAGCCCAGCAGGCGAGCTCCGGCGACTGCGGCAAGGAGGGACGGCATCCGGTAAGGTTCGGAGAATGGGAAGTCGGGTGCCCTGGATAGGGTGGTTTCTTGCCCCTTTCGGCGTTCCTGCAATTGGTCGCCGGCGAGATACCATCCCTCTTTTTCCGCTGGGAGGGGCCTTTGGCTGAGCCAGAGGCATCGCCCGCGACCGGCGGCGGCGAAGGAGGTGGTCCAATCCTCGCCGTCCGGCAGGAGAGTGAGGTCGTCCGGACTTTGAAATTGCAGCAGGCGTCGTTTGGCTTGGTGATAGGCCTGCAGCGTGCCGTGGCGGTCGAGGTGATCGGCCCCCAGGCTGGGAATGGCCGCCACTTTGGGCCATCCGGCGGCCACTTCCAGGCGCTCGGTTTGAAAGGAGGAAAGTTCCAGGACCAGGGGTTGGTCCGCCGGGTGCTCCATGGCCAAGGCCAGGAACGATCCGCCGAGGTTGCCGGCCAGGGCGGTATGGGGAAATCGGCCTTGAAGCAAGTGGGCGGCCAGGGCGGCGCAGGTGGATTTGCCGTGGGTTCCGGTGACGGCCAAGGTCGGCACCGCATGCAACCTTTCCAAGGCAAGGTTGATTTCGGTGGTCAGACGGCAACCTGAAGCTCGGGCCCGTTCCAACCAGGGGGATTCAGCCGGGACCGCCGGATTGACCACCACCCAATCGGCCCATTGAAAGTCTTCGGCCCGATGCTCGCCCAAGGTCAGGGAGATCGGCAAGCCTTCAATTTCGGCCAAAGCCTCGGTGAGAGCTGTGGCCGGCCGCAAATCGGTGACCCGAATCGGATGACCTTCCTTGGCCAGGGCTCGGACGCAGCCGCTACCGCCGCCGAAACTTCCCAGGCCCATAACCAGCACCCGCGGGAGGGAGGGTGAGGGAGCTTGGCTCATCGGGCTAGTTATGGCGGAGAGGGAGGGATTTGAACCCTCGGTCGGGGGCAATTCCCCGACAACAGATTAGCAATCTGCCGCATTCGGCCGCTCTGCCACCTCTCCGCAGAAGGCCGAATAGTGTAGCCCTCGCCATTCGGCGTGACTAGGGCTCAACATTCCCAAGAATTCGGTCTCTGCATCCTTTGATTCGAGACTTTGCCAGGCCGTCTTGGCCAGGAGAATTGGCCAGCAAGCTAGGGGACCTTCCTCGCCTTGGTTCGGCGGCCTAGGCGGTGTTGGCTTGAGAGGATTGCCTTCCTTGCAAGCCGTCAGCCAAACGATGACACGGATCTGGCATGGAAGTTGACGGTAAGGGATTCTGGGTGAAGGGCAATTTGCGATCTCATAATTTTTTCGAAAGTGGCACACCCAAATAGTTTCAAGGTCCCTTCAGCCTATGGTAGATTTCCCTTCATCCAAGGAGGGCGGGAACCAATAATTGACTATCTGCTCTGATTGCAGGATCTATATAGTTGATCGATATTTCTTAGCCGATGATAGAAGAATTGTGTTTGGGTGCGCCGCGTATTCAACTAGGCTGGTGCTCTGAGCTAAGGCGGATTAGTTAGCCTCATCTCTGGCCAAGTTTGAATGATTGAGTTACAGTTTGAGTGAGAGAGAAAAAATGGGATCAAGCCAGATGGATGATATGGAGATGGATGATATGGATTTCCACTCTAAATCTGAGAAGCTGTTGAATATGCTGGAGAAAGGCGCTATCGCATGCTTGAATTTTGTTCAATCCGGAGGATATTCATTTTCCTCCAGGTGGCCTATTGCCCTAGAATCCTTTTCCTTTCTAATGTGGCAGCGAGTGGCAGAAGCTTCAAATGGATTTGCAATGGTGATGAGCTGTAGAGGATTTTCATTAGGTTGGTCGATATCACGGATCGCCTTCGAGCATTTCCTTATTCAAAAGAAGTTGGATGAAATCAAAGACTCAGAAAACGAGCTGTCCAGGTTCGCGGATTTGCTTGAGCTGCAGGGCACTACATATCAAGAGCGACTAGATGGAATTTTGAAAAAATATCAGGAATTGAGTGTTTTCATGAAAGAGGATCACGATGAACGAGTCCAGCGATGCGAAAAGCGCTCCAAAGAATTGAAGGAAACCTTGGGCTTCAATAGAAAGAGAGTGGTGGATACCAAGGACTTATTGAATGAGGAAATTCCGGAATTCTGCAAGAAGAATGGCTTGCTTAATACATGGTTCGTAATTCAGAATAATTCCAATTGGCACATGCATCCGGATGTCAGGCAGTGGAATGTGCAGTTCACGAGGAATGAGAAAGATGAGATTCAGCTTCAAGAGCCTAGTGATGATGTGATCTTTCAGCTTTCTCATTTGTGTTTGGGAATTTTGGGTGATTCTACTGTTCTTGCAAATTCGATTTGCCCGAAAGTTTCGGAAAGCAGAGAAATCAAACAGCATTTTGAAGAGGTAGATAATTGGATTAATGATTGGCAAGGGCTGGGATCGTGAGGGAGGTTTTAAATGAAGTGATTGACCTATTTGGCCGAGAAACCACAAATTCTTTAGTGAAGAAACATAAAGATAAATTGGTGGAGAGGGAGAGATTTGAACCCTCGGGCTCTGCGGTACGGCATCAAATTAAAACCGACGAAAATCGGCAACCGCCTGCGGAGGGAAAGGGTGATGGCTTCTTTCCAGCGCGTAACCGGCGCAAACCGTCTTTCGATGATTCGCTCTTGGTAAAGGTTCTGGGGATAGCTGGAAAGGATTTCGAAGCTCATCTCGCCGAGATCAACGGGTAAAGCTTGATTTCTCTCACACAAACTCACATAATCTCACATTGCTCAGTTGAGTGAATGTGAGATGGACTGGAAGACTGGCAGACTAAGCACAAGATTGACCTTCAGCCCGGAGCGGACGGAGGAGATTTTTGGCCTCCTTTCCGAAATCGATGCGATCAAAACCGCTTTCCGCCTAACCGCTAAGCTCGCCCCCCAGACCATAACGCGTTTAACCCAATCGGTGATTATCACTTCAACCGGTGCTTCCAACCGGATTGAAGGTAACCGGCTGACCGATGATCAAGTGGAGGCCCTATATCGCAATCTGCATATCCGCCAATTCAAAACCCGCGATGAACAAGAAGTCGCCGGGTATCTGGAGATGCTGGAACGAGTTCTCGAATCCTATGCTGAAATGCCATTGAGCGAGTCGCTAATTCTCCAGCTCCATCGCACCATGCTGCAATACTCGGATAAAGACGAGCGCCAGCGCGGGGCTTACAAGTTTGGCTCGAACCGCGTTGAGGCGAAGGACGCCCAGGGCAACGTGGTCGGGGTGGTATTCGACCCGACTCCACCGCATCTGACTCCAAAGGAAATGCAGGAGCTGGTCGAATGGTATCAGTGGGCTGATCAGAAAAACTTCAAACACCCGCTGATCCGTATCGGGAACTTTATTTTTGAGTATCTGGCAATCCACCCGTTCCAGGACGGTAACGGGCGCACAAGCCGAATTCTGACAAACCTGCTACTGCTCCAGCACGGCTATGATTTCACCGCGCTCGTTTCTCATGAAAAGCTGATCGAAGCGCGCAAAGCCGATTACTACCTTGCGCTTAACCGCACGCAAGGGTCATGGAAGTCCAAGAAGGAAGACATCACGCCGTGGCTCTCCTATTTCTTGTCCATCTTGAAGGCGCAGGCCGATCAGGCTGTCGCAATCATCGAAGAAGACCACATCGAAACGCTACTTTCGGAAAAGCAACTCGCACTTTGGCAGTGGGTTCAGGCCCGTAGCGAGCCGACGTTCAGTCGCAAAGATGCAATTGAAGCCCTTGAATATCCAGCCCGCACCGTCGAAGCAATTATCAAAAAGCTGCTCGAACTCAAGCGCCTTGAGCGCATCGGCGAAGGCCGCAGCACACGGTACAAGGTGGTTCGGAAATGACCATGAAGCGAGCCTTGATTGCCGCCGAGAAAGAAAAAATGGCGGAGAGGGAGGGATTTGAACCCTCGGGCCCGTGAAGGCCGCTGGTTTTCAAAACCAGTCCGTTCGGCCACTCCGGCACCTCTCCGGCCGGGCGAGGCTCAATCCGAGTCGGCCGGGCCCGGCGGTACGGCCATCAAATCGGAATCGACAAAAATCGGCAATTGCCCGCGGAGGGAAAGGGCGATGGCGTCGCTGGGGCGACAATCCACGCTCAGTTCCGATCCGAGGTGCCGAAAGGATAACTTGGCGAAGTAGATTTGGTCCTTCAAGTTGAAGATGTAGGACTCCACCGGTTCCGCCTGCAACTCCTGCATGATGTTGAACATCAACTCGTGGGTCAAAGGCCGCGGGGTCTGGCTTTGATAGAGGCAGCGGCAGATTTCCTGGGCCTCACCCGGACCGATGACCATGGTGAGCTGGCGGGCGTCCTGATCCTGCGGTTCAGCCTCGCTCAGGGTCAAATACTGCTCCCTGGCCTTATCGTTGAGGATCAGGTCCGACACGAGGGCTTGGATTTTCTCTCCCATGGCTTTGCGGTCCGGTGCGGTGGATGGCTTCCGGCGCCTCCTATATTCTGATTCCCATGGAGCCTCTCTACCAGGATGAGATTGCTAGTCCCTTCGGAACCGTCCGTTTCTTATTTCAGGACGACGGCAGCCTGGCGGAGATCCACCTTCCCGGATGCGGTTGCCCGGAGGAAACCCCCTTGATTCGGCGCCGCCCGGCTGGGGCTCCGACGAAGGCCGAGCTGAAGCGCTGGCTGAAGCAAGCTTTGGTCGGTGGCGCAGAGGCCTTCCCGGGGAGATGGCAGCTTCCGGGAAACACTCCGTTCATGAAGGAGATTTATCGCCGGGTTGCTGCCATTCCGGCGGGGCAGGCCCTTTCCTACGGCGAAGTGGCCGCCGCCGCCGGCCGGCCGAAGGCGGCTCGGGCGGTGGGCAGTGCCATGTCCAAAAATCCGCTTCCAATCCTGATTCCCTGTCATCGGGTAATCGGCTCCGACGGCAGTCTTACCGGATTCGGTGGCGGCTTGGCCCTCAAAGAGCGGATGCTGGTCGCCGAAGGCTGGCAGCCGGCGTTGAAGGCCGAATCGGTTTAAAGAACACAGAACTAAGAGCCCAGGACTCGGCCGGCTAGAAAAAGGCCGTAGAGCAACACCGAAAAGCCGAGCACCGGCAGCAAGGGGAATCCCTCGGGATCCCGCCGGCGGCCGAGAACCAAGGCCAACAGCAGGCTCAAACCGGCGGCGAAAGGCAGGCCCCGGAGGTCTTCCGGCCAGCTTGGCCAGGATTGAAGAGCCCAACTTTGTTGCATGATGTTGGCACTCAGATAAAGGCCGAGGGTGGCCAGCATGGCTGCGGCTCCTCGCCGCCATTCCCGTCTTCGATCCGGCGGTAGCCAACGGCCCAAGGCGGTGCTGGCGGCGGCAACCGGCAGAAGGAAGGCCAACTGGCCGATTTCCACGCCGAGATTGAAACCGAACAAAGCGCCCAGGCGCTGTTCCGGCGGCAAACCGATTTCACCCAAGACTCCGGCGAAACCGAAACCGTGCAATAAGCCGAAGGCAAAAGCCGGTGCCCAGGCCCGGGCTCGAGTGGGGCCAAGGGCAAGATGCAGCCACAGCACCAGCACGATGCTCAAGGAGATTCCCGGCTCGACGATTTCCGGCGCAAGCCGAAACAAATTCAAAGCCGAGAGACTCAAGGTCAAGCTGTGAGCCAAGGTAAAAGCGGTGACGGCGGTGACCAAAGCCCGCCAGCCGGCAATGCCGAACAACAAAGCCAAAAGGAAGGCCAAATGATCGAAACCTTCCAGCACGTGTTCGAAACCTAAGCGGCTATAGGCGAGAAAAGCCGGGCCTGAGGGATAGGTGCCGGCCAAGGGGAAGGCCATGCTGGAAATCTCCCGATCCAGCAGGACGTGTTGGGTTTTCGGGCTCAAGCCCGCCACCGAAAGGGCCACTTTGTGGTCAGGGTTGCCTTCTTCGAAAAACAAGCCATAGGCCACCTCCAGCTCTCGAACCTCCGTTTCCGCCAAAAGGGAAGCGCTCAACTGCAAACGAGCGAAACTGGCCGGCGACTCTTCGGCCATGACTTCGCCTTCCCGGTCGAGAAAAACGTAATCGGCGAATTCCAGCGGCAGGATCTTTTCCTCGACCGACAGGGCCAAACCGCTTTCCAAATAGGGTTTCAAAAGCGGCCAGCCGGCGTGAATTTCTCCGCCGCTGAAGTGGCCGTCTTGATCCAGGTCCAAGGCGGCCAGTTGCGGCACTTCCGCCAAAGTGATCCCTTGGGGCTTGAAAAGGATCTCCACCTGGCGGCCGTCGACCTGGATTTCCAGGTAGGCCATGGAGCCGGGATGGAGCCCGGGCTCCTTCGGCCAGGCAAGGCTGGGAAGGCCGACCACGATGGCCAGCATCGTGGCCAGGAAAGATTGGCCGAGCATCGAGAGCGGGGATTAAGGCGTGGGAGTCGACGACGGCGTTTTGACCGAAGCCGGCCGCGGCCGCGGGCGTCGCCGGTGATGGTGACGCGGCGGTTGTTGCAGCACTAACGTGCCGGGCTCCACGCTGTCGGTCAACCACACGTTGGCCCCGATGACGCAACCGCTGCCGACGTGAGTGTCGCCGCCCAAGATGGTGGCATTGGAATAAACCGTGACGTCGTTGTCCAAAGTGGGGTGACGCTTGGTCAAACGGACCACTCGGCCGCTTCGATCCCGTGGAAATTTCAAGGCTCCGAGGGTCACGCCCATGAACAGCACTACGTTCTTGCCGATCTCGGCGGTTTCTCCGACCACTACGCCGGTGCCGTGGTCAATGAAGAACGATTCGCCGATCTTGGCCCCGGGATGAATGTCGATCCCGGTTTGGCTGTGAGCGGACTCGGCCAGCATTCGGGCCAGCAGCAAGGCACCTTCCTCCCACAGGGCGTGGGCCAGACGGTGACAGGCGGTGGCTCGAAAACCCGGGTAACAGGCTTCCACTTCCATGGAAGAGCGAGCCGCCGGGTCGTTGTGCAGGGCAGCTTCGACGTCGAGTCGAAGTTGCTCCTGAAATTCACTGAGCCGGTCGACCATTTCCGACGCCAACGGCAAACCGCCGCCGCTCGGGTCACAGCCGTCCAGGGCCAGGGCCAATTCGCGGAGCAGAACCTCACGCCGTTCCCCGTCTTGGCGAGGAAGGTCGTAGAGAGTGTTGGGTGTGAACCCTTTGGCGACCAAACCCTGGAACAAGTCCACGATCCGGCCGATTTCCAGTGCGCTGGGGGGCATGGGGAATTGCCTAGGAAGAAGCGAACCCATTTATTCTGCACGACAAATCGAACCTTGGCCAAAAATCTTGGTGAAGGATGGTTCATCGGGCTTCCCCGAATCCGGTGAAAACGGGAAAATAGGCGGATGGAGAAGTACCACCCGCGCACGGTGCTCGATCGACAAAGTCTGGATCAAGGCTTGGAAGCCCTCGCCGGAAGGTTGCGAGATCGTTTGCAAGGTGAGGCCGTAACGGTAGTTGCCGTGTTGGGTGGGGCGGTGATTTTCGCCGCCGACCTGGTGCGGAGACTGCACCCCGGCCTGGTGATGGACTTTCTCCGGATTCAAACCTATGGCGATGGAATGGCACCCAACCAGGAGGCCAAGGCCGATTGGCTGCCTCATCCGGACAATATTCGGGGCCGCCGGGTGCTGCTGGTAGACGACATTCTGGATACCGGGCGGACCTTGCTCGAAGCCCGCCGCCTGCTGCTCGAGGACATGGGGGCGGCCCAGGTGGAGATTGCCGTCCTGGTCAACAAGCCGATCCGTCGGGCGGTTCCGATCGAAGCCGACGATCAGGTCATCACCATCGAAGAGGACCTTTTCCTGGTCGGTTACGGCTTGGATTTGGCCGGCCTATATCGCAATCTGCCGGAGCTTTTGGCCTTGGACCCGAAGCGGGTCGAAGCGGTTCGGGCGGAAGAGGCTGAAATGGAAGCAGCCGAAGCGGCATCGCGGTGAAAGAAACTCTGGTGATCGAGGAGGCCGAAGCCGGCGCTCCCTTGGACGAGTATTTGTGCCTGCGCTGGCCCCGCATCTCCAAGGGTTTCTGGCGCCGGATGATTCGAGACGGCTTCATCACCCTGAATGGAGCCCGAGTCCAGCCCGGCGATCGCTTGCGGTCCGGCCACGTCCTCATGATCGAAGTGGAGGACGACTGGATCCGGGAAATTCCGGTCCATCGCCTCAATTTGGAAATCCTCTACCAGGACGAACACCTTTTGGCGGTCCACAAACCGGCCGGTCTGCCGGTGGAACCCGGCCGCTGGGGCGAGCATCCGGTGACCCTAAACGGTGCCCTGGTTTCCTGGGCGGAAGGACGCTTACAAGCCTCGGGCTTGGTGGAATGCCGGCCCCGGGCTCTGCATCGCCTGGATTTGGGGACCAGCGGCGTGCTGTTGTATGCCTTGAGTCTCGAGGCCGAGCGCTATTACCGGGAACTGTTCGCTTCCGGCTTGGTGGAAAAGGTGTATCACGCCTGGGTGATCGGGGAAGTTTGGGAAGCTGGCACCATCGACAGCCCGATTGCGCCGGACAAACGCCGGGGCGGGGTGATGAGGGTGGTCAAGCCGGGGGCCGGCAAGCCTTCCCGAACTGAATACCGGCCGTTAAAACGATTTCGCGGCTACACCCTGGTGGAAGCTCGACCGCGAACCGGCCGCACTCATCAAATCCGAGTCCACTTGGCTTCGATCGGCCACCCGTTAATGGTGGACCCGCGCTACGGCGGCGCCGATAAAATCCTCCTTTCCGAATTGAAGCCTGGATACCGCGCCAAGCCCGGCGGGGTGGAGCGGCCTCTGTTGCAACGCTTAAGCCTTCATGCCTTTTCGGTGCGAATGACCGGATTGCACGGCGAGGACGTCCACATCCAAGCCGATTACCCCAAGGATTTGAGCATTCTGTTGGCCAAATTGGAGAAGTGGCGGCGTGCGCCTCAAGCGAATTCAAAATGACTTCCGAGTTTTCGAGGTTCTGCGCGATGAAGCGGAGATCCTGGGCTCAGGAGCTTGGACCCTTTACCGGGTAACCAAACGGGGTTTGACCACCCATGAAGCGGTGGATCGTTTGGCCCGTGAGGCTGGAGTACCGCCGTCGGCGGTGGCGATCGCCGGATTGAAGGATAAAGACGGCATCACCGGTCAATTCATGACCGTGGAAGGCGGCAAGCCGGTCAACTTGAAAACTCCGGAATTGACCATTCGGCCGGTCGGTTCGGCGGAACGGGCGTTGAGCAGCGAAGACAGCGTCGGCAATTCATTCGAAGTCGTGTTGCGGGATTTGTTGCCCGGCGACATGCGCCGAATTCGAATTCACATGAACGACGTGCGGGAGCACGGCATCCCGGCTTATTTCGACGATCAACGATTCGGGTGCCTGCGCCACGGCCAAGGCTTCATCGTGCGCCGTTTGATTCGCGGCGACTTCGAAGGAGCGCTGAAGGCTCTGCTGACTTCTCCTTCCCGCTTCGGCAGCCCTGAAATCGAAAACTTCAAGGCCGGAATCGATCGGCGATGGGGCGATTGGGCCGAACTTTGCCGCTACTGCCGGGACCGCCGCGGTTTTTCCGTTTTCGAACATCTGCAAAAGCATGACGGTGATTTCGCCGGTGCTTTTGAGCGGGGCGTGGCCACTCGTGAACGAACCATTCACTTGTTCGCTTACCAAAGCTATCTTTGGAACCGGGCGGCGGCGATTTGGATTCGGCGGGAAGTCGAAGCCGACGACTTGGCATGGTTGCCCGGGGATGCCGGAACCTTGCCGGTCTTTCGGAAACTGGATGAAGAAAAAAGCCAGCGTTTATCCCAGGCCACTTTGCCTCTTTTCGGCCGCGGGATTTCGCTGTCCTCCATGCATCCGGAAGCCCGCCGGGCTTACGAGGCGGTATTCCGTTCCGAGAGCCTTCAAGCCGACGAATTCGCCAATTTGGACTTGAATGGTTTTCGGCCGGTCAGCCAGGAGCGGCCCCTGTTGATGAAACCCAACTATTTGCGCGGAGCTCCGGCCGAACCGGATGAAATCTACCGGCGGCGCAACAAGATGCGGTTGCGTTTTACCTTGCCTCGAGGGCAATACGCCACTTTGGTGGCCAAGCGATTGTTGATGCCCGAGGAGGAACAAAGGGATGGCCTGGTCGTGGCCACCAAACAAGGGGAGGTCCACATCCAAAAAACTCCGAAGGTGATGCGCCTTTGGATTTCCCGCCATTGCTTGATTTATCCCCGCCCCGACGGTCGCGAATGGAGCGGCAAAGAATTGGATGAAATGGAAGCTCGGCGCCGGGCCAAATTTCAGGATCGGGACGGTCGCCGGGAGGAAGGTGGAGGCCGGCGCCGGGGCGGTGATAAACCAAGAAGGGGCGGCCAAGATTCTTCCAACCGCCGTGATCGATCGAAAGGCTACCGTGGCAAATCCGGCGGAGGGCCGAAGAAAGGCGGTGGTTCCCAAGGAAGACGGCGCGGCCAAAATGGGGGTGGCGGCAAACCGCGGCAGGACCGCAGAGGTGGAGGCCGTCCTTCGAAATCTTCTTGAACCGGTGGCCATGCCGGCTTGACTACCCCAACCATCCCCACCCCATTCCCCCCAGGCAACGAGGTTAAAGTTTTGGCGGATTCCGCATTGATCGGCGTGATCGGAGGCAGCGGCGTTTACGACATCCAAGGATTGGAAAACGCACGCGAGGTTGAAATCCAAACGCCTTATGGCCAGCCCAGTGACAAGCTCCTGCTAGGCGATTACCAGGGCGTTCCCCTGGCTTTCGTACCCCGCCACGGCAAAGGCCATCGGTACACTCCGACCGAAGTTCCTTATCGCGCCAACATTCACGCGTTCCGGCAATTGGGCGTGCAGCGGATCTTGTCCATTTCCGCGGTGGGTTCACTTCAGGAAGCTTTTGCCCCCGGCGATTTCGTTTTGGTCGATCAATTCATTGACCGGACCGTGCGTCGGCAAAGCACTTTCTTCGGCAACGGCATGGTGGCCCACGTGCCGCTGGCCGATCCGATTTGCCAGAACATGCGGCAAGAAGTTTTGCAGGCCGCCGAAGGCTTGGAAATCAAGGTTCATTTGGGAGGAACTTATTTGTGCATCGAAGGCCCGCAGTTTTCTACCGTGGCCGAATCGGAGCTGTATCGCTCCTGGAACTGTCAAGTCATCGGCATGACCAACGCCACCGAAGCCAAGCTGGTGCGGGAAGCGGGCATGTCCTTTTGCACCATTGCCATGGTGACGGACTATGACTGCTGGCATCCGGATCACGATGACGTCACCGTAGAACAAATCATTGCCGTAGCCCGGTCCAATGCCGAGCGGGTCCGGGAATTGGTTCGATTGGCCATTCCTCGAGTGGCGGCTCTTGGGCCATCGCCCTGGCGCAAGGTCTTGCAAGGTGCGGTGATGACCGCCGCCCAACGCATTCCCGAAGACACCCGCCGCGCTACCGCGGTCTTCTTCCAAGAAGATTGACCGCCGACCGCGGCCCCGGACATTGGCTTCCAGCCCAGGAAGGAACCGGCGATTACGAAGATCGCGGTTCCCGTTTCCTGGGCTTTGCCTTTGCCATGGACGATGAGGCCGCTTTCGCCAAACAGTTGGCCCGTTGCCGGGAACTACACCCCAAGGCCCGGCACCATTGTTGGGCTTGGCGTTTGCCTCAGGCTTATCGTTTTCAGGATGACGGCGAGCCCGGCGGCACCGCCGGCCGGCCGATTCTCCAAGTCCTGGAAGGCAAGAGTCTGTTTTATGCCGGGGTCATCGTGGTGCGTTACTTCGGCGGCGTAAAGCTGGGAACCGGCGGTTTGGTACGAGCGTATTCAGGGGCGGCGCAGCGAGCGGTGGAAGCGGCAGGAGTTCGTTTTCGCGAACAACAAGCGAGCTTTCAGGTGCAGTTGTCTTTTGCCCGTTTGGCGGTGCGCCAAGAATTGGAAAGCTTGTTTGCGGATTTGCAGTGGCTGCAAGATGAATTTACCGAACAGGGATGGTGCGGGCGAGGTCGAATTCCTTGCGGTCAAAAAACCAAGTTGCAAGCCTTCCTGCAAGATCGAGGCGGAGGCGGATTGAGCTTTCGTTGGCTGGAAGATATGGAAATATAAAACGCCCGCGGAAATCCCGACTCGCCGGATTCGGCCGAGCCGTTTTCTCCGCAGGCGCCATCAATGAATGTCTACTGCAGTGTTTTCAAGAACCGGCCTAGGGCCAAGGTCTCGGTTCTTCGTTTAGGATCACCCTGTCGAAGTACAAGGTGCGGCTGGTGACGTTGGGATTGGCGGACGGATCGTGCCAGGTGTATTTGTAAAGTCCGCACTTGTAATAAGGGCCCTTGTCGTCATGGAAACCGGTCGGGCCGTTGTAATCCACCACCACTTGACCGTCCCGGTACATCTTGACGTAACCTGCGCCGTTCGGGTTCCAATCCCATTTCAAGTAAACCTCGAAATCCACCCAGCGGCCTAAATCGCTGCTGGCGTTTTCAGTCCACAGAACAATTCGGGTGAAACTGTCCGGATTCACCGTGGTGGCCGGGTTGTCGTCCCACTTCAACACCAATTCCCAGTAGTGGACCCAGTTGTTCGAGCCTTCATCCACGGCTTTCAGCTTCAAAGACATGGCCGGTCCTCGAGGCCCATCCAACTTCTGTCCGGTGATCGGATCGACGTCTTTCGGGGCGAACCATTGGCTAATGGTGTCCTGAATGTCCGGCTCCCAATCACTCGGAACGTAAACGCTGAAGTGATAGCCGTATTGTTGGTTGAAATCGGTGAAGTGGATGATGCCGTTCTGTTTCAGGGCATGTTCCACCCGTTGTTTGTCGCCGGGCTGGCCTTGAGGGTCCTTGTTCATCGTGACCTTCATCGCCTTGCTTCCCTGGCGGGCCCCAAAAGTCGGCTGCATCGCTGAAGCCCATCCAAGACCGGTGGGATGAATGGAGGGTTTCCATTTATTGCTGTCGATGGTGCCGCTTTCAAAGCCGTCGTAGAAGAGCTGGGTGGGAAGCCAGGCGGCCGGAAGCACGAGCAATGCCGGAAGCAGGTAGCGCCGGCGCCTAAGTCGTGAAGCGAGTTTTTTCATTTGCGAGTCCTAAGAAAAGGGGAAGGGAAAGCCTTCGATCTCAAAGCGCACCGCTCTCGGTTTTCAGGAAAAAAATTGCTCGCTTCCAAGGAGGACTCGCCGGATCGGCGGGAAGTCGTCACAATCGGGCGGCCATGTCGTCAGATCTCAGTCGCCGCCAACTGTTCGGATTGGCCGGTGCCGGAATGCTTGCCGGTTCCTTGCCTCGGTCTCCCAAAGCCCAAGAACCTGCTGGGGGCGGGCAAGGTCGAGGGGCGGTGGCGATTGCCTCCGGTAACGGCTTGGGAGCGGTCCACGAAGCGCATAAGCGAGCGACCGCCGGCCAGCGCCCGGTCCATGCCGCCGTCATGGGGGTGGCCATTCAGGAGAACGACCCTCGGGACGTCACCGTAGGTCTGGGCGGCTTGCCCAATGAGGACGGGGTGGTGCAACTGGACGCCGCCTGCATGGACGGGCCGACCCACAATGCCGGTTCGGTGGCCAGCTTGGAGGGCTTTCAGAATCCGGCTCAGGTGGCGGAAAAAGTGATGTGGGAAACCGACCACGTCCTCCTGGTCGGCGATGGAGCGGCTCGCTTCGCCCGTTCCTATGGATTTGAAGAAAAAGACCTTTTGACTCCCCGCACCCGCCGGCTGTGGCTGAACTGGCGCGCTCGGCGATCCGATCAGGATGACTACCTGGAGCCATTGGAAACCGTTCCCGGCGTCGAGATCGACCAGGACAAGGACGGCAACCTCAGGCCTTACGGCACCATTCACTGCTCAGTCCTGAATGCCCAAGCCGATCTTGGCTGTTCCACCACCACCAGTGGCTTGGCATACAAGATTCCCGGTCGGGTCGGCGACTCGCCCTTGATCGGAGCCGGTCTCTATTGCGACAACGAAGCCGGAAGCGCCGGAGCCACCGGCCGCGGCGAGGCTGCCATTCTCAGCGGCGGCTCCTGGCTGGTGGTTGAAAGGATGCGAGCCGGGGATGATCCGGTCGAAGCTTGTCTTCACGCCTTGCGCCGCATCGCTTCTCAAGTGCAGCGTCAGGGTCAATGGCAGCCGGCGCTTCAAAAGGGTGATCGACCCGCTTTCAACATCTGCTTTTACGCGGTACGAAAAGACGGCCGGTACGGCTGCGCCAGGATGTTCGGAGCCCCCAATCAAAAGAACTTCGCCGTTTGCGATGACGGTGGAGCGCGCCACGAAAGCGCAGCCTTCTTGTTTACTCGCAGTTGAGCCGATGAAACCGCGGCGGCGGGCCGGCATCGATACCGGCGGGACCTTTACCGATGCCATTGTGGCGGCAGAAGAAGGCTCGGGAGGGGTTGGAGGCTGGCAAGTCCACAAACGGCCGACCACGCCGAAACAACCGGCCAAGGCGGTGTTGGCCGCCCTGCAAGCTTTGATCCCGCCGCCGGCGGCGGTGGATTTGGTCCACGGCACCACCCATGCCACCAATGCTCTGTTGACCGGCCGGTTGGGGCGGACGGTTTTCGTGACCACCGCCGGCTTTGCCGATCTGTTGGCCATCGGACGCCAGGATCGGGAAGCCCTTTACGCCTTGGAGCCGCGGCCGCCGAGACCTCCCCAACCCCGCCGGCGGATCGTCGAAGTCCACGAGCGCCTGGATGCCGACGGTGCCGTGGTCACCGCCTTGAGTCAGGCCGAAATCCGCCGGGTGGTGGCCCAAGTGCGGGCTCTGAAACCGCAGGGCATTGCGGTCGGCCTGCTCCACGCCTTTCGCAATGGAGACCACGAGCAGCGTCTCGGCCAAGCGCTTCAAGCCTTGGCGGTGCCGGTGCGGCTATCTTCGGAAGTGGCGCCCGAATACCGGGAATACGAACGCTTTTGTACCGCTTGGGCCGACGCTGCGTTGGCGCCGGTGGTCGGCCCGGCTCTGGAAAGTCTGGAGCGGGAGCTGCAAACCACCTGGGGATCCTCGGCTCGCTTGCAAATCATGCGTAGCGACGGCGGCAGTTGCGGCGCCCGGGCCGCCGCCGACGGGGCGGTCCATTTAGCCCTCAGCGGTCCGGCGGGAGGCTTGGCCGCGGCCCGAAGCTTGGCCGATGCCCGAGGCGATGGTCCGGTTCTCAGTTTGGACATGGGGGGCACCAGCACCGACGTCGCCTTGCTGACCGAAGGCGAATTGCCTCTCGAACCGATGGAAGTCGGCGGTCTTCCCCTCTTGGCTCGAGGTCTGCCGTTGCACACGGTCGGGACCGGAGGGGGCAGCCTGGCTTCCTGGGACGCGGCAGGAGCCCTGCGGGTCGGGCCCGGTTCGGCCGGCGCCGAACCCGGACCGGCTTGCTACGGCAAAGGCGGTCGCCAAGCAACGGTGACCGATGCTCACCTCCTGGCCGGGCGCTTGCACCCTCAAGCCTTCCTCGGTGGGGAATTTCCTCTGCATCCGCAAGCCGCCGCCCAAGCCTTGGCAGATCTGGCGGCGTCCGCCGCCTCACCGGTGGCCACCGAAAACCTGGCTCTCGGCATTTTGGAAGTGGCGACCGCCGGCATGGAACGGGCGCTGCGACGAGTGAGCTTGGCGGAAGGTTGGGATCCACGGCAGTTGAAGCTTTACGCCTTCGGCGGAGCCGGCGGCTTGCACGCTGCCTGGCTGGCCGAGCGCATGGGCATGCCTGAGGTGGTGATTCCGCCGTTTCCCGGTGCGTTCAGCGCCATGGGTTTGCTGGCCGCGCCGCTTCGTCGAACTCTGGTGCGATCCGTGCTACAGCCCTTGCCGGCAACCCGACAACGCAAGGGCTTGTTCGATCCCTTGGTGAAGCAAGCCGTCCAAGAATTGCGGGAGGAAGGCTTGTCCCGGCGGCAAATAAAAATTCGCCGGGTTCTGGAACTTCGGGGCGAAGGGCAGGCCGGGCAGTGTTCTTTAGCGGAAGGACCTAAGGCCTTGGAACGTTTCCACCAATGGCATCAAAAGCGCTTCGGCTTCCAGCGCCGGGAACAAGCGGTGCAATTGGTTTCGGTTCGAGTTCAGGCCGACGGTCCGGCCGAAAATGCATGGACCGCTCGAAGAAAGCGGCGCCGGCCGGCGGAAGCCTTCGATCATCGACCGGCTCTGCTGGTGGAAAGTGGCGGCCGCCGGCGAGTTCCCTGGTATCAACGGGAAGCGATGCGGCCCGGCCATTTCCTTTCCGGCCCGGCGGTGGTGGCGGAATATTCCGGAACCACCGTGGTGCCTGCCGGCTGGGTTTTAGAAGTGGATGCTTTCGGAGCCTGCTGCCTGCGAAGGGAAAGTTCATGAGTCGCGCCAGGAAACGGAAAAGGAATTCGGCGGCGAAGCTCACCGATGCGACCCGCTTGATGGTTTGCCGCCACTTGCTGGCTTCGGTGGCGGAAGAAATGGGATTGGCTTTGCAGCAAAGCGCGATTTCTCCAAACGTAAAGGAGCGCCGAGATTTTTCCTGTGCGGTTTTGGATGGCCGGGGAGAGTTGGTCGCGCATGCGGCGCATATTCCAGTTCATTTGGGAAGCGCCCATTTCACCGTGCCTGCGGTTTTGCAGGAAGTGGAAGTGCAAACCGGGGACGTCATCGTGCTCAACGATCCTCACCGGGGCGGGACTCACTTGAACGACGTGACAGTGGTGGCTCCTTTTTGGGTTGGCAAGAAGCGCTTGGCCTTTTTGATGAACCGCGCCCATCACGCCGACATCGGCGGCGCCGAACCTGGAAGCATGTCCGGGGCTACCGATCTTTACGGAGAAGGCTTGTGTTTACCGCCGGTACATTTGATCCGCGGCGGTAAGCCGATGGAGGAAGTGTGGAAGATCTTCCAAGCCAATGCCCGGGACGGAGAAGCTCGCAAAGGAGATTTATTGGCCCAGTGTGCGGCCTTGAACCGCGGAGCGTTGCGCATGCAAGCCCTGGTCGATCGTCTTGGAGAAACCGAGTTGAGTTCGGCCATGACCGCTTTGCTGGATCATGGAGAAGCTCTTACCCAAGCCCTGTTTCGTTCTTGGCCGCAAGGACAGGCGCAGGCCGAACTATCTCTTGACGGACCTGGGACGCCTTTGATTCGACTTCGGATTCAAAATCGGGGCGGTCGTTTGCTTTTGGATTTTCGTGGCACTTCCAAACAGGTTGCCGGTTCTTGGAACACTCATCGGGCGGTGACTTTCAGCGCCTTGTTTTACGTTTTGCAGGCCTTGGCTCCGGAAGAGCTGCCGGAAACCAGCGGCAGTCTGCGGCCCCTGAGTTGGCATTTGCCCGAAGGATCTTTGATCGCTTCCACCTTTCCCGCCGGAGTCGCCGCCGGCAATGTGGAAACCAGTCAACGCCTGGTAGACGTTTTGTTGCAAGCCTTGGCCGGTTTGTTGGGGCGGGACATCCCCGCATCCAGCCAAGGAAGCATGAACAACTTCTTGTTCGGAGGCCGTTTCTCCAACCCGGAGAAAGGAGATTTCGTCTATTACGAAACTTTGGGCGGCGGTGCAGGAGCCGGACCTCACGGGCCTGGAGCCGATGCCGTTCAAAGCCACATGACCAATACCCGCAATACCCCGATCGAAGTCATGGAAGCCGAATTGCCGGTGCGGGTGCGGCAGTTGGCGATTCGCCGAGGTAGTGGTGGGCGAGGCCTTCACAGCGGTGGCCATGGATTAATCAAAGAAGTTGAATTTTTAGAAGCCGCCCGAGTCAGCGTGACGGCCACTCGAAGGCGAAGCGGAGCTCCCGGAGCCGCTGGCGGAGAGGCCGGCAAGGCCGGAGTCGATTCTTGGTTTCAGGGAACCAAGAAACGCAAATTGACCGCCGGTCAAAGCGTGGCGGTAAATGCTGGAGATCGAATCCGCTTGGCCACTCCAGGCGGGGGAGGTTGGGGCAAAGCCCCGGCTTCCGCCAAAGCTAAGCGCTCCAAGCCGCCTCAGTCGGCGGACCCGGCCGGTTCGGCCGAGCACTAGTTTTCCATTAAAAAAAGAACGGCCGGCTTCCATCGCCGTCCCGAAGGACTGGAGAGGAACCCGGCCGGTAAGCCGAGGAGGGCCTACTTGTAAAGGTGTTCTTCGCTGAGGATGTGGTAGTGATCCACGGCGCGAATGAGCAGATCGGACATGCTCTCGCGGAAAGCGCAGCACTCGACCTTGACGCCTTGAGTTTGGAGCAGAGGCACCACGTCGGCGAATACGCCGTTGCCGGAAACGATGATGATGACATCCACCTTGTCGGCGATGCGCAACATGTCGGTGGCAATGCCGAGTTCCCATTCCGCTTTGCGCGAGCCATCCATGCGTTCGATGACTTCCCGCTTGCGAACTTCAAACCCGCAGTACCGGAGATGATCCAGGAAGGAAACCTGGTCAATGCCTTCGCGTTCAATGACGTAGGCGGTCGCCCGAATCAGGCGGCGGCTGCGAACGCACGCACGCAGCATCTTGGCGTAGGAGAGATTGCGTCCGTAGGTTTTCTTCGCCGAGTGGTACATGTTTTGTACGTCGACGAAAACGGCGACCCGCTGACGCTTGAGAAAACCGCCGGGAGACGCATAACCACCGTTGTTCGGCAGTTCCCCGTTGACCGGATTCAGATTGAGAGCGCGGCGCAGGCGCCAGACTTCATCCTTCAGGTCGAGGTAGCGTTCCTCTAGGTCTTCTCGCTCCAGCCCTTCCACATCCTCATTGGGATCCAGATGGATGTTGTGCCCGGAAAGACCTTCTTCCGTAGCAGCCGGGGCTTCGTGGTGCATGGCACCACCAGGTGCGGATTCTGTGGGAGGGGCCGGGGGCTCGTAGGCGCCCGGGTCCAAAGTGTCGGTATCACTCATGAGATTAGGTCCAAAAAACTAAGGACACTCGCCGGGAAAGTCCGGCTATCCGGCCCCCGCGCATACTGGCCCATCCGCGGCTGGCCGAACCTCCATACTATACGGAACCAAGTGAAAATTTGGCTGAAAATACCAGTTAACCTGAAAAAGAAGAGCTGGATCCGAGGTTGCGACGGACCTCCACAGGACCGGCTTGTGGGCATGGATGAGCGGCTACGATGCGGTCCATTCTGTAGGACTTGTAGAAACATGCTTGATGGCAAAGAGCTTCCATCCACAGGCCTTTTCCTTGTCGATAAAAGAGCCGAGGAGTGACCCGTATCGGAACGAATCGTCGATCTCGCAACAAGTAATGGAGATCGACCGCTTCTTGTTTTCGGCTGGCCTCCCACAGCAATTGTCGAGAAGCCGGAAGTCTCGGTTTTTCCGGGGCAAAACTGGACAAAGGTCGTCCAGGTCCAAGAGTTCGAGGATTAAAAGAGCCCAAATTCTGTAGTTTTTCCAATAAGTGCCAAGCATGATAAGCGTCATCCAATGCACGGTGCATGCGCCCTTCCGGTAAGCCCAAATCGTGCACCAGGGATTGAAGGCTGTGGGACCTCCTTCCCAAGAGTTTGCGGCTGGCTTTCAAAGTGCACATGACCCGATTTTCTCCAAGAGGCACTTGAAAGCGAACGGCTTCCGCCGCCAGAATGGAAGCATCGAAACCGGCGTTGTGAGCGATCAGGGGCCTGCCTTTGGCCCAGGCCAAAAACTCTTCCACCACTTCACCGGCGTCGGCGGCCTGGTTCAAATCCTGGTCGCGAATGCCATGGACTGCGGTGGCTCGTTCCGGTACTGGTGTTTCCGGAAAGACCAGGCGGTGGAAGGTTTCGATCAGGTTTTGACCGCGAATGCGAAGGGCGCCGATTTCGACCAAGCGGCCGCCTGGGGGTAAACCGGTGGTTTCGGTATCCAGGATTACGTAATCGCGGGGAGCGCCCATCTGCAGCGGGAATCCTAACAGCCCGTTGGCGGCTTTAGTGGCGGGATGGGTCCTGGCTGACCCAGTTTCGATACCAATAGGTTCCCAGATAGAACAAAGGGGTGTCGATCAGGGCCACCGCGGCTTTGAACAGATAACTGGTAATGACCAGTTCCTTCCAAGTCTCGAAGGAAATCGGCTGAATGACGCCGTCGGGTACCATCTTCGGCCAAATGACCAAGCTGATGGTCACCACCAGGGTGGTGTCGACCAGTTGGCTGACCACTGTCGAGGCGTTATTGCGTAACCACAGATGCTTGCCTTTGGTCAGGCGGAACCAAAAGTGGAACATGTAGACGTCCACGAATTGGGCGGTCAAATAGGCGATCATGGAACCGAATACGATCGCCGGCGTGAGGCCGAAAACGGTTTGAAAATAGGGGTCGGGAATGCCGATAGGGCTGCCATCGTCCGTGGTGGCCGGTTCGGTGTGAAGCGCCAGCCAAACCACCGCGGTCACGAATATGCTGACCAGAAAACCGGTTTTGACCAACTGCGAGGCCCGTTTTTTGCCGTAGATTTCGGAGACCAAATCGGTGGCTAAAAAAGTGACCGGATAAGCCAAAAGGCTGACCGACAGGGCGTTGCCGAACAAGAAGAAAAATCTGCCGGCAATTAAATTGGTCAGCACCAACGCCCCAAGGAAAATGCCGGCCAGGAATAAGTATCCCTTCTCGGCCCGGTCGGGAGTTCTTTCCCGATCCGCCGGGTTTCTCAAGAAGCTCAAGTCTCCAATCCCCGGTCTTGCTTTATTTCAGCGGGTAGGTGTCCAGGACCCAGGCTTTCCACTTTTCTTCCAATTGGGGAAGGGACCAGCCGTAGAAATCGCGGAAGGCTTGCCGTTGGGCGCCGTCCATATTGCTGGCGTCCGGCAAGCCCTGAGCGTTGCGCCTACTTTTCAAGGTGGTGATGAACTGGCCGAATTTGGCCTTGTCGGTTCGAATCAAGAAGTCGATTTTGGACCAGCAAACCAAGTGATCTTCAAAGCCCAATTCGGCGAAAGAAGCTCGGCGCAGCAGGGAAGAAAAACTGGCCGCTTCATTTTTCATGACCAATTTTCGGACTTCTGGAGCCCATCGCTCCAGGCTCTTGGCTTCGTGAAAGGATCCCTCCACGGTGTCGAACATGTTGAAACGGGGATCGTTGTCGCGCTCGAACCAGTGGGCGAATCCTTCGGTAATCCATACCGGAAGGTCGTAGGAATAAAACTGGTAGCCGTCTAGCATATTGTGACCGATGTTGTGCAGCACGATATTGTGCAAATGCTGGTCGTGACGGATGTTTTCCTCTTCCTGGTTTAAGCCGAACCAAAGGCAACGCCGGTCGACGTTGTTCCAGCGCTGCGGCTTGACGTAGGTCAAACCCCAAGTTTTCTCCATATATTCTTTGAACGGTTCCTTGTCGATGAAGACCATGATTTCAAACTTCTCGTGCATGCCGAGGTAGGGGCCGAGGCCCTTCATGGTCAAGGCTTTTTGGTCTTGGAATTCCGCTTCGGAAGTCCCCATCAGATCCAGGAACTTGGCGTAAGCCGCCTCGCTTCGTTCGACCAGCAAGTGAGCTCTCAGCCACGGATCCAGCACCGCTTTTTTCGGCTTGATGGCGGGATACTTCTCTTGAAGGGCCTCCAATTCCGCCCGGTAAGCTTTGCGTTCCGATTCCGGAACCTTCCAGCTCTTCAGCATCAAGCCGAAACGGAAGTGAGCGCTTTCCAGCCAGACCGCGTCCCACAAAAGATCGATTTGAACTTCTTCGCTGGAACTCCGGCCGAAAGGAAAGGGGCCGTGAGAGACGCCGTTGCGTTGCATCAATTCCGGGTCGTGCAGGCAAACGGTGCACCGGACCTTCTTGCTCTTCTTCTGCGCGGACGCCTCCGGCGCCCAGAGCAAAAGAAGCAGGCTGATGAGCAGGAAACCGCGAATTACAGGCGTTTTTTCCATTCTTCGGCGTGCTTGATGTCTTCGAAAACGGAGGGCCTTTTCAAAGGTTCATCACCGTCGATCACGACCCGACACGCATTGATGGTGGCGTGTTTGATGGCTCCGTCCGGATGGTCTAAAAGGGGCTTCAAAGAAGCTTTGTGACCGGAATAACCGAGCAATTCGAATAAATGGACGGCGGCCAAGCGTTGGTTGCGGTCGCCCTTGTTGAGCAGCGGCAGAATGGCGCCGGAACAAGGGCCGCGTTTCACTCCGGCGAAGTCGGCGCGAAACTCTTTGTGGCGATTTTTCCAATGTTGCAAAAGAAATGCGTGCAGTTCGGTGACGCCGTCCTTTTGCTCGTGGAAAGCCAAGCCGCGAGCTGCTTGATAACGGACCTCCGAATCCTTGTCCTTCAAGTAAAGCTTCAAGGTGGCCACCGCGTCTTTGCGGCGGCTGTCGGCGAACCGGCGAGCGATGTAAGTCCGAGCCCAGGGATCCGCCTTTTTGCCCAAAGCCTTGTGGGCGAGGTCCAGGTCCTCCTCCTTCAAGATGTGATCCAGAACCTGGCGCATTCGGCTACGAGCCGGTTCGTTTTCCAACTTTCGGAAGTAATCCAGGCACTTGGGAACGGCTCCAGCTCCTTCCCTTTGCAAATCGGAAACGGCCTGTTGCTGGGCTTCCTTGCCCTTACTGGTGCGAAGCGCCAGCAAGGCGTCCTCCACTCGATTTTTGGCGGAGGCGTTGAGCCGCGGAAACTGGCGCTTTTTGGCCTTTTTCGGTTCCTGGGTCGACTCTTGTCCGAGAAGGTTGCAGAAAGAGCACCAAGCTTCGATGGAAGGGAGCGGGTGCTGGGAAACGTCGATTTCTAGACCGGGTGCTCGCCCGGCGAGGGCGGCGAGAAGAAGGGCTACAGCCAGCATGAGGAATTAAGGGCGAGAGACGACGCGGTTGGCGCGAAACAGGGGCGGGAGGGCATCCAGGTAGTCCTGGTCCCCCGAGAGAGGCAGTCTAGCCCAATCCTCCGCCACCTTGGCGTGGTCGACGCTATCGCCGACGTGGAACACCAAACGCAGCACCACCACGCTGGAGCGGCTGCGGTTTTGATCGAAGCGTTCTTGCAAGCGGATGATTTCCCAGCCGTCCCGGGTTTTCAGAGGGCCGGCCCAATCGCCGGCTTCCATGGTGGCGACCTTGGCCGCGACCCGGGCGCCTAAGGCAAAGGGCGTCGGCGGCAGCGGGAAGGGAGGTTTCGAAGTGCGGCCGGTCCAAGTGTCCAACTCATCGATCAAATCCAGGAAATCTTCCCCGGCCGCCACCCGGGCCGCCCAGAGATGCGCTTCTTCCTTGGCTGCTTGGCTTTCTTCGGGGAGATCCTGATGGAGCAGAGTCCCCGGACCTAAACCCTGACTGAGTAAGCTCCAACGTAAAGTGTCCTGGCCGAAGGCGCGAAACGCCCGGCGCAAATCCTGAACCGCACCGTCGATTTCGGCGGCGGGAATCAAGACTTCGCCGACGTACAGGCCGACCGAGTCCTGGGGTTGGCAAGCTGGGGCGAAAACCAGACCCAAGCCGAGCAGAACGGCGGACAAGCCCGAGCGGGCTGTTCTTCGAGTGGAGGAGCGGAGGCAGAGGAGGGCCATGAGGTGCTGGACCGCGGGTGGTTCCGGATTCCGGGAGGATTCCCGAGATAGGCTCACGGAAAAGCCAGGTGTTCCGTAGCCTACTCGTCCGTAGAATTCCAGGCCGCCCCCGTTTCGGAGTTCCCTGATGAAAGCCTTGCATTCCGCAGTCTTCACACTCACTTTGTGCCTGCTGCCGGCCTTGCCTGTGCAGGCCGCCTCTCCCGCTTCCCTTGCCCCGCAACAGGGTTACAGCGCCCTCGGCCTGTCGGAAGACGTGGCCAAGCGCCAAGGTCCGGAGGGTTTTAGTTTCCAGGAGGCCTACGCCCGCTCCCTGCTTTACTCCGCCGGTTACAAGCTGGTCTTTCAGCACGCCATCGGCTTGATGCTCGACGCCGAAGTCGCTCGCCGCCAAGAGGCCGGGGAGCCGATTCCGGATCTGAGCATCACCGACGAAATGGTGGAAGCCGAGATCCAGAAGAAGCAGGACGAATTCCTCAAATCCAATCCGCAATTGGATTTTTGGGAGCAGCTCGGGGCCTTGGGATTCAACCAGGAGCGTTATCGGGTGGAAGTCCAGCAGTTGATGCGCCTGGACGGTTTGTTCTTCCCGCCTGACCCGGAGAAATGGTCGCCGATTCTGGAGCAAATCTTCCGTGCCGGTCAGGAGAATTCCTTTTGGGAAAGCATGATCCTGCCCCTGAAGGATCGGGCTAAAGAGGCTATGGAGAAGGGGGAACCCTTCGTGATCGATCCCACTACCAAGCAATTGTTCCTGAGGCCGACCGTGTTGCGTTGGTTGATGGAAAATGTGGAGATCAAAGAACCTTTCCACGGCCTTCCCGAAGGCGTGGCTTTGCAAGTGGGTGGGCAAACGGTCTCTACCGCTTCCTTGCTGGACAAGGTCATGCCCATCGTCGGGCCGGTGGAGCGGGAAAGAGCCGCCTCCTGGGTCGAAGTGACTTGGGCTGCGACCAAGGCATTGAAGGAGAAAGGTGTTCTTCTGTCCGCCGATGAAACCATGGCGATCATCGCGGAAGAAAAGAAGGAATACGTAAACTCGCCGATCAGCTACGAGCAGGTGGTGTTGCAGTTTTTGGGCTTCCCTTCCATGGAGGCTTATCACCAGTATCACCGGCTGCGGATGTCCTTCAAGAAGACCTTGCCCGATCCCTTGCCGGTGGAAACCATGCGGGCACACCTGGACGGGCACGGCTCCTTTTTGCGCCAGTCCAAAGTCAACGCGGAAGTCATCTTGCTGTCTGCTCGGGATCCGGAGACTTACGCCTTTCCGCGGCAAGGGGATCCCTACGGCGATGCCCACAAGCGGGCCCTGAAGGCGGCGGAAGACCTGAAAAACGGCGTCGACTGGTCCACCGTGCTGTTGACTTACAGTGACTATCCGGATGCTTATCCCGGAGCTCAACCGGGCATGCCGCAACCGCATCACGGACGTTTTGGATTGCAAGCTCGCAATCCTTTGCGCGAGTTCCTGGGCGAAAACGATTACACCGAGTTTCTGCTCGGCAATTCGATCGCCGACGATTTGTTCTTCGAATCGGAACCGGAAGTGGTTTACGGTCCGGTGAGAGGAGCCCGAGGCTGGTACATCTACCGGCTGTTGAGCCGCTCCGAACCGACCAGTCAGATGTACCTGACCGAGGAAGAAGTGACGGATGAAGAAATGGATGCGGCCATGGTGGTCAAGCGTCACCGGTATCTTGCCACCGACGATTACCTCACGGTCCACTTCAACCGCTTCGTCAACGAAATCCTGCGCTAGGTGCCGGCTCAGGCCACCGGCTCGGTTTCGGGGCCGGTGGCGGAAGCCACTTGCAGTTTTGAAAGCGGAGTCGTTCCGGCTCCGCTTTTCCATTTCCCGCCCGGTCATGAGAAAGGAGTATTCTCTTCGCCGGGACTGCCGTCGAAACCGCCGCCCAGGCTTCCCGACTTCCCGTGGCTCGCACCTCCCGCATCGTCGACGCCTACCGGCGCCTGCTGCCATACCTGGCTCGCTATAAACGCCAGGGGCTGCTGATCTTGTTGTTGGGAACGGTGGCCACCACCGGGGCCAAGGCCAACCTGATTTTGTTGAAGCCTTTGGTCAATATGCTATTTCCGGCGTCGGAACCGATTCCAGGTGAGGAGTTGGCTTCTTCCCCGCTGGACGATTTCGTCCAAGGCAGCCTGAATCCTTTTTTTGATCAATTCGGATTCCTCGGCCTGTCGCCTGTGGCGTCCAAGGCGGTGCTCCTGATTGCCGTCCTGCTAATCAGTTCCGCCTTTTTCGCCGTCATTCAATTCATCTTCTTGCGGTTCAGTCGCATGTTGGGCGTCTGGATGATTACCGACTTGCGCCAAGATTTGGCCGAGCATGTGCTGAAACTGGGCATGCGCTATCACACCGGCCGGCGGCTGGGAGATTTGCTTTCGCGTTTGACCGCCGACGTCGCCACCAGTTTGCGGATGCTGAATCTGATCGTGGAGGAAATCATCCAAGAGCCGATTTCGATCTTGGTTTCCTTCACTTTGGCGATGCTGATCGCTCCGGTGGCCACTTTGGGCATGTTGATCTTTTTGCCGATTCTTGCCCTTCCGGTATTGAAACTGGGACCCAAGGTCCGGCGTCGAAGCGCCAAGTCTTTGGAGAAGCTCGGCGATTCCACCCAGTCTTTGACCCAGATGTTTTCCGGTATCCGAGTGGTCAAGGCTTTTCGAATGGAGCAGCGGGAAGCGGAAGAATTTCGCAAAGCCAACCGCGCCTTTGTCCACCAGACCGAACGTATGGTGAAAACCCAAGCCACCAGCTTGGCGATCACCGCATTTCTGGCTACCGGCGGGGTCGGCGTCTTGTTCGGTCTCATCGCTCTAGTCAACGCCAAGGTGCCTTTGTTCCGGGACCCCGGTTCGGTGACTTTGTTTTTCTTCTATATCGGAACCATGTTCGCCAGCGTCAAGCGGTTGACCAAAGCGATCTCGATCATTCAGACCTCCATGGGGGCTGCAGATCGAGTTTTCGAAGTGTTCGATTTGAAGCCGGATTTAGTCGAGAGCGGGCAGGGCAAGGCCTACCCCGGCTTGCACCAAAGCCTGCGTTTCGAGCAAGTCAGCTTTCACTACGACAATGGTGACGGTCCGGCTTTGGATCGGGTAAGTTTCGAAATTCGACGGGGGGAGCGGATTGCCTTGGTCGGGCCTTCCGGGGCCGGAAAGAGCACTTTGTTGGACTTGGTGGCTCGCTTCTACGACCCGGGGTCGGGAAAGGTCAGTGTCGACGGGGTGGATTTGCGCGAATACCGCCTTGGCGATTGGTTGGACCGGTTAGCGGTAGTCAGCCAGCAGGCCTTTTTGTTCCAAACCAGTCTGGCCGAAAACATTCGCTATGGCCGTCCCGGAGCCAGCGAAGATGAAATCCGTCAGGCTTGCCGAGCCGCCTTTTTGGAGGATTTCGTCGATACCCTGCCGCAGGGATTGAACACCGAGGTGGGAGATTCGGGTGCTCGATTGAGCGGCGGGCAGGCTCAGCGGGTGACCATAGCCCGAGCTTTGTTGAAGGACGCTGAGTTGTTGTTGCTGGATGAAGCCACCAGCGCCTTGGATTCGGAATCCGAGCGAAAGGTCCAGGAGGCGTTGGAGAATTTGATGCAGGGGCGGACCAGCATCGTCATCGCCCATCGCTTGAGCACCATTCAAGCCGCCGACCGGATCTTTGTCTTGGATCAGGGCCGCATCGTGGAACAAGGGCGGCACGAAGATCTCTTGCAACAGGATGGTTTGTATTCCCGCATGTGGTCGTTGCAAGGCAACTCGGGGGAATCGCCGAAGCTGTCTTGAGCGGAGCCGTTTTTTCCACCTCTTTCGGCCAGAATTCCTTTCGCCGAATATCCTTTAGCCAGAAGCCTGAGCCGGCATTTCCCGGATTAGGAGCACGACCGCCTGGGCTTCCATGTATTCCGAGTTTGCACCTTCCGTGGTTTTGCCCTTTAAGTTCACCCGGTCTTCCGCAAGTTGCAGGAGCTGGGACAAGCGTTTTCGCATCGCGCCCCGAAACGGACTGATTTTCGGCCGGTCACAAACCAGTACCAAATCGGCGCTGGCCACCTTCCAGCCGCGATTGTGGCAACGCCGTAAGGCGGCTTCCAAGAACATGGTGGAGGAGGCGCCGGCCCATTGCGGGTCGGTGTCCGGGAACAATGTGCCTAAATCGTCCAAGCCGGCGGCTCCCAACACGGCGTCGGTCAGGGCGTGGAGCAAAACGTCACCATCGGAATGGCCGCTGGGGCCGACCGGTGAGGGAATTTCCACTCCGGCCAGCCAACAAGGGCGGCCGCTTTGCAGGCGATGGCGATCCCATCCCAAGCCGATGCGGGGGAAATGATCCATGGCGATTCGATCTAAGACAGGTTTTGGGGAAAGGGCTTGCGCGTTTGCAACACGGCTTCGGCCAAAGCCAAATCTTCCGGCCGAGTGATTTTGAAATTGGTCGAAGGACCGACCACCAGGCGGCAGTCCTGGCCGACAGCTTCCAACAACATGGCTTCATCGGTGGGCAAGCCCCGATCCACTGGCCACCGGTCGAAGGCTTCCAACAATGGACGCCGGCGGCAAACCTGAGGCGTTTGGGCTCGCCACAGGCTGTCTCGGGGAAGGGTGCGCTTCACCCGATGAGAATCTCCTTCGACCTTCAAGGTGTCGGCCATAGGTTCGGCGGCCAGCGCCGCCCCGAATTGGCGAGCTGCCGCGGCAACGGCTTCAACCAAGTCGGCTTGGACCAAAGCTCGAGCGGCGTCGTGAACCAGGAGCAGCGGCCAAGTTTCTGGGACCGCCTGGCAACCGGCTTTGGAACTTAACCATCGCTCGGCGCCTCCTTCCACCACGCGATCAACGCTCCATTTGGACCATAAGTCGGGCCACGCTAGGTCCAAAGCTTGTCGATCGGCTTCCGGCAGGACTACCACTAGATAGCCCACCGAAGGGCATTGGTGGAGAACTTCCAGGCTGTGGGCCAGAAGCGGTCGGCCTTGCAAGGTCAAGAGAGCCTTGTTGCCCCGGCCAAGACGCTTTCCCTGGCCGGAAGCCAACACCACGGCGGCCACGTCCGGATTCATGGGAGCAGTTTAGTGTCGGTTCGTGGCCGGGCGGATAGCATGCGGAGAGCATGATGCGCATCCTGGGGATCGACCCTGGCACCCGAGTGGTGGGTTGGGGGCTTTTGGCCTCGGAGGAAACCGGTCCACCTCGATACCTGGCTTCCGGAACTTGGAGTTTGGGAAGACAAAAACCGTTGGCTGACCGTTTGCACCAATTGCATCGCCACCTCAGCGAGTGTTTAACGAAGTGGCGGCCGGATCGAGTGGCTTTGGAAGCGGCTTTCTTCGGCAAGAATGCGCGCTCGGCCTTGCGCTTGGGCGAGGCTCGCGGCGTGGTCATGGTTACCGCCGCCATGTTCAAAATTTCCCTGCTGGAAATCCCTCCGGCCCAGGTGAAGCGGCGAGTGGCTGGCGCCGGTGCAGCCAGCAAGGAGCAAATCGCCTATTGGGTCTCCCGGCAGTTGGAATTGTCGGACGATACTTGCTCCAGTAGCGATGAAAGCGACGCCTTGGCCGTCGCCTTGTGTGCCCATTTTGAAAGCCGATTGCAGGGAGACCCGGTGGTCGAACCGGGGCCGGGGAAAGGACGGCGCCTGCCACCTGGAGCCCATTTCCAGTAAAGCGGCGATTTGTTGTCACCTTGATCCCGGTGAAACGTCTGCCCAAGTGTGCTGCAGAGTCGAATTCACCGTCAGGTATTGGCCGTCGTCCTTTTGGTGGCAGCGACCCGGACCTTGTTTTGGGTATGGCGGCCGCCTCCCAAACCCCTTTTGGATCCCCAACAGGGGCCGGTGGGTTTGGTTCCTAGCTTGGATCGAAGCGATGCCATCAGCCTGAGTTGGTTACCGGGAATCGGTGAGGAAAAGGCAAGACGGTTGATCCGAGAACGGCCCCATTTAGGGGTGGCTCTGAATCCGGCTCTTCTGCCGCTAATCGCCGGATTCGGCCAGGATGCCGCGGGGGAGATCCAACGCTGGTACCAAGATCGAGGCGTGCGGTTGTGGAGAGTGAATGAACACGGGCAATGGCGCACCGTAACTCCACACTGATCTCAGCTAGAACTGAGCCATGGACTTTCGCCATGGGGTTCTGTGCCTTCGACAAGCTGAGGCCGCTTTCCCGGAGGTAGAATGGCGCGCCCATCGTGGCATTTCCTCAAGCCAAAACCTCACCCATCGTTCACCAGGCTCTTCTTGAAGATCGGGCCTGGGAAGACGGAACCACCCTTGCTCTGGTAGCCGAAACCAAGCTTGCCCGGGGCAGGATCGTAGCTAAAGAAGACGGATATCTGGCCGGATGCGCCTTTGCCGAACAAGCATTTCGAAGCCTTGATCCTGAGGTGGTTTTGCATTGGCGGTGCCAAGACGGAGCTCGCCTGAATTCCGGCCAAGTGATCCTGGATTGTCAGGGGAAGGCCCGAGCCTTACTTTCCGCCGAGCGGACCGCACTGAATTTTTTGCAGCAGTTGAGCGGGGTGGCCACCATGACCGCCCAGGCAGTAGAGGCCGCGGGCTCGGTGGCGGTTTTGGATACTCGAAAAACCGTTCCTGGATTGCGGGATGCGCAAAAACTTGGGGTTCGGGCGGGAGGCGGAGTCAATCACCGCCGTGACCTCGCCGACCAATGGTTGTTGAAGGAAAATCACTTCGCCTTGAGTGGCCGGTCTTTCGGTGAAACCGTGGAACTGGCCTTGGAGAAGGCGGATGGCGTAGCCGTTGGGGTGGAAGTGGTCGATTTCGAGCAAGCTCGGACGGCGATTGTCGCCGGCGCGGATTTCGTTTTGCTGGACAATTTCAAAGATGCCGAATTAGCCGAAGTCGTATCTCGATTGCGTGAGCTGTATCCCGACGCTGTTTTGGAAGTCAGCGGTGGCTATGGATTGCATAACTTGGCCGGATTGAGGCAGGTGGGTTTGGATCGAGTTTCGGTCGGGGCCTTGACCCATTCCGCTCCCGCCTTGGATTTGTCTTTTTTGCTCGAAACCGTCGAAGCCGGGGAAGATCAGACCGCTCATTCCGGAATGAACCAAGCTCCATGAAGTATCGCCAGCAGTTTTTCAGTTCAGCCGACCCTCAGGAATTGCCGGAACTTCGCCGTCGGGTGCAACAGGAGTTGCAACAGCGCGGTGAATCGGAACTGGCGGTTGAACGAGCGGGATTGCTGGTTTCCGAATTGAGCCACAATGCGGTGGAGGCGGCCCAACAGAGCGACCCAGGGCAGGTAGAGGTGGTCGTCGCCCGAGATGCGGAAGGGTTGCAGTTGGAAGTTGAATGCGATGCCAACCAGGATCTCGAGCAGTTGCAATTAGCCATTGATGCCAGTGGAGTGCTGCCGTCTCCCGATAGCGATCGTGGCCGCGGCTTGTGGCTGGTGTTGCAATTTTCCAAGAACCTGCAAGTTCAGCGGATGCCCAACGGCAACGTTCGGGTTCGTTTGCAAATCCAGACCCAAGAAGGATGAAGGATTCCTGCTTTGAAAAGCTGGCCAGGCTCCCGATTTGGTTACGGGGGGGAGCTTGGCTCTTGAGCCTCTTGGTTCTGGCATGGGCTTCCAATCAGCCTGGAGGAGATGAGGAACCCCATTTTTCTTCCGGCTATCTCAGCAATTGGCTCCACGTTCCCATGTACGGCGGAATGGCTCTTTTGACTTTGTTGTTGATTGGATCCGGAGCTCCCCGCCGCTGGTCGTCCTGGATCTTCTTGCCGTTTTGGATCTTGGTCATCGGTTGTTTGGATGAATGGAACCAAATGCAAGACGGCTTCCGTCACGCTTCCCTCCAGGATCTTGGAAGCGATTTCATGGGCGCTTGTTTTGCGCTTTGCTTCGCCCGATGGGCCAGCCGAAATCCTCTTCAAACTCGGGCAGGATTTCACCTTCTGGGCCTAAGCTTGACCTTCAGCCTGCTTTGGGGGGCGTTGGTCATGGTCACTCCGGACATTCCCATCCCTTACCTTCAACCCTAAAGATGGATCCCGACGCAAGCTACCGCTCGCCCTTGGCCAGTCGTTACGCCAGCTCCGCCATGCAGGAGAACTTTTCCGCCAGACGCCGGGCTTTGGTCTGGCGGGACTTGTGGATTGCCCTGGCCGAATGTCAGCGAGAACTGGGTTTGGATTTGAAGGAAGAACAGATTCAAGCCTTGAAGGCGGCGCGGAAGGATTTGGATTTGGCCAGGGTGGCCGAGTTGGAAAGTGAATTACGCCATGACGTGATGGCTCACGTTCATGCTTATGGAGAAAAAGCGCCGGAAGCAAAAGGAATCCTGCATTTGGGGGCTACCTCCTGTTTTGTGGCCGACGGTGCAGATCTGATTTTGATTCGGGAAGCCTTGGATCTTCTGCGGGCCCGCCTGGTCGGCGTCCTCCGGCATCTGGCCGATTTTGCCTCCCGCTACCGCGATCTTCCGATCCTTGGTTTTACCCATTTTCAACCTGCGCAGCCGACCACGGTGGGCAAACGGGCCTGTCTGTGGTTGCAAGACTTCCTAATGGATTTGGAAGAGTTGGACAGTGTGCGGGAACGTCTTCCGTTTCGCGGAGTCAAAGGAACTACCGGTACCCAGGCGTCCTTCTTGCAGTTGTTCGACGGAGATCACGCCAAAGTTCGGGAATTGGATCGGCGTTTGACCAAACGACTGGGATTTGCCCGGAGCATTCCTGTGAGCGGCCAAACCTATACTCGCAAGTGGGACTGCTTGGTCTTGAACGCGGTAGCCGGAGTCGGAGTTTCCGCGGCGAAATTCGCCTCAGATTTACGCCTGCTGGCTCACCGGCGGGAAATGGAGGAACCCTTTGGAAAGAAACAGATCGGTTCCTCCGCCATGCCTTACAAGCGCAACCCCATGCGGTCGGAACGAGTGGGGGCTTTGGCTCGGTACTTGCTTCAGCTTTTTCCCAACGCGCACCAAACGGCGGCGAGCCAGTGGCTGGAAAGGACCTTGGATGATTCGGCGAATCGCCGCTTGGCCATTCCGGAATCCTTCTTGGCTGCCGATGCGATATTGATTCTCATGGCCGACATCAGCGCTGGATTGGTGGTTTATCCTCAGGTGATTCAACAGCATATGGACCGGGAGTTGCCGTTCATGGCGACTGAATCCATCCTGATGGCTGCGGTTCAAGCCGGAGGAGACCGGCAAGATCTCCACGAGCGGATTCGGGTTCATTCTCATGAGGCCGCCTTGCGTTTGAAGACCGGGGATGGTCAAAACGACCTGCTGGAGCGAATCGCCGGGGATCCGGCCTTTGCGGCGGTCCATGGCCAATTGGAAATGCTGGTCGATCCGCTCCGCTTTGTGGGCCGGGCCCCGGAGCAAGTGGACGAATTCCTGAAGGAGGAAGTCGAACCTCGTCTTCAAGAATTGGAAGACGTCGCCGTTCCGGAAGGGCGAGTCTCGGTATAGAAGCCGGCGAAAGGAAAACCGGACAAGAAGAAAGGGACGCCGCTACTGCGACGTCCCTTTCTCCGTGTACGGTTCGTTTTGGGATGGTGGGCTCAGCGCCGGCGCAGGGCTTGACCGACCATCCGTTCCAAGCGGGCCAACCGCTCTTCCATCCGCTCGAGGCGTTCCATCAATTCGTGGTGCAGCTCTTCGGCGGCATGGTGGTGCTCGGGGTGAGGAGCTTTGACGTCGTGAAGAAGCTGGGCAAGGGTGCCGCCGTGATTCTCCCCAGGAGCCTGGAGCCGGATTCGCTTCCGAATCACTTGCCGCTCATCTTCTTCGCAATCATCGTCGCAGGAATCGCAGCACTCTTCGTCACCGCCTTGGATGCCAAATACCATGACGCGGCCGTCCTCTGCTTCCACCCAACCGGAGGAGTGGTGGACGCCGGATTTGCCCTTGCCATGGAGGCGAATGATCTGAGGTTCTTGGGTGAGCTTGGCATCGTGGAGGAGCCTCACCACGTGACCGTTGTCGCCGCCGACCATGGTGCCGAAGGTGAGGACGCCTTCGTCGACACAGGCCTTTCCAGCTTTGTCTTCACTGCGGCAGCCTTCGTCGCCTTGGCCAACCACGGTGATGGTGCTGAGCTGCGGGCTCTTGCTGGAATCACACTGGCTGCCAACGAAGGTGATGGTTTGGGCGCCGTTGCACTCCTTGATCGCCGGGCAATCCTGCAAGCTGCCGGAAACGGTCAGGCCGGACTTGACCTTCTGGTCACAGCTGGTCTTGCATTCTTCTTCTTGGAAGAAAACGCCCTGGGCGGGAGCCGAGGCCATGATTTCGCAGTTGACTTCAGCTTCGCAAGCTTCTAATTCGGATTGAAGGGAAGCCAACAAGGTTTCCAATTCGGCCAGTTCCACTTCACCCGAGGCGGTCACGCTCAAGCTGCAGGCAGGCTTTTCGCCTTCGCAGGCTTTGCCGGATACGGTGACGGTGGCTTTGCTATCGCAGGCCTTCTTGGTGTCGCACTCTTGCTTGGTGTCGCAAGCCTTGCCGGAAACGGTGACGGCGGCTTTGGCGTCGCAGCACTCTCCCTTGTCACCACAATCTTGTTTGCTATCGCAAGCTTTGCCGGAAACCGTGACGGCAGCTTTGCTATCGCAGGCTTTCTTGGTTTCGCACTCTTGCTTTTGCTTGGTGTCGCAAGCCTTACCGGACACGGTGACGGCTGCGGCTTTGCTATCGCAGGCCTTCTTGGTGTCACACTCTTGCTTTTGCTTGGTGTCGCAAGCCTTGCCGGAAACGGTGACGGCGGCAGCTTTGCTATCGCAGGCTTTCTTGGTTTCGCACTCTTGCTTTTGCTTGGTGTCGCAAGCCTTGCCGGAAACGGTGACGGCAGCAGCTTTGCTATCGCAGGCCTTCTTGGTTTCGCACTCTTGCTTTTGCTTGGTGTCGCAAGCCTTGCCGGAAACGGTGACGGCGGCGGCTTTGCTATCGCAGGCCTTCTTGGTTTCGCACTCTTGCTTTTGCTTGGTGTCGCAAGCCTTGCCGGAAACGGTGACGGCTGCGGCTTTGCTATCGCAGGCCTTCTTGGTGTCGCACTCTTGCTTTTGCTTGGTGTCGCAAGCCTTGCCGGAAACGGTGACGGCTGCGGCTTTGCTATCGCAGGCCTTCTTGGTTTCGCACTCTTGCTTTTGCTTGGTGTCGCAAGCCTTACCGGAAACGGTGACGGCGGCAGCTTTGCTATCGCAGGCCTTCTTGGTGTCACACTCTTGCTTTTGCTTGGTGTCGCAAGCCTTACCGGAAACGGTGACGGCGGCAGCTTTGCTATCGCAAGCCTTCTTGGTTTCGCACTCTTGCTTTTGCTTGGTGTCGCAAGCCTTACCGGACACGGTGACGGCGGCAGCTTTGCTATCGCAGGCCTTCTTGGTTTCGCACTCTTGCTTTTGCTTGGTGTTGCAAGCCTTACCGGAAACGGTGACGGCGGCAGCTTTGCTATCGCAAGCCTTCTTGGTGTCACACTCTTGCTTGCTTTCGCAATCCTTTCCGGCAACGGCCGTGGCTTTGGAGCTGCAGGCTTCCTTCTTGGCGCCACAGTCCGGCTCCTGACTTTCACAGGCGGCGATGGCCACCGGGATGGCGGTCAGTTCGGCGTCCAAAGAAGCCAGTTCATCGTTCAAACCGGTCAACAAGCATTCCAGACCGGCCAATTCCTGTTCCAGTTCAGCAGTTACCGGGCAGGACTTGGCTTTCACGCTATCGCAAGCCTTGAGCGCCACCGGTTGCGCGGCACCGTCCAACTCCGCCAGGGCGGCATTCAACGCCGCCAACTCGACCTCCAGCTTGGTCAGGTCTTGCTCCATGGCCACCGGGCAGGTGGTGCCGGCAACCGCTTTCGCCTTGCTTTCGCAGGGGCTGGGTTTTGAACAAGGCTCCGGCTCTTGAGGAGCGTCCAGGCTCTGTAGTTCAGCCTGAAGTTGACCAAGTTCTTGTTCCAATTGGGCGAGGCGGTGTTCGAGCACACCGGCGACTTCGCCTGCATTGGGGAGGGCCTGGGCGGCCGCTGTTGCGCCGAGCCCCAGGAAAAGTAGAGCGATGACAAGGAGTCGTTGCATGCGTTTTGGGTTCCGAACCGAACACGGGACGAGGAGAACCTCTTCCCATACTGTTCTATAAATGGCTCGTTTGTGCAATTCTCTTTAGGCTTTTCGGAGCCGGAATCTGACCATGGACTTAGCCTCAGGATGGTTCGCCGGTCGGCCCGCCCAGGCCGGCCCTCAAATCCAAGCTGCCATCGAGCTGGGCTTTCGCTCGGTAAGCCTGTTGCCGGGAGACCCACCGCTCCAGCCTGGCGGTCTTAGCTCTTCAACAGGAAGGGAGTTAGGGGCGCTGAGTGAGCGCAAGCCGGATGCCATTGGCGCCGCCGCATGGGATGCTTTGCATCCTTGGACCGCTCGCCGGGAAGCGGCGGCGGTGGCCTCTGGCCAATCCGCCTTGCAAGAATTGAATTTTCGGAGGATTTCCAAGGTCTTGACCGCCTTGCGCCGTTTGGGGGGAAGTTGCTTGGTGGTGGCCGCCGGTTTGGACGAACGGCCGGCACCCCAAGGCCGCGGCCGCAAACTGCTGGCTCGGCTGCAAGCAGGCGGGGCGCCCAAGCTGGAAGAGGAAAGCATGGAAACCCTGGGGCAGTGGGCCTTGGGACGGGAAAACCAGTGGGAATGCCTGGCTCGTTTCCTGTTCCAACTCCGGAGCCAAGCCCCCGGTTTGGCCATTGCCATCGCCGCCGATCCTTCTCCCGCCGGATTGTTGGACTTGGCTTGCGCCGAGCGTTTGCTAAGGGATCCAGCTTTGTCGGGAATCGGTCTTTGGCTGGATTCCGGCGTCTTACAAATCCGCCAATCTTTGGGATTGGAGGATGTGGGAAAGTGGTTGGATCGTCACGCGGCTTCGATCCTTGGCATGAGCTTGCAAGACTATGCCGAAGGCCAGGATTTATTGGCTCCGGGAGAGGGGCAAGTAGATTTCCCCTTGATTGCCGAATACCTTCCCCGGTCGGCTAGAAAGGTGCTTTCTTTGGCGCCGTCCTATCCTGGGGAGGCCGTCATCGAGGCCCGCCGGGCCTTGGGGGCCTGGGGAATCGCATGACCCTTCCTGATCCCGCCGCGTTTCGAAACGCCCTTCCTTCCGAAGGACGTTTAATCCTTTGCACCCATCGCCATCCGGATCCGGATGGATTGGGCGCCATGGTGGGGATTCAGTACTTACTGAAAAAGCGATTTGAATTAGATTGCGATTTAGTTTTGGAAGGTCGGATTCGCCGGGCCGAGAACGTGGCGATGAGACAACTTTTGGAAATTCAGGCGGTTCCCAAAGGAGGTATCAATCCGGCCGATTATCACGGCTTGTTGGTCGTGGATTCCCAACCGGGTTTTACTCATACCAATCCGCCTGGAGCCTTACCCATCTTGGGTGTGATCGACCACCACCAAGGTTCGGAAGAATCGGCGGCGGTAGCCGAAACCGTTCCTTTCTTTTGGGTGGCGCCACACTATGGTGCGACTTCCACTATGGTTTACGATTTGCTTTGCGCTTTCGGTGTGCGTCCGGATCGCCGAGCGGCCACCGCTTTGTTTTGCGGGATTCGATATGACACCAATAACCTGGTCCGAGATTCGACCACTTTCGATGAAAGGGCTTATTACGATTTGGAACGCGTTGCCGATCGAAAACTCATTGCCGCCATTGACCAGCCGCCGTTGAGTCGAGCCTATTTCGCCCAGATGGGGGAGGCGATTCGGAGATGCCGCATTTTCGGGACCACTTTGTTGACTTTGATGGATGAAGTCACCAGTCCGGAAATGGTGGCTGAAGTGGCTGATTGGTTCGTAAGACTGGAAGGGCCCCAATGGTCCTTAGCCGGTGGAGCTTGCGATGGTCGATATCAACTTTCCCTGCGAACCGACATGCCCGGTGCCGATGCTTATCCGGCGCTACGCGGCATTATCGGAAAGGAGGGATCTTGCGGCGGCCACGGGCGCATGGCCGGCGGCCAAATTCCCTTAACCGAGTTGGATTTGAAAGCGGTCCAGCGCTTGGTCCAGCATCGGGCCATGGAAGTTTTCGAAGTGGAAGAAACCCAGTACCAAGTGCTGGATCCCGGCGGCGAAAACGGCAACGGCGGCGACTGAGTCAGCCTCCTCGAAGTTGCAAATCGAGGGCGAAAAAAGCCGCCTGCTCTTCCGTTGACATGGGCAGGGGTTCGCCGTATCCTTCCTGCCCTCATCACCACGCGGCCGTAGCTCAGTGGTAGAGCTCAACCTTGCCAAGGTTGATGTCGAGGGTTCAAATCCCTTCGGCCGCTCCAAATCAGACGACCGATTCCTTAACCGGGATCGGTCGTTTTTTCATGCCACCGGGCATGCTTGGAAAACCAGGATTTCCGATATCACTAGCCCAAAGACGGTCACGCCCTGCGGGTGGCAGGGTCGAGTCTGGCTTAGGACTGGAAGCCGTTGCCTAGCTATGAAACGGCCAAATCCCGGCCGGAGCCGGGATTCGGATTCGGAACAGAAAAGAGGGCGAAGAAGCCTTAACCTTCGTCATGCGCCGAGGCCAGGTCGGCGTTGGCTTGGATAAAGGGGGCCCACTTTTCGGGAAGATCATCCTCGGTGAAGATCGCGTCTACAGGGCACTCTGGTTCACAGGCGCCGCAGTCGATGCACTCATCGGGGTGGATGAACATGGGGAGATTCAGCGTGCCTTCTTGGGGCTCCGCTTCGTAGATGCATTCCACCGGGCAGACATCGACGCAAGCGGTGTCCTTGGTGTTGACACAGGGTTCAGCAATGACGTAGGTCATGTCCTTCGACGCAGAAACGGTCTCGAGGGGCCGGCGCGGGTCGCTGGCAGGCCCTTACTTACCTTTAACTGGAATAAGGTCAAGCCTTTTTCCAGCAAGTTATCGAAATTCTTCCTCCCATCCGGTGGCTTCCGGAGCAGGTGCCAGAGCCGGCGGGGCCGTTATTCTGGCCGCATGGACTCCCTGAGCGACGCCGGCGTGGCGGTTCTCGGCGGCTACTTGATCGGTTCCATTTCCTTTGCCTTGCTTCTGGGCAAATGGAAGGGGGTCGATCTACGAAAAGTGGGGAGCGGCAATTTGGGAGCCACCAACGTTGGCCGATTTCTTGGCCGCAAATACGGCTTACTGGTCTATTTCTTGGACGCATGTAAGGGTTTCCTTCCAGCCTTGGGAGTCTGGCATTGGCGCCAGGATTGGACCTTGGCGGTCCTGGCTGCCGCCGCCGCGGTGTGCGGTCACATTTGGCCGCTCTACCTGCGCTTTCGAGGAGGAAAGGGAGTGGCCACTCTGACAGGAGCCATGCTGTTTCTGGCTCCGCTGCCCTTACTCGCCGGCGCCGGCTTGTTGACCTTGGTGGTTTTGACGACCGGTTTCATGTCCCTTGGATCCATGGTTCTTGCCTTGAGCCTGCCTCTGTTTCATTTTGGCTTCCAGGGAAAAGAGGCTTTCGGCGAACAACTGCCGGTTTTCTGTTTCACGCTTGGCACCGGCATCCTGGTGCTTTACACCCATCGCAGCAACATTCGCCATTTATTGGCGGGAACAGAACGTCGAGTCGGTCCTAGGAGACATCAGTCTTGAACGGCAAACGCACCTTGGTCATTGGAGACGGAGGATGGGGTACTGCCATCGCCTTAGCCCTGTTTCGCGCCGGTCGATCGGTCACCATGTGGAGTTACGATTCGGGCTACGCCGCGGAAGTCGCCGAGAGAAGAGAAAACCATAAATTCCTTCCCGGCATACCCATTCCCGATCCCATCCGCTGGACCGCCGACGTAGAGGAGGCTTTGCACGAGGCGGAAGATTTTTACTCGGTGGTGCCGACTCAATTCATCCGCCCGACTTTGGCCCGATTCCAGGGCAAACTGAGCCACTTGCCTGGGATATCCGCTTCCAAAGGCTTGGAGCTGAAAACCGGATTGCGAGCCAGCGAAATTGTGGCTGAAGTCAGCGAAAGCGATCGAATCGCGGTGTTCAGCGGCCCCTCTCACGCCGAAGAAGTCGGGCGCGGTTTGGTGACCACGGTGGTGGCCGCCGCCGAAAGCCAGGAATTCGCCAACCAAATCCAAAGCCGGATCGCCGGCGAAACTTTGCGGGTTTACACCTCCCAGGACGTAGTCGGCGTGGAATTGGGAGGGGCGCTAAAGAACATCATTGCCGTGGCTGCCGGCATCGGCGACGGCTTGGGCTTGGGGGACAATGCCAAGGCGGCGCTGGTTTCCCGCGGTTTGATGGAAATGGGCCGGCTGGGAGAGCGATTCGGGGCGCGAAGAGAAACCTTTTTCGGCTTATCCGGTGCCGGAGACTTGATGGTGACTTGTTACTCGCAGCATTCTCGAAATCGGGCCTTTGGTGAGAGAATCGGCCAGGGCGACAGTTTGGAACAAATTCTCGCTTCGATGGAAAAAGTGGCCGAAGGCGTGTGGACTTGTCAGGCGGTTCATCAGAGAGCGGATCAGTTGGGCGTCGACATGCCGATTACCCGGCAGCTTCATTCCATTTTGTTTGAAGGGCGGGATCCCAAAGATGCGGTGCGGGATTTGATGTTGCGACCGTCGAAAGCGGAATGGGACACACCTTTGGGAGGCCGGCGATGAAAACCCAATACCCGCCGCCGAAGCGCCGGTGGTTACCGGAGAAGGGAACTTTGGAAACCTGGGCCGATTATCAGCCTTGGTACCAGCAATTGCTGGATCGAAGTTTGGATTCGGTGGAAGCCTTGCAGGCTTGGATATTCGACCGCGGCGAATTGGATGCCCTGGTTTCGGGTCACGGATCTCGGTTGTACGTGGCGATGGCGCGGCACTCCGATGACCGCGAAGCCGAGCAAGCTTTTCAACGCTTCCAGGAAGACGTCCTGCCTCAAGTGAAGACGATTTCCGATCGGCTGGACCGACATTTTTTGGCCAGCCCCGCTTATTCGGAGCTGCCTTCGGATTCGTGGCAGGTTTATTGCCGGGATACGGAGTTGGGGGTGCGATTGTTTCGACCGGAGAACGTCGCCCTCGAAACCGAGGAGCAACTGCTGGCGATGGAATATGGCCGCTTGACCGGAGCCATGACGGTGGATTTTCAAGGCCGAAACCATACTTTGCCGGCGCTGGCCAAGTATTCCGAAGATCGGGATCGAGGAGTTCGGGAACAAGCCTGGCGGTTGGCAGCCGGGCGCCGCTTGCAGGACCGGGAAGCCCTGGAGGAATTATTCGAAAAGCTGATGAAGCTTCGTCATCAGGTCGCCTTGAATGCCGACTTCCCCAACTTTCGGGATTATCAGCATGAAGCCAAAGGGCGGTTCGACTATCGGCCGGAAGATTGTTTGGCCCTGCATGATCACATCGCCGAATTCGTCCTGCCTTTAGCCGAAGCCATGCAAGAACGCCGCCGCCGGCTGCTTGATTTGGACACCCTTCGGCCGTGGGATTTTTCCGTGGATCCGGAAGGAAGGCCACCCTTCGAGCCGTTTCAGGATCAAGCCGGCCAAGTGAAAGTGGCGGAGCAGGTTTTGCAGGCCATCCACCCGCCTTTCGCCGCCGATTTGCAATGGATGGCGCAACAAGATTTATTGGATTTGGCTACCCGGCCGAATAAACATCCCGGCGGTTTCATGGACACCTTTGAAGACAGCCGCCAGCCATTCATCTTCAGCAACTCCGGAACCACTCACGGGGACGTGGAGACCTTGATCCATGAAAGCGGTCACGCCATCCACGCCCTTCAAAGCCGGCATCTCGAGCCGGTGGATTATCGTTCTTCTCCGTTGGAATTCGCCGAAGTCGCTTCCATGGCCATGGAGGCGATGGCGATGGAGCATTACCACCAGGTCTATCCGCAGGAGGAAGCCCGGCGGGCGGTTCTGGATTCCCTGGAATCCCTGGTCCGGGGATTAGCCTGGGTGGCTACCATCGATGCTTTCCAGCACTGGCTCTATTTGCACCCCGATCACGACCGCCAAGCTCGAAGGGAAACTTGGATCTCTCTTCGGGAACGATTCCAACCCGGAGTGGATTGGAGCGGATTGGAACAGGAGCGAGCCTACGGTTGGCAAGCTCAGTTGCACCTTTACGAAGTGCCTTTCTACTACGTGGAATACGCCATCGCCCAGATTGGAGCTTTGCAAGTTTGGCAACGATACCGGCGGGATCCGCAGGCTGGCATCGCCGATTATTTGCACGGTCTGCAGCGGGGCGGAAGTCGACCCTTGCCCGAGCTATTTCAAGCCGCCGGTTTGCGTTTTGATCCGCGGGGCGAAATGCTGCCGGAACTCATGCAAGAGCTCGGGGACTTTTGGCGGCAACTACAGGAGCAGCCCTAGGAGCCTTCAGCATGTCTTCTACCTGGGTCATCGGCGACATTCACGGCTGTGCCGAGGAATTGGATCAGCTCATGCAAAAGCTGGCCTTGGGACCGGAAGATCGATTGATTTCTCTTGGGGATCTTTATCACCGCGGACCTGATCCGGTTGGGGTTTTGGACTTGCTTGCTCAGGTCCCCAAATTGGATTTGATCTTGGGCAACCACGAGCGGACTTTGTTACGAAGGGTCCGTTTGATGGGGGAGGCCGCCGATGGATCCGATTGCGGCACTCTGGCCGAAAATGCTTCGGTCGAACCGGAATTGTTGTTGGGTGACGGTCGAACCGCCATCGGGCCGGTGCCTCCCGATCGGGCGGCGGATTTGATTCGGTTCTTGATCGGGCGTTCGTATTACCTTGAGGGCCGAGCGCAAGATCAGGCTTGGGTGGCGGTCCATGCCGGCCTTCTGCCTGGGATGCGGGCTCGGGATTGCCATCCGGAAGACTTGGTCCGCCTGCGCCGCTTACGCCGTTTTCGAGGCGCGCCCTATTGGTACGAGGTTTACCGCGGGCCGGAGCTGGTGCTCTTCGGCCACACCCCGTCTCCCTTTCCGAGAACCCATTTTTCCGGAGGACGTTTAGTCGCTCTCGGCTTGGATACCGGTTGCGTCTATGGCGGCAGCTTGACCGCCTATCGCCTGGAAGACGGCGAAATGGAAATGGTGAAGGCGAACAAGAACTACGTGGGGCAGGTTCATGGTTCGTAAGCTCGGCCTTCCCCTGTTGATCTTGGCTTTGGCTCTGGTGTTTTGGTGGATGGATCCGACCCAGGGCAAGGATCCCTCTAGTTCCGGTTCCTCTGCGGCCGGATCCGATTCAAAGTCACCTTCCATTGCGGAAGGATCGGCCGACGGTCGAGCCCAAGGAAGTCGGCGGATGAGTTTGGAAGCTCCGGTTCCTAATCCAAGCGATTCCAACTCTGTTTCCCCGATGGAAACCGGATTCCACGGTTGGGTATGGAATCGGGCCGGCCGCCCTTGTCCAGGAGCGCTGGTCTATTGCTTGGAAGAAGACTTGGAGCAAAGTGTTGGAACCGATGGCCGCTTTTCGTTGCCATTGGCCGAACTTCCGGCCCGAAACCGGCCGCGAACGATCTGGGCTTGGGCACCCGGTTACAGCTTTCAATTGCTCCGGGCCAATCAAGTTCGTCCCCTGCATTTCCAACTGCGCTCCGACCCCGGCTTCCTGGTTCGAGTGGAAGACCAGCTCGGACGTCCCTTGTCCGGAGCGCAAGTCGAGCTGTTCGCCGAAAGCGGCATGGGTTTGGATCAGCGGCGCCATCGCCTTCCCTATCCGCCGTTGGAAAGCGATGGTGCCGGCGAAATACGGCTGCCTTTCGGCGATCCGGTCCTGGCTCGGTTCCAAGCTCCTGGAAAGGAGCCGGCCTGGCTGCAAACCAAACCCGCTCCGGCCAAGCGTAACCAAGCGCAAGTGGTTCGGCTGTTTCCCGAGTCGGATCGGAATCTTCAATTGGTGGACCGTTTGGATCAACCGCTTTCCCAGGCTTTGCTGCGCTTGAGCCCGTCCCAGTGGCAAGGACGGGCCGACGCCGAGGGAAGATTGCAACTATCGCTTGGACTTTTGCGGACTACCCGCCAGGCGGTTGTGCAGCAACAGCAGGCCTTTTGGGTGTTGCAACCGGGTTGGGACGATGGTCTGGATTGGCCGCCGCCGGAAGGTGGGCGTTTAGCGTTCAAACACTTTCCAAGAGAAGGTCAATTGCTTGGCCTGGACGGCGAGGATGACGGCGGAGGAAGTCGTTTCGAGATCGCGACTACGGCCGTGCGAGAAAGTTTGGGTTTGGAATTTCATCCGGATCCTTCCGCTCCAAATTCGGCCTTGATTTGGCAAACCGTGGCCGAGGACGGCTCTTTCCATTTGCAACAGGGGTGGCAAGGACCGCGCACCGCCTTGTTGGTGCGGCGAAAGACCGATCGAGCCTTGTTGTTGCAAAAAGAAGTCCGTGGACCTGGACCTTATCGCTTGGAGATCCCTTCCCATTTCAAGCTGACCCTGGAAGTTTCGGCGGAGCCCCAGGATCTCTTTCAAGGGGCAACCGTTTGGTTCGAGAGAGAAAGCGCATCCTTCGCCTCTTCTTTGCCGGTTCCACCTGCCGTGCTTTCGGAATCGTTACAAACCGAAATTTTTCTGCGGCCCGGGAATTATCAAGTTTCTCTGCAAACTTCGGAACACGGCCAAACTCGACCTCTTGGGCGGTTGCGAATGCCGTCCAAGGATCATCATTGGTCGGTGGATTTGGGATCCCTGCGGGATGCAAGCGGGGTCATTCGATTGGGCGGGGAACCGGTGTTTCCCTGCGAGATCCTGTTGCAAGAAGCCCGGGGTCCATGGCGCGGTTCCACCTGGACCGATGCCGAGGGAAATTGGTTTTTGCCGGCGATTCCCGCCAAGAAATTGCAGTTGCGGGTCCAGCCGAGCGATCCGTGGTTGCAGGAGCCGGTGGTAACGGTCCGGGAGTTTCCGGCCAGCCAGGATCATCTGATCTTGGATTTGCCGTTTGCGGTGTTGCACCTGAGCCAAGCGGCTTCCACCAATTTCAGCCAATATCGCCACCGCTTATGGGGACAGCGGCTGCCTTACTCCTCGGGCGAGGCCGAGCATTCGCGCCGAGTTCGGGGATTGAACTTGGCGTTGCCGGATTTGCCGGCCACGATTCGAACCAGCCCCTGCCGTCTGTTGATGGGTTCTTTGGACCACCAGCTCCTGGTCGAGCCCAAGGAAGTTTCTCTTGCCGATGGCGAGATCCTCAGCGTGCCCTTGCATGTCCAGGCTCTGGGTTTGGTGGTCCTTCGGGTTCGGGGAAAGGAAGGGTTGTTTCAAGCTTCGGTCACCTGGCGGTGGTTGGGAGAAGAAACCGTGCCCTCGCCTCAAACCGCCCATGGCCGCGGTTTGCAATATCCGGAAGGCGCTTTGACTCCGGCTTATGCCCTGGCTCCCGGGCTTTGGCATCTGCAAATCAACGGCCCGATTCGATCGGTAGGACCGATTACCCAGCCAAGTTTGGCCGGCGCCGGTCAAAGCCGGCAGTTGGAACTTGAAGTCACGGAGACCGGCTTGACTACGGTGTGGGTGGAATTCGAAGAAGAAGGGAAACCGGATTCTTGGAAACTTGTGGCCGGGTCCGATTAGCGGATAGGGAAACTAATCCCATTCGTTTTGACTCGGTTGCGGCGGGGAAAGCTCCCCGCACAAGTCCAACTGAACTTGTCTTTTCACCTCGTCCGCCTTTAAGCCGCGGGCAAAGAGATAAAACAGTTTGGCCAAGGCGGCTTCGGCGGTCATGTCGAATCCGCTGACCACTCCGGCTTCCAGCAAAGCTCGGCCGGTGGCGTACAAGTGCAAATCCGCCGAGCCGAAAAGCGGTTGGGCGATGGCGACGACCACGACGCCGCGATCGGTTGCCTTACGCAAGACCTGCATGAGATCCTCTTGGGCGCTAGGTGCGTTGCCGGCGCCGTAGCATTCCAAAACCAAGCCCTGCAGCGGAGGCTCCAACAGGCTTTCCAAAAACCGAGCTTGCAAACCCGGGAATAGACGAAAGGTTCCCACCGTGGCCGCCCCGATCTTGCGAATGGTCAATCCGGGTCCCATTTCCGTCTTGGGCTTCCGCAGCAGATTGCGGTCCAAATGAAAGTCCAAACCCACCCGGCACAACGGCGGAAGATTCGGGCTTTCGAAGGCGGCGAAACTGCTGGCTTTCAATTTGGTGGCCCGATTGCCGCGAAACAGGCGGTCATTGAACAGCAGGCCGACTTCGGCGATTTGTTCCGAGAATCGCTCGATCATCATCAAAGAGGTCAACAGATTCTTGTGGGCGTCGTTGCGGGTTTCGCACAGGGGAATCTGTGAACCGGTTAAAAAAACCGGCTTTTGCAAGCCTTCCAGCATGAAACTCAAGGCCGACGCAGTAAAGGCCATGGTGTCGGTGCCGTGGAGCACCAAAAAGCCGTCATAATCTTGGTAGTGAGTTTGGATGTCCTCGGCGATGCGCAGCCAATCCTCCGGCCCCATGTTGGCGCTGTCCAGCAAGGGTTCGTACTGGTTGACGAAGTATTCCGGCACTTCCCGCGAGTGGAATTGAGGGTGGGCGTCCATCAATCCCTGTAAATAACCGGGGACCGGGCGATATCCGTGCCCGGGCACTTTGCGCATGCCGATGGTGCCGCCCGTGTAAGCGATGTAAACCCGCTTGCGTTCGCTCATGTCGGAAGCCGGCGGGGCGGAAAGCGCCGGAGCCGGGGAAGGAATCAGTGTAAGAGCTCCGAGGCCGGGCCGGCCAATTCCTTGCCGGGCTCGAGGCAGGATCTCAGCGGCGTGGTGGCCGATGCCGGAGCCGGCCGCCGGGCTGCTAGAATCTTGCCCCCATGTCCAAGCCCGCTCCCAAATTGATGGACAAAATCGTTTCCCTGTGCAAGCGCCGGGGATTCGTCTTCCCCGCCTCCGAGATCTATGGCGGACAGGGTTCCACCTATGACTGGGGACCGCTGGGAGTCGAATTGAAGCGCCGGGTGAAGGAGGCTTGGTGGGAGGCCATGGTTTACGCTCGCCAGGACGTGGTGGGCTTGGATTCGGCCATCATCCAGTCGCCTGAGGTGTGGAAGGCTTCCGGCCACGTTTCCGGTTTCTCCGATCCTTTGGTCGACAACAAGACTTCCAAGCAGCGTTATCGGGCTGACCATTTGCTGGAAGGGCACGCCGCCCGCTTGCGCAAGAAAGGGCGGACCCAGAAAGCGGATGAGTTGGAAGCCAAATTGGCCGCCGCTTTGGGTTCCAACCAAGCCTTGCACGATTTGATCATGGAAGCCGGGATTAAAGACCCGGTTAGCGGGACCAGTGATTGGACCGAAGTCCGGCAATTCAACCTGATGTTTAAAACCTACGTCGGGCCGGTGGAATCTTCGGCTTCGGTGGCTTATTTGCGGCCGGAAACCGCTCAGGGAATTTTCATCAATTTCAATAACGTGGTCACCGCCACTCGCAAGAAGCTGCCCTTTGGCATTGCCCAAATCGGCAAGAGCTTCCGCAACGAAATCACTCCCGGAAACTTCGTGTTCCGGACCCGGGAGTTCGAGCAGATGGAAATGGAGTTCTTCTGCGAGCCGGAGGAAGCGGAGCAGTGGTATCGCTATTGGCGCGATCAGCGTTTCCAGTGGTACTTGGAACTGGGCGTCAATCCCGAGCGCTTGCGGATGCGGGATCACAGCCAGGATGAATTGGCCCACTATGCCGCCGGTTGCGGCGACGTGGAATATGAATTCCCCTTCGGCTGGTCGGAATTGGAAGGGATCGCCAACCGCACCGATTACGACTTAAAGAAGCATGGCGAATCTTCCGGCACCAGCCTGAGTTATTTCGATCAAGCCAACAAGCGCCATGTCGTGCCTTACGTCATCGAGCCCGCCGCCGGGGTCGACCGCACCGCCATGACCTTTTTGGTGGATGCCTATGACGAGGAAGGCGAAGGCAAGGATCAGCGCGTGGTGTTGCGCTTTCACCCCAAAATCGCTCCGGTCACTGTGGCCGTATTCCCGCTGGTCAAAAAAGAAGGCATGCCGGAGAAGGCGGCTGAAATCGAACAACTGTTGCGTTCCAGGTTTCGCACGGCGATCGAAGCCAATGCTTCCATTGGCAAGCGCTACCGTCGTCAGGACGAAATCGGCACACCGTTTTGTTTGACGGTGGACGGCCAAACCATGGAAGACGGCACCGTAACTTTGCGGGAGCGTGATTCCATGAGCCAAGAAAGAGTGGCGGTGGCGGACCTGATTGCGGTATTGGATTCCCGCATTGCCGCTTGGCAGCGACCGACTCCTGCGGAAACCGCCTCTTAAGGAGGGCGCTTTTGGTACGACTCGAACTGAAAGGAACTCCGGTGGCTCCGGGGGTGGGGGTCGGCCCTTGTTTCGTGGTGGTGGAAACCACCCAGGAGAAGGTTCCGCGGCGAGATGTAAGCGAAGACCAGGTGGAAGTGGCGCTGGAGCATTTCGAGCAGGCGCGAGTTCACACCATGGACAAGCTGCGCGAGATCCAGGAAGTCACCAGCCGGGAACTCGGGGAAGGGGATGCTGCCATTTACGGCGCCCAAATCGCCGTGTTGCAGGATCCCTCGGCTTTGGACGCCATCCGGCAAATGGTGCGGCAGGAGCTGGTGGCCCCGGAATCGGCGATTCAGGCGGTGGTGGACAAGTTCGAAGCTCTGTTCGAATCGCTGGAAGGAGGCGAGATCAAGAATTGGGCCGCGGATTTGCGGGATCCCTGGTATGCGGTGATCCGGGAGTTGAATCTCGAAGAAGAGGAACTCCTGGCGGTGGGGGAAGGACGCATGGTTCTGGTCGCGCCGGAACTGACGCCGGGCTTGGTGGCTCGCCACCGCAACCACCCTCTGGCCGGCATCCTGACCGCCCGCGGAGGCCGCTTCAGCCATGGTGCAGTCTTGGCCCGGGCTTTCGGTATTCCGACGGTGATCGGTTTGGAGGCGGTTCACGCCAAAGCGCGCAATGGCGAGCCTTGCGTGGTCTACGGCGACGACGGCCGGGTTTTTCTCGGGGCCGAAGCCCGGCTCCGGGAAGAGGCGGACGCTTATGCCCGAGATCGGGCGGCGATTCAAGCTAGTTTGAACGCGGCCGCCGGCAGGCCGTGCGAGATGACTTGTGGCCGAACCATCCAAGTCCTGGCCAACATCGAATCTTTGCGGGATCTGGAAATGTTCGAACCGTCCCACACCGATGGGGTGGGCCTGTTTCGAACCGAGTTCGCCTATATGGAACGGCCGGTATTTCCCGGTGAGAAAGAGCAGACCGAGCTATACCGCAACGTCCTGGAACACTTCCCGGACAAGCCGGTGGTGTTTCGTACTCTGGACATCGGCGGCGACAAGCAATTGCGCTATTTCCAAACCCCGGTGGAATCCAATCCGGTCTTGGGTTGGCGGGGGTTGCGAGTCAGCCTGGAATGGAAGGACCTTTTCCTGATCCAACTCAAGGCCTTGGTCAACGCCCGCCAGCAAGGAGACGTCCGCGTCATGTTGCCTATGGTGACCACCGTCGAGGAGGTCAAGGAAGTGAAGAACATGCTGGATACTCTTCGGGCCGACGCCAAAGATTCGGTGCGGAGGGTTCCCTTGGGCATCATGCTGGAGGTCCCCGCCGCTGCTATGGCCTTGGAGGACCTGGCCGCCGAAGTGGAATTCGTCAGCGTGGGCACCAACGATCTGACCCAATATCTGTTCGCGGTGGATCGGGACAACGCCCTGGTTTCGAAGCTCTACCAACCCTTCCATCCGGCCCATTTGCGGGTTCTTCGGATCGTGGCCCGGACTTGCGATTTGCTTGGGAAGAATTTGTCGGTCTGCGGCGAAATGGCCGGCCAATTGGCTGGTGCCCTCTATTTGGTCGGTGCTGGTTATCGCAGCCTTTCCATGGCCCCGCCCTTCATTCCCGAGGTGAAAGCGGTCTTGCGGCTGGCCAGTTTTCACGAACTCAGTCGTTTGGCCAAGGAAGCCCGGTCCTGCAGTACCGCTGGGGAAGCCCACAAGCTGCTTGAGGAAGCCGCGGCCACCTACTGGAGACAGGTAGTTCGAGACGCCGGCACCAGCCGGGAAACTTCGGGCGCTGCACCCTAATCCTAGGGAATTGGGTTCCAGGGCTAGCGCCGTTTTGGTGCTGTCAAGGCCAAATATCTGGCTCTATAGCTTGTATTTCCTGTTATTACACCCAAGCTCTTCTCCCTGAAGACTTTAGGATTTAAAAATTCTTGGTGTTTGGAATCAGATTTTCCATACTGGATTTCCCCACCGGTTCCCGCCGGTTCCCCCATCCCCTTTTCACAACCCTACTATCTGGAGTTCGGTGCATGGACGAATCCAAAAAAAGACGGAAAACCAAGGATCGCCGCAAAGGGCCGTGGTCCCACGTCGAAATTGGCAAACTCAAAAAGTGGTTCGGGCTCAAATCCGACCGGGAAATCGCCAAAGACTTGCGAAGAAGCCCGGACAGTGTGCGTCGTCAAGCCCGGAAGGTGTTCGCCGGGGAGCCGCGAATCGGCCCGTGGGCGGCCGAAGACGTGCAGGCTTTGAAGAAATATTTAGGGAGTGCCGACGACTCCACCCTGGCCTTGATCCTGCGTCGGAGCGAAGAGGAAATCCGGCAGAAGATTGATTTTCTTCGATCTCAAGTGAAGGAGGGGCCTTGGTCCTCCGAAGAATTGCAAAGCCTCAAATCACAATATGGCAGTCAGACCGACAGCAATTTGGCCATTACTTTGGGGCGCACTCCGGATGAGATTCGGGACAAAGCCAGGGAACTCTGCTTGGCCAAGGACAAGGCTTTCCTATGCAAGATCAACGGCAACGGCCAAACCCCGATGCCCCGTTGGTCGGAAAAAGAGAAGGAGACTTTGTGCCGGTTGTATCCGGACCACTTCAATCAGGATATTGCCAAAACCCTGGGCCGCTCGGTCAAGAGCATCACTTCGAAGGCCAATGAGCTGGGTTTGGTAAAGAGCCCGTCCCATCTGACCGACATGGGACGGCGCAACGTACGGACTCGATACCGTAGCTGAGCCGTTTTTGCGGCATTCTGTTAGGTGGGTCCCGGCCCGGCTGAGGCATACTATGTCTCGTGGGACCCACCATGCTGCAGGCACTGAAGAAAACGGAATCGGGCATTCTGTTCACGTGGCAGGACGGCCTGGAACGGGAACTGGGGATCCGGCAACTCCGCATTCGCTGCCCCTGTGCTCAATGTGTGAGTGAGGTTACCGGCGCTCGGCTGCTGGACCCGTCTCTCATCCCCGGCGACTTGCCGATCCAAGACATGAAAGCGGTAGGCAACTACGCTTATCGGATTCTTTTTGGAGACGGCCACGATACCGGAATTTACACCTTGGAACACTTGCGCCAACTCTGCGTGGAGCCGCCGGAGGAGTGAGTCCCTTTGCCCTTTTGTTGCAGGAAAGCCGCCTTCCGTGGGTGGCGATTCTTGGATTTTTGGGTGAATGGTGGGCGGTATGGTTCGCCCTCGGGCGCAATTTCACTCGTACCTGGATTTTGACTCTTAGCGCCAATTTGGTCAGCCAGGTTTTTTTGATCGCTCTGGTGGAAAGTGGCGCCTTGGAGGGCCACCTGCCGGGAGCGGAGGCCGCGACCAGCCACCCGTGGTATGCCTGGCTGGCTGCTTGGGCCGCCCTCAGTTTGGCCAGCCTCGGTTTGGAGCGGTCGGTTCTGGCGGCCTGGATGCGGCGTTGGCGGCCGGGTTGGCGCTGGAATCGCTACGACCTCTGGGTGATTTTGAGCGCCAACGCCTTCTGGTTCGCCTGCGCCGGCTTGGTTCTTCTTAAGGCCTGAGCTCGGCCGCGTCCGCCAGCTATCCGAGCTGGGCTTTTCCGGCGTTTTTCCCGCGCCAGGAAGAAGGTAAGCTTAGGCCGCTTCGACCCCCTTGGAGCCTGGAGGCCCGTGGCTTCTTCCCTCTCCATCATCATCCCCACGTACAACGAGGAGCGGCGCCTTCGACCCAGCTTGGAACGGGTACTGGAGTACTTCGCCGACCGCCAAGAACTCCTGGAAATCCTCATCAGCGACGACGGGTCCACCGATCGGACCCGGGAGCTGGCCGAGGCTTACGCTGCTGACCATCCGGTGGTCCGGCTGTTGCCCCATGAGGAGAATCGGGGCAAGGGCCACGTGGTCCGTCGAGGCATGCTGGCCGCCAAGGGCGATTTCGTGCTTTTCAGCGATGCCGATCTGGCCACTCCGATCGAGGAAATCGAGAAGTTTTGGCCGGCCTTCGAAGAAGGTGCGGACATTTGCATTGCTTCCCGGGCGCTTCCCGGTTCGGAGGTGGTGAAGTATCAACCCTGGTATCGCAAGGCCAGCGGTCCGATTTTGCGCTTCCTGTTGAATTTCTTCGGGATTGCCGGCATTCGGGATACCCAATGCGGGTTCAAGTGTTTTCGCCGGGAGACGATCGAGCCGGTTTTCAGCCGCCAAACCACCGAGAACTTCAGCTTCGATTTGGAAATCTTGTACCTTGCCCACCGCCTGGGCTACCAGATCCGGGAAATCCCGGTGCGCTGGATCGACAACGATGACAGCCGGGTGCATTTCTTCCGGGATTCGCTTCGGATCCTCCGGGACATGATCACCATTCGATTTCGCCGGTACGACTTCCGTTAGGACCGGCAGGACCGGCAGGACCGGCAGGACCGGCAGGACCGGCCGAAATGGACTGCTCCGGCGGCTTGCGTTCCCGGGTGGGGGGGAGCGGCTAAAATCCTCTCTTCCCTCGGCACGGTCTTTGGCCGAAGAATAGATACGGTTTCCCCGGCCCGAGGGCCGTCCCGCTAGATTCGACAGAACCCCCCAGTCCCATGGCCAGCCAAAGAAAGCCCTACTTCCAGCTTCTCAAGCGCCTGTGGGAGGTGAAGCGCGCCCGCCGAGACGACCAGGCGGTGATGCCCTTCAAGCTCACCATCAACGTCACCAATGTCTGTAATTCCGGGTGTTTGACCTGCTCGATCTGGGACATCTACGCCAAAGGCAAAAACCGGGAGATGTTCCGCCAGGAACTGACCATCGAGGAATTGAAGAAGGTGGTGGCCTCCTTCGGGGAGGATTTGTTCTGGCTGAATATCACCGGAGGCGAACCCACCTTGAAACGCGGGTTGCCGGAGTTGGTGCGTCATGCCGTGGAACAGTGTCCGAATCTATTCATGGTCAACATTCCCATGAACGGGATTCTTCCCGAACGGACCGAGTACGTGGTGGAGAAGCTGGCTTCGGAAAACCCGGAAGTGGAGTTGAACGTCACCCTTTCGGTGGACGGCATTGGCGAGCAGCAGGACAAAATCCGCGGGTATCCCGGACACTGGGAAAGGTCGATGGAATCCTGGGAACGGCTGAAGCGCCTACGGGGGAAATACCGCAACCTAAAGTGCTCCTTCCAGACCACGATATCCGCCTTCAACATTGACGATTCGGAGCGCTTGTACGGCCGTTTGTCTCCGGAAAGCGACAACTACATCATTACCTTCGCTCACGAAGCGGAGCTGTATCAGAATTACGAAACCGGCGTGGCCATTTCGGAAAACCCGGCGAAGGCCCGAGTGGCGGCCAAGAGTTTCTATGACCTTTACCAATTTCGGCCGTGGCGGGTGCTTGGCTTTTTCCCCAAGGCCTTCCTTCGCATCATGTCCAAGCGCTTGGAGGACGATACTTCCGGAGTGCAGTGCATGGCCGGGGCGGCAACGGCGACGGTAGATCCCTACGGGAAAGTGCATCCCTGCCTGTTCCTTCCCGATCGCTTGGGTGATCTTCGGGAACACGATTTCGACATGCGCCGATTGTTGTTCCAGGATCCTTTGGCCGACAAAGGGCGTCGGCGGGCCAAGTATTGTGACGAATGCTGGATCAACTGCGAGGCTTATCCGTCGATGATGGTTTCGCCTTTGCAGACTTTGCATCGCATGGTCGTCTAATCCCGAAACTGGCCCAGAGTATTGGAGGTTAAGCCGAAAAAATCGGCGTAACCTCAGGCCGATCTAGCCGTCTTCCAGGCGTACCCGCAGTTTTTTCGGTGCGCCTCATGACCGCTTTTCAGCCCTCCCATTGCCCCTGGCCCCGGTGCCCGAGCCGGCACGACAAAGCCAGCTCACACATCCAACGCCGCGGCTTTTTCCGGACTCGCCACCAGCCCAAGGTGCAGCGCTTTTTGTGCCTGGTCTGCAAGCGCTCCTTTTCCACCCAGACCTTTCGCCTCGACTATCGCCTGCGCTATCCCGATCTGCATCTGAAAGTGTTTTGGGAAAACGTCAGCAAGGTCACGCTGCGCCAAAGCGGCCGCAAACTGAAGGTGGATCGAAAGACCATCGCCCACCGCTTGCATCTGCTTGGCGCCCACGCCGAAGCCTTCCACACCGACAAACTTCGACAACCGACAGGGGCCGGCTTTCAAGGGCCTTTCCAATTGGACGAACTGGAGACTTTCGAGTCCGATCGGCGTTTACAGCCCTTGACCGTGCCGGTTTTGATCCATCGGCGGAACTACTTCGTGGTCCATCTCGACGCCGGTACCTTGCCTTGTCGTGGCAAGCTAACGCCGAAATATCGGCAAAAGAAGCAAGCTCGGGAGAAGTTGTTCGGCAAGCGGCGCTCCGAATCCCGCAAGCTGGTGACCCGCTGCTTCGAGATCCTGCAACGGGCGCTGCCGCCGGAGGTAGCCCTGGAGTTGCAGTCGGACCGTAAGCAGCTCTACGGCTCGGTCCTGGCCAAGGTGTTCGAGGGCGAGCGGCCGTATCGCTGGCGGCGCGAGTCGTCGAAGACCCGCCGCGACAACCGCAATTTGCTGTTTCCGATCAACCACACTTTGGCGCAGATGCGGGATTCGATCTCGCGGCTGGTGCGGCGCAATTGGGGGGTGTCGAAGCAGTGCGCCTGGCTGCGCCGGCACCTTTGGGTGTGGCTGATATGGCGCAATTACGTGCGGCCGGTAACGGTGAAGCCGAAGGTGCCGACTCCGGCCCAGATCGCCGGAGTCTGCAGCAAGCCGCTAACCGCTGAAGATGTCTTTACTTGGAGGATTTTTTAAGGCCCAAACCTCCAATACTCTGGGCCAGTTTTGCTTCTCTGAGGGAGCGCTTTTAAAGTGCTGAACCTGTCGGTTTCCGGCAGGCCTGTCGTGGCATCATCATGGAAGAGACGAGCAAACGCTCTGCCCTCGGAGTCATAGAGATTCTGCTGGCGGTTTTAGGATTCGGCGCAATCACTTATCTGTATTGGCATCCCTTTCTGCTGGAACCGGAAGCCCACTATTCCGTGGGCCGCGATTATTTTCAGAATTCCTGGAACTTGTGGTGGACCCGGTTTGCCTGGGAACGGCAAATGCCGTTGCTGGAAACCTCCTGGCTGTTTCATCCGTCCGGAACTTCCCTCGCCTTCCATACCATCAGCTTCGCCAACTCCATTCCCGGTTTGGCGATTCAGGATCTAGTATCCCAAACCGCGACTCACAGCTATCTCCTGGTCAGCGCCTTTTTCCTTAGCGCGCTGGGTGGTTGGGCCCTGGTTCGTTACGTGACTGGTTCTGCTTGGGGCGCTTTTCTCGGCGGCATCATGTATTCCTTCAATGCTTATCACACCTCGATGGTGACGCAGCTAAACAACGCTCAATTTCAATGGATTCCACTTTTCCTATTAGCTTTGATCTTGCTGTACCGGCATGGCCGATGGTGGCATCTGATATGGGCTTCGCTGATGCTTGCCCTGGCGGGATATGCCGACTGGTACCAGCCCATATTCTGCGTCCTGGCCGGTGGCCTGCTGTTGGTGTTGTGGATGTTGGCTCACCGGCGGCTGTTCGATTTCAAATTCTGGGGCAAGCTCCTGTTGATGGGAGGATTGGCCGCCTTGCTGATGCTGCCCGGCATTTGGCCGCTGCTGAAGATCATGATGGAAGGCCACGAGGAGCAACTGGCCGATCCGGTCCGCTACGTCGGAGAAATGGAACTCCTTGGGGTCCATCCTCAAGGATCTCCCTTCCTCCATTCCTGGCCGGTAGTGCTCGGTTATTCGATGTCGGCGGTATTGCTTTACGCCTTGTGGCGGGTCCGGGATCGGGGCATTGCCGTTTGGTGGGCTTTGTTGGCGGTTAGTTTCGTCCTGTTGCAGGGACCTTTCCTGGTGGCCGCCAAGCGCCACTTTCCCGACATCGTGTTGCCCATGGCCTTTTTCGGCCAAATACCCGGATTGAGCATGGTTCGGGTGCCACACCGTTTCCTGATTCTGTTGGTGTTGGCGCTTTCGGTGCTGCTCGGATACGGCTTGCGGGAATGGATTCACCGAACTCGAGACGGCGGTGCCGTTGAGCAGGCTCCTTCCCGGCGCATGAAAGCCCATCTCTTGGGTTTGGGCCTCTGCGCTTTGTTGGCCTTGGAAATGCAACCGAAAACTCGCCAGGCCATCGATTTGCAGCCTGCTCCCTTCTATTCTCAAGAATTGGCTCAGGACGATCGTTCTTTCGCGGTGTTGGAAATTCCTTTGGACTTCCGCGACGGATATTCCATGTGGCTGCAGACCCTGCATCAGAAGCCATTGATCGGCGGCTACACCAGCCACATTCTTCCCGAAGCCTTGCCGGCCTTGCAAACGCCGCTGATGAAAGCCATGTTGCCCCGGGTGGTGGACAACGACATTTTGACCCTGCCTGAATTCGAAGCGGTCGAGGTCGAGGCTTTAACCGAGGAACAGTTGGAAGCCTGGCGGCGGGAATTGCTGGAGCAGAACCAAGTCGGGGCAGTCATTTTCCATCACCAGCCCGATTTCCCCGTGCCCCAAGTCCAATTGCCGGAAGACCCTGGCCTTTGGGATAAGTTGTACATCTTCGCCATGCCGTTCCGCTTTAACCGATTCGTCAACAATCCGGAACTCTGGAGACAATTGGCGGCGGTGCGCTACGTGGAAGGGCTGGCAAAAGAAAGCGAGCAGGCGCGACGCCTCATGCTGAAGTTGTTCGGGCCGCCTACTCTGCTTCAGGGCAACGCGGAAATCTGGGATTTGCGAGGCGAACTGGAAGCTCGATCCATCCTGGCGCCAAGATAATTCATTCTCCCGGACGGTTCAGAAAAGGCGGCGGAACCAGGCTTTGGGCTTCCGTTTCCTTCGGTTCCTCCGAACCGACGTAGCCCAATTGTTCGGTTTGCTGAATGAGCTGGCGCCAACCGCTTCTCCGGGTCAAACCCCAAAGGTTGTACAAGGGACTTAACAAGATCAGGCGCCGCTGCTGATAGGCGTTGAGTTGTTGGGTCAGGCGCTGGTCGAAGCGGGCCATCAAATCGGCCTGAGGTCCTTGCATGGCTTCAGACAAAGCCTGAGTTTCGCCGGGGTCGGCCTGTAAGTCGACCAATCGGCGCCGGCCGTCCCCATAGCGGAAGAATTTGTAGTCGTGGCCGCGCAGAACCGTGATCGTACGGCCGTAATCCAACAACGGAAATACTTCCGGTTGTTCGGCTTGAAAACAGGGAAAGGTGCGCAAATAAGCCATCGGATTGGCGTAGTGGGCGATGATGAAATCTCGAACCGGGACGCCGTCCTCAACCGCCGCCGGCAACAGGCTGACTCCTTCCAGAGCTTGCAAACCGGGAGTCACCGGCGGACGGTGGCCGGATTCCTGCTCGACCAAATCCAGGACCGTTGGAAAAATGTCGACTAAGGAAGCCAAGTGGGAGACTTGGATGCCGGCCCGCATGCGCTTGGGATAACGCAGGATCAGGGGAACTCGGATCAAGCTGTCTTCCAGACAAAGTTGATGTCCGAGTCGGCCTTTTTCCCCAAATTCTTCGCCATGGTCGGAAGTCACCATGACCAAGGTGTCTTCCATCAGGCCCGATTCCCGTAAGGCTTTGAACAACCGGCCCAGTTGCTGATCCTGGTAACGGATTTCAGCGTCGTAAAGGGCGTGCAAAGTTTCCGGCTCCCGATCGACGAAGTCGGCGCTGCCGCAATCGAAGGCTTTGCGGCGATCGGTGCTTTGATCCAGTTGCTGGGCTTCCTGAACTGAAATACCTTCGGGCAGAAACTTGCCGGCAAAGCTTTTCGGCGGTTGGAAAGGATCGTGCGCTTCGTTCAAGTTCACGAATAAGAAAAACGGTCGGTCTTCTTCCCGGCCCCGACCTTGGGCCAGCCAATCAGTGGCTTGGTCGATGATTTTCTTAGCTCCTTTGTCTCGGGGACGCTGGCGCCGGCTCTCGAACCGAAATTGCAGTCGATCGAGCAGAATGTTGAGAAAGAAACGGTCCTGAGGTGCCGGAGTACGAAAATCCCAGACCTTTTGGAAGCCTTGAGTCAAGCCGCTTTCAAAAGTGATCCAGGCTTTGTTGGCTACGGCGCAAGTGTCATAACCTCGCCGGCTCAATTCTTCCGCCAAGGTCAAAAAACCTTCTCCCTTGCGATTGGTAAATTCGGCCCGGCCTTCTTCCAAGCGAGCGTCTTCCCAGCCGGCACCATGGCTGGTCGGGTGCAAACCGGTAAACAGGGAGGCGTGGCTGGGTAAGGTCCAGGGAGCGGCAGCGAAGGCGTTTTGGAACAACACACCTTCCGCGGCCAGAGCATCCAGTTGGGGCGAAGTCGGACGGAAATGCCCGTAACAGCCGAGCCGGTCGGCTCGCACCGTATCCAAAACTACCAGCAAGACGTTTGGACTTCCGGAAGCGGCGGCTTGCTCGGAGCGCTGGCTCCAGGATGCCTTTTGCACCGGCAGTTGCCGTCCAATCAAGGCCAGCAGCAGGAGCAGGGCTAGGACGATGTAGCAGGTAAACGGTTGGAAAAAACTGGTCAACCGCCAACCGTAGCGGCTGCGGGCGAAGCGGCGGGCCAATCCAAAGGCAAAGGCGGAAACCAGCAACATTCCGACAGTGGCCGCCAGGGCCGGAAGGCTGAAGGAGGGGAGCGCCGAACTCAGCCAATGGGCGTGAAGCCGGTACACCAGGTAAACCGCGGCCAAGATGGCGGCCACCCCTGCGGCCAGCAAAGGGCCATAGCCGGCCTTTCGGTCCCGTTCATCGCTCAACCAGGGAAGAACCCAGGACACCGTGGCGCCGAGCAGAATCCCGGCCAAGAAATAGGCTGGCATCACCTGACTCCAAAGCGCCCAGTCCCGGTGGTAGGGGAAGGCGATCAGGACCAGGATCGATTCGACGAAGCCAAGGCAACCGCAAAGGGTTGCGCCGACTAGCAAGCCATGACCAAGGCGGGCCAACATGTGGATGGGGGGGGCACCGCGGGGAGCCCCTAAAGCGTATTCTCCATTCCGGGCTTGGGGCGCCATAATGATGCCCACAGACTCCCGGTTCGTCTTCGAATGTATCGGCTCAGACCCCTCCTAAGCTGCCTGATTGCAGCCACTTTTTGTGCTCTGCTGGAAGGGGCCACCACCTCCAAGGTGGCGGCCGACGCCGGCTGGGCCCAATGCGTGGCCATTCTCATGCTTCTCAGTTGGCCGGTGGCCGGTTTGGCAGGCTTGGTCTTGGCCCTGGCGGCTCCGGCATCGGCCCAGCGAAACCGGGGTCATCTGGCCGGCCTGGCGGTCGGCTTGGCCTTGTTCCTGGTCCCAACCCTGATGTCCATCCTAGGTTTGGCCGAAGATGTGCGCGGGTCCTGGGCCGGGTTCCTGGTCGTGTTGGTGGCGGCCGCCTTGTGGCTGCGGTGGGGCAAGCCGTTGGCCGGGCCTGAGACCAAACCCCTGATCGGAAAATTTGGTTTGGCCATCTTGCTCGCCGGCTGGCTTTGCGCCCTGGTCGGGATTTTGACCCCCGGTCCTTTCCCGGCGATCGGTCTCCTGCCAACGGCTCCGGATACGACCGCCGACCAAGCCCCGCCCGATTCCCGGCCGAACCTGATCTTGGTGGTGCTGGACACCCTCCGGGCCGACCGGCTCGGTTGCTACGGCTACTCCCGGGATACCACGCCTTTTCTCGATGCATTGGCCGCCGAGGGTTTGCTTTACCGCCAAGCCGTCGCCCCGGCCTCCCATACTCCGCCGACTCATGCCAGTTTGTTCACCGGCAAGATGCCGAGCAGCCACGGTGTCTTGAGCACCCACGTCGGCATGCCTCCGGGAGACTATCCCAGCTTGGCCGGGCGTTTGGCGGATTCCGGCTATCAAACTCTGGCGGTGGTGGCCAATTTCGTCCTCCGCCGAGCGCAACGCTTCTCTAGAGGATTTCATCTGTACGACGATTCATTGGTGTGTCACACCGGCTTGGGCAGTGCCTCTGAAGCAGTGACCGGCATGGGAGCCACTGGCCGCATGATCGGCTATTTGACCTTCGGGGAACGTTGGAACCCGGCCAAGTTATTGGCGGTGCTGACCCGGCCGTCCGAGCATCGGATTCACGCGGCCGACGTCAATGCCCGAGTCGAGCATCATTTGCAAGCCTTAAGCACCAGTCAAGCACCGTTCTTTCTGTTTTTGAACTACATGGACGTCCACGCTCCCTATCAAGCTCCCGGTGATTTCATGGATCGCTTCTTGGAACACGATCCAGGACGGTTCCGGGAACGAATGGACGGTATGACCTACAACAGCCTATTGAATGAGTTGGGGCAAGCTTGGCGCCAAGGGGATCATCGCCGAACGGAAGAAGTGGCGGCTTTGTCCGATCGTTATGACGGCGAATTAGCCTATTTGGATCATCAATTGCGGCAATTGGTGGACATGTTGCGAAACCTTCCCGGAAATCGTCCCTGGCGTTTGGTCATCACCAGCGATCACGGCGAACATTTCGGCGAACATGACCAAATGGGACACGCTTTGGGCCTTTGGCAGGAAACTCAACACGTTCCTTTGATTTTGCACGGCGAAGGCATTGCCGCCGGTGAAGTTGAAGCGCCGGTTTCCTTGTTGGATCTTCCTACGACGTTCTTGGCGTGGGCGGGAGAAATCGTTCCTTTGGCTGCTTCCCGGTTGCTCCCCGGCCTGCCGCCGGATTGTTTCGATCCCACGCTTGATCTCACCGCCATGGGCCACCAAGAGGCTCCTTGGGTTTGGGCCGAGCAGGGAGATCCTCGACAACGATTTTTCTTTGCCGAGATCGACCAACTCGCTCTTTGGAGTGCCTCGTTGCAAAAGACTTACTTCGAGGTGGCAGAAGAGCAGCGAGCCATGACACCGAAAGAGCGATTCGATTTGTCCTCGGACCCGAAGGAAGAACAGGCCTTAACTCCGGCTCGGGAATTCCTCGGCCCGAATCCAGAGGCTTGGCGCAACTGGCTGGAAGCCTGGTGGCAGCAATATGAAGCCGGCCGCCGTCGGAGCTGGAAGGTGGACGACGGCGAAGCCAGTCGCTTGCGGGTGGCCGAATTGGGCTACCAATAATCGCCGGGAGAAGTCGGAGCTACCAGCGGCAATAGAGCCGGTCGCCGTCGGCGTCACCGTGGACGCGAAAGGGGGGGTAGCGGCGATCCAAGTCGGCCAATGCTCGGCGCAAGCGACTCAATACCATGGATTTGGTCAAGCCGGCGCCTTCCAAATCAAAGCTGAAAAACTCCAGGCATCCGGCTTGGCTGCGGGTTTTGGCGGTGAGGACCACGCGACCCAACATCGGCGCTTTTACCGGCAAGCGCAGGCCTCCGTCCCGGAGTTCCAATGCCTCTGGCTTAAGGCCCAAGGGGAGAAGCTCGGCCAGAGCCTGTTCCAGTTGAAGCAATTCCAGATCCAGTCGCAGTTTCACCGGCTCAGTTTAAGGGCATTTTCCCTACCCCTTAGGTCACCGCGGGAATTTCGCCGACTAGGATGAGGGGAATGGCTCTTGCTTGCCTGCTGCTTTTGCTCCTGCCCTGGCAGGGGACGCCCGCTGCCTCGGCCCAAGCGGTGGAGGCTTCCTCCCCACGAGCTGCCTCTGCTCTGTTGGAACTGGTGACCGACCGCCGGACACCGGCGGCCAAGCGGGGCCGGGCGCTGGCGCGTTTGGCGGAAATGGACGGAGGTTTGCCTCTGGAGCCCTTGCTGGCCATGCGCCACCAAGTCCGCAAAGCCTGGTTGGCCGATTACGCCCGCTGCCTGGGGCGGACCGGTACCGGGGCCTTGGAAACCTTGCACCAGATTCGGGAAAAGCGCGGCACGGTTCTGGCCAATGCCGAGGCCACCTTCGCCATCGTTTTATTGGACCAGGAAAAGGGCGAGATGTTCGCCTCCCGGGTGTTGAGGCAAGCCAGCGCCTCGGTCGAGGAGAAGGTCGCTGCCCTCCGGGGCCTTTCCGTACGAGGTTCGCCCTTTGCCCGGGTGGAAGCCTTACGGCGTTTGACCATCGCCGAAGGCCCGCTGCTGTTGGAGGCGGTCCGGACCTTGCAAGCCGATCCCGACCCCGGCGACATTCCTCACCTGATTGACTTGTTGGAAGAAAGGGGAGGGCGAGCCGCCAACGAATGCGTGCAACTTTTGCAGCGGCTCACCGGCTATCGCATCGGGCGGGACCCTCGAAGCTGGAAATTTTGGATGCTGAAGCATAAGGCCAAGGGGACGCCCTTTCGGCGGGACACTTCCGCCGAAGAAGAGGAACCGCCGACCCTTTCTTATATGGGCATTCCCATTCTTGGGGAAAAGGTCGTTTTCGTTTTGGATTCCAGCGGTTCGATGAATACGCCTTTGATGGAAAATTACAGCCGCACGCGTGGACAGAAGGCGGTGGAAGAGTTGATCCACCTATTGCCCCGCTTGCCGGAAGAAGCGAGTTTCGACGTGATCTTTTTTAATTCCGGAGTGCACAGCTTCGGCAAGGCCTTGGTCGATCGAAGTCCGGAAAATTTGAGCGCCATTGAAGCCTGGTTGCGCCGCAACCTGTTCGACGGCAGCACCAACTTGCACGGCGGCGTGCGAGCGGCCTTTGAACGAGAAGGGGTGGAAGAAATCATCGTATTGTCCGACGGCGAACCTACCGCCGGGGAGCTTACCGCTCCGGAAGACATCCTCTTCGAGGCTCGGCGTTGGAATCGTTGGCGCAACATTCGCGTCAACTCAATATCCCTGGGGGCGCCGGCCCCGGCGCGCAATTTTCTTTATCGACTGGCCAAGGATCACGACGGAGTTTGTCGGGTCATCGATTGATCCCGCTAGAATCTGGGCCCTCGTGCCGGGGATTTCCCTTGGCATGAGATAGGCGCAGGCATGACCCAAAAGAAATCACAATCTTGGAGCCTTGGCGGAACGAAGTGGCAGACCATGGCCAACGGCAAGGTACAAACCCGGGTTTTGGATCGGGTGGCTTGGTTAAGGATGACGGCGCCCCCGGCCAACAATTATTCCTATGAAATGATGCAGGATTTGGATGCGGCCATCTTGGCGGTCCGGTTCGATCCCGAGATTGACGTCCTGGTTTTGACCGGCGAGGGTGATCGTTTCTTTTCTTCCGGAGCCGATATCGATACTTTGTCCAAGGTTACGCCGGAATACAAATACGCGTTTTGTTTGCACGCCAACGAAACGCTGTTGCGCCTGGAGCACACGCCGAAGTTGAGCCTGGCGGCGATCAACGGCCATTGCGTCGGGGGTGGATTGGAAGTGGCTTTGGCTTGTGATTTGCGCCTTGGGCGCTTGCCCGCCGCCGGGGGCAAGGCTTTTCGCTATGGCGCGCCGGAGGTCAAGCTAGGAGTATTGCCCGGAACCGGCGGTACTCAGCGCTTGGCTCGCCTACTCGGGCCGGCGCAGGCGATGCAGTTCATGGTGGAAGGAACCTTATTGGAAACAGAGGCCGCTCGGGAATTTGGTTTGCTGCACCGGACTTTTGAGTTCGACGGATTCGAAGCGGCGATTCAAGAATATGCCCGGCGCTTCACTTGCCCGAACAGCGCCAGTTTGGCTGTCGGTCACATCAAACGGGCGGTACAAAGCGGAACCGATCTGCCGTTGGAATCCGGTTTGAGCTTGGAACGGGAGCTGCAACAGCGCCTGTTCGCCAGTCGTGATGCAGGAGAAGGACTAGCCGCCTTTCGCGACAAGCGACCGCCTCAGTTCGAAGGTCGCTGATCGCCGCCGGATTTCCTTTCCAAGTTCGATTCCCAATGAGATGGGGAATGGGAAGAGGAATGGGAAGAGGAATGGGTTCGAAAGCGCAAACCAAAACTCGCCAAGGCCAAGGTGACCAGGGCAGCTCCTGAGACCGCGAACAAGGTGCCGGGGCCTCCCCAATGCCAAAGTTGTTGTCCTGCCGGAGGCGCCAAGAATTGTCCCAGGTACAGCGCCCCCTGAAGGCGGCCGATTTCTCCGCCACGCCGGCCGGGGGGAGCCCAATGCAGGATCCAACCATGCAAGGTGGGCAGCAACAATCCCATGCCCAAGCTGGCTACGATCAAGCCGCCGCCGACCTGCCAGCGATTTGCAGAAATGGCGATGATCCATTGCCCGGCGCCGAGTAGGCCGAATAACAAACAAAAGCGAGCGGCCAGCGACCAACGGGCTTCCAAAAAAGCATGACGCCGGGAACTCCAGGCGCTGATGAAGGTCGCCACCGCCAATGCGATGGCAGTTCCCTGGGGGCCGGTGCCGTCCAACTGCTTGAGCAAGAAAGGCACTTGAACCGGGATTTGATAGAACAGCATCATGCCCAAACCTGCGGTAAGGCACGGCCAAATCACCTGGCGGATTTTTAAAGCCGGTAGGGCAAAGGGGTGGGTTTCCCGGTCTTCTTGATGGCTAGGTAAAACCGGAATCAACAACCACGGCAGAAGGAAGACCAGGAAAGGTCCCCGTGGATGCCACTGGGCCAAGGTGCCTCCAATCAGCAAGGCGACCACTCCTGCCAGGGACATGGCGGCGGCCTGGCTACCCAGGAGACGCTGCCGGGCCGAACCCTGCCAATGGCTGCCGAGGAGGGTGGTGGCGGAGGTGAGGGCTCCGGCAACGGCGATGCCTTGAATGGCTCGAATCACCAACAAAGCGGCCAGGGAGGTCGCGGCGAAGCCGGCCAAGCCGCAGAAGCCGTAGGCAAGGATCGACAGGCGAAGAACTCGGGACGGACCGAAGCGATCGCCCAGGCGGCCTGCAACCGGGGCACCAAGAGCCATACCCAAAGCCGGAAGAGAAAGTAGTAACTTGATCCAAAGTTCCGGGTGGTCCGGAAAGGCTTCCTGCAACTTGGGGAGAGCAGGAGACAAGGTCGCTCCGGTCAGTACCGGAAGGCAACTGGCGGCGAGGAGGACCGTAGGGCGGGGGGCCATGGAAGGGAGGAACGGGCAGGCTTGCGGAGCGGCACCCTAGCCGCCGGACCTTGGGCTGCAAGCCATCCACCTATTTAGGTTTGGATGAAGGCGAAGCAAGAAGCCTTTTCAAGCGCTGGAAGGTGTCGGACAAGTGCTCTCTGGCTTCCGGCGAACCTTCTTTCCCGAGAACCAGGGGTTCAAGGAGTTGTGCGGCTCCCCGTGCTTGCTGGTGCAATCCTTCGAAGGTAAGTGCGCGACTTTCGAAAACCGGAGCCAATAGGATTTGATCGTATATCTCGGCCGCTTCGGAGTAGGCTCCGGATTGAACCAGGGCTTCCGCCAGGCCGAAAGCGAACTGGAATCTCTGGGGCTGAAATTCCCGGCATTCACGATAGAGGCGAATGGCGGTTTGCCATTGCTCCGCTCTGAGGTTGAGATAAGCTGCAAAGTGCAACCATTCAAGATTGGAATCTTCTTGCCACTTTTGCCTGAGAAAAGGCTCGACTTGGTCGAGCATGCCGTTTCCTTGATAAAAGAGCATCCATCGATCCACGGTTTCCATGGTGGGGTGGATTTCATGAGCCTTCCGATAGCAAGCTTCGGCCGCCTCCTCATTTCCCAATTCTTCATAGCTCTTTCCACAGTCCAACCAAACGTCCCAACGGGTCGGTCTCCTTTGGAGATAAGCTTCCCATTGCCGGCAAGCCGCTTCGAATTGGTTGGCCTCGAACAAAGCCAGACCCAGATTTCGTTGAGCGTTCAGGTTGTTCGGGTCGAGGGAAAGAGCGATTTCAAAGTGATCGATGGCTCCTCCTTCGCCCTCCAATTTTTGCATCCGCCTTAAGGCTTCGCCGAGGTTATTGTGAGCCAAAGGGTAGTCGGGGTCGAGTCGAACGGCTTCCCGGGCTTGAAAAGCGGCTTCTTCCGGAGAATGGTTCGCCAACAACAAGGCGGCGGCGTAGCGGTCGTGAGCCATCGCCGATTTCGGCTGAAGCGTGACCGATTGCAGGGCGTGATTCACCGCTTGTTCCTGCCAGCCCTTTTGACCGGATAAGCTCAGGAGTCGAGGGGCTCCATCGTGAATCCAAAACAGATGGGGCGCCAGGCGGGAGGCAGAGGCAAATGCCTCGGCGACATATTCCTTGGCCAACTCGGTTTCTTCCGGGTTCGCCTTGTCCGGATGACCCAAGTCTCGCGACAGGATGTCGCCGGCAAAGGTGGCGAAGCGAAAGATTTGCCAGCCGTCTTCCAAAGGAAAATTCGGCGAGTTACGCAATTTCTTCAAATCGGAGGACCGTTCGATATGCCAACGATCTTTTGCCTGGCGCAATTCATCCTGCCACGGGCCTTGGTTTAAAGATTGATCCAAAGCGTCGACCGTGGGCCAAAGATCGGCTATAGCCTCATGTTCCTCCAGCATGCCGCGGACAATTTCCCGAGAGTGGGAGGAAAGCCGCTCCGGGATTCGGTCCATTTTGCATTCCCACATCAAACGCAGACTGGCGACTTGAAACAGATCTCGTAGGTCTCCCAGTATAAGTTGCAGTTTCTCGGCCAGCTTGGGATCCTTCTTTCGAACCTCATCGAGGCGGCGCAGGATGGCTTCCGGTTGGGTCGAAGTTTGGAATTGAAAGCCAAGAATCTTCAAGTTCTCCAGCGTGCTGGAGACGGCCAGGATTGGATTGCCACCGTATTGTGCCGGTAGAAGAGAAGTGGCCGTTTGATATTGATCCAAGGCCTCCTGCCATTGAAGTTCGGATTGCAGCAGTTGATTGTGGTTTTCTTGATACTGGCGCGCTGCTCTCTGATTCAACATCGCCCAAGTCAATGCAGCCAAAAGGAACAAAGACGCCATGGCGATGCTGATGGCCGGATGTCGGCGAACCGATTTCAGGGTTTTTTGAACCAGGCTGTCCTGCCAAGCTTGGCCGGGAAGGCCGTGGCGATAGGCTTTCAAATCGGCGGCAAAAGCCTGAGGGCTGGCGTATCGATCTCCCGATTCGGCGGCCATGGCCTTGCGGCAAACTGCCCTTAACTCGAACGGCGTTTGGGAACTTCCTTTGGGAAAATTCCAGGCTCCCTGCTTAGCCATTTCCAAAATAGACTGGCGATTTCGGCCGGTATAAGGGGCTTGGCCGAACAAGGCGAAATATAAAAGAGCTCCCAATCCGAATACATCGGTGCGAGGACCGATGGACTCCACTTCCCCCCGAGCCTGTTCGGGAGCCATATAAGCCGGAGTGCCGAAAACCGAACCGGAACTCGTCTTTTCCAAGTTGGAAGGGAAAAAGGAATCGTCTTCTTGTGGCGGCTGCTCCGGTTCCCCTTTGCCGGATTCCAATATCTTGACCAAACCCCAGTCCATCACTTGAACCTCGCCGAAGCGCCCGATCATGATGTTGTCCGGCTTCAGGTCCCGATGGATGACGCCTCTTTGGTGTGCGAAAGCCAAAGCGTCGGCAATTTTGCCGAGGATATCGAGGTGGTCTTCGAGCCGATCGAGTCGGCCGGTTCGGGATGGATGGGAGCTTTCCCATTCTTTGCGCTGGGCGCTCCAGGTTTTGCCCGCCACCAACTTCATGGCAAAAAACAGCTTGCCATTGGGCAACAATCCCAGGTCGTGAACCGGAACGATATTGGGGTGTTCCAGTAAACCGGTAATGCGAGCTTCGTTGGAAAACCGCTGCAAACGCATGGCCATGGTGGCGGGGGAGGATTGGGAAGAAGCCTTCAATTTGATCGTCTTCACCGCCACTTCCCGCTCCAGATTGTGGTCCTTGGCTCGGAAAATGGTGCCCATGCCGCCGTCGGCAATGGTTTGAAGGATTTCATAACGACCGGACGGCGTCAGTTGAAACTTGGCCGAGCTCGTTGACTCCTCTTGTTCGCCTTCCGTTTGGATATCCTGCTCTTCCCAACCGCTATCTTTTAAGGCCAAGTTAATTTGATCCAACTTTTCCAGGCGTTGCCTCAATGCCGGAGCATGAGGTCCCTGGCGCTGGATGAAGGCTTCGACGTCGAAGTCGGGATCCGATTCGAGAGATTCAATCAGTTCGGCAAATAAGGTGTCGACCGGTTTTTGGTCCTCCGGGGAAGGGTTGAAGCTGGACTGGGTCACGGCAAGGTCGACTACAGAATGCTACAGAATGGATGTCAATTGGTTCAGGGCACGGGCAAATAGAGAGCGAGCCGAGGCCGCGCCTCCTAAATCCATTTGTTCAGCAATTTCATCGTAGGAAAGGCCGCACAATCTCCGGAGGTCGATCACCCGCCGGTGGCGCTCGTTTAATTGCAGGAGAGCGTTTTCAAGCCGAACTTCCATTTCGCCGGCTTCCATCGCTTGGCTCGGAGTAGGTTCCTGGCCGGCGAAGAAGGCTTGGGTCAAAAGAGTCGTTCCATATTGGCCGAATGGGCGCACTTTGCCGGCGCCGCGCTTTTGGGCCAACTGGCGCCGCTGCTGATCCCGAATGTTGTTTTCCACGATGGTGGCTAGCCAATTCAAGAATGCTCCATCATGGCCGATCTGCAGATTGGCCAGGTGCAGGAAGGCTTCCAGCATGGATTCCTGCACGATGTCTTCGAAATCGGCGAATTCCTTCAGCCGAAAGCCGGTGCGAAGCGCGGCGATGCGAGTGATGCGGGGCAAATATCTCTCGAATAGAGCATCCACCGCCGGCCTTCGCCCATCCCTAGCCGCTCGGAGGAGGAAAGAAGTGGGCTGATGAGAAAGTTCAGCTTCAGATTCTTCGTTCGGCGGGGGGGAGTCCATAGTCATAGGTAGTTGTTTGTTTCCGAATGTTAACCGAATCGAGCCTTAGCGCATACTTCCAGCCTTCCGTATAGACGGCTTGAGGCAAGGCAATAAATTCATCAAATCTCGGTATTCAAGAAAAAAAATGCCCGGGCAAAAGCCCGGGTTTGGAGGTCAGCGAAGCTAGGCCTGGAACGATGGTCGTGATTTCACGACTTCAGCCCTGATGGGTCAAGATGTTCTGGACTGCATCCAGCAATTCTTGAGGTGTAAAGGGCTTGAGAAGCGCCCGATCCGCTCCAAAAGCGCTGGCCAGCTTTAAGTAATTGTCCGGTGAACCATGACCCCCGCCCGACATGGCAATGATCTGCAGTTCCGGCCGAATCTTTCGGGCGTTCATGATGACTTCCAATCCGTCTGCGTCCGGCATGACGATATCGGTGACCATGAGTTGGAAATCCTGTTCTTCCAGTTTTTCCAGAGCCTCTTTCCCGTTCCCGGCCAAGGTAATGGTGTAGCCGGCGAAGTCCAGGAGCTGCTTGAGCATGTCCCGGATCTCGGAATCATCGTCTACGACCAGTATGTTGGAGGCTGTGCCTTTGCCCTTGGTGCGATTGAGGGGGTTGTAATCACTCCATCCCATGTTGCATCTCCAGGTTCCTCCCTCTCCTGGGGGGAGGAAGAAAAGAATCCCCGCGTCAAGGCTTCCATCGGCCGATTGGCGACCCGGCCTTGAGCACGGGTTCCCCAAGGTTTTCGATTTTGTCTATTTTTTTCTGAAAAAGGTTTCGGGAGCTTCCGGGATTTCAACCGAAGTAAAGAAAGTGCACTCAAGGCTCACCGTATGTGGCGCCCCAAAGACATTCGCCTCAGTCTCTTAGTTCCAGAGTCTGAACGACCGGAGTTCCAGGAGGAATTCCGAAGAGAAACCCGGGAGCTGTTGGTTAACAGGCTCCGCCTATCCCTCTATGTCGGCATCGTGGTTTATGGAGCTTTCTGGCTCCTGGACCTGTGGACCACCAGCGTCAGTCCTCCGGAGACTTCCCAACTCGGCGGGATTTCTCCTTCCCTCATTCCTTATTTGATGTTGGCCATTCGGCTGTTCGTGATCTCCTGGGCGGCCTGTACCATTGCCGCCACCCACTATCCATGGGGGCGTAAGAATATTTTGCCTCTATCGGTAGCGATCGTGGCCATGGGTGCCATCGGTATTTCGGCCATGACCACCTTATTGGGCGGTTTTCGCAGCGATTACTTCATCGGCAATCTGCTGGTCCTCTTCCTGGTCGGTTTTTATATCCCTTGGAAGCCCAGAGTGACTTTCGCCACCTGCTTGGTGGTTTGCTTGAGCTATTACATTCCCAACCTTCTGATCTATGGGCCGTCTCCGGACATGGCCAACAATGGATTCTTCCTGTTGGGCACCTGTGTTTTCACCGTTTCCGCCACCATGGCCCAGGAAAACTCGCGGATGCGCGATTTGGCCATGCGCGGCAAGCTTGAACTGGCCAACCAGGAGATGCGCCGGCTCGATGAGGCCAAGACACGCTTCTTCGCCAACGTCAGCCACGAGCTTCGCACTCCTTTGATGCTGATTCTCGGGCCGTTGGAAGCCATTTTGCAGGGGCGGGAAAAGGGCGATCTCAAGCCTTTGCTGACAGCCATGAATTCCAATGGCCACCGCTTGCTGCGCCAGGTCAATCAGATTTTGAACTATGCCAAAGTCGAAGCCGGCCGGCTGGAATTGGAAGCTCAACCCGGCAACTTCGGCAACATCCTTCAGGAATTGGTGGACTCGGCCCGACCCTACGCCAAGGAACACCAAATGGAGTTGGTGGACGAGGGGCTGGATAGCATTCCCGACTCCTCCTTTGATGGCGAAAAGATGGAAACGGTGGCGGCCAACCTGATTTCCAACGCCATGAAATTTACTCCCGACGGCGGCCGAGTTGCCGTACGGGCTGGAGTCGGGGAAGGCTGTTTTTGGTTTGAAGTCGCCGACAGCGGCATCGGCATTCCTCAAGATCAACTCGACAAAGTATTCGAGCGCTTCCATCAAGTGGAAGGTGGCACCACCGGAAAGAGCCAAGGAACCGGGTTGGGCCTGCCGCTTTCCAAGGAAATCGTTCTTCTTCACGGTGGCGAGATCAAGGTTAGCAGTGAGCCCGGTGAAGGCGCTTGCTTCCGGGTGACCATGCCGCTTTCGAAGAAGAGTGCCGTGGCCACAACGGAAGCGGAAGCCAGCAGCCAGCAACCGGCGGAAGCTCCCCTGCAGCGGCGGAATTCCACCCAAACCATGTTCGCCGACTTGAAGTCGGAGAATTTGGACGAAGCCGAACTGCCGGAAGCTCCCGAAGATGCGGCCCAGTTGTTGGTCGTTGAAGACAACTCGGACTTGCGCAATTTCTTGATCCGTTCGTTCTCTTCTCAATTCAAAGTGGCTTCGGCACCGGATGGATTGCAAGGATATCAAGCTGCCCTTCGCGTCCTTCCCGACTTGGTCATTTCGGACGTCATGATGCCGGGAATCGACGGTTTCGAATTGCTCGGCCGGCTGCGCAAGAATCCTTCCACCTCCAACATTCCAGTCATTTTGCTCACCGCTCGCGCCGGAGTCGAAGAAGTGATCCGGGGCTTGAACACCGGGGCCGTCGACTATGTAACCAAGCCCTTTAAATACAATGAACTGGAAGCTCGGGTCACGGCTCAGTTGCGAGCTCAAGCGGTGGAAAGGACTTTGGATGAACGGGAAAGTCGCTTGGTGGCCATTGGCCAAATGACCAGTACGATTTCCCACGATTTGCGCAGCCCGCTTCAAACCATCATGGGCCAAGTCGGTATGCTGCGGTTGTTCAGCAGTCAGAACGAGGAACTGGCCCGCCTGGAAAACAATTTGGTCGCCGTCGAATCCGCCGCCGGGCGAGCCAAGAACATGCTGGACGAGTTGATGGAATTTGCCAGCGGCAACGAGGTCAAGCTTGATTTGGCGCTGCACTCCATGGCCTCGTTCGTCGATGAAATCCGGCGAGATTTACACGATCCCCTCAAGGATCAGGGCATCGAATTCGTGCTGGAACGTCCCGACCCTTGCTTGTTGGAAGCGGAAGTGGATGCATTCCGCCTGCGCCGAATCGTGGAAAATTTGATCAACAATTCCCGGGACGCCCTGCTCGGATTGGAGACCGATTGCAACGGCAGACGGATCTTCCTGCAATTGAGCAGCGATCAGAACAAAATCTTGGTCCGGGTGGCCGATAACGGTCCCGGTATCCCCGATGAAATCCGTGAAACTCTATTCAAGCCCTTCGCCACTGCCGGCAAGCCGCAAGGAACCGGTTTGGGGCTTTCTATCGTGCGCAATCTGATTCGGGCTCACGGCGGCAAGGTCGACGTCGATTTCGAACCGGAAGAAGGCGGCGCGGCTTTCGCCCTGCAATTGCCGCTTCCAGGGCAGAAACAATTGACCGAAATCAATCAACCGGGAGCCGAGTCTTAACTCGACCCCCGGTGGTGGTGATGGTGGTGGCGATTGAGCTTCGGCGGCTCAGGCTTTCGGCCGGACGATGTCCAGGAACAGGCACAGGCCGGTCTTGTCTTTCACCAGGCCCATGGTTTCCGGCACCGGTCTCAGCCGCTCTCCCAATTCCATCATGGAAGTGTCGTCGCGGTACTCCAAGTGCCAGGCCAAAGCGAATTCCATGACCCAGGAAGTGTCGGGAACCCGTTCCAGATTGCCGATGAACAGGCGGCCGCCGGGCCTGACCAGGCGGTAAAGGGAACGCAGCAGGGCTTGGCCGATTGGCTTGGGCATGTAATCCATCAAGCCGGCCGAGTAAATCAGGTCTACGTCCTTGAGGACCTTGCGGACGATGTCGATTTCCGATTGATCCTTCGGGGTCAATATTTGCCGCACTGAAAAATGCAAGCAAGTGATTTCCACCTTCAGTTTGCCGTGATGCTTCTCCAACAAAATGCGGTTCAGCGATTCGTAGGCGTATTCCAGCGATTCTTCATCCTGGTCGACCAAGATGAGTTCGACCGGATGTTCAAGCTCTTCGATTTCACGCAGGAAATTCTGCAATTCCAGAGCCGGGCCGCTGGCCAGGGACATGATTCGGCATGGCCGTCCCAGTTGGCTGGTCTGGCGAACCGCTTCCCGCATCCGCTGTTCGCGATGAATGACGGCTCGGGCCAGGGTGTAATGCTGAGCCAGATAATTCATGAACTTGCCGAACAAAGAATCCCCGTGGAGATTCTGATCGAAGAACAGAGTCATGAGCCGGTAATCCCCGGCATAACCGTGGGGCTTTTCGTAAGCCCTTCCCTGCATCGGGCAATGGAGATACAGATTCAGAAGTTCCCGGCGGGCGAAGCTGTAAGCCTGTTCCAATTGGCGCTTGTCGAATCCGCGGCTGATCCGATCCAGGTGCCGTACTTTTTCCAGATAGGGTTGGCCCCACTTTTCGAACACGGAACGACAAAGGTCTCGTTCATCCATTCCTTGCCGCCACCAGACTCCACGCTTCAACTGGCTCTCCATTTGATCCAGGAAGTCTTTGGCGCTGGCTAACAATTGCCGCAGGTGGCCGACTTCGCTCCGCCATTCGGGGCTTAACAACTCTTGAGAAAGCTGAATGTCGTTCAACTCGCGAGAAAGTTTTTTCTCGACCAGAGCGTCACCGAGTTCCAGCCGCTCTATGTCGAAGAAACCGGAAACGAAGCGCAAGCCCAAGCGCGGCCGCGGCTTGGCAACTTGATAAACCACGCTGACTTCTCCTTCCCATTCCACTCGTTCTCCGTAAAGGATTCTTACCGGATCGAGATTTTCGCCTTGAGCAAGGGGAAGGTCTTGTTCCGACAAAACGCCGAGGCCGGTCTGGGAAAGGTCTGCAACTTCCAAGTCGAGCACTTGTCCGTCTTGCAAAGTAATGTGGCAACGGAGCGGGCGAGTGAGATCTTGGCTGCCTACCCGCCGTGCCCGAAAGCGAAAACGATTTCTTGCACCGAGAAGATCGGCGTGAACCGCGCCGTCAGGGGAATGAGTCTTGGTGTTAGCCATGTTGAGTTTATTTGTTTGAGTCTCCCCCCAAGAAGACCCTATGGCAGGGTTTGGCGAGGATAGGCTGAAAAGCCAAGGAAAAACCGTTACAGGGAAAAGTCGGGCTGTTCTTGTATTGCTGCGCTCCGACTCTGGGACACTTTGAGTTTACCCCATGAACGATTCGAGGCAGGAAAACCGCCAGCTTTTTCATCCGTTGGCCGTGACCGCGGGAAAACGCGAACCGGTGCTCCGATGCTTTTCGGAATCCGAAATGCCTCGCTTCCTTGCAACCTTCAATCCCCACCTGAGCAACATCCCAGGAATGGAGGGGGTCTGCAAGGCGCAATTGGCAGGCAAAAATCCAACTCTTTCGCTTTTTTATGTCAGAAATTTCAGTTTGGATTGACCTTAAGGGTGAATCGCCTTGCGCATATCTAGAATTTTGACATGCAAGCGGTTCGCATACACCGACACGGAGACTTCGAGGTCCTCGGCTTCGAAGACCTTCCTTTGCCCGAGCCCGGGCCTGGCCAAGTCCGGATCCAAGTCGCCTGGTCGGCCCTAAATCATTTGGATACGTGGGTTCGGCGGGGTGTCCCGGGTCATCGCTTCCCCTTGCCTCTGATTCCGGGTTGCGATTTCAGCGGCGTGGTCGATCGTTGCGGACCGGGCGTAGCCTCGGTGGAAGTTGGGCAGCGGGTGGCGGTGGCACCCGGTTTCAGTTGCGGTCACTGCCTTGCCTGTACGAGTGGACGCCAACAACTTTGCCGCAAATACGGAATCTATGGAGAGACCACCGACGGGGGCAATGCCGAGTTCGCCGTGGTCCAGGAAGAGAACCTGATGCCGGTTCCGGATGGCTATCCCCTCGACTTGGCCGCCGCCTTTCCGCTGACCTTTTTGACCGCATGGCACATGCTGGTGGATCGTTGCCAGGTGCAGCCCGGCGATCGAGTGTTGATCCACGCCGCAGGGGCAGGAGTCAGCGTGGCGGCGACCCAAATCGCGAAGTTGTGGGGCGCGGAGGTCATGGTGACTGCCGGCACCGAGGAGAAGGTCGCTCGCGGTCTGGAGAACGGCGCCGACCACGGATGCTGTTATCGAAACCAGGATTGGACCGAATCGGCCAAAGCCTGGGCCAAGCCTGGGGGGCTGGACATCGTGGTCGATCACGTCGGCGCCGACACCCTCCCTAAAGGCATTTGGCTGTTGAACAAGGGGGGACGGGTCGTCACTTGCGGGGTTACCAGCGGCGCTGAAATGAAGCTGCACTTCGCTCCGATTTTCTTCAAAGGGCTCAGCGTGTTGGGCAGCACCATGGGGAGTCTGGGCGAACAAAAGAAAGTGGCTTCCCTCATTTTTTCCGGCAAGCTCACGCCGGTGGTCCACCAACGATTTGCCTGGCGAGACGTACAGCAGGCCCACCGAAGTCTGGCGGAAAGACAGGCCTTCGGCAAAGTCCTGCTACAAGTCAATCCTGACCTAACTTGATGCTTGCATCTCCGTATAATGGTCATAACCGTCCATGCTTGGAGGAACCCAATAATGCGTAGCTTGCCCCTACTTCTTCTGCCCGTCTTAAGCTTGCCTCTCCTGGCTCAGGAGACGCCTCGCACCCAGAAAGATTGGGCCGAGGCCGGCATGCGCAAAACGGTGACCGAGCCCCGCTCCGGCATTCAATTTCCGGTAGTGTTGCCGGCAGCCGGAACCAAGAACAAGCACCTTTTGGTCGGTGCCGGTTTGCGCACCAAAACCATCTTCGGCATCAAGGTCTACGCCATGGGCTTTTACCTGGATCCCGATCGTGCCGGATCCGAGTTGGTGCAATTCAAACAGACCAACAGCAAGCGCTTGGCCAAGGACGGCATGTTCTACAAAAAGTTGATGGACGCCAAGTTGGATAAGTCCATTCGCTTGGTCATGGCTCGCGACGTCGATGCCGAGGACATGCGGGAAGCATTCGACGATTCCCTGCGTCCGGCGGTCAGGAAAGTGGCTTCCGGTGCCGAGCAAGAAGGCGGCATGGAAGCCTTGAAGAAATTCCGCAGCTTGTTCAAGGAAGAACTTCGCAAGGGCGACGAGTTGGTGTTCAGCATGGTGGGCGGTGTTTTGTACACCACTCACAACCGTCGCGAACTCGGTCCCATTCAATCCCCGACTTTGGGGCGGGCCCTGTTCGAGATTTACTTGGGGCAGGATCCGGTTTCCAGCAAGGCCAGGAAAAACTTTTACGCCGGTTTGCCGCAATTCTTTGAACGGGTTCAGGAATACCGTCGCTTGAAGAACGCCGGTGTGCAAAGCGAAACCGGAGGTGAAGTGCAAAGCACCGAGGACACTCCCGCCGGTGAAGTGGGAACGGAAGGCAAAGACGGCTAAGCTCGTTTCCTTCAAAGTTTCTTGATCAACAGGCCGCTCGGAATCCCGGGCGGCCTGCTTGGTTTCACCTTGTTGAAGAGCCCTCTGAGGCTTATGAAGAAGCAGCTTTGGCAAGCCTCGTGTGATCTTTGTACCCGGCCGGAATGAGCCAGCTTGCCGGCTCCCAAGCTCCGGCCCCAACTCCAGGAGAACGCTTGAAATCCGTCGCCATTCACAACCTTAGTCAAGGGCAAATGGTGGTACGCCTGGCTGAACTCTACCCCGAACGGGAAGCTTTGATCTTTCCCGATCGCGGTTTACGGTGGACCTTTCAGGAATTCGAGCGACGCACAATGGAGTTGAGCCGCGGGTTGATCGCGCTTGGCGTTCAACCTGGTGAAAAGGTAACGGTATGGGCCGACAATCGGCCTGACTGGATCAGCCTGCAATTCGCCTTGGCTCGAATCGGAGCGGTCTTGGTTACCGCCAATACTGGACTGAAGCGGGATGAGATCGGCTATGTCCTGAATCAAAGCCAGTCGGTAGCCGTCGTAGCCATGCCGGGATGGTTGGACCAGGAATATTTAGAAGCTCTAGAAGATCTTGCTCTACATGGAGAAATACCCGGCGTCCGCCATTTGCTGGTCATGGATGGCTTGCCCCGGAAGGGAATGAAAACCCTGGAGCAGGTGGTGGAACTCGGCGAGACGATTTCCGAGCGAGAGGTTCTGGATCGCACCGCCAAGGTTTCTATGGATCAGGCTGCCAACATCCAATACACCTCCGGCACCACCGGCTTTCCCAAAGGGGTGGTGTTGACCCATGCCAATTTGGTGGAAAACGCTTGGACTCTGGGGCAGGCTTTAAACATCCATCCTGAGGACAAGGTGCTGTTGCAGGTGCCCTTATTCCATTGCTTTGGCTGTGCCGTAACTTTGCTGAGCACCTTTACCCACGGCGCTACCTTGGTGGGTTTGCAGCGTTTCGATCCATTGGAAGCTTTGCGGGCGATCGATTTGTACGGCTGCACCTTGATCCATGGCGTGCCCACCATGTTCCACGCCATCTTGACTCACCCCGATTTCGATCAATTCGATACCACCAGCCTGCGGGCGGGGGTGATGGCCGGAGCTCCCTGTCCCGAAGACCTGATGCACAAGGTCATCGAGGACATGCATTGCCAAGGCATGGTGGTGGGGTACGGCCTGACCGAAGCCGCTCCGCTGCTGACCATGACCTGCCCCTCGGATTCGGTGGAAATGCGTTGCACCACCGTGGGCCGGGCGATTGCCGGAGTGCAGTTGCGAGTGGTGGATCCCATCACCATGCAAGAGCTTCCCGCCGGTGAGCCTGGAGAGATTCAGGGACGGGGTCCGAACGTCATGTTGGGCTACTTCGACCGGCCGGAAGCCACCGCCGAGACCATTTTGGAAGGTGGGTGGCTGCGAACCGGAGACATGGCCACCCTCGACGTCGATGGGGTGGTGCGAATCGTCGGCCGGATCAAAGAGATGATCATCCGGGGCGGGGAGAACATCTACCCGGCCGAAGTGGAGGATGTCCTTCGCCGGCACCCGGAGATTCACGACGTCGCCGTGTTCGGCCTACCCAGTGAGAAGTATGGCGAAGAGGTGGCGGCGGCGATCGTGCTCCGCAACGGATCGACTCTGGACGCCGAGCACCTGGCTATCTGGGAACAAGACCGCCTGGCTCACTTCAAGCGGCCCAAATACGTGTTCTTCGTCGATGCCTTCCCGCTGACTCCGTCCGGCAAGATCCAGAAGTACCGCCTGACCGAGATCTTTCGATCGGAAGTCGGAGGGCGGACCCAGGCCAAGCGCGACTCGCATACGGCTTAATAGGGGGCGACAATAGGGGCTCAGTCGGAGCGCTTAGGGGGCTCAATGCTGGTGGCCGTCGCCACCCTCAGGGGCCAAGCGATCCGGTAGGAACTGCCTTCCGCCAGCCTCGGTATAGCGCATGCTGTCGTGGCCGTCGGCTCGGCGGAGGGTGTACTCCCTGGCGCTGCCGACCAGGTCCCGAGCGATCCAGCCCGGACCCAAGTCGTCCTCTTCTTCCTGGTGGAGGGCCCGGCGCAGGACGAAGCCGTCGTAGCCGATGGCCAGATGTGCGGAAGCGGTCCAGACGTGGCCGTGCCAGGCGTGGATTCGTCCCCACTGCCTCAGGAATCTTCCATCCGAGCCGGACTCCAAAGCGGCTTGCAGCTCGACCAGGGCCTGGCGCGGATCGGAGCTGGGGCGGGCGGCGACCAGAGAACCGTAGCCGTCGGCCAAGGCCCGGCTGCGCCAGCGCGGGTCCAGGTCGATTTCCTGGAAGCGTTCCACGAACAAGCCGGCTTCCTCGGGAGTCAGGGGCCGGGAGTCGGCCAAACGGGATTCGAACACCTGGCGGGCGGCTTCAATCCAATCTTCCCGTTGCCGGCGGACGCCGAATCGTTCCAATCCATTGGCGGCGGCGAGATTCAGGGTCTGGGGCGATTGCATCAGGCGCTCGGCCGCCGCCATGGCCAGGGAGTCCAGGCTGGGAGCCGACTCTTCCGCCTCTTGAGCCGGGCTCGCGGGGGCGGAGACCTCAGCCTGAATCGCCTGAGACGGCCCCAACCCGGGAAAGGCGAGCATCCAGAACGATCCGGCGAACAACCCGAGGCGGGACCGGAAATGGCCTAGGGCCCAAGCGGAGGGCGTCCAGCTCATGGCGGCAGTTTAGGTGCGCCCGGAACCGGCCGCTCCTTCCTGGACCCGGAATTCCGGACAAGTTTTTGAGGCCGCGAACCGATCTTAGGTAGGTCTGGAGACTTGGGGGAATCCATGGTGGATCAAGAAAGGCGATCAAGCCCGCGCAAGCCCTATCAGGCCCCGGTAGCCGTGATGATGGCGGCCGGGACTCTGGCAGGAGAAACGATCAACATCAGTCAGGAAGGCATCCTGATCCGCGGTCAGGGCCATATTTCGGTGGTGCTGCAACTGGACGGGGTGGAGCGCCGGGGACGACTGGTCCGGGCGACCCCTTTGGACGCCGAGACCATGGCCTACGCAATCCATCTGGATTCGGCTACCGAGTCGGATCCTTAAATTGCAACTTCCTAGCTTTTGTTGAGTTTTGTTAAGCCGGCTGGCCGGGGATCCAAATTCGGAACCGAGTGCCTTTTCCGACCTGGCTTTGTACAAGTAGTTTGCCTCCAGAGCCTTCAATGAGAGATTTAACGCTTCGCAAGCCGATGCCGTGAAATTCTTGTGGCCCATTGGGAACCTTTTTCGTCGAGTATCCGCTTTGCAAAATCCTAGTAATTAGCTCGGGCTTCATGCCGACACCGTTGTCTTGGACCCAGAGTTCCAACCAAAAAGGAGGCTGCTTCGGATTTCCGCTCGAAGGCGAAGTGGATAGATCTACTTGGGGACTTACCACTCTCCGACGGATCCCGATCTTGATCCACCCGCCAGGAGGCGTGGCTTCGCAAGCATTGCAATGCAAATTCCACAAGATCCGGGCTAGGGCGGTTTCCCCTATAGTGCAAAGGATCGGATTTCGAGGAAGTTGGATCTGGCACTGGAGGCGATGCTTGGCCGCTTTCCATTGCAAAAGTTTTTCTCGGTTTTGCAGGAATTGAACCCCTTCGGTGGTTCGCCGGGAAGGCAAGGCGAAACCGGGGCTTTGCCAGGGAAGATGGCTCAATTGGACGGCCTCCCGAATGCATAGCTGGAGTTCCTGAATCCAGGGCAAGCTTGCATCGGATGAGGATTTCAAAGTTCCAAGGTGTTCGGCCATCCCTTGAATCAGTTGCAACTGATTCCGCAAATCGTGATGGATTTCTCGGAGCAATTGCAATCCGTCCGAATCCATTCCCGGAGAAATTTCCGTAGAAGGATCCTCCTGCCATTGTTGTCGGCGATAGCGAAAGCGATATTCGGTCAACAGGTCCTGGAGCCAGTTCTCCGCCAATCGACGAATCGAGGGCTCTACTTCAGCTTCTTGATGAGGGCTCAACAGAACCATCTTCAACAACGGCCGACCTCCTTCCTCCAATCTCAGACATATCGGCGAAGCGATGGCCGAGTCGGGTGCTGTGTCCGGTTGCGGAGACGATCCCGGCTCGGGTTTCCCGTATTCCACCAGAAGACCGTCGTGGTCGGGGCCCAACTCGAGTTGGGGATAGACGCGTAGCGAGCCGAATTCGACTTCCAAGGAAGATGCAAAGCGATCCAAACGCATCTTCAACCACGCTCGGGCGGAGCCGTTTGGGGTGGCTTCCTGACCCGAAGGAGGCTTCTTCGCTTTGATTTTCTCCGCTTCCCATTCTTCGGCCTGAGATCGCGAATGGGGAAAGGGAGAAGCCGGTTGGTGTGAGGGTGAATGAGAATCCATAACAGAGGACACACCCTGTCCGGCTTCAAAAATCCGGGAAAACAGGTTTCAGGGTGTGTAAATGGTTGGAGGAAGGAAGTGAAATTGGCTTTCGAATGCCCCAGTTTCCAAGAGTGCTTTCTGATCCAGGGAAAGTTAGCCTCTGGGAAATCCTATCGGAAAAGGGATCCTCCCCAAGAAAACCGATTTCATGGTGAACGTCACCACCTTCTATGTAGTGTCTTGTACGGGTTGGATTGAGAAAAAAATTTGTAGAAATGCGACTCTTTGCAAGAAATTCTTGGGAACATCGTTGCAGCCAAGCGGCTTTCGCCGACCTGGGTTTAGCCCGGCGCCTCTTCTTTTCGGCGAGGAGTTTTTAAAGCTGGATGGCTTTGGGCCAAACCCCGAACACCACGGAAAGGACGGTGGGTACCAACAAGGCCATGGTCGCCACCCAATCCGGTCGCCACAAACTCGGTCTTTCCTCCGGGGGTTCCTGCATGAACAAGGTGACCAGAGCTTTCAAGTAATAGGCGAAGCCGAACAGGGTCAGAAGGATGCCGATCACGGCCCAACTGCTGAGGCCGTGGCGAATCATTTCCACGAACACGAAATACTTGGCCAAGAACCCGGCGGTCAAAGGAAAGCCGGCCAAACTCAGAAGAGCGATGCACAGGACGCCGGCTAACAGCGGCTGGCGCCGAGCGATGCCTTGAAGAGAGGCGCTTTCGCTGTGGCCCACCCGCCGTTCGAGGAGTTCCAAGGCGCCGAAGGCGGCGGTGGCGGCGAGGCCGTAAGCCACCAGGTAATAACCCAGGGTGTCGCCGATCTGAGACGTGGCCTCAGCGGTTTCCGCGGCGGCTCGGGCGGCGAAAGCGAACAACAGAATGCCGACGTGGGCGACCCCGGAAAGGGCCAGCATGCGCTTGAGGTTGCTCTGATTCAAAGCCGTCAGGTTCCCGATCAACAGCGTCAGGCAACCGAGCATGGCCCAGCTTTGCGGTCCCATGAGTTCGCCGCCGGGAGCCCAGCGCAACAGGGCGGCGACGGTGGCGGCCTTGGTGCCGGTGGCCATCAGCGCGGTGACCGGAGTGGGAGCGCCCTGATAGACGTCGGCGACCCACAGGTGGAAAGGCACCGCGGCTACCTTGAATAGAAGGGCAATCAGCAGCAGGGCGACGCCGAAAACACCCAAAGAACTGCCTTCCGCCGCCGCCGAGATCGCCGCCGGGCTCATGTCTCCGGTGGCGGCATAAACCATGGCCATACCAAAGGCCATGAAGCCGGAGGCGAAGGCTCCGAGCAGGAAGTATTTCAAGCCGGCTTCGATGCTGTCGCTTTGATCCCGCCGCAAAGCCACCAACACGTAAAGCGGGAGAGACAGGCATTCCACTCCCAAAAACAAAGTCGCCATGTGGTTGGCCCACAGGGTCAACACCATGCCGAAGGTGGAAAACAGCAGCAAGGTCCAAAAGGCGGTGGTGTGGCGACCGCCTTCATAAGGCAGAAGGCTGCGCCAAGCCACGATTCCACAAAAGGCCGCTGCTCCCAAGCAAAGAATCGCCAGCACGATGACCGGAACGTTGACCGATAGCATTCCACTGAAGGCTTCCACCGGCTCGGTGCGGACTGCTTCCAAAATCGGCAGGCAGGCCACGGCGGCGAGGCCCAAACCTATCCAGGAAACGATTCCTTCGGCCAGAGGTTGAGGCCGAACAGCGTCCCAGATCAAGACCAGAACACCAGCACCCGCCAACCAAAGGAAAGGAGCGGCCAGCAGCCAATCGTTCGCGGTAAGGCCGAGTTCCATCAGCGTTCCATTCCTTGGGGATTCAACAAGTTCGACTTGGTGTCAGCGGAGGATTCCGAGTCTTCGGGGAGGGAGGCCTCCTCCGTTTGCTCCAGATAAGGCTGGACTCGTGCCGACATGGCTTCGCACACCAGTCGAGTTCGATCCAGAACTGGACCGGGATAGAGGCCGATCCAAAGCATGAGAGCGGCCAAAGGGGTCAAAGCCACCCACTCGCGAATCTGCATCGGCTTTAAATCGCGGTTGACTTTGCGCACCCGGCCAAAAAGAACTTCCCGGCACATGCCCAGCATGTAGACCGCTCCGAGAACCACACCCAAAGCGGCGAAGGCGACTGCCCACTCATGGCCGGGGAAGCTGCCGAACAAGATGAGGAACTCGCCGACGAAGCCGTTGGTCCCAGGTAAACCGACCGAAGCCAAAGTGGCCAAAACCAGGAAGAAGGCAAAGCTCGGAAATGAGGTGGCCAAACCGCCGAAGTCTTTCAATTGGCGAGTGTGGCGGCGGTCGTAAATGACTCCGACCAGGAAAAACAAAGCACCGGTACTGATGCCGTGGTTGACCCCTTGCAACACGGCTCCTTGTAGCGCGGTGGGTTCAAAGGCAAAGATGCCCAAGACCACGAAGCCGAGGTGAGCGACCGAAGAGTAGGCCACCAACTTCTTCAAGTCCCGCTGCGCCCAAGCCAGCAAGCTGCCGTAGAGGATTCCGACGACGCCGATCACGATCAATACCGGGGCCCAATCCACCGCAGCGGCCGGAAACATTTGCAAGCCGAAGCGCATCAAGCCATAGGTCCCCATTTTCAGCATGACGCCGGCCAGAATGACCGAACCTCCGGTGGGGGCCTGAACGTGGGCGTCGGGCAACCAGGTATGAAAAGGAACGACTGGAACCTTGATCAAAAAGCTCAAGGCGAAACAAACGAAGGCGAAGCCTTGCAACTCCACGCTCAAATCCCGGCTGAGCAATTCCGGAATATTGGTGGTGCCACTTTCCAAAGCCACGCGAATCAGTCCAACCAGCATCAGCAGGGAACCGACCAGCGTGTACAGGACGAACTTCACCGTGGCATAAATCCGGTTCTCGCCGCCCCAGATTCCAATCAGGAAGTAGAGAGGGATCAGGGAAACTTCCCAGAAGATGTAAAACAAAACCAGGTCTTGGGCCAGGAAGACGCCCATCATCCCGGCTTCCATCATCAGGGCCCAAAAAACGAATTCTCGGATTCGTGTTTTGATGCCGCCTGGAGCCGCCACCAAGACCAGTGGCATCAAAATGCCGCTCAAGGCCACCAGCAACACCGACAAACCGTCCATGCCGAGGGCCAGGGAAACGGTGGCTTCCGTTCCCGGTAAGGCAAACCAGGGATGTTCGACTGCGTATTGGAAGCCGCTGGTCGTGCTGTCGAACCACCAATACCCGTGCAGGGCGACGGCCAGCGTCGCCAAGGCGAAGGCCAGGCCCCAGCGCCGCAACCATCGTTCTCCAGCGGGAACGAACAGGACGAACAGAGATCCCACCAGCGGCAAAGCCACTAGCAAGGTGAGAAGATGGTTATCCAGGAAAGCCGACATCAGCGGGTACCGGCAAGGAGGCCTACGACGATCACCACGGCTCCAAGACTGAACCAAAGGGCGTAATCATTGGCGCCGCCGCTTTGCATGCGCCGGACGTCGTTTCCGGTGGCTCGGCTGCGCCGGGCCACCCAGTTGACCGTTCCGTCGACAAAGAAGACGTCCACGGTCGCCGACAAGATGGCCAGGATTTTTAACGGCGTGGTCACCAGCAAGGCGTACAGGGCGTCCACGAACCAGGCGTTAGCCAGCCAGCGCAGCAAGCCGGTGGCCTGATCCGCCCGGCTGCGCTGTTCTTCCGGACTGCGCCGGTAATGGCGCAAACCGAAACTCAAGAATCCAATGGCAATGGCGGAGCCGACCAATAGGAGGGCGATTTCCAATCCGTGGGCGGGATGATGCTCGCCTCGAACTTCCAAGGTGGCTTGGCCGACCACCGGGTCCAGCCAATCCGCCAGCGGGTGCATGATGAAGGGAATGCCGAGCAAGCCTCCGGCGATCGACAGCACCGCTAGCACCATCAACGGCAAGGTCATCGTCCGCGGAGATTCGTGGACCTTGGTTTTCTGCGGGTCGAAACGGGCTTCTCCGTAAAAGGTCAAAGCCAACAGGCGACCGGTGTAGGTGGCGGTCAGCGCGGCGCCACCGGCACCGACCAGCCACAACAACCAGGGCGAAGTGTGGCCGGTAGCGGTTTCGAACAAAATCAGGTCCTTGGAGAAGAAACCGGAGAACAGGGGAACGCCGGCCAAGGCGAAAGCGCCGATCAACATGGTTTTGTAGGTGATCGGGATTCGATCGCGAAGGCCGCCCATCTTGAACATGTCCTGCTGGTGATGCATGGCGTGGATCACCGAGCCGGCTCCCAAGAACAACAGGGCCTTAAAGAAGGCGTGGGTAATCAGGTGAAACACAGCTCCGGTAAAGGCGCCGACGCCCAAACCGAGAAACATGTAGCCCAGTTGAGAGACGGTGGAATAAGCGAGAACCTTTTTGATGTCTCGCTGAGCGATGCCGATGGTGGCGGCGAATAGAGCAGTGGCGGCGCCAACGCAGGCAATCACCGGCAACACGCCGGGAGCGAAAGCGAAGAAGTCGCCGAGGCGGGCGACCAGGTAAATCCCGGAAGTCACCATGGTGGCGGCGTGAATCAAAGCCGACACCGGCGTGGGGCCGGCCATGGCGTCCGGCAACCAAACGTAGAGGGGGATTTGCGCCGACTTGCCGCAGCAACCCAAGAACAGGCACAAACCGGCCAGGGTGGCCAAGCCTTCGGAGAAGGCGCCTTGACTGGCGGCGGCGTTGATGTCGCTCATGTTCAAACTGCCTCCGCCGCCCCAATACAGCAGGAACATGCCGATTAAAAAGCCGAAGTCTCCGATGCGGTTGACGATGAAGGCCTTGCGAGCGGCATCGGCTTTCTCTCCGTCTTCATACCAAAAGCCGATCAGTAAATAAGAGCAGAGGCCGACTCCTTCCCAGCCGAGAAACAAGCCCAGCAAACTCTCGCTGAGGATCAGCATGAGCATCATGCCGACGAACAAATTCAAGTAGGAGAAATACTTGCAGAAGCCCTTGTCGCCGTGCATGTACCCGATCGAATAAAGATGAATCAGGGCACCGACGCCGGTCACCACCAGCATCATGGCGGCGTTGAGAGGATCGATGGATAGGGTCCAAGAAAGATCCAGGGAGCCGGCTTGAATCCATGGCGCCAAAGTGGCGGTGAGGACCCGTTCGTCCACCGGCAGGGCTTTGAGGCGCAAGAAGGCCGCGACCGCCACCAAGAAAGACAAAGCCACCGCTCCGGTTCCGATCCAACCGGCAAGGCGTTCGGGGACGGCCACTGCAGGGGCCATCAAGTCCCGCTCTTGTTGCCGGCGGCGCAAAACGCCGGCATGCAACAAGGCGTTGAGAAGGGTGCCCAAGAAGGGCAGCAACGGGATGAGCCAAAGCCAGGGAGTTTCCACCGATCAGTCCTTCAGGCTCCGGGGCACTTCGATGTCCAAAGTTTGGCGCTTTCGAAACAAAATCAAAATCAAGGCCAATCCGACTGCCGCTTCCGCCGCCGCCACCACGATCAAGAACATCGGCATCATGGCTCCGTCGCTGTCACCGTGGGCCCGAGCCGCGGCCAAAAAGCTCAAGTTGGCCGAATTCAACATCAACTCCACCGACATCAGCAACATGATGGCGTTGCGATGCCGCAGGAAGCCGAACACGCCCAGGCCGAACAACAGAACGGCGAGGGTGTAAACGTGGGGGGGAGGGATCATGGCTAGCTTTTCGCCGGATGGTCCGAGCCGCCGGGGCTGCGACCCAAAGTGAGGGCGCCGACGATCGCGGCCACCAGCACCACCGAGGTCACTTCGAAAGGCAGCAGGTAACGGGTGAACAAAGCTTCGACCAAAGCGGATATTTCCGGTGCCGCCGGTTGGTTTTCAGCCTCCAAAGCCTGGCCACCGGAAGCGGCCACGAAAGCCAGGGCGACTAAAACCAAGGCCAAGGCGCCGCCAATGGAATGTCGGAATTGACTTTGAATCGGCTGGTGGGCTTGCAAATCCAAAAGCATGATGACGAACAAGAACAGCACCATGATGGCGCCGACGTACACCATGATTTGAATGGCCGCTAAAAAGGGAAAGCCCAGCAACAAGAATTCACCGGCCAAGAAAAAGAAGCAGGTAACCAGCCAAATGGCCGCCGGTACCGCCTGCCGGCGAAACACCACGTTGGCGGCCGAAAACAAAGCTCCGGCGCCGAACAGGTAAAAGAGGGCAGTCGCCATGGGGCTTAACGGGAGGAACCGGTGGGGGAGTAGTGGTGATCCTTGTTACCGGAGCGGGCGGCTTCGGCGTTGTCGTCCTGCTGCCAACGCTGGTGATTCCCTTCCAGGAACTGGCGGCGTTGTTCAAATTCTTCGTTCGGTCGCAGCAGGCGATCCAATCCCAGGACGTGTTCTTCCCGGGTGTATCCGGCCATCTCCAATTCCTGGCTCATGAAGATGGCTTCTTTCGGGCAGGCTTCCTCGCAAAAACCGCAGAGGATGCATCGCAGCATGTCGATCTCGAAACGCTTGGGTTCGCGTTCGATCATGCGATCGGTTTCGCCGCCGTCGATGGTAATGGCGAAAGCCGGACAGGCGTATTCGCACATGCCGCAGGAAACGCAGGCCGGTGCTTTTTCTTCGTTCAGGCGCAAACGCGGCTGACCCCGGGTGGCGACCGTTTTCGGGATCGGTTCTTCCGGATACTGGCGGGTAAACCGCGGCCGAAAGATGTAGCGGAGGGTGACCGCCAAACCCTTGGCCACCGCCGGCAGGTAAAGCCGTTGCGCCAACGAAAGGCTGTAACTCTTGCGCATCAGGCGTGTCCTCCTTCCGGTCCGAGGAGAGCCAGGACCAGTCCGGTAATCGCCAAGTTCGCCAGGGAAAGAGGCAGGAGCACCCGCCAACCCAACCACATGAGCTGGTCGTAGCGGAAGCGAGGCAAAGTCCACCGCACCCACACGAACAAGAGCAGGAAGAAAGCGGTTTTGCCGAGCATGGCGAGGGCGCCCAACCACCACGGCGTATCGGCGATGTCCAGGAACGGGACGTCGCAGCCGCCGAAGAAGAGGGCCGCCATCAAGCCGGACATCACCACCATGGCGATGTATTCCCCCAGGAAGAACAGGGCGAAACGCATTCCGGCATATTCGGTGTGAAAACCACCGACCAATTCCGGCTCGCATTCGGCGAAATCAAAAGGATGGCGGTTGGTCTCGGCGAACATGGTTACCAGGAAGATCAAGCAAGCCACCGGCTGCAGGAACACGTTCCAGTGGTGATCCTGGGCCGCCACCACTTCGCTCATGTTCAAACTTCCCGAAACCGCGATGACTGCCACCAAGGACAGCACCAAGGAGATTTCATAGGAAACCATCTGGGCGGAAGCCCGCAAGCCGCCGAGCAGGGAGTACTTGTTGTTGCTGGACCAGCCGCCAAGGATGATGCCGTAAATGCCGAGGGATCCCACCGCCAGGACGTAAAGGACGCCGATGTTGATGTTGGCGATCACCAGCGGTTGGCCATCCAAAAAGCCGAAAGGAATCGCGGCAAAGGTCATCATCGCCGGAACGGCGGCGATGGCCGGGGCCAATTTATAAATCAGGGGATTGACCGAGTTGGGAACGTATTCCTCTTTGAACACGAACTTGATCAAATCCGCCATCGGCTGCAACAAACCAAAGGGGCCGACTCGATTCGGCCCGTGGCGTTCCTGGATGAAAGCGGACAGCTTTCGTTCCACCAGGCTCATGCCCGCAGCCAGGCTCATCATCAAACCAAAACCGACCAGAAGGGTCAGCGCGGCGCGAATCCAGGTAATCTCCATCAGACCGGCATCCCCGAAGGCTGCAAGTTAGGCGTGGAATGAGCGTCAGGATCCCGCCGTACTCGGGCGCAAAGACTTTGCACCAAATCGTGAGTTTGCGGGACGCCGTCGGGACCGGGAAGGGCCGGGCGCAGGATGCGAGTATGGCCATCCAGGTTTTTCACCCGCCCCTGGGTTTCGGCCCAAGTGAGTCCCGGCAAAGTCAGGGCGAAGCCGGAACGAAGGTGGGTATCCACCAAGATCGCGGTGCGGCCGGTGTCGATCGGCGGCAAGGTCGAACCGGCGGTCGGATCCTGTTGCAAAAGCAAAGGCAGCAGTTTTTCGCCGACCAGCAAAGAGGCTTCCGCCGCCGCCAGCCTTTCCCGGGCTTGGTCCGGCGCCAAAGCCTTCAAGCCGAGTTCCTGAAGACCGAAACTGTTCGGACCGGGATCGTCGGTTCGCAAGATGCCGTCTCCGCCCCAGGCTGACGGTTTCAGGAAGTAGGCTTCGGTTTGCAAACTCTTGGCCAACTCCATCAGCGCCTGGCCGACTTCCAAAGTGGCGTAATTGGAAGCCAGCAAAAAGCTCTGGGAAGCTTCGGCTCGCAAGTTTTCGGCCGCGGTTTCCAAAGCCTGTTCCAACGGCAGTTCGCGAAGGCCTTGTTGCTGTTCCTGAATCGCTCCAGACAAGCGGCCGGGAAGATTTAAATCTTGCAATTGGAAGCGCCCGAAATCGCACATCCAAGAGCGATTGACCTTGGCGTCATATCGGGGCCGGATGCGCACCAGGCGGCCGCGGTAGGCATCGACCATGACCGCGCAGCCACGGGAGCAGCGGGTACAAGTGGAGGGCACCGAATGGGTGTTCCAAACCCTGGCCTGAAAACGGAAATCCTTGAGGGTCAGAGCCCCGACCGGACAAATGTCGGCCAGATTGCCCTGATAGTTCCCTTGCAGCGGTTGGTTGTCGAAGGTGCCGATGTGGGAACGATTGCCCATGTTCAGCACTTGCAATTGGGTGCGCCCCTCCACTTCCGGAAAAAAGCGCACGCAGCGAGAACAAAGGACGCAACGTTCCTCGTCCAGGACAATGACATCCCCCAGGGAAACCCGCTTGCGCCGTTTGCGCCGGGGATCGACCGACCGCCCTTCGGATTGACCTTCCTGATAAGTGAAGTTTTGCAGCGGGCATTCGCCGGCTTTGTCACAAATCGGGCAATCCAGCGGATGGTCTTTCAATAAGAACTCCAAAACTCCCTTGCGGGCGGTTTGGGCCGCCGGCGTTTGGGTCCAAATCTTCATGCCCTTGGCCACCGGCGTGCGGCAAGAAATGGCCAAAGCCTTGCGCAAGGCACCGCCGGGGCCGGGAGCCTCCACTTCCACTTGGCACATGCGGCAGGAGCCGACCACCGGCAAATCCCGGTGATAGCAGAAGCGCGGAACTTCCTCGCCGGTGAGTTCTTGAATGACGTCGATCAGAGGCGCCCCGGCGGGAGCCTCGAAGTCTTGATCGTTGATGGTGATGGGGACCGTTTCGGGCATCAGCAAGTTTCCTTGATCATGGCCGAACTCATGTGCCGGCGGTTTGCGGCTCCTCGGAAGGGGAATCCGCCATTTGCGGGTTGGCCCGACGAATGGCCTCCTCCCATTCCTCCCGGAAGTGGAGCAGGGCGGTTTTAAACGGCATGGCGGCGCCATCGGCGAATGCGCAAATGGTTTTGCCGCCGGAGAAGTTCTGAATCAAGTCGGCGAAGGTCTTCAAATCGCTGGGATGACCTCGGCCTTCTTCGATGCGCCGGATGATCTGGTAGGACCATTCCATGCCAACCCGGCATTGGGAACATTGGCCGCAGGTTTCGTGGTCGTAGAAATCGGCCAGCACCCGAGTGGCTCGAATGATGCTGGTGTCTTCGTCCATGACGATCAAACCAGCGGTGCCTAGCATCACCCCCCGTTCCCGGACGGCGTCATGATCCAGGGTCACGTCGGCATCCTTGGCCGGAAGTAAACCGGTGGAAGAGCCGCCAACGTAAAAAGCTTTCAATGCTTTTCCGTTGCGCATGCCGCCGCAAACTTGATCGACCACGGTTCGGACCGGTACGCCCATCGGCAATTCGTACACACCAGGCCGGTTGACGTGCCCGCTGACCCCGACCAGGATCGTCCCTGGTGAATTTTTGGTGCCAACGGACCGGAAGGCTCCGGCTCCGTGTTCCAAGATCGGCCTGGCATTGGCGACGGTTTCCACGTTGTTGATCGTGGTCGGCTGCCCCCAGGCGCCGTAGCCGGCGGGGAAAGGCGGTTTCGGCCGCGGGTGGCCTCGTTTGCCTTCCAAACTTTCCATCAAGGCGGTTTCTTCCCCGCAGATGTAAGCCCCGGCCCCGGGATGAGTGTAAATGTCCAGCGACCAGTCGGTGCCAAACAATTTCTGGCCCAACAGGCCGGCTTCATAGGCTTCTTGGATCGCCCGATCCAGGCATTCGCGAGGATAGACGTATTCCCCTCGAACGTAGATGTAGATCGTTCTCGCCCCGATGGCGAAAGCGGAAATGGCCGCCCCTTCCAAAACCAGATGAGGATCTTTTTCCAGCAGCAGGCGATCTTTGAAAGTGCCCGGCTCCGATTCATCGGAGTTGACCAACAAATAGTGGGGTTTGCCGCTGTCCTTGGGCATGAAGGACCACTTCAAACCGGTCGGGAAGCCGGCGCCGCCGCGGCCGCGCAAGCCGGAATCTTTGACCAAATCAATGATTTCCGCCGGCTGCAAGGAAGTCACCGCCCGGCGCCATTGTTCATAACCGCCTGCGGCTCGATATTCGGCCAGGGTGCCGCCGTAGCCGTCTCGCAGCAGGCGTTCGGTCAGGAACTTGGGAGAATCTTGAAAGCTTTGGCTCATGCCTTCAGGTCCTCCAAGATTTGGACGGCTTTTGCCGCATCCAGGTTTTCGTGGTAGTGGCCGTCAACCACCATCATCGGGCCGTAGCCGCAGGCGCCCTGACATTGCACCGCTTCCAAGGTGAAACTCGGATCGGTGCAGGTTTCGCCCGGTTGAACCGCGAACTTTCGCTGAATGGCGGCCAGCAAGTTGTCGCTACCCATGAGATCGCAGGAAATGTTTTTGCAGACCGAAACCAAATGCTTGCCGATCGGCTTTTCCCGAAACATGGGATAGAAGGTCACCACGCCGTGCACCTCCACGGCACTGGTGCCCAGGAAATCCGCCACTTCCTGTTGGGCGCGACGATCCAGACATCCATGGATCGCTTGGACTCGATGCAGGATCGGCAGCAAGGCGGCTTTTCGATCCGGGTATCGTTCGCACAAGGATTCGAATTCCTGACGGAGTTCGGCGGTCAAGATGGTTTGTTCACTCATCGATCGCACTCTCCCATGACAAAGTCCAAACTGCCGATGATCGCCACCATGTCGGACAGGAGGCGGTTGCGCGCCAGTTTCGGAATGGCCTGAATCGAAACCATGGAAGGCGAGCGGGCGTGGCAGCGCACGGGTTTGTCGGTGCCGTTGCTGACGATGTAAAAGCCGAATTCACCCTTGGAGGATTCGACCAGTTGATAGACCTCGCCCTTGGGCAGGGCCATGGCGGTCACCACTTTGAACTGGTGAATCAATTCCTCCATCGAATTCAGCACCTTGCTGCGAGGAGGCAGGACGTAACGGGTGTCGTGGGCCAGTACGTCGCCCTTGACTTCCTGCAACCGGTCCAAACACTGCTGCACGATGTGGCAGGATTGGCGCATTTCTTCGAGGCGGATCAAATAACGGTCATAGGCGTCCCCCTCGGTGCCGATCGGCACTTCGAACTCATAAGTTTCATAACCGCAATAGGGCTGGGCCTTGCGCACGTCGTATTCGTTTCCGGAGCCGCGCAAATTCGGTCCGGTGAGGCCCAAATCCAAGGCTTCGGCTTCAGTGAGCTGGCCGACCCCTTTGTTGCGTTCGTACCAAATCCGGTTTCCGGTCAACAGCGTTTCATACTCGTCCACTTGGGCGGGGAAGTTCTGCAAGAAACTCTTCACCATCTCCAAGATCTTCGGACTTGCGTCGGCCACCACGCCGCCCATGCGCACGTAGGTGTTGTTCATGCGGTGGCCGGTCCAGGCATCGAGAATGTCGTAGATCTTTTCTCGTTCCCGGAAGGTGTAGAAGAACATGGTGACCGCCCCCAAGTCGATGCCGGTGGTGCCGGCATAAATCAAATGGGAGGCGATCCGGCCCAATTCGCTGAACATCACCCGCAAGATTTGGGCTCGTTCCGGGACTTCCACTCCAGCCAATTTTTCCAAAGCAAGAGCGAAGGCCAAATTGGGCATGACCGGGGTCAGATAATCCATCCGGTCGGTGTGGGGGAAGAACTTCCGCCAACCGATGCTTTCGGCCATCTTTTCTTTGCCGCGGTGCAGATAACCGATGTCCGGATCGACGTCCAACATGGTTTCCCCGTCCAGCAGAACCCGCAGGCGCAACACGCCGTGGGTGGCCGGATGCTGCGGCCCCATGTTCAACATCAGCGGATCGCCGTGGAGGGGATCCTGGGGCGAGCCGGGGACGAATTCAAAAAACTTGAGTTCGGGACCTTGAATGGTGTCGGCAAAGGTGTCGCTCACGAGGCGCTTTCCTCCTCGGCACCTTCGCGGCGCCGTCCTTCGTCCCATTGCCGGTACAAGCGGCCCGGTTCAATACCGTCCCGAGGGAACTCCTTGCGCAGCGGGAAGTGCTCGTAGCCTTCCGGCATCAACAGGCGGCGCAAATCCGGATGTCCTTGAAATCGAATGCCGAACATGTCGAAACACTCTCTTTCCAACCAATTGGCTCCGGACCAGATGCCGGTTACCGAAGGGACTTCCTCTTCGAATTCCTGGCAGTGGGTCTTGACCCGCAACCATTGGTTACAGGAAGGCGAATAAAGGCCGTAGACCACTTCGAAGCGCGGTTCTTCCGGCATGTGGTCCACCGCGGTGATCATCGAGCAGTGGGCAAAGCGGAACTTGCCGTCGCGTAAAGCCTGCATCACCGGGACCAAGTTTTCTTTGGCTACGGTGAGCTGCGGCATGTCGATGCCCGCTTGCAGCGAAACTCCCTCCCAATCCGAGAAGGTTTCCGCCAGCGATGCCACCTGGGCGCGAAGGTCTTCGGGGGAAGTTCTCACCGCTTCGGCTCAGCTTCCAAATTTCAAGGAGCGGTCCTGTTCGATCTTCTTTTGAATCTTCATGACCGCGTCAATGACCGCATCGGGCCGGGGAGGGCAACCGGGAACGTAGATGTCCACCGGCAAGATGGAATCGATGCCTTGCACCACGGAATAGTTCTTATACATGCCGCCCGAAGACGAGCAGACGCCCATGGCGATCACCCATTTCGGCTCCGGCATCTGGTCGTAGACGGTGCGGGCGGCCCGAGCCATTTTCCAAGTCAGGGTGCCGGCGACGATCATCAAATCGCACTGCCGGGGCGTGAAGCGCATGGCTTCGGCACCGAAGCGGGCCAAGTCGTAGCGGGGGCCGACCATGGCCATCATTTCAATGGCGCAGCAGCTCAGGCCCAAGGGCATCGGCCACAAGCTGTTTTTGCGCCCCCAATTCACCAAATGTTGCAACTTGGTGGTCAGGAAACCTTGTTCCCCGACGTTTTGGGGCTGGGGAGCTTCGATCAGCGATCCCATTCCAATCCTCCACGTCTCCAAATGTGAAGCCAGCCGACCGCCAACACGGCCAGGAACAGACCGACTTCCACCAGGCCGACGAGCCCGAGGGAGCGGGCCTTCAGGGCCCATAGGATGAGAAACAGCGCCTCCACATCGAAAAGGATGAAGAGGACCGCAACCAGGTAGTAATGAACCGAAAAACGGTGCCTGGCGTCCCCCCGGGGAATCATTCCGCACTCATAAGGATCGCCCTTTCCGGTGGCCGCCTGCGGGCGACCGATCCAGGCGGTTAGAGCCAGGATGCCGACAACGAAGGCCAGCACGAGGGCCAGCCAGGCTAGAAGGGGAGCGTATGTGGCCAACATTGGGTGGGCCTGTCCAGACGACCGGGCGCGAGATTCTAGAGGCGCGCTCGCCCTATACCCATAACCCGTAACGGAAACCTGACAAGGAATCCCGAAATGGGGTTTGAAAACAGTGTTAAGGGTAGGTGTTCTCCGGAAAAGTCGAGAGGATGTTGCAAGATTTTGCCCTATTGAGCTGGCCAGGAGCCTTTGGAGCGCGGAACGTTTCCCTTTGGTCGTTAAATTTCAAGCCCGTCGTGGCGCCACGAGGTGGAGCCATAGCACAATGGCCGGCCGTCTCGGTCCGGCCCAGATCGAGGCCGCAGTTGGGGCCCCGAAATCGCCGGGCCAGCAACTCTTCGGTCTCGGCCGTAGGCCAGTACATGGATCTTCGCCGCCGGGCCCGGCGGCCCTTCGAAAGCATGAAAATTCCTTCCACCCTGGTTCTGCTGGCCGGCATCGGCCTTGGCGCTGTCGTGCTTCCTTCCCGCGGGACTTCCGGCCCGCCGGAAACCAAATTCGATTTGGAAGCCTTCTCGGCCGCCACCTCCGACCTAGCCAAGCGAGTCTTGGCGGCGACGGTTTCGCTCTACGTCGACAAGGAAGAAGAGGAAGGACCCCATGGTCCCGGCCGGATCCAGGGCTTTGGCAGCGGCTTCGTCATCGATGCCATTCAGGGTTATGTGGTGACCAACCACCACGTGGTGGGGGACGTCCGTTCCAAAGTCAAAGTGATGTTGCCGGACGGCATGCACGTGACCGGCGACGTGGTGGCCATCGACCCGCAAACCGATTTGGCGGTGGTCAAGATCCCGGAGGGCTCGGTTCGCCGGCAACTGCCTTGGGGTGATAGCGACGTCTTGAAGCCGGGTCATTTGGTCATGGCGGTGGGCAGTCCCAAGCGGGTAACCGGAACCACCAGCATCGGCGTGGTCAGCGGCATCAATCGCAACATTGAATTGGAATCGGTGCTCTATCAAGACTTCATCCAATTCGACGCTTTCATCGATCGTGGTTCTTCCGGCGGCCCTCTAGTCAACACCCGTGGGCAAGTGGTGGGGGTCAATACCGCCATTTCCGGTCAACTCGGTTGGCAAGGCATTAGTTACGCCGTGCCTTCCCTCATGGCTCGGGGAATTGTTCAGGACCTCATTCAACATGGAAAACCGCGGCGTGGATATTTGGGCGTGCAAGTGGAAGCGGTGACCGCCCGATACGCCGAACAATTACGCTTAGATCGGGTCTACGGCGTTCGGGTGAAGAAAGTCACGGGTGAGCCGGCACAAAAAGCGGGCTTGCAAAGAGGGGACGTCATCCTTGCCGTCAACAATCGGGACATCAAAGGCCAAGGCATCTTGAGTTCCCGCATCAGTACCTTTCCTCCGGGCACTCAAGTAAAAATCAAAATTCTGCGAGAGAAGACCTACATGCTATTGACCGCTACTTTGGGTCACCGGGAATAAAAGCGCCATGGGGATGAAAGGCTTTTTTGCCAAATAAGGCGGCTAGAGCAAAGAAAAACGCCCTGCGGAGCTTCCCCCAGCTCCGCAGGACGATACATCCCCTTGGATTCCCAATGAACCCCAATCCCTGTTAGGGACACATTCCTTTAGAGGAACATGGAGCTCAAATCCTTCCCTGTGAATTAACGAAAATTTGGGGAGAGGTTACAAGGAAAACGAAATTTTTTGGAACTCAGGCTCAGGAGCCTGAGTGAACCGGGGCCTGAGCGGGCGTAAGTCGAGCGTTTTCGGTCTCGCTGGGAAGGTTCATCCGATCCGCACCGAAGAATTCCAGCGGATTGTTCCAAACCAATTTCTGGATGTCGCGCCGGGGTACGCCGCGTTTTTCCAACAAGGCGCAGGTTTTGGGCACGCTGAGGGGATCGGCCTGTCCCCAGTCGGCACTGGAATTCAGCATCATGCGCTCGTTTCCGAAATCCAGATAGAGATTGACGAAGCGCTCCTTGGTCAATTTGGTGTTGGGATAGACCGTGTGGCCGGCCCAATAGCCGGCGTCCAAAATCATCTTGGTGGTTTCTTCGGTGGAATGATCCACGACCGCCGCTTGTTCGGGAATGGACAGCTCCTTGAGGATGTCCAAGATGCGCCGGGTTCCCCGAGCCTTGTCCCGGTGGGGCGTGTGAATCAGGAGCGGCAGATCCCGGCTCCGGGCCATTTCGATCTGCTTTAGAAAGGCTTTTTCTTCCGCCGGGGTAATGGCGTCGTAGCCCAGTTCCCCTACCGCAACCACTCCCTCTCTTTCCAGGAACTCCGGCAGCATTTCCAGGACTTCCTCGGCCAAGCGTTCATCGTTAGCTTCCTTGGGGTTCAGGCCGATGGTGCAGCGGTGGCTGATGCCGAAATCCTGGGCTCGCTGGCGCTCGAACTCGAGCAGGCCGAGGAAGTAATCGCGGAAGGTGCCGGCGGTGGTGCGCGGCTGGCCCAACCAAAAGGAGGGTTCCACTACCGCCCGAACTCCGGCCAAATACATGGCTTCGTAGTCGTCGGTTACCCGGGAGTAGCAGTGGATGTGAGGGTCGATGTAACGCATGGTTTCCCGTGAAGAAGGGAAATTCTACCCGAAGCTTTGGCTTTGCGCCCGTATCCTCGGGTATCCCTGTGTCCTTCCCTGGAGTCCATTGACCATGAACAAAACCGGAATCCGCATGTTTTTGGCCCTCGGTTTGGGCCTGGCGGTCGCCACAAGCACTCCCGCCCTGGCTCAGGAGGCCAAGCCGGCCGGAGCCAGCAAACAGGAGAAAACCAAGAAGCAAAAGCAGAAGACCAAGGCGGTGACCGTCGGTACCCAGATCAAATGGCTGGCCGACTGGGAACTGAAGACCGCCCAGGGTGAATCCTTCCGCTTCGCCGATTGGATGAAAGCCAAAAAGGAAGACGTCAAAGCCGGCAAGGTTCCGCGGTTGATCGTGGTTTCCTTCTGGTCCTGCAAATGCCCCTGGCAAAACGCCTGGGATCCGGAAATTTCCGCTATCGCCAAAGAATACCGGGACAAGGGTGTTCGGGTCTTGGCGGTGGACAGCAACAATCCCCGGCACGAAAGCAAGCAAGACATCCTGGCCTATTTGAAGCAGAACAAATTGGCCTTTCCGGTTTTGATGGATCCCGGGAACAAGTTGGCTGATCGTTTCGGCGCTCAAACCACTCCCCACATCTACGTCTTCGATAACCAAGGTCGAGTGGTCTACACCGGAGCGGTAGACAACGACGGTCGCAAGAAGCGTCCGGAAAACCAGCGTAAGTATTTCCTGCGCGATGCTCTCGATGCATCTCTCAGCGGCAAGCCGGTACCTCAGGCCAGCACCAAGCCGATGGGTTGCTCGATCAAGCGGGAACGCCGGACTCAGCCCTGAGTTTGATTTGCTCTGGGCTGCCCTTTTCCTGTACGTGTTCAAGGACCCCGGCCGGCGCAAGGCCGGGGTCCTGGTATTGATTGCCGTGGCTGCCGTTGCCTTGGCCGGTCTCGGCTGTGCCCATAAAAAAAGAAGCGGGCCGCAACCGTTTCGGACCTTGAACGCGGAACAAATGGCGGTCGAGATCCACAAGCTGGCAGAAGAAGGTCCTTTGGTGGTGAATTTGTGGGCCACCTGGTGCGGTCCTTGCGTGGCCGAATTACCAGAATTCGCCATAGCGGCCCGGGAATTTCCCGACGTCCGCTTTTTGGGCGTCAGCATGGACGCCTCTTTTTACGATTTGGCCAAGACCCGAGAAAGTTGGGCACGATTGGAAATGCCCTTTCCCACTTTCTATCTCCAGGAACTGGACATCATGCCTTTGGTGGAGAGTCTGGATTTAACTGACGGCGTGATTCCCAAGACCCTGGTATATCGAAATGGCAAACGCCAAACCGTCCACGACGGCGAGTTGAGCTTGGAGCAATTGCGCGAGCTTTGCCGGCCGCTGATTTCGGAACCTTAATCGAGTTAAGAACTTTCCCGATCGCCGGCCGCTTTCTTGCGGCCTTTCTTGGTTTCTTGGCCTTCGCTTTCGCCGCCGCTTTGGCGATCATCGCCCTTTAAAGCCTGTTCGTAAGCGGCGAGGCTCTTCTCCACTTTGCCGAAGAAACTATCTACCGGATAGTGCCCGGCTCGGTCAGCGACTCCGGCTTTCAAACCGCTCATCAATTGCAGGCCTTGCTCGACGTTTTCCATGACCCAGATGTGGAACAAACCTTGGCGTACCGCCGCCACCACTTCCGGATCCACCATCAAATCGCCGAGGTTGGCGGCGGGAACCAGGACTCCCTGGTTGCCGGTCAGACCGCGCTGGTTGCAAAGGTGATAAAAGCCTTCGATCTTCTGGTTGACTCCGCCCACCGCCAGAATGCGGCCGCGCATGTTGACCGCTCCGGTAACGGCGACGTTTTGTTTCAAAGGGACGCCGCTGATGGCACTCAACAAGGCGAAGACTTCAGACGAGCTGGCGGAATCGCCGTCCACCGGTCCATAAGACTGATCGAAATTCAACACCACTTTGATCGGCAAAGTCCGAGACTGGCCGAAACGCGCCCGCATGAAGGCTTCCAACATGATGACGCCCATGGTGTGAATGGGGCCGCTGAGATCGACTTCCCGTTCCACCGAAAGGTAGGAGTCATCGCCGATCGAAACCGAGGCCGAAATCGGTGAGCAACGACCGAAGTTCACCGGCCCCATGGAAATGACGGTCAGGCCGTTCACGGTGCCGACTTTTTCGCCTTCGGTGGCGATTTGAAACACTTCCTCCAGCACCATGCGGTAATGCCATTCGGCATCCAGGGAATGTTGGCGGCGGAAGTTGCGGCGCGATTCTTCCACCGCTTCCCGATCGATGCGGGCCTTGCCGGCTTTGCGGGCGAAGTAGGAAGCTTCCCGGGCGAAGTCGGCCAGGGTGGTTAGTTGAGCGGTCAAGCGATTGCGGCGGCCGGAACCGCGCACCGCCCGCTCCACCAGAGCTTGCAAACCGCCGGCGGCAAACGGCAACAGGGCTTCCCGCTGACCCAAATCTCGCAGCACCCGAACCAAGCGGCGAACGAAATCCTGATTGACCGGAAGAGTGTCGTCGAATTCCGCTTTGACTTTGAAGATCCGCGAGAAGTCGAAATCGCTGTCGTGCAAGCTTTCGTAAAGCGCATTGTCGCCGATCATCACCACCTTGACGTCCAAGCTGATGGCTTCCGGGCGAATGCCGGTGACTCCCAGCGGCGATACGCTGTCCAAAGCGTGCACTTCCAAGCGGTAATTTTGCAAGCTGCGTTTTAAAGCCCGCCAAACTTCGGCTTCCTTCAACACGTCTCTGGCGTTGAGGACCAAAGTGCCTCCGTCGGCGGTCAAGAGCGAACCGGGGCGAACCGACAAGTGGTAATAACCGGGACCGGAATTCAATTGCCGGCGTTCCACGGTACCGAACAAATTGGAGTAGTTCGGGTGCAACTCCAACACTTGCGGCGATGGCTCGCCGTTCACCGTCCGCACCACGTTGACTTCGAAGACTTCCAAGCCGGGACGCCGTTGCCGGCCTTCGCTTTCCAAGCCGTCGTCCTCGTCTTCTTCCCGCCCGGCGGTGCCGCGGCGGAACAAATCCAAATTGGCCAGGACGAATTTTTCACCTGCTTGCAGCCACTCTGCCAGCGAACCTTCGGCCTGCAATTCTTCGGCTACGTGCTGGCGCAAATCTTCCACCGCTTCCCGAACCCGATTTTCGTCCAGGCTGCGGCTTTCCCGAAGCAAGCGCAAACCCAAAGCTTGGGACTTGCGTTGCGCCGCCCGCAATTGGGTCAACATCTCTTCCCGGGTGCGGATCCAGGCTTTCAGCTTGGCTACCGGAGGGCGCTTTTCCTTGGGTAAACTTCCCATCGCCTCCGGCGCTACCGGCTCACTGTCGACGTTGAAATAAATGTCGGGGTGAGAACCTTCATCGGTTTCCACTTGTACCAGGCGCAAACCGCGGTGGCGGATTTGTTTCGACAAGCGATGAAATAACTTGTCTTCCGCTTCCCGATAGCGCTGCATCAACGCTTGCTGGCGCTGCTGGTGTTCCTTGCCTTCCAACAAACGGGGAATTTCCCGCCGCAAGGCTCGGCGCCAGTCCAGAGCCAACTCGCGAAAGCGCCGGCCTTCTCCGGGAGGCAGCGCCAAATGCTTCGGCCGAATCGGATCGGAAAAATGGTGAACGAAAACGTGGTCTTTCAAGCGCCGGTTTTGGGCCGGCAATTGAGCCAGAATGCGGCCGACTACGCCGGTGGTGGCTTCGCCGCCCAGACCGGTGACGAACACGTTGTACCCCGGAGCATTGACCGCCAATCCCATTTCCAAGGCTTCCAAGGCCCGTTCCTGGCCGATTAAATCCGGCAACGGATCCTCGCCGTCGGCGGCTTTGGTGGCCTGTCGAACCCAGCCGGCCGGACAATTCCAGCGCAACTCGGTAGGCCTGAGCTTGCGGCTTCGGTGGGGAAACTTTTGCGAGTTCATGGTTGTTGGCAACAAGGATCAGGGCCTGGATTCCCGGAAAGGACGTTGTTCCCGATATTGAGTTCGTCGAGCTTGGTAAGAAGGGATTTCTCCGTCCCAACCGAGTTGCTTGGCAAGTTCAATGGCCTTGTCCTGGTAGTGAAGAGCTTGGTCAAAGTCACCGCTTTCCGCCAGGGCGGCGGCCAAAGTATCCAGATAAGACGGGTTTTCAAATCCGCTTTGACGGTTCACTTCTTCGGCAAGGGCAACGGCTTCTTCCCCGTTGCGCAAGGCCGCATCTTCGGAGGTGGCCAACAGCCAAGCCAGGAAATCGGCCACCTGCAAGTCGCTCGGATTGAGCCGGAGACTTTGTCGCAGCCGTTCCAAGCCTTCCAGCGGCGGCAACAGCGGGAAGACGTAGTAAGCCGCTTTGCTCAATGCCGGATCCCACTGCAAAGCCAGCAGGAAGGCATCTCGTGCCTGATCCGGTTGTTGTCCCTGCAAGAAAGCGATGCCGCGATTGAAGGCCGCCGGAGCGAAGCGGGGATCGGTGGCCAAAGCTTTTTCAGTCCAATGCAAAGTGGCTTGCCAATCCGGTTCTGGAAGGCGCATGTAGGCGGCGCCCAAGTTGGCGTACAACTCGGCCTCGACCATGCCCAAGTCGACCGCTTTCTTGAATTCCAAAATGGCGTCTTCGGTGCGGTCCGCCGATAAATAAACGGTGCCCAGGCTTTTGCGCAAGAACGGATCTTCCGGATTGTTGGCGACGGCTTGTTCGGCTTCTTTCACCGCGTCGTCCTGAAAGCCTCCCCGGCGCATGGCTTCCGCCAACTGGCTGCGTACCGTGGCATTGCTTGGATCCAAAGCTGCGGCGGCTCGGTAGTGCTCGATCGCCTTGGCGTGATTGCCCTCGGCGGAAAAAGCTTGGGCCAGAGTGACCTGGAAAGCCGGCTTCATCAAGGACAGTTGGTCTTTTAAGGGACCGGTCAGCACCCAAGACAAAAAGGCGGCGGCGACGAAGCTGCCGGCAAAGGCGAGCCCGGGGGTTTTTTGCCGGGGCAGGTGGCGGCATTGCCACAAAGCGGCTCCGGCCAAGGCGGCGAGCAGTGGTACGGCAGGGGCGCGATAGCGGGGGGAAAACCAAAACAGGCTGACTACCAAGAAGGGAACGACCAGCAACAAGGCTTCCAGCCAGAGTTCCTTTCGCTTGCGGATTTGAGAAAGCCAATAGACCAGGGCGGGAAGGGCGATCCAGGCGACCGGCAGCGGCGCCAGCCAAAGCGGGCGTAACCAACCTTCGTTTCGTTCCAGAGTCGGCACGTAAATGTCGCCGTAGCGTTGGGCGAAGAAGAACAGGGCCGCTTTGCGCAAGGTCAAGCCGATGGCATCGCCCGGATGGTCGGCCCAAAAGGCCAAGCCCTTATTTCGGAAATAACGGTCGGTGGCCTTCCAACTTTCTTCGCCGGTGGCGGCGACCGCCACCCGCCGGGCGTCCTGGTTTTGTTTGCGCCGGTCGCTGGAGACGCCTTCGGCCGCTTGATAGAAGCCGACCGCCCCTGGGGCGTTGCCGTGATGGAAGGTAAGCCCGGCTTGGGCCGAGATCGGAATGAACTCGCCGCAGGTGCTCCAGTTGTGCCAAGTCGCCGGCAAAATCGCCAAAATCGCCACGCCGCCGATGCGGGCGGTGGCCAGAAATCCTTGGCGGTTGCGACCGAAGTGAACCAGCGCCCACACCAGGGCGGCGGCCAAAGCCAATTGCATCGGCGGGTTGACCAGGCAATTCAAACCCAGCATCAGGCCGAGGCCGGCTTCCGCCTTCCAGCCGCCCTTTTCCTTGGCTTCCAACCAGGTCCACCACAAGCCCAACAGCAGGGTCCATTGCAAGGTGGGATTCAGGATGCGGCCGGGGAAGAATGCGCTCTCGGTGAGGAAGACGAACAGGCCGGCGGCGACCAAGGCCGGGCCCGGTCCGAAGCGCCGGCGAGTCAGACAGGCTAATAAGGTTGTATTGGCTAGGTGCAGGACCACCTGGACCACGAACACGCCGAGCAGGCCGAAGCCCAGGCTGCGCCACAGGCCGAGGAAGTAGGGGTACAGCGGGGCGGAGAAAAACGGCTCCTGGCCCCGGGTCCAGTGACCTCGGGAAATGTCGCCGGCCCATTGCCAATAGACTTCGGCGTCGGCCAGGGGGTTGCGGGTCAGGGGATTGCCGGCCCAGGCGTCCCACAGAATCCAAAGCTGCTGTAACAAGGCCACGGCCAGCAGGACGCCGAGGCCGGTGCGAAAAGGCACGGGCCGTTCCGGCCCTCCGCCAGGGGAGGCCGCCTCGGCTGGGGATATGGCGGACGGGTTCAACGACAGGTCTTGGGGCCGTGGGATTCGGCTGTGGTTCCTCAAGATACGGCCGCGCCGCCGGCGGTGCTGGCGATCATGTTGCCGGGTGCCGATGTCGTCGCCGGCACCGGTCGCCGCCAATCGCGGTCTTCCATCGCCGGAATTCCTGTCGTAAAAGTAGTCCAATTCTTGGGCTCGGCCCGCTTTCCCGACCGTTTTGGGAGGCGAAGGCCGATAAAATGCCCGCCCTTCCTGCCTACTTGGCGGCAAACCACAACACCGAAAACCCCCAATGCCCGCGGCAACCAGCATGGCGACTTACCCTGCCAAGGACTATTCGGCCCTTCGCGGCCTGTCCGGAATCACCGATGAGCAGATTGAGGTCCACCTCAAGCTGTACAACGGCTACGTCACTCGGACCAACGCCTTGCTCGAAACCTTGGCTCAGACCGATCCGTCGACTTCGGCTTATCAAGAGCTGAAGCGCCGTCTGGGCTGGGAGTTCAACGGCATGCGTCTGCACGAGTACTACTTCGACAACCTGAGCGCCGGCGGTTCCGGCAGCCTGGCAGGCAGTGCTTTCGCCGCCAAGGCCGCCGAGCAATACGGCAGCGTGGAGAACTGGCAGAAGGACTTCCTGTCCACCGCCAAGGCTCCCGGCATCGGCTGGACCATTTGCTACCTCGATCCGGCCAACGGCGGTTTGATCAACTTCTGGGTCACCGAGCACGAGCAAGGCCATCCCGCCGGTTTGATTCCGGTGTTGGTCTGCGACGTGTTCGAACACGCCTTTGCCGTGTACCGCAAGCCCACCGATCGGGCGCCTTATCTGGACGACTTCTTCGCCAACATCAACTGGGACGTAGTCAACCAGCGCCTCGGCTGATCAGCGCTTCTCTTCCCGTTCAAGGCCCGCAGTCTCCGGACTCCGGGCCTTGCTTTTTTCATTCATTCGTCCAAACTAGCCCCAGTGCAGTTCATGCCTCTTTGATTCAGGAATTCCATGAAGCCTTTGTTTTCCTTTTTGCATTTGTCCGACCTGCACGTCGGCCATCCCTCGCCGAGGCACGGCTTGGATTTCGAGATCGTTCGCAATCAGCTTCTGGAAGACGTGAAGCGGTGGGGGGCGGAAGGGCGGCCGAAGCCGGAGGCGATCTTTTTCACCGGCGACTTGGTGTTTTCCGGTGACGAGGAGGATTACAAGCGAGCCGGCCTGTTTCTGGAGAAATTGCAGGATGCTTTCGACCTCCCGCCTCAGGCGGTCTACGCCGTAGCCGGCAATCACGATGGCGTCCGCGGCAGTTTCAAAACCGACAAGGCTTTGTATCGAATTTTAAATAGCGTCCGCCGAGGGGAGGAATCTTTCGAAGAAGCCTTTCAGGACAAGAGTGACCGGGAGTTGTTGGAAGCCCGTTTTGCCGCTTACGTCGATTTCTGGTCCCGCCGTGGCGGTTTTCCTTACCCCGCCGCCGGTGCTTGGGAGCGGATTTTTACCAGTAAGGAGGGACTGCATCTTCGTCTGGTTGGTTTGCACACTTCTTTGTTGATTCACGAAGACGGTGATGAGGGCCATCTGGTTTTGGATAAGGCCCAATTGGCCAAACTCAGCGCCGGACATCAGGCTGACTTGTGCTTCAGTTTGAGCCACCATCCTTTGAACCGAGGGTGGCTTCAGGAGGAAGAGAAGGTGCAAGCCTTGGTGGCCCAACACACTGATTTGCACCTCCACGGTCATGTGCATCAAGCCGGTTTCGTGGATGAGGCCCCTGCCGGTGGTGACCGGCGACTTTGGCTCTCTGCCGGGGCCATGCACGAAGATGAGCGTCCGGAAGAGCAGAAGTACGAACACGGTTATTCCGTCGGTGTAATCGTCGCCGATGAGCAACAGCAATTGCATTTGCAGCTTTGGCCCCGGCGTTGGGATGATGAAAATCAAAAATTCAAGCGCGACGGCGTCTTGCTTCAGGATGAGGAAGAGGAATCCACCAATCGTCCGTTAGATAAAACTTGGAAGCCTGGTTCCTCGAAATCCGTTTCCCGGCAAGTTGCGACCCCGGCCTCTGAACTAGAGCCTTGGGAAAAGGCTTATTTGGAGGCTCGCATCCACAACTGGCAAAAAGGGCGTTCCGGCTTGAACCGAGCTTTTTCCCGGCATGGAGGAAGTCTCGGTCAAAATCAGCTTTACGTGCCCCTGTACGCTGACCCGGCCAGCTTGTGGAAAGATGAGCACGGCAAGATTCACCTGGCAGGTACCGAAACCGAACAGGCTTTTGAGCGGGGAGAACGCCCGCAAGCATCCAAGAAGGCCAAGCGGGTTCACCTGGAAGCCGCCCTTTGTTTGCCGGAATTGCCTTGTTTAGCACTTCAAGGAGACCCAGGCGCCGGCAAGTCGGTTTTATTGGAGCACGTCGCTTCGGTTTTGGCGGCCCATCACCTGGGGTTGGAGGAAGGACTCTCCGATCAACACCATCAAATGGATTTGGCCGCCTTAAAAGGTCAGGGGCCCTTGCAAAAAGTTCCGATCTTGTTGGAGGCTTCCCAGTTGGCGGCGACCCAAGAAAACAAAGACGTGGAAGTTCAACCATGTTTGGATTTCCTGCTGAATCATTTTCGCGAAGCCAGCGCCGCCTCCTTGGAGTTGGAGGGATTGGAACGGAATTTCCAAGGCGGGCGCTATTTGTTGTTGGTCGACTCCCTTGATGAGGTACCGGAAGAAGAGGGCCGCGAACGGGTGTTGTCTTTGCTGTTGGTCTTGAGACGGCGATGGCCCAAGTGCCGGATGATCTTGACCACCCGGCCGGCGGCTTATCTCGGCGACGTGAACATCCAGCGTCCGTTCCATCTATTGCACTTCGGCCGTCTAGGAGGTGAAGAAGTGCAAGCCATGTCGAAGCGCTGGGCCGAGGCTCTGGCTTATGATGAAAGCAAAAGGGCGGACCTCCGAAAGGCGATCGTTGGAGTCGCGACTACCAGCCGTGAGGCGGAGTTGACGGCCAATCCGTTGTTGTTGAATTCTATTTTTCAAGTCTTCGATCAAGACGAAGAGCTGCCCGACAACTTGGCGGAACTTTATAAGCGCATGGTGGAGGTTCTTTGTAAGAGTCGTAAGGGTTCCCAAGGCCGAGATGCCAATCAAAAGCGCCAGTTATTGCAAACCCTTTTCCTGGCCATGCAGGAACAAGGCGGCGTGGTGCATGAGCTGTGTTCTCTGGCCGGCAAGTTGAAGCAGAAGAGGCCGGAAGAATTTCCCACCTTGAGGGACGCGGAAGCGGCCATCGATGAGCTTTACTGTCAAACCGGCCTGCTGCGGCTTCAAAGCCGGAAGGAAGGCGGCCGGAAAATCCACGAAGTCCGGCCCTGGCACCGGAGTTTTCAGGAGTATTTGGCCGCCTGTCACTTGGCTCGCCCTGGCAAGAGTGTCCAGGAGATCGTGAAATCCCTTTTTGAAGGCAAGGAGTCGGGTTCTCCAATTTTGAGCCCGAGCTGGAAAGGTGTGATCCGCTTCCTGCCGGGCATTTTCGGGCAACAAGATTTCGACCTTTCTGGCAAGTATCTGGATGCCCTGAAAGAGCAAGGGCTTCAGGAGGATGCCATTCCGAAGGATCGCCGGGGGCACATTTGGGGTTTGCTGGCTTCGGCTTTGAGTGAATACTTCAAGTACTTGAAACATCATCTACTTCAACGGGAATTGCCGAGGCCGCTGGCAAAGGAATATGAAGCTCAAGGAGCGACTTGGCCTCTCCATGATCGAGTTTTCGCCCTCAACGGATTAGGACGCTTGGGCGATCCAAGATTGGAGATTGAGGATCCATGGGTGCATGTGCCGGCAGGTGAATATCCGGTGGGAGATTCAGATATCGATGAGGAAGAGCGTCAGGTGAGATTGAATGAGTTCTGGATTCTCTGGCGACCGGTCACTGAGTTCGATTTTTGGACTTTTCGAAAATCCACCAATCCAGAGTTGCCGAAGCCAAAAGCAAGGTTGAATCGTCCGATCACCCTGGTGGATTGGCAGCAGGCCAAGGACTTTTGTCGCTGGGCCACTGAGACTCGCTACTGGCCGCTTCCTGAAGACTGGGTTGTGGATCTGCCCCACGAGTGGGAATGGGAAGCCGCCGCCCGTGGCAAGGATCGAAGGAGATATCCCTGGGGTCATGAAAAACTAAATGCCGGTGAGCATGCCCAAGCCAATTGCAGAAGAGCCGAACTGGAAAAACTAGAGACCACACCCATTGGGACCTTTCCTACTGGCAACCGCAAAATTTTCGGACAGGATCTCTCCTTGGTGGATTTCTCCGGGAACGTTTGGGAATGGTGTTGCAATTGGTCAGACTCTGACAAAATATGGCGTATTATCCGCGGCGGCTCTTGGTTCAGCGACAATCCCGGGGACCTGCGCTGTGCCTTCCGCTACAGGAGCCGTCCTCGGGGCGGGCACGGCGGTCTCGGTTTTCGTGTGGTTTGTCGCCCAATCGCCCACACCCCAAACCTGATGGAATATTGACCGTTTGACCTTTGTGCCGGCGCCGAGCCAGTCAAGCAAGAGATTGGAAGGGCAGAAATCCTGAAATTTTTGTTTAATGCAGCCTGCTTGCTTTGTGAAGCACGAGGGAGGCTTGCTCCATTTAATAGGACCGGCATGTCTTGCAAGGACATTGGCTAAATCGTGGATTGCGCAACTTTTCGGTTATTTCCGCAGTTCGGGGACTCGTTGACGTGGATTTAAATCTCCTTTGCAACATCTTAGATTCTGCTTGATGTGAAAATTTTCAATCAAAAAAAAGTGAAACCGGTGAGGCAAATATGTAAATTGAGATTTGTGCCGACTTGGCAGTTTCTTACCTTTTTTGAGAGGAGATTAATGTTGTGTAAGGGAAAGTTAGTTTTAGGAACCCTCTTCGTGGCCACCTTGTGCATGTCGTCCATCGGATTTGCACAAGGAGCTTCTCAATTGAAAGGGGGCTTCGTCATGTCCTTTTCTGGGCCCGGAGGCATCCACGATGATCATACTGAAGATAGGGAGGTTGCAATCGGGATGATTTATTATCCTCCTGGAGACCCGGCCCAAGTGGAGCCTAAGGAGATTTTTGCCAAAGTTGGTTTGCCGGCCGGCACGACTCCGGCAGCGGCTGCCAGAGTCGTTAAGGTTCATTTAATGAGTGAAGGCGTTGATCCCAAGAATATTTTTGTTTTTGATTCCACAATCATGGTGGATAAGGGAGTCGAAGTCTTTGGGTACCAACAGAAAGACCCTTCTGGTCTTCGGGCATCTGGGATCGGTTTCAAGAATGATAGAAAGTTCAAAAAAATGGAATGGCAGCGTTTGCAACGGGATCGAACTTGGACATCCGGCGAGGGAACCTTAACTTTGGCGATAACCGGTGAGGATTCTTGGGGGAATCCGGCTGCTGAACCAGACAGAATCACTTTGACCATTAAACGGGGACTAAGTAATGCCCAGCTAGATCAATTTTTGTTGAGCTCACTGGCTACTGCCGGATGGCAGGTCAGTTTGCTTGAGGAGGGCAGATTGAGAATTGAGGGAGGGCCGACGGTGGAGTCTATTCGTTCGGTGAAAACTTTCGTTAATGGAGATCCTGGTTTTTTGCCTCTTGGTGGGCAAGTAGAATAGGAGTAGCGCCATGTTCAAAAAGACTTTGTGGAGTTTTTTGCTTTGCTTGACGGCTTCTCTTGCCCATGCCCAGCAAAGCAGTTTGAAGAATAACGTCGTTCAATTTGATGTTTTGTGCGACCTTGAGATCATTGATGCCGACTGGGAGGCGAGGATCACTGTTTATCGGCCGAATGCGCCTGATTTTTCCATGGTCGTCCCCTTGCCTAGAGGTACCACCGAAGATGCAATGGCAACGGTTGCTTCCATTCTATTGAATTCTTATAGTGATGACCCAACGCTCACAAGTGTGGAAAGAGTTCCAAATGGTCCGGATAAACTGATTTTTTTGACAGGATCGGCCGACGTTACTACTGTGCGATCCGATTCAACTGCAGACGGTCATATTAAGGTCAAGCATTCAAATGTATTTGATCCAATCCTCCGTGGCAATCAGATAAAGCATGCTCCTGAACTTTCGAAAATAACGGTGCTCCCTCAAGATTTTCAAGGAGGAGGTTTAATTTTTGAATTGAGCCTTTGGGGTATTCGCCCAAATGGTCAGCCTTTTGAGGAGATCGGAGTTTTTTGGATTCCGGCCGAAAGTGAGTTTCCGACTCAAGCCATTGTGGATGCTCTGTTGAATTTGGGATTTGAAGCCTATTCGATAGACAGTGGTTTTGAAATCAAGCCAGGAATTCATGCGCTTGTCCATTACGAGGTCTCGTTTACCGGTAGTGATGATGGAGGTGCTGAGGTTCCGATGGCATATGGAGGCAAAGTAGAGCACTTCATAAAGTAACTTTTGACTCGAGCCCGGAGAGTGTCTTTCCGGGCTCGAGCTCCATTCGAGGTGCCGATTTCCGACAGGTAGGTAGTGCTCCACGCTGGCGCGAAGGCACTCTTCCGATCCGTTTGGAATGGGGCAGATTCGAAGGCTATGCAGTCATGAAGAATCAAGTGAGAAGTTGGGTATTCATTTTCAGTTTTGTTCTCTTGGCCATTTGGGCTCCGGTCAACAATGACCGAAAATCACCGGCACCGGTCTGGGAGGATCGGTTGGATAGAGCAAGGGCAAGCCGACTGGATGAGGAGGCTTCAAGGGGACTGCCGGAGAGGGGGCCTGGACAAAGAGAAAAATGGAACCCTTTTTCCATACCTCACCCCGGGATTCAATTCCGATTGATGGCCGGCGATGGAGGGATCATTCAAGCAGGTAGGCTAACCCTCTTTTTCGAGGACGAAAGCGAGATCTTCAGCATTTCCAATGACCGCGGCATAGTGCAATTCAGCGATGTCGTTTCGGAGGAAAGAATCCGGGTTGTATTGATTGAATGTGAAGGCTTTCCTCGAGCTTTAGTTCGAACTCCCCGTAGTATTTCTGCCAGGGAACAGCCTTATGAGGTTCGATTAGAGCGCGGCTTTCCATTTAAAATCTATTTGATCAATCAAGGAGGCCAGGTCGTTTCCAGGGGAAATTTGGCATTAAATGCCCTCGATCAAGACCAAGTTGGAGGAAGTGCTCTTCAGAAATCGGTTGAGGTTTTCGGCGGAGAGGTCCTGAGTCAACAGCCGACAGGGGGAGGCCTGAATCCAGGTGGAGTAGCCATTTTTCGAGGAATTTTGCCTGGGAAATATGAAGTTGGATATTCACACAAGCCCTTTTGGGAACCTCTAGAGCACCCGATCCTGGAAATTCCCTGGTCTGGAACGAGTTTGGTATTGGAAGTGCATGAATGGGATCAAAGCGAATACGCCAGTGGAAGGGTGGAGTGGAATCACGGACCTCCATTTTGGAAGTCCCACGTCCACTTTACTCCGCACGGCAAGAAAGTCGGGCAGGTTTGGGCTTATGGAGAAAGCGCCGAATTTGTATTGAAATTGGCTTATCCTGAAACGGAATTCTTCGATTTGTGGTGGAAAGAACGAGTCCTTGTCTCCAAAATTCCAATTCAAGGCGGGTGGCATGGGCTGGTCGTGGAAGTTCTAGAATCCATTTCTTGGAAGTAGGTTTGGTTCAAAGGCGCGGAATAATCTTATTCTTGGGAGAACTCATGCTACGGAAATGGGAATTTGCTTTTGTGGTGGTTTGCCTGGCTTCACTTTGCGTTCCACCGATTGGATCTGCTTACTGGAAGGAGGCTTAACCATGTCCTTTTTAGATCTAGGAGACGTTTTTCAAGGACCGGGATGTGGACATCGGCCTGGTTTATAGTCCTCCTGGAAAAGGCTGGCAAGTCAACCTTGTTCCCAACGGCAGATTGCGAATCGAAGGTGGATCGACGGTGAAAACCGTCCGTTCGATCCGAATCTTTGCCTATGGCACTCCAGGTTTTTTGTCCCTGGCCGGCATGGTGGAATGAACGATGAGAAAGGTCAGGTCATTCCAGTTGCCATGGACTATTTAGGCTTCGCCATTTAGTGCTCTGCGGCAAACCACTCGGAACCCGATGTGCCCGGCTTGAATTCGAGGGTCGTGATAATTTCGGTATGCGCATCGAAGACTGTTTGGGTCACTGTGAATCCAGGAACCACCTCGGACTACACGAAAAGAGTTAAGGGCATCAAGATTGCCAAAGTGCTTTTCCCCGATAAGGTCAACATGCTTACTGTAATCTGCGCTCCACTGATCTAAACACCATTCCCAAACGTTGCCGCTTAAATCTTCAATCCCAAGGGGGCTTGCGCCTTTCGAATGGTTGCCTACGGGGGCCGGGCCAACGTTGGATGCAAAATGGGCGTGAGAAGATGTTGGTGCAGCGGTTCCCCAGGGGAATTTTGGAAGGGGACTTGTGCCCGGGAATGTTCCTCGAGCCATAAATTCCCACTGGGCTTCCGTCGGCAAATCAAAGCGGTAGTCGTTCGGTGGCTTGCCAAATTCATTTAGCCATTGACAAAATCGACGAGCTTCGGTCCAACTTACTCCAACAACCGGCTTAGCATCACCGTGATACTTGGGATTGTCCCAGTATCCAGGAGGTTCAGCGCCGGAGTCGGCTAGGTATTTACTAAACTGTCCATTGGTTACTGGGAATCGTCCAGCCCAAAACCCATCTGCTATGGTGATATACCTGGCCGGTTTTTCGTTGGCTTGGCCTTTGGAATCAAATACGGGATGATTCGGATCCTTGGTCGAGCCCATCCAATAACCACCAGAAGGTACCCAAAGCCATTCGACTTCAATAAGTGGATCTCGCCAGGAAGTTCCTGGTTCTGGAGATCGGGCTGCTGCTTCTTGCATTTCCGCAGGGACATCTGGCGTCGAGATTTGAAATAGGGACAGGAGCTTATTGGCGGCTTTTTGTTCCTTTATCAGTGCCTGGCTTGGACGCTTCTTGGACGTCAACTTGCGGAAGGGTTCTGAGTCAAAATAGGTCAGTTCTTCGATGCACTCTCGAAGGAGGGAGAAAACGCTCTCATCCTGAAAGAGGGATTTTCCTTTCAGGCTCTGTTCGGCCACCGCGCTGAAGAAAGGCCGCCAAACTCCCGGCATTGCCATGGCCAGCAACAGGGTTTCCTTCCAAAATTCATCTTTGAGGTGTTCGGTGAGCTTCGTTGCCCAACCTCGATCTTGGGCATGACGGGCTGCCAAATACTCCTGGAAAGAGAGGTGGGTGAAAGCGAATTCATCGGTATCGGTGGACTGCAATACCCCGCACTTGTCCGAAGCCAAATCCAGGAATTCTTTGGCTGTCCACGATCCTTCTAGCAAACCCTGGCAGCTTTGTTCCAGATTCCGCTTAGCCCGATTCCTGGAAATGGCCACCATGCCGTCGTCTTTTCCACCTTCAAGTTCTTTGGCTGCAGGGGCATTCTGGTGCATTTCCCAAGCCAGCGGTTGCAGCAAGGCTTGAGCGGTTCGGGCTGGAATCGGCTTGCCTTGTTCTTTGTCCTGAGTCCAAACCTCCAAGAGGAATTGCAGGCAAAGCCGATAGAGCTCGACTCGTTCCTTGGGCAGCTCCTTGTTGTTCCTATGAACCAGGCAAAGGAGCGAAAGCAATAATGGGTTGCAGGCCAGACTTCGCCGGCGGCCCAGCATCCAGCTCTTGTCTTCCTTAAGGGCTTTACACAAAGCTTTGGCTCGCCGGTTTCCTTCTTCTTCTGCATCTTCATAGGCTTCCGTCCCTTGTTCGAGGTTGGCGGTTTCCACCGTTCGGTACCAATTTTGGATAAACCGATCTCGAAGTCGCTTTGGTTCCCGATTGCTGAGATCTTCGATCATTCCCGCCGGTAGATTCTGGTGGGAACCTTTCAAACTAAGCCAGGGGCGCAATCGGCAGGCGATGATGAAGTGGGAACCGGGCCACTTCTCCATCTCTTGGCTAATCCACTGAAAGAGCCGCGATCGAAAAGCGTCATTAGTCTGTTCGTCCAGGGAGTCGAATAAAAAGAGGAACGGCTTCTTTGAATCAAAAGCCTGATTGATTGCGGAGAGGTGATTGCCTCGATCCAGGTCCTTCAACTGACTTCGAACCAAGTCATTTAAACCTGTCTTTTGCTTAAGGAGTTTGGCATTCTCCCTCTTCAGGCGGCCGCAGCGCAAGTAGATCGGAATCAAGCCTCCCTTCAAGCCTAAGGTGGCGCTACCTCGCTTCGGATCGGCCGCTACCGAGGCCAGGTGCTTCAACAAGGTGGTTTTCCCGGCTCCCGGTTTGCCCACCAACACCAATCCACGTTTGCCCTTGTTGCGGGTTTTCCTTAGGACATGGTGTAAATCGCCTCGGATTTCTTCGGCTAGCCTCGGTTGCAGCTTGTCCTCGCCACCGAATTCCAGTTCCAATTCCCGTTCCGCTTCGAGAGAAACGTCTACTTGCAGATGGACGAATACCTTGTCCAAGGAAAGGTGGACTTGCTGTCTTGCGGAAAATCCAAGCAGCGGAACCGTGCCGTATTCGGCTCGAACCGCTTTGAGGTACTCTTCTAGGTCGTTACTTGGAGGCTTAGGAATGTTCGGGAAGCCTGGTTGCTTGGGAAATTCAAGTACATATGATTTGAAATTCTCCCCTCGATCACAGTTGTCACTGTCGACGACAAAATTTCTTTGATGGGAACTCGTTCGCCACGGAAAAATCCTAAGGCTCCTATGCCCTTGGGACATGCCAATGGCGCCGAAGGAAAAGCCATGCCATAGCTCGCTGGCGGATTTTTCTTCTTCCTTGTCGGCGTGACAGGCACGGGCGGAAAGACGCAGCGGTTTCGGACTGCCGTCTTGGAGCTCCAAGACATGAGTGTGGCCGTTCAGGTGAAATCTTGCCCCTCGAGCTGCGTGACGGACATCCTTTTCTGGCCGGAACCATCCTTGATTCAGCGGATGGTGAGTCAATAGAAGAGTCCGGTCGATCACCTCTTCTTCGGCGGAAAACAAGGGCGTAAATCCACCCAGGTCCAACTGCTGTTTTCCTTTTTCCTCCTTCTCTGGTTTGGCCGAGGACAACCAGGCGGTATTCGCGCCGATGAGTTGATATTTTTCGCTCGCTCCGGTCGGAGGGATTTCCGTTTTCCAGAGGAACGGATTCTCCTGACAGGCACTGGCGGCTTGGAACTCTTTCAGGAATCGAACGTAGCTTTTAAATCGAGATTCCAACCGCGCTTTTCGGCTGGAATCTCTTAAGGCGTCCCCAAGAGATTTTCCGCTCTCGAACAATAATTCGACCGTGTCCGCCACTTCCGAAGGAGCCTCGAAAACATTGGCATCGTGATTTCCCGGGACGAAGTAGAAATCGGAGCCGGTGAGCTTTAAATCCTCCCGAATCAGGCCAAACCATTCCAAAGCCCGTTCATACTCAACCCACTTGCCGGAATAAGCGATGTCGCCGGTAACCAAGACCGCATTCAATTTCCAATCTTCATGTTCCGACCTCCAATCCAAGATCGCTTGGCGAAGTCGGTTGTGAACGGCGATGGAATCCCCTTGATGATCGGCGTCTCCATGACCGAAATGATGGTCCGAGAGGTGCAGCCAGGTGAACTGGGGAACGAAGTCGTCGGAATCGCGAGCAGGCATAGGGGCGGGAAATGAAGGTGGCGAAGCCAATGTAGCAAGGCCGGCTCCACCCACGGCGGAACCGGCCTTGGCGGCAAGCAAACGAACGACAGGATGGCTTCCGAAAGGAGCTTTAGAACCAGATGCCGATGCCGAAGAAGGGGCCGCTCAAATCGAGGTCGACGTCGGCGTCGGTGCTGTTGTCGATCGGTCCCTGGAATTGAATGTTGATTAACCGATAGCCGAGGAAGGCTTCGACGTGATCCCAAGGCTTGTAGTGCAGGCCGGCCATGGCGTCGATGTAGGTGGCATCGAAATCGTCCACAGTAATATCCAAACCGGCGATTTCGCCACCGAGACTGAGTTCATCCATCAACTTGACGTCGGCCCGAATCCCCACCACCGGAATCGGCAAATCTTCATCGATCTTCTCCACCGTGTTGGAATTCAAATCCTGCAGTTCCAGATCGGTGGACATGTAACTGACCCCGAGTTGAGCGCCGACCCGCAACCATTCGGAATTGAACACGTCCAGCCCCAACATGGCTTTGATGTTGCGAATATTGAAATCGCTCCGGACCCGGCCGGTAAAGGGCGTGCCCAAGAAGTTGCCGTTGAAGCGGCCGGTGCCTTCGGCGGAATAATCGAAGGCGGTCAAAGAAAGCTCCACCGGGGCGAATCCCAACCGGAAACCGATTTGCCCGTTGAGCTGATCGTCGCTTTGACCGGTGTCTTTCCCGACGTCGAAGTTGCCGGTGACCTTGGGATTCTTCGTCGTGGTTTTGATATCGCCGTCGAGGCCGGTGTAGAAGCCACCGGCGTGTGCGCTGAGGTGGGCTCCGCTCCAAGTGGCGTCGCCGGGCAGGGTGCAGGCGGGCAGCAGCAACAACACCGTGCCCAGAGAACAGAGAGAGCCGTGGAACAAACGGGAGGTGGTTTTGAGCATGACTTCCCCAACGAGGAACGGATTCCCGAGGAAGGAACCGTGGCCGGCGGGCCGGTCCCGAGCCGAGATCGGCGGCCGCCCGACCCAGGCTAGCCGGGAGCAGGGGCCCGGGTAAAGGCTTTAGGAAGCCAGCTCTTGCAGAAATTTCAGGGTTTGGGCGGCGGTGCTCTGCCAGCGAAACCCAGCGGCTCGGGCCAAGGCCGCCTGGGACATGCTGTGGCGGCGATCCTGGTCGAACAGTAGCGCGTCGAATTCGGCCGCCCAAAGCTGGGGTTCGGCTGCGGGCAAAGCCGGCCAGGCCTCCCCGGCTACTTCCGGCAGGCAACAGGCTTGGGAAACCAGTCCGGCAGCACCGCAAGCCATGGCTTCCAAAACTGGCATGCCGAAGCCTTCGTAATAGGAAGGCACCAAGACCAAATGAGAGGCGGAATAAAAAACGGGAAGTTCGTCAAAGGGCACCGAGCCTAGGAAATGAACCGCTGAGTCGACGCCGAGACTCTGAGCCATGGCTTGCAATTGCTCGACGTAGCCGGTTTCCGCTCCGCCCAAAAAGACCAGTTGGAAGCCTTCTCCAACCGCCCGGCTGGCGGCGAAGGCTTGAATCGCGGTTTCCGGATTCTTGTGCCGATCCAGCCGCCCGACTTGCAGCAGGAACGGAGCCGGCAACTCGTATTTTTCCCGGACCTCTTGTTGATCCGACTCCGACGCCGGCCGAAAGCTTTGATGATCCAAACCGTGGGGGACCACGGCGGTCCGCTCCAAAGGGAATTCGGGAAAGTGATGGTGCAGCCTTTGGCGACCGTGTTCACTCAAACACAAAATACCGTCGGCTCTTTCCACCGTTTGTTGCAAGCGCCGGGTTCGAATTTCCCGCCATCTTGGATGGGTGAACTCCACCGCATCCAAACCCCGGAGATCGTGCAAGGTGAAGCTGCGGGGCACTGGACTGTTGGCGGGCAAATGCACGCCCAAACCGTGAAACACTTGCAATTCCCGGGGACAGGACCAAAGCGGCCCCAACATCCAATGGCGGGGCGCCTGCGGAAGCAAATCGGCGGCGAAGCGGCGCCGCAACCAGCGCCGGTCGCGAATGTACAAATGAGCGGTCAAGTCTTGGTCGTGCTGGGAAAAGGCATCCAGCAAGGAACGCACATAAGCGGCAATGCCGCGGCCCCGGCGCTTGACCGCGCTGGTGACGTCAAAGCCCACCGTCAGGTTCATGGGGGCAAGCTTGGTTTTGTTCGCCGCTCAACAAGCGGCGGGGAATCCAGCGATGGCGGCGTTCGGCGGCTTCCTGCAGCAGGGGACGAATCCAGCGCCGCCACCAAGAGCGCCTCAACCACCGGCAATCATAGTGACGCAGGGCGATCATGCGTTCGCTGGCTCGCACTTCCGCCGGCAAACCAGCGTGCAGGGCGGCCAAATCGCGGCGGGCTTCTTGCGGGCCGATTTCGTTGCGCCGGAACCGGTTGCGATCGTGATCGATGAACGTCAGCCGCCGGCCTGGGGGAGCCTGCAAATCGACCATCAAGTTGCTGGGTTTTAAATCGCGGTAATACACCCCGGCTCGGTGCAACCGGCGAATCGAGGCGGCCAGTTCCCGGAGCAGCTCGAGGCGAGCGGCGCCCTCGAGTTCGAGGATGGCCTTTTGAAGCGGCGTATGCCGATCCAGATATTCGAGCACCAACCAGGAGCCGGCTCCCGGCCGCGACCAAGCCGCCAAAGCGCCGGCGGTAGTGAAGCCGCGCCGCTGCAGACCTTGAATGGCGAAGTAGTTGTCCATCGCCTTGGAACGGCCGAGGCGGTTGCGCGGGTCCATCGCCTTGCGCAACAAAAAATGTTTGACCACCACTTCCCGATCGTCGAGGCGTTTGCGCTGGACTTGAGAGCGGCTGCCCTGTTTCAGGCTCCGTCCCTCGCTTTCGCCGGCGGGCACTTGTTCCAGCCAAGTCCTCCTTTCTTGCAGACTAGGGGACGCCCAGATTTGCGGATGGGCTCCCTGGAGCCGGCGCCGGGCTCTCCGATCAAGATTGGCGTGGTGGTGGCGAAGGCGTTCGAAACCAGCTTGCAGCAAAGTCGCCGCCCAATGTTTTCGTTCCGCAGAAGATGCCGGCTTTTGAAACCGAGCTTCGGCATAAGCCCCGGCCAGAGTCAGCCAACGGCGGCCGTCCATCGGTTCTAAATCCGCTGCCAGCCAGGCTACATCTCGAATCAAGGTAGGTTCGTGGTTGCAATCCAGCCGCAAGCGGCGCAAGTCGATGCAATGCAAACTTCCATCGCCGTCGACCAACAGATTGCCCAGGTGGAAATCACCGTGCGCGATACGCAAACGGTGCAAGCGGCCGAGAAAAGCACCGACTTGGCTTAACCATCCAAGTTCGAGAAAAAGGTGGCTAGGTTTTCGACTTTCCGGGCCGAGATCCTGCAACAACAAGCCGTAGCGCCCCTGCTCGGTGTAGAGCCCCCAAGGATGCGGCGTGGTTCCACCGGCCTGGCACAAAGCCACCGCGGCTTGGTATTCCCGAAGCGCCGCCCGCCGGGCCGAGCCGCCGCTGCCGAATTCCTTGGCGAACAGGGTCGAACCCCAGGGACCGGCTTGGGCCAAACGCAGATAACGGCGGCCGCCGACCCCGTCTCCGAGCTTCTCCGCCCGGGTGAAATCGGGCGGATTCTCAAGAGGCCAAGCCGGGTCGTGGCGGAGGAGGGTCACGGCGCGCTAGAGTGTGCCGCCATGGAGGCCTGTGACAAAATCCCGATTTCGGTCTGCATCATTGCCCAGAACGAAGAAGAGGACATCGCCGACTGCCTCCGCAGCGCCGATTTCGCCGAGGAAACGCTGGTTTTGGACGGCGGCAGCGAAGATCGCACTTGCGCCGTTGCCGTAGCTTCCGGAGCCCGGGTGGAACGCCGGGCATTCGATGGTTGGGTTTCCCAGAAAAACGCCGCGGTGGCCCTGGCCAAACATGATTGGATTCTGTCCCTGGACGCCGACGAAAGGATTTCCCCGGCCTTGCGTGAAGAAATCCTGCAGTTGTTTCACGGCGGTGCCGAGCCGGTTCACTGTGCCTACGATCTTCCGCGCCGGGCTTACCATCTCGGCCGCTGGATTCGAGGGGGAGGCTGGTATCCCGATCGCAAACTGCGATTGTTCTGCCGCCGCCACGCCCGCTTCGTCGGTCGCAACCCTCACGACTACGTCGAGTACAAAGGTTCGATCGGCCACCTTCGCGGGGACCTGCTGCATTATCCTTACCGCGATCTCTTCGAACACGTGGCGCGGATGGATCGATACACCACCGCCGCCGCCCAAGCCGCTTTCGAACAGGGACGCCGGTTTCCCTTGTTGCGGATGCTCCTGACTCCGCCGATGCGTTTTTTCAAAGCCTATTTCCTTCGGGCCGGTTTTCGCGACGGCCGGGTTGGTTTGATCTTGGCTTTCATGGCCGCAGTGTATGAATTAGTCCGTTATGCCAAACTGTGGGACCTTTACCATCAAAGGAGACGCAGGCGGGAATTCTTGGGAGATCCTTCGTGAAACTGGCTTTGGTGTTTCCGGATTTAGGCCATAAAGGCGGTGCTGAATCGGTGGTGGTGTGGTCGGCGGTCGGCTTGGCTCGTCGAGGACACGAAGTTCGGGTCTTCACCGCCGGGGTGGAGCCCAGTTTGTGGCCCGAGTTCCCGGAGTTGGCCGGCTTGGTGGAAATCGTCCGGCCGGTGACTCGCGGCTCGCGCTTGAAGCGCAACTTGGCCACCGGTCGCAACCTGGCCGATCGGCTGTCCCTCTATCCCCTGGTATTCGCTCACAATCGCTATGGCTTACTTTGGTCCTTGGCTTGTGAGTCCAGGTTGCTCTGGTACGTGCACGAGCCTTCCCGGCGCTTGCACGCCCGCCACACCGACGCCTATTTGTTGCAGGCTTTGGAACGCCATGACGTTCCCGGAGATCATCCAGCCTTTCAACAGTTGCAGGATTGGTTACACAAGCAGGAAGCCACTCCATGGGCGCGGATGCGGGCCGCCAACAAGGCCAAGGACGACCGCCGCTGGGCAAAGGAAGCCAACCGGGTGCTGACCAACAGTCGTTACAACGCCGAGGTCATTCAGGCCAGTCTGGGAGTTTCGGCGGAAGTGCTTTACCCCGGAGCGCCGCCGCCGGCGTTGGTGGCTTCCGATCAGGAGCGCAGTGGCATTGCCGTCTTGAGCAGTTCATCGCCGAAAAAGAATTTGTTCACCGTGCTTCAGGCGGCCGCGGTTTTGGAGCGGGAAAAGGCGCCGCCGGAATGGCGCTTCACCGTGTGGGGGGTGGGGACCGACGGGCCGGACTTTCAGGAAATGGTCCAATCCCAAGGCTTGCAAGATCGGGTCCGTTTGCTCGGTTTCGTGCCGGATCAAGAATCGTGGCAATTGTTGGCTTCGGCGCGTCTGGCTTTATTTTTGCCCCTTTGTGAACCCTTTGGTTTAGTGGCGGCGGAAGCCTTGATGCTGCAAACTCCGATTTTGGCCAGCGATCACGGCGGGCCGGTGGAAATCTTGCAAGCATGCGACGGCGGTAGAGCGGTGGACCCTTTGCGTCCCGATCTCATTGCCCATGCCATCGGCGACATGCTTTCCCGAGAAGAGCTTTGGCGCGGCCAAGCCGAAAAGGCCAGCGTCGAGGCTAGAAATCGCTACAGTCTCGACGCTTTTTTGGACGCTTTGGAACCGCAACTGGCGGCGACCTTGGAGAACAGCCGGTGAACTTGGCTTGCGTCATCCCGGACCTCTCGCACAAGGGAGGCGCGGAATCGGTGGTGGTTTGGACCGCCGCCGGGTTGGCCCGCCGAGGTCATCAAGTCCGCATCGTTTGCGGCCGGGCGGAGCCGCAGTTGTGGCCCGACCTCCCCGAATTGGCTTCGTTGATCGATTTGGTGGAGGCGGTACCGCGAAAGCCTTCCCATCGCGAAAAGCTGACCTGCCATCGCCTGACCGGAGAAAGTTTGCGCCAGCGCTTATCCGAGTTTCCGCTGGTCTTCGCCCACAACTTCTACGGTTTGCTTTGGTCCTTGCAGGCGAAAGGGCCGTTGCTTTGGTATTGCCAGGAACCCAATCGCACTTTGCACGCCCGCAATACCGAAAGTTTTTTGATGCAAGCCTTGCAACGGGACGACGTCGATCTCGAACATCCGGCCTTGAAGCAATTGCGCAACATCTTGCGCCGCCAAACTCGGAATTGGCGCCGGCGCTGGCGGACCGGCCGGCGCCTTAAGCGGGATCGACAATGGGCGGCACGACCGGAAACCGTGTTGGTCAACAGCTCGTTCAGCCGCCAAGCTTTTGAGCGTGCCTTGCAAAGGCCGGCTCAAGTATTGGATTTGGGTTTGCCCGCCTTGGAACCGATCGAAGACCAACCTCGCCAGGACGTGGCGGTCATCAGCAGTGCCGGGGTGAAAAAGAACTTGTACGGCGTTTTGCAAGCCGCCCGGGAGCTGGAACGTCGAGCTCTGTTGCCCGGACTTCGTTTTCGAATTTGGGGCATCGGAACCGACGGCCCGGAATTTCAAGAAAAGGTCGAGGCCTGGCAACTGCAAGACCGGGTGGAGCTGCTCGGCTTCCTTCCCGACGACCAAGCCCGCAAGATCCTGGCTTCCAGTCAGCTCTGCTTGTTTTTGCCGCTGTGCGAACCGTTCGGCTTGGTGGCGGTGGAAGCCTTGATGTTGGGCACGCCGATTCTGGTCAGCGATCACGGCGGGCCGGCGGAGATCCTGCAACGTTGCGGAGGCGGAAGCGCCGTCGACCCCCTGCGCCCGGATCAGATTGCCGCGGCGATGCAGGCCATGTTGGCTGAGCCGGACAGCCGCCGGCAGGCATTGGCACAAGCTCGAGAAGGCGGCCGGCGGGCGCGGGAGCTGTTTTCCATGGAGTCCTACCTGGATCGCACCGAGTCGGTCTTGCAACAATGCCTTGCGCACGGAAGGCGGGACTGATTTAGAATTCCGCCTTCAGTCAGACATACAAAGCCGCCATGCGTCCTCTCCCGCCGTTGTACCAAATGGGAGCCGGCTTGGTCACAGGGGTGACGGGCGCGGCTTTATTGCAAGCCTTCACCTTCCCGGGCCTGGATCCACTGGAATTGTTTCGGGTGAAGTTTCTGATCACCGCCAGCGGCAATCTGATGGCGGCGGCGCTGGTGTTGGCGCTTCTGATTTTGGTCCGCTTGTGGAAACCGGCTTCCCCCCGGGTCATGGTTTGCTTTTGGTTGGGCTTCACATTGGGCGCCGGCCCGTGGATCACTTCCACCTGGGGAACGACTTGGGCCCAAAATCATGGACCGACCAGCTTGCTCGGTAAGCCGGTGATCTATGGCTACGCCACCATGTTGCTGGGTTTTTCTTTTACCCGTTTGTTGGCCGGCTGGACCCAATGGGCTCGGCCCCTGGTGGTTTGGTCGGCTCCGGTTTTGTTGGGCCTCTACCTTTTGTTTTGGTCGCTGCCGGATGGAACCGGAACCCAAGACCGGCCGTTTTTGCCGGACGGGCCGGAGGTGGAAGGCCTGCAGATCTCCGAGGAACATCCGGATTTGATTTTGATTTCGGTGGACACTCTGCGAGCCGATTCCATCTTGGCTCAGGAACTGAACCTTCCCCATTTGGATCGCCTGCGGGCTCGAGGGCGATGGGCGCCTTATGGCTTGGCGCCGGCACCCAGCACGGTGCCGAGTCATACCACGATGTTGACCGGAGCCGACATTTTGACTCATGGAGCACGCTCCAATGAGTTCATGGTTCCCGATCGCTTGCCGGTGGTGGCCGAGTTGTTGAAAGACGCCGGTTACCGAACCGCCGCGGTGGTCAGTAGCGGCGTGTTGCACGGAGCCGGCGGATTTCGCCGGGGTTTTCAAGTCTATGACGATTCGTCGGTTGCGGCGGCGGCCGCGGTCACCCCCCTGCGCCGCATGGCCGACAAAAAAACCATGCTGGGATGGTTTCTGCCGGAACTGCAAACGGTGCAATTCGTGATGCGGCTATGCGTCGGCCGGGAACAGTGGCATCCCGGCAATGCCGGTTCCGCTCGAGGGGAGCGGACCCAGGAAGTCAGTTCCGAATATCTGACCCAGTTGCAAAGCGGAAGGGCGCCGTACTTTTTCTTCCTGCATTTCATGGACCCGCATCTGCCGTATACGCCCCATGAAAGCACCTTGGGAAGCTTGGTGCAGCCGGAGGACATTCCCGAGGCTTACCGCCTCCACAACCTGGGCAGCCAACCCCAGGTGCGATCGGTGCAGGCCGGCTTGCAGCAAGGGGATCCTTTGGCCGAGCAGGCGGCGGAAGCTTTGAAACGCCTTTATTTGGAGGAAGTCCTGTACATCGATGCGTGCATCGGCGCTCTGATGGACCAAGCGGACGCCTCCGGCCGTCCTACCGCTATTTTGTTTACTTCCGACCATGGCGAACACTTCGGTGAGCACGATTTGATGCTGCACGCCAATTCCTTATACGAGCCCTTGTTGCAAGTCCCCTTCGTCTTGATGGCCCCGGGCCTGGCGCCGGACTCTTCCTTTCCGGTGGTGCCGCGCTTGGAAGACGTGGCTCCGACTTTGTTGGGTCTTGCCGGAGTGCAAACTTCGTCCTTCATGAAAGGGCGCAACTTGACGGAAGAAGTTTTCGAGCCTTCGCCGCAATGGGCGGCTTATGGCAAGCGCAACTTTTCGTTCCGGGACGGCCCCTGGAAACTGATCGGTCGGGTTCAAGGGGATGGCTTTGAGGCTCAAGAGCTTTACCACCTGGAAAACGATCCTGAAGAAAGCGAGAACTTGCTAGATCAAGAACCGGAGGTGGTTTCCCGCCTCCGCCTTGCGGCGATGACCGCTTTGCAGGGAGCCCGGCCGGGAAGCCGCGGCGAAGTGGACGATTGGCGGCGCCAAATGCTGAACCAATTGGGATACGGCGAAGAAGAAGACGAGGAGGAGGAAGGGCTGTGAGCGGCGAGCAATCCTTGGGCTTTTGGTTTTCCTTGTCCGCCTGGCTGCAAGGCCTGCTGTGGTTCCTGATCGCTTGGGTCGGTTGGTTGGGCGGTTTCGACTTCGGCTTTTTTCAAGCCCACGAAGGTTGGAAATTGCTCGCCGGCGCTTTCGTGCTGCAAGCTTTCCGCTTGCGGGGCGGACCGGCGTGGTCGCCCAGCCTGCTTTCCTTTGGCCTTTGGCTTTGGATCCTGGCCCTTGGAGTTTGGGACTTTCTCGGCCCCCGTTGGCAATTTCCCTTCCCCGGAACTTCCTATGGTGGTTTCGCCGCCAGTCTTGGCTTGTTCGCCTGGCTGATGGACGCCGGTGCCGTCGGCGGACCTCTGGCGCTTCCGGTTCAGGCTGTTCGCCGCAGCTTCCGGATTGTGTTTCCGATTCTGGTTTGCGTCTTGGTGGCGATCGGAGTTTGGACCGGAGAAAATTGGCGTTCCTATCAACGCCAAACCCAAGCGACCGAACCGCCCGTGGGGCAAGGGCCCTCGCCTGGAAGAGCCTCCAGCAAATTGTTGTTCGTCGGTTTGGACGGCGCCCACTGGGAAGTGGCCAAGCCTCTGGTCGATGCCGGTTTGATGCCCAATTTGGCTTCTTTGATGGCCCGCGGTCATTCCGGAGCCTTGGAATCGCATCGTTCCTATCGGCCGACCAAAGACCGCTGGGGCTGGTGGAGCGCCGTAGTTTGGACATCCATTGCTACCGGTTTGGGGGAAAGCAAACACGGCATTTTGGATTTCCAGATGCGGGAAGACGAAAGCGGGCCTTGGAAGTCGCCGAATTTGGTGTTGACGCACCGCGGTCATTGGCAAGCCCGGCCGTTTTGGGAAATCTTTGCCGAATACGGCATTCGCTGTTCCGTTTTCGGGTGGTGGAACACCGCTCCGGTGGTGCCTTTCGAAGGCGAACTGGTGACCTTGGACATCGGCCGCCAAAACGGTTGCGACGCCCTGGCGGCGGTGATCGATCGTTGTGCCGAAAACCCGGAAACCGCAGCGGCCTGGATGCATCCGCCCGAATTGATGCAGCACTATCGCAGCAAGGTCCGCATTCCCTCCGGGCAGGAGGAAGTCGACGCTTTCCTGCGCCAGGAACTGTTGGATTTGGACCGCAACGCCGGAACCGAAGAAGCCGCCGAAGAAATCTTTCGCCGCATCGTGCACCAGGATTGGTACTTCAAAGAACTAAGCCGGGTGGCCTTGTTGGAAGATCGCAGCCGTCTGGTGGTCTTTTATTGCGAAGGCACCGATTCGGTGCAACATCACTATTACCAATACCGGGCCGACTCCTTGGAAGGAGCCCGGTTGATGTACGAGCGGGGAGAAGAGCCGGAGCGGCTCCGGGACATGGTGGACAACTACTATCGCTTGGCCGATCGTTGGCTGGGGGAGTTGTTGGAAGCCGCCGGCCCCGAATGGAACATCATGGTGGTCAGCGATCACGGCCACCGCCATACCTATGAAAACTCCAAGCGGTTGAGCGACCACAAAGGCGGCGGTCTCTACGTCGTGGCCGGTCCCGACTTCCAACAGGGAAGCTGGCCGGAACCGGCGATTTGGCAGAACTGGGGCTTGATGCCGAAGGAACCGTCCATCTTGGATTTGGCGCCGACCATGCACTATCTGTTCGGCGTCCCTCTGGCCGAAGATATGGATGGCAAGGTGCAAACCGCCTGGTTGAAACCGGAATTGGTGCAATCGCTGGCCCTTTATCAAGTGCCGACTTATCGCCAACAAGCGTTGGATTTGCCCCTGGAAGCCTTGCAGGCCAACCGCGAGGAAATGAATGCTTTCTTGAATGAAATGGGCTATACCGATGCCGAGGACGATGAAGAACCGGAGAACGGTGGAGGGGAATAGCCGCCTCATGAACGGCACCGTTTCCAAAGCTTCTCCTCGTTTGATCTGGGCTAGCCGAAGCCTGGAACCGGTTCTTATGGCGGTATTGGTGATCTTCGCTCTGACTTTGTCGCCTTGGTTGCGCAGCGTGCCGGCAATTTTGAACGCCGGACTGGCCTGGCGTTTCAGTCGCGTGTTGTCGGCACCGCCGAAACTTCATTCCAATGCAGTGCGCCGCTTGCGCTGGCTTTGTCTTGGCGCTGCAACGACGCCATTTCTCGCCATATTGCCGGGGTGGCAACCGCAAAGCCGGCTGGCTTCCCTGGCTTCGCCGGCATTGGCCTTCTCCTTATTGTGCGCCCTTTGGATGGCGCTTTGCTTGGTATTGAAACCGCCCTTGCAAGCGGATCCGGGTTCATGAAGGCTCGCTACAGCGTGCCGCTGGTTCTATTGGCGGCTTCGCTGGCACTGGCTTCCTGGGAGGGAGCCTGGAGCTTGGCTCCGACTCTGCTTTGGCGTTTGCTGGCTCTTTACGCCGCCGCCGCCGCCGCCTTGTCCGCGGCCTGGATTTGGTTTTGGGATTTCCGAAGCCGGCGCAAGTGGTTTTCTCCGGCTTCCATTCTTTGCCTGGCCTTCTTCCTCGGACTCCAGGCTTTGGCTCTTTCTCCGCTTCGAGGCGAAGCCTCGGCGGAGGGGTCAACTCCAAGCCTTTCCCCTGAGTCGGCCATGGCGGACCGGCCGGATTTGGTGTTGTTCACCGTGGACACCGTTCGCGGCGACCGCTGGCAAGCGGTTTCGGAAATTCAAAGCTGGCCGTTGGAACAGGAAGCCGTTTCCTTTGCCGAGGCTTTCAGCCCGGTGGGATTGACCGCCCCGTCCCATGCCAGTTTGTGGACCGGGAATTACCCGCACCAACATGGCGTCCGCAATAACGGTGGCCGGCTGACCGAGGTGGCTACTTTGGCCCAACGGTTGGCGGAAGCCGGCTATTTCTGCATGGCGGTCCCGTCCATGATTTGTTTGGACCGAGCCTTTGGTTTTGATCACGGCTTCCATCGCTTTGCTTCCCTGGAACCGACTTGGTCCGCCGGTTTGCGCCGGTTTCGGGATTTCCGCCTGGCCCGGGCATGGTTGCGATGTTTACCAAGCGGCATGCAAGCGGTGCGATCCGCCGATCGGAGTTTGGCTTTGGCCGAAGCCTGGTGGCGGCAAGCCGGTTCGGAGCAGCCGCGTTTTCTATGGGTCCATTTGTTTGATGCTCACTGGCCCTACCAACCTTCATCCCAAGCCTTGCAGGCGGTAGAAGCCTTACAACCTTGGCCGGAAGTCGCCACGCCGGGTTTCCAAGATCGGGAAGTCCATGCTTGGCGTGTGGCTTACGATGCCGAATTGTGGGATTTAAGGCGCCGCTTGATCGCTTTTCAACAACGCTTGCGTGGTCCTCCCGGAACGGAAGCCCGCAATTTGTGGACCGTGTTGGTGGGGGATCACGGCGAAGGTTTGGGGGAGCACGGCGTCGCCGACCACGGCGATCTGCTTTATCAAGAACAATTGCGAGTTCCATTTTGGATTCATGGACCGAAAGTCCAACCTTCGGCGGCGCCGCCTCCGCCCATTTCCTTGATTGATTTGTTTCCTACTTTGGCGGAGTTGTTGGATTTGACGGTGCCGAATTGCGCCGGCCGTTCTTTCGCTCCCTGGTTTCGAACCGGAACCATGCCGTCCCGGCCGGTCTTTGCCGAAACCGGTCATGCCCATTTCGACAATTGCATGGTCTTGGCCGGCGGCCGCAAATTGATCTTGCATCATTGGGCCGACGCCAAAGTTCTGGCCCATGAATCCAGGCCGCGGCCTTCCAGCGATCCCGATCCCGACTTGCCGTGGCGGAAACCTTGGGAGGCTTATGATTTAGCCGAAGATCCGCAGGAGAATCGGCCGATTTCAAATTTGGAATCCGAGCCCTGGCCATCTTTGCGCGATGCATTGCAACGCTGGCAGCAACAACGAATGGGCCGGCCGAAATCCGGCTTGCAAGCCTGGCTGCCGGATGAGCGGGACGCCTTGCGGGAATTGGGCTATTAAAGGATTCTGAACCCCGATTCGTGACTCACTCGCCCACCTCCGCCGTTCGTCCCCGATTCCAGGATCCGGAATTGGGGGAACGAGTTCAGCTATTCGCCCAAGCCGTGGCCGATGCCGGGGGCCGGGCATTTCTAGTCGGGGGGGCGGTGCGTGACGCCTGCTTGGGCTTGTCGTCGGTGGAAGCGGACCTGGAGGTGTACGGTCTGGCGGCGGAACGATTGCAAACCCTGGTTGCCGGCTTCGGCAAGCTGCATTTGGTCGGCCAACACTTTGCCGTGTTGTTGCTGCAAACGCCCCATGGGGCCATGGAGATCTCCCTGCCGCGACGGGAATCCAAAACCGGACCGGGGCACAAGGGTTTCGAAGTCGCCGCCGATCCTTTTTTGGATCCCAAGGAAGCCAGCCGCAGGCGGGACTTCACCGTCAACGCCATGCTGCTGGATCCTCTCAACCAAGAATTCCTCGACCCTTGGGGAGGCCGAAAGGATTTGCAATCCGGATTGTTGCGCCACGTTTCGCCGGCCTTTGCCGAAGATCCTTTGCGAGTGCTCCGGGTGGCCCGTTTCGTCGCCCGCTTTCATTGGCGAGTGGATCCGGAAACGGTGCGACTCTGCCGACAATTGGATCTATCCGAGCTGCCGCCGGAGCGCTTCGAGGAAGAATGGCGCCAGATCCTGCTTCGGGGCGACTATCCGGGAGCGGCTCTTCAATGCTTGGAGGACGTAGGCGCTCTGCGGTTTTTCCCGGAGCTGGCCAAGCTGCGCGGAGTCCCTCAAGACCCGATTTGGCATCCGGAGGGAGACGTCTTTCATCACACTTGCCTGGCCTTGGATGCTGGCGTCAGCTTCCGCGAGGAAATGGACGACCCGTGGGTGGAGATGCTGGCCATCCTCTGTCATGACCTTGGCAAAGCTAACACCACGGTGTTTGAACGAGGGCGCTGGCGCAGTCCCAACCACGATGTCGAAGGGGAAACTTTGACTCGCTCCTTCTTGGCTCGGATCACCCGCGAGAAGAAGCGGATCGATGCGGTGGTCGCCCTGGTGGTGCATCACTTGCGGCCGATGCAGCTTTATCAGGCGAGAAAGCGGGTTTCCGACGGCGCCATTCGCCGTCTGTCCCTCAAGGTCGATATCCCGGCCTTGGTACGAGTGGCCATCGCCGACGGCGCCGGCCGGACCGAGCCTTGGAGCCGGAATTGGCAACCGGGGCAATGGTTGTTGCAGCGGGCGGCCACTTTGGGAGTGCGCGACGCCCAACCGAAACCTTTCCTTCAAGGAAGGGATTTAATCGCCCTGGGAATGGCCCCCGGGCCGCCGATGGGGGCCTTGTTGAAACAAGCTTTCGAGCGCCAACTCGAAGGCAGTTTGCAGGATCGGGAGCAGGCCTTGGCTTGGGTCCGGGATCGGGTGAATACGGTTTAAAGCGGACGTACTTGGATCGCTTCGGTTCGATGGACCGCGGTTCACGGTTGGATTTCCAAGAACACCGAAGAGCCCTCCACTTCTTCGAGTTGTCGGCTATGACCTAAATCCTGACTCCAAAGTCGAAACTGTTCCGGAGTGGCGGTACCCGAACGAAAACCGTCTCGAGTCACGATGACGCCATCGGTGCTGGCTTGAAGATCGATTTCGCCGAGCAAACCTGCCTTCGCCTGCTCCTGAAACCATTGCAAGCGAGGTTCCCAAAAGGCTTCGGCATAGCTGGAAAACAACACCCGCCCTCCCGGTCGGGTGACTTGAAGCGCTTGTTTCAACAAAGTCTTCGGCTCGATTCGAAAAGCGGAAATCCCGTTTTGAATGCAGAACACGGCGTCAAAACTGGCTGGTGCAAAAGCCAAGTTCCCGGCGTCCATGAGGGTCAGGCGGCAAGTGGGGACTTCCGACAGGAAGCGACGAGCCATCTGCAGATTGGCCAAGGCGGTGTCGATTCCAAACAAGTGCCGGCCGGGCTTCGCCACCTCTTGGAGAACTCGGCCGTATCCGCAACCGAGTTCCAGTACTCGGCCGCCGGAGGGCAACCGGAGATTCAAGAAATCGATTTCGGCTTGAAGGTATTTCCGAACTTCCGGGGAAGCCAGGGCATAGACATGCTGCAAGCGCTCGGCGGACAACTTCTGAGCATAGTAGGAGTTCATGCCTTGGAATCAGGCAAGTGTTCCAATCGTTTGGCCAACACCTTGCCCGATACTGCCGCGGTCCAGGATCGGGGGAAAAAGCGCGGGGCGTTGGCCAGGATCTTGTTTTGCAAACCTTCGACGGTGGAGTTGCCCTTGCCGAGCTTGGATAAGGCCAAGGCAACGACTTCCTCCGGTTGGGCTTCCCGGCCGGGAACCGGGCCATGGACGCCGGCGATTTGATGGAATTCGGAAGCCGTGTGCCCGGGGCAGACGGTGACCACGTCGACTCCTTTCGGTTTCAATTCGACGTGGAGAGCTTCGCCCAGTTGCAGATCGAAGGCCTTGGTGGCGCCGTACACCGACATCCACGGGCACGGCAGCATGCCGGCCACGCTGGCCACCATGACCATGCCGCCCCGGCCTCGCTCGACCATCGGCGGCACAAAATGGTGGGCCAAAGCCAACACCGCCTCGCAATTCAAGCGCACCATATTGCGCAAGGTGGCGAAATCCTGCTGTTCAAAGGCACCGAGCCCGCCGTAGCCGGCGTTATTGACCAGCAAGCCGATTTCTCGGCCGGCCATCGCTTCTTGCAAGCGCTGCGGCGCCACCGGATTTAAAAGGTCTTCCGGCAACACCAGGCATTCCGCCCCGTGCTCGGCCTGAAGGCGCTGGGCGAGAGCCTGCAGGCGGCTCTTGCGCCGCGCCACCAGAGCCAACGAAAGGCCGCGGCGGGCCAGGTTTTCGGCGAAACTGGCTCCGATTCCGGAGGAAGCTCCGCTAATCAAAGCCCAGGGGCCGTATTGCTGGGCAAATGCCACCATGGAAGCATCATAGGCGGACTTGGATTCCCGGCCCACAATCCCCGATTTGGCCTGATTTAGCCTTATTTGGCTAAGGAAGGCCGCCGCCGGGGCTTTCGGGAAGGACGGAGGTCGGGACGAGAAATCCCCATTTATGTGAGAAATTCTTCCGGCCGAGAGTCCGTAACCAACCCAGAGGTGGTAAAAGTGAGAGGCGCCGCAGTCCCCCAACTGCAGCGCCTCCCCCCCATAATTTCGAGAGAAAAACCCGTAGGTCCCGCCCCCCCGGCGGGGCCTCACGGTCACTCAGTAGTACGCTTTCGAGTTCAAGAGTTTGGATCTTTTTTCTCGGCTTCCTGTAGTTTCCAGCTTGGCGCCGAAAGCCTTCCAGGGCAGCGAACCACTACTTTGTTTATTAGGATTCCGTCCTCGATCGTGACGGGAAACCTGGGAATTTTTCTTGCTTTATCAGCGAACCGGCAGGGCCACCGGGTTGCTCAGCAGCCGCTCTCCTTCCAGAAAGGCCTGCAAATAAAGCACTTTGCCTTGAAGATTGGGATCCTGAATCCAAGTCAAGAACTGAACTTCTCCATTGGCTTGTAGATTTCCTCGCAGGAGTTTGGCTTGGTCCAAATCCAAATGGGAAAACTGGGCGTCCCACGACCACCAATTGGCCATGGCGTAGGGACCTTGATCCGTGCTAATGGCCAGGATGACTTCCTGACCGGCGAAGGCTTTCAAGCTTTCTATCCGGAAAGTCAACAAAGTCCCCAATTGGGCGACGAAGGGCGTGGACAGCCACAACGCCGGGACCACGGTCAGGGCGTAAGGACGATCCACCGGCAGGCCGTTGCTGGGGTTGCCGTCCTCATCTTCTGAAACCAAAGTTTGGCGGCTGCCGTCGGGACGGACCCAAACCACCGCTTCTTCGCCAGGCGCCGCCACTACGCTGTGGCCGCGGCCCACAATGGCGACATCGGTGGGAAAGACGAAGCGGTCCGAAATCCGCTGAACCTGGCCGAAACGATTCACTCGGACCAGACTATGGCGGGGGTCGCCGGCCGTGGAGGCATCGGTGGCCAGCAGACTGCCGTCGGAATTCAGTGCGATGCCGTTCGGGTTGGGCAACAGATTCGGGTCGAAGGCGAAGAGCTGCCGGTCGCCGGCTAAATCCACCTCGAAAATGCGTCCCGGTTCCAAGCTGCCCATCAAGTAATTCGGGGCTTCGGAGACCAGCAGATTCCCGTCCATGTCCCAAAGGACGCCGATGTTGGTCTCGAATTGGGCGGTTCCCGGCGGCGAAAACCAATCCACGTTGCCGCTCTCATCGATGCGAGCCAGGCCGGCGAAGCCGTCGGCAACCACCACGTCGCCCTGGCTGTCCCGGCAAACCCTGAAGTTGTCCTCCAGCGGGGTGGTGTTCAGCTTTTCGTAAGGACGGCCGTCGGCGAAGAACCGATAAATGCCGTTCTCTGGGGTCCATTGGCCATTCCAGCACGACACCAACAAATTGCCGTCCCGGTCGATGTACACTCCGGCAGGGTTGAACAAGGGAGTTCCGGAAGCAATGGTTTCCAGGCTGCCGTCCTTGTGCAAAATTCGCAGCCACCCTGTGGGCCCGCTCAAGGTGTCGTCGGCGATGATGACGTCACCGGGTTCCAGATCGAAGCCTTGGGCGGAAAGTTGGGGGGCGCCGGCGAGGACTGCGGCGGCCACGAGCCAGCGGGGGAGGCGGGAGATGAGGTTCATGAGCGGTTCCTGGGAGAACAGGGTGCTGCTGAACCTGCAAACTCCGTTCCGGTTTAAGGGCTTGGCGGCAAATAGACCCGGAAGGTCTTGCCGTAGATTCGCACCAGGCCGATGGAGCGGTATTCCGGCGGGTCGTCCTTCGGGTCCTTCCAACGCAACAGGATGGCGGGGAAGCGGGCGCCGTCGGCCAACGCCTGGTGGAGGTCGTCCGGCTTGTCGAAATAGTGAATCCGGCGGTCCAGAGGGTCCAACAGGCGTGGGGTTTCTAGCCGGGCCACCGCCACCTCCCGGGCCTCGCCGAGGAGGTCGTCCAGGGCTTCCACCGCTTCTTCGAGGGAATCTTCTCCAGCTTCCCAAGCAGGGACGTAAACCTGGGTGAAGAAAGCTCTTGAAAGAACCGCAGCAAGGATGAGGGCAGGCAAGGGAAAGGCTTGCCGGCGGCGGCTCAGGACCCAGCCGGTCAACACCAGGGCGGCGAGCACCACCATCCCGGATGCAGGCAGAGCGGTGCCGGCCCAAAAGGCTCCGGCCAAGGCCAGCAAACCACAAAACCAGCCGATCAGCCGGCCGAAGGTTTCGGACGCCGCCAACAGCTCCAGGCGCAAGGCGGCGGCCAGGCAGAGCAGGGGAAAACAGGGCAGCAAGTAGCGGGTGCCCTTCCCCGCCGACAGCATCAGCATGGCAAAAGCGCCGGTGATCGTTGCCATTAGGTAACGGTCCAAAAGTGGCCGACCCGGATTCTTCAGGCGCCAGAAGGCAGCGATCGAAAGGGGCAGGGATGCCCCGATCAGGGAAAGGGGATAAAGCAAAGTTTTGAGGATCGCTTTGCCGTCCCATCGCACCGCCTTGCCGGCGCTTTCGGCGATGGCTCCTTCCAGGTCGGGGTCGGCCAGTTGAAGGGCCGCCGGCCAGGCCAGGCCTAAGATCAATAGCGGCAGCAGCAAAGCCAGGACGGCGCCGGGCTGCGGTTTCTTCCGCAACCACCAGGTGGCGGCACCGAGCCCGACTAAAAAGGGAAGCAAGGCGGGTCCCTTGGCCATGGCGGCCAAGCCTCCGGCGACTCCGGCGGCGAGAGCCCAAGGCCAAGCTCGATTCCGGTGCAGGCCTTCCAAATAGCGCCACCAAGCCAGCACCATGGCCACGCTAAAGGCGGCAAACAGAGGATCGATTTCGGCGTTGGCGCCGTTTTTCCAAGTGTTGGCCGCCAGCAAATATCCGAGACCGGCGAGCCAACCGGCTTGCGGTCCTCCCGCACGGTTGGCGGCGGCGGCGATCATGGCTACGGTCGCCGCTAGAGCCAACACCGACAGCAAGCGGGCGGCAGCCGGATCCCGCCGGCCTTGCCAGTCCAGGGTGCGGCCTAACAGCCAATAGTGCAGCGGGGGCTTGGTCAGGATCGGCCGGCCGTAATAGGTCGGCACCAGGGCTTCCCCGGATTGGGCCATTTCCCAGGCGATGCGAGCGCGGAAATCCTCGGTCCCAACAAACTCCTGGCGGCCCAGACCTGGAAGATAGGCCAAAAGGCAGAGCGCCGCTAAAAGCAAGGCTTGCAGCGGCGCCGAGAGTTTTTTTCCGGTTTGGTTCAATCCAAACTCTTCAACGCTTTCTCTAAATCCCGGCGGATGTCGTCGGGATTTTCGATGCCGACTGCCAAGCGTACTCCTCCGGCACCGATGCCGCAGGTTTGGGCGACTTCCTCCGGCAGCATGCTGTGGGTCATTCCGCCGGGGCGTTCGATCAAGGTGCGAATCTGACCGAGGGAGACGGCCAAGGTAATGACGTAGGCTTTCTTGCCGATGGTGTCGACCAATTGATCGGCCCGGGCCGCGGCTTCCTTATCGTTGCGTCCTTTCACTTCGAAGTAAATCAAAGTTCCTGGAGCGAACTCGCCGTGGAAATCGTGCATTTGCCGGCGGGCGGTTTCATAGCCCTTGGACGCGGGATGGCCGGGGTATTGCACTCGAGCGACCTTCGGATGTTCGTGCAGATAATCGGCCAGTTCGAAAGCCGAAGCCTGAGCTTGCTTCACCCGAAGCGAAAGGGTGGGGAGGCCGAAGTTCAAAATTCGCCAGGCCGGCGTCGGCGACAACGGCGAGCCGAAATCTTTGCGAAACACCAACAGCGAACTCTCGTCGGATTCAGAAGTGGCGACGTAACCGCCCATATCGGTTCCAAAGCCGCTCAAGCCCTTGGTCAGAGAACCGCACACGACGTCTACGCCGTGTTCCAAAGGCCGCTGGCAAGCAGGCGTGGCGAAAGTATTGTCCACCACGAACTCGCATTTCTCTTCCTGGCTTCGGCCCTCGTTGGCCTTGGCGATTCGTGCGGCAATGGCCTCCATGTCGACGATTTGCAGGGTCGGATTGGCCGGGGTTTCGCAATAGACGATGCGGGTTTTTTTGCCGATGCGCAGCCGGCTGGGTGCTTGGGTCAAATCTTGATAACGAACTTTGACGCCGTAGCGCGGAAGCCAGTTGGTAAACAAACTGTAGGTACAACCATAGAGCGTGGGGTGGGCGACGACTTCATCTCCTGCCTTTAAGCGGTGGGCGACGGCGGCGGAAATGGCAGCCATGCCGCTGGCGAAGCAAACGCCCATTTCGGCTCCTTCCGCCGCGGCCAGGCGTTCTTCCAGCATGGCTCGGACCGGTTCATCCAAACGCTCGTAAATGAAAATGTGCGGTTTGGTCGGCCGGGTGAGTTCGGGATCGGCGAAGCCGCAGAAACCGGCTTCCCCGCGTTGGTGACTTTCCAACCGAAAGGTGCTGGAAGCCGAAAGCGGAGGGACCACGTGATGTTGGTAATCCCAATGCCGGGTCTTTTGCCGGCCGTACATCAGGAAAGCATCGGTGGAATATCCCCGCGGCGGTTTCGGCACTTCGGCGGCTTCTTTTTGAACGGTTTTGGAAGCGGAGGTAGATTTCCCTTTTCGTGTGGCCATGACCTGCGGATTGTAGGATTCCGCAAGCCGCCTTCGAACCGGAATCCCGCCATTCCCCGAACATGCGCTTGGCTTTCCTTTACCCAGATTTGTCCCGACCCGGTGGGGCGGAGAACGTCTTGCTTTGGACCGCCGCCGGAATGAAAGCCCGGGGACATCAGATCGCTTTGTTCAGCGCTGGATATGAACCTCGCTGGTGGCCGGATTTAAACGAGCACATTGGGGTTTCGGCCGAATCTTTGCTAGCTGATTGGCATCCGATTGCGGCTTTGGACGAACATGATTCGGCCGCTCGTTTGCGGGAGAAGGGACGAAGTTGTGCCGACGCCCTGAACGATTTCGACGTGGTACTCCCGCAAAACCGTTTGGCTCTTCACGCCAGCGAGACTTGCGACCGACCCAGGTTGTGGTTTTGTCAAGAACCCTGGCGAAGGTTGCACATCGAAGCCACCGATCGAGAGTTGCTGCAAGCCTTGAAACGGCCGGAGGTGGAAAAACCCCATCCCGCCCTGGATCAAGTTCGACATTGGATCGGCCGGCAACGCCGCTGGCCGTGGCGTCGCTGGCAACATGCGGCCAGAGTGGCGGCAGAACGGCGGGCGGTGGCTCGGCTCCGCGGCGCTTTGGTGAACAGCGCCTACAGCGCCCGCTGCTTTGAAGAAGCTTTCCGCCGGCCAGCTCAGATCATGGATTTGGCCGTGCTTTCGGCCGGCCGTCAAAAACCCTTGCCTTGGTCCCAGCGCCGCGACCTGGTGGTCATCAGCGGAGCGAATCCGAAAAAGAACCTGCACGGCACGCTCGCGGTACTTCGGGAGTTGCGTCGCCTGGGCTGGCCGGAAGGGGAAAGGGTTCACATTTGGGGAGGGGGCAGCGATGGCGAAGCCTTCCGGCAACTGGCCGGCCAATGGGGTTTGGAGCCGTTTCTTCAATGGCACGGTTTTTTGGAAGAGGCCGAAGCCGAACGCTTGTTGGCCCAAGCCAAACTTTGCCTTTATTTACCCTTGTGCGAACCTTTCGGTTTGGTAGCGGCGGAAGCCATGGCGGTGGGAACTCCGGTGTTGGCTTCCGACCACGGCGGCCCATCGGAAACGGTGCGGCAAGGGCAAGGCGGGCAAACCGTAGATCCCTTGTTGCCCAAATCAGCAGCGGAATGCTTGCAATCGATGTTGGCTTCCCCCGAAGCTTGGCAAGCATGGTCGCAAGCGGGAGCCGAATCGGTGGCTCGGCGCTTTCGCCTGGATGGGTTTCTCGATCGGATGGAAGATCTCTTTTGTTGGATTGCCTCCACCAAGCCCTGACCGTGCTTCCCGGATACGGCGCCAAACGCGCTGCTCAGTTCCGGGAAGCTTTGAGTTGCCGCACCGTCGGGGCTTTGTTGGCCTTTTTGCCCCGGCGTTTGCAGGCTCCGCCGGAAGACCGCCATAGCGGAAATTATGAAGAGGGGGAGGTTGCCCGTTTCCGGGTGCGTATACAACGAGTTCATCTGTGGCGGGCCCGCGGCCGCAGCGTTTTGAGGATCCACTTCGAAGATTTGCACGGCCGGGGCAGCGCTTTGTTTTTCAATCAAGCTTATTTGAAGAAGTCCTTTCTTCCCGGACAGGAGCGGACTTTCGAAGGCTTGTGCCGAACGGGGAAGCAGGGTTTGGAACTGTTGCACCCTCGTTCGATTTCGGCCGAGGAAGCCGAACGCCGGCATTGGCGGCCGGTCTATGCCGAAAGCGAATCTCTTTCCGGCCCGCGGATAGCCAAAGCCATCCAAACGGCTTTGGATTGGTTGCCTACATTTGAAGATCGCATGCCGCAAGCATTGCGGGCATTGGCGCAAGTTCCGGAATTGCGCCAAGCTTTCTTTTTGGCCCACCGGCCCGATGGGCCGCAAGATTTGGAGATCGCCCGGCGCCGCCTTGCCTGGGGAGAAGCTTTACAGAGACATCGAGCCCAGCGAGACAAGATCCAAGTGCAAGTGGCTTCGATGGCGGTGGATTCAAAACTGAAAACCAAGGTCATGTCTCAGTTGCCCTTTGCATTGACCGAAGATCAAAAGCAAGTTTTAAATACCTTGCAGCAAGATCTGAACCTCGGAACTCCTATGGCTCGGTTGCTCCACGGCGAAGTCGGTAGCGGCAAAACCGCGGTGGCCTTTTGTTTGGCCGCCTTCGTCCTTCATCATGGCGGTCAGGTGGCGTTGTTGGCGCCAACCGAGATTTTGGCCCGGCAACATGCTTCCCATTTTCGGCGCTGGTTGCGGGGCAGCGGATTTGAAGTAGGGACTTTATTGGGGGAGGAGTCGGCCGCCGAGCGGCGCCGAAGTTTGGAACAGCTAGCCGAGGGGAAGACGTCCTTGGTCATCGGCACCCATGCCCTGTATCAGCCTGCGGTGCGATTTCAAAATTTGCGCTTGGTGCTTTTGGATGAACAGCATCGTTTCGGCGTGCGACAAAAAGGGGCCTTGATCGCCAAAGGAAAGCACCCTCATGTTTTGACCATGACGGCAACGCCGATTCCACGGACCCTGGCCTGGGCCCGTTACGGTGCATTGCAAGCTTGCACTTTGCGTAGCCGGCCCGGCGGAGGCGGTGAAATTCAAACCCGGGTGCATCCACAATCGGACTGGCCGGCCATGGCGCGAGATTGGCGGCCGGCCTTGGAAAAGGAGCGACGGGCCTTCGTGGTTTATCCCCGCATCGACGGCGAGGGCGGCTTGCTGGCCGGTTACCGCCAACTCAGCCTCGAAAGTTGGCGAGGCTTGGAGATCGCCGCCATCCACGGTCGACTGCCGGGCAGCGCCATTGAGGAGGCGGTGGCCCGATTTCGTCGAGGAGAGATCCGGGCCCTGTTGGGAACCACCGTGGTCGAAGTCGGCTTGGACGTCCCCGGCATTGACTGGATGGCGATCCTGGACGCCCAGCGCTTTGGATTGGCCAGCCTGCATCAACTTCGCGGACGCCTGGCTCGAGGCCCGGGGGCGGGTCCTGGGGAATGCCACATCTTCAGCGAAGAAAGTGCTTTAGAGCGGATTTCCAGGTTGGAGAGCTGCCTCGATGGTTTCACCGTGGCGGAGGCCGATCTGGAACTTCGAGGACCTGGGGCTTTGCGTGGTACCCGCCAGCACGGCGCCGGCGATTTCCGTCACTTCGATCCCCTTCGCGACCAGGATTTGTTGGACTTGCTCGAGCACCGGGAAGTGGAAGCCTGGCTGCGAACCAGCCCGCCGCCGGGGAATCGGGTTGCCGGCGCCGAGTCGGCTTCTAATGGCGCCTGAGCCAGTCGGCCGGCCTTCCAGTATCCTTCTGGGCTGGCCCGGTACTGCCCCCCTTCGGGAATGGAGGACTCCGCCGTGCGCATTTTTTCGTCGCTGTTCACCAAAACGCCCCTTCCGCTCCTGCTGCTCTTGTTGGGATCCACCCTTGGCTGGGCCCAAGAAGAGTCGCCGAAAAAGCCTCGCAAACACGGCCGCCTGGAATTGCCGAAGGCGGCTCCCGCTCCGAAGCCCGAGAAAGAAAAGGAAGAAGAACAAGTTCCTTTCGTCAGCTTTTGGGACGGCGTCGACGTGGAAGCCAATCAATTGCTGGGACAGGATCGGGTGTTGGAGGTGTTCCGGCGATTCGAACAACTGGAGGATTATCCGGAAACTGCGTTCAAGGATCACTTGGACGAACTTCGCGCATTCGGTATTCGCACCCGTCGTGCCGCTTTGGTGGCCTTGAATGCGGAGCATGTCCCGACCGTGCTGCTGGCCGCCCGTTTATTGGAATTCGTCGGCAGCCCGGAGGACTGTGATTTATTGATCGACGCCGCCGCCTGGGTCGGCACGGTCAGCGGCGCCAGTACTTGTTTGGAAACGGCTTTGCGTTTAAACGGCGGCTGGTTGCCGGCTACCGGTGTACACCATCTCGAACACCCGCAGCGCAACATCCGCACCGCGGTGGAAAGTCGCTTGGCTCGCGGGCCACATTCAAGTCACGTCAAAGCGCTCCTGACCAAATTGCGTTATGGCCGGGACAACGACGTCCGCTTGCGATCGGCTCGGTTGTTGCAACCGTTTCACGAACAGGAGGAAGTGCGCACGGCGTTGCGTTTGGCTTTGCAGGACCGAACTTCCTCGGTGGCTTTCCAGGCCGCCGAAGCTCTGGCAGGGGAAGGCCGTCCCACTCAAGTGGAATATCTGCATCAAGAAATCCTGGTCATCGACCCAGGAGTGGAAATGGCTTATTTGTTGTTCGCTTTATTGTTGCAACAAGAAAAGCAGGATGCCTTGATCTTGCAATCCTCTTTGATTGAAGAACTGCCGTTAGTCTTGGGCCACCCGGACATGTTCTTGAGCGGAGTCGCCGGCGCGGTACTGGCCGAATACTTTTTCAGGTCGTCGGAAGATTTGGATTGGGGCGTAGTCGAACAAGACATGGTGAGCGCCCTGGTGCGATCGGTCGGCGGGCTGACCTTTTATCCGCAATTCGCCCGTTTCTCGCCGATGGCGGAAGCCAGTTTGCGGCGGGTTACCGGTTACGATCCTGGAGAAGGGGATCGTAGTGCTTGGGTGCTTTGGTGGTCCGGAAATAACGCCGGTTTCCGAGCCGTCCGCGGGACTTTGGAAATCAATCCCGAAGATCTACCGGGATTGCGGATTCAATGGTTGCGCAACGGCCAATGGCGCAGTTTGGGAGGACCGGAGGTCGCCGATTACCGCGAGGAAACTCGTTTGCTCGGAAACCGGAGCCTGCAATCCCTGTTGCAGGCACTAGATCAAGCCGGAGTGTTGGATCCCGAAGTCTTGCCTGGAATTTACGGACCTGGCGACCAGGAAATCAGCGTTCGCCTGGATTTGGCCGCCGGAACCCGGCGCAAGCCTTTGGCCTTCCGCGGCTTGGTGTATCCAGTGTGGTTGTTGCCGCTGTTGGATCATTTGGACCAACGCTGGCAGCTCGAACAGTGGCAATTGTTGGAAGAGCCGCAACGGCGACTGGCTTTCGTCCAGGAACGTTTGCAACCCTGGGACGAAGCCGAAAGTCCCGCGGCCAAAGCTGCTTGGAAAGTGAATTGGAGCCGGGGCAGGTTAGCTTCTCTTTCCGCTCCTTCGTTGCGAGCCTGGTGCCGGGAGTTGGTTTCCGACCCGGCGGTGGAAACGGTGTGGGATTTGAAATTGGCTCAGGAATGCTTGCAACAAATTCCATTGCGACAGCCGGAAGAAGCCACCGTGTTGGCTTTGATGGAAGCTGGTTTGCGCCAACCTCATAGCGATCTCGGTTCGCTGTTTCTTGACGTGGCCAACGATGAAGCGGTGCGCGAACCGTTGCGTTCGACCTTGTTGTTCGAGGGATTGAAGCGCTTCGCCCCGGAAATCGCCGAAGCCAGCCTTAGCGATTCTCGATTGGCCGTTCGGGTAGCGGCGGCCCGGGCTCTGGGGCATGCTGGAGAGCAAGGCTTTTCCGCTTTGCTGCACGCTCTCCAAGATCCCAACCCCCTCGTGGTTCGAACCGCCGCCCGGTCTCTTGGCGAAGTTGGCAATCCGGCGGCCTTGGATTATCTGCTGCCCTTGGCCGGTCCGGAAAACGGCCGGGAAGTTCGCAAGGACGCCCTTTGGGCCTTGGGCCGCTTGAACGATCTCGGGGCCTTGAGCACCTTGAAGAACGCCTCCCAAGCCGGAGATCCCGGTGTCCGTTTGGTGGCGATTCGTGCCTTGGGAGAATTGGAGGGCCGGGAGGTGGAAAGCGCTTTCCGGGAGCTGTTCCCCTTGTTCGCCGGCAGCGCTTTGGAGGTCAGCTTTTTGCGGTCCTTAGAGAAGCGCGGCGCCGGCGCAGCTCGTTCCGTGCTTCGCTCTCATTTGGAGTCGACTTCGGTGGAAGTGGCTCGCCGCGCCGCCATTCATGGCGGTCGCTTGGGCGATCCGGCGGCGGCGCCGTTTTTGATCGGATTGTTGCCGGAGACGCCGCGCGATCCGGAAGTTTTGGATGCCTTGAGTTTTACCTTGTGCATGGACTTCCGCGATCATCCCGATCCGGCCGGCACCTATTTGAGTTGGTGGCGGATTCACGGCCGCAAAGCCGGTACCGCCTGGCTTGAAATGGGGGCCACCTTGGCCGGCATGAACTTGCACGAAACCTTCAAGCTGTCGGAAGGCGAGCCTGCCTTGCTAGCCATTCCTTCCTTGCTGGATCTGTTGGAAAGCGGACCTCCGCTGTTGAGGGCTTCGGCTTCCTACTACCTCCACCGCTGGACCGGCGTGGATGCTCCGGCTTTGTACGGCACCACTCCTCGTCCCATGGTTTTGCAAGTGGCTCAGGCTTGGCACCAATGGTTGGACGCCCGCGGCAACGGCTGAGTTTGGCTTTGCTTTTGGTGTTTGGCGGCACCGCCGCCGGCATTCAATTCCGGCGCAGCTTCGACGGCGTACTGCGGGTGGAAGGCTGGTCTCAGGCCATTGTCGAAGCTTCTCAACAAAGCGGCCTCGGCGATCCCTCCTTGCTGGCGGCCTTGGTGTATTCGGAAAGCCGTGGCCGAGCCGATGCCCTTTCTTCGGTGGGGGCCCGGGGCTTGTGCCAACTCAAGCCGGCCACCGCCGCCGAAGTGGCGATGCGCTTAGAGATGGACGGCCCGCCGTTCACTCCGGAACAAAATCTATTGCTGGGCGCGACTTATTTGCGCGAAATGATGCAGCGCTGGCAGGGCAATTTGGATTTAGCCCTGTTGGCTTATCGCATGGGACCGACCGCGGTGTCCAAAGGAGTTGAAAAAGCCGGCGGCGAAGAGGCATGGTTGGAACAATTGCGGCGGCGGAAGCCATCGCCCTGGGAGTATCGCACCAAGGTTCTCCGCTATCGCCGGCGTTTCGAAGAGCGCGGTCGTTTGCAAGCCCGTGGCGAAGCATGAAAGTCCGGATTCGTTTGCAGCCCGACGATCGGGAAGTGGAAGTGCAAGCGGAGCAACGCTTGTTGGACGCGGCTTTGGATGCGGGATTGCCGATTCCTTTCGGTTGCCAGTCCGCCCGCTGTGGGGTGTGTCGGGTTCGGGTTCTGAACGGCACCGAAGCCGGTTTGGCGCCGCCCAGCGTCATTGAAGCTGCAGCCTTGGAGGCCTTTGCTGCTCCCGAGGGGGTTCGTTTGGCTTGCCAGGCATACTTGGTTAGGGATGTTGAAGTGGGGCGAATCCCCGAAACTGGCACAAAGCATTGGAGGTAATTTTTAAACCTCCGGCGTAACCAAAGCCGCCTCAAGCCGTCTGCCTAGCCGAACCCTTTTCTTTCGGAGGCACCGGCGATGCCGCGTTTTCAACCCCCGCACTGCCCCTGGGACGCCTGTCCCAGCCGCACCGATTCCGTCCCCTTCCGCTTTCAAAAACGAGGCTTCTACAGCGGCCGCCAGCAACGCAGAATCCAGCGCTTTTGGTGCCACGGCTGCCGCCGTTCCTTCTCGTC
>QQUA01000016.1 GCA_008501825.1 Planctomycetota bacterium | reverse complement strand
AGTTGGCTGCGACTGCACATGTGGCTGTGGCTTTTGTGGCGCAACTACGTGCGGCCGATCACCGCCGAGGGCGAGCCCCCGACTCCGGGGATGTTGCTGGGGGTGACCTCTCGGCGTTGGACCGCCAAGGAGCTGTTTCGGTGGAGGATCTTTTCTTCCTCCAACCTCCAATAGTTTGTGCCAGTTTCAGGGGGAGGAGAAAGCTTAGAATAAACCCCGCTTCGGCGGAGGCCGAAGCTCAGCCTTGTAGGAGATGGCGATGGTCAAAGTCGGCGTTTGTCTTTCCGGCTGCGGCGTGTTCGACGGTGCAGAAATCCATGAAGCGGTGATTACCTTGCTGGCTCTGGATCGAGCCGGGGCGGAAGTCCTTTGCTTTGCTCCAAACGTGGAACAAATGCATGTGGTCAACCACCACAGCGGTGAGGTGGCCGAGGGCGAGAGCCGCAACGTCCTGGTGGAGGCTGCCCGTATCGCCCGCGGTCAGATTCAAGATGCCGCCGAGGTGCAGGTCGGTGATTTCGATGCCTTGATCTTCCCCGGTGGTTTCGGAGCAGCCAAAAACTTGAGCAACTTTGCCGTTTCCGGGGCCGAAGCTCGAGTCGAACCGGAAGTCGCTCGCTTGGTGGAAGCCACGGTGGCGGCCGGCAAGCCGATCGGCTTCGAATGCATCAGCCCGGCGATTTGTGCTTCGGTCTTGCGGGGTTCCGGAGTGGAGTTGACCATCGGCAGCGACGCCGATACCGCTTCGGCTTTGGAAGCCATGGGCGTGAAACACGTGGCTTGCCCGGTTCGAGACGTCCACGTGGACGAAGGGCGCAATATCGTTTCCACTCCCGCCTACATGTTGGCCGGATCCATTTCCGAAGCGGCGGACGGAATTGAAAAATTGGTGCAAACCGTTCTCGCCCGTTGTGCCCAAGGCGTCACTCCCGCCGGTTGATCGATCCTTTGTCGCAGAGTCTTCAATCCGATTCCCAACCCCGTTGCCCGACCATGGTCGGGCTTCGTTGGGGTTTGGCTTTGGCGATATTTGAAATCGCCCTGGCTTGGCCGGTGCGCTGGCCGTTGTTGCAAGATTGGCCTCTGCAACTTTTGTTCTTTCTAGCTCCGCTGGCCATCTATAGCGCCGCCGGTTGGTTTCTAGGCTGGTTGTTCGGCCATGTTGCCGGACGTTTGACCTGGTTACAAAACCGAGAAGCTTTGCCGATCGCCGCCATCGTGATTTGGATTGCGGTGGCCGACGCCGGAATGGTGTTCAATCGGCTGGACCGGACCTGGGCTTATGCCCTCGCCGGCGCCGTTTTGGCCCTTTCGGTGGCTTGGCTTCCTTGGTTTCGTAAGCCGCGGCCGTCCATGGCCTGTTGGCGCCTGAGCCTGGCGATTTGGTTGTTGGCGCCGTTGTTGACGGCTTACTGGTTACTCGGCGATCGCAATCCGGTCATGGCGGCGACCGTTTCCCAGCCGGCGTCCGAAGATCGCCCTTCCTTGGTGCTGGTGACTTGGGACACGGTGCGGGCGGACGTGTTGCCGATTTATGGCGGTACCGGTTTGGAAACGCCGAATCTGCAGGCCTTGGCCGCTGAATCGGTGGTGTTCGAGGACATGGTGGCGGTGGCGCCGATCACCGGCCCTAGCCATGCCAGTTTGTTGACTGGCCGGATGCCCCCGAGTCACGGCTTGCGCAGCAACGGCAATACTCAAATCGCCCCGGAGGTGCCTTCCATTGCCCAGAGCTTGCGGGCCAACGGCTACGACACCGCCGCCTTTGTGTCGGCGTATCCGGTGAAAGGAAAATTCGGCTTTTCCCGGGGCTTTCGGATTTACGACGACCGCTTCGACAAGGAGCGTTTGGATCAACTGACTCTGGTGGGGCGGCGGGAAATGGCCTGGGTCCGATTCATCCGCGGGCGGTTTTTAAAGCGGGCGGCGAAAACCTTGCCCGGCGACGCCTTGTTGGACCGGGTGGATCACTTTCTGCAAGAAGTCTCCGGCCCGTTTTTTCTTTGGGTGCATTTCTTCGATGCTCACGGTCCCCACGATCCGGAACGGGAGGATTTACAAAAAGCCCGGCAGGCTGCTGCCGGGGCGGTTCCAGTGGCGGCCGATCCGGAAAACTGTGGATCCAACTTCATGCGCTATCGAGCGGAAATCATGGAATTGGATCGTTATCTCGGAAGACTTCGGGCCTCGTTGGAAAGCCGGGATCCAGGTCTGCAGAACACGGCCCTGTTCTTAACTTCCGATCATGGCCATTGCTTCGGCGAGGGCGGCTACCGCAACACCCATTTGCCCAGTTTGCTGGAGGCGACTCAACGAATTCCGGGAGTGTTCCGACTGCCGAAGGGGGCACACGGCGGGCAGCGCTTGCACCCAAGCGTCGGCCAAGTGGACCTTGCCGCCACCTTCGCCGAGCTCGCCGGCGCCGAAGCCCCGGAAGGGCATCAGGGGCTCAGTTTGATGCCGTTGATTACCGGCGGCTCTCTTCCGAGTCGAGCCTGGTTCGGCGATGGTTTTTACTTGGAGGCATTCCAGAACCGCCTGAAGACCGAAGCCGAAGATCAGCGCCGAATCGGCTTGCGAGACGGCGAATGGAAGTATTACCGGGCGCCTCAAACCGGCGGCGAAGCGACTTTGTACCGCTGGCGGGAGGGGGAAAATGAAAATCTTGCCCAACAGTTCCCCGAGCAACTTCGTTTGATGGAACAGGCCTTGCAGCGGCTGTTGCAGCGGATGCCGGAAGTTTCTACCGGTGAACGGCGCCTGACCGAAGATGATCAGGAGGCCCTGCAGGAACTGGGTTACGCCGAAGAAGACGACCAAAGGGATTCTTAGAACATGTTCGCTCTGGCTTTGTTGCTGGTTTCCTGCTCGCCCCAGGAACATGCCCATTACTACGGCTATCCAGAAGCCGATGCTCTTCGTTATGAGATCTACTTGCAAGTCGATCCGGTAAAGAAGAAAGCCAAGGCCGAAATTGGATATGAATTCCTGGTGGTGGAAGCCATGCAGGAATTGCGCTTGGATTTTCAAGAGAAGAAAGACTGGCCGGTTCGTTTTGAAAACGACCGCGGCGAGCCTTTGGAGTTCCGCCGCGAGCAAGATCGCATTTGGGTGAACTTGGCTGAGCCGGCGAAGGTCGGCGAGACGCTTCGCTTGAAGGCCTTCCTGGAAGGAAAGCCCGGTTCCGGCAGCCATTTCTTAAAGACTCGCTATGGCGATCCCACCTTTTTTACCGATCATTTCCCGGCCAAAGCCAGGGGTTGGTTGCCTTGCGAGGATCACCCTCAGGACCACGCCCACTTCCGTTTAACTTTGGACGTCCCTTCGGGCTTTGATGTGGTTTCCAGCGGGAAAGGAGACTGGTTGAAAACAACGGCCGAATCCTCATCCAAGGCGAATTGGCGCCGCTGGCAATCGGAAACCATAGTGGAGCTTCCGACTTATTTGTTCACGATGGCGGTGGCCCCTTTTTCCCGTTTGCAGGAAAAGGGTGATCCGCGCTTCATTCCCCATTTTATCTATCGCAAAGATCTACCTCGGGCTCGCCGCGCTCTAAAACACCATGGCCGGTGGATGGAGATCATGGAGAAGAGCTTCGGACCTTATTTGTATTCCAAGTATTGCGTGGTGCAGATTCCGACTCGATGGGGGGGGATGGAATACCCGGGCAACACCTTCATCTTGGAACGGCTGTTCGATGCTCCCGATTTTGGCGTCGGCACTCTGGCCCACGAGTTCGCTCACCAATGGTTCGGCGACGCAGTGGGCTTCGCCGATTGGAACGAAATCTGGCTGAGCGAAGGCTTTGCTTCCTACTTCGGACCTTGGTTGCACGCCCAAACCGGAGGTCCGCCGCTGAAAATCGCCATGGGAAACAGCCGCCGCTCCTGGTTGCGGGCTGAAGTCGGCCGGCGGTGGCCGATTCGGCACCACCAATTTCAAGAGCCGGGGGAAATGATCAATTCCAATTCCTATCCCAAAGGGGCGTGGGTGTTACACATGCTCCGGGGCGAAGTCGGGGATGAGGCTTTTTTTCAAGGCATCCAAAACTATTACCAAACCCATCTGGGCGGAACGGCGCAGACGGCCCAGTTGCAGCAGGCGATGGAGCAAGCCGCCGGCACCGATTTAGGCTGGTTTTTCGAGCAGTGGTTGGATCGTCCCGATTGTCCCCACCTTGCCATTCAATGGCAGTCCGATCGGGTGGTGGTCGAACAACGCCAGCCCGGTGAGCCTTACCGCTTTTGGTTGCCGCTAGCTTGGATTGACGCCAAGGGCAACTCCCATCACCAGCGCTTTCGGATGGAAGCGAAACGGATGGAAATTCCGATTTCAGATGGACCGATCCGGAATCCGAAAGTGGACCCGGAGATCCAATTACTCTATCGGAAAGCTAAATAAGGCCGGAAATCCCGGTTAACGCACTAGGGCTTCGAAGCGAGCTTCGGTGGTGATACGGCGCTCGCTTTCGTCTTCCGTGAGTACGGCGCCCAAGCTTTGAAAATCCACGAAGCGATTGTCTTTCAAGTGCATGATCACTTCGGCGTAGTAAATTCCCAAGCCCCATTCTTCCGCTTCTTTTTCTTTGATCGGGTTGCCGTCGGCGGCGAGCTGCAATTTGAACGGCCGCGGATGCAGAGCTCGGGCGACGGCTTCAACTTGGCCGTCCATCAAGCGCAAGCCGACTTCCCGCACCCGCGGGCCGCCTTGTTCTCCGTGCAAGCTATAGCTTTTACCCCGCCCTAGGCTCCAGGCTTCCTTCAAAGGCCCGCGCATTTGTTCCGGCCGGCCGGCTAGGACCAAGGCGCCGCCTTGCCGGCGTAGCGCGTTCACCCGAATGGCGCCGGCGGCATCCACCGGCAACACCACCTTGACCGGGGCATCGGCATAGGAGCCGAACCATTCCTGATCCCAGCGATCCAAGGAGCCGGGTTCCCGCACGGTGCAGGCGGCCAGGAAAGCAAAACTCAAAAGGCAGGGCAGGATGCGAGGGGCCATGGCGCTTCAGAATAACGCCAAGACGGGGTCTTCCAGTGCCGGAATCACGTCCAGGCGTGGAAGCGGCCGTCGCGGATTCGGAGGAAAGTGCCGATGGTGGTGGCGGCGTTGATCAAGCCGACGTGGGTGTAGGCTTGAGGAAAATTTCCGATTAACTCGCCGCTTTCCAAATCGACGTCCTCACTGAGCAAACCGAGATCGTTGGCGTGGGCCGTGACCCGGTTGAACATGTCAATGGCCTCTTCCAAATAACCGGCGTGGGCCAAAGCCTCCGCCCACCAGAAAGCGCAAATGGTGAAGGCGCTCCGAGGCTCACCGAAGTCGTCGTTATGGACGTAGCGCATGACGCCGTCTCCCCGCACCAAAACCTCCCGGTAGCGCTTCAAGGTATTTTGAAAGCGCGGATCTTGGTGGTGGATGAGTCCCAAAGCCGGTAGCAGCAATACCGAAGCATCGGCGTCTTGGCCGCCGAGGGTTTCGGTGAACATGCCCAGGTCCGAGTGATAGGCATCGTCCAGCAATTGCCGGGCCATTTCATCCGCCTCCTCCTGCCATTTTTGCGCCAGGTCTTCGCGCTTGAAATGATGGGCCAAACAGGCGCCGTGGTGAATGGCGGCCCAGCACATGGCTTGAGAGAACAGGTGGACTCTGGGGCCGGAGCGGTATTCCCAAATGCCGACGTCGGGTTTGCCGCTGGCTGCCCGAGCTTCTTTCACCATCCGTTCCACCAGGGGAAACCAAAGTTCCACCTGAGGGAATTTCATCCGTTTGTCGGTCAAGAGCGTGCGCAGGCAAAGGATGACTTCGCCCATCATGTCGGTCTGGTTTTGTTCGGCGGCTTGATTGCCGACTCGAACCGGCCGGGTACCGCGGAAGCCGGCTAAATGCTCCAATTCCATTTCCGGCAGATCGCGTTCGCCGCCAACGCCGTAAAGCGGTTGCAATGGGCCGCTTTCGGCTACGTCGCGGACGAATTGAATGAAGTTGCGGCCTTCCTGGAAGTGACCGATGCGGCGCAGGGCTTCGACCGTGAACACCGAATCTCGCAACCAGCAATAGCGATAATCCCAAGTGCGGGGTTCGCCCACCGCTTCCGGAATGCTGGTAGTGGAAGCGGCGATGATGGCGCCGGTTTCTTCATAGGCGTGCAGCTTCAAGCACAAAGCGGAACGAATCACCAAATCGTCGGCGAAACCGGGCAAGGTAATGGCTTGGGTCCACTGCCGCCAACCGGCGATGGTGAGGTCGAATTCGTGGGCGACCTGATCCAGGTGTTGCCGCGCCGCCAGGCGGCCGTAATCCATGCCGAAGTAACGCGGCCGGTCCAGTCGAAATGGATGGCCGTTGATGATGAAAGGAGCCGGGACGTTGCTAAAAACGCTGATCGGCTCATCCGTTCCGGCAAGGGCGACTCCGGTAACGGTGGGAATCAACTTCGGCTTTTCGCGGCCGTAACCGGGCCGTGGGTCGAACTGGACCGTCAAGCGCGGCTGTCCTTTGATCGGCCGCAGATAGCGCATCAAACGCAGCGGCGCCCGAACGTGCAAGCCTTGGGGAATGCGCGGGCAAAAGTCGAACAGCTCCCACTGGCAGCCGTCATGTTCGAACACGGTTTGCAACACGTTGGTGTTGCGGACATAGCGCATCTTGCCCCGGACCACTTGGCCGTCGACCAAAAACCTCCACGTGCCCCCTCTTTCTTCATCCAACAATCGGGCGAACACCGAAGGCGAATCGAAGCGCGGCATGCACAGCCAATCGATGCTGCTTTCCGGGTGAACTAGCGCCAGCAGATTGCCGTTGCCAATGATGCCGTGTTCAAGACGCATGTTGGCAGCGGGTTCAGGCTTGCTCATCCTTGCTGGCGCCTTCGGCTACGGAAATCGAAGGGAGGAAGCTTGGAGCCGCCGCCCATTCGGCCAACAAATGGCGTAAAGCCTTGGGGTCGGGCAAGCGATAGGGAGCCGCCGAGGGGCGGGCTCCGATCAATAGAGCCAGGGCCGATGGCGGCAGCTTGCGGAACAGATCTTCGTCCGTCTTGTCGTCGCCGGCCGCCAGGACGAAGGTGCCGGCCTCCACCCGCTCCAACAGATGCTGCACCGCGCTTCCCTTGTCGATACCGGCGGGGCGGACTTCTACCACCTTGTTGCCGGACAACACTTCCACCGGCTGGCCGCCGAGGACTTCCTCCAGGTGTTGAGTCAGGTCCCGGGCCTGCCAAACCCCATGGGAAGGATCGGCCGCCCGGTAGTGCCAAGCCAATCCGAAGGGCTTGGCTTCCACCAAGCTGCCGGGAACCCGGGAAGCGACCTTTTCGAAGATTTCCTGGACCTCTTGGCGCCAATCCAGGGCGGTTTGCGGATGAAGAGGCTGGAAATTCGTCTGTCCCGCCGGCCGCAGAAAGGCGCCGTGTTCGGCGATCAAGCCGACTGGAGTTTCGCCCAACCATTCGTCGAGCAAATCCGGCGGCCGGCCGCTGACCACCCAGACTTCGGTGGCGGGCAGGCGGCCCAAGGCGTGGAGCAATCCGAGCAGCGCTTCGTCGGGGACCGCCTGGCTGGGCAGGGTAGTCAATTCCCGCAAAGTGCCGTCGTAATCCAAAAACAGCAGCCGGCGCGGAGCTCGCCGCCAACTTTGTTCGAGTTTGCTGCGCAACTCGCCTTGGAACAGAGGGGGAGGTTTCAAGTCGTGGGCCTTTCGAATGGTGTCCAAACACTTATCGGCCCAAAGGTGGACGTCAGCTTGACCGACTCTGCGCCGCATCGGGGCCATCCTTCGAGCTTGTTCGGTCGGCGACATGTCCAGGGCCTGTTTCAAGGTCTCGGCGATGCCGGCAATGTCGAACGGGTTGATTTGCAGAGCCTCGCCCAATTCCCAGGCGGCGCCGGTGAATTCTCCGAGGATCAGGACTCCGTCATCCCGGGTTCGGGCGGCGACGTATTCCTTCGCCACCAGGTTGAGGCCGTCCCGTAACGGCGTGACCAGGGCGACGTCGGCGATTTGATACAGAGCGGAAAGGGCGTCCGGGGATACTCCCCGGAATTGGTAGTGCAAGGGTTCGAAACCCGGTTGCCCGAAACGGCTGTTGATGTCACCGGCCAGGCGGTCGACCTCGTCCTTCAAATGGCGGTAAGCCTCCACTTCCACCCGCGAGGGCACCGCCACCTGGATCATCATCACTTGATCGGCCAACTCGGGATGGTTTTCTAAAAGTTTGGCAAAGCCCTTGAGGCGAGCGGGAATGCCTTTGGTGTAGTCCAGGCGATCCACGCCCAGGATGATGCGCCGGCCCTGAGCCGCTTGTTGAAGCCGTTCGAATTGTTCTCGCACCTTGGGTTGCTTGCCACGAGCTCGCCATTCTTCCGCGTCGATGCCGAGGGGTTGGGCCATCAACTGCACTTCCCGGCCTTCATAGGGAACAATCCGTGGCCCGACTTCCAAGCCCAAGACCCGCCGCAGGCTGGAGCGGAAGTGGCGCAAATAATCGAGCGTGTGGAAGGCCACCATGTCGGCACCCAGCAAACCGCGAAGAACTTCCCCGCGCCTTGGCAGCACCCGATAGATTTCCGAAGAAGGGAAGGGGATGTGAAGGAAGAAGCCGATGCGCAGGCCCGGGCGCTGGCGGCGCAGCATTTCCGGGACCAGCATCAGGTGGAAATCTTGCACGAACACCAAATCTCCGTCTTGGGCTACCTCCAACACCTTGTCGGTGAATTTGCGATTGACCTTGCGATAGGTTTCCCAATCGTCTTCGGCGTACTCCACCTGGTCGGTGAAGTAATGAAACAGCGGCCAAAGGCAGCGATTGGAAATCCGGGTGTAATAACTCAGGTGTTCGGCTTCGGTCAACGCTACGCCGATCATGCGCTGCTGGCGTAGGGCGGCGTCGATTTCCGGATCCAGTTGTTCGTTTTGGGAAGGACGGCCGGGCCAGCCGATCCACCAACCTCCCGTTTCCCGGTGGGGGCGGCTCAAACCGGTAGCTAAACCTCCGGCAGCCATCTCCGCCTGAAGTTTGCCACCCTGGCGTTGCAGGATGACCGGGAGGCGATTGCTGACCAAGACCAGCCTTTCCCCTTCCCCAAGGATCGGTCTTGCGTCTTTCACGGTGACCCGTTTTATCGCATCGACATGGCCTTTGTCTCGCTTTCCCGGCTTTGCCTCCTCGATTTTTGTGGATCTAGCTGATGGAGGAGTCTGAAAAGGCCCGACTTCGAGCGAGGATCCTTCAAAATAGGGCAGGGATGCGGTATATAGGGAGATTCAAGGCATGACCAATTCACAGGGTGGTATCCCCAATCAAAAGGAAGGTTCCGACCCGAAGGCCGCTTCGGGGTGGCTGGGCCAGGAGATTCCCCTGGCTTTCGTGCATGATTTTCGCGATCCGATTTTGATTGCCGAAGCGGACGGTCGGCTTCGTTATGCCAATCCGGCTTTTCGCGAGTGGATCCCCTTACCGGAATTGCCGGCCCAAAAAGGCGACCCGAAGCTGAGGGAAGTCTTGCAGTCGCGCATGCAGGATCCCCTGTTGTTGGAAGGCTTCGAAAGGGATTTGGCTCAGGGACAAGCCTGGACCGGCCGCCAGCGGTTGCGCTTGGCCAGCGGCGAGATGCGAACCGTCAGGATTCGCATCAGCAGTATTCAAGATTCCAAAGATCAGGTGGCTTTGATCATGGTCCAGCTCCAGGATTTGAGCGAGGACCTGGCGGCGGAAGCCGGCGAAGCTCGTTCCGAGTTGCTGTTGGATCTGCTCGGAACCACGATGATGGAGTTGGCCAATCCGGTTCGAGCTTTGCGCTGGAGTGCCGAGTTGACCGAGTCCGAGCTCGACCGGGTGCCGAGGGATATGCGCGAAGGTTTAGAGGAAGTGCGCCGGGCATCCCAACAGCTCTTGGATCAGTTCCAGCGCATGCAACAGGCGGCTTCGCCGAAGGAAGGAGAGGAGCGGGCGGTCCGGCCGATCTTGTTGAAGTTGTTATTGGCCGGATCCAGCGCCGAAGAGTCGGTGCAGTTGTGGGAGAGCCTCAACGAAAACGGATTGCGTTGTCAGATCAAAGCCGGCGGTTCAGTGGAAGAGGCTCGAACCCTGGCTCGAAACATCGAATTCGATGCAGTGATCTTCGGCGACGGCTTCAGTGGCGGCGTCCGGCGCAAGTTAACGGTTGAATTTCACGACCGCCATCCGGGTTTGCCGGTATTTCATCTGCAAGGCGTGGACCCGAGCGCCTTGGCCAAAGGCATTGCCGACGCGGTTCGACGCTATCACCAGGAAAGGAATTTATCCGATGCCTGGCGCCGCATCGAAGACGTGGCCTTGCGCGATCCATTGACCGGATTGTTGAATCGGCGGGCCTTTGAGCGATTTGCCCGAACCGAGTTTTCTCGGGCCAGACGCTACCAAGTACCGCTATCTCTGGCGTTGTTGGATTTGGATTACTTCAAGCAAGTCAATGATCTGTACGGTCATTCCGCCGGGGACCGCTTGTTGCGGGCTTTTGCTACCGCGATTCAAGCCGGAGCTCGGCAAACCGACATGGTGGCTCGACTGGGTGGCGATGAATTCGTCGTTCTGATGACGCATACCGATGGAGCCGGGGCTTTGTCCATGGTCCGCCGTCTACGGCAAGCGGGAGACCGAGTCTTGCAAGAAGCTATTCCCCAAATGCGGCCTCGTCCCGGCGTTTCCGTGGGCATGGCGGTATATCCCCACGAGGGCATGGAATCCCTATCTCAATTGGTCGATCACGCCGATCGTGCTTTATACAAAGTGAAGGCCATGCGCCACGCTCGAGATCAACGCCGGCGGGAAGTCGGATTAGAGGATTAACTCCTCGACTTATGGGTTTCCCTTGGCCGCTTTATCCGGGTCATTTCCCGGCAGGACGGTAAGGACTTGTTCAAGCAAAGCATCCAGAGAAAGGGCGCCGTCCAAACTCAGTTGAGCGAAACGAGCGTCGGCTTGTAAATAGCTTCGCCTCATCGGCAGGACGGTGTTTTGATATTGCTCGAGAATGGATTCCCGGCTGCGACCGCGTTGCTTTTGATCCCTTTCCAGGCGGCGCTCCAAGCAAAGTTGTTCCGAGGCATCCAGGTAAAAGCGATACGAAAGTTGTTCCCGGACTTCGGGCCAATGCAGTAAAAATAAGCCTTCCACCACCACCCAAGGGCCCGGCTCCAACAAATCGGCGCCACTTTGGCGAACGTGGTTTTCGAAATCGTAACGGGGAACCAAAATCGGTTGCCCGGCCCGGAGCAGGGTCAATTGGGCCGCCAATAAATCATGATCCACGGCGTCAGGATGGTCGAAATTTCGTTTTGTTCGCTGCTCCGGGCTCAGGTGGCTCAGATCCCGATAGTAGGCGTCGGTACTCAGGATCGGCGCCTGGCCCAGGGCTTCGGCGACCAGCCGGGCCAGGCTGCTTTTGCCCGAACAGGAGGGACCTGCCAGAGCCACCAAACGAGTCATGGTTTGCGGCAGATCATCATCCGCTTTGGGGTTGAAGCTTTTGTTGCACCAAGTTTTCCAATCCACCGGCCAACACCAATTCCTGGGCGGTGGGCCCGAGAGGGGCGAAGTCGAACTCCTCCTGGCGACTGGGATCGTCCAGAGATTGGAGTTTCAACTTGCCGGTGCGGAAATCGACTCCGGCTTTCCAACCGGGGCGGACCGTCGGAGCGGCAGCCGGGCCATTCGCTCGGAGGAATTCGGTGAGGCCGGGGCAATCCACCAACAAAATGCCGTTGTTGAAGGCATTTCGCTTATAGGTGGCGCTGAAGGAACCGGCCACGATCAGTTGCAGGCCGCGGTAGTGAAGCGCCGTGGCGGCTTGCTCCCGAGAGGAACCGGTACCAAAGTTGTAACCGCTGACCAGGATGTCCCCTTGGGCGGCTAAATTTTGGAACTCGGCGTCATAGTTTTCCATGGCTACCGCCGCCATTTGTTCCCGGCTCAAGTCTTCCCGGTAGGTGTAAGCGCCCGGATAGATTCCGTCGGTATTCAAGTTGTCGGCGTCGCAGAACAGGAGTTCGCCCTCCATGCTTTCCGGGAAGCCGGGAAGGATGGGAATTTCCTTCGCTTCGCCTGAAGCCGCCGGTTGGTCTTCCACCGCGCCGTTTAACTCCACCGCTTCATAAGCTTCAGGACCGGTGATGTACCCGGCCAAGGCGCTGGCGGCGACGACGGCGGGGGAGGCCAAATAGGCCTCCGCTTCCCGGCTTCCCATCCGACCTTTGAAGTTGCGGTTGGTGGCGCTGATGCCGACTTCCCCGTCTTCCAGCAGGCCCTCGCCCAATCCGATGCAGGGCCCGCAACCCGGTGGTAGAGCGATGGCCCCGGCGGCGAGCAATTTGGCCCAATCGCCCCGAGCCTCGCTTTCCGCTTGCACCACCGAAGATGCGGCGGCGACATAGAGTTTGACCTGAGGGTGGATCTTGCTGCCGGCGACTACCGACGCGGCCTCGGCCAAATCTTGCACTCGGCCATTGACGCAGGACAGCAGGTAGGCTTTCTGCACCGGAATCTTTTTGGACGCCAGGTCACGGACCGAGTGCAGGGTCTTCACCGAATTGGGGCCGCAAACGTGAGGCGTGACGCTGGACAGGTCGAAGTCCAAAACCTTGGCGTAGCTGGCTCCAGCATCCGCCGCCGGGGGCCGGGCTTCCAGCTCGGCGATCCGATCTTGGTGGAAGCGGGCAGTGGAAGGAGAGGCCTCCGGCAGCGCCGCCGCCCTGGCCTTCAGCCAATCCAGGGTGACGCCGTCGACCGGGAAGACGCCGGCCAGGGCGCCCCATTCGGTGGTCATATTGGCGATGGTCAAGCGGGAGTCCATGTCCAGAGCGGCGACCGCTTCGCCGCTGAATTCGACCGCGTGGTTCAAGACTTCGTCCTGACCGAAATAGCCGCAAAGGGCCAAGATCACGTCTTTTCCGCTGACTCCCGGGCGCAAAGCTCCGCCCAGCCGGACCAAGGCCACCGGCGGAACCTGGAACCAAGTCGTTCCGGTGGCCCAGATGGCGGCGGCGTCGGTGCGGACCACCGGAGTGCCCAAAGCGCCGAGCCCGCCATACAGGTTGCTGTGGGAATCGCTGGCCACCACCAAGGTGCCGGGCCAAGCATAGCCTTCCTCCGACATGACTTGGTGGCCGATGCCCCGGCCTGCCGGGTGAAAGTCCACTCCCTTGCTCTCGGCGAAGGCCTGGATGGAAGCATATTTCTCCAAATTGCCTTCGCTGCGGTCTTGGACGTTGTGGTCCAAGGTGAACACCGGCTGCTTGGGATCCGCCATCTCCGTGGCGCCAATGGATTGGAATTTTTTCATCACCGCCGCGGTGTTGTCATGGGTCATGACGTGCTGGGGCCGGACGGTTAGGAAATCTCCGGAACGGACCACGCTGCCCTCGGGGAGTCCCACGGCAAAGCGCTGGGCAATTTTTTCGATGAGGTTCTGGGCCATCTTGGTTCTTAGATTAACCTCGCAGCTTTCTCCTTCCGAGTCTTGGTTTTGCCTGGAGGGTAAGGATTGACGAAAAATCCCCGGCTTTCTTTTCTCACCACCGGCGGCCGGAGCCTTGTGGCCCGCCTTGCTTTGTTAGGCTGGATTCCTCGGCTTCCCCCCAGTTGAGTTCTCTGCATGAACGCCCTGCAGCGCAGCGCATCTACGCACCCGCATCCTTTGGGCTCGGGTTGGCTGCACCAGTCTCATTTTGCCTTGACCCGTTGGAGCCTGCGAAAGCCGGTCGCCCCCGAAGGCGGTCAATTGCAGGAGACGGTGCAGGAATTGTGGCAAGAGGGCTTGGATTTAGTTTGGGCCAATCCTGCCGCTGCCCGCTTGTGGCGGGCGGGTCGGCCCCAGCATTTGCTCGGACGGTCTCTGGAAGAGTTAATTCCGTTCGATGATTGGAATCTGGCGGCGTTCCGGGAATTGGCCAAGCCGGGCCCGGTCGGCATGGGCCGGATGTTGCGGTTGCGCAGTTTGCCCGGCGATTCTTTATTGGCCAGGGCCTCGATCGTTCCCGGTTTTCGCAAGGGGCAACTAGTCCAAATTCGTTTGATCTTGAGCGAAGTGGAGCTGGGAGGGCGCGGCCCCTTATTGGAATTACTGGCCCGAGAAATGGCCGAAGGCGTGCTGCTGTTGAATCCGGCCGGAACCATCCTTTGGGCCAATCCCAGCGCCGATGCTTTATTCGGTTATGAATCAGGTAGCTTGCAAAACCAACCTTTGCCGGAGTTGATTCCGGAGGAGGATTTGTTCGGCTTGACCAATCCCACGGTCATAGCCGAAGCCTTGCAAAAAGGCGGCATTTGGGAAGGCGCCGTCGTGCGCTTGAGTCGGGAGGGTCGTCGACTTCCGGTTTATTTACGGGCTCGGTGTTTGCAGCATCCGCTTTACGGAGTGGTTCACGTTCACATCTATCAAGATCAAAGACAGGAAGAAGATGGACGTCAGCGGCTGCACCAACTGGAGCAACAAGTACAACAAGTTCAAGAAGCGGAAATCCTTGGTTCGCTGACCAAGGCTTTGACTTTGGACTTGAACAACCAATTGGCGGTGGTGCAGGGAAATTTGGGTTTATTGAATCATCAAGCCGACCAATTAGATCCCTTGGCCGCCATGGCCTTGCGGGACACCGTGGCCGCGGCCAGGCGTTGCGGCGAAATGGTTCGTGGATTGCAGTCGTCCCATTTGGCCCCGGCCGGCCATCCTGAAGTTTTAAATTTGGCCGAATTCGCGACCCAACATTTGCGCCTGGTGCAGCGGGTCTTGACGCCGGCGGTTCGTTGCCGTCACCGGCACCGGGGAACTTCCTTACTGGTTCACGTCGATCCCGGCATTTTGCTGCAGATGATGGCACTGATCGCTTTGCACGTCCGGGACACGGTTCGGCCCGGGGACGAAGTGGTTTTGCACAGCCAAGGAACCGAATTATTGGCGGAAGATTGCGCCGGCCATCCCCTGCGCCGGCCGGGCCAATTTGCCCTGTTGTCTTTTTCCGACAACGGCTGCGGCATGACCCAGGAGGAATTGGAGCGGCTGTTCCATCCCTACGATCCCGACGCGGCGGTCGGCCAAAATTTGCACGTCGGGCAAGGCTTGCCCCTGTCCATGGCCCACCAATTGCTCCAGGCTTCCGAGGGTTGGATGGAGGTGGAAAGCCAGCCGGCCAAGGGCACCGTGATTCGCTTGGTGCTGCCTTTGGATCCCCATGCCGGCGTCCCCTCGGTCGAGGTCGATCCGAGCGGTGTGGGCCCGCGCCTCCATCCCTGCGGCGTCCTGGCGGTGGACGACGAGCCCATGATTTTGAACATGATTCAAAAGTGCTTGCAGCCGAGGGGGTTCGATTTCCATCCTGCTTCCGACGGCCTGCAAGCCATCCAGATATTTGATTCTTTGGCCGACGAGATCGATTTGGTGTTTTTGGATTTGATCATGCCGAACATTCACGGCTTGACCACTTGGAAGGAGCTGAAGCGCCGCAAACCGCAGCTTCGCTTCGTGATTTCCACCGGCTTCAGCAACGAGGGTTTTGAAGAAGTGGAGCCGGCCAAACTGACCGTCTTCCTGCCGAAACCCTTTACCATGCAACAGCTCTTGCACGCCATTGCCGACGTGCAGGCGCTGTGACCATGCTTAGCCTTCTCGCCCTCACTTTCCTGTTCAGTGGTTCGGTTCAAGAACCGGTCCAAGCTCCGGTTCCCGAGCCGCCGGTGCCGCAAAGGCCGGCCAGGGAATTGAAATTGTTAAGTTTCAACATTCGCTACGGCACCGCCCAAGACGGCAAGAACCACTGGGAAATGCGGTGCCAACAAGTGGCCGAGTTGATTCAGCGGACCGATGCCGAACTGGTAGCGATTCAGGAAGCGTTGGCCTTTCAAGTCGATTTTCTATTGCAAAAGTTGCCCCGCTACCAAGCCCTGGGCCAGCATCGGGAAGGAGGCCGCCGCGGAGAATTCTGTGGCTGGTTGGTCGATCGGGAACGCTTTCAAGTGGAATCCCACGGCGAATTCTGGTTGAGTCCCAAGCCGGATGAAATCGGCTCCAAAGGTTGGGATGCCGCCTTGCCGCGAATGGCGGTTTGGGCGGTCTTGCTGGAACGTCGTAGCGGCAGCCGATTCGCCGTGATGGGCACTCATTTCGACCATCGTGGCAAGCAAGCCCGAAAGGAATCGGCGGCTTTGATCGTGGAACGGTGGCAGCGAGATTTCGCCGGATTGCCTTTTCTTCTGGCCGGCGATTTGAATGCCACCGAACAAGAAGCGCCGCTGAAAATCTTATTGAAAGCCGGATTGCAGGACGGTTTCCGAAAGCTTCATCCGAAGGAAAAAGCCGGCGGCACCTTTCATGGATTTCGCGGCGGCCGTGACGGCCGGCGGATCGACTTCATCCTGGCCGACCGGAGCTGGGACTTCTTGCAAGTCGAAGTTTTGCGCGATCACCAGGAAGGGCGTTATCCCTCCGATCACTACCCGGTGTTGGCCCGGCTTAGCCTTGGTCTCGGCGATCGGGAAAAGCGCGAAGACCGGCCGGCGATTCGCTAGCGGGCCCAAAGTCGAAAGCTTCAGAAACGGTAACTCAGACCGACCACCACCAAGGCATCGTCGGCGTCCGGGTTCCAAGCTCCGGCTAGATTCAAGGTGGTCCACTGGCTGAAGCGAATACCGGTGCCCACCGTATACACCGGATGCATGTCGTCAACGTCGAAAGGATTGGCGTGCCGGGTTCTCGGCCACCATCCGACCAGGGCCTTCAAGGTCCAACCTTCGGTCACCGGGAGCCAACCTTCGACTCCCATAAAAGGGCCGCTGTCTCGAAAGGAGCCGACGTCCAGGGTCGGGAAGGTGAAATGGCGATCCGGGCCGACGTATTCGAAATCGCCCCAGTGGTAGCCCAGGAAGGCGGCACCGTAGATCGGCGCCGGCCGGTCGTGGGGCACGAACCAATATTCCACGAACGGGTCGGTGATGGTGCCTTCGATGTCGCCGCCCATGCTGACGTGCTGGATGCCGGCACTCCAATAGGAACCCAAATCCCGCCTCAGGTGGAGCACCGGGCCACCGGAAATCGCCGTGCTGACGTTGCGGGCGGACCGGTCCTCCAGTCGGGTGTGCCACCATCCCAGCGTGGCCTCCCAGGGATGGTCGCCGTTGCCCGGCCCGGGGTTGGAGGGCAGGCTTTGACCGGCCAAGCCGTTCCAAGAGGCGAACAGCAGGCTTAGGCAGAAGATCCTGGTTAGAAAGCGGTTGGCGTGAGACAAGGTGGTCTGAAGGGGGTTTTGAGAATAGCGCCCGCCGGTAGCCCGGTCCCCACGTATGTCAGCCGGGGCCACGCTAGACTGAGCCGCACTTGAGGCGAACCATGATTCACATCGCATCCATCCTGACCTTGGCGTTCCTGGCGACGGCGCAAGAGCCGGAGACCGTTTCCACTACGCCGCTGGAACTGGACTACGCTTACCTTTTGGAGGACGTTTACAACCTTCGTCGATTGACCTGGATGCCGAGGCCGGGAGAGCGCGGCTACCAGTTTTCTTCTTACGACCGGCGCTCCCACGCCGGCGCCGAGGACTCCGAAGCCTGGTTTGCCAACCACGATCGCGGCCAATTCTTGCGGGAAGAGAACTTCCAGGATGAAACCCTTTACGTCATGGCCGACGCCCAGGGGCCCGGCGTGATCACCCGCATTTGGTCGGCCAATCCTTCCGGAGATCTGCTGTTTTTCGTCGACGGCGCCACCGAGCCGGTTTGGCGGGTTCCCTTCGCCGATTTGTTGAGCGGCAAGGTCGCTCCGTTCTTGGAGCCTATGACCGGGATGCGGGCTCGGGGTTGGAACTGCTATGCGCCGTTTCCTTTTCAGGAGAGCATGAAAATCGCGTGCACCGCCAAGGACGTGTACTACCACGTCAACGTGCGCCAATTCGCCGATGGGACGGTGGTGCCCTCCATGAGCCTGGAGTTGTTCGAACAAAACAGCACCTACATTCGAGCGGCGCTAAGGGTGCTGTCCGAACTTTTGGTCATGCCCAAGGTGCAAAGGGCCACCATGCGGGCGGGGAAATTGGTTCCCGGCAGTCGCGGCATGAAGATCGATGCCACCGGTTCCGGCACCTATCGCATCATTCGGTTCAAGTTCCAAAATCCCGATAAGATCGAAGATTGGGATTTGATGATGCGAGCGCTGCGCATTCGCATTGACGCCGACCGCACCGGAAAACCGCAAATTGATTTGCCGATTGGAGATTTCTTTGGCGTCTCTCCCGGTTTTCCTGCCCACCGCACTTATGTTTCCGGAACCGATCCGGAACGTGGTTTGTTGAGTTTCCATTTGCCGATTCCTTTTGAAAAAGGCATCAGCTTGGCTTTCCACAACGACGGCGCTCCCGCTTGCGTGGTGCGGGTGGATTTCGGCGTCGACCGAGACATTGCCGGTCCCTTGCGGTTGCACGGAACTTGGCGCCAGAACCTGAACGTCTCGACCCGTCCGATGAAAGACATGCCGATCTTGCATGCTCGTGGTCCCGGTCGGTTCGTCGGCTGCACCTTGGCGATTCGCAACCCCACTCGTACGTGGTGGGGAGAAGGGGACGAAAAGTTCTACGTCGACGGCGAGGCCTTCCCTTCGACCTTCGGGACCGGCACCGAGGATTATTTCGGCTACGCCTGGGGAAGCTCCGAGTTGTTCAATGGGCCTTTCCACAGCCAAGCCCGGTGCGACGGGCCGCGGAATTACGGTTGGTCGTCTTTGAATCGCTTCCACCTGGCGGATTCCATTCCGTTCCAGGAATCTCTCCGATTTGACATGGAGCTTTGGCATTGGGAGGAGCAGGAAGTGGACTTCGTCACCACCGCTTGGTGGTATGCCCCGGCCGATGCTCCTGCCGGCGGCCCGCCTCTTCCTGAATTGGATGATCGAATCCCGGCTCAAGTTCCGGAGTGGCAGGTGTTCCGAGTCGAAGGCGCCTTGGAGGGTGAGAGCCTGTCTCTCTTGGAGAAGAGCGGCGGGGAGACCCAGGTTCAGGAAATGGGCGGATTCGGCGGCGATTGGTCCGGCGAGGCTCAGCTCTGGTGGACCGGAGCTCAGCCGGGAGATCATTTGGATTTGAGGTTGCCGGTGGCCAGCACCGGCCGTTATCGCTTGCAGGCGGCCTTTACCAAAGCCCGAGATTATGGTCAGGTGCAGTTGGAACTGGACGGCCAGGCCTTGGGACAAAGTTTGGATCTTTACGATCCCAAAGTGGTTTCCACCGGGCTGTTGAATTTGGGCGAGGTGCAATTGCAAGCCGGGGATCGCCGCTTGCGGTTACGCATTACCGGAGCCAACGAGGCTGCGGTCAAGGCTTATATGGTCGGACTCGATTATCTCAAGCTGGAGCCGGTGGAAGCCGGGGCCGAGACTGGGGAAGGAGCTCAGGCGCAAGGATTCCATTCCTTTCAGGTGAACGCTTTGGAGGGAGAGCCGGTGGATTTGGCCCAGTACCAAGGCAAGGTCTGCCTGGTGGTGAACGTGGCCAGCCAATGCGGTTACACGCCTCAGTACGCCGGTTTGCAAAGCTTGCACCAAAGCATGTCGGAAATGGGCTTCGCAGTCTTGGGTTTTCCTTGCAATCAATTCGGCGGACAAGAACCGGGCAGTGCCGCGGAGATCCGGCAATTCTGTGAAAGCCGATATCAGGTCGGCTTTCCCATGTTTGAGAAGCTGAAGGTGAAGAAAGGCGAGGAGCAAGCCGCCTTGTACGGTTTTCTCAGCGCATCCCATCCGGCGCCGAACTGGAATTTCTGCAAATACCTGATTGGAAAGGATGGTCGGGTTCGGGGCTTTTATCCCAGCCAGGTGAAGCCGGACGACGACCGCTTGTTGCAAGACATTCTTTTGGCTTTGAGCGAAGAATAAAGGCGGTTCTCGAGCCTACAATCGGCCCCATGAGCCAGGCCGATTTCCTCAGCCCTTTGTTGCAATGCTGGGCCGAAATCCGGGATCTCGATAGTGCCGCGGAGATTCTGGAGTGGGACCAGGAAACCCAAATGCCGGCCAAAGGCCAGGAGGGCCGGGGCAAGGTGCTGGGCACTTTGGCAGCCTTGCGCCACGAGAAATTGACGGCTTCCGCCATGCAGGAGGCTCTGGCCCAGGCCGATGCCGGCGCCGAAGCCGGAAGTGAAGCGGAAGCTCACCTTCGAGAAGCCCGGCGCCTGGTGGATCGGGCGGTGAAGACGCCGGCCGCTTTGGCCCGGGAATTAGCGGAAGCCAAAAGTGCCGGATTGGTGGCCTGGCAAGCGGCTCGAAAAGCTTCCGACTTTTCTATTTTCCAACCGGCTCTGGAGCGTTTGCTTGACTTGCGTCGCCGGCAGGCTTCCTGCGTGATGCCGGAAGGCTCCGCCTTCGACGCCATGTTGGATGAATTCGAGCCGGGAGCCAAGCAAGCCGATTTAGAGCCCTTGTTTCAGGAATTGATCGGGGCGTTGGTTCCGCTGATTCAGACGGTTGCCGAGGGTGGCCAGGAGATCGATCTTTCGCCGGTGCAAGGAAATTTCCCTCCGGATCGGCAATTGGCTTTCGCCAAGACTTTGATCGAACGCATGGGTTTCGACTTCGAAGCCGGCCGATTGGACTTGGCCGCCCACCCGTTCTGCATCGGATTCCATCCTGGGGACGTGCGGTTGACCTGGCGTTATCAAGAAGACGACATTCGGCCGGCCTTGTTCGGTTTGTTGCACGAAGCCGGGCACGGCATGTACGAACAGGGATTACCTGCCGAGAGCCGGCGCTTGCCGATCGGAAATGCAGTCTCCTTGGGAGTTCACGAATCCCAGTCTCGACTTTGGGAAAACCGAGTCGGCCGGGGCCGGTCTTTTTGGCAATGGGCCTTGCCTTTATATCGCCAGGCCTTTCCCGATAAAGCCGGGGTGGAAGCAGAAAGCATGCACCGCGCTTTGCACCAGGTGAAGCCATCTTTGATCCGAGTGGAAGCGGATCAAGTTACTTATGATTTGCACATTGCCGTCCGGTTTCAAATCGAAAAGGGCTTGTTCGAAGGTGATTTGGAAGTCGCCGATCTGCCTGTAGCTTGGAATGACCTCTATGAGCAAATCCTAGGCATTCGGCCGAGCGACGACGCCCACGGTGTGTTGCAAGACATTCACTGGTCTATGGGCATGTTCGGCTATTTCCCGACCTATTCGCTGGGCAACTTGTTGCAAGCTCAGTTGTACGAGTCCGCTTTGGCCGATCTTCCCGACTTGGAACTGCAATTGGCCCAAGGGGAGTTTTCCTCTTTGCTGGATTGGTTGCGGCGCAAAGTGCATCGGCCGGCCAGCCGCTATTCAGTGGCCGAATTAGTTAAGCAGGCCACTGGTAAGGCCTTGGGTACGGAAGACTATCTGCGCTACATCCGTGGCCTGGTTGCGGAAACTTACCGGCCCTAGATCGGCCGGGGGTTTTAGTGCTAAGGTAGGGCGCGGCCGCCCCATCCTCAGGCCGTACCTACCCTCAGATGCTCCTTGCCCCCCTGGTCCTCGCTTGCGCGGGTGTCGCCACCGGTTTGCCCCGGTTGCACCTGCCTCACGACACGGTCTACTCGGTTGCCTGCGGGCCAACCTCCACGGGAGAGTTGGAAATCCTGGTGGTTACCGTGGATATGACCAAAGTCTTACGGTCCGTTGATGACGGTTTGTCTTGGGAAACCGTTGTGGGGGACCAAATGGAACGGATGCTGGCTCGGGAAGTGGTGTATTACCAGCGTTCCGCCGATCCATCCATGTTCGTGATCGGCACCAACAACGGAATCTGGGCTTATGATCGAAACTTGGGCAAAGCCCGCAGTTTTTCCGGGGGCTTGCCCGGTGGCGATCGTGACATATTGGACATTGATGCTCCCGAGGCTGGGCAAGACGGCCCCTTGCTTTGCTTAACGCGGAAAGGAAATTTGTATTTGCGCCATGGTGCCTCCGATGTTTGGCAGCCGGTCCTGAGCACCGGCTTGGACCCAACCGCCGCCTTTGCCGCCGTGGCCGTGGCGCCGAAGTTTGAAGCTCAAAGCCTGCCTGGGCCAGCCCGTTCATTGGCGGCGGCGATTCAAGGCCGGCTTTATCTTTCCGCCGATGGCGGCCAAACTTGGCAGTTGCACAGCCAGTTCGATCAAGCGACTCAAAGTGCTTACGATTGGCAGATCACTTCCATTGCCATGGCGAGGAACTTGAGCAGTTCCCAAAGTTTGGTCATCGGCCGTTCCCGACTCGATCCTCAGAACAACGGTAAAGACCAGGGAGAGATTTGGCGATCGGGAGATTCCGGTCAGACCTTTCAGCGAGTTTATGAGTTGGATACGGGCGTCGGTTCCCTGGTGTCCACTCCTTTGGCTCCAGATGGAGAGCGTTACTTTCTCGCTGCCGGTTTCGCTTATCCCAATCACGCCGATTATCAAGGAACCGGGATTCTGCGAAGCAAAGACTTCGGTCTGACTTGGTTGGATTCGGGTAATGAGCAAGACTTCATTCTGGAAAGAGGGGCCGGGAACAATACTGGAGAACCGCCGGAGACTCGAGTTGAGCAGGCTTTCGCCGTCTCTTCCAATTTTTCCGAGGACGGCATGTTGCTGTACGGTCGGGCGGAAGGATTGTTTCAAAGCAAGGACGCCGGTGTTAGCTGGCTGGAAAAGCGAGTGCGTATGGAAACCCAGATGCGGGACGTCCTGGCCCTCAGGGATTATCTGAACCACACCTTGGTTTATGGCGCGACTTACGGCTCGACCACTTTGTTGCACGAACCTTTATTGGGAACTACCGGGGTGCTGGATACCGGAAGTCCGATGAGTTTCCAAAAGGCCCTGGCGGCTTCGCCGAACTTCGTTCAAGACGGAACTTTGGCCGTTGCCGGCTTCCAGGAATTGGCGCTTTGGCAAGATCCTCGCCTGCCCTTGAGCAATCCTCGTGGCGGCACCGGCTGGACCCGCTTGCCCCTTTATTTGCCCCAGGAAGGCGGTCGATTACAAGCCTATTGCCGGGTGGTCGCCTTGTCGCCCAATTACGATGCTTTGGCGGGGCCTGGTTCGGACCAATGCATTTACATCGGGGCTTGGACTTATCCTCCCATGCGTAGCCGGGACAACGGAGCCACGTTGGAAGTCCTGGACCAGATGGAGGGAGGAGGAACGATGCCGTTTTTGAAAGAGATTTTGGTGGCGCCGACCTATGAGGATGCAAGCTCTGCCGGCAGAACGGACGTTTATGGCATCACCGATCATGTGCTATTTCGGCTTGAAGACACGATCTGGAAACCGCTGCGACAATTCTCCTCGACCATTCGGGGATTCGCTTTGGATCCGGCCTTCTCGCGGCCGGTCAACCCGCGGATGTTCTTTGTCTTGGACGACGATCCCTGGGTTGTGGAATATTTGGATTTGCCGGGAGGAGGACTTGCCATCGATCGGAGAGCTTCTTTGGATGAAGTTCGCGTTACTGATTTGAGCTTGCCGCCGGATTTTAGCCAGCGGCCGGTCTTGTATGTTTCTACCTGGGGGCGGGGAGTCAAAGCCCTTGAACTGCAAAACGTAGCCGCAGGGTTCCGAAATGTAGGCGGCGACGGTTTCCCCTCGTGGGGGATTGCATCCTTGGCTTGCGGGCCGGATTTCGCCACCAGCAGGGCCATGTTTATCGGTACGTTGCGAGGTTTCGTTGCCGGTGCCGACTTGCCCGGAGCTCCTTGGATCGAACAGAGCGTCGAATCCAACCGGGACGACTTGGATCACGGAATTGCCTTCTTCGCGCCAGAAGATCCGGAGAATCCCCAACCCCGTAGAGTATGGCCTTGGCTGGAACTGCCCATGAACGCCATCAATCCGAACTTGAGCAGCACCTTCCAAAGAGTGAGCGCTACCGTCCACGACGGTTCTTACTTGACGACTTCCGGCTACGCCAAATCGGTGCAGATCCAAACCTATGCCGCGCCGAATCAAGGCAAGATGCAAGTGGACGCATACCATTATTTTGATGGGCAGCTATTGGCTTCCAAATCTGTCGACCTTGGTAGCGTTTCCGGTACGGCCATGGCCTGGACGGTGGACTTGGATCTGAATCAAGTTCACCCCATTCGATTGGTCTTGCAAGTGGAGCTTTCCTCCGGTGAATCCTTCGGTTTCGACGGAATCAGCATGTTGCGCTGATTCCACGCAGGCTCCAGTGCGGATTCGAATTCAAACTCGGCGGAAGTTCCCAGAGTGAAAATCCATTCCTCTTGGCTGGCGGCGGAAGAAGAAGAGATTCCGCTTTTTTGGGCTGATCCGGAGGATATGAAGGACGCCGAGGAGCAGGAACTCCTTTGGACTTTGGGAGAGGCGGAAAGGGATCGCTGGCATCGATTTCGAAGTCGCGATTCCCGTCGCCAGTTTGCCTTGAGCCATGCCTTATTGAGATTTGGCCTATTCCAGCTTTTGGAATTAGGTCCGTCGGACTGGGAGTTGGTGTATGAGCCAGGAGGCCGGCCAACCGTGTGTATCGATGGAGCGACTGCCGCACCTCAAATCAGCCTTTCGCATACGCAATCTCTGGTGGTTTGCGCCTTTTCTCCGCGAAATCGAATTGGAGTAGATGCGGAATGGGTTCATCGAGGGTTGTCGTTGCCAGCCTTAGCCAAGACTGTGCTTAGCAGAAGCGAAAGAGTAGCCATTGACGAAATCCATAACCAAGAAGAGAAGGAGCTACTTTTTTATCGATTTTGGTGCCTCAAGGAAGCCTTGCTCAAAGCGACTGGGCTAGGATTGACCGTTTCTCCTGAAGAACTTGAGTTTAGAGTGTCCTGCCAAAGGGAGCCGGAACTAATTTCCTACCCTCCTGAAAAGGGCATGGAGTCTAGCCATTTTTTTCATCTCGAAACTCTTCGAGATAATCATATTTGCTGCGTCTGTCTTGCTGGCCCAACAGCCAAGCGATTCAAGGTCAGGTGGAATCAAGCAGCGCCCAAGGAAATCTGCGAAAATCTGAAAGGCTATCCTTCTACTTGACTTATTCATGAGCATAGGAATCGAAAATGATCAGGCCTAGAAGCCTGTATGAACCCTAGTCGTTCAAATTATCAAGGCAACCCAGGAGAAAGGATTATTAGACGTACGGTGCGTAGTTTTGGATGACGGGTTCTTGCTATGGATTTGCCCAGTGGGAAAATCCAAAATCATGCCTCGAATCATTCCTTGCAGATTCTCTTCCCCTCACATCCTACAAAAATTCTCTGACAAGCATTGTTGCGGGAAAAGCCAGAATCCGGTTCTTCTCATTAGAGCCAAGGGAGAGTACTGAATCCTTGGCGGCAGGCCTGGATTTAGTCGGCGCAATCGTCGGTCTGGAGGCTGAAGGGCTTCTGCTCGAAAAGCTCCATGCCGGCCAAAGGGAAATAGGACATTCGAAATCAGATGGAGATGAAAGCTCCGGTTCATGAATCCCGTGAGGAATGAGGCCATGACGAAAGAATCAAGGTTTAAGGTTTTGCTAAGAGGAAATATTCAAGTCTCTATTTTTCAAGAATCCATAGAGACCATCCTTTTCCAAGAACGATGTTCGACGGGGCGGTCCCATCTTCTCTTGAGCGAGGCCGGCCAGGAAGTTGGGGCACAAGCTTCAAGAGGAAATGAAACGATTTCGATCACTCTAGAAGAGATTGACCCTACTCAATCTACTTGCAAAAGAATTTCTTCAGATTTTAGGGTGATGGAGAAGTTTCGAATTCCATTTCGAAAAGAGCCGTCGTGGTTTGTTTCGTTCGATCAAATAGGTTTGAACAGCTATGCGCTGGAAATGGAATTCAGCGAGCCGAAATTTGCTAGTCTTGCTTGCTATCGAAACATGTTGTTTTTGTTTGTCTCGGAGTACTTGAGAAGGGTGGGGGCCAAAAAGGACCTTGGGTGGATGAGAAGTCGAAATATCATCGACCAACCCTGCCAAAAGAAGGCTCGATTCAAGCTGCCTTCTTGTTACAGCAAATCCAGCTTGCCGAAGTTGAATGGCGGGCTGAAGCCTTCGGGTGAATCGATCCTGACGGAATGCTGCTTCTTAGGCAAAAAGCTTCGACTTCGATTGCTAGAAGCCAAACATTCCGTTGGCGTTCAGGAAGAGACTGTGGTCCAGGCCGCGGCTTTAATCTTATTGGCAAGATACGCTAGGACGGAAACTCCGGCACTGAAAACGTGGACTTTCGTGCCTGGTTCTGAGATTGAAGGAGGGGAAAAATTCCATCCTCCTTATGTGCCAAGATTGGCCGCAGCCGATTTCTCTTCTGACTTGAGGGTTGAACAGCTGTTCCGAAATTTAGAAACAAGTCGGCGAGAGTCGCTGGAGGAATGGAAGCATCTGCTCCAATTCGGTTCCATTCCTACTCAATTTTGGCACCCGGAGGAATTTGCTTCCATGCCTGAATTCATGCTGTGGTCCGATGATGAATTTTTGCCAGCAGGAGCAAGTTGGGTGAATCAGGCGAAGCCGTTTGGAGGACTTCCTCTGCCCTTGCAGGGAGATCTATCTCTGGAAATTGGGCTGACAGATTGCAATCTAGAAGTCCGAGTCCACGGCAAATCATCGCTATTCGATTCGAGTTCATTGAGGAGGCTTCTCGGTCACTATGACTCCCTGCTTTGTGAGCTGCTATCAGGAAAGGCAACTGTCGTATCCGAGCTTCGCATGCTTCAACCCTACGAACACGATTTGGTGGCTCGCACCTGGAGCCGAGCATTACCAAGGAGGCTTTGTGGGAAATCGGCGCTTGCTCGTTTTGAGGAAATTGTTCGGACCATGCCCGAACATATCGCTGCCGAGTCTCAAGGAGAGAAATTGTCCTATGGAAAATTGAACGAACGAGCGGAGAATGCGGCTGCTGGACTAAAGGCGCTCGGTGTAGAATCCACAGCCATCATCGGCCTCTTTGCAGAGAAGTCACTTGAATTCATGGTAGGCTTCGTGGCCATTTTCAAAATGGGTGGGACTTACCTGCCGCTTTCACCCGAGCTTCCGCCGAAGCGCCTTCATTGGATGATCGAGGATGCTGAACCTCAAATGATTCTGACAGATCGAGATCTGAATCTGGAAAAGGCGGGGGCGCCTTGCTGGCGAATCCATGGTTTAGAAAAATTGGCCGCTAACAGTCGGCAAAGTTACTTTCCCGAATATTATTCTACTTCAAGGATTGCCTATGTCATCTATACTTCCGGCTCAACCGGAAGGCCAAAGGGTGTAAAAATTTCACACGAGAACCTTGCATATCATTTGGAAGCTCAGCATCAGTTGTTTTCGCTTGAACCAAAGGACCGAATTCTTCAACTGGCATCGATAAACTTTGATATGTCCATGATGGAAATTTGTATTTCTCTTTGCAATGGATGTTGCTTAATTCTGGAGAAGAGAGAGAATTTGATTCCAGGTGATGATTTAGCTCGGGTGCTGAGAGAAAAGCGAATCAGCTTTCTATTGATCACTCCCTCGGTTCTTTCAGAAGTCCCGGAAACAGACTTAAATCATATACGAACCTTAATGATTGGGGGTGAGGCTTGTCCGCCCAAACTAATTGCGAAGTGGGGGAGGAGCCGATTGGCTTTCAATGCTTACGGACCTACGGAAGCGACTATGTTTGCCACGGCGTTCAAATATCAGGGGAGCGCGGAAAAGGTCTCCATTGGGCGACCGGTGGTGAATGCAAGTGCTTATGTGGTGGATCTCCACGGACAATTGACTCCCGTGGACGTCCCTGGCGAATTGTGGATAGGAGGAGCCGGAGTCGGTCAGGGGTACTTAAATCAACCTGATCTGACGTGCGACCGCTTCGCCGCGAATCCATTTGATCCCAGCTCTGAGGAGAGGATATACAAGACTGGAGATCTGTGCCGATGGAATCGAAGCGGAAATTTAGAGATTCTGGGAAGAATTGACCAGCAAGTGAAAATTCGAGGTTTCCGCATAGAAATTGGAGAAATCGAGCAAGTCCTTTCGGACGACCCGGATGTCCTGGCGGCCAATGTGCTCGTCGTTGGAGAAGGGAACCGGCGGCGCTTGAAAGCCTTTGTTCAACTGGTTGGAGATAAGAAGACTGGTGAATCAGATGTGCTTTGCCGAATTCGAGAAAAGGCTGAGACGCAACTTCCCAAATACATGATCCCTTCGGAATTCATTTTGCTTGATGAGCTGCCTTTGGCGCCCAGTGGCAAAATAGATCGAAAATCTCTCATTTCGAAATCCAATGTTTTTGAGAGAGAACGAAACGAGGTGCTTCCGCCAGAGTCCATAGATGCCGAAGGCGTTCTTGCCGAGATTTGGAAACAGGTGCTTGGGCACGATAATTTCACCAATCACGATAACTTTTTCGATGTAGGAGGGCATTCTCTCTTACTCCAGCAGGTCCGCGATGAAGTGAGCCAGCGATTGCAAGTGAAAATAAAACTCATTGACTTGTTAACGTATCCATCGATTGAGAGCTTGACCCAATTCTTGCATGTGAAGCGGAGTCCTACAGGAGCTCAGCCGTTGAGCTTTTCCCTAGGATCAAAAGAACAGGAAAGGGTGTAGTCACCATGCAAGATCTTGATCAGTCGGAAAGAGCGATTGCTGTCATTGGGATTTCTTGTCGGGTTCCCGGAGCAAAGTCCTGGCCGGAATTCTGGAGCCTCCTGGTAGAAGGCAGGTCCAGTCTTCAAGTTTTCGAGTCGAGTGAATTATCCGAACGAGGAGTAGAACAAGAAACGTTCCAGAACCCTAACTATGTTCGAGCGAATAACGTTATGGAGGATGTTGATAAATTTGACGCTCACTATTTTGGAATGAGTCCTGGCGAAGCCAGTTCCGTAGATCCACAGCAGCGTGTTTTCTTGGAAGGAGCCGTGCATGCATTGAACGATGCAGGCCATGTGCCCAGAAAATCTGGAAGAGATATAGGAATATTCGGTGGTTGTGGAAAGAATGATTACCTGCACCAAAACCTGAAGCTAAACCCTAATATTTCTTACTCAGAATTGTATCGCTTGATGTTGGCGAATGAAAAGGATTTTATGACCACTCGGGTTGCTTATCAATTAGGGCTGACCGGGCCGGCAATCAGCTTGAACACGGCTTGCTCTACATCTTTGGTGGCGGTACATCTTGCTTGCCAGAGTTTGCTTGCGGGAGACTGTCAAATGGCACTAGCCGGCGGCTCTTGTATTGCCCTTCCCCAAGACGTCGGTTATCCATACGAAAAGGGAATGATATTTTCGCGCGATGGGAAATGTCGCCCTTTTGATTCGGAGGCGAGCGGCACCAGTCCGGGGCGTGGAATGGGAATCGTACTACTCCGACCTCTTAAAGATGCCATCACTCATCAGGATCATATCTATGCGGTAATTCGAGGCACGGCTGTGAACAATGATGGCCAGGAGAAAATCGGGTATACAGCCCCTTCTCCAATCGGCCAAATTCGAGTAATAAAGCAGGCGCTTCGCGTTTCCGGTGTTCACCCTGAATCCATTGAGATGGTGGAAGCCCACGGCACCGGAACTCCACTTGGAGATCCAATCGAGTTTGAGGCCTTAAGCCAGGCGTGGAAATCCTTTACCCAGGCGACTGGGTTCTGCTCCATTGGTTCGCTTAAGTCAAATTTCGGCCACGCCGAATCCGCTGCCGGCATCCTTGGATTTATTAAGGTTGTATTGAGTCTGTATCATGGCATGATCCCAAAAACTTTGCACTTTCGCCAACCAAACCCTGAACTTGAATTAGAAAATTCCCCCTTCCGTGTCGCTAAGGAAACCAAGATCTGGCCTTCGACGAAATTTCCTCGAAGGGGAGCGGTCAGTTCGTTCGGGATGGGTGGAACCAACGCCCATGCAGTTTTGGAGGAAGCTCCGAGGAGCAGGATCATTTCCCGGAAAACTCCCGAGCCGAATGGCGGATTTCGACTTGTTCCACTTTCCGGGAAATCCCAAGAATCCGTTCAAAGGATGGCCAAAAACTTGAAGGGCCATCTAGAGAACAATGGAGGGATTTTACTTGGAGATATCTCCTACACTCTGATTCAAGGAAGAGAGGAGTTTCCTTTTCGAGCTATATCAACGGTAGGCAGTGTTGAAGACCTGAAGTCCACATTGGAAAGGCACTCAAAAAAATCTGACTATCCTCAATTCAATCGTGATGAATTGGTTTTTGTATTTCCTGGGCAAGGCAGCCAGTACGTGCGGATGGCTAAAGATTTGTACTGTGAAGATGCGGAATTCCGGCGAAATCTGAAATTATGTGCCGATTCTTTCAGCAAGCATTTGGATTGGGATTTACTTCAAACCCTTTAGCCCGAGGAACTCCATGGAGATGGTGAGGCTCAGATCGAGGATACACGCTATGCTCAGCCAATTCTATTTTCTATTGAATACTCTCTGGCGAAATCCTTGATCTCCAACGGAGTTCGGCCGAAATTCATGCTCGGGCACAGTCTAGGCGAATATGTGGCCGCTTGTTTAGCCGGTGTCTTCAACTTGGAGCATGCGGCAAGAATCGTAGCCGTGCGAGCTAAGTTGATGTCCAAATTGAACGAAGGGTCTATGTTGGCGGTTCATGCGCCGCTTAAGTTCGCTCGAGAATTTGATAGTTATGGCGTTGAACTTGCTGCCATGAACGCTCCCAATCAATTCGTACTAGGAGGAAATCCAGAAGCCATTGAACGGGTACAGTCGGAGTTAACAAGCAGGGGAGTCCGCAGCCGTCTTCTCCCTACTTCACATGCCTTTCATACCTCTTCGATGAATCCGATTCTAAATGAATTTTCTAAAAGCTTTGATGGAGTCAAGTTGTCTCCTCCGACGATTCCCTTTGTTTCATCTCGAACCGGTCAGGTGATGAAGAATGAAGAGGCCATGGATTCGAATTACTGGATTCTTCAACTGAGGAATCCGGTTTGTTTTCAACGAGGGGTGGAAACCATTGCTGCAAATGGAGGGAAGGTCTGGGTTGAAGTCGGACCTGGGCGAGGGTTGAGTTCCTTGATCAAGGCTTGTGATCGATCCGCCACGGTCCTTTCGACCATCCCAGAAAACAAAAAGCAGGCCAAGTGCCTGATGACTTATCAAAAAGCCTTAGGCAAGTTGTGGGAACTTGGTTTCGACGTGGATCTTCACCGGGTCATCGGTCAAAATGAGGGGAGAAGAATCCCTTTGCCTGGCTATCCGTTTGAGCGGGAAATCCACTGGGTGGATCGGAGGAACGAGAAAGTGGCTGGAATGGACTTTGGAATGGCCAAAAGAAGGCATGTTTCCGAGTTCATTCATCTGCCGAAGTGGCGGCAAGCTTCGTTTCGATCTCCTCACGAGAGGACTTTGGATCGAAACGCCTATTGCTGGATTATTCTAGGAGAGGCTTCAGAACTAATCCAGAGATTGGAAGCCGCATTCTGTTCCAGCGGCGAACAGTTCGTGCAGGCTCCAGCTCAAGTCTCTGAATCGGCGAGCCGATGGGCTTCTTCTTCAGCCGTCGCGGACGAAGCTTACGGGAGATTTTTGACAGAAACTTTAGGCTCACTTGAAGTAGAGCTGTGTCGCATCATCTACGTTTGGTGTCCGGAAACCTCCGGCAATGAAAACGATTTCTATGAGTTGAACCGGAAACTTTATCAAGTGATTCGAGATATGGTTGGGATATTGAGAGGCGTCTCAAAGGGTGTAAATCTTCCTAACTTGGAGTTGACTTTTATCTCCAGGGAGATGTACTCCATCTTCGGAAACGAATCCGTTGATCGGACTGGTTCGGCTATTCCTGGACTATTGAACGTTGCGAAACTTGAGCTGCCCCGTATCTCTTTCCGCCAGATTGATGTCGATCGTGCCACCGAGGCAGGATTCGGCTGTTTTCAGGATTTACTGGCCGAACTTCGCATGGCCTCAAATGAAACCGCTTTGATTGCTCTCCGAGGAAATCAACGGTGGGCTTTGGGGAACGATCCATTGCCCATTTCAGAATCAAAAAAGATGATTTCTTGGAAGATTCGAGTGGGAGGAATCTATCTCATTACGGGCGGGCTTGGAAATATTGGCCTCCAGGTGGCGGAGTGGTTGGCGAAAAAAGGGAGGTCTACTCTGGTCCTTTTAAGCCGATCTCCTTTTCCGGAAAGGGAAGATTGGTCTGATTACTTGAGAGGAAAGCAGGCGGATAAGAAAGTCTGCCAACAAATCCGGAAGCTTCAATCCCTGGAGGGTCTCGGAAGCCATCCCATAGTGGTTCAAGCGGATGTTGGGTGCTTGGAGGACATGGAAATGGTTTCCAAGCGAATTCATCGGGAACCAGGGCAGTTGGCCGGTGTATTCCATGCTGCAGGTGTCGTGCCGAAAGGAAAATCTGTTTTTATCAAGGACGCCGGCGACGATCTCTTCCATCGGTATTTCCAGGCTAAGGTGAACGGTACCCTGATTCTGGATCAACTCTTCAATTCGAATTCCTGTGAGTTTTTCGTGTTATTCTCCTCTCTTTCTTCCCTTCTAGGCGGATTAGGATACGGACCCTATGCTTCTTCCAATGCTTTTTTGGATTCGTTCGCTCATTTCAAGAAATCTGTATCGGATCGCCGCTGGATCTCCATCAACTGGGACGCCTGGGACTTCGAATCCCTTGAATCGGATCGGGGAGGCATTGGCCGATCCCTTAAGGCTTTTGCGCTGCAGCCGGAAGAAGGAATTCAGGCCTTGGATTTAGTTATGCAATATGCCAAGCAAATGGATCGGTGCATAGTATCCGGTGTCGATTTGAAGCAACGCTTTGAGGTTGTTAGAGCGGAAAGGAATCGGAAAGAGGACTTTCATGAACGTCCGGCGGATATCGACTCAAGGCAGCCGCCAGAACCCAGTCGATTTTGGGAGCAAGTTTTAGGGCTTGAAGCGGTTCGCGATGACGATGACTTCTTCGAATTGGGGGGAGATTCTCTCACCGCCATTCAGTTGATCACTTTGGTGAACGAATCCCTGGGCTTGAATCTAGATCCAAATGATTTGCTTCAAAACAGCCGTTTTGAGCAATTTTCAGCCCGGGTTGAACAAGAACTTAGAAGGAAAGAGCAAATCCTGGATCGAAAAAAATCGCCGCCGGTATTCAAGATTCGAGGTCAAAACCAGGACGGTCCGGCTCTTTTCCTGTTTCCTCCGGCCGGTGGTCAGTTTGTGGCTTTTCACGATTTATTGGAAGAGATTCCGAAGACAACTCAGATTTTCGGTGTTGACACCAGAAAAATCGGAGCATGCTTTGGGTCTAGAATCCCAACTCTTGAAGAATTGGCCGGCAGATGCGCTCAAGAAATCCTATCCAAGAGCTGCAAGGGATTATATTTCTTTTGTGGAATGTCCTTTGGCGGAGCCGTTGCCTTTGAAACTGCCAAATTGCTTGCTGGAACGGAGAAGAAAGCAGAATTGGTAGCCCTGTTGGATTCGGAGTTGGATGGCGGCAAGGTAGTCGCTATGCGGGATCGCGCCGAAATCATTTATGGCCTACTCTGCATGTCGGGTCAGGAGACCGTGACGGTCGAGCAACTCAAGAGCATGGATGAGCGAGAGCAAATCGAGACTTTTATTCGCTTCCAAAGCCTTGATTCAAGCAATGTTTTCCCTGAAGCCTTTGATGCGGCTTCCTCTTTCTTACAAGAGTTTGAGCGCAATGTATCTACCATTCGTAGTTACCGTCCCGAAGGCTATGGTGGCAAGATCGTTCTTTTCCTCGCAGAGGAATCTGCCCGAGAGGATAGACAATGGCTTCGTGAGCGATGGCGGCAAGCGGTGGACGGTGAATTTGAATGTATCACCATTCCCGGCAATCATCTGACGATGAATATGCATCCAAACGGAGACAAAGTAGTCTCCCGGCTGATGCAAGAGATGTTTGCCTCCAAGCAGGCTCCTAACGCCGTTTCATCGTAATTTTTCCACTCCAGAACAGGAATTTTCCCCTGTATTTGATTGCGATAGGGGCCAACCCTCTTGTGAAAGCCAAGAAGGCATGAGAGCATAGCTTTACCGCCAAGGCAAGCTCTTAGCCGGTGCGGGGAAATGGAGCAGATTGCCTTGAGTCCATTTCCGAAGACTGCGAGGGGAAGGAAGCATGCAAGAAACCCACCGCGAAGATCAGCCCGCCCCTCAGCGGGAGCAAGTCATTGCTGATTTGTTGCGTGAAATTCGCACTTCTGAAAGTACCTATACGGTTTCCGATTTTCATGCTCCTTGGTCCTATTACAACCCTCCCTCCCAGGTTCGAGGAGGATTTCACTTTATCTTGGAAGGAGATTGCTGGGTCCAAAGGAAATCTGGTGAATTTATCCCTTTGTCTGCGGGAGACTTTGTTTTCCTTCCCTTTTTATATGGGCATCAAATAAAGGACCACCCGGCTTCCAGTGATTCTTTGCAAGATTCCATGACCTTAAAGAAGACGGGGATTTTTTCTTTTTGCATGACCAAGGCGAGGGGCGGAAAAAGGGCCAAGCTGATTTGCGGCGGTGTGGAATTAAAGCCTCGCTGGCACCCGCTGATTCAAGAACTTCCCGATTTACTTAGGTTGACTCCTGAGCAGCCGACCGCCGAACCTTGGGCCGGGATCATTCTCAGATTGCTTGACCAAGCGAATCGAGGGGGTGAAATCGGAAGTACCGCGGTCGCCGACCGTCTGACTGAATTGCTGGTTCTTGAAGTCATTCGAAAGTGGCTTCGAGACGAGTGCAGTAGGCGATCCACCGGCTGGATTTCCGCTTTTCATTGTTCCCGTTTGGGCAGATCCATTGGCCTGATTCACTCTCAACCCGGGAAAAACTGGACCGTCGATGCTTTGGCGAAGGCGGCCAGCATGTCCCGGGCGGCCTTTGCTTCTGAATTCCCTCAAAGGATGGGAATGACTCCGATGAATTATCTGTTAAGCGTGCGAATGAATTTGGCCAGAGACAGAATCAAATCGGGAAAATCCCAGGGTTGGATTTCCAGGGAACTCGGATATAGCTCCGAGGGTTCTTTTCGAAGGGCCTTCAAGAGATATTGGGGCTTTACTCCTGGTTCGTTGAAAAGGGAAGATACTGGAAACTAGTATTCCTTGGTGGCGTTGAAACAGCGGTTCGATGGAATCCGAGGATTCCATCGAACCAATGATGGGTCAGCTTTTAATTTGCGGTAACGTCGATGTAAACCGTCGCTCCCGCTTTTCCTCCCCAGGTATCTTCAATTTCGTAATCAAAGGAGTCCGTTCCAACAAAGCCTTCCGGCGGCGAGTACCTCAGCAAACCGCGGTATTTGCTCACCTTGCCTCCTGCAGGGGTTCGGCGTACGAAGGCGGTTACGCTCAAGGCATCTCCGTCAGGATCCAGATCGTTGAGCAGGACATCGAAGTCCAACCATTTCTTCGTGGTCAGCATGCTTCCCTGGTCGTCGACTGCAACCGGGTCACGATCGAATTCGCCGTTTTCGGCTATTTTCAGCAAAACCACGTTTTCCATATCCGGGGGCACGATGTATTCCGGCATGCCTTGCCAGCCAACCGGCAGTAAATAGCCGTTCATGGTCCATTCCCAGCCCGGGAATATATCCAGAGCATAGTTCGGATCCGTGTAAGGCCTTTCATTTTGGCGGTCGTGATAGTTGGTGAGCAGATCCCAGACGTAATCCCGATCTTGAACCGACAGATTGTAGAGTTCCAAATTGGTTTTGTTCTTTAGTTCCTCCGGGAACCCTTCGGCCGTTTCGCTTAAGCCGACAGCTTGATCCCAAAGCAAATTCGGGTAGGGGACGAAGTCCGGGTCTTGGTCCTGCTTGAAATAAACTTCGTAGAAGCCATCTCCTTGATTCAAGATGATTCGAGACGGAAGCATCAAGAGGCCAATGTGCTCATGGTTCAGAGCATAGTTATTTTCCACCTTAAGATTGACCAGGCTGTTTGGCCCGAAGGTGACATTTCGAATTCGCATGTCATGGACCTCTTCGATCGCCGTGCGCTTGACGTAAATATTGGTGTTGTTGTCCAGGTAGGAGTTTTGAATGAAGTTTCCACGACCGGCCTGGGATCCTTGGAATCCAATGTCGAATCCCTCGAAGTGGCAACGATCGAAGGTCCAGTTTTGGGCATTGATGGTGTTGCGGAAGAAGCCGCGTCCTTGAGGGTCGCCGAGATCTCCGATAAAGGTGCAGTCAAAGAATTGGCTGCCGAAGTTGTAGCGGAACTCCAAGCCGGTCTCGACGCCGAAGGCAACGAAGTTGTGGAAATGGCTGTATTCCCTGACTCGGCCCAAGGCGCAGTGCTGGTGTCCCACCATCAGGCCTCCCTTACTTCCGTAAGAAAGATTGTCCCGCCATTCCATGACCGGAAGCTTTTCGCCCCGGCTCATCTCTCCCACGAGGTAATATTCGGGGTTCCTTGAAAAGTCGGCGTTGATCTGATTGTTGCCGTCAATGCCTAAATTGTAGACGGCGAAATCATAGTCTCCGGAGCCAGAGGAAATGTTGTCGTAAGTTCGGATGAACGGGCTCTGGCACCAGAAACCGTGACCACCATGGCCGAAATCGGTTTCCGGAAGCTTCCTGGAGTCGATGTCTTTGCCGGAACCTTTGGAGTAGATGGAAACGTTGCGAGTAAACAGGCCGCGCTCATTGCCGGCTTCGGAAACGAAAGCGGCACCATCGACGTCGAAAGCCACGCTGTCGGTCACTTCCACGTAGCTGCTGTGGTTGACCACTCCCCATCCCGGGCTGTCGACAATGGCCACGCCTTGGACCGTAGCGATTTGGCCTTCAATGCCGGCACGGTGGTAGTGGAGCGAGTAACGAGCCCGGGGGTTGTCGCCGATGTAGGACACCGTGCCGTCTTCTTCGATCACCGGGTCATCGACGACGAACATCTTGTTGGCGCGGCCCATGTGGTTAAAGCTGGCGTAGTAGAAATCGGCGTTGTTGTTATGAATCATCAAGTGCCCGCGGCCGAAGAACATTTCATTTTCGCCGTCAAACTGGGTCGGCTCCCGATGCTCCTTGGCGGTTTCAAACACCGCGTTCCGAGTGGTGTTGATCACGTGGACCTTGAGTTGCAAGCCGGCTTGAGAGTGAGTCGGAGTCAGGTGATCCTTTTCCAGGGCTGCGTAGGTGTTATGCAGCATCAGGGTCGGAGTCTCCGGCGCCAGGTACACGGTCTTGCCGACCACCTGGGAAATCCGTCGCACTTCGTGTCCTAGACCATCTCGGGAAGTCCCGGCGATCACGATTACGTCGCCGCGTTTCCAAGCCACCGGAGCCTCGTCCAGCTCCAAGCTTTGATTACCGGCCATTGGCTCGATCGCCAGGCTGGCCCAGGGAGTTTTCACTTGGCCGTGAACCGTCATGCGGCCGAAAGAAATCAAACCCTGGCCGACCCGCAACGGGTCGTAATCCGGCGATTGGGGATCGCCGACTTCCATTTCGCCGTTGTAATCGTCGAACACCAACTTGGCGATGTGATTACCGGGAATCGGTTGCGCCGGCGTTCCCATTTCGAATACGCCGGTGGCCGAGATCACCATCGTGTCCACTCGAAGTTCACTGCGACGAGCGGTGGGTTCGAAACGCAGGGTGCCGTCGACTCGCACCGACATGTAGGTGTCGGGAACTTTGCTGGCTACCGAAACGGTAATGCCGGCGGGAATCACAATTCGCGCACCGGCTTGGGGCATGGTTCCGCCCCAGGTAGCGGGGTCGGACCAGTTGCCGCTGGCCAAAGCGGTGTCGGTCATCCAAGCATCGTCGACCAGATCCATGATCAGATCGTGCTCGTGATGCTGGCCGGAGGCTGGCGAAATCAAGGCGCCGCTTAACGCCAGGGCGCAAAGGAAACTTCGAAACAAGGTGGGTTTCATGGGGCTTGAGGGCGTTGAGGTTTAGTGGAGGAATCTCGGAAGAAGAGAAGAAGGAGACTGGACCATCCCCATGAGCCAGCCTCCTATTCAATTCCCTATTCCACGGTTTCCGTCACGGAGTCCGTGAACCCATGCAGGATGGGTTCCTTTCAGCGAGAGATTTCGAAAGCGGATTTCGAATTCACCCGCTAACCAGAGTGAGGCGACCTTCCCGATTGCAAGGAGGGCTGCGTTTCCGAGATTTATTCCAGCTTTTTTCCTCTATAGGAAAAAGCGCCGTCCATCCAAAAATGGGAGCCGGCCGTCTGAAAACCAGGAGAGACAGGTAAGCCGCCTGTTTTTCTGCCAACGATGAGATTTACCGATAGGGAAGAAGAGGTCTGGATGGCGGGGTGAAGTCGTCGTTAGTTTTGGAGCCAGCTTTTGAAAGTCATTGCGGCTGAGAAACAGCCAAACAAAAAGGGACTCCGGCGGGTGGCCGGAGTCCCAGTGCTGCCGAAGCGAGGAATTACAAGTCGATGGAATTACTCGCCGTGCAGGTGGAAACGTCCACGGCTTGGACTCGAATCACGCCGCAAGCGGAAGGCGGAACGAAGGCGGTGACCGAAGTCGCGGTGGTCAACTGAGCCAAGGTCGGATTGCTGATGGCCAAAGTTACGCCGCCGCAAACCGGGCCGCCATGGGTGTAGCTGCCGGGTACTCCGTAGACGTAAGCAATGGTGCCCCCAGAGGTTTCATTGGACACCGAGAAGGTCATGTTGCCGCCGCAGGTGCCGCTGGCGCTCAAGCTAAAGCCGGTATCTCCGTAGAGGTGATCGTCGATGATCGGGCTCCAGCCGTAAGTGCCGTCCACGTAGACCGTGCTGATGGCCGTTCCTTGGTAACCGAAGAACACGCCGGCGGAACCCCCCAGGGAAATGGCGCCGGAGGTGTAGATGGTGGCGCCGGAGGAATCCAGGATGGTGATGGTGGCGGTATCGGGGAAACCATCGAAGGCGTGCAGATCGAAACCAAAGGCGCCGATCGGGTTGTCGTACTGGATGGTCAAGCGGCCATCCGAGGTGTTGGCCAAGAAGGTCTTGCTACCCAGACCGAAGTAGGTGTCTCCGTTCCACTGCAGGCCATTACCGCCGGTGCAGGAGTAGGTGGAACCGTCCTGAACCAAACCAGGGCCTTGCCCGGTGCCGGTGACGGTGGTGTCGTCGAGAACGAAGCTGTTAATGTTCTCGGCTCCGCCGACTCCGACTACGTAGGCTTCGAAATCGTCCAGGGTGCCGCCACCGCCGAGCAAACCCTCCAGGGTGCCGCGGTCACCGATTTCCTGGGCCAAGCCTGTCGAGCCGAGTAGGCACAATGCAGCCACACCAGCGCAAATCGCGTGGATTTTCATGTTTGGGGAATTGTTTGGGGTTTTAGGGAATTGCTTGGGCTCCCCGTTTCCGGAAAAGCCCAATCTATTCTAGGGCATGAAATCGGACTTCTTTGAAACTTCAACGAAAAGCGTCCGGGAAAGCCCGGCTGAAATCTCCCCAGGGCGGTGCGCCGAGCTAAACTGACACGATTCCGAGCCGGGATAGGCCCGGCTGGAAGCCGAAACACATGGCGAAGTACAAGATCGGTTGGATGCCGGGTGATGGTGTCGGCGTGGAGGTCATGGAAGCGGCCAAGATCGTCTTGGACGCAATCGGCCTCGATGCAGAATATCGCCACTTGGACATTGGCTGGGAGTTCTGGTGCAAAGAAGGCGATGCCCTTCCCGACCGCACCGTCGAAGGTTTGAAGGAAGTGGATGCCGCTTTGTTCGGCGCCATTACCAGCAAGCCCAAGGAAGAAGCTCAAGCCGAGTTGGCCCCGGAACTGCAAGGAAAAGGTTTGAGTTATCGCAGCCCGATTGTGCGCATGCGACAACTCTTCGACCTGTACACAAACTTGCGGCCGTGCAAGGCCTACGCTGGGAACCCTTTGAACTACCGGGACGGCATTGACCTGGTGGTGTTCCGGGAGAACACCGAAGGGTTGTACGGCGGAGTGGAATACCACCCGGTGGAAGGGGAGATTCACCAATCCCTTAGCTTGCACCCGAATTTCAAGCGTTTCGCTTCGGTGCCGGCCGATCAAATCGCCATCACCGCCCGGATCATTACCTGGGAAGGGGCAAGCCGCATCGTCCGCTCGGCCTTCGACTATGCCAAGAAGCACGGCTATCCCCACGTCACCGTGGTGGAGAAGCCCAACGTGCTCCGGGAAACCAGCGGTTTGTTCATGCGGGCCGCTCGCGAAGTCGCCAAGGACTATCCCGGCATCGAGATGTGGGATGCCAACATCGATGCCATGGCCATGTGGCTGATCAAGAACCCGGAGAACTACGGGGTCATCGTCACCAGCAATTTGTTCGGCGACGTGGTCAGTGACCTTTGCGCCCAATTGGTCGGCGGCTTGGGTTTTGCCGCCGCCGGTAACATCGGCAAGGACGTGGCCGTGTTCGAGCCGACTCACGGTTCGGCGCCCAAGTACGAAGGCCAGTACAAGGTCAACCCGATTGCCTGCATTCTGGCTTCGAAGTTGATGCTGGACTTCCTCGGCGAAACCGATGCGGCTTCCCGGGTGGACGCCGCGGTGGCCAAGGTGCTCCAGGAAGGTCAGGTCCGGACTTACGACATGGGCGGTACTCACACCACCTTGGAAATGGGGCAAGCCGTTGCCGACGCTCTTGGCGCGGTGACCGTCTAAGCGCTCCCTCCTTTTCCAAGGACCTGCAGGCCGTCGGACTTCCCGGCGGCCTGCTTTTTCATCGTTCTCCGATTCCAGTTTTGGGCCGCGGCGCTAACCTTTGGCCACCATGGGGCACGACACCGATAAGAGCCATTCCGATCACCTTTCCTACCGCCTGGCTCAGTGGGTTGAGGGCCTTCGTTACGAAGACCTTCCCACCGAGGTTGTAGACGCTTTACGCCGCTTCATTTTAGACAGCCTCGGCTGCGCTTTCGGCGGTTGGCGAAGCCACGACTGGGGCATCGTCCGATCGTTGATCGAAGATGAGGGAGGCAAAGAAGTCTGCAACTTACTTGGCCAGGGTGGCAAGGTTTCTCCGCTGCAAGCGGCCTTTCTAAACGCCCTGGCGATCCGGGCCCAGGACTACAACGATATTTACTGGAAGCAGGATCCCAGCCATCCCAGCGACATCTTGTCCGGTCCCATGGCTGCCGCCGAGTTGGCCGGATTGGGGGCCAAAGACATGATTCTGGGCATGATCGTGGCTTATGAGATCGAGCAACGGTTGTGCGAGGTTTCCTTCCCGGGCATCCGCGAACTGGGCTGGCACCACGCCACGTTGACCGCCTTCGCCGGAGCTTATGCCGCCGGCAAGACCCTGGGTTTGAACGCCGAGCAATTGCAGCATGCCGCCGGGATTGCCGGCTCGGCCAATTGCACCTTGGGGGCGGTGACTGCCGGCCACCTGACCATGATGAAGAACACCGTGGATCCGATGGCCACTCGGGCCGGTTTGGAAGCCGCGCTGTTGGCCCAAAAGGGCTATCAAGGGCCTGCTCACGTGTTTGAGGGCAAGGAAAGCCTGGCCCACGTCATGGACAGCGAGTGGAAGTGGGAAATCTTCGACGACCTCGGCAAGGACTGGCGCATCTTGGAGTGCGGCATGAAGTTCTTCCCGACCGAAGCCCTGACCCACGCGCCGATTTCCTGCACCATCAGCATCTGCCAGGACAATGGCTTGGCCGCCGACGACATTGCCAAGATTCGAATCCGAACCTTGACCAAGGCGGCGGACATCCTCAGCGATCCCTCCAAGTACAACCCGACCACTCGGGAAACCGCCGATCACTCGCTGCCGTACTGCATCACCGCCGGAGTGCTGCACGGGCGGGTGACGCCCGATCTGTTCGACGACGAAGTCATCAACGATCCCCGGGTGCAGCAGCACATTCACAAGATCGAAGTGGTGGCGGAACCCGAGTTCGAAGCCGCCTTCCCGAAGGTGCAACGCTGCCACGTCGCCATTACCACCACCGACGGACGTACCTTGGAGAAACAAGTGGATTACCCCAAGGGAGATCCCCGGGATCCCCTCACCGACCAGGAGATTCGCGCCAAGTTCGATGCTCTGGCCGAGGGTGTTTCCGAAGGCCGGCGTCAAGAAATCTGGGACGCCGCCGCCCGATTGGCCGAGTTCGACCGGGCCGCCGATTTCTTGGCCATCTGCGCCGTGGATCAAGCCTGATCCTTTCCTCACCTGACGGCGCCGGAACCGCCCCTTCGCGAAGGGGCGGTTCTTTTTTTTAGGAGGTCAATCTTGGTCCGGCACGATCCCCGGAGTTGCAACCAAATAAGCGATCCACGCTTCTTCGTTTTCGGCCCGCCGAGTCTTTTTGAATATTCCGTTGCCTTCGCCGCCCTTGTCCGAGCCTTCCCAATAGACGTCCACTCGATCAAAACCGGCGTCGAGCAGGACTTCGCTCAACTCCGGCAGCGACCAGATGCGCCATTCGTAACTAAAGGCCTTGTGCTGCTCGGTGCCGTCGGGAAAACGGAAATGGATCCAGCGTTTGGCCTGGTGGCTGATGGCGTCCATCGGCCCCTGGTCCCAAACGTATTCGAAACCGTCTTTTTCCTGAATCTCCTCGACCTCGACTTGGGCGTCGGGGCCGCCGTAGATGTCCAAAACGAAAAGCCCTTGGTCCTTGACCCCTTCCCGGGCTTTTCGAAAGTACTGCAGCATCTCCCGCCGGGTCATAAAGCACCAGTAGGAGAAGTTGAAGGCTACCAGGACGTCCACTTTGTCGGTCGAACCCTGCAACACGTTGCGGCATAGAAGCTGGACCCGCTCGGCGGCCTCGCCCAGGGGTTTGATGTGCCTTTCCATGCCGTAGTTCAAAGTTTTCAAGTCCAAGTCCAGACCGACGGCGGTTCGTTTCTTGTGGCTCTTGACCCACTCGGCGCAAAATACCGCAGTGCCGCAGAAATCCTCCCGCAGGCTCATGGGAAGCGGCTTGCCCAGCTTGCGGAACACCTTGTCGATGAACTCGATATCGGCCTCGGGCTCCTGTACGGATTTTTCGTACAGCTCGTGTTTGTCGGCGGTGGCGGCGGTCAAACCGTCCTTCTTGGCGCCTTTCTTCTTCTTCTTGCGCTTGCGGGCCATGGCGGGAAGTTAGGGTCGCGGACCTTTCCCGGCAAGAAGCTGTACTCGCCAATTCTTGGGGCCGAGGGCAAAATGGCCGCGCTTATGTTGCCTCGCCGCCTTCCCTTCCTCCTTGCCCTTCTCAGTTCCACGCTCATGACATCCTGCCAGCAAGCTTCGGTGGACGATCTGCTGGCGCCGGGAGTGTCGCGCGATCTGGCTAAGCACCGGCGGGCTCGCATTCAGGACCTGCATTACCGCTTGCATTTCCGAATGGTGCCGGGCATGGAGGCGGTGGAAGGCCGATTGCAGCTTCAATTCCAGCTTCTGCAGGGAGGCGAGGATCTGGCCTTGGACTTTGACGGAGAGTTGTTGCCGCAGTGGCGTTGCAACGGAGCCGAGATGGCGCTGGCGGATATGCAGCAGGTGGCGAATCACTGGATGTTGCCGGCGGCGAGCTTGCAGCCCGGCATGAACCAAGTGGAATTCGGCTTTCGCTCCAAAGTCGCCGCCACCGGAACACCGCTGAACGTCTACCGGGATGAGGAAGACGGCGGCGAGTACTACTACACCCTGGTGGTGCCGGCGGACGCCCACCGATTATTTCCCTGCTTCGATCAACCCGATCTGAAGGCCAAATTCGAGTTCAGCATCGAAGCTCCGACGGATTGGCAGGTGGTGGCCAATGGCCCCTTGCTCGATCGCCAAGCGGTAGGGGAAGGCCGGCACCGGCACGACTTCCAAGCCAGTAAACCGATTTCCACTTATTTAATGGCCTTTGCCGCCGGCCCGTTCGAAGTCACCGAGCCTCCGGTCGGCGGGGATCTCCCCTTTCGAATTTGGCACCGGGCCTCCGCCGGAGAAGCCATGCAGGTCGCCGATCTAACTGAGATGCACCTGCAAACCGTCCAGCTCTTGGAACAAGATTTTCAAGTTCCCTATCCCTTCGAGAAACTGGACGTGGTGCTGCTTCCCGGGTTTCCTTACGGGGGCATGGAGCATCCGGGATGCATCTTTTATCGGGAAAGCGCCTTGGTGTTCGATCACACCCCGACCGCCCAGGAGCTATTGCGGCGCAGCACTTTGATTTATCACGAGGTCAGTCATCAATGGTTCGGCAATTTGGTGACCATGGAATGGTTCGACGACCTCTGGTTGAAAGAAGGCTTCGCCACTTTTATTGGCTATCAAGTCCTGCAGCGGAGAGAGCCGGAACTGCAAGGTTGGCTCCGGTTTCACCAACGGGTAAAGCCACCTGCCTATCAAGTGGACGCCACTCCAGGCACGGTGCCGGTGTATCAGGAACTCGGCAATCTATTTGACGCCAAATCGAATTACGGGCCGATCGTCTACAACAAAGCCCCTTCCATGTTGAAGGCTTTGCACGCTTTGTTGGGGGACAAAGCTTTTTTCGACGGGGTGCATCGTTTTCTGGTGGACCATGCCTGGGACAATGCCACTTGGGAAGATTTGATCCTGGCTCTGCAGGAAGCTTCCGGCCGCGATTTGCAAGCTTGGTCGGAGCGCTGGCTGTTAACCGCCGGCATGCCCAAGGTCCGAGCTCACTGGCAGGAAGACGTTCGCGGTCGCTTGCAAAGTTTTCAATTGCAGCAGGAAGGCTTGCAGGGACAAGCTCATCCTTGGCCGATGCAGGTGGATCTCTTGTGGCAACCGGAAGGCGCCGCTGCGGAAATCTTGGAAATTCCCTTGCAGGAATTCGAGCAAGAAGTGGAGGCGCTGGTCGGCCAGGCGACTCCCGCCTGGTTGCTGCTCAATGCCAAGGATCGGGCCTACGGTCGCTTTTTATTGGATCCGGTCAGTCGCCGGCGGCTGGCCGAGGAGCTTCCCGAAATTGAGGATCCGATGATCCGGGAAGTGGCTTTTACCGCCATGGTGGATGCGCTGTGGGAAGGGGAATGGAATCCGCGGAAGTTTGTGCAGGCGGCGGAGAAGCTGCTCGGTTTCGACGGCGAAGGCCGGGATTTGCAACCGCGACTGGCGGACGCTCTCAGCCATTCCCGGGTCCTCCAGGCGGCTCTTTTGGCCTGTCATCGATTCCTGCAGGGAGATGAAGCCAAGGCTCATTTTCAATATTTGCTGCACTTGACCATGCAGCTTCCCTTGCCGCCGGAGTTGAAGTTGCCGGCTTTTCGAACTATGGCCCGCTACGGTTCCGATGCCTGGTTCTTGGATTTGTGCCGCGACGCCGCTCGTCAAGGGCATTTAGAGGGAGGGCCCGAACTCGGAACTCGCGATCGCTTTTTGGCGGCGGCGGTGTTGCTGGCCCACGGCGATCCGGAAGCGGAAACCCTGTTGGCCGAATTGGAGGCGGACGAATCCCTTCAAGATCGGCAGAAATACGCCTTCATGGCTCGGGCCGCCAGTCCGGATCCGGCTCAAAAGCAGCGCACTTTTGAAGCCTATTTGCAACTTTCGGAACCGCCGGAGCAATGGATTCAACTCAGCTTGGAATTTTTCCATTGGCCTGGCCAGGAAGAGTTGTGCTTTCCTTACCTGCGCCAGGCTTTGGATCGGGTGCTGTGGGTGAAAGAGCACCGCAAGATCTTTTTCATGCCGGCTTGGATCGATGCCTTCATCAACGCCCACAGTTCGCCCCAAGCCCTGGAAGTGGTGGAGGACTTTTTACAGGCCAATCCCGACCTGCCCTTGGACGTGCGCCGCAAATTGTGGCAATCCACCGATCGCTTGCGGCGGGTACTGCAAGCGCGCCAGCGGTTTCCTTGATGCCGAAACAAGCGATTCACCGCCGCCGGAGTGGCTTCATGTCCGGACGTTTCATCCTGGCCATCTTGTCGGTCGCAATGTTGGCGATTGGCGATGTCGCCAGCCAGGAAAAGGAGCCAGCCTTTCCGAACATCGTGCTCGTTCTTGCCGATGACATGGGCTTGGACGCCGTGTCTGCCTATCACCCAGGCATGGGGCTGAAGACGCCGGCGATCGATCGGCTTGCCCAAGAAGGGATGTCCTTTACGGATGCCCATTCAACTTCTTCGGTTTGCTCTCCGACCCGTTATTCGTTGTTGACCGGGCGCTACAACTGGCGGTCGCGGCTTAAGCGCGGCATCGTTTCCACGTGGGGAAGCCCCTTGATCGAAGATGAGCGCCTAACCTTGCCGGAGATGCTGCGGGCCAAGGGTTTTGACACGGCTTGCATTGGCAAGTGGCACCTTGGTTGGAACTGGCCCAAGAAAGGTGGCGGAACGACTTCGAATTGGAAGGAAATCGACTTCAAGGCTGCCGTCAAAGGGGGGCCGGTGGATCATGGCTTCGATGCCTACTTCGGTGACGATGTGCCGAATTGGCCGCCCTATGCATGGCGGCAGGACGACCACATCCTGGGTGAGATCGATTCCCAGATGAAGGGCCACGCCATGATTGGGGTTTCGGCCGGCCCCGCCGTGAAAGATTGGGATTTCCGCGCCGTCCTGGCCGAATACGGCCGGCGGGCTTCGGACTATGTGCGTGCCCGGGTGGGGCAGCCCAAACCTTTCTTCTTATTCCTTTCGCTGCCGTCCCCGCACACTCCGATTGCACCCCATGCGGATTTCCGCGGAAAGTCCGGCATCAGTGAATACGCCGATTTCCTGCTCCAAACCGATGCTGTCGTCGGTCAGCTCGTGCAAGCATTGGAGGCGGCGGAACTTTTTGAGGACACCCTTTTCATCTTCACTTGCGACAACGGGACTTCGCCGAAATGTGATTTCGAGACCCTCGAGAAAGCTGGAGTTCATCTGCGCCAGAATTGGCGCGGTTGGAAGGCGGACGCTTTCGAAGGCGGCCACCGGGTGCCGTTCATCGTGCGGTGGCCCGAGCATGTCGCTCCCGGAACGCGTTGCACTCAGACGATCACCTTGGCTGACGTCATGGCGACCTGTGCTGAAGTCGTGGGCTTCGAGTTAGCGGCGAATACTGCCGAGGACAGCGCAAGTTTGCTGGGGATTCTGAACGGATCCAAGGATGGGCCCGTGCATGAAGTGGTGGTCCATCATTCGATATCAGGTCACTTCGCGGTCCGCAAAGGGCGATGGAAGTTGTTGCTATGCCATGGTTCGGGAGGATGGAGCCCGCCTCGCGAAAACGAAGCCAAGGATCTCGGTTTGCCGCCGGTCCAACTTTATGACTTAGACGCCGATCCCCGGGAAACCACCAACCTGCATCAAAAGCATCCGGAGATCGTCCAGCAACTGACCCAGGACCTACGGGATTTAGTCGAGGCCGGTCGTTCCACCCCCGGACCGCGGCAGGAGAACCACGGCGGCAAGCTTTCCTGGCCCGGCTTGCCGTGGCATCGTTGATTCAGGCTTGCTCAAGCCGTCGCCGCCGGTTGATGGGAGGCCAAAGCCGCTTTCAACAGAGGGCAAGCCGGGATTCGAGCGCAAACGGTTTGTTCGGCTCGAACTCCTAACAGCAGGAAGGCGGAAGGCACGAAGAACAAGGCCAGGATGGTGGCTCCCACAACGCCGCCGGCGATGGCCACCGCCAAGGGCGGCCAGAAAGCCCCTCCGGAAAGGATCAGCGGCATAAAGCCGGCGATGGTGGTCACCGTGGTGGTCAGGATGTGGCGCGTGGCGTGATGCACGACTTCCACCACCGCTTCTTGATCGCCATGGCGGGCCTTCGGGTGATTTCTCAAAGCGGCTAAAACCACGATCGAGTCATTGATGGCCACTCCGACCAAACCCATGGTGCCGACGATGGCCATGAAGCCGAAGGTCAACTGGAAGGTCCAAAGGGCGGCCAGACCCAGGCCGATGGATAGGGCGCCGACCGCGGCAATGACCGCCGCCATGCGGAATGACCGGAACGAAAGCACCAAACTGGTGAGGATGAGGGTTAGCAACAGGCCGACCGAGGCCATCAAGTTGCCGATCGCTTCGTTGCGCTCTTCCGATTCGCCGCCGAATTCCCAGCGGTATCCCGGAGGGGCTTCGAAGTCGGCGGCGAGTAATCGCTGCTCGAAGTCTTGCAAGACTCCGGCCGGCAAGACTCCGGCCGGCAAAAATCCTTGCACGGTGGCGACCCGACGGCCGTTGCGGCGCGGAATTTCGGCCAGTTCCGGAATCAAATCCGGTTCGCCCAAAACCGAAAGCGGTACCGGGGCAGCGGCGGTTTGACCGTCTGCTTGCATCCGCGGAATTTCCGTCGACAGCAAACTATGGACGCTGTTTCGATCGGCCGGACTCCAGCGAACCCGGATCGGCAGCTCTTCGGTTTGTTCCATCAAGCTACCTCCAATCCAGCCTTCCGAACCGGCTTGAAGGTGACCGGCCAAAGCGACTTGGTTCAAGCCGGCAAGTTGTACCTCGGAAGGATCCACCCGCAACCACAGCTTGGGTTGACCCGACTCCAAGGAAGAGCGGGTGTGCAATACCGAAGGCGTGGCCGACAACAGCGAGCGGGCTTCCGAGCTCAATCTTTGCAACACCTGCAAATCCGGACCGAAGACCCGCAATTCGATCGGCGCCTTAAAGGGCGGTCCTTGCTCCAAGGGCAAGGCCAGGATTTGCGCACCGGGGATAGCCCGATCCAATTCTCCTTGCAGGCTTCGAATGATTTCCAAAGAGCCTTGGGATGATTTCAGTTTCACCAATGCCTGGGCGAAATAGGGCGTGTTCTCATTGGAAGCGCTCATCATGTTGTAATAAAAAGAAGGCGCGCCGCTGCCCACGAACCAATGGCTTTCTTCGACTTTCGGAGATGCCGACAAAACCTTGCGGGCTTCGAAAGCCAGGTTTCGAGTATGTTGCAACGCGGTGCCGCGCGGCAAGCTGAGTTGAACGTGGAATTGATCCCGTTCCGCCGGCGGAAAAAATTGCTCTCGCAAGCCGCCTTGCATGGCGAAGCCGATCACCGGCAACACCAGGGCGAAAGATAAGCCGAACCAAGGTTTAGCCGCAGTCCAGCGCAGGCTTTGCCGGTAGAGCCGATCCAACCAGGACCAATGGATTCCACGGCGGAACCAACCCCTACCTTGGCCACCTCCCAGCCGTCCTTCCAACCAACCGGTGAAAGTCGGGACCACGGTCATGGAAAGAAACAGCGAGCTGATCAAAGCCATGGTGACGGTCAAACCGATCGAGCCGACGAATTCTCCTGCCGGCCCCGGCATCAACACCAAGGGCATGAAGGCGAATACGGTAGTCAAAGTGGAACCCAGCAGGGGGACGAATAGGGAGCTGACCGCGCCGCCGACGGCTTGTCCCGTTTCCATGCCTTCCCGCAAGCGACTGCGGGTTTCGTCCACCATGACGATGGCGTTGTCGATCAACATCCCCAGGGCGATGATCAGACCAGTGACCGACATCTGATGCAGCGGGATGCCGAAAAAGCGCATACCGGCGGTCACCATCAACATGGTCATCGGCAAGGCGGAACCGACCAAGATGCCGGCTCGCCAGCCCATGAATAGAAAGCTGACGGCGATGACGAGTAAGGTGCTGATCCAAAGATTGCGCCCCAAGGTATTGAAGCGGGCGGCCACGTAATCGCTTTGATCAAAAATGGAAACCAAGCTGATTCCGTGAGGAAGTCGCTGGCGGAATTCCTCGAGCTGAGTTTGGACGGTTTCCGCCCACTGGTCGATGCGCCGGCCTTGGCTCATGCGAACGGCCACCGCCACCGAGGCCCTGCCGGACAAATACACTTCTGACGGAGCCGGATCCTGAGTGGTTTTCCAAACTTCGGCGACGTCGCCGACTCGAACCACTTGGCCGTCGGGCCCATGGCGCAATGGGATATCGCGAATGGCTTGCAGATTCAGCGGTTCCCCTTCTACTTCCAAAACCAAATCCGATTGCCGGCTTCGGACCATGCCGGCCGCGACTTTGGCATCGTGGGCGCGAATCGCCGCTGACATCTCATCGACACTGAGGCCTAAACCGGAAAGAGCTTCTATCCGCACCGCTACTCGAATTTCTTCCGGCCTGGATCCGTAAATGCGCGTGTGTTCCGTGCCGGATATGTCTCGCAAGCGCTCTTCCAAAGCCTTGCCGTAGCGGCGCAAGAGAGCGTGCTGGGCTTCGGTCTCCAAATCCCAGCGCAAACCCAGGATCATGGAGTAAGCGCCGGCAATGGCTTGCGTTTCGACTTCCGGAGCGTCGGCACCGGAAGGAAGTTGGGAGGCGATTTCGCCCAATTCATCCCGCAACCTGGACCAAACGTTATCGACTTCGTTTGCCCCAACGTGATCTCCAAGGGTCAGATCGATCACCGAAATGCCGGCTCGGGAATTCGATTCAAATTCTTTGATTTCTTCGAATTCCTTGAGCTTGCGTTCCACCTTTTCGGTGACCAAGGCTTCCACTCTTTCCGCGGTGGCGCCGGGAAACCGGGTAATGACCAAAGCGAAACGTTGCACCAAGCTCGGGTCTTCCGATCGCGGCAGCAGGCTCAACGAGGACAAGCCTGAGACCAAAATCAGAAGCAGTACCAGAATCAGTAGGCGTGGGTATCGGTAGAAGAGTTGGCTCATGACTGGCGATTCGGGTTAGGGGACTAGGAGTCCAACTCGGCCACCGTTTGGCCTTGAGCAAAGCGATGAGTGCCGGTCGCGACGATACGGTCACCGGCTTGCAAGCTGCCGCGAATCAGGGCGCGATCCGCTTCGGTGTGCAGAACCTCGACTGCGTGCAAGCGCAATTTGGTTTCGGAATCACCGTGGTTGACCAAACTGAAGACTTGCCAAAGGCCTTTTTCACCCCGCTGCAAAGCGGAATGGGGGACCCAAAAGCCGTCGCTCTTCACCACGTCTTGCCAACCCAATCGGACGACTTGGCCGGCGTAGGCGCCGCTGTCGGCGGAAAGAGCCAAGACCACGATTTGGGTGCGAGTGGCCGGATCCAATTCCGGCAACAAGGCTTTGACTCGAGCGCTGACTTGTCGCTTGCCGACATCCAAGGGCAAAGTCTGGCCGATTTCCAACTGCGCAGCGGCGGTAGGGGCCATGCCGATTCTGGCTTCCAGCGCATCGCTTTCTAACAGTCGCAACAACGGCTGGCCGGCATCCACCACTTCGCCTTCATCTTCGAAACGCCGCACCACCGTTCCGGCATAGGGAGCTTGGATTCGAGAACGCTGGATTTCCAAATCGATGGAAGCGATTTCGGCTTCCAAGGCTTCCACCCGACCTCTTTGAGCGTCGATTCGTTCTTTGCGAGTACCGGCTTCCAATTCCTGCAAGCGCTCGCGAGCCTGAATCCATTTGGCTTCCATCGCTTTGGCTTCGGTGGCAAAGCGATCGAATTCCTCTTCGGAAACTTCCCCGCCTTGGAGCAGTTCCCCGCGCCGCCGCCGTTGTTGTTCGGCCAGGGAAAGTTGGTGCCGAATTTCATCGACCTGAGCGCGGGCGGCGGCGATCACTTCCGCCCTGGGGCCGGCTTCCAGTTCGGCCAAAACCGCCACGGCTTGACTGCGACTGGCGCTTAACCGCCGGCGTTCGACCTGAAGACGATCGTGATCCAAAATGGCCAAGGTATCTCCAGGCTCCACTCGCTGGCCCTCTTCCACCTGAACGGCTTGGATCCGGCCGCCCCGCTCGAAGCCGAGGTCCCCCTGGCGGCGGGCCTCGACGAAACCGGTATACCAGCGGGTAACCCGGTAATGGTCCACCGCTTCCAGGCTCAAGCCGGTCACCGGTAGGGGGCGAGGCGGTACCGGGGTCGGAGCGCCGGTGGCGGACGGGCTCCCTGGGCCTAGGTACCAAAACGCTGCCGCCAATCCGGCTAGAGCCAATATGCCGAACCCATAGCGTGATCCTTGACGAAGATTCATTTTTTGACGTTTCGTCATGTTTTCTCCAAAAAATTTAGGCCAAAAGGCCTAAAAGGCGAGCTTCTTTCGGGAAAGCTTCGCGGTAGACCCGCTTGGCGGTGGCTTGGTAGTCCCATACTTGGGACAGGGGTTTCCAACCATAACCATCCAGGAGACGGTGAGCGCCCCGGTGCAAAAACCGGGGTGCCCGTTGGAAACCTTCATGTTCAGGAAGGTTATGAGCTTCCACGATGGTGAAGGTGCCGGTGTACAGGGCATACAACTGGATGGCCAAGTCGGCGGCTTCCATGTCCTCGGGGAGGAACAAATCGCCGCAGGCCACGGCATCTCGAATCAGAGCTTCGGAAACGCCCAGGCAAATCTGGTTTTGGCCCTCGAGAGGGGCCAAATGACATTCTTGGGCCTTTTCCCGGAAGGAAACGCTGCAAAGGATTTGCTGGCTTCGGAAATGCTCCGGATTCAACCGCACGAACAACTCTTCCGCCAGACCGATGGCGAAGAACTTCTCTCGGGGACGGCCATCAATGGCCGCTCCTCGCTGAAACATGGATACCCGAGCCGCCATGGTGTCGGCGGCCAAGGCGGCCAACAGGTCTTCCTTGTTGGCAAAGTGCTGATAGATGGTGCCCTTGGAGTATTCGGTGGCCGCAGCGATGCGGTCCATGGTGAGGCCTAAATAGCCTCTTTCCAGCAACATGCCGCGAGCGACCTGCAGGATGAGAGCCTCTCGATCCTGAATCTCACGTTGCTTGCGGGCAGAGGTAGGTGCCATGCCTAGAACTTTACGTCAAAAAATGACGGTTCGTCAAGAATAAATTTTCTGGAAATCTACTCGGACCTGGAAATCTAAAGATTCGACTATCTAGAGAAATATGCATATTCTCTATTCAAAGATTCATAAAGTCATGAATTTGTAGTTGGCGAAATATTGCCTGGGAGTTAGCAATGGCCGCGCGGCAGGGAGAGTTGTTCGTGTGGCAGCCCCGCCCCTGCCAGCAATCAAAAGGCAAATCATGTCGGTTCTTTCGGTGCAAAGGATTTTGGTAGTCGTGCTGGTTTCATTCTTGCTGGCGACGCCCTCCGCCGCTCAAACCGGGCACGTCCTCAATGGCATCGGGGCTGTCAATCAGTCCATGGCAGGAGCCGGCACTGGCCATCCACTGGATGCTTCCGGGGCCTTGCAATGGAACCCTGCGGGGATCACGGCCTTGGGAAGTTCTCAAATCCAATTCAGCATGGAGTTGTTGAAGCCCACGTCGGAAGTCACCTCCTCGGTGTCATTTCCGGGGAAGATGTCGGGAAGCACGGAGAGCGATGCTGGCATTTCTCCGATTCCAAGTTTCGGTCTGGTTCATCAAATCGAAGATTCGAACTGGTCTTGGGGAATAGGAGCTTTCGGCATTAGCGGTTTTGGTGTGGATTATCGAGAAGACGCGAGCAACCCGATTTTGATGGCGCCGCCGAACGGTTTTGGGGCGGTGTATTCCCAATTCCAAATGCTGCAATTGGCGCCGACCGCCGCCTATCAAATGGATGAAAACTGGTCTTTCGGCATTGCGCCGACCATCAATTGGGCTCAGTTGGCAGTGGACCCGATGTGCGGTTCTCCGCCGGATGACGCCAACGGCGATACGGTGGCCACTTATCCTTCTGCGGCTCAGGCGGACAGTTCCTGGGGCTATGGCGCCCAAATCGGGGTGTTCTACTCCGATGCCCAAAGCGGTTGGAATTTCGGTGCCTCCTATAAAACCAAACAGGATTTTCAAGACTTCAATTGGAATTCCACCGATGAGATCGGCAACTTCCGGCGTTTGACCCTGGACTTGGATTTCCCTGCCATCGCATCGATCGGAGTCGGCTACTCCGGTTTCAAAGATTTGGAATTGATCGCCGACGTGCGGTACATCGATTACAAGAACACTGACGGTTTTGGAGAGGCCAAGTTCAATCGCGACTTCTCGGTAAACGGTTTCGGTTGGGATAGCATCTTCGTGCTGGCCTTAGGGCTTCAATATCAACTCAGTGAAAGCTTTTGGGTGAGAGCCGGATATGCGTACAACGAAAACCCGATTCCCGACGCCAATTCCACCTTCAACTTGCCAGCCCCGGCGGTCATTCAGCATCACGCCAGCTTTGGACTTAGCTGGGCTTTGTCCAACAGCTCCTTCCTCGACCTGGGCTATCGCCATGGTTTCGAAAACTCGGTGGAAGGGCAGATGGGTCACCCGACCATGGGCAAGGTCCCCGGTAGCTCGGTGAAGAATTCCCTGTCCACGGACAGTCTTCTGCTCGGCATCCGGGTGAACTTCTGATTCTCAGACGCCAGGGGCTCTCTCCATTTCGTGGGGAGGGCCCCATTTCGGTGAGGAGCCAGGTTCCTGGAAAATTTCCCTTGCCCAGAAACATAGGTAGTTTACTAGTTGTTGAACCGATAAACTTGGTCATGACTCAACCCGAACCGAAAGCTGCTTTGCCTGAGAAGGATCCCTTCGAGGTCCAAGCCGAGTTCACCCGCGTCATGGGCAACGTGGTTCGTCTGAAGATCCTGCACCACCTGCATGGAGCCCAGAGTGCGATGTCCTCGGCTGAGTTGCTTAACTTGACTGGTGTTTCTAAGACTAGCTTAAGCCAGCATTTAAGCAAGATGTCCTCGGTCGGTCTGATCCGCACTCACTACCAGGGACGCTACCTCATGGTTGAGCTCGCCTGTCCCGAAATCGGGATGGCGTGCGACATCGTTCGTGGCATTTTGGCCAAGATTGCCCTTGTCCAAGCCGCCTCCTTTGAACGCTGACTCCCCAAACCCGCTCGAACCTGGCAACGGAGCGGTGCAATGAGCTTGCAAAACCTCACCAGACGGAAATTTTTGGCCATTGGATCCGTCGCCGCCGGCGGCGCCGCCCTGGCCGGATATCTCCCCGGACGAATTTCGCTGAATCCCGATCGCCAAGCCCACTGGCCGCAACCGACTGATCGGATGGTCTCCACAGTCTGCGAGATGTGTTTCTGGCGCTGCGGGGTCCAGGCTCATCTTCGAGACGGACAAGTCACTGCCCTAACCGGGAATCCGGCCCACCCTTTGAGCCGGGGCAGGCTTTGTCCCCGAGGCGCCGGAGGCATCGGCAACCTCTATGACCCGGATCGGTTGGTCAAACCCTTGATCCGAGAAGGGGAGCGGGGCGACGAGCGCTTCCGCGAAGCGGAGTGGGACGAAGCTCTCGACTTGGTGGCTGACCGCCTGCAAGGGATTGCCGACCAATATGGTCCCGAATCCCTGGCGATGTTTTATCACGGAGCCGGTGGCGGATTTTTCAAAACCCTTCTGAAAGCCTTGGGCAGCCCCAACTCGGCGGCGCCTTCTTATGCCCAATGTCGTGGTCCCCGGGAAGTCGGTTTCGAACTCACCTTCGGCGAGGGTTTGGGCTCACCGGAGCCGTTGGACTTGGCACATACCCATGCCTTGGCCTTGATCGGATCGCACTTGGGAGAAAACATGCACAACACCCAAGTGCAGGATTTCGCCGATGCGGTGGACTCCGGTTGTCATCTAATCGTGGTGGATCCGCGTTTCTCGGTTGCCGCCGGCAAGGCCGAGCATTGGTTGGCCATCCGGCCGGGAACCGATTTGGCTTTGATTCTCGGTTGGATCCACCTCATTCTTGCCGAGGGTTGGGAACAAAAAGCATTTCTGGCCCAAAACGCCGTCGGTTTGGAAGCCTTGCGCAAGGCGGTGGCCAAGTACACGCCGGAGGCAGTCTTCCTGGAAACCGGCATTCGTTCCGGTCAACTTCGGGAAACTGCCAGGCTGTTGGCCAAAGCGGCTCCCCACGCCCTGGTGCATCCCGGCCGCCACGTGACTTGGTACGGAGACGACGCCCAGCGCAGTCGAGCCATCGCCATCCTCAATGCTTTGCTCGGGAACTGGGGGCAATCCGGAGGAATTTACCTGCCGGGGCAGATGGAATTGAAAGCCTTCCCCGGGCTTCCTACCTTTCCCAAGTCCAAAAACCCTGCCGACCGCAAAGCCGGGCAATATCCCTTCGCCGGTTCGGTCCTAGCCAACGGCCTTCGGGAAGCGACCTTGAGCGGTGAACCTTATCCCATCAAGGCCTGGTTGGTATATGGCACCAATTTGCCCATGGTGCTTCCCAATCCGAAGCAAACCGAAGAGGCCATCCACAACTTGGATTTCTTGGTAGCAATCGACACCATGCCGGCGGAAATCACCGGATGGGCCGACGTGGTTTTGCCGGAATGCACCTATTTGGAACGGCACGACGATCTGTTTGCGCCGTTTTACCGGCAACCGTTTTTGGCCTTACGACAGCCGGTGGTAGACCCAATAGGCGATTCCAAACCGGCTTGGTGGATGGCGAAACAATTGGCCGAGCGCATGGGCTTGGGCGCGTGGTTTCCTTGGCAGGATGCAGAAGAGTTGATCGAAGGAAGATTGCGGGCCAGTGGATATCAAGACGATCAAATCGATACCTTGTTCCAGAAAGGTGCGCTTTCCGAACAAGAAACGGCCATCTACTTGCAGGACGGGGAGGACTACCCCTTTGCTACGCCGAGCGGCAAAATTGAGTTGTATTCCCAACAGTTGGCCGATGCAGGATTCGATCCTGTGCCGGTGTATCGGAGACCTGAAATGCCGGGGCAGGGTCAGTTTCGTTTATTGACCGGCCGGGCTCCGGTGCACACCTTCGGCCGCACCACCAATAACGCGGTTCTGCTGGAACACTATCCGGAGAACGAAGTCTGGGTCAATCCTGCCGCTTTGCGGAATTTGGGCTTGGTGAACGGAGATCGCGTTTTGTTGAAGAATCAGGACGGTGCCCAAACCGGACCGATTCGGGTTCGGGCAACTCAGCGCATAAGACCTGATTCGGCATTCATGGTTCACGGTTTCGGGCATAAAGCCCGCAAACTTCGTCGAGCTGTTTCCGTGGGTGGGGACGACAACGAAGTCACTACCCGCTTCCAAGTGGATCCGCTCATGGGCGGAACCGGCATGAACGTTAATTTCGTGACCTTGGAAAAGGTGGAGGTCTGAGATGCCCGCCGGGGTGAATAAAAGACTGGGCATGGCGGTGAATTTGAACCGCTGCGTGGGTTGCAGTGCTTGCGCCATCGCTTGCAAAAGTGAGAACAACGTTCCGCCGGGAAGGTTGCGTCGCTGGATCCATGAAAAAACGGCGGGACGATTTCCCGACTTGAAGATGCAAATCTGGTCGGAGTCGTGCATGCATTGCGAAGACGCTCCTTGCGTGCACAGTTGTCCCACCGGAGCCAGTCACGTCGACGCGGCCACCGGAACCGTTCAAGTGCACCCGGAGCTTTGTACCGGCTGCAAGGCATGCATGGCTTCTTGTCCGTACGACGCCCGCTACGTTCATCCGGATGGCTACATCGACAAATGCACTTTGTGCGTGCACAAGTTGGAGCACGGAGAGGAAGCTGCATGCCAAAGCATTTGCCCAACATCCGCCATCGCGGTTGGAGATCTGGACGATCCGACTTCGGAAATCAGTCGCTGGTTGCGGGATCGGAACGCTTTGGTGCGGAAACCTGAAGCCGGAACCAAGCCCAAGTTCTTCTTGGTGGAATAGGAGCGGAATCATGCAACAAGAAATCTTCGTGGAAGAGGTCAGCACGCGACAAAATCCCCACGTCGATCCCGGATTGCACTTTTGGGGTTGGGAAGTGCCGGTGTACTTGTTCTTTGGAGGTTTGGTTGCCGGTTTGCTGGTGCTCTATGCCGCTGCCGAATTGACCGGGAACCGCCGGAAACTGCCGTTCAGCAGTCGATGGGGCCCGTTCTTGGCTCTGCCGTTGCTCGGTTTGGGTTTGTTCGCCCTGTTTTTGGATTTGGAATACAAAAGTCACGTGCTGCGGTTTTACGGAACCTTGAAGCTCCGGTCGCCGATGTCCTGGGGATCTTGGATCTTAATCTTGGTGGCTGTGGCGGCCTTAGCCCCGGCTTGGCAAAGCCTGTGCACGGAAGGGCGCCGGCGCGGGTGGGCTTGGTTGCGGCGGCCGGCTTGGCGAAACTTGCAGCGCTTTTTGAATCACCGCCGGAAGAGCATGGCGTGGCTCAATTTGTCTTTGGGCGTCGCTTTGGGCATTTACACCGGCATCCTATTGAGTTCGCTGGCAGCTCGCCCGGTTTGGAGCAGTACCATCCTCGGTCCCCTTTTCCTGATCAGTGGGCTTTCGACCGGACTGGCTTTGTGCGCTTGGCTAACTCGTTCCAAGCTGGAACGGCACTTCCTGGTCCGCCTGGATTTAATTTTGATCGCCGTGGAATTGCTATTCCTTAGCCTTTGGTTGTTTGGCTTGTCTTCCGGTGGAGAAGCGGCCAGACAAGCGGCACAACTGTTTTTAGGCGGTCCCTACACGGCGGTGTTTTGGACTCTGGTGGTGGGCGCCGGATTGCTGGTACCCGCCTTGTTGGAAACCATGGCGATTTTGCGACGCTGGCCCGAAACCCGAGTGGGTTTGGCTCTAATCCTCGTCGGGGGTTTGATGTTGCGCTTCGTCCTGGTGGATGCTGGACAGGCGATGGGCATTGGAGGTTGAAAGGATGAATGACAAAGCCAAACCCTTTTGGTCTGCATACGCGGCGGGCGTCGGCTTGGGATTGGTACTGCTGGCTTCCTTCTTGTTGACCGGCGACGGATTGGGCGCCTCCGGCGGTTTCGGGCGCATCGCTTTGACCGCCGGACACGCCTTGGCACCGGAGCACGTGGAAGCTTTACCCCATGCCGGAACTTACTTCGAACAAGGGCCACACATTTTGAAAGACAACCTCATCTTCGTCATCCTGGGGATGGCCTTGGGAGGTTTTCTAAGTGCTCTGGCCGCCGGTCGCGCCCGACCTCGATTCATCGTGGAACGGGGGCCGACGGCCAGCCGCGGCAAGCGCTTGGCTTTCGCCGTGGCCGGGGGAATCCTCATGGGTTTCGCCGCTCGCTTGGCTCGCGGTTGTACCAGCGGACAAGCTCTTTCCGGGGGTGCGATGCTGGCTTTGGGAAGTTGGGCTTTCATGTTCGCCGTGTTCGCCGGCGGCTTTGCGGCCGCCTACTTCGTGCGGAGGCAATGGCAATGATCTTTCCCTTGAATGGATTCACCGAGTGGAATTTGGAGTTGAGCCTCCTGGTGTCCTTGGGCATTGGTTTTGGTTTTGGCTTCATGCTGGAGAAATCGGGCTTCGGCAGTTCCAAAATCCTGGCCGGCATTTTCTATCTCAAAGACTGGCGGGTGTTGAAGGTCATGTTTACCGCCATCGTCACCGCCATGATCGGATTGTTCGGCTTACAAGGTCTGGGTTGGGTGGCTTTGGATCAGTTGGCTTACCGCAGCACCTTCCTTTGGCCGCAAATCGTCGGCGGTTTGATTCTGGGAGTAGGTTTCGTAACTGCCGGCTATTGTCCCGGAACGGCGGTGGTCGGAACGGTCAGCGGTAAATTGGACGGACTCTTCGCCCTTTTCGGAGTCATGACCGGCATTTTGATTTTCGAAGAAGCCTTTGGGGTTTTGGCTCCGTTCTACCAATCGGGGGCCATGGGGGAAGTCAGCCTGTTCGAATGGATGGGCTTGCCGGCGGCGGTTGTAGTCGGCATGGTTTTGCTGATGGCCGGCGGTGCTTTCACTTTGGTCCGATGGTTGGAAGCGGGAGGCCAAAAGCCATTATTGCCCAGAAGGTTTTTAGGAGGGCTCACTTCCATGGCTGCCGGCGCCCTGTTGGTGGCGGTGGCTCATGCCGCCGGCCCCGGAGAGGGTGCCCCGGTGGTTTCGGAAACACCCTCGGACGGCCGCCCCTTGCCCGAGGTTTCCGCTTTGGAAGTCGCTCATTGGCAAGTGGAAGGTCGAGTCGATTTTCTGCTATTGGACTTGCGTCCGGACGATTCCGTCCCGGGATTGTTTTCGGCGGTGCCTGCGTCCACGGCCGACCTGTTGGACTTGCGCCTTAGACCCGATTTCGATCCTCAATCCATCCTGGTGATCGTGGACCAGCAAGGCGGTTCTGAAGCACAACGAGTGGTGGCTTCCCTACGCCAAGCCAGTTTGGAAGCGGTGTTGTTACAGGGAGGAGCCGAAACTTGGCAAAAGGAATTGCTCGATCCTGAACGAAAGGATCCCTTCCGGTCGGCTTATCGGGCTTGGTTGAAAGGGGAGAATCCCTTCGGTGGGGCGGCACCGCCTCCGAAGCCGAAGACCAATCTGCCCCCTCGGAAAAAGCCGAAGAAAAAGGGCGGTTGTTCCTGACTTTGCAAAGACAAAAAATGAACTCCACCTGGGATGAGTCCCGGGTGGAGGCGATTGCTTATGAACGGCGTTAGCTGGTCCAGCTCAATTGCGGCAAGCTGGACATGATCGACTGGCGACAATTCGGGCAGATTCCATGAGAAAGTTGCGGCAGGGGCTCTTGAGTAAACAGGCCCAAACGGGCAATGGCTTTCTCCACTTCCACCCATTCTTCGTCGCTGACTTTGAATAGTTTGCACCAAGAGCAAACCATTAAATATTGATCACTGTGTTCTTCCATGGGATCCAAAAGAGATTGACTAGGCCTATGCTCCTCCTGGAGGACGGAGCTCACCAATTCCAATTCGGTGCCTTGGGGGTTGATGGTTAAGCGCATGAAACGCCGGATATCCTTGGAATCGCACCGAAAAGGAATGCTGATCGGGAGCCTTCGGGAGCGAGCCCTTTCGAACAGCATCCTGTAAAGGGTGCGGGTTTCTTGGCCGGAAATAAATTCCCAGACCGGCCGGTCCAATACATTTTCGGCGGTTAACCAAGGAGCCAGATTCTCCTTGGCGAAGCGAAGCCAATTGCGGTCCACAAACCGAATTCGGTCGGTTGCGTCCAGCGTATAGCGGTACCGTGTGGGTAGGAGCATGGTTATCAACTCCAGCGGTTCGGAGCACGATCATCTTTAGTCATGGCCGGCCTTTTTCAAGAAAAGTCCTCCGTAAGAGAAGGCGGAAAAGCGAGAAAAATAGGTCAGGTTTTTTCCCAGTTGCGGAAATTTCCTTGATAATCGCCGGAGATGACTTCCTCCCGGCTCCAAGCATGCGTGCTAAGTTTTTTCCTGGCCTCCCTTTGCGGCTGTGGATCCGAACCCGACTCGGATCGCCTGCAAATTGCGGTTTTGCCCAAGGGGACCACCCATGAATTCTGGAAATCTTTGCACGCCGGGGCCTTGAAGGCGGCCCAGGAGTCGGAAGGGGTGGAAATTCTGTGGCGAGGTGCGGTCCGGGAGGACGACCGCAACGCCCAGCTCGGACTGGTGGAGACCTGCTTGAGCCAGCGAGTGGATGCCCTGGTTCTGGCTCCTTTGGACCGCCGAGCCCTGGTCGGACCAGTGCGCCAGGCCACTCAAATGGGCATTCCGGTGATCATCGTCGATTCCGGATTGGACGCCGAGGCCGGCAAGGACTTCCTTAGCTACGTGGCCACCGACAATCGTTTGGCCGGGGAGATGGCAGGAAAATACCTCGCCGACCAACTCGGCGGAAAGGGCAAAATATTGCTCGTTCGGTACGTGGAGGGCTCGGAAAGTACGACCGAGCGAGAAGAAGGCTTCCTGGAGGCCTTGACCGGCTTTCCTGAAATTGAGGTGATCGATCCCAACCGCTACGCCGGTGCATCCAGGGCTTCCGCTCAGGAGGCGGTGGAAAACTTGCTCAGCGTCCATCCCGAGGTGAACGCCATCTTCGGGCCTGCCGAACCGGTGGTCCACGGAGCTTTGCTGGCCTTGCGCCAGCGCGGCTTGGCCGGGCAGGTCAAGCTCATGGGCTTCGATCCCAGTCCGGCCCTGGTGGAAGCCATGGAAGCCGGGGAGGTCATGGGAATCATCCTTCAAGACCCGATGAAAATGGGGTATTGGGGAGTGCAAAGCGCCTTGCGGGCTTTGAAGGGCGAAAGCGTTCCTTCCCGCCAAGACACTGGAGTCGGTTTGGCGACGCCGGAAAACCGCAACGACCCGGAAATCCGATCGCTCCTGTTTCCGGATTGGCGGGCTTACGTCTCGGAATAAGGCCGTTCCTTTCCGCGCTAGACCGAGGCCGGGAACCTTCTAGACTGGGACCCGAACCCTCCCCGGCTTCCGCGAAATGAAATTCCGCGCCCTCCCGCTGTTGATTTCTCTTGGGTTGCCGTTGGCTTGCGGCGGCGAAACCGAAGGCGCCGCCGACAACCTCCGGCGCATCGCCGTGATCCCGAAGGGAACCACTCATGAATTTTGGAAAGCGGTCCAAGCCGGGGCGGTTCGTGCCGGTCAGGAAAGCCAGGACGTGGAAATTCTGTGGCGTGGTCCGGAGCGGGAAGACGACCGGGCCCAGCAAGTGGCCTTAGTGGAGAGCTATGTAAGCCGCGGTGTGGACGCCATGGTGCTGGCTCCCCTCGACCAGCGAGCCCTGACTCAACCGGTTAGTTTGGCCATGGGCCGAAACATTCCGGTGGTCATCATCGACTCCGGTTTGGACGGTGAGGCGGGCAAGGACTTTCTGAGTTACGTGGCCACCGACAACTTTGAAGGAGGCGTGCGCGCCGCCCGCCATTTAGGGCAAGGTTTGCCCGAGGGCGGAAAAGTGCTTTTGCTGCGTTATGCCGAAGGTTCGGAGAGTACCGGCCAACGGGAACAAGGTTTTCTGGACACCATCCGCGGCGAATTTCCAAGCATCGATCTGGTCGATCCGAAGCGTTATGCCGGAGCCACTCGGGCCACGGCTCAGGAAGCCGCCGAAAACCTGCTTTCGGTTCACACCGATTTGGCCGGGGTGTTTTGCCCGAATGAATCGTCCACTTATGGCATGCTCCTGGCCTTGCGTAGCCGCGGCTTGGCCGGCAAAGTCCGTTTCGTCGGTTTCGATGCCAGCGAAGGGTTGGTAGAAGGTTTGAAACAAGGACATCTGCACGGCTTGGTGTTGCAGAATCCGATGCAAATGGGTTATCTCGGTGTTCAAACCGCATTGCGCCATTTGAACGGGGAAAGAGTGGAAACTCGGATCGATACCGGCGTGCGCGTGGCCAGCCAAGGCAATATGAACGATCCGGAAATTCAAGAATTGTTGCACCCTGACTTCGAGGCCGTGCTGGGAGGCTGAGCCGTGAGTGCAGAAGGAGTGCTGCAAGTCCGCGGCGTCGGCAAACGCTTTGGAGCCACTCAAGCCCTGGATCAAGTGAATTTGGACGTTCGGGCCGGAGAAGTTCATGCTCTCCTTGGCGAAAATGGAGCGGGCAAATCGACTTTGATGAAAATATTGGCTGGAGCCCAGTCGGCCGATCAAGGCGACATGCTGTTGGATCAACGTCCTTTTCGCCCTTCCGGACCCAAAGAGGCGCGCCAGGCAGGCGTCTCCATCGTCTATCAGGAATTGAACCTGGCACCTCATTTGACCGTGGAAGAAAATTTATTGTTGGGTTTGGAGGAAAGTCGGTTTGGTTTTTTGGAACGAAGACGGTCTCGCCGCCGGGTAACCGAAGCCTTACAACGGTTGCAAAGACCGGACATTCAACCGAAGACGCCGGTGCATCGCTTATCTCCGGCCGCTCGCCAATTGGTGGAAATCGCCCGGGCTTTCATGACCGAAGCCAGGATTTTGATTTTGGACGAGCCGACTTCCAGCCTCGGGCTGAACGATATCGAACACTTATTCCAAGTCATCGACCAGCTTCGCAACAGCGGCGTGGCGGTGATTTACATTTCTCACTTTCTGGAAGAAGTTCAGCGCATCGGCGATCGCTTTACCGTGCTCCGAGACGGCCGCACCGTCGGCGAGGGCCGCTTGCAGGACTTCAGTATGGATCAATTGGTGGCGCAAATGATCGGCCGCGAGTTGCAAGACATGTTTCCCAAGGTGCCGCACCAAGTTGGCAATCCGATTTTGAAGTTGGAAGCCATTTCCGGCCGGCCGATGCCGGTGAATGCGGATTTGGAATTGAAACGAGGCGAAGTCCTTGGGTTGGCCGGCTTGGTGGGGGCGGGGCGTACCGAGTTATTGCGTACGCTGTTCGGCTTGGACCCTGCCGGTCGCGGCCGACTTCATATTTCGGATAAGGAATATTCGCTCCGTCATCTTGCTCCTTCTCGTTTGCTGCAAGCCGGAGTCGGCTTGCTAAGCGAAGATCGCGCCCAAGAAGGCTTGGCCTTGAATCGCAGCGTGGAGGAGAACATTCATTTGAGCCATTTAAAGCCGTTTACTCGCGGCCGCTTTCTCAGTTTGCCGGCCCTGGCCCGTTCAGCGCAAAATTGGATTCAAACCTTGGGAATCCGAGTTCAACATCCTGGACAGGCGGTGCACGCTTTGTCCGGCGGAAACCAGCAAAAGGTGGCTTTGGCCCGCCTCTTGCACCACGACGTCGACGTTTTGTTGCTGGATGAACCTACCCGAGGAGTTGACGTGGCCAGCAAGGCACAAATTTATCGCTTGATCGGCGAATTGGCTGCCAGCGGAAAGGCGGTTCTGGTGGTCAGCAGCTATACCCCGGAATTGCTGGGTATCTGTGATCGAATCGCCGTCATGCACCGCGGCCGGGTCGCGGCTGTCAAAGCGGCTCAAGCCTGGGATGAACACGCCATTTTGACCGTTGCCGCAAGCGGCAAGGAGGAAGCAGCCTGATGATCCGTCGCGCCGGCAGCCAGTTGTTTTCATTGCTGGAGCCATTCTTGGGTTTGTTGCTGGTGATGGGGGTGTTCTACCTTCTGGATTCCAGCATCCGTTTCGGGATGGCCGACGTGCGCACCATTTCGGTTCAAACTGTGGTGACCGGGATCGCCGCCTTCGGCATGACCTTTATCATTATCAGCGGCGGCATCGATTTGTCCGTCGGCTCTGCCATCGCTCTTTCTTCCGTGGTGGGAGCTTTGATGATCCAAGCGGATTGGCCGTTGCCCTTGGCCATTCTGGCATCGGTCGTCACCGGAGCCTTGTGCGGTTTGTACAACGGTTTGCTGATCACCTTGTTGCGCTTACCGCCCTTTATCGCCACCTTGGGGACTTTGGGCTTTTTCCGAGGTTTGGCCAAGAAGATTTCCGGAAGTACACCGGTCAATGCCGACACCTTGGGCATGGAAGCGTGGGTGAATCCGTTTCCTGCCGAAGACAGCCCGTTTCATTGGATGGTGCTGGCCCCAGGCGTTTGGTTGATGTTGTTGCTGGCGGTGCTGATGGCGGTGATTTTGCGCTTTACCGTTTTAGGCCGCCACACCTTTGCCATCGGTTCCAATGAAGCCACCGCCCGTTTGTGCGGTTTGAAAGTTCCTTCGACCAAGGTCAAAATCTACGTGTTGGCCGGGCTATTGACCGGTTTAGCCGGAATCTTGCAATTCGCCCGGCTCAGTCAAGGCGATCCAACCATCGCCATTGGCCTGGAGTTGGACGTCATCGCCGCAGTGGTGATCGGCGGCGGTTCCTTGACCGGCGGCAAGGGTTCCATTCTCGGAACTTTGGCCGGCGCCTTCATGATGGCCTATCTACGCAATCGTTGCACCGCTTTCGGATGGCCGACCTATTACCAGGAAATGATTGTCGGTCACATCATCATCTTGGCGGTCGCCGTCGACCAATGGCGCAACCGGCGCTGGAGCCGTTCCTGAGCCATTCCTCCAACCCTTGATTCCTGATGAGCCCTTCCCCGGAACAATTCCGCCGTGAGCGGGAGCGCTTGAATGAACGCGTTTACGCCACTGGAACCCAAGTTACGAAGCGGTTTTTCAACTTGGACGGTGCTGCATTTCGCGACGGTAAGCTCAGTCGCAAAACCAAGGAGTTACTTGGATTGACCGCCTCCGCGGTATTGCGCTGCGACGATTGCATTACTTACCACCTGATCCGGTGTGCCGAGGAAGGTTATAGCCGCCAAGAGCTGGTGGAAGCCTTGGACGTGGCCTTGATCGTTGGCGGTTCGATCACCATTCCCCACTTGCGCCGCGCTCACGACACCATGGATCAAATCGAAGGCCTGGCCGATTAGGAAACTGGCCCAGAGTATTGGAGGTTAAGCGGAAAAAATCGGCGTAACCTCGAGCCGATCTAGCCGTCTTCCAGGCGTACCCTCGGTTTTTTCGGTGCGCCTCATGACCGCTTTTCAGCCCTCCCATTGCCCCTGGCCCCGGTGCCCCAGTCAGCGCGGCGACGCCGGCCCGCACATCCAGCGCCGCGGCTTTTTCCGGACCCGCCACCATCCCAAGGTGCAGCGCTTTTTGTGCCTGGTTTGCAAGCGCTCCTTTTCCACCCAGACCTTTCGCCTCGACTATCGCCTGCGCTACCCCGACCTGCATCTGAAAGTGTTTTGGGAAAACGTCAGCAAGGTCACGCTGCGCCAAAGCGGCCGCAAACTGAAGGTGGATCGAAAGACCATCGCCCACCGTCTGCACCTGCTTGGCGTCCACGCCGAAGCCTTCCACACCGACAAGCTTCGGCAACCGGCAGGGGCCGGCTTTCATGGGCCTTTCCAATTGGACGAACTGGAGACTTTCGAGTCCGATCGGCGTTTACAGCCCTTGACCGTGCCGGTTTTGATCCATCGGCGGAACTACTTCGTGGTCCATCTCGACGCCGGTACCTTGCCTTGTCGCGGCAAGCTGACGCCGAAATATCGGCAAAAGAAGCAAGCTCGGGAGAAGTTGTACGGCAAGCGGCGCTCCGAATCCCGCAAGCTGGTGACCCGCTGCTTCGAGATCCTGCAACGGGCGCTGCCGCCGGACGTTGCCCTGGAGTTACAGTCGGACCGCAAGCAGCTCTACGGCTCGGTCCTGGCCAAGGTGTTCGAGGGCGAGCGGCCGTATCGCTGGCGGCGGGAGTCGTCGAAGACCCGCCGCGACAACCGCAATTTGCTATTTCCGATCAACCACACCTTGGCGCAAATGCGGGATTCGATCTCGCGTCTGGTGCGGCGCAATTGGGGGGTGTCGAAGCAGTGCGCTTGGCTGCGCCGGCACCTTTGGGTGTGGCTGATATGGCGCAATTACGTGCGGCCGGTGACGGTGAAGCCGAAGGTGCCGACTCCGGCCCAGATCGCCGGAGTCTGCAGCAAGCCGCTAACGGCTGAAGAGGTCTTTACTTGGAGGATTTTTTAAGCCCCAAACCTCCAATACTTTGGGCCAGTTTTCGACTAATCCTCGGCCGCCGGCCGCCGGCGCTGCTTTTTGGTTTCCGAACGCCTTCGTTTGCCTTCCAACCGCTTGCGCTTGGAAGCCTTGGTCGGCTTGGTTTGGATCCGTTTCTTGGCCTTGCGATTGCGTGCTTTGAGTTTTTCGATCAGGCGTTTGAAAGCCAGATCCCGGTTGGCGAATTGGCTGCGATGTTCCCGGGCGGACACCACGATGCCGGAGGCCGGGTGAAACAATCGAACCGCGGTTTCCGACTTGTTGCGGTGCTGGCCGCCGGGACCGCCGGCCCGAAAAAAGTGCAGAACCACTTCTTTTTCCAGGCTTTCTCGGTCGGTGGGGAAGTCGGGACTCACGGATTCGGCAACAGTTCTCGGACTGGAAGGATTCGCTGCGGGACCTAAGATACTGGGCTTGATCCGGGATCGTCCCGGAGAAATCGGCTGATTGCTCCCAAACAAACTCCATGGTCCGCAACCTCGTCATCATCGGTGCCGGTGCCGCCGGCTACACCGCAGGTCTTTATGCTTCTCGAGCCGGTCTCCAACCGTTGCTTTTCGAGGGCATGCAGCCCGGCGGCCAACTGACCATTACCACCGACGTCGAGAACTTCCCCGGATTCCCCGAAGGCGTCATGGGTCCGGAGCTGATGGAGAAATTTAAGGCCCAAGCCGCCCGCTTCGGCACCGAGTTCGTCGAGTTCCGTAACGTCGCTCACATCGACACCAGCCAAAGGCCTTTTCAAATTCGAGACGAGTTGGGGGATGAGTATCAAGCCCATGCCATCGTTCTGGCCACAGGAGCCCGGGCCAAGTTGCTCGGCTTGGACAAAGAAAAGGAGCTGATGGGGTACGGCGTGTCCGCTTGCGCCACTTGTGACGGCGCCTTTTTCAAGGACAAGGCCGTAGCCGTGATTGGCGGTGGCGATACCGCCATGGAAGAAGCCACTTTCCTGACTCGTTTTTGCAGCAAAGTGACGGTGATCCACCGGCGGGAAGGATTCCGTTCCAGCCCCATCATGTTGGAGCGGGCCCAGGCCAATCCCAAGATCGAATGGAAACTGCATCGGGTGGTTAAAGACATCCTTCACGATGAGCAAAAGAAGGTGTCGGCCTTAGTCTTGCAGGATCCGCGGGATGGCAGCACCGAAGAGTTCCCGACTCAAGGCATGTTCGTCGCCATCGGCCACCAGCCCAACACCGAATTCCTCGGGGAGGAATTCGTCAAGGACGAGGTCGGCTATCTCAAAGTCGGGCCGGGGACTCGGACCAGCGTGGAAGGCATTTTCGCCGCCGGCGACGTCTCCGATCCTCACTATCGGCAGGCGGTGACCGCTGCCGGGACCGGGTGCGCCGCCGCCCTGGAAGCCCAGCGCTACCTGGAAGAGAAGGGCCTGGCCTAAGCGCTCAGCCTCCTAGCTGGCCTCTTACTTTTTGCGGGATCGCCGCTCCAGGTCGACTCGCCGGGCGGTGTCCACCATTTTCTTCCGTTCCTCCACGGTCGGCGGAAAGGTCTCCTCCGCTAGGGCCAGGCCGGCAGCCTCCAAGAAGGCGGCTAGAGAAATGCCGTTGTCCTGGCAGAAATTGCGCCATCCGGCCGCGGCCTCGGCAGAGACCCGGCCACTCACGATCTCTCGCTGGCGATTTTTGTCTTTCCCCTCCTGATTCACGGTGCTCTCCGTTAGATTCCGAAAAAAAAGCTGATTTCTGGAGTTGACTGCTGTATGCAGCAGTATTATGAAGATGTCTGGAGTCTAAGGGAGGTCCCCCTCCTTGGCAAGAAACTGAGGAAAAATCATGCAGTTTGCTGGCGGATACATCGGGTACCGGGGATGCAGGTCGGCCGCTCTGCAGGCGGTCCTGGCATCCACGGAAGAGGCCATCGCGGTCTTGGACCCGCAGTGGAGCCTGGCCTGTTGGAGTCCGGCTTTCGCCAAATTGGGATTGGTGGGGGTAGAGGAGTTGGAACCCGGGCTCACCTTGAAGCGGATTTACTCGTCCATGGTGGATCAGGGGATTTTCGGCGATCGCAGCTCCACCGAGGTTCTTCATCATCAAAAGAGGAAGATCGATCGAAAAACTCCCAAGAATCAGGTTTTGGAAATCAAAGGCCGTTCCTTCCTGGTTAGCCGAACATTCCTTCCGAATGGCTTCATTGGGATCCGGTTTTGCCCTTGGCGGAATGAGAAGCCAGAGCCGGATTGCTTGCAATCCAGGCTTGTATTGCACGACGTAAACAATTGCCTGACTGTCGCTTTGGGTAACGTTTCCATCGCCGAAGAGGGTTTAAAGCACTCTGCCTATGGGAAATGCTTGACCGAAGTTCGTGAGTTGATCGCCGAATCCGCCCAGTTGATCACTTCCCTTCAAAGCCAAACGAAATCCGAGATCCGAGCCCAATGTGATCCGAGGCAATGCCTGGAATCGATCTCCAGGTTTTTCGGAAAAGATGGCGAACACCTGATTTCTTATTCCGCCGAAATTCCCGCGTGCCAGATCCCTTTGGCTGCTTCCGATTACAAGCGGCTGCTGTTCAATCTTCTGAGCAATGCTTTAGAGGCTTCTCCCAGGGGAGAGTCGATTTCGGTCAGCTTGTCGATCGAAGAACGCCAAGGAAGCCGGTCTTTGTTGACCAAGGTGTGTGACCGGGGAAGGGGAATGGAAACCAAGACGCTGGAGGCGATTCAGCGCGGAAGGTTCAGCACCAAAGAAGGGGAGACCCATGGCTTCGGATTGGTTTCGGTGCGGGAAATCTTGGCCAAATGCGCCGGCCAAATGGAAATCGAAAGCCGATCCGGAATTGGAACTACGGTCAGTCTGCAGATATCTCTGGAAGGAAGTTGAGCGGGGGATTCCGGTCGCTTCGACCGAGAAATCGGGAAGTAGGAAAAAATTGAGTGAAAAGATACAGGTTTATGCGACTGTATTCGGATAAGGCCGCTTAGTCGTACCCCCTGGATTCCTCAACAACATTCCTTCGTCAACCTTTCCTTCCCATCCGGGCCACCCTGGGAGCCGCCAACGCCCTGGCCCGGCGGGAAGTTTTGAAATCTCGGGATATGTCGATGGCGAAATATAGCCATCAGGCTCTGTATTGCCGCGTGGCGGCGGTGAGGTGCCGCCGGATCAGCCCACCGACAAGTTGATCAGGAAGTCGATGTTGTCTTTGGATTTCTCCATCCGCTGAACCAGCAACTCCATCGCTTCCACCGGGTTCATGTCGTTGAGGACTTTCCGCAACAACCAGACTCGTTGCAGCTCCTCCTTGGTGAACAGCAAGTCTTCCTTCCGGGTGCCGGAACGGTTGATGTCGATGGCCGGCCAAATTCGACGGTCCGCCAGAGCTCGGTCCAAAACCAATTCCATGTTGCCGGTGCCTTTGAATTCCTCGAAGATCACCTCGTCCATCTTCGAATTGGTTTCGATCAGAGCCGTGGCCAGGATGGTCAAGGAACCCCCGTTTTCAATATTGCGGGCGGCACCGAAAAAGCGCTTCGGCTTCAACAAGGCGTCGGCGACCAGACCGCCGGTCATGATCTTGGAATTCGACGGAGCTTCGTTGTTATAAGCCCGGGCCAAACGGGTGATGGAGTCCAACAGGATGATGACATCCTTTCCCTGCTCGACCATGGTGCGAGCCTTTTCCAACACCATTTCCGCCACTTTGATGTGACGTGCCGGCGGTTCGTCGAAAGTGCTGGAAACGATTTCCCGGTTTTCTCCGGGAACGGTGCGTTCAAAATCCGTGACTTCTTCCGGCCGTTCGTCCACCAACAAAATAATCAAATGGCAATCCTCGTGCTGTTGCACGATCGCCCGGGCGATCATTTGTAAAAGGACCGTTTTTCCGGTGCGGGGCGGAGCCACGATCAAGCCGCGCTGGCCTTTTCCAATGGGAGAGATCAAATCCATAATGCGGGTTTCGATCAACTCCTGTTCGGTTTCCAAGACCAGCTTTTCTTCCGGATAAAGCGGTACCAGATCTTGAAAGGGTGACAGGGCAAGCTGTTTCTCCGGGTCGTCCCCGTAAACGGTTAAGACCTCGTGAAGCACCAGCAAACTGCTTTCGTCTTCCACCGGCACCAAAACGCCGCTGACGACTTGGCCGGATTTCAAATTGTGCCGTTCGATCAATTGCCGATGCAATAAGGCATCGGTTTCCATATTGGCGGTGTAGTCGTTAACCAAATGGCGAAGGAATCCATGGCCTTCCGGCATGATTTCCAGAACTCCTTTGGTAAAAAACACCCCGCTGTCTTCCATGCGGGTGTGAATCAATTTGCGCAATACGGCGCCCCGCGGCATGCCCCGGGCATCAAGGACGTCTTCCTTGACCGCCAAGTCTTGCAAATCGGGCAAGGCCAAGCGCAGCAAAGGCGAAAGGTGATTGCTGTCTTTTTTGCGCTTGCGCGCGAAATACTTCACCGCTTTTTGATCCCAAGCCTCTTCCGGCACGGGCGGCAATTCGTCCTGAGCCCGCCAACGGGGGGCTTGGGCCACGTAACCCGATTGTTGACCCCCCGACGGAGGTCCACCCGGTTGGTGGTGGCCTTGATTTCTGGGGCGACGACGACGACGGCGACGCTGGGAGTCCACGGATTTCGGAGTGATGATGACCTTCGCTTTCTGCGAGGGAATCCTGCTTCCGGGAAATTTCCGGCACGCAGGACGGGAAGGAAGCCGGGCCGTTTTAGCTGGGGCTTCGGGGGTTGGGGGCCTGGTCCCAGTGAGGCCAACGGTCCCGTAAGGGACGGGGAAGTAGCGCCCGAATCGTTGGCAATAACTCCTGGAGGCCCAAGGCTAGGCGCTGAGGGTCGCTACCGTTGCACAGGATAGCATCTGCCGCCTCCCGTTTCTTGGACAAGGGCCACTGAGCTTGCTCGCGGGCGCGCCAGGTGGCTTGGTCCCATCCATGGCGGCGGCAGGCCCTGGCGCAGCGAAGGGAATCCTCCGCTTCAATGAACAACAGCCAGTCACAGACCTGGGCCAAACCTCCCTCCAAAAGCAAAGGCACGTCCAAAACCACCCAGGTGGCCTGAGGTCGGGCTTCCCAAGCGGCCAGGCGCTGGTAGAAGGCCTGGCGGACCCTCGGATGAAGCAGCTCTTCCAGGCGCTTTCGGGCCTCCTCGTCGGCGAAAATCAAGGCCCCGAGAGCGGCACGGTCCAAACCCCCTTGGGCGTCTCTAAGTCCTTGACCAAACTCCTTTTCAATGACGAGACCTAGCTCCGGCTGGCGCAGCAATTCGGCCACCGTGGCGTCGGCGTCCAGATGCTCCGCCGGCAGCTCGGCGGCCAACTTCCGAGCGACCGTGGTTTTGCCGCACCCGACCCCTCCGAGAAGGCCGAGTACCCGCAATCCGGGGGCGGGAATCACGACCGGATCTTGGCCCAATCTTGACCGTCAGGCAAGCGGTGCGTAAAAACTCAGTTGCCAGTGGTTGGCTTCGCCGCTATCTGCTGGTGCGCCATCCTTGTAGGGGCGACGCCCGAGCCGGCCTCGCGAGCGGTTCGGAAACCCCCAACCCCCCTTAACGACCTAGGCCCGACTCATGTACCACCGCCAACGCGGAGCCGTCAGCTTGATGTGGCTGATTGCCACTGGGGTGATTGCCCTTCTCTCTTTGGGCTTTGCCTTCCTCAGCCAACAAGCTTTTTCCAAGGAGCGTGATGCCAAAGATACGGCCAGGCAGCAAGCCCAAACCAAGGAAACCCAGCGCCAGGAAATTAACGACAAGGCGCTGGAGATTACTCGGGTAGTCGGCTTTGCCGGCACCGAAGCGGGTTCGCTTTCCAACGCCGACACCATTAAGGGGAAATTGCAGGATTTGGCCAGCCAGTTTCCCAGCCTGAGTTCCCCGGTCAATCTGCAGGAGGCGCTGAACGGCGTATCCACCGACTACAACGGCGCCACCACTCAGATCCGCAACTTGACCGCCGACGTCGAACGCCTGACCAATGAGTTGGCTTCGGCCCAAGCCGCCTATAACCAGAGCTTGTCCGAAAAGGACGGCCAGATTCGGGATCTGACCGGTCAATTGGAAGACGCTCGCAATCGCGCCGCCAATGATGTCGCTGCCTTGGAAAGGACTCGAGACGCTCTCCGGGTCCAGGTCCGAGATCAGCAAAATGCGGTCACTGAAATGCGGGCCTTGAAGGATGAGGCGGAGCGCCAGGCCAACGCCGAGAAGCAAACCCTGGTGCAGCGCAACAACATCCTGAGCGATCGGTTGAACTCGGTTTCTCGTAGTGCCGACACCGCCGACGGAGCGGTTCTGGCGGTCAGTGGCGAGTTGATGAAAGGTTGGATGGATCTCGGTCAGGTGGATCGAATCCGGGCCGGCATGGTTTTCCAGGTTCGCAACACCCGCAACAACGCCCTCAAGGGGGAAGTCCGGGTGGTTCAAGTCGAAGAGAAAACCAGTCAGTTTGAAATCATCTCCCAAGCCGATCGCTTCGATCCGATCGCCGAGGAAGATGCCCTGTTCAACGACCTGTACGACGGAACCCGCGAATTGGTGGCGGTGCTGTTGGGCGACGGTTTCGGCAAGTACTCCGAAGACGACGTCAAAGCTCTGCTGAGTCAGGTGGGCATTCGGGTGCAGAGCGATGTCACCCGGGAAGTCGATTACCTGGTCTTGGGAACTCCCTTCTTCGACGAAGACACCGGCGAGTTGTTGCCCTGGGACAACCAGGAAGCCTACAAGGCAGCCACTTCCAACTCGGTTCAAATCGTCCCTTTCCGGGACGCCATGGCTTGGTTGGGACTGTAAGGGAGTCTGCTTAAGCGGCGGACCTCGCTGCCACTGACCCACCCTGGCCGCCATGAGGCTCCCAGGGATCCGCCGGCGGAGACGGGAAACCATCTCCGCCGGCCTTTTTTTGCCCCACGAGCCTATACTTTGTGGCTTGCTTGGTCATGGTGAAACTGCCGGAAGATCCTGAACAGCTCCGCATGTCCTTCGGGGAACATCTCGAGGAGCTGCGCCGCCGTCTATTCAAGGGCCTGGGCTTGATTTTCGTGCTGTTTATCGGCGGCTGGGCGTTTTTGGACGAAGCCTTGCAAAAGGTGTTTCTGGCTCCTCATTTTCGGGCCATTCAGGCTTTGAATTCCGGCTCCGACCCCTTGGGTCTTTCGGAAAAGTTGCAAGTCCATTCGCCGTTGGAGGTGGTCTTTTTCAATTTGAAGATCTCCCTAATTTTGGCTTTGATCATCGGCTTTCCTTATCTGGTGTATCAAGTTTGGGGATTCGTCGCCGCCGGCCTTTATCCAAAAGAGAGGAAAGTGGTCATGCGTTACGTGCCGTTTTCCATGTTCGCCGCGGTGGCCGGGATCTTGTTCGGCTACTTCATCATCATTCCCCTGATCCTGCAGTTCTTGTACGGCATGATCAATCCCGCCTTTATGGACGATGCTTACCGATTGAGCTATTACTTCTCAATCTTCCTCATGTTTACTTTGGCCTTGACCGCGGTGTTTCAGTTGCCGCTGATCATGATGGGCTTGGGCGCCGCCGGCTTGGTCGAAGCCAAAACCTTACGCCGCTACCGGCGCCACTTCGTTCTCGGTTGTTTCGTGTTCGCCGCCATATTTACGCCGCCGGAACCTTTTTCCCAGGTGTTAATGGCGGTGCCGACCATCACCCTGTATGAATTCGGCATTTTGCTGGTAGCCTTCCGGGCCAAAAAGAACGCGCAAACCCAAACGGAAACTTCCTCATGAAAGTCGGCTTGGTCGGACTGCCCGGAGCGGGAAAAACTTCTCTGTTTCGGGCGTTGGGCGGGGAGCGGGAAAAGTTGCCCCACGCTCCCAATGACGAGCGCCCGCTGGTTTCGGTGGAAGTCCCGGATCCGAGATTGGAATGGCTTCGGGATCTCTATCAACCGAAAAAATTCACTCCGGCCCGGGTTGAGTTTTGCGATTTGCCCGGTTTACCCGACAAGGAAGTCAAGGGCAAAGCCGAATTGTTGGCGGCGATTCGCGAGTGCGACGCCCTGGCCCTGGTGTTGCGGGAATTTGAACACGATCCCTACGGTTTGGGCCCACCCCAGGTCCTGGCCGATCTGGATACTTTGCGAACCGAATTCCTGTTGGGCGATCTGGCGGTTTGCGAAGGCCGCATCGAAAGGCTTCAGGCCAAAAAGAAGAAGCCGGTGAAAGAACAGGCCGAGGACCAGAAGGAGTTGGCCTTGCTGGAACGCCTGGCGCCTTATTTTGAAAGTGGCGAAGGCATCGCCAACTTGGATTTGAAGGCGGACGAAGAAAAGCGAATTTCCGGCTTTCAATTCCTTTCTCGCAAACCCTTGCTGATGGTGCGCAACGTCGGTGAGGATCAAGTTGCCGAGGACCGATCCAGCCTGTCCGAATTTCCCGAGTTGATCCTGGCCGCCACCGTGGAAGAGGAGCTCGTCGGGTTGGCCCCGGAAGAACAGCAGGAATTTTTGGATGCCTACGGCATTCAAGAATCGGCTCGGGACGCCTTGGTGCGGCTGGCCTATCGGGCTTGCAAGGTGCATTCCTTTTTCACCACCGGGGAAGATGAGGTTCGAGCTTGGACCATCCCTATGGGGGCCCACGCCGTGGAAGCCGCGGGAAAGATCCACAGCGATCTGGCTCGGGGCTTTATCCGAGCGGAGGTCAGCCCCTGGCAAAGCCTTCACGACGCCGGCGATTTGCGGACTTTCAAAGCCGGCGGTGGCAGTCGCTTGGAAGGCAAGGATTACGTAGTCGCCGACGGCGATATTTTGGAGATCCGATTTTCGGTCTGATCCGAAGCTGCCGTGACTCAGCCTCCCACCGCTTTGATCCTTGCCGTCGGCGAGGAAATCCTGCAAGGCAGGGTGGTGGATACCAATTCCGGACTTTTCGCTCGGATTCTGCGCCAGGAGGGGTTTGAAGTTCGCCGCATGCTGACCCTGGGCGACGATCCTGACGAGTTGGGTCAGGCTTTGGAAAGTCATCAGGGAGCCTTCGATCTGATTCTCAGCACCGGTGGCTTGGGGCCGACGGTAGACGATCGGGTGCGAGCCGAAGCCGCCCAAGTCGCCGGCAAGCCCTTGGTGCCGGTGACCGGAATCCGCGAAAAACTGGCCAAGTTGTGGGCTCGTCAGAGAGCCGGAGAAACCGCTACCGAAAGCTTTTTGCGCCAAGCTTCGGTTCCCGAAGGGGCGGTGGCCTTGGCGAACGCCGCCGGGACCGCCCTGGGCTTCGCCTTGACCCTACCTCAGGGAGCTCGCCTGCTCTGCCTGCCCGGGCCTCCCCGAGAGGCGGAAGCCGCCTTTTGGGACGGGGGAGGCTTGCAGGAGTTGCACCGCTGGTTCGGGCCCAGGCCTGATTTGGCCTACCGCTGTTTCCACGCCTCGGGTTTGCCGGAGTCGGTGGTCGAAAGTCAGATTCGCGACTTATTGCAGCAGGGCGGCAATCCCCGCTTGGGCATCACCGCGGATGCCCGCAAGGTCACCATTTCCGCTCTCGCCCGGTCGGAGCCCGCACGAAGCGCCGAACACGTACTGGACGCGGTGGGCACCGAGTTGAAGCAGCGCTTGGGAGACGTCCTGTGGGGTCAGGACGATCAAACGCTGGAAAGCGTGGTGGTGGAGTTGCTGCGGCAGAGGAAGGAAACCGTGGCGGTCGCCGAATCCTGTACGGGAGGCCGTCTCGTGGCGGCTTTGACCGCCGTTCCGGGAGCGAGCCGAGTCTTTGAAATGGGTTTCATTGCCTACGCCAATCGGGTGAAGGAAGAAGCCCTGGCGGTGCCGCGGAGCCTGCTGGAGGCTCATGGGGCGGTTTCCGCCCAAGTGGCGGCGGCGATGGCCGCCGGCGTGCAGCGGCGGGCCGCCAGCCATTGGGGTTTGGCCACCACTGGAATCGCCGGACCCGACGGCGGCACTCCGGCCAAGCCGGTTGGATTGGTGTTCATCGGCGTCGCCGGCCCGACCGGAAATTTTGCCGTCCGTCGCCGATGTTTTGCCCGGGCGGGACGCTCGTCGGTGCAACAACAAAGCGTGCGCGACGCATTGGAAGCCCTGCGTCGGGAAGTCCTGGGCTTGGCTCGCCTTCCCGAACGCGCTTAGAGGCTTCCGCAAGCGAATTTGATCCGCTAGGCCCTTGCCATCCGAGGACTTCCGGCCTATCCTATTCGGCCGATTTACCCGATGGTGTAATTGGTAACACAACAGGTTTTGGTCCTGTCGTTCCAGGTTCAAGTCCTGGTCGGGTAGCCAAACGCGAGCCGTGGAGGTTTTCCTCTGCGGCTCTTTTTTTATGGCTCTTGTTCCGGAGCCATCAAGGCCGCCAACCGGGCCATGGCTCGGCGAAAGCGGGTGTCGGCGGCGGAGGGACTGATGTCGAGAACTTCGGCAATTTCCTGAAAGGATTTCCGCTCCCACTTGCGCAATCGGATCACACTGCGGTCCTCTTCCGAAAGCAGGGCCATGGCCAGTTGCAATTGATCCTCCAGTTCATGACGGCCGGCGATGGAACTGGGGGTCAATGCCGGATTCTTCAACTTCAGATTGGGCGGTAGATTTTCCAAACTTTGTTCCCGGTCCATGGACCGGCGTTTGGCGGTAAAGCGATCGTGCTGATCGCAAATAACGTTTTCCACCAGGCGAGTCATGAGGCGGCGGAAATGAGTCTCGTCGCGAATTTTCAAGCGCGGCCCATCTTTCAGAAAACGAAGCATGGCGTCCTGGACCACGTCACCGGATTCGGCCTTTTGCCGCAACTTTCCTCCCAGCCGTTGCCGGACCACACCCCGTATCCACGGGAGGTGCAGTTTCAGGATTTCCTCCAAGGCTTCCAAGTCACCTTGGTACCAAAGTCGGAGGAGGACCGCCGTGCGATCAGGTTGCGAAGGGTCCATGAAAGCAAACGGCACCGGAGGGGGCCGGAACCGCGAGATGCTCTTTTGTTTTTTACTATTTCCCCGGTAACTTAGGCAATCATGAAGTCCGGGGAAGGCTTGCAGCAGGAAGACGAAGCGCTTATCGAAGCTGCAGTTGCGCAATTCGTCGGGGCGTTGGAACAGAATCCTGGAGCCAATCCGGATGCCTGGGCGACGGCCTTGCCGGAGCCTCTCCAAGAGGAATATTATGCCCGTTGTCGGGTTTTATTGGCGGCGGAGTCGGTGTGGAGTGAAGGAAAATCCCAACCGCTGCTTCGCTTTCCAGAGCAAGTCGGATCTTATCGGCTGCTGGCCGGTTTGGGCGCCGGCGGCATGGGCACCGTCTTTCGGGCGGAAGACGTGCGTAGCGGGCGACCGGTGGCGTTAAAGCTGATTCATCCGCATTTGGCTTGGTCCAGCGGATTTCGAAAACGATTTCAGCGCGAAGCGGAAGCCATCCGCCGGCTCAACCACGCCGGCATCGTGCGCTGGTTGGAAGCGGATCCTCATGCCGAGCCGGCCTATCTGGTGATGGAGTTGGCGGAAGGTCCGTCCCTGGCCGACATTTGGTCGCAAAGGGATCCGCCTTCTTCGGACGTCGCCGAATTGCCAACCATCCTGGCTCACGGCGTGGCTTTGGCCAAGGCGTTGGAGCACGCCCACGAACGGGGAATCGTGCATCGTGATCTGAAGCCGCAAAACATTTTGCTGGACGCCAATCGGGGTCCGATGATCGTCGACTTCGGTTTGGCCCATTTGCAGGATTCGGAAGACGGGCTGACCCAAACTGGTTCCTTGCTCGGCACTCCGGCTTATATGAGTCCGGAGCAATTGCTGGCTCAACGAGTGGAAATCGGTCCTTCGTCCGATCTCTTTTCTCTGGCGGTGATCTTGTTTCAATGGTGCACCGGCGAATTGCCTTTCCAGGGTGAAACCCGCCAGGAATTGATCTACAGCATTTCCTTCGCCAGCCCGATTCGATTGCGTTCTTTGTGTCCCAAGGCGCCGGTTTATTTGGAAGAGGTCTTAGAGCGGGCGATGCAGAAGGATCCAGCCAAAAGGCAGCCTTCGGTCGCCGATTTTCGCCGTGATCTGGAGCGGGTGGCCGGCGGCCATCGGCCCCGGTTTCGCCGACTTCCCTTTTGGCGCCGGCAACCCCGGCGGACCGCCTTGGCGGTCCTGGTCCTGGGAGCGGTGTTGGCTTTGGCCATGGTTGCGCCCTGGGTCGGTGATTACCAGAAACGGGAATGGCCGCAGTTGAGCTTGACCCTGGTTGGAGCCCAAGGCGAAGTCGAAGTTTCTCTTTGGGAATTGGATGCCTTTGCCGAGCCCACCGGCGAGGTGGCTTGGAGCGGCACCGCTCCGGTTCAAGCCCGGCGCGTGCCTCAGGGCCGTTATCGCTTGCAAGCCGTAGACGAGCGCGGCGCCTTCGCCCAGCGCCAGGTGGAGATGTGGAGCGCCGGGGCGATGGACTTCCGCCTGCAACTGCGGGATGCCGATTGGCAACCCGAAGACATGATTCACATTGCGGCCTTCCAGGGAGAGGTGGAGATTCGTTGTGAGGTGGAAGGCAAAGCGAGGGCGAGCTGGTTTTCCTATGCAGCTCGATTGTCCCCATATTGGATCGACGCCGAACCGGTCAGCAATGGCGACTATCTGCGTTATTTGCAAGAGAATCCCGATGCCCGGCGACCGATGCTGTGGCCGGACCTGGATTCCGAAGCCTGGAAGCAGCGACCGGCCAACTTCCCGCGCTTGCCTTTGGTGGATTTGACCTTGGCTGAGGCTCAGGAATTCGCCGCTTGGTACGGCAAAAGATTGCCGACTTGGACCGAGTGGTCGCTGGCCGCCCGGGGCCCGGAGATGTTTCGTTTTCCCTGGGGAAATGACCCGGAGGACTTGGAAAACAGAGTGAATTTGGCTTCCAAGAGGATTTCTTGGGGTTCAATTACTTGGCCAGGATATTTAAAAGGCGTTAAAGAAGTCGATTTTGGTCCACCCACAAGTAGGAGTATATTTGGATTGAGGGGAACTCTAGGGAATGTATGGGAGATGACAGCTTCTCCATGGAACATAATTCGCAATGGTGAACTGGTTGGTGCACCCCACTCGTTCAGAAAATTGGGAGGAGACTGGACCGATGGCTATGAAACGACCGAAATCAAGAAACAGGGGCTCCGCAACGAGGGCCAAGGGGCCCTCAACGACCACGATTCCTTAACCGGGTTTCGCTGCGTCCGAAGTGTCGGCCCAACATTTCCTGAATAAGAAAGCTGAACTGAGCACGGACCAACCATGAGCTCAACCACCGATTACCACGCCAGTGTTGAAATTGGCTTCAACATCTTGAACGTAGACGAGTACATGGCGCTGTCTTCTGAAGAGCGCCAACAAGTCGGCGACGCCTTTTGCCACGAGGTCTTTGGCAGCGGCGATGAAATGACTTCCTTGATGGAGAACGGCCGTTGGCTGGACCAAAACCTGGTGACCGTCAACGAGCAGCCTCTGAGCGAGAGCCGGATCCGAGCGGGGATCAATTCCTGTTTGGTCGGTTTCAACGACGTGATTCGAAACGGACTCCCTGCCGCCCAGTTGCCGCCGGACGGAGCTTCGGAAGACGGAATTCCTGACATTGGTGTCCGATATGTTTGGGTGGGAGACATTCGGGTTTGCATTTACGAATACCCGCTGTACCTGATCGATTCGGGATCTCAGGCCACTCCTTGGAAGCTGAGCTTCACTCTGGCACCGGACAAAGTCATCGAAGCCTATGTCTGGACCAAACTGGCATGGTCGATGGAATCGGCCAACGTCAATTCCATGGCCAACGCTGCCTGAAAAAAACTGTTGGATGCCGCGGGATTTCCCGCTTGTTGAAAGGGGTGGTCGAGGGCCTTGGCCTGATCGTAGGCCTTGAATCCCCGCCTGAGATCGACCCACCTCCTTTCCTATGTTCCGCCGGGACCCGGGGAAGGCCCTCCCTGGGGACCGGCGTTTAGGAGCCGCTCCGCCCCGAGCCGAAGTTTGTTTGGGAGCCGGAGGTCAAGACCGAATCCGGAAAACCGTGGCTTGGAATTCCCGTAGGTGCCACCGAAGCGGTGGAATTCCGGTTTAGGATGAAGACTGCCGTTTTCGATTGAAAACGGCTTCTCCCCAATCCGGAACCAGCCATGCGACTTTCCCTGCCCTTGCTGGCGATCTTGCTGATGATCGCCACGGTTTCTCCGCTTGCCGCTCAAAATACCCTGTTCGGCTCCGACGTTTCCCTGGACGATTTGGGGTCCATCGACCGCAACAACGGCGCCTGGACCACTATCGGGGATCAGGGGGCCGTGGATGCCATTACCGGCTTGGCTTACGATCCGAACAACGATCTGCTGTACGGCATCAATCCGAGCAGCGACCGTTTGTACCTGCTGGATCAAAGCACCGGCTTCGCCACCCCGATCGGTTCCAGCGGAGCCCTGGGATTCGATAACGCCAATGGCTTGGCTTACGATCCAAACCAAGACGTGATGTATGGGGCTGACTTGAACACCAATACCTTGTTTACGGTGAACGTCAGCAACAGTTCCACCACAGTCATCGGATCCATCAGTGGGGCCAGTGCCATCGAGGGTTTGGCCTTCGATCCGGCGACCAACACCTTGTACGGTTTGGACGACACCTCCGATCGGGTGGTGATTCTGGATACCACCACCGCCGTCGCCACTCCCTTGGCCAACGCTCTGCCGGTTTCCGGAATTTGGCGCGGGTTGACCTGGGATCACGAGTTGGGAGTGATCTGGGCTTCCAAAGTGAATGCAGGCGAGTTGTATCGGGTGGATCCCGCCACCGGTGCCGGCACTTTCGTCGGAACGCCGACGACCTTCGTCCAGGGCCTGGCCTTCAAGGGCGAACCCGGTTTCACCCTGGACATTCAAGGACCTTGCCCCGGCAACGTGACTGCGGTGGTCTCCGGTGCCTCGGCCAACGGCAACGTGGCGATCATTTACGCCTTCGGCACCGGCAGCTTCACCATTCCCAACGGCTTTGCTTGTGCCGGCACGGTGCTTGGATTGAGCAGCAACAACATTACTTTGCTGACTACCATTACCGCCGATGCCAACGGGGATGCTTCATTGCCCGGAGGAGTGCCGGCAGGTGCATGCGGCAACGTGGCGGTGCAAGCTTTGGATTTGGCCACGTGTACGCCTAGTAACGTAGTCAATCTGTAAATCCAGAGTTCCATCTCGGAGGATAACGGCGAAGGCCCGGCGTTTCGGCGCCGGGTCTTGGCGTTCCTATTCCAAGCGAAAGCAGGAAAGGGCACAGCCTGATCGAATTTTTTATCCGCCTATAATTGCTTGCATGAGCCAGCGTCCGGCGATTCCGATTGGCTTGTGGATGGTCTTCCTTTTCGCCGCCTGCGGGCCGCCTTCTCAAGCAGATCTTCGTGCTTGGAGGGAATCCAAATCCATCGACAAGCTGACCGAAGTGCTCCTGGATCGGGATGCCGAAACCGAACTGCGAGCGAGTGCGTCCAAAGCCCTCATCGAAATCGGCCCGGAAGCGATTCCAAAGCTAATTTCAGCTCTCCCGTTCGAGCAGTACGATTTTTGGGTGAATGGATATTTCCTGGAATCCCTGACCGAACTCGGAGGGCCGGCGGTGGCCGAAGCCTTGTCCGAAGAATTGATTGCCGGCTCAGGCAACGAATATTCGATTCTTGGATCCCTGGAAAAAATGGGACGCCCGGAAGCCCTTCCCGGTGTTTTGCACCTGGTGCGGACCGAGAAGAATGAAACGGTTTTGAAGCGGGCGATTCGGGTTTTGGCTGCGCTGGGAGATTCCCACGACCCCCAAGTGCTCGAGGCGATGGACCGCCACTTAAAGGGAGACGATCGAAAGGTTAGCCAGGTTGCGGCGAAAGCTTTAGGCAGCTTGGGGGGAGCCGGAGCGGCGGAGGTTTTGGCTTCGTCTTTGAGTTCCTTGGAGTGGGTCGCCGATCCCCTGGTGGGAATCGGTTTACCGGCCGTTGGGGTTTTGAAACCGCTGTTGCAGGAGATTCCCTGCGACGGTTACTTCGGGTTTTGTGGAAAAGCTGCGGTCCTTTTGGATCGCATCGGCGCTGCCGACGGCCTGGAACCCCTGCTTCAACTTGCTGAAGCCCACGGTCAGGAAATTCGCGGCTGCAGAGGGCGAGTGGCTGCCGCCGTTTTGGCCTTGGATCTCGATTTAAATGCGATCTCCGACCCGAGATTGCCGAGCGCGTTGATGAACGGTTTGCAGCGGAGTGATCCCGAAGATCGGGCCAAAGCCATGGAGTATTTTTTGGTTCTGGCAGAAAAGGAAGGCATGGAGACGTTGCTCCAACGATTCTCTGAAATCTTCCAGACCGATCCTACCGAGAAAGAGTCGGATGTCTTTCAATGGTTTGAAACCAGGAAAAGCTGGGATTGGCTGGTTCAAACTCCGGAGTTGACCCTTTGGGCCATGGTTCACGCCGCTCACCGAAGGCTGGACGGCATGAGAGTTCAAGACCAGAAAGAGCTGGCCAAGACCGGAGTTTTGGCGGCGAAGGCGGCCAGGAGAACCCCGGAACATTTCCATGAAGTCACTCCTTATTTGATTCGGATCTTGGGGGACAACACTCCGCTTGAATACGTAGACGGCGAAAGTTGGATTCCTCTTGGGGTGGAAACTTCTCCGGCCGAGGAGGCGGCCAAGGCACTGAACCGCTTTCCCCAAAGCATCATCAGTTTGCCTTTGGTGGCCGCGTTGGGATCTTCGAATCCAAAAATTCGAAGTCAAGCCAAAAAGGCCATCGATCCGAATGAACGCTTGGCTCGTCTTGCCCTTCACCGGGCCCTGAGACACTCCAACTCGGAACTCCGCGCCGGTGCCGTGGAAGTCCTCGCTGCAGCAAAGGACTCCAAGGTCCTGGATTGGATTCAGGATCTTGCCGCCGACCCGGAAGCCTCGGTCCGCGAAGCCGTGGCCCGAGCCCTTGAACAGGGAAAACCTTAGGGTTTCGGTTCCGTCAAGCCGGGCCAGGAATCGGTTCGAAACGAGGAAGCCGGCAGGCCTTCGGCGTTTCGAAGATTGGGTTCGTCCGCAGCTCCCCAGGCGTAGCGAACCGCCACCGGATTGGCTACCGCTTCGCTCCAAACCACGATGCTGTCGGCTTCGATGGTTGCCTGGGCCGGATGAAACACCCGGTCTTCTCCGGCCATGGTGAAGTGGCTCAAAGGATTGCCGCCGGTTTGCAAACCGCCTCCGATGGAGTCGAAGAACAGCCGGATGCGCGAACCTTCGATCGAAAAATCCCGGTACTGAGGACCGGAACTCACCAGGTTTTCGTAACCGTAGTCGCGGTGCAAAGCCAGCAAAGCCAAGCGCCGTCCCACTTCCTGCTTGTTGGTGGGGTGGATGTCTCGGGGATTGCCGATGTCCATGGTGACCACCATGCCGCTGTTGGGGACGCTCCGGGAAGTCATGTACTGAGCTTCCCGCAGTTCGGCGGCTTGACCTTGATCCTTGCCGTAAGCAAAAGGAGCGATCTGTACGAAGTAGAACGGGAAGTCGCCCTGCTGCCAATGTTGCCGCCAATCCTGAATCATCGCCGGAAACAATTCCCGGTATTGATAAGCCCGGGTGCGGTTCGATTCACCCTGGTACCAGATGGCGCCGCGAATGGCGAAGGGAATCAAGGGCTTCAACATGCCGTTGAACAACACGGTGGGATAGTTTTGGTGAATGCGGCGTCCGGTGGGGACCGGCCCCAACTTGCCCATGGCGGTTCCCTTGTGGTAACGCCAACTCCCCGCCAGGCTGATTGCGGCTTGGGGATTTCCCTTCGGATACAAGCGTAGGTTTTCGGCGTTACCGTGGAAGCCTCCGGCGCCGCCGGTATCCAGTACCCGAACGGCGATCAGGTTTTCGCCGGCTTTCACCAACCGGGCCGGAATCGAATACTTTCGGGGCGTTTGCCACTGCCCGGCTTTTTGATGCTCGCCGACCTTATGACCCTGAAACCAAGTGGCGTCCATGTCGTCGATGGGGCCGAGTTCCATGACGAGAGCCTTGCCGGCCCAATCCTGCGGCACCGAAACACTACGGCGATACCAAAGGACGCCGTCGAAATTTTGCAAAGACTTCAACCGATCCCAATTCCCGGGCAATTCCATGCTTTCCCAATTTTGATCGGAGAAAGAAGCTTGCGACCACCCTTGCTTGGAACCGGGATCTTTTCGTTCCAAACTTTTCCACCAAGCTTGCACCTTGGCTCGACTTCCTTTTTGGAAAGTTTCCGGATCCTGAGCCGCTTGGGCTACGTCCTTCAAACCGGCGGCGAACCATGGTTTTTGTTCCAGGGTTTGCCGCGAAGTCCAAGTCTCGGCCACGGTGCCTCCCCAATTCGGGGCCACCAGGCCTACGGGAACCCCCAATTCGTGGTGGAGCTTGCGGGCAAAGAAATAGGCCACCGCGCTGAAGGAGCGCACGGAATCCGGTTGGCAGGCGGACCAGGTGGCTTCCACGTCTTCGGCGGGAGTTACCGCAAGCCGATTGGGAACGTCGAACAAACGGATTTCGGGATAGACCGCGTTGGCGATTTCTTCCGCGGAGCGATCGATCCGGGTCATCGGCCATTCCATGTTCGATTGCCCGGAACAAATCCAAACCTCGCCAACCAAGACGTCGTGGAGCACGATTTGGTTGCTGGCCAGGATCTGAATTTGAAACGGGCCGCCGGCCTTGGGAGTGGGAATGTTGCGTTGCCAGCGGCCGTTTTGATCGGCTTGAGCGAAATACGCTTTTGAGGTCCACGACGGTTTGACGAACACCCCTTCTTGCGGGGCGGCCCAGCCCCAGATCGGGACTTCCCGGTCTTGTTGCAAGACCATGTGGTCGGAGAACAAGGCCGGCAACCGGACCTGAGCGGAAAGGGAATTCGCCGAAGCCGTGAGGACCGGCGCCAGAACGAGCAAGCAAAGGCGGAGGGAGGGAAGTCTCATGCTGGGTTCAAGGGCCGAGGTGTTCTTGGATCAGTCGCCATTCAAATCGGCGCAAATGCCAGCGCTGGTCGCGATCGCCGACGCCATGGCGGCTTTGCGGGTAGAGCATGAAATCGAAGTCTTTGCCGGCTTTTTGCAAGGCATAGATCAATTGCATGGCGTTTTGGACGTGCACGTTGTCGTCCATCACTCCGTGGTGAATGAACAAATGCCCGTTCAAATCGGCGGCGGCGTCCAAAACCGAGGTGGCTTGGTATCCCTCGGGGTTCCTTTGCGGGGTACTCATGTAGCGCTCGGTGTAAATCGTGTCGTACATACCCCAATCGAAAACTCCGCCGCCGGCGATGCCCAGGGCGAAGCGATCGCTTTTGGTCAGCGCATAAGCGGCCATGAAACCGCCGTAACTGTAACCGGTAATGCCGACGCGGCTCCCGTCGGCCCAAGAATGCCGGCACAGCCAATCGACGGCGTCCACCAAGTCCGACAACTCCATCACTCCGAGTCGCCGGTAACACTGTTCGATGGCCCAATGACCTTTGCCGCTGGCAGTGCGAACGTTGACCTGAAACACCAGGAAGCCCTGCTGGGCCAGGAATTGGTACCAGGCTGAACCGTTCCAACGATTGCGGACCGAAGGGGCGTCCGGACCGGAATAGGTGGGCAACCAAACCGGATACTGCTTCGACGGATCGAAATCGGCCGGTTTCAGTAACGCCGCATCCAGCAGAAAACCATCGCCGGCGGGAATTTGCAAGGCTTCCCACTTTGCCAGTGCATGAGTCTTCGCCGCCGGAACCGAGGCTTCTTCCAACACCCTCAAAATATTGCCATCGGCATCGCAAAGGCGCATTTCACCGGGATGGGTCAAACTGCTGACCGAATCCAAGAACAGGCTGCGGTCGTGATTGAAACTCAGTCGGTGACTGCCTTCTCCCTGGGTCAAGCGCCGAAGACCGGTTCCGTCCAGGCGGATGCGATAGACGTTTTGGTTGATTGCGCCGTCGCGGTTGGAACTGAACCACAACAAGCCTTGTTCTTCGTCAAGATGCTGAATGGAACGAACCGACCAATCCCCCTGAGTGACCGGTCGGATCAAGCGGCCGTCCTTGCGGTAGTGATAGAGATGCTGATGGCCGGTGCGTTCGCTGAGCCAAAGGAAGGAGCCGTCTTGCAACCAGCGGGGCAAATTCGGCCGATTGACCCAGGAGTCGGAGCTTTCCCGAATCATGCGCTGGTAGCGGCCATTTTCCGGATCGGCCGACATCAATTCGGCCCAAGATTGGATCCGATCTTGAATCACGAATAGCAACTGGCTGGAATCCGGAGTCCAGCCGACCCGCACGATTAAGGGTTCTTGATCACGATAGGGAGATAGGTCCACTCGGGCGTGAGCGCCGTTTTGGACGTCGACGATTCTTAAGTGGACCACCGGGTTCGGATCCCCGGCTTTGGGGTAGTTGCTGATTTCCGGTTTGACCCGAAAGGTGTTTGGCTCAATGTGGTCGATGACGGTGAATTCGTGTACCGGCGACTCGTCCAGGGCCAAATAGGCAATGAAACGGGAATTCGGACTCCACCAAAATCCCTTGAAGTTGCCCCGGCCGTAAATCTCTTCTTGGTAGACCCAGTCCAATTTGCCGTTGAACCATTCGTCGTTCCCGTCCTCGGTCAAAGCTCGACTTCGGTCGCTTTCCGGCTCATAGATCCAAAGATTGTTGGAGCGAACGAAAGCGATGCGGTTGCCGTCCGGGGCCGCTTCCACCAGTTCGGCACCTTTTCGGACCGACTCGGGTAGCTGTTGCCGGGCTTGGTTTTGTTGCGAACGCCGCCTTTCCGGTTCAGCCGTTGCCGGAGCATCGGCCTGGCTGAAATCCATCGGGTGACGCCAATCCTCCCCGTTGCGGAGCAGCTTCCGCTCCGGACCCCAACGCCACCGGATCGGAGTGCCCCAATAGCTGGGGGCTTGAGCGCGTCCGGAAGCTTGTTCGAGACTGAGCCGACTTTGTTGGCTGAAGAGCGGGGGAGACCACAGGGAGGCGGCCACCAGGCCGGCGAGGAGAAGCCTTTGCTGCATGGGTCAGGTTTTTCTGAATCGGTTTTTCAGAAGGTTGGCTGCCGATGCAGTCTAGCGCCGGTCCCTTTCCCCGGGCTGCTGGGCTTCCCCGGTCATCGGTACGAATCGGACCGGAGCCAAGCGCTTTTCCTGGAAGCGATCTCCCTGGCGGGTAAGCAGGATCAGTTCCTGGGAAGCGTCGCCGAGGGGAAGCAGCAGGCGGCCGCCTTCGGCCACCTGGTCGCGCAAGGGTTCAGGGACGTGGTCCGGCGCGGCGGTCAAGATCACCGCGTCAAACGGGGCTTCCTCCGGCCAACCCTGATAACCATCGCCGAGGCGGAGTCGGATTTGAGAGTAGCCGCAGGCTTCCAAGGTCTGGGCCGCTCGTTCCGCCAACGGCTGAAGGATTTCAATGCTGTAAACCTCGGCGCCGAGTTCGGCCAAGATGGCGGCTTGATATCCGGATCCAGTCCCGATCTCCAAGATTTTCTGCCCCGGGCGAACTTCCAGGGCGGCGCTCATGAAAGCCACGATATAGGGTTGGGAAATGGTTTGCTGCCAGCCGATCGGCAGGGCCGAATCCTGATACGCCATGTCGGTATAGGGTTCCGGTACGAAGCGGTGGCGCGGAACTTGGAGCATCGCCCGGAGGACCGCCCGGTCCTGAATCCCTCGGGTTTCCAATTGCCCCTGCACCATCCGTCGCCGTTCTTCCTGCCGCTCAAATTCGGCCGGAAGCGGAGCTTGTCCGCAGGCGGAGGCGGCCAGCAGGGATAAGAACGCTGGGAGCCGGCCTGTCATGTCGACGAATTTTATCGCAACGGGCGGATTTCCTGAAAGCAATGCCCGGGGGACCGCGTAGGCTGGCCTGGAACCTTTGCCACCAGCCATGCACTACCGTCACTTGCTCGTGCTCTGCCTTTGTCTGGGCATGTTTGGCTCGGCTTTCACGCCGGCCGCGGCCCAGGAAGAAGCATCTACCCGCGGCGCCCAGGAGGTTTTGCCGACCTCCATGCTGGGCCTTCAGGACTCCGGTCGTTTCTTTTTGTATTTGAATGAAGAAGTCATTGGCAACTATACCTTTGACTGGCAGGAAAGCGGGGCCTTTGAAGCCAGTCGGACCTTGGAGTATGCCGGCCAAAAAGTAGAATCCGGGCTGAAAATCGAGGTGGACGACCAAGGCTATTGGACCCGAGCCAGGTCTCAAACCGCTTTCGGCGACGCCGAATTCCGTCGCGATGGCCCGCTGGCCCATATGAATTTCCGGGACAAGGATCGTGAGCTGGATTTAGGGCCGGGCCACATTCTTTACGCCGACGAAGCTCCGGCGCTTTTGGCTTTGATTCCTCAGGCTTATGACTTGGAAGTCGGCGGCCAGCAGGATTTGTCTACGGTGGTTATGCCCGGCGGCGTCATTGACGTCCAGGTCGAATTCATCGGCAGTAGCGAAAGGGCGGTGGGTAACCGCGATTGCGTTTTTCAAAAGTTCCAAATCCAGGTGGCCACCGTCGCCATGGAACTTTGGTTCGACGATCAGGGCCGCTTGTGCCTGTGCGAGATCCCGAGCCAGCAAGCTCGAATCTTGCGAGAAGGTTTCGAAGCTTTGCTGGTTGAACCGGAGGTCGACGGCACCGTTTCGGCGCCGGAATTTACCGTTCGCCGTCGAGCATCCATGAACGTGGAAATGCGGGATGGGATCGCGCTTAGCACCGATCTATATCTTCCCGAATCCGACACGCCGGTGCCGGCGATTTTGATTCGAACCCCGTACAAGAAGGAAATGCTGGAGGTGGAGGGCAGGTTTTACGCCCGCCGCGGCTACGCGGTCGCGATCCAGGACGTGCGCGGCCGATTTGCTTCCGGTGGGGAGTGGAAGCCCTTTATCCAGGAAGGTCCCGACGGCTACGACACGGTGGAATGGCTGGCGGCCCAAGACTTTTGTAACGGTCGAGTCGGCATGCTAGGTGGATCGTATTTGGGAGTGGCCCAGTGGCAAGCCGCCCGGCAACGCCCTCCTCATTTGGTCACCATTGTGCCCAACGTTTCGCCTCCCGATCCTTTTTACAACATCCCTTATGAGTACGGCACCTTCTTCCTTCTGGCCAGTTTGTGGTGGGCGGAGATCGTCGATACCGACGCCACCGCCGATTTGAGCGGAGCTTCTTTTGCCGCCATCGGCGAAAAGGACTACCTGGAGTTGCTCAAAACCCTTCCCGTCATCGATCTGGATAAATCGGTGCTCGGTTATGAAAATGCCTTTTGGCGGCAATGGATCCAGCACCAAACTCAGGACGAATACTGGGATGGTGGCGCTTTCTTGGAATACTTGGAAGAAGTCCGCTTGCCGGTGTTTCATCAATCCGGTTGGTTTGACGGTGACGGCATCGGCTCCAAGTTGAATTATTTGGCCATGCGCCGCCACGGCCATCCGCACCAAAAATTAATCTTGGGCCCATGGGGCCATACCGATAAAGCTACCCGCTTCCTCGGCGGAGAAGATTTCGGCGAACAGGCGCTGGTGGACTTGCCGCGGGAATATCTGCGCTGGTTCGATTATTGGTTGAAAGGCCGGGAAAACGGCGTGCTCGAGGAACCCTTGGTGCACTTGTTCGTCATGGGCTCCAATGAATGGCTGTATGGCGATCAATATCCCCTTGCCGAGACCCAATTTGAAACCTGGTACTTCGATAATGTACGCAACGAGGGGGCCAGTAACGGCAAGGGGGGCATCCTCAGTCGCCAGAAACCTAGCCAAATCAGCCTTCCCGACATCTACCGCTATGATCCCGGAGATCCGACTCCGGTACCGGAAATGCTCAAAGCTAAGCACGTAGCCGAGGAAATCAGACAGGCTTGGATCGATGCGGAAGAAGAACAGCGCCATGCCCTGGTTATGGACCACCGAGAAGACGTTTTGGTCTACACCAGCCCACCGTTGCAGGACGACTTGACTCTGGCCGGCCCCTTGTCGGCGGTTCTTTATGCCAGCTCTTCGGCGGTGGACACCGATTGGTTCGTCAGCCTCAATCGAGTGGATGCTGAAGGTGGAATCCATCCCTTGGGCATCGGCAAGTTGCGAGCCCGTTACCGCAATTCCATTCACGAAACGGAGCTGCTGGAGCCGGGTCGGGTGTATGCCTTTACCCTAGACCTGTGGCAAATCGGGATTCAATTGAAAGCCGGGGAACGCTTGCGGGTGGAAGTCACTTCGGCTTACTTCCCGGCTTTTTCCCGCAATTTGAATACCGGCGGCAACAATGAAATGGAAACTCAATTCGAAACGGCGAGCCAAGTGATTTACCACGATGCCGCCCGGCCTTCGCACATCATTTTGCCGGTAATTCCCAGCGCTAAAGAAACCGGGAAAAATACCGGTCGCCAGTTTTAATTGTTCAGAGTCCAGTTTTGGCGAGCGAACTCAAGCACCTCTTCGCCCTCGGAGAGGGGGCGAAGGCGGAGTTGAAAACGGTAACTGCGGCCGGCGCTGAGGCGGTAAGGCGGATGGGGAAGTGCGCCCCAACTGTTGTCGCCACCCACTCCCATTTGGCGCAAATCCAGTTGAACCGTGGTCCAATCCCGCTGCTGGATTTCGTGCTGGTGGTTGGCTTGCTGTAAATCTTCCGCGGTGTAAGGCCAGGCGGTGAAGTCGAATTGAGGCATGCCTTGGATCAACAGGCCGCCGCCTTGTTGATGGCGAAAGAAAGCCCAAAGGTTGTCGCAACGGTTGCCGTTTTCTTGCGGTCTTACATAGGGATGAGGCAAGTCTTGGATCGCCGCCTTCCAGCGACCCAGAGCGGCTCCGGTTCGCCGGTCCCAATAATTTTCATGGGGACCTCTTCCGTACCATTCCACCGTTTGAAACGGTGCGGTCAATCCGAATTGCAGGCCGACTCGAGGTAAGTTGGCCGAATCAGAGGAGGGCTCCAACACGCTTTCCAACAACAAATCGCCGCTACCGTGAAAGCGATAGCGGATCTGCCAGGATCCAGTGCCGGCCGACAAACGGGAACTGGCTCGAATTTCAATGCGGCCCAGGTCCAAGCGGTGGGTTTCCAAAGTGATCAAAGTGGCGTTGCGGCCGGCATTTTTCCAAATCCCTTGTCGTCTCGGCATGCGATTCCCCCGGTCGTTGTCGGTGGGAACCCTCCAGAAATTCGGACCCAGAGGTGCTTGTAACCACTCTTCACCTCGTTGCCGCCAGGAAATTAAGGCGCCGGATTGTTTGTCGACGGCGGCTTCGAAATCCGGTCCCTGGATACGGATTTGGGATTCCTCTTCCAACATAGCCAGAGGCGGCATGGATTCCGGCGAAATGGTCTGAGGAGCGGCTTGCAGCCACGGGAGTTCGAATTGATCCCAGGCGATCCGATGGCCGGCCTCGGCCCAGGAAGTGGCCTGGCTGGTGCGGAACTCCACCGTCAAGGTGTAGCGCGCCCCGGGAACTTGCGGCTCGGGCAAAGAAGGAAGTTGCAAGTCGCCACAAGTCCAGGGGGGAAGGTTCAAGCTGGGGAGCCGGCCTTGGGCCAGAAGGCGGCCGTCTTCCCGCAGCAACCAATTCGCCCGCAGTTGATTCAAAGAAGTGAAATTGTAGAGATTGTGGACTCGAAACTTTCCAAGTTGCAGGTTGACCGCTTCGATTCGAATGGGTTGATATACCTTGCGGACTTCGAACAAGGATGGGTTCGGGCGGCGATCGGGAAGCAGCAAACCGTTGCAGCAGAAATTTCCATCGGAAGGATGGTCACCGAAATCGCCGCCGTAAGCCCAAAAATTTTGGCCGCCCGGGGATTCCACCTGAAAATCCTCAGGTTCGAAACCGATCGACATGAGGGGGGCCACCGGAGGTTGGTCCAGGTGCCCCAGTTGCTCTGCTTGCAAAGCCTGGTCATAAAGGCGGGCTTCGTCGATGCTGCCCCGAAAGCGGCGCTTGGGATAGGTGCTATTGCGGCCTACGTTGATGCGGCCGTCGCTGCTTCGAATGCGGCCATCGTAGGTTCGGCGGGCGACCAGGGTACCGTCGATATAGAGAAGCAATTCGTGGCCGTCGAACACGCCGGCGACGTGGTGCCACCGTCCGGCCCAATCCTCCGGTAGGGGGGCTTGGCAAGTAATCCACGTGCCGTCGAAAATGAAAAATTCCAAATCGCGGCCGGAAGCAGCCACTTTCAAGGCGAATTGATGATCGCCTTTACTGAGAATGGGACCGTGTCCCGATTGCCTTTGCGGCCGTACCCAAGCCTCCAGGCTCAGAGCCTTGCCGGTGACGTCCCAGGCTTCCACCGGCGGGAAGTCACAAAAGCCGGATTGCATACCTTGACCGCGGATTCCCGGCCCCGATGTTCCTTCAAATGCGGCGGGAACCCGATGCCGGTCTCGGGACAAAACTTGGTACTTGGGTGGCGCCTGATGGCGAAGCCCCTGGTCGACGAAATCCCAAATAAAGCCGCCCTGAAGCGAGGGATGCTCATAAATGACGTCCCAATATTCTTGCAAATTGCCGACGCTGTTGCCCATGGCATGGGCGTATTCACACAAAATCAAAGGGCGTTCTTGAACCTTGCCGCCGTAGCGGCGGATCCAGTCCACCGAGGCGTACATGGGGCAAACGACATCGGTATGGGGCCGCTGCCCGGCTCGTTCGTAATGAACCGGCCGGCTGGGATCCCGTTGCCGGACCCATTGGCTGGTCGCTTCGAAGTTCACCCCGTCTCCGGCTTCGTTACCTAGCGACCAAACGATGACCGAAGGGTGGTTTTTATCCCGCTCCACCATGGAACGGGTTCGATCCATGTGGGCTTCCAACCATTCCGGCTTGTTGCCCAAGGTCCGATCCGGGTCATAGCCGATGCCATGAGACTCGATATTGGCTTCATCGACCAAGTAGATCCCGAAACGGTCGCACAGATCGTACCAGCGAGGGTCATCGGGATAATGGGAGGTGCGAACTGCGTTGATGTTGTTTTGCTTCAGGATTTTTACGTCCTGCAACATTCTTTCGTAGGGAATGGCTCGGCCGAAGTCGGGATCGTGTTCGTGGCGGTTCACTCCGCGGATGGTCAAAGGCACGCGATTGAGTTTTAGTTGACCGCCTTCGATTTTGACTTCGCGAAAACCGATACGGCAGGGGACCACTTCTCGGAGGCGCCCCTGAAAATCCCGGACTTCCAGGCGCAAGGTGTACAAGTGGGGCGATTCGGCGCTCCAAAGCTGCGGTTGCCAGACTCGGCTTTCCAGAGTGACTCGGCTGCTCTGGCCGGGGGCTGGAATCGAAACCGTTCTGCGCATGCCGGCGTCGGTATCTAATTCCCTCCCTTCCCGGTTGAACAAGCGGGCTTGGAGATTCAGCCCCTGCAGCTCGGTTTTGGCCCCGTGATTGCGAACTTCGGCGAGGATTCTCAGCCTGGCCTGATCCAAGCTTTGTTCGAAGGTTGTTTGGACTTCAAAGTCCCACAGATGGACTTTGGGAGTCGCAGTCAAGTACACGTCTCGAAAGATGCCGCTTAGACGCCACATGTCCTGGCACTCCAAATAGCTGCCATCCGACCAGCGATAGACTTCCACCGCCAGCAGGTTTTCACCGTCGCGAAGTTTCTCGCTGATTTCAAATTCCGCCGGCGTCATGCTGCCTTGGCTGTAACCGAGGTATTCTCCGTTCAGCCAGGCGTGAAAGGCCGATTTCACTCCGGCGAAGTGCAGCACCACCGCCTGTTGCCGCCAGCGATCCGGGATGGAAAAGCGAGTTCGATAACGCCCGACCGGATTGAAATCCACCGGCGCCCTGGGCGGATTGGGTTCGAAACAATAAGGATGGTTCAAATATCGCGGAGGATCGTAGCCGTGAAGCTGCCAATTGGAAGGAACCGGAATCCGATCCCAACCGCCGTCCTCAAATTCCAAAGATTGAAATCCTGCCGGTCCCGCATCAGGTTTCGGAGACCAGTGAAACGCCCAATTCCCGTTTAACAGCCGGAATTGATCGTTGGATTCTCGGCCGCCCGCCTCCGCCGACTCTCGATCCGGATAGGAATAGAAGCTGGCCCGAGGCGGCAATTTGTTGCGGCCCAGAACTTCCAGGTTGTCCCAATCTGGGCGTTGGCCGGTTTGCGGCAGGAGGAGAGTGCAGAGGAGGAGGGGAAACATGCCGTCGGACGACGCTTCAAGCGAGTAAGGCTTCACCCTCCTCGGGTGTGCATTTCCAAATGGGGTTTGCCGTGGAGTTTTTCCCGATTCCAAAGGGCGGTGCGATCGGTGGCTTGGAGGCGTTGTTCGGCACCGCGGTCGTCACGCTGTTGCCAATGCCGGCGCAGGATTTCAGCCAAGGCCTGGCGATCCAAACCGGCTCTTAAAGGTTCTCGAAGATCCAATCCCTGCTCGCCGTAAAGGCAAAGGTACCAGCGGCCGTCGGCGGTCAGCCGGCTCCGGTCGCATTGCGAACAAAATGGGGCGGTGGTGGAGGCGACGATTCCAAAAACGGTTCCGTCTTGCAGGCGGAAACGTTGGGCCGGCGCAGATCCTTGTTCGCCGAGTTCTTCGACGGCGCCGTAATGCTGTTGCAAGATGAAACGAATCTCCTCTTTGCCCACCACCTTGCCCGGTTCCCAATCGGTGGCTCCGCCGACGTCCATGTATTCGATAAATCGAATTTCCATTTGCCGATCCCGGGCGTAGGCCAGCAAGTCGACGATTTCATCGTCGTTGAATCCGCGAATGATGACTGAATTCAACTTGATGGAATCAAAACCGGCATCGGCGGCGGCATCTAAACCGGCCAGCACCCGATGCAAATGGGGACGGCGATTGAACGCTTCAAAACGATCGGCTTTCAAAGTATCCAAGCTGACCGTCAATCGGGGCAGTCCGGCTTCCCTGAGGCTTTGGGCTTGTTCTTGCAAATGAACGCCGTTGCTGGTCAAAGCCAGATCTTCCAGTTCGGGCAGTTCGGCCAACATGGCCACCAGGGCCGGAAGATTTCGCCGCAGCAGCGGCTCGCCGCCGGTGAGGCGAACCCGCCGCACGCCCAAGTCGGTAAAGACCTCGGTCAGGCGCAGAGCTTCTTCGAAACTGAGGATGTCCTCGCGAGGAAGCCAGGTGTAGCTTTCCTCCGGCATGCAGTAGCGGCAACGCAGGTTACAGCGATCCGTCACCGAAAGCCGAAGGTTGCGAAGCGGCCTGCCGTGGAGGTCCAAAGTGCCCATAAGGGGCTATTCTAGCCGCCGTCCGCCGGGATTCAGCCCCTCGCCGCCAGAGGAGCGGCTCGGGGAGAGGAAAATCCTCATTGCGGCGATGGGCCGCGGACTAAAACCGCTTCCTGGATCGGAAAGTTTTCTTCCAGCCGGCGGCCGATTTGCTCGGCTAGCGCCAAACCGATCTCGTCGAAAAGGCGGATCTCTCCGTTGCTGGTGGCAAAGCTTTCCAGGCGCAAAATGAGTTTGGACGAGGCTTTTTTGCGATCCTGTTGATAAACATCGTAGGTTTTCCGGGTCCAACCGACGACGTCCAGATGGAAGTCCGAACCGGCGACGGCCTCGCGAACGAGGCGATCCAGACGGTCGTACTCCGATTCTTGCTGAAATTTCACCATGATGGGCTCGAGCGGGCCGCTGGCCATTTTATCGGTCGGCTTCCTCGGGTGTCAGTCCGGCCCGGACGGGAATCCAGAACGAAAAACGATTTCCGCTTCGGCGGCGGCCATGTCGGGTATAAAGGAATTCCCTTCTGGGGAAGCCCTGCCGAGAATCCCGCCGGCAAGAGCCCCGTCCCTCCTTGTCCATCCAGCATGCTCCATTCCCTGCTTGTTCTGCTTTGTTCGGTCCCCAGTCCTGCTCCCGCCCAAGAGCCCGGCTCGCGTTTGGAGCACGGCGGAATCCTGGCCGAGTTCGCTTCTACTCCTGGACCGGAAGGAGATCTTCGCCCTCAATACCGGGTGTCTTTGGATGGCGGACGTAGCTTTACCGAATTCAAGACGACGTCTTATGAATTAAAACTCCGCTATACAAGTTTCGATCCCCTGTCCAGCCAGCCCCATAAGGTTCCCGGGGCCTTGCAAGCCCGAAGCGACCATCAACTTTGGATCGTTCAATATCACACTCAAGGTTTCCATTCCTGGCGGGAAGAGATTCGGGCCATGGGAGGCGTGGATTACCGTTTCCTGCCCTGGCACGCCAACCTTTGGAGGATGGACCGGGAAACCGCCCAACAAGTGGCGGAGCTTCCTTTCGTCCGCTGGGTCGGTCCTTATCACCCGGTCTATAAATTGGAAAACGAGTTGGTGCAGGAATACCTCAGCGGCAGCTTGCAAACCCGGCGTTATCGGTTGGTGGTCGGTACCTGGGGCTTGAGCGACAAACAGGAGCTGGCCGAAGCTTTACAGGAGCTCGGCGCTTCCGTGGAGCGAATGAATCCTCAAGGTTGGATCTTGGAGGCGACCTTGCGGCCGGACCAATTGATGGCGGTTTTGCACCGCAGCGAAGTTTTGGGTGTGGACCGCTGGAGCGCTCCCGAATCGGATATGGACAACGTCCGGGCGGTGATGGGTGGCAATTACGTCGAAGGTTTCGGCGGTTATGACGGCACCGGAGTCCGGGCTGAAGTCATGGACAGCAATTTGCAAACCACTCGGTCGGAATGGAGATATCCGCCCTTGTTGCACGGTTCGATCGGCGGCTGGGCTTCCCACGGAACTTCCACTTTCAGCATCAACTTCGCCGACGCCAATTACCAAGCCCGAGGCATGGCGCCGGACGCCCAAGGCATTTTCGCCGATTACGATCTTTACGGCGGCAACCGTTACGTGCATACCGCCCAGTTGCTTCAGGATCCCTATTACGCGGTGTACCAAAGCAATAGTTGGGGAGACAGCCGGACGACCCAGTACACCTCCATCAGCCAAGAAATGGACGACATCATCTACTTGGCCGACATCGTGATTACCCAATCCCAATCCAACGCCGGCAACCAAAATTCCCGGCCCCAAGCCTGGGCCAAGAACATCGTTGCCGTCGGCGGCATTTACCACCATGACAACGTGGATGAAAGCGACGACAGTTGGTCCGGGGGAGGTTCTACCGGGCCTGCGGCGGACGGTCGCATCAAGCCCGATATGGCTGCTTATTACGACGACGTGGCCACGGTCAATGACAGTAGTTTCGGGGGAACTTCCGCTGCCTCTCCGATCGTTGCCGGTCACTTCGCTCTCTTCTTTGAGATGTGGCACGATGGCGTTTTCGGCAATACGCCGGGAGCCACGGTTTTTGATAGTCGACCTCATTCCACCTTGGCCCGGGCCATGATGATCCACAGCGCTCACCAGTGGCCGTGGAACCAATCGGACATCACCCGATTCCGTCAAGGATGGGGCCGCCCGGATTTGCAATACATGTTCGACAATGCTTCCCGGATGCTGTGGGTGAACGAATCCGAAGTGTTGCAGAACCTGGACTCCGCCAGCTATCCCTACGACGTGGCCCCGGGAAGTGAAGAGTTCCGAGCCACCTTGGTCTTTATGGACCGGGCCGGTTCCACTTCCGCTTCGGTCCACCGGGTCAACGATTTGACTTTGAAAGTCACCGACCCGAACGGCCAGGTCTACTGGGGCAACTACGGTTTGAGCAGCGGCGATTACAACCTCTCCGATGCCGGCGGTTCGGCCAATCACTTGGACGTGGTAGAAAACGTCTTCCTGGTCAATCCGGTGGCTGGGACCTGGACCGTCGAAGTCTTGGCGGAAGAGGTCAACATGGATACCCACGCGGAAAACGGATCTTCGCCGCCGGACGCCGACTTTGCCTTGGTGGTGAGTCATCAACCTGCCGGAGTCGGGGATTTGGTCTTGACCTCCAGCGGAAGCTGCCCCGGTCCCATGAGCTTTGAAGTGCAGGGCAACGTTCCCGGCGGCAAGGTGGCCTTCCTCGCCGGACTGCCCGGCAGCTACGTCCATCAAGGCGCCTTTTGCAAAGGACTTCGTTTGGACGTCGCTTCACCGACCACCCTGCAACTTGGAAGCGCTACCGTGTTTCAAACTCCGGTGCCTCCCGGAGCTTGTGGTGTGTTGAGAGTGCAGGCGGTGGAAGCCCTGACCTGTCGAGTCAGCAACCCGATCGATCTGTAAACCGTGGCCGGTTTGTGGGCCTGGATGGTTCTGTTTGCGATCGGCTTGCAGCAGCCGATTCCAAAACAGGACTTGCAGGCCCGCCTGGCTCAGGCGGTGGATTTGCCTACCGCCGGCGAAAGGCGCAAGGCCGCCAGGGCTTTGGCCACCGACCGAACCGTTTCCTTGGAGCAGTGGTTGGCAAGCTGTCGCCAATTCAGCCCTCTTTCTCGGGTTCCGGCCGGTTCCAGGACCGATACGGTGAACCTAAGGGTGGCCGGCAAATGGCAGCAAACCCCGATTCACCTTTACGTTTCGAAACGCTATGAGGCGGATCAACCGGCTCCTCTGATCCTGGCCCATCACGGGGCCGGGGGCAGTGGGGCAGGCATGATTTCCCTTTGGCGGCCGGTGGCCGAGGCCCTTGGGGCAGTGCTGGTGGCTCCGGACGAAGTCGGAGACAACCAGGGGTACCGTTTCCAGTTACAAGAACGGCAAGCGGCTCAGGCGGTGGAACGCTGGGCGCGAAGGCAGTGGAACGTCGATGAGAACCGGATTTTTCTAACCGGAGTCAGCCGTGGCGGGCATTTGAGTTGGGATTTGGCCTTACGGTTTCCCGATCGTTACGCCGCCTGCATGCCGATGATCGGCGGGCCGACTTTCCTGATCGACGGCGGTCGCAACAACATGCGCTATTTGGAAAACCTTCGCGATTTGCCGATCCGGAATTTGCAAGGTTCCTTGGATCAACCGGCCCTCTTATTTAACTTGCGCCATGCCTTTCGCAAACTCCAAGGATTCGGAGCCAGCGACGCCCAATTGATTGAGTTTCCCGAATTGGGACATCAATTCGATTTCCAGGCGGTGGATTGGTTGGAATTTCTCGGGAGAAGCCGGCGGCAACCCTGGCCCAAACAAGTCATTCGTTTGGCGGCGCGAAAAGGGGAAGGGCGGAATTCTTGGGTACAAATCAAAACTTTCACCCGGGACGTCCAAGAAGAATTCAAACTGAAAGTGGAAGCCGAACATTGGAATTCTCTGGATGAAGATGGGCGCAAGCTCCACTACATGGAGCAGGTGGACCAGAAAACCGCCCGCTTGGAAGTGCATTGGCTCGAGGCCGGACATTTTCAGGCTTCCGGCCGCGGAGTGAAGTCCTTTTCACTCCTGTTGAGCGAAGCCATGATCGGGGAAAAAGGGGCGGTGAAGGTAGAGTTTGGGGGAAAGGTGCGGCGGAAAAAAGGGCGGCCGAGCGCCCGAGTGCTTCTGGAGGAATTCGTGGAGAGCTTCGACCGCAGTTTCTTGCCTCTTGCCCGCTTTGATTTTCCCTAAAACCCCGAACTTGAGGACTCTTTGGTGCAACGAGTTACTTTCATCTTTTGCCTGATTTGGGCCGGTCTGCTTTCTCCCCGGCTGCAGGCTCGAACTTGGATCGTGGCTCCTTCCGGAGGCGATTTCAGCTCCATTCAAGCGGCATTGGACGTTGCCGTTGCCGGAGATCTCATTTTGGTTCAGGACGGCGGGGTTCCCTATTTCGAAAAGTTGGTCTTTCCCCGCAGCGGAGACGCCACCGCCGGTTTCATTCGCCTGCAAGCTTGGCCTGGGGATCGTCCGATTCTAGACGGAACCGGGGTCCCCGGCGCTCACATGGTTTTCTTGGAGAACCGCTCTTACGTTCAGATCCAAGGCTTTGAAATCCGAAATCTGTTGCAAGCTTCGGATGGCAGCGGCATTCGCGTCACCGGTTCAGGAAACCACATCGAGATTTTGGACAATCGGATCCACGACATTCGCGGAACCGATGCCATGGGGATCACGGTTTATGGAACCGCTTCCACTTCCATCGCCGACTTGGTGATCCGAGGGAATGAAATCTACGATTGTGAGCCGGCCCGGAGCGAAGCTTTGGTTTTAAACGGCAACATCGAGCGCTTCGAAGTTTGTGAAAACGTGGTCCGGGACGTCAACAACATTGGCATCGATTTCATCGGAGGCGAAGCCGACATCCATCCGACTCAGGGGGTTCGTAACGGGATCTGCGTCGCCAATCAAGTGTTTCGAGCCAATTCCAACTATGGCGGGGGATATGCCGCCGGGATTTACGTCGACGGCGGGCGAGACATCCTGATTCAAGGCAACCTGGTTTCCGGTTGCGACCTCGGCATCGAAGTCGGCTGCGAAAACCAGGGCTGGGTGGCTGCCAACATCGAGGTTCGGGACAATCTCATCGTTCAAAACCAAAAGAGCGGATTGGTTTTCGGCGGGTACGCAGCCAGTGTCGGCCGGGTGCAGGATTGCAACTTCGTCAACAACGTCCTGTTTCAGAACAATGAATTACGGCAATGGGCTTCTGAAATTGAAATTCAGTATTCCTCCAACAACGTGCTGCGGCACAACATCGTGGTTTGCAACGAGCAAAACCAGATGGTTTATGGAGAGAACACCAGTTCCGGTAACCTGCTCGATTGGAATCTGTGGTTCGCCGCCGCCGGCAACGCCGCCGCCGACTTTACTTGGCAAGGTCAGTACTATCCCGGTTTCACCGTGTTTCAAAGTCTCAGCGGTCAAGCCGTTCACGGACGTTTCCAAGATCCCCAGTTCGTAGCTCCGAACCAAGGAGACTTCCATTTACAAGCCGGTTCTCCGGCCATCGACGGCGGCGATCCCGGCTCGGTGCTGACCGGTTTGGATTTCTATGGCTTCCCTCGATTACAAGATGGCCTCAGCCAGGGAAGTTTGGTGCTGGATCAAGGGGCCCATGAGTATGGCCAAACCGCCCTGGCTGTAAGCGGAGCCATCCTTCCTGGAGCTACCTTGGACCTGCAAGTCCAGGGCCCGGCCGGCTGGCAAGCTTGGTTGGTGGCTGGGGTCGCCCTTGGAGAAGAAATCCTGGTGCCGTACGGCTTACTGATGATCGATCGTCAGGCTCCGTGGCTCAGCCAATACTTGGGCACGGCTCCCGGAACTTTCCCGGTGACGGTTCCGGTCACCGCCCAAACCGGAACCTGGTTTCATTTGCAGGTTGTGGCGGTCGCTCCCGGCGGCCAACTCGGGCAGTTTTCCAATCCGGTTTCGGTGCAGGTGGAATAAGGCAACGATGAATAAAGGGACCGCCGCCTTTCTTGGCGGCGATCCCGTAGCGATCGGTTCGCAGGCTTACCAGGCGAATTGCCAGCCGGCGATCAAGGTCCAAGAAGGTTCCAATTGAGGTCCGTTCAAGTCCATGTACACCGGGACCAAGAATTCCAGGGCGAAGCGGTGTCCTTGCAGGAGTCCGGAGCGGCTGTAGTAATTCAAACCGAAGCCGGCGTCCAGGTAGGTACCGCCGTAGTTGTCGGCATCCGCCGGCGGAGCCATGGCGGCCATTGCCGCGAGGGCCGAATCCTGGCCGGAGATTTTCTCCACCTTCCGGGCTAGCAAGCGGGCGGAAAGGCTGAGGCTATCGCTCAAGGGAACGGCTCCCCAAACCGTGCCGCGGACTTCATTGCCGAAGGTGTAATCCTGGCTGTTTTCGCCGAGACGAAGGACGGCACCAAGTTGGGCTCCCCAAGAGAAGGCTTCGGATTGACCCAGATAAGTCACTCCGGGCAGGAAGTCCCAGGTTCCGCTTCCGGTTTGCATGCCGTAGGCAATGCGGTTGCGGATCGAGGTGCCGTTCATTTGCAGGATGTCATCTTCTTCTTCTACCGAGCCGGTCGGCGCACTGATCCCCAAGTTGAGGTGGACTTGTTGTTGATTTCCGCGCCAAACCACCGGCATGGCCGACAACTTCAAATCGCCGAGGCCTTCGCTTCGAGTTTTGAAGGTGGCGGTCCCTCCGCCCATCATCATCCGTTTCATGGTCATGGACTTGCGCACATAAGGCAGCATGGCCATCAAGGTCCAATCATCGGACGGGGCGTACATGGCGCCGAACATGTGCATTTCCATGGTCATTTCCTGCGGCGCGACCATGTACGTACCTTTGCCAGAAGCCAGGACTTCCTGGTCGGACAAACGGTCGGTTCCATCTCTTAATCCGTCCATCGCCATGTGCATGTAACGGTAAGAGAGCATCCAATCTCCGGCGTGGTGAGTGTGTTCTCCCATCACTCCGAGAGGAGCGTGGCCGTCCGGACGGCTGGAATGCCAGTGATCGTGATCGTGGGTATTTTGTGCTTGCGCGGACGCAACGACAGCCACCCACAGGGCTGCCCAAAGGCTTGCCTGTTTCAGCATGGTTTTCGGTTGTCTGAAGGGTGGGGGAGGATCCCCCGAATCAAGTGGGAAAAAACGACAACCGTGCCTTGGGCGGCGGGGGTTCGGGAGCCTTGGGATCTCCCGGGTTCATATCTTTCACCAGGACTTGCGGTTCCGGGCTGGCGACCGCTTCACCCTCGTCCACTTCTTTGCCGGGAAGCCAAACTTGCCGGCGTTCTTTTTGGGCGGCCTCCGAATCATGGCCGCAACGACATCCACCGGCGTAATAACCCGCTTTGGCGGTGGTGGAATCGGAGGCTTCGCCTTCGCAACAGGAAGCCTTGGGCGCTGCGGAAATCTGGCAAAGACAATCGCTGGCTTGCCGATCGGTACATCCCTGCTCCGCACAACCGCAACCGGTTCGGACACTTGGTCCGAGCGGCCAAAGTTCGTAGCGGCTTCCGGCGATCAGGCTGAGAATCAGCCAGAGCCAAGTGAAGGGGGAGTGGCGGGACAAAACCGGGGCGAGAATATCGCGGCGCAGCCGGCGACCGAGGGCTTCATTTAACTGCCGATTCGTGCCCTCAATCCGTGACTCAACAGCCAGCCTCCAGGTTGACTAGGATCCTGAATGCCCGCTTGCAGGAAGCGTTCTTGACCGATCAAGGCCGGGTTGTTCGGCAAGCTCAGGGAAATGATTCCCTGGCCCGTAGCGTCGGTGGTGAAAGGCACCGTACTCATGCCGGCAGCATCGATGAAAACCGTGCCGCCGTAACCGGGAGTTTCGGCCTGGCTTTGGGAGTAGGCCAACACCCCGGAAGCAAAGGCCGGGCCGGTTTCCGTGATTAAAGTCAGGCTTTGGCCGATGAGCGGCGGCTGATGGCCGTACAACTTCAAACTGTTGACGCCGCCGGCCAGTTCGCCGTAGGGGAAGAGTCCCGGACCGCTTTCCACGTAATCCCAAACCCCGCGGCCGTAGGTCCCGAAACGGATCAGATTATTCGCCGGTACCGATTCCACCGACCAGTACAAAGTCAGGGGAGCTTCGACTCCCAACAAGTCTTCCCAAGTATTGGTACTCGGTTCCCAACGGAAGGCGCCGGCTTCGGCGGCGGCGTAGATGGCTCCGCTCTGATCGGTGGCTTCGGCCAAACCGAATACCAGGGTGTCCGGCAATCCTTGCCGGCGCCGGTGCCAGGTGCGACCTCCGTCGGTGCTTCGTTTCACCGGCGGGCTGCTGTAGCCCGAACCGCCGATCCAAACGGTGTCGACGTCGGTGGAAGAGCAGAGGATGGCATTGCCGTAGAAGTAATGAGCTCCAGGGCCGGGATCAGCGGCCAAAGTCCAATTTACTCCGCCATCGTCGGACCAGAACAATTCCCCATAGTTGGTGGCTGCGTAAGCCCGCTGTGAATCCAAGGGTGAAAAGGCTAAAGCCGTGAGCACCGCCGGGCTGAAATCGTAGCTGGAATGCTGGACGTAGCTCCAATCTCCCGTGGTTCCGATTCGAGTTCCGCGCCACAATTTGTCGCCGCAGAAGTAGAAGGAATTCTTGTCCGTTGGATCCGCAGTGATGAAAGGCAGCCATTGGTGATTGGACCCGGCGGGAAAATCGGTGGAATGCAATTGCGGATTGTCTTCACCTTCCTGCACCAGGATGAAACCCGGGTAATCGCAATACACCAAGTCGTGGGAGCCGTCGGCCGAACTTAGATGGCCGTAGTCACCGCTGATCAACTGATCGAAATCAGCATAGGGACCGGTGCCGCCGGGGGAGCCCAATACGCCGCGCTGGTAGCCCTGATCTTGGGAACCGGACAACAAAAGGCTCGGATTTCGGCGGCTGGTGTGGGTGCTGTAGTACTGGCTGACTCCCAACCCTTGCAAAGATAAGTTTTCTACCGTGTCCATGCGGTCCAAGCTGTGATAGGTGCCGCCGTGACAACCGATGTACCAAATTTCTCCCATAGGCTGACTGGGGTCGGGATAACAATCGATGGACATGATGTCGGCGTGCAATTTATTCGCCGGATCGCCGTAGTAAGCGCCCCAGTTGTTGACCTTATGAAAGGTGGCTCCGGCGTTGCGGGACACCCAAAGTTCCACCCCACCGTAAGTCACCAATTCACCGGCGGTGGAGGAAGCTTCCAACTGGCCCCAGAAATCGGTGAGCACCCCGCGGTAGGTCCAGCTTTGGCCGGCGTCCTTGGAACGCCACAGTTCCCAGGTGCCGTTGGTTCGAGTGGCGACGTTGAAGCGGATCTCCGGGTTTTCATGACCCGCCAGGCGGGTTTCGCCGACGATGCCGCTGACCGGAATGGCGATGCCGGTGCTGGTGAAACTGAGGCCTTGGTTGGAAGATTCATAAACCCGGTCGCCCTGGCTCAAATACACCTTGTCCAGACGGTCTCGGGGAGTCCAAAGATCGCCGCGATTGCCGCCGATGTCCCGAGTCTTGGTGAAGCTGGCGCCTTGGTCGGTGGAGCGATAAACCCCCCAGGAACTTCCCCGGGCCAGCATGACCACGGTGTGGCTGGCGTCCTGCAGGACCAGAGGGCGGGCCGAGTTGCTCAGGCCCGGGGGAAAGCCGCTCGGCTGCACCCAGGTGGTGCCGCCGTCGGTGCTGCGCAAAACGGTGGCTCCGGCCGTGACCAACAAAATGTCCTGCTGGCCGCCGCCGGCGGGGATGACCGCCAGGTCGTAGGCGCCGCCCCAGTAGTTGTCTCCAATCGGGGTCCACTGGCTGCCGTCCGGCGGGGAAACCCACAGACCGCCCAAAGCACTTCCAGCATAAATCACTTGTTTGTCAGTAGATGGAACCGTAGCCACGGTCGAACCCGCCTGGTTGCGACTGCCGACCTCAATCCACGGGCTGGTGCCGCGGGCGCTGCGGTTTTGCAGCAATTGGCGCCGCTTCTCTAAAGCCCGGCGTTGGTTCTCCCGCTCGATCGCTCTCCAATCCACCCCGGGGGCGGTCCGGTGCTTGGCTTCGAGCCAGCGTTCCCGGGCTTCCCGATTCTCTCCTTCGGCTTCGGCGCCTAAGCGATGCTCGGTCGGTGCCGGCTGGGCTTGAAGCCCCGGTTCGGCGGTTTCGGAGGGAGGAGGCTGATGGCAGGCCAGCCCAAGGAACAAAAGGCCAATGGCGGTACGTTTCATGACGGACGTCAGCAGGACGCCCAAGTTTACCTGGACACCGTTCCCAGAACCGGGCCGAAGAACCGTTCCCGGGGAATGGAATCGCGACAACAGTCGGTTACCAGGGATTGGATTTTGGCGAGATTGCCGCCATCCAAGACTTCCAAACAACTTTGTAGGGATTCCGCCCAGGGACCGTCTTCCTGGTTTTCAGCGGCTTTGCGTAGACCTGCGGCCAGGTCCTCATCTCGCGACCAGGCGATGGCGCAAGCGGCGGCTTGGCGCAGACTGAGGTCTTCCGCTTCCAGACAGGCTTGGAGGTGGGCTCGGACTTTGGCGTCGCCACTGTGGTGGGCAAGGGCCAGCACCGCGTTGTTGCGGAGGGTGGGGTCTTTATCGGAGGACGCCGCTTTCAACAGCAGGCTTCGGGTGCTCTTGTCTTGGCTGCCGGCCGAACCCAATGCGCGCAGGAAGTTTTTCTTGACCGAGGGATCTTTTTCTTTTTTGAAGAATTTGCGCAAAGCCTTGACCGAATCCGGAGAACCCAGTTGTTCCAAGGCGACCACGGTGTGATTGCGGACTTCCGTTACGCCGTCCATCAAGCCACCTTCCAGGCATTCCCAGAACATCGGCGGCGAAAGTTTGCCGATGGTGTCGATGGCCTGCATTTTCCTTTCTTGGGCTCTTGCGAATCCCCTGCCTTTCAACTCTTTGGTAACGAAATCCACGGCTTTCGGAGATTGGGTAGTCAGGATCCGATAAAAAGCGTCGATCCGTTCTTGGCCTTTCAAACCGCCCTTGAGCTGTTTGATCGTGGCTTCCAATTCTTCCTCGCTGAGAGGGCGGGTATCCACTCCCCATTGCCCCGGATCGAACACATCGCCCATGATCAGGCGTTTTGGCGGTCGAGCTGAATTCGGGACCTTAAGAGCCGAGTCAGGGTCCAGTTGGTGGATGGCGGTGACGAAACACCAGATCAACTCATCCTTGCCGATGAGATACGGTACCGAGAGCAATACCTTTCCTTGGCCGTCGAGGAAAACGTGTTGAGGCGCAATGACTTGACCGTCGGCGCTGGCTTTTAAAACTTGCTTTCTGGCCTGAATATCCACTTCGTGGACTTCCCCGAATGTTAGGCCCGGGAATCGGGAGCATTTTTGCTCGGGGTTTTCTTCCGGAAAAGTGCAGGCGATCAGGTTGATGGTGTGTTGGCTGTATTGGATGATTTCCTTATCTCGATAGAGCTTTTCCGCCAGCCAGTCGTTGGCCGCCTCACCTTCCATGTTCACCGCCAGAAAGACCACTTTGTTTTCTGCCTCAGCCTTTTGGAAAGCTGCGGCGTAATCGTTCTGCCACTCGATTTTCGGAGCCGGTAGTGGAGCTTCGATTCCGGGTCCGAAAAAAGTGGGAAGGGCGAGCAGGGTAAAGAGGGGAAAACGGTCCATGGGAGGGTTGAGCTGCTTTGACTCCTAAGTTACCCGACCCAAGGCCTCCGGTTCCGGGTAAAACCGGAACCATGACCCTCCGCGTGCTCCTCCTCCTGGCCGGCGTGGCCGGTGGCTTCAGTTTGCAAAGCCCGCCGGCCCAAAAGCCGGAAACTCCGATCGGGGCCAGCTTTTCGGTCCCCGAACTGGTCAAGGCCCTGCGCCAAAGCGAGAAGTCTTGGCAAGCGTTTTTTGAAGTTCCCTCCATGAGCTTGGGAATCTACCGCTTGCCGGCCAAGTCCGAGGATCGCCAGCAGCCGCACCGGCGGGACGAGGTTTATTCGGTCTTGACCGGCCGCGCCAAGTTCACCGTCGGAGGGGTTGTCCATTCCGTGAAACCGGGTGATCTCTTGTTCGTGCGGGCCGGAGCCGAGCACCGTTTTTTCGATATCGAGGAAGACTTGGAGTTACTGGTTTTCTTTGCCGGTCCCGGTTCGAAGCCGCCGGCTGCGACGAAAGCTGAAGAAAATCCTCCGCCCCGAGATTCTTAAGAGGAGGACCCAGTCATGAAATCGCTGATTCGCTGGAGAGGCTGGTGCATCCTCGCTTTGTTTTGGGCCGGGGCGGTGAACTTGGCCGGTCAGGACCAACCGTTGCCGGCCAACATCGTGGTCTTGTTGGCGGACGATCTGGGTTGGGGAGACGTGAGTTATCACAACGCCACGGTCCGCACCCCGAACTTGGAACGCTTGCGGCAGCGGGGCCTGGAGTTGGACCAGCAATACGTCATGCCCCAATGCACCCCGACCCGGGTGGCCTTATTGAGCGGCCGTTATCCAAGCCGCTTCGGTTTGCACGCCTGCCAAGCTTCCAACGCGAGATCGTTGCCGCCGAAAACCCCGACCCTGGCTTCTTTATTACAAGCTCAAGGTTATGCCACCGGTTTATTCGGCAAGTGGCATCTAGGGTCCAAAATGGAATGGGGACCGAAGCACTATGGTTTTGATTTCAGTTACGGTTCTCTGGCTGGAGCGGTAGGAATGTTGGATCATCGTTATCGATTGAATAGTCCCTATTCCCGAACCTGGCATCGGAATCATGAATGGTTGCAAGAAGAAGGCCACGTAACCGATTTGACCGTCCGCGAGGTGCTTGCTTTCCTGCAACGGAATCGAAATCAGCCTTTTTTCCTGTACGTTCCCTTCCATACCGTTCACACCCCTTTGGTGGAAGAAGCCAAGTGGTTCGAGGGTCTGGATCACGTGACTTCGAAAGATCGGAAGTTGTATTTGGCGGCGGTTCGCCATTTGGATTGGGCGGTGGGACAAATTGTTGCGGAAATAGATCGCTTGCAGTTAAGCCAGCGGACTTACATTCTTTTCCTTTCCGATAACGGTGCTCAGGTTCGCCATTCCGGCAATCAATATCCGGCACCGGACCCGGCATTGAAAAACTTTTCCAGCAATGCTCCTCTTCGGGGCGAAAAAACCCAGGTCTACGAAGGCGGCATTCGTGTTCCCGCCTTGTTGTCGGGACCGGGCATTGAAGCCGGAAGTCGCTTCGAGGCCCCATTGCATGCGGTGGATTGGTTACCGACCTTTTTGGCCGCCGCCGGTGGCGAGGTGCGCATGCAAAACTTCAAGCTGGACGGCCAAAACCTGTTGCCCTGGTTGCAGGGGAAAGCTTCCCGCCCTCTGGGTCCGCGCAACTTTTATTGGTTGTGGGGATCGAAGGGGCAACGGGCGGCGGTACGTCGTGGCCCGTGGAAATGGTTGCGTAACGGCGCCAACCGACCTTGGGAGCTCTATCGCATCGATCAGGATCCTCTGGAAACCAAGGAACTTTCCGCTCAGTTCCCAGAGGAAGCGGCGGCTTGCCAAAAGTTCTTCCAGCAAATGCAAGCCATGGATGCTCCTTGAGATCGCATCAGGGCAAAATGGAAACCGTCCACGGATTGGATTCTTGCGGGAAACCGGAACGGCGGGTCAACACCTCTCCGTAGAGGAGTCGGCCGGCCAAGTGGCCGGGAAGTGGCGGGCTATTCCATGACCCATTTCCGTTGAGGTCGAAAGTTCCCCATGCCACCGGCAATTGTGGAAGCCCCAGGTCCAAGGGATGTCCGTTCCACGAGCTGCCTTGCAGGTTGTCGGACACCCATAGAGCCCAAATTTGACTTGGAGGACCGAACTGCATCTCCAGGGACAGAGATTGTCCCACCTGAACTTCCTGGTCTCCTTCCAGGCGAACGCTGTCGACGAGCGGACCGGTTGCAGGAAAAGGATGAGCTTCGGAAATGGCCGAGCCGCCTGGAACCGGGCTCCAAACTTGCAAGGCGCCGGCTTCGAAACCGCTTGCCGGCAACACCAAATCGATTCGCTGTCCGCTTTGGGAACTGGGAAGGGGGCCGATGCGAAAAGCCTCGCCGCCGGCGGGACCTCCGTCCAGCAAATCTCGGTTCAACCAGATCTCATTGCCGTTGCCGGCGAAGTTTCGGCCCAAGATGGTGATGGCTTGGCCTGGTCCGGTGTCGCCGAGTACCGCATGGACTTGAGGTTTCACCGTCAGGTCGGCTACGCCATAGAGGAACTGCAGGCCGGCTTGGTCGTCCGCTTCCAACGAACGTGCGGAAACGGCGTCGCCGAGGATGCCGTACATGGTGCTTCCCGGGACCGAAGAATGTCCAAGCCCTAAAGCGTGACCGAGTTCATGGGTCATCAGGCCTTGCAAATCGATCAAGCCTGGATCGGGAAATCCGGGACCGTCATCCAATGGGCAGTCATCGTAAATGCGCAACCGCCAGCCGTCGGAACTGGGAAGTTCCAGGAAGGCGCAAACCCCGCCGCCGGAACTATGCAGGGCTGAAATGATGTTGTCGTTGGTGGATCCAATGCCGCCGGCTTCCCCGTTAAAAAAGAAATCGAAGTCGGCGCCGCCGGAGCCCAAGGTCGATTGGGTGGGATCGCCAAGACCGGTACCGATGGGGGCGCTTCCCCATTCCGCCGCCGCTTTCCATATCGCTAACTCCAATTCCAAGAAACCAGGGAACTGGGATGCGAGCTGTTGATTTTGATGCAGACTGCTCTGGCTGAAATTGTCGTAAATCCGGAGGTCGCGCTGGTCAAGATCCAAGGAGTCTCCGGTTAAGCTCCAAGCTTCTAAGGCACTCGGCGCAAACAAGAACAGCCAAAGGCAGAGGAGGCCGAATCCAAGGAGACAGGCTTTCATGGCATGAAGGTGGGCTTGAGGGGAACGGGTCGGCTTTCTTCCAGCCTAACCGGAACCCGAAGGCGGAAATCGGGTTTTAGCGCCAAGACAGCTCCTCCCCCCTGTTCTCCAGGAGCTTCTTTCGATGATGAAAAACCTTCTCCTTCTACTTCCTTGGGTACCTGCATTTGGGGCCGAAACCCTAGCCGCCCCTGCGCCAGGAGCTCAGAATCCGGGAGACCTGATTTGGTCGACCCAGTTGGACGGCGAATGCAAAGCCTGTCCCACCGTCGGACCCGACGGCACCCTTTACTACGCCACCAATCGTGATGGCGGAGTGCTTTACAAGCTGGATCCAAACACCGGCGCCATCTTGGATCAACAAGATTTGCCCGGGGCGGTGGAACACAGCGTGGCCATGGGCGATCAGGGTTATTTGTACTTAAATACCCTGAACCTGCCATTGGCTTCCGGGCTTCCACCTCGAGCGGTGGCTGCCGCTTATCGCAGCGGCAATCTGCAACAGGTCTGGGAAAGCACTTTGATGCAGGGAGCCGACACGTCTCCCATTCTTGGCCGCAACAACCGGGTTTACCTGGGAGTGGTGGCGGACCCAAGGAATCCAATCCATACCGAAGGCCGTTACTACAGCTTTGATGGCTTAACCGGCGACGTCCACATTGACATGTGGCTGGAAGGTTGGGCCGCCACGCCGGGGGTGGTGGACGAAGACGGCCGGGTGTTTTTCGGGGTAGAAGACATTCAAGGAAGCATCGGGCCGAACAACATCTGGCCCGGCTATTTCTACGCCTTAACCGGAGAAGATCCGGTCGGAGGTGGCAGCGACGGTCCCCAGGCTTGGCCCAAATTTCGCTCGGACTTGGGCGATTTCGGGAGCCCCGTTGGTTATGCCGAAGGCGTGGTATACACCACTTGCCGTGACGGCTATCTCTATGGCTTCGAAGCAGCGACCGGGATCTTGACTTTGCAATTTGATCTCGGAGCTCCGTCTTGGACCGGAGTGACCATCGGTCGAGATGGGCAAAGCGGCAATCTGGTGCTGTACACCGGAACCCAAAACATCGACATCGGCCGCGGCGGACAATCTCGCATCGTAGCCGTGGCAGTGGACGGCAGTATTAACGGCAACTTGCTGTGGCAGGCTTCCGTTCCTTTCGGCATGAGCTTCGGCAACATTGCCTTGGATAACCTTGGAAACCTGTACTTCACCTGCGCCGGCGGCCAACTTCACGCCTACAGTAGCCAGGGAACCGCCTTGTGGAATGTCTTGCTTCCCGGCGGTCCCGGCGGAGGTTTGGGCGGCCCGACCATCTTGGACAACGGATGGATCGTGGTTGGCTCGGTCACCGGTGAATTGATGGCCTATCAGGGAAACGGCCAGCACTTGGCTGACGACGTTCCCTGGCCGAAGTACAAGAGGAATCTGCGCAATACCGCCCATGCCTTGGATCCGATCCGGGATCGCCTGCGGATTCTTCCAGCCAGCTTGCAAGCCGGCATGCAAGGTCAGGTAGAAGTTAATGGAGCTGTACCCGGCATACCGGTGCATTTGGTTTACAGCTTGTTTGGAGTGGGATGGACCCAGGTTCCCGGAACTTCCTTGGTCTTGGCCTTGCAGCAACCAGACTTAGCTTTCAGCGCTCCGGCCAATCCTCTTGGGGAAGTGTTGTTTAGCGGTCTGGTACCGGCCGGCCTTGCCGGCCAGGCTTTGTGGCTGCAAGCCGTGCAGTTGGATCAAGTTTCCTTGGTACAAGTCGTTCCGGTTTTTTAGCCACCTAAAAAGCTCAACCTGTCGAAGCGACGACTACTTCCCGAGATGTGGCAAAAGGCCTCGGAGCTATGCTCCGAGGCCTCAATGGCGGAGATTGGCTTGGCTGCCGAAATTTAGAAGCTGCCGTCCGGGTTGAAACGAGCCAGGTAAATGTCTCGATCTCCTAAGGACCGCAAAGTCGTGTCGTGTTCTTCGTCTTCGCCGAACCGGGCGTTGTTGCGGAAACGACCGGTGACTCCGAGGGATCCATCGGACAACGGCACGACTTCAAAAGCCCCGTCTTTGAAGTCGCCGCCGGCGCGCTTGGCCCAAAGGACGGTGCCATCGGCGGCGCAGCGAGTCAGGAAGGAATCATTGGAGCCATTGGCGGTAAAGGAAGTCAAGCCGCCGTCGAAGCTGATGGTCAAGCGGAACAAACCGGTGAAGGCGAAACCGCCGTCTTCCAAGGCGGTGACGTCCCTGGCCACGTCCCGTTCAAAGGAGCCGTAGTGGTTCAACCACTGGAACTCGCCGTCGGCGTTGAAGCCGGCGACGAACATGTCGTCTTCTCCGGCGGAAGTCGCTTCTCCTTGAATCGGGTCATCGCTACCGAAGCGGATGTCCTGATGGAACAGTCCGACCACTACCAAGGAACCGTCAGCCAAGGAGGTCAGGCTCATGGCCGAATCCATGCCCGGTCCGCCTCCCGCTTTGGCCCAAAGGAATTGACCGGAGGCGTCGTATTTGGCCAGGAAGACGTCTTCTTCTCCCTCGCTGTGCAATTCGACTTCGGAGGATTTACCCGCTTCGAAAACAGCGCTTTCTTCAAAGCTGCCGGCGAGCAAGACGCTGCCGTCGGCCAAAGTGTGGGCGGACCAAGGAATTTGCTCACCCATGCCGCCAATTTGCCGAGCCCAAGCGAAGGCACCGGAGGCATCGTAAGAAGCGATGAAGGCGTCCAGAGCCCCAGTCGACGCCAAGGTGGTTTCCAAGCCGGTACCCAAACCGAAGGTCACCTGTCCGTCAAAGCGACCCACGACCACCAGACTGCCGTCTTCTCGAAGGCTCACGTCCAAGGCTTCCTGATAACCAGGGCCGCCGGGATTGCGAACGGAAAGCAATTGTCCGTCTTGGTCGTAGTGAGCCAAGAACAGGTCGGCACCTCCTTGGGAATTCAGGACGGTTTCGTTTCCGGTGCCGGCTCCGAAGGTGGCTTGGTCTTCGTAGAAGCCGACGACTTGGAAGCTGTCATCGGGCAAGTTGGCGACGGCGATGGCTTGGTCGAAACCGGGACCGCCGGCTTGTACCGCCCATTCCAGGAAACCGTCTTCGGCATAACGAGCCAAGTAGAGGTCGGTCTCTCCGGCGCTGGTCAATACTGTTTGTTGCGATTCTTCAGGACCGAAAACCGTATTGCCGCGGAAGGGGCCGACGATCAGCATGGAGTTGTCGGAAAAGGCGGCCAATCCCTCGACCACATCGTCCCAATGCCCGCCAGCTCGGGTGGCCCAGGAGCGATTGCGGACTTCCAAGGGGCCGGGTGCCGAAACCACCACAGCCGGATTGGAAGTGTCCTCGATCTTCGCCAACAGAATGTGCCGTCCGGTGGCATATCCGCTGGTGTCTACTTCTATGCTATGAACGATGCCGTTCATTTCCTGGAAAGGACCGGCCAGGATGTGCTGATCCTGCAAGGTGTGCAGGAATCCGTCTTGATCGGCGTAAATGGTGACCATGGCCACGTCGTCAGGATCCGCGGCCAAGACTTCCAGGGTCAGTTTCCCTCCCCGGGCCACCTCGATCGGTCGGGATGGGTTCAGGAAAGAAACTGTGGGGGCAGCGTTTTGCGAATGGCTGCCACTGGTTACCCGGCGTGCAGACTGAGATCCGCTGCCTGAGCCGCAACTGGCCAAGACCAAACTCAGGGCTGCCAGGCCACTGAGGGCCAGGGTGGAGAAGGAAAAGCGGCCGGTGAGGGCACGGGTTTCGCCTTCGTGGGAAGGGCTTTCCGTGCGACCGACGGGCGTCGATGGGTGGGCCTTCTTACGCAACCACGCGGTGCGCGAGGCGAGCTTTTGATGAGTCATGATTCGTGCAGCCAAGGTTTCCATTGACCGGCACGGGCAGTTCCAAAGCAAGGCTATCCCTGAAATGGGCCAGGTGCCGCTTGATATGGCTGACGAAAGGCTGTTGGCGGGGTTACAGGAAAACCGGAAATTCAGATCTCCGTTTCACTTAAGGAAACTGGTGCAATCTATTGGAGGTCCGGAAAAAAAGCTCTTCGAAGCTGGATCAAGCCTCGATTTTCCTGCCCAACGATGGGGGACAAAGGCCAAATTCAGGCCAATTGGCCGCTGAATTCCGGACCTCCAATAGATTGCACCAGATTCAGGGGCGGGAGAAGGTGTGGGCGGCTTGGGAGAACTTCTTCTTGCGAATCTCCGCCGCCAACGACAATTCTTCCCGGCTCCAATGACCCGGAGCAAACTCCATGTCCAGGGAGCTCTCCAAAGCCTGGACCAAGGCCGTGACGTTCGGTTCCTGTTGCATCGCCGCAACGCCTGGAGTCTCCGCCGGAGCCTGCAATACCAGACTGCCATGAAACAGAATCCAGCCCTGTCGTCTTCGAGCGGCGGAGCCGAGTAATTTGCGCCCATCCAAGGCCAGATCCAGCGGGCTGGAATCTTCAAAACACCAAGCGCTTCCAGCCCGATCGCTAGCCAAAGGCTGCTGGCCTCGAAGCCGCAAGGGATGTTCAAGCTGGTTGCTCAGCGCCTGAGCCAAAGCCGAATGAATTCTTTCCATGGCTGCTGCCGGACCTCCGGCCAACGGACCCTGCTCCGGTGCGCACAAGCTATAGGTAAGTTCTTCGTGATGCAGAATGGCTTTGCCGCCGGTAGATCGGCGAACTACGTCAATACCTCGCTGACGCAATGCGGCAATCGGCAAGGCGGAAGCGCTTTGAAAATATCCCAGGGATAAAGTCGGTTTGGCCCAAGCATAAAAGCGCAAACTCGGGAGCCGCCGAAGATCCAACAGGGCTTCGTCTCGAGCCATGTTTTCCGCCCCGGGAAGGGGCGGATCGGACAGCCATCTTCCTTGCACTGCCATGACTCCAAGCGCGGACCGGCGCGCTTGCCTGGTTCAGGAGCAACGGAAGCAGAGTTGCGGGTCTTTCACTGCCCGAGCTTCGTCCACTCGTTGTACCGGAGTGGTTTGCGGAGCGGCCCTCAGCGCCTCGTCTCCTCGGATGGCTTCCTCGGCGATTTGTTGCATGGCCTCGGCGAAGGCATCGAGGGTTTCTTTGGACTCGGTTTCGGTCGGTTCGATCATCAAAGCTTCCGGGACCACCAAGGGGAAGTACACCGTCGGCGGATGGAATCCGAACTCGATCAAGCGCTTGGCGATGTCCAAGGTTTTGGACCCGGCCTCGCCCATTTCCTTGGTCGGGCGAGCGACGAATTCGTGGGTGCAAATTCGGTTGTAAGGAATCCGCCACGCCTCCTGCATCCGAACCCTCAAGTAGTTGGCGTTTAAAACCGCATTTTCAGCGACCCGCCGCATGCCTTCGGCGCCGAGTCGGCGGATGTAAGCGAAGGCCCGGAGCAGTACCAGGAAGTTGCCGTGGAAACCCCGAACGCGACCGATGCTGTCGGCAAGTTGGTGTTCCAAGCGGTAACCGTCCTCCTCTTCCACCACCATCGGGATCGGCAAGAAGGCTCGAAGCTCCTCCGTAACACAAATCGGACCGGAACCGGGGCCGCCGCCGCCGTGGGGGGTGCTGAAGGTTTTGTGGAGATTCAGGTGCATCATGTCGACGCCGAAATCTCCCGGACGAGCTACGCCGACGATGGCGTTGAAGTTGGCCCCGTCCATGTAAACCTTGCCGCCGGCCTGATGAACCGCTTGGCAAATCTCGGCGATCTTTTCTTCAAATAATCCCAATGTGTTGGGATTGGTGATCATCAAGCCGGCGGTGTCCTCGCCTAAAGCCTGGCGCAGATCCTCGACGTCCAACAAACCTCGGGCGGAAGTTTTAATGGTGACCACCCGGAATCCGGCGAGGGTGCAGGAAGCCGGGTTGGTGCCGTGAGCACTGTCGGGAATCAAGATGGTGCGGCGTTGGTTCTGTCCTTGGGCATCCAACCAAGCGCGAAGCACCATCAAGGCGGTCAGCTCCCCTTGGGCTCCCGCCGCCGGATGCAGGGTGACCGCCGGCAAGCCGGTCATTTCCGCCAGAGCTTCCTGCAATTGATGCATCATGCCCAGGGCCCCTTGCACTTCCCCGGGATCTTGCAACGGATGCAGGCCGGACCACTGACTTTCAGCGGCCAGGGCTTCGTGCACCACCGGGTTGTATTTCATGGTGCAGGAACCCAAGGGGTAGAAATTGGTGGTGATGGCGTAATTCTTCTGGCTGAGCCGGGTGAAATGACGCATCAATTCCAATTCGCCCATTTCCGGAAGGGCCGGTGCCTGGTCGCGCAATTCCGAATCCGGCAAGCCTTCGATCGCCGCTTTTCGGTCCGCACCGGACCAGCGGGTGCAGCGGCGTCCGGGTTTTGATTTCTCGAACAGCAAAGCTTCCTGGGACCTGCTCACAGCGCCATCTCCATGCGAAAGGTTTCGGCGGCGACTTCCGCCAGGCGCCGGACGTCTTCCGGCCGGGTTTTTTCGGTGCACGCCAGGGTGAACACCCCTTCCAAATCGGGATACCAACAACTCATGGGAACCACGGCGGAAATTCCTGCTTGATGAAGGGCGCTTCGCAATTTTTGAACTGCGGCGTCTCCGGAAGCCAAACGGAAGGGGATCTCATTGAAAAAGGCCGCCTTCGGAAAGGCTTCCTCGATCACTTCCACCGCCGTCAATGCTTCCCTCAGTTGCAAAGCCCGCTGGCGGCTGAGGCAGGCCACTTCTTCCAGCCCTTGCGGGCCTAGCGCCGCCATGTGAATGCATCCGCGCAAGGCAATCAGGGAGTTGTTCGTACAAATGTTGGAAGTCGCTTTTTCCCGGCGGATGTGCTGTTCCCGGGTTTGGAAGGTCAGGGTGAAGGCTCGGTTGCCCTGGCGATCCACGGTGGTACCGACCAGGCGGCCGGGCAGTTTGCGCACGAATTTCTGCCGGGTGGCGAAAAAGCCGAAGTGGGGGCCGCCGAAACCCATGGGGACGCCCAGGGATTGACCGTCGCCGACCACGATGTCGAAACCGGCTTGGCCGGGGGAGCGCAGCAGGCCCATGGCCACCGGGTAAATCGAAGCCACCGACAGGGCACCGTTGGCTTTGGCGATCTCCGCAGGGCTTTGCAGATCTTCCACCAAACCGAGGAAGTTCGGTTGTTGGACGAATACCGCCGCGGTTTCCTTATCGACCAACTCCTGCCAATCGGTGCGGCCGTCCTGCAGCGGTGCGATCACCACTTCGGTGTCTTGATGCTTCAAATAGGTGATGATGGTTTCCAGAGCTTGCGGGTGCAAACCGGCGGAGATCACCACTTTCCGCCGCCGGGTGCTGGAGACCGCCAACAAGGCGGCTTCGGCGCAGGCGGAAGCCCCGTCGTACATGGAAGCATTGGCCACTTCCATGCCGCACAACTCGGCAATCATGGATTGGAATTCATAGATCCACTGCAGGGTGCCTTGAGAGCACTCCGGTTGATAGGGGGTGTAAGCGGTCAGAAACTCGCTTCGTTGCATCAGATGATCGACCAGGGCAGGCCAATCGTGGTCGTAGCAACCGGCACCCAAAAAGCAGGGGCCTGAAGTCGCCGGACGATTCCAGGAACCCAAGCGGCGGACTTCCTCCCGCAACTCACTTTCGGTGAGGCCGGCCGGCAAATCCATCGATTCCGTCAACCTCATGGAAGCAGGAATCGGTGCAAACAAATCTTCCATGGAGGCGACTCCAATCGCCTCCAGCATGGCTTTTTGATCTTCCGCCGTGTTCTGGATGTAAGGCATGGCGATTCTTCAGGAAAAAAATTAATGCTCCTCGGCCACCAGGCCTTCATAGGCGGCGGCGTCCAACAATCCCGCCAACGCCGATTGGCCGTCGGCCACTCGGATTTTCAGCAGCCAACCCTTTTCCATCGGGTCTTGCTGCAAGTCTTCCAATTCGTCGGCCAGGGAACTGTGGACTTCCACCACTTCTCCGGCCACCGGGGCGAGCAGATCGGATACCGCCTTCACCGACTCCACCTCGCCGAAGACTTCTCCTTTGTCTAACTTTCGCCCTTCATCGGGAAGGTCCAGGTAAACCAACTCGCCGAGTTGTTCGACGGCGAAGTCGGTGATGCCTACGGTGACCACGTCACCGTCCAAACGGGCCCACTCGTGGCTTTCCAGATAGGAACGATCGGCAGGACGCATGCTGGTTTTCAGGTTTTAGTTACGGGAGCGATGGGGGACGAAGGGCAAGTCCACCTGCTCCACCGGGAATTCCCGGCCGCGGGCGGACACCGTCAAGGGGCCTTCCACCCCTTGTTCTAAGTAAGCCGTGGCGATCGGCTTGTCGAGGGTGGCGGACCAGGCGCCGGAACAGACCTGACCGACTTCGCGGCCGTTGCAAAGCAAGGGATAACCTTGGCGAGGCACCCGCTTTTCGGCTGTCAAACCGATCAAGCGGCGCTGGGCTTCCGGCATCGCCCGCAAAGCTTCTCCGCCGACGAATTCCCGGGTTTTCCAGCCTTTGATCGCAAATCTCAACCCGGCTTCGAACGGATGAGTCTGAGGATCGATTTCGTGGCCGTACAGAGGCATGCCGGCTTCCAGGCGCAGGACATCCCGGGCACCTAAACCCACCGGAGCCACCCCGGCTTGCATCAGTCGTTGCCAAACCGCGGTCATTTGCTCGGGGTTGGCAAAGATTTCGTAGCCGTGCTCACCGGTGTAACCGGTCCGGGCAATGAACAATTCCCCAAATTCCGGGGTTTGCAGCCAAGCCAAATCCAAAAATGCGGGACAGAAATCTTCATTCCCGCCGTTTAAGAGGGCCAATTGGCGCCGGCTATCAGGGCCTTGCAAAGCCAAAATGCCGCCACCGTCGAGGGTGCGGTCTTCCATGTCCGAGTTTTGGATCCGCTGGCGCAGTACGGCAAAGTCCTGCTCCCGGTTGGACGCGTTGACCACCATGAAAAAGCGATCTTCCGCCACTCGATAGGTCAGCAAATCGTCGAGAAAGGTGCCTTGCTCGGTCAACAACACGGTGTAGCGGGCTTTGCCCACCGGTTGATCGACGATGGCACCGCCCAAGGCTCGATCCAATTCTTCAGCGACTTTGGGGCCGTGAAACCAAAACCGGCCCATGTGCGAGACGTCGAATAAACCGCAAGCTTGCCGGACGGTCCGCGACTCTTCCAAAATGGAGCCGTAATCCAGCGGCATTTCCCAACCGGCAAAGGGAACCAGCTTGGCTCCGGCGGCCTGATGAGCGGCGTGAAGAGAAGTACGGTGCAGGGGCGGTTGAGACATGGACAGGCCAGTTCAGCGTTGCCCCCAGTTTGGGACTGCCGCAGGCTTGCCCATTCAGGAGTCCGTCCAGTTGCAGTCCCTTTACCTGAGAGTTTCGCGGTGCAGCCGCTTGCCCCTTCGGTGTCCGGTTTCGCCCGCAACTTCCGACCGGGCCCTGGCTTTTGCGCTAAATGCCGTTCGGAAATTGGTTTCGGGAGACGCTCGGAACTCTCCTGCAACGTTCGTCCGGAACTAAGATTCTCCAAGGCTCGGTGACCGTCGTCAACCCGAAAGCGGTTTCCGCGGTTGACCGTTTTGGCGGCCCGGCGTACACTCCCCGGCTCGAATTCCAGGACTCCACCATGTCACGTACCTGCGAAGTTAGCGGAAAGAAAACGGTCTCCGGGATGAGCATCGCCCGGCGCGGCCTGCCCAAGAAAAAGGGTGGGGTGGGCTTGAAGACCACCGGTCACACCAAAAGGAAGTTCAAGGCCAACATCCAAAAGGTCCGTGTTCTACTTCCGAATGGCACGGTGACCCGTATGAAACTTGCCACCTCGGTGATCAAATCCGGAAAAATCCGAGTCACCATCGATGGTCAAGAACAAGTGGTTCCCTTAGTCAAAGCACTGCGCGGACGCAATCGTGCGTTTAGCAAACAGGCTGGAGAAAAGGCGGACAAGTAGACTTCGACCGTCCCAAGATCCCCCGGAAATCTGAAAAAAAATGATTTCCGGGGGATATTTTCGTACCCTGACGACGATTAGATACAGATAGGAGCGGCTGGGTGTCGTGTTCCGGCGCTCCATTCTGGATCCAGATTCGGAGAAAACATGGCTACAAGAAAGAAGGCAAGAAGGGCCACCCGTAAGAAGGCGGCTCGCAAAACTACGCGAAGGAAGACCACTCGCAAAAAGGCCACGCGTCGCAAGACTACCCGCAAGAAGGCCACGCGTCGCAAGGCCACCCGCAAGAAGGCTACGCGCAAGAAGGCGACTCGCCGCAAGACCACTCGCAAGAAGGCGACCCGCAAGAAGGCTTCGCGGAAGAAGGCCACTCGCAAGAAGGCGACCCGTCGCAAGACCACCCGCAAGAAGGCGACCCGCAAGAAGGCTTCGCGGAAGAAGGCCACTCGCAAGAAGGCAACCCGTCGCAAGACGACTCGCCGCAAAGCGACCCGCCGTCGCTGATCTTGAGCGCGGAAGCTGCTTTTTCTCTCTTGCAGAAAAAGCTTTGCTGAAATGTGAAGCGGGCTTCGGAAAGGCCATCCGAAGCCCGCTCGGTTTTTATCTTCTATCCCGATCCAGCTTCCGGCGACTACGCTGTCGGCGAAGTTTCCGACCGCTGATGCAGCTTGTCGATTTCCGCTTGAATGACTTTGGGATCCAATTTCTGAAACAGGACTTCCGGAGTCCCGAGTTCTGCGCCGGCGGCTAAACGGGCTGGCGGTTGCCCTTCAGTTTCTTCTCCCCAACGATCTCCCGGGCCGTCGGCGATATCGCCAAGCATTTGCCTCAATTTCTCCGCGGCCGTGGGGCAGAAGGGAGCCATGCGCCGGCTCAAAAGTTCCAGGTAGGCCAAACACCGTTCCAAACCGTCCTGACAGCTCTGGCGATCGGCAGCGTCTTCGCTCTTCACCAGTTTCCACGGTGCCAAATGGTCAAAAAACTGATTCAGGGCGTTGCAACCAGCCATTAAGGCTCGAGCTGCGGCTTGGAATTCATGCCGGCTGAGGCGATCGCCCACTTCCGCAAAATGTTCGTCGGCTTGAACCAGAGCCGGGTTTTGGTCGTGAATCCCGGACGCTTCCGGAACTTGGTTCTGGTAGCGTTTGCCGCAGAATTTCAGTACCCGCTGGGAAAAATTCCCCAGTTTGTCTGCCAGCAAGGAATTGTTGGTGGTTTGAAATCCTTCCCAAGTAAATTCGCTGTCCGAAGTTTCCGGAGCGGTCAACAACAGGTGGAAACGAGCGGCGTCCGGGTTGTAGTGCTGGAAGAAATGATCGTTGTCCAGGTACCAACCACCGGAAGTGGAAAATTTCTTTCCTTGCAGGTTGTAGAACTCATTGGCCGGCACCGCCCAGGGCAAAACAAAGTTTCGATCTTCCCAGGCTTGCCCTTGCCCTAAAAGCATGGCCGGAAACAACACCACGTGGAAGGCGATGTTGTCCTTGCCGATGAAGTGGACCATTTTGCACTTCGGATCCTGCCACCATTCCCGCCAGGCTTCCGGTTCCCCTTTCGCTTCGGCCCATTCCTGAGTGAAACTTAGGTAGCCGATCGGGGCATCGAACCAGACGTAGAGGACTTTTTCGCCCTGCTCGTCCATGCCTTCCGGTAACGGCACGCCCCAGGGCAAATCCCGGGTAATCGGGCGCTCCCGCAAATCCGCCAGCATGGCTTGAACGTGGCCGTCGACGTTCGGTTTCCAAGCCGCGTGGGGTCGGCTTTCGTCGGCACCCTTGTACCACTTGTCCAAACCGGCCTTGTGCAAAGCCGGCAGGTCCAAATACCAGTGACGGGTTTTTTTCAGGATCGGGGAAGAGCCGTCCAACAGGCTGACCGGATTGCCCAGCTTGCGAGCGTCGATCCAAGTTCCGCAGCGCGGGCACTCATCGCCTCTGGCCTGTTCAAAACCGCACTCATGACATTTTCCCTGTAAGTAGCGATCGGGCAAGAAGCGTTCCATGCTTTCGGAATACCACTGGTCGTCCTCTCGGTGCTGGATGAAGCCGCGCTGCAACAACACTTGGAAAAAACGCTGGCTGGCCGCTACGTGCTGGGGGCAGCGGGCGGTCCCGGAAAAAATGTCGAAGCGAATTTGGAATCGATCGAACAAGGCCTGGATTTCCTGGTGCCAGCCATCGACGTACTGGCGGTAACCGAGGCCTTCCTGTTCCGCTTTCAAGGTAATGGCCACGCCGTGCTCATCGGTACCGCAAACATAGAGCACCTGATGACCCCGCATTCGCAAATATCGTACGTAGACGTCGGCCGGCAGATACGCCCCGGCCACGTGGCCGAAGTGGATCGGCCCGTTGGCGTAGGGAAGAGCTGAGGTGACCAGGAACTTGGCCATGACCGCACAGGATAGCCTCGCCAAAGGCGGAATCCTGGACTAGCTAAGGCTGGAGGCGGTCGCCTCTGCTGCTTAGGCTGGTGCGTTCACCTTTGGCCAAGCCAATCCATGACCCACTTTCAGGAACTTGATTTCTACGGTCTCGACCAGCTCCTCGAGGAAGAGGAGCGCATGGTTCGGGACCAAGTCCGTCAATTCGTCGACGAGCGCATTCTGCCGATTGTCGGCGAACACTACGAAGCCGGAAGTTTTCCCCACCATTTGGAGCGGGAAATGGGCCAGATGGGCATGCTCGGTCCGACCGTCCCGGAGTGCTACGGCGGCGCCGGCTTGAGTTCGATCGCCTACGGCTTGATCAGCCAGGAACTGGAACGGGGAGATTCCGGCATCCGCTCTTTCGCCAGCGTGCAAGGTTCGCTGGTGATGTTTCCCATTTACCAATACGGTTCCGAAGAACAAAAGAAAACCTGGCTGCCGGTTTTGGCCTCGGCGGAAAAGGTTGGGTGCTTCGGCTTGACCGAACCGGACTTCGGCAGCAATCCCGGCGGCATGCGAACCCGTTGCCGGCGCAACGGCGACGAATGGATCTTGGACGGCCGCAAGATGTGGATCACCAACGGCACCGGATCCGACTTGGCGGTGGTTTGGGCCAAGGACGAAGAGGGTGTGGTGCGCGGGTTTTTGGTGGAGACCGATCGGCCTGGGTTTTCCGCTCCCGAACAAAAGCACAAATGGTCGTTTCGGTGCAGCGTCACCAGCGAATTGGTGCTCGATCAAGTCAAGGTTCCGGATCGGAACCGCTTGCCTGGAGCGAAAGGTCTCAAGGGACCGCTGTCGTGTTTGACTCAAGCCCGATACGGCATTGCTTGGGGAGCTTTGGGGGCTGCCCAAGCTTGTTTCGACGAAGCCCGTCGCTATTGCTTGGAAAGGCAAGTGTTCGACAAACCCTTAGCCGGCTATCAATTGACGCAGGAAAAGCTGGCCGAAATCGCCACCGAAATCACCAAGGGGCAGCTCCTGGTCTGGCGATTGGGAAAACTGAAAGATCAGGGAACCATGACTCCGGAACAGGTTTCGATGGCCAAGCGCAACAACGTCTTCATGGCGCTGCAAGCCGCTCGCCAGTGCCGCAGCCTGTTAGGTGCCAACGGCATCAGTTTGGAATTCCACACCGGTCGCCATTTGTGCAACTTGGAAACGGTGTTGACCTACGAGGGCACCCACGAAGTCCACACCTTGATCCTCGGGCAGGCGGTTACTGGAATCCCGGCCTATCGTTGAGCGAGGGAAAGGACATGAACGGGAGCGGTGAAAGTAGAACCAGGATCCTGGATCCAGAGTTCTTACGCCGGCAAACCGTTGGGGTGGACGCGGAATTTCAAACCCCCTTCGGCCGCCGCTTGATGGTGTACGGCGATTACACCGCTTCCGGCCGCTGCCTGCGTTTCGTGGAGCGTTACGTCATGCATTTGCAGCGGATTTATGCCAATACCCATACCGAGGACGACATTTCCGGGCGCAGCATGACCCAGCTCATGCACCAGGCCGAACAAACCATCAAGGACGCCGTTCACGCCGGAACTCACGGCAAATTGGTCGCCGTGGGCGCCGGCTGCACGGCTGCCATCGATCGCTTCCAACAAATTGTCGGCGTGCATTGGGCGCCGGTGACCCGCCAATTGGTGGCGACCTTGGTGCAGCGCCATCTCGGATCGGATCAAAGTCAAGCCTTGCAAGCATTCATGGAGGCTCACCGGCCGATCATTTTCCTCGGTCCTTTCGAACACCACTCCAATGAATTGACTTGGCGCCAAGGATTCGCCGATGTCCGGGAAGTGAAACTCGCCGATGACGGCGGTTTGGATTTGGAGCATCTTCGTTTTTTGCTGCAAGCGGAACAAGACCGGGACCGGTTGAAAATCGGTTCATTCTCCGCGGCTTCCAACGTGACCGGCATGCGCACTCCGGTCCATCAGATCGCCCGCATGCTTCATGCCCACGGGGCCCTGGCTTGTTTCGACTACGCCGCTTGCGCTCCTTATGTGGAAATCGACATGAATCCTGAACCGGGACCGGAAGGAGGTGACCCTTCATTGGACGCCGTGTTCATTTCACCGCACAAATTTTTGGGTGGCCCAGGCTCTTCCGGAGTGTTGGTTTTTCAAGAGCGGATTTATCACCGCGATTTGCCTCCCAGCGTCAGTGGCGGCGGCACCGTCGACTACGTGGGCTTAGACGATCAAGATTTCACCGAGGACATTGAAATCCGGGAAAAGGCTGGCACCCCCGGCGTTCTGCAAACCATGAAGGCGGCTTTGGCTTTCGAAGTCAAACGGGCGGTCGGCGTGGATCGAATCGAAGCCATGGAGCACGCCATGCTGGAGAAAGCCTTTCGCCGCTGGTCGAGCAACCCGGCGTTGGAAATCCTCGGCAATCAAGACCCGGCTCGGCGAATAGGGATCGTGTCTTTCAACATCCGAGACCCCCGAGGGCTTTATCTGCACCCTCGCTTGTTGACCGTGCTTTTAAACGACTTGTTCGGGATTCAATCCCGAGCGGGATGTTCCTGCGCCGGGCCCTACGGCCACCGTTTGTTGGGCATCGATCTAGAACGATCGGAACGCTATCGGAAATGGGTGCAGAAAGGCTATCAAGGCATCAAACCGGGATGGTGCCGGCTCGGCTTCCATTTCACCATGGACCCAGCCGAGGTCGACTATATTTTGGATGCCGTGGACTTTCTCGCCCGAGAAGGCCATCGCTTTTTGCCTCTTTACGCATTCGATTTGAAGGAAGCGACCTGGACTCACAAACAGGATCCGGGATTGGCGGAAGCATTCAGCCTGCAAGCGGCTTTGCAGAATCCGCTTCAAGAAGGCGGAGCTCTGTCCACCGAAATGCGGCGGCGGCTTTACCGCAGTTATTTGCAGGAGGCGGAATCCTTGGCCTCCACCTTGGCCAGCCAGGGAGAGCGGCCGCTTCGGCGCTTGCCCGGTGAACTTGGAGAGCTCCAGTTTTTCAGCTTGAGCGATTGAGGGCGGAGCCGGGAGTTCCACCCCTGCAAGGCTTTCTCGCTGACTTCACCGAGAACTCAAGATCCAGGCTTATTTTTTGGCGGAAGTGATCGGTACAGGCCGTAAGCCCTGAGCCCCAGAAAATTTGGCTTCCTGCCATGAGAGCCTACAAAGCCCGAATGAACCGCCCCTTGCCCGCCTTAATCAGCGGAGGAGCTTTCCTGCTCCTTTTGGTCGGTTGGACCTTGTTGCAATAAGCCGGCTCCCGCTCGGCCTGCACCGTTAAAGGGGGCCTTGGTTTGGCCGCCGAGGCCAAGCGGCGTCCTGTTAGGCTTCGGTCATGAATCCCTCGCCGTGGATCGGCGTCATCGGAGCCGGTCGCTGTTCAGCGGAAGAAGCCGAGGTCGCCGTACAAGTGGGAAGACTGCTGGCCGAGCAAGGCATGCCGGTTTTGTGCGGCGGCTTGGGCGGAGTGATGTCCGCCGTAGCTCGTGGCGTAAAAGAAAAAGGCGGATTGGTGGTGGGCGTATTGCCCGGCAGCCGGCCGGATCAAGGCAACGAGTTCCTTAGCTTGACCTTGGCCACCGGACTGGGCGAGGCCCGAAATTTGGTCATCGTCCATAGCGCCGCCGTCTTGATCGCCATCGCCGGCGAGTACGGAACCCTGTCCGAAATCGCTTTCGCCCGCAAAGCCGGGAAGACGGTCATTTCTCTGGGATCCTGGCCGCAAATCCCAGGTCTATGGGCGGCCGACAGCCCGGAGCATGCGGTGGAATTGGTTCGCCAAGCCTTGCAAAAGAGCTGCCGCTCCGATTCCACCTCCGCCTGAGGCCGGGAAACTATTCCGCTTGGGCCTGGGCCACCCGCTGGTAGTGGTTGTTCAAATCGCCGAGGAATTTATCCAGGGTCATGGCTTCCCCTTCGGTTAAATTCCCGGAAGTCTTTTCCTTCAGCAATTCAAGATCCTGAATCACCGCCTGGCACATGGCCAGGTTGGGTTGCGGCTTTTCTTGACCGGGAAGTTCCACCAAGCCAAGGGCGAAGAATCCCTGCATGCTGATCTTCTGGACGAACAAGCGGAAATCCCCGCCGGGAGGCAAGTTCTGGTTTTGATTCATGCTGAAGGCGTAGTCTTAAGCTTTCGCCGAAGAAGGTTTGACCGAAGGCGAGGCTTTGGCGCCACCGTTGTGATGTTGAATGGCGGCTCCGACAAAGGCTCGGAACAAGGGGTGGGGTACCAAGGGTTTGGACTTGTATTCCGGGTGGAACTGAACGCCGATGCAAAAGGGATGCTCCTTGACTTCGACGATTTCCACCAGGTCCCGGGCTTGGTACAAGCCGGAACAGCCTAATCCGGCGGCTTCCAGGCGGGTACGGTAACCGTTGTTGAATTCCCAGCGATGGCGATGGCGTTCCAACACCATGTCTCTTTGGTAAACCCGAGCGGCCAAGCTGCCGTCCTGGATCTTGCAGGGGTAGGCGCCCAAACGCATGGTGCCGCCCTTATCTTGAATTCCCCGTTGATCCAACATCAGGTCGATGACCGGATCCTGGCAATTCGGCGCCACCTCTGAGGAATGAGCGCCATCCAGGCCCAGAACGTGACGGGCAAATTCGATCACCAGGGCCTGCATGCCGAAACAAATGCCCAGATAGGGCACTTCGTTTTCCCGAGCCCATTGGGCTGCACTGACCTTTCCTTCCAAGCCCCGCTCTCCGAAGCCGCCGGGGACCAGGACGCCCCCGACGCCCTGGAGCAATTGGTCGGCGCCTTTGAGGCTGACTTGTTCCGCGTCGACTTTGCGAATCTTAACTTTGTGGCGATGGGAGGCTCCGCCGTGGCCAAGGGCTTCATAAATGGATTTGTATGCATCGTCGAGTTGAATGTACTTTCCGACTAGAGCGATTTCCACTTCGCCTTGCGGCTGGCGAATCCGATCCACCAAATCGGCCCAGTCGGAAAAATCCACTGGCGGAGCTTCCGGTAATTGCAAGTGGCGGACCAAGGCGGCGTCCAAGCCTTCTTGGCATAAGTATTGGGGAACTTCATAAATGGTGTGAGCGACGTCCGCTTCCTCGATGACGTCTTCCGGGCGCACGTTGCAGAACAGGGAAATCTTTTCTTTCATGCCGGGTTCCATCGGCCGTTCGCAGCGGCAAACCAGAATGTGGGGCTGAATACCGATTTCCCGCAACTTGCCCACCGACTGTTGGGTGGGTTTGGTTTTCATTTCCCCGGAAGCCCGCAAATACGGCAGCAATGTGAGATGAATGAAGGCTGCGTTTCCCGGTCCCTGGCGCAAGGCGAATTGGCGAATGGCTTCCAGGAAGGGCAAGGATTCGATGTCGCCGACGGTACCGCCGATTTCCGTGATGGCTACGTCGGTGCCCGGCTGCGCTCCAAGTCGGATGATTTCCTGAATGTGGTCGGTGATGTGAGGGACGACTTGAACGGTAGCACCCAGATAATCTCCCCGACGTTCCCGGCGAATGACTTCGCTATAGATGGATCCGGTGGTGGCGTTGCTGTAGCGATTGATGGCCGCGGTGGAGAAGCGCTCATAGTGGCCCAGGTCCAAGTCGGTTTCGGCCCCGTCTTCGGTGACGTAGACTTCGCCATGTTGAAACGGCGACATGGTGCCGGGGTCGACGTTGATGTAGGGATCCAACTTCTGGAGCGAGACTTTTAAGCCCCGTTTCTCCAGCAAGACGGCGAGGGAAGCGGAAGTGATGCCCTTGCCCAGAGAGGACACCACACCACCGGTTACGAAGATGTACTTGGTCATGGCTGCCGACGGACGCGGTCGAGGAAGGCGTCGTAATCCGCTCGGGTATCGATGCCCGGAAACGCTTGAGGCCAATCGAGAACCTGGATGGGAACGCCGTGTTCCAAGAAGCGAAGCTGTTCCAAGCCCTCGGTACTTTCCAGAGGGCTGGGGGGGGTCTCTGCAAAGGATTGCAAAGCTTCTCGCCGGTAGGCGTAGAGACCCACGTGAAGTCGTGCGCTGACGCCCCCGTTCACACGGGGATAGGGAATCGGGGCGCGGGAAAAATAGAGAGCTCTTCCCTGTAAATCGCTGACCACTTTGACCGCCGCCGGATCGGATATCTGAGCTTGAGGAAGCGGGGCGGCCAAAGTGCCGACGGCGGCCCCTTCTTGCAAAAGTTGCAGCAATCGATCGACGGCGGCGGGATCGATTTCCGGTTCGTCGCCTTGAACGTTGGCGATCCGGGCTACTTCCGGCCTGGGTTCCACCGCTGCCCACACCCGATCGCTGCCGGAGGCCAATTCCGAATCAGTCAGGATGGCTTGCGCTCCTTCCTGCTCGGCGATGGCGGCCAAATCCTCATCGTCGGTGGCTACCACCACTCGATCCGCTTGCTCGGACTTCAAGCAGCAGGCGACGGTGTGGGCCAATAAGGGCCGGCCGCTTTCGTCCAGAAGCAGTTTTTCGGGGAGGCGGGTCGAGGCCCGGCGAGCCGGGATCACGACCCATGCCTCTCCTTTCGCCGTCACCGCAGGCTCCGTCCGTCCTGCTCTTCCTGGCGAGCGCGATCGTTTTCGTGAATAAAGAAAGCGGCGCCGCCATCGTTGTTGACCCGCTGGTAAGCCATGTGCTTGTCGTACATGCCGCGGACCGCAATCGAGCAACGATTGACTTGTTCAATCGCCTCGGGCGACGACTGGGTGGTATAGGCCAGGCTGTGGCTCTGGCTGCCGCGTTCGACCAGAATGGTCATCCGAGCGCCGGGAGTGCGAGCGCTGCTGGGACGGGCTTCCTGAAAAAACTCCTCTTCTTCCAGGGCCAACATCAAGGCGCCCATGTCCAGGTTGGGAATGACTTTATAAAGAGGATCGCTGGACCCTAACGGCTTCGAATAGAGTTCGCTTTTGGTGACTTGAGCTTCGTTCAGCAGCCCAATGGTGGTGTTGGTGCGGTGGTCTTTGAGCAGCACTCGGCAAGGTTCGGTGACCGGATGAATGCCGGCGGCCGCCATTTCGGCTTCGAATTGGCGCTGGGCTTCTTCCCCGGAAAGCTCGCCGTTTCCGGCCGAACAGGCGGCCAGAGCCGGGAGCAGAAGCGCCGAGAGGAGGAGCAGGAAGTTCCTGGGCATGGTTTGAAGGTTGATCCGCGTGGCTGCGACCCGACAATCTTGCTTGCGGAAGGCTCCGCCCGCAAGACCGATGTCGGCATCGAAGCAAATTACTTGGCGAAAGTTTGTGGTTTACCTGAGCGGCTTGGCCCTTATTGGCCTGGCCGATCCTTGGTGGCCCACTTTTGGGGTGGGTTGCGTTCTGGTAGCCCTGGCTTGGGCCATCCGCGTGTGGGCGTTCGGCCACTTAGAGAAAAACCAAACCCTGGTAACCACCGGACCCTATGCCCACACTCGCAACCCTGCCTATTTGGGCAGTTTCCTGGCCCTGATGGGGGTCGGTCTGGCCGCCGGCAACTACGCCAGTTGGCAGGGACGGCTGGTTTGGGGTTTCAGTCTGGTCCTGGTGGTGGGTTTCCTTGCCGTCTATCTGCCGCGGAAATTTCGCCGCGAATATCCCCGTTTGCAGGCCTTGTTCGGCGAACAATTGGATTTGCACGCTTCCCACGTACCGGATTTTCTGCCCCGGATTCGACCTTGGCGCTCCGGCGATGATCGCCGCTTTTCTTGGCAACGGGTCGGAGAGAATCACGAATGGCCCTGGGGCCTGATCTTGACCGTCGTGTTGGTGTTGATCTGGACCGCGCCGGCTTGGTCTCCTTTCCAATTCGGCCAGGGATGACGGCGGATTCGGCCGAAGTTGGAGCCGTCGGCCGACAGTGCCTCAGCCGGGGATCGCGGTGGAAACCGGCGGTTTGGCAGTTGCAGTACAGCGACGGCTCTACCCGCCTGCGGAAAGAAGTGGCCAGTTTGCCGATGCGCGGACGCTGGCTGGCCAGGTGGTTGTTGCACCGGGAACGCCGGGTTTTAGCCACCTTGGAAGGACTGGCCGGTATACCCCGATTATTGGAATCCAGTCGCGATCACTGGGATTGCGAATTCATTCAAGGCCAAGTCCTGGAGCGGCAAATTTTTTCTTCGGAACCTCGCCGTCTAGCCGATGAATTGTTTCACATCTTGCAGGCGATTCACCAGCGCGGGGTGTACCACTTGGATCTGCGGCAGAAACAAAACATCTTGGTCGATGAGGTGGGGCGGCTGACATTGGTGGACTTTGGTGCATCTTTCCGCTGCGGAACCTTAAGTCGACTTTGGTTGGGGCCGCTATTGTCTTGGGTGGACCGGCAAGCGGTCTTGAAGTATCTGGCGCGTTACGCACCGGATGCCCTGCGGCCGGAAGAGGCCAAAGCGGTGATGAAAGCCCAACGCCTGCGAAGGTTCTGGGTTTTTTCCAAGCACCGGCCCCGGGGTGAAAAGGAAGCTGCCGCCCGCCGCTTGAGGGAAACAGGAGACTCAAAAGAAAAGGAGAACGGGGGGCTTCCCTAGTGGTCGATGGTAGGAATTCACCACAATTCGAAGAAACCCAATAAAACGGGTTCGAATTCCACCTCTTACACCATATATTGGCCTCCAGGAGACACGCTGTGGTTCGCATGGGCAGATTGGAAAAGCAGATTGTAGGAGGCGCCCTGGCCTTGGTTTGCCTCTTGGTGGGGGTGGTTTTGGTGCAGGGTTTGACCGGTCCTTCGGATCCTGGTGATGGATCCAACCAAAACTCCGGCCAAGGCAATGAGGTTCAGGCCCGCCTTTCGGTTCAAAACCACCCGACCGAGTGGGGCGACGAAAACAGTCCTCCTGCTTTGCTGATGCAGCCGGGAGCCAATCGGGCTTCCCATGAGCAGGCCGAATCGGCGGAAATCGCCAGCAAGGTCGAGTTGGATTGGCCTCAGGACCAAGATTTCGGCAGCGAAGGATCGGAAGCCTTGGAGAACTTTGATTCTTCACCAAATCCGGAAGCGGCGGAAGTGGTCGGATTTTCCCCGGACGCCGAGATTGAATCCTTGCCGGAAACCATTTCCTACACCTTGAAATCCGGCGACAACCCGGCCCAAATCGCCGAACGCTTGTTGGGTTCCGAGGCTTATGCCAAGAACATCGTCGAGCTGAATCCTGGGATGGATCCCCGTCGCCTGCAAATCGGCGACGTGTTGACCATTCCGAATCCGAAAGTGTTTCACGCTCGGAAATCCGCTTCCCAAAAGGCGACTCCGAAAGCCACGCCGCCTGCCAAAAGCCAAGGTCGGATTCACGTGGTGAAAGCGGGAGACAATCTTTGGGATCTTTCTTCCAAGTATTTCAAAGGCAAGAAAGACGTGCCGGAAGGCGTCCGCGCCATCATTGCCGCCAATCCTGATCAATTAGCCAGCGACAAGGCGGTTTTGCGCATCGGCATGCGCTTGCGCATCCCGGAATAAAGGCGCCGATGGCCGTTCGACCCCCGTGGCCCTGGTCCCCTGGATCGGGGCCACGACTGTTATTGGGCTTGAGTTCAGGAACTTCCGCCGATGCCTTGGATTTGGTTTTGTTGCAGGTGGAAGGTCATCCTTATCCTGAACGAATTGCTCCGTTGGCCGGGGACATGGTGGCCATGCCGGCGGAATTGCAAACTCAGGTGCGAACCGCTTCAGAAGCCACTTTGGAGCAACTGGCGGCGCTGCAATTCGCTTTAGGGCGGTGGATGGGACGGACCGCCGCCGATTTTTTACAGCGGGAAGGAATTCAGCCGCAGGATTTATTCGCCGCCGGTAGTCACGGTCAAACCATTTTTCATCATGACGGCGTCCCTGCCGGAGGCACCTTGCAGTGGGGAGATCCGGCGGTATTGGCGGCGGCTTTGGGCTGTCCGGTGGTGGCGGATTTTCGTTGGAGCGATTTGGCCGCCGGCGGTCAGGGGGCTCCGCTGTCGCCCTTGGCCGATTGGCTTTGTTTCCGAAGCGCCACCGCCTCGGTGGCGGTTTTGAATTTGGGCGGCATTGCCAATCTGAGTTTGATTCAAGGCCAGCGGCCGCCGCGAGCTTGGGATTGCGGGCCGGCGAACGGCCCCATGGACGAACTTTGCCGCCGCCGCGGTCTCGGACCGTTCGACCAGGACGGGCGTCTGGCGGCGTCGGGGCAAGTGCAGGAAGAGCTGCTGCGGGCTCTCAAAAAGGACCCTTTCTTCAGCCGGAAGTTGCCGCGCAGCACCGGATTGGAACGCTTTGGAGCCCCTTTGCTCGATCGCATCGACAACCTGGCGCCGGATTTAACGGTGGCCGACCAACTGGCCACCTTGGTCGAGCTGGCGGCCTGGGCGGTGGCGGATTCGCTGGAACGGGCGAATTGGTCCGAGGGGCCGGTCTACCTCGCCGGCGGCGGAGCCCGAAACCCCACCCTCCGAAAAGCCCTGGTCACCGCCCTCGGCGAGAGCCGGCCGTTGCGCCCCTTTGCCGAGAGCGGCTGGGATCCGGACCTCCGGGAAGCGATGGCCTTCGCCCTGCTGGCCGACGCTTTTCTCCTCGGCCAACCGGCTTCCTGGCCCGAAACCACCGGAGTTTCCGCCCCGGCGATCCTCGGACGCTGGACTCCGCCGCCGATTTCTTGACCCGTATTCGGCCGTTCCTATCATGTTGCTACCGCGTCCAGGACCACTAATGGGTCCGGGTACGGAGTTCGTCCCCTTCGGGGCGAACCTTCCTGCCAAGCATGGTTGACCTGGCCACGGGTACCCCCCCTTTGGCTCAACTCGCTGAGTAGTTGCATGATCCACATCCATCGGTCCCACCGGAGGCTGCCGCGTCGCCTGCTTCTGGCAGCTTCTTTGGTCCTGCTCCCTGCCGGAAGTCTTTGGGCACAACAAGATCCTCATGAGCTTTTCCAGCAAGGCATGAGGGCCTTCCGGGACGGAAATCTCGAAGAAGCGCAGTCGAAATTCCGCCAAGTCGTCAGCCTGGATCCTTCCAGGGACGACGCCCTGAAGCTGTTCACCGAAAGTCAGGACGCCTTGATCGAGCTCATGGTCGAAGGCGGCGAATTCCAGACTTTCGCTGAAGAGATTTTGGCGGCGAGTGCCGCGGCGGGCCGAGAGGCCTTGCGCGATCCGGAAGCCGCTTCGGAGCTTGCCCAGGCCTGCCTCACCGGCTCCGCTTCCTCCCGCCAACAGGCGATTTTCCGCCTCAGTCGGTTCGGGCCCTTCGGTGCCCAGCCCTTGGTCCGAGAATTGGCGGCTCCCAATGAGGACCGCCGTTTCGCTGCGGTGTACGCCTTGTCCCGCCTCGGCTCCAGCGTGCTGGCGCCGCTGACGGTGGCCGCCACTTCCGACGACGCTCGGGTGCGCCAAGGAGCCATGATGGCCCTGTCGCAAATGGATGATGAAAGGGTCCATTCCCTGATGGCCCACATCGCCGCTTCCGACAGCGACGGCCAAAACCGGCAGATGGCGATGAGCTTTGGCGGTGATCCCAACAGCGCCGGGGCCTTGGCCATGGAGCAAGGTTGGAAGTACTACAACCAGGATGCCGCCGGTGGCATGGCCGGAGTGGAAAACCACGGCGTCATGTGGACCATCGACGGTGCCAGCCTGGAGCCCTACGACGTGCCTCGGGCCACCGTTCCTCTGGAAATGGCCAAAGCCGAGTTCCTGCGGGCCTTGGGTTACGGCGTGGCGGAAGCTTCCGTGGGCCTGTCCATGGTCTACGGCACCGAGTTGGCGGTCCTGGCCGCGGAAATGGAGCGGGGTAACGCCGACGTCGAAGATGCCTACTTCGCCCAGCGCCGGGCGGCCTTGACCTTGCCGCAAGCTTCGATGGATCAGGCCTTGCTTCAGGCCATGGATCGGGGCGACGTCGCCACTTCCGAAGCTCTCATTGGCTTGATGGCCGGTCCCGGTCTGGTGAACTTCTCCGGATTGTCGGCCGCCGTTTCCAGCTCCATTCCCAGCCTGCGCTTCGCCGCCGCCAATGCTTTGGCCGGTGCCGGAGATGCCAGCCCGGCCGTGGTGCAAGCCCTCGCCGAAGCGGTCAGCCTGGAAGCCCTGCGGATGGTGCACGTGGTCGATACCGATCCGGCTCGTGCCCAAGCCCTGAGCGCCGCCTTGTCTTCCATGGGCATCGTGGTGGTTTCGGGCATGGATGGCGCCGATGCCTTGGTGAACCTGGCTCGCGCTCCTTACGCCGATGCTTTCGTCCTGGCCGATCCGCTTCCTGACTTCTACGCTCGGCGCATCGTCAAAGAAATCCGCCGTCGCGATGACCTCAGCGAAGTTCCGATTTTCGTGTACGGCAATGAGGAAACCGGCGACATCGACGGAGCCGAAGTGGTCGAAAGCCTGACCGCCGAGGACCTGGTCGGTGGATTGGGAGCTTGGGGCAGCGAACGCCAAAGCTTCATGAACACCGCCGCCGCTGCTGCAGATTCCCTGGCTCGCTTGGCCACGGCTCAAGCCAGCTCGGTCGCTTCGGTCAGCGATAGCCTTGGTTCCGCCATTCAGCGGGAAGACGCCGTCTCGGTCCCGGTCATGGGCGCCTTGAGCGCGGTGGGCTATGCCGCCCAATTGGATGCTTTGATGGGCGTGGTCGGCAACATCGATCGCAGCATGGAAGCCCGGGCTGCCGCTGCCAACGCCGTAGCCGGCATCTTGGCTCGCAACGCCGGCACCATGGTGGATGCAGGCGTATTGGAAGCAGCCATGAATTCCGATGACCGTAACTTGTCGATGGCCGCTGCCCGGGCCCTCGGCATGATGGGCGGCAACCACATGGCCGCTTCGGTTGCCCCTCAGGGCTAAGCGATCTTCGGCCAAACGGTCGCTTGCATGAAGACGCTTTGGAGGCCTGCCTGCTTTGCCGGTAGGCCTCCTCGCCTTGGGTCCTCGATCCCGGCGGATTTTCCTTCGCCAGAGTAGCTCAGTGGTAGAGCACCGCTTTCGTAAAGCGGCGGTCACGGGTTCAAATCCCGTCTCTGGCTCCAATCAAGCCGTTCCCTTGGGGGTGCGGCTTTTTGATTTTGAATAAGAAATCCAGGAATGATTGGAAACCGCTTCCGGGCTTGGAAGCTATGAAAGAAAACGCTTGTAGTCGAAAGCCAAGCGTTACCGATTCATGAACACATTACTCCCCCCCAAACTTCTTTTTGCTTTTGTCCTTTTTTCTCCTCTGCCTTTGACCGCCCAAGACTTCGAGTTCGAGCAGAGCGGTCTTCATGGCGGTGGGGGAACCACGGTGGTCGCCTGGGATCCATTCCAATCGGGTGCCCTGCTGTTGGGCGGCGACGTCTCCGGAGTCCACCGCTCGGAAGACTACGGGGAAACTTGGCAAGCGGCGAACGCCGGGCTTTTTGCCGAAAGCCATCTCAGCGTGGCCAGCTTGCTGTTCCACCCAACCGTTCCCGGGTTGGCGTTTTTAGCTTGCGGCAGAGTCGGCAATGGGAGCGGTTTGTTCGTTTCCGAAGATCACGGTCAAAGCTGGCGGCTTTTGACCGATGAGATCCCGTTCTCCGGCAAAAAGAACAAGGAAATTTTCACGGATGGGTTGGCCCCGGTGGACATTTCACCCTACTACGCCGACGGCTTTCCCAGGTCGGTTGGAAACTTGATGGCTTTGGATTTGACGCCGGCCGATCCAAATTCGGATCTGCTGTACTTGGCCAGCTATCACTCCGGTTTGTTCGCCGGGAAAATCAGTTTTGCGCCTACCCTCCAGATCGAATTCCACCAAGTGGGGGGAAAACCGGTGCCTGTGTTCGGTCCGGCTGCTTTGAACAGCCTTTTCCCCTACGGGACGGAATACAAAGACGCTTCCGGAGATTTCTTGACCAACCCGGTTTTGTCCCGGGGCTTGGCGGCGGATTTTGACCGCGATCGACTTTATCTGGGTTTGCTGAACAACGGCTTGTGGGAAATCACCGTGGAGCATTTTGATGGCAACGGTTTGCCGGTGGCGCCGGTTTCCGCCAGCCAAATCTTTTCCGTTCCGGGCATCGACACTCATGTGGAAGAAGTGGTCCGAAGCGGCGATCAGTTGTATTTCGCCGCCGGTCCCGAAGGCGTTTGGCAGCGCCACGATCTAGGGGGAACTCCCTCGAATCAGCGGATTTTGTTGGGCTCCGAGCGCATCGCCGGCGTGGAGCCATGGTGGACTTCGATCGATGTCCTGAATTTCCTTGGATTGGGTACCGACTTTCTATTGGCCGGCTGCAATTTGCCTCTGACCGCTGAGACGCCAGTTCCCGGCCAGGAGGAAGAAAAGCACGAGTCGGTGTTGTTCGTACGAAGCTCCGATTTGGCAGGCGCTTCTTCGGCCAGTGCCGCTTGGTTCGATTTGACTCCGGATGGGCCCTTGGACTTGGTTTCCGGAACCGGCCCGCCGTTGGAAAGCTGGTGGCGGGCCGACAGCCGCTACCTCAAGGCAGGCGATGCCACCGCTCAAGTGAGTAACGGCTTCGGCCGCTTTGATTTTCGAGCCACCCACCTTCGTTGGAATCCTTATGCCTTCGGTTTGCAGATCGGCGTGGCGGCCAACCAAAGTTTGTACGGCGGCAACCTGTTCCTGTTCGAAGGTGGAGGCACCACTTCAGTCGGAACGCAATGGAAATTGAAGTGCAATCGCTTGCAACTTACCGTCGGCCGGAGCTTGGGCTTGGCTCCGGATGGAGTCGTTTGGGTGGGGGTGGCTGATTGGCATTTGCTTTCCTTTGACCCGGATGCCGAGGGCAATCCCTTCGCCGCCATTCGAGATTGGGATCGGCCTCAAGGTGGCGGCGCCTTTGCTTCCGGATTCGCCTTTTCGAATGACCATCTGTACTTCAGCAAAATCAGTCAACAAAACGAAGCCGGCGCTGTCCTTCGCCAAGACGGTTATGGGCTTTGGACCGTGATGTTGGATCAAGACCTCGCCGGGGAACCCTTCTTCGGCATGCCCGGATTCGAAAGCCAGTGGGAACCGGTAGCGGTTGCCGGCCGGGAAACGGCCTTCGGAGATTTTGAATTGATGGTGGCGATTCGTGGCGACCAAGAGGGGGGCATCGATCCTTCCGGATTGTGGCTTGCCGTCGACGACGGCGCCGGGGCGACCAGCTTCACCTGGACCAAAATCCCCGGTTCGGAAGTGGTTTTGAATCATGCCGACGGCGATGCCGTGATCAGCCTTTGCTACCAAAGTTTGTCCGATCGTTTTTACGTCTATAACTCCAAGAGCGGCTTGTTCGCCGTCGAATCCGATCTCAGCGGAGTTCACTTTCTTGCTTCTTGGGCCGCTTCCGACGGCGGTTGGCTGGCTTGCGATGCCCACACCGCCGATCGCTTGTGGCTTTCTCGCAACGATCTGGGCGGTTTGCTCCGGGAGGTACGGCTGATCGACGTCGACTGGAGCTTTGCCGTGCCTCAAATCGCCAGTCAGGTGTTGGTGGATCAAAATGATTGGGTGGAAGGGGAGACTTTGGCCTTGCTCGGCCCGCTGGCAGCGACTCGATCCAGGCGCGTGCTGGTGACCACCATGCCGGCTTTAGAAGGGCAGAGTGCCCGTCTGTTGGAAATCAAAAGGAAGGCTTCGAGTTCTCCACCTTGGGAAATTTCTTTCGTCGACGACGGCGACCAGGTTTATGCCTCCTTCGCCATTCGGCCGAATGCCATTTTGGAGTTCACTCCACCCGGCTCCAGTCTCCAGTGGATTGGCTTGGCCATGGAAGGCACGGGCTTCCTGTCCGGAAAGCGCATGCTGCAAGACGAGGAACCGCCCGGAGGCGGCACCGGCACCGGCACCGAATAAAGCTGGAATCGCTATTGGGGCTGGGTCGGGCACCAGCGGGCCGCTTGCTTTCTCACTTGAGGTGAGGAGGCATTTCCCTGGTGCACCAACAGGACCACCCGGCCCCGAAGCGATTCGCCTTTCTGCAAAGTAAAGCGGCTGCCGCTGAAGGCATCGGGGCGGCGCGGTCCAAAGGTGCCGTATTCTCTGGTCAACCATTTGCGTTTCTGGCCGTCGTCGGGAACGAATACGGTTAATCCTTCCGTGACCCCGTCCACCGTGTTCGAATAATCGATCCAACGGGCGTATTTTTGGTTGGTGGCTTTTTGCCCCCGGCGACCTTGGTCATCTTCGATGGTGCCGCCTTGCTCGCCGCTGAACTTCGGATCCATGCGCAAAAAGGGCCAGGCGTAGTGGACCCAGTCACTGTGGAACTTGACCGGCCCAAATTCGGCTTTCCACTCCCAGGAAAGTTGAAGCAAATATTCTCCGGCTCCCAAATCCTCCAATTCCATGTGCAGGCTTTGAGCCAGAACCGGGATTTGTTCTTGCACCATCCAAGTCAGCACAGCGGTGGCTCGGGCCTTTTTTTCTCCACAACGGAGGTCGGTAAATTTTTCGTGGCGGATAAAACTGTGGTGTCCGGCTTTCGGATTTTCTTTATCCCGAAGGTTGGCCCATTCGTGATAGAAATCGGTGACGGGGCCGTCCTTCAATTGGACTTTGTCGGCAAACCAAATGGAGCGGTGATGGGGAAAAGGTTCGGTTTTCTGAACCGTCAGCGGCCTGCCGGTCGGGCTCCTCAAAGGCCATAGGTGGGGTAAAGCGAATCGGGTATCGAACTGATACACGAAGGCTTCCCGGCCGTCTATGGCAAAGCGCAAGCTGCCGGTTTCCACGTTCTCCTGAACGCTGACACGGTGCGAAGCTTGAACCGGGGCGCTTTGCCCGGGACAAGCCGCCGCCAAAGCCAAAGCGGCGTGCAGAACCCAAGCAGCCATCACAACTCCCAAGGCGAGCGGCGGGGGAAGTCCAACATGGCGTTGGCTTCGTCATCGCCGGGGAAGATTTCTCGATTCGGGTCCCAGCGCAACTTGCGCTGCAACTTCATGGCGATGTGGGTAATCACGCACAAGCTGTTGGAGCGATGGCCGACTTCCACCGGGCAGATGGGCTCGTCACGGTTGCGCACGCATTCCAGAAAGTTGCGGTAATGATCGGTGGAGCGGTAAAGCCGGGTTTCGTCGTCGCCAATCTTCTCTTGCAGGATTTCCGCCGGATTCGCTTCGATGCCGCCACGGCGAACGAAAATTTCTCCTTCGGAGCCGATGAAACGGACTCCGGCTTGAGGATTGGTTTCCTGAAGGAGTTCGACGCCGTCAGCCCAACGACCTTCGGCCCGAAACTGGGTGTGAACGTCAAACAGACCGCGTTCGGGAAATTCCGCCTTGGCTTGAATCTCATGAATGCCGGATAATTCGCTGCCGTGACCCCATTGGGCGATGTCGTTCATGTGCGAACCCCATCCGGTAATCATGCCCAAGGTATAGCCCTCCCGCTGCAACCAACCCGGCCGGCCGTAACCTTGAATTGGATGCACGCCCTTTTCGGCGTAGGGACGAGGTTCGGTCGGCCCCATCCACAGGGAATAATCGAAGTGGTCCGGCTTCGGCGTAGCGGTCATTTCGGCCGTGCCTTTATCCGGCGGCAGCCAAACCACGACTTTTTGCAACTTGCCGATGCGTCCGTTTCGAACCAATTCGCAAGCCTGCCGAAAGCGCTTGTCGGAACGCTGCTGCGAACCGGTTTGCAAAATGACGCCGTTGCGCCGCACCGCTTCCACTAGTTTTTGACCTTCGACGATGGACAGAGTCAACGGCTTTTGAATGTAAATGTCTTTCTTGGCCTTGGCGGCGGCGACGCCGTGACCGCCGTGCCAGAAATCCGGCGTGCTCACGGTGACGGCGTCGATGTCTTTTCTAGCCAGCAATTGGCGGAAGTCCTGGTAAACCGCCACTTCCGGAATGGCGCCATCCTCCAGTTTGCCGGAATAACGTTTCAACACATCGGCTTGAGCTGTTTTGGCCCGCTGGCCGTCGGGATCGCACACCGCCACGATGCGAGCATTCAGTTTCGGATCCAGGCCGCGGCTCAACAAGGCCCGCATGTCGCCCAAACCCATCCGGCCGACGCCGATGCAACCGATCCGAATCGCTTCATTGGCGCGGCTTCCGGTGGCGGATAGTCGGCTCGGCAAAAGGAAGGGAGCGGCCAGCGCTCCGCCGAGTTTGAGAACCGAACGACGGGAGGGAGTGGAGGAGGTCATCGTTGTCGGAGTTCCAGGGCCAGGCGGTCGGCGTCCCACCAATGGGGATGCACCAAAACACGGTACCGGAGACGGAAGCTTTGGTGGCGGGCAAATTCCACCGGTTGGTAACAAATCACCGCCGGAGTGAAAAAGCTCATGTTGCCGCTTCGAATCGCATACCACGGGCTCGGAGCGTGGAGGTTTTCCGGATGATCCAACACTGCGACGCCGAGGCGGCGGCCGTTCAAGCTTCCCTGATAGGCGAAAGCCGGGGAGCGGCCTCGATAGCGATCGACGGCATTGAATTCCACCGGTCCCTGCAGGTCGACGGCGTGGCGCTCCTGCCATTGACCTAAGCGCAAGGACAAACCGGCATAACCGCCCCACGCTTTGCCGCCCTTTTCCGTCGGTAGCGGAGTGCGATCGAAATGCAGGCTCTCGGCTTCCACCGTGAATTGGCTGTCCCAGTCCAGGTGATAAGAGCCGTCGGCGGCAGGCGCGCTCAAAACCAGAGACCGATCTTCCCGCAGGACGATTTCGCCGTCGGGGTTTTGATATTGCAGCTTTAAGGTGATTTGAGCGGAGCCTTGTTCCTGAATTTGAATCTCCGGCGGCTGCCACAAGGTGCGGCCGGCGGGATGGCCCTTTCCAGGAGCGTGTTCCCAATAGTTGACGCCGTTTAAATACTTCCAGCAGAACCAAAGACCGTGGTGATGGACGTGATCGGCCGGGGCATCGGCGGTGAGAGCGGCGGTCCCGGGCAGGCTCAGCGGGTGAAAATAAACGTGGCTTTGATCGGGATGGTATTGGAACCGCCACAAAATTTGCTTGCCGCGGGTTAAGGCTAAAGAAGCGCCGGCTTGGATATCCCATCGCAGAGGCGGGCCTGGGAGCGAAGTCTTGGCGTTGGCCTTGCGGCTGGCGGCCACTCTTTCGGCCAACTTTTGCGGATCGATTTCTACCCCGAGACCAGGGCCGGTCGGGGGTTGGAGGCGGCCATCTTGAACTTCGAAGGGTTTGGTTAACAGGCTTTCGGTTAAAAACTGCGGCCCGTTCAAGGCGGCGGGTTTTTGCAAGCCATAAGCTCCATACAGCAACAAGGTGGCGGCCAGGGAGAAATCGGGATCGGTCAAACCGCTCCCCAACCACATCAATTGGTGATGTTCCAACAATTCGATTTGCCGCCGAGCCGAAAGCAGGCCGCCGCAACGAGCCGGTTTCATCGCCACGCCGTCGAGCATGTTCAAGCGAATGAACTCGGCCAATTCAATCGGAGAAACGATGCCTTCGTCCATCAAGATGGGCAGCGCTCCCTGCTTGCGAAGGGCTTGATAGCCGGCGATTCGATTTGGTTTCATCGGCGCTTCAAAGACGTCGACGCCGGCTTGCGCCAATGGGGGGGCGATGGCGAAGGCGGTTTCCGGTTCATAGCCGCCGTTGGCATCCGCCCACAGGAAGGCTTTGGGTGCCAGGCGACGCACTTCTTTGGCCAATTCCAAATCGAATTCCGGGTTGGGAGCCACCTTAATGTTGAAGTGGCGATATCCCCGCTCGAATCCGGCTTGGACCAAGGCTTCGGTGTCTTCCAAGCGCTTGGGATTGACGGTCCAGCTCAAATCTAGCGGCCGGTCGGCTTTGCGTCCCCAAAGTTCGGCCACCGATCGATTTTGCAGGCGGCCGAGAAGATCGTGCAGGGCTAAATCGATGCCGGCTCGAGCAATCGGCATACCGGTGGAAAAACCATCGGCGACTGCAGCGGTCATGCGGCGATGGGCTTCCTTTAAATCGGTGGCTTCGCAACCGAGGAGGGCCGGGCCGAAGTAATCGCGGATCACTCTCTCGACGGTTTCAAGAGTTTCATAACTCCAGCGAGCGATCGGCACGCTTTGTCCCCAACCGACCTGTCCGCCGGCGGTGGTCAGCTTGACCAAAACCGAAGCCCGGCCGAGGGCGCCGTGAGGTCCGGTGAAGAATTTGAAATGCCCGGTCATCGGATAGCGCAAGGCATAGGCTTCCAGGCTTTCCAGAGTCGAAGCCCGTTTCGGTCGCCACCACGGTAGCCGCATTCCAGCCACAGGAAGCACGGCGCAGGCTTTCAAAAAGCCCCGCCGACTCGCACATGTTCGGGGAGGGGGTGTCATCGACCTGGATTCAGCCTACGACCTACGGCAAATGATTCGAGGGGTTTCGGGAGCTGGAATCACTTTTTGGATTGTTTTCCGTGAAAGCACTATATTGAGGGCATGAATTCCATCTCGATCCTTATGTATCTGGCGACTTTCTGTCCACAGAGCACTGAAATCTTGACTCCGGGAATTACCGGTACCGGACAAAGTGGAGTGATTGGGTATTATTGGGGTGTTTCCGGGAGTGGTCGATATGTAGCATTCTCCGTACAGCATGGAGACGATCTCATCCCCGGGGATACCAACGGGAAGGAAGACGTGTTTTTGGTGGATACGGAAACCGGTCTTATCGATCTAGTGAGCCGAACGCCAACAGGAGGTTTTTCCGATGGTGATAGTTTTTCCGCCAGCCTTTCAGCGGACGGACAGTGGATCGCTTTCTCCAGCGTGGCGACCAACATCGTTCCTGGGGTGAACCGCCAGCAGGTCTTTGTCTATGATCGCTTTTCGCAAGAAGTACAAGTCGAAGGGCGAAACAGCCGGGGAGAGCTAAGCGACGGCCCTTGCAGCGGCCCACTTATTTCCCCAGACGGACGCTATCTTGCCTTTCAGAGTACGGCAGGAAACCTCCACCCGCAGGTACCATCCGGCAGTCGTCAGATTTACCTTCGCGATCTAAAGACCGGGCAGACTCGCCTGGTTTCCGAGCCGATCGACGGAGACTATGCGCATAGTGCCCATTCCATGATTCCTTATGGAATTTCTTGGGGTGGAAATGTGGTTTGCTTTCAATCCGATGCTTCGAATTTGGTGGCCGGGGATGTCCAGGGATTCGATGACATTTTTGTCCGAGACCTCGCTGCTGGCGTGACTGAGCGAATCACTGTAGACAGTTTTGGAATCGCCGCGAATGGAGATTGCCGAGGACGGCCTGGGGCTATGAGTTGGGATGGCTGCTTCGTGGTATTCTCCAGTCATGCGAACAATTTGGTCTTAAATGATCAAGATGTGAATGAAGATATCTTTCTTCGAGACATACAAACCGGAATCACGGTTCGAATTTCGGCTGGGCCTTCGGGGCTTGGAGTCAATCACTCATCTGAAACGCCTTCCATCTCTGGAAGGGGGGATTTCGTAACTTTTGAAAGTCAGGCCTCGGATTTGGTCCCGTTTGATTTCAACAACCAGCCAGATTCCTTTCTTTGGAATCGACATACAGGAAATATTGAACGGATTAGTTTGTCTAGTACTCACCAAGAAATCAATTATGGTGGGGGCATATCCATGGTGGCAGCCTCTGGCGAATTGGTGGTGTTTCAGAGTTGGGGCAATAACGTCGTTTCAGGTATTTCTGGAAGTCAATTGTATTTGCGAAGTTTGGGGAATCCCGATTTTGACGGTGATGGATTGCCGGATCACCTTGAAACCGTCCTGGGCTTAGGAATCGATGATTTAGATAGCGATGAAGATGCGCTGGACGATTTTGAGGAATACGCATGGCTCAACTCCGACCCCAACCAGCTGGATTCCGATTTCGATGGCCTTCAGGATGGGACCGAAGCAGGCAAATCTAATGGGATTCCCGATCAACCTGGCCTTGGGATTTGGGGAACGGACTTGGCAGTATTCACGCCCGATCTGGACCCATTTACCCAAACTGACTTTTTGGATTTGGATACGGACGATGATGGCTTGAGGGATGGGGAAGAAGACCGTAATTTTGATGGGCATCAAGATCTACTGGAGACCGCGGCTGAGCTCTTTGACAGCGACGGAGACGAGTTGGGAGACGGTTTGGAGCTTGGCCGAACGAGCGGGACCGCTCACACCGACTTAGATTTCTTTGTTCCGGATCTCGATCCGAATTCGGTGACCGATCCATTAAAACTTGATTCAGACGGTGGTGGAATTTCGGACGGCATCGAAGATTTCAATAAAGACGGTGGATTTCAGCTTGGTGAATCTGACCCCAATAACCTGCTAGATGATTTCTTTGACCTCTTCATCCCGAATTTGATTCCGGGGCAAACGGCTACTGTCCAAATTTCGGGAGCCAAACCAGGCGCTTGGGTTTCCTTGGGCTTGTCCCTCACGGGAAATGGACCGACTCAGTTTCAGGGATTCCCACTGAGCTTGAGTCTTCCCGTCTATTCTTCTGAGCCCATGTTCGTTAATCCCGCTGGTTCGGCTTCCTTGAATTTGGAAATTCCCGGTTCGGCTGGCTCCGGTAAGTTAACCCATTGGCAAGCGGTGGAAATTTTCGATTCAATCAAATTGCGCCTGTCCGATCCGGTAACGGTATCCGTGCAATGAAATTTCTGGCTCCAGGCATTCCTCGAGGAGGAATGCTGGAGCCAGAAGATGGGAGCCTCGGGGCTCTGCAGACAAAATGGTTCGAATTAATTGGAAGGTGTACACCACCAAATTACTTACTTGGCATGGGTCGATCTGGAGGGCTTGCAGATACACTTGTCGACCGGCCATGGCAGCGGAAACTTGTTGATTCAAGGTGGCCTCCCCTTGGAAATCCGTCACCACGGAGGCGAAAACCGTTGCATTGGCGATTTCAACGAATTTCGTTGAGCAATTCGGAATCGGAGAAAGACCAGCGGAAAAGCCGTAGGTGAAATGGGCCATGGTAAAGGGCTCTGCCCGTCTCAACTTCAGGGAATTAAATTGACCGGCCACTCCTGGCAAGGGATTTCCAAGAGACATTTTTGGGATAAAGGCCAATCCAGATACCCGATCTACCGAGGTGCTCATGTTGGAAATGGAAAATTCATTGACTACGGCCCCGGTATTCTTGTCAATTTCGATGAGAGTCGGATGGGTGCCGTCATTGGCGATGCCGTAAAGGGTGCCATCCAACGTTGCCGTCAGACTTTCTACGCCTTGGAATTGTCGACTGCCAATCAGGTTTCCAAGCTGTACGTTATTACAACCGGAACATGATCCTGGATTGTAGGAATACAAATCAAGTTGGTTGCCATCATGGATGGCATAAAATTGATTGCTTTGGTTGTCCAATTTCTCGATCCCCCAGCATTTGGAAATGGCTGGGCAGGATTCACAAGTATGAATATGAGATCCTGACACTGGGTCAAAAATATGAACTCCTGCCCAAGCTGCGTCCGCAAAGAGCAGGCTTCCGGAGGCATCCCATTTTGCCAATCCCATGTTGTTTTTGACCGGACTTTGGCCGCTCAGAATCGGAATGACATCCACCCTTCCACTTTGTAGCGGGTTGTCAAATCGAAGCAGGCGGTCACCGCCTACGTTTGCCTGGCTTTTCCCGGTGGCCCACAGTTGACCTTCGGGGTCCATGTACAGTCCATTACCTTCAAATTGGGAGATTTCACCACTGGTGACCACTTGGCCGATATGAACCGAAGTTGCCGTGCCAATACCCACGTCGGGAATCGTTAACACCACTTTGTGAAGGTCCATGGCCCGCCCGTTGTGCTTCCAACTGAGAGCATAGAATTCCAAAGTTTCTTGCCCTTGAAGAGAAGGAGTCGAAAGGAAGGCCATTAAGCCACAAAAGAGCGGAAGCAGCATTCGCTTCATGTTAGAGTTCCTCCTTAGGATTTATTGCTAGAGTCAAGCGGAGGGGATTCTCCGCTGCAGATAAGACAACAAACTCTGAACGAACCAACAGAAAATTCTGAATTTTCTAAAAATTGAATGGATACCAATGCTCTCCATCAATTGTGGAGGCAGGAAGGTCTTTCACAGCCCTTGGCTATTGGTGGATAAAGAAGATAGCCTGCCTAGATATTCCCCGACCCGCCGCAGACGGGGCAGGGGCGATGGAAGCGGTTGTAATTGCCTTTGGAGCCCATGGCTTCGCTGCCAAGGGCATAGGTGCCAAATCCACCGCAGGCGGAGCAGGTGGAAGGTAATTTGCTGCCGGTGTTGTAGGTTCGGCGATCCACCGGGAACAAAACTTTCGGGCGTAGCGCGTCCAATCCGTAATCCACCGGCTTGATCCGGGCTCTCTTGTTGGACATGAAGGCGATGGAATCGGTCCTTTCCGGCACCAGGTCCAGCACGACCTGCCACGGCCCCGGCGGCAGCTCGCAATAAGCGGTGCTGAGCAAGCCGGTTTTCTGTACCCAACCGCCATTGAAACGAAAAGGGCGGCCATTGCGGTAGTTTTCGTAGGCATCCGGATCTACGATCAAAACGTTGGCCGGCTTCCTCAGCTTTACTTCCAAGCGGCCGCCGTTCTCCGGTTGCAAGCGGAAATGCTTGAATCGCCATTGCCCAGGATGACTGTTGCCGATCAACTGTCCGGCATGGTTGGCGGTAAGTCGTTCCATGTGGTTGTTGATCCGGTCGTAAATCTCCGTGGCCCGATTCACGTCGGCATAGATCACGTGATGGTGAGCTTGAGGATCTTGCATCTTCGAGACCAGGGATGCGTCCATATCTCCGTGTACCAAAGCTCGCCGCACCGAGCGCAAGGCTTGGGCGATGAAGCCGTGTCGCTGCAAGCAGCTCAATAAGGTTCCCGTTCCCTTGAAAGAAACCACCACGCCAGGTTGATCCAAACTTTGATGGACCGATTCGGTGATCGTGTTTCGATTCGGTTGCATGCCATAGCTGTAAACGGTGTATTCAAAGAAAAGGTCGGGAATCGTGGAGCTCATGATGGCCAATTGGGGACGTGCGAATCAGGATGATCGTTGGGGTCGCTTCTATCCTACGAGGTGACCCCAAGCCGGTTGGCCCTTTTGAAGAATGACCGTCGGCCGGCCGGTTTCCGATTTCAAATTGCAAATCCATGGTCGGGGAGGCGGGACTCGAACCCGCGACACGAACCTCCCAAAGGTCCGCCTCTGCCAACTGAGGTACTCCCCGATTCGGTTTCGCGCCTTATGGTAGCTCCCGGCGCGAAGACGGGGAATCCCAAGTCAAAACCGGGGATGTACTTCTCGGGTCTAAAATGACCGGCATGGAATCCGCCTCCCCGCGAGTCGGCGTCGTCTTATGCGGTTGCGGCCGTTTCGACGGTTCCGAAATCCACGAATCGGTCCTCACCCTGCTGAATTTGGTGGAAGCCGGGGCGACCCCGGTTTGCCTGGCTCCCGATGAGGAGCAGTGGGCGGTGTGCGATCATTTCAGCGGCGAAGCCCGAGAGGGAGAAAGCCGCAACATGTTGCAGGAATCGGCTCGCATCGCTCGAGGCGAAGTCCAGACCTTGGCCAGCGCAAACGCCGGTGAGCTCGACGCCCTCATCCTTCCCGGAGGCAGTGGTGCGGCCAAGAATTTATGCGATTTCGCCGCTGCCGGTGCGGAAGCCAAAGTGCATCCCGACTTGGCCGAGCTGATTCGCCAAATGCACGCCGCCGGGAAACCGATCGGCGCCATTTGCATCGCTCCGGCCATCGTGGCCCTGGTGCTCGGCGACCAAGGAGTCAGTTTGACCCTTGGCGGAACCGACGGCGCCGCCGAGCAAGCCGCCCAAACCGGAGCCAAGATGATTCCCTCTCGGGTCGATCAAATCGTGGTCGACGAAGTCCACCGAGTGGTTTCCACTCCGGCCTACATCCTGGCGCAAAACATCGCCGAAACCCAAGCCGGCATTCGCAAGCTGGTCGCTCAGGTCCTTGCCTTTTGCGCCGTGCCGTCCTGATCCTTCACGGCATTCTGATGAGCCCGGCATGGAATCGGCCGCTGGCTCGAGATTTACGCCGTCTGGGCTATGACCCGGTGTTGAATTGGGGCTATTTGCCCTGGCGCCGGGGCGGCATCGAAGGCATTGCCGAGCGAACGTGCCGCCGCTTGCAGCGGCGCTTCCCGGACCGTCTTCCGCCGCTGGACGCGGTCGGCCATTCGATGGGGGGATTGGTCCTTCGGGCCATGCACGCCCGAGGCTATTTGCCGGCGGAAACTCGTTTGGTCACTTTAGGAAGTCCCCATCAAGGAGCTCGGCGGGCGGAGGTGTTCAAGGATCATCCTCTGTACCGGCTCCTGTTCGGACCCTGCGGCCAAGATCTGCGGCCGTGCAGCCCTTTTCTCCAGTCCTTGCCGGACCAGGCGCCGCCGAATTGCTTGAACCTGATTTCCGGCCGTGGCGACGAGGTCGGCTTCCGGACTCGGCACCAGGGCGACAACGATGGCGTGGTCGAAGTACAGGCGACCGAATGGCCCGGCGCACGTCGCCTGTTCATCCCTGACGTCCGCCATGCCTGGTTGACCCTCCACCCTCGCACGCGAGAAGCCGTGTGCACCTACCTGCAACCGATGGGAGCAAGCATGGCTCCCAACCAGCAGCCGATTTAACATTTCATAAACCAGCGCCGCCCGCCGGGTGCCGCCAACCGCCCCCATGTCCGCCGCCACCACCGCTTCCGGTTCCGTGCAAGATCAACGTCCCGGTACCTCCCAGGCTCACTTCTCCGGTCAGAGCGCCAGCCCCGGCATCGCTTACGGCAGAGCTCATCTCCACCTGGGCGGTTTGGAAGAGATTGAAACCCCGGCCATCCAGGAGGACGCGGTCGAAGCCGAGCTGGCCCGCCTGGATTCCGTCGCCCGGGCGGCTCGAGTGTCGCTGGTTCGGCAGCGAGAGGCCTTGGCGGTGCATTTCACCGAAGACCAACGCCGGGTTTTCGACACTCATTTGCAAATGCTCGAGGACCCGGTAATCGAAGCGGACGTCCGCGAGCGCATCGCCAGCCAACACATGAGCCTGGAAGGGGCGGTCAAGGATGCCCTTGGGGTCTACGAGCGCCTGTTCGAGGTGGTGGAAAGCGAAAGCCTCCGCAGCCGCTTGTCCGACATGCGCGACGTGGCTTTGCGTTTGCTGAGGTTTTGCCGCGGCACTCCCAAAAGCCAACCGAAGGCGGCCTTGGAAGGCTCGGTCCTGGTGGTGAAGGAGCTGAGCTTGGCCGATTTGACCGAAGCCTTGGAAGGAGGCGTCCGGGCCATTGCCGCTACCGGCGGCTATTTGGGCAGCCATGGCGCCATCTTGACCCGGGCTGCCGGCGTGCCGGCGGTATTGGGTCTGGGCGACGTGGGGGAACAGGTCGGACCCGGCGACATGCTTTTAGTCGACGGCGACGCCGGCCAGTTGATCGTCAACCCGTCGCCGGAAATGGTGAACGCCGCCTTGGGCCGGGAAACGGCCGACGTGGTGGAGTTGCCGCCGGCCAGCCTGAGGGACGGCAGCCCTGTGCAATTGGAAGCCGCCGTCGCCAGTCCCAGCGAAGCCCGTACCGCCGCCGGCATGGGCGTCCGTCGCATTGGCATGTATCGCACCGATTTGCCGGTGATCCAGCGCCAGGGCTTTCCGAAGGAAGCCAGCCTGGTGGCTTTGTATCGCCAAGTTTTCCACGTGGCTGAAAAGGCGGTGTTCCGCCTTCCGGACCTGGATGCTTCCTGCGCCATTCGCTCGCTCTACAGCCATCCGGAACCGAATCCGGCCCTGGGCGTTCGCGGAGTTCGCCTGTTGTTGGAGCGGCCGGAATTGTTGAACAATCAATTGCGGGCGATTTTCAAAGCCGCGGAAGGACGGCCTTTTTCTTTGCTGGTTCCGTTCGTCAACGATCCTTCCGATTTGCAACCGATCCGGGAAGCCATCGACAACACTCGAGAAGAGCTTCGCCTGGAAGGCTTGCAAGTGGCCCATCCGGTTCGTCTCGGCGCAGTCTTGGAAACCCCGGCCAGCGCTTTGTTGGGACGGGAGATTTTGCGCGACACCGATTTCGTCGCCGTGGCCTTGGACACCCTGGGGCAGCATTTGCTGGCTGCCGACCGCAGCTTGGATCACGACCAAGCTCGAGGGCGTTTGCAACGACCGCATCCGGTCTTTTTGCGAGCCGTTCGCAAACTGGTGCAACTGGCCGAAAGTTTGGACAAGGAATTGGCGGTTTACGGCGAGGCTTTGGGCGTGGCGGCCAATCTGCCGTTGCTGGTCGGCTTAGGGGTGCGCCAATTCTGGTTAAGGCCGCAGCGGTTGAAGGCGTTGCACCAGCGGTTCCTGGATTTGGATCCGCAAGAGTGTGAACCGATCGCCGAGCAAGTTTGTCGCTCGAGTTCGGAACAGGAAGTGTGGCAACAGTTGCCGGCGGCTTGGCGCGAAGCCGATGAAATCGGCTGATTTCCAGCGCGATCGAAAGTGTCGGATCCAAGGCCGGCCCGATCAAGACGATTAGGACGACCAGGACGACTAAGAAAAAACTGCGCCCTTGCTTTCTTGGCGAGCGGCTAGCACCAAACCGGAATCGCCCCAAAGACGCTGGACTCGGGCTTCCATCCGCCGTTGCAGCACTTCCCAATCGTGCAAACGACATAGCAGCAGCAAACCGGATCCGGCGCCGGACAAGGTCGTGGCCAAAGCTCCGGCTTTGGTGGCGAAATCCAGCACCGCCTTCGCTCCGGTCAAAAGTTTCAACCTCGGACCGACGTGCAATTCATCTTCGATGCCCACTTGCAACAAGGTCGGATCCAAGGTGCGCAGGCCTTCCAGCAAGATCGGCGTGCGCCGGGCTTGGCGGCTGGCTCGGGCAAAAGAGACCGAAGTCGGAAGGACTTTCCGAGCCCTGCGGGTTTCTAGGGCATAAGGGGGAATCACCAATACGAAACGCAATTCCCGGTGGATGGCCACCGGATGGTGAATCCATCCTTGTTGCGGATGGGGGATCGACCAATGGGCGCCTCCCAACATCGAGGCGGTGGCGTTTTCCGGGTGGCCTTCCAATTCGATCGCCTCCCGTAACAAATCCAGGCGCTGGCTTGCGTCCCCGGTAAGGCGATTGCCTAACAACAAGCCGCCGACCAATCCGGCTCCGGAGGCTCCCAAACCGCGGCCGGGAGGAAAGTCGGTTTCGACCGTAACTTGACCCGGCGGCAACTTCTTGCCGTTCAAGATCGCCGCTCGGCGCATGCCGCGAACCACAGGATCGCTGCCGTGGGCCAGGGTGCTTTCGGACAAACCGCCCTTTCTTACCACCGTGGTGCGTTCCGCCGGCTCCCACTGCACATTCAAAGGGAGGTTGAGTGCCAGTCCCAAAGCGTCAAAGCCCGGCCCCAAGTTGCTGGTGGAGGCAGGGACTTTCAGCGACAAGCGCTGCGGCTTGCTCTGGCGAAGTTTGAGGGCCATAGGAGTTCAGGGTTTTTGCGGGGCGGCGGCGGGCGGCTTCAAACCAAGAAGAAACCGGGCTCTTAAGCTCCTTTGATAAGCCTGAAATTCGGCTGCGGAAAGGCGTCCGTCTTGATTGCGATCCATTCCCAGCCAAGGACCGTTTCCGCTAAGGGTCGAATCCGGTTCCGCCGGCGCCACGGTGCCGTCTTTGTCGTGGTCCAAGGATTCCAGGCGACAAAGGCCCAGGGCTAGATCCGCCTCCTTGGGAAAGGAGTTTTGTAACTCTTCGGACCAAGCTCCCTGCAAGCGAGAGACGGTTTGTTTCAAGGTCGGTTCCAACGCCAAACCGGCCCTTTGCCAGCGGCTTCCGGCCGCCGCTAGAAATTCCAAATAATCCACCCGATCGTTTCCGTTTCGGTCCATCTGCTGAAACCAGAGAGGTGCTTTGGCAGCCTTTTCCGCCGGCGCTTGAGATGGCTTGGTCGGCGGCAGGCTTTCGCTGCTTTGCACTACCCCATCACCGTTTCGGTCCATCGCCTGGAAAGCCCGGGCGGCGTCCACCTCGGTAAAGGGAGGGGGCGATTCCTGAGCCGCAACCGGCTCTTGCCGGGGGCCGGATCCAAGGGCGAAAGAAGCCAGGCAACAGTGGAGCAGGAAGGCGTTCATCCCGGGTGGAAAATGGAGAAAGTGAAAGCGGAGGTAGCGCGGCCGCCACTTGCGGTTAAAATTAAGGGCTTCCACCCTGGTGAAACAAGTCAGGGAGTCCCCATCTTTTTCACCCATTGTCCATCGGGGACCCACCAGGAAGGGCCAAGCTGCCCCGCTTCCCGTACACCTTGATGAAGTCCTGCCGACCATGGCACCGAAAACCGTAGCCCTCCGCGACAAGCCCGCTCTGCCCGAAAAGGAGCTGGAGCGACTGAGCCGCATTCGCAACATCGGCATCATGGCCCACATCGATGCCGGCAAGACCACGGTTACGGAACGCATCCTGTACCTGACCGGGCGCACTCACCAAATCGGAGAAGTCCACGATGGCCAAGCCACCATGGACTACATGGAGGATGAAAGGAATCGTGGCATCACGATTACTTCCGCTGCCACCCGTTGCGAATGGAAAGGGCAGAATATCAACGTGATCGATACTCCGGGTCACGTTGATTTCACCGTTGAAGTGGAACGTTCCCTGCGGGTTCTGGACGGTGCCGTTGCCGTGTTCGACGGCGTTGCCGGAGTGGAAGCTCAATCGGAAACGGTTTGGCGCCAAGCCAATCGGTACAACGTTCCCCGAATCGCCTTCATCAACAAGTTGGACCGGACCGGGGCCGATTTCGACAAGGCCTTTGACAGCATCGTCAACCGCCTGGGAGCCAATGCCGTGCGGATGCAGGTGCCGCTGGGCAAGGAGAAGGAATTCTACGGCTTGGTGGACTTAATCACCCGTCGAGCCCGCCGTTTCGTCGAAGACTCCCGGGGTTCCGAAGCCGAAGAGATTGAGGTGCCGGAGGAATATCGGGACCTGGTGGAAAAGCGGCGGATGGAAATGATCGAAAACTTGATCGAGGTCGATGACGACTTGGTCGAGAAGTTCCTGGAAGGCGAAGAAATCACCGAACAGGAAATCCGCAACGCCGCTCGCCAGGCGACCTTGATGGGGCACGCGGTACCGGTTTTGTGCGGCTCCGCACTGCACGACAAGGGCGTCATGTTCCTGATGGACGCCATCGTCGATTTCCTGCCCAACCCCTTGGACAAGGGTGCAGTGGTCGGACGCGATCCCAAGGATGAAGCCTTGGAAATCGTGCGCGGCGCCAATTGCGACGACGATTTCTGCGGCTTGGCGTTTAAGACCATCGCCGATCCCAATGGCGACTTGACCTTCATTCGGGTCTATGCCGGCACCCTTCGGCGGGGTGACGCGGTGCTGAATCCCCGGACTCGCAAGAAGGAACGCATCGGCCGCTTGATGTTCATGCACGCCGCCAAACGCGAGGCGGTGGATGAAGTCAAAGCCGGCCAAATTTGTGCCGTGGTTGGCTTCAAGAACACCGTCACCGGCGACACGGTTTGTGATCCGAAGCAGCAAATCGTGTTGGAGTCCATGACCTTCCCCGACTCGGTGGTCAGCATGTCCATCGAGCCGAAATCGTTGAAGGATCGGGATCGTCTGTCCGACGCCCTGGCCCATTTGACTCGAGAAGATCCGACCTTCCGGGCCCAGATCGACGAGCAAACCGACGAAATGGTGGTCTCGGGCATGGGCGAGTTGCACCTCGAGATCGTGCTGACTCGGATTCAGCGCGACATGGGCATCCCGATTACTGTCGGTGAGCCCAAGGTGGCCTATAAGCAAACCCTCACCGCCGAGCGCGACATCGAAGGGCGCCACGTCAAGCAGACCGGCGGCCATGGCCAATTTGCGGTGGTCAACGTTCGCTTCGAGCCCAACCCCGGAGCCGAGGATCCGGTCGAATTCATCGACCAGATCAAGGGCGGGGTGGTGCCTCGGCAGTACATCCCGGCGGTGCGCAAAGGCTTGGAGGACGCCGCCAAGTCCGGTGGACGCCTCGGCTTCCCCTTCGTCGACCTCAAAGCCACGCTGCACTTCGGCAAGGCTCACGAAGTGGATTCCAGCGAGCTGGCTTTCCACTCCGCCGGCATCTTGGCCTTCCGCCTGGCCACCGACAGCAACGTCACCATCCTGGAGCCGATGATGCGGCTTTCGGTGCAGGTGCCGGAGGAATATCTCGGCGACGTCATCGGCGATTTGAACACCCGCCGGGTGGAAGTCGAAGAAATCGCCATCAGCGGCGACCTGCGTGAGGTCCGAGGCCGGGTGCCGATCTCCGAGATGTTCAACTACGCCAGCCGCCTGCGGGGCAGCACTCAGGGACGGGGTTCCTTCTCCATGGAGCCGCTGGATTACGCCCCGTTGCCCAATCACCTGGCGGAAAAACTCCTCAAGGACATGTCCTGAGCCGGTCTCGGGCCGCTCCAAAACAAGGGGCGGCCCGGCCTTCGGATCTGACACTTTTTTGGGACCGGCGCCCGTTTTTCTGGGTCAAAGTCCCGTCGTCCTTGGTTGCAAGGACGCTGCTAGAATTCTGCCGATGTCTTCCCCTGCCACCAAGCGCGACGATCAGCGCATCGCTCGTGCCCTGGGACTAAAGGTACAGGTCTATCAGCATCTCCGCGCCGCCCTGGCCCGGGATGAGGAGCTGACTTGGTTGCGGACTGCCGACCCCGAGTTGGCGGGCCTGTTCCCCAACGCCCTTGGGTTTGAACTCCTTTGTGAACGTATCCAAAGCGAGGAGGCTTTGGAGCGCCGCCGGGCCAACATCGCTCGTTCCCTCGAAGGCAAAGATATGCCGGAGATTGAATCGGCGGTGGCGGAGGCCGGCGATGAAGGAGAACTCGAAGACCTGGCCTTGGCCTTGGAGCCTTCCCCGGCTCCCGATGGCTGGGAGAAGCCGGAGCGGGAAGAACACGGAGCCTTCGTCGACCGCCTTCGCGGCGACGTCGGCGTGGCCCGGGACTTGCGGCGCCTGTTCCGGGATAAAGCGGTGATTCACGTCAAGGGCGTGGAAGAAGGCGAAAAGGACGGCGGCGGCCCTTACAAGCAGTACGTCGGTCGCAAGGAATCCTTGCTTTCTCTGCAGCCCAACACCTATTTGATTTTGCGCCGCGGCGAGCGGGCCCATGCGCTGCACTTGGAGTTCGAACTTTCCAATGCGGATCTACGGACCTTGTTCGACCGCTCGGTGCAGGGCTTTCCGCCCCAGGAGCGAGAAGCCTATTTGAAGCTTTTCCTGGACTTCGTCGATCGGGAGCGGTTGACCCGTTACATTCAAGAGGCCAGGGCCAGGCTGAAGCGCAACGCCGAGAATTTGGCTCTGCAGCAAGCTTGGCAGCACTTGGAAAATGCCCTGGACCGAGGCCATCACGAAGGCTTCGTGCTCGGTATGTGCGTGCTGCGCGGCAACAAGCTGATGCTGGCGCTGCTCGATCCGGAGGGCAATCTGCTGCGGACCACCGCCCTTCCGGCCAAGGCCGACGATCTCACCGATCGTTTGGATCAATTCCTTGGTGAAGAGAAACCGGGTTTGGTCGCCGCCCAGGCCGATGCCGCCACCCGGCCGAGCCGGGAGCAGATCAAAACTCACCTCAGTCAAGGGGAGAGCAAGGTTCGAGTGGCCACGGTGCCGGTCGCGGTGGTGAAAACCATGCTGCGGGAAGTGGCCCGGCGTCCCGGGGAAACCCACTTGACCCACGACGAGCGCCAAGCCCTGATGCTGGCTCGCTTGGTCGGCGATCCGCGAAATGCGGCCTTCCACACCCCGCACGTGGTTCGGGCTTACATCCCTTTCCGCGGCGAAATCAACAGCCGTCGCTTGGAAGCGTTCGAAGTCACCTTCCTGCAGGCTTTGCTTTATGAGCGCGGGGTGGATTTGAACCACGGCAGCCACGACATGCTGGGCTTGGTGCCCGGTTTGGACGGGGAATCGGTGGAATTGGAAAAGGCCACGGCCCCGTACCGGTCCCTGGAAGATTTCCAGGCTCGGATGGGCTTGCCCCCGGCGGCCTGGCGAGCGGCTTGCTGCTTCCTCCGGGTTCGCGACGGCGACAACGGTTTGGATGCCCGGCCGCTGCACCCGATTTACTACAGCGCTCTGCAAGCGGCCTTGAACGGTTCCGAACTGCAAACTCGGGATCTGCTCCGCGATCCTTCCAAAGTGCAGGAATTGGATTGGGAGCCGATTCTGGAAGCTCGTGGTTGGAAGAAGGGCGTCGTCGATCGCATTCGCCACGGCCTGATGCGTTCCGGACGGCGCTTGCGTCGTGGCGGTCGGCCCACCGGACAACGCTTGGAAGGGCTGACCATCGGCCAAGTGCTGCGGGGCACCGTTTCCAGCTTGCGTCCTTATGGCGCCTTCGTCGACGTCGGAATGCGCCGGGAAGGATTGCTGCACATCAGCGAAATGGCGGACACCTTCGTCAAGGATCCGGCGGAAGTCGTTCAAGCTGGCCAGGAAGTCATGGTCCGAGTGATTTCGGTGGACGTGGAGAACCAACGCTTCCGCTTGTCGATGCGCACCGAGGTCAGCGCCGGTCGTGGCCGTGGTGACGGTGGGGAAGGTAGAGAAGATCAACGTTCCGACAACCGTGGACCGACTCGCAACATGCGGCCCAAATCTCGACCCGGCGGCGGACGCGGCCGAGGAGATCGGGATGGTCGCGGCGGGGGTGGCCGTGGAGGCGGCGGAAGGCGAGACGGTCGCCGGCGCCGGGAAGAGGTGGAAACCGGACCCGATCCTAAGGCCAAGCGGGAAGAATTCGATCCGACCAATCCCTTCTACCAGTTCTTTACCCAAAACCGGGACGCGGTCGATGGCGTGACTAAAGGGAGTGCCCCCAAGGGGACTGCTGATGGCGAAAAGGGCGAATCCAAGGAAAAAGAGGAGGAAGGCGGGAAATAAATTTCACGCTTTTGCCCTGCGGCCTGATAGCCCTCTTCAGGCCGACTGAGAAAGGCCCGGCGATCGGTTTCGCCGGGTCTTTCCGCGCTTTTATCCAAAGCTCAATTCCGAGGTTCTAAGAAAGCTTATGGGGTGAAAGGGATCCCGCCGTGGATGGTATATGATGCAGTTTCGGGATGAGCTGAGCCTGGTTGACCGGTCTCGGAGTTTCCCGTCCGCGAGCGGTTTTTCTGGGAGGTCGATAAGCCATTTCAGCGGAGTTCAAAGTGTCCCCTCTTTGTTTTTGCACCGAGCATTCATGCCTCAGGCAGGGACGGGCTTCGATTACATTTTCTCCTTTACACTTTGGCGCTCGGTTGCATGTATTCGGCCCTTGGCTTCCTTTGGCAGAGAACGGCTCGGCCGCTTTCCCGGTGGGCTTTTGGGCCGTCTTTCCCTGGCTCGCCCTCGCCATTTCGATTTTCTTGTTTGCTTGGGTTCACCGAAAGCGGCTGCAACAAGAACGGCGACTCCGGGAACAGACGGAAGATGCCCTGTGGTTGAGTGAAGACCGATTTCGCCGGGCCTTCGAGCAGGCTCCGATCGGCATGGTCAAAACCGATCCCGACGGTCGTTTCGTGGATTTCAATCGGCGGTTCTGCTCCATGCTCGGCTACAGCGGGGATGAGCTGCGCGGAAAGAGTTTGTTGAAAGTTACCTTCATCGAAGATTTGGAAGCCACTCGTCAGGCGGTCCAGGTCTTGGAAAAGGGTGAGCAGGACCAAATCTCTCTGGAAAAGAGATTCGTGCACAAAAACGGACAAAACCGATGGGCGAATACTACGGTCTCGGCCTTGCACGATCAGCAGGGAGCGTTGCAGGGCTTTATTGCTGCGGTCGAAGACGTAACCGATCGTCGCGAGTCGGAAAAGAGCCTGAACTTCCAGCGGCAAAGATTGGACATGGCTTTGTGGGGGGCCAATGCCGGATTGTGGGATTGGTCGGTGGAGAGTGACGATCTGGTTACCGGGGAGATTTGGAACACCATGCTGGGTTATACGCCTCAGCAATTGGATGAAGCATTCGGTGCTTCGATGCGACGATTGACCGAACTGGTTCATCCGGACGATTTGCCCAAACTTCAGCAAGCACTTGAGGATCACGTCGATGGCCGAACCGATGCTTGCCGCAGTGAGTTCCGCATGAAGACCGCGGAGGGAAAGTGGAAGTGGATTCAGGGGATCGGCAAAGCGGCGCACCGGGATGCCGGCGGCAAGGGCACTCGCTTGGTTGGGGTACACCTGGACATCGATTCATTCAAAGAAACGGAAGCCCGGGAATCCGATCGCCAAGCCCGGCGAAAGCGGCTTCAGGACGCCCTGGCCAAGCTGGCGCAATCGCAAAAATTGACCAGCGGGAATTTGAAAGCGGCTTATGCGGAAATTTCTGAAGCCGCCTCGGAAGGTTTGGATATCGATCGCGTTTCCATTTGGTTGTTTGATGCGGAGCAAAGCCTTATCCACTGCGAAGAGTTGTACGATCGCCAGATTCCTGGGCACGATTCAGGTTGGGAACTCTTTGCTAGCGATTTCCCCGAATATTTCCGCGCCCTCAAGCAGGAAATCCCCATTGCAGCTTCCGATGCTTGGCACGATCCCCGGACCGCCTCCTTCCGGGAGGTTTATCTCGAGCCTCTGGGTATCACTTCCATGTTGGACGTTCCGCTTCAAGTCGGAGGTCAACTGTTGGGAGTGATCTGTCATGAACATCGCGGGCCGATGCGAAATTGGAGCGTGGATGAAAGGAACTTCGCCCGCTCCATCAATAATTTTGTTGTGATTGCTTCGGAGACTTCGAGGCGGAGAAAAGCGCAAAAGGCGGCAGAAGCTTCGAGGCATCGCTTCGAAACCGTATTGAATGGCTTGGATGCCTTGGTCTATGTGGCGGATATGGACGATCATGAATTGCTTTTCATGAACGAGTGTGGCCGCCGAATGTGGGGAGATGCCCTTGGGCGGAAATGCTGGGCCGTCCTGCAAGGCGACGGTAAAGACCCGTGTTCCGATTGCACCAACCCCAAATTATTGGATGCCTCGGGGCTTCCGACCGGGGTTCACGTTCGGGAAGAATATGACTCCACTCACAAGCGTTGGTATCAGTGCCGCGATCAGGCGATACGATGGCCCGACGGCCGTTGGGTTCGCCTGGAAGTGGCGGTGGATATCACCGAGATTCGAGAAACCGAAAGGGCTCTCCAACAGGTCAATGAAAAGCTGCTCGAAAGTGAGGGCCGCTTAAAGGAGGCGGAAAAAATCGCCCAAATGGGCCACTGGGAATTGGATCGGGATCATGACCGGCTGTTCTGGTCCGATGAAATCTATCGAATCTTTGAACTGGAGGCTTCTTCCTGCTCGCCGGATTATCAAGTTTTTCAATCTCTGGTTCATCCGGAGGATCAGGAAATCGTCAACCAAACCTACGGCAAGTTTTTGCACACCCAGGAGAATTACGAACAGGTCTATCGGCTGAAAATGCCGGAGGGAAGGATTAAATTCGTACGGGAGACTTACAGCACCCTATTCCATCCCAATGGCGAACCTTGGCTATCTCGCGGTACCATTGCGGATATCTCGGAACTGGCCAGGGTGCAGCAAGAATTGCAGGAATCCAACCTGAGGCTGCAGGAACTGGATCGCTTGAAATCCATGTTCATCGCCTCGATGTCCCACGAACTGAGAACGCCTTTGAATTCGATCATTGGATTCAGCGGCCTGTTCTTGCAGGGCATCCTCGGAGAAATTGACGAGGAGCAGCGGGATTCGCTGGAACGAATTCACCGCTCCGGAAATCACTTGCTCAGCCTGATCTCCGACGTCATCGACATTTCCAAGATCGAGGCGGGGCGCCTGGATTCTTCCCCGAGCCATTTCTTTCTCCACGAGGTGTTGAAACAGGCGGTGGATACCGTTCGCGGACAGGCCGAGGCCAAAAACTTGACCCTCGAAGTCGAGGCGGAATGCAATCCGGAAATATTCAGTGAGCGCCGCAGATTGCTGCAGTGCCTGCTGAATTATTTGAGTAACGCGGTGAAGTTTACCGAGGACGGCGGCATCACCGTGAAAGTGGGGCCTTTGGACGATGGAGTGGAAATCCAGGTGATCGATACCGGTATCGGGATTTCCAAAGAAGATGAAATCAAGTTGTTCGAGGCCTTCGAGCGTTTGGACTCTCACCTTCGAGTGAAGGCGGGCGGCACCGGCTTGGGGCTCTACTTAACCAAGAAAATCGCAGAAGAACTGCTTCAGGGACAAGTCTTTGTCGAGAGCGAGCTGGGGGCGGGAAGCACTTTTGGCTTGAGGATTCCCTTGCACCTCAGGGAGGCGGAGTTGGTGATCTAATGCAGATGGAACGAAAAACGGCTTTGGTGATCGAAGACAATGAAGACAACATGATTTTGATCACCCGCCTGCTTCAAAATGCCGGCTATGGATGTGAATGGGCGGCCAGTGGGGCTTTGGGCGTTGAAAAGGCGGAGCAGTTGCTTCCAGATTTCATCATCTTGGACATTCAATTGCCGGATATTGAAGGTACGGAAGTTTTGCAAAGGATCCGGGCTCAAGCCGGCCCGGTGGCGGACATCCCGATCATTGCCATGACCTCCTATGCCATGGCGGGAGATCGCGAAAAATTGTTGAAGTTGGGGTGTGATGGTTACATCGAAAAGCCCATCGATCCAATGTCGGTCATTCATCAATTGAAACAGATCTTAGGAGACTCGAAATGAGGGTTTTAGTTGTAGAAGACACGGATGATTCCCGGGTCATGTTGGTCAAGGCCTTAAAGGGTCAAGGGTATGACACTTCCAGTTGCTGCAACGGCAAGGAAGCCTTGAGCCTCCTCCGGCGCCAGCCCGTAGATTTAGTGATTTCGGATATTTTGATGCCGGAGATGGACGGTTTCGAACTTTGTCGAATCATGAAGACCGACGATGATTTGAAATCCATTCCGGTAATTTTTTACACCGCCACTTATACCGAATCCCGGGATGAAGCCTTGGCCCTGGCGCTGGGAGCCGAACGCTTTTTGATCAAGCCGCTGGAACCTGGAAAACTGGCCGCCGTCATCCGAGAAGTTCTGAACGCAGGTCAAGAAGTGGAAATGGAAGCTGAATTATCCCGGAATCATTTTCAGCAATGGCACCGGCAAACCGTTTCCCGCAAATTGGACAAGAAGATGCGGGAGCTTCAAGTTCAGCAAGCCAGGCTGGCTCGAGTAGAAAGCGATTTCTCCGAGATCTTCCATGCTATCCAAGATCCGGTGATGACCTTGAGCAAGGATTTTCGCATCCAAAGAGCCAATCAAGCCACCGGCACCTTGTTAAATCGCCCGTTGAGTGAAGTAGAAGGCCGGAACTGCTTCGAGATATTTCGAGGTGCGGACGCCCCTTGTTTCGGTTGTCCGGTGAAGAAGACCTTGATCGATCACAAGGCTCATCACGGAGATATCGAACACCCAAACCGGAACCTGGTGGTGAACATCTCCGCTTCGCCGAAATTTACCGGTCAGGGCAACTTGGACGGGGTCGTATACAGTTTGAAAAACGTCACCGAGGTGCGGCGGATTCAACGGCAACTGGAGGCTTCGCAGCGGATCGAAGCCTTGGGTGTATTGGCCGGCGGCATCGCCCATGACTTCAACAACCTGCTGAGTGCGATCATGGGCTACGGCGAGTTGGTGTTGGAAGATCTTCCCGATTCCAGTTTCGTGCGTGAAAATCAGGAAGCTTCCATGCAAGCCGCCAATCGAGCCAAGGATTTGATCAAACAAATCCTCGCCTTCAGCCGCCAATCGGAACAAGAGGTTCGGCCTTTGAAGCTCAGCCCCTTAGTGAAGGAATCGGTGAAATTCTTGCGAATTTCGATTCCTTCCCACGTTCACATCGAAGAAGACGTAGACGATGATTGCGGTGTGGTATTAGCCGACATCACTCAAATCAATCAAGTGGTGATGAACCTATGCACCAACGCCTATCACGCCATGCAGGATAAAGGAGGCACGCTGCGGATTTTCCTGAAGAATACCGAGCTTACCGCAGATGACCTTCCCAAGAACTCGGAAGCCAGCCCGGGTAAATTCGTGGAGTTAACCGTATTGGATTCCGGAGTGGGAATCTCCGAGACCGTCATCGATCGGATCTTTGAGCCGTATTTCACCACCAAGGGTAAAGAGGACGGTACCGGACTCGGCTTGTCGGTGGTTCACGGAATCGTAACCGGCTACCGCGGCCACATTCGAGTGCGCAGTTCGGTGGGTGAAGGAACCGAAGTTTCGGTTTATTTCCCCTGCGCTCCGGCAGAGCGTCTTGGAGAGCGGGCGGCCAAGCGCTCCAAGATCCCGGGAGGAAATGAACGCATCTTGGCGGTAGATGACGTGGAAGCCATCGTGACTTTGGAAAAGCAGATGCTGGAAAAATTCGGATACCGGGTAACCGCATTCTCCAGTCCGGTAGATGCTTTAAAGGAATTTCAGGAGCACCCGAACGAATACGATTTAGTCTTGACCGACATGACTATGCCTCAATTTTCCGGCGTGGAGATGGCCAAAAGAGTGAAAGAAATTCGCAATGACGTCCCGATCCTGCTTTGTTCGGGATTCAGTGACATCATCGATCAAACCCAAGCCAGAGCCTTGGGCATCCAAGGTTTCTTGAACAAACCCTTGCTGGCCAAGGACCTTGCGGTAGGGGTCCGGCGGGCTTTGGGCGCCGGCAAAACCGGGCCCGGCGAAGTTCCCCAAACCTCCCTTTCCTCCTAGAGATTGCGAATCAAGGTCTGAGGGGAAACTCCCCATTGAGGTAAGCGGTCACCCACGTCGGCCAGCCAGCGCTTGGCGTCCATGGCATAGCCCTTGGTTGGTTTTAGATCCGGCATGTGCTTGCAAAAATAAGCGTTGAAAAAATCCATGACCCGCTCCCGGGTAAGTTTTGCTGCCATGGATGCCAAGGACACCGGAAAGTAGCGCAAATCCGCTCCTTCCTGGAAACGAATCTGCACCTCACGGTCTTCAAAGTGCAGGGTGTAGGTGGAGCCTCCCACCCGTTCTTGATGCACTTCGAGCTGATTCGGTTGCAAGGCATTTTTTAATAGCGGGCCATAGCTGCGGCGGGCTCCATGCCGATCCAATTCCAAGCGCAAGCCTGCATCGCCGCTTCGTTGCAGCAGATGCCGGACCACTTCCATGGTGACTTGAAACAATGCGGCCCCCTTGCCTCCGCAGGTTTGCACAAGATGATTCCATTCCCCGGCCGAAACCACCCGCACTCCAAATCCGACCAATTGGATCCCGGCTTTTTCTACGCATCGTTTCAACAAATGATGATCCAACTCCACTCGATCTGAGTCCGGGCTCGGGCACAACGGAATCGGCGGGCTTTTCTCTTTACCGGAAACCGCCAGCCAATCCGCCAGCCATGGTGCTTTCTGAAACCAGGAACTCGAACCGGACGGCGCTTGCAAAATCCATTGGCGAAGATCGGCTTGTGGCTGCAGCAAACGATGAAAAGCGGCTACCGATCGCTCCAAGCGGTCGCGACCTCGAACGCCGCTGTTGACGATTTTGGAATCGTTTACTTGCAATCGCCGGTCGTGGCGGCCAGGTTTTCGGGCCACGACTTCTTCCAGGGCTTGCCAAAGATCCAGCTCGGCTTGGGGCAGCCGAAACCAGGAATACCCCAGAACCAAAGGACCGAGCCGCGGGCCGTAGCCTGCTTCGTCGATCCCGGCTACGAAGACCATCGCCGTTAAGTTTTCGGGCGGACGCCCATGGCGTCTTTGGGATCCGCGTATTGGTTATTCGGGCGCCGGGACAAATAGAAGTACAGCAATACCGCCAGCGGTAGCATGGCCAAACCGACCAATTGAGAAGTCGACAGAAGCAACTCGGGATGAATTCCTTCCATGCCTTCGGCCAAATATCGTTGGTATTGAGCCGGATCGATGATCTTGCCGGCAGCATCGGCCACGCCCAACTCTTGCAACTTCAGGCGTACGTCTTCCGGACGGTGGCCGGCCTTGAAGATGCCGCCGCGAGCGATGGAGTCGTAACGGACGAATTCGATGAGAAAGCGCAGTACCGAATAACCTGCCAGCAGCACGCAAAACACGGCGCCTTTGAATTTACGCGGCCGGTGCAACATCCACATGCCGAGGCCGAACAACAAGAAAGCCTTCAAAGACATATAGAGCTGCGTGGGATGGACCACTTCGCCGACTAATTCCGGCGGAAACAAGGAGCCTTCGGGGAGGGGATCTGGGATGCGGATGCCCCAAGGCACGTCGGTCGGAGAACCGTAATCATCGCCCACCGCCAGGCAGCCCCAGCGGCCGATGCCCTGGCCGAGGAATCCGGCGGTCAGCCCGTAGTCGGCGGTCTGCCAGGGGTCCATTCGCGAGGTCCGGACCTTCCAGAAGCCCAGGACCACGGCTAAAATCAGCCCCCCGTACATGACCAGGCCGCCTTTCCAAATGGCGAAAGCTTCCAGGGGGTGGTCCAGGTAGTAATCGAAATTGACCAGGACATAAGCCAGCCGGGCCCCGCCGACGATCCCGATCAGCAACCACCAGGCAATGTCCGGAACCTTCTCGTGGTCGTGCTGCGGGTCGCTACCAAAGCGCCTGGATAGGCGTGTTCCGTACCAAATGCCGATCAGAAAACCGGCGGCCACAAACAGTCCGAAGCTTCGCAAAGGAAACTCCCGACCGAACAGTTCAAAAGAGAAGATTTCCGGCCACACGGCCGCATCCTAGCCTCGCCTCGGGAAGTCCGCCAAAACTCAGCCGCCATGGAAACTCGCCAGGAACCGGTTCGCGTCCTTTTCGAGGGGCGTTATCGCAAACTCGTTCGCGATTTGCCGCAAACCATTTTTTATTGCCCCGAGTGCAAGGGACGGGGATGCGACCGTTGTGAGGGCTTCGGCAAGCTGACTCGGGATTCGGTCCAGGAGTTGATCGCCCGAGTGGCAATGCCGCGATTCAAAGGCCGTCGCAATAAATTCCACGGCGCCGGCCGAGAAGATATCGACGTGCGCATGCTGGGCGACGGCCGCCCCTTCGTGTTCGAAGTCTTGAAGGCGAAGCGCCCGAACATCGATCTCCAGGCGCTGGCCGACGAAGTCAATCGTCGGGCGGAAGGCCGGATGGAAATCTTCGGCCTGAAATTCTGCGGCCGCAAACGGGTGGTGGAGTTGAAAGAAACTCGCTGTCCGAAGGAATACCAAGCCAGGATTCGTTGCCAGCGGCCGGTGAAAGAGGAAGACGTGGCTCGGCGGTGGCAGGAAATCGCCGATCGCGGGCGCTTCGACATCTTGCAGGGAACCCCCAAGCGGGTGGTTCACCGCCGGGCCGATCTAGATCGCAAGCGCTGGTTGGAATTGGTCCACTTTGAGGCGGTAGACGGGCCGGAAGCCGATTCGCCCGATTGGCTAATCCGGGTGCGTTCGGCTCACGGCACTTACATCAAGGAAGCCATTTCCGGCGAAGAGGGGCGAACTCGGCCTTCGCTGGCCGAATGGCTGGATTGCCCCTGCCAGTGCGTGGAGTTGGACGTCACCGCCATCCTTCCGCCGGAAGCCGAGGCGGAAGTGGAACAACCGCCGCAGCCGGAAACGGCGACTAAAACTTCAAGCCAAGAATCTGAGCGCTAGCCACGATCTTGCCGTTGGGGCGCAGGATCTGGCCTTCCCATTTCACCACCGGCCGATTGGCGGTGCCGGAGACGATGCGGCCGGCCACCCACAATTCCGCCGGCGGTTCCACCGAATCGCGGAAGCGGCAGTTTTCCACTCCACCGAAACCTAAAAAGGTTTCTTCCGGAAAGCCGAAGTGTTTGTGGGTGTGGACCGAGGCGAATTGCCCCATGGTTTCAATCATGAGGGCACCAGGCAATAACGGCCGGCCGGGGAGATGCCAGTCGTGCCAAAACTCGTTCATCTCCACTTTGCGATAGCCAACCATCAGATTGGCTTCTGGATCGAAGTGCAAAATGGAGTTGAGTTGAATGAAGCCGCCCCGTTGCGGATTCATTTTGCCGATGGCCTCTTGATCCAACAGAACACGATCCTTTGGGAAATCCCTCGGATCGATCATGGCTTTGTGAACAGGCACCGAAGTTCTCGTTAATCGTGGGGGGATCGGGCTTGCGGTGGGGATTCCTGCAACCAACGGCCCGAGCGGAGCACCGCGGCGATGGCGGTGAATTTCATCAGATTGGAGACGTTCATGGCCCACCAGGCGCCTGCCGGACCCCAACCAAGGGGGTGAGCTAGAGCCCAGCAAAGGGGGATGCGAAGGGCGTTGCCTCCAAGACTAATCATAGACACGGCGCGGGTTTTTCCAGCCCCGGCCAGAGCCTGCTCCATCACCGAATAGGCCGAAACCGCCAGTTGCGACCAAGCCACGATCACCAAATATCGCACCGCCTCGGTTTGCACTTCGGCCACCGAGGTATAGAAGGAAGTCAGGACTTCCGGTATGGCCAAGAACATCAGGCTGAAACATAGGGCCACGATTCCGGACAGAATGCCGCAGGCGTGAACCGCCTGTTTCGCCCTTTGCGGCCGGCCGGCTCCGAGTTCCCGGCCGACCATGCCGGCAACCGCCACCGCCGGTCCCATCAAGCCGCAATAACTCAGGGCTTCCACCCCGTTGAAGGCTACGCCGAGGCCGGCTTGGACCGTTTCTCCGAAGGGTTCCAAGGTGGTTTTCAGCACCAAGATGAACACTCCGGAATAGCCGGCGGTGGAAATGGCCATCGGCAAGCCGATTTTCAGTTGCTGCCCGGCTTCTTCGCGGGTGGGGCTTACCTCGCCTCGCCACCTCAGTCCATGAAGGCGGGCCAAAAGGATTAAGGCCAGGCCACAAGAAAGGGCCCGGGAGATGATGGTGGCGATGGCGGCTCCAGCCACCCCCAAGGCCGGAATCGGTCCCCAGCCATAGATCAGGATCGGATTGAGCAGGAAGTTCAAGCCCACCGACAAACCGGACAGGTACATCGGGGCTTTGGTGTTGCCCAAGCCGATGAAGACGCCGTCTAAAACCGGTTTGAAGCCGATCGCCGGCAACCCGAGGTAAATCCAGGCTAGATAGGTGGAGGCCAAATCGCCGACCTCTCCCTGAGCTCCCAAAGCCTTGACCCAGAAATCGGAACTGGCGTAGCCGACGGCGGCCAAAAGCAAAAACCACAGTCCGCCAAAACTCAAAGCGGTGCGATAGGCTCGCTCCAAGGCCGATCGATTGCCGCTGCCTACGGCTCGGGCCACCCTGGCCAGACAACCGGAGTAAAACAGGCTGATAAAGGCGAAGTTGAAAATCAGCATGAAAGAACTCAGCCCCAAAGCCGCCTGGGCTGGTGGGCCTAAGTCCTGAATCCAATATTGATCGCTGACCCGATAGAGAGAGTGGAGCAAAAGGGCCAGAGTCGCCGGCCACGACAATCGCAGGGCCTCTTGAAGAATCGGCTTTTGCGGATAAGCCTGGGGATCAGCCGCCACTTGCGGCCTCGTCTTGATAACTCTGCAAGCGAATCTCGACTTGAGTCAGGCCGTCCGGGTTGACGGTGGCTCGCCGCAGGGTGCGGCGGTAGCCGGTGCCAAAAGCGGAAAAGGTGTATTCGCCAGGAAGCAGGTGGGGAAAGACCACCAAGCCGTCGGCGGTGGAAGTGCCCGAATCCATGTGAGCCGGAGCGCCGCGGGCGTCCTGCTGGGCGCTGACTTTGATGCCGGCCAAAGGCTTGCCGCTGACCGTGTCCAGCAACCGAACTTGAGCCCGGCCGATGACCGGAATGCTCAACTCCACCCAGGCCTCGCCGTTGGCGACGTAGATTTCCCGAGTTTCTCCTAGGGCACTGGCATAGGGACCGGCGTGAACCTGGTAGGAGCCCGGCTGCAGATTGGAAATCTCAAACTTGCCTTGGTCATCGCTGATGCCCCGGAGCGGCAAGGTCCGGCGGTGGGGGTCTTTGCTGGTGGCCCGGGCGGTGACCACGACTCCCGGAACCGGGGCTCCCCGGGCATCGACCACCTTGCCCTGAAGCTTGTTGGCCAAGCGAAGCTGCAACAACACGTGCTGGTCCGGGCTTTTTTCGCTGGTGGTCAGCAGATGAACCATGGTTTCGAAACCGGCGGCGGCCATCCGCAACTTCCAGTCGCCGTAGGGCACCGGTTCAAATCGAAAACGCCGTTCCTGGCCGCCCAAGGTGGTCCAGAACAAGGGCTCTTCGCTGCCATTTTGAGGCAGCAGTTCAATTTGAATCTGGTTCGGAAACTCGGTCCAGGTCGGGGCCACCACCTGACCGCGGACGATGGTCTGGCCGCTGCCAAGGAGGCCGGTCCGGGCTGGGCTGTCCGGCGGCAGGACTCCGTGGAGATTGGCGGAGCTTTCCGCCGCCGGCGGGGCGGCCTCAGCTCCTTCCTCTTCCATCCCCCGGGGGGCACCCTGGTTCCGGGGGAAGGGTTCGCCGGTGCTCGGGTCGACCTCCGGTTTCGGACCGATGCCGGAGGCGGCGATCCAACCGAAAGCGGCCAAACCGAGAAGCAGGCCGAGGAGAACGACCGGATGTAGCCGGCCGGCTTGGGCAGTCGTCATCGTTGTCCGTACAATCTACGGTTCCATCCCCGGTTAGGAAGCTTTCTTACCGGGAACCAAAGCCAAAAAACAGAAGCTGACCTCCATGGCGCCTCGCCACCTTCTGCTGCCTCTCCTCGGTCTAGTCCTGATTTTCGGCGGAGTTTCCGCCGCGGCGACAGAACCGGTCCCCGGCACTCCCCAGCAAGAAGTCGACCGCGTGCTGATTTTGGGCATGGACGGAATGGATTTCCTCATGGCCAAAGATTGGATGGACCAAGGGGAATTACCGAATCTGGCCAAGCTTCGGGATCAAGGCACCTTTGCTCCCTTCATGCCGGCGATTCCGGCCCAATCCCCAGTTTCCTGGGCTTCCATCAACAGTGGAACCAATCCTGGAAAACACGGGATCTACGATTTCATTCGCGTGTATCGGCCTAACGGCATGCCCTCGGCTGGAATCGGCTTTCAAGAAGAAACCCAACTCAGTGCCGAAGAAGCCGGCATCGGTGGCGGCGGATCCCTGCTGCCTTATGGGTTGATGGGCGGCGGCGTGTTGGTCGGTTTATTGGCTTTCCTCGCCTTGAAATCCTTTAGTTCGGTGGTCGCTGTGGTGGGTTTCCTGGCCATCGCCGCCGGCGGCGTTTTCTTCGGGCTGAATATGAAGGGTGAATATCCCGAATCCGTGAGCACCTATACCAAGCTAAGCCGCTCGGAAGAATTTTGGGGACCCTTGGATCGGGCCGGAGTGCCTTTCCGCGGTCAGGGAACCATCGTGGCTTATCCGGTGAACGAAATGCAAAACGGCAAAATTCTGGCCGGTTTGGGAGCTCCGGACGCCAAAGGCGGTTTGAATACTTCGGCGGTTTACACCACTTTGGACAAGCGCGTGCGTCGCAAGCTTTCTGAGAAAACCGGCGAGTGGTACGACCGCACCTACACTTGCCTGCCGGCTTACTCGGAAGAAGATGCGCCGACGCCGACTTCACCCAGCGGCAAATCGGCGGGAACGGTCACTTTCTACAAGATGACCGAGAAATCTCCCGGCGTTTATGAGTCCAAGGTTTTCGGGCCCAGAAACACGGTGAAATTTAAAAACTACGTCGAAGAGTTTCAGTCCATGGAAGAAGCCGCTCGCAGCGGAGCTTCGGTCGACTTCCAGGAATTGGAGCGTTTGGGTCAATTGACTTCCCGTGGCGCCCACTTGCTGTCCACCTGGGCGCCGATGCAGGTGGAATGGAAATCCGGCGACGCCAAGGTCGCCGTGACCATCGACGGGAGCCGCCAGGAGATTCCTTTAAATTCCTGGAGCGAGTTCTTCGAAGTCGAGTTTCCCTGGACTTCTTCTTACAGCACCCACGCCATCGTCCGAGTTTGGCCGGAGCTTGACGGCGAAGGTCTGGAGTTGTTCATGACTCCTCTTCAAATCAACCCGCACGACCCGGTGCCGGGTACGGCGATTTGCTGGCCTCCTGATTTCGCTTCCCAATTGGCCACCGATATCGGTTACTTCGAAACCTTGGGATGGGCCTGCATGAACATGGCGGCCAAGGACGGTCAAATCAGCGATCAAGCTTTCCTGGCCGACATCGAATCCACTTATACCTGGCGCAAGAAAATGCTGGAAAACGCCATGGAAGACGATTCCTGGAAGGTGTTGTTCCACTTCTTCGGTAGCCCGGACCGGGTTTGCCACGCCTTGATGCGGCACTTCGATCCGGAGCATCCTCAATACCTGGCGGAAATGGCCAACGCCGAAGTGCAATTCTTCGGTAAAACCATCCAAGCCAAAGATGCCGCTCTGGAGATTTACAAGAAGATGGACGAAACGGTCGCCTGGGTGACTTCCCGCATGGGACCCAACGACGTTTTGATGATCTGCTCCGACCACGGCTTCTTTTCTTTCCGGCGGCAGGTCAGCTTGAACAACTGGTTGGCGGAAGCCGGCTTCTTGAAGTTCAAGACCTTGGACGATTTCAATGAGCCCTTAACTTCGAAGGATCTCAGCAAGAGCGGTTTGAACTACGTCGATTGGTCGGAAACCAAGGCTTACTCGATGGCCATCGGCAAGATCTACTTGAACCGCAAGGGGCGGGAAAAGAAAGGCATCGTCAGCGATGAGGAAGCCGAACAGGTGCTCGAGGAAATCGAAAAAGCTCTGATGGAGATGGTCGATCCGGCCACTGGGGAAAAGATGGTCCGGCACGTTTACCGGCGGGATGAGATTTACCAAGGCCCCTACGTGGAAGCGCGCAATTCTTCCGACCCCAGCCAGCGCATCGACGGTGCGCCGGAACTGACTTTGGACTTTGCTCCCGGTTACCGGGCGGCGTGGACCACCACCACCGGCGGCATCAAGTTGACCGATAAGGAGAACGAGGACGGGGTCAAAGTCGTGGCCAACGGTCCTTACGTCTACGACAACAACAGTCCTTGGTCCGGAGACCACTGCGGCATGGATTTGGACGTGCTGCAAGGCGTGTTCTTCAGCAGCAAGCCGATGACCTTGACCGGCGGCACCGAGAAATACGACGCTCGCCACATCGCTCCGACCGTGTTGAGTCTGATGGGGGTGGACATTCCCGAGGACTACGACCTGCCGCCTTTGCAGTTGCAATAAGCTGCAACTTCGTTAGCGGTCCAAACCAAAGGCCGGCCCTTTCCGGGGCCGGCCCGTTTTGTTGCGGCCAAAGTTGCGGCCGCTACCCGGTTTGGAATTTCAAGACAGGGCAGAAAAAGAAAGAGGGCCGGCCCAAGAAAGGCCGACCCATTTGGCTACAAGAAGAAGACGTGGATCCCAGGCAAAAGGCCCCGCAAGAAGCCTTTTCTCCTAGTCACCGACGTAGCCGAGGGAAGCAAGCGCCGCTTCGTCCCCGCTTTCCAAAGCGGTCAGAGCCTGTTGCTCCTTGTCCAGCTTGGCCATGTCGTCGGGGAACAGGTTCTTGGCCAGGTCCAAAGAGGCCTTGACCCGCTCCGGCTGCCGGGCGTGAATCCACGCCGAGCAAATGCGCTTGATGCCGGCGACGTCCAACTGGTCCTTCAACTCGGTGCTGACTCGGTTGAAGGTGCCTTCCGCTTCGGCCTCCTGGTAAGAAGCGGCTTGCACTTCCCCAAGATTCAGCAGGGCGTTGTACAAAGCGGCCGGATCGTCGGCGCTTTGATCCGCAACATACTGAAAGGCGGACCGAGCGGTGGGGTAATCCTTGGTCGATTTGGCCTTGGCGCCGGCTTCTTGGGCTTCGGCCACCGAGGTGAAGGAAGCTTCCGCTTCCTTGCCGCAGCTCGGCAGGGCTAGCACCAGGCCGGTGGCCAGGAGGGCAGGAGTCAGAATCGTGGCGAATCGCATGTTTCGATGGACGTCGCGGCTTGGGGAACCAAGCCCGGGAATTCTAACCCTTCTACGTCTGGATTTCCGCCCCTGCTGGGAAGAGCCTCAAGGATTTCTTGAGGAGGACCGATGGAAGGCGGGCCGGCGAGGTCGAGGGGATTGGAATTTCCTTGAAGACAAGCTTTAGGGCTTGTTGAGGAAAGATGAACACTCAAATATCACTCCTTTTGGGTTCTAATCACACTCCGATCAGGATATACTGGTCCGCCAATTTCCTCGCTGGCTGTCAAAATGGTCAAGGAAAGCCGCGTCACCGTCAAGATTCCGCGTCCGCTCTACCGGCGGATTCAGCAGGTCATCGAGAATTCCGGGTTCTCTTCGCCCACGGATTTCATCGTCTTCGTCCTGCGCGATCTGCTTGGAGAAGTGGCTAGCGAGACCGGAAACGGTCGCGCCGAGGCTTCGGCGGCCCCGGCTCCCACCGTGAATCCGACGGCGAACCCGGCCGAAACCGGGCGCGACGCCGAACGCGAGGAATTCACCGCCGAGGAGCTTCGCTCCATTCAGCGCAAGCTGAGAAACCTGGGCTACTTGGATTAAGCCTGCAACCGTCAAGTCTAGAAAACAGAACAGGTTACGTCATGATCACCCCCCACGGTGGCAAACTGGTGGATCGGATCGTCAGCGGTGCTGAGCGAGATGCCCTTTTGGCCGAAGCTCCCAAGCTCCGCAGCATCACCCTGAATTCTCGGGAAACCAGCGATCTGGAAATGATCGCCGTGGGGGCGATGAGCCCCTTGGAAGGTTTCATGACCAAGCGGGATTACGACGGTGTGGTGGAAAACATGCGCCTGGCCAATGGCGTGGTTTTCCCGTTGCCGGTGGTCCTGGCTCTGAAGGAAGGGGACAACGCCGACGACTTCAGGCCTGAGCAGGATATTGCCCTGAAGGGGGCGGATGGTTCCCTGCTGGCGATCTTGCACCTGACCGATTGCTGGGAAATCAACAAGGCCCACGAGGCTTTGCAGACCCTGCGGACCGACGACGTCGCTCACCCGGGCGTCCAGTACTTGAACAGCATCGGTTCCCACTACCTCGGCGGCCGGATCTCGGTCCTGGATCTGCCGAAGTACGACAAGTTCAACGAGTACCGCCTGACCCCGGCCCAAACTCGGGCCCTGTTCCAAGAGAAGGGTTGGAACATGGTGGCGGCTTTCCAAACTCGGAACCCGATTCACCGCGCTCACGAGTACCTGACCAAGTGCGCCTTGGAATTGGCCGACGGCGTCTTGATTCACCCCTTGGTCGGGGAAACCAAGTCCGATGACATCCCGGCTGAAGTGCGGATGGATTGCTACCGCACTTTGCTGTCCAAGTACTACCCTGGCGATCGCACCCAGTTGTCGGTGTATCCCCAGGCGATGCGTTACGGCGGTCCCCGGGAAGCCATCCTCCACGCGATCTGCCGCCAGAACTACGGCTGCACCCACATCATCATTGGTCGCGACCACGCCGGTGTTGGCGATTACTACGGCACCTTCGACGCCCAGAAGATTTTCGACGAACTCGGGGAAGACGATCTCGCCATCGAAACCCTGCGCTTCGAGCACGCCTTCTGGTGCCGTCTGACCGGAGCCATGGCTTCGGTGAAAACCAGCCCCGCCGGTCCGGAAGACCGGGTGTTCCTGAGCGGCACCAAGGTTCGGGAAATGCTTTCCCGCGGCGAGCGTCCGCCGGTCGAGTTCACCCGCCCCGAGGTGGCCGACATTCTGATTCAGTCGTACGCGCCCGCCGCCAAGGCCAACGCCTGATCGCTAGGAGGAAATCTCATGGTTCTCGGCCTCTTCGGAAAGAAGCGCGAGCTCAACCACTTCATCGTGATCACCCTGGACTCCTGCCGCTATGACTCCTTCATGGCGGCGGAGCCGAAGAACATTCCGATGTTGTGCGGTGGGCTGCAAAACGTGGAGAAGCGCTACACCTACGCCAGTTGGACCGCGCCTTCCCATTACAACTTGTTGACCGGCCTGGTTCCCCACTCCTCGCCGCAAAACGTCTACGCTTCCGAATATTACAAGGAAGACTTCATTCGCTACCAAGATCGCCTCGGCATCAAGGACATCGAATTCAAGTCAATGGTGCCGCATCTTTGGTTGCCGAGCTACCTGAAGTCGAAAGGTTACGAAACTCACGCCATGGTTTCGTTGCCGGTGCTGAACCCGGCCACCGGGATCAACCGCGACTTTGACACCTTCAAGCTCATGCCGAAACACAACGACATGACCTTGATGCTGGACGAGTTCGAAGCTCACTACAAGCGGCCGTCCAAGGGTTTGAAGGGCAATACGCCTCAGTTCTTCATGCTGAACGTCGGCGAAACCCACTACCCCTACGTGCTGCCCGGCGAAGATCCTTCCAAGTGGCCCCGCATTTCCGGCGTCAACGGCGTGTTCAAGAAGCTTGACGACCAAGTCGAAGAAGGCGAGCTGAAGAGCACCAACGAAGCCGGCGAGTTTTTCGACCAGGATCGTTTGGACGAGCTGCGTGGCATGCAGATCAACACCGTCCGCTACCTGGACGAACAAGTGTTCCCGAGGCTGTTCGACATGATGCCGAAGGACACCTGGATCATCGTGACCGCCGACCACGGCGAATTGTTCGGCGAGTCCGGTTACTTCGGTCACGGACCCATCCTGCACGACAAGTGTCTGGAAGTGCCCTATCTCGAGGGCAAGATCCGCTGATTCCCAACCCCCCCTAAGCCAACTTAGAACGCTGAAGAAAATGAGCGATCACAAAGGATTCGTGCTCTGGTTCACCGGGCTCAGCGGAGCCGGGAAATCCACCCTGGCCCGTGCCCTCGAAAATGAATTTCGCAAGCGCAAGTTCAAGGTCGAAGTCCTTGACGGCGACGAAGTTCGTACCAACTTGTCCAAGGGCCTTGGTTTCTCCAAGGAAGATCGGGACACAAACATTCGTCGCATCGGCTACGTCGCCAATTTGTTGGGCCGCAACGGCGTGATCTCGATCACCGCCGCGATTTCGCCCTACCGCCAAATTCGTGACGAAGTCCGGGCCATGTGCATGGGCCGTTTCGTCGAGGTGTTCGCCAAGTGCACCATCGAGGAACTGACCCGGCGCGACGTCAAAGGCCTCTACAAGAAAGCTTTGGCCGGCGAAATCAAGAACTTCACCGGGATCTCCGATCCTTATGAAGAGCCGGAAAACCCGGAAGTCACCATCGATTCCGGCACCCAATCCATCGAGGAATCCACTCAGGTCATCCTCCAGTTCCTGGAGTCCAAGGGTTTGATCGCTTCGGCGGCGGCGACCGCCTGAGCTGGGGAACCGCCTTTGGGCGGCCATTCCTGTTGCATTCCTGCTGGATACTAAGGAAATTCCGGGGAAGAGGCTTCGCGGCCTCTTCCCCGAAAGCCTGCCGGAGGCGATAATTCCGGATCCTGGCGACTGATGAAACGCTCCCGCTTGAAACTCCTGGCCCTGGCCACCGTCCTGGCCTGGATGACCTCCCCGGATCCTTTGGCCGCTTACATCGGCCCGGGCGCCGGGGTTGCCTTCGTTTCCGGTGGCTTGGTCCTGGTCGGCTCCCTGTTCCTGGCGATCGGGGTGTTGCTGATCTATCCGGCCAAAATGGCGATCCGGTTGGTGACCGGTGCCGGCCGCATCAAAGGGGACACCAAGCGCCTGGTGGTGGTCGGCTTCGACGGCATGGATCCGGAGTTGGCCCAACGCTGGATGGACGACGGGCGCCTGCCCAACTTCAAAGCCTTGGCGGAAGAGGGTTGCTTCAAGTCCTTGCAGACTTCCTATCCGTCCATGTCGCCGGTGGCTTGGTCCTCGTTCAGCACCGGCACCGACCCGTCCAAGCACAATATTTTCGATTTCATCACTCGCGATCCCTGTACTTATCTGCCGATGCTGTCCAGCACCAGCATCAGCGAAGTGGAGCGCAGTCTGAAGCTGGGCAAAATCAAAATCCCGCTGGGCAAAAGCGCTCACGTCCGCAGCTTGCGCAAAGGCAAGTCTTGGTGGCGCCTGCTCGGGGAAAAGAAGATCTTTTCCAACATCATCCGGGTGCCGATCACCTTCCCGCCGGAAGAATTTCACGGCGTTTGTCTGTCGGGCATGTGCGTGCCCGACCTCCGCGGGACTCAAGGCTCCTTTACCTTTTGGACCACTGACAAAACCCTGGCCGGGCCGGACGCCGGCGGCGACGTGTTGATGGTGGAGAAATCGGTCCGCGGTTATCGCTGCCCGATCGACGGTCCCCCCGATCCTTCCGGTTCCGGAGTGATGAAGCTGCCGATGAACGCCGAAGTGATCGACGGCGGTCAAAAAGTTCGCCTGACCATCGGTTACAAAGGCGATCAGCAAACGGTGGAAGTGGGGGTTCGGGAATATTCCGACTGGGTCACCCTGACCTTTAAGGCCAAGAAGGGCAAGGCCACCGGCATTGCCCGCTTCTATTGCATGGGCACCGAGCCGGAATTCGGCTTGTACATGACGCCGATCCACATCGATCCGGCCAATCCGATGATGCCCATTTCTCACCCCAAGGTGTATTCGATTTACTTGGCCAAGAAACTAGGTCCCTTCGCCACTTTGGGTTTGGCGGAAGACACCTGGGCCTTGAACGAGCGGGTCATCGACGAGAAGGCCTTCCTCGATCAAGCCCTGTTGTGGATGGAAGAGCGTCGCAAGATGTTGTGGGACGCCTTGGACAAGACCAAGACCGGTTCCGTGGTGTGCGTGTTCGATACCACCGACCGGGTCAGCCACATGTTCTACCGTTATCTCGATCCGAACCACCCGGCCAACGAAGGCAAGGACACCGAGTTCGGGAAGGACACCATCGCGCAGGTGTATGAAAAGGCCGACGCCTTACTTGGCGAAGTGCGCCAGAAATTGGATCCGAAGCGGGATTGCCTGATGGTGATCAGCGACCACGGCTTCTGCCAATTCCAGCGCGGCGTCAACTTGAACGCTTGGCTCCGAGACCACGGCTTCCTGCACTTGAAAGCCGATGCGCCGGTGGATGAAGCCAGCGGCAAGCAAACTTCCCGGGATTGGTTGCAAGACGTCGATTGGTCCAAAACCCAGGCTTTCTCCTTGGGCTTGACCGGCGTGTTCATCAACCGCAAGGCCCGGGAACGAGACGGCATCGTCGAAGAAGGGGCGGAGTTGGAAGACGTCAAGCGCCGGATTCAAGCCGGCTTGATGGAATTGGAAGATCCCAAGTCCGGGGAGAAAATCTTCCGCGAAGTGTTCGACGCCGGTCACATCTTCACCGGTCCCTACGTGTTTGAAGCTCCGGATCTGTTCATGGGCTACAAGCGCGGCTATCGCAACTCTTGGGATTGCGCCACCGGTTCGGTGCCGGCGGAAATCTTCAGCGACAACACAAAGTCTTGGTCCGGCGATCACTGCATCGATCCGCGGGAAGTTCCCGGAGTGTTCTTCTGCGACCGCGAGGTGAACACCGAAGAACCCAATCTGATGGACATCGGCCCGACGGCGTTGAAGCTGTTCGGCGTCGACATCCCGAAAAACATGCAAGGCAAGCCTTTGTTCGGACCTCGTCCCGAGGCGCCTTCCCCCTCGCAACCTGCCGCGGCTCCGGCGGCCGCCGACCACGCCGCCGATTCCGACAAAGCCAAAGTCACTTCTTGAAGCTTTCCCGGTCGTGATGAAAAACTCTCTGCTTCTCTTCTTGGCTTTGGCGGTGCCGCTTTCCTTTCCGGCTTGCGGGAGCAAAATCAAGACCAGCGATACCCGGGTCGTAGTGTTGGGCATCGACGGCTTGGATCCGGACATGTTGTTGGAGCGGGTGGAAAGGGGCATGTTGCCCAACTTCGCCAAGCTTCTCGAACAAGGCAGCCTGTATGAAAAGGATGACGCCCTCGGCTTGCAGACTTCCTGGCCGCCGCAAAGTCCGGTGGCTTGGTCGAACTTCATTACCGGAGTGAATCCCGGCAAGCACGGGCTCTACGACTTCATTCACGTCGATCGTAAAAACTACGGCGTGGCCAACTCGATGAGCTACACCGATGAAATCGGTACCGAGTTGAATCTATTCGGCATGAAGATGCCGCTGTCCGGCGGCGAACAGCACCTGACTCGTGACTTCCCGGCGTTTTGGGAATCTTTGGATGAAGCCGGGGTTCCGGTGGCGGTGTATCGCATGCCGGCGAACTTCCCGGTGGAGCCCACCGGCGCGGTGACCTTTCCCGACATGGGCACCCCCGATTTGGCCGGCACCGCTTCCGGCCGCGCTTTCTTGTGGACCGCCGATATGTTGAATCGTTCCGAGAAGAAGAGCGATTTCTATCACATCGGTTTCGTCGACGTGATCCAAAACGGCGAGGTCTCGGCCAAGGTGTTCGGTTCCATCGAAGGGCCGCCCAACACGCTTTGGGATACCAGCGATTTGGAGAAGGCCATCGAACAGGCCCGGGAAGCCGGCGATCCTTCGGAAGAAGGTCGCTTGCGCACCATGCTGGAAGCCGAAACCAGCACCAGCACGCCGTTTACCGCCCACATCGATAAAACCGGCGAAGCGCCGCGTTTGGCAGTGGAAGTGGAAGGAGAGTGGGGGATCGCCGAACTCGGCGGCTGGACCGATTGGGTCCGGGTCGAATTCAAGTTGGCCAAGTTCATTCCGATCGCCGGCTACATGCGCTTCATGTTCAAGAGCGTGGCTCCGTTCGAACTCTACGGTACCCCGATCCAGATGGATCCCTTCAGCCCGGCGATGCCGATCAGCACCCCGGATGACGCCGCCGCCGATTTGGCCGAAGCCATTGGCCCGTACTACACCCAGGGCTTCCCCGACGCTTACATCGCTTATAAGTCGGATCTGCTGAACACCGCCGAGTTCGTATCGCAAAGCGACACGGTGATGGAAGAGCGGCGCAACATGCTCGATTACGCCTTGGATCAATTCGATCCCAGCGGCGGTTTGCTGTTCTTCTACTTCGGTTCCCTGGATTTGCGCAACCACATGCTGTGGCACACCCAGGATCCGCTGCACCCGCACCAGGAAGAAGACGGCGCCGAGTACGCCGATCAAATCGACCGGGTCTACCAGCAAATGGATGAGGTCGTCGGCGACATCATGGCTCGTTTGGAAGCCTATCCCGACGTCACTTTCATGATCATGTCGGACCACGGCTTCGCTCCCTTCCACCGCAAGATGCACGTCAACGATTGGCTGTATCAGGAAGGTTATTTGGTGTTGAAAGAAGGCATCGAGCACCGGCCCGCCGAGGGCGAAGCTCAGCCCGCCGGGTTCTACCGCGACGACGAATTCCTCGGCTCCTCGGTGCGCATCTACACCGTCAAGCACGATGAAAACGGTGATCCCGATTGGGACAGCGGCATGGTCGATTGGAGCAAGAGCAAGGCTTATGCCATCGGCTTCAACGGCGTCATCCTCAACCGGGTTGGCCGCGAACCCAAAGGCATCGTCACCGAAGCCCAGGCCGATGGTTTGCTGAATGAAATGAAGGCCAAGTTGATGACCTTGACCGACGGCGGCAAACCGGTGTTCTCCCGGGTGGAAAAAGCTTCGGACGTGTTTTCCGGTGCTCATCTCGACAAAGCTCCGGACCTTCAGCTTGGCTTCAATACCGACGGCAAGACCTTCGGTTTTGGCGCCAGCGACGAATGCGCCACCGGTGAAATCACCGGCGAAGGCGTGATGGTGGACAACGACTCGCGCTGGTCGGGCAGCCACTTGGTTGACCCCGATCTGGTGCGCGGCACCCTCTTGGTGAACAAGAAGGTGTCTTTCCTTCGCGATCCTCGCCTCGAGGACGTGACGGCGACCTTGTACAGCCTGTTCCAAGTCCAGCCTCCTGAGGGCATGGACGGCGAGCCGCTGTTTCAGCCTTAGGCCGGTGAAGTCGAAGGCGCTGATTCCCTCTCAGAGAAAGCAAAACAAAACCCGAACCCAATCATGTTTGGTGGCCCCAAAGTTAAGCTCAACAAGGAAATCCTGGAACGCTGCAAGAAGTGCTCGGATGCCGGCGGTTATGCTTCCGTCGAAGAATTTATCGAGCACATCCTGGAGCAGGAACTGAAGAAGATCGAAAGCACCGGCACCTCGGCCGACGCCATTGCCGAAAGCATGCGCGGCTTGGGTTACATCAGCTAGACCCGATTCGAACTCCATGGCTTTGTCGGTCCCTCGGGCCCGCTAGGGGATGAAGAACACCATCATTGTCGTTGCCATTTGCGCCCTCATCACCTTGGTGGGCATCTTTGCCCCCGTGGTGTTCAACGTCATGTTCGACGGATTGGACTTGGCTTTGGGTTGGATGGGCCCCTTCTTGGCGGTTTGCCTGCTGAGCGCCGTCATCGGCGTTCTGTTCATCTTGGCTTTCCCTCACGTTTCTTCGCAAAAGGGAATTGCCAAGGCCAAGGACTCGATCAAGGTCAATTTGATCGCCATTCGCTTGTTCCAGGACAACTTCAAGGTGGTGATGGCCTCCTTGGGCAAGACCTTGAGCTGGAACTTCGTCTACCTCGGCATGTTCGTGCTGCCGATTCTGGTGATGGGCGGGCCGTTCACCATTTTCTGGTACCAGTTCAACGCTCTTTACGCTTTCGATTCCCTGAAAGCCGGTGACCAGGTAATGGTGGTGGCCGAGCTCAAGCAGGGAGTGAAGCCTCACGAAGTGGAAGTGCCGCTGCCCGGCGAAGGTGCCTGGAAGATCGTGCAAGGGCCGGTGGCGGTGCAGGACAGCAAGGTGCCGAAGGTGGTGCTGCAAGTGGAAGCGGTGGAAGAGGGCTCCCACGAAGTCGCTTTCGAGTATCAGGGTCAGAGCTTGAGTAAGGCTTTGGAGGTGGGCACCACGCCCAGGCGGCTGTCGCCGGTGCGAAGCGCCAGCGCTTCCGCCCTGATGGAGTCGGTGCTTTATTACGGCGAACCGATGTTGAAGGGCAACGACTTCATCCAGACCATTGAAATGAGTTATCCCGACGCGCCGCTCGGGCCGACTCCCGGCGGCATCATCTGGATCATGGTGGTGTTCGTCCTGGTCACGGTGGTGGTCGGCTTCGGCCTCAAGGGCATCCTCGGCGTGGAAATGTAGCCACCGCTCCATCCATTCCGCGCCTAAGCGCCACCCCAGAGACGGCCCTCCCGGCCGTCTCTGCTTTTATTCCCCTGGACTGCGGGCCTCGACGAATCGACCCCGGGGCTTTTATGATGAATCCTGTGGCAAATTACCCTGATAAGGATTTAGTCGTCAAGATCCGATATTCCGGTTCGTCCCCCGGTGCGAAGTGTAAGAAAGAATCGGAGGGCACGGCCTTTTTCGTGAAGCCCAATCTGCTGGCCACCTGCCGGCACGTGATTCAACCCGATTGGGAATCCGGTAAAGGGCCGGCGGCGAAGGAGTATAAAGGGAAATCCCACATCAAATTTCCGGAGAAGGAGAAATGGACCGTAAAAAAGGTTCATTGGGATGTCCAAAATCAGATCGATTTTGCTCTTCTGGAAATTAACGAGGAGGTAAAGTTGAATCGTAACCCGAGAATCTATTCTGAGTCGGAAATTCAAAAAGAAACCGGTTGGAGCTCAAGAGTCTATTTCCGGGATTGTTTCGAGTCGATGAAACTTGATGGCACGGTTTTGGAGTGGAAGGCTTCTGATGGTGAAATTTGCGATGTGCGGGAAAAGGATGGCTTCGAGGGCAAAGCTGGAGCGTCAGGAGCACCGATTCAAACTGAGTATGGAATTTTTGGTCTCTTGGCCATTGAGAACGGTCGTTCAACCATGCGAGCTTATGCCGTTCCATTTTTCAATGTTCTCAAGGATTCAAAGTTGGCCTCTCTTCTGGATTGGCCTCCTGAGGACGAGTATCAGAGAGATGTCTCGGAAAAATACAAAGAAGTATTGAAAAGAATCCAAAGTCAATTGCCGGAGGAACTCCAAATTTCTGAGTTGAAAGTGGATTCCACATTTGAAGGTTTGATAGATGGATTCACCTACCTGGCTGAACGCTACGACTCCAACTCTACCTTGCTTGGGCTCCTTATGGAGGCATTGGGTTGGCTTACGGTAAGTCGAAGAGAACTAATTTCCACCCACATTGCCAAGGCAAATGGGGTGCACAAGCTTGATGTTAACAGCTTGGTTGCCCTTGAAGCAAAAGTGGCATTTGAACATAAACGAATGGGGAGCTTTGATTTCCGGGGAAGAAAAGCCTTGGGGAAAAGTGCCATTCATTCTGATTCACGTGTAGGTTTTGATCCTGAGGGCACGCAAAAGGGATTGGACATAGAAAGGGAGGTTAAACGATATACAGGGGCCACCTATTCAGCATTGGATCAACCTGAGGAGGAATTGGGTAAGGCAATTGTGGATTTAAAGGGAAGAAATCGGCGATACTGGAATCAATACGATCTGATGATGAGGTCTAAGCGACCGCTTCCCTATCTCCCGATCTTTGGGGAATCAGGTTCGGATAATGAGCAACTAAATTCTTTGGCAAGGAAATTATATGATCACTTTCAGGGACATCTGCAAGTAGTTCGGTTTGATTTGCCGGAGAAGAAAGACACCTCCTTGCACATCCAAATCCAAAACTGTTTGGAAAATATTTTGAAGATAGTCGCTAACGCAGAAAACCCGGAGTCGTCTCGATGATCAAAAAAGAAGAACCCTTTTTTCAACCCCTTCCGGCCGAAGGATTCCTCGGTGCCGGGGTTCACTACTTCGACCAGGACTCCATTTTGGCGATTAATGCCGCCATCGCCGCACGAAGACCGCTGCTCTTGCGAGGGGAACCTGGGACCGGAAAGAGCCAAATGGCCCGGGCGGCGGCTGAAGCGCTCGGCTGGAAATTCAGGCTGCACGCCGTTCACGCCAACACCGAACCGCAAGATTTGTTGTGGAAGGTAGACGCCGTGGCCCGATTGGGAAAAGCCCAACTTTTGGGGCACTCGGGCACCACATTCGTGGAAGCCGACCTGGAAGAGCACAATTTCATCGTACCCGGGCTCTTGTGGTGGGGCTTTCACTGGGATTCCGCTCAAGCCCAACAGGATCAAGCCCAGGGTGCCGCAGCATTAACAAAGTCTCCTACGAGCCAAGTCGTCCTCTTGCTCGATGAAATCGACAAGGCCGACAGTTCGATTCCCAACGCCTTGCTCGATTCTCTCGGCCGTGGCGCATTCGAAGTGCCGGGCATTGGCAAAATCGCTTGCCAGCCGGAAATGGCGCCCTTGGTCATCTTCAGCACCAACGAAGAGCGACCCTTACCCGATGCTTTTTTGCGCCGTTGTTTGGTTCATCACATCGACATTCCCAAGGATGAAATAGAATTTCAAAACTGGCTGCTGCAAAGGGGCGAACCCCATTTTTCCGGGAACCATGACACGGCCAAAGTGGAGAAAGCTGTCCTGGAGCGTGCGGCTGAGATCGTCAGCCATGATCGCCAACTCATCCAAAAGGGAGCCTTCAATCCACCGGGGCTGGCGGAATTTCTGGATTTGATCCGGGCCGTATCCGGCGTGGTGGAAAAAGAAATAGGATCCAAAGCCAGCCAAAAGGTTAGGAGTCAAAAGCAATTGGAGTATTTGAACAAATTGGCCAAATTCGCTTTGGTGAAGCATCCCGATCTGTCTCAAAGTTCTGACTTTCTCAGGCGAATGCAAGGGGAATCCCATCCTGAACCGAAGGACTGATGAAAAGCTTGCTCGGCCACGGCGATCTTCTCCGCATTTGGGCGGCCCTTCGAGCTTCCCCGGACGATGAAGCCTTGTTGGAAAAGCTGGCCGACTTCCTCGGTTTCGACCGCAAGCCGGAACCCATTCAAAAAGAAGAAGATTCCGGAGAAGGATCGGCATCTTCCCATTCAGAGCCGATCCATTCAAATTCGGAAGGGAAAGACGAAGAAAACCTTCCACTCGAACCAGTGTCGTTCTGGATGCCGGTTTCGATGCGCTATCACGGCCCGGCGCTCAAAGTGGAAGAAGCTTCCCCTTCCATCCCGTGGGCCGGATCCAACCACGAAGACGACGGCGATCCCTCCTGGCGGTTGCGATCTCTGGCTCCAAGCTGGGGGCCGGTTCGGGAAAAGTTGGCCTTGAAGAAACCGGGGCACGCCCTGGATCAAGCCCGGGCCGTAATCAAAGTTGCAGAAAGAAAAACCATGGAGCGGCTTCCAAGGCAGAGCCGCAGCCATTTCGCCGGCAAGATTCTGTTGGCGGTCGACCAGGAACCCTCCCTGGTGCCTTTTGAACGGGACTGGATTGCGCTCCTTAAGCTGCTGAGGCGTCACCTTCCGCCGGAGATTTTTTCGCCGGTGTTCCTTCCTCCGGCTTGTGGTGCCAACGTGATTCCTTTGGTGTTGGAGGAGCTGAGCAACCAAACCGAGGGAGTTCTGGCTCTGACCGATTTCGGCGGGGCCGGCCCCCGAACTTCTCCTTGGGAGCGCTTGGGCACCGAGTTAGCTCGACGTTCCCTGGCCCGTTTCGCCCTTTGCCCCGCTCCCCAAAGCCTTCCCAGCCGATTGAGCCGGCTTTGGAACGCTCACTCCTGGGAACGTTGCCTTTCCGAGGCGAGTCTTTCTTTTTCCTGGCCGCCCGCTCTGGAGGAACCATCCTCGGAACCCCTTCCGAAGGATCCTGCGGTCGACCGCCTTCTAACTCTGGTTTCCCCAGTGTCCCGAGTGAGCTCAGATTTACTTCGGCAGGCCCGAACCTTGGTTCCGGGAGCCGAAATCGATCTGGCTGCCGAACAGCGGGCTTGGCGGGATCCCCGGGTGGAAACAGACGGTTCTTCCTTGCGCATCCTCGGGAATTACGGCGATGATTTCCGCCGGCAGTGGGGGGAACTTCCGTTGGACCTGAAGACCACTCTGGCCCAGCGGTTCAAAGAATCCTTACAGGGCGGCTTTCCTGCCCTTTGGAGTGAAACAGTGTTGGCCATGGCTGCCGCCGACCAAGTGTGGGCACGACAGACCCTGTCGAAAGAGGTCGAGCAGGCGAAAAAGGCATACAAAAAGGCCGTCACCTGGTTGCGGCAAACTGGAGGGCAGCCGAAAACCCGCCAGGCGTTGTTCAATTTTCTAGACGATACCTTGGAGGACGTACCCGATGCCGTCGAAGTGCATCCGGAGTTGGGCCTAGCCCACTTCCTGTTGCGCAATCCTAAAAGCGGAGACCCGATTCCCGCCTCGGTGGATCCGGCCGAATTGGAGTTAATGAAGAGAGATTCCAAAACTCCGCCTCCAACCTTGGGCCTTCAGCTTTATCAACAAGGGGAAAGTATCCATTTGGCTCCCTACGAGAAAACGATGGCCGGCCGGGCCCTATCCCCTTTGCTTCAACTCCAAGCCTTGACCGGCGGCTGTGTGCTTTCAGTTGGCGAACCCGCCGCCGACTTCTCGCAAGAGCCATTTTTCAAACCTCCCTGGGCTTCCTCTTGTGGCGAGGACGAATATGGTCCTTGGGCGGTTTTTCGAGTGGGGGAAGCGGAACAGCGCATGCGCTGGATCCGGCCTGGTCGTTTCCTGATGGGTTCTCCGAAGGAGGAAGAAGGGCGAGATGAAGATGAAGGCCCGCAACACTGGGTACGGATCCCGGAGGGTTTTTGGTTTGGGGAAACGCCTTGCACCCAAGCTGTTTGGCAGGAAGTGATGGGGGAAAACCCGAGTCATTTCGTGGGGAAGGATCATCCGGTGGAGCAGGTGAGTTGGGATGATTGCCAAGGTTTTTTCGAGAAGTTGGAAGCCAAGTTGGGAAATGTCGGCGGCTTCCGTCTGCCGAAAGAAGCGGAGTGGGAATACGCCTGCCGGGCAGGAACCACCGAGGCGCGTTATGACCAGGACCTGGATTCCATTGCGTGGTATGCGGCCAACAGCAAAAAGCGCACTCACCCGGTTGGCGAGAAGAAGGCCAACCCATGGGGTCTGTTCGACATGTTGGGCAACGTTTTTGAGTGGTGTGCCGACGGCCAGCGGGAGTACGAGGACCGAAACTTTGACGAAACGCCGTCTGGCTCTATGGACGGCCCGCTCCGGGTGTTCCGTGGCGGCTCCTGGGACTGGCCCGCGTGGCTCGTCCGTGCTGCCTGCCGCCACTGGGGCCCTCGCGTCGACCGCAACGGCTACCTGGGCTTCCGCCTGGCCTGGGTTCCTCGTGCGCTCCAGGCCGAGGGGGCATCCGGAGAGCGCAGGAAGCGCTCGAGGGAGGATGCCCCCGAGGCCGGCAAAACTCAGAAAAAGAAAGAGAGTTGGTGGCTGTCCGGTGAAGCCGATCAAGGACTGACCCTGAAGCCCCAGGAGTTGCAGCTTCGTACCGAGCTGATGGCGGTTCGTTTTCGCCGAGCGATTCGACCTTCCAGGGCCAGGACCATGTTCCGGGACCGTTTCGGTTTGTCCATGGAATACCAACTTGGCAAGGTCCGTTTCCGCATGCGCTGGATCCCCCCCGGGCGCTTTCAGATGGGCTCACCGAAATCCGAATCCGGCCGCTTCGATCAAGAAGGCCCCCAACATTGGGTGGTAATCGACCGGGGCTTCTGGCTGGGAGAAACCCCTTGCACCCAAGCCCTTTGGCAAGAGGTGATGGGCGACAATCCGAGTCGCTTTCAGGGGCCGGAACGCCCGGTGGAAAAGGTGAGTTGGGATGATTGCCAGAAATTTTTAAAGCGACTGGAAGGCCGACTGAACCTCCAAGATGGGCTTCATTTCAGCCTGCCCTTGGAGGCAGAATGGGAATACGCCTGCCGGGCGGGAACCACCGAGGCGCGTTATGACCAGGACCTGGATTCCATTGCCTGGTATGCGGCCAACAGCAAAAAGCGCACTCACCCGGTTGGCGAGAAGAAGGCCAACCCATGGGGTCTGTTCGACATGTTGGGCAACGTTTTTGAGTGGTGTGCCGACGGCCAGCGGGAGTACGGGGACCGAAACTTTGACGAAACGCCGTCTGGCTCTATGGACGGCCCGTACCGGGTGCGCCGTGGCGGCTCCTGGTACTGGCGCGCGTGGAACGTCCGTGCTGCCTACCGCTACTGGAGCCCTCGCGCCTACCGCTACGACAACCTGGGCTTCCGCCTGGCCAGAGGTCCTCGTGCGCTCAAGTCCTAGGCGCCGCCGGCGAAACGAGCGGAGCGAGTTCAGCCAGGGCGGTGCCGCAGGTTTTCCGCCGCCCTTCCTCGACCCACTCTAAAATCTCGCCATGCGCTTTCAGTTTTTTACCATTCCGGTCTTCGGTGGCGAAGAAGCGACTCAGGCCCTGAACCGGTTTTTGGCTTCCCACCGGATTCTTTCGGTAGACCGCGAGCTAATTCAAGACGGTGCCGCAAGTGCCTGGACCGTGTGCGTGAGTTATCTCCTTGGAGGACCCGATCCGACCCCGTCCAGAAAGAACAAAGTGGATTATCGAGAAGTGCTCTCGGAAAAGGATTTCAAAATCTTTGCCCGTTTGCGCGAACTGCGCAAGGTCGTGGCTCATCAGGAAGGGGTGCCGGCTTATCATGTTTTCACCAATGAACAATTGGCGCAGATGGTCCGGAATCGGGTGCAATCTCTCCAGGCAATGGCGGAGGTAGAAGGCGTCGGGCCGGCAAGGCTGGAGAAGTACGGGGTTTCGTTTTTGTCCGTTTTAACCCAACCGGAACCGGTTTCCCATAATGCGGACCAGTCCGGTTAGTCTTTTCGACGTCGCCGATTGGCAAAATTTGTGTTCCGCCTTGGCTAGAGCCAGTCGGGGAAAGAGAAGCCGGCCGGAAGTGCAGCGGTTTTTTGCCCGATGGCCTGAGGAGCTACAGCAACTCCAGAGCGATATTCTCGAAAGCCGGTTAGGTTTTAAGCCGTTGCAGGGGTTTTGGATCCGGGATCCGAAGCCGCGTTGGATCCAGGCTCCGGTATTCCGCGAACGCGTACTTCATCACGCCTTGGTGGCCCAGACCGAAGCGCGAATGGAAAAATCCCTGATCGCGGATACCTTCGCTTGTAGAAAGGAAAAGGGTTGTTTGCGGGCGGTGAAACGAGCCCAGGTTTTTCTTCATCGCTTTCCTTGGTATGTCCAGACCGACGTCGCTCAATACTATCGGAGCATTTCCCATCCGGTAATGCAGAGGCAACTTGCACGTCTGTTTCGAAATCGCGGCCTGCTTCAATTGTGGCAGCAAATCATGGCAGCCTATGCCCCTGAGCCCGGAAAAGGTCTTCCCATCGGGGCCCTGAGCTCCCAGCATCTTGCCAATTTGTACTTGTCGCCCTTGGATCGTTTTTTGACCGAACACCCTCAAGTGGGAGGCATGGTTCGTTACATGGACGATTTGCTTTGGTTCGTAAATGGCCCCGAGGCAGCCCGGCAGACATTCCATGAGGCCAAGGCATTCACGGAGCAAGCCTTGGGTTTGAGACTCCACCGGGAACGATGGCAGAGATCCCGATTTGGCGTCTCCTGGTTGGGATACCGGGTGTTTTCCAATCGACTTCAGCTCTCCCGTCGGCGAAAGCGTAAATTTGGGAAAGCTCGCAGATGCTACGAAGATGCATTTCGTGCCGGACATATTTCAGAAGCTCGGCTGCAACAGCTCTTCGGCGCGGTTTTGGCGACTACCGTTCATGCCCGGGAAACGGCTTGGAGGCGGGGCAACTTGCAGCGGGATCCGGCACCGGATGCTTAAGTCGCAAGCTTGCTGTCTTTACACGGGAGAATCTCCGGTTCAGAATGCACTTGGCCGGAATCCATTGGCCCGAACCGGGTGATCCGTGGCGGCTCCTGGAACTGGAACGCGAGGAACGTCCGTGCTGCCTACCGCAACTGGAACCATCGCGACAACCGCAACGACAACCTGGGCTTCCGCCTGGCCTGAGCGCACGAGCGGGCTGGATAGCTCGCCCTTGACCAGATTCCTGGCCGGACGGGTGGCGTTTTCGAGCGCTGCCCGCGAATTTGCAGCGACCGGGTGGCTCGTAGCCTTTCTGGATGGGATGGCGAGCGTCTCCCGGTCGCGTTTTTCTTGCTTTTCCACCATCCATCCGAGCAGGAAGAGCAGCCATTTCTAAACTTCTTCAAAGCCATCCCCTGGCCAGGGGCGCACCGCCCCCTTGGGCTTCGGCTTGGGGCGAGGACAAGTTCGGTCCGTGGGCGGTCTTGCGGGTGGGGGAAGCGGAACAGCGTATGCGCTGGATCCGGCCTGGTCGATTTTTGATGGGTTCCGCGGAGGATGAAGAAGGGCGAAATGAAGATGAAGGTCCGCAACACTGGGTACGGATCCCGGAGGGTTTTTGGTTTGGGGAAATGCCGTGCACCCAAGCCCTTTGGCTGGAAGTGATGGGGGAAAACCCGAGTCATTTCGTGGGGAAGGATCATCCGGTGGAGCAGGTGAGTTGGGATGATTGCCAAGGTTTTTTCGAGAAGTTAGAAGCCAAGTTGGGAAATGTCGGCGGCTTCCGGCTGCCGAAAGAAGCGGAGTGGGAATACGCCTGCCGGGCGGGAACCACCGAGGCCCGATATGACCAGGATTTAGATTCGATTGCTTGGTATTCCGCTAACAGCGAAGAGCGCACCTACCCGGTTGGCGAAAAGAAAGCTAACCCTTGGGGTCTTTACGACATGTTGGGCAACGTTCTTGAGTGGTGTGGCGACGTCACGCAAAGCTATGCCAAGCAATCCCTCAGGTCTGGTCCAGTGGAAGATCCGATTCGTGTGATCCGTGGCGGCTCCTGGAACGGGTATGCGAGGCAAGTCCGTGCTGCGTATCGCGGCAGGCTCCGTCGAGTCAGCCGCTGGGACTACTTAGGCTTCCGCCTTGCCTGGAATTAATTGTTTGGCTACGCTTTGAAACATGAGCAGTTCTGAAACTTCGCGACATCTTCGAGAAAGCATGGCCGAAGGGCTGAGAACTTTTTTAAAACAAAGGCGTCCGGTTTCTGCCAGCAAACTGAAATGGACTATCCGTGCCACCGTGTGCGAACCCAACGATCAAGTTGACGGCGGTTATTTCTTTCCCAGAGAAGCTACTTGCGATCTTGTTCTGGATCCGGTCGATTTGCTAGAGGGATTGGAAGCGGAATTATCCGACTCGAAAGAAAAAACGGCCTATTTCAGCTTGCTCGTTCGGGCGCAAGAAGTTGAACTCAAGAATCGTGCCCTCTGGATGGCCATGCTGCCTTTTTCCATGGACTGGATGAGCCTAGCTGAATTCCGGCCGCCCTACAGCGGGGGCAAATCCAAAAAGGAGAAAATTATCCGAAAGGCTTTGGCAGATTCCATTTCCCCCCACGCTCACATGGATCACAAGCCGGAGATATTCGTTTCCAAAAAATCTACCCGCATCGGTTCCAGTGAGAACAAAGAGGTTTTCGCCCGCCTGCAAGTTCCATTTCGAAAATTTTCTGACGTAGTCGGCCTTCGAAGCGATTACGAAGACAGAAAGTGCTTGTGGGGAATCCTGCCCCTTGGAGTCCGAACCGAAGATCAGTTGGAGCAATGCGTTTCCAATCTGTATGAGGCTTCTGAGTTATTGAAAAATGCCTTGGAGCGGGCCTACACAACCTTCCGTGGCTGGAGAGGAGTGCATGCAAGGGAGTTGGAAGAGCGGGCGGTTGCCGAATGTTTAGTCGCGGCAGTCTGGAAAGCTTTTGCTGGACCGGTGGAGTTTGAGGAAAAATCCGGGACGAAGGATGGCTGGAAAAATCAGCCCGTTTCTCACTTGGCTCTGGAATATTTCAGAGAAATTTTGAGTCGGTATGACGAACGATTCGAAACCTGGCTTAAAAAAAGGCCGAAGACCGGAGTTTCGGATTGGTTGGAAAACCTTCCCGAAGAATCTTCATCCTTGGAGGGCTAACTGATTCAAGAACGCCGAGGCCGGGCAAGGCACGACCTCGGCTTAATCTGCTTAGTCCTGTTTCAAAACCTTTTCTCCGAAAATATGATCCACCTTGACCGCCATGCCCGCGCTCTTATCGGTGTAGATGTAGAAATCAAATCGTTGGCTTCGCAAACGCAGGCGGTGATTGTGATGCAGGTAGGCAATTTTGGCGCCACTACCCAAGATCGAATCTTGCCACTGCTTGGCATTATGGGATTGAGGTTTCTGCGGCGGACCGGAGGCTCCTTTCCTTTGTATGGCCAGCCACATGCCAGGACCGGTCTTTTGATCTCCGGCATGTACTCGGATTTCCGCCGCATTGGAACCGTCCTTGTGTAAGACGTGCATTTCTCCGTCGCTGGCACCAAAGGAGGACGAATTCCTCTTCCCGGTTTTCCGGTCCACCAAATACCGGTATTGAATTTGAGCACCTTTGCTGTAATCGGTGGTCACGAAATACCAGGCATTGCCTTCGGAGGCTCCGGAAAGAGAGATCCATTTGCCGTCCCCCTGGAGCTTCTGTTTGGTGCCGGGGAGACTTTGGATCCATGCAGCATCGCCCTTTCCTTTTGGCTTCGACCAAGGAAAACGATCGCCTTCTCGAACTGAAATCAGGTAGATGTTTCGGCCCTTTCCGATTCCTGAGCGGTCTCCAAATTCTGCATTGATGCCGATGGGAGTCCAGGGGTCGGCGTGAAGCAGAATCAACTCACCGGCTGAGATCCCGACGGAGTAAGTCTCGGATTGAGCCAAAGCGGTTTGGCTGGAAAATCCGACGAGCGGCAGAACCAGGGTTACTAGGATGCAAGTAGATTTCATGATGATTTGGGTTTGGTTACTTAGGGCTATACGAAAAATTTCACGCTGGAACGCCGCTATATTCGAGCGAAATTTTCACTTTCTTGTCTAATCGATTTCGATGGAGGCTCGACCAATTCGAAACTGGTTTCGATGACTGCCAAGACTACAGCCTCCTGGCCCAGTATTTCCCCAAGTCGCCGAGCCAAGGACCGACCCTTTTTCAGCGCATTTTCCAACGAAGTTTGATCCCAAACTGAGATCCAAAGGGAAGGCTCGGCTTGTCCGTGCCAGTATCCCCGGATCCGGCAGTAGCTGAAGGCGGAATAGAAGCTCCGGACTAGTTTCAGGGCGAGGTGAGTGCGCTTTTTTGCCCTGTAACGGCGAACCAATCCCCAAAACCATCCAGGCGGATCCCCATTCGCCGCCAGTCCGACCATGAACTGAAGCTGCACAGCTTTCTGAGAGGAGGCCTCCATCCCCCTTGCCGGGATGTCCCTACGGCCATGGTTTTCGTAGGGACTTCCCGGCATTCATCGGAGTCCGACAGCGGGCTCTCGAAACCGGCAACCCGCCGGTTTCGACTTCGGGGTTCGACCCCGACTGCCCAAAACTTCGATGAAGTCTTACCAAAAGATCCAGTCGATCCGAGATCGACTGCCTGGCCCGAAATGGGCACAGAGCTTCTGGACTTGGCTCAGCGGCATCCCGCACAGCGAGGAAACCCTGGACCACCGATGGAACCCTACCGGCCGTCTCCTGGGCGCCGCCTTGGTCCTGGCATTAAGCCTAAGTTCCACGCTCCTCCTGCTGAAAGCCGGCGACCTGTGGCTGTTCGCCCTGCCTTTGACTTGGTTGTTGACCACCGGCGCACTGCGCTACTTCTTCATCGTTCCCGGCCATTACGCGGCCCACGGAACTTTGGCCAAAACCAAACTTGGCAACCGAGTGCTGGGCGAGCTCTTCTCGACCTTGTTCTTTACCGCATCCTTCGATGCCTACCGCCGGGATCACGCGCGTTTCCACCATTCTTGGCGACTGGGAACCGGTCTTGACCCGGACGTGCGGTTCTTGGCCAGTTTCGGCTTTCTTCCAGGTCAATCGGTGACCCGACTCTGGTTGCGGTTAGTGGTGGCCTTGTTTTCTCCCCGCTACCACCTCAGCTACCTGACCGGTCGAGCCAAGTGGAATTTGCTTCGCGGGCCGCGCTACCGCCTGGTTTCGGGTTGGGCATACCTCAGCTTGACCGCAGCTTTCCTCGCCTTCACCGGATTTTGGTTGGAGTGGTTGATTGCCTTTGCACTTCCGGCCACGTTCGGCTTTCAAGCTTCCGCCCTGCTGCAATACCTTTCGGAACACCGCTGGTGGCTGGAGGGGGAACGGGGAGCCAAGCGAACCGGCCGCTTGACCTTCGGGCGATTCTTGTTGTTGGAATTCCCCGAGCGCGGTTCCAAACCTCCTTGGAAGCTGTTCGCCGCGAAGTCGGCTTTCTGGCTTCGGGTGTTCCTGGTGCAACTTCCCACTCGCTTGGCTGTCCTGGTCGGCGATTTGCCGCAGCATGATTTGCACCATCGTCGGCCGAAGGCGGATTGGGCCAATGCCGCGCTCGTGCGACACCAGGACGTCCTGGCCGGGAGTCCGGGTTGGCCGGAAAACTACGAGGACCGCACCGGCACTCTGGTGGATTTCATCGGCGAAGTTTTCCGCGGGTGGTCGAAGCGTCCGCCCCTTACTGCAACGGAGAAAGCGGATTTGACCCGCTCGGAAGTGAAGAATCGACCGGCTCGCAAGAATCCCTAACCCTTAGCAGCCAACTAGTGGTCAGCCACGGGCCGGGAGAGAGCGATCTCCTCCGGCCCATTTCTTTTTGCAGTATCCTTAAACTGTTTTGCAAGGTGAACCTGCCCGGGCCGCCGAAGCCGCGCAAACTCGCAGGCTTTTAGATCGAATCGCTGCTGAATCGCAAGCGGCTTGGGGCGAACTCATGGCCCGCATCGAGTGCCGGCTCCGGGTCTGGCTCCACTTTCACATGGACGCCTCGTTGCAGGCGGCGGTGGATCCGGAAGACCTTCTGCAGGAACTGTGGAGCGAAATCGCCTGCCACCTGGATCGATTCGAATATCGTGGGCCCGGTTCCTTGCAGCGTTGGATGGCCGGCATCTTGCGCAACAAGCTGTTGCATGCGGCGAGAAAAAACCGCCGCCGGCCGATTCCTTTTTCTGCCTTGGCCACCGATGGCGAGTTGGCGCCGCCGCAGCAAGCCATTCGCCACGCCCTGGTGCAAAGTCAAAGTGGCGTTTCCAGGCCGGCTCGCTTGCAAGAAATGGAGCAGCAAATCCGAGCTTGTTTGCAAAAGCTGCCGGAAGGAGAACGCCAGGTCCTTCTTTGCCGCTTGTTCGAAGGCTTGACCGGAGTCGAAACCGCCGAGCGGCTGGCCATCGATCCTTCCACGGTTTCGGTTCGCATGAAACGAGCCATTGCCGCCTGCGCCCGCCATTTAGAAGCCCTGGCTCCCTGAAAAGGCAACCTTGAATCCCGTTCCTTCCACCTCGCCCTCCGACTCCCAACAAGATCTGTTGTTGGGGCAAGCGGTGGAAACCTTATTGGAACAAGGGGCGGAAGCTTTACAGAATTTCTTCGCCGAGCAACCGGCGGAAATGGCTCAGGCCTTAAAGAACAGATTAGCGTGCTTATTGGAAGCCGGATTCCTGGAAGGGGAGACGCCGCCGGTACCCGAGGCCTTGGGCGATTTTCAACTTTTAAAAGCGCTTGGCGGCGGTGGCATGGGCATGGTGTATCTGGCCCGACAGCAAAGCCTGGATCGATTGGTGGCGGTCAAGGTGATTCGCCCCGATCAATTGTTTTTCCCCGGCGCCCGGGCCCGATTCCGCCGCGAAATCGAAGCCGTTTCCCGCTTTCAACATCCCGGAATCGCCAGCATCTTCGCCGTCGGAGAAAGCGAGGCTTTGCCTTACTTCGCCATGGAGTATTTGCCCGGCTGCACCTTGGCCGAAGTGCTTCAGGAAGCGAAGAAAAACGGCAAGGGAATGGGACAGGGTTCTGACTTGGCGGCGGCCATGCAGCGTGCCTGGCAGGCCAAAGGCGGTGACCCCGCCGACGTCACCGGGACGGTTTGGCAAACTTCCTGGACTCAGCTTTGCTTGCGCTGGGTGCAAGAGGTGGCGGAAGCCTTGGAACACGCCCATCGTCGCGGCATCGTGCACCGGGACGTCAAGCCTTCCAACTTATTGTTAAGTCCTCAAGGGCGGGTGTTGCTGATCGACTTCGGCTTGGCCGCCAGTGAAAGCACCGGCGAAATTACCCGCAGCGGAAGCCAACCCGGCTCCTTGCCTTATATGTCGCCGGAACAATTGCTCGGCAAAAGAGTGGACGCCCGCACCGACGTCTATTCCCTCGGCGTCAGCTTGTTTGAAATGCTTTGCCTCCAAGCTCCTTTCGGTTCGGAAAACGGCGAAGGCTTGCGGCGCCAAATTTTGGAAGGCCGAGCGCCGGCATTAAAAACTTTATGCCCGGAGATTTCTTGGGAAGTGGAAACGGTGTGCATGTTGGCCATGGCTCCGGAAGTTTCCCACCGCTATGCCAGCGCCGAAGCTTTGGCCCGGGATTGCGCCTTGTGGTTGCAAGGCTTGCCGATTGAAGGCAAACGTCCGCCGGTTTGGCGCCGGTCGGTGCTTTGGGCTAAAAGGCGGCCGGCAGTGGCCTTGGCGCTGGCCTTGGCTTTTTTGTTGGTGGTCGTGGCTCCCAGCGTGTTTGCTTGGGTGGTCAGCGGCAAGAACCGTCACATTCAAAGCCAATTCAAGCAACTGGATACCACGTATCAGGCCTTGAGCCGCTCGCAAAAAGAAGAACGCCGGCAAAGCCAACTGGCCGCCGCCGAAGCTCGAAAGGGCGGCGAGTTGGCGGATTTGCTATTGGAAGCTTTCTTGGTGCCCGATCCCTTGGCGGCGGAAGTTCCCGCCGTTGCCGATCCCAAGGAAGCCATTGCCTTTGCTCAACGAACGGTGCAAACCGATCCAATTTTAGGCGCCGATTTGTTGTTCAAACTGGGCAAAGCCTATCTAAACCTCGGCTTGGAACCGGAAGCCGGCACCTTGTTGCAACAAACCGTCGATCTTCGCCGCCTTCACTTGCGCGAAAACCATCCCGATTTGGCGGAAGCCCGTTTGTTTCTCGGCCGTTGGCAACAGCGACACCTTCGTTATGACCAAGCCGCCATCTTGTATGAAGCCGCCCTTCAAAGCCTGCCGGATCCTGCCGATTGGCAACGGGCTTTGGCTTTAAGTTGGAAAGCTTCCCTAATCGCCGCTCAAGGTAATTTACAGGAAGCCACGGCGGTCATCGAACAAGCCCGGCGCGGTTTTCAACTGGCCGGCGAAAGGCAAAGCCCGGCTTTCGCCGACGGTTTGGCCGCTCACGGTCAAATCCTTTATCGCAGCGGTCGTTTGCCTCAAGCCGAAGCTACCTTGCAAAAAGCTTATGAAGTGACGGTGGTGGCCTATGGAGAAAACCATCCCAAAGCCGGGCGAGTTCTGTTGCAACAAGCCCGGGTGGTTCGCTTGCAAGCGGAATTCGAACGCTCGCTTCGCTTGGCCGAACAAGCCCAAGCCCTGTTGCAAAATCGTTTGGGCAAGAATCACGGCTACACCTTGGAAGCTCGCTTGATTCGCGGCAGCGTTCTTTCGGTCATGCGCGATTTCGAAGCCGCCCGGGAAGTTTTGGATGCCTGCTTAAAAGATTTCACCGGCGAGGGAGCCAGAGAGCAGCGTTACCGCGGCACCGTACTCGGCGAACTGGCCAAATTGGACCTTCATCAAAATCGTCTGGATCAAGCGGAAGATCGGTTTCGATCCAGCCTGGAGTTGTTGCAAGCTCAATTGGGCGAAGAGCACGCCGAACTCGCTCCCGGCTATCAGGGCTTGGCCATGACTTTGCTCCGGCGCGGCCGTGTTCAAGAAGCGGATCCTTGGTTTTTGAAAGCGCTGGAAATCTATCGGCGAACCGAGGTCCCCGGCAGTCTCAGCCTGGGGGAGTGTTTGTACTGGAGGGCTTGTGGTTTGGCGGCCTCGGGCAACTTGACCGCGGCGGAACCCCTGTTTTTGGAGTCGTTGCAAGTCTTCCGCCTCGGAGTTGGCTTGGAGCATCCGATGCCGGTTCACGCCATGGAGCGATTGAGCACCCTTTGCCAGCGTTTGGACCGGCAGGAAGAGAGTGAGGCCTGGCAACAAAAGGCCCGTCAGGCGATGGCGGCGTACCAAAATCGGCGCCGGGCCAGCTCCGGACAGCTTTCCCCGGAGCCCGGCGAAGGCGGCGAAGAAGCCCGACGCTAGGGGCCAGCGCCCGTATCCTGAGGCCATGAGCATCCATTGGCGCATTTTGCTCGGCATGGCCTTGGGCGTGTTGGCCGGGGTCGCCCTGCAATTTTGGACCGAAGCCAGCGTATTGGGCGGGTTCCAGGTGGTTGGAGAGGCCGGCCAAGCCTTGGAAATCAGCGCCGTGGAAGCTGGTGGCCCCGGCGATAAGGCCGGCCTGAAGCCGGGCATGCGGATCCTCGACGCCAGCGCCGACGAGGGAGATTTGGCGCCCTTGCAAGACGGCGGAGAGGCCTTTGAAAGCTGGTTGCGAGGACATTCCAACAAGCAGCGCATTCGGTTGGTGCTGGAGGGCAATCAGGAACTTTCGGTCATCCTGGAATTGGATCCGGAATGCGCCCGAGCCCGGTGGTTGGCGCCGTTTGCCGCAGGCGCCGACATCTTCATGCGCCTGCTGCGGATGTTGATCGTGCCGCTGATCTTGACCAGCATCACTACCGGCGTCGCAGGCATCGCCGGCGGCCGCGAGTTCGGACGCCTGGGGGCGAAGACGCTCGGTTATTACATCAGCACTTCTTTCATGGCCGCCTTGGTCGGCCTGATGATCGTCAATTTGTTGCAACCGGGCGTCGGCGCTGAATTGGGATTGCCGGTTCCGGAAGACTTCCGCCCGGGGGAAGGCCGATCCTTCCTGGACATCCTGCAGAGGATGATTCCAAGCAACGTGTTCGGAGCTTTGTCCGACAACGGCAACATGCTGCAAATCATTTTGTTTAGCTTGTTGTTCGGCTTCTTTATCGGGCGGTCCAAGGAACCCCACCGCAGCCGCATGCGCGGGCTATTCGAATCGGCCTTCGAAATCATGATGGGCCTGGCCGGTTTCGTGTTGAAAACCATTCCCTATGGCGTGTTCGTTCTGGTGGCCAAGGTGGTCGGCGAAACCGGCTTCGACGTGTTCCGGCCGTTGCTGTTCTACATGTTGGTGGTGGCGTCGGCCTTGCTGATTCATTCGGTGGTGGTCTTGCCGCTTTATTTGCGCATCGTCGGCGGCATTTCCCCCTTGGCTTGGTTCCGAGCCATGGTTCCGGCGCTGATGACCGCCTTTTCCACCTCGTCTTCGGCCGTGACCCTGCCGGTGACCATGGAGACGGTGGAAAAACGGGGCAAGGTCAGCAACAAAATCACTTCCTTCACTTTGCCGCTCGGCGCCACCATCAATATGGACGGGACCGCCTTGTACGAGTGCGTGGGGGTGATTTTCCTGTCCCAGTACTACGCTTCGGTCGGCGGTTTCGACCTGTCGGTCGCCGATCAACTTTTCGTCGTCATGACCGCTCTGTTGGCTTCCATTGGAGCGGCCGGCATTCCTTCCGCCGGTTTGGTCATGATGCTGGCCATCCTCCAGGGCCTGGGTTTGCCGATCGAGGGCGCCGCCCTGTTGCTGGCCATCGATCGCCCCCTGGATATGATGCGCACCGCCGTTAACATTTGGTCCGATTCGTGCGGAGCCGCCATCATCGGCAAAAGTGAGGGGGATTCGGTATTGCAGACGCTTGCCGAGCCTGCCGGCGAACCTCCCGGCGAATCGGCTGTGGATTCATGATGAACGATCACCAATTTGAGGACCCGGAGATTCCGGAGACGGAAGAGGTCACCCATCCGGAAACGGAAGTCGGCTTTCTTTCCGAAGCCTTTTCCCAAGGCTTGCCGGTGCCCAAAGGGGCGCCGCCTCCGCCGATCCTGGTGGTATTTCCGCTGTCGGCGGCGGTTCCCTTTCCAGGCCTGATCATGCCGGTCCTGGCGGAAGCCCGAGATGAGGCCGAAGTTATGGAAAAAGCCTTGGCCCAGGGCCGCTACGTCGGTTTGCTGTACCGGCCTGGGGAACCGAAAAACGGCAAATTGAGGTCCAAGGATTTCGCCGCGATGGGGGTGGTGGCGGAAGTGTTGAAACGCATTCGCCTGCCCGACGGCAACAGCAACTATCTTTGCCGCGGCGTTCGACGCTTTGAGATCAAGCGCTTCGTGCGCTTGCGGCCGGTGCCGGTGGCCAAGGTGACTTATCCGGAGGACATCTACCCTGCTGGGCCGGAAACCGAAGCCTTGGCCCGCAACGTGCTTTCCCTGTCCCAGAAAATCGCCTCCCACCAACCCAACCTCGGCGAGGGTTTTTCATTGGCGGCAATCAACATGGAACCGGCCGGCAACTTGGCCGATTTCGTGGCTGCGTATTTGATTCGGCAAGTCGAGGAAAAGCAGTCGGTTTTAGAGATGCTCGACGTTCGCGAACGCCTGCACTGGGTGGATGAAAGCCTGACCCGGGAATTGGTCACGCTGGAACTCGGCGATCGCATTCAAACTGAAATCCGGGAAAAGGTCGAGCAGCAGCAAAAGGAATATTTCCTGCGCGAACAAATCAAGATCATCCGGCGCGAATTGGGGGAAGAAATGGAACCCCAAGAACGGGACCGGGAGATGTTTTTGCAACGTTTGCAAGAGCAGGAATATCCGGAGGAAGTGGAAGCCAAGGTGCGGGAGGAAGTGGAGCGCTTGTCCACCATTCCGCCGATTTCCCCGGAATATCCCGGAGTTCGGAATTATTTGGAATGGTTGACCGAATTGCCTTGGTGCAAGTCGAGCGAGGATCGGATCGACGTTGATCAAGCCGAAAAGATCCTCGATCGGGATCATTACGGCTTGCAGGAAGCCAAGGAACGGATCTTGGAGTTTCTCGGCGTGCGCAAAATTCGACCGGAACACACCGGGCCGATTTTGTGTTTCTCCGGACCTCCCGGCGTCGGCAAGACTTCTTTGGGCATGGCCATCGCCGAAGCCACCGGCCGCAGTTTCGAGCGCATGAGTTTGGGCGGCATGCGCGACGAAGCCGAAATCAAGGGGCATCGCCGTACCTACATCGGGGCTTTGCCCGGGCGCATTTTGCAAATGTTGCGCCGGGCCGGCACCAACAATCCGGTCATCGTGCTGGATGAAATCGACAAGGTCGGCAAAGACTTCCGCGGCGATCCGGCCAGCGCTTTGTTGGAAGTCCTGGATCCGGAACAAAACCACACCTTCCTGGATCTTTATATGGACGTGCCCTTCGATCTTTCCAAGGTCATGTTCCTGGCCACCGCCAACGTCCTGCACACCATTCCGGGGCCGTTGCGCGATCGCATGGAAGTGATTGAACTGCCCGGCTACGTGACCGCCGAAAAAGTTCAAATCGCCCGGCGTCATTTATTGCCGCGACAAATGCAACGCCATGGTTTGGCATCCAGCCGCTTGAAGTTACCGGTGGCCAGCTTGCGTCACGTAGTCTCGGCTTACACCCGGGAGGCGGGCGTTCGCGGCTTGGAGAAATCCCTGGCCTCGGTGTGCCGGAAGCGCACCTTGGAAATCGCCCGGGGCAAGCGGCCGAAGCCGGAAGTGAAGGCCGATTTGCTGGAAAAATACCTGGGGCCGCCGCGCTTTTTGGACGACCGCATTCGCCTGCGACCGGAAGTCGGGGTGGCTTTGGGGCTGGCCTACACCAGTTACGGCGGCGATCTGCTGGAAATCGAATGCGCACGCCATTCCGGGAATGGACGGGTGCATTTCACCGGCAGCCTCGGCGACGTGATGACCGAATCTTGTCGTATCGCCCACGGCTTCCTCCGCACTCAGGCGGAACGGCTTGGTTTGACCGAAGAAGATTTCGCCAAGAGCGATTTGCACATTCACTTTCCTGCCGGAGCGGTACCCAAAGACGGGCCCAGTGCCGGCATCACTATCGCCTGCGCCATGCTTTCCCGCTTGACCGGAACCAAGTTGAAAGCGCGCTTGGGAATGACCGGGGAAATTACTTTGACCGGCCAGGTTTTGCCTATCGGCGGAGTACGAGAGAAAGTGCTGACCGCCAAACGTCGCGGCATCAAGCAAATCATTTTGCCGGTGGAAAACGAACGCGACGTCAGGATTCTGGATCCTGCCTGGACTCAGGGATTGCAATTTGTGTACGCAGGCCATTTCCACGACGTCCTTGAAGTGGCCTTTGGCGCCCGCTTCAAAGGGGTTTCGGAGAATCGCGGCTGAGCTGATCCTGCACCGCTTCCAGCAGTTCTTGGCAGGAATGCAAAAGACGGTCGGCGCCGTGCAGCTTGGGATCGGGATGGCTCGGGCAGGGAATGGCTACGGTGAACAAACCGGCGGCTTTGGCCGATGCCAATCCGGTGGCCGAATCTTCCACCGCCACGCATCGATCGGCTTTCAACTTCAAGGCTGCCGCCGCTTTGCGATAAAGGTCCGGCGCCGGCTTGCCGTGAACCACGTCTTCATGTCCCGACCACCAGCCCTGGAAAAAGGACGTCAAACCGGCGCACTCCAGAGTTTGTTCGATCATTGCTCGAGGCGAGGAAGAAGCCACCCCGCAAGGCAGGCCGGCGGCTTGAATCCGTTGCAACAAGGGCAATACTCCTGGAAGCGGCGGCAGCGAAAGCGATTGCATTCTGACGGCCAAAGCCTCGGTGCGCCGTTGCGCCAATTCCAAAGCCGGCAAGGGCAGAGCGAAGCGGCGGATCAAATCCTGCCAAAAAGGTTCCTCGGCCATGCCGATGTAAGGTTGAAACTCGGCTTCCGACAAGTTCGCTCCGAATTCCGCTAAGATTCGGTTGGTGCTTTCAAAATGCAACGCTTCACTGTCGACCAAGGTTCCGTCCATATCGAACAGGAAACCTTGCAAGGGATCGGGAAAGGGGCGGGAAGTGGACATGGCAGCGGCCGGTCTCGCCGGCGGTTGAGCAGGTTAGGGTTTTCCTGCACTTGGGTCTTCGGTTTGTGGGGGATGGTCGCGGCTTTCGCCTGCCATGCTCCGAATCCGGAGGCGACTCCTGAACTGCCGGTGGAATTGCACCTGCCGGAAGCTTGCAGCGCTTGGAGACCGTGGCTGGCCGAGGAAATGCAACAACTATGGCGCCGGGCGGACAGTTACCGGCGACTTTGGCCGCGGCAGGATAACCCGGAATCCTTGCGCCTGGTGGTGGTGGCCGATGCCGCCGCAGCCCGCCGCTTTTATCGGCAAATGGAGTTGTCCGGAGATCCCGCCGTGCCCCGGACCTTTCCGGATCGAAGGTTGGCGGTGATTCCCTTGCCACGACTCGACGCCTTATTGGTGCAAACTTCGCAACCGCCCCGAAGCTTGCGCGAAACCTTGCGCCACGAAGCGGTCCACCTTTGGAGCTTGGACGCTCCAGCCTTGCGAGCCAGTCCACTTTGGTTTCAAGAAGGATTCGCTGAGTTGCTGGCTTCCGAAGGACTGCAGGAAGAAGTTGAAGTCGACGCTTATCCCTCCCATCCCGCCTGGCAGGATTGGCTGCGGCAGTTGGAGCAGCGGGCCAATCAACATCCTCAGTGGCAGGCTTTTGCCGAGGGACTTCCTGCCGAAGGGCTGTTGGAATGTCGTCGCTGGGTGGCGGAACAAGCCTTGCTTCGACATCCCGAGAATCCGGAGCCTTGGATTCCGGCAGCGAACATGGCTTCCCGGGAACTTTTGCAAAATGGATCTCGGTTACGGGCTTTGATTCACCGCCGCGGCCGGGAAATCGAGCCTCCAGACAGCGACGGCAAGGCTTTATTGGTTGCCGCCGCCCACGATCAGGTCGCTTGTTGGTGGCCGGCGACGCTGCAGGAAGGAACCCGGCTTCAATTTCGATTTCGCTTGGGACGCACCGGAGTGGCTGAAGGCGGTTTGCATTTGCGCTGTGCGGACGGCCGACAAGTTCGTTTGCGTATGCACAAGCGAGGCTTGCTCAGTGCCTATTTGGAGGATGGCGCTTTGCTGGTAGAGCCTCTGCAGGGAGATGGTCAAGCCGGTGGTTTCGGGGCCTGGCAAGATTTGCAGATGGAAGTTCGTCGCGATCAACTGCGACTGCAAAGCGGTTCTTGGAAGCAAAACTTTTCGTTAGCCGAATCCGGCTTGAGCTTGCCGCTGTTTCTGGAGTTCTACGTTTTCGACGGCGCGTTGCAAATCCATGAAACTGGCACAAAGCCGTAGTTTGGGCCTGTATCGGGTGATTTAACATAGAGTCGGCCGCCACGTTCTTCGAGCGAGCGCCCAAACCCCACTCTTCCCGTTCCGAAATCCTGTAATAAACCGGATGGCATGGCTTGGATTCGACAAATTGCCGATCAAGAAGCTAGCGGCTTGCTGAAGAAGATCTACGACGACGCCTTGCGGCGGGCGCAACGGGTTTGGGGCATCGTCCGGGTGCAAAGCCTAAACGCCAAGCAGTTGCGGGCCGGCCTTGGGCTTTACCGCTCGGTCATGCACCAGGACAGCGAACTGCAACCGCGACTGCGGGAAACTTTGGCGGTGGTGGTGAGTCGAGCCAACCACTGCCATTACTGAATTCGAGCCCACGCCTATGACCTCCGTGTTGAGGTCGGAGAAGCGGAATTGGCCGATCACCTGGAAAGCCAGGGTTGGCGGGAGGCACCCTTGTCCGAGGCCGAAAAGGCTTTTTGCGCCTATGCCGACAAGTTGACCCGTCAGCCTGAATCCATGTCGTCTGCAGATGTGGAAGCTTTACGCGCTGCAGGGTGGAGCGATCGGCAAATCCACGACGGTTGCCAAGTCATCGCCTATTTCAATTACATCAATCGCATCGCCGACGGCTTAGGAGTCGATCCGGAAACTTGGTTGCCGCCAAACTAAACGGAACGAGCGGTTCCGCCCGAATCATTCCGCCAAGATTTCCAAAGCCGCGTTCAAAACTTCTTCCACCGAGATTTCCGCCATCAAAGGAGAGGGTCCGGAACGGTCCCTGGGCGGCGGTTCCTGGCCGTCGGCCAAAGCGTAGAGACAACGAACCCGTGGTCCGTAGGGGGCGTAACGCTCTGGATCGGTAGGTCCGAATAAAGCCAAGACCGGGCTGCCGCGGTGGGCGGCCAAATGAACCGGGCCGCTATCGGTTCCCAGAACCAGAGAAGCGCGATCGGTGACCGCCATCAGATGATCCAGGGTCGGAGTGGGCGGCGCCAGGCCGCAACAACCTTCGCTGGCTTCCACCTTGGCCAGGACCTGGCTGCGATCGGCCGGCGTCCACAGCAGCAAGACGCGGGCCCCGCAAGCTTGCACCAGGGCTCGACTGATTTGCAGCCAGCGGGATGGCGGCCAAGCCTTGTCCCGGCCGTAATCGGTGACTTCGGTATGAAGCAAAACCAAAGGACCGTCTTCCCGGGCCGCCTCTGGGGTGGAAAGGAAATGACCGAGGCGCAGATCCACTTCCCGTTTGGCCTGGCGATCCAGTTCCCAAGCAACCGGCGGCGGCGCCGGCCCCTGATAGCCGAGCGCCCGAACCAGGCTCAAATCCCGTTCGGTTCGATGGACCCGGCCGGGATCGGCGATGCGATGGGCGACGAAGCGTTGCGCTCCTTCTCGGGCAGCGGGTTTGTCGAAGCCGAAACTGTGTCTTCCCCGGGCAAAGAGCAGGTGCAGCGCGCTTTTCGCGTTGCCCTGAAAATCCAAGATCAAATCGTATGGCGGACGCCCGCGCAATTGCAGCAAGTGGTCCAGCAAAGTCGCCAATGCCCTGCGCCGCCCGCGAAAGCCCTGGGCTTGCTTCCATTGGCCTCGGGGATAGATCAGCAACTCATCGGGACCGGGATGGCTTTGCAGCAAGCCGGCGCAACGATCTTCCACCAACCATTCGATCCGCGCCTGCGGCAGGTGGTGGCGCAGCGCCTGAAGGGCCGGGAGGGCAAACACCAAATCCCCCAAAGCGCTCATCCGAAGGAACAGCACGCGCGGATTCGGCGGAAGTTGGAGGTCCATGCCCAAGATGCCCGAGAAGGTAACGCGTCCTGACAGTTTCCGGCAGCCGGCCTTCCCTTTTCTCCACTGACACGGCAGGCTGTTGTCCATGGCGAAGCCCAGTCCTTGGCTTTGTTTTCGTGCTCCCGGACGCCGGCTTTGGGTGCGGGAAGGGATCCAACCCAGCCGCAGTCGGGATTGGCCGAGTTGGCTGGCGGAAGGGGAAGAGCACTTGGTGGAAGCGGCGCGCCGAGCCGGCACCGAGTTGGGGCACGGTCGCGGGGCGGCCCGGCGGGTGATGGTGGACGGTCGCTTCGGGGTTTGGCGGCGGAATCGCCATGGGGGTCTGCTAGGCAACTGGTTCGGCGATCGTTACCGCAATGCGATTCGCCTCGAGGCGGAAATGGAAGTTTCCGAAAAGCTGCGGGCCGAAGGCATCGACACGCCGGCGATTCTCCTGGCCTATGCTCATCGAAATGGGTTGTTTTGGCGCCAACACCTAGTCACCGAAGAAGTGGCCGAGGCCGAAACCGTCTTCGCCGCCCGCAAACAACCGGCGGCGTTGCAAGCCGCCGCCGAACTATTGGAGAAGTTATTTGCCAGCGGACTCTGGGCCACCGATTTGCATCCCGGCAACCTGCTTTGGCAAAACCGGGCCGGACGTTGTTGGCTGATCGATTTGGCCGGCAGCCGATTTCTCGGCCGGCCTTTGAAAGCCTCCGAAATCACCGCTCGCCGAGCGCGTTTCGCCCGTTATTTCCGCAAACACGGAGGCGAGGTGCCGGAGTTGTTTCGTCCCTGGTTGTCGGTTTCATTCTGAGCTTGCCGCAATTCGCGACGATAGGCCCCGGGAGTCTTCTCGGTAAACTGCTTGAAACTGCGAATAAAAGCCGATTCGGTGGCGAAACCGCTACGCCGGGCCACGCTGCGCAAGCCGTCGGAACTTTCTTCCAACATCACTTGTGCCAGTTGAATTCGCCAGCGTTGGAGGTATTGAATCGGCGGTTCGCCGACCAATCTTCGAAAACGAAAGGCGAAAGCGGAGCGGGATAAACCGGCGACTTGCGCCAAATCGCCGAAAGTCCAAGGCTGGTCCGGATGGCGGTGAATTCGATCCAAGACTTTGGCCAAGCGCGGATCTTCCACTGCGGCCAACCAACCGGGAAGGGGCCACCAACGGTGGCGGCAGCCTTCTCGTACCAGGGCGGTGAAGAAAGCATCCATCAAAGGCAGCAGGATGGCGGTAGAAAAGGATCCCTGCTGGCTGCTTTCCTCGATCATGAGTTGAAGCAATCCTTGCAAAAAAGGAGTGCTCCAATCGGAATCGGGATGCAGAACCACGGTGGCGGGCAGCAACGCAAACAGCGGCAACACGCCCTGATGGCGCAAACGAAATCCACCGCAGAGCAAGGTGCAACGGTCCCCGGATCCGGGAATCACCAGGTTCGGAGCTTGCGGATTGTTCGCCATCAAGTCATGAAGGGAACGGATGGCGACTCCGGGCTCGCTGCAGATCTCGTGAGCTTGTCCTTGAGGCAGAAGCAGCAAACTGCCGGGCCCTAGGGCCTGCCATCGATCGCCGGGCAAGCGCCAAAAAGCCTTACCCCGAGCCACCAGATGAAAAGCCGCGGTTTCCGCTTCCCGGCCTTGGCTCAAGCCCCAAGGGGCCTGCAAATAGGCCATGCCGCCGACCAGGGAACGAAGCCGTAGGCGCTGCAAGACCGGGCTGAGAGCATCCATGGGTTCTTCTCCGCGCGGACCTCAGTTTATAGGAATATTTGGACATAAATAAGGAATTTTACCGGCATATATTCTCAATTCTCAGGTCTAAACTCTTCTCCAGTCTGAGCCGACCGAACTCAACCAAAGCCAAGGAATGCCGTCATGACTCAAACCCAGAACTCATCCCCGACCCTCTCTCACCCCGCTGACCCGGAAGCTCCTCAAGGGGTTTTGGAGTTGGTCCTGTTTCGAACCAAGGAAGGAATCGATAGGGCCAGCTTCGAGCGCCATGCCGAAGCTTCTCAGCAGGGAATTGCTGACTTGCCAGGCTTTGAAAGTCGCCAGCTTTGGCAAAGCCCGGAGGGAACATGGTTGGACTTGGTTCGCTGGAAAGACCTCCAGAGTGCTCGCAAGGCGGCGGAAATCGTCATGACTCTGGAATGCTGCCAAGCTTTTTTTGCCGGGATCGATCCGGAATCCATTCAAATGCTGCATTTTTCCGGCAAGCGGCAATGGCCGGCTCCGCAGCCGGCATCCTGGGCCGATTTCCAAGGATTGGAATTCGGCACCTTTCGTTTGCAAGCCGGAGTGGATGAGGCTCAATTGTTGGCCGCTTCTCAACAGGCGGTGGATCAAGTGCTCCGTCATCAAAAAGGATTCTTGGCTCACTTTCTGCTGAAGGGGAAGGAGCAGGAATACGTCGACATGGCTTTGGCCGACAGCCAAACCGCCGCTGAAACTATTTGCGGCTTGTGGGGACAGTTTCCCGAAACTCGAAAACTCATGGATCTGGTACAGAAAGGTTCGGAGAAGCTGAGCTTCTATCAACGAATCCAATAACCGCTCGGAATCCCGAGCGGGGACCCAAGGCTCAAGAATCGGCGGCTTCGCCGGCTGGGGATTCGCGTAAGTTTCTAGCCCGTTCCAGGTGAACGCGAGCGGCTCCGGCAAAGCCCATGGCCCGGGCGTGTCGCGATAAGCCCAAGTGCACTTTGGCCATCAGCGTTTGATCGCCGGCTTCCTGGGCCAGGAGGCCGGCTTCTTTCAGTAAATCCGCTTCCCGAGCATGGTTTCCCTGTCGGCCCCAAAGCCAAGCTTCGGCGATCCGCCAGCGAACGCGAACTGCCGCAGCCAACCGTGACCAACCGATCGCTTGAATGTGAGGCCACAGAGTTTCCATGGCCAACTCCATTCGATCTTCCGCCGCCTCGACGATGAACCGTTCCAAACGGGGTAAACCCAACTTCAAGCTGGCCTCGTGCAAGTCGCCGCGGTGGGCGTGAAACACCAGGCTTCCCGGTTCCGCCGCCCATTCCGGGTTCTGTTCCAATTCCTGAAAGACTTTGCGATGCCGATCACGCCGTTTCGAATCGCTCATGCTGCGATAAGCGGCTACCCGCAGGCGAGGCAATTGAAAGCGGTAGCGACCATGGCTGACTTGCAACCATCCTCGATCTCGTAGTCGCGACAAAACGCGGCTGCTTCGGGCTTCCGAAAAACCGGCCAAGCGGGCGAGCAACCGCAAATAAAGCGGCGGTGCCAGCATGGATGCCCATTGCAGCAAGGTGCGTTCCGCCGCCGGCATGGCCAGGATTTCTTCCTTCAACAACTCGGCCATGTCGGCGGTCAAGGGAACTTGCAAGTCTTGATGTTTGGCCACCAGGGAGCCGATGCGGCCGTGGATTTCCTGGCGATGCCGCAGGCTTCGCAACAAGTCGTGCAGTTTTCCCGGCAGGCCCTCGGCAAGTTGCAGCAAATCGGCTTTCAAGCCGGACGGGAGGGCTCTAGGGGCGAAACAACGGATTAACAGCGATTCCGATGCTTCCTGATCCAAGGGGAAGAGTTGGATCTTTTCCAGTTTTCGTTGCCGAGCCAAAGCGTTTTGGCTCTGCTTGGCTTTCAGAGGAAGAGGCGGCCGATAAGCGAAAACCATCAGAACCGGCAAGTCTTCCTGCTCCAAAACCGATTCAGCAAATTCCCAAAGGGCGGCTCCGATGACGTGCAAGTCGTCCAGAAACACCAGAAAGGGACCTTCTTTACCCAAAGCCCGAAACCAATCCAAAAATGCTTGCCGCCGGCGAGTTCGAGAATAGGGACGGCCTTCCAAAACTCCGATCAAAACCGAAGCCGAATCACTGGACAAACCTTTGCGAAGGCGATGGACGACGGCTTCGGTTGGCTTTTGTTCGGGGGTCAGGCCAAGGGACCGGGCCAGGGCGTCTCGAACGGCTCGGAATGCGGAGCCTCGGCCGATGCGTAAGCAGCGCCCATAAAGAAAGGGCGGGGCTTCGCTGCGCTGGCGCAAGCGGCGGGCGAATTCCAACACCAAACGGGATTTTCCGACTGCTGCCGGGCCTTCTAGAGCTACCAACTGCGGGCTCCGATGATCGGCGCATCTTTGAAAAGCCTGTTGCAGTTGCTGGAGGGGTAGTTGGCGATCGGCAAAAGGCAGCGCTTCCGGATGAAGCAGAGGCAGCAGGGGTTCGGGTCGCCCGTGCCGGCGCCACCAATCTCCCTGTTCGGCCTGAGACAAAATTTCCGTCAGCTCCGCCGCCGAATGCAGCCGCCGTTGCGGATCTTCCTCCAACAGGGCCAGGATCACGGTGTCGAAGAAAGGGGAAAGGCGAGGCTGAATGGTGGAAGGTTTGCGGACTACCGCGCTGCGACGGGCCTCGAACAAACCCAAGCGACCCTCGTCGCCAAACGGCCGCACGCCGGTGGCGCATTCATACAGGGTGACTCCCAGAGCGAACAGATCGGCAGCGGCCTGCGGCGCCTCACCGTAGAGCAGTTCCGGAGCGGCATAGGCCGGTGTACCGATGAACAAGGCGTCGCTGCTGCTTTGCCAGGTGCTGGAAGCCCCCATATCCTGCGGCCGGTTCGAGGAAGCGTCGGCGGGCTTTCCTTGCCGCGGCCCGGCTCGGCGGACGAAACCCAAGTCCAACAACACCGCCCGGTCTTGATCCCACAGGATATTTTCCGGTTTGACGTCGAGGTGCAACAAGGATTGGTCGTGGAGGGCTTCCAAGGCGGAAGCCACTTGCCGGGCTAATGCCCGCAAGGTGGGTTCCTGGGCCAAGCCGTCCTGTTGCAACCATTCCCGCAGGGTTCGACCTCGCAACAATTCCAAAACCAAATACAGCCGCCGGTCGTGGTGTTGCTGGACCTCTTCCACCGCGTAAACCTTGACCAGGTTGGGGTGGCGAACTTTCATCCCGGCCCGGGCTTCCCGCAGGAAGGCTTTGCGCGGGCTTTCCAATTCGACCAGTTCCGGGTGCAGGATTTTGACGGCGACTTCCTGACCGGGATGTAAACCGCCTACCGCCACCTTCACCCTGGCGCGGTAAAGCGTGCCGGTTTTACCGCGACCAATCTCTTCCAACAGGAGGAAGCGACGCAAGCGCGGCAACGAGGGTCGAAGCGGTTCTCCGCTCACGGCATGATCCGGTCAGCGCCTTTTGAAAGGGAGGGAGAGCGTCCCTGCTACAATTTTCGCCCGTGTCGCAACTGCGCTTGTACAACACTCTGACGCGGCGTTTGCAGCCGTTCGTCCCCCAAGAGCCCGGTAAGGTCAAAATGTACCATTGCGGGCCGACGGTGTATCAGCGACCGCACATCGGGAATTACCGTGCCTTTTTGTTTGCCGATTTGCTGCGGCGAACTTTCGAGGCATCCGGCTTGGAAGTCTTGCAAGTCATGAACTTGACCGACGTCGGCCATCTGGTCGGCGACGCCGACGAAGGGGAAGACAAGTTGGACGCTCAGGCTCGAAAGGAAAAGGTCGATCCCTGGCAAATCGTCGCCACCGTTTCGGAGCAATTTTTTCAGGACCTGGAAGCGCTACAAATCCGCCCGGCTCACCACTATCCCAAGGCCACCGATCACATCGAGGAAATGGTGGCTCAAATCGAGGTGTTGTTGGAAAAGGGACACGCTTATCGCGTCGGAGACAACGTTTATTTCGACGTCCACAGTTTCCCCGACTACGGTCGCCTCTCCGGCAACAAGGTGGCCGATTTGGAAGCCGGTGCTCGGGTCGAAGTCAATCAAGAAAAAAGACACCCGGCCGATTTTGCGTTATGGAAGAGCGATCCGCGCCATTTGATGAAGTGGAAAACAGTTTTTGGTGAACACGGTTTTCCCGGCTGGCACATCGAATGCTCGGCCATGTCGATGAAATACCTGGGAGATTCCTTCGATTTGCATACCGGCGGTGAGGACAACGTGTTTCCTCACCACGAATGCGAGATCGCCCAAGCCGAAGGCGTTTCCGGAAAAACTTTCGTGAATTTGTGGATGCACACCAAATTCCTCCAGGTGGACGGAGGCAAGATGTCCAAATCCTTGGGCAACGTCTACAGCTTGGACGATCTCGAGCAGCGGGGATTCGAGGTTCTGGATTTCCGCTTTTTGGTGTTGCGAGCTCACTACCGCGCTTCGGTGAACTTTACTTGGAAAGCTTTGCAGGGAGCGGCCGAGGCCAGGAAGAACTTGCACGATTTCCGCGGCCGGCTGCAAGCGCAACTGCGCGGGCCGGCCATGCAGGCCGAGGCTGGCGAACACAGCGGGCCGGCGCGGAAAGCTTTCTGGGACGCCTTACACGACGATCTCAATACCAGCGCCGCTTTGGCCGCTTTGTTCGAGTTGCGCAATGCTTACACCCAAAAGGGCATGGAGGCGACCGAAGCCGCCGATGCCTTGGATTTGCTGAACCTGGCCGACGACATCTTCGGGTTGTTCGATCAAGAAAGCGCCGATTCCGGCGATTTGCCCGACCCCGAAATCGATGCCTTGGTCGAGGAACGCAACCAAGCTCGGCGAAATCGAGATTTTGCCCGCAGCGATCAAATCCGGGATCAGTTGGCTGCAGCCGGAATCGTGTTGGAAGACGGTCCTGAAGGGACTTTGTGGCATCGAGCCTGAACCCCCGGCCACCTAAGGTGAAAGAAGCTAAGGAAGGCTCCCGGAGTCGCCTTTACTTCTTGACGAAAGCTTCCTGAATGGCCCGGTCGTAAGCTTCCTTGTAATCCGGATGCGGCGCCACTCGGTGACGCAAATAGCCGAGGGTGGAAGTCCGGTGCTTGAACGGGCGCAGGAAATCGATCATCAACACCACCCGGTGCTCCTTGCCGCGATTCCAGGCTTCGTGTTCGTTCATGTCGTCGAACACCATGACCTTGCCTTCTTCCCAAGGCCGGACCGAGCTTCCGATGCGCAGGGCGCAATCTCCATCCGGCACCCGCAAAGCGAGGTGGGCGCGCAGCACCATGCTGGTGAAACCTTCGTGCGGAAGGATGTGGCTGTCCGGTTTCAACCAGGTAAAGGTGGCCATCTTCACACCGGGAATGGAATCCACCAACTTGGTGGTTTCCGGGCAGCGTTCACAATGTTCTTCGAATCGCCAGCCCGGGGCGAAGAACAGATATAGATTCCAGTCGGTTTTAAACATCTCGCTGCGCGGCCATTGACTGAAATCTTCACCGGCCAAGCCGTCCAGCTCGGCACGGACTTTTTTCCAATTGGCTTCCAGCTTCTGGGTCCAAGGAAAGTCTTGGTTGTCGTAGAACTCTTTCACGTCGACAGGAGCGCAGGGGACCGCAAGGGAATCGGCCGAAGACCCTGGATGAGGGGTCTCCGGCCGAAGCGAAGGTTTATTTTGACCGATGAAGCCGGCTTTGCCGAGAATTTTTCGTGGATCTCGGGCGCGGCAATCGGAGTTGGATCACGGCATGACCAAGGTGAACACGTCGGTCAGAGCCCCTTGCGAAACGCCGCCTCCGCTGAGATCGAAGGAAACGGCGGTCAAGTACAGCAGATGGCCGCTCGGCAGGCTCAAGGGCCAAAACACGGTGGGGGTGGCGCCGGAACCGCCCACGCCGATGGTGCCGGACAAAAGTCCGGGGACGTAGGCCAAGGCGGCGCGGAGGAAGGCGTCGTCCAACAAGCCGGTATTGCGCCCGTCCCCATAACCGAGGGGAAAGTTGCCCAAACCTTCCGACATCAGGACCGCGAACTGCCAACCTTCTTCACTTTGCGGAAAGTGGTGGGCTTCGAAGTAGATCGGGTCGCCTAGGTGAAAACCACCGATCGGTACCAAGTGTTGCGGCCGGAAGCCGCCGACGTAGGTGTTGTTGAAGCCCAAGTCGTCGGCCAACCAAGCGGCGATGAAGTTGCCGTAGTCACCATTGAAGCGCAAGGTGCCGCCTTCGTGGTGAGGGCCGAGGGTGTCATTGAAGCCGAAACCTGCTTGCCAATTGGCACCTCCGTCACGGGAATAGCTGGCGGCAAAGCCGGCACCGTAGACGTCCCGCCAATGCACCGCCAATTTCTCTCCGGTTCCAACCAACTTGGCGTCGTTGCCGGGCCCAAGCGGAACCGCCCATTCGAAGAAGGGGCCGCCGGGGCCGAAGCTTTGAGCTACGTAAACGTCTTCGGCACCGCCGCGGTCATCGTTCCAAGTCACGAAGAAGTTGCCGTTGATCACTCGTGAGTGAACGTAATCGATGTCGTCCACGCCGGGAACGTAATTGCCCACCAGCATGTCCGCTCCCCAAGTGATGCCGCGATTGGTGGAGATGGCCACTCGCAGTTCATCCTGGGGGCCACCGCTGGTTCTTTCATCGCCCCAAGCCGCCAAGACGTAGGGGCCGGCATGGCTCAAGTGAATGTTGGCGGTATCGGCGCTACCTGGAGCGACGTTGTTTAAGCGGCGATCCGCCGGCAACCAAGTGGCACCGCCGTCCAAACTGCGTTGAAACAGGATTTCGTAAACCGTCGGAGCGAAGCGATCGTCTTGCCACAGGACGTAAATTTCCTGATCGTTGGCGACCATGTCGATGTGATAGACGTCGGCCGTTCCAGGAGCCGCTCCCTGAGGCAAATACAGCGCCGGCGTAGCGAAACTCATGCCGCCGTCGTGAGAGGCCAAAAAGTAAAGATCCTGATCCAGAAAACCGCTGGGAGTGATCGAGAACAGAAAATACAAATGATCCAAACCGCCGGCGGAATCGTCGGTGGCTTTCATTTCCCAATAGAACACGGTATCGGTTCCGGCGGGACTGCCTTTGTCGATCCAAATTTCAGGGGACCAAGTCAGGCCGCGATCATTGGAATAAACCAGGAACAACTCGCGATTGCCGAAGCGGGCGTCCTCCCAGGCTACGTAGACGTTGTCGCCGACGATCTGGACACTGGATTCGGAGGTGTACTTGGCGGTGGGAATCGCCGCTGGATCGCCGTCGATGCGAACCACGGGAGTCCAATCCACTCCGCGACCGTCGGACAGACAAATCTGAATGGTGTTGGAGCCGCCGTAGGAACCGTCGGTCCAAACCACGGCACTCAAGTCGTTTCGCGTCGCGACCGCCGGCTGGTAGGCGGAGGTCGTCGGCGTGGCGTCGACCATCACCGAAGGTCGCGGGGCTTGGCCCCAGACCGGACTGGTCAACAAGAGAAGGAAGAAGGCGGATTTCATGATGGGTTTCCTCGCTGGTGGTGGGATGGGCTCGGCCCATGCCTGACACAGGGGGAAAAACCATCCGCCGCCGGACGCAACAGGGAAATCAAACAGAGAAATCAGTTGGTGCCCAGCTTGGCCAGGCGAGCCAGAGCTCTGGATAGCAGCACTCGGGAATAGGCCTCTTGAATGCCCATCTTCAAGGCCGCCTCCCGGTGGTTGCAGCCGTCCACGTGGATCAAGACCAGGATCTGCTGGAAGTTTTCCGGAAGCTGTTGAAAGGCTTGTTCAAAGCGCGCCCAGTCTTCTCGGCGAGCGGCGCCAACCGACGGCGTACTCAGATATTGGAACAATTGCTCCGCTGCCGAAGGGGCTTCTCCGGCCCATTCTTCCCGGCGGGCGTCGCGCTTGGCGGCCAAATGAAAACGGTGGCGGTTCTGCATCTTCATGACCGCCGCCTGATAAAGCCACTGGCGCAGTTCCGCCCGGCCCTGGAACTCGAAGCGCTGGTCCTGGACTCTTTCCAATACTTCACGGCAGACCGACTGCACCAAATCGGCGGCGGAATCCTTGGCCTTGACCAAACGGCCGGCCTTGACCGAAACGAAGCGTTCCAACTCCGGCCAAAGGTCTTGGAGAAGCTCGCCGATGGCTTTGGAATCTCCTTGCGAGGCGTTCTCCAGGAGGGACTTGGTTTGGGCATCCATGCAGGATTCGTTTTCTTGATGAAGTATAAGGGGAAACGCCGACCGAGCGCTTCTCCGCCCCCCTGACATGGATTCCGACCGCCTTTCCGAACTCGGCGACCAAATCGAAGCTTTCATGGCCGAGTGCTTGCAGTTGCCCGGCTCGAAACGATCCGCCCAATTGGAAGCCTTTTGCCGGGACCATCCCGAGCTTGCGGAGGAAGTCAAGGCCCGTTTTCAAATCCTTACCGCCATGGGATTTGCGGATTCGTCCGAGGATGAATTCCCGGATCAACTGGGCGACTTCCAGCTTTTGGAACGGATCGGGGGCGGCGGTATGGGGGTGGTTTATCGGGCTCGGCAGATTTCGCTGGGGCGGGAAGTGGCGCTGAAGTTGATTCGCCCGGGCCAGCTTTATTTTCCCAAGGCTCGGGAACGATTTCGACGGGAAGTCGAGGTCATCGCCGGATTGCAACATCCTGGCATCGTCACCGTTCACACCTACGGGGAAGAGCAGGGCTTGCCCTTCTTCGCCATGGAGTACGTGCCCGGGGCGACCCTGGCCCAAATCTTGGCCGACCTGCGCCAGCGGGCGCCGGAAAGCCTGCTCGGGCCCGATTTCGCCCGCACCGTGTTGCAAGGAGCCGGGGTGGATCAGGAGCCGGAGGATTGTCCTTGGGCTCAGGCTTCGTGGACGGAATTGGCGGTCCGAAGCACGGTGCAAATCGCTCGCGCTTTGCAGCACGCCCACGACCGCGGAGCCCTGCACCGAGACGTGAAACCGTCCAACGTCTTGGTCACCCCGGAAGGGCAGGCGAGGCTGTTCGATTTCGGTTTGACCCTGCCGTCGGGAAATCTTCGTCTGACCGAAAGCGGTGCTCAGCTCGGAACTTTGTTCTACATGTCACCGGAACAGGTTCGTGGAGAACGCAGCCTGGATGCCCGGTCCGATTTGTATTCCCTGGGAGTCACCCTGTACGAGATGTTGGCTTTGCAGGTGCCGTTTCAGGGAGATGATCGTTCGCAAACCGAATCTCAGATCCTCAACGGCCGACCCTTTTCCCTGCAATCTCGAAATCGCCGGATCCCGGAGGACTTGGAAGTGGTGGTGGCCAAAGCCATGGACGCCGATCCGGCCCATCGCTATGCCACCGTCGCTGCCTTTGCCCAAGATCTGGAAAACGTATTGAGCGGGCAACCGATTCTGGCCCGGCCGCCAAGCAAATTTCGGCAATTCCGCTTGTTTATCCGCCGCCATCGAGTGGCCAGCGTCGCCGCGGCAGGATTGTTGTTGGCTTCGGTCGCCGTGCCGAGCGCTTTGTGGATTCAGTCGCGCTTGCATGCCACCGAGTTAAAAAAATCTTGGGACCTTGAAAAGGAGGCCAAACAGGCGGCGGTGGATCGGGCCGATGAATTCCAGGCCATCCAAGAATTCCTGTTGGAAGTTTTGCAGGCTTCCGATCCTGAGCTTGCCCAAGGTCAAGTCTTGGATGCTCGGGAAATCCTTCGTCGCAGTACTCAGGCGATCGAACAGCGCTTCGTCGACAAGCCCAACATTCGCCGGCGGGTATTGGAAGTCTTAGGCATCCTGCACCAAAATCTCGGTTCCTATGACGAAGCCGCCGAGATGTTTGAAAAGCTGGCCGATTCCCTGGAGAATTCGGACGATCTTGCGGCCCTGGCTTCGGCGTTGGTGGATACCGCCGATGCGTTTCGCATGGGCCATCGCTTCGAAAAGGCTTTTGGGATTTATCAGAAGGCCTTAGATATCTTGGAAGAAAATGCTTTGCTAGAACAGGCTGGGATCCGTTCTCGCGCTTTGACCGGATTAGCCAGTATTTACACCTTGGCCCGAGAATTCGAGAAGGCCGACGGTTTTTTTCAGCAGTGCCTGGAAGTTATGGAACCGATTCGAGAACAGGATCAACAACAATGGGCCAAAGTAAATTGTTTTTATGCTCAAAACAAAATTTCCTTGGCCTTGGAGAAGCCGGATGACGAGCGCCAAGAGTTGCTGGAAAGCGCTTTGGAATTGTTGCTCGAAGGCCTGGTCATATTAGAACAAGAGCCCGAAGGTCAAATGCGCGACATTATGAATTTGAGCATGCGAGCCGGCATTACGCTGAAACTTCTTGGCCGTTGGCATGAGGCTCGCAACTACTATGAGAGAACCCTGGATTGGGGCAATCGGATCTTTCCCGACAGCGATTCGCAAGCCGTGGTCAAAGTGAACTTCGCCGGTTTCCTGGAAACGGGAGGGCGGCGATTGGAGAGCCTGCCTTATTACCGGGCCGCTTTGAATACTTTCGATCAATTAGAAGGCGGAGGATTGGCCATCGCCAGTTTGAGGATGCAATCGATGGGGAATTATGCCGGAACTTTAATGAGGGCGGAAGCGTATGAGCAAGCTTCCGAAGTGTATGCCAGCTACCGGCCGATGGAAAAGCAAGCCAAGGTGTCGGACCGGATCCGGGCGACCACCTGGCGGAATCACGGTGAATGCTTGGCTCGGGCCGGAGAATACGACCAAGCTAAATCCGCTTTGGAAACCGCCGTGAAAATCTGGAGGGACGCCTTTGGTGATGAGCATCGAATTCAAATCCCAGGATGGGTGGAATTGACGCGGCAGCAACTGGAACAGAAGCAGTGGCAAGCGGCCCAAGAAAATTTGGCCCGGATTCGACAGTTGTCCCAAGGGCTTCCTGAAGATCATCCTGAGTTGACTTCCTGCCTATTTTCGGAGGGGCTTTTGGCTGCAAAAACCGGGGATACTGCCGAAGCGTTGGCGAAATTCCAAGCGGTGGCGGAAAACCCTAAACTGGCCGACCACGATCACTACAAGCAGCGAGCCAAAATCGAATGGGGGATTCTTCTATCTGCCTCTGGAAAGGCCAAAGAGGCTGTCCCGCTTCTTGAAAGCGCTTTGGAAGCTTGTCGTTATTTGATGGTCGCCGAAGGCCCGACCCGAAGCCGGTGCCGCCAAGCCTTGGTGGAAGCTTGGACCTTGTTGGGAAGTGAAGAGCGGGCTTCCGCCTATCGCCAACCCCTTGCGGATTTACCTCTAGCCGAGGTCAAGGAGTCAAACCCCGCCGGGCATTGAGATCCTGCTCTCGCCGGCGAGCGGTTTCTTCCAAAGTCCGGTTGCGTTCGCGAATCTTTTTGGATACCCGCGGCGCCCGGGACAAGGGAGGAGGCTCCACCGAATCAAAGGGCGGCGGCGGATGGTCCAACCAAGCTTCAAAAGCCTTGCGCTGACTTTCGTTCTTGGCCAATTTGCGGTACCACTCGGCTCGCAACTCGGCTTTGCGGCTTTCCCGCATGTCGCCGCGAGCTTCGGGGCAAGCGTCAAATAATCTTTGCAACAACAAGCCGGCGGCCACGCTGAGATTGAAGGAACTGGTAAAGCCGTGCATGGGCAGAAACACCCGTTGATCGGCGGCTTGCAACATCATCGGCGAAACGCCGTCCGATTCCCGGCCGATGACCAGGGCCAGCTTTTCCGGAACCTGTAGCGGGCCCGAATCCAGAGCCATGGCTCCTTCGTTTAAATCGGTGGCCCATATCGTGCGTCCTTCATCCCGCAAAGCATCGATGCAGGCCTCGGGAGTAAAGAAATGCCGGTTGCTCAACCACAACCACGAACCCCGGGTGATTTTTCGATTCGGAGCCCGCCAACCCGGTTCAGGAGCCACTGTCCAAACGTCCTGGATGCCGAACAACTCCGCCGTACGCAGGACGGCAACGTGATTCAGGCTGTCGACGCAACGTTCCAATACCAACAGAATTCGCTCGCTGCGGCGGGACAATACCGCTTCCGCCCGGCGCAGACGGCGGGGAGCTTGCTCAGGATCCTGCGGCGGCCGGGTCATCCGGAAGCCTGGATTTTCCCTCGGCTTCCGGGAGTTCTCCCGTGTCCGAGTCTTCTTCCGTCGGGTCGAAGTCGGGCTCCGCCGGCTGAACTTCCTGGATCAAGCGGGCGATGCGATCGGCCCGTTCCGGACCTTCGTCGTATTCGAACACCAATTCGGGCGCTTGTCGCAAGTCGACCGCCCGGGCCGCCTGGGTGCGCAAAAAGCCGTGAGCGTGTTGTAGCAGCGAGGCCACCCGAGCCTTGTCGTTCGGCTTTTGTTGCAAAACCGAGTAGCGCACCTTGGCGACCGACAAATCGCCGTTCAATTCGACCTCGGTGATGGTCATGAAAGCGGCCCGCGGATCCTTCATTTCGGTGAGAAGGACCATCGCCAGTCGTTCTTGAATCTGGCGGGCGATTTGGCGGCGGCGACGTTCGCTGGCCACGGGGGTTCAGCAGGAAATCAGGACTCTTGTTCCGCCAGTTCCGATTCTTCCAGCGAGCGACTCTTTTCCACCTTCTCGTAGGCTTCCAAGACGTCGCCGACTTGGACCGAATCGTAACCCGCCACCCGGACACCGCATTCGCTGCCGGCCTTGACTTGGCGGACGTCGTCCTTGAGGTGACGCAAGGATTCGATCTCGCCGTCGTGAACCACCCGACCGTTGCGCACGATCCGAATCGAGTAGGCTCGCGAGACTTCTCCTTCGCTGACCGCACAACCGGCGATGGTGCCGAAGCGAGAAGAACGGAACACTTGCAACACATCCAGCTTGCCGCGGTTTTCTTCGACAATGTCGGGCCGCAACATGCCCTGAATGGCCAACTGCAAGTCCTCGGTCATTTCGTAAATGACGTTGTACTTCCGTACCTCCACGCCGTTCTTCTCAGCGTAGCGTTTGGCCTTGCTGTCCGGACCGACGTTGAAGCCGATGACGATGGCTTCAGTGGTTTCGGCCAACTGAACGTCGGATTCGGTGATGCCGCCGACGCCGCTGTGAACCAAAGAAACTCGGACTTCGTCGTTGGACAAGCCCGGCAAGGTATCCCGTAATACTTCCAGGGAACCCTGCACGTCGACCTTCAGGACCACGTTGATGCGGGCAAGGCTGTCTTCTTCCATGCGGTCGAAGATGTTGGCCAAGCCGATCTTCGATTTTTCCGCCCGTTCCGCCTCGTGCAGGTGTTGCACCCGCTTTTCGGCCACTTCCTTGGCGGCGGCCATGTTCCGCACCACGTAAAACCGCTCGCCGGCCGGGGGCATCTCGTTCAAACCCAGCAGCACCACCGGAGTGGAGGGACCGGCTTTTTTCACCACCTTGCTGCGGTGGTCGTACATGCGCCGGATCTTGCCATAGGAGTGGCCGGCCAACACCACGTCGCCGGTCTTCAAGGTGCCGTCTTGAACCAACACGTCGGCGACCTTGCCGCGGCCTTCGGAAATCTGCGATTCCAGCACCGTGCCCATGGCGTCGCCCCGAGCATGGGCGGCGAGTTCCAGGACTTCGGCTTCTAACAGGACCCGCTCAAGCAGTTCTTGAATGCCGGTGCGGCGCAAAGCGGAGACCTCGATCATGCCGATTTCTCCACCCCATTCTTCGCTTTGAATGCCGATGCCGGCCAATTCCGCCCGCACTTTGTCGGCGTTGGCGCCGGGGGCATCGACCTTGTTGATCGCTACCACAATCGGCACGCCGGCGGCCTTGGCGTGGTTGGCGGCTTCCTCGGTTTGGGGCATCACGCCGTCGTCGGCGGCGACCACCAAGACCACCAGGTCGGTGGTGTGGGCGCCTCGAGCCCGCATGGCGGTGAAGGCCTCGTGACCCGGGGTGTCGATGATGGCCACCCGGCGGCCGTCATCCATGGTCACCATGGAAGCGGCGATGTGCTGGGTAATGCCACCGGCTTCGCCCTGGGCCACCTTGGTGTTGCGAATGGCGTCGATCAGGGTGGTCTTGCCGTGGTCGACGTGACCGAGGAAAGCAATGACCGGAGGTCGGGGCTCGATGGTGCTGTCGTCCAGGGCCTGGCGGGCTTCCTGGATTTCCTCCATCAAGCTTTCTTCCACGTCTTCCGATTGCTTTAACCGGACCGGGATGCCCAGATCGTCGGCCAGGACCTCGACCGTGTCCTCGTCCAAGGCGGCGTTGACGTTGGCCATCGTGCCCATCCGCATCAACTTGCCGAGGATTTGGTTGACCGCGACGCCGGTGGCCAGGGAGAAAGATTTCACCGTCACCGGGGCGTCGAGGACGACCTCGGATTTCCGATCGATGGTGGAAACCTTGGCCGGACCCAACTGTCCGGAGCGACGTTGCTTCAAGCGCTCGCGCTGGCGGGTGCGCTGGTTGCGGCGACGGGCGTTCTCCCGGTCGCGGACGTCGGTGAAGGTGACGTTGCGGCGATCCTTGGCCTGCTTGGCCTTGACCAGGCCCAGGGCCTCCAAGTCGATCATGCCGACCTTCTTGGCGCCTTGGCGGGGCTTGGGCTTGGGCGGGGTCTTGGAACCGTCCTTGCCCTTGGCCTTCTTGCCCTTGCCGCCTTCCTTCTTACCGGCGGGGCGTCCGGCTTCCGGAACCGCTTTCGCCCCGGCACCCTTGGCCGCCGGACCGGAACCCGGGGCACCGGCTTTGGCCTGAGGCGCCTGCCGATCCTTTTCCCGCCGCTTTTGCGGGCTTCCTGCCTTGGCTTGAGGAGCGCCGGCTTGGGGAGCGGCTTTCCGTTCCGACCGCGGCAGGTCCTCAGAGTCTTGGCCGGCTCGGTCGCTACGGCGCAGGTTGTTTTGGGCAAATAAGATCTTGGCCGGCTCGGCTTTGGACCGCTTCTTGGAAGGGGTGGGGGTCGGCGGTTTCTTGCGCTTCGGCGCAACCGCGGCTTCTGCAGGGGCCGGCTGAGTAGTCGAAGTTTCCGAGGCCAAATCAGGCTCAGGGGTGGGGGAAGGAGCGGCCGGTTCAGGAATAGTTTCCTGAGCGACCGGTTCGGGGGTGGGGCTGGGGGAAGGCTCGGTTTCCGCCGCTTCGGGAGCCGGGGTGGAGTCCTCGGTCAGGTCGGAATCGGACTCGGTCGGAGTGGGGGAAGTTACTTCGACCGGTGCCGCCGCTTCTTCTTCAACCGGAGGGGCGGCCTCGACCCTGGGTTCAGGGGTTTCCGCCGGTTCCGGTTCGGCGTCCGCTTCGGCTTCGGCCGGGCTTTCCGCCTCGGCGGCTTCGGCCTGGGGTGAAAGCGGAGTGTCGGCAACCTCTGCCTCCGCTTCGGCGGGCAGGGTTTCCGGTTCGGAGTCGATGGCCTCCGCAGGGGCTTGCTCGGCCGGAGCGGTTTCCGCAGCCGGCGTGCTTTCCACCGGGGTTTCGGCGACCGCCTCGACTTGCGGTTCAGCCACGGCCTCCGCTTCGGCTTCGGCCTTCGCCGCCGAGTCCATGAGCTGTTGCCAGCTCGGGGCGTCGCTGGTGGCTTCTTCTTCCGCCGCTTCAGCCTCTTCCTGCAGGGTGGTGGCCTGGGAAGCCTGGATCAGGCCGCCGCGCAAGAGCCGTTCTTCAATAACCGGGACGTCCCAATCCTCCACCGAGGCTTGGTAGGAGCGTACCGGGAAACCGATGTCTCCGAGGATCTTGACGAACTCGGAGGACTTGAAACCGTAGCGCTTCGCCAGGGTGAAAACCTTGACCTTGTCGCCGCTCAACCTTCCACCTCCTGGTTCGGATCACCACCTTCGGTAGGTTTTCGTTCCGCGTCAGGAACGGTGGGTTCAGGAGCTTCTCTGGCTACGGTCGAAGCCCGGCGGGCGGCCCGCCGAGGGGTGGGCGCATCGGGGGTTTCCAAGTCGTCGTCCATGTGATCCGGGACGGTCGGAAAATCTTCCCCAGCCTTGGGGAAATCACTGTCGTCAAAGTCTTCGTCGGCGAATCCCGCCGAATCCGCGACCGGATCGGCATCGGCCGGGGCCGCTTCGCCTTCCGGTTCCGGGACGGCTTCCGGAGCTTGCCGGGGGCTGCCTCCCTCCGGGGATTCATGCCGGCCGGAATCCGGTCGAACCGGTTCCCGTCGTTCCATCCTTTCACTGCGGTCCCCGCGGTCCCCGCGGTCCCCGCGGTCGCCGGACTCGGCGGCCAGCAGCTCGGCTTCGTATTCCGCGGGAGTCTTGATTTCGATTTCCCAACCGACGATGCGGGCGGCGAGACGAACGTTGCGCCCGCCCATGCCGATGGCCAAGGGCTTTTGCTCTTCACTGACCAGGACGAAGACCGATTGGGCTTCCTCGTCGGGAAAGATGTGATCGATCGGGATGTTTTTCGCCGGCTTCAGGGCGTTTTGAACCAACTCTTCCAGGGAGTCGCTCCATTCGATGATGTCGATCTTCTCGGCGCCGACTTCATCGTTGATGTTGCGAATGCGGGTGCCGCGGAGGCCAAGGCAGGCGCCGATGCAATCGACCCGCTCATCCATGGAGTACACCGCCACCTTGCAGCGATAGCCCGGGTCCCGAGCCACCCGCATCACCCGGATCAAGCCTTCGGCAATTTCCGGGACTTCCACTTCGAACAACTTCTTGACGAAGCTTTCGTCCTTGCGGGAAACGATGATGACCACCCGGGAACCTTCTTTGCGCACCTCCTTGATCAGCACCCGCAGGCGGTCGCCGACGTGAAGGCGTTCGGAGGGCACCCGTTCGGAGCGGGGCAACAGGGCTTCGGTGCGGCCGGAAAGCTGCAAGATCACGTTGGGACCTTCCAGCTTGTGGACCACCGCCGGGACGATCGAGCCGACCAGGTCTTCAAAGGAATCGAAGACTTTGTCCCGCTCCGCCTCCCGAATCTTCTGCATGAAGACTTGCTTGGTGGTTTGGGCGGCGATGCGGCCTAATTCTTCGGCGGAAGGAAAGGAGACCGTGCCGTCGGGGGCAACCAGGGAAATTTCCCCATTGCGCCGATTGATCCGCACTTCCAAACCTTCCACCAAACCCATCCGCTTGCGCGTCGCGGTGCTTAGAGCCTCTTCCAGGGCACTGAATAGGACATCCCGATCCACCCCGCGTTCGCGGTGGATCGCATCAATCATCCTCAGAACTTCTTCTTTGCGCATCCTTTTTCGACTCCAAGCCCCGGGTGAAGGCCGATCCCCGTGCCGTGGCACAGAAATCGGGTGTGCAGGAAATCCCCGCACACCCGATGGACCGCAAGGAAACTTGCGGTTGCCCAGTAGGTCAAACCCGTCGTGACCACCTGCGGACAGGAGCCCCGAAAGGCGGACCTACTCAATCACCCTTTGCAACCCAAAGGGTAGCCATAGGACCGCCAATAGGATAAGGCGATTGTCTTGAAGCTGCAATCTTTCTATGGCCTTTGGAAGGCTTTCCAAGAAGCCCCGGGGAAGGGCCGAAAGTCTAGAATGGACGGTCGATGAGTTCTCCCCACGATCGGTCCGGCGAAATGCAGTTGCAGATCAACGGCCAAGCCCGGAGCTTTCCCCAGGCCATGACCCTGGCCGAGCTTTTGCAAAGCCTCGAGGTGGCCGGGCCGGGAGTGGCGGTGGAGCGCAACGGCCGGGTGGTTCCCAAAGCCGCCCATGCATCCACCCAATTGGCCGACGGCGATCGGCTGGAGGTGGTCCGTTTGGTCGGTGGCGGTTGATCCATTTCCCTCCTTTTCCCTAGCCCCGTTGATTCCCGTGGAATCCAAGATCCCTGCCGACGACCTGCTCGAGGTCGGCGAATTCCGCTTCCGCTCCCGCTTGTTCCTGGGCACCGGCAAGTACCAGAGCTACGCCGAGATGCGGGACGCCCTGGCCGTTTCGGGAACCGAATGCGTCACCGTGGCGGTGCGCCGGATTCCCGCCGACGAAACTCCGGGCGAGGCGTTTTTGGATTATCTGGACCGTGAGCGGTTGGCCATGCTTCCCAATACCGCCGGCTGTTTCGACCTGGAGTCGGCTTTAAGGACCGCCCGGCTGGCTCGGGAAATGCTCGACACCTCTTTGGTCAAGCTGGAAGTCCTGGGTTGCAAAAAGACCTTGCTGCCGGATCCGGTGGCCACCTTGGAGGCGACCAAGATCCTTGTCCAGGAAGGATTTACGGTCATGGTCTACACCAGCGACGACGTCATCCAGGCGCAGCGTCTGGAGCAGGCCGGAGCAGCGGCGGTGATGCCCGCCGGTTCCCCGATCGGTAGCGGCCAGGGGATTTTGAATCCCCTGAACATCCGCTTGATCGTGGAAGCTTTGCAGGTGCCGGTGATCGTGGACGCCGGAGTGGGCACTGCCAGCGACGTGGCCATCACCATGGAATTGGGGGCCGACGGGGTGTTGTTGAACACCGCCGTGGCCCAAGCCCGGCAACCGATTCGCATGGCCCGGGCCATGCGGGATGCTTGCCTGGCCGGTCGGGACGCCTTCCTGGCCGGACGGATCCCGCGGAAGCCCTACGCCACCGCCTCCTCTCCGGAAATCGGAGTGGTCGGGGCCGGCGCGTGATCTTCTGGGCCTTTCTGCTGTTGCCACCGGTGGCTTTGGTGGCCTGCGTGGTGCTGGCTTCGGCGCCACGGGCGGTCCGGGCTTCTCCGGGTCGACCCAGGACCCAACTCGGCCCCTTGGTCGGGGCGGCGGTGCTGCTCTGGGGTTTGCCCATGGCCGTGCAGGGGCTTTGGCCCGATCGATTCACCGACTTGCCGATGCGGCAAAGCCTGGTGGCCGGAGCGGCTCTCCTGGCTTGGGGTTTTTTACGACTTTCCGCCGGGCCATTGCCGCCTTGGTCCAGTTCCCTCCGCCTGAGTTGGGCGGTCCGGGCTTATCTCGCTTTTCTCCCGGCTTTCCTGCTGTTTTGGTGGCTCTATTCCCGGGTAGGCCTTTGGATCGGAGGAGAAGCTCCGGTTCAAGAAGTGGTTTCCGGCATGAGCGAGTTGTCCTCGGCCGAACTGATTTGGATGGCCTTGCTCGCGGTTGGAGTTCAACCCTTGGTGGAAGAAGTCCTGTTTCGAGGCTATTTGCAAGGAGCCCTGAGCCGGCGGGCCGATTTCGGAGCCCGGCGCGCCTTGCTGTTTTCCACCGCCGCCTTCACCCTGGGCCACGATCCGGCGGTTTGGCCGCCGGTGTTCGGCCTCGGCCTGCTGTTCGGTTGGCTTTACTGGCAGGGTGGCGGCTTGTGGGCAACCGTGGCCGTTCACGCTCTGCACAACGGCTTGGCCCTGTTGTTCGTGCTCCTGACTTCCTAACGTTCTCGGAAGGGTTCCCGAAAGGTCCCTGAAAGCTGCCCAACCCTCGGATTGCCTCCATGTCTGCTCCCGAAAATTCCCTGGACGTCCATCCGGACAATTACCCGCAAGAGCCTCGAGGCCTACTCCGGCGCATGCCCGGAGGGGCGATGGTGGCCTATAACGCCATCGTCACCGGCGAGGTGGATTTAGGAGAGGACGTCAACGTCTGGTTTCAAGCCGTGGTTCGCGGGGACGAGGCTCCGATTAGCATCGGTCCCAGAACCAACGTGCAAGACGGCGTCATCGTCCACACCGACAGCGGTTTGCCGTGCCGGATCGGCGCCGATTGCACCCTCGGCCACGGGGCCGTGATTCACGGTTTGGAAGTCGGGGACGGTTGCTTGATCGGCATCAAGGCGGTGATTTTGGGACGAGCCAAAATCGGGGCCGGCAGCGTGGTGGCCGCCGGCGCGGTGGTCAAGGAAGGGGCGGAAATCCCTCCGGGAGTGCTGGTCGCCGGCGTCCCCGCCCGCATCATTCGGGAAGTCGGGGAAAAGGAGCGGCAATTCATGGCCCATTCGATCCCGGTTTACCTGGGCTTGGCCGACCGCTATTTACCTGAGGAGGAACGACGCCAGGAAGCATGAAGTCACTCGAAGCGGTTTTTGATTGGCCGAGTTTGGCGGCGCAACTGAAACCGTTGCCCGGGTTGGTGATTGCTTATTCCGGCGGCGTGGATTCGGCGGTCCTGGTCCATGCCGCCCGCCGTTGCCTTGGCAAATCCAGAGTGCTGGCGGTGTTGGCCGACAGCCCCTCCCTGGCCCGGGAGGAAAAAAGCGAAGCCTTGAAGGTGGCGGCCGAGTTGGACGTGGACTTGCTGCTGCTGCAAACCGAAGAGATTCGCAATCCCCGCTATCGTCAAAACCAGGGCGACCGCTGTTTTTGGTGCAAGGAGGCTTTATTCCTTGCCGCCGAAATTCCAGCCTTGGAGCGGGATTGGCCGGTGGCCTACGGTGAACAGGCCGATGACGACCGAGACGATCGTCCAGGATCTCGGTCCGCCGCCGGCAGGGGGGTGCTGGCCCCCTTGCGAGCCGCCGGTTGGGGCAAGGAATCCATTCGCGCTTATGCCCGCTTGCAGCGCCTTTCGATCGCCGAGAAACCGGCGGCGCCCTGCCTGGCTTCCCGGATCGTGGAAGGAGTTCCGGTGAGTTTGCAGGCCCTTTCGAAAGTCGAACTTTTGGAAAAGGCCTTGCGGACCCGGGGTTATCAGATTTTTCGGGCCCGTTTTCTCGGCGAAGGGCAAACTCGTTTCGAATTCCAGGCTTCGGAATTGCCTCGAGCTCTGGCGGAACGAGAGGGTTTGGCCCGGCTGGCGGAACAAGCCGGTTTTCCTTCTTTGGAGATTCGGGCTTATGCTCGACCTTCATGAAACTCCTGTTGGTCGAGGACGACCCTGGCCAAAGGGCGGAACTCGTTCGTGATTTGAGCCGAGTCGGTTTCGTGGTGGAAACCGCCGGCGACTTGAAGGAAGCCGCCCAGGCTCTGGCTTTGGAAACTTTCGGTGCGGTAATCCTGGATCGAATGTTGCCGGATGGGGATGGGTTGGTCGAACTGCAAAAGTGGCGGCGGCAAGACCTGCAAACTCCGGTATTGATGCTGACCGCTTTGGATGAGGTGCCGCAACGGGTGCAGGCTTTGCAGGACGGCGCCGACGATTTTTTGGGGAAACCCTTTGCCGCCGAGGAATTGATTGCCCGGTTGCGAATCTTGTTGCGCCGCCATCAAGAAGCCCGGCCAGCAGTGGAACGATTCGGTCCTTTCGAATTGGATTGGGGAAACCAACGGCTGTGTCGAGATCGGATTCTCTTGCCCTTGAATCGAAAAGAGTTCGCAGTTTTGGAATTGCTGATTCGAAGACAAGGACAGGTGGTATCCAAGCAGGAGTTGTTCGATCAATGTTGGGGGTGGCAATCGGATTCGATTTCCAACGTGGTTGAAGTCGTCGTCGCCTCCTTGCGCCGCAAATTAAAACCCGGCCGCTGGATCTTCACCGTTCGCGGTTTCGGCTATCGGTTCGACTTGGATTTAGGAGAGGCCAGTTGATTTCCTCTTTGCAGGTGCCGCAACTCGGCCGCAGGCTGGCTTGGACTTGGTTTGGGGCTTTGTTGATCAGTCTCGGTTTGCTTGCCGCTTTGGCCATTTGGCAGCGGGAAAACTTGCGCCGCGGCCAGATCTTTCGCGATTTGGACGCTTCCGCCGCATTGGTGTACGGCATGAGTTGGTTTGACGGCAACGGGCGCTTTCACGGCGAGTGGTTGCAGTGGGAAAGCCGTTGGTTTCCCGAGGAAATCCAGGTTTGGGTTTTCGGGCCCTCGCCGGCCATGCCCTTGGCTTGGGGGGAAGAACCGGAATCTGGGAGCCTGGAAATATTGCGTGGACTGGCGGAACAAGGCCAACAGAGCGAGCAGGCTTCGCATTGGGATCGGGTGGAACTTGGCGGAAATCGCTATGCCGCAGCCGCGCGTCCTCTTTATTTGGAAGATCCTCCCGACGTGGCGGTGGGAGCGGTACTGTGCTTGTCGCCGGCGGCGGCCGGGCGTTCCCAAGTGTGGGCTTTTGCCGGTGGCTTGGCCGTTGCCTTCGCCGTACTCGGTTTCAGCGGTTGGTTGTTTTCCCGACGTTTCTTGCGTTGGAGTTTGCGACCGGTGCAAGAGGCCTTTGAGCGTCAAGAAGCCTTTTTGACTTTGAGCGCCCATGAATTGCGGGCGCCTCTGGCTCGGTTGGCCAAATGGATGGAAGAACGAGCCGGCCTGGGGGAGGAAGGGTTGCAGGAAAGCTGGCAACAAAGCTTGGCGCAAATCCAAGGTCTTCGGGATCAGGTGCAAAGACTTTTGGTTTTCGCTCGCATCGACGATCGTCTGCAGTATTTCCCGAAAGAAAAATTGCGTTTGGATTTGTTGGTGGAGCTGCATCATGCCGAGCCGGCGACAAATCCTGAGAAGAGGCCGGCTTTGGTGGTCAGCGCCAACCCAGATTTGCTGGACACCGTCCTTCGTATCCTGGCCGATAACGCCGGCCGCCACGGGGGCGGGACTACCGAAGTCCGGATGACCGATCGGGGTTTGCGGTGGTATTCCCGGCAGCCGTTTCCAAAAGCGGTTCGCCAGGCTTTCGACCGGCAGGAGCCGGTACTGCCGAGCCAAATCGGCCATGGGTTGGGATTGAAGTTGGCCGCTCGCATTCTCGCCGGACATGGCGGCCGCTTGCTGATCGGCTACGATGACGACGGCGGCTTCGTGGAATTGGAATTTCCTGAAACCTCAATCTCAGCTTGATCTCAGCTTTCTGCTTTAGGGTGGAAGCATGAAAGCTTGGCTGTTTCTTTGTCTGTTCGGCTTCGCCGCCCCCCTGGCCGGGCAAAATTCCGGATCTCAGGCTGCTGCCGCCGATCAAGTTTGGTTGTCCGGTCGAATTTACACCATGGATCCCGCGCAACCTTGGGCCGAGGCCATGGCGGTTCAAGCCGGGGAATTGATGGCGGTGGGTCAAAACCAGGACGTCTCGGCGTGGATCGGGCCGCAAACCAAAGTTCATGATTTACAAAACCATTTGGTCTTGCCGGGCCTTCACGACGTCCACAGTCATTTTTTGGAAGCCTTTCATACCGCCTGGACCTGTTACTTGCCTCCGGGATGGTCGCCGGAAGATTACATTCCCCTGATTCGGTTTTGCGCTTGGTTCCAACTGGGAACTCACTGGGTGCTGGGTTACGGCTATCGCTTTGAAGACATGGTGCGGCATCTGGCTGCCGGAGGGCGATCTCCGGTGGAAATCTTGGATGATGCGGTGCCCAATCGTCCGGCCTTAATGTTGGAAGAAACGTCCCATTCGGTTTGGGTCAACAGTGCAGCCCTGCAGGCTTTGGGTTTCCACGCCGGCAGTCAGGATCCTCCTGGCGGTCGAATTTTGCGCAACCCGGTCACCGGAGAACCAAACGGCTTACTGTTGGACGGCGCCGGTGAAATGGCTCAGGACCTGGCCTTTCAACCCAACCCGGCTTTGATGGATCTGAACGTTCAAGCCTTGCGCAATGGCTTGAAGGAGCTGGCCAAAAACGGAATTACTTCCGCTTGCGACGCTCGGGCTCATTGGCGACGGGGATTTTTGGAAGCTTATGACCAGGCGGAAACGGAAGGGTGGTTGAGTGCCCGGGTGAACCTGGGGCTGTGGGTTTATCCCTATCTTCAAGATGACTCGCAGATCACCCAACTGAAGAGCTTTTACCGTTCAAACCCCGGTGCATTGCTGCAGCGTAGTCAAATCAAAATTTATGCCGACGGCGAAGTCGGGCATACCACCGCAGCAGTATTGCAAAATTATATAACCCCGGTTCACTTCGCCGATCCCGACGGTTTGAACTATTACAACAAGGATCGCTTGCAACACTTCATCACCGAGTTGGAAGTCGAAGGTTTCGATTTCCACATTCACACCATCGGCAACCGGGGAGTGCGGGAAGCTTTGGATGCCATTGCCGGTGCCGCTGCGGCCAACGGCCCGATGGATCGACGCCATCGTTTGACCCATTGTGAGTTGATTCACCCCGCCGATTTGCCGCGCTTTGTTCAGCTCGGCGTGACCGGAGACTTTCAAATGTCTTCGCATTACGTTCGCAACACTTCGGCGCTGCAACGCTGGTACGACTTCTTTCTCGGTTTGGGAACCGGAGCGCGGGAAGCCTTCCGCCTGCGGGATTTGTGGGATTCGGGAGCCAACGTGGTGTTGAGCAGCGATTATGACGTCGGTCCGATGAGTCCCTTCGTCGGCATGGAAAACGCCTTGCTGCGCACCGATCAAGCCCTTCCCGATTTAGCGGCGGCCATCCGTGCCTATACGGTGAATCCGGCTTGGCTGATGCGGCAGGAGCATCTGGTGGGAAGTCTGGAAGTTTCCAAACGAGCGGACTTCGTGGTTCTGGATCGGGATTTGTTTCAAATCCCGGTTTCAGAAATCGGTGAAACCCAGGTTTTGGTGACCGTGGTTGACGGTCGGGTGGTTTACCTAAAGCCCTAATCGGAAACTGGCACAAAGCATTGGAGGTGATTTTTAGGCCTCCGGCGTAACCAAAGGCGCCTCAAGCCGTCTGCCTAGCCGAAACCTTTTCTTTCGGAGGCACCGGCGATGCCGCGTTTTCAACCCCCGCACTGCCCCTGGGATACCTGTCCCAGCCGCACCGATTCCGTCCCCTTCCGCTTTCAAAAACGAGGCTTCTACTGTGGCCGCCAGCAACGAAGAATCCAGCGCTTTTGGTGCCACGGCTGCCGCCGTTCCTTCTCGTCGCAAAGCTTCAAGTTTCACTATCGCCTGAAGTACGGCCGGCTCCATCTCGACTTCTGGCCGCTGGTGGTGAGCAAGGTCACCCTGCGACAAAGCGCTCGCATGCTGGGAGTGGATCGTCGCACCTTGGCCGACCGCCTGTTTCGCATGGGCGAACACGCTCGCCGCTTCCATCGCTTGCGATTACAGGAGGTGGCGGCTCGAGGCGGGCTGCCGGGAGTGTTTCAATTGGATGAGTTAGAAACCTTCGAAACCGACCGCAGACTGCAGCCGGTGACCGTTCCGGTGCTGATCCACCGTGCCAAGTATTTCGTCGTTCACCTGACCGCCGGCACCTTGCCCTGCCGGGGATCGCTCCCTCCGCGGTTGAGAAAGAAGAAGGAGGAGCGGGAAAAACTGTTCGGCAAGAGACGCTCGCAATCGCGGCAAGGAGTGGAAGCATGCTTGCAGACTTTGAAGGAGGTCTTGGCTCCAAGGCAGCCGGCGGTGCTGCAAAGCGATCGCAAGAAGATCTATCCCAGCGTCTTGAAATCGGTGTTTGGAGCGGCAGGTTTCCACCACCTGCAGGAGTGCTCCAAGCGCAAGCGGGATCGAGGCAACCCGCTGTTTCCGATCAACCACACCTTGGCGCAGATGCGGGACAACCTCTCCCGGCTGGTGCGCCGCAACTGGGGCCACTCCAAGAAGCGGAGTTGGCTGCGGCTGCACATGTGGCTGTGGCTTTTGTGGCGCAACTACGTGCGGCCGATCACCGCCGAGGGTGAGCCCCCGACTCCGGGGATGTTGCTGGGGGTGACCTCTCGGCGTTGGACCGCCAGGGAGCTGTTTCGGTGGAGGATCTTTTCTCCATCTGACCTCCCCGACCTCCAATAGTTTGTGCCAGTTTCTAGGCGCAGCGCCGGTGGTCCTGACCCTTCCACTCCATCAAGACTTCGCCGGTTCGCCAGCGCAGCCGGACTTGGCAACCCGGACCTAGATCCCGATCCAGAATGTGGTTGGACAACGGCTCTTCCACCCGCCGGTCGATGACCCGCCGAACTTCTCGGGCGCCATATTCTTCGCTATGGCCGAGGCGAGCCAACTCGCGCGGCAAAGCCGGCGTCCAGTGCAGATCGATGCCGCGACTTTGCAGCCGGAGCGCCAGATTCTGCAAGTGCATTTCCGCGATCCGGGTGCAGGCTTTCTCGTCGAGGGAGCCGAACACCAAGACGCTGCTGAGCCGGTTCATCAACTCCGGTTTGAAGTTGCGCCGCAACGCCCGCTTGGTGAGATCGTCGAAATCCGCTTCCGCCAAACTTCCGGGACGCTCGAAACCCACCCGTTGGGTTGCTTGAGCATAGTCTTCCGTGCCGACGTTGGAAGTCAGCAGAATGACCGCGTTTTGAAAACTAACCGTATTGCCTTTGGAATCGGTCAATCGACCTTCATCCAAGATTTGCAACAGCATGTTATGAAGCTTTTCGTGACCCTTTTCAATTTCGTCGAACAGAACCACGGCGTTGGGATCCCGCATCAAAGCTTCCGTGAGCACTCCGCCTTCATTGTGTCCGACGTAACCGGGGGGAGCGCCGATCAACTTGGCGGTTTCGTGGGGAAGGGCAAACTCGCTGCAATCGACTCGAATCAGGTTTTCCGGACCATATAGGTTCCGGGCCAACGCTTTAGCCAATTCGGTTTTGCCTACCCCGGTGCGTCCAACCAACAAAAAACTGCCGATCGGCCGTTGCGGATCTTTTAAACCGCAGGCGGCTTTGCGCACCGCCCGACAAATTTTCCCGACCGATTCATCTTGGCCGACGATTTCCTGAAGCAAGCGGGCTTCGAGTCCGCGGGATTTTTCTTGTAGCCGAGAAACCCCGCCTTCTTCCTGTTCCCCTTCTTCGTCCGCCGGAAGGGAAACGGTATGGATTTCCAATCGCGGGTTCACGTCCACGCAAATTTGATACAGCAAATCCTCGGCCGCAGCCACGTCTTCCGGATAGATTTGCTGAACTTTGGGCAACACCGTTTCTTCCAAACCGACCACGCAGGCAGCCACCACCATGCGGCGGTATTCCCGGCGGTCGGGAGGATGTTTTCCGGCGCTCGGCGGCAAGCGCAGCGGTTCCTCGCCGGCTAAAACCCGAACGCGGATGAAGCCATCGATCAGATCGAAGTATTTGTAGACGACCCCGGTCTCGGTGAGCACTTTCCGTTCTCCTATCATCCGCCGTCCCGCTGGCGGACACTCCTTTTTCGGTAGGTAGACCGGCCTCCCTTGAACCCCATAAAGCCAATAGGAATGGGCCCCTCCCCGGGCAACTTTCTTTCGGCAAAAAAGGCGGAGACTTTAGGATAATTTTTCGGGAACACCCTTCCATGAATGCTCAACCCCCCGTCAGTTCCGAGGACCAGGAATTTCTCGCTCTCTTGGTTCACCGCGGCTTCCTGGTCAAAGAGGAGGCGATCGAAGTCCTGAAGGCGGCGGCGGAGATCGGCTTAAGCGATGCTTTGGAAGGGGCTTTCGGTTGGGATTCCAAGCGCCAGGCGTTCTTGCGCCGGACCCAGGGATTGAGCAAGCCGGAGATCCCCGGCTACCAAGTCGAATCCACCCTCGGGGTCGGGGGAACTTCGGAAGTTTTTTTGGCTCGCCGGGCCAAAGATTTTCAAAAAGTGGCCTTAAAAATCCTGCGACCCATGCTGGCCCGGGACGAGGCGGCGGTCAAACGCTTTTTGGAAGAAGCCAAAGTCCTGGCCAAATTGGAGCACCCGTTCATCGTTCGCGGCCACCGGGTGTTCAAATTTGTGGGAACATTCGTGTTGGAAATGGAGTACGTTTCTGGCCAGACGCTAGAAGAATATTTGGATGAGGGACGCACTTTTGCCGAAGGCGAGGCCCTGGACATCATCGTCCAGGTGGCTCGGGTCCTCGAATACATGCGGGAGCAGGGCATCCTGCACCGAGATCTCAAACCGGGAAATCTCATGCTGAACAAGCACGGCAAGCTCAAAGTCATCGATTTGGGTTTCGCCGGGGAGGGCATGAGCGGCCGAGCCACGGCGGGAACCACCATGGGGACGCCGGCCTATTTGTCTCCCGAGCAAGCTCGCGGCGAAGATGATTTGGACGTCCGGGCCGATATTTACAGCTTGGGGGCCACCCTTTATCACTTGGTCCTGGGAAGGCTTCCTTTCGAAGGGCAGGACGATGCCGACATCATGCGCAAACAAGTCCTGGCCGGGCTTAGCGGCTCTGCTTTGAAGGGAAGACAGGTTTCCCCTTATCTGCATTACTTCATTGAGAAGATGATGGCCAAGGATCGGGAAGTCCGTTATGCCACTCCGGCCGATTTAGCCGACGACATCGAGGCCCACCGCCGCCGGCAGGAAGATTTGGATACTTGAGCCGGAGCTTTGGATGGAATCCGCCGCCAAAGGCCAGGCCGAATCCGATTTACCTTTTCACTTCGAATGCCAGCGTTGCGGCCATTGTTGCCGGGTCGGGCACGGCCGAGTTTGGGTAGAAGAGGCCGATCTTGCGGCAATGGCCGAACATCTTTCCATGAGCCCGGAAGCTTTTCGGCGCCTGCACCTGGTGGCGGCCGACGGAGCATTCAGCCTGCGGGAGGAAGCGGACGGTCGTTGCTGCATGTTGCAAGGTGACCGGCACTGCCGGATTTATCCGGTCCGGCCGCCCCAATGCCGGAGCTTTCCTTTTTGGCCTTCCTTGCTGGCCGACTCGGAAGCCTTGAGCCGGGCGGCCGAATATTGTCCCGGCATTCAGCTTCTTCCTACACGGGAAGCTTGGTTGGCGGCGGATCGCCAGGAGGCGGTTTGGCGGGCGCAAGGACCGCCCTTGGATCAGCCGCAGCGCTGCCCCGGGGTTCCCGCGGATTTCCAACTTTCCGCTATGGAGCTAGATGCCCTTTTTTCCCGGCTGGACCCGGATTTGCAACACGCCTCTTGCCCATTTCGGTCCGACGACCGGTGCCTGGCCGGCATTCGGCGGCCGGATGCCTGCCGTAGCGGCGAGCCATCCCAGCGCCTCGCCATGCGCCGCAAGCGCCAAGATTTCGCCCAGCAAATGGTCTACCCTTGGGCGTATGCTCCGATGATGGAATTGGCCCGGCGGCGCTGGCCGGCTTGGCAGAGAGCCGAGGCGGAGCCGCTCCGGGCCGCCGCCCGCTCCCGGTTGGAAGATTCCCCAACCGCTCCGAAAGAAAACCGCCCTCAAAGCCAAAACCGAGATCGTCCATGAAAATGTTCTTGCGGCTGAGTTTGTTGGCGAGCTTGGCGGGAGTCCCGGCGATTGGTTTCAGCCAGGAATCTCCGGTAGGTGGTGAAGTTCAAGAGGAACCCAAGACCGCTCAAGAGTGGAATTTGGCCGGCGTGTCCGCCTTGGAGAAGGGCGACTTCGATCAGGCCATGGTCGCTTTCGAAAAGGCCTTGGGCTTGGATGCCGAACAGGAGGTGATCCGTCGGAATTTGGCCCGCACCTATGGTCATCGCGGCCAAAAAAGAATGCAGGAAGGCCGCCTGTTGCAAGCCTTGGAAGATTTTGAAGCCGGCCGCAAAGTCGATCGGGATCGGGGTTATCTGGAATGTTTAATCGCTCGAGCCCACATCCGTCTTGGCCGCCGCGACCAAGCCAGGGAAGTTTTGGCCGAGGTCCGAAAAGATTTTCCCGAATGCCTTCCGGCCTTGCGGCTTTCCTCGGAGCTGGCCTTTGTCAGCGGCCAATTGCAGCAGGCCATTGAATGGATTCGCCAAGCCCGGCGCCTCGCTCCCGAAGATGCTTCCTTGGAAAGGCGCTTGCAGCAATTGCAGCAAGAAAAAGAAGCCTGGGAGGGCTTTTTAACCGACGCTTCCGCTCATTTTCAATTTCGCTACGATCCGAGGAATCCGGCCATCGTGCAGGCCGTTCCCCAATTGATGACCGACCTGGAAGACGCCTATCAAAGCGTCGCCGCCCGCCTGGGCTTTGTCCCTTCCGACACGATTTTGGTGCTGGTGTTGGATCGGGACCGCTACCGCGGCCAAGCGCCGGCTTGGTCCGGCGGCCTATACGACGGTCGAATCCGAGTGGCGATGAAAGATTATGAAAGCGAAAAAGAGCAACTGCGGGCCACCCTGCGGCATGAATACACTCATGCGGCTTTGCATCGCATCGGACCGCAATTGCCGACTTGGTTGCACGAAGGATTCGCCCAATGGGTTGAAGGCCGTTCGGTACAACGAGCCCGCGGGCGAATGACGGCGGCTTCGAAAAAGGGCCCGGAAGAATTCGCGCCTTTGAAAGCTTTGGACGGCAATTGGACTGAGTGGAAGGAAAACGACCGGGTCAGTCGAGCCTATGATTATTCCCTTTCCTTCGTGGAATTCTTCCGCGAAAGTTACGGCGATACCGTTTATACCTTGCTATTTGAAAATTTGCGGCGCCTCGGTTTGGAACAGGGATTCCGCCTGACTTTTGGTAAGGGAATTGCCGAAGTCGATCGCGAGCATCGGCAAGCTTTGGCTTTGTCCGACTGAGATTTCAAGTTTGTGGCTTCAAGAGCACCAACGCACTTGAATGCGTGCGCCTTGGTCCTCCGGGTCGAGGTGGACCACCACCGCTTGCCGGGGTTGCCGTTTCTCTAAATCGTTGATGCCGAAACGCCGGCCGAATTGAAGACGCAGGCGCAAACGGGTTTCCCGGTCGTATTTTTGCGGCTGGTCCGTTTGAAAATGGGCGCCTTCCCTTTCCCAGGCTCCCAACTTGGCCCATTCCAACAATCGGTAGTTGCAGGCATGGGGGTCCCAGCTTTCGACTCGGAGCAGGGGATCCGGGGGGGAGGGGGTATCGGCAGGATTTTGCATGGGGCTTGGAGACCGGCTCAGAACCGGTGAACGGATGACCTTCCCGCAAGTTGGATGTCCTTCCATCGGAACTCGATCCCTCTTTTTTTAAGAAAAAATGAAGAGGAACTCGGAAAGCTTTGTAACCAAGCGGCGCGATTGCGTCTGCCTAAGCAAAACCGAAATCGGTTTTCAAAACCTCACCATGCTCGAACTCGCCGTTTCCAAAATCGATCCTCTGGCTCCCGCCGACTCTCTGTCGCCGCCTCAAAAACTGAGCGACGAGCGGTTGTTGGCCCGTCTTTGCCAGCATCCGGGAGGAGAATCCTGGGAAAAATCCGTCCGGCGCCTCGGCGGTTTGGCCGCCTTGGCCGGTTTGGAAGCGGTGGAAATCAGTCGGCACTTGGGGCTGGTTGCCGACGTTGGTTGGCGCTTGCAGGCGGCGGTGGAATTGGGACGAAGGATTCAATGCCGCCAGGTTCAACGGCCGCAAACCATGCGCGGTGGGGAAGCCGTGTACCAATACCTGGCTTCCAGGGTGCAGGGAGTGCGGGTGGAGTGTTTTTGGGCCCTTTATCTGGACGTGAAAGGCCGTTTGTTGTGGGAGGAGAAAATCAGCGAAGGCACCCTGACCGCCTCTTTGGTCCATCCCCGGGAAGTGTTCGCTCCGGCGTTGCTGCACCGGGCGGCGGCGGTAGTGGTGGCTCATAATCACCCTTCCGGCGATCCTGAACCTTCTGCCGATGATCGGGCGACGACCAAAAGGTTGCGGCGGGCCGGCCGGCTGTTGGGCATCGAACTCCTGGACCACGTGATCCTGGGAGCCGGCTGCTTCACTTCCTTTGTGGAGCGGGGTTGGCTGTGAGGTGTTGGTAAAGGGCGGCGGCCATGGGCCCGGCCACTTCCACCCGCAAAACCGTGGCCAACAAGCCGGCTCGAGGGACGCCGGCTTGATCCAACAAGGTCAATTCGTCGGGACTGAAACCGCCTTCCGGACCGATTAACAGGCTCAGGGGTTGTTCCGCCGTGGAGGCCGGCAGCTTGGACAAAGTCTGCTTCAGGAGGGGAGCGTCGGGAACCAGAGCCAGGCAAGGGCCGGGAGCTTTCGCCAAATATTCCGGAAGCGAAATCGGTGGACCTTGCCATTTGGGGAGGTGAAAGCGGCCGCATTGCTGGCCGGTTTCCTGCATCAAGCGGTGCCAGCGCTGGATCCTTTCTTCGCCGAACGGCTTGGTGCCGGCAACGGAGCGCTGGCAGAGCAGAGCTTGCAAGATTCCGACCCCGGCTTCGGTGGCGCTTTGCACCAGACGGTCGCCGCGATTTCCCTTGGGCCAGGCGGTGGCCAGGATCAGCGGCTGGAAAGGATCCGGCGGAAGCTCTCGAGCCGGCTGTAGCTGCCAACTGCCGTCGGCTTGCAGTTCTCCACGCCGCCGAGTTTGCTGGCAGACGAATTCCACCTGATCTCCCGGGTTCAAACGCAGAGCCCGGAAATGGCGTTGCAGGCTCCGCTCCGGAAACCATGGCCCGTCAGCCTCGGGCGGCGCATCCAGGAAGAACAAGCGCATCTTTGCAGCCAAGCATAGGCGGGATCGTGGTTTCTCTTGATGGAAAAACTCTGACCGGTTCAGGTTTTCGCTTTCCACTGTCCCCATTGAATGAATTGAGCTTGGCCCGTGCAGTTTGTTATCATGAGTTGCCATCGAAAGGCTCCCTCCGTGGGAGTCTCGCAACTCTTTACCGAACGCGTATTACTAAGAGAACAAAGGCCATGATGCTCGGAATTAGGCAGGTCCGCATTCCAGTGGCAACGTCCGCCGTCACGGACGTACAAGCGGCTCGGCCTGTGTCGGACGTTTCGTTGACCGCCTTTGCCGGAGCTTCCCTCTTGCGCGAGGGCGAAGGATTGCCCGGACAGGGTCCGCTCTCATCCGGTCGCAACTCTCCGCGACAATCCGAGTTCCCTTCAGGGTTGGCGACCGAGCACAAACTCAATCGACAGGTCGGCACGCTGTCTTTCCCGACCTATGCAGGTCTGTCCAACACAAGTTATCCCAACAATACGAAGCTATGAAACTCTCACTAATGACTGTGCGAAACTTTAAAAACATCAACGAAGATGGTGTTGAAATCAGAATTGACAATATTGTTCTCCTAATCGGTCCCAATAATTGTGGCAAGTCAACGATCCTTGATGCATATGAAGCGTTTGCAAGTTCAGGTAAGGCATTGCCTATTTCCAGTTTTCATAATGAAGAGGGGAGCAATGAGATTGAAATCGAGGCAACTTTCAATGAAGTAACTGCCGAAGACTTGGAGAAGCTTGGCAACGACTGGAAATTCGACCATGACGAACTCGGTGGTTGCATAAGGCTGAAATGGGTTTGGCCCGGTCCTGACCAAAAAGCCAAGAAGTTCTCTTGGAATCCCTCGGATACAGCATGGCAGGAAGGGGGGATGGGTGGTTGGGACAGCCTAATTGCCAGCCGAGTACCGTTCCCTCTTCGCATCAAACCGACAGATCCGCCGGATGAACGCGAAAAGCAAATCGTTGCGATATTGTCGGAGGCAGTAAAGGAATCTGTTAAGAGCGACTCTACTCAGGTGGCGGGCATTCTTGAGGAGATCAGTAAGTTGGCAGATTCGGTCTCCGAAACTGTCCAGGACAAAATTGATGAAACATGCGAACTGGTTATGGGAAGGCTATCAGATGTTTTTGATGGCCACACAGTTAAGCTTGAAAAGGCTATCGGTAAACTTGAGCCCGAAAAAATTATCGGCTCCGGCTCTCATCTCCGCATTGCCAAGGGAGATCATGCTCCACTGCCGTTGAGCGTTCAAGGTACCGGACTACAACGGGCATTTCTTTGGTCTGCGCTTAGCGCCCTTGCTGACTCTGGCCACGTCAAGAGGGGAACGAAGAGGCTAGGGGCAGATACTATGAAGATCCTCTTGATCGATGAACCAGAGAGTTTTTTGCATCCTCCTGCTGTTCGGGATGCACGTGAAAGTCTCTACAAGATCGCTGAGTTGGCGAGTTGGCAGGTGATTGCCTCTACGCACTCCCCTGTTTTCGTGGATGTTTCAAAGCCACATACGACTATTGTCAGAGTGAACTCAACTCAGGATGAACAGGTAAGGACCTTCCAAACGGAAAGCGCCCAATTTTCACAAGATGAGCGAGAGGCATTGAAAATGATTCGACTCTGTCATCCCACCGTAAATGAGTTTTTCTTTGCTGAACATGTGATTCTGGTCGAGGGGGATACTGAAATGGCCGTATTCCAAAAGCTAGCTGAAGATTCTGTCCATGAGGCTGCAAAAAGGATACATGTCGTCAATTGCCTTGGAAAGGGGAACATCCCTACCTTCGGAAAGATTCTAAACCAGTTTGGAACCGGCTATGTCGCAGTTCATGATTCCGATTCCCCGAGATGTAGGCGCGGTGATGGAACCGCTCGAAACGGAGCATGGTCGGTCAACGCCTCTATCCGGGAAACGGTCGATAGGCGTTCTGCCGAGTTGCCGGAGTCGTTTACCTTGGTCCACGTGCCCGACTTCGAAGAGTATTACTTCCAGGAAAGCGTCAATTCTGACAAGCCATTTAACGCCCTGAGAAAGCTTGCATCCGGAGATTTTAGCAATGAACTAGACACTCTTTTAGATCAGATCCTGGACGGGAACCACCCTTGTTTCTACTCCTCGAGCCAAGAACTGAGTGATAGAGTTGTTAGCTATGTTGAGGAGAGCGTTACAGATGCCGAGCGGGGTTTGTGGGTAATTGATCAGTAAAGAGGGCTAACCAGGCGTTGCCGTGGACGCTTCGCGCCGCTGAATGCCGAACCCGTTAGCCATGTAAGGCGAGAGCGAGATGCGTGAGTTCTGGAGTGAATTCCTGGAGGCCGAAAGTCTCATTACTCGTGGACCAAAAATGGGATGCAGATCACGGCCGTGATCAAGTGGTCAGCCAAGCACTTCCCAGACAACCCAGTCCTCATGCCCGTCGTCGCTGACACGTGGGACGGCGATCTCAGCAACTACCTCGTCTTTCCCATCCGCGAGCAGCATGTCTTCGACGCGCTTGAAGGCGCCAAATCCGGCCCCGTGGCTGAGGGAAGCGTGGGCGGAGGAACCGGAATGTACTGCCACGACTTCAAAGCCGGGATCGGCACATCCTCAAGAGTTCTTGCGGCGGAGGACGGCGCCTACTCCGTGGGCGTCCTCGTGCAGACGAACTACGGAGACCGTGACGAGTTGCGTGTTGCAGGTGTGCCCGTGGGGCGAGAGCTCAGTACGCTGCTTCCCGAGTACCATGAGGCTTCCGCGAAGGAGACGACTAACGAGGAGCGAAAGGGGCGCTCTGTGATCGTCGTCGTGGCAACGGATGCACCGCTCAGCCCATTGACGCTGAAGGCGCTTGCACGCCGGGCGACGCTGGGGCTTGCTCGAAACGGCGCCACTGCGAGCCCCTTTTCCGGCGATGTCGTGATCGCGTTCTCGACGATGAAGTACGAATGGGTCGACGGCCCGCCGGAGCGCATGCGCACCGAAACTGTGGGGCCCTACGAAATGGGGCCGCTCTTCACCGCGACGATTCAGGCCACGGAGGAAGCGGTCATCAACTCGCTCGTTGCTGCGGAGACGATGACCGGGTTGAACGGAACCACGGTCCATGCACTTCCTCACGACGAACTGCGAGATGTCTTGCGCCGATACAATCGGCTCAATGAATGATCTCCCAAGATCGGGCTTGCCGGCCTAACAAGCGATTGCATCAGACGATCCGCTGCGCGCACCACTGCTGAATCGCAGAACCGTTAGGCCGGCAGGAATACCATGCGAAAGGAGAACTCCAGAATGCATTGGCTTGCTTGGATCGTTGTCGCCTTGGCGTTCATCGAGGGAGGCTGGTTGGCCTTCGACGGGGGACGAGCGCTCATTGTCGGGGACTACGTGACTCCCAGTTCCGGTCCGTTCGCTGGGCAGCTCGGACCATGGTCCAAAGTCGTGTCGGCGGTTGGGATCGAGCCCCGCTCGACCTTGATGAAGTCGATCCACCTCGCTCTCGGGATCGCGTGGCTGGGTGCCATGGTTTGCTTTGTGCTACAGCTACCATGGGCGTGGACGGCGATGCTCGTCTGTGCAGTGCTTGGCCTTTGGTATCTTCCATTCGGCACAGTGCTGAGTATTACCCAAATCGTGCTGCTCCTGCTTCCTTCTCTGCGGGGATCGGGGCCTTGATGGTCGTGAGAGCCCACACGGAGCGGCGGTCTAACAAGCGATTGCATCAGACGGTCCGCTGCGCGCACCACTGCTGAATCGCAGAACCTTTAGACTGGCGATGAGTTTTTCCACTGCAGATACCTACTACGAGAACGGGCTTGCGGCAATTGAGCGAGGCTGTCTGGAAGCAGCAGAGCGGGAGTTCCGGCGGGCCGTGGAAACGGATCCCAGCCATGCAAGCGGATGGTCAAAACTTGGTTGGTTGACGTTTGGGCTCGGAAGGGACCTTAATGATGCACGATCTTGTCTTGAACGTGCAGTGAACCTAGATCCTGCATTGGGAATCGCTCGCGTTTACTTGGGCGTGGTTTACAACCGGCTGGAGCGAGTCGCTGATAGTGAGGCGTCGTTTCTGTTAGCCCTGGAACTAGGTGACCATCTAGCCCTTGTTCATGCCGTTTACGCTGAGGAGTTCCTGTGGCGCAGGAGCCGATATGGCGACGCAGAAGAGAACTTCCGGGCTGCGCTGGATCACGACTCGGAATCCGTTTTGGCTCTCCGCGACTATGCGCGGATGCTTGCTTGTCACGGCAGAGACACTGAAGCCAGACGGTACTTCGAGAAGGCGATAAGCCTGGATCCAGATGATCGGTTCACAATCAAGGCATACGAAGAATTCCTGCAAGAAGTTGCGGCCGAGGACCGTGATCCGACCGAGTGTCTGCAGGCAGCAGTCGACAAAGACAAGAACTATACTGAGGGCATTCGATGCCTCGAACGCCGACAGAGTTGAGGATGCCATCTAACGAGCCGCTGACCGGGATATCCGTTAGCCACCGGAGGAGCGCGGAGTGATCCTTCTGTTTGTACTCGCCGTCATCGCGGTGTTGGTCGGAACTGCGGCTATCTATATGGCCCTTATCAGTCTTTTCCCCATTCAGTGGCTCTACTACCACTACTTCATTCGCAAGCCGCTTGTCTGGTCGCTCCTGGGGGTGGGGCTGCTTTGGGAGGCGCGGTACGTAATCGATTCGGGTTCATTCAGACCCGAATCAGCGGTTCCGCTAGGGCTTCTGGGTTTGGCCGTAGTCTTGGCCTACCGGATGCATCAGGAAACGGCGTTTCCGGCGGTCGATTATCCGACCATGGCGGAGGCCCCGCTAGAACTGCCTCTTGCCGAGGAAATGCAACTGGCGGTTATCGAGTACGGTGGCGAGTCAAAGGCCTATCCGCTGGACTACGTCGTCCATCATCACATCGTCAATGACCGGTTCGGGGATCGCATCGTTGCTCTCACATACTGCGCCATGTGCCGCAGCATCATCCCCTTCGATGTCACCGATATCGGACCAATGTTCGTGGGTTCGTTCAAGAATGCAAACATGATCGTGGCCGACAGGCGCACCAAGACCTTCTTCCAGCAGGCCACCTTCGAGTCGCTCATCGGCCGACTGCATCCGTACTCGCTGACCATGATTCCTTTTCAGATCCTGCCGTGGAGCGAGGTTAAGCGCTTGGAACCGCTGCCCAGGGTGTGCCGGGTCACGGAAGAAGACTTTCGGGAGTTTCAATTGCCCATTCCCGGTATTTGGAAAAAGATCATGGCGAGTGAAGCGACACCAGGACTGCCTGCGGAGAAGCGAGACGATTCCTTTCCGGCAAGAACTCGTGTCATCGGAGTCCTTGACCCGGCCGCCGAGCCGCAGGTTGTCTATATCAAAAGCGATTTGACCCAACAGGGAATTGTCAAGAATGAAGAACTGAACACCTTCTTCGTTGCCGTGGGCGATACGGTAAATGCGTTCAAGGGTATCGTTGCCGGGGAGGCGGTCGACTTGGTTTTCAGTGGAGCCACGAGGCTCGCGGATAGCGGCAGTGGAACGCGGTGGGATCTTCGCGGCAAGTACCTGAGTGGCCCGATAGAAGCGGATCTGGAACCGCTCGCGATATCGGACGAATACTGGTTCTCCTGGAAGGAGTTTCATCCAGATAGTCAATTAATAAGGTTGCAGTGAGACTAGTTGTTGTAGGTTAACAAGAGCTTTCAGCCGTAAAAGTACGTCTCGGTCTGCGGGACAAGGGAACCTCCAAGGCCACCAATGTTCTGGCCGGACCAATGACAAAGGATGGGCAACTTTGGGTTGGAGTTGTGGCTTGACATGTATTGCGCCTGCGGTGAGGGTGCTTCATCAGCCGTTGCAGCAAATCGGCGCTTCGCGCCGTCAGCAAAACGGCATTCCAGTTAAGCTTTAGACGATGAAGACACCAACACGAGAGGAAGTCGTTCCTGTTGCAGGGGACTTGGATCAAGAGTGCGCCTGGAAGAACTTCGGGGGAAAGAGCCGCGACGAGGCGCGCGTGTTGTTCGCCGATGACGGCCTCAACAAGTGCGAAGATCTGATGCACATGGGCTGCCACGCCTTCTGCTTCTACGTCCTCGCCGCGATCGACTACCTCCTGTCGGACGATTCACGCAACGACGAAGAGATGATCAGTGGTTTCGTCGGGGTTTGCGAAGTTCGGCTGGAACACGATGCCGAGGCCATCCGACCCTCTCTCGGCGACATCCATCGAGCCTTGGTGCACCTGCGCAAGCGCGGAGACATCTACTCTGACTGCTATGCGGACGTGCCGAGCAGGGTCGACGCACTGCTGGCGAAGATGGGAGCCGAACCACGCGCTCCAATCGACGGTGGACAGCCTAGCGGCTGAACGCCAGCCCCGTCAGGCGAACAAAGGCAATCACATGAATAGCGGCTATCTTCTCCTGGCGCCGGCTCTGCTGCTGATGTTGTTTGGTTGCGCCTCTTCCAGCGACTCGTACAAAGCCAGGAACATCAGAGTAGTCCACATTCAACATTCCGAGATTTGGAGTAAGGGCAACGTCGACTTGATCGGTGACATCTACGCCCGGGATTTCGTTGGCCACTTTCCTTCAGGCACTGTTCACGGCCATTCCGGAGTGCTTGCTCGCGTGACGGCCCATCGTCTGGCCTTCCCAGACTGGACCGAAGAGGTCGACGATACGATTGCCGAAGGTGATCGAGTTGTCACGCGCTTCACATCACGTGGAACGAACCTAGGCGAGTTCCTTGGAAACCCGCCGACCAACAACCCCGTCGAGATTTCCGAGGTCTGTGTCTATAGACTTGTCAACGGTAAGATCGCCGAACAGTGGGTGTTTCCGGACATGCGCAGCATGCAGGAGCAGTTGAATCGGAAAAGCCCGTAATGCTACTGTTGTCTAACCAGCCGATGCAAACGGCCAGCGGCTTCGTCGCCGTCGCGTCGGCCGCTATACTCAGCCTGAAAACCATCTGATCATGTGCCGATACGGATACTCTAGCTACAAGTCGCACTTTGTCTGCTTCATTTGCAGGAAGGGTTTCAAGAAAACTCGCGTTGAGGACTTCTTTGCCCAAAGGGAGCGCGAGGCCGAGTTCCGTGATCTGGCAAAGACAGCCGCTGGCAAACTGCTCAGTGAGAAGCAGCAGAAGTACGGCACTACCTACCAGGAGATGCTCGATGAGTACTATGCTGCTGTCTCGGCATGCCCTGACTGTGGTAGAGCCATGTGCCCAATGGGTTACGACTTCAGGGTGCCACCAAAGAAGGATCACGAAATTTGGTCCATCATCCAGTTCTTGGCTGAGCACAACTTCAGGTTCTTCGGTTGTGGCTGTTATGTGGGCTACAGCCCTCCGAGCAAGGTGCGCGAACTAGAAGCATGGCTGAATGAGCATGAGCCACAGTCCAATGCCAAGCGCCTGCTTGCTCTATTCAAAGCCCGCGGCCAACAAGGCGCTCGAGCGGACGCGCTGCAGCGCGCCACTCAGCTTTGACGTTAGGTGGTGGTGTGATGAGTCGCCGGTACTTCATCGAAGATGAGATCCACGCTGAGCCGATCAGTGAGCACGCCACTCTTGAAGCTGCCATCATCGAGCTTGAGCGGCTTGCCGGAGTGCCATGGGATGATGAACCAAATCGAGCGCCATGCACGAGCTGGAGAACGTGCGAGCGCAACTATGAGATTCTCGAAGTGGAAACATCCCCCGACTCACGGAAGATCCTTAGGCAAATACCGGCGCTGGAAGTCAGCGCGAAAGGTGTTGTGTGGAACGATGATCTCCCGCGCGGATAGGAGGCGCAGAGTCACGTCGCATTACAAGCCGATGCGGCGGGCCGCCTTCGGCTGCTGCTGATCGCCGAGGGCCGGTTAGGCCGGCGTGAGGTCTTGGGAAAATGAAAAGGAAAGCTTTGCGGCCATCGCTTCTTCGGACCATGTTGGCGTTCGGAGTGGGAGCGTTTCCCCTCGCGGGATCCTGTGCTACGGGCGAATCCGGCGTGGCCGATCTTTTCCATCGATATGTAGAGGCGAGTGCGTCTCACGACCTGGCAACGCTGGAGGCCCTTACTTCAGACGACATTGTGTGGCACCTCGGACCGTTAACATTCGAGGGCAAGGCAAAGGCTTTGGGCCCCAACGCGTATGACGCGGGTGCGCGAACTGAGTTGACATACAGCAACGTCCAGGTCGAGGGCAACGTCGTGACCTTCGAAATGCTGGAGACGAGTGAGATTATTCGGGCCGTCGGGATGACTGAACTGCGCCACTATCCTCGTTTCGAGTTTCGGGACGGGTTGGTCGTGCGCAAGGGGCCGAGTACGAGGAAGCCTCCGGCCGCCCACTCCATCCCGGAGCTCAATCGACGAATGGCGCCCCTGCGAAAGTGGATACGAGAGACTCATCCGGACGCCTTGGCGAAGCTGGTAGATCCGAACGAGGGCTTCATCTTCAGCGAGGAAAGCGGTGCTCTCATGCTACGGCTCACACGCGAGTGGGTGGCGTCCGGGTCGCCTGGGCGCTTGTCGAAGTAGCGAGTTATCCTGCCCGTCTCGTTCGCCGCCGCGGTTCAGAACGGAGGGCCGGCGCGGGAAACGGTTCTTTATCATCGGGATATGCTGTTGAGCCTGTGCGGCCTGGTCCTTTTTTCCGGGGTTTTCCTTCCGGATTCCTCCGGGCAATCGTCTTCCTTTCCAATGGGCTTCCACGATGGGTGGCCTCCTATCCAGGAGGAAGCCACGGCATTCGCCGACTCAGCCGTCGGTCGCCTATCCACTACCCAAGAAACTACCCAAAACAAAACTAAAGACAGACCCAATCTGTTGATCTTTCTTACCGATGATCAGCGTTTCGATCAAATGGGCTGCGCCGGCCACCCTACGCTCCAAACCCCGAACATGGATGCTCTGGCCAGCGCCGGAATTCGATTCTCCAATGCCTTCGTGTCCACTCCGATATGCGCCGCCAGTCGGGCCAGTTTGATGACTGGGCGAAGGGAAGGGAGCCATGGTTTTACCTTCGGAAAGCCACCCATGGGGCATGCCCTGGCGGAAGATACTTTTTTTGCTCACCTTCGCCGCGCCGGCTATCGCACTGGCTTTGTCGGCAAGTGGGGAGTGAAATTCGCTGACGACGCCACGGGAAAACTCTTCGATCTGTTTCTTCCTATGAACCAACCTTATTTAATCCCAGGGAAACCGCATTTGACGGATCGAATCGCCAAAGCAAGCCTGGACTTCCTCCATGGCGAAGGTCCTTTTTGTTTAATGGTTTCCTTCTGGGCTCCTCATGCGGAGGATTCCCATCCACAACAATATTTGCCGCCGAAAGATCTTCAATCGTTGTTCGCCGAGCTGAATCCTCCGCCTCCGGCCGATGCTGAAACCGGCTTTCAAGCTTTGCCGGAGTTCCTTAAGAAATCTTTGGGCAGGAAGCGGTGGCATTGGCGATTCGATTCGCGGCAAAAACAAATCCAGCGAACCAAGGATTACTGGAGAATGATTTCCGGTGTGGACCGGGCGATTGGAACCGTTGTCGATGAACTGAAAAAACGCGGGCTTGAAGATCGAACCACGATCATTTTTACCAGCGACAACGGCTATTTCTTGGGCGAGCGAGGATTGGCGGGGAAATGGCTCATCTATGAGGAGTCCATCCGCGTTCCTTTTTTGCTTTTTGATCCGAATTTGCCGCCGAAGCTTCGCGGTACCGATCGCCAGGAAATGGTGCTCAATCTTGATTTGGCTCCAACCATCTTGGAGATTGCGAGTCTGGAAGTGCCGCCAAGCTACCAGGGAAGAAGCCTGCTGCCGTTTCTTCGCGGAGAGGAGCCTTCTTGGAGAGAGGATTTCCTTTTTGAACATCGCTTCCATCACCCGGACATCCCGAAGAGCGTGGGGATTCGAGGCCGTCGCTGGGTCTATGCGCGCTACTTCGAACAAGATCCGGTCTATGAGCAGCTTTTTGACTTGGTGCAGGATCCGAAGGAATTCCAGAACCTGGCCCAAGACCCCAAGTTCGCGGAAGTGCTCGCTGGCCAGCGAGCCCGATGCGATGCCCTTTTGAAACAAAACTAAACTTCGACCAGGAGCGTCTCCCGGCTTAGGACTTCCTCGACGGACCCGAGGTTGAGCGGCGGTTGGAAGCGGCCAAGAACGGGCTCTCGGTCCTTCTTGGAAAAATTCTGACCAACTCAGGTTCATGCACTCCACTGAAGGATTGGGCTTGGCCCGTGCTGCCGGAGGATTAAACACCTAATTCAGGGAAAGTCCCTCCGGGCAGGAGTGATGAAGCATGATGAAGTCCCCAGCAACCGTCTTTCTGATTTTGGCCATTTGGGTTTCCGCGGCAGGTTTGGCCTTTGGCCAAGATTGCACCTGCGTCGCCGGGCCGGTTCTGTACGGCGAAGACGCCGGGGACCGGTTTGGAGAGGCGATGTCCAGTTCCGGGGATATGGATGGAGACGGCATTCAAGATTATTTGATCGGAGCTCCGGGACGGTCGGTGGCCGGCCGCCCGGGAGTGGGGGCGGTCTACGGACTTTCCGGAGTGGATTGTGACCAGTTGTTTGTCCTGGAAGGGCACACAACCGGTTCCAGCTTCGGCTATTCCGTCGCCGTGGTGGCCGACTTCGATGAGGATGCCCTAGATGACGTTTTAGTCGGAGCTCCTTTCGATACTGCATCCGGCGGTTACCTGGAAACCGGTTCGGTCTATCTCTTTTCCAGCGCCACCGGCGAGATGCTGTGGCGCCTGGATGGCAGCAGTCCTTCCGGTCATTTGGGGTGGGCGGTTGCCCGAGCCGGCGACGTAAACCAGGATGAGGTGGATGACTGGATTGTGTCGGCACCTCACAAGAACGATCAGGGCAGGGTTTATGTTTATTCCGGCTTTGACGGCGAGTTGTTATTGGAATTGTGGCAATCTCCACCGTCGCCCTTTTTCGAAAACGGGTTCGGCAGTTGCGTGGCGCCGATAGAAGATTTCGACGGCGATGGTCATGACGATATTTTGGTCGGCCACCCAGAGGCGGGTAATTTTTTCGGACTGCGCGGGGGAAGAGTTTATGTGTTTTCCGGACAACCGTCGGGAGGAGTTTTGTTTATGAAAACTGGCCGCACGGATTGGAATTGGAACGCGGAAGAAATTGGCCATTCCGTAGCAGCCGCGGGAGATCGAAACGATGATGGAGTACCGGATATTCTGACAGGATGTGGTTTCTTTTCCTATTCTAGATCGGCTAAGGTGATTTCCGGAATGGATGGATCCAACTTGGCATGGGTGGATGCTAGTGGAGACCGCATGGGGATAAGAAGCGTTCGTTCCGTTTGTACGATAGCGGACATTAATGGGGACGGTGTTCGGGAAATGGTTGTTCCGGGGGGGAACGTGCAGATGCTTAGCCGTTCGAACCGCTATAAGCCACAGGTGCCGATTTGGACGCGCAGTGCCAAGGGTTTTCGGTCCGTGGCTCCGGCAGGGGATCGGGACGGTGACGGCTATCCGGAACTCTTGATCGGCGATCCGGAGGGAGTCCTTCCGTCCAAGGGGGCGACCGGCTTGGTAGAAATCTGGCGACCGAAATTGGGTTATTTGGCCATGGTGGAATCCGGTTTCAGCGTATCCGCATCCGGACCCAGAGTCGCTGTTTTTGAATTGACCTTCCCCACAACGGAAGCCGGGTCTGTCTTTGCCTTATTGGGTTCGGAAACAGGCAGCCGTCCCACCATCGTGACCAGCGGGGCCTGTGTTCCTTTGGTGTTCGACGCCTTGACCGACAAGACCCGACGCCTTTATCCCGGTCCGCGTCCATTTAGGCTTAGCGGCCTGCTGGGTGAGGAAGGCCGAGGTACTGCTTGGTGCGCGTTTCCGTACGAAACCCTGCTCAGTTTGGTCGGACGCCGGTTTTGGTTTTCCGCCGTGACCTTGACCCCCGAGGGATTGGTCAACTTGGCATCCAACGCCGTCCCATTGGACGTCCTTCCTTAAGGCGCATGACCTGCTCAGGTTTTTGAACTCAATTGAATGATTGAGCTAGGCCCACGTAATTCGTATCATGAACCGCCATCGAAAGGCTCCACCGTGGGCGCTTCGAAACTCTTTACCGAACGCGTATTGTTAAAGAGATCAAAAGCCATGATGCTCGGATTTAGGCAGGTCCGCATCCCAGCGGCAACGTCCGCCATCACTGACGCACAAGCGGCTCGGCCTGTGCTGGGCGTTTCGTTGGCTGGCTTTGATGGAGCATCTCTCTTGGGCGAGGGAGAAAGATTGCCCGGACCGCCTGCTGGAGGGCCGATAAGGACGGACATATTGCCGCCTTCAGCCGACGCGGGCTCATGGCGCTCCGAACTCGGGCCCCTTGGTTGGACAAATCTGCCTAAAACGGGCCGGCGTCTGCTCTCATCTGGTCGCAACTCACCGCGACAAGCCGCGTTCCACTCCGGGTTGGCGACTGAGCACAAGCTCAATAGACAGGTCGGCACGCTGTCTTTCCCGACTTATGCAGGTCTGTCCAATGCAAGTTAGCCATGCAAGACGAGGGCGAGATGCGTGAATTCTGGAGTGAATTCCTGGAGGCCGTAAGCTCGGCACGAGCTGAGCTTGGAAACCCCAAGACAGTCTGGTACCGCGGCCACTCGGGCAAGGAGTGGGGTTTGCTGCCCACGCTCTATCGGCTTCCAAGTGGCATAGATGGGCTTGCCCACGAAAGAGAGGCCTTTCTTGAGTTCAAGCGAATGGCCACGCGGCTCTTTGATCGGAGGCACAGCGACTGGGAGACCTTGTTCGACATGCAGCACTACTGGGTACCCACTCGCCTGCTGGATTGGTCAGAAGTTCTCGGAATCGCAGTCGCGTTCATTCTTCACAACGACTACGACCAAGTGCAGGACTCCGCTCTCTTCGTTCTCGATCCAGTGGGCTTGAACGGTCTTAGCGGGATCTCGGAGGTTAAGAGTATTCCAGACGATTCGGGCTTTGACTACCGGGCGATCTACTGGGACAAGAAACCATTCGCGCCGAACCACCCGATCGCGGCAAGCCCTCCAATGCAGACGGACCGCGTCTTCGCCCAACGTGGTGTCTTCACGGTGCACGGTAACAACCCAAGGGCCCTGGAAGACCAATGCCCACAGGTGGTGAGGCGCGTGGTTCTCAAGAAAGAAGCCAAGGTGGCGGCACGAGAGTTCCTTGAGCATGCGAACCTGGATGAGTACTCCATCTATCCGGACATCGTTGGAATGGCACGCCACCTTAGGAGGAAGGTCTTCAAGTGTTGATGGCAAACAAGCGGTTGCAGCGGACGGCCCGCTGCGCGGCCCGCCCCTGAACCGCAAACACGTTGGGGCTTAAGGTTTAGGATGATAATTGAACAGGAGCTAACGATGGATGAACTCACTCGCGTAGAGCAGGTAGACCAGCCTTTCAATAACGATGTGCTGGACTCTCTTGATGAAGGAGAGTTGAACGCATCGAAAGATCAGAAAATAACCCTCGACAAAGCGGATCGAAGCCTTTCAGAACTCCATCGTTGGCACAAGTCCGGTAGGATAATCATCGACCCTGAGTGGCAACGGAATTACGTGTGGGACAAGATTCGCGCTGCCAAGCTTATCGAATCATTTCTTCTGGATATTCCGGTTCCCGTTATCTACCTCGCCAAGACAGAAGAAGGGAAATACGAAGTTATTGATGGTTTGCAGCGGTTGACGTCCGTATTCAACTACTTCGACAATCACTACCAGCTTTCTCGGCTAGACATATTGGCCGACTTAAACGGCAAACGCTTCAAAGAACTTCCGGACAAATTCCAGAATAAGTTGGAAGATTGCGTTCTTCGATCTTTCGAGCTTTCGAGTTCAGCGAGTCCGGACATCCATTTTATCGTCTTTGAGCGGCTGAATACTGGTGGGGTCAAGCTCAACGACATGGAAATCAGAAATTGTCTCTATCGTGGCTCACTGAATGATCTCATTAAGGAACTGGCGGCAAATGAAAATTTCAGAAAATGTTTGCGGCAAAGGAACTGTGAGAAGCGGATGCAGGATCGTGCCCTCGTACTCCGGTTCTTAGCCTTCTACGAGAGAACACACCACAAATGCCAAGCTGGATTGAAGAAGTTCCTTAATGAGTTCCTGGACACGTACAAGAACGCAGGTCCAGACAAGATTGATGAATACAGGAATGTATTCGAAAAATCGATGAAGGCTTGTCTCACGGTGTTCGGCGAGCATGGATTCCGCTTGAAAAGTGAAATTACTAAACTAAACTCAAAGAGTTCTGGAGAATGGGCATCTCGCCCGAATGCCGCAATCTTTCAAGTTTTATCAACCTCTTTTGCAAATCATGACTTAGGGCAAGTCACAAGGTCTGCCGATGCGGTCTACGAAGAGTACCTCGACCTCATCCATAAAGATGCACAGTGGGTTGACCGTGTCAGGCGAGCAACCGGCGAATCAACACGATTGAGCTACACATTTGATACATGGTACAGCCGTTTGTCAGCTGCCCTCGATTCCAATGCTGTTCCCAATGATGGCAAGCGTATATTCACGCAACAACTTAAGTGTGAAATGTTTGAATTGAACCCGACATGCGCGCTCTGTGACCAGAAGATTCGTTTAATTGACGATGCTGCCCTTGACCACACAGAACAATACTGGCGTGGAGGACAGACGATTCCCGAGAATGCTCAGATCGTGCATCGTTTATGCAACCTTCAGAAAGGATAGAGAAGCCCCAGCCAGATAAATGCAGCGTACACGGAATACCGCCCCGCTGATTTACGGTGTTAGATGGGCAGGCTTGAGGATTCCGCATGGCGAAGCTCCAGAACGAGATTGCTGACACCTTCCTTGAGAAGCTCGAGGAATCCTCCGACGTCACGCCCGAGATGATCGACGCGTTGCGCGATCTGCTGTCCGCTAAGAAGAATCTGAAAGCCGACGACCTAGTGAGGGTGTTCTCGCCGCCGGCGGGCGGGGAGGGCAAGTGATCCAGCTCGAATCGGTCCATATCGAGTGGGCGAGAGGCATCGCGCAGAAGCTCGAGCTCGATTTCCAGCGAAAGCCTTTCGCGATCTCCGGTCCCAATGGCTCGGGCAAGAGCGCGGTAATTGATGCGGTCGAATTCGCCCTCACAGGGCAGATTGGGCGCCTTGAAGGCATAGGCACCAAGGGGCTTTCCGTTGCTGAGCATGGCCCACACGTCGACAAGGCCAAGTTCCCGGACGCAGCCTTCGTCAAGCTCCGCGTCTACATCCCCGCTCTGAACAAGTCGGCCACCATCACCCGAAAGTTCACGTCGCCCAAGAAGCCGGTGTTCGAGCCAGCTGACGACGACATTAGGGCCGTGCTCAATGAGGTTGCGGACCACCCGGAGATCACCCTCAGCCGGCGCGACATCATCCGCTTCATCTTGGTCGAGCCGAGCAAGCGCTCCGCCGAGATCCAAACGTTGCTCAAGCTGGGCGAGATCGGCGACACCCGAAGTGCCCTTAAAACGGCACAGAACCGCCTGCAAGATAAGTTTCGCACGGCGTCCACCCAGGTAAAGGCAAACTCCGATGCGCTGCGCCTTCATCTTCAGATCGAGACGCTCGCGGCCGACCAACTCCTCACCGCCGTCAACCAGCGGCGGAAGCTCCTCGACCTTCCCGTGGTTTCTGACCTGACGGCAGAGGCAGCACTCGACGCCGGCCTTTCCTATGCTGCTAAGGCCTCCGATTTCAACAAGGAGTCCGCGCTTCGCGACCTGAAGGCGCTCAGCGATGCCGCTGGAGGCTTCGCCAGCCTCTGCGCGCCCGAGGCTGGCCAGATCTCCGCGGGCCTCGCCAAGCTCGAAGCTGACCCTTCGCTCGTTGCCGCAATGCAGCGTCGGAGCTTCATCGAGAAGGGGCTCGAATTTGTTGAAGGCCCCGAGTGCCCGCTCTGCGACATCGCATGGGACGACGAAGAATCCCTGCGTGCCCACCTGCAGACTAAGCTCGCCAAGTCAGAGGAGGCGAGACAGCTTCAGGAGTCGCTCAGGAAAAACGGTGCTGCCATCTCCGACGAGGTGATCCGCATCGCCAAGCTGATTGCTCCGGTGCAGAAACTCGCCGCCGCGGTGGATCAATCGGCATTCGCAGAGGGCCTCGCTGAATGGAAAGCTGACCTCGACAAGCTGAAGCCCGTGCTCGACTGCTTCGATGGCCTGGCCGGTCTCAAGGACCGCCTCACCGTTGGTTGGGTCCGGGAGCCCGGGACCCTGTCGGCCAGCCTTGAGAGCCTCGCGGAGGTAGTCAAGGCCAAGCCCGACCAGAGCGCCGCGCACGCCGCCCAGACCTTCCTGACCACCGCCCAGACTCGGCTCGGCGACTACCGTGACGCCAAGCGCAAGGAGAAGGCCGCGAAAGCGGCCGCCGCAGCGGCAAAAGCCGCCTACGAGACCTACTGCACAGTGTTCGAGACTAGTCTGAACACGCTCTACGAGGAGGTGCAGGACGACTTCAGCAACTACTACCGCGAACTCAACGGTGACGACGAAACCAAGTTCACTGCCAAGCTCACGCCTAGCGAGAGCAAGCTTGACCTCGCGGTCAACTTCTACGAGCGCGGGCTCTTCCCCCCGGGCGCCTATCACAGCGAGGGCCACCAGGATGGCATGGGCGTCTGTCTGTATCTCGCCCTTATGAAGCGCCTCTTTGGGGATCGTTTCAGCCTAGCACTCCTCGACGACGTTGTGATGTCCGTTGATTCCGATCACCGCCATGAATTCTGCAAGCTCCTCAAGAGGCACTTCCCGGACACGCAGTTCATCATCACGACGCATGACCGCGTGTGGGCCGAGCAGATGCGGTCGGCGGGTCTGGTCACTTCCAAAACCTCCGTCGCCTTCCACAGCTGGACCATCGAAACGGGTCCGCTAGTCGAATCAAACGAAGGCATCTGGGTCGAGATCAATCAGGCACTCGCCAAGGGCAAGGTTGAGGTTGCGGCCGGCGCGCTCCGCCGGCATCTGGAGTGTGTCTCCCGCCACCTTGCCGACCTACTAGGCGCAAGCCCCCAGTTCCGTACCGACGGGAACTACGAACTAGGGGAGCTTCTCTCGAGCGTGATGTCCCGCATGAAGAAGTTGTTGGGCGAGGCAGCCAATGCAGCTCAGTCATGGGGTGATGCCCAGAGTCGAGGCGCCGCAGCCAGTCACAAGAAGGCCGTGTCAGAATTGAAGGGCGTGGCCGATGTGGAGCAGTGGGTCGTCAACAAGGCTGTTCACTACAACGAGTGGGCCAATCTCGGGAAGAAGGACTTCGAACCCGTTGTGGCCGCATTCCGGGATTTCCTTGAGCGCTTTCGGTGCGCGACCTGTGAGTCCTGGCTCTACGTCACGCCGAAGCGCGGGCCGTCCGAAGCCCTGCGCTGTAATTGCGCCGAATACAACTTCAACCTCAAAACCAAGCCTAAGTAGCCGCCGGTGCGGGGGCGTACTCAATGCACACTCAAATGTCTCAAGGTCCTCTTCGGCCACCTAAAAACAGCATACAGCGGACGGTGCTGCGCGCAGCCGCTAATACCGATGGCGTTGGCCATGCAGAAGGAGGTTCCCAATGCCGGAGCTTTCGCTAACGGACTTCGTTGACTTCGCGTCCGCAGGCGGAACCTCGAAGTTGACGAAGGTGAGGCGGTTCAAGCTCCGGCCCGAGTACGAGCCGGCGTTCGACTTCTACAAGCGCCTTCGCGAAGGAATCGTTTCCTGTCATGCCGCCGGCGACGCGAAAAGCCAGTTGGCGAAGCATGTCGGTGACATCACCGACGCGAAGAAGAAGGGGCACTACGCAGACGCCATCAAGGGCTACAAGAAGTGGTGGGGCAAGAAGCCACTCAGCTGGTTCGCTCCTCCTAGGGAGGCCTACTCCGAAGGCGATGTGTCCATCCGCGTCAATCCTGAGCTTGGCCTCAGAGTTGATGGCAAGCCCCACGTCATCAAGCTGTATTTCAAAGCGGATAAGCTATCGAAGCCACGTGTGGATGTGATTACGCATTTAATGGACAAGGCGCTTCGAGCGTCGGCACCCGCTGGAACGACGATGTGTGTCTTGGACGTGAGAAACGGAAAGCTCATTGCCCCGACCGTGCCGATTCCGGACCTCGATGCCGTACTTCGAGGTGAAATCGCGTACCTGGCGGCTGTTTGGGAGAGCGTCAAAACGTGATGGCCAACTAGCGCCACCACCGCCCGCGGCTGAAGCGCGAGACCCTATGCCGGTGGAGGAAGCACCTGATGAAGCTGGACTGCATCGCCAACCTGCTCAACGGAAACGGACAAGTGACACTTGGCACGATCGGTCCGGTAGAAATGCGTAGCGATCGCGTCGGACGAGGCAAGGTGTCTCGCAATGGTCGTGCGGAGCCCCGGTGGAACGTGACGAGTTTTTCGATGAGATCAATGGCTGGGCGCACGACCCATCGCATACCAGGCCGGTGCAGCCGACGGTGACCTTGACCCCGAGGGCTTGGTCCACTCGGCAATTAACGCCGTTCCGTTGGACGTCCTTCCCTGAATCGCGGATGAATCCGGGTTAGAAAAGACGAATAGGAAGATTTTCGATAAGGAGCTTATTTTTCCCAAGCGGGGGATGAAGTTCTCGTTGGCTCCCCTTGTAGCTCCCCCCTGCCTACGGCAAAGGGCATGTCCTGAGGCAAGGGAAACTGACTGGCCCGAACCACGATCGACTCTCGGGAATCCGTTTCAGGTTCAGCCTCGGAGAGGCGGACTCGGTGGACTTCAAGCACGAAGTTGAAACCGATTCGATTGGCTTTTTCGTTGGCTCTGGATAAAGCTTCCTGCTCAGAAATGTCAATGGCCAGGGGAAAGCAAGAGTAATTGTCTCGTCGAAACACGAGGAAGAATGGGTAACTTGACTGACTTTTCACTTTTTGATTTTTCTTAGCCGACCTCTTCAAAACGACCGGCGAGGGAGGAGACACCCAGATAATCGTCCGGAAAACGCTAAATATTTGAACGATCTAAGGTGAAGATTCGGTGGACATAAAGGAAACCAGGGGAATAGCCTCCGGTTTTTCGACAATTTTCTGACCCGGTGCGGCTTGGCGGGACCACTTCAATCAGGGGAGGAATGCATTCGTTCCCCACGTTGGAGCACTGCCATGAAGAAATGAATGCTACTTCTTTGTTTCGGCCGACTCAGTTCTTCACCTCGATTGCTGACCATCGCTTCTTTAAATTCATGACAAAAATCGAAACCAACTAAAGAGACAGACTCCCACTTTAGGAATAAATGGCAGGTCCGCCTCTATCGGAAAGTGGAGCGATGACCTCACCAAAAAGGAAAGACTAACTTTCCGTTAGAGCTTTTGCAGGACTATGCCAAAGGAAACCCGAGCGGTGCATGAGCACTGCCGAGGTTAAAGACTGCATCCAAAATCGTTAACTTGAACTCAACGTGTTCACTCATGTGGCGCTCTCTTCTCGCTAGCCTTGCATCTTTGGTCTTCATTGCCGGATTACAAGCTCAGTCGGTTTATCCGAAGGGCACGACCGTTTGGCAGCAAGGGTCCACTTACGATGGCTACACCATCTTTACCACCATGGAGATTCCCTCCAGGGTTGTCATGATCGACATGGAAGGCACGGAGGTCCATAGCTGGGAAAGTCCCGTTGCGGGTTTTTCTCTTCACACCGTCGATCCGCTGGAATCAGGATCCATTTTGGCTTACACCGGCACGGGGCCGGGAATCTATTACTTCGCCCGAACGATTGGCGAACTGGATTTCGACGGCAACGTGTTGTGGACATGGTCCCTTCCTCCGGAGGTTCCTCAAACCACCGTTCTGCATCATGACAGCGAACGACTGACCAATGGCAATACCATGTTGATGGGGTCCCAGGAGATCGTCGTTCCATCCATTTCTTCGAAAACGATCATCGACGATTTCCTGATCGAGGTGGCGCCGAACGGTTCCGTGGTTTGGGTCTGGGAAGCCTGGAGGCATTTCGATGAGTTAGGCTTGTCGCAAGCGCAAAAGGACATCATTGCCAGAGACGCCGGCGATTGGGCCCACATCAACTCGGTAGACGAGATTCCTTCGAACGACCATACACATACAGCCTTTGCCGAAGGCAACTTGATCGTTGGCTTCCGCAACCTCAATACCATCCTGGTTCTTGACCGATCCAGTGGCACCATCCTGTGGCGATTGGGAGCGGATGAGAGTCATCTCACTCATGGCCAGCACTGGCCCCACATGATCGAGCCGGGCTTTCCGGGCGCCGGAAACATCTTGGTTTTCGACAATGGAGCCGGTTTCGGCTACGCCCACCAACACCAATCTCCGAACCACTCCAGGGTGATCGAAATTGATCCGTCCACCGGAAACATCGTCTGGTCGTACCAAGAAGACCACCGTTTCTGGTCCAGTTATATGGGCGGGGCGCAACGTCTTCCCAACGGCAACACCTTGATTTGTTCGGCGGTAAAAGGGCGGCTGTTCGAGGTGGATCCGGCTGGGAACGTTGTTTGGGAATACATGTCGCCCTACAACGTGCCGGTCGGCCTTGGCTTCGACCATCGGGTCTATCGCGCCTATCGAGTGCCTTATTCCTGGAAGCCCAGGTGACGGAAACCCCAGTGACCCGGCGGAGCCGGCATTCACCCTTTCCATCCTCCGGGCTAGGATCCTGGGTACAGGATCATGTTGCAAAGCTTTGGAGCGAGTTGCGCTCGGTGGGCGGAACGTTGGGTCCCGGAACCTCTGGTTTTGGCGGCTGCCTTGAACTTGGTGGTGCTGGCGGTCGCCTGGATGGCGCTTGGAGAGTGGAGCGCCGTCGGGGGCTTGGCGGAGGCTTGGTATCAGGGACTTTGGGCCCCGCGCTGGCTGGCTTTCGCCTTTCAAATGGCCTTCATGCTGGCCACCGGCTCGGTTTTGGTCGAGGCACCCTGGGTCGCCCAAGGCATCCGCCGCCTGGCCGGTTGCTGGCAAAGCCCGGCCGGGGCGGTGCGTTTGACCGCTTTCACTGCCGCCTTGTTGAGCTGGCTGCATTGGGGCTTGGGGTTGATGGGGGGCGCTTTCCTGGCCAGGGAAATCGGCCGCGAAGCCCGGCGCCGCCAACAAGCCTTGCCCTTTGGCCTGGTGGTCGCCGCCGCCTATGGCGGATTCCTGCTCTGGCACGGCGGCCTTTCCGGCAGCGCTCCGTTGCTGGTGGCTCAGGCGGATCACCCGCAAGCCGAGCTGGTGGGCGCGATTCCGATATCCCAAACCATCTTTTCCTGGAACAACCTCGGGCTTTCCCTGGCTTTGCTCCTGATCCTTCCCTGGTTGTTAGGGCGGATGGCCCACCGGGCAGGACCTCAACCGATTCCCGACTTCGATCAGGAGCTTCTCCCAGCCCAAGCCCCCTCATCCGACTGCAAAACCACCGAGTCCGAAGGCGAGGCTGCGGCGCCATCGACCTTCCACCGCTGGACCCGGCGGGCTTGGCTGCTCTGGCTGCCTGCGGTTTGGGGCCTGGTGCTGCTACCGGCCTGGTTTCGTGGCCATGGGGGCGTCGATCTCAACGCCGTCCTGTTCCTTTTTCTGACCATGGGCATCGCTCTTCATCCCGACTGGAATTCGTTGAGCCGAGCCTTTCGGCGGGGAGCCGGCCAGAGCGCCGGCATTTTGTTGCAGTTTCCGTTGTATTTCGCCGCCATGGGAGTGCTGCAAGAAAGTGGCTTGGTGACCGATCTGGCCCATGCCGCGGCCTCCGCGACCGAAAAGCTTGCCGGTGGGACGGCCTGGTTGGGCCCGGTCTATCGTTGCGGCTGTTTCGCCGTCGCTGGCTTGGTCAATTTGGTGGTCCCTTCCGGCGGCGGGCAATGGGCTTTGCAAGGTCCGGTGGTCCTGGCCGGGGCGGAACGCCTGGGCGAAAGCCCGGCGGCGGCGGTCCTGGCTACCGCTTACGGGGATGAATGGACCAATTTGCTCCAACCTTTCTGGGCGCTGCCGCTTCTCTCAGTAACTAAGACCCGGGCTCGAACTATCTTCGGCTGGGCCATCGCCCTTTGGGTCTTGGTCCTCCCCCTGTACCTCCTCGCCTTGCTCCTTCCCCCTGGGACGGCGGCTTAGCGCCGCTTCCGTTTGGGGGACCCGTGCGCAGGCCGGATGGGATGTGGGGTCTCCGCGTTGCCGGGCTGGATGCGGCTCCTTAGACTTCATCCACGTTCAGCATCGTTTGCAGAACCCTCCTGCACGCATGGTCCGAATCCAAATCCTCGGCGGCCCAGAGGCCGGCCGCGTGGCCGAACTTGGCCCCGGCCGCCACGTTTGCGGTCGCCACCCTTCCGCCGACCTCCGCATTCAAGCGGATACTGTCTCCGGGCGTCACCTGGAGCTGCAAATCACTGACCAGGGAAGCGTTCGCTTCAAGGACCTCGGTTCCACCAACGGCACTTGGGCCGGCGGAATGAAGGTGACTGAAGGCGAATGGTTTTCCGGCAGCGAACTGCGCCTCGGCAACCTCAAAGTCAAGCTCCTGGCCGAGGAGGACATCGTCCTTTTGGACGAAGATTCTTCCGGGGGAGCTGGCGACCCGACCGCCGCGGCCGAACCCCAGCTCGCCGGTGCCGGTAGCGAAGACGCCGCCATCCACGCCCGGGCCGTGCAAGAAGCCATGTCCGGCAAGCGACGGAGCGGCCTAGGCATGATCGCCCTTTTGGTGATCGTGGTGGGAGCCGCCGCCGGCGGGACTTGGTGGTTTTTAAATAAGGAAGAGGCGCCCGAAACCACGGCTGGAACCTCTCCCTCCGCCGCCGGCGGGCCGGTGACTCAGGTGGCGGACCTGATTGACAACCACGGCGCCTTCAGCGAAGACAGCCAAGCGCTTTGGAGCCTTTCCTCCGGCCTGAGTTTTTCCGGCAATTGCTTGGTGGTGGGTAAAGGGAACCGGCAACAAGCCAGTTTGGCTCCTTCCTTTCCCATGGAAGAGTCGGGTTTGGAGTTCAGCGCCCAAGTCCAAGGCGATTTGCAAGCCGTGGCCGCCGTTTCCTGGGGTCAGGACGATCAGGAACAAGCTTTGGGCACTTGGTGTTCGGAACCCTTGGGCTCCGGGCCGGCGGTGTTGGCCCTGCCCGAACAAGCCGATTGGTTTCAACTGCGTTTGTGGTTCGAGGGCGAAGGCAGCCTTCAGAGCCTCAAGGTGGTGGAGAGCGAAGCCAAGCCCCAAGAAAATTCCAGCGGCAGTCGCCGGACGGTCCAATTCGGCGGCAACCTCCGCTATCAATTGCGCGATCAATGGTTGGTGGAAGTCCGGGGCTTCGGCGCCACCTGGCAAGCCGGTGAAGACGGTTTGAGTTTCCAAAACCAAGGCGGGGATCAGGCTTGGTTGGAAGTCCAAGCCTCGGAAGCCATGATTGCATCCGGTCCGTTTTTGGTGTTGGGTGAAGGCGGGCCTTCGGTTCCTTCTCCCGGCTTGCAAGTGGAAAATTCTCCGGGCTTGCTGTTGGGCGGTCAAGGTTTGCGCTTGGAATTGCGAGGAGATTCCACCTTGCGGGTCCGGGGTGCCGACCGCAGCGTCCGGCTTAGTGACCTTGGCCAATTGCACCTGCGTTGGAATTTGAATCACGCTTTGGAACAAGCGGCGACGTTGGCTTTGAGAATTGAATCCGCCGCCCGAAGCGGAGATCACGCCACTTTGCTTCAAGCCACTTCCGATTTGTTGCGGGATTGGCCTTTGAAGGAAGAGGAAGTGGAAAAGGCTTTGGACTTCCGGCGCCAGATCATGGTGGAAGGACGGCAACGGCTCAAAGACCTGCAAGTGGAGATGAGCGAAGCTTTGTTCCTGGAATCGGTTTTGGACATGCGCCGGGTGGAAAAGGCGGCCAGGAGTTTGGCGGCTTCGTACCCCCAAACCGACATTGAACCGGCAGCGTTGGAAGTCGCCGAGTTGCTCAATCAAAACGCGGAGCAGGTGGAAGCCAGTCGCCGGGACCAACAAGGCGCCTATTTGCAGTCTTTGCAAGCGGCGCTGGCGAAGGCTTATCCCTTGTTGGCGGCTTTCTTGGAGGAAAGGTCATGAGCTTGGGCACCGGATTGGATGCCGGCCATCACAAGGTGCGGCTGGCGCAATTGCGCAACAAAAAGGGCGAGATCAGCCTGCAGCGCTATTACTCCGAAACCGTGGAAGGTGGCGAAGCGCCGATGGAAGCGGCCGGCGGAGCTTTTGGGCGCCTAAGCAAAAAGCCGACGCCGGCCAGGGTGGGCTTGACCGGTTCCGATTTGATGATGCGCTATCTGCCGGTTCCACCGGTGGAAGACTGGCGTTTGGAACGGTTGATGGATTTCGAAGTTCGAGAATTGGAATCCCGTTCCGGTTCTCCGCTGGCAACCTCCTTTAATCTTTTGCCGGTTCCCAAGGAACTGGATGAAGACGACACCATCCTGCTTGGCTTGGTGCGAGAGGATTTGTTGGAAGAATGGATGGGCCTATTGGACAAACTGCCGGTCCAGGGCTTCACTCCCAACGCGATCGCTCTTTACAACGCCTACTTGGCCTTGGGGGACCATGAAGCCTCCGTCACCTTGCTGGCCAACGTTGGAGCGACCACCTTGGATCTCTGTTTGGTCCGCGGCACCGATTTGTACTTCGCCCGTTCGGTGACCACTGGCTTGGATAAACGAGATGCCAGTCTCGGCCAGCGCTTGGGAGTTTCGCCGCAACGGGCCCAGAGCTTGATCCACAAACACATGGATCTGCGTGGCGGCATCGGCCAGCGCCTGGAAACCGATCCGGATCGGGTGACTCGGCCGGTATTGCCGTTTTACGATCCCTTGCCCACTTTGCTCAGCAGCGTGGTGACCCTTTGCAAAGCCCAAGCTCGATTGCAGGACTTGAGCCTGGATCGAGTTTTGCTTACCGGTGGCGGGGCCAAGGCCAAGGGCATTACCGAATTCTTTCAGGAAAGAATGCGGGTTCCCGTTTCGGTCTGGAATCCAGTCGAAATGGTGGACCTGTCCGCTTTGCCGCCGGAGCAGGCCGACCCATTGGAAGAAGACGGCCCTGCCGCTTCCGTGGCCTTGGGGTTGGCTTTGTCGGCGGCCGATGCCGATCTCTACGCCTTGGAAATCCTGCCCAAGGCGGCTCGCAAGCGCCGCGAATTCCAAGAGCGCGGCATTTTCGCCGTGATTGCCGCCGCCTTGGTCATCGCTTTCCTGGCCTTCGACTTCTTCGTGACTTCGAGCCAAGCCACCGACTTGGCGGCCGACGCCCGCCGGTTGCGCATTCAGGTGGATAAAGCCAGCAAGGCCGACGCCGAGGCTCGAGGGTTGCTGGAAGAAGTGCAACGCAAAACCGGCATCGTGCAAGAACTGCAAACCCGGCGCGCCTTACAACAAAGTGCTTGGGAAATGTACGAAACCCTGTTGGCGGCTTTGCCCGACAACCTTTGGGTAGAAAGCTTCGCCGTGGAATTGCAGGAAGGAAAAGACTGGGGCTTGGCCGGCGTCAGCGTTCCGGTGGTCACCGTCGGCGGCCGTGGCCAAGATGCATCCCGGCCGGCCCGGACGGTGTTCAATCGCTTTGTCGCCGACCTGAAATCGCAACTGCCTCGCGGCGAGGATTCCATTCGGGAAACCGCCAAACCTCGAGGGCGGGATTTGGAGTGGTCCATTTCCGCTCAGCTATTGGTGCAAGCCGATCCCGATTCCGATGAGGAATACGAGGATGAATAGTTTGTTTTCTCCAACCGCAAGCCACGCCTAAGCCCAGCCCTCCAGCATGAACTTCGACGCCTTCTGGCAAACTCACCGCCGCTTCCTGATGGGAATCGCGGCCGGTTTGGTGCTGTTTCTCATCGCCGAAGCGATTCTCGGATCCACCGTCGGTAGCCGCCACAAACGCGGCAAAAGCAGCATTCAATCCCAAAACAAAATCCTGCGCAGCTCCAAGTGGTACGGATCTTCCTCGGTCACTGAATTGCGGCAGCGTTTGAATGAGTTGGACGACCGTGCCGGCAACTTGGTCGGCCGAACCCTGCCGGTGCTTCCGGAAGCCTATCAACCGGAAGAAGGGCAATCTTGGCGCCAGCATTACATTCAGTTGAGCGGTGACGTCCGAGAGGATTTGATTCCTTGGGCTTTGCGTCAAAACGTGGAAGTGGATGAATCTTTGGGCCTGCCGCCGACTTCCCCCAACGAGCCGCAAAAGATTCAAAAGGTATTGCGCGGTTTGGCGGTGGTCGAACAGGTGGTGCGACTTGCGGTGGCCTCGGGTGCGGAAAAAGTCGACGACATGGAAATCTCCACTCGGGCACCGAAGCGAATTCGTGGATTGGGAGATTCGGTGTTGGATTTGACTCCAGTCAGTCTGGAAGTGCATCTGCCCGATGAAAAGGTGCACACTTTCGTCCAAGCTTTGCTGCAACACCAACCGCCTCTGGGGTTGGACCAACTTTCGGTGACTCCGCCGGATAAACGAGGACGAGCTCGGCGAGTCTACGTGCAATTGGCCGCCGGCGGCATGCCCCAGTTGGAGGAAGAGCTGTGAAGCGCGAACAAATCCTGCTCATCGGCGTCGCCGCTATTTTGGCGCTTTTGATTTGGTCAAAATTGAATCCGGATCCGATTCGGAAATCGCGAGTCACTCAATTGCCGCTGGAATTGGCCGATTTAGGGCCGGTCGACCCGGTTCATGATTTAGCCGCGGATGGGGGAGGTCGGGATCCGTTCCGCCAACCTCGCGACGTGGTGCCGCTTCCGGCCTTGGAACTTCCCTTTCCCGACCTTTCGGTCCTTCCGGCGTTGCTGCCGCCGCCGTTGCCCGACAGCGGTCCCGATTATTGGAGTCGGAATTTGCTGGCTCATCCCAAGGCTCCTCCTGGAGATTTGGAAGATTTGGTGGAAATGGACGCCTTGGACCAAGGAGCGGTGGAAGAAAACGGCGGCGAGGCCTTGGAGGATGGCGATGCTCAAGACGGCGATGAAGATTACGCCAATTTGTACGACTCCATTCAGCGAACCACTTTCCTGGTCTTGTGGGGTCGGATTTTGGACGAGGATCGCTGGGACAAACGGCCCGGCGAACCCCTGACCTTTCAACAAGTCGATCCTCGAACCGGAACCGACCGGGGACAACCGGTAGTTTTCGAAGGCGATCAATACACCGGCTTTAGTTTTGCCAAAACTTTGCGCAACGACATCGAGTTGCGGGTTCGGGCGCTGGACCCCAGTGCCGGAGCGGTTTTGGATCGGCGCCAGTTGATTCGCTGGTTGTTGGATCAAGGCGTTCGCGAACCGGTCGCTTTCCAACACGCCGAACAATTGGCTTTGGAAGGGATCCGCTTGGCCGGGGAAGATTTAAAGAGCTGGTTGAGTTTGGGAAGCGTTTGGGAACGGACCTTCCGCTACGATCAGGCCTTTGCCTTGTATGCCGGCTTGGCCGGCGTTGATTTGCCGTCCGGGGAAATCCGCCCCCAACTGCCGGTGGAAGTGCCTGCCGGAAAATTCGCCACTCGAGGCGCTCCACGAGTGGGCATGGCCCGGGTTCTGCGAATTTTCCAACTGGAAGAACCGGCCGAGAACATTTTGCGGGAAGCCGCTGATTTGCCCGACTCCGATCCGGCCGCTCCTCTGGAACTGGGTTTGTTGTTGCTGCAACAAGGGCTGGCCGAAGAAGCGCTTCCTTGGCTGCGCAAGGCTTCCGGTTTTCAGAGTTCTCGCAATCACCCCGAAGCGATTCGCAACTTCGTGGCTTTAGGCCAGGCTCATTTGCAACAAGGACAATGGCCGGAAGCGAAACGGGCCTTTCAAGACGCCTTGAATGCGGCTCAAAGCGGAGCCCTGTCGGAAGTTGAAGCCCGGGCCGGCCTGATCGCCACCGATTATTTGGCCGGGCGGTTCGCCGAGGCCTACGCAAGTTCGGTGGAAGCGGTGGAAGCTTTGGGAGCCCAGCCGAATTTGCTTTACTTGCGAGGAATCTGTGCCGCCGCCAATGGAGAACCGGCTGCCGAAGTCGTCCGCGATCTTCGGGCAGCTTCCAGGGCGGATAAATTGGATGCGGCTCCGGCTCTTTCCGCTTTGGCGTTTTGGTTTGAGGTCATGGGCCAGGAAGACCAGGCTTCCGAAAGTTTGAACGCCGCTTTGGAATTGGATCCGGAGTGGCCTTATGCCCGTTATCTGCGGGCTCGGCGGGCTCGCCAGGACGGCAACACCGCCACCGCTCGGACCGATCTCCGGTACCTGATTGGAGGATGGCCTCGTTGCGCCGCCGCTCTGGCCGAATTGGGATGGCTGTTGCACGGCGAAGGTCGTTTGGATCGGGCCGAAGTTGCTTTGCGCCGAGCCATCGTCGAAGCGCCGCAAATTCCCGAATTGGCGCTGCGCCGCGGCATCAATCTTCTGAGCCTACAAAGGGTCGAAGACGCCCGAGCTTCGTTGCGGGACGCGCTGGCTTTGCAGCCGGATTTGCATGAAGCTCGCAATGCCTTGGCCTGGGCCGCTTACCGGGAAGGAGACCTGGACACTTGCATCGCCGAATTCGGCGAGTTGATGGACATGTTGCGGGCGGAGCCGACCCATACTCAATACGCCTACGCCCAACTTTGGTCGGACCGGGTGGCCGGTCATGACAAACTGCGTCTTTGGACCGACGAATTTGAAGGCACCTTGTTCCGCCCGGAATGGGATCCCCAAAGTCAAGCCAGGCTTGGGGTGGAGCCGGCGATTCGAAACGGTCGATTGCAAATCCTCGGGCGTCATCGGGAGGAAGGGGAAACCCGGGTTTTCCGGCGCCAGAGGGCTTTGACCTTCCAGGCTTTCCATGGCGAAATCTCCGCCGGCAGCGATCATCGCGGTGACGCCGGTTTGTACCTTTCGCTGGAGAACCGGGCCGGGCGAGCCACTTGGTTCTTCCACGTTTATCGGGATCGAGATGGAGCCGTTTGGTGGCAATCCAGGCAATCCGCTCGCGAGATCGGTCACGAGCGAAGTTCTCTTCGGGTCGCGGCCGGCACGCCGCTTTCGGTTCAGTTTGATTTGGACCGTGAGCAGGAACCGCCGGTTTTGACCGTGACCGCGAACGGTCGCCAGTTGTTCCAAGACAAGGTGACCGTTTTGAAAACCGCCTCCGGGGAATTGACCATGGGGGCTTTTGCCAGAACCCGCCAAGCCGTTGCGGTAGACGTCGCCGTCGAGCGGGTTGAATTGGTGTTCGCGCAACCATGATGCAAGTCCGCCGTCCCGGTTCCGGATTCACCTTGCTCGAAATCTTGGTGGTCCTTTTCATCATCGCCATCCTGATGAGTTTCTTCCTGGTGACCGGTGGAGATCTCTTCGGCAAGGCTTCGGAAAAGAAAACCAAAACTCGTTTGCTGGAGCTGTCCAACTTAGTGTTGCAATACCGCCAGCAAATGGGGGAGTTTCCCAACGACCGCCTTCCCCGAGGTTTGAATTCCAACGGCGTCAATGCCCCTTGTGAAGCTCTGGTGGTGGCCTTGTTCGATGAGCGCATGACCGGGACTCGTCCGAAGCAAGATTGGTTGGTGAACACCGATCAGGATTTCAGTCAAAAAGCCACCAGCTCCCTAGGCAGTAAGGAACTGTTCGAGTTCGGCGATGCCTGGGGCAATCCCATTCTTTACATGGAATCCCTGCACTATGACGAGACTCATACCGTGCAAGCGGGGATCGATGAAGTTTGGGAAGAACAACAAGCCAAGGCCCAACGCCACGAGCGGACCGGGAATTGGCAAGAACCCGACGCTTACCAATTGATTTCGGCGGGTGAAGATGGCTTGTTCGGAACCGAAGACGACTTGACTCACTTCCAAGGATCCTGACCTCCGTGCCCATCCGAGGGCGGTCCTCACCGGGACCGCCATGAATCGAAAACTGAAACGACCTTGAAAACCGGTTCCTGCAATGCTTGGCGAAGGGTGAATCCCGCCGGATTCACTTTCGTGGAACTGTTGCTGGTCATGGTGCTGATCGGCATTCTGTTGGGGGTCGGCGGCTTGGCGATTCAGCGCATGGACCCCGGTGCCCGGGGATTTCAGGACACCTTGTTGGCTTTTTTGGAAAGCAGCCGGGATCGGGCTCGAGCCAGCGGGCACCCGGTGATGCTGGAATTGAGTCTTCCCAATGAAGACTTTTCCGATCCCGGCGGTTTTTCACGGTTCGTCTATCGACCGATCTTGGAAGCGACTTTCGAGCAGGAGAGTCAACGCCGGCAGGGTTTGCAATTGATTCCTCCAGCGGAGTTGGGCGGTGCCGGCCGCTTCGGCGAAGCCTTGGACTTGAGCGATGGCGGGACCGTGGTGGTGGAAGGCCGCGGCGGGCAGATTCGCACTCCATACGGGGTGGACATGGAAGTCCATCTTTACAGCCGAGATGGAGTGGCCTGCCAATTGGCCCGTTGGGAAGACTTTTTGGAATTGAGCCGGCGGCAAGACGGCAGCGTTCGCTTAAGGCTCCATTTAGGGCAGGACCAAGACGCAACCAGTTTGCTTCTGGACAGTCCGGCGGCGGTGTTGCTGCCGGAGAGATGGCAGCACTTTCGTTTCCGGGCCGCAGCCGGTCGCTTGCAAATCTGGGTAAACGGCCGAGCCGTGGCCGAAGCCGCCTACGAAGGCCCTTTGGCTGAACCCAAAGGCTTTTTGGAACTGGGTGATCCTGAAGGTCGCTTTCGCGGCCGAATCGATGAGCTGGTTCTTTGGGGCCGGACCCGGGAACCCGGTCCTCCTTTACAGGAGGAATTGCTGGTGGACGTCCAGCCCTTCCAAATTTGGTTTGACCGCTTTGGGATGTTGGATACCCAAAGGCATCCGGCTCCTATTCCGGTAGAGATTCTGGAAAACGGGGAAGTCGTGACTTCCTTCACCATCGGGCGGTTCGCTGAAGAATACGCTCGCGAATCGGAGGACGGTCCTTGAAATCCAAGCTGCGCCCACTCACGCCGGCTCCCTCGGAGCGCCCGGCTTTGTCCACCCTTTCCCGCTCCCTGGCCGAAAACGGTTCCGCGCTGTTGGTGGTGCTGCTGGCCGTTGCGTTGTTGTTTTCCCTGGGCGTACCGTTTCTGTTGACCAGCCGGTTGCGTTCGGAGGCGTCTCAGGAAGCCTTCGACCAAGCTGCAGTGCAAGTGGCGGTTCAGTCCGCCACCCAGGCTTCCATTTTTCATCAGGCCGGATCCCATCCGGCGATGGATCCGAGCCCTCGATACGACGGTCCGGAGGAATGGGATCCCACTACCCTGGGTCCTTTGCCTCAAGCCCTCGGCGAGGATTGGAAGAACATCGCTCAATCCTGGGGAGTGGAGGTAGAAAACGCCCAAGCCCGGGTTTCGCTGGGAAGCGCGCCGCCGCTTCTATTGCAAAACTTGTTGCATCCCTGTTATTTGCGGGAGGACGTGGCCTTGCCGGCGGAAGAATTGCCGGTGACTTCCACCGCCGGTTTTCCCGACCAGGGATTCTTGCGGATTATGGGATACAGCATTCCCACCGACGGCGGCTTTCCCGAGATCTTCATTCAATACACCGGGAAGACCGCCAATGCCTTTACCGGATTGATCCTTCCCGGAGCCGACGGGCAAGAGTTGCCTCAAGGTTTGGCGGTGATCGATCGCCGGGTTTACAACTTGGCTTTGGCCAGGATTCCCGACGGTGAATACCGGCCTCCGGAGGTGTTGTCCGACTTATTGGATCAGGCGGTTCTGGGTGGAGATTTGTTAGCGGAAGAGGATCGTCGCTATCTGCAAGACCTTTGCTGGTTCGACGTCGGGACCTACGGCGGCGACGCTTGGGGACCGGCGGTGTTGATCGATCGTCCCATCGATCCGGATCGAGCCTGGCGAGCCCCGGTTTCCGACGGTTTGGTGGCTTCTCCCGGCACCATTCTTTGTTTTGACGTCGATCAGGAGAATCCGCTTTATGCCATGGTGTTCGCCAGCAACCCCGGCAATCGCGACATGGGCCGGGGAGCCTTGGCGAAATCCGGCCGGCTTTCGGTGTTCACCATGTTGCCGAATTTCCCGATCCTGGAAACCAGGGTGCATCCTTTGTTGCGGGAACCGGTGGACGTCAACGCCTGCCGATTGGAAATCCTGGAAGCCATGCTGACCGGTTTGCGTTGGCGCACCGGACCTCCCATCTTTACCCGACAACCGATTCAAGGACGCTTTTCGTCCAGTTGGATTCACCCCCGGCAAGCTCGGGACGTAGCTTCGGCCATCGTGGAACAGCGGCCTTTGCAAGGTCCGGAAGATCTTTGGATCCGGGTTTTAAGGCCGATGATGGACGACGGCACGCTTTCGGATCTGGAAGCGTGGTTGATTTATCTGAACAGCCTGGATCCCAATCACGGCAGCTTGGCTCAAAGCACGGTTCCCTTCGGTTACGCCAGCGGCAATCGTTATCTGCAACGGGTCAACGCCGCGGTGCGTTCTCCTCTAGGACGAACCCGGTCCCGAGCTTCGGTGGTTCAAGACCTTCGGGTGGCGCCGGACGGTCCTTTGTTGCAGCTATGGCACCATCAAGAAAACTTCGAAGATGCGGTGCGCTATGGCCGCGGGGCCCAAGGGGTCACCACCCTGCCTCGCAACGTCGGTAGCTTGGGAGGGCAGCACGATCACCCCAATGGTTTGAGTCTTCGCGCCGGAACGGTGGATACCACCGGCCTTCAGGTCGCTTCCAAGGAAACGGAAGAGTCTTCGGTGATTCCGATTCCGGCTCGGGAATTGGACAACTTCGTGCAAGGGACTTTAGGCCGCACCGAGCATTTTGATTTTGAAGCCAGTCCTTTGGGTTACGACGTTGCCGAACGGGGCTCGTGGCAAACCCCGCTGTTCGATTGGAACATCGTGACCGCTGCATCTTCTACCCAGGGGGTGTACAGTTCCAACGAGCCCTTGCATTACCAAGCTTGGTATCGCTTGCACGACGGCTTGCAGGACGGCTTTTTATTCGACTTAAGCGGTCCGGAGGTGGACAAAGAGCGGGTATTCGCCGCCATCGAACAAGGGCGCTTGGTCATTCGAGCCTATGACAACGCCGGCCAGGATCCCTTTGACGAAGACAATTTGGAAGAAGCCCTGGAAGTGCGGGTGGATCCGGCGGAATACGATTTGGAAGATCGATGGTTCCATCTTTCCACTTTGCTCCGCGGGATTTCCGCTCGGGGTTTTCAGGTGGCGGTGGACGGCGTTCCCCGGGGTGAAGTCCTTGGATACACCGAGTTGACGGCGCCCTTGAGCGCTTACGCCGCCGGTTCTCCCGACGACGTCCTGGTGGTGGAATCCACCGAGGGCTTTCCCAACCGCGGCGTTTTGCGGGTGGGACAAGAAGTCATCGAGTATTCGTCGAAAACCGCAAACACTTTCATCACTCAACGGATTGCTGGTCCGGACGGGTATTTGGGCGGCCGCGCCGCCCGGGAAGATTCGGACGTAGCGGTGAACTCTCTGGATACCTACCACCCCGCCGGTTCCGGGGTGGAGCTTTACGGTTACAGTGCGATCATCGACGAGGATGGGATTCCTATCGGCGGCGGTCGTTTAACCGGCAACGTCGGCCCTTGGTCTTTGGCCCAAGTCGTCAACGGCCAGGATCCGATTGAAATCGTCAGCCCGCTCAGCGGTCGCAGTTTCCAAATCGGCATGGGCATCACCTGTGGCTATCTCGGTGAGATTGAGCTCGGGCCGATCCCGCAAGCGGAAGGCGATCCTTATTACGCCGAGGCTTTCCAGGAAAACGGCGGTTACGCCCTCATGGTGCAGTGGGTGTATTGGGGTCGGGACGGTTTGCGTACCGGCGACAATTGTTTGATTTCCGGTATGGAAGTGGTCGAGTATTCATCCCGCTCCGGAACCACCTTGAATCTAATTCAAAGGAACATTCAGTTGCCGCTGTTGAGCGGCGAAGACGGGCCTCCCGATTGGGCTTATAGTGAAGCTCGATCCTTCGTCACCGAGTGGGAAAGTTTCGTCTATCGCGACGATACTCCCTTGCAGGAATTACCCGACAGTTACGTCTACATCATTCCGATTTCAGTGAAAGGATCGGGGATCAGTGACGTCACTTATCTTCCTGGAGACGACAACTTTTCCCAGTTCGTGCAACTGACTTCGGACGCCGATGCCGGCTTAACCGAATGGGTGCGCTATGACAGCATCATCAACGGAATGTTCGTGCGCGATGATTGGGGCGCTCTTCAGAATGCAGTCAGTGCCTATCTGAGTGAAGTTCGAGCCGACGTGCCAGAAGAGCCTGGCGGCCCTGGAGACGGCGGCAATCCCGGTGGCGGCAACATTGGTTCCGGCGGCCGGCCTGGAGGCCGGGCCGGTGGCGGTTTGTATGCCCTCACCCCGCCGCTATTGCAGGAAACGGAAGATGCTTTCGTGTTTGCCCGGACCATCGGCGAGCCGGTGGACGACCGGCCCGACACCATCGAAACCATTCGCCGGGCTTACGGTTTCCGAGGAGTCATGGGAACTTATGATCACGCCCAGCAAAGCGGAACTCGCTTGGTGCCGGTGTTCAAGACCTTACGCAATTTGGATTCCTCCACCGGATTCGTCGGCCGCAAGGATCGTGTGGCGGTGATGCAACCTCAAGGAAGTTTGCCGCCGAACTGGTTCACGGTGCAATGGGCCAAGCCCAGCCGTCTCAGTCCGAGAACCGAGAACGGCCGTTTTTACGTGGCCTTTTATGAAGACCCGGGTTTGCCATTTTTGGGTTGGGTCGGCGGTCAGAACTTGAACGCTCCGAACACCGACATCCGAACCATGGAACGACTGGTGAAGTTTCCCAGCGGGGAACGGCCGGTCCGTTTGGATACTCTTAACGTCGGCGGCAGCGTTTCCGGCGGGACTTCCTTCAACGGCATGGTTGACGAGGTTAGTTTGCATACGGTGGCCGGAATGGGGCCGGCCAACAATGCTTTGGCTCGTGGAGCTTGGATGTTGGATCAGGATTTGGAAGCCACCGAACCTCGTTCTATTTTCCTGCATCAATACGCTTTGGTTTTGGACGGCCGGCGCCGCCTTTCCACCCAAGCCGGAGGCTGGTTCGCGAACTTCCCCGAAAGCGGATTGCTGGATATCGATGGCGAGCGCATCGCATACAGCGGCTTCAATCCCGGAACCGGAGAGATTGAAATTGCTCCGGGAGGTCGCGGCTTGCACGGAACGGAAGCCCGCGGTCATGCCCAAGGCGCTCATGTGTACGTGGTCGATGGCCGGCCGGTTTCGGTCTTGACCAACAACGTGACTCCAGGCGAAGCGACTTTGATCGTCGAGGATGGATCCCCGTTCCCGCCGGAAAGCCTCTTGTTGATCGATCAGGAGTTGATTCACACCAGTCACAAAGGGCAGAACCAAGAACTGATGATGCCGCGCCACCGGAGTCTGCCGGGTGAAGAGGAAGATCGCGGCGACGGCATTTTGCGAGGCCGATTCGGCACCGTGGCCGCCGATCACGGCCAAGGCACTTTGGTCTACAGTTTTCCCTGCCGCTGGCAGGACCGTTACGTCGCAGCGAGTAGCAGTCCGGCAGCCGCCTGGCTGCAAATCGGGCTGGACGAACCCCAGGCTTATTGGCGGGGCCTTCAATACGAAGCGGAATTACCCGATGCTTCTCATAAAGTCCGGCTGTGGTTGCGTAGCGGCCAAGCCAGTTTTGAAGACGTTCCCGGAACTCCGGGAGTGGTGTTGTTGGAAGAAGGCAAAGCCCAGGGTGGGGGACTCCATCCGCTGGATTTGGCTTCCGATCGATTGGATCTTCGAATTAGTTTCGATTGGGACGTCGGGGCTTTCGATCCGGTCAATTTCAGTTCTCTCGGCTGGACCACCGCTCCTCGCTTTCGCAACCTGATGATTGACTATCTGGCCGAACCCCGGATTCAACGCTGGGCCGAGGTGGTGGAATGAAAACCGCTGGTCGTAATAACCGCTCCGGCATGACCCTCATCGAGGTGTTGTTGGCTCTCGGTCTATTCGCCATGCTCGGACTGTTCGTCGCCGGTATTTTGAATTCGGTCATGGGCTTGTGGCAGAACGGGGAACGCCGTGGCCATGGCGATTTGGTGTTCAGTTCGACCTTGCAGAAGTTGCGTACCGATTTGCGGGCTTTGCACAACGGAGCTCGCGGCCGATTTGAAGTCGATTTCTGGGAGGCGGTTCCCGCCGGCGAAGCGCAACAAGCTTGGTATCTGCCCCGAATGCGTTTTTTGGCCCACGGCGGGGCGGCCCTGGATCAAGATCCGGAAGCTCGACACGCCGTGGAAATCGTCTGGATGCTGGTGCCGGAGGATCCTGCCAACAGCCGGCTTTGCCGCTTGATGCGCCTGACTCAATTGGAGAATCCGTCCGAGTCTTTTCTAAGCAGCGATCGCTTGGTGGAACGAAGGGCTCGAGAGGGTGCCGGTCTAGTGGTTTTAGACGGAGTGGCTTGGGCCGAATTCGCGGCTCTGGATAGCCAAGGGCAGTGGCATGAGGAATGGAAAATTCCTCCCGATCCGGTCCGCGACCTGCCGGCCAAGGTTCGCCTACGCCTGGAACGGGTGGCGGGATCGGCCCGCAATCGACCTCCACGCTTGGACGAAGATTTAGAGGCTGCGGGCAACCGCATGCGTTTGCGCGGACAACTCCCCTTCAAGATTCCGGAATTCGCCTTGGTGGAGAAAGAATGGATGCGGGTCAGCGGAACCCCGCCGACTTTGTCCATTGCCGAGCGCGGGCTGAGGGATACCAGTTTCGAAGCTCACCCCGCTCGGGCGCCGGTTTTGCTTCCCAAGAGCTATGCTGGAGAAGCTTGGGTGGTGGCCGAAGGAAGGAGGTGGGCTCCATGAACCGGTCCGGTTTTTCCTTGATTGAAGTGCTCCTGGCCATGGGCTTGTTCCTGGTCGGGGTCACGGCTCTCCTAGGTTTGTTTCAGTTTGGCGGTGGCATGGAAAACACCGCCCGGGCCCATGCCGAATTGGCCCCACACGTCGAACCCCTGGTGCAAAAGCTTCTCGACGAAGCTTGGATGCTGGATTCCGGAGGCGGCACCACCCGGTTGCAGGAATTCCTGGCCCAACCGGTGCCAGGAGCCCCGGACTACAAATACGACTTGATCGTGGAAAACCCCAAGAGAGCCGATGGCCTGCCCCGGGCACGCCTGCGCTTTTATCGCTCCAATCCTGAGCGGCCGGTGGCGCGGCTCAGTTTTCTTTTAGCCAAACAGGTGCCCATGAGTCGCCGTTTAGACTCATGAGCCGGCTGTCTCCCGCCATGTCAAGCAAGAAAGCCATGCGATCCCTCCTCCTCCTGTTGTTTACGGTTCTGGCCGCGGCCGCTCCCTGGAGTGCGGCTCAAGATCTTCCTGGGGAGAACGAAATCGTTCGCCTCCGCGACGGCCGCTTGTTGGTCGGAAACATCGTGGAACACGATCTGGACGGCTTGGTATTGGTTTCCAGCCGTCACGGAGGTCGCTACGCCTTGAGTTGGAACGACTTGTTTCCCGGTGAAGGGCAGCGCCTGAAAACCAGTTTCGGTTATCGCCAGCAAAGCGGCATCCCGACGGTGACCGCCGACTTGCTGATGCTGAAAAACGGCGGCCAATTGGTCGGGCGTGTGTTGCGCAAGGACGCCCAGTTTCTTGAACTGAGAATTCGGGAGAACACCACCAAGGTGGCTTTAAGGATGCTGGCGGCTCCTCCGGAACCGGTGGTGGTGCCCGCCGATCAAATTTTGACCCCGGAGCAGTTCTACGACGAGCGCCTGCTGGAAGTAAATTTGGATTCCGGTTTGCGGCATTATGAATTCGCCCAAGAATTGCGCAGTGTCTATGCCTTGGAACAGGCGCAACAACACCTCCAGGCGGCGTCGGAAGCCGCAGAAGCCGAAGGGGATCAAGCCTTGGCGAGTCGGGTTGAGGTCGCCTTGGACGAGTTGGAACAGACCATGGCCCATCGGGAAGAGGCGGCGGCCTTGACCGAGATCCGCCAGTTGATGCACCGAGGTCGCTTCACCACCGCTTTGGAGAAATTGGATGCCTTCGAAGGCCAATTCCCGCAAGCCGGTTTGCGCGGAGAATTCTTGGAGTTGCAGGACCGTTTCGAAGAAGAGCGCAAGGCGGCCATGGAACGCCACTTGGTCAGTCAATGGTTCAAGCGGGTAGTCGGGGTGGTCAAGCGCAAGTCTTATGAGTCCAACGTCACCATGGACAGCTTGATGAGCTGGGCGGAAACGGAAGCTCCCAGCAAAGTTCGGGAAAAACTATTGGATGATTTGAAATCCATGAAAGACGACGTTTCTCCTGAAGAGTTGGACTCCTTATGGGGAAATCGTTTCCAGCATACTCCTCGGCGCCTTCAAGCCACCTATGGCGACGGCACCTGGATCTTGGGTGAAGACAAGGCCTTGGCCGGCTTGGAGGTGGAAGAAGAACAAATCGATGACGGCAAGTCTCCGGAACAACGGGAGCTGGAAGAACGGACTCGCAGGTATTTGGAAAACCTCGATCGTGCACGCCGCAAAGCTTCTGGAGATGAAGAATATTCGCCGGAAGACTGGTGGCGTAAAGCCACCGCCACGGAGCGCTTTCAATTCCTGCTGGCCTACTACGCCGAATTTTCCGGTGACTACAAATTGCACCGGGCGCGGTTTGATAACTGCATCACCTGCGGTGGAACCGGAGTGATTCGGGTCACCGAAGTCGGTGCCGAAGGGGCCAAAGAAAAGCGCCACAAATGTCCAACCTGCCAAGGCGTGAGCAAACGGCGGGCGGTGTACTTCTACTAGCGATTGGTGGTGACTTCCTGCTGGTCCGGCAAGCCGGTTCCGCTGGCATTGGCTTTGGCCCTTGGGGCTCTGGCCTGTGGCGGGCCATCCTCCCGAACCGAGGTGGCTTTCCCTTGGCGCGGGCATCCGGCGCTTTTGTCCGAAATCATGTTGGATGGTCGGGCCATGGATGCTCGGGCTTTTACCGCCGAGACCGTCTTTATGTTTCCCGACGAAAGTCGGGCCATGGTGCGGAGCCTATTGCGTGGTGAATTCGCCCGCTTGGAAGCGGAGCGGATGGGTTATCAAGTGGATCCCGATGAGTTGGACACTGCCGTGGCTCAATCGGTGAACGGCATCCGAGCAGGCTTGGCCGAGGATCAAGAATTGGAAGATTGGGCCCAAGGGCGATACGGTCGCAATTGGTCTCAGGTCGAAGCGGTGCTGAGGCGTCATTTAGGCGACAACCAGCTCTATCAGATCGTGTTGCGGGCGGACGCCATGGCCGCCGGCCGATACCAATTCCACATGCTGATCGGAGCGGATCCTCAGCAGGCGGAGCAATGGGCTCGGCGCTTGCGCAAGGGCGCCGATCCGCGCATGTTGGCTCGAGAATCCATGGACCCTGGGCCCAAGGGCGATTCCAGTTTCCCTCCGGTGGCGGTCTACCTTCCCGAACCCTTGCGCTCGAAACTGAAGTCGGCCAAAGCCGGTGCCGTGGTCGGGCCGTTTCAATTCGAAGGCGACCAACTTTGGCGGGTGGTGCGCTTGGAGAGCCGGCTGCCGCCGGAAAACCGGCCGGCTCCTGCCGTGGTGTTGCTGGAGCAACTTCGCCGCCAGGCGATCACTCCCTTGGAAGCCAGGACCTGGTTTGAGGAGATGGTTCGCCGCTATACTGCCCAAGAACGGCTTCCCAGTCTTCTTCCGCCGGCACAGGCCTTTGTCGTCCCGAAACCTGAATAAGTCTCGAATTCCCGAGGAGAAGCTTCGGGTCCTGTTTGCCCTCTTGTTCGCCTCTCCAGAGGCGGTTGGCCTGGACCGGATCCGGGAGGTCCTCTATCCCGCGGATCAAAAACGAGGGACCAAGGCCGGCTCTCCCAAGGAAGGGGAATCTCAGGCGGCCGGATCCACCGCGGATGAATCGGCCAGCCCTCGCCAACACTTGGAAGCCTTGGCGGAATGGATCGAAGCGCGCAATCTTCCCCTTAGCTTGAAGAAGCTTGGTTCCGGTTGGCGGCTGTTGACCAGCGACGACGTGGCCGAGGCCCTCGAGCCGGTACGGCGGAAGATTCCCCAGGATCGATTGGGTCCGGCGGGCATGGAAGTCCTGGCTCTGGTGGCTTACCGGCAGCCGGTGCTGAAAGCGGACATGGACGCCATTCGCGGCGCCAATAGTTCCGCCCATCTGCGCCATCTTTTGGACCTTCGGTTCATTCGCATCCTCGGGCGGGCGGATCTGCCGGGAAGGCCGTTTCTGTACGGCACCACCAAAGAGTTTTTGAACCAGTTCGGTCTCCGCGATTTGAAAGATCTTCCGGAAGCCGGCCGGCTGGCTTTTCCCGCGGAGGCTCCGCCGCCGGGGAAGAAAACTGGGGATACCAAGGGGAATTCGCCGAAAGACGGACTTCAGACCCCTGCCTCCACAAGCCCGGAACAGGCCGATCTGGAACCGGCCGAAGCCGTCGAATCCAAGGACCACCGGGAAGCTGCCCCTTCTCCCGGTCCGTCCCCTTCGAACCAAAGCTAGTCCTGGGTCTGGAGTAGGCGGGAATCCCCCGGTCGGGTAGACTCTCCGCTCCATTTTGCCAGGCACTGCCGCCATGAGTAGTAAAGCCAAGAAAAAGCCCTCGCATCAGCACAAACCGGCTCGGGCCACCGCGCCTGAACCCGAGGGCGCTTCCTCTCAACCCTCCGCCAAGATGGGTAAGCGCAAGCGAATCCTGTTAATCGGAGTCGCCATCTTCTGTCTGGTGATCTTTTCGGTCACCGGGCCCATGATGTCCGCTTTCGCCAGTCTGGTTGGAGCCGGCCCTCAGGATCAAGCCACCATGGTGGTGCCCGATGGTGATGAGGTCACGATTTCCGGCGAGGATTGGCTGACGGCTCGAAATTGGGCTTCGGTGGAATCTACGGTTTTATTCAGTGGATTGGCCGACCGGGAGCTGAATGAGGAATCCATCCTGAGTTATGCCGTACTCCGGGAATTGGCCGATGAGCTCGAAATCGGCATCACCGATGAACGCATTCGGCAGCAAATCCAATTGCAAATGCAGTTCATGCGAGTGACCACCTACGACGAATACTTGGCTCGCTTGCGGCAACGCAGCCGGACCGGCTATGAGCGCCTGTTGCGAGAATGCTTGCGGGTAGAAGTGGTCCGGGAATTGTTGGCTTCCTCTGCCGTCAGTACCACCCAACAAGCTTTGGAAGCTTGGGCGGAAGAGAACGAAGAAATCCGATTCCACTATCTACAGTGGAAGGGCGAAGATTTTGTCGATGCTGCCGCTGCTTTGGAACCCAGTGAAGAGGAATTGCAGACTTTCTTCGATGAAGGTTTAAGTCCTCAGCAGAGAAGGGATCTGGAGAACGAGGAAGCCGCCAGCTTCGAAGCCTTGGCTTTAAGCGCCGAAGCTTTGGAAACCGAAGCTGTGCAAAGTTGGGCTCCTGAATTGGAGCCGACCGAAGACGATTTGGATGGCTTTTTCCGAATTCAGCGATTTACTTCCTACCGGCAGGAAGATGGAAGTCCGATGAGCCGGGAGCAGATTGGTGAAGAGCGTCTTGCCAGGGATTACCGCCTTTATCAACTGATGGAAAGTTTGGCGGAGGAGTTGGATGGAGTGGAAGACCTTCAAGCTTTCGCCGATGAGCGGGGTTTGGAACGAATTCTGGCCGAGGAAATGGTCGTTTTGTCTCAACTTCAGGACTTCCCGCGGCTTGGCAGCCCTCGCTTAGAACAGGTTGTCCGGGGTACTGTCGATGAATGGTTGACCTTACCCATCCTTGGTGAAGATCTGGCCTATTTGGTGCGGCCGAAACAGATTCAGGAACGCACCCTTCCGGAATTGGCTGAGGTCCGGGATTCGGTGGTGGATTATTGGCGTGAGAAACGTCAGGCCGAACTGGCGGAAGAAGGCGCCGAAGCTTTCGTTGACGGTTTGCCTCGAGAGGAAGGAGCTGCCGAAGAGGATCCCGTGGTCCTGGAAATGGAAGCTTTCCAAGAGCAAGCCACGCAAGCGGAGCAAAGCTTGAATTTGGTCGACTGGATCGGTCGCCGCCCTCGCCCTGCGGATCCGAAATTTTCCACCGATCAACAAGTGATTCCATTCTTGCGCGGACAGGTTGGGCAGAACTTGGGGGACTTGGAAGATGGCCAAATCCTGGGGCCCTTCCAACATCCGCAAAGTCAAAGTTGGTTGGTGGTTCGTCTGGAAAGCCGGCGCCCGGTGGATAAGGAAAAAATCTGGCCGAGCGAGTTGACCATTGCCCAGTCCTATGGCCGCACCGCCGCTTCCAATAAGCTGAGGGAGGAACTTTCATTCCAAGGCTTGTCTACGGCTTACCAAGTCAAACCATTTTTCCTTACTGAGCCGGATGGCGAAGATGGTGGGGGAGACGAGGAGGAGGCGGAGGCCACCTCAAACCCCTAAAACTGAAACTGGCCCAAAGTATTGGAGGTTTGGGGCTTAAAAAATCCTCCAAGTAAAGACATCTTCAGCCGTTAGCGGCTTGCTGCAGACTCCGGCGATCTGGGCCGGAGTCGGCACCTTCGGCTTCACCGTCACCGGCCGCACGTAATTGCGCCATATCAGCCACACCCAAAGGTGCCGGCGCAGCCAAGCGCACTGCTTCGACACCCCCCAATTGCGCCGCACCAGACGCGAGATCGAATCCCGCATCTGCGCCAAGGTGTGGTTGATCGGAAACAGCAAATTGCGGTTGTCGCGGCGGGTCTTCGACGACTCCCGCCGCCAGCGATACGGCCGCTCGCCCTCGAACACCTTGGCCAGGACCGAGCCGTAGAGCTGCTTGCGGTCCGACTGCAACTCCAAGGCTACCTCCGGTGGCAGCGCCCGCTGCAGGATCTCGAAGCAGCGGGTCACCAGCTTGCGGGATTCGGAGCGCCGCTTGCCGAACAACTTCTCCCGAGCTTGCTTCTTTTGCCGATATCTCGGCGTCAGCTTGCCACGACAAGGCAAGGTGCCAGCGTCGAGATGGACCACGAAGTAGTTCCGCCTATGGATCAAAACCGGCACGGTCAAGGGCTGTAAACGCCGATCGGACTCGAAAGTCTCCAGTTCGTCCAATTGGAAAGGCCCTTGAAAGCCGGCCCCTGTCGGTTGCCGAAGTTTGTCGGTGTGGAAGGCTTCGGCGTGAACGCCAAGCAGATGCAAGCGGTGGGCGATGGTTTTTCGGTCCACCTTCAGTTTGCGGCCGCTTTGGCGCAGCGTGACCTTGCTGACGTTTTCCCAAAACACTTTCAGATGCAGATCGGGATAGCGCAGGCGATAGTCGAGGCGAAAGGTCTGGGTGGAAAAGGAGCGCTTGCAAACCAGGCACAAAAAGCGCTGCACCTTGGGATGGTGGCGGGTCCGGAAGAAGCCGCGGCGCTGGATGTGCGGGCTGGCTTTGTCGTGCCGGCTCGGGCACCGGGGCCAGGGGCAATGGGAGGGCTGAAAAGCGGTCATGAGGCGCACCGAAAAAACTGCGGGTACGCCTGGAAGACGGCTAGATCGGCCTGAGGTTACGCCGATTTTTTCGGCTTAACCTCCAATACTCTGGGCCAGTTTCGGGAGGATGCGATCGGACCCAGGAAGCAGCTCCCGAACCAATGCCTCCACCCAAGACTCCAAAATCGGATCTTGTCTCAAAACCCGTTCAACCTTCGCTCGCTGATTTCCAGCCAAAGGACTGGCTTCTTGAAGAGCTTGGCGACACTCTGGTTCCAATCCTCTTCGGATATGAGCCAGAGCTTGCAACAAATGAGCGGTGAAGTATCGGCGACGAACGGCTTCACGCCCAGCGGTTAAGGCTTGTGAGGCTTGTTCCCGACTCAACTTGGCCAAGTGTTCCAAGTAGAGGCTGCGAGCCTCGCGGACCGCAGGATAGGCCGGGGCCAAGGCCTCAGCTCGCTTCAACATTTCCAGGCCTGTGGCCTCATCCCCATTGGGATCCAACATTTCAACCAAAAAGGAGCCCGTGAGTCCCCGCAGGTTGCCAGGATCCCAAGTAAGAATTTGTTGCAAGGCTTCCCGTTGCTGTTCGAAAGGAGCTCCCGCTTGTCGCAAAACGGTTTGATAAAGAGACCAGGTGACTTTGTCCCATGCCGGCCAAGCTGGAGTTTCAAAAGCGGTCAAAGGACGGCCCGATTCTGCAGCCGAGACCAAAGTGGACAAAGTTCGGTTTTTATCCCACTCCACTCGAGCTCGCAGCCATCCGGCCGGCACCAACAGCAACATTAAGCCCAAAGTCAAGATCCAGGCGCCGCGGCGGCTTTGGGTTTGGACCGGCTCCGCATTGGTGGCCGGCTGGGCCAACAAAAAGGCGGTAAGACCCAAAGCGACTGGATTGTCGCTCCACGGGGAACGAACCAAGGCGTGAATCAAAAGAGCCAGCAAGGCGGGGTCATAGCTTCGATTGCGGGTCGGATTTCCAGCGATTCGCCAGACCGCAAGAGCGATGAGCAGCAGCGCGATCCAACCTCCTTCCAAAGCCCAAAGCAGGAACTCATCATGAGGGGTTCGCGGGCGAGGCACGGCTTTGTCTCGATAATTCGCGCTGGAAAGACGCAATTCCTCTTGCGGTCGCCAAAAGGGATAATCGCTTTCAAAGCGGCCAAGGCCAATCCCGAGGGGACGCTGAACGAGTTGTTGGAAACCTGCCTGATGGATCCACCAGCGGACTTTGACCGATCGAAAGGCTTCCTCCTCCTCGGGTTTCGAATCGGAAAGAGCTTGGTCCAGGCTTTCCGCTCGAGTCCAAGCCGGGCGAAGGGCCCAGTGTCCGGCTTCTCCGGCGGCAAAAGCCAAGATCAAAGCCAGAGCTGCGGAGCGAGGTATTCGGCGTTGCCATAGGAGAAGTCCGAGGCCGACCGGAAAGCTGATTCGGGCCGCCTGAACTCCAAGGTGGCCTGAATAAAAACCGATCGGCAAAAGTCCAATCGTTCTTTTCGGCTTCGAGTCGATTCCGAAAACCACGGTGGCGGCCAGGAGCCCAGGAACCAAGACTTCCGCGGCCACGTTGGTATTGGCAAAAGGTGCTGTCGGCGGCGCTTGGATTTCCGGTCGCCAACTCAAAGGGTCCAAGCCGAAAACCTGGAGCAGGCCGTAAGCAGAAGCCAGGCCAAGGCCAATCAAGCCGATCTTCAGGGATTTCTTCGGCTCGGCGCTGGCGCAAACAAGCCACAAACCGATCAAGGCCAACCACTCGCTGCGATCGATCCATGCCGGCCAAGGCGGGGGAAAGGAGTCCAACCACCGGTGGATCTCCGGATCCGGTCGAATCCAAGCCCAGGTGGCCGCGGACCAGAGCCAGGCCAGCAGCAGCGGGGTCAAGCCGCGGGGCCAAGACAAGGGCCGGCGGAAAACCAAGGCAGCCAAAGCCAACGGGCCGACGGCCAGGGCCAGCAAAGCAGCGTCCCAACGGGTGTCGCTGGCCGCCTGTTCATGCCACCAGAAAAGGGGAAGCCAAAGGGCCAGGGCGGTCCACCAGGCCAGCAGGGAAAGGCCCCGGGCTGGAGAACCGGTGTGGGTCACCATCAAGCTTCTTGAGGTTCGAGCAGGGCGTCGACGAATTCCTGCGGGTTGAACACCTCGAAATCGTCCAATTGCTCGCCAAGGCCAACGAATTTGACCGGTAGCTTGAGTTCGCGGCCCACGGACAAAACCGCGCCGCCTTTGGCGGTGCCGTCCAATTTGGCCAGAATCAGGCCGCTGACCGGAACGCATTCCTGGAACCGGCGGGCTTGTTGCACCGCGTTTTGGCCGGTGGTGGCGTCCAGCACCAGCAGGATTTCGTGAGGGGCTCCATCAATCTTTCGACTGATGACCCGGCTCACTTTTTCCAGCTCTTGCATCAAATTTTTCTGCGTGTGCAGCCGCCCGGCGGTATCGACGATCAAGACGTCGGCTTTTCTCGCCAGGGCCGCTTCCGCCGCATCATGAGCCACCGCCGCCGGATCGGCGCCGTGGGGGGCTCGGATGAGTTCGGTGTTCAGGCGCTGGCACCAAATGGTCAGTTGCTCCACCGCTGCGGCTCGGAAAGTGTCGCCGGCGGCTACCAGGACTTGGCATCCGTGGCTTTGATACCAATGAACCAATTTAGCCACGCTGGTTGTTTTTCCGCTGCCGTTGACGCCGACGATGAGAATGACGCTGGGGCCCTTGTCGGCTCGGCTCAGGGGCTTCGCCTGATCATCGGGACCTTGGACCAAGCCGCTAAGACGCTGGCGTAGAAACTGAGGCATTTCTCCAGTGCCGGAAAAATCGCCCTTCTTGTATTTCTTTTCAACCTCTTCCAATAATTCCCCGGCGAGGGGGCCGACATCGGCGGTGTAAAGGATTTCCTCCAGGGCTTCCAAGGAGATTTCCGCCGACTGGTCACCGGCCAAGCGCTTTAAGGCTTGGGAAATCCGGTTTCGAGTCCGTTCCAGCCCCTTACGAAATTTGCCAAGCACCATGTCAGCTCTGTGCCGATTTCGGATCGGATGAGGAAGGCCTCGGCGGCATCGGCCGAGATCCTTTTCGGGGCCTGGGAACCGGGGCCGGCAAGTCGTCTTCCGCCTGGGTTTGGGCGTCGGAGTTAGACCGGGGCAAACTCAGGCGAATGGGTTTCGGCGGTTCTTCTCCTCGTTCCCGGCTTTCCTGGATTAGAACTCGGGCTCGATCCAAAATACCGTTTACAAAGGAGCCGGATTGGGCGGTGGAAAACCGTTTGGCGATGTCGATGGCCTCATTGATCACCACCTTAAATGGCACGTCGGTTTGAAACAGTAATTCAAATATCGCCAACCTCAACACGTTGCGATCAATGTGGGCCATGCGATCCAATCGCCAATTTTGGGCAATCGTTTCAATCCAGGAATTCAATAAGTTGGTGTGTTCGTAGACGCCGTCGACCAATGCGTGAGCATAATCGGCGATTTCGGATTGCCCTTTCGGGTCTTGACCTCGCCGGGTGTGATGGCGGATAAACGCAGCGGCCTCCGGTAAGGCTTCTTCTCCTCGTAATTCCACGGTGTACAAGAATTGCAAAGCCAATTCTCGAGCCCGTGTTCGGCGGCGAATGGGTGCGGCCATCAGATTGCCTCAAGCAAGGATGCCATATGGAGAGCCACTTCGGCAGATTCGGCTCCTTTGTTGGAACGGGGCGTGGACTTTTCCTGCCGCTCTCCATCTAAGGCGGAACTGGGTAAGGCGGAACTGGGGGTATCGGTATCCGGAGCCGCCCGGTGCCAGGCTTGTTCCAAAGTGTCGGTGGTCAATACCCCGAAAATTACGGGAAGCGAGTACTTCAAGGAAACTCTTAACAATCCATCGGTGCAGCCTTGGGAGACGAAATCGAAATGAGGGGTATCTCCTCGAATCACGGCACCCAGGGCAATGACAGCATCGTACTTGCCGGTTTGAGCCAAACGTTCGCAACATAGAGGAAGCTCAAAGGAGCCGGGTACCCGCGCTACGCAAATATCTTGTTCAATCACCCCGGCGGCCAGCAGGCGGCGCAGACACCCTTGTAACAGGGAGTCAGTGATGTCTTGGTTGAAATTCGCCACCGCTACGGCGACGCGGCGGCCTTTGCCTTGTAAATTTCCTTCAAGGATCGTCGTCATCGCGCTCTCTTGGCCGGGAATTGTCGCCATTTCCCGCTTCGGGAGCAACCGTTTGTCCGAAAAGTTCGGAATTCCGAATTAACCGAGGTCGTGAAGATCCGGTGCCGCCCGGGCCTGGGTACCGGGCATGGCGGTGGCGGCAGGCGTAGGCTTGGGGTTTTTATGGGGATAGCGTCCCAGCAGCCGTTGACCCACTTCTCGTGACAGGATGTTGCCGAGATCTTCCAGCAGGGTGTAAAGCAGGGGGACCACCCACAAGGTGAAGAAGGTGGTGATCGCCAAACCTCCGGAAACTCCGATCGCCAAGCTCTTGAAGGAGAAAGAATTGCCTTGGGGTTCACTCAGGGCGATCGGCAACAGGCCGGTAATGGTGGTCGCCGCCGTCATCAGCACCGGTCGAATTCGGTCTCGGACTCCCTGGACCACGGCCTCGGCACGATTCAGCCCCTGACCTTGCAGGCGCAATATGCGGTCTACCAGCACGATGCCATTGTTCACCACCACGCCGGCAAGCACGATCATGCCGATCATCCCGACCAAATCCACCGGCTGCCCGGTGAGGCGGAAAGCCCACTGGGCTCCAACCACGGCAAAGGCGATGGTGATGAGTACCGAAAACGGCAAGATGAGGGATTCGAACAGTAAACCCATCAAAAAGAAAACCAGAACCACGGCTAAGGTGAACGCTTGCTGCAGTTCCTTCATGTCTTCCTGGAATCCGGTCCAGCCGCCTTCTTGATTCCAGCGATATCCCTCCGGCATCTCCACCTGATTCATAATTTGGTTCAACATGGCGGCGTTGCGTTGCAGGTTCTTGCCCTCCGGCTTGATCCCGACCACTTCCATAGTTTGTCCATCTTTGCGGTAGATCGAATCCGGGCTTCGCCGATGTTCGAATAGGGCGAAGTTGGAAAGCGGCAATTCCGCCCCGCTTCCGAACCAGGCCACCGCCAGTTCTTGCAGGCGATTTCGATCCGGATTTTCTTCCTCATCGAATTCCATAATGATCGGAACGTCGCCTCTGGCGGTTTCGAAGCGGGAAATCATGGTGCCCCGCAAAGCCCATTCGATGATGCCGAGGACTTGCACGCTGGAGGTGCCTACCTGCTGCATCCGTTCCCGATCGAGGTTGACCAGAATCTCTCGGGCTGCTTGTTGATCTTCGGCGATCTCTTCGAACTCCGGCACCTGGCGGGCCAATTCCCGAACTTGGGCGGCGATGGCTTGGACTCGCTGGCTTTCCGGGCCTTCGATTTGGATCCGCAACCATTCTTCATCCTTGACGTTCTGTTTGGAGAAGCTGCCTTCGAATTTGAACTCGGTTCGAGCTGACTTCGGGAGCTTTTGTTCCAGGCTGGCGAAAATGGCTTCCCTTTCCTCCAAAGCCACGTCGGTTTCGTGCCACAAATAGATTTCACCTCCGTTGCGGTTGAAGGCCACGCCGATATCGGGATTGCCGATTTCTTGCCGCAACGGGCCCATCAAGGTCTCTTCCATTTGGAGGACTTCCTCCTCCGCCTGATAAAGGTCGGTATTGGAAGAGAATTCGAATTGCACCGTCAGTTGCCCGCCAAAGCCGCTGAGCGAAGTCGGGTCGAATTGATTGCCGGCGCTGGCCAGTTGGCCGGAGAATAAGAATGCCAGAGCCAGGGTGGCGGCGGCGAAACGATGGTTCAAACTCCAAGCCACCAAACGCGGCATGCTGTTTTTCATCCCGTCCAACCACGGCAAGAGCGGGCGCCGCCTCTTGGACTGACCTCCGGCTCGACGCCGATGACCGCCACGAATCAGGTATCGACTGGCCACCGGCACGATGATGATGGCCAACACCAAGGCGGACATGAGCGCGACGCATAGCGGGACTCCAATGGAAGTGGTGAACACTCGAGCGTTGCGGTCTTCCGACATGAAGATCAACGGCAAAAACACCACCACCGTCGTCAGGGTGGCGGTAACCACCGCCAAAACCATGTCCGCCGGACCCTTGGTGCAGGCGGTTTGCAAATCTTGTCCCTGCTCCCGCCGCTGGAAGATGCTTTCGACGATGACCACCGAGTTGTCGACCAACATGCCGATGGAAATGGTGATGCCCATCATCGAGAACAAATTGAAGCTATCGCCGCTGAAATACAGCCAGATCAAGGTGGCCAAAACCGAGAAGGGGATGCTGAGAGCGATCAGCATGGTGAAGCGCAATCGGCGCAGAAACAGCATCAGGACCGCGCAGGCGATGGCGCCGCCGATCACCGCATCTTCGATCAGATTGCGCAGCGAGGTTTCGACCGTTTCTCCTTCGTTCCAGAACACTGAATATTCGAATTGGCCGAGCACAGGATCGGCCGGCAAATCTTTTTCAATGACTTCGGTCAAGCGCTGACAAACTTCAAAAGTATTGGCCGAAGTCTCTTTGTTGATGCTGACGCCCAGGCCGTAGCGTCCGTTGACTCGAAAGAAATCATCGGGAGCGCTGCGAACCTGAATGACCCGTCCGATTTCCCCCAGCCGCAACCCGGGTCGCACCGGAAAGTCCTCGATTTCTTCCAGGGATTGAAAACGGCCGTCGATGCGAACGATGTAACGGGAACCGGCCTCGTCCAAATCGCCGACCGGTGCGGAAATATTGTCGCTTTGCAAGCGCCTGACCAAAGCGCCTATATCGACCCGATTGGATTTGACTTGTTCTTCATCCAGCAGAATGCGTACCGAACGAGGTTCCAGGCCGTTCATGTTGACCGCGGCGACGCCGTCGATCGCTTCCAACCGGGGCTGCAAAACTTCGGAAAAGATTTCTTGAGCCCGATCGCGAATTTCGCCGGGGTAAAGCACTCCGCACCAAAGCACCGGGGTGTCGGCGGCGGTCCAGCGCCGCATGGTGACCCGATCCGCTTCTCGGGGAAGCTTCGGCCGAACCCGTTCGACCCGGTCCGCCACCTCGGCGTAAGCTTCGTCCATATCGAAAGTGCCGGGAAATTGCAGAATGACCCGACCCATGCCCTCGCTGGAAACGGCGTGCATATGGCTGACCCCGGTCAGAGTTCCCAATTCTTCTTCCAGCGGTTTTACGATCCGTTGTTCGACTTCATTGGGATTGGCTCCAGCCCAGGGAACTACCACCACGATGGAGCCGTCGGCGAAACCGGAAGGCATCATCTCGATCGGAATCCGCATGGCGGCGATCAAGCTGGTGCCTATCATCGCCAACACCACCATTAAAACGGTGATCGGCCGACTCAACAGGCGGCGAAAAAAGCCAACGGTGACCGAATCGTCTTCAGGAAGCTTTGTGTTCACCTTGGAACTCCTGTCGGCTGAGTAGGGCGAGCAAACGGTAACCCACCGGGATAACGATCAGGGTCAGCAGGGTGGAAGAAATCAAACCGGTAATGACCACCAAAGCCATCGGTGCCCGTAATTCGGTGCCTTCCGCAGCGCCAATGCCGCCGAGGCCGGGGACGTCCGCCAACCAACCGGTCAACGGCAACATGCCCAACACCGTAGTCACCGTGGTCATCAAGATGGGACGCAATCGAGCTCGGCCGGCCTCCAGAATCGCTTGATCCAAGCCCATGCCGTTTTGGCGATTGCGGTTGATTCGGTCGACCAAAACAATGGCGTTGTTGACCACGATTCCGGCAAGAACCACCGCGCCCAAAAGAGCCACCACCGAAATGGGGGTTTGGCTGGCTTGCAAGGCAAAGATGGCGCCAACCGCCGCCAGCGGCACCGAAAACATGATTAGAAAGGGTTGGACCAGGGATTCGAACTGGGCCGCCATGACGGCGTAGACCAGGAATACCGCCAAAGCCAAGGCGAAGCCGAGCGAACCCAGCGCTTTATCCATTTCCTCTTTTTGGCCGGAAACTTCAAGAGTGGTGGTGGCTGATTTCGGCACCGAGGCCAACCGTTCCGCCAAAGCTTCGCTCAAGCCCCCCAGATCGAAACCGTCCATGGAAGCGGTCAACACTGCAGCGCGACGACCGCCGATGTGGCGGATTTCGCTGGGGCCGTCGGCAATGGTGAGGCTGCAAACCGCTCCCAACGGCAACGGCCTTTCCGCTTCCGGATTGGCCGGCAATTCCAACAACTCCTCGACGTGACGCAGGCGGGCGAAATCGGCTCGAACGCGAATGTCCAGTCTTTCCTCTGCCGTGGGGTAGGTGGAAGAAACTTCCCCTTCCACCGCCATGCGCATGCGGTTGGCCACCGCCGCCAACTCCAATCCGTGTTCGGCCAATTTCTCCCGGTCGAATGTAATCCGAACTTCAGGATTGCCGCGCCTAACCGAGGATCGCAAGTCCACCAAACCGGGAATGTCTCGAACCGCACCTTCGACCTGACGGCTGACCCGAGCCAATTCCTGCAGATCGTCTTCCAGCACTTCAATTTCCAGGGGGGCGTTCAAGGCCAATAAAGTCGGCCGCCGCAGGTTGTAGCGCGCCAAGGCCGGTTCCCGTTCCAGAAGTTGGCGAAGCTGCCGCTCCACCTTGGCTTCCACGGCTCGGGCTTTCGGGCCTTCTTGCAAGCGCAAAGTGATGCGAGTGGTATGAGGCCCGTCTTCTTCTTGCGAAATGGTTTCGCGATCGGCACCGGAGACCACGACGGTTTCCTTTACTCCTTCAAGTGCTCGAATCTTTTCTTCCAATTGCCTGGCCAAGCGGTCGCTTTCTTCCAACGGGTAGCCGGCGGGGAAGAAGCATTCGGCGGTGATTTCTCCTTGCAGGACTTCCGGCAGCAACTCCTTCCCTAATCGGGTGGACGTTTGGTAAGCCTGCCATGCGAGTAAGGCCACCAAGGCCAAAACCACGACCGGAGCGTGAAGCGCGGCTTTGAGAAACGGCGGGTACAGTTTCTCCAAGACGTTTTGTAAACCGCTGACCAATAAACCCGGCAGCCAAAGAATCACACCAAGAGCGGCCAAAGGTAGGCTCAGCAATGCTCGCAGTAAGAAACTGACCAGACCGACCAAATCCACTACCAGGCGACTCAGAATCAGCAGCAGCGGACCTCCTAATAGCCAAAGGATGGGGAGGAACAAAACCGTGCCGGCAAACATCATGGCGACCGCTTTTTCCTTCAAGCCTTCTTTCAAATCGATCGGGTCCGGATTGCCTTTCAGGAGCATTTGCCCCTGCATACTCAACATGGAGCCTGCGGCTGCGGCGACCAAGCTCAGAATCAACCAAAGCCACCAGCGCCGGGGCCAGCGGATTCCGTGGAAAAAACTTTTCGGGCGCCGGAGATGCGGGAACAAACCGGCCAATTCCCGTTTCAGTCTCTGGCCGGTGCTTTGGGATTCCTGTTGACTGAACTGCAGGCGTGCGGCAAGGCCGGGGATGAAAAACAAGGCCACCGCCAAGGAAATCAACAAAGAAGAAACCACGGTGAGAGATTGATCACCGAAAGTTTGACCGGCCAGGCCTTCGACGAAGACGATGGGGGCGAAGACTGCGATGGTGGTCAAAGTGGAAGCGGTCACCGCGGTGCCCACTTCGCGAACTCCTCGAATCGCGGCCTGGATCGGCGGATCGCCTTCTTCCCGGCAACGAGTGATGGATTCCAACACCACGATGGTGTTGTCCACCAGCATGCCAATACCCAGGGCCAATCCGCCTAAGGACATCACGTTGAGGGTGACGTCGGATAAATACATCGGGCCGAAAGTGGCCATGATCGAAACCGGAATGGATATGCCGATGATGAAGGTCGCGGCCAAGCGCCTGAGGAATAAAAAGCAAACCATGATGGCCAGCAAGCCGCCGGCCAAACCAGCTTCCCGAACTTCACCGATGGCTCCGCGAACGAATTCCGATTGGTCGCTGAGCAGAGTTAATTTCAAATCGGAAGGCAGTTGATGGGCGATGAAATCACCCATGCGCTGGCGCATCGCCATGGCCTGTCGCTGGCGCCCTTGGGATTTACCATCTCCTTCCTTCGTCGCCTTTGATTCGTCTTCTGCTGAGGCTGGCTCTGGTTCCGCTTTTTGTTGGTCGGCTCGAGCCCGTCGAAGGGCTTCCTGGCGCCAAAAAGCCTGTTGCTGTGCGGTGCCGAAAACCTTGTCCCGGACGGCTTGGGCCACTTCCACGATGTTGGCACCCGCTTCCCGGAATATGTCGATCTCCACGGCTTCTTGTCCGGCCACCCGCAAGATGACGTCCCGGTCTTTGTGCGTCATTTCCACGGCGGCCAGGTCGCGCAACTTGATGGTTTTTTCGTCCCGAACCATCACCGGCATTTCCCGGATTTCTTCCAAACTGGTGAACTCATTCAAGGTGCGGACGACGTATTCCACCGCGCCTTCTTCCAGCTTGCCTCCTGGGACGTTGAGGTTTTCTTCGGTCAAACGCTGACGTACGGTTTGGCCGCTGATCCGAAAAGCCGCCAGCCGCTGCGGATCCAGGCGAACTTGAATTTCATCTTCTAAACCGCCTCGGACCTTGACTGCCGCCACTCCCGGCAGGCCTTCCAATTCGCGTTCGATTTCCAATTCGGCGATGTCGCGCAAACGCACCAGATTGTCGCCGCCGGATAAAGCGATTCGCAAAATCGGATCCAGACTCGGGTCATAGCGCAAAATCAAGGGCCGGTCGACACCTTGTGGCAAAAAGACCCGGTCCAAACGTTCCCGGACGTCCTGTACCAATAGCGGCAAGTTGGAACCCCATTCGAATTCCATCAATATTTCCGAGACCTCGGCCCGGGAAGAACTTTTCATCCGCACCAAACCACGCACCGTAGACAACACGTCTTCCAGGCGGTCGGTAACTCTTTCTTCCACGTCTTCCGGGGCGGCGCCTTCATAGATGGTTCGCACCGTCAAAGAGGGATAATCAATGGCCGGAAGGAGATCGACCGGCAACTTGCTGAGAGAAACCAAGCCGAACACCACTCCGGCCAGAACGACCATGAGCATGCCGACCGGTCGGGTAACGCCAAGAGCCAGCAAACCGCCTTTACCGGCGGCGGGAGTTTCGGGAGGAGCCATGATTTCCTCCTTAATCGGTCGTGGCGCTGGTGGTTGCTGCGGCGGTGTCGGTTTCCCCTGGGGCGGGTTCTTCGTCTTCCGGCTGGTCTTGCAGGATTTCCAAAAGATCCCCGTCCGCCAAACGATCGGCGCCCACCACGACGACTTGATCGGTGGCCAAGAGGCCGGCGGCCGGCAAACATTCCAAATATTCCGGATCTTCGAATCCCGGAATCACCTCGATGCGTTTGGCCACTCCATCCCGGGCAACGTAACAAAGAACCTTTTGGCCTTCGTAGAGCAAAGCCCGTTTCGGAATCAGCAACGCTTCCTCATGCCGGTCCAGCACCAACTCCAGTCGCACCAAGATTCCCACCGGAAGTAAATCCAAAGGAGGTTCGGCGGCGCTTGGATCAATAGCGGCGGTGACTTTGATGGTGCCGCTTTGGGTATCCACGATCGGGGAAATCCGTTCAATCTCCCCGTGCAACAAGACTCCCGGAAAGGCTTCGCTGGTGGCGCTGAGTTTTTGTCCCACTTGCAGCAAACTCAGTTCCCGCTGCGGCCGGTAGAAAATGGCTTTGGGGTGATGCAAATCGACGATTTGAAATACCCGGGCACCCATGGTGGTCATGTCGCCCAAGGAAATGTCTCGCGCGGTCACCGTCCCGGCAATCGGGGCCGTAAGCGTGCAACGTTCCAAATCCACGGCGGCCAGATCGCGACTGAGTTTGGCCGACTCCACCCTGGTTTTTGCCGCCAGCAAGGCTTGAGCCGAAGTTTCCACCTCCCGTTCGCTGATCAAAGAAGTTTGACCTTCCTTGGCCAGTTTCAAGTTGCGGTCATGGTCTCGCTGCACTCGAGCCAATTCATCGCTGGCTTCGGAAACCCGAACCACGGCCTCTTGCAGGCTGAGACTGGCCAAACTGCTACGAAGCCGGGCCAAGACCTGTCCTGGACGAACTCGGTCGCCTTCTTCCACCAGGATTTCCAGCACTGGCTCGGCTCGTTCCGCCACCACGTCCACGCTGTCCAGGGACTCGATGTTGGCGGTGGCCTCCAGCTTCAGTTCCATTGGGGCTACGAGAACGTTTTGCACCCGGACCAAGGTCGCCTCCTGCGGGGCTTCCGGGGAGTCGGCCGAGGCATTGGCGGTTTCCGATTCTTGGCCGGAGGCGGCTCGACCCTCTACCGAGCAAGCGGCGGTCCACAGACTGCCGAGCAGGAGGAGGATGCCGAGGCCATTGGCCAGGCGGGCGAATTTCATGCGAAGGAAAGTGGGGGTGGCGCGGGATGCGCTGGCATTACGGCCGGAAGGCCCCTTCTATTATGGCTTTCTCGCCGACAATATATGGGGCCATGAGCAGCGACGTCTGCGAACGACAACACCGGGGCCGGCCTTTGCTGGATTATCCGGAGGCCATCGGCCTTCTGATGGAGCAAGCCCAGCCCCTTTCTCGGCCGCCCCAGCTTTGCCCGCTCCGCCAAGCCAGCGGCCGGGTGACGGCGGAAGCCGTGGTCCTGGACCGCCTGGAGCCGCCGGTAGCCCGTTCCGCCATGGACGGTTATGCGGTTCGCTCCGGCGACGGCCGGCAAAGCCGGCGGATCCGCGGCACGGTCTACGCAGGAACTTCCCAGGTGCCGCCGGTGGGCGATGGGGAGGCGGTGGCGGTAATGACCGGAGGCACCATTCCGCCGGGAGCCGACGCCGTGGTGCCGGTGGAACTGACCCGGGTGGAAACTTCGCCGGATTCCGATCAAGGCCAACGGCTTTACCTGGATGCCGAGGTGAAAGCCGGCCAGCACGTTCGTCCCGCCGGAGAAATGGGGGACCGAGGTCGTTTGTTGCTGCCGGCCGGCCGTCTTTTGAGTCTGACCGACGTGGTGGCCGCCGCCGGCTGCGGTCACGATCCCATCCGAGTGGGAGCGAAGCCCAAAGTGGCGGTCCTTTCCACCGGGGATGAAGTGGTTTCCTGGCGAAAACAGCCCCAAGACCACCAGGTGCGCGATTCCAACCGCCTTGGAGCGGCGCTGCAAATGGAGCGAGCCGGGGCGGAGGTGATCGCCACCCGCAGGGTCCGGGACGAGCCGGAGGAGCTCCGTTTGGTGATGGAGGCGGCTCTCGAAGCCTCCGATCTGGTCATCACCATCGGCGGCGTCAGCATGGGGGAAAAAGACCATTTGCCCCAGGTATTCGAGCAAATCGGGCTGCGCAAGCTGTTCCACGGAGTCCGGGTCCAACCCGGGAAGCCGGTGTGGGCCGGAGAGCGGGACGGCCGCTGGGTCCTCGGCCTGCCCGGAAATCCGATGTCTTCCTTCGTCATTTTGGAACTGTTCGGTGCCCCACTGGTCCAGCGTCTGGCCGGGGCCCAGCCGGCGGTGCCGCGGCCGCTGGAGATCGGCATCGCCGGCGGGACCGCCCGAACCAAGGCCCGGGAGCGCTTCCTGCCTGCCGATTTGAGCGTTTCCGACGACGGCCGATGCCGGGTTCACCCGCGACCACAGACCGGGTCCGGCGATTGGACCAGTCTGGCCGGCTGCGATGCCCTGCTGTCGCTACCGGCCCACACCCAAGTTGAAGAGGGCGAAGCCGTCCGATTCCTCCGGCTTTGAAGCCTGCGCCTCGATTCTTGCTCTGGCTGCCGCTGTTCGCCGCAGTGATCCGCGCTTGCAGTTTGCCCGGTTGGATTTGGGGGCCGCTGGCGTTCGCTTACGCGTTGCCGAGAATCCACCATTGGGAGCAGGGCGGGCGCTGGTGGAGTGACGGCCTCGGCGGCTTGCTTTGGTGGATTCTGGCCTTTAGCTATTTGGCTAACATCCATCCTCTGCTGCCTTTGGGGCCGGCGCCCTTTCTCGCTCTCTGGTGGATCGGCGAAGCTTTCTTGTACCGGCAGCTACGCCGCTTGCTGCCGGCCATGGAATCCGGAGTCTTGGCCCTGGCGGCAGGGGAGTATTTCCGCAGTCACATGCCGATGGGAGGGGTGCCGGTAGCTTCTCCGGCTTTGGGCTTGGCGGACTACGATTGGGCTTTCGCCTTGGCTCAGGTCATTGGCGGGCCCGGCCTGGATTTGTTGGTGTTGGCCTGGGGAGCTTGGCCCCTGGCCTTGGTCCACCGCCGCTGGCGAGCCGCTTGGCTGTTGCCTTTGGCTACCGCCATTCTGGCGGTTTTGGCCGCCTTCTCGCCGGCTCCCGCCGAAGGCGGCCGGCCCCTTCGGGTTTTGGGCATTCAACCCAATTTGGACGTCTTAGAGAAAAACGACGTCTTGCTGGTCGAGGACGTCACCGAGGCCAATTTGGTACAGGTGGCCAAGGCCTTGGAAATGGGGGTGCAACCGGACCTCCTGGTTTGGGCGGAGACCATGTTTCCCTACCCGGTGATGCCGGAAGATGCTCAGGGATGGCTGCGCCGGCCGAGCCGCCGTGGACCCGGTTTGGAGGAAAAACCTGCCGCCAGCGTGATCGATTTCCAACGGATTTTCATCGGCCGCTTGTTGCATTTCGTGGGACCGAAGGCTTATTTCCTGACCGGAGCTCACTTTTATCAAGGCGTGGATTCGAAGCTGCCGGAAGAAACCGAGAGCGTGCGAACCTCGGAAACCCTGGCTTTTGGTTCTGGCGGCCGCTTGGTTGCCAATTTGCCGAAAACCGTGATGGTGCCCTTTGGCGAGAGCCTTCCCTTTCAGGGCCGGTTGCCGGGTTCCAAGCCTTTCGCCCTTTGGATCTACCGTCATTTCGGCTTGCTGCCGACCTTCCTGCCGTCCCCAGTGTTGGGGCCGATGGAACTGCCGGATTTGCGCCACCCCGAGCGCCCGCCCTGGCAGGTGGGGGTGGCCATCTGCTGGGAAAACGTGTACGAAAAGCCGTTCCGCCTCCAGGCTCAGCGAGGTGCGGAAGCCTTCCTGGTGCTGTCCAACGAGGCCTGGTACGGGATTGGCACCGAAATGGACCAGATGCTGGCGGCGACCCGCTACCGGGTGGCGGAAAGCGGCCGCGGAGTGTTCCGGGTGACCAATGACGGTCACACCCTTTGGATGGACCCTAGGGGTGAGGTGAAAGCCTCTCTGCCCCGGGGGCAAGCCGGTTGGCTGGCGGTCGATTTGGAGCGGGTGGCCGGTGACACCCAAAGCCTCTACCTGATGGGAGGTTGGCGCCTGCGCCCCGCCCTGGCCTGGCTGGCCCTGATTCTGGCTCTGGCCGCCAGAATACTTGGCCGCCGGCACCTTGACCCCCCGCCAGGCCGTGGCTAACGTTTGCTTTCCCGAATTGCCGTGAAACCGGGACGTGCAGCCTGCCTAAAGTGGGCCGGCGCCCGGTCGGCGTCATGATCCCCCCAACCAACCCGGACTGCTCTAGGAAAACGGGATGAGTTCGCTCGGAAAAACCTTCATTGTTGTCAACCTTGTCCTCTCTGCCCTGTTCGTCGGGGCGTCGGCGAGTCTCATCGGTACCAGCCAGGAGTACCGGAAGAAGTTCGAGGACGAGCAACAGGCCAAAACCGAATTGGAAGCGACGCTGAACACCGAAAAGGCTGATTTGCAGGCTGAAGTCGGGCGGCTGAGCGACGATTTGGTTCGTAAGGATGGGGAGATCACCAGCCTGAAGGCCGACAACGCCACCCGCCTCCAAGAATTGACCGATGCCAGGCGCCAAAACGACGACCAAAACGGTCGGTTGGAGAGCCTGAGCCAGAAGATCAACTCGCTGGAGCAAGTTTTCCGGACCGAACAGTCCCGCAATGAAAGCTTGAACAACACCGTTCAGCAACTTCGGGAAGAGCGGGATAACGCTTTGGATGAGCGCGACGCCGCGTTCGCCGCCCAGTCCGAAGCCGAAGATGGCCAGAATCAGGCCGAAGGACAAGTCCGCGAGCTGGAAGCTCAGCTCAACCGGGTCCAGGACAACTTGGATCAGAAGGAAGCCTTGCTGGCGATGGCCGCTCGGGAATACAGCATCGATTTCGGCAAGTTGTCTCAGCCCCAGCCCGACATGGATGGCTTGGTGTTGAGTTCGTCCTACGCCGACGGCACCCCGATCGTGATCATCAACCGGGGCAAATCTGACGGCGTTCGGGTCGGCTTTACTTTCGACGTGTTCAACGGCGGCCTTTACAAAGGTCAAATCCGGGTCGAGCACGTGAACGAAAACAGTGCCGCCGCTCGAGTTACCCTCGAAGGCGAAGGCCAAATCGTTCAGGGCGACCTGATTTCCACCCGCGTCTGATCGGCCGACACACCGGCTCCCCCCACGCCAAGCCCTTAAGCACTCGTCATGGCAGCCAAGCGTAGAAAAAAGGCCAGTCGCAAGCCCGCCAAACCCGCCAAGCCGGCTCGTGCCGCCAAACCCGCCAAGCCGGCCGCTGACGGCGCCGAACAAAAGCCGGGCATGCCGGTGGAATCCGCCGCCGCTTTGTTCACCACCATCATGTTGATCGTTGGCTTGCTGTTAGTGGATTACGAAAACGGCAGCCATTACGGTGGAGGCTGGTTTTTCTCCGGAAGCTACTCGGGAACTTCCGAATAATCGAGCAGTCCTTTTCTCAGGCAAAGCCTGGGGAATTCGGAGCCGGTCGTAAGATCGGCTCCGCTTTTTCATATTTGGGCCTGGGAATTCCTATCGCTCGGTGGCTATACTCCCCTTGCCTCGACGCCGCTCTCGGCGAAGGCCGGAAACATTCCCTTGCGTTGGTTGGACTGGCTAGTTTCTAGGTTTTCCTTTTCCGAAGACCTCGGCATCGACCTTGGGACTGCCAATACTTTGGTAGCTTCCCGAGAACGGGGCATCATGATTGATGAGCCCTCTGTGGTGGCCGTTTACAAAGGGACCAATGAGGTCATCCTGGACGGGATGGGGGTAGGTAACGAGGCCTATCGAATGTTGGGCAAAACCCCCAACAACATTGAAGCCGTCCGTCCTTTGAAAGGCGGAGTGATTGCCGATTTCGAAATCACTGAAAAGCTGCTGCGCTATTTCCTTCGCAAAGCCCACCAAGGTCGCTCCTGGGTCAAACCGAGAGTCGTGATTTCCGTTCCCTCGGGAATTACCACGGTGGAGAGACGGGCGGTGATCAACTCGGCGGAACGTGCCGGAGCCCGGCGGGTGTATTTGGTCGATGAACCGATGGCCGCTGGTTTGGGCGTGGGTTTGCCGATTACCGAGTCGGAAGGCTCCATGGTGGTCGACATCGGAGGTGGCACCACCGAGGTGGCGATTTTGGCTTTGGGCGGCTCCGTGGTGGTGAATTCGGTGAAATGCGCCGGAGACGACGCCGACGAGGCCATCATTCAGTACTTGCGCAAGCACCACAATTTGCAAATCGGCCCGCAAATGGCCGAGGACATTAAAAAGCGCGTCGGCTCGGCCATGCCCTTTGAGGAGGAGAAAACCATGGAGGTGGCCGGCCGCGATACGTTGAATTTGATGCCTCGGAAGGGCACCATCAGCAGCGAAGAGATTCGCGAAGCTTTGCAGGATCCACTACGCCAAATCATCCGGGCGGTTCTGGATGCCCTGGAAGCCGCTCCCCCGGAAATCGGGGCGGATTTGATCGAATCCGGAATCACCTTGGTCGGAGGCGGGGCTCTGCTTCCGGGTTTGGCCGATTTCGTGACCGAAAGCACCGGACTTCCGGCACAAGTGGGAGAAGATCCCCTTACGGCCGTAGCCCGCGGTACGGCACGTTTCCTAGACGATTTGGATCTCTACGCCTCCTTCCTTTCGGAGGGAGATGACGCCGTAGGCTGATGCCACCAATTACGGTGTTTCCCCTGCGGATTCCCGGAGTCGCTTATCTTTCTCGGGTTTTCGTCAGTGGCGCCGGTTTGTTCTTCTTGGGATTCCAAGCCTGCTGGCCCAGTCCTTGGTTGGAATCTTTGGCCGGCCGCTTCGTCGAACCGGTGGCTTCAGTTTTGGCCCCGCTGTCCGGCCGCCTGAGCGCCTGGGCCCAAGCTCCTGAACCGGAGCCGACCGAAGCGACTTCTGCGGCCGCCTCCGACTCTGCTCTGCTGCTTTTGGAGCGCGAACTCGGCCGTCCGCCGGATCTGCCGGGCTTGCAATGGCTGGAAGTCCCGGTTCAAGAAACCCAGCTCCAACGCGGCCAATTGCGGTTGGCGGCTGGCCGCGACTTCGCCCTGGCGGTGGATCAACCCGTGGTTTTCGGGGGTCATTGGCTGGGGCGGTTGCTCCGAGTGGAGGAACACCAAGCCGTGGTGGAATTGTGGACCGCCGCCGATGCCCGAACTGGAGCCTGGTTGCAAACACCAGGGAAGGGTTTTCGGGCGGTGACCACCGGGATGGGCCGCGCCGGGGCACCCTTGGTCCGCTGGATTCAACCGGAGGCGGTTCCGGAAAAGGGTTGGACGGCTTTTTGGCGGCCGCGACAGGGAGATCCTCTGCCTTTGACCGATTTGGATTTGCGCCTGGGCACCCTGGACCAGCGGGGAGATCCGCGCCGGGGGCAGGCCGACTGGGTGGTGCAGGCGGAATGGCCGGCAGGGGCCGAAGGGCGGGTTTTCGTCGCCGCCGGCGCCATTGGCGAGGAAACCGTGGCCGAACCCCGGCTGTGGCGGACGGCGGCGAAGCCGGTCTTGACCCTGGACCCCGTTCTTGGCCGTCGCTGGCGAGTGGTGCGAGGTGCGGCCGCCGGACCGGCTGCGGTGCTCCTTGGAGACGGCCGGGTGCTCGGCCGGGTTCGAGCTCGGCGAGGCACTCTGGCCTGGGTCCGTCTGGCCGAACCCCAGGCGTGGCGGGATCGGGCCGTGGCGGTGGACTCCGATCAGAAAGAAATCCTGAGTTGGCGGGAGGCCAGGGCGGCGTGGAGCCCTTCTTCCGGGCTGCCGCTCTACACCCGGGGAGGAGCCGGAGTGCCTCGTGGCCTGGCCTTGGGCATGCCTGGAGAAGAGCCGAGGCTTGGATCCAAGGAGGTCTTGGAACTGGCCGGCTTGCAGGCGCCGCCTTTGGAGGTGCAGCAGTGAAGCTGCCCCGCTTGCGGCTGCTGATTCCGGTCGCGGTTTTGCTGACCATCCTGGCCCCGGCCTTGCGCGGTTTGCCGGGGGGCTGGTGGCTACCGGATCCTTGGTTGTTGCTGTTTTTATGGATGATTCCCGATCCCACCGGTCTGAGTTTGGGCCGGCCCCTGTTCATGATCGGGGTCTTGGGAGTTTTGCGAGCTTCGGTTTCGGCCGTATCTCCTTTTGCGACTTGGGCGGGATTGGGTATGGCGCTGGGTTTGCGTATTCGACTGCAAAGATTGCTGGTGGAGGCGCGCTTTTCCGCTCGTTTCCTGGTAGGGGCGGCCGCCGCTTTGCCACTGGTTTTATTCGACCAACGCCAGGCTCAATTGATGGAGGAAGACTTGTCCTGGATTCCAGGAACCGTGCAGGTCATCATCGTGGGGATGTTGTGGGCGGTGGCCCAGCGCCCGACGGCTTGGCCCGGGCGACGATCCCGTTCCGGAGAGGATCGATGAGAACTTTGCGCATTCTGCACCTTGCCGCGGTCATGGCCATGTTGTTGGTCTTGCTGGTGCTGCGCTTGGCGCAAATGCAAATCGTGCAGGGAGAAAGTTGGCAAGAAGAAGCTCGCCGTTCCCGCCTGCACAAACGGGCGATTCCTTTCCATCGCGGGCGGATCTTGGATCGCCAGGGGCGTGTATTGGCCCGGGATCGCCGCTCCTATGATTTGATGTTCGAATATCGTTCCTTTCGGCGCGGTCACGTCGCCGGCCAACTTTTGGAAGCTTATGCCCTCTTGGGGCAAACGCCCTATGGCTTGGACGGATGTTTTCAACACGCGGAAAAAATGGCCGAAGGCATGTTGCAGTGGCGACCCAGCCAACTGCGGGTATTGCCGTCGCGCAGCCGTCGGGATTTGGTGTTTTATCTGCGCCGATTGTTCGGCATGCCATCCACCGACGCCTTATTGGAGTGGATTGAATCAGGAAGCGGAAGATTGGCCGATTTCCATCCGGCGGCGCAGCAGCATTTCACTCAACGGTTGAAAGCCGCCCGGGAAGCGGAAAGTCGTTTACGACCTTGGTTGGCTCAGGCTTTTTGGCAAGGCTACGGGCTGGAAAATTTGACTAGGCCGTCTTTCTTCGCTGCTTTGGAACAAGAGCGCCAGGGTTTGGAGCGGCTGATTCGCTTGAAAGCGTTGCGGATGGCCGCCGGTAGAGCGATGGCTTTGACCGCCTATGAGGTTTATCTTTTGCTGCGAAAACCGGAGCAGGAAAGTTTGTCGCCGAATGAACTTCTGGAAGCCGAACAAGAGCGCCAGGTTTTCTTGACCCAGTTGAGCCGGTCCTGGGGTTTGCGGGACGATCAGGCTTCGCGAGCGGAACTGGCCCGACGCCTGTTGGGTCGATTGCCGGATTTGGAGCAGGAAGGCGATGGAACGGAAACTTCCGACATCATCCAACGCCAAATATTGGAATCGGGCGCGCTTTTGCGGCAGGTGGAAATGGTGGTGCCGGAGCACCTCGCCGGAGTCCGCCGCCGCTTGATGCTGGAGGTGCATCGCAATCGAGTGATTCGGCTGGCCAAAAACATCCCCTTCGATTTAGTGGATTTGTTGACCCAGAATCCGGAAGCCTTTCCGGGCTTGTACACCGAAGAAAATCCGATTCGAGATTATCCAGCTTCGGTGGCTCCTCATTTGGTCGGAATGGTCCGTTCGGCCAGTAGCGAGGATTTGCGGGAATATTTGGATTTGCGCGAAGCCTATCAGGAGTTGCGCGGCATTTTGGAACGAACCCCTCAAGAAGAGGAGCGGTTCCGTCGCCTGCGAGATCAATTGTTTCGCATGGTCTTGCGACCTGGCGAGACCCGCGGGCGAAGTGGAGTGGAGATCAGTTTCGAGGAAGTCTTGCGCGGCCAGCGCGGCTACTTGGAAGTGTTGGAAGCCGGCGAAGAGAACGCCACTCCCAAGGAATTGGAATTTCAAGCTCCCCGCCACGGCCGCGACGTCCAGTTGGGATTGGACGCTGAATTGCAAAGGGCCGCCGAAATGGCCATTGTTCAGGGCTACCAACATGCTCGCCGCCGGGCGCAGTTGGATCCCAAATTAGCCCGCTTGGCCGTGCCTGAAGGATTGCTTCAGCCCCGTTGCGGTTTTGCCTTAATCGATTTGCAAGACGGTTCTTTGTTGGTGGCCGCCACTTCCCCCAGTTTTACGGTGGATGATTTTCGCCAACGCTATGACGAGATTCGCCAACCTGGAGGTCCTTTGCGGCAGCGGGCTTTGGGAGGACATTATCTCGGCCCTCAGGCTCCCTATCCTGGCTCCACTTTCAAATTGGTGGTGGCGGTAGAGGCTTTGAGTCAGGACCGGACCCAATGGCATCGGATGCGGGAATGTCTCGGTTACTACCAACCGAAAAACGGCAAGCGCGGTCTGTATTGTGACCGCCGCGCCGGCCATTTGGACGTGGCCATGGAAGAGGCGATCATGCGGTCGTGCAACGTTTATTTTTACAAATTAGGAGAGGAGCTCGGATATGAAGCCCTTTACCGGCGTTCGCAACAACTTGGATTTGGAGAACCAACCGGCTTGCGTTTGACCCAAACCGTCGGCGAAGAAGGGAGCTGGCAGTTTGGTGGACCCAACGCCGGGTTGGAGCGGGGAGCCAACTTCCTGACTGAACCGCAATTCGCCCGGCACAGCCTTTCTCCGTTGCACCTGTCTATCGGGCAAGCCTACGTCCAAGCCAGTCCGTTGCAAATGGCTCGCTTTTTCGGTTGGCTCGGAACCGGAAAGTTATGGCGGCCCCGTTTGGTCCTGGCCGCCGGCGATACCGATTTCGCCGCCGATTTCCAAAGCCCGGCCTATCCCGATTGGATGAGAGATCTGTTGAACCAGGCGATGCGCGGCGTGGTGGAGCATCCGTTTCACGGTACCGCTTATGACGCCCAGTTTCCTTTGGCCGAATTTTTCGTTGCCGGCAAAACCGGGACGGCTCAAGTCGGCGGCAATTCGGAAGATCCCCGATTTCGGGTCCACGGTTGGTTTGCGGCTTATTGGCCCCATTATGAACCCCGGTTTTCCGCCGCGATCTTGTGCGAGAATTCCGGCTTGCACGGAGGAGACATTGCTTCTCTGGTCCTTTATGAGTTCCTGAAGTCTCCGGCGATGGCTTCCTATCAAGGGCAGTTGCCGCCGCCGCCAGCCCCGGAGGAACCGTCTCAGTGAGAACTCGGGTTCCGGCTTATTTGCGCATCTATCGCTTCCTGCGTCGAACCGAATGGCCTTTGCTGATCCTTGCGGCAGCCATCTTGGCGGCGGGGACCGCCGTGCAATGGAGCGTCGAAGGCCTGGATCAATTTCCAGACGGGCATTTGATCCGAGTGGCGGCTGCGGTGGCCGGTTGCATCTTGGCGGCGTCAGTACCGAGCCGGCTCTGGCACCGTCACGCCTTCGGCCTTTACTTTCTTTGTCTGATCGCTTTGTTCGGGGTGTTGTTTTTAGGGCGAGCTACCAACAATGCCCGGCGCTGGATCGATTTGTTCGGCGGATTCAAATTACAACCGAGTGAATTCACCAAAATCGCCTTGATTTTGGTTTTGGCTCGATGGTTCGGAGAGCGGCCGAAACCTTCTCGCCTTTCCGATCTGTTTTTCCCGGGGTTTTTGACTTTCGGTCCCGCGCTTTTGATTTTGGCCCAGCCGGATTTGGGAACCGCTTTGTCTTTCGTGCCCTTGTTTTTCGGCTTGGCCTACATCGCTGGAACGCCTTGGCGAGTTCTGCGCTGGTGTCTGTTGCTTCCGCTGTTCGTGGCGCCGATCGGTTGGTGGACCTTAAAGGACTACCAGCGCCAGCGAGTCGACATTTGGCTGCGGCAGGATCAACTCACTCAGGAAGAAAAAAGTGACGCCGGTTATCACCTTTGGCATTCCAAGTTGGCGGTAGGCAGCGGGCGCCTTCACGGTTTCGGATGGGGACAAGGACCGGAAAATCGTTTGGATCGCCTGCCGGAACGCCACAATGATTTCGTATTTCCCGTGGTGGCCGAAGAATTCGGATTTTTCGGAGCGACCGGCTTTCTGCTGTTGTACGCCAGCTTGGGCTTCGCCGCCTTGTTCGGTTCCCTTCGCTACCGCGATCCTTTCACCCGTTACGCCATCGCCGGGGTGGGGCTTCATTTCGGAACCCATTTAGTCTTGAACGTCGGGGTAACCCTAGGAGTTTGGCCGACCACCGGCCTGCCTTTGCCCATGGTTTCCTGGGGGGGCAGTTCCATGATGGTCAGTGGTCTGGCGCTTGGCGGGGCATTGGCCGTGGGAGCCGGAAAAGAGCCGGTTTTTCTAGCCCACGCTTTTCGAGATTGAATCCGGCCGGCGGCTGGACCCGATTGGAGCCGGCTGGGACCGACGGAGATCGACGGGGGCCTGCTAGAATTTCAGCCGTCCACGTTGGCAGGAGAAAACCCTTTGCGCGCCATCCAAATGGCCCGGCCGGAACCGGGCGCCGCTGTTTTCCTGGAAAACGCTCCGGTACCCCAGCCAACACCCGGCTGGGTTCGGATCAAGGTTGCCCGAACCGCCATTTGCGGAACCGACCGGCACATATTCCACTGGGACGCTTCCATCGCCGGCACCACCAAGCCGCCGGTCATCATCGGCCACGAATTTTGCGGCCACATCGATGCTCTCGGCGAAGGGGTCCGGAATTGGAAGGTGGGGGAGTATGTTTCCGCGGAAATGCACATCGTCTGCGGGCGCTGCCGGGCCTGCCAGGCGTCCAACTTCCACGTTTGCGAAAACACCCAAATTGCCGGTCTGAGTCGGAATGGCAGTTTCGCCGAGTGGGTGGTGGTTCCGGTGGGCAATCTGGTACGCCTGGATCCGGAAATCGTGCCGCCCCACATCGGAGCTTTTCTGGATGCCTTGGGCAACGCCGTTCACACCGTACAGGCGGCCAACTCAGTGGCCGGCAAACACGTCCTGGTCAGCGGGTATGGAGCCATCGGGGCGATGGCGGCGGCGGTGGTGGAATTTGAAGGCGCCTCGTCCCTGACCATCACCGAAATCTCTCCCGGACATCTGCAGCGAGCCCGTCAATGGGCCTCGCAGTGCAAAGGCAATACGCCGATTTACGTCCACAATCCGGCAGAAGAAGATCCGCAAGCCTTGGCCACCAAGATTCGGGATCAAACCCGCGGCGGCGTGGACGTGGTGTTGGAAATGAGCGGCGCTCCGCCGGCCATCAACTTCGGTTTGGAGATGCTTTACCCCGGCGGCAAGATGATGATGCTCGGGATTCCTTCCGGCCAGCACTTGGAGTTGCGCGACTTCAGCGACCAGGTCATTTTCAAAGGGCTGACTTTGAAAGGCGTGGTCGGTCGCCGCATGTTTTCCACCTGGGCGGAAATGCTGGGCCTGCTGGAACGCGGTTTGGACGTGGAGCACATCGTCACCCACCGCATGCCGCTTCAGGGTTTCGAAGAGGGCATTCAACTGCTGGATCGAGGTGAAGCCCACAAAGTGGTGTTGGATCCGAATTGCGATGCCTGAAACCCAGCCTTCCGCCTGGGCCCTTGTCCCCCCCGTACCTGGAAACTAAGCCTTGTCATGAGCGAAGCCACTGCCGATACCGCCAAAGCCCAATTCCTGCAGGGAATTGAAAGCGAACTTGAGGAGATCCGCCAAGCCGGTTTGTGGAAGGAAGAACGGGTCATCGTGACTCCCCAGGGCGCCGATATTCAGGTGCAAGACGGCAGTGGCGTCCTGAATTTTTGTGCCAATAACTACCTGGGATTAAGCGACGATCCCAGCGTGGTGGAAGCGGCCCGCTCCTGTTTGGATCAGCGGGGTTATGGCATGTCTTCGGTCCGGTTCATTTGTGGTACCCAAGACATCCACAAGGAATTGGAGGCCAAACTCGCCGCTTTTCTCGGATTTGAAGACTGCATTCTCTATACCAGTTGTTTCGATGCCAACGGTGGTTTGTTCGAAACCTTGCTGACTGCCGAGGACGCGATCATCAGCGACGCCCTCAACCACGCTTCCATTATCGACGGAGTCCGGCTTTGCAAAGCCAAGCGTTTTCGTTACGCCAATTGCGACATGGCTGAATTGGAAGCGTGCCTGCAGCAGGCGGAAGAACAGGGCGCCCGGCGCAAGCTGATTTGCACCGATGGCGTGTTTTCCATGGACGGCTTCGTGGCCAAGCTACCGGAAATTTGTGATTTGGCCGAGCGTTACGGCGCCTTGGTTCACGTCGACGACAGCCATGCCACCGGTTTTATGGGGGCCCAAGGCCGGGGGACTCATGAGCATTGCGGTGTCATGGGTAGAGTCGACATCATCACTTCGACCTTGGGGAAAGCCTTGGGCGGAGCTTCCGGTGGCTTTACCGCCGCTCGAGCTTCCGTCGTCGCTTTGTTGAGGCAGCGGAGCCGGCCGTACTTATTTTCCAACTCGGTCGCTCCCAGTATCACCGCCGCCAGCATTGCAGTCATGGATCGGCTGAGTACCACCACGGAGTTGCGGGACAGATTGGAGCGCAACACCGCCTTTTTCCGCCGGGCCATGGTCGATGCCGGATTCCAAATTCCCGAAGGCGTTCATCCGATCGTGCCGATCATGCTTGGAGACGCACGCCTGGCCAACGACATGGCTCGGGATCTCCTCGGGGAAGGCATTTACGTGATCGGCTTTTCCTACCCGGTGGTGCCCAAGGGAGAGGCCAGGATTCGAGTTCAGATTTCGGCTGCCCACACCGAGGACCACTTGCAACGGGCGGTCGAAGCCTTCATCAAAATCGGTCGCCGCTACAAGGTCATCGCTTAGGCGTCTTCGGCCGATTCCGAATCCGGTTGTGGGTTTCTTCCAAGGGCCGCTTCCAGGCTTGCCACCCGGGCTTCCAAAGCCGCGAGCCGGTTTTCCCAATCTTGGCCGGTAGCGGACTTAGCCGGCGCTGTGGGCGCCGGTTTCGAAGCCGGTTCCGGCAGTGGCCGCTGATCCCAACCATGACGATATCGGGGCGCTCGGCTGCCTGCCGCCGGCGGGTGACGTTCCACCCATTGCTCTTGCACCAATTGGTCCAGGCAAGCTTGCAATTGCTGCAAAGAATCGAAACGCTTCATGCGCTGCACCCGGCTGCGAAGTTCGCCGGCGGTCTGGGTTCCTCGCAGCCAAAGTTCGGTCATTAGCGGTAAGGCTTCCGGCCCCAGTTCCAACCCTTCCCGGGCGTTGTGCTGATAGCGTTGGACTCTGCCGCCGCTGGTATGCACGGCGTAAGCCAGGCCGGCTTGACGGAGCTGATCGACCGCTTCCAAGACTTGCTCCTCTTCCAAGGCCATGACGGGGTCGCGGTTGGATTTTTGATTGCAGCCGGCAGTAAGGGCGTTGAGGCTGAGCGGATATTGATCCGGGGTGGTCATGGCTTTTTCCACCAAGACGCCGAGTACCCGCAACTGCAAGGGAGTCAGGGCTTGTTCGGGTTTCATGGCCCCAGCTTAGGAAAGAGGCCTCTAGGATGAAGGCATGGCGCTGGATTCACGGCAGCAAGCCGGAGCCGACTCCGGGGACCTGAGCGATGCAGGAGCCCCGGGCGAGAAACCCGAAGCCTGGGAACCGGCCTGGGTGCTGGAGGTCCTGGAGCGGTTCTACGATCGAGTGTTCGAGGATCTGATGATCGGGTATTTGTTTCGGGGCAAGGATCGGGCTCGTTTAATCGCCAAGGAGTGGGAATGGACGCTTCGTTTGTTCGGAGATTCCAGGCCCTATACCGGACGCGGCATGAGAGAAGTTCATCGCGGACTGGGCATCCTTCGCGGGCATTTCGATCGGCGTCAGACCATCCTCGAAGAAGTCCTAAAAGAAAGTCGAATTCCGGCCGGCTTGCAGCGTGAATGGTTGCAACACAACGAAAGCCTTCGCAGCTTGATTTTGGAATCTGAAAGCGAACAGAAGCCCGCTTAAGGCTGCCCGAATTCCGATCCGAAGCCTAAAATCTGACCATGGCCAAACCCGGTCGACAAAACACATACCTCCTGGCGGTGGTGGCCACCGTTTTGGTGGGGTGGGTGTTGCACGTCGGAGCCAGCATTTTGCAGCCGCTGGTCATTGCCATGTTTTTGGCCACCATGCTGCAACCCTTGGTGGTTTTGCTGAAGCGCTGGTATATCCCTCCGGCGTTGACCGTGGTCGGTTTGGTCACTTTATTCTTCCTGGGTGTTGCCCGCCTGGGCATCTTGGTCCAGGAAAACGTAGCTTCCTTTTTCGGCGAGCAAATGCCGGCGGTGGAAGGCAGCCTGGAGCCCGGGGCGCCGGCGGTGGAGAATGCGGAAAACGGCGAAGGAAGCCGTGTCGAGGAAGGAGTAGAGGATTCCAGCGAAGCCTTACAGGATCCGGAGCCAGGCCGGGAAGGACTGAATCCAATCCAGGGAGAAGCCGAACTGGATCCCAAACAGGATCCAATGGAGGAAAGCTCGACTCCGGAGTCCTCGGATTCAGAGGCTGCGAAGGAGGAGGAGGGGCCTACTGGTTGGGACAAGGTCCGGCAAGACATTCTGACTCGGCTGGGGCAAACCCGGGTGCCCAAACCAGCCTTGGACATGGCGCGCAATTTCCTGGAGGAATTGGATCCTCAGAGCATTGCTCCCGGGATTCTCGGTGGTGGCATCGGTTTCTTGCGCGGCTTGACCCTGGTGGTCATCTATATGCTGTTCATTTTCGCCGAACAGGCGGTCTTTCGACGAAAGATCTTGGCGGCCGCCGGTGATCGCCGGGAGGAAGCCAGCGAGGTTTTACACACCATTGGCAAAGGAATTCAAAAATACCTCGGCGTGAAGACCGTGGTGTCTTTGGCCACCGGAGCCTTGTGTTATACGGCCCTTCAGCAGTTGGAAGTTCCCTATGCCGAGCTGTTCGGCTTTTTAACCTTCATGATGAACTTTATTCCCACTTTTGGCAGCATTATCGCTTCCATATTTCCCACGGTGGTTGCCATGACCACCCATGGCGGCGGCACCGCTTTGTTGGTTTTGGTGATCTATTTGACCGTGAACCTGACCTTGGGATCCTTTCTGGAACCGAAGATCCTGGGTCGGGAACTCAACCTCTCCCCGCTGGTGATTATCGTGTCCGTGGTGGTTTGGGCCGGATTGTGGGGAGTCGTGGGGACTTTCTTGGCAGTGCCCATTACCTCGACCTTGCAAATTATTTTGGCCAATCTGGAACAAACCAAGCCGATTGCCATGATGCTTTCCATCGGACCTCCCAAAGAGGAGAAGGAACGCCGCCGGTGGCGACGGGTGGAGAGCGATTCCATGGGCGGCGAATAAGTTTTCCTTTCTTTCCGTAACGAAAGAGCTCGGGGGTCGAATGCTCCGGCGTCGGCACCTTGTTCGCCATGGCGCTGCTCACCCTTTTGGCCGGTCTTGCCGTGAGTTGGCTGCGTAGGGGCCAAGCCCCGGCCAAGCTTCGGCTTGCTTGATGGCCGCTTTCAGCGACCGCAACCCATCTCCTTTGCGCCCGGCGGAATCCGTCGGGTGCTTTTCTTTACCCATTCAGGAGCCGAGACGAATCCACGTCCGATAGGCAACAGTTTGCAACCAAGCGCTGTCGGTGGTGGAAAGATTGGCTTGGAAGCTGGAGCCTTGCGGGCTCTTCTCGAACAAAAAGGCGTAGAACACGGCTCCGGTCAAATAAGCGCCGGGGACGTCGGGATGAGAAAGATCCGGCTTGTGTAAATCCAATGCCGGATTCTGGTCCATCGAATACATCCAAGCATCGCCTACCGGGGTAATCAAAGTCATGGTCGCTGCCGCGGCGGCTCCATAGGCGGCCCGGGTGGCTTTGTGCATGGCCAGCGGTTCATTGCCGAAATAAGCCTGCAGATAAGCCGCGCCTTGGGCTCGCGGCCAAGTTTGGAAATAGCGCAGGGTGGCGTTAGGCGCCCACTGGCGGACGTAAGCATCCAACTGCAGGACTCCGTCCTTGAACGCCGCCAATTCCGACGGGTTACCAAGCCAGGCTTGAGACGGCCTGGTGGATTGTTCCTGGAGAATGACCACGTCCCAGGTCTTTTCCTGGAGCTTCTGCTCCAAACTTCGGGTGTTGCCGTCGTAGGACGGTCGCAAGCGGTTGGCATAGTGATCCCAAAGGGTCCAGCCACCTTGAGTGGCCACCCCGGCTTCTAATTCGACGGAGGCGTCCGCGGCGACGAAGCCGGCAAGATAAGCCTGGGTTTGAGCGGTGTAGCTATTGCCGATCCAAAGGACTTGGAGGGGTTCTACCGGCGCCGGCGCCAGGGTCGGGGAGGCGGCCCAAAGCGGGACCAGACAAAGGAGGAAAAAGATTCGCATGATCGAGGGTGGGGGGCTTAGGAGAAGCATAGCCTGGCAAAGGCTTTCAGGATTTGATCGCCGGCTGGACTGTCCCGGCATTTTTGCAACAGAGCTTGGGGATCGAGACCTTCGGCTTTCAAGGCTTCTCCACGGTCGCGAACGTAACCGGCGGCAATGTCGCCGTCGAATTCCGGGTGGAATTGGGTGCCCCAAACCCGATCGCCCCAACGGAAGGCCTGATGAGGATCGTGGCCGTTGCCGGCCAGCAAGGTCGATTGCGGCGGTAGGCGCAAGACCGATTGACTGTGGGAAGCTTGGGCAACGAAGGGGGAACTTAGTTCACCGAATAAGGGGTCGCTTTGAGCGGCGTCGTGAAGGTGAACTTCAATGCTGCCGATTTCCCTGCCATGGTGGTTCCATCCAGCTTCTCCACCCAAAGCTTGGGCCACCAGTTGGTGTCCATAACAAACGCCCAAGACCGGTTGTTGGAACGGTAGAAAGGCTTGCAGCCACGCCTCCGTAGCCAAACTCCAAGAGGGGCGATCGCTGATCATGGCCGGGGAGCCGGTGAAGATGGCACCACCCACCCGTTCCGGAGCAGGAAGGGGTTCGCCTTCCGCCACCCGAACCAGAAGCAAAGCCTCCTTGGGAATGCCCAATCCATCCAGGAACCAATCTTCAAAATCTCCACGGCGCGGTTGCAAACTGGAAACCGTGGAGCCCATTTTGGCCAGAAGCAAGGGCTTCATCCCGCCAATATAAAAGTCCAGGCGCCTGCACGGCTAGTGCAGGCGCCCTCGGGTTGGCCTGAGCGCTTAGGCAGCCAGGCTACCCGGTCCGTCTCCCAAACAAGTCGGTGGATCGACACTGACTTCCTGGGGCCGGCCTTGAGTCATGGTACGGACTTGTGCTTTGCGGCCCTGGAGCAAAATCACCGGAAAGGCTTCCTCCAATTGATTGGCCAAAGCGCCGGGAACCATGCCCTTGGCTTGCACCATGCCTTGGCTTTGATTGCGGAAAGCCACGATCTCCACTTCCAGGAAGCATCCATGGTCCAAGTCTTCCAAAGGCCACAGAGCCACCGACGACCGCGCTTCAATGCTTTCGTATTCCAAGGTCATCGGCGCCAACAATTCGGTGGAGCCACCATTTTCCTTGGACCACCGGTATCGTTCGATGTGAACCTGGACCCGGCGCAAGCGGTCGTCGCTGTTATTCAGCAAGTAGAGAGTCGGCGGATCGCTGGGCACTAAAGCCAAAGAAAGAGCTCCTTCGGGAACTTGATCTTGGCTTTCCTGAGTCTCGGCCCTGCGAATGGCCTGCTCTCTCAAGCCGGCGGCGGCTTGATCCAACAGGACTTGAAGTTCTCCACCATTCAAGTCTTGCTCGGAGGCGCCGAACACTTCTTGCAAAGCGGTCCAAATGATTTCTTTGGAAGCCGAGTGGGACGGGATTTCTTCTTGGGCCCGTTGCAAGCGCTCCACCCTTTGCAGGAAGGTTTGAGCCGCGGGAACGGTTTCGGAAGAACCGCCCAAAATGGTGCTTTCCACTAAAATGCGCCGGTATTCCTCGTACGGCCAAGCCGCTGCCGGAGCCATGGGAAGAACCGGCATCTCGGCAAGGGAAGGCGGCAGTTTCAGGGTGTTTTGGAAACCTGCAAAATGAGTTTCCAAGTAAAGAGGGATCCCTTGCTCGCTCCTGGCCCAAAGGCGGTAAGTGCCTTTCGGCGGTTCGGCACCGGGGCCGCCGATGAAATGAAAGGCGTGCTGGCCGCTTTCCAAACGGGCAATTTCATGCCGATGGATTTGCAAAGACCGTTTGCTAGGAAAGTATTCCAGCACCAGGTCGTGCAAAGCGGGACCGTCGTTGAAGATCAACAACGCCCAAAAGCGAGCATCCAGCAGTTCGCTCAATTCATGGCTCCCGGTCATGGCCTGCGTTTGGAGGCGCTCGTCCACCGGCTGAAAGGCCAGCCAGGCGCGGGGGTGAAACACCCTCGGGTTCGCACCAACAGGATGGAAGGGAGTGGTTTTCATCTTGGTTCCTCTTTCACTACCTCATTCGCAGGTAGTGGTTTTCTGAAACTTCTTTTTTCTCTTGTTCCTCCTTGCTTTCCCCGAAAAAAAGCTGAAAGGATGTGGAACCGCCACGTATGGGCCCTTCTCCGCAACTTCGGAAGACGGGCCTTGGCCGGCCCCCGCCACCAGCTTTATCGGCCTAAAGCAATGGTTTCATTGGGTTTGCTAGCGCCGAATTTTCAATTCTTCTTGCAAAAAGACGCTAACGGTCCTGTTTTTGGACAATTTTTGGGAACATGCTCCCAATAGGAAAAAAGGCGAATGCTAGGCTTTGCAACACCAATAATTCCGCCAGGTTTCGGAATGAATCGACCTCAAGCTTCCCTCAATGTTCGACCGGCTCAGGTTTCGGACTTAGCCGATCTGGTCCGATTTCAGTGCGCGATGGCCGAAGAAACCGAAGGGCGCAGCTTGGACCCGGAAGTCGCCCGTAAGGGAGTGGCGGCGGTTTTCGAGGATCCGGCCAAAGGACAGTATTTTGTCGTCGAGGAAAATGGCAGGGTGCTGGCTTCCTTAATGGTCACTCGCGAGTGGAGCGATTGGCGCAACGCCTGGTTTTGGTGGATTCAAAGCGTATACGTTCAACCTCAAGCTCGGCGCCGCGGTTGTTATCGCCGGCTTCACCAGGAGGTGAGGCGCCAAGCCAGGCAAGATCCTCAAGTTTGCGGCATACGGCTTTACGTGGATCGCCAGAATCAAAGCGCGCAAGAGGTTTATCGAAAAGCCGGCATGGACGCATGCGATTACCGCTTGTACGAAGAGGACTACGCTTTGGGAACTCATCGTCGCGGAGAATCAACCGCCTCATGACCATGGGGCGAGTCGATCTTTCGGTTCTTCTTTTGGCTTTCGCCCTGGGATTGGTCGCAGCTTGTAGCCAGCAACCGCCGGGGCTTTCCGAAACCGGAGCCGGCCGAGCTTGGCGGCCCGCCGATTCGAGCCCCTTCCCGCCGGAGGTTTGGCGGCCGACTCTGGTCGCCGATGGCAGTCGGGCGGTAGGGGAATGGATGGATCCGGAGTCGGGAATTCGGTTGGTTCAATGCCGGCGGGTCGAAGAACTTTGGAGCCCCCCGCAATTCCTTCCGTTTGAAAAGCTGAAGCAGGTCCGCCACCCCTGCCTTCATCCTTTAGGACGCTTTCTGGTTTGCAGTGCCCTTGGGGCTACCGACCAGGACGATGCCGATCGGGATCTGTATCTGCTGGCACCGGCGGCGGGAGGATGGGCGGCCCCGCTTTCCCTGGGGCCTCGATTGAATTCCGACGCGGCGGAATCCCATCCCACCTTGGATGCATCCGGAGGCCTCTATTTCGCCTCCAACCGGAGCGGTGGGGCGGGAGGTTGGGATCTTTATGCCGCCCGCATGGTGCGGGGCGCCTGGGGGCAAGCCGAAGCCTTGGCCGCCCCGATCGCCAGCCCATGGCAGGAGCGGGATCCGTGGGTGTCGACCGATGGCCGTCTTCTCCTGTTTGCCTCCGATCGGCCTGGGGGCCGGGGGGATTTGGATCTCTACCTGAGCTGGCTCGGGCCCTGGGGCTGGAGCCAGCCGCTGCCGCTGGGGCCGTCCTGGAACAGCCCGGGAGCCGATCGCAGTCCCCGGCTGGGCCCGGAAGGGCGCTGGCTGTGGTGGATGCGGGACGGCCGGCCGCAACGGCGGGAAACCGCCGAACTGCCCTTTTCCCTGGATCCCGCCCTCAGGCCCCAGCAGCTACCCCGCAACAGACCCGCTTTTAGCGACATGTGACGAAATGGGCGCCGGGCAGAGGTGCTTCCCCGCCCGGCCGCCTCGCTCGAAGCTGCTCGCCCCGATACCCTTAGGGACCGGTTTTTGGCCGGGCCTACTTCCGCCTTGGGCGGGCATCCACCAAGAGGCCGCCGAAACCGTCATTGCCCTTCGCCCTCGCCGCTGGCGGAAAGCCGCGGCCCCATGGATTGCTCTGGCAATCCTTTCCGCGACCGAAATCCTCGATGAGCGAACTCGACGATGCCCTTGTAGCCCGGAAGACCTGGTTGGGTCATCCCCGCGGTCTGTTCACCCTGTTCTTTTCCGAAATGTGGGAGCGCTTCTCCTTTTATGGGATGCGGGCGCTGCTCACCTTGTACATGGTGAAGGTGCTGGGTTATACCGACGACGCCAGCGCCGGGGTTTACGGAGCTTACGGTGCCTTGGTGTATTTGTTCCCGGTCGCCGGCGGTTATCTGGCGGAAAAGGTTCTCGGTTATCGCCACGCCATCGTCCTCGGCGGTTCGATGATGGCCATTGGCCACGCCCTCATGGCGATCCAGGACGAAACTTTCTTTTATCTAGCTTTGGGCTTCTTGTGTATCGGCAACGGCTTCTTCAAACCCAACATTTCTTCGACGGTGGGCAAGCTGTATGAAGAAGGCGATCCGCGCCGGGATTCGGGCTTCACCATCTTCTACATGGGTATCAACTTGGGCGCTTTGTTGGCTCCCTGGATTTGCGGCCCGCTCGGAGAAGACGTCGGTTGGCACTGGGGTTTCGGTGCCGCCGCCATCGGCATGGTGATCGGCTTGATTCAATTCATTGCCGGCACCGCTTATTTGGAAGGCAAAGCCGAAAGCCGTTCTCCCGAACTTTTGAAAAAGATGGTCTTGCCGGGACTCAACGTCCACATGGGACTTTGGGTTGCGGCTTGCCTGGTGGCTCCGGTAGCCGCCATCTTGCTGTATTTCAATGAAGTTACTTCCTGGCTGCTTTACGCCTCCGGCGTGGTCGTCCTGGCGGTGCTGTTCAAGATGGCGATGGACGAAGACAAGGTCGGGCGCCAGCGTTTGTATTCGCTGATGATTCTGATGGGCTTTCACATGATGTTCTGGGCTTTCTTTGAACAGGCCGGCTCATCCCTGACCTTGCTGGCCGACCGGGTCATCAATCGAAACATGCCTTTCATCGGCGAGCAGCCGGCGTCCTGGTTCCAGGGCGTGAATCCCTTCTTCATCCTCGCCTTTGCGCCGTTCTTTTCCATTCTTTGGGTCAAACTCGGCAAGCGTAACCCGTCCATTCCGCGCAAATTCGCTCTGGGTTTGTTGCAGCTCGGCCTGGGCTACGGCCTGCTGGTGTTCGGCTTGCGCTTCACTCCCGACGGCTACCGGGTGCCGTGGATGTTCCTGGTGTTCATGTACATGCTTCATACCACCGGTGAGTTGTGCCTGTCGCCGGTCGGTTTGTCGGCGGTCACCAAGCTGGCTCCGGCCAAGGCCACCGGTTTCGTCATGGGAGCCTGGTTCATGACCATTTCCTTCGGCCACCTGATCGCCGGCGGGATCGCCAAATTGACCAAGGTGGAATTTGTGGAAGGCAGTCCTGAACATGCGTTGACCGATCGTTCCTATACCTTCACCGAAGAAGCGGTCAGCTTGGCCAGCCTGGCCAAACCAGAGAAATCGGATGAGCCAGTTTTGTTGACCGAAGCGATCCGGCAGTTGGGTGAAAACGGCGTCGAAGCCCAAGCGGTTTTGGATCACGGCGTGGCCCAAGAATGGTTCACCCAAGAGGCGGCGACCGGCATTAGCCAATTGATTGAAGCCGGCGGCGGAAGCGCTGAAGCTCCGGTGGCGGCGGCCGATGCTCTGGAAGCCTATCTGGTCGGCCCGATCATCGATGTCTACCTGCCGGTGTACGAAAAGGTCTTTTACGTCGCCTTAGGTTTGGGCGTGGTCTTGTTCCTGACTTCCGGCCGGATCAAGAAGCTGATGCACGGGGTGGAATAAGGCTTTCGCCTGACTTGAACAAAAAGAATCACGGGGCGGGATCCATTGGATTCCGCCCCGTCGGTTTTGTCGGAAAAGCGGCGCCGAGCCCTTAGCTCAAGGCCGCGACTTCCGCCGGCTCCATTTCTTTGCCAAGTTCTTGTTTGACTCGCGTGTGGTAGGCGTCCAACCAGGCCTTTTCCGAATCGGACAGCATGCTGAGCTCGATCAAACGTTGGTCAAAGGGAATGAAGGTCAAGGGCTCAAAGCGAAGCCATTGGCGGCCGTTTTCATCCACCCGGTCCTCGACGATCAAATAAAGGTTTTCCAGGCGGATGCCGCCCCAGCCGTTTTTGTAAAAGCCGGGTTCGATGGAAGTCACCATGCCTTCGGCAAGGGGCCGCACGGCGAAGGGTTTGCGTTCTCTCTCCGAAATGGCGAAAGGGCCTTCGTGCACGTTCAGGAAGCAACCGACCCCGTGGCCGGTGCCGTGGTCGAAGTCCAGACCTTCCCGCCACAGCGGCATGCGGCACAAGGCGTCCAAAGCAGTTCCCGGAGTACCGGCCGGAAAAATCTGGCTGGCGGCGGCCATGTGGCATTGGAGCACCAAGGTGTACAAACGCTTCTGCTCGGCACTGACTTGTCCCACCGCCACGGTGCGGGTGTCGTCGGTGGTTCCGCCGGCTACTTGCGCTCCGGAATCGATTAAAAACAGAGTGCCGTCTTCCAGCGGGGACTCATCGGCACTGTTGTAATGCATGATGGCGCCGTGAGGGCCGGTGGCGGAAATGGTGTCGAAACTCAAGCCCCAATAATCTTCCAATTGGGCATAACTTTTTTCGATGTATTCCTGAAAGCTCTTTTCGGTGACGGCGCGGCCGCCGGCCAATTCTTGATCCAGCCAATGCAAGGCTCGAACCTTGGCGGCGCTGGCCCGGCGGTTGGCCCGCCGCATGCTTTCTTGCTCGGTCGGATTCTTGCGGGACTTCGCTTGTTCCACCGGGCTGTCGGCGACGACCACGGTCACCGCCGGATTTTCTTCCAAGGCAAGTTGGACGCCCATGGTCACGCCGGACGGGTCACTCAAGACTCGGCAGGTCGGCAGCTTGCCCAGGAAGTCCAAAAAGGCGTGGTGATGGTGGACCTGTAAACCGGTGGGCATCTCCGCTTCGGCGGGCAATCGCTGGTCACCGCCGTGAAGGAACAGGTGAATCGAATCCTGATCCAGATAGGCGTAGCCTTCAAAGACCGGATTGAAGGGGATGTCCTCGGCGCTGCGCCAATTAAAAAGCCAAGCCAACTGGTCCAATTTGACCAAGACCAAAGCGGTGGCGCCGGCTCGTTCCAGATCTTGGCGGATCCCGGCGATTTTTTGGTCCGCCGATTGTCCGGTCCAGGCGGGGGGAACCACCGTCAGTGGGGTTTGCACCGGTTGCGGTCGGTCCGTCCAAATGGCGTCGACCAAATTGGGTCGCACTGCTTTCCAGCCGGCGCCTTCGGATTTCAGGATACCGGCCAGTTGGCGAGCGGCTCCGACTCCCACCACCATGGGGTCGTATCCGACCTGGAGCTTGGAACCTTGCTTTCGTCCCGATTGTTGGAGGAATTGTTCCAGGCTGGGGTGTCCGGGAGCGCCGACTTTGCTCAATTGCACCCCGGAACCGTGCAATTCCAACTCGGCTTGCAAGTGATAGCGACCGTCGGTGAACAGCCAGGCTTCTTCCAGGCCGATCAAGGCGTCCCCGGCGGAGCCGCGGAAACCGGTCATAAACGGCCGGCGTTGACCCCATCCAGGAAGGTATTCGTTGATGTGTTCGTCGGCACTGGGGACCAAGTAATGGCTCAGGCCGTGCTCACGCATGAGCGTGCGCAACGCTTGCAATCGCTCCGGAATCGGATTCATCGGTGGTTTGCCTTGGGCGAGAGGAACGACCATCATAGCCGGCCAAATCCAAACTCCGGCACCCGAAACCCCGCGCTGTGGCCCAAAGCCGATTCCAAAGCCTCGACTGGTACGACACCCCGCTGTATTACGACATCGTCTTTGAAGAAGACACCGAAAAGGAGGTGGATTTCTTGGAGGCCATGGCCGAGCTTTATGGTCGCCGTCCGACACAGCGGGTGTTGGAACCGGCTTGTGGAAGCGGCAGGGTTTTGGCGGCGATGGCCCGGCGTGGCTACCAAATGACCGGTTTTGACGCCAATCCTCACATGCTTTCCTTCGCCGAAAATCGGATGGCGAAGCTAAAGCTTCCGGCCGAATTGCTGGCGGGTCGATTGGAAAAATTCCAGCTCGAAGGTTCCTTCGATTTGGCCTTTTGTTTGGTGAGCACCTTCAAGTATTTGTTGACCGAAAAAGAAGCTCGTAGCCACTTGCAGTGCGTCGCCAAACACCTGGCTCCCGGAGCTTTGTACGTGCTCGGATTCCATCTCAGCGAATACGGGATAATCCGGTCCAGTCGCGAGCGCTGGGTCGGAGAGCGAAATGGAGTTCACGTGGTTTCCAATCTGCAAATTTGGCCGGCGCGGCGTAAAGAGCGACTGGAAAAAGTTCGCTCCCGGCTGCGCATTGAAGAAAAGGGGGAGGTCCGACAGCAAGAGCACTATTGGGAATTTCGAACTTATAACGCCGCTCAGGTCCGGCGTTTATTGCGCACCGTTCCGGCCTTGGAACACGTGGCCACTTATGATTTCACTTACGAATTGGAATCCGAACGGGCCCTCGACGACCAGCAATTGGACGTGGTGCTGATTTTGCGAAAGCGGAGCTGAACTGCTTTCGTCCTTTCGTGGTGCGTTCAGGAAGTTTTGCGGGGGCGGTAAAAAGCCGCCAGCAAGGCCGGTAACAAGACCAAATCGCCGAACAAGGCGGCGACAATTCCCGAGGAAGTCAGCAAACCCATGAGCCGGGTGGTGGGAACTTCCGACGCCATGATCATGCTGAAGCCTCCTGCTAAAACCAGAGTCGTCACCACCAAAGCTCTTCCGACGGCGACGTAGGTGCGCTTTAAAGCTTCCTTTAACTGATGATCCAGAGCCCATTCTTTTTGAAAGCGGCTCAAGAAGTGAATGGTGTCGTCCACCGCCACTCCCAAACATACGGTGAGGGCCACCGCCGAGCTGATTTGCAGGGGAATGTCCAAGAAAACCAGCATGGAGGCGGCGCAGACTAAAGGAAAGGCATTGGGCAGCAAGCTCAATAAGCCGAGCTTGAAGGACCGAAACGAAATACTGATGACCATGAAAATTACGAAGGCGGCCAAACCCAGGCCGCGGGCGAAATCGACCACCATGATTTGGATGTTGCGCCGCGCCACCACGCAGGTACCGGTCAAGGCCAAATCGAAACCTGGGTATTCCGCCTCCAGAGCCATCAGTTTGGTTTCCAACCTTTGAAAGGCCTGATCCGCTTCTTGGGAGGCGGCGTCCGGGGTTCGGCTGCGGATGAGCGCTTGTCTCAAGTCGGGGCGCAACCACCGGCGGCGAAACGTTTCGGGCAGCCAATTCCAGCTTTGAGCGGAAACGGCTTGGTTGGGAAGCAAGGCTTGCATCGAAAGCGGAGCGATCGCGGCGTGATAAAAAGGATCCGCTTCCAGAAAGTCCAGGATTTGTCTTTGGATTTTCTGAACCGGCGAACTGAAGGCATCCATGTCCGGCGGCCATTGCACCAAAACCGCCGCTTGTTGGATCCCGCCGAAAGCTTGATCGCAATGCATCAAAGCTTGAAAGGTGTCTCCCGCTTGGGGTGAAGCCTCGCTCAATCGGTTTTGCGGTTGGTTTTGCATCGCCACCCAGAAAAGGAAGAGGGTCAGCAATACCCCGAGCAGGGCGACTTTCGCCGGCCGCTTTAACACGGCATCGGCCAAGGCGGTCAGCAGTTTTTGGGTCCGGTTCTCCTGCAAATGCCGGGGGGGTGGAATGTGAAGTGGCTTCCAGGTCGATAACCAGGGAGCGGCGATCACCACCGCAAGGAAAGCCAAGATCACCGCCATGGCGCTGACCATGCCAAAGTCGGCGATGATGGCGATCCGGCTGATCATCAAAGATCCGAAGCCGGCGGCAGTGGTCAGGGAAGTCAGCAGGCAAGCCCTGCCCAAGTTGAAAATTGCTTGCGAACCGGCCGGCGCCGGACCCATGCCTACATAGCGGCTTCGAGCCATGTCCATGGCCAGGTGAACCGTATCGGTGAAGGCAATGATCATGACCAAGGAAGGCAAGATCGAAAGCAAAAGGTTCATTTCCTGGCCCAACCAACCGAGTAAGCCGGTGGCCCAGATCGCCGCCAGGCAGGTGGCGAAAAAACAAAGCAAGGCCGGTTGCGGTCGTCGAAACAGGAGGCTGGCTACGACCAAGGCCCAAACCGCCGCCATGGTGGCGAACCTCACCTGCTCCCGGTAAGCGGTTTCGTAAATCTCCACCCGGATCGCCGGTATACCGGTGACTCGGACCTTCAAGCCTGGTTGTCGACTCAGTTCTTCCGCCAGAAGTTGCAGGCCTTCCACGACCGGCCGGAAGTCTTGCAAGCGGTGGCGGCCCTCTTGCAGCCGGACCAAAGCCAGAGCGGTTTTTTGGTCTTCCGACAGCAACCTTCCCGGCACCAGGGGATGTTGCAAGATGGCCTGGCGCAAGGCCTCGGTCAGTTTCGGCGGACTTCCGCCGGTGTTCACCGGCACCAAGGGTTGGGGAAAGCCTCCTTGCCAGATTGGCACTTGGGCCAAGCTGACCACGCTTTCCACCCCGGGAAGGGGCGCGATCCTTTCCGGCAGTTCGGACAAAAGCTTCAACCCTTGGGGGTGAAGCCAATGTTCCTGCTCCAGGACCAGCAAACAATCGTTGTCGTCGGAACCGAAATCCTGCAGCGTTTGTTGCAGCAAGGCGTGATCGGCGTCGTCCGAGCGATAGATGCGCCTAGGCTGATCGTCGAATTGCAGCTTCCACAACCCTGCTACGGCCAGCAAGGTCAGGATCACGACCGCGGCGGCGAACCACGTTCGCCGGACCGCAAACAACAGGGCGAGGCGGTTCAGAGCGGGGGAGTTTTATTCCCGGGCTTGGCTTTCCGATTCACCCAGGACTTGATGAGATTTGGCTCGGATCACAGTGCCGTCAGCGAGGGTGCGATCTTTGTCTCCAAAGTTGACCACGATTTCCAATCCGCTAGACCAGACGCTCTTTTGCAAGGTGTGATCTTGGGTCAGGAATTGGTGGTCGACCATCTCATCGTAGCCGACTCGCCGCACGGTCGGACATACCCGCTGGTAGGATTCGCCGAAGCGATCCTTAAACCGTTTCCAGATTTCCGGGTGCAGCATGTAGAGCGGCGGAGTGCCGTAAAGCAAGTTGATCAAATCTCGCTGGTCCCAAACTTCCGGAGCTTTGTTGTTGGAGTCTCCCCAGTACCAACTGGCGACGGTGCAATCGTGGTACACCAGCTCCCACAAGGGCACGCGGTAGTAAGGGCCGACTTGGAACTTCAAGAACGGCGGCGTGGGCTTGACGTACTTGGCCACCGAGTATCCGGAGTCCGGCAAACGGAACGGAACCAAGGAAAGCATGCCCTCGTAGTAATGAACGTAAGGAACGGAGGCATCAATCCCGGTTTCGCTTCCGCAAATCGCGCCGAGCTCCTCGCTGACCCAGCGCAATAACTTCATTTTCGCCTGCCGGTCCTGGCTCCTAGTGGTGCGGTGACGCGGGTTGAAGTCTTCCCGCCAGGGAACGGCCGTAGTGGTGTCCATGAAGCGGGCCGGGAAGGGGACCTTCTCCTGCTGCTCCAGGATTTTGCCTTTGGCGTATTCATACATCGGGATGGAGCTGCGGATGTAGCCGGGATAAGTCCGGTTCTTATCCCGCAATTCCCAACCGGAAAGAGGCTTGCCGTTGGCACCATGAACCACGTCGTGGGGCCAGCCGTCGTGATTGGCCCACTTCGGCGAATTCTTCGGATCGAAGATGTCCTCGAAGATGTCGTAGCGGGCAATCAAAACGTCGGGGTTTTGATTGAGCTTGGCGACGTCGGAAGCCGAAGCGTCGTGGCCGCTCAACATCAGCCGATCAATGCCGACATCCTTCAATTCCTGCACCGCTTTTAGGCGATCAAAGTTTTCCCCGAAAGCGAACCGGGGCATCCACACGTTCGGAGCTCCGATCAACTTGTCGACGTCCGGGTTCTCCGCAGCCTTTTCGCGCAAGGTTTTGAGCAAGCCGTTTTCCCGGGCGTGTTCCCGGTAACGTTTGGCTTGGGCGACGTAGCCGCCTTCCTGGAAGAACACGAAGCGCATGCGCCGGTTGTAGCGGAAATCACCCAGGCTCGGTTCCCACCGGGTCCAGGCGGTAAACACTTTGGTGTTGCCGCCGGGCGGTTTGCCGATCTCCAGCGAGGCATCGTCGCGAGTGTCCAGGATCGCCATCCATCCCTCGCCCTGTTTTTCCAAAAAGCTCATGCCGTACCAGGCCATGGAAAGGCCGCCGTGGCCGGCATAAAAGGGCAGGCGATTATTTTGGAAGGTGGCGGTTTCATGCACCGGATAGATCAGGCCTTCGTTCATGGGCAGGACCAAAAAAGCACCCTGCTCGCCGGCGAAGGGAGGTGGCCAAACTAAAGCGTCTTTCATCGCGCCTTTGCCGGACAGCTCGCAGAACAACTCCGGTCCGCTTTCCGCCAGGTACAAGCGCATTTGCAGGCGGAGGCCGCTTTGCGGATCCCAAATTTGTGCGCTCAAGCCGTTTTGGTCGGGGAGCGCCTTGGCTTGAAGAGCAGTGGGAGCCTGTTTGGGAATCACCGGCTGCCAGATGCGGCCGTTTCGTTTGTCCTTAACGGTGAAGGCTCCGCTTTTCGGCAGGAACTGGACGTCCAAACTGTCGTTTTGAAAACGCAGGCCTTGGCCTTGGCCCTGAATGTCCTGAACCGTTTTCTGGCCGCGGACCAGGCGAACGTCATCGAACCAAATTTTGCCGGAACCGCGGCCCAACAATCTTAGTTGGATCGAGGTCACCCCTTGGGGCACGGTGAAATGGCGCCGAATTCTTGCCCATTTGTCGCTGCCATTACTTCGTGCGGCGCCGAAAATCCATTCCACCACCCGATCGTTGGCGTTGCGGGTGACCACGCTTACGCCGGCCCACCCTTCCAGGTTTTGGCTCATGAGCCAGGCGGAGACTTCGAAAATTTCCCCAGCTTTGACTTCAAGGTGATCCGCTTGACTGAGGCTCCAGTCCTGGCGGCCGCCGTGGCGGATGCGCAGGCCGAACTGACCGCTGTGGGCTCGAGCCACCCGGTCTGCCTGGATTTTGCCCGCTTGACGGGCCCACAGGCCGACCCAACCCTCACCCAAGGGCTGCTCAAAACCTGGGTTTTCGACCAGATTGGGTTCCTGGGGGTTTAGACCCAGGGTGAATGCCAGTAGCAGGGACGGGAAGTGCATGGATGCCTTACCTACCGGTTGAGAGGCCGTAGGATTGGGTGATTCTATCCCCCGGGGTGGGGACGGAGTCGACAGGAAGTTGCCGGATCCTTTCCAACTACGGGCCTAAACCGGGAAAACTGAAGTCGCCTTGCCTCACCAAAATTCGGATCGAGCCGAAAAAATGCCTACTCCGTCGCGGTTGCAGGACTTGCTGAGCCCTTGCTTGCTCATTCACTTAGATCGAGTGCAAGCCAACCTGGACTGCATGGAAGCCCATTTAGAGGGCCAGTGGCGGCGCTGGCGCCCGCACTTAAAAACTACCAAAATTCCGCAAATTTGGGCCCAGCTCCGGGCTCGGGGGGTCACCCGTTTTAAGTGTGCCACTCTCCGTGAAGCGGAATGCTTGCTGGCTCTTCCCGGCAGGGAAGAAATCCATTTGCTGGTGGCGATGCCACTTCGTGGTCCAAACTTGGCGCGCTTGGGTCACCTGGCCGGGGAAATGCCGGAAACCCGGCTGGCGGTGTTGACCGAAGATCCGGAACACGCCGCCCACGTGGCTCTGCAATGGCCGCAGTTGGGTTTGTTCGTGGATTTGAATCCCGGTTTTCATCGCACCGGCATTCCCTTGGGGGATCGGGATCGTTTGGAGGCTACGGTGGCGGCTTGCGGATCCTCCTTGCAAGGTTTGCATTTTTATGAGGGACAGCTTCGCCATCTCGACCCCGATCGCCGCCGCCGGGAAGCGGAATCTTTATACGCCCAATTTGCTCAGGTCTACCGGACGTTGAAGGCCCCTGATTCTCAACCCTTGGAGTGCATCACCAGCGGTACTCCGACCTTTGCCTTCGCGTTGAAAAGCCGGTTCTTGGCCGGATTGGACCACAGCGTTTCTCCGGGAACCGTGGTGTATTGGGATCGAACCAGTGAAGCTTTCGGGCTGCCTGGTTTTCAATTTGCCGCCACCGTGTTGAGCCGGGTGCTCAGTCGGCCCTTTCCTGGACGGATTACTTTGGATGCCGGCAGCAAGGCGTTGGACGCCGCCTGTGGCGACCCCTGTGCCGAAGTCGAAGAAAGGCCTCACTGGCAGATTCTTCGCCCTTCGGAAGAACACCTGCCGGTGGCGGTACCTCCCGGCGAGGAACCGGCGGCCGGGAGTCTTTGGCAACTGCGGCCGACCCACGTTTGCCCGACGGTGAATTTGGCGGATCAGGCAGTGGTTTTGGATCGGGGGGAGGTTTTGAACATTTTGCCAGTGGTGGCTCGGGCTCATGACTGTGGCCTCTGGCCGAAACTGGCACAAACTATTGGAGGTTAGGGAGGTCAGAGGAAGAAAAGATCTTCCACCGAAACAGCTCCCTGGCGGTCCAACGCCGAGAGGTCACCCCCAGCAACATCCCCGGAGTCGGGGGCTCGCCCTCGGCGGTGATCGGCCGCACGTAGTTGCGCCACAAAAGCCACAGCCACATGTGCAGCCGCAGCCAACTCCGCTTCTTGGAGTGGCCCCAGTTGCGGCGCACCAGCCGGGAGAGGTTGTCCCGCATTTGCGCCAGGGTGTGGTTGATCGGAAACAGCGGGTTGCCCCGGTCCCGCTTGCGCTTGGAGCACTCCGGCAGGTGCTGGAAACCTGCCGCTCCAAACACCGATTTCAAGACGCTGGGATAGATCTTCTTGCGATCGCTTTGCAGCACCGCCGGCAGCTTGGGAGGCAAAACCTCCTTCAAAGTCTGCAAGCAGGCTTCCACTCCTTGCCGCGATTGCGAGCGTCTCTTGCCGAACATTTTTTCCCGCTCCTCCTTCTTCTTTCTCAACCGCGGAGGGAGCGATCCCCGGCAGGGCAAGGTGCCGGCGGTCAGGTGAACGACGAAATACTTGGCACGGTGGATCAGCACCGGAACGGTCACCGGCTGCAGTCTGCGGTCGGTTTCGAAGGTTTCCAACTCATCCAGTTGAAACACTCCCGGCAGCCCGCCTCGAGCGGCCACCTCCTGTAATCGCAAGCGATGGAAGCGGCGAGCGTGTTCGCCCATGCGCAACAGGCGGTCGGCCAAGGTGCGGCGATCCACTCCCAGCATGCGAGCGCTTTGTCGCAGGGTGACTTTGCTCACCACCAGCGGCCAGAAGTCGAGATGGAGCCGGCCGTACTTCAGGCGATAGTGAAACTTGAAGCTTTGGGACGAGAAGGAACGGCGGCAGCCGTGGCACAAAAAGCGCTGGATTCTGCGTTGCTGGCGGCCACAGTAGAAGCCTCGTTTTTGAAAGCGGAAGGGGACGGAATCGGTGCGGCTGGGACAGGCGTCCCAGGGGCAGTGCGGGGGTTGAAAACGCGGCATCGCCGGTGCCTCCGAAAGAAAGGGGTTCGGCTAGGCAGACGGCTTGAGGCGGCTTTGGTTACGCCGGAGGTTTAAAAATTACCTCCATTAGTTTGTGCCAGTTTAGGATTGGGGCATGACTTCCGAAACCGTGAGGCCCCGTATCCAGAGTTTCCAGGAGTTCTGGCCGTTTTACGTCCAAGAGCACAGCCACCCGCTGAATCGTGCTCTCCACTTCTTGGGGACCACCTTGGCTTTGCTCCTCTTGCTTTGGGTAATCTCCCAGGGCCAATGGCCGTGGTTGCCGGTAGTCTTTGTCGCCGGATACGGGCCGGCCTGGATCGGGCATTTTTTGGTGGAGGGCAACCGCCCGGCTACGTTCCGTTACCCGCTGTGGTCCCTGATCGCCGATTTCAAAATGTACGGCTTGATCTGGACTCGGAGGATGGCGCGGGAACTGGCTTAAGAGTGGGCCGCCGAGGTCGGTAGATAACGGCCGAGCAGGCTTTGCAGTTTTTGCCAGTCGAGAGGTTTGGACAGGAAGTCGTCCATACCGGCTTCCAAGCAGCGTTGCTTGTCCTCGGTCATGGCATTGGCGGTTAAAGCCAGAATCGGAATCTTTCCAACCGGCTCGTCCAGTTCGCGGATGCGGCGAGTGGCTTCATATCCGTCCATGTTTGGCATCTGGCAATCCATAAGCACCAAATCGAAGGATTGATTTTGCACCGCCTGCAAGGCCTGGCCTCCATCGGGGACGACGAAAAGTTCTAGCCCCAACTTTTCCAGCATGCGGACGGCCAGTCGTTGATTGACTGGATTATCTTCGGCCAGCAAAACATAACCCTGAAAACGGGCCCATTCCTGAAGCTCGTTTTCTTGCTTGCCATACTGGCCTAACAAGATCCGATTCAAGCTCTTGCACTTTGCCGGCAAGATCAAGCGCCCCTGTGCCTCGGGAAAATGCTCTTGGTACTCTCTCCAAGAGTCGTTTCCTTCCGTCATGAAAAACAACCGCCGGTTGCCTTTCTGTTGCAGCCAGGGTTGCCAAAGCCGGCGGGTTTGCTGGTGGCAAAGGGAGCGGTGAACGAAGAGGAACTCCGCTTCCCAAGCTTCTTCTTGCTGGTCCTGGAGCGCGTGCCACTCTTCCATGGAAGAAAGCAAGACGTTGCGGCAGCCCAAGGCTTGCAGGCGGTATCGAAGGGGGCTGCTGTGCGGGGAACCTGGATCCAGGATCCAGACTCTCTTGTTTTTCCCGGGCGGCGGTTCGTTGACAGGAGCTTTCGGCAAGCGGATTTCAAACCAGAAAGTGGAGCCCTCGCCGAGACGGCTGCGGACTTTCATCCGGCCGCCCATCATTTCCACCAACTGCTTGGAAATGGATAAGCCCAATCCGGTACCGCCGAATTGGCGGCTGGTGGAGCTTTGCGCTTGAGTGAAGTCGTCGAATAAAGTGGGCAAGGATTCGGGCGGGATGCCGGCTCCGGTATCGCGGACTTCAAACCGAAGCAGGCAACTCTCCGCCTCTTCCTCCAGTAAATGCACTTCCGCCTGCACGCTTCCCTCGGTAGTGAATTTGAGGGCGTTACCGCTGAGGTTGATCAGGATTTGGCGCAATCGAGTGGGATCGCCGATCAAATGGACTGGAACCTCAGGGCGGCGAAACGCGTTCCAAGAAGTGTTCTGCTGGCCGGCTTTGGCCAGCAAACTATCTTGCAACAAATCCAGAATGCCGTCCAAGTGAAATGGAATTCGTTCCAATTCCAACTTGCCGGCTTCGATCTTCGATAAATCGAGGATGTCGTTCAACAAATCCAGAAGCGAGTCGGCGCAGCTTTGAATCGTTTCGATGTACTCGCGCTGTTCCTCATTCATTTCAGTGGCATGAGCCAACTGCGCCATTCCCAGAATTCCGTTCATCGGAGTCCGGATTTCATGACTCATGCTGGCCAGGAACCGACTTTTGCTGGCCGTGGCCTGTGCCAAATCTTTTTCCATGAGGGCGCGAGAGGTGGAGTCGTGAAAATGGAAGATGCGGGCTCGCTTCCAACCGATGACCACCAAGTCGAAAATCTTGTTGGCCGGAGCGGCCAGGTTTCGCAAGTGGAAGCGGTGGTGATCGGATCTCAATTGCAGAATCTGTTGCCAGGCATCTCCATCCAAATTTTGTTGCAAGAAGGCCGGCAAATCGATTCCTTGATCCTGCAAGCTGCGGTTCAGTTGATCGGCCAGTCGGTTTTGATAGAGAACCAGGCTCGTGCCCGGTTCCTCACCGGGAAGCAAAACCGCCACCGCGTCGGGAAAGCCGCCCAAAGCTTCCCGAAAACCCTGTTCCGATTGCCGCCGTTGTTGTTCCGCTTTCTGCAGGGATCGAGTCCAAGCCACGGCCAGAGCTACTAGAGTCAGCAGGCCGAAGCTGTGCGAGATCAAAGTCAAGGCAACGATGGTTGTCCCTTCGATCCTGGATTCAGGGATGCCACTGGAGAAATTCCAGAAAGCTAAAGCAAGGAACCACAGCAAATCGGCGGTGGCCATCACCACCACTCCCAAGGTCCCGAACAAAAATCCACCGAGGAGGGGCACTAGAAATAGCCATGGAGCTACCACGCTGATAATGCCCTGAGTGTGAACCGTGGTAAAGCTGACCGTACCAAAAAACAGAAAGAGCAAGGTCCAGGAATAGAAGTCCACTCGCCGGCCACGGCGCAAATCCAACCAACCGAGCGCATTCAATAGTTGACTGAACAAAACTACGGCGCCAATTTCCGGCAGGCCGGCCCAAAACATGGTGAAGCCGATGCAGGTCACCACCACCAGAAAAAGACTGGAAGCCACGAAGACTACCTCGCGTCGCCTTTCCCTGTCCAAAGCCGCCATGGCCAGGGGGGCGAAGCCGGGTAAGTTTCGACCCTCAGGCTCGGCCAATCGCGAATTAATAGACATGACGTCCGCTATTGTGAGATATCGGAACCGAACCACGGCAGGCTTAAGGGCCGTCTGGCTTTAGCCATGGGTCGATTGCCTCGGTGGGGCCGACCAAAAGGGCCAAGGCCCCGGCTTCCAGGCGGCTTTCCGGTCCGGCCAATTGCAAATGGCCTCCGGGTTGTCTCCAGCCCAGCAGGCTAAGTCCGAAATTTTGACGTAACTCTAGTTCTTGTAGGCTTTTACCCGAAAACTTCTCGGGCCATCGGATCTCCACCAGAGAGAATCCTGGAGCCAGTTGAATTTCTCGAGTCAGGGCTTCCGCTGACAAGCTGCGGGCCAGCTTTTCGGCGGCGTCCAGTTCCGGCAACAGGACTTCGACCTTGGTGTGGGCGAAACTGCGTTCCAGGGTCTTCAGGACCCGGCGGTGGCTTTCGTTGCGGGCTTTCACCAAGACTCGGTCCACCTTTCGATCTTGCAATTCCAACACCGCCGAAATCGAGGCGGTGGTGCCTTCGCCAAGGCTGATGACGGCGATGTCTACCGTGCCGACCTGGTCCAAAAAGGCGGGCAAGATCTCCGGGTCGTCCAAATCACCGCAGGCGGCGGTGTGAACCAGGTTCACCGCTTTTTCCACCTGCTCCTGCTGGCGATCAAGAGCGAACAGGCGGAGGTCTTCGGCGTCCGACAGCTTTTGTAGCAGCCGACTCCCGAAGGTTCCCAATCCAAGCACTAAAACGCTTTTCCTCATCTTGCCAGCCGATCAACCAATGTAGACCTCGGTATCCGGGTAGCGGAATCTCAAGGTCGGCCTGGGGCGAGCCAGGAGGGCCAACAATAGAGTCAAAGGACCGATTCGGCCAATGAACATGGCCAGGCATAAGGTGTATTGCGAGGCTGGGCTGAGTTCGGAAGTAATGCCGGTGCTCAGGCCTACGGTAGCCAAGGCACTGGCCGATTCGAATACCAGAGCTTCGAAACGAAATTCCGGGTCGGGTTCCAACGCGCACAAGATCAAAGTGAAACCGCCTTGCAACAACACCATGAGGACGGTGATCCAAATGGCGTGGCGGAGGATTTCCTGAGGCAGGCTACGGCGCCAAAGCACGACTCGAGGCTGGTCCCGCAACCGTGCCCACAGTCCGGCCAAGAAAATCCAGGCGGTGGTGGTTTTGATGCCTCCGGCGGTGCCTCCGGGTGCGCCGCCGATCAGCATCAAGGGAATCATGGAAATCAGGCTGAAGCGGCCGATGTGATCCAAGTCCAACATGGAAAAGCCGGCGGTGCGAGTGCTGTTTCCTTGGAAAAGAGCCAGCAGCACTTTCTGATTTCCGGGCCGCTGGGCGAATTCAGGCCGACTGGCTTCTCCGAAATAGAACAGTAGGGCTCCCAGCGGAATCAGAATGGCGGTGGCCCAGATCACCATGCGAACAGTGAGGCCGTCGCCATGGTTCTTCCGTTCCCACCAGGCCAGGGGAACGAAGAATCCCAAGCCGCCGGCAAGCCATAGAATCAGCAGGCTCAAGCCCACCGGCCACGATCCGGCATATGCGGGCAAACCATGGTCCAGATTGTCGAAACCGGCGTTACAGAACGCGGAAACGCTTAAAAAAATGGCTTTCCAGACCGGGTCGGACTCGCCACGCAAAAACGGCCAAAGGCATAGAGCTCCCAAGAGTTCAACTGCTAGGGTGCCTCCGAGGACCACCAACATGACTCGCCGGGGACGGCTGCGGAGCGCGCTTTGACTTAAGGTAGCTTGTAAAAGCTCCCCGCCTTCCACGCCGATGTGGCGACTGAGGCTGCGAAAAACCAAAAACGCCAAAGTCATGATTCCCAAACCGCCCAATTGAAAAAGTCCAAGCAGGACTCCCTGGCCGAAGCCGGACAGGGATTCCGCAACGGATAAGACCGACAAGCCGGTGACGCAGGTGGCGCTGACCGAGGTGAAAAAAGCTTGCCGAAAAAGCAACGGAGATTGGGGGTCGGCACTGGCAATTGGCAGCGACAACAGCCAAGTTCCCAGGTAAATCAAAACCACGAAACTGAAGGTGATCTGGACCGGAGCTCGTAACCAAGGGTTGCGTTTGCCGCCCGCTTGCATGAGGAGGGGCTTGGCCATGAAGATCAGCGGCTTTGATTGGAGGAGCCAGCGGCGGAGACGGCCATGGAGCCATGCTTTGGGCTAGGCAACCTTGGAATCCTCTTGCGGTGCATCCTGATCCAAAAGCTTTCGGAGAGTGGCTCCCAGGCGAAGAAAGCTGAAGGGTTTTTGCAAGAATGCTGGGTCATTTTCTGGGAACGAAGGCATCGTTTCCTGCAGCCATGGGATCGGATAGCCGGAGATGAGCAAAACCTTGGTTTGAGGTCTAATTTCCAAGGCGCGGCTTACCATTTCCGGGCCACGCAAGGCCGGCAAAACGACGTCGGAAAGAATTAAGTCGAAGGAAGTATTCTTTCTGCGATCCAGGGTGGCCAGGGCTTCAAATCCGTGACTGGCCTCAAACACTCGGTAGCCCAAGCTCTGCAAGTATCGGGTCATCATGCGCCGCAGCAAAGCTTCGTCTTCAACCAGCAGGATGGTTTCCCGGCCACGTAGATCGGATTCGGCCGGCAGCGGCGGAAGGAATTGTTCGGCTTCCTCCTCGTTGATGGGGAAGAAAATCTTGAAGATGGTGCCCTCGCCGGGCTCGCTGAAGGCCCATACGTGACCACCGCCTTGGTGCACGATGCCATATACGGTGGAAAGGCCCAAACCGGTGCCGATGCCGACATCTTTGGTGGTAAAAAACGGGTCGAAGGCATGCTCGAGAGTTCTGGCATCCATTCCACAGCCACTGTCGGAAACCGAAAGAATGGTGTAGCGCCCGGCCGGGATTTCAAAATCCCCGGAAACAAAATCGTGTTGGAAAACTTCGTGGTCGGTTTCCAGCAATATGCGGCCGCCTTGAGGCATGGCGTCTCGGGCGTTGACCACCAAGTTCATGACCACTTGCTGGATCTGACTCAAGTCGGCTTCAATCCGAGGCAAAGCCTCCTGGGCATTCACTTCCAACGAAATGTCTTCTCCGATCATCCGCTGAAGCAGTTTCTGAGTTCGCAAAACCACTTTGCTGAGATCTAGCGCTTGGATGGTGGCTTCCTGGCTGCGACTGAAACTCATGAGTTGGCGGATAAGATCGGCCGCTTGCTGGCCGGCCGCCTCCACTTCCAGTAATTCTTTCAAGGCCGGGTGCTCGGAGTCCAAAGATTTCTTGGCCAACTCCATGTAGCCGAAGATGGCGGTGAGCAAATTATTGAAATCGTGGGCTACTCCGCCAGCCATTCGGCCAACCGCTTCCATCTTTTGAGCTTGGCGAAGCTGTTGCTCACTGAGTTCCAAAGCCTGTTGGGCTTCCATTTCCTGGGTGACGTCACTCATCAAACCCAAGAAAAAAACGATTTCACCATTTTGGTCGACCAGTGGTGAAATAACCGCTTCTTCCTCGAAATGGCCGCCGTCTTTGTGGCGATTGGTAAATTGTCCTCGCCATACATTTCCGGATGTGATGGTTTTCCAAAGCTCGGCATAAAATTGGTCATCGTGCAGGCCGCTTTTCAGCATGTTGGGATACTTGCCTACGGCTTCTTGGCTGGAATAGCCGCACAATCTTTCCCAAGCTGGATTGACGTACAGAATGCGGCCCTTGGGTGAAGTTAGAACAATGGCTTCTGCCGCCTGGTTGACCAGAGTTCGGAAGCGGTTTTCGCTGTCCGCGATCTTGTTCAGCAAACCCAGAGCCTGGCGATTGGCGCGATTGGCAAAAAAGGTCGAGACCGCAAGCAAAGTCACCGTCAGGCCAATAAAGGAAAAGATCAGAAGGCGGGTGCGAAACAGCGCACGAAAGGCTTCTTGCTGCTGCTGCTCGGTGGCGATGCCCAAGTTTTCCTGGGGATTCCAGGTCCAGACGCCGATTACGGAATGGCCCAAATAGTTGCGATAACCCTCCAGGGTGAGGCCCGAATATCCCCCGGCGGCGGTTTCCGCCATGAAAGTTTTGGGCCAACTGTCGGGAATCCCGGGCAGTGCCTTTTGGGTTTGCAAGGCGACCCCCGGATCGCGCAAGGTCAAGTTCAATACGCTGGATTGGCCGGGTTCCAATAGTCCAAGCTCGGCCAATTCTTTTTGAAAGCGACTGCTGGAAAGCATGACCCCGTCCCGGTCGAAAAGATAGGTTTCCCCGGTTTGACCAAAACGAGCCAGGTTGAGAATGCGGCTGAGGGCCTGGACCGGATCGATGCGAAAAGACAGGTAGGCGAAAGCTCCTCGCTCCGGATCCAATAAAGGAGTCACCACAAACTGGGTGGGAAGTTGCCGCCGAAGTCGACCTTGACCATCCAGCAATGGGATTTCAGAAGGTCGCGGCGGAGTCAGTAGAGTCTCTCCGGCCAAAACCCTGGTCCAAATGGTTTCCAATTCCAAAATCGGGTTTGGCGTTCCGACATTTTCATCCCGACTGCTGGCGAGGCTGGTTCCGTCGGGGGCGATCAGGAAGAAGCCTTTGTAATTGCGATCGGAAATAGCTGGTTTGAGCCGTAGCCGCACCGCTTCCTGAGCCGGATGAGACAATAAGCTCTCAGCCTCCTTGGGAGCTTGCAATAATTCCATGCAAAAACGGTTGATTTCCGGATTTTGAGCCCAAAGGCGGGCGTCTTCTTTCCAAACCTGAGAGGCTCTTTGAAAGCTGGCGAGAGCCGTTTGATGGATCGCGTCCAGATTGTCTTCTATTCTGGATCGAGCCAGGCTCTCGGTTTTACTGCTGACCAACCAACCGATCCCGGCCAGGATCAAAATGGCGAAAGCCAACCATCGTCTGGGAATCGGCTGGGGTATGGCGGGGGAAGCTTCCCCGGGGTTCCAGCTCATGCATTCATGGTAAACCTCTAGCTTCCGAAAAGCTCGGAAATCGAGTTTTCTAGTAGCTGGAAACCGGTCCGGTAAAATACTTTTTGCTCGTTTTCTCTAAGCCTTTCATCCCTGGAAACCAGCCACAGGCACCTCCACTCTTGGACTCATGTGTTCGGTACTGTTGCTTTCGCACGGCCTCCCAGACTCCGCCTTGGCGGTGTATTTCATCCGCGATGAATATTTCGATCGAGCCGGCGGCTCCCCGCAAGCCCTGAACCCGGAGGCCACCGCTTTTGCTCCTCTAGAGCCAAAGCAGGGAGGAAGCTGGTTTGGTTTTTCTCTTTCCGGCTTTGTTGCCGGTCTGGTCAATCGTCAATCCGATCCGACACCCTCCGCGGCCTGTTCCCGAGGGCATCTCATCCGGGAGGTGTTGCTGCAAGCCAATCTCCAGGATGGAATTCTCCGCTTGAATGAATTACTCCGGCAGAATGTTTATGGCGGATGCCGTTTATTCGTCGGCGACACCACCGGGATTTGGTACTTCGACCTTCCCGCCGGCAGCCGCCAGGCAAATGCGGAGATCGTGGCCAAGGGTAAAACTCAAATTCTTCGCCACCTGGCTCCGGTTCAGGATGCCGCTCCTCTTTTCCAACCGCGAGCCGAAGAGGACGGGGCGGCTTGGGGGACCAGAATGAACCAAGTGGTGGCCGCCCACCAGCCGGAACACAATCCGTTATGTGTTCATGACCAGAACCGCGGTTCGCTGAACACGGCTTTGATTCGGATCGGCTCCCAAGGGCAGATTCAGCAGGCGGCATTCGGCCAGGGAGCCCCTTGTCGGGGATCCCTGGAAGCTTTCGATTGGCTGCAGGCATCGCAACCGAATGCCGGCCTCGACGGTCGGCTTTAGTTGTTGATGCGGTTTCCCGCTTCCAGCTTGGACAAATTTCGCCGCGCGTCTCTTAAGGCCACTTGGTAACGCTCTTGATCGCCATCGGCCAAGGCCTCAGGGTTGGCCAGCAAGCTTTCCGCCCGGGTGATGGCCTTGCGGTATAAATCTTTGGCGGTTTCGTCTTCGGTCTTCAAATAGTAGTGATAAATCACCGCCAAGTCGTTCATCAATTGGGGGTCTTGCGGGTTCAGACTGTAGGCCTTCTGATAGGCCTTGAGGCTCGGTTCCGCTTGGCCGGTATCCCGGTATAGAAGCGCCAGGTTGTTCCAAGCTTCTACGTCCTGCGGCCGAGCTTGCACCAAAAAGCGGCTGAGATGAATGGCGGTTTCAAAGTCGTTGCCGCCGATGGCTTTGCCGGCAAGCCATTTCATTTGCGCCACGAAGCCATCTCCTTTGTCTTCTTGGGCCGCCATTTGCCCAAGTTGATGGGCTCCGAAGTCCTTTAAGTACAAACCCCAGGCTTTGGCACTGAACCGGTATTCCCGATTGGCGGCATCGTTCTGCCCGCTTTGTTGCAATCGAGTTCCAGCGGCCATCGCTCCGGCGCCGAGGAAATACCAGGTGTTGGTAAAGGCGGGATTGAGCTCCAAAGCCTTCAGAAAGTGCTTCTTCGCATTCGGCCATTGCTCCGACTGCTGGGAGTTGTATTCAGCCAGCCCTTGATACCAGCGCAACAAAGCGTCCTCGCCAGCCCTTTGCATATGTTCTTCCAGCAAGGGAGAAGCGTCGATGCCCAGCCAACTGACCATGGCGCCCATGTCGACTTCCGCTGGATTGCGTTTCAAGGCTTCTTGCCAGCAAGCCACCGCCGCCGGACGGTCCTGTTGCCAAAGGCGGACTTCGCCTAAACGAACACAGGCCACGGCACTTTGCGGGTGAGCCTTTCGAGCCCGCCCGTACGCTTCGGCGGCTTTTTGGTAAGCCTCCATTTTCTTGGCATCGGTGCCAACTTCATTGGCCCGAGCGAAAGCGACTCGCCCTTGTTGCAACAGCAAAGCCAAATCGTTTCGGTGTTTGGCCAAGCCGTCTTCGACCACCTTGGCGGCACCACGCAAGTCGGAAGTGTTCAACAGGGCTTCCGAAAGGTTGGCGTAAGTTTCCGCGGCAGCTTCTCCGGTGCCGCAAGCTTTGCGCAAGGTGCCGGCGGCGCGGTTGAAAGCGTCTACGACCTTCAATCCCGTCAATTCGCCGGAGGCGGTTTTGGCTTCGGTGTCCCGTAATTGGTAGGTGCCCAATGCGGACAAAGCCTTGGCGTGATCGGATTGGGCAGCCCCGGCTTTTTCCAGGACTTGAACGGCGCCGGCGAATTGATTTTGGGCGGCCAAGGCTTCGGCTTTGGCAAGCGCCCGGTCCAAGTCACCGGACTGAAGAAGAAGCAGGCAAGTGGCGAGGATCATGCGGGTTGTCGAGGAATCGAGCCTCCAGGAGCGGAACCGAGCGGCCAGGGCGGCGGCTGGGTCGAGGGATGCGAAGGGAGCTTAATCTCCCGGCTTCGCCGGTGGGTTTTCGCGGGCGGCCTTGAGTCGGTCCATGGCCTGGCGGATGCGGCGCACGCCTTCCCGCCCCTCCTCATAGGGGAAGTAAGCCACGCTGTTGGCCAGAAATTCTTCCGCCCGATCGAGGCGACCGCGGCGGACGACGTCCAAGTAAGCCAGGTTTTCCCATGCGTCGCCCACGGCTTCCTCGGCGTTTTGACGGTCGTCGAGGGAGGTTTCAGCGGGAAGGGCTTGCAGCGCCGGGACGCCCACTTCGATGGCGCGATGCAATTCTCGTTCCGCCAACTCCCAGGAATGGTCCAGATAATAGACCGAAATGAGCGCCCGGTCGTTGATCAGGCGGGCATCGGCGCCGGCGATTTCGACGCAGCGGCTGTAGGCCAGCCAAGAGCGCTCGAACATGTCCTGGGCTTCTTCTTCCTTGCCCTGCTGAAGTAGCAGGACCCCGAAATCCCGGCTGGCGAAGCCAAGGTTGTTCTGCCAATCGGGGTTGGCGTCGTGGACCGCGGTGATGCGGCTTAAAAAGGCCACCACCGCTTTCAAGTCTCCGGCCCGCATGGCGTCGTCCACCACCGCGTAAATGCCCAACCGGAGGGTTCCGGGCTGGTTTTCACCCTCTAATCGATGGGGGGCGGTTTCTAAAGCGATTTGAAAAACCTGAGCCGCTTCCGGGCTTCGTCCTTCTTCTCGGAGGGCCCAACCCCGAGCGCAGCGGCAAAGATGGAGGTATTGCTGGCAACTTTCCTGATATTGGGGTTCAAGATTCATGGCCGCCAAAAAATTCTCTTCGGCCCGGTCCAAGGCTTGGTGAGCTTTCAAATAATCGCCGCTTTGGCGCAGGCTCTGTTGGTGGTTGAAGTGGGCCGCCCCCAAATACCAGAGCAACAAGGGGCGATCCGGCCAAAGCTGGCGGATTTGTTCCAAATCGGTAACCAAGCCGGCGGCATCGTTGCTGCCCAGGTTTTGCAGCCGGGCCATGGCGGTGGCGTCGTCGGCCGACTCGGTCAAAGCGGCGACCAGGACGTCGCGGGCGCCGCGGTTTTGTCCCTGCCAGGCGAGTAAATCCGACAGGGGCACGACGGCTCCCGATTCGCCGGCCTGCCAGGCCCGGCGATAGCTCTCCTCGGCCAGGCGGGCGGCATCGGGAACCGGGGCGCCGGCCTGCACCTGGGTCACGGTCAAAGCTAAACCGGTTTGGCCGATTTCCAGCAGCCAGGCCGGTGGTGGGGGAGCCGGCAACCGGGACCAAAGCCTTTCGGCGGCCTGCCAGGCCTCCTGCAACTGGTTGCCCTGGTAACGGGCGCGCATGGTGCCCAAGGCGACTTCCAGCTCCGGAGCGCCGCCCTCCCCGGCCCGTTCGAAGGCTTGAGCCGCGTCCAGGAACAGGCTTTGGAGCAGGCCGCCGTCCCGTTCACCCTGGGCTCGGCGAAGCAGGGCGAAATCCAGGGTGGTTTGACCGAAAAGCAGCCAATAATCCGGATTTTCCCGGGAATCGGCACGGAGGTCGTCGAGTAGGTTCAAAGCCCCGTTCAAATCGCCCTCCGCCACCAGTCGGCGAGCATCTTCCAGATCTTGGGCCGGCGGCGGCGCCTCCACCACCTCGGCCGGCTGGCTCCCGGTGGGAGGCGGATCTCCGGGTTCGGGAGGGGGTTCTGGGCCGGGTTGTTGGCAGGCGGCGACCAGGCAGCCAAGCCATAAACAAAAGGCTTTCCACGGAAGACCGGGAATTTCCCTGCAGAAACTGGTGGGCATCTTCGTCATTATAGGTAGGTCCAATGGCTTCTCTTCCCTCTCAAAGGGTTCTCATGCGCTGGCTCCAAGGCTTGGTCGTGGTGACCAGCCTCAGTCTGATCTCGGGTACCTGCGGCGGCAACGCCGGCCGGGTTTTCGATCCCACTCCGCCCGGCTCCGACGACGGCGGCGGGAATCAAAACGGCGGCAACAACAATAACCCTCCCGGGCCTCCCAGTGCACCGACCGACGGCGCCTTCATGCTGCTCGGCCGCCCCAAGCTCAGCGCCTTGTTCCCGGCCAGCGGTTCCCAGGAAATCGACGTCCAGGCGCCGGTGGTGCTGTGGTTTTCCGAAAGCATCAACGTCTCGACGGTCAATACCACCACCATCGGGATTCGGCCTCGGGGCAGTGCCGGTTCGGTGGCCTATACCTTGTTGAATTTGATCGAAGGCCGTTGCCTGGCCTTGTTGCCGGCCAGCAATTTGCAAACCGACACGGTTTACGAGGTCTTCGTGACTTCCGATCTGACCGATTTGGACGGCAAGCGATTCAAAGTGCCCCAATCGGGAATTGTCGGCAGTTTTCGAACCGCCACGGTGACTTCCGGTTTGCCGCCCCAGGTCCTGGGCGCCTTACCGTTTTCCGGGGAAAGCGGAGTGCCCAACGATCACGCTGCGGTCCTGGTCTTTTCCAAGCCGATTTTGTTCGAAACTCTTTCGAACGGCGTCAATTTGACTCAGGGCGGAAACCCAGCTTCCTTTGGGACCGCGGTTTCTCATGCCAATGACCGCATCATCGAATACCAGCATTTGGACGATGCCGCGGACCTGGGGGTACTCCTGGAGTTGGCGGTGGATACTTCCATTACCGACCGGGAGTTTGAAACCCATCCGTTGGAGACGCCGTTTTTCAGTTCCTGGACCACCGCCACCAATGCCCGGCCGACGGCGATTCGGATCATGGAAGATCCGCCGGCGGCCAACGGCAGCAATTTGAGTGCCTTTTCGGTAGAGGTGGACTTGCCGGCTCGCAGCAGTGACGGGACCTTGTTCCTTCTGGTGCAGGAAGCCTTGAGTTCCGGCCGCTTGGAAAGTCAGCAAAGCGTTTTGGCCGGAGGAGCCAGCACGGTTTCCTTCGAATTGAACTTGGAAAAGAAAGTCGGGGAAGCCTTACTTCGGGACGGCCCGCTGGTCTTGGCGGCTTATTGGCAAGCAGATGGCGGCGGCGAGCGAACCACCGCCCGGGTGCTGGATGGGGTATTGCAGGACACGGTGCCGCCGACGCTCAGTCGATTCGGACCTCCCTTCGCCTCGGTGCCGAGCGTTTTCTACACCGATCTCGCTGAGATCCGGCCTTATGGTTTGGCCTCGGAACCGATCGCCAAGGTGATTTACAACGACAACGAAACCACCACCAAGGAACGGGAAACTTCTTTTCCCAGCCCGAATGACTTTTTCATCGGGCCGGCGGTGGAACCGGGCGGTTTCGACGAAGCCGAATTGGAGTTCACTTTGCAGTTAACCGATGCCGCCGGGAACAGCATGGAACAGGCCGCCGGCGGGACTGCGGTTCGGCGTGGTTTTCTGGGCAATCAGGCGGCGCAAGGTGAATTGCGAGTGGTGGCTTTCGATAGCCAAAGCCTGCAACCTTTGAACGGGGCCCAGGTGTACGTGCAAAACGCTACCGGAACGGCGTGGGAAACCATGGGGACGACCGGCACCGATGGGGTGATCTCCTTTGACGACCGGGATGCACCCGGCGTGGCCCGCCACGGCCCGCAAACCGTCACCATCGTGGAACCGGGGTATCACTCGATCACCATCTTCGCCGTCGATTCGAGTTCGATGTCGATTCCGCTCCGGCCTCAATCCACCACCTTGGATACGGTTTCTCCCAACATTAGCGGCGCCTCCACCGGCACCGTGCAGTTGGCCAGTCCCTTGTTGAGAGAAAGCGGCAGCGATCGTCTCGACGGCCAGTTGAGCGTCGATCTACCCTTGAGCTTCAGCACCGTGGAAGTGCGGCCGGACCGGCCCGGTTGGTTTGCCGGTTTCCATGGAATCCAACCCTACGACGGCGATTCCGGAACCCCGGTCTATGGCTTGGTGGCTTTGGAGCCTCGGGTTTTGTTGGATCCCAGCGGGGATGACATGCCGCAGATCAGTCCGATCCTGGTTTTGGGACCCTCCGATAACCAAATGAACGGGACCTCGGAGTTCGTCTATCAGGCCACCCTCACTGGCGGCCTCGGCTTGGATCAACCGATTGCGGAAAGCAGCGCTTCCTTGGCGGCCCGCATCCCCGGCTTGGACGGCCCGGCCCTCTTGGGAGTCGGCCCCGTTTCCGGCACCAATGCCGAAGCGGAATTGGAGGAAGGTTTCCTGGCGGTGGTGGCGGCCGAGGGCGGCGACCAAAACCAAGTAGCCTTCCGGGTCTATTTGCAAGATGACGAGGGCGATCAGGCCTTGGTCCGGGAATTCGTGACCGTGACCGCCAATCCCGGTTCCCCGGTGGCTTTGGATTTGCCGGACATCCCGGTGGTTGGGGCACCCTTGAATCAGGACTATCCGGTGACCCTGAGCTTTTTGCCGAGTTTGGCCGGGCCGGGGTATTACCACCTGACGATTCAGGATTCCGATTCCCCGTCTTCCGAATGGGATCTTTGGCTGCCGCGGAGCTTCGAAAACGGTGGTCAGGTCGAATTGCCGACCTTGGCCCAGGAGCCCGGTGGCAGCGGTGACGCCCCGCCTTTGCTTACCGGAACTGGAAACGCATGGACGGTTTCCGCCGAAGCGTATGAAATGCGGTCGGGTTTTCAGGAAGTTGGGGTGTACTTCACTCAGTTCCGGCGCGATCATCGTGCCGTTGCCCGGGCCATCGCCGGCGACCCCTTCACCGTGACCCTGCCCTGATTGCCTGCCATGGAACGACGAAATTCCCTTTGGTTCGCCCTCGGTTTGCTGCTGCTTGCTTGGCTTGTCCCCGGATGCCAAACCCAGACCGCCAGCCAGCGCGTCGTCGTGCGCACTCTGGAGCGCCAATTCGCCGCGGATTTCCTACCGGCGAATCTAGGAGTCCTCGCGGTTCAAAATGAGAGCGGCGAGGAAGGGGTTCCGTTAAAGGATTGCCGGCGGCTGTTTCAAAACGCCTTGATGAATCAGGGCTTTTCTCCGCTGTCTGAAGAATTCGTCGACCAACAAAGCGGGGGAGGAAGCTTGGCTCCCGAGCAGGTGCGCCTGGACGGGGCTGCCGTGGCGGCGCTGAGCGTGCGGCGCTGGCAAGGAGATCGGGCCGAAACCCATGGCATTTTGGGGATGGCCTTGTATCTGGTGGTGTACGGGGAGGACGGCAGCCGGGTCGGCACTCTGTATTTGGATCGTCGGCAAAACCTGACCCCCGGCCAGTATTCCGCCCTGACGCCGAGACAACGGGCGCAGAAGATCCTCGAGGATGCGATGAACGATCTGGTGGCCTCCATGCCGGGTCCGCCTCCGCTGTAGCCCTCGACTGCCCCGGCCGCTATACTCTCGCGACCCTTTTCCTGGAGAACCTGCTCTGGGAATGTGGATTCCAGGTCGAGCCGCCGGCTCGCCCGCCCCCCGGGAAGGATTTCATTCGGGCCCATTGCCCCCTGAAACCCACCGGTCAGACGGCAAACAGGAGGATTCATGTCCGTCTCACGTGAAAAGAAGCAAAGCCTCATTCAAGATTTCGGCCAGAGTCAAGGCGATACCGGTTCCGTTGAGATCCAAGTCGCCATTTTGACCACCCGCATCGCCAATTTGACCGATCACCTGCGGGTTCATAAGAAAGACGTTTCTACCCGTCGCGGCCTTCTCAAACTGGTGGCTCGCCGGGCGAAGTTGCTGAAGTATTTGAAACGCACCGAAAACCAAAGATATGTAGCTTTGATTCAAAGGCTCGGGCTACGTGGCTGAGCCTTCCATCCGGGCACCGCGCAAACCGCGGTGCCTGAAGTTTTTTAGGGCCTCTCCAAACCAAGTCACACGAGGGGTCCTTCGGGTCTGGATACCCGAACTGGCATGAGCTTCCCTGGGAAGCTTTTGACGACTCAGTAAGCAAAAAAAATCGGAACGCAAAGAAGTTCCACAACCCGCCGCCTTGCGGAACCTGAACGAGAAGCGACCGGCGCTTCGGGCGGCCAGCGGAAACGGAAAACATGACGATCTGTACCAATCCTCGAACCCAATCGGTAAGCCGGGACATCGGCGGCCGGAAACTCACCATCGAAACCGGTTGGATGGCCAAACAGGCCGCCGGTTGTGCCGTGGTCAGTTACGGCGAAACCGTCGTCATGTCCACGGTAGTGGACGGCGGTGAACGCGATATGGGTTTCTTCCCTTTGACCGTGGACTATCGAGAAAAGACCTTTGCCGCCGGCAAGATTCCGGGCGGCTTCTTTAAACGGGAGGGCCGTCCGACGACCAAGGAAATCTTGGCGATGCGCCTGACCGATCGTTCGGTGCGGCCGATGTTCGCCGACGGCTATCAAAACGAAGTGCAGATCATGTCTTCGGTGCTCTCCTTCGACCAGGAGAACGAGCCGGAGATCCTTTCCATGATCGCCTCCTTCGCCGCTTTGCATCTCTCCGCCATTCCCTTTGAGGGGCCGATGGGAGCGGTTCGTCTCGGTTGGGTCGACGGCAACGTCTTGATTAACCCGACCCACACGATCTTGCAGGACTCAAGCAATCGCTTGGACTTGACCATGGCGGCCACCGGAGATGCCATCGCCATGGTGGAGGCGGGAGCCGGCGAACTGCCGGAAGCCGAGGTCTTGAAAGCGCTGCGAGCCGGTCATGAAGTCTGCCGCACCATCTGCGAGATGTGCGATGAGTTGCGCAGCCTGGTCGAAGCGCCGGAAAAATTGGAAGTGCCGGCCCCGGAAGAAGACAGCGAAAGCCTGGATAAGGTGCGGCAGATCCTGGACGATGCCCAGATCCGGCAAGCCTTGCTGACTCAGGGCAAGCACGACCGTTATGCCGCCAAGGAAGCCTTGTTGGAACAAGTCCTGGCCACGGTGCCTGAAGGTGAAGAATCCGAAGAAGCGGACGCCCTGCGGGATCGCCTGAAGAAGGCTTTTAGCAAGACCTGCAACGACACCGAACGGCAAATGATTCTGGAAGGCGTTCGGACCGACGGACGCGATACCAAAACCGTTCGCCCGATCGACATCCAGGTCGGCTTGTTGCCCCGTTCTCATGGCTCGGTGCTGTTCACTCGCGGGGAAACCCAAGCCTTGGTGACTTCCACCCTGGGCTCTACCGACGACGAGCAATTCCTGGACGGCTTGCGCGAGGAAACGATGAAGAATCGTTTCTACCTGCATTACAACTTCCCGCCGTTCTCGGTTGGAGAAGCAAGGCCGATCCGCGGAACTTCGCGGCGGGAATACGGCCACGGCGCCTTGGCCGAGCGGGCGATTCGCCCGATGCTGCCGGAGCACGAGGACTTCCCCTACACCTTGCGCATCGTTTCCGACATCTTGGAGTCGAACGGTTCCAGTTCGATGGCCTCGGTCTGCGGTGGTTCCCTATCCCTGATGGACGCCGGCGTGCCGATGAAAAAGGCGGTGGCCGGGATTGCCATGGGATTGGTGATGGAAGGGGAGCGCTACGTGATTTTGAGCGACATCCTCGGCTCGGAAGATCACTACGGCGACATGGACTTCAAAGTCGCCGGTACCGATGAGGGCATCACCGCCCTGCAGATGGACATCAAGATCAAAGGTCTGGCCGATTCCATTTTGGAAGAAGCCATGAACCAGGCCTTGCAGGGAAGGTTGCACATCCTCGGCAAGATGCAGGAAGCCTTGGATGGTCCGAGGCAACGGCTGTCGGCTTATGCTCCGATCAACATGTCGGTCAAAGTGCCTCCTTCGAAGCTTGGCTTCCTGATCGGCCCCAAGGGCGCCAACATCCGCAAGCTGCAGGAAGATTTCGGCGTCAACGTCAACATTCTGGACGACGACGGCTTGGTTCAAGTCTCCGGCAAGCCTCAAGAGCAGGTCGAGGCCTGCATTCAGATGATTCGGGACCAGACCAAGGAAATCACGGTGGGGACCCGCTACAAGGGCAAGGTCACCTCGGTGAAACCCTTCGGCTGCTTCGTGGATTTAGGCGGCGGCCAAGAAGGCATGTGCCACATCTCCGAATTGGCGGAGGAACGAATCAACGAAGTGACCGACGTCTGCGATGTCGGCGACGAAGTGGAAGTCGTGGTGGTGTCGGTCGATCCTCAGGGCAAGGTGCGCCTTTCCCGGCGAGTGGCTTTGCTTCCGGAAGACGAAATTGCCGCCGCCATTGAAGGGGCGCAGCGGCCTTCCGGCGGTCGAGGCCCGGGCCGAGGCGGCAACTTCCGCGATCGGGATCGAGGCGATCGCCGTGGCGGCGGCCGCTACGAAGATCGGGGCGATCGGCGCGGAGGCGGAGACCGGGATCGTGGCCGTGGCCGGGACGATTTCCGTCGTGATCGCCGCAACCGTGACGATTTCCGCGGTGACCGGGATCGCGATCGGGATCGTGATCGAGATCGCGACCGTCGCGGCCGGGACGAATACCGCCGTGAACGACGCGATCGGCAGCGTGGCGAAGGGTACTGAGCCAAACTCCCAAACCCAGTGCATGAAGCCGCTTCGGCCCCATTCAGGCCGGAGCGGCTGCGTTTTTCGGTTTCAAATTCCGGCAGTGAAGGAAAAAATTCCAATTTTCTAATTCCGACCCCGGGAAAAAATTGTGTGAGAAACCCGAAAACCCTCGACAAGTTATTGTGGGTCTCTTGGTTTTGCCTGCTCCAATCCTAGGTTTTAACCATAAGAGACCGTAAAATAGACCAACCAAAGCGGTTCTAAGTCGTTTTACTCGATAGACTGAATGAGCCGATTGGAGGGGGAGCCAACCATGTTTCGTAACGCCCGAATCTTGATGGGACTCAGCTTGGCGCTGGTGACGCCGAGTTTGGCCCAGGCCGTAGAACCGGCCCCGGGAGAAGTCGCCGGAAATGTCGCCTCATACTTGGCGGCGCCGGCGCAAAGCAGCTTGCTGGTCTACGACCAGCCTTTCCAGGACAACGTCGAACTGGATAAGGACAAAATCCGCTACGGCAAAGCCTCGGATTTCGATCCCAAGAAGAAGCACAAAGTCGGAACCATTCGCTCCAAGGACATCTACTTGGAGATCCCCGCCTATCAGACCATCATCAAAGAGAAGATCAGCAAGGATTCCGCACGCTGGCGGATCTTGATGGAAGAAGCTACCAAGGTCTACAAGAAGGCGGTCAAGAAAGTGGCCAAAGATGGCAGCTTCGTCTTGGTGGTGGAGGAAGGCGGCATTTCCGGCTACACCACCACCGACTTGACCAATCTGGTGATCGAGGCGGTTGAGGGGCAAGGCGACGACGAGTGAGCAGAATCACTTGAATCCTGGTTACACCTGGATTCCCGGCGGGCGGTTGCAAGCAACCGCCCGTTTTTTCATGCCCAAGGCGGTGGCATACCACCAGGGCCCTTCGTCCTGGTCTTGAATCGCACAATCCTTGCCTTCATGATGCTGGGCGAACCGTCTTCCCGCTGCCCCATGTTTCACCGCCCATACCCTTCGGCGCTCACCGAGCTTCCTTTGCCGGTAAGCCGGATCGGCGCTTTGGGAAAAAGCTTGGCGATCGGCTTGGCGTTGACGTTGGGTTCAGGGGGCTGCTCCACGATTTGGGAACCTTTAGGCGGACGTCCCGATGCCGATCAGGAAGTGGCCCCGGTAACGGTGGTGGAGCCGGGTGGCCAGGATCAGGAAGTGCAACTGGCCGGCACCTTGGAGGAGCGTTATCCCTACATCCGTTTCCTGCGCCATGGCCCCGATCAAATCACGGCTTTCGTAGCCACTCCGGCCGGCATGGGAGCTCAGGTCTCCGGCATTTTGAAGAAGTACTGCACTTGCCTGATCGGCGAAGGAGCGGCGACCTTGGAGGTGGAAGCCAACGGCGGCATGGTTCCCGGCGGCAATGCGGAACAGCCGGCATGGCAGGTACAGCCGGGCTGGAAGCCGGTGGAAGACGTGATGGTGGCCAAAGGTCGAGAGGATCAAATCGAGGAGATCCTGGAATTCATCGACCTGTTCTATAACTCCACTCCGCAAATTGAGATTCAAGCTCAAGTGGTGGAAGTCACCAATTCCGATTCTTTCGAACGCGGGATCGTGCCCAGCACCGGAGCTCCTTTGATCCGGATCAAAGGCGGTCGCACCAAACGGGGAAGCGGACCCTTTTTGCGCGGCATGGGCGGAAGTTTTTCCACGTCCACCGGGCAAAACTTCGCCGGAACTTCCGGTAGCGGCAGTGTGTTGGAGTTGGCGCTATTGCAAAACGAGATTCAATTGCAGGCCTTCTTGCAGCTTCTGGCCACCGACGACAACGTGGACATCGTTTCCAAGCCGTCGGTCATGGTCCGCAACGGCATTACCGCTTCGGTGGATTCCACGGAGATGGTGCCGGTCTTGGATACCACCAACGTCGGTGCTACCGGGGTTTCCACCCAGAAGCTGAAGCGGGAGAAAGTAGGGGTCACCTTGAACGTCATTCCCTATCTGATGGGGGACGACACCATTCACCTGGTGATCAAGGCCAACGTCAGCCGCTTGGGCCGCAACCTGCTGTTGACCACCGACATCAACGGCAATCCGATTTTCTCTCCTTCGATCAATACTCGAACCGCTCAAACCCAGGTCTACGTTCGGGACGGCCAAACGGTGGTCATCGGCGGCTTGCGTCTCAAGGAAAGCCGCAAAACGGTGAACAAAACCCCGATCCTGGGAGATTTGCCGATCTTGGAATACGTGTTTTCTTCCGAAACCACGGAAGACGTCGAAACCGAGGTGATTTTCCTGATCACCCCGCGAGTCAACATGCAGACTTCGGCGATATCCGCCTTCTCGGAATTGCCCGGCGGCGAAATCTTCAATCCTTTCGAGGAAGATTAGTCGCGGTTCGGGGCGTCCCATGAAGGGGCCCAGCCGGGCGGATTGGCCCGGAAGCCTTCCTGGGATATGTTGAAGCTCATGCCCAAACCGTCGCCGCCTTTCTCTCGCAGCTCACAGCAGCGGGGGATCGTTTTGATCATGACCTTGTTCGTGGTCCTGATCACTTACGCCTTGGTGACCCAACTTTCCATCGGCACCGAGGTGGCCTATCGAACCGCCCGCAACGCGGCTGACCGAATTCGCCTCCATGCCGCTTGCATGAGTGCCGCTGATCAGATCCTGCAAAGTTTGGAGGACGACGCCAGCGGAGCCTCCGGCATCGGCGGCTTTAGTGGCTTCAGCCCCGACGATGCCATGGATGCGATGGGGAACGATGGCATGAATGGGCTCGGAGACCCCGGCAATGCCGGCTTGGGAGCGGAAGGCCAAGGTGCGGACGAGGGGGAAGGCGAAGAAGATGACGGCAGCCAATCCGACTCCTTTGAGGACGGCTGGGCCCGGCCGATGCGCTTGAGCATGGGCGACGTCGAGATCACCACCTGGGTCCAGGATGAAAACTCGAAGTTCAATCTTCACGCTCTGGTCAGCGAAGACGAAGCCTATAAAGAATCCGCCCGGGAACGTTGCATCCGCATTCTGGATCGCCTCCGGGAGGAATTCGACGACGATCTATCCAGTTCCGATGCCCGGGTTTTAACCGACGAAATCCTGGAATGGTTGGAGGGCCGGAATCGAAACGAAGACTATCCGGTGACTCCCCGCCATTCCAATCGGGACGATTCCGAGGTGCTGCTGATGAACTCCCTGGAAGAGTTGTTGGTTCTGGAGCGGGTCACCGAAGAATTGTTTTACGACCAGGTGCGCGGCGATGAGGAAATCGCCTTCGGTTTGGAATCGGTGTTTACCGTTTACACGGTGTTGGATCTAGCGCCTCCCGGAAGTTTGGAAGAGGAACAAGTCGACGGAGTTTCCGGTGGCGACAACAACACCAATCTGGATCCCTTCGGCCAGGAACAGGACTTGCCCGAAGAGGAAAGCGATCTGGATGGCATGACCGAGGAGTCGGAATCTTCCGATACTCCGGCTGCCGAAGGTGGGTTGAGAGGGGCTGCCGATGGAGATCCGGCTTTAGGTTGGAAGATTAATCTCAATACGGCGCCCAGGCCGGTTTTGGAGGGCTTGATGCCGAGCCATGAGTTGGCCTTAGCCGTGATCGAGGAAATCCTGGATTATCGCAATCGAATCGACGAAGAAGCTATGGCGGAGGAAGAGGAGTTCAACGACGAAGAGCAAGCTTTGGAGGAAGCCCTATACGGGGAAGAAGAAGTCGAGCCGAAACTCTATTTCAAGAATCTGCAAGATTTGGAAGAGATCGAATCCTTGCAAACTCGGGTTAGCCAAGAAGCCCGGGAAGAATTCATGGAATTGGTAGACGTCCAATCGGACGTCTTCAGCATCTATCTTTGGGCTCGGATTAAACCCTACGATTGGGTGCCGGAAAACCGTTACGACGAACCTCCCGGGCCGGTTTTACGATTGCGAGCGGTGGTTTGGCGGCGCAACACCCAACAAGGGGTGCGCTTTTTAATGATTCATCCCTGGCACGAGGTGCCCTTTACCCGCTGGCGCTATCCTGATTTTCCTGATGATCAGGATCCTTTCCGCCCGCCAAGGAATTGAGGCTGAGCCAAAGGTTTTGCAGCCGAGCGGGAAGTTCCAGCAGGCGGCATAGCTTCCGCAAACGGCGAGCTTCCAAGATCACTTTCGGAGTTGGCCCTTCCTGGGTGGCCCGGGCGAACAGGCGGGCGGCCCGTCGTTCCAGGTCGTGAAAAGCCTCATCGCCGCTTAAGGCCCGGTACAAAGTCGTCAGGTGCACCCGGGTGTTCTGGCGGCTGCACCCCAAATCGGCGGCCGCCGGTTTCAACCGTCCGTTGGCGGTTTCGATGGTTCGAATTTGCGGCAGGCGGTCGATAATTTCTCCTAACTCCGCCGTGTTCTGGGGGTTTTCTTCGACCGTGGGCATCTCGGAGTACAGGCCGCGGAGCGAACGCCGGTGCGGTTGTTCCCATTCCCGGTACAAAACCCGGCGCAAGGCCTGCTTCCATTGCTGGTTTGGATCGGGGCAATGGGCCAGCTCCAGCCAAAATGCTCCAAGGCAATCTTCCAGCAGGATTTCCGCCGGCGGCATCCGGCGGCTTTGGCGCTGGCGATAGCCTTCGAGGCTGCGAAGGAGTTGCCGGCGGCTGGGAAGCGGCAAATCTGAACGGGGGGTGGATAGGCCTTCGGACATGCCCCCAGCCTAACTTCTTCAGAGGATCCTTGATAAGAACCGCGGCAGCGGGAAAATGGCCGGTCCCCGTTGCGGTGTCCCACCGCCAAGTCTCGCCGAATTCCATGCCTTCCACTGCCATTATCGGCCTCCAATGGGGGGACGAGGGCAAGGGCAAAGTCATTGATTGCCTGGCTGCCGAGGCGGACCTCGTGGTCCGTTACGCCGGTGGCAATAACGCCGGCCACACCGTGGTCGTCGATGGCGAAAAATACGTCCTGCACCTCATTCCCGGAGGCATCCTCCACGATCACGCCCTGAATCTGATCGGGCGCGGCGTCGTGGTGAACCTTGAACACCTGGCCCAGGAGGTGGATGGTTTGCTGAGCCGTGGGGTTCCAGTGTTGGACCGACTGCGGTTGGACTCTCGCTGCCATTTGATTTTCCCTTTCCACCTGCATTTGGATCGCCTGGCGGAAACGTGGAAGGGAGAAGGGCGGATCGGCACCACCGGACGGGGCATCGGGCCGGCTTATGCCGACCGGGTCGCCCGTACCGGAATCCGGTTGGGCGACGTCCTCAACGAAAAGCACTTCGAAACCCGATTGCAAGCGGCATTGGCCGAGAAGAACGCCATGATCTCCAAGGTCTATGGCCAGGAACCGGAAAGCCACGATCGCTTGTTTGAAGAATCGCGGGCCTTGGCCCGGCGTTTCCAACCTCTGGTGGTGGACGGCGGCGAATGGGTCCGCGAGCAATACGGCCAGGGGAAGAAGGTTTTGTTCGAGGGTGCCCAGGGAAGCATGCTGGATTTGGATGCCGGCACCTATCCCTTCGTGACCAGTTCCTGGACCGGAACCTGGGGCATCGCCGGCGGTACCGGCATGCCTCCGAAGCATCTCGATCGGGCTCTTGGAGTGGCCAAGGCTTACTGCACCCGGGTCGGGGAGGGGCCGATGCTGACCGAGTTGCTGGATGCCACCGGCGAACGCCTGCGGAAGCAGGGCAATGAATATGGCGCCACCACCGGCCGCCCCCGCCGTTGCGGCTGGTTCGATGCCGTCGCCGCTCGCTATGCGGTGGAGCTCAACGGCCTGGATGGTTTGGTGCTTTCCAACTTGGACGTCCTGTCCGGCTTCGAAGAAATCCGGGTGGCGGTGGCTTACCGCTGGGAAGATCGGGAAACTCGTAGCTTCCCGGTGGAAGTAGGCAGCGATCCGGCTTGGGAGCCGGTTTGGAAGACTTTCCCGGGTTGGCAGGAAGACATCACCGGAGCTCGCTCTTTCTCCGAACTTCCCTCGACCACCCAAGATTATTTACGCTTTCTGGAAGCGGAGCTGCACGTGCCGATCCAGCGGGTGTCGGTCGGACCTTCGCGGGATCAAATGTTTGTCGGCGAAAACGGTCAGCAGGATCTTTGGGCCTGAGCATGAAACCGGACTTCCCCGTTCCCGAGCACGTGGCCATCATCATGGACGGCAACGGGCGCTGGGCTCGGCGATCCGGGTGGTTGCGGTTGCGAGGCCATGAAGGAGGTGCCGAAGCGGTCCGCGACGTAACCGAAGCGGCGGCGGAGTGGGGCGTAAAGCATCTCACCCTGTACGCCTTTTCGATGGAGAACTGGCAGCGTCCCCAAGCCGAAGTGGACGCGTTGATGCGCCTCCTGCAGCGCTATTTGAAGAAAGAGCTCCGCACCTTGTTGGACAACGGAGTGCGCCTGCAAGCCATCGGCCGGCTTCAGGATCTAAAGGCTTCGGTGCGCCAAGCTCTTGCCGATACCGAGGCCAAGACCGCTCACGGCAAAGCCATGACATTGCGCTTGGCTCTTTCCTACGGCGGTCGCCAGGAAATCCTGGACGGGATCCGCCGCTTGCTGGCCGAGTCGCCCCCGGATCGATCGATTCAACAGGAGGATTTGGCGGCAGTGCTTTACGATCCGAGCATGCCGGATCCTGATTTGGTCATTCGAACCGCCGGCGAACAACGCCTTTCCAATTTCCTGCTGTGGCAGGCTTCCTATGCCGAACTTTACTTCACCGATGTGCTGTGGCCTGATTTCCGCCGGCAGCATTTGTTGGCGGCTCTGAAGGATTACCACGGCCGAGTCCGCCGATTCGGCAAAGTATTGGAAAACGATCCGGCGGTTCACCCGAGTTCATCTTAGTGATGGGAGTCCTGGCCACCCGACTTCGTTACGGCTCTTTGATGGTGACTCTGGTCGCCGCATTGATGTGGGTGGACCTGCAATTCTTTCCGTACCTTACATCCGGATTGATCATTGCTTTGTTCACTTTGGGAGCTCAAGCCGAGTTTTACGGCATGCTCCGCTCCGCCGGGATGGCGGCGTCTTTGAAACTGGGTTTGCTGGCCGGGGCTTATTATTTGTTCACTCGCCTGGCTCCGGCGATCGAGTGGACCTTTTATCACGACACTCAAGCTCCGGCGCCGCAGAGCACCTTCGATGCAGGAGCTCATCTGGCCGGGGCGATCGTTTTTTTGTTGATTCTCGGAGTCTTGCAGCGGCGGCCGCAACAAGCCCCGCAACGGATCGGAGCCACCTTGATCGGGCTTTTGATCGTGCCTTTTTTGCTGGGATACTTGATCGAAATCCGATATCTGCCTGACGGCTGGGCTTGGCTGGTCTTTTTGGTGGCGGTGGCGAAAAGCGGAGACAGCACCGCCTTTTTCGTCGGCAAGTATTTCGGCAAGCGCAAATTGATTCCCGAAGTCAGCCCGAACAAAACTTGGGAAGGTGCCGTGGCTTCCATCGTCGGCTCCTTGGCGGCGGCTGCCGTGGTTAGTGCCACCGCTTTTTCCCAAGCTCCTGAAACCGGTCTTTGGATCGGAGCCGCTGTGGTGACCAATATCGGGGCCCAGTTCGGTGACCTCGGGGAGAGCCTTTTAAAACGCGGTTGCGAGGTCAAAGATTCGGCGAAATTGATCCCGGTTATGGGCGGCCTGTTCGACATGGTCGATTCCTTTTTGGTGGCGGCGCCGGTACTTTTGTTGTACTTAAGGGTTAGTCTTCCCGGCCTCGCCTGAGGCCGCTCCCTTCCAAATTCTTCAGCCCCTACATGGCTACGACATTGGAACAGCGCATTCCTCTGCTGTCCCTTGATGAAGAGCGACAGCTCTTTGGGCCCTACGACCGCCACCTGCGGGAAATCGTCAAGCGCTTCTCCGTTCGTCTTTCAGCCCGAGAAGGTAGCTTGCGCTTGCAGGGGGAAGAAGAGGCGGTGCGTACCTTGGAAAGCCGCATTCGGTTCGTTTTGCAAAAAATCCGAAATCAACAAAACCTTCATCCTGAACAGATCTTGGCCGGCTTACTGGAAGGGGAAAGTGCTTCTCCTGCGGCCGCTTCTGCAACTCCGGTTGGCAAAAAACGCCAAGAGGCTTCGCCGGCGGCTTCATCGCGACCGAGTTCTCGAGGTGGTGGACTTCCGCGGCCCCGGAGCGCGGCCCAAAACCGCTACATGGAGGCCATGTCCGCTCAAGATTTGGTGATTGCCATCGGGCCCGCCGGAACCGGCAAAACTTATTTGGCGGTTGCCGCTGCGGTGCGGGCTCTTCGCGAAGGCCAAGTGCGGCGATTGGTTTTGACCCGGCCGGCGGTGGAAGCCGGGGAAAGACTCGGCTTTCTGCCGGGAGATTTCGAGGCCAAAGTCAATCCTTATCTGAGACCGCTCTATGATGCCTTGCACGATATTTTGGGACCGGCGGGAACGCGTCGATTGAAAGATCTGGAAGTGGTGGAAATTGCGCCGTTGGCTTTTATGCGCGGCCGCACGCTGAATCATGCCTTCATCATTTTGGATGAAGCCCAAAACGCCACTTCCCTGCAGTTGAAGATGTTTTTGACTCGCTTGGGAGAAGGCAGTCGCGCCGTAGTCACCGGCGACCGCACGCAAACCGATTTGCCCCACGGGCAAAGCGGTTTGGAAGACGCCTGGCGGCGTTTGCAAGGGATTCCTGGGGTCGCCACGGTGGAATTTGGGCCGGAGGACATCCAACGAAGTCCAATCGTGTCCCGTATCGTCGAAGCCTATAAAGAAGAAAGCTAAATCCTGGTTGCAGGTTGTCACCCTTGCATCGCCACCGCCCATCTGTCCGATTCATGCAAAGCTTTGCTTTGCCGGGCATCGATGCGGATAGGGTGCAAGCGGCTTTGGATCGGGTTTGGGAACAATATGCCGGACCGCAAGGGGCCCAATTGGAAGTGGCCATGTTGCCGTCGGAAGACCATACCGCCGTTCACGGTGAGCAGATGCAGGATCCTTCGGTGACCGACGTCATGGCCTTTGCCTATGAAGATGAAGATCTTTATGGAGAAATCCTGGTCAATGCTGAACTATGTTTGTCGGAAGGGCCGAAACACGGCCACAGTCCGGCCCGGGAAGCGCTTTTGTATCTGATTCACGGGGCCTTGCATTTGCTTGGATTTCGAGATGACGTGGAATCCGCCCGAAAGGAAATGCGGGCGGCCGAAGCCAGAATTCTTGGGGGGATGGATGCCTAAAGACCTCAAGATCTTGGTTTTTTCCTTTTCCTTCGTTCACGGGCCGTTATCCTTGGCCTTTAAGTACCCCTTGTCTAGGGGGAGTTCGGTCTTTTACCCTCCACATCCTGTGGTCAATCGGTCGCGAAGGCGAACGTCCAACCCGCGTTCTCTTCGACGGCGTTCCTTCACTCCATTCCCGATCCGGCATGGTTCGACGCAACCGGCGCCCTAAGATTCGGAACAAGACTTTGGACCGTCTGTGGTCCCAGTACCGTAGCGAGCAGAGGCTCGAAGCCCGGGACGCTCTCATTCAGTACTATCGTCCTTACGCCGACGGCGTTATTCGGCGGGTGCGGGCTCGGCTTCCCCGGACCGTGGAAGCAGGAGATTTGGAAGGCGCCGGCAGTATGGGTTTGATTCAAGCGATTCAAAATTTCGATCCAAGCCGTGGAGTTCCTTTCGAAGCCTTTTGCGAATATCGAGTTCGAGGCGCCATCTTGGATGAGTTGCGGCGTTTGGATTGGTTGCCGCGGCCGGTTCGCAATCGCCTGAATCAAAAGCGCGAAGTGCATGAGCTGCTTCGCCATCGCTTGGGTCACGATCCCTCCGATCAGGACATGGCGGCGGAACTCCACTTGTCGCTGAAGGATTACATCCGCGAATTCGGCGGCAGTCGGGAAGCTCCGGTGTTGGCCGGCAGCAAGCCGGCCGGCGAAAACGGCGATTCCGACGCCAGTTTGGATTTCCTGGAAGATCCTCGGGAAGAAAGCCCGATGGACGACGCCGCTCGCCGGGAAATGCTGGAACGCATTGCTTCCGTTTTGGAAGCAGAAGACCGGGAAATTCTATTTAAACGCTATTTTGAAGACCGCACTCTGAAGGAGATTGGAGACGAATTGGAACTTTCCCAATCGCGAGTTTCCAAAATCCTGGGACGGTTGCTGGATCGATTGAAAGTGCGATTCGAAGATCCGGTTTGAGTTCGAGTTAAGCTGTTGCCATGGCCTTTCGACGAAGCCGGCGCCAGGAGGCGTCGCCGGAGGACACTCCGCTTTCCGCTCAAGCCCTGGCTCGCGTTTTAGAGTTGGTGCAAGCGGTGGCCTCTGAAGTTCACCCGGAAGACGTATTGGATTCGGCGGTGGATGCCGCCATTGATTTGACCGAGGCGGAGCGAGGTTGGATTTTAATTCAACGTCCCGACGCCGGTTTGGAGGTGGCGGTGGCCCGGCGGCGAGGAGGAGTGGCGCTGGAGCAGGCCTTGGACAAGGTTTCCCGCACCGTAGTCGAGCAGGCCTTACAAGAAGACCGCCCGCTCTGCGTGGACGAAGCTCGATTGGACGCCAGTTTGGCCACCGCTCCTTCGGTGGCGGCGATGCGACTTCGAGCCGTGTTGTGCGTGCCGTTTCGGCTTTCCGAAGCCCGCGGAGTGTTTTATTTGGACAACCGCTTTGCCTCCGGCATCTTCGGGCCCGAGGCGCTGCAATTGCTGGCCGCTTTCGCCGGGCCGGTGGCGATGGTGTTGCGCCACGCAACTTTGGAGCGGCAACTGGCGGAAAGCGCCCAAGCCTTGGCGTCCTCGAATCGCGATTTGGATGCCCGGCTTCGCGACCGGACCGCCGAAGTCCGGCGGCTGGAAAGTCTGGCGGTCCACGCCGAGGGATCTTCTCGCCGGGATCTCTTTGCCGAGATTCTCGGCGAATCTCCGGCGCTTCTCGCCTTGTTGAAGAATTTGGAAAGGGCGGCGGCCGGCGACTTCCCGGTCCTGCTTCGGGGCGAATCCGGAGTCGGCAAGGAACTGTGCGCCCGGGCGCTGCATCGAGTTTCCAGCCGTTGCGATCATCCTTTTGTGGTGGTGGCCGGGGCGGCGGTGCAAGGGCCGTTGCTGGAGGCCGAGTTGTTCGGCGTGCGCAAGGGCGCCTACACCGGTGCCGATCGGGATCGGGACGGCCTGTTGAGCCAGGCCGGCAGCGGCACCTTGTTCCTGGACGGCTTGGATGCCCTTCCCTTGGAAGTCCAACCGCGGCTGCTCCGGGTGTTGGAGGACGGCAGCTTTCGCCCGGTCGGGGGGGGACCGCCGCTTCAAAGCCAGGCCCGGGTGGTGGCGGCGGTGCGCCAAGACTTAGCGGAAGCGGTACGCCTGGGCGCCTTCCGGGAGGATCTGTATTACCGGGTTCGGGTGTTTGAAATCGTGGTGCCGCCGCTTCGGGAGCGGGCCGCTGACATTCCTCTCCTGTTCGAGCACTTCTTGGAAGCCGCGGCCAAAGCCACGGGGCTTGCGGCTGTCCCGCCTCCGGCCGACGCCCAGGCGGCGCTACGGAAATACGCCTGGCCCGGTAACGTCCGGGAACTGGCCAACTTCGCTACCCGTTGGGTCGCCCTCGGGGGCCAATTGGGGGAAGCGGATTGGCCTTGGGCTTCGGCGTCCGCCTCGGCGGACCAGGTGGCGGCGCCGAGCACGCTGCAAAACCTGGCCGAACAAAGGATTTTGGAAGTCCTGGAGGAAACTTCCGGCAACAAGGCCGAGGCCGCCCGGCGCCTGGGCATTTCCCGCCGTACTTTGTACAACCGATTGCAGGCGATGAAGGAAGGGGAAAGGCCGGAAGGTGTGTAGCTTTTGCACACCTGCCATTTCCCCGGGATTTAGGGTTGGCTTTCAAAGCTCTCTTAAGTTGTTTAAATAAAGGACTTTAAAATTTTTTCCCAAAATTGTTCGGGAGTTGGCACGGAATTCTCATGTAGGGAGGCGTCATGCGCAAAGCAGTCCTCCTCGCGATCTTGGTTCTGGCCGGCCCGGTGCTGGCGCAAACCGGATCGCGAGCCTGGAAAGGGTGGCTGGGGAGCTCTACTGGACCCAGCGGGATGCAAGATGTCAAACCCCTCAGCCGCCCCTTCCATTTTCACCTAGGAGCTTGGAGTTCGCCGGAAGGCCCGGTGAACTGGCCCATGCGCCCCGGCGCCTTGAGTTCCAGCCCCAGCCAAGAGTTGGAGCAGGAATGGAGAGCCGCTTCGCTCCTGGCGGTCTCATCCGCCTGTGCACCGGCGGATGTTGCACCTGTTCTTTCCGTCCAACCTCTGGGGGGAGGTTTGGACAAGAAGGCCATGAGCCTTCGAAGTCAAAGACTTTAATTTGATGCCCGGCCCCGGTTGACAGGGGTACGGGGGGACCACTGGGAGCACTTCGGTGCTCCCTTTTTTTTGCCTTTTCCTGCCAGCATCCGGGGTTCAAAAATCAGTGGTTGAAGTTTCATTACCTGCGGACAGGGTCTGCCGTCTGTATTCAAACGGCCTTTCCAATAACCTCGAAGAACACCAATAATTTTGGATTCTATTGCACCAAATATCAGCTTGATTTCGCCGCCTTTGCTCGATAAAAATCTTTTCCATCCAACCTCTTTGCATTCTTTTCTCGAGGCCACAACCGTTTGAAGGTGCTACCCGTGTCCGAGGGTTCTTCCAAAACATTTCCGATCGCGTTTTTGTTTCTGCTGTTTGTCGGGATTCTTCTCCTGGTGATTTTCCGGCTGCGGGAGCCGCAACCGGTACAAGGGGTCCAATCGGCTTCCGAACCTCAGCCTCGCTTGAGACCGGTGGGAGAGGAGGTAGTCGAACAGCAATCGATTGCGGAACCGCCGAGGAAATCGTTGGCTCCCCAGGTGCAGATCGTTGTTCAAGATAAGCTGAGTTTGACTCCTCTTCCCTTGGTGGGGGCTTTCTACTTCGATCACCGAGCGGAAAATTCCTGGTGGCGCGGTCCCGGAGATTCCCTGCCTTTCGGAACAGAAAGCTTGGACGCGATATTGCTGGTTGCCGACGGCTATGTCCCCACTTTGATCTCGGGGCCAGTCCTTAAATCCTTGACCGTGCAATTGGAGCCGGTGGCCCGAGTACAGGTGGAGATTCAAAAGAAGGATGGAACCCCGGTTTCGGGTATCTCCCTTTCCTTGCGTGGAGAGGGACGCTTGATGGAAGAAAGCATTCTCTTTGAACGCTTGAAAGGCCTTCGGGAATTGGTGATGGTTCCCGGAGTCTCTGCCATGTCCGAAGAACGGATGCACACCGTCCTGGCGAAATGGGAGGAAGGGAGAGTGCTCCGGTCCATTCGCCGGCAATTGAGAAGGATGAAAGGGCGATGGCTTCCGGAGGAGGTCAACCTGACCGTTCCTCTATATCCGGATCCAAAGACCAAGGAAACCGATGCCCAGGGGATTGCTGCTTGGGATTTTGTCTACACCACCATGGATCTGTACTGGCGTCACGATACATCCTTGCCGATTTTATGCGAGCCCCCGTTCGACCTGAAGAAGGAGTTCGCCGCCGAAGGGGGCGGTTTCCGCGCCAGTTTTACTGGACCCAAGACCAGGCGCTCCGGTTATTTTCGAGTGGCTCCTGGGGAAAACCGGATTTTGCGAAGCTTGATCGGGGACAACCATCGGGTGTGGGGGCATCTTGGGCCTGAATTCGATCCTGATAAACCGGTTCGCATTGCTCTCATCGGGGTAGACGTTGTCGAAGGAGAAGATGGAAACGCCTTTCGAAATTTCGGAACGGAGGGTCTCCTATCTTCCGCTCCCGATGGGAAATTTGTTTTTGAGGGAGTCATGCCCGGAGTCAAGGGCGTAACCGTCCTGCAGGAGATTTCAGAAAACCACTGGGCTTTTGCTCGGGATAACTTCACCTTAGCAGAGGGAGAAGATCACAACACCGGCGTCCTTTCGCCCCTTCCGGAGCGGTTGGAAATTTCTTTGGGTTTTGAACTTGAGGATGGAGCTCCAATCGACTTCGCTTCCTTCTCCCAATCCGTGGGATGGGAAGAGCCGGTTCGATCTGACCTAGTTCTTCGGCAAGGAGAGAAAGAGCTGGATCATCCAATTTGGATGATGATTCCCGGCGTGCCCCATGAAACCAGCTTGTTATTTGACGGTTTCCCAATCGGATTGTGGGGTGCTCAGGCGTTGCCCTTGAAATGGCCACAGAGCTTGGGGGATTTTCAGTTGCCGGGCAACGATGCCTGTGCCGATTTCTCCTCGGCTCAACCGGTCCGGTTGAACTACGTCTTGGCGAAAAAGGACTGACCGGACGGCGGCGGAAGTGAGATCGATCTCTTCTCAGGGTTTCTTCACGGCCGAGGATAAAGTACCAGCCTTGGAAGCTGCTTGGCTCTTCCTTGATTCGGTTGGCTTGGATGCTTCTTTCAAAAAAGTGCCGGCCAAGCGGCCGAAAGTTTGCGGGCAGTCTTCGAACAGGAAATGCCCGGCCCTCCCGCCGCCTGGCTCACGTGCCACCGCGGTCAGGGTCGAACCGGGAATTCCCCGGTAACTCTCCACTCCGGCAAGGGACATGGTGTCGTCCTCTCCGTAGAGGATCAAAGTCGGAGCTTGGATTCGGCTAAGGGCCGGAGTGAAGTCTCCGGTCATTCCGGTACTGAAATAAAGGGCGAAAACGGCCCAGCCGCCGACCTTTGCTTTGGCTGGTTCTGGCTGCTCGGGATAGCCCATGGCTTGAAGTACGAAACGACCGACCTCCTGATGGAGGGCCGCCAGTTCCTGGTCGCTTTTCTGGAAAAGAGAACCGAAATCAAAGTACTTTCGAAGCAGACTGTCGAATTCCGGGCGATCTTCGGAAGGCAAACGGTTTCGGGTCTGTTCGAACAAATTGCGTTGTTTGTCCGGTGGACTTAAAACCCCAGCCGGGGCAACCAAAATCAACTTCTCCACCCGGTTCGGAAATTCAGCGGCGTACAGAGTGGCCAGGAAACCACCGTAAGAGTGGCCGATCAAAAGGAGTTTTTCTTGGTTCAATATCCGGCGGATGCGTTCGATATCGGCGATTTGGGCGCCCACGCCAAGGGTTCGTTCCAGTGCGGTGGCGTTTTCCAAGAAGGAACCGTGCAAGCGTTGAATGGGGCGACTGGATTCCCCGCAACCACGCTGGTGGTAGTCATAAAACTGAAAGTCTTCTTTCAAACTTTCCAAGCCCGCCCAAGGCTTGGAATAAGGAACGCCGGGGCCACCGTGGACCACCAGCACCGGGCGCCCTCGACCCTGGGACTGGTAATGCAGGCGAATATCCTTTTCGACCAGCCATACTCCAGGTTCGGATTGAGCTGGAGGCTGCAAGGGGCCCCGAAGGTTTTGATTTTCTGAAACGGAGCCGAGGCGGTACAGGGGACCTTGCCCGCTGGCTTGGGAAGAAAACAGGAATGCAGTTCCAAGGCAGAAGCCAATGAGAAAGCCAGTTCGAAGGCGGTGGGTTTTGCCCCGACCTTTATTCGAAGTCCTTCTCCGGCTCAGGCAATCGGACACTTGAATTTCCATGAGGAAACCCTATCCAGAACTTCTTGATCGCGCTTGACCGTTTTTGCGGAAAGGGCCGGAAGCCCCATTCGGCCAATGAACTCCGAAATCTACTATTCCGATTCGCCGCCGAACAAGCCCTGGAACACGCCGCCGACGAATTCCTGAGCCCGGCCCAAGGGTCCCACGGCTTGAGTGCTGCTGGGGGGCGCCAATTCCGCGGCGGAGCTTTCAAATTCGCGGCGGGTCAATTCGATGGCGCCTCTGGCCGCATCCAGCATGAAGCGATAACGCTCTTGCAATTCTTCCGCCTGGGCCAAGGATTGGTCGTCTCCTCCCCGGGAGCTTTGCTTTTTCACCAAGTCGGCCAAAGCCAGGCCGTATTCCAACGCCACGACGTCGAAGGGTTTTAAAGCAATGACGTTGGAAACCGCAGCGCTGGCATCCTCCACGGTGGACGGGTGTTGTTGGAAAATGGCCCAAAGGCTGAGCCAGTAGGCGTGATAAGTGCTTGCTTCCAACTGATAACTGTTTTCCGGATGCTCGTTTAAATAATCCAGAAAGCGTTCCATCTTGGACAATTCCAAGGTGGTGGAACCGGTCAAACGGGCGATGCGATCTTGCACGATGGTGACCAGGATAGGATCCTGAACCGAGGCCATTTCTTGCAAGCGGGCGAATTGAGCCAGGTAATCCTGCAATTCATGGCGACTGCTTTCGTGGTGCAATCCAATCGCTTGCAGCAACAAATGGGGAGGAGCTTGCCGCCAGTCCATCTTCTGGCCTGGAGGAAGTTCCATCCGTTCCCGACAAAGGGCTTGCAAAACCCTCCAAGCGTCTCGGTGTTGGCCTTCGCTCAAATAGAGCGAATACATTTTTTCCAAACGTTCCGGGTCCCGGGGGGAAGCTTCCAACCATTGTTCGCCGAGATACGTCGCCAGGCCGGTGTCGCCGCCTCGTTCCGCCGCCTGCAAGTGCAATCGCAAAACTTCCGGTTTGCGACGGTCTTCCGGATCCATGGCCTGGATTAAGGCGATCGCTTCTTCGCTTTGATTGGCTTGGATGAAACCGCTGATCTCATTCAAGACCTGGTTGTAATTGGACTCGCTGATCAGGGCCATGTTGTTGAAGAAATAGGTGCTGGCCAAGATCGCCGCAACCAAAGCCACTGCGGCGTAGCGGGTGGCCAGGCGGTTGCTCTGCAAGCGGCGCCAACTGCGAGTCAGCGGCCCCGGTAGGGTCGATTCCACCGCTTCGCCGCGGAGATAGCGATCAAGGTCTTCCCGCACCGCTTTCATGTCGGCGTAACGGCGATCCGGATCCTTTTCCAGCATCCGCATCACCACCGCTTCCAAGGAGGCCGGGATTTCCGGGCGTAATTTGCGCAAAGAGCGGGGTTGACTGTCGCAAATGGCCTTTAAAACGGCGACCGGATTGTCCCCTTGAAAAGGCGGCTCGCCCACCAACATTTCATACAGAGTGGAGCCAAGTGAAAATTGATCGGAGCGGCCGTCCAAGCGTTGCCCGCGGACTTGCTCCGGGCTCATGTACTGAGGTGTCCCGACGATGGCGTCGCTGGCGGTCAGGGTGGCGGAATCTGTTCGCCGAACCAGGCCGAAATCGGTAAGCAAAGCCTGGTCCCGGTCGTCCAAGAGCACGTTTCCGGGTTTGATGTCCCGGTGCAGGCTGCTGCGGTCGTGGGCGTGTTCCAGGGCTTCGGCAATCTGGCGGCTGATCCTGGCGGCATCCCGCGGCGGCAGCGCACCCTGTTGAATCCGCTCTTTCAAACTGCCGCCGGCCAACAGAGCCATGGTGAAATAAGGCAGGTGACCTTCCCCGCCAACTTCGTGAACCTGCACGATGTTGGGGTGGGACAGCCGCGCCATGGACCGGGCTTCCCGGAAGAAGCGCACCACGGTTTGCGAGTTGCTGAGCACCGTGGGGTGCAGCACTTTGACCGCCACCTGCCGTTCCAAGGGCTCGTGCCAGGCCTCGAAGACCACGCCCATGGCCCCGGCTCCGATGCAGCGGAACTCGCGGTAATCCGGCAACTGCTGCTGGAGGTCTTCCAGGCTCGGAGAGTGGGCCGGCAGCGGGATCGTCGGCAGGCTCATGGTTGCAATTGGCGGGCACGTCGCCGGCGGATTTCCGCGATCTCCAGGACTTCCTGCATGATCTCCCGGAGGTTCTCCAGCGGGATCATGTTGGGACCGTCGGAAGGCGAGGAAAGCGGACACGGGTGGGTCTCCACGAAAAAGCCGTGGTAACCAGCGGCGGCTCCAGCCCGGAGTAACAACGGTGCCAAGGTCCAATCCCCGCCAGTCTGGTCACCCAGGCTTCCAGGACGCTGCACCGAATGGGTGGCGTCCAACATTACTGGGAAACCGAGGGCCTCCATTTCGGCCAGGGCGGTGAAATCCACCACCAATCGGCCGTAGCCGAAAAAAGTGCCGCGTTCGGTAAGCCATACGGATCGCGCTCCGGAAGCTTCCAATTTCTTCGAGGCCGGGCCCATGTCGGCCGGAGCCATGAATTGGCCCTTTTTCAGGTTGACGATCGCTCCGGTGGAGCCGGCGGCCTTCAGTAGGTCGGTTTGGCGGGCCAGAAAAGCAGGAATTTGCAGGACGTCGGCCACTTCCGCCGCCGGGGCGCATTGTTCCGGGAGATGGACGTCGGTCACCACCGGAACCTGGAGCCGTTGCCGAATCTCGGCCAAGATCTGCAATCCCGGTCCTAGGCCCACGCCCCGAGGGCTGCTCAAAGAGGTGCGATTGGCCTTGTCGAAACTGGCTTTGAAAATCCAGCGACAAGCTAAGCCTTCCAGGGCTTCGGCGGTTTGCTGGGCATATTCCAGCGTTTGCGGCCCTTCGATGGCGCACGGGCCGGCAAGAAGCCAGGGGGCTTCAGAGCCTTTCGAGATCGTTTCCAGCAACGGCGTCAGGTCTCGGGGCATCAGCGGGCAGCACCAGGGGGAGTCGGAAATCGGTGACCTGGAATTCTACCGGGGAAGCGCCGGCAAAATCGCCATCGATCTGCAGCTCCGAGGGTTGGCCTTCCACCTTGAGATGCCGGACTCGGCGGTGGAGCACCCGGGGGGAGCCTTCCACTTGGGAAAGCATGCCGCGCATGGCCACCGGCAGCAGACGCCAGAATCCCGCCCGGTTCATGGCATAGAGGTCCCAGTAGCCGTCGTTTACCCAAGTCGGACCCAGAATCAAGTGAGGGCTGGCGTATGAGCGGACGCTGGAAGCGATGACGTAAGGGAATACGCCCAATTCCTCGCCGTCGGCGATGACTCGTTGCGGTTTGGGTTTCCAATCCCAAAACATCTTGAAGATCAGGGGGTAATAAAGGGGCCGAAACACGGTGCCGGATTTGCGCTGGCGGATGTCCTCCATGCGCCGCATCAGTTCACCGCCGTAGCCGCAGTCGAAGCAAAGGAAGCTGCGCCGTTGGTTGCCTTCCGGCCCCAAGCCCTTTTGGCCGAGGCCGGGGCTGGACAGCAAGCCGACGTCCAACGGTAAGACGCGGCCGGTTTCCAACATGGTGGTGACGGTGTCCGGGTCTTTGGGCAGTTTCATTTCCCGGCCCAAAAGGTTGCTGGAACCCAGGGGCACCAAGCCGGTAGGGGGAGGCTGTTCCGGTAGGCCATTTAAAGCCGCATTCAGGGAACCGTCCCCACCGAGAACCAGGAGCCGTTCGAAGTCGGACGCCCGCTCCGCCACCCAGCGAATGGCCTCCGCTTCATCTTGGCTGTCCAATCGCTCCCAGCGGTGGCCCCGGCGGCGCAAACTGGTTTCCATAAGGGGAGCGAAACTGCGGGCTTTCCCCCGACCCGACCGCGGATTCACGAGCAAACCGATGCGCATGGCCGGCCATCCTAGCAGTGGTCTTCGAGGGCTGGCATAAAGGGAAGGGAGAAAACAACATGGGCTCCATGGAGCAGCCACGAAACAAGCAAGGCTTGGTAACCGGGGCAGGGGGCGTGCTGGGACTAGGCCTGGCCGCCACGCTACCCGCCGATATAGCCGTGGCCCTCGCCGGCCGCCGCCGGCCCGCCGCCTGGCCGGAAGCCTCTTTCCACCGGCTGGATCTGGAGCAGGAAGGGGTCGCCGCCGACGCTGTGCAGCACTTGAAACCCGAATTCGTGATGCACGCTGCCGCCATGACTCGGGCCCAAGACTGCGAACAGGAGCCAGATCGGACCTGGCGGGTCAACGTCGAAGCCAGCGTGGAAATGGCGCAAGCCTGCCGCCAAGGGGATATCCCGTTTCTGTTCATTTCCACCGACATGGTGTTCGATGGCACGGCGGAAGCTTACGCCGAAGACGCAGCCCCGAATCCGTTGCAGCTTTACGGCCGCAGCAAAGCGGCGGCGGAGGCGGCGGTTCTGGAAGCGGGAGGAACGGTGGCCCGCTTGCCGCTGCTGCTCGGCCCGCAGGCCGGCCCCGGCCGCATGGGGACCGATACCGCTTTATTACAAGCCCTTGGCGCCGGCCAGCGGCCAAGCTTGTTCCAAGATGAAATCCGCTGCCCGGCGGCGGTGGACTGCATCGCCGAGGCTTTGTGGGCTTGGGTTCGACGGCCGTTGCCCGGGGTATTTCATTTCGCCGGAGCTGAGGCCGTCAGTCGCTTTCAGCTTGGCGTAGAACTTTGTCGGGCTGCGGCGGTCAAAGCCGACTTCGAGGCGGCCTGGGCCAAGGATTATCAAGGCCCGCCCCGACCCCTTCGCTTGGTTTTGAAATGCGAGCGGGCTCGGAAGGAGTTGGGCTGGGTGCCGCCGAATCTGAGAGAATCCCTGGCTCGTTACCACCCTTCCGCTTCCGAGAAGGGTGATGCGCGCAAGCACGATGACTGAATCTGTCGCTCCTAGCCTCAGTTCCCGCTACCAACCGGCTGAAATCGAAACGCCGATTTACCGGTTTTGGGAGAGCCAAGGCTTGTTCTCGCCGCCGGAAAAGCCGCAAGGCAAGCCCTTCACCATCGCCATTCCGCCGCCGAACGTAACCGGCGTGCTGCATATGGGCCACGCCTTGAACAACACCATGCAAGACGTGGTGATTCGTCACCGGCGCATGTGCGGCTATGACGCCCTGTGGGTTCCGGGCACCGACCATGCCGGCATTGCTACCCAAGCCGTGGTCGAGAAGAAGCTATTTGCCGAGCACAAACAAACCCGAGAGGATTTGGGCCGGGAAGCCTTTGTCGGCGAAATTTGGAAATGGAAGGAGGAACACGGCAATCGCATTTTGGAACAACTCAAGCGTCTGGGTTGTAGCTGCGATTGGAGCCGCACCCGCTTTACTTTGGATCAAGAGCTTTCCCAGGCGGTGGTCGATGCTTTCGTTCACTTGTGGGAAAAAGGCCTGGTTTACCGTGGCGCTCGGCTGGTGAATTGGGATTGCGCATTGCAAACCGCCGTCAGCGACGACGAGATTGAATACGTCCAACGCAAGGGCAAGCTTTATACCTTGCGTTATCCGATCAAGGGCAAGGAAGGGGAGTTCGTTGCCGTCGCCACCACCCGTCCGGAAACCATGCTCGGGGACACTGGGGTCGCCGTGCATCCCGACGACGATCGTTTTCCTCACGACCGGGAAGTCATTTTGCAACTTCCCCTGACCGAGCGGGAGATTCCCCTGATTCGGGATGAAACCGTGGATCGGAACTATGGCACCGGGGCGGTCAAAGTGACTCCTGGTCACGATCCCGCCGATTACGAACGCGGCGCCCGCCATCACTTGCCGATCGTCAATATTTTGAATCCTGACGGCACTTTGAATGAGGAAGCCGGAGCTTATGCCGGACTCAGCCGGGAAGCAGCCCGGGAGCAAGTCCTGGCCGATTTGGAAGCTCAGGGTTTATTGGAAAAGGTCGAAGATCTGGTGCACAACGTCACCATCAGCGACCGTTCCAAAACCGCGATTGAACCGCTGGTTTCCGAGCAATGGTTCGTTCGCATGAAAGAACTGGCGCAACCGGCCATTCAGGCGGTGAAAGACGGTTCCCTGCAACTGTTGCCGGAGCGGTGGACCAAGGTTTACCTCGACTGGCTGGAAAACGTTCGCGATTGGTGCATCAGCCGGCAGCTCTGGTGGGGGCACCGGATTCCGGTTTGGTATGACGAAGACCAGGTGCCGGTGGCCAGCCGCAAGCCTTTGGAAATTGGCCAAGCCCATCCCGTCAGCGGCAAGCCGATCGTTCGGCAAGATGAAGACGTGCTCGATACTTGGGCCTCTTCCTGGCTGTGGCCTTTTTCCACTTTGGGTTGGCCGGCGAAAACCGAGGATTTAGCTCGTTTCTATCCGACTCAATTTTTGAGTACGGCCCGGGACATCATTTATCTGTGGGTGGCCCGCATGGTAATGGCCGGGTATGAGTTCATGGAAGATCGACCGCAGGAGGAGCGCTGTCCTTTCAGCACCTGCTACATCCACGCCACGGTCCTGGACGGCAAGGGACGGCGCATGTCGAAAAGCGCCGGCAACGGAATCGATCCAGTGGAAATGATTGAGCGCTATGGCGCCGATGCGGTGCGCTATTCCTTGATGATTCTGACTCGCGAGGGTCAGGACGTGAAGTTGGCGGAAAATCGTTTCGAGCTCGGGCAGCGGTTCTGCAATAAAATTTGGAACGCCACCCGCTTTGTCTTGGGGCATCTCGATGGCGAGATTGCCGACCAGGAAGGGGATGCCTTGGAAGATCGTTGGATTCGATCGCGTCTTAGCTCGGCAATCGAGGAAGTCAGTCGAGCTTTAGATGGCTATCACTTCCATGATGCCGCTCAAGCCCTGTATCGGTTTACTTGGAACGATTTCTGCGATTGGTATGTGGAATCGGCCAAACGTCGCTTGCGAGCCGCCGCCGATGCCGGTCCGGGGACTCCGCAAGCCGAAGAAGCGGCTCGGGTTCGCTGCACTTTGGGCAAGTTGTTGTCGCAATGGTTGCGCTTGCTCCATCCCTTCGTCCCTTTCATGACCGAAGAGCTTTGGCGGCACCTGCCAGATCGGTTCAAGGAAAGCGAGGCTTGCATGGTGGCGGCCTGGCCGCAAAGTCCCGGTTTGGTGGACCCTCAGGCGGAGGAAGATTTCTTGCGTTTGCAGGACGTGGTTCGGGCTTTCCGCAACGTGCGCGCCTTGCAGGAAACGCCGCCCTCCGCCCGGCCCTCTGCGCTCATTCGAGTGGAATCGGAAGCAGTGGGGAAAGCTTTGGAGCAGGACCGAGCGCTGATTTTGTTTTTGGCGAGCTTAGGGGAAGTCACGATCAGTCCCGAATTGGAAAGGCCTCCCGAATGCGGTACCGATGCCTTCTACGGCGGGGCGGTGTTCTTGCCCTTCGAGGAAGGCACTGATTCGGCTAAGTTGCGAAAGTCTTTGGAGCGCAAGTTGAAAAAGGTTCAGGGTGGCTTGTCTGGTTTGGAAAAGAAATTGAGCAATGCTCGGTTTTTGGAAAATGCCGATCCCGAAACGGTGGAACATGAACGTCAGCGGCAAAAAGAGTTGAGCAAGGAGGCGGCGACTCTGGAAGCTAACTTGGAAGGCCTCTAACTGAAACTGGCACAAACTATTGGAGGTAGGAGGAAGAAAAGATCCTCCACCGAAACAGCTCCCTGGCGGTCCAACGCTTCGAGGTCACCCCCAGCAACATCCCCGGAGTCGGGGGCTCGCCCTCGGCGGTGATCGGCCGCACGTAGTTGCGCCACAAAAGCCACAGCCACATGTGCAGCCGCAGCCAACTCCGCTTCTTGGAGTGG
>QQUA01000021.1 GCA_008501825.1 Planctomycetota bacterium | reverse complement strand
TGCGGGACAACCTCTCCCGGCTGGTGCGCCGCAACTGGGGCCACTCCAAGAAGCGGAGTTGGCTGCGGCTGCACATGTGGCTGTGGCTTTTGTGGCGCAACTACGTGCGGCCGATCACCGCCGAGGGCGAGCCCCCGACTCCGGGGATGTTGCTGGGGGTGACCTCTCGGCGTTGGACCGCCAAGGAGCTGTTTCGGTGGAGGATCTTTTCTCCATCTGACCTCCCTAACCTCCAATAGTTTGTGCCAGTTTCTCCCCTAATCGGACAAGCAAACGCGATTGCGCCCGCCTTCCTTGGCTTGATAAAGAGCCTGGTCCGCCCGCTCCAAAATCTGGGCCAGGCTTTCTTGGGGCTGGTGTTCCGCGGCGCCGCAGGAAACCGTGGCGGCAAAGCTTTGGTCCGGACCGTTGTGGTGGATTTCAGACACTTTGGCGCGGATCGCCTCAGCGAGAGTGCTCGCCGTTTCCAGGTTGCGGTTGGGAAGAAAAACGGCGAATTCTTCGCCGCCGAAGCGAACCGCAACATCCCCGCCATGGCACTGATTCAAAATGGTTTTCGCCACCGCTCGAATGACTTGGTCTCCGGTTAAATGGCCAAAACGGTCGTTGATGCTCTTGAAGTGATCAATGTCCAACATCAGGACGCTGAAGCCGGCTTCCGGATTGAGGGCGTGCAATTCCACCAGGCGCCTGGCGCTGTCTTCCATATACCGGCGGGTATAAAGGCCGGTTAAAGCATCGCGCATGGATTGTTCGAAGATGCGGTCCCGCTCCGATTCCAGTTCCCGGTGAAGCCGTTCCCTTTCCATAGCCACTCCGAGTGAGCGGCTGATCTGACCCATGGCCGAATCGAATTCGGCAGTCGCGGGGATGGAAGCTTGCAAGGCGAACCAGGCCATCCCCAAGACTTCGCCGGTTTCTTCGGAGAACATGGGCAACAACAACGCCGGTCCCGCCGGGCGTTCGCCGATGGAGGGGATTCGTTGAATGCCGAAATGGTGGATTCCATGCCTAGCCATCCAGTCATCTCGGTTTTTGGGCATGTGCCGGCAGATTTCCTCGAAGTCCCATTCCCGGCCTCGGAAACGGTTTTCCGGGCTGAACCAAGTCACTTTGCAATCTTGCCCGCGAAGCAGAAAATCCATCCTGGATACGGGATAGACTTCTTGCACCTTTTCTTGGATGTGTTGGGCAATGGTGGCGAAATCCCGTTCCAAAATCAATGCGTCCACGGTGGAACGCAACATGTGGTTCAGTTGTAGCAGTCTGCGGATGTCCGTGTCCCCTTGGGACATCATGTACAGGCCACAGTCCAGATCTTTCAAGCGGGAAAAATAAAGGGGGATCAACTTTTCCGGCAGTATGCGGCCGTGCTGCGGGCAAATTCGTTTCAGCGGCAGCTTTTCCAACCGGGACAGGGAATGCAAAAGCACTTCCCGACTGGGCATGTAGTGTTGGTGGAAGGCCAGAATTCCTTCCATGTTGCTGGCATCGTCTGCAATTAAGGGTAAGTCGTCGGTAAAACCTCCAAACAGATCGGACGAAAACAAGGTTCCGCTTTGCCGGTCGAAGGTGGTGAAGGCGCCGGGAAAGTGGAGGTAGGGGGTGAACTCGAATTGCAACTGGCGGCCGCCGAGATCTAGTTGCCACTCGTGTTCATCGACCAGCCAAAACGGCAACTTCAAGCCCAGATGCTTGATCAAGGCGGCGCCGCGCCAATGGCTTATCAAATAGGCGTCGTCTCGGGTGATCAGTTGATCCCAGAGCGGCATGGCGCCGGTGATATCGGGATCTTGGTGGTGACAAACGAAATAGCGGATGTTTTCAATTGGCAAAATCGAAGCCACCTTTCTTCGAGTTTCCTCAAAGGTGAGTACGGAACCGGGGTCTAGCAGTACCGATTGATCCCCATGTTCCAGCAGGTACACATGGCATTGGAAACGGTCCCCCGAGATGGGTTGGCCGACCCACCAAATGTCGTTTCCTAAAGGGATCGGTTCGTGTAAATCCTGCGCAACTCGAGCCTTCATGGTATGGATCCCGTCCAGTTCCGCTCCGGGCGTTCATTCGGTGCGGAAGGCCGCCCTTTAGCCTTTCATCGGTCAAAAAAAGCCCGGCCCCGGGGAAAATCCGGGGCCGAGCCTGATTGGTGTGAACGGTGGCGGTTAACGCTGGCCTTCGGGGACCGAGCGCCGGTGGTATTCATCCAGCCAACGGCGGTAACGCAACGGCAAGTCCTCAGCCGTGGCGTTTTGCAGGCTTTCCTGCAAGCGGGGGGGGAGGGCTCCCCAGGCACCGATGCGGGGATCGAACAGGATCATTTGCTGAACCCCTTCCGGCGGCGGGGCCACGCTTTCCGGTTTCGGGCTTGGATTTTCCTGATCGTCGTGGGGCTGATCCTGATTCTGAGGCGGCGGCGGCCGATCGTTTCGATTCGAAGAACTGGATGAGGAGGAATTTTGATTGCTCTGCTCCGGTATTTTCGACAGCAGTTCCTCCATGGTGGCGACCAGGTCTTCGGCCTCGTTCATGGCTCGGCTCAATCCGTCTTCCACCGAAGCAATGTCTTCCACCGGGGCTTCCCCTTCCTCGCCTTCCTCTCCCTCTCCCTCGATCGGAGGGGGTTCCGGCCGGTCTATCGCCCCTCCGAACAACTTGTCCACTTCGTCTCGGGTCAGTTGCAGGGTTTGATCGACTCGGCGGAAACCATCCCGGACTTCGTCGACCAGGCGCATCATTTCGGCGGTGGCTTCTTCCGGGCTCAAGCCACCTTCCTCTTCCGGAGTCTGGCCTTCTTCCCCTTCGGGAGCGGGGGTTTCACCGGGCGGTTGCTGATCTTCCTCTTCCTGGCGCGGGGGATCCTGCGGAACCGGCGGCGGAGTTTCCTGAGCGGAAACCGCCGGCATGAACAGGGCTAAGACCCCGGGCCACAGCCAAAGTCGAGCCAAGGTCATCAGGCTTCCTCCTTTTCTTGTTGTTGCGAGGCTTCTTCCAATCGTTCCAAAATGGCGTCGAACAAACGCCGCAGGCGGTTTTGCCGTTCGACCAAGGCTTCCAACTCTTCTCTTTCATCCTGGTCGAATTCCATGCCCGCTTCCGCCAACAGGTCGCGCCGCTTTTTCAAGCGGCTGAGGCGATCCCGCAGGTCTTCTTCCATCCGCTTCAACAACTGCACCTCTTCGGCGAAGTTCACCAGCGGCGATTCCTCCTGGGGAGGCTCTTGCTGCGGCCCATTGGGATTGTTGCGCTCTTGTTCCATCCGCTGGCGCACTCGTTCCGCCTCGGTGCGGATCGCTTCGATCAAATCCAACCAGGCTCGTTCAATTTGTTCGCCGAGGCTGACTTGGGTCATGCCCGCTCGATAAGAAGGCGGTCCGAGTCGCCGCCCTAAGCGTTGGTGATCTTCCACCAGGGTTTCCAATAGAAACGGCGTTGCATCCGCTCCCCGCTCTCGAACTTCCAGGAGCAAATCGCCGGCGTCTTCCGCCAAGGCCTTTTCCTCTTCCGACCATTTGCGCAACTGCACCCGGGCGCTCAAGCGGCGTCGGCCACCACTTTCTTCCGCCATGATTTTCAAAGGTTTCAAAACGGTCTGATGGCGCTCCAACAAGGCGGTGGCTTCTTGCTCCAGGGAAATGAGAGCTTCCAATTCCTCCATGTCCTGGAGCTGCTGTTCTTGGCGCGAGGCTTCCTGGGCCTCTTCCTGGAGTTTTTGCAAAGCCTCCTGCTGTTTTTGTTGAGCCTCGTCCAGTTGCTCACCCGGTTGTTGGGGAGGACGAGGTTGTTGCGGTTGCTGCGGAGGGGAATTTTCCTGGTTCTGCGGATTCTGGTTCGGATCGCCGGAAGGATCTTGCGAATTTTCCTGAGCTTCGGAATCGGGATTGGACTCTTCCTGCGGGGAAGGTTGGCCGGTTTGCTCTTCCCCCGACTGGGATTCCTGGGAGGGATCCGCCTTTTCCGAATCCGTCGATTCGTTTTCAGATCGTTCGCCAGATTCGGACTCGGAGCGTTCCCCTTCTTCCCGGGGGGAGTCGCTTTCCGATTCGGGTCGGTTCTCCGAGGGCGTGGAGGGCGATAATTTCTGTGCTGCTTCCTGGCCGGCCCGGGCCGCTTCCTCCGCCTTTCGAGCTTCCCGTCCTTCTTCGTTTTCTTCTTGGCTGAACGCCTCGACTTCTTCGCTCAACTGCCGCTGTTTCTCGGCCAAGGCCTTGCGCCAGGCGGCGTCGGTTTGCTGCTTCTCCAATTCGCGCACGCTTAAAGCCCGGGTTTCCGCCAGCAGCTCTTGTTGACGGCGGGCGAAGTCTTCCAGTTGCTGGCGCCGCTCGGCAATTTGTTCGCGAATGTTCTGGAGCTGATTCTGAATTTCTCGTTCCAGCAGGAAGTCGAGGATCTCCTGCAGAAGTTCAATCGACTCCGCCTGATGTTCCAGAGCTGAGCCGGCTTGCAGTTGGGTTAAATCCCGGGCAACGTCTTCCAATGCCGCTGCCAGATCTCCTGCCGGCCCGGCGCTGGCCAGGCGTTTGCGAGCTTTGGCCAGCAGGTCGGCCCGGCTGCTATTGCCGGCTTCCCGCTCACGGTTCTCGATGGTCTCCAGCAGATCCAACAAGCGGCGGGCCTGATCGGCCAACTTGCGTTGGTCCCGGGCCAGTTGGCTGAAGCGAACCGGATCTTGCGCCGCCGGTTTCGCCGGCGCGGGCGGGCTGAAGGCCAAAGCCATCGCCAGCAAGGTCATGAAAATGTGAATCCCTTTCATTTTCTTTCCCGATTGTGGAAGCGGAAGCCGGTTCTTCGGTCACCGTCCGTTCTCTTGGAAACCCCAGGGCTGCATCTAGCTTTAACCATCGGAGGCTTCTTTGGTACGCAAATACAAGGCTCGTTGTCGGTCCAAAAGCTCCCGCAGCAGATTGACGGTGCTTTGGAAGTCCTCCCAAGCCTGGAGAATGAGGAGCATGGCCTGAAGTTGAAGCTTCAGTTGTCGTGCCGGCGGTTGCCAATCCTTACCCTCCCTCAAAGCCAGTTCGAGTTGGGCGGCGGCTTCCTGGCGAGCTCCCAAGGTGGCCCGAGACAAGTCCAGAATCCGACCGCTACGATCCAACAACGGCTGGCTGGCAGCCAGGGTGGCGGTAATTTCGCCGGACTCAGGCATCTCTTCCAAGAATAACTGACCAAGCTGGTCCACCGCCGGAGCACTGCCTTGGTCCACCCCGGCGAAGATTTGTTGCAGCAGGATTTCCTCGAGTTGGCCTTGTAAGCCATTTAGGTCACGGCGGATACGTCGAGCCAGGCTGGCCAGCTTGGAGGCGTTGGCAGACTCCAGTTCGGTGACCCGCTCGAGCAAGCGTTCCACCAAACTGCGCACTCCCTTCATTTGTTCCCGCAAGCGGGCCTCGAAAGAATCCGGCGGCAATACCTCGATCCAAGGGGAGTCGGCTTGGCTTTGGTGGGGTTCCGGCGCCGCCTTGTCCCGGGCCCAAGCGCGCAACCTCAGGCGCCGAAAGCTGCTGCCTTCCGGGTCTTCCGGTGCCGCTTCCAGAATCAGGCTCTGGAAATGACGGAATTTGCGGGCCGACTCGGGGAAATCCAAGGCCTTAGGCTCCGCTTCTTCCCCGGTGGCCAGAAGCAAGGCTTCCAAGCCGAAATCGTCCTCCGCTTCGAGGAGGATCGGCACCTGGCCGCCGGCCAAGGTGCTCCAGGTAGTCGCCGGCAACAGGAACTGCAGAGACGGAGGCCGGTCGGCCATGGCGTGCCAGCGCAAAACCGCGGCTCGGTTGTCGCGGAAACCGTCCGTGCCTTCCAACTGCACCACGGCTTCGCCGGACCGGCGGGTGTCCGCTTCCAACACCCAAAAGCCTTGGTCGTCCTGCTGCAAGATTTCCGGAGCTCCCTGGACCGGCACCGCCTGGGCCAGGGCTACCGGGCGATCGGTTTGAAAGCGGGCTACCAGACGGCTTCCTTGCGGCAGCCGGAACTCGTTCATGGTGGAGTTTTCCGGCGGCCGTCCGGTGTAGGCCGGAGGCTCGACCTGGACCTGCCAATCCACCACGGCCGGTGGGTGGCCGGGCAACATGCGCAGGCGAGGGCGGCCGTCGTCGTCGTCGCCACCTTGGAAACTCAGGCTGAGATCCTCCCGCAAAGGCGGCATCCGCAGTACGAATTCACCGCCGCCAAGCGGGCGCATGGTGCGGAGAAAATCGCCGCCTTTGGCGACCACCTGGTCCGGAACCACTCCTTCGGCCCGAACTCGCAAGGTGATCACGCTGCCATAGGCGGCTTCCAGACGGAAACTCTCGCGACTGGTCGGGATCAACTCCGGAGCTTCCGATTGGCCGTCGAGGTGGGGGGCCAACAGCACCAAGGTGGTATCCCGGGGCCAAGCTTGATCGCTGCCGAACAAACGGGCAAAGAACAATCCAGCCTGTTGCGGAAAGGCCACCGTTGCCGCCACCAGCAGCAAAACTGCGCCCATGCCAGCGAGGGAACTGCGCCGAGCCCGACCGATCGGCACCGCCTGTTTGGGATCCAGCCCGGTGGTGAGCTCATCGGCCTGACGCCGGACTTCCTGCAACAAATCAGCGGAGGTTCCCGGTGGAGTTTGGGTCAATTCCACCGCGGTGGCGAAGCGGTCTCCGAGTTCCGGGTGCTGCCGTTCCCAAATGGCGGCCAAGTCCCGGGGCAAGGGCCGGTGCCGCAAAGGCTTCAACAAATACCGAACCGCTACGCCGCCAAGGACGATCAAGGCGCTCAACAGCAAGATCAGGCGAACCACTGACGGCGGTTCGAACAGCCGATCCAATACGAACAAGGCCACCAACAAACCGCTGCCGCTGACCAAAGTGCGGCCGAAACCGAACAACAGCAGGACCGCCAGGATGCGGTTTTCCAGCGCCGTGAGGGCGCGGCGAATGCCGGAGGGGAAGGCGGACTGGCTCAACGCTGGAAGATCGGCAGGTACTCCTTAGGAATCTGAAGAATCAAACAGGCCACGGCGGTGCTGAAGTTGCGCCCCGGACCTTGATGATTCGGCCACCAGCCGGCGGCGTTCTGCATCCGCAACAAGTAACTTTGGATGCTCTTGAAGTAGTTTTGGTAGCGGCGGCCGCCGGCCATGTGAAAGGCTTGGACGGCGTAGTAATGGCCGTAATAGAAAAAGTAATGCCCTTGGTGACCGAGCCCCCAAAGGCGGGAGAAGTCATCGACTTCCGACTCCAAATACTGCAGGCCCCGTTCAATTTCGGCGTCGCCGTAGACGCCGGCACCGTGCAAGGTGGTGACGCCGGCGGCGGTCAAAGCGAAAGTCGCTCGGGCTTCATAAGTCGGCTGGTAGCGAAAGGAACCAACCGGATCGGCGAAGTAACTCATGCCGGGCGGTTCATTGTCGCGAACCGCACTGTCGCGGACGTATTTGATCGCTCGGTCAATGGTATTGACCGGAACCTGGATGCCGATGTTGCGGGCCGCCCGCAAGGCCACTACCTGACAAACGGTGACCGACATGTCGGCATCGGCGACGTGAGGTTGATAGCGCCAACCGCCCTGGCTGTTTTGACTGGCGACGATGAGATGCACCGCCCGTTGCAAGGCGTCACGAACGTCTTCCCGCTCGGTCATGCCGTAGACTTCCGCCAAGAACAAAGTGGCGAAAGCGTGGGAATACATTCTGGTTTCATTGCCGGTGATGTAACCGTCGGATCGGACGTACTTCAAAATGTAGTCGACGGCTTTTTGCACGGTTTCGCCATAAGGGCCTCGTCCGGGAACGTGACCGCCGGCTAAGAAGGCCATGCCGGCAAGCGAGGTCACTCCCAGGTGTTCGGCGCCTTTTCTCCAAGTTTGATATTGGTCTTGAAGCTTGTAGCCCACGTCTCCGCGCCAGCCTCCGCTGGCTTCCTGGGTTCGGGCCAAGTAGCGCAAGCCTCTTTCGGCGCCATCCAGGCCTTCCCGGCTCAGCGGGCTGTTGGCAGGTAGTTGTCCAAGACAAAGAAGGAGGGTGAGTCCAAGCATCATGCGTCTCCCAAGAGGTAGAGGACTTCCCCGATTCGCAACAAAACCAGTTCGGGGAGAAGGAAGCTTTCGAAATCCATGAAGCTCCGATAGGGCGGCGGGTATTCGCCTTGCCAGGAATCCAAGATGCGGCCGTCCTGATCCAATCGGTAAACCAAAGTGTGCTGCGGTTGGCCGCGGCGAACCGCAATCGGCAAGATCCAGCCATTGGCTCCGGGCACCGGCTTCAAGGTCCGCAGGCGAAGCGTCAAGTTGCTGTAGCTCACTTCCGGCAGCGAGCGTTGCCAGCGCACTTTCGGGGTCGATGCGCCGTTGGCTTGGGCGGTCAAATCGATTTCCCGAATCAAAGTTTGATTGCTGCCGTTGGTCAGACTCCGACTCAACACCAACAAGCGAGGTTCAGTGAGTTGCCGGCGGGTGCGGCGACTAATTTCGATTTGGGGAATGCGGCGGCTTTCTTGAGGATCGAATTCCAGGCAACCAGGTTCGGTGGCGTTTTCCGGCAACCAACAAATCCGCGGTGCCTGGCGTTCCCGGCGGGTCAACGGTTCTTCCAGCCAGCCGACGCCGCCGGGAGCGGCAAAGGCTTGAATGTGGTTGGCTGCGCTGCTGGGAAGGACCTTGCTCGAACCGGGAAGGCCGACTACCAGGGCTTGAGGATTGGTTCGATGCAGGAACAGGCCGTCTCCGAAAGGAAGGGCGCTTTCCATTTCGGCCACGTTCGGAGCCAAAGGCAAGCTGAAACTGCGGCCGGGAGGACCTTGCAAAAGATTCAGCCGCAAGACTTCCCGGTAGCCGGCTTGCATCAGAAATAGATCGGTGCGCCGGTTGACCAAAGCCGGAGTTCGTCCTCCTTGTTGGGGAATCGGTAAATCCAAAAACGATTCACCGGAAATGCCGTCGCGAACCTGCAGGCGAAGGAATTGGTCGTCCACTTCGCAAAGCCAGGCGGTCATGGCGCCGATCTTCAGCGGGCCGGGGCTGTAACCGGGAAGGTCTTGTTCTTGAATTCGTCCGCTGTCGGTGACGTGGATCCATTTGCGCGGCAAGACCAAAGTAAAAGCCTGAGGTTGAAAGATTACCCGCGAACGCAAATCCAAATTGGCCGGTACCCGATCTCCAAGATGGATTTCCTGCAGGATCTGTTCACCGTCGGTAGCAAAGCGACTTAAACGGAATAAGGTCCCTTGCTGGGTCAAGAGAAGAGCCCCGTTCGGGTCGGGATGAACCGCCAACAAGCGCCGGTTGGTCAGGGGCAGGCGAGCCAAAGTTTCCAATTTGTCCGGCAGCAGAGGAGCGGTTTCCTCAGGGCCCAACAGGAGCTCTGCTTCCATTTGGACTTGGCTGCCGCCGTAATCCCGCAACCAGGAACTCAGACGAATTCGGTCGGCCCGGTCCAGGTCGGTGCGCTGGTTTTGCGTTTGCAACCATTGACCCACCGCCCGGGTTCCGGAGAATGCCTGCAACCAGCCCAAATGATCGGCCAAGGAAGCTCCGGCAACCGATTGCAAGGCTCTTTGGGCGTCCTTTTCAAAGGCTTGCTTTTGCCGCGGTTGTTTCAGGACCTGAGTCAATTCGGCCTGGGCCCAAAGGCGGAGTTGGCGACTTCTTTCGTCGCTGGCCCCGGCTTCGGGAAGTTGCAGCAATTGCACCAAGGCCAGTCTTTGGCGATCGAATTGGCGGCTCGCCTTGGCCTGTTTGTAGCGGGCTTTTTGCAAAATGATCCGAGTCGATTCCGCCAGGCCGTTGCGGCGAATCATCATGGCTTGCGGAGCCTTTTGCAACACTTCCAAAGCGTTGGCAAGCAGATAGTGTTTGGGTTGCTCGTCTTCCAGAGCATCCACGATGGAAACCGCCGCCGCCAGCCGCCGATCGGCCGCATCGCTGGTCAACAAAGGTTGCAGAACTTCGGCGGCATCGGTGGGATTTTCGCTATCCAACAAAGCCCGGCCGGAAATCAACCGCAATCGTTCCGCCTGTTCGTTGTTGGTGGACCTTTGCGCCAGTTGCAGGGCGCCGGTGGCCACTTTAAAAGCTGCCAGCGGTTCGTGGCGCAAATCCAAGCCTTCCAAAAAAGGAAGGAGTTGGGCCAGACTTTCCGGATCCCCGGAAATCGAACTGAGAGCGGCGACCAAAGCTTCCGGCGATTCATAAGCGGTTACGCCGCCACTTCGCAGGACGAACAACATCGCCGGCGCCGCTTGCAGGCTGCCCATTTCGTAAACGTTTTGATCCCAGCGCAAAGCCAAGCCCAAGACTTTGCCGGAACGGGGATCCAATCGGGCCACGCCTTCAAAAGTTGGCAGCAGCAGCTCGTCCCGGGCTAACAAGCCTTGGAATCTTTGCTGGCCGTAATCGCTGAACAATCGCGGCGAATGCATGGACTTTCCCCGGTGGTGGGGAAAGGTCAGAAACGCGGCGGATTCGCCGCTGAAAAAAGCGCCTTCAGGAAAGACCGCTAGCAACGAACGCAAAGTACTTCCGGTGGGCGTATTGGCCGGCCAAATGACTTCGATGTGGCCGCTTTCCGCGTCCAAGGTATAGGCGTAGTGGCTGTCGGTCGGCGCGCAATAAAACCGTTTGCCGTCGTAACCCGAAGGGGTGTTGGCGAAAGTTTCGGTGCGGTCGCCTTCGCGGCCGGTTTGAAAAGTTTGCACGGTGGTGCGTTCATAAAGCCGGGTCCACAACACCGCACCGTTGGCGGCATCCAGGCTGCAAATGGCGCCTAGGTTGGTGCATAAAAGCACTCGCTCGCTGTCGGCCACCGGCGGCTTACTGGCGAATTCACGCAGCACGTTGCCGAACAAATTGGTGGCCTCCCGCTGGCCGCTGACCAAAGGCGTTTGCCACAAAGGCTGGCCGGTTTGGAGATCCAAAGCCAGCAGGGAAAGGTGCACCGTGCCGACGGCGTCATACAAAGGGACGAAAACCCGACCGGCTTCGACGGCGGGAGGGCCGGCGACCAGAGAACGAGGTTCCGGATGCTCCCCTCGGGTCCAAGGAACTTGCTGGCGCCAAAGCAATTTGCCGGTCTCGGCGTCAAAGGCATACAAACGCCTTCCCGGCAACAAGCGTCGGACCGGAATGCGGCGGAAGGTATCCGACCGGCCCAATTTCAACGGTTCGTGGAGGGCGGCCAACACCATGCCTTCCGCCACTACTGGGGCCAGCAGGGTGTAAGGATCGAAACCGGCCATGAGGTGATCCCGTTCCCGACTGCCGACGTCATTCCAACCGGGCGGGCCGGCAAAGCGCCAGCGGACCTTGCCGGTGGCCAAGTCCAAGCACACCACTTCCCGGGAGTCGGTCAAATAACCGGAAGCTCCGGCCACCGCCATGCGGTGGTGAACGTAATTGTTCGGGAACAGCGGATCCTGAAAGTCATAGCGCCACCTGGGGCGCAGGGAGGAAGCCCGCAACAAGGGCAAAGAAGGATCTTGTAAATCTTGATAAGCCGGAGCTTGCAGATTGGCTTTCGGACTCGGGGCCGGCAAGGCCGCCAACCAATCGTCGGGCAAGATCTCCTGCAACGGCCTGCCGGCGGCGGCTCGGTCGGGATAGCCGCGGTCAAGTAACAACTCTTGAATCGCCAACGCCGCTCGCTGACCGGCTTCGGTGCCGGTGTAATGGTTTTGAACTCGCCGCAAGGCTTCCACCGAAGGAGGCGACAAAGCGCTTTCCAAAGCCGCCTGGGCCCGAGCACCCATCAGTTCTTCTCGAACCTTGCGGCCTTCTTCCGGCAACTGCGCCAATCGCAAGCGAGCTTGGTGGTGGGCTCCCAGATACAACCATTCGTCCGGTCTGGCCCGAATCAAAGCCTCCGGCTGGGCTTCCAAAACTTCTTGAAGAAGGCTGAGGGCCGCCCGCCAATTTCTTTCCGCCAAAAAGCCGTCGGCATCTCGAAGCTTGGCGGCCAAGTCCCGGCTTTGCCGCACGCTGACTCCGGCGGGAGCCGGCAGTTCGTCCTGGCCGGGTTGAGCGGCCAACGGCAAACAAAGGCAAGCTAGAAGAAGGGCGCTCACGACAAATTGCTCCACTTGCGTCCCAGCCACTCTGCCGCCGCCAAAAGCAAAAACGCCAGCAGGAAGGGCCATTGGTCCAAAGGTTCGTCGCGGGAAGCCAAGGTGCGCTTCAAGCGGTCCTTCCCGTCCAATACGTCCAGCAAGCGATTGGCCTGATCCGGCGAGACCAGGCGGCCGCCGGTGCGTTCGCTAAGCAAGTTCAAGACTCGCTGGTCTTGGGAAGTTTCCCGCAGTTCTTTGCTGGGCAAGACCACTTGAAAGCGGGCTTGGGCCAAAACCGGGCCGTCGGCGGTGCCGTCTTCGGTGAGATAGATCAACTTCGGCCCTTGAGCGTTGCCCCGAACTTGACCGCGATAAATGCCGGCCTGATCCGGCACCGGACTCAAGGGAATGGGGTTTTCCCGGCCTTCCAAAAACAGGTTGACGCCTTCTTCCAGCACCAGCGGTTGGAAGGCTTCGTCTCGGAGGCGGGCTTCCACCAACACCGATTCACCCAATTCGATGCGGTTGCGGTCCACGTCCAGGCGAGCGCGGCCATCCTCGCTGCGCAATCGACCGCTGGCCAAGTGGCGCACCATGGCTCGCCACCAGCGATCCAGGAAACGCTCTTCGTGGGGGAAACGCCAGCGCCAAGTTTCATCGGTACCCAGCCAGCCGACCCAACCTTCGGGAACGTAGCCGCCGGCGGCCAAGACGTGGGGGCCGTGGCGGTTTTCCACTTCCGAATGCAATAGCCAAGCTTGGGCTCCGGGACGTAGCCGTTCCACCGGGACGTACCACCACAACAGTTCCTGACTTTCCCAGCGCTGATAACTCAAGCGCGGATTTTCATCTAACAGGGTGGTCGGATGAGGAAAGTCCGGATCGGAGGGAAGGGCTTGGAAAGGAGCGTTGGCCGGTTTGGGTTCACGACCCAAGATGACCGGCAACAAAGGTTCCAACGCCGTCCCGCGATAAGTGGAAGGGTTGTGGCGCGGGCCGGCGGTCATCAACAAACCGCCTCCGCGGCGGACGAATTCGGCTACGGCATCGATGAAACGCGGGCCAACCAGAGGATCGGGATTGAGGTCGCTGGGATCGACGTCGCCGATGACGATGACGTCATACCTTTCCAGCAAATCTTCCACGTTGTCCGGAATCCGGCGCAAACGATCCAAAGTGCTTTGCCGACTTTTTTCCTGAAGGAAATCTCGATCGGCGTCGGCCAAATACACCTGCACCGACAAATCGTTACCCGATCGAACCAAACGCTCTTTGATGTAGCGATATTCCCAGCGCGGTTTGCCGTCGACGTAAAGAATGCGGATCTTGACGTCCTTGACTTCAACCGGAAGTTCCAACCGGTTGTTGTCCCGGGCGATTTCTTGGTCTAAGGGTTCGACTTCGGCTACCAAGGTGCGGAAACCGGGTCGGTCGAGACGCGGGCTCATCGTGAATTGAGTGCCTCCCGGACCTTGAATGGGCACTTCGGTTTCGGCCAGCAAAGTGCCGTCTTCTTCTCGCAGGCGAACTCGGGCTTGGGCCGGCAAATCTCCGCCTTGGGCCAACAAGCGCAACACGAATAAGGCTTCGTCCTGGACCAGGACGACTTCCGGACTTTGCACTCTTTCCAAAGCCAAATCCGGAGCCGGTTCCGGGTCGCCGAGAGCGACCACGTGCACCCGCACGCCTTCCGCTGCCAAACGGTCGGCGGCGGTCTCTACCGGCGGCCCTTGATTACTGCGCCCATCGCTGAACAGCACCACATCGGGCAAACGACGGCCGCGGTTTTCTCTTAAAAGTTGCATCAAGGCGCTGCCTAAATCGGTGGCTGCGCCCTGGGCCGCCAAACTGCTGCCGTCCACCGCGGTGGGTACCAGGCGATCGCTGAAACGGTAGGCCTGCAATTGATAGCGCTGCTCCAGCGTTTGTCGCCAGGGGGACGCGGCGATGGCCTGGACCACCTCCAGGCGTTTGGGATCGCCGGCACCGGCCAAACCCATTTCCGCCAGGCGCTGGATCGCATCCCTTTCCAACCGGTCCTTTCGCTGAAGCGAAGCGGAATCGTCGAACAACAGGGAAAGAGGGGCCGGCTCGGTTTGGGTGCGGCTTTCCCGCAAAAAGGGACCCAAGACCAAAAACACCGCCACCGCCAAGAGAGCGATGCGAAGCCCGGCCAAAATCCGCCGGATCAGTCTCTTTCGTTTCGGCTTGCGATAAGCCAAAAAGGCCAAGGCCAACAGACCCGGGGCGACCACCAAACCCAGGACCCAGGCTTCCGGCATGTTCTGAAACAGAAGCTGCTTTTGCTCTCCAGTGTCCTGGGGAAAAGCGGCCAGCCATGCGGTCCAAGTAGCGTTCATCCCCGCCTCCGATCCAATAAGGCCGCCAATAAAGTCTCGGCGATCAGCAACAGCAAGACCCCCCGGTACAGATGGCCGGACAAGTCGCGGGGTCCGCTGGGGGCGGTGCTTTCTGCCGCAGGATCCGGCGACTCTTCGCCGAGCCGGCGAACCGAGACGCCTTCTGGAAGCAGCGAAGTCACCATTGAAGTCGGAGCCGGACTTAAATCGCTTTCCGCCGCCGGCGTGACCACGGCGATCCGTTCCACCAGGGTTTCTTCCTCCCCGGAGGGATCCAGCAACCGAGCTTCTGCGGTCCAAGCTCCCGGTATGGCGGCGGTCTCTGCCAACCTCTGTTTGGCCCGGCCGCCGGGGAGCAGGGCGGTGGGGCTGGAGGGATGGCGGCTGGTGCCGGTCGGGTCGGTGAGAAGAACTTCGGACGGCGCCCGGGGCCAAATCAACTCCAGCGAGCCGCCTACCTGCACTTCCAAAGGATGTCCCGGTCGCGGCGTCAGGTGAGCGACCAAGTCCAGCAGCAAGGGCAAGGTGCCGCCGGGGACTTCGACCATGCGATTCCAGGCCGGCAGCGGGCTCGCCGCCATCGCCACCAGGCGACCGCGACCTTCCGGTTCCCATTCCACCAGGGCAGGCCCGAATTCCGCGCCCTCACCGGTAGGTTGGATGAAATCCAAAATGACCTGGAAATCGGCCAAACTTCCTGGAGTTTCCGCCGGCAGGCGGATTTGGCGGAAGGCGGCGAAAGGCACTTCGGTCAAGAGCGGCCGCCACACCGGGTCTTCGAACAGGCGCAAGGCCGGGTGCTGGGCTTCGCGGATGGCCAATTTGGCGTTGCCGTCGTTCAGGCGCACGACCGGGCCGATTGCCAGCGCCGGAACCTGAAGGGCTTCCAGGACTTCGGCGTGATCCGCCTCTCCGGTCCGGGGTCCCAGTGCCAGGAAGAGGCCGCCGCCGCGGCTATGGAAGGTGGCCAATTCGGCCAGAGTGGACGGCGGCAAAGGACCCGGATCGGCCAGCAAGACGACGTCCACCTTTTCCAGGACGTCGCTGCCCAGCCGGCCGGGGAGTCGCTGCTCCAGCCGCACCGGGGAACCTTCGCCGAGGTCGAGGAAAGGCAAAATGCTTTCGCGAATCCCGTCCGGCTCACCGGCGGCGGCGGCTTCTCCGATCAGCAAAACCCTCGGCGCCGGCCGCACCGGCAGAATCCGGCAGCGGCGGTCGTCGGTCGGAAGGGAATCGCCGGCCAAGCGCAGTTCCAGGCCCCGGGGACCGGGGTCGGCAAGGGCCAAGGCGTGATTCCAGTCCAATTCCTCGCCGGCTTCCAAATCGAGGACTTCCTGGTGCACCGGGACTCCATCGACCACCAGGCTCAAGCGCAGCCCGGACCGGGCTTGCTCGCCGAAGTGACGGATGCGAGCTCGGACTTGCCCGTATTCCCCCGGGCTGAGTTCCGGAGGATCGACCCGCAATTCCAAAACGGCGGTGTTTTGACGTTTGCGGAATCCGGTATCCAAAATCTGGACGAAATGGCCCGCTTCCGCCAGGCGGCGGATGGCCTGGCCTTCGCTACCTTCGAAATCCCAGGCCGAGAGCTGCAAATCGCTGAGGATGCTGATGCGGATTTCTTCCGGACCTTCGGCGGCCAGGGAGTCGGCGCTGCGCAAGGCCATTTCCAAGGCCGAGGCCAGAGCGGCTTCGCCGTTGCCGGGCTGGTCCTGTTCCTGAAGGGCGGAGAGCACTTCCGCCGGATCGCCGTAGGCGGTTCGTTCCGCCGTGGTGCCGGCGACGATCAAAGCCGCCCGATCTCCCCGTTCCGGGGCCAGTTGCTCCAGCGATTCCTGGCCGAAAGCCAAGGCCCGCTCGAAGGCGCTGGTGCCGCCCTGGCGATGGGCCATGGAGAGAGAGGCGTCCAGCAACAAGATTTCGGCCCGGGCCGAACGCCCGGCCAGCAGACTGCCCGGATCGGCGCCGGGTTTGGCCAGGGCCAGAATCAACAGCAGCACCGCCAGGGTCCGCAACAGCAGCAACAGGAAGTCTTCCAGGAAAAGCCGCTTGCGAGTCCGCTTCAGGGCCAGGCGCAGGAATTCCATGGCGCTGAAATCCACCCTTTGATAGCGCTGGCGATTGAGCAGGTGGATCACGACCGGTAGAGCTACCAGCGGCAAGGCCCAAAGGAATTCCGGTCGGAGGAAATTCATCGACCCCTCCGGCGTAGTCGGGCGGCGCGGCGGGCCAGGAATTCGACCAGGCCGGCTTCCAAGGGTTCATCCGTGGGCAGGCGCCGGAAATCGGCGTTCAGGGCCCGGAGACCCCGGCGCAATTCAGCCCCGTGCTTTTCGAATTCCTCCAAATAAGCTTGGCGAACCGCCCGCGGATCCAACAGCAGGGCTTCTCCCAGTTCCAAAGGTTCGAAGCGGGTGGAGCGGCCATAAGGAAAGTCGATTTCTGCCGGATCCAGGATTCGAAGCACCAAGAGATCGTGGCCGGCGTGGCGCAGGCGGGCGGCGGCTTTGGTGGCGTGATCGGCTCGGCCCAGGCAATCGCTCAGCCAAATCACCAATCCCCTTCGTTCCATCCGGCCGCTGGCGGCGACCAGGGCTTCGGCCGGATCGCCGGCTCCGTCTACCGGAGCCGATTCCAGGGCTTCGACCAAGTGCTGCCAATGGCGTTCACCGCGGCGGGCGGGGATCCAATGGTTCACCTCGGCACCGCCGGTCAGGGCCAAGCCGGTGTTGTCGTTTTGGATGGCCAATAGGCGGGCGATGGCCGCGGCGGTCCAAGTGGCGTAGTCGTATTTACTCCATTCCTGGGTTTTAAAGTTCATCGAGGCGGAGCCGTCCACCACCAAATAGCCGGTGAGATCGGTTTCTTCCTCGAATTCCCGGACGATGTGGCGGTCGCTCCGGGCGATCACCCGCCAATCCAAATGGCGCAGATCGTCCCCCGGTACGTACTCCCGGTGCTGGGCGAAGGTGGTGCTGGCGCCCCGAAGCGGAGACCGATGCTGGCCGCCGGTGAGGCCTTCCACGGCAGTTTTGGCCCGCAATTCCAGCCGGGCCAAACGAGCCAGAAGCTTAGGATCCGATGCCTGCGGCACGGTCTCCGTCCAGGGCGCTGCGGTGCGCCTCCACGGTCTCCAAAAGACGGGTGACTACCGCATCGGGGGTGATGCCTTCGGCTTCCGCGGCGAAATTGGTCAGGACTCGGTGGCGTAACACCGAAGGGGCTACGGCGGCTACGTCCTCGGAAGAAGCGTGGAAACGGCCGTGGAGCAGGGCTTTGGCCTTAGCCGCCAGCACCAGGTTCTGCGACGCCCGGGGGCCGGCTCCCCAGGTCACCCATTGCTTGATGAAATTCGGCGCCATCTCATCGTTGGGGCGCGTGGACCGGGCCAAGCGCACGGCGTAGTCCAGCACCGAATCGGCGGCCGGAACCGAGCGCACCAGGGCTTGCATCTGCAGCAACTCTTCGGCGCTGAGGACCTGGCTGACCTCCCCGACGACCTCGCCGGTGGTTCGGCGCAGGATTTCGGCTTCCTCTTCGGCGCTCGGATAATCGACTTTGATCAGAAACAAAAAGCGGTCCAAGGCCGCTTCCGGCAGGGGATAGGTTCCTTCCTGCTCGATCGGGTTCTGGGTCGCCAGAACGAAAAATGGATCGGGCAGGGGGTGGCGGGCGCCGCCGACGGTCACTTGCCTTTCCTGCATCGCTTCCAGCAGGGCGGCTTGGGTTTTAGGCGGCGTTCGATTGATTTCGTCGGCCAAGATGATGTTGGCGAAAATCGGTCCTTTGGCGAACCGGAAGCTACGCTCGCCGGTAGTCGGATCGCTGTGCAACACCTCGGTACCGGTGATGTCAGAAGGCATCAAATCCGGGGTAAATTGGATTCGTTGAAAATCCAGGTGCTGGGCTTGGGCAACCGTATTGACCAGAAGAGTTTTCGCCAGGCCCGGCACGCCGACCAAAATGGCATGGCCGCGAGCCCCCAAGGCGATCATCAATTCTTCGACCACGGCTTCCTGGCCGACGATGACTTTGGCGACCTCTTGCTTCAGGCGTTGAAAAGCTTCCGCGTAGAAACGGGCGGATTCAGCATCGTTGCGGATCTGGTGCTCGCTCATGTCCTTATTGTTCTTTAGGCCGGGCCCGGCTCCCGGTTCGAGTCTTCGGCGATCGAAACTGCTTGGTTGGACCGCAGATGGCTCTGGAATTCAGTCTAAGGGGTAGTTTGTCGCCGGTTCCACCCTTCCTTCCGTCGAGTTCGAGGAGGCGGACCTCGGAATCGAGGCGGGAGGAGTGGTTTCGGCGGAAGATTCCGACCCCGGACCTGCAGGCGGGAATTCCATGCCGACTTCGGCCACCCCGTCTCCATCGTTGGACGAATTGGACGACGCCTCGGTCGGCTCCCGGTAGCTGTTACGGCTCTCCAGGAGTTGGCGTTCGGCGACTTTTTCCGGGGCGGTGGGATCCTGGAGGAACCAACGGTTGGTTCGGCTTTGTTCCTTAACCGCCTGCTCCGATTCCCGGGCCATATTTTCCGCCTCCTGCTTCTCCCGGCGGCCCTGGAGCCAATCGACGGCTCCGGGCAGCAGGACCACCGCTCCCGCCAGCAGCACCACCACCCACAACAGTGCCTCGATCAGGCGGGGTCGGCGGTGGGCGTCGGCTCGGGTCACAGGGGTAGGGCTTCTCCGTAGCGGGCGGATTCGCCCAGCCACTCTTCCAGGCGCAACAATTGGTTGTATTTCGCGACCCGGTCACTGCGGCAAGGGGCTCCGGTCTTGATTTGACCGGCGCCGACGGCCACCGCCAAATCGGCGATGGTGGTGTCTTCCGTTTCGCCGGAACGGTGACTGATCACCGCACGGTAATTGGCGTCCCGGGCCATGTCGATGCAATGCAAGGTCTCGGACAGCGTACCGATTTGATTGACCTTAACCAAGATGGCGTTGGCCTGGCCGCCGCGAATGCCTTGATGCAGGCGTTCCGGATTGGTGACGAACAAATCGTCGCCCACCAATTGAATGTCGTCGCCCAAGGCATCGGTTAACGCCGCCCAGCCTTCCCAGTCGTCTTCGGCCAAACCGTCCTCAATGGATACGATCGGATATTTGCCGCACCAATCTTGATAAACGGCGATCAATTCCTCGCTGCTGTGGGCTTTGTTTTCGAAGGTATAGACCCCTTCGGCAAAGATTTCGGTGGAAGCCACGTCCAAGGCCAAGGCCATGTCTTTGGGGCCGGCTTTCAAACCCGCTTTTTCAATCGCTTCCAACAGCAATTCGACCGCTTCTTCGTTGCTGCCCAAATTGGGAGCAAAGCCGCCCTCATCGCCAATGTTGGTGCCGTAGGACTTCTCCTTCAGCAAAGCTTTCAAGGCGTGGTAGGTTTCGGCGCACCAGCGCAATCCTTCGGAAAAGGACGGCGCTCCCCAAGGTTGAATCATGAACTCTTGGAAGTCGACGCTGTTGTCGGCGTGGGCGCCGCCGTTGAGCACGTTCATCATCGGCACCGGCAAGCGCACGGCGCCGGCGCCTCCTAAATAGCGAAACAGCGGCAGATTCGCTTCCGCCGCGGCGGCGTGGGCCACCGCCAGGGAAATGCCGAGCAAGGCGTTGGCTCCCATGCCGCTCTTGTCTTGCTCGCCGTCCAGTTCCAACAGCGCCCGGTCCACTTCCTGCTGGTGGTTGGCGTTCATGCCGACCAGGCGCGGGGCCAGGATCTCGTTGACGTTGTGGACTGCGTTCTGCACTCCCTTGCCTAGATAGCGGCCGTCGCCGTCTCGGAGTTCCAGGGCTTCATGGGCTCCGGTAGAGGCGCCGGAGGGGACTGCGGCCCGGCCGGATTTACCGGAGGCCAATTGGACCACCGCCTCCAGGGTCGGGTTTCCGCGGGAATCGATGATTTCTCGAGCGTGGACGGAAAGGATTTCAGCCATGGGAGTCAACCGGATCTCGGATCTCGGGCCGTGGATCTTAGCCTTGCCTCGGCCTTGACTCGAAAAAGAAACGGCGAAGCCGAAAGACTTCGCCGTGGCCGCCCGAACGCGGACGGAGTCTAGGGTGGCCGGTTGCCCTTATTGCACTTGGCTGGCGGTTTTCTTGCCCCAATCGAACCAGTAATCCAGTACTTGTTCGCCTCGCCGAATCTTCACTTTTTTGCGATCTCCGGAGCGCCTGAGCAAGCGCCGCAGCTCCCCTTGATCGCGGATTTCCTGGTCATCGATTTTCCAAATGACATCCCCTTTTTTCAGACCGGCGGTTTTCGCCAATCCACCGTCGACCAAGCCTCGCACTTTCACCGAACCATCTTCCAGAAACACTCCGAGGGAGCGGCGGGGTCGGGAATTTCTTTCCTGCAGCATGCCTTCCCGCGGCACCATGCCCTCGGCGTTGGCCAATCGCCAGGCGGAAATGGCGACTACTTTGGCGCTGTAGTGCTGATAGTTCTGCACCGCGTTGGCGAAGGTGTCGTGCTGAGTGTGATGGACGTAGCTGTATTTGGCCTTGCCGCTTTGTTGCCAGAAGAAACCGGGGACGCCGTGGCGCAGATAAGCGTCGTGGTCGCTGCCGATGCCGTACGGCAAGCTGGCCACCGGCCGCACCGCAAAGCTGGTTTCTTCATCTCCGTCCTCGGCCGCCATGGTGGTGACCGGGGCGAACACTTCCTCGAACATCGGTTCCATCGCCGGGGTGGCGGCGATGCCGACCAAGGCGTTAGTTCCGCCGTCATGCACGATCACTGCGCTGATGCGCTGGTTTTCTTCTAAATTCTGCTCGATGTATTTCCGGGAACCGAGCAAACCCTGTTCTTCCCCGCTCCAAAGCATGAAGCGAATGGTGCGCTTGGGTTTCACTCCAAGTTTGCCGAGGATGCGGGCCGCTTCCATGGTGGTGGCGCTGCCGGTGCCGTTGTCCTGAGCACCCCGCGCTCCATCCCAGGAATCGAGGTGGCCGCCGAAAATCACCAATTCTTCCGGCTTTTCGCTCCCGGGGATCTCGGCGATGACGTTGTAGAGGGGAACCGGGCCGGGGCTGAATTGCACGGCAATGTCGATTTCCAGTTCGACCGGTTTTCCTTCCTCCAACAGGCGGTGCATGAGTTTGGCGTCTTCTCGATGCAGATTGAGTTGCAAGCGGGTCGGTAAGTTTTCGAAATCAATGCGGTGATTGCCACCGGTATGGATCAACTCCGTGCGCGTCGGTCGCAGGACGCCGGCAATGCCCTCCTGATCCAGGAAATTCCCCAGGGTGGAGGCGAAGCTGGAGTCGTCCCGCCCAAACCTCGGCGGTGTGCCGCCGATCAATACCCAGGCACCGGCCAAGGTGCCGCGCATGGCCTCCAATTCCTCGGGATTGCGCGGTCCGGCTTTGACCGTTCCCCGAACCGGGCCGTCGGTTCCAGGAGTCCAAGCGTGAAAGCCGAAGGTGATCGGTCGTTTGATCGGTTGAATCAACCGTCCTTCCCAGAAACGCCGGTCGTATCCGACCGGGAAGGTGCCCCATTCTTCCAGGCGGACGTTTTGCAAGCCCCATTCTTCGAACCGATCCGCCGCCCACTGGCAAGCCTCAGTGAGTTTCTTCGAGGAGGTCAGGCGCGGGCCGATGCCGATGACCAGTTCTTCCAAAATGGTGGTGACTTGGCCGTTTTGTTCAGCCTCCTGAACGATGGCCGCCACGACTTCATCTTCTACCGGCAATCCGGTCAGAGGGTAGTGTTCGGCGGTGGCGGTTTCCTGCGGGCTGGCGACGGCCAGGGTGCTGGTCAGGCCGCTGCTGAGGATCAAGCCGAGCAGGAGGGAAATGGGCTTGCGAGGGAGGTTCATGTCGGTCGGGGGTGGTGAACCGGGTCGGGGACAACTCGATTAGCCGCTACGAATCACGGTCAGGAACGCTGGCTATTTCGAGGAGGCGGCCGAATTCTCGGAAGGGGGCCGGGGATGACCTTCGGCCCAGGGAAGGTTCAGGAAATCCTCGGAATGCAAGTGGCTGGGAAAAGTTTCGGGAATTTGAATCAGGACGCCCTTGCGGGTGTTCATGGTGGTGGCGGTAAAGACCACCAAGCAACAGGTTTTCCGATCGTGGCGCCGGCGAATCCGGACCTTGACGATCATCCGGCTGGCGTGAACTTGATCGATCCAAGATTCCAACAGCAGGTGTTCGCCGTGGCTGGCGGGAGCCTGCAAGTCCATTTCTACTTTGCGGATCAAATAAACGATGCCTCTTTCTTTGGCTTGGCGGACGGTATCCAAGCCCATGAAATCCAAGACCTCGCTCATGCGGTGATTGATGGCCAATTCCAAAAACGCCGCCGTGTTCATGTGGCCGTTGGCGTCGCATTGGGTGAAGCCGACTTGCGAATCCGTGGTAAACAGGCGGCCGACTACCGATTGCAGCGGTAAATCGCGGATTTCTTGCATGTCAGCTTGAGGCGGGGACGTCGGTTTTGGGGTGGCCTTCGGCCCAGGGTAATTGTTCGAACGGTTCTTGCCGGCGGCTGGGAAGGGATTTCGGCACCGGAATCAGGCGCTGTTGCCGTAAATCGAAAGTGCTGAGATCCAAGCGGATGCGGCAACAGAGACTGCCTTCCACTTTTTTGCGGATCTCCACCAGAACCACCATGCGAGAGGCGTGGACTTCCTCCACCCAGGATTCGATGGTTAAGGCTTCGTCCAAATTGGCGAAGTTGCGGAACTCCATGTGGACGTCCCGATTGATGAAGGCAATGCCGTGGTCCTCGGCCAAGGCCAGGGTGTCGAAGCCGAGAACGTCGAGGACGGCACGGAAGCGGTGATTGATGGCCATCTCCAAATAAGCCGCCGTTGTCATGTGGCGATAGGGGTCGACGTGAGAGAATTCCACTCTGGCTTCCGAGCGGATTCTCCTCCCGACGATGCGGTGGAGAGGGACCTCTCGCTGTTCTTGCATTCTTTCCCTGCGACCGGTTTGAGTTTCGGGCTTGGCCACTCTGGGTTATCCTAAGGGCGGCGGCCCTCCCTTTGGGTTGCCTCCTTCTCCTTAACCCATTTTCATCCCCCAGCTTCATGGCCCAAGTCCAAGAAGCCCTGCTCTCGGTCCCGGAAGAATCCCAGCGAGCCGAAATTCTGCGGCACGTGGAAGAAATCCGCGATCACCTTCCGTTGGAAGAAATCAAGCGGGCCATTCCCAAAGAATGTTATGAATCCAACTGGATTCGCGGCGCGGTGGGCATGTTGCAAAGCGTGTTGGTTCTCGCCGCTTGCGAAGCCGCCTTGCTGATGGGTGCCCCGTGGTGGACTTGGCCGGTCCTTTGGTTTTTGGCCGGGACCGCGATTTGGGGCTTGTTCGTGATCGGCCATGAATGCGGCCACGGTTCTTTCAGCGATCACCGCAAGCTCAACCATTTCCTCGGACATCTCACCACCCTGCCTTCCCTTTTCCCATTCCATTCCTGGCGCCTGCAACATAACCATCATCACGCCAATACCAATCGGGTGGACGAAGATATTGATTGGTGCCCGATTCCAAGGTCGGTTTATCAACGCATGAAGCCCGGGCAAAAGAGGACCTTTCGCTTGCTGCGGACGTGGTTGTGGTGGTACGCAGTGGTGCGGGATTGGGCGCTTCGTAGTTGGAATCCGAAGAATTACCGCGAGCGAGATCGCCATTACGTGCGCTTTTCCATGGCCGTCACCGCGGTGTTTGGGGTAGTCGCCATCGCCTCGGTGATCTATATCGCCGGCTTCCTCGGGTTCCTCAAGCTGTGGTTCATGCCCTGGTTGGTAGCCTTCGCTTGGTTTGCCCTGATCACCATGATGCACCACACTCATCCGGAAGTGCCTTATCTGGACAAAAAACGCTGGTCCAAGGCGGCTTCCGGTTTGTTGTTGACCGTGTACTGTCGATATCCCCGGTGGTTGGAATTCCTGATGCACGACATCAATGTGCACATTCCACATCACGTCTCTTCGGCCATTCCTTATTACCACCTGCGCCGCGCCCATCAGGTCCTGAAAGATCGCTGGCCGGAGTACATTCACGAAACCCGGTTCAGCTTTTCTTATCTGTTCGACATCCTCAAGCGATGCCATCTTTACGAGCATAGGTCCGGAGGCTTTTACGTACCCTTCGCCGCCGCCAAGCGCTGATTGTCATGGCTTCCACCGATAAGGAATTGGATCGCCGGCTTACCGAAGAGGATTTGCCCAAACCTCCTCCCGGTTTGCGGTTCGAGCTTTGGTATCAAGATCGGGCGGCAGCGATCAACGACTTCGTCAATCAAGTTTTTGAAACCGAACGCAGCGTTGAAGGAGCGATTTGGAAGTATTTCCAGGTGCATCCTGAGGCCTCGGTCGGCGTAGCCATTCAGGAGGAAGACAACACCCTGGTTGGGGCTCACCCCAACATCATTCGCCGCCTTTGGCTGGACGGAAGGGAGTTGCCGATTTTCCACATTGCCGACGTCGCCATTTCACCGCATTACCGCCGTGGCATAGCCTTATATCGCAGTTTCATCCGCCACGTTCAAGTTCAAGGTGTGTTGCAGGGAGTGCTGTTCGGCTACGGCGGTCGCATTACCGAAGAAAACCGGAAGATCGGAAAGCGCTTGGTGGGTTATGAAGACCTGATGCAATTGGAAACCTTGGAACGCCGGCTGAGCCTGCGCATGGCGGTTTCCAAGCGGGTCGGGCACGCTTTGGGAGAAGCCGCCGGAGCCGTCGGCTCCGCTTTTTACAAAGCCCGTTATCGTGGCAGCCACGGTTCTTGGACCGTGGAAGAAGCGGAGAAGGTCGGTTTCGGACCGGAATACGATCGTTTGTGGGAAAGCCTGCGAGAGCGGCACCGGATTTGTTTGGTCCGGGACGCCGCCGTCCTGAATTGGCGGTATTCCGAAAACCCGGCATCCGGTTTTCACCTGTTTGAAGCCAAGAATCAAAGCGGCGATCTGTCCGGTTTTCTGGTCATGCGGGTTTACTCCGAAGGCGACGCCAAGTTGGCCCTCGTTTTGGATCTTCAAGACCAAGGGGAAGCCGCCATGGCTCAAGCCTTGTTGGAAGGGGCTACGGCCGCCGCCGTTCACCAAGGATGCGATTTTCTTCGTTTCGCCCCGTGTCCCGGCAGTTCCGCCGCTCAGGCGGTGGCCGCCGCCGGCGGGTTTCGGGAGGCGCCGGTGCCCAGGGACAACGTGATTTTCAAATCCCTGGCTCCGTCCGCAGCCGCTTATGGTGAACAAGCCGCCGCCGAGCTCCTTGCCGGCGGCGGGCATTGGTACTACACCCAAGGCGATTCCGATTTTCTGGAATAGGGTCGCCTCAGGCGGAACGTCGCTTTTTGCCGTGCCGGCGGCTGGCTTCCTGAAAACTCATGTAGAGTCCGGTTTTCTTGTCATACAAGTGAAGCCGGCTGAGTCGTTGCCACAACTCCTGGAAACTGAAGCGAAATTCCCGCACCTGTTCCGGGAAGCTTTCCTTTAGAGCGCGCTGAGCCTGTCGCAGGTGAAAATAGGGAATGCTTGGAGCGACGTGATGAGCCGAATGGACGTTGATGTCGTGACCGAAGAATTCCATCCACCTGGGATATTTGCAATACACCGTCATACAAAGGTTGGAAGCCGCCGGAGTCCAGGACTTACGATCCAGAAACGGAACTTCGGGGTGGGTGTGGTGCATAAAGGTGGTGAGGCTGAACCAGCCGTAACAGACCAGCCACGGCATGACGTAGAACTTGAGGACTCCCCAGACGCCAAGATAGAAAAAGGCCAAGGGGAAGAAGATCAGCGCAAAGATCAGCACGCAGAGAGTGGAAAAGCGCAAATAAGCTTTGTCCCTGGGCTTCTCAAAGGCGACGTGAGAGGAGTCGAAGGCCTGGGTGAAAAGTTGATGCAAGGTGCCCGCCCACCAGAACCAAGTCCGAATCAAACGGTAGGTGGTTCGAGTTCTCCAGGGCAATCGCATGTAGATCGCCACCGGCATCGGCCGCCAATCGATGTCTTTTTCAATCGAGTTGGTGTTGGTGTGGTGGTGGTGATGGAGCAGCCTCCAGCCGTGAAAGGGATAAAGAAAAGGGGTCATCAATAGATTGCCGAAGAAATGGTTCAGCCGGCGGTTTTTGGAAAAGGCTCCGTGACCGCACTCGTGGGCGATGACCATCAAGCCCCACGCAGTGGTTCCGGCGAAGAACCAAAGAATCGGCAACAGCCATGGGTAGGGATTCACCGCCAGGAGCCACCAGCTCAGCGCCATGCCGGCCAGGTTGGCGGCGATTCCCAGGAGCTGTCGCGGGACGCTACGTTGCAAGCAAGCCGGGGGAATGGCGCGGTGGAGGTCTTGGAGACTCGTTCTCCGCCCAAAAGCCACCGTTTCGATTACGGCCGGACCGGCCGCCGGCGGACCCGCCGGCGGCGAACTGGCAACTGCGGAAGGCATGGCCTTATTGGAAGGTACTGGCTTCTGCCTGATTCGAGGTCCGGCGAGCCAGCGACTTCAAGTCGACTCCCTTGCCCACGGTGCGGCGGAGCAACTTGGCCAAGTAGACGTACGGTTCCCGACCGGTGTAGGTTTGACCGGAATAGTTCCAGTGGTCGATCCAGTCGCTGATGGCGTCCAAACCTTGATGCTGGTAGTGCCCCAAGGCCTTGGTGACCTGTTCGGCGGTGACCTTGTGCTTCTTGACGTACCACTCCAAGTAGGAGGTGTACCAACTCAGGTGGCGGTACTCATCCTCGGAGATGAAGTGAGCCAATTGCTTGAGGACCGGTTCCTTGGTCTGCCTCGAGATTTCCCGGTAGAAAATCGCGGTGAAAATCTCAGAGACCCCGAATTTCAGGATCACGATCAAAGGATCGGAGTATTCGGTGCGGCTCTTTCGCGGTTCGCAGACTTCTTGGTCTTCGATTTCCACCCCACAAAGCTTCAAGTACCGGCGCAAAGCGTGGTAGTGCTTGAATTCCTCGTAGTGCTGGATCGAGAAAAAGGCGGACATCTCCGGTTCGTCGACAAAAACCGGCACCAAGTCGGCGGCGTAGCCGGGGGTGAAACCTTCCACCAGGGCTGCGCGGCGTAGGGTGACCAGTTCCTGCTCGGTAACCAAATCCCGTTGGATTCCGTCCCAGTCGACGTCCTTTTCCATTCGCCAACGATGTTTTTCGCTTACCGCGAAAAACTTTTCGAATGGAAGCCTTAAGGTCGGGCTGTTTTGATGGGGCATGAGTTGGGGGGTTGATGGATCAAGGTGAGAAGGAATCGGCCGGTATAGGCCCGGCCGGGCTCGAGCCGAAACTCAAGCACTTGAGTTTAGCATCCTTTTATAGGAAACGACTATAAGTTCCACTGACCGCCGGGATCCCCTTAAAATTCCGCTTCGAAGTCGCGGTCCGAACCGGTCGGCGCCTGCATCGAATCGTCGCAAACCCAGCCAAAACAACGTGTTCAGCCTCGAAGGCCTGCATTACCGCTACGGCTCCCAAATCTTGTTTGACGGGGCCGATCTAAAGGTGGAAGACGGCTGGAAAGTCGGTTTGGTGGGGCCGAATGGAAGCGGCAAAACCACCCTATTCCGGCTGTTGACCGACCGCGAGAGTCCGGAGGTCGGCGAGGTGAATTTGCCGCGACAATTGCGGATCGGTTACTTCGATCAGACCGTGGGCGAAATGGAAGGTTGTTCGGTTGTGGAACAATCGATTCGCTGCGCCGGCCGAGTTTCCGATTTGCGGGCTGTCCTGGAAACCCTCGAGCACGACCTTTCGGATCCGGCCAAATCCGGCGAGATGGACCGCATCCTGGCCCGCTTCGGCGAGGTCCAGCACGAATTTCAAGCCCTGGGCGGCTACGAAATTGAACCTAGGGCTCGAGAAATTCTGGCCGGCTTGGGATTTGAGCCGGAGCGGATGGAAGGGGAGGTGGACACCCTTTCCGGTGGCTGGAAGATGCGGGTGGCTTTGGCCGGCATCCTGTTGATGCAACCGGAACTCCTGCTGTTGGATGAACCGACCAACCACCTGGATTTGGAGTCCATTTTGTGGCTGGAATCTTTTATTCGGGGTTATCGCGGCACGGTGGTGATGACTTGCCACGACCATGAATTCATGAATCGGGTCGTGGACCGCATCCTGGAGATCGATCAGGGAAAGCTGCGCGTCTTTCCCGGCGATTATGACTTCTATCTGGCTCAACGGCAGTTGGAGGAGAAGCAGCGCTTGGCGGCCTATGAGCGGCAACAAACCATGATCGATCGGGAGATGAAATTCATCAATTCCTTTCGAGCCAAAGCCCGGACCGCAAGCCAAGCTCAGAGCCGGCTGAAAAAGTTGGAGAAGATGGAAAAGCTGGATCCGCCGAGGAGCCGGCGCAAGCGAGTCCATTTCCGCATTCCCGAACCGCCCCGAAGCGGCAATGACGTTTTCGTCGGGCAAAGTTTGGACAAGTGTTTCGGAGACAAATTGGTCTTTTTAGAGCTGGACGTCCACGTTCGGAGGGGAGAGCGCTGGGCGATCATGGGCGTCAACGGTGCCGGCAAGACCACCCTTTTGAAGATCATCATCGGAGAGCTCGAACCGGATTCCGGAAAATGGAAGCAAGGGGCTTCGCTGCGCCTTGGTTATTTTGCCCAACACACCACCGAGTTGCTCAGCCCAACGGCTACGGTGTGGGAAACGATCAGCAGCGAATATCCCGGAGAATCCATTGGCAGTCTCCGCAAGTGTTTGGCCGGTTTCGGCTTCTTTGAAGAAGATTTGGACAAAAGTACCTCCTGGCTTTCCGGGGGAGAAAAAGTCCGTTTGGTGCTTGCACGAATGTTGTATCGACCGCCGAATTTCCTGGTGTTGGACGAACCGACCAACCACCTCGACGTGGAATCGAAGCAGGCTTTGATGGATGCCTTGGCCGGCTATACGGGAACCATGGTGTTCGTGAGCCACGACCGCCATTTCTTGGACGGCATGGCTACCCACGTATTGGAACTTGAACAGGGGGAAGGCAAGTTGTTTTATGGAGGTTACCGAGCCTACGTCGAAGCCTCGGGTCACGAGGCACCTGGGGCTCCAAAGCTGAATGCATGAAGAGAGCCATCCGAAGGGGGAAGCTGAAGTGAGCCTGGAAGCTGGGGCATGGCGTTTCATGCTCCCCGGCAGCTCTTGGCCGGCATGGGAACCCGGTAGCCGCCACTTTGTGGAAATTCCCGCACTGGCTGGGGCCGGCTCCCTCGTGGTGGACAGGCAGACCTTCTTCCACGCCGCCCCTTCCTGGGTCCGGCAGTCTTTTGAAATCAGCGGCGAAATACGGCAGCCCCGCCCTTGGCATTGGCGGCCGTCCCCGGCAGGGAACCGCTCCTTTTTCCAAGGTTTTTTGGAAAGCCTCGGCCTAGGATCGAAAGGCCCGTGGCAAGGCATCTACTTGCACAACACCGGTCCCGCCGCCTTTCTTTCAAGGCCCCGGTTACGGTGGCGCGGTGGCCAGGTCGAAGTTCAAGCGGAAGTCGATGGTCCGGAAGAAACTCAAATTCGGGTTCTATGCGATGGGAAAGAGGTGGCCGGTCCAAAACCCTGGACTCCAAAGTGGATCCGTTTCCCGTTCCCTGAACCTGAACCCTGGAGCCCGAACCGGCCCTCTCTCTCTTATTGGACGGTTCAGCTATGGCTTGGTGACAGAATTTCTGATCAGTGGCAGGTGCAACTGCCTCATCGCCGCTTCGAAATCCGCGGCGAGCGTTTCTTCTTAAACGGTCGCCCGCAGCTTTTGCAAGGCCTCCTCCATTGGGGCGATTATCCGAAGCTTTCGGGACCCGATCCTGAGCCGGCTGATTTGCGCCGGGAGTTGCGGCAAATGAAGAAAAGGGGTTTCAATTTATTGAAGATTTGCCTGTGGCTGCCTTCCACTCGATTTCTGCAAGTCTGTGACCAGGAAGGCATGCTGGTTTGGATCGAATACCCGTTATGGAATCGACCGCTAAGCGACCCGCGAATGCGAACCGGTTTTCAGCAAATGGTGCTTCATGATCGCCAGCACCCTTGTGTCGTCCTTCGCACCTTGAGCTGTGAGAACGATCACATTCAGGAAGCTTTGGCTCGCCAGATCTTAGAGGACATAGCCGCTTTGTCTCCGGGAACGGTCGCCAATACCCAAAGTGCTTGGTTAGGTTCGCCCGGTAGCCAACGATTTCACGATGAACATCCCTATCTGCATTGCGGTCAATGGCCGTGGTATTTGAAGCGATTGGAAACTTCCCTTTCCCTTCGACGGCTGAAACCCATTTTGCTTGGCGAAACCATGGTGGCGGATAGCGTTCAAGATGGGCTTTCTCCTCGAATCGCCGGCAAAGTTCGGCGCCGGCAGGCGCAACAGCTTCGAGCCAAGTTCCCCGCGGCCGGCTATGTAATTTGCGGGGCCCGGGATTTACCCGATTGCCCTCTCGGAGTGCAGGACCGGCGAGGCCGGTGGAAAGAAGATGTTCAAGCGTGGGCTTGGCAAACCCAGTTGGCTGCGGGAAAAGGAAGGGCTCCACGGCCGATGAAGGGGTCGTCCTGGATCAGAACGAATTCCGAGGAACAAGATTTAAAGGGAAGGGAGTCCATCAAGCCCAAGGGGCCCGACAAGGAGGATTGGGAAATTCTTAGCCGATGGCCCTGGAGCGAATCGGAACCACCGGGTTCCCCGTTGTCTGGTTCGAGACGACGCCCGTTTCTTTTATTGGCGGAACGGCAAAGGGGCTCCTGGCGTTGTCCTGAACATTTGTTTTGGAGTCCGGTGCCCTACTTCCATCCTGATTGTCAGGATCCGGACTTGCTCGCCGTGCTCCAGGAAGAACTCTTTTTCGGTCTGTTGAAAGGCCGCGTTCTGCAACCCCATCCCCAGTTCAAGGTGCTGATTGGAGTGCACGACCTTCATGACGCCGGCGCCGGGGCCGGTGGTGAAGGCGCCAACAGGGGAGCCCCATTGCCGATGGTGCAAGCCGCCAGGGTCGGCGGCAGCCTAGTGGTCGTCAGTGCCCTTCAAAGCGAAAGCGATTTGAGCCGTTGGTTCCATCGCCGTTTGCTCGCTTTGGTGGAGGCCATGGCCGGCACCTTGCCGCAAGCGGAGCTGTTCACTCCTGTTCCTAGCATTTTCCTGGACGGTCCCTGGAAACTTCAGCCGCAGCAAAAGGGCTGGCCGGCCACCGAATTTTTCTGCGGCAGTCCGGCGGAGACCGGTGGTCGCAATTTGTTACAAGGCTTTGCCGAAATCCATGGCCGCTTCCGACTGCCGGATTCCTGGGCGGGACCCACCTGGTTGCGGGCCGAGGCGGTTGGCGACGGCTGGGAACTTTGGTTGGACGACCACTTGGTCCATCGCCACGGCAACTTGCACCAGACATGGGACGCCGGACGGGACTTGCCGGCCCAAGTGGACTTGACCCGATGGCTCCATCCCGGCCGGGAACAACGGTGGAAGTTTCGGGTGAAGGACCATCGCGGTGCCGGGGTCCTGATCGGCCCTCTTTATCTTTGTGCCGATAAACCGCAAAACTGCGTACTCTACTGACATGGCCGCCCTCGAGCTGACCGCGCTGTGCAAATCCTTTCCAGGAGGCATGGAGGCGGTGGTGGACGTCGATTTGCAGGTGCAGGAGGGGGAATTCCTGGTGCTGGTCGGGCCTTCCGGTTGCGGCAAATCCACTTTATTGCGCATGGTCGCCGGTTTGGAATCCCCGACACGAGGGGAAATCCGCATGAACGGACAAAAGGTCCATCATTTAGAACCAAAGGAACGGGACGTGGCCATGGTGTTTCAAAACTATGCGCTTTATCCTCACATGACCGTGGCGGGAAACATCGCATTCCCGCTGAAGATGGCCCGGAATTCCCGGAAGAAAATCCGGGCGGCGGTTCAAGAAGCGGCGGAACTTCTTGGAATCGCCGAATTGTTGGAACGCAAACCGGCGGCTCTGAGCGGTGGCCAACAACAGCGGGTTGCTTTAGCTCGGGCTTTGGTGCGGCGCCCGCGCCTTTTCCTATTCGATGAACCTCTTTCCAACGTGGACGCCAAATTGCGGGCGGAGATGCGGGCCGAATTGGCCAAACTGCACCGGGAAACTCGAGCCACCATGCTGTACGTGACTCACGACCAGGTGGAGGCCATGACGCTGGGTTCTCGGATTGCGGTTTTGCATCGTGGCCGTTTGCAACAGGTGGGGGCTCCGACCGAGGTTTACCACCAACCGGCCAACATGTTCGTGGCTTCTTTTCTCGGCGCACCGCCGATGAATTTCCTCAGCGACCAAGCGGCGGCCGCCCTTGGCCCGAAATCCTATCGCCAGGGCGTCATCCTGGGTTTTCGACCTCACGATGCCATGTTGGGTGGAGACTGCCGGATGAAGGTGCATTTCCGAGAAGACCTCGGGCATGAAAGCCTTTTTCACGGAGTCTTCGAGGGGCATGAAGTGATTTTGGCCCTTCCCGGCCAGACCAAACTGCCGTCGGACGGCGAGTTGGCTTTCCACCTTCCTGCGGATCGGGTCCACGCCTTCGATCCCGACAGCGGGATTCGGTTGCCGTGAAAAGGCTTAGCCTTTTCTTGTTTCCGATCTTTTTGCTCCAGTTCTGGCTGGGAACCGCATTTTCCAGCTTCGCTTTTGCCACCGCCCAAGCGCAGCTTCCTGCCACGGAAGATCAGGATCCGGTGGTGCTGCGGGTGATGGTCCATGAACGCTGGTTCGACGGCTTTCGCTATTTAGAACAAACCGCTCAGGAGTTTGAACGGAGTCATCCAGGCGTTCGAGTCGAGATTCAGAGCAGCGCTTCCGCCGCCGGCGGTCAGGATAAGGTGAAATTCGTGTTGGCCGGTCGATTGCCGGTTGACGTCACTTGGATTGACATCACCGAGTTCGCCGCCTTTCTACAAGAAGACGTGCTGTTGGATTTGCAGGAGTATTTTGACCGCGACCCCAATTGGCGGCCGGAAGATTATTTTCCCCAAATTTTGGACGCCATCCGCAACTTCGACGGTCATTTGTACGGATTGCCGTCGACTTTTACGCCTTATGTGATGTACGTCAATCAGAGCCTGCTGGCCCAGGAAGGATTGGCGCAACCGGCGGACGATTGGACCTGGAAAGATTTAAAACGGGTCGCTCGGGCGGTGACCCGAGACCTCGATGAGGACGGCGAAGCCGATCAATGGGGAATTTCCATTACTCAATGGCTTCAAGCCTTGTCTCCCTGGATCTGGCAAAACGGCGGTCGCTTTCTGGATGAAAATGGTCGCTGTGCCTTGGCTGAAAAGGAAGCCATCGAAGCGGTGGACTTTCTGGTCGACTTATTGCACCGGGAAAAACTTTCGAGCCGAGATGCCACTTTCGAAGCTCAACTGACCTTCGGCGCCTTTCAAGCCGGAAAGACCGCTTTCTATGGTCCAGTCGGTTATTGGGAAACCTATCGCTTCAAAGACATCGGCCGGCTGCAATGGGATTGGCCGCAAGCCATGGGATGGCAGCCTACTTTGCAAAAGGGAGTGGGTGAACAGCGAAAGTGGCAACTGCCGGAAGTGGAGGGAGCTTGGGCAGCCCAATCTTATGCGGTGCAGGATCGCCAAGCCTTGCAACAGGTGTTGGCCGCCCGTTTGGCCGGTTTTCGAAATGGGCGGATTGGCGAATCCGAAATGATGCAATCGGTGGGCGGCGGAAAGCATCCGCTGACCTTGTTTCGGCAACGAGGCGACTTGGAAGCCGCCGATGGCCGATTGTGGCCGGACTGGATGTACCTGGCCGGTCTTTTGCAAACCGAACCGGGCTGGGTATTGGCGGAGTTGTTCGGTCCGGGCGAAGCCATCGCCGGTTTGGAGAGCGGCTTTCGTCAATCTCTGGCTCAAGCTGAGGTCCAGGGTTTTCGTTGGGACGTCATGCCCTTGCCTCGCGGCAAGGAAACCGCCACCGCCGTGGCGATGCGCTTTTACGTGGTTCCGAAAACCTCCCGCCACCCGCAATTGGCCTATGAATTCGTTCGCGCCCTTGCCGGCGACACCATGCAAGCCGGGTTGGCTCGCATCGGCAACGGGGTGCCGGGGCTGAAACGGGCCGCCCTCAGCCGCGATTTCCTCAAACCCACGGTGCCGCCTCACCGCGAGCGTGTGTTTCTGGACGTTTTGGAAAACGCCCGTTTCATGCCGGTAGAAGTCAATTGGCGGGAAATTGAGAAGCAAACCAAAGCCGTATTCGAGGACGCCATTCGTTTGGGGCGGAGATCCGCCGAAGAAGTTTGTGTCGAAGCTGCCGCCCTGGCCAATGAAACCTTGGACCGGGAGCGATGGTTGTTGCAAAGGCCTCCTTTGCCCCGCTCCTGGTTTCTTTATGCGCAATATTCCCCGGCCGCTTTGTTTCTGCTTTGGTTCCTGAGCCGCAGACTTCGGTCCAAAGACCGATTGGCGGCCAGGGAAGAGCGGGCGGCTTGGTGGTTTTTAACTCCCTGGGTTCTTGGCTTCCTGTTGTTTTTGGCCGGTCCAGCCTTGGTTTCCGCCATATTGTCCTTCAGTGAATGGAGTCCGGTGCGCGACCCGGACAGCGCCCGCTGGTTGGCCGGACACCAATATCAACGCCTTTGGCAGGACGGCACCTTTCACGACAGTTTGAGAATTACCGCTTACTACGCCGTTTTCGCCGTGCCGTTGCAATTGGGCTTGGCCTTGCTGCTGGCCTTGTTGCTGAAACCCCGGTTCCCCGGAGTCGGTGCCTTTCGCACCCTGTTCTACCTGCCCACCATCATCTCGCCGGTCATCCTGGGAGCGGTTTGGCGGTGGCTTTTTGCCGGCAAACAGGGATTGGAACAGGGTCTGTTCAATCAACTGCTGGCCCTATTCGGAATCGCCGGACCGGATTGGCTGGAGGATCCAGTTTGGGTGGTGCCGGCTTTCGTGTTGCTTTCGCTTTGGTCGGTCGGCGCCCAGATGCTGGTCTTTTTAGCCGGCTTGCAAGGCGTGGATCCGCGTCTTTACGAAGCCGCCCGCTTGGACGGCGCCGGTGCCTGGGCCAGATTCCGTAACGTGACCCTTCCGGCGATCAGCCCGCTGTTGTTGTTCAATCTAATCATGGGCTTGATCCAGGCGTTTCAGGTGTTCGCTCAAGCTTACGTCATGACCGGAGGGGGACCCGGCAATGAAAGCCGTTTCCTGGTGCTGTATCTCTATGAGCAGGGATTCCGCTTCTTGCGCATGGGCTATGCCAGCACCTTGGCCTGGGTTTTATTCGCCGTCGTGTTGCTGCTGAGTTTGTTGATCTTGCGCAGTTCTTCCAAATGGGTCCATTACGCAGGAGCGGGACGATGACCGCGAATGCCGGACCTCGAGGATTGGCCAAAGGCTTGCACCGGGCTTTGCTGTTGGTCCTGGCCGCGGCGTTTTTGTTGCCTTTGTTGTGGATGGTGGCGGCGTCTTTGCAACCGCAAGGCAAGGCCTTGGAGTACGGCATGTTCCAATTTCCGGAAGGCCTGCATCCGGAAAACTATCCCCAGGCCCTGGCGCAGATGGGAGGCTTCGGCCGCTTGTTGTTGAATACCACCTTGTTGACCCTGGCTTGCATTGCCGGGCAATTGTTTTGCTGTTCCCTGGCCGGCTATGCCTTCGCTAGGCTGCGCTTTCCCGGGCGTGACGGCCTGTTCTTGTTGGTCCTGGCCACCATGATGTTGCCGCCTCAAGTTCTGGCCATCCCTCAATTCCTGTTCTTCCGGCAACTGGGATTGATCGATACTTTCTACCCCCTCATCCTGCCCACCGTTTTGGGCGGGGCTCCCTTTTTCATTTTCTTGTTCCGCCAATATTTTTTGACTTTGCCGGTGGAATTGGCGGAAGCCGCTCGAGTGGACGGCTGCGGTTTTTTCGGCACCTACTTCCGAATCATGCTGCCGCTGGCCAAGCCGGTGGTGGGGACGGTGGCGATTTTTACTTTTCTGGCCACCTGGAACGATTTTTGGGCCCCGCTGATTTATTTGAATTCGGAAGACAAACAAACTCTGAGCTTGGCCCTGGCGTCCTTCAATCAAAGTTATCGAGTTGCAGTGGAGTGGTTGATGGCGGGAAGCTCGGTGATTCTGGCCCCGTGCGCCTTGGTCTATTTCTTGACCCAAGGATGGTTCCTCCGCGGGGTTCGCCTAAGTGGCAAGGGTTAAGGTTAGAATTCCTGCCATGTCGGACGACAAGCCCGTACAACGCTGGGGAAACGCGCTTCTTCTGCTCCTGCTGGCCTTGGTGGCCTATTGGCCCAGTATGGGGAACGGGTGGATTTGGGACGATGATCACTACGTCACCGGCAACCGCACCCTAGAGAGCGTAGAAGGACTCGGGCAAATTTGGTTGGAGCCCTCGGCTACTCCCCAGTACTACCCGATGGTGCACACCAGTTATTGGCTGGAGCGCCGGATATGGGGCGACGTTCAGGACGATTCCGGCCGCCCGGGACCCAATCCATTTGGCTACCACCTGGACAACGTGCTTCTTCACGGTCTGGCCGCCCTGTTGCTGTGGCGAGTGCTGCGGTTGTTGGCGGTCCCCGGGGCTTGGTTGGCTGCCGCTCTGTTCGCGGTCCATCCGGTCACCGTCGAATCGGTGGCCTGGGTCACCGAACGAAAAAACGTTTTGTCCGCGGTGTTCGCTTTTGGATCGGCCTGGGCTTGGTTGCGCTTCGCCGGATTCCCCTTGGCGCCGAAGCCAGCTCATCCAGACCAAGAGGCTGGCGGTGCCGGCGAATTCAAGTTGAGCTGGCCCTATTACGTTCTGTCTTTCCTGTTGTTCGGGGCGGCGCTGCTCAGCAAATCGGTGACCGCTTCTATGCCTCTGGCTTTGATGTTGATTTGCCTGTGGCAGGGCGGTTGGCGGCCCTGGGCCAAACTCCTCAGCCTATTGCTGATGATTCCGGTCGGCGTGGTGGCCGGATTGCACACCGCTTCCCTGGAACGAACTCAAGTGAACGCCGAAGGGCCATATTGGGATTTCGATTTCGTGGAACGGTTGCTGATCGCCGGGCGGGCAAGTTGGTTTTACTTGCAGAAGCTGGTTTGGCCCGACCCGCTGCTGTTTTTCTACGAGCGCTGGAAACCGGAACCGGAGGAGTGGTGGCAATGGCTGTTTCCCGCCGCGGTGGTGGCGGTCCTGGCCGGGCTCTGGGGCTTGCGCAAACGCATCGGCTTAGGGCCCTTGATCGCATTCTTGTTTTTCGGCGGCACCCTGTTTCCGGCTCTTGGCTTTCTCAATGTTTACCCGCATCGCTTTTCCTGGGTGGCCGATCACTTCCAGTATCACGCCTGCGTCGGCGTGTTGGCTTTGTTCGCCGCCATCTTGGCCGGACGTTCTTGGTGGACCTCAGCCAAAGACGAGGCTTCTTCCTCCAGGGTGGAAGGTCCTTTGGGAAGCCAGTGGTCGCCGGCGGCGTTGGTTTTATCTCTGGCGCTTCTGGTCGTTTTGGGAGGATTGACTTGGCGCCAATGCGGTCTTTACCAGAATGAAGAAGTTCTTTGGCAAAAGACCATGGAAGCCAACCCCAAGGCTTATGCCGCCAAAGTCAACATGGCGGCGATTTATTGGGAGAGAAATCAATTGGAGCTGGCGGGGGATTTGTATCGCGAAGCTTTGGAAGAAGATCCGATCAACCACAGCGCTTTGTTCGCTCTGGCGCAAATGGAAATGCAGCAAGGCAAACTGACCCAAGCCGGGGAAAAGCTACAAAAGCTGGCCGCCGTGTATCCAGGAAGTTGGGAAGCTTCTTTCGGCATGAGTATGTGGCATCTTCACCGGGGCCAGTACCCGCAGGCGGCGCAGCAAGCTCGGGTGGCTTTGCAAGTCCCAGCTCGGGGGCCTTCCGGCTTGATCCAACGGGCCAAAGCCGGCTTGAACTTGGGCGCGGCTCAGAGCTTGCAAGGACAATGGCCCCAAGCCGAAAACAGCTTGCGCCAGGCGATTGCCGATGACCCGGAGTTGGCGCCGGCCTACGCGTATTTAGGAGAGGCTTTGGCGCGCCAGGGCCAAGGCCAACAGGCGGTAGTCCAATTGCAACGGGCCTTGTCCATCCAAGGGAACAATTTGGACGCCTTGGTGAACCTGGCTTGGATTTTTGCCGGCCACCAGGAAGCCTCGTTGCGAAACGGCTCCCAGGCGGTGGCTCTGGCCGAAGCCGCGGCTCGACAAACTTCTTTTCAATTTCCTCCGGCTTTGGACGCTTTGGCCGCCGCCCAAGCCGAAACCGGAGACTTCGCCGCCGCCCAACAGAGTCTCAACCAAGCCATGGCTTTGGTTCAACGGCAGGGCAACCAAGCTCTTTACCGGCAAATGCAGCAGCGCCTGCAACGCTATCGTCGCCGCCAGCCGTTTCGCAGTCCGACCGGCTTTCCCTAAGCGGCAAAGTTCCGGCTAGAAGCCGCCCAAACCGCGAACCTCCTTCCAGGGAATGCCCAAAACCCGGCTGGCTACGTCTCCCAAGTCGGTGCCTTCGGGAACCCGGATGTGCAAGGTCGTGTGCTGGTGTTCGTACACCTCACCCGGTTCCAAGGCCAAAGCCGGGGACGAAGATTCCAACTCGTAAAAACTCTCCGGACCGCCGTGGTTGTAGGAATTGGCTACGTCTCCGTCATAGGCCCGTTTGGTTTCCGGATCCCAGAGTTCGAGGAGATAGGGTTGTTCCGGCCGGAGCGGACCGAATTTCACCACCGTGAACACCCGGCGATGGGGGTCATAGGCCGCCATCACGTCCACCGCCCGGCGCCGCATCACTCCGATCTTGGAGGTGTACTGGGCATCGGCTTTGAATAGGACGAAACCGTTGCCGCGCTTTAAACGCTGGTCGTCCAGGGGATTGAAATAGGCCGTTTCCACCGGCGGGATGGAAGGATCGACGCCTTCTTCCCGGTACGGGGCCACCACCCAGGTGTCCGGACCGGCTTGAAACATGCCGAGGATCCAAATGCAGAGCAATCCGGTTTCCGGAAACCAAGCCCGGCTGCCGGCGTTTCGAATCGAGTTGCGGGAACGAAACGCGACCCATTGGCACCCCTCCGGCAAACCGCCCAGGAGAGCGGAGGCCTCGGTTTTCGAAAGAACTTCGACGCTGCGGTCGACGTCCACTTCGTAGGTGCTGCCGACTCGGTTTTGCAAGCTCATGGATTGGCTCATGCGCACCGAGGTCGGGTCTTGAGAAACCACTTGCCAAGCGCCTTCGTTCAGAGCTTCGGGAACTTGCCAAAGATCGCGATCGAAGGGATCTCCCGGTTGGAAGTAGAGCGAATAGGGGCCGCCTTCCGGTCCTAACCAAAATCGATCTTCACCGCCGTAATTGAAAAACGCGGATTCGGCCGGCGGGTTTTGAACCACCGCCCGGTTGACGAAACCGAGCCCGACACCGCCACGGTGCAGAGTGCTGGTCATCACCCGGCCTTGCAGGGTGGGACTCACCACGATGGCGCCGGTTCCGCTTTCCAACAAAATGCCGTCGGCGGCTTCTTTCAAGAAGGTGGCCTGAGCGGCGAAGTCGTGATCGCTGTAGTCGGGGGTACGCAAGGAACCGCAAGCCAGGCTGGCCGAGGCGAGCAGGAGGGAGGCAGCCGGGAGCCGAGGAGTCATGGCGGCCAGGATACTGCCGTCCGCTGGCGATTTCTTCCTGCTCGGCTTGCTAGGCTTTGCCATGGTTTTGGAGCAACTTTCCCGCCTGCGCAACGCCCGGCGCCGCCGTGAATCTTCCTTTGATCGAAGCGGTGGCAACGCCGATTTCGTGGTGGTGCCTCCGGGGGGGCGCCATTGTCTTGGAGAGCTGCAAGGCCCCGGTATCCTGCGCCATCTTTGGATCACGGCTTTGGGGGACGATCCTCACCTCTTGCGGCGGGCCAGTTTGCGAGTGTATTGGGACGATTCTGAACTCCCGAGCGTGGACGTGCCGCTGGGCGATTTCTTCGGCGTCGGTTTCGGTGAAACCGTCAATTTCGCCAGCTTGCCGTTACAAATGTGTCCTCAGGACGGCAAAGGGATGAATTGTTTCTTTCCGATGCCCTTTCGCCGCCGGGCTCGGCTGGAACTTTGGAATGAAAGTCCCTTGCCGCTGGCCCATCTGTTCTATTACGTCGATTGGGAAGCTCACGAGGCTTTGGACGTGGAGCAAGGCTACTTCCACGCTTGGTTTCAACGGCGCAACCCTTGCCCGGGCATCGACGACGCTGGCTTGAGCAACTGGGATTTCCAAATGGAAGGTTTGAATCCGCGCGGAGAAGACAACTACGTAGTTTTGGACGTCGAGGGTCGCGGTCATTATGTCGGCTGCGTGTTGAACGTCCACAACTTGCGGGTCACCGATCAAAACAATTGGTATGGCGAAGGCGACGACATGATTTTCATTGACGGCGATGACAAGCCGACGCTGCATGGCACCGGTACCGAGGATTACTTCAATACCGCTTGGGGGCCGCGGCAGTTTCACGCCGGGCCTTATGCCGGTTTGACTCTTCCTGGAGGCTTGAACTACAGCGGTCGGATCAGCATGTATCGTTTCCACATCGAGGATCCGATCATGTTCGATCGATCCTTGAAGGTCAGCTTGGAACACGGCCATGCCAACCGCCGAAGCGACGATTGGTCTTCCGTGGCTTATTGGTATGCCGAAAAACCTGGCGTTCCCAATCTGGAACGGGTAGAAGCGGACCAGCGCATTCCCTACCCGGCCGATTACCGGCCTGGGCTTCCCTGCGTGGAATAGGCCTCCATAGAATGGACCAAAGCCACAACAGTCTTTGGAACTTTGGAACCGAGAGCGGAATTGCAAGAAATCCGATCGGTCTTAAAGGAACTTGCCCGGGCGATTAACGATTTACGTCGGAGCAACCTTAAGTTCTCCAAGGGTAGTTATAACTAGGCCGGAGCCGATTCCACTGGATTGGTCGCCGTTTCGCTTCCCGCCGGCACGTCGTGCAAACCGATGGCGAATTGCAATTGGTAAACCCCATCTCGCAATTTGCTGCGGATGGGGGAAGGGGCATTGGCGTGGAACAAGTGCATCATCACCGTGTTGTCGGCCAACACATCGGCGGTGAACTCGACGATGCCGCGGCTGCGAGCCACTTCGATCAGTCGCTGGAGTAGATAAGTGCCGAGGCCTTGCTTTTGCCAATCATCTCGAACCAGGAAAGCGACTTCGGCTTGATTGGCAGCCATGTCGACGGCATAGCGGCCGACGCCGATGATTTCCTCCCGCTCTCCGTTTTGCGCCACTGCAACCAAAGCCAGGGAGCGCCGGTAGTCCACGGTGACGAAATCTTTCAGTACGCGGTGCGGCATGCGTTGCACGCCGCTGAAAAAGCGGTGATACACGGTTTCCGGTGAAAGCGAGTAAAATAACTCCCGCATCATTTCTTCGTCGGTAGGCTTGATCGGCCGGACCTTCAGCGGCGTGCCGTTTTTGCACTGCCAATCGCATTCCAGATCTTCCAATTCCAAGGTGCCGACTCCCAAAACCGCCACTTGGTCGGGATAGACCAGGCTTCTCTGCCGCGCTTCCGCCATCAAAGCTTCCCGGAAATCGGGATGGGCGATGTGAATCAAAGCCAGGGCCCGTTCGCGCATGGTTTTGCCGTGGAGATAGGCCACGCCGAATTCGGTCACGATGTAGTGCACGTCGCCGCGGCTGGTGACCACTCCTGCGCCGGGCTTCAGGTTCACCACGATCCGGGATTGGCGGCCGCCTTGGGCGGTGGAAGGCAAGGCAATGATGGCTTTGCCCCCTTGAGAGCGGGCGGCGCCGCGAACGAAATCCACTTGCCCGCCGATGCCGCTATAGAAATATTCGCCGAGCGAATCGGCGCAAACTTGGCCGGTCAAATCGACTTCCAAGGCGGAATTGATCGCCACCATGCGGTCGTTTTGGGCGATGCGGAAAGGATCGTTGGTGTATTCGCTGGGGTGAAATTCGATCCGCGGATTGTTGTCGACAAAATCGTAGAGCCGGCGGCTTCCCATGACGAAACTGGCCACGATTTTGCCGGCGTGCAAGCTTTTGCGCCGCCCGGTGATCACACCCTGTTCCACCAAGTCAATGACCCCATCGGAAAACATTTCGGTGTGAATGCCCAGGTCCTTCTTGTCGCCCAAGCAAGCCAACACGGCGTCCGGAATGGTGCCGATGCCCATTTGCAGGGTGGAGCCGTCCTCCACCAAGTCGGCGATGTGGCGGCCGATGCGCTGGGCCACCTGATCGGGGCTGCCGTGGCTGGACTCCAGGATCGCTTCGTCTCCTTCCACCAAAGCGTGGATTTGATCGACGTGAATGAAACTGTCACCAAGGGTCCTGGGCATGTGGCGGTTGACCTGGGCAATCACCAGGCGGGCGCATTCGGCCCCGGCTTTGACCACGTCCACGCTGACTCCGTAGCTGCAATAGCCGTGTTCGTCCGGGGGGCTGACCTGAATCAGCGCCACGTCGATCGGGACCCGGCCTTCCCGAAACAGGCGCGGAAGTTCGGATAGGAAGATTGGCGTGTAATCCGCCCGCCCTTCCGCTACGGCTTCACGGACGTTGGGGCCGATAAAGAAAGCGTTATGGCGAAATCCCTCATTGAGCTGCGGTTCAACGTAAGGAGCGATCCCCAACGTCATGATGTGAACGATCTGGTTATCCGCCAGGTGGCCGCTACGAGCCGCCAGGGCCTTTACCAGGATTTGCGGTTCCGCCGCTCCCGAACCGATGAATACTCGCTGCCCCCGGCCGATCATGGCCATGGCTTGCGCCGGGCTGCGAAGTTTGCGATGGAAGCGCTCCTGCCAATTCCCGCCGGATGTACTCATGGCAGTTCTTCAATAATTCCTGGACGCCTCCAGCTCAAGCGCTGCAAGTTGACTCGCTGGTACACTGAGAGCGCCATGAAACCTAAGGGGAGAGGTGATTTGGCGGGGCATTCCTTCGTGCCTAAAACTACAGGGCGTCGTGCATGAGTCGGGTCGAAGATTTTCCCGACGTACTGCCGTTGGAAGACCACCAAGGCAACCCGGTCGGCTTGTTTCGCGACCACGGGGCTTGGTTCGGCTTGCGGTTCGGCCGCCGGGCGACGTTGGAAGTTTGCGAGCTGCTGAACCCGCGCCGCCACTTATTGCACTTGGGAGCCGATGCCGTCCGTCACACGATTTGGGCGGACGCATTGGAGGCGGAGTTGGAAAACGGGGCTCGCATTCGAGCGGCCTTCGCTTCCGAAGATGCCGCCGTAGTCGAATACCTCCATGGGGAACCGCCCGACGTCTTTTCCGATTTGCCCTTTGAAGTCGTCCCCGGTGGGGAAGGCCGCTGGTTGGTGGTGGTGGCTCCCGAAGGAGGGGCGGTCCGCGATCCCGATGCCTTCGAGCGCAATCGGCACCGTTGGAACGATTGGTTCGCTCGCGCCTTTCACCAATCCCGCTTTCAAGGTTGGCGCTTGGGTGAGGAATTGTTGGCGAGAGCCGTCACCACTTTGATGTGGAATTGGTTGCAACCCAAGGGCGACTTGGGTGGCGGCGGAGTTTTGTCCTCGCCCTTTACCGAGATTCGCTTTTGGGCTTGGGATTCGTGGAAGCACGCCCACGCTTTATCGTTCGTGGATCCCCGGCGAGGAGTGGAACAGCTTCGCACCATGCTGTCGGAGCAGGATGCCGCCGGCATGATTCCCGATACCGCTTGTTATCACCACGGGCAGGTCAATTGGCGCAATACCAAGCCGCCGCAAGTGGCCTGGGCCTTGGAAGCCTTGTGGTGGTCCCTGGACCAGGATCCGGAAATCTTGGACGAATGGCTCTATGCCACCATTCGATCCTTGGAGTGGTGGGATTTAAACCGCCGTTGTTCCGGCGAGATCTTGGTTCGCCCCGGAGGTAAGGACTTCAAAACCGCGGTTTGGGACAGCGGCTGGGACGACTCGGTGCGCTTTCAGGGCGTCGAAATGGTTCCCCATGGTTCTTGGCGACTGCTCGATACCTGGCCGGTGGATTTAAATTGTTTCAGCTTGGTGGAGTGCGAAGCCGCCGCTCGACTGACCGCCGCCGGGGGCTGGGAACCGCTGCCCTGGCAATTGGCCGGTCGCCAATTTCGACGGGCCATCGGCGAGTTCCTTTGGAATCCGAAGCTGGCCTATTTTGCCGATTTCCGGCCGAGCCAGCGCCGCTCCATCACCGTTCAAAGTGCTGCCACCTGGCTTCCGGCTTGGGCTCGCATGGTCGATTCGGAACAGGCTCAAAGCCTGCGCGAACAACTTCTGGATCCGACCAAGTTCAATACGCCGACCCCGTTTCCGAGCTTGGCCGCCGACTCCCGCCCATTCCAGGAGGACGGATTCTGGAACGGTTCGGTATGGCTGGACTACGCCGCCATGGCCATTGCTTGGCTGGGGGAGGACGGCGAGGAGCCGGCTCGAAGGCTCTTGGAAACCGTCCACCGCCACGGGGCCCTGTTCGAGTGTTATGGAGCCGTTCACGGCCAACCTTGCCACGGCGAGCGAAGAGCCTTGGCTCAATTCGCCGGAACCGCCGCCGCGATCGTCGAGTTGGCCCACGGCGGCCCCCTGGCCCATCCCTATTCCACTTGAGCGCCACCTGAGCGACTGAAACGGCGCTCGCGGGTAGAATTCCCGCCACCATGCAAACCGGCCCCCGCCTTCGCCCGACGGCCATTCTTCCCAGTCTCATTACTTTGGGAAATCTGGCTTGCGGTCTGGGCGCCTTTATCTGGGTCATGGATGCCGCCGCCAAAAACCGGCCTGAGTTGTTGATGTATGCCGGCTGGTTGATGGTGATCGCCGCCCTGTTCGACGGCATCGACGGCAAGGTGGCTCGTTTGACCCAAGGGACTTCCGATCTCGGAGCCCAATTGGACAGCCTTTGCGACGCCGTGACTTTCGGCGTGGCGCCGGCGATGCTGGCTCGGGGCTTGGTGCTGTTGGAAGGTCCCGGCATGGAATTGCGCATGCACCCGCGCTTGTTGGTGGTGACGCCGATTTTGTATGCCTGTTGCGCGGTGTTGCGATTGGCCCGATTCAACGCGGAAGATCAGGGCGCCGAAGCCGGCGAGTCCGACCGCAGTTTCATCGGTTTGCCCAGCCCGGCCGCCGCTGCGGTCCCGATCACCTTGGTGCTGACTTATTTCGCTTTGAGCGATCCCAATTTGATCCTGCCCCTTTCCGAAAATCAGGTGTTCTGGCTGAAAGCCACCATTTTGCGGATTTTGCCCTTGATCCTGGTTTTGCTCGGCGCCTTGATGGTCAGCCGCATTCGCTATCCCCATTCCTTGGCTTGGCTGCGCCGAACCAAACGCCCCTTTCCCCGCATCGCTGAAATCGTGTTGATCGGCGGCATTTTGTTGGTGGAACCGGAATTGACCATGCTGCTGGTGGCCTTTTTGTTCATGGCCACTCCGGCGGTCACTTCCCTGGTGGCTTTCTTGCGCCGTCACGGTTGGCTGACCAGTCGCCCATGACCGATATCTTCGTGGCTCTTGGTTCCAATTTGGGGGATCGGTGCGCTCACTTGCGCTTTGCTCTCGATTCCATGGCCGAATTGCCGGGAGTCCGACTGCGCCAAACCAGCGCTTTTCATGCCACGGCTCCCGTCGGCGGCCCGTCGCAGCCGACCTTTCTCAACGCCGTCGCCCGCTTGGAGACTCATTGGAGCCCGTGGGAATTGCTGGCCCGATTGCAACGGTTGGAGTGGCGCCGGGGACGCCGGCGTTTGGCCGCCAACGGCCCCCGAACCTTGGATTTGGACTTGTTGCACCACGGTTGCGTCCAAGCCCGAGGGCCATGGCTGACCTTGCCTCACCCGCGGATGGAAAGTCGCCGCTTCGTGCTGGCGCCGCTCGCTGAGTTGGCGCCGGATCTGCCGCTCGCCAGCGGCCGGACGGTGTCGCAAAGCTTAGAAGCCCTTCCTCCGGCATGATCGTTCTGGAACAGCCGGAAGCTTTGCGAAGCTGGCGCAAAGCCAGAACCGGAAGCCTGGGTTTGGTGCCGACCATGGGCAGCTTGCATGCCGGTCATGAAGCTTTGGTGCAAGCTTCTTTGCAACAAAACGACCACACCGTGGTTTCCATCTTCGTCAATCCCCTGCAATTCAACGAAACTCAGGATTTCGACAGTTATCCGCGGCCGTTGCAGGAAGACGAAGATCGTTTGCGGCGCCTGGGAACCAGCGTGTTGTACCGGCCGAAGCCGGCGGCCATGTATCCAGAAGGTTTTGAAACCACGGTCCAGGCCGGTCCCGGTGGCGGCGGCTTCGAAGGAGAATTCCGCCCCGGACATTTCGACGGTATGTTGACCGTGGTTTTGAAGTTGTTGTTGCAATCCGGCGCCGACCGGGCTTATTTCGGCGAAAAGGACGCCCAGCAACTCTACTTGGTGCGGCGTTTGGTTGAGGATTTCCACGTAGATTGCGAAATCGTGGCCTGCCCGACTCAAAGAGAAGCGGACGGTTTGGCCATGAGCAGCCGCAACGTCCACTTGAATCCGGAAGATCGTGTTCGAAGTACCGCCTTGTTTCAGGCTTTGAGCGCCGCCCGGGTTCTTTTTCAAAAGGGAGAACGGCGGCCCCAGGCGTTGGAGCAAGCCATGCAAGCGGTGTATCGGCAAGCGGGTTTGCAAGCCGAATATGCCGCCGTGGTCGACGACCGAACCTTTCAAAAACCGGCCGGCGAAAGTTCCGGGAATTGGCGAGCGGTGACCGCGGTTCGAGTCGGCAGCACCCGTTTGATCGACAACCTGCGGTTGGATGCCGGAGATTGATTCGGTGGCTTGGAGGCTTCTTTGTCCAGCGAAAATCAATTGGGATTTGAAAGTCCTTGGGCGCCGGCCCGACGGTTTTCATGAACTCCGCTCCTGGTTTGCCGCCGTCGCCTTTTTCGATCGATTGGAATTGCAAGTCGGTGCAAAAGGCTTTCGATGCCAAGGGCCTCAAGCAGAAGGCGTACCTCTATCCGAATCGAACCTGGTGTTGCAGGCGGAGCGGAGCTGGCGCCAAGCCGGCGGAGAAGCCCCGAGCGTGGCTTGGTGTTTGCGAAAGAACATTCCCGCCGGAGCCGGTTTGGGCGGAGGCAGTTCCAACGCCGCCGCCGCCTTGCACTTGTTGCAGGAAGTGGCCCAGCGGCGGTTAGCGGAACCAAGGCTGAGCGAAATCGCTTTGCAGTTGGGCAGCGACGTCCCCTTTTTCTTGAATCGGGGCGGCGGCCAATGGCGAGGCGGTCGCGGCGAAGTGGTGTTGGCGGAAGCGGCACTCCCGGAAACTTGGATCGTGTTGTTGTTGCCGCCGGTGTCGCTTTCCACGCCCAAGGTTTTTCAAGCCTTGCAAGCGGATCCCTGGGACGGCCTCGCTCCGCCGCCGCCACCATGGCCCCGGAATCCCGGGCCGAACGATTTGCAACGGGCGGCCTATCGACTTCAACCGGACTTGGCCGCCGCCGCCGAGGACTGGGCTCGATTCGGAGATTTGCACATGAGCGGCAGCGGCGCCGCTCATTTCCTGGTTTGTCCGGACCAAGCTTCGGCGCAGCGAACCGCCGCTTCATTACAAACCGCCTTTGCCGACCTGCAGGTTGAAGCGGTACCGTTGTTGCCGAAATGGCCGCAACCGATCCAAGGAGCCGCAACGCCGTGACCACCTGGGTGATCGGACCGGGCCGAGTCGGACGTTGTTTGGCTTGGGGCCACCGGCAGCAGGGAGAGGCGGTGGTTTTGTTCGGACGCCAAGCCGGACCTTGGCAGACCTGGGCGGCGGAACAAAACCTGACCACCGCTTTGCTCGAGCAAAGAAAACAAGACTTGGCGGAGCGGCCGCCACAACGGCTTTTGTTTTGTCCCGGCGACGATGTCTTGGCCGAGTCGATTCAGGATTGGGCTTCGGCCATGGCCGGGGTGCTTCCCGGCTTCGCCGTCCACACCAGCGGCATTCACGGTTTGACTTTGTTGCAACCTTTGGCCGACTTGGGTTGGCGAACCGCGGTGTTGCATCCGCTGTTGCCCTTTACTGAAGCGGAGACGTCCTGGCAGGCCTTGTCTTCGGCGGTGGTTACGGTGGAAGCCACCGAGCAAGCCAAATCCGAAGTGGAAGTCCTCGGCCGTCTTTGGGGTTGCCTCTTGCACTGGCTGCCGGCGGATTTCGACCGCCGCCCTTACCACTTGGCCTTGTCCTTGGCCGCCAACCATTTGACCGCTTTGTTGGCGTGGTCGGAGGAACTCCTACAACCCTTATTGGGCGACCAAGCCCGCCCGGCTCTGACTTCTCTGGCCGGCCATGCGGTGCAAGCTTTTGAGGAGCGAGGGCCGGCCCAGTCCTTGACCGGACCGGTGGTCCGAGGCGATGCCGAAGTCGTCGCCGCCCATTTGGCCGCCTTGCCGCCGGAACAAGCCGGTCGTTACCGACAACTCCTGGAACCCTTGCTGGATTTGGCCGAACGAAGTGGACGCTTGTCCCGGGAAGGAAGCCAAGCCCTACGCTTGTTGCTGAATCCCTCGGCATTGGATGAGGAAAGCCCTGACTCGAAGGCATGAGCGTCGCCGCCAGTTTCTTCGTCGAAAACTTCGAATCCGCTTTGGCCGTGGCCGAGTCGCAACGAGGCTTGGCGACTTGGTTGGAATTGCGTTTGGATCGGGCGCCGGAAATGGACTTCCAAACCTTGGTGGCCGCCATGCCTTTGCCGGTGATCGCCGCTTGTCACCGGGAATCCGAAGGCGGCTTTTTCCAAGGCGGCGAAGAGTTGCGACAAAAGCGATTGCTGGAAGCGGCGGCAGGTGGGGCCCGCTTCGTCGACCTGCCCTTGGGAGCGCCGCGACCAGAGGCCTTGCCCTCCGGCGTCGGCGTGATTCATTCCTGGCACGAGCAACCTGGCGAAAACGCCGATTTGCGGTTGCAGTTGCACCGCATCGAAGGCCGCCTGGAACCAGGAGACGTGGCCAAAGTGGTTTCTTGGGCCGAAGACCACTTGCAGGCAATGAAAGTGGCCCGGCTTTATGGCACCACCCGGGCTCCGCTGTTGGCCTTTGCCCAAGGGCCCGGCGGATCCGCCACCCGAGCATGGGCGCCGGTTTTCGGAGCCCCGTGGATTTACGCCTCGGTGGCCGGTGCCGAAACCGGTGTCGGCCAATGGCCGGCGTCGGCCCTGATCGCTTTGTATCCCCCGGGCGGGCCGGGGCCGCAAACCAATCTTTATGGAGTGGTCGGGCGCCCGGTGGCCCATTCCAAGAGTCCGTTGCTGTGGAATCACGCTTTCCGATTGACCGGCTTGGACGCTTTCTATCTGCCTTTGGAAGTTCCGACTTTCGACGGCTTCCTGCACGCCCACGGCTTTGCCCCTTTGCAAGGCTTTTCGGTCACGGCTCCCTTCAAGGCCGAGGCCTTGGCCGCCGCTCAAAACGCCGATCCGGTGGCCAAAGCGGTGGGGGCCGCCAACACCCTGCACCGCACTCCAAAAGGTTGGAAGGCCTATGCCACCGACGGCCCGGCGGCTTTGGACGCCATGATCGCGGCCGGTTTGCCGGCGGGAATTCCTTTGTTGGTACTCGGGGCCGGCGGAGCGGCCAGAGCGGTGGTGTACGAGGGAGCTCGCCGCGGGCATCCGGTGACGGTGGCGGCTCGCCGACTGGCTCAGGCCGAACAACTTTGTCACGACCTCGGGCCGGCTTTGGCCGAAGTCGAAGGGGCAGCTCCGCTTTCGGCCGTTTCCTTGGAGGCGGTGCAAGCTCAGCACTTCGGCGGCGTGTTGCAAGCCACCCCGGTGGGTTCCCGAACTCAGCCCGGCAATCTGCTGTCGGGACGACGGCTTGTGCCGGAAACGGTGGTCCTCGACATGGTGTATGAGCCGATTCGAACCGCCTTGTTGGCTCACGCCGAAGAACAAGGCGCGGTGGCGGTGGACGGCTTGGAAATGCTGCTCCGGCAAATGCTGGCCCAATTCGAAATCTTTACCGGCTTGAAGCTTGAGCCGGCGCCGCTTCGGCAAGTGTTGCAAGCCGAGATGGAACGGCCGTCATGAAGGAGCGGGCTTCGGTTTTTTTGATCGGACCCCGGGCCAGCGGCAAGACCACCCTGGGCCGCCGCTTAGCCGAACAAGTCGGTTTCGATTTCGTCGACGCCGATGCCTATTTGGAAAAAGATCGCGGCCGCCGGATCGCCGATTGGGTGGTTCAGGACCGAGCCGGCTTTCGCCAGGCCGAGGCGTCTTATTTGCCGCTTTGGTTCGACCAGCCGGGGTTGGTGGTGGCCCTTGGCGGCGGCATCGTAGAAACCGAGAGCGCGGTGCAAGAATTAGCGACTTATTCTCGGGTGTTGGGCTTGCGAGCTTCCTTAGCTGAATTGGTGGCTCGCCAAGCCGGCGGCGACCGGCCGGCTTTGACTTCCCTTTCTCTGGAACAAGAAACCGAGCATCTTTGGCGGCGCCGCTTGCCCGCCTATGAGCGGGCTTGCCAAGGCCGTTGGGTCGATACCGGCGGTGACATGCAACAAGCCTGGCAACGGCTTTGGAAAGCATTTTTGCTGTTTTTCGGAGAATCCAACGCGTAAACAACGTGAAGGATAGAAAAGGATCAAAAGCCTCCATGGTTTCGGTCCTTTCCTAGCGGTCTACCTGATAGGATTTCAACGTGGCTTGGTTCCGAGTAATCGCGGTGGTGCTTTGGTCCTTGTGGATGCAGGGACCGAGACCGAATTTGCCCGCGCCACTCGATAAAAACCAAGAAGTCGTCGCCGCTTATGCCGAAGGCATGCGTTCCACCGATTTGGCGGTTCGCAAAGTTGCGGCGCAGCGCATTTTGAATGCCCTGGCCGAGGCTCAGCCCGAAGCTCAAGCCGAATTTTTGCTGCGTTGGGAAGGTTTGGAAGAGATCCCGGTGGCGACGGCGCCGGCCTGGCGCCGAATCGACTCGAAATGGGCCGATCTACGGATGTATTTGCACAACATCCTCAAAGATCGGATGGCCAGCAGTCGGCCGCGCTTGCTCGGAGCTTTAAAAGCGGTCGGGCATCTGGAAATGGCGGCTCATGCCAACGTCGAGGTGGTGGCAGCCTTTTTGGACGATCAGCTCTATCACGATCCGGCTCGCCGAGCCTTGTATTCGCTGACTCGCCGGGATTTCCGCAGTTTGGACGCCTTCCTGCAATGGTGGAACGGCGGCGCCAAGGATTTACGTCGCATCGATTGGGTTTTGAACGCCGCCGAAAGCGAACGCCGCCGCGTGATCGCCCAGTGGGATCGGCAGTTGAAACAAAATCCCAGCTTGGCCTTTGAAGCCGTCCGCCAAGATTTGTTTGAAGTGCGTTCCTTGGGTTATTTGGCGCTGCGTAGTTTGCCGGCCCTTCCCGCCGATGCGGAAGCGGCCAAGGCGGAAAAACTGCGGCGGTCCCAGGCGCTGCAGCAAGCTTGGGCCCAAGAAGCCAGTCCGGAGTTGCGGCGTTTGTTGGTGCCGTTGATTCCCCGCTTCTTTGAAGGCGCCGAAGCGATGGCCATTTTGGATCAGGCCTTGGCTTCGCCGTTGCCGGAGTTGAATCTGGAAGCGGCGCGGACCTTGCAACTGGTCAAGCCGGTGGGGGTGGCCCGGACCGGCGTGCTCAGTCATTTAGGAAGGGTGTATGAAAGTGCCGGCTTGTTGAATACCGGAGCCGGTTATCGCGCCGCCATGTTTACCGCCCTGGTGGCGGTGACCGAAGGAAACGGGACCGCCAACGCCGATCCTGCTTTGGACAAGATTTTGAGTTTGGCTTTGGCCAGTGAAACCGATCCGGCGGTGCGCAGCAAGGTGTACAGCGCGATCGGTTCTCGCGGCGGCCCCGAGTTCATGAGCGGGTTGCGGGAACACGTGGCCAATCCCAAGGGGGAACGAAGTCTGCAAGATCAATTGGCCGCCATGCAAGCCTTGACTCGCTTGGCGGTGCGGCAAAAAGACGGTGCCGATTTCATCGAAGTCTTTCGCATGCACTTGGCGTCCGAAATCTTCGACTTGCGTTTGCAGGCGGTGCAAAGTTTGACCCAACTTCGCTTGCCGCAGACCGGTCCTTTGTTGGCGGAGCGGTTGGCGGTAGAGCAAGAAGGCCGTTTGGTCCGGGAAATCCTGGTGGCGATCGGGGCGTTGCCGAATTCGTCTGGGTTGGATTTCTTGTTGAGCTACGTGCCGCCCCGGGAAGACCGGGAAATTCGGGTGGCTTATCAGCAGGCGGTGGCGAGGCAGTTGGCCGCCGACAAGGAGCCGGCGGGCATGGATCCGGCCAAGTTCATGAAGGCGATGCCGGCCCTGGCCAAGAATCAGGTGTGGGACGTGGCCTTCGCCTTGGTGGCGGAAATCAGTCAGCTCGAGATCGCCGACGAGGGGCAGTACGCCCAGATCGATCGGTTCTACACCTTGGCTCTGGCCCAATGGCTGTTGGAAGGTGGTTTGCACAACGGCGGCGCCACTCGGGCCGACGAAGCGGCCGCCCGGCTGAAGGAGCGGATGGCGGCGGAACCGGCGGCCGCCGACTGGCCTTGGCTGCTGGCGCGATTGGAGAATGTCCGCCGGCGACCGGCGGAGGCTTTGGCCGCCGCCCAGGCTGCGGCGCCGTTATTGAAGGAGAGGCCCGGCGATCTTTGGCCGATGGTCTTGGAATCCTTGGCTTTGGCTCGGGACGCCAATTTGCCGCAGCAAGGCCTGGCTTTGCTGCAGTCGGCCGGCCAGCCGCAGGAGCCGTTCTTGGCCGCGGCCACGGATATGAAAGCGGCGTTGCAGGGTTTGCTTCCTCCGCCTCCTGAAGAGCCGAAGACCCCGCCGGAAACCGCTCCGGCTCCAGCTCCGCAACCGGAGCCGGCTTCGACCGAGGGCGGTCAGAAGGATGGGGGGGCTGAAGGTGCTGAGACTCCTGCTCCAGCCAAGGCGGCCGAGCAGCCCGGCGACAAGCCCGTCCCTGCCGATAAGCCTGCGGAAAAGCCCGAAGAAAAACCTGCGGAAAAACCGGCTGACCCGCCGACCGACCAACCGACCGAGCCACCGGTTGAGCAACCCACGGAGCAACCTTCGGAACAACCGGTGGAGACTCCCGAGGAGGAGCCCACCGCCGAGCCTCCGGCCTCGGAACCGCCGGCCGAGGACCAGGGCTGAGTCCGACTCCGGCCCGGGCGAAAGAAACCGCCTTAAAAGCCTTATTTCGCCTTGTCATGCCCATTTCGGCCGCTACAATTTGCGGCCCTGACGCGGGGTGGAGCAGCTGGCAGCTCGTCGGGCTCATAACCCGGAGGTCGTAGGTTCGAATCCTACCCCCGCTACCATTCACTGGAGAAACCCAGCGCCCGGAAGGGACCGCTGGGTTTCTTCATTCTGTGCCCTTAGGTTTGTCGCGGGCTAGGTGTGATGGCTAGGTCGTTTCTATGGAGCGCTCCCCCCGCTACCAGACCAACTGGCCTATCGTCCGCGAAGGCGGGAGGCCCGTTCGTCGTTGGGAGCGGCCAAGGCCTATCCACCGGACCGAGGGCGTCAGCGCGCCTCGCGTGCAGCCGGCGATATGTTCTTGCCACGCTGCCAGATCCAAGAGAGTTCTAAGGGTGCCGACAGGGCACTGAGTACGCTTGCGAGTCTCGGAGCCGGCTAGGAGGGTTTGACCACGATTTCCTTCAATTGACGAAGGAGGACACGTTTGATAAGCTCAAGCGCCGGTAGGAACCGCCTGCCGGGATTGTCTGAGACGTGTGCAAGGAGTTTCATGAGAAATCGTGGAGTTCTTAGGCTCACGGCGACCCTGAAGGCCACCTCCACCAAGTGGACCGGCCAGCAAGGAAGCAACAGACACGATGTATTTAAACATCGGATTGATCCGAGACCTTTGATGCCCTCATTTGGGGGGCCGAGCGCAAGCTCCTTAAGCCGGGTGGTGGATGTTGACGGTCGTGTCGCTAATGCCGCCGCCCGGCTGAACCACTTGAGATGGGTTGGTACAAGCGAAGGGAATACAGGCACTTCGACTCTCCGCTCAGTGAGAGTGCGGCACGTGCGCTGGTGACGAATCCGGCCCGTGTCGCACAGAACCCCTTCTTGCCGTTTCTCAGATTCCAATTGTCAGAGATTCGGCCGTCGGCACGGCGATGGCGGAGGATTAAGTCGAGAGATATTTCAATTGCCTCCCACCGCGATTCACACATCTTTGCGTATTACGCAAGGGAGCTCGGCGCGGCATACGAAGACTGGCTGCTACGAAATCAACTCGGCCGAAGCGTCCTAGCCTTTCGTCCTGGAAGTGACTCCGGCGGCGGCTTGAGGGCGAAGTGCAACATTCACTTTGCTCGTCATGCCTTCCGCCAAATTCGACGAATGGGGTCCTGTCAGGTCATCGGAGCAGACGTACGCAGTTTCTTCGATCGGATTCCTCACGCTGTGATCAAGGACCAATGGGCGAAGACGCTTGGAGTCCATCGGCTCTCCGATGACCACTACGCTGTATTCAGGAATCTAACTCGGTACTCGTGGGTGGATCGCGAAGCGGCGAGAGTTGCTCTCGGTATCTCCAAGGCGGCAATGATCCGCGATCGGCCTCTTCCCCTGACTGATCCAGTCGGATTCCGCAAGGTGGTAAGGGGCGGCGGATTGGTACACCGCAATAGTCTTGCTCTCGGGATTCCACAGGGTGCGCCCATCAGCGCGACCGTCTCCAACATCGTGATGCGGGAGTTCGATCTCGTGGTATCGGAACGAGCAAGATCTGTGGGAGGCTTCTATCTGAGATACTGCGACGACATTCTTGTGGCGATTCAGGGGACACCGAACGACGCGAACGACTTCGTCACTTACTTGGAGGACCTGCTGGGGACAATGCTCGAGCTTCAGATCGCACCCGAGAAGACAGAAGTTCATAGTTACTCTTCGGGCAGGCTCACAAGATCGGGAAAACAGTCGTGGCTCCAATACCTTGGATTCATGTTCAATGGAACAAGAGTCTTGCTGCGCCCTAAGACGCTCAGTCGCTTTCACCGGAGGATGGAAAGTGCTGTCTGGCTCGCGCGCGCGTCGGCTAGCAAAGCGAACCGATTGCGCGCGCAGAATGGGCTTCCGCCGACTCCTTTGAGGAAGAAGGGCCTATACGAACGGTATTCGCATCTAGGCGCAGGCAGGAAGGGCCGCGGGAACTTCGTAGGCTACGGTCTGCGGGCCGCCAGAATCATTGGAGACGAAGGTCTTCGCAGGCAGGTTGCGCGGCAGTGGGGGACTCTCCGCCGGAAGTTGCGTTAGTTCGAGTACGTGAAGGGCCCATTGACTTCGAGGTACCGTGTGGAGCGCCGGGTCTACTCGAAGGGCGTTCTGGCTCGGCCTGTCTTCGCTTCGGCGCACGGTGGTTCGCGTCAGTTGCTAGGGGGGCGAGAACTTTTGATCTGCATCCCATTTTTGGTCCACGAGTAATGAGACTTTCGGCCTAGATTGTTTTTGTTTTCAGGGTTTAGGGGTGAGAGGGGTACAGGCTGTGACCTGCACCCCATTTTTGGTTCATTTGATGACCGAGTGATCGTCCATGTCACGCCACGTCAAATCCATTCCTCCTTGTGCAGTTGAAACCACGGCACCAGCTTGCCGTTCGAGCGGCTTTGGGAGTCGTTACCTCCGTAGGCGACGACCACTCGGCACGGGCGCGACGAATCGGCCAAATGATCCTGCACCCGGCGGGCGCCGGCGAACAAATTGGACGATGCCGTTTCAGCCGCTTTGGCTTCCACCAACGTCAGGCGGCCACCGTGTTCGATGATCAAATCGACCTCGGCGGCGTCACGGTCGCGATAGAAATACAGGCCGGCCGGCTCACCGCGGTTCATGCGGTGCTTGAGGATTTCTGAAACCACCCAAGTCTCGAAGATGGCGCCGCGGAGGGGATGCGATCGCAACTGGTCGGGGCTGCGGATGCCAAGCAGCCAGCAAGCGAGGCCGGTGTCATAAAAGTGGAGCTTGGGCATCTTGACCAGCCGCTTTCGGAGGCTGGTGTGAAATCCGGGTAATCGGAAAGCAATGAAGCTGGTCTCCAAAACACTGAGCCAGGCTTTGGCGGTGGGTTGGGATACGCCGCAGTCCGCCGCTAGAGAGGAGTAATTGAGCAGTTGCGAAGTCCGTCCGGCGCACAGTTCCACGAAGCGTTGGAAGGTCGTGAGATCACCGATCATGCTGAGCGAACGCACATCGCGCTCAATGTACGTTCCAACGTATGAGCGCAGCCATTCGCTCGGATCCAGGTTCCGGTCGAAGATGCGTGGGTATCCTCCGGCGAGAATCGTTTCTTCAAGCGTTTGCGGATGGCGCTTGAACCGGATGACCTCGCTGCGCGCTAGCGGCAGCAGGTGGAGCACGGCGGAACGGCCGGCCAAAGATTGGCTGACCGATTCGAGCAAGGCCAGGTTTTGGGAGCCGGTGAGGATCCAACGCCCGGGCTTCGGATCCGCATCGATGATGCCCTGAAGGTAGGAGGGCAGCTCGGGCACCCGTTGCACCTCGTCAATGACCGCTCCTTTCGGAAAATTGGCCAGGAAGGCCCGTGGATCTTGAGTTGCGAAGGCTCGGGTGTCCGGAGCTTCCAGGTTCGCATAGGCCAGCTTCGGAAATAGTTTCTGGCAGAGAGTGGACTTGCCGCTCTGGCGGGGCCCGGTGACGGTGACCGCCGGAAACTGCCGAGCAGCCTTTTGAACCCGAGAGCTAAGGTCGCGGTCGATCATGGACAGGAAGAGAGTACTGGATATTTCGGCTAATTCAAAATCAGAATTTGAATTAGCCGACTCGTTGGCTCCCTAAACCCACTCGAACCATTGGGCGGCGACGGATCTCCAGATCGGGTCGTCGTCGCGATCGAAGCGCACCAAGGCATCGATCAGCTTGATCCCGTGGACGGAGCGGGAGGCGACGGCGCGTTCGATATAGGTGGGCCAGTCCTCCAAGTCCTTACGCTCATGGGCCCTCGATTGGTAGGGTTCACCAAACGAAGCCAGGGTCGCGAGGGTGGCTTGCCGAGCGAAGGAGACGAGCCGCTCCGCACTGCGCCGATCCACGTGCGGGAACAACCATTCCACGGCGGCTGGACCGGTAACCGTGTGCAAATTCCAGATCCGATGCCGCTCCGCCACCAGCATCTCAAGAAAGGCGATGGCACCCTCGCGCACCACGGCATCCAGCGCGATCCGAGGATCCCCTTCGATAGGAATAACGGACACCAGAGGTCTTTCGGTCATACGGGCCATGACGTCGTGAAAAGGGACATCCTCGGCCTGGTTCAGCCACGGATGCTCGAGTTCCGAGAAGTCGGCTATCCCACCGCCGGAAGGCAATTCCACGTACCTCGCCGCCCAGAACGCGAGTCCGGCGGCCAACTCCTCGAGCCGAGCGGGAGTCCTCTGAAGCGCCAGAGCCCGGACCGCGTGGCCGGTACGGATCACGCCGTGAAACGTGGCGGCACTGATCCCCGGCGCCAGGGTCGGGGCCCAAGTCTTGATCACCTTTTGCCACGGCCTCTCCGCCAATTCGCGGCGAAACCGCTCAAGCCAGAGGTTGAAGCCACCGTAGTCGCCGAGGCGCGCATCGCCGCTATCCATAACTGAACTCTCAGGACTTAGAGATCCGTACAACGAAGCCCCCTCGATCCAGGCGTCGTCGATCTCTTCTTCGTACCCGAACGCTTCCAAGACCTCCGCCGCCATCGGGTAGTGGTTGGCCCCGGCTCCCTCCCGCTCCGGCCATCGGCCTGCATGAGCACTCAGCAACAGATCCAATCGTCCTGACGTCCCGGCATCCAAGGACCGGGTGCACGCACAAGAGAGCAGGCCGGCGCTGGTCGCGGCGAGGAATTGTCGGCGGTTGACTTCCATGACTATGACTTTGTGACCCTGAACAACAGGGCCTACGTCAAATCCATGGCCGCCGTGAAGGTAAATGCTTGACTTCGGAAGCCGAATCCCAAACAGGGTTGCCGCGGCAGGGGAACCGCTTCCCGGAATCGTCGGACATCTCATGATCCGTCCCTCGAAGATCCTGGAAGGGGCGACCCGATCTGTGAAGTAGCATGGTCGTGGACTCCGATTCCGGATCATGCGGATCCGTCCCCTCCTTTGCTTACTCGTCGTCAGCCTGCTCTTCCTCGAGGGCTTGCATGGCTTCGTTCATGCTTCTGAACACGAAGCTGAACACGAAGGGGCTGGGGGCGGACACGAGCAAACTTGTTTTCAGTGTCATCGCCTGGCCGATGCGTCGAATTATCTTGCGCCGCCGCCGTGGGATCCCGGGGTTCTTGCTTGGCCGAGTCTTGCGGTAAGCGAGCCTGCCACCAAGGCGTTTCTATTCGAGTATCACGAATCCTCCGGCGCCCATCCCCGGCGCGGACCGCCGGAGTGAGCAAGTCGTAGATGCGGTCGACCGCCTCGCCGTGCCTCTTAGGCCCGGGGCGTTGAAGCCATGTTGACGAGGTGACGGTCCACGAAGGGTCCGTCGCTCGTGCGTTGCCCAGTCGTTGTGTACCTCACGCTCTGGATTCTGCCCTTGTCTCGTTCCCATGATTCTTTTTCCCCTGTGGCGATCCGAATCGGCGGGTCTTCGAAGGATCGTGCGCCGCTCTTGAAGTCCCTGCCCGCCGACGTGGTTCCCAGGTTGGTCGACAAGGCGCAAAGGCTGCTCGGCAGTCCGGATTTGGCGGAAGACGCGGTCCAAGAGGCTCTGGTGGCTCTTTGGCGAGCCGAGCCGTGGCCCCAACGGCCGAGCGCCTGGCTCGCGGGAGCCGTTCATCTTCGGGCTTTGCACATTCACCGCACCTTGCGACGCCGGGCCATTCGGGAAGCGAATGCAGCCCGCGAGCGACCGCTGGTGGTGGACGGTTCCCATCCGGAGGACTGTCCGATTTGCACCGCCGAGGAGCACGCCCGGATGCTTGCGGCCTTGAATCGACTGCGCCCGAAACACCGAAATCTGCTGGTCCGCTATTACTTCGATAGCGTGGACTACGAGGTCCTCGCGTCTGAACAGGGCGTGAGCCGGGGAACCATCGCTTCGCGCATGAATCGGGCTCGCGAAGCCTTGCGGCAGACCTTCCTTTCTTGAATACGCCTCGATCCCTTTAAAGATCTTCGATCCTTGAAACTTGCTGAAGGCCGTGTCCTTCACAACGGCGAAGGAGGAAGGTTGCCGCCGTTGCCTTGGCACGGCCTCCAGACGATACGAGGGTTATTGGAAGGTCGCTTCGAACACGTCGGTGAGCACGTGAGGCTCACCAAAAGGTCCAACGCTGACGCCCACGAACCGCAGGGTCAAACCCGGAGGTACGCTCGAGGTCGGGATCAGCGGCGTTTCCGCTCCTTCAAATGCAGGAAGGTTGGGCCCGATGAATTGCCCGAGGTTGGCCAAGCCGAAATCGGTTACGGCGTCGCGTACCAAGCCCGTGTTTCGGCCGTCCGGCAGCAAGAAATTCGGCCCCGTCGACGCGGCGCTGGAGACCAACACGAATCCATAGAGATCCTGGAAGGGCAGGTGCTCAACGAAGAAGTGGAAGTCATTTTCGGAAGGGGTGAAGTCTTCGACTTCCACCGCTTGCGGACGGAAGCCGCTAACGATCAGGTCCTTCACTCCGGCGCCATCACCTTCCAGCCAGGCCAGCGCGAAGTTGTTGTAGAGGAAGTTATAGGCACCGGCTGCCGGGCCGAAACTCGCTTCCGGCACTTTTGAACCCGGTCCGATGGGGGAATACTCGTCGTGGAAGGCGCCGCCGAGGGATTGATCGGCGAAGGCGGTGACCACGTTCAGAAGTCCGCCGGAGCTGTGCTCGATCCAGAAAGTGCAGGTCGCATCCGGGGTTTTGGTCGAGCGCGTGATGCCGGGAGAGAAGCCCTCCGCGCCGGGATCGCTTTGGCCGGAGACTTTCACGAATTCCGAGCCGGTGATGCCGTCCCAGGACGTTCCTTCTTCCGAAGACACGCGGAAGACTTGGCGCGTGCCGAGAGTGCTGTCCTGCCACGCAACGTGGAAGGTGTCGCCGGAGATCTCGAAATCGAAGGCTTCGACGTCGGCGCCGGGATCTCCCGTGTGGGCGACCACGTCTTCGGGAAGGAAGTCCGCGCCGTGGGTGTGCGATGCGGCAACGCGCAGCGTGTTGGTTCCGTCTCCGTCGTCTTGCAGCCATGCGGCGCCGACGTATTTGGCATCTGCGCCGGACCAGGAGGCTTCTCCGTTGACGGCCAGTTCCAAACTGCCGAGCGCGTCGCTGCCGGCACCGCTCGATAGTTTCAAGTCATTGCGTTGCCAGGTGACTCCGCCAAGGAAATCGACAATTGCGTGGCGATGATAAACGTCACCGGAACCAGCCCGGTCATCGATCCAAGCACATTGAAGACTGATGCCTTCGAGTTCGACGGCGACTCCATCGATCAGTCCGGGGGAACTCCCAAGGTCGGAAACCGCTTGCGGCGTCAAGAAATTGTTTCCACCGTCCACGGAAACGTGCAAATACAACTGATCGGATCCGCCGCTTGTGTAACAAGCCAGGGCGGCGACCGTCGTGTTGCCATTGATGCCGGCGCCGATGGCCGTGGCCCAGTACTTCAAGTCCAGACCGGTGAGTAAGCCTCCATCCGGCAACGCAGTTGCGGTTCCCCAAGCACCGTTTTGGTGGCGGTTAAACCAAAGCCGCGTCGAAGCCGCGCCGGCCTCATCGTCGGCCCAGAGTGCATAAGCCCGGTCTTCGAGTACGTGGATGGAATCATTCTGGATATCGCGGGCGGCGCTCGTGGCGGCGCTCACCAACGCGGGTGCACTGAATTCGCTACCGAGGGCGCGACCATCCGCTGTAACGGCAAGCACTTGATTGCTGCTTCCACCTTCCCGGTACAGCAGTGCAGTCAATTCTTGGTCGCTTGCAATCGCGAGTTGCTCGATCGTCACGACGGATTGGTCCACGACGACGAGTTCGCGCGAGTAGTGTTGCGCTGGGGAAACGGAATGCAGCACGGCAAAGCCGGCGCAAACCGCGAGAGACTTAGGGATTGTTTTCATGGGTATGAGGTGAGCCCAAGTGGTTCCGGAATCCACGGAGGAGATCCAATTCCAGTGGACCCGGACCACTGGGCGTCATCCGTATAAGTGCCGCTCGCGAAGAGGCGCTTCCCAAATTCTTGCTCTCGGGCCCGTCAAAGCGCGAAATTCACAAATCCTTCATCTCGAAGCTCGCGCCGCTTTCCCTTCCATGCGCCGAAGCTGTCGCCGGATCAGGAGAAGCCATTGAACTCGCGCTTCAAGTTCGATTCGGACCCTCTGTGAGGCTGTTGTCGCTCCAGTGTTTCCCCAATATGAGGACGAGTTCAGGTACTTCGCTCAGTCATTCCGGCTTCATGCCAAGTCGAATGGCGGCCGAAAACCAGAAACTCAAGAGCGTAGCCAAGATCTCGACTCCCTCGATCGTGTTCATGGAATGGAAGCCTATCCTTTCCAAAAAGCACTCTTGAGGCTTTGGATGATCTTGTAGAGAAAATTTCTTATGTTCCGGGGTGGCGATGGATCCTTTGACTCCAGAACATAAGTCACCCAATCTAATCTGGGGCGATCCATGGGAACCTTCATGCGCTCCAAGATTTCTCCAGCTAACTCTCGGGCTTCCTTCCACTCACGGTTGGACCTAACGGCATCCTCGGTCCAGTGATCTCCACCCTCTTGAGTCATTCTTTCAAATAACTTGTCAATCTCTTGGATTTTCTTTTTCACGTCCAAGGGGAGTCGCTTGGCTTCGACCAAGTCTGAGACGGAGGCTAAGCATTCATCAAAGGTAAGGACGATTTCATCGGCCTTGAGCACTCCATCAGGCAGTGAAGATAGCTGAACGGACGGTTCCGCCGCCACAAGCTTAAGTGCTTCCGTTAAGCGGCTCCAGCCGTCTTCATGAGGATTTGTCATGTCGGGTATTCTTGCCGCGAATGAAAACTGCCTCGTGGGCCATTAGGATTCCTTCGCGGGTGCAAGGGTTCTGGCCTCCTGTTTTGAAAATGGCCGCTTCGCATAAATCCATTTGTGAGGGAATGCCTAGCTGAGAAATGGAAAGCAAGATGTCAGCTTCGCAAAGCTCAAGCTCTTCTCCCATGTAGGCGGCAGAGGCATGATGCCCAATCAGATTCCAGCAATGCTCCAAGAAGCGTAATTTCTTCCTCGGATTGGCCAGAGAAATGGAAATGACCTCAAACCTTCCTTCGCGGGTTAGCTGAACACATCCTTTAACCCTATCTTCGGAGTATAAGGTTACGATTTCGAAATCTTTCACGATTGGTCGCAGAGCTTCAATTGACAAAGCGGATTCTCTTTCGCGAAATTCATCTGTTTCGTAAGCGTCCGGTCACGCCATGTATTACCTAAGCTTTGGCCGGATTCGGCTTGAATTCAAATCAAGCTTTGGTGTCGGTAGCCTGGTCCTTCTTCCAGGCCCACGGGGTCAGCGAAGCAACTTCG
>QQUA01000025.1 GCA_008501825.1 Planctomycetota bacterium | reverse complement strand
GTTCGCTGGGAAACCGACCACCGTCGGAATACGCGGCGTCGCTGCAGGAGGCGGGGTACCCCGCCTCCTGCACGGAGCAGGCTGCGGCCTGTACCCATCTCACACCTAAACCCTGAAAACAAAAACAGCCTAGGCCGAATGTCTCATTACTCGTGGACCAAAAATGGGGTGCAGGTCATAGTGACCTTCGATCTGGCGTCGCTCTTGGATGCTGAGGGGTACGGCACGCGGCGGCCAATCGGTGGATTCCGGCGCGAGGAAGGCGGCGGCGATTTCCGTCTCGATCGCGCGCGCGTGCGGCGTTCCGAGCCCGCGGGTGTTGGTTAAGACGGCGATCGTGAGCTCGGCATCGGGGAAGTGGGCGAGCGAGGCCGAGCCTCCGTCGAAAGTGCCCGTGTGCCCAACCTTGCGATGGCCGCGGAAAGTGCCGAGGCGTTGACCCATGCCATAGGGCATGTGCGCGCTTTCGACCGTGCCGCGCACTCGACTCGGGGTGCGAAACCTCTCGAGGGAATCTCGTGAGATAAGGCGTCCCGCTTCGAGCGCATGCTCCCACGCGATCAGGTCGGTGACGCTTGCGCAGATCGATCCTGCGCCACCGTAAGTGGACATGTGGATGAAGGGCACGCGTGCGATGCCCGCTTCGGTTCGGTGCAGCGAATCTGCCATGAGCGGGGAGTCCGGTCGCTGGCACACCGTCGTCGAGTGCAGACCGGCGGGCTCGAGGAGTTCTTCAGCGACGTACTCCGCGTAAGGGCGACCCGAGGCGGCCTCGATGGCGAGGCCGAGCATCAAGTAGCCGGAATTGCTGTACAGGAAGGTTTCCGAGGGCTGGAAGACGATGCGCCCTTGGCGCAGCGGCCCATCGTCGAGCCACTCAAGGCCGGTGCGCGGTTGGTCGAGCCCGACGGGCGGATCCAATTCGTCGAGCACGCCCGACGCGAATCCCGAGGTATGGCGGAGAAGCTCTTCAAGCGTCGCGTTCGGGAAGTGCGCCGGCGTTTGGGGGACAAGCTCCCGGATTCGGTCGTTGAGCGAGAGCTCGCCCTCGTCGACCAGCTTCAGCACCGCCACCGAGGTGTACTGCTTACCGACTGAGGCGATGTCGTAGATCGTGTGTTCATTCGCCGGCGTCGTGCGTTCGAGGTCGGCATGGCCGAAACCTTCGGCGAAGATCACGCGGCCGTGTAGCGAGACGGCGATCGACAAGCCGACGATTCCGTCATCGTGCACAGCCGATTCGCCGATGCGGCGGATTGTGTCGAGGTCCGGCGTGCGGGACGACGGAGTCCCGCACGCGGCCCAAAGCATGCAGCCCACACTGAGGGCGATTTTCGAATTTGCATTCATCTTGGTTGCATTCGAGATAGCCACGCGGCAGCCTTCTTACAGGGCGGAAACAATTTGCTCAAGTCAAAGATCCTGTGGATGACAATGCAGCTTAGGGAAGAGCGAAAAATTCGGTCGGCGGTCCGTCGAGCGCAGTTTTCTTGCCCGATGTATTCTTAATGGCCGTGGATCCTTTTTGAGTAAACATGTTCACGGTTCGGTGCTGCCTGATATGGCCCACTAATTCCGGAGTTCGAAAGTGAGGAGAAGCTTGCTATTATCGTTCCAATATTGGAGGTAGATCGTGGCTCCGGCTTCGAGCAATGTGCTGGTCCCCCTGTCACTGCGCAATTGCCTGAAACTTTCTTGCTGAAGGAGATCTTTCATTTGCAAGATCTTCTCATCACTCAGCCCCACAAGAGTGTAACGGTGGGTTAGGGTTTTTCCAGACGCAACAACTTCTTCAAGAATCGTTATTTCGTCCAACTGCTTGGGGCACTGTGAATTTAATAATTCGGCTGAGTTTTGAAGCTGCTTTTCTACGGTGGTCAAGCCGACACAGCCCATATTGCGCGCACCGATTCCGATTGCGCTGCCAACTAAAAGGGCGACGGCGAGAGACGGCAAGAATTTCATTGGAAAAGTATACGCGACGCCACTAAGATACCGCCAGCATTGATTCGGCGTGTAGTCGGCGCTCACTTAAGCATGGGCTTCGGATTGTTCCCGCCGCTGTTGCATGGTTATTGGGTTTCCAACAATCTGGCCGTTTCCGAATCAGTCCGATTCCAGAATTGACTTCAAAACTAGCCGGTTGACGGAGGAATATGCTGGAATCTTCACCGAACGGTTGACGACCAAAGCGTGGAAAAGCCCATGCCTGATCGATCGGCCACCATGCACTCGTTTAACTACTAGGAACGCGAAATGGTTCGTAATTATCCCACCAAGCCGGAAGGCTACGCAGAGCTTCTCGGCGAGCTCAAGACGCGAATTCGTGAAGCGCGGGTGCGCGCTGCACTTGCAGTCAATAGCGAGCTCGTTTTGCTCTATTGGAGCATCGGTCGGGGCATCCTTACCCGTCAGGAGGGAAGGAGTTGGGGAGCGAAAGTCGTAGATCGGCTGGCTGCCGACCTTCGAAAAGCGTTTCCCGAGATGAAGGGGCTTTCTTCTCGTAACCTCTTATTCATGCGCAATTTGGCGCAGGCATGGCCGGATGTCGAAATTGTGAAACAGCTTGTTTCACAAATTCCTTGGGGTCACAACATCCGGCTCATGCAAAGGGTCAAGGATCCTTCGGAACGCGTGTGGTATATACGCGCCTGCATCGAGCACGGATGGAGCAGGAACGTGCTTGAAATGCAAATCGAGACCGGGCTTTATCGCCGGCGGGGAGGTGCCTCCTCAAACTTTGAGCGAACCCTTCCCGCACCCCAGTCCGACCTGGCCAGGGAAACCCTCAAAGATCCCTATAATTTCGACTTCCTGGCCGTTGCCGATGACGCACGCGAACGTGCAATTGAGCGGGGGCTGGTCGAGCATATCCGAGATTTCCTGCTTGAGCTTGGCCAGGGGTTCTCCTTTGTCGGAAACCAATACCGGCTTGAAGTGGGAGGCGAGGACTTCTACATCGATCTGCTTTTCTACCACTTGAAACTTCGCTGCTATGTGGTGCTTGAGCTCAAAGCAGGAGGCTTCAAGCCCGAATATACCGGCAAGCTCAACTTCTATCTTTCTGCGGTCGACGATCTTCTTCGCCATCCAGACGACCAGCCAAGCATCGGGCTGATCCTTTGTCGCGGCCGGAACGAAACCGTGGTTGAATATTCGCTCCGCGACTTGTCGAAACCTCTTGGCATCTCGGAGTATCAACTCACGGAAGCCTTGCCGGAAAAGCTCCGTGGCGCTCTTCCCTCGGTTGAGGAGATTGAGGCCGAACTGGAAGAAAGCCCCGAGGGCAAAGACTCTGATTAGGATGCAGATTTACCCTTCGTTTTTTGGGCAACAAGTGATGAGGTTTTCGGTTTAGGTGGCTCTTGCTCTAGGTTCTGAGGTGAAAGGATTGCCGGCCGCTACGCTTCCATCGCCTGGCCCATCGGGGTTACACTCTAATCATGAAGCCCGTATTCATCCTCGGCCTCTTGGTTTTCGCCACGCCACCGACGGTTGCCCAGCGCATCGGTGGTGAATGGGCACTCAAGCATCAAATTTTCGGTGAACAGGAGCTCGGATTTTTCGGAGACGCCGTTGCCGGCCCAGGCGATCTGGATGGTGACGGTTTTGCCGACTTCGTAGTAGGTGCGCCATATGAGTTCTTTGATCGAGGCAAGGTTTACGCCTATTCCGGTAAGTTGGGTACTTTGCTTTGGGAATGGACAGAAGGGGCTGTCGGTCACACTACGGGTTCTTCCATTGCTGGGGCAGGTGACGTTAACGGGGATGGACGTCCCGATGTAGTTGTCGGAATTGTACAAGCAAACAAAGTGGCCATCCTTCTTCATGACGGAAGTTTGTGGTGGATTGAAGAGAACCCGATTGGAAACCTTGGGGGCTCCGTGGCTGGAATCGGAGATGTCAATTTTGACGGATTTGATGATGTTGTTGTTGGGGCTGATCGGGCTGCTCCAAATGGAATTTCTGATGCTGGCTCAGCGATAATTTATTCGGGGAAAGATGGATCTCTTCTTTTCAGATTCGATGGTGAGATGGCTGGGGATAGGTTCGGTTTAGCAGTATCCGAGGCTGGAGATGCAAACTTGGATGGGTTTCCTGATCTTCTCATAGGTGCTCCCTGGGCATCTCGTGCGGGGTTTTCAAAAATTGGAATTGCGTATTTGTTCTCAGGGAAGAATGGATCCTTACTTTTTAAATTTCAAGGGCAATTTATTCGGAATGGAATACATGGTTCTTCTCTTTCTGAGATTGGAGATTTAAATTCTGATGGGCATGATGATTTTATGGTAAGTGCTCCTGGCGCAGATTTCGGCGGAAGCGAAAGCGGAGCCGTATTTATTTATTCTGGGTTCGATGGAAGCTTAATTTACAGGATTGACGGGGCCAACCTAGGCGATTTTCTTGGGAATTCTATTGACAGCATTGTTGATCTAGATCGTGATAATATTAGAGACCTTGCCATTACCTCGGAGTTTTTTCCTATTGATTTTGGGCGAATAGAAATCCGATCTGGAGTTGACGGCGAGCTGCTGGATACTGTGTATGGCTCTGTGCCACGTGTCGGATTTGGCCAGCATATTGCGGCGGTTGGTGACATTGAGGGAAATGGCCTTGATGCCATAATTACTGGCCTCAGGGCAATGTCAAACGGCAACATCGACAGTGCCGGAGCGGTTCAAGTCTTTTCTCCCAACCCCTTCATTTTCGCCGATGCCACCGAACTCTCCGCTTCGTCCGGAGTTCCCGTTCAAATCCTGATGTCTTTCCCGGAAAGTGAAGCGAATACCAAGTACGCTCTGCTCCTTTCTGGAGCTGGTACCGGCCCGACCACCATTGCAGGCCTGGAAGTCCCTTTGGGCCAAAGCCTGCTGCTCAGCCAAATGCTCACCGGATGGGCTCCGTTCAATCTGCACGGTGCTTTCGGCACTCTTGACGCCAACGCCCAGGCCACCGCCACCTTGGACAGTGATCCGACCTTGGCCGGCCTGGTTGGCACCACCTTCTACATGGCAGCGGTCACGTACGACTCCATCCCGGCCCTTGCCGGCCGCCGTACTTCCATTGCTTGGCCCATTAGGATTAAACTTTAATCATGAGATCTGTATTTGCCCTCAGCCTTCTTGTTCTCGCCACCCCTCCGGCGGTTGCCCAACGCATCGGCGGCGAATGGGATTTGCACCACAAAATCCAGGGACAGCACGATGAAGGTCGCTTCGGACACTCGGTAGCCGGGCCTGGTGATCTAAACGGCGATGGCTTTCCGGATATTCTCGTGGGTGCACCGTACCAAAACTCTGAAAAGGGCATGGTTTATGCCTATTCAGGGAGGAATGGCCAACTCCTTTGGCAATGGTCTGATGGTGGATATGTCAACATGGCAGGAACTGCCGTAAATGGAGCGGGTGATGTTAATGGGGATGGTTTCCCTGATGTTGCCGTTGGCATTCCTAATGATGGCAGGGCTTGGGTATTACTTAACGACGGAACCCCTTGGTGGTCAATTCAGGATTTCTCTGGTGATCATGGAAGTTTTGTTTGTGCAGGTGGCGATATTAACCTGGATGGCTTTGATGACGTTGTTGTCGGGGCGGATAAAGCCTCCCCAAATGGGAAAACTGCAGCGGGAAAAGTCTTTGTTTACTCTGGGCTTGATAGCTCGCTTCTTTTCGAATTCGACGGCTCCTCCGTGGGCGAACGCTTTGGTAGATCCATAAGCGGAGAAAGAGACTTTGATTTTGATGGCTATCCAGATATCTTGATTGGCGCGCCGTTTGCTTCCCGAAATGGAGTGGAGCATGTAGGAGCTAGCTATGTAATTTCCGGTAAAACCGGAAACACAATTTTTGAGATTGTAGGTCCTTTAAATCCCTTTCAGGAATTTGGAAATCCCGTTGCTGGCCTCGCAGATGTAAATGGTGACGGGCACCATGATTTTATGGTAGGTGCTGCAGGGTCTGTAATTGGAGGTCCAGGGACTGGTTCTGTTTTCGTATTCTCAGGTTTTGATGGAGCGCTTCTTTATAGAATCGACGGTAACGAGCCAGGAGAGACGATTGGATTTGGTATTGATTCGGTTCAGGACCTTGATTTTGACCAAATAGGTGACCTTGTTATTTCGGTAATGCCAAATTCCAATATTGTTGGAAAAATCCAGGTTTATTCTGGCGTGAATGGGGAGCTACTTGATGTAGTCGAGGGCCCGAACTTTAACGAAGGATTTGGACAGAATATTGCCACAATTGGGGACCTTTCCGGCAACGGGCTTGATGCTGTTGCCGCTGGAGCAAGAAGGGAAGCTAATGGCAACCTTGTCGACGCTGGGGCGGTTTACATCTATAACCCCAACCCCTTCATTTTCGCAGATGCCACCGAACTCTCCGCTTCGTCCGGAGTTCCCGTTCAAGTCCTGATGTCTTTCCCCGAAAGTGAAGCGAATACCAAGTACGCTCTGCTCCTTTCTGGAGCCGGCACCGGTCCGACTACTATTGCCGGCCTGGAAGTCCCTTTGGGTCAAAGCCTGCTGCTCAGCCAAATGCTCACCGGATGGGCACCGTTCAATCTGCACGGCGCTTTCGGCACTTTGGATGCCAATGCCCAAGCCACCGCCACCTTGGACAGTGATCCGACCTTGGCCGGCCTGGTCGGTACTACTTTCAACATGGCAGCGGTCACTTACGACTCCATCCCGACTCTTGCTGGCCGCCGCACTTCTATTGCTTGGCCCATCCGGATCACTCTCTAGGCATGAAGCCCATATTCATCCTCGGCCTCCTGGTCTTCGCCGCCCCACTGGCAATTGCCCAGCGAATTGGCGGGGAATGGGATCTTAAGCATCATATATTTGGTGAAAAGGAACTCGGTTTTTTCGGAGACGCTGTTGCCGGCCCAGGTGATTTGGATGGTGACGGTTTTGCCGATTTTGTAGTCGGGGCACCATACGAATTTTTCGAACAGGGCCGCGTGTACGCATACTCTGGAAAAACTGGAGATCTTTTGTGGGATTGGACTGAAGGAGCAGTGGGCCATAAAATCGGATCCTCAATTGCTGGAGCTGGGGATGTTAATGGGGATGGCCGTCCCGATGTGATTGTTGGCATTCCTCAGGTAAACAAAGTCGCTGTTCTGCTCCACAATGGTACTCTTTGGTGGATTAAAGAAAATCCGATTGGGAACCATGGCGGTTCTGTTGCCGGCATCGGAGATATTAACTTTGACGGCTTCGAGGACATTATTGTCGGGGCCAACAGGGCTACATCGGGAGGCAATCTAGAAGCTGGAGTTGCTATTGTATATTCTGGAATGGATGGAAGTTTAATGTTTCAATTTGATGGCTTATCTGGGGGAGACCGCCTCGGCACTTCTGTCGCAGGCGCAGGGGATGTGAACGCTGATGGAATTCCCGATATTATGATAAGTGCTCCATGGGACGATCGCGGTCCATTTGATGATGTAGGTACCGTGTATATTATCTCCGGAGGAAACGGAAGTATCATCTATGAACTAAGCGGACCTCAAGTTGAAGATGAATTTTTTGGATTTGCGATCTCCGAGGCTGGCGACCTGAATTTGGACGGCTTTGGCGATATCATGGCTACAACTGCGGGATCTGATGCTTATCATCTTGGCTCAGTTTTGGTCTTTTCTGGAGCAAGCGGCGGAATATTATTTCGTGTTGACGGAGGCCCGATTGATCATATCGGGTCAGCTATCGATAGCACTGAAGACTTGGACTTTGATGGCCTAAAGGATATATTAATTTCATCGGAAGTTTACCCTCCGAGATTGGGTAGAGTTGAGGTTCGATCGGGTGCCGATGGCACACTTTTAGATACAGTTTTTGGACAAGTGGAGGACGTTGGCTTTGGCCAATCACTTTCCTCAATTGGAGAGATTGAAGGTAATTCGTTGGAAGCTTTCATTGTGGGCATGAAAGCAAAGAACAATGGAAATATCGACAGCGCCGGAGCGGTTCAAGTTTTCTCTCCCAACCCCTTCATTTTCGCCGATGCCACCGAACTTTCCGCTTCATCCGGAGTTCCCGTTCAAGTTCTGATGTCTTTCCCGGAAAGTGAAGCGAATTCCAAGTACGCTCTACTCCTTTCCGGAGCCGGCACCGGCCCGACCACCATTGCCGGCCTGGAAGTTCCCTTGGGCCAAAGCCTGCTGCTCAGCCAAATGCTTACAGGATGGGCACCGTTCAATCTGCACGGCGCCTTCGGCACTCTGGACGCCAACGCCCAAGCCACCGCCACCTTGGACAGTGATCCGACCTTGGCCGGCCTGGTCGGTACTACTTTCTACATGGCAGCGGTGACTTACGACTCCACCCCGGCCCTCGCCGGCCGCCGCACTTCGATCGCCTGGCCCATCCGGATCACTCTCTAGGAAATCCAAGCCAACTTGTTCGAGTTTGGAATCCCCTCCGGTCTGGCCATGGGCCATCTTTCGAATGGCGTACAGTGGCCGGGGGAGCGAAGCGGCTCCCCTGGCCATGAACTTCGCCGATTCTCGACCTGCTTTTCCCACCTGGGAAGCCGCCCATGCCGTGATTCCCGGGGTAGCTTTCGTGATCTTGGGCGGCCTGGTCGGGCTGATGGCCGGGTCGTTCCACGTGGGCTTTTTGGTGATCACCGGTCCCTTTGCCGGCGGCTTGGCCCGGGATTGGCAATCCTGCTGCGCCGAGTTCTCCCTTTCCATCGCCCCGTGGCCAATGGCCCTTCTTGCTGCGGCGGTTGCCGTCCAATTTTTGGTCAAACCCATCAATCCCGGGCTGCGCTGGTTTCGCCTCGGACTTTGGGGACTGGCCTGGACCTTTTGGTTTTTAAGTGCGTTATGGTCGTATCTGCACGCCTTGGAATAGCCGAAACTTAGGGCGAATCAACTTGCTGGAAGCCCACTCAAAGCTCATTCACCGGGAAGATTTTTGTCACAATCAGAAGGCTGACGCATGTCGGTTCTGAAACAGGAGCCGAGATTCATGGACAGCACCACCGTAGAAAGCCTTCTCAACCACCAAAGTTGGATGCAAACCCTTGCACGCAGCCTGGTGCAGGGTTCCGGCGAAGCCGACGACTTGGTCCAGGAAACCTGGGCTTCTTATCTATCGAAACCGCCTCGCTCCGACCGTTCGCTGAAACCTTGGCTGAAAACGGTTTTGGTCAATCACTGGCGGCAATCCGGTCGAAAGGCCAAGCTTCGCCAGCACCAACCCGGGGCCGAACGCCTGGCAAGCCCCGGCGTCGAGCCGGCGGACATGCTGGCCAAGGCTCAAGCCCATCGAGCGGTGGTCGAAGAAGTCCTGGCCATGCCGGACCGAGATCGCGATTTGTTGCTGTTGCGCTATTTCGACGGTCGAAGTTCTGCTCAAATCGCGCGACAACAGGGACGCCGGGCTGACGCGATTCGCCAACAACTCAAGCGGGCTTTGGAGAAGTTGAGAGGGCGTTTGGAAGCCCGCTATGGGGGAAAGGAAAACTGGCTGGCCGCGGTATTGCCCTTGGCCCTTCCCAAAGGAGTTCCTTTGGCTGCCGCTTCTTTGAGCCGAGGGGGTACGTTTTTTTCTCAAGGGTATTTTCTCGCCGCCGTCTTGCTGGTCGTGCTGGCCGGGGCTTATGCCTGGTTTGCCTGGAACCCGGGAGAAGAAGGGCCTGGACTGCCGCCGGAGAACGGGGCCGAATACTCGGCCCAAGCTTCCGATATCCAAGGGCAGGAGGAAGCTTCGCCGATTTCGGGTGAGCGCAACACCTTGCCAACTACGTCGGAAAAGCTCGGGCAGCTTCAAGCCAAACTCGTTCAGGAAAACGGTGGACAACCGGCAGCAAACGTAGAAGTTCATTTTCTTTGTAAAAACTCGAACGACGGGGAATACAAAACTCTGAAGGCTCGATCGGACCAAGCCGGTTTGATTTCATTAAATGCGGGCAAGGAATGGACGGTTAGACAAATTCTCATTTTTCCCAGCAAGGCAAGTGCCGGCAGATCGATCAAGGCTTGCCGAATCCCCTTTACATCCCCGGCGGTAGTTCCGCTGGAGCTCCGAGTCTTCCAAGGAGTGGAAGTGAAAGGAAGGGTATTGGATGCCGAAAAACGGCCGGTAGTTGCAGCCAAGATAGAAGCACGTTGGCAGGATCAAGTCGTAGGGGTGACCGAATCGGACGCTTCGGGGAATTTCAGTTTGCATCATCTTGGAGAGGGCACCACTCTAAGTGCACGAAAAGCGAGCCAATTGAATCCATACTTATTGGAACTGGGAAAGGTCCCGATTCAAGGCGTGGTCGACGAGGTGGAATTGGTGCTGGCTCAAACCTTTCCTTTGCAGGGCAAGGTAGTCGATGCTGACGGCCAACCTGTCGCTGGAGTCCGGATCCAAGAAGGCTTCATGCAAACTAGTTCCACCGATCATCCTTGGTTGCAGACCCGTTCGAGAGGCGTGCAATCGGTAGCCAGCGATGGCAACGGCGATTTCAATTTTGATCTAGTGCCGCAAGGTCCGACGCAATTAGACTTCTTCCTGAGCGATTCTTTCCGTGCGGCGAAAAGACTCCGAGTGGATGTCGGGGCGAAACCTGTTTTGCTGCCCGATCGAACTGAAATCCCGAAGCAAGGCGCTTGGTTGATCTACTTACCGAGTCTGATCAAGCTTTCCGGCAAGGTTCTGGATCCTCAAGGTAGCGCAGTGGCCGGCGCTCGAGTGCAATGGGACAGGTCAGAAACCGAAACCGATCGGCAGGGACTTTTCCAGCTATCTATCTTGCCTTCACAGGGTCCCAAACCGATTACTGTTTTGGCCGAGGGTTTCGCCGCCTTTCGAACCGAAGAGCTGTCCAGAGAAGTTTTGGCAGACTTTTATCGGGAAATCGTCCTGCAAGAGGAGAACCTCCTGATGGGCAAGGTCGTTGATGAAGAAGGGAAGCCCTGGACGGGAGTTCCGGTACGAATTGAAAATCAGGACGAAAAGTCCGGCGGAACGACCTTCACTGCTACGGGAGATAGCGTCAAACATACTTTGGAGTACAAGCTTGGAATCGATTTGGTGCAGACGGACCGAGAGGGTGCTTTCCGCTTTCCTCATCTGCGTAAGGCGGAATATCGAATTTGGGCCAAGGACCTGAAAAATCCTTCTACTCGTGTAGAAAGAAAGGTGACTTCCGGCGAAAAGGCTTTGCGATTGCTTTTGCCTCGAAGTCAGCCCGCGGTTGTTTCCACAGCGAATTTTTCCGGCCGAGTTTTTCACGCTGAAAGTCGTGAACCCATTCCGAACTTCAGCATCACCCTGTCCCGCGATGGCACCGCCGATACCGCCGACGACGGATTGAATCTTATACGCAATTTCCTTACTTCTGATGGACAGTGGCAAGCTGGAGGTTTTCAACCTGGCGTTCTTGAAATCTCCGTGAAAGCTCCGGGGTACGCCAGCCAAACGATCAGGGAACAGGAATTCTCGGCCGGAGAACACGAATTTGAATTCGGTTTGCTTCCTGCCCGAAACGTCCGTGTAGTAGTGCAAGACGCTCAAGGCAACCCCTTGCCCGGGGCAAAAGTTTCGGTTCTTGACCACAACTCGCAGCCGATCATGTTGCAACAAGGGATGGGTCACGGCCCAACTCTAAAGACCGACGAACAGGGAGGCGCTTTGCTGTCCGGCCTTCCGGCTGGCATGGTTCAATTCCAAGTTGAGGTCTACGGTCGAGCTCGCACTTGGTCGATTCAACGGGATCTTCGCGTGCAACCGACCGCTCCGGTAGTCCTGGTTCTGGATTCCCTTCAGCGTTCGTCAACCGTTTCGGTTGGTTTTACTTTCATGGAATTGCCGGGGCCCAAGACCGACCAAGATGAACCCGGAAAACCCTCGCGGATAAATTTCCTACAGGAGTCCATGGAGTTGGAATTCCTCACTGAGGACGGGGCCAATTTAGCGACATCGACCTTCGAGCTGCTGGAAGATGGAGAATTTCAGATTCGTTCCCGTTGGTACGATCCTGAGCAAGATGCCTACATGGGCTCAGGTGGCCGAAGCCCGTTTCCTTCCACTTTCCTGGCCCTTCCCGCCGAACCGGTGACCATGAAACTCCACCGCAAGGACCATCCCACCTTGCAAACGACTTTGCATCTTTCTCCGAAAACTGACGACAACGTGCATAAGACCTTCTTCGTCGGAGAAGATCGGTTGGTGGATGCGGACAGTCTGCGTTCGGAACGTTAAGCCTTGGCGGCTTCCACCCGGCGCAGGCTTTCCAAAACCTGCTGGTGAACCGCTCCGTTGGTAGCCAAAACGCCGCGGTTTTCCGCCAGCTTCTTCCCCAAGCTGAAATCCAGGTCTTTGCCATCCAAGTCGGTAACTCGGCCGCCGGCTTCCAGCGTGACGATGACTCCGGCGGTGTGGTCCCAGATGTTTTCCCGGTACTCCGGTTTGGAGCGAGGGCGCAAATAAACCTCGGCTCCCCCGTGAGCAACTACCGCATACTTGACTTGACTGTCAATGCGGACCATGCCGCCGCTGAGCCCTAAGTCTTCGATGACGGCTTTCACCAGAGCGGGATCGCCGTGGGCGGATTCGACGCTGCCCAACACGCGAACGTCCGAAGCTGCTTGGTGCGGGCTGACCTTGACCGCTTTGGTTTCGCCACCGTCGATGGGTTCCCTCCATGCGCCGCGCCCGTCGGCGGCGAAGTAAAGCAAACCTTTGGCTCCATTAGGATCGGCCGGATCCAATGGCAAATTCGGGCAAGCCAAGACTCCGGCATAGGGTTTTCCGTGACGCAGAATGCCGATGGCGACTGCGAATTGTTGCCGGCGCAAGAAGCCTTTGGTGCCATCAATCGGATCGATGGACCAAGTGAATTCTGAACCGCCGCTTCCGTCATGGTCGATCCAGGAACAAACTTGATCGAAGCTGACTTCTTCGCCGATGGTTTGGCCAACTAGGCGGACGATTTGCTGGCTGCCGTGGTCGCCGGCGTTTTCTCTCAGGTGTTCGGCGCCCTCTTCGGCGATCACGCCATGTTCCGGAAAGGCGGCTTGCACCGCCCGCAAGATGACCGCTTGGGATCCATAATCGGCGACCGTAACCGGTTCCTTGCCAAGCTTGGCCATGGCTTCAGGAGCCGCGGGAGCTTCGCCCAAGACCGCACGGCAAACGGCGGCTGCACTTCGGCCCGCTTCACGAGCCACGTCCAAAATACGGTCGGTGGGGTCGGTCATGGCCGCCGATTGTAGGCCTGTTTCCAAGGGCGGAGGTCGCCGCCTTAGTTTCCGCTGAGGAAGCGGGCTTAAGAAGGATGAAGAGGGATTAAGAGGAAGTCACCGGCATGGCGAGGTTCCAGGCCAGGGCCAAACGGAACACCGTGGCTTCGAAACTCCCTTGAAATGCTGCCGCCCGCCCTCCGGTGGCACTGAGGCGCCAGTCAGGATCGAATTGCCAAACAAAGCCGGCACCGGCCTCCCAAATCAGTCCGGAATCCACGTCCAAACCGCCGCCGCCTCCGGCACCGATCAGCCCTTCGGCCAAAAGCTCGAATTGGTTCCAATCCGGGACTGGGGCCCAATGGCTTTGAAAGCCCACCTGACCTTCGGCGTAACCGCCGGAACCGCCGTCCCAGGCTCCGTATGCCCGCCCGCTGAAATCCAACCAAGGGGTCAGGGGGCGGTTCGCCGCCAAGCCGACCAGTTGCAGGTTCTCCGCCATCGGGCGGCCGTTTTTTAACCGGGCACCGGAATCGGGGAAGTAGCTCTTGTTGGCGAATTCCAGCCGCCATTTCGACAAGGAGGTCCCGGCCGGAAGCGTGCGACCGGCGTCCCTCGGCCGATAGCGAAGGGGCCGGCCGGCCATGGCCAAGCCTCCTTCCAAGCTGAGAGCGGAATAGTCTCCGCTGGGTGCCCACAACCAACCCACTCCCGCCTGCAGGGACCAGTGATCGGTGAGGTACCAGCGCAGGCCGGCGGCGGGGGAAAGCAGCCAGCCTCCGCCGGTTTCCACCGTGCCGCCGCCACCAGCCCCGGTTTGCAAGCGCAACTCTGCGGCCAGGGAAGGACTGAGGGCCAGTTCATAGCCAGCTCCCAGCAGCAACTGAGCGTAGCCGTCGATGCTGCCGGCAAAGGCTCCGTGACCGGCGAGGGAAAGGAACCATGGCTCCCGATCCGACGGGAAAGCGTCCACCCGCAATCCCATCAGGGCGAAGGCTTGGTCCAGGGACGAGCCATCGGTGCGCTTGGAGCTGGAACCGGGATCGGCCCAAAGAGTGGTCAAGCCAGCTCGAATCGGCCAAGCTGGGGTGGCTTCGGCGGCCTCCTGCTTGCCAGGACCGTGACGAGCTCGCCAAAGTTCAAGAGGCAGAGTGATTCCGGCAGCGACTTGGCTGCTGTCGATGCCGCCGTCGGGAAAGTCGATGAGGCTGCCTTCCAAGCGAAAGCCGATCGCCCCAGGCTGCCATTCCAGGGCCAGATGTTCTCGAAGCATCAGACCACTTCCTTGGGGGGCGGCTCCTCCGCCGCCGCCACCGGCGAAAGCTCCCAACTCCAGGTACAGGCTTTCGGCCAAGGTGAATTGGTAGCCGCCGCCAAAGCCTCCGACCAGGAAGCCGCCCCGTTCTCCAGTGATGGCGCCGAAGCCTCCAGCGCTCAAAAACAGACCAGGCAGGTCCTCGGGCAAGGGATAGAAGTCGAAGTGGAGGCCGAACAGCCCCATGTCTTCGCCGCGGCCGATCTCTAGGTTTTCAATGCTGAAACGAAATCGGCCTTGGAGGGGATGCAAGGCCCGCGGCTCCGGCTCCTGGCTGGGTTGTTGAAAAGTGGCGAGCAGGGCGAAGGGAATCCACCAATTCATGAAAGCCCAGCCTAGGGACTGGCAGGAGCGAAGGCCAGAACTCCCTCACCGAAAAGACCTTAGTACCAGAGACGAAAAATCCCCTGGGAAATGTGAATTCTTTTTGAAGGATTTTTTGTTCGAAACCGGGGTCTTGTCAACATGAACCCTTGTCCCCACTCCATTTCTCCTTGGTTTCCTCAAGCAGAAACAAGTGGTGTTTTGGTGAGCAATGTTCAGAATCCGGTGACCACCGTTGTGGTGTACAAACCGTTAGAAGATAAGGAAGCTGAGTTCTTGCAAGTTCTCGGCGCCCACTGGCCTTTACTGGGAAAGCATGGCTTGGTGACTCGGACTCCCCGGGTGACATTGCGATGTCCTTCCGGCAGGGTGGTGGAGATCTTCGAATGGCGATCGAAGGTGGCGGCTCAGGAAGCTTTCTCCATCCCCGCCATTCGAAAGTGTTGGGAACGAATCGAGAGTTTGGCCAATTTGGAAAGCCTGAATCGGCTTGAAATCGCCGATCAGCCCTTTCCTTTTTTGGAACGACTTTCGTTTTCCCATGAGGGGGCCGAAACAAGTTCGCAAGCGGATCTAGAAGTCTAGGATTTTTCGTTGGGGGGAGGGGGAATCGTATCGCTTGGGATGTTTTGCGACCTGGTACTTATTGATCGGCATTCCCGATTATTTTCGAGGCCAAGTGATTCGCTTGGAAAGAGCCCCTTTGCCGCCAAAGCGGCCTAAGACCTTATGTAGGGTTCCATTGTCAACTTGGTGGAGAGGATTCCGGACCCCTGAACCAAGGCAGCTTTTCGGTGATTTTTGAATGCGGATTCGTAGGAATTAGGTGGGGATGTGGGCGGAGATCCAGCCTTGAATTTCCCTTTATGAGTTAGGCTGGAGGGGAAACATGGGCGCCCTCCTCCTGCTCTTGAGTGTTCTGTTGCCCGGTGAGCGGCAGCAAGATCCGGGGATCTCTTCCTCGATCAAGACCCTTTACGTGGTCGAGATGAGTCACACCGACGTCGGTTTCACCGATCCGCCGTCGGAGGTCGCCCGATTGAGTTATGAGCACTTGGTCCATGCCCTGGATCTGGCCGACAGCTATCCGGAGTTCCACTGGACCATTGAAACCAGTTGGCAATTACAAAGTTTTCTGGAGCAAGCCTCCGCCGGTGAGATTGCCAGGCTCCGTCAGCGATTCGGGGAGGGCCGGTTCCGCTTGTCCGGCAGCTATGTGAATCCTCACTCCGGTCTTTGGGGGGAAGAGGAGCTGCACCGCTTCGTACACCCTTCCGCTCGCATGGCTCGAGATTTCGGCACCGACGTTCGTTCCGCAATTCTGGACGACGTGCCTGGGTTCAGTTTGGCCATGCCGCGTATTCTTTCCCAATCGGGGGTCGAATTCCTTCTATTGGGAGCCAATGATTTCGTCGGGGGAAAGCCGGACATTCCATTGGCGGACCGACCTTTTTGGTGGCGCGGCCGGGATGGTTCCCGGGTTTTGACTTGGTTGACTTATGGCTCTTACGTGGAAGGTTTCGTGGAATGGGGCTTATTGAACATGCAAACCGCATATCCCAAAATTCGAGATCGATTACAAGAGTTTGAATCGGCCGGTTATCCCTATGATGCAGTTTTGGTCATGCGTGGTTTTGACAACGCCGACGTTAGTTCCGGCATGGCGGATCTGGCCCGCCAATGGAACGCCACCTATCAAAACCCGAAGATCGTGCTAGCCACTCCGGAACAGTTCTTCGATCATTTGCTGCAAAGCTACGGAGATGTCTTTCCGACTTATTCCGGCGATGCCGCAGGAATGTGGGAAAGCGTAAGCGCAACCACACCGGCGACCCAATCCATGGTTCGGCGGGCTCGAGCGCGGTTGGCTGCAGTGGAGAGTTTGTGGACTTGGCTGGCGGCGGAAGGAAAAGCGAGTTATCCCACCGATCGTTTGCAACAGGCTTGGGAAAAGATCATGGTTTTCGATGAGCATTCGGGAGGCGGGATGCCTTGGCCCGGTTTGTTGACCGAAGCGGAAGCCAATCAACATAATTTGGAATACGTCGACCTGGCGGTCAGTAGCGCCAAGGCGGTCCTTCTCTTGCAGCAGGAAGCGCTCGATAAGGTCGGTCCTGCAGCCGTTCCCGCTGGGGAAGTCGGCCTTTTGTTCGTCAATCCCCTTGGAGACTCCTTTCGCGGGGTCGTGGAAGTGGAATGTCCCGGTTCGCAACCGCCGGATTTGCGATTGATCGATCCTGATGGCGGTCCAGATCCTGTTTTTCGCTGGCTGAACTCGGACCGTTCCGCCCTTGCTTTGGAAGTGGATCTACCGGCAAGGGGTTTTCGGCGATTTCAAATCGGTTCCGGCGGCCAGGCCCCGCCGCCACCTTCGGAAAATCCCGGGGATCGGATTCAGATGGGGGATTTGGAGTTGAAGGTGGATCCGGCCACCGGCGTAGGTTTGGCGCTGACCGAGCTTAGTTCCGGTTTCGCCTGGTTGGACCCTCAGCAAGAGCATCAATTCGGCGGATTTGAACAGGCAACCAATCAAAAAGCTTTCTTCAGCCTTTGGAGCTCCGTCGATCCCGAGCAGGTCAAAATCCTGGTGGAAGATCCTGGGCCGGTGTTTCGGCGTTTGCGAGTCTTGGACAAACGAGATCGTTTGCTGCGGGAATATCGTTTGTACGAATATGAACGGCGGGTGGACCTGGTGGTGGAACTTCATACTTCGGATCTGCCGTTCGTGGAACCGGAACTGCACTCCTTTCACTACATGGTTTCCTTTCCCAGCACCTTGCAGGCTCCGACCCGGTTAATCGTTGATGGTCCGGATGGTTTCTACGAGCCTGGCTTGGAAAGTCTCCCCGGAGCGGCCTTGGGCCATTTTGCTGCAGCGACCGGGGCGATTTTATTTGGCGACAACGGCCGTTGGATGCAAATGACCAGTCCGGACAGCGCCATGTTGGACCTAGGGGAAATGACCGAGGCTCCTGCAGCTCAAGTGGAAAAGGAAGAGACCGGTTTGGGCTGGAAGTTGCGCCGGCACGCAAGCCTGGGGGAAGTCAGCGGCGGCAGCTTGGTTCCGATCGAGGCTGAACCTGGAGTTGCGGATCGGGTTCGTTATGCCTTCCAACTTCGGTTCGGTCAAGTCGGTGATCCGTCTCCGGGCCGGGAAGTCTTCCGCCACGATATCAGCCCTCCCCTTTCCCTTTGGGTGGAACAAGGGCAAGGAGTTTTTTCTCCCTCTTCCGGAACCTGGTTTGATTTGCAGGGTCCAGCCCAAGTCATTGCCGTGAAGCAGAGGGAAGACGAGCAAGGAATCCTTTTCCGGTTGCGGGGAGCCGCTCCCGGTGGTCAAATCCGTCTTCGTTTGCCTTGGAATTTAAGCCGGGCATGGGAAGTGGATTTGTTGGAACGAGTGCTAAGCCCCCTCGTGGTTCAAAATGGATGGGTGCAATTCCAATTGGCCGAAAACCAAGTATTCAGCCTATCCTGCACCGATTGACTTGGGAGACAGCTTTTAATTTTGCCGATTCCTAGGCAGGTTGATGGCCAATCTTGTGATCGTCGATGACTTGAGCAATCGTATTCAACAAATCGCGCCGGTGAATCGGCTTAGTCGCATAGGCATTGCAACCGGCTTCCATACAAGTTCCCCGGTCATGGGCCATGGCGTGAGCGGTAAGGGCCACGATGGGAATGTCACAATTCATGTTTCGCAATTCCCGGGCCGTTTGATACCCGTCCATGACCGGCATCTGCATGTCCAGCAACAGCAGGTCGAATGGCGCCCTCGCCGGCCTCTGAAGGGTTTGAATCACTTCAAGGCCGTTTTCAACCACGGTGGTGATGCAACCGGCTTTGCCAAGAATTTTGGTGACCAGCTTCTGATTGATAGGGTTGTCTTCAGCGTATAAGACTTGAATCCCGGCCAGCGAAGGTACTCCGGAAGGTTGAGGCTGGGCTTGTTGGAGCACCGGCGCATCGGGTAAGTCTTCGGCGCGAAGCCGCCGGGCTTTTTCTAGTGGTCCGGTATGGATGGTCAGGATGAAATGACTTCCAACTCCCGGCTGACTCTGGACCTCGATGCCGCCTCCGAGCATATGACTGAGGCGTTTGCAGATAGCCAAGCCCAAACCAGTGCCCCGGTATTTTCGAGTCAACTTGGAGTCAATTTGTTCAAAGGCCTCGAATGCACGTTTCGCCTGCTCCGGAGTCATGCCGATACCTTGGTCGATGACGTGGAATTCGATTTGGTCTTGCCACTGCGGAAGGCATCGACAAATGAACTGTATCTTTCCACGTTCCGTGAATTTCATGGCGTTGCTGAGCAGATTGGCAAGAATCTGCTTCAAGCGAACTGGATCGGTTTGGATCGTCTCTGGAATGGCGCCTTCAAAGGCAGTCGTGAACTCCAGCCCTTTTTGCCTTGCCTGCACTTCCATGAGGGAAGCCACTTCATAGACCAAACGATTGGGGGCGACTTCGGTGTTTTGTATTTTGAGTCGACCGGCTTCCATTTTCGACAAATCCAATAAATCGTTGATGATGGAAAGTAAATGCTGGCCGCTTTGGCGAATCGTGTGGGCGGCTTCCAATCTTTCCTTTTCTCCGGCTTCCGGATCGAGCAACTCTTCGGCGAATCCTAAAATCGCGGTCATCGGAGTTCGGATTTCATGACTCATATTGGCCAGAAACTCGCTCTTGGCTTGATTGGCTGCTTCGGCTTTTTCGCGGGCTTCCGAAAACCGAACGTTGGTTTCTCGTAAGCGCTGTGTCCGTTCCCGGACTCTTTGTTCGAGATTCAAATTCAATCGGGTCAGCGTGTGATTGCTGCTGATGGTTAGGATTGCCCCTGTTAGCAAAAGCAGCAACACCAGACAAGTAAGAGTGTCGACCGCTCGAAGGTTGGAGTGAAGCAAACGATAAGCTTCCGAGTAATCTTGTTCTGTGGCGATTCCGAAATCCAGGTCGTCCATCCAAGCCCAAGCCCCCACGACCGAGACCCCTCGATAGTCGCGGTAGCCATTCGATTCCGCCTGCCGATTCCCCGAGATGGCGCTGGCGGCCATGCGAGTCAGCGGCCAGTTTCGCCTAATTCGATCAGGTATCGGCGTTTCATAGGAGGTCAACCGACGGCCGGGATCCCGAATCTCCAGATCCAGCATGCTGGTTTCATCTTGGCGGATTAAGCCGGCTTGTCGCAGACTCTCTTCGAAGCGACTGTGGCTCAACATTTGTCCTTTGCCGGAGAAAGCGTAGGTTTCTCCGGTTCTTCCCAGCGTTCCGCGAGAAAGAATCGAGGTGAAATGAGTAAATGGATTTAGGCGCAGAGTAAATGAGGCAATCACTTCTCCTGCTGCGTTGCGAATCGGTGCTCCGACGAACATGGTGGGAGCTTTATCTACCCAGCCCTGATTCTTCCTTTGCAGAGGAACGTCCGATTCCCGCGGCGAGCTAATCGCGGTCTGCCCGCCTTCAATACGCTGAAAAAAAATGGGTTGGTTCCCGAGAAGATTCACCGTTCCCAGGTTGTTGTCTCGGGAGGAGGCCAAGTTGATTAAATTCGGACTGATAATGAAATACCCTTCCATGCCACTGGTCATCAGGATCGGCCTTAAATATGAACGAAGACTTTTCTGGACGGGATCGTGTTGCAGGCTTTGCGGCTTCCAATCCTGCTGGAGTAGATGCTCCGCCGCTTGGACGATCTCCGGCTGACCCGCCCAAATCCCGGCCGTAGATTGCATCGTTTCCGCCCAAGCCCTCAGGGCTTCTTCGGCGGTTCCGCGAACCGAGATCAGCGTATTCCTGACCGAATCTTGAGCCTCCACTCGGAGTTCTCGACGAACCGTATGCCATGCCCCGACGACACTTATCGTGAAAACTGCGGCGACCAGGATCGCCGCCGAGGTTTTCATGCGGGGAAACATTTAGCCCTATGAGCTTTAGTTCGGGCTGCGCCGGCCCGGAAGGAATTCATCTCCAGCCTCGGGGGCATCGTGGATATATCGGTTTAATTTCGCCCGGAATTGAGTGCATATTAGAGGAGCATCCCGTCCTCAGCGGAACGGGATGCTCTTGATTGGAATCTGCTTACTGAATGGTAAAGCAGACCGCGTTGGAGTACTCCGCCATCATGTGAGTGCCCAAAGCCTGCAAGTAGACCCGCTGGCCTTGAAACGCGGGATTGTTCGGGATGGTTCGAGCGAAGCTGTCGCAGGGCATGGCATTGCCACTGGCCACCAGCAAGGTCGGGCTACCCAACAAGTAGGTTCCCATGGGAGGCTGAGGAGAAAAACCGTAATCTTTGGCGGCGAACAATTGATAACTGCCGCCTACGTTCGGCAAACAAAGGTCGAATTGAATGGACCCTCCCAAAACGGGATTACCGGACCACTCCAAAGTCACGTTTGCCGCCTGGATGCTGGTTACGTCCCAGACCCGACAAGTGACTCCGATTTCATTGCCGGTAATGGAAACGATTTGGTTTTCCCAACGAGTCAAATCGATCGAACTGCTTTTCAGGTACAAACCCGGAACGCACTCCAGAAGGTGAGTTTCGCCTTGTTGGCAAATGGTCGGACCGCCAACCGGAATCAATTTGCCCGACACCGGGGTCTGGGCGATCGCCAAAGGCGCAAGGCAAGCGAAAGCAAGTAAAGTTCTGCCGATCATGAGGGGTCTCCGTGGGTTGAAAGGTTGGAGAGAGGGGGTAAAGACGCTTTGAAAGCCGCAAAAGGACTTTCGCAGCGCTTCCATCCTAACTTCTCGAAGCCGATTCGAAGAACGCATCGAGGATGGCTTAAGGCAGCGACAAAACCAGCGGAGATTCCTGCATTACAGTAGATCCAATAAGCCGCTGTTTCCGGAAGGATCCCAAAGCGTGGTAAGTGGGGCCAAATAATTCCAGTCCGACCCGGCTAAATGATCCACGCTCCAAGGACCGGGATCCCACAGGCGTCCGAGGCTGACTAAACGAGCGGATTCCAGCAAAATTCCAAGCTTCTGCTCTTCTCCCAACTTCAGCATCGGCCGGAACACCTTAGGATTCCCCAATTCACCCAAAGTGAACAGGCAGCTCAGGCGCACGGTCAGGCTCTCTTTCGGATCCTGGGCTCTTTGCCAGAGAAGATTCTGCCCTTCAATTTCTCCCAAGTGAGCCAAAGCCAAAGCCAGGGAATAGATTTGCTCTTGTTGTTTGCCGGTTTGCAAAGCTTGCAGCAAGCGCGAGTGATTCTTTTGAGTTTGCAACAAGCCCAAGGACACGGACAAAAAGACTCGAGTCCGCGGCGAAGGAACTTCTTCCCAGGCTTGCCAAAGTGCATCTTCCGCTTCCCGGAAACCGGCTAATCCCAAAGCCAAGGCCAGGGCCCGGCTCTCGCTATCGGAGCGACTGTTTTCGAAAGCATGAAGGAGTTTCCGGGCCACTGAAGTGGGTAATCCCACGACCTGCCGGGGATCGTCACCTCGGCCGAGGATTCCCAGACTCAAAGCCGCCCATGGCCGCAAGGGAGCCGAGGCTTTTTCCACCGCCCGACTCAAAAACGGAAGGACGTCCCTTTGTACGTATGGCGAGGTCGGGCCCCAGGATGCAGCCAAGCGGCCCAAACTGATCAAGGCCAAGGCACGTTCCGCCTGATCGGCGGCATTCCAGGAAGCTCCCTGCAGTTGGGCCAACACCACTTGGCGTTGCCCCTCCGGTAGGTCGGAGATCAAAGCCAGGGCTTGCACCGCCCCCAAGCGTAAATCTCGGGGCGACTCCCGCTCTTGCAGCCATTGGAGCATGGCTTGCGTAAACCTTCCGCGGCTGGCTTCCTGCTGGCATTGCCTGGCCAAACGGGCGATGGCCATGGGGCCATGGCCGCGAACTTGGGCAGGATGATGGCGGTTTTGCGTCCATTGCAGGATTTGTTGGGCCCAGTGTTCCGGGCGTAGCGGTTGCAAGCCGCCCAAAGCCAACAAGCAAGCGCTTTGAATCCGGGCCGATCCGCCTACTTCGAGCCGATTCCAGAGTTGTCGAGCGATCCATTCCTGCACCGCCTTTTTCTCACTGGCTTGTCCGAGCAGGCCCAGGGCCAAAGCGGCGGCGCTTTGCTGGCGCGCTTGATCGGGTTGGTGCTCGCCCCGGTTCTCCAGGGTTTTGAGTAGATAATCCAAAGCCATCGGATCCTGGCCCATGGCCAGGGTGTAAAGGGCGGTTTCTCCCGACCGGCCGCCGGCTTCCAAGATGGGTCGCAAAACATCCCACTCCGTTCCCGCTCGACTGTGGGCCAAGCCGGCCAGAGCACCTAACTGAATCAAGCTGGTCTGCGATTCGACGCCACGGCGAAACTGTTCCAACCACGCTTCCTTTAAAGAAGCAGGAGGCCGATTTCCTGGGGCTGAATTGGATTCCACCCCCTCGAAACCGCGCCAGGCAGCGCTTCCTTCAGGAGAAACCGCCGCGGCGCCCACCGGAAAGCGGCGAGCCAAATAGGGCTCGGAATGGAGGTCCCACCAAGTTTCCCAATCCAAGGCGTCGCTCCAGGCGGCGTGAGTCAAGGCTGCCGGGGAGGTTTGTTGGGAAGCCCCTGTTTCCCCTCTAGGCGCCATGGGGCGGGCCGCCTCCGGACTCTGAGCCACCGGCGCGCCTGTGTTGGCCGAGGCCGGTTCTGGCTGTTTATTGCCTTGAACGAAAGGCTCCCGGGGCTGGAGTTGCTTTGGAAACCAATTCGGCAGCGGATTCCAGCCACCGCAACCCTGAGGTAAGGCAGCGGCCTCGATTCCCTGAAGCGAGGTCAGGCTGAGTAAAGCGCAGCTCAGCAACCGAATCCAAAATCGCCTGTTACTCATTACGTTCAGCGGGCAATTCACGTGCCGCATGCAGCGGCGATCCAACTGGGAAGAAGGGTTACGAAAGGGAAACGGGACTTCAGCTCCAATCCCATTCGCCCAGGTCCTTTTTACAGGATGTCCAACAAGCCGGTGGCGAAGTTGGGATCGGTCAGCAGGTCGGTGAAGATGTAGTAATTCAACTCCTCACCGTAACGGCTGAGCAAGGGCCGTTCGTGGGGGTCGGCGATTCGACCTAAAGCAACCACTGCGAACGCCTTAGCCAATTCGCTTTGGCGATGGTCTTGGGCAATGGCCAGGAGGGTTTCCATGGCCCGGACGTCGCCGATGCGGCCGACCGCCACGGCAGCGGCTCCCAGTACCGCCAGCGGCGGCCGGTCGCCGTCCTTGGGAGCCAGCAAGTCGATCAAGGTGGGAACCGCATCCCGGTCCTGGAGCAAACTCAAAGCCGTGGCGACTTGATGAAGCAGGGTGGGGTAGCGTCTGGATTCGCTCAACAAGGTGCGCAATGGCGCAATCGCTTCTCCAGACTTCATCAAACCCAAGGCGATGGCGCAGTAGCCGCGAAACTGGGGATCCCGAACTTCCTGCAAAGCTTCCAACAGCGGTTCTTTGGAAGCCTCGTGAGCCATCAAGCCCAAGCCGATGGCGAATCCACTTCTTTCCAAGGTTGCCGCGGTGGTCCGAAAGCGGCGCAACACGGCATCTCCGATCACGGCCGGAAAGGGGGCGTGACCCAATTCACGGCTTTCGTAGACCATGACGCCGAGGCTCAGGGCCACCCAGGGCCGTTGCAAAGTCGAGCCATCGGCCAGCAAGTTCAGCAAATGAGGCAGGATTCGTTGGCCGACCAGCGGAGCATCCGGCCCGGCGGCCCCGGCGATTTTGCCAAGCGCCATGACGGCGAAATTCCGGACTTGAACTTGCCGGTCTCCGGTGCTGGCTTGGATCAAAGCTGCCACTCCGGAATTCCATCCGGGCCGTTCTGGATGCAGCATCCGACCGAGAGCTTGGGCGCAAGATTGACGGAATTCGGGCAATTCCTGGCGATCCAACAGAGCTCGCTGAAGATAAACCAGGATTTCCTCTTCTATCTGGGGCGATCCTGGGCTTGGCTGACTCTGGGAAGACCGCCGCTGCAGTCGGGCCAGGGCGCCCGGAAGGTGAGCGCGGACCAGGAAGTCGAGATCTTCTCGTTTCATAAGATCCATCCATGCTCGACTTTGGGCCTCCGGATCGGCGGCACTGAAGCCGCCGGCCAAAACTGCGGCGATGTGCAAATCTTTCGCCGCTTTCGGCTCCGCCAGGACTTCGTTGACCACTCGGCGGACGAAGTGATGCACCATGGATTTCTCCGTACTCATGGCCATCAAGCCCAAGCCATAGAGTGCAAAACAACGAGTTCGCAAATCTACGCCCTGCTCCGAACCGCGGAGTTTCCGACCTCGAGCGGTGTCTCTGGCAAGGTCGCTCAAGGTGCCCATCGCTTGGGGGGAAACCAACATGCCCAAGGCCAAAGCCGTGGTTTCGGCGATTTCCTGTTCTTCTTTCAACTTGGGCGTGAAGGCTTGCACCAAGTCCTCACTTTCCAAGCCAAGCCGAGTCAGGGCTAAAAGGGCGGCGCTAACCCGATCTCGCTGCCCGCTTGCCAAAGCTTGTTTCAAAACAGGTTTCACTCTGCGCCGCAAAAACTCCGGGCTGGGCCGGGTGCCGCGGGGAGTGGTGCTTTGTCCGGACAGGCCACGTAAGCCATCGGCTTCGCCGGTGCCGGTTGGACCGACGAACCGCAATCGCTGCAAATCTAAATAAGGTTCACGGTTGAAGTCCCACCAATAATGCCAAGAGCTGGTATCCGGACCCAAAGGGACGCCGCCGGTGGTCGCGGCACCGGCAGCCGCCCCCGGTTGCGGGGCTGTCACCACCGTGGGGCTTGGTGGGGTGATCGCGGACGGATTTGCCGGAGTGGTCGCCGTGGGGGTGGGAGCCTCAGGCATCTCCGGGTTGGTCAGCCCGGCGGTAACTACGCGGCCGTTTCGAATCGGCGGCGGCGGCGGCCGATAGTTGCCTCCGTGAGGCGCTGCGGCCGGGCTCAGGAAACAAAGCAGAAGCGTACTTAGCATGGGGCGAAGTGAATCCTTGGTCTATAGCAAGTCCAGGATTCCGGTGCTGTTGGAAGGATCGGTCAAGGTATCGACCGTAGCGGCGTAGTTCAGGTCGGCGGCGATCTTGTGGTTCCAGGGTAGGATTTCTTTGCTGCCGATTTTGCCTAAGGCTACGGCGGCAAAGGCTCGGGCCAGTTTTTGCTGTTTCTCGTCGATCAAGACTTCCGCCAAGGGTTCCAGGCTGCGCTCGTCGCCAATAAAGCCCAAGGCATTGGCGGCGGCGGCCAAAACAGCCAGGGAAGTCGTCGGCCCACCTTTTTCAGGTCGGATCAAGGCTACCAAGGCGGGAACGCTGTCCCGATCTTGCATCAAGCCGAGGCCGGTGGCGGTGCGTAACAGCAATTGAGGTTGGCGGCGAGCCTTGGCCATCATGGCTCGGATTTCGTTTCGATATTCGCGGGCTTCCATCAATCCCAATGCCAAGGCGCAGTAACCGCGGAATTCCGGTTCCTTGGTTTTCAACATGGCTTGATAGATCATTTCCTCGCTTCCTTCATGTCGCATCAATGCCAGCGAAATGGCATAGGCCGCCCGTTGGATAGGAGCTTTGGTGTTGCGGAACCGATCTCTCACCAAACTCACCATGCTGTTCGGCCAAACCCGGAATCCCTTGACCCGGCCTCTGGCCACGGTTAGGCCAAGTGCCAATCCGTACCAAGGGCGTTCCAGGGTGGCGGCATGGTCCAGTTGCCGCAGCATGAAAGGCAAAGCTCGTCCCTGAACCATCGGAGCCATGGGACCGCCGTCGGCACTGATATAGGCCAGGGAAATGATGGCATATCGCCGAACCATGCGATCGCTGTCTTCGGTCGCTGCGGTGATCAAGGCTTCTATGCTTCGCCGAGCCAAAGGCGAGCCGCCCGGGACCAAGATGCCCAAGGCTTGAGTGCAAGATTGCCGAACCTCCGCTTCGGTCTTTACGCTTTGCATTAGTTGCAAGAACAAAGCGGCGGCGTCTTGGCGGGGCTTCCAATAAGGGCCGGACTGAAGCAAGCGAGCCACGGCCGTAGGCACGTGGGCGCGAACTCGATGGTCTCGAAAATCTTCTTGCATGAAAGCCAGAAGCTTGGTGACCAGCTCACTCGGATCTTCCGGTTTCAGCAAACCCAAAGCAATCACGCAGCTAACCGCCAGGTCCTGGGAAGCGTGATCGGTCCGAGTCAGGTTGTCCCACAGGATGCTTTGCAAATAGCTTTTCAAGGGAGCCTTGTCCAACTCATGACCGATGAGCCCGAGGCCATAAGCGGCGAAAGAACGCACTCGCGGGTTGACTTGGATTTCTCTACCGGTCATGCGCCGGCCTTGCGGGGTATCTCGAACTAAGTCGATCAAAGTGTCGAGAGCTTTCGGACTTTGCAAGATGCCGCAAGCCAGGGCGGCGGTTTCGGCGATCTCCAACTCTTCTTTCAAGAAAGGGCGGAATAAGGACACCATCCGTTCGGGATCGTGTCCGATCTTGGCCAGGGCCAGCATGGAGCCGGTGACGATGTCTTTCTTGCCGCTCTTTAAGCCGGCTTCCAAAGCGGGCAATAGATCCCGCTCAATGCGATAGTTGGTCGGCCGAAACGCCGGGGTTTTCACCGCCGACTCTTTCAGGCCGGTCAGGGCATCGCTGGTTCCGGTTTCCGGCCGCGGCTCGAATACCTTGCGGCGGAGATCCAAATACGGATCTGCGTTGAAGTTCCACCAGTATTCCCAGCCGGTGGTGTCCGGGCCGGTGGCCGCGGCCGAGGCGCCGCCGGGCGTCGCTGCGACCGGGGCTCCGGCACCGCCACGAGCTCCGGTGACCGGTCGAGCCGGCAGGTTGCCTCCGGTGGCCGCCGGAGGGCCCGAGGGAGAGGCCGGACGGAATCGGCCTCCGTGGGCCTGCAGCGAGGCGCAGATGCCCAAAACCAATCCAAGATTGGCAATCCAAAAGCGCGTCGATTGAATCATGAAGTGAAGCAGATGGGTGGCCACCTGCGAAGGAAAGGGCCTGCAAGCCACGTTCCAGTGTATTCAAGGTGCCATGGGGGGCGAGGCGTGCGTTCCCGAACTGGTGGGCGCTATGGCACGGTTTTCGGCCGGTCAGCGGGTTTCGGCCCTGCCCAGCCTCCCAAGGGAGTAGTCCTCGAACCCGAAGCGGTCTCCTTGGCAATCGGCGTACAATTCGCGGGTGTTTGCCCCGCCCCGGCTCCTTCTTCTGGTTTGGTTCTTCCTCGGCTCTGCTTTGGTCGCTCAGGTCGAGCCTCCGAAACCCTATGGGGCGACTCCTACGGCGCGGCAGTTGGCCTGGCACGAGTTGGAGTTTTACGGCTTCCTGCATTTCACCACCAATACCTTCACCGATAAGGAATGGGGTTATGGTGATGAATCACCGGATATTTTTCATCCTTTGGATTTCGACGCCGACCAGATCGTTAGAGTCGCCGCCGAAGCCGGCATGAAGGCTTTGATTTTGACCTGCAAACACCATGACGGCTTTTGCTTGTGGGATTCGAAATATACGGAGCACGACGTGGCTTCTTCTCCTTGGAAGAACGGTCAAGGGGACGTCGTTCGTGAAATATCGGAAGCCTGCCATCGTTACGGTCTTCAATTCGGGGTTTATCTTTCCCCTTGGGATCGCAATCATCCGGAGTATGGGCGGCCGGAATACGTGGAATATTTTCGCAATCAGTTGAAGGAACTATTGACTGAATACGGTCCGGTTTTCGAAGTTTGGTTTGACGGCGCCAATGGTGGCGACGGTTATTACGGTGGGGCCCGGGAACGCCGGGTCATCGATCGGGGCAGCTACTACGGCTGGGATCAAACCATTGCGCTGGTCCGGGCCTTGGCGCCGATGGCTTGCATTTTTAGCGATGCCGGCCCGGACGTCCGCTGGATCGGCAATGAATCGGGTTTGGCAGGAGACCCTTGTTGGGCGACGTACACTCCCGCGCCTCGAGAGGGGGAAAGTGCGGCCGCCCCGGGCACGACTCGATACCAGGAAGGCTTTCACGGCCATCAAGACGGCCAGTATTGGATTCCTGGAGAAGTGGACGTCAGCATTCGGCCGGGTTGGTTTTATCACCAGTCGCAAAACGATCGGGTGCGGTCCTCCGAAAACTTGGTCGATCTTTGGTTTGGCAGCATTGGACATGGAAGTTCTTTTCTTTTAAACCTGCCGCCGGATCGTCGCGGGCAGATTCCTGATACCGACGTGGCCAGCCTGCAGGGAATGCGGGCGATTTTGGATGCCACCTTCGACCGCAACTTGGCGCAGGACGCCAAGGTTTCCGCTTCCCAATTCCGTGGCGAGGACGACGCTTTCCATCCCCGGCAGGTCTTGGATGGAAATCGGAAGACCTATTGGGCCACCGCGGATCCGGCAGGGAGCGAGGAGTCGGTATCGGCCCAATTGACTCTCGAATTACCTGAACCGCGAATCTTCAACGTAGTGGACTTGCGGGAATACCTCCCTTTGGGGCAACGGGTTCGGCGTTGGACTTTGCGCTGTGAACAGGACGGCCGCTGGAAGGTGCTGGCAGAAGGGCAATCCATCGGTTCCCGGCGCCTTTGGCGAGGCCCTTACGTTCGCGCTCAGCGCATTCAAATTGAAGTGCAAGCTCCGGTAGCCGTGACTCTTTCCGAGGTCGGTTTATACGCCGAACCGCCGACCGTGGCCTTGCAAGCCGAGGCTGAAGCCTTCTTGGAAAAGACCGAAGTTCTCATGGAGTGCGCTTATCCTGGCGCTCGTCTTCGCTTTACTTTGGATGGTTCCCCGCCGACGTTGAAATCTCCGATTTATCAAGGGCCGGTGGAAGTGAACCAAAGTTGCCGCGTGCAAGCGGTGGCCGAGGTGGACGGAGTTCTCAGTCCTAGAATCGAGAGTTTGGATCTCACCGGATACACTCGAGATTCCTTGCTTCCGGCTACCCATTTTATCCGCGCTCCGGATTCGGGCTTGCAGCTTTCCTGGCTTCAAATGGGCATGCAAACCCTGGATCAACTCCAGGGCAAAACTTTTGAAGGCAGCAAGACGGTGCAGATCATCTCGATCGAGCAAGCTCCTCGAGCCGAACACGTTGCCTTGATTTATCAAGGTTGGCTCATGGTTCCTAAGGACGGCATTTACGGATTTCGTTGCACCAGCGACGATGGCTCCCGCCTTTTCCTGGACGGGCGCCTGACCGTGGATCATGATGGACTTCACGGCATGACCAAGAAAGAGGGGCAGGTTGGTTTGCAAGCCGGATGGCATGCCTTGCGGGTGGAATGGTTCAATGCTTCGGGCGGTTCCGGGCTTGAGCTGCATTGGACCGGGCCAGAATTTTCTTGGCAACCCTTGAATCAGGCCCGCTTTGGACGTTAATTCCTTTGAACGCGAAATTGAAAGACGAGCACATGAACCCTCTCCACCTTCGATTGGAACGACCGGAAGATCTTGGCGGTATCCGCAAGGTTCACGAATTGGCCTTTGGACGTCGGGAAGAAGCCGATTTAGTGGATCGTATGCGGGAAAACGGCGGCCGAATGGTTTCCGTAGTTGCGGAATTGAAGGGGCGCCTGGTCGGCCACGTTTTGTTCAGCGAGGTTCAGATTCATCCGCAAGATAAGGCCGAGTGGACGGCTTGGGGATTGGCGCCCATGGCGGTGGTTCCGGATCATAGCCGTCAAGGGATCGGCTCGGCATTGGCACGGCGAGGCTTGCAAGAATTGCAAGATCAACCTCATGCTTTAGTGTTCGTCTTAGGAGACCCGAGTTATTATCGAAGATTCGGCTTCCTGTCGGCTCACCAATTGGGTTACGGCGATGAATACGAAGCGCCGAAGGGAGCCTTCCAGGTTTTCGAACTCCGTCCCAAAGCCCTTAAAGAACTTCCTGCGGGATTGGTTAAGTTCCGGCCGGAGTTCGCCGACGCGGTGTCCTGAAGTTTCCCATCGCTAGGGAAGGCCGGGGGAGGGGTTTTGCACCCGCCCGAGGAAAAGGACCGTTCCGGAAGAGGGCTGGCGAATCAGGAAAAGAAACGGCCGATTGGCGATGAAATCCTGAGCGGAATCCAAAGCGGGAGCCGCGCTTCGCTTCATGACAATGGCGGTTGCCGCCGAAGCCTCGGTGCCGATTTCGTCTACGGCGATGAAACTTTCATGGATCACCGCGTCGATGGCGATAGGATCGGAGCATATGCCGGAAAAATTTGCGCGACCGAGTTCAAGGGCATTTCGAATACCCAATTTTCGCAGAACTTTTGACATTTCCGAGTGAAAGGAAAAGCGGAATTTGGGCAGTTGCACCCGGACCGGACGTTCCGTCATCGAGTCGATCCAGCGCTGGATTTCGCCGGCGTTTAAGGAGCGTTCCCAGGCCGCCATGTCCGACTCGAGTTTCGGTAGGATCAAAGTCATGACCAGCCGATCTCCTCGGTAAGGCAAGTCCAGAATCTGAAGATCTTCGGTTTCGCCGTAGGAGAAGATTTCCGTTTGTTCCATCATCGGAACTTGCACGGAATGCCGTTGGTTAAGAAAAAAAGCCGCCGGTTGGGTCAATCGCTCGGGGAAGGGCTTCTCCCAGGTCCCCTTGAAAGCGAGAGCATTGGTGAGCACCAAGAAGGATGCAGGATCGAGAACGCCTTTGGGGATCAGTTCCTGGATTTTGTCGCGAGTGTGATCCGACACCCAAGCGTTGATTCTTTCACGGACCGGCTCGGTTTTTCTGAAATCCACCCTGAATAGCCCGGCTTCAAAAGAGGTTTGCATGGCTTTTTCATACTCCGGCTGGTAACGGAGTTCATGCTGAGCCCAAAGGCTGTTGGCGAAGTTCAGTTGAAATGCAGGGATTTGACCGGCTTTGCGGCGCAGGAAAGGGGCTTTCAACTCCTGGTGGAGAACTAGAAAACCTGAAGCCAAGTCGGCCCGTTTCCACCCGAGGGTTTGCTCCATTTGGGCCAAGGTCTCTCCCCGGGCGCCTTCCATGGTCATGGCCAAGGCTTCGGCAAGAGAAAAGGGTGAATACACCAGGTTGCCGTCCTCAGCCGCGAGTTGCCGGTGGAGGTTCCAGGAGAAACTATGCAAGCCGGAGCGAATGGTCGCCGCCGAATCCTCTTGGGGAGCGGCCAACAAGGAGGCGAGACTTAGGCAGAGGACCTTCATTGGTTTCGCGGATCGCTTACCCGGCCCAAGAACAGGACGGTGTTGCTGGCTTTGTGGCGAATTAAGAACATGAAAGGACGATCGGCCCGGAACAGAATCGGTCCTTTGCTTCCGACTGCGGCGCCGGGAGCGCCCAAAATGGCGGTGGCGGCAGCAGCCTCGGTGCCGTCCTCATCGACTTGAAGGAAGCTCTGGTGGATCACTTCGGTCAAGGCTTGAGGTTCAGCGGTGCTGAGCTTGCCGAAGTCGGCCATGCGCCGGTCGAAGGCCAAGGGCATCCCGGCTTTTTTCAGGCGACTTCCAAGATTCAAAGAGGATTGGATGCGAAACTTGGGTACTTCGAGAGCGACCTTGTTAAAGCGGAGTTCCTTGAGCCAGGTCTTGAGGTTTTCCGGAGTGAGTTGAGCTTCCAGTTTGGCCAAAGAAAGGTTTTGGTCTGGAAGCAGGATCACCATGCTCAATTGATTGCTCTCGTAGTTGAGTTCGCATAGGCGAAAGCCGTCTTGGGTGGACACTGCAAACGGCGAGGTTTGCTTCATGGTCGGCACCATCACGGTTTTCCCGTCAGCTAAATGAAAAGTGCGGTCTTTGGTGTTGTGGTTGTTAAATCGCAACGCCCAATTTGCTTTTAAATAAATCGCGTTGGTCAAGACCAGGCTGGTTTCCTGATCCAGGGAACCCGGGCCCAAAAGCTTGGAAATCTTTCCTTTCGTATTTTCCGCCACCCAGGCATTGATCTGGGATCGAGCTTCCTCGGTTTGGGAAAAATCAAGGTCCGTGAAATGAGCTCCGAAATCCTGCTTCAAGCTTTGTTGAAAGCTGTCCAGATAGGGAAAGCCGCTCCGAGCCCAAAGCGCGTTGGCAAAGTGCAGCTCATAGGGGATGGCTCGCCAGCGCCCCTCACCCCTGGGTTTCGGAGTCAGGGCTTCACGAAGTTGCCGAAAGCCAGAGGCCGCGGTCGCCTGTTTCAGGTGCAACACCGATTCCATTTGGCGGGCGGTCTCACCGTCAGCACCGTGAAGGGCCATGGCCAAGGCTGCCGAAATGGAGTAGGGCGAAAAGGCGAAGTTACCCTCTTGTTTGGCCCACTGCCGGTATGAATTGCAAGCAAAGGCCAAGTTGCCGCCGCTGACTTCGGCCAGGGCGTCTTGCGGTGGTCCGGCCGGCCCCAACGAAGTGGCCGGGGCAAGGGCGGAAGGAAGCGAAAGGAGAAGGAGCTTCAACATCACAAGATTCTGAATTTACCGGGTGCTTTCCCCGGACGCTCCCAAAAACGACGGTACCTGCCCCTTCTTGGTGGATTTCCAGGGAAAATCGTGGCCGTCGCTATGGGATGTAGACCACCGTCCTTTGGCCGAGAATGAAGCCATCTCCATCTAGCGCCGCTCCAAGGACTTGTCGCCGCAAACCGCCGGAGATCGGTTGGTCTTCCAGCAGGGTTAGGTCGACTGGAAGGACCGCGGCTCTTTTCCACCACTCGTCACTGACCGACTGCATGAAAGGTGGATCCAAGGTCGCGTCGATAAAGAGGAGGTCGGCTTCCCTGCTCAGCGTGCCATGGGCCGGAATCGCGACAAAAAACTGGCGATGAGCCACCGGGGCGATCGGTCCGAAGGCTTGAATGATTTCTCCCGTATCCGGATGCGTCACAACGATTTGTTTCACCGGCTCCATATATCCGAGGGCCATGGAATTGATGGTCACTTCGAACAGGCCGTGATCGGTGCCAAGCCAGTAGAGGTTGGAGTCCAGGAAATCCGATTCTAGAAAGCCATAGGCTGAGCCGCTGGTGCTGCTTAAATCGAATCCACCTGGAGTCGGATCCTCGAGTTTGTTCCATTGCCCTCCAAGGGGACCTCCCCATAGCCCGGATTCGGGGTTGTAATAAAGAACGATGTGACCGGCTCCATTCCAAACCAGTTCGTGCCTGAAATTTGGCGCCCCTCGCACCGCGGTCATGTCGATCCAAGTCCAGCCTCCTTGGAGGCCGGTAGAAGCAGGTTCCCATCTTCCGGTTGCCTGAGTCCAAACCTGAGGGAACAAGGGGACGTCGTGAGGTAAAGCACCCTTCACTTTCTCTGGTGAACCGGAGGAAACCAGAACGCGAAGTCCTTGACTGTCATAGCCAAGAGTTACTGCCCGAGGGCCGATGAAAATGCCGGAGCTATGTTGATAGGATTTGAAATCGTGAGGCGGAACACCCAGCTCGCTAATGTCGTTAAATTGCCAAGCTCCTGGAGTGAAAATGGATGGCGCATAGGGCGCGCCCTGAAATTCTAGGATTTCGAAGTTCTCGGTCCAAAGGTCGGTATTGGAGACGTGCCGGTGAGAAGTCACGGCAAATCCTTTTCCGGAAATCGGATCGATTTCCAAGTCCGTGCATATTCGGTTGTCTTTCGAGGGTTGTGGCCAAATATTTGGGCTTTGCAAGCCGTCGGAGGAGAAAACCACACCCCAGTCTCCCATGCCAAAGATGACTTCGCTGCCGACAAAGCCGCTTACGATTTTCTTGGCCGCCGTAAGTTGCATCCCGTGGCAGGAAGGCGAAAGCAAGCTGCTGCTGGAAAGCAGGGCTGGATACTGGGTCATATAGGGAGTCGTCGACCCGGTGACCGTTAGGGTTCGTGAACCCGGACGAAAGGCGATTGCGTTGGTTCGATGACTTCCTCGCCCGATTTTGGTGTTCAAGGGGTTGGGCTCATAGAGACCCGTTATCGGGTTCAAGACAATGGATTGATCGTCCGCCTGCCACCAATGGAGAGTGCTTTGCCATAGCCAATTTGAGGATTGAGAGAGCATGGTCCAACTCAAGCCTCCATCGGAGGAATAAACGGCGGAATCCTTGGAACCGCTTGGCGGATCCAAGTCCTTCGCTCCGGTACAGCCGGCCCAGATTTCGGTGGTGATCGACGATCCGACTTTGGTCCGTACCACTTCGATCGTTTTCCACCAGGAACCGGCCGGCCAAGTTACGGGGCTGATCGAGACAATATTGTCGGAAAGGTCCAAGGTGAACAGTCCATGGGGGCCTCCGGCCAGATAGGCGAGATTTCCAGCAACGGATATGTCTTCGACGGTAGTATCGTCGGGAAGCAATGGAATGGGAGGTGAAGCTTCAAGGTCGCCGCTTGAGTTCACATTCAACTCAATTTTGAACAGTCCTCGCTTCAAGGTGCCGACCAAGACGTAGGAAGCTCCGGGGGGGACGGCGATCGACCGGATGTAATATGGGTAGAGATCTCCCGAAGAATCGTCGGGGTCAGCTTCTTTCTTTAGTTCAATGGCGGCCGGATACCAGGTTATGGGGCCGCCTTCGCCTGATTCGAGTTTGCCGGCGAACAGCCCGTGTTGAAAGCTCCCGGCCAGAAGAAAGGAATAACCATCCTTATCGAATCGGGCTAGCAGATCACCGCACCCATGAGGCAGGATGGTTTCTTCGCTTTTGGTTAATTCTGGGGCGATTTTGGTAGTCCCGCCTTTCACACCGGAAAATCGGATTTCGCTAACCGCTTCGCTTGCGGGGATCCACGACAGTCCTCCATCCAACGATTTGAATACGCCGCCGCCTTTTCCGGGGCTGCCGGAGGCCAGCCAAACGAGATCGGGGGTGGATTTGGAGTACAAGATGGAGGCGACGTTCAGGTCATCTCCGTCAAGACCCTTGTTTGCAGAGAACCAATCCAATCCATTATTGGCAGAGTGGTGCACTCCGGAAACGTCTCCTCCAAGGAGCCATCGATCCGCGTGAAATGGATCCCAAGCAACCGCCGTCGTGGCGCCGCCGCCGTAGATTCCACTACTTTCGAAGTCGAATTCTTGTGAAGAAAGGGGGGGAGTGATGAAGGTGCTCAGAAACGGAGCACCTAGAACGAACACGGCTCGCCTCATGGCTCTGGAGTAGGCAAGTTCTGGCGCGAGGAAACGGAGTTTCTGGGGGTTCGACAAATTGGCCTCAGGTTGTACCTTAGAGGAAGCGGAAGCTGGCCGTGCATGGCCGTTGCTGAATCATCCATTGATTGAACATGACTCAAAGCCTTGAAGCCTTTTTAAGCGGTTTGCCCAAGGCGGCACCCGGCTCGGTGCTGCTCCCCATCTCCCATATCAGCGAAGCCCGGTATCTCGACAGCATTCTTTCCGGCAAGGCGCTGGTTCCTCGGACCTGCCGATTTCTTCAAGAGGACCTGGTTTACTGCTTTTATGGCCCTCCGGCTTACCGGCTGAATTCCTTTCAGTCGGAGAACGTAATGGATTATCCGATCGCTTTCTTGTTCAAACCTTCCGCTATGCTTCAGGCCGACTTGGCGATCCCCTTCGATTCCGGCGCTTTCCTTAGCGGGAAGTACGATTCGCCCAAACCCACCCTGAAAGACCTCCGGCGGTTTCAAGTCAGCCTTTCCCATCCTGAGCGACAAGTGAAGTCTCTGGTCGCTTTGCTTTACCAGGGCAACAAGGAATATTTGGAAGGAAGAGTTCGCGAGGATTTAAGAATGGAGGAAGAGCCTGTCCCTGAATTGGCGGACCGCCTAATCCGAGACCTTAGCCCTCAAGGCGTCGATGCCAGGCAATGGGCTATAGAGATCATTTTCAGGCATCCGGTTGCCCTGTCCAAGGTGGAGTGGCTGGCGGTTCCAAACACGAAGACTTTTCTCCTGACATTGAATCAGTGGTTTCAACAAGCTGACTTAGACATTCCGTTTCTTTACCACTACCCGGTTCACCGGCGGGAAAATCCTGCTCAGCTTTCCTATTTGTTGCAAAGAGAGGCTGAGAACTATTTGGAAAAATACTTGCGGATTGAAGAATTGAATCAGGAAGCGGAGCAAAGCCATGGCGTCTGAACCGTCTCTTCCGTCCCATCCCGCTCCTAGCATGTTGCGTTTGATCGGACATTCCAATCCATTAGGTGTCTACCCCGCGGTTGTTTTTCCGGTCGGCCACGACGCCGTCGGTGATCTTTGGGTGGATGTGGGGGAAGACGAAGTGCAATTGCTCCCGGTTCAGAAGGAGGGGGACCTAGTCCGCTTCGAGGGCAAAGAAATGGCCCTCAGCGCCAATTATGATTTTCGGCGAGATGGTTTGTTCGCGGTGAAGAAGAACCAAATTCTGCCTTATAAGCGATTTGAGAAAGCTTCTTTTTTCACTGGAATTTACGATGAGTTTTTGAAAATAGATCCGTTCCTGTGCCTGGATATCGCGGTGGAACACATCGGCGAGCCACCGGCGATCCGCTCGGCTTTATCCGAATGCGCGAGTGCGTTTCGAACCCACGGTGGAGAAAACGCCTTCGGCCAGCGCTGGTATGAATCTTTTTGCGCCCGGCACAAGTCCATTTTGAAGATGCTGGAACTCCATCTCCCCTCCATCTTTTGGGACTTCAACGCCGCCGGTGAGGCGGAAGCCGGGCCCCAAGCCGATGAAGAAGAAGAGGAAGGGCCGGCCGTCTTGGAAACCACCTACTGATCTTCCGGTCGCGGTATCCTGGGGATATGGCCGAGGTCCTCAAAACTACCTGCAATCGCGATTGTCCGGACGCTTGCGGGCTCTTGGTTCATCTTGAAGGTGGGAAATTGCAGCGCTTGGGAGGAGACCCGGACCATCCGGTGACTCGCGGTTTTATTTGTGAGAGAACTCAAGCCTTTCCCAAAAGGCAACTGGATTCGGAACGTTTGAAGTCCCCTTTGATTCGCCAAGGAGGGGAACTGCAACCGACCTCTTGGCCTCAGGCTTTGGACCTCATCGCCGAGCGAATGCTTACCATTCGAGCCGAGTCGGGACCGGCGGCGATCCTGCCGTTTCGAAGCGGCGGTTCCCTGGGCATCCTGAAGCACTTGGTGGATTATTTTTTTGAAGCTTTTGGGCCGGTTACCGTGAAGCGGGGCGATATTTGTTCCGGAGCCGGAGAGGCGGCCCAAGAGTTGGATTTTGGACTTTGTGACGGTCACGATCCTGATGATCTCGTCCACGCCGACACCATCGTGGTTTGGGGCCGAAATCCTTACATCAGCGCGGTGCACCAATTGCCCTATTTGAGGGAAGCCAAAGCTCGTGGTGCCAAACTGGTATTGATCGACCCAGTTTGGCATCGAACGGCCAAACTTTGTGATTTGTATTTGCAGCCAAAACCAGGCGGCGATTTCGATTTGGCCATGGGCTGCGCTCGAATCTTATTTGACGAAGATTGGGTTGATGCTCAAGCAAAGACCTATTGCGATCATTTTGAATCCTATCGAGCCTTGGCCATGTCCCGTTCCGCCGCGGATTGGGCTCAAAGGGCGGGTGTTTCCGAACAGGCTCTCCGCTCGTTTGCGGAAATGTATGGCAATGCCAAAGCCGCGGCAATATTGGCCGGCTGGGGCATGCAGCGGCGGTCCCAGGGAGCGGCCACCATTCGTGCCGTGGATGCCTTGGCTGCGGTTTCGGGAAACCTCGGAATTGCCGGAGGCGGCGTCTCTTATTACCTGCAGCGAAGGGCCGCCTTTGATCTCTCTTTTGTTCAAGGATTAGCGGCCGCACCCCGGAGCATCTTGGAACCCCGGTTTGGGGAAGAGGTCCTGGCCGCCCAAGATCCTCCCATTCGTATGCTGTGGGTGACCGCCGCCAATCCAGTGGCGATGTTGCCCGACTCTGCCCGGGTTGCCGAAGCCATCGACAGCCTTGAGTTCGTGGTGGTGTGTGACTCTTTTCTCACCGACACCGCTCGCTTGGCGGATGTCGTTCTTCCGACGACGACGATGTTGGAAGATGAGGATGTCGTAGGCTCCTATGGCCACCATTGGATCGGCAGAGTGAAGGCCGTCTTGCAACCTCCTGAAGGTGTGAAAACCGATTTGCAGATCTTGCAGGAGTTGGCTCCCCGGGTCGGCTTGGGAGACCTTTTGGCCGGAAGTCCTCAACAATGGATTCGAAGGCTGCTGCCGGGTTGGTCCGAGAAAGATTTGGAGCGCTTGGAGCAAGGGCCGGTTCGCCGACCGGGAGCGCCGGAGGTTTTATTCGCCGGCAGAAAGTTTCCGACAGCAAGCGGGAAAGTGAATTTGATTCACCAGGAACCGGAATCCATCGCCGTGCCATCAGAGGAATTTCCTCTGTACTTGATGTCCCTTTCCGTTCCCGAAGCTCAAGCATCCCAATGGCAATCGAATCAACAAAAAGGGCCCCTTGTGGTTACCGTCCATCCGGATGCAGCACGAGGAATTAAGGAAGGCGAGCCGGCCATGCTGGAGACTCCGATCGGATCCATGCCGGTGGTGCTTGCTTTCGATTCCAAGCAGCGTCCGGATTTCGTTTTGGTTCCGAAAGGCGGCTGGTATCACCGCGGGCGTTCCGCCAACACACTGACGGCTGCTGAAACCACCGATCTTGGAGGAGGGGCGGCGTATTACGACCAGTTAGCCGCTCTCCGGCCCATCCGCAGCGAAGTCAAGAATGCCGATGCCCGGCGCTTTCCTGTAGCAGAGTCTTGACCGCCTGCACCCAAGAAGGGTGGTCGTTCAGGGAAGGAATCAACCGTAATTCTTTGCCTCCGGCTTGGCGAAAACTTTCCGCTCCGCGGATCCCGACTTCCTCCAAAGTTTCCAGGCAGTCGGCGACAAAGGAAGGCTCTAAAACGGCCAATTTCTGAATCCCCTGATTTCCCAGGCGAGCGATTTCCTGGTCGAAAAAAGGGCGAATCCATGGGGTTCGTCCCAGGCGGCTTTGAAAGGCCACACTCCAGCGGTCGGGAGGAAGCTCCAAACCACTTGCCAGCAACCGTGCAGTTTCAAAACATTGAGCCCGATAACAATGAGCGTTGCCGGCTTGGAGCTCGGCGCAACAATCCTGATCGAAACGACATCGCTTGGCCGGGTCGCCTTTGCTTAAGTGTCGTTCCGGCAGGCCGTGAAAGCTCATGACGACGAAGTCCGGATGAAAGCTTTGTAATTCAGGGCGAGCGACCTGCAAACAGGCTTCGATAAAGGCCGGATGCCGGAAAAATGGCGGCACGATGTTTAAAAACGGCGTATTCCACATTTTTCCCGCTTGCTCATATACCGCTTGCACGGCGGTTCCAGTGCTGCTGGAAGCGTATTGGGGATAAAGAGGAAGTACCAAAATTTCCTGACAGCCTTCGGCTTGTAATTCGCCCAGTGCCTGGGCGATGGTCGGTCGGCCGTAGCGCATGGCCAAACGAAGTGGCCAAGGGGCGACTTCTTTTTGTACTGCCTCGGCTAAAGCCGCACTGTGCTCCAAAAGAGGGGAACCGTTCATGCGCTTTGCCTGGCCCCAAATGCTGGCGTAGGCTTTGGCCGATTCTGCCGGACGTTTTGGCAAGATGACTGCGTTTAGCAATAGCCAGCGCGGAAAGGCCGGCATATCCAAAACCCTGGGGTCGGACAGAAATTCGCGCAAATAAGCCCGAACCTCTCCGGGGCGAGGAGCCTCGGGAGAGCCAAGATTGACCAACAGGACTCCAGGCGGTGCGTCCATGGCAGTCAAAATGTAAGCGGCCCGGAAGCTTCCTTCCAGGCCGCCTGACGGACGAATTCGAATTTATTTGGCGGAGACTCGCACTTCCAGTTGCGAACCTTTGCCGAACAACGAGGTGGTAGAGCGGCGGAGGCGCAAATGCCAGCCGTTGTGATCTCCCTGAAGGGGGTACAGATCCTCCAGGTCCATGGTGCGAATGCTGGGTTCCTCCACCATGACTTTGTCTTGGGGTTGGTAGGGCAAGTCGATTTCACCCTCAAACGGACCGATGGCGTGATCCAGGATGATCTCGTGTTGCCGGAATCCTTGGAGAGTGGAAAATTCCAGGCTCAGATCCAGGTAGGCGGGATTGCCCTTGGCGTCCGGCTTGACGGTGAAGCTCCCTTGCAATCCTTCTTGAACCAAGGTGAACAAGGGGTCGGCGACTCGGGAACCCTGAGCGACTTCCACGTCCCAATCGATGACCGATTCCTGCACCTTGCCGGCACTGAAGGCGGTCGGAACTCCGTAGAGAATCGGAGCCTTGAAGGTGCCGAGCATTTGCTCTTTGTCTTCTTGAATGAGCACCAGCTCCATTTGGAATTGGCAAGCTTTGCTGCGGCGAATCGCCTCGGCGCGCAAACCGTCCCGAACTTCGGGGGCGTGCCGTCCCCGAACCAGCATCAAACCGTTCTGGAAGATTTCCGCCACCGATTCCCAAAGGTCATCGGACTGCAGAACTTGCTCGGCGGCTTCTTCCATGCCGGGCAGTTCCGGGTCTTCTTGCTCCTCCCATTCGCTGATCTCATCGGGAATGTGGATTCCCATGGGGGCTGGAGTCAAGAAACCAGCCGGAGGATGGGCCAGAGTCGGCAGGTAAACCAAGTTGGCGTCGGTTTGTTGGCCCGGGCCTCCTTGGATTTCCAGGTCCAGCTCCATGTGGCGGCCTCCACGGGCGGGCAGCCGGAGGGCGGTCGCAACTCCCGGTTTCATGTGAATTACAGTGCCGGCCTCTTCAAATTGCACCGGATTTCGAGAAGAGCCTTCCATCGCGGTGTAACCCAAGGGCAAGGGCGTATTGCGACCTTCTTCGGAATGGCGAGCCACCATTTGAACTTGATAGTTTCCGTCAGGTACCGGGTCGATTTGAATCGCCAAAGTGGTCCCGGTCACAATCGGGACAGTAATTGGATCGGCAATAAAGGAGGCTTGGGCAATTTCCACGTCGAAATCGACCAAGGCCATGCGTCGTTCGTGTTCACCGAACACTCGGACGGTACTGCAGGGGATGGGCTCACCACCCTCCAGAAGTAGCGTGTGATCATTACCGTCCACCAGTTTGAGACGGTAATTCAATTGAACGAAGCCGGGCAGAATGGTTTGCAAGCGTTGATTCAGGTCTTCAGAAGCGCCGTCAAAGGCGTTGAGCAGGGCTTCGTACTGCTCTTCTTCCAAAGTGCGCTCTTTTTCGGGGAAGAGGAAATTTTCTTCCCAACCGAGGCGCATGGACATTTCCCCGTACATGCCCCAGTAGGGGCGAGCAGCGGGGCAAGGTGTGGAAATCGCCCTGGCGGGGGCTTCGACCAGAGTCCGAATGCTTTGGTAAGTCGTTTCCGGTTCCTGAGCTAGGGCCTCAGGAGTCGCCGCCAACATGGGATTCCAGAACAAGGCGAGACTGACGAGTTGCAGCAAGATGTACCTCCGGCGCTTTGCTAGTGGGGAATCCCGGGGCAGGTAACCAGTCGGAGGAGAATTTCATGATCTTGCGAGCATCTTTGTGACATGTGAGGCGGAAATCGACTTTGACAATTGGATATTCGAGCCTTAGCCGTGCCTCCGATCCCACATTTACAGGTCGTTGAGGGTGTAGGCGCAAAAATATTCGATTGGCCTGTCATCTTTCTCCCAATTCTTCGTTTTTGTTTCCAAAGGACTTAGGGAAGATCGACTTCTAGTTTGAAATTCCCTTTGACGACCCATGATCGACTCTTCTGCTGCCGAAACCGACTCCTTGAAACCAGAGGAGCTTTACCAAGAACTTCGTCGTTTGGCCAGACGGATTTCGGGACGTCGCAATGTCGGAATCACTTTGCAGCCGACCGATCTGGTTCACGAGGTTTTTCTCCGCCTGGCCAAGGGAAAGGAACGGAAGTGGGATAATCCCGAAGACCTTTTGAATTTGGCGGCTTGCGCGATGCGCAACCTGTTAATGGACTACTTCAGGTCAAAACAGGCCTTGAAACGGGGAGGGGGCCAAAATACCAGTTCTCTGGATGAGTTTATGTGCGGGGTCCACCGGCAGAACGTGGACTTGATTGCGCTGAACGAGGCCCTGGAAGAGTTGGAGAGTGCCTACCCTCGAATGGCCAAGGTCGTGGAGCTTCGATTCTTCTTCCGTTTTTCTGAGGAGGAGATCGCTGAAATTTTAGACCTTGCGGTGCGTACGGTCGCTCGGGACTGGGCTTTTGCAAAAAATTGGCTGTATGGGCGACTTTATGGATAATTCCAAGCTGGAAAGACTCCAAAAGGCATTCGAGCGAGGTCAGCATATGAGCTCGGAGCAGCGCGAGCTGTGGATACAGCAAGAGTTCGGGCAGGATTCCGCGTTTGCTGATGAGCTTCGGCGGCTATTTCAGGCTGGTTTGGAAAAATCAGATTTTTTGGAAATTGATCCCGTGGAAAGCCAAGTAGGAGAAACAAAGCCGGAGGAGTTTTCCGCCCCTGAGACCTTGGGCGACTTTGAAATTGGTGAACTCTTGGGTAGAGGAGCTCACGGCGAGGTGTTTCTTGCCAGGCAGCGGAGCTTGGACCGATTGGTTGCAATCAAGCTCTTGACTTCATCTAGAGTTTCCGATGCCCGAAGAACCCTTCGCTTTCATCGCGAAGCCATTCATGCCGCCAAGCTCCAGCATCCCAACATCGTCCAAGTATTGACTTGTGATGAGGAGGAAGGGATTCCTTATTTGGTGATGGAGTACGTTGAGGGCCACAGCCTGTTCGACGAGTTGCGTTACCTCAAGCCAAAACAACTTGAGCTGGCCTCTGAATCCCTGATTCGTAGAAGAATGCGGCGGGAGAACCGGAATTTCTATGAGACGGTTGCAGTGGTATTTCAAGAGCTTGCCCAAGCCTTGCATCATGCACATTCACGTAGGATCATCCATCGAGACGTTAAGCCGGCGAATATCCTGCTAAGTGCTAGAGGTGTTCCGAAGTTAGTAGATTTTGGATTGGCTCGGCGAATGGACCAGCCATCTTCGACTCTGCTGGGACAGTTTCGAGGGACTCCGGCTTATATGAGCCCGGAACAAGCCAACTTGAACAACGCCGAAGTTCGAGCGGTATCCGATGTTTACTCCCTTGGCGTCACTCTGTATGAAGTGCTTACCGGGGAGCAGCCTTTTCTGAAGGAGAATCTCCAGGAAACCCTGAAGCGAGTTCAATCCTTTGATCCACCGACGGCTCGCGCTCTGAATCCAAGAGTTCCTAAGCCCTTGGAGGCAATTTGTTTCAAAGCCATGAACCGGAAGGGAAGTCGGAGGTACGGTTCTGCCAAGGAATTTGCCGAGGATCTCGGTCGTTATTTGGAGGGGCGGCTGCCGCTGGCCAAGAATCCGCCGAAAGTGCTTCGACTCATGAACCACTTGTGGCGACGAAGATCGGTTGCTGCTCTGGTTGTCGCATTGAGCTTTGCTTCCATCGCTCTGCGCTCCGCTTTTCAGCCTCCTCTTGAGGCTTCTCCCAAGGCGGATCTTCCTGTAGTTTCTTTGGATTGGAAGTCCAATCATCCAACTATATCAGTGAGGAAGATCGATTTGGAAACCGGAACACCGACGGGTTCCTGGCGGAATCTGGGCAATGCAAGGAAAAGCCATCGGCTGGATTCCGGGCAATATCGATTTCAAGTTCAAAATAACGAAGGGGTTTTACGGGAGGGGACCGTTTCCACGCTTAGGGGAGATGCCAATGTGCCGGTTTATCCCAATTTGGATTTGGAGGGAATGCAGATGAATGATCGAATGGTTTTCGTTCCAGGGGGATTTGTTCGGCTCTACATTGAAAACGAACATGGCGGTGTGCATAAAGAGTGGGAGGAGTACGTGAAGGGGTTCTATATTGACCCAAGGCCAGTTACAGTGGGGGATTATTTGGATTTCGTTCGACTGACTAAACTTCCGAGGGCGATGCCGCCTATGGTCCAAGAGCCGAATGATTTACCGGTTACGAAGATTAGCTTGCGCAACATGAAGGACTTTGCTTACTGGAGGAATTGCCGATTGCCAACCGAGGCGGAGTGGCTCAGGTTTCTCCAGGTATGTGGAATTTGGCCTAGAGCACAGGCAATGTCTGTAGAAGACTTCGTTCAAACTTGCAACCTGAAAACAGAGTTGACTCCAGTTTTCGGAATGAATTTTACTAAAGAGGAGGAAAGGCAATTTATAAAACAAGTGATCCGACCGGTGCCATCGATTCCGCTGGGATTGAAACCAGAAGAGCTGCCATTGGCGGCAGTTTTCGGGAATATATGGGAGTCCACTTCAACAATCCCGAGGCGTTGGAACGGAGAGGAGCTAGAAATTTTTAGTGATTTCAATGTAATAATAGGTGGATCCTACACCACCGAGTGGTCGAATCCCTCTTCTGAAATTATTTTTAGGAGAAAGGTTCAATTGTCGAGGTTCCGAACCCACGATGTGGGCTTTCGGTGTGTTAGAGGGGCTGGGAAAAGGTGAATCTCATGAACGGACAACCGAAAAGAATTGAAAAAACCATTCCTTTGATGGGAGAGCTGCTGATTTCGATTCGAGTAATTCTTCCCCAGGAATACATGGCAAAGGGACTCAATTTATTTCGCTTTAGTGAAGCTGTGAATGAGCCAGCCCGAGAAGCAGTCGAGCTTGCAAGGGAGTACCTGAAAATAGCAAAAAAACCTAAACAATCCAGTGTGACAAATTATGGTTATTTAGGGCAGATTGAATTGGAATCTTCTTCCACGATGCAAGGGGGAGTTAAGAGAGTTTCTATGGAAAAGATTTTGGCGCAAATTGAGCAAAGGCTGAGTGATTTTTCCCAGGATTGGAGGGATCTAAAAGATCCAAAAGATTTTTTAGTCCGATTAGAAACTTATGACTCCAGCAAGTTAACTGAGTTACCTGGCTCTCCTTGCTATTGGATCAATGTCCACAATGTGGAGGAATGTTGCCATGAATTTCCTCTGATAAGGGAGGATGGACTGCCTTGGGTGGAGGAACTGGAATTATCGGAGGGGGGAAGGGCTTTTCGAGCGGAATTTTCCCTTGGATTGATCATTCCACGTTCTTCCACGGTAGTTTTTACGTAACTCAGCCGCAAAGCAAAGCGCCCGGAAGAATTCCTCCGGGCGCCAAGCTGCAAGGCGTGTTTTACTTTGACCGGAGCGACTGGAAATCGGCGTAGCCGGCGCGGACACCATTGGCGAAGTAGGAGAACTTCACGTCTTTCTCGCCGCGGACGACGATTTGATTCAAGTCCACAGACTCAACCCAAAGGCCGGCGCCAGGACCCATGGCGGTCACCTGAACGGTGAGGCCTTCCGATTCCGAAACCATGCTGAATTCTTCCGGGACCGGAATCACCGCCTTGCCGTCTACCAAAGTAGAAGTTCCGCGGAAATAGGTGCCCGCCTCATTGCCTTCCAGGCAAACGAAGTGAATTTCCTTGGAAGGATCTTCCGGGTGATTTTGGACGAAGTTCTTGGTACCGGTGGCTACGAAATCACCGTCCACGTGCAAGGCCGCGGTCGGCTGATCGGTGCCGATGCCGACGTTGCCGGCGAAGTAGGAATCTCCTCCGTTGGAGTAGATGGCATAGCTATTGTTGGTGCCGACATTTTGATCATGAATGTACAGGCCAAAGTTTTCCATCAGCGGACTTGTGGTCCAAGGAGTATTGATGCGAATACCGTAATTATTCATCACCGAGCCGGTACTTCCAGTATGTCCAGTGATGACGTCCACACCGACGTTGTAGTCGACGATGGCATCGTCGGCGGCTTGGGCAATGCCGGTTAAGCCTCCCGCAAAAAGAACGTCGCCGGTGGCCCAGGCGGCGCCGAGAGCGCCCAGTAAATTATTGACTTTCCCCGTTCCTTGATGCGACGCCAAGTTGTAGGTGCCGGCCACGTATTCGACATCGTAAGGATTGCCGGACTTGACTCCAGCTTCCAGTTCATGGCCGTAAATCCATCGGCCGGTGGCGCCGGTTAAGTCGAGGGTGGGGTCGACGGAAATGATGGAACGAAACGGTTGCCAGCCCCAGGCAGACGAACTGGTGAAGTCGGTAATGGTATGAGAAAAATCGAAAATCCGTTCGTAGTAACCACTGAAATCGGCATCGTTGCCAAAGGCAACTTGATCCGATCCCCGAATTTGACCGACGACGTCCAAGGCGCTTGCCGGAGTCATGGTTCCGATTCCGACCTGGCCACCGGTGCTGATAAACCAATCGCTTCCAAGCGGGTAAAGCATTCCCACCGTCGGCGTCGAGGAGGCACTGATGGAAGCAGCTGGATTGGCTTGATCAATTAAAGCGTCGGCGGTGATTAAATGACCACTTGCAGGTTGACCTCCTGAAGGGCCGGGGGAAATTTGAGGGGTTTGAGCGGCCGCGCTGGAAAGACACAACGCGAGCCCGAAGCACGTCCAGGGAGCTTTCATGGGTTCTTTTGTTTGGAAGGAATTATGGGGAGGGCCTTTGGCGAGGGAAGGCCCCTGTCATCGTGCCTTCGCGCCAGAAATGTGGCCTCCAGCAGCATAACATAGGACGACAAAGCCTTGGGATTCCCGCCTGGGAAATGGAAAAGCGCCCGAGTAAGACTCGGGCGCCCAGAGTGAAAACAGCGGGATGGACTCAGCGGTCCAAGCGATCTGCCAACCTCTGCAAAAGATGCTCCATGTTGGCTAAACGGTCTTCCAAGGCTTGCAGCCGTTTTTCAACGTCCTTTTCCATTTTCTCGATGGTTTCGGTGTAATCAAAGCCCCGGAGGTTATTCGGCGATGTGTAGTATTGCCCTCTGTGAAGAGGGTTGAACCAGAATTTCTGGTCATTATCTTCTCCTCTGAAGAAGCGATATTGGGAAAGGTCATCGTAGTATTTTTGCAAGTTTTCCATGACTTGCGGATCCACCAGAGGCTGAACCTGCTTGAGGGTTTCTTCCATCTTCTGGTGCCACTGGTCTTGATACTCCGGGGCTACAAAAGGCTGCATCTGCTTGAACATATCTTTCATGTTCTCATACTCCATCGGCTTGTACTTGAACAAGTGCTGCAGATTCGGAATTTCCGGGAGTTGATTGTAGCCCCAAGGGTCAAAACTCTCCGCCAGAGGAATGTTCCGAACGTCGGAGTATTCCGCAACCGGAATCATGATCCTGCGTTCCTCTCCCTGGCGCAGGGTCACGATCTTCAGTTCATCGCCGGGCTTCTTTTCCCGCAAGGCGTCGAGCAGGCCTTCTTTGGTGGCAGGGCGAACTCCCTCGACTTCAACGATGACGTCGAATTTCTTCAAACCAGCTTTTTCCGCCGGCAAGCCTTTGGAAACTTCAGTGACCAAAACAGATTGCCTGGGATCGACGCCCAATTGAGAGGCCAGGGCAGGGTCCACGTCTCCCATGCTGATCCCGATACGAACCTTCGGCCGCTTGTCGGTGTAATCCAGGGCCTGCTGGTAAGCCTCCATGGCATCCTGTTGGTTCCAGCGATTGCCGTACTGCTTGACTGCGTCCTCCCACTCTTGCTCGCTCGGCAATCGGCGGCCCTTCCAAGCATTGTAATTGCGGCTCTGCTGGTTGTAGCCACTGGAGAAGTGCAGCTTGAAGGTGGCGATCGGCTCGCCTTTTTCATTCAAAACGGTATAGCCTTCGGGACCTTGTTTTAGTTGTTCCTTCGAGATGGCATTGCCGTTAAACGTACCCTGAAATTTACCATTGGTTTCGGTGAATTGCAGATGGCCTTGAGGTCCACTGATGCTGATGGACACAGAACTGAAGCTTTGATCCTGTCCCCATGCCAAGCTCGGAAGAGCGGCGCACAAGGCAAGGCAAATGAGAATGGCTTTTTTCACGATGTTTTCCTCCTCTGAAACGTCGCGTTGTTGTTTTGAGGTTGAGTGAGGGTTGAGCAGAAAGAAATGGAGGACGATGTCAGTATTGTTCCAAGCCGGCGGTTACTGGAATCGTGGTTCGCACCGGCACGATGCGACCGGTGTCATCGAGGTTGTAGCTGAAAGCGCCGTCGACCACCGCCCGTTCGACGAAAGGCCGCAGGTACAAAACTTCGGCCCGATTCCCGTTGTCGACCGGACGGGTGGAAAGCACCTGAGGCGGCCATTCCGCCACTAACCGACCGGACTCCATTCCGGCTTGCCGGTATTGATCCAGCAGGTCGGCAGCAGTCCAAGTGCCGTCATCCCAGGGAAACCCAGCCGGGGAGCTGGCAATTTCGGGCAAACCGTGGGTCGGAACCGGGGTTTGGAATGGGCCGAAACCCAGCCAGGCCAAGGCCAACACCGCAGCTGCAACCCAACCGGTCCAGGCCGACTTGGACCAAGCTCGCAGGGTGCCGATGGGGCCCTGAAGAACTTCCGAGGCCGGCGGCGAGGCATGGCCTGACGGTAGCGGAAGGTCCACTCGCTCGGCGATGTCCGCGGCGGTTTCCGCGGCCACAGCCAGCGCCTGCTGATCTCTCAAGGTGGTGGCCAAGCGAAGCCAAAGGCCCGGATCGGCTGACGCCAGCAATTCCATTTCATCCCATTCCGCGGCGCTGGCGCTGCCTTCGGCAATGCGATGAAGCAACAGGTCCTGATGGCTGAATTCCATGGCATTAAGGGCGGTTAGGCGCCTTCTCCATTGGCTTTAAAGGCTCTAAAGCCTGGCGAAGCATTTTCCGAGCCCGGACCAAACGGGTTTCGATGGTGGTTTCCGGGATTTGCAAGGTCTTGGCAATGGCTTTCTGGCTCAAGCCCTGAATGCTGCGAAGCCAAAGGACTTCGCGGAATTCAGCCGGGAGCCGGGCCATCCGATCGATGACTTCCTCGGCCCTGGTCATTTGCTCGGCCGAATTTCCCGGGCGAGGGTCAGGGAATTCCTGATCGACTTCTTGCCAAGGCCCGTGAAGTCGCTTGCCGGTTTCTTGTCGGCGCAGGGCAGAAGTCGCCGCGTGTACCGCCAGGGAGCGAAGCCAAGGACGGAACTTAAGTGGGTCCCGCAACTTGGAAACGCTTTGGACGAATTTCACGGCGACCTCCTGCAACAGATCCTCCATTTCTGACTGCCGGGGCTTGTGAGCCATCAAAACCACCGCCACCCACCGCCGGTGGGTTTTCCACAACCATTCCATGGCGTTTCGATCACCATGGATGGCTTTGGATACGAGGTCCGGCTCGTTCTGCCCGGTCATCCCTACACCAGTCGCTTGTTGCCTCGATCTCCGGCAACTTTTTTCAGAAGCAAAAGGGAGGTCTTAGTAATACGGCTGGGATTCCGGAAGCGCTTGCCAAGTCCAATAGAGGGCGGCTGCGGCCATGGCCAACACCGGAATCATCCCCGCCACCCGGCGGCCAAGAGGACTGCCCTTCCACGGGCCGATCAGGGCCAGGACGACTCCGCAAGGGGCCAGGCTCAGCAGCCAAAAGGCTCCTCGGGGTAGATCTTCGGTGAAGTGATAGACCATGGCGGTCATGGCGGTGTAAAGCAATGCCCCGAACCCGGCCAGGGCCCCATCGGGGAGAGCCTGAGGTCGCCACCAGGCGGCGATGGCGACGCCACCGGAGGCTGCGGCCAAAGCCCCGGCCGATTGGGCCATGACTCCATAACCTGCGAGAAGAAATGCACCGGCGGCGAGGCCGGCGGCCGCGGCGAGGGCTTCCACCGGGAGTGAAGTCGGTCCCCGGCGGCCGGCTATATGGAGGCATCCCCAACTCAAGGCAGCCAAGGCCATGAGCAGGACGGCTTCCTTCAAGGCGGCTGGTTTGGCCAAGGCATGCGGAACCAGCGGATGCAACACCACCGCGGCCATGGCCAGGGAGAAGACCAGGCGCCACAGGCTTACCCAGACTCGTTTGGCGTCCCAAAAATGTTCCAACCAACCGGCGAGAACCGCGCCGAGGGCAAGGACCGGCAGCCAGGCGTCCGGCCCCTGGGGTGGCCAGGGCGCCATCCCGAACAAGGCCAGATGTCCGGCCAACCAGGCTGCGGCCAGGCTTAGGCCTGCGGAGAGTTGCCGCCATCGCAAGGGACCTCGGCCCAACAACCAGGTTGCCAGCAAGCCGAGGCTCACTGGCAACAAAGCCGCTCGCAGCAAAGTCGGAACTAAGTCCATTCGCTTTCCATCCCGATTTGCGAATTACTGCAACACGCCTTCGAGAGCAATGGTGATTTCGACTTGATCGCCGATTCCACCGCTGTAGTGAGTGATGCCAAATTCGGTTCGATCGATGCTAAAGACCGTTTCAAATCCAGTTCGGGTTTTTCCCCAGGGATCTTGGGCCAACTTATGTTGCTTGACGTCGACGGTGATGTTTTTGCTCTTGCCGTGGAGTTTCAAATCGCCGCTAACCTGCCACAGTTCGCCTTTTCGCGCCACATTGGTGCTTTCAAAGCTGATGGTTGGAAACTGCTTGACGTTCAGGAAGTCCGGGCTTCGCAGGTGTTTGTCCCGGCCTTCGCTATTGGAATCGATACTGGCGGCCTTGATGCTGAGGTTGACGGACGAGTTTTCCGGTTTGTCGGCGTCCAGTACGAAACTCCCGTCCACTTCGTTGAAGCGGCCATAGGTGTCGGAAAATCCTAGGTGGTTAATTTTCCAGAGAACCGCGGTGTGGCCGGGATCGATGGCGAATTTTTGAGCACCTTTTAGGTCGACCGGGGCGGAGTTGACCTCGCCGTGCAAAAGCCAATGGCTGGAACCGGCGGCCCCGGAAAGGAGAAGCAAGGAGAGAAGAGAATTGCGAACGATCATGGTGTTTTTTCGGGTTTAGGAGGAGGGGTGAGGCTTACGAACGAAGACCATGCTCGTTGGCTCAGCCGTCCCATGGCCAGTCCGGCCACCGCAGCACCTGCCGGTAAGCCGGACGATGGATGGCTTCAATCGTCTCCAGCGCCGGTTGCCATTCTTGCCACCAGCCTTGCAAACCAGTTGGTTTGGCTTCCTCGGCCAAGGCGGCGCGAAGCAGCCGATGCAGGAAACCGCTGGGCTCTGGAAAGACTTGAAGGCGAAGGGCTTGCTCGGCTGGTATGCCTGCGGCTTCTCGGGCCAGTTCAACGGCGACCGGAAATCCGCCTAAGGCATCGACCAGGCCTAATTCCAGGGCTTGCTCCCCGGTCCAGACCCGACCCTTGGCCAGCGCTTCCACGCTTTCCCGGTCTAGCTTTCTCGCCGCCGCCACTTTGGTGACGAAGTCTTCATAGATTTGGTCCAGCCAAGCTTGCAGCCGTTGCCATTCCCCTTCGTGGAAATCTCGATTCAAGCTCCACATCCCGGCTCGTGGAGAAGCTTCCACACGATCCCAAGTGATGCCGAGTTTACCCCAGGCTTGTTCGGTTAGCGGCTTGCCGCCGAAAACGCCGATGGAGCCGGTGAGGGTACCCGGTTGGGCCACGATTTTTTCCGCGGCCATAGCTACCCAATAACCACCTGAGGCCGCTACGTCTCCCATGGAAACAATGACAGGCTTTCCTTTTTGCCGCGCCCGGACCACCAGACGCCAAAGGGTTTGCGAAGCGACGACCGAACCCCCTGGACTCTCCAACCGCAAAATAATGGCTCGAACGTCCGAATCTTGAATCGCCTGTTCGAACGTAGCGGCGACGGCATCCGCTCCAAGGATAGGACTTAAGGAGGTCGGATCGATCCCGCCATGACCTCTCAAAATCGGACCGTTACCGAAAATCAGAGCAATGGTGGCGCCCTGTTGGTGAATTCGACCGGCTCTTTGCAAATAGAGGTTCCAATCCATCGGTTCCACCTTGGAACCGAGGTCGTTCTTCATGGATTCCCGACTTTGATCTTCAAAAGCCAGTCGATCAGTCAGGCCGGTTTCCAGGGCCTTTTCTCCTCGATAGGGAGCATCGGCGATCAAAGCTTGCAGTTGGGCTAGTTCCAGTTTGCGATCTTTGGCAAGATCATTTAGCCATTGATCCTGGAGCGAAAACAGCCAGCCTTCGGTCGCAGTACGATGGTCCTTGGTGTAGTGAGTCTCGGTATAGGCGTTTGGCGCGGTTTTAAATTCTTTGCGGCGGTCGACGCGAGCGGTCACGCCGATTTTTTGCAGCCCTCCAGTGAGAAACCGGCTTTCGGCCATGAAGCCGAGCAGGTTCAATTCTCCTCCCGGTTGCAAGTGGATTTCTTCGCACGCCGCGGCGACGTAATAAGGCAAGTTGCTAGAACTGAATTCGCCGAAAGTCTGGCAGAAGGCAATGGTTTTCTTGCCTTGCTGGCGAAATCGGTGAATCGCGTTGCGGATCTCCTGGGCTTTGGCCATGCCGCCTATACCGTTTCCGACTTTCAAAAGCAGACCGCGAACTCTGGGATCTTCGGCTCCTCGATCCAAACAATCCACCACGTCCCGAACCGTGGTAACCTCGCCGAAGATCCATTGCGCCACGCCGGAGGGTGGTTGACTTTCCCAAAGCAAAGACTGCAAATCCATTTCCAAGTAAATGGAATCGGGGACGTGAGTGCTCGGCCGCGGCCACCAAATCAGCAAAGCGCCGAAAAATATCAAGGAAGCCAGGCCGACAGCGGCCAGCAAGCGAAGGAGGAAGCGTTTCATGGCGGGGTCGGAACAGGCCCCCGCCGTTGGAGTCTAGGTCGGGGGAGCTAGATGGTAGCCCTGACCATAAAGAATGCCGATGGATTGCAAAGCTTCCAAGTCTTCGACCATTTCCAGGCCTTCCGCCATGATCTGAGTTTCCAAGGCGTCTAGAACGTGAATCAGCCGGAGCAGGGGGCGGCGGCGTTGCGGGTTGGTGCCGACTCCTTGAATCAGGCGCGGGGCCAATTTGACGTAATCCGGTTCCAATAAGATCAAGGATTCCAAAAAGGAATTCCCGAATCCGACTCGGGTGATGGCAAGTTGGACTCCCGCCTCCTGTAAGACCCGGACTCCGGGCTCCAAATAGGAAGGGTCTCCGATGATGTGATTCTCATCCAGTTCCACCACGTAGCGGGAAAGATCCGCCCCGACCGGAAAGGCGTCCAAGATCTCGTCCGGTGGAATTTCAATCAAAGTGGTCGGAAAAAGGTTGAGGTGGATCCGGATTGCCGGATCCTGGAGCTGGGCATCTTCAACGCAACATCGCAGGCATAGAAGATCGACTTGCGGCAGGATCTGGGCATCTCTCGCCAAGCTGAAAAACTGTTCCGGCAACTCCAAGTTTCGCAAGGTGGAGCGGCTGAATAATTCGCACGCCACCGGGGTCAGATCAGAAAGCCGAAAGATCGGTTGGCGCATGACCCGGAAGTGGGCTTTCTCTACCAATTGAGCCAATTCCGGTTTCCCAGGATGCGCCACAGGTTGGGGATCGGCGACGGCTTCTTGAAAAGAAGTTAGGTTTTTCCCCAGGCTTTTGCTTTGTTGCAGGACCGACTTGGTTTGGCTGAGCAGGTCCAAAACTCTGGCCGTCCGCGGCCGGATCTTCACCGTACCTAAACTTGCCGTGATCGTTTCTTCGTGAACGCGGTCGATTCGAAATGGTTGCGATTCCAAAGCCACCCGGACTTTTTCCGACACGGAAACGCCTTCTTCCAGGCTGGTTTGGGGCAGCAACAGCAGGAATTCATCTCCGCCGACCCGGGCGACGTAATCGGTGGCTCGCAGCGCGGCTTGAAGGCGGCGGGCGATTTCCTGCAAAACCAAGTCGCCGGAAGCGTGGCCGTAATGATCATTGATGGCCTTGAAGTCGTCCAAATCGGCCAAAATCGCCACCAAGGGTGAGCCCAGCCGCCGTTGCCAGCCCAGTTCCCGGGTCAGCACCCGTTGCAAGCCGCGGCGATTCAGGACCTTGGTCAGCGGGTCGACTTCGGCCAGGCGCTCCAAGTGGGCGTGGGAGACGATCAGAGCCCGGGTCAAAGCCTCCAGTTGCGCCCGCCTGCCGGTGGCCAGCATGGCCGAATGGATGTGGCGCAAAAGGCTGTTTCGGTCCAGCAGGTTTTTGTGTAAGTGGGCTTGGGCGCCGTGTTTAAGAGCTGCTGCTGCCGAGGCGAGGTCTTCCTGAAAACTCAAGGCCAGGATGGGAATATCCGACTTCGCCGCCCGCAGTCGCCCGATCGGATCCACTCCCCGATCCTCGGGAATGTCCAAATCCAGGATGATGACGTCGAATTGTTCCAGTTGGAATCGGCCCAAGGCTTCGTTCAGATTCTCAGCCGTTTCGACCTGGAAATCGAGCCGCTCGGTTTTGCCTAACAGGGTTTGTATCCAATCAGATAGGGCGAGATCGTCCTCCACGACCAGGACCCGGATTGAGGCCTGGAGGTCTTCCTCTCTCGAGATGGACGTCATGCACTGGCCGGTTTTGGCCGGCTTTAGGGGGAAACGAATTTGGCTCTGGAGTAGGAACCCTCAAAAGGGGCGTTTAAGGATACCTCATACAGGCCCTGGAGCCAGAATTGGCCAATTGACCCAGGCTCCTTTCAGCATTTTTCAGGCAGCGGTGTAGCCTCCATCGACGCTCAGATCTATTCCGGTGATCCACCTGGCCTCATCGGAGCAGAGGAACAGACAGGCGTTGGCGACGTCTTCCGGTTGGCCGAATCCTAGGGGATTGTGAGCCATGAATTGGCTCCAACGCTCCGGATCCGACCTCATGTTGTGCAAGGCTTCGCGATTGATGTCGGTTTCAACGAAGCCCGGGCAGACCGAATTGGCTCGGATCCCAAAGCGGGCGTAATCCACGGCGATGTTTCGGGTGTAACCCACGACTCCGAACTTGCTGGCACCGTAGCTGGTTCGCTTCGCCATGCCGGTTTGACCGCAAATGGAGGCAATGGTGACCAGATTTCCGCTGCGCTGGGGAACCATGTGACGCAAGACCGCTTTGCAGGAGCGGTGAACCCCAGTGAGATTCACTCTCAGAGTTTCCTGCCAATCTTCTTCGGTCGTTTCCAGAACGGCTTCCCTGGCGATCACGATGCCGGCGTTAGCCACCAATAGATCGACTTTGCCGTGCTCCGCTGCCAACCGGTCGGCGACCTCGTCCATGGCTCCGATTTCGGCAACGTCCAGGGAAGCAACTTCGGCGCTACCGCCGTTGTTCTCAATGGATTGCAAAGTTTGTTCGAGTTTGTTTCGTCGCCTTCCGATCAGCACGACGAAAGCCCCTTCGCGGGCGAAGGTTTCAGCAATGGATCGGCCGAGACCGGTACCGGCCCCAGTGACGATGGCATTCTTGTTTTGCAGGCGGCCGTTCATGGGTGACAATGGCGTTGCGGCACTTGAGTGGGGCTTGACTTCGAAGTCGTTCGAATCTTGTAGGTCCTTCCGCCGTGATCGCAAAGTTAGCTGTGCCTGTTTTCCTTCTCTCGCTCTTGGTCTGGGGCGGCCAACCGGCGGCCTACTCCGCTAAGCCCGGATTGGAGTTTCGGGTGAATCCAGTGGTGGATTATTGGTTTTGGTTGCATGCATTGGCTTCCGATCGGGAAACGGTGCCTCCCGGGCTGGAAGCTTCGGTGAAGGCGGTCGAGCTGTTCCAAAGTCTTGGCCGGCCCGCTTTGCTTTGCCATGGCCTGGTGTACCAGGTGGAGGACGTGGAGGCTCTGGCCACAGCCCTTGTTTCGACCGCCAAATCCTTGGAAGCTCGGGCGCCTGGTATGGAGGTTGCTGCCCAGGATTTGCAAGGAACCCTTGTGCCCGGTTTTCAAGTCTTTCAAAGTCGTTATTGGCCGCAAAGACAAAGACGATTGGCTTGGCGCCGGTTTCAGTGGCAGCGAGCGTGGTCGGCGGGCGGTTCAGCTTGCCTGGAGGCTCTGCGGCAGGATTTGAAACTTCCCGCCCTTCAACAGAGCCTTCCGATTTACCTGGTCTTACAAGCTCCCAAGCCGGGCGGCGTGACTTACCGTAGTCGCCAAGGAGCCTTCGCTGTGGTGGAAACCAGTTGGCAAACGCCCTCTTTGGCGTTGGAAGTTTGTCTCCACGAAGCGCTGCACATTTGGCATAGTCGGGTTCGGGATCGAACTTCTTTTTTCGATGAAGTGCTGGCTTTGACGGAAGGAAAATCCTTGTCGGCCCGCGACCCGTTTCGGGGCGATTTTCCTCACATGTTCTATTTTCTGTTTGCCGGACGCGGCATCCGGGATCACATCGATTCTGATCATCTGGAATACTTGGTTGAAACCGGGAAACTGGAACAGTTTGAGGCTATGTGGAAGAAGGGCCGGCTCCTGTTTGAAAAAAGTCCGGTGTTAGCGGATTGGGTGGCGAAGATGGATGATTATTTTCTGAAACTGGAAGCTCGCCGGGCTAAGGCCCGTGCCAGGTCATGAGATTCATTGTTGTAATCCTGGTGGTCCTGATTGTTCCGGCTCTATTTATTTTGCACCAGCCGTCTTCAAACATTTCCGAACAGGCGCCGGTTTCCAATGAAGAGGATGAGTCGGCATTTGACGGTCCGAGCGCAAGGTTATTGGAATCTGGACAGGGATCGAGGCTTTCCGTGTCGCCACCCCTGATCTCGCAGACGGAACTTCGGGAATTTCGGGGTTTCATCGTAGATCCTCAAGGGCGAGGTATCAGTGCAGTTGAAGTTAGCTTGTCACGAGATGGAGAGGAATTCGATTGGATAGACAGCGATCTTCAAGGTCGATTCGCATTTTCCGAAGTGATGCCATCGGACTCGCTGACTTTAAGACCGGAGTTTCGGTGGCAAGCTCCAGCCGAGCCGTTTCGGGTTGGCCAGCTTCAATCACAACCCGGTAACGACTTGGTGGTATTTGAATTGGAACCGAAAAAGTTGGTTAAGTTTTTTGGACGGGTTGTAGCCGGGCTGGAGGCACAGCCGCTTCCTCGGTGCCGTTTGGAATTCGTATGGCAGGAAGATCTGCATTATGGAAGCCCGATATTAGCTCAAAGCGATGAGCGAGGTTTCTTCCAAACGGAATATGCTTGGCCGCCTGGAAGCTATCGGTTGAAATTTCCAGATCTAGGTGGGGGATTCGAGGTTTTCGTTCCGGAGGAAGGCGGCCCTTTAGAGATTGAGGCTCCTTCCGGAACGTTGTTTCGGCTTTTTTCTTCTTCGTTGCCTTTATCCTCGAAAGAGGAGTTGCGAGCCTCTCTTTGGCATGCAGAAGCCAATTCAAATTCTCTTTTTCTACAAGGGGAGAATCATGGAAGGTCTATTTTCAGGAAGCAAAGTGCTCCGGTTCATTTCGGGGAGCCGGCATTTGTCATTCTTAGCGACAAACATGTACACGGCCCGAAATCCCGTGGCTCCGGTCCCTGGGTCTTGCGGGTTTATTCCCCATCCGGGAAATGGTATGGAGAAGCTGGATTGTCAGAATTTTCTCCGGGAAACCGTTACGATTTGGATTTGGATTTCAAGCCGACCGGAACGTTGAAATGCCGAGTGCAGTTTTCCCAAGTCGGGGCCTCCAAATTTGGAGTTCTTCGTATTCGCGGTCCAATGGAGGCTTCCGAGCCCCGGTTGTATTGGTATTCTCTGGCAGCACATAATGGAACGGGTCGGGGAGCAACGGCCGGCTATCGTTATCTTTTTCCAGGAACCTATCGTGTCGCCGCCGACGGTGACGACTGGATCGCCTCCGCTGAAATTGTTTCCGTTCAGGCAGGTAAGGAAGTGCAAGTGAACCTGAAGGCAAAGCCTCGGCGTCCTATATCCGAGCATTATGTAGCCGCCGAGGTGCGAACCGACTCGCGCCGCGCCTTGCCCGGTTTGGTCGCGGTCTTAAGTTCAGCAAAGAGATTGGAAGAGCCTTTGGTTTTGAAAGAGCGAGTTCAGTGGAGTCAAGGGGAGGGTGGCTGGGTCGGGCGGGTGGAATTCAGAAATCTTTACCCTGGGAGCTATCGTCTAGTTTTATTGGACGCTTCGGAAAAACTTTTTGTGGTCGACCCTTCCTTTCACCAAATTCAGCTCCCAAGTAAAACCAGGCTGTTCCAAGTAAGGGATTTCATGCCTAGGAGTGAATTTCTGGTTCGAATAATTGCTCCCGAAGGAAGTGCTCTTCCTGAGGATTTCCGATTGTGGATCTTGCCCCAAGGCCATCTTGAACGCATCTGGATGAAACCCGGAAGCCATTCCTTGGGTACCGTTCCTGACCACCTCTCCTTTACATGGGGACTCGTTGCCAACGGTTTCCAGGAGGTTCAATCCGATGACGGTGCCTTTCATTTTCGAGGAAAAATCAAGAGCGCCGATTGCTTGCTTAAGCTTGCTGAACATAATTCCGAGTAGTGCCGATCGGGTCCTGAAAGTTCAGAATGGGGTGAAGAAAGTATTTCGATACTTGAATGCCTTCTCGACATATAAAAAAACCAGCGGCGAACAAACTTGCCCGCCGCCGGTATGAAAGAAGACGCCCTATCTATGCAGTGGCTTGGGTGTCTTGATTGCGTAGAGTGTTCAAAGCCGAGCCGGCCTTCCACCAAGAAATTTGTTCTTCGTTCAAGGTGTGGCGCAAGGCGGCCCGATCAGAACTTCCGTCCTGGTGATGGAACACGGCGGTTACCGTGCTTCCAGGTGCCAGACCGTCCAGTCCTTCCAAGCTGACTTGGTCCATTTCCTGAACTTTTTCGTAGTCGGCGGCATCGACGAAAGTGAAAGGCAAAACACCCTGCTTCTTCAAATTGGTTTGATGAATGCGAGCGAAGCTGCGCACGATGATTGCAGCGGCACCCAAATGGCGCGGGCACATGGCAGCGTGTTCCCGGCTGCTGCCTTCCCCGTAGTTCTCGTCGCCGACGACAACCCAAGGTTTGCCTTCCGCCTTGTAGTGCCGAGCCACTTCCGGAACCGGCTTGTTGCCATCGCCCGTACTTTGATTTCGAGTAGTGCCGCGGCCGCCGGTATAGGCGTTGACTGCACCGGTAAACATGTTGTTGCTGATGTTGTCCAAATGACCGCGGAAACGCAGCCATTGGCCGGCGGGGGAAATGTGGTCGGTGGTCGTCTTCCCTTTCGTCTTCAACAACAAAGGCATGTTTTGATACTGACCAAGCGGGATCGGCTGGAACGGAGTCAGGATTTGCAGGCGCTCGCTGGACGGGGAAACTTGCACTTCCACCTGACTGCGATCTGCAGGAGGAGCCATATACCCCTCTCCGGTGCCGATGAAGCCGGCTTCCGGAATGTCGGGAGCCGGAGCCGGAGCTTCCAACTTCCAAGCACTTCCATCCGGAGCGGTGATTTCATCCTGCATTGGATTGAAATCCAAGCGGCCGGCCAGACCCAAAGCGGTCACCAATTCCGGACTGCCGATAAAGGCCTGAGTCTCAGGATTGGCGTCGTTCCGACCGGGGAAGTTGCGGTTGAAAGAAGTGACGATGGAATTCTTGGTCCCCTTCTCGATTCCATCTCGTTTCCATTGTCCGATGCAAGGACCGCAAGCGTTGGCCAAAACGGTGGCGCCGACCTTTTCCAACGCCGCCATGTGGCCGTCCCGTTGAATCGTGGCGTACACCATTTCCGAACCGGGGCTGACCATCAAAGGCGCGGCCAGTTTCATGCCCCGGGCGCTGGCTTGTTGAGCGACGTCCACGGCGCGGCCAATGTCCTCATAGCTGCTGTTGGTGCACGAGCCGATCAAGGCGGCGGTAATCGTTTCCGGATAGCCTTCCGCTTTCACCGCTTCCGCCATGGCACTGATCGGCCGGGCCAAATCAGGAGTGTGGGGACCGACCAAGTGCGGTTCCAAAGTGTCCAGGTCGATTTCCACCACCCGGTCGTAGAAGCGTTCGGGATCGGCGGCGGTTTCCAGATCGGCAACCAACAAATCACGGTTGGCTTGGGCCAGTTCGGCCAATTCGGCACGGTTGGTGGCCTTTAAAAACTCGGCCATCCTGGAATCGAAGGGAAACACCGAAGTAGTGGCACCGTGTTCAGCGCCCATGTTGCAAACGGTGGCCTTGCCGGTGCAGGAAAGGCTTTCGCAACCCTCGCCGAAAAACTCGACGATGTGATTGGTGCCACCCTTGACCGTCAAGATGCCACACAACTTGAGAATGACGTCCTTCGGAGCCGCCCAGCCATTCAGCTTGCCGGTCAGTTTGACTCCGATCAGTTTGGGCTGCAGGACTTCCCAGGGGAAGCCGGCCATGACGTCGACCGCATCGGCGCCGCCGACGCCTACCGCCAGCATGCCGAGACCGCCGGCGTTCACGGTATGGCTGTCCGTACCCACCATCATGGAACCGGGAAAGGCATAGTTCTCCAACACCACTTGGTGAATGATGCCGCTACCCGGTTTCCAAAACCCGATGCCATAGCGGGCGCTGACCGACTGCAAGAAGGCATAGACTTCCCGATTGACGTCTTCCGCGGTGGCCAAATCCTGTTCGCTGCCGGTATGGGCTTGAATCAAATGGTCGCAGTGCACGGTGGAGGGCACGGCGGCTTCGTCGCGGCCGGCGCTCATGAACTGCAGCAATGCCATTTGCGCGGTGGCGTCCTGCATCGCGACCCGATCCGGGCGCAAAAGCAGGTAAGCGGCACCAGGGTCCAAATCCTGCGAAGCCGGGGCGTCCAAGTGGCCGAACAAGATTTTCTCAGCCAAGGTCATGGGCCGGCCCAGCCGTTGCCGGACGACGTCCAACCGCTGGCGCATGTTGGCATAAACTTCCCGGACCATCTCCGGCGTGGATTCGATTGCGGCCATGTCCTCGTATTCCCTTTGGTTCTCAGGGTTTCGGAAGGTTTCCCGGCGGCTTCCTGCCACCGTCAAGCCCCTCATTCTAGCGTCGCGCCCGGGCCATTGCCGGAGTCGGTGCCGACGCGACGGCGCTGGACTTCCCGAGTTTCGGATGCCGCTTCTCGTTCGACTGCAGAAAAGGCCTTTGATTCCGGGCCGGGCCACGGTAGGAATAGCGGGAACAGATGGAACCCTTCTTTTCCCGTCGCCTCCCCTGGCTACTTGCTCTCCTACCGGTGGCTTGCGCCACTCCGCAGGCCGACCACACTGATGAGATCGTGGCCTTCATTGAAAATCATTATGAAGCGGTCCAGGTCGGCGCCCCATGGGACCTTTTGCTACAGGATTTCACCCCGGAAGCAGAAATCCTTCATTACCACGTCGACCGGGAACCGCCGGAATTGCAAGTCGAACCGGCGGCACAATTCTTTTCCCACATGGGCCCGGGCATCGATTCCATGCGTGACTTTTCCATCGTTCCGGTGGGCATAGACGCGGTGGTTTATGACCGCATCGCCACGGTGTGGGCTTACGTCGAAGTTCGCTCGGTCAATCAAGATGGGGTTGCAGGCGGCTTTGATGCCGTGGACCAGTTTTCCATGATCCGCGACCCCGACGGCCAGTGGTACATCACCCATTTGCTTTACCAGCACACGGTCGAAGATTGGCCGCCTCCGCGCCGGTTACGGAGACAGAATTTCATGGCATCGTCCGGCACGGAAACTTCGGTAGCGGTCCGTTACAGCTCTAACGCGCCTTAATTGTTTGCGGCAAGGAACCCGTTTCAGGTCGAATCTTCGGCCAGGGTTTCCTCAATAGTTCGTAGCAAGATCGACAAATCAAACGGTTTGGACAGGACCGTTTGCGCCCCTAGGTATTGGGCTGATTTCAGGGTATGGCTACCGCCGACTGCCCCGGAAATGGCAATGACCGGGATATTCAGGCCTTTCGCTCGCAAGGTGCGCAGGACTTCGATGCCGTCCATTTCCGGCATGGCCAAGTCCAAAAGGATGAGGTCGGTCTGCTCCAGAATTTCCGGATGGAAGACTTCGCGACCATGCTCAGCCTCAACGACTTGGAACCCTTTCCCTTCCAAGAAACGGCGCAACATGCTGCGAACGGTGGCCTCATCGTCCGCGATAAGAACACAGGCAGCCTTTGGGCTACGAACCATCGGACGGATCTCGGGGCTAGGGAAGAAGCGTTTCTGCAAAGGTAGAACTGCGGCGCTCTCCGGGCAGCGGCCAGATGCCAGGGCGACCTTTCCCCTGTAGCCATCGGCGGAAACAGTCTTCCGCCTTTTGCAATTCGCGCAGGCGAGCTCCGCGGAGCATTTGCGAAACGGCTTGTTGGGTCACACCCAGATCTTCGGCGACTGCCCGTTGCCGGCCTAGCCGACGGTAGGCACGGACGGCTTTCCAGCGGGTGGGGGTCCACTCGCTCATGAGAGTGTTGTGAAGCTTGGCGACGATCTCAACCAGCTCGTTTTCTTGAGGGCTACGGCCGGGTAGGTCGCAGGTGAAACTGCCTGGGCCGCCGGCGTGAGCGGTGAGCAGTTCCAGAGCTTGTTCCGCCGGTCCCGGCTGGCTGAAGCCGGATCCGGCGACCAAGGCGGTGCGGCAGGAGGCCGGCCAGAATGCCTCGGTCAAAGCCACCGCCAGATCGAAGGCCCGGTCAGGGCGAACCAAGACCGCTTGGAAGACCCGACGCTCCGGATTCCATTGCAGAGCGCTGGCCCACGATTCGCCCTCCCCGCCCTTCCATTCGGAGCTGAATTCTTGTTGCAAATAGGCAAGCTCCCGGGACCCATAAGGTCCTTCCAAGTCCTTTGCGGATGAGGAGTTGCCGACGAGGTCGGCAGCGAAGCCGAAGCGGAAGACGCGGCGCATGGACCGACGTATGCTAAACATCTCAAGGCCTGAATAAAATGCCTGAATGAAGACTTTCATCATCTTGGTGTTGGCTCTGGGCGGAGGCTGGGCCTTGCCGGCTTGCGGCGGGCAACACGAGCATGCTTCCGGCACGGAAGAAGCCCAACTTTGCTGCGGAGGAGCCTGCGGGACTCCCGAGGGTTACTGCTGCTCCACCTGCTGCGATGACAGCTTGCCGAAGTGGGATTTGGAGAAAAACGCTCCGGCCGAGCCGGCCAAAGAAACCGAAAGCGGCTCTTAATTCGGCCGGCACCGCGCCGCCTCCAGGATCGAAGTGACGCCGGCAAGCCCGTCGTCAAGGCACGATTTCGACGTACACCGCCGCCGACGAGCGATCGGGCTTTCGGATCGGTCGCATGGTGAGGGCGACAAACTTCAAGGTGGTGCCGACGTGGCTGGTGAATTTGTTGGCAGGGAAAACCGCCGTGGCGCTTGCGTGAGCATTGGCGTCCAAGGTGCCGCGGCTGCCAGTAAACCAATTGGGAGGATTGTGGGCTACGGCCCAGGTCAAGGGGGTGTGCTTCAGGGGGATTTCCATCTTGCCGAGAACAATGGAGCCTGGAAGGTCGGTAGAAACCAGCATCCGATATTTCTTGCCGGCCTCTTCGGGAGGAA
>QQUA01000023.1 GCA_008501825.1 Planctomycetota bacterium | reverse complement strand
CGAACAGTTTTTCCCGTTCCTCCTTCTTCTTCTTTAAGCGTGGAGGGAGCGATCCCCGGCAGGGCAAGGTGCCGGCGGTCAGGTGAACGACGAAATACTTGGCACGGTGGATCAGCACCGGAACGGTCACCGGCTGCAGTCTGCGGTCGGTTTCGAAGGTTTCCAACTCATCCAGTTGAAACACTCCCGGCAGTCCGCCTCGAGCGGCCACCTCCTGTAATCGCAAGCGATGGAAGCGGCGAGCGTGTTCGCCCATGCGCAACAAGCGGTCGGCCAAGGTGCGGCGATCCACTCCCAGCATGCGAGCACTTTGTCGCAGGGTGACTTTGCTCACCACCAGTGGCCAGAAGTCGAGATGGAGCCGGCCGTACTTCAGGCGATAGTGGAACTTGAAGCTTTGCGACGAGAAGGAACGGCGGCAGCCGTGGCACCAAAAGCGCTGGATTCTGCGTTGCTGGCGGCCGCTGTAGAAGCCTCGTTTTTGAAAGCGGAAGGGGACGGAATCGGTGCGGCTGGGACAGGCGTCCCAGGGGCAGTGCGGGGGTTGAAAACGCGGCATCGCCGGTGCCTCCGAAAGAAAGGGGTTCGGCTAGGCAGACGGCTTGAGGCGGCTTTGGTTACGCCGGAGGTTTAAAAATTACCTCCAATGCTTTGTGCCAGTTTCAGGGGGGTTAAATCTTTGGGGAAGGTGAATTAAAGAAAAACTGCGAATTTGACTTCGCGATTCCTTCCGGAGGCTCTTTGATGAAAACTCACGCCATAACCTTTTTCGGGCTGGCGGGAATTACCGGATTCAGCATGCTTTTTGCCCTGGTGGTTCCCAATGAAGTCCAGCAGCCCGGTACCCAACCCCTGGAAGCAACGGCTTTGGAGGGCGTCAGCCGTTGCGACAATTGTCACGGCGGCTACGATCCGGCGGTGGAGCCAGCTCACAATTGGCATGGTTCCGCTATGGCTCAGGCCGGTCGCGATCCACTGTTCTGGGCCACCTTCGCCATTGCCGAACAGGATTTTGACGGCGCCGGTGACTTATGTTTGCGATGCCACACTCCGGCGGCATGGTTGGAAGGCCGCTCGACTCCGACAGATGGAAGTGCGCTCTTGGCCAAAGACGCTGACGGCGTCGAATGCGATCTTTGCCATCGCATGGTCAATCCAAATGAGAGTGAACATGACGGCGTCCAATTCCCGCCTTATCTCGCCCATGATGAGAGCGGTCAACCACAAGCCTACATCGGAGGTGGCATGGTGGTGATCGCTTCTGATTCGGCCAAGCTCGGTCCCTATACCGAAACCGTTGCCCGGCACAGTTTCTTGCCGAGCGAGTTTCAACGCACCTCTGAATTTTGCGGCACTTGTCATGACGTTTCCAATCCGGTGACCGGGGATTTGGCTCACAACAACGGGGCTCAACAACCCTTGCTTCCGGGAACCTTCAGCGGAGTGCCAGGAGCCCCAGTGGAAGAGAAAGCCGCTTTCAATAACTTCCCCTTCGCTTATGGCGTGGTAGAAAGGACATTCAGCGAACACCTAGCCTCGCCCTTGTCATCGATGGAAGTTTGGGAGTTCGTCAATCTTCCGGTCTGGTTGCAGGATGGAGCCCTTCAGGACGCTTTTGACGCAGCCATGGCTTCCACGCCGGACGGGAGTTTCGAGAACGGTGCCCCCCGCTATTTCAGTTGCCAGAGTTGCCACATGAAACCGGTCACCGGCTACGGTTGCGATAAGTCCGACGCCGCCTTGCGCGCCGACTTGGCCTTGCACGATATGACCGGTGGTAATTATTGGTTGGCCGATTTGTTGGTGAACATGGATGCCAAAGGTGAGTTGCGTTTGGGCGGCGGCTTGAGTGCCGCTCAGATTCAGGCGCTCCAGGACGGAGCTGCAAGAGCCCGGCAAATGTTGAAATCCGCTGCTTCGCTTTCGGTTAAGGGAAACAAGTTGAGGCTTGTCAACCTGACCGGCCACAAATTGATTTCCGGCTACCCCGAAGGCCGGCGGATGTGGATTCACAGTCGCTGGTACGGCGTTAACGGCAGCCTCCTGAGAGAAGACGGCGCATACGGGGACTTACAGGTGCAACTGGGTTCCGATTCTTACACGGTGAAGAGTCTTTTGGATTTACACGATCCTCATGCCAAAGTTTATGAAGCCCATTACGGCATGACCCAAGAATGGGCCAACCAGTTGTTGCAACTTGGATATTCCCCGAACTTGATTTTGGAATACGATCGCATCGATGGTAGCCCGGCTTTCACTTTGGGGGACCTCGCTGCCGCCGCTCCCGGTTCCATTCACTCAAGCTTCCGCTTCGTATTGAACAATACCGTGGTCTCGGATAATCGGATTCCTCCATACCGGATGGCTTATGACTTGGCAAAAGAGCGAAACATCCTTCCCGTCCCGGCCGACCAGTACGGTAATCCGGGACCCGGTGGAACTTATCGCTACTTCGATGTCATTTCGTTGCAGCCGCCGGCCGGAGCGGTAAGGGCGGACATCCGGCTGCTGTACCAGCCGACCAGTTGGGAATACATCCAATTCTTGTACTTGGCCAATGATCACACCATTCCTCTCCTGGAGGATGCTGGCGAGCATCTCTTTGAAGCCTGGTTGCAAACCGGCATGGCGGAACCGGAAGTCATGGCGCAAACGGAGTGGCGTTTGCCCCAGGCATTCCCTCTATGAGCCGGCGGAAATCGGCGTTCGGTGCCGGAGGGTGCGGCTCTTCACCGAGCCGTACCCTTCCAATTCAATTCGGTCAGAATAAAACTCCAAAATCCCGAACGGGTTGCTTTGGGCATCGGCTTCCACCATGCCTGGCAAAGTAAGGAAATGGATTCCGTTTTGAAAAGCATAGCCGCCGTCGTGATCGTGACCGTTCAGCCACAAAACCACGCAGGGATACTTTTGCACCAACTTCAGAACTTCTCGGTGATCCCATAAAAGATGCCACTCCGAACTCGCTTCTACGCATACTGGAAGGTGGCAAGCGATGACTACCTTCTCCTGCAACCTTAACGCTTCATCCAGCTCGCCTTGTAACCAAGCACGTTGGCTCTCTCCTAAACCTCCGTTCCAGGATTGAACGTTTTTGGCCTTGCCCTGGTTTTGTTGCAACCATTGATTCCCCTGTTTCCACGAAGAGCTTTCTTTCGGCCAGCCGCAGGTGCTCCAAGCCAAGGCATCCAAAACCACCAGCCGATATCCGTCACGTCGTAGACTGTAATAGGCCGACTTCAGCTTCAGGGCCGGCAACAGGGCGGCCCGGGGTACTTCCAAGCAGTGGTTGCCGACGACGTGCAAAGTAGCCAACTCGGTTTTTTCGATCGGAGCCAAAACTCGATCCAAATCCTGTTTGGATTCCGCTTCTCCGCCGCGGCCGTCGATCAAATCTCCCAACTGCATCAAATAGTCCGGCTTTTCCGCCTTCAGGCGAGCCAGGCAACTTTCCAGCAGGGTCAAGGAATTTCGATAATTCCGTTTCCCTGCACTTTCCTTGTCGGCGTATTGCACGTCGGCGAACACGCCGATACGGAATGCCGCCTCCGCATCTGCTTCAGGTTGTTGTTGGGTGGCGGACACTGCGAAAGCACAGAAAGACAAAAACAGGGTTGCCGGGAGCATTCGACTCAAACCGGAGGGTCGCATTGCCGATAGGCCTGAATGACGGCCAACTCGCCTTCCTTGCCGGATTTGGAATTGCCGTGTTCCATGCCGACAATGCCCTCAAATCCCTTTTCCTTCAAGTGAGCGAAAATCCGTTTGTATTGGATTTCTCCCGTGGTCGGTTCTTTGCGGCCGGGATGATCCCCAACTTGAAAGTAACCGATTTCCGACCAAGCCCGGTCAATGTTGCCGATTAAATTCCCCTCCGTGATTTGTTGGTGGTAAATGTCGAACAGAATCTTGCAAGACGGACTGTTGACCGCCCGGCAAATCATGAAAGCCTGAGGAATCCGTTGCAGGAACATATTCGGGTGATTGACCCATGGATTCAAGGGTTCCAGCACCATGGTCATGCCTGAGGGTTGGCAGATTTCCGCTGCCGCTCGCAGGGTATCGATCACGTTTGCCGTTTGATATTCCAGGGGCTTGCGGGCGTCCAGCTCTCCGGGGACGACGGTGACCCACTTCGCTCGAACCCGCTGGGCAAGCTCGACTGAATGGCGAATGTCGTCCAGGAACTTTTTCCGGGCTTTGCCGTCCCCGGAACTGAAATTGGCCTTGCCGAAAGCGTCGTCGTGAGCGACGAAGACGCCCATGGTCATGCCTAACCGTTCCATCTCGGCCGCGAAGCGGTTTTGAAATTCCCGATCCCGGCCGCGCATGCCATTGTCTTCCCAGGCTTGGAAACCTTGGTCGGCGGCGAAGCGAAGCTGGTCCAGCAAATCCTTGCCGGCCAGGTTGCGAAACATGCCGAAGTGGGGAGCGTAGGCCAGTTGGAACGGAGCTCCCGGCGGCACCGGGGGAGAGCATGCCGCCGGAGCCGCCCCGGTGGAGGCAGCTACGGCGGCGGCGGCGGATTTCAAGAACTGGCGTCGTTGCACCGAGGCTTCCTCATTCCAGGGGGCTGGTTCCCGGGAGCGCGATGTCCGCAACCGTGACGTCGCCGAATTGCAACGACTCGGGGACCAAGTTCATGGTCGATTCCATGCCGCGTTGCCAGGTGATTTCTTTGCCGGAGTAAGCGCTCATTCGGCCGAGGATGGCGGTCATGGTGCTTTCGGCGACTTGCTTGGCTTCGTTCAGCGGCGTGCCGGCCCGAATGCTTTCGATCAAATCGGTGTGTTCTTGTTGATAAGGATTGACCTTTTGGCCGCGGAAACGCCACCACGAATCCCCGAGGATGCGTCCGTTGCAATTACTACTACCACCGGTGCCGACCACCCGTTCGGAAACCCGATTGGCGCAATTGTCGATTTGGCGGCACATCGATAAAACTCGGGCGCCGTTTTCGTATTCGAACTCAACGGCGAAGTGATCGAAGATGTGGCCGTAGGCCGGATCGGTGCGGACTTGCCGCCCGCCCATGCCCATGGCTTTCACCGGATGCCCCTGGAAAGCCCAATTCAGCACGTCGATGTTGTGGATGTGTTGTTCCACGATGTGGTCTCCGGAAAGCCAGGTGAAGTACAGCCAGTTGCGCAACTGCCACTCCATGTCGGACCATTCCGGTTTGCGTTGTTTCATCCATAAACCGCCTTGATTCCAATAGCACTGGGCGGCGACCAACTCGCCGATGGCGCCGTCGTGAATTCGGCGCATGGTCTCGATATAAACCGGGTCGTGGCGACGTTGGGTTCCGGCGACGATGCCCAATCCTTTTTGCTTGGCCATTTCCCCGGACTCAATCACCGACCGAATGCCGGAGGGATCGACCGCCACCGGCTTTTCCATGAACACATGTTTGCCAGCTTCCACTGCCGCCCTGAGGTGAACCGGCCGAAAGCCGGGGGGAGTGGCCAAGATCACCAAGTCCACGTCGCAGGCCAGAACTTTCTGATAGGCATCGAAACCGACGAAGCTGGTTTCCTCGGTGACTTTGAAGGCTTCGCCAAGGCCCTTGGCCAAGCGCGCCTTACTGCCGTTCAAGTGGTCGGCGAAGACGTCGCCCATGGCATGAAGCTCCATGCCCGGGGCGGCGGCGACGCAGTTTTGGGCGGCCCCACTGCCGCGGCCGCCACAACCGATTAAGCCGATTTTCAAAGTTTCGGTGCTGGAGCGGAACACGCTTTTGGGTAAGTGGAGGGCGGCAGCGCCGGCGGCGGAACCAGCCAAGAATTGCCGGCGGCTGGGCTCGTGGGGAAGACGGGAGTTCGAATTCATGGCAGGAAGGGGTGCCGTGTTCAGGGCTCGCAGATCAATCGAATTCCGACGTAAGGCCCGTCGGAAAGCCACCATTTGCTTTTGGGATTTTGCGGATCGCGCAAACTCCATTCCGGAGTTCGGCGCATCCGGGCCAAGGGATGGACGTCTTTGCCGTCGCTGTCGTAGCAACCGCCGCATGCCAGGTCTTCACCATCGGCGGTGGTACACCATTCCGCGACGTTGCCGAGCATGTCGTAAAGGCCGAGTCGATTGACGGCTTTTTTGGCCACGGGATGAGTACTGTCCATGGCGTTGTCGAAGAACCACGCTTGATCTTCCAGGGAGATATCCGGATCCAGCCCCTGTTGGCAGACGTAAGTCCATTCGGCTTCCGTCGGCAAGCGGTAGTTGCGGCCGGTCAGAGCCGACAGCCAGCGGGCAAATTTACGGGCCGCATAAGCCGGCATGCCCAAGGCTGGATAGCCTTCGTGTCCAAAACCGCGATCCGGCGCTCCGTAGGGTTTGCTCGGGCGCGAGCGGGCGTCCTTGTCCGGACTGCGTTTTTCCGGCGGCAGGTCCAATTCCAGATACCAGACGTCGTACAAGTCCCAGGTGATCTCGGTTTTGGAGATCCAAAACGCCGGGAGGTCCGTGACTTCGCCGCTTTCAGCGGTGAATTTGCCGGCGGCGATCGGGACCATTTCCAATTCCGCAGTGGTGCCGGGAACGGATTGGGTGAAAGGCTCCAAAACCTTGGCGGTTTCCGAAGCCGAGTCCTTGCCGGCCTGGGAGGAGGAGGGAGCGTCTTCCGCCGGCGTTTGCGAGGAATCGGTGGCTTTCGGGGAGCAGGCCGGCGCGGCCAGGAGGGTGAGGAAGAGGAGGGCGGGGGTTTTCATCCGCTACGGACTCGTTGTACGGCATCCAGCCAACCTTGGTACCGCTCTTCTCGCTCCTCTTGGCTCATGGCCGGCTCGAACAGCCGATCGCATTGCCAGTGATCGCGCAGGACTTCGGTGGAAGAGTAGAACCCAGTGGCCAAGCCGGCCAGGGAGGCAGCGCCGAGGGCGGTGGTTTCGGTGATCCGCGGCCTGGCCACCGGCAAGGCCAGGATGTCGGCCAAAAATTGCATGGCCCAATCGTTGGCCACCATGCCGCCGTCCACCCGCAATTCGGTCGGAGGATTCGCGCCATCGGCGGCCATGGCTTGGAGCAGATCCCGAGTTTGGTGGCACACCGCTTCCAACCCGGCTCGCACCAACTCGGGGGCGCCGGCGTCCCGGGTCAACCCGAATACGGCGCCGCGAGCCTCGGCGTCCCAATAGGGGGCTCCCAAACCGGTGAAAGCGGGAACCAAATAAACCCGGCGAGCCGGATCGGCGGCTTCCGCCATGGCTTGAGTTTGTTTGGCGTCGCTAAAAAGCTTCAGCTCATCCCGCAACCATTGAATGGTGGTGCCGGCGTTGAACACGCTGCCTTCTTCGGCGTAAGTAGCTTTCCCGTCCAAGCGCCAAGCCACCGTCGTCAATAAACGGTTTTGCGAGGTGACCGCTTGCTCGCCGGTATTCAGCAAAGCGAAGCATCCGGTGCCATAAGTGCATTTCATCATCCCCGGATGAAAACAAGTCTGACCGAAGGTGGCGGCTTGCTGATCTCCGGCCATGCCGGCAATGGGTATTTCGGCTCCGAAATGTTCCGCTTGGCAGGTCGCCAGTACTGCGCTGTTGTCGCAAACTTCCGGCAAGATCGACTCGGGGATCGAAAACAATTGCAATAGCTCCTGATCCCATTGCTGCCGATGAATGTCGAATAACATGGTCCTGGCGGCGTTACTGGCATCGCTGAAATGGCTTCCTCCGCTGAATTTCCACAGAAGGAAAGCATCGATGGTGCCAAAACAGAGTTGTCCGCTTTGGGCTTTGGCCAGGGCCCCGGGGACGTTTTGCAGCAACCACTCGATTTTGGTGGCCGAGAAATAAGGGTCCACTAATAAACCCGTGCTGGCTTGAATGCGTTCGGCCAATCCCTGTTCGCGAAGCTGCTGGCAACGCTTCGCAGTGCGACGGTCTTGCCAAACGATGGCGTGAGCTAAAGGCTGACCGCTTTGCCGGTCCCAGATCACCGCAGTTTCCCGTTGATTGGTGATGCCGATACTGTCGATTTGTTGAGCTTGCACTCCGGCTTCGCTCATGACTTGACGGCAAACCTGCAAAGTGTCGCGCCAAATATCTTCGGCGTCGTGTTCCACCCAACCCGGTTGGGGAAAGATTTGCCTCAGTTCCTTTTGGGCGGAGGCACAAAGGGATCCTTCGGCGTCGAACAAAATGGCGCGGGAACTGGTCGTGCCCTGGTCGACGGCCAAAACGAAACGGGTGGAACTCATGACGGTAGGGAAGCCGGGGGGCGGGGAAACCGGGCGGGAAAGCCCAGGCTCCGATTATGGGCCGGAGTAGGTGGCCGTGGGCCGGGGAAATCCGGAAGCGAGTCAATCGGCTAAAGCGGTTTCAAGTCGCCTAGAATGAAGCTTCATGAATTCGACCCCCGAGGGAAAACAGGGAAGGGGGACCGATAGCCCTACCGGAAAACGTCGCAAGCGCCGGTGGCGGCGTTTTCTGCTGTATGGCCTGGTCGCCTTTTTCGCTTGCATCCTGGCGGCACCGTGGCTGGCCCGGCCATGGCTTCGCGGCCAATTGCAGAGCCGATTGGCGGCGGCGCTTCCGGGAACCGCGGCATTGGACGCGGTGGAACTGGAATGGGGTGGGGGTTTCGCCGTCCGCCGCTTGCAGTTGGAAGGGGAAGACGGAGATACCTGGTGCACCCTCGGCCGCTTGCAGGCCGACTTCTCCTGGTGGGAACTGCTCCGCGGCCGCTACCGCCTGACGGTGGAGGTCGAGGATCTGGTCATCACCTTGGATCCCCAGGATCCGGCCGGTTGGCCGTGGCAATTTCCGGACGACCGGGAGCGGCGGGAAGGCCCGCGGTCTCAGCCCAAGGCTCCGAAGAAGTCCGAGAGGAAGGCTGGGGAGAAGTCCTCCTCATCCTTGCCGGAGATTGCCCTGAACCTGGATTTCCGCAACGTGGAGATCCGGCTTCAAGGCGGGTCCCAAGCGAGCCTGCAGCATCGCTTTGACGGTCGCCTGTCCTGGCCAGGATCGACCGAGGAATTGCGCTTGGAGTTGGACTGGCAGGGCGCTGAAACCAGCGGCCAGGGCCGGTTCGAAATGGCCTGCAAGCTGGACCCCGGGGCTCCGGAACGGTGGCAACAATCCGCCGGACGCCTGGAACTGGCTTGGAAGCAAGCCGATTTGGAAGCCTGGCAAGACTTGCTGGCCGCCTGGGGAGTGGAATCCATACCCCGCGGAAAGGGTGAGGGCCGGCTGGCGGCGGAATGGAAGGCCGGGCCGGTGTGGACTGCCACTTTCGAGAGCCAGGCTCGGGATCTGGCCTTGGCGTCGACTGCCGGCGGCGGGCCGCCGCTGGATTGGCCGAGCTTGGCAATCCGCGGCTCCTGGCAGCAGCAAGCCGGCGGCGACGGCACCCACCAACTCGAGGTGGAAGTCCCCAGCCGATTGCAATGGAGCTATTTAGGCCGCTCCCAATGGCAGCCGGCGGCAGGCCTGGCCGAACCCGGTCATTGGGAAGGGGAGTGGCATGGGCAGGGCGGTTTGGCCCAATTCCTGGCCCTGGCCGGGGAGGCCTCTCCTTTGCGCCAAGACGTGCAATTGGACGGAGAAGCTCTGTGGAAGTCCCAATGGCAAGTGCATTGGGGCGAGCAGGGATTGGCGGCCACCGAGGCCAAGGTGGAACTGGCGGTGGAAAGCCTGGCCGCCACTGACGGCATCGGCCGGCAACTCGACCTCGGAGAGCTCCGGCAGATCCGCTTGGACGGCTCCGGTTCCTGGGATTGGGAGCAAAGTTCCGGCCACCTTCAGGATTTGGCGCTGAACCTGGGACCGATTCAAATTCACGGTCAGGTCCAATTCATGGCCTCGGAGAGTGGCGGCCTACCCCGGTGGGGGCCCAGCGAACTTCAGGGCAGCGCCGACTTGGACCGCTTGCAGGAACTGGCCAGCCGTATTTTTGCCTCCGGTGCTCTGCCCGAACTCGCCGGACGGTTGCGCCTCGAGGGAAGGGCGGAAAGCTCCGGTGGCGAGGCCCCGGAAGAAGCCACTTCGCTTCATTTCCGCCTCATCGGCGAAGAGGTGGAGTGGCAGGTGCCGCCGGAAACCTTCGGCACCACGGAAATTTGGCAAGGGGGACCGGCCGACTTTGCCTTGCAAAGCGACGGCCAATGGAGCGATCAGGGTTTCGCCGCCGATTGGCAGTTGCAAGCCGCCGCTCTCGGCCTAAGCGGCCAGGGCAAGTTGGCCACCGGTGCCGAGCCAACGAGCTGGCAAGAGTGGCTCGGACAGGGAGAGTTGCAAGGGCAGTTGGACGTCCTGGAGCAGGTGCTTGGGCCATTGTGGCCCGAATCCGGCGCCGAGATCGAGGCTGCAGGGCCGGTGCGCCTGAGCTGGATGAGCCGGCAGGAGGATCAGCGCTGGCTGTTGGATCCGGTGCGCTTGGACTGGCCGGAAATGGTCTGGCGGCAATCGGAAGGTTCCGCCCTTCGCCTGGGCCCGGGCCAAGCCCTTAGCCATTTAGGGCAGACTCAGGACCAGCGTTGGGGCGTGCACGCCCGCTTGCATTTGGAAGAAATCGCTTCTTTGGAAGGGGAGGAAGCCGCGGTGGCTTGGCAGGAGCGGGAGGTGAAGCTGGAGCTGGCCGCCGCCTGGGCCGAAGAACTTCTGCAACTGGACATTTTGAAACTGACCAGCCCCAGTGCCGAGTTGCAATGTAGCGGGCGTTGGCCTCTGGCCGAGGAATCCCCGGATTCACCGACGTCGGCCGAGCTTTCTTTGCAGGGCTCGGCTTCTCTGGCCGAATGGCTGCCGCGGTTGGCTTCCAGCGTGGATCCGGCCACTTATCCCCTGGAAGGGCGTTTGACCCTGGCCGGGTCCTTGAAGGGACAAGAAGGAAATTGGGCTTGGCAAGGCGAAAGCCGCATTCACGATCTTGTGGCCAGTCGTCCGGCGGAAGGCGACCAGCCGGCCGCCGAATTACGTCAGGAGGAAGTGGTCCTGAAGCACCGCTTCCAACTCGTACAGCAACAACTTCAGTTGCAGGAATTCTCGGTGCAGTCGGACTTCCTCCGAGGAAAGCTGAACGGCGGTTTACGCCTGCCCGAAGAATCGGTTGGTGACGAAGAACCGACGCATGGTTGGCAAGCGGCGCCCGAAATCCGCGGGGACTTCTATTACCGGCCCGGAGACTTGGGCGTGTTGTTGCACCCCTGGCTGCCCGGAAGGCTGGAAGGCGATCAGGAAGAACGCTTGGAATGGCAATTCAGCGGCCCCCTGGCTGAGTTGGACTGGATGGAAGGCTTGCGCCGTTCGGAAGGACGACTGCAATTAGGCATGGGTTCTCTGGCCATGACCGGTTTGCAAACCGCCGGTCAACTCAACCTCGATTTGGCTGGCGAGCAAGCCAAAGCCGAGGGTCGTTTTCAACTCAACGGTGGCACCTTGCAGGTGAATTCAGTGTTGGATTTGCACCGGCCGGTGGCCGAGGATTCAAGTGCGAAACCCCATTCCCAGGTGGCCTTGGAGCTGCAGGGAGTTCAAGCCCATACTTCCATGGGATCTTGGCTGAGTTTTCTGCATCCGGCCTTGGCCGGCGCCGCTGAAGCAGGAGGCGAGGAGGGAGAGTTGAGCGGATTGCTGCACGCCAAATTGAATTTGGAATTCGACGGCATTTTGGATCCGACTCGATGGCAGCAGGAAGGCTTGGACGCCGTCCCTTTGGATGCTCTTCGGGGAGACGGGGAATTGAGTTGGAATCAGGCTCGCTTGCAAGGCTCTCCTCTGTTCGGCGAAATGCTGCAGCGTTTGGGATTGGACCCCGGGCAATCCTTGGATTTGCAACCGCTACGTTTTCGGGTGCGTCAAGGGCGGGTCCGTTACGCCGAACCGTGGACTTGGTCCATGGGTGGGGTGAAAACTTCTTTCCAAGGATCAATCGGCTTGGACCAATCCTTGCGTTTGCAATGGCAGGTTCCCGTGACCAGGAAATTGGTGCAGCGCTATGGCTTTCTTTCGGCGTTGAAGGGGCAGAACATCCAAATCCCGGTGGCCGGCACCCTGAGCCGTCCTCGGCTGCGCTGGGATCAGGCCTTGGAGGACCTGGCGCAACAGGCGGTTGGGAAGCAGGCGGAGGAAGCTTTGGAAAAGCCTTTGGACGGAGTTTTGGGAGATCTGCTGGGACGAGACAAGGAAGAGGAAAAGCAAGCCTCCCGGCTGTTGAAACGGGCGGATCGGGCTTACCAGGAAGGGCGCCGTACCGATGCTTTGGAAGCCTATTTGCAGCTTCGCAAAGACTTCAAACGCAGCCCGGCATTTCAAGACAACCGGGAACGGGTGCTGCAAAGAATCAACGAATTGCGCAAGGACCCTTAAGCCTTCTCGCCTCGTTTCCGCCAAGCGGCCTTATCCTGGGCCTGCCGAGGTTGCATCATGACCGCCGAAATCACCGTCTACTTCAATGCGCGCTGCTCCAAAGCCCGCAAGCTCCGGGACCTTTTGACCGAACACGGTGTGGAAGCTGAATTCCGGCACTATTTGGACACGGCTCCGACCCGAGAGGAGTTGGTCGGGTTGCTGCAGCGATTGGGCGAGGAAGATCCCCGGGCGATCATGCGCAGCAAAGAAGCGGCTTACCAGCAACTGAACCTTGACTCCGCCGATCGGGATCAGCTATTGGACGCGATTCAGCAGCATCCGATTTTGTTGGAACGGCCGATTCTGGTTCGTGGCGAGCAAGCCGTCGTCGCCCGCCCGCCGGAAAAGGCCTTAACCCTGCTGGGCTTGGCTTAGGCCGATTCAGGATTTTCGACGACTGACCCGGAACGGCAATTCCATGGCCGCGAGGGCCACCCATTCGCCGAACAGCAGGCCGGTTTCCGGGGAAATTCCTGGAAGCCTTGCGGATCGTTCTTGATCCTGGATTTCCAGTTCGTCGTTCACCAGTCGAAATTGCAGCGCAATGGCCTCGCCCCAGGTCCACGAAGGCTGCAACCGGCCTTCGGGAGCCAGCAGGCTGCCGCGAATCCCCCCCTCGTCGGCCAGCAAGCCCAAAGGCGGGTCGGTCTTGACGCTCAATAACAAGCACAAGGCATCCTGGTCCGGGCGACGCCAGGGCTGGACCGCCGGATGTTGCAATCCCTCAGCCAGAGAATCTCCGAAAAACCATCCTCCGCCTGCGGCTCGTTCTTGATTCAAACTCTCGATCCGAGAAGCTTCCAAGGTGCTGCAATAAAGTGCGAGCAGATCGGCGCGAGGTGAAGCGGGCGGCATGGCTTTTATCCTAAGCCGGATTCCGAGTTGGAGGCTTTCCAGTTGCCGGTGACGGCGTTACAAAGAGGATCACCCGGGAATCGACATGCGCATCGTCATTGGTGGTGAAGGAGAAGTGGCCTATCGCTTGGCCCAGGCGCTCATGGAAGAGCATGAGGTGGTGCTGATTTGTTCAGACGACCTTCGAGAAGCCCGGCTGGAGCGTTTGGACGTCGAAATCGTACCCGGCAGCCTGACCGCCGGCGAATCGTTGCGCAACGCTCAGATCGACCGCAGCGCCGTGTTCATTGCCTGCAGTCAATCGGACGAGCGCAACATGGTCGGTTGCGTGGTGGCCAAGCGCTTGGGCGTGCCGCGGACCATTTGTTTTCTGTTTCGAAGGAGCTTTCAATCCAGTCAGGACGAAACCGACGACTTGGCCGAATCCCTCGGCATCGACACCGTCGTTCGCCCGCCGGAGCGCCTTGCGGAAGAAATCCTGCACGTCGTCTCCGTACCTGGAGCCTTGGACGTGCGCCACTTCGCTCAAGGAAGGGTCCGTCTGGTGCGCCACCCGGTCGAAGAAGGAGCCCGCATAACCAAAGCTCCCTTGAAAGAGGTGGACCTTCCCAAGGGCGTGGTTTTGGTGAAGGTCATCCGAGAAGAAAAAGTCATCATTCCGGTCGGCGACACCCAATTGCGAAACGGCGACCAAGTCGTCGCCATGGGAAACTTGGTGGGGATCAACCGCCTGCTGTTTCGCTTTCTACGCCCTCGCAGCCGCAAGGCTGACCCGCGGCGAGCGACCATCATCGGTGGGGGCCTGGTTGGATTGGCCATTGCCAAAGACTTGGAAGCGGCCGGTTGGACTTTGAAGGTGGTGGAAGCCAACAGCAAACGGGCGGAAGAAATTTCTTCTCAGTTGCAGGCTTTGGTCTTGCAAGGAGACGGCGCCGATCCGACTTTATTGGAAGAAGAAGGCGTGTACCGGGATTCCGTGTTGATCGCGGTGACCAGCAATGATGAAAAGAACCTATTGATTTCCCTGTTGGGAAAACACATGGGCATACCTCGGACGATTACTCGAGCCGACAGTTTGGTCAACGAAATCTTGTTTGAAAAAGTCGGAGTTGACGTGGTGCGTTCCTCGCAAGGGGCGGCCATTTCCGCGGTGGTGCGCAACGTTTCCGCCGGGGGTGCCGAAAACGTGGCCGAGTTGGAGCACGGCGACGCGGTGGTGATGGACCTGGCGATTCCGGAGGACCACCAAGCTTGCGAGTTGTTCAAGTTGCAACCGCCCAGTTCCGCCCGCATCGGGGCCATCCTTCGTGGCCGTTCGGTCATCATTCCCCACGGCCTCGACGTCGTTAAGGCCGGCGATCGGATTCTGGTGTTTTGTCGCCGGGAAGAAGAGACCGGGGTGCGGGAATACTTTGAAAATCTGGGAGAAGGGTAGCCGGCGTGCGGATTTCCCTGGTCCTTGGCGTCATCGGGCAACTGCTCCGCTATTTCTGCCTGGCTTTCTTGGCCCCGCTGGGCTTGGCCTTGTTCGACGGCGAATACGACGTGGCCGGACATTTCGCCGTGGCCTCGGTGGTTTCGCTGATCGCCGGCATCGTGCTGGCCAAAAGTTTTCGCCGCGGGATGAACTTCGGCCGGGCGGAAGCTCTTGGAGTGGTGGCCGGTTCATGGATGGTGCTCGGACACATTTCAGCGATCCCTTATGTTTTCGCCGGACTTTCTCCGGTGGACGCTTTATTCGAATCCATTTCCGGATTCACCACCACCGGCGCCACCATCTTGCAGGATTTCAGCCTTTATGGTCGAGCCTTTTACTTATGGCGTTCCATGACCCAATGGTTCGGAGGACTCGGCGTCATTGCCTTGTTCGTGGTGATTCTGCCTCAACTGGGAATTGCCGGCCGGCAGTTGTTTTTCGCCGAAGCCTCGGGGGCCCCGGGGGAAGCAGCCAGTCCCCAAGTGCGGCAGGGAGCCTCCCGGCTGTGGATGCTTTATATCGGGCTGACTCTAACCCAAACGGCTTTGTTGATGGGGTTGGCGAAATGGCCGTTCTATGACTCCATCTGCCACGCCTTTACCACCATGGCCGCCGGCGGCTTTTCGCCCAATCCCGAATCCATTCAGGGTTATCACAATCCGACGGCCGAGTGGATCTTCATCGTATTCATGATTCTCGGCGGAACCAGTTTTCCTTTGCTGTGGACTAGCTTGACTCGGAAACCGAAAGAATTGATCCGAGACGGTGAATTCCAATTTTATTTCGGTTGTACCCTCGTCGTCGGAGTATTGATCGGCGGAGTTTTGGTCAATGGAATCCCCGATTTGGAAGCCGTTCGAACCGGTTTGTTTCAAAGCGCCAGCATGATTTCCAGTACCGGTTATGCCAGTGCCGATTTTGCCGCTACCGGTCCCGATCAGCCTTGGAACGACGCCGCTCGTGGGCTTTTAATCTTCGTCATGCTGGTCGGCGGTTGTGCCGGTTCCGCCGCCGGAGGCGCCAAAGCGGTGCGGATCTTGTTGATGTTGAAGTTTTTGTGGCGGGAGATTACCCGGGTTTTACATCCCCGGGCGGTATTGCCCTTGCGCCATAAAGGGCGGCCCATTCCCGATCCGATTTTGCGGGCAGTGTTCAACTTGGTTTCGCTTTATCTGGTCGGCTACTTCGTATTGGCGATGGCCTTGATTTTCATGGGCATTGATTTGGTGACGGGTTTTACCGCTTCTTTGGCTTGCTTGGGCAATATCGGACCGGCATTCGGAGCCGCCGGACCGATGGGGAACTTCGCCGATTTCCCAGTGGCGGCCAAGCTGTTGTTGACCTTTGCCATGTGGATCGGTCGCTTGGAAGTGGTGACCGTCCTGGCTTTGTTGCACCCGCACGTTTGGCGAAATATGCGTTGGAAGGCCGACCGGCCGCCGGGTCCCTGGGCCAATACGTCCTAAAAAAAGGAGCCGGCCCCGAAAGGCCGGCTTACTGAGTCGAAACCGAAATCCGTCAGGCGCTTGTTATTGAATGGTGAGGGAAAGAGCGTTGGAATCAAAGGTCGTTCCCTGCCCGTCATCGGCCCGAAGCTCCAGGTAAACCGTGATCGAAGGTACACCGGGAGGCACGAAAACCGAAACCGAATCACTACCGGTGGCGTCGTTGGTGCCGGAGGCCAATTCGAAGTATGGATCGCCGAGATCGAAAGGCTGGCCGTTGATGGTCGTACCGTTCAAAGTTTTGGAGTAGTACATCCACCAAGTGGAATCCGGCGGAGCCTGAGTCCAGTTGTAAGTGATCAAGGACGGGGAATTGGCGGTGGCAGGTCCGGTCAACAAGATGGAATCCACATCGACGCTACCGATGGCAAAGGGATGTCCCTCCGACAAACGATCGTGGCCGCTGCCGCCCTTGCGGACGTGTATGCCGCCGTCTTCAATGCCGCTGCTCGGTACTGTGAAGGAAATTTGAGTTTGGCCGTTGGTGGAGTCCAAGTTGGTGATTTCGTAGGGCTCACCGCCGGTTTGCCCGCCGTCCAAAGTGGTGCTGTTGAACCACACCCGGTTCGCGGTCAAGGTGTAATTGGCGCCGGTAATCACCGCCGTCCCGCCGGGAGCGGTGGACCCACTCAAATCGGCAATGCGCGGCAAAGTGGAATCGTCCCGGGCTCCGTAGATGCCTTGTTGCAAACCCGCTTGATCGTCCGCGTTAATCGATCGCTGGCCGACGCCGGTTCCGGTGATCGACGGGTACATGGTGGCGCCGATGTCGTTGCTGTGGCCCAGTCCCAAGGCGTGGCCTAGTTCGTGGCAGGCGACTCCTTGCATGTCGATGCCATTGGTCACGGTGTTCGGCCCGTCATGCCAAGTCCAAACTTCGTAGTAACGAATCCGCCAGCCGTCACTGATCGGAGTTTCGGTATAAGCCAAGACTCCGCCGCTACTGCCGCCCAGGGCGGAGTTGATGTTGTCGTTGGTGCCGCCGATGCCGGAGGCTTCGCCGTTCCAAAAGAAATTGAAGTTGGCTTTGCCGTCGCCGACTCCGGCTTGGGTGGAATCACCGGAGCCGTCCCCGAACAAACGGCTGCCCCATTCGGCGCCTCCTTTCCAACATGCCATTTCGATCTCGGTGTAACCCGGCCAATTGGCGTGCTCGGTGGTGTTGTTGTGGGACTGGGAATCACTGAAGTTATCGAAGATGCGGAAGTCTCGCTGATTCAAATTCAACGATCCTCCAATGGTGGCCCAAGCGGTGGCTGTTTCAGGAAGAAAGAGCGGTACCGCGGCAGTGAACAGGAAAGCGCCACCCAGCAAACGAAGGGAAAGAGCTTTCATCACTTCACCTCCTTCTGCTTGGCGTCGAGCGCCTTGGCGATGCCGGCCTGGAGTTGGCTCAGGCTCATGTTTTGGTCAATGGCGAAACCTTCGCCCTTGCCGAGGAAGACCGGCCCCTTCTTGGTGGCGACTTCCTTGAAGATGCCGCCCATGGCGGCGTAGACGCAACGATCGATTTCGGGGCCCCAGCCTTCGACCGGAGCGCTGAACACCACGACCTTGTTGCCAAGCCGGTAGTCGGAGGCGGCGGGCATGGAGGTGACCATCATGGAATCGCCTTCGTAGGTGCCGCCGAGGAAGGCGGCTTCCAAAGTGCGTTCCTTCCCGCTGAAGAGGTCTTCCCCTTCAATGGTCAAAATGGTGTAGATCAGACGGTCGTCACCGGGAGGGGTGTACTTGACGGTCCGAACGTCGGTGATGGTGCCACGAACCGCGGTATCGGTGCGTTGCACCATCTTGGTCAAGTCCAGAGCTTCAATGCAAGCGCCGGCGGCCGAGGCCAAAAACCCGCTCAACAGCAGGCCGTAAAACAAAGGGCGAGGTTTCATGGGTAGACAAAGAAGAGGTGATGAGGGCGACCAGGGGGAGGGAAGCCGAGGATGGACTTATGGTACTTCAGGAAGGGAAAGCCGAGGGTAAAGACGGCTTTTGAAGGCGAAGAATCGTGCAAACTGCAGGACGAAAAAACAACGGCTCGGGAGGGATCCCGAGCCGTTTCGTGGCGTTCGAAAACGCCGGATGCCTTACTGGATGACCAGGGTCAGCATGTTGGAATCGTAAGTGCTGCCACCACTGTCGACGCGCACTTCCAAGTAAGCGGTGAGACCGGCGCCTGCGGCGGGAATGGTCTTGGTGAAGCTGCCGACTCCGGAAGCATTGGTCGATCCGGTGCCTACTTGCACGATCGGATCACCGATGTCGAAGGGCTGACCGTTGATGGTGGTGCCGTTGGTGTTGAAGCTGTAGTAGAACCACCACGGCGAGCTGGCCGGAGCGTTGCTGAAGGTCCAGGTCTCGGTGTTGTTGATCTGAGTGCTGGTCGGACCGGTCAGCAAGATGGTGTCGGTGGAACTGCCGCCGCCGTAGTCGAAGGGGTGACCTTCGGACAGGCGATCGTTGCCGCTGCCGCCCTTGCGGACGTGAATGCCGCCGGACTCGATGCCACTGCCCGGCACGGTGAAGGAGATCTGGGTCTGACCGTTGGTCGAATCCAGGTTGCTGATCTCGTAGGGCTCACCGCCACTGTTGCCGCCGTTCAAAGTGGTGCTGTTCAGCCACACTCGGTTGGCGGTGGTGGTGAAGTTGGCGCCGGTGATGACGGCGGTGCCGCCGGCGGCCAAGGAACCGGTCAGGTCGGCAATACGCGGAAGCGTGTTGTCGTCGCGGAAGCCGTAGATGCCCTGCTGGATGCCGGCTTGGTCGTCACTGTTGATCGAACGCTCGCCAACGCCGCTACCACTAATCGACGGGTACATGGTGGCGCCGGTGTTCGTGGAGTGGCCGAGACCCAAGGCGTGGCCCAGCTCGTGGCAGGCAACACCCTGGAAGTCGATGCCGCCGGAAACGCTGCCGGGGCCGTCGTGCCAGGTCCAATCTTCGTAGTAGCGAATCCGCCAACCATTGCTGATCGGGGTTTCGGTGAACGCCAAAACGCCACCGCTGCCGCCACCAAGCGCGGAGTTGATGTTGTCGTTGGTGCTGCCGATTCCGGAGGCTTCGCCGTTCCAGAAGAAGTTGAAGTTGGCCTTACCGTCGCCAACTCCAGCTTGAGTCGAGTCGCCGGAGCCGTCACCGAACAAGCGGCTTCCCCACTCGGCGCCGCCCTTCCAGCAGGCCAGCTCGATCTGGGTGTAGCCCGGCCAGTTAGCATCGGCCGTGTTGTTGTTGTGAGAGGCGGAATCGGCGAAGTTGTCGTAAATCCGGAAGTCCCGTTGGGTCAGACCCAAGGAGCCGCCAATGGTGCTCCAGGCTTGGGATTCTTCCGCGACCACCAAGGTGGAGGCGCCGGCAATCAAAGCCGCGCCGGCCAAAAGACGAAGGGGACGGCGAATCATCACTTCACCTCCTTCTGCTTGGCTTCAAGAGCCTTGGCGATGCCGGCCTGGAGTTGGCTCAGGCTCATGTTTTGGTCAATGGCGAAACCTTCGCCCTTGCCGAGGAAGACCGGCCCCTTCTTGGTGGCGACTTCCTTGAAGATGCCGCCCATGGCGGCGTAGACGCAACGATCGATTTCGGGGCCCCAGCCTTCGACCGGAGCACTGAACACCACGACCTTGTTGCCAAGCCGGTAGTCGGAGGCAGCGGGCATGGAGGTGACCATCATGGAATCGCCTTCGTAGGTTCCGCCGAGGAAGGCGGCTTCCAGAGTGCGTTCCTTACCGGTGAAGAGGTCTTCCCCTTCAATGGTCAAAATGGTGTAGATCAGACGGTCGTCACCAGGGGGGGTGTACTTAACGGTGCGAACGTCGGTGATGGTGCCACGAACCGCGGTGTCGGTGCGGTCCACCATCTTTGCCAGGTCGAGAGCTTCGATGCAGGCGAAAGCTCCACCGACCAGTAAGCTGCCGGCCAAAACTGTGGCCAAGCCCTTGGCTAACTTCATCGGGGACTCCAGGTTGGGGTAGGTAGGAGGGATGGAATGCCTGGCCTTTCCGGGACCTCGAGATGGAATTTGGCCAGTAGACCGGCACCCTCGTGGGCCGGCCGTCGGGCCATGCTACCACTGGAAACCCAAACTAGGGGGCCACCTCGCCGGCTGGAATCTGGCCGGCCGCCCTCAGGTTTTTGGGAACCTGACCAAGGAAACTGGGGTCTTGGGCCACTTCTGGCGCCGAAAAGGAGAAACTAAAGAGAACTCGAGGGCAATATTTCGCCCTGAATCGCTCCGCTGGGTAGCTGAACGCAATTCTTCAAGGATCCGTCGAGAATTTGCTAGAGTTTGACACCTCGAATTTCCCTTGTCCGTAAACCGGGCGCTGACCATGCCGATGAGTAAAGTTGGTTATTGGTCGGTTGACTAAGAAAAGAATAGGGAAGTAGCTTCTCTAATTCCGCGGGCCAAAGCTTTCGAACCAAGTTCAAGATCATGTCTCAACCCCAAAGTTAGTAGAGTTGGCGATGAATGGTTACTGGCGATATTGGGGAAAAGCCGAGCCTGGGCAGGAAGTCTGGCACCCACTGGCCTGCCATTCCCTTGACGTCGCAGCGGTCTGTGAATGCATATTGGAAGGAGATGCCTTGCTTCGGAAACGGCTTGCCGACCTTTTGGAAACGCCGGAGGACAGGATAACCCCTTGGTTGATAACGCTTATTGCTCTCCACGATGTAGGAAAGTTTGCGGAGAGTTTTCAAAACCTTAGGCAGGACCTCAAACTTCGTCCCAGCACCAAATCATCTAACGTTCCGTACTGCATTCGGCATGATGAACTTGGGCGCCGCTTTCTGACCGAAAAGGGGCTCTTCAGCCTTAGCAGTTTTTCAGCTCAGTTGACGGCGGAGCATGGATCTGAGGAGGATTTGTTGGATCTTTGGACCCCGGCCGTGACCGCCGTCACAGGGCACCACGGCCGGCCCACTCGCTCCGACATTCCCTGGGCTTTAGGCCAGCATTTTCCACCTTCTACAGAAAGGGATGCAAGAGAGTTTATTACCGATGTCGGTCGATTGCTTGGGTGTGCCCCGATCTTTGACCTTGATGACTATGAACGTCACTTTGACGCTCAACGTCGCACATCGTGGCTTGTGGCCGGTTTGGCGGTGGTTTCAGACTGGCTCGGATCCAACACGAAATTCTTTCGATACCAATCCGAGCCCAGGGACCTTGGTGAATATTGGCAGGAAGTTGCCCGGCCGGCGGCGCGGGAAGCTGTTTGTGCTGCCAAGATAATTCCGCCAACTATTACTCTAGAATCGGGACTCTTTTCGGAGTTCTTTCCTGACTTTGAAGCGACTCCACTTCAGGACAAAATGTCCACTATTGAGCTTGGTGCAGGTCCGAAGCTTTGGATCGTCGAGGAGTTAACTGGTGGCGGGAAAACCGAAGCTGCAATGGTTCTCGCCGGCCGACTGCTCGCGGCAGGTGAGGCGTCCGGCGTTTTCTTTGCACTTCCTACCATGGCTACAGCCAACGCCATGTTCGGCCGAGTGGACTCTCTTGGGGACCGGTTATTCGAGTCATCGATTGAGGTAATTTTGGCTCATTCCGGTGCTTCTTTGGCGCGGCGGATGAGAGTCCTCGATGCTGGGAAAGAAACGAAATACACCGATGGAGAGCCCAGTGCTTCTACTGCGGCCCGATCTTGGTTGACCGACTCGCGAAAGAGCGCACTCCTTGCCCACCTTGGAGTTGGAACGATCGACCAAGCGCTTCTTGCTGTACTCCCTGCGGCCCATCAATCACTCCGGCTGCTCGGGCTCTGCCGGCACGTCCTTGTTGTGGATGAAGTGCATGCGTGCGATGCATATATGCTTGGCGAACTGCGACGTCTATTGGAATTCCAAGCTGGCCTTGGCGGCCATGTCATTTTGTTATCTGCGACGTTGCCAGCTAGGGTTCGCTGTGATTTGGAGAAAGCATTCAGGAGTGGAGTCGGAATGAAAACTTCACCTAGGATTGAAGAGGCTCCTTACCCACTTGTGACGGCGATCAATGCCACCCAAACTCGAAGGCATGCGCCCACAAGCCGGACAATTTGCCGTCGCAGGGTTGAGGTGGAAAGGTTTGACCTTGAAGACGATGTGGTTGCCCGAATCGTGGCAACTGCCGAGGAGGGGAGGTGCGTCGCTTGGATTCGTAACACAGTTGACGACGCCATGGAGGCGTGGCAAATGCTCCGTGCCAGACTCGGGGCTGACAGAGTCATACTTTTCCATGCGCGCTTTGCATTGGGTGACCGTCTGGCTACCGAACGCTTGGTTGTGCGGCGATTTGGTAAATATGGCAAGCCGGCTGAACGCGCTGGACACGTAGTCGTGTCTACACAGGTGCTTGAACAGTCTCTCGACGTTGATTTCGACTGGATGGTTACCGATCTCGCACCGATGGATTTAATCATTCAACGCGCGGGAAGATTGATGCGGCATCCCCGAGACGGAAATGGTGCCGTTTTTGAAGGGCCCGATGCTAGAGGCAAGCCACGACTCGGTCTCCTTTCGCCATCTCCCCTGGGAAGTGTTTTGTCCGACTGGCCTGCTAAAGTGTTGCCTCGAACGGGCTTTGTCTACCGTGATCCAGCCATCCTTTGGCGTACTGCAGCCTGGCTGGAGCAAAACCGCGGTTTTCAAGTTCCGGATGATGCAAGGAATGCGATCGAGACTGTTTACGCTGACGAGTCTCCTCTGAAGGTGCCGGATTCGCTCATAGACAGAAGTGAGCAAGCGGAAGGAGATCGATTGGCCCAGGCTGGTACTGCGAGCCAAAGTGTTCTTACCATGAAAACCGGCTATTCGGCTGACGGTGCCTGGTTTGATGATGAAAACATCCGTACCCGTCTTGGGGAGCGGACGGTTACCGTCAGGCTGGTAAAGGATGACGGTTTCTCCGAGCCGCGACCCTGGTGGGATGATCCAGATCCGGTTGTCGCTTGGGGATTGTCCGAGCTTACAGTTGTCCAGAGGAGGATTTCCGATGAGGTTGCGGATCCCTTGTCTTCAACCGTCAGGGCTCAGATGCCTGACCAGGGGCGTAACCGAATTCTGCTCTTTCTCCGCCCAGATGCTGATTCCTGGTTGGCGAAGGCCAAAAGTGTTTCTGGTCCAGTGACCGTCCGCTACAATCACTTACTTGGACTGCAATTTTCTGAGGATTAAGAAAAAAGATGAATCTGATTTTCGACCCTTGGATTCCGGTTGTGCTTCAAAGTGGGAGCCGCCGGCGGATTCGCCCGGCTGATCTCACCGCGGAAGACCGACCGGTCCGACTCGACGCTCCCCGGGCTGATTTCAATGGAGCTCTCATTCAGTTCCTGATCGGCCTTTTGCAATGTACTCGAGCTCCGGCATATCCGCGGGACTGGCGGCGCGATTTTGACACTCCGCCCGCGCCGGAAGTGTTGCATGAGAGTTTCTCATCGATAGCTAAAGCATTCGAACTTGACCCTTCGCAACCCCCGGCGTTTCTCCAGGATGCCTGGAGCCCGGCGACTTCAAAATGGGAACCCATTGAGCGGCTCCTGGTAGAGTGGCCGGAGAGCGGGATTTTCGTCCGGCGTGCTCCCATGGAGGGGCTTTGTCGACCTTGTACGGCGGCGGCAATCATTAGTCTTACCCAAACTGGTGCCCCTAGTGGGCGCGGCTACTTCTCCGGACTCCGAGGAGGCGGTCCAGTCACGACTCTCCTCCTGGACCCGCATCCAGATGCAGGCACATTGTTTCATACTTGTTGGCTAAATGTTTTGAAGCAAGATCAGTTCATGGATTACGGAGCCGTGGATAAGAGGTCGCTTGCCGACCGCTTTCCCTGGTTTGAAGATTGGAAAAGTGGCAAGAGCGTGAAACGGGTGCAATGCACACCTGAAAATTCTTCACCCGATCAAGTCTTCTTTTCGCAATCCCGACGCTTGCGGCTTCACTGGAGCGATGTTAAGGGTTTCTGTGGGCTATGCGGCTATTCAGACAACCGGCTGGCGACGGAGTTCCAAACTGAAAGCGAAGGCCTGTCCTACTCTGGTGGGTGGCGTCATCCACTCTCGCCGCAAATCAAAAAGCAGGATGGTTCTTTGCGATTTGTCGAAACTCCGGGTAGCGGGATGACGTACCGGAACTGGCCAGGTTGGGTGCTTGGAGCTGGTGGAGTCGAGCCGGCGTCCGTCCTCAGCGCACGGCGTAATCAAATGGATAGTGGGCGGTCGGCTGAATTGCGGGTATGGGCATTCGGGTTCCAGACAGCAAACGCGAAAATCCGTTCATGGAACGAATCTATCATGCCTTGGATCGACGTCGCTCAGGATTTGCGTGAAGCCTTCGCGGTCCGTACACATGCTCTCGTCGCGGCTGTTGACTACGCCGCCTGGGCATTGTGCAAACACGTGGCCGAAGCGGTCCGGGTTAGCTCTCCTACCAAGAAGACATTTGGGCAGTCCTTAAACGGGCGGCTCTGGCGCGAGACTGAGGATAGATTTTATGAGATGGTCGACCAACTACGCAGTGATCCGGTTGGGATAGCGGCTGATCAATATATGCGGGAATGGCGCGATGTGCTGGAACAAGAAGTCAGCCGCCTTTTTAATCAGGCGGTGGATGTGGAATCCAAGATGGTCGTTTCCCCAAGGTCGGTGGCTATGGCTTGGAAAGCCCTGAGCATGAAGTTAAGAGGTCCAAAGATGTATAAGCAGCTAGGAATTTCTCCCCCCGGGAGAGAAAGGAAAAAGAAGATTAGCAAGAAGGAGATTCTGACTTGAGCAAAGACAAACAATGGTTGGATTTCCGAAAGGAAGACGGAGCAGGCCAAACCATTTTGCGTGTTTGGTGGATGGATTTGAAGGAAAACGACCGAGCGGGTCAAGCGGAGCTTCGTCGCTGCGTTGACCTTTCCGACGTGGCGTTCGTTCCCGCGTTTCATCGACTCCGCCGCCGTCTTCAAGAAACCGATTCAAAATTTAGCCCACTGCCGCTTGCGGCCGTGGCGGGAGTTACTGCCACCATTCGACGCGATGTGTCCTCTGACAAGTTGACCCCTGGCGCTCAGCTCGGACGCCCAGTAGGAGATCGCCCCGTAATCAGCGAGCTTCGATTTCGTCGTCTGCTTGAGACGGCCTCCGATCTCTCTCAAAGATACATTGCGTTGCGCCGTATCGCTGCCCAACTCGAAAACGTTGACCTCGGTGGTTTCGCCCAGGCCGCCTTTTCCTTCCCGGTCCATCTGCAGAGACAGTGGGCCTACGACTACTACGACGTGACGCCTAACCAGGAAACTTCGAAATGACTGACTTCTTGCAACTCCATTTGCTGACCAGTTATCCGCCGGCCAACTTGAACCGAGACGACCTTTCTCGGCCGAAGACCGCCATCTTTGGCGGCGTTCAACGCCTGCGGATTTCGTCTCAGTGCCTCAAACGTACATGGCGAACGGCAGCCCCCTTCCGCGACGGAGTGGTCGCCGATTTGGGCCTTCGTACTAAGGAGATCGGAAACCGGATCGTTCAAAGCTTGATCCAGGCCGGAGTCGAACAAAAATCTGCTGAAAAATGGGCCGGCCCAATTGTGGATCAGTTTGGAAAGCGTAAGAAGAAGTCACTTGAAACGGAGCAACTCGTCCACTATAGCCCGCGCGAGCTGAGGTCGATCGACGAACTTTGTTCTATGATGGGGCGGGAACAGCGCGAAGCGACTTCGGAGGAAATCAGCGCGCTCCTTGACGCGAAGACTGATGCGGTAGACGTGGCTCTCTTCGGCCGAATGCTTGCGGCATCCCCGCATTACAACGTCGAGGCCGCCTGCCAGGTTGCTCATGCATTTAGCATCCATCGTGTTGCAGTTGAAGACGACTATTTCACGGCGGTCGACGATCTCAACCGTGGAGCAGGGCACTTAGATGAGCTAGGTTTCGCCGCGGGCTTGTTTTACCTCTACGTTTGTCTTGATCTTAACCAGCTTACGGGCAATTTGGGTGACGACAAGGCGCTGGCAGTGCCGGCAGTGAATTCACTCGTTAAAACGGCGGCGACGGTTGCTCCCCGTGGGAAGCAAAATAGCTTCGCATCGCGGGCGTATGCCAGCTTCATTCTGGCGGAACGTGGCGACGCACAACCCCGATCCCTTGCCGTAGCTTTTCTCAAGCCAATAGCGGGTTCTGATCTCTTGGCGAATGGAATCAAGGCTTTTGAAGATACTCGGAGGGATTTCGAAAAAGTTTACGGACCTTCTGCTCGAGAAATAAAGAGCTTTGATGTGACCCGGGGAAAGGGAAGCCTGCAGGAAGTCGCGGACTTCGCCTCTAGCCGCCTGCCTGGAGTGTGATAGTGGAATTCCTTGTTTTCCAACTTTTCGGTCCATGGTCGGCTTGGGGTGGCATCGCGGTCGGTGAGGTTCGGGCTTCGGAAGACCATCCGGGCCGGAGCGCTTTGCTGGGGCTTTTGGCAGGTGCGCTTGGCCTTCCCCGCACCGACGACGAGGGACATTCCCGACTAAACCAGGCCCTTGTGTTCGGAGTTGAGATGTTCAGCTCTGGCCGCAGTACGTGGGATTACCACACTGTCCAGTCAAGGAAGCCACCAGCCAGGGAAAAGGTGGGGCCACGAACCAGAGGGCAGGACCTGGCTATGATCGGTGACGTCAAAGCCTTGATTACTCAACGAGAATATCGGGAGGATGCCTGGTACAGAGTGGTGGTGGTCCGCCAAAGCGATGGGGCGCCGACCCTAGAAAAGCTTGCTGCCGCCCTCCAGCGGCCGGCGTTCATTCCCTTTCTCGGTCGGAAATCCTGTCCTACGGCTCTGCCCTTCAACCCGCAAATCGTATCGGCCGACGACGCACCGACAGCGCTTGCAGCCGTATCGGTGCGACTTCCAGGAAACATGCGACCCCCAAATGGTAACGGTTCGGGCACTTTTTTCTGGGAATCAGCTTTGCCCGTCGGCGCCCTGGATGCTGCGCAATCGGTACTCCGGCGGGATGATCCCGTTTCCCGGCGACGTTGGCAGTACGACGAACGAATCGAGTTTCGGGCAAAGCTTCCAGTAATTCCGGACACAATTGGGGAGGGGAGTTGATGTATCTGTCTCGACTAATGCTTAGTGATCGAGCGCCCGAGCACAATCGTTTCTGGCAGATCGGCCAGCCTTACGCTTTGCACCAAGAAGTGTGGCGGCTACAAGATCTCCCGAAAGAGGCGTCCCGTGACTTCCTCTTTCGGTTGGATATGGGAAGCGGGAGGCCGACGCTGCTGATTCTGGGTCCTCGTCCTTGCGTTGATGATTCCGGTCTTTGGAACGTGGAGACTAAACCCTTTCAGCCAAAGCTTTCGGAAGGCCAGATGCTCCACTTCCGCCTACGTGCAAACCCGGTGCTTCGGCAAGGCCATGTCCGACACGATGTGGTAATGCATGCTAAGGTACTCGCTCGTACAAAAGGAAAGACTTCAAAGGATCTGAATCGCATTGAACACGCTCAGGGGGCTGGAGAGACATGGTTAGAGGCTCGGTCCGAAAGGAATGGGTTTCGTTTGATCGATGTTCGCGTGGAGGGCTACAGGGTGGTAAAGTTTCAGAAAAACAGTCGAAAGCAAAAGCACCAGATTCGATTCGGCCAAGTGGATTTTGAAGGGCGCATGGAAGTCAAAGATCCAAGCAAGTTGATTCGCACCTTATGTACTGGATTGGGTCCATCTCGCGCTTTTGGCTGCGGGATGATCCTTGTGCGGAGAGCTGACTAAACCGTGCCCATCTACGAACCTCCTGCCCGAATTCCGTTGAAAGATCGTGTTTCTATTTTGTTTGTTGAGTATGGACGAATTGACGTCCGAGATGGTGCTTTCGTCGTCATCGATAAACAAGGCGAGCGTACTCAAATTCCGATTGGTGGAGTTACCTGCCTCATGCTCGAACCTGGCACCCGCGTTTCGCACGCCGCCGTTCGTCTAGCTGCTGAAGTCGGCTGCCTGTTGGTTTGGGTCGGGGAGGCCGGTGTCCGGTTTTACAGTGCAGGGCGTCCGGGAGGTGCTCGTTCCGATAGGCTTTTGTACCAAGCGAAGCTGGCATTGGATGAAACTGCTCGGTTGCGTGTCGTTCGTCGCATGTACGAAGTGCGTTTTGGTGAGGAGCCTCCAACTCGGCGGAGCGTGGATCAACTTCGCGGCATAGAGGGAGCCCGAGTTCGTAAGATGTACGGCTATTTCGCTCAAAAGTACGGCATTACGTGGAAAGGCCGACGTTACGATCCGAATGATTGGAGCAAGGCGGATCTGCCTAATCGGTGCCTCAGCGCCGCTACGGCGGCTCTATACGGTGTTTGTGAAGCGGCTGTTCTTGCTGCAGGTTACTCGCCTGCGATAGGCTTCATCCATTCGGGCAAGCCGCTTTCATTCGTTTATGACATTGCCGATTTATTCAAATTTGAAACGGTTGTGCCTGCGGCCTTTAAAGCTGCGGCGGGGGGGGAGCAACCACCGGAACGCCGGGTTCGGCTGGCTTGCCGCGACGCCTTTCGCAGGACTAGATTGCTAAAGAGGATCATTCCGGCGATCGACGACGTTCTGGCTGCTGGAGGCCTGGAAATCCCAGCTGGCCTCCGACCTGGCCAAGTACCTCCTGCACTCCCTAAGCAGGAGGAATGACCATGATCGTGGTTGTTACTGAGAACGCACCGCCCCGCCTTCGAGGGCGCCTTGCTTTGTGGTTTGTTGAAGTTCGAGCCGGCGTATACGTGGGCGTCTACTCCACCAAGACGAGGGAGCGAGTTTGGCAAGAAGTAGCGAATCACATTGACGACGGCAGTGCGGTTATGGTGTGGTCAGAGTCGACAGAGAGCGGCTTTAATTTCAAAGATATCGGTCCCAATCGCAGGCTACCGATCGAGGTTGATGGCCTTCAATTGGTTCGCTTTTTGCCTGAAGCCGCTGGTGTCCCAGGTGACCTCGAATCTGTTGAAGCAAACTCAAATGTGGAGGCTACTGAAATGGCACTCTTTGGCTTCAATGCTCCTGGGGAGGATTCCGAAGATGAAACTTAGCCGGCAATTTTGGTGCCAGATAATGGTTTTCGTAAACCCTTCATTTTTGTAGACTTCGGAATGGACTGTTCCCCGCGCATGCGGGGCTGACCCGTTAATCCCGGCTTGGGCAGGGCCGATATCTCCCTGTTCCCCGCGCATGCGGGGCTGACCCGTCGTAGATTTCCGGTAGTTTTTTCCACCGAAACTGTTCCCCGCGCATGCGGGGCTGACCCGGCGGATCGGTCACAACGGCGCTTCCTTTTCCACTGTTCCCCGCGCATGCGGGGCTGACCCGTGTTGGCACTCCAGTTGCGCCGACGCCGGAAACTGTTCCCCGCGCATGCGGGGCTGACCCGTCGGACCTTGGTCGGGACAAAACCGATGGACACTGTTCCCCGCGCATGCGGGGCTGACCCGACGTGCATCATCGAATATCTGGCGACAAATTCCTGTTCCCCGCGCATGCGGGGCTGACCCGATTCAGCTTTGCCCGGGGCCGGCGAGTGCGCTCTGTTCCCCGCGCATGCGGGGCTGACCCGATTTATCTATTGTGTTTGGTGAAAAAACCTTTCTGTTCCCCGCGCATGCGGGGCTGACCCGAAAAACGCGCAATTGATCGCGCCCGAATATGTCTGTTCCCCGCGCATGCGGGGCTGACCCGGTCTGGAAGATACAGCGTCAGCCCAGGTAGTCCTGTTCCCCGCGCATGCGGGGCTGACCCGTCTTTGGCAGGGTTTGAACACACTTCTAATTCCTGTTCCCCGCGCATGCGGGGCTGACCCGACAATGAATAGAACTGAAGAGAAGCTGTTAGACTGTTCCCCGCGCATGCGGGGCTGACCCGCTGTGAGCCGTTGCTTGGGCCTGTGGATTTGACTGTTCCCCGCGCATGCGGGGCTGACCCGAAGTCCGCCTCCTCCCCCAGTCTTCCGACCTCCTGTTCCCCGCGCATGCGGGGCTGACCCGTACTTGTAAACCTGATTACCGACTATTTCGGCCTGTTCCCCGCGCATGCGGGGCTGACCCGACGTCGCCCAATTTATTGAGTCTGTCTGCAAACTGTTCCCCGCGCATGCGGGGCTGACCCGGATTACTTGGGACACTTAAAAACGCACAGGTGCTGTTCCCCGCGCATGCGGGGCTGACCCGAATCTTTGGCGCCGAGCCGAGCGCAGGCAGAGCTGTTCCCCGCGCATGCGGGGCTGACCCAGCAGATAGTGATACCAATGTAAATACTAGTGCCTGTTCCCCGCGCATGCGGGGCTGACCCGACATCTTGGTAAGAGGCCCCCATCAGGTCCGCCTGTTCCCCGCGCATGCGGGGCTGACCCGGATGAATGGTTGGATGAGGGGGAGGCAAACCACTGTTCCCCGCGCATGCGGGGCTGACCCGGATCCAGAAAACGAGTACACCTGGGATAGTGACTGTTCCCCGCGCATGCGGGGCTGACCCGGCGGGAGGAGTGCAATGAAAAACGCGATCAAACTGTTCCCCGCGCATGCGGGGCTGACCCGAATCTTTTCGGTCCACTCCTTCGCGACCGCCACTGTTCCCCGCGCATGCGGGGCTGACCCGCTGCCAGCCGATGGCGTCCTTTCCCCTTTCTCCTGTTCCCCGCGCATGCGGGGCTGACCCGCCTCGAGACTCCATCCGTTGGGATCAATCCGACTGTTCCCCGCGCATGCGGGGCTGACCCGCGGCTTTTGACGTGGCCGAACGGTGCCGTCGCCCTGTTCCCCGCGCATGCGGGGCTGACCCGGCTAGGCGATAGAGCTACCTTATCTTACATTTCTGTTCCCCGCGCATGCGGGGCTGACCCGTATTCTTCGGCATTTACTACTCGGCGATCCATCTGTTCCCCGCGCATGCGGGGCTGACCCGTATTACACAATGTCCTAGAAAGATATTACTTACTGTTCCCCGCGCATGCGGGGCTGACCCGAGACCCGGGAAGATTGAAACTCTACGTACACTCTGTTCCCCGCGCATGCGGGGCTGACCCGGAGGATAAATAATGGCTACAGTGGCCTTGCCTCTGTTCCCCGCGCATGCGGGGCTGACCCGTATTTAGGGTAATTGTGAAAAACTGGCGGGAACTGTTCCCCGCGCATGCGGGGCTGACCCGCCTTGAATCAGCGGCTCAATAACCGCGTCATTCTGTTCCCCGCGCATGCGGGGCTGACCCGGGTGCCGGGCAATCCCGCGCGGCAAGCAAACCCTGTTCCCCGCGCATGCGGGGCTGACCCGCAGGATGCTTTAAGCACTGCGCTTGCTTTGTGCTGTTCCCCGCGCATGCGGGGCTGACCCGGCGGCCGAAGCGAAGAAAAAGCGAGGCTCCACCTGTTCCCCGCGCATGCGGGGCTGACCCGGCGAAGAAGAGGAGGAAACTGGCGACGATTCGCTGTTCCCCGCGCATGCGGGGCTGACCCGCGCCTCTGGTGGGACTCGTGTGGTCCAATTGCCTGTTCCCCGCGCATGCGGGGCTGACCCGTGAACCGGATGAAACAGCGCCGGCAACCCAGTCTGTTCCCCGCGCATGCGGGGCTGACCCGTCCATCGGATCCTCCATAGCTTCCCGTACAGCCTGTTCCCCGCGCATGCGGGGCTGACCCGTCAATACTAAATCCAAAAAAATGGCCGCCCTGCTGTTCCCCGCGCATGCGGGGCTGACCCGTGGTCATTGTTGTCGCCCTCGGCGAACTGCAACTGTTCCCCGCGCATGCGGGGCTGACCCGTCGTCGTGGACGTTGAATGAAGTCGCGGCAGTCTGTTCCCCGCGCATGCGGGGCTGACCCGTCTTGCGTAAACCTGGGCGTAACTTGAACTGACTGTTCCCCGCGCATGCGGGGCTGACCCGTCGTTTTTGAGGTTTTGGCATGCGTGCGCGAACTGTTCCCCGCGCATGCGGGGCTGACCCGCTGGATTGATTGGCCACGGCGGGATGGGCTTACTGTTCCCCGCGCATGCGGGGCTGACCCAAAATGTGTATTGGGACGAGGCGAATAAAAAGCCTGTTCCCCGCGCATGCGGGGCTGACCCGTGTTGGGAATGGTTTAGAATGTGAATGCGCAACTGTTCCCCGCGCATGCGGGGCTGACCCGCCTAGATAATGCCGGCGCCTTGGAGCTTTTAACTGTTCCCCGCGCATGCGGGGCTGACCCGTCAATACTAAATCCAAAAAAATGGCCGCCCTGCTGTTCCCCGCGCATGCGGGGCTGACCCGCGATGTTTACGGGCACTGGGAGGCTGACGCCGCTGTTCCCCGCGCATGCGGGGCTGACCCGGTAGTTCCTTTATCTATCAAAGGAATGTCTGACTGTTCCCCGCGCATGCGGGGCTGACCCGCGATGTTTACGGGCACTGGGAGGCTGACGCCGCTGTTCCCCGCGCATGCGGGGCTGACCCGAATTGGCGAAACTAATTATGAAAAACGTGTTGCTGTTCCCCGCGCATGCGGGGCTGACCCGCGATGTTTACGGGCACTGGGAGGCTGACGCCGCTGTTCCCCGCGCATGCGGGGCTGACCCGAATTGTAGGCTGAATAAATCGGCCAGGCTCGGCTGTTCCCCGCGCATGCGGGGCTGACCCGCAAAACCTGTCCCTCGAAACAACCTGGAGGGAAGCCGCTGGGCTTCCCTCCTGATCGACGACGGCAACAGCCCTATCCGCTTTACTGAATGCTCAACAACAGGACGTTGGAGTCGTAGCTGCGGCCGTCGAAATCGGTTCGTAGTTCCAGATAAACGTTGAGACCGGAGGCGCCGCCCGGCAGGTATGCGGTGTAGCTGGAACTTCCCGAAGAAGGATTGTCCCCGGTCGCCACTGTGTTGTAGGGACTGCCGACGTCGAAACTTTGACCGTTAATAACGCTACCGGCGTTGGAGAAGCTCCAGTAAAGCCACCAAGGCGAGTTGCCCGGCGCGCCGGTCCAGGAATAACTGACTTGGCCGCCGGCGGGGGCGCTAGTCGGACCTTCTAAAAGAATGGTGTCGGTCACGCTGCCTTGATCAAAGGGAAAAGGATGTCCTTCCGACAGGCGATCGTGTCCGCTTCCACCTTTGCGGACGTGAATGGAACCGGCTTCCACACCGTAGGCCGGCAAAGTAAAGGAGAGTTGGGTTTGGCCGTTGGTGGAATCCAAGTCGGCGATTTCATAAGGATCGCCGCCGGCGTCCATGCTGTCCAAAATGGTGTTGTTCATCCAAACCCGGTTGGCCACGTCGGTGAAATTGACTCCGGTCACCACCACGGTGCCGCCGGGAACGAAAGATCCGGTGACGTCGTCGATCCGCGGCATGCGGGCGTCGTCGCGCACTCCATAGATACTTTGAATGCCGGCTTGATCGTCGCTGTGAACCGAGCGCTCTTTGGTGCTGCCGCCCCCGGTGGAGGGATACATGGTGGCGTTCCAATTGCTGGAGTGTCCCAAGCCAAGAGCGTGTCCGTACTCGTGGCACATCACTCCTTGAATGTCCATGCCACCGCTGGCGGAGTTGGGATTGTCCTTCCAGTTCCAAGCCTCGGTGTAGAACTTGATGTTCCAACCGCTGTAGTAACCGGTCATAAACGCCAAAACTCCACCGGAAGAACCGGATACGGAGCCGACGATGTTGGTAGTGCCGGTACCGTTGCCGGTGGCAAAACCATTCCAAATTGGATTGAAGTTGGCATTGCCGTCGCCGATGTTCGACTGAGTCGGGTCACCGCTGCCGTCGCCATAGGTACGAGCTCCCCATTCCTGGCCGCCTTTCCAAATCGCTAAAGCGACTTCGTTATAGCCCGGAAAGTTGGCGTGGTAGTTCTGATTGCTGTGGGCCGAGGCGGAAAACAAATCGTAGAGCCGAAAGTCTCTTTGATTCGTGCCCAGATTGTGGCCGATGGTCGAATAAGCCGGTAATTCTTCAGAGACGGTCAACGTGGCCGCCGCGGCGAAAAGACCCAGGCCGAGGCAAAGACGGGGGAGCATTTGCATGCAGCCATGCTAACAGGAAGGCCGGTTCGGAAAATCCGAACCGGCCTGGTGCCGCGGCCGGCAAAGACCGCGAAGGGTGGCTTCTGATTCCTTACTGGATGACCAAAGTCAGCATGTTGGAATCGTAGGTGGTGCCGCCGCTGTCGCAGCGAACTTCCAAGTAAGCCGTCCGTCCGGCTCCGCCGGGGGGGATGGTCTTGGTGAAGAAGCCGTTGCCGCCGGCGTCGGTCATGCCGGTGCCTGCGGTGAAGTAGGGCGAGCCGATGTCAAAGGGCTGGCCGTTGATGGTGGTGCCGTTGGCGTTGAAGCTGTAGTAGAACCACCACGGCGAGCTGGCCGGAGCACCGGTGAAGGTCCAGGACTCGGTCTGGTTGATTTGAGTGCTGGTCGGACCGCTCAGGAAGATGGTGTTGGTGGTGGCGCCGTCGTAGTCGAAGGGCCAGCCGTTGGACAAACGATCGTGGCCGCTGCCGCCCTTGCGGACGTGAAGGCCACCGTCTTCAATGCCACTGCTCGGCACGGTGAAGGAGATCTGAGTCTGGCCGTTGGTGGAGTCCAAGCCGCTGATCTCGTAAGGATCGCCGCCGGTTTGGTTGCCGTCCAAAGTGGAGCTGTTGAACCAGATCCGGTTGGCGGTATTGGTGAAGTTGGAGCCGTTGACCACCGCGGTTCCGCCAGGAGAAGTGGAACCGGTGACGCTGCTGATGTAGGGAATCTTGGTCGGGTCGAGGGCGCCGTAGACCGCTTGCACACCATTTTGGTCGTCGCTGTTGATCGAGCGTTCCTTGGTGCTGCTGGTGCCGATGCTCGGGTACATGGTGGCTTGGCTGCTGCTGGAGTGACCCAAGCCAAGGGCGTGGCCGTACTCGTGGCACATGACGGCTTGAATGTCGAAACCGCCGCTGGCGCTGTTGGGGTTGTCCTTCCAGTTCCAGGCGGTGACGTAGAAGTAAATCCGCCAGCCGCTGCCGCCGCCGGTCATGTAGGCCAACACGCCGCCGGAGGAGCCGGTCAAACCTGCGGTGATGTTGCCGCTGCTCGGACCCTCGCCGGAGGCGAAGCCGTTCCAAAGCGGGTTGAAGTTGGCGCCACCGTCACCGATGTTGCTCTGCAGCGGGTCACCGGAACCGTCGCCGAAGCTGGTGTGGCCCCATTCCGCCACTCCCTTCCAAACCGCCAAGGCGGCTTCGGTGTAGCCGGGCATGTTCGGCTCGGGGGTGGAATTGGTGTGGGCGCCGGCACCGAACTCGTCGTAGAGGCGGACGTCCCGTTGAGCCAAACCTAGGCTGTGACCCAGGGTGCTATAGGCTTGGGCCTGTTCCATCACCACCATGGTGCTGGCGGCGGACAGGACCAAACCGCCGGCTAAAAGACGAAGGGGGAGACGTTTCATCGGTTGACCTCCTTCTGCTTGGCTTCGAGCGCCTTGGCAATGCCGGCCTGGAGTTGGCTCAGGCTCATGTTTTGGTCAATGGCGAAACCTTCGCCCTTGCCGAGGAAGACCGGCCCCTTCTTGGTGGCGACTTCCTTGAAGATGCCGCCCATGGCGGCGTAGACGCAGCGATCGATTTCGGGGCCCCAGCCTTCAACCGGAGCGCTGAACACCACGACCTTGTTGCCGAGCCGGTAGTCGGAAGCGGCGGGCATGGAGGTGACCATCATGGAATCGCCTTCGTAGGTCCCGCCGAGGAAGGCGGCTTCCAAAGTGCGTTCCTTACCGCTGAAGAGGTCTTCCCCTTCAATGGTCAAAATGGTGTAGATCAGACGGTCGTCACCGGGAGGGGTGTACTTGACGGTCCGAACGTCGGTAATGGTGCCGCGAACCGCGGTATCGGTGCGCTGCACCATCTTGGCCAAGTCCAAGGCCTCGATGCAGGCCACCGCACCGGCGGTCAGCAAAGTGCCTGCCACCAACACGGCAGGCCATCTGAGGGATTTCAACAAGGTGTCTCCTGGGGTTCGTTCTCGGGAGGAAGATGGGTTTTGGGGGGTAACTAGCAAGAGGCCCTCGCCGGTGTAACCGCCGAGGGGCGCTCGGCATCCTAACAAAGGAACCGGACCGCTCAGGCGGCCCGGGTCCCAAGGAGGAAGCGAATTAATTCACTACCAAGGTCAGCATGTTGGAGTCAAAAGTGCTGCCGCCGTTGTCGACGCGCACTTCCAAGTAAACGGTGCGCCCTGCCGCCTTCGGCGGGATGGTGCCGGAGAAACTGCCCGCGCCGGTGGGGTCGGTGGTCCCGGTGTCGGCGGTGAAGTAGGGCGTGCCGATGTCAAAAGCTTGACCGTTGATGGTGGTCCCGTTGGCGTTCAAGGCGTAGTAGAACCACCACGGGGAGCTGGCGGGAGCGCTGTCGAAGTCGTAGTTGACGCTATCGCCGACGTTGGCGCTGGTCGGTCCGCTCAGGTTGATGGTGTCGTTGGAGCTGCCGCCGCCGTACTCGAAGGGATGGCCTTCGGACAAGCGGTCGTGCCCGCTACCGCCCTTGCGGACGTGCAAGCCGCCGGATTCGACGCCGCTGTTCGGAACCGTGAAGGAAATCTGAGTCTGACCGTTGGTCGAATCCAGATTGCTGACTTCGTAGGGGTCGCCGCCGCCTTGGCCGCCGTCGAGGGTGGTGCTGTTCAGCCACACCCGGTTGGCGGTGGTGGTGAAGTTGGCCCCGGTGATGACCGCGGTGCCGCCGCCGGCGAAGGAACCGCTGATGCTGTCGATGCGGGGAATGCGGGCGTCGTCCCGAGCACCGTAAATGCCGTTTTGCAGCCCGGCCTGATCATCGGAATGAATCGAGCGGGTGCCGACTCCGGTGCCGCTGATCGACGGGTACATGGTGGCACCCCAGGTGCTGGTATGACCCAATCCCAACGCGTGGCCGAGTTCATGACAGGCAACGCCTTGGAAGTCGATGCCGCTGCTGACGCTGCCGGGGCCGTCGTGCCAGGTCCAGGCTTCGTAGTAGCGAATTCGCCAGCCGTCGGCGATCGGCGTTTCGGTGTAGGCCAGAACCCCACCGCTACTGCCGCTCAGGCCGGAATTGATGTTGTCGTTGGTGCCGCCGACGCCGGAGGCTTCGCCGTTCCAGAAGAAGTTGAAGTTGGCGTTGCCGTCGCCGACGTTGCTTTGGGTGGAATCACCGGTTCCGTCGCCGAAGGCCCGGCTGCCCCATTCGGCGCCGCCTTTCCAACAAGCCATTTCGACTTCGGTGTAGCCCGGCCAGTTGGCGTGGGCGGTGGTGTTGTTGTGGGCCGAGGAGTCGGTGAAGTTGTCGTAGATGCGGAAATCCCGCTGATTCAAACCGAGGGAGCCGCCGATGGTGCTCCAGGCTTGGGAGTTCTCCGCCACGACCAAGGTCGCAGCCATGGCGACCAAGGCGGAGCCGGCCAAAAGACGAAGGGGGAGACGTTTCATCGGTTGACCTCCTTCTGCTTGGCTTCGAGCGCCTTGGCGATACCGGCCTGGAGTTGGCTCAGGCTCATGTTCTGGTCAATGGCGAAACCTTCGCCCTTGCCGAGGAAGACCGGCCCCTTCTTGGTGGCGACTTCCTTGAAGATGCCGCCCATGGCGGCGTAGACGCAGCGATCGATTTCCGGGCCCCAGCCTTCGACCGGAGCGCTGAACACCACGACCTTGTTACCGAGCCGGTAGTCGGCGGCGGCGGGCATGGAGGTGACCATCATGGAATCGCCTTCGTAAGTGCCGCCGAGGAAGGCGGCTTCCAAAGTGCGTTCCTTACCGCTGAAGAGGTCTTCCCCTTCAATGGTCAAAATGGTGTAGATCAGACGGTCGTCACCGGGAGGGGTGTACTTGACGGTCCGAACGTCGGTGATGGTGCCACGAACCGCGGTATCGGTGCGCTGCACCATCTTGGCCAGGTCCAGGGCCTCGATGCAGGCGCCGGCGGCAGTGGTCAGTAGACCCAGAGCGACAAGCTGGGCGGGCCAGCGAGAGATCTTCATGATGGGTAGCGAGGCTTGACGATTCGCGTGAATGGGGACCAACCCTGGGCGGCAGGTATCAGCCGCAAGGGTCCTATTCGTTGGACCCGGTCAAAGGTCGGAAAGTTCCCCTTCAATCGCTTGGAATGGAGGTTGTGCAAAGCATACCCCGTGAGAAACCGGTGGCAGCTTTCTTGGGTGCCGCTCAGATTTCCTCAAAGCTTTATCGGGTATCAGCTTCCGGCGGCGGCTCGAAAATTCCCTGAACTTGATCTCGGGCCAGCAAGGGTCTGGCGGGGCGAAGTCCGAGGTCCGGATCCCGGGTTTCGGCGCCGTCTACCCCTCGATGGGCACTGCGAGCGGCGAAGGGGGAAACCAGAAAGCTGCCGCCCCGGTGGACTCGGCGGTGGCGGTGGCGGGGCACCTGGCGCAGGGCATGAGCGCCCTCCACCGGCAGGTGGTAAGGCCCAAGACCATCCTGGCACCATTCCCGGACGTTGCCGATCACGTCATACAATCCCAATGAGTTTGGCAAAAAACTGCCAACTGGCGAGGGTAGGGCGAAGGGATCTTCCAAGAGCTCCCCTTGGGTCCAACTCTCGGCCGCCTTAGACCCGTTCCGGCCCAGGAGAAACCCGGCCGAGGCGGCTTTGGCCAGCAGCTTCGGATCCGCAAGGTTGGCATGCCCCTGAACCGCCTGGGGGTCGGAGCCGGGGTACCAGGCATGGGGACTCCCTCCCCGGGCTGCGTATTCCCACTGGGCTTCGGTGGGCAATTGCAGGCCGACCTGTTCCAAGAGCGAGGTGCATTGATACCAGGAAACCCGCTCCACCGGCCGCAACCAGGCGTCCACCGGGTCTTGGATCTGCCAACGGTCGGAGAAGAAGGCCGGGTTCGAACCCCAAATCCGAGCCCATTGGGCCTGAGTCATTTCGTACTTGGATAGGAAAAAGGGCGCCAGCTCCACTGCATGAGCCGGACCTTCCTGGCTTTGACGGAAGGGGTCGTGCTGGATTTGATTCGGATCGGAATCGGCTCCCATGGTGAAGCCGCCACCCGGCAGGAGAACCAGAACCAGACTGGATTCCGGACTCAGGATCAATCTACCCCGAGAGTCCCTTTTCGGAATCTGGCCGCTGAGCCAGTGGCCGAATTCCCAGAAGCCAGTATCAGGATCTGGTCCCAGGGGAACCAAGCCCATTTGCGGCTCGATTTGCAATCCCTGATATTGAGGATGTTGCTGCGGGTCCGAAATGGCCTCGATTGCCTGATTCCATAAATCGGATTGCTGAGTAATCGTGTTGGGGCGTAAAGCTTGGGCTTCTTCCAACGCCCAACGCATTCTGGCGAACAAGCTGAGTTCGCCGGCTTCCAAGGCCTCCAAGTCGGCCAACAATCGTTGCACGGCATGGTGCAGGCGTCCGGTTTGCGGGTTTTCGAATTGCCAACTGCGCCGTTCTTGAACCACGGTCTGCAAGCGCGGGATTTCCTGTTCTAAAAATTGCAGGCGTGCGGCGATCCGCTGTTTTCGATCGGCGGACAATTCCGGGTCGGCCGCCATTAAATCGGCTTGCTCTTGTTGTAAATTCCGCAACCTTTCCGCTTGTGGATGATGAAGTCGATCCTGTTCCTTTTGCTGATCGTTGATCGGTTGGGCGGTTTGGCGTAATTCGTTCAGGAAACTCCGATGTAGGGGTTGATTGGCCAATAGAGCCTGGGCTCGTTGTAGCCATTGCTGGTAACGATCGGCGTTCCGCGGGTGGATCACCCACCTTTCTTGCGCCAATTCCTGCAAGGCCGCCACTTCGCTGCGATCGCTGAGGCGGGAAACCTTTTCCAGAGTCGCTTGCAATTGAACGCTTTTTTCTTCAATCGCAGTACCGGCGGCTTGAAGGAGTTTGTTTTGATCCTGCAAGCGTTCGTTCCACGAGCTTTGCTTCCAAAACAGCAGCGTCGCTCCGCTGAGGGCGATCACCGCAGCGGCAAGCAAGGAGCCGGCGGCCAAGCGATTTCGCCGAACCCATTTGCGAAACTCGGCGATGGCTCCGCTTTGATAAGCATGAACCACCCGGCCGTCTAAAAAGGCTTGTAGTTCGTCGGCCATTTCCGACATGCCGGCATAGCGGTCTTGCGGCGCCCGGGCCATGGCTTTTTCACAAATCGCTGCCAACTCGGCTGGTGCCCAAGTCGCCAGACTTTCCACCGCCGGCGGTTCTCCTTCTTGCAGGGCTTCCAATAAGCTCCGGGCGCTGCGTTGGGTTCCGGGAGGCAAATAGGGGGGGCCTCCTGATAGCAGGTGGTAAAGCATGGCACCGACGGCGTAGATGTCTGCAGACGGGCCGACCCATTCCAACTTCCCTTGCGCTTGTTCCGGCGACATATAAGCCGGCGTGCCGAGGACGTCGCCATCGACGGTCAATACTGGAGAGTCGGGACTTTGGTCGGGAGTTTCGCTGCGCTCGGTTCGAACCGGCGGGTGCTTTTTCTGTTCCGCCACGGCCGGGCGAATGTCGCGGCGGTCCTCCCAGCCTTGCACTTTGGCCAGACCCCAATCCATCACAAAAGTCTCGCCGAAAGGCCCGACCATGATGTTGCGGGGTTTCAAATCACGATGGACCACCCCTTTGGCGTGGGCATAGGCCATGGTTCGACAAACGTGAAGAATCACGCCGATGGCTCTTTGCAAACTCCAATTGGGATGGCCGCGGTGGACTTCCTCGATGATTTCTTTGAAGTTGCGGCCCCGAACCAGGGGCATGGTGAAAAACACCTGGCCGTTGGCGGCCAAACCCAGTTCGTGAATCGGGACGATTCCCGGGTGCTCCAGTTGGCCGGTAATTTGCGCTTCTTCCAGAAACCGAACCAAGCAGGCCTCTTCACTTGGACTGCTGCCTTGCCGCGGCGGCCGCTCCTCTCTTCGCAGCATGACCTTCATCGCCAGTTCCCGGCGGAGCAGAGTGTCCTGCACCTCGTAAATGGCTCCCATGCCGCCGCGGGCGATTTCACGGGCTTTTTGATAGCGGTGGTCTTTCGGCCCTTGGGAAGCCAACCGCGCCAGCAGGCGGTGGAGGTGCTGCGCTTGCAAATTGGGCGAAGGGGCATCGGAGGAGGCCAGCGGATCAGTCTCTGGACTGAAGGCCTGGCGAACCGCCGACCAGTCCTGGTGCAAAGCCCGGAGCGCCTGTTGATGAGCCGGATAGGCCGTCACCCAGCTTTCAAAATCGGAGGCCTGGCCGGAATCCTGTTCATCCAAAAACTGGCTGAACAATCGCTCCGCTTCATCCGAAGGGTCTTCGTGGTGGTGCGGCGGTGGTTTGGACATGGCGGCAGGCCGAGAGGAAAGGCGGCGTCCCCATTTTTGCCCTTGGGATGGAGAACGACAACGGCAGGGAAAACCGACGCCTACAATGTGGTCAATCCTTACCTCGTGACGCAGGACGACCAAGGTGCAGCAAAAAATCGGATTTCGGGGGCTGGGTGCTTACGTTCCGGAACGGGTCATGACCAACGAAGATTGGACCCGGTACGTGGACACCTCCGATGAGTGGATCGTAGAACGAACCGGAATCCACCAGCGGCGGTTTGCCGGGGAAAAGGAAACCACCGTGGACCTCGGCATGGCGGCGGCTCGCTTGGCCATGGAAGAAGCGGCGGTGCAACCGGGGGAGTTGCGGGAAATCATCGTCGCCACCGATACGCCCGAGGTTTACAACCCGGATACCGCCGCCTACATCCAACATCAAATCGGCGCCGGCGAAGTTCCGGCTTACGATTTGGCCGGAAGCGGCTGCGCTGGCTTTCTGCAAGCGGTGGATCTGGCTTGTTCCCGGGTCGCGGTTCGTGGCGGACCCATTTTGGTTTTGGGAGTGGAAGCCATTTCCAAAATCATGAGTTGGCAGGACCGCAACACTTGCGTCCTGTTCGGCGACGGTGCCGGAGCCATGGTGATCGATCAGGGCCAGGATTTGGTGGAGGTCTTAGCCGTCACCACTGGAACCGACGGCAGCAAAGCCGACATTTTGGGTAAGGAGATCGGCGGCACCCGGGTTCCTTTCTCCAAAGAAGTGGCCGAGGACAACGTCCACAATCGAGTGGTGATGAACGGCCGCGAGGTGTTCAAGGAAGCCGTCAGTCGCATGAGCGCCGCCGCCCACGAGGTGTTGAATCAGGTTGGCTGGAGCACCGACGACATCGATTTGTTCGTGCCCCACCAAGCCAATATTCGCATTTTGCATTCCGTGGCCAAATCGCTGGGCTTTCCTCTGGAGAAGGTCTACATCAACGTCCAGGATTACGGCAACACCGGATCGGCCTCGGTTCCCCTGGCCCTTTGGGAGGCTCGCAACAAAGGCATGGTGCCGGCGGGAAGCAAGGTTTTGCTCACCGCCTTCGGCGCCGGTTTTCACTGGGCCGCGGTATTGTTGCAGTTTTAGGTTGAATTCGAGATTGGCTTTCGCGTTGTTCGGGCTGGTGACGAAGAGCGGATTTGCTAGCATCGAACCATCCTTCTCACCGGGGCCATAGCCCCACCCAATCACGCTCGAACCCCTACGTTTTCATCCGCCATGCCCTTCGTCATCGGTGAAAAGTGTTTAGGAGAACGTTACGCCACCTGTGTTGAAGTTTGCCCGGTGGAGTGCATTCACCCGGGACAATATCAGGGGCAGGACTTCATGATCATCGATCCTGAAGAATGCATCGATTGCGCGGTTTGCAAGCCGGAATGTCCGGTAGACGCCATTTTCGAAGACGAGGAAGCGCCGGAAGAGTGGATCCGCATCAACGCCGAATTGGCTCCTGAATTCCGCAACAACCCACCAGTAGAACCTCGACCGGCGGACGATCCGCCGAGGAGAGAGCACGCTTCTTAAAGCCGATTGAATCCGCGAGCGGCCAGTTTCGTTTCATTCGACGGGATCGTGGCTTTCAAGGAAACGGCTCGAAAACACCATGCTCTTTCTTCTCGAAGTGGAAGTGGAACATCCGCCGTCAGGAAGCATGGTCAAATTCTTGGAACGGGTGGTCCAGGAGTGGGACGCCTTCCAACGGTTGCAAGATCGAGGCAAGATCTTGGCCGGTGGTAAATTGAGCGGCCGTCGCGGAGCAGCAGCTATCTTGCAGGTTAGAGGCCCGGAAGACGCCGATTTGCTGGTGGCAAGCCTGCCGTTGTTTCCACACTTCACCCGGATTTCCCTGACCCCTTTGGTGGACGCCGAAGAAGCGAGAGGGAATGCCCGCCGATTGTTGGCGGTGGCCAGGCGCATGCAACCGGATGCTCCCTCGGAAAGCCCTTCCAGCCAAGAACGAGGTTGACCATTTTCCCTTGAATCCAACGGTGCAGTTTCCCTCTTCTCATGCCGATCCTACCTTGGAACAAGTGGAAGAGGACCGTCGTTTATTGAAGCCTTCCTCTGGCTCGACTCCTTTGACCGAGCGAAAAGTCGGAGCTTATTTTGTTCGGCTGCTAAGAAGGGAGGAGACCGAATCTGCCCTGGAGTTGTATCGCGTAGCCGGAGAACCCGTACCCAGTCCCCGGCAGTGGGATTGGCGGTTTTTCAGCCGCAATCCGGAATTGAGCTACGTGCCGGCCGCATTCAATCGGGAAGGGCAATTAGTGGCCCTTTATCCGGCAACGGTAAGGCCGGCTTGGGTGGACGGCTTGGACTTGATGAGCTACCAAGCGTGCCGAACCTTGATCCATCCGGATTTTCGTGGCGGTGGTCGACTTTATCTGGCTTTGTTGCGGTTTTGTTTTCAACGCAACGATTCCATCGGCATTCATTTCGGCTTTGGAGGCGGAGCCGGCAAGGCGGCCCTGAAGGTGGGAGCCTGGGCATTGGACAATCGGGAAATGTGCACCTTGCAGACTTATGAAAGGCGGCTTTCCTGGCGATTGGCTTTGCAAAGACGGTTTGGCCGAGGCGGCGGCAGCTTTGCCGCCTTTTTCGACGCCTTTGGAAACCGAGATTTACTGTTTCGCGACGGCCAGATCCAAGTGGAAACCGTTCATCAAAGCGGGCCGATGTTCGACGAGCTGTGGCGTCGAAAGCGCCATCATTATCGAGTCTTGTTGCGGAGGGATGCTCGCGAATTGAAATGGCGCTACTTTGATTGCCCGGTGGCCACCACGGTTTTGGTTGCCAAGCGGCGTGGGGAATTGGAAGGTTATGCCGCGATTCGCCATCGCCAGGACGACATGGGGAAAGCGCAACTGAGTTGCGTCATCGATATGTTCAGCGGCCAAGATCCCGCGGTGGAAATGGCTCTATTGAGGGCCGCCGGAGCGGAAGGGCGTCACATGGGGACAGATTTTTTGCAATTTGCTCCTGTACCCGGTTCCGTTGCCGAAACTATGGTGAAGCAGGGCCCCTGGCGACCGGCGAAGCGTCCGTTGGAGAGCGTAGTCGTTGGGCATACCTCCGATCATTCCGCCGAAGTTGGGCTGTCCGAGGTGGTCTCGGTGGCGGTGGAAGGGAAGCATTGGTATTACTGTCAAGGAGATTCCGATTTTTACGATTGAGAAAGACTGTCCCCAAGGGGGATGACCTATCTATTGTTCTATCCTGAAGCTAATGAAAATCCCTTTGTATCTTTTCGATCATTCCTACCCCGGAGACTTGACTTCTTCCCGCTCTGGCGCGGAGCCATCCTGTAACCGATCGCTTTTCAAACGTATGGTGTAGGAAGGACGATCATTCTTGTCAGGGGTACAGGGAATTCATGGGCTCTGCCGAAAAATTGCAGCTTTCGGACTCCAATTCGCTTCGTTTCGTGCCTGATGAAGACGTTAGGCTTTTGAAGCCGCCCAAAGGGCAATCGGTGACGTTGACTTGGAAAGCCGGGCGTATTTCTTTGCGCTTGTTACGCCGGGACGAGGTGGAAAAAGCCCGCCGGCTTTATCGTCTCGCCGGTGAACCGGTGCCGTCGGCAGAAATTTGGGACTGGCGGTTTTTTCAACGCAATCCCGGTTTGAGCAACGTGCTGGCTGCCTTTTCCGAGGACAAGGAACTGATCGGACTTTATCCGGGAACCGTTCGCCCTGTTTATATTCACGGGCAGGAATTGTTGTGCTTTCAAGCTTGCCGGACCCTGGTCCACCCGAAATACCGGGGGGGAGGACGGGTCTACATCGGCTTCCTGCGCTTTTGTTTCGCCTACTTGGAATCCATGGGCATTCCGGTCGGTATAGGCGGGGGAGCCGGCGAAGCGGCCTTGAAGGTCGGTGCCTGGGTGGCGGACAATCGAGAAATGTGTGCGCTGACCACCTATGAGCGCAGGTTGTCCTGGCGCCTTGCCGCTCGAAGCCGCTTGGGCTTTTTGGGTAAGCCTTTGAGTTGGGCTTTGGACGCCGGGCTTCACCGGCCTTTCCGCTCCCGCAACGACGGCTGGACGGTGGAGCCGGTGCAGCAAATGACGGCGGAGTTTGACGACTTGTGGTTGCGGAAACGAGATCGCTATCAAGTTCTTTTACGCCGAGACGCCCGGGAGTTGCAGTGGCGATATTTTGATTGTCCGGTTCCAGCGACCATATTGGCGGCCAGGAAACAAGGAGTCTTGCAAGGCTTTGCCGTCCTCCGTCACCGGCAGGACGACATGGGGGAAGCTCGTCTGACTTCCGTCATCGATATGTTCAGTGGCCAAGATCCGGAAGTAGAAGTCGCTCTATTGCAAGCCGCGGGAGCGGAGGGAATTCGGCAGGGCTCGGATTTCCTGCAATTCGCCCCATCTTTAGGTTCGGTTTCCGAGCTTTTGGTTTCCCAAAAACCATGGCGGCCGGCAAGGCGGCCCTTGGAACACGTCATCGTTTCCGAAACCACCAAACGAGCCGAAGAAGTCGGCATCGCCGATCTGACCGAGCGGGCCATCGACGGTCGCCAGTGGTATTACTGCCAGGGCGATTCCGATTTCTTCGATTAAAAAGCCGGCTTTCGATTCATTGCACCACCACGATGAGAGGAGTGGTGATTTCGAAAATGATGCCGTCGCTGACAATGGCTTGCAGGAACAAAGTGCGGCCGCTGAATCCATAGGGAACCACGTCGGCCAAAAATGCGTCTCCGAATTGATCGGTCGGTACGGTGGCCAAATTCCAAATCGGAGGGGTCAAGTCCACGGTCAAATGGCCATAGGGACTCGGTCCGGATCCGGTGAAGGACATCAGGAAACGAGCGTCGCCATTGGCCAGGGTCGAATCCAGGCTGAGGAGCCCGAACTGGCCGCCAATCAAAGGCGAAGCCGTGAGTTGCGGCCGGGCCGGAATGGCTAAATCGTCGACACCGATGCCGTCGGCGTTTGCATAGGGAAAGTTGTCTTCCTGAACGAAGGCAAGATAAAAACGATCTTGAAGGTTGACCGGCGTTCCAGTGATGTCGACGAAGTTTTCATAAGTCCACGAGCCGGTGGGGAAGTCCCAAGCGCCGCTGACTTGGTACCAACCGGAGCCGTCTTCGCTGACCCAGATGCCGTCCACGGCGTTGTATTCTTCGCCGCCGTCGAAACCCCAATAAGCCAAGCTGAACGTGCCGACGTGACTGCTTCCGTCCAAGCCCAACACCATGGCGTTACGAACCAGATGATAGTTGGTGGAGTTCGGTTCCAATCCCATTTCCAGGGCATAGGAGCCGCTGTAGGGATTCAAGCAAGCCGCTCGGTTGCCGATGTTACACCAGGCTTCTCCGTCCGGCAGCAAGGTCAGGCCGTCCAAGTTGGTCAACGCCATATAAGGCGGAACGTTGCCGGCAGCCGTTTCGAAACCCTCGAAAAAAGGAAGGGGAGCGAAGGCGTTCGGTAAATCCAGCGGGCCGAGGTCGGTTTGCGCAACGGCGCTATGGTTCAAACCGAGTCCGGCCAGAATCAGGACGAGGGCGGTTTTCATGGTGTGGGAAGCTTTGCAAAGCCAAGCGAGAAGGGGCCGATTCAGTATATCCCGAGATCTTCGCCGGCCGACTGGACCGGAAACGGAAAATGCCCCGTCCGCCAAGGCGAACGGGGCGACGCGGAAGGAATTCCGTTAAAGAATGGTATCGACCAACAGCGTGGTGACGTTGCTGTTGATGCCGTCCGAAACGATGCCTTGCAGGTAAATGGTGCGCCCGCTCAGGTTCGCCGGAACGATGGAAGAGAGCACCGCATCTCCGTTGACGTCGGTAGGAATGGTGACGATGGTGAAGATCGGTTGGCTCAAGTCGACCTGAACGTTGCCGTAGAAGCTCGGTCCAGAGCCGGTGAAGGAGGCCAGCAAGGTTGCGGTACCCCCGGCGGTGGTGGAGTCGATGGTGACCGTGGCGTAGGCACCACCGGCCAAAGCGGTGGAGGTCAACAGGGCGCGGCCGGGAATGGCGATGTCGTCAATGCCGACGCCGTCCAAGTCCAGGTAGGGGAAGTTGTCTTCCTGCACGAAAGCCAGATAGAACTGGCCGGTAATGTCGACCGGGGTGCTGGCCAAGTCCACGCCGGTGACGTAGGTCCAAGCTTGCGGAAGCGAAGTCCAATCGCCGTAAACCTGGTACCAGCCAACGCCGTCGTTACTGATCCACACGCCGTCCACTACGTCGCTTTCCTCGCCTTCGTCAAAAACCTGGAAGGCCATCGAGGTGGAACCGGTGTAACCGGTGCCGTCGATGCCGAGGACCAGGGCGTTGCGAACGTCGTGGTAGTTGGTGGAGCCGGGAATCAAGCCCATTTCCAGGGCGTAACTGCCGTTGAAAGGGTTCAGGCAAGGAGCCTTTTGCCCAATGTTGCACCAGGCTTCCGGGTCAGGGAGCAAGGTGGCGACGTCCAGCTCGGTGACCGCCATGTAAGGCGGAATCACACCGGCGGCGACTTCAAAGCCCTCGAACAGCGGCAGGGTGGTGGTCCCGGCAGGTAAATTCAGGGGACCAAGGTCTGTCTGAGCCGAAACGGGGGCGGAAATGGCGGCCAAAGCCACCAAAAGGGGCAGAATTTTTTTCATTTTTGGGGATTCGATGGGTTTGGGCTGGGGATTGCCCATGCCTCGAGGTTGGAATCGCGCTTCGAGGCACAATCAAGCCTAACCGCCATACGGATGTAATTTTGAAATTTTGGGTAAAAATTCACCCCCGCTCCGAAAAAAGAACGGGGGTGATGAGGGTGCTATTGAACCGGCTCTGCAAGTACTTTGGTGGTAAGGCTGTACTGCCAATCTCCAATAGCCGCTTGGATGTAAAGGGTGTTGCCGGACAGATCGGCCGGCACCAGATAAACCAGCATGGTGTTGCCTTGGCTGTCAGTGGGGCGGGCGGCGATGCGGTGAATCGGACCGGCGAGATCAAACAGCACGTTTCCGAGTTGAATCTGGCCGAGGCCGACTTTGGAGACAATGAAGTAGGCGGTGGAATAGGGGATGTCCGTATCCAAGGTCAGGACTCCGTAGCCGCCGGCGGTCAAAGGTGTACTCTCGATGCTCGGGCGTACCGGGATGGTGATTTCATCGATGCCAACCCCGTCGATGTCGAAATAGGGGTAATTGTCTTCCTGCACGAATGCCAAATAAAACTGGGAGCGTAGGTTGACTCCGGCAGCGGCCAAGTCGACCCCTTCCAATTCGGTCCACACCGCACTGAGCGAGGTCCACGGACCATAAGCCTGGTACCAATCCACCCCGTCGTTGCTGAGCCAAACACCATCTACGGTATGAGTTTCTTCTCCGCCGTCGTAGGCCATGAAACCCATCCGGAAGGAACCGTTGTATTGGCTGCCATCCAAGCCCAGCACCATGGCGTTGCGCACATAATGGATGTTGCTGGTGTAGTTGGGATTCAATCCCATTTCCAAAGCGAAGGAGCCCACCGGCGGGTTCAAGCATGCCGCCCGATTGCCGATGTTGCACCATGCATCGTTGTCGTGGGTCAAGGAACCGGCGTCCAACTCGGTCAAGGCCATGTAGTTCGGAACTTGGCCGGCGGCCGCTTCGAATCCTTCATAGAAGGGAAGTGGGGTAAATTCGGTCGGAAGATTTAAGGGCCCAAGGTCGACTTGGGCGAATCCTGGCCCGGTGAACAACAGGGCCAGGCTGATTTTGAGGATGGTTTTCATGGAACGGGAACTGCGACGAGAAGGGGATGCTCCCCTGACACTTCTTGGGATCAGCTTCAGGGGACTCTCAGAATACTGCAATAGAACGAAATTCCGAAAAAGTAGTCCCCATCGGCGAAGGCAAGAAGGATTCAGCCGAGGCAAAATATTCAACTGAACTGGTCTAAGAGGTGATTTAAATTGCCAGGCCGCCGTCGATGGTAAATACCTGGCCGGTGATGTAAGCTGCTTCTTGGCCAAGGAGATAGGTCACCAGCGAGGCGACCTCCGAGGCTTCTCCAAAGCGGCCCACCGGGATCATTTGGAGGACCGTTTCTCGAGTTTTCTCCTGGATGTCCCCAACCATGTCGGTTTCGATAAAGCCGGGGGCGACCACATTGACGGTGATGCCGCGGCTGGCGGTTTCCTTGGCCAGGGCTTTACTCAGGCCGATGATGCCGGCTTTGGCGGCGGAGTAATTCACCTGGCCTGGATTTCCAATCAAACCGGAAACCGAGCCGACGTTGACGATTCTTCCCTGTCTTTGCTTCAACATGGAGAAGATCACCGCTTTGCAGAAATGAAAAACCCCGGTCAAGTTGGTATCGATCACTTCATGCCACTGTTCCGCTTTCATCATCATCAGAATTTGATCCCGAGTGATGCCGGCGTTGTTCACCAATCCGTGGAGGCCGCCCAGTTGTTCTCTGGCTTGGTTCACGGTTTCTTTGACCGCGTCGAAGTCGCGGCTATCGCAAGCAAAGGCGATGGCTTGGCCCGGTGCAGTTTGCAAATCGGCGATCAAGGCTTCGGCGGCATCGGCACGGGATTGATAAGTAAAGGCCACTTTTGCGCCTTTCTGAACCAGGTGTTCGACGATGGCCCGGCCGATGCCGCGGCTGCCGCCGGTAACCAAAACACATTGATCTTGCCAGGAAGAAGAAGCGGTCATGACTTCGAGTTGGGGGTCGGAGGAGTCACGGTCACCGCGGCGTAATTGCCTTGGCGGTGGGAATCGAATACTTGAATTGGGGTAGCGCCTTCTCTTGCTTCCAGGCAGGCGACTTGTACCCCTGCCAAACCACGGGCGCCGAGAGCGTTGCCGTAAAGGCGGGTCAAAGGCAGAAACTGAGCTTCGGAATCCTGATTCAAATCGTTTCCACAGTAAAGCCAACGGTAGGTCGACGGTTCACCCGAGGCGAATTTTGAAAACCAAAACGAAAAATCCGGCGGCGGGCCGGCCGGCGGGTGAAAGCCTAGGCCACTCTCCCGAATTTCCGCGATCGCGGTCCGGCCTCGTTGGCGGGCGGATTCAGCCGACTCCAGAAAAATGGAATAGGCGCCTTCACTCACTCCATTGCGGCTTTCTTCGGGCTGGAAGGGAAGCCAGCTTTCTAAATCCACGTTGATGGTGTCGACTCCGCCCACGACCGCGCCACGGGCCCATCCAGCTCGAATCCAGCGAATGGCATCGATGACGGCTTCCAAACCGGCGGTCATGCCGACGAAGCAACGATTCAAGCGTCTGGCCGCCAAAAATACCGAGACGTAGTTGGCCTGGGAGTTCAAAGCCGCGTCGAAAGAGGCCATCGGCAATACTTGGGCCGGCCCTTCGTTCAGGACTCGGTAGAGAAAGTCGAACATCGGCGAAACGTTGCCGAATCCGGTGCCGGCAAAAAAGGCCAATCCTTCCTGATCCTGCCAATCCGCGTCTTCAACCGCCAACACGCTGCTGCACGCCAGGGCCAAAGTGCCGGAGCCGCAGTAGCGAAGGCCTCGCCGATTTAAGATTCCCTTGGAGTCGTATTCGGCCATCCGCAGCAACTTTCCCGCTTCCGGCTTCAGTAGATCTCTTTTCGAGCCGAAGGTGGGCAAATCCTGCCAAGCACTTCCCCAAGGGCTGATGGCGCCGCAGCCGGTGATCCAAACTTCCTGGGGGGAAGTCATGGAGTGGGCCCGAAAAGGGTTATGGAGTTATTGCCGCCGAAACCGTACGAGGCATTCAAGGCGTAGCGAACTTTGGCTTCCCCGGCTTGATTCGGCAGGCAGTTCACCGGGCACTCCGGATCGGCTTGTTCGAAGTTGGCGGTAGGAGGAAGTTGACCGGTACGGATGGCTTGGATGCAAGCAATGGCTTCGATCACGGCGGAAGCCCCCATCGTGTGGCCGATCATGGATTTGATCGAACTCATGGGCAGGGTGGCTGCTCTGGAACCGAAAACGTGATAAAGGGCTTTGCTTTCGGTGCGGTCATTGGTGCCGGTGCCGGTGCCATGGGCGCTGACGTAATCGATTTGGTCGGCGGCTATGCGACCGTCGGCCAAACAAGCTTGGATCGAATCGATGGCGCCCCGGGCTTCCGGATGGGGGGCGGTCACTGTATGAGCGTCGCAGGAATGACCCCAGCCCACGAATTCAGCCAGGACTTCCGCTCCTCGGGCTTTGGCCGCCGATTCCGATTCCAGCAGGATCCAAGCGGATCCGGTGCCAGCCACCAAACCGTCTCGATTTTTGTCGAAGGGCCGGCAATGTTCTTTGGCCAATAGCCGGATGCCATGGAAATGGGCGAAACAAGGCACCGAAAGCACGTTTACGCCTCCGGCCAAGACCCGATCCACCCGACCTTCCCGAATCCAATCGCCGGCCAAACTCAGGGCATGGTTTCCGGAGGCGCAGGCGGCGGCCACCGTGGTGACCGGACCTTCCACTGCCAATTTCGTAGCCAAGGTCGCGGCGGCTTGGTGAGGGGGAAAGATCTCGGAGATTTCTTGGGTCATGCCGGTGGTTCGATCCTCCGGGTTGGCCAAGATTCGTCGCTCCATGGGCCAGTAGTCGCCGCCGAGCATGCCCAGGACCAAGCCGCAATGGGGGCCGGCAAAAGAAGAGGCGCCTTGCCTTTGAAGCAGCGGTTCCAGGCTGTATCGAGCGGCTTCGAAATCGGTCATGCAAGCCATTTCTTTGGCTTCGGCGGAAAGACCGACGCGAAAGGCGGAAGTATCAAATTTCGAGATCGGGCCGATGGCTTCCCGGCCGGCAAGCAGGGCCGGCCAGACCTGGTCCACTCCCTTGCCTAGGGAACAGGCCAATTCCATATCGGTGACCAGCACCCGGGGCCTGGCGGTCAAACTCGGGCTACCTCCAAGCCTCTTGCTTTCATGGTGTCGTGGTACAAGCCGGAATCTCGCAAACGGTACAAGTGGTCCAGGACTTGGCGGTAGACTCGATCCCAGTCGCTGTTGACTTTATAGGCGAACATGGCCGTCCGCCGGCTGCCGTTGCGCTTCAAGGTCTCAATAAAGCGTTTTTTGATGTTTTCCGGGCCGTAAACCTGCCGGTAAAACCCTTCCATACCTTCGATGAATTCTTCCAAAGTCATGTGGCTGAAGGTATGGGTGATATGGGCGGTGTCGTAATACCACCAATCTTCCGGGAAGTTGGTCCGCAGCATGCGGTTTTCCTTGACCATGCGCTTGAATAGGGCGGTGTTCGGGAACGGGGCGTGGATTCCGAAAGTGACCACGTCCAGGGATTGCTCCCACGTGTAATCCGCCATAGCTTGAAACGCGTCTTTGGTCTGGAAATCCGCTCCCCAGATGATGGACGCCCAAACGATCATGCCGTGATCGTGGATGTTTTTGATCGCCACCGGATAGTTGTCTACTCCGGTTTTGAGATTGGAACCCTTGCGCAATTTCCGCAGCACTTGCTCGTCGGTGGATTCCATGCCGATCAAAAAGCCCAGGCAGCCGCTGTCGCTCATGTCGGACAGGGCGTCGGTATCCATGCCGGTGCTGAATTGAGTGAAGCCGAACCAGTCCTTGTAGATGCCCCGCTCGACCATGCCCCGGAACAATTGGCGGGCTCTGGCATTGGATTCCGGCTTGTAACCGTAGAAATTGTCCTCGGCGAACATCAAGCCGCGGAAGCTGGTTCCTTCCATTTCATCGAGGACGTCATGCACCGGCCGTTCCCGATAACTTCCTCCCTGCACCATCGGGACGCTGCAAAATTCGCAACGCCAGGGGCAGCCCTTGGTGGTGACGATGGAGGAGTATTTATAAGCGTATTTATCCTTGAACAAATCCCGGTCCGGCCACGCCGAAAGCGATCCCAAATCGGGAAAACCGCCGTCATAAAGCTGCTTCAACTTTTTCAGTTCGACGTCTTTCAGAATTTCCGGCCAGATGGCGTCCGCTTCGCCGACCAGCACGCTGTCCACGTATTGCAACGCTTCCTCGGTATTGGTGACGGCGTGAGAGCCGCCCATGATGCACGGCACGCCGGCGGCCTTGCACGCCAAACCGATTTCATAAGCCCGGGACGCCTGATAGGTCAGGGCGGTGATGCCGACCAGATTCGCTTCGAATTTCAACTTGCCGTTTTCATCCAGCGCGGTTTCCAGCGTTTCGTCGATTAAGTCAATTTCCCAGCGATCCCGCGGCGTGTGGGCCGCCAGATAGGCCAAATTCAGGGGCATCTGCACGATGACCCGGATCGACTCCTCCCCCTTCCGGCCGGGAGTGTAGGGATTGATCAACACCAGCTTCTTTTTCATGGTCAGCACAGTCGTTGTGGGGGGGAGTGGTTGAACGACGTTGGATCAGACGGAAGCGGGCTGCAGGCCCCGGTCCCGAACGATGCGGTCGTAGTGACCGGATTCGCGCAAGGCGTACAAGCGGTCCAGAACTTGACGGAACACCTGATCCCAATCGCTGCCGACTTTGTAAGCGAACATGGCGGTGCGGCGACTGCCGTTGCGCTTCAAGGTTTCGATGAACCGTTTCTTCAGGTTTTCCTGGCCGTAGACGTTGTCATAAAGGTACTGCATACCTTCAATGAAGTCATCCAAGGTCATGTGGCTGAGCGTGTGGGTGACGTGAGCGGTGTCGTAGTATTCCCAATCTTGGGGGAAGTCGGTCCGCAGCAGGCGGTTTTCTTTCTCCATGCGCTTGAACAGCGGCGTACCCGGGAAGGGGCAATGGATCCCGTAGGTAAGCACGTCGATCGAATTTTCAAGAATGAAATCGGTCATGGAGTAGAAAGCGTCCTTGGTTTGAAAGTCCGCTCCCCAGATCACCGAAGCCCACACGATCATGCCGTTGTCGTGGATGTTGTCGATGCACTTGGTGTAATTGGCGATTCCGGTCTTTAGATTCGAACCTTTGCGCATTTTGCGCAGCACCTGCTCATCGGTGGATTCCAGGCCGATCAGGAATCCTAGACAACCCGAATCGGACATGGCGCGCAAGGCCACCGGATCTTGCCCGGTGCTGAATTGGGTGAAACCGAACCAATCCTTGAACACGCCGCGTTCGTTCATGCGCTGGAATAATTTGCGCGCCCGGGCGTTGGAATCGGGCTTGTAGCCGTAAAAATTATCTTCTGCGAACATCAAGCCGCGGAAGTCGGTGGCTTCCATTTCGTCGATCACGTCGTCGACGTCTCTTTCCCGATAAGCATTCCCCTGGCTCATCGGAACGCTGCAAAATTCGCAGCGCCAAGGACATCCTTTAGTGGTGACGATGGAGGAATATTTGTAATCGTACTTGTCCTTGAACAAGTCCCGATTGGGCCAGGTTTTGAGGGTGGATAAATCGGGGAAGCCGCCGTCGTAAATTTTCTTCAGCTCTCCCTTGTGGAAATCCGCCAGCAGGTCTTTCCAGATCAATTCCGCTTCGCCGATGACCACGGCATCCATGTACTGAGTGGCTTCCTCGGTGCAGGTGATGGCGTGGGTTCCACCGAACACGGTGGGGACGCCGGCTTTGCGGCAGGCCAGGGCGATTTCGTATGCCCTGGGGGCTTGGTAGGTCAATCCGGTCAAGCCGACCAAATCGGCTTGGAACTTCAGCTTGCCGTTTTCATCGAGGGCGTCTTCAAGGGTTTCATCGATCAGGTCGATGTCCCATTCCTCGCTCGGTGTGTGGGCGGCGAGGTAGGCCAGGTTCAACGGCATCTGCACGATGACGCGAATGTCTTCCTCGCCTCGGCGCCCCTCCACATGGGGATTGATTAGTACGAGTTTCTTCTTCATGAGTTTTGGTTTTGGAGAATGCGATGTGCCACCGACCAGCCGGAAGCGGCTACGGCGGCAACACCTGGACCGGGAGAGGTCCAATGACCGGTGAGATAAAGTCCGGCCAGGGAAGTTTCGGGGCCGAGGCGATCCTCGGCGGCTTGATCGGGAGAGACGGCCCAGCCGTAAGCGGCGCCGTCCTTGGACATGGTGAATCGGGCCACGGTTTTGGGAGTGGCGCTGTCCACGAACTGAAGGTGCTGCTGCAATTCAGGCACCCGGTTTTCCAGATAAGCGATCACTGCCTTCACCATGCCGCTCTTGTCCTGTTGCCAGGCATCGAAGCTTGGCGAATCGGGTCGGACCGCTACGGTGGAGGAGAAGATCTGATCGCCCTGCGGGGCGATGTCGGGGTCGTATCGAGTGCCGATGGACAAATACATCCAATCCAAGCTGGCACCGCCTTCAAGGTCGGAAATTTCCGAGCGACTGGGGAAATAGAATCCGCGGGGGAGGCGGCTTAAATCGCAGCCGGCATCCAAAGCCATGTACAAACCGAAATAGGGAGTGGCCGCTTGCAGCTTTTGACAAGCCTGGTGTTCTCTGGGCGCGGCTTGTTGCGGCAGCAATTCTTCGAACAGGCGCCGGGCGTCACCGTTGTGGATCACCACTTTGGCGCGGACGACGTCTCCGTGTTCGGTGCGGATGCCGATGGCCCGGTGGCAGGCTGTGTCGCCGTTTTCTTCAAACAAAACTTCATCGACTCGATGTTTCAACAGCAGATGTCCGCCGGCGGCAAGCAGGGAATGAGCCAAAGCATTGGAAAAATTCTGCGTACTTCCTTGGGGATACCAAGCACCTTCGCGCCAATAACTCACCAGCATTTGCACCATGCCGGTTGCGGCGATGCGTTCGGCGGGCAAGCCCAAATAACCCCATTGGCCGCTCAAGCAGCGCAGCAATTCCGGGTCTTCCACGTAGTCCTGGAGGAAGCTTTGATAGGTGGTGCGCCGGTATTGGTCCAACAAAGGTCCGCTTCCTTTCAACATTTGGCGATGGAACCGTTGTAGATCGCGAAACAGGCGTTCGATTCCTTCCCGCTGATCGGGGAAACTCAGGCAAAGCTGATTTTTCCAGGCTTCCCAGTCGGACGGAATGGTGTATTCCCGGTCCTCGCTGAAAACTAGGTGATCCATCGGATCCAGTCGTTGGAAGCGAATGCCTAGATCAAAGGCTTTCACAATCCGGCCGACCGTTCCGAACTTGCCGCAGGCTCCAATGTGATGAACCGCGGCGTCGAACAAATATCGTTTTCCCTTCCTGGGAAAGGCGGTGCAGCATCCCCCAGGTAAATAGTGTTGATCCAAAACCAAAACGCTGAGGCCGGCGCGGACCAGGAAACCGGCACAAACCAGACCTCCGACGCCGGCGCCGATGATGACGGCGTCGTATTGGCGGCGGAGTTCGGTTTTAGGGATCGAGATCATGAAAGGACAAGGGGAAGCCCGCAGGGACGGCGGGCTGGTTCAAACCGGTTTAACCCGGTTCGAGGATCACGGCGGCTCCGTGGCCTTCCGGATCCCAACTGCTGACTAAAACGGGACCGGGGGCGAAACTCTGCGTTTGTTCCAAAACCAGATTCAGGCCGGGGCGAGGGCGGCCGCCGGCGATCTTGGGGATTTGGCCGTGGGTCAGCATTTCCACTGCCGTGATCATGGCCAGGGCGCCTACGGTTTCCAGGGAATCTCCGCAGGCTCCGGCCGGAGCGGTGATCGGGACGGTTTCGGGAACCAAATTGGCCAAGGCTTTGAATTCCACTTCGTCGGTCAACGCCAGGCCGCGGGCGCAGCTCACGACGGCGGCGAGTTCATCGGCTTCGCGCCCGGCTTGTTTCAAGGCGAAGCGAATGGCGGATTCCGGCCCGGAAAAGGAAGGGGACGAAACATCCGGTTCGAAACAGGCACCGCTTCCGGTGATTTTGGCCAGGGGTTGGCGATTTCTGGCGGCGGCTCGTTCCGGGCATTCCAACAACAAGACGCCGGCGCCTTCTCGAAGCGAGCCGCCTTCGCCGGCGGCGTCAAACGGCGGCGAGGGTTGACCGTTTACGGCCAGGCGTTGATTCCGTTCATAACCCCAGGCGATGGCCGGACTCCATCCCAAAGCCCCGCCACACAAGACGGCTTGAATGCGGCCCCGCCGAATCATGCCTTCGGCGTAACCGATCGCGTCCAAGACCGAGCTCAATCCTGAAGAAACCGTGGTGTTCAAACCGGGAAGATCAAAATGCATGGCCAAGCGTCCGGCCGGTGCATTGATCACGGTATTGGCGAAAGCTTGCGGGTTGACGTAGCGAGGACCTTCCGCCACGGCTTCTTTATCGAAGGAAACGATGGCTTCGATGGAGCCATGAGTGGAGCCGAACACCACTCCGGCTTCATCCGGTTGATAGCCGGCTTGTTCCCAATCGCCTTCGTTCATGGCCAAACGGGCGGCGCAGCCAAGTAACAATGCGGTTCGGTCCCAGTGGCGCAAGCCACGAGGGCCTAACAAGGCCTTGACGTCCAGGGCAGGGACTTCCTTTTCGCTGGGCGAATGGGTGGCTTGAGTGATTCCAAGCCAGAAATCCTCGCCGCCGCATCCGAACGGGGTCAAAGCGGAAGTTGCCGTAATGACGACCGGAGCGTGGCTTTGGCTCATCGTGGGTGGCGTGCAAAAACCACGCAACTGTTGTTACCGCCGAAAGCGTAGGCGTTGTTCAAAGCGACTCCCACCGGGTGCTGGCGGGCCTGGTTGGGGACGTAATCCAAATCGCAATCGGGGTCGGGAGTTTCATAGTGAATGGTCGGTGGGATCATGTCGCTTTGAATGGCCATGGAACATACGATGCCTTCCAAAGCAGAAGCTGCACCCATGGTGTGGCCCATCATGCTCTTCACCGAGCTAACCGGAACTCGTTCCGCTTGGTCTTGCATCACCGCTCGAATCGCGGCAGTTTCCAACTTATCGTTTGCCTGGGTGCCGGTTCCGTGGGCACTGATGTAATCCACGTCCGCGGGAGTGAGTCCGGCATCGGCCAAGGCTCGTTCCATGGCCAGGCGAACGCCCATGCTTTCCGGATGAGGCATGGTGGGGTGATAAGCATCGCAGCTCAAACCGTAGCCCACCATTTCGGCGTAGATGTGAGCGCCGCGTTTTTGCGCTGATTCATAAGCTTCCAGAACCAAGATGCCAGCGCCTTCTCCCGGAAGGATGCCTTTGCGGTTCTTGTCGAAGGGCCGCGGGACGTCGGGGGAAATGGCGAACAGGCGGCTGAAGCCGGTAAAGGAGACGATCGATAGGGGATCGGCGCCGCCGGCTAAGACCACGTCGCAACGGCCTTCTTGAATCCAATCCTTGGCCATGGCAAAGGCATAGTTGCCGGCGGCACAAGCGGTGGGCACCATCAAGTTCGGGCCTTTCAATCCGAAGTATCGGGCGACTTGAGCCGTAATGGTGTGGCAGGGGTATTTGGGAAATTGGCGCCGGGGAACCTGGTCTTCGCCTTGCTCCGCTTGCTGGCGGTGAATGTGCTCCAAAATGGGAATTTCGCCGCCGGTGGTTCCCATTACCACCCCGCTTTGTTGCGGAATTTCGGCGAAATTCGCGTCTTCCAAGGCCAACCGGGCGGCTTCCACGGCCAAGGCCGCAGCCGGTCCCGGGTCTCCCGGGAGCTTGGGAGCTACGTAGCCTTGAACCTCGCAAGCGCGATGCACCTTGTACTGCGAAGTGTCGAAACGCTGAACGTTGCAAGAGCCGTCCTTTCCTTCCAGGATGGCGTTCCAGAAGGTTTCCTTGCCGCAACCCAAAGGGCTGACCGGGCCTAAACCGGTGACCACTACGCGTCGATCGCTCATGAGGAATGCTCGGCTGAAGATTGGCCGGCGGTGGTTTGCAAGCGAATGGCTTGAAAGCGTTCCCAAGTCATAGCGGAAAGAGTCATGGAGGAACGGGCTACTTCTTTGTCATCGACTTCGGCTTTTGCACTGACCATGGCCGCTTCGCGAAGGATCTTGTCGGCCTCGACGGTCAAGAACAAGGAATCGCCCGGAAACACTGGATGCAGAAAACGATTTCGCTGCGTGCCGATCATGAACATCCTCTCGGGAGGACCGCCCTGATCCGAAGCCGAGCCTGCCCCGGGATCTTCGCTTAGTCGAAGCAAAAGGATGGCCGCTTGGGCCATTGCTTCGGTTAAAAGCACGCCGGGGAACACGGCAGCTTCCGGAAAGTGGCCGGCGAAAAAGGGTTCGCCACCACTTACGTTTTTCTTACAGAGAATGCGTACTCCAGGTTCAAATTCAAGAACCTGGTCGATGAACAGAAACGGCGGCGCCTGGGGTAACAGGCGCCGGACTTCCTCGAAGCCGAGGTACAAAGGGAATCTCGCTTAGGCTGCGGCTTGTTCCACCTTGGCCTTTACCAGGCCGATGGTGGAATCCAGGGAAGTCATCTCCAGCACGCTTTCTTCCGGGATTTCAATACGAAAGGTCCGCTCTAAGCTCGCCAAAACTTCCAGGGCCAGCATGGAATCGATCCCGAGATCTTCGACGAAGTGTTGGGAACGCTTCTCCCACAATTCGCTGTCTTCCATTTCGAAGATCTCGGCGACCAAAGCCGTCACTTGTTTTTCGAGTTCGCTCATAAAGCGTGGTTGGGTTATGGGTCGGGGTTGTTCGCTTGGGAAGGATGACGAAGCGAGTCGGCGGGGGGGCCGGTCGGCCTAGGGCGGTCCCTCGACTCAACTCGATTCTAGCAGGGGGAACCAAACTGCAAGCTCTTAGGGTTGCCTGGATTGAATTCGGTTCTCACCCCTTTTTTGACCTTCTTTCTGTGGATGGAGTTCCCGGAAGTTCTTATTCAGGGCGATTTTTGCCTCGGGTGCCGGCTGAAGCCGGGGTCCTTCCTCATCCGGTCGCTTTGGGTCTCGGGTTTCGAAATGGCTTCCAAGAATGAAAAAAGACACCCCACCGAGAAGGTGGGGTGTCGAGTCGGGAGCGAGCTCCCGGAGGAACTAACCGAGATCAGTTCTTCTGGATGCCGTTGGACCAGTGGTTCGGCAGGTTACCAGCGGAGGGCGGACCACCGTTGGCGGTGCCGACGCCTTGCAGGTAGAAGGTACCAGCCGGAACGGCGTAGGTGCTGCCACCAGCGGCGACCGGGACGGGCGTCGGGGGCAGGTTGGGCAGGGCGATCATCAGGTGGCCGCCAGCCACGGGGAGTTCACCAGCGCCCAAGGAGGCGACCAACCAGCCACCCACGGAGGTGCCAGCGGCGTCCGTGATGTCGAAGGTGTAGTTGCCAGCGCCGGCGTCGAGCATGCTCATGCAGTAGTCATCAGCAGCACCGGGGGCGACGGCGTTGTAGTGACGGACACCAGCGTCGTTACCCCACATCTTCATGGCGAAGTTGGCGAACGGGGTACCACCGAACCAGAAGCAGCCGACCAAGGCGCCGAACTGGTCGAACCAGACGAAGCTGTTGTCGATGCCGGAGGCTTGGGTACCGCCCTTGGTCAACCAGGGGCCGGTGTTGTCGTTACGAGGAATGAAGGACCAGCCGAACAGCTTGGTGTTGGCGTTGTCCGTGGCCCAATCGAAGCTCAGGTCGGGCGGGCATTCAAATCCGCACATCAGGTCGACAGTGACGATCCAGCACTGGATGGCGCCGTTGGCGTCACCGAGAGGCAGGCCGACGATGTCGTAGGCGCAGAGGTAGCCACCCAAGGCGAAGTTACCGCCATTGGAGGGTCCGGAGCAGACGATGGTGTCATCGTAGAAGGCGAAGGTGACGGTACCACTGTTCTGGGTCGCGTCGGCTTCGGTCGAGCAGTAAACGAACTCCATGCCGTTCATTTGCTCAACGTTGCCGGGGTTGCGGTCCAGCAGGGAACCTTCATCCAGCCACTCCTGGTCGAGACCAGGCACGCTGTAGTAGTTAGTCAGCTCAGAGGCGTTAAAGATGACAACGGGGCCGCTGCGCTCGCCAGGAGTGGCGGGAACGAGCTCACCGGTGGCCATCTTGTAGACGCCAGCGTGCTTAGGAGTGACAGCCTTGGAGACCGGAACCTGAGTTTGAGCGGCGACGGAGGCCGACAAAGTCAGAACTGCAGCAGCAGCAAGCAGGGTACGGGACATGTGTACCTATTTTTGGGGAAAAGATGGGGTGGAACTAAGTGCGGTCTCGTCGGTGTGCTTAATGTTCGGAGGGTCTCCGAAGGGGAAGGAACAAGACCAGCACTGGTACGACTCTGGAAAATTTTCTGAGATTCGGCAAGGGGTTTTTCCAACATTTTTCAAAAAAACTGCGTTTTCCTGGGGGGACCGAAAATTTTTGAGATTCTGGATTGTGGAAAAAGGAGCCTTGGAGTGGAAGAATTAATGTCGGTCTTCAATAAATCTATATTTTCAAGGTGTTTATGCGGAACCCCCTGAAGCGGGCTTTGTTCGAGTGGCTACTTAACGATGTTCCGAGTTCAAGATTTGAGTGTCGGGCTCGTTTTCCGACATCCTTCTAATTGAGCCATAATTGGTACCTTCAAGATCGCTGAAAAGTCTTTAATTAGTAGGAGTTTGGAAATGTGAAAGCGATTGGTGGCGAGAGCCGGTGGATGGGGCTATTTCAAGCCGGATCCGAGCTTGGCCGGAGGGAAAAGAAAGACACCCCACCGAGAGGGTGGGGTGTCGAGTCGGGAGCGAGCTCCCGGAGGAACTAACCGAGATCAGTTCTTCTGGATGCCGTTGGACCAGTGGTTCGGCAAGTTAGCCGGGCTGGGCGGAGCACCGTTGGCGGTGCCGACGCCTTGCAAGTAGAAGGTACCAGCCGGGACGGCGTAGGTGCTACCACCAGCGGCGACCGGGACGGGCGTCGGGGGCAGGACCGGCAGAGCGACCAACAAGGTGCCGCCAGCCACGGAGAGTTCACCAGCGCCCAAGGAGGCGACCAACCAGCCACCCACGGAGGTGCCGGCGGCGTCAGCGATGTCGAAGGTGTAGTTGCCAGCGCCAGCGTCGAGCATGCTCATGCAGTAGTCATCAGCAGCACCGGGGGCGGAGGCGTTGTAGTGACGGACACCAGCGTCGTTACCCCACATCTTCATGGCGAAGTTGGCGAACGGGGTACCACCGAACCAGAAGCAGCCGACCAAGGCGCCGAACTGGTCAAACCAGACGAAGCTGTTGTCGATGCCGGAGGCTTGGGTACCGCCCTTGGTCAACCAGGGGCCGGTGTTGTCGTTACGAGGAATGAAGGACCAGCCGAACAGCTTGGTGTTGGCGTTGTCCGTGGCCCAATCGAAGCTCAGGTCGGGCGGGCATTCAAATCCGCACATCAGGTCGACAGTGACGATCCAGCACTGGATGGCGCCGTTGGCGTCACCGAGAGGCAGGCCGACGATGTCGTAGGCGCAGAGGTAGCCACCCAAGGCGAAGTTACCGCCATTGGAGGGTCCGGAGCAGACGATGGTGTCATCGTAGAAGGCGAAGGTGACGGTACCACTGTTCTGGGTCGCGTCGGCTTCGGTCGAGCAGTAAACGAACTCCATGCCGTTCATTTGCTCAACGTTGCCGGGGTTGCGGTCCAGCAGGGAACCTTCATCCAGCCACTCCTGGTCGAGACCAGGCACGCTGTAGTAGTTGGTTAACTCGGAGGCGTTAAAGATGACGATGGGGCCGCTACGCTCGCCAGGAGTGGCGGGAACGAGCTCACCGGTGGCCATCTTGTAGACGCCAGCGTGCTTAGGAGTGACGGCCTTGCTAACCGGGACCTGGGTTTGGGCAACCGCGGTGGCGGAAAGGGCAAGAATGGCCGCTGCAGCGAGAAGGGTCCGAGACATGTTCGTGTGTCTAACGGGTTTGGGGAATTATTAGTTGTGGCTCAACAACAAGCTTTCGACTGCTTCGCGCCGGAGCTTGAGGTTTGCCTGAAAGGCGGTGAACCGGGCTTCGACGACCAGCAAAGCAGTTAAGCTTCACTGCCATTGTGTGCTGAAGTCTACTTTTTGCAAATTACTACGAGCCGGCTTTTCTTGGCTTCCAGCCGGAAAAAACCCGGAACACGGCGGAACCCGACCGGGAATATTTTCTTAAGGCTTTATTATTAAATGACTTATGCTTTCATCCTCAGGGCGGATGAAGTCCCTTCTCAACCCAAGGAGTACGGAAAAAAATCGAAAATCATAGCGAAAATCTAGGAATTCTGAAATAGATCGACCCCTAAATAACAGCTTCTAAGGCCTGTTTTCTTGTCGAGGAGGTCCAGGTTGGCCGTCCGTTGAACAGGTCAATACCCCTGTCCTATAGCCAGCTCCTTATCTCCAGATAGAGCAGAAGCCAAGCCGGGCTGAACAGGGAGACGAGGACCAGATTGCGCCGGAATGGCTGTTTGCGGGTCTTGTGGCGGAATGCTCGGATGCCCAGCCAGGCTCCCAGGAATCCTCCGAGCCAAGCCATGAGAAGGAGGCGGGCTTCTGGAATTCTTTGTTTCTCTCGGCGCGCCAAGTGCTTGTCTATGCCGAACGCAAAGAAACTGAGGAGATTCAGAACCAAAATTAGGGCGAAGAGGAACGCTTCCATGAAGGCCAGGGCAGCCAAGGCGGGTCGGGGTCGATAGAGTAACGGTGTTCATCCACTCGAGCAGACCCTTGCTGCGAAGCTTCCAAGATCTGGCCGAATCCACTTTCGATCTGCTCATCCTTGGTGGAGGCATTTATGGAACTTGGGTCGCCCGGGACGCTGCGTCTCGAGGCCTCAAGGTGGCCTTGATCGAAAAAGGCGACTGGGCTTCCGGGACCTCCTCAGCCTCCTCCAAGTTGATCCACGGAGGGTTGCGTTATTTGGAGAACTACGAGTTCGGGCTGGTGCGCAAAACTTTGAAGGAGCGCAAGCTGCTCGCCGACTTGGCTCCCCATCGGAGCTGGCCTTTGGATTTTCTTTTGCCGATTTATCGGGGCGGAAGACTCAAACGGTGGCCGTTGAAAGCGGGATTATTGCTTTACGACCTGCTTGCCGGTCGGGGGCAACCCGTGGCCTCGCACGCGTATTGGTCCAAGAAACGGATTTTGAAACAAAGTCCTTTTCTGAGATCCGAAGCTTTGTTGGGAGGCTTTCGCTACGGCGATTGCGGAACTGACGACGCTCGCTTTTGTTTGGAAATCGTTGCCGGCGCGATCCAAGCCGGTGCCGTGGCTGTTTCTTATGTTGAGGGTCTTTCTCTTCTCCGGGGGCGCGGAAACGGAGTGGTGGAAGGAGCTTTGGTCCAAGATCAAATCAGCGGTCAGAAAGCCGAAGTCCGAGCCCGACAGATTCTGTTGACGACCGGAGCTTATGCCGAGGCTTTTCTACAAAGGCAGCTCCCGGGCGGGGCCGTCCCTACCAAAGCCCGAACTCGGTTTACAAAGGGCATCCATCTCGTGATGCCGGCTTTAGGCGGGGAGGAAGCTCATCTGTTGACCGCTCCCAAGGATGGGCGGGTTTTCTTTTTCATTCCCTGGTATGGGCGCACCTTGGTCGGAACTACCGATACGGCTTGGTCCGGCGACCCTGACCACCTTCAAGTCCAGGAGGAGGATGTCGATTATTTGTTGAAGGCGGCCAATTCCTTTCTTGAGGACCAGCCCTGGGGTCGAAGTGATGTTCTGGGTAGTTTTGCCGGCCTGCGGACCCTTCAAAACCAAGAAGGATTGGCTCCCTCCGAAATCAGTCGCGAGTGGACCTTGCAACAAATCGAGCCGGGGTTGTGGTTACCGATCGGAGGGAAATTTACTTCTGCCAGAGTGGAAGCCGCGGAAATGGTGGATGCCATCGCCAATGCGGAAGGCCGAGCCGTTGGCAATTCACAAACGCATCGGCAAGCTTTTCCATGGACTCCGGAGGATGGGTTCGAGCCGTGGCAGGCTGCCCAGCAAAAAATTGGTCGTGGCTTGGGCTTGGATTCAATCGTAATTGAAAATTGTGTGCGCCGATATGGGAAACGAGTGGATGGTATTTGGAAACTCATTCAGAGGCGTCCCGCTTTAGGAGCACGTTTTCATCCGGACCTTCCCTTCGTCAAGGCTGAGTTCTTGTACTGCGCGAAGGAAGAGATGGTTGTCAATTTAGTGGACTTAATTCGGCGAAGAATTCCCGTTTCCATTTTAGCTCCCTTAGAAGAGAGCTTCCTTAGGGAGGCGGCGGATTTGGCGGGGGAGGCGTTAGGGTGGGATTCCAGCCAACGGATCCACCAGATGAAACTGGCCGAATCTGGCCCAGAGTATTGGAGGTCTGGGGCTTAAAAAATCCTCCAAGTAAAGACCTCTTCAGCGGTTAGCGGCTTGCTGCAGACTCCGGCGATCTGGGCCGGAGTCGGCACCTTCGGCTTCACCGTCACCGGCCGCACGTAATTGCGCCATATCAGCCACACCCAAAGGTGCCGGCGCAGCCAAGCGCACTGCTTCGACACCCCCCAATTGCGCCGCACCAGACGCGAGATCGAATCCCGCATCTGCGCCAAGGTGTGGTTGATCGGAAACAGCAAATTGCGGTTGTCGCGGCGGGTCTTCGACGACTCCCGCCGCCAGCGATACGGCCGCTCGCCCTCGAACACTTTGGCCAGGACCGAGCCGTAGAGCTGCTTGCGGTCCGACTGCAACTCCAGGGCTACCTCCGGCGGCAGCGCCCGCTGCAGGATCTCGAAGCAGCGGGTTACCAGCTTGCGGGATTCGGAGCGCCGCTTGCCGTACAACTTCTCCCGAGCTTGCTTCTTTTGGCGATATTTCGGCGTCAGCTTGCCGCGACAAGGCAAGGTGCCGGCGTCGAGATGGACCACGAAGTAGTTCCGCCGATGGATCAAAACCGGCACGGTCAAGGGCTGTAAACGCCGATCGGACTCGAAAGTCTCCAGTTCGTCCAATTGGAAAGGCCCATGAAAGCCGGCCCCTGCCGGTTGCCGAAGCTTGTCGGTGTGGAAGGCTTCGGCGTGGACGCCAAGCAGGTGCAGACGGTGGGCGATGGTCTTTCGATCCACCTTCAGTTTGCGACCGCTTTGGCGCAGCGTGACCTTGCTGACGTTTTCCCAAAACACTTTCAGATGCAGATCGGGATAGCGCAGACGATAGTCGAGGCGAAAGGTCTGGGTGGAAAAGGAGCGCTTGCAGACCAGGCACAAAAAGCGCTGCACCTTGGGCTGGTGGCGGGTCCGGAAAAAGCCGCGGCGTTGGATGTGCGGGCTGGTTTTGTCGTGCCGGCTCGGGCACCGGGGCCAGGGGCAATGAGAGGGCTGAAAAGCGGTCATGAGGCGCACCGAGAAAACTGCGGGTACGCCTGGAAGACGGCTAGATCGGCTCGAGGTTACGCCGATTTTTTCGGCTTAACCTCCAATACTCTGGGCCAGATTTCAGGGGAGTCTGCGAACAGCGATATCCAAAGGAAGCAGCAAGACAGCCGCCAAGATCCACCACCACCAGGTTTCCTTGGGAGTTCTAGCTGGTTCGCCATCAAAATCCCACGGAGCCGCGGATTCTTGGAACTTGCCTTGAGTTTCTTCAGCCAGTGTCCGGAGAGCGGTTTCGTCAGGTAAAGGATTGCGAAACTCGGGAGAATAAGATTCGGTGACGGCAAGAGTTTTCATGTCCACGATTTCTTTGCTGGCTCCTTCACCCTGAGATTGAACGACCAGGAGCCGGTAAAATTCGCCGTAATTTTCAATGGGGAACTTGGTTTTGAATAACCCAGGTGCTTCATGCACCACGGTTAAAGGTTTGGGCGCTTGATCACCCTGAAACAAGGAGATTTCCGTCTGAAAATCATCACGGAAGGCACCGGAGCGTCCTCGAACGTCCAATGAAAGGTTCACGGTGGCGTCGTCAACCGAGACTCGGCTTCGGCTGCGAAGTTCCCGGTGAGTGCCGGTGCTCATTACGGATCGGAGGAGCTGGCCCCAGAACTTGGAAAAATTCTCCCAACTGATCCAATCTCCGGCCCATTGAGCTTTAGCATCGGAAGTGAAAGCGGCAGAGCGTCCCAGCCCGAATCTCCAAGTTGCCAAAATTGGGTCGCCGTATTCAGAAGCCAGGGAAACCGTTGCAGTCTCCTTCGGCGACGTTGCGACGTAACCCAATAAGAAGGGAGCATCGCTGAAATCAATACCCTTCACCGCATCCACCCCCTGCACGAGTTGAGGAATGAAAGGCTCTTCCACCATCATAGATTTAGAGGCACGTAGCGTTTCTCGGGTAAAAATTTGAGGAATGCTCTGGAAGTCATTGGTTAGATAGCATTCGCCTCCGGCCCATTCCGCCATGCCTTGCAGAAGGTCGACATCTACTCCCTCGCCGATGCCGACGGTGGACAAGGTAATGTCATCGGCAGCAATGTGGGAAACCAGCTCCCGGTAGCCGCTACCCTGGGTTATGCCGTCGGACAGCAAGATGATGTGTTTTAGTTTGGCGTCGGATTCCAAAAGAGCCTGATAAGCTTCATAGAGCCCGTTGTATATATTGGTTCCGCCGCCGGCATCCAAGCGAGCGACCAGTTGAGTAATGGCATCCAACTCCGTGGCATCGGTCAAATGCACGATCCATTCCGGCAAACCATCGAAAGCCACCACTCCAATTAAATCTCTCGGTTTCAAAACCTCGGCGGAAGCAATGGCTGCCTCCTTGGCCAGTTCAATCTTGTGGCCGCCCATACTGCCGGACTTGTCCAATACCAAAATCAAACCCAAGTTCGGTTTCTCTACATTCTTTCGGATCGGCATCCGAACCGGCAGAGCTTCTTCAATGGGAGTGCGGTAATAGCCTCCAAGCCCAAAACTTTTTTCTCCTCCGATCATGACCAAGCCACCGCCCATTTCGCGGACGTATCGCTTGATCATGCCCATTTGCTCCGGCCGCATAGAATTGGCCGCCACATTGCTCAGGATGAGAGCTTCATAATTCAAAAGGTCATTCATGTCTTCAGGAATTCCTCCTGAGGGCCGGACCTCGACGTGAATCTCTTCCGCCGCCAGAGCTTCTTCCAGATACCGGGCGGCTAAAGGATCCTCTTCAATGAATAAAACCTTGGGGCGGCCGGATACCCGGATGGCCGCCCGAACCATATTGTTTTCAAGGGTTTCATCTCCTGCTGCGGCCACGATGGCTTCAAATTCATGAAAACCCTCCTCGAGGCGAAGCTTGGGCACCTCCAGGATGTTCTTGCCTGATTTCAATTGAATTTCCTTTTCCGTAACCAGAAAGCGATTGCGGTAGATTCGCAGCTTCGCCGGCGTTTTATAATTGGCTTGCAAGTTCAACTCCAAGTCGAATGGTTCCATGACCTGGACTTCCGAAGGTAGGCGCAAACTTTCCGCCAAGACTTCAGGGGTATCTTTCTTGGCCAACAAATGGGCGTAAACGGAAACCTCGGCTTTCTTCAGCAATGCCAATTCTTGAAGAAAGTCTCCGCGAGTTTGATTCCCGTCGCTCCACAATACAAGGCGTCGGAAGGTGTCATTCGGCAGGACGCCGCGCGCCAAACGTAAAGCGGATTCCACGTTGGTTTCGGCTACGGATATATCGTCTCGCCAAGCGCGTATTTCGGCGAGCAGTCGCTGTTTTTCTTCCAGATCGAGTCGCGCGGTTTCCGTCAGTTCACCGCGTTCGATTTCTTGGATTTGCTGCTGGAGTTCCTTCTCTCTGCGCCGGTGGAAAATCTTATGTTCGATTTCAGTTTCCGAGTCCGCTTTGGCCGACTGAAGGGTTTGGAGTAATCGGGGTTGTCCGGCGAAAACCAATAAAGCGGCCTTTTGGTCCTTGCTCAGGTCACTGGTTTGATCCTGGTAGGACTGCCATGCCTTTTCCAGGGCTGCGTCTGAAGAAGAATCGGAAACATCCAGCAAGAACAAGATGGATTGATCCTTGTTCTCGAGCAGGAAGAGGGGTTTGGACAAGCCAAATAGGATCAAGGCAAACGCCAAACTCCTTAGAATCAGAGACAGCCAGCGGCGACTCGAAGGCAAATCGGCATAGCTTTTCCTCCATGCAAACAAGAGGAGGGGGGCTAGGAGTACAGCCAGCCAAAAAGCTCCGGGAGATTCGATTTGAATCATTCCGTGATCCTCCGATGGAACAGAAGCCACTCCAAGACCCAAAGCAGCAAGGCGAAGGCGGCGAAATATATCCAGGGCTCTCGGTGGAAGAAGCCGGCTTGCAAAAACCTGAAATCAGATTCCTGCTGTTCTTGACCGGTCGGCGGCCTCAGGTCGGATTCTCGGGTATGAAACAAATTCACTGAAGTGGCGTGATCACGCCCGTCAATTTGGAATAGATAAGCCCCGGGGGTTTCGGTTTGGCTGAACACGAACTGCCCGTCTCGGACCGGAAGCAGTTCTTCTTGGGCTTGTCCGTCACGAAAATAGCGAACCATGACTTCCTGGGCGCGCACCTTGCCCAAAGGCCGAATCGAGGCTCCTGGGGCGTGACTGGCTTCGAGCATGAGATCTTCCTCGGCCTCGAACCAGGCGATGGCGTTGCGAAGTAAAATCGGAAACGCCAGGCGGAATGGGAAAAACCTAGCCGTAGGATCAAACGCCAGGTAGAGAATTTTGCGCATGTCTTCTTCGAAGGCGGCCAATAGAGGGCCGTCATAACTTTCCACCAGAGCTTGGGCCCGAGGGGGACTCGCTTCCAAACGGATTCCTTTCGCCCGGGGAATGGGGAGATCCTTGTAATTCATATAGCGATTTACAATGTGTTCTCGGTCCCAATCCCAAATTTCCGGTTTGCCAATATCATCCGCTTCGGTAGCGGGCAACTCCTCGGGTAGTGGAGTATTCATCAAAATTAGATTGCCCTGCTGCGGCAATGCCTTGGGCAATGCATTCAAGCAAAGGGTGACATCGGCTACCCGATCGGGAGCTTCCAAGGCTTCATATTCTTGGATCGTAAACACCGCGCTTCGCTCGTCCAATAGTTCGGCCATGGAAGAAAAGGCGATCTTGAATGGCTCCGCCTCTGGAGAATTCGGGGTGACGAGAACTATGCGCCTCAGACGCTCTGGATAAACAATGGCGTAGGCTTCGTTATCGGCGGCGAAGCCGTCAGGCGTATTCAAACGCAAGCGCAGGGTGCCGCCGTCGGGAAGGTGGAGCTGGAAGCGTTCAGTAAGCGATTCTCCAGGTGGCAACTCTCGATCCAGCACTTTTTGCGTGACTCCGTTAAGAGCCAGCTCCATTTGAAAGGCCTGTGGCCGGTTGCCAAAATTTTGAACCTTGGCCAGGATGTGATCGCTTCCCAGGGAGCGGTTCTTGCGGCTACTAAATCGCAGAATGCCGAGATTCTCGGTTTCGTGGCCAACCGTAATGAAGCGGGCTCTTGGATCCTCGTCCAGGACTTCCTGCCAGCGGCCTGAATCGCCATCGGAAATTACTAGGAAGATGGGATGTTCTTTACCGCGGGTCACTTCTTCGGCAAAGGCCAAGGCTTGGTCGGGTCGGCAGGCGCGAAAGGTCGGTGTCGCGGTTTGGAGGGCTTGGCGAAGTTGAAGATTGTTGCGGACAAAGGGAGTCAATACTTCGACCCGGTCGCTAATGGCCACCAGCATCATTTCATCTTCGAAACTGCGGCCGTCAATCAGTTTCTTGGCCGCCGCCATCATCAAATCAAAGCGGCTTTGTTTCAGCTCTCCTTCCGTTGTTTGATTCGCCTCTTCCGACTTCTCATCCGCCTCCTGGCCCGATCTGTTCGATTCCAGGCAATTCATGGATGCCGATACGTCCAGCATCACCACCAGGCTTTCTTCTTTAAGATTGGCTAGATCCAATCCCGGGCGACTTAAAGCGAACACCAAGCCGGCCAGGATCAAAAGTTGCAGCAGGAGAGAAAGCAAACGCCGGAGCCGCTGGAATAAGGAGCGAGCTCGGGTTTCGGCGACCAAGCTGGTCCAAAGTTGCAAATAAGGTACGACTTGCGGCCTGCGCCGGACCTTAAGGATGTAGAGAGCGATTACAGCGGCGGCAATGGCGAAAGCCGCGAATGCCAGGGGATTGGCGAAATTCATCCGACCAAGCCTCCCCGGCGCAGGATCTTCAAGACCAATTGATCAAAGGGGATCTCGGTGAGAGCCTTGACGTATCCCATTTCATTTCGGATGCAAAAGGCTTCGACTTCCTCGGTCAATTGTCCAAAGGCCTCCTTGTACCGGCGCAACATGCCGTCGGTGATGGTGATTTCCTGGTGCTCCTGATTTTCCGAGTCGACCAGCCGCAGTTCTCCGCGCAGATCCGGTTCCATTTCCAATCGATCGACCACGTGTATGACGTATATGTCGTGACGCGGAAAGCGCAGGAACTTCAAGCCGGGTTGGAAGCCTTGGCGGTCATAAAAATCACTGATGACCACCACGATTCCCCTTCGCCGCTCGCGACTGATAAATTCGCGGAAGGAGGTCGGAAAGGAGGTTTCTCCGCCACCGTTCAATTCCTTCAAGAATTCGAACAAGGGAAAGATCTTCCCTCGCCCCTTTAAGTTCCACAGCCCCTCCTGAAGTCGTTCTTGAAACGGCAGGACGTTGACGCTGTCCATGTTGGCCATGCCGATATAAGCAAGTGCGGCGGTAACTTGTAAGGCGTAGCTCAGCTTGTGAGTGCGGCCGAAGTCCATGGACTGGCTGCAATCCAACAATATAGTCATGTGCAGATTTTCTTCTTCTCGATATAGCTTCAGAAACAGTTCTTCCAGGCGGCCAAAAAGGTGCCAATCCACGTGCCTGAAATCATCACCCGGCACATAAGGTCTATGATCGGCGAATTCAGCGCTGGTTCCCCGTTTGATGCTTTGGCGATCGGCTCGAATCAACCCGGCGAAGATCTTTCGGGCGACCACGTTCAAATACTCGAGGCGCCGGAGGAATTCGCTGTCGAATTGGAGCAATTCCTCGCGGATTTGCGATTGGACCTCGGCCATGGGGTTTACCTCAGGCGACGGAAGTGGCGGCTTTCAGCTCCGGGACGGCGCTCAGTACGGAATCCAGGATTTCGTCAGTGGTTTTATCTTCCGCTTCGCCTTCGAAGTTGAGGATGATTCGGTGACGGAGAGCCGGCTTGATGACTTCTTTCAAGTCCTCGCAGGAGAGGTGGTAACGACCGTCGATCAAGGCTTGGACCTTACCGCCGAGAATCATGGTTTGAATGCCCCGCGGACTGGCGCCGAACTTCACGTATCGCCGAACTTCCGGCGTAGCGACCTCGCTGTCCGGGTGGGTGGCCAGGACCAAACGAACTGCGTAGCGCTTGACGTGCTCGGCGACCGCCACTTCGCGAACCAGGGAACGCATCCAAGCAATATCTTCCGGCCCAATCGTGGCTTGGAGAACCGCTTCCGCGGTGCTCGTGGTTCGGTCGATGATGCTGAGTAAATCTTCTTCGCCGAGGTATGTAACCATCAATTTGAAGAAGAAGCGATCCAATTGGGCTTCTGGTAGGGGATAAGTCCCCTCCATCTCAATCGGGTTTTGAGTGCCAAGAACGAAAAAGGGCTCATCCAAACGGTGAGTGGTCCCGCCTATGGTGACCGAGTGCTCCTGCATCGCTTCCAATAGAGCCGACTGAGTTTTCGGCGTAGCTCGGTTGATCTCATCGGCCAGCAGGATATTGGCAAATACCGGTCCCTGCTGGAAGCGAAACTCCTTGGCCCCGTCTTCGCCTAGAACCATGATTTGGGTTCCGACGATATCGGCCGGCATGATGTCCGGAGTGAACTGGATTCTGGAAAAATCCAGATGCAGGGTGCGAGCCAATGTGCGGACCAACAAAGTCTTTCCGAGGCCGGGAACGCCTTCCAAAAGAACGTGGCCGTTGGCAAATAGACAAACCAGGACTTTTTCGATGATGTCGGAATAGCCAACGACTTCCTTATTGATTTCCTCGCGAATGGCTACGAAGTTGTCGTGAAAGGCCTGAACGCGGGCCTCAAGTTCTTTGGGTTCGGGGGTCATGGCGGTGGCGAGAAACGGAAGGCGGGGGGCGACCGGCCGTCGGCCGGCCCGAAATTGGCTTCGGCGAGAGGGGGTCTCGCCGAACCGACGGCATTTTTAATGGAGCGGAATCGCTCGGTTTCGGCTTATTTCTGTTGGGACGTCGCTTCAGGCTGAATCCCTTCAAAGTATTTGCGAATGTACTCCCGGTAGCTGGCCGGGACGTCCTGCCGTTCGATGGTGTCTTGGGCGGCCCGCCTTTCGGCGGCGAGAACTTCCTTGGCCTCCAATTGGGACTGGCTGCCGTCGTTGGAGACTTGAGTTTGGGTGAAGCTGCTCCTGCCTTTGCCCTCGCGGACACGCACTTTGACCTCTTCGTGGCTGCCGTCGCTTCTGGTCGGGTCGTCAGCCAAGAATTTGGCCATGGTGGCCTTTCCGGCCTTTTTGGATTCCGGGGAGATCAGCTTTTGGTGCAAACGGAGGATTTTGTCGCTTTCACACTGGCCTTGGCATTTACCCAGCCGGACAAACCAGACGTCTTCGATGTCATCGTCAGGAAGGCCGCCTAGCTCGCCTTCGCATTCGCTGAGGACGTCCAGGATCTCACCGGCAAATTGCAAGTCATAGCGGACGTTGAGGAGTTTGAGGAGCTGCGCTTTCAAATTCTCCAGCTCCCGGATTTGTTCCTCCAATTCCTTCAACTTCTCGGGATCGGCTCCCTTCTTTTTCAGTTTCCTGAGCTCGTCCCTCATCTCTTCCAATAACTCGTCGATGCGGTTGGCGGCGTCGGCATATTGGCCGGCTTGCATCGCTTCGCTTAGCTTTTGGTTGCGGTCGTTGGACTTGAAATTGCGGAGCATCTCTTCCAGCTTGGCTTTTTGCTCCTCGTTCTCCTCCTGGCTTTTTCGGATTTCCTCCATAAGCTTGGAAATCTCGGCCATTGCGTCCTTTTTGTCGATTGGATCCCGAGAAAGCTCCTTTTTCAATTCTTCCAGTTGCTGAAGGACTTCCTTCCGATTCTCGGTCGGGACTTCCTCCCGTTCCCGGCTTAGCAGGTCTTCTACCCGTTGAATCTGACTGGCCAGGGTGCTTTCCAATTCAGGATTGGGCGGGGCCTCTCCATGAAGCATGCCGGGGAGAAACAACACCGCGGCGACCAGAAGAACCGGCAAGGGCATCAGCCAACCCTCCCGGGGCACTCGATAGGGGTAAAGCTTCTCCGTACTTAGATCCCGGGCGGCGGTAGCGGTTTGCTGAACCAAATGGCGGGCCACCGGATCCGAGGACTGCATGAGGTCGACCGAGCTGCTGAATCGATCTTTCCAGCCGGCGTGGTTGTCAAAATCTTTGGCCAGATGGGTGAATGACCGGCGGTGTTTCCAGCCCAAAGCCGCTGCAGTCACAGCCACGGCCAAAAGTACGGCCAAGGCCAGGCGCCAGGGCTCGATCGCCGGGAACAGGACCAAGGCGGCGGCGGTGACCAGCAAACCATAAAAGGAGGCTTGCACCAAATACCGTAGGAGCACTACGCGGCGGTAGCGGTTTCGCAGTCGTCGGACTCCGAACAGGAGGTCTTGATGGGCAGGGTCGCTCATGCTTTTTGGAGGGCTTGGAAAAGATCCTCGGCCATTATAGGACGAGATTTCCAAAGGTCTTGGGTGAGGTGGCTAGGGATGGTTTTACAGACCTTCCAGGGCTTTTCGGGCTGCCCCGGCTTGAGAGTCGAAGGGAGCCAGGCGCAAGGCCTCCTGCAACGTCGGTATGGCCTCTTGATTGCGGCCAAGCGCTTGCAGGCAAAGGCCTAAGGTGAAAAGTTCCGTCGCCCCGGGCCGGCCTTGCGAATCCTCTCTCCGGGTTTCGTCGGCTTGCCGCCAAGCCTGAAGGGCTTCTTCCGGCTTCTGCAATCGAAGCAAGAGGGCGGCCAGGCTGAACCGGGCGGAGGACTGAGTTGGGAACTCCTCGCAGTAGCTTTGCAAGTCAGCCAGAGCTTGTTCCAACTCCCAGTCCAATTCCATGCGAAGACGGGCGTCGCTTAGGCGCCATGACGGTCTGGTCAGGCCCTTGGCGGCTTGTTGCCGCTGCTGCAATCGTTGTTGCCAAGCGGCGTTGCGGGCTTCTTCGGAACCGCCTCGATGGTGACTGCGGATGATCCAATTCAAAAGCTCGCCTTGGTGGCGGTTGGAAAGCCGCTGCATGCCAAGTTCCAGAACCCGGAGGCCGTGATCGGGCAAATCCAATCGCAAGAACAATTTCGCCAATTGAGTGTAAGGGTAGGAACTGGTCAAGGAGGATTCGAGGAAATACTCCCGTTCCAATGTGGCGGCTTCGGTTTCCCGTCCGAGAGACCAAAGCAAGGCGACTTGCATGGGCTTGCTGGCGATTTGTTGGCGATAGCGGTAGTTCCCGTAGTAGAACCTCCGCCGCGAGGAGAAAGACCGGAGATTCCCGGACCACTGGAAGTTGATAGTGTTTCGCTGAATGGCGGTCGGTTGGTTTTGAACGCCGGTTACTCCCGTGCCAGATTCTTCAAGCAGGCGAACGTATTGCAAAGCATTCAGAGCCTCCTGGTGGTTGCCCTGGCTCAGATGGATTTCCGCCAGCTCCTTGGGGAAAGCTTCCGCTTCCGGATCTCGGGCTTGAAGCGCTTTTAAGATGGGGACGGCATCTTGTCCACGATCTTGGTAGTAGTAGAGGCTGCAGAGAGCGTAATTACGATGATAAAAGTATTTCTCTCCAGCGAATTCTTGCTGAATTTCCGATTCCAATCTTGAAAGGTCTTGGCTCTTTTGGAATAGAAGCAGCATCGCCTCCATGGGATTGTCGGAGAAGCGGCTGAAACTTGGGTTCTTTTCCCGATCGAAGGGATCGCGCCACCAGTTGCGTTGGGGAATTCCATTGGAAAGCTGTTTCTTCAAAACTAGCCAAAGCAGTTCTTCCGCTTCTTGGGTTCGTCCCATTTCTCCCAAGATCGAGGCATATCGAGACTGCAAGGCGACCGAGTTTCCACCTCGGTAAACTGAGAATTCCAGGGCGTCCAAGGCTTCCTGGAGACGGTCCCGTTGAAGCCATTTATCTACCTCATTCCTACCGAAGGGGTAGTATGGAAAGAGGTTGTTGGAGTAGTAATACCACGGTCGGACTTCTTGATTCAGCATGGGAAAGCCGGAACGCCAAATTTGCCCGGCTTCTTCCCAGCGTTCCAGTTTGGCCGCCAGGTCGCCATAGCCATCCACCGAGTTGCGAACTTGCCAATCCGAGAAATAATCTCGAGCCACTCCTAAATCCAAGACGCCGAGGAATTCCCGGTAGATTTCAAAGGCGGCTTCACCTTTATTTTGCTGCATGAGACTTTTCTGAAGCAAGTCCCAGGCCACGGCGTTATCGGGGTTGGTTTCCAAATAGGATTGAGCCGATTGTTCCGCCGCCGCCCATTCTCGATTGTAAAAGGAGAGAGCAGCTTGCCACAGCAGGGCCTCGCCGTTTTTGGCCGCCGAGAAAACGGCTTCTTGGATCTTGGTTTGGCTTAAGGCGCTTTCACAGTGCAACACGGCTTCCTTCCGATAGGTTTCAAAATTGGATTGTTTCGGCGAGGATAAAGCTCGGAAGTAGTAAACCAGAGCTTGTTCCAAATCCCCCTTTTCCCGCAGCATGTCGCCGATTTCCCGAAGTACGGTCGGGTTGTCCGGCTCCAATTGTTCGGCTTTTTTGGCGTACTGCATGGCTTCTTCATACCGTTCCAGCTCCAAGCAGTGATTCATCATTTCCATTTGGGCTTCCCGACCATCCGGCTGCGCTTTGCCTCGAAGCCAGGCTTCCAGGGCCTTGTCCGGGTCTCCCAAACGAAGGTGTAGGCGGGCAATGGTGCGACTCATGGAATTTCGGTCCCAGTCGTCGAGATTGCCTTCCCAGGCAAGTTCCAAGGCCCGCAGGGCTTTCGGATAGTCTCCCATCCGCTGGTAATGTTCCGCCAGCTCCGACTGAATCGAAGCCTGCATGGAGGGTTTTTCTCCGATCTTCTCCAAGGCGGCGATAGCTTCTTCTGGTCGCTTGAGTTCCGCCGCCAGGTTGGCCATTTCCCGGAGGATTTCTACATCGTCGGGGTCCTGTTGAGAGCGATCCGCCAGAGCTTGGTAATACTCCTCCAACCGATTCCTCTCCCGGTGGACTTTTTGCAGTTGATTTCGGACTCGATTGCTGTCCCCTTCTTTGCCATGGGCGAGCAAACGAGCTCTTTCCAAGGCCTGAAAGCCCAAATCATCCTGCCCGGTTTTGAAATACAGTTCGGAAAGAGTAAGGAGATCGGTCACGTTTCTTTCTCCTTCTTTGTTCAGATACTCCAAGTGCATGGCCAGAGCTTGGTCATACAGGCGATGGTCTTGATAAATCTGACGCAAAGCCTTGCGAGTTTCCGAATTGGCCGGATCGTAGATCTCTTGCCAAACTTCCAATGCCAGTTCCCGCTGGTCGAGTTGGAACAAGAGAGAACCTTTTTCGGCTCGGAAAGTATCCCGCTCCGAAATTTGGCCGGCGGTAGTGCGGACGGTTTGAGATTCCGAGCCCGGATTGATCCGTTCCAAATCTTCCATATAGGCTAAGGCGGCGTCTGCATCCTGCCGTTCTCTGGCGGCATTCAGCAGCAGGGGATAGATGAACAAGGCATCCTCATCGAAGCTGAGGGCTTCCTGCAGCGCTTCTTCCTGCTCCGCCCATCGCCGGCAAGCTTGGTAGAAAGCGGCCCGATACAGCGCTCCTTGCAGGCCTCCACTTAGTTGGGCTGCTTGCATTACCTCGGCCTGTTGAACCGCTGGATTCGGGTGGGTTTCCAGGGTGGTGACCAACTCTTGAAAAGCCCCGGCTTTTCCTCCAAAGCTGGAGGTCGAATCAAAACTCTCGTAAGCCAAATCAAGGGCTTCCTTCAGATTGCCGCGGAGTAGCTCGATTTGTCTTAGCCGATTGCGCAATTCCATGCGGCGCTGGTCGGCTCCTCGGAACTCTTCAAATTCTTGCTTGGCCAGCCGGTGGGCTTCTTCAATGCGGTTTTGCTCCATCAACCAACCGACGGCGGAATAGCGTTTGCTTTGCTCGGCGGCTTTTCGGATGCTTTGCCAGGCTTCTTCTTGTTTGGATTGTGCGCTGGCCAAGCGGGCGAGTTGGATACCGAGCTGGAAGCGCTCTTCTTCCCCTTTGGCTCCCTTGAGTTTCTCTTTCAGAAAATTTTCCAGCGCTGGGAGGTCTCCCGTCGCTTTCAGGCAGCGTTCATAGAGATCTTTGACTTTGCTTTGGTGGGGGGCAAGCTTGCGGGCTTGTTCCGCTTCTTCCCTGGCGGCAGTGAAATCATCCTTCTTGATGTAGGCATTGGCCAGCTTGATTCGGTTTCGGACATTTTTGGGATCTTCCTCAACCTTGGCCAGCAATTGCTCCAGGCTCAGTTGGTTGTCCAAGCCTAGCTTCTGTTCCACCACTTGCAATAAATCTTCTGCTTCCTCGACGCCCCACCAGTTTCGGCTTCGCAGAGAGAGAGGCAGCAGAACCTTTTGTGCCTCTTCAAATCGTTCATCTTCGATAAGAGCCTTTCCGTACTCGAGGATCACGTCGGCGTCATCCGGGTTGTAATTGTGCAGCATTCTCAAAATCGGAAGTGCCTCCTTGCCCATTTCATAATTCTGGATCACCTGGGCCATAGTCCAGCTCAGCCAACTAAAGGTGGTGATGTCTTCCCGGGCCAATTTACGCATGAATCCGGCGGCCTTGAAGGCTTGGCCGCCGTCCAAGTAAATGCGCAAGATATCTACGTAATTTTCCTTAAGCGGAAATCGTCCTTGACTCTGAGGCCGATACCACGTTGCCCGAAGATTGGACCAAATCCAATCATTGGCGCCTCCGTCCGGTAGAGGGGGCGGGCTGGGTTGAATCATTCTGGGGAGGGGCGGTTGGTCCCGGGGCGGCTTGCGGTTCCGCTCTTTTTTGCGGTCGATGACTTCCAGCAAGGTGTCCACTGCCTTTTCAGGGCGCCCGGCCCGCAGGTGCAGTTTGGCTACTACTTCCGGAATGGAGAAGTCTTCGGAAAGGGCCGGAAGGATTCTTTGATAGGTGCTTAAAGCTTGATCCCAATGAGTTTGAATCTGATGGATTTCCGCCAGCTTGATGGCCGCATCCCGTAGCTGGTGGCGAAGCCGGCGGGCCTCTGGGCTGGCTGAGTCCTGAAGTTCGGCCAACTGCGCTTCTGCGTCCATCAATCGCTTTCCATAACGATCTTCAGATTGCTGCCAAAGCTCCTGAGAGCTCAGAAGCAACCACGCCGGCTCGGCCTTGCCATAACTCCTCAGTAAATCGAAGGCTTCCAAATACCGATCTTGGCGCTCTCGAATCCTTGCCAGGTTCGACATCGGCTTTGAAATGGAGCCTTTCCAATTGCTAAACCAAGCTAATACAGGATCGGCGTACAGCTGGTCTTCCAGTTGCCGTACTTGTTCATAAGCTTCGGCCGCTTCATCCAGCAAGTCTTCTTGGAAGTACAGGTTGCCAAGGGAAATCCAGGCTTGTAGATCATCTTGCTTCTCGGGTTGCAAGGCCGCCAGGCTTTGCTTTGCCTCTTCCGCTCGCTTCAGGCGAAGCAGGCAGGAAGCGTGTTTCTTAAGAGCCGCTTCCCGCTTCGGATGGCTGCCGATTTGCCAACTCAGAGCGGACGGTCGTCTCCACTCCAACTGAAAGGCACGCTGAAGATCTCCCTCCTTGACCTGCCTTTGCATGAATGAAGGTAAGCCGGCAATCAGTTCCTGGCGCCTTCGCTTGTACTGCAAACGGCGGCTTCTGGCTTGTTCTTCATCTTCTTCCGGCTGGTTTTCCAACAACGGAAGCAATTGGTTTAAAGGCTCCAAGGCTTCCTGGTAACGCTTTTCCCTCAGCAGATGGCTGGCTAAGCCGGCAAGCAGATGGACGGAATCGGGAAAGCGCCCCAAACCCTCTTGGAATGCTTCCAGAATTTCCTGGTCCTTCCGAAGGTATCCAAGAACTTGGCACAGTTCCTGATAATTTTGGATCGAAGCGCCGGCGGCAATTTCCGCCCTCAACTCCTGTTCCCTTTGGCGTCCTTGTTTCGGCTTATCTCGAAATACCGAAACTCGGGCTCTTTCCAAAGTGTTCCGCCAACTTCTTGGAGTATAGGAAGGCGGCGTCCGGCCTTGCTCTACCGTGGCTTTCCAAATTCCGTCCAGGAAGCTCAGGCTCAGTTCGACGTCTTTGAGGTTGTAATTCAGGTGGCTTTGGACGACTTGATAGAGCGATTCATTGGTCGGTTGCGCCAAGGCCTCCCGGGCACCGATTTCGCCGAACTCTCTTTCCATGTTCTTGGAATTGAAGAATTGTTGGATTTCCGAAACCGCCTGACGGTAGCGGTTCTGATAGCGACCCCAGGAACTGTTGAAGCTGCGGAAACTGGCGAAAACGTCGTTTTCTTGGTCGTCTTCTTCCTCTTCTTCTTCTCGGGCGCCGTGCTCTCGGATCAGAGCGAAAAGTCGCTCGCCCATGGCCAGGACGTCTTCTTTGCGGCCCAATTCGTAATAGAGATCGCCGAGACCCTTCACGGTTCTCCAGTCATTGGACCGGGCGGCGAAGGCTTGCTCCAATGCCACGACCGCTCCCTCGAGGTCACCCTGATCCTGCTTCATGCGGGCCAAACGAGAAAGCGTTCGGGGGTTGACGCGGGATCCCTGGGCGACGCTCTCCAAAACGGCAATGGCCCGATCAAATAACTTGTGTTTGCTGTAAAGCCGGGCCAGTCGATTGCGGTTTCCAATGCCTTTGGCCACCTCATCGGCTCGTTGTAAATCTCCTTCCAAGAGGTGGGCTTCCGTAATTCGCAAAGCCAGATGCTGCTGGTCGGCTTTGGGGAGTTTCCAAAGACGTTCGTAGGTGTTTACCGCCTCGTCAAAGCGTTCCATGGCCAGAGATATCCGGGCCCGTTCTTCCAATAGTTTCGGCTGTTCCGGTTGATAGGAAAGCAGCCGGTCCAGCATTTCCAGACCTAATTCATATTCCAATTCCCGGATGTAAAGATCGGCCAAGGTCAAAGGCGCTTCCAAGTCATAGGGGTTTCGCTCCACCCGTTCTCGAAGGACAGCCATTTCTTCTTCCACGCTCCCGTCCCGAAGTAGCAATTCGTAATAGCGTTTGCGGGCTTTGTCGCGAGTTCGTTCTTCATCCGATTGCAAAGCCGCTTCCAGGGAAGTCCGAGCTTTGGCGACCTCACCCGATTCCATCTGCAATTCAGCCAGCTCCAGAAAAGTTTGACCGTCTTCCGGGGCCAAACGAGCGGCCTGTTGCAGGCATTGCAGCGCTTTGTCCTTGAGATTCAGCTTTTGGTAAGCGTCGGCGACTTCCCGGAAGACCGCCGGGTTATCCGGAGAGGATTGCAGGATTTCTTCGTAACAAGCAAAGGCAGCTTCTTGGTCGAATAGCCGCAAATGGATGCGGGCGCTTTCCTTTAAATACTGGCGCCGGGCCTGCGGCTTGCTCTGAATCAGTTTTTCATACTGTTGAAGAGCTAGGTGAAAATCTCCCAAGTCTTCATAAAGGCGGGCCAGGCGACTGTGGGCTTCCTCCTGGTCGGGATGAACCTCGATCAGCTTCTGGTAGGTTTCCATCGCCAATTGGTGTTCTCTGCTTTGGGCGAAGAACCTACCGACGATTAGATAGGGGGCCAATTCAGCGGAATTCTCATGGACCTTTTCTTGCTCCGCCCGCATGGCCGTTTCCAGAGAATCCAGGGTATCTTGCATTCTCAACCAGCGGTCGACGCTGGAGGAGCGCTGCCCCTGGTCTTGAGTCTTGTTGATGACCTGGTATAGCGTGACTACCGCTTCTTGCGGGCGATCCAGTTCAATCAAAAGGTCCACCATCATGGACAATAAGCGAGCTTCCTCCGGCCGCAGGGCCACGGCTTGCTCCAAGTCGGCTAAGGCTTTTTGCGGATAACCGTTTTCCTTCCACAGCAAAGCCATCTGCTCCAGGCGGGAAGCATTGCCGGAAGAAAGAGAGGCTGCCTGTTGCAACAAGGCTTCCACTTCTTCCGTTCGGTCCCGGGAAGCCAGGAAAGTGGCGAGGTCGCCGTATCGACTGATGTCATTCGGTTCCAGCGAGATGGCTTTGCGATACATGGACACTGCTTCTTCGTCCATGGAATAGTAGGCGTAAAGCTCAGCCAAGCGGAGGCACAAGCCGGCGTCTTGCAGTCGGTTGGCCAAAGTTCGCTCCCATTGCAGCTTGGCCTGCTCCAACTTCTCCTCCCGGGCGAAGACTTGCCCTAACTCAATGTAGAGTTCCCATTCCTCCGGTTTTTCGGCCAGGATTCTCTGGTACTCCGCGATGACGCCTTCCACTTGATCCAGTTGATCCAGGGCGGAAATGTATTGGCGACTTAGCTTGACGTCTTGGGGAAACTGCCCCACGGCTTCCGCCAAAACTTCCGACGCTTCCTGCTTGCGATCCATTTCCTGGAGCAGGCGAGCCAGGAATTCGCGGCTGTCGACGTCTTCCGGGCGCTGCTCCGAGGCGGCTCGAGTGCGAGCGAGCAAAGCATCCATTTGGCCGGAACGCTTGTGGATGGCCAAAATTCGGTTCATCAAATCCCGTTTCAGCCAATTGCCCCGACCCATGCGATCCAGAGCGGATTCATAGACTGCCACCGCTTCCGGAATTTTGGCCTGACGTTCGTGTAGCCGTCCCAATTCCGCCAGCACGCGGCAAACCTTGGCGTTGTCCTCTCCCGCCAATTGCTGGGCGATTTGAAATTCCTGTTCCGCTTCTTCAAATAGATTGTGCCGGCTTAAATTGATCGCCACTTCGAGGCGTGTGTTGAAGTTATCCGGCTCCAACTCGGCGAATGCCCGGAAGGCGGCCGCCGCCTGTTCGCGATTACCTAGAGCCAAAAAACTCTCGCCTTGTTTGCGGCGAATTTCTTTCAGCAGCTTTCGATCCTTGGTGCCGGAAGCGGCCTTTTCCAAATATTGGCTGGCTTGGTCCGGCTGTTGCATTTGCAAGTGCAAGTCGGCCAAGAGCAATGCCAAGGCTGGATCTTGGCTTTCGGCCGTTTCCAGCAATTTCAACGCTTCTTCCCGCCGATCGGTGCGAGCCATCAATCGGGCGAGGATGACTCGGTTGGCCAGGTCATCCGCATCTTGATCGAAGCGTTTCTGAAAGTCCTCGACCAAGGCTTCCAATTTGTTGCGAGAAACCGCCGCTTCCACCAACTTGTCGAAAGCCCAATCGTGGTAGGGTTTCCGGGTTAGATACTGTTGGTAACGTTCCAGGGCGCGTTCCGCCTTTTCTGCTTCGCTTTGCTGGGCTGCGGCAGGGCCGGCAGCCAGGCAGAGAAAGAGAAGCAGGAGGAAACCGACAATCGGGGGGCGAGAGTGCATCAATGTCAAAACGGAAGGTTCTCCAGGGGAGTCGCCACCTGCGGCAGGAGCCCAGCTCCTGGGTAGGAACCGGGCATCCATCCTTTGTACGCGATTCTTGGACGTGGTAACCCGAGAAATCTTCCGGGATTCCCCGAGACCGGCCTAAGCCTTCCGCAGAGTGCCCTCGCCTCCCTGAGGAGTCGGCACTCCAACCAGCAGGCAGCGGTGCCTTTGCTCGGTTTCTAGCGACCAGTCGGAAGTCAAAGTGGCAGGCAGAAAGGCCGGCCGTTCGGGAGCGATGCACCCGCGCCAGTCGCCATATCGAAGTTCGGCCTCTCCCTGCAACGGGACTAGTTGCAGAAAGCTGCCCTGGGGAACTTCCGCCGTCCAAACCGCCGATTGTGCTTGAGTTCCCTGGAGATCCAGGGTCCAAGCGCTGAAATAAGGCCAGCGGATGGGATCGTCGATCAGTTTGCTAAGACTGGAATGCTGGCGCCGATCCAAAATTTGAGGACGGCAACGGAAAGCTTCCACCGGCTGCGCTTCGAAATCCAGGCAATCGACGAATGCCTGCAATTGCTCGGTGGAAGTCCCGGATTCCGGATCTCCCTTGCGAAAGACCACTCGCCCTTCCTGGAACACCAGCGGAGTGTAAATATCCATGAAACTGAAGGTGGTGTTGGAAGTTTGTTGCGGCTCGGCGATCAAGATCTGATCGCCGTATGAAAAGGGCAGCCAAGCCTCATTTTTCGGCGGCCCCAGGTTTCGTTCCCGGCTTCGCTGTAATTCCGGCAAGCTTTTTTCCGCCAAGGCCTGCAAGGCTTCGGCAGTTGCACCGCTTTTAGCCGAATCCAAAATGTGCCGCCAAAGCTCCTGTAAAACCGGGCGGGCCTGATCCAACGGATGAGTTTGGTGAGAGAGACCAAAAATAGCGTGAGCCATGCCGGCGTGGGATAGCAATAGATTGCCGCTTTCATCCTTTAAATCTACTTCGTTTAAAGTCGCAATCAAGCGTTCGCGATTGGCCCGCAAATTTTCCACGCAGTGCCATAAGCCGTTCTCTCCGGTTTTCGGTGGGGCCGGCGACAGCAAAGCCAGCAGCCGATCCACCAGAACGTCGTCGTTTGGGTCCGCAGCCCAAGCGATGGCGGCTTTTTCTTCCGCCCAGTTTTCATAAACCGCTCTGCACCGATGGAAGCCAGCTTGGTCCCGAATCCCGCCATCGACCAGGAATTGTCGATAGCGGCCGATCCACTGCTGTTCCTGCTCCAACCAGGAACGGAAAACAGCTTTGAAATCCTGCCCTTCGTAAGCTTGGAGGCTTTGCGGGCGGAAACCCATGTGAACCTTGGCCGGGAAGCGACTGCACAGGAATTTGTTGAAGATCGGCAGGCCTTCACCAAACAGCAAACGGCTCCACGCTCCCAAGGATTCCGGATGCTTGTCGATGGCTTCCGCCAAAGTGGTTTGGGGTTGATCGAGAAAGGTGACTTGGCCCCCTTCCTGGGTGGAAGTCAACCAAGCTTCGGCGCAGGTGGCCGAATCGCCGACGACTTCTTCCCCGAACAGCTTTTTTAAGGCCGTGCCTCCCCAGGCGTAATCTTGAAATTTCGGCTGCAGAAGGTGGGGAGTTTGCAGGAAGGTGGATTTCACTCAAGCCTCCCTAGGATGCACCCAGACTGCCTGATCCCGGACCACTACGTTTAGATTGCGTTGCCGGAAAAGAGCCACTTTGCCGCTGCCGCCTTCCACCTGGCAATGCTCCGATTCCCATTCCATGATCGGCGGCTCACCCTGTTCGCGAATGGCTTCCACCATCGGTTTGATAGCCGCGGCTTCATCTTCCGGCGCCACCATGACCCAGCCGTTGGCGGCGTGAATGACCGCCACTCCCTGCAATTGCTTGGCGTGAATTTGTTTGCCGGTTTCGGCTACCAAAGTGGAATCTCGAACCGCATCCGCCTGGACTTCGCCGATGCAAAGGTTGCCGTTTTCATCGCTTTGGACGACTTCGCGGATGGCGTTCCACGAACCGATATCGGTCCAGGGAAAGGTGGCCGGAATGACAAAGGCTTCCACCGAGGAAGTCGCTCCGGTGGTCAGCGGCGTCATGATGGCGAAGTCGATCGAATTGTCGGCCTTGGCCCCTTCTTGCAGGGGATGAGGAATCTTGCCTTGCAGGTCTTCAAACCGGGCTTTGGCCGCCTCTTCGTCGCCGCTGGCGACGGCCTCGCAAAGGCGCTGGTAATCGCTGAACATCGACGGCTGCAAATCAGCCATGGCCTTTTCAGCGGTGGAAATTCGAAAAATAAACATGCCCGAATTCCAGGTCCAGCGGCCGGCTTCGATCATCTGTTCAGCCCGGTCAAGTTCCGGCTTTTCTTCAAAGCGTTCGATGGCTACTGCGTGAGTGCCGGCAACAGGAGCCTGGTCTTGCCCTCGAATAGCACCGAAAGAAGTCCATTCCTGAGGCCGATCACTGGGCTGAATGCCGAAGGTGACGATGGCCGGCTTCTGCTGGGCCACGGCAATGGCTTCGGCCAGGAACTGGCGAAAGAGTTGATGCTCCCCGATGACGTGATCGGCGGTCAACATCACCACCGTGGCGTCCGGCTGCTGGCGCCGAATGTGGGCCATGGCCCAAAGAATGGCCGGCCAAGTGTTGCGCCGCGCCGGCTCCACGAATACGTTGCCGGCCGGTATCGCCAATTGCTGCCGGATCGTTGCTGCGAAGTCGGTTCCGGTCACGATGTAGGCTTGATCCGCCTTCATAAAAGATTTCCAGGGGCCGTCCTCCGTCAATGGCTGCAATACCCGATCCAGCGATTGTTGAATCATGGTGCGGCCGCTGCCGGTGAGATCGGCGAAAATCTTGTTGACCGGAAAGAAGCGCGAGCTGGCGCCCCCGGCCAAGATCAGAGTCCGGACTTGGTCCAAGGCGATTTGCAAAGGGAGGGTTTCCTTCATTTCAGCAGGGTGGGTTGCAGCGGGGGGATCAGGCGCGGGAATCTTTCGGCAAAAGGGTCCGGATGACAGGCCCGACGCTTAGGCCTTGGACCACGATGGAGAACACCACGACCACGTAGGTCATGGTCAAAATCAGATCGCGGGCGGGGACGCCGGGACTAATGGATAAAGCCAAAGCCACCGAAATACCACCGCGAAGTCCTCCCCAAGTCATGATGGCGACGGTGCCTTTCTGGAAAGTACCGAACCGGCGCAGCAACTTGGAGGCGGTCAGGACGTTGATCCAGCGTGGCAGTAGCACCAAGGGAATGGCGAGCACCCCGGCGATCAGGAAGTCCTTGGGGAATTGAAGCAGCAGAACTTCCATGCCAATCAAGACGAACAGGATGACGTTGAATATTTCGTCCACCAACTCCCAAAAGGTATCGACTCGTTCGACCGTGGTCTCCGACATGGCCAAGGCTCGGCCGGTATTGCCGATGAACAAGCCGGCAATGACCACCGCCAGGGGGCCGGAGCTATGCAGCTCCATGGCCAGGGAATACAGCCCCATGGCCAGGGCCAGAGTGATCAGGATTTCCACCTGATAGTTGTCCACCGTTTTCAACAGGGCGTAGGCCAACAAACCGCCGGCGAGGCCGAGCAAAACACTGCCTCCGACTTCCTGGCCCAAGAAGATGGCAATGGCGTTGAAGTCCATCGGGGCTTCCACCGCCCCCGGGTGAGTTCCGCCGGCCATGGTCAAGAGCACGGTGAAGACCACCACGCCGATCCCGTCGTTGAACAAGGATTCGCCGGCGATTTGGGTCTCCAGGCTTTTTGGCGCTCCGGCCTTCTTCAGGATGCCGAGGACGGCGATGGGATCGGTCGGCGAAATCAGGGAGCCGAATAGCAGGCAGTGAAGGAAGCGAATTTCCATTCCGAGCTGCTGGCAGGCAAAATACATCAGGCCGCCGACCATAAACGTTGAGGTCACCACGCCCACCGTGGCTAGGGCGCCGATGACCCAACGTTCTCGGCTGAGGTGGCCTAAATTGACGTGTAGGGCGCCGGCAAACAGGAGAAAGGCCAGCATCCAATCCAGCAGGGTGTGCTGCAAATCCAGCGTTTCCATCGCTTCGGCCGCCGGAGTCCGAAAATCGAAATAACCCTGCTGGTCCACGGCCATGATGGCGATCGAACCCAACAACGACAAAACCATCACGCCGATCGTGGTCGGAAGTCGGAAAACCTTGTGATTTAACCAACTTAGGACCGCTGCCGCGGTGATGACCAGAGACAGGATCGGGAACAACTCCATGAACCCGACAGATTAATCCTGCGGCCGGTTTGCGCCTAGCGTAGCCATCGCCGACTACCTTGGAGCCTTGGCATGATCGCGACTCTCCTCTTCCTTTTCCTTTCCTGGGCCGGATCGGACGGCATGGCCCAAGAGCCGGCCGGGGGCAAAGCCCCGGCGGTTTCGAAACGGCCTCCCGTTGTGCTCAGCGAGCAAGCGCTGCGCCTTCACCACCAAGCCTTGTTGGTGGACGGTCACAACGATCTGCCGTGGCAGATTCGAAGCCGGGCCGGCGGCCGGGTGGAAGCCTTGGACATTCGGCGGCCCCGACCGCGATTGCACACCGATATGGAACGGCTTCGAGCCGGCGGTATCGGCGCCCAATTCTGGTCCGCCTTCGCCCCGGTCAGCCATCCTCAGCCGGTGGTCGCTTTCCAGGAACAGATCGACTTGATCCGGCGCATGTGTGCCTTTTATCCCGAGTTCGAATTGGCCCTGACCGCCGCCGACATCCGGCGGATTCGCCGGGAAGGAAAGATCGCCGGTTTGATCGGGGTGGAAGGCGGCCACGCCATCGGCAACTCTCTAGGCGTGCTTCGAAATTTATATGCCCTCGGCGCTCGCTACATGACTTTGACCCACAGTGCCAATCTGGATTGGGCCGATTCCGCCACCGACGAGCCCAAACTAGGGGGATTGAGCCCTTTCGGCGAAGACGTGGTGCGCACCATGAATCGATTGGGAATGCTGGTGGATATTTCTCACGTTTCCGCCGAAACCATGGCCGATGTTCTGAAGGTCGCCCAGGCGCCGGTGATCGCCTCCCATTCTTCCGCCTTTGCCCTGGCGCCGCATCCGCGCAACGTGCCGGATTCGATCTTGGCCCAATTGCCGCAAAACGGCGGCGTCATCATGGTCAATTTCTACACCGGTTATTTGGTTGGAGAAGTCGTCCAGGCTTTGGAAGAAGTCAAAAAAGTCCGGCGCGAGTTGCGGCAGCGGTATCCCGAGGAAGAAGAGTTTCGTGCCCAGTTCGCCGCCTGGCGGGCGGCCAATCCGGTGGAATCGGGGACCGTGCACCACGTGGTTGACCACATCGATCACATTGCCAAGGTGGCCGGCATCGATCACGTCGGCCTTGGATCGGATTTCGACGGGATTTCCCAGCTTCCGCGTCAGTTGCAGGACGTCTCCATGTTCCCTTACATCACCCAGGAAATGCTGAATCGCGGCTACTCCGAGACCGACATCGGCAAGGTTTTGGGTTTGAATTTGCTGCGAGCTTTGGAGCAAGCGGAGCAGGTGGCATCGAGCTTGACTGAGGCGGCCAAGTAGGGGACCGGGGCATTCGCGGCGGCGTTGGTTTCGCTATCCTGAGACCATGAATCAACCTGCCGCCGCCTCCAATGCATTGGACCGGGATGCCGTTGCCCAATTCGTCGATCAAAGTTGGGAGCAGGAAATTCTGCCCCAATTGATCGAATATATCCGGATTCCGAATAAGTCGCCGCTGTTCGATCCCGATTGGCAGGCCAACGGTTATATGGAGCAGGCGGTGCAGATGATCGCCGGCTGGTGCGAGCAAAGGCCGATTGCCGGTTTGAAAGTGGAAGTGGTCCGTTTGCCGGAACGAACTCCGGTGATCTTTATGGAGATCCCTGCTACCGAAACCGGCGGCGCCGAAGACACGGTCTTGCTTTACGGCCACTTGGATAAACAACCGGAAATGGAAGGCTGGCGAGATGGCTTGGGGCCTTGGCTGCCGGTTCGAGAGGGAGACAAGCTTTACGGCAGAGGAGGCGCCGATGACGGCTATGCGGCTTATGCCTCCTTGACCGCGATTGAGGCGGTACAGCGTTTCGGCGGCAAACATACCCGTTGCGTGGTGGTCATCGAAGCTTGTGAAGAAAGTGGCAGCTACGATCTTCCCCATTACATCGAACATTTGAAGGATCGAATCGGAACGCCGAGCCTGGTGGTGTGCCTGGATTCCGGTGCCGGCAATTACGATCAACTTTGGAGCACGACTTCTCTACGCGGCATGATCGTCGCCAATTTAAAGGTGGAGATTTTGACCGAAGGGGTCCATAGCGGAGGCGCCAGCGGCATTGTGCCTTCCAGTTTTCGAATCGCACGCCAATTACTCAGCCGGCTGGAAAATGAGGACAGCGGAGAAATCCTGTTGCCCGAGTGCCAGGTCGAGATCCCTCAGCAAAGAGTGGATCAAGCTCAAGTCGCGGCCCGGGAATTGGACGGCGATGTTGCCGGGATGTTTCCTTTCGTAGAAGGCGCTCGGGCGGTTGGCGATGATCCGGTGCAACATATCCTGGCCAATACCTGGAAGGCGATGTTGTCGGTGACCGGCATGGATGGGGTCCCGGCGATGAAAGATGCCGGCAACGTGCTTCGGCCTTATACGGCATTGAAACTTTCCTTGCGAGTACCGCCGACTTGCGACGTCGATCAGGCTTTGGCCAAACTGGAAAAGCTTTTGACCGAAGATCCGCCTTATGGAGCCAAGATCAGTTTTGTGGCTGAAAAGGGTGGCGATGGATGGAACGCGCCGCCGTTGGCGGATTGGCTGGCCAAGGCATCCGATGATGCTTCCATGGCTTACTTCGGCCGGCCGGCTTGTTCCATCGGCGAAGGCGGCTCCATTCCTTTCATCGGCATGTTGGGAGAGCGCTTTCCCGAGGCTCAGTTTTTGATAACCGGTCTATTGGGGCCGGCCTCCAACGCCCACGGCCCGAACGAGTTCCTTCACATTCCTTGTGGAAAACGCCTGACCAGTTGCGTGGCCGACGTTTTGAATCAGCACGCGCAACGGGGTTAAGGCCGGCGGCCGGCGTTCTCGCCGGTAGCCAACACCTCAAGCTGGAATTGCGCTTCTCCGAGATTGCCGCTCCAGTCCCAAGCCTGTACGACTAGACGGTACTCTCCAGGCGGAAATAAGCGCTTTCCGGCTTGATCCAGAGCGGCGCTGTTCCAGCCAAAAGTGGCGTCCTCCGATTCCAAGCGGCCGTCGCCGTCGGAATTGGTGATTCGCAACCAATGGAATGGATGACGTTCTTCCGGCCAAGCCAGAACTTTGGACCGGTGTACATAAAGGACGGAGGCGACAAAGCGATCGCCGATTTCTTGGCGGTGATCCAGAACGCACCAATTTTTCAGAAGCCGGTCTTGCCGCCAAAGCTGGGCTTGAACCTTGGAGGCCATCCAAGGTGTTTTCTGCTCCGGGCTGGCAAGGTCCTGAATGCCTACCAACAAATCCACCTTGCCCCAAACTTGGGGAAGGCCGGTGGCGGAACGGGAAAAGGTATCCAAGCCACCGTCGCTGACCACGATCAATTCTTTAGCGAAGCTAGGTGGAATTCGGTCCTTCAAAGGCAGGCGACTGAACGGGTCGGCGATCGGCTGCGGCCGATTCTTGCCCTTGCCGTCGGGTTGTAAGCGAACCCAGGCCAAATGCAAATGATCGGGAGCTTTTTGCAGGCCGAGTTGAAAGGAAACTATGCGACCGAGGACATCGCCCGGTTCTACTCGATGCCCCAGAGGGAATGAAACCGTGCTTGGATCCAGATGGACGTAACACCATCCTTCATCGCCGCCTTGTTCTTCGCTGACGACCAAATAGTGGTGATAGGCATTTTCCGGATACCAAGTGCCATAAGCGGCAATCCAACCGCCAGCGAGGGCTCGTACCGGCGTTCCGGCTGGTTGCAAGAAATCTTGCCCGGCGTGGATTTGATTTCCCACCGGCTGAGTGTAGTTGTGAAATAAACCTTGGGCTTGCTGGTCCCCTAGAAAGGGCCAACCGGTGGTGGCGGAACTAGGGGTGTTCGGAATCGGAATGGTTTCCGAGGCCACTTCTTCTTCGACGGCGGAACAACTCCATCCGAGTCCGAAGGTCAAACTGAGCCACGGTAGCAGGCGGGAATGAGAGGGGGCCATGGAGCTTTTTTTGAGGGTACGTCCGGCCTTGTTAGCTTCCAAGGCTTCGCACCTCCCCATGCCCCCTTCCCCGTCCCCTGATTTGGAGTGGTCCGCCGAATTCTTGCCTTCGGTTGGCCTGCTGTTGGCTGCCACCGGCCTTTTCCTTGGATTCCATTTCGGCGCCGATGCCCGAAAATTGCGTCTTTGGTTACGCCAGCGAGGGATCCGGGAACCGGCGGCTCAGGCCGGCGGCGTGTTGCTCCGGCGTTTAAGCGGCGGCCTGTTTTTGGGTTTGGGAAGCATCCTGACTTTGGCTTTGCTTGAAGTTCCCGTTTCGCAATGGGGAATCCAAGAACCGGTTTGGAGCGTGACCGGATATTGGCTGGCAGGCATGAGTCTTGGAGTGGCCGGTTTACTTTTTTTCAACAGCAAGCAGCCGGCTTTTCTCCGGCAATATCCGGAAATTCGAGCTTCGCGGGTGACCCGGGCCGGGGCATGGTGCAGTGCCGGCGCTTGGGCTTTCTATTTGCTCGGCTATGAATTTATGTTCCGGGGTTTGTTGTTGTTCCCTTTGGTGGAGATTTGGGGAAGTTGGCCGGCGGTTACGGTGGGAGCTTGCCTCTATGCCCTGGCTCACTTGCACAAAGCTCCATCCGAATGTTTGGCTTCCTTGCCGATGGGCATCTTGTTGGCGGCCATGAGTTTAAGTTGCGGAACTTGGTGGCCTGCCTTCGCGGTCCATGTATTCATGGCGGTTCTTTCCGAGCGATTGGCCGCCTGGCGGCATCCAAGAATTCGTTGGGGAACCTAAGAGCCAAGTCTTCGTGGGAAATTCGACTAGGCGGAGACCGGTGCGTTTCGGACCTGGAGGAAATGCCGGGTCCGCAATTTAGCCAGTTGCTGGCCAAGGCCCGGGGATAAGCGACAAAGCCACCATTCCAAGCGATGGAGACCGCCCTGAATCAGGATCGGGCGGTTCCTTTCCGCCGCTTTGATGATTTGAAGCGCGCATTTGCGTGGCGTCATTCCTTTGGTGGGAACTTTGGCCAGCAGTTGCTTTGCCTCCATCGCCCGGTAATCGGCATTTTCGAAGATGGACGTCCTCACGTGGCCGGGACAAACCACCGAAACTCCGATTCCCGATGCCGCGAGTTCTTGGCGCAGTGAAAGAGATAAACCGACGACCGCGTGTTTAGAGGCGGAATAAGCCGCCATGCCGGGCCTTGGGCACAGCCCAGCCGCGGAAGCCGTCTGCACAATTTGACCTTGGCCTTGAGCTCGCATGATCGGCAAGACCGCGTCGACGCCGTGAAGGACTCCGTGGACGTTGACTTGCAAAATTCGTTGCCAATCTCCTGTTTTTAGGTCGCTGTGAAAGCCGGCCAAACCGATGCCGGCGTTATTGAACAAGACGTCCAGGCGCCCGAATCGATCCCGAGCCGATTGGGCGGTTCGATGGAATGCAACCGGATCGGTTACGTCCAAGAGGGAGGTTTCAAGTTCTCCGGCTGCGGCAGCCGTTTGGGACTGTGCCAGGGAGGGTTGCAGAGGCTCCCGGTCGGTAGCCCAAACCCTCGCCCCCCGGCGCAAACACTCCGTGACGAGGGCGGCACCGATCCCGGAGGCGGCACCGGTAATCAGGACCGCACGCTGGTTAAGGGACGTCATGGAATCAACTTAACAAAGCTGGGCCGGGGGCTTCCCGGTTCGGTGCTAAACTAGAACTTCCCCGTTTCGGAGAATGCCCCTCATGCTTCCTGCCCCTCGTTGGATTTTGTCGGCCGCCTGCTTGCTCGCGTGCGCCAATCTTGGTTTTGCTCAAGTGGATATGGATACCAATGGCCAGGACAACGCGTTGGATGCCGACTTTTACGGTGTGACCAACAACACCACCGCCGAGGTCATTTCCGTCACTTTCGATCTATCCGTGGTTCCTGGCGCTTATTGGGATTTGGATGGAGTGAGTAACTTCGGCGACGCCACCGATCCGGTGATTGGGGCGATCGGCGGCATGAACTCTGGAGATGTCAGTTGGAGTTATGACGCCCTTTATCCTTACCCGATTCAAGTAACTGCCACTTTTAACCCGCCGATGGCGGCAGGTGCTTTTTTTCGTTTTGGAGCGGACACCGATTTGTTCGTGAGCGATCCCTGTCCGGGAGGTAATTTCGGCAGCGCCCGGGCTCTAACCACCGTGACCTTTGCCGACAGCGCTACTTGTCACAGTCCGTTCCAATATCTCGGGCCCACTCAATCTTTGAGTCAATGCGGTGGAGGCGTAGGCTTTCGGTTGGCCGACCCGACTCCCGGAGTGGCCGGGACCACCAATACCATTAGCTGGGCTGGGGCCACCGCCGGAAGTTTAGTGGCGGTAGCTTACGGCTTTACTCCCGGCTCCACTCCGGTGGGAGCGGTTTGCCCCGGGATCAACGTCGGCATCAGTTCGCCGGTGCTGTTGGGATTGGTGTTTTCCGATTCCAGCGGGTTCGGCTCGATTTCCGGGCCGGTTCCCGGTTTCCTTTCGGGACAAACGCTGTTGTTTCAAGCCGTGGACCTTGCCGGATGTCAGGTGACCAATTTGGTCTCCTATACTTTCTTGTAAGTTTCGAAAGCGGCCTTATTGGTAAAGGTCGACAATGACCGGGGAAGTGCAATCCGTCTCCTGAAGGAGACCGATGATCCACGGGCGGGTCTTGCCGTCTACTTTGAGTCGGGCGTCTCCGTCTTGGTCGATGACCTGGGCCATAATCGCGTTTTCGGCATCATCTTTGGCGAGCTCGAAAACCACCAACACCCCATGGTCAGCGAAAGAGGCTACCTGGAAATTCCGTACATCGTAGCTGGAGGCCGAAACGACTTTATAGCGCACCAGCGGACGATTTCCGGCCGGATCCGGATCGCCTTTCAACCATGTATGGCGGGTGTCTCGAAAAATGGGGAAGTAGACCAGAGCGTGCTTTTCCTGGCCCTGTTCATCCTGGGTGGTGGCTTGACTAAAGATCAGCCAACCCTTGGAGGTGATTCCGATTTTGGGATTGGACAAGGGTAAGTCCAGATTCGGGCCGAGAGTCGGTGAACCGTTGTCTTCGATCCAAAGATGGGAACCGTCGGTGCCGGAAATCCTGGCCTTGGCAATGGCTGCAGGATGATCCAGGAAGTTCAGTCTCCAAACCATGACGGCTCCGCCTTCCCCGTCGGCGACCAGGTCGAATTGGTCGTCCTCAAAAGGGGTATTGGCCAAGGGAACCGGAGTGTTGTCCTTACCCCAAGCAAAAGAACCGTCGGGCAAAATTCTCTGGGCGTAAATATCGCAATCTCCCAAAGTGCCGTCTCCCTGCATCTTCCTCAATTCGAAGGCGACGATGGCTCCGCCCTCGCCGTCGCTGACCATTTTGGGTGAGGCCACCCGGTAGGACGGGTGGGCGAAAACCGCGTTGGTCGCGGAGCTTCGATCCGTCCAAAGCAATTGACCTTCCTTGGAAATCCGTTGCACGCTGATCCAGGACGGGGCTCGATAGTCTCCCATGGAGGTGACATAAACTACGTAAGCGCCTCCTTCTTCATCGGCCATAGCCTGGTAGGAGTGCTCCTGGAACGGGGAGGAAGCTACCCAGTACATTCCGCTTTTTTCTTCCGGGTTCTTCCACAAAGATTGGCCGTTAAAATCCAAGTACTGGGCGCAAATGTCCAGATCTCCTCGGCGCTTGCCTTGGATGGATTTGCTCTGGCCGAAAAGAAGGGTTCGATTTTTTGATGTAGAAACGAAGCTGGGATGGAATATTTCGCCATCCCCGAACAAGGGGAATTTTTCGAATCTCTGTTTCAATCGATCGTCGGAATAGCTTCCGAAAAGAGTGAAACGCCGGTGGGGGGCTTTGTGCATTTGCAATTCGTAGCCGAGCAAATTTGCCGATCCACCCCAACCAATGCCCATGGGTGACCGGGCCGCCCTTGGGTAAGTGAAGATCTCTCCCGGAAGGTTGGTCGGCAGCTTGGAATTCGGGTCGCTCCAATCCAAAGTCCGGCCGGCCAAACCGTGTTGATAAGAACGGTCTTTTTGCTTGCGGGAGGTTTCAAACAAAATCATGGCCAAAGGGGGGGCCGAGGAAAGTTTGCTCTCGATCCGCTTCGCGTCTTCCTTGCCCTTGGGGTGGCCGGCTTGCTGAGCTTTGTTGGCCCAGGAGAGGGCCTTCTTCAGGCTGCTCTTGCCCTTTCCTTGCCATTCGTAATACAGGGACAGGTTGCGCATACAGGTGGTATTCCCTTGCTCCGCTCCTTGGGTATACCAATACTCCGCCGCCGATGGATTTCTGGGGCCGCCTTTTCCTTCGTGGAATAAATACCCCAGGCCGGCTTGCGCATTCACATTTTCAAGAAAAGCGCCTCGTTGGTACCAGGCTCTTGCCAGGGCCTCGTCTTTGAATTCGTACAGTTGCAGGTTTGCTAGATCCAGGAAGGCATCTTTATGGCCCAAGGCCGCGGCTTCCTCAAACCATATTCGAGCTTGCTCAAGGTCTTTTGGGGTTCCGGTTCCATTTTGAAATTGAAAAGCCAGATTACGGCAAGCAAAGTTAACTTCCAGTTCGGCCGCCTTCTTATGCCAATGAAATGCCGCCTCTTCATCTTTCCGCACACCAGTACCGGAAAGCAGGAAGTAACCGTAATTTCCCATACCCACGTCGTAACCACCTTCGGCGGCTTGCCTGGCGTATTGCACCGCAAGCTTGAGATCGCGTTTGCTTTCAGGTCCGAAGGCGTACAAATAAGAAAGGACGGTCATGCCGACCAAGCTTCCTTGTTCGGCGGCGGCGCGGGCCAATTTTTCGGCTTCCTCCTCGTCCTTTTCCAAACCCAAACCGCTTCCATAAAGGGAGGCGATAAATCCGCCCGCTTCGATGTTTCCCGCGCTTTTCGCTCGGCGATACCACTGCATGGCCGATTTGCCGTCCTGGAATACGCCACGACCGCTTTGGTACATGCGGCCGAGTTGGACCATGGCGGTGGCGTCGCCGGCTTCGGCTTTGGAGCGCAGGCTGCGGCAAGCTCTGCGATGTTTCTCGGCCAGCTCTATGGCCCTTGGGAAGCTGAGTTGCCGCAGATCCAAGGCGAGGGCGTGATCTTGATCGGAATCCGGCAGGAAATGAGCGGCGACTAGGGCGGCACGAAGTGGATCTTGAGCCAAAACAGCGGCCTTGGCTGCCAATTTCCAAACGGCTTGATTTTCTTTCGCCGCCGCCAGCGGCAGGCGGTTGATTGGTGAAGCCAAGATTTCCAAAGCCTCCTTGCCGATGGCGTTGGCTTCCTCCCGATTGCGAATGGTGGGCACCAAGGAGCGATATCCCCGCCGTTCGAAGGCTTCCAACCTTTGTCGAGCTTGCTCCAAAACCTCTTGAGTTTCCTGGCTCTGGGGGCGAGCTTCCAACTGGGTTGCGGTGGAACTAAAAACGAAAAGGCAGAGCAGAAGCGCGAGCATCATTTTGAGGGGGAAAGGCGGCTTAAGGATGGATTTCGGGCGCTCAACCGCTCAGCCGCAGGAGTGAATTGCCTGGACTCCCATGTTAACCGGCTTCTTAACCGGAGGCGTGGGGACCGTGCTTGTCTCACCGAATGGGCAAAGGCAAGGTAGAAGGCAACCATGGAGGGCCGATCCAAACCTCCCTTAGCTGCCCGAAGTCGCCAGGAGTTGTTTCTGAATTTCGTGAACCAAGGCAGCAAAGCCGGCTACCAGAGCCTTGAATGCCTTATCGGAGTTTTCGTCCCGACGCAATTCCACCGTAAGGATGGGAATGTTTCGGTCGACTCCGAAATAACTTCCCATGGATCCGGGCGTCGGATAGCCCATGGAAGGGACGACTTTCCAGCGCGGATCCGTAGTCTTGGCCGCGTCGACCCAAGCCTTGGCGAAAGCTTGCGCCGGGCCGTCGAAGTTGACGAATGGGCCGCGCCAGGTGGAATGAAACACGATTACCAGATCGGGCTCGAAGGCAGCCATGTCCCGGCCGACGGCTTGAGTTTCGGGTTCACTCCAAGCTTCGCTTCCACGGCCACCGCCGGGGCGGTAATTCTTGGCCGGCCAATTCCGATTCAAATCAACTCCGCTGGCGTTTCCGCGCCGTCTGGCCGCCGAGCCGTCCGGATTCATATCCTCGCAAATCCGAAGAGCGATTCCCGATTCTCTTGCGCTACGAGTCCATTCCGGCAACAGTTCAGGAAGCAGGGAATGGCCTTCGGTTTCATTACCGTGAATGCTGCCGATCCAATAAATACCGAATTCTCCACGACTTAAATCCATAATGCGAAGTTCACGACCCTGAACGCTGGGTCCCAAGCTGCGCCAACCCGGAGCCGTATCCAATTCCCGAACCGGGTTTTCGCGGGCCGCGGAACGTCCCGGGTCCATAGCTTCTTCTTTGGCATCCGGGGCGGCACAACCAGTCCACAGCAACAACCAGGGCAAAATCCTGCCGCGGCGGAGCCGTTCGGATGCACAAGTCTTTTCGGTGGCGGCTGGACGCATGGAAGACGTCATGTAAGGTTGTTACACACCTTCTCCTTGGCGTGCCATCCCATGTTCTACGATCCCCAACGGCTTCCTTGGACGTCAAACTTGCGCCAAAATTGGCGGACGATCCAGGAGGAAATGCATTCCCTGGACCGCGGTCGATTCGTTCCCTGGGCCTTGGACAAGCTCTACCAAGGGAAATGGCAGCAATTTGTCTTATTTGCGCCGGGTTATGAATTCAAGGAAAACCAGGCTTTGGCTCCAAAAACAACCTCCCTGGTTCGGGAAATTCCAGGAGTTACCTTAGCGACTTTCGCTCGCTTAACCTCTGGAACCCACGTTCATCCTCATATCGGCTATACCCACGTCGTTCTGCGCGCCCATCTCGGTCTCAAGGTGCCCGACGGTGAATGTTGGCTTCGGGTTGGAGAGGAGACCCGAAAGTGGCAAGAAGGAGAATTCCTGGTCTTTGACGACATGGTCGAGCATGAGGTCACCAACCAATCCAATACCGACCGCATTGTGCTGATGCTGGACTTTCTCCGTCCTTTCAAATTGCGGACTTCCTTCCTCGGTCACTTCCGGCAACGCCTGGTATTGAAACGGCAGTTGCCCCTGCCCTGGAAGCAATTGGAGGATTTCCATCAAAGGGAAATCCTTTAGATGCGCCGGCGTTAGGGTCCGATACGCTGCAGCACCCAACCAAATAGCCGGCCGGGAAGAAGTCTCTTCATGAGGATGGCGGTTCCGACGCCTTTACCTATCGGATAGCGACTCCGAGGACGTTTGGCGCTTAGAGCATGGTGAACCGCTTTGGCCACCGTTTCCGGCGTGGCCCCTCGGGCGTCCAGCTCCGCCGCCCATTGCCGGCTTTGGGCGATGGCTTCCCCATAGTCGCGTTGCCCTTGGGACGGCAAGGAAGCCTGAAGGGATTCCGCGTCATGGTCATATTTACTCCAAATCGGAGTTTGCACCGCGCCGGGTTCCAATACCGATACTCGAATGCCCCATGGCGCCAATTCGGAAGTCAGGGCATCGGAAAAGGCTTCCACCGCATGTTTCGAGGCTGAATAGGGGCCCATGAAAGCCGCGGGAATGCGACCGCTGATGGAACTCATGTTGACGATGCGGCCGCCGGCTTTTCGCAATAGCGGCAACAGGCTTTGGGTCACGGCGATGAGGCCGATCACGTTCACTTCAAATTGCTGCCGGAGTTGATCGACGGCGATGTATTCGGTGGGACCGGCCACGGCGATACCGGCGTTGTTGAACAAGCCCCAAAGTCCATCCTCCCCCAATTCTTGTTCGAGTCGGGCCGCTGTCCGTTGGATGTGGTCCGGATCGGTAACGTCCAAAATCACCGGCTCCAGATCCGAGGAAGGGCTTTTCTCCAGAAGACGTTCGCCGTCCTCTTCCCGGCGGACTCCGGCGTAAACCCGAAAGTTCCTTGCAGCCAAAAAATGCGCGGTAGCCTCGCCAATCCCGGTGGAAGCCCCGGTGATCAAAACCGCAGGACGGGCCGAAGTTTTCAACGGACCAGTGGGCTACCTTCCGGTTGGCTTCTCAGGCGCCGGGTTCCTAGGGCCACGCCCAGCCAAACCGCCAGGGCGGTTAGCAAGAACCAACCCAATCCGAGGCCGAGGATCATCATGGGGTTCAGGTTTTGCATCGGCTCCATCATGGTCACCATGTCTTCCATCGGCGTTTGCAGGCCGGCAGTGGCTTCCATGGGTTGTTGCAAATTGGCGACCCGATCCATGATCGGACCCAATTCATAAAGCCGACTCATCGGGCCTTCCAAGGCGGCCAGCCGGTCCATGGAAGCTTGCAAACCGGCCAAGCGCTCCATGGATTCCTTTAAGCCGGCCAATTCCCGCATGGAGGCTTCCAAAGCTGCGAGTTCCCGCATTGCCGGCTCCAAAGCGGCGACTTCGGCCATCGGATGTTCCAGAGCCGCCAAGCCTTCCATTTTCGGCCCTAACTCTGAAAGTCCTTCCATCGGACCCTTCAAACTTCCCAAGGCAATCATCGGATCCTTGAGGGAAGAAAGCTCCAGCATCGGCCCTTCCAGTTTCGCCAAGGCTTCCATGGGAGGGCCCAGGCCGGCCATGACCTGACTGGTTTCCTTGACGGCTTTGGTGTTTTCCAGGATGGTCGCCGTGGTGATTTTCACCGCTTTGGTGTTTTCATCCACGGGTTCGGTGAGGCCGCATCCGGTCACGAGCAGCAACGTGGGCCAAGCCAACGGGGAAAGCTTTCGAGGCATCCTATTCCAGGGTTGGGGGGAGACGGAGCTGTTGGCCCGAACTAGGCCGCGGCCAGGATCTTAGCTCCGGGGCAGTCGAAATCGTTAGGCTATCCTGCTTGGCTTGGAATTCAGGCCAAAGCTTGGCCGTCCACGTCGTTCCTTTCATGATGCGCCCGCGCTTCTCTCTCGTTTTTGTACTCGGCTGCCTCAGCGCCGCCGCCTTGTTGGCGGCAAACCGCCAGGAGCCTCAAGGGAAATCGGTGGCCAGCTTGCCCCAGGCTCCGGCTCGAGTTCTTGAATTGGAGGGCTACGCCGCCAAACGCGGGCCTCTGGAGGAGCGGTGGCGACCCTTGCGAGCCCAAGATCGAATTGCAGTCGGAGATTGGTTGCAGACCGGGGCGCGGGGGGCCCATGCTCTTTCTTGGCGAAATCGGGACGGTGCCGAGGGCTTGCTGGGTCCGAATGGCCTGCTGGAATGGGGTGATTCCGGGCACTGGAAATTGATGCGCGGCGATTTGGAAGTTCGGCCGGGAGCGAAACCGATCACGGTGCAGTTCCGCGATCAAACTTTGCAATTGAAACAGCCTGGAGTGGTGGCGGTTCGAAACCGGCAATTGCTTCTCCTAGAAGAACAGCCGGCATGGCTTCGTGGTTATCACCAGCACCAATTCGGCGAGGCGATGGGATCACTTTTGGCCAACGTCGACGGCCGGGAGACTTCCCTGACTTTGGGATATCACAAGGTGGTGGTGGACGTCCGCGACCAAATCGCCCGGACGCGGATCGAGGAGTCCTTTCAAAACCACACCGATCAGATTTTGGAAGGCGTGTTTTATTTTCCTCTGCCGGCGGAAGCGTCCATTTCCGGCTTTGCCATGTGGATCGGCGAAGAAAAAGTGGAGGGGGAGATCGTCGAAAAACAACGGGCTCGCCAAATTTATGAAACCATCCTGCGGGAAAAGCGGGATCCGGGTTTGCTGGAATGGGCCGGTGGAAACTTGTTCAAGGCGAGGGTGTATCCCATTCCGGCCAGGCGCGAAAAGCGAATTCAAATCCAATACACTCAAGTGTTGAGCAAACAAGACGGAGTTTGCCGCTATCGCTATCCCTTGCGGAGCGAATTGTTGCAATTGAACCCTTTGAGGGAATTGGACATTCAAGTGCACATTGCTTCCGCCCAACCTTTGGCGGACGTCCGTTGTCTTTCTCATCCGACCCGATTGCAGGCATCCGATCACGCCGCCTCGGTGGAATTTCAAGCTCGGGAATTCACTCCGGAAAAGGACTTCGAACTGGAACTTGTGTATCAGGAGCAGGAGCCGACCTTGACCGCCGTTTCCCATGTGCGAGGGGGCGACGGCTATTTCATGTTGCTCTTGGATACTCCGAAAATGGCCGTGGAAGGGGAGCGCTCGGAACCCTTGGACCTTTGGTTGCTGGTGGATACTTCCGGTTCCATGATGGGGCCGGATCGGGAAGCTCAATTGCGGTTTGTCGATGCTTTCCTGGCTTCTTTAAGCCCGAGGGATCGGGTGCAATTGTGGACTCTCGATACTCAATTGCAGGCAGCATTTCCGCGGCCGGTTCCCTATGAACGGGAAGTTCATCGCCAGGGCATGGATTTCCTGGAAGCTCGCCGGCCTCTGGGTTGGTCCCGTCTTGGCGATGCCTTTGAGGAGTTGCTGCAGGCGGCCGGAGAAAACACCCAACTGATTTACATCGGTGACGGTCAAGAGACCAGTGGAGCGGGAGATCCCGGGGCTTTGGCCCAGCGCTTGAAGGCGGCGTACCGGGATCGGGGAAACGGCCACGCCGTGGTTCCCGGGAACCGATCCGAGTCCTTGCCCTTGCAAGCTTGGGCTTCTTTGGGTTCCGGCTCCTTCCGCCGCATGCAGGACGCCGGAAGTCCTGAATTGGCGGCGGCCTCACTTTTGGCGGAATTGAGCCGACCGGCCATGCGCGATCTTGAAATCCAGTTCGAGGGACTTGCGGTGGCGGCGGTTTATCCGCAACAGTTGCCCAATCTCCCTGCAGGTCAACAGCAATGGCTTCTGGGACGGTTCGACCCCTTGGCCGGACCGGCGAAAGGCGTAGTGGAATGGTCCGGGAAATGGGGGAACCAGGAATTCCGCCGCCGGGTGCCAGTGAATTTTTCCAATGCGGACCGGGACAATGCTTTTCTGCCCAGGCTTTGGGCGAGACGCCATTTAGATGGATTGCTTTCTCAGGGATTGAATTCGGAAATCCAGCAACAAGTCATTCGCCTTTCGGAAGATTTTCAAATCATCACTCCCTTGACTTCGTTTTTGGTGTTGGAAACCGAAGCGGATCGCAAACGCTTTCAAGTACAAAAGCGAATGCGGATTCGGGATGGGGAAGATTTTTTCGCCGAAGGCCGAGCTCAGAGCCTGCACGAGCTTCGACGCAAGCAGATGCAAGCTGCCAAGAGCTGGCGCCAAAACATCCGAGATCAGGTGTTGGATCAAATCGCTACTTTATATCGACACTGGACCGAAGATCTGGCCTCACCGATCGCCGCCTTGGCTTATGGGGAACTGGAGGTGGTGGAGCGTTTGGGTGAAAAGAGGAGATATGGCGGCCGATCCGACTTCAGCACCCACACGCGGGCCGGTTTGGAATTCGGGATCGAAGAAGAAATGGAGGCGGCGGGCGAGGTCCATGCTCTTCGAGAGTTGGGCTATTCAGGCGACCGGGCAAACGCACCATCGTCGGTAATGGATGGAGAATGGGCCCAAGATTCTTCGGACGACCTGAGCATGGATCAACCCTTTTCCATGATCGGGCAATCGCGGCGGCAAGAGACTTATCGCGGTCCCGGCGATTTGGTGGCTGCACGCAAATCCAGAGCCCGCTCTCGCCCCACCGAATCCGGTCGTGGTTGGCAAGAGGTCACCTCACCCTTTGATGACCGCCGATTGTTGGGGGAATTTCCCCAACAGGAAGTGCCGGCCAGTTGGCCATTCCGCCGGCTGTTTCCGGAAATCGGGGCTGGCCACGCCTATCGAGAAATTCCTTCCTCGTGGCCGCCGGAAGTCCGGGCACTGCTCCAAAGTTTGGACCGCCGGCCTCTTTGGCAGCAACAAAACCAGGCCTTGCGTTTGCTTTGGAGTCAAAAGAGTCGGGTTCGACCGGGATCTTGGCGTGGGGATCGGACGCGGGAATTCTTCTTCGGGCCGAATGCCTGGGCGCTGGATTTCCCTGACCAGCCGGAGCGGGCTCGAGTGGTCGAAGCATGGTGGCGCGAGCGGCGGATGCGGGTACGTTTTCCCTGGGGATTGGGGAGATTCGAAAACACCGATTCCAAACATCGTTCGGATCATGCTCAAGCTTGGGTCGCTCCTTATCGATTCGCTTTCGGACGCGGTTGGTGGGACTTGCGGGAGTATGAAGTCAGCGGCCCCGAATCGATTTCGGCCGGCAAGGTCAAACTGAGTTTTCGGCATCCAAAACAGGAGCGGGAAAGTTTGGAGCTGGTTCTTGATTCGGAGCGTGCAGTCGTTCTGCAAGCCAGTTGGACCCACGCCGATGGCCGGGTGGAAAAAACCGAATTCTCCGACTTCGAGCAAGTCGCCGGCGCCTGGTGGCCGACCCGAATTCGAGAGTGGGATGAAGAAGGTTGGTTGCGGGCGGAGCGAGAACTGCAAATCACTTCTTTGTCCTCCGCTGAATTCGAAAGCGCTTTGAAAAACTTGGTGGAAGGCCTCGAGCAGCAGGCTTTGTGGTTGCCGTCGGTTTGGCCTTCCCTGGAACAGGCTCAAAATGCGCAAAAAAATGAGAAATGGACTTTTGCCGACGCTTGGGTGCTCTTGAATCACCACGCCGCTTACGACCGCTGGGAGGAGGCTGAGCTGGCCTGGAAACGGTTGGCTGAAATTCAGGCCGGACGCCCCGGTTTGCATTGGTTGCGGCTTCATTTCCTGAAAGAAGCCCGGCGCGGTCCGGCCTGGCGGGAACAGGCTTTTGTTCTGGTGGACGCTCTGAAGGAGGGACTTCCCGGTGAATTGGATGGCGCCCGGCAACTGTTTCGAAATGCCCAACCCTTGCAAAAAGGGGCCGAGCGGTTGAAACTTCTGGACGCCTTGACGCCGATCTACGATCGTTATCCGAAAGCTCAGGATTTGGCTTATGAGCATCACCGCTGGCGTTTGGAAACGATGCAAACCATTCCAAAGCCGCGGCAGGCGATGGCCTTGCGCCGCCGGCTGCAACAACGATTTCCTCATCGCCTGGAAGCTCACACCGATCTGGCTCGCCACCTCGCCCTGCAAGGGGAAGTGGACCAAGCTCTTGGAATTTTGCAAGCTGCCGATGAAAGCGAGACCCAATGGCTGGCTCCGGAAAGGCGGCAGTTGAGGTCGCAGTGGATTCAACTCTTGCGGTCCGAAAGGCGTCTGGTACAGCTTCTGGCCAGGATCGAACTTTGGCGGGTTCAACAGCCTCATGCCGTCCCGTATTTGCAGGGAGAGCGATTGGCCTCTCTGGTTTATTTGAATCGGGTGGCTGAAGCGGAACAACAGGCCAGGGCTTGGTTGGATTTCTTTTTCACTCAAGCGGAGTGGTCCGAAGCCCAGGAACAGGGGGTGGTTCAAAGCATCCATTTTTGGCTGGGGCACTCGCCCGGCTTATCCATGCGGCGGATTCCTGAGAATTTCCAAAAGCATCTTTGGAGCGATGCAAGCAAGCTTCTTTCCCGGGAGGTCCTTTCACCGGTGCTCGGGGAAATTTTGATGGACTATCGGCTCCGTGATTTGCCGGAGGGGAAACAGTTGCGGCTGCGGATTTACGATTCCTTGGTGAGCCGGCTTGAGGCCCTGGATGCAGAGCGATTGACTCGGTTGGCGACTTGGATTCGAATTCCGAATTTGGCCCTGGGAGGAGAAAGGCCTTCGCTTGAAGACTTCAGTGGCCGAATCCTGCGGCGTTGGCAACAAAGCGAAGACCGAAGGGACCGGCGTATCCTGGCCGACTGGCTGGCCGTTTCCGGAGACCCGAAGGTGGTCTTGCAGTTGCGCCGGCTCCAGTTCGCCGCTGAGGAAAGCCACGAAAAACGCAGACTTCTGGCAATCGACTTCTTGCGCCGGAGGATGGAATTTCCTTGGACTTTGGAAGCGGAAGAGGAACTGTTGCAATGGCTTCCTGGGGTATCCGACGGCTGGCAGGAACTGTCCGCTTCCCAAGGAGGCGATTGGTTGGATCGACAAGTCCGAGCTTTATATGACTTCGTGTCCTGGGCGGTCGAAAATCGCTCCTCCCAGAGCTTGCAGGGGGAGGCCGGTGTCGGCGACCGGCGGCAACGGGAATTCACCCGGGAACAGTTGCAACGCCAAGCCCAACGGGCCCTGGCGGAACGGCTTTTGGCCGTACGAAGCCGCGCTGATTATCAAGGAATAGAGAATTGGTTGCTGGTGGAAGCCTTGACTTTGCAAAGTCAAGCCGGCGAAGAGCCTCAGGTCTTATTTCAACGGGCGACCGAGGCCATAGAAGCATTGCAAAAGGAATATGCCGATCATTCCCCGGCAGACGTTCTTCGGCGTCCCCGCATATTGACCGCTCGTTTGTTCGGCTTGGCTTTACAGGCCCTGCTTTTGGATACCGAAAGGGAAGAACCGCGAATTGTTGCCGGCTTGGAAAGCTTGGATCAACTGTGGATTCGGGGTCAAAAAAAGAAATGCCCCTTGTTGGATTGGCGTGAAGCTCGCTGGCTTCAGTTTTTGGCTTTCGATCAAGTCGAGGCTCTCCAGAAAATGGTGCCTCGGTGGTACGGCGGCGGTCGGGATGCTCGGGACCGCCGTTTCGGGCTTTACCTCGGCCAACTGTTCGCCGAATTGGACGACTTGCCCAAAGCCACCGCCCTTTATCGAGAAATGGCCTATCACGGCGATTTGGGCCATGAGGCTTGGCGCCACTTCGCCGATTGGTGGACCGCTCTCGATCAAAGAGAAGCTGCCGACGACGCACGTCAAAAATCGTGGATGAGTTTGACCGAGGAAGAACTGCGACGCGGCTTGGATCAGGATTGGAGTCGCTATCGCCGCCGGGGCGATCAAATTCCGGAGCAGGTGGATCAAGATTTGGTCTGGCGAATGAGGGCATACTGCCGCAAAGCCAATTCTCCTCAATCCGCCTTCAACATGATTCGCCGGTACTATGAGCCCACCAAGGATTCAAGATTGTTGGAGCAATTGTCTTCCGGCGTCCTCGGCTTAACTCCAGGTTCCTGGTTTCCTTCCTTGAACGGCTTGCAGCCGTTATTGAATACGGTGCAGGAAGAGTCCGCCATCGACCGGGCTTTGGACGGTTTGGAGCACGATTTGCAAGCTGCCACCGATTCCTCCGAAAGCCGGGTGCTGGCTTTATTGGAGTTTCATTTGTGCATTCGGGCTTTGCAGATGAAGCACGGAGTGGAAGATTTTCGGAAGCGGGCTTTGGCTGCCTTGCAAAGAGCTGCCTTGGAAGACTTTGCCTGGAAAGAAGGGCAGGCAGCGTCCTTGGTGGAGTTTCTGAGCTACGCCCTGCACGGAAATCTGAGCGAAGTAAAGGAACCGGTATTTCGCATTCTCCATCGCCTGCGCTCGCAGGAACAAGCCGCCAGCTTGCCGTGGCTGATGCTCAGCGGATCGATCAGCGAAGCCCACTGGCAAGTGGGCGAGCGGCAAAAGGCCTTGGAGATTCTCGATCAGGCTTTGAAACTTCGCCTTGCCGAAGTGGAAGGGGAGTTCTCCCGTCAAGCTCGGGCGCTGCTGAATCGTCACAACCAACGATTGCAGGAAGCGGGACGGTTCCTGGCGGCGGAGTCGTGGTTGCAAGGAATGACGGAAAAGGCTCCGAATCGAAACCTGGCGTGGGAATACCGGCGCGAGCTTTACCGGCTTTATCGGAGTGCCTTAGAAAAGGACGGCTTGATTTCTATCGGCCGCGGGCCGGAGCTGTTGCAGAACGGCCTTCACCGCATGGAAGACGCCTTTTTGAATTCGCCCCTGAACGAAGGGCAAGTGGAACAAGGCATTCGAGAATGGTCTGGCTTGTTGAAAGCGGCCAAGCGAAGAAAGATCCGCGATTTGGATCAACATACCCGGCGCTTTGCCTATGGCGTACTGCCGCAAATCCTGGATCGTTTCCAATACCGGGAAGGCCAAGACATGGTTCGCTTGGTTTCCGACACGCTGGCCGAGGTGGACGGCTCTCTGGCTTCTTTGGTGTTCCTGGTCGGGCGGGCGGAAGTGGAGCCGGCCTGGCTGCAATGGATTGACCGTGATTTTTGGAGCCGCCAAGCCTGGCGCTTGGCCAGGCGCCGGGAAAGCGTCGGCGAAATCCAAGGAACTCTCCGGCAGCGTTTGTTGGCCATTGTGTTGCGAGAATTGGAAGCCGATATGCGTAGCGGCCGAGCCCGCAACCGGCAAATGTACGACCTGAGGCAGTCCCGAGCGTGGAAGGAACCGGCAGCCGAATACGCTGCCACCGCCCGCAAGGTGCTCCAGGAATTGAAGCATCAAGAGCCATCCTTGCTGCACATCTGCGACTACTTGTTCCATGGCTTGAACCAGCGCCAAGAAGTGTTGCAGATCTTTGCCGAGGCCGATCAGAGAGGAGTTTGTTCCAATCTCGGTCGCCGGCAATGGGTGCGGTACTTGCAAACCGAACAGCAGTGGGAAGCTTCTCTTCCCTTGTTGCTGCCTTTACTGAGGGTTTGGCCGAACGACCTCGAGATCCACCGGCGACACTTGGAGGCTCTGGCCCTAACCGGGCGGCCAGATGCAGCCCGACAAAAGTTGGCTCAAATCCGGGAGCAGTGGCTGAAGCGCTTCCAATGGAACGAAAACACCATGGCTTCCTTGGCCGAGGCTTGCTTCCGCTCCAATCTGCTTGAACAGGCCGCCTCTTTGTATCAGGAAGCCATCCAGGTTCACGCCCCTCGGCAGGGCGGGGATGCGACTCTCAGCCACTACCATCAACAGCGGGCCCTGGCTCTGTCCCAACTTGGACAATCCTATGAGGCGGTGCAGGCCGGAGCCGGAGCGGTGGTGGCTTGGGGGCGGAGGCTCGACGACCGCCGCCTGGCTTTGCAAGCGCTGGAGAAGGTCTTGGCCGAAACCGAAGATTTGGCTGCGATGGAGAAGCGCTTGGATCAAGAGGCGGTGAGAGAAGGCCGAGACGTTCCCTTGTTGCGAAAATTGTTGGGCAAGGTTCGGCTGCAGCGCGGGCAAGAGGAAGCCGCTTTGGTTCAACTCGCCTTGGCCGCCGACCTCAGCCCTCAGGATTTGGAAATCTACGAATTGCAGATTCGAGCCTTGGACGGCTTGGGTCGCGGCCGGGAGGCGATCCAGCCGATGTTGGCCTCGGCGGTCGTTTCCGGGCATCGTCCGGCGCATTATCTTGATTTGGGGCAGCGATTTGCACTTCTGGAGCAAGAAGACGAAGCCCTGAGGGCTTGGACTACCACGGTGGAAATGATGCCGGAGGAAGGGGAGAGCCACCGCGTCCTGGCCGAGCTTTGGGAGAGCCGTCAGGAATGGTGGTTGGCCGAGGCTCAGTGGCGGCGGGTGGTGACGCTGCTGCCGGAAGAGGTCACCGGGTACCTGGGACTGGCTCGGGTCCTGCAGCAATTGGGCCGAACTCGAGAAGCCGGTGACGTACTCCAGCAGATGAAAAGCCGGCTTCCGGTGGAGGGGACCCGGGCTTTGCGCCAGGGTTTGGAACGGCTTCGACCGGGCAATCGGTGATATCCTGGGGTGCAGGCTCCGTCGCCTTGCGCGCCGTTGTGGTTCGTTGCGGGCGAGGGAGCTTTTCGTGCATTCCAAAAGCGTCCATGGAGCACCCCGTCGCCGATTTCATGACCGCTCGGGTCATGGTTGTCCGCCCTCAGCAAAGCTTGGGGCACGCCCGTGAATTGATGACCCGTCACGGCATCCACGCGCTGCCCGTGGTCGATGAGGAGGGGGGACCGCTGGGAATCGTGACCTCTACCGATTTCATGCGGGGCTTGGCCGAGAAGGAGCCGGTGGAAAAAGTCCTTTCCGGCCGAGTGTTTCAAATCGCCAACCACGAATCGTTGGCCATCGCCGCCCGCACCATGCGCAATCAGGGCATTCACCACCTCCTGGTTACCGAAAATGGCAAGGTGGTCGGCATGCTGAGCTGCTTCGACCTTCTCAAGCAGGTGGCCCAACACCGCTTCGTTTTGCGGCACAACGGCAATCCCATGCAAGCGGACGATGGGGAGGGGGTCTGGATGAGCGAAGAGGAAAGCCGCAGGGTTCACATCGGGGTCGAAGACCTGATGATTCGGGACGTGAAAACCACGTATCGCCATCAACCCGTGGGCTTGGTTCGCAAGACCATGGCGGAAAATGGCATCCACTCGCTGCCCGTGTTGGAGAACGACGGCAGCCCGCTGGGCATCATCACGGCTTCCGACCTTCTGGACGGCCTGTCCGACAACACCCCGGTGGGAGCGATCATGACTGAGGAGGTGGTGACCGTTCCGCGCTATGCTCCGGTTCAACAGGCGGCCCAGGTGATGTTGGAGCACGGCATTCACCACGTTTTGGTGGTCCACGAGAAGAAGGTGGAAGGCCTGTTGAGCTCCTTCGATTTATTGCAACTGGTGACCGGTTTTCGATTCGATATTCGCAATCCCCATTCCAAGTTGGATGGTGGTTCCCCCTCCGATTGAGGGGTTACGGGCGTCATCGCCTGTATTTTGCTCCTTCTTCAATAAAGCGATTTCGTAGAGAGCGATTATTCCCAAATCGAGTCCCATTTCCAGGGAACCAGACTTCCTTTGAAAAGGTCGAATTCCTACATAGGGAATGGATGATGGGATGTTGCGGTGGCCCTCGAAAGGAGAGCCTCCGAGGCTTTGGTTCCTCTGAGTTTTGTCTCTCCAACCTTTGCCCCAGCCCCCAAGGCCGGGGACGGTGGCGTCAATCTGTTTGGGACGACCAGGCTTGTCCGAACTTATTGGATCTTTTGCAGCCAGGCAGTTTCGATGCCGCCTGGGTGCGGGAGTTGGAGTTGGTGCTCATGAAGCCGGGGGGATCGGAATCCTCCGACACCGAGCAAAGACAAGTCTCTGGACCGGTATTGACTCATTTGGAATATGGCCATCCTAGGGTGAACGGCGGCGAGTATCGGCGCCATAGTTTCTTGCTGATGGCTGCCCAGGCCCGGGAAGCGGAGTCGTCCTGGGGCAACCGTCCTTCCGTCTATCCGGGGTGGCTGGCCTACCGGTCGGATCAACGCGGCTTGGCTTTGTACCCACGTTTGGTTTGGGTTCAAACCGGAGCCGGATGTGTGGTCGGGCCTCCGGTGTGGTTTCATCGAGTGGAAGAATTGGGGACCTTGAGCGGCCTGGTCAGGAAATGGCTTTTCGGCGGTGGCCTCCAACCCATTTGCCAAGCCATCGACTGTTTGGAGGGTTTCGAATTTGCATTTATTCCCACCCTGTTGAAGCGTGCCGGACTCGGGCCCCGGGCTTTGCCGATTTTCCGGCGGTACCAGGGTCAGGAGCATGCGGGCTTGTGGGCTTTGCTCGGAGCGCTGGCTCGCACCAACGCCATGGAGTTGGACCCGGTCCGCCGCTTTCAGGGGGAAATTTCCGCTTTACAGTTGATCGATTATCTGCGCTGCTATCCCCAACGGGTGGGATAGCCATAATTCCAGCCCTATTTATGGATTCGCGCTGATGGAAATCAGCGCGGAGCCAGCCGCCCGGCAGAAGATCAAGCCATCGGGAGCCAGGCTGAGGGTCTCTAGCGGCAATCCCAAATCGATGGACTGGAGCAATTTCCCGGAGTCGCTGTTCAATACCCGCAAGTGGCCGTCGGTTCCGGCCAGGAGAACTTCGGTAGCTGCGGCCAAGGGTCCGGCCAAAATGTGACCTTGGCCTCGAGACAGGGGTGAATAATCCACCAAGCCTGGATCGGTTTGGTGCGCCCAAAGCGGCCGGCCGCTGTCTGGGTGGAAGGCGTAAAGGACGCCATCTCCTCCCGCAACCAGGAGGCGATTTCCGGCCAGGGCCGGCGGGGCGGCGCTGCCTCCGGGCAATTCCACCGGGTCGAATAAGGGTTGCCAATCTCGCCGTCCGCGGTCTTTACTCTCGAAACCGCGCAATTGGCCGTCGACCACCAACCACAGTTTTCGACCATTGCGATCGACCACCGGTTGACTGCAGAAACCGGAGAGGAACCAAAGAACTTCTCCTCCCTGAAGGTCGACGATCATGCAGCCTCGCGGTCCACCAGTAAGGAGAAGCTTGGAAACGACCACCGGGCCGGCTTCCGAAACTTGGTAGCGGGCGCCATCGTGACGGCGAAAGGGCGGTAAAGCTAAAGCTTCCGGCCAAGGGCTTTGCCAAAGGCGAGTGCCGTCTTCAATGGAATGGGCGACCAAGCCACCTTCCAAAGCAAGATAAACTCGATCGCGGTGTACCGTCGGGGATTGAAACTCCAATCCCCGGCTCGGCCAAGGAGGCTCTTGCTGGTACAAAGAGCTGCCGGTTTCCCGATCCCAAGCCAGTAGACGGCCTTCTCGATCCACGGCCAGAACTTTGTCTTCAAAGACGGCCGGACTGGCCAATATCGGTGCCGGGCTGGTGGCTTTCCAATACATCGCGCCGTTCACCGCTTGCAGGCAAAGCAAGCCGCATCGTTCTTCATCCTCAGGATCGCCGGCTAGGCCAAAGTAAATCTTGTCGCCGGCTTGAACGGGAGCGGAGGGCGGCGCTCCAAAGTTCTGCATCCAGCGAAAGGCCATCCCCCGGCTGAAGTCGCCCACTCCCATGACTGAGCCACTTTTCCGGGCATCCCCTCGGGCTTGGGGAAAGCTCAAGGAAAACTTGGGCGGCGACGATTTCTTCAGCGGCCATGAATGTTTCCAACCTAAAGAAGCCGACTTCGGCCCTTTCCACTCCACTTCGAGTTCCAGCTTTCCGGTGGCGGAACCTGTCCTTAGGGCGCGATACCAGTAGCGATCGGCGAAACGGTCAAGCTCTCCCCGATCGAGGACCTTGCCGCCTTGTTTGAGTTGATAGCGAGCACTTTGCCAGTTGCCGGCCGGAGTTTGTAACAACACCGGGAACCTACCTTCCACCGCCACCGCCTGTTCCTTCGGTTGCAAAACCACGGCGGAATCTGATTCCAATTCCGAAGTTCCCAAAGGAAGGGAGGAAATTTGAAAGCGTCCTCCCCATCCCATGCTTACCGCTTGCATGGCCCTGGGGCCGCCATCTACGCCGGGTCCTTGGAAACCCGGGGCTCCAGCCAACAACAGATCGCCAAGGCGGCGCAAACCGCCGCGGATTCCTCCATGATGAAAGACGGCGACCACCCCTTTGGCTTTCAGATGTTCCAAGTCCTCTGCTTGCGGAGGCTCGAAAACGAACAAGATGGCTTTCCGCCTGGTTTCCAAAGCCTCGAGTTCGGCTTGCAACCAGGGTTTGGCCGCTTCCCAGGAGCCGCCAATCGCCAAACAACGGTAACCGGGAAGGTCCCAGGAACTGCACTCCGGGCCAAAGCGCCGGCGGAATTGAGAAGCTCCTAACCGGGCCAAATCGGATGGACCGGGTACGTGACGAATCGGAACCTCCAACTCCTGCAAGGCTTCTTGGTATAGGCCGAACAGTTTCTCCTTGGACACGCCTTGAACCAGCTCGCCTCCGAACACCCAAAACAGAGCTTGCGGCGCCCGCTGCTTCGCTTCGGCAATGTCCTGCATCAATGCAGTCTTTCCTTGCCGATCTCGAAGCCCGAGTTCACTGCCGTATAGGAAGAACTTCTCGGCCTGGCGATACAGTTGCTGCTGTTCGGAACTTAAGGGCCAAAGGCCAAATTCCATTTCCAAAGTTGCGGCGGCGCCGACTCGTGCATCTGAAAAATCCAACACCTTCCAGAATGGGCTTTGCAGAGAAGCGTTTTCCGGAACCCGCAACCAAAGCAGACCGGAACCTTGATTGTCGACGGTTTGCTCGAACTTGCCTTCCGGTGTACAGCGCCAAAGTCGCCGACCGTCGCTCAACCAAATGCCTTGAGCAGGAATTTCACCTGAATCCCGTTGCCCGTTGCGGTTTTGGTCCCAGTAGACTGAACCCCGGATTCTGGCTTCCAAAAGGGTCGGCCCTTCGTCTTCTTCTAAATCATCAGCGGGATCTCCAGGAGAAGCCAAATCCAACTCGGCGGCCACGACTTCACGGCCTTCTTTCACCATCCAGGCGTAGTCTCCCAGGTTGAAGAAGAAGTTCAAAGCCGCGTCTTCCATGGGCTCACCGCCCAAGCGCCGTCCCTGTCCGTCGTAGAGCTTGTCCAAGAAAAGCGAACAAAGAAGGATCCGCCCTTTGCCGTAACTTTTTTCCAATATCGCCGGAATTTCCAAACCCTGAGCCGAAGAGGCGGCCAGCACTTCAAAGCCAGTGGGCTGGTCGAACCAATTCCAGTTCGGACCCCGATGCAAATGACTGGGAATCCGCAAAATCGGCGGGTTGTCCCTGGAAGCCATCCGGCCGGCAAACAAAGGATGTTGCTTTTTCAATACCCGGATGCCGTCAAAATCGCCTTCGCCTCGAGGAGCGCGGCAACCTTGAGGCAGAAAGGGAGGATTGGCCTCTACTTCGCCATCCTGGCTGAATTGGACCAAAACTCCGCCTCGTTTCACCCAGGCCAAGAGATCGCTGCGGTAGCGATCCATGTAGGCTTCATAGCCCGGATGCTCGCTACTGAAACTCCCCAACACGATCAAGTGGCTGCCCAGCTTTGCCGGGCTTTTGTCCATGGGCAGGGGGGATACCGTTAAGCGAGCTTTCCGCAGCAGGGAAGCCGCCCCGGTGGCGTTGGTTTTTGAGTCGCGGTATTCCCATACGTGGGCGCGAAGGATGGAATCCTGAGCGAACAGCCAGGTCGGGAGCAGGAAAAGGAAAAGGGCCGCAGCCAGGGCGGTCCGAAGTCGGCAGATCATGGATGCCTTTCTGAGTGGTTTAAGGGAAGCTTTACTATAAAGACGGCGCCGAATTCTGCTTCCGCCAAAAAATTCAAGTCGCCGCCGAGGTCGCGAGCCAATCCCTTGGCCAATGACAAACCCAACCCAAGCCCTGGTTTGGCAGGTTCTTGCGCTTGCGGACCTCGTTCAAAGGGATGAAATAAACGGCGCCGAAATTCTGCCGGGACGCCCGGACCGTAATCCCGCACTTGCAAGCAGAGATAGGCGTCTTTGATTTCAGTGCGAAGCAGAATGACCGGTTTGCCGCCGAGGCCATATTTGGCGGCGTTGTCGACCAGATTAAACAGGATTTGACCTACCGCCTCGGGATCGGTGTGCAAACCGACTTCGGGAGCCACCTGATGGTCCCATTGAAATTCCATCGCCGCTTCTTCAGCTCGGTTCTGCAGCATCGCCAAGTGGCGCTCGATTAAATCTTCCACTTTCAACCATTGCCGGGCTTGGGGGTTTCGCCCTTCTTCCAGCCGAGCGAAAGCCAGCACGTTTTCCACCAGCCGGCAAAGGCGATCGGATTCTTTCTGCAGAGTCCGGTGATATTCGCTTCGCCGATGTTCCTCGCGAACCATGCCTTCCGCCAGCATTTCGGTGTACATGCGAAAGGTGGTTAGGGGAGTGCGCAATTCATGAGTCACCGTGGAAGCAAATTGGCTGCGCCGCTTGCCAAAGGAAATACTGGCGTGCAAAGCGAAGCCGACGGCGCCGGCGGCAATGATAAAAGCGACCCAAGTCAATCCCAGAGGCAATGGCAGGCCGATTCCCGAGGCCGATTCGAACGCCGCAGGCCCGGGCTGCAGTTCCACCGGCAAGGTGGCCAGCCATAGAGAAGTACTTTGCAAGGAAAGTTCTTCTCCTGGAGTGGTTACCGGGTTCAAGTCTGCGTTCGGCAGCAGGTCCTGGATTTGCTGCAACAAGGTTTGCTTCAAAAAGATCCAATCCAGAACGATGCCTTGGAGAAAGGGAAGGTTTCCTTGCCGGACTTTTCGAACCAGGAGCAATAGCGGGGATTCCGAATGAGAAGCCGGAAGCCACAAAGGAGTCAATGAGCCCACCAGTCCCGTATCCGAAGTTAGAAGCGATGGCCGGATGGGAAGGCCACGGTTGGCCGGGTCCGGTGCTCCTCGATTTAGCACTTGGGCTTGGGGCTGCAAAGCCTGAATCGCGTTTTGAAAGCGCATGGCCGAGTCGTTGTCGACTTGTGATAAGGCAACCCCTTCCTGACTTGGCGGCTCCGGCCCTTGAGCGAGCGTTTGCTCCATCGCCTGTTGTTGCTGGCGGTTGAAGTTCATCGCGAAAACCGGATTGAACGGTTGATCGGACTCCAGGGCCGGCAGTTGTTGCAAGACCCAGGTCGAATCCCAGTTTCGCTGCAATTTTTGAAAAACTTCCGAGCGCTTGTGCATCAAGCTTTCTTGATCCGGAAGATGCCGGGACCACCAGCCAAAGTCCTCCGAATCAAGCTGCGGGCAACGAAATCCGCGGCTAGAATCCCATTGAAAGAAAAGGGCGAACGGCGCCGCTTGCAGTGTGAATAGAGGCGGAGCTTGCACCGGGATACTTGTTTCCACCTCGCCACCTTTATTCTTGGAATGAGGCGGTGGAATTTCATAATCCGAAATCGGCCGGGCGGTTTCCTGAGCCAGGAGCGGCATCAAATAGGACTCCAAGCGCCACAAGGCGAGCCGCTGTTTCTGCATGGCTTCGGTTCGCTCTTGACTCTGCAACCGATCTCGTTCGGATTGCAGAAATGCCCGGCTGATTTGAAACAAGGCGGCGGCGAATACGGCGCAAGCCAAACCGTAGTACCACCACCAACGGCCCGGAGTTTTCACGACTGGCCTTCCTGGGTTTCCAGGACGTAACCCTTGGATCGAATCGTACGGATCCAATCGGGCTCGCCGGCATGCAAGCGCAACTTCTCTCTCAACCGAGCCACGTGCATATCCACGGTTCGGCTTTGCACCCGCTGCGGGGTAAAGCCCCAGACTCGTTGCAATAACTCGTCGCGGCTGACCACCCGGCCGCGATTCAAAGCCAAGTATCGAAGCAACTCACCTTCTTTTTCGGAAAGGGAACGCACTTCCGAATTATCGAAGCGAACCTCCAATCGATCCAAATCGATGCGCCGTCCGGCCCAATGCAAGTCGCTGAGGTCGCTCGGCCTTTCCGCCGAACGCCGCATGACGGCTTCGACCCGGGCCAGCAATTCTCGGGCGGAAAAGGGTTTGACTACGTAGTCGTCGGCACCTTGCTTCAATCCTTTGATGCAGTCCTGCTCCGCCCCGCGGGCGGTTACCAGGATGATCGGCAAAGTAGGCTTGGCCTTGCGCAGCTCGGTGAGGACTTGGAAACCGTCGATGCCGGGCAGCATGACGTCCAAGAGCACCAAACTAAGGGGTTGGCTGAGGGCGGCTTGCAGGCCTTCCTCCCCGGTTTCCCGGGCCACCGGCCGATAACCGGCGAAGCGCAGGGCGTCGGCCAAGCCGGTCCGGATGCTGGGGTCGTCTTCGACGATCAAAATCGCCGGTAGGCTCATGATGATTCGGCTTGATCAGGGCTTAGGGCATTCTATAGGCAAACTGCCGGGACCTCGGTAACGAAGCGGTAACGGCCCTGGGCGAGCGGGGCGATCCGGTTCCAGGATTCCAGCCTGGTAAGGCGGAAAATCTGGTTTTACTTCAGCTTGGCTGTACCCTAGGTCTTGGACCGCTTCTCGCCCTTTGGCTAAACCCTGCCGGACGCTCATGGAGATACCGCTGGAGATCATTTCCCGGGATGTGCGCCTTCCCGAAGCTGCGGAGACGGAAATTCGAGGAAAGGCGGAAAAACTCGGCAAGGCCTTTTCCAAAATTCAGAATATTCGGGTGGTGGTGGAAGTCCCGCACCGCCATCAACACAAAGGGAACCATTACAAGGTTGGTATTTACGTCTTGGTTCCGGGGCAAGAATTGGTCGTGAATCGAGAGCCCGGTGACGAGGGCTTGTCGGAAGGTCTCCGGCCGGCTTACTTGACCGCTTTCCAGAGCATGCAACGTAAGCTGCATGCTTACGCGGACAAACGCCGCAAGGTTTAGGCTCTTCGCGACGGCCGGCTGGGCCGGCCCTCGCCGTGTTCCAGGTTCAGCGCCGAGGACTCACTCGAGCCAGGAGGGGGGGAGTCCAATATATTTCCTGGGGACTGTAGTAAAGGTAAGCCCTGGAAGCTGGACCGGTACAAACCCCGGCGATCCGAGCCCAAAGGCCAAGCCGGAAGCGGTGGTTTTGTTTCGGAGCCATGCCGCGCCAGTAAAAAATCAGTTCCCGGCCGCGGATTTCCCAAGCATCGAAGGCTCCTTGATTTTCCAATTCCTGCAAGTGTTGAGTCGGCGCTTCTAAATTGCCGGGGAGGCCGACGATGGCCATAGTCATGGCCAATCCCTGCTCGCTTAGGTTTTCCAGTTCGACCTCCAACTCCACTGCTTCGCCTTCTTGCCACTGCTCTCCTTGCAAACGGGTTTGCAAACGCAGAGGGGCATCGGGATGCGTGGCCGGCTGTTCGGCGAAGTAGCGAAGATCCAGAGTCCAGGGCAGTTGATTCGGTCCTTCTTGCCTGATCTCCACCTGGTGAACTCCGGGCCCGAGGTGGCGTTCCAGCTTTTCAAGGATGACCGCTTCTTGTTCGCCTCCAAACAGGCGTAGGCTTTCCACCGGTTTCTGGTTTACGAAAAGACGAATGTGAGCGGGCTGGACGATTTGCCGCTCTTGTTGCTGATAAGCGGTCAAGGCCTTCAATGCCAGGATGGTGGCTTGAGTAGCGCCGAAACTGCCGTTTCCTTGTCGCTGTTGAAGAAGCCACTCCACCGCTGAACTTGCCGGAGCCCGATATTCTTCCGACCCCAGCCAAGCCAGGATCGCCAAAGCGGTGGTTTCGATCTTCAAGTTCAGGTTCAGGGATCCGGTGAAGCTGGTATGGCTTCCTTGGAGCCACCCTTGTTCCTTTTGCCAAGGCAACAAGCGCTTGCGCCCCTGCCCGGCGTAGCCCGGGTTTCCACTTTCGTGGAAGGCCAGGGTCAATAGCGCCACTTCATAAGGATCCTGGCTTGCCTGCAGCCGCGGTTGCAACCAAGCCAAGGTTGGCGCCAAAGTTTCGGGATCGGTGCCGGCAGCCGCCAGAGCCCAGGCGGTGTAGGCATCGTGGATCGCCTGGGGAGCGGAACCGAAGGAGAAGCGGGCGTGGTCGGGTTGAAATCCACCGTGCTCCAGCCGCCGGTCCAGCAACCACTGGCGGGTACGAGCCAACAGCTCCGGGTCGACGCCGTCGTAGACCGAGACCATGTCCTGGAATTCGTGCAGTCCAAAAGCACTGAGGCTGCCGTGGCCGGGGTCTTTTCCGTACCACTCGAAGCCCAAACGCTCGCATTCGAAACCAACCAAGCGCCGATAGCCTCGATCGAGGTATGCCAAGGCTCGCTTGCGGATCGCCGGAGCGACTTCTCCCGAGCTTTCCAAAAAGGCCAAGGTCAGGACGTTGGGGTAGTGGGTGGCGGAGGTTTGTTCAAAACAGCCGTGAGGTTCCTGCAGCAAGCCTTCCATGCCGTCGGCCAAGGTGCCGAGCAGCGATGGATACAGCTTCAGCGATCCCCGCAGCGAGCCTGGAGTCAGCGATTCCGGAATCGAGACGCGGAAACGGGCGACCTCCTCCGGCCCCAGATTGCCGGCTTTGGCCAAGCGATGGGGGAATCCACGAGGAACCACCCGAACCTGGCCTTTCCAGCGATCTTGCAATCTTCCCTGTTGCAATTGAAGCTGCAATTCCGCCGCTTCCGTTTGGTCCGAGTCGACTTCTAACGGCAAGTAGTGACGAACCGCCTGATTCCGAAACTTCGAAACCGGAAAGATTTGTTCGGCGGTCCCGGTCAATTGCCAGGCGCCGGAACTTTGCGCTTGGAAGTGCAGATCCCCTTGAGCAAGCTGGCTGGTGGCCAGGCGGATGGGCAACTCGATTCGATCCCCTTGGGTCAATTCCGGCGGAATAACCGGTTCGATGGAGAGGGGCAGGCGGCTTTCAAATTGAACGGAGCCCTGGCCGAGTCGCTGTTGACCGTGGGCGTCCGCCCAAGCTTCCCAGGTGGTCAAATGGTCGCCGATGTCGAAAGAAACTCGGGCAAAACCTTGAGCGTCGGTCTCGATGGCCCCGTCCCAGAACAGGGTGTCGCGAAAATCGCTGCGTTCGGTGCTGCGCTCGGCGGCGTAAGCATAGGAGCGCACCCGCAACCAACCATTTCGATGACGCGTGGCCGAAGCGTTTTGATCGACGTCATCCAAGCTGACGTAGCCAAGAGCCGAGACCAGGTTTTGTTCCTCGGTTTCCTCCGGGATTGGAGCGTCTTCGAACTCAATTTCTTCTAGTTCGCCTTCTTCTTCGAGAGCGTCCTCCGCCTCCCAACCCCAGGACTCTTCACCGTCGCTGTATCCCAAGGTCATGAGCTCGGCTTCCACCGGCTCTTCCAAATTGCTGTATCCCAAGGCTTCCAGCATTCCTTCCATGGTGGCTGGAGCGGCATCCGCTCCCGGAACCAGCGAGTTGGTTTGGGAATAGAAATAGAACGGAAGGGCCAGCCAAAGGAAAGTGACCAGTGCGCCGGAGCCGAGGCTGGCAATTCGTCCAAAGGAAGCCGGCCCCCAATGGCGCCAAAGGCGGCGGTAATAGGAAGACAAGAAAAACTGCCCAAGCAGGAAAGGCAGCAATAGGAGGACGCTGAAGGCGATCGCCTGCGTCAGCTTCCGTCCTTGGTTTCGCTCCAGGGCCCGGAGTTCTCGCCGGATCTTGCGAGTCCCTTCGCTTTTCCAAGTCTTGTCGCTTCCCCGGCCGGATCGAGCTTGCAGAGCTAGCCAAGCTTCTTCATCCACCGGTTCCTGATCGGCGGTCAAGGCTTCGCTTCGAGTCCATAGGAATCGTCGCCAGCCTCGGGTGGCCAACAACAAATCGATGTTTCGGGTCGATTCGGGATCGGAAGCCAAAAAGTCTTCCGGGTCTAAAGTGGAACCCACTTCTTCGAATAGCCAAGCTTGATCGGCAAGGCCGATGCGAATTTGATCGGCCATTTCCCGGACTCCAAAATTACTGACGCACAAACCAACTACCGCCGGGATTGCCTTGCCGGTTTCATCGAAGGTGCGAATCTCCAGGTTTTGACGTTCGCCTGGGGCCAAGACCGATTTGCCGTTTCGGATTTGAACCTGAAGGTATTGGGCCGGACGCCGGTGGATCAGGCGTTCCGCCACTGGATTCCAGTGCTCATCGAACAAGGTGACTCGGAGCACTCCAGATACCGCAGCCCGCGGTTTCAATTCCAGAGTCCTAATTCCGGCTCCGGAAAAACTTTCCTCGGCCAACAATCGGCCGCGCTGGAAGGCGGCCAAGTGCCAGGTCCCGTTCGAATGGTTTTGCACCCGAAAGCGAAGGGCTTCTTCCGGACCGAAACCGTCTTGCAAAGCCTCGAGAACCGATCCATCAGCTTTGCCGGTAGGCAAGGGGAAGGCGCGATCCGGACGGCCGTCCATCACCAGGCGATAATGCTGATCTCGTTGCGGTTTGATCCGAAACCGGCCTCGACCCTGATGTTCGCTTTGCCAACGGGCAACCGTTTGGCCTTGCTGATCGACGATTTGACCGGAGCCTTGCATGGGACGGCCTCCCCGGTCCAAGATTTCGAAATAAACCCGCTGATCTACATCGGCGATCAAGTCGCCCCCTTCCGGGAAGAAATGCACTTCGAAATCATCCTGCTCGATGAGGACGGTTTCGGCGTAGTTTTCCAGTCTTCCTTGATGCTCGACTCGAAAGGTCAAACGACCTTCGGTTTGGTCGGTTTCCTGGGGAAGCGGCACTTGAAACAAAATGCGTCCCTCGGCATTGCAGGTGGCCTCCTGTTGCCAGACTTCCTCTCCTGCGATCCGGAATCCGGCGACCACCTGTGCCTCGGCGGCGGGTTGCCCGTTGAGGATGGCGACTTGGAAGTCGGCGTAGGCGGTATCCCCAGGCCGATAACTTTCCCGATCCAGATCCACTTGCTTTCGCAGTTTCGGAGCCTGAAACGGCCGCACGATGAAGTTCAGGCTGGCCAAATCGAACTGATTGCCCGGGTCCCGAACGGCGATGCGATATTCGCCGCCATCAGCGTCGGGAGCCAAACCGAAGGCCTGGGATTCCACTCCCTTTTCGTTCAGGCGAATGGAACGGTTTACCAAGGAAGTATCTTTGCCGTCGAAAATTTGAATTGGCAGGGAGCCGACCGGGATTGGGCTGAGACTGAAACGATCCAAGCCGACTACCCGCCAGTACACCGTTTCACCAGGACGATAGATTGGCTTGTCGGTGCTGAGATGGACCAGCAGGGCGCTGCTGGGATGATCCAAGCGAATGGTTTGCCGCTGTTCTCCCGCTGCGCTGCGGGCGGTGATTTCCAAACGGCCGGCGCCGAGCAACTTGGGCGGGATTTCCAAGGAAGCCAATTGCACCCCGGTTTGGCGACCTTCGGCCATGACTTGTCCGGCGCGGTCGAAGGCAGTCCAAGAGAGGTCGGCTTCAGTGGCTTCGCCCTCAAAGTCTTTCGGCCGAATTTCAAAGCTTCCCCCGGCGGTGTCGGGCAAGGCTGCCGGGCCGCGAACTTCGAGGGAGAGAAAACTCCGGGAGCTTTGCCAGTGTTGCCAGGCGGACTTCAGATAAGGAGTAAAGAAGGAGGCGCAAAGCAGGAGGAAAAGCCACAAGGCGGCCCAACGCAGCCGATGGAGAAATGGGGCGTTGCCGGCGGCTTCAACCTGGGGCAAAGACAAGGCGGGAGACTCTTCCTGAGCCGCCAATTGAATCAAGCCGGCGGTATCCGCCATTTCCTGGTACAAGTGCTGCAACTCCGGGTCGCTTTCGAGGCGCTGGCGGAAACTTTCCGGATCGGAGTGGCAACCAAAGCGGTACTCCAGGATTTCCTGGTGCAAACGATCCCGTTCTTGGTTCAACATGAGCTTTCCTCCGCAGCCGAATGATCGGTTTGAAACGGAACCATTTTTTGGCGTAGTCTTTTCAACGCTCTGCGCATGCGGCTTTTGGCCGTCCCTTCCGGAATGTTCAGGGAAGAAGCAATAGCGGCAAAACTCAATCCCGCGGAAACCCGCATCAGAAAGACTTCCTTTTCCGCCGGCCCCAATTCAGCGATGGCGGTTTTCGCCGCCTGGAGTTGTTCTTGTTTTTCCAAGCGATGGGGCGGATCGGGTTGGGTAGAAACCACCTGCATGGCGGAAACCTCCTCCAAGGAAGAACCGGACGGGCGGCGTTTCCTGCGCCGGCGGACGTCTTTGGCTTGATTCATGGTGATGACGAACATCCAAGCCACCGGATCCTTGGGTTGCGTACCCCGTCGCAGGGCCTTCCAGGCTTTGAGAAAGGCTTCTTGCAGAACCTCTTGGACATCGGCCTGGGGGCCCAGATGGGCGCGCACCGCTCCAGCCAGGCCGTTCCGGTGTTGTTGGAACAGGCCGGCCAAATCCAGCGCTTGGGGAGGGTGGCCGTGTTTTTCCACTGCAGGCTCGCCTCCACCCTAAAGACGCCGCTGCTTCCGAATGGATCGCGTCAAATCGAAATTTTTTTCGGACTTGCTTTACAAGCTTCGGGGCGCTGCAATTTCGTCATGGATACCGAGTTTTATCGACAGGCTTTGCAATCGGCAGTGGGCGGCAGGCGCTGGATTTTGTTCGGCCTGCCCCTTGCCCCTTTGGTACCCCAAGCCCGCTTGCTGAAAAAGCTGGGAGCCGAAGCGGTCTTTTTAGTCGGTTCTGGTCCTGGAACCGGCGATCCACCCGATCCCGATGAATTTCCGCACTATGCCTTGGACGCCAGCGGCAGTGACATCATCGCCGGCTTCCGGCGCTATGAAGCCGGCTTGCGCCAACCTCCTCGAGCGCTGAGGGAAGCCCTGGATCGTTTCGACCCGGACCATACCGCCCTTTGTTTGGCCGAATTCACCTTGGCCCCGATTTACGGCATCGCCGGACGCCGTCGTTTCGGCGCCGCGCCCGCACCGTGGACCGACCTCGAGGACAAGGTTCGAGTGGACGCCCTCTGGCAGGCCGCCGCCATTCCCCGGGCCCCATCGGTTTTGGTTCCCATGGATGGAGCGGCCTGGCAAGCCTCGTGGAAAGGGCTCGATCGTGGCCATGGTCTGGTGGCGGCGGCGGATGCCCGAGACGGTTTGCACGGCGGCGGCGTTGGCGTGCGATGGATGCAGCAGCCGGACCAAATTCCCGCCACCGTGGAAGCTTTGAGCCCTCGGTCCGATCGAGTTCGGCTGATGCCGTTCTTGGAGGGACTTCCTTGCAGCATCCACGGTTTCGTATTGGCCGACGGCATTGCCGTCTTTCGACCGGTGGAAATGGTGATCTTGCGGCGGCCGGAGAAAGCGGAGTTTTTCTACGGTGGCATGGCCACTTTCTGGGATCCTCCGGAATCGGGGGCAGAGGCCATGCGCCGGACCGCCCGGCGAGTCGGCGAAACCTTGGCTCGTCGTTATGCCTACCGCGGTTGTTTCACCATTGACGGCGTTCTGAGTCCGGAAGGATTCTTTCCCACCGAATTGAATGCCCGGGTGGGCGCGGCTTTGCCGTTGTTGGAGATGGAAGATCCCGCCGTCAAATTAAGTTTCCTGTCGGCCTTGGTGGTTGAAGTGAATCAAGCCATGCATCCTCAGGCTCTGGAAAACTTGGTGCTTCAACATAGCCGCGAACACCGGGCCGGCCGCGGGGGTTCAGTTTTGCCGTTTAAAGTGCAAGAAGAAAAACGGGTCGAACTGGTTTACGAGTTGGATCTGTATCGGGAAGCCTTGGAAGACGAAGTGGTTCAGGCCAACATGGCCCTTGGGCCGAACGACTCTGGCGCTTTTTTGAGTTTTGCTCCCGATCCCGCCAGCCTTTCCATTGGACCTCCCTTCGCTCCTCGGGTGGTTGCAGCCTTTGCCGCGGCCGATCGATTGTGGGGGACCGGCATCGGGAAATTGGAAGCGGCGCCGAATCCCTTTGCCGATTAATCCAAGGCGGCCAGCTCCACGGCGAAATTTGCGGCGACTTCGGCATTGTGTTTCAGCAAAGCCAAGTTGGCCTGCAAGCTTTCCCCTTCACTGAGAGCGGATAGGCGCTCCAACAAAAAGGGAGTCACTGCCGGACCGGTGATTCCCTGCCGCTGGGCTTCCTCCTGGGCCTGTTCCACCACCCGTTCCAACCGGCTTGCATCCATGGCCTCGCTTTCAGGGATGGGATTGGCGATCAAAACGCCTTCTTTCCTTTGCAAATCCTGCCAATGGTGCAAGCAGAAGCGGGCTGCGGTTTCCAATTGATCGAAACGCCGGGGAGCGGCGAGGCGGTCCGTTCCGCGACTGTGAAATTGGGGAAAGAAATCGGAGCCGTAAACCAATACCGGAATTGCCAAACTTTCCAAAGCCTCCACTGTGGCGGCCAAATCCAATACCGATTTGGCGCCGGCACTGATCAAACAACAGCCGCTGATGGCCAATTCTTTCAAGTCGGAAGATACGTCGAGATGGCTTTGCCAGGCTCGATGGACTCCACCCATGCCGCCGGTGGCGAAAACTCGAACCCCGCCCAGCCGACACAGGGCCAAAGTTCCGGAGACGGTGGTGCCGGCCCAAGCCCCGGTGGCCATGGCCCACCCCAAATCCCGGGTCCCGGCTTTCATCGGCGCGGGATGATCGGCCAGGGCTTGGCATTCTTCCATGGTGGCCCCCAGCACCGGCTTGCCTTCCAGAATCGCCGCCACTGCCGGGATCGCTCCCTGGCTGCGTACGGCGGCGGTCATGCTGGCCATGACTTCCAGCTTCTGCGGCGCCGGTAAGCCGTGGGTCAGGACCGCGGTTTCCAGGGCCACCACCGGCCGGCGGTCACCGACGGCGTCGAGAACTTCGGGGCTGAGCCAAGGTTGCATGGGCGAGGATGAGATCGGGCGTCCGGGCTGAGCGATTACTCTAGGGTCATGACCATTCGCAAGCGACGGCTTGGAAGTTCCGATGCCGAAGTCGGCAGCCTTGGTTACGGGGCCGCGGTGCAATTTGAATATTCCTTATGGCGGCGGGAGGTGGAAACCGAGTTGCTGCCGACCTTGCGGGAACTGGACGCGCTGGATTTACGCCACGCCAATCCGCGTTTTGCCAACGACTCCGGCTCAAGTGGCTTTGGCCTGGCTGTTGCATCAAGGGGAGGACGTCATCCCGATCCCCGGAACCCGCCGTTCAGAGCGGATCGAAGAAAACGCCGGCGCCGTCGAACTCAAACTCAGTGCCGATCCATTGGCGCAAATCGACACCATCGCTCCGCCGGGCTTGGCTGAAGGCGCCACTTTGGTTTAAGGGTCAGGAGCCATCAAACCGGCAGCAAAACTCGAGTGGCCAAGCTTTCCATTCCGGCTTGAATTTGAGCTTCGCTAAAGGCGGCGAAACCAAGTAACAATGCCGGAAGACCTGTCGATTTCAGGCGGTAGTTCGATAGGGCTTCCACTTGAAAGCCGGCTTGGCGAGCTCGTTCGGCGACTTGCCGATCATTTTCCCCAGGGGGGAGCCATAGGAGGGCGTGCATGCCGCCATGGCTGATTTGAAGGCGAAATTCCGCCGGCAGCCGTTGCCGGGCGGCGGCCGCCAAAGCTAGTTGTCGGCGGTGATAGAGAAGTCGCATTTTTCGTAGGTGGCGGGCGAAATGCCCTTGTTCCAAAAACTCCGCCAAAGCCGCTTGTTCGAGCAAGCTGCAACCTCGATCCGCCAGTTGTTTGGCTTCTTGAAACTCGTCCACCAGGGGAGGAGGCAGAACCAAATAGCCCAAGCGTAAGGCCGGAAAGAACACCTTGCTGAAAGTTCCCATATACAAGACGCGGTCGTTTCGGTCCAAGCCTTGCATTGAAGCCAAGGGAGGTCCGCTAAAGCGATATTCGCTGTCGTAGTCGTCCTCCAGCAACCAAGCACCATTGCGGTTGGCCCAATCCAATAACTGCATCCGGCGACTGAGACTTAAGCTGTGGCCCAATGGAAATTGATGAGAAGGGGTGAGGTAAGCCAACTTGGCTTGCGGGCATTGCCGTTGCGCCAGCTCCACCTGCATGCCGTTCCGATCGACGGTGACCGGAAACAAGCGGGCTCCGGTTCGCTGAAAGCAATCTTTGGCCGCCGGATAACCCGGGTCTTCGAACCACACCACATCTTCTTTTCCTAACAGCACCCGGCCGCATAAATCGATGGCTTGTTGCGAGCCGTTGACGATCAATATCTGCTCCGCTTGGCAGCGCACCGCTCGAGCGGTGGACAAGTATTCAGCCACAGCTCGACGCAAGGGAGGGTAACCGCCTGGATCGCCGTAGCCGAAGGCTTGAAAAGGCAGGCGACGGCTTTGGCGGCTCAGGACCCGAGTCCAGAGGGCGAAAGGAAAATCTTGAAGGGAGGGGGCGCCGCAGCGGAAGGGGCGAAGTTCCAACTCCTGAGGTGGGTCATCAGTGGGCAGGGGGGACTGGCGGTCGAGTTCTGGAGCCGCCGGCTGGCTGTGGAGAAAAGCTTCCGGCAGGCTATCGGTCACGAAAGTCCCTGAGCCTGGCTTGCCAGTGAGGTAACCCTCGGCGATCAGGCCGGTGAAAGCCTGGAGCACCGTATTGCGGGAAACCTGCAATTGAGCGGCGAAAACTCGGCTGGCCGGCAGGCGAGTTCCGGGGGAAAGGCGTCCATCCAAAATCCTTTGGCGCAAGGCCTCGGCCAGGTGCCGGTATTTGGCTTGGCCGCTCCGATCGGGAATTTCGATGCCAGCGAGCTGGATTTCCGGGGCTTGTTTGGGCATGGCAAGGGACGAGGTCCCTTAATTGGTACCAAGGAAAGGTCAAAAAGTGGACCTTGGTCCCGCGCCAAATCTGGCTAGGCTGGGTTTTCCTACCTGTTCAGACAGCTCGTTCACATGCAAGCCGACCAACTTCAAGAACAGTTTCGCACTCTTTCCACCCCGGCGATCGTCGACGCCTGCGTTCGCCATCGGCTGCCGATCCGTTGTGCACCGGCGGGCATTCAAGCTCTGGACCCGGCCATGCGCTTGGCGGCCAGGGTCTTTCCGGTGACTCATGCCGGCAGTGTGGACGTTTTCTTGGAAGCCCTAGAGGGATGCGAGAGCGGGCATGCTTTGGTGGTGGATAACCAAGGCCGCCGAGACGAGGGCTGTCTCGGGGACCTGGTGGTTTGGGAATTGAAGCAAGCTGGACTGGCGGGCACGGTGGTTTGGGGGAATCACCGAGATACCCCGGAACTGCAAGCGATTGGATTGCCTCTGTTCAGCTATGGAGCTTATCCGGCCGGTCCTTTGGAACCTCGGGAAGGGGCTTCGGTGGGAAAGAGCATCGATTTCGCCGGATTATCAATCTGCAGGGAAGATTTAGTTTTCGCCGACTCAGACGGCGTCGTTTTCGTCGCATTGGCGCATTGGACTCAGGTCCAGGAAACCGCCAAGCAGATCCGGCAAGTTGAGCAGCGTCAGGTCGAGGCTCTTCACGGCGGCCGAAGCCTGCGACAGCAATTCGAATTCGCCGAGTACCTGGCCGAGCGGGAACGAAACCCAGGCTGGAGTTTCCGCCAGCACCTGCGCCGAATTCAAGCTGCGGTGGAGGAATAAAGTGCGACGTCAAGAGTTTGCCGTGGTCGATTCCAAATGGGTGGCGGAGATCGCTCAGCGGTGCGAAGTCGGATACTTGGGCTTGGAAGACCGATTGGGTTATCCGAGAGTGGTGCCGTTAAATTTCGTACTGCTGGATGAGCAGATTTATTTTCATGGAGCTCTGTCCGGAGAAAAATTTGAAGTTTTCTCCGCAGGGGGCAAAGCCTCTTTTTCCATGGTCGGCCTAAGCACTTTGATTCCTTCTTACTGGCTGGCGGCGGAAAACGCCTGCCCGGCGACCGCCTTTTTCGAATCGGCGGCGATTCGAGGAAAAGGAGTGGTCGTGGACCAGCTTGATGAAAAGGCTCGGGCTTTGCAAAGCCTGATGGAAAAGTATCAACCCGAAGGCCGGTACCGGCCGATTCAGGCCCAGGATCCGATGTACCGGCAGGCCTTGGAAAACGTGGGTGTTTTCAAAATCATTCCTCATCATGTCGATTTGAAAGTGAAATACGGTCAAAACATGGGAAAGAAAGTGCGGCACCGATTGGCGGCTCATCTTCAACGCCGCAATCGCGGAGACGATCATGCCGTAGCCGAGCTGATCGAACAAAGCTTGCAGGACGGTTGAAGCGAAAGGATGAAGCTGCTTAGATAGAAAAGCGGACTTCGTCCTGAACGGGAACCATTGCCCTTTCCCGGGAACCAGGAATCGACCATGCTTCTCGGAAACCTTCTCCCTTTGCTTTCCTGCACCCTTGCCGCAGCACTTTGGCAGCAACCGGCCTTGCCGGACTGGCCTCAAGACTGGTGGCGATTTACTTTGCAAACCCCGGGAGGGGAGTTGCCTTTTTTAGTGGAGTGGAAAACCGATTCCGATGCCGCCAGAGCTTGGATCCACAATGGGCCGGAACGCTGGCCCATCGGAGGTCTCCAGCGCGATGCCGCCGGTTTGATCTTGGATATGGAGCCTTATGACTCCCACATTTTGTTGAGTTGGACCGAGAAGGGAAAAGCTATGACCGGAGTCTGGCGCAAGCGGCTGGATCGAGAACGGTGGCAGGTTTTGCTCTGTCGTGCCGAGAGCATTTCCGAGCCTTCGGCCACCGCTCGTTTTCGGCCTCTGGCAGAAGAGGAATCGGACCATTCCTTGCCGTTGGCCAGCAAGTGGAAGGTTCAATTCCAAAAAGCGGACCAGGCGGCCGTCGCTTTGTTTCAAGAAGGAGCCGGAGGGCAAGTGACCGGAACCTTTATGACCACTTTGGGGGATTATCGATATTTGGCCGGGCGCCGGGATGGTCATCAATTACGGTTGTCTTGTTTTGACGGTTCCCACGCTTTTCTGTTTCAGGCCGAGCGATCCACCGACGGTTCCTTGCAAGGAGATTTTTGGTCGGGAGACCGCTGGCATGAAACTTGGTCGGCCAAACCCGATCCGCAGGCCAAATTGGAGGACGCCTTTCAAGCCACCAAAGTGGAAGGTGCCGTGGATTGGCGACAACTTCAGTTCCCGGATTTGAACGGCAAGCTTCGCAAGCTCGGTGAAACGGAATTTCCGGTGAAAGCCACCGTGCTGCAGATCTTCGGTTCCTGGTGTCCCAATTGCCACGACGAGACGAAGTTGCTGGTGGAGCTGGATCGTCGCTATCGGTCCCAAGGCTTGCAGATTCTGGCTCTGGCCTTTGAACGAACCGGAGATCCTGCCTTGGATCGGCCACAACTACAACGCTATCGGCGCATCCACCAAGTGGAATACCCAACTTTGCTGGCGGGAACCGCCGACAAGGCCGCTGCCAGTCGAGCTCTTCCTTTTTTGGACCGGATTCGTGCTTTCCCGACTACTGTATTTATCGATCAGGACGGCCGCATTCAGGCGGTTCACAGCGGCTTCGCCGGCCCGGCAACGGGAGAAGCCCACCAACGTTTGCGGACCAAATTCGAATCCATCATCGTGCGCCTTTTGCAAAGTCAAGGCCAATCCAAGTAGTCGGTCGATGGATGGCTCCGAGCTTTCGTTCAGATCCCTTGCATTCCGGGCCGATAGGAAGTTTGGCCGAATCGGGAACCATTCATGACGCTTAGCCAAACCGCCCAAACCGTGCAGCCGACCTCTCGTGGATACGTTTCGCTTCCGGTGGCCGGAAACCAACATCAACTCTCCGAGGTAGACCGGTATGTGGATGACTTCGATGCCTTGGCGGCATTGGAGGCCGGTGCCGAGCAGGACCTGGCCGCGATCGAGGCTTTGCCCCATTGGCAAGCCACCGCTTATGAGAGCCGCTATTTACCGGCGCTGCGTTTGGTCGGTTTGGACGCCAAGGAAAAGGTCGTTCTCCAAAACACGGCGGACCTTCACATTCATACCCAATGGTCCGACGGCGATGATTTGGATCGGGTGCTGGCGGCGGCGGTGGAACAGCGCTTGGACGCCATTGCCATTACCGACCACGATGAAATCGGAGGTGCCCTGGAGGCGCGCCGGAGAGCCCATCGCCGGCGCTTGCCCCTGGCGGTAATCCCGGGGGTGGAAGTTTCTTCCCGGGATGGACACATCGGAGCCCTGTTCGTGACCCGAACCGTTCCCAAGGGATTGAGTGCCGCCGAAACCGTGGAGCGGATTCACCAAGCCGGTGGCATCGCGGTGGCGCACCATCCATTTGCGCCGAAGCTGATCGAGCGCTTGTTGCGGGTCAAATTGGGCTGCGGCGATTTGTTGAATACCGTTCCTTTCGACGCCATTGAATGCACCAATGCCGTGCCGGGCTTTGCCGCCCGCTACAACCTGGCGGCCAGAGACGCGGTGGAAAACCAAAGGATTCGAGTGGCGGTAACGGGAAGCAGCGACGCCCATGCGGCTTGGCAGGTCGGCAAAGGAAGAACGTATTACGCTGGCAACGAAGGGCCGCTCTCTCTTCAGCGGAGTTTGCAATTCGGCTTGTGTCAGGGCGCCGAAGGGTATTGGCGTTTCCGCGAAAAGATTCGCTATCGGCTACACCTCCTGAAAGCTCTGGGAAAAAACTTCCTTTTTCGCCGGAATTCGATCGGTTGAGGCTCCCAATGGCATTCGGAAGGCTAAGCTTGTTTCCATAGCACATGAACCAATCGGAGCCGACCCATCCCGATGATGCCAGGGTTTTCGATCGGCAAGCCCTGATGGAATACCTGGATCACGACCTGGATCTATTCCAGGAATTAGTGGAAATTTTCTTTGAGGAGTTGCCCGGACTGCAAAGCCGTTTGCAGCAAGCTTTGCAGCGGGAGGATGCGCCGGCTTTGCGTACGGCGGCTCATTCCCTGAAGGGCTCGGTATCTCAATTTGCTGCCGTTTCCGCTCGGGCCGAAGCTGCTCGATTGGAGGAACTTGCCGATCAAGGAGATTTGCCTGCCTGCCGTAAAGCCTTGCCGGAGTTACTGGCCGCAGTGCAGGAGTTGGCTTCAGTTTTGCAACGGGTCCGGAACCAAGATTTTTAAGCGAGTCACGTTTCCAAAACAAAAGAAGCGCAGGCCGAAACCTGCGCTCTTGTTCGAGACGGCTCCCGAAACCTGCTTACAGAATCGTGGTGGTGACCACGTTGCTGGTGCGATCCAAGTGGGAAGCTTGGAACGAAACGGTGACGCCGGTGGTCCCGGCCGGGATCGGCAAGGTCCAGCTACCGCTGCCGGCGGCGTCGGTGGTGATGGTGGCGCCAACCAGAACCGGAGCGTTCAAGCTGACCACCGTGTTCAGGAAATCGACGGCGGTGCAACCGGCGCCGGTGGTGCTGTAGGCCAGGTGGCAGACGGCGTTGGCATCGGCTCCACTGACGTCGAAGGTACCGTCAGTCCCGGCGGTCAAAGCGCCGACGTTGAGGCTGAAGTTGGCGATCGCCGGGGCAGAACCGACCAAGGTGCCGGCCAAGCTGAAGAACATGTCCGGCGTGTCGATCACGATGTCGACCGGAACCGAACCTTCAATGGTGCCGGCATTGTCGACGATGTTGCCGTCAATGGGAGTGGGCTCGCCTTGCAAGCCGGCTAGGGGAATCACCGTAGTTTCGCCGACAAAGGGATCGATGGTGACCACCCCGGCAGTAAAGCCCAGCACCGCCATGGTGGTGAAGTCGCCGACGGCATCGATGTCAAAGGGAGCGGTCTGGGCGTCCATGACCGCGCCGTCAATCTCGATTCGAGCCAGGTCCGGCAGGAAGGGGATCGGGTTAGGAATCCGGCCGCACAGCAGAGTCGGGATGGTAAAGCCTTGGCTGCCATACAACTTACCGCAGCTCAGGGCACCATTGTGGGGATCCAGAGCCACGCTCATGGTGCCGTCCACTTGAAAACTTCCCACGGTATTGCCGGTGCCACACTCCTGAACGGTGCCGACCGCCGCAGCGTTGGCCGACCAAGTAAAGGAGGAAGCCCCAGGATCAATGTCCAGGGTGTATTGAGCGGAGGCCGCAGGGGCCAGGATCAAAGCAGCGCCGACGAGGGCGGCAAGGGAGAAAAGCTTCATGGTCAAGCCTGTTCGGGGGACTCAGCAGGGGAACAACTTCATCGGGCGGCGGCTGGGCCGGACCGTCCGATCAATTCCAAGCTAGCGGAGGTCGGGAGACCTAGCAAGCGTTTGGTTAACAGTGTTTGCAACTTTTCGATAATATGACCGAGATTTGAGTCCCCACGATTCCAGCCAAGAAAACAGGCTTGAGGGCCTGTCGTCATCCTTTTTCCAGCGGGACGTCCTGAAAGTGGCGCCAGATCTCCTCGGATCTATTTTAGAGGTGAAGAATAATTCCCTGACATTGGCGGCTCGAATCGTGGAAGTGGAGGCTTATCGCGGGCCGGAAGACCAAGCGGCCCATTCTTCGGGAGCCCGCCGCACTCCCCGAAATCAGGTCATGTGGGGGCCTGCCGGCCGTCTATACGTCTACTTCGTATACGGCATGCATTGGTGCACCAACGTGGTTTGCGCTGGAGACGGTCAGCCTCAGGCGGTTTTGCTCCGGGGAGCGGTGCCGATTCAAGGCGAGAAAGAGATTCGCCGCCGCCGCCGTCGAGACTTGGATCTGGAGGTGCTGCTCCGCGGGCCGGCCTGCTTATCCAAGGGTTTGGGCATTGACGGCGGCGACAATGGTGCCGTCCTGGGGAGAGGGCGGTTTCGCCTGCGGGCCGGCATCCTGGCTCCGGAAGAAGTGGTGAAGCAAAGCCCACGAATTGGCGTCGACTACGCCGGAGAAGACGCCCAACTGCCCTGGCGTTACTACATCGCCGGCTCCCCCGGAGTCTCCGGACCGGCTCGCCTGCGTCGCTGAGCTTAGGGCCGGGGCGGCTTGCCGTTGCCGCCGCTTAAATCGTGGTCGTAATCCAGAATCAACGGGGCATGGTCGGAGAAACGCTTTCGTTTGTAGACCGAAGCCTGGCGGGCCAAAGCCCCGATGCCCGGAGTCGCCACTTGGTAATCGATGCGCCATCCGGTGTTGTTGGCCCAGGCCTGGCCCCGATTCGACCACCAGGTGTAGGCTTCTCCGGTGGCCTCGGGCTGAAGCCTCCGGTGAGTGTCCCACCAACCGGCTTCGCCGAAGACTTGATCCATCCAGGCTCGTTCCTCCGGTAGAAAACCGGAGTTCTTTTGGTTGCCGCGCCAGTTTTTTAAATCGATGTTGCGGTGGGCGATATTCCAGTCGCCGCAGATCAAGTATTCCCGATCTTCCTTGGCTTTGGCTTTCAACCAAGGCAGAAAGCGATCCATGAAACCGAATTTGATTTGCTGTCTTTCTTCGCTACTGGAACCGGAAGGTAAGTAGAGGGAAACCACGCTGAGGTTGCCGTAATCGACTTGCAGAAAGCGGCCTTCGGCGTCAATGTCGGGCCAACCTAAGCCTTGCACCACCCGATCGGGTTCTCGCTGGACGTAGATGCCGACGCCGGAATAACCGGGGCGTTCGGCCAAATGAAAATATCCCTGGTATCGGCCCGGGGCTTTCATTTGGGCCGTCATTTGTTCTTCTTTCACTCGCAATTCCTGCAAGCAGATCAAATCAGCCTTTTGCCGGCTCATCCAGGCAAAAAAACCCTTGCGGGCGGCGGCTCGAATGCCGTTGAGATTGATCGTGATGACGCGCATGATCGGTTTAAAGCATATTTCCTTTCCGGCGTTTGCCTAGCTCAGTTGCAGGCGGCCGTCATTCTCTGCGCACTTTTGGACGCATTCGCGAAGACGACTGCAACGAGGCCGGAGAGCTACAGGCCTTTGTTGGAATGGGCAGTTTTGAGTTCTTCCCCTATCGCGATTAGAGTAGTTCTGGTCTTCCTCATCCCCTGGCTATGGAGGCCATCATGTTTCGACACGTTTCGTTTTGGGTGCTCTTTCTTTCGTTTGCCATCCCTGCTTCAACCCAGACTCCGTCGACCACACGGGTCAGTGTGGACTCGGCCGGGGGGCAAGCTGGCGGAGGGATCCTGAGCAGCGGCAGCGACCGCCCTGCGATCTCGGGCGACGGTCGTTTCGTGACCTTCAGTAGTGACGCCAGCAACCTCGTGTCGGGAGACACCAACGGGGTCACGGACATCTTTGTCCATGATCGTCAGACTGGCCAGACCAGCCGCGTCAGCGTGGATTCCGCCGGGGGGCAAGGGGACTCTATGAGCGACGACCCCTCGATCTCGGTCGATGGCCGCTTCGTGGCGTTCCAAAGCTGGGCTAGCAACCTCGTGCCCGGGGACACCAACTTGAGTGTGGACATCTTCGTCCACGACCGTCAGACCGGCCAGACCACGCGGGTCAGCGTGGATTCAGTCGGCGTGCAGGGGTACGGCCAAAGCTATTATCCCTCGATCTCGGCCGACGGTCGCTTCGTCGCGTTCTATTGCTCATCATCCAACCTCGTAAGTGGGGACACTAACGGCTGGGGAGACACTTTCGTCCACGACCGCCAAACCAACGACACGACTCGGGTGAGCGTGGACTCCGCTGGCTTACAGGGGAACGGGGAGAGCTGGGAGTGTTCGATCTCCGGTGACGGCCGGGTTGTGGCTTTCATTAGCGCCGCCAGCAACCTCGTGTCAGGGGACACGAATTGGGCTAGGGACGTCTTTGTTCACGACCGTCAGACCGGCCAGACCACCCGTGTCAGCGTGGACTCCGCTGGGGGGCAAGGGAACGGACACTGCTGGAATACCTCGATATCGCATGACGGCCGCTTCGTGGCGTTTGACAGCATTGCCAGCAATCTCGTACCCGGGAACGTGAACAGCTATGAGGATATCTTCGTCCACGATCGCCAGACTGGCCAGATCATACAGGTCAGCGTGGACTCTCTGGGAGTGCAAGGATACGCACGAAGCGACGAGCCCTCGATCTCGGCCGATGGTCGCTTTGTGGCCTTTCAAAGTTACACCAACTTCGTACCCGGGGGCGGGGCTCTCGATTCGGAAATCTACGTCCACGACCGCCAATCCGGCCAGACTACGGTGGTCAGCGTGGATTCCACCGGCATGCACCGGGGCGGGCTAAGCTACTTATCCTCGATCTCAGCCGACGGCCGCTTCGTGGCGTTCCAAAGCTCCTCAAGCAACCTTGTGCCGGGGGACACGAATGGGTTGAGTGATGTCTTCGTCCGCAATCCCGTCGGTCCGCCTCTGACCCAAAGCACGTTCCAGCGCGGCCAGCCAGCCTGGTTGCGGACCGGCTCCGCCCTGCCCGGTGAAACGGTTTGGTTCTACTACAGTCTTGCCGGGCTCGGGCTCGGGCCCTGCCACTCGCAGGGCAGCCCCTGCCTGGACATCTTGGATCCGGTGGTGATGTTCGGGCAAGCCACCGCCGACTCGTCCGGCAATGCCACCCTGAATCTGACCGTTCCACAATTCGCTCCCCTGGTGGACGTCTACACCCAGGCCGTGATTCTCCGCGGCTCGCAAGGCACCCGGTCGGTGACCACGAACACAATCACGGCGCCCATCCTGCCTTGATTGACGGCAGGATCCGAAAACCTTACGGAATCAAAAAGGCAGCCTTAACCCCAAGGATTTCAATTGAGCTTCCGCTTGGGCTTCCCATCCTCGGTTGGCTGCGGGGCTGGCCGGACTAGGGTGAAGAATGGTTCCTAATGGCAATTTCATGCCGTTCAGAGCCCGTTTGGCTTGTTGCCGGGCAAAGGCTCCGACGCCGATCAACATTTCCGGCTGCATGGATTCCACGCAGGCTCGCAAAGCTTGATCGCAGGCGGCGAACAGAGGCTCTTTTTCCGACTTCGGCAACTTGTCCGGAGTCCGATTGCGGCCGCCTTTTTCCATGAAAGAGAGCGGGCAAAAGTTATAAACGAAAAAGTGTTCGAAAAACTTTTCCGGTTTCCCGAATCGCTGTTTGGCCCAACCCCAAAGCCGGCGGCCGGAAACTTCACTTCGGGGACAGTCAAAACCTTGAACCGGCCGTTTGGGATGTTCCCGTTCCGGTTTGTCCACCTTGGCGGCCAATCCCAACCAATCTTTGGCCAAAGCGACTTCACCGAAAGGGATTCCGGTTTGCGCCATGCCCCATGGGCCCGGGTTCATGCCCAGCAAGATGGCTTGGACTCCCGGTTTGGCAAATCGCTCCAAATAAGCTTCGTGGGAGCGGCGGGCATATTGCAACGGGTTGTACACGTGGGTGACCGGCTCCGCAAAGCTCATAGAAGTCACCGACCGGCTTAAGCGCCGGCTGATTTGAATCATTTCCTTCATGAATTTTCCTGCACTTGCCGCAAACCGGCGGCGCTGGTGGCGGCTTCTTGAACGCCCCGGGCCAAAACCGACCGCAAGCGCCCGTCTTCCAATCGCAGCAGGGCGGAGATGGTGCAACCGGCCGGGGTAGTGACCGCGTCCTTCAAAGCGGCAGGATGCTTTCCGGTTTCCAACACCATTTGGGCGGCGCCCATAACCGTCTGAGCCGCCAATTCCATGGCCACCTTGCGGGGCAAGCCGGACATGACGCCGCCGTCGGTCAGGGATTCAATCACCAAATAGAGAAAGGCCGGACCGCTGGCGGACAAGCCGGTGACCGCGTTCATGTGCTCCTCTTCCAAAACCAGGACGCGGCCGAGGAGGGCGAAGATTTGTTGGGCGGCCTCGATTTGAGAGGTGCTGGCGAATTCGCCGGGGCTGAGCACCGTCATACCGGCGCCGACTTGGCACGGCGTATTCGGCATGGCTCGGATCAGGGCCCGGTTGGGGTCGGCGGCGGCGGCGATATCGGCCAAGGTCACTCCCGCCGCCACGCTCAAGAAGCAAGCGGACGGGGCAAGGTGAGGGCTCAGGGCTTCGACGATCCGAGCGATGTTTTTGGGCTTCAGGCAGAGCACGACGAAATCGGCTTCGCCCACCAGGGAGCGGCTGTCGTGACTGGCCCGGACTCCGAATTGGGAGGTGATTTCTTCGGCGGTTTCCGGGCGCCGGGTGCCCACCAGAATGCGACCGGGATCCCAACCGCCGCCTTGCAGCAAGCCGCGAAGCAAAGTCCGGCCCATGATGCCGGCTCCGATGATGGCCACCTTTTGCATGATTTCGGCGTACTGTAGCATCGGCGGCCATGACTGGACTGAGCCGCGAACAAGCCTGGCAACATCTTTGCGATTGGACTCCGGGAGCCGCGTTGCGCACCCATGCCCGGGCGGTGGAAATCGTCATGCGGGCGGCGGCTCACCGCTATGGGCCCGGAGCCGAAGCGGAGGAAGCCTGGGGGATCGCCGGCATGCTGCACGATGCCGACTATGAGCAGTGGCCGGAAGAACATCCCGACCGAATCGTGCAATGGTTGCGGGACCAAGGCGAAGAGCACATCGCTCATGCCATCAGCGCTCACTACACCCAGTGGGGGGTTCCCTATGAATCCGATTTGGATAAAGCTCTGTTGGCCTGCGATGAACTTACCGGTTTCATCGGCGCCTGTTGCCTGGTGCGGCCGGAAGGGATCGCCACCTTGAAACCCAAAAGCGTGGTGAAGAAATTGAAAGACAAATCTTTCGCCGCCAAGGTGGAGCGGGAAGAGGTCCGGGCGGGAGTGGAACTGCTCGGGATCGAGTTGCGGGATCACATCCAATTCGTGATCGACGCTTTAAAGCCCCACGCCGAAGAATTGGGATTGCAAGGGCGGGAAGCCAAAAGCGGTCAATAGATGTCGGCCATGCCGGGAGCCGGTCCGGCGAAGGCGGCGTCGAGCTTGGCCAAATCTTCGGGTTGAGCTTGGACGCGACCGTGTTGGGCCAAAGCCGTGGCTGAATGAAAGCCGGTGTACAACGGCCCCAGATCCGGCGTCCGGATTCGAATGCGGCCTTCGCCACCGGCAATCCAGCGCCCTTCGCCGCCGGAAATTTGCAAGCGGAAAGCGCCGTTGTTTGCCGGGATCAAGTCGTCTTCCATTTGAAAATGCAAGTCGGCCTGCAATCCCAACGGCCATCCTCGACCGGCCATGGCTTTGGGTAAATGCATGAGGCGTACCATCCAGTGTTCAAATAATTTCGCTTCAAAGTGCCGGTGGGGGAGCGATTCCAGCAGCAATTCATGGGGCCCGCCGTAGAATTCCAAATCCTTGAGCTGGGTTTGTTGTTGGGCCAAAAGGCTCAGCAGGCGCCGGCTGCTATCTCTATCGATTGCACCGTAACCGGACAGTTCCAAATTCCATTCCCATTTATTTTGTTGCGTGGCTTGGAAAAAGACGAAAGCCTGCAAACCTTTCGGGCCCGGTAAGACGAAGCCCTGGTTCGGGTGATCCGTAGAACCGAAAATTCGCCTCCAAATCACCGGGCCACGATCCAAAAAACCATTTCGATGGCGAACCGCCCGGCGATAGCAGAGTTCGAGGGCCTTTTGGTCTTCCGGCCGAAACGGCCGAAAAGCCGGTTCTCGAGGGTGTAGGGGCAAATCCTTTAATGGCATGGTGTATTGAAAAAAAGATCCGGCCGGTTCGTAGCCGGCCTGCCGATACAAACCCCAAGAGGCCGGATGAAGAGTGGAAATGGGCCATTCTTCCCCGTGCATTTCTTGAACGAAACGTCGCATTAGGAAAGTGGCCGCCCCGCGGCCTCGGAATTCCAAAGGAACGGCAACGGCGGCGACCCCGACCATGGGTACCGAGCGCCCGCCAAACCATTGCCCCATAGGAATGGGCATCAAACAGCCGTAAAACTGGCCCTGACAGCAAATCGTGCGCAAAGGCTCCTGGCCATAGCGGGCTTTCCATGCTTCGTAATCGGATATGCCGAAACTGAGGGCCAGGGTTTCCTGAACCGCGGATCGATGCTCATCCTTGAGGAAACCGTAATCGTATTCAGATTGTTCTGACATAGAGGCCGAGCTCAAAATTCTTCGGCCATGCCGGGAGCCGGTCCGGCGAAGGCGGCGTCGAGTCGGGCCAAGTCCTCCGGCGGGGCCTGGAGCCGACCTTGTTGCGCCAAGGAAGTTGCGGAATGGAAGCTGGTATACAGCGGAGCCATGTCTGGAACAGAAACTTGAATACGGCCCTCGCCGCCGGCAATCCAACGCCCTTCGCCGCCGGAAATTTGCAAGCGGAAGGCGCCGTTGTTTTCCTGGATCAAGTCGTCCTCCACTTGGAAATGCAAGTCGGCTTGCAATCCCAACGGCCAACCTCGACTGGCCATGGCTTTCGGTAAGTGAATGAGTCGCACCATCCAGTTTTCATTTAGCTTGGCTTGAAAGTACCGGAAGTCGAGGGTCTCCAACATCGGTTCCTGGGGCCCACCATAAAATTTCACATTCTGAAGTTGGGTTTGTTGCTGAGCCAAAAAGCTAAGCAGGCGCCGGCTGCTTTCTCCATCGACGGCGCCGTAGCACGACAATTCCAGATTCCATTCCCCTGAATTGCCCGGCAAAGCCTTAAAGAATACGAAAGCTTGCAAGCCGTCCGGACCCGGAAGTACGAAGCCATTGAATGGGCCCAAATGGGAGCTGCATGCTCGCTTCCACATCACCGGGCTGCGGTCCAGAAAACCGTTTCGATGATGGACCGCCTGGGTATAGGCGGCCTCCAAAGCCTTTTGGTCGTCAGCATGAAACGGCCGGAAGGCCGGTTCCCGAGGTTGAAGCGGTAGCCTTGCCATCGGGATGGTGTAGCGGAAGAAAGACCCGGCCGGTTCGTAGCCTGCCCGCCGATACAAACCCCAAGAGGCTGGATGAAGGGTGGAAATGGGCCATCCTTCCCCGTGCATTTCGTGGACGAAGCGGCGCATCAAGAAACTGGCCGCCCCACGCCCTCGATGCTCAATGGCCACGGCCACAGCCGCTGCACCGATCATTGGCACCGATCGCCCGCCAAACCATTGTCCCATGGGAACCGGCAGGACACAGCCGTGGAATTGGCCTTGACGATAGACCGTTCTCAGGAGTTCATCACCAGCGCTGGATCTCCATGCTTGATAATCGGAAATCCCGAAACTCAAGTTCAAGGTTTCCTCCAGAGCGCCTTGGTGTTCTTCCTTCTGGACCCCGTACTCGTAATCGGATGTGTTGGACATGGATGGGTGGAAACGTGACGGACCGGACCCGAAAGCCGGCGGGTTGTCCATCTAGTGGGCCTTAGGGCTCCCGCCGGGACAAGAATATTTCGGATCAGAACATATCCGCCATACCCGGCGGCGGGCCGGCGAAAGCGGCGTCCAGCAAGGCCAAGTCCTCCGGCGATGCTTGCAGGCGACCGTGTTGCGCCAGCGAAGTGGCGGAATGGAAGCCGGTGTACAGCGGGGCCAGGTTCGGAGCGCTGATTTGAATGCGGCCCTCGCCACCAGCCGTCCAGCGCCCTTCACCCCCGGAAATTTGCAAGCGGAAGGTGCCGTTGTTTTCGCCGATCAAATCGTCTTCAATTTGAAACTGCAGATCGGTTTTTAAGCCGAGCGGCCAGCCGCGGCTTTCCATGGCCTTGGGAAGATGCACCATGCGAACCATCCAATATTCGAACAGTTGCGATTCGAAAACTCGGTGAGCCAGTAGATCCAACATGGGTTCGTGAGGCCCGCTGAAAAATTCAACCTCGCCGCCCATGGTTTGGTGCTGGGCCAGAAAGCTCAGCATCCTGCAGGCGCTTTCAGCGCTGGTGGCGGTGAAATCGGAAAGCTCCATGTTCCAGAAGAAATCCGGTTTCTGAATTTGATAGTAAAAAATGCTTCCCTGAATGTCTTTTCCATTGTCCAAAAGGAAACCGTGACGGGGTTTGCCCCGATGTTCCCGGACTCTTTGCCAAACATAGGAGCCCCGATCCAGAAAGCCGTTGCGATGTTTCGCCCGTTTGCGGTATGCAGCTTCCAAGCCGGTTTGGTCCTCCGGTTGGAAAGGCCGCAAGCTTGGTTTTCTCGGCTGTAGGGGAAGATCCCGAAGTCGAAGGGTGTAGCGAAAATAAGATCCGGCGATTTCATAACCGGCACGGCGGTACAAACTCCAAGTTGAGGGGTACAACGTGGAAATCGGCCATTGCTCCCGGTGCTTTTCCTGGATGAATTGCCGCATCATCCAGGTGGCTACGCCGGTACCCCTGTTTTCGGGGGGGACGGCCACTCCGGCGACCCCGATCATGGGAACGGAACGGCCGCCGAACCACTGCCCCATGGGGATTTGCAGTAAACAAGCTTGCCAATCCTCCCCAAGGGTGACGGCCCGCAAATTTTCCCGCCCGGCCATTTCCCACCAAGCAGGCATGGCTTCCACCGAAGTGGCAAAGGAAACCGCAAGCGCCTCGGCGCAGGGGGCTTCGTGGCGCGTTTCAAGGGGTCCTAATTGAAAGGACGGCGTGGCGCTCATGGCTGGAGCTTGAAGAAAGTCTCGATTTAGGGGAACCGGTGGTTGCCACCGTAACGGGTTCAAGCCGGTGCCGGGAGCCCGCGAAGAGATTGAATCGCTTTTTTGGCCGATGGTGAGCCGAATACATAAGTCCCAGCCACTAAAACGTTGGCTCCGGCTTGGCGACAAAGTTGGGCGGTTTCTTCGTTGATGCCGCCATCCATTTCCAGGTCGCCTTCAAATCCCCAGTCACGAAGTTGCCGAACTTTGTCCAAGACCTCGGGGATGAACTTCTGGCCGCCGAAACCAGCGAATACGGACATGATCAGAATCAAATCCACTTGCGACCAAAACGGCTTTAAAACTTCCACCGGAGTATCCGGGTTCAGCACCAAACCGACCTTGCATCCAGTGTTTTGAAAAGCCTGCAGGCTTCCTTCGACGTCGTCTTGCGCCGCCTCGTAGTGAAAACTAAGGAGGTCCGCCCCGGCTTCGGCGTATCGCTTAGCCCAGGCCGCCGGCTGTTCGATCATCAAGTGGACGTCCAAAGGCAGGGTGCTGACTTGCCGCAATTTGGCAATGACCGGCGGACCCAAGGTCAAGTTGGGTACGAAGTGACCGTCCATGACGTCCACGTGGTGCCAGTCGGCGCCGGCGTCTTCCACCCGCTGCATTTCCTCGGCGAGGCGGGTGAAGTCGGAGGCCAGCAAGGAGGGAGCGACCCGGAGAGGGAGGGCCATGATGCCCCGGATTCTAGCTCCGAAACCGGTTCCGAATTAGCGCCGACTTTCTCTTGGCTCGGCTTTCAACCGCGCCGATTGCGGCCGCCTCGCCCGCCGCCGCCACGACTTCCCTTGCTGCCGCCGCCTCCTCCCCTGGAGCCGGAGGACGGCCGGACCGAAGGCCTGGGACGGGAAGAAGTGGAGGGGCGGACCGCCGGCCTCGGTTGCGGGGCGGGCCGGCTATTCGATTGCACCTTCGGTCGGGGCGCAGGCCGGCTGCTCGTCTGAACCTGAGGTCGAGGGGTCGGCCGGCTGCGCGACTGAACTTGCGGTCGAGACGCGGGCCGGCTGCTTGATTGAACTTGCGGCCTAGACGCCGATCGGTTTCCGGTGCGAACTTGAGGACTGGGCAGTTGAACCCGGCGACCGTCCCAAACCGAGGGCTGGGAGCTTCGTGAAGAGCCGCTGTTGCTGGTTCCCCGGGGTTGATTGGGCTGACTTCCACGACTGGCCACCGGCCCCGGCGAAGTCCGAGCCCTGGATGCGCTGCTTCCCCGCCAGGGCGAAGCCGCCGTCTCCAGGCCGTCTCCGCGGATGCGAATGGTCGGCCGGCCGGCGGAATTTCCCAAAGGTGTCGGCTCCAAAGGACTTCCTCCCCGCCAGGGCGAGGGGGTCAGTTCCGGGCGCACGCGGTTGGCGGGCACGGTAGATAGGCCGGCCAGGGACTCTCCCCCGTTGTCGGAACCCTGGCCAACCTGAGTAAGGCTTCCTTCGGTGGCGTCTCCGCCTTCCTGAGCGACTCCCCCCAATTGGAAATGACTCCCGGAATCGTTCAGGGATCCGCCACCGGAGTTGCCGGCGAAGGCCACCGGGCCCGGCGCCGCCAAGAACGGGCCGTCCCCTTGGTTGTTGCCACCGCCGTTGTTGTTTCCGCCGCCATGGTTGTGGTTGCCGCGCCAACCGGTGTCGTCGCAAATCCACCAGCAATAACCGTAGGCGAAATAAGGCCAACCGCAGCAATAACAATAGCCCCGATGCCAGCAAGTCCAGGTTCCGCAGGGCGGATACCAGGGATAGCCGTACCAGCCATACCAGCCGGCGTCATCGTTGTAGTAGTAGTAATTGGTGGTCCCGGAGGACAAAGAAGAAACCCCGCCCGCCGGCGCCCCGGCAAGGGCGAATTGTTGAGCATTTGCCGGCTGGACCCCGGCGCCGGGGGCGTGGGCCAACATGGCTCCCGATTGGGGGCCGTTGCGTTCGGAAAAGGGCGCGCCGATGGCTAATTCCGGCATACCGTCGCCGTCCAAATCGCCGGCGCCACTCAGGGAGAGCCCCAGTTGGTCCTCAGCTTGGCCGAGATAGGTTTTGATGACGTGGCCGCCCAACCCGGAAAAGATTTGCACCTTCCCGGCGTTGGCGCCGGCCTCTTCATCTCGCGGCGCACCCACGGCGACGTCGGCATAGCCGTCGCCGTCCACGTCGCCGAGGCCGCTGACGGAGGCGCCGAAAAAGGTAGCTTCCCGCTCGCCGAACAAGCGGTGCAGGACGGCGCCGTCACGTCCGGACACGATCATGGCCATGCCGGAGCCCGGGGCCTTGGTGTCGTCGCCGATGGCGCCGGCGATCCAATCGGGGATCCCGTCCAAATTGACGTCTCCGGCCCCGGCCACGGCGGTTCCGAAGGCGGATCCGGAAGCCGGACCTTCAATGAGAAAGAGTTGGGAAGCATCTCTTCCTGAATAGATCGAAACTTGGCCTTCGCCGCGGGAGCCTCCGTGGGGCGCCCCGACGGCGAAGTCCGCGTATCCATCCCTGTTGAGGTCGCCGACACCGCTCACGCTGTATCCGAAACCGTCCTGGCTGCGGTCGCCGCTCAGGACGAAGAGAGTGGAGGCGTCGCGACCGGACAGGACGTAGGCCGAGCCGACGTCCCGTTTGACGTTGTCATCTTTCGGAGCCCCGACGATCAGATCGGGATAGCCGTCTTGATCCACGTCCCCGGCACTGGCTACGGAACGGCCGAATTCACTGAACCGGGTGTGGCCGTGGAATTCCAACAGCATTTGGCCGTCGTGTCCGGAGAAGACTTTGGCCTCGCCGAAGCTTGTGCCACCGCCGTTGGCGAAGCGAGCACCGACCAAAATGTCCGGTACCCCGTCGCGGTTGACGTCGCCGGCGCCGCTGACGGCAATTCCGAACTCGTCGTGGTCCTCCTGGCCTTCCAAAAGCAGCAAGGTACGGCCGTCTTGGCCGGAAAGGACGTGGACGTAGCCGGCGGCCGGCCCCTCGGTGGTCGCGGTTTGAACCGCTCCGACGGCCAAGTCGGGAAAGCCATCGCGGTTTACGTCACCGATCCCGGAAACGGCCCAGCCATATTGATCTCCCGGCTGGCCCAAACCGGTCAAAACCGGTTGTTGGGGAAAAGTGGCAAGCAGCAGGAGGGCGGAGGCGGTAGTGAACATGGCGCGATCTCCGGGTTCGCGTTCATTTCCAAGCTATCGGAAATTTAGGGCTCGTGATATCTAAGATAAGCCCTGTCAACCATGGGATTCTATGCCTAGAGTGTGATGTATTACTTTTGTGACGAAAAATAGGTCGTTTTGGTGGTGGCAGATGGCTCCAATCCTGGTTTCATCTCTGAATTAGGACGGACAGCTTCCCGCCGGAGTCAGGGTGGGGGTTTCCAAAAGGCGGCGCAAGGCCTTCAGGCCACGACGGAGGTGGGTTTTGACCGTGCCCAAGGGAAGATTCAACTGATCGGCAACCTCGGTTTGGCGGCGGCCCTCCAAAATGGCCAGCTTGATGACCTGTCGCTGAGCTTTCTGGAGCGATTGCAGCGCTTGGGAGGCGCGTTCGACTTCTTCCCCGAGTTCTACGGTCCAAGCGGTCTGCGGGTCCGGATTGGCCGGAGCTTCTTCTTCGCCAACCAAAGACAGCCAAGGGCTGCGGTGCTGCCGCCGGCGCTGGCGATCGATCAGCCTGCGACGGGCGATGGTGGCAATGAAGGTGCTTTCCCGACCGCGGCGAGAGTCATAACGGTGGGCTGATTTCCAAACCTCGATGAAGATGTCTTGGGTGGCGTCTTCCACATCTCCGTGTTGGCGTAGGAAGGCTTTGGCCAGGTTCCAGATCAGGCCCCGGTAACGTTGCAGGCAAGCTTCGACCGCCTGGCAATTTCCTTGAGCGACGAGGGGGAGCAAATCTTGATCCGGGCTGAATTCCCGAGAATTCTCAAGGCGAGTGGGCATTTGGGTGGCGAGAGCTTGCATGACTTTGAGTGGAAAAGGTTCTCCAGCTTGGCGGGACGAGCCCTACCGAAGCCGGAGAACCTCAAACAAGGGATCAGTTCGGCAACAGAACGGTGTCGATGACGTGAATCACACCGTTGCTGGTTTCCAAGTCGGCGTTGATGACGGTGGATTGATCCACCCACAAGCGGCCGTCGCGATAGCGCAGGCTTAGGGAACTGCCTTGCAAAGTGGAAGCGCTGTCCGCCTTGATGGCTTGATCGGAATAAACCCGGCCGGGGACCACGTGGTAAAGCAGGATGGATTGAAGCTGTTCCCGGTTTTCCGGCTGCAACAAGGACTGAAGCGTTTCCGCCGGCAATTTGGCGAAAGCCTCATCGGTCGGTGCGAACACGGTAAAGGGTCCGTCGGCCTGCAGGGCTTCGACCAACATGGCGGCCTTCAAGGCGGTCACCAGGGTTTCAAAGGCATCATTACCGGCGGCGGTTTCCACGATGTCCTTGGAAGAGGGCAGCATGACTTGATCAATCACGTGAATGACGCCGTTGCTGCACTGAATGTCGGTGGTGACCACTTTGGCGCCGGCCACCGAGACGCCCTTCTTCGAGACTTCGATGTTCAGCCGCTGTCCGTTCAGGCTGGCGGCAAAAGGCGTCTTGACTACTGTGGAGGCCGGCAAGTTGGCCGGGACCACGTGGTAGGTCAAGATGCTGGTCAACAAGCCTTTGTTTTCGGGCTTGAGGAGATGTTCCAGGGTGCCTTTTGGCAACTTGGCGAAGGCTTCGTCGGTCGGAGCGAAGACGGTGAAGGGGCCCTTGCCTTGCAGGGCCGGGATCAAGTCGCCGGCTTCCAGGGCGGCGGCCAGGGTCTTGAACGAACCGGCGGCGACGGCGGTGCTGACGATGTCCTTGGCTTCCTCGGCGTAGCTCACCGGGCGGGCGGCGGAGCCGGCCGTGGCCTTGGATGCGCTGCATTGGGCTTGTAATTGAGCCGGAGCTGCGAGGGCGCAGAGGACGAGAATGCTAGTGGTGCTCTTCATTGGCTTGGTTGGCAGCTGAGGTTTCCTTGCTTTTCGCCTTCACTGCCGTGTGGTTTTATTTTTGTTCATAAATTTATCTTTTCAAATATCGATTTGGGCTGATTTGTCTAGATTTGCCGCAAGTAAGGGATTTCTATAGGGTTATGGAGGCCAAAAAACTTTAAGTTTAATTAAATTTTTAGACAAGCCTGCGAAAATTCAGTTTTTGACGAAGAAAAAAGGACATCAAATCTACTTGGGGTCGGGGGCCGCCGTCGATGGACACCCGCCTTCCGGGCCAGTATTCTCCTGGCTTAAGTTCCCCGAAACCCGAGGATGCCGCCATGGCCGATGCAGATAGTGTGAAAGCCCCCAAAGACTTCCAAGTCGACGTCCCTCAGAAGAACGAGACTTTCTTCCTAAAGGGTTGCGAACACATGGAATGGGGGATGAAGAATCGGCTTTCCAAGATCTTCAATCCGAATACCGGTCGGACCGTGATGCTGGCCTTCGACCACGGCTATTTCCAGGGGCCGACCACCGGGTTGGAGCGATTGGACCTGAACATCGCTCCCCTGACCCCTTATGCCGACACCTTGATGCTCACCCGCGGGGCGCTGCGCACGACCATGCCGGTGACCTTTCCGGGAGGCATCGTGCTTCGCTCCAGCGGCGGGCCGAGCATTTTGAAGGAGCTTTCCGATGAGGAAATCGCCGTCAGCATTGAAGAGGCGGTGCGCTTGAACGCCGCTGCCATGGCGGTGCAAGTCTTCATCGGCGGTCCCCACGAAACCAAGTCGGTTCACAACATGACCCGCCTGGTCGACTTGGGACAGCGCTACGGAATTGCCACCTTGGCGGTCACCGCGGTCGGTCGAGAGTTGACCCGGGATGCCAAGTACATGGGGCTGGCTACCCGCATTTGTGCCGAGCTGGGGGCCACCTACGTGAAGACTTACTTCGTCGATCAAGGATTCGAAACCGTGACCGCTGGTTGCCCGGTTCCGATCGTCATCGCCGGTGGCAAGAAGCTGCCGGAATTGGAAGCTCTGACTTTGGCTTATAACGCCGTTCAACAAGGAGCCTCCGGGGTCGACATGGGGCGCAACATCTTTCAAAGCTCCCATCCCGCCGCCATGATTCAAGCGGTGCGCAAGGTGGTTCACGAGAACTACCAACCGAAAGAAGCCTTGGAGTTCTTCGAAACCCTGAAAAACGAAACACCGGTGGGGGTGTGATGGTACAAGCGGAAGCGGATAGCGGCTTGAACCAACTATTTGAGGTGGCGCCGCAAATTACCGTCGGCTTGTTGACCGCCGACCTCCTCAACCTCGGCGCGGAAGTGCGCTCGATGGAAGAGGCCGGGGTACAAGTGGTCCACTTCGACGTCATGGATGGTTCTTTTTGTCCGATGACCACCATGGGGCCACCGTGGATCCAAGCGGTGAAAACCAAAATGATGAAGGACGTCCACCTGATGGTGGAAGAACCTTTGGACAAGTTGGAAGACTACGTCAAAGCCGGTGCGGACATGATCACCGTTCACGCCGAATCCACACGCCACTTGCATCGGGTCATGCAACGCTTGGGTGAAATGGAGAACGTGAACCATCCCGGGCGCGGCATCGTTCGAGGGGTGGCGTTGACTCCTTCCACACCATTGGAAGTGTTGGACCCGGTTTGGGAAGAATTGGATTTGGTGAACCTGTTGGCGGTAAACCCCGGCTTTCCAGGGCAGAGCTTCCTGAGCCATACCCGGGATCGCATCCACGAAGTACATCAGATGATTTTCGCCGGCGGCGATCCGATCCTGGTGTGCGTCGACGGTGGTGTCCATAAAGACAACATCGGCGACATTGCCGCGTTGGGTGTGGACCTCATCGTGACCGGAAGCGCGGTGTTCGACGGCAAAAATCCGGCGGAGAACGCTCGCTTCATGCAAGAACAGGTGCGGACCTCGGCTCCGGTACGCAACCACTATTAGGTCACCTTTCCACCAGGAGGCGACATGATCAACCGCTGGTCGCAAGCGGACGCCCAGGCCCTTGTGGAGGCATTGGCGCCGCAATGGGGTAAGGCTTTGGCCTTGCGCACCTACAGCAGCCGTTTAATCGGGGCGGAGCCGACTTTGGTGCTTCACGGCGGCGGCAACACCTCGCTCAAAGAAGAGATTCCAGACCTTTACGGCCAGCCGCAATCGGTTTTGAGAATCAAAGCTTCCGGATGCGATTTGGACGGCATCCAAGCCGGTGATCACGTAGCGGTGGATTTGTCCGGATTGCAGAAGTTGCTGCAACTTCCGGCCTTGGCCGATGAACCCATGCTGCAGGAAATGCAGCGTTTGCAGTGCCACCCGCAACAGCCGGCGCCTTCGATTGAAGCTCCGGTGCACGCAGTGATTCCCGGGCGTTACGTCGATCATTGTCATGCCGACGCCATCTTGGCTGTGGGCAATCGGGACAACGGTCGGCAAGCTTTGGCGGATGCTCTCGGCGAGGAAGTTCCGGTTCTGGAATACTTCGCCGCCGGTTTGGACTTGGCCAAGGCGGTAGCGGAAGCCGTTGCCGGCAATCCCAACTGCCGGGCCATGGTGTGGTGGAAACATGGCTTGGTGACCTGGGGAGATACGGCGCAAGAGTCCTATGAAAGGACCATAGAGTTGGTGAACCGGGCCGAAGCCTGGCTACAACAACAAAGTCGAACTGCCGTCGCCATAGCCGGCGGCGAAGCTGAACTCGAACAAGCTCGAGAAAAGCTTGCCCGCTGGGCTCCCGTCCTGCGCGGTGCTCTGGCCTTGGAGCAAGGAGGAGACGATCACCGCAAGCGTCCGGTTTTGATGCAGGCTTTGCAAGATGGGGAAACCCTTGCCATTTTGCGAACCGAAGGCGCTCCGAAAGTCCTGCAAACTCCGACCTTAACCGCCGATCATTTGATCCGTAGTAAAGCCTTGCCGCTTTGGTTGGAAACCGATGATTGGGATGCTGAAAGCTGGCCTTCCAAGTTGCAACAGAGTTTGGAGCCATATCGTCAGGCATACCAGGATTATTACCAGAGGCACCAAGATCGATTGGAGCAGCCCCTGTCGGCTTTCGATGCCAATCCGAGAGTCGTGCTTGCCCCCGGAATCGGTGCTTTGGCCTTCGGCGAATCCCTGAAGGATGCCCGTATTGCTTGCGATATCACCAGGCAGAGTCTGTCGGCGAAGTCTTATTTTCTCGGTGCCGAGAGCCGCTACCAAGGCTTGTCGGATGAACACCTTTTCGACATGGAATACCGTCCCTTGCAGCATCGCAAGCTGGCCGGGAGGCGGCGGCCACCTTTGCAAGGCCGAGTGGTTCTAGTTACCGGAGCCGCTGGAGCCATCGGCGCCGGCATCTGTCGAATTTTGCTGGAAGCGGAAGCTTGCGTTCTAGCCACCGATTTGGCCGAAGCCGCCTTGCAAAAGTTGGTGATGGAACTGTCTGGAGAATTCGGTGCCCGGATTCAAGGGCAGGTCTTGGACGTTACCGATCCTGCTTCGGTGGAGGCGGCTTTCCGCGCCGCGTCCCTGCAATGGGGAGGCGTGGACGCCGTAGTTCCGAATGCCGGCCTGGCCCACGTTTCCACCTTGGAAAAGCTGGACTTGGTCGCCTATGAAAGATTGGAGCGGGTGAACGTTCACGGCACCTTGTTGTTGTTGCAGCAAGCCGCTCGCTACTTCCGTAGCCAGAACACCGGTGGCGACGTAGTTTTGATTTCGACCAAAAACGTGTTTGCCCCCGGCGCCGGTTTTGGAGCCTATAGCGGCACCAAGGCTGCGGCTCATCAATTGGCCCGCATCGCCAGTTTGGAAATGGCGGAGTTGGACGTGCGGGTCAACATGGTGGCTCCGGATGCAGTGTTTTCCGACGGCGCCCGCAAATCCGGCCTCTGGGCCGAAGTGGGACCGGATCGCATGAAAGCCCGCGGTTTGGATGAAGCCGGATTGGAAAGTTACTACCAAAACCGCAACTTGCTGAAAGCCCGAATCACCGCCGAGCACGTCGGCCGGGCGGTCTTGTACTTCCTGAGCCGACAGACGCCGACCACTGGAGCGACCTTGCCGGTGGACGGAGGTTTGCCCGACGCTACCCCCCGCTAAACCATGCAAGCGATTCCTGATCGTCATCGTGACCGCCACGTCGTCATTACCGGAGCCGGGAGCGGCATCGGCCGAGCCATCGCCCTGCGGTTGGCGGCGGAAGGCGCCCAATTGACCCTCCTCGCCCGCCGTTTGGAGAAGCTGGAAGAAACTGCGGCCCAGGTTCAAGCCCACGGCGCTCGCTTTCACGTCGGCAGTTGTGACATCCGGCAGAGCGAACAGGTTCACGCTTGTTTCGATCAGGCGGCCAAAGCCTTGGGACCGATCCACGGACTGGTGGCCAACTCCGGGATCGGTGGTCCGAACCGCCCCGGCCCGGAAGATCGTTTTTACGATTTGATTCAAACCAATTTGATCGGCACTTATGAAACCATGCGGGCGGCGCAGAAACATTTGGCCGACCCGCCGGAGCCGCGGCATTTGCTGGCCGTGTCTTCGGTGCTGGGGCGCTTCGGCGTTCCTGGATACACCGGTTATTGTGCTTCCAAAACCGGTCTGCTCGGCCTGGTCCGTTCCTTGGCTTTGGAGCTGGCGCCACAACACGTCCAAGTCAACGCGGTGTGTCCCGGTTGGGTGGATACTGAAATGGCCCAGGCCGGCATTGAAGATATGGCCCGGGTTATGGGTATGCCCTTCGAACTGGCTCATCAAACTGCAATGCAAATGGTTCCGATGGGGAGAATGAATACTCCTGAAGAAGTCGCCGGTCTGGTGTCCTATTTGCTCAGTCCTGATGCCGCTGGGATTACCGGGCAGGGGTTGGATATGAATGGCGGCTCGTGGATGGGCTGAAACTGGCACAAACCAATGGAGGTAATTCTTAAGCCTCCGTCGTAACCAAATCCGCCTCAAGCCGTCTGCCTAGCCGAACCCTTTTCTTTCGGAGGCACCGGCGATGCCGCGTTTTCAACCCCCGCACTGCCCCTGGGACGCCTGTCCCAGCCGCACCGATTCCGTCCCCTTCCGCTTTCAAAAACGAGGCTTCTACTGTGGCCGCCAGCAACGCAGAATCCAGCGCTTTTGGTGCCACGGCTGCCGCCGTTCCTTCTCGTCCCAAAGCTTCAAGTTTCACTATCGCCTGAAGTACGGCCGGCTCCATCTCGACTTCTGGCCACTGGTGGTGAGCAAAGTCACCCTGCGACAAAGCGCTCGCATGCTGGGAGTGGATCGCCGCACCTTGGCCGACCGCCTGTTGCGCATGGGCGAACACGCTCGCCGCTTCCATCGCTTGCGATTACAGGAGGTGGCCGCTCGAGGCGGGCTGCCGGGAGTGTTTCAACTGGATGAGTTGGAAACCTTCGAAACCGACCGCAGACTGCAGCCGGTGACCGTTCCGGTGCTGATCCACCGTGCCAAGTATTTCGTCGTTCACCTGACCGCCGGCACCTTGCCCTGCCGGGGATCGCTCCCTCCGCGGTTGAGAAAGAAGAAGGAGGAACGGGAAAAACTGTTCGGCAAGAGACGCTCGCAGTCCCGGCAAGGAGTGGAAGCATGCTTGCAGACTTTGAAGGAGGTCTTGCCTCCAAGGCAGCCGGCGGTGCTGCAAAGCGATCGCAAGAAGATCTATCCCAGCGTCTTGAAGTCGGTGTTTGGAGCCGCAGGTTTCCAGCATCTGCAGGAGTGCTCCAAGCGCAAGCGGGACCGGGGCAATCCGCTGTTTCCGATCAACCACACCCTGGCGCAGATGCGCGACAATCTCTCCCGGCTGGTGCGCCGCAACTGGGGCCACTCCAAGAAGCGGAGTTGGCTGCGGCTGCACATGTGGCTGTGGCTTTTGTGGCGCAACTACGTGCGGCCGATCACCGCCGAGGGCGAGCCCCCGACTCCGGGGATGTTGCTGGGGGTGACCTCTCGGCGTTGGACCGCCAGGGAGCTGTTTCGGTGGAGGATCTTTTCTTTCTCTGACCTCCCCGACCTCCAATAGTTTGTGCCAGTTTCAGGGCAAGCCGATTCATGACTGCCTCGTAACAAGACTCGGAACGCCACCTGCGTTTCAGGAGAATCCTCATGAAGCTTTGGACCCACCCCATCACATTCGGCTTGTTGGCTCTGACTCTGCCCTGTTTCGCCATCGCAGGAGAGGAAACCGAATTTCCGCAGGAGCCCGCCGTGGCCAAGGCGGCTACCCCGCCGGCGACTTCCGAGTTCGCCACGGTGGAAGCGTTGGTCCAGGCTCTCTACCAGGCAGTTTCCTTCCCAGCGGGAACCGAACCGAATTGGCAGCGGCTCAAATCCATGATGGGGCCGAAGGCGATTTTCGTGCAGCCGCCTCGTGGCGGTTCCAAACCGATGACCTTGTCGGTGGATGAATTCATTCAATTGTTCAAAGACGACATCGAACGAAGCCCGATGAAAACCTCCGGCTTCCATGAAAAGGTCGGCCGGGTGGAAATCTCCCGTTTCGGGAGTTTGGCTCATGCCATGGTGGTCTTTGAAGTTCGCTTCGACCCCAAAGCGGAGCAACCGCTTGGGCGAGGGGTCGACAGCTTGCAGCTTTACCGTTACGACGGCCGCTGGTGGATCGCCTCGATTACCACCGAATATGAACGACCGGGCAAGCCGATCCCGGCCACCTTCCACCAGCAAGAAGGGAAGAAGCCCTAAGCCACGTTTGGGGCTCCGCCGGCCCATTGCCGGCGGAGCCCAAGGTTGGAAGACTATGGCAAGATCGGTGCAGTCAAAGCATTGCTTTTCACCGAATCGTCGCCACCAGGACCCCGTTGTGCCACCGCTTGGGTGTGAACGTCGATCAACGGCGCATCCGCAGGAATGTCGAAGCTCAAGGTGGCTTCACCGTTTTGATCTGCCGCGGCGTTGCCAACAATTTCAATCGGAGCCAGCAAGTCCAAGCAAAGGCCGCCGAGAGTGGCTGGGCAAGGGCCCTGCCCGGTTCCAGTCAAGCTATAGAGGAAGTAAATGGTTTCGCCCGGCTGCGCCATCCGTACCCTCATTTCGGTTTGCCTGCCTCTTCGAAGCGGCCTTTGACTCAATAACAGAACCTCCCCGCCGCCACCGTCGCCGAGAAACCAAGCTGCGGTGGTTGAATCCTGCTTGAAGAAAGCCATCAATTGGGCGGCGACTTTGGGAGCCCCGAAGTCGGCGGAAGGATGGGTGCCGTCAGCTTGGAAATCCTGGCATTCCCAAATCAAACCGTCGCTCCGCGGGGTCAAGCCGTCGGCCCAAAGATAGGGGCCCCAGGCAATCCACGGCGCTTCCACAGGGCCCAAATTGGGATCGAAATTCAATTGTGGATTGCCGTTCAATTGTTCTTCGATCAACCATTTCACCGAAAAACCGGATTCGTATGCGTAAGGCTCGGGGTTCAGATTCCCGGTGGCATAACCGGCGTATATGCGACTGGCGCAATAACATAGCCGGAGATTCGGATATTTATCCCTCAATACGTTCATGATGGTCATGAAATCTGTTTGTAGGCTTTGGGCGTGTTGCGGGAAACTTCCTTGAGGATTGCTGTAGGCCTCCTTGAACCACACAGCCTGCACTTGCAACGGCGTCAAGCCGGCTTGCTGGAGGTTGCTTTCGATGTTGCTCCAAAACGAGGCTTGAGGGTCCGCGATTTCATCGGCAGTCCAACCACCTTGGGCACCGTTGAAAAGGATGACTTGATCGTTGATCTCGCCGTCGCCGTCAGCGAGGTTGGCGAAAGCTCCAAATTCCTGCCGCGTATTGGACATGCCAATGGAGAGCAACACAATGCGCCCGTTTAAGGCGTCCGCTTGGCCGGAACCATCGCGCGGGACGACTTGCTGCATTTCGACCAATCCGGCAGCTTCGTGGCCGGCAGGACGTTGGTTCAGCCCGCCGGGGTACAAACCTCCAGGGAATCCCTGGTAAAGGCCGGCTCCCAAATCGTTGAGGGGAGTAAAACCGACCGAGGTGTTCTGGCAATTTTGCGCCGAAAGCTCGGCAGCCAGAGTCAGGCTCAGAATCGAGCTGAGCACAAGCTTGGTTCCAATTTCCACGTTTCCATCTCCAAAAAAAGGGGTGAGGGGGTGGGCTTTCCATGGAAAGCCATTTCGAGCTTAGCGCAAACTGGACGTGTTTCGAAAATTGGTGGATCCAGGCTGGGCCCTGTGTTTAGTCCGCTTGAAGAACGTCTTGGTGATAAATGGAGCCGTCGACTCCGTAGTGAGTTAATGCCACTTGGGGAATTCCCTCCACCCTTTCGATGGATACGGCGAGAAATCCTCCCCTGACTTTCAAGTATTGGTGCATTGGAGATCGTTGGCTTTCCTTGAATCCACCGGCGTGGGCGTCGGATGTCGGACCGCAGGAATATTCTCGAACTCCAGTTTCTGGGTCTTTGGAAACGTATTGCCAATGACGGTCTCCGCAAAGAACTAGAGTGTTCTTTTGCTTTCCAAGGAAGGTCCGGATTTGTTGTCCCTCATGACGAAAGCCACGGTTGGAATGATTGTCGTTCTTATGGCTCCGATCCGGCCCTAGGATCGGGGTTGGACTGATCACGATCCGGAAGGTGGCATCCGATTGGCTCACCGTGTCAAAGAACCACTGTTTTTGAGCTTTACCCCAAATGGTTTTCTCCGGTCCGGCGGGCATCGTGTTGGGACTTCGGAAATCTCGACCTTCCATCAACCAAATCTGCAGATCCTTGCCCCAGCGAAAGGTTCGATAACTTTGTTCGCTCATGGGAACTTGTTCCCGAAACAAGGCAAGCCCCTGTTCCCAGCGAAGGTCGCCATAGCTTTGGCCCGGCCAGCAGTCATTTTTCAGCGTGTCATGATCGTCTTTCATGAAATAACTGGCAGTAAGGTTGTGAAAAGAACGCTGGTAGGGCATGGCGTAGATCCGATTCCATTTGAACCTGGCCAGTTCGATGGTGTCGGCGTAGGGATCGGGTTTGTCGTAGTATTCGATATCTCCGGTGTGCACGAAAAAATGCAAATTCAGTTTTTGCATGACTGGATAGATTTTGTGGCCGAAGGGAGAATCTCGCCTTGCATATTCCTGGCCGGTGACGATGGCAAAGCGAATGGGGGCTTCCGTGTCTGCCGAGGGAGCAGTAAAAAAACCTCCTTCAACTCGGCTACTGGCGTCGGAACTTCCGAGCGGACGCCCTTCCGCCTGCAGGGAATAACGGGTTCCGGGTGCAAGGTTCTTGAGGGTAAAAGAGCGAGTGAAATCCTGGTTCAAGTCCACTGCCAGCCATGGGGTGGATTTCTTTTTCGATTCATCTCGAGCCGGCCAATAAAGGATGCGGACTTCCCCTGGCGACCCCGGAACAGAGCCCTCCATTTCGCTCAGATCGAATGATTTGGGAGTCTCGAATTTTCGCTTGCGCCGACTTGGAAACGGTTTTCCATCGATTTTTCGTTCAGGGAATTGAGTGAGGCGTGTCCACAAAATGGCCGTGGTACTGGAAACCTCTCCAATCTTGATCCCATTCGCCATGTGTACCGCAGGCGGCTCTTGGGCCAATAGATTGGCGGGGAATAGAAAAGCAAGGCAAAGGGCTGGGGTTGCGGCAAGTTCCCAGGCGAAGCTTTGAACTAAGCTGTGCTTCTTCACACTGCCATTGTATGCCAACCTGTAATAAGCTAGAATTGAAAATTGAGCATGCAAGATTTATCTAGTAGTCAATCTGTTTCACAGATGGGAAGGTAACCATGTATTATTCTTCCAGTCAAACGACACGTCATTCGGGTTGAGCCTGTGGATAGTTTCCATCAATGCGGAAGAGGTTGATGTTGGGAATCTTGTCGAAGTCGACCTCCGAAGTAATTGTTTGATCAAAACAATTGTCAAATTCCCTCCGCGTTCGGTCATTCCAGCATTCTACTATCCGGGGCGAAAGAACCATGTTTTCACAGTGCATGATGAGGATTTTTGAAAAAATAATCTCTTGTTTATCGCTGTCCAGACTGTCTAATTCATCGAACAGAGGAAGCAACTTCTCTTTATGATTTTTGTGATATGTTAGCATGATGAGGTGTTCGCTAGGTAAAGGAAGAATGTTGATAATGATGTCTGCTACCTCTGACTTAAGATTCAATTTCTGAATATGCGACCCGTTCGGTGTCTTCTGGGGTGAAAACACGGATGCTGCGCCTGAAAGAGGTTTGCAATTGAGAAGGTACTTTTTTGTTTGCCAAAGGTGGAATTTTTTACCGTTGCGGAGGATAGTTCTTATGGACTCGAAGATCTTGTTGATCCGAGACACCAACTTTTTGAGCCCTTTCAAATGCTGGCGTCCATGGGCTGTCCAGTAAGGGGAAAAATCCTTAATTGAAATATGGTCATCATTGTAGGTTTCTTTTAGACTTTCACTGTCATCTTTTCGAATGCAGCTGTCGATTTTTGACAGAAATGAGATCCCACTTTTCTTTGCCCAATTCTCTCGAGATATGGCTCTAAGAGAATATAGCAGTAAGGTGCGAGGATTATCCCAGTCGATCTCATTGAAGTTGACATTTTCAATTTCTTCGAAAGTATCGTTGTCGTGATAATTGCAGAAACCTGAAAAAATTGTGGCTTGTTTTCTGCCTACTTTTGTTAACTTCACAATTCCATTTTGGTTTGATTTCGGCATATACACATGACCCTCCTCGCTAATTTCCTCAAGGAACCTGGAGTTTTGGAGGGAATGGCACTTGACAACTTTTCCACTGCAACGGCCAGATTTAAACAAGCATTCGGTGAATTGGTTATTCTTTTGAAAGCGGAGTAATTTGGAGAATACTCTCGCTTGATTATTTGTGGATTTAGGCGTTTGTGAGGCCATTGTCAAGAAAGAGGATCGCCGGGACTCTTGAGTGATGCATTGTTGTATATGCTACCCATAGCGCTGGTACCTTTGATAAGCTTAACCGGAGGTTCCCTCATGCGCCAACGATCCTTTCTTCCTGCGATCTTCATCCTGGCATGCAGTTCGCTCCTAAGCGAGCTTCAAGCACAGACTTACCACGAATTGTTCTTGCCGTCTTCATACGACGGGGTGGTCACCCGTTCCGTGGTGATGGAGCCGGCGAGCTACCAAGGCCAAGCGGTTCCTCTGGTCATTACCCTTCACGGCATGGGCGGAAACGCCTGGGACGGTTTGCGCGGTTACGACGGACCGGCCAATGCTCGAGGTTGGTTGGTGGCCTCCCCGGACACTCACGGGGAAATGGATCCCACCGGCATGAATTCGCTTGCTGCTCGCGCCGCCCAACGGGATGTTTTGGATTTACTGGAGTACGTCCAAACCCATTGGATGGTGGATTCCGATCGGGTCTACCTCACCGGCGGTTCCATGGGCGGCATGGCCACCACCATCATCGCCGCCAAGTTTCCCGATCGCTTCGCCGCCGCCGCCGAATGGTTCGGCCCCAGCGACTTGGCCGCCGCCTATCAGGAACTCTGGTTCGGCAATTTTCGACCCAACATGGAAGCCGAAATCGGTGGGGGGCCGGCTCAATTCCCTTGGGAGTACGAACGGCGCTCAAGCTTGTTTTATGCCCGGAATTTACGCAGCCTGCCCTTTGTCATTGGGCAAGGACGCTTCGATTTCATCGTTTTGCCTCACCATTCCAGTGATTTGGCCGCCGAAATCGAGCGCTTTCAACCGCAACACTTCGCCGGCATCTACTGGAACAACGGCGCTCACTTCCTTTTCCCCGGTGAGCATGCCATGACCTTGGATTGGCTGGGCCAGTTTCAGCGGCAGCCGGAGCCGCAAGTGCTGGCGGTTCAGACCGATGAAGATCAAGCCTACTACTGGCTGGAGTTGGAGGGCGCCGCCGATCCGGCTTGGCGAATCGTCAACCTGGCTGCCCGCAGCTTCGAAAACGATCTGCGGATGCAATTGAACAACGTCCGGGATTTGGACTTGGCCATGAGCCGGAGCGGCTTGGATGTCCAGCAAGACCTGGAATTGGTGGTCTTTTTGGACGCTGATCTCAACCTCGAGCTGACCGAGCTGGATCCGTCGCGGACCTATACTGTGGAGCGAAACGGCCTGCCCTGGCCCGATTCCCAGTGGGATCCGATCAGCGCCACCTTGCGCATCGGCATTCGGCACGATCAGGGCGGACCCGAACCCTTCCTGATCCGCTAGAAATCGGTTCATAAGCCATGTCCATGCCGCCTCTACTCGATTGGGTCGTGAGCCAATATCAGGCCGCTCCGATCCTTACCGTGGTGATCGGCCTGATCGCCCTTGCCGTCTTGCTCTACATCCTGAAGAGCGCGGTAAAAATCTTCCTGATCGTCATCGTCCTGCTGATCGCCGCCATCTTGCTTTCCTACTTCTTGCGCGGTCCGGAAGAAACCAAGAATTCCATCCAGCAGGGGGTGGAACAAATTGAAAAGCGTGTGCTGGATGGCCAAGAAGGCCAAGAAGAACCAGCCCGTTAGCGATCTCGACGGCCGAACCAAGCCAAGGCCGGTGCGGGAAGGGGCACCGGCCACCGGCCTTTTTTAGTGGAAGACGATCCAGGCGGCTGATTCCAAAGGGGAGCTTGGGGCGGATGATCCTGCAACCAGGCTCGCCAGGCCAAGGCCAAACCCGGGGTTTGTAGATCGGCGAACCGCGGACCGCCGGGAAGGCCGCTGATGCGAATTCGCAACCACTGGCCGCGGCTGAAACTTTCCAATTGCACTTCACCCAAAGCGGCTCCTAAAGCATCGTGCCAACGCAAGCCGCGATCTTGCCGCTGCCAGCGAAACCGCCGGCGGCCAAGCTTGACCTCGCCGGAATTCACTAACGGGACGAAGGCGTAGAGCAGTTGAGCCATGCTGGCTTGGCTGCAGGTGGCGTCCCAAGGCAGAAGGGGGGCTTCGGCGTGATATCGCAATCCCTTTTTTTCCACCTTCCATTGCGGCAGAACTTCGTAGCTTTCCGATTTCGAACCGCGCCAGAATTGCAATCGCCAATCGGTGGACTGGGTGGGATCCAAAGGTGGGAGCAAGCGAAATGCCAAGGTCTTGGCGCCGGCTGCGGAGAAGAAATACAGCGGCACCAAGCCGGTGACCAGCAACACTCCGAGCATGGTGGCGACGAAGAAAGCCACCAATTCCTGATGGACGAAGCCGGGAACCGATTGCATGCCCAGATAAAGCAACCAGGCGATGACCAACAGCAAGAAAATCGAGGTGGAAAAGCCGGCGAGGGCCCTCATTACCGAATGCATGATTTGATCGCCGGGGGCGTAGAAACTCCAAGCCCCTTCCTGGCGCTCCCTGGAAAAGGAGGCCGGCGCCAATCCCGCCATATGCCGTCCAGCCAAAGCCTGAATCCAGGCTAAGTGCCGGGGGCCTTGGTGGCTGGGCCGCCAAGCTTGAACCGGAGCCAGAGAAGCGGTTTTGCGAACCGCGTCGGGCAAGTCGCTGCTCTCGCCTCGAGGGTCCTGGATGTTTAGACGGTCGATCCAAGTCGGCCAGGGTTTCGCCGGCCCTCGAAAGCGATAGCCTTCCCAGCCGGTCGTGCAGGGCCGAAAGCGGGCGAATCCCTTCCACATGGTGGTCAAAAACAGAGCCAAAAAGCCTGCCGAAAGCAAGGCGGGTTGCACCAGAGAACCCCAATTCCGGTTGCCGTCTTGAGCTTCGATCACCAGATTCAGCAGCAAGCCGAGGCAAAGGGACGCCAAAAGAAAGCCTCCCAGGGTCATGAACACGCCCAAGGTCAGGGAGAAGGCCGAAGGTGGATGGCGCAATACCGGAGGGAATTCAGCCAATCGATCTGAAGGTAGGCATTGCACCAGGCGTTTTAAATCCACCCACTCGGGAACCGGATCGCCTTCTTCCGGTTTGGCCAACCAATGGGCTGGGGTCATGAAGAAAATGCCTTTGGTCAGGCTTTTCAAGGGATCCCGCCGTTTGGTGCCGCAACGAAATCGAAGCAGGTGGTCGCGCCATTCGAACAGCAAATACTCTTCTTCGAAACCGCGAAAATGCAAATCCGCCGGGTCGACTTCCAGGGGTTCAGAGGCCCCTCTACGAGCCCAAAGTCGATCGCCGCCAGGGGCTTCCAAGGGCGACAAGCTTAGCTCCGGGACTTCCCAGTCCGGTCGATTCGCCCACGCATCGATCGCCATCGGTTCTTTTTATAACGGCTCCTCGGGCCACTCCCAGGACAGAATTTGGCCAGAAGACGGCATTCCTCGTTTTGCCCCGGCAAAATCCGACTTATCATCGCCGATGGACCGGCCGATTTGGACCGGCGTTCCGAAACCTCATCCTGAAAGCCCTCAACCTCCTTGCCCTCATGAGCCTTCCCCGGATCGGCATTTTCAGCGGTTACGACCCCCGGCCTTGGGTCATGAAAGACTGCGCGGACCAGGACATCGCGGTTTTGAAAAAGTTGGTCAAGCGCTTGGAATCCCTAGGAAAGTATGAGTTGGTGTGGCCGGGACGGCGCCGGAGGGGCTGGGATAAATTGGTCCACAGCACCGATTTGGGCCGGCAATATGCGGAAGCCCTCTTTGAGGCCGATGTTTGTGGGGTCATCAACGTCCATCAAACCTGGACTTTTCCGCAAACCAGCCAAAGGGTGGTCAGTGATTACGCCCAGCGCTTGCGAAGCCAGGACGCCACCGCCACGCCGCGCTTGGTCCTGGTTTCGATTCAGGACACCACCGTTCCGGGCATGGTTTCGGGGATGGCCACCGGCGGTGCGTACAACCAAAACGGAGTGGCTTTCCAACACTTGTATGGGGATTTCGAAGATCCGACTTTGCTGGAGCAGTTGGAAGAGGTTTTAGACCTATTTGTGGCTCGGGCGACGGTGGAAGCCAAGGTTCGCCAGGTGGTGGAAAACCTGCACCAATTGCACGCCCTGGAATTCGGCTCCTTTTCCTTACAGATGCCGACCACCCGCATCGACCAGGAGTTGTTGAATCGCCGCTGGGGGATCACCAGTGAGAGCTTGGATCAGCAGGTATTCCTGGACCGGGCTTTCGCCATGTTCGATTGGAAAGGGCGACCGGGAAAGAGCAAGATTCGGAACATCCTCCATGCCGGGGTCGCAAAGGCGGTGGAGAAAAATTACGACAAGCATCCGGAGAAGTTCGCCTTGCTCGGGCGCCAAGTCAGCCGCAACAAATATGCTTTGCAAGTGGCGATGTACTTTGCGGTGCAAGAGATCGCCCAAGAGAAGGGCGCCGGGGCGATCACCATCAAATGCCAGGACGAATGTAGCGGAGTTTATGCCACTTGTTGTCAAGCTACCTCTTTTTTGGGCAATGACGTCGATATGAACGGAAAGAAGAAAACCATGCTGCCAACCTCTTGTGAAACCGATTTACCGACCATGTACTCCCAATATCTTTTGAAGGAGCTGGCCGGAGAACCGAGCGGATTCGGCGACTTCCGATATGTAAAGACTACCGGCAGCGGGGCAGAGGAAGAGACTTTGCTTGCCATCGTCAATTGCGGCCAGCACCCGCAGTTTTTCGCCGGGCGAAAAGAAGACAGCTTGCGGCGCAAACAGAACTTGACCGAGTATCCGGGCCAGGAACACTTTTACGCCGCCGGAGGCGCTGCGGTCCGGATGCGCACCGCCGGTGGCCAGCGCATGACCGTGGCTCGCCTGGGAGTGGAAAACGGTCGCTTGTACATGGTGGCTTGTCCCATGGATACGGTGGACGTCGATCCCGAGCGGCACCAGGTTTATAACCAAGCCTGGCCGATCATCGAGGGACGCATTCCGGTGCCGGATCGAATCATGGGCCGGCGCTGGCCCAGCAATCACCTCGGGTTCGTTTACGGCGATTACATCGCCGCGCTGATCGAACTCAGCGAGCGCATGGGCATCGGTTATTTGATTTGGGACCAAAACGGTCGCGAATACAGCCGGCCTTCCTAAACGGCGATCAAGAGTCGATTTGGATTTTCCAGATCGCGCTACCCGCTCGTCCGGGATCGCCGCGACGTTGTAAGGAGCGGCACAAAGTCAACAAACTCGGTTGCAGCTTGCGGTGTACCGGGTCACCGCCGTTGACTTGCAAATGAACCGGGCGATGGAAGTCGATGAAGCGGCCGTCCAGGTGCAATGCCAATTCCGAAACTCCCTGGACCTGCAATTCGATGCGATTGTCGAAACAGGAGGCTTGGATTTCTTTGCCTTTCCCCGGTTGATCCAGCGCCAGCCAGAAGAAATCACGAATGACCGGGTCGGTCAAAGCCCAATGCAACTCCTTCGGCGCGGCATGGCGGCGATGGCCGTACATGGAACGGATTTTGTCCCGGTCCGGTAAACCGGTATGCCCGTGGCCGGCTTTGTATTCCATGGTGACCGGATAGAGGTCGCTTCGCTGGCCACGGAGTTTCTGGATCTCCTGATCGAAGGCTTTGCAGCGCGCCAGTCTTCCATAGGCGTTATCGTGCTCGCCGATCATGTAGGTGAACGGCGTGTTGCCCAAGGTTTTCGGTGAACTTTCCCCGTCGGTAGGGGCGGCGGCGGAACTGTGGACGGCGGCGAAGTGATCGGGCATTTTCGGGCCGATGGCGAAGGCGCCGTAACCGCCGTGGGAATAACCCATCAGAAACACTCGGTCGGGGTCGACGCCGGCGAACAAAGTGAATTGCAGAATCAAGTTGTGGATCAGCGGGTAAACGTAGTTGTCGTAAAAGCCGTTCCAAGTATTGTTCGGCGCCCGCAAAGCCAGATAGAGATAACCTCCCTCGAGATCCAGTTGATCCCGATAGTAGCTTTGCATGATTTTCCATTGGCTGTCGTTGACTTCTTGGGGTGCACCGCCGCCGCCGTGCATGGCGATGAACAACGGCCAGCCGGACGCCGGTTTGGAACCGACCTCCTTGACCGTGTAAGGACTCAAGTGCTTCTGAAACCGCACTCGTTTGGCTTCGAAGTCGCGGCGCAAGGAAGCGTGCTCCGGTGCTTGCCGATAGGCTTGCCAGGCCAGCCGCCGGACTTCGCCTTCTTTTTGCAAAAGAAGGGCGTCCAGTTGCGGCGAAAACTGCCAAGAATCTCGCTCTTCAGGGGAAGCCAAGAAGTAGGCCTGCAAGGCTCTTTCCAGTTCTGATGGTGCCGGCAGCACAAGTTCCAAAACGTGCCGATCGAAATTGACCTCCAGGCTTAAGGTTGGCGTGACCCGATTGCCGGCAATCGCCTGCACTTGCCAGCGGCTTCCTCGCGGTAGGCGAAAGGCCAGCAGATCATTGCCGTCGAAGGCTTCCCCTTTGCTGTAACCTTCGCGAAGCTCTCCGCTGCCGTCTTGGCGTTGCAATTGAACCGGCGAGCAAAGCCTTGTTCCGTTTTCGCTGTCGAGGACTTTCACGTACAGCCAGGCGTCCTCTTCGGCAGCCGCTTTGTTCTGATATCGAGCGGTTACGTTTACCGCGTGGACCCAATCCACTTGCGGCGCCCACACCAGGGGGAATTGAATGCCTGTATCGGCGTAACTGGCGGCATAAATCGAATGCTTCGGCTGGTCCGCTTGGGCCAAAGCAGCGTCTCCCTGAAACCAAGTATGGTTCAAACCTCGAGGATCAGGTTCGGCGGCGCCGAGGAAATGCCACCCTTGGTCCCAGACTTCCACCCAAGTGTGGTTGCCGTTTTTATTCACCCATTGAGGAATGCCGGCCAATCGAGCGGGTACACCCACAGCCCGGCAGGCGTCGGCTAACAAAATGCTCAAACCGGTGCAGGAGGCCAGTCCGCTTTCGATACTTTCCGAAGGGCTTTGATCGGCTTTCTTGCGGGCGGTGGAGTAACGCACGCCGAGTTCGGCGAATAATTCTCGATTCAATAACTGGGCCGCTTCTCCCGGGCTTTGGCATTGCTTCACTCTGGGCATGAAGCGCTGGTAAAAATCTTTCCGCCAGTCTTCTCGCTTTTCGTTGACCTGGGCGTAAGGCAGAATTTCATTCAGAAAAATAATTTCCGGGATTTGTTCCCGCCAAGGCGCCTCCTGCCTGGCTTGCCATGCCCAATGGACGTTGTTCGCCACCCATTTGGGATTCAAATGAAGGACGTCATCCTGCGGCATGTGTTGCAGCAGAAAAGTCCATGAGCCCCGTTGTTCCGGGGCCGCCTGCCGCAATTCGCGGCGCCAACTTTCCGCTTGGGGACCGGCCTTTTGAAGGGCGGATTCCACCGCCGGCGGCCACCAAACTTCAGGTTCGACTTCGGATTGAGGAAGGCAAAGGAGGAGAGCGAACAGACAGGAGGGAGACATGGCAGGGAAACCACAACCAAAAGGAGGCGGGGCGAAGGGAAGGGCGAGGGTTTAATCCTTGGCTGCTTCGAATAAGGCACAAACCGCGCCGGCCGGATCTTGGATGACGGCGAATCGTCCGTGGCCGCCGGCGCCCCGGGGCGGTCGCAACATCTGGCCGCCCAACTCCAATACTTTCTCCAGGCTTTGCTCCAAATGGGCGACGGTGATGTAGATCAGCCAGGAGGAGGGAAAGCCCTCATTGGGACCGCGAGCATGGCAAATTCCGGAAACCGCCTCTTCGTCCTGCGGCGCTTGCATGACGAAATCCTGGTAGCCCTCCATGTCCAAGCCTAGGGCTTTCCAGCCGACCACCTGTTGATAGAAGTCGCGGATGGCAGGAGCGTCTTCCACGGTGAGATCAATCCAACCTACCGTGCCGATCTTGGGCGCTTTGGATTCAGACATGGTTCCATTGTGCTTCCGATCTCTGGTGGGGGAAGGGGCCGGCTTCCATTTCGGGATTTTTGCCGAAATCGGGGTGAATTCGGTTATCATTGCGAATATGACGCCTGAGTACCGCCTGGCCAACCTTTCCTACCTGGTGCTGATGGCGGATTTGGTGGATTCCCGGCAATTGAACGATCGTGAGGCGGTCCAGGATCGTCTGCAGGAAGCCGTCCAAGCCTTTAATGCCTGGGCTCGACGGCAAAACCACCTGGCTGAACCCACTCCCGGCGATGCCGTGGCGGAAGCCTTGGCTGCGGCGGAAGCTTTGCCGCCGGTAGGCCGCGGAATGGTGGGCGAAGCCGCGATTTCCGCCGGCGACGAGGTGCAGGCCTTGTTCCGCCACTCCAAACAAGGCGGCCTGGCCTTGGTGGAGGGGATCAAGATTCTGATGGACCACCTCCACCCGGTTCCTCTGACCTTCGGAATCGGTCTCGGGCCGGTTACCACCCGGTTGCAGACTCCGGTGACCTTGGTCGACGGCCCTTGTTTCCATCGGGCTCGGGCCGCATTGCTCGCCACCAAGGGGCGTTCCTACCGCTGCCGGGTGTCCGGTTTCCCCAAGGTGCAAGGTCAGGCTTTGGATGCATTGCTGGCCCTTCTTGGGGCTTATCGAGAAGGCTGGACCGACAAACAGGCGGCCTATGCCCGGGCCGCGGCAGTGCCAGGGAGGTTGCGCAAGGAAGTGGCCGAACTCTTCCAAGTCAGTCCTTCGGTCGTGACCGAAAGCCTGCAAGCCGCACACTTCGATGAATTTTCCCAAGGATTGGACGCGGTGGCGGCCATGTTGGGTTGGCATTCCGGAGCGCCTGATTCCGGGGCCACGGTTGGGGAAGGAGCGACTTCGTGAATCCCTGGTTGCCGCAATTCGGTCCCGCCGGTTTGTCTTTGGCTTTGTTGCTTGCCGGGCATTTTCTCGGCGACTTCGTCATCCAAACCGAGCGCATGGCCCGGGAAAAGAGCCAACGATTCCCGGTCCTGATTGAACACGTCTTGTTTTTGGGCTTGACCCAAATCCTCTGCTATTTGCCGTTGTTGAACCAACAGGCGTTGCTGGGTTTAGGCGTCTTGACTTTGGCCCACGGTCTCATTGATTGGTTGAAAATCCAATTGGACCGCCGGGCCGGTGGCCCGCAATTGGCTACCTTCACCTTGGATCAGGCCTTTCATTTGTTGAGCCTGCTCTTGGTGTGGCTGTGGATTCGAGAGGACGCCCTAAGTTTGACTTCCGCCGCCGATGTCTGGTTGACCCAAGGGGCGGTGGTGGTTGCCGGGTTGGCTTTTTGCGGCCGGGGCGGGGCTTTCATCGTCGCCTCCCTGTTGCAAAGTTGGATGCCGTCTGCAGCGAATCAGGATTCTGACCGGCAGCAGGAAACCGCCGCCTTTGGCCGTTTCATCGGCATGATGGAACGCTGGCTGATCTTTTTATTGATTCTTGGAAATCAATGGGGGGCAGTCGGCTTCGTGGTGGCCGCCAAATCCATCGCCCGATTCAAGGACTTGGAACAGCGGGTATCCAGCGAGTATTACCTGGCCGGAACCTTGGCCAGCCTGCTGGTAGCCGTGGCCACCGGGCTGACCGTACGTCTGTTGGTTTTGTAAGGCTTAAGAAGCCGTTTGCTGCCGGCCGTACACCGGATCGTGAGCCATGACTCGCTCCACCCAAGTTCGAGTGGCGCTGCGATGGTCTTGCAGTTGGAAGTGCTGGGCGAAAAAGCTGCGAATCGGGCTTTCTTGGACCTGTTCGACTTCCATCGTGCCCAAATGGACCACCGGAGCGGCGACCACGTCCGCGGCGGTCATTCGCTCTGCGGCCAAATAGGGCGCTCCGCTCAATCGTTTTTCGATGCGTTCGGTCAAGGCGTGCAATCGCTCCCGGGCTTGTTGCAACACCTCTGGATCCGGTTCCGGGAGGAAGGCTTGTTCGAACACCATGCCTACCGGTTCCAGCAACTCGGTGCGAGCGAAGAATTCCCAAGCTTCGATTTCCCTCATGACCGGAATTTCCTCGGAGAAAAGTGCCGGGCGATCCGGGAAATTAGCTTCCAGATAGCGCAGGATGGCGGAGGAATCGAAGATCCGGGTTTGATCGTGTTCCAATACCGGGGTCAACGGCTGGCGGCTGCAAGCCACCAGGTGGCTGCGGTCGCCGGGAAATTCCTCCATGACCAGAGGCCGGCGTTCATAATCCAATCCCTTGAAACCCAGGGCCAGACGGATTTTCACCGAGTTCGGAGAGGGGGTCAGTTCGTGCAGGATCAACATGGCTTCGTTTTCAGGTGGGAACACCTAGTAGACGAAGCTCTTGGCTCTCCATGACCGGTTTTTCAAAAATTTTTCCCCGGCTTTGGATCGCTACGAACGACTTCGGTGGAGGATCTATTCTTCCAAGAACACCCGAGTCGGCCGCTCCGGAGTTCCGGCCTGAACGACTTGCAGGCGTACTTGGGGCAAGATCGCGGTCAAGGCATCGCGCCAGACTCGCCGAAGCGTCATCGCCGGCCCCTTCCGCAACTCCGATTGCAACTTGGCGAAACTTTCGGTTTCTCCTCGGGCGCGGTTGACGGCTTCGGTTTGATAGATCAGGGCTTGCTGCAACTTTTGGTTGGCCGCACTTCGGGCTTCCGGAAGCATGCGATTGGCATATACCCTGGCTTCGGTGATCAATCGCTCGCGGTCGGATTTGGCATTGGTCACCTCGTTGAAAGCGGAGATGACTTTGATCGGCGGATTGACTTCGACGATGTTCAAGCCGGTGATTCGAATTCCAACGCCCAAAGCGTCGAAATAGGCTTGCATATCTCTCTGTGCCTTGCGGCGAAGCACCGTTTTGCCGTTAGCTAGAAGTTCGTCGATCGGCATGGTCGGCGTGGTCATGGTCAAGGCCGATTCACAAGCGCGGCGGACCCACTGATCCCGCTCGGCATCGTCGGCTCCGGCCCAACCGAACAAATAAGGCACCGGATCTTGAACCGTATAAAGGACAGTGACTTTCAATTCGACGATATTGGTGTCGCCGGTCAACCATTGACTCTGTTCGGAAGATTGGCGTCTTAAGCGGGCGTCTTCCGACCACTCCAAGCCGACTGAGAGAGTCCGAACTTCGCCGGTGGAAACGGCGATCAACTTTCCGAACGGCCACGGCAGGGTGAAGTGCATGCCGGGTTGGGCGACTTGTTGGACCCGGCCAAAACGTAGCGAGACGCCTTGTTCGTCTTGCTGCACGGTCCATACCGCCGTGCTGATCCAATAGCCTGCCGCTGCCAGCAGGGCGATCCAAAGGATCCGGGCTTTCCAGGAGGAAGGCACGGCCATCAGGGTTGCTCCATCGGTTTGGATTTTTGCGCGGGGGGCGATTGCAAGATCCCCAGCAGTTCATGGTCGGAAGGCAACACCAAGGTGGAATCGGTATCGAGAATGCCTTCTAGCATGCGCAACGACTGCAAGAACTCGAACAGTTCCGGATCGGAACCATAAACCTGGTTGTAAATCCGAGTGGCTTCGGCATCGGCGGAGCCTCGGATTTCCTGAGCTTTGCGGTCGGCCTCGGCCAGCATGGTGGCTCGTTGACGATCGGCGTCCGCCTTGATCTTTGCCGATTCTTCTTCGCCCTCGGTGCGGAATTGAGCCGCGGTACCCAAACGCTCCGCCTCCATCCGGCGGAAAACCGCCTCCTTGTTTTGCTTGGGGAAGTTCAGGCGCTTGATCCGGGCGGCGGCGACTTCAATGCCGAAGCTTTCCCGAACCTTGTCGGCGGTGATTTCAGTAATCGATGCGGTGACGTCTTTCAGCGTGGTTTCTTGGTCGGTGTGGGAAACCATGGCCGAAAAGGGATAAGAACTCAACACGTCGCCCACCGTTGAGCGCAAGATGTCGGACAAGCGCCCTTCCGCTCCGGCGATGCTTCCGGCGCTGACTTGGAATTGCAGCGGATCGGCCACCCTCCAAACCAAGAAGGCGTCGACCAGGATATTTTTCTTGTCGCCGGTGAGGTATTCCCCGGGTTCCGGGTTCAACAATTGAAAGCGCTTATCCAAGCGCCGGACGGTGTCGATCGGCGCCGGCAATTTGAAATACAAACCGCCGTCTTGCAAGGTCCGAGCCGGTTTGCCGAAACGGGATACGATGGCGAATTCGCCTTCTTGAACTTGGAAGCCACAAGTCCAAGCCACCAGGACCAGGATCGCTCCGAAGATGAGCAGGAGTTTTTTCATCCGTGTCGTTGCCCTGTGGGCGGAGGGAAGGTGGACAGAGTCAAGGCATCAATCCTCGAGATTGCGCAGGCTGGCCTCCGGGGCGGCCAAGGGGGCCTTAGCCGCTTGCCCTGGAGCGACCAGGACCACTTCGATTCCGGATCCGAGAACCAGAACCAGGCGTGGAGCTTTCAAGGCCTTGCCGGAAGTTTCGAGTTGCAGCCGCAAGCGGGTGAGTTCCGGTTGGGATCGACTGGCTTCCGACATGCCTTGGAAGGCAGCGGTTTCCCCTCTGGCTTGCTCCACCAAGGTGGTGCGGTAGCTTTCCGCTTCGGTTTCCGCCCGGTAGGCCGAGGCTCGGGCATCGGCCAACTTGCGAGTGGATTCCGTGCCCGCTTCCAAAATCAGGCGTTGTTTGTCTTCCAACGAACTGGCCACGTCGCGGAAAGAAAAATGAACTTCCGGCGGAGCGTGAATGTCCATTAAATTCATCGCCACCGCCTGAAGAGCGCCATCCAAGACCTGCAATTCTTCTTGCAGATAAGCCAGACACTCGGCTTCCAACTCCGGCCGGTGCGCTACCAACAAATCTTCCAGGTCATGGCTGCCGGTCATGCGGCGCAAAGCGGTTTCGGCGAAGGCGGTCATCATTTCCGCCGGTTGACTCAAACCGAAAGCAAAGGAGTAGGCTTGACCGACTCGGTAATGGACCGCGAAGGTGATCTTCAGCAGATACTCGTCCCCGGTCACCACTTCCGCTTCATCCAAGCGGCGGCTTTGGCCAAGGAAGGTCGGCGTGACCGGGCCCTGAGCCGGAGTGCCCAAAGAAGAAGCCCGGATTTCCTCGCGAGCCAGGCGCTCGCTGCGGTCCGCCGGCCACGGCAGGTGCCAATAAAGTCCCGGTTCCTCGTATTGAGCCACCATCTTGCCGAAGCGTTGCACAAAGACCGTTTCACCAGGCTGCACCGAGGTGGTGGCGGTCGATAACCAGCCGGCGATCAACAGCAAAACCACCGCTCCTTGTAACAAGCGGGAAAAAGGTTCCAAGCCCAACGGGCGCAACCAGCCCTGCAGCCGTTGTCCGAACCGCTGGTCGAGCCGTAAGCGCCAGGAACTCCACAGCAAAAAGCCGAATAAGGCCAGACCGGACGCCGTGGCGAAGGTGCCTTGACCCATCTCGTGAGCCGGTCCGGCCAAGGCTTTGGGTTCGGTTTGCAAAAGGGCGTAAATCAGATTGACCAACCAACCCAACGCGAGAGAAAACACCGCGATCCCGCCGAGATAAATAGCTTGCACCCGTTTGCCGAGAGAATTCCGGACCACCAAGATGGTGGCCACGTTGGTGGCGGGTCCGGCCAACAGCAACACCAGGGCGGCCCCCGGATCCAAACCTTTGGCCACCAAAGCGGCGGCCACCGGAGTCGAAGCGGTGGCACAGATATAAAGCGGCACTCCGATCACCAGCATGGCCATCATGCTCATCCAGCCTGCCGGGAGGACTTCGCCGAAGAAATTGTCCGGCGCCAGCACCGTAATCAGGCCGGAAACCAAAAAGCCCAACAGGAACCAGGGAGTCAAATCATCCAACAAGGGCCCGAAGGCATAAGCCAGGGAGCGGCGCAGGATCGCCAGCGGACCGCGGGCGGGTTCCTCCTTGGATACGTGCTCGTGGCCACAACTCGGCTCCGGTTCGGGCTCCGGCTCCTGATGGCAGCAAGCATCTTCTTCCTGGGCCAATTCCAAGTCTTCTGGCGGGGCATCGTCCCAACCCCGGCGCACCAGGAAATTCACCAGGGAACCGCAACCCAGGGCAGTGAATAGAGCGGCCAGCGGCCGGGCCAGGGTCATCAAAGGATCCATCAAAGCCCAAGTGACGCCGATGGAATCGACCCCGGTTTCCGGAGTGGAAATCAAAAACGAAGTGGTGGCTCCCTTGCTGGCCCCACTCTTTTTCAAAGTCAGGGCGGTGGGAATCACCGAACAGGAGCAAAGCGGGATCGGCACCCCAAACAGGGAAGCCACCGCCACCGAACGAAAATCGTCCCGGCCGAGATGGCGAAACACCATTTCTTCGGGAATCAGGGTTTTCAACAAGCCGGCGATGGAGAAGCCGACCAGCAGATAGGGCCCCGATTCCACCAAGATGGTCCAAATGGCCCACATCCATTCGCCAAGGAATTCGGTCATGCGCCGGCCTCGTGGAGGATCATCATCAGAGCAATTCCTAGGCCCAGGAGAGGGATTTTCACCAGGCGATCTTCCAGATGGTGGAAGACCTCCGGCAGAAGCTCGCACAGGCAAACGTAGAGGAAAGTTCCGGCAGCCAGGGCGGTCAGAATGGGCAAGCCCTCATCCGAAAGGATGGAAGTGAGGGAAGAACCGGCCAGGATGGCCACCGGAGTCAGGGCGGAAAAGCCGACCAACAGGTAAATGGTTTGCCGTTGCGGCAGCTTGGCCAACTGGAACACTGTAGTTAAGGAAAAGGCCTCCATGCCCTTGTGCCCCAGGATGGCAATCAGCATCGGGGTCAACAATTCCTGGTGATGGGCGGCGGCGGAATAGCCGATGCCGGCGGAGACGGCGTGGATGGAGATTCCCAAAAGAGCCGCGTAACCGACCGAGCGATGGCGGTGCAATTCTTCGTGGTCGTGCTCCCGGCTGCGAAAGACCAGCGATTCGATCAGGTATACCGCCAGCACCCCGATCAGGACGAAAAACCAAAGAGTCAAGTCCTGGCTGTGATGGTGGCCTTCGTGAGCGTGAGCCTCTTCGACTTTATGGACTTCCAGTTCCGCCAGGGCCGGGAGCAAGTGCAGAAAAACCGCCCCCAGGAAAACTCCGGTGGACAGGGCCAGGACGCTGTGGAGTTGGCGCTCCGACCACTTCACCCAAAGCGGTAAGGCACCACCGGCTAGGCCGATGACGAAGATGGCGGCGCAGGCCAGCCAGGGGGAGTCAGCCACGGTTTCTTCTCCGGGATCCCGAATCCAGCTTGTGGGGTTATTGGGACAGGGAGGATGGGGAAATGTACCGCCGGGGCTTTCACCTTCCAAACCGAAAAGCCCCCGGCTTCGGAGCCAGACTTACGGTTTCAGGCGGCGAGTTGAAAGCTTCTTTCTTTAATCTTCTTCCTGAGGTGGAAGAGGAAAGAATTCGCCGATTCGAATGTAGCGCCGGCCGGCGGGCCGGGGGCTTTGGCCGGGAGGCGGAACCGGCGGAATTTGCACCTCGGTGGGTACCGGCAAGGGAGGGTTCAGCGGACTGCCAGCCAAATGCCGGCGCGGGACCTGGAATCCTTTGAGGTCCTTGAGAAGCCGCCAGCGCAGGGCCTGGAACTTCCGTGCTTGGCGAAATTGAATCGACACCAGCGGCCAGTCGCGGCCGTGGACCAGGCGTAAGCGCTGCCAATCGTCCGGGCCGGGATTCTCCACTCGGGTCATTTCCAAAACCAGGAGATCCTGTTCGCCGTCGTGAATTGGATCCCAATGGAATTGAAAGGCCAGCCGGTGCAATGGCTTTTTCTTCAGCGGCAGGATCTTTTCGGTGCCGGCTTGGACCCATTCTTGGCTGCGCGCCGGCTTTTCCAATAAATTGCGGTGAGCTGAGGTGTTGTTCGGGATGGCTTCCGGGGCATTTTGAACGTCGGCGTCCCAGGCATTTCCCAACAACCGATTGCCGCGAATGACGCCTCCTTCCATGTCGTGCACCCGGATCGCTACGTTGTTGTAATCCATTTGATTTTGGCGCACGACGTTGCCCCGGTGAACCGCTTCCACCATCGGCTGTTCGCCCCGTTTCCACAGCCGGATGCCGGTACCTCGAGTACGACTGATGCGGTTTTGGCGAATCTTGTTGTTTTCTCCCCACTCGATGGCAATGGCGTCGTGCAGGGAATTGTGAATGTCGTTGCTCAAAACCTGACAATCCTGGGCGTATCCGAGCCAAAAACCGTAGCCGGAGTCGGAACAATGATTGCCAATGAATTGGTTTCCGCGACTGAAGGTGGCTTCGATCGCATTGTGGGGGGAATGAGAGAAGTCGTTGAACTGAACTACGTTTTGATCACTGGTGAATTCGCGGTGAGCCGGCGGCGGCCCGGAGGTTAAAAAGAATCCATCGCCGCCGTGAGTGGCGGAGTTGCCGATGATGCGATTTTTGCTGGACCCGTGCACCAATAAGATGCCGGCCGAATCCCCGCCTCTGGAATAGCGGCCCCAAGATTCTTCTCGAACGCAATAGTCGAAACGATTCCGAGTCACCACGTTGCCGGTGGATTGATGGAAAGCCAAGCCCCAGCCGCTGTGAAAGGAGCAGTCGTTTTCCCGAATTTGCAAGCTATGGCTGCGAATGGCCACGATGCCGTTTTGGCTGCGCCGGGATCGATTGGAAAGGATTTGCATCTGGGTGCAATCCTGAAGCCAGAAACTGGCACCGTAAGTTCGCCAACGTTCCGGATCGTGGATATCCAGCCAATCGCCATCGTCCATCTTCTCGGGAGTGCTTTTCAGCTTTTGAGCGAAGTTGTCCGAGGCATCTACTTTTTCAATCAAACCGCCCTCGCATTGGAAGGCTTCCACTCCAATGCGAAATCCATGGACCGCACCGCCGATCAATTGCCCTCCCTTGGTTTGGTCCAGGCGAATTCCGATTCCTTGCAATTGATCGGGCGGACTTCCTTCCGGAGCTCCCCGCAACACCACTCCTTCCATATTGACGCGAACGCCTTCGCCGCGAATGATTAAAACGCCCGGTTCCCCCTGGTCGGCAATGAGGTACTCGCCGGCTTTGATCTTGGCCGATTGGGTGACCACCAAATCGTCCCGCAGTTCCAGCTCCGGATAACCGGGGCTTTCAGGGGAAGGGTCCGGATCTTGGCTGCAAAGGGTGCTTGCCAGGCTGAGGGCGATCAGGAAGGCGTGCATGCGGCCAGGGTAACCCCTCTAGCGAATTTCCGAGTAAATCGGATTGCTGACTTGGCCGTTTTGCAAACCTTGGAACCAAACCGAGGCGCCGACGGCGTTCGCTGGAACCACGAGGTCCCAGTGAGCTCCACCTTGAGCATCCGTGATTTTCATGACGTCCAGAGCTTGGGCGTTGGCTAAATCCAAACTTACTCCCAAGGGCGGCACCGGAGTGGTTCCCAAACCCTGCAAGCTGTACGCCAACCACGCCGGAGCCTGAGGAATGCCGTGGCGCAAAATGAACTTGGCGTCTTCTTGAACGTCCAAAGGCAGCGGATTCAACATCAGGTGGAATTGGGGAGAGACGTCGTACAGAAAACCGGCTCCGGGGGAAAGAGGCGGGGGCAAGTTTTCCAGATATGCACCGGCGATCAAATCCTGACCGTCCAGATCCAGATTTCGCGCGAACAAGTCCCAGGGTCCTAAACCCAGGGGAGCGATAGCCGGTTCTTCATCCCAGCCGCTACCGTTCCACCGGAAAGGAAAGACGGCGCCGTAACTGTTGCCGAGGTAATCCTTGCCGTCAGCGGCGACAACGACCAAATTCCCGTCCATGTCCACCGAGCGGCCGAAATTTCCGGTGGTCCCGTCCATGGCCGATTCGATTTTCAGGTACTCATTCCATTGGCCTGCGGTTTTTCGGAATAAATAGCTGACCCCGGCTCCGTGCCAACCGCCGCCCGTTTTCCCGGGAGAGCCGACCACCATCCAATCGCCTTGGGCGGCGACGTCGAATCCGAACCAGGCAAAATCGGAAAAATCGCTGGCACGAAGCTTTTGTTGTTCCACCCAAGTGCCGCCGACTCGTTCGAAAACGTAAACCGCACCCATGCCATAGATCGGATTGGTGCCGGACTCATCGCCTTCTTCCCGGGCACCGACCATCAACGTATCGCCGTTTAGAGCGACGCCGCTGCCGAACAAATCTCCGCCGGCCATATCGGAGGCGCCGAGTTCTTGTTCGAAAACCCATTGATTGCCGTTCCAATGAAAAACCCAGGCGGCACCGGCGTGGTTTGGGCCTCCAAAATTCAAGCCCGGTTGCCGTGACCACATGGAACCGACCAAAATGCGGTCGGCGTCCATGTCCAAGGAATAACCGAACCAGTCGTCGCCCCAACCGGTGGTTTGGGACAAAACCGCTTCTTCTTGCCAACTTTGACCGTCGTAGCGGAACACGTACACCGAGCCCGGACCGATTCCCAGAGGACCGGGAGCCCCGATAGCGGCGACCTCCCCATGAATTTCAATGGTGTGACCGAAAGTGTCGAAACCTTGCGGATTTGAGGCGGTCAACTTTTGCCGCTCGATCCAGCCTTGGGCCGTTTTTTCAAAAACGTAAACCGAGCCCATGTAATTGGCAGTCAGGTAATCGTCCGGGGCACCGACCATGGCCCAAGAGCCGTCGATGGCCACGGATTCACCGTAATTCGAGTACGGGCTGGCGCTGTCGACGGTGAGAACCGCTAGGGGATCTTGGGCGGCGAGCCCAAGCGAAAGCAACAGGATTAAGGACATGACGGGGGGGAAACAAGTTGCAGGGATAGGGATAAGTCTATGTTTTTAACAACGGAACCAGAAACGGAACCGAAGCGAAGATATTCGCAACGGCAATAGCTCTTGAGCTGGAACGTAGTTATGCGGCGGTTTATTGGGCCGGCTTTTTCGGCCGAGCCTCCATGCCAAGGTCGAAGTTGCGGCCTTCTTCCTCCATGACCTTGGCGAAGAAAGTGCAATTCACGCATTTGCGGAACTTCAAACCCTTGTCTGGAGCGCAAGGGCTTCCGGCAATGGTCCAACAAAGGCGCCCTCCCATGCGCCCGTGGTTGCGGCCGTCGTCCGAACTTTGGACGGCCACCGGGCAGACGCCCAAGCTGTCCGACTTACTGCCGCCGGGTTCTCGGCCACACTGGAAATACTCCCAGCAATTCTGAAACGGACTCATGGACTCATGAAATGCACTCGGGTTGATGGAAAGACCTGGGCCTTCCCATCTATTTTTCGGCTTTGCCGAAGGACGACTTAAGCCGCCGGCAAATTTCCGGGTGGAAAGCGCCGGCGGCGGTGGGTCCAAGGCCCTAGGCCTGAACCACGCGGTAGTCGTCCAAGGCGGCGATGCCAGGGAGCTCTTTGCCTTCCAACATTTCCAGGAAGGCGCCGCCACCGGTGCTGATGTGGCTGACTTGGTCGGCCAACCCGCTCATTTTGATGGCGGAAACCGAATCTCCGCCGCCGACCACGGAAACGCAATCGCTGGCGGCAAGGGCTTGGGCCACTCCCAAACTTCCTTGGCGGAAAGCTTCCATTTCAAACACGCCCATAGGGCCGTTCCAGATCACGGTGCCGGCTTCGGCAATGGCGGCTTGATAAGTGGCCAGGGTTTTCGGGCCGATGTCCAAGCCCATCCAACCATCGGGAATGTTGCCCTCTACGGTTTGGCTGGCGGCGTCTTCGGCGAAGCGATCGGCAATCACGTGGTCGCTCGGGAGCAGGAAGCGAACTCCCGCCGCTTCCGCCAGGGCCAGGATTTCCTTGGCGTCCTGCAAACGTTCCGTTTCCACCAGCGAGTTTCCGGTGGACAGGCCTTGCACTTGCAAGAAGGTGTAAGCCATGCCGCCACCCACCAAGATGGTGTCGACCTTTTCAATCAGGTTTTTTAAAACCGGAATCTTGTCGCTGACCTTGGCGCCGCCGGTGATGCCCACCACCGGCCGTTTCGGCTGATCCAAGGCGCTGCGGAAAGCGTCGATTTCTCGTTCCAGCAAGAAGCCGGAAACCGCCGGTTTCAAAATCGCCGGAACTCCGGCGGTAGAAGCGTGGGCGCGGTGACATGTCCCGAAAGCATCTTGAACGAAGATGTCGGCCATGGAAGCCAGGCGCTGGGCCAAGGCCGGATCGTTTTTGGTTTCCCCCGCTTCGAAGCGCAGGTTTTCCAACAACAACAACTGTCCGGGCTGCAACTTGGCCGCCGCTTCGGCAGCTTCTTCTCCAGCGACGTCGCCGGCCTGGAGCACGGTGAATTGAGGCAGGCTTTGCTGCAGCCGTTCGGCCACCGGAGCCATGCGCAGCGAATCGACCACTTGGCCCTTGGGGCGGCCAAGATGGGAAGCGGCGATCACCGCGCCGCCGGCTTCCAAAATGAACTTCAAGGTAGGCAAGGCGGCTTGAATTCGGGTGTCATCTTGAATCACCCCTTCTTTCAAAGGCACGTTGAAGTCCACGCGCACGAAGGCACGTTTCCCGGCGAAAGCGAGGTCTTGCAGATTGAGTTTGCGAAGGGACATGGCTCGAAGCAGGCGGAACGTTCAGGCTCTCGGGAAAAGAATGACCGCCCGGAAGGCCTTCAGGCTTCCCGGGCGGCGGAACTCATTGCGGCCGAATCAAACGTTGGCCGGAGTCAGGGCATGGGCTTTGGCGACCAAGTCGACCACGCGGTTGGAGTAGCCCCATTCGTTGTCGTACCAACCAATCACCTTCACGATGTTGCCGGAAGCCATGGTGGCTTGACCGTCGAACACGTTGGAGTGAGGATCGCCGACGATGTCCGAGCTGACCAAGGGATCTTCGCTATAGAAGAGAATGCCCTTCATCGGCCCTTCTGCGGCTTCCTTCATCGCGGCGTTGATTTCTTCAGCGGTGACTTCCTTTTCCAGGACCGCAACCAAGTCGACCACCGAGCCGTCGGGAACCGGCACGCGCATGGCGCATCCGTCGAGTTTGCCGTTCAACTTGGGCAAAACCTTGCCCACTGCCCGGGCCGCACCGGTGCTGGTCGGGATAATGTTCTGGGCGGCGGAACGGGCACGGCGCAAATCACTGTGAGGCAGATCCAAGATCCGCTGATCGTTGGTGTAGGCGTGCACCGTGGTCATCAAGCCGGAAACGATGCCAAAGTTCTCGTGCAGGACCTTGGCCATCGGGGCCAGGCAGTTGGTGGTGCAGGAAGCATTGGAAATGATCCTGTCTTCCGGCCGCAGGGCTTCGTCGTTGGCGCCCAGCACGATCATGTTGTCGATTTCGTCCTTGGGCGGAACCGTGAGCAGAACCTTGGCGGCGCCTGCATCGATGTGCTTCTGGCAAGCTTCCCGGCTGCGGAATACGCCGGTGGACTCGACTACGAAATCCACTCCCAACTCCTTCCAAGGCAGGGCGGCCGGGTCGCGCTCGGCCAGAACCTTGACCGATTTGCCGTCGACCAAGAAGCCGTCACTCTTGACTTCGACTTGGCCTTGGAAGCGACCATGGACCGAGTCATAGCGCAGCAAGTGGGCCAAGGTCTTCGCGTCGGTAAGGTCATTGACGGCGACGACCTCAAAGTCGTCCCGTGCGTGCATTACGCGGAAGACATTTCGACCGATGCGGCCGAAGCCGTTGATGCCGACACGAATGGCCATGGTTTCTCCTTCGAAGGTGGTTCGGGGCCTCAGCCGTGGGCCCTGTGGCTTGGGGGGAAGAATTCCCGATTTTCCTGAGAAAAAGGCTTCTGCAGGAACGGGCCGACCTGGAATTCTAATTCCATCGCCCCGCTTCCCCAAGTTGAAGATGCGATGAAATCTCAAAACAAGGAAACCGGCGGGCCGGAAGTGGACCTTTGGGCCCAGGCCGGCGCCGGCTTAGAAGCCCTCGGCCCTTGGTCGCAGCGCCGGCCGGCCTTGTTGGCGGCCTCCGGCGGAGCGGACTCGACCTTCCTGGCCTTGGCGTTCCGGGACTTTGCCGCTGCCAAGGACTTCGCTTTGGAGGCGGCGGTGGTGGATCACGGCCATCGGCCGGGTAGCGGCGAAGAAGCGCAAGCGGCGGCGGCTTTGTTGCGGGATCTGGGCTATCGAGTCGAAGTCTTGGCGGCCGGGGCGCCTCCCGGCGCCAACGAGGATGTTTTGCGGCGACATCGCTACGCCGCTTTGAGGCAATACGGCTGCCACCTCGACGCCGGCGCCCTGTTGTTCGCCCACCATGCCGACGACCAGGTCGAAACCCTTTTGCTGCGTCTGCTCCGCGGGACCGGTTTGCGCGGTCTGGCCGGAATGCCCAGCCGGCGTCCGCTGCATCCGAGCACTCCGGAAATTGAAATCCGGCGACCTTTGTTGGCGTTGCGCCGGCAAGCCATTCGCGAGGCTTTGCGGGCTCGAGGGCAGCGATGGATTTCCGATCCCAGCAACCGAGACCCGGAGGCGGCGGCGCGAAATCGCCTGCGCTTGCAGTTGTGGCCCCTTTGGCAACAACTGGCCAGCGGCGATCCGGTGGCAGCTTTGCTGCGCTTAATTCAGGAGGCCGAGGCTTGCCAACAAGGGATGACGGAATTGGCCGAGGCCGGTCGCCGCTGGCAGCGTCCTTTTTCGGACTGGCCTGTCTTCGTCCGGCGGCAATGGATCGCCGCCGAGTTGCGGGCTTTGCAGGAGCGGCCGAGCCCGGTTCGGGTGGCCGAGTTGGAAGCGGCCTTGTTGCGCCGGGGATCCGCTGCCGTCAACGGCCGCTGGCGGCTTTCCCTAAAAGGCGGTTTTCTGTCGATCCAGCCACGGGCGGATCCGCAGGAAGATTCCCGCAAAGCTCCGAATTAGCTTCGAGCTTGGGGCGAAAACCGAGCAAAAGGAGGTTTAAAGCTTGCCTTCCCGGAGGCGCCGCTTGGCTGCTTCGGCTTCGGGGCCGTAGGTGCCGGACACGTTGGTGGGGGGCTGCTCTTGGACCTCCATGTCTCCCATCACCTTGACCTGGCAGGCCAGGCGCATGGTGTCCCCGTGGCCGATGTTGAAAAAGGCCATGGCCAAGCGCATTTTCTCCAGCATGGTCTTCGGCCCGGCGCTTTTCTCGGTTCCGTTCTGCAGCTTGACCCGGCAGGCGCCGCATTGCCCCATGCCGTGACAGTTGGCGAAACGATGAATGCCGGGATAGAGGGCGACCTTGTTCTTCAGCGCCACTTGGCGCAGATTGGCGCCTTGTTCGCATTCGACTTCGACGCCGGAGCGGAGAAACCGGACCTTGGGCATGGAGGCTGAGCTTGGGTTGAGCGACGGGGCTGCGCGAGTCGCAGCCACGTTCGCGTCTGGGCTTGGAGGACGTTTTGGCAGTCGAGCCGGAAACGCCGAGGGGACGATTCTACTTCTGCTCCGGTGGGAGAACAGGCCAGAAGGGTAGCTTAGACCGGATTTCCAGGTCGGTGAACAGGGCCACCGTGTCATCCCCGGTGCCGACGGCGAACTCGCCGCTCAGTTTTTCCGGAGTCCATTCTTCCGGCAATTTGAGTTCGTCCTTGTCGCCGATCTTCACCAGGCCCTGGCCGGGTTTCTCGCCGAGGAACACGTACAAGGGGAACTTCTGCTTCGGATCCAGCATCAGGCTCTTGACGGCTTCCGGCTCCCATCGGACCCGGTCCGAATCTTCGTCCTGTTCTTCCTGGAACACGTTCAGCCGGACCCTGGCGCCGTTGTACAGGGAAAGGGCACTCTGGCTGCGGCCGTTGGGTTGAATGCCTAAGAAGAACCAGGCTCCCTGGCGGCCGTCGATTTGGACGGTGCAGCGGAATTCAAAGGGCGGGCTCAACCGCTCCAAACCGCGTTCGCGACAGCGCTGGCGAGGCCCGGTGTATTCCACCGGATTGTTGATCAAAACTCCGTCGTGTTCGAACTTCACCACGTCGATGCCGCCGAATTTGACATTCTCTTCCGGACCCTGGCGATAGGCTCGCTGCCAAAGTCTCAAATCCAAGCCATTTTCTTCTTGCACGCCTTGAATGCGGTCCAACAACACGCCTCGGTCCATGCCGAAAGCGCGCATGCCGTGAGCCGCGGTCAAGGCGGCGGCCGCCGCTTTGCCGTCGGCCAAGGCCTGGTCCATGAGCGTTTCCAATTCTTCCAGCGTTTGCCGTGAGAGTTGACAATAGCCTTTCACCAAATCCTCGCCACCATTCTCTTCCATCCAAGATTCGGCTTCTTCCACCTTGGCCAAATCTCCGTTGTACCAGGCGATTTCCCAAACCCGGAACATCCAATAGATCGCTTCAGCGGCATCTCCCTTACCGGCCAGGGCGTAGGCCATCAGTTCGTAAGTTTTCGGATCACCGGTACGTTTGAATTCGGCTTGTTCGGCGGCAATGAAGGCGCGCAAATAATCTCCCCGCTCCAAGTAGCTTTCCGCCCGCTGCTGCAAAACTTCGGCAAACTCCGGCCCGGCTTTGGCCTCTCGGGCGACTTCTTGAGTGTATTTGCGCCAACGGTTCTCCAGGGCCTGCCATGAGGTCACTTCCGGATCGGCGACTTCCTGCACGAACATGGCTTCGGCCCGTTCGAAAGCGTTGCGCTTGTCTTTCTTGCTGGTATAGGAGTAAAGGTAATTCAGATAAGGTTGGCGATAGATCAACTCGCCGTTTTCATTTTCGTAGTTGTTCAGGAAATACACGAAGGCCCAGCCATAGCTGTAAAAGGAGCCGTCGTACTTGCGGTGCGGGCAAGTGATCAGTTCCATAAGAGTATGACGCCGATTGCCCCGTTCCAGATGTTCCCACTCTCGGATCCGGTTCATGGCCGGCTTGTTCTTGATGATGGTGCCGTCGGATTTCAATTCACAACCTTCGAAATACGAAGCGGTTCCTTCATTCAACCAAGTCGGCGGATCCACCCCGGTGCGCTTTTCGCATAGGAGGTACATGAACTGGTGGCTGGCTTCATGAAACAAAACCCGCCATAAATCGGATAGATCTTCTCCTTTCTCGGTGCGATCATAAGCGGCCAAGGTCATCTTTACGTCCCAAAACCAACCGCCCACCGAAGTCGGCAGGGTGGCCACTCCCAGAACTCTTTGGCAGTAGCGGTCGAAGTCGGTTCGATTGCGGTGGATGGCCAGGGTCATCGTCGGCGAAGAACCTTTGTATTGATAGACTTCGCGGTAGAAGTCGTGCATGTCTTCCATGACACCGCAGACGGTTTCAAAGAACTCATAAGAAATGTTGGTAATGATTTCATAGTGAGCCGTGCGGCGCTTGAAGGCTCCTTCCCAAGCCTGGTGCTTGCGGTTCTGATCTTCAATCCAACGGGCCGAATGTCGCCGCACCTTGGCGTTGACGAAGGCGCCGCCGGATAAAGCCTCTCCGGCTTTTTTGAACAGCTTGTCGTATTCCTTTTGCAGCTTCTTGTCGTGACCGTACAAGCCGAGCAGGTTTTCCATCAGCTTGCCGGCCACCCGGTACTGCTTGTTGGAACCACCGCTGACCCTGGAGATGGCCTTTTCCACTGCCTTGCGCCACCGGTCCAGGATCGCCTGCTCCTGGTTCCAGCCGGGCCATTGGGCGTCCAAAGTCTTGGCCAGGGCTTCCGCTGCTTTTTTGTTTTTGCGGCTTTCCTTGCCGTAGTGGAACATCCAATAAAGGCGCTTGCCCCAAATCAGTTGCTCTTCCGCTTTGTCTTCGAGGCCGCACAGATCGAACATGAGCCGGTGGGCCTCCGGCCGATAGGGGTCGATGGCCAAGGCGGTCAGGCCATGGCTCCGAGCCTTTTCCAAATCGCCCGCTTCCAGAGCCTGCTGGGCTTTTTCCAGCGGCTCGGCTTGCTGGACCGGGCTGCTGGAGTGGGGAGCTTCCGCCGCCAGGAAAGGCAATCCCAAGGCGAAAACAAAAGGAAGGACGAGTAGCAACAAGCGCATGGTCGGGTGAAGTCGACTTTCTGGGTCGTGGTACCGGGCCAAAGTCGGTCAGTATAGGGCGGAGGCCCCTCTTTCCTTGGGTCCGCCCGGCTGCTGCTGGCAGGTGAGACTGGTTTGGCTCCGAGGTCCTCGGGGGCGGGCGGCTCATGGCTAGGACGCCGCCGGAGTTCCAGAGTTGGCGCTTTTTCCGAAAAACCTGGGGAAGACCGGAGAATCGGAAACAATAGGGCGGTCCATGGCTTCCCTTCTTTTCTTGCTTTGGTTCGGGACGACTTTGCCTCAGGCGGAGCCGGGGCAGGAGCCGGCCGCGATGAGCCAGGCGGTCCGCGGCCTCCTGGCGGAGCATTGCTTCGCCTGTCACGGGCCCGACGCTGAGGCCCGGAAGGCCGATTTGCGTTTGGATCAGCCCCATCGCTGGCTCGGTGCCCGATCCGAAACCGCCCTGGTCCTGCCCGGCCGGCCGGAAGAGAGCGAGCTCTGGCTTCGCGTGGCAGCGGAGGAGGCGGAGGATCGGATGCCACCGCCGGACTTCCCGCGGCCCTTGAGTGCGGAAGACAAGGAACTTCTCCGGGACTGGATCGCCGGCGGGGCGAAGTGGCAGGAGCTGTGGGCTTTGCAGCCTCCCGCCCGGCCGCCCCTGCCGGAGGTGAAGCAAAGCGCTTGGCCTCGAAATCCGGTGGATCGATTCGCCCTGGCGAAATTGGAGGCGGCCGGCCTTCAGCCTTCTCCCCCGGCGGATCGCCGCCGTTTGGTCCGCCGCCTGCATCTAGATCTAACCGGCTTGCCGCCGGCCGAAGCGACGGTGGAAGCCTTCCTTGCCGACCAGGACCCTCAGGCCTATGAGAAACTGGTCGATCGCTTACTCCAATCCCAAGCTCATGCCGAGCGTTTGACGGTGGCATGGTTGGATTTGGCTCGCTATGCCGACAGTGATGGCTATCACGAGGACGGGCCCAGATCGATGTGGCCGTACCGGGATTATGTATTGCAGTCTTTTTGGAACAACAAAGCTTTCGATCGATTCACCGTCGAGCAACTGGCCGGCGATTTGTTGCCGAACGCCGATCGTGAAAGCCGAGTGGCCACCGCCTTTCATCGCAACGGTCCGACCAATTCGGAACCGGGAGCCGACCCGAAGGAATATGCCTTTCGCTACGCCGCCGACCGTTTGGAGACCACCGCCATGACCTGGCTGGGTTTGACCGTGCAATGCGCTCAGTGTCACGACCATAAGTTCGACCCGATTCGGCAAAAGGAATATTTCGGTTTGCTGGCCTTTTTCAATCAGGTGCCCGAACAAGTCCTATGGCGAGGCCCCAAAGCTCCGCCGGTTCTGGCTTTGCCGAACGAGCAACAACAGAAGCTACAGCTCCAATTGCAAACCGAGGCGGAGCGATTGCAAGAGCAACAGCGGGGACTGGCCGAGACGCTGCGCGATACCTGGAAGGATTGGCTGCCTGCCTGGCTCGCGGAGCAGGATTCGACGCCGGTCTCGACCGAAGATCTACAACTTCACTTCGATTTGGAAATTCCCAACTTGGAGGAAGTCGTGGACCGGAGCGGCTCAGGCCAAAACGGTCTTTGGATGGAAAGCGGCGGCCCTGAAGTCCCTCGCATGCGCCGGAGTTTATTAGGCCAAGCCTTGGATTTTCCCGGGCTTGATTCTCGTTTGGAAGCCGCCGGGGCCGGCGATTTTGAAGCGGATCAAGGCTTTGCCCTTTCCTTTTGGGTTCTACCCGGTGAGTTCGGCAAGGAGCGCAGCTTGGCCGGCCGGGTGGGGGAGGCGGAAGCCGACCGGGGTTGGGAAGTTCGCTTGAATGCCGACGGGTTGGCCGAATTTCGAGTGGTCCATCGCTGGCCGGAAGCGGCCTTGGCGGTGGCCGGCCGCCGTCCCTTGCAAGCGGGCCTTTGGCAACAATTGGTAGTGCAATACGACGGCAGCGGCAAAGTCGAGGGATTGAAAATCTTTTTAAACGGCGCCGCCTTGCCACTTCGGATCGTGGCCGATCAAGCTCTGGTCGGCTCCATTCGAAGTCAAGCCCCTTTGCGTTTCGGCGGGCGCAAGGACTCGCTGAGTTTTCGCGGATCCTTGGATGAGATTCGCCTGTATTCCGAGACCGCTTCGGAAGCGCTTTGGCTGGCTCGTTTTCGCTCCGATCTTGTCGGCCTTTTCGCCGGTTTGACGGCGGAGGATGTTCCCGAATTGGCCGAGGCTTTGTTTCGCGCGACTTTCTTGCGACATTCCGAAGCAGGAACGGATTATCGGCAAGGCGAGCGCCAGCTATCGGCGCTACAGGATCGTCGCCATTCGCTGGAACAAGCCATTCCAACGGTGCGGGTCATGGAGGAAGTGGATCCGCCGCGGCCGACTTATTTCCTTCATCGCGGCGATTTTCGCGATCCGGGAGACGCCGTGGCTCCGGGGGTGCCGGCTTGTTTGCCGCCCTTGCAAGCGCGAGGGGAACGGGCCGACCGATTGGATTTCGCTCGCTGGTTGGTGGATGCCAATCATCCTTTAACCGCGAGGGTGCGAGTGAATCAACTCTGGGCTTTGGTCTTCGGCCGCGGCCTGGTTCATTCCATGGAAGACTTCGGCAGCCAAGTTCAAGGGCGGCACCATCCACAACTTTTGGATTGGCTGGCGGTGGAATTTCAACACCAACATTGGGATCAACGGGCCATCCTCAGGCTATTGGTCACTTCGGCCTTGTACCGCCAATCTTCCCGTTCGAGCGAAGCCTTGCTCCAGAAGGACCCGAACAACCTCTGGTGGAGCCGTTATCCGAAACGGCGCTTGCAAGCCGAATTCCTGCGCGATCAAGCTTTGGCGGTTTCCGGCTTGTTGCAACCGCGGTTCGGGGGTCCGCCGGTCATGCCCTATCAGCCGCCGGGTTTGTGGTTGGCCGTGGCCCGGGAATCCAGCCTGCGCCAAGAGTATGAACTTTCCAGCGGAGCCGACCTTCACCGGCGCAGCCTGTATAGCTTTTGGAAACGCTCGGTTCTGAATCCGACCATGGCAGTTCTGGATGCTCCCAGTCGAGAAGCCTGCTTCGCCAGCCGAACCACCACCAATACTCCCTTGCAGGCTCTGGTGACGATGCACGATCCAACCTTTGTGGAGGCGGCTCGGGTATTGGCGGAGCAGGTTTTGATGTTGCCCGCCGCTTCTGAACAAGCGCGCTTGCAGCATTTGTTTCAGCGCTGTTTGATGCGAGCGGCGGAGGAAGAAGAGTTGAATACGCTGTTGCCCTTGGTGCCGGAATTCCGAACTTATTTCGAACAACAACCGGAAGCGGTCGCCCGGCTGCTGACTATCGGCAGCCACCCGGTGTCGGCTGAAATTTCCCGCCAAGAATTGGCGACCTGGACCGCGTTGTGCCAGATCCTCCTGAACCTGGACGAAATCCTTTGCGTTTCCTGATGGCCGAGACTCCTACTTTCACTCGAAGGCAATTCGGCGCTTGTTTGGCCGCCGGCGCCATGGCTTTTGGATTTCCCGGAAAAGGAATCCGGCGGTTCGCTTCGGAGACGAAACCCGGGTCTTTCGGGCCGGCCAAGCGGGTGATCTTTCTGACCATGGTGGGGGGCGTTTCCCAATTCGAGACTCTGGATTTCAAACCGATGTTGAGCAAGCATCACGGCAAAGCCATGCCGGAGCGCTATACCAAAGGGCAACGTCTGGCTCAGATCCGCGGCCAGGAATTGCGCATCGTCGGTTCGCCTTATGCCTTTCAAAAATACGGAGAATCCGGCGCCGAAATCTCCGAGTTATTGCCCCACCTTGCTGGAGTGGCGGACCATTTGTGCATTGTTCGATCCGCTTTCAGCGAAGCCATCAATCACGATCCGGCGATCCATTTCTTGCAAACCGGTTCGATTTTGCCCGGCCGGCCCTGTTTTGGAGCTTGGGCGGCCCACGCCTTAGGCGGGGACAATCCGGATTTGCCTGCATACGTGGTGTTGACCTCCGGAAAGGATCGTGCCTTGAACTTGCACGCCCGCTATTGGGGCAGCGGCTTCTTGCCTTCCCGACATCAAGGGGTTTGGTTTCGAGCCCAAGGGGATCCGGTCTTGTTCCTGGCCGACCCCCAGCAATTGCCGCGAGCTTTGAGACGGCGGCAGTTGGACGCATTGATTCAATTGAACCAACAGCAAGGCCGGAAGTGGGGGGATCCGGAAACCGAAACCCGCAGCCAGGCTTATGAGATGGCTTTCCGAATGCAGGCTTCGGTACCGGACTTGCTGGATGTGAGCTCCGAAAACCCGGCGGCTTTGGCCGCCTATGGCCCTGAGGTGGAGCGTCCGGGCAGCTTTGCCGCTCACTGTCTCCTGGCTCGGCGCATGGCTGAGCGCGGGGTCCGGTTCATCCAACTGTTTCATCGCGGTTGGGATCAACACCGCGACATACCGAAAGATTTGCCCCGCCAATGCCGGGAGGTGGACCAGCCTTGTGCCGCTTTGTTGAACGACCTCCATCAACGCGGCATGCTGGACGAAACCTTGGTGGTTTGGACCGGGGAGTTCGGTCGCAGTCCCATGTTGCAGGGCTACCTATCGCCCCAACGCTACGGCCGGGACCACCACATGAAGTGTTTCAGCTTGTGGATGGCCGGCGGCGGCCTCAAAGCGGGAATCACCGTGGGCGGCAGCGACGAATTGGGTTATGAGCCGGTGTTGGAACCCATTTCCATGCACGATTTGCAAGCGACCTGGTTGCATTGCCTTGGTTTGGATCACGAGCGATTGGTTTATCGCTTCCAGGGCCGTGATCACCGACTAACCGACGTCGGCGGCCAGGTTCAGCGACAACTGCTGGCCTGATCGGCGATAATGGGGCCGCCATGAGCGGCAAGCTTTTCCTTCAGAACATCATCGCCGTGATCTGGGATTTTGACAAAACCCTGATTCCGGGATACATGCAAGAACCATTGTTTCGCCATTACGGCGTCGACGGATCGGAATTTTGGCGCGAAGTCGGTCAATTGCCCGAGGTCTACAAGCGCCGGGGAGCCGGCTTGGTTTCCCGCGATACCATTTATTTGAATCACATCCTGACTTACGTCCGCCATGGGATTTTCAAGGACTTGAGCAATGAAAAATTGCGCGAGTTCGGCAAGGAATTGACTTTTTATCCTGGGGTCCCGGAGATTTTTCAAACGATCGAGGGTCTGGTGGAAGACCAGGAGGCTTTTCAAAAACTGGAGATTACGGTGGAGCATTACGTGATTTCCACCGGCTTGCGGCAAGTGATCTTGGGCAGTGCCATCGAACCCTACATCACCGATACTTGGGCTTGCGAATTCACTGAAGGCGGGCCGGAACCGGGTTATCTCAGCCAGAGGCAGCCGAGTTTTTTCGAAGCCACCGGTCGCATCACCGACGTGGCCTATGCCATCGACAACACCACTAAGACCCGGGCGGTGTTCGAGATCAACAAAGGCAGTAACAAGTATCCGGAAATCAACGTGAACTCCGCCATTGATCACGAGCATCGCCGGGTGCCGTTTAAAAACATGATCTACATGGCCGACGGCCCGAGCGACGTCCCGGTGTTCTCTCTGTTGAACCAATACGGAGGGAAAACCTTCGCCGTCTACAAGGCCGGATCGGAAGCGGAATTCAGCCAGGTCAATGAACTACAAGCCCAAGGTCGAATTCAAGGATTCGGGGAAGCCGACTATCGGCCCCATTCCCACACTTCCATGTGGATTCGCCATGCAGTGCGGCAGGTGGCCGATCGAATCCTGGAGGATCGCCGCCGGGCTCTAGGGGACAATACGGGAAAAGCCCCCAGCCATTTGGATGACTGAGGGCTTCGGCCCTGAACCTCCTGGATGACGGCTTTTAAGGCTGCCGGCTGAGGCGAACTACGATTCGGTTGCCGTATTCGGTGTCGGAAGCCGGTCCTTCCATAAGGTCGCCTTCCGCCGAAACCAGGGCAAAGGCAAGAGTTTGTTCGGTGCCGTCGGCGGATTCGATGACGATGTCATCCAAGCGTCCAACGGAAGACTCGGAGAATTGGAAGATCCCCGTATTGGGGCCATAGGCGAGGAATTCGCGACGGGCGCCTTTGCCGCCGATGACCGACCCGTCAGAGTCGATTTCCAAAGTCATTTGCTTGGATCTTCCGGAAACGTGAGTCGCGTCACCGGCCCAAGAACCGGCCAATTGATCGGCCACGGTGAACTGGGCGGCACCGAGGCTTAGATGGAGCTCCACGTCTCCTTGATCGACTTGGGCGCCGTTTCGCCAACATTGGAAGGTGCCGTTGATTTGATTTCTACCTTCGGAAAGACTGCCGAGGATTTCCAACTTGGCCAGATCTTCTCCGGTTTGTTCCAATCGGAGAGTGGTCGCGCCGGCTTCCGATACCGAGGAGAACAGCAGCGAATTTTGCAGGTCCCACAGTTCTCCGGTGCTGGCGGCGCCGTCGAAAGGATCGCCCAAGTTGTCGCAACGGACGTAGATCAAAAAGGCCTCGGCGGCCGGATCGGAAGGAATGGCTTTACCGATCCAATCTCCGAACAAGTCGGTACTGGCAAAAGCGTTGCTGCCGGATCCGCTGTTGCCGGAATTGCCGCCTTGCCTGCCGGAGGTCGGGTCATTGTTACAACCGATGGCGACCAGTAGACAAACCAGGAGCGGGTAATGAATGATTTTCATCGTGGAATCCCCAGGTGGTTAGGTTCTTTCCCTCAGCGGTCGCTGGCCGGCGGACTTCAATGGTTTTGGGATTTTTCTTGCCTGGCTGCAAGAAAATGGGCGACCGCGATCGCGGCCGCCCTCAGGAATCGGGATGGAATGGTTTCAATGATGAACTTCAGGTGACAATGCGGCGGTTGCCGGTTGAGTTTCCCCGCTCGGAAGGATGAAGCCGTATCCGCCTTCCTTCAGCCACTGATGTAAGACTTCCAGAGGAACCGCCAAACCCATGTGGGTGATGACTTGAGGTCTGAAAGAACCATGGGTATAGATCTTTGCGAAGATGCCGATCAATTCGAGTGAATCGGCGAGGAAAACGCCGCCGCCTGAATTGCCGAAATAGGCTGGACTGGAAAGCATCCAGAAGTTGTGCCCTTCCACTTGCCATTGACTACGAGTGATTTCTCCTCGAGTCGCTTGCGCGGTGGTTCCGAGCGGGCAACCCACGGTGTATACCGGAGTGAAGACTTGCACTTCCCGGTTGCGTTGTAAAGGAGCCAGACGGGCTACCGGCCCCAAATCCGCTTCCGTATCCAAACGCAACAAGCCCAAGTCTTTGGCCACGTTTTCGGCCACCAATTTGGACATCAAGTGGATATTGCCGCTATCTCGTTCAATGACGGTTTCGATGTTCTCTTGATAAATGTCCGTGACTTCGGTCCGCTCACTGAGAATGTCCCGAATGACGTGATAGCTGGTCAAAGCCAGGTAGTAGGCTCCCTGGGAGTCTTCCCCCCGATAGACCAAGACCGCGCTGCCGACGGCGTCCACCCCGGTGAGCTGAATTACCGGCTCCAAGATCTGGGTGCGCAATTTACGGCGCCGCTCGACCAGGTGTTGTTTGGAAGTTTGGGAAGCCAAAGCGGCGGCTTGGGTATGGATTTCTTGGCGCAAGCCGGTCATGTCCTGCAGCAGGTTCTGCTGAGTGCTCTGCGCTCCGGCGACGTCCCCGGTGAGGTGTTCCAGCCGATTTTCCAGAGCTTGGACTTGCCTTTGGAGAGTGGCGCTTTGACCCTGCCATTTTTGTTGGAGTCGAGCTTGGCCTTGGCGAAGCTGATTCAATTCCTTCTGAATGGCGGTCACCGATTGCATTTGGCGAGCTTGGCCGGCTTGATAGTTTTCCCACTCCGGAATCGCCAAGGTGGAGGCCAGAGCGGCGGTGAGGCTGGCTCCAAGCAGGGCCGGCAGCCAGCGGCTTCTGCGCGATCGGCCGGCATCTAAATTTTGAGTTCCTTGTCGTTGTCCCACGCCCCTACATCGCGGATGCCGGGAGCAGGCTGAGCCGGCAAAGGGTTGGTGGCGAAAAAGTTTTCTCGGAAAAAAACTAAAGAACGAGAGAGATCTGCCGAGTGAGCGCCCTCTTCCTCTTAAGGACTTTGAGCATAGACTTGCACGCGAAAACTGCGATCTCCTTCGGCGGCCACCATCTCCCCGGTCCGCAGCTTCAAGTTTTGATCCGGTGCCGTGAACTTCAACTCGAAGGGGCCGTCGGGAGCGGCAAAGCTCAAATGGAACCGGCTGGAAGGTCGACTTGCTTGCCCGAATTGATAACGGCTAAAGAGGCAACGCCCCTGGTGCCATGCGGTGGCGTGAAGGGAAGTGGAGTTGAAATCTACCAATTGCACTACCACTTTCGTTTCTTTCAGAGCGAGAGTCTCGGGAGGCGGCCAATCCTGCAGGGTCACGGTTTGGCCACTAAGTATTTGGATGGGTAAATAGGAGTCCCCGAACCGAATGCCGGAAACCGCCGGGCCCAAGCCGGAGATTTCCAACCATTGATCTTCTTTTTCGGTGGAACGAAAAACCATGGATTGGGGAAAGTCATGAAAGTAGATCCTGCCCCGCCGTCGAAGGGAGCCGAGCAGCTTTCGAAATGATGGGCAGAGGGGGATCCGGAGCCGGCCTTCGGCCTCAAGTGGGACGTGAATGGTTCCGTCCTCAAGCTGGCCGCTATGAATGAGTACCGGCGCAAAGCCGGGCACATAGCCCATCATTCGAAACGGCCGATGGGGAGGAAGGAGGACCTTATGAGGGCGATCCAAGGCCATACGAAAGGAAGTCATGATATTCGGTTGAGGTGGAGCTTCCAGCCAAGTGAGAAGTTGAACCGCAAAGCGGCTACTCCCGAGGGATTGGCGCAGGGAATCTTGGGCATGAAAGACGAGCTGGACTCCATGTAAGGAATCCGGATTCAAGGAGACGATGAATTCATGTTGCTCGCCGAGCATCAAGTCATGGTCCATCTGCCGCTGAGCCATAGGCTGGTATTGGGAGTTGAGAATGGCCAAGTGGTAACCAGGCCCGCAGGGAGCTTGAAATTCACCGGTGTAAACTCCCGGTTTCATGGAGTAGCTCAAAAGGCGAGGCGATCTCACCTGGTCTCCCAATCCGCGATAGGGACGCAATCCGATCACGGCGAAAAGAGTATCGCTGCCATCCCATCCTCGAACTTCGACTCGAAGCGTTCCTTCCCCTTCGAAATGAACCGCCTCTTTCCCGGAAGCCACCATGGCTTCCGCAGTGTGCTCCCATACTTGTTCGAATCCGTGCCAATTCGCTTTCAGTCGATATTTGCCGTCCCTATGGGGCAAATCGAAACGACTGACTCCTTGAGAATCGCTGAAACCGTGAAACACCGGCTTTGAATCCAACTCGTAAAAAACTTGCAGTTCGGTACCTGAGGCTGGTTTGGCGATGTGGATTTGAGAGCGTTTAAAGGCGATGCGATAGGGAAAGCGGCTCGGCTCGGCCTCCGCCTTCGAACTAGGCGGCAGGGAGTTTCTAGGGCCCTGTGCTGAGCCGGCTATGGCGATTTCTTCCTCATTCCCTGAACTTCGAGAAGGGGCCTCTTGAGCAAGGTTGGAACTTTGGATAGGAATTTCTCTCTTTCTCAATCTTGCATAAAACACAGCCGCGATTGCGATGAGAATGATCAGGAAAAGCAGGGTGTTTCTCATTTCAAAATCGGGGTGGGAAGGCGATTCGCCCAAAGCCGGAACCCGGTTTCCGGGTCCGGAACCTCTTGCCATTGCAACTGGTCCAGTCGGTAACGGAAGTAAATGGTTTTGCCAACTTGTTGCTTGGCTAGAAGTTGGCTTGGATAAGCTTCCGCCTTTCGATCGGGCCAATCGACCTGACAATCTACCAAGCTGTAATATCGGTGCCGGCCCCGGTGCCACAGAGTCCAGCTACCGGCCCAATCTCCATCGCTAAGGAAAGAAAGGTAGACCTTGTTTTGACTCGAGGCGTGAAGGTCCCAGAGTACGATCGGATCCTTTTGTTGCACCAGGTTTTGCCGGATTTCCAAAGGCGCCGAAGCCGGATCGACTTGCCATTCCTCAGGAACTTTTTGGACATCCGGAACTTTTATGGGATGCCGAATCCAAAACAGGGGATGGCGTTGTTTTTCTTCCAGGATTTCGGAATTTTTGACCTGGACTCTGCTGTGGCGGATGCCGGAGCCGGAGTGGCATTCCCAACGGCCGTCCGACTCCTTTCCGGCATTCATGAGAAACAAACCTTTACCGAAATTCCCGGAAGGTGGATCCGAAGAGGAGGCAAGTTCGGTGTACGGCGGAAGGAAGCGAATGCCGACTGCCTTCGGGTGATAGTAGGCCAGAAATCGGCGTTGGAGTTGGGTCGGGGGACCGGGCTGTTGCCTCCAATAACGGTAGAGGCCTTCCACCACGATTCCCTTTTCCATACTTTGAAAAAGCCGTTGCAGTCGATTCCCTTCCTCCTCTTGAGGCAAGGCCGAAATTGAGTGGAGTGGTGACTCCGGGCTGAGTTGATCTTGTCCCAGCAGGCCGAGGTGAATGGAAAGGCAAAGAAGGTGGAAAAGCATGATGTTGTTAAGTCCCTATGGAGCTAGTGCAATTTTTGGAGGTCCTGCGGAAGAAAAATTCCTGGAAATCTAGTTTTCCTCGAAATTCGAGATCGAAAAACAGGGATGCAAATCTTCCTGTTACAGGAAATTTTGCTCTCGAACCCGGCACCCTTTCCGAAATGAGGCATCCTCAGCAACCCATGACGCGTAAAATTGCATGATGGCCTTTGCCTCGGTAGAAGAAGCCCTGGAAGATATCCGGGAAGGCAAGCTCCTCATTCTGGTGGACGATCCGCGCCGCGAGAATGAGGGCGATTTGGTCCTTGCCGCGGAGAAGATCACTCCGGAGATCATCAACTTCATGCGCAAAGAGGCCGGGGGCCTCATTTGCATGCCGCTCAGCGGCGAGATCGTGGAGCAACTGCAACTCCGGCCCCAAGTCGCCGAGAACACTTCGCGGATGGGGACCGCGTTCTTGGAGTCGGTGGAAGCCCGGGAAGGGGTGACTACCGGCATTTCCGCCTTCGACCGGTCGACCACCATCCAGGCAGCCATCCGCCCGGGGGCGACTCCCGGCGATCTGGCCCGGCCGGGCCACATTTTTCCCCTCCGGGCGCGAGACGGCGGCGTCCTAGTCCGCCCCGGACAGACCGAAGGCTCAGTCGATTTGGCGCGCTTGGCCGGCCTGCGCTCCGGCGCCGTGATCTGCGAGATCATGAACGAGGACGGCACCATGGCCCGGATGCCGGATTTGGAGAGGTTCTCCGAGAAGCATGGCATCCGCATCCTCACCATCGAGAGTTTGATCGAATGGCGCCGGCGGCGGGAAAAGTTGATCGAGCGCCGGGTCTGCAACGTCAAGCTCCCGACCCAAGTCGGCGATTTCCGCTTGCACCTCTATCGTTCCCTGACCGACGACAAAGAGCACGTGGCCATGACCTTCGGTTGGCCCGAGGCTCCGGAAGACCCGAGCAAGAAGCTGCCCAAGCAGAAGGAGCCGGTTCTGGTCCGGGTCCATAGTGAATGCCTGACCGGGGACATCCTCGGTAGTTTGCGTTGCGATTGCGGCCCGCAGCTCCGCCAAGCCCTGTTCGCGGTGAGCCAGGCGGGCAAGGGAGTGGTGCTCTACATCCGCCAGGAAGGCCGCGGCATCGGCCTGGAAAACAAAATGCGGGCCTACAAGTTGCAAGAGGAAGGAGCCGACACCGTCGAAGCCAACGAAAGGCTTGGTTTTCCCGCCGATATGCGGGAATACGGCATCGGGGCCCAAATCCTTAACGACTTGGGAGTTCGGCAGATGCGGTTGCTGACCAACAATCCGAAAAAGCTGGCCGGACTCCATGGCTACGGCTTGGAAATCGTGGAGCAACTGCCGGTTCAAACCGAGCCGGTGGCCGATAATTTGCACTATCTCAAAACCAAGCGGGACAAATTGGGCCATTTACTGCCCAAACTGGACCCTCCTTTGGACGAATAGGTTCATGGGAGCTTGGTGGCGCCGCCGCCATCCCTAGGCTGCCGCCGCCAAACGTTCCCAATTCAAGAATGGGGAAGACCGGACCCGCTCCGGCCGTCCCAATTGCGTGACCCATCTCGCAGCCATGAGCCGAAAAGCTGGATCTCCCGGAGAGCCAGGGCAGGCGGAAGGCCTCCATCGCGGCCCCGGCAGCCTGGAACGGCTGTTTCGGGAGTATGCGCCCAAGGTTTATCGCCTGGCTTGCCGGTGCGGCCTGGATCCTTCCGAAGCGGAGGATGGAGTCCAGGAAGTCTTCTTGAAAGTGCAACGGCGGATCGACACCTTCCGGGGTGAGGCCGCCTTCTCGACCTGGCTCTATCAGGTGGCCATGAACACTTTGCTGGATCATCGCCGCAAGGTGGCTCGCTTGACTCGGCCGCGACATTGGAGCAGCTTGCAGGACGACAACGGCGAATTGCCCGTGGAAGGTCCGGATCCGGGATTGGAACCCTCCGAAGGTGCGGCTCGCCAAGAGCGCTGCCAACTGGTCCGGGAAGCCCTCGATCGCCTACCCCGGAAGTTCCGCGAAGTCCTGATCTTGCGAGAGTTGGAAGGATTGGCTTACCGCGACATCGCCCGCATCCTCGGCATTGCCCAGGGCACGGTGGAATCGCGCATCTTTCGAGCCAGGGAACGCCTGGCCCGGGAACTCCGGCGCCTGGAGGAAGGTCTATGAAAAACCCCTCCACTCCGTCGTTCGGAGATCGTTTCGAAGATCGCCCCTCTTCGCTGCGCAGCGAGGAAGCGTGGAACCGCCAACTCCACGCCTGGTTCGACGGCGAAGTCTCCGATTGGGAGGCGGATGAAATCCGCTCTCAGTTGCTGCAAGACCCGTCTTACCGCACCAAGCTCGCCGAGCTTCGGAATCTGCGACAGGACCTGGACTTGCTTCAAGCGGAAGGCCCCGACGCGGCGACTCTGGACCGCATGAGTCGGCGTTTTGAAGCCGGGCTGGCTCGAGAAGTCCGCAGCCTGACTCGCGGGCTCCAGCTTTGGCGCCGAGCCGCCGCCGTCTTGCTTTTGCTCAGCCTGACCCTGTTCGCCGCCGACCGAGCCCTGTTGCCCGGCACCGTGCAAGCCAATCAGAAGGAAGAAATCGATCGGCTTTATCTCGAGTTGCTGCAGCAAGCGGAAACCTCACCCAGCTCCCCGGAATCACCGACCTCCTGGCGCCCGCCGGGCCCCGGCCCGGATTCCCAGCCGGCGGCCTCCACCGAGCCCAGCTCCTCCCGGTCCGGCCGCCTTTCCGAGCAGCGATGAATCAAGCTCGGAAGTGGGAGCCCACCGATCCAATCGGGGATTGAGGAAGGCCTAGGCCATGGCATCCTGGCGCCGCATTCTGATTCCGGCCTTGGTGACTTGGTGCGCCGGGGCCTTGCTCGGCTTCTGGCTGGGGCGGCGAACCGCATTACCCGCCTCCGGGTTGGCCCTGGACTCGGACTTGCAGGCTTATTACCGCACCATGGTGGAGTCTTTCGAACTGGAACCGGAGCGGGCGCGAAAGCTGAAGATCCTGCTCTCCAAGTATCAGATGGAGCGCAACGAGATCCTGCGGGATCAACGTTTGGCCGCGGAAAACCGTCTGGCCATGAAGGATTCTCAATTCGAGAATCTCATTTTCGGGCACATCCTCAGCCGAGAACAACGCCATCAGGCGGAAGCTTGGCGGCGGACCGCCGGCCCGGGAGAACCTCTGTCTACTCCGGAGCTTCCCGGCACCGGACCACCTCGCTAATCTGGGCCTTGGAGCGCCGATGGCCAGATCCCTAGGAATCCACTTACAAGCGGACGGCTTCGCCTACGCCCTGGTTGAGGGCAACGCGAAGCGTTTTCAAATCAAAACCGCCGGTTCCGGCGGTTTGGACCAGGCTTCCTTGGACCCGGTCAAGGGAAACATGGGGCGAGGACTGGGCAAAGCCATTGCCCGGGCGGTCAAGGCCGGCGTGAAGGGCAAGGTGGACCAAGTCGTGTTCAGCCTGCCTTCGAATCAGTCGGTGTTGCGGGAATTGAGCCTGCCTTTTAGCGACCGCGACAAAGTCCAGCAGGTCTTGAAGTTCGAGGTGGAGTCCGAGCTTTATCACTTGGACATCGACGACGTCATTTGCGATTTCGTCGAATTGCACGATGACCGAGCCACTTCCTCCCTGCTGGTTTCGGCGGTGCCCAAGTCGCACGTCGAGGAAACTTTGCGGATTGCCGATTACGCCGGCTACGAGCCTCATACGGTGGAGTCGGATCTGGGTGCCTTGGTCAATGCGGTTCAAGCCTTCCGCAGCGAACAACCGGAGGAAGAAGGCTTGCAGGCCTATTTGTACGTCGGTTCGGTCAACAGCGTGTTGCTGGTGATGGCCGCCGACGGCGTCCGAGCCGCCCGGCTTTTGCATCTTGGCTGGCGTGAATTGGCCCGCGGAATGAAAAACGGCACCGCCGATCCCGAAGCCGGGGCAAGCGAGGGGCCGTCGCAAGAAGAAGATGGCGACCGCGCCTTGATGTTGGCCGAGGATCCCGAAACGGGAGAGCAAGCTGGAGGCGAGGTAGGGGAAGGAGATGAGGATGAAGAGGTGGATGAAGAAGAGGACCTTCACCGCCACGATCCTTTGTTCGGAACCAGCCCGGAATTGCCCTTAGGGATGACTTTGGAAGCGGTGGTGGAAGCCGCCGATTCGGCCGAGTTGGGCACCTTGTTGCGGCGCATGGTCAACGAAGTCCGCCGGGGCTTGGCCGCCGTTGCCGGAGCCCAAGTGGTCAAACTCAACCTCATGGGAGCGGCCCTTCCCGGCTTGGAAGAAGCCTTGGCCACTCGGTTGGGAGTCGTCGCCGCGCCTATGTCCTTGTCGGCCGAAGACGAACAGGAGACCGGCGTCCCTGCCGACGCCGTCGCCGTCGGGGCGGCCTTGCAAGGGGTCGGTGCCGGTATCTCGCCGATGAACTTCCGGCAGGAAGAGTTTCGATTTACCCGTGGCCTGGAACGGGTGGAAGGACCTCTCACCTTCATGTTGCTGGGAGTGATTGGTCTGTTGTTGATTCAAGCGGTGATCCTGGTGCAGAAATCTCGAGTGCTCAAACGAGATTTGGAGATCATGGTCCAGGACACCACCGGCAAAGTCAGTCAGTTCAACGAGTCGCTGAGCGAAGACGAAAAGCAAGAGTGGCACATTCGCACCGACTGGTCCCAGGTGGATCTGCCGATGCGTTTGAACAGCTTGCGAATCGCCACCAACAAAAAGAAGACCGAGTTGGACAAGCTGGTCGGCGAAGCCGGAGTGGAAATGATTCCCTCCTGTTTGCGGGCTTGGAAGTTGGTTCATGAAGTCTTGCAAGCGGAAATGTCTTCCTATCCCGATCGTTGGATCGTGGAATACTTCGATTTCATGGCCATGGACAAATCCCGCAACGAGGAAGCCCACGTGCTGTCCAAGTTCAGCTTGACCCTGTTCGGCGATGATTTGCAAGTGGGTAACGCCATGGACCGCTTGATCCAGGTGCTGAACGGCAAGGAGTGGGTTATCTCGGCGGAGAACCGGGTGCTGCGGGACGCCGATGTCGCCGGGGCCAAGAACGGGGAGTTGGAAGTAAGAATCATGCCGGCCAAAGCCAAGGAGGTGGGACTGTGAGCAATCGCCAAACTCTTTACTTGCTGCTCGTCCTGGCGGTTCTGGCCGGGGGCGCTCGCGTGTACATGAAGAGCTATCACGACACGTACGAGAATGCCATGCAGCAGGGCAAGAATCACATGAAGTTCGTCCATGAAACCGTGGACGATTTGCAACACCGGCTGGAATCTCTGTCGGTTGCCGCAACCGAACAGGGTTTCCGCGGCCACTTCCAAGCTCGGGCCTATAAGGCCAACATGGGACGGGTTGGGGAAATCACCGTGGCTAAGCCGCGGCGCAGCCGGGTGGCCAATGCCCAAGATCAAGTCATCGACATTGCCTTTGGTGACGAAAACCAGCGCTTCACCCGAGATCAGATTCGCGGCTTTCTGTACTTCAGTGAATTACTGATGCCTCGGGTTCGAACCAGTGCCCTTCATTTGATCCCGGCTCAGTCGGTTGCCGGCGGTCGCCGTCCCAAGTTGCAAACCGGGGAAGATCGGGAAGACGCTTGGGCCTTTAAAAAGCTGACCTTCTTGCACCGATCCCAAGTGGCTCTGGAATAATTCTTCCAGAACGGCCGTTTTCTTTTTCTTTAAGCGCCGCCGTCCGCTTGCGGTCGATAAGACGCAAACAGCCGGCCCCATTGGGACTCGGTGGCCACTTTGGCCATGCGCCGGCGACCGTGTCGGCGCCACCAGTATTCGTCGTGATAGACGTGAGAGCCGGCCACGAAAAAACGAACCAAGGGAGTGCGGAACATTAAATATTGCAAACCCTTGAAGGCTCCGAACCAAAGCGGGTCGCCGACGCTACTGGCCAGGTTGTCCCCGACTTCGAATCCCCAACCGAAATCGACTTCATCGCCGACCAGATCGATGTCTTTTTCGTCAACCGCACCCAAATCGCGGCTGGCGCATTCTTGAAACAACTCGATTTCCCAGGGGTCGAATCCCATGAGTCTGGCGGCGACGGCGTCCATGGCCACCGGGTCGGCCGAGGCGATGAGTAAATTCTTTTCCACCGGTTGCATGGTGCGCGGCCCCGGGCCGTTGCCGGCCAAGGTTCCGTCGGCGACGGCGAACATGCCCCGGTGCAATTCTTTTTGTACCGCCACCAAATCGGCCAAAACGCCGTGAATCCAAGAGTGGCAATAGTGGCGCTTGGTATTCAACAATCCGCCGAAGGAATTTTTCACCGCCCCGGTGGTGGTGGTGTAAATATGGGTTTTGACCGTGGGAAGGTGAAACACGTAGGTGCCGTGGAATAATTCCGGAAAGGCCAGCCCTTCCGGATACACCTTGTCCAACCACGGAGTCGGCGCTTGCGGGCGCCAGGGAGTCCAGCGGACGTCCTTCGGATCGTTGACGAAGTGTTGCTCGATCCCGTATGCCTGATAAACCGGTTGCAGTTTCAACTGCTTCAATCCGTCCTTTGGATTGGTGACTACGGTGTCGTTGTGAACCGCGATCAGAGGACCCAGCTCCGCGGCCTTCAATGCGCGGATGGCGCCTTCCAATTGCCAAGGCGTGGTGTTGGCCGATAAAAAGGGAAGGTGCCAGGTGATGTTGTCCTTCAGGATCACCGGGCCGTCGCCGGCAAAGGCCCGATCCAGGCCACCGAGTTCGCAAACCCGAGCTACGTCCTCCAAAACGGTCTTGGCGGAAGTCCGGACTATGGCGACAGTGCTTTTTTCAGTCACGCTTTGATCTAGTCGACCGGTAGGGGGCGGTCCCCGGTGGTTTCAGTTTTGAGTCCACGGACTGTACAAAACCAAACTAGTGATGGTGATGTAAAGCAAGGCGGCGAAAAACAGAGGCCGGTCGCTGGTCACCAGTTTCTCCGGGCGTTCTCCCCGTTGCCGTTGATAAACCAGGTAGAGATAGCGCAGCACTCCGTAGAAGACCACCGGAACGGTCCAGACCATGCCGGGCGATCCTGCTTTGGAACTTTGTTGCAAGGCCCCGGAGCTCAGAAGGTTGGCCGGCAACAAGGTATATAAGGTGTAGGTCACCAAGGTGGAGGAAGCCATGATGCTGATCATGACGTCCAATCCCGGGCCGGCGTAATCTTCCAGCGTAGGCCTGGACATGCTGTCGCCGTCATTGAGCTTGACCGCCTCCGCTCGACGCTTGCACAGGGCCAAAAACAAAGCCAGTTGAACCGAGCAGGCGACCAACCACGGAGACAGGGCCACGTTGACCACCAGAACCCCGGCCAACACTCGAATCATGAAGCCGGCGCCAATGCAGAAAATGTCGAGGATGACGACGTGCTTCAAGCGGGTTGAATACGCGAATTGCAAGACCAGATAGGCCAGGACCGCCAATCCAACTTGCAAGCAGAGGACGAAAGCTCCGGCCACTGCCAGGACGGCGAACAGGGCGGCGAATTGGAGGGCAGTGGAAACCGCCAGGCGGCCGGAGGCAATCGGGCGATACCTTTTCTGTGGGTGATGGCGGTCTCGTTCCCGATCCAGGACGTCGTTGAACAAATACACCGACGACGACGCCAGGATGAAAAATAGAAATAACAAGCTGGCCCGACCCAAGCTGGTGGCATGAAAGGCCGTGCCGCTAAAACCGAGGCCGGCGAACACCACCAGGTTTTTAGTCCAGTGTCGCGGTCTGGTACTGAAGAAGAGGGCGGACAAGGCCATCGGTTCGGAGAATAGCCCCGCGGCCGCCGGCAGTCGCGGCTTCAGGGCAATTCCGCCGCTTCTTCCTGGTGTAGCCAATCGGCTCGGTCTTCCAGGCGAGGCTGGCTTTGCAGCCATTCCAAGCGGTCGCCGGGTTGCACTTCCAGCCACGGTTCAGCCGGCTGCAACAAGGCCGCGGCGGTTCCGGCCGGAGTCGCCATGGCTCGCCAGGGCGGTAGCTCCAAGACCTGGATCACCCTCATTTCGGCGTTGAGGCAAAGGGCCCGTAAAGGGGCTTTCACTCCAAAACTATGAACTGACGGAGCCGGGCTTAACCACCAAGCCAATCCGGCGATCGGTTTGCGAAAGGCCACCAGGCGCAGGCGATTGCGAAATCCCAACAAGGGGCGAACGTCCTTGGCCAGCAGGCCGCCGCGGCTGGCGTTGCCCAGGCGGAGTCTCGGGTCGCCGACCAACGGCGGCCTTGGCATGCCCAGACAAACCGGCGGGTCAGGGGCGCTCATGGTTTTCCACTGGTTTTGAGCGTGAGTTTAAAGCGGTCGTGATCGGTTGGATCGAAGTCAGGGATCGCAAAGCCAAGCCCCAGCGAGTCCACAGCTTGAGGGCCGGCGGCCGCCGGAAACAATCCACTTCTCCCTGTTCCATCTGGTCGAGAAGGGCCCGTGCCCGCAACACCATGGCGCGCAAGCCCCGGCGCAGGCGAGCGCCGATGTGGTGGGAAAGGGGCAATCCCAAATCTAAATAGTGTCGAGCCCAATCGCATTCACGGACAAACCAGTGTCGCACTTTCGGCGTCATCAGGCCTTGAGCAAGATCGGCCGGCTGCAAGCCGCTGGCTTCCAGGTCGTTCAGCGGCAAGTAAAACCGTTGCCGGCCCAAGTCGCTGGGAAGTCGAACCAGCAAATGGGTCAGGCACAAACCGATTCCCAAATCTTCCGCCGCCTGTAAGGCTTCCGGATCCTGCCGTTGCAAAACCGCCAAGGCGCAGCGGCCGAAGGAACCACACTTGGGAGCCAACTCGGCCAATAGTTCTTCCCGGTCGGCCGGCGGGCAAGGGAGCGGTGTACTCAGCAAATCCAGCAACTCTCGAAAATCGCCGTGGGGCATTTCTCCAGCTTGCAAAGTACTCCAAAGCGCCAGCAACAAAGGACCGTCGGGGCGTCCCTTCATGGTTCTTTCCAAAGCGGCGCGGAAAGCCTCCGAAGGTTGCTGGGCCGGACCCAAGGCGACCGCCAACAACGGATCCAGGGCGCGCAAAAAACCTCGCGGCATCAAAACCGGACCGGGATACAAATCTCCGGCCAGGCGTTGTGCCTGCTGGGTGGCGTAGCCGCTGGCTTGGGGAAAGTCCACTTTCTGGGTCCGGTTCCTAGTTCTGGACAGGTTAAGGGCGCGAGAGTCAATTTATGGGCCTAGAATGTAGGGTCCCCATGGGGTAATGATGCCCTCAGGTACCTCTTAGCCGCTCCCATCGGAGCGGAGTGCAGACATGACGTCCGCAGCACCTTCTGATCCTTCCGTCGAAACCCTAGAGGAGGTCGTCATCCGATTCGCTGGCGACTCGGGTGACGGCATGCAGCTCACCGGGAACCAGTTCACCAGCACGTCCGCCGCTTTAGGCAACGATCTGGCCACCTTCCCGGATTACCCGGCCGAAATTCGCGCCCCTGCAGGTTCCCTGTTCGGGGTTTCCGGCTTTCAGCTTCGCTTCTCTTCCAAGGACATTCACACGCCGGGCGATGCTCCGGACGTGCTAGTCGCCATGAACCCGGCGGCGTTGAAGATGAACCTTCCGGATTTGAAGCCCGGCGGTTTGCTGATCGTCAACACCGGGAACTTCAACAAATCCGACCTGAAGAAAGCCAAGTACGACGCCAACCCCTTGGACGACGAAGCTCTGGCGGCGGATTACACCCTGGTCAAGCTGGACCTGAACGAAGCCACCGTGCAGGCGGTCGAGGGATTGGGGCTGACCAATAAGGAAGCCTTGCGCTGCAAGAACTTCCTGGCCTTGGGCATGTTGTATTGGGTGTATTCCCGCCCCTTGGAGACCACCGAAAAGTGGATCGACAAGAAATTCGGCGCCAAGCCGAAGTTCCGGGAAGCCAATCTGAAGGCTTTGCGCGCCGGCCATACCATCGGCGAGAACTCGGAGATCTTCCAAGCTCGCTTCGCCGTGCCGCCGGCCAAATTGGAAGCCGGCACCTATCGCAACATCATGGGCAACCCGGCGGTGGCGATGGGATTGGTAGCCGGTTCCAGCCTTTGCGAATTGCCGATTTTCTACGGCACCTACCCGATTACCCCGGCTTCCGACATCCTGCATTACTTGAGCCGGTACAAGAATCACGGCGTCATCACCTTCCAGGCGGAAGATGAGATCGCCGGGATCTGTTCGGCTATCGGCGCCTCCTTCACCGGCGCTCTCGGGGTGACCGGCACTTCCGGACCGGGCATGGCCTTGAAGTCCGAAGCCTTGGGCTTGGCGGTCATGACCGAGTTGCCCTTGGTGGTGGTGAACGTGCAGCGCGGCGGGCCCTCCACCGGTTTGCCGACCAAGACTGAACAAGCGGATTTGTTGCAATCCATTTGGGGTCGCAACGGTGAGTGTCCGATTCCGGTGCTGGCGGCTCAATCTCCCGGCGATTGTTTCTGGGCGGCCATCGAAGCCGTTCGCATGGCCGTGACCTACATGACTCCGGTCATTCTGTTGACCGACGGTTATCTGGCCAACGGCGCCGAGCCCTGGAAACTTCCGAAGTTGGAAGAGTTGGAACGGATTCCGGTGCGCTTTCACACCGATCCGGAGAACTACCAGCCTTTCTCCCGAGATCCGGTGACTTTGGCCCGGCCGTGGGCCAAGCCCGGCACACCTGGTTTGGAGCATCGCATCGGTGGACTGGAAAAACGGGACGTGACCGGCAACGTCGATTACGATCCGCTCAACCACGAGAAAATGGTGGGATTGAGGGAACAAAAGGTGATGGGCATCGCCGACAGCTATCCCGCCACCGAGGTTTACGGCCCGGAACGGGGTAAAGTCCTGGTTTTGGGTTGGGGTTCGACCTATGGAGCCATCCGCGGCGCGGTGGAACGGGCTTTGGATGCCGGCCTACCGGTGGCCCAGTGCCACGTGCGCAACCTCTGGCCCTTGCCCAAGGATCTAGGCGAGGTGTTGAAGCGGTTCGATCAGGTGTTGATTCCGGAAATGAATCGGGGGCAGTTGGCCCGGGTCATCCGCTCCGAGTACTTGATCGAAGTTGAATCCTTCCCCAAGGTGCAGGGACGCCCCTTCACCGCCGTCGAAATCTTGGAACGGGTGAAAACCCTGCTTGGCTGAGGCTGAAACCATGACCACCGTCGAAGCACCCTCTTACAAAAAGGCCGATTTCGTATCGGACCAGGAAGTGCGCTGGTGCCCCGGCTGCGGGGACTACGCCATTCTCAACGCCGTCCAGCAAACCTTTGCCAAGCTCGGCGTGTCGAAGGAGAAGTTCGTGTGCGTATCGGGTATCGGTTGTTCCAGCCGCTTTCCCTACTACGCCGACACCTTCGGCTTCCACAGCATTCACGGCCGGGCACCGGCCGTGGCCACCGGCATCAAAGTGGCCAATCCGGATCTTTCGGTTTGGATCATCACCGGTGACGGAGACGCCCTGTCGATCGGCGGCAACCACATCATTCATGCCATGCGGCGCAACTTGGACATGAACGTCCTGTTGTTCAACAACCGCATCTACGGCTTGACCAAGGGCCAGTATTCGCCGACCTCCGAAATCAACAAGAAGACCCCGTCTTCACCGTTCGGATCGGTGGACCAGCCCTTCAACCCGATTGCTCTGGCTTTGGGATCCGGGGCAACTTTCGTGGCCCGGTCGGTGGACACCCAGGCCGCTCACCTCAAGGGCGTGCTGGAAGCCGCACATGCTCACAAAGGGTTTTCTTTCGTTGAGATCCTGCAAAACTGCGTGATCTACAACAACAAAGCCTTCGAGCACATTACCGACAAAACCATTCGCCACGATCGGCAAGTGGATTTGCAGGCCGGCAAGCCGATGGTCTACGGCAAGGACTTGGACAAGGGCCTCAAGATCCTGCCCGACTCCATCATCAACTGCCCGCCGGAAGAAGCTTCGACCTGGCGGACGGACGGGCCTGCCGGCGCCAATGCTTTCCGCATCTGCCAGGCCTCGGAAAGCGGTGAGATTCCGGTGCCCTTCGGCATCTTGCGACAGGTGAATCGGCCGGTTTTCGAAACCGATTTGCACCTTCAGATCCAAGCCACGACCCAAAATCTCGGGCAAGGCACCTTGGAGAATCTGCTGATGGAAGGGGAGACCTGGCAGGTTTCCTGACCCTTCGAGCGGCCCGGGCCCCGGAGAGGCGAAAACTGCCTTTCCGGGGCCTTTTCATATCTTTGTGGAAGGATTGGTTTTTCTGGCCTACACCAATGCCGTCCGTGCCGGTGGCGCGCGAAAACTCCTGCTTTCGCCTGCCTTTCCGGGTCCCTCGACAGGCTTTCCGGCCCCCCGTTTTCGATGGCCTTCGAAAACGGCTGCCGGAAGTCACTGGAGAAGGCCCGAGTGCGAGCTGGTTCAGTTCTGCTAAACCCTTGTGAAATAGGTCGTTAGGGGATCTGCTCTCGGCTGGTGGCAAGGCCTTCCAATGAGGTCTTGCCCGGAACGGGGGGCAACGGGAGAATGTTCCCCCCCAAATCCTGCGCAAACCGTGGGAAAAGGTCCAATACGGGGAGGTTCTGCCCTTGTACTTCGACTACGCGAACATCCTGGTCTTCTTGCTGGCGGGAATGGCCTTCGTGTTCATCAACATGGTGATCGGTTCCCTGATTCGACCCAGCCGGTCGACCAGCGATGGCCTGGAACCCTACGAGTGCGGCGAGGAAGTGATTGGCGAAGCCTGGTTTCGCTTCGATATTCGCTACTACACCGTCGCCCTGGTTTACATCGTGTTCGCGGTGGAAATCGCCTTCCTGTTTCCTTGGGCCAAGGTTCTGACCCGGGCCTTCGCCGAGGAGGGAATCGGCGGGGTGGCTCTCCTGGAAGGTTTCCTTTTCGTCGGCATCTTGCTGTTGGGCCTGGCTTATGTCTGGGTGAAGGGTGATCTGAACTGGGTGAAGGCTTTCCAACTGGAGTTCGAGCAGCGCAAACGCTTGCAACAAAGCCTCGGCCAACTGCCGGCCAAATCGCGGACCACCAATACCCTTCCCGAGGATGCAACTTCCTGATTTCCGGGACGCCAATTCAGCCGGCCAAAGCTAAGCACCATGGGTCTCCTCACCGAAAAGTTCGACGACAACGTTCTAACCACCCGAGTGGATTGGCTGCTCAACTGGGCCCGCCTCAGCTCGATTTGGCCCATGACCTTTGGCTTGGCCTGTTGCGCTATCGAAATGATGGCGGTCGGGGCCTCCCGCTTCGACATCGACCGCTTCGGCGCCGGCGCCTTTCGGGCGACTCCCCGGCAGGCCGATTTGATGATCGTCGCCGGCACGGTCAATTTCAAAATGGGAGAGCGGGTCAAGCGCCTCTATGACCAAATGCCATCTCCGAAATACGTCATCGCCATGGGCGCCTGCGCCACCGGCGGAGGCCCTTATTACAAATTCGGCTACACCGTGATGAAAGGAGTGGACCGCATCATTCCGGTGGATGTCTACATCGCCGGCTGCCCGCCGCGGCCGGAAGCTCTCCTGGAGGGTTTGATGTTGCTTCAGGAAAAAATTCGGCGGCAAAAAGTGCTGCGGGCTCCGCAACTCGAAGAGAAACCCAAAGCGCCTTCCCTGGTCTAACCCTCTCCGTCGCCAACCTCGAGTCGAAAGCGCAGCGCAATTCCATGGAAGCTCCCAAACGCGACACGGCCTGGGGACCGATGGAGGTCCATTTTCAAGCCGCCCGCGAAGCTCACGCCGCCTTGCAAGAAGCTGGGTTGGAAGTCGAGCTTCACCAACCCAATCTGCCCATTTTCGCCGAGGAAGGGGAAGCCAAGCGTTTAGCCAAGAAGAAGGCGGACGAGCCTCATGAATGGCGCGGCGATGCCTTCCTGCTGTTGAAGGATCGCGAACGATTGTTGGAAGCTCTGAGCTTGATTCGAGAGCAGTTGGCATTCCAGCAGATCGTGGACGTGACGGCGGTGGATTTCGACGCCGAGGATTCGGTGTTGTGGGGGGTCTACCAAGTCCTTTCTCTGACCAAGAAAGCGCGCCTGACTTTAAAGGTCCATCTGCCCAAGGACGATTGCCGGGTAGCCAGTGCAGTTTCGGTTTATCCCGGAGCGGATTGGCACGAGCGGGAAAGCGGGGAGATGTACGGCATCACCTACGAAGGTCATCCCGATCCTCGCAACATTCTGCTGCCGGACGATTGGGTGGGTTACCCCCTTCGCAAGGACTACGAGTTCCCTGAGGAATACCACGGCATCTCCTGCGTTTGAGCTATTGCCCTAGAAATCGACCCTGAACCTGCCGTTGCTGATGGAAGAGCCTCCCCAAACCACCCCCCCCGATCAACACCGACTGCGGGAAATCGAACTGGACGTTCGGACCCAGGACGTGGAGATCAACATGGGGCCGCAACACCCGGCGACCCACGGTGTGTTGCGAGTTTTATTGCGGGCGGACGGCGAAATCTTGGTCGGCGCCGAGTCCCACCTCGGTTATTTGCACCGTTGCGCCGAGAAGATCGGCGAGAACGTCGACTATATCCAGTACATGCCCTATACCGATCGCTATGACTATCTGTCGTCGATGAACAATAATTTGAGTTACAGCTTGGCAGTGGAAAAACTGCTCGGCGTCGAGGTTCCGAAGCGGGGTCAATATCTGCGAACCATTTTGGCCGAGTTGAATCGTATCGCCAGCCACCTGGTGGCGGTCGGCACCTACGGCATCGACATCGGCGCCTTCACACCTTTCTTCTACGCCTTGCGGGAACGGGAATTCCTGCTGGATTTGTTCGAGAAGATTTGCGGCGCCCGTTTGACCTATTCTTACATTCGCCCGGGCGGGGTGATGAACGACGCCCCTGCCGGTTGGTTGAACAAAGTGGCGGAGTTCTGCGACATCTTCGACCAGAAATGGCCGGAGTATTGGAACCTTTTGGTGCAGAACAAAATCTTCATTGAGCGGACCGCCAACGTCGGCGTGATGCCGGCCCAAACCGCGATCGATTGGGGGTGCACCGGCCCGATGCTGCGCGGTTCCGGTGTGGACTGGGATTTGCGCCGAGACCAGCCTTACTTGGTTTACGATCAACTGGACTTCAAAGTCATCGTCGGGGAAGGCTATCGAGGCACGTTGGGAGATTGCTTCGACCGCAACTTCGTGCGCATGTACGAGATGTTGGAGAGCATCAAGATGGTTCGCCAGTGCCTGGCCGCCATCGAAGAGGGGGAAGTTTCCCATCCCGACGTTTCTTTGACCATTCGACCGGCTCCCGGCGAAGCCTACGTCGGCATCGAAAACCCCCGGGGGGAACTCGGCCACTACGTGGTCAGCGACGGCACCAAGATCGCCAAGCGAATGCGATGCCGGGCTCCGTCTTTCGTCAACTTGTCGGTGGTGGAACACACCTTGCCTGGATGCATGTTGGCGGATGCCGCCGCCATCATCGGAGCTACCGACATCGTCATCGGGGAAACCGACCGTTAAGCCCAGATGAAGCCTCTCACCATCATTGCCTCCGCCCTTCCCGAGGCTCCGGTTTCCGAAGCCGCCGCCCCGCAAGGAAACGGCCTTACCGAAATGCTGGCCGGATGGCTTCCGGAGTCGGTTCCCTTTTGGGGCTTGACCTTAATGGCATCGGGGCTGGCCTTCGGCGTCATCATGGCTTTCGTCTCGGTCGTGGCCATGTTCTCCACCTGGCTGGAACGAAAAGTCGCCGGCCACATTCAAATCCGATTGGGTCCGATGCGAGTCGGCGGCTGGCACGGTTGGGCTCAAGCCATTGCCGACGGCGTCAAGTTGTTGATCAAGGAGGACATTATTTTGGCCTCCGCCGATCGGCCCTTGTTCAAGTTGGCTCCGGCCCTGGTGCTGGGCACGGCCATTTCCACTTTCGTGGTGTTGCCTTTCGCCCCGGGAGTGATGATCGCCGACGTTCACCTCGGCATTTTCTTCGTGATCGCCATTTCTTCCGTGACCACCATCGGCGTCATCATGGCCGGTTGGGGTTCCAACAACAAATGGAGCGTTTACGGCGCCATGCGCGAGGCCGCCCAAGTGGCCTCCTATGAGATCCCGTTGGGCTTGTCCCTGATGCCGCCGGTGATTTATTACGGCAGCTTCTCCTTGTTGGAGGCGACGCAAGCCCAGTCCGGCTGGTTCGGCATGCATTGGTACATCCTGGATCCCAGCGTGATGTTGGTATCGGTGCCTTCCTTCGTTTTGTTCTTTGTCGCCACATTGGCGGAAACCAAACGAGCTCCCTTCGATTTGCCGGAGTCGGAATCGGAGTTGGTGGCCGGCTTCCATACCGAATACTCGGGCATCCGCTTTTCTTTCTTTTTCATGGAAGAGTACGCCGCCATGTTCGTCATGTCGGCGATTGCCACCGTGCTTTGGTTCGGCGGTTGGAACTTCCTGGGCTTGGCGGCCTTGGAAGGAATCCCGGTGCTTTACACCACAGCTTGCATGCTGGTTTTCATCGTGAAGTCCATGCTGCTGGTCTTCGTGATGATGTGGGTGCGTTGGACGCTTCCGCGCTTGCGCATCGATCAAGTCATGATCCTGGGCTACAAATACCTCACGCCCCTCTGTTTGATCGTGGTGTTCGCTGCCTCCCTCCTCGAGTACTTGCGTTTCGTCCTGAGCAACTGAGCTGGTTTCCGGTCCCATGGCAACCCCGACCTCCCTTCCCGAGACTGCCAGGCGCTCTTACTGGGGCAACGTCTGGTCGACCATCAAATCGACCGCGGTGGGCATGGGCATTACCTTCCGCTACTTGTGGAGTAAGCCCTTCACCGTCCAGTATCCGGATGAGAAGCTGACCACCGATGAGCGCTATCGGGGCATCCATTACTTGGAGCAGGACCTTTGCATCTGTTGCAACGCCTGCGCCAAAGCCTGTCCGATCGACTGCATTGAAATGGAAGCCACCCGCCACGGCAAGGAGCTGGAGTGGCATCAGTTCGATCTGGATTATCAAAAGTGCATGTTCTGTGAGCTGTGCGTCTACCCCTGCCCCAAAGATTGCATTCACATGGGTAAGGAGTACGCCTTGGTTACCGAAGACCGCGGCACTTTGAACATGGATTTATTGACTTGGCAAGGCTTGACCGAGGAGCAAAAAGTTCGCATCGCGGAAGCCGAAGCCAAAAAGGCGGCGAAGAAAGCCGCTAAGGAAGCCGCCGCCAAGAAAAAGGCGGAGCAAGAAAACCGGGAGGAAGCCTGATGGCTGCTCTGCTCTCCTTCATCCTGTTCGCCGGTTTGTCGATCGGCTGTGCACTTTTGTGCTTGTTCCACCGCTCGGTGGTCATCAGCGCCTTTTCTCTGCTCGGCACCTTGTTGGGCGTCGCCGGTCTGTTCCTCATGTTGGGGGCCGACTTCCTGGCGATGACTCAGGTGTTGATCTACGCCGGGGGCATTTTGGTGCTGATCTTGTTTGGCTTGATGTTGACTCCCGGGGATCCGGGAGAAATGCAGCCATTGCGCATTTTCGGCGGTTTGGCCATCGTCGGCGGAGGGGCGGTCCTGTTCCTCATGAAAATGGCCGGCGTGGCCGAATGGGGCAGTGTCGAAGTGGAAAACTTGCCGGCTCCACAACCGACGGTGGATGAAATCGGCCTGGAACTGTTACGGCGCGATTCCTATCTGCTGCCCTTCGAACTGGCTTCCGTCATCCTGTTGGCGGCTTTGGTCGGAGCGGTGTTCATCGCCCGCCGCCGTTTCGAGTACGTCGATGAGGGAGGGAAGGCCTGATGCCCCTGGAAGCTTATCTGGCGGTTGCCGCCGTTTTGTTTGTCATCGGACTGACCATGGTCGCCTCGCGGCGCAACCTGGTGTACGTGCTGATGGGATTGGAATTGATCCTGAACGCCGCCAACTTGAATCTGGTGGCCTTCAATCGCTTCCATCCGGAAAGCCACGTCGACGGTCAAATGACCGCTCTTTTCGTGATCATCCTGGCTGCTGCCGAAGCCGCCATCGCCTTGGCCATCGTGCTCAATGCCTACAGCCATTTTGAGACGATTCGGCCCGATGACATCGACACCATGAAGGACTGAGTCCGCGATGCTGCCTGCTCCCCCCATTGAATCTTTGACGGCAGCCGCCGCTGAGGGCGCCACCTTGGGCAACAGCGCTTACGCCTTCCTGCTGGCGGTCCCGCTGTTGCCGCTGGTCGGCTGGTTGTTGCAAGTCTTCTTCGGCCGCAAACTGCCGCGGCAAGGCGATTGGCTGCCGACTTCCGGAATGGCCCTTTCCGCCCTGATCGCGGTGGTCATGTTCATCCGGGTGCTGTTCCAGTGGAATCCGGACTTCTTGATGAGTTCGGCCGAAGACGGCTTTGCCTGGCGATTTTTCTTCAGCGACGGCTCCATACCGGCGCCGATCGCCCAATTCACCGCCGGCATTCTTTATGACAACCTGTCAGCCTTTTTGCTGGCGATGGTGGCCTTGGTGTCCTTCTTAGTTCACTTGTTCTCCGTGGGCTACATGCAGGGCGACAGCCGCTACAACATCTTCTTTTCCAATCTATCTTTGTTCACTTTCGCCATGTTGGGGCTGGTACTCAGCGACAACATGGTGTTCTTCTTCGTGTTCTGGGAGATCATGGGCCTTTGTTCCTATCTCCTGATCGGTCACTTGGCTCAAGATCGAAAACAGCCGAAGATGTCGGCGGCTTGGGCCAGCCTGAAAGCCTTTATGACCACCCGGATCGGCGACGTTTGTTTGTTCGTCGGCATGGCGGTGTTTTGGGCCAAGTTCGACACCTTGAGCTTCCACGGCTTGTACACCGCCACCGCCGATCACGTGGCGGCCAACGGCTGGGAAGGCTGGATGACTTTCGGTGCCATCATGATGTTCTTGGGGGCGGTCGGTAAATCGGCCCAGTTCCCCTTGCACGTCTGGTTGCCGGATGCGATGGAAGGCCCGACCCCGGTCAGCGCCATGATTCATGCCGCCACCATGGTGGCTGCCGGCGTGTATCTGACCGGCCGGATCTACTTGTTGTGCTCTCCGGAAGCGCAACTGGTGATCGCCTGCGTCGGTGCCTTTACCGCCATCTTCGCCGCCACCATCGGTATCACCGGTTTCGACATCAAGAAGGTGCTGGCCTACAGCACCATTTCTCAGCTTGGTTACATGATCGCAGCGATCGGAGTCGGCGGAGTTTCGGCCGGCCTGTTCCACGTGATCACTCACGCCATCTTCAAGGCCTGCTTGTTCCTCGGTTCCGGATCGGTGATTCACGGTTGCCACCACGAGCAGGACATGCGGGAAATGGGCGGCCTTCGCAAGAAGATGCCGATCACTTACATCACCATGCTGGTCAGCACTCTGGCCATTTCCGGCGTGCCCTTATTCGCCGGTTTCTATTCCAAGGACGCCATTTTGGCGAAGGCTTTGGAAAAGAGCATGGTGACCCAGGAGTGGATCTGGGCGATGCCTTTCTACCTGCTGGTGGTCGCGGCGGCGGTTACGGCGTTCTATATGTTCCGCCTGATCTTCATGACCTTCCACGGCGAGCCTCGTAGCGATCATGCCCATCATGCCCACGAGTCTCCCTGGACCATGACCGTCCCGTTGATGGTGCTGGGCTTCTTCGCCGTGTTCGGCGGCAAGTTCTGGATTACCGACCCGCTTCATGCGGTCAGTGGCGGCCGCACCCCTTGGTTCATGGCTTTGGTGCACGATCCTGACTTGGAACGCTGGGAATCCAGCGCCATCGAGCAGGCCCACGGCTACGGCGGACACGGCGCTTTGCTTTCCCACGCCGCCGATGGACATGGTAGTGGAGAAGGTCACGGGGCCGCTGCGGGACACGACGAGCATCACGATGTCGCTCATACCGCCCACGTCCGAGCCATGATTACTTCGATCATCGTGGCCACTTTGGGCATTTTGACCGCCTGCCTGTTCTACCTCTTCGGAGTTTTCAATCCGAAGAAGGTGGCCGCCGCTCTCGGCGGACTTTATCGCCTGGTGTTTAACAAATACTTCTTCGACGAGCTTTACCATGCCACCGTCATACGTGGCACCGTGGTCTTCTCCGGCTTCCTGTCGTGGGTGGATCAAAACATCGTGGACGGCACCGTTTTGCTGGTCGGTCGCACCATGAAGCGATTGGCCGGGTTCAGCGGGGCTGCGGACAAGTACGTGGTGGATGGAGCCGTGAATTGGGTCGGAGAGTCCACCCAAGCGGCCGGCCAAGCCGTCCGCCGCATCCAGACCGGGCGCATCCAACAGTACGCCTACTTCACCTTTGCCGGCGCGGTGCTTCTCGCGGCGGTGGTTCTTTTGGACCTGTTCTGATCAACCTCCGGAGAAGCGCAAAAGGAATCCCCCCATGGACAGCCTTCCCTACCTTTCGCTGATCACCTTCCTGCCGTTGTTGGGCATGGCCGTGATCCTGGCCCTGCCCAAATCCCAGGAGAACGCCATTCGCTGGACTGCGGCGTTGTTCTCGGGCCTGTCTCTCCTGTTCGCCACCGTGGTCTACTTTGGACCTTTCGATGCCACGGCCGGGGTCCAATTGGTAGAGCGCTTCGACTGGATACCGGCGTTCAATATCCAGTACTTCATGGGAGTGGACGGTCTCAGCCTGCCGCTGGTGTTTCTGTCCGCATTGATCCACTTCATCGCCGTGTTCGCTTCTTGGAACATCAAGAAGTCGATGAAGGGTTATTTCGCGTTGCTGCTGTTGCTGGAGGTCGGGGTCAACGGCGTGTTCCTGGCCCTGGACTTCTTCCTGTTCTACGTGTTCTGGGAAATCATGTTGCTGCCGATGTATTTCCTGATCGGTATCTGGGGCGGGCCCCGGCGGGAATACGCAGCCATCAAGTTCTTCCTCTATACCCTGGCCGGTTCGGTGTTGATGCTGGTGGCCTTGGTCGCCATCTACCTGAAGTCCGGGGGCATCGCCGGAGAACCAACCTTCGACTTATTGACCTTGAAATCGATGGCCAGCACCTGGGTGCAAGATCAGAGCACCTTCCTGGGCATGAAGTTCACCACTTGGATCTTCTGGTTCTTGTTCGTGGGCTTTGCCATCAAGATTCCAGTCTTTCCCTTCCATACCTGGCTGCCTGACGCCCACGTGGAAGCGCCAACCCCAATTTCAGTCATTCTGGCCGGTATTTTGCTGAAGCTGGGGGCGTACGGAATGTTGCGCATCAACTTCCCTCTGGCTCCGGATGCTTTCGCCGACGCCCGTTATTTCTTGGCGGTGCTAGGTACGGTCAGCATCGTTTACGGCGCCTACGTGGCCATGGCGCAAACCGACTTCAAGCGGGTGGTGGCTTACTCTTCGGTGAGCCACATGGGTTATTTCCTGCTCGGGGCGGCATCCTTGACCTTTGCCGGGTTGAACGGCGCCACCTTCCAGTTGTTCACCCACGGCACCTCTTCCGCCATGTTGTTTTTGATCGTGGGCGTGGTCTACGACCGAGCCCACCACCGGGATCTCAACGACTTCGGCGGATTGGCCCAACGCATGCCTTTCTTCTTGGGCGTGGCCACCATCGGTATTTTTGCCGGCTTGGGACTGCCCGGAATGAGCGGCTTCATTTCTGAAGCCATGACCTTGCTTGGGGCTTACGAGGTGTATCCGGTGCTGGTAATCATCAGCACTTTGGGCATCTTGATGACGGCCGCCTTCCTCTTGTACGCCCTGCAGCGGGTGTTCTTGGGAAGCTTGCCGAAGAAGTACGAGAACTTCACTGACATGGACCGGCGGGAAGCTTTCTGCCTGGTGCCGTTCGCGGCGCTGTGCATTCTGCTCGGGATCGTTCCCACGTTGGTGTTGGACAAAATGGCCCATGCCATCCAGCTTCTCAGTGAAGAGCTTTCCGCTTACACCGGCGGTTAACGCGGAGCGCTGACACCAGAGCCATGCCTGAGCTCACCTACTTCGAACATCTGAGCTACATCCTTCCGGAGGTAGCCGTCACCCTCGGCTTGTGTTTGGTGCTTTGCTGGGAAATGTTTTCCCGGCGCCAGGATCGAACCGCCGAGGCCCGCCGCGCTCGCGGTATGGAAACCGGCATTCTGTCCTTGGGTTTCCTGGCCATCGCCGGCGTTCTGTTGCTGATTCGGTTCTCCTGGAATCCGGCTACCGTGTTCGGCATGGTGGAGGTGGATCGCTTCGGGACCATGTTCAAGTTGTTCATTACCTCAGCGGTGGCGGTGGTCATCGGCTTTGATTTGATGGACCGAAGGGCTCAAGACGACGGCCGAAGCGAAACTTACTTCCTGTTGTTGACCGCGGTCCTGGGCAGCTACTTCCTGGTCAGCAGTTACAACTTCCTGTTGATTTACCTGGGGCTGGAGACTTTGGGCTTGGCTTCCTACGCCTTGTCCGGAATGCACAAGCGCGGCCGCGCCAGCGCCGAAGCGGCGTTGAAGTACGTGGTCTATGGAGCCCTGGCCTCCGGCATCATGCTGTTTGGAGCCAGCCTGCTTTACGGTTTGTCGGGCACCTTGCAGGTGGACGAAATGGCCGGTCACATCGTGACCGCGGTTCGGGAAGGCCGCTCGGTACAGGTGGCTTTGCCGACCTTGTTGATTCTGGTCGGCTTCGGTTTCAAGCTCTCCTTTTTCCCCTTCCATTGGTGGGCGCCGGACGTTTACGAAGGCGTTCCCACTCCGATCGCCACCTTCTTGGCGGTGGGTTCCAAAGGGGTAGCCTTAGCCGCTTTCCTGCGGGTGTTGGCCATGGCCTTTGCCGGCATCATGGTGTTCGACGATCCTTCCGTAGGAATCTTGAACGAGCCGACTCCGTTCTTGGCCAACTTGGGAGGAACGCTGGCGATCATTTCCGCCGCCACCATGCTGGTTGGAAATTTAGCCGCCTTGCGCCAAACCAATTTGAAACGGCTGCTGGCTTATTCTTCCATCGCCCATGCCGGGTACATCATGATGGGAGTTGCGGTGTTGAAGCCGTCCGGTTTTGAAGCGGCGACTTTGTACACCTTCATTTACTACTTCATGAACTTGGGTGCCTTCGGCATGGTGCTTTACTTCGCCAATCAAACCGGCAGTGAAGACATCGGATCGCTCAAGGGCATGGGGTACAGCCATCCTTGGGCGGGCGTGGCCACCATTGTGTTCTTGGCTTCTCTTACCGGGTTGCCGCCGACCGCCGGCTTCGCCGGTAAGTGGATCCTGATGATGGAAGCTTGGGACGGTGGACTCGGCTGGTTGGCCCTTTGGACCGGCCTGATGTCGGTGGTCTCGTTGTTCTTCTACTTCCGCATCGCCAAGATGCTGTTCCTGCGACAGGCGGACCAAGAAATCGCGGTCGTACGGACTCCGATCCTCAGCGGCATGTTGGTGGTGCTGGCAGTGTTCAGCGTGGTCTTCCTCTACTTCGATCCCTTGCTGGATCTGGCCAAGACCGGAATCAACGACTTGTTCTATTGATTTCCCGCCCTTCGGCCACCGGCCTCCATGAGCAGATGACTGGCCGAAGACTAGCCGATGGCAAGGCAAAAAAAATGAGGTGCCGCCCGAAGGCGGCGCCTCTGTCGCATTTCTTGGCCCTTAAGGCGGGGCCTCCCCCCCAGGATGCCCCGACCTTGTGGCTAGAAGAGGAGTCGTGTCTTCTTATCAGGCAGGGGCTCGGACTTTTCCAGACGCGACTCCCGGATTTTCCGCCGTTTTTCTAGGCGCTCCTTTAGCTCTTCTCGCAATTCGGGGCCGATTTGATTACGAAATCCGGAATCTCCTTGCCGAAATCGATGCCGCTGCCGTGGTTTTTGGTTGGGAGAGGCTTCCTCCCGATTCTGGAAACGGCGCCGCATCCGGGGCTCCTCTTGGGACTGGGGAGCTCTCTGTAAGTTCCTGCGCTGGCCGGGGATCTGGCCGTTGAAGCGTTCCGCCAGACGTTGTCTTTGCTGCGGCAAGGCCTGACCACGGAAGGCTTGGCGGCGACCCTGGCCGGGAGCCCATCGCCGGGCTCTGCCGAAGGATTGGCGATTGCCAGGGGCCTGGCGCATGCTCGACTGAGGAAAATTCGGTCGCCGAGGGCGGCGCCATTCTCCCCGGCGTCCGGGGAAAGCTTCCGGTGTCTGAGCCTGCTGCCGGTTTTGGCGCGGCAGAGTCCATCGCGGGCGTTGCGGACGTTGCCGCTCCTGGGCCTGTCCTCGGCCGAGGTTCTGAGGTCGCATGGGACGCCGCTGCCAGTCGGCTTGGTTACGGCGGGGCCTGGTTTGTTGCTGACGCCAGCCCGGTTCGGGTTGCGCCGGCGGAGTCGGCTCTTGCCACTCCGCGGTCCAGGCACCCAAGAGAAGTAAGGAGGTGGTGAGAATCATGGATGTTCGCTCCTGATCCAAGCAACACCGTCCATCCTCCTCGGGTTTCGAGGCCGCCGGCGGGGGAGAGGCCTATTTGTCGCCAGCGGTAGGCAACCCGGTGGGAACGGAAAGCAGGCGATCGGGGCGTAAAGCCAAGGCCACCGCATCCAAGTTGCCTTGGCCGGCCAACTCCGCCGCCAGTCTTTGGCCGGCGGCCGGACCGCAGGTGATTCCGTGACCTCCAAGGCCGGCGAGCCAGTACAAACCTTGAAGGCGGGGATCCGGCCCGAGAATGAAGCTCTCGTCGTCGGCGAAGGTGCGCATGCCGGCCCAGAAATGAGCGGCTTGGGCGTCTCCCAAATCCGGCAACCAGCGGCTGCACTTTTCGGCAATGGTTTCCATGACCTCGGTTTGGGCGAATTCGCCTTCTTCGGGCCTGACCTCGGTGACATCGCAGGCACTGAGGAGCAAACCACCGCTTTCCGGCCGGAAATAGAAGTCGTCCCCTTGGAGCCAAACCACCGGCCAACGCGGATTGACTTCTGGCAATGGGTTGGTCACCAGCAAGTGGCGCCGTTTCGGCGTGATCGCCAGAGGATAACCGGCGCTGGCGGCCAGTTGTCCGGCCCAACCGCCACCGGCGTCGACGAAGGCCTCGGTGGGGAAACTGCCGGTGCTGGTTTCGACCGCCACCACGCGGTCCCTTTGGATCCTCAATCGCTGAGCGGTGGTCCCAAATCGGATTTCGGCGCCGTTTTGACGCGCTCCGTGCAAAAAGGCCAGGAGCAAGGCGTGGACGTCGAGGACACCTTCGTCCGGCACTTCGAAAGCCAAGCCCAAGTGCTTGGCCAGGAACGGAATGCGGTCATAGACCTGATCCAAAATCAGCGGACGGCAGGCGAAAGCCTGGGGTTCCTGCTGCAACCAATCCAAGCTTGCTTCCTGGCCTTGAGGGGCGGCCAGGATCAAGCCGACCGGATCCAAAAGCGGAGTCTGACTGAATCCCGGCGGGGGATTGCGGAAAAAGGGCAGCGACTCCTGAGCCAAGGCGTGCAAAGCTGGGGTGGCAATGGCGGACCTCAAAATGGCGGCATTGCGACCGGTGGAATGGATGCCCGGATCCTTTTCCCTTTCGAGAAGAAGGATGTCCCGTACTCCCATTTGAGTCAGGAAGTAGGCAGTGGCGGCTCCGGCCATGCCACCGCCGAGAATCACGACCTGCTTGCTGTCCATGTTGCTCCCGGACCACTAATCTAAGCCCGAGATGTTGTCGACCCTAGCCCTTCTCTTGGCCTGGCTTCCTTCCGTACAAGAGCCGGAAGCCGGATTCGACTTGGAAAGCCTTAAGCGCAAGGTAGAGGAAATCACCCCGATCGTTGCCGAACTCCGGGGTTGGGAGTTCAAGCACGGGGTGAAGGCCGGCGTTCACACTCCGGAGCAGTTCCTGGTCTACGCCAAGAAGGAATTCGAAGAAGAATATGGATTGGAGCAATTCCGGGCCACCGGCCGGGCCTACGGCTTGATTGGATTGGTTCCCGTCGACCTGGATTTGTTCCAGGCCTTTATGGATCTGCTGCGCAGTCAAGTCGGAGGCTATTACGATCCAAAGTCCGATACTTTCTACATGATCAGCACTTTCAATCAGGGGGGCTTGGCCGACATCATCATGGCCCACGAGCTGACCCACGCATTGGACGATCAGTATTTCCACTTGGACAAAATGATGAGTTCAGTCCAGGGCAACGCCGACGCCGAATTCGCGGTGCGGGCGGTGGTGGAAGGCAGCGGAACTTCGCTGATGAACCTCTACACGCAAGAAGGCATGATGAAAGGCTTCTTGCAGTTGGATATGGCTCAGATGACCGAAATGATGGCGGAGCAAGCGGAGATGCTCAATGCCATGCCGCCGTATCTGGTGATGACCCTGGCTTTGCCGTATCTGGAGGGCAATAAATTTTTGGTGCAAGAAAGCAATGCCTTGATGGCGGCCACCAAAGCTCCGTCCGACGAGGAACTGAAGCGGGCATTTCAAAATCCGCCCCTTTCCAGTGAACAGGTTCTCCACTTTGAAAAATATTGGGACCCGAAAAAGCGGGACGATCCGACCGTGATCAAGCTCCCCGATTTCTCCAAAGACTTGGGCGAGGGTTGGAAGCTGGTCGATGAAAACGTGCTGGGCGAACTGGGCTGCTATTGCCTCACCGAGGAAAACCTGCCCAATATGGCCAACCAAACCGCCCAATTGACCGCCAAGTGGACCAACGCTGCCGCAACCGGTTGGGATGGGGATTTGTACCAGTACTACCAAGGTCCCGGTAACGCCGGCCTAGTGGTTTCCGCTTCGGTCTGGGATTCGGTGAAGGACGCCCAGGAGTTCAGCGGCGCGGTGGTTCAAATCTTGCAAAAGCGCAACCCGGCTTTGCGCGAGATTCACCTGAGCCGGGGCAATGCAGCCCTGCTGTTTTTTGCCAACGACCAAGGCTCGGCCAAAAAGGACGTTCTGAAAAAGGCGGTTTTGGATGCGCGGCCGGATTGGCGCTGAGCAAACCGTGGCCATGGCTGGAGCAGGCCGCCGGAAACTCTTTGGCCTGCTCCTGGTTTTCGGCCTCTTCCTGGAACCGCTTGCGGCCCAGGAGCAGCCGGCTTCAACTCCCCATTCCCAGTTCGCCGGGGCCGTCGCCACCTCGGAACCAAACGCCACTGCCGCCGCCTCGGCGGTCTTGGCCGCCGGTGGCAATGCCGTAGACGCAGCCGTAGCCGCCGGATTTGCTTTGGCGGTTTGTTATCCCGCCGCCGGAAACTTAGGAGGCGGCGGTTTTCTGCTTTACCGGGATCCAGCCGGAAATGCATTCTTCCTGGACTTCCGAGAAGTGGCGCCGCTTGCCGCCCACCCGGATTTTTACCGGGAGGAAGACGGCGCTTTGGACGGAAAGGCGTCCAAACTGGGTTGGAAGGCGGTGGCGGTGCCGGGAAGCGTTCCCGGCATGTTGCATGCCTTGGAAGAGTGGGGCCGTTTGGATCGCGACCGGATCTTGACCGCGGCGATCGCCCTGGCGGAAAACGGTTTCGCTTTGACCGAACGAGATTTCAAAAAATTGAATGGAGCGGCGGGACGAGCATTGCGGGAGGATCGCCTGGCTCGGGAGTTGTTTTTTGGAGAGGAAGGAGAGGTCCGACCGGTAGGCTCTCGGATCGTTCAGCCTCGTTTAAAGCGCACCTTGATTGAAATTCAAAACCGGGGAACAGAAGCTTTTCGAACCGGAGAAATTATCGAAGCTTTGTTGCAGGCCAGCCAAGCCGGCGGCGGGGCGCTGCAGGCGGATGATTTCTTGAATTACCGGCCGCAACGAAGGGAGCCGCACCGAATTCCTTGGGAAGATTGCTTGGTGCTGGCGGCACCTCCTCCGAGCAGCGGTGGAATCTTTCTCAACCAAGTGTTGTTGAGTTTGGAACGCTTTCCCCTTCGAGTTTGGGGTTTTGGAGATCCGCGCACGGTTCAGGTGATCGGCGAGGCCAGCGCCAGGGCTTTTGCCGACCGAAACCGTTGGTTGGGAGATCCGCTCGGTTTTGATTTCGATGCCGGCGCTTTGGTTGCCGGAGATTATTTGCAACAGCGGAGGCGTCAAATCAGCCCCTGGGCCTTTACCCGGCCGCAGCAATTGGGCGGAGCTCAGTATCTTCCCGAAGCGGAAGACACCACCCACGTGTCAGTGGTCGACGGCTATGGCGGAGCCGTCTCGATGACAACCACCCTCAATGGAAACTACGGGGCCAAAGTGATGGCGCCTGGCGGTTTCTTGATGAACAACGAAATGGACGATTTCGCCGCCGCCCCGGGAGTGGCGAACCAATTCGGTTTGATTCAGGGCCGCTACAACGCCATTCGCGCCGGTCGACGTCCCCTTTCTTCCATGAGCCCAGTGATCGTGGTCCGGAACCGACAAGTGGACGCCGTGGTCGGTTCTCCCGGAGGTTCCACCATCTTGACCACCGTGATGCAAGTCTTATTGAACCGGTACGTGTTTCGTTTCGGGCCGGAAAAGTCGGTTCGCGCTCCTCGCTTTCATCGCCAGGATCGGCCGCCTTGGATCCAGGCCGAAAACGGGCGTTTGTCCACCCGTACCGAAGCCGCATTGCGGTCCTTGGGGCAACGCATTCGCCGCCGTCAACCGATTGGGGACGTCAATGCCGTGTTCCGAGTGAAGTCGGACGGCAGCCGGGTCGAGGCTTGGCGGGCGGTTGCCGACTCCCGCCATGCAGGGGGAGGAGAAGTGGTGGTCAAACAAGCCGGCTCTCCGGCTCCCGAAAGCTCCCCGGTGCCGGCGGTTAAAAATTAACCTCCACCACCTCGTCCACTCCTTCAATCAAAGTCACCGGGACTTCGCGCTTTTCCCCTTCGTATTCGGCGACCAAGGTGTAGTTGCCCGGATCGAAGGTACCGATCGGAACCGCGCCGTCACCGTTTCCGCCGAACAAACCGGCTAGGCGAAGCTGCAGTCCGGAACCGGTATTGACCTTTTCTCCGTCTTGATTGAGCAATTTGAGGTCGGCGGCGACCGGACGATTGTTGGCGTCCAAAACTCGGGCGCGGAGTTCCACTCCCTTGGCCATGACCACTTCAATTTGGGTGGTCTCGCCTTCCACTACGGTGACGTCTTTCTTGGATTTGCGCGAGTAACCGTCGGCTTCCACCACGACTTCATAACTTCCCGGTTGCAAACCGTTGATCTTCCCGCTGCCGTTTCGGCCCCAACCGCGATTGCCGCTGAACCAATCTTCTTCGTCAGCAACTTCCGGTTGATTGACCGGTACGGCTCGCAGTTGGAAGCCGCCCTTGAAGTCTTCCCCGGCCGAATTCACCACCTTGACTTCGATGACTCCGGCGAGGGGCAAGCGCAAAACGTCGGCCCGGCGGATTTCGTTGACGATCAGGTTAAACGGCTCGCTCTTGGCTTTGCCTAAAGCCAGTTGCCCTTCTTCTCTTTGCAAACCCCAGTTTCGAGGGCTGGTTTCCAGGTGATACAAACCCGGGGAAATGCCTTCAAAACGATATTCGCCGTTTTCATCGGTCGAAGCCCAATGGCGTTTCATGTTGCCGCCGAAAATCCCCATGGATTCGTCGGCATCATCCTGAATCAGAATGACCATGACGTCCTCTAAAGCTTCCCCGGTAGCCTCGGCGACCACCTGGCCGCTGACCTCGGTCTTCGGTACTTCCAGGTAAAGCTGAAACTCGGGGAAATCAGGAATCTCGACGTCCATGCGGCCGCGCCAAGGTTTGGACTCTACGTTGAAAACGTACTCGCCCGGGGCCAGGCTCTTGAAAGCGAAGCGGCCGTCGCCGTCGGTTCGGGCGGTGGCCAGGCGAAAATCAAACAAGCCTTCCCGCTCCTTGGCCATGGCCACGATGTTGGCGCCGACCACCGGGATTCCCTTGCGGGTCAAAGTACCGCTGAGCTTGCAGCCTCCGGCGGAAGGATCGACGATGTCGACCACCGTGACTTCTCCTTCTTTAACGTAAGCGGTGACGATGCGAGAAGAAGTCAACATGCTCATCATGTCGCCGGAAAACAGGGAATCGTCATCCAAAGAAGCGGTGAGCATGAAATAGGAGCCTTGCCGCATGTGGCTCATGGTGTAGCGCCCGTCTTTGTCGGTGGCGGTTTGTTGAAGATCTTTGGCTTGCGGCGACATGGCTCCGACCATGCGGCCGGGCAAAGGGTTGCCGTGGCGATCGCGGACGATGCCGGTCAAAGTGCCGCCCAAGGGCATTTCCACCAAGACCTTCTCCCGTTTTTCATCGGCCTCCACCGCCGGAATCGGAACCGAAGTGGCGGCGAAATTCCCCGCTAAGGCGGTTACGTGGTCGCTTCCTTTGCGGACGCCTTGCACGGTGAAATAGCCTTGGGCATCCGCTTCGGTGTAAGCCGTATCTTCGTCCAAACCTTGCAACAAAGCGGTAAAGCCGGATTCTTCTCCGCGGCCGACGGTGACCACCGCGTTGGCGACCGGTTCTTTGGTATCGGCGGCGATGACTTGCCCGGAAACGCTGGCTCCGCGGCGCAGGTTGACCACCACGCCTTTTCGAATCTTGCCGGCTTCCAGTTCGATGTTGCGCACCGTTTCGGTGGCATAGTCTTCCGCCCGAACTTTCAAGCGCCAATTGCCCGGAGGAAGATTGTGTAGTTTGAACTTGCCGCGGGGATCTTCGCAGAAATGAACCGCTTCCAAATTGGCCCGCCAAGATCCGGCGGCGTAGAGCAGTTGTTCGTTTTCGGCTTTGACCGCTTCCAAGGCGGATTGCGGGGCGGCTTGAGCTGCTTCCTCGGCCATTTCCTGTTCCACCTGGGTTTCGGTCATGGCTTCCCGCGCCGCCACCGCTCGCACCTCCCTGGAATTGGAACGGCGCGACATCTCGCCGCGAATCAGGTAGAAGCGAACCGGTTTGCTGGCATCGGAATCGATCACCACTCCTTCCACCCCGGAGGGTTTGTAAAGGACCAGGATGGGATCTTTGCCTTCTTCCAATTCCTTCAAACGGAAGTCGCCGTCGACGTAACCCGGCGCTTCCACCCGCAGCCGGGCTCGGCGCCAGGCCGGAATCTTGAAGCGCCCTTGGTTGTCGGTGAAAACCTCGGTGCTTTCGGTCAGCAACTCGGGAAGGATTTCGCGGGCGGCTTCCACCCACATGCCGCCTTCGCCAAACGGATTCCGGCCGCCGGGGTTGTCGTCGGCGCCCTTCTTTTCCGGAATGCTGCTGAGCTGGACCTTGGCTCTGGGAATGGGTTGGGCTTCGGTATCCAAAACCCGGCCCTCGATCCAAGTGCGGGTGTCCAGGGCCACCGGTTCGGCGACCGAGCCCGGACCGCGTACGAAGGCCTGGTAGGGGGCGGAACGACCGTGGCGGCCTTGAGCCAGCAATAAATAGTTCCCTTCCGGCAATGAGGCGAATTGGTATTTGCCGCCGGCTCCCGAGTCGGTGGTCCAAGCCATCGGATCGCGAACAAAGGGAACCACTTTGCGGAAATCCAAGGGCAGGGCCAAAACCGTGGCCCCGGAAAGGCCTTCGCCGTCCATGTCCACCACTTGGCCGGACAAATCACCCAACTCGTCTAATTGAACCTTGCCGAAGCCGTCGCTTCCCGGGCTCAAGGGACCGAAATCAGTTAAACCGGTGCGAATGCCGTCACTCAAAGCGTGGATGCCCAAAGTGGCTTGGGCCGGGACCGCTTCCACTACAAAACGACCGTCGGGCCCGGTAAAGGTCCGCTCCATGAAGAAGTTTCGATTGCGAAAGGATGCGATCAGATATTTCAAGCCCGGTCCAATGATGACTTCCGCTCCGGCCACCGGATGACCTTGAGCGTCAACCACCTCGCCTTGCAGGGAGGCGGCTTTTCGAGTTCGGACCACCACCCCTTCCGGGTCGTCCAAGTCGGTGATGGAAATCGGTTGCCGGCGAGGGGTCAACTGCTGATAAGCCCGAGCGGTCAAAAAGACGTTGCGACCGGGAACTCCGCCTAACTGAAACTTTCCATCCTTGTCGGCCCGAGTGGAAGCTAACGGCTCCAACTCGAAATTCAGAGGCTTCTCCAGGATTTCGGCGAAATCCATTTGAAAATCCATCAGCGGAAAGGGCATCGAATAAGCCGCCACCCAGGCTTCCGGAACCGGTTCACCCTGTTCGTTGACCACCGTGCCGAACAAGCCGAAGTTTCCCTGGCCGGTCTTGATCCGGCGGTTGTCGTAGGCCACCGCTTGTTCCTCTTCCGCAAGGCTGCGGTTGCGGGGCAAGGCGACTTCCGGTTCGGAATCTTCGTCCAGCCTTTGCGCCGGCGTCGCCGGGGTGTTTTCCGGAAGCGGGGTTACGTCGCCGGCATCTTGGCTCAAAATCCAAACCAAGGCGGCGATGACCAGCAAAATGGCCAGAACAGGGAGGGTTTTTCGCATCGTTGAGGGTCCGGAAACAAAGAAACCCCGCTGCGCACGGAAATCCGGCGCAACGGGGGGACCTGCAACCAGTATACCCGAGACCTTTTGGGTACCGGCTGCCGGCGTCGCGACTCAAACTTCCAAAACCGGCAGGCTTTGGATTTGGCGGGTGGCGACTTTGGCCGCCATCTGGCCGGCGATGTGAGCGAAACGGCGGCCCGCCTCGGTATCGGGGTCGGAGATGGTGATCGGTTCGCCGCGATCGCCGCCGGCTCGGATTTTGGGATCCAATTCCACTTCCCCGAGGAGGGGGACGCCGAAGGCTTCGGCGGTTTTATGGCCGCCGCCCCGTCCGAACACCTCGCCGCTCATGTTCTCGATCACGCCGAGGATTTCGCATTTCACTTGCTGGCACATGGCGATGGCGCGGCGCACGTCGGTCAAGGAAACTTCTTGCGGCATGGTGACCACGACCGCCCCGGTCATCGGCACCAATTGGGCCAGGGAAATTTGAGCGTCCCCGGTGCCCGGCGGCATGTCGACCAAAAGGTAATCCAATTCTCCCCAATCCACGTCTTGGAGAAATTGCTCCAAGGCTCGGTGCAACATCGGGCCGCGCCACATCACCGGGGTGCCGTCTTCCACCATGTAGCCGATCGACATGGTCTTGACCCCATGGGCTTCTTTCGGCGCGATCTTCTGGTTCGTTCCCGGGGAAGGCCGGCCTTCGATGCCCATCATGATCGGTACGTTGGGACCGTAAACGTCGGCATCCAGCAAACCGACTTTGGCGCCTTGCCGAGCCAGCGCCACGGCCAGATTCACCGCGCAGGTGCTTTTGCCGACCCCGCCTTTGCCGCTGGTGACGGCGATGACGTTGCGGACTCGATCGCCAAGCAAATCGCTCGGCCCCAAGGAACTCTTTACCTGGGCGGTCAAATTGACGTTGACCGTTTCCACACCGTCCAGGGCGGCGACCGCCTGTCGAGCTTGTTCCTTGAGTTGATCCTTGACCGGGCACGCCGGGGTGGTCAATTCCAGAGTGAATTTAACCGCAGGGCCGCAGATCTTGACGTCTTTGACAAAGCCTAAGCTGACCACGTCCTTGTGCAGGTCGGGGTCTTGAACCGCCCGAAGGGCTTGCAGAACTTCCGCTTCCGTGACTTCGCTCATGGTTTCGCGTTGGGGGGAACGGTTGGGTAGCATTAGGCCGTCTGAAGGGGGCTTCAAGCCCAGGCCAGTCCCGTAATCTACCTGAAACCTGAATCGGCTTCCCGATCGCCCGTGGCCAACAGACCGCCCGCCGTCGTTTTGCTGTCCGGAGGCTTGGATTCCGCCGTGGTGGCGGCTTGGTTGCAGCAGCGCGGTTTCGGTTTGCGAGCCCTGACTTTGGACTATGGCCAACGCCATCGAGTGGAGCTTGAAGCGGCGAGGCGTCTGGCCGAACACTTTCGAGTCGAAGAACATTTGATTCAGCCGCTGGACTTGCGGGCCATCGGCGGCTCGGCTTTGACTTCCTCGATCGAAGTTCCCAAAGCCGACCACCCGGAGGCGGAAGTGGCGCCGGATATCCCGGTGACCTACGTTCCCGCCCGCAACCTGATCTTTCTTTCGATCGCTCTGGCCTTTGCCGAAGCTCGGGGCGCTCAGGATCTAGGCATCGGCGTCAACGCCTTGGATTACTCCGGTTATCCCGATTGCCGGCCGGAATTTTTGGACGCCTTTCGGCATTGCGCCGACTTGGCTACCCGGGTGGGGGTGGAAGGCAAGCCGATCCAAATCCACACGCCTTTGCAACAAAAGAGCAAGGTGGAGATTTTGCAAATGGCCCTGGATTTCGGGATTCCCGTGGATCAGACCGTATCCTGCTATGACCCGGCTGCGGACGGCAGCCCGTGCCGGGCTTGTGACGCTTGCCGACTGCGTTACCAAGCCGAACGCCAACTCGGCTTGAAAGAGGCTTAGGGGCCCGACTTCGGTTCCGCCGAGTCCGGTTCCGAAATTCCTTCTGAACTCTAACGCCACTTACGGCACTTCGGCTTCCACCGGCACCATGATCCTCAAGCAGTACTACTTGGCCTGTTTGTCCCACGCGTCTTATCTGATCGCCGATGAAGGCAGCGCCAGCGCTGTGGTGATCGATCCGCAAAGGGACATCGATCAATACCTGCACGATGCGAAATCCCTTGGGGTGAAAATACGCCACGTCTTATTGACTCACTTCCACGCTGATTTCGTGGCCGGGCACTTGGAATTGCAACAAAAAACCGGAGCCAACATTTATCTCGGTCGCCGAGGGCAAGCCGAATATCCGGCCGAAGTCATGCAAGACGGCGGCTCCTTGGCCTTGGGCAAGCTGCGCTTCGATTTCTTGGAAACCCCGGGGCATACGCCCGAAGGGATCAGCATCGTATTGAGCGATGAAAGTCAGGTCGAGGCCGAACCGCATGCGGTCTTTACGGGGGATACTTTATTTATCGGTGACGTTGGGCGACCGGATCTGCTGGCTTCGGTCGGCGTCAGCGCCGAGGCTTTGGCCGGAATGCTTTACGATTCTTTGCACGACAAGTTGATGAAGTTGCCGGATAGCACTCTGGTCTATCCCGCTCACGGAGCCGGATCTTTGTGCGGGAAAAGTTTAAGCCAGGAAACCGTTTCCACCATCGGCGAGCAACGGCGTTTGAACTATGCTTTGCAATCCATGAGTCGGGAAGCCTTTATTGAAATGGTTTCCGCCGACCAACCGCCGGCTCCGGCCTATTTCCCCTTTGCCGCCAATTTGAACCGGGAAGTGCATCCAACCTTGGATCAAAGCATGGAGGCGGCGCGAAACCATTTGACTTTGGAAGCTGTGTTGCAACAGCAACAAGCCGGCGCTCAGCTTTTGGATACCCGGGATCCGGAAACCTTTGCCGCCGGTCATATCCAAGGTAGCCTCAACGTAGGATTGGGCGGGAAGTTCGCCACCTGGGCCGGATCGGTGTTGGACCGCCAACGCCCGATCGTGGTGTTGGCCGATCCCGGGCGCAGCGAAGAAGCCGTCATGCGCTTGGGGCGCATCGGTTTGGAACCGGTGGCCGGCGTATTCGAAGGAGTAGAACAAGCCATGAAACAGCGGCCGGAGTTGCTGCAAAGCGTTTCCCGCTACGATCCGGACGCCTTGCGCCAACGCTTAGGCAAAGTCGATCCGCCTATTGTTTTGGATGTGCGCCAGCCGGGAGAGCGGCAACAAAGCCAGATTGAAGGCAGCTTGTTCATTCCTCTCGGGCAATTGGGCGGGCGTCTCGATGAGGTCCCGCAAGGAAGAGAAGTGGTGATGGTTTGTGCCGGCGGTTATCGCTCCATGATCGCCGCCAGCGTGTTGCAGGAAGCCGAACGGCATGGCCGACCGCCGGTGGAAACGGCGGACTTGCGCGGTGGTATGGGAGCTTGGTTGCAGCAAGCCTCGACCTGTTAAGGGCAAGCCGACTGGTTAAAGACAAGCTGGATAGAGCATCAGGACATGGGACTTCAAGAGAAAGCCGTACCGGCGGAATCTTTGCAGGCTTTGAAACGGTTGCTGCAAGTGATCGATACGCTTCGTTCTCCCGGCGGCTGTCCCTGGGACGCGAAACAGAGTGTGGAAAGCCTCGCTCCGCATTTGGTCGAGGAATGCCATGAGATGGCCGACGCCGTGGCTCGCGGCGATATGGAGGGGACCCGGGACGAATTGGGCGATTTGTTGATGGGCATTTTCATGGTTGCGCGAGTGGCGTCGGAGGATCGAGGTTTCGATACGGCGGACGTGGCTCGTTCCATTACCGCCAAATTGATTCGACGCCACCCCCACGTTTACGGCGAAGTGGAAGTGGATGGCAGCGGCCAAGTCCTGCGCAATTGGGAAGCGATCAAGCGCCGGGAAAAAGAAGAAAAGGGCGATGATCTATCGGTTTTATCCGGAGTGCCGAACAGTCTTCCGGCTTTGTTGCGGGCGTATCGGGTCGGTGAAAAAGCTGCCAATGCCGGCTTCGATTGGCCGGACTTGAAGGGACCGGCCCACAAGGTGGAAGAAGAGTGGCAGGAATTCCAAGAGGCGGTGGAAAAAGGCGACCGCGACGCCGCTTCCCGAGAACTGGGCGACCTGCTTTTTTCGATCGTGAACGTGGCCCGCAAACTCAAGCTGGAGCCGGAATTGGCCCTTCGCGGAACCATCGAGCGATTCGGCCGGCGCTTTCGTTACATCGAAGAACAATTGCAAAAACCCTGGTCGGAAGCCAGCTTGGAAGAGATGGATCAACTCTGGGAAGAGGCCAAAAAACGCTTCCAGGATGGTCCCGAAGACGGGCCGGGAGGAGGTGCCAGCGGGCCCGAAAACCGCTCTGCCTAGGACTTGCGAGGCCTGCCATCGCCTCCTATACTTTCCGTCCCTTCAGCGGGGGTGTGGCGCAATTGGTCAGCGTACCAGACTGTCGATCTGGTGGTTGCGGGTTCGAGCCCCGTCACCCTCGCCAACAATCAAGCAACCCGGTGCTTTACGCACCGGGTTGTTCTTTTTGGCTTCGGTCGAACCTGGCGACCGAGTCGGCGACCTACTCTCCAGTGGGAGCAGGAGCCTTTTCCGATTTTTCCGGCAAGGTGATGACGATTTCATCCGGGCTGCCGTCCCATTGGAAGTTGGGCATATATTTTCGGCAAGTCCCGTTTTCCTTGTTGGCGATGATGAACCAAGTGCCGGCGTTGCGGGTGACCGTGACCTTGCCCAAGCTATTGGCCCGTTCGGTATTGCCGGAGTTCGGGGCTCGGCGGTTGGCTTTGACGGTCACGATGGCGTTGCGGCAGTTGTAACCCTGGTGGTCCACCACCTTCAGGTTCATCACCGGCTTAACGGTCAAGGCCACGCTCTTTTCGAAACGCTGACCGGCGGCGGCAGCGGGCAATTCGTAGATCGCCGGCTCGATGCCGCGGCCGGCAACCCAGAGGTATCTGGGCTTGCCATCCGATTTAATCGCAGCCGCGAATCGGCCATGGGCCGGCGTTTTGTACTCATAGTCCACGTGCGCTCGCACCGGTTCCCGCATGTACAAGGCTTCCGGCTTTTGGTTCATGATGGCGCATCGGACCCCCATAAGCGGGTTTCCGCTGTTGTCGCGAATCCAATTCACATACTGGGTTTCATCCGGTTTGGGATCCGGCAGGGGCGGCGGCGCCTTCACATTGCCGGTGGCGGCTTGCGCGCCTTCTCCGGCCTTGGTGGTTTCGGCGATCGGCCGTTCCTTTGGAGCTTTTTGACCGAAACAAGCCGGCAGGAGAAGAAGGGCGCCGAGGGCGCCGACCAGGAGTCGGGAATGTTTCATGAGTCCTCTGGGATGCGAAGCCGCTCGGTCCCTCGCACGGCCTCCGCCGTTAGTGTATCCAGATCCAGCCCGGCTTCCGCGGCTTCCACTTCTTCGTGGCGGCCGTAAATGATCGGCGCCTCGGGCTGGAATACGGTGCAGCTATCCTCCGCCGGAAGTTTGCTGATTTCATAGGTGCCGATCTTGCGGGCCAGGGCGATGGCTTCCTGCTTATCGAAACACACCAGGGGGCGAATCACCGGCAGATCGCCGGCTTGCTGGATCAAAGTCAGGTTTTCCAGGGTTTGACTGGCCACCTGACCCACGCTCTCCCCGGTAATCAAGACTCTGCACCGGCGTCTCCAAGCCATTTTGCAGGCAATCCTTTGCATGGCCCGGCGGTACAAAACGGTGCGATATCGCGACGGGCACAGGTCTCGGATCTGCTCTTGATAGGCGGTAAAGGGCACCATATGCAGCAAGGCTTGCGGTTGCCAGGGGGTCAGGCCTTCAATCAAGCGCAGGAGCTTCTCCTTGAGCTGAGGGCCGACGTAAGGAAAGGAATAGAACGAGATGAATTCCACCCGGATGCCGCGCTTCATTGCCATCCAGGCGGCAACCGGGGAATCGATGCCGCCCGAAAGCAGGCACAGTCCCTTGCCCAGGGAACCGACCGGCAAACCTCCGGGGCCGGCCTGGCGGCGGGCGAACACCCACACCCCTTCGCCGCGGATGTCCACTTCCACGGTCAGGGAAGCTGCGGTCAAGTCGACCGAAAGCCTGGGAAAGTGGTCCAGGAGTTTGGCTCCCAGCTCTTTTTCCAAGGCCATGGAAGTCATGGGGAAGCTCTTGTCGGCCCGGTTGACCCGAACTCGAAAGGGCACCACCTCGGTGCCCGGATAATCTCGCTGCAGGGCCTCTGCGGTAGTTTCCAGCACCGTGGCGGTCAGGGCGGCCGGCTCCCGGCTGGCTTCCACTGCCGGGCTGAGGCTGACCACGCCAAAGACCTTGCTGGCTGGTTCGATCAGCGCTTCGGCGCCACAATCTGCCCGCACCAAAGCCCGGCCGCGGATGCGCTGGATCCGTAGCCCCTCGCGATCGGCCAGGCTGCGTCGCAGGTTCTGCTCGAGGCATCGCTCGAACATCTCGCGATTGCCGCCTTTTAGGCCGATTTCGTGATATCGGACCAAGAGAGCGGAAGAATGCTGCGTCCCTCTTTTCACCGGGCCATTCTAAAATGTGCCTGCCGTGGGCGTTTAGCTCAGTTGGCTAGAGCACCTCCCTTACAAGGAGGGGGCCGGGGGTTCAAGTCCCTTAACGCCCACCAACGGCAAGGAATTTCCCGCGTTCGGGTTGGTATTCCGTATAACCCAGCACGACTTTCTTCGAACTCTCAGCCTAAGCACTCTCAACAACCATGCTTGCAACCCTCCTCCTCGCTGGTTGGCTGATCTCCATCCCGGATCTTCAAGATCCGGTGTCGATGGAGGCCAGCTTTGAACCGGCCCGCCTCACCGCCGGCTCGGATACCGAGTTGCGCGTCGTTTTGGACATTGATGAGGGGTGGCACGTTTACCACCCGGACCACGATCCCGCCAGCGGCGGGGTGCCCACATCCGTCGAACTCAGTGGGCCGGGCCTGAAGGTCAGCGGCGAATTCCGATCCCTGCAAGAGGCCACCGTTCACGAAACCGATCTGGGATTCGAGGTGGCGACCAGTTTGTGGATCCAAGGCAAGCCGGAGCTGCGCTTGCCGGTCACGATCGAGGGCGAACCGGGCCAGCGGGAATATGAAGTCACGGTCCGGTACATGGCCTGCACCGAGAGCTCTTGCTTGCCGCCGGCCCAAGAGACCTTGAAGGTGGCGCTGGAGGTGTTGGCGGCCGCGGCGCCGTCCGAGGCGGAAGCCAACCAGGAAAGTTCTTCCCAGAAGCCCTCTTCCGAATTCGGCCAGACCAACCCGGTTTTACCCGGTTTCGGAGGGAAGCAGGATCCACCGGGCCTCCGTGGCTTTGGCGGCGACGGCGAGGTCCAATGGGAGTTGCGGGTGGAGCCCGCAGAAGCCCGAGCCGGCGATACCGTCACTTTGCACTTTGAGGGAACCGTCGATCAGGGTTGGCATTTCTACCACCCCAGCCACGGTTATGGCTTCGCCCCGAGTATCGTGGAATTCGGCGGAGCTTTTTACAGCGCTGAAGAAGAACCGGTATTGCAGACCGAGGTAACTCCCATGGTCCACGAAGGGCCGTTGGGTCCGCAAGAGTGGCTGATGGGCACGGTGGACTTTTTCTATGAGGTGCAATTGACCGGCGAAGCCGGGCCGGGTCAAGGAACCTTTACTTTGCAATGGGTCACCTGCAACGACCGCTTTTGTAATCCCCTGGCCAAGAAGGAATTTTCCTTGCCGGTCACGGTCCTGCCCGGTGGCGATATTCCCGTCGCTGCAGGATCCCAAGCCAGGTCCGGAGACATTGGCGGGAGTGCCGGAACCACTCAAACCGTTTCTGGAAATCAGGCCAGCCGAGCTTTGGGCGAAGGCATCATCTTTTTCTTGATGGCGGCGGTGGCGGCGGCCGTCGCTTGTTTGGCCACGCCTTGCGTGTTTCCCATGATTCCGATCACCGTTTCGTTTTTCACCAAGCGAGCGGAATCGGGCAAAGGAACCGCCTTGGGGAATGCGTCCGCCTATGCCTTAGGCATCATTTTGACTTTCGTCGGCGTCGGCTTGGGGGCTACGGCTTTGTTTGGTGCCAGCGGCATCAACACCTTCGCCGCCCATCCGATTACCAACATGGCGATTGCCGCTTTATTCGTCGTGTTCGCCTTCATGCTGATGGGCTTTTTTGAAATTCACCCGCCGGCTTGGTTGAACAACAAATTGAATCAGGCGACTTCCAAGAGCCAAACTCAGGGAGGTTACGGGCCGGTCATTTTGATGGCAGTGGCGTTCAGCGTGGTGACCTTTACCTGCACCGTAGGTTTCGTCGGCAGCTTGTTGGTCTTGGCCGCCAGTTACGGCCAATGGCTGTACGCTCTTTTGGGGATGAGCGTGTTCGCCTTGGTGTTCGCTGCACCCTTTTTCTTCTTGGCTTTGTTTCCTTCGGCGTTGCAAAAAATGCCGAAGTCCGGCGGATGGATGGACACCTTGAAGGTGTCGTTTGGTTTCATTGAACTGATTGCCGCCTGGAAGTTCCTGTCCAACGCGGATTTGTGGTTGGACTTGGGAATCATTACCCGCCCGGTCATGTTGATCATCACCATCATTCCCTTGGTGTTGTGGGCGGCTTATTTGTTCGGCTTCTACAAAATGCCGCACCAGATGGAGAAGAACAAGCCCGGTCCCGGCCGCTTACTGACCGGCATCTTGGCGTTGGCCTTGGCGGTCTATCTCGGTCTCGGCTTGGACGGCCGCAGTTACCCGACTACAGTCGAAGCCTTTCTGCCCCCTGACTATTACGGCAAGTCTTTGGAAGTTGAAGCGGAGGAAGGCTCCAGTCTGGAGGTCGGTCCGGCCGGGCTTCCCTGGTACATGAATTATGAAGAAGCCCTGGCGGTGGCCAAGGATGCGGGGCAACCGTTGTTCATTGATTTCACCGGCGTCACTTGTATGAATTGCCGAGCCATGGAAGGCAAGATCATGCCGGATGAACAAGTGAAGCCCTTGTTGGAATCCTTCGTTCGAGCCGAGTTGTGGGTCGACAAACCTCCCCATGGGGAATGGAACAAGCAATTCCAAATCGACCGCTTCCAAACCAGCCAGCAACCTCAGTACATCGTGTTGAATCCGGAAACCGGAGAGGAGCTGAGTCGATTTGAAGGATTCGATAAAGATCCTGCCAAGTTTGCCGCCTTCTTGAAGGAGGGTTTGGATCGCTTCCGGCAATAAAGCTCGTAAAGCCTTCTATGGCGACGGAGCCGGCAACCGCTTTCTCCTGGTGGTGTCGGAATCCCCCGGACCCTCCCGGCCTGTGGACAAAGAGCCCTCGGCGGGAGCCTTGGCGCGACGCCACTGCCGGCAGGAATACGACGGCCTGTTGTGGTTGCAGCCTGCAGCTTCTGCTTCCGGAATATCTGAGTTGACCATTTGGAACCGGGACGGAAGCCACGGCCAACTTTGTTTAAACGGCTTGCGCATGGCCGCCTTGTGGACCGGCGAGCCGGCGGGGGAATTCCTCATGGCCGGCCGCCGCATTCCTTGGCGGAAAGAATCGGCTGGCATTCGGCTGCATTTGCGCCGGGAAGATTTGCCTGAGCAGCTTGCATTTCAAAGAGTCAAACTCGGCGATCGAGCCGGTTTGGCAGTGCCCTTTTGGAATCCCCATTGCGTCGTTCCGGTGGAGCGCTTGGCTGATTTGGATCTGGCCGAATTAGCGGACTTGGCCAACCAACGAAAGGACGTCTTCCCCAAAGGCGTGAATCTCGAAGCCGTGGCGGCTCAGGGGAATTCGGAATTGCGGGTGCGCGTTTGGGAACGGGGCGTAGGGGAAACCAGGGCTTGCGGATCTGGAGCGGTGGCGGTGGCCTTGACTTATTGGGCCGGAGGCGGCGAGGGCCCGGTTTCGATCGTGATGGCTGGAGGCCGCTTGCAATTGAGTCCGGAGCCGAACGGGGGAATTTTCCTGACCGGTCCGGCTCGCCTTTCCGGTTCGATATGGCTTGAGGATTGATTGCATGCCCCGCTTTCTTTCGCTGGCGGCGGCCATGTTTCTTTGCCTCCTGGTCTTGGAGGAAGAATTGTGGCTGGGTCCTGCCTGCCGGGAGGTTCAAGCCTTTCTCTTGCTCCTGCCTTGGGCTTGGAGTTGGCGCTGGGTGCGGATCTGCGATCGCGGCGGCTTTCCTCGGGAAGCCGGCATTCCCACCCTGCTTCTGCTTCCGGTATTCCTTTACTCGCTGTTTATGATCCCAGCCGGAGGCGGGCGATGGTTGGTGGGGCTGAATCAGCAATCTCCGTTTCTCGCCACTTGGGCCGGGCTAGCTCCCTTCCTGTGGATTTTGGCCGCTTCTCATTGGGGAGAAAGTGCCCTGTTGGGAGTGCCTTCCGGGCGCCGCCGGCGCTTTGTCGCCCGCCAACTCGTGGGGCAATTCCTGGTCATGATTCCGTTCAGTTTGGTCACCCAAGTGCACGCTTGGGGACGGAGTCTGTTTCCGGAAAACGCCGAATTGGAAGGAGGTTGGCCTTATCTTGCCGTTTTGGCTTTGGAAGTCCTGCCGATTCTGTTGATCCTGCCGCCGGTGGTGATGCTGCTACCCAAAGCTTTAGGCGCGGTGCCGGGAACCAGTCTCTGGCAACAGGTGGTGGCCCGAATGTGGCGGGGGCGAGGCCGTCCTCCCAGGGTTCAGGATTGGGATCCCGGGGTGGCGCTGCCCAATGCTCTAGCCCTGGCGGTTGGACCTTGGCGCCGAATTCTGGTCAGCCGGAGTTTGCAGGGCATGTTGCGAATCGAGGAAATGGAAGCCGTTTTGGCCCATGAACTGTCCCATCTGGAACGGCGTCACGGGCGAAGTCTCCTGCTCGGTTTCCTCGGCGCGATTTTGCTGGCGGATATCGGCTTGCGGTGGCTGTGGGGTTCTTCCCTGCCCTGGTATTGGGCATGGCTTCCTTTGGTTTTGGCAGCCTTTCCTTTTCTGCTGGCCAGTCGGGTTTTCGAGATGGAAGCCGACCTGGATGCCGCGGCCAGAGATCCAAGCCTGGAAGCCGGTTTGGTGGGGGCGCTCACCCTCCTTGGGCGGCGGACCCAGGCCATCGGTTTCCGGCATTTTTCGCCATCCCGAAGGGTCGCTGAAATCGAATGGGCCGGTCGCGAGCCGCACCGCCGGGCCTATTGGCAGCGACGTGCCAAACTCTGCCGGGGCATCATGCGGGGCCTGTTTCTCGCCGGACTGGCCGGGCTTCTGGGAGAAACCCTGTAGCCTGTCCTAAGTGATTATTATTAATAGTTTTATGACAAGGTTTGAAGCTAAATAAGGCTTCCCAGCTCGGCCCCGCGATGGTGCAATATTGCCCATACCCGAGGTGCTTCAGATTCCATGTCCGAGGAAGCCAAGACCCCCCCCGAAGTCATCGGAAATAGTTTGATCGAGCGGGAGATGCGTGAGTCGTACCTGACTTACGCCCTTTCGGTCATCCACGATCGAGCTTTGCCCGACGTCCGCGACGGTTTGAAACCTTCGCAACGACGCATTTTGGTGGCGATGAACGACTTGAATTTGAGGTCGAACGCCAAATACCGGAAATGTGCGAAAATCGCCGGTGACACCTCCGGTAATTACCACCCGCATGGCGAGTCGGTGATTTATCCCACCTTGGTGCGCATGGCTCAGCCGTTCCGGCTGCGCTCGCCGTTGATTGACGGCCAAGGCAACTTCGGTTCGATCGACGGCGATCCTCCGGCGGCGATGCGGTACACCGAAGCCCGCATGGCCGGGCCGGCCGAGGAAATGCTGGCGGACCTGGACAAGGAAACCGTCGACCTGCGCTCCAACTATGACGAGACCCGGATGGAGCCGGTGGTCCTCCCCGGCCGATTTCCCAATTTGTTGGTGAATGGCTCCGAGGGGATCGCGGTCGGCATGTCGACCTCGTTGCCTCCTCACAATCTGGGCGAGATTATCGGCGGCCTGCGCATGATCCTGGAGGATCCGGAAGTGCCGTTGGCCGAGTTGATGAAGGTGGTCAAAGGCCCCGATTTCCCGACCGGCGGTTTGATTTGCGGGATGGAGGGCATTGCTTCCGCCTTTAGCACCGGCATCGGCCGGCTGGTGTTGCGAGCCCGCATGCACCACGAAGCGGCGGAAGGGCGTGGTCGGGAACGGCTGGTGGTGACCGAAATCCCTTATGAAAAGGAAAAGGCCGCCATCATCACCAAGGCCGCCGATGCGGTGAAAGAAGGTCGCATCGAAGGCATTCACGATATCCGAGATGAATCGGACCGGCAGGGCATGCGCATCGTAATTGAGTTGCGCAAAGACGCCGATCCGGTGGTGGTGGAAAATCTGCTGTATAAGCACACGCCCTTGCAAAGCACTTATGTGATCCGCAACACCGTGTTGCAGGGAGGGCGGCCCAGGACTCTGGGCTTGAAAGATCTGCTACTGGCATATCGCGACCATCGCTACATTGTGATTCGCCGGAGGACCGCCTATCTGTTGGGCAAAGCGGAACGGCGCCTGCACATCCTCGAAGGTTTGATGATCGCCATTCAAGCCATCGATGAAGTGGTGGAGATCATCAAGACCTCTTCCGATACCGCCCAGGCCCGGCGCCGACTGGAAAGCACTTTCGATTTGTCCGAACGGCAGTCGCAGGCCATCGTCGACATGCGGTTGGGCCGGCTGACCGACTTGGAGGTGCACAAACTTCAGGACGAAATCGATCAGTTGCGCAAAGACATTGCTTGGTACAAGCGCATCTTGGCCGAGGACGAATTGGTTTACAACATCATTCGGGAAGACCTGGATGAATTGGAAGGCCGCTACGCCAACCCGCGGCGAACTGAAATTGGCGGCTCGGTCGAAGAGTTCCTCACCGAGGATTTGATCGCGGAAGAAACGGTCGTGGTCACCATCAGCCGCGAAGGTTTCATCAAGCGCACTTCGGTGGACGCCTACCGTGCCCAAGCTCGTGGCGGTCGCGGAATCGCCGGAGGCAAAGCCAAAGAGGGGGACCACTTGCTGCACCTTTTCGTGTGCAGTACCCACGACTTCCTCCTGATCGTGACTGACCGCGGTCGCCTTTATTGGTTGAAGGTCTATCGATTGCCGGATCTGGATCGAACTTCCCGGGGGCGTTCCATTCGAAATTTGGTGGAAGGCATTGGCAAGGAAGAACGCATTCGTTCCATTCAAGCGACGCGGGATTTCTCCGAAGCGGATTACTTGCTGTTCGCCACCGCCAAGGGCAAGGTCAAAAAGACCGAGTTGAAGGCCTATTCGAGGCCTCGTTCCGCCGGCATCATCGCCACTGTCTTGGCCGATGAAGATCGTTTGATCGGCACCGCTCTGGTCAGCCAGGGCGACGAAGTGCTTTTGTGCACTTCCACCGGGCAAGTCGTTCGGTTCCTGGAGAGCGAAGCGCGACCGATGGGACGGACCGCCGGCGGCGTTCGCGGCGCGGCTTTGAAGGAAGGCGACCGGGTGGTGAATTTGATTACCGGCAACGAAGACGAATTCCTGTTGTTGGCTTGCCGGCTGGGTTACGGCAAGCGCACCAAGATCGGCGAGTTTCGTCTCACCCGCCGGGGAAGTCGCGGGGTCGTGGGCATCCGGACTTCCGAACGCAACGGGCCTTTGGTCAACGCTTTGAACGCCAGTCGTTGCCAGGACGTACTTTTCTCCACTCACTCCGGCATGTTGGTCCGGACTCCGGTGGAGCAAATTTCCATTCAGGGCCGGGCCACTCAAGGGGTTCGGCTGGTCAATCTCAAGGATGGAGACCATCTGGTTTCCATGGCCGCGGTCGCCGACAGCGGTGATGAGGACGAGAGTTTGCAAGATTCCCCGCCTACCGGCGGCGACCAGGACGCCGAGGAAAGCCGGCCGGATCAAACTCCCGAGGAAGCCAGCGGCGGGGTGCCTGAAGTCGATACCGAAGAACCTCCGAAAGCCGATGAGTGAGTTCCTGAACCGACTGACCGCGGATTTGAAAGAAGCCATGCGAGCCAAAGACGGCCTGCGCAGGGATACCCTTCGCATGGTTTTAAACGACTTGAAAAACGCCGGCATCGACAAGAAGGGCCGGGAAGGTTTTACCGAACAAGTCGATTCGCCGGCCGAGTATTTGAGCGATGGCGAATGTCTCAAGGTTTTGCGCGGGGCGCTGAAACGGCGCAAGGAAGCGGCGGAACAATACCGAGCCGGAAATCGGGAAGAACTGGCGGCCAAGGAAGAAGCGGAAGCCGAAGTGATTCAAGGTTATCTGCCTCAACCTCTGAGTTCAGAGGAGTTGCAGCGCTTGGCCGAAGCAGCGGTGGCCGATAGCGGAGCCTCTTCCATGGCCGACATGGGCAAGGTCATGAAAGCGGTGATGGCAAAGGTCGGGGATCGAGCCGACGGCAAAGCCGTTTCCGCCGCAGTGAAAGCCGCCTTGTCCTGAGTTTCCATGGCCAAGCCGGCCCGGTTTCGATTCGGACTGGCCGTTGCTCTGGGATTGCCCTGGCTGTTGTGCTTACCCGACCTTTTGAGTGGGGCCGGTGGGCAGCGGGGGCTGGACCTGGCTGGACGCAACCGACTGCCTCCGGCTTTGCGTCAAGAGGGCGTCATTGCCGGCCGGGTCTGGAGTCAGCCCGGGCAACCGGCTCCCGGACGTCCGGTGTTGTTGGGTCTTACGGCCCATCCCGAAACTCCGGTTTGGCGCTGTCGGAGCGATGGCGAGGGCAAGTTTCGTTTTCCTCGGGTCCATCCCGGACGTTGGTGGTTGGCGGTGGAAGTGGAAACTGCCCAATACGGCCGGCAGTGGGTGGATCGGCACACCATCCCATTGCCTCGAGCCATGGGTTGGGTGCAGGATTTGACTGCGGTTGCGGAGCGGCCGATCTGGCTGCAAGGCTTTTTGCCGCCACTCGAGGGCTGGGATCCCCCCCAATGGTCATTATTGGACCGAGCCTTCCAACCAGCGGGTTGGTTGCAGCGGAGGCAGAGCGGGCGAGTTTTGTTTCGCAGCCAGAGTTCCGGCCCCCTGATGGGTTTCGCATTCCAACAGCGAAGGACGGGACTTTTGGTGGAGCAACGTTTCGCCGCCAGTTCCTGGTTCCATCCGGCCGAAAACCCGGATCAAGCGGCGGAAGTTCACTGCGGGGAATCCCTGGTGAGGTTTGAGCTCGATCCGGAGCTGCGGTTTTCCGAGGGAGTCCAACTGCGGTTGCGAATCCTGCCCCCCCTGGATTTGGAACATCCCTTGGCGGCCTTGTTGCACGCCCGCAAGCGGGCCGGGGGCCCGGTGCCATGGCAACCGGGAAGCCGCTATCAAATCCAAGGCCTGCCTCCGGGAAACTATGAAGTGCAATTGCAAAGGGGCGACCGGATTGAAAGCCGCTCCTTCGGGCTCGACCTCGGAGAAACCCTGGAAGTTTCGCTGAAATCCGAGTGGAAAGCCTTGTTGAACTCCACCGCGGCTCCTAAGAAATCGCCATGAGTTTCCGACTGCTGCTGCTTGCTGCTTTGGCCGTAGCCGCTCCCGCCTGTACGGGTGAGCCGGTGCCGACTCGTACGGAAGAACAGGCCTTAGCCTTGGCGGAGACCGCCGCCGGCCGTTTGAAGGGAGTGTTGTTCACCGAAATGAGCCGGGCGATTCAAGCCGGGGAACCGGCGGACGCCGTGGAAGTTTGCGGTGGAGCGGCGCAGAAACTCAGCCGGGAAGTGGAACAAAGTGCCGGTTTCCCGGTGCGGCGAACCGCTCTGAAATTTCGCAACCCGAAAAATGCACCGGACGATTTTGAACGTCGTTGGATGGAAACCGTCGCTCAAAGCCGGGCGGGAGATCCGGCCGATCCCTTCTGGGAAGTGCAGGAAGGGAAAAACGGTCAAGAGTTGCGCTACCTGGATCCACTCTACGTTCATACCATTTGCTTGAATTGTCACGGCGGAGCGGAAGTCAGCGACGGAGTGGAGTCTTATTTACAAGAGCATTATCCCGAAGATCGTGCCCGAGGCTTTTCCGCCGGTGATTTCCGCGGGGTCGTCACTGTCCGAGTTCCTTTCCAAGCCCCGGAATAAGCCGGCGCGGAAACCAAGGCTCGTCCGGACTCAGGAAGCCATTTCGGTCTGCAAGAGTTGCTTCATCGATTCCCCGGTTCGGCCCGGGTGATAGCGCTGGGCTTGCAGCAACCCGGCTGATTTCAGTTTTTGTTGAAGCGGAGGGCTTTGGAGTATTTGCTGCATGGTTTCCGCAAAGGCTTCCAAGTCTTCCGGGTCGGCATAGGCCGGGGCCTCGCCCAAGACTTCCGGCAAACTGGTGCAGGGGCTGGAAACTACCGGAGTGCCGCAGGCCATGGCCTCCAGGGGGGGCAGGCCGAATCCTTCCAAGCTGGACGGGAACACGAATAAGGCGGCTCCTCGATACAGCTTCGGCAAGTCTTTCCCCGCAACCGATCCGAGATGGCGGACGTGGTTTTGAAGGGCCAATTCGGCCACCAATTGGGGAAAACTGCGGCGAGCCCGGCGCCGGCTGCCGGCGAAAATGAGGGGATGAGCCTGCCGGAGATCCAGAGGCAAACGAGCATAGGCCCGTAACAAACGATCCCAATTCTTATGCCTTCGCATGGCGCCCAAGAAAAGCACATACCCCGGTTTCAAATCGGAAGCGGCCAGAAAGGCCGGATCCACTTCCCCCGGTTGAAACATTGGATCGGCAAATAAGGGGACGACGTGGATGCGGTCCCCGATCTGGGGAAAGGCCTGACGAATTCGTTCGGCCGAATCCTGGCTGTCGGTGACTAGGCGCCAGGAGCGAGCCAAAGCCCTTTGCACTTTGCGACGAAAAAAAAACTCGCGACGCAGCCGTTGAAACCAGGGCCGGCCGTCGTCTTGAAGTGGGTTCACGTCGTGCAGGGTTAGAACCAGGCGCAGATTTTGGACCGGCGGCGGCTCCAATTGCGGGCTCCACAGCACCGGCGCGGTGCAGGGGCCGCTTTGCCATTCTTCAAAAGTCAAGCCGGCGCGCTCAGCGGAAGTTTCCAACAACTCCAGCGTTCTGGTGAAGGAAGAGTAGGAGCCGAGTCGGGCGCGGGCGTCAAAAGCCAGGTCCATGGAGGAATCATAAGGTCGGCATGGCGGTTCGGCTTGGCCTTCGTTATGGTGGAAGAAACCCCTTTCGGCAAGGCAGTGATCGAGCAGAATTCGTCCTCCCGGCCCGTCACCGGTCGGGTGGCTTTTCGCGGCACCTTGGTGACCTCGGCTTGGACTTTATGTTCACGGATCCTCGGATTTGTACGGGACGCTTTGATGACCGCTTTCTATGGGGTCACTCCTTTAACCGGTGCATTTTTTCTGGCTTGGCTGATTCCCAATCTATTTCGCAAGTTATTCGGCGAAGGCGCGGTAGGAGCTGCGATGCAGCCGGCTCTGGCCCGGGCGGAGTTGGAAGGGGGGCAGCGCTACGCTCATCAAGTGTTTGCACGTTTTCAAGGATTCGTGCTCATGCTTTTGTTGGCTTTGATCTTCCTGGCCGAAGTGGTTTTATTCCTTTGGCTGAAGCAGGTTGATCCCGAACAACAAACCGATCTTCACCAAACCCTGACCCTGGCCACGATCGTCTTTCCTTATTTGCTGCCCATTTGCATGTGCGCTTTGGCGGCTGCACCGCAGAGTTTGCACGGCTATTTCGCTTTACCTGCGTTGTCTCCGGCGTTGCTGAACGTGGCCTGGATCAGCTTGCTGCTTGGAACCAGCCTGTTGCCCGGCTTCCCCAATCGAACCTCCATGCATTGGCTGGCTGCAGGCATTCTTTTCGCCGGTTTTTTGCAATGGGGATCGCAAGCACCGGGAGTGAAGGCAGTGGGTTTTCCGATGTTGCCGGCCTTCCATCCCGGAGACGGCAGCGTGCGCCGGACCATGAAAAACTTCGCTCCGGCTCTTTTAGGGCTGGCGGCGGTGCAAATTCAGTTGGCGGTGGATTCGCTCCTGGTCAGGATCTTGGTGGACAGTTCCGCCAATACCTACACCTTTTTGGCCAATCGTTTGCTGCAGCTTCCTCTTTCCCTGGTCGGTATCGCTGCGGCCACGGGAACCTTGCCTCTGTTTGCCCGATTGTCCGCGGAGAACCGCCTTTCCGAATTACGCCACGCCTTGAAGCGAACGGCGGCCTTGAGTTTCTTGGTGATCTTGTCGGCGACTGGAGGGCTGTTCGTCCTGGCCACTCCGGTGATTGAAGTTTTGTTCGAACACGGCCGCTTTCACGCCGACGACACCGCCATCCTGGCGGCCACCCTGCGGGCTTATTTGATCGGTTTACCGGCGGCCAGCCTTTCCGCCCTGCTGACCCGAGCTCGGCAAAGTCGCCAAGACTTTCGCGGTCCGGCTTGGATTGCCGTTTCGCTCATTCCCGTCAACCTCGGACTCGACCTCCTCCTGTTGCCTTGGATCGGAGTGGCGGGAGCCGGATTCGCCACCTCAACTTCCCTTTGTTTGCAATGTTTGTGGCTGGTTCGCGGCATGGGCAAAGTGGAATTGGCTGGATGTCTGCCCGAATGGAGGCAAATCCTTCGCCTGGCTTGCCCGGCGGCCGCCGCTTCCGCCAGTGCCTGGATCTTGGCCCGCTTGTTGGGTCCTAATGACGGCACTCTTTGGGGTTTGGCTCTTTCGATTGCCATCGGCATTGCCGCTGCAACCGTGACCACGGCCAAGGTATTGCCTCAAGATTTCGCTCAATTGAAATCTTTGATCACTCGGAAAAATAAATAAGCGCCGGGAAATTTTTTCCCGGCGCCAGCGGACGATCCCCAGGTTTAGGGAGTCACCGAAACGGTGAAGGTATCCATGTCGATCAAAGTGGCCGGGGCAATGCCGATCAGTCCCTCGTAAGTTGCGGTAATCAAGGGCGTGGTCGGAGCGATCGGATGAACCATGACCGCTTCCCCTTGATCTCCGGGTGCGATGGACAGAGGGATCGGATTCAACAGGAAGCCGTTGGGGGGGAACAGGCTGCCGTTGGACAAGCGCACTCTGGAGACCAAGACGATGTCTTGGGTGGAGTTGCTGTGATTGCGAATGCGAGCCGGCACGGTCAAATTGCCCCCGCGGGGAGCCAGGGGTTCGTGCGGTTGCAAAACCAAAGTCAGGTCGGCATGGGCAGCCCCGGACTCAGCGCTGGAAGTGGCGGCGCTGTAAATCATGTCGCCACTGCTGTTGCTGTTGTCATTGGCGGCGTTACCGGCGGCGTAAAAGAAAACTGTGCCGCTTCCGGCCGCCGGGGCGGTCCAATCGAAGCTCCAACTTTGCGGTCCGGCGCTTCCAGCAAAGGAACCGGTACCCGTTTGCTTGACGTATTCGCGGCCGGCTTGACTGGAAAATTGGGTGTTGGTGGTGTCGGTGATGGTGAAGCTGCCGATACCGGTGCCGGCTTCATCGACGGCGGTGATTTCAAATCCCCAGCGCATAGCCGCCGGATCGTCGATTTCCACCGTCAAGGAATAGACTTGGCCGGGTACGTATTCGGCCGGCACGTTTTGGATGCTCAGGGAACCGGATCCGGAATTCACCTCAGCGCCCGAATGGCAAACCGTGCAGTTGGTGTAGGAAGGGGGCTCGGCGGCGACTCCATCGGGAGGGCCGCTGGAGAAAAGTAACAGGCCGGCGCTGGCGCTTGAACTGACGGCGAGCGTAAGTCCAGCGCTGATCGCGAAAACAAGAAGACTGCGATTCATGGTCAGGGATGATGGGTGAAGGGGAGGATGAGAAGCTCAGCCGGATTAGTTCCGGCGCTCATTTCGGTTACGAATCTAGTTTAGCTCAGAGAAGGCCATTTCTGCGCAAGAACAACGCTACCCGGGCCCGGGCAGTTCTTCCCTTTCCTCCTTCCTACAGCAGAGTTAACGCCGAATTTCGAAACTACTGAACTCTTCGGCGGCCGGTCCCCAATCCACTTCTTGGGCGTGAATATAGTTTTTCATCGTCCGGTTCAAGGCGTCCAAGAACTGTTCCAAGGCCTGCCGGTCTCCTTCCGCCTTCATTTCCACCCTTCCGTCGGCAAGATTGCGAACGAATCCGGTAATCGGGAAGCGGGCCGCCAAACGGCGGGTTCGAAAGCGAAATCCAACGCCCTGGACCCGGCCGGAAAACCAGACTTCGAGCCGTTCCATGGCCTCAAGCCGTGGGCACGGAAAGGAAATAGTCTTGTAGCGGGCGCACCGAAGCATGCCCTTCCTTTAACGCTTGGATTCCTTCCACCGCCGCCATGGCGGCGCTCATGGTGGTCAAACAAGGGATATTGGCTTGGTAGGATTCGGTTCGAATCATGCCGTCGTCGTATCGGGTGACTTTGCCCAAAGGTGTATTGATGATCAATTGAACTTCACGATTCTTGATTAAATCGACCACGTGGGGACGGCCTTCGTGAACTTTATTGATCCTCGTTACCGGAATTCCATGGCGTCGAAGCACTTTATAGGTGCCGTCGGTGGCCACCAATTCGAAACCCAAATCGTGCAAATTTCTGGCGACCAATCCGACTTGACGTTTGTCGGCATCTTTCACCGTAAGAAAGACCTTGCCGGAAATCGGTAATCGCCGGCCGGCGGCTTCACTGGCTTTGGCGAAAGCCAAACCGAAACTGCGGTCAATGCCCATGACTTCCCCAGTGCTGCGCATTTCCGGCCCCAAATCGGCTCTCGCTCCAGGGAACTTGGCAAAGGGGAAGGCCGGGGCCTTCACGGCAATGTGTTCGTTGCTTCCGGGTTCACGGGCGCCCAGTTCCTGCAAACTACGGCCGGCCATCACTTGGGTGGCCAATTGCGCCAGCGGTACTCCGGTGGCTTTGGCCACGTAGGGGACGGTCCGGGAAGCTCTGGGATTGACTTCGAGAATGAAAACGTTGTCTCCGCGAACGGCAAACTGAACGTTCATCAAACCGATGACGCCAAGTTCCAAAGCCAAAGCTCGAGTGGCGGCGACGATTTCTTCGACGATGCTTTCGCCGAGGGAAATCGGAGGGATGACGCAGGTGGAATCGCCGGAGTGAATGCCCGCCTCTTCGATGTGCTCCATCACCGCGCCCATCAATACGTCCTTGCCATCGGCCAGGCAATCCACATCCACTTCGGCGGCGTCTTCCAAGAAGCGATCGATCAACACCGGATGTTCCGGCGAGACGCTCACCGCTTCTTTCATGTAGCGATCCAAATCCCGCCCGTCGTAGACAATTTCCATCGCCCGGCCGCCAAGGACGTAAGAAGGACGCACCAACACCGGGAAGCCGATTCGCTCGGCGATTTGCTGGGCTTCCGTCGGGCTGGTGGCGATGCCGTTTTCCGGTTGCCGCAAACCGAGTTTGCGTAACAGGGCGGCGAAGCGGCCGCGGTCTTCGGCCCGATCGATGGCATTTACCGGGGTACCCAAGATGGGCACTCCGGCTTTGCGTAAACCTTCGGCCAAATTCAGCGGGGTTTGCCCGCCGAATTGAACGATGACCCCTTCGGGTTGCTCCCGATCGCAAACCGCCAACACGTCTTCTAAAGTCAACGGTTCGAAATAAAGTCGATCGGAGATGTCGAAGTCGGTGGAGACCGTTTCCGGATTGGAGTTGATCATTACCGATTCGATGCCCATTTCCCGCAAAGCCAGGGAAGCGTGGACGCAGCAATAATCGAATTCGATGCCCTGACCGATGCGGTTGGGACCTCCGCCCAAAATGATCACCCGGCGCCCGGGTTGCGGAGCCTCTTCCTCTTCCATGCAGTCGTAGGTGGAATAAAAGTAGGGCGTCTTGGCCTGAAACTCGCCGGCGCAGGTATCGACCAAGCGATAGCCGGGCTGAATTTCCATGCCCAGCCGGCGTTGCCTGAGTTCGCCTTCGCCCAAGCCGCACAAGGAAGCTAAACGAGCGTCGCTGAAACCGCGCTTTTTCAAATTCCGAAGCCGATTTCGGCTCAATCCTTGAATGCCGTCTTGGCCCAAAGCTTGATCCGCTTGAACCAAGCTGGCCATAAAGGCCAGGAACCAGGGATCGATGCCGCTTAAGCGTTGAATCTCCTCGATTTCATGGCCGGCGACAATGGCGTCGTAAATGGCGAACAATCGTCCCGGCGCCGGCCGCGCCACTTTCTGGCGCAATTCGTCTGCTTGATAACTGGTTTTCTTACCGCTGAAACCGTCGCGGCCGACTTCCAAGCCGCGCAAGGCCTTTTGAAAGGCTTCTTCAAAAGTCCGGCCGATGGCCATGGTTTCGCCCACGCTTTTCATTTGCGTGCCCAAGGTAGAATCGGACTTGGGGAATTTTTCGAAGGCGAACCGGGGCATCTTGACCACCACGTAATCCAAGGTGGGCTCGAAGCAGGCCGGCGTTTCTTTGGTGATGTCGTTTTGAATTTCGTCGAGGGTATAGCCCACCGCCAACTTGGCGGCGAATTTGGCAATTGGAAAGCCGGTGGCTTTGCTGGCCAAAGCCGAGGACCGAGAAACCCTGGGGTTCATTTCGATGACGATCATGTCGCCGTCTTCCGGGTTGACGGCGAATTGCACGTTCGAACCCCCGGTTTCAACTCCGATTTCCCGCATGATCGCCATGGCGGCGTCGCGCATGCGTTGGTATTCCCGATCGGTCAAGGTCTGGGCCGGCGCCACGGTGATGGAGTCGCCGGTGTGGACGCCCATCGGATCCAGGTTTTCGATCGAGCAGATGATCACGCAGTTGTCGCTGCGGTCGCGCATCACCTCCAACTCATATTCCTTCCAACCGACCAGGCTCTTTTCAATCAAAACCTCGCTGACCGGAGAAAGCATCAAGCCGCGGCGAACCACCTCCTCGAATTCCACCCGGTTGTAGGCCAGGCCACCGCCGCTGCCGCCCAGGGTGAAGGCCGGTCGCACCACGCAAGGAAGGCCCACTTGTTCCAGGCCGGCGAAAGCTTGGGCCAAGTTGTGGGCGACCACCGAGGGAGCGTTGCGCAGGCCGATGTTTTCCATCGCCTTCCGGAACAATTCCCGGTCTTCCGCTTTCTGAATCACCTCGAAATCGGCGCCGATCATTTCGACTCCGTATTTCTCCAGCAGACCCTCCTGATGCAAGCCCACCGCGGTGTTGAGGGCGGTCTGGCCGCCCAAGGTGGGCAAGATGGCGTCCGGCCGCTCCTGCTCCAGGATTCGCCCGACGAACTCCGGCGTAATCGGCTCGATGAAAGTCCGATCGGCCAAATCCGGGTCGGTCATGATGGTGGCCGGATTGCTGTTGACCAGCAGGACTCGATAGCCCTCCTCTTTCAGCGCCTTGCAGGCTTGGGTTCCGGAATAATCGAATTCGCAAGCCTGACCGATGACGATCGGCCCGGATCCGATGAGAAGAATGCTTTCGAGGTCGTCCCGACGCGGCATGAAGGCTCCCTTCAACCGCACATTACAGCGCGGGGGGGCGGCGGCGACTAGAGGTTTTCGAAGGAAGCTTTAAGCCAGGACTTCGCGAAGGGTCGTCACTGCCAAAACCGGGTCAACTTTGCGCAACAAGATGCACTGCCCTGGCTTGACCGGGAGGACCAGATCCAGGCGGCCGCTCTCGGCCTTTTTGTCTCGAAGCAGGAGAGTGCGGAGCCGGTCCGGGCCGGGAAGTTCCCCGGGATATTGCCGAGGCAGGCTGAGCTTGCGCAACAGGGCATCCACCCGGCGGGTGAGGGCTTCTTCGGCGACCTCCATCTCTTCGGCCAGATGGCAGGCGCACAGCAGGCCAAGGCCGACCGCCTCCCCATGGGCCAGATCCTGATGGCCGGCGGCGGTTTCCAGGGCGTGGCCGAAGGTGTGGCCGAGGTTCAACACCTTGCGAATCCCCGATTCCATCGGATCTTCTTCCACGATCCGCATTTTGGTCTGACCGGCTTCGGCCACCAAATCGAGCAGGAAGGGGCTGGGTTGGCGCAGGTCCTGGGCGTCCGTTTGTTCCAGGGTGGCCAGCATCTCGGGGCCGCTGATCAAGGCGGTTTTCAGTAACTCGCCCAGGCCGCAGCTCCACTCCCGGTGGGGCAGGCTGGCCAGGGTATCGATGTCACAGAGGATGAAATCCGGTTGATGGAAAGCCCCGATCAGGTTCTTTCCCTCGGGCAGATCCACCGCCGTTTTTCCACCCAAGGCGGCGTCCACCATGGCTAGCAGGCTGGTCGGAATCGCACCCCAGCGGATGCCGCGCAGCAATACCGCCGCCAGCAAACCGCCCAGATCGGAAGTGACGCCGCCGCCGATGGCCAGGATCACCGAGGCTCGGTCAGTGCCGAAGCGAACCGCCAAGCGAGCCAGTTCTTCCAAGTGGGCCAGGCTCTTATGGCGTTCGAAAGCCTCGAAACCAATCAGGCGATAGGGCATGCCGTAGGGATCCAGGCAGGACTGCACCAGGGGCTCCAACTGCTGGTGCAGGTTTTGGTCGATCAAGACCAGGATCGAACTGGGAGCGGGATCCAGTTCGGCTACTGCGTTCTTCAGTAACCGGGCAAGTTCTCCCTGGGTGTAAACAGGCCACTTCATGACGGTCGTTCACCTTCCCGTCTTTGCCGCCGGCGTTCCTCCAGCTTGCGATTCATTTGCGCGGTTCGTTTCCGGTCTTGGCGAATCAAAACAATCATGACCAAAGTCAAGACGATGGCGGCGGCCAGGAAACCGAGCATGGTTTCCCCAATCCAACTCGGAGCTTTGACGTCCATCCAACGGCCGCCGGCGACGATGAACAAAGGCGCACGTCGCGGTCGGTTGGTGGTGTCGAAATAGGATTCCAATTGCATGAACCAACCGAGGTATTGGAATTCTTGACTACCGCCTTTTTCCCGGCTGTCGGGAAACCGGCCCGGAGCCACGACGTGAACCAGGTGATCGCCCCAAGCTAAATTGCGCAACCAGATGCTGGTGGTGAATTCCAAGCGAACCGGGTTTTCGCCGGCTTCCATGACTTGATGGTCGCTGACCATTCCGGCCAAGATAATTGGCTGGCCACGAAAAGCCGCAGGTTGGGCTGCAAGTTCGGTCAAACGACTTAAAGTTAGTTGCGGCACATTTTCAAACCTTTGCTCCAAGGCGGCTGGATCTTGCCCCAAATGGTGGGCTACGTTGAGCAGGCTCCAATACGGCGTTTGCTGCGGTCCTTGTTGCGTTCCGATCTCAGGCGTTTCAATATCGGCGAGCGCAGCCAAGTCGATTTCCTGGCTGGGTTCCAACAGACGATAGGAGCGCAGCAATTCCCGGCCGATCAATAACGGTGCGGTCAGGATTTTTCCATCCAGGGTTTGCCGATAAAGCTTGAAAAAGAATCCATCGCCTTTGACGAAGCTGCCTGGGAAAACCCCTTCGTCGGTTCGCAAGCTGACGAAAAAGACATCCTGCCCTTGATCGGTTTGGAGCCAGCTCCACCTTTCCTCCGGAGCTCCAGGAGAGCGGGTCAGAATCCGGGTTGCTTGCAGCAGGCCCCGAACCCGGAAAGCTTTGCCCCGATAAGACTCCGGATTCTGTTCGACTTGTTCCAGCGGCAGTTCCGGATTGCCTAAAGCTCGGAGGTGGCCGGTTTGCAACAGGTGGGCCATCTGGCTGAGATGGCGGAAAGGGCCCGGTTCGATCTTCAAGCGATCGATTTCGTCGGCATCGGCGACTTCTTCCAGCAGCTCCGGTTGCACCGGGGGTTGAGCCACCATGGATTCCAAAGTCTCGTTGGGCTCGGCCGGACCCTCTTCCTCACCTTTCGACAAACTTTGCTGAATGGTGACGGCCATGCCGACGACCAGGACCAAGCCCATTGCCATGATCCACAACCGGCGCCGCTCCTGTTTGGCCAATCGTTGGGCCTCCAACAAGCGACGTTGCCTTTCCTGCTTTCGTTCTTCGCGGTTTACCATGCTGAGCCGCGCGCGGTTTCTCCCTGCACGCGCCTATGGTGGTAGATCTTGGCGGCGCGGCAGAAACTTGAAAATAGCCGCCGGCTACTCCTCGATTGCGGAGTCCTTTCCGGATGCCATTGCACTCCCAATCCGAAGGGATGGTCCGGCCATTCGACGGCTTCCAGCAAGCCGTCGTCGGCATGGCCGCAAGCCAACAATCCCGGCCCGGTGTCGGCCAAGGCCTGATGGTGATAGGACAGGATTTCGAACCGGGTTGCCGAGCCCAGGACGTCTGCCAACAAACTGCCGGGTATCGGTTGCACGCCGTGGCGGGCTCCCTTTTCGTGTCCGCCCTGGCTCAAGTGTTGGTGGAAGGGGGCGCCTTCCGCCAGCCCCATGAGTTGCATGCCTAGGCAAATGCCCAATACCGGCATTTTTCGGCGCTGAGCTTCTTGCAAATAAGCCAAGCAGCTTCGCTGTTGCGCCTCGGGGATCGGTTTGCATAGCTCCAACGGCTCCGGACCGCCCAAAAGCCGCAGATCGGGGTCGTCTCCGCCGGTCAGCAACAATCCATCCAGAAGGTCGAGGATGGCGGGGATTTCGGTGGCCTGCTGCTCCGAAGTCGGATCGGAAGGCAACAGGACGGGGTGGGCGCCGGCCTCTCTCAAGCACTCGAGATACTCCGGAAACAACTGGAATCGCCGCCTGCCGGTGTACTCCGGCGCTTGCAGCAATTCCACGGTCAAACCGATGATCGGACGATGAGAGTCCGGGGCCATGGCGGCCTATACTAGGCCGCTCCATGGGCATCCTGTACTTGCTTCTGGGTTTGGTGGGGCTTTTGGCCGGGGCCGAATTGGCGGTCAAGGGGGCATTGGGATTGGCCAAACATTGGCGCTGGCCGTCTTGGTTGACCGGCTTGGTGTTGTTGGCCCTCGGCACCTCCTTACCGGAGTTTTTCGTTTCCGCCGTGGCGGCACCGGATCACCCGGCCTTGGCTTTGGGAAATATTTTCGGATCCAATGCCTTTAACAGCGCGGTCGTGGTCGGGGCCGTGTTGTTGATCCATCCGCGCGTCGGCGGCCAGTTGCAAGCTTCCTCCTGGGCCACCGGTTTGCCGCTTTTCTTGGGCGCCGGAGGTGCCTTTTGGTGTTTTGGCGGCACTGAAATTCCGTGGCAGGCCGGCCCGCTGTTGTTGCTGGCCTACGTTTGGATGGTGGCGGTGAGTTTCCGCGCCGGCAAACTTCCGGTGGAAGAGGAGGACATGCTTCCGGAAGCCGAAAGTGCCGCGCCCCAATCTCCTCCAAGTTGGAACGCTTGGTTGATGGTGGCCGGTTTCGCCATCCTGGCTTTGGCTTCTGAAGCCTTCAAAAAAGGTGCTTTGGACGTGGCCGCTTGGATGGGTTGGCAAGAGGGCTTTACCGGCTACTTGGTGGCGGCGGTCGGAACTTCGGCGCCGGAGTTGTTCACCTCATTGCGGGCCGTTCGTCACGGTCACCCGGGAGCGGTTCTCGGCAATGTATTCGGCTCCAACGCCTTCAATCTGCTGATCGTCGGAGGCAGTGCCGCCTTGTTGGCCCGGGAAAGCCTGCCGCCTGGGGGATTGGGACCCATGTTGTGGGTCAATGCGGTGGCCTGCTTGTTGCCGGTGTTGCCGATCTACGGAGCCCGGCTTGGACGCCGTTCCCTGATTTGGAGCCAGGGCTTGGGTCTCTTCATGCTGGCCGGCTATCTGGCCAGCGCCGCCTGGATCTTCCGCGGTCCTTAGGGCCGGGCCTTTTTAAGCTGAGGCCATGGAACCATCGCAACCGGACGCAATCCTTTCCGCGGAGGAAGTGGCGGAACTGGTGGGGGGCCGTTTGCTTGGCGAAGCCCCGGGACCGATTCGAGGGGTCCAAGAACTGACCCAAGCCGGGCCGGACCAAGCCAGTTTCTTCATGGCTGACCCGGGCATCCGTTCCGGCGCCGCCCACCAGCGTTTGGCCGACGCTTTTGCTCGCAGTCGGGCAGGGTTGATCCTGGTGGCCGAAGCCGAGCCGGTTCCGGGGAGGGCTTTGGTGGTGGTGCCGCGGCCGGACCTGGCCGCCGCCCGGCTTTCCCAACACTTTCATCCGGGGCCGCCTCGCTACCGCCCGGGAGTGGATCCGGCAGCTTGGGTGGATCCGCAGGCCGAGATCGATCCGAAGGCCTCCATCGGACCGGGTTGCGTGGTTCGAGCCGGGGCCAAAATTGCTTCCGGCTCGGTCCTCAGCGCCAACGTCAGCGTCGGCGAGGATTGCCGGATCGGAGAAGACAGCTATTTCCATCCGGGGGTTCGCCTTTACGCCGGAACCCGCATAGGGCGTCAGTGCGAGATCCACGCCAACTGCGTCATCGGCAGCGATGGCTTCGGCTACATCTGGGATGGCAGCCGGCACCAAAAAATGCCCCAGATCGGCTGGGTGGAAATCGGCGATCAGGTGGAAATCGGAGCTCTGACCGCCATCGATCGAGGCACCTTCGGCGCCACCGTCATCGGTTCCGGCACGGTGATCGACAACCAAGTCCAAATCGGTCACAACTGCCGCATCGGCCGGGCCGTGGTGATTTGCGGGCAGGTCGGCCTGGCCGGTTCCACGGTGTTGGAAGACGGAGTGGTCCTTGGGGCCCGGGCCGGCACCGGTGGCCACCTGACCGTCGGTCGCGGAGCTCAATTGGCCGGGGGAGCCGGGGCTCTCAGCGACGTTCCGTCCGGGGCTCGCTGGGCCGGATTTCCGGCTTGGCCGCTGTCGCTGGAGATGCGGGCTCGGGCCTGGCTGCGCCGCATGGTGAAAAAGAAGGAGACTGATCGAAGAGGCCGGTCTCAGGCTGAACCTTGAGTTCGGTATATTTTGCGAATTGATGGCCGATTCGTCGATTTGACCGAAAAAGCCCGTTAAGCGGCTCGGACCTTCCAATGCACCTGGAGCAGGTTTTGGCGGTGCCCTGAGGCGCTGAGGTGGAGCAGAGCTTTCTGGAAATCCAGCCACTGCAGGCCTTTGGAGCCGCGCTTTCGTAGCGCCCGGGACCAGGGTTGGCGCAACATGAAGCCGAACGGCCACCCCACCAGTTGCAGGTCCCCAATGGTTTGCACGATGGCGGTTTCCGGGGTGATCAAGTGAAAGGCCTGATCCAAACCGGTTTGGCTCTGCACCCCGCGAACCGCCGCCCGGCGCAGGTCTTCGTCCAAATCCACCGCCCGAACCACCGGCCGCCACAGCGAGTCGAAGGCTGGGCCGCTTTGTAGCAAGAGGTACTCCACGCCCCGCCGCCCTTGGCGGAATACGAACACATTGACTTCGTGTCGAAGTCCGAAGTCTCCCAGGTCTGCGGGCCGAAAGCCTTGCCTCATGGTGGTTTCGATTCGCTCTTCAATCCTTCCCTAGAAACCATATCGGATGAATTCCACCGCCGTCACAAGCTTTCTGCCGCCAGGCTAAGATCGCCGCCCATGGTGAGCCTGGAGGCCTTGTGGTCCCAATTGATGGAGCGGACCGACTACGAGAGCTGCCGGCGGCCCCGGGGCTTGCGGCTGGATCTGGCCGGGGTGGAGCGGGTGCTGGCGGCGGTCGGAAATCCCCATCATCAAGCCAAGGTGCTGCACCTGGCCGGCTCCAAAGGGAAGGGCAGCACCGCCCATTACCTGGAGCGGGGACTTCGGGCCGCCGGATGGAAGACCGGGCTCTACACCTCGCCCCATTTGCACCACTGGCGGGAGCGGATCCAGGTCGGCGGCCGCCCGGCTCCGGATGCGGCTTGGGCCCGAGCCCTGGAGCCGGTCTTGGCGGCCTCGAACGGCAGCGAGACCTTTTTCGATCTGCTGACCGCCACCGCCTTATTGCTGTTTCGCCAACAAGGCTGCGATGCCTGGGTGGTGGAAGTCGGCTTGGGGGGCCGTCTGGATAGCACCAACGTGGTGCAGCCTCTGGCCGCAGCCGTGACTTCGATCGAAGCCGAACACACCGAGGTCCTGGGCCGGGATTTGCCTTCCATCGCCAAGGAGAAGGCCGGCATTTACAAAACCGGGGCCCGCCTTTGGAGCGGTTTGGAAACCGACCACTGTGCGCGTTCGGTGCTGCAAGGCAAAGCGGGGGATTTGGGCCAGGAGCTGCAGGAACTCCCCGGCTGGCCGGAAGGGCCGACGCCCGAGGACGCCAAGCAGGCCGGGCCGTTGCCGTTTATGGCCCGCAACCTCGCCCTGGCCAAAGCCATGCTGGCGGATTTGGCCACTCAGCCGCAGGCTGCTCCCGGCTGGGGCCGGGCGGCGGCCTGTTTGCAGACCATGGAGCCGGTGGCTTTGCAAGTGCCGGGACGTTTTGAAGTCCGGGCCGATTCCCGGGGTCGCACCGTGATCTACGACGTGGCCCACACCCGGACATCCTTGCAACAAGTCATCTTGGCTTACCGCCGGCTTTATCCTAAGCAGCGGAGGGGCGTGGTCTTGGCCTTGAGAGCCGACAAGGATGCCGAGGAACTGGCTGCGGCTTTGGGGCCGATTCCCCGTTCAGAACTCTGGTACACCGCCCCTGCCGGAGATCATCCCCAGTCGGCGGATCCGGTGGCTCTGGCCCAAATTTTCGGCGCCCGGGCACTGCCGCTACCTGTTCTGCCTCCGGAGCCGGAGGTTTTGTTGGTGACCGGCTCCACCTACCTGGTCGGTTTCCTCCGTCCCGCCGATCCCGAAGCCCTCTCCTGAATCAGCCATGGATGCGAAGCACTTGGACCAAGACGGTTACGGGGAAGCCAGCCGTTACACCTATCGCAATGAATTGGTGGATCAGTTGCGCCAGATGGGCAGCTTGGAGGTCGGCCGTTTAACCTTGCGCCTTCCCCGAGAATTCGGTTTTTGTTGGGGAGTGGACCGAGCTTTGGCCATGGTCGAGGAAGCCCGCCGCCGTTTTCCCGGCCGTCCGATGTGGCTGTTGAATTCGATCATTCACAATCCCAAGGTCAACGCCGACATGGGCAAGCTTGGGATTCGCTTTTTGAAAGGTCCGAAAGCGGAAGCGGGGGCCCTGGATTCTCTCGGCCCTCAAGACGTAGTGATCGTGCCGGCCTTTTCGGCGGAGGTGGAAGAAATCCAATTTTTGAAGGATCGCGGAGTTGAAGTGGTGGATACCACCTGCCCCTGGGTCATCAAACCTCACAAGCGCACGCAGAAATACATTCGAGAAGGATTCACCACCATCATTCACGGCACGGTGGGGCATGACGAAACCCGTTCGACTTGTTCTCTGGTGCGCCATCATGGGGGGCAATTCGTGGTCGTCCACGATCTTCAAGAAGCGGAAGCCTTGGCTTTGTATTTGGAAGGAGAAATCGATGGCGATCGTTTTCAAAACCGCTTGCACGATTGCGCCACCCCGGAAGATTTCGTGCCGGAACGCGATCTGCAAAAAATCGGTTTGATCAATCAAACCACAATGCTGGCCAGCGAATCGAGAGCCATTGCCGATCGATTGCGATTGGCTTTTCAGCGCCGTGGCGGAGAAGCCGCCTTGGAAAAGAACTTCCGAGATTTCGACACGATTTGCCGAGCCACTCAAGACAACCAAGATGCAGCCACCGAAGTGGTGGCCGGCGGCGTGCAACTTTTCTTGGTGGTCGGCGGCTACGATTCATCCAATACCCGCAACCTCGCCCGAGTCGGAGATGCTCAAGGGGTGGCTTCTTTTCACATTGAAGGCCCGGAGTGCATTCATCCCGGTTGGATTCAGCATCGGGATCGGGACAGCGGAGAAATCTTGACCGCGGAAAACTGGCTTCCGGCAGAAGGTCGGGTGACGGTGGCGTTTACCGCCGGGGCTTCTACGCCCGACGCCATTTTGGGGCGAGTGATGGAACGAGTGGCGGAAGTCGCCGGTTGTTCCGAAACTTTGGCGAAAGAAACTTAATGCGGTTCCCGGCGGCCGGTACCGCCGTAGATTTCTTCCAATTCCTGAAGCACTTGCTGGTAGGAGCGATAGCGGCTCTCCGCCAATTGGCCCGCTTCCACCAAGGCGCGAATTTGACAATCTGGTTCTTCCCGGTGGGTGCAAGAATGAAAGCGGCAAGGCTCGCTGGCCAACTTCCATTCCGGAAAGTGAAGGCGTAACTCGTGAGGCGGGATGCCATAAGGGCGGAAAACTCTCACGCCGGGAGTATCGACCACGGCTCCGCCCATTTCCAATTCATATAGCCTGGCAAAGGTGGTGGTATGGCGTCCGGATTTCAGCGACTTGGAAACGTTTCCAGTTTTCAGGGACAAACCCGGTTGCACTAAATTGATCAAAGTGGATTTGCCGGCACCGCTCAACCCGTAAACCACGCTGGTGCGATCTCGCAACAAGTTGCGCAGTTCCGAAATACCTTGTTCCTTTGTCGCTGAAGTCAAGTAAACCGGATAGCCGGCTTGTTGGTAGGTTCGGTGAATGGCGTCGATGGTTTTCTTTTTGCCGCGATCGATTTTGTTCAACACGATCGCCGCCGGGATTTGATGAAAGGAAGCCGCCACCAGAATTCGATCGGTAGTGATCGAAGAAAAAGGCGGGTAGCCGAAACAGGAAACCACCACGATTTGGTCCACGTTGGCGGCCAGGGGCTGGCGCCGGATTTCTTCTCCGGCGGCGCGGCGGGCGAATAAGTTGCGTCGGGGTTGAATGGTTTCGATGGCCAAGCCGTCCCCGTCTTCCGACAAAAGGACTTGATCTCCTACCGCCACCGGAACTTTGTCCTCGCTGCGCTCTTCAAAGAGTCGGCCCCGCATGCGTGCCGGCACCACTTCCCCGCGCAGGCGCACCTCGCACTGGCGGGCGTCCACTCTGACGACAAGAGCTTCGATGGGGGGGGCCGTGGCCGACATGAATGGCAAATTGTAGACCGGGCACGAGCCTAAAATGCGGTTATGGCCGCCGTGGAGCCTGTCCTTTCTCCTCAAAATCCTCGATTGAAGTCGGTGCGGGCTATCCGCTCCGGCCGCAATCGGGAGGATTTGCTGCTGGAAGGCCTGCATTTGTTGGAGGAAGCCCTGGCTGCCGGGTTCGCGCCCAAATGGGTTTTGTTCGACTCCGACTGGAGCTCGGCCGAAAAGGACAAACTGCAGGCCCTGGTGTCGCCGGAGCTCGATTGCCGCCCCTGCGATCCGCGCTTATTGCGGGAAGTGAGCGATCTGGACAGCCCTCCCGGACTCTTGGCGGTGGCGCCGCGGCCAAGTTCGGATTGGCAGGCTTCGGTGGAGCAAGCTGCGGCGCGGAAGGCTTGGATCCTGGTGGCCGCCGGGGTGCAAGATCCCGGCAACACCGGGGCCATGGTTCGAGTGGCCGCCGGTTTGGGCGCTCGGGCCTTCTTCGCTTTGAAGGGAGGAGCTTCGCCTTGGCATCCTCGAGCCCTTCGCGGGGCCAGCGGGACCACCTTTCGCCTTCCGGTGGCGGATGGACTGACGGAAGCCGATTTGGTCGCTTGCTGCCGCCGGAACGGGGTGCACATTTGGGCCACCGATGCCGGGGGCGAGGATCTTCGCCGAGTTCGGCGAAGCGAGCCGGTGGTTTTGCTGCTGGGCGAGGAGGGCCGCGGGCTCACGCCCTATTTGGAGCAGAGCTGCCAGCGCAAAATCGGCATCGTCATGGACCGGGGAGTGGAGTCGCTCAACGTGGCCACGGCGGCGGCGGTTTGCGCCTTCGTTCTCGGGAATTCGGCTCCGGTGGAAGATTCATGAGCGCCGGCGATTTATTCGGGCCCACCGGCTTGGACCTCAACGATCCAACCCGCCCACCCAGGGAAGACGCACCGCTGGCGGAAAGGTTACGCCCCCAATCTTTGGCGGAAGTCCTGGGGCAAAAGCACTTGCTCGGAGAAGGGGGCGCCCTGGCCAAAGATCTTGCCCAAGGCCGTTGTCATTCGATGGTGCTTTGGGGCCCTCCCGGAACCGGAAAAACAACTTTGGCGCTCTTGCTTGCCAAGGGTGCGGACATGAACTTCCGGCCTTTTTCCGCCGTACTCAGCGGCATCAAGGACGTCCGTCAGGCCATGGCCGAAGCTCAGCAAGTTCGGCGCCAAAACGGTCGCGGCACCTTGTTGTTCGTGGACGAAATCCATCGCTTTAACAAAGCTCAACAAGATGCTTTTCTTCCTTTCGTGGAAAAGGGAGACATTGTTTTAATCGGGGCGACCACCGAAAACCCTTCGTTCGAAATCATCGGCCCTCTTTTGTCTCGCTTGTCGGTTCATATCCTTCAACCTCTGACGGAAGAGGAGCTGTTGCAACTGTTGGAGCGGGCTTTAAACGATCGGCCGAGGGGTTTGGGCGCGATGCAATTGAAGCTACGACCGGAGCAGGGCCAGGCTCTGGCCCGTTTCGCTAGCGGCGACGCCCGCCGCCTGTTGGTGGCTTTGGAGGCGACGGCCCGGCTATGTGACGTCGCCGAGGAAGTACCGGATTCGGTATTGGAGTCGGTGTTTCAAGGGCGGGCCATGTTGTATGACAAGGCCGGGGAAAACCACTACGACTTCATCAGCGCCTTGCACAAATCGATTCGCAGCAGCGATCCGGACGCGGCCTTGTACTGGTTGGTGCGGATGCTCGAAGGAGGGGAGGATCCACTTTATTTAGCTCGAAGATTGGTACGGATGGCCAGTGAAGACGTCGGCTTGGCCGATCCCAACGCTTTGCGCCTGGCCTTGTCCGCCCGGGATGCCTTTCAATTCCTCGGGAGTCCCGAAGGGGAGTTGGCTTTGGCGGAAGCCGCGGTATATCTGGCGGTGGCTCCTAAGTCCGATGCGGTGTATCAAGCCTTTGGCAAAGTCCGCGGCTTGATTCGAAAGGGTTATGCCGAACCGGTTCCCATGCACTTGCGCAATGCGCCTACCCGGATGATGAAAGAAAAAGGTTTCGGCCGTGGTTACCGCCACGCCCATCAAGAGCAGGATGGTTTGACCGAAATGGAATGCTTGCCGGAAAAATTAGCCGGCCAGAGCTTTTATCATCCCACCACTCGGGGAGTGGAAGGCCGGATCGGCCAACGATTGCAGGAGATTCGGGCGGAAATCCAGCGCCGCCGACAGCAAGCCCCTAATTCGGATCCGGACGCTTAGCTTCCAGTAACAAGGCGCCGATTTGGCGATATTGCCGATAGGCGTCGAAATCGGGAAAGCTGCGGCTAGGTTGAAAGGCGTCTTCCTCAGGCAACGGGCGCCGGTCCTGAAGCCGTCCGGAGCGGACTTCAGGGAAGCCGGAATCTTGTAGGAGGGCGCAGTATTCGGCGTCGGAGCGATAGGGAAGGGGCAATTGCAGGGCTTCGGCCCAATGAGCGGTGTAGGGATTCTCTTGAAAGAATTCCAAAGCGGCCAGAAAGCGGCCGCCCGGCTTCAACACACGATGGATTTCTTTAAATGCCGCGAGGGGATCGGGCCAGTAATAGACGGTTTCCATCGAAATCACCCGATCCAAGGAAGCATCGGCATAAGGAAGAGCTTCCGCGGATCCCTGACTGAAGGCCACGTTGGCCGGATTGGCCTGGCCCCGGGCTTTCTCAATCATTTGTTCGGAAAGATCGCATCCAAAAACCTTGCCTTGGCGCAGGAAAGCCGCCGCCAGGCGCACGGTCCAGCCGTTGCCGCAGCCTAGATCCAACAGATGATGTTCTCTTTGCAGCCGGGCTCGGTCGAGCAACTGCAAAACCACATCTCGATGGTGGCTTTCCATGCCTCGGTCTTTGCCGTCTTGCACCCATTGATCAAATGTGGCGGCGACTTCGGCCGGGTCCAACGGGCGGGAGGTCACGAGCTCCAACTCCTCCGATGTTCCAAAGAACCGGATAGAAAGGCCAAGCCGTCGCTTTGGCCGGCGGAACTTAAAAAGAAACCGCGCTTGCCCAGCCGGCGCAAGTTTTCTTCCTGATCTTCAAGCGGGAAGCCGGACAAGGTGAATTGCCCCATACCGGCGAGAGATGGCAACCATCGGGCGACTTCCTGGTCGTCCATGGCTTGGCCTCCGCAAGCTAAAAGCAAGTGTTGGAACTGGTCTTCGGATTCAGGCATCGCCGAAGGGATCGGATGAAACCTGGTCGCCATTTCTTCTTCCAGGGAAGTCGCCCACGGCGGATTGGCCTCGGTGAGACCGACCCGCCCGATGCCGTAATGGAGGGCCACGATGGCGGCCAACTGGGAACCGGGACCCACCGCCAGAAAAGAGGTCTGCCGCAGTTTGTGCGAGCCGACTTCCCACAAAGGATGAATGGCCTGAACTCCCAGAAGCCCTCCTGCCGTCATCCATTCTTTTAGCGGCCGGGTAAAGGCCTCTAAATCGACCAAGCAGTCTCCCGGGCGGAGGCTGAGCTCTCCCCGCCAGCGCAACAAGGTGCTGCCGTATTGGTGCCATCCCCGGCGCCAGCTTCGTTCTCCGGGAGTGTTGGATTCCATGACAGGTTTCAACGCAACGGGAATGCCAAAGCTACTGCTCCACCAAAAGGCGGCTCAAGAGTTTGGAGAACTTCGCCGGATCGGGAAGAGACGAGCCCTCGGCCAGCAGAGCCTGGCCGTACAGCAATTGGCAATACTCTTCGAAGCGGTCGTGATCTCCCGGGGAACCGTGCAAGTCGAACAGCCGCTGTACGACCGGGTGCTTGGGGTTCAGTTCCAAGATGCGCTTGCTTGCAGGAAGGTCCTGTTGCGAGATTTCCCGAATCAATTTTTCTTGCAGCCGATTCATGCCGGCGGAATCCGCCACCAGGACGGCGGGAGAATCTTGCAGCCGATTGGACAGGCGGACTTCGCCCACCCAATCTTGCAGCGGCTCTTCCACCGCCTTTAGCAGATCTTTGCGCGCTTCCTGTTCCTTCTCTCGCTCTTCCTTTTCTTCTTCCGACTCCAGTTCTACCTCGCCGGCTTCCGCCGATTTCAACGGCTTGCCTTCAAACTCATGCAAGCGGTCGATGGCAAAGGCGTCCACCGGATCGGTCAATAGCAGCACTTCCATGCCCTTGGCTTGGAAAGCTTCCAAGTGCGGGGAAGAAGCTAAGGTTTTGGAGTCTTCGCCGAGCAAATAATAAATTTCCTTTTGTTGCTCCGGCATGCGCTCGATGTATTCGGCCAAAGTAACCGGTTCCGATTCGGCGGAACTTTGGAACAGGCTCAAGGCCGCCACCTTCTCTTTCCAGCCGTCGTCGTGGTAGATACCTTCCTTCACCATGGGGCCGAAGGCGGACCAGAAAACCAGATAGGTTTCCCGGTCGTTCTGCAATCGCTTTGCCAGGGCGTCCAGTACCTTGTTGACCAGGCGCTTTCGAATCTGCCCCACTTGCCGGTTGTGTTGCAGGGTTTCCCGAGAAATGTTCAAGGGCAAGTCCTCCGAGTCGACCAAACCTCGAATGAAGCGCAACCACGGCGGCAACAATTCGGAAAATTCCGGATCGATGAGAATCCGTTTGACGAACAGTTGCAGCCTGGAGCGGGGTTCCCCGCCCTCCGGCGGCATCATGGCTTTTTGTTTTGGCAGATACAGCAGGGCGGTGTAATCGTGGGTGCCCTCGGCGCGGAAATGAATCGCTTCCATCGGCTCCTGCCAGTCATGACTGAGATGCCGGTAGAATTCCTGATATTCCTCTTCGGAGATGTCCGAACGGTCCCGGGTCCAAAGCGGTTTGCGGGAATTTAAAACCGCAATTTCCTTGACCGCTTTGGCTTCCTCGCCTTCTCCCTCGGTTTTCTCCACCTCCATCTCGATCGGATATTCGACGAAGTCCGAATACCGTCGAACGACGTTTCGAAGGGTCCATTCCTCGGTGAAATCGGGAGTCTCCCCTTCGCTTGGCTCAGGCTTTTCTTTGAAGTGAAGACGGATGGTGGTGCCGGGTTGATCCCGCTCGGCTTCCTCGATCCGATAGCGTCCGTCGCCTTCCGATTGCCACAAGGTGGCCTTGGATTCGCCAACCTTGCGGGTGAGCAATTCCACTTCGTCGGCGACCATGAAGCAGGAATAAAAGCCGACTCCGAATTGGCCGATCATCTGCGGGAGATCGGTGGCCGCTTTGTCGCCGCTGCGAAGTTCTTCCAGGAATTTGCGGGTGCCGGAACGGGCGATGGTGCCGATGTTTTGCACCACTTCGTCCCGGCTCATGCCGATACCGTTGTCCGATACGGTGAGGCTCTGTTGCTCCGGATCCGGGTCCAAACGGATCCAGTATTTTTCTTCCTCCGCTTGCCATTCGGGGCGAGTGACCGCTTCAAAACGGCGCTTGTCCAGGGCGTCACTGGCGTTGGAGATCAACTCCCTCAAGAAAATCTCTTTGTGGGAATACAGAGAGTGGATCATGATTTGCAGAAGTTCTTGAACTTCCGCTTGAAATTCCATGGTGCTGGTTTCGGTGCTCATGGATTCATTCCTCTTCTTCATCGTCTGCGTATCCGAGTTGATTCAACTCGTTGCGATCGTCCTCGCTCAACACGGCGCCGCTGTCTCGGCCGCGGAAGCGAGCATCTTCGGCGGCGGTTTCCTGCCGCCACTGTTGGTACCGATCCAGGATTTGCTGGAAGCGGCGGGCGCCATCCTCGGTGTGGAACAAATTGTTCTGCTCACCGGGATCCGTTTCCAGATCGAACAGGGCTTGCTCTTCGATTTCCTCGGTGAAGTGGTCCATGCGAAAGGAGATTTTCCATCGCGAATCGAAACGGACCGCTTGATAGGCGCCGAAAAAGCATGGGCGCATGCGTTGGGTGGGAAAAGCGTCTTCTCGGTGTTCGAAAATCGGCCGCAGGCTGAGTCCCTGCATGCCTTCGGGAGCGGCAATCTTCAAATAATCCAACAGGGTCGGCATCAAATCGACGTGGTGGACCGGTTGTGGATACTCCCCGGCGAAATGGCCTTGGGGAAAGCGGATCAACAACGGCACCCGAATTTGTTCTTCCCACATGCGGACGTGGCCGATCCACTGGTGTTCACCCAGGCTTTCACCGTGATCGCTGGTAAACACGATCAGGCTTTTTTCCAACAAGCCTTCCTGCTTCAGAGCTTCAAAGAACTGCCCCAAGTATTGATCTCCCGCTCGGACTCCAGCTTCATAGAGATCCTTTACGTAACGCAGATCTTCCTGGTCGATGCGGCCTTCTTCAAGCAACGGCCCGTAGTCCTTCATCCCGCACAGACGGCGGCTGTCCAAATCGCCTTTGTACCAGTTGGTGTACGGCACGCGGTGTTGGTCGGGAGGCCAATAGGGGCAATGGGGGTCGAAGCCGTGCAGGAACAAGAAAAACCTTTCATCCTTGTTTTCTCGCACCCACTTCAAGGCTTCCGGGACCACCAAACCCAAGGTGCTTCGGATCTTGTGCCAGGGCCCGGCGCCTTTGGAATTCCAGTGCGGGTCGAAACCGGTTAGCCCATATTTCGGTTTAACCGGTCCTCCGCCGGTGAAGGCCGCACACTGCCAACCTTGCTCTCGAAGTACCGTGGCCAGAGTGTACGGAGAAACGATGGTTTGAGTGTTTTCATAAACGCTGTGGCGGTGGACGTACTGCCCGGTAAACATGGTCCGGTGGCTCGGCGCGGTCCCGGTGGATTGAGTCAGGCAATCCTGAAATAAAGCGGCGTCGAGAGCGAAATCGTCCAGGTTCGGAGTGTTTTCCCGGTCTCCGTCGTAGCAGGAAAGTGCATCTGCACGCGTGGTGTCCATAGAGATGAAAATCAAATTCATCCCCTCGAAGGCGGCCGGATCCGTGGCTTGGCTCTGCTGATGCGGCGGTTCCGTAACCGGTTCTTTCTCTTTTCCACACGCCGCTACGGCTAGGGAAGCGAACAGCCAAAAAGCGAGCTTATTCTTCATCTTCTTCCCCTCCGTATCCCAGTTCGTCTAGTGTCCGTTGGGCCGATTGATCGATGCGCTTGCGGAACAGCGTCGAGGCGAAGCGGCGATCTTGATCGGAGGTTTCCCGGCGCCAATCGCGGTATCGCTGGTAGAGGCGTTCAAAGATTTCCCGCCCTTCCTCGGTTTGGTAATGGTCCACCGTTTCTTCAGGATCTTGAAGCAAATTCCAAAGGTGCTTTTGCGCTAGTTTGCCGCCGCTATGGCGAAAAACCAGTTTCCATTCCCGATCGAATCGGACCGCTTCCCAACCGGCAAACTTGGCCAAACGCATGCGCTCGGCCGCCGGTGGCGGGGCTTCGCCGCGAATCATCGGCATCCAGTCGAAACCTTGATTGCCTTTCGGAGTGGGCAAACCCAATGCCGTCAACAAGGTCGGAAACAAATCCAACAATTCTGCCGGTTCCGCCACCCGTTGGCTCCAAGCCCCTCCGGGAAAGCGGATCATCAAGGGAATTTGGAGCTGCTCTTCCCACATTCGGATGTGGCCGATCCATCGATGTTCGCCCAGGCTTTCGCCGTGATCGCTGGCGAACACTACGATCGAATTTTCCAATAGATCGTTTTGCCGCAGTTGATCCAAAACCCAACCCAGGCTTTGGTCCGCACTTTCCACGCCGCCGTCGTACATGGATTGCACGAAGCGAATGTCCTCCTCCGTCAGGCGATCTTGATCGAACAGCGGTTGAAAATCTCCGCGGCCGCACAAATCATCCAAGGCCAGTTTGCCCTGATACCAACTGCCGTGCTTATCCCGCCAGGGTTGCGGTGGCCAATAAGGGCAATGGGGATCGTAGCCGTGTAGAAACAAAAAGAAGGGTTGATCACCGGCTTGTTCGAAGAAAGGTTTCAAGCGGTCTTGAAATACCGAGAAGACTCCCTTTTTTCCGCCTTTGGGACCGGAGCCGCACTGGTAGATGTCGAATCCCTGGTTCAAGCCGAAGGAAGGATTCAAACTGCCGCCGCCGTTGAATCCAACGGTTTTCCACCCGGCCTTCTGCAGGATTTCGGCCAAGGTATACGGACTGCGCATGGATTCGGCGTTGGTGATGTTGCCGTGGCGGTGGACGTAATGGCCGGTAAACAGGCTGCGGTGACTGGGGAGGGTGGCACTGGCTTGGCTCAAACAGTCTTCGAACACCACCGCATCTTCGGCCAGCAGATCCAGGTTCGGGGTCAAGCTCTGCTCTTGCCGATAAGCTCCGACCCTGTCCCGGCGGCAGGTGTCCATCACCAATAGGATCAGATTTAGAGCTTTCTCTCCGCTCCCTTTGGCGGCAGGCCCGGGTTGGTCTCCTACCGTGGAATTCTCCGCAGGTGTGGAATTCCCCGAAGGATCGGCCGCGCCGTCCCCGCCGCAAGCGCCGAGTCCAAGGCAGGCGGCGAGCCACAACAGGGGGATGCCGAGCTTGTTCATCCCGGGATTGTAAAAGCTGGCTCGCCGCTGGACTTGCTCAGCGGAAAGCTCGCCAACGGAATTTCAAGGATGGAGCAAGCCGCGGATTTGAGAAAAAGGTTGGGCCAAACCGCGCCTTTCCAAATCCGCTCCCAAGCGCATGTGGGCGAAGGCCTTCTGGAAGCAACTGTCGGCGTCCGCTTGCAGGATGCGGGCATGGTCGTCTTCTTCCTGGCCGCCTGGCAACTCGCGGAGGAAGTTGGCGTGGCGCTTTTCCAGCACCCGGCGATCCAAAATCCAAACCACGCCCCGGTCTTTTTCGTGCCGCAGCAGTCGGCCGCATCCTTGGCGAAACATGGCCAAAGCCTTGGGCAGGTACACCCGGTGCCGGTGCGGTCCGAATCCCATCCGGGCTCTTTGGGCAAAAAGATAATTATCCAGGGCCCCGAAGGGCAATTTGGTCATGACGATGTGCTGGCAGGTCTCCCCGGGGAAATCGACGCCGTACCAAAAGGTGTCCAAGCCCAACAGGACGCTGTCCACCCGGCTGCGAAACCGTTCCATCAATTCTTCCTTGCTCAAGCCGGGCATTCCCTGCCAGAACAGGGGCACTCCTCGGGCGGCCATCGGCTGTTGCAAGCGTTCGCCCATCCTTTGCAGGGTCAGGCGGTTGGTAAAGAGACCGAGAATTCGACCTCGGGTTCTTTCCGCCAGATAAAGCAGGACGTCTTCGACGTAGTGCAGCCAGGATTCCGCTTGCGGGCCGAAGGGGGCAAACGGCGGCGCATCCTCCGGGATGCAAACCAAAGCCTGGCCCGGATCGAAGGTCGGCGGCCCGGTAAATTCCAAGACTTCTCGGCCCGGGCGATCCAAAGTGTCTTCGGCCAGGATGTCCAAACCTAAATAGCCCTTCATGGCCCGAAACCCTTGGCGCACTCTGGCCGTGGCGGAAACCAGGGCCGCCGATTGCAGGGACGGGAAAAACACCCGGCCCAGCCATTCGTGGGGCAACAGCCATTTCAAGCTGAGCATGGGTTTGCGGCGTCCCTCGAAGTGAACTTCGTAGTGCAAATCTTCGCTGAAGTCTTTCTCGCCGCTTTCGCCTCCGAGCCAGAGCTCCAGGCCTTCCCGCCAATGATCCAAGGCTTCCAAGGGACGGCGGAAACTCCAGCGCAAGCTGCGGGCTCGCCGGCCCGGGGCCGGCCCCAACTCTTCAATAGCGGTGCGTAACGCGCTGTCCAAAAGGTCGACGGCATCCTTGAAACGGTGCAAGCTGGTGGCCAGGGCTTCGCCGCGCCCGCTTTCCAAATAATCTCGGAGCAAGAAAGCCTTTTCTTCCGGCGAAAGCCCGTCGCCGACTTCCAGGGTGTATTGGCGGTAATCGCGCAAATCTCGGCCGATCTCGAAGGCCGAGGCATCGAGGGCTTTGGCACCCTCGGCGGCTTCTTCCGCCGCCATCGGCAGGCGTTCGCCAAAGCTGTCCAATCCCATTTGGCCGACCAAGCGAGTCAATCGGGCCAGAGGCGGTCGTTCGGCGCCTCGGCCTCGGAGGAGATAAGTGGCCAGGGCCTCCACTTCGTCCAGGCCGATGTCATAGGACAGGGCCGAAACCGTGACTTCGTGCAGGTGGTCGCATTCGTCGAACACCAGATGACTGAAGAAATCGGGCCGGCTGAGGACGAAGGCGTGGTTGGTCACCACCAGGTGGGAGCGGTCGGCCCGCAAGCTACGGATTCCAGCGGCGCAGCGAAGCAAAGCCCGACCTTCGCAGCAGCGCGGCAAAGCCCGAACCCGGTCGACTTGCTGGCGCGCTTGGCGCAAAACCCGTTGCGGCACCCCTAGAGGCAGGCCCGGGTGGAGGGGAAATCCGTCCAAATCGGCGCTGGCGTCCTCCAGGTAGAAGAGGGCCAAGCGCATCCACGTTGCCCGGGCCACCGGGGCTCCGTCCCCGGGTTCCGGAGCCGCATCCTGAATCGCCCGACCGCAGATGTAGTTGGCCCGGCCCTTGAGCAGGCTGACCCGAGGCATGCGGGCTTGCGGCAACCCCGCTTTGCGCAGGATTTCCAGGGCTCTTGGAATCTCCCGGAAGAAGGCCTGTTCCTGCAAGGCCCGGGTGTAGGTACTGAGCCCGAGGCGAAGTCCGTGGGCGCTGGCCCAAAGCAAAGTCGGTGCCAGATAGGCCAGGGTTTTTCCGGTGCCGGTGGGGGCGTCCGCCAGGAGGAAGCGATGATGTCCAAGGGTTCCGGCCACCGCGTGGGCCAAGGCCCGCTGCCCCGGTCGCTCCGGAATTTCAGCGCCGCCGTTTTCCTGGGCGAAGATTTTGGGGATCCAATCGAAAAACGCCTCCAGAATCTTCAAGTCTTCTTCCGGGAAAGCTGTATCCGTTTCCAGGTCCGCCTTCAAAGGCGAAAAAGGGGCGAAACCGTCCTCATATTGGCGGCGAAATTGCGGTTTGCCGTCCTGCAGGTTGCGCTCCGCCTCGAGAGGGCCGTCCTCCAAGTCCTCGCCAAAGCGGCCATCCGGCAAGGGGGAGCGAAACAACTCGCTTTCTGGATCGCGGCCGTAGCGACTCGGCCGGTCCAGCAGACGGCGGAAGCTTTCCAACCAGGTCGCCGCCAGGGGGGTGCTCTCTTCGCAAGCCGCTTGCAGATCGTCCACCGCCCTGGCTACCAGCATGCGGGCGAAGGGCGGTCGCTCGAAATGCTCCAAGACCATGGCTTCCGCCAGCTTGCGTAGCTCCGCCGGCCGGCCGGCCCCTGCCGGACGACCAAGGTGAGCTTGATGTAAATCGGGATAACGCCGGCGGCCGCGGCGTGGATGCAGAAAGGCGGCGACGGCTTCCAGGTCGAGGACCGCCGGCTCCAGGGCGTCGGGCAGGGCCTGGCGGAAACGTCGCAAAAAGGCCTCTCCATCGCTGGCAAGGACCAAGGTGCGGCCGGCCAAGGGAGCCAGAATTTCGGCCAGAGCGGAGGGACCGGGGAGGCTCTCGATGTCCTCCATGGGGAAACCTAAAGCCTTGATTTGCCGGCGAATTTGCTGGTTCTCTAGGCTTTCCTTGGGAGGTCGCAGCCAGGTCGGGGGGACCGCCTGGACAGGCTTTTCGTCCTCGGCGAAGCTTTCCGCCTCCAGGTAGCAGATCGAATCTCGGTGGGGATCCGAGCCGGTTGTCCAAACCGCCAGGAACACCGGATTGGGATCGAAGATCATCGCGGAAGCTGGCAAGGAAGCCTTGGAGAGGATTTCGGAAGGGGTTAGTGCTAAAGGTCTTGGGCGCGTTGAGGCATTTCCCTAAAGGCCGGTAGTTTGAGCCTTTGGCGCCGCGAGGCGATAATAACCGACCGGCTTTCCCCGCCGGGGCGAAACGGAAGAGGCGTAGGATTCATGCTGGAGATCACGGAAATCCCTGTTGAAGGGTACGAGTGCGTTAAAAAGGCTGTTGACCGCGAGCGAGGCTTGCATGCCTACATCGCTGTCCATAGTACCGTTCTCGGACCCGCCCTGGGCGGGATGCGATTATGGCCCTATGCTTCGGAAGAGGAGGCTCTTACCGACGTCCTGAGGCTGGCCATGGGCATGACCTACAAAGCCGCATGTGCCGGGCTGGACCTCGGTGGCGGCAAGTCGGTCATCCTGGCACGTCCGGAGGAGAAATCGGAGGACCTGTTCGAGGCCATGGGAGAGTTCGTCGACAGCTTCGGCGGTCGCTACATCACCGCCGAGGACGTCAACACCAATCCCAACAGCATTGAGGTCGTCTCCCGGAAAACCGAGCACGTCACCGGACTGAAAGATCGTTCCGGAAACCCTTCGCCCTATACCGCTCACGGCTGCTACTTGGGCTTGAAGGCAACTTTGGGTGAAGTCTTTGGCAGCGAAGATATCCAAGGCAAAACCTTCGCCATTGAAGGCGCCGGTTCCGTCGGCTCCATTTTCGCCAAGATGCTGGTGAAGGAAGGCGGGCGAATTATCACGGCCGACATCCGTCAGGAGTCGGCTGAAAAATTAGCCCAGGAAACCGGCGGCACCGTGGTTTCGCCGGACGAAATTCGCTTCGTGGATTGCGACGTGTATTGCCCCAGTGCTTTGGGGGGCTCCCTGAACGATCAGACCATTCCCAAGTTGCAGTGCAAAGCGGTCGTGGGGTGCGCCAACAATCAACTTTTGGAAGCTCGGCACGGCGAAATGTTGCGGGACCGGGGAATTCTTTATGCACCTGACTATGTCGTGAATGCCGGCGGTTTGATCAACGTGTACAACGAGTATCACACCACCTACGACGAGGCTCGGGCCTTGGCGATGATGGAGAAGATCTACGAAAACTTGAAAGCGATTTACCGCATTGCCAAAGAAGACAACGTCTCCACCGCCACCGCCGCCGATCGTTTCGGAGACTGGCGCTTGGAGCAGGCCCGCGCCGCCCAGGCTCAAACCAGCTAATCGCCGATTCGGTTTTGCTTCGGGGCCGGGAATTCTTTCAAGATTTCCGGCCCCCGCCCTTTCCTCTCTTGGAGGATCGCCGGGCTATAGCTTATTCATGGGTATGAAAGTCATCGCCGACATTTGCGTGGTGCCCTTTACCGGAAAGGTCAGCGTGCGCCAGGAAGTGGCCGTCGCTCACCAGATCTTGGCGGAAACCGGATGCCCGGTAATGCTGCACGGTTTCGGAACCAACATCGAAGGAGACTTCGACCTGGTGATGGCGGCATTAAAGCGGGTTCACGAGACCTTGCATCAACGCGGAGCCGCTCGAGTTCATACCACCATTCGCCTCGGCTCCCGGACCGATAAAGCCCAAGGCATTCAAGACAAGATCGACGCGGTGGAAGGGGAAGCTACGAGCTAGCCTTCGTTGCCCACAGCATCACGGAAAGATATTCCATCTGGAATCGGCCGGCTTAGGTCAAATCGGTGATCACTTCGATGCCGGAATCGGTGATGATCAAGGAGTGTTCGGCCTGGGATATGCGTACCGCGGAATCCGAATCGACCAAGGGCGGAAAGGGAATCAGGCAACCGGTCCGGAGCAGGCGGGCCAAAGTACTTTCCACTGCTGCCGGGGAAAGGGACTGCGGGAAACTGCGGCGGGCGAACGGCAGACCGTTCATGGCATCGATCACTTGCCAGGCCTCCGGATCCAAGCCTTTCATCTTGCGAGGCCGCTTGCGGATCATGAAGACTTCAGCCCGGCCCTGCTCGTACACCGGGCCTCGGCCGGTGGTCGCAAACGGTTCAATGGCGATGACCATGCCCGGCTCCAAAATCTCGCGGCAATACCGGTCGGGAACCGCAGGAATTTGGGGAGCGGTGTGGACCTGCCAGCGGGCCAGTCCATGCCCGGTCAGATTGGAAACTGGCCGAAATCCCATGGAGGTAATGGCCTGTTCCATGACCGCGGAGAGAGCCTGAACCGAGACTCCCGGTTCGGCCACGGCCACTGCAGCATCAAGGGCGGCTCGGGAGGCGGCGACCAGATTCTGGTATCTCGGCAAATCGCCCAGATAAACCGACTCGGCGTTGTCGGCGACGTAACCGTCGACTTCCACGCCGATGTCGAGTTTGACTACATCCCCTTCCTGGTAGCGGGTTTCGTCTCCGGGTGGAGAACAGTAGTGGGCGGCGACCTGGTTGCGGCTGGTTTGGGCGGGGAAGGCCGGCCCGGCTCCGTGGTCGCGGATAAAACTTTCTACGGTTTCCAAGACGTCGCGGAGGCGGACCTCCGGGCGAATCATGGAGATACCTAAGCGCCGGGCAGCACCGGCGATGCGTCCCGCTTCACGAAATTTTGAAGCGGCTTCCGGTTCCAGAGCAGGGCGAACGGCGGCGGGCATGGTGGGGAAATGCAGTCCAGGACGAATTGTATAAGCCGCCGCCCGCAGCTTTTCTCGTATCCCCTTTCAGGCTACTCCCCTTTTTGGCCGAAAAGGAGGTTGGCTTCGCGACAGGCGGGAGAGGATGCTGGAAATCGCAACCGGTCAGGACGTCGGACCCTACACGGTCACCCGATTTATCGGGCGAGGGGCTTTCGCCCAGGTTTTCCGAGCCGAGGATTCCCTCGGCCGGCCGGTAGCCCTGAAGTTTGGTGACGACAGTGGCGGTGGTCGTCAGCTCAAGCGGTTTTCCCGGTTGCGCAAGAGCCCGATGCCGGGAGGCATTAACCGGGACGAAGCTCCGGCGGAAGCTTTCTTCATGGATCCGGTTTCCGGTCCCAGAGCGGAAATCTTGGATGCCTCGGAAATCGACCGCATGCTTTTGGCCGAAGCCGAAATCTTGCTGGTCGGCCAAGGCAAGGGTGTGGTCGGTTTGCGCGAAGTCGTGGAGAAAAACCAGCGCCCGGTTTTGGTGCTGGACTATCTTCGCGGAGAAAATTTGCGCGCACGAGTCCGGCGCCAGGAGGGCATCAAACTTAGTTGGTTGGTGGAAGTCCTGCGCATCATCGAATTCCGGTTGGATTCGGGTTTGTGGATTTGCCACGGCGATTTAAAACCGGAAAACATCTTCGTTGGATTGGAAGAAGAAATCACGCTTTTGGATCCCGTTCCCGCTACCGAGCGTGAAGATCAAATCGTTGCCACTCCTCAATACAATCCTTTCTTGCGTCATGATGCCAAGGGGGATGCCCAAGCTTTGGCCATCATGCTGTACGAGTTGTTGTGCGGAGGCGTTCCCTTCGCCGATACTCCCTGGGCCCTTGCTGGGTTGGATTCCCAACGTGTGGATCCGGAGCAACGCAGTTTGAGTTTGAGTTTCTTTCTTTCCTATCCTCGCCCCCGCGAAGTCAACACGCGAACGCCGCGGGAGATTGAGCGCGCCATCTTCTTGGCGCTGTGCGACGAGGCTTACGGGTTGCAGGAGCTTCGCCTGGACTTGGAGAACTTCTTGTTGCGCCGGTGATCCTCCCGCGTCTCTATGGAATGACTGGATTTTTCTGACTTCCGTCTTTCTTTTTCTTCCAGCCTTTTGGGGCGGGCTCGAAAGAGTCTGCCCCTTTTTTTGAAACTGGCCCAGAGTATTGGAGGTTAAGCGGAAAAAATCGGCGTAACCTCGAGCCGATCTAGCCGTCTTCCAGGCGTACCTGCAGTTTTTTCGGTGCGCCTCATGACCGCTTTTCAGCCCTCTCATTGCCCCTGGCCCCGGTGCCCTAGTCAGCGCGGCGACGCCGGCCCGCACATCCAACGCCGCGGCTTCTTCCGGACCCGCCACCAGCCCAAGGTGCAGCGCTTTTTGTGCCTGGTTTGCAAGCGCTCCTTTTCCACCCAGACCTTTCGACTCGATTATCGCCTGCGCTATCCCGATCTGCATCTGAAAGTGTTTTGGGAAAACGTCAGCAAGGTCACGCTGCGCCAAAGCGGCCGCAAACTGAAGGTGGATCGAAAGACCATCGCCCACCGCTTGCATCTACTTGGCGTCCACGCCGAAGCCTTCCACACCGACAAGCTTCGGCAACCGGCAGGGGCCGGCTTTCATGGGCCTTTCCAATTGGACGAACTGGAGACTTTCGAGTCCGATCGGCGTTTACAGCCCTTGACCGTGCCGGTTTTGATCCATCGGCGAAACTACTTCGTGGTCCATCTCGACGCCGGCACCTTGCCTTGTCGCGGCAAGCTGACGCCGAAATATCGGCAAAAGAAGCAAGCTCGGGAGAAGTTGTTCGGCAAGCGGCGCTCCGAATCCCGCAAGCTGGTGACCCGCTGCTTCGAGATCCTGCAGCGGGCGCTGCCGCCGGAGGTAGCCCTGGAGTTGCAGTCGGACCGCAAGCAGCTCTACGGCTCGGTCCTGGCCAAAGTGTTCGAGGGCGAGCGGCCGTATCGCTGGCGGCGGGAGTCGTCGAAGACCCGCCGCGACAACCGCAATTTGCTGTTTCCGATCAACCACACTCTGGCGCAGATGCGGGATTCGATCTCGCGTCTGGTGCGGCGCAATTGGGGGGTGTCGAAGCAGTGCGCTTGGCTGCGCCGGCACCTTTGGGTGTGGTTGATATGGCGCAATTACGTGCGGCCGGTAACGGTGAAGCCGAAGGTGCCGACTCCGGCCCAGATCGCCGGAGTCTGTAGCAAGCCGCTAACGGCTGAAGAGGTCTTTACTTGGAGGATTTTTTAGGCCTTAAACCTCCAATACTCTGGGCCAGTTTCGGTTACCAATACTTTTCGTAAACCAAACCGTCACCCCAAGGACTGCTTTCCACCTGAGCAACCACAGCTTTCACCATGTCGGTAGCGCCGCACAAAAACAAAGCGGTTTCGCCAGCCGGCATCCTTTGCCGCAAGGTGTCCAAAGAATGATTGGCAGCCAACTTCACCGGCCGGGAATCCCCGCACCCGGGCAAATTCAAAAGGTGCATGAGTACTTCTTCCACCCTGCCATGACTGAAGCTTGAATCGACATCCTCTTCTTGAGGGCGACTGATGCAAGGCAAGTAGAGGAAGTCCAGTTTCGAGTTGTCGGCAATGGCCTCCAATTCACTGCGACAAGCCAAATCCTGGGGGCGGCAAACGCCGTGCAGCAGGGTCAGTTTTCCAGACGCAACGCTCCCTTGTTCAGCTTGTGCCCGAAGGTGCCGCGACATCGACAGGAAAGGGGCCAAGCCGGTGCCATTGGCCACGAAAACCCGGTGCGGGAGCGAACTGCGCTCCAGAGTGAAAGCGCCGCCGGCCTGGCCGACCCACAAGGGGCTTCCGGGCTCCATGTCGAAGAGCTCCCCGGTGGCTCCCGGCTTGTCCGGTTTGCGTATGAAAAATTGCCAGCTTTGGGCTTGTTCCGGTCCTGAGGCGATGGAGTAGTAGCGCATGGCCACGTCCGAGCCTTGCTCGAAGGCCACGGTGGTGTACTGCCCGGCCTGGAACGGGGGGATCGGTTCGCCGCTGGCGGGTTCGACGGTAAAGAGCGCCAGTTGTTCGGCTCCGGCCAGGGCTTCCATGCCGGCTAGGCGGCAGGGCAGCATGTCTTGGCGGGGGTCGGATTTCGCTTGACTCATGTGGAAGCAGGTGCAGCAGGACTTCGAAGTGAAAGTGGGCGGCCCAGGATAGTGGGATCCGCGGCAGTTTCGGCTATGCTTTTGGGCTCGTTTGACCTAGACCAACCTGATGGAAGCCGCCACCCGAACCCTGTACTTGGGCCACAGTCCCGATCCAGATGACGCCTTCATGCACTATGCTTTGGCGGCCAATAAATTGGATACCGGGGAGTTGCGCTTCGAGCACAAGCTTGAAGACATCGAAACTTTGAATCGGCGAGCTTTGCGTGGAGAGTACGAAATCACCGCGGTTTCCATCCACGCCTATGCTTACGTCAGCGAGCGCTACAAGCTCCTGAATCATGGGGCTTCCATGGGGGAGGGCTATGGCCCCCGCATCGTGGCTCGTAGCGAAATGAAGCTGGAAGAGCTGGCCAAAGGCAAGGGAAAACGGCTGGCCATCCCCGGCGAATGGACCAGCGCCCACTTGGCGGCCCAGCTCTGTTTGGGGCCTTATGACTACCAGGTGGTCGAGTTCGATCAAATTCCCGAAGCGGTGGCCAAGGGTGAATTCGACGCTGGAGTCTTGATCCATGAAGGGCAATTGACCTTCCAACAACTCGGCCTGGTGCTGCTGAAGGATCTCGGTCAATGGTGGGGAGAGGAGACCGGCGGCCTGCCCCTGCCCTTGGGCGGCAACACGATCCGCCGGGATCTCGGCCCTTGGATTCCTAGGATTTCCCAGTTGCTGCAGGATTCGATCCGGTTCGGCCTGGAGCATCGGGAAGAAGCCGTCGCCTATGCTCTCCAATTCGGCCGCGGACTGGATTTGGCCCTGGCCGATGAGTTCATCGGTATGTACGTAAACGATCGGACCTTGGATTACGGCGACGACGGTCGCGAATCGGTTCGCATGTTCCTGGATCGGGCTTGGAAGGCGGGTTTGATCCCTGAGCCGCCCCAGGTCGAATTCGTTCGCTGAGGTTCAGGCTTTCGCCCTGCGCCATTGGCGGTGCAGGGCGTACAGGCAACGACCGGAAATCACCGTCAGGCCGGCGGCCTCGGCGAGGGAAGCCGCCTCCGGGCTTTCCGCGCCGGGTTGAAGCCAAAGCAACTTGGCCTGGTGACGAATCGCCGCCCGGGCGATTTCCGGAACGTGGGCCGGAGCCCGGAACACGTCGACCAAATCGACGCGCTGCGGCAGGCTCTCCAAATCGGCGTAAATCTTGGGGTCTTGGCTATCGGCGAGGCTGGGATTGATCCGAAATACCTGGAAGCCCTGGTCCTCGAGATATAGAGCGATCCAATGGCTGGGACGCTCGGGGTTGGCGGAGTAGCCGACTACAGCGATGGACCGTATTTGGCGAAACCAGCGGTTTAAATCCATAACGTTCTCAAGATTCTATCGAGGAAGCTAAGCGGAAGGTTTCCAGCATCGGAGGGTCGAACAGCACGATGCGGATTTCTTCAACTCTGTGGCAAGTCTGGGCCCCTTGGCTCAAACTATGCCAGGCGATCTGGGCGGCTTGTTGCACCGGATAGCCATAGATGCCGCAGGAAATCGCAGGAAAGGCCACGGTCCGGGCGCCCAAGGAGTCGGCTACCGCTAAGGCGGCCTGGTAGGCGGAGGCCAAGGCTTCGGCTTCCCCAGCTTGGCCACCCTCCCAGATCGGTCCCACGGCATGGATCACCCAGCGGGCCGGGAGATGGCCGGCGGTTGTTGCCACCGCTTGCCCGGTTTGAATCGGAGCCAGACTCTGGCAAGCTTTGGCGATTTCCGCTCCGCCGGCGGCATGGATGGCGCCGCAAACCCCGCCCCCCGGCAAAAGTTGGGCGTTGGCAGCGTTGACAATGGCGTCAACTTCCTGCTTGGTGATATCGCCTAAAACCAGCTTTAAGTCGGTCATGACCGGGGGGGGCATTATAACCCTAAAATGCTGTCCCATCGATTTCTTCCTGGGGCGGAGAATCCAGAATAGACCCTTGGAATCAGCTTCTTTCCCGGATAGACTATGCGGCTCAATTGCGCCCCGCAAACACTCAAATCACGGCTTGGTAACACGGGGCTTTCGTTACCGAGCGACGGCACGAGACCATAGGTTCGTAATGAGTGCGGTCAAGGTCTACGTAAAAACTAGCTGCAGGTCCTGTCAGAAGGCTGTCGGCTATTTGGAGAAGAAAGGCATCGACTTCGAGCAGGTGGACATCTTGAAAAATCCCCCTGCGAAGAAGCTCCTTGAAAAGGCAGTTGACGCTTCGGATCCGAAGAGCGCCTTTAATGTCCGGTCCAAGGAATACAAGGAGAAAGACATCGCCAACGTCTCCTTCAAAACCAAGAAGGAAGTGGTCGATTTGCTTCGGGAAAACCCCGACATGATCCGCCGGCCTTTATTGGCCCGCGGTGAGAAGGCCATTCTTGGTTTTGACGAGGCGGATTACGCGACCTTTCTCCGCTGAATTTCTCCCGCCCTGGCGGGAAGTCAGGCGTACCCTGCGGACCCAAGCCGGCGCTCAGACGGAAAGCGATGCTTTAGCCGTTGAAGAGCCTTTGGAAATCCGGGTTCGGGGTACGCCTGTAGCCGTTTTCATGCGGACCCCTGGGCGGGAAAGAGATTTAATCGCCGGCTTTCTTGCTTCGGAAAGCATTATCGAACACAGCGAAGACCTTCTGGCGGTCGAGCCTTGTCGGGATGCTTATCAAGGACAACCCGAGCCCCACATTTGGAATGCTGCCTTGGCAGACGGTGTGGCCTTCGATCCTCGGCCTCGCCGTTTCGGTACGGTAGGTTCGTCCTGCGGGCTTTGCGGGGTTCAATCGCTGGATGATTTGGAGAAAAAGATTCCGGAAATCCCTAAGTGGAAGATGCCGGAATCCTTGCAAGTTTCCGTTTTGCTGCAAACCTTCGAGGCCATGCAGAGCCGCCAAACCCTGTTTCAAAAAACAGCCGCCGTCCACGCGGCGGCGTTGTGGAGTGAAACCGATGGGCTTCTGGATCTTGCCGAAGACGTCGGCCGCCACAACGCGGTCGACAAGGTGCTAGGGGCTTGTTTGCGGGGCGGACTCTATCCCTTGGAAGTTCCGCGAGCTTTGCTGGTCAGCGGTAGAATTTCCTTTGAAATCATGCAAAAGGCGGCGATGGCTGGAATTGCCCTGGTGGCTGGAATCAGCGCGCCGACCAGTTTGGCGGTGGACATCGCCCGGAAAACCGGAATGACCTTATTCGGAATGGTGCGAGATCAGCGTCTGAACCAATATTCCGGCTAAGGCGGAAGCGGCTTTTCCGGGCGGTTCCCCGGCGGTCGATGGGAAACCTGTCTAGGGAAAGTCGACGGTTTCCAGATCGTAGATATTGAAGTCCAACGCGAATTCTTCTTCCACGTTGATCAGGCGACCGGTTCCCAGTCGTTCTACAAAGGTGATGGCGCCGACCAATCGGCGACCGTCACGAAAGGCCAACTGCACGTTTGGTTGGGTGCGGGCTTCCCGCAACCGTTGCATGAGTTTTTGGATTTGTTCGGTGAGATCAGGATCGTTGTCAGCCAGACGTACCATTTTTTGGTCAGATCCTCAGGGCTTTGGACGGAAAACCTGATTCTGCCGCGGCCGCCAAACAGCCGGATCGAAGCAACAAAGTGGACCAGCTTTCGAACGGCGGGTTGTCGGAGGCGGCAGAGCTTTCCAATTGAGGAAGGGAAGCGAAATCCCCGGTCATGGCCGAGGTTTCGCGGATGGACACCTCCAAAGCGGTTGCGTCCAGCCAATACACCAATCCCAGGTGTACGGATCCCACTTCCGTGGTGTCGTCGTTCAAGACACCCAGTGGGCTTAAGGGCAGCGGGCCCGCCGGAAGACGGAGCTCTTCGTGCAGCTCGCGACTACAGGCTTGGGCCAAAAGGTCCGGCGTCGTCGCCTGTGGCGAAGTCGGCGCTGAGGCGTCACATGGATTGATGTGGCCGCCGACGCCGATGCTTTCCAGATGGTGCAGGCGGCTTTCGGTTTGAGTACTCAAGCGTTTCAGGTGCAAGACCTGAACCTCGCTGGAAGAGCCTGCCCCTTGGCGTCCCACTACCACGTAGGGAATGGGTTGCTTGAACTCGGGGTGAGTCTCGGCGTAGCGCCTTTCCATGAAAAAGCCCAGGTTGCGAATCGGGGCCAAGAAGTCCTCCTCCAGGGGCTTCGGGGCCAAGGCCCGGAAACCGTGGAGTCCGGTGGAAGGGAGGATGGCCTCCCGGGGTACAACCCAGACAAATTCCATCTGAGGTTCGGTTTTATCCAGGGAAACGGAGTGGGGCAAGCAAAATCCTCGGCTAATACCCAAGTTGTAGGGTTTTTCTAGCTTGAAAACCCTAGATTTTGGGTTTTTCGCCCGATTCTTGAGATTGGAGAGTTCTTTTTCTCCAGGATCAAGCCGGAAGCCTGGCCAGGCCGATATACCGATGAGTCCTTCCGCCGCTGAGATCTTCTGGGTTTCTTCGGCGGTAAAAGGATTGAATCCGTCTTTTGATGCTCATGGCAGCGCCGAAAAGCCACTTACGTTTTGGTCTGGGAAAGAAGCTATTGCTGCTGGTTTTCCTGACGACCGGGGTGCCGGTTTTCCTGGGCGGGGCTTTATTTCTCTACCGCCAGCACGGCGAACTCCTGCGCCACAACGGCCAGTCGGCGGAACACACCCGCCGCCAGTACACCACCGAGTTGGACTGGCGGGAGGAGGTGCTCCGGACCCGCGGGCACCAGACCCTCAAGAGCTTGAAGGTCCTGGCCCCGGCCTATCTCCAATCCGGCGATCCGGCCATGACGCAATTGGCCAACGGCCTCCTTGGGGAAAACGGCTTGGCCTTCTTTTCGGTTCAGGATGCGAACGGAAAGCTCCTCTGGCAACTTGGCCAAGCTCCCCTGCATCCGCTGACGGTCAAAGAAGAAATTCGAGGTATCGACGGCCTCCTCGGCCGCTTGGAAGTGAGGTTGGACCGATCCTCACTGGAAGATGTCCTGGCCCGGCAAAAGACCGAAGTGGCCATGAATCTATTTCAGGACGATGCCGATCAGAAACGCCTCCAGGCGGAGCAATTCACCTTTTTCTTGGCCGGCTTCGGCTTGGTCCTGAGCTTGGCCTTAGGAGCTCTATTTTTGGCCATCCGCCGGCTGATCGTGAAGCGGGTGGAGAAATTCGTTGAAGTGTCCACCCATGTGGAACAGGGAAACTTCCAGGTTCGGGTGCCGGTGGAGGAAAACGACGAGCTGACCCTGTTGAGCCGGCGTTTTAACGACATGATTCAGTCGGTGGGTCGCCACCACGAAGATCTGGAAGCGGAAATCCGAGCTCGGACCAATGATTTGCAGTGCGCCAATTTGGAACTGCAACGGGCTTTGGATCGGGCCGAAAGCGCAACCCAGGCCAAGTCGGAATTTTTGGCCAACATGAGCCACGAAATCCGAACCCCGATGAACGGGGTCATCGGATTAGTGGACTTATTGGAAGCCACTGAGTTGACGGCTGAACAACGCGACTACGTGGAAACGGTCCGAAGTTGCGGCGATAACTTGCTCAGCATCATCAATGATATTTTGGATTATTCGAAAATCGAAGCCGGAAGAATTGAATTGGAAAACATTCAGTTCAGCCCCGGAACGGTGGTGGAAGAAGTGGCCGAGCTTATGGCCGAAAAGGCCCAAGGAAAAGGCTTGGAGCTGGTTTGCAACGTCTCCCCGGAAGTCCCGAGAACCTCCCTGGGGGACCCAGTTCGGTTGCGGCAAATCCTATTGAATTTGGCCGGAAACGCGATCAAGTTCACCCAGGAAGGGGAAGTGGTCATTCGGGTCTATCCTCTCGAGCAGACCGATTCCTCGATCTGCCTTCGCTTCGAAGTTCGGGATACCGGCATTGGCATTCCCGACGAAGTGAAGGATCGCTTGTTCGATTCCTTTACTCAAGCGGACAACTCCACGACCCGAAAGTTCGGCGGAACCGGTCTGGGTTTGGCCATCTCCAGGCGTTTGGCTTCCTTGATGGGGGGCACGGTGGACGCCGAGAGCGTAGTCGGAAAAGGAAGCACCTTCTGGTTTACCGCTCAGTTGGGATTGGATCGAAGCCGGGAATCTCAAGTTTGCCGGGATACCCAAAGGCTTCACGGTGTCCGAGTCTTGGTGGTGGACGATAACGAAACCAACCGCAAGATTCTGGAGCAGTCGTTATTCAATTGGGGCATGAAGCCGACCTGCGCTTCCGACGGACTGGAGGCCTTGCGCTTGTTGAGGCACAGCCAGCATGGCGAGGCGCCGTTCCAATTGGTGGTGCTGGACATGCAGATGCCGGTGATGGACGGCTTGCAACTGGCTCGGGAAATCAACCGGGATCCCCAGTTGAATCCTCTTCGTTGCATCATGTTGACCTCCATGGGCTCAGGAGATCATGCTCAGGAAGCCAAGCGGGTGGGCATTCACGCTTATCTCACCAAGCCGGTTCGCCAAGCCAGATTGCTGGACGCCCTGTTCTCGGTCATCGGCGAAGAAGAGGTGATTCCCGGCCCGGAACCGGAACAGGAAACCAAACAAGAAAAGCTGCATTTCCCGTCCACCAAAGTGTTGGTTGCTGAAGACAATCCAGTAAACCAAAAAGTGGCGGTCCGCCTATTGGCTCAGTTCGGTTTGGAAACCGACTTGGCCGCCAACGGCCGGGCGGCGGTGGAGGCGGTGGCCAATCAGGAATTCGCCCTAGTGTTCATGGATTGCCAAATGCCGGGTATGGACGGCTTCGAGGCTACCGGTTTGATTCGTCGCCGGGAGCTGCGCACCGGCAAGCGAGTTCCGATCATTGCCATGACCGCCAACGCCATGAAAGGAGACCGGGAACGGTGCCTGGAAGCGGGCATGGACGATTATTTATCGAAACCGGTCAACCTGAAGAAGCTTGGCAAGGTATTGCAGACTTGGTTATGCCGCGACCATCAAGAAACAACCAACCCGAAAAACAATCCCAAGCCGACCCCTTCTTCCGGACCTGGAGGAGGCGGGAGGACTTTTCTGTAAGCCGGGTTCTGTCTCTCTCCGAAGAGAGTGGCGACCATTCCTCTAGGGCGACCGTTGCCGGCCGCCTCGAACGTCCTACCCGAAGATGAAACGGCGCGGACCACGCCTCTCTTCCTATTTGGACTTTCTCCCGGTGGGGTTTACCCTGCCGCGTTTGTCACCAAACGCGCGGTGAGCTCTTACCTCGCCTTTTCACCCTTACCGTCAGCCGAAGCCGGCGGCGGTTTGTTTTCTGTGGCACTTTCCCTGGGGTTACCCCCGGTGGGCGTTACCCACCACCGTGTCCTGCGGAGCCCGGACTTTCCTCGTGAGAACCAGCCCACGCGGCCGCCCGAAAGGCCCTCCCGGAGGAATTATAGAGACTTGAGGCCTTGAAGCCTTCCGCTTCGAAGGGAGAAGTCGCCTCAACGGTTTTCCGATTCCGGCTTGGCGGTCGCCAAAGCCGGGGATAACGCCGGGTCAAGAAAGTCCTTCCAGATATTCCCGCAATATGATGACCGCGGCGGTGGAATCGAAAGCGGCTTTGGCCTTCTTGCGCGGAATGCCGGTTTTCCGCCACAGACTTTCCGCTTCGGCAGTGGTGAAGCGTTCGTCTCTTTCCAGGATTTCCATGCCCTCGGGCAGCTTTTGTCTCAGGGCGGTTTTGAATAAGCGAACTCGATCCACTTGGGCTCCTTCCAAGCCGGAACGCAGATAGGGCATGCCCAGAAGCACCAGCTTGACTTCCCGCGCTCGAACCACTTCGGCGATCGCGTTCACGGTTTCTTCCAGGCTTTCGCTGACCACCGTAGGTAGGGGATGGGCGGCGATTCCCAAAGGATCGCTGACCGCAAGCCCGGTGCGTTTGGCTCCATAGTCAATGGCCAAAATCCTTCCGCGGAGGCTCATGGCCGGATTCTAAGGTTTCTTCGGCGCCAGAACCGGGCTACGCCGCCAAGAAGGAGTGGATCGATCCGGCAGCCACAAAGGGAAAGGTTCCCGAGCCCGTTCCCCGGGTCCCAGCAATTTGCTGCCGGCGCGATGTTTGACCACCGGTTTTTCCACCGGTCCATAGACGTCGTGCTCCACCAACAAATCGACGAAATAACTGATCGGCCAAATGCGGGTGAGGACCGACAGGGTACGGACTTTGGCATTGGCATTGACGTATCCGTCGAAGTCCACCCAACCGTCGCCCCGAACTTCCACCAACTGGTGGTGCAATTCGTAGGAAGCGATCCGCATGCGACCGCGGTTGTTTTCCGGATTGGACCAGAATTCCACTCGCGCCCGTTGGAATTGAGGTTGGCGGATGCCGGCGATGCGAAACAAATCCGCCAAAACGGGAACCGTGCCGAGCACGCCGTTTCGGACCTCGACGAAACCTCGGCCGCGATAATCCAGCGGGCTGGGGGAGGTCGATTGAAATTGAATCCGGCCGTCCAAGCGGCCGCTGAGTCCGCCGCCCAAATTCAGTTCTTGGCGCACTTGAGCCAGGCTGAGGGCGTCCAAGTAAAGAAGGACCTGCAGCGGCGCTTCCGGGGTGAGGAAAAGAACCAGTTGCCCGATTTCTTCGCGACCGTTCGGGTGAGTCCCGAAAGTTCGAACGGTGCCGCCGAGAGTTCGGGCCTCAAATTGATCAAAGACCACCGCCCAATCACTGACCGAAACGAATCCGGTACCCTCTTTGACCTTCAGACCGGAAACTTCGACTTCTCCATCCTTCAAGCGCATCAATCCGCCAAAGGAAGCCGGCGACCGCCAATCGAACCACACCACTTCCAAGCGCCCGGAACCCGATTGCATCCGCGGAGGACCGAGCAAACTCATGTCCTCGAGCAGGAGATCGCCTTCGCAATGAAAGCTGGGTGAACCCTGTTCCGGAAACAGCAGTTGCAAGTTCAAGCCATCGGCGCCGACCCTTCCGGCTAATCCGATTCGCTGAATGGCGGCCCAAATTTCCGGCGCCACCAAAGCGGCGAAACGATCGTTGAGTTCCAGACCGCGGCGGGAATAGAAAGTGGTTGCAAAAGCCAAGCCTTGCTCGGTCGGTTCCAACCTAGGCAAGCGCATTTCCACCCTGCCGGCGTTGGCTTGCAACTGCAAACTGGAGGATTGCAACCTCCGTCCCCGAACTTGGATGCGGCCGCGAAGTTCGGCGCTTTCCGGGCCATCCCCGGTGGGGAAGGTCAGAGTTAAGGGTTCTAAATTGATGTCGGCGGCCAAATCCGGACCTTCGGCACGATCGAAGGGAGCCCGCACTTCCACCGCTCCGTCGACTTGGCCGTCCCATTCCTTCTGACTTTCCGAGGGCCGGTCCAAAAGCCTTTCCAAAGCCCGAACCAGCGAAGGCCCGACGTCGATGCCAGGGCTGCGACTGCAAATCCTCCCTTGCAAGGGAAAATGTTCCGGGTCGCCGATTTGCCACAATTGGGTGGAACTTTCAAACCCTCCACTTTGTTGTTTGCCACCCAGCCGTCCGGTCATGCGAGGAGCGGAAACCAGAGTGCCCCTTTGGCTGCGAAATACGCACAACTCTCCCTGCACCTCATGGACCGTCAAAGAAACCGGCTGCCAGCGACTCTGAAGATCGTCGGCGCGGAATTGCAACAAGGCGGCGGCTTCCCCCAAACCGCTTTGCCGGAACAGCAAGTTCATGCGCCCATTGCCTTCGAGAGCAAAGTTGGCGCTGCCGTCGGGCAAATCCAAATACCGTTGCAACACCCGGCGATCCCGTAGGCTCATGGCCAAACCCCGTCCCTCGGCCTGCAAACGGATGGAAGGTTTGGGGGCCTCACTGCCGGAGCCGAGCAACACCTTGGCCACTTCTCCGCGCAAGTCGGCGACTCCACCCAAGGTTTGGACTCGTCCTTGGAAGCTGGCGAACTGGGGCTTCCAGAACACTTTGGCCTGTTCCACCTTCACGGCGATCGGCAAAAAGCTCGGCCGAGCTCGAGTTCCGCTGACTTCGGCCTGCAATTGCAACTGCACTTTTTCCGCCAAAAGAGGGCGACGCAATTGCAAATGGACGTCGGCGGAGCCGCCTCGGGGCGAACCTAAATCGCGCCATAACTGGCCAAGTTCAGGAGTCCCGGCGACTGCCCAAGCCAAGCGGCCGTCGACGGGAAAAGACTGAGAATGAACATCCAGTTCCAAACCGGCCGGCCCTGAACCGATTTGAACCGCGCCTCTGGCTTGAAGCGGGGCGCTTTGTGCCCGGCCTTCCACGTCGATCAGAATTCGATCTCCGCTGGCAATCAGATCACCGCGAATCCGATGGAGCGGATAGGGGAAGGCCGGGCGGTCGCCGTCGGATTCCAAGAATCCGTGGAAGGCGGCTCGAAATTCTTGAATGGGGGCGTACACCAGCCACTGCGGTTCTTTCGACCATTCCCAATCCAAGGCCAAAGTGGCTTGGGCTTGTCCTTGCGGCCGTAAAGCAAACAAAGGTTCCGCGGTTCCCGGATCCAATCGCTTCACCATTTCGATGCGCTCATCGTTCATGACGATGCGATTGCTCTGGCCGCTCAAGCGCAAATTCGGGGGATCGGTTCCGTTCCAAGCCAGATGTCCGGCCAAATCCACTTTCAAATCTTCTACGCCTCCCTGCACCGAAAGACGAAGAGCTCCGGGAAGCCTTCCTTCCACCTTTAGATGGAGATCTTTTACCCTGGTTTTCGGTTGCAGCAGATCGACGAATCCGCCGGCTAGGTCCACGCGTACGGCGGCTTCGGTTAATTGGCCCCGGCGACCTTGGATCCTGCCTTCCATTTGGCATTGCTTGGCCCCGATACTTTCCAATCCGAGCCGGTCGGTGGAGCGCTGCTGCACCGGTTCCGCTTGGCACCCTAAATCCAACTGCCAGCGGTCCACGGCGGCGTCGGTTTGTAACCAGAACCGCGCGTAGTGACCCAAAGGAAGTTGCACCGCACCTTGGAGTTTCCAACCTCCCGGATCCAGATGACCGGCCAACGGCCCGATCTTGACTTCGGTGGCCAGGCCGGCTTGCCGATCCCGGAACTGCAACAGGGCTTCATCCAACTTCAAGGCCAAAGGGCCGATCAGGACGTCCTCAGCCTGTTTCGGGCGCGGTTCCAGCAGGCGTTCGACAAAAGGCCTTTCCAGCAACAAGCGCAGCTTTTCGATGCTGGCGCTGCGAAAGGGGAGTCGGCCACCTCGGGGCCATTGCAGATGCAATTCCAACCGGTCGATACTGCCCCAATCGAGGCCTTCTTTCTTCAATTGCACCTGCTCGGCGACCAGCAAGGCTTGAGGCCAATGCAAGTGCACCCGCCGGGCTTGCCATTGCAATTCTTCCCCGGCCAAGCGCAACGGCCCGATCCATTGCGGGAGTTTTTGTAACGGCAACGGCAAGGGTCGCCAAGCGGTTCCCAAAATGAAAAGGCAAACCAGGCCGGAAAGCCATATTCCCGGTCGGCGTAGCGGATTCATCATGAGCGTACGGCTTGCTCCGATGACCAGGCTTGCTGATGGAAGTGGTATACCCGCCGGACCCGCTTCCCGAGGCGGCAGGTGATTTCATAAGGAATGGTGCCGGCGGCCGCCGCCATTTGTTGAACCGGCAGATTTTGCTCACCGTCCCGTCCGATCAAAGTCACCGGGTCGCCGATATCGGCGCCCGTTACCTCGGTCACGTCCACGGCGGTGTAATCCATGGAAAGGGCTCCGACGATGGGACAAAGGCGGCCTCGGATGGAAACCGAAGGAGGCCGATTCATGGTGGATTCGGTGGAAAAAGAAGCGAAAGGGGGAACCTCACTTTGCCGGCTCAAAGCATAGGGCAAACCGTCGGCATAACCGATCGGCAAGATCGCCAAGCGAGTCGGCCTCGGCGCGGTCCAACGACTGCCGTAACCCACTGGAGTTCCGGTTGGGACATCCTTCAGAAAAATGATTTGGGCTCGAAGCGACAACACCGGCTGCAATTCCTGGTTCGGATCCAAGGCTTCGGCCAAGGTGCCGTAAAGGGCCAAGCCCGGTCGGGCCGCCTGGCCAAGAGGATGCAGACCGGTAAACAAAGCTGCCGAATTGGCCAAATGAATCGCCGGAATCGGAAGGCGATGTTCTTGCAAGTGAGCGAGGCAAGCTTGAAACCGCCGCCGCTGCTCTTCGGTAAAGGGATCGAGGCAGCCTAAAGGAGCGGCGAAATGGCTCATCAGGCCGCGAAATTCCAGATGGGAAGCCTCGCAAATGGCTTCCGCCACTCGCCGTACCGCTTCGGGTTGCACTCCCAATCGCCCCATGCCGGTATCGACTTTCAAATGGACTCCCATGCGCCGGCCGGCGCGGCGGGCTTCCTCCGCCAATTGTCGAACCCGGCTATGCGAGTGAACCCCGACTTCGACGTCGTGATGCAATAGCAGCGGGACTTCGGCGTCGATGACCGTTCCCAAGACCAGCATCGGCAATTGCACGCCGCTTTCCCGGAGTTCCAGGGCTTCGCCGCTGTCTCCGACCCCGATCTTGGCGACGCCTTCGCGGGCGCAGTGGCGAGCGATTTGCGGGGCCCCGTGGCCGTACGCATCGCCCTTCAACACCGGCCATAATTGAGCCGCGCCGCACCGTTCTTTGATGACGCGGAGATTATGACTTAAGGCCTCCAGGTCAATGTCCGCCCAAGTCCGGTAAGCGGTGGTCATGATCAGCGCCGGCCCAAGCCGAACAAACCCTCCAGACGCAATTGTTGCCGAACCGCATTGGCCAATACAACCGGCAATTGGGGGCGGAGATCCAATTCGTTCCGCCAAGCTTCGGCTTGATCCCCCGGTTGTTCCAAGGCTTGTTCCAGGTGTTGGAAGAACCTCTGCCGGGTTGGATGAGTTTTCAACAAGTTTCGCATCCGGTGCGGGTCGTGACCGACGTAAGCCCAGGCCAGGTTGACCGAGTCGCCGATCGAGGAAAACCAGATCGGAAGTTCGTGATCCGGTTGCTCCAGGCGCCAGGCCAAACCCTGGCGTAACAAGCGGTAATCCCGCCAGTCGGCGAAAGAATCGCTGATACGGCCGTAAATCCGGCGGTGCAAGGATGAGTTGATCGGCGAGGTGACCCGGTTTTCTTTGGCAATCAGACGAAGCCAGGCGATGGCCTCCACGTCGGAAACTTCCAGTTCCCTGCCGGAGCCCCAAACGTCTTCCAGGCGAATTCCCCGATAGACCCGGCCGTTGCGATCCCGGTAATGGTGTTGAAAATAATCGGCGATAGCGTCGCGACCGGCATCGTGATCCAACACCGCTTCGGCCAAGGCGGCGATGCGGCCGGGTTCCGGCCACTGACCGGCCATCAGGCGCTGCAATTGTTCGGTGGGGGACAAGGGCTTTTCCGGGTGCAGCAGGGCATTCCGGCCATAGTCGTATTGCCAATTTCGGTCACGGACCGGCAGCGGGATGACCCGGAAGAAGTGCTTTTCCAAACGCTTCCAGCGCTGGCTCTTGGGGGTTTCGATCTTGGTTCTGAGTTGTAAAGCCGGGGCGTAGCGTTCCGGGTCGTAATGCCGGGAAGGCTCAGGGTCCAAAACCTCCAAGGCCGCCAATTGCGCATCCTCTTCCAACACCTTGGCCGCCCGGGCCATGGGGTGATCCGCTTCCAGGGCGGCTTGGTAGATCCGTTTCACCACCCGGGCCTTCTCGGCGTCTGGAAAATCGGCGAAACGTTCCAAGATACGGGCTTGGTTTTGGGCCGAAATGACCGCCTCCTGAGGGGGCGAAAACAGGCTTCCGGCCACCGAGGCAAGGCAGGTGAAGGTTAGGAACAGGTCAATCACGGCCCTCGAGATTACGCGAGAATCCTGGAATAAGCCTAGAATTTTGCCGTTTAGCGTTTGACTAAGAGGGTTCGAATGGTTCAAAATTCGCTCTGGAACGCCGCTAGCGGCCGTTCTGCGGCGGAATACCGATCTTGTTCCGGCCTCTTTCGAGTCTGGATCGGGTCCGTTGGAAATCGCTCGTAGAGGCTAGAAATCGAGGATTTCCAGGCTTTCGCCGAATCTGAAGGTTTCAACCATCGAAACAAACATGGCTGCAAGAAGGAAGAAGAAGGCCCGCAAAAAGGCCACCACCAGGCGCAAGGTCACCCGTCGCAAAAAGGCTTCCAAGAAGCCGATGGACATGATCATCTCGAAAAGCCGCACCAAGGCTTCCGTGACTCAGTGCAACGTTTCCGGCGATTTCTACGCCGCGTTGGACGGTTACGTACGGGATGCCATCGCCCGGGCGGAAGACCGCGCATTGGCCAATGGCCGCAAGACTCTTCGCCCTCAGGATCTCTGAGAACCCAAAGCCCGCGGCAGCGGGCCCCAAAAGGAAGGACGGTGCACGGTTTCTCCGGCACCGTCCTTCGGTTTTTCCTTATTTAGATGAAAGTTTTTGACCTGGCATCAGGCCTTTTTCGCCGGCGGAAAAGCTGCCGCTCTCAAGTACTGAGGTTCGGGTTTCTTTAATTGTTGCCACAAGCCTTCGCCGAATCGGGCTCTTTGGCCGTCGAACAGCGCCAACAAGTCCACCGCCTGAGGTTGAATTTCTTCGCCGACGCAACGGCTTCCGGTTTTGCAAAGAGAAGGATCGCCGAGGTACAAAGCATCTTCACCCAAATGAAGAGCCGCGGCCTCCTGGCTGAGCAGATGCGGGGGTTGCAGACAACGGACTTGGTTGCCTTGGCGGTGATAAGTGGCGTGATAAACCTCCCCTCGATACGCGTCGAGCAAAAGATGAATATCGGTGTGTTCCGGAGCTTGGAAAGTCGCGGCGGCGAAACTGGACAAGCCGAAGCTCGGGATATTCAAGGCAAAGGCCAGGGTTCGAGCGGTGGTGCAAGCAATGCGCAAGCCGGTATAGGAACCGGGTCCGGTTCCGGCCAGGATGGCAAATAGATCGGAACGGCGGCAATCGGCTTGGTTCAATAAACGGTCAATGGCGGCCATGAGGGGAGGCCCCTGCTTTACCGAATCGGTGGCGGTTACGGCCGAATGGGGCTCCGCTTCCAAACCGCGAATCGCCAGCGAACTCCGTTGAGACGAAAGATCGATGGCCAAGATGGCTTGTTTCATCGGGCGCTTAAATCAAGATCCCGTCGCCGTCGGCACCTTGACGCAAGTGCTCGATGGCTTGGTGGACTTGGCTTTCCGTCGCGGCTTCCACCATGAGTCGAAGTTTTAATTCGGTTCCGGAAAACCGGATCACCACTCGGCCTTGGTTTCCAAGTTTGGCTTCGATTTCAGCGGCGGCTTTTTGCAATCCGGGGAGTTGATCCATCGGTACCCGGCGGGCGACCGGCAAATTCTCCAAGTGTTGCGGTAAATCCTGATAGCCGGCGGCGAATTGTTCCGCACTCTGTTCATTCCGAGTCAACATCTCGGCGACCCGAAGGAAGGTGTACATGCCGTCGCCGCGGAATCCGTGGGTCGGTCCGAAGAGCAAATGACCGGATTTTTCACCGCCGAGGTGAAAACCTTTTTCGCGCATTTCCGCGGCTACGTAGCGGTCCCCGACCGGAACTCTCAACAGCCGGACGTCGGTGGCTTGCAGCCAAAGTTCCAGCGCCAAATTACTCATGACGGTGGCCACCACGGTTCGACCGGGAAGGCGGTCTTCCGCGGCAAGATCTCGGCCCAAACCGGCGAGCAAAGCATCTCCATCCAGAATCCGGCCCTGGCCGTCGGCAAGCAAACCTCGGTCGCCGTCACCGTCTACGCTGAGACCGCATTGGCAGCCAAAGTCCTGGGCCGCTTGAGCCGCCACTTGCGGATAAAGAGCTCCACATTCGAAATTGATGTTGCGCCCGTCGGGATGGTCATTCACCGGGAAAGCTTCTGCACCGAAAGCTTTCAAAATCCGCGGCCCCAATTTGGAATAGGCGCCGTTGGCGCAATCCATGGCCACTTTCCAGCCTTTGAGGTTGAGTTCCGGAAAGGCGTCGTTGCGCAACCAGGCCACGTAATCGCCCAACATGCGATTGGTTCGCCGGCATTCGCCCGGGTGAGAGGCTTCCGGCGGCGTGAATTCCGCCTTCAGCTCTTCTTCCATGGCTTCTTCGGTTTCGTCGTTGAGCTTGCGCCCGTTCGGTCCGAATAATTTAACGCCGTTGTCTTCCGCCGGGTTGTGCGAAGCGGACACCATGATGCCGGCGGCATAAGGCCCGACGGCGGTCAAATAAGCCAGAGAGGGGGTTGGGCTGAGGCCGAGGATGTCGACGTGAACGCCTCCGGCGTTGAGCCCTTTGGTCAAAGCGGCGGCGAGGGTCTCTCCGCTTTCCCGGCCGTCGTGGCCCATCAACACGCGATGGCCCTGGGCGTCCCCGGCCTGACCCAATTCGCCGGCGGCGATGTGGCGGGCGAGGACCCGGCCGAGACGGCTCAAGGTTTCCGGAGTCAACGGCTCGACTCCGGCCTTGCCGCGCATCCCGTCAGTTCCGAAAAGGCGGTGGCTCAAGGGTTTTGCTGGGGCTTTCTTCTGAGGGTGATGGTGCGAAATTCTTCTTCGTTACCGGCGGAAGGAATCAACTTCAAGGCCCGGTAACGGAGAGCTTTTTCTTCGTCCCCTAGGTTTTCGTCGGACAGCATCCATTGCACCGTCACCTTGGGGTGTTCTTCTTGGGTGTCGTTGCGAACGCTGGTCAGATCGACGAAGAAAACGATGTTGTCCAATCCCCACTGTTGGTCGAATCGGGTAATGCTCAACCCGGGGAGATCTTCCAAGGTGGTGGTGATGGAAGGCGGATTCCAGGGGCTATTCAACTCCCAAACGCTTTCCGCGGCTCCAATGACCAACAGCTTGCTGCCGTCTGGTAACCAGGTAAAGGATTGAGGGCTGCGATTGCGAAGGGGAAGGGTGACGGAAACCGTAGCCGGAGTCATGGTCAACCCTCGCCGGCCCCATTCCGGATTCAGGCCAAGGGCCAGGGAAAGGGTGGTTCGGCGGTTTTCCGGGATGGCTAGGGCTTCCAGCAAACTCGGGGTCAAGGTCATGGCGCCGCTGCCCCCTTGCTGCACCGCCATCAACAGATCTTCCAATTCCCGGACCGCGCTGATCGGACCTGTAATCCGCACCTGGTCGACGCCGAAACTCATTTCTTCGACCACCGCCCGGTGGGATTCCGGTGGGCCTGGGCCCTCGACTTGAACCATCCAGGACCGGAGCGGGATTTCGGTTTCGCTCTTCAATTCCAAACGCAAGCCGTCCTGCAACCAATTTCGATTGGCTTCTTCGGCCGCTTCCAGGAAAACCCGGGCTTGTTGACTCGGGTTCCACTCCAAATCCAAAGGGGTCAAATTGTGGAGCAACAACAATTCGTCCTGGCCTTCGCCCGGTTGCGGCAGGAAAGGCGTGAAGGTGGCGGAAGGATTGGTGGCCAGAAACCGTTCCAGTTGCACTCGCGGGCCTTTGAAGCGGAAACTCAGTTGTCCCGGTCCCGAATCGGCCAGCAGCCAGTGAGAGGGCAGGCGAATGCTTAATTTGCCGCCTTCGTGAGGCGCGTCCAAAGCCGCGCTTTCCACGGTAAGTTCAAAGACCTGCTCCTCGGTGATGCCTTGATTGACTTGATGCCAAACCACGCCGGCCAATACCAAGGCCAGGGCTTTGCGGCCCATGTCGTGGAAGAAGAGGCGCCGGAACCGAATCATGAGGTCGCCGCCTTTTCGGTGGACGGGGTGGCGGTGGAAGCATCAATGACCGCGGATTCGGTAATTTCCGAAGCCATGCTTTCCCGGCTGCGGCTGCTTGGAGCCGGCGCTTTGCTCTTGAGCAACTCCATGAGTCGATCTTCGAGTAAGTCGAACGGCACCTTGCGATACAGCTTGCCTCCGGCACAAAGGGAGATCTGACCGGTTTCTTCGCTGACGACCAAGGTCACGGCGTCGGTTTCTTCCGTAAGGCCCAAGGCGGCCCGGTGACGGGTTCCCATGCGCCGCTGCACTTCCGGGTTCTCGGTCAATGGAAATAGGCAAGCAGCGGCCAACACCTGGTCTTCCCGCACAATGACCGCTCCGTCGTGGAGCGGGCTGCCTGGATAGAAAATGGTTTCCAGCAGAATGGAAGAGACCGGAGCGTCGATGGAGACCGCGTTTTCGTAATACGGCGCCAAGGAAACATAACGTTCGATAGCGATCAGGGCTCCGATTCTTTCCTTGGCCATTCTTTGGGCGGCGGAAGCCAATTTGCTCAAAGTTTCTTCTTCGCCGCCGGAACGGCCGATCCGCAACAAGTCCAAAAAACCGGTTCCGAAGCGAGAAATACCCTGACGTAATTCCGGTTGAAACAACACCGCCAAAACAATCACCAAAGCCGGAGTGACGTGGCGGAGGATTTCTTCGATCACCGGGACTTCGGGAAACTTGCCGAGCACGGTAATGCCCAAAAAAGCCGCCACCAAAAAGTAGGTCAAGCCGCGCAGGACGTTGGAGCCCCGGGTACTTCGCAAAAACCGCAAGACCGCGTACAGGAAAATGGCCAGCAGGGCGACTTCGATGAAAAAGCGCAGGGTGGGTAGGCCGCCGCTCAGCGGGAAACCCATTTCCTGCAACCAGCGGAGGAATTTCATAGGGTGCTGTCCTCGTGGGCCGGAGCGTGAGAGGAACCGGAAGTCGGTTCTCGGTCAGCCCCTTGTTGGACTTTGGCGGCATGCGCTGCTGCAGCGGCCGCCCAAGCTACTTTGACCGCATCCCAATAATCTCCACCCCGATGCAGACGCAGATAGCTGGCTCCTTGTGCGGCGCACAAGGCCGCGGCACCGGCGGTGCCGCCGTCTCTTGCCGCCGGAGGTTTGCCGTCCAGGACCGCTTCCATGAACGACTTTCGGGAAGGACCGACCAACAGCGGAAAGCCCAAGGCTCGGAACGCATCCAATCTGCCGACCAACTCCAAGCTTTGCTCGGCGGTTTTGGCGAAGCCAATTCCAGGATCCAAAATCAATTGTTCCGCTTGCACTCCGGTTTCGAAAGCTCGAAGCACTCGCTGCGCCAATTCGTCCATGACTTCTCCGAGCAGCAATCGGTAATCAGCTCGAGTTTGCATGTCCGCAGGTTTGCCTCGGGTGTGCATCAAGACCAGTCGACAGCCTCGTTCTGCTACCAAAGGACCCATGGCGAAATCTTCCAGCGCGCTGACGTCGTTGATCATGCCGGCGCCACGGTTCAGGCAAGTTTCCGCCACTTCCGCCGATCGGGTATCGATGGAAACTTCGAATCCGGTTTCGGCAAGAACTTCCATGGCCGGCAATAGTTTTTGCAATTGTCTTTGGGCCGCCACCCCCCGAGCGCCGGGGCGGGTGCTTTCGGCTCCTAGGTCCAGCAGGGTGGCCCCTTCCGCCTGTCTTTGCAAAGCGGCTTCGTAAACCGCTTGCGGCGAGTTCAAGGTGCCGCCGTCGCTAAAAGAATCTTCGGTCAGATTGAGAACCGCCATGAAGGTCGGTTCGTGAAAAGGGCTGAGAAAAGCCCGGCGGGCGGCAAAAAGGCGGCAGGCGATCCAGGAAGCCCGGGTGTGAGGTTCATCGGGGTCGCCGGCGGCGTTTCTCAGAGGCGGGGATTCGGCGCCAGGAAGAAAGCGATAACGAAAGGAACCGTCGGCCAATTCGGCGCCACCGATGATTCCTGTTTCCGCTAAGGCTCGCTCGCACACTCCCGTCCGTGGCGCTGGACCGCGCCACCATCCGGCCCCGATCGGACAGGCGTGATGTTCACGTTCGTAGTGGGGAACTTCCCACGGATCGACCATGGATGAAGTTTACGAGCACAGTGGCTATTTCCCTAACTTTGAGAGCAAATTTGAATGCAAAAGATCAAGGGGCCGGTCCTCGGTAGGAACCGGCCCCTTGGGCACGGGCAAAAACGGCTTTGAAAGACCGGCCGGCGCCGGTGCAAGAAGACTAAGCCGGAGAAAGACCTTCTTCGCCGGGTAAGCCTAAAGTCCCGAATTTCTCCTCCGGCCGAGGGGCGGGTTGAGGAGGAATTTCCGCCGGCGGCGGCGGCGGTAAGGGTTTGGAAGGGCGCAAGTCTTCGACTTGCAAGTTGCCGTCGACCAAGCTTTTGACTTCGTCGCCGTGAATGGTTTCGAAGCGCAGCAAGGCTTCAGCCACCCGTTCAACCGCCTCCCGGTTGGATTCGATGATGGTTTGAGCCCGATCCCGAGATTCATTCAACACCCGGGAAACTTCTTCATCGATGCGGCGTACGGTTTGGTCGGAAAACTCCTTGCCCATGGACAACTCGGTGCCAAGGAAATCGGAGCCGGTTCGGTCGGCGAAATTGATCGGGCCGATGTTTTCGCTCATGCCCCATTCCGTGACCATCATGCGAACCAGGCGAGTGGCTTGCATGATGTCGTTGCTGGCGCCGGCAGTAATGTCGTCGCAAAACAGTTCTTCCGCCACGCGTCCGCCGTAAAGCACCGCCAACTGATCGAGGATGTTTTTCCGGGTGATGTGCAATTGGTCTTTTTCCGGCAGCATCATGGTGGCTCCCAAAGCCATGCCGCGAGGAATGATGGTGACCTTGTGCACCGGCTCGGTGTGTTCGCACAAAGCGTTGACCACCGCGTGGCCGGCTTCGTGGAAAGCGGTAATGCGCTTGTCTTCGACGTCCATGACCCGAGAACGTTTTTGACGGCCGAAGCGGACCTTGTCTCGAGCCTCTTCGAAGTCTTCCTGCTGCACGGTCTCGTGGTCCCGCATGGCGGCTTGAATCGCCGCTTCGTTCACCAGGGCGGCCAATTCCGCGCCGGAGAAACCGGGAGTGCCTCGGGCCAGGGACTCCAAATCCACTCCAGGATGCAATTTGACCGTCTTGGTGTGGACACCGAGGATTTGGGCTCGGCCCTTGACGTCCGGCAAGTCGATGACGATTTCCCGATCGAATCGGCCGGGTCGCAGCAAAGCCGGATCCAAAACATCCGGGCGGTTGGTGGCGGCGATGACGATGATGCCTTCGTCGGTGGCAAAGCCGTCCATTTCCACCAGGATGGCGTTCAGGGTTTGTTCCCTTTCGTCGTGGCCGCCGCCCATGCCGGAACCGCGCTTGCGGCCGACGGCGTCGATTTCATCCAAAAACACGATGCAAGGGGCCGAGTCTTTGGCTTGCTTGAACAAATCCCGCACCCGGCTGGCGCCGACGCCGACGAACATCTCCACGAAGTCGGAACCGCTGATGCTTAAAAACGGCACCCCAGCTTCACCGGCGATGGCCTTGGCCAGCAAAGTTTTGCCGGTACCGGGTTGACCCACCAACAATACGCCTCGGGGAATCCGGCCGCCGAGTTTTTGGAACTTGGCCGGGTTCTTCAGAAACTCGATGATTTCGCTGACTTCGTCCTTGGCTTCTTCGATGCCGGCGACGTCGGCGAAACTCACTCCGGTCTTGTTTTCTTTGTTGTAAAGCACCGCCCGAGAGCGGCCGAAGGACAACAGACTTTGGCCTTGGCCTCGCATTTGGCGCATGAACAGGAACCAAAACAAGACCAGCAGCAGCAAGATGGGACCGAAGGTGCTCAGGAAGGCCACCAGATAGCCGTTGGTCTCCTTGGTTCGAACCGATTCCACGGTATCGAAGTGCAAAGGCTCTTCGAGATTGCCGCCGTGATCGGTGACCAAGCCTTGAATCGCCACCAGGTCAAGGGTCTTGGCGCTGCTGCCGAGGATCTCCCCGTAAAACTGGCCGTCGCCGGTGGCGTAATCGATAAAGAAGCGCTGTACTTCCCGAGAACCTTCTTCGGGACGGCTTGGGTCCACCGGTTCACGGAGTCGAACCGGATATCCGCGAATGGGAACTACCGGGTCGGCTTCTCGTTCCACTTCCCGCTGGAATTCGGAAAGAGTGAAGCTGCGGTTCAGGCGCTTGGCGTGAATCTTGCGAATTTGGCCATGCTGTTCCACCGTGGACGGCATGCTGACCTGGAACTTCCGTTCTCCCGAAGGGCTTTCTTGGCCCTCGCGGAACACTCCGGTGATCCGGCTTCCGGAAGTAATTTCCAGCTTCTCAATCTGATCGGCGTAAAGCCGATACCAAAATTCGTCCTCGCTGATGTCCACCGACGGGGAGTTGGTGCCCCAGGCGATCAGCAGGAGTAGCAGCAAGGTACCCAGGATCAGAGCCGGTCCCAGGGACTTCCGTCCCTCAGGTCGTTCTCCGGGCTTGTTGGCCTGCGGTTGATGCTCGCTCATCTCAAGTTTTATCGGTCAGGGAAGCCAGTTGCATCCCCACTTCCATTACGACCTGCTCGGCTGCGGAATCGAGGATTTCCGCTAGAGCGTCGTAAGCGCTTTCGCCGTCTGCGGGTAGGAATTCCAAGCTGCGCTCGATGCGGCCTTCGGCCAGGTTCGAGCCGTCGACAGCTTGCAGAGTCCAAAGGACCTCCAAGCGGGAAGTGCCCAAGGAGGCACCGCCGGTTTGCCGATCCCGCACCGGAGCGCTTCGACCTATGTCGCGAATCTCGGTAAGGAGTTTTAGGTCGGTATTCCGGTGGTCCAAGCGGATATCCAACTGCCGTTGCATGTCCGCTCGGAGAAATCGGGTGAAATCACCCTCCAGGCCGCGCCAGCGGCTTTGGTTTTTGCTGGTGGGAACCGCCATTCGGCGGCCTCCGCCGGCGGCAGGATCCAGGATTCGATAGCCACAGCCTGAAGTCGCGGTCAGGACGGCGAATCCGAGGCAGAGCCAGCAGGTACCGGTAGCCAGGCGTCCTTTTGCAGGACGCCGAAACCGCACCAAGCGCGGTCGAAGGGCCGATTCGGTCACTATCTGTTCTACTCTTCTACGGGCTGAAAGGCTTCCAAAGGCGGGTCAGGAGGCAAACTTTCCAGGTGGGCCAATGCCACCGTGGAAGCATCGGTTCCGGTCCGGCCGGCGGCCTCCTCAAAGCTCTGGCGAGCTCCACGGAGATTGCCGATTTCCAGATAGTATTCGCCGATCAACAGATGATGTGATGCGGACATTTCGTCCAATTCCGCCACCACCTCCTCGGCTTCTTGGCGATAGAGGCCGGAAGGAAAGGTGCGCAGGTACTGTTTCAGTTGGCTGCGCGAGCCGTCGATCAGACGACCGTCCACTTCCGGTCCGTCGAGTTGCTGAAAGCCGCACATGCCAATCCGGAAGGTGGCTAAATCGGCCCATTCCGAATTGGGGTGAAAGCGCAGAATCAACTGATAGTCTTCCAAGGCCTCATCGAAATATTCCTGGCTGTAGTGATATTCGCCGACGCTGGCCAAAGCTTCGGAAGCGTAGGGACTGGCCGGAGCCCAGGCCGCCATGTTCAACAAAATGGTGGCCCCGCGGCCCCGGTCGGGAAAGATGCCGAAGGCCCGGCGCCGGCCTTCCAAGAGGTCCAGACCCATTTCCAGCAGCCGTTGCTCGACCAGGCGGGAATCTTCGGTGGGGCCCTGGAACAGCAGGAATTCACCGTAGTGGCGAATGCTCCGGTCCCAATTTTCGATTTCGTAGGCGATGTCGCCGGCCAGGCGGCTGAATTCGCCTTGGGACATGCGGTCGAAGTATTCCCGTTCCAGGTCCTCGATCAAATCCCAGGCTTCTTCCCAGTCGCCGGCGTCTCGGGCCGCACGGACCGGGGCCAAATCGGCACTGGAGTAGGGCTCGGGAGGCGGGCTGGAGCAAGCCGTGGCCAGGATCAGGGCCAGGACAGGGAAGCAGCTGCGGAGAGGCTTCAAGGTTTCAAGCGGGTTGCCGCCGGCGCTTTCGGCGAAGCAAAAGCATCCAGGCCCGAGGCGGTCTTTCCAAGTGATAGGCCAGGAACTCACCCAAGATTGTAAGGATTTCCTGGGCTCGAGCCGCCGGGATCGGCGGCAACTCCCGGTCGCCGGCCAGGGCCCGAAGGTAGGCCAGAGTCGGTCCGGAGAGACGCCGGGCCGCTTCTGGAGGCCGCGGGGAGCCGGCGGCGAGCAAGCCGCCGTGGGCCGGACTGAACCAGCGGTAACCGCTTGCGCTCTCTTCCTCGTCAGGGTCCAACACCGGGTGGAGTCCGAGCAGCACCAGGCCGTCCCAAAGGGCCCGGTGCAGCCAAAGCAGCGGTCGTTCGGTACGGCTCAGGCTTTGGAAACAGCGGAAGAGGTAGTGGAAGGCGTCCTTGGCCGGGGGACCGGCCGGAGCCGCCAGTTCGGCAATTTCCGCCACCAAGCCGGCGGCGATCAGGCGATCCGGGTGAGTCGACAGGGCGGAAAAGCGGTTCAACAGCCGGCATTGGAACAGAGTCAGCATGGAGGCGTCTTCCGGGCCTCCATAGACCATGTCTACCAAAGCCCAGGTGTCCAAAACCCCAAGAGCTCCGCTGGTCGGGCGGTGGACCCCTTTGGCCAAGATCGGCATGACGCCTTCCTCGGCGGTCAAAGCGTGCAAGGCCATGGAGCTTTCCGAATAGGGCCAACGTCGCAGGACGAAGGCACGGGCTTGACGGCGAATCACGCTGCGTCCGCTTCCGGAGTCGCCGGTCCCTGCCGCTGGATGCGAACTTGGGCGACTTTGCGGTCGTCGGCTTCGATCACTTCCAGCAACAGGCCGTTGACCCGCAGGCTTTCGCCCGGGCTGGGGATGTAGCCGAAGCGGTCGCACAACAAACCGGCGACGGTGTCGTAGAACTCGTCCTCCGGCAGGCTGGCGCTGAAGCTTTCGTTCAATTCATCGATCGGATATCGACCGTCCACCAGGATTTCCCCGGGACCGACTTCCCGGAGGCTGGGGCTTTCTCCTTCCGGATCGTGTTCGTCTTCGATCTCGCCGACGATTTCTTCCACCAAATCTTCGATGGTGATCACGCCCGAGGTGCCGCCGTATTCGTCGACCACCACCGCCAGGTGAACCCTTCGTTGCCGCATTTGATTCATCAAAGCGAGACAACCCATGGTTTCCGGAACGAAATAAGGCTCGCGCATGTGGTCGCCGACTTTGACGGAAAGCCACGGTTCGCCCTGTTCCAATCCGGCCAGGACGTCCTTTAGATAAAACACGCCGACGACGTGATCCAAATCTTCCCGATAGACCGGGATTCGGGAATGGCCTTCCTGCTTGGCCAGTTGCAGCACTTCGGAAAGGGTGGCTTGATCCGCTACGGCGGTGATCGCCGTTCGCGGCGTCATCACCTCGGAGGCATCGGTTTGGGGAAGGTCGAAAACCCGTCCGATCATGCGGCGCTCGTTGTCGCCCAAACGGCCGGAATGCTCGCTGTCTCGGGCCAAAACGGAGAGTTCCCGCAGCAAGGCCCGGGAGGCGGCGCTGGCCGGATCGCTGCCGACTCGGTGCAGCACCGTTTGCAACAAATAGCTGAACGGGCGCAGGGGCCAAGCCAGCAACTTGACGACCGGCAGGCTGGCCAGAACCGGACCGAGCAGGCGTCCTCGGGCGACCATGCTGGGAACGCCCTCTAGGAACAAGGCGGCGACCAGGCCGACCGCTACCCACACCAGGGCTTGCAGCCAGGGATTTTCAATCCCGGTCAGAAGCGGCCAAAGGCTTCCGGCGGCGCCGAACACGCACAGGGCCCGCAACATGCCGGCGGTAATGCCCAGCGGCAAGGGGCTTTGCAAATTGGGCTCGACCTGGGCTCGCCGGCGCTCACTCAGGGCGTCCAAGATGGCGTGGCGCAGCGGCGAAGCCACCAAGGTGCGCAAGCCGCCCATCAACGAGCCGAGCAAAATCAGCAGGGCAGGAAGCCATAGTTGGCTGGACCAGTTCGAAGGAAGTTCGACCGCCGCTGGTGGGTCGGTGCCGGCGAGAGAACTGGTGGCCGAAGCGGCCATGGACAAGATGGTTCGTGGATCGTTCAAGGTAGGTGTTTCGGCCGTGAGGGCCTGCGGGAATTATATAGGACGGCCGCTGCCCTCGGCTTCCTCCCCTTTTCGGCCGACCACCCGTTGTCATGAACCCCACCTCCTGCGATCTGCTCGTCTTAGGCGCCCGGCAAGTGTTGACTTTGGATTCTGGCGAGCCGATGCCTCCCGCCGCTTCCCGGCTGCAGGATTGCCGTGTGGTGGAAGGGGGCGGATTGGCGGTTCAGGACGGCAAAATTCTGGCTTTGGGCATGGATGCCGAGCTGGAGGCCGGTTTCTCCGCCAAGGAGGTGCTACGCCTGCAAGGTGGGGTGGTGGTGCCGGGCTTCGTCGACGCCCACACCCATCCGGCCTTTGCGGTGGGGCGGGCCGAGGAGTTCGATTGGCGGGCCCAGGGGATGGGCTACGTTGAAATTGCCGAAAAAGGCGGCGGCATTCTGTCTAGCGTGCGGGCGGTCCGGGCCGTTTCCGAACCGACTTTGGGGGCTACGGTGGCCGGGCATTTCCGCCGCATGCTGGCCCACGGCACCACCACCTGTGAGGCCAAATCCGGTTATGGCTTGAGTACCGAATCTGAGTTGAAGTCTTTGCGAGCGATTGAGGCGGCGGCCAAGGAGACTGGAATGCAAGTTCGCTCGACCTTCTTGGGCGGACATATGGTGCCGGAGGAATACCGGGATCGCCCGGACGCCTACGTCGATCTCCTTTGCCAGGAAAGTTTGCCGGCGGTGGCGGAGGCCGGTTTGGCCACTGCGGCCGACGTGTACATCGAGGGCCATGCCTTTGATTTGAAAAGAAGTCGTCGCTACCTGGAGCGGGCGAAAGAATTGGGCTTTCGACTGCGGGTTCATGCCGAGCAATTCGAAAATTTAGGAGGGGCGGCGATGGCGGTTTCCTTGGGGGCGGACTGTGCCGACCATTTAGAAGCCTTAGATCCAGCCGGCATTCAAGCCATGGCCGAGAGCGGGAAAACCTTCGCCGGATTATTGCCGGCGGTACCGCATTTCTTGAGGCAAAACGTCGATGCTCCGGCCCGTGCCCTTTTGGAAGCCGACGTGCCTTACTTCGTCGCCACCGATTTCAATCCGGGCACTTGTTTTTGTCTTTCCATTCCGGAAGCCCTGCATTTTGCCCGAGTGCGCTTGCGTTTCAGCGCCCTGGAGGCTTTGGCCGGAGCCACAGTCTATGCCGCCCACAGTTTGGGATTGGGAACCCGAAAAGGCCGATTAGCCCCTGGATGGGATGCCGATTTCCTGGTTTTGGATTTGCCGGATTACCACCATTTGGGCTACGCCTTCGGCGAGAATCCGGTGGCGCAAGTTTTCGTCGGCGGGAAAGCTACTTTGGTTTGATTCCCAACCGTGAGTGGTTTGTCGACGAAGCCGAGAACTCGGTGTCAGGGAAGGACGTCCACGGTCTTCGCTTGGGAGGCGTAGTGGAGGCCCGTAAGAGGGTGGAAGGCGATGGCGGAAAACCAGGCGCGTTGACCTTCATAGGCGGCCAAGGAGCCGGCCGGGGCTACCAGTCCCGCCACGGCGTTTCCTTGTAGATCCAGGGTGCCCATGGTGTCGTAAAATATGGCGGGGGGAGAGATCAGCATGTCCAAGCTGAACCAGTCAAAGGTGAGCGGAATGCAACCTCCCTGAACATTCCATGGGCCGGTTCCGCTTAGGGAGCCCAACAGGCGATAGGAGACGCCGGCTTCGGTTTCGGGGAAGTCCAACCCGAAGCTAATTTGCCCTCCCATCCCGGCGGAAATGGAATCCTGGTCCAGTTGGAGATGACGGTGAAAGGAATAGGCGTAGGCCGAGCCATCAAAGCCCTGGCCGGATAGGTCGGCTAAGGGCGCTCCGACCACGAAATCGGGCGTGCCGTTGCCGTCGACGTCTCCGATGGCGGCACAACTTGTGCCGAAATCACTCCCGGAACTCGGTCCTTCCAAAACTTTCAGCAATTCCCCGGTGGCCCCGCAATAAATGAAAGCCGAACCCCTTGAGGTCCAGGGCGAGCCGACCACCAGGTCGGGGAAACCGTCTCCGGTCATGTCTCCAGGTCCAGCCAGCGAATAACCGAAAGCCGCGCCTTGGTGCGCGCCGTCGAATTGAAAGAGGAGACTTCCGTCAAATCCTGAATGGACATAGGCGGCACCCGCTTCGAAGGCTCCGTTTGGATGGGAAGTGATATAAGACCCGATGAAAAAGTCCGGGTAGCCGTCTTGGTTGACGTCCTGAGCCGCGGCAACTTGATCGCCGAAATTGTCATAGTAGTGGTCTGGCCCGTCGATTTGGAACAACAAATTGCCGGAGGCGCCGGAATATACAAAAGCGAAACCTGGGTGATGGCCGGGGGCTCCGACCAAAAAATCGTCGTGCCCATCTTGATCGACGTCTCCGGCGCTTGAACCGCTGGCTCCAAATTCCCCTCCAAGAACGGAACCGTCGATTTGATGAATCAAGGAGCCGCTGGCACCGGAATAAAGGTAAACCGAACCTGCACCGCCAGCCGCACTAGGAGCGCCGATCAATAGGTCGCCCAGTCCGTCGCCATCGGCGTCGCCTGCCCCGGCGACAAACCAGGCCATGGAATTCGGGCCGGAAAATTGATGGAGCAGACTGCCATCGGCACCGGAATAAAGGAATGCCATTTGTAACCTGGAGCCCAAAAAACCGTAGGCGCCGACCAGGATGTCGGCTAAACCGTCTCCATCCGTATCTCCAGGCCCGGCCACGGAATCGCCGAAACGATCGTTCTGGTTTTGTCCATCAAATTGAAACAGAAGGATTCCCGTTGCTCCGGAATAAACGAAGACCGAGCCAGCAGCTGAGATCCCGTTTGGGGAGGAATACGGAGCTCCGAGGATGAAGTCGTCGACGCCGTCCCCATCTACGTCGCCGGCTCCGGAAACGCTATGGCCAAGGCGTTGATAATCCTGGCCGTCAAAGCGCTGAAACTCCTTGACGTACCCTGGGCTGCCGCAATCTTGACTGAAGCCGGAGGAGGCACCGACCCATAACCAGCAGCAACACCATACGCCAAGGTGAATGGTTCCAAAAAAGGATCGGGAAGGGATGCTTCTCTTCATGACGGGTTCCTTCTAAAGGGCCACTGTAAGAATGAGAGCATAAGAATGAGTGAATTGCTTTCCTGGCAAATACCCCCGTACTTCTTCTGCTTTAGAGTGAATTTCTCCTCGCCCGCTCATGATTGGATTTCCCGAAGATAGATTGGACTCAGGAGATATCAAGAAGGATGGGATAGGGCAAAGGACATGTTCTTTTTCATTCCCTTGTTTGGATTCGATGAATTTCAATCGAACGATCTATTGCGTCGAACCGAGTCATTTCGTCCTCACGACCGGATCAAAGGAAAGCAAATTTTGTACCGGTTTGTCCTTGGTCATGCTTAGACCGAAAGGATCTCCACTTGATAGCGGCAGCGGCGAGCACCTTGAAGAAGATGTTCCACTCGTTTTACTTTGGCCTCCGGCCCGAGCAATTGTTGGAAGAGCTGCTCCTCGGTTTGGCATAGGCCTTGGCAGCTTTCGGCGGCGACGCAAATCGGGCAGTGATCTTCGATCAACTGCCAATGACCTTCCACTTGTTCGGCCCTGGCCATATAACCTTCCTCATTGCGCATGGCCGCCAAAGCCCTGACTTTTTCGGCGGTGCTGTTCTTGTCCTGAAGCCGCTCGCCATATTGGCGTAACTGTCTTTGCAACCTCTGCTGCAGAAGCTGTTCCACGGCTTTCGAACCTAAAGCCAATTGCACGTCCTGCAAGATTTCTACCGCCAGTTCACCATAGCTCTCGGGAAAGCGCTGGGCGGCGGCCGGCAGCAGATTCCACCTTTGAGCCGGCCGGCCCACTTGGCCCTTTTCCGCTCGGCAAGCCACCAGGCCCTGTTCTTGCAAACGCTTGAGGTGGAGCCGGCAACCCATCGCGGTCATGCCCAGCCTCCGCGCCAATTGCCCGGTGCTGAGTTCGCCGCGAGTTTTCAGGAGGTAGAGGATGCGGTCGGGACTGGGGCCCTCCTGCTCCAAGTTCCGTTCCATAAATGCTAGCTTAGGAAGTGGTTTCAAATTAAGCAAGTGATTACTTGACAAATTCAGCCGGAGGGTTAAAAAAGTAATTACTTGCAAAATAAACCAGCATGACCCAGCCCTCTCAAACAACTTCAGCCCGGCAATGGACCGCCGCTCTCCCTTTGACCGAACTGCCCCCCGGAAGTCGTCAAGTTTGGAAGATCGACGGCCGGCAATTGCTCCTGGTCCATACCGCGGCAGGGGAGTGCTTTGCCATCGACAACCGCTGTCCCCACGAGGGTTATCCCTTGCAGCAGGGGGAGGTCCAGGACTGCCGCCTGACCTGTACCTGGCACAACTGGAAGTTCGATTTGCGAGACGGGCGCTGCCTTTTAGGAGGGGAAGGGGTTCGCAGTTATCCGGTTCGATCGCACCAAGGGGTTTGGGAGGTCGACTTGAGCGATCCCGATCCTGAACAAGCCATCCCTCCGCTTTTGAAGAGCTTGCAAGAAGCCTTGTTCCGCCACGACGTCGGGCGATTTTGTCGAGACGGCGTCCGCCTGCTGCAAGCCGGCCTCTCTCCGCAAAAACTATTGCTGGAAATTGCCTTGGTCGATGCCCGCTTTGCCGAATATGGAACTACCCATACGCTGGCCTTGGCCGCCGACGCTCTTCGTTATTTGCCCCGGTATTCCGGCGTTCAGGCGATGGCTGCGATGGCTCCAGTCATGGACTTGTGCGCCGAAAGCAACCGGCGCATGCCCCCGCGACCTCGACCTTCCGCCATCCGCGGTGGCGATTGGCAAGCCCTGTGTGACGCCGTCGAAAGAGAACGTTTGGAGGAAGCGGAAGGCCGTTGGTTTGGCGGTTTTGAAGACGGGCGTTCGCGCCAGGAAATGGAAGCTTGGTTATTTCAACTTCTTGCCCGGCACTTTACCGGCTTCGGCCATTCCCTGATTTACATGGTGAAGGCCGGAGAATTGTTTGACGCCCTAGGAGATCAAGCCGAAGGCCAACAGATGGCCGAAATCTATGGCTCTCTTTTGGTCAGTCATCTGCTGGGAACCCGAGAGGATTTGCTGCCCTATATGAAGCCATATTTTCAGTCTCTCCAAGCCCGGTGGGAAGAGTTGCCGGACTTGTGGGCCAGGCAGAAGTCGGTTGGAGAGCCTTCTCGGGATTGGTTCGAATCGGTCTTGGACGGCAAAGCCAAACCAGCGGTCGATCAATTGTGGCAATTCTTGGAGCAAGGCGTTCCGGTGCATGCCATCGCCGAGGTGTTATCCCTTGCCGCTTCTGAACGTTTGCTTCGGTTCGACGTTTCTCTGGATCAAAATCCAAAAGTGGCGGAAAATTGGTTGTGGGTGACTCACCGTTTGACCTTTGCCGCCGCCGTGCGGCAAGCCTGTCGGCGTTGCCCCGGCCCGTCCTCCCTGGCGTTTTTGTTTCAAACCTTGGCCTTTATCCACTCCGGCCGTGGGATGGACTTGCCGCGAGAACGGCGGCTGGCGCCGACTTCGCAATCGGGGAATTGGGCTGCCCTGGAAGCGGCGCTATCGGAACAGGACGCCCCTCGTGCCGTGGCCGTAGCCAGCTATTTGCTCAACCAGCCGGAACTAGTCCCAGAGCTGGAAATCCGCTTACAAGATCGGGTGTTGTCGGATTCCGCCGTTCGGCCCATCGTGCAAGCTCATCTCATCAAAACCACGGTGGTGGCCTTCGAGGAATTCCGGGCCCTTTCTTCTCATGCAATGGCCAAGTTGCCGGTTTTGGCCTTGATCCGTTTGTTGGCCTCGCCGGTTCAAGAGCGCCGCTTGCAAGAAACGGTCGGAAATTCCATCCGCTGGGTGGCCGAGGGAATCATGCCGAAGAAATTGACCCAGTGAGGCGGCCTTTTTCTTCATTTCCTTACCGAAACGTGCCGTAAGATGGAAATGCCCCCCTTCCGGGTTGTTGCCCCGGCGATCCTCAACCTCTTGCTACCCCGCGCCGTTTCACGGCTGTCTTCCCCGAGTCTTTCCCCTCGAGGTTCGGCGATCGCGGCATCATGTCTTCGGAAACTCAAAATCCCCAAACTCCCGGTGCCGGGCAGGGCTCAAGTCTTGGATTACCGCCGGACTTGTTGGAGCGCGTGCCTTCCGTTCCCTGGCCTGAACCGCCGGCCGGAATTGGATATGAACGCTTGGAGGAAAGTCATGCCGAAGCGGTGAACAGTTTGTTTCGCAAGGTGTTCCAGGTAAATCGAAGCCTCGAACAATATCAATGGAAGTTTTGGGACAATCCTGCCGGTCCGCCCATCGGCATGTTCGCTCTGGATCAAAGCAGCGGAGCCGCTTTATCCGCCAACATCGGGTTGCGGAAAAAATTGCGTTTGCTTGGCGAAGACCAACAAGCCTTGTTGGTTTGTGAAAGCGCAACGGATCCGAAAGCTCGATCAGGTGGGCGACTTTATCGATCCATTACCAACGGAACCGCTTTAATGGCGGCGGAAGAAGGGGTGAGGTTTGCCTATGGCGGCCAATCCACCGATGCCGCCATCAAAATCGGCCAGCGCTGGTTCTGGTACCAAGTCATCTTTCAATTGGAAATTTGGGAGAAGCGGCTTTCTCTCGGGCCGGCCTTGCGTACCCGATTCGGAACCGTCGGCGGCATGCTATCCCGGGCCACCGATTGGATGGCTCGTTCGCGGAAGCCGGCGGATTTTGGAAAATTTCAAATCCGGCCGGTGGAAACCATCGGGGCGGATTTCGATCGACTTTGGACCGAATACCGCGATCGCTACGACTTAGTATTTTGCCGGGACGCGGCCACTTTGCGCTGGCGATATCAGGACTGCCCTTTGTACCGTCATCACTTTTTGGTGGCTTGGCAAAATCAGCAGCCGGTCGGCTACTTGGTGTGGCGACAATGGGAACCTTATGCCACCCGCCTGGCCACGGTCATGGATTTGTGGGACGGCAGCGATCCCGAGCTGTCCCGAGCTCTGTTGGAGGCGATGGTGTTTCATGCCGTGGCCGCTCGCTGCGAGTTCATGCATTTCGGCGCCAAAGCCGGAACTGCTGGCGCTGAAGCCGTCGGCCAGATTGCTGGTTTCAAGCCTTCCACTCGGGAACGGCCGGACCGGGTCATTGCCACGCCGATGCCGTTGCCGGTCTGGCACCGGGAAAGAGACTTCGAAATGATCCGAGCCAGCCTGGATGGAGAGCGGTGGTATTACACCCAGGGCGACTGCGATTTCTTGGATTAGAACCGTTTAAGAACGCCGTCGAAGGATTGGCAAGTTCGAAAAAGCGCGATTCAATCGACGATTAATACCACCTTTCCGGTGGTGCGCCGACCTTCCAAGGCTGCATGAGCCTGGGGCGCCTGTTCAAAAGAGAATCGCTGACCGATTCGGGGCCGCAATCCCTTTTGTTCCACGTGATCCAGCAATTCCTGCCAGATGTGGCGGCGTTTTTGATACTTCAAGTTGTCGACGTTCAGGCCCGCCACCGAAATCGATCGGTGGAAGAGACTTAATGGATGAATCCGCGGAATGGCATCGGCGTAATTTTCCCGGATGGAGGAAAAGCCGATGATGACCAGGCGACCCATCGGGGCCAGAACTTCCAGGCTGTGCTCGTAAACTTCGCCGCCGACCGATTCCAGGCAGTAGTCGATTTGGCCGCCGTCACACAGGGCTTCTATGGTCTGACGAAAGTCTTCCCTGGCGTAATTCACGCAGGCGTCGGCGCCCAAACTGAGGACAAAATCGCATTTTGCCGGGCTTCCCGCCGTTCCGATGACCGGTTGGCAATCAAAACTTTTGGCCAACTGCACCGCGGCAGAACCGACACCGCCAGCGGCGGCCTGAACCAGGACCGATTCTCCCCGCCGGACCCGGGCGATTTCATGCATGGCGTACCACGCGGTTCCGTAGGTGTTGGCAAAAGCGGCCATTTCGTCGAAACCGAAATCTTTCGGTGGCTTGAGAGCTTGATAACCGCGAGCGGCGACTCGATCGGCATAACAGCCGTTGTCGAATTTCACCACGATGACCGGATCGCCGAGTTGAAACTCGGTGGCTTTGGAACCTCGGGCCAGCACCACTCCAGCGGCTTCCTTGCCCATTTCGTAAGGCAAAGCTTGATTTCGCTTGTAACGTCCCCGCCGTTCCACCGTTTCGGCGAAATTCAAGCCAATGGCTTTGACCGCCACTAAATAACCGTCTTCGGGAACCTCCGGGTCCTCGAATTCCTGGATCCGCAGAACTTCCGGGCCTCCGAATTCTTCCAGGCGGATTTTTCGCACGGACTTTAGGCCGGGTTTTCCGCTGGAACAGGGGCTTCGCCTACCCAGCGCATCAGGGCGCTGCCGCAGGTAAAGCCGGAACCGAATACCGTGCAAAGGAACAAATCACCGTCTTGAAAGTCTTGGCGCTGGGCTACGACCCGGCTCGTTAAGGTGCTGGCGGCGCCGGCCGCGCCTTGATTGCCGAACAGTTCTACGTTGTGCCAATGTTGTTTTTCATGCACGTTCAAAGTGTCAGCAACGGTTTGCAATACCCGTAAGTTGGCTTGGTGACCGACGAAGGCGCGTAAGTCGTCCGGTTCCAAACCGTGCTTCTCCAACATGAAGGTGGCACTTTCATGGAAGGCCCGCAGGGCGTAATTCTTCACTGCCGCCCCGTCCTGGCGGAAATAGCCGCCGATTTCAGTGGTGACCATGTGGGCGCCTTCGTTGTAGTTGCGCATGTCGAAATCCAACAACTCCATTCCCCATGCCGGCCGAGTCGGCGACATCAAAACGGCGCCGGCGCTGTCACCAAAGAAGATGCAGGATGCCCGATCGTCGTAATTGGTCACCCGGGTGTATTTTTCCGCAGTGACCATGACCACCTTGTCCAGCTTTTGGCTTTTGATCATGGCATCGGCCACCACCATGCCGTAAACGAATCCGGAACAGGCGGCGTTGATGTCAAAGGCGACCGGATCGATCTTGAGCTGCTGGCATATGAAAGAGGCCGTTCCCGGGATCAGCATGTCGGGAGTGGAGGTGGCGCAAATGAGTAATTCCACCTGTTGCCCGCTCCAGCCACCATCTTCCAGTGCCGCCGCCGTGGCTTTGGCGGCCAAGCCGCTGGTGTTCATATCCGCTGGCGCCCGCCTCCGTTCTCGAATCCCGGTGCGACTGAGGATCCATTCCTCAGAAGTGTCCACGCGCTGCATGAGCGTCGCGTTGGTGATGATTTCCTCCGGGTGGAAACACCCGAAGCCTGTGAGGTATGTGGGGGCCATGGGGGAGCCGCCGAATCAGCGATGAGAACGGGAGTCGGATGGCTCTCGGAGGCCATGCCGTGGAAGTACAAGGAGACCAGCGGAACCCTACCCAGGGGCAAAGGGGACTTAGGGATCTGATACATCTTCGGCAATCTCGGACAATTGGGATAGCCCTTCGGCGAAAATGCCTCCTTTCGGCCCTGCTTCCGATTGACCCTTTCCGGGCCGCCTCCTAGGCTGTGCTGTTTCTCCGGCCCGCCCCAAGGCCGAAAAAGAGCCACGACTCATGAACTCACGGTTTCCGGTCGCCGTCGTCAGTGCGGTTCGAACTCCCATCGGCCGTTTTCTTGGCGGTCTTTCCAGTTTGTCCGCTCCGGCCATGGGCCAAGTTGTGGTGGAAGAGGCGCTTAAGCGAGCCCAGATCCCTCCCGAGGAGGTCGACAGCCTGATCTTCGGCCATGCTCGCCAGGCCGGAGCCGGACCTAACCCGGCCCGGCAGGTGGTCCACCGCGCCGGCCTGCCTGAAACCACCCCGGGTTTGACCCTGAATCAGGCTTGTGCCTCCGGCCTCAAGTGCGTGCAAATGGCGGCCGACGAAATCCGCCTGGGCCGATCCAGCATCGTGGTGGCCGGCGGCATGGAGTCCATGAGCCAGGTGCCTTTCCTGTTGGACCGGATGCGGACCGGCTATCGACTCGGCGACGCCCCCCTGAAAGACGCGATGTATGCCGACGGCTTTCTTTGCCGGCTGTCCGACATGATCATGGGCGAAACCGCCGAATTGCTGGCTAAGGAGCGCAACATCAGTCGGGAGCAGCAGGATCAGTTCGCCTTGGAGAGTCAGCACAAAGCCGCCGCGGCGGTGGAAGCCGGCCGATTCGAAGACGAAATCGCTGCCGTGACCGTGGCCACCCGCAAAGGCGAGCAAATCATTGCCGCCGACGAACATTTGCGGCCCCAAACCAGCCTCGAGAGCTTGGCCAAGCTGGCCCCGGTCTTTGACCGGGAGCAAGGCAGTGTGACGGCGGGGAATTCCAGCGGCATTACCGACGGCGCCGCTGCCCTGGTGTTGATGCGACCCCAAGAGGCGGAGGCTCGCGGTCTGGAAATCATGGCCTTATTGACCGACAGCCAAGTGGTCGGTTGTGATCCCAAGCGAATGGGCCTGGGACCGGTTCCGGCCACCCGCCAACTGTTGGAGCGCTGCCGCCTTTCCCTGGAAGATTTGGACTTGGTGGAGCTAAATGAGGCTTTCGCTGCCCAGGCTCTGGCCGTACTCCAAGAAACGCCCTTTGATCCGGCCCGCCTGAACGTCAACGGCGGCGCCATCGCTTTGGGCCATCCCATCGGGTGTACCGGCGCCAGGATCGTCGTCACCCTGCTGCATGAGATGCGCCGTCGCGGCAGCCGCCGCGGCCTGGCCACTCTCTGCGTCTCCGGCGGACTCGGCATGTCCGCCCTGTTCGAGCGACCCTGACACCATGCATCGCTGGTTCCTGATTCCTTTGTTGTTGCTGTTGCCTTGGCTGGCTTCCTGCAAGGAAGCTGCCTCGGTCTCCCAGCCTGCCGCTTCCGGCGAATCTCCTGCTGCCACCGACGTCGAGGGCCAGGCTGCCGAGGCGGGAGAAATTCCGCTTCCGCAACAGCCTCAAGCGCCTGCGGCTCCGGCTCAGGCGCCGCTGAAAAAGCGCGAGGCGGAGTTCGACTTCACCCCGGGCGGACCGATTTCCGACCAAGCCCTCGCCAATTACTTCGTCGAACTGGAAGTTTCGGTGGACGGCAAGAGTGCCGGCATCATGGTGCTGGATTTCTGGCCGGAAGTGGCGCCGATCACGGTGCGAAACTTCCTCCGTTACGCCGCCGAAGGTTTCTATGACGGCAAGGTGTTCCACCGCATTATGCGGGACTTCATGGTGCAGGGTGGCGATCCCACCGGCACCGGAGGCGGAGATGGACCCTATGGCGAAATCAAAGGCGAGTTCCACAAGGATCCGAAATACCGCCACGAATATGGCGTGTTGAGCATGGCCCGTGAAGGGGGCAACCCCGATTCGGCTTCCTGCCAGTTCTTCATTTGTTGTGATTCCACTCCTCAGGTTTGGAATTTGGACGGCCAGTACGCCGCTTTCGGCCGCTTGGTCGGAGGCGTGTCCGCTTTGGAGGCCATGGCCGACGTCAAGGTCGGTCGCTCCATCAACGGCCAGATGTCCCGGCCCATGGTGGAGGTCAAAATCCTGCGGGCGGAAGTGAAGAAGGGCGATCCGCCGCCTTCCGAAGAAAAGATTGAACGTCCGCCGGTGGTTTTGGATTTAAAAGGCCAGCCGGAAAAGGTAGAAGTGCAACACGTTTTGATTTCCTTTCAGGGCGCCGGGCCGCAAGGCGTCACTCGCAACAAAACCGAGGCCGAGGCCTTGGCCAAAACCGTATTGGAGCGAGCCCAGAAGGGAGAAGACTTCACCGCTTTGGTGCGGGAGTTTTCCGACGATCCGGTGAAGCCGGGGGATCCCCAGCCCGGGACTTATCGGATGTTGAACCGGGGAGTCCGGGATCGGGCTTTCGAACGACTGGAATTCCGTTTGGAAAAAGAGTGGCGGGCCTTTCAAGAGGATCTTCGCCGCCGGGTCAATGCCAAGGAGTTGAGCGCCGAAGAGGCCGGCAAAGAGGTGGAGCAGAAGCGTTCCGAACTAATGGCTCAATTGCTGCCCAATATGGTCCTTCCTAGGGATCAAATGGTGCAGGCCTTCGGAGACGTGAGTTTCAACCTCAAAGTTGGTGAAGTCGGCATGGCTGCTTACGACTTGCGCCTTTCCCGTTTCGGTTGGCACATCATCAAACGCCTGAAATAGGCGGAAACCCATGAGCCTTGACATCGCAAACCTGAAAGAAGCCGAGCTGGAACAGGCTCGCGCAAACCTGGAAATCAGCATCGGTGGAAAGCCGGTGGGCAGCATTTCCTTAAAGTTTTGGCCGCAAGCGGCGCCGCAAACCGTGCGCAACTTTCTGGCCTACGCCGCCGAAGGTTTCTACGACGGCAAAGGATTCCACCGCATCATTGAGGGCTTCATGATTCAGGGTGGATGTCCTCTGGGCAATGGCACCGGCGGGGGCCCGAAAGGCAACATCCCCGGTGAATTCAGCACCGATCCCCGCTTTAGCCACAAGCGCGGTGTTTTGAGCATGGCCAGGGCGCAGCACCCGGATTCGGCGTCCTGCCAATTCTTCATTTGCCACCGGGATGCTGACTTCCTGGACGGCCAATACGCCGCTTTCGGTGAAGTTGTGGACGGCCTCGACATTTTGGACGCCGCGGCCACCACTCCGACCGACGGCCAGGACCGGCCGAAAAGCGATGTCGGCATTACTCGAATGACCGTTAGTTTGGCGGAGGCTTGATCGTGGACGAACTGCAAACCGAAGCGGAATTGGAAATCTCGGAAGAGGATCTGGTGGAGTTCGAACACCTCGAACTGCACGAGATGGCTCCGGGAATCGCCAATCTGATGATTCAACGCCCCAAGGTGTTGAACGCTTTGAATAGCGAAGTGCTGGATGAATTGGCCTTGGCCATGGAAGCTTTGGCCGCCGATCCCGAAATCAAAGTCATCGTCCTCAGCGGTGGGGGCGAGAAAGCCTTCGTTGCCGGCGCCGACATTGCGGAAATGGCCGAGTTCGAAGCTTTGGAAGCCCGCGATTTCAGCCGTCTTGGCCAGGCAACTTTGAACATGGTGGAAGATTGCCCGAAACCGGTGATCGCCATGATTCAAGGCTTCGCTCTCGGCGGCGGATTGGAACTGGCTCTTGCCTGCCATCTTCGAGTGGCTTCCACCAAGGCCCGCCTCGGCCTGCCCGAAGTGGGATTGGGATTACTGCCAGGCTTTGGCGGAACCCAGCGCCTGAGTCGTCTGGCCGGGCCTGGATTGGCCCGGGAATGGATCTTGACCGGCGATCATTTTTCCGCGGAAGAAGCTCATCGGGTTGGCGTGGTCAATCGCTTGGTGGAACCGGAAAAATTGACCGAAGCCACTGTGGCCTTGGCCAAGACCCTGGCTTCCCGCGGCCCGGTGGCCATGCAATTGGCATTGGAATGCATCCGTCGGGGCCAGGAAGGTAGCCAATCGGAAGGCGAAGCCTCCGAGGCCGATGCCTTTGGCATGGTGTTCACCACTCGGGATATGCGTGAAGGAACCAAGGCCTTCATGGAGAAGCGCAAAGCCGACTTCCAAGGCCGCTAAGTCCTGCTTAGGTAGCGCCGACAGGCCCGGTGCCCTGATGGGCGGCGGGCCTTCCTTTTGTTCGGTCGGAAAGGAGCGAAATAGGCTTAAGTCAGGTTGGGATTCTGCCGATCCATGGCTGCTTGCCAACCCGTTTCCAGGACATGGTGACGGATTCCAATTCGCGGCCAGTCTTCCTTTCGCATCTGGCGCCGAACTAGTAATGGGTCATGAACCTTCGAGGAAAACAAGGATTCTCTCTTTTGGAAGTTTTGGTTGTCGTGGTCATTCTTTCGGTATTGGCCGCCACCTTGATTCCAAGATTCGGGACTTCCATTGACAAGTCCAAGGTGGCTCGGGCTGAGACCGAACTGAAGTCTTTCAAGAACTCGCTAACCAAAGTCTTCTTCGACACAAATTATTATCCGCCTGACGTTTCTCGCAACGTCGACCCGGGCTTGACCAGCAAGAGCCGGGTTCGCAGCGACATCAGCAAACTTTGGGATGGACCTTATCTGGAACGTTGGCCCACCAACGGACATCCTTGGGGAGGTTCATACGACTATGAATATTGGAGCTACAGCCCGTTTAACTTTGACGGGCAGTTAGGCAATGAAGTGCTGATCTCGATGCGCGGCGGCGCCTTGACTCGAAAGATCTTGGAAAGAATCGATCAAGATCTGGACGATGGCGATGCCAATACCGGTCTGTTGCGGCACAACAATCGCGATTGGTTGACTTACTTCGTCGGCGAAGGTCCGAAGTGGTAGGGACAAGCAAGGACCGGTCGAACGGTTGAAAAACCCAAGATCGCCCGGCAAACGGGAACACGCCCGGGGAGCTTCAGGAGGGGAAGCTCCCCATTTTTATTCATGTCGAGACCGGATTCCGGCGGGCCTTGCCCCCGGTTTGGCTGCCGCATGACTATCCTGGGAGCGAGTTCGGCGGTCTCCTTCGGACGGCCGAAAATCGATTCAGGAGATTCCGATGCGCGCAAGCCTCGTTTGGTCGATCCCTTGTTCCGTTTTGGCCGGGTTGATCTTCACCGGCTGCCAAAGCCGGGTTCCCGGGACTTTGGTGGAGCTTTATGACCGCGCCGCTCCCGATGGCGTGATCGAAATCGAGCTCCAGCGGGACGGTTCCATCATTGAGATGGAGGCGGAGGTTCCGGTTTCCCAACTGCCCGAAACCGTGCTGGCCGCCGCCCAAGCCGAGATGCCTGAAGCCCAGGTGACCGGGGCTGAGTTGGAATACCAAGGTCGCGATCGGGTTTGGGAAGTCAAACTTCGCTATCTGGATCGGGACCATGAGCTGGTCATCGACGATGCGGGGAACCTGCTCGAATTTGAACGGGAGCTCGGCTGGGATGAAGCTCCGCCGGAGGTTCTCGAAGGAGCCAATCTCGCCATTCAAGGCGGAAATCCGGTCAGCGTGGAAATCCTTGGCATACTCCAGGAAAGTGGGGAGTACGAGAACCTGTACCACGTCAAATTGGACCGGGACGGTGCCCGTTACAAGGTGGAACTAAGCCCGAATGGCGAAGTGCTCCGCAAAGTCCGGGAAGCCCGGGCGGAAATCGAAATTCCGCTGGCGGAATAGATCCTTCCTGTCCACGACCAGTTTCCTTTCGGGTTCGAAGCAGACCATTCGCGATGCAACCGCCGCCGGGGGCTCAATACGCCGTCATTTTTACTTCCCGCTTGCAGCCTGATGCGGAAGCCAAGGGTTACGGGGAAGTTGCTGCCCGCATGGCGGCCTTGGCTCGGGAGCAACCCGGCTTCCTCGGCATGGATTCAGTGCGTGGCGAGGATGGGCTCGGGACCACCGTTTCCTATTGGCGCTCGAAGGAAAGCCTAGAGGCTTGGGGAAAGCATCCGCAGCACTTAGCGGTCCAGCGCAATAGCCAGGCATGGTATTCGGAATACCAGTTACGGATCGCCGTGATCCAGGAGCAGCGATTCCTTGGGCCTCCCACTCATGGCGCCGTCGATCCACACCACCAGCAAGGATCCAAGCCGAAATGAAATCGGTACGCGCCTTTTGGTCGGAAACTGAACTTGCGGTTTGGCCCGAAGCTTACGTCCTAGTGAGTTTGCCGCCTGCTTGCTTGCGGCCGGCTTTGGCTTTGTTGGCCGAAGCCGACGGCTGTTTCGCACAACTGATTTTGGAACGGCGGGAGCTGTGTTGTGTCCTCCCGCAAAAGCTTTGGCGTCATGCCGCCTTGCAAAGTAAAGTCCTGGCGGAAGATGGACCCTATGCCGTCATCACGCTGGAAGCGGAGTTGGATCCGGATCTGGTTGGTTTTCTGGCACCGGCGGCCGGCCGATTAGCCGCTGCCGGCGTGCCGATCGTTCCACAAGGTGGATTTCGGACTGATCACATTATGGTTCCGGAAAGGCAAGTGGATCAGGCGGTTCAGGTGTTGCGGGAGTGGATTCAGGTTTGTCGTCAGGCCCCCTCCTGAAACTGGCACAAACTAATGGAGGTAATTCTTAGACCTCCGGCGTAACCAAAGCCGCCTTTAGCCGTCTGCCTAGCCGAAACCTTTTCTTTCGGAGGCACCGGCGATGCCGCGTTTTCAACCCCCGCACTGCCCCTGGGACGCCTGTCCCAGCCGCACCGATTCCGTCCCTTTCCGCTTTCAAAAACGAGGCTTCTACAGTGGCCGACAGCAACGCAGAATCCAGCGCTTTTGGTGCCACGGCTGCCGCCGTTCCTTCTCGTCGCAAAGCTTCAAGTTTCACTATCGCCTGAAGTACGGCCGGCTCCATCTCGACTTCTGGCCGCTGGTGGTGAGCAAGGTCACCCTGCGACAAAGCGCTCGCATGCTGGGAGTGGATCGCCGCACCTTGGCCGATCGCTTGTTGCGCATGGGCGAACACGCTCGCCGCTTCCATCGCTTGCGATTACAGGAGGTGGCCGCTCGAGGCGGACTGCCGGGAGTGTTTCAACTGGATGAGTTGGAAACCTTCGAAACCGACCGCAGACTGCAGCCGGTGACCGTTCCGGTGCTGATCCACCGTGCCAAGTATTTCGTCGTTCACCTGACCGCCGGCACCTTGCCCTGCCGGGGATCGCTCCCTCCGCGGTTGAGAAAGAAGAAGGAGGAACGGGAAAAACTATTCGGCAAGAGACGCTCGCAGTCGCGGCAAGGAGTGGAAGCTTGCTTGCAGACTTTGAAGGAGGTCTTGCCTCCAAGGCAGCCGGCGGTGCTGCAAAGCGATCGCAAGAAGATCTATCCCAGCGTCTTGAAATCGGTGTTTGGAGCGGCAGGTTTCCAGCACCTGCAGGAGTGCTCCAAGCGCAAGCGGGACCGGGGCAACCCGCTGTTTCCGATCAACCACACCCTGGCCCAGATGCGGGACAACCTCTCCCGGCTGGTGCGCCGCAACTGGGGCCACTCCAAGAAGCGGAGTTGGCTGCGGCTGCACATGTGGCTGTGGCTTTTGTGGCGCAACTACGTGCGGCCGATCACCGCCGAGGGCGAGCCCCCGACTCCGGGGATGTTGCTGGGGGTGACTTCTCAGCGTTGGACCGCCAGGGAGCTGTTTCGGTGGAGGATCTTTTCTTCCTCCTACCTCCAATAGTTTGTGCCAGTTTCAGTGGGGGATACGGGCGAAGTCGGCCAATTCCCCCCGACTGTAGTAAGGAAAACCCATCAGCCACTTACGATTCATGGTATTCAAAATTCCATTGGCGATCAGGGCATTTCCGACTGCGGTTGGGTGAATGGAATCGGCGAACAGGGCGTCATATTCTCCATAAACCGGCGGTCCTTGCAGAGCATGGCCGAATAAAACCGGAGGATTGGGAATGGCTTGTTGCATGGCCCGGAAAAGCGGCACGACCGCGATGCCCGGATCTTGAGCCAAATTGAGAATGCTTCGATTGGCCCGGTCAAGGTGGCTTCGAATGTTGTCAATTTCGGTGCTGCTCAAAGAATGAATCAAGGCTGGAGTCAAAGTAATGTCGGGGACGGTCCAAAGCACGAAATGGGCCTGTGGCGCAAGTTGTTGCAAATCTCGGAGAACCACTCTGAGGTTGGTCAGCAAACGCCCGACTACGGCGTCGGCATCGGCATGGCTGCCCGGGGGATGAGCACCCAAAAGGCTGACGTTGGCTAAAAAATCATTGCCGCCGATTTCTAGTCCGTAAAGAGTGGCGGCCCTTTGGCTTCCCAGAGCGAGGAAGAACTCGTACAGATCCACTTGCAAATGCAGGTGCACGCTTTGGCTGCCGGGGACGGCGTAGTTGCTGAGGTTGTCTCCGGCCTGAGCCGCTTTCAGGAAGGCGGCCTCGAAGGGATCCGCTCCGTATAGGTCCAGCGGGCGCCCCCATTCGTTGTTGGTCAAGCTGTCACCGAAGGTCACCATTTGACTCAGGTCGACCTGGGCGGCGACCGGGCGGGCCAGGAGGAGCAAAAGCCCGAGCAAGAGGATTTTTCGCAACGAAAACATCGTTCCAGCATAGGACAAAGCCCCAAGCTTTCCACCGAGGCGGGAGGCGCGAAGCTAGACTGATGGCCTTGTGAAAACGCTTCGAGTCCCAAAATCGGTGGCTCGAGCTTCATGCCTTCGGTTAGGAGACCCATGCATCAGGACCTGGTCATCGTTGGCGGCGCCCGGACCGCCATGGCGGAGTACGTCGGCACCCCCGGCTTCGGTTTGTTCAAGGACGTCGGCGCCAACCAGTTAGGGGCCTATGCCATCGAAGCGGCCTTGGAACGGGCCGGAGTTGGCAAGGATCAGGTGGATCACGTGTTTATGGGCAATGCGCTGCAAACCGAGGTCGGCGCCATTTACGGCGCCCGCCACGCCAGTTTGAAAGCTGGCCTGGCCGATCAAATCCCGGCCCTGACCCTCAACCGCCTTTGCGGCTCGGGAATCCAATCCATCGTTTCCGCCTGTCACTCGCTGCTGGTCGGCGAAACCGAAGTCACCGTCGCCGGCGGCATGGAGAACATGTCCCAGGCCCCTCACCTGATTCGAGGCGCCAGGGAAGGATTTCGCCTCGGCGCGGCCCCCAAGATCGAAGACTATCTGTTCGAGTCCTTGATGGATCCTTATTGCGGGTTCTTCATGGCTCAAACTGCGGAGAACCTGGCGAAGGACTACAACATCTCCAGAACCGAACAGGACGAATTTGCTTTCCGCAGCCACGAGTTGGGCACCGCGGCCGTGCAAAATGGTTTATTTCAAGAAGAAATCGTGCCGGTGGCGGTGAAGCGCGGTCGCAAGGAAGTCGTGGTCGATACCGACGACCACATCAAGCCGGACACCAGTTTGGAAGCTTTGGGACGCCTGCGCGCCGCTTTCGGAAAGGACGGCACGGTTACCGCCGGCAATGCTTCCGGAATCGTCGACGGTGGCGCCGCCCTGGTGGTGACGACCGAGAAACGGGCCAAGGCCGAAGGCTGGAACATCGAGGCCTACATTCGTTCCTGGGGCTACGCCGGGGTAGATCCCTCACGGATGGGGATCGGGCCGGTGCCTTCGATCCAGGAAGCGTTGCAGCGCGCCGGTTTGAAGTTGGATCAAATCGATTTCTTCGAAATCAACGAAGCCTTCTCGGCCCAATACCTGGCGGTGGAGAAAGCTTTGGGTTTAGATCAAAAGAAGTGCAACGTCAACGGAGGAGCCGTGGCCATCGGCCATCCCTTGGGAGCCACCGGCACTCGCTTGGTGTTGACGCTTTATCACCAGCTTAAGCGCAATGGCGGAGGGATTGGAGTCGCTTCCGCCTGCATCGGCGGTGGTCAGGGAATCGCCATGGTCATCGAAAAGCCGGCTTAACACCTCCGGCTCCAAGCGGACACAGTCATGAAGCAATGGCCTCCCCAGGAAGTCCGGTTGACCCCGGGTAAGCGGGTTCTTTTCCTGACCAAGGATTTGAATCTGATTCGCAAGCAACTTTATGAAGGCTTGAACTTGCGCATGGAAGATCTCCAGGTGGAGGATCTTCTGGACGACATCAATACCGACGTGATGACCCCGGCCTGGGTTTGTTTCAATCACCGGCCGGAAGACATTGCCTTGAATGCCTACGCTGGATTGATGCAGGAAGGCCAGCGGGTATTCGAAGAAAGAGCCCTGCTGGACGGCAATTTCGAATGCATCGTCAGCGGTTTCCGCAAAGGAACCGGCTCGTCCCGAGAGACCGCTCCCCAGGCGGAGCGCTGGTGCGGGATTCGCCTGGTGATCGCCGCTTCCTTTGCTCCGATCCACGAGCGCAACAACATCAACCTCGGCCAGTTGATGGGGGATCATGCCGTGTTGCGGCGATTGCAGGCCGGCGAGGGGATCCCGCTAGCCGAATTTACCCAGCGCTTCGATCCCGTAACTCGGTTGATTCTGGAATCCGGCGGCCTGTTCCCCTTTTCCAAGAAATTGGCCGCCGGTGAATTGGAAGTGCCGGCCAACGCCACTGAAAAACGGCCGATGACCATGGCCGAAAAGATCATTGCCGGCAAATTGGTTGGCTCAACCGGGCAAAGCTCCTACGTCAAGCCCGGCGATGCGGTCCTGGCTCAGGTGGATGGCGGCTACAGCCACGAATTCACCACCGCTCAAGTTCACGAGTTTTTGAAAAATGAGTTTGGAGCTGATTACCGGGTGAAGAATCCGGAAAAGCTGGCGGTATTTGAAGATCATCTGCTGTACGCCGACGGGGTGCCGAAAATGGCTCCTTTCGCCGACAAGATTCAAACCTTGCGGGACTTGCAGAAGGATTTTCAAAAGCACACCGGAGTACGGGATTATTCGGCTCAAGACGGCGTTTCTCCGGGCATTTGTCATCAGGTGGCCCGGGAAGTCTTCATCGATCCTGGAGACCTGATTCAAGCTACCGACAGCCACACCTGCATGGGCGGTGGCAGCAACGCCCTGACTTATGGCGTTGGCGCCACCGAATACGCTGCCCTCATTTCTTCCGGTTTTACTTTTGTCAAAGTACCGGAAAGCATTCGCTTTGAACTGGTCGGGGAATTACAACCCGGAGCCACCGCCAAGGACGTCATTCTGTACATCCTGGAACGCTATGCCACCAAGGAAATGACCTTGAACCGTTCCATGGAATTCGGCGGGCCTGGATTGGCCAGCTTGTCCATGGACGAGCGCGCCACCTTGTGCAATATGGCTACCGAGTGCACCGCCCGAACCGGTATCTGCGAGGCGGATCAAAAAACCTTGGCTTGGTTGCAACAACGGCGTCCTGAGGTCGATCCCGAAACCTGGCGTCGAGCTTTCATTGCGCCGGATGTCGATGCCGATTACGACGGTGGAGTGCACACCATCGATTTGGCTTCGATCCCGCCGATGGTGGCTCACCCCGGGGATCCGGATCGCGGCATTCCCAGCGACCCGACCAACGGAGCGGCCATCGCCGATCTCGGCGAGGTTCCGATCGACATTGCCTACGGCGGCTCCTGTACCGCCGGCAAAGAAGATGACTTCGCCTTCTACGCCCAGGTGGTGGAGGAGGCGGTCCGCCATGGCAGGAAGGTGGCCGACGGGGTTCAGTTCTTCATTCAATTCGGCTCCACCCGAGTGCAGAATTTCGCCCGGGAAAGGGGTTGGTTGGAGTTGTTTGAAAAGGCTGGAGTGGAAATCATCAATCCTGGTTGCGGCGCCTGCATCGGATGCGGTCCGGGAGTCAGTGACCGGGCGGAACAAGTCACCGTCAGCGCCATCAATCGCAATTTCCAAGGACGATCCGGGCCCGGTCGCCTTTATCTGGCTTCTCCGCTGACCGTGGCGGCGTCCGCCTTTGCCGGTCACATCGTGGCTTACCAGCCGGGGATGTTTGCTGAATCGAAACAAAAGGCGTCGGTCTAAAACCATGAAACAGACTTACCGCATAGCCGTGATTCCTGGAGACGGAATCGGGCCCGAGGTGGTCGATCAAGGCCTTCGGGTTCTGGAACGGGTGGCCGAACGATTTGAATTCGGTCTGGATCTGGAGCGTTTTCCTTTCAGCACCGAACACTGGTTGGCCAGCGGAGAAATTTTTCCCGATCCCGCTTTCCAACAAGTGCAACAAATGGACGCCGTGTTGTTGGGGGCGATCGGAGATCCCCGAGCACCGGTGGGTCAGATGGAACGTGGCATTATCGGCCGCTTGCGATGGGACTTGGATCTGTTCGTCAATTTGCGGCCGATCAAGTTGCTGGATGAACGCTTTTGTCCTTTAAAAGGCAAGGGACCGGCGCAAATCGACATGATGGTGGTTCGAGAGAACACCGAGGATGCCTATGTTCAAAAGCCCGTATTCGAGGATCAGGGGGGCCCGGAAGAAGTGGCCTCCCAAGCCATGCTTTACACTCGAAAGGGTACGGAGCGGGTGATTCGTTATGCCTTTGAGATGGCCAAGAGCCGCCCTCGCCGACACTTGACCTTGATTGACAAGGCCAATGCGGTGCGGGCTCAGGATCTCTATACCCGAGTGTTCGCCATGGTGGCGAAAGAATATCCGGAGGTGGAAACCGCTCACCTCTACGTCGATGCCGCGTGCATGCGCATGATTGAAAGCCCTGAAAGCATCGATACCGCGGTGACCACCAATTTGTTCGGCGACATCATTACTGATTTAGGAGCCATGTTGCAGGGTGGAATGGGGATCGCCGCCAGCGCCAATTTGCATCCCGGCAAGGTCAGTCTGTTCGAATCGGTGCACGGTTCCTTTCCCCAAGCCGCCGGCAAGAACATTGCCAATCCGCTCGCGACCATCAATGCCGTCGCCTTGATGCTGGATTATTTGGGAGAGAAACAAGCCTCCGTCGCGGTGGAAGGAGCGGTGACTCAATTGCTGCAATCGCCGCAATTGAAGTCGCTTGAAGTCGGCGTGCACAAGACCGATGAACTCGGTGACTTGGTGTTGGCCGGCCTTTAGTCTTCCGAGTCCATCGGGGCTTTTTTGCGAGCCTTGGCAAACCGCCCTCAAAGCAAGAGACCGGTTTAGGGAACGAAGTAACCGCTGTAGCCGATGGTTTGATCGCCGGTGGTGCTCCGTTGAACTCGTAACGTGTCGCCTGGGCGCAAGCGGTAACCTGGACTCTTCCATTGGCTCCGAGCCAAGGATTTGCTCGGGTCCCCGGCCAGACGGCACAAACCGTCACTGGTGCCGCCACTTCTCAAGACGGCGAAATCCAGTTTTTGTGCCCCGCTGAAGACGGCGTCGGTGTCTCTGGCCCAAAGATGGGTCAAGATGAAATCCGCTCCCGGTTGGATGACCAGCACGTCTTCCATGGTGTTGGGCGTATTGGTGAGTGTATGGGAGCCGGATTCCAACAACTGCAGGAGAGAGAGTTGGTTGTGACCCGGGAATGCCGGTCCGGAAGTTCCGCCGGGTTGAATCGACGGTTGCTGCGCTTTCAGCTTCGGGTTGATGGTCACCAGAAGCGAAAAAGCCAAAAGAATGGCCGCCGGAACAGCCACGGCTGTCAAGCTTAGTTTCATGGAATCCTCCTTGGTTTAAAGTGGAAGTAGGCTGAAAAGCCTTTGCCATACAGAACGAAAAAGCTGCCAAAGCCTGCCAAAATTTTTTCGGGGAGGCGAAGCCCCATGGTGGAAATGGGGCTTCACCACAAAGGAGAGTGATCAGCGGTTTTTAAGGCGAGGCTGCCAGGAAACGGTATCCGGATCCACTCCAATCTCCACTTTTTCTACGGTCATGGTGACGGTGCCGGTGGCGGTTTGACTGAAGCGGATGGTGGTGGGAAGGCGTAACCCTTGGCGAGTCTGGTAATCGCTGTAGTAGAAATCCATCGGGAAATCCGGCATGCCTTCGTCGCTGACTCTTGGGTAGCTTTCTCTGAGAATGTCACCGGTCTCTTCATCCAGCCACAAGCGGTGAGGCGGCAGGCCGGGATTGCCCGCTTTCAACAGGACTGTGGTTCTTCCCTGAACTTGTTCCCTTCGAAGGATTTCGATCTCAGCAAAAGCTTCGCGGAGATCGCCCAGCCAGATCATGGGATGGCTTTCTTGCATTTGTTTCAAGCTGCGACCGGTCAACTCTTCATAGGAAGAAGCGGTACCTTCATGAAAGCCGAAATTGCCGTCCATGACTCCTCGGCTCCAACCGAAATCACCGAAGTCGCGGTAAACCTCCAAACGCTCCTTTCCTTGAAAAAGAAAACTCATGGTGCCGCGAATGCCGGAGTGCGGCATGTCCAAACGCCCGGTCAAAGCTACGATTCCGAGATTGGCCAGAGCTTGAGTTGAAAGTTGGTCGGCTCGTTTGGACAGCAAAAGTTCCAAATCCGGCAACGGCTTGGGGGTGCTCCCGGCGATCTTTTCATACCGGTATTCGGCGCCGGGCTGGTGGTAAATGAAAGCGTCGATTTCTCCCTGCAAGCTCGATGCAAAGGTCAGGAAGCGGTCCCGGCGAATTTTGAGGACCCAATGACCTTGGGGATTCGGCGGCAACAAGATTGCCGGATTGCCTCCGGATCGAAGGAAGATCAAAGCTCCATCGCGTTGCAGAAGCTCGACGTTTTGGTCAAGTTCCTGGCACCGGTATTGGCCCAATAGATCCTGAAGGGCGGGGTAGCCCGATGGCGGAGGCGGTGAGAACCCTTCCCGCGGCAATTCGAAAATATAGCCGCTTTGATGCAGCTTCAGCATGACCACCTGGTCCTGGGCATCCCGCTCGAAAACCACTCGGATCTGGTCTGTAGCGGCGAAATTCCAAAATCCTTGTTCATCCGGATCCTGGAGCTGGAACAACTGCTGCCCGGGAACGTCCAAGGCTAGCTTGCCGTTGTGGGCCTTGACCGTGAAAGTGGCGTCCTGAAACTGGCCGAAGTTCGCCTTGTAGGAGCCCAAATAGGGTTGGTAATTGACGTCGGACGAACTTTCCTTTGAGCCGAGAACGGCGTTCCAGACCAAGGGCAGGACTTCTTTGGTCAAGGGCGTCGAAGTCATGTTGGCCAACAACACCAGGCCAAGATCTTGTTCCGGTAAAAGAGCCACCTGAGCGGCGAAGCCGTCGATGTTGCCGCCATGTTGCCACTCCGGTTGACCTTGCCACTCTCCTAGCATCCAGCCCAAGCCGTAGGAAACTCCGCCGCCGACCGGGGTGTGAGGAGACCAACAGGCTTCCAGAGCCTCTTTTTCAAAAACCTTCCGGTTGCCGAAGCGGCCGTCGTCCAGCAAAGCTTGAATGTAGTGAGCCATGTCGGCTGCGGTGGAATAAATCCCGCCGGCCGGAGCGATGGAGCTTAAGTCCACGAGCGGCAAGCTGCGGTAAGATTGCTTGAACTCGTTCCAATGGTAGCCGTCGTGAAATCTTCCCTCTCTTCTGGCTTCGGTTTTCGGTTGTAAGACGCTGCTGTCTTTCATCTGCAAAGGTTTCAAGAAACGAGTCTCGATATGATGGGCCCAGGATTTCCCGGTGGCCGCTTCCGCTGCCACTCCAGCGGCTAGGTACATGACGTTGTTGTAAAGAAATCTCTTTCGAAAGGGTGCATACGGTGTCGCCCCTGCCGCCGTTTTCAAGATCTTCTCGTGCGGGATCTGCAAATTCTTCCACAACACTCCCATGCGGGTAAAGCCAGTTCGGTGGCAGAGCAAATCCCGGAGGGTGACTTCGGCTTTGGGATCTTCTGATTGGATGTTCAAATCGAAGTAAGGGATGAACTGGGTAACCGGTGCATCTAAATCCAATTGCCCCTCTTGGGCCAGTGAAGTCATCAGCAGGCTGGTAAAGGACTTTCCAACCGATCCGATGGCGAACACCGTCCTTGGAGTCACCGGAGTTTGAGCTTCCACATCGGAGACTCCGAAGCCTTGAACCCAAATGGGTCTTCCCTGGTAGACAATGGCCAAAGCCATTCCTGGGATTCGATATTCTTGTCGTTGTTTTTCCAATTGCTCCGATAGGGCGGTGAGACGAGCTTGGAGCTCTGGATCTTGGAAACTTGGAGGTTCTTCGATCGTTTCGGTTTCCGTCGAGGTTTCGGCCTCTTCTTTTTGCACTACTCGAGGGCGCCAATATTCCTTGCCGTCCGGGCTGAAAACCCGATAGCCGGTGACTCGGCCGGCCTGATCCCTTTGAAAGCGGATGGATACAGAGGCATTTACCTTCAGGGCCCACCGATTCTCTTCATCTGGAGGATGAAAAGCCAAGGGAGCCGGCATATTCGGTACTTTGACTGCCAATTGATCCTTAAAGAGCACCATCTCCACGTCTTGCCCGGCTTCCGGGTCATGATAGAAACCCAAAAAGTCGGCCACTTCTTGCTCGGTGATTTTTCTTTCTGCGGCAGCTTTGCCACGGGGTAGGGTGAAGCTTTGATCGCCCTGATGCAATTGCATGGCTTCGACCAGGCCACTTTCGGTTTTCAAAAATCCGATTTTCACTCGAGAATCAATTTTCAAAGCGAATAGCCCTTCTTCTTCCGTGGGCTGCAACAGGCTGGTGATTTGCTGCGGCAGTTGCACCGCCAACTGGCCGTTTTGCTCGACCACGTGGAACTCGGTATTCCGAAACCGACCAAAGTTGGCCAAGTAGGTTCCCAAACATGGGCGCAATTCTTTGGCCAAGGCGATTTCTTCGCCATAGCTGTCCGGCCTGGCCAGCAATCGGTCGATTTTGGCTTCCAAATCTATGCCGGTGCCTTGACCTCTGGATTGAGTGAAGAAGCAAACAATGAGGTCTTGTTGGGGCCAGGCCCAAGCCCAGGTTCCGTCGGAGCCGCTGTGGCTGAGAATGACGGTTTCACCCTCTTGGTCTTGATAAAGCAGCCACATGTGGCCGTATTTGACTTCCAAATCAGGAATGGAAGTGGGCAGCTTCGCAGCCGTGGAAAAGGGCTGAGTCGCTTGAGCCACCGCTTCTTTGGCGATCCATCGCTGGTCCTTCCAAACTCCCTCATCGATCCAGGCGGCTAAAAAACGGGCATAGTTCTCCAAAGTGCAATACAAACTTTGCGAACCCATGGTGAAGGGATAAAAAGGCTTTCCATCGGAAGGTTGCCAAAACGGTTCCCAATTGGCAGATAAACCTCCGTATAAACTACAAAGCGGCCATTGGTCCAATTGATCTTCTGTCAATAGCGGGCTGGATGATTGCATCCCCAGCGGATCGAGGATTCTTTCTTGGAACAGGCGATCCAGACTCTTTTCGGCCACCACTTCGAGTACGGCGCCCAAAGTATCCGAACCAGTATCGCTATATTGAAATTCACTTCCTGGTTCCAACGTCGGGCCGCTCTTGCCAGCTTTTTCGGCGATCTCTTGCAGATTGTCTACCTCTTGTAGAGTGGTCAACATGGTCAGCGGCAAACCGCTGCGGTGCTGGGCCAGTTGTTCGACGGTGATTTTGGCGCTTTCTCCTTCAGCGAAGCTGGGAAGAAACTCGGCCACCGGAAGACTCAAGGACAAGCCTTTTTCCCGGAATAGCTGGTGCATCAACGTTCCGGTAAGGGGCTTGGTCATGGAGCGGACGTTGAAAACCGAACCCGGCTCCATGGCTAGGCCGGCCTCTCGATTTCGCCAACCGTAGCCTTGATGAAAGACCGTGCGCCGGTTCTTGATGACCAGGAATTCGGCCCCGACAATATGCCGCTGATCTACCTGCTCTTGGATCCAGGCGCCGAGCTCCAGCAGGGCTTCGTCACGAATTCCTTGGTCCCCTGGAGGCGAAGGTGGGAAGGCGTTCTCCTGTGCGAGCAGGCCGGAGGGAAGGAAAGCCAAGAACCAAAACAAGCAAGGAGCGATTTTCATGGCAGTCGGTCGGTTGGGACCCAGCCCCAAGACTACGTACCAGCAAGCCTTGCATTTTCATGAATCTGCACAACACGAAGATCTTTGGGCCGGTCCTCGCGTTGCTAATCTGGATTCATGAAGGCGCAAGGAATTTTCCTGACCGGATATCCGGGATTTCTGGCCGGCCGTTTATTCACCAAACTTTGGCAGCGTTTCGGGAACGAACGGCATTACCACTTCCTGGTGGAGGCGCGATTCCTGAAGTCGGCGGAAGCCGGTTTATCCGCCCTAGCCCAAGAGGCGCCGGAGCTGCAAAACCGCTACACGCTTTGGGCAGGGGACCTAACCTTGCCCAATTTCGGCCTTCAGGAGGCGGACTTGGCATCCTTGCGTGCCCATGTCGTTCAAGTGTGGCATCTGGCCGCCATTTATGATTTGCACGTTCCGGCGGACTTGGCCTTTGCCGTCAACGTAGAAGGCACCGAAAGAGTTTTGGATTTTTGCTCCAGCTTGCAAAGCTTGGATTCCATTCAATATATTTCCACTTGCTATGTTGCCGGAGACCGAACTGGGCTCATTTTGGAATCGGAATTGGATCAAGGCCAGGGATTTAAAAATCACTATGAGTCAACCAAGTTCGAAGCGGAAAAAAGGGTGCAAGCCCGGTGGCAGGACTTGCCCACCACCATTCATCGACCGGCCATCGTGGTGGGAGATTCCAAAAGCGGGGAAACCGTGAAAGGCGATGGTCCTTACTTCCTGCTGCAATTTTTGAAGCGCTTGCCGGCTTGGTTTCCCATGCCCCACTTCGGGCCGAGTCAGGTCGGCTTCAACGTCGTGCCGGTGGATTGGCTGGTTGCGGCCATGGATTTCCTGGCTGCCGATCCTCGGACCCGGGGCGAAGTGTTGCAATTGGCCGATCCCCAACCCTGGACCGGCCGGCAGTGGATGGAGGCTTTCTTACAAGCCCTGAACCGTTCCGCTCCACGCTGGACCCTGCCCAAAACTTTGGCCGAAGCCATGATCCGCTTGCCTGGAGTTCCTAGGCTGACCGGCATACCCCGGGAGGCCTTCGTCTATTTCAATCATCCTGCTCGTTATTCCTCCGACCGTTGCATGAGCTTCCTCCAGGACGGCGGCCCAAATCTCCCTAGGCCCGAGACTTATGCAGAGGCCTTGGCTGCCTTTGCCATGGCCCATCCGGAGATTTACAGGCGACCAACCCGGTGATTGGACTTGTGGGAAATAAAATGCTCATAATTCCTGCAAAAAATGCAAGTTTATCCCTTTCCTATGGGGTCTAATAGAGAATCCCGGGCGTTCTGATGCCCCTTCCGTTTTCCCCTTACACCTTCAAAAACCCATGCCCAGCGAAAACCCCGAGTTCTTCGACAATCGGGACTTCCCCTGGACCCGGATGTTGGAAGAGAACTGGCAAGACATCCGGCAAGAGTTGGATAACTTGCCGAAAGATGCCTTTGGACAGTGGCCTCGCGACCACATGTTCGACAATCAGTGGAACCTCTTCCTGTTTCGTACTCCCGGCCGGCGGTTCGACAAGAATTGCGAGCTGTGCCCGAAGACCGCCGCTCTGGTCGACAAAATTCCCGGCTTGACCATGGCCACCTATTCTTGGCTGCGGCCGCAATCGGCGATCAAGGCCCACGTCGGTTTCACCACCATCGTGCTCCGCTCTCATTTGGCTTTGAAGGTTCCGGAGGGTGGCGACATCGGTTTCCGGGTCGGCAAAACTTCCAAGCGATGGGAAGAAGGCAAGGTCATGGTTTTCGATGACATGCACAACCATGAAGCCTGGAATTGGAGTGACGAAGAGCGGGTGGTCCTGATGCTCGACTTCCTACGTCCGTGGAAATTCCGCACTTCCGCTCTTGGCCATATCCGGCAGAGAATTTTCCCGCCGAAGGATTACAAGCAGTCCTACGACTACGCCATTTCCGAAGCGGAAAAATTCGTCGAAACCGAAGATCCCCGATTGATCAAGTCCTGATCGGATGCTGGTTCTTCCTCGGGGCCTTTGGCGCCGAGGAAGCCCGAGACCTCCGCCGGCCGGCGGGGGTCATTTTTTTTGAAGCCGGCTAGGGAAATGGCTTACCAACCGTCCGTTTCTGCGAACACGGCCGGGAAAGCACCTCCGGCAATGTCATATTGCACGCTTTTCAATTCCGGATGAGCTTCCATCCAAGCGCGGATCGTTTGTTGCGGAGATTGCAAGCGGACTGCATTCGGGTGGCCGCAATCCACGATTTCTCCAATGGCCTGCCGGCTGATCACGCAACCTCTTTGAAACTCCACTTCGTCCTTTCGCCGGCGAAATTCAGGAAGTTTGCGTTGAAAGGTGGCCGGCGCCAAGGAGTAAAGCGCACACAAGGCGAATAATTGGCCGGGAGCCTCGCCTCGCTCCAACAAATAGAGAAAGGCGGATTCCGCCTGGGGTGTCCGAATGAGCCGCCGCCAAGCCAGGACTTCTTCCGGCGTTTCTCCGCCGACCCCTATGGCGTCATCGGTGAAACGGGGGGTGGAAAGAAGGAGATCCAGGTCTTGTTGGCCCTGGGCGGATAATGGCGGCCGGATCGCAGGAGCCGTGGCTTCCGCTGGCGGACAGGGTGGTTGCGAATGGCTGCAAGCCAGCCAAAGCCCGAGGATCCAAATCCACCCCACTCGTCTCAGCCAAAACCGTTTGGAAGTTCCCCGCATGTTTTTCCAACGTCGACCGGGTCGAATTTTTAGGCGAAAACCTGGGAAGCTGCCGCAACTGAGGAGCGAAATTGGGCTTAGCCCAGTGGCCCAGACCGGATCAGGACCTTGCCCAGGCTGGAAGAAAGTTCGAATCGAAGACCGCTTCCCATCGTAAGCCTGTTGGTGAAGCCGCGTCCTCTGGGTCGTGGCCTAGAATGGTCCGCTCCAGGCTTCGCCCTCCGCCCGATTTGGCGAAGCCAGGACGCTGCCGCCGTCACCGGTACCCATTGAAATGAGGCTACAACTCCTGTTTTCCGCCGGCTGTTTGCTGGCTTCTGCCACCCTTTGCTCGGCCGCCGGTCTTCCGCCGGCCCAACACCGAGAAGTGATAGAGCTCGCCTCTAAAGCGGCTCAAGAATCCAAGGGGCCCTCCCGCGAGCAAATCCAGCAATGGCTGGAGGAACTGCAAAGTGGAGACCGGGTTGCCCGGGAGTCGGCATGCCGTCATTTGATGGATGCCGGGGACAAGGCGGTCGCTCCTCTGCGAAAGCTGCTGTGGCGGGATTTGGACGTCGCCACCGACCTGGCGGTGCGCCGAGTGTTCGGGGCTTTGACCGGTGTCAGCCCGGAAACCGCCCATCAGGTGGAAACCGAAATCCGATCCTATCGAGAAGCCAAGATTCCCGATCCCCAACACAGCGCCCAGAAGCTGATGGATCTGGGAGCGGGGGCCTTGGCCTATGCTCAGCGGGAGTTGAAAGGCCACAAGGGCGAACTCGGCCGGCTGTTCCGCCGTTTGCAAGCTTTGGAGGCGGTGCGGGAGCTGGCGGCGGGACGCAATTGGGACGATCACGCCGGAATGGCTTTGGCCGGCCTGGGGGAAGCCCTGATTCCGGAACTGACGGCGCTGGCCACCACCAAAGACCTGGCCCCGGCTTGGCGCACGGTAGCCACCGACCGCTTGTTGGCCTTGGGCGGCAGCCAGGGATTGCAACCGGCGTTGCAGTTGGCCGGCGATCCGGTGGCCGACGTTCGCCGGTTGGCCGTGGATTACGCCAGCCGGTCGGCTCCCGATGATCGCTTCGGCGAGCTGGTCGAAAAGGTCAGCCCTTTCTTGGAGCGAGATCCCGCCGTACAAACCGCTCTCCTGGCGATGGGAGACCGGGTGGCGGCCCCGGTGGTTCGGACCCTGTTGGACCATCGCCACTCGGCGGTGAAGGCTTTCGCCGCCAAAGTGATCGGCCGGCGCCGGGATACGGAGGCCAGATCCGAACTGCACGACTTACTCCGGGCATCTTCGGTTTCCGTCGTCGCGGAAGCCTTGCTTGCCTTGGGCAAGCTCGGCGATGAAGAAGACTTGGATCGCATCGCCCGCAAACTGCGGCACGAAACTCCCCGAGTTCGTCGAGCGGCCGTTGGAGCGATGGCTTCTCTCGGAGGGGAACGATCCACGGCTTGGTTGACGACCGCTTTGTCCGATGGCGATCTGTCGGTCCGGGTTCGGGCCGCCGATCAGCTCGGACGTCTCGGCGATATGGAAGCTTTGGGTTCCTTGGTCGCATCTCTGGACGAAGACGAACCCGAATTGTTCACCGCCGTTTTGGCCAGCCTGGATGCTTTGACCGGAGAAGTGAGTACGCCCATTTCCTCGGTCAGCTCTCGCGACCAGCGGAAACGGCTGCGGGCCAATTGGCTGGATTGGTTGGCCGACTACCAAGCCTCCGGCACGGAAGAGTCCGATTCCAAAGATGCCGACGAGGCGGAAAACAAGGACCTAGCCGCCCCTCTGGCTCCGGAAGGGGCGCGGATCATGGGCGATTTAGCCGAGACCTTGCGGCGCCAATTCCGGCCTTATGGCAAATTGAAGGAGAAAAACGGAACCGAGCCGGAAGCCATGACGGAAGCCGCTCGCCAAGGCATGCTGGAGGTGTTGGCTCGGAAAAAGGATCCGGAGGATCCGGACTGGCTGGTCTTACAAATGGAAAAGAAGGACCAGGAAATCCTGCGCCATTTGTTGCGCCACGGCCAATTTCAAAAGCCAAGAGACCTGGCCCATCAAGTCGGCGCTTTGCCGCTGGCGATCAGCGCTCAAGACTACATCCTTTTGGTTTATGAAGCCGCGGGACAGATGGTCGATTCCCTTGGCGATCGGTTTACCCGCATGAGCGTTTTGGAAGATGCGGCCGGCAATTTGGATAAGGACGCTCTCCCGTCCCTGTTCGGAAAGGGCAAATCGGTCGGTTGCATGTTCGAGAAAGAAGACAAATTGGTACAGATTGAGTTTGTCTTCGCCTTGTCTCCGGCGGATCAGGCCGGGTTGCGCCGCGGAGACCGGGTGGTTTCGGTCAACGGGGAATTGGCCACCGGCATGGAAAAGCGCCAACTGGCCCGAGCCCTGTCCAAACCGGTGGATTTGAGCATCTTGCGAGACGGTTGGACCCGTCCGGTTCTTTTCCATCTGGAACCGGAAGCGCCGGATCCGGACAAGCTGGTGACTTCCGCCCTGCTTCCCGGCGGCATTGGTTACGTCCGCTTGCAACAATTCGAATTGGGATGCGCGCAGAAGTTGGAATGGGCGATCAAGGAATTGGAGAATCAGGACATTCAGGGTTTGATCCTGGACTTGCGCGGCAACCCCGGCGGAACCGTCCTGGATGCCATTGGCATTGTCGATAAATTCGTTCCGGAAGGAGAAACCATTACTACCACTTGGGTCAATCCTTCCCCTTGGGAAAAGGACGAAAAAGAATACGAGGAGGAGGTTTCCGAATCCACCGATTCGGCCAGCGATCGCAGCTACCCGATGGCGGTGTTGATCAATGAATGTTCCGCCAGCGCCTCCGAAATGACCAGTGGGGCTTTGCAGGATTTGGAGCGTTCGATCACCGTTGGACGGACGTCCTGGGGTAAGGGCATCGGCCAATCCCAAGCCGGAATTGCAGGCTTCCCGAGAAAGTCGGTGTTGGGAGAAAACCAAGGAACCTTGTCCCTTTCCATCACCATTTTGGAATACTTTCTGCCCACCGGCCGGAGCATTCAGGGAAGCGGTGTCGAACCTGAAGTCCAAGTTTCCTTGCCCAGCTTGTTAGGGGAGCGTTTCGAATTGGTGCAAAGAGTGCGGAAGGATTCCCGCACCTTGGCTTTGGTGGACCAATTGCTTGAAAAAGATTTGGAGTTGGCCAAAGAATTGGCCACTTTCGATGCCTGGGACGAAGAGGCCTACCCGGGTTTCGAAAAGTTGAAGGCGGACCTGCGCTTGGAATTGTCCACCAATTTGGTCCGGGCTGGAGTACGCGAAGCCTTGCGCCAGCGCCTGTCGGAAAAACATGATTTCCAACTGGCGGTTGACGTACAAGAAGACGAGGATCTTCGCGCCGCCGTGGCCGCTCTCGCCGAGACCCTGGAATTGGATCTGGCAGAAATCCCGGAATTCGAAGACTTGGCCGAATAGGTCCAAACCCTTTGCCCGAAGCGTTGAACTTAACTTTCTCTCGGAGAACCTCCATGCTGTCCTCTCTGCTGCTCTGCCCACTGCTGTTTACACCCTTCGCTCCCGAATTCCAGGAGACCGAAGCGCCGGCGGTGGAAGTGGTGCAAGAAAGCGCCGCCCCTTTGGCTGCCCACCTGCCGGCGGGCACCGTGTTTCACCTCGAAATCCCTTCCTTGCAAGGCGTGTCCGATCACATGGTGGGCACCCATTTGCAAGCCTTGCTCCAGGACAGCCAAGTGCAGGCTTTCCTGAAACCCATTTGGGACCAGGCTCAGGAAGATTTGGATTATCTGCTGGAAGGGGAAGACGATGCCGAAATCCTGCGCAGCTTGGTGCAGGAATTCCCGGGCAGCATGAGCTTCAGCTTGCTGAAGCTGGAGCCGGATTCGGAGAAGGGCATGGACCAGCCCAAAATCGAAATGGTGGCCACCTGCGAACTGCCCGGCAAAGCGGAAAGCCTGTTTCAGTTAATGCGGGACAAGGCTCTCGAAAATGGAGAAGCGGAAAAGGTGGAGATTGCCGGCCGGCCGGCTTTCCGCGGTGAAGAAGACGACATGAGTCTCCACTTCATCCATGATGGCGAGCGGCTGTTGTTCACCATCGGGGACGGCGTAGCTGAAGCTTTTCTGGCCGAAAGCCGGTCGTCTTCTTTGGCCGACCACGCGGATTATCAACAGGTCCTGACAGGGTTGAACTACACCGAGGGTGCAGTCCTGGCGTACTTGAACTTTCCCAAACTGATGGATTTGTACGGTGAAGTGTTCCAGGACATTTTCGCCGGTGCCATGGGGGAACAAGAAGGGGAGGCCATGAGCCGGATCTTCAGCGAGAACCCCGTGTACAGCGAGATTCGCTGCTTGGGTTATACCCTGGACCGGGACGGGCAGGAGCTGGTCGATCGCATGTTCATGGGTACCAGCGGAAATCACGCTCCGTTTGGCAAAAGCGGACCTTTGGATGGTGCTCTGGAACGGCACGCCGCTTTCCTTGGAGAAGGCGTGGATTTGGTGGCGACTTCCTACGTAGATTTCGCCGACGCCCTGGAACGGGCTCAAAAGGAAGAAGCGCGGCAAAAAGCCTTGATGGAAGAGATGGACCTGGATCCGGAATTCTTGGAGGCCATGGGTTCGTTCAGCATCGGCGAAATCCTGAGCTTGATCGAGGAAAAGGCCGGCCTTTCCATTGAAGAGGAATTGGTCCCGGCCATGGGCAACCACTTCAGTCTTGCCATTGCCTGGCCGAAAGCCAGCCTCATGGCGATTCCGGAAATGACCGTGGTTCTCGATCTCCGCGACGCGGAAACGGTGGACGCCTTGCTGGAGGAGGTCGCCCTGCAAGAGATCGAAGGAGTCCGAGTCAACCGCAACGAGTGGGATGGCCATCTTCAGTATGAATTTGCCTTGCCCAACAGCGGTTTGCCCTTCATGCCGACCTTGTCTCGCTCAGGCGAGTACTTGTTCCTGACTCTTTCTCCTCAGGCGATGAAGAACCAGCTCCGGGGGATCCCGGAAGGTGGAAGTCTGGCCGAAATGAGCGAGTTTCAAAAGGACGCCGCTCGGGTGGCCGAAGACAGTTTGATGGTGGTGTGGTCCAACCTCGGTTCCACCTTCGAATTCCTTTACGGCATGGTGGGAGTGGCTTTCCAAGTCATGGGGCAGCAGGGTGACTTTGCTGAGAAGTTTGACGTCGGCATGTTGCCGGACAGCGAGCGAATCGGGCTTTACCTGGGAACCGGCTTCTTTTACGCCCAAGAGAAAGCTCAGGGCTATTACTACGAAGGCCGCTCCGCCTTGGCCAATCCTTTCCTTGGGCTGTTTACCGGCGGCATGACTACGGTGGCTTTGATCGGGGCTTCCGAAGGTTTGAGCGAGGAGGTCAAATCCAAGAAGCAGAAAACTTCCCGGGAAAACATGAAGGCGGTGGCGCTGGCCTTGGAAACCTATAAGAGTTCGGTCGGTTCCGGCGCTTATCCGGACAACCTAGTGAAGCTGGTGGATCGCGGCATTTTGCAAGACCAGGACAAATTGGTCGATCCTGCCGATCCCAAGCCGAAACGGGTACGCAGCGGCACCGGCGACCGAATCAAGATTAGCTATACCTTGAGCAAAAAGGAGGCCTTGCCGGTAGGCCTGCAAGAGGATTTGCCGGAGGATTGCCAGTGGGTGCTTTACACCAAAAATCCTTGGCACCGGAATGAAACCCGACTGCTGGTGGCTTTGCCCCATGCCGAGCGAGTGCGAACGGTGTACTCGTGGGATTGGGAAGAATAAAGCCACTGAAACCTAGGCTTTCGCCGCCTTCCCGTTGCACCCGGGGAGGCGGTTTTTTTTGCTTTCCACTTGGAAGGGTGGCCGGCCTTCCCTGGACAACTAGGCATCCTCCGAGGGGACTTCGCCCTGCCAATATCCCTTCTCTGCGCTTAGATCCAGGAAAGTCAACATAGCCGGGCGATCACCGTCCCCTCCGGGAGCGCGACCGGCGAATAAACCAACTTTGTTGGAGTCGGGGTAAATGGTCAGGTCCGGGTCCTGCATCGTGGAGAGGCATAGATAACGCAGAACTTCCTGGCCTTCGTTGAGCATTTGATGGGCGGAATCTTCTCCCACCGGCAAGGCGACGAAGGTTCCGGGGGTGACGGTTTGGCGGCGATCTCCTAGCCTCAGGGTGCCGCTTCCTTCCAAAACGAAGATGGCTTCTTCAATGCCGTGGTGGTAATGAAAAGGCCAAGCTTTGCCGCCAGGCGGCAGTTCGTACATGGTGCAGCCGAGGTGCTGGCTGCCGGCGGCAGGGCCCAACCTTTTCATGCGCATGTGAAAGTCTCCGCCAGGTTGGATTTCCATCCAATCCAGGTCGGTTTCGTGGACGATTCGATCCTCAGGCTTCATCCTGGCAGGATAAAGGCCGCCGATGTCCACCGCACCGCCGACTTTCGCCTTTGCCCGACTCTGGCTGCTGAGCCTGGTCCTGGTGGCGGGGTTGCTGCTGGTCGCTGCTTGGCTGGCTTCGCCCAACTTGGGGCTCGCCGGAGACGGTCAAGCCTTTGCCGAAGCCCGAAAGTTGCTGCCCTTGCTGGAAGGACGAGCCCGAGACTTGGCTCGGGATCTCGCCGCCGGCTTGCCGGCGGAAGTTGGCGCTCGTTCCTTTCCTCTCGATCCCCAAGGCGAGTTGCCGGCGTCATTGCGGCTTCCATCCGGCCGGGAATTACAAGATCAGGCCGTGGGGGAACTACCCGGCGGACCGAGTCCAGCTTCTTTGGCTTGGCAACAGGCTCGCTTGCAATTCTTGGATGGAGAACTTGCCCAAGCATTGCAAACCGCTAAATACGCGGAAACCTTGCTTCATCCTGGAGAAGCCAGCTTGCAAGCGCGCTTGTCCCTGGCCAAAGCCGATTGGCTGGCCGTCGATGGGCGCTATGCCGAATCGCGCCGGGTTTTGAATCGACTCCTCGAACAGAGCGACCCTTTGGCCCTTCACGCCGGATCTTCTCTCCACTGGTTGCTATACCGAAAGTTGGAAGGGCTTTATCAGGCGGAGGAAAATGAAGCCGCTTTGCATTCCCTGCGCAAGGATTTGTGGAATCGCTTGCAAAGTTTGAGTTTTCCCATGACGGAAGCCCGTTTTCAATTCGAAGGCCGGCGCCTCTTGGAAGTTCTAAAGCTTGAGGAAGGGGATCTTCAGTGGCAGCGATGGCAAGCCTTGGAAGAACAGCAGGAGTTGTTGGCGGCGGTGGATCCATGGCTTCCCTTGGCTCCAGGAACTTCCAAGGGGATAGGGGAGAACCAAGTCCTGTTTATTTCCCCCGATCTTCAGACGGTGCGGATTTATCTCCGAGACGAAGTTGAATCCGCTCTTCGCACCGCCTGGTCGGAATTGCTGCCCATCCATGGTGCCTTTGCTTTGACGTCGCCTTCCGCCGACGTCGAAGGAATCGTCTTGGCCGCCCCCGCCGGCATTCCCGAAACCGGCAATCGTTGGCGTTTGACTTTGCAGCGCCCGGAAGTGTTTCAAAAGCCGGCGGAACGGCGGCGAGCCTGGCTTTGGAGCTCGACCTTTGCCATGGTGACGGCTTTGCTGTTGTTCGCCTGGTTCGGTCACCGAAGTTTGCGACGCCGGGCGGAATTGGATCGCCTACGCCGCGATTTCATCGCCGGGGTCAGCCATGAATTGCGAACCCCCGCGGCTTCCATCAGTCTTTTGGCCACCAATTTGGCCGAGGACCGGGTCGAAGGAGCTGCCCGGAGGCAAGAGTATTTTCAGGCGCTGCGCCGCGATGCCGCTCGTTTGGAACGCCTGGTGGCCGACGTTTTGGATTTCTCTCGTTTGGAACGTGGCGTACGTCGCCATCGGCCTCAGCCCTGTGATCTGCAAACGCTATTACAGGATTTAGCGGAACAGGAAAATTGGCGCCTTGAAGACGCCGGAATTCAATTGGAAGTCGATCTCGCCGCCGATTTGGATCATCCGACTTTGGATGAAAGCGCCATCGAAAGAGCCGTGGCCAATTTGTTGGAGAATGGACGCAAGTACGCAGCCGAAGGCGGCTGGATGGCTTTAAAGGCCAAACGGGAAGCCCAGCGATTGCTCCTGATGGTGGAAGACCGGGGGCCGGGAATTCCCGCCGCCTGGCGAGCCAAGGTGGTGGAGGCCTTTCGACAAGGGCCGGCTCCTCAAGGCGGGGCCGGATTGGGCTTGGCCTTGGTGCACGAAACCATGCTTGCCCACGGCGGAAGCCTGGAGTTGCAGGATCGCCCCGGCGGCGGCTTATGCTGTCGCCTGGAATTCCCTCAGGCCTATGCTTTCGACCTTTCGGAGGAACATGAATAACATCCTTCTGGTAGAAGATGAACCCTCCTTGCGCATGGGATTGGCCGACGGCCTGCGCAGCGAGGGATTTGAAGTCGAAGAAAGAGCCGACGGTGAAGCCGGCTTGGAAGCCGCCCAAAGCGGTAAATTCCAAGCCATGGTGTTGGATTTAATGCTGCCCAAGCTGGATGGTTTCGAGGTTCTGCGGCGTTTGCGAAGCGACCGTTGCGACTTGCCGGTTCTCATCCTTTCTGCCAGAGGGGAAGATTCCGACCGCATTCTGGGTTTGGAATACGGCGCTGACGACTACGTGGTCAAGCCGGCCCCTCTTCGTGAAATCGTTTTGCGACTTCAAGCCATCTTGCGCCGCAGTGGAAACCATGCCGGCGTTGCCGGCTCTCTCCAATTCGGCGCGATCGAAGTCGACTTCGCCGCCTATTCCCTGGTTCGTGATGGAAAGCGCTTCGGTTTGAATCGTTTGGAATTGGAACTGTTGCGCTTTTTCCTGGATCATTCCGGAGAGATTTTGAGCCGGGAGACCCTGCTTCGAGAGGTTTGGGGACATCGCCATCCCAGCGGCACCCGCACCGTGGACACTCACGTCTTTCGCCTCCGGCAAAAAATTGAAACCCGGCCGGAAGCCCCGCGCCATCTGCACACCGTTCGCGGCATGGGATATCGCTTCGACCGCTGATAGCCCTTGTGTCACAAAAATTTGACAAAAGTGAAACCCGGGTTTGACCGCCCCGGTGCGACAAAAGGGAGTCCGCAACAGGGACAGGAGGACTTGTCATGAATTTCGTCGCTTGCTTTGCCCTTTGCCTGCTGGCCGGGCCTCAGGAAGACCCTCAAGAGTCGGCTTCCGATCGTTACTTCACCGCCTTGCACCGGATGGAAGTTCAGGCCGAGTACGTGTCTGCAGCTTTCGCCATGCTGCAATTGGGTCAATCCTCAGAGAGCCAAGAGGATTTGAACCTGCGGGCCAAGGCCTTTGCCCAGGCGTATCGGGCTTTTCTGGCCGCCGGCCGACCGGATGATGCCCAAAAAGCCATGCTTTTGTTGCAGCCTCTGATGCAGCGGGCTGGAGTGGAAAAGGAAGTGGCTCCGATCTTGCAGTTGGCCGAATCCCTGAAGGCACCGCAGAGATCCCTGGATCCCGATTTCCTGGAGGTGGTTCGCCAAGCTCTTGCCAAACGGAGGAGGGAGAGTTTGGTTCCTTATGGTCGCCAGGTGCTGCCCTATCTTTCCGAGGTCATGGATTCCGATTATTGGAAAGTCTTGTCCTCGATTGAAAAGGGGGAATTTCAGAATCCCAGCCCGGAAGTGATTCGATTCATGGGTGCGCTTCGTTTGGGCTTGGCTCTCGGGGGCATAGATTTCGCCGATGAATTCTTGGCCTTATCCAGAACTTGGCCCGGCAGTAGTTTGAACCCGATCTTGGTGGATTTACTGTCTCCCAAACCCAATGGAGATTCTCTTTGGAGCGGTTTGGAGCGAATCAGTCTGCATTTGTCGGAAGCCGATTCGATTGAGCGAGCTCAAGCGGGAGCGGAATTCGGCATCCGGCTTTTGAATCAAAAGGAACTACCTGGTTTGATTCAAGTTCTCGGTCGGCGATTCCAGAAACAGGAAGATCCGTTGGCGGTTTCCATCCTGGCGGCGATGAACTCCTATTCCAGCCCCGTCCTGCGCGAATCTAAATTGCCGGATTTGGCTTCTTTATCGGCTAATCCTCGCTTGGCCGACCGAGCTCGGTATTTGGCCTTGCGGTGGGGCGATTCCTTCTTGTTGGCCCGGCGTTTAGAAGGCGGAGGAGATTTCGATCAAATCCGTTTCCTGCTTTCCATCGTCGGCAAGGCCTCGGTTCGCAGAACCAACTTGCCCGTGGTCGATGAAGCCATTGGGCTTCTTGGGGCCGGCTATCCCGGTGAGCATCGGGAAGGAGAGCCGAAAGCGGTGTTCGAAATTGGACGGGAGCAGGTGGAATTGGAGCCGGAACAACACCTCTTGCTTCCCTACGCCTGGCTGACCGCCATGCTGCAGGACGACCACCCCACCGTGCGCCGCTTGGCGGCGGTAGCGGCTTCAAGGACCGAATGCATCCCGGGAATGCTGGCGGCCATGGCCTCTCAGGATGACGCGGTGAAACGGGAAATTTTAAGAGAGCTCAAGCTAAAACGGAAACTGGAATCGGAATTGGCTCAGGGAGTGCGAGCCCTGATTCAACAAGAGCGTTTTGCTTCAGAGGCTTCCGCCCTGTTGTTCTCCAGTTTCGATCCCAGGAATTTCGATGAACTGAAACTTTGGCACTCGGTTCAACCGGGGGGAGCCCTTGAGACTTGGCTCGCTCGCGGTACCCGGTTCCAGGGCACTTCTGAGGGGCAGAAAATTCTGCTGGCCTTGGCTCTGGACACGAACTTCGATCCGGAGATCCGTAGTAGGGCTTTGCAGAACTTGCAGACCCCTTGGCCGTTGCAGGCCGGTCAAGCCTGGGATGTGTTGGATGGCAAGCTGAACCCAAACCTGACCTCCAAATTAGCCAGGCAGTTCTTTTATTCCTGGCTTCAACACATTCACAATTACGGCCCTTTATCCTCTCAGGAGATCGAGCAAATAGCTCCTTGGGTGGTGGAAGTGCTGTATCTGGGTTATCCCGAGCGCGCAATTCAACACAATAGCGACGCCATCTTTAGGAATCTCGCGTTGATGGATTCGGCATTTTCCGCAGCCTTGTTGCAAAAGTCGTTTCTGAAAAACTCCGATTTCGGCAAGTGGATCGTGGATCAGGTCTATGGCTGGCCCACGGTGAGTTGGTCGGTCTTGCCGAAATTCTTGAGTCGCGAGGAGTTGCTTGATCTGGCCGATCATCTGATGCCGAGAAACGGCGTCTTTTCCAAGCAAGCAAAGGAATTGGTGATGGAAAGCGGGCGGCCGGAACTGGTCTTGGAAGGGGTCAGTTGGTTGGATCTTAGTCCGGAAGAGTTGATTGACTACCAGGAACCGATTCGAGCGCTTCTGAGATCTTCCGATTACGCCTTGTTGGCGGCGACGGCATTGGCGGAAAAATCGGGAGGCGAGTACTTCGTGCCAAACATGATTGAAGCTTGGAATCGATTTCAGAATCTTTCTTACCCCGAACACTTGATTACCGCTCTCGGTCAAACCTTGGATCCGCGAACTGTGCCGGTGCTTTTGCAAGCCCTGGGGAGTAAAAACGAGGAAGTGGCGCAAGCGGCGGAAAAAGCTTTGGATCGGATGAGGAAAATCGAGGAGGAACGGCTGCGTTGGGAAACTTGGCAGTTGACCGGATCCACCGTGTCGCCGGCAGCCGCTTTATTGCCGAAGCTAAACAGTGAAAACCTCGAAGTCCGCATTGCCGCCATCGACTCCCTCGGTACGCTGCAAGCCAAGGAGGCTTTACCTCTGCTGGTGGATTTGTTGGAGGATCCTGAACCCAAAGTCGTCGAAGCCGCCCGCCGGGCTTTGGCCAAAATCAACGGCAATGCCAGCACCACTGGGAACTAAGCTGGTCGTCCAAGCTCAAATTTCGAAGGCCGCCGGTTCAGATCGGCGGCCTCTTTGATTTCATCGCCGCCTAACTTTGCGACGGTCAATACAGTTCGGCCTGGTTTTGTCGGATCCAGCCTTCAGGGCCTTGGCGAGGAAGGCGGATGTGCAACCAGCCGGAACGGGATTCCAAAAGTTGAAACTCGGTTGCTTGTTGCAGGTTTTCCGTAAAAGCCCGTTCATAACTTTCGGAGTTTCCTTGATAGGCGATCACCTCATCTTCGACAATGACTCCAAAGTTTCCGGGTTGCTCTTGCCAGAGCAAGAACAAGCCATTCCCGGCCGCCACCAGGCATAAAGCCAAACTCAGGCGAGTGGCCCATATCCACGCCTTACGCCTTCGGTCCATGAGGCGGATCACGGCGAACAAAAACCAAAAAGTGGCGGCGAAAACCGTGGCCCAAGCCAATTCAACCTGCCCGAACCAGCGTTTCCAAAACAAAAAATGCTCGCGTAAGCCGCGCTGGTCGCCGTCGAAGGAAGGGGCGCTTCCCTGGGCGGTTTGCAGGTTGTTTTCCACATAAGGGTCGCCGGGAAGCAATCGCTGCGCCCGCCGATAAGCCGCCACCGCTCGACCGGTTTGTCCCGCCAGGGCCCAGGCGTTGCCGAGGTTGTACCAAAGAGGCCCGCTGTCCGGATGTTCCAGGGCCAAGACTTCCAATTGGGAGGCGACGGCGGAGTAACTCGCCGCCTCATCGGCACTCAAAAAGTCGCTCTGGATCTGTTGAAAGCGGCGAGCTAAATCCGGGTCCGCCGCCTGCCGGCAAGAACCTATCACCGGCAGGAGAAGCAGGAGCCACCAGCCCCGGGCCGCCTTGGATCCATTGCCGGCACCTTGTTGAAGAAGGCCCTGCAACACGGCTTCCGCTTCTTGGCCGAGGTCGGCGGTCGCTTCGGCACCGGCGCCGTAGCGGGCGGCATCGCATCGGGACAAGATCGATTCCAGCCGATGACAGAGATCCCGATCGAATCCGGCTTGCCGCGCCATGTGAATCACGTCGCCGGTGCCCAAACTGGCTGCATCCAATCCTTCCCAATCGGCGAACAAGGTGCGGAAGACCAAAGCCAGATCGGCGCAGGCCTGGCGATCGCCGCCGGCCAGGGAAGGTTTCACCGCTTGGAAGCCTTGTTGAGCCCTGGCGGGAGCCTTACTGCGTCGAAGTTTGTCGGGATTTTGCTTCAACCGCCGTTGCCGGCCGAGAAAGCCGGCCAACAGTGCCCAAAGAGTCACCAGGGCAGCGCAATAGGTGGCGACCGAAGTCCAAGTCAATCGCCTTTGCAGTAACCGTTCCGTATCGCTGAAGTTCGCTACGTAACCGCTTTCCGCCGCTTCGATCGCTCGTTTTCCGCCGTCACCGGCAGGGGCGACGACCACGTCCTCGGCGGCCAAGGCTTCCGCCTTTCGAATCGACAGGGGCAAGGTCTCGGTGGGAGCTTCGACGAAAGCTCCCTTCTCTGGATCGAAGTAGGCGAAAGGAATCGCCGGGAACTCCGTAATACCGGCTCGTAGCGGTCGCAGACTATAGGTAATGATCTTGCGTTGAGCGCGGGTTTCGGAGGTGGCGTCGTAGAACTTGAAATCTTGTTTTAGAGATGGCAACACTTGCTCTAAATCCAAGGGCAGAATATCGGCCAAGTTTCCCTGGCCGCGGATGATCAGGTTCAAAGTAAGAGGGTCTCCGACTTGAGCTTTTTTGGGTAGGATTTCCGCTTTGGCGGAAAATTGGCCGATGGCTCCTGAATATCCAGCCGGCCGGCCTTGTTCGGGTACGTCCCGGACGTGAACACTGACCGTATTGGAAAGAGCGTACAACTGCTTGCCGATCAACTGGCCGTTCTGATCGGCCGTGCCGAAAACACCCTTGAGATTGGCCGGCCCGAATGGATAGCGTCCAGGTTTCAAGGGAATGAAGCTCCGCTCCAATCGATAAGAGCGGAAACGGCCTTCCAGGGGAGTTTCAAGTTGCTGCCATTCTCCCGGCAATTGGAAGATGGCCCGGCGATTGCCGAAAAAGGAAAAATTGTTGCCGACGGTGAAATTGTTGATGGAAAAACCAATATCTCGAGAGCGGCGGTATTTTCCCAACCAGCGATCCAAGTCTTCCGCTTTCAGCCCTTCCGGGATATCGGCCCAAGGAACCTGCAAGACTGGAGCTTCCCGCAATGGAGCCAAGGGATCCCGGTTCCGGTATTCTCCGGGCAGTTCCCGGACCAAGATTTCCAGGGAAATTTGAAAGGCTTGCAAGGGGTAAACTTCCTGGTGCGAAGTTTCGACTTTCAACAACAGGACGTTTTGAGGTTCCGGTGCGATGGCTTGAAGGCGTTGCCGGTTGCCGACCCTGGTCTCCCCTTCATCGATGAATTCCGGCCCGGATAAATCGAAAATGCCCTCTTTCAAGGGCGTCAGTCGATACCGAAATTGCATGCCGACTTTAGAAGTGTCCTGCCTTTGACCGTTGATGATGACGGTACTTCGGGAGTTAAGTCTCTGTTCTCCCAAATATTCGACCCGGATACCCGGCCAGTGAAGTTCGGGCGGGCCGGAGACTTCGAAGTTCAGAGCTTCGACCGTGTAATCCGCGGCTTCGCCAACGTATAAGTTGCGAGGCTCCAAGATGCATTGCACTCGTGGCTCTTGCAGGTCCTGGCAAACGAAGGAAAAGGCGAGGATCAGCAGGGGTAGCATGGTTACCAATCCTTTTTGACCTTCTGGCCCTGGAGCCACTGTTGGATCCGAGCTTTTTCTTTTTGATGCTCTTTGTACTCTTGCTCCCGCTCTCGAGCCCGTTGCAACAATTGCTGGGCTTGCTCCCGACTCATCGGAGGTTGTTGCTGAGGTGACTCCTCCGGTTGCTGCTCAGGGGGGGAATCTTGTTCCGATTCGGGATTTTCTTGTGGCGGTGGCGGCTGATCTTGTTCGGAGTCTTGTTCCTGATCCTGTTCCTGCTCTTGATCTTGGGGCTGCTCCTGATCCGAGTCTTGCTGGTCCCCTTGTTCTTGGGAATTCGGATCTTTAGGCATGGCGTCGGCGATTTGTTGCAATAGATCCAGGACTTCCTGTTGCCGATTGAAGGCGTCTTCATCCTGTTCCGAGGCCAGAAACTCCACCGCTTCCCGAGCGGCTTCCTCCGCTTGTGGAGCCAATTCCAAGGCCAACTCCATGGCTTCGGCCAATTGCCGCATATGGGCTTGGGCTTGTTCTTCTTCCGACAGTTCTTCCTGATCGGAAGGGGGTGTTGGTGGCGGAGGAGGAGCGGATTGCAACAGCGGTTCCAACTGGGAAAGTTGTTGCTCGGCGTGGAGGGTCAGCAAACCACACCAGGCCTGGACGTTTCGCTGCCTTTCCTGCCAGCGATCTCGCTCAGGGGTGTGCTGCTCGGCCTCGATTTCCGGGGGCTCGGGATGACTTGGATTCAAAGCCAGCAACACCGTTTCCGTTTCAATTCCCCGGCGCAATAAAGCGTGAAAGGGGGCGATGCCTTGGTACAGGCGTTCCAGTTCGGCGGCAGCCTGCCCTTGAGGCGCTTTGGCGTCTTCCGGACGCCGCTCCTGCAGTTCCATGGCGGCGGTTTCCATGGCTTCCCTGGCCGATTCGGCCAAGGCTTGCATACTCTGAATGGCTTGTTCCAACTGTTGCGGATCCGGGCCTTGGCCTTGGCCTCCCGGGCCGCTGCCTGGACCGGTGGCCTGTTGCATGCTTTCGACGATTTTGGCTTTCAGCGCTTCCATTTCCAAAGCCAATTCATCTTGGTCGTAAGCAAGTTCCCGCAAAGCCTGATCCCGCTGTAAAGAAGGAGTTTGCTCCGCCAGGGGCCAGCGCCGATTCCTGAGCTCTTCCTGCCGCTCTTGCAATTGGCTCAAAAACTCAAGGAGATCTTTGGAATCCCGTTCTTCCTGTTTGTCCAGTTGACGCCAAAAATCTTCGATCTCCTTGCGATAGCGACGGACCAGTTCCAGGTTGTAGCGAGCATCGCCGTGATCTTCCTTGAGTTCAATACATTCGCGAAAGGCCGTGGCCGCTTGCTGCAAAGCATCCAGGATTTCCTGGCGGTTTTCTTTGGCCACCGCTGCAAGATCGTCGCCGACGGCATTTCGAGCTTGTTGAGCGGCAAGAACGCCCAGGTTGTAACGTGCTTCGGCGGCCAGAATCGGATCCGGGGCGGCGGCGGCTTGCAGCATGCCGCTCCGAGCTTGTTCCACCTCTCCAAGAGCCAGGGCGGTGGTGGCTTGCCCGAATTGGATCCGTGGATGCTCCGGCAGCAAGGTGGCGGCTTGCTCGAAGGCTTGATGAGCGTCTTGAAAGCGGTCCTGCCGGTACCATTCCACTCCCTGGCGCACCAGAGAAATTGGATCTTGAGCCAGATCCAAGTTGGATTCGGAAGCGACCGAATCCGGTTCGGCGACTTCTTCTGCAGGAGGTTGAGCCGGTTCCTTTTCGTGGTCGGATTGCGCCCAAGCTTGCAAGGAGAAGCTGCCGAACAGGAAGGTCAGCAAAAAGAGATTTCTCATCCTTGGCCTCCTTCGAAGTGCCGTTGCCATTCTCTGGAAGTTCGATCCGGCTGCATCCTCCGGCTCGACCGGGCCGCCAAAATCCGAGAGCTCAAAAAGGCCAATAAGGCGAAACCGGCGAACCATTGGAAGCGTTCCTGGTAGCGCCGCCGTTGCTCCGAATCCAAAGCTCCGCGGCGAAGTTGGCTGAGGCGCTGGCTATACACTTCGCCTAAATCATAACTTCGGGTACCGGCGGCGACGAAGGCTCCGCCGGTTTGCAGAGCCAGGGCTTGCAGCAGGTTTTCATCCATCCGAGACCAGATTTCTTCCCCTTTGTGCTTGAGATAAACCTGATCGCCGCTTTTGGCTTCGGTGGGAATGCGGGCACCTTCCTCGGCGTCGCCCAAACCGACGGTGAAAAACCGAACTTTGCGCTCTTGAGCCTGCTGAGCCACCTCCAAAGGCAGGGAATCGTGATCTTCGCCGTCGGTGATCAAAAGAATGGCCTGATCGCGATCGGTTTTTTCATCCAGCATATTTAAGGCATGACGCAAGGCGTCGCCAATTAAGGTTCCCCCTCGAGGAGCGGTGTAGACGTTGACTTCCTGGAGGGCTTGGCGGAAAAAGGCTTGGTCTACGGTCAAAGGGCAAGCGGTGACCGGCCGTCCGGCAAAGGCCACTAAGGCCACCCGGTCTCCGGGAATGACTTCCAGCAAATCCAAGATGTCCGATTTCGCCCGCTCCATCCGGCTGGGTGCCACGTCGGTCGCCAACATGGAACGAGATACGTCCAAACAAACCACCATTTCAGCTCCCCGCGCTTCCACTTGAGTAAAGCGGAATCCGAATCGGGGCCGGGCGGCGCTGAGAACCAAAGCCAAAAAGGCCAGGGCCCACGCTACTCGCGGCCAAAGTCGCCTGGAAAGGGGGACTTGGGGGGCTAATCGAGGGCGAAGATCACTTCCGTAAAAGGCTTCCAATTGCTGGCGGCGATGGCGCCAAAGTCGCCACTCCAGCCAAGCGAAGATCGGCAGCAACCAAAGTCCCCAAAGGAATTCCGGACGTCCCCAATTCATCCTGTGGTCTCCCGGAAAATGGTTTGCTGCAATGCCGCTGACAGAGCCAACAACAACAGGGCCGGGAACAGAAACCAATGAGCCCTTTCTGCGTATTGGCTGTAAATTTGTCCTTCCAGCTCGGTTTTTTCCAGAGCGTCAATCGCTTGATAGACTTCGCGTAAGGCCTGAGTGTTTTTGGCGTTGAAGTAGCGGCCGTCGGTTTCCTTGGCTACGGCCTGCAAAGTTTTTTCGTCCAACTCGAAGTAATCGCGGCCGATTTGTTGGCGGCCGCCGGGGCCGGGCAGCAGAACCGGCACCATGCCGGTGGTGCCGATGCCGATGGTGTGAATCTTGACTCCGAATTCTTTGGCGATGGCGGCGGCTTCCATCGGTTGCAGGACGCCGGCAGTTTGTTTGCCGTCGGATAGCAGCACCAACACTTTGCTTTTGGCCGGGTGATGTCGTAATCGTTCGACCCCGATGCCGATCGCGTCGCCGATGGCGGTGGCCCCTTCCTGTTCTTGAACTTCTCGGTTCACCACCCGTCCTTTTTCATCTCGAACCGGGGCGTGAACCAAGGGCAATTCCACTTGTTCCAAGATGTCCAGCAAGGCTGGATGATCCAAGGTCAGGGGAGCCAAACTCTCGGCGAAGCCGCCAAAGGCCACCAAACCGATCCAATCGTCGGCCCGTCCTTCGAGGGCTTCCTCGTTTCCGGACACGAATTCGTCCATGACCTTCTTCGCCACTTCTAACCGAGTGGCCGGCTGGCCCCTCCATTCGAAATCCAAGGCGGCCATGGAATTGCTTCGGTCGACCGCCATCAGGATGGCGACGCCCTCCCGCCGGATGCGAAAAGCTTCCAGGCCCATTTGCGGCCGGCACAAGGCCAGGACCAGGCAAACCAAACCGGCGGCGGAAAGGAAGGCCGGAAGCCAAGCCCAGCGTTGCCGGGCGCTCCGCGGCAGGGCTTGCAACAACAGGGCGCTGGAATAAACCGCCGCCGGCGGTTTCTGTCGCTTTCGCAGCCACCACCAAAGCCCGGCCATCGCCGGGAGAGCCAGCAACCACAGCGGGTCGTGAAGGCGGAAAGCGTTCACGCCGTGGCCTCCATCGCTTGCGGCCGACCGACGGCGAAGGTGGTGAGGAATTGCCGGGAAATGTCCAGACTGTCGGTCAAAGCTTGGACGTCTGCTTGCGCGGCTCCGTACTTCACCAAATCGGCCGCTTCCAGGAACCGGGCCAATTCCATTTGTTCCGCCGGCCCAAAGGCAGGGTGATGGTGAATCGCTCGCAGGAACTCTTCGGTGGTTTGTTCCGGCGCCCGCACTCCAGTCAGGGCTTCAATGAACCGCCGGACAATAAAGGTGAGCTGAACGTAAAACTCTTTGGTTTGCCCTTGGTCCGGAAGTTTTTGAGCGACCAAATGATCCAAAGCCTGCAAGGCGGTTTCCCGGGGACTTAAGCCCGGGGGTTGAGCCTCCAGGGCCCGGCTGCGAAGCCAGCGTCTGGCCAACCAAAGAAGGATGCCGACGAAAGGCAGGGCCACGGCCAACCACGGCAGCCAAAGGTTCGGCGGTGCCTCCAATTCCGCCGGTGGGGTGGCCGGCCGCAGTTGATTCAAGCTGACCATCTCTTCGGCCAGCAGAGAGCGGACTTCGATTTCCAGTGGGTCGGACTCGACGGTGTGATACTCCGCTTCGGATTCCGTACCCACTTCAGGGTCCGGGTCGCTTTGCCGTTGGCGGAAAGGAAGCGGAATGGGAGGGACCTGCAACTTGCCGGAAAGCTGCGGTTCGAGTTTTACCTCGATGCGATGCCGTAAGCGCCCATCGTCCAAGGACTGGACCACATCCCGGCTGACTTCCAAAACTTCAAAATCCGCCCACTCACCTTCGAATGAAAAGGCCGGCCACTCGTAATCGGCGGGCGCATCGATTTGCAGAGATAAACGGCCGATGTCCGATAGGGAAAGGGACTCCGGCTCGAAGCGGACTTTGAACTGCACCGAGCCTCGCTCGACCACGCTTTCCACCCCGGTTTCCGAATCCTGACCGACTTGCACCTCCTTGGCTTCCGGTTGGCAAGCCGCGATCGCCAGCAGCAGCGACCATGGGCGAATGCGGGCGCTGATGCCGGTACCCAAGAGGAATCGGCGGCGGGAGGTGCCCGGCGCTGCGGTCCGAAAAATCTTCAATGCATCCGCCTCCTGCGCATTTGGAAAAAGCGCAATAGGGTTTGCAGATAGGCTTCGCCGGTGTGCAAGGGGAGATGGTCCAAACCGGCTCGGGCCAGGCCTTCCTGCAACTGAACCCGACGCTGTTGACCCCGCTGTTCGAAGGCTTGCCGGACCGCGGCGGAAGAAGTGTCCAGTTCCCGGAGTTCGCCGCTTTCCGGGTCGAGGAGGCGTAACAAGCCGACGTCCGGCAAGCTTCGCTCTCGGGGATCGTCCAGCGAAACGGCGATCAAATCATGCCGCTGGCCGGTTACCGCCAAGCCCTGAAAATCTTCTATACCGAGGAAGTCGCTGAGCAGGAACACCACTCCGCGACGCTTTTGCACCCGACCGAGAAATTCCGTGGCCTTGGCGAAATCCGCTTGCCGGGCGATGGGGCGGGAAGCCACCAATTCTCGCAGGCAACGAAGCACGTGGCTCTTTCCTTTCCGCGGCGGGATGTAGTGGCCGACCTGATCGCAAAACAAAACCAAGCCGACCTTGTCGTTGTTTTTCAGGGCGGTAAACATCAACAAGGCGGCGACTTCCAGGGCCAGGTCCAGTTTCGACTGACTTTGCGATCCGAACATGCCGGAAGCGGAAAGGTCGACCAGGAACATGACGGTCAATTCCCGTTCTTCGGCATAGCGCTTGATAAAGGGCCGGCCACTTCGGGCCGTAACGTTCCAATCGATGGAACGGATGTCGTCGCCGGGCTGGTATTCCCGGACTTCTTCGAATTCCATCCCGCGGCCTTTGAACACGCTCTGATAACCCCCGGCCATCAATTCATTGACCTGACGCCGCGCCAGGATCTCAATGCGTTGGACCTTGCGCAGGATCTCGCTGACCGAGAGCCCGGAAATGCTTTCCATGGCGTTTAGGGGACCGGAACCGTGTCCAATATGGTTCGCAAAACGTCGTCGGCGTCTTTTTGTTCCGCTTCCGCTTCGTAAGAGAGGATGATGCGGTGGCGGAGGACGTCTAAAGCCATGTCCTTGACGTCTTGCGGAGTAACGAAACCGCGGCCGGTCAAGAAGGCATAGGCGCGGGCGGCCAATCCTAGACTGATGGTGGCCCGAGGGGAGGCCCCGAATTCCAACAAAGGTTCCAAGGCCTCCAGGTGAAACCGGGCCGGGTTGCGGGTGGCTTGAATCAAATTGACGATGTACTCGCGGACGTTTTCATCCACGTAAATCATGGCCGCCACTTCCCGCATCTGGAAAATCTGTTCCGTGGTGGTGACCGCTTTGACTTCCCCGAAACCGTTTTCCAAGGCCATGTCCATGATCCGCCGCTCTTCGGCCGGCTGCGGATAGTCCACCCGGACCTTCAGCATGAAACGATCCACCTGGGCTTCCGGCAGCGGATAGGTCCCTTCCTGCTCGATCGGATTTTGGGTCGCCATGACCAAGAACGGATTGGGCAGCGGATAGGTGGTGTCGCCTAAGCTGACTTGGCGTTCCTGCATGGCCTCCAGCAGCGCCGATTGCACCTTGGCCGGAGCCCGGTTGATTTCGTCCGCCAAGATGAAGTTGGCGAAGATCGGGCCTTGCCGAGTCTCGAAGCGGGCTTCCTGCGGGTTGTAAATCAAGGTGCCGAGCAAGTCGGCGGGCAGCAGATCGGGAGTGAACTGAATCCGCTGGAACTGAGTTTCCAAAGTGGCGGCCAGCGATTTGATGGCCAAGGTCTTGGCCAGGCCCGGGACTCCTTCGAGCAGGACGTGGCCATCCGAGATGAGGGCCACCAAAAGGCGGGAAACGAGGTGCTCTTGCCCCACGAGGACCTTGCCGAGTTCGGCTCGGAGCCGGTGCAAGGTTTCGCTCTGGGCGGCAACTCGGTCTTTGATGGAATGGACGTCGACCGTCATGGTGGGTTCAGTTACCGGGGGGGACACTTGTCGGCATACGGCCGATCCAGGCCGTCGTTGGCCGGAGCGGCGGCTGGGGCCGCGGCAGGATTTTTCCGCCTCCGGGCCGGTGCTGCAAGCCCGCCCGGCCGATCCAGCCGGCCGGCTCCTTCCGGCCTCCTGGTCGAGCTCAGGTGGAAAGGAAGAGAAGGAAAGCGGCGGTGGCCTCAGTCCTTGGACTTTTCTTCATTCTCCGGCGCCGGTCCGACCTCCTCGAGCAACCAGGCTTTCCATTTCGGCTCCAACTCCCGAATCACCGATTCAGGAAAAACCGCCTCTTGGGCATCCCGTCGGATCTCGCCCTGGTGCAGCCGCTTGAGGAAGTCTTGCAGCAATTCGCCGGCGTCCGGGTGTCGGCGGAGGAACCAAACCAGGGACCAACTTTGGGCATAGTGCAAATCGGCCTGATCGCCGTAGAAAGCGGCCGGTTGCATCTGCATCAACTCCTTCAACGGCAGCCATTTCTCGCGCAGGAAATCCAGGGCTTTCAGCATGTCCTGGTGCAAGGTTCCTTCTTTCCATTGCCGACTGCGATATTCAGCGGTTTCAAAGTAAACCGCCATGCCCTCGTTCAACCAGGTGGGAGACTGGGGGCAAACCAAATCGAAGTATTGGTGGAACCCTTCGTGGACCACCGTGGCTCGCATCAAATGCGGGTCCGGCGTATTCCAAATCAGCAACTGTTTGAGCAGGCTGCTGTACATGCCCACGGTTTGATGAGAGCCGGCGGCGCCGAACACTCCAGCGGCGTAGTCGACGTAGGTGCCTTGCCCGGCGAAGATGAAGACTCGAAAGGCTTCATCCTGCATCAGCGGAAGGGGCAACAAATAGCGATCGTATCCGCGCAAGGCGTCTTCCAAGGCTTTGGCTGCGTCTTCGCAGATGTCTTGATTGACGTTGGAAGCGATTTGGTAATGGCGGGATCGATGGGAATAGGCATGGCCCCAGTTCGGGCCTTGTTCGGCTTTCACCAGGATGGCGGTGGCGGTCTCCAGGTTCTTGCTTTCCAATCCCTTGGCGGCGGCGTCCAACAACACCTGGCGAGCTTCCTCCGGTTGATTGGCCAAAAGCAATTGGATCACCAGATCCATATAGAGCTTGGTCTCTTTCCGGTGGGTTTGGATCAACTCCCGGAGTTCCTTGATCGCCGCCCGTGGGGAGCGGAGAGAGGCCAACAAGGTGGCTCGATAGCGCCAGGCATCCAGGAATTGGGGCTTCTTCAAGGACACCATCTCCAATTCGTCGTGAGCCTCCTGCAAGCGGCCAAGGGCCATGTAGGCGATGGCTTTCAAATAGCGCTGCGTAGTTTCCGGAACCCGAATGTTTTGCGGATGATCCACCAGTTCCAGGAGATCCGGATATTTGCCTTCTTCGATCAAACGATCGGCTTCTCGCAAATACTCTTTCCGGCCGGGAAAGGATTCATCCGGCAAAATCAGGTCCGGTTCGTCAATCTCGAGCAAGGCGTCCCGCTTTTCCAAAGCGCTTTCCTTGTCCAGTTGAGTCGTGAACCACTTCGGAAGGACCTTTTCAGGCCGGTAGGTGCGCAGAAAGATGGCTCGATCTTCCCGGGCCGCTTCCTCTTCCAAGCCCTGTACCCAAGCGGTATGAGCTTTCCCCTTGATTTCGATTCGCAGCGAATCGTCCAGCGGAATATTGGCGAAGCCGATGCTGCCGTGAATGTCGTCGGGCTTGCGGGTCTTTAAAATTTTCTTGCTGTTGTAATAGACGTGCAGATCTTTGGCCGTAACCCGCACCGAGAGCTTGAACTTTTTCCGCGGCACCGCCGGGCTGGGTTCTTTTTGGGCCAGCATGTGGCTGTTTTCACCATCGAAACGGATTAAGCTGGAGGGCATGGTGTAATAGCCCGACACGCCGCTGGCGTATATTTTCTCTTGCCCGAAAATGATGCCGAATCCTTGGTCGTCACGCAAGCCGGCGATAATGGTTGGGCTATTTAAAAATAACCCTTTGGCCGTCCGGCTGGAAACGACGACGTTGGGGTAAGCGGCCCCGCTGATTTCCAAGGAATAGGGACCGTCGAAGGTGAGCGGATGAAAGTGAATGAATTCTCCGCTCAACAATTTTTGGCTGGCGAAGTCTTCCATATTGGAAGCGTTGTAACGCAGATGAATGCTGCCGTTGGCCCGTTGATAAGTCCTTAATTGTCCGGAGACCAAGTCTTTGAGGTTCAAGGCGTCTCGGTCGGACCAGAAAGCACAACGTTCGGCGTACTCCAACACCTCCGACTTACGCAAAAAGACGTAAGGTTGTTCACGGTGTTGTTCCAATAACTCGTCCAAGCTTTTTTTCGCCCGTTCCCAAGCACCGCGGTTCATCCAAGACAAGACCTGTTGCAACCCGTCTTCGAAGCCGGCCTGATCCGGCTTGGTGGCGGAAGCGGCGGCGGGTTCTTGAGGACCGGCGCTAAAAGCCGGCCCGGCGAAAATCAAAATCAAGCTGAGTAGGAGCGACATTGCGTTCTCCTTTTATTGGCTCCGAAAGGGAATGGGAAAGAAGGCGAAAAAAGGGCGTGGCAGAACGGGGGAGATCCACCACGCCCCCAAGTCAACAGGGATTCAGGGGATGTATGAACACCCCTTGCGCCGGGCGCAAGGAGGTCACACAGCATCAGCTTACTGCACGATCACCACTTTTGGGGGGGTCGGCTGCTGAGAATTTTGCGCATCCGTGACTCCCTGGAAGAAGAAATGGCGGGTGTGGAGACTGCTTTGCAGGGGAATTTGGAAGCTCTTGGCGAAGCTTCCAACGCCCCAACCCAGGAATTGCGGTTGCGGGCCGATGTCCAAGTCCACCCCTGCGAACGGGCCGGCCTGGTCGTCTTCCGCCGCCAGCAAGGCGACGATTCCAGGGCCGCTGGCGGTGGCGGTCAGGGTTCCGCCCAGGGCCGGAGTGCTTTCGGACAGGGTCAAACTACCGGCATAGCCGCCGCCCGGCTGGATGGTGGGCAACTGATCGAAGACCAAGATCTCCTCGTTGGCTTGAACGCTGACGTACAGCTTGTCCAGGAGGAAAGCCGCCTCATTCGGCTGCTGGTATCCGAGGCCGACGGTGGGCAGGAAGGTGTTGCTGTATTCCACCCGGTTGATCAGGTCCATCAAGATCAGCTCGTTGCCGGCCAGGTCGCAAACCGCCAACAGGCTGCCGTCCTCGGATTCGGCCAAGCCGTGGGCCGAGCCGCTGCTGCCGCTAAAGCGGAGGGTGCGGTCCAACTGGCCGTTGGCATCCATCAGGTACATGCGGTTTTCGAAGAAGGTGCCTCCCAGGACCACGGTTCCGTCTTGGAGGATTTCCACGTCCTGCCCGGCCGGAAAGCTGAATTGGCCGGAACGGTCCAAAATGTCGAAGCTCCAGAAAAACGGCAAAACGGAAGTGCTCCACCCGGCCATGCCGGCCTCGGCTCCGGTAAAGGCGACGTCGAACTGAGAGGTTCCGACCAGCACCATGTCCTGGAAATGCTGCAGCCGACCCAGGCTTTTGTCGCCCAAGTTGAAGCTCGCAGAGGCGTCGTAGGCAAAGGGAGGACCGCTTTGCAAATCGATGGCGTGGACGTCGCCGGAGCCGTCGACGGTGGACACGTACAAGGTGCGGCCGTCTTCGGAAGGAGCCAGCCCGAAGGGATAGCAACTTCCAAAGCCCAGAGGATCGGGAAGCTGCACCGTATCCAAAACGATATCGCTGAGGCCGTCCCAGATCGTGACGGTGCCGTCGGTGGAATTACTTACGGCGCCGTAAAGGGGGACGCCGCTCGCGTCGTACACGAAGGCGACGTCTTCAGGAAAGTTGCCCACCGTCAGAGTGCCGCTGACGGTGTCGGTCACCGGATCCACGATCGCCACGACGTTGTTGGCGCCGCCGAAATCCCCGGCGATGGCGACGAACAGGCGCTGGCTGTAAGGCTCGGCGGTGATGCCGAAGGGGCGGGCGGAATTGCCGTTGCCCAGGCCGGCCAGAGAAATGTCCTGTTTAAAGGATTGGGCGCCCAAGGGGGCGGCCAGCAAGAAGAGTGCTGCCCAAGGCAGCTTGCGGCTGCAAGCGAACATGTTTGCTCCTACCGGGAACCTCGCCCGGATGGGGGGAAGCCACTCCCTGGAGACGGTATTCCGACTTGCGCTTCCCTCTACTCTCCGCACCTTCCCCAGATCGATCCAGGTGGCGTTCGGGCGATCTTGCGATCGCTTTGGCGGATTTCGTCGGCGCTCACGGCGGCGGGCCCGTGGGGGAGTTGCACCCCCTTCCCGTCGCCCAGGGGCGTGGATGAGAAAGAAAGCTGAGTGAAGTCTCAGCTTCCGCCATTATCCCTCCCGGCTATGAGGAGGCAAGCAGCCGGTCTGGCGAAGCCGGTTCAGGAAGCCGTTTGCAGCTCCTTCAGCTTTTGCTTCTGGCGCTCGTATTCCATGTCGGCGATGTTCCGAATGTCGGAGCGCTTCACTCCCAAAGCCATGCCCAGTCTTTGTTTCAGACGGGTCCAGCGGTGGCCCGGATAGCGCCAGGGCTTCCAAATATCGAAGATCAAATTCACCCGCCGGCCTTCCGGGGCACTCCAAACTTCATGCTCCAAGGTGTCGTCGAAAATCAGCATCTTGCCTTCTTCGTAGGGGCGGGTCTGGTCCAGGACCCGGACCCGGCAGCCCTCCGGCACCATGACGCCCATGTGGCAACGCAACACCGCCTTATTCGAACCTACGTGAGGTGGAAGATGAATGTTCGCCTCCATGGAGGAAAGGCCGGACACCATCATGCCCGGGATTTCCGCCACCAAAGCCGAGGTCTGCGGGCACATCTCGCACATGTCGTCATAACGCCGGCCGAAAGCGTAGAAGCCGAACAGGGTCCACCCCGGAGCGAACATTCCTTCCTGGGTCGGCCAGGACACGAAAGCTTCCTTGGGAATCTTCTCTACCTCTTGGCGGATGACCGGCCAATGGGCTTCCAGCTTGGCGGTGAAGGGAAAGTCTTGAGGGTCGTAGAACATGATCCGGAGAAGGGCGAGGCCATTCTAATCCAGGCCGGCGGCCGCCCGATCTCGGGGCGAAATGCAAAGAAGGCCCGGCGAACGTGGCCGGGCCTTCGAGATGGCGAAATGGCGCCGTTTCTACGGATTAATGTGCCACTCCAGGCTCCACCAGGAGGGGATCAAGTAATCCAGAACGTAGAACAGCACGAAGGTCAGGAAGGCGACGTACACCAGGACCAGGAAGCCCGGCACTCCGCCGCGATCGTAGTCGAATTCGAATTGGTCCTCTTTGGGCGGGCCAGCCGAATCCTTGACTTCGCTTTGCGAGTCGCTCATGCCGTACCTCCTTGCATCTTGGGTTCCGATCCCTGGCTGCCAAGCTCAGGATGTAAGTGAGGATCTTCCCGATCGTATTTTTCTTGGTCGATCAGTAGATCGATCTTGGGTTTTTCAATGTCCGAGAACTGGCCGCTCAAAAACGCCCAGACCAACAAGGCCAGGAAGCCACCGGCTACCAGGACGTAGTTGACCAAGGGCGCAATGGCGAAACCGATGATGTTCTTGTCATCGATGGACATGAAGAACTCGTACAGCTTGTACAAGAATCCTCCGCCCGCCAAGATCGACACCGTGCCGAAGAAAATGGTCAGGCCGATGCGGAAACGGTCGTTTACGGTGCTTCGTCCCACGGTCTCTCCGGTCTCCAAGAGCCAAGCCACTGAATGAAGGTGATTAAGGCGAAGCCGTCTTTGGTCGGCTCCTTGGGCGTCCGCGACAATTCCTTGCGCAAGAAAGCGGCGGCATCGTCGGGACTCATGCTGGCGGCTTCCGCCCGCACTTCCGCTTCCGGCCGGTAAGCCGGATTGTCCCGGAAGTACCAGGTGTAGGCCGGCATCACGCTATCGGGTGAAGTAGCGGTGGGGTTGTAGAGGTGCGCAGCATGCCAATCGTTGGTATGCCGCCCCCATTCCCGGGAAAGGTCGGGACCGACCCGGCGAGTTCCCCAGAGCTGAGGCTTTTGCAAAGCGTTGACGTATTCATCCGCCATGGCCACCGGACCCCAACGCTGTTCTTCCTTGGACACGCCGCGGATGAACTGGGAGTGGCAGTGCCAACACGCTTCGCCGACGTAAAGATCCCGGCCGCGGTCCAAGGCTTCCTTGTAAGCGGCGATGGTGGCGCTGACCGCCGCCGGATCCTCCGGGCTTTCGCGCAGAGTTTTCGGCAGTTGCAACGCTTGTTGTCGGGCTTCTTCCCCGAAGGCGTCGGTGAAAGCCTCCGGCCAGCGTTCAGCCAAATCGCGCCATTCCGGAATCGGATCGGCGGCGATGTCGTCCATGGTGGAGTACTCCAGGTCCGACAGGGTCATGACCGGAAGCACGCCGGAAGCGATGAAAGCCAGAATGAACATGCCCAGTCCGGCTACGAAGAAGATTGACTTGAAACTATCCATGGCTTCCTTCCACCTTCCATTCGGGGCCGTCGTAGATGTGGCTTTCTTCCTTGTACGGACCGGAGCCGCCCCGAGCCGTCATCCACATGTTGTAGAGGAACAATCCATAGCCGACCACGATCATGCCGCCGGAGAAGGTCCGAACGATCCAGATCGGGATTTCGGCGCGGATGATGTCCATCCACGGGTTGAGGTTGGCTTGCATGAAGCCGTGAATCAGGCCGCCGATGGTGAGGTCGACGAACATCACGCCCAAGCCGACGATGATCAGCCAGTATTGGGTGAACAGCATGTTGCGGTTGTGCCATTCGTATCCGGTGATCCGGGGCCACAACCAAGTGAAGATGCCGATCAGCCAGAAGCTGAACACGCCGAACATGACCAAGTGAGCGTGGCCGGGGACCCAGTCGGTGAAGTGAATGATCTTCTGGGCGCCGACGGTGGTGTGGTAAGCGCACTGCAAGCAAGTGATGAAGTACATCACCATGCCGGTATAGAACCAGCGGATGGCAATGTTTTCACGCACCGCTTTGCCGCGGCCCCACAAGGTGCCGAAGAAGTTCACCACTACGGTGGTTACCACGACTTCCACTGCCATGGTGGCCAAAATCGCGCCGTACTGGACGTACATCGGAATCGGCGACAGCAGGAAGTGGTGTACCCCGTTGAGCGGGTAGAAGAAGGCCAAAGCCCAGAATCCGATGATCGAAAGCGAGTGCGACCAAATCGGTTTCTTGAGAATGATCGGTACGAAGAAGTACATCAAACCCCAACCCATGGGCGTGACGAACAAGCCCACCAAGTCGTGGATGTACAAGCCGACCACCGCAGCACCGGCGGTTCCCGGCAGGAACCATTCCGGAATCACGTTGCCCATGGCGTAGGTCAGAATCGTCCAGATCAAACCGGCGGTGATGTACCAGGAACTGACGTACATCTTTTTTTGCCGCGATTTGATCAACGGTATGGACATCTGCACCGCCAAACCGATGGCGAACACCGCCACCAGCAAGTCGCAGGGTATCCAGTTGGGCACGAAGCTTCCGGGTTCGAAACCGGTAGGCGTTTCACCCCATTCCACCGCTTGAGCCTTACCCAACAGCAGGCCGAGGGCGGTGGCCAAAACGGTGAATTGCAACGCTATGTGCAAAAACCAACCCAGCTTGATGCTGTGGACCGGTTTCCCGGTCAGCCTTGGAACCGCGTAGTACAAACAGCCGGTAAAGCCGTTGACCAAGAAACCGTATGCGATGGCATTGGTGTGGACCAGGCGCATCCGGCCGGCGGAGAGGAAGGAGATCCCGTCGAAGGGATAGTGGTGGATGAACTGCAGGCTGTAAATGAAGCCGGCCAGCAAACCCACCAGCAGGAAGAACACGCCCCACTTGATGTGGGCCTTTACCAGTCCGTAATGGACAAGAGCGTCTTGGCTGGTCATCACTCACCTCCTGTCTTTAGGGACTGAACGAAGTGCACGAGGGCCCAAAGGTCTTCATTGGGCATGTCTTCGTAAGCGGGCATCGGCGTTCCCGAAACTCCGCCCTTGATCCGCATATAGATGTCGCGGCCGCTGCTGCCGGCGCGGAACTTCCCGGTGGAGAAATCCCGGGGATCGATCGGGTAACCCCAGTCGTCCCGAAGCGAACCGGCGGAAGAGCCTTCGCCCCGGCCGGTATTGCCATGGCATTCGTGGCAGCCCTTCTCCATGTACACGGTTTGGCCGCGAGCGATGCTTTCATCGGTCACCGCGATCTCCTGGCCGATGGCGAGGCGGTCGGGGTTGGCGTACCGTCCAGCGATGCGTTCGGCCGAGGCTACGACGAATTCTTCGTAGAAGTAATCGCGTTCCTCTTGGTCATCCAAGTCCGGCTCTTCTTCCTGGTAATCGAACAGGATGGCTTGTTCGAACTCAGCCGTTTGCGACAGCCAGATCACGTAATCGGCCACCGCCCTGGCATCGGTTGGATCGAGCAGGCGGTGTTTCGGCATGGCTGAGCCCGGCAAACCATCGCGAATGGTGCGGACCAAGTCGTCCACCAGCGGTGCTTGACCGGAACGGGTGGAGCGGAACTTGTAGATCGGCGGGCTGTCCTCGCTGACTCCGTAGCGGAAGTTCCGAGGCCGCGGGACCAGGAAGTTGGCGGCTTCGCCTTGGCCGTCACCCTGGATGCCGTGGCAACCCGAGCAATACTGCTCGTAGACCTGGGCTCCGTAGGTGACGTACCGGGCCGTCGAATCGGCCAGGTTGTCTTGGAAATCCTCAGGGTTGCCGGGGAAATGCTCTGCGACCCACTTGTCCAAGGACTCCTGCAACGCTGCCGGGATGGCAGAGTCCTCTTGGGGTGGCGTCGGCGAGCGTCCGGGAAGGAAGGGCACCAGGCATACCAGAACGCTCACCCCAACGGTGAGCAGAAACGGAATGCTGCGCCCCCTCAGGAACGGGTTCGTCGCCAAAATTGACTCCTTTCTAGCTAGCCTTCAATCACTTGAAGTGGCTGGGGGGGAATTCACGATGTCTAAGCCTTGTTCCTCACTTGACAAGTCAGCCTTTTCGATGGGTTCCGCCTCGGATTCGGCGGCAGGCTGCAAGTCGGAGCTCAGTGGCGGGGGATCGCAGCAGTTTGCGCGTTCCTGAACCAGAGCGTCCGTTCGAAAGAGAATGAAAAGGCCAAGCAGAATCGTGGCCAAGCCTGCCGCCACACGCATTCGATTTCCGGGCACGCGCAGCAGGGCGTGACCGGCGAAGGCGGGTAACAACAGGGCCGGGGCGGTGGCGAGGCCGAAAATGGCCATCACCGCGGCGCCCTGGAGCGGATGGGCGGTGGCCCCTGCCATCAAAACTGCGGCGAACACCAAGCCGCATGGCAGGAAGCCGTTCAACATGCCCAGAGTCGCCGGGCCCCAAAAGCTGGGCAGCCGACTCCAGGAGCGGGATATTTCACGAAAGGCCTGGCGCAGGCCGGGAGCTAGGGGAAAGCGGGCTGCCAGCCGTTCTCCCACGGCGGGAAGCCAGCCGGCGGTGTGCATACCGGTCAGCACCATGGTCAGCACCGCCACCCACAAAGCCACCTGGCGCCAGCTCTCCAAGCCGGCTTCGTGGAGCCAGCGCATGCCGACGCTGGCGGCCAGAACCCCGAGGAAGGTGTAGCTCAGGGTCTTCCCGACCAAATAGGCACTCCAATGCCCTGTCAAAATCCATCGGGTGCGGCCTTTGCACGACGCTCCTACGGCAGCGCTCAAGGCGCCGCACATGCCGAAACAATGGGCTCCTCCTAGGAAGCCGAGTAGGAAGGCGTCGAGGTATGTTTCCACGCGGACTCCTCCTCCTGACCGCCGGTTCCGGTCGCGGGGGAGCGAGCCAAAGAAACCAGGACCACGATCAGGGAACTCAGCGCCATAGCCACGGCACATGCGACCGGGCTGAGTCGTCCGGTGGACGCAAGGTACAAAAACAGCGGGTTATAGGAAAGAGCCCATGCTAGATTAAAACGAATTCGGCGGCGCGTGTTGCGGGCAAGTTCTTGCATTTCCAGGACAACTAGCAAATCTTCAGATAGAAAAATCATGTCGGCGGCGGCGCGAGCGACTTCGGTTGCCCCGCCGAGGGAGGCGGAGACGTCGGCCCGGGCCAGGGCGGGGCCGTCGTTAACACCGTCACCCAGAAACAGCACCGGCCCCTGATCGGCGCTCTTTTGGGCCACCAGGCGTTCCTTGTCTTGAGGCATTAAATTGCCTTGTACCGGGACCTGGAGCCGCTCTCCCAAGCGCCCGGCGGCGGCCGCCGTATCGCCGGTCAGGATCGAGCAACTGGCTCCATCCTGCTGCAGTTGGGCCAGAAGTTCGGCGGTGTTGGGCCGCAGGCTTTCTTGCAACAAGAACAAGGCCTCGACTCGATTGCCGGCGGAGCTTTGGCGACCCAGCGCCAGTACCGAACGACCGGCCTCCTCGGCCTGCCGCCATTTCGCTTCCAAAGTCGGCGACAGGGCCAAGCCTTGTTCTTCCATCAGCCGGCGGTTCCCCAGCCAGGCTTCTTGGCCTTCCACCCGGCCGCCGATTCCCCGGCCGGGAAAAGTTTGGAAGGCATCCGGAAGGGCTGGAGCGTGGTCTCCGGCCAAAGCTCGGGAGGCCGGGTGGCTGCTGGCGGCGGCCAGGCCGGCGGCAAAGTCGCGAATCCCTTCCGGATCGGCGCCGGGATCCTCCAGAATCACCTCCTCCAAACTTCGCCGGTTCATGGTCAGGGTGCCGGTCTTGTCGAATAAAAAGGTCCGGACCTTGGGCAGGATTTCGAATACCCCGGCATCTCGGATCAGCACGCCGTGGCGTAGCGCTTCACCGATGGAAGACCAGGTGGCCAGCGGAGTCGCGATTCCCAGGGAACAGGGGCAGGAAACCAGCAAAACCGCCAGAGCGCGAACGATACCGGTGTCCCAATGGCCTTGGGTGCCTTGCCAAACCACCACCGCCGCCGCCAGAGCCAAAACCGCCGGCAGGAGAACTCCGGCCAGGTGATCTGCGGTCCGCATGCTGGGGGTACGGCGGGAGCGGGCTTCTTGGAGCGACTCGGCGACCCGATCGAGCAATCGGTGGCCGGTTCCCGCCGTCACTTGCAAGTCGAGGGAACCATCGACCACCACGGCTCCGGCCGGGACCGGATCCCCGGGGCCGAGGGAGCGGGGTTCGGATTCCCCGTTGACTGCGGAAAGGTCGCAAGCGGCCTGACCGCGATGAATGTGGCCGTCCACCGGAGCTCGCTCTCCCGCCGCCACTCGGACCACCTGGCCCGGGCGGATCTGGTCCACCGGGACCGCCTGCACGCTTTCTCCAGTCACCCATTGAGCGGTTTCAGGCAACAGCTTGCGGAGTGCTCCGGCGGCCTCTCCGACCCGGACCTTGGCCCGGGCGTCCAAATAGCGGCCCAAAGTGACCAGCACCAGGACCATGGATGCCGATTCGAAGTACAAGGCGCCGCTACCGATCAAGACGCGGACGAAACTCAAGATCCAAGCTGCCCCGACCGCCACCAAGATCCACAAATCCAGGCTGGCCAAACGGCGCCAACCATGACTGGATGGGTCCACCAGACTGGGAGCCAGGAGGAGGAGCACCGGGGCCGACAGCATCAGCAAAGCCCAACGGAACAATTGGCCGAGGGCGGAGGCTTCCAAGCCCGAGTCGAAGATCTCCTCTGAATAAAGAATCAGAGAAATCATCATGACCGCTACCGAAAATAGGGCGGCCAGAAGGAAGCGGGCGTGAACCCAACGGGCCTGGCCTTCTTCTCCGTCGGCACCGGCGACTTGCCAGGCTAGGCGGCAACCCAGGCAACAAAAATGAGTCGTCCGAGGATCATCCTTGTCGCCGGAACCGGGTACAGGAAGACCACAGTGGGTGCAGGTGGTTTCGCGACTCATGCCGCCGAAGATCTTGCCGGATCCTCCGGCCCTTCTTCGTGGCTTTCCGGTTTTTCCTGAGAAACCTTGGAGGGCGAAGTGGCCTTGGTCTTCCGCGCCTTTTTGGCTTTCGGCTCAGGCAAAGCCGAACCGGTATTTTGCAGCACGCCCATACGCAAAGTGGCCGGCAATTTCCGTGGTTCGAAGAAACGATCGCAGGCTTCGACGCAATCTCCGCATCGAATGCATAAGGCTGAATTGTCCAAGGTGTCAAAGTAAACCCCGCTGACTTCCCTGGCTTCTCCAAGCAGATTCCGAGGGTCCAAATCCATCGGGCAAGCGGTGATGCAAAGCTTGCAATCGGCGCAGGGCGTGCCGTTCGGATTGCGCTCGATGCCGGTCTTGGTTTTCACACCAAGGATGGAGAAGTAAACCCCGGAGGGGCAATAACGTTCGCAAGTTCGCCAGGATAAAGCCACCATTTGAACGTAGGAAAACAAGGCGAAGAAACTCCAAGCCACCAACGACCACAAGATGGCCCGGGGACTTCCTTGGATGAAAACCCGAAAGTCCACGAACCAAAGCAAGAACACTCCGGCGAACATAATCGATGTAAAGGCGGCCATGGCGTGGCCTTTGAATCCCAAGCGCCCGTTTTTGGCGCCCAAGAAACCGCGCAACCAGTCAGCCCAGCGGTTCATGAAATTGACCGGGCACACCCAACCGCAGAGATAGCGGCCGCTCCATCGAACGACCAGAACGATGAGGATATTGGCCACCCCGAAGGGAATGACAAAGCGTCGGGCGACCTCGAGCAAGGGGGCTTGTTCGCCCCAGATCATGTGATTGCCGCCCCAAAAATCGAATCTCATAATGCCACTTAGGGGAACGATGGCGATAAAGGCGTGGATCACTAAAAAGGAAACCAAGCGGTATATGAAATACCGATGGGTGGTTTTTTCCTTGCGGTGGCCCAATTTCCAAATGGTTTGCAACCGCTTGGTGAGCCGTTTTTGAGTCCGGGAGATTTTCTTCTCCATGGTGGCCTGATCCCGTTCCTAATTCTATCTCGGCGCGATCGCAAGGGCCGCTTCATAAAACCCTTATTTGTAAGCTTTATTGGACCTGTATGAATAAGCTTATATTTAGGCATAGTCGTGACTTCGGGGGAAACGGGCAATTTCTTGCCCCGATTTCAAGCCGAAAAATCAGAACGGCATTCCTTGGTCGGCTCAAGCTGAATTGTCATGGAGAACGACTCCCTGGGTGCGTCGGCCATCCAATTGCACTTCGAGTTCACTTTCCAATTCGAGCAATCTCACTCCGTTCGGGCGTTGAGACAAAGCCGGCTGCCGGCGCAGCCAATCCAAATCGATCATGCCTTCGTCGTGGTGGGGGTTGATGGTTAGATAGCCGACCTGAAAAGAAACCATGTTGCTGAAGAAGTGGGAACCTTCCGAAGGGGTGACCGGAAAATCCGGGAAGCCGGTTTCGATCACCACTTTGGCTCCGGAAATGTGGGTCCAATTCACCGGAATGCCGAGCCAAGGATCGCCGGAACCCCAGCGGCCGGGGCCGAGCAAAAGATAGGGATGGCCCGCTCTGCGTAGGTGGGCGTCCAATTCGCTGATGGAGCCAACCGTTTGCTGGCTTTTTGATCGATCGAATGCGTCCGGATCGACCATCAAAATATGTCGAATGTTGCGGATGTGGCCGTTTCCCAACGCTCGATCGCTGGCGGCCAGGACCCTTTCTTTGGGAACGTCCTGCCAATTCACGCGCACTTCTTCCTGGGAGACCACCACTGGACGAATTTGCAGGATGGCCAGTTGTTTCGGTTGCCCGGTGGCCACTTCCATGTCCACTGCGAATTCCATTTCCACGGCGGTCCCAAGGCCGCTTCGAGCTTCCTTCAGCAAAGCTTCGGTGACGTCGGCCAGGGGAAAGGTGCCGTGCTTCAATACGCCGGCGAAACTGACCATGCGATAACCGCGCCGAGCCATGCCGTCGCTGATGGTTTCGTTTTCGGGACTGTAAGTGGAACAAAGCAAAGCCAGGGGACCGTCCTCCTCAGCTTTTTTGATCGGATAAGGTTTCGGCAGCGCCCAGCTCTCCGTTTCCGGGTCCTCGAGCAAATCTAGATTGAGAGCGAAGAAATTGCGCTGGGCGTTTTGCAACATGTCCTCTACCGAGGAAAAGTGAGGAATGCTCAAAGGATGCCGGGGCGAAAAGCGTAAACCGCCTCCTTCCACTACGAGGCGGCCCATGCCAAGAGCCACCGAGACCACACCGTCGTCCGGTTTCACCGGCCCGTGCGGATAGTAATTGTGGGAGCGAGCCACTCCGGAAAAGGTGGGATAAAAGCGGCCTTCGTCCCGATGTCGCCCAAAGACTTCTTGGATGACCACGGCCATCTTTTCTTCTTCGTGGTGATAGGGGGTGGAGCGCCGGTAGGCCATGGCCCTGGAGCTGAAGGTTGAGGCGTATACGGTTTTGACGGCGGTACAAAGTTCTTCCAGTCGCATGTCTTCCAAGGCATGGTTGTTGGCCACCATCCGAGTCTCGTAAACGCCGGCGAAGGGTTGCAGATGGGAATCTTCGAGCAGCGAGGAAGAACGAACCGCCAGCGGGCCGCAAAAGACTTTTTGAATTTCGCGCAAATCTTCTTTTAAAGAAACCGGCAAGCGCGCTTTGCGGAAAGTTCGGTATAGCCACACGTCGTCGTGAGAGTCGAATTCCAGAGGGTCCAAGTCATTGATCTCCAGGAATTGATCGAACAGCTCGGTGGTGATGACGACCACCGCCGGCACTACGATTTCCACTCCCGAGATGTCCGCCACCGGATCTTGATAACTGAGCAAGTGATTGGCGAAGGCCAGGCCTCGGGCTTTGCCGCCAAGGGATCCGTCGCCGATTCTTGAAAAGGTGATGGAGTTGTCAAAGATCTTGCGATCGAAGTCGGCGATGACGCCGCGTTGGGAATCGACTCGAGCCTTGTGCAGGTGAAGCGTCAAATATTTGCGCAAGCTTTTTTCATCGGGAAAATCCCGGACTTGTTTGGGTTGCAAAAGATTGGCCAAGGCGAACTCGGTCCGAGCCCGCAGCCAAATGGAAAAGTGATTGCGCATGGCGTGGGAGGTCAACGATTCATAAGAAACCTGGGGGATGGCGTCCTCCAACTCGCGGATGTTGCGGGCGATGGCTTCGGTGCTGCCGTCGGGTCGCTTGAATACGAAGGGACCGAAACCGAAATAATCGCGCATGAATTCTTCGATGTGGGCCAACAGCCGGGGAGAATCTTTGTGAATAAACGTAGCGCCGAGCTGTCCGGCCGGTTCGGCCAGTTCTCGGTTGGAAGATTGCAACAAAATCGGCAAGGAGGGATGGTTGTGGCGAACCTCCTCCAGAAAGCGAATACCGGCGTTGTAATGCGGTTCTTCGCCGGCCCGCATGGGAAAAGCTCCATCGGAGATGACGCCCAGGAGGTTGGGCCGATACTCCTGGTAGATGCGAGTGGCATCTTCGTAATTTTGAGCCAACAAAACCTTGGGCCGCGCCTTCATGCGCAGCAGTTGGTGGGCAAGATTGACGCTTTCCCTTAGCACGTGGCGAGTTTGAAAGTGGATTTGCGAATAAAGGGCGTTGAGATAGGTCGACAAGAAGCGGATCGAATCTTCGATCAACAACACCACTTGGACGCCCACCTTGGCCGTGTCGTGGCGGGCGTTGACCCGGTCCTCCAATAATTTGATCGTGGTGGCCAGAATTTTGCTGTCGCCGCTCCACAGCAAGACGAAATCGAAAGGAGAGCGGTCTCGGCCGGCTAGGAGGCTTTGTAGCGAAGTGGAGTCATAGCCGACCAAAACCACCGGAATGGCGGCGTTTCGTTCTTTGACTACGTCAGCCAAGGCCAAGGGGTCGGTTTCCCCCAATTGCGGGGTCAAAAGGATTAGATCGAAATCTCCTTCATCCAGGAAATCCAGCGCTTCACCGCTGGAGGCGGCTCGCGAAACCCGCGGTACATCCCTCAAACCCAAATCCCGATAACCGCTCCGGATCGGCTCCAGAACCTGGCCGTCTTCCTGCATGATGAAGGCGTCGTAAAAACTGGAGACCAGCAGAACTTCCCGAATCCGATATTGCATGAGGGATTCGAAGCCGCGCAAGCCGAAGCGGGTGAAGCCGAGAGGGTTCATGTTGAAGTCGGGGAAGGAGCAAAAAGCGAAAGCGGGCAGGCTCGTAGGAGCCCACCCGCCCGATTGGGTGCCGCCTTTGACGCCGTCTTCAGGCTACCGCCGGCACCGCGATTCCCGGTCAAAGTTTCCCGATTTACACCAAGCCCTGATCGAGCATGGAATTGGCCACCTTTAAGAAGCCGGCGATGTTGGCGCCGTTGACGTAGTTTCCAGGGGAACCGTAGCGGTTGGAAGCATCGGCCACGGCGGCGTGGATGTCCTTCATGATCCGCTTCAAGCGGTTGTCTACTTCCTCCCGGGTCCAGGACAGCCGCTGGCTGTTTTGACTCATTTCCAAGCCCGAAACCGCCACGCCGCCGGCGTTGGCGGCTTTGCCCGGTCCGTAGAGCAAACCCTTTTCCAAATAAATGTCCACCCCTTCCGGAGTGGTCGGCATGTTGGCTCCTTCCGAAACCAAGAACACGCCGCCTTCGATCAGATTGGCGGCGTCCTTGCCGTTAATTTCGTTTTGGGTTGCCGACGGGAAGGCGCAATCGGCCGGAATGCTCCACAGCGGGTTGTAGCCCAAGGTGGCATCGGCTTCGGTGTACTGGACGCCGAATTTATCCGCGTACTCGCGGATCCGGCCGCGGCGCTGGTTCTTCAACTCCATGACCCACGCCAATTTTTCGGCGTCGATGCCGGACGGGTCGTGGATGAAGCCCTGGCTGTCGGAAAGAGTGACCGCCTTGCCGCCGAGTTGATTGATTTTTTCAACGGTGTACTGGGCCACGTTGCCGGAACCGGAAACCAAGCAGGTTTTTCCTTCCAGCGAATCGTTGCGGGTGGCCAGCATTTCGGCGGCAAAGTAGACCGAGCCATAACCGGTGGCTTCCGGCCGAATCAGGCTTCCGCCCCAATCCAAACCTTTGCCGGTCAACACGCCGGTGAATTCATTGCGAAGGCGTTTGTACTGACCGAACAGGAAACCGATTTCCCGGCCTCCGACGCCGATGTCCCCGGCGGGAATGTCGGTATTGGCCCCGATGTGCTTGGACAGCTCGGTCATGAAGCTCTGGCAGAAGCGCATGACTTCGGCGTCGCTCTTGCCTTTCGGATCAAAGTCGCTGCCGCCCTTGCCACCGCCCATCGGCAGCGTGGTCAAGCTGTTTTTGAAAACCTGTTCAAAGCCCAGGAACTTCAAAATGCTGAGATTGACGCTGGGGTGAAACCGCAGCCCGCCCTTGTAGGGTCCGATGGCACTATTGAATTCCACCCGGTAACCCTTTTGCACGTGGACTTCGCCGCGATCGTCGGCCCAAGGCACTCGAAACAGGATGACGCGTTCCGGTTCCACGACCCGTTCCAGAATCGCGGCACTGCGGAACTCGGGATGCTGTTCCAGAACCTGGGCGAGGGAAGTGATGACTTCCTCGACGGCTTGATGGAACTCGGACTCACCCGGGTTCCGGTCCTTCGCCATGGCGATGACGTCTTTGACGTAATCCGACATCTTTCGATTGCTAAAGTGGCTTTACAGAGATCCTAGGGGCAACGCCCGCTCCTGGAGACGGGCGTCGGCGCGGGAGAGAAGACTAATCCACTCCCGCACTTGGGAACAGGGAAGAAAGGGGGCGACTCCGGCGGTTGGGGTTGCGGCCGGGTTCGGCAGCCAGCGCCGAACCCGACCCTCACGTGGAAAGGTGAACCGAGAAGCTCAGCTTTCCTTCGATTCGTAACCCTGTTTCAGGGATTCCAAAACACCGGGATCCGCCAAGGTGGTGGTGTCGCCCAGGACTTTGCCTTCGGCGACGTCCCGCAACAGGCGGCGCATGATTTTGCCCGACCGGGTTTTCGGAAGTTCAGGAGTGAACAAGACCCTTTCCGGCCTGGCGAGACCGCCGATCAAGGTCCCGACGTGTTTGCGCAGGGTATCGGCCAAAGCGTCGTCGGCTTCGAAGCCGCTACGCAAAATGACGAAGCCGACCGGGGCTTGTCCCTTCAATTCGTGAGGCACGCCGATCACCGCCGCTTCCGCCACGGCTTCGTGGTCGACCAAGGCTGATTCGATTTCCATGGTGCTGAGGCGGTGGCCGCTGACGTTCATGACGTCATCGACCCGGCCGAGAACCCAGAAGAAGCCCTTGTCGTCACGCTTGGTACCGTCGCCGGGGAAGTAGCAACCGGGGAAACGCGACCAATAGGTTTCTTCAAACCGTTTCGGGTCGCCCCAAATTCCCCGCAGCATGCCGGGCCAGGGCTTGGTGATCACCAGGTAACCGCCGCCGACTCCCACCTCTTTGCCTTCTTCGCTCAACAGAGTGGCTTCTACGCCGGGGAAGGCTTTGGTAGCGGAACCGGGAACGGTTTCGGTAATGCCCGGCAGCGGCGTGATCATGATGTTGCCGGTTTCGGTTTGCCACCAAGTGTCCACGATCGGGCAACGATTGCCGCCGATGTGGTGCAAGTACCAAACCCAAGCTTCCGGATTGATCGGCTCGCCGACGGTTCCGAGCAGGCGCAAGCTGCTGAGATCGTGTTTGGCCGGATGCTCGTCGCCCCATTTCATGAATGCCCGAATGGCGGTGGGGGCGGTGTAGAACACGCTGACCTTGTACTTGGCGACCAACTCCCAGAAGCGGTCGGGACCGGGATGGTTCGGCGCTCCCTCGTACATGACCTGAGTCACGCCGTTGGCCATCGGTCCGAACACGATGTAGGAGTGACCGGTGATCCAACCGATGTCGGCGGTGCACCAGTACACGTCGGTTTTCGGTTTCAAATCGAAAACCAAATTGGAGGTGGAGTAAACCCCGGTCATATAACCGCCGGTGGTGTGCATGATGCCCTTGGGTTTGCCGGTGGTACCGCTGGTGTAGAGAATGAACAGCAGATCTTCGGCGTCCATCGAAACCGGCGGGCATTCCGGCGATTGGGGCAACACCACGTCTTCCCAAGTGACGTCCCTTTCTTGAGCCGGGGATTGGCTTTCAATGCCGTCGCCGCGATGCCAGACCAGAACCTTCTCCACCGACGGGCATTCGGCTACCGCTTCATCGGAAACCTTTTTCAAATCCAGGACCTTGCCTCTGCGCCAGCAGCAATCGGCGGTAATCAGCAATTTGGCTTCCTGGTCTTGAATCCGGTCGCGCAGCGAAGCGGCGCTGAAACCGGCGAACACGACGCTGAACACTGCTCCGATGCGGGCGCAGGCCAGGACGGTCATGGCCAGTTCCGGCACCATCGGCATGTACACTGTGACCCGATCGCCTTTTTCCACTCCGAGGGATTTCAGGCCGTTGGCCACCCGGCTGACTTCCGCCAGCATTTCGGCGTAACTCAAAACTCGAGTGTCGCCGCTTTCTCCTTCCCAGTAATAGGCCACGCGGTCACCGTGTCCGGCGGCGACGTGGCGATCCAAGCATTGAACGCTGGCGTTGAGTTTTCCGCCGACGAACCATTTGGCGTATGGGGCGTCCCATTGCAGGACGGTTTCCCACGGTTTGTCCCACTGAAGTTTCTTGGCCCAGGAAGCCCACCAAGCTTCCGGGTCTGCAGCGGCTTGTTGGTAAACGTCCGGATCTTTGACGTTGGCTTGGGCGACAAAGTCTTCCGGCGGCTTGAAGGAGCGAGTTTCTTCAAGCAGGGTGTCGATGGTTTTCGATTCGGTCTGAGTCATTCCTCTGATTGGAGCTTGCTGGCGGTGGATGCGGGCTTACGCCCTGAGGAAGCGGCGCAAACGCCGCGTTTGGATTCGAGGACGAAACAGGCGAGCTCCGTTACGGCGGGCAAAGGGTGGTCGCGTAGCTCCTGAGCCACACGCACCGGACTCTCGCTGGAGCGGAACAGCTTGTGCAAAGCTTTCCGCACGGCGTCGCGTTCTTCGGCGCTCATGCCGGCTCGGCGTAGACCCACGGCGTTGGGCCCGCGCCATACAGGTGGATAAGCTCCCACGACGATGGAAAAAGGGGGTGCATCCTGAGTCAACATGCAGGCGCCGCCGACCAAAGTCATGCGCCCGACCTTGCCGAATTGATGCACTGCGGAACACGCCGACATAAAGGCCCGGCTGCCGACGAAACCGTGGCCTCCGACCGAGGAGTGATTCACCAAAATGGCGTGGTCTTCAACCACCGAATTGTGGCCGACGTGGCTGCCGGTCATCATCATCACGCCGTCGCCTAAAACCGTTTTTTTCCCTTCGCCGGTGGCCCGGTGCACGGTGACGTGTTCATAGAAGCGACAGCGGGCTCCGATGTGGACTTCGGAAGCTTCTCCTTGATAGCCCTGGTCTTGAGGTTCGCCTCCCAGCACGGTGTGGGAGCCGACCACGCAACCGGGTCCCAAAAAGGTGCGACCTAAGAGGTGAACGTTGGCTGCCAAGCGGCAGCCGTCGCCGACCACTACGCCCGGTTCAAGAACGCAGAAAGGCCCGACTTCCACTCCTGTACCCAACTCCGCGCCTGGGTGGACGACAGCCGTCGGGTGGACCGCAGTTTCGCCAATGGTTTCGGCCATGAAATCAGTTTAGAGCCCTGGCAGGCTGAGGTGGCGACACCGAGCTTTATCCAATTAACCAAAGAATGTCCTACTCACCAGGCCAAAAATCGTACGCTGGGGCACCCGGCTTGGTTCCGGAAGACCTGACCACGTGGTGAACGGCCTTGCGGTTGCGACTCTTCATTCACCTTCTTCTCCCCCTCCTCCTTCCCACCACCCTCGCCTCGGCCCTCGCTGCTCAGACAGCGAAGTTGCCTGACGACGGGTTGCCGGCAAAGGGGCGCTTTACCTTGGCCGCCGAGGGGGCTTGGATTCGGCCCGATCTCCACATCCAACCGGCCTTCGTGGTGATTGAAAACGGTCAAGTGGCGTGGGTCGGAAGACGCCAGCCCCGCAGGACCGGCCGTTTGTACCAAATTGAGGGTAGTTTGGCCCCGGGATTGGTGGATGCTTGGAACGGCGTTCGTCCCAATGAGCTGCGCAGCAGTCGTCAATTCCCCGGTCAATTGAACATGGCCGATCAATTGCCTCCCGACTTCGCCGGCGCCGATTCGGAATGGGCTCGCCTCCTGATCGAATCTCAACAAGCCGGCGTGGCGGCCCAATTCTTTTCCAGTGGAGGCAGTTCCCTGCAACGGGGAGTCGGAACGGCGGTCAGCTTTGCCCCTTCCGGCATGCCGGTCGCGGCCGGCGACGAGGCTTTGGAGTTCGTCTTGGGCAGTGCGCGCCAGCGTGGGCCGGCGGCACTCAGCTCTTTGACCGGATTATCCGATTTGTTCGACGCGGCGCAGGCTCATCGCGATGCCCAAGAGGAATACAAGGAAAAGCTGGAGAAATATGAAAAGGACTTGGAGGAATATGACAAGAAGTTGCAGGAATACATTGACAAGAAGGAGAAAGAAGAAAAGGCCGACGGCAATGGGGGAGGCGATTCCTCGAAACGCTCCAAAGCCGGCAACGGCAAGGACGGCCCCGGCGGCAAAGGCGGGGACGGCAAAAAAGACGGCGACAAGAAAAAGAAGCCGCCGGCTCGACCGAAACGCCCCAAAGCCCCCAAGGAGGATCCGGTCAAGGATTTGCACCTGAAGGCGCTGGACGGTTTATTGCCGGTGCGGGTGGAGGCCAATGGTCTGAGCGACATTCAAGGCTTGTTGAATCTGAAACAAAACCACCCCGCCCTTGCAATCACCTTGCTGGGAGGTCGAGACGCCGATCTATTGGCCAAGGAATTGGCCGAGGCTGAAATCGCCGTGGTTTTGGGAGCTTGGTCTCCTGGAGTGGACGCCGGCGCCGGTCGTCCCTTGGCCGATCGCTTTCGCCGGTTGCAGGAAGCGAAAGTCACGGTGGCTTTGGGAAGCGGCGGCGGTTTTCGAGCTCAGGCCTTTTTGTTGGACCGGGCCGCCTCTTTGGTGGCTGCCGGAATTCCGTTGCAAGAAGTTTGGGCTTCCTTGACCACCGTTCCGGCGGAAATCTTGGGATTGCCGAACCACGGTCGTCTCGGACAGGGCACTGACGCCCATCTATTGCTGTTCGAGGGTCGAAGTCCCTTCGATGCCTCCGCTCCCATGCGTCCCCTGCAAGCTGGAAATACCCTCCAATAGATCGTGCCGGCCATGTTCAGTTGCCTTCCTCTGTGTTTGCTTTCTCTGGTTCCGCTGGCCGGAGCCCCCATGGCCCTGCCGGTGCCGGACAGCCAAGCCGATCCGGCGATCGTGCTCCGGGCCGATCAGGTCATCGGTCCGAACTTGGAGGTGTTGGAAAACGCCGCGGTGCTGATTCGCAAAGGGCGGATTTTGGCGGTGGGTCCTTCGGTGCCGCAATTGAAAGGAGCGGTGGAGTATCGACTGGCTGGAGTTTTGGCCCCGGCCTTCGTCGATGCTTTGAGCGCGGAAGCCTTGGTTTCCCAGGTTCGCGAAGGAAGCCGCCAGAGCACGCCAGATTTATTGGCCGCCGACATGGTGGATTGGCGCTCCGAAGTTTCGGAAGCTTGGCTGCCTCATGGTGTTTTGAATTTCCATTTGAGCCCGGAACCCTCCAACGTCATGGCCGGTTGGACCGCCTTGGCTCAAGTTGGGGAAGGCACTCCGGCGGAACGCCTGCTCCAGCCTCGGGGCCGGCAAGTGTTTTCTCTGTTGGCGGACGAATGGACCGGGGTTGGCGACGAACAATTGGGGCCCACCACCTTGGCCGGGGCTTTGCCCTTGCTGGATCGCATCTTGAGCGAGAATCCAGCCGGTAGCCAGGGTCCGGTCCTTTGTTTCGTTGAAAACGAACAAGGTTTGGCCGCTCTTCAACAGCATGCCCAAAGCCGCAAGTGGGACGTAGTCTGGGCGGCTCGGGGCGACGTGGCTTCTTATGGAGGAGCCTTGCGAGGCGAAAGCGTGGTGCTGCCGGCGTTGACCGAAGGGAGCTGGAATTTGCGCACCTTGGAAACCTTGCGTCTGCTGCATCGGGGTGAGTGCCAAATTGCTTTTGGAACCCGGGATGCTTACTCCGGGGGCGATCGGGAAGCCTTACGCCAATCGGCGATGGCCTTCAGCCGACTCACCGGCGATTCGAAAGCCGCTTTGGCGGCGATCACCACCCAAGCCGCCAAGGTCGCCGGCCTGGAACAGGAAATTGGCAGATTGGCGCCGGGCATGCGCGCCGATCTGGTGTTGTGGAGCGCCCACCCCTTGGACGCTTCCGCCAAGCTAGTGGCCGTCATGCAAGGCGGCCGAACGGTGTACTCCGCGTCCCACGGGGAGGATCTGTGATGTTGTCCCAGCTCTTGCTTTTCCTGGCCGCTTGCGGCTTCCCTCAAGCTCCGGCGGTGGACGTCTTGGCGGCCGACCGCTTGCACCTCGGCGACGGCCGGGTGCTGGAATCGGCGGTACTTCATTTCGACGATCAGGGCAAACTTCGCTCGATCGTTGAGGGACCGGCTCCTGAAGGCGCCCTGTACGTCGAAGGCGCCGTCCTGACTCCAGGCTTAATTGACGCCTATTCCTACTTGGGAGTCGGGGAATTGAGTTTGGAAGAGGCTTCGGAAGTCACTCCGGCTCTGCCCTTAAGTGCCACCGCCGATTTGGATGATCCCGGCTTCGCCCTGGCCTTGGGCGAAGGGGTAACCTCCGCTTATCTATCCCCCGATTCGATGAACGTGATCGGCGGGTTGGGCGTGGTGGTGAAAACATGCGGCGGGCAACCGGCGGATTTGTTCGCTTCCTCGGATTCCGCTGCCCGGGTATTGAAAGACAAAGCCGCTTTGAAAATTACCATGGGCACCGAAACCGGCCGCGGCAACCGCGGGCCGTGGAACAACACTTCCTTGTTCGAGCGGCGCCCTTCTACTCGGATGGCCACCGGTTGGCTGATTCGAAGGGAGTTTTACAAGGCTTTCCAATACCGGCGCCTGAAGTTGGACGGGAAAAACCCGCCGCTGGACGCCGACATGGAAGTCTTGCTGCAAGCCATCGACGGCGACATTCCCATTCGGTTTCAAGCCCGGCGCAATCACGACATCCAAACCGGATTGCGCATGCAAAAAGAATTCGGTTGGAAGCATTTGATCATTGAGGAAGGCTTGGAAGCTCATAAAGCGGCACCGTTGCTGGTTGCTGCCAAGGTGCCGGTCATTCTCGGCCCGCAATTCGATTCCAGATCCCGGGCTCAAGCCACCGGTTTCAGCCTGGCGGACTGGCGGCTAAAAACCAATCCGGGGCCTGTTTGCTGCGAACACCTGGAAGAAACACTGGTCGGCGAAGATCAAGAACGCTACGGCCACGACCACTTTGCCGAAACCGGGGTTTATGAGGTCGATGGTCTCGCCTTGGATCTTTTGTTTTTGACCTTGCCCCGTTACGACGCCTATTTTGCCCGCGGTCCCTACTTGGGCCGCATGATTGAAGCCGGCTTCGGTACGCCGGCCACCGCAGCCTTGTTGGCCCGCCAGGGTGTTTCGGTGGTGCTTGGCGCCGCTGAAGCTCACGACGGTTCGGTCACTGAAGGCAGCGTGATTCACCAGGCCCGCATCGCTCATCAATACGGCTTGCCGGCCGCCAAAGCCTTGCAAGCGGTAACCGGCGACGCCGCCCGCTTGTGCGGCGTAGCCGACCGCACCGGCACTTTGGCTCCGGGAATGGACGGCGACCTGGTGCTTTGGTCCGGTCCACCCCTGCAAGCCGATTCCCGCCCATTGCTGGTCATCGTCGACGGCCGCATTCGCGTTGACCACCGATCCCAAGTCCAAGGCTGAGCCCCTTGCCCGACATGCGCATTGCCCTTCTCGCTTCTTTCCTGCTCTTGGCGCCGGGTTCGCTTGCCCAAGAAGGTTCCATTGCCATTCGTGCCGGTCGAGTCATGACCAACGACGGCGCTACTTTGGAAAATGGAACCATTCTGGTGGTGAACGGCCGCATTCAAGCGGTCGGCGCCGCCGACAAAGTGGAGTTGCCCTTCGACGTGCTGTTGAAGGAGTACCCGGAAGCCACGGTATTTCCAGGTTTCCTGGTCGCTCACACGTCCAGCGGGGTCGATCGTGCCAATGAAAACGTGCCGATCGCTCCGTTTTTGAACGTGAAAGACTCCATCGATCCGGTTTCGTTTTACTACGAAGACGAGTTGCGCAAGGGCGTGGTGGCGATGGGCGTCATTCCCGGCAACAACTGCGTCATTGGCGGTCTGGGACGCATCGTGGCCCCTCACGGCATGACCGTGGAAGCCATGACCGTGCAGGAAGACATGGGCATGAAAATTTCCTTCGCCCCGCGCTATCGCAGCAGCCGCAGCGCCCATTTGGCGAGCTTGCGGTCGGCCATCGATAATCTCAACGCCGACCTGCGCATCCTCGGCCAAAGTTTGTTGGATCGGCAGGCCGCGGAGGGAGATTTGAAGCGAGCCGGCGAAGAGGTGGAAGAAAAGCCGGCCCACGATGGAGACGCCGAGGACAACGAAGGCGGCTATCTCCGCTTCGGCGAGGACTTTCCTGGAAAAGCATTGATTTCCGAGGAAGACGTCAAAGAGGTTCAACGTGGTTTGGTGGACATCCTCAACGGCGACTTGAACCTTTGGGTGTACTGCCCTGAACCGGTGGACGTGGTCCACGCTCGAGATTGGCTGCAACAACATGGCCTGATCGAAAAAACGGTTTTGGTGGTCAGTCCTTCGACTTGGAAAGCGGTCGACGTTTTGAAAGAAATGGCTCGGCCGGTGGTCCTGCTCCCCAGCGGCACCGGCAACCTGTTCCACGTCGAGCGGGATCCGGTGACTTATCGAGAAAAGCGAACCTTCGTGCCGAAAGTGTTCGCCGAAGCCGGATTGACCTTTTCCTTGACCGCGGCATCCGGCTCGATGGGGCCGGACCGGTTGGCTTACCAGGCGGCCACTTGCGTGCGGGAAGGATTGTCCAGGCAGGTGGCCTTGAATGCGGTCACCAAAAACCCGGCGGCGGCCTGGGGTATGGCCGATCGATTGGGTCGCTTGGCGGAAGGTGCCGACGGCACCTTCACGGTTTTGGACGGTGATCCTTTGGACGTCCGCACCAAGGTGCTGGAAGTTTGGGTCCGCGGGAAAAAGGTCTACTCCCGGGATGAGGATCTGCGCTTGCAACGTTTGCTGGAAGGAAACGCCAACTAATCATGAGGTTCCGCGCCTTCACCCTCGCCGCCGCGGCAGCGTCCTTCGCTTTCAGTCCCGGTTTCGCCCAGGAAGAGAAAGGGGGAGAAACCGTGGCCTACCACGCCGCCACGATTTTCGTGGATGGGGACACCGTGTTCCACGACGCCTATTTGGTGGTGCGGGATGGCCGGGTCCTCGAGGTGGTCGATCAGGCCGCCGACTTGCCGCCGTTGACCCCGGTGCGGGATTTCGGTGGAGCCGTCCTGATGCCGGGGCTGGTGGCCGCTGATAGTTCTCTGGCCGGGACCGGCGTGGCCCAGGGAGAGCATTCCCTCGGGGCTCACCGGCGAGCCGCCGACGATTTCAATCCTTATCAGGATTTGAATCCCTTGTTGGCTCGGGGAGTCACCACTTTCTATCTTTCTCCGGCTCGCGATCGCATGGTCGGCGGGCGGGGAGCGGTAGTCAAAGCGGCCGGGGCTTCCCGGGTGTTGCAGGAAGAAAGCGACCTGCGGGTTTCCCTGGATTCCAGCTCTTGGTTTCCGGGAACCATTTTCGAACCGCCTTTGCCGCCTTCGGCGGACAATCCCATCCTTCCCGGGGATCCGCAACCGCCGGAATCCCTAGCCGGCGCATTGATGGTGCTCCGCGAACAGGCCTTGATGGCCGGCCGCTACGCCACTGGAGCCGGGGGCGGCTTCGATCCTCACCTTCAAGCCATGGGGGCGTATTTGGCCTCCAAGCATCCGCTGCGGGTCGTGGCCAATCACGCCGGCGAGTTGCGTGGCGCTCTGGAGATCGCCCAACTTTGGGGGCGCGATCTGGTGGTGGACGGCAGTTTCGCCGCCGGCCAATGGCAAGGTGAACTGGCCCAAGCCAAGGCGTCCTTGATTTATGAAGTGCCGCTGTTTCCTTCCCCTGGGTCTTTGCCGGACGATTGGGAGGAGCCGGAGGCCGACGCCTTGACCGGATTGGCCGAGGCGAAGATTCCCATCGCGTTGACTCCCGGCCCCAGAGCCAGTTGGACCCTGTTGCTGGAAGCGGCAGCGGTGGCCATGAGCTACGGCTTGAGCGAAGCCCAGGCCTTGAATGCCATCACCCGGGTGCCGGCGGAAATCTTGGGAGTGGGAGACCGGGTCGGCAGTCTGCGACCGGGTCGGCATGCCGATTTCCTGGTGCTGCGTGGCCGTCCTTTGGATGCAGCCAGTTCGGTGGCGGCGGTTTACGTTGAAGGTGAGCGGGTTTGGGCCGGCTTCCAAGTGGAAGAAGATGAGGTCGAATCCCTGGTCGTTCGGGCGGAAACGGTGTGGACCGGTGCCGGCCCTCTGCTGCAAAACGGCGGCGAGGTTCTGGTGCAGGACGGCCGCATCGTGGCGGTCGGCCGCCGGGTTCCTCATCCTCTGGGTGCCAAAATCGTGGACGGAGGCGCCGGTAGCTATCTGACCCCAGGCTTCATTGATTTGCGCAGCGGCCCCGGGCACTTTTCCACCGGAAGGGGGACCACCAAGGAGGCGATCGGGCTGCTGGCCTCCGGCTCCCTGTTCGATCAAAACTGGTTGGCTTCGGCTCGGGCCGGAGTCACTTCCATGGTGTTGGCTCCGACCAGCTTGAACAAAGAAGGATCTCGCGGTGCTTTGGTGAAAACCGCGGCGGTTATGCCGAAGGATGCCTTCGTGGAAGGCCATGAAGTGGTGTTCTTCCGCTCCGGCGGCGGAGATTTGTTGCAAGCGGGCGAAAACTTGGAGAAGACTTTGAAGGCCGGCAAGGCCTACTTCGACAAGTGGGAAAAATACCGGGCCGACCGTAAGAAATGGGAAGAGGAAAAAGTCGGTAAGGATGAAACCGCGGCGGCGGAAAAAGACGCCGAGTTGCGCAAGCGTTTAGCTCAAGGATTGGCGGCCAAACAAAAGGAAGCCGAACAAGAAGAGGACGACTCGGATAAGGAGCCGGAAGAAGAAGAAAAGAAGGATGTCGATCCAGTCAACGGTTTGTGGGAAGCCACGATCGAAGACGAACGGCTTCCGGAACCGGTTACCGCCCACGTACGTTTGCACCACGAAGGTTCCCGGTTGATTGGAATTTTCAGTTCTCCCGACGATCCCAGTGGCGAATCCTTGGAACTGGAAGGTACCTGGAATGAAGCGGATCAACGGCTTCATTTCGAGTTGGCCATCGATTTCGGCACCGTGACTTTGGATGGCGAAATCGACGCTCCGGATCACATGTTCTGCCGCATCGAACTGGCCGGCATGGGTTCGGCCGAATTCGAGGCGGTGCGAATCGAAATCGGCGAAAGCGAGCAGAAAATCGCCGGTCCGAAAAAGAAACGAAAGAAGAAAGAAGGGCCTCAACCGCCATCGATTCAAGCTCGTTTTGAAGGATTACGGGCATTGTTCGAAGGCCGAGCCGTTGCCTTCGTCGAGGCCAATGAAGAAGAGGACATCCGCCTGGCGGTGGAAGCTTTCCAGGCTTACAAGCTTCCTTTGGCGATCCTCGGCGGATCGGAGGCGCACCAAATCGCCGACTACCTCAAAGACCGGGGTGTTGCCGTAGTGGTTTCTTCTTCCCTGGTACGCCGAGTGCGCTTGCAAGACCGGGTTCCGGCGGCGGATTTGCAAGCCGCCGGTTTGGTGACCGGCTTTCAAAGTGGCGGCAGGGCCGGTTCCTCCTTGCTCCCTCGGGCCTTGGCATTGGCCACCCGTTACGGCTTGGGTGCTGAGCAAGCTTTGCAGGCTTTGACCGTGGACGCAGCTCGGGTCTTGGGATTGGACCAACGCATCGGTCGGTTGGCTCCCGGCTTGGACGGCGACTTGATTTTGTTCGACGGAGCTCCCTTGGACTTGCAGACCCGAGTCTTGAAAGTGTTCGTCAACGGCCGGGAGGTACCGGAAAAATGATGGCCTTCTGTTTGACCTTTTGCCTGGGGATCGCATCCGCGATCGGATTCGACGGCAACTTCGCTCACGGCGATGGGCCCCTCGATTCCCGGCCTCGGGAATTCGCTTTAAAGGCGGCCAAGATCTTTACCGCCGGCGAGCGCGGTGTGATCAATCACGGCGTGATTTGGATTGCCGACGGCAAGATCATTCAAGTCGAGCAAGCCGACGCCCTGCAACTTCCGGAAAACCTGCCGGTGGTGGATTTGGGCGATCTTTGGCTGGTGCCGGGGATGCACGAACCCCACAGTCACGTTGGCGCCGGGCGGATGGATTTGCATGACTACGCCTACCTGACCAATCCGGATTTGCGGACCTTGGAATCCATTGAACCCGGCCACCGGGCTTTGGATCTGACCGTGGCTTCGGGAGTCACGACCCAGTTGGTGATTTCCGGATCCGGTAACAACATGTCGGGCTTTGGAACTTTGATCAAATCTTCCGGCGACGTCGTCGATGATTTGGCGGTCAAGGTTCCGGGTTCATTGAAAATCGCTCAGGCCGGGAACCCTGAATATTGGGGTTTCGGTCCTCAACGAATGATGATGAATTGGAATACCCGCGGGACTTTGGAGCGGGGATTGGAATGGGCTCGTAAGTACAAAAAGGGGGAAGCCGATTTTGACCTGACTTACGAAAACTTCGTCGGCTTGGAAGACGGAACCGTTCCGGTCAGCGTCCATACTCAGATTTACCAGGTGGTCCTCATGACCATCACCATGCAAGCCCGGGATCTCGGCTTGAAACCGTTTATCGATCACGGCACCTTTGACGGTTACCGGGCCGCCCCGGAAGCGGCGAAGTACGGAGTGCCGGCCATGATCGGGCCCCGCAATATGTGGTTCGACCGGACCACTTCCCAAATCCAAGGCTGTGCCGCCGGGTATTACCCCTACACCAAGGAAGGCTTGTTGCTGGGTTACAACACCGACGCTCCGGTGTTGCCGCAGGAGGAATTGAGCTACCAAGCCACCATGGGAGTTCGCCTCGGCCACGATGATCCGGCCGGAGCCTTGGAAGGTTTGACCTCGCAAGCCGCCCAAGCCTTGCGGTGTGACCATATTTCAGGAAGTCTTCAGGCTGGATTGGATGCCGACATCGTCGCTTGGAGCGGCAATCCCTTGGACCCCCGGTCTTTCGTTCACCGGGTTTGGATCCGAGGCGATTTGGTGTACGACGCCGAGAAAGATGGGAGGCGTTACTGAGGTGTTTCGGCTTGCCTGCTTAGGATTGGGATTTCTTCTAGCCGCGCCGGCGGTGGCTCAGCAAGAGCGGCCGCTTGAGGCCTCATGGAATCCGAAGGAAGCGGGGTTGGTCCTGGACGTCGGCGTGGCTCTGACCATGGACAAGCGCCAGGTGGTCCACAACGCGCGGATTTTGATTCAAGCAGGCAAAATTGCGTCCATCGGCCGGCAGTCGGATCTGGAGCTTCCTCAAGGATGGCGGCATGAAAGCTATCCGGAAGCCTTTGCCTATCCGGGCATGGTGGACTTGCACACTCATTCCCATACCGGTGGCTGGAACGACATCAACGATTCCTTTCATCCCAACAATCCGGAACTTTATGCCGCCGATGCCTTAGTGCCCTGGAATCGGGATTATCAATTGGCCTCCGCTTCCGGAATGACCACCGTGAACGCCATTTCCGGTTCCGGTTCCAATATGTCCGGGCCCGGCGTCTTGGTGAAGTTGAAACCCTCCGATGACTTTCACCAAGTCGTGGTTCGCAATCCAGGTTCGGTCAAGGTGGCCCAAGGCTACAACCCGGAACGTGGGGGAGCGGACTTGGGAGGCACCCGAATGGGGATGTGGTGGATGCTGCGCTGGTACTTGGCCAGAGCCAAAGAAACCTGGCAGGAAGATACTCTTGATGAGCGGCCGCATTTGGCTTCCATCGTCGGGATCTACCAGGAGAAACATCCTTTCCTGGTCCACACTGCCGGAGCTCGGGATACTTTCGGCACGGTTCGCATGTTCCAATTGGAGGCGGAAATACCGGTGGTAGTGAGTCACGCTTCCTTTCACGGTTACATGGCCGCCGAAGCCATTGCCGAAGCGGGGGCGCATCTGAACGTGGGACCGCGAAACATCGATTTCAGCTTCAATCAAAAGGCTTGTTTCCAGGGTTTGGTGGAAGGTTATGAACGAGCCGGCAACGGGTCGATTTCGGTGCAAACCGACTGCCCGGTCGTCCCGTTGGAGGAATTCCCTTTTCAAGCCACCATTGCCGAGCGCTTTGGTTGTTCGACGTGGACCGCACTCGAGTCCATCAACGTTGACCCCGCCCGTCAGATCTTGGCCGAAGATCAATTCGGGCGCCTGATCCCCGGCTTGGATGCCGACATCGTCGTCAAAGCCGGCCAACCTCTCGATCCTCGCTCTCCAGTGCTGTTGGTGTTGGTGGACGGGGAAGTTGCTTACGACATCCGTGACGGCCAACACTACTAGACGGGTCAGCCAATTCTGAGCCATGCTTGCCGCCGCCCTCCTGTTGCTCATTCCCCTGGGCTCCTTCCAGCAGGAAGAAGCCGAGGAGCCCACCCTTTATGGGCGGGCTACCGCTTTCCGGGTCGACCGGATTGAAACTTTGGATGGGGAGACCCTGGAAAACGCCACCCTCGTGGTTCGAGATGGGGTCATTGAAAAGATGGGTTCCGCCGTCTTGATCCCGGAACAGGCCGAGGTCCATGATTTGCGGGGCCGGGGAGCCACCATCCTGCCGCCGCTAGTCTTTTCCCACGCCAACTTTTTGGTGGAGGACAATCGCAGGCGCGGAAAATACGGTCGCTTTCGGGCGGTGGATTCGGTGCGTGATCCGCAGGACAGTCTCCAGGAACTGTTGGAGGAGGGCATTCTGCTGGTCGGCGTGGATCCTCCCGGTTCCGGCGTTGCCGGTCGAACCTCGGTCATGACCACCGCAGGCGAGGACGGCTTTGAAGTGCTAGTCCGAGATTTGCACTTGAAGATGACTCTAGACGTCAACTCCAGTGCCAAAGAGTTGATTCGGAGTTCCTTGAAGGCCGCCGATCAGGCGATTGAAAAGGAGAAAAAGGCCAAGGAGGAGTGGCAGAAGGCGCGCAAGGCTTGGGAAGAAAAGCAAAAGGCGAAGCAAGAAGCCGCCAAGAAGGAAGCGGAGAAGAAGGGCAAGGAAGGCGAGCAAGGAAAGCCTGAATCCTCTGGTGGAAACGGGGACAAAGACAAACCCAAAGGAGGCAAAGAGGAGGATAAAGAACCTCCCAAGGAATTCGTGCCTCCGAAAATCGACCCGAACCTGGTTCCGGTTGTCGAATGGATTCGCCAAGAACGCCTGGTGCAAATTTGGTTGGACAACGCCTCCGAGTGGATTCACTGGGTTGATTTGCTTGGAGACCGAGAACTTCCCTATGAAGTGGTTTTGCGCCATTCCAGTTGGTCTTCGCTGCCGACCCAGGACTTTCATGAAGTGCTGGAAGAAATCCAGGACGCCGGTGTCCGGGTGTACGTCCCGGCGGTTCTGACCGCGCCACCCTATACCCGCTATCAGGTGAATTTGCCGGCGGATTTGGCCGCCGGCGGATCTTCCCTGGTCCTGCTTCCTCGAAACCTTTCGTTGCGGGGAGTTCGCGAATGGAGGGTTGGATTGGCCGACTTGGTCCGGGAAGGCATGGACCGGCAAACCCTCTTGAAAGCTATTTCCACCGAAGCGGCCGCCGCTCTTGGACACGAGGAGATGGTGGCGCCGTTAAAGGTCGGCGGACCCGCCACCTTCACCGTTTTTGGAGGAGATGTTTTGGACCCGGTCTCGAAAGTGGATTTCGTGGTTCGTGACGGTCACGTGGTCTATGACCGGAAGAAGGAAGAAGAAAAGAAGGAGGGTTCCCGATGACTCTTTACCTACTGAAACGAAGCCAGTTGTTCATGGCCACGGTGCTGATTGCGCTGTTGGGTTTCAGCTTCTCCTTGCCGGGGCAAGAGCCTCCCAAGCCCGCCCAAGAGCAGGAGGAAGAAGCCAAGGAGGGCGGCGAAAAGAAGAAGGAAGCGGAAGAGCCGGCGGAAGAAAAGGATGAAGATGCGGAGGAACCCGAAGAAAGTCCTTACCTGGCGATTGTTGGCGGGGACGTCTACACCGTGACCGGTGGAGTGGTTCACGGAGGCACGGTACTGGTCAAAGAAGATCGGATTTTAAAGGTCGGGAAAAACATTTCCGTACCGGAGGGTGCCCGGACGATCGATGCCACCGGGATGCACGTCTATCCGGGTTTGGTGGCTCTGAATTCCAGTGGAATTCACACCGGCGGATCCAAGCCGGAAGACAGCTTCCGTCCCTACAACTTGACTTTGGATCTGGCTTTGGCCGGAGGGATTACTTCCGCCCAGGCCAATGGTTCGGTTGCCAAGCTGACCCGGGGAACCCTTGATGGCATGTTCGTTCGGGAAAAGGTCTGGCTCAGCCTTTCTTATTCCACCACGGCTCCCAGTTCTCGCCGTCGAATGCGAAACGAATTCCTGGCCTGCCGCAATTACCTGCGAGAAATGGACCGCTATCAAGCGGCCAAAGCTCGCGGGGAAGAGGATCTCAAGGAACCGGACGCCTCCAAGCTGAACAAGGGCTACCTGCAACTGCTTCAAGGGCAGGCGCAAGCCCGGTTCAACGCCAATACGGTGAAGGACCTGATGACGGTATGCGAGTTCCTGGAGGAATTTCCCATGAAGGCGGTGGTGTTCGGCGCCCAAGAGGCCTGGATCGTGGCGCCTCGCCTGGGCCGGACCGGAGCCCGGGTAGTGGTAAATCCCAGGTCGAAACGCCTTTCGAACCAAAGCTTGAGTCGCCCCAGCGGCTGGTCGATCGAAAACGCCCGTGTCCTTCACGATGCAGGGGTGGAAGTGGCCGTGTTGCCCTCTCAAACCTATATCTCTACCGGCGGAATCACCGGGCGAGATTTGATGACCCTTCCCCTGGAAGCCACCTTCGCCATTCGCGGCGGCTTACCCCAGGAGCAGGCCCTGAGGTCCATTACCCTCATTCCGGCCAAAGTCCTTGGGATCGGCCACCGAGTCGGGTCGATCGAGGCCGGCAAGGACGCTGATTTGATCGTGACCGACGGGGACCTTTTCGATTACCGAACCTTCGTGCAATGGACGGTAGTCAACGGGCAGGTGGTTTACGACAAACAGGAGGCTCCTTACTTCGCCCACATTCGACCTCGACCCGAGCCGACTCCTCAGGAAGTTATGGACAGCATTCGCAAGGCTGCCAAGAAGGAGGAAGGTGACGCGGAGGAAGAGGAGGGGGCGGAGAAGCCGCCGGACGCTCCCGAAAAGGAGTCTGGTTCAAAGTAGTGGAGGATTTTTTTCAGACCCGGCGTAACTTTGGCCGGGTCTGTCCGTCTTCTATGCCGAACCCTTTTGGAGTCGGCCATGCCCTGTTTTCGACCTTCCCAGTGTCCCTGGACTGCTTGCCCAAGCCGAAATTTACCTTCGACTTTCCAATACCAAAAGCGCGGTTTCTATCGCACTTCGAAAAATCGTAGGATCCAAAGATTTTGGTGCAAAAGTTGTCGTCGTTCATTTTCTTCACAGAGCTTTAAATTTAACTATCGACTTCGATATCCTCGCCTGCATTTGGATTTTTGGCCTTTCTTGATAAGCAAAGTAACCCTGAGACAAAGTGCCAGAATGTTGAAAGTAGATCGCCGGACCCTGGCCGCTCGTTTATGGAGGATGGGAGAGCATGCTCGAGAATTTCATCGGCAACGATGCCGTGAAGCCAGTGCACTTCTTAAGTCAGGAGGAGTATTCCAATTGGACGAGCTGGAAACCTATGAAACTGATCGCAGATTGCAACCCTTGACCGTTTCCGTGCTCATTCACAGGTACCGGTATTTCGTCATCCATGCTGCGGTCGGTACATTGCCGTGTCGCGGTTCGCTGGCTCCACACTTGCGAAAGAAGAAGGTGGAGCGAGAAAAGGTTTTCGGCAAAAGGCGATCGGAATCCCGCAAAATCGTGACCGAAACTTTTCAAGCATTGAAGGACTTGCTTTCAAAGGATGACTGTCCGGTTGTCCAAAGTGACGGCAAGAAAACTTATCCAAGGATTATGAAATCTGTGTTCGGGCAACACGGGTTCGAGCATCGGGTTGAGCCCTCGAAAGGCCCTCGGAATCGGAACCATCCATTGTTTCCGATCAACCACACATTGGCTCAAATGCGAGATAATATTTCGCGTTTAGTTCGGCGCAATTGGGGCGTATCCAAAAGGCGCCAGTGGCTAGTTCCGCATCTTTGGTTGTGGATTCTTTGGCGGAACTACCTCCGCCCCATTGTGGCCGAGGGAAATCCCCCGACTCCGGGGGAATTAGTAGGGGCAAGCACAGGACGCTTAACCGCGGAAGATGTTTTCCGCTGGCGAATTTTTTCGTCTAGGGACCTCCAATAACTTGTACCAGATTCCCGGATGGGCATAATGCTTCCTCGGCACAACCAACCTCCGAACCCAACCCACCCGACCTCTTCCTTGGAAGCTCGCCATTAGCCGTCCCATCTTTCATGAAGGTCCGCGGGCCACTGATTCTTCCTTGTCGCTTGGGCAAGGCGGAGGATTGTCGAGTTTTCAAGCATCCAGATTTGCCTCCCTTATGACAGCTCGTTGCCTAGGAGGGAGCGCCGGAGGCGGTGTGAACCACATGGGAGCCCTTGGTAACCATGGAGAAGCGGCCCGACCTTGGCTAGGTCGTGCCGAAACTGTTGCCATGTGCAAACTCCAACGGAATCGGTCTGCTTAGCTCATGGCCAGGGGCTTCGATAATTGGATCCGCATGATTTCGGGTGGCGGAGTGGGCGGTGGCCGGCCATCCAATTTGTCCGTCTCCCAGGCCGGTGAGCTGTTTGAAGCCTTGTTGAATGAGGCAGGCACCGAAGCGCAAGTAGCGGCCTTATTCGTTGCTTTGCGGCAAAAAGGGAGCAGTTCGGATGAATTGGCCGGCTTTGCCGGTACTGCCCGAAGGCGGCTGGAATTTCCCTGGGTGGACGAGCGTACGGTGGTGGTGGCGACCAGTCGTTTGGGTAAGTTGCGGTATCCTCCGATGGCCTTGGCTTCAGCGGCAGCGGCTTCGGCCGCCGGCGCCAAAGTCTTGATCCAGGCTTCCTGTGGGGTTCCCGATGCAGGGTTGACCCTGGGGGATCTTTGGCAACAGATTGTCGGGCCGATTCAGTTGAACCCGAGCCAGGCATCCCACGATTTGCAAAGAATCGGTTTGGCTTGTTGGTCGCCCACGGCGATGGATCCTGGTTGGCAGCGGTTGCTTCGCATCGAAGAGGAAATCGGCATGAGATGCGTACCCGACGTCATCACCAAATTGCTGGCTCCGGATCGTGCCCGGCTGTTGGTGGCGGCGATGGCAGGCCCGGTATTGGGAACTGCGGGCGACGCCATGGACGCTTTAGGGCACGACAACGGTTTGATCATTCAAGGCGTAGAAGGATCGGTGGATCCTTCGGTGACTCAACGGACTCGCGGATTGACTCTGGAAGATGGGGGCACCTATCCGCTCCGCATCCAACCGGAAGACTTCGGTTTCTTTTTTGAGCAAGAAGCCGGCTATCTTCATGAAGACCGTTTTCAGGCTGCCAAAGGAGCGAACATGGAAGCCTTGATGGGGCAAGAGGGTCCTGCCTTGGCGACCGCCGCCCTCGGCGCCGCCCTCATCTTGCGCTTGGCCGGCCTAGCCAGGGATTTGGCAACCGCCGTAGGTTGCGCCCGAGAAGCCCTGGAATCTGGCTCGGCCCATCACCGCTTGATGGAGTTGAAAGGAATCGGATGACCTTGGCGCCATCGGGCTGGGCCCTTTTCTCCCGCCAAAGTTTCGGTTTATGAAAGACCAGTATTTCGGAGACGTTCACGACTTCGCCAAATACGCTTTTCTGCGCCATTGGACCGAGGCCGGCTGGGGACCGTTTCTGGTGGGCTGGTACAGAACCCCGCCTGACGGCCGAAGTGACGGTGGCCAGCTCCACTACCTGGAAGAGCCGGAGAAGTGGCGTCACCGCGATCCGCCGTTGTTTGATTTCTTGAAAGAACGAATCGGCGCCGGTGTGCGCCAACTAAAAGCGGTGGAAGATTCCGGGCTGCTGCGTGGCGCCCGTTTCCACCGGCCTGAACTTTCGCCGCAACCGCAACGACGCCGGTCCTGGCGGCAAACCCTGGTTGCTGACGCCGGTTTCGCCAAGAGCCTGTTTCTGGATCCGGACAACGGCTTGGAGATCCCTTCGCTTCCGCCGGGTCGCAAAGGTTCGGAGCGCTATGTGCTCTGGTCGGAGCTTCAGGATTTATGGCCTTTCAACAAACCGATCTTTATCTATCAACACCTTCCCCGCCGCGATCGCCGATTGTATTTTGAACAGTGGAGCCGGCGAATTGAACGGCGGCTTTCCGGCTGTCATCCCAAGTTGATCTTGGGCGGCCGCATTGGCTTTTGGATCTTGGATCGGAATGGCCGGCCTGAAGTGTCAAAACTTCTGCCACCGAAATGGGCCGATCGATTTCGTTGCCAGTTCCAAACCGCAATGGAATGAACCGGCATGATCCTGCGCAAAACCATGAATTCCCGCTGGCTGTCCAACTCCTGGTTGGTGGCTGATCGGCCAGGAGGCAAAGCGGTTTTAATTGACGCCGGAGGACCGATGGCTCCGATTCTGCAATGGTTGCAGGAAGAAAGATTGGAGTTGACTCACGTACTTTGCACTCATCACCACGTGGACCACGTTCTATACGCAAAGAATTATCGCCAGCGATTCCAATGTCCGATTTGCGGCCATCATGCGGAGCGGGAACTATTCGGCGACTTGCAACTTAGCTTGCAGGACGGGGAAGAGATTCGTTCGGGAGACCTTCACCTGCGGGCTATGCACATTCCAGGACATACCCTGGGTCAATTAGCTTTCCTTCTAAACGGAAACAAAGTCTTTACCGGCGATACTCTGTTCCGGGGCAGTGTCGGGGGAACCCGGGGGCCCGGTCATACTCATTTTCAGGACTTGCAACACTCCATTATGGAAGTTCTGATGCGCTTAGCCCCGGAAACGGAGGTTTATCCGGGACATATGGAAGCCACCACCATTGCTCGGGAGTGGCAGGAAAATCCGTTCATTCGCATGTGGCGAGGATTGGATTCGCCGGCGGCTTCTCCCTGTACGGCTGCAGGAAAAGAAGCCGAACTGCTGCTGAAAGCTCGAGATTATGACGGCGGTTATAAGTGCTGGGTGCGATTCGCCGACGGCAGTACCGATCTCATCGGCGGTTCTCAATTGCAGGAGCCCTGAGCCCCGGTCTGAAAGACCGTCCACCGGCTAGCTTCTTCGATCGGCTCAGTAGGAGGAATATGGCAATCCCTGGCGATCCTTGCCGGGGAGATCGGGATAGATTTGACCGGTGGCAGGCACGTAAACCCAACCTGCGGTTCCGTTGAGAACCGGTTGCGTAACGCCTTCAGGCATCAGCCGAATGGTGGCCTGACCATTGATCGGGTTTTCCGGGATCCGCTTCAAATAGGGACCGAGCCACCGATCTTCCCCGTGATCGCCGGGAAGGGTGCTGCCGTCCAAGCGGCTTCGACCGACCAATTGCTGCTCGATATCGGCACCGCGCCGGCCCGGCCACAACGCCCCGAGCTCGTCCTCGTGGCTCATGGAGAAGCGAACGATGGCGGTTTTGAGGGCGGAAAGGCCGTCCTTCAGACGGATTTCCTCGGCATTGGGCTGCTCCAGGCGGCCGGGCAAGGCAACCAGGAAGGCGGCAAGGGCCACGGCGGTCAGGGCCGCCAGGCTTTCAAATACAGGTAGTCTCCGATCCACGGTGATCCTCCAACCTTTTAGCGGACCTGGAAGGGCTCACTTTAGTCTCTTTCTGTTTCATTTCGTTTTTGGGAGAGGCCCATAAATATTTACTATTATTGTGTTTAGGTCCTTTGCTCCGACTCGGCGGCGGGCGCCGGGCGATTCTGCTCCGGGTATCGTCTAAGCTGCTGGCCGCGAGCGGGCGCGGACCCTTGCTAGGAAGCCTCTGGCCAATTCGCCTGGAGGGCTTCATCCTTTGCACCTGACCGATGAAACTGATCGTCGCCGAAAAACCCAGCGTTGCCGGGGACCTGGCCCGGGCTCTTCCCGGAAGCTTTGACCGCAAGGAAGGCTTCTTGGAGGGTTCGGACTTCTTGATCACTTGGGCCGTGGGCCATCTGCTGGAACTGGTGGAGCCGGAAACTTATGACGCCGCCCTGAAGCGGTGGAGTTTGGAATCTCTGCCCATCATTCCGGAGAATTTCCAGCGCCGAGTGCGCAGCGGCCAGAGCAAACAACTCAACCTCATTAAGAAGCTGGCCAAGCGTTCGGAGGTCGAAGCCCTGGTCAATGCTTGCGACGCCGCCCGCGAAGGAGAATTGATCTTCCGGGAAATCGAGATGTTCGCCGGGGTCGAAAAGCCGGTATTCCGCTTATGGCTCCAGTCCATGACCACCGATGCCATTCGCAAGGCTTTCGAGGATTTGGAACCGGCGCAGAAATACCACGGCCTCGGAGACGCCGCTTTTTGTCGGGCTGAGGCGGATTGGCTTATCGGGATGAACGCCACCCGAGCCATTACCCGGCGGTTGAAGGGCCGCAAGGAGCGAGGGGTTTGGAGCGCCGGTCGGGTGCAAACTCCAACTCTGGCTTTGCTGGTGCACCGAGAGTTGAAAGTCCTGGCCCACGTGCCCAAACCCTATTGGAGGATGCGCGGCAACTTTGAAGCCAACGGCCACCAATATGAAGCGCTTTATCGGGTGTCCAGGACCGGAAAGGATGCGGAAAAGATTTGGGAAGAGTCGGAGGCCCTGGAACTGCAAAAGTTATGTCAAGGCCAAGCCGCTACGGTTCAGGAAAAGGTAACCGAAAGCAAGCGGCAAAGCCCGCCGCTGCATTCTTTGACTTCCTTGCAAAAAGAGGCCAACTCCCGCTTTGGACTTTCCGCCAGCCGGACGCTTGGGGCGGCGCAAAGGCTGTATGAGCAACACAAGGCGATCACCTATCCCAGGACCGATTCCAACGTCCTTCCTGAAGATTACAAAGGACATGTTCACCAGGTAATCGGTCAATTGGCGGGGCAGGACGCCGGCGTTTTCTTTGCCGAGAGTTCCCGGGGAGACGCGATTCAAGCCGCCGCCAAGCAAGTGCAGACCGATGGTTTGAAGCAAAGCCACCGGCGCTTCGATGATTCCAAAGTCGGCGATCACTTCGCCATTATTCCTACCGGGACTTGGCCCTCAGGTCGCTTGGGGGGGGACGATGCCAAAGTCTTTGAATTGGTGGTCCGCCGCTTTTTGGCCTCCTTCCTGGGAGCCAGTACCTGGCAAAAGGTGGTGCGCGAAAGCCGCATCGCCGGAGAAGGCGAAAAAGCCCCGTATCGTTTTTTCACCGAATCGAACCGTCTGCTAGTTCCCGGTTGGCAATTGGTGGATCGCCGGCCTCCGGCTTCGGAACTACTGCCGGATCTGGGTGTACCGGCTGGAACCGAGGTGGCCGGCCAAAACTTGGAAATCCAATTGGAAGCGGATGCCACCAGGCCTCCGGCCCGTTATGCCGAAGCCGGCATTCTCAAAGCCATGGAAGCTGCCAGCGACTTGGATTTGGATTATCACAATGAGATTGAAGACGACGAAGTCGTCGAGGCATTGCGCGGCAAAGGCTTGGGCACCCCGGCTACGCGAGCCGACATCATCGAAGGCTTGATTGCCAAGGGCTATGCCATTCGGACCGGCAAGAGTTTGCGGCCGACTGCCAAGGGAATCATTCTGATCGATTTCCTCGGCCGGCTGAGAGTCGAGCATTTGGCCAGAGCCGAAATGACGGCGGAAATGGAATACCACCTGCACCAGGTGGAGCAAGGCCAGTTAGCCCGCGGCTCCTACATGGGGGAAGTGGCCGATATGGTCAAAGATTTGGTGGTGAAGTTGAAGGACTTCGAATATGAAGAACTCTATGCTGGCGAAGAACCGGTCGGCCGTTGTCCCAAAACTGGAAACCCGGTTTACGAGGGATTGCGCGGCTACCGTTGCCAGGACGGCGAAGAGAGCTGGACTATTTGGAAGGAATATCGCGGCCGCTATTTGAATCGGCCGGTGGTGGCCAAGCTACTGGCGGAAAAAGAAAGCGGCCCCTTGGAAGGTTTCGTCAACATGCGCGGCCAGCCCTACGCCGGAAGTTTGAAACTGGTCGACGGCGAAGACGGACGCCCGTCGCTGGAATTCGAGCCGGTGAAGGGATATGCCGGCGCCGATGATGACGGAGCGGTGGCTCCGGAATTGGTTTCCTATCCGGTCAACGAGGAACCGCTGCAGACTTGCCCTCGTTGTCAGAAAGGCCAGGTTCGGGAAACGCCGACCCACTTCGTTTGCGTTCACCCGGGACAAAGCATGGAGGAAGCCTCCGCTCTAGCTGCCGCCGGCAAGATTCGCGGCAAAACCGGTCCTGGTTGTGGCCTGATCATGCCTCGCCAGGTGTGCAAGCGAGAGATGACCCGCGCTGAAGTCCTGGTTTGGCTGGCAGGCAGCGAAGAAGAAGGCCATACCGAGTGGTTCTCCGATTTTATTTCCAAGCGAGGCCGGCCTTTTACCGCCCGCCTGGTGCGAAAAGCCAACGGCCGCCACGGTTTCGAGTTTCAACCTCGGGCTCCGCGCAAGAAAGCCAGCAAAAAGAAGGCGGCGAAGAAGAAAGCCAGCAAGAAAAAGGCTTCCAAGAAGAAAGTCTCCAAGAAAAAGGTGACTCGGAAAAAACTGGCCAGCAAAAAGACGGCCACTTCCAAAGTTCCGGCTGAAGGCCGGGAGAACCTGGAATAAGCTGCTGCCTTTCCCCTCGTCCTCGTTCTGGATTCCGCCTCTTTGATCATGAGCAAAGTCAAGCGCATTGCCATGTGGTGCGCCCCGCGCACCGTTTCCACCGCGTTGCTGCGATCCTTCGTCCAGCGCATGGATACCACCGGCTTGGATGAACCTCTTTACGCCCATTACCTGACCACCACCGGGAAACAGCATCCTATGAACGAAGAGGTCCTGGCCGCCCAAAGTCAGGATTGGCGTGAAGTCTTGGAAGGCGAATTGCTGGGCTATTGCCCGACCCCGGTTTTATTCGTCAAGCACATGGCTCACCATCTGGTCGGCGACGTCGATTTTCAGGCCTTGAATACCGAGGACAGCCGGCACGCTTTTTTGATACGACACCCGCGGGAGTTGCTGCCGTCCCTGTTGCTTGGCTTGGGCAAGGTGGAGCAAGAAGATACGGCCTATGGGCAGCAGGCGGAACTTTTTGATTTCCTGAAAGAAAACGGCCGGCCGCCGGTAGTGGTCGATTCCAAGGACATTCAGGAACACCCTGAAGCCATGTTGAAAGCTCTATGCCAAGCTCTCGACTTGCCGTTCGATGCTTCCATGCTGTCTTGGGTTCCGGGACGCCATCCGGCTTACGGAGTTTGGGCTCCCCACTGGTATGCCAACGTGGAGAAATCCAGCGGCTTCCAACCCTACCGCCCGAAAACCGAACCCTTCCCCGAGTCGCTGCAAAGTCTTTATGAATGGGCTTTGCCCTTGTACGAGAAAATGGCCGCGGTGCGGCTTCGACCCTTGGAGGAAAGTGAGCGTTCCTGAAGTCCTACTGGAGAAAGCCCGTCTCGCCTCACAAAACGCTTACGCGCCATACAGCGAGTTCTCGGTGGGGGCCGCCATTCGCTGGCGTGGGGGTCACGTTTCCACCGGGGCCAACGTAGAAAATGCCAGTTATGGTTTGACCTTGTGCGCCGAACGGGTGGCGGTCGTCACCGCCGCTTCCGAAGGCCACCGGGAAGTGGAAGAGGTCGCCCTTTGGGTGGAGTCGGATAAGGCGGCTTCCCCCTGCGGAGCCTGCCTCCAAGTGTTGGTGGAGTTTTGTTCCGACCCCAGTGCCGTGCGCCTGACCATGGCCAGTCGTCAGGGAGCTCGAATCGAGACCTTGGCCGACCTGATGCCGCAGCCCTTCCGGTTGCGAGAACCGGACCCGGAACGAGCTTGATGCGGCTATCCTATGCCGACTTCGGCGCTGGAAATCAGCTTGTCTCGTTGTCATTTTTCCATTCCCGCAATCAGTGGTTGCGGGCGTCCCCGTAGCTCAGTTGGATAGAGCGGCGGATTCCTAATCCGCAGGCCGCGTGTTCGAATCGCGCCGGGGACACCAAGTTTTTTCTCCTGGAGCCTTGGAAGTCCTTGCTTTGAAATACCGCCGGCGGAAAACTAAGTTAAAGCGGGGCGGCGCCTCCGACTTCTGAATCGCTGGAAGGCAGCTTGGGCTGCCGCCCATGGCAATTCCGACTCCTGGACAGATGAAAACCGAACAACCGAAAAATCGAGCTGGATCCGTTCAAAAGCCGCAACGGAAAGTGGTTTTGTTCCCCACCGTCAAGGTCGAGGAACTAGAGCCCCGTTTGGAGTTCAGCCGCCGCCGCCGGCGTTCGGCTCCCCGTTGCTACTTCTTGGACCCCTGCTAGACCGTACGGTCTTGTCCATTGATCCAACCTACCGGCTGACCCCCGGTAGGTTTTTCTATTGCCGGTGGCGATGACAGCTCCCACCCTGCGGCCTGAAGATCGGCTCAGGCCGGTGGAGGGCTTGGAGTGGCCGGCCAGGCCTGACTCCGATTCCGCGGTCGTGAGTACTCCGGGCGGGCGCCACTATGCCCTTTCCAAAGACGCCTTGGATCTGCTTCGTTTGGTGGACGGCCGCCGCAGCGTGGCGGATTTGGCGGCGGAATATCGCTTGCCGGGGAAAGAGCCGCTGTCAGTGCCGGCCATGGCCGAATTGCTGCAGCAGCGGTTCCTCGAGCCCGGCTTGGTTTGGCTTCAGGAAATGCCCCGAGATCGGCCGCCGAAGGGACCGGTTTGGATTCGCCTGCCGCTACTCCCGGCGCCGTGGGTGGCTGTTCTCGCCGCCCCCTGGAAGAGACTGACTCGAGGGCCGGTGGCCATGGCGGCCGGCCTGGTGGCCATGTGGATCCACCTATGGGTTTATGCCGGCTGGTGGGGGCCGGGCTGGCCGGGGCTGCCGGATCAGTTGCTGGATCCCGGGCTTTGGATGGCTCTGGCGGCCTTGGGCTGGGCCGGCATGTGGTTCCACGAAATCGGCCACGCCGCCACCTTGCTGGCCGCCGGCGAGCGGCCGGGTAGTTTGGGCTTGGGCATGTATTGGATGATTCCAGTGGCCTATGCCGACGTTAGCCGGGCCTGGCGCTTGCCGAAATGGGAACGGGTCCGAGTCGACCTGGGCGGGATTTGGTTTCAATTCCTGTTCGCCGCCTTGCTGCTGGGGCTTTACACCTGGACCGGGAATCCTTTATTTCTGTGGGCGGCCTTTTTGGCCGACCTCGGTTTGATCGACAACCTCGACCCCTTCTTGCGCATGGATGGCTACTGGTTGATCAACGATCTTTGGGGGCGCCGCGATATCGCCAAGGAGGCTCAAGCTCTATGGCTGCAAAGCTGGCGGCGGAAAAGGTGGCCGGTAAAGGCTGGCGACCGGGCCCTTTTGCTGTTTGCCGTCCTTCGTATCTTGTTTTTTCTCGGTTTGGGTATTTGGGCGACGTTGTTCTTCTTACCCCCGATCTGGGCCGAATGGCGTCAAGCCTGGGATCATTTGCACGCAAATCCAATTTCGGCTTGGCGCTGGCACGACTTGTTCGCTTTCGCTAGCGGCATCTTCCTGCTGTTTGCCGCCGCCGGCTCTTTGTTGTTCGCGATTCATCGCTGGGGAAGAAAACCGAAGAGCTTTGCATGAACGCCCTCGATTCCTGGATGAAATTGTTGGTCGTCGGCTTGGGCAGTGCCTACGCCGAGCGCCGCAGTCACGCCCAACTGCGGGCCATGGCGGAGGCCGTCTTGCGAACGCAGCGGCGGGTGGAGCTTTGCTGGCGTCAAACCGCCGATCAATGGCCGGCTTACAAAGTTTTCGATGAGGGCATGGTGCAGGCTTTGGGCGGGCGAAAGCAAGGGGCGGTGATTTGCGCCATGCATTTAGGACCTTGGTGGCTGCCCTTATTGCACGTCGCTCGTTTGGGCATTGCCGGCACCGTGCTTGCGACTCCTTCGTTCGTGGAACAATCGGCGGCGGTGTTGGACGCCCGGGTAGGAGAACTCGGCGATCGTTTGCAATGGCTTCCCATTGATTCAAGAAGTAGCTTGCGGCAAGCCGTTTCAGCTTTAAAGGATGGCCGCATGGTGGCGGTAATTTTGGACAGCAACCTGAGTTGGAAGGGGCCGGCCACCGGAGACCCTGGCATGTTGGCCACCGAGTTTTTGGGTATGCAGGTGCGCTTGCGCAGTGGTGCGGCTTGGTTGGCGCAAAAAGCCGGCGTGCCCATGATTCCCGTCGGCGCCAAGATCAAAGCCAAAGGCAAAATAGAACTTCGTTATGGCCCGGAAGTAGAGCCGGCCGCCGATTCCGGACGAGATTCAAGAATGGAGGCCATGGAAGAAGTTCTGGCCTGGCTGGAGGCGGAAGTGGAAAGCGCTCCGGAGCAGTGGGGAGGCTGGTTGCGCTTGCACACTTTATGGCCGCCGGCAGCGCCTCCCGAAGTGACTGCGGAGGCCTACCAGGACGCGGTGGATCGTTTTGGGCGGGCTTTGCAACAACCTCGCCGCTGGCGCCTGTCGGCCGATCCGGTCAAGGTGGCTTTGTTTCAACAAGGCGAATTACACCTTGCCGTGGATGGTAGCCGCCAAGCACTATTAGACGTCGGTTTTGAAGGGGCGAAGTGGTTGCAAAAGGCTTTGGCCAACCAACCCTTACCGGTTTTATCGGCGGGTCAAAGCCAAGCGGCGGCGGAAAGCCTGGCGCGATTGGAACTGGCGGAGCTTTTGGTTTTGGAACAGCAGGAATAAGCTCTGTCGCCCCCGGTTCTGGATCGCCGGGGCGTGCCATCCTCGATTCACCTTCGCGCTTTTGTTGGTGCGGAACGAAGGGATGAATTCGTTTCGGTCCTTAGTCCCAGGGTTTGATCGGAGATTGGGCAGGTCCAACAACTGAAATGCGGCAAACTGAACACATATCGTCGTTGAGCCGGGTTCCAGCGAATCTTCACTCCGGCCTGAGGAAGATAGCTGGCCGAAGCATGATCCACGACGGCGGCACCTTCTAAATCCCAGTAAAGATTTTCTTGGCCGAAAACTTGCAGGGATTCTTGCCGAATCTCAATTTCAATCATTTGAGCGAAACTTGAATGGTCGCGGACTTGGTTTTGGTCGTCGATCAATACGACTTCAAATTGCAAACCTGAAGGGACCCAAGCATTTTCGTTCATGTCATCGTAAAGGGAGTAGGACTCGTGTTTGAGTTTGGTGATGACGATGCGGGAATCTTGATCCAAGGCACCGGCCGGCACTTTGACTGCGAAATCCTGATTTGGGCTCTCCATTTCAGCTCCGTCAGGGCCAACCGGTTCTGACACCCAACCATTTCGCTGCTGCAGGGTAAAATTAGCCGTGCCTTCCAGGTATGGGTCTACCTGCATGGCCAATGGAGGGCCGGACGGCAAAAGCTCGTCGATGAAAGGCCGATCGGAAACCCGGGGCACGCGAGCTAAAGGGATGTAGATTCCTTGAGGAATGTAGGCTTGGGAAAAGTTCGGTCCCCGGGCTGGTGCCGTGGCCTGCAAGACGACGAAATGCTGCTCCGGATTCGAAAGCCAAAGGCTGTACTCTCCGTCGACATTGGACGTGGCCTGGATGCCGGTTCCCAGGATTTCCACTGAGGCCCCTTGAATCGGATTATGGTGGTCGTCTTGGACGATGCCGCTAAAGCGGTAGCGGTTCGGAAATATCGCTTCCTCGTCTGCAACAGAAGGGTATTGAGCCAGCGCCCAAAAAGTTATGAAAGAAGCAAGGATGAAGGCTGCAAAGCCAAGGGTCAAAAACAGGCGAACGGGTCGTTTCATCAGATTTCTCCAAAGGTTTCCCTGAAAAAAACCAGAAAAAGGATGCAGAGCGGATTCGATGACCGAGTCGGCCATCAACTTCAGATCCAGCTCCACACTCTATAGCCAATTCTGGCACTCAAGATTTGAAATAAATTCGCCATTTCTGGTGGAATGGACTGGATGGCCTGCAATGATGCCGGTCCCGTGAAGTCGTAAGAGCCTCGGGACCACTTCCGAGAGTCCATGGGTGGACCAGACTTGTACGGTAGAGCCGAGGAAATCGTGAACATCCCTTGGAGCATTCCCGTCGTCCTGACTTTGATTGCGACCATCGGTTGCACGACGACTCAACGAGAGGTCGTGATTACCGACCAGCAGTTGCAAGCAGTTCGCGCCATCGGGGAACGTTTCGTAACGGAAGCCGGAATCGTCGGACTGTCCATCGGCATTTCCGTGGGGGGCGAGATTGTCTTCGCCGAAGGCTTCGGGCATGCCGACGCCGTCCGCTCTATCGCTGTCGACGAACATACTCTGTATGACATCGCTTCGGTGGGGAAGCAGTTCACCGCGGTGGCGATCCTCAGTCTCCTGGAGCGCGGTGCCTTGTCCCTCGAAGACCGCGTTCGCGCCTACGTTCCGGATCTCCCGGCCCACTTCCCGGACGCGACGATTAACCAACTTTTACGCCATACTTCCGGCTTTGTGTCCGGTGAGTTAGATGAACTCAACCCCCCTGCCGACTACCGGCGGCCGCGATACGGGCTGAAACTCTTGACCGACGTTGAGCTCCAAACCGGACGAACGATCTTTCGGCCCGAGGAGAACTTTGTCTACAGCAACGCAGGTTACCTGGTGCTCGGACTGGTGGTTGAGGCGGCATCGGGCCGTCGTTACGACCAGTACATCCGCGACCAGCTTCTGATTCCGAACCAGCTCGAAGGCATGCTGGTTTGTGAGCGTGGAGAGCCGCCACGGATGTCGCAGGCCTTGCACCGCACCTCCGATGAGGTGCGCCCGGTTCCGCACATTGACATGACCGCTTACAGTGGCCAAGGAGCTATCTGTACCAGCGTCATCGACCTCCTTCGTTGGTCTCATGCGTTGAACAGCGGCCGCATCCTTAAGCCGACGTCCCTGAAACTCTTTCGTTCGCCGTCGACCTTGGGTGGCGACCACGCGGAACTGACCGTCCCCTATGGAATGGCCCAGCGCCTCGGTCATCTCGGGGGTCATGTCAAGGCCGGCCATTCTGGGACTTTCGACGGTGGCTCTGCGACTTTGATGGTTTACCTGCAGGACGACCTAGAAATTGCCGTCATCGCCAACACTCGGGGCGACGGAACGCCCCATGCGTATCGCATAGAGCTTGAGATTGCGAAACTTTTATTCGGCATCGCACTTCCTGATGTGAGCAGCCAGCGACGCCCACTAGACCCGAAGGATGCCCGCAGGGTCGCAGGCACTTATTCGACGGGCGCTGACCAATACGAAGCGGCGTTCGAGAAGGACGAATTGATCGTGCTTCAAGATGGCCGGCCGATCGAACGGCTGGTTCACATTGGAAGCCTCCGATTCCGGTCCATGATCGATCCCAGCGTCTTGCAATCCTTCATTCTCGACGGTGACGGTGCGGGATGGTGGATCTACGACCTTAGCGGTAACTACCTCGAGGTGCTCCGGGCGCTTGATCGAAAGGAGTGACCTAGAGAATGAGGCAAATTTTGCCCAATCGGCAAATCAAGCTTGAAACCGCAACTCCAAGCCGGCGGCGGCCAAGCGTTCTGCTTCCAATATCAGGTCTTCTTGGGTCAAGGGATGGCTTTCCAACCACCCCTCGGGTAACTTCAGTTTCAAATGGGGACCCTTGGCCTTGCAATCCACACGAGGAACGTCCAAGGGAGTTCGGGTGCGATTCAGGCGTACCGCCAAGCGCAAAAGAGCACACAGCCGCAGGACGTATTGACGGCGCCCTTCGCTGCGGCCGTTCAATTCCTGAAGCTCGATCCGGCGACGGTGATTTTGAATTAAATTCGCCAAGACCATTTGGTTCTCTTTGGAAAAGCCGGGCATGTGGGAGTGCTGCACCAGATAAGCGCCGTGGCGGTGATAGCCGGTATAGGCCACGCTTAATCCGATTTCATGCAAACGCGCCGCCCAGCTTAAATACAGCCTCGATTCAGGGTCCGGCAGCTCCCAGTCTTTTTCCACTTGCTTCAATATGTGAAGAGCGGTTCTTTCCACCCGGGAAGCTTGAGCGGCATCGACTCGAAAACGCCGGCCAAAAGACTGGATGGTTCGATCTCGGACATCCTCATGCCGCATTCGGCCGAGCAAATCGTAAAGCAAGCCTTCTCGAAGGGCGGCTTTGGAAGTTTGCAGCTTCTTGAATTTCAGACTTTGGAACAAGGCCAGCAAGATGGCCACTCCGCCGGCCAGCACCGGACGTCGATCGGCTTGCAAACCGGGAAGATTCAAACAATCCACCCGGCCACATTCCACCATGGCTCGGCGCAACTTCTTCAAGCCTTTGAGGTGAAGGCCGCCTTCCGACCACTGATTTTCCAACAGGATGTTTTCCACCGCCAGCACGGTTCCTGAGGAACCAAAAGCCTCGTCCCAACCCAAATCCAAAAAATGACGAGCCACCGGTTGCAGTTCCAAGGCCGCCGCGGTGACGGCACGGTCGAAATGGCCGTCTTTCAATTCTCCGTTCGGGAAATGTTTCAGGGTGTAGCTGACACAACCCATGTACAGACTGTCTCCCCGCAGGACCTCGAAGGATTCGCCCAAGGCGCATTCGGTGGAACCGCCGCCGATGTCCAAGACCAAGCGGCGTCCCGGCGAGTAGGGTAGATCGGATTGCACTCCCAGATAAACCAGTCGAGCTTCTTCGTGGCCGGAGATGATTTCGATCGAATGCCCCAGAGCCTTGGCTGCGGTGCGGAGAAAATCGCCTCCGTCCCGAAGTTGGCGCAAGGTGTTGGTGCCGACGGCTCGAACCTTGGAATTGGGTACCGACTTCAAGCGTTGGCCGAACCTTTCTAGGCATTCCAAGGCTCGTTGCGCCACCTTGCTTTTCAATTGACCGTCTTCCTGCAAACCGGCGGCCAGACGCACTCTTTCTCGGAGACGGTCCACTTGGTGCAGGCTGGCGCCGTCCCAATGGGCTACTTTCAGGTGAAAGCTGTTGGAGCCCAAGTCGACCGCGGCTAACAGTTCTTCCGGTTCGTTCATGAAGGCCGGCATGGTAGCGAAAGCAGGCTCCCCGCCGAAGGATGGCGAGGAGCCTGCATGTTCGATCGGTGAAGATCGAGTGAGTCCTTTTAGTTGGTGAAGGTGAAGCTGAACGGCTCGGAAGTGGTTTCCACCGGTGAGACGGCATTGTCCTGGGTGTAGAACGCCACGTGCATTTGGCGTCCCACTAACCCGGGGTTGTTGGGCAGGACTACCACCGAATCGGCCGCTCCAGAACCGTTTAAAGTGCCGCTGGACGCCGGCATGTTGCCAGTCTTGGTGTAGACCGCATCGGCGGCTAAAGGCAGCACGAAACCGCCTCCCAAATCCACCGTGTTGGGCAGGGAGCCAAAGGAAGCGTGGGCTTGGAAGAAAGCGTTGGGGTGGTAACGCTGATCCCAATGCATGGTCACGGTGTCGCCGATCTTCGGTTGCCCGGTCATGCCGACGGTGCCCTCGGCGGCATCCATCCGGCTACACCAAGCCACGGCCAAATTCTCCGAGCTCCCGTCGAAACGGATGTTGGACAAGCGCACCGTATAAGTGCCGGTGGTCGGGGGTATGAATTGGACGATCTCGAAGGGGTTCAAGGCGCTGGCGGAGGTGGCGACCACGTTTTGGTTCGGATCCAGGATGCTCATGTCCAAATCCATTTCCAGGAAATCGGTGGTGTAGGCGCTGTTGGCTTTGGAAAACCACAGAGCGCAGACCCGAGTTTCATCGCCGGCGTAAGCCTGGAAGTTGAGGTCGTACACTCCGCCCTGGAAACTGGCAGCGGTAATCGAGGTGTGAACGTATTGGCCGTCGCGGCAGACAGCATCGGCGGCGGCGGCGTGGACCCCTCCGGCGCCGTCGTATTCCGACAAGACTTCGTTGCCTTCAATGTTGTGCCAGGCGGAAGCCATCAGAATGCACTTCACCGCCTCGGGCCGGGTCATCAGGGCGTTGTCGCGAGTTGCCATCAAAGTGGCGACTCCGCAAGTCAGAGGACTGGCGGAGGAAGTGCCGCTGAAACCGCCGTAAATCCAGGAGCCGCCTTCAGAGGCGGTGTCGACGCCGTCGCCGCAGTTGGCCAATTCGGGCTTTTCGTGGCCTTCCACCGGATCCCAATAGGAAGAGTAGCTGGCCATGACGTCATCGCTCCAAGCCATGGTATTGCGATCGCTGTAGCAACCGGAATTAGTTGAGTTGTAGCCGTTTCCCGGAGTGGTGGTGTAGGGCGTACTGCTATTTCCTTGGTTGCCGGTGGACTTGAACATCATCACCGCGAATTGGCGCAAGGTGTAGTCGAAGAAACGATCCAAATAAACGATGGAACCTTTTGAGCCGTTCCACCAGGAACAGTTTCCGAACGATACTCCGGCGCTGATGGCGGAATTCCAAATGGGGGGGGCGCCGGAGTCACCGGAGCCGCCGCCGCTATACAAAGTTGGCAAGCCGGCCGCCGAAGCCCGGTAGCTGGAGTGGTCCATGGCGATGTTGCCGGCCACGGCGGTGGCGTGATAGTGGCTGCCGATGTTGCTCAAATAAGTGATCGGCGGCAAATAGGGGTTGTTGGAAATGACGTCGCCGACGTCGTTGACCATTACTTTGACCGGACTGCCGTTGCCGCTAATGCCCCGATCCCAGACCAAATGGGTGCGCATGGTATTGGCGGCGTCATCCAGTTCGTGGAACCACTCGGGGAAAACGAAATACACCATGTCCACCGCCGGGTCCTTGGCCCAAGTGGCGATTTGGGAGGGCGGGACCAGGGCGAAGACGTTTGGCCACGGCCCGGCGATTTGAGTGACCTGCAGATCCGCTTGTTGCAACTTGGCGGCGAAGGCTTGATTGCCGTCAGCGAAATAAGCCTGGGCTTGATCTCGAGCGAAACGGCGGGCGTCCTCTCCGGTCATGCCGCCGGCTTCGGCTTCCATCAGCATTTGGCGGAAGTCCGGGGCTTGATCCGCCTTCAACCAAAAGACGACGTGCATAGGCTGATCGTTTTCGGCCGCCGCCATTTTTTCCGCTAGTTCATGGCTGATGCGTCCGCTTGCTTCCACCTTGTTCTTTTGGTTTTCCCACAACCAGGAAGCCAAGTCGACCGAACTACCGTCGGGCAGCCGCGCCTCCGAACGGATCCTTCCTGTGCTGGGATCGAGCAGGCGTTGCTCTTGGATTTGGGTGCCGGCGTGGGGCAAATTCCAATTCTTTTGGAGCAGCACCGGGTCTTGCGGAGGGCCGGACGCAGGGAAAGTGGTAAGGCAGAGCAGAATGAAAGCGTGCATGGGCTGTGGGAGGGCTAAGGGATGGGGGGGCGAAAGCGGGCTGCCCCGGGAGGATGAGGGAGGTGCCATCCTAACCCCTGAAAACGAAGAAAGCCGATCCGCCCTCCGTGAGGAGAGCGGGTCGGCTGAGGTGGTGCTGCCGAAAGCCCTACATGTAGGGATTGGTGCCGGCGGCGTGGTCGGTGCCGTCGAAGATATTGCCGACTTCCGGGACCTTCTCCCGAATGGCTACTTCAATGCCCTGGCGCATGGTGGCGGCGGCTGCACCGCAGCCCTGGCAACCGCCTCCCATGTTCAAGTAGAAATCCAGGCCATCGTTATCCAGGATTTCGACGAAGCCGCCGTGGGCGGCCAAGGCCGGATTCAAATCGCTGTCAATGACCTGTTGAACCCGGTGGCGGATGGCGTCGTCCCCGGCCAGGTGCTGCTCGGCTCCTTCCTTCACCGATTCATGACCGGCTTGGAGGTGCGCTCGGATGGCGGCGCCACAGGCTCTGGCCAATTCCCTCCAATCGTCCGGAGCTTCCGCCGTGCGAACGGTGAGTTCGCCGTGGGCGATGCGAACTCCCTGGATCTGGTCATTGGCGTCGAACAGGGCTTTCGCCAGCGGCATCCAAGATTCTGCGAAGGCCGGATCGCTGGTGTAAATCATGCCGACGTATAAGGTCCGGTCTACCCGAAACAGGCATTTCCGGGGGTCAGCTTGGGGTTCGGCGGTGATGTGAACTTGGTCGGTTTCGGTCATGACGGCTCCAGAATTTAGGACCGTAGACGTTCTGGCTCAAGGTGAGCCGCCCCATAGAATAACCTGAAACTGGCACAAACTATTGGAGGTCGGGGAGGTCAGAGGAAGAAAAGATCCTCCACCGAAACAGCTCCCTGGCGGTCCAACGTTTCGAGGTCACCCCCAGTAACATCCCCGGAGTTGGGGGCTCGCCCTCGGCGGTGATCGGCCGCACGTAGTTGCGCCACAAAAGCCACAGCCACATGTGCAGCCGCAGCCAACTCCGCTTCTTGGAGTGGCCCCAGTTGCGGCGCACCAGCCGGGAGAGGTTGTCCCGCATCTGGGCCAGGGTGTGGTTGATCGGAAACAGCGGGTTGCCCCGGTCTCGCTTGCGCTTGGAGCACTCCTGCAGGTGCTGGAAACCTGCGGCTCCAAACACCGATTTCAAAACGCTGGGATAGATCTTCTTGCGATCGCTTTGCAGCACCGCCGGCTGCCTTGGAGGCAAGACCTCCTTCAAAGTCTGCAAGCATGCTTCCACTCCTTGCCGCGACTGCGAGCGTCTCTTGCCGAACAGTTTTTCCCGTTCCTCCTTCTTCTTTCTCAACCGCGGAGGGAGCGATCCCCGGCAGGGCAAGGTGCCGGCGGTCAGGTGAACGACGAAATACTTGGCACGGTGGATCAGCACCGGAACGGTCACCGGCTGCAGTCTGCGGTCGGTTTCGAAGGTTTCCAACTCATCCAGTTGAAACACTCCCGGCAGTCCGCCTCGAGCCGCCACCTCCTGTAATCGCAAGCGATGGAAGCGACGAGCGTGTTCGCCCATGCGCAACAAGCGATCGGCCAAGGTGCGGCGATCCACTCCCAGCATGCGAGCGCTTTGTCGCAAGGTGACTTTGCTCACCACCAGCGGCCAGAAGTCGAGATGGAGCCGGTCGTACTTCAGGCGATAGTGAAACTTGAAGCTTTGAGACGAGAAGGAACGGCGGCAGCCGTGGCACCAAAAGCGCTGGATTCTGCGTTGCTGTCGGCCGCTGTAGAAGCCTCGTTTTTGAAAGCGGAAAGGGACGGAATCGGTGCGGCTGGGACAGGCGTCCCAGGGGCAGTGCGGGGGTTGAAAACGCGGCATCGCCGGTGCCTCCGAAAGAAAAGGGTTCGGCTAGGCAGACGGCTTGAGGCGGCTTTGGTTACGCCGGAGGCCTAAAAATTACCTCCAATGCTTTGTGCCAGTTTCAGGGAGAGGACACGCAATTGGAACAACTTTTCAACAGCCCCAGCCACAGCATCCGGAGACTCATCAAACTCGGCACAGAATTCTTCCACCAACACGGACAGCGGAACTTCTCCCTGGCAGGCTTCGAATACACCCAACTCCAGAGCCGAGACCTCTAGGGTGCGGCCGCCGGCCAGAAGCAGAATCTGCAACGGTTCCCCATCGGCGGTGGAAGTCATGGAAGAAGTCACTTCAGGCCGGTGGCAGGGGGTCCACTTCGACCACTCGTCGACTTGGGGAAAAGGCCGCCGTTGAATCAGGAAGCCTTCCAGAAATAGCAGGTCCAGGCCGGCATCCAAAAAAGTGGCCAGGGCGTCTGCCGGGCTTTCTACGATCGGTTCCCCGCGGCGATTGAAGGATGTATTGAGGACCATGGCTACGCCGCTACGGTCACGGAATGCTTGTACCAACATTCGAAATCGAGGGTGAATCTGTTGGCTCAAGGTTTGTAAACGGGCGGTTTGATCGACGTGCAAAACAGCTTGAATCTTATCCCGGTGCTGCGCTTTCGCCTTGGCGGTCATCGACATGAAAGGGCTGGGCGTGGGGCCGTCGAAGTATTCCTCCGCATGCTCTTCCAAAACCGCCGGAGCGAAGGGACGGAAGCTTTCCCGGTTTTTAACTTCTTGATTGAGGTAACGGATAGTTTCCCGGCGGCCAGGATGGGCAAGAATGCAACGTGCCCCCAGGGCCCGAGGGCCGAATTCCGATCGACCCTGGAACCAACCGATAACTTTTTCATCCACCAAGGCCTCCGCCGCCGCCACCGCCGGATCGTCGCACCGTTGCCAAGTCAGGTAGGAAGCAAACTCCTGCAAAGCTTGCTCGATTTCTTGATCGCTGTAGGCGTTGCCCAAAAAGGGGCTCAAAGGGATTCGCCGAGCTTTGGCTTCCGGGCGGGCGAGGACGTGATGGCCGAAGTGGGCGCAGCCGACGGCGATGCCCTCATCTCCAGGATAGGAGGGAATGAAGACCTGCTCGTAGCCGCATTCCCGGACGATGCGACCGTTTAGACTGCTGTTTAAAGCCACTCCGCCGGCCAAGGCCAAGTTGCGAGCTCCGGTTTTCTGACGCACGCGAATCAGAAAATCCAAAGCAACTTCTTCCAAGTCTTTTTGAACTTTCCAGGCCAAAGCGGCGTAGGTTTTTCGAGCTTGCCGGTCCTCCCATTGGTTGGCTTGGCCCAGTTGCTTCAGAAAAGGCCAGTGAACCGAAAGTTCTTCCAGCGGGCCGCGGAGAATGGGTTCCGATTCGGTGAGGGGCGAATCGGTTTCATTCCAGACTTGGTGCCAGGGAGCCAAGCCCATGACCTTGCCGCAAACGTTCCAATCTCCGAAGATATGGCTGGAAACTCGAGAATAAACCGCCCCCAGACTTTCCATATTTTCAAAGCCGTAGTTGTAAAGGAAATCGGGAGTATTTTCCCGAATCCAGCGTTTCCACAGCAATTCAAGCCGCAGCCCTTCGAATCGATAAACGCTTTCGCCTTCCCGCCAGCCCCAGAACGGTTGCAAAGTGGCTGGACTTCGTCCGGAACCGTCGGCGTTGGGCAGAGAAGCGTCGGTGGTGTAGGCCGGACCCGGTTCCCGGACTTCCCGATACGGGCTCCCCATGCCGTCCATGATCACAAGCACCCCATGGTCGAATGGAGCTACTGGAAGGACCGACCAGGCATGGGCCAAATGATGGGACAACTCATGTTTGGCCACCTCCGGCAATAAATTGTGGGAATCCAAATAACTCGGGCGCCATTGGTGGAGGGCGACGCGAAATGGAAGGGACTTTTCAAAGGGAGCGATGTGAAACAGGTGGTTGTTTGCAACTACCCAGGCCAAATCTTTTTCTCCAAGACCGGTGGTCTCGAACATCTGTTCGACCAAAACTGCGACGTCACCGCCATCGTGTTTTTTGCGGCTGATCCGCTCCTTTTGCAGGGCATAGACGACCTCCCCATTCCGGTCGAGCAAACATGCGGCGGCGGAATGCGTGTACTGGTTGAGTCCGAGGATGTAGGGGCCGGCCATGACGACCTTATTGTTCCCTGCCCCTCTACGAGAAGGAAGCCTATGGCTTCCGAGGCTCGGTTTTGGCGGGCGACGCAGGACGGAAGCTCCTGCTTTGCCGCGGAGGAATTGCCGGCTTATTTCTTCGGCATGAACCGTTCTACCCAAACCATAAAGGCCTCGTGGAAAGCTTCCGGTTCCTCCCCGGCGCCTTCCAATAACAATTCAGTCAATTGCTCCCCCAGTTGGGGGGCGGTCCAGGTGGCATATTCCGGATGCCTCAATTCTTCCAAAGCGGCGAGCAAAACGCCGCGGCGGTGGACCGCCGGGCCGGGTTGATCGGCCTTGGCCGGTTTCCACTTGCGGTCCTTGGCTATGGCCACGGCTTCTTCACCGACCGGGTAACGATCTGAACTGAGGAACTCCATGGCCGCCCAGGCGTAGCCATAGTCGCTTCGAGCGAAGCCTTTGGCATCGCGCTTCAACAGGCCGTCCAGACGACTGGCCGGGTCCAACTCCTTCTCCTTGCGCATGGCTTTGACCCCTCTTTTCAATAGATTGGGCCAGCTTCGAGGGTGATTGGAGCCGTCGTTCATGGCCGCACCTATGCCGGCGAAAACCCCATAGCCATGGACGGAACTGGTGGCCGCGGCGTCCTTGTGGCTGACCAAAGCTTCAGGCTTCTTCACCGCATGACGAATCAGGAGGCCGGCCACGCCTTCCTGGAAAAATTCGGGTGGCGTGGCTCCATAGGGGCTCATGGCGAAGCGGGCATAGAGCAAGCCGGCGTCGTGAACCGCCCGAGTCACCAATTGGTTTTTCTTGATTTGTCCGCCGTCGATCAGAGCCAATGGGGGATGGCCCCACCAGGCCGAACCGGCATTGAAGACCCCTTGGACCCATGGATCTGTCGGCAAGGTCAGCTTCAGAGTTTTGGCTTCGCCGGCCAGCAGTTGGGGGTAATCGCGGATGGCTTGGTCCTGGCGGAGGATGACGATCCGAGCGGTGACCCCCTCCGGGAAATAAGGCCCTCCCAAGCACTCCTGGGCGTGTTTCCAAGCTTGCAGCAGGGGACCTTGCACCTGTTTGAATTGGGCCGCATCCTCGCACCAGAATTCCAACCCTTCCGCCTTGGCCAAAAAGGCTTGCTTGAGGTTCAGGGATTGGGCGAATTCGACCTCAGAAACAGGGTGAACCGACATGGTTCCCTGGGCCGGATTCGACACGCCCAAGGACAGGATGGAAAAGAGATAAAGGCTGAGCATGGTGAGTTCCTCGTTCAAGCTACGCCACCAAGGCCGGTTGGTTTTGGAAAAATTCCCGGGAAGCTTGGGAAAGGGAATGGCCGGGGTGGCCTCCGAGAATTCCAAGCCGGCTAAACCTTGCCGTAACTTTCCCGATGGATCGGCCCTAGGCCCGAGAATCCATGGAAATGCCCTGGTTTGGCTTCCTTTGAGACGGTAGTAAAGTAAGCCTCTTCCCGGTTATCGGAGCTTTCTTTGCAGCTCTGCAGCCGGCTTCCTCCAACCTCAGGCGAGCGAGTTCCGCATGGACCCTCACGCGTCCTGCCAAGCCGGCCGTCGCGGCGACAAGATCCGTGGCGATGCCTGGATGGCATTCACTCCGACTTCTTCCGGTGGCCTGGAAATTGAGCTAACCAGCAAATTGGAAGCTCTTTACGGCGAGGCGACTAGACACAGCCTGGAGCAGTGGCTGGCCCAGGCCGGCGTCGAAAACGGCCGTTTGCAGGTGGAAGACAAAGGGGCTTACCCCTTCGTTTTGAAAGCCCGTTTGGAAGCCGTGTTGCAAAAATCCCTGGGCAAGCCGGAGTTTCAATTAGCTCCGGAAGGAAAGGCGGAACCGATGCCGCCGGTCCAAAGGTTGCGCCCGCGGCGGAGCCGGCTTTATTTGCCGGGAAACGAAGCCAAGTACATGATCAACGCCGCCCTGCACCAGCCGGACGGGGTCATTTTGGACTTGGAGGATTCCGTCGCTCCGGCGGCAAAACAGGATGCTCGGTGTGTAGTTCGACAGGCGCTCCACGCTTTGAGTTGGGGTGAATGCGAGCGCATGGTCCGCATCAACCAAGGGGAAATGGGCTTGGCCGACGCCGCCTATCTCCGGCAAGCTCCTTTCCATCTTCTGTTGATTCCGAAAGTGGAGACGGCCGAGGAACTCCAGGCTTTGGAAAAGGTGGTGGAAGGCACAGACTTGCTTTTCATGCCGATTCTGGAAACCGCCTTGGGCATTTTGAACGCCATGGAAATTGCCCAGGCCAGCGAGCGCAACGTCGCGTTGACTTTGGGACTGGAAGATTTAACCGCCGACCTCGGAGTCGTTAAGACGGTTCAAGGAGCGGAAACCCTTTGGGCTCGGTCTCAAGTGGTCCATGCCGCCAAGGCCTGCGGCCTCCAGGCGATCGATTCGGTGTTCGGCGACGTCGGCGATGAGCAAGGCCTGCGGGAAAGCGTTCGAGAAGCCAAAGCCCTTGGCTTCGAAGGCAAAGGCTGCGTCCACCCGCGGCAAATTCGGATCATTCACCAGGAAATAGCCCCGCAAGCCAAAGAAATCGACAAAGCCTGTCGCATCAGTTTGGCGTTTGAAGAAGCTCAGGAAAGGGGAGAAGGCGTGGTCAGCCTGGGTTCGAAAATGATTGATCCGCCCGTGGTCAAGCGGGCCTTACAAACTGTGGAAGCGGCGATCTCCGCCGGCTTGTTGAACCAAGATTGGCGCGAAACTCAAGGATGAACATGGCTTTGGACACCCAAGAATGCGTACGCAATGCCGCCGGCCGGGAAATTCCCGCGGTCATCAATGACCACGAAGCCATTCCCTTCCAGGGCGTTGGGCAATACCGTCCTACCGGGCCGAAAGCGGCACCGCCGATCCGCAGTTGCGCCGACTACCCGTCCAGCGGGGACAAGCAAGTGGAATCCATCAAGGAAGCCTTGCGTCGCGCCGGATTGCGGGACGGCATGACGATCAGCACTCACCACCATTTCCGCAATGGCGATCTGGTGGCCAACCAGGTCTTTGACGCCGCCAAGGAATTGGGGGTCAAAAATCTGCGCTGGTTCCCAAGCGCTGCCTTTCCCTGCCACAGTCCGCTCATTCCTTATTTGGAAGACGGCACCATCCATCACATCGAAGGTTCCATGAATGGACCGTTGGGGGCCTTCGCTTCTTCCGGAAAGATGAAAGGGCTTGGGGTGCTCAGAAGCCACGGCGGTCGCTGGCAGGCGATTCAAGACGGTGAAGTGCACATCGACATTGCCGTCATCGCTGCACCCACCGCCGATCCATTCGGCAATGCCACCGGCGATCGCGGACCTAGTGCCTGTGGTTTGCTGGGTTTCGCTTTAGCGGACAGCGTATTTGCCGACCACGTCATCGTGGTGACCGACAACTTGGTGCCCTTTCCTTGCGTACCGTGGCAAATTCAAGGAAACAACGTCGACCAAGTGGTGGTCATCGACCAAGTCGGCGTGCCGGAGCGCATCGTTTCCGGAACCACGGTGGTAACCAAGTCTCCCGATCGCCAGTTGATCGCCGAATACGTGGCCCGCTTCGTTCGCGATGCCGGGATCATGAAGGAAGGCTTTTCCTTTCAGGCCGGAGCCGGTGGCATCACCTTGGCCTTCGCCCTGTACTTGAAGCAATTCATGAAAGAAGCGGGAGTGAAGGCTCGGTTCATTCGTGGCGGCTCCAATCAATATTTGGTGGAAATGTTGGAGGAGGGTTTGACCGATTACATCCTTGACGGCCAGACCTTCGATTTGGATGGGGTTCGATCGATGCGGGAAAATCCCGGTCACATCAACACCAGTCCGTTCACCAGCTACAACTTTCACGGCAAGGGAAACTTTGCTTCCTTCGTCGACGTGGTGATCTTGGGTGCCACCGAAGTGGACGTCGATTTCAATGCCAACGTGGTGACCCACAGCGACGGTCGCCTGCTCCATGGCATCGGCGGTTGGCAAAATTGCTTGTTCAGCCGTTGCACGGTGTTGGCGGTTCCCAGCGTCCGAGACCGAATTCCGGTGATCGTCGATCAAGTGACGACTTTGGTCGGGCCCGGCGAATTGGTGGACGTGGTGGCCACCGAAAGGGGTTTGGCCATCAATCCGAGGCGAACCGATCTCATGGAAGCGGCGAAGGGCTCTTCGGTGCCGATTTTGGACATCCACGAATTAAAAGCGCAAATCGATCGGTTGTGCGGAGGTGCTCCGGCGAAACCGAAATTCGCCGACGACTTCATTGCCGCCATTCAGTGGGTGGATGGCACCACCATCGACGGCGTTCGCCGGGTGGTTTCATAAAGTTGATCTTCTCCGAGCCTCGCTCTTTGAGAAAGGAGTGAGGCTCCGCTGCATTAACGCCGGTTCACCGGAACTTCCAGGACTTGAAATGCAGTGGCCAAGAAACTGTCCCCCCAAGGTCCTTCGATTTCAAATTTATGGGTATCCCAATGGGAAAAGCGGTAAGAGGCTTCCTTCAGGCAAACCCAATAAGGGGGATGATTCCAAGCGATGTTGAAAGAAACCCCATGGGCGGAGCGGTCCCGGATGGCCAAACTGAATCTTCCGGTGATCGGCTCTCCTTCTGAGTTATGAGGCTGAAAACGAACCATGCCTACCGGACCGAGATCCAACCATAATTCAGCAGGTTCCGAGCTGATGGTGACCTTCCAAGGTTTTTGGTCGACCCACGGCACGATGAGGTTATTCCAGTTTCCCTTGAATCGTAATTGGTAATCCCCAAGAGGGATTTTATGAAGCAGAATCCCTTCTGGGCGCAGCAGATCGCCGATCTGGACCGCGTATAGTAGGGTTGTTGAATCCTCTTGCTTGAAGCTTAGATAGCCGAAGAGCTCGTCCTCCTGTTCTTGGTGGAAGAAGGTCGATTGGCCGAAATCGGAAAAGAACAACCGAAGCGACCCGAACGGACCAGGATCGGCTTCCAGGCGCAGTTCCAGATGAGCCAAGTCACCTTGGATCGGCGTCAAGGGGAAATCCTGATGCCGGCTTCGGTAACCGGCGAAGGAAGCGGAAACCGAAGCGATGACGTCGTCTTCCGGCTCTGGAGAACCGAGGCGAACGAAGATTCGGTGGGGATCCTGATTCAGGGCCAAGTCATCGAGATCGACGTCCAGCAGCACCAAGTGAGTTTCCTGAAGATTCAAGATTCTGGCTTGTTTCGGGGCGCGAGAACCAAAGCTGAAACTTCGCCCGTTCGGGTATAGCCGCGGCTGTGTGTCCAAGGCGAATCCTCTTTGATCCACGGCATGAATCATGGCTCCGAAGGCAGCGAGCACTGGGATGGGTTTCTCGAATTCCTTTGGAGTCATCTCGTAGTAAAGGTGTTCGGAAACGACGCCATTTCCGCCGATCCACAAGGAATATCTCCTTTGCGAGGAAACTCCGAGAAGTTGAAAATAGCCGTTTTCATCGGAGCGTGCGAAATGAAGGGGTGCTTTTCCGGCAAGGCCGAGGCGAATGGTTTCCGGATCCACCGGCTCATTCTCCGGCCAAGCCACGATTTTGACTCCTTGAGGTGGTGGCTCCCGGTTAGGTAAAAGGAGGCGACCGGAGAAAGCACTGCCGGTTTTCATGAGTAGGGTGTGTCCCGTGCCATTGGACTGTTCTTCCTCATAAAAGGGCCAGGTTTCGAGGGAAGCCCGGGCTTGTTCATAACCTTGTTTTTCACCCAGGATCCAGCCTTCGGTTGCAGATGCCGGCAAGCGGAATTGAGCCCATCCGTTTTCGTCCGTGATGGCTAACGGATATTTGGGAATATTCGCCGAGCAAAAGAAAATTTGAACTCCAGAGACGAAACCCTTCCATGAATCCACCGTATGCAAGGATCGAAGGGTTCCCGAGGCAATCCTTTTAGGTTCTCCTTCCCAGCTAGGTGGCCCTGGTTCCACTTCCATAATGGGTAAATCTTTTTCGGCATCCCAGGTCGAGTCAGGAAGTCCCGCCGGGTTTGCCGTGGAGTCAAACCACCAAGGATTCTGCAGTTCCTTCCAAAACCATCCTAGGGCTAGGAGCAAAAGGAGGAAGATCAATGCGACAAAGCTCAGGCTTCTCATTTGAACTAGAAGTAGGAAACAAGTTGTCGGGGAATAGGGCGGTCCTTTGATAAGTGCGATTATTTTTGGAGTTTGGGAACTTTTTTTCTGAGAAATTTGAAACAGGTTGTCCGGGCTGTGGAATGCAATCGGTGAGGCAAAAAAGAACTCCCGGTCGAAAGACCGGGAGTTGGCCGGAGCCGGAGGCTTGGAAACTTAGCGTGGCTTGTTTTGGTTGCCCCAGTTCGGGCCTTCACCCAGGAAATAATAAAGGGTGTTGCCGCCGTCGTGAAGGATCAAGCCATCGCCGGAACGACCATCGTCCATTTGTTTGTCGATGATGTTCAAGATACGACGGGTCAAGGCGCCGCCGCGCATTTCCACCCAGACCTCGTTACCAAGGGAATTGTCGAAATTGAACTCCCGCTTCGGGCGATGCCGGTACACGTATCGTCCTCCCCAAGGATGGCCGCTTTCCGGCCACCGCTCCAGATAGGGGCCGTCCCAAAGTTCCAACAAGTTGGCCGGAACGAAGCGCTTGTTCACCAGACCGACGTCGGAAGCGTGAAGGACCTCGGAGGGATAGTAATTGGTATCGAAGTAGACCCGGGAAAAGGCCAAGTGCAGGGACCGCAATTCTTGTTCTGCACGGGCGACTCGAGTTTTATCGATGGTCGTTCCGAAGCGGGGCAGCAGGATCGCCGCCAGGATGGAGACGATGACCACGACGACCAAAAGTTCTAAGAGCGAGAAACCAGCTTTGCCGGGGCGACGTTCCATTCAAAGTCCTCCTAGACCTCCGGCGCTGAAGCCGAAAATCCTCGCCTTTATCGGTTTCCCCGCCGGCCGGACTTGAGGAGACCGCCTCGCTATTTATTGTGCGTGTCGCCGGCGCACATGCCGCTTCGGTCGCAAATCAAGGCGGCGATCGAGGCCTGACTTAGATCGACCGGATAAACGATGCGTATGGTTTCCCCGTCGGGGAAGTCCATGGTGGCTTGGCCGTTTTGGATCGCTTCCAGCAAAGAAGCCGACTGATCCTGGTTGTCTACCTCGAAGTCCAAATCATCCAAGTCGAGATCTTCGGAACCGTCGGCGTCCTGCATCAGAAGCACCAAGGCTTGACTGGATACGGTCAAATCCAAGCTCGGTGGGATATTGGAGACCAGGTCGGTTCGGCGAACCAAACATGCGACGTCGTTAGGAAAGGACGGCGTTCCTAAGGACCGCCAGGCGGCACCGCGAATGACCGTGCCGGGGGAATAGGTTCCGGTTCTGGTATTGAACCAATCCACCCGGAATTGATCGAGATAGCGGGAAGAGCGCAGGTCAATCAGGACGTCGCCTCCGTCCGGCAGATAAATCAGGTATTGTTCCCCTTCTTTGGCCAGGCAATGTTCTTGTCCGCTTCCTTGAAGCAATTCATCCCTGGCTTTCATGGTCGAGTAGGGAACCCATTCCATGAGTTCCCGGGCGTAGCGCATGGAATCCCACAGCGGTTCATAGGCGCGGAAGTCTTCGGTGAGCAAGAGCGAACTGAGAATGAACTCGATGTGACCGCCGGAAACATAGGTGGGCCAAATCAACTCCCGCCGCTGTTCATTGAAGTTGCTCAAGGTGGTCATCCGAATTTCATCCAAGCAAATGGGAATCGGATGGCCGGCCGCCAGGCTCATGGAGCGCCAGTGCTCGACTTCCGAACCAAAGCCGGCGGTAGGATCTTGTGCATATTGGAACGAGGTTAGCGAGAAACGGTCGTCTCCCAGAAACGGGGTCCAACTGATCATGGGATCTTCAAATTGATGGACCGTGATCGGGTGATCATAAGGGTCGAGGGCGGCTAGATAGTCGGCGAAGGAGCGGATTTCCTCCGGCGTAAACGGGTGTTTGATGTCATATTCCTCGCAAAGGTTCCAAACCAAGCCGTTGTGGTGGGCGAAGCGGGCCACCATTTCGCGATAATAGAGTTTGCGCTCTACGCCCAAGAGGCCGTCGTCCAGTTCCCTCTTGTTCGCAGCTTCGGCTTCGTTCAGCACCAGGTTCAACAACAAGCCCTTGCGCTGGGCATGGTGGAAGACCAGATTCCATTGCGTCAATTTGGAAAGGTCGAAATGGAGGTTGTCGTTGAGCGGATCTCCCGACGGGTCTACGCCCAGATAAGGCCAAACGTCCTGCCCATCGCCGCCGATGTTCATCAGTAAGCAATAGATGCTGTTGACGCCGACGCTGGACAAGTAATTCAAAGCACCGATGATGCCTTTGCCTTGGCCGTTGCCCCAATCCGGATCGCCCGAGCGCCAATCCTGAACGTGGGGAGCAAACTGATGGGAGGCCGGTCCATAAGTGCCGTCGAAGCCGTCGTAAGCCAAAAAGTTTTCGGGACTGTCGGTGCCCCCCTTGAGAAAAGTCGTTCCGTCGGCGAAGCGCAAATAGTAGCCGCCGTCATGGAGGAGTGGCCCTTTAGCGTGAAATCCTTCCGCCTCCTGTCCGGAAGCGAAGACCTGGAAAAAGCCGGTTAGACCGTGCAAACCGTTGACCGGCGTTCCGGCACTGGGGTCGAGATCCAGCGCCAGGTTGGGGCCGGAGCGAAAGTTCAAAGTCCAGGTCCAAAGACCTAATTGGTCTGGAGTGAAACGGACTTTCCAAACGTTGCCGGTGGCTCCGCCCTGGCCGTCCCCGTCAAAAAATCCTGGCACCGAAAACAGTCGGCCGTCGGGGCTACGGAAATTGCCCTGCAATCGTAAAGCCAGAAACGGGTTGGGGTTAGAGGAGTCTTCCGAAAAGGAAGGACCGGCGAAAGAAAATTCCACCGGTTGCCACAGGGTGGCCGTCGGTGTCGGGCCGGTCCCCTGGGGAAGGGCAAGGGAAGATGAAAGGAAGAGGCAGACGGAGGCGAGCCAAGCCATGGCCGAATCCAAGGGGTCGGCCCCAGGGGAGGGGGCTCGGCTACTCTAGCACGAAGCGACTATGAATCGGAAATGGGTGCCGGCCGGTGCTTAGGCGTGGCGGCTCCTTTTCAGAGCTTGAAACAACGCTTCGACGAGCTCGAGACGTTGGGCGAACAAACGGAATCCGGCTGGATCCCGGAGATAACCGGCCGCTTCCGGGTGCCGTTGCTGCAAGGCCTCCCGGCCGATTTCCTGTTCCAAGGAATGCAGCCGTTCTCGTTTTTGCAACAGAGCCTTGGTGATGAACGGCATCACCATGCTGTAGTCGGCAGACAAACTCTCCGTGGTTTGACGATAGTGATCTTTATCCACTTTGCCCCAGGTGACGGCTTCCGCCGGGGGGCAGGAACTCAAGGAGCCGTCGGTGACCGGAGCCGTGGTGATCTGGATGTCGAATAAATAACCGCGGATGTCTTCCATCTCCAAAACCTGACCGAGGGCCGGTTCCGGTTGCAAATTGAAGTTTTTAGGTACGCCGCCACCGAGAATCAAAGTACCCATGGCGCCTTTCGGGTTTTGTTTCAAGCCCCAATAGTGATAAGCGCAGGATTCGAAGACTTCCTGATGCAGATCGAGTTCGAAAGCAAAGGGCCGGTTTTGCAGTTTGGCTTCCGCCCACAGGCGCATTGAATTCAGGAAAACGGAACCGTCGCCGGGAGCGCCGACGAACACCGGAATCGCCTTGCGGTGGCAGAGGGCCAAGAAGCCTTCGGGAACCCCTTTTTCCCGTTCCGTTTGGGCGAAGTGGCTTCCTAACAAGAACCGCATTTCGGTTCCGGTCATTCTCCGTTGAAATTCGGGAAGACCCAGAATCCGGCGCAGTTCCCGGTCCTGATCCAAAAGGACTTGCTCCGGAAATCCGACGTCGGTGATGCGGATGATTTCTTCTTCCCGCCATTGACCGTCGTCTCCAAATATCGGGACTTCACGAAAATCTTCTTGTCCGGTTCCGGCCAGGGAACGGTGGCCGTCGTGGTAACAAACGGCATCGGTGGTGGATACCAGAGCGAACCAACCGGTATCGAGCAAGGGATTCAACCAAGCCCAGTGTTGGGCGGAAGCGGTGACCGGGCCGGAAATGGCCAAGGTCATCGGATATCCGGCGCCAATCGCTTGATCCAACAGTTGCCAAACCCGGCGCAAGTAGGCGCCGCCGAACGCCGGCAAGCCGCGTTGGAAAAGTTGTTCGAGATCGTTCGCTTCCGTGACCGGAGAAGATTGCAGCGGAGGACGGCTGGAAAAATCGCCTCCCGGGCAGGCGGCACGTTGGTCCTGGCGCGTCGGATTCATGGCAAAATCCTAGCCAGTCCGGAGTTTTTTGGGGACAGCGACCTAGACCGGAAATCGCCGGCCCTTTTGTCGGCGGCGTCCCTTGGGATGCCGTTTCTTTTCCGGTTCCAATCCAAGTCGTTTCCGACTTTCCGGATCGTGATAGCGCAACCAGTCTTTTTGTCTCTGCCGAGCCTTTTCGCCCTTGGCAACCGGGATCGGTTTCAAATCCGGGCCGAAGCCGGAGTAATACATGGCGGTGGCCAGCGTCATCGGCGTGGGGGTAAAGTCCTGGACTTGCTGCAAGCGGTAACCATGAGCTTGCAACCATTGAGCCTGTTTTTCCATGCCGTCCTCGGTGGCGCCGGGATGGCTGGCAATGAAATAAGGAATCAGGTATTGCTCTTTTCCGGCTTTTTCGGAAGCCCGGCGAAAAGCGGCTTCAAAACGCTCGTACTCTTTGATCCCCGGTTTCTTCATCAACTGCAAGACCGCCGGATCGGTGGATTCCGGCGCTACGCTGATCTGGCCGCCAACGTGATGGGCGGCCAATTCTTCGATGTATTCCGGCGAGCGATTGGCCAAGTCGTAGCGAACGCCGCTGGCGACGAATACTTTTTTGACCCCTTCGACCTGGCGCAGGCGGCGCAACAAATCAATTTGCGCCCGGTGGTCGGTGTCCAATAGCTTGCAGATTTTTGGATGAATGCAGGAGGTCCGCTTGCACACCGCTTCGACTTCCGGCCGGCTGCAGGCCATTCGGTACATATTGGCGGTGGGCCCGCCGACGTCGCTCAAGGTCCCGGTAAAGCCGGGCAACTGTTTGATTTGTTCGACTTCCCGCAGGATGGAAGCTTCCGACCGGGATACCACCTTGCGGCCCTGGTGCAAGGTAATCGCGCAAAAGGTGCAACCGCCGAAACAGCCGCGAGTGTTGGCCAAACTAAATTTGATCGTTTCCCAAGCCGGAATCTTTTCTTGGTAGCTGGGATGAGGTCGCCGGGTATAAGGAAGTTCGTGGGAATCGTCGAATTCGACGCTGCTTAAACTCTCTTGCGGTGGGTAGGCCCACACCGCCCGGTCGCCGAATTGCTGGCGCAAAAGTGGTGCATTGAGAGGATTGGATTCTCTTTCCAAAATCAAAGCCGCTTTCATGAAGGCCTTTTTGTCTTGGCGGACTTCCTCCCAACTCGGTAAATCCAAATGGGGTTGGGGCGGCGTTTCGGTTGCCGGCCGATGAACCACCGTGCCGCGCAAACCGCCCAAGACCCGAGTCAATCGTTGCCGATCCGCCCCTTTGCGGTGCCAGTGGTGCAGCCGCCGGGCCAATTCCTGAATCAGACCTTCCCCGTGCCCGTAGACCAACAAATCCGCCTTGGCGTCGAGCAGCCAGGAGCGGCGCAATTTGTCTTGCCAATAGTCGTAGTGGGCAAAACGCCGCAGGCTGGCCTCCACGCCGCCCAATACGATCGGCAAGCCGGGAAAGGCTTCCCGCAGGCGGTTGGCGTAAACCAAGACCGCCCGATCCGGCCGTTTCCCTCCTTCGCCGCCGGGGGAATACATGTCGCGATGGCGAAAGCGGCGCCGGGCGGTGTAGCTGGAAACCATCGAGTCCATGGCTCCGCCGCTGACGCCGGCGAAAAGGCGCGGCCGGCCCATTGCCCGAAAGGGATCGGCACTGTGCCAATCGGGTTGCGCCAAAATGCCGACCCGCCAACCTTCCCGTTCCAGCAGGCGCCCTAACAAAGCCACTCCGAAACTGGGATGGTCGATGTAAGCGTCGCCGGTGACCAGGAGGACGTCCAACTCGCTCCAGCCCCGGGCCTTCATGTCGGCGGCGCTCATCGGCAAAAAGGCATCGGCTCCCGGTGACGGGGAAGATTGAGCCTTCGAGGTGGGGGCTTTCGCAGCCATGGCGGCTCTTAGGATACGAAGCCGCCGCCGGCAAGATCGAAGGCCGGCGGCGGAGGTGGAAGGCGGCGATCAGTTGTCGATGTCGTAACCGAAGCCTTCCGGTGGGGTGAATTCGTCGTAAGCTTCTCGAATGCTAAGGATGTCGATTTCCCGTTTCGGGCCGCGGTAGTCGATGCCGGGAGGCGGCGTGTCAGTGACCGTATCTCGGTAGTAAAAATGGGCATTGTTCAAATTGTCCATTTCATCTACCACCACCATTTGTCCGTAGACGTCCAGGTGGGTGACTTTGTCCAACCGGTTGCAGAAGGAAAAACCTTCAATGGTGATTTCCATGGAACCGCTTTCCTCCACTTCGCAAGCCGGTGCCAGCAAGCCGAGGTGGGGGTGGATTCCCTGATCGCCTCCGCCTACGAAGTTCACTTTTTTGAACTCAATTTCGTTTCGTGGGCCGGAGCGCAAATCGTAGTTGGACTCGCAGTAGACCACCATGCCGCCGTTGAAAGTGACGTCGCGAAGTTCAAGGTCATCCCCCGGATCCAAGATGAAGACCGCGGTCTTGTCCAAGGTTACATTTTGTAAGCTGGTCACTCCGGTATAGATGATCCGATCCGGCCCGGGAACGATGTAGTCGTCCAAGTTCCAAGCCGGCATGAATATTTCCTGCTCGGTTTTGATTTCTTTGCTTGCGTCGACGTGCACCGTATCGGTGTACTTGTACAGCGTTCCATTCAAGGCCGTGCTGGTAAATTGCAGCGTGGCGATGGAGGTGATCGGGGCCGGAAGCCAAGCCATCAAATCGGGGTGGTAATCCCAAACGACCCCGAGTTTGTCCGGAACCGTCAGATCTCCCTGGAAGCTGCAATTGTGCAACTTCATTTTGCCGCCTAAGCCCACCAAGGCTTGGGAGCGGACCAGGTCACCGGGATCCACGTTGATGTCCGCCTGAATGCGATAGCGGCTGGAGCCGAATTGGCCTTGGATTTCCAGTTCGGCAATGTGGGGAACGTAGTAATTGGACTGCGTATCCAGGCGGCTGACCGAAAAAGTTCCGGCGCTGCCAAGGTCCATGGAACCTCCGTCAGGGCCGGACCACTCCGGATCCTCGAACAGCCTTCTGCGGCAGTACTCCAGGCCTGAAGTGGCAGCCAGTTCGGCTTTCAACCCGTTGTGACCGTCCCTGGAAATTTCGGTATGGGTTCGAACCGAACTAGTGAAGGTGGCGCTCAGCATGGCCAAAACGCCGGTGAACAGCAAAGTCAGGAAAAGAATGCTGCCGCCTTCACCCGCTCGCTTGGGGATGCTTTTGAGTCGAATCGAGGGTTGTTGCATGGCACGATCACTCCGCGAGATTTCGGCGGGCGGTGCCTCGGTCTCCAAACCCCTTAGCGGCTGGAATTCCGCTCGACTTCAGAACTCCGGAACGATCCTTCGGATCCAGGTGGAACCACCCATGGAAACGGTGTAATCCTTGGCCCCTTGTCCCGCTTCCAAGCCGGCGTCTACCTGAAGGGTCCACTGGATGGAAATTCGAGAAATCTCCATGGTGCCCCCGACGTCCACTTCTTCTTGGGTCAAATTGAATTTGAGTAATCCGGCAACCACCAAATCGTCCAAGGAATCGTCGTTGACATTCAATTCTTGAGTGATCGGATCCCAACGATAGGTTACGTCTCCAGGATCGAGGGAACCGGTAGTGGTCAAATCGATGACCCAACCGGTCAGAGGATCACCGGTAATTTCCAATGCCGAAGAATATCGGCAATCTCGCAGCAACCGATCCAAGGAGTTGCGGGCGTGAACGTGAGTATGGGCTTCCCGGTCACCCTCTCGAACGACTTCAAACATCTCGCTGGTGCTGTAGAGGGTGTAGAACATCAACAGCATGGCGATGGAGGATGCCAGCAGCACCTCGAAAATGGTGAAGCCGCGGCTACGGCTTGATTGGGGAACGGCTCGGCGCGGCAGTTTCATGGCAACTCCGTGGGCCAGGAATTGATCTGACCGCTTAAAGCGTTGGAACTGACTTCCCAGGAAGTGACGTCATCGGAAATGATGATGGCGGCGTCCCGGTAGGTGCGGCCGTTGGGTAGGAACACGAAATAGGGGTCGCGCCGGGTAATTTTGACGAACCGGACTCCCGGAGCCAATGTGCGCCAACCGTCCGAATCGCTATCCGGACCCAGAATGGGAGTGCCGTCGTCTCTCTGAACCCGCCAACGCCGAGTCGGCACGTGAACTCGAACCCCACAGGGAGTCCATTGGGAGCGAGCCACCGAGCGAGCGCGCATGCCGTCGCTCATCAAACGCCTAGCTTCGGCGCCGGCCAAGTCTTCGCTTTGGCTATCGGGAACGGCGATGCCGACCAGGACCAACAAGATGCCGATCACCACGATCAACTCGACCAGGGTGACGCCTCTCTCCCCGTCCCGGATCGCCTTTAAGTTTCGGAAACTACCCATTGGACGTCCAGGATCATGCGTTGGTAAGCGAACACCACAGCGCGAAGCCGCCGGGTATTGGATTCATCAGGGTCCACTTGAGTGATCAAGTCTTCCTCGTCCACCGGAGTGACCGATAGATTCAAACTCATGTTGGCTGCGCCGGGCAAGGCTTGGCCGTCGCCCATGATCGGCGGACTCCAGGAAGCCCCGTTGAGGGCATCGAGTTCTTCCAGGTTCAACGGCAGGGTGTATTCGCGGATTTCGCGAATGACGGTACCCGCCATAGCCGAAGTCCGGCTGCCGTTCAAGGTGCGCAAGCTCATGCGCAAGGCCATCACCGCTGAAGTGCCGACCAGGGAAATCACGATGACGGCGATCATGACTTCCAGCATGCTGTAGCCCCGTTTTCGCCGGGAGCGGCGGCATGCCGGCTTTCGCCCTATTGCAGGAAGGATCATCACACGAACCTCGCCAGTTGAAGGATCGGGGTCATCAGGGAGATGACGATGAAGCCGACCAAGGCGCCGGCCAACACCACGGTGGCCGGGCCTAACAGGCCGGTGAACAGCTCCAGGGCGGCGGTGGTTTCCCGATCTAAAAACTCTCCGGCTTTCCGCAAACTGGAATCCAAGGAGCCGGAAGATTCTCCGGCGATGATCATTTGCAGGAGAGCCGGGGGCAGATCCGCGTCTTCCAAAGCGGCGTACATGGGCAAGCCGTCTCGAACTTTGGCCGAGGCGCCTTCCCACACGTTTTGCAATTTCGGAAGCTGCGAAATTTGCCGGGCGTGCTCCAATCCGGTAAGGATCGGCACGCCGGATTCCAATGTCATGGCCAGGGCGTTGACTGACCGCGAGATATAGGCCTTGTGAATCAGGCCGCCCACTCCAGGCAAGCGGCTAGCCAGGTCAAAGGCCACCTTGCGCACGGTTTTCACCTTGAAGATGACGATGATGCCGATGACCAAAGCGATGGCGATGGCGATCGCCGTTCCGGGAGAATTGCGCAAGAAAGAACTGGAGGCCAACACCAATTTGGTGGTACCGGGCAATTGGTCCGGTCGCGACATCAAGAGCTTCTCGAACTTCGGTACCAGGGCCACCAAGATGCCGACCGTCATGACGGTACAAAGAATGATCAAGAAACCGGGATAAGCCAAAGCCCCTTTGATTTTGCCGCCCAGTTTGATTTGCTTGTCGAGCAATTCGATGCAGCGTTGCAAGGAATCGTCCAAGGCGCCGGCCCTTTCTCCAGCGGCGACCAAGTGAACCACATAGTTTTCGTAGCATCGCGGCAGACAGGCGAAGGCGTAGGACAAATCGTGGCCTTCCTCCACCATGCGGGTGATCTTTTGCAGAGCTTTGGCGATCTTCGGAGTTTGGGCGTGTTCGATCAAGCTGCGCAAGCAAGCCAGCAAAGGCACGCCGGCCACCAGCATGGCCCGCAATTGAATCAGGATGTGCAAGCTTTCCTTTGCTTTGATCTTCAGCTTTTCGTCCACGTGGGCGGCGCTGGCGTGGCCGTGCTCTTCCTTGCGCTCTTGGGCCAAATCACCCTTGACCACTCCACCGTCGGCCAAGTCCAAGCCGCTATTTCGTTCCATCAGGCCGCTGAGTTTCATGCCGTACCTGCCGCCCTGAGGGCTTCCTCCAAAGTGGTTTGGCCCTTGTTGACGTAACGAAGGGCGTCTTGAATCAGAGGTTTCATGCCCTTCTCCAAGGCTTTTTCTCGAAGTTCATAGGCGGAAGGATTGCGGGCGATCAGATCTTGAACCGCCGGATCCACCCGCATGACTTCGAATACACCCTGGCGTTTGTCATAGCCGACCTGCCGGCAAACCGGACAACCGGTGGCTTTGAAGTGGGGGCCCGGCTCCAAACCATGTTGCAGGTATTGGCGCAGAACTTCTGACGGAACCGTGTACGGTTCCTTGCAGGATTCGCATATGCGCCGGATCAGGCGTTGCGCCATCACCGTGCGCAAGGTGGCGGCCACCAGAAAGGGTTCCACGCCCATTTGGATCAAGCGGGTGGCGGCGCCGGGGGCGTCGTTGGTGTGCAAGGTGGCCAACACCAGGTGGCCGGTTAGGGCCGCCTCGACTGCGATTTCCGCCGTTTCCTGGTCGCGAATTTCACCGATCATGATGACGTCCGGATCCTGGCGCAGGAGGGACCGCAAGCAGGTCCCAAAATCGAGGCCCGCTTTTTGGTTCACCTGCGTTTGGATCACCCCATCAACGGCACGCTCGACCGGGTTCTCCACGGTGCAAATGTTGATTTCCGGACTAACAATTTCATCTAAAACACTGTAGAGAGTGGTGGTTTTACCCGAACCGGTGGGGCCGGTGACCAGCACCATGCCGTGGGGGAAGTGAATGCCCTCGCGCAAATAAGCCAGGTTCTGGCCGTCCAAACCAAGGACGTCCAGCGGCACGCTGCCCCGGGTGCGGTCCAGGATCCGCATGACGGTTTTTTCGCCGTAGACCGTCGGCATAGTATTGACCCGCAAGTCCACGTCGCGGATGCCGTCTTGGAAATGAATGCGGCCGTCTTGAGGCACGCGCTTTTCGGAAATGTCGCAATCCGCCCGCACCTTGATGTGGGCGGTCAAGGCTTGTCCGTCCTGATCGCCGACGGTGCCGACTTTTCGCAAGCGACCGTCGACCCGGCATCGGACCACGTAAAACTCTTCCAAAGGCTCGATGTGAATATCGCTGGCTCCCTCGATCAGGGCATTGACCAATAGTTCCTGAAACCGCTCTTCCACCGGAACGGAGGAAGCATCGATCGGTTTCGGTTCTTCGCGAACGACCGCCGCGCCCTTGTTGGAAATGGCCCGTTGCAATAAGTCCAGGCCGCGCTCGATTTCCACCGCGGAAGCCACCGAAGCCACCACCATCAAGCCGGTGGCCCGGCGGACCACGTCGGCGGCGAACACGTCGGAAGGGTCGCGGACGGCAACCGCCAGAATGTCTTCAAAGCGCAAAAAAGGCAGGACTCCGTGGACCCGTAAATCGGAAACCGACAGGTCGGCGGAAATCATGACGTCCAAACATTGGTTGCCGACTGGAGCGACATAGGGGAAGCCGTATTGACAGGCCAGGGCGTGAGCCAACTGCTCTTCGTTGACCATGCCCTTTTCCAGCAATACCGTGCCCAATAAAGCGTCCGGGCGGGTGGAAGCGTCCTGCAGCGCTTCCTGCAAACTCATCGGATCCAAATAATCCAGGTCGATCAGAACTTCGCCCAGCCGCTGGCTGAGTTCCTGGACCGGAGGTTCTTCGTCTTCCTGCCGAACCGGGATGCGATCTTGCAGGCGCAAAGCCCGCCGCGCCGTCATCAAGCAATCGCTCGGTTGTTGCACCACCACGTGGACGTGACGCCGGCGCAAGCCGTCCAAGCCTTGCAACAGGAAGGCCAAGCCTTCGGAATCCACCGCGTGAACCGTGGAACCGTCCAGGAAGCCACCGTTGTTGCCGGCGATTTCTTCCCAGACTCGGTCTAATTCAGCTCGCCTGGAGCCGTTTAAGACTCCAGGCAGGCGCGGTAGAACCCCAGACGCGTGAGTGGGCGGAGCGGTGGGGTCAGCCATAGCGGGTTTACATCACGGAGTGCCCTCCTGGTCGGCAACTTCCTCGGCCTGAGCTTCGGCCTGCGCTCGTTGTTCGGCTTCCAAAGCGCGTTGTTCTTCCAGGCGGGCGTTGACGTAATGCAACAACAATTCCGCCGAGCGCAGTCCCGGGCGATCGTTGATCGCCAGCATCAAACCGCTACGAGCGGATGCCCAATTGCCGACTTGGATGTCGATTTTGGCTTGCAATAAATGCTCCCGCCAACCGCGGATGCCAAGCGGCACTTGGGCCAATTGGTAGCGCGCTTCTTCCGAGCGATCTTGGGCTAACAGCACCCGGGCCAAACCGAGGTGTACCGCCGGTTCTTCGGGATTGCTGCGCAACAAGAATCGGTACAAGCGTTCTGCGGCAATCGGGTTGTCGGCCATCTCCGCTTGCTCGGCCGAAGCCACCACCGGATCCATGTCCTCGTTGGCTTCCTCTAAATCCGCGGTCAGACCGTAGGGAATTTGAATCGAACTATCCCTTTCCCGGGCTTGCTTGTAAGCCTCCACCGCTTCATCCAAACGGCCTTGGGCCAGGAAAGCATCGCCGGCCAAGCGCCAGCCGTAGGCGCTTTCCGGTTGTTCCGCCAACAGACGTTCGACGAAGCGCCGGGCCATTTCATGGCTGCCGGAGGCGGCGTAGTGGGTGAGCAGCGCTTGGGCGAATTCCGGATCTCCCGGATTCACTTGCCAGATCTTTTCCAGTACCAAAGTGGCTTCCTCGGTGCGATCGGCTTCGGACAAAGCCGCAGCAAGCACCAGAGCCACTTCCTGGTCATCCGGATTGTTCTCCGCCGCTCGGGTGGCGTAAGCCAGAGCCGCTCGAACGTCGTTTTCCGTTAAGTAAAGCCTGGCCAAGGCGGCGTGGCTGGCGCCGTCCTGGGGATCCATCTCGCAAGCTTCGGTCAAGTAATGTCGGGCTTCTTCGATCAAGCCTTGTTCCAGGGCTCGATAAGCGAAAGTGCGCAGGATGGTGCCTCGCGCCGAGCGCCAATCCGCTTCTTCCGGTTTTTCTTTTTTCGCCCGGGTGGAAGCTTCCAATTGCACCTTGCTGGGGCCGTGGTTGCGCAGCATGGACCGACTTTCCAAGCCCTCCTGCGCCGGCTCCCTTTCCCCGAACAACGGCGGGGCGTCCGCGCATGCCGGATGCAACAACATGCTTAATGCGGCCAAGCCTAGAGCGGGCCTGATCATCGTTCTTCCTCCTCTTCTTCATCGACCGCTTCTTCGGCGCGGCTTAGCTCCTCCAGCAACTCAATGGCGTCGCTGAGTTCCTTGGCTTCGTAGTGAATGGCTCGAAGTTCCTCGCGGCAATGAGCCGCCAGCATGGCCAAGTCCGGGTCGGCGGGCATGGCGCGCAAGCCCCATTCAGCTTTCGCCAAGGCCACGTCGGGATGGCCGTCGGCGAGGGCCGCAGCCGCTTCCCCGTAAAGGGTGCGGGCATAAGCCGGACGCAGATAGCCGTAGTGGGAAGCGGCCAAAGTGGCCTGGGCCGATTCGAATTTCCGCCGGGCAAGATCGGCTCGCCTGGAAAGATCGGAATCGCCGACGACGTGGGGAGTCAGCAGCACGATGATTTCGTTTTTCACCTCAAGCTGCTCCTCCGAACGGAAAAGATGACCGATCAGCGGCAAGGATCCCAACAGCGGAACTTGGTTCATGTTGGTGATGAATTGACTTTCCATCAATCCGCCGATGACCACCGTGTGCCCGGAACGAACCACGACGTTGGTGGTCACTTCGGTGGTGCTTTCTTCCGGCAACCCGGTGGTGGCACTAATGGTTCCGTCGGAGGACTCCGGATGGATTTCCATGCGGATGTAACCGTCGTCACTGACGAAGGGGCGGAATACCAGCGAGGTCCCGACTTCCAAGAATTCCACCGTTTGCAAGGTGGTGGTTTCGGTGGTGACCAAGGTTTGGTATCCGATCTTGCGCCCGACCAAGACTTGAGCCGGGTGCCGGTTTACCGCCAGGACCGACGGATTGGACAGCACCGTGGCGTTGCCGACTTCTTCCAGGGCTTCCACGAAGACACCGACTTGGTTGCGCAGGATGCCGACGTGCAAGCCGTCGGAACCGGGATTGGTAAAGCCTCGCTGGCGCACGCCGAACAACCAATCTTGCAATTGCTTGCGACCGCGTTGTCCGGTTCGAATCTGGTCGGTAACGTCGGTGATGCCGCGCAAGGCTTGGAAGTCAATGCCGCCCAGGGCGGTGAAATCAACCCCGAACTTGAAGTTGTCGGTCAAGCTCACTTGCAGGATGGTGGCTTCCACCAGCACTTGCGGCGGGGGAATGTCCAACTGCTCCAGCAACAACCGAACTTTGTCGAAGCTTTCGTCGCTGACCAACAGTAGGACCATTTCCCGGGTGGCTTGGGCGTTGCCGCCGAGGCGGGTGACCTCCTCGATGCCGGATTCGCTTTGCGGCCCTTCGACCACCAGCTCATCCGACTTCAACAAAGGCATGATCATCGGCACCACGTCTTTGGCGCGAACGTGATTCAAGTAAACGATTCGCGGCTCGTGAATCGATGGGTTGTTGCCGCTGCGTTGATTGGCTCCGCCAACCGGTTGAATCACGATGAAGTTGCCCTCGACCACGTAGGTGTATCCGCTGGTGGCCAGGATCTTTTCCAAAGCCTGTTGCGGGGTCACGTCAAACAGGTTCAACGTGACCTGGCCGGTGACGTTCTGGCCATACACCATGTTCAACTGGTAAGTCGAACTGAAGGTGTCCAGGATGCTGACTAGATCTTCGTCTTTGTAGTTCAGCGTGACCCGCTCCGAGGGATCAATGATGTCCCAGGGCGAGCTTTCCTCCTGAGCCGGCAGTGTCGCGGCAAGGCCGAGGTACAATCCAAGGAGGGTAATTAAACGGAATTTCATGGCTTGCCTTGTGCTTTCTGCTTGCCAAAGGAGGGGTCCGTAACCCGAAGGGTTCGAACCTCCCGACCATCCAGCAGCTCCACTTGATTGCGGCTGATTCTCTGGATGATGTAACGACCGATTTTTTGTCCTTCTTCGTAACGCCCGGATTCAAATTGGGCGTAACGCTTGCGCCCCAAAATGGCGACGCCTTTCAGCACTAATTCAACTTGTTCTTCCTCGACCAGCGGCTCTTCTTCCAGCGGCTCGGGAATGTAAACATCGACTTCTTCGTGTTTGGCGTCGTCGTGCAATTTCAGCGGCCGCCGCCAAATCCGAATCCGCTCCATGGCGCTTTCAAAGGATTGGATCGAACCGAGGGAGGTGGTGGTGCTCTTGCGGGCGGCGGTTTGCTCGGCGGCCGGTGCGGCGTGGCTTTGGCTGCTGCGGGAGGCTTGCGCCGGAGTTTCCGATGCCGCAGCTTGGGCGGGCTTTTTGCCCTTTGATTTTCCGAACAGAACTCCCTTCCAAGCCCATCCCGCACCCAATACGATCAGGACCAAAACCAGTGCTTTCCCGGGACTGCGCTTGGCTTGGTCCTTCAAGCTTTGTTTTTGTTTCTGGCTCATGACTGCGGCACCTCCTGAACCGGCGGGGAAGTTTCCGCTTTCACTTCCGCATCCGGCAGCTTGGGAATCACGAAGGTGGCGTGCAACACGACTTTGCCGGCCCGCTGATCGGTCTTGGACGGCAAGATCACTTTCACGTCGGTGAAGCGAATTCGAAAATCGCCCCGCTCCAATGCGTCCAAATACCGGACCAGGTTGCTGTAATCCCCTTCCCCGATCATGGAGTAATACAAGACCGCGTCTTTGGGTTTGCTCAATTCCTGCTTGACCCGAACGTCGCAGTCGTAAGCTTGGCTAGCCCAGGCGGTGATCCGTTTCTGAATCAGGGCCGGGTTGAGGTGATCTTCTAAGTCTTCCAGTGCCGCTTGCGCCAGACTTCCGAATTCCATCCACGCCTGTTCCAATTCGGCGCTCTGGGAAATCTTGCGTTGATTGGCGGCCCGGGTCTGCTCCACGTTCCGCATCTGATCCAGGTAGCCGCGCCTTTCTTTCAGGGCCGGTTGGATGCCGGCCGCCCAGGACACGGCGCTAAGGATCAGAAAGGAAAGGAGGAAGAAACTGCGGCGCGCACTCATGGTGTCAGCCTCATTTCTTGCCCTTTTGGCGGTAAGCCTTGGGTAATTCCAGGGGGTCGACTAGGACTACGTGAAGCCGCATGGCATCGCGGCGATCACGCACAACTTCCGCGCCGATCCGTTCTGCATCGGCGAATTGGGTGAATTCCTGAAGCTTTTGCTTCAAGGTGTCCACTAGCTCGTCGCCAAAGACGATCGAATTCACTTCCATGATCAACTCGTATTTGGTGACGCCCTTCAAGCGGTCTTTTTGAATCTGATGGCGCCATTGGATTTGCTCCAATTCGGCGCGCTTGCCGGCGGCCTGGTGCAAGCCGGCCAGAATCCAACCCAAGGTCGGCAAGCGCAGGTGTTCGGCCAGAGGATCCAGGCGATCCGCGGCCTGGGTCATTTCTCCGTAGATGCCTTGCAGTTGGGTTTGGGCGCTTCGCACCGCCTCATCCGGCATGGTGGCCAGCTTGGCCTTGGCCCCTTGGCGATTGGCTTCGTAGCGAGCGGCGGCGCTGGCACTGATGCAAAGCAAGCCGAAGGCGAACACGATGGCCAGGCGCCGGGGCGTGCGCCTGCGGTCGACGCAGGCGGAAAAGCTTTTGGCCGAAAGGAAATCTGCAGTTTTCATGAGTACACCCTCAAGGCCAAGCCCAAGGCGCTACACCAAAGGGCTTCCTCTTCGAGGACCTCAGCAGGAGCTTGGATCCCCAGGCTGGAAAATGGAGCCGCCGGCAAAACTTCTTTTTGCAAGGCGCTGGCCAGGGCTTGATCCACTTCCGGCAAACTTGCGCCAAAACCGGTCAGGTAAAGCCGCTTCAAAGTGGCTCCTTCGTTGCGATTGACGAAGTGGCGTTCGCAAGCTTTGACTTCCTGGGCCAACACTTCCGATTCGCGGCGTAAGCCGGACAGCATGTTGGCGGCGTGAGTGGCGGCGCAGCGGCGGATCTTTTCCAACAGCTTGGGCATCGGATCTTCCACCGGGTTCCCGGACTGGGGCTCCTGGGCGGTGGCGATGCTGCCTCCCTCCGGCGAAACTTCCGCATTCGCGGCGGCGCCGGTCGGGGTAGGGGAAGAAGATTCACCGCCGCCGGCGGCCAATAAATCCATGACGTCGACTTCCCCCGGCAAGCCGGTGGCGGCTTCGGCACCGGCGGCCGGCAAGTGCGCCACGGTGGTTTGGAGCGATTCCAACAACCGCTGGCCGTCGATTTGCAGAGGCTTGAGGAATCGGATTTCTCCGTCGCGCACCAAGGCCAGCAAGGCGTGTTGAAAACCGAGGTGGAGAAAGCCCCAACTCGAGTGTTCGCTTCCGTAGGCCTTCTCCAAGGCCCTTGCGGTCGGAAAGGCGTTCATTTCCAAACCGACCGGGCGCAGATGCAAAGCTTGGGTCGCTTCCATGCAGCGCCGGATTTCCGATTGGCCGGTGGAGAGCAACAAAAGCTCTTCCCGCATGCCGGCGTTGTCGGGAATGCTTTCAGACAGAGAAAGCACTCGATAAACCACCCCTTCCACGTCCTCGAGAGAACGGGCGGCGGTGTCTTGCAGGATTTGTCCGAGTCGCTGGCGGTTGCTCGCGTCGATCGGAACCAAGTTCATGGCGACTCCATCTCCACTCATGCCGACCGAAGCGTCCTTGCCTTTCCAGCGAGGAGATTTTCTGCGCTTGCGAAGGACGTCAACTACGTGTGCGTGTCGAGCCTTGCCCTGAGCGGGAATGGAAGTTGCCCACCGGACGTTCCAGCGGCCCGGCCTTCCCTGTAATTGAAGGATCCGGGTATCGAGGGCGCCGTAGTGGACGGCGACCGGAGAGGCGGGAATCAACATGGTGACGGGAAGGCTGAGTTGCGGGTTTCTATTCTTGGTTGGGACGGTTGGCGATTTGCTCCACTGGCGGCGGCGAAACTTGTTCTTTCGATTGGGCGCTGGCTTCTTGAGTGGTTTTTACGTCGGAGAACAAGGCTCCCATCAACCACTGAGTGAAAGCCATAAACAAAACCATGGCCCAAAAAGCGCGGTAGGGTCGTTCCGGAAAAACTTGATTGCGGCTCATAAGTCGTAGATCCTGCCGCCATCGGAAGTGGTGGCTTGAGTGTTGGCGCGGAAGGTGCCGTCATCGGCGAAATAAACCCAACCGCTGTTGTCGTTCGGGTAACCGCTGGCCGAAGCTCCGGCGGGAACCACGATCACGTCGTCCAAATCATTAAAAGGATTGTTGGGGATGCCTTCTAATAGATAGGGTCCGAAGGGATAGCCGGAACTACCCGGCGAAGCCCATTCTCCGTATTGGGTCGTGGCCCAAGTTAATTGTTTGTTGAAGGCATCGGTGGTCCAGTTGCCGTTGTTCGGATCTAATCCAGGCAGCAGTTCCAAATGCTGAAACTTGTAGTAATCGATCCCGGTGCGAACCCGCATGAGTTCTTGTTCCACCGCGGTAACTTTGGCGTCGTCCACAGTGAGGCTCAGCGTGGGCAAGGCGATACCGGCGAGAATAATCAGGATGGCAGTGACCAGAAGGACCTCCGCCAAACTGACTCCGTGATTGTTTTGCCCCATGACTGCCTGTCTCGAATTGGTTTGCAAGCGCCGAAAACGCGGCGCTCCCCCCAATTGCGGAGACAGGGTGAAGGGGCCTTAGCGGGATTCCCCCGGCGGGATGGACCGGGAATTGCAGAAGCGGGCTCAAGTCCGGCCGTCTTTGTGGCAGGAAATCCAGGAGGTCGCTATCTTGCGCCTCTTCCCAACCCGCCGAAACCTACCGAAATCCGCCATGGGCAAGCAGTACAACAAGGTCGAAAAACGGAAACGCCGCCAGCGCCGCATGAAGCGCCTGAAACAAAAGCAGAAGCAGGCTCGCGGAGATAAATCCTAATCCGCGACCGGCCGGCGGTTTCGAGCCTAAACCCTAAGGAAGGAATGCCTTGGGGTTTTTCAATTTGGCTGGCAAATACTCTTCGATGACGAAGTTCAGGCCCCACTTGGCAAAGGCCTGCTGTTCGGCACGAACTCCCATTTTCAACAGCGATTTCAAGGCTCGGCCCCACTTCGGTTGAGCCTTGACGAAGGGATCGTTCTTGAGGGCATCCTTGGCCCGCTTGACGTCGACGTCCTGCAGCGGGTGGGTGGCGTCCTTGAGGCCGAAATCCAGGATGTCCTGAGGGGTCACGCCCAAAAAAGTGGCTTTCGGGACGCAAAATTTTGCGCTGACGTGGGCGGCTTGCCCGGAACCGACCTTCAAGGTCCGGTAAATATTGCAGATGCCGTAGGGGTCGCAGTCGACGAAGGCATAGACCGGTAGTTTGAGGTCGTCCGACAGGCGCCGAATGAAGCGCCGGGTGGCCCGGGTCGGCACCCCACCCATTTCCACCAGGACGCAGTTGGCGGTCCGCCAATAGCGGTGATGATTGAGCCGTTGAAACATACCGCCGGTTTCGATCGCCAACACGAAGTCGGCGGTGGTTTCCAAGCCCAGGTGGTCCACCGAGGACGGCACGGTATAAGCCCCTGAACCCATTCGGGAGCAATCCGATTCGATGACTTCGCCGGTTTCCGGATCCCGATCCAACACCGTCAGCGGACCGACCACCGAGCCGCCGTGTTCTTCGGGCACGAAACGCAAATCTTCGCGGGTGACGTCCCGTACCGAAAACATGCCTTCGATGTCGTCCAGGACGGTATCGGATTCCCGCTGTTCCCGAAACTTGGCTTCCGCCCAATTTTTGGACACGTAATAAGCCTCTCGCTTGGTGGCGAAATCTTCGCTGGCCACCATTTCCTTGGCCAAGGCCATCAAGCGCACCGTCTGGGCGAAAGTCTTGACCGAGTTGACGTCTAATTTGCGAACTTTGTAGTGATCGCCAAGTTCGAAATATCCGACCTTGCGATCGTATTTGACGTTTTTCAAGTTCCGCTGCGGCATGGTCAATTCCGGCATGGTTCCGGTTTCGATGCACTGGTAGACCTCCCCGGCCACTTGATCGATCGAATCCAAAGTGACCTTGGCCATGCGGGCGACCCGCTCGTTGTCCTTTCGAGCGGTGCTGCGCTTGCGGGCTTTCTTGGCGGATTTCTTGCGGGCTGCCACGGGTTTAAATCTTGCGAGTGGTTTCCATGGAATCGCGCAGGCGCTCGACCAGATCGTGGCGTTCTTGATCGCCGAAACCTAGGATCTCTTGCAGGCCGATGCCGATGTGCGGGATGTATTTGTCGATGTAGCTTCGCTTTTCGAATTCGCGCTTCAAGCGCTTGCCCTTGCGAATGTAGGCGCCGAGCTTGCGGCCGGCTTCCTGCAGGGCCAATTTGACTTCTTTCAGGATTTCCGGATAGGCGGCGATGGCTTCCTTGGATTCACTGGTAAACGGAACCCAAACGCTGGCCATGTGAACCAGGAGGACGGCCGGTCCCACCGGCAAGCCGCCCCGGGGCTGCTGCAATCCATAGTTTTTCCAACCGGTTTGAATCGCCGCTTTGGTCACTGCGCAGGCCGACTGCTGGTAAAGCAGGGGGACTCGATTGGCGAACCGCAACAGGCGCACGGTGTCGTCGGCGTTTCCGAGCAAATCCTCGGTATCCACGGTGCGCTTGCGTTTGCGGCTGCGAATGCGGCCGCGCTCGTCCACTTCCAATTCGGCGCCGCTGGGTTTGCCCCAGGCGATGCCGACTTCAATCACGAAGGGATTGCCGCGATAGACCGCCGCCGGCCGGGTGCAGACGGAATAGAACTCGGCGTCGCATTCCTTCTGCAAGCCTTCCAGAATCCGTTCCTCGCCGATCGGGGACAGGCAATCGGTAGGGGGGGCGCTGATCCGAGTCTTTTGAATGGCCCGGTAAAGGGCGTCGGCTTCCTGCCGGGCGATGCGGGAGGGATAAGCCCGTTCGCTCAATTTCGCCGTCCCGAGGATGTCTTTGGCCACCTTGGGTCCGACCCGGCAAAACTCCTCCTGCAGGAAACTGTTCAACCAGCGACTTTTGGTCTCCCGCAGCATCTTGATCAAATGGCCGAGTTCGATGCCGTAGGGATGGGGTTTGATTTCCTCCGCCTTGGCCGGCAGCGTATCGGTGGCCCTTTCGTACTGTCGCTCGGTGCCGTCGGGGGCCTGGTACTCCAGCCGGCAGTGGGGATTGGCCACGGCGGTCTGCTTCAGGTAGTCGTCCACCGACCGCAGTCCTTTTTGATAGCTGGCCTCCAAATCCAGGGTGAAGCGGGTGCCGTGCTTTAAGTTCCACTCCGGCAGTTCCTCATCCTTGCCGATGATCGGCCGATTCTTGGTGGTGTCGAGGTGGATTTCGTAGCGGTGGGCTTTGCGCCGCAGCACCTTGGAAGTGATCCGAGGGCCCTTGCCGGTAGTCAGTTGGCCGTACATGCCGGCGGCGGAAATGCCGATTCCCTGCTGGCCCCGAGACTGGCGCATGCGGTGGAACTTCGAGCCGTAGAGAAGCTGGCCGAAGATCTTGGGAATCTGGTCCTTGACGATGCCCGGGCCGTTGTCCTGGACCTCGACCAGGAAGCGGTCCTCCCCAGTCTGCTGAACCTCAATCCGCAAATCGGGCAGGATGCCCGCTTCTTCACAGGCATCCAAAGAGTTGTCCACCGCCTCCTTGATGGTGGTCAAGAGCGCTTTCCGGGGATTGTCGAAGCCGAGAAGGTGGCGGTTTTTGGCAAAAAACTCGGAGACCGAAATCTCCTTTTGCTGCCGCGCCATCTCCTCGGCTGTGAGGTTCTTCGTCCGAGCCATGCAGCCTCCAAAATCCTGCTGGTGGTCCGTAGTTTGGAGTTTCGCCTCCTCCGATTCCAGGGCGAAGCCGGTTGTTAGATTTGCGACAAACTAGTAAATGCATGTAAATCAAGAAGTTAAGTCTTATTATTTTCCCCCCTTATGAGATTCAAGAATGCTGCCGATAAGAGGGCGACGAACTCACGGGCTCAGAGCTTGGGATAGGGAACCGCAGGGATGATCCGCGACACCAAAAAAAACGCGCCGAAAGAACCGGATTCCACCGGCGCCTCCATTTATGAACGCGACATAGATCAGTGGCGCCAACTGGTTTGGCACCTGGTAAACCGCATTCGGCCGCGCTTGCCGTCCTGTGTTTCGGAGGAGGACCTGTTCTCCGCCGGCATGGAGGGCTTGTTGACCGCGGCCCGGTCCTACGACCCCAGTCGGGGGGCCGAGTTCAAGACCTATGCCTATCACCGGGTTCGGGGCTCCATTCTCGACGAACTGAGGCGGATGGATTATCTGCCCCGGTCGCAACGGGAGAAAGCCCGGCGCCTCGGTTATGAACCGCCGGCCGTGGTCGGGATTCCCACCGATGAGGACGGCCAAGAAAGCCTCACCGCCGGGGAAATCGAGCCTGCCTGCGAGCAACGAGATTTACAGGAAGTCCTGGACGCCGCCGTTCAGGAGTTGCCCGCCAAAATGCGAACCGTTTTGATTCTCTATTACAAAGAGAATTTGCGGATGCGGGAAATCGGCGAGCGCATGTGCCTTACCGAGTCGCGGGTCAGCCAAATTCACTCCAACGCCGTGGCCCGCTTGCGTTGGATGTTGAACCCCCCGTCCCAGTCCGAAGAGTAGAAGGGGTCGAAGCCGTCCCACTGGAAACCGGCCGGCGCCGTCTCCAGTAGGATGAGGGCATGCTGCCTGTCCCCATGGCCAGAACCCTGGGCGCGGTTCTGGCCTTGGCCTTGTTCGGCCCGAAAACCATCGCCCAAGAGCAGCCGGCTGCGACTTCCAAGCCGGCGGTGGCCGGGACCTTGGCTCCGGCCGCCAAAACTTTGCGCTATCACTTGCAGGTTCGCCTGCAGGAGGACGGTCGCACGATAGACGGCACCTGCCGCCTGACTTGGCGCAATCCAACCGAGCAGGCCACTTCCGAACTTCGCTTTCACGTTTACAACAACGCTTGGGCGGATTGGAACTCGGTCTGGTTGCGGCAGGCGAGGATGTTCGAAAGCCAACCCCGGCGGCCCCGGGCCTGGGGAGAGACCACCTTGCACCGAGTTCGGCTGATCGAGTCCGGGGCGACGGAAGGAAAGACGCAAGGAGAGGAAGATCCCGAAGATGCCGGCCAGGAGTTGCCGTGGCACTACTTGGCTCAACCGCCGGCACCCGGTCCCGGTCCCGGCGGGCCGATGGACCGAACCGTGGCTCAACTGACTTTGCCGCAACCGGTCGCCGGAGGCGATCGCATCACCGTCGAATGGGAATTCACCACCGTGATGCCGCCGGCCTTCCGCCGTAGCGGAAGCGACGGCCGCGGCGGTTATTTGCACGCAGTGCAGTGGTATCCCAAGCTCGGCGTGTTCGAAGTTCCCGAAGGCGGCGGCCCGGCCCATTGGAATTGCCTTCCTTATCACTATCTCACCGAGTTCTACGCCGACTTTGCCGACTTCCAGGTGGAGTTAACCTTGCCCGAACGTTACTTGGGAAAGGTCGGTGCCACCGGTTCGCTCCTGTCGGATCCGGAACGGCAGGCCGACGGTGGCTGGTTGCACCGTTTCAGCGCCACCAACGTTCACGATTTCGCTTGGACTGCGGATCCCGATTTCCTGGTATTTCAGCGCAGTTTTCAAGCTCGCGATCATCGAGACCAGACTGAAGAAGAAAAGGTAGCCAAAGCCTTGGGCAAGCATCCGAGCGAAGTGGTGCCCGGATCAACGCAAATGATTTTGTTGTTGCAACCCGAGCACCGGGAATATCGAGAACGATACTTCCACGCCATGGCCAAGACGATTTACTACTACGGCCTTTGGTACGGACCTTATCCCTATGAAACCATCACTTTGGTGGATCCGGCTTCCGATGCGCGAGCTACCGGGGGCATGGAATATCCACGCCTGGTCACCGGCGGGGTCTACAAAGGCAATCCCGAACGATGGCTTCAACCGGAAGGAATTACGGTGCACGAGGTCGGCCACCAATTTTGGTACGGCATGGTGGCCAATGATGAATTCCATCACGCCTGGTTGGATGAAGGCTTCAACAGTTATTCCACCCATCGGGTGCTGGACAAGGCTTGGCCGCCGCAACGGCAAACTTATGACGTTTGGGAACATCGCCGGTACGGACGCCGTCCGGCCCCGGCTCCGGCCTTTGCCGGAAACGATGCTCGCTCTTTCCTAAGCCTGGAATCTCTTCCATGGCCGGCGGTGGATCCCTGGTTGCCGTCCGGGCAATTGGCGTTACGGCATCACGGATCTTTGGAAGTATTTTTGGCCGAATTGCCTTTTCTCACTTATTACCCGGAAGTCGAACGCCACGCTTTTTACGGATTGCGGAGCAGTTTCGATTTCCATTGGAACGACCCTCTGGCCAAGCCTTCTTATCAAGTCTTGGGTTGGGAAATGCGTACCGTGAACGGTTATCGGCGGCCGGCTTTAATGCTGGAAAGTCTGGCCCGACTGATGGGAGAAGAAGCTTGGATTCGAACCTTGCGCGATTTTTATCAAAGCTGGCGTTTTGGGCATCCCCGTCCTGCAGATTTTGCCCAGACTTTGCAGATTCATGGCGAGGGATTGGGATTGAGAGCTTCTCACGAAGCTTTTCTGCCGTTGGATTGGTCGAGTTTGTGGAACCAGCTTTACTTTGAAAACGCCGGTTTGGATTTCGCCGTGAAGCGGTTGTTGAATCAACCTTCGGTCACCGACGCCAAGAAGATCGACGGTTTCGCCGACCCGGAAACCGGACCTTGGGACGTCACCGTGGAAGTGATTCGTCTGGGCGATTTCCGCGCACCGGTGCAGGTGGAAATTCTTTGGCAGGACGGCCAACGGGAGTGGCACTTGTGGGACGGCCAAACGAACTGGTGGCGATTCCATCAGGAAAATAGCCCGCGGCGCGTGCAACAGGTGATCGTCGATCCGCAAAGACAATGGCTGTTGGATCGCAATTGGTTGAACAACTCGCTCCGCGATCGCCCGGAAAGGAAGCGCTCCCGGGCCACCGGATTGCGCACCTTGTTGTGGGCGCAACAAATCGTCCATTATTTCGGAGGCTTGGGATGAGCGCAGGCTGGCGCAAGGGAAAGACGGCCCGGGAATCCCGATCCATATTCGCCCACCTCGCCGGGGGCTGGGCGCTGGTGGCCCGCAAGCCCCAGTTGTTGCTGTTATTGGCCGTAGCCCAATTTTTGCTCGCTCTGGTGCCCGCTCTGCTGGTGCAAAATTCCGCCGCCGAGCACCTCGACGCTTTGGCCGGATTCCAGGGCGAGGCCGAACTCGATTTTTTGGGGGCGGTCCCGCAATGGCTGTTCGAGGACTGGCGACGGGCCGACCGGAGTTTGGCCGCTTCGGTGCAAAATTCCCTCGCCCCGATGCTGCTGCTGAGCAGTTTGTTCGGCTTGTGCCTGTCCGCCGGTTGGATGAATCTGGCCGTCCGCGGCCGCTCGCTCCGGGGGATCGGACCCTTCTTCCTGGGAGCCGGCCGGTTCTTTTTTCCGTTTTTGCGGACCTGGCTCTTGGCTCTCGGCCTCTATGCCCTGGTGACTTGGTTGGTGTGGTACGGCCCGGGACAGAGCCTGGCGCAGAAATGGTTGCCGGGTGGAGATTTCGACCACCCGACCTCGGAAAATTGGGTTCGCCGGCTACAACAAAGCCGTGAGGGCCTGTATTTACTCCTGATTTTCCTGGTCGAGTTGACCGTCGATTTGAGCCGGGCTTCTCTCGTCGTCGGCCATCGTCGTTCCGCCTTGCTGTCCTTGGTCCGAGGCTTCGGGCAATTACTTTCCCATCCCATCCGGGTAGTGGGCTTGAGTTTGAGCGGCTTGGCGGTGGAAGCGGCCCTCCTGTTGGCGGCCACCGGATGGTTGCTCCGGCGGCCGGAGGACTTGTGGCTGCTGGTGTTGCTTCTACCCATCCTCCGCATTGCCGCCCGGGCAGCCCGCCAAGCCTCGCTGGCGACCCTTTATGCCGAATGGCGATTGAGCACCAGCCCGGATACTTTGGAAAATCGCGACCCCTTTGACGACGGAACCGCGTGGCGGACCGGGGCGGACGGCTAAACTAGGCCCACCCGCGAGCCACCGGCACCGTTGCGGGCCGGGGCAGCCACCGAACACCCTGCCTTTTCAGGCATAACGACCAATCCAGTCATGGACCTTTTGCTGGCCAGGAACCTCATGACCCCTCGCCTGATGACCGTGCCGCCGAGCATGGGGCTTCGGGATTTAGTGGATTTCCTCCGCGAGAACCGCATTCATGGTGCCTTGGTCAAAGAAGGCGACCAATTGGTTGGCGTGGTTTCCTACAGCGATGTGCTGACTTTCCTGGCCGACAATTCCTTGGAAGGGGAGCATCCCTTCTCGCGCCTATTCTCTTCCGACGAGGAATTGGATATTTCCGAGGAAATGAACGCTCGGATGGACGCCGCCGGCGTCCGTGAGGTCATGACTCCCGCCGTTTTCACGGTGGAAGAAGGGGCTTCCGCCGGAGAAGTGGCTTCGGAAATGATCCGACGCAACATTCACCGGGCGGTGGTGGTGGAAAACGGCCAAGCCGTCGGCTTGGTCAGTGCCACGGACTTGTTGAAGGCCGTGGTGGATTATGAAAAAGAATTGAAAAAGGGACGAAGCGCCGCTTCCAGTTAAGCGCCGGTTTTGCTTCCTTCGACGCCGTCCCCGCCGGGCTTCTTTGGCAAGAATTTCTCGGTGAATTCGGGGACGAAACCTTCCGCAATTCCCGCCAAACCTTGATCCCATCACTCTGGTCATGAGCGAAATCCTTTCCGGCGCTGCCGTCATCGGTCAATCCGGCGGTCCCACCGTCGTCATCAATCAAAGCCTGGTCGGCTACGTGGAAGCCGCCAAGCAAGTTCCTGCCATCACCCGGGTGTTGGGCGCCCGCCATGGAGTGCAGGGCATCTTGAATGAGGACTTGGTCGATCTAGGTGCCGAAAGCTCCGAAAACTTGGAGCGGGTGGCTCGGATTCCCGCCGCGGCTTTGGGTTCGGTGCGCATGAAACCGAAACGCGAAGACTGCGCCCGGATGGTCGAGACCTTCAAAAAATTCGACATCCGTTATTTCTTTTACATCGGCGGCAACGATACCGCGGAAACCGCTCACATCGTCGAACAACTCACTCGGGAGCAAGGTTATGAAATGCGTTGCTTCCACGTACCGAAAACCATCGACAACGATTTGCGGGTTACCGATCATTGTCCCGGTTATGGTTCCGCCGCCCGTTTCGTGGCCCATGCCTTCCAGGGCGACGATCGCGACAACCGCTCCCTGAAAGGAGTGAAGATCAACGTGGTGATGGGCCGTCACGCCGGATGGTTGACTGCCGCTTCCACATTGGGGCGCCGCAATGAAGAAGACGGGCCGCACTTGGTCTATTTGCCGGAAAGAGTGTTCGATCCGCAAGCTTTCTTGCAGGACGTCGCTCAGGTTTATGAACGCTATGGCCGTTGCATCGTGGCGGTTTCCGAAGGCATTCACGATGCCGAAGGCAAACCCTTCTTGCAGGTCTACGCCGAAATGTCCGGCAGCGCCATGGCCGGAGAAACCGACAGCCATGGCAACGTGCAACTTTCCGGTACCGGTGCCTTGGGCGATGCTTTGGCCAATTTGGTCAAGGACAACATGGGCAAGATCCGGGTCCGGGCCGATACCTTCGGTTATTTGCAGCGTTCCTTTCCGGCCGATGCTTCGCCGGTGGATCAAAAGGAAGCCCGTGAAGTCGGCCGCGCCGCCGTGGCTGCCGCGGTTTCCGGTGAGCACGGCAGCGGTTCCATCGCCATTCGCCGCTTGGCCGACCAGCCTTACGCCAGCGAAACCTTCGTCACGCCTCTGGATACGGTAGCCAAGGTCACCAAGGACATGCCGGATGAGTTCTTGGCCGGTTCCAACGCCGTTTCCCAGGCATTCCACGCCTATGCCTTGCCTCTGACCGGTGGCTTGGAGCCGATGGCGGATTTGAGCTTCGAACCGGCTTCCCCGGCGGTGCAAGCTTAAGCCCAAGCGTTGTTCGCCCTCGTTTTGGCTTTGGCGGCGGTTCCTGGGTGCTGGCAAGCCCAGGATCTGCCGGCCCAAGATTCGTCGGAATGGCCGATCCGGGCTTTTTATAAAAGAGGATTGCGATTTCAAACTGAGGGGTCGGAGTTCGAACTTCGCCTGCAAGGCCGATTGCACTGGGAATACGGAAGCATCAGCAACGATCCGGATTTGCAGCGAGCCCTTGGGGAAAGCTTGGAAGACGCGGTCCGGCCCCGGCGGGCTCGGATGCTATGGCGCGGTTGGTTGGGGGAAGCCTTCGAGTTTCGGCTCGAGCAGGAATTTCGTCGCGGCACCACTTTCTTTTTGAACCAATACTTGGAGTTTCACCAAGTGCCGCTGCTTGAGCACTTGCGCATCGGCCATTTCCGCGAGCCGGTTGGCTTGGAAACCCAAATCAGCGGTTCGGTGGTGACCTTCCTGGAACGGGCTCTGGCGGCGGAATTGACTCCGGGTCGCAACACTGGAGTGATGAGCTATGGCCACGGGCCGGAGCAAAACTGGACTTGGGCCGCCGGCTTGTTCGCCGACACCGATGCCAAGGGTTTTCACGCCGGTGACGGCGAATGGGGAGCCAGTGCTCGCCTCAGTTTTTTGCCTTGGTACCGGCAGGACGGGGAACGACTCCTTCACCTTGGGGTATCCGGGAGCCGGCGAAGCCCGGGCGGAGGCCAAGCCCGCTTACGCAGTCGTCCGGAAACTTTGCTGGCGCCTCGGTTCGTCGATACCGGTTCGTTCCGGGCCCGCAATTTGGACATTTTGGGCGTCGAAGCCGCGACCGTTCTAGGACCATGGTCGGCTCAGGCCGAGTGGTTGCTGAACCGCTACCGAGCTCCCCGGGCGGGCGATCCGCAGTTTCAGGCTTGGTACGTCCAAGCCTCCTATTTCCTAAGTGGCCAGCACCGTCCCTATGACCGAGCCTTGGGTGAGTTCGAGCGTCTCAAGGATCTTCCAAACACTTTGTTGGACGAGGGCAGCGGGGCTTGGGAGCTTGCCCTTCGCTACTCCGAGTTGGACGGCGATTCCGCCGCCCTTCGAGGGGGCTTCCTACAAGATTGGACCCTCGGCCTGAATTGGTATTTGAATCCTCAACTTCGAGTGACGGCCAATTGGATTCTGGCGGACTTGCGCGGAATCGGCCGCACCGACATCTTCCAGCTTCGTCTGGGGCTGGACTTCTGACCCCCCTTGGCCCCTTCGTCCCGATGTTGATCCCCTGCGCCCTTCTCCTTCTTACCGTCTGCTCGAGTTGGCAACAGCCCGGTTCCTCCCCGTCTCCTTCCGACCAAGGGGAAGGGCTGGAGCTGTTTTGGCGGAACGGGCTTCACATGGAAACGGCGTCCGGGGACTTTCAAGGACGTCTCGGAGCTCAGGTGGAATGGGATTTCGCCTGGTTGAGTAACGATCGTCAGGTTCAAAGCGCGGTTCGCAACTTGAACGGCTCCAGCCTGAACGACGGGGTTGGCAGCCGCCGCACCCGATTGGAACTCGACGCTCACTTGTTTCAGCAATTCGAGCTGGTGGCCTCTTTCGACTTCGCCACCGGAGCCACCGGTTTTGCCGATCTGTACTTCGCTTTCCCGGGTGGGGCCTCGGAAGATCAGGGGGAGAATGGCGTGAACTGGCGCCTCGGGCGCATGCGCGAGCCGATCGGCCTGGACAACCTGGCCCCGGAATCGGATACCCGCTTCATGGAGCAGGCCACCCTCCACAGCCTGCAACCCGGTCGTGGCACCGGTCTGATGGCCCACGGGCTGGCCGGAGGGCGGATCGCCTGGGCGGTGGGCTTGTTCCGGGACGGCAGCAATGGCCAGGGGGCTGCATTCAACGACGCCGATTGGTCCGCCACCGGCCGGGTGGCCGGCGCCCCGGTGCTCGAGGAGGACGAAATCTTGCACGTCGGTTTTGGCTGGAGCCACCGCAATCTGCAGGGAGACCGAGCCCGGTATGCGAGTCAGGGGCAGTCCTCCATCGCTCCGGTGCTGGCGGATACCGGCTGGTTTTCGACCTTGGGGGTGGATTTGGCCCAGTTGGAGTGCGCCTATCAACTCGGCCCCTGGACGCTGCAAGGGGAGTTCCTCATCGCCCAACACGACCGGAAGTTTCACGAGGACGCCGAAATGGATGGCTACACCCTGGAGACCGGCTTCTTCCTCACCCCGCACCGGCGGCCCTATCACCTTGCCAGCGCTACCTTTCTGCGTCCTCGTCCGAATCAGGGCGGTTGGCCGCCGGTGGATATCGAAGGTTCGAACGCTTTGGGCGCGGTGGAATTGAAGGCCCGCTATTCATCCGTGGACCTGGGCGATGGCAGGGTGCAGGGAGGCGGTCTGAACATCGCCTCACTCGGTCTGAATGGCTATTTCAGTCCCGTGCACTGGGCGGCGATCGAAGCTTCCTCGGTCCAGGTGGAAGGGGCCGGTCGCTTCGAAGTCCTGCAAATGCGCTTGGGATTCCAGTTCTGAGGCCCGGGTTTCGGCCCCGAAAATGGCCAGCTTCGGTAGGGGCCTCGCTTTTCTTTAATCAAATCTTCACATACCGCTGCTTGCCCTTGGCCTGGGGTTCTAGCATCCTGGTCGGCTTGAAAGTCGAACACCTTCCCCTTCGTGTGGAGAAGAAAGCCCGATGATCTCGCAAGCAATCCTCCTGCTGCAACTACTGCCATTTACTTCCGACCCTGGGGTCGGAGGTGAAGGCCCGGACGCGGTCCGGAATGACAGCAGCCTTGCCTCCTGGCAAGATCCCAATGAGTTCCGTGTCTTCTGGAAGGATTCCCTTCGCATGGAGACTCGAGATGGCATGGCGAAAATCCGCATCGGCGGTCGCTTCCATCAGGACTACAGCTACGTCAAGAACAACCCACGAGTCGCTGCGGCGGTCGGCACCAGCCAGTTGGAAGATGGTGTCAACTTCCGCCGGGCACGGGTCTACTTGCGGGGCGAGCTCTGGGACAGCCTGGAGTTCAAAACCCAGTACGACTTCGCCGGCGGCATGGCCGAGTTCAAAGACGTCTATATCGGAACCACCGGCAACCCGGTGAACTTCCGAGTCGGTCAATTCAAGGAGCCGTTCAGCTTGGAAGAATTGACCAGTTCCAACAACATCACCTTCATGGAGCGCTCCCTAGCCAACGCCTTCACTCCCGGGCGGAGTACCGGCATCATGGCCCATGGAACCGCTTCCGATGATAATTTGACCTTTGCCGTCGGAATCTTCCGGGATTCGGACGACCAGGGAGATCAAATGAGTGATGCCGAGTGGAGCGCCACTGGGCGAATCACCGGCACCCCGATCTACAAGGACGAAGAAGGCGACTACCAGGTCCTGCACCTCGGTCTGTCCCTCGGCGTCCACAGTCCGGACCAGGGCATGTACCGGGTCCGCGCCCGCCCGGAAATGGGTTTCGGCCCCCGGTTCGTGAACACCGGGAACTTCGCCGTGGAAGACGTCACCTTGGTCGGTTTGGAAGCCGCCTGGGTCAATAACCGCTACTCGGTCCAAGGCGAGTACATCCAAAGCGATGCCAATGCCGTAGCCGGCCCGGATCCCTCCTTCAGCGGTTACTACGTGGAAGGCGGTTTCTTTCTGACCGAAGATCACCGCAATTACAAGCGTTCCAAAGGTGCTTTCTCCGGGGTGAAGCCCGGCAGCAACGCCTTCATCGATGACGATGAAGGATGCGGCGCCTTGGAAGCCAAGTTGCGTTACAGCTCGATCGACCTCAACGACGGCCCGATCCTGGGCGGGGAGTTGACCGACATCGGTGCTGGCCTGAACTGGTACACCAGCAACAACACCCGGGTGATGTTCGAAGTCATCCAGGCCGACTTGGATGGTGTCGACGACACCCTGATCGGTCAGATTCGGATCCAGTTCGCCTTCTAGGTACAAAGAAAACCGGCGACCGCCTCGTCGCCGACAGGGGAAGGAACGGTCCTGCCGTTCCTTCCCTTTCTTTTTTCTCTTTCCAACCCAAGGAAATTGCAGAATAGGGCCATGGATCGGCGCGGTGCCAACCCTTTTCTTTTCATGCTCGCCGGCGCGGTGCCGGCAGCCTGGCTGGGCGGCTTGGAAGCCGCGTTTTTGCTTTGGACCCAAGGGCGACCGGAACTGGAACTCGACACCTTGCAGGTGGCCATGCTCGGTTATGGCTTGGTCGGTGCGGTTTTCGGGCTGGTGGCCTATTGGCCGTGCCTGTGGCTGGGCCGCCTCCTCGGCGGCGGATACTTTCCGATCCGAATCGCCGGATTCCAGGGGCGCGGCCGGCACCGCGCCTGGATGGGATTTTGTTTGCTCTATTTGCTGGCCCTGATCTTGGCTACGGACGGGACCAAAATGGTCCTGGGCAAGCCCCTGAATTCCCCCTACGGCGTCGGCGCGGCGGCCTTCTTCTTCCTGCTGGCGACGGTCGCCGGTTGGTGGTGGCTGCCTAGATTGGCTTCGAGGCAGGACCGGTCGCTGGGGCTATGGACCTTTGGCGGCTTGGTGACTTTGGCCGCTTGTTTTTTGTTGCCTTGGGGCTTGGCGACCTGGTTGTACCAGGTGCCCGAGATGCCGGGGCGGACCGCCGCTTTTTACAACCAGAGCCGAATGAATCCTGGAGCTCCTTCCAATTTGGAAAGCCCGGGACCGCCCTCCGCCGAACGCCCGGACGTGGTTTTGGTGACTTTGGACACGACCCGTGTGGATCATTTGACTCCCTATGGATATGACCGGGATACCTCTCCGCACTTGGCGGAATTCGCTCAGGAAGCGGTACGCTTCGATCAGGCTTATGCCGCTTCTTCGTGGACCGTGCCGACTCACGCGTCCATGTTTACCGGTTTGTTTCCTTATTCTCACGGTGCCCGCTACAAATCCGCCGCCGAGCAGGAAAAAGAAGGGGGCGACATCTCCAGCGAAAAATTCGGTACTTGGATTCGACCCTTGGATCCGGAACACACCACCATGGCGGAAATCCTGCGGGCTTACGGTTACCGCACCGGAGCCTTCGTCGCCGGCCGCTACATGGGCAAGGAATTCGGCATGGTGCAAGGCTTCGATTGGTATGACGATCGCATGGTGACCGGAGTCGGCCCTCGCTTGGCCCTTTACCATTGGGTGGATCGTTATTTGTTCCCTCTGGAACCGGACGTCCTTCGCTTCGGCCATGGATACCGTCGGGCGGATGAAGTCAACGAATCGGTATTCCGCTGGTTGGATCAGGATCAAGAAGGAAGGCACTTCTTGTTCGTCAATTACTTCGACGCCCATTCGCCTTATTGGCCGTTGAGGGCCTATAAAAACTTGTTCCCGGGTTCGGAGTTGACCGTCGACGTCGGCGACACGGTGGAGTATTACTACGAGTTGTTGCAAGGGAAGCGGGAGGCGGACCCGAACGCCCAGAAGTGGGTGAAGAGCCAATACGACGCCGAGTTGAGGTTCCAGGATCATCACATGGGAGCCCTATTCCAGCGTTTAAAAGATGACGGACGCTGGGATCAATCCTTGGTCATCGTTTTGGCCGATCACGGCGAGCACCTTGGCGAACACAACATCGTCGGCCACGGTTTTACCTTGAACGCTCAAGTTTCCCACATTCCGCTGCTGGTGAAGTTTCCCAAGGCCGACGGCGTCGAAGCGGCAGTGCGGGATTATCCGGTCCATCAAGTGGATTTGTTGCCGACCGTGTTGAAACGCCTGGGGCTGGATGACACTCGGTGGGAAGAGCAAGTGTTTCAGGGGCGGCCGTTGATGGACCGTGAGCAAGCGCATACTGTTTTGGGTGAATTGTATTGGGATCAAGCTCGGGTCAAAAAATACGGCGATGCTTACGCCCGGGAAATCTTGGCTTGGGTCGCCGACGGCGCCCAATTATTCCAATATCAACCGGTGGATGAAGAGGGCAAAGCCAAGGGCGGGGCTTGGTTGGAGTTGTTCGACTTGGAAAAAGACCCGCAACAAGAAACGCCCATGAATTCCGGGCCTCGGGTGGAATCTCTGCAACAAGCTTTGCTGGCTTGGTTGGAGCAGGCTCCGGTTTATCAAGTCTCCAAAACGGTGCAGCTTCTGGCGCAAGCCATGAATCAGGCCAAAACCGATTTGAATGAAGTCGGATATACCACCGATGAAAAGGATGACGGCGAGCAACCTTGAATCTGCCGGCAGTTTCAGGAGCAAGAAGGTAATGGCCGGCCGCTTTCAAGTCGGCTTTTGGCTCAGTCTCCTCCTTTGCGGCTTGGGTGGCTGGAGTGGGAGTTGTTCCGGAAGCCAAACCAACGATCCGGAAATCCAGGGCCGGCAGCAAGCCGATTGGGTGGTGGCGATGGAGGCGGTATTCGCCGCAGACTCGGCCATGGGCGCTCGCCGTAACCACGCGCCTGAAACCGATTCATTGGCGGCGGCGGTGGAGACCTATGTCCGAGACCTGGAGACCCTGGATTTTTCTGTTTGCCCGCCGGAGTTCGCTCGTGCCTTTGCTGGACACCGGGAGGCTTGGCGGCAATCTCTCCCTTTTTGGCGGCGCTTTCCGGACTTGCGCGGAGAAATGCACGATCTGATTGAGGAAATCCGCCGGCAAGAACCTGAGCAGGAAGCGGAGCTGGATTCGGTTTTAAAGCAGATTTGGGATACCTGGGGTGAGGTCGAGGCGGCGGCCCAGGCCTACGGCGTCCCTTCCGGGGCTTGAGAAGCCCTGAGGGGAAAGGGCGGGGCGGCCGGTACCGCGCCGTTAGGCTGGGGTCTTCTTTCCCTTACCATCTGCGGAGGACTTCCGGCATGCCTGCAATGACCACATACGCTCCCGGCACTTTTTGCTGGGCCGACCTCTCCACCACCGATCCGAAAGCCGCCACTGCGTTTTACGAAGGGCTGTTTTCCTGGACTCACTACGTGAATTCCAGCGATCACGGCGATTACACCTTGCTGCAGAAAGATGGCAAGGATATAGGCGGGCTTTACCAGCAAATGCCGGAACAGGCCGAAGCCGGTGTTCCTCCTCATTGGTTGAGCTACGTCTGTGTGGAGAACACCCATGCCTCGGCTGCCAAAGCCAAGGAATTGGGCGGGAGCGTCATTATGGAGCCGATGGACGTAATGGATCACGGGCTGATGGCCGTGATCGTCGATCCCTCCGGTGCTCCTTTTGCCATTTGGCAACCCAAAGCTCATAGCGGTGCCGGCTTCTTCGGCGATCCCGGAAGTTATTGCTGGTTCGAGCTGATGACTCGCGACGCCGCCGCCTGCAAAGCGTTCTACTCCGGTTTGTTCGGCTGGACTCCGGTGGATCAGCAAATGAAAGATCCTAGTGGCAAGGACATCCATTACACCATGATGATGATGGGGGAGATGCCCGCCGCCGGCATGATGGAAATGGGAGAAGAATTCCCCGCCGAAGTGCCGCCCCATTGGATGCTTTACTTCGCCGTGGAAGATTGCGAAGCCGGAGCCAAGTACATTCAGGATAACGGTGGGCAGCTTCACGTACCGCCGACCGACATTCCCGGTATCGGCCGTTTCGCCGCGGCGATGGATCCCCAAGGCGGCGCGTTTTGCATCATCAAGTTGCTGCCGCAGGAAGGCTGCTGAGACTTTCGGGAAACGACTAGGAGGGCTTTGGCCGATCGTGCTCCTTCGGTCAAAGCCCTGGTTTTACTGCCGGCCGGCTCGATGTTATGTTGGGGAGCCTCGGCCCTTCAGGGGCCGAAACTTCTTGCAATCCTTTTTGGTACTGAGTCATCGTCATGGATCAACTTCGTTTTACTTGGATCAGTAAAGTCTTTTTGTTTTTGCTTGCTGGTTTGACCTTGCTGAGTTTTCTCCTGCTGGACCGGGGCATGGATGAGTGGATCGGCCACTCTTTCGTGGTCTCAGTAGGCTTGGGCTTCCTGGCGGTGGCTTGCTCGGTCCGGTCCTGGAAAGGTTTGACTTCTTCGGCCCGATTGGAAGATTTCGGTTCCAAAATGGCTCGTTTCCTAGCCTGGGCATTCCTGCTGTTGAATCTAGGAGTGGCCGGCGACAGTTTGCTTTGGATCGGTAGCTATCGTGGCTTGGCTGGTGTCTTCGCCTGGATGACCGGCATCGTGGCCCTGGGTTTTGCCGTTTTGGTTTCTTTGTTGTTGTCCCGTCCTCGAACCCATCGTGCGCTGGAACGCAAAAGAATCAAGAGAAGCGCGGCCCGGAGTGAATCGGACCTTACTTCGAAACCGGCCGTAAGAGCCACGCTCAGCTAAAAGAAACTTAAGCCTCAACTCAGTCTTGGAGCTTCTTGATCATCGGCAGGCGGTAGCAGCGGAAGAAATCTTCCGCTTGATGCAACTTTCCTATGCGGTGGAAGCCGAGCTTCTGGGGGTTCAGGATTTCTATCCCTTGAAGCGAACGGTGGCCGATTTGCAAACCGCCGAAAGCCGCTTTTACGGGGCCAGAGTCGGCCGGCGCTTGGTGGGTGTATTGGAATTGGCTCCTCCCCATTCGGGAACGGCCAACATCGACGCCTTGGTGGTGGATCCGCAATACTTTCGGCTGGGGACCGGTTCCGCTTTGATTCAATATCTTCGCGAACAAAACCCAAGCCTGGAACTCACCGTGTCCACAGGCGTTTTGAATCAACCTGCCCGGCGCCTTTATCAAAACCAAGGCTTCTGTGAAACCCACCGCTGGACCACCGAGGACGGCATCGCCATGGTGAGTTTTGCTTGGACCAAAGGAAAGTGATCTCTAGATTTGATTGGCCAGCTCGGTTTCAGCTTTCATCAGGTGAGATTTGGAGAATAGATGAGACTTCCCTGATGATCTCATTTTCGGCATCCATGCCTGCATTTTGACGAGCGGCTTTAGCCTCCTTTAATAATTTGGTGGCCAGTCCGGAAAAGGCCTCCTTCGATTTCGAGAGATGTGGTAAAAGAACTTCTAGGCCTTTCTCAAGAGTGTTGGCAGCTTCTTTCGGGGCGGAATCAGTTTGGAGACAGCCAAGCACAAAGAGGCTGTGAACGAAATTTGAATAGTAAGTCTTTGGATTTTTTTTGACAAGTTTTTCCCAGATGGCAACGGCCTCTTTAATAGTCGCAAGAGCTTCCTCCCGCCGATCATAATAGTTCAAGTGAATGCTCAGATTATGCAGCGAAATCCCAAATTGGGGGAGGAAAGCCTCAGGATGCGATTCGGCAAGGGATTGGTAATGCTTCATCGCCTTTTCGATCGCCGCAAGTGCATCCTTATGACGATCAAGGTCGCTGTACCGATTGCTCAGATTGTTCAGCGACATAGCCAAATCCGGAAGGAAGGCATCCGGACGCGAGGACGCTAGAGAGCGGTAATGCTCCACGGCCTCCTTGATCGCCACCAGCGCTTCCTCACGACGACCAAGAGCGCCCAGCCTTAGGCTCAGGTTGTTCAGCGACATAGCCAAATCCGGAAGGAAGGCATCCGGACGCGATTTTGCAAGAGATCGCCGGATCTTCACGGCCTCCTCGATCGCCACCAGCGCTTCCTCACGACGACCAAGAGCGCCCAGCCTTAGGCTCAGGTTGTTCAGCGACATAGCCAAATCCGGAAGGAAGGCATCCGGACGCGAGGCTGCAAGAGATCGCCGGATCTCCACCGCCTCCTCGATCGCAGAAAGCGATTCCTCATGGCGGCCCATTTCTAAAAACGAGACCGAAAGCTTATTCAAGGAAGAGGCCAAGTCCGGTAGATAAGTTTCCGGCAGTCTTTCAGCCAACTCTTGTTGCAGAGCGATGCCCCGCTTGAGTTCTTCTATCGACGAATCTCTGGGAATTTGTACGCCTGGAGCTTGTTCCGGAACCGCGCCGCCTTTAAGCCACGAAAGAATGGCTTGATAGTCTTCGTGAACGCGTAAATCCACGTCGGTGAGAGCCACCCTTTCATCTTCCTGAAGTTTGGGTTCGGAACGAACCACCAAAGGAAGTTCCAAATCCAAGGTCAAAGTCAAGGGCTCGGCTTCTTGGCAAATCTTTCCTCGCACCGCTCGACGAAGGCTTTGCAGATCCGGAGAAGCTAAGGAAGCCGGCATCCGCGCTAAAACCAAAGCCATTCGCGGACATCCCTTTTCTTTTGCTCGTGAGCTTCCGGCCACACTTCGAAGGATTTCCCGGGTTCCATGGATGCCCTCGGGTGACGTGCCGAGGAGGGCCAGGATTTGATCCGCCATCAAGGAAAGGGCGGCCCCGCCCATTTCCGTGACTCCGGTCCGGGCATCCACCATGACGTGATCGGGTCGGAATTCCTCTTCCATGGCTTCCTTTAGCCATTGGAAGAACCGAGCCCCTTGGGAATCGGAGTCAAAAAACAACTGCTTCCAGGAAATGGAAGACAACTGGCGCCAATATTCAGAAGATGCCAGAGGGCCGGCGGGAAGCAACCACAAGGTTTCGGTATTCGGCACCTTGCGAATCCAAGGTTCTAGCGATTGTGGCGGAGGTTTTCCCTCTTGAAATCGGCGAAGGAGACCCACGATGCCCGGCCCCATATCGTCGGATCCCTTGAATCCCATCTTGAAAGGCAAGCCAGGCGCTTCCAAATCGAAATCCCAAGCCACCACTCTTTGGCCTTCCCGAGCCAAGGCTCCAGCAGCCCAAGCCAATAACAGGCTCCTGCCGAGGCCACCTTTGTAGGAGTAGAAGGTCGTTGTTTTCAAGGCTCAAGCCGCCGGAGGTAGCAAGCTGCCACGTTGCCGAATGGCCTCCGTCTGTTCTGCCATGGCTGTTTCGTTTTTCACCTTCCAAGCAAGTTGAGGAGCTTGAGAAGTGTGAAGGCGAGGTCTCTTTGCCTTTACTTCGGTCAACAGCCGCTGGATCTCCGTGACCAACTCAGCTTCATGGCTTACGGCCTCCGCACCAAGAAGAGCGATCAAAACCGACTCTACTCCTCGGGTGTGGCCTTTATCCAGTCGACCTTGGATTTGGTCTAAGTGCCGCCGAGCTTGCTCGGCGGTCGCCCGTTTCAGAATCCGACGGGCGGCATCTTGAGCGGCTGCCCTTTCTTCCTTGGAGGCCTGACTTATGACCAAAGCCTGAAGGTGTCGGCTCAGCTCGCCCCAGCCGGCAAAAGGGAGAGGCTCTTCCTCAAGGACGAAATCTTCTTCCACCAAGGCCCGTTCCACTTGGGCGGAAGTCACTTGACTCCGGTCTCGCTGCCGAAAAGGAGGCCGAATCAGCCAATAAGATTCACCTTCCAGGGCGATGCCCCAGCCATCGGGTGCGGCGGCCACGAGTTTCAACATGAGTTCACCGGAAGCCATTCTATGCCCAGAGTCGCCGCTTTGGAACGAATCTGCTCATGTCGTTCGAGGTCGATTTTTTCGGCCATGCCGGCTTCATCTAATTCGGCGTTGAGGGCTCGAGCCTGAAGCTCGTCATCGGTTTCGGAGCGGATTTCCTCGATACAGTCGAGGGTTATCGGCTCGAGAGAAAGAGCCTCGATGTAATCCTCGTTTCTGCAAATTTGCCATTCCAGGGGTTTGTCGGAGGGAAGCTCTTCCGAGCTGAGCTTGAGTAAAGCAAGGTTGGCGGACTGATCCCAGGGAGCCAACCATGCTTGGAGCTTTTCCCAAATCAACTCGATTCCTGGCTTACGGAATGGCTCGCGAAACCAGTTTTCTGCCAGAGAATCCTTTCCAATCCAAACCGGGTCCGGTTGAGTGGATTCCGGGTTTCGAGCATCGACGACGCAATAGCGCCCATATTGGGGAGCTCCCATGCCGCCTAGATTTAAGGCTCCGTAGTGAAAGTGGCGACCGTCACCGGCCTTTTGCTCGAACTCCAACCGTTTATGGAACCATGGACCCAGCTTTTGTCGGAGATTTTCGCTTACGGACCTACCGGACCGTCTTGATTCCTGTTCCGCCCATTCAAAGGCATTTAGGCGCGGTTCACCGTCCAAGAATCGTTCCAGGGCAGAGGGCTTCATGTTGACCGAAACCCGAGCTTTCGAAGGAATGCGGGCTTCGAGCTGTTCTGCAAGCTCCGGGTGGGCTTGTGAAGCTTTCTTAGCTCTTTCCGATAGCCGGTTGCGGGTGGCTTCGGCCCGTTGATGCAGAGGAGTAGGGGACATGAGAAGAATTGGATTTCCTAGTTTTTGAAACGGGGTTTGCGGAAGAATCCGCCAACGGACGGCGTTCGAAGAAGAGCATACTCGCCAAGGAAGGCCCGCCTCTACAAGTCCCGCAGAATGTTCCGAAATCGCGTTCGGCTGATCGCATGATCGCTCAGGACCCGGGCACCTTGGCTAAGGGAGGTCACGCCGTAGGGGGTTGGCGACTTGCGTGCTTCCTTCGCCGTCCGGATTTCTTGGGTGCGGAGATCTACGCCCTGCTCCTCGGCCTCCGCCGTCAACTCGATCGCCGCCTTCGCGACGTAGGGGCATTGCCCGGAGTGCCGGAACAGCAAGCTCTTGCTCGTTGAAGCAGACCGGGCTTCGGCGAAAGCCGGTACCGGCGCCGACCGGGAGACCGCCCGGACGAGAAGTTGGAACTCCCCGCATTCCTCTATGGGCTTGAAGCCACACTTTTTGAAAATCCCGTCTCCGGCACACCAGGTGCCGGAACTCGCCACCGCCACGACCCCGTGCTTGCCGCTGCGGCGGGCTTGGTCGAAAAGGGATTGAAGCAAGCGGCTGCCATAACCGCGGCCCGCCTCTTTGATCCATAGGCAGTGGACGACCAGCCATCCCGGAGCCTCCACCCCTTTCCACGCCGTCTCTCCCGGGGCAAATTCCAGGAATCCGATGGACTTCCTTTTCGACCCGGAAAGAAGAAGGCGCATGCGGACGCCCCGCTTGTATTCGCGCCGGTACCAGTCGACCTTCGCCTGCCAGCCGGGGTGCTTTCGATTGCCGACACAGTGGATGCCCACCTCCTCCACGTTCTCCGGGCTAACTTCGACCATCTCGGGCTTGGCATCGGTTTCAGTCATTTCAGAACCTCGCTGGTGCGACCTATCTCCAGGCCATCCAAGGAGCTTACTCACCCTCGCCGAGCCTGGTCAAAAGCTTGGCTATCTCGGCCGACGCCCCGACTCCGGCAAAGCGAGGCCCAAAGGCGGCCTAGATTCCGCACGAGGAGTCACATGCCATATCCGCCGGTAGCAAAACTCGAGAAAGCGGCGTAGGCCGCGGCGCTATGTTGATTGGCACGGCCGGAACGCCAGGCCGGAGCCAAGGATGCAAAAGGTGGACGCGCCTCCCAAACCTTACCGCGAACTCACCCCCGCCAGCGTGCTGGGAGGGGTGGTGATGGGCCTGATTCTCAATATGGGAATCTGTTACGCCGGCCTTCAAATCGGCTTCACCATCGTCGGGTCGGCGGTGGCCGCCGTTTTGGGTTTCGGCTTTCTCCGCGGCGTATTACGGAAGGGTTCCATTCTGGAAGTCAACATCTTCCAGACCGTGGCCTCTTCGGTGAATACCGTCAACGCAGGGATTATCTTCACGGTTCCGGTCTTGTTCCTGCTCGGAATGCAGGAAGACATCGATTATCCAGCTTTGGTTCTGGCGGCTACCGCCGGCTCCATGCTTGGCGTGGTGATGATCATTCCACTGCGCAAACAGATCATTGAATTCGAGCGGCTGCGGTTTCCCGAAGGCGTGGCGGTGGCCGCCATCCTCAAATCCCCCGGTGCCGGGGTGGAGAAATCCAGGCTCTTGATCGGCGGGGTGATCCTGTCGGCCATCGTTTCCGCTCTCACCAAGAAATGGGACCCGAAGGGCACCTCGTTTTGGCCGGAATCGGTCAACTTGGGCGAAACCCTGCATCTGCCTCCGGGCTTCACCGCCTTGGTGGCGATCAGTTTGCTAAGTCTCGGAGCCGGTTATTTGGCCGGCCGCCACGGCTTGGCGGTGCTTTACGGCACCATCCTGAATTATTGGATTCTGGTGCCAATCGCCATCGGACTTGGCTGGGTACCCATGGCTTATGCCGACTTCTCCTTTTTCGAAACCGGCGAGGAGGCCTACAAGCGGGCGGAGGACTTCCTCCACGATTTCGCCCACTTCACTTCTCGCCACGTCGGGATCGGCATGATCCTCGGCGGCGCCATCGCCGGCATTTTGGTGGCTCTTCCTGCCTTGAAAGCGGCCTTTGCCAGTTTGCGGACTCCAGCAGGAGCCGGTGGCCGCCGGGAGGAAGTCGACATCAAGGTCCTCAACGGCGGTTTGGCCTTCGGCTTGCTGCTGATGTTTTTCGCGACCAAAATTTCCGGCGGCGAAAACGTCAGTTATCTCACCGCTTTGATTGTCACCCTGGCCGGCGGCGCCTGGCTCTGGTTGGCCGGCTTGGTGGTGGCCCAAACCACCGGCCGAACCGACTGGTCGCCTCTTTCCGGTCTGGCCTTGATCGCCATCGCCATCATGATGGCCATCATGGGCACGTCAAAGGAATACATCGTGCCTGCGGTCACCGTCGGGGCGGCGATTTGCGTCGCCACCAGCATGTGTGCCGACATGATGGCGGATTTGAAGACCGGTTATTTGGTGGGAAGCCTGCCGGTGAAGCAGCAGATCGCCCAGATCTTGACTTGTTGGGTCGGCCCGCCGGTTTCGGTGCTGACCGTAATCCTGCTGTGGCAAGCCTATGGATTCGGCCCGGATCAGGCGGAGATCCTGTACCAACGGGCGCAAGAGCAAGGTCCGGCGGCAGTGGAGGCCTTCGAAGCCGCCGGCGGCACGGCCAAGCAACTGCCAGACGGAACCCCGCAACTGAAAGCGCCCCAAGCCGGCGCCTTGAAGGCGGCGATTGAAATCGTCCAGGACGGCAAGGTTCCGTTGGGTAAATACCTGACCGGCGCCATCCTCAGCTTGGTGCTTTCGGTTTTGGTCTCTCCCGGCTTGGGAGTGATGGTGGGCCTGTCGATGTACCTGCCGTTCGAATACATGATTGTGTTCGGCATGGGCGGGATTTTGAACATCCTGCTGACCCGCTGGCGAGGGGCCCGATGGGCCGAGGACAAAGGCGTTCCAGTGGCGGCTGGCCTGATCGTGGGGGACGCCCTGGTGGGGGTCATCAACGCCGTAGTCATGGTGGTGGTTGCCGTTTAGGAGTTCGAGGAGCCAAGAAAAATGGAAGTAGGCCTTCAGAAAATCCTGGCCAATGCCCTACTGGTCTGTGGCTTTTGCCTGGGCACGGTGGGAGCCGCCGGATTTCGGCAAGCGGAGATCCTCGAAGGAGAGGGCGAGCAGGCTGGCACCGAAACCCGGGAAGGGGGGCAGGAAAGTGGCTCCGTGGCCGCCTTTGGGGTTGGCTTGTTCCTGATCGCGGCCGGTGGAATTCTGGCTAGGCAGGCCAAACGCAGTCAGTGGAACGGCAACCAAGCCAATGCCAGCGCCCACACCGGCTTGGACTTTTTCCGCAACAAAATGGCGGCCATTTACGACGAGGTCGGCCGGCTGGAAGAAGAGCGGGCGACCCTGGCCAGCGAGGATTTCCGGCAACGCTTGGACGCCCTGTTCACCGGAGATTGCTTCGATCTCGGATCCCGCCACGAAGAACTGGCCTCCCTGGTCGGCTTTGCCCAATACGCCAAGGTTTGGGACGGATTCGCTACCGGCGAGCGTTTGCTTTCAAGAGCTTGGAGCCTGGCCACCGACGGCCATCTGGCCGAAGCCCTGGAAGAGATTCCGGTGGCTCGCAAGCACCTGCAACGCTCGGCCGAGGCCATGGCCGGTTTGACCGTTTAAGCGATTCCGGCGGCGGCAGGCGGAAAAGCGCAGGCCTTTGCCGGAAATGGACGCCTCGCCGAACTAAGCTATCCGGTCCAAAAGTCGAGGACCCACCCTTGCAACAGGCATCAGAAAATCAATCGGATCGAAGCGCGGACGATTCCCAGAAGCCGGCGCCGGCGGAACAGTCCGGGGAAAGCTTTGAGCTCGAACGCTCCGGGCAAATCGGGCAACAATCCGGACAAGCTGGCGAAGACGGCGACCGTCCGACTTCGGATTCCTGGATCGGGCCGTTGGTGTTGGTGCCGATGGGATTGGTTGTGGCTGCCCTGGCCCTTTATTTGTTTTTTCAGTGGATGTTGGGAGCGCCGCCTTCGCCGGAAGATTATTTGAACGAAATCGTGCGGGGGGGATACAACGCCCGCCAACAGGCTTTCTTCGAATTGGCGACCACCATCCGAAATTATGAACGGGAAGGTCGGCTGGACGAATTGTCCGAAGATTTCCCGAGTCGGGTGGCGGATCTGTTCGACAAGACCGAGGAAGATCAAATCATGGCTCGGGTGGCCTTGGCTCGGACCTTGGCGGTGGTGAAGGGCGAACGGGCCTTCGAGTGTCTGGAATCCCTGGTTCGACAAGGCCAGGCAATGGGGCCTGAAGTCCCGGCCAGCACTCCGTTGGAAAAGTTGGGCGTGGTGGAAGTTGAATTTTTGAATCCTTTGACCAATGGAGTCTTGGGCCTAGGAGAGTTGGGAGACCCCAAGGCCATTCCTTTGTTGACCGAATTGCTGCAAGACGCCGACAGCGGAGTCCGAATGAGCAGTGCTCATGCCCTCGGCTTGATCTCGGGAGAGGGAGTTCCCGAGGCCTTGCAAGGGGTGTTGGATGACGAATCTTTGGAAGTCCGCCGCAATGCCGCCTTGTCTTTGGCCAGGCTGGACGACCCTTCCGGAGCGGAAATTTTGACCGCGATGTTGGACCCGGAAAGCTACGTCGGCTATCGCAACGTCGAAAACACCGAGTCTTATATTTTGTACGCTCTTCTGGCTTTGCGGAGTTTGCGCTGGGATGAAGCTCGCCCATCCGTGCAAACCTTGGCCGATTGGCCAGAAATCCATCCCCAAGTGCGTTCCAGTGCCCTGGCCTGGCTGCGCGATCAGGAAAAGGGATGGCCGGTTCAATGAGGCTTTCGGCGGACCGGATTTCGCGGCGGAGGAAGGCCTCCGTTCGCTTGACCCTGTTCACCGCGAATTTAAACTTGTTCCCCCGGAAATTCTGGGGTGACACCGGCTTGATCCGAAAAGCTGCAGGCACCGACGAGGTCTAGAGCCGTCATGGCCCAAAAAAGCGATCCGCAGAGGCAACCCCACGAGGAGCCCCTTCAGCCCTACAACCCTACGAGACGAGGCTTTCTGTCCGTTTTGGGCTTAGCCTGGCTGGCCTTTACCGGGGCTACGCTGGGCACCATTGGGGCCATGGTGCGATTCCTTTTTCCGAACGTGCTCTACGAGCCGAACCCGGTGTTTCGTGCCGGCTATCCCAGTGACTATGCCCTCGACGTCGTCGACGAGCGTTTCAAGCAGTCGCAGGGCACCTGGCTGGTCCGGGACAAGGACGGCTTCTATGCCTTGAGCACGGTCTGCACCCACTTGGGTTGTACCCCGAACTGGTTGCCCTCCGAGTTGAAGTTCAAGTGCCCCTGCCACGGCAGCGGCTTCGTCATGACCGGCGTCAACGTCGAGGGCCCCGCCCCCCGGCCGTTGGAGCGCTACAAGATCACTTTGGGGGACGACGGCCAAATCGTGGTGGACCGATCCCAAGTGTTCCGCCAAGAAAAGGGCCAATGGTCCTTGCCCGGTTCCCGGCTGAACTACACCGCCTAGTCCAGCCCAAGGTCGCTCCCGGCAGCAGGAGCGATCGGATGCTCCCACGCGATCCTTACCCTTTCACCTCCCCCCGCACCCGTCGCAAGCGGTTGACCAACCTCCGGACCAGCCTTGAATAAGCTCCTGGAGTCCATCCGCGCCAGCCAGGTCTGGCGTTCCATCTTTCGTCATGGTCCCCCGGTCACAACCCGGAACCGGACTTTGGCGGTGTTGTCCAACTTCTTTTTGCACTTGCATCCAGTCAAGTTGCGCCGCTCCGGGGTGCGCTTGTCCTACACCTGGTGCATGGGAGGGGTGACCTTCTTTCTGTTTTTCGTCGAGGCGATCACCGGCCTGCTGTTGATGTTCTATTACCGGCCGGTCACCGAGTACGCTTTCGCCGACATTCAGGCTCTCGCGGCTCACGTGCCTTTGGGCATCATGCGGGAAATCCACCGCTGGGGCGCTCACGCCATGGTGATTACCGTATGGCTGCATATGTATCGAGTGTTCTTGACCGGTTCTTATAAGCCGCCGCGGGAGTTCAACTGGAACGTCGGCGTGATTCTGCTGGTCTTGACCCTGCTGCTGTCCTTTACCGGTTATTTGCTGCCATGGGACCAGTTGGCGATCTGGGCGATCACGGTGGGATCCAACATGGCTCGGGCGACGCCTTTGTTGGGACACGAAGGTCCTTTCGCCGGCAACCTAACTTGGAATGACGTGACTTTGATTCACGCCGGTGACGACGCGAGATTCGCCTTAATTGCCGGCCGATTCGTTGGGGAGGCCACTCTGCTGCGCTTTTACGTGCTGCACTGCGTCGGCATCCCACTGGCGGCGGCGTTCTTGATCGCCATCCACTTCTGGCGCGTCCGCAAGGACGGCGGCATCAGCGGCCCCCTGTAGGGCTTTCCCGAGACCAACGAAAAGGAGAGCCAGACAGTGGAAACCTTCAAGAGCATTTTCAACACCCTCGGCGATCCGAGGTTGTTCTTCCTGCTTTCGTGTGTGTTCCTGTGGGCATACATGAAGTACCGGCGGTTCTTTACCCACCCGATCACCGCCTTGTCCATGTTGATCGGGTCGATCCTGTTTTTCGTGGTCGGCCTGCAGGATCGGAACTTCTTCCTAATCGCCACCAAGCCGGACAACGTGCCGATCGCCGGCATGCTGTTGCTGGTCGGGTTCTTTACTTGGCTGGCTTTCCGCCGGGCGGTGATCAACGACGACCTGCGGGATCGGGGCGAACCCAATTTGGAAGAGCGAGCTTCCCGGCAAAAGGTGTTTACCTGGCCGGATCTGGTGTACAGCGAGTTGATCGCCTTGATGGTCACCGGGGCCATCCTGGTGGTTTGGAGTATCTACCTCAAGGCACCGATCGAAGAACCGGCGGCTCCGGCTCTCTCTCCCAACCCGGCCAAGGCGCCGTGGTATTTCCTCGGATTGCAGGAAATGCTGGTGTACTTCGACCCGTGGTTGGCGGGGGTGGTCTTTCCCTCGATGATCATCGTCGGTTTGCAGGCCTTGCCTTACATCGACCGCAACCCCAAAGGCAACGGCTATTACACCTTCAAGGAGCGGCCGTTCGCTATCGCCGTGTTCATGTTCGGCTTCATGATCCTTTGGATCTCCTTGGTGGTCTTGGGCACTTTCTTACGGGGTCCCAACTGGTCCTTCTTCGGTCCTTTCGACTACTGGGATCACTCCAAGCTGGAACCCTTGATCAACGTCGACCTGAGTGAGTTGTTCTGGGTTTACATGCTTGGACAACCGCTCCCCGATTTCTGGTTGGTGCGCGAATTCCCGGGCATCCTCCTGATCGTGCTCTACCTGGGCTTCCTGCCGATTCTCTTGGCCAAGACCTGGTTCAAGAAAATGTTCATCGAGATCGGCTTTGCTCGTTACATGGTGATGATCCAACTGTTCCTCTTCATGGCGCTGTTGCCCATCAAGATGATTTTGCGTTGGACCTTCAACCTGAAGTACCTGGTTCACATCAACGAGTTCTTCCTGAACATCTAGAGGTACCCAAGTGGCTGATCGCGGAGATACCCATTACAACCTTTCCCGCATGAACCTGGTGTTCATGTTGTGCTCCGTCGGCCTGATGGCGATTGCCGTCTGGATGGTGGTGGACGATTGGGATCGGGTGTGGAAGCAGCACCAGCGCCGGTTCCAGGAATTGGAACTGAACCGGGCTCAGGAAGAATTGGCGGCGATGGAAACTCCTGAATTCGTGGCTCAAAAAGAGCAACTTGAACAGGAGATCCAGCGCTTGGAGCGGGAGCTGAGCGACAGCGAGGCTTATGCCGAAGCTCAGGCCGAGTTGTCCGATGCGGAAGCCCGGCATTACAAGGCGGACAGCGGCTTCAAAGTGGCCAAGGCGATTTACAACTGGGAGCGCTTCCAGTTCAAACAGTCGTTCATGTCGACCAACGACGCCACTCCAGGCTCCACCCTGGAGGACGTCGATCGCAGCGTCTTGGATGAGAAGGAAAACATCCTGAAGACGGCGCAACTGGAGCAGGAAGCGGCTTTCCGGGCTTTGACCGCCGCTCAGGAAAAGCTGCAGGCCATCACCCAAGATCGGGACGCGGCGGAAGCTCGCCTGACCGAACTGAACCGGGAGGTCAACCTGGTGTCGGGCAAGATCTTGGGTTTGGAAAGCAATGTGTTCAACGCTCTCCGCGATGCCCCGGGATTGGACTTCGTGGCTCCGACCTTGACGGTTCGCAAGCAGGTCCTGCCGAACCTGCGCAAGGATTACAACTTCAAGACCGTACCGCGGGTGGACATGTGCTCCACTTGCCACGTTGGAATCGACAATGCCAATTACGCAGGGGCCGAAGTTCCGCTCAACGCCCACCCGCGATTGGACTTGTTCTTGTCGCCGTCTTCCCCGCACCCGATCGACAGTTTCGGCTGCACCGTTTGTCACGAAGGCGCGGCGGAAACGCTTGATTTCTCCCGGGCGGTCCACACTCCCGAGGATCACGATCAAGAACATCAGTGGGAGCATGACCACGGCTGGTATCACTGGCACTTGTGGGAATGGCCGATGTTCCCGAAGAAGTACACCGAGGCTGGATGCTATAGCTGCCACTCGATGGGGGAAACTTTGGAAACCATCTCCCCCGACGCTCCCAAACTAGCCAAAGGTTTGGCCTTGATGGAGCGTTACGCCTGCTATTCCTGCCACAAGATCGAAAACTGGCGGGATGAGCGCAAGATGGGCCCGACCTTGCGCACCATCAAGGAAAAGATCAGTCCGGAATTCGCCCGCTCCTGGATCGCCAAGCCTCACGATTTCCGGGAGAAGTCGCGCATGCCGCAGATCTATCTGCTGGAAAACGCGGTCAGCCAGGAATGGGATCAAACCGCGGTCTCGGCGGTGCAGGCTTATCTGTGGGCGGCTTCGGAAGCCAGTGGAGTACCGGCCATGCCGGCGGAACTCAAGGCTTCGGCCAGTGCGGAGGAAGGAGAAGCTCTGTTCCGTCAAACCGGTTGCACCGCTTGCCATAACTCACCGGTTTCGGAAGCTCACGATTACTCCGATTTCGGTCCGGATTTGGCCGGCATCGGCAGCAAGGTTTCCGAGGATTGGCTTTACCAGTGGATCTTGGATCCGCAAGGCTGGTGGCCGGAAACTCGGATGCCGAACATGCGCGTGAATCCGGAGGAAGCCGCTCACATGGCCCGGTATCTGGCCGAGCTGAACAAGGAGGGTTGGGAGCCGGAAGACGTTCCTTTCGAGCCGGAGGTGTTGCAACAGCAAGCCATGGCCTTCTTGGGACGGCGCTTTTCCAATGCGGATTCGGAAGCCAAAATCGCCGAATGGCGCGGTCAGGGTGGCGAAGGCAAGGTGCTGGAAGAAGTCGGCCGCTACTGGATTCAAAACCACGGCTGTTACTCCTGCCACGACATTCCCGGTTTCGAAACCGCCATGCCGATCGGAACCGAACTTTCCGATTGGGGCAACAAAAACGTCCACAAGTTGGCCTTTGAGCTGTGGGACGCCAATACGCCCGGTCACTTCGAAGGCGCGGTCCACATGTCCCGCCACGGTTTTGCCGAGTTGAAGTTGAGCAATCCTCGCCGCTTTGACCGCGGCTTGGAGGTGGCGCCCTTGGATCGGGCGCGGATGCCGGACTTCCACTTGGAAGAGGACGAAGTGGAAGCGATCACCACCGTCCTCCTCGGCCTGAAGGACAACAGCAAAACCATTCTGTCGGGAGCTCTTCCCAAGCCGGATGCCAACGCCAAGGCCTTGGATCAGGGCGCTTACTTGGTGCGTCAAAACAACTGTTACGGTTGCCACAAGTTCGACATGGACACCTTGACGGCGGTCATGGAGGACGAGGAAGGCGGCACTGTGACCCGGAACCTCCACGGTCTGGTGGCTTTGGAGGATGATGACGAAGAAGCGACCTACTTCCAGCTCTGGAAGACCGATCCGGACCTCGCGATTGAGGAAGGAACCGGCGCCATCGGTGAAAAAGCCGAGTTGTATTGGGAATTGGAGAATGAAGATGAAGATCTAATTCCCTGGCCGGTGAAGAAGGGTGCCGGCGGCGGCCTCATGAAAGATTTGGCCGAGTACTACGTGGAGGCGGGGCAAGTCGACGACGTCGATCAGGCTTTTGCCTTGATGCCGCCGATCCTTTACCGGGAAGGGGAAAAGGTTCAAGCTCCTTGGGTCGCCCGGTTCTTGAAAGCTCCTTTCACTCTTCGGCCCTGGTTGCAGGTGCGGATGCCGCGCTTCACCTTGGACGATGAGGAGGCCCGATCCTTGGCGTTGTATTTCCCTGCCCTCGCTCGCCAGGAGTGGGCCAGTCGTTACAGCCGGGATTTACGGGCTCAAATGGAAATGTCCGTGGACGATTTGGCCGAGGCGGCTCGCATCCTTCCCGGCCAAATCCTCGAAATCGAATCGGGCGGTCGGTACAACGCCAATGCTTTCGGCAAAGTCAAGGCTTACGGCGATGGCGAAGGCTTCCAATTCGATCCTCCGCCGCAGCTTCCCTTTGAAGAAATTCAGGAACGCAACCCGGCTTATCTGGCCGACATGGAAACCGGCTTCCCTGGATATTTGCAAGCGGGAGCCTCGGTTGTCGGTAAGCAGGGGGTGGATTGCTACTCCTGTCACATCCGCAACGGCATTGAGCCCGGCGGCGACAAGCTTTCCTGGGGTCCGGACTTGGCTTACGCCAAAGAAAGGCTCCGGCCGGATTGGATCCGGCGCTGGGTGTTCGACGCTCAGAAGATCTACCCGGGTACCAACATGCCCACGGCCTTTGGTTTGATTGCGGACGACCCGAAAGTTCGGGCTCTGATGCCCGGACACAGTCCGGAACAAATCATCGAGGCCGTCAAGGATTTCCTCATGAACTCCGACCGAGTTCAGGAAGGGGGTGAGGAAACCGCCATGCTCGAAAACGGTGGGAATTCGGAATCGGAGAATTCTGCCTCGGGCGGAAACTAAACCCTTGCCAAGCCCCTTAACCGGGGTCTAGCCAAACCTGTCATGAACAGCAAGATCCTAATCAGCAGCTTGGTCGCCTTCGGAATGGTGGTCACTCCTGCGGTTGCCCACGGAAGCGCCAGCGACAAAGGAGATGAAGCTTCCAAAGTCGAAGTCGTAGTTGCCGGCGGGACCCTCACTGGAAAAATCGTCTTCGACGGTAAAGAGCTGCCCAAACTGGGTGCCTTGGACATGTCCTCCAAACCGGACCACCAAGAGCACTGCATGAAGGCGGACGACAAGAAAGAGCGGGTTTTCCTGATCGACGCCAAGTCCAAAGGCGTGGCCAACGTCTTTGTCGAAGTGCGCAACAAGGCCACTCGCAAAATGAAGTGGAAGCCGACCGGACCCTTGGGCCCCTCGGACCAGGTGCACTGCCGCTTCGAGCCTCACATCATGGTCGTGCCGGTGGGTTTGGAAGTCGTGTTCAAGAACTCCGACCCCTTCATGCACAACGTTCACTTCTACTGCAAGAAGAACCCCGCCGCCAACTTCGGGATTCCGGAAAACGGCAAAAAGGCGGTGACCTTCAAGTCGGATGAGAAGATCCGGGTGAAGTGTGACGTGCACACGTGGATGGATTCTTGGGTCATCGCTACCTCGAATCCCTATCACGCCCTGACCGGTGCCGACGGTAGCTTCAAGATCGAAGGCATCGAGCCCGGAACCTACGAAATTCGGGTTTGGCACGCCGGTTTCGGTGGCTACAAGCAAAAGAAGGTGGAGATCGCCGAAGGCGCCAACAACTTCGAGGTCAAAACTTCCCAGTTCAAGCCCTGATCTTTGCGGCTGACTGGTCTGCCGGGAAATCCTAAGGGGTTTCCCGGCATTTTTTTGAGGTAGGGCTATGTAATTCCCTGGCCTGCAGTTCTATAAAGGGGAAAACGAACCTGGACCTCCAACCGAGCATGACTTCACTGCGACTCCATTTTTTGCTTTTGCTGCTGGTTTCTTCCCTAGGTAGCCTGGGTTGCGGAGGAGGAACCGAAAGCGGCGATCCCCAAGAGCCCGAACCCTCGGTCGAGCAGGAAAACCAGGACCAATCGCCGGCGGAGCAGACGGCTCCGGCACCCAATGCTTCCGGAACGGCCCCTTCCGGTCCAGATCAAGGAAATGGCGATAACGAGGTGGAAAGCGGTAAGCCCGCCACCTTGAGTGGGAAGGTGACCTTGGCTTCCGGACAATCTCGGGACCGGGCATTGTTGGATATGAGTTCCAAGCCCGAACACGCTGAACATTGCTTGTCGGCTTCGGACAAACTGGATCGAAAGGTTTTAGTCGGCCAAAACGGTGGCTTGGCCAACGTTTTCGTTGAAGTGCGCAATGCCGGATTGCCGGCCTTTTCTTGGCCCAATGCCGAAATCTCGGACCAAGTGCACTGCCGTTTCGAACCTCACGTCCTGGTGGTTCCCGTAGGGGAGCCGATTACTTTCCGCAATTCCGATCCCTTCTTGCACAACGTCCACTTCTTCTGCAAGAAGAATCCGGCGGCCAATTTCGGCATTCCCGCCGACGGTAAAAAAGAATTCACCTTTACCGCCGAGGAGCGGGTGGGGGTGAAATGCGATGTCCATCCGTGGATGGATTCTTGGATCGTGGCCACCAAAAATGCCGCCCATGCCCTGACCGACAAGGCCGGAAACTATGAGATCGAGGATCTGAAATCCGGCGTCTATGAGGTTCGTTTTTGGCACGAAGTCCACGGCTTGATCAAGGTGAAGAAGTTCGCCTTGCAACCGGGAGACAACCGCCTGGACAAAGTGTTGCCGTAGGAAGAAAAAGAATCAGCGCATTTGCCCTTTGGGGCAAAACTTCCGGCGATCGTTGAGGTCGCCGGAATTTTTTTTCAGATTTGCCTTGGATCCCTCTAAGCACAAGTAGGCGACTTCTTCCTCCCTCATTCCCCGATCGCCGGATCCAGTAATCCCCATTCCCTCTTCCCATGCACCGTTACGGCTTCCTGCTTTGTTTCTGCCTGGCCAAAGCTCCATCCCTGCATGCTCAAAATCCGATCATCGAACGGCTTAGCCTAGACAGTCTAGGGATCGAAGGCAACGGAATCTCCAATTCCGTCAGCCTGAGCCGGGATCAACGATACTTCGTCTTTTCCAGTCAGGCGGACAACTTGGTCGCCGGCGATAACAACCAGGCGGAGGACGTCTTCTTGCGAGATCGGATTCTCGGAACCACCACCCGGGTCAGCCTCACCAGCGCCGGTTTGGAAGCTCAGGGAGATTCTCAGGAGCCCAGAATTTCCCTGAACGGGCAGTTTGTGGTCTTTACCAGTACGGCGGAAGATTTAGTACCGGGTGACACGAATGGAACCTGGGACGTGTTCGTCCGCGATTTGAGTTCCGGTCAAACCGAAAAAATCAGTCTGGGAGACCAGGGCCAAGAAGGAACCGGGTTCAGTTTTCAGCCATCCATTTCGGAAGACGGCCGTTTTGTGAGTTTTGTCAGCTTTGCCGACAACTTGGTTCCCGGCGATAGCAACGGCAGCATCGATTTGTTCCTTCACGATCGGCTCTTGGCTACCACGGTTCGTATCAGTCAGGGACTCGGAGGGCAAGATTCCAACGGCAACAGCTTCGGGCGAATCTCCGCCAATGGGGATTTCGTGGTATTGGAAAGCGACGCCAGCAATCTGGTTGCCGGGGACGGCAATGGCTTCGCCGACATCTTTGTTTGGGAAAGAAGTACCGGGGGGATGGAACGGGTCAACTTGGGACCGGGAGGAGTGGAAGCCGACGGCCTTTCCTTTAAGGCTTGGCTTTCCAGCGACGGCAACTGGGTTTGTTTTTCCAGCTATGCCGGCAACTTGACCGCTCTAGATTCAAACCCCGATGCCGATTGCTTTCTATTTGACCGAAATTCCGGTGCCCTCGAATTGGTCAACCGCAACACCCGAGGAGAACAAGGAAACGATTACGCCGCTGAATTGACTTGTTCCGACGACGGTCGCTACGTCGCCTTTCAAAGTGATGCCGACAACTTGGCCGATGGAATTCTCGATCAATGGTCGAACGTTTTCGTTCGCGACCGGCAAAGCGGAGTCACCGTTTTGGCAAACCTAAACGATTCCGGGGAGTATGGGACTTCTTCTTCCTATGTCACCTTTCCGGTGATCGACCCCAGCGGCGGAGTGGTTTGCTTCGCTTCCACCGCTTCGAATTTGGTGGCCAACGATCAAAACGACGTTCTGGATATCTTCCTCCGCGACTTGCAAACCGGGGGCCCCGAATTGCAGATTTCCAACCTCGCCGCCGGCAGCAGCGCCTTGGTGGAAGTCGAGGGTGCCACTCCGAGCGGTTTGGTCACGCTGGCTTATTCCTTCCAAGGCCAAGGTCCGACTCCTTTCGTCGGCGGCTTGCTCAACCTGAGTTTGCCGGTCCAAACCGTGGCCATGCAAGCGGACGGCTCCGGCTTGGCTTCCATGTCGGTGCCGGTGCCCTTGGCCCTGGCCGGCCAGGAAGTGTGGGCGCAGGCCGTCGATCACCAAAGCCTGATGCCGTCCTCCAGTTTCTACGCTCTCATTCCTTGAGCTCCAATAGATTCCAAAAGCGTTAGGCCAATCTTGGCCTTCCGGTTCGACGTCGCCCGGTTTCCGCCTCTAGGCAGGAACCGGGCGCTCTGGCATAACCGCAACGTGGAACAAATCTGGATTCCCAAAATCGGGCCCCCGGAAGTGTTGGAGGTTCGGGAAGCCCCCGACCCCGAACCGGGTCCCGGCGAACTTCGCATTCGAGTCGAGGCGGCGGGAGTGAACTTCGCCGACTTGATGGCCCGCATGGGACTCTATCCCGATGCTCCGAAGTTGCCGGCGGTGGTCGGCTACGAAGTCGCCGGCACTGTCGATGCCGTCGGCCAGGGGGTGGATACCACCCGCATCGGCCAACGAGTCATGGCCATGACCCGCTTCGGCGGATACAGCTCGGCAGTGACGGTGGCTGAAATCCAGGCCGCCATCATTCCCGACGGTCTGGAATCCACCGTGGCCGCCGCCATTCCGGTCACCGGTCTGACCGCTTGGATGATGCTGGAGGTGATGGGTCGAGTTCGGGAAGGCGACCGGGTCCTGGTCCACTCCGGCGGCGGCGGCGTCGGCCTCATGGCCCTTGATCTGATCCGCTGGCGGGGAGCTGAAGCCGTCGGCGTAGCTTCTCCGGCCAAGCACGAAAAACTGAAACAACTCGGTTACAGCGAGGTGGTCGATTCCCGCAATCCCGAGGCCTTGGACGTATTTCGAAACAGTCCCGGCTTCGATTTGATCCTCGATCCGGTCGGCGGCCCTTCCTGGAGCCGGTCTTTCTCCTTACTCCGCCCCGGCGGCCGTCTGATTTGCTACGGCTTTTCCAGCAATGCCCAGGGCCGAACCCGGCGGGTCTGGACCGCGGTTCGGAATCTCAGTCAGGTGCCGTGGCTGGCATTCAATCCGATTCGGTTGATGAACCAAAACCTGGGCGTCCTCGGGGTGAACATGGGACGGCTTTGGAACCAAGGCGAAAGGGCCCGGACTTGGCTCGATGGCCTGCAACAGCTCTGGCAGCAGGGCGGCTTGCGGCCGCTGGTGCACGCCGCGGTGCCCTTTTCCGAGGCCGCCGAAGCCCATCGCATCCTGCACGATCGGGAGAACTTGGGGAAGGTCGTCCTGGTTCCCGATTCTGCCGGGTAGACTCGGCGCCATGAACCCTCGGGTGCAGCCGGTTTTAGCCGGTTTCCTGTTGGCGGCTCCCCTGGCTTTGACGGCCTGGGGTTCGGACGAAGCCGCCCTTTCCAATTCCCAGGCCAATTCCCAAGGCAATTCTCAAGCCAACACCAAGGCGGCCGGGCTCAAGCTCCGGGGCGACCGACAACGGGGCCGGGAGGTGTTTCGGGAGCAGGGCCGATGCTTGGAATGCCATCGCCATCAGGGCGAAGGCAGTTTCATGCGCGGACCGTCTTTCGATCCCCATTGGAAGAGCGGGCCGTCCTTGGCCGAGCGCCTGTCCGAGCGACCCAAACCCGCCGACTATGGGGAAGTCGTCCCCGGCGATGCCTATTTGCTGGAAAGCTTGGTGGAGCCGGGAGCCTATCTGACCCCCGAATTTGAGGATTCCATGCCGCCGGCCCACGGTCCTTTGACCCGTTTGAAGGAACAAGATCTGGCCGATTTGCTGGCTTATCTCAATCCTGCCGCCGGCGAAGAACCGCTACGGCCGATCCCAGCCTTGCCTGAACCGGGAGCCAACCCTTGGGATCTGATTCCCGAAGGAGATCCGGAGGAAGGGGAGCGGCTGTTCTTCCGGCCGGACGACGCCGCTTGTTCCGGTTGCCATCTGGTGCGCTTACCCAGTTTGAAGGAGCGTTTTCACCAGGAATTTTGGGAAAAGGGCAGTTTGGTCGGTCCGGAACTCAGTCGCCAAGCCCTGTACAGCACTCCGAAACAGGTCCTGGAATCAATCTTGCGGCCGAATTCTCAAAGGACCGGCGGGTTTTGGGACGTGATGTTGGAAACCGAGGGCGAGCGCCTGATTATCGGATTGCTGCTGGCCGAGGGAGACCCTGGCGCTTTGATCATGGAAGCCTCGCCGGCCGGTCCCGACTTCATCTGGATCGACCGCGAATCCATTGCCGCCATCGATCCGGTGGCGGATTCGCGCATGACCCACGTTTTCGCCGAACTCATGAGCGTCCAAGATCGATTGGACTTGCTGGCTTTCCTTCGCCGAGCGGCGGAGGAATCGGCCAATTTCGGCGAAGCCGGCCTCCCCGGACAGCCCTGGGGGGCCCAAGATCCATGCCGTGCCCTGTACGACGGTCGTTGGCCGGAAAAAGCCCGACCCGAACTCCTTCAACAGATCCCGGGAATCTTCGTAGACAAAGCGCAGAGTACTGCGACCCCTGACGGGTAGGAGAAGCGAAACCAATGAAATTCACCCATCTTCTGGCGGCCTTGACCCTGACCGCCTCCCCCCTGGCCGCCCAAAGCGGGTTGCTCGGCGTCGAACTGACCGCCGGAGACAACCAAGGCGTTGCCATCGTCAACGTCAACGAAGGCACATCCGCCGCCCTCATGGGATTGAAGGCCGGCGACGTTTTGCTGCAAGTGAACGGCACCAAGGTCTCCATGGACAACCTTGGCGAAGCCTTGGGCAGTAGGAAGCCCGGCGAGTATCTGAACCTTCTGGTCGCCCGCGGCGACCGGGCGATGCGCATCGACGGCTTTATGGGCAGGCGCCAGCCGAACACCGCCAAGGAAGGCGGCGGCTTCATGGGCGTCTCGATCCAGGACGGCGAAAACAACGGGGTTGAAGTGGTGGAAGTCCACGACCACACCCCGGCGGAGGTGATGGGCTTGAAAGGCGGGGACGTCCTGCTGGCAGTGGACGGGGAGAAGACCCGCAACATCGCCGCCTTGGGTCAAGTGCTCAGCACCCGGGCTCCGGGACAGATCGTCGAGCTGACCGTCCGCCGCGAAGGCCAGGTCAAGAACATGAAGGGCGTATTGGGCGTTCGTCCGGCCGAAGTCGAACCCTTGCCCGCCTTGATCAAAGAAAAGCACGAAGCGCCGTCTTTGAACGTCGAGCAAATCACCGAGAGCTTGGAAGGCATTGGCGTCGATTCGGCTGCCGGCGACACCTCGGTGCAGTTCGTGTTCCCCGAGGACATTCCGGAGTCTGAACGCAAGAAGTTGGTTGCCAAGCTGCGGGAACAATTCGGCGAACGGGTTTCGGTGGAATTCAGCGACGACCTTGGCCACATCGTGGTGGAAGACGTCCCTGAGCCTGAGCCCGAAGAGCTGTTTGAAATCGAAGTCGCCGAAGCGGAAGTCATCGAAGAGCCGGTTCTCGAAGAAGCGGTGTTCGAAGACGTGACCCATGGTTACAGTCACGAAGCGGTTTGGCACGATTCTTTGGAGGCCGCCATGGCCAGCGCCAAGAAGTCCGGCAAGCCGGTCTTGGTTGACTTCTACGCCGATTGGTGCGGCCCGTGCAAGCGTCTCGGCCGGGAAGTCCTGCACAACGCCAAATTCAATGAAGTGGTGGGCCAGTTCGAAGCGGTGCAGATCGACGTCGACGAGCACACCAAGCTGGCGGAGAAATTCGGCGTTCGCGGCATTCCCGACGTTCGCATCCTGTCGGCCGACGGCAAAGAATTGGAATCCTTCGTCGGTTACGGCGGAGTGGAAACCACCGTGGCCAGCTTGAAGAAAGCCGCCTCCACCCATGGCGCCAAGCGGGCCGTGGGGCCTGCCGCTCCGGTCGCCAAGGCCCAAGCGGAAGCCGCCGTCCGTCAAGCGGAAATGGAAGCCCGGCGCGCTGCGCTTCGGGCTCGCATTGCCGAAGTGGAAGCGGAGATCGCCGCTTTGAAAGAAGAGTTGAAGCGGATTCGGGAAGAGGGAGGCCGCTAAGCTCCGGCTTTGCTTGGCCGGCTTTCGAGCTTCGGCCAAGCCAGTAGAGCCTCAGCTTTCTTCCGGTTGAAGCCATTCGTTTGTGAAGCCTGCCGCCCTGCCCGGCAGGCTTCATTTGCGTGTCCCTTCGGCACGGCCGCGCTTTCCTGAAGAATTTATTTTCTGTTATCTGAAAAGAAGGCCGGCAATGCCGGTTTTGCCCCAGGGGAAGCCGTCCGTTATGGGAGGGATGCGCCGCTCCTCAGTGGTACTCGTTCTGGTCGCCGGAGCTCTCAGCCTGGCTCACGCCGGCGTACTGGCCAGTTCTTCTGCCCAGGAACTGGATTTGTCGGCCTTGGTGGCCGAAGCGGAACGGGTTTGCGAGGTGGAAGTCCTCGATAAGACTTGCGCCTTGCTCCCTGACGGCAGCTTGGAAACTCGTTACCAGTTCGCCACCTTGACCCCTTTGAAGGGGGCGGTGCCTTCCTTTCAGGAAGTGCGCATGCCGGGTGGAGAAGTCGCCGGTCGCGGACTTTACGTCCCCGGTCTACCGACTTGGCAACGAGGAGATCGGATCCTCCTCTTTCTGACCCGGGAAGGGAAGAGCAAGCGTTGGCGCTTGCCGGTCGGTTTGTCGGCCGGGGTCTTCCAAGTGCACGCCGACAGCCGCGGAACGCGAGTGTTTCGAAGGGGGGCGCACGCTCACGGAAAAGCCGTTTCGGAGAACCATGACTATCATCAGTTCCTTTCGGAAATCCTCGAGGAGGTGGGCCGCCAAGGCCGCTGATCGGGGCCACCGCCGCCGGCTCTGGCGCCTTGGCGTCTTGGGTTTGGCTGTGTTCCTCAGTGCCGGTTTCGCCGGTGGTTACGTCCGCATCATTCTCAACGGGAAAAAGTTGAAGTGGCCGGACAACGAGCTGACTTGGCAGTGGAACAGCAGCGGTTCCGACGACATTAGCGATGCTTCCGAGGAAGCCGCCGTGGTGCAGGCCTTTCGTTCTTGGGAATCGGTGAGTGCCAGTCGCATTCGCTTTCAACGAAAAAGCAATACCACCTCGAAAAACGTCGGTGCGAGCAGCCATTTGGTGTTGTTCGATGAAAACAATCACACCGGTTACTTCCCGATCGGAACCGGGATCGTGGCCATCACGCCGATTGCTTACAACCCGTCCAACGGCACCATTTTGGATGCCGACATCATCTTCAACGGCCGCGATTGGACTTGGTCGACCACCGGGCACGCCGGCAGCTTCGACGTTCAGGACGTTGCCACCCATGAAATTGGACACTTCATGGGATTGGATCACAGTCCGGCGGTGTGCGCTTCGATGTGGCCTTACGTCAGCCCCGGCCAATGGCTGCATCGTTCCTTGAGTCCCGACGATCGATCCGGTGCCGTGGCCTTGGCTTCCAATGGCAATGAAGCCATCTTGCGGGGGAGTCTCCGCCGCCCCGACGGATCCGATTTAAAGGGCGGGGTCATTGGCGTGGTCGAAGTAAACAGTGGAATTCTAGTGGCGACCGCCTTGAGCGATCGCGACGGCGATTGGCGGGTTCGCGGATTGTCCGCCGGCGATTACTACGTTTATGCCACGCCCTTGGAAGGGGCGATGAGTAACGCCAATTTGACCAGCAACGAACCGGTTCATACCGCTTTCGGCGCCGATTTCTACGGCGGCTTTCCGGGCCCGACGCCCTATTCCCTGAGTGCCGGCCAAGACCGCAATCTCGGCGCTAAACAAATGCCGGCCGACCACGACATGGAAGATGGAACCGGTTCTCCGTTTTTGTTGAATCCTGGAGATTTGACCACTCTTACTTTATGGGGGAGTGAATACGAAGGCATGGACGTACAAACCCTGTCGCCTTATTTGACGGTGCAAAACGTGAGCAACGGCCGCAGTTGGGTGCAACTGAATCTCAGCGTGGCGGTCGGATGTCCTACCGGAAGTTACGATTTGTTGTTAACTCGGAACGACGGAGCTTTCGACGTCGCCGTCGGTTTGGTGGAAATCGTTGCCGAAGCTCCGACTTTGTCCACCCTCACGCCAGCTGTCGGAACGCTGTTGGGAGGCAACACCGTCACCTTGAGCGGCAGCGGTTTTCAAGACGGCGCCTTCGTCTTGTTCGATGGGGTGGAAGCGGACAACGTTCAATTCCAAGACAGCTCTACCCTAAGCGTGGAGCCTCCGGCTCACGATCCCGGCGCGGTCTCGGTAACGGTGCACAATCCGGACGGCCAAACCGTGCATCAAAACAGCGTCTATACCTATGCCGGAGTGCCGACCTTTAATGCTTTGTTTCCGGGTGCCGGTCAGGTGCAAGGCGGGACTTTGATCCTGATCAACGGCGCCGACTTTGCCGAGGACATGGAAGTCTTGTTGGGCGGCGTTTCCTTGCCGGTGACCTGGCAGTCTTCCAAGGTGGTTCGAGTCACCACCACCGCTCATGCCAGTGGCAGCGTGGATTTAACCTTGCGCAATCCGGGAACTCCCGACGTGGTGGTCTCCGACGCCTTTGAGTTTGTCAATAACGCCGATCCAACGGTGACCGGCTTCACTCCCGGTTCCGGCAGTGAAAGCGGCGGCTTGAAAGTGCAGTTGTTCGGGCAAAACCTCGGCGACACTTTCCAAGTCAGTTTCGGTGTCGATCCCGCCACCGGCCAAGGAGGAAAAGAGGCCAGTTCGTTGCAGGTGTTGACCAGCAGCCAAATCGAGGCGATTACCCCTTCTCATGCCCCGGGCAACTTTGGCGTTCTGCTGACCACCGCCTCCGGCCAGGGGGTTTTGGCCGGCGGCACTTTCCGCTACATGCCGGCCAAAGCCGAAGCTCAATCCGGCGGCGGCGGTGGCGGCTGCGGCGGCGTGTTAGGGGCGCCGTCCCAAGGTTTCGGCGATTTTCCCGCCTTGGCAGCCTTGTTCTGTTTCTTCACTTTCTTGCGCCGCCGTCGCTCCCCGGCGGTCTAAACAGCCGATCTTCGAAACGACTACCTTCTACCCCTCGACTGCGGGCAGCGGTTGGGGGGATTTTTTTCTCAAGGATCGATGGTCAGGTACACCGGGGCGGAGGAGAGAGACGGTTGGCCGTTGAGGTCCAAGGTGACGGAGGCGAAGGTGAAGCTGTAGCCGACCACTGGCAGGGCGGTACCGGGAAGCAAGCCTAGGGTGGTTTTGGCCCGGCCTTGGGAATCCAGGAAGCCGGTGCGATCGGTGAAGCCGGCTGGTTGCCCGTAAGCGAATTCTTTAAGTTGCCAACTGGGAGCCAGTGGCAGGTCCAGACCGCTGTAGGTGGTGACTCCTCGTTCCGCGGTGGACATGAGCAGGCGGTATTCTAAGCCGGCCTGCGAATCAGGAAAGTCGTGTTGGAAAACCACCGCTCCACCTTCGGCAGCGGAGATTCGATTTGGTGAAATTTGCAAGAAGGGGTCAAAACTGAATGCACCGATGGCTCCGGGATTGGGGTCACCCGGCGGTAGATCCGGAGGGCGGGTATAGATCAATACGTCCCAGGGAAAGTCGGTTCGTCCGGGGGGTGGGGCTGAGATTGACCATCCCATGCCTTCTGATTGCTGGCCCGCCATTTGGTGGATCAAAGCTCCGTCTCGGCTGGAGTAAAAATAGACTGCACCAGTATTCCGGACTTGATTCACATCAGCGGAAGTATCCCCAATAGCGAAATCCCGAAGTCCATCACCATCCAAATCCTTGATTCCGGTACCACGTTCTCCCAAAAAACTATTGATCTCACAGTCTCCGATTACAAGGTGAATAATGGAGCCATCCAGCCCGGAAATCAAGTAAGCGGCTCCGGGATGTTCCTGCCCCACAGGATACCAAGGCGCACCAACAAGAATGTCACTGCAACCATCTATGTTGGTATCTCCAACTTCTTCCAGCATGGAGCCAAACATTTCCCCGTGGACCGTTCCTTCGATGCGATAAAGGATTTCTCCTGTAGCGCCGGAAGCCACGTTGACGGCTCCACGGGACCCGGAGGCCAAATCCATGGCTGCAAAATCAGGAACTCCATCGCCGTTGACGTCGCCCAGGCCACCGACTTGTCGTCCTAGGGTCTCGTATGGATACCCGCCTTCATAATGGTAGATCAAGGAACCGTCTAAACCCGAAAATACGCCGACCTCTCCTGCTTCGGTGTTTAAGTACGGAGTAGCCTGATGGGCTCCGACAATGAAGTCATCTATGGCATCCCCATTTACATCGCCGACTCGGTCCAAATGAGCTCCAAACTCGTCTTTGAGCCCTCGACCAGATAGCCTATAAATCTCATTCCCGGTGGCACCCGAGTAAACGGAGACTCGGCTGGGCTTAGTGGAATAATCTCCCTTGGAGCCAACCAGGAAATCCGAGGCCCCATCACCATCAATATCATTTATAAAGGCAACAGATGCTCCAAATCTTTCGCTTTGATGTTCACCTTCGATTCGAAAGAGCAAATCTCCGGACCAACCGGAGAAAAGATATACGGCACCCTGATTGATATTTCCATTGATGACCTCCAATCTATCTCCAACAAGGATGTCTGGGGTTCCATCCAAGTCAACATCGCCACCGGAAGCATGACTCACACCGAAACCCGGGGATGGGTGAGGCTCTTCCACGAGTATCCCTGGATTCCAAACACCGCCGGGAATTTGGAAAAGTAGAAAAAGGAAGGGCATGAACATGGTTTTCTCTCTTTTTTTTTGCATGAGCATCCTCCCCTTTTCCCAAGGAGAGGATGCTTCATCTCTGTGTTCTATTGAGCCTCGATGGTTACGATTTCTTCCGTTCCATCCCACGACATTTGGTGACCTGAGTTGACATCCAAGAAGGACCTCATTTTCACGTAGAGCCTCTTTCCACCTGAGTCGTAGAACCAATCATTAACAAAAGTTGAGTTTTTCAATAGACTCAAAGAACTGCTATTACTGTCAACATCTTGTTGAGATTTAAAATCAACTCCGCCTATTTTGGGCGCAGTGTCCAACGGAACGGAAACAATCACCGGAGTATTCTGCTGCTCAGCGAATCGAAAGTGGATCTGCCAATCTTTTGGAACCGGTACGCTGCCTCCAAGCCCGTAATGGAACAAATCGGGTTTCCCAGTTT
>QQUA01000002.1 GCA_008501825.1 Planctomycetota bacterium | reverse complement strand
TCCAAGCCAAGATCTCGCAACCTCTGAGCGTAGGTTCTCCGAAGCCTTTGCAGACTGAAATGGATTCCCGTCTTTGCAGTGAACCGCCGAACCGCGGATCGAATCCCCGCTTCCGAAAGGGGAGTGGCGGTGCCCGTGGCAACGAAAGCGCCCGGCTTCAAAACCAGCCGGCCAAGGAAGTGCTGAAGCTTGGTGGGAATGGGCACCATGCGGTAAGCGATCTGCCGGCGCCGATTCTTCCTGGCCCCGGCAGCCATCAGCGCGTGGCCTTGGATCGACTCCCGGGTGAGGCGCAGGTATTCGCCCCGGCGGAGGCCCGAAAGGGAGACCACCATCACGGCTCGGTGAACGGTGGGGGAGCTCCTGGACACGGCCAACAAGGTGTTCACGAAGTCGGCGGGGTAGCCGCTCTCCTCCTCCCGGAGCTCAGCACCGGGCGGCAGGGTGTAGCGGCCGGCACTGCAGGGATCGATCGCCAGGATCTCGCGTTGGACGCACCAGGTGAGGAAGCGACGGATATCCGCCATGTAGGAGCGGAGGGTTTCGACGCTGTAGCCCTGGGCCTCGATGTAGGCCTCGTACTTCCGGAGATCCCGGGCTTCGATCTGGTCGAGCCAAGCGTTTCGCATGAACTCGAGGAAGCTGATTCTCTTGGGGTTCCCCAGGAGCAGGACACTCTTCCGGCGGTTCCGCTGGCTCTTGGAGATCTGCCGGAAGCTGGCCACGTTTTCGTGGGACTCCAGGAAATCTTCCACGGCGACCGCCAGCCGAATTCTCCCGGTGGGCCGAGTTCCCTGCCGAAGCTCCTGGAGCAAAGCCGCCCGGATGGAAGCGGCCCTGGCAATGGGGTCTCTTTCCGGGGGAAAGCCTTTATCGATCAACCAATCGTTGGTGAAGGGGGCGGTGCGGCGCTTTCCGCGGTAGGTCGCCCGGACGTAGAAATTCACCTTGCCGCCCTTTCGGGGGCTCCCATAGACGAAAGGAATCCTGGAAGTCATGGCTGCCTCATGGCTGCGAGACAGCCCGCGGGGGTGGGTAAATCGGTTGGCGCTGGTGAGCCCAACCCCCTACGGCACCTAAAGTTAGGAGATGGTCGGGGCGAGAGGATTCGAACCTCCGACCTCTTGCACCCCATGCAAGCGCGCTAGCCAGGCTGCGCCACGCCCCGATCGGTGTAAGTTGCTTGGAAGGATAGGAAATCCTGGGGTTCCAAGCGGGCGGGAAGTTTAGCTGCGCGCCGCCGACCCGGGAATGGCCTCGGCGGCCAATTTTGCGGATTCGGATCCAAGCGCGAGGGCTTTAGGGTTGATTTCACGAACCAAAGCTTAATTTTCTCCTTGTTTTACAGGCGATAGAGCCTGATTTTGCCGCTGATGAGTGGCTCCCATGGGTTCCATCCCGTGGGCTTCCCTTCTGGTGAACCAATTAGCACAGCCATCACCATGCGACTCAGCCGCTCGTTGTTGATCCTCCTTCCTGTATTGGCTCTTTCCGGCGTTCCGCTCCTCATAAGTCCTGGCCAGCAAAAGTCTTACCACAAGGCCGCCGGCGTTGGGAACGTCCCCTCCCAGACGGCAGCCACTCTGCCGGCGACCGAGCCGCCGCAGGCCGACCCGTCCGACGGTTCGATTGACTACGCCGAGGCCGCTCTACCCACCCTCGAGGCGGACGAAGAGCAAAGCCTGGCCAAGAAAAAGAAGAGCCGGAAAAAGAAGGGCAAAAAGAAACGCAAGAGTTCCAAGAATCCGAAACCGGCGCCGGAACCAAGCGGATCCAGCGGCGGCAACAACAACAGTGGATCGGGCAGCCCAGGCAATGCCGGCGCCCAACCGATTCCGCCTGGCACCGAGCCGGGCCTGGTTCCTGAAGAAAGCATCCAAATCATTCCCCACTGGCGTGGAACCGCCAACCGGACGGAGGAGGACGTCCTCGGCCCTTTCGCCCGCGCTAGTTCCGGAGAAGCTTTCGAGCTTCATCTGGACCAACTTTCCGCCGCCCCCGGTTCCCGCTTGAAAGGTACTTGTCAATGGGGCAGCGTGCAGCGGGCGATGCAAGCCTTCGCCGACATTTCCGGACCGAATGCGTTGTACCGCATCAAGATGTACACCGCGAAACCGAATCCGGCTTCCGATCCGGCTCGGCATACCCGACTCGCCCAAGAAGTGGGCTTCCAAGTTTTGTTGACGGTAAAGGGTACGCCGCTTTCCATGGCCAGCGACAAAACCAAGGAAGACAACCTTGGTGACGAATATCCTCCATTCGCCCGCTCCATGCCGGTGAATTTGCAGGATTACGCCGATTACGTCGTCGATTTGTTGGGCCAGTTCGAAAAGAGGGAAGGCGTGCTACCCGACTTCGTGGAAATTTGGGCTGAACCCGATCGCCCTGAATCGTGGAGCGGAACTCGCGACGACTACATCCATCTTTATGAAGTCGTTTCGAAAAGCATTCGAGCATCCTTTCCGCAAATTAAACTCGGCGGCGCCGGAGTGGCGGGGGTGCTTTCCGACATGGGCGGCGAAAGGCCGATGCTGTTGTCCTTGATTGATTTCGTGGTCGATCAAGAACTGCCGATGGACTTCGTTTCCTGGCACCATTACACCATTGGAGCCGAACTCCGATACAACGGCGCGGTGCAAGGTTTGCGAGATCATCTTGAAGAAAACGGCTTGGATGAGGTGCGCTTGTTCGTCAGCGAATGGAACATCTATCCGAGCGCCATCAACAATCCGGATGCTCTCAGTTTTGAAAACTCCCACGCCGCCGCCAACTTCGTCAGCTTCTTTACGGCAGCGGCGGACTTGGATTTGGACGGCAACGTTTTCTTCCAATTGCAGGACATCGACGGCCAACAATCCGGCATCCACGACTTGCACGCCCGTTCGGTCGGCAGTTTGAGTTGGCGCGGAGTGAAAAAGCCGGTGTTTCGAATCATGGAAGTCCTGTTCGACATGGCGGAAGAACAACGAGTTCAAGTCGATCATCCTGAACTGGAGTTCGGCGCCGCCGTGTTCGCAAGTTTGGAAGAAGATCGTTTGCGGATCGTGGTCGGTAACGACGTCGTTCCCGCCGATTGGGTTTGGAGTCAAGGCATTCGCGAGTACGGCTTGAAACCGGGATTGGTGTGGAAGAAGTTACTGAAAGCCGGTTATCGAGTAGGGGGGCCGTTGCCGAATCAAAGGCGGATGTCCCGGGCCGGCATGAGCGAGCAAGAGATCGAAGCCGCCGAGGAAGTCATGCCCCGAGTGGAAGAAGCGCGGATCTTGGAAAAACATCCGCGTCAGCTTCAACTTTCTTTGCAAGGTCTGAACAATTTCAACCTTGAGCGGGTTTGGCGTTTCGATTCACAGAACAATGATCCGGTGAACCATCGGCTGGACATTCAAGCCACCTTGGTTTCCATCGAGGAAATGGCTCAAGATCTGGCTGGATTGGCGGTCGAGGAAGAAATGCAGGCTCGCGGCATCGCCGGTTCGGCCCAAGACTTCCATGAAGCTCGAAATCCGATGGAGTTGTCCCAGCGCCTTGGCGTTTCGGAAAGCGTGGCGGTCAACCTGTTCAACCTCTTCCACACCACCTTGGCCGAGGAAAGACTCAGCGAAATGGATCTTTTAGACACGCTGCAGGGTCTTTCTTTGCAGTCCATGACCGCCGAACAAGCTGAGATACAGATAAATAAGCCTGTAATTAGCTTCGAGATTGAGCCTAATGGAGTGGCGGTGCTTGAGCTAAGAGTTCTTTCCGAGTAGCTTGGAAGCGTCCCCGTCGCCTCTGCCCCCGGCGACAAAGATGCTCTCAAAGCCAAGGATCCTCGTCACGTCCGTCCTAACCGGCGTCCAAGCTGCCCCCGAGGCAGAGGTCGCCGGTTCTCTTTTTTCCCCGCGCGAAAGCGAAAAGAGTTTCAAGGGATTTCGGATCCATTCCCGATGAAAGGTCAGCCCCTGGCTTTTCGGCTTCGAAAGCTGAGCTCCTTCAATCTGCCCCCTGGCGATTATTGGTGCTCGATTAGGGCATAAACGAACTCCACTCTCGCCCCCCGATCACGGTGCGCTGCCATGTTAGCTCCCCGTAAGGCTCTCTGTGTCTGCCTAAGCCCCATACTCCTTGCCCTCGCCCATACACCGGCGGTTGGGGCTCCGATACCGGACCTCGTCCGGGCCACTCATTTACCCCTAAACACCGTCGCGGTAACGACTTTTTCTTTTGCCGCGGCGGAGATGGCGATGCCTGAGGGGCAACAGCCTGAGTTGCCGGTCATCAGCAACGATGACCCTTTCAAGCTTCATACTCAAAGTCTTTACGGCACCATCGGCGGGCGCATGATGGGAGCGGTAAATCCCGCGGTAGCGAAGAAAGCGTCCGATCTCTACGGCCAAATTGTGCGGCCGTCTTCGCTGCTGCGTTCCAACCTTCTGATGCACCTGCCCAATCGAGCGGGAGAAGCCGCTCGCCGCTTGCAAATGGGCCGGGACGCCGGCATGCGCACGGTGTTGACCGCGGTGGGGACGCCGCTTTGGAACTCTTCCGATCCGGACGGGGAACCCATCTGGTGGGCAACCTTGCCTCCTTTCGCCCGAGCGGTGCCGATCGACATGCAAGCATGGGCGGACGACTTGGCCGACGTGCTGGAGGAAATGCGCGACAATCACGGCATCGTCCCGGATTATCTGGAAATTTGGAACGAACCCGACCGCCACGAGTGGTGGAACGGTACTGCGGAAGAAATCCTCGACCTCATTGAGATCACTTCGAACACCATCCGCAACCGGATGCCGAACGATCCCATTCTTTTAGGAGGTCCCGGTTTGGCCGGTGGCATGTCCGACATGGGCGTGGGCAAGAGTTTGCTGGTGCAAATCGTCGAAAACGCCGCCCTCACCGGCCACCCCTTGGATTTCCTTTCCTGGCATCACTATCACCTTTCCACCGGCTTGCGGTTCTACAACACCGCAGGTCAAGTGCGCGACGCCTTGTCGGAAAACAACATTTACGGCGTCGAACTTCTGGTTACGGAATGGAACATCTTCGCCAGCCCGGTTGGGAACCCGGAAGCGATCGAATTCGATACTTCTCATGCCGCTGCCAATCTCGCCGGCTTCCTCGCCACCGCCGCCCAGGTCGCCCTGGACGGAAACTGTTTCTTCATGTTGCACGACGTGCAAGACCAATCGGGAATCGCCGATTTGGCCGGCAAGGCCAGCGGTGCTCTGACCTTCCGTGGCGTGAAGAAACCGGTTTATCGGGTCATGGAATTCATGTACCAAATGGCCGATGAACCGCGGGTCAAAGTGGACTTCCCGGAAGGGGAATTAGCTCTTTCGGTTTTGGCCACTCGTTCCGGAAACCGCATCCGCATGGTGATTTCCAATGACGTGGTGGAATCGGAATGGGCTTGGAACGAAGGCTGCAAAGCCCGAGGTACCAAACCTGGCAAGCTGGCGGCAGCTTTGGACCTTTGCCTGCAAAACGGCTGGCAAGTTACGGTCGAAAACCTGGAGCTTTGCGGTTTGACCACCGAAGAAGCGGAAGTGGTTTTGGAAGTCATTCCCTTGTCGCAAGAAGCGGAACGTTTGGAACAAACCAATCGCACCGCCCAAATCCAAATCACCGACTGGGTCACCGTCACGCCGGTTCAAGTGTGGCGCTTCGACAGCCAGCACAACGCTCCCGCCAGCCGCCGGGAGGAGATTGTGCCGATGTTGGAGTGGGTGGAGGATCAAGCCTTACACTTGGCTTACGATGCCATGGCTGCTTACTTGATCACCGAAGAAGTCGATCCGCCGCCGTTCGATGAAGTCATTCCCGATACCGTGGAAGCCTTTGCCAAGATGTTGGAAACTTCGGAGGAAATCGCCGAGCGTGCTTGGTTGATTTACTTCGACACTTTGGGCAATGAGCGATTGGCTCACGTCGATTTACTCAACAGCTTGCCGGCGACCTCGGTGCAAGGCGAACTTCCGGAAGCTGCCGGAGTGCGCATGGTCGGGGATACCCTGCTCGTTACCTTGGAGCCGGATTCGGTCACCATCCTCGACATTCAGCTTTAGACCGACTCGGCCAACTGCCTTTCGCCGGCCGAAAGGCAAAAAGGAAAGCCCGCTTGCCCCCTGCAAGCGGGCTCGCCTTATCCCCTGGATATCATTCCCCTATTGACCAATTTCCTCATTCGAAACGGCGGTGTGCTCCTTCACCTCCGCTTCTTCTACAACTTGATTTTGCATGAACACGGCCTGCATGCCTTCTGCAGGGAAGGGAGCGGAAAGCCGAAGGGACCAAGTGCCATAGCCTTCCGCTTGCAATTCCACGACCAGCTCCTCTTCAGGAAGTTGCAAGGGAATCCTTGGCAATGGATCCCAACCGCTTCGCTCTCCCCGCATCCAGTAAAAGCCGCCCTGTTCGCCTGGTTCCAGGCGGGCGGAAATCACTTCTCCGCCGTCCTCCTTGCGGAAGATCTTCAAGGACAGTGGAGCGTCGGCGGGCCAAACTTGCGGCAAAGCTTGTAAGGCTTGCAATCCCGCCGCATCCATCACCGCTTGGGGAGCTTCGGCTCCAGGCTGCAAACCAAAGAACAGCAAATCCATCGGCACCACCGGCGCTGGAGCCGAAATCGGAAGTTGCACCTCGAACACCTGATTCAATGGAGAACTCAGGTCAACGGTAAAGGGCCATTCTCCTTCTCGACCTTCGATTTGGACGAAGCCGTCAATGACTGTGGCTGGCAAGCCGCGAACGAAAACTTCTCCACGTCGATCCAAAGGCAACCAAGTGCCGCGCAAGGAGGGTTCCCGCCGAACCGTTAAGGGACGCCCTTCCGGATCGGCAAAGTGAACTCGTCCCGACAAACTTTCTCCGTGACGATCCTCCACCCGCAAAGGCAAGTTCCGTTCCGGCAGAAAGTTCAATTGCAAGGGCAAGCGCCCTGCTTCCAAGACTTCGCTGGCGAAAACCAACGGCGCGAAGCCGGGAGCGCTCCACTCCAGGAAATAGGTGCCCGGTTCCAAGCCCGGGCATTCAAAGCGCCCGTCTTGGCATTCGATCCAAAACTCCGATCCTTGTAAGGGATCTTCCGCGGAAAGCACCAACAAGTGCAATCGGGAAAGGGCTTCGCCGCTGAGGGCATCTAAAGCCGCCCCTTGCATAAAGGCCAAGCGCAAGCGGCTGGGATCCAACGCAACCTCAAGGGAGGTACTTCCCGCCGGAACTTTTTGCAGCTCCGCCAGAACCTGTCCGTCTCGATCCAAAACTTCCAAGTGGTAGGCTCCGGGATAAAGGCCGCGGAAGTGGAAGGCCCCGGTTTCATCGGTTTTCACCAAATCCAAACCGTGCATTTCTTCCCAGGTCAAATCGTGGCTTTCCGAAACCCGGCCGCCGCGAATGCGTACCGCCAAGCCGCTCAAGGGCTGAGCTTCAAGGTCCGTCACCTGTCCGGCTAGAACCGATTCTGGGTGTAGGGACAGGCGCAAGGCTTCACCTTCCACCACCGGTTGGATCTTGGATAGAAGTTCCATGGCAAAGCCGGGAGCTTGAACCAGAAGCTCATGGTTCGGCCAATTCGCCAATCCGGCCAACCGGAATTTGCCCTCCTGGTCGGTCCAGACTTCCCGCCGGCCGGAACCGACCAGGGCAACCCAGGCATTGGCGATGGGTTGATCGTCGCCGTCCAGGACCACTCCTTCCAATTTCAAGCCGGCCTTCAGGCTCACTTCCAAATCGGCACCGTCCGTTTCGTGGATACCCTCCCAAGGTGTGAATTCGGGGTGCTCCACCTGCAGGCGATAGGCGCAGCGAGCCATGTCGACCAGGGCGAAGCGGCCTTCAGCATCGGTCAGGCCGTTGGCCATCACTTCGCCAGCGTTTTCCAAGCCGGGAAAGCCGGTCGCGGCGGCATCGTCCGGAGCTTCAGCCGGAATGGCCCTGACTCGGGCTCCTTCCACGACCTCGCCATTCTCATCGACCACCCAACCGCGGATCGGTCGTCCGGCAGCCAGAACCAACTCCAGTCCCTCGAGGGCATCGCCGCTTTCTACAACCCCTGTCAGTTGTCGGACTGCGGCAAACCCGGGAGCAGACGCTCTCAGGAAGACCTCCGGCCCGAGTCCCTGGAGCTCGAACTGGCCCAGAGAATTGGTGGTGACCCGGCGATCCGGAGGCAAGTTTTCGACTTGCTCCAAGGGCCGGCACCAGGCCAGGACTTCCACTTCCGGCAGCGGTTCGCCGGATTCATCGACCACCCTTCCGTTCATGCTGGCGCCGGGAGCCACGGTCAGGTGAAGGTCCCGCTTCATGCCCGGTCGCAAGTTCAATCCAGGGCGTAGCCGGCTGGCCGCCGACTTCGGTCCCGGCCGCACGAGAATCTCTTCGACTTTGGCGGCGTGCTCCAGCGGCAGTCGGAAACGTCCTTCCCGATCGGTGGTTAGGATCATGGGGGAGTCGGCCGTCCGGGCCAGCCGGACTTCCACCTCCAAGCCCGCCAAGCCTCCGCCGCCACCCTCCGGCAACACCCGGCCTTCCAAAATGGCCAGATCGATTTCCGGAAGTTCTCCAGTCTCGCCCTCCTCAATGGCTTCGACCGGCGCCGCCTCCTCCTCAGGAGCGGCCGCTTCCTTCAGGTAGTCGGGAAGCTCCTTCTCCGAATCTCCGAATCCGGGGATCAACCCTGGCCAGCGGAGCACCCCCACTGGCACCAACACCACCGGAAGGATGAGCAGAATCGCCTTTTTCGGAAAGGACTTGGAAGTTTTTTGCGAGGCCTCCTCCGGGTTCTTTTCCTGGGCCTTGGAACGCCGGAAGGGGGCTTTGGGAAGGGAAGGCAGCTTCATGGGAGCCTCGAACGGTTGACGCGCCCCATTCCTTTCCGCAGGAATTCCGGGGCAAACCCTTTACTCCCTTTTCGTCTGTTGACTGCCGGACCTAAGGCCGCAACCAGAATCGGCTCCGACTAGCAGGCTCAATCGCGGGTAAAGCGGTAGCTTCCTCGCTGCCCGGGAGTCTCTTCCACCGCCACCCAAAGTTCATCCAAAGCCACATCGGGAAAGCGACTCTGTAACCGCCGGTGGAGTTCCCGTCCAATCCAACTAGATAGATTCTCGGCGCTGGTGTTGTTGATCGGCAACAAGATGATGTCATCCTTCGGCGCCATGTATAGCCGATCGCGATATTGAATTTCCAAAGAGCGATCTCGCTCTCGAATGTGCAATTCTGGATGTTGAGCCGGAACCAGCCAGTGCTCGTCCAGTTCTTCCACCAATTCTCGGATGACCGGTTTCACCATTTGGAAATCCATGACCAGCCCGAAGGGGGAAAGGGCGGCCCGTAATCGGAAATAGACTCGATAGTTGTGGCCGTGAAGTCGTTCCGCCGACCCATCCGGAAAGATGAGGAAATGGGCGGCGGAAAACTTCAGGTATTCTTTGTCGACTTCAATCGACCAACTTTCTTGCGCCATGGCTTCGCCTATCCCGAAATAGCCGAATGGAGGCTAAGTTCCTTGGTCTTCGGCGGATTCCTTTTCCGCCTTCTCAGGCTCTTCTTTGGATTCGGCTTTGTTCCGTTTGCCAAGGAAAAAGCTCATATCCACCGGTTCCAATCCCTCCGGAACCTCGTACTGGAAGAGTTCCTTGGGGAATTTTTCCGGGAAGCTGAAATCCTTGAACCGAGTATGAACGGCGGTGCCTTGATCGTGACGGAGCAAAAAAGCTTGGGGCAAGCCGGTTTTGGAATCCAGTTCGATCGTGACTTGATCCAGTTTCGGAAAATCCGGACCGGGCAAACCGCAACGGGCCACACCATCTTCGTTCAAGCGGCCGATCAAGCGGACTTGATTTACACCGGAACTTTGGACTTGGAAATCACCGAGTTGACGTAAGGAAGCGATGGCTTTCAGCGGGTGCAACTCGTCGTGGGGTCCGTAGCCCATGTAGAAGATGCCGGCTTCCACCTCATTCATGGAGGCGAGGGGTAAGTACATCACCCGGTGCATCTCAATGGCGGCATTGCGGCTTTCGATCCAAATGGTCTCCCCGTCAGCCACAGTCAGCAAATGAACCTCGAGTTCTTTTTGGCCGCTCTCGTGGCCCTCGGGCAAGGCGGCCCGAAACGTCAAATTCAAGCGGAAATGCTGAGGATCCAGGATCTGCAAGCGTCCATCGGCATCCATGCTTTGGGACTTGGAGCGGATCGCCATGTTCAACCCTACTTCCAGGGAAGAATCGGCACGTTTGTCCAGGCGGTCGAACCAGTAGTCCGGGGCTTCCTGGGCCGGAAGAGTTCCAACCAGCCCAAGGCTCAGGCTGGCGGCGGTGAGAAAGAATCTCATTCCAAGGTGAGCGGCCTCGGGGGCCGAGTTGCGCGGGATGCCTCTCTTTACCTTACGGATGGAAGAGGCGACCGCCCGGCGAATCTTTGGGGAAATCGGGCGGCGATGCTTCTCCCATCATAGTAGGACCCCGCGAAACCGGCTTCGATCCCGCGGGGTCCCTCCGAGAGTCTGTCTCTCGGGCAGAGAAGCTCAACCGTGTTGACGCATGAAGTGAGCCATGATGGACATGTAGATGGCCTTCCAGCGGCCACCCTTGCGGGCTTGCCAGGTGGGATCCACGTTGATCGTGGCCACGACCTTGCCGTTACCGCCAACCAGGCTCACACGACGGGATTCCAACGAAGCGTCGCCGCGGACGGCGTAGGTTCCCGTGGGAATGGTGCCGACTTGCCCGGCCTTCACCGAACCGGCGTTGACCGCCTTGTTGCGCCGGCCGCTTAAAACAATCACGCCGACCACCGCGCTGCGATCAAAGGCCTTTTCGCCACCGCTCTTGTCCAGCTTGTCGTTGCCGCGCTTGACTTTGCCGGCCGTTCCGGCGACAGGAGCTCCGGTCAAGGCCGTGTCGTCGTCGATCGAGGTGATCATCAGTTCTTCGGTCCGGAGCTTGAGACCGTGCTTGCGGGCGGCTGCACTCATCATGCGGCCGACTTCCGCCCGGAGGCGGGTGTTGGCCTGCTCCATGTGGGCGGCCAGCTCATTTCCGGCTTCCGGTCCGCGGGTCTTCATATCCCCGACCTGCCCTTCCGTCTTGCCGGGCTCCTGCACGCCGGTCTTGGCGCCGGCGTCTTCCTGGGGCATGAACTCGGGGGCGCCGGCCAAGATGGCCAGGCTGAGGCCCAGGGCGGAGAAGCCCCACATCTTCTGGGGGCGAGGGGCTTGGTTGTTGCGGGAAGACTTCATCGTTCTGTTCGGGTTCCTTGGGTTGGACGCGGGTCGCGTCCGGCGGTTTGTTTCCGGTTGGCTTGCCTATATGGTAGGCCCTTTTTCGCGAGACATAAACAGGTCCGGCCTAAGGGCTTTTCTCTAAATCCTTAATAGAAAACAACTTGAGCTTATTACCGGACGTTGACTTTTTATGGCATCTTACGAAATATCGTGGCATGTCACTTGAATTGTGATGTTTTCCATTCCGCAGACGACCGGTCATAATGGCGCAAATGCCCTGGTACCCAAGGTTTCGAATCGGCACCATGCTTCGCCTCCTTGTTCTTGTCCTCATTCTCCTGGGCTTGCTCGTGCTTTTGCAGCGGAAGCTGATCTATTTCCCGGAAAGGCCCGCCGGCCTTCCTGAGGAGGATCCTGCTTTGGCTCCCTTCGTGGTCCGCTTTGCCGCCGCAGATGGCACCGCTCTGGTGTCCCTGTTTCATCCGCCTCCATCGCCGGAGGCCTTTTGCGTACTTTTGACCCACGGCAACGCCGGCTGCATCCGATCCTGGCAAAGCCTCTTTCATGACTACCGGGAGCGGGGATTCGGTGCCTTGTTGTTGGATCCCCGAGGTTATGGCTGGTCCGCAGGGAAACCGAACGAGGCCGGCTGGCATCAAGACGCCGAGGCCGCTTGGAATTTCTTGACCCGGGAAGGGATTGCCGAAAACCGAATCGTGGTTCACGGCATTTCCATCGGCGGCGGCATGGCGGTGCCGCTGGCAGCCAAGCACCAGCCGGCGGGTTTGATTTTGCAAGCGTCTTTTACCAGCCTGGCCGATGCCGCCCGCAGTCAGATGCCCTTCCTGCCGGTGGGCTGGTTGCTTTGGGATCGATACGAAAATTTAAAACTTGCCCCGGCAGTGAAATGCCCGGTCTTATTGCTTCATGGAACTCGAGATCGAATCGTTTCGGTGGAGAATTCAAAGCGCCTGCACCAAGCTGTCGGGGATCGAGGCGAGTTGGTTTTAGCGAAAGGTTTCGGTCACAATGACTTGCCTTTATGGCCGGAATACTGGCCTCGCCTGCAATCTTTTCTGCATAGCTTGAACGATCGCTAAATTGTCGCCACATGATTTCCGCCGAACGCCTGCGACACGTCCTTGCCAGCCAGCCGAGTTTGGTCCAGCATCCTCAAGGGCAACAATTATTGGCCATTGCCACCGGGCCCACCGATCTTAGCTCCGGAGGTTTTCCCTTTATCAGCCAAAGCAGTTTCGAATTGTTTCTGGAGCAAGTGCCTCACCTTTTTCTTCAGGGGCAATCCATTTTGGATTGGGTTCGGGAATTGGACCAAGCCCTTGCCGATCAAGAGGAACTCAGCGGTGAGGAAATCGATTCCTTGGCCCGGGCGATGAAGGTGATTCGAACCATGGTCCTTACCGCGGCGGTAACCGCGCCGCCGGATTTGTGGTTGCTGCGACAAGTACTTTCCGTCCACCAATCCGAAGGGATCCTGCCCGCGCTTTTGCAGCGTGGAGAAGTCGAGCCGGAAGCCTTTGCTGAAGAGTTGGGCTTGCAGGCCGCCCAACTTCAAATGGACTTTCACTTTTTGCACGCTCGAGGTTATTTACAGCGGACCGCTACTGGCTTTCGAGTCTCGGCGGGTGGCCCGGGCCGGGTACTGCGGCGGGTGGAAGCTTTGCCGGAGTCCTTTCGCCAAGATTGGGTCGACGTTTTTTGTGGTTGGTTTCAATCGGAAACCGAAGATCCGGAATCGAGAGGTTTGCTGCAAAGTTGGTTGCAGATTCCCGAGAAACCGGAACCGACCGGTTGCTGGGTAGCTGGATGGCGGCAGATGGAGATTGGTTATCGCATGCTGCCCCTGGTCGTAGCCATGAAGGCTTGCAATCTCTGCGATCGGCAGCAACGGGGAAACAGTCTTAGTCTTCCAAGGCCTCATCCTGGCATTCTTCCATTGTTGCAAGCTGCCGGCGCCTTGCATGGAGGCAAGGTGACCGCCCTTGGAGCGCGCATGTTCTCCCGGGGGCCCGGGCCTTATGGCATCATCGCCACTTACCATCCTTATTTGACTCATCTTGAAAAACTTCTTCGGGCGGACGGCGGTGGATTTTGGGTGCAACGGGCGGCCAACGTGGCCGCCAGTCAAGCCGCCAATCAAAAGAGTTTCACCGCGGCGAATGACGCACTGGATCGATTCTGCCGGGAGACCGGGTTTCGTTTCAAAGTCTTCATCGAGCATGCCATCGGCAAAGGGGAAGCCACCCGACAACGCTTTGTGCGTTCTGCTGAAGAAGAGTTGCAATACGTCGGAGCTGACTTGGAAGACGCTTCCATTGACGAAGCCATCAAGGAGCAAGCTGCCGGCCGGCTTCCGGCCAACATGCGGTTTTTGCGCAAAGCCGACATCGGTCAGCCGGCGCTGTTGTTGGAGTTTCTGGCGAAACACCAAATTGACGCCAAAGATGCCGTCATGATGGTCGGCAACGGCTTCCACGAAATCCGGGATCAAAGCAATGAAAAAATGATCGAGGTATTTCGGGAATATCAACAAGCCGGAATTTTGTTGATCTTTACCGAGGAATCGGGACTGAGCGACCAGGAGTTGCTGGAAACTGCTTGGAATACCTATCACGCCGGTTTTCGCTACGTCCATGAGCTTTCCGGCCAGGGTTTGCGCCCGGCCTGGGAAAGCGAGACACCGCAACAGCGATTTAGTTGGGCCAAATGCGCTTCCTTGGCCGGATATCGTCCCTTAGATTCCTTCAGTCGCCGTTCCCGAAGGATATTTCCGGTGAGCAAGGATCACCCGCAAAATCCGGCGATCAGCGTGACCCACTTCTGCATTCCGAAAGAGTTAGCCAACCGATTGGGGGAGTGATCGAGGCCGACCCACTCAAACTCGGCGTTTAGGCGGTAACGGGTGGGAAAGAAAAAGGCTCGATATTTTTGGTTTTCGGCATCCTGAGTAAAGGACATCCTGCGAACGTGTTCGATCATTTCTTGGTGATATTCCCGTCGAACCTGCGTACGAAGTAGGCGAGCTCGCTTCACCTTTCCGTCGTGATCGACGATTAACTCGAATAGGGTATCTGCCCCGTATTTGCGGTACTCCTGGATCGCCCGTTGGCGTTCGGCGGCACTGAAGGCGTACTTGGGTTCTTCTACGTATTTGAACAAAGGAGGAAAGTACAACACCGAACGATCCACTTCGGCCTGAGATTCGGGTGAAGCGCAAGCAGAAGCCAGAAGGAGAAGCGCAAGAAAGGACCAGAGAGATTTCACGGGTTCTATGGTTTTAGAGACGATCGGCTGCGGGAAGGCCTCAGGTATTGACTATCGTCAAACCGCAGCCGGGATTAATGTTAAGGCCGGAGGGAGTGATTTTAAGCGCGGAGTTTTGACGAACCCCGGCCGGAAACGGAAACTTCACGAAAAGCGCAAGCTATGCCCACAATAAGGAGTTCCCTTGCCATGGGGCACGCATGCCAGTATGGATGATTGGCTTGATTTCCCGTTTATCGGAGTATCCAAGTTACCGGTTCCAGGTTTTGCGTGCTGCCGTCCGACTCGAGTTTCCCCGAAGCCCGTAGTCCGCTCGTGGTATGAGCTTCCCAAAGTAAGCCCCCTGGAGGGACCGACAGTTGGAATTCAACCGGTAGTTTCCCGCCCCAGCGTTCATTCCATCGGGTTTCGAGATAAAGGGAGCCGTCGCTACGGCGAGTGATCAGAGTCAAATCTCCGAATCCTCGGCGAAGGCTTTCCTGGCAGTCGATTTTGACCGGACAAACCGCCGCCGGTTCCAAATGAAGGGCAATTTTGTTTTGACCTGAATTCAATTGGATGGCGGTCTTTTGGTACGCAATGCCGGGCCCAGCGGCCGTTAGCCAAACTCTGCCCTCGCTCAGATCATCGAATTGCATGGTTTGCTGATTGGCAGCCAGGGGAAGGGCTGGGTGCCTCGGAGGAAATCCGGTGTCCAGAGAAAGCCATACTTGTTTTCCCTCAAGAGATGGAGGCCGATGGATATCGACGACCAAAGAGCAGGAGGGAGACGTGCTGATGTTTCCGAGATCGATTTCCTGGCCGGAGGATATTTCGAACCAATCGCCAAACCCGAGAGTCTTATCCGCTTCTACGATGCGCGTGTAATAGCGGCCTGGAGGCAGGGAGGCTACCCACAGGTCCATTTCCTTTTCAGCCGGAATGATCATTTCCTCGCTATGGAACTTCAATTGAGCTGATTCCAAGATCCGATTGGCTTGATCCACGATTCTGGCCTTGACCAAACCGGGTTCGCGCCGCAAGGTGGGGGAGAAGTCGGCGACAAAATCGAGAGGCGTTTCCGAAGGCATGACACCGAGCTCTTCCATGGGGCGGGCTCCCGATGGCAAGGCAGGATAGAGAACTCGAATCTCATAACGCTGGTCGGCAGTCAAACCGGGAATTTCATAGTAGCCGTCCCTATTCGCAATTTCGATGAAGTATTGGTCGCCGGTTTCTTCCTTAGCTCGGACGGTAATGAGGCCCATCGGAGTGCCATCTGCGAACAGAATCCGGCCATAAACTCGGCTGCCGCGATTCAAGACCGGATTCCATTCCAGTTGCTGGCCGGCTGATCCCTGGAGGCTTGCTTGATCGGATCCTTCATAGGGATTGGCCGAGCCTCCCTGTTGGAAAATATCTACTGAACCAGTAAAGCCGGAAATTCCCTTTGCTGAATATAGATGGAGGCTGCCCGCCGGAAGATCTGTCAGTCGGTACTTGCCGGTTGCGTCCGAAACCGTGGCCGGTCGGCGAAAGGGTGCTCCGGGATCGGTTGGGCCTTGGGTCAAGTAGGGATCGGTGAACGGTTCATCCAGCAGCAGGACCAGGGCATCGGATACCGGGTTTCCCACTCGGTCTCGAACCGTTCCGATAACCGATACACCGGGAGTCAAGATGAAATCGGAATTTTGAATACCGCCTACGGGGATGTCGCACCAAGAAGTCAAGGGTTCGAATCCTTCCGCCCGAACGTGGACGGTTTGTTTTCCTGCTTTCAATCCACGAACAGCGAAGTTCCCTTCGGAGTCACTGACCGCCGTAAAGGTGGACCACACCAAAGGCCATTCCCTGAGACTGTTGACTGCGCCGACTTCCGGCGGATCTCCAACGGCGATGCGGGCTCCGGCTATGGGTTGGTTCTTATGGCTGAGAATCTTTCCGCGCAGGCCGCCGCCTTCGGAGTTCAGTACTAAGTTCACTTCCGCTGAGGAACTCTCGGTTTCTACCGTCCGGAGATCGAAGAGTTCGGACGGCCCCCAACCCTCAGCCGTGGCTCCTAAAGCTCGAAATCGAGCTATGAAGGGCAAAGTGAATTCGCCGTTCTGGTTGCTTTCCGCCACTTGGAGGGTGCCCAACCAGTCTGTGCGGATACTGACTGACCAGATTTTTGCCTTGACCACCGGATGACCTTCGGGGTCCAGCACCTTGCCTCGGATGGCTAAGGTGTCCTGCAAAACCAACTCCATTTGAGTAACTTTGCCCGCCGAGATTTCCGCTTGGTTCTGGCCGCCGATGGGGCTCCAGATTCGAACAGTTCCAGGCGCTAAATCGGAGAAGCGAGCGATCCCATCACGATCGGAATTGGCGAGCTGCGTTTGCTTGCCGAGGCCTTGGCGATTCCAACGCTGAACCACGATGGGCACGGCAGATCCCGGGGTACCGGATTCATGGCGCACCTTTACCCAGAGATGGCCACTCGTCTTGGGAAGTGCCGGGGTTGAAGTTCTAGTTCCTAGATCCTCTAGTTCTGCCTTTTCTCGCTGGGGCTCGAGTTCTTCAGGGTCTTGGAGGGGCGGGCCCTGAGTTTGCAATCCATGTTCCGGCTCCGGCGGGGCGGCTTCGGGAGTCTCCCAACTCATCCAAAGACCGAGCACGAAAAGAAGGCCGACGGCAAGCAGAATTTTGTTTTGAAGGGACATGAAGCTAAGTCCAAAAATGGTGGGCCAGGCTTGGGATGAGGGATGCGATGTCGAAGCCAACTTCGCCAATGGAGCAAGTGCCAGAGCCGTTCTGTCCCCGCCGATTTGCCGATCGAGCTGCGCACGCAAGCGTTGCTTTCCGCGCTGGAGTCGAGTTTTTACCGTTTCAACCGGCAAGGCCAAACGGAGAGCGATCGTGCGAGGAGGAAGCCCTTCGAAATACCGAAGAAGCAAGCAGTTTCGATACGGTGCTTCCAAACTTTCCAAGGCTTCCAACAACAAGCGCCGGGCTTCTTCCCGTTTCAGCACCTTGAGCAACGGGTCGGTGACGTCCGGCTTGGAATATTTCCGTTCCCGTGCGGTCCGCCGAGTTTCACCGCGAAGGGTTTTACCCCAAACTCTCCGCAAGGTGCCGGCCAACCAGGCCTTGGGAGGAAGGGCTTCCGATTCTGCTTGTTCCAAGGCGGCTAGCCACGTGCTTTGGGCGACATCCTCGGCTTGATGTACGTCGCCGATCAGGGATCTGGCCAACCGACCCAGGAAGGCATCTCGGGCGTGGAGCGAGTCGAACTCGGTGAGCGGGTCCACACATAGGTAGTACCCGCCCAACCGGAATCGGGTCCAGGATTTCCTCGGAAGATTTAGGCTTGTTCTTGCTTTTCTGTTCGAGTTTCCCGGTGCTATGGGAACGGGTTCGAGCCCAATTCCTTGGACCCGAACCCTAACGGGGGGTTAGTGACCGAAACGGCCATCTTTCGCTTGCCGTGCCTTGAACGGCTTGTCTTTAAGGATGACGATTACCCCCCAGCATGGTTACAGGATTTTCACAGAAACAAACGGCGAGTCGTGCGCACCTCATCCTTCTTTGGCCTCAGAACCTGGAAAGAGCAGGCTGGGGCTGCTTGTTTCTGATGGGCTTCGAGCGAATGCTCTCGGCCTGGAAAGAGTTCTTCTCCTTCGCAGCTCCGACGAGCAATTTTCGCACCATGAGGATGAACAATCCCGTGCAAGCCAAATTCAGCGCCAGGCTCAAGACGGCGACCGTAACCACGGGCCCGCCAATTCCGTAACCCAGAGCCAGAATCAGGACGCCGGCTCCCACTTCTCCCCGAGGCCACATGGCTACGCAGACGGCCAACCGTTCCTTCCAACTCGCTTCGTCCCGGTAGCAGAACAAAGGGAAGATTTTGCCGAGATTGGCCAGAATCGAAACCGCCAGAACGTGGCCGGCGATTTGCCAACCGCTCATGGCGGGCATGGCACCGGTCAGGCTATTGCTGGATGAAGTACCGGAGCCGAACAGCGTCGGCATGCTTAAGCCCACCAGAACCATGAAGGCTGCTGAAATGGTAGTCGCCACCTTTTTCTCTTGAGGAAGTTGCTCCACCTTGTGGTCTGGTTTCATGATGCAGCCCAGGACGAAAGCCGGCAGGAGCACCTCAATGTGGATCGGAACGTCCGCTTGCATGGTTTTGCTTCCGTGGTAGATCAATTCACTGATCCCCACGATGACGGAGGAATAGAACAAGATCCACGGCCAACGGTTCGGCAGGTTCAAGCAATTCAGCCAGCGCCAAGCCACCCAAAGCATTCCCGCCATCAATACTACGATCAGTCCGAGCTGCCAAGCCATTCCGACCATGAGCATCTTCAAGGGGATCATCAACAGCACCGTGTCGAGATCGTCGAAGATCGCCAGAATGCGGGTTTTCTTGAACATCCAAGTGGCACCCAGGCCCGCGGCCGCCAACATGCTGAACAAGACTCCTGCCGAAGTTGGAGCGGCGAAACGACCGGCCAGGAGGGTTTCTTTCCAAGCATCCCCTTGTTGCCAGGATCCGGCTGGCAGCATCACCAACAGGAAGTAGGCGGTTACAAAGATCCAGGGAAAAGCAGCCGCGGTCATGGCGACTAGATAGTCTTTTCCGTAGCCACTTAACTTGGTCTTGTCGATTTCAAATTCTCTCCCGACTTGAATCATGATGAAGGCCAAGGCCACCATCGTGAGCACTTGAATTGGGAGGGCCAAATTGGTGAAGGTTGAGCCCAGAAGGGTGGGAAGGATTTGCGAGCCGACGAGACCGGCTAGCAACAGCAGGGAGAACAAAGCGACTTTTCGCATCGGTCAAGTAGCCATGAAAACGGAGCGATTCCAGGTCTTGATGGTTTGAAGGGCGAGGTCAGGAACTACATTGCGGGTTAGGGGATTGCGCCCGGTACAGCCGAGAGCAATCAAATCTGCACCCCACTCCTCGGCTGAAGGCAGGAAGGAGCGGTAGGGAGATTGAAGGCTCAAGCTGAACTCGGCTTGCATGTCATGCTCCAGGCAGAAGTCCACCGCTTGATGAATGGACTTTCTCGCTTGAGAACTCTGTTGAGGGGAGTGGAAGCGAATTAAATGAAGCTGAGCCTCAGGCCACGGCCGTAACAAAACCAGGTGCTTCAAAGCGCGGGTCGCCGCGTCGGAACCGTCCCAACCAAAAAAGATCCGTCGCACTGCGCCGGAGTCAGGGCCGACTCCGAGGACTGGACCGACTCCTTGGATGAGAATCCGATAGAGGGCATCGTGAGGGTCCTCGACAATGCCGTAATCGAACAGGCTTCGAAGCGAAAAGATGGAAAGGTCGTGGAAGCGGGATTGTTTGGCCATGACCTGAAAGGGATCACCTTCCTCGCGTAACACTTGGCTCTGGACGCCGGCTTCCCAGCAGAGGTACTGGAAGCTGGCGATCGCGCGCTCAACGGCTTCTTCGGTGATGGTCAATCTGCGATTCAAGACCCGCTGAGCCGCCTGGCCGGCTCCTGCGGGAAAGATTCCCACCTGACTGAGCCGGCGGCGATCTACCACCGTGGTTCCGGTGAGTGCGGCCTGGTGGCGAATTGCCAAAGCCATCGCCTGGTCCGTGGCCACTCGGGTCAGCGGCGTGCCGCCCAAGCCGAGAAGGATGCGTTTCATGAGATTGGGTTTTGTTGAAGGATCGGCCGATTCCGGCCGTGGCGAGGGTGAATGGAACAAGTCCCAGCGCCGTGGAGGTCCTTTTGAGGCCTTCGGGGATAGAGATCAAATTTATTTTTTAATTTAAATCCATTGATATAATCAATGAATGCTACGCCCCGATCAGCTTAACTTTCAGCATCTGCGCTACTTCTGGGCTGTAGTTCAGCAGGGCAGCGTTACCCAAGCTGCCCGCAATCTCCACCTGACCCAATCGACGATCAGCATTCAGCTTCGCAAGCTGGAGAAAACTCTTGGCGGGCCCTTGTTAAGAAAGCAGGGGCGTGGGGTGGTGCCGACCGAGCTAGGCAAGTTGGTCTATTCTTATGCGGAGCAGATTTTCACGCTCGGGCACGACTTGGTCGACGCCTTGCGATTGCAACAGGACTTTGTCCCGCTCCGCTTCGTTGTCGGCGCTTTGGACGTTCTGCCGAAGCTGGCGGTTCAAACCATCTTGGAGCCGTTGTTCCTGGATCAGAAACCCAAAATTCACTTGGTGGTGCGGGAAGGGAAGTTCGAGCAATTGTTGGCCGATTTGGCCGTTCATCGTCTGGATCTTGTCTTAAGCGATCGCCCCCTAACTCCGGGGCTCGGTGTTCGAGCCTATGCTCACAAATTAGGTTCTTCTGCCATTGCCCTGTTCGCCAGCAGCCCTTTGGCCAAGGGCTTGCGCTCCGGTTTTCCTAAATCTCTCCATCAAACGGCCCTACTGTGGCCTACGGAAGGTTCTTCCATTCGACCGGCCCTGGAGCATTGGTTTGAAGGCCAGGAAATCGTCCCGAACGTGATCGGGGAAATGGAAGATAGCGCTCTACTCAAAACGTTCGGGCAAAAGATTAAAGCTGTCTTTCCGGCGCCGTTTGCTTTGCAGGAGGAAATATGCCGTCAGTACAAGGTACGCCCCATCGGGGTATTGGATGAGGTGCAAGAGCGCTTCTTTGCCATCTCCTTGGAACGGCGGGTTCACGATCCGATTGTGGCTCAGATCCTTCAAGCTTCGCCATTTAGATAGAGCGCTGAACCTGGAGAACGGAAAAAGTCCTTCTTGGCTCGGATCGAAAGATCCGGCACGGGCCTCGACGAAAGGGGGGCGCCCGGTTAGGAATGAGGCATGCTTGCTCTCCCCGGTCTCCCTTCTCGTGCCTTTATCTTGTTGACCGCGTGGCTCTTCGCCGCAGCCGCGACTCTCACGGCTCAGGAGGAGCCAAAGCCGCTGGTCATCGGAACCAAACAGGCGGCTCCTTTTTCCTTTCAGGTTGGAGATGGGCCGTGGCAGGGAATCAGCATTGATTTATGGCGAGGAATCGCTGAAAAACTCGGCCGCCCGTTTGAATTTCGGGAATTGCCCCTGGACCAATTGATCAGTGGACTCCAGGACGGGACTTTGGACGCTTCGGTGGCCGCTTTAACCGTTACTCCTGAACGGGAGCAGGTCGTGGATTTTAGTCATCCCTTCCATCCTTCCGGCTTGGGCATTGCCGTTTCGGCTGAAGAGGGAGGGGGCATTCTGGCTGCAGTTCAAAGCTTGCTTTCCTTTCGCTTCTTTCAAGCCGTTGGCACTCTGGTCGTGGTAATTTTCCTGGGTGGCTTCGTGCTGTGGCTCTTAGAGCGCAAGAAGAATCCGGAGCAGTTTGGAGGAAGTACTTCGGAAGGCTTGGGAGCAGCCTTCTGGTGGTCGGCGGTAACCATGACCACCGTCGGATACGGAGACAAGGCGCCGACTACCGGAGCCGGTCGTTTCGTCGCCGTAATCTGGATGTTTGCGAGCATCATCTTGATTTCCGGTTTGACTGCCGCCATTGCCTCTACCCTGACGATTTCCCAGTTGGAATCATCGATCTCCGGACCTCAGGATCTAGCCGGATTGGGCCGTATTGCCTGTGTGCGAAGTTCAACCAGTGAAGATTATTTGCAACGGGAACGCCTTTCCTACACCGCATTGGAAAGCTTGGATCAGGCTTTGGACGGTTTGGCCGACGGCCAATATCGGGCTGTTGTATACGATGCCCCAATTTTGCGTTACATGGCCTCGACCGACTACCAGGACCAAATCGACGTTTTACCTTTCTTGTTTGAGCGTCAGGACTATGCGATTGCCATGCCTTTGGACAGCGAATTGCGCAAGCCCGTCAATCGGCTGTTGCTGGAGGCTGTTGGGGATCCGGCCTGGGAAGATACCTTGTACAAATACATGGGCTCTTCGGAATGATCGAAGCCAATCTGTGAGCTAAAAGAAACGAAGAAACTCAGCCGGTCTTTGGGGGCATGAACCCCGCTGACCGGCCAAGTTCCTTCTCCACGAGAGGTTAAGGTTCCACCTGAATGGCAACCGGATTCGTTAGTATTCCAGTCTGCAATTCCAGGCCTTGGAACCATAGTTTTTTGCCGAGAGATTCCGGCGGAATTGGGATGTACAAAGCGACTTGTCCATGAAAGCCGCTTAACATCGGCGGGAAAGCCAGGATGGGGGTACTTAGATTCAATTCACCCCAAGGGCTCACGGTCGGACCCGGGCCGAAAAAGGAATAGGCGATGTATACCGGACTCAGCGGATTGGTGCCGCTCATGGCCAAGGTTGCGGTGCCACCGGCGATCGCTTTGGACGCGAATAGGGTAGGGGTCGAGGGATCCCATTCCACGACTCCATTAGCTCCGCTCGAAGGGCCGTAATCGCGCCAGCGGCCGGAATTTCGCATACTGCAGAAATCCTGTCCGGAGCTGTCGTCCGGTTGCCCGCTATCCCAATTGGTGTAGCCAGACTGAGCCCCGTCGGTCCATTGCCAGGTGCCTTCTTCTTGCGCGTCCGTATAACCGATCCAAAGCGTACTGGCTTCCCCGGTGGGAAAAGTAGTTCGAATCCAATCGTTCTCATCGGCGCTGTTCACGCTGGCTAAATGGCCTCCGAGAAGCTGGGCCGTTTTTTCAGCCCGGATCCAATTGGACCACTCCAATAAGTGATACACCTTGCCGGTATTGGGCTGATACACCGATCGTCGAATGAGAGGAGGAGGTTGCGAGTCTTCCCAAACCAAAACTCGGTCTATGGACCAAATGGAAGCGGCGGTGCCCACATAGCGAAAGGCAATGCGGACGTTTTCATGGCCGATCCAGGGATTTAGGTCGATGCTCTGGCCGCTTTTTCCATCCGGAGACAGGTCTTGCCAAAGGACGTGAAAGGTATTGCCGTTGTCGACACTGACTTCAACGTAGTGATGTTGGCGGTTGACCGAATTGCCTACGTATTGTTGGAAATGCAGCCAGGCGGATTCTTGGTCGGCCAAACTGAATTTCGGCGTGACCAATCGGCTGTCGCTGGCCGCTCCAGTGGCGAAGTGAGTTGCGTGCCAGCCGTCGAGAATGCCGTATTCAGCGCTCCATCCCTGCGTTCCATGTTGAACACGCATTTCCCATCCTGCCGGAGGGATGACGCCGATGGGAAATTCCTCAAAGACTTGGGCGACTTGCGGAAGGGCGGCTAAGCTAAGGCTTGCGAGCAGGATCATGTTTTTGGGTGAATTTTCGGGGAGGCGAAGTGTCGCCGTTAGGAAGGAGGCTTAAGTAGGAGGTTCAGGTATGCAAGCTAGCTCGGATTCAAGCTTGATTCACAAAGCAGATTCAAATAAATTTTTGGAAAATACGGAAAGATTTCTCCAAAAAAGTTTTTTGAAAAGATTTTTCCCAAAACGATTTAAGCTGGCCACAGAGAGGAGGGGGGAGGCTCATAATGTTCAACGCCGAAATGCAAGATGATGCTCGTAAGCCATGACTTTAGGTTTCTTTAGCGAGACACTCTTACGGCGACTGGATTGCTCAAACTGTTGGATTGAGCTTGCAATGCCTGCATCCAGATGAATTCATCCTGCCATTCCATGGGAATAAAAAACCGCCAGTTCGCCTGACCGAAGGCATTGGCTGGCATCGCCCCGAGGGGGGCAATGGGCGGACTGAGGAATACCGTTCCCCATGAACTATCCAATGGCCCGGGGCCGTTCACTGAGTAGGCTAAAATCACCGTTTTGCTTGGATGGAAGCCACCGGCTCCAATCCAAGCCTCGGTTCCTGCTTTGAACTCGGAAACGAACAAAGTGGGATGTAGAGGGAAAATTTCTACCGCCCCATGATGCTGTTGGCGAGTCCCGGTGTCCGCCCACTTCCCATTTTGATTCATGCGGCAGAAATCTTGACCGCCCTTATCGTCCGGCTGATCTTCGACCCAGTTGGTGAATTGCGTGGGCCTGCCGTTTAACCATCTCCATTCACCTTCTCGAAGAGCATCGGTATAGCCAAGCCAGATCCTAGGGGCCAAGTTCTCACTGAAGGTGGACCGGATCCAATCGTTTTCTTCCTCGCTGCCGACGTAAGCCAAAGTGCCGCCTAGAAGTTCAGCCGTTTGTCCGGCCAGAATCCACTCCGCTTGATCCAGCAAGCGATAAAGTTTGCCGCTGGTTTCCCGAAACACCGATTGCAGGACTCGAGGCGGTGGCTTTTCATGGTCCCAAACCAACACCTGATCAATGGACCAAATGGAACCGGATTCTCCTCGATAACGGAATGCAAGCCGGACGTTCGTGTATCCAAGCCATGGATTCAAATTCAGGCTCAACGAGCTGATTCCGTCCTGTGCGTCGTCTCTTCGGACCAAAGCGAAACTTTGACCGCCGTCCAAACTGATTTCGATTCGATGTTCTTCCCGGGCCGCAGCATTCCCGACAAATTGCTGGAAATGCAACCATGCTGATGTTTTGCCGGCCAGGCTGAAGCTCGGCGAAATGATGCGGCTGTCGCTGGGTCCGGCGGAGGACGGATGAGTCAGATGCCAGCCGTCCAGGATTCCGAATTCAGGAATCCAACTCGCTGCACTTCCTTGGTTTTGGACTTCCCAACCAGAAGGCGGCATTAGCCCGATGGCGAACTCTTGATGCAAAGCGGCGCTTTGGGGGCAGGGAGCTGCGACAAGGAAAAGGCTGAGAATGATTTCCATGGGAATCGAAGGGAGCCGGACTCTGCCGGAGAATTTCCGTTCCCGCCAAGCTAACCAAGCTGCGTCGCCCGTCGCGTAAGGAATTGGCGATCCGAAACTGAATCCGGGCTAAAGATTTCTCCAAAAAAATTTTTCAGAAAAAAATTTCCCAAAACCGAATTTTCGGGCCACTCCATAAAAGGGGGAAGTGTATTCCGTGGCCACCAAGCCTCGGGGGTCGGGCAGCGGAAATTTGGTTCAAGCTCTTGTCAAGCTTGGACTTATTGTTACAAAGCAATCCCCTCAGAAGCATGAATCCCCCCCTCTCTTGTACTGCTTTGGGAAGGCACTCGTTGCCCTTCCTTTCTTTTCGAAAACCCGGGTACTGGAAAGCCGCCCGCGTGGTCCTGGTCGCCGGTCTGCTGGCCGCAAACGGTTTCAGCCACGGTACGGTGGTTTACCCGGAAAGCCGGGTGTACCGGATTTACCAATCCAATCCGGACAACCCCAGTTTTCAACTGGCCGCCAATGCGGTGGCCATGGACGGCACTTTGTCCTACTACACCTGGAATGAAGTGTCCCGAATGATCCCGGCCGCGGTGCAGGCGGGATTGCCTCCCGGCTTCGACTACTCGCCTTGGATTCCGGATGGTCAGTTGGGAAGTGCCGGAAGGGTAGATCCGAACTCCAACGAATACCCGCGGACCTACATGGGCTTGGATCAAGTCAGCCCGGATTGGCCGAAAACTCCGGTCGTAGCCGGTGAGACCATCACGGTTGATTTTTTAGCTACCGCTCCCCACGATCCTTCGGTCTGGGATGTGTGGATGACCAAGGCTGATTGGAATCCGAATATGCCGCTGACTTGGGAGCAGATGGAATTCCTCGGACGCCCCCAAGCCACTTTGGCGGCTTCTCACTACACCTTCGACTTGACCATTCCACGAGATCGAAGCGGCCACCACGTTTTGTACGTCATTTGGCAACGAGACGATCCGGCAGGAGAAGCCTTCTTTTCCACTTCCGATATCGAAGTGCAACCGCCGAAAGCTCTCTATCCAGGCTCGAATGACGATTTGATTCTGTCTTCAGGAACCAACGGCGTGCTCAGCAGTGCCCCGCCGGCTGATGAAAAGACCGTATCGAACGGCCAGGTTTGGACGGTGGAATTGAGCTCTCCCGGAGGCAGTTTTGTTGGCCAACCCCGGGTGTTTTTGGCTCGTGAACTTCTGCCGGGCGATACCTTGGATTCCTTGTTCGGCTTGCCGGACGTCTATCTTCATCCTGTCGAGGATGTTTCCATCTTGCCCGGCGGAACGCTGTCGGCAGGAGGAGATGCCGTTTCCTGGCCTCTTCCGGTTTCCTCCGTCGGGAGGACCTTTCTGTTCCAAGGTGGAGTTTTCAGTGCCAGTGCATTAAACGGCGCCTACGCCTCGACCGACGTTCACGTATTGCACGTGGTGCCTTGAGATGAAGTTTTCCGCTGTTCGAACCTGGTGCATAGCCGCGAGTCTTTGGCTTTCGGCCATGGGGCCGATTCACGGCCAAGAGCTCGCCGACCGAATTCTGGTGGGCTATTGGCACAACTGGGCTTATCCGAACGCCCCGAGGTTGATTGATTTGCCGGTGGAATTTGACGTCGTCAACGTGGCCTTTGCGGTACCGTCCACCCCTTTGGGGGCCGACTTGGAGTTTCACCCGACTCCGGCGATTTATCCAAACTCGATGGATTTTCTGGCCGATGTGCAAAGTTTGCAGGCATCCGGCCGAAAAGTCCTCATTTCCATCGGCGGCGGTGCCGATCCGATTCAGATTCAAAATGCCGCCGATGAAGCCCTGTTCGTCGCTTCTCTGTTGAACATCGTGCAAACTTGGGGCTTCGACGGCGTGGATATCGATTTGGAAGGCTCCTCCCTGGAGCTGGAGCCGGGGGACGTGGATTTCAGAAACCCCATTACGCCTCGAATCGTGCACTTCATCCAGGGAATGCAAGCGGTCATGGCTCAGCTTCCCGTCGAGACTTTGCTCAGCGCCGCCCCTGAAACCGCCTTCGTTCAAGGAGGCTACGGAAGCTACGGAGGAGTATGGGGCGCGTATTTGCCGGTGTTGGACGCTTTGCGCGATGAGTTGGATTACGTCCACGTGCAGCACTACAACAGCGGCACCATGTTCGGGCGAGATGGCCAAATCTATACACCCGGAACGGCGGACTTTCACGTGGCCATGGCGGAAAGTTTGCTTGCTGGATTCGATGTCGCCGGAGGAGGCTTTTTCCCGCCGTTTCGATCCGATCAAGTGGCCATCGGTTTGCCGGCCTCTCCTCTTGCCGCAGGAAGTGGCTACACGCCACCGGCGACCGTCACCTTAGCCTTGGATTATCTTTATCTCGGGTCCAGTTTCGGCGGCCAATATCAATTGGCCAATCCGAACGGCTATCCCGGGTTTCGAGGCTTGATGACTTGGTCGATCAATTGGGACATGTGGAATGGAGAAGAATTCGCTAGCGAGTACGATCGCTACCTGAGGCAGTTGTTCTTGGCCGGCGACGTTGCAAACCTTTCCGTGACTACCGGTGGCGTGCTCAATTTGCAGGTCAAAGCCGGCGCCGGCAACGCTGGCCGGGCCTACGTGTTGGTCGGCAGCGCTTCGGGGACCGATCCCGGTTTGCAGTTGCCCGGAGGTTCGGTCACCTTGCCCTTGAATCGGGACGCCTTCATGGAACTGAGCTACTGGCAGGCCGGTCTCCCAACTTTCCCTGGCTTCCAGGGCACCTTGGACGGTCAGGGACAAGCCATGGCCCAATTCCATTTGCCCCCGGTGGGTTCGCATTGGGCTGGCAGGGTGCTGCACTTTGCCTATGGCCTGAGCCAACCATGGGATTTTGCTTCCCAGCCGGTGGCTTTGGTCCTGGATCCCTAAGGGCGAATCGCTCTAATCTTTGGCCTGAATTCGTTTCTGAATCCAATCCGTCATCTGTTCCAGGACTTGCGGAGCGAAGGTTTCTTCGATCTTGCCGTACTCGGTAACCAACCCGGTTTCCGCGTGTTGAAACAGGTGATTCAACTTCGGCCAAGCGGTGGTTAGGAAATCTGAATTGCCACCCCGTTCCAGAGCCTCGGCGATTCCGGCAAGATTGGCCTCAAAAGGGACTTGAAGGTCGAGGGTGCCGTTCAGAGCCAAGACCGGACACTTCACTTTTTCCAACACCGGGACCGGGTCGTGGGCGAGGAAATAGCGCATCCAGGGAGAACGCAGAATGCCCAAAGCTCGTTCGATGGCCGCTTCCTCTGCTTCCTGCCCGGCGTACGCCGGACTGCTCTTCATCGCGGCAATCATTTGTTTTTCCGCCTCGGCCGGGTCCAGGTTTTCATCGAGAATCAAATCGAAAAGCAAGTTTTGCAAGCGGCGGTTTTCTTTCAACATGCTTTCTTCAGTGCCGGCGGCCCGGCCGATCAGCTCGGTTTGGTCCACCAAGATTTGGCGTCCGGTGGTTCCCGGGCCGGCGAGCAATACCAGGAATGCGATTTGAGCATCTTCAGCCGCCACCATCGGAGCGATTAAGCCGCCCTCACTATGGCCGATGAGGCCGATACGTTTCGGATCGATTTTTGGGCGCTGGCGCAAGAAGGCCACACCAGCGGCTACGTCGGTAGCCAAATCGGCGCTGGTGGCCGCGGTTTCACCGCCGCTGGAACCGCCCACCCCGCGGTCGTCCACGCGCAAAGCGGCAATGCCGGCGCGACTCAGGTGATCGGCGATCACCCAGAAGGGTTTGTGCTCGAAAATGGTTTCATCCCGATCTTGGGCACCGGAACCGGTAATCAGCAAAACCGCCGGGAAAGGTCCTTCGCCATTGGGTACGGTCAAAGTGCCGGCCAAAGTGATTCCGCCGACTTCATTTTGATATTCGACTTCATGAATGGAGTAGGGGAAAGGAGCTTTCGGCGTTTGCGGTCTGGGCAAGGCTTCCACTTGCTCCACTCGTTTCATAGTGAGCGGAAAGCGTCCGCCTCCTTGAAACATGTGGACCTTGAAGGTGTCGGGATCTTGAAGTTCTCCGACGAAGTTGGCCAAAACCGCTCCGACGCAAATCCGCACCTGCTTGCCTTCCAAAGCGTCCACTCTGGAAATCGGAATGCCGTTGGCGCCTTGATCGGGGCTATCCAGGGTCCCTTCCAAGCCGCCCGTGCTTGGCGATTCGAGATTCAGAACCAATCGGAGTTCCACTCCCGAAACTTGCAGCAAGCCCTTCCAATGACCGGCCAGGGAACCGGCGACTTCTTTTGAAACGGCCGGCAAATCGTCGGTCCGTTCCAGGGAAAGAGGAAATTCGCCCCCCCGTTGTTTCCACGTGCCTTCGAGGCCGTTGCCGTCTTCGGTGAACTTACCGCTAAAGGTACCGGCGGTCATGGCGACTTCCAGGCGAACGGTGCCGTCGGCCTCTACCTGGGCCAAGCTAACCGGGAGGCCGTAAAACCTTTGTACTTCATCATCGACGGTGGCCTTCCATCCGCCTTCGCCGTCTGGGATTACCCGAAAAACCGGCCGCAGGGTTTGGTTTCCGGCTTTCAAGTCTCCGACCCATGATCCTGCCAAGGAGCCTGTAGCCGGCTCTTGGCCGAGCAAAACGCTGCCCTGGAGGCTTGCCATAAGCGTCAGGAGCAGTACAAAGAAAGGGTGAAGGCAAACGCGAAGGGTACCCATAAAACTAATGTAGTGTTTGGAGGCGCGGGTCTTCGGTGCATTTTGTTGGCAATTTTTTGCCTTTTGCCCGCTTCTTCCTTGACGGCTCAACGCCAGGACTACCTCGGCGAGCCGGTGCGCTACGAAGAAGCTTCCCGGCATGACCCTTTAGCGAAGTTACAGCAAGCGCTTGCCGCCGGAGAACGTCCATTGATTTGGGATGAAGAGCACGGCTGGCTTCCGTCGTTGCTAGAGGCTTTGGAAGCTCCAATCAGTACCCAGGTTTTGGTGTTCTCGAAAACTAGTTTCCAAAATGACTTGATCGGACCGGAGCGGCCCCGAGCGATCTATTTCGGGGATGAAGCCTTCATCGGTTGGATTCCCGATGCGCCGCTGATGGAGATTACGGCGATGGATCCGGTCCAGGGGCCGACCTTTTACACGGTTTCTCAGGACCGTCAGGATCCGAAGATCCGGCGGCTGGACCAAGAATGTTTGCAGTGCCATGCTTCTTCCCGGACCCGGTATTGGCCCGGGAATCTGGTTCGATCGGTTCATCCATCGGAAAGCGGCCGGCCCATTCTGGCTTCCGGTACCTTTATGACCACCCAAGATTCCCCATTGGAAGAGCGCTGGGGCGGTTGGTACGTCAGCGGCACCCACGGCAAGCAGAGACACATGGGCAACGTGGTGGTTGCCGATAACGCAGAAGAGTCTTTCGTAGATCGAGAGGCCGGGGCCAACATTACCGATCTGACGCCGTTCTTTGATACGGAACGGTACCTAAGCCCGCACAGCGATTTGGTGGCCCTGATGGTGTTCGAGCATCAGGCGCAAATGCAGAATCTTTTGGCCCGCGCCAGTTACCAGGGAAGGAGGGCCATGGATCATCAGGCTCGAATGAATGAGATTTTTGAAGAGCCGGATGATTACGTCAGCGACACCACCAAGAGGCGCTTTCAAGCCGCGGCCAAATTGGTGGTGGATCATCTCTTGTTTCGAGAGGAAGCCTTGTTGCAAGGCCCGATTGCTGGAAGCTCGTCTTTTGCCGAGGAATTTGCCGCTCGCGGGAAGCGAGATTCCCAGGGGCGTTCGCTTCGCCAGTTGGATTTGACGAGGAGGTTGTTTCGATTTCCTTGCAGCTACTTGATTGATTCGGATGCGTTTCGAAACCTACCCAAACCGGTTTTGGATTTGATTTGGGCCGACTTGGAGGCGATTCTCCATCATCGAAAGGTGGATCGAGATTTTCCCAACTTGCAACCCGCCGACCGCAAGGCCATCTTGGAAATCCTTCGAGAAACCGTGCCGGAGGCGGCGGAGAGGTTAAGCCCTCCGGAACCAACTTCCCCAGAGCCGGATGGATCCTAAAAAGCGTTCAAGAGGATTTCATGCAGCGCAAACTTGACAGTCCGGAAGCTTACCGAAAGGCTGTGCCGGAGCACCAGAAAGAGCTGTTTGAAAAGGTTCGGGCCGCCATATTCGAAGCCGTTCCGGAAATCGAAGAGATCAACGAATTCGGCATGCTTGGTTATCCGGGACTGGCCAATCTTGCCGCTCAGAAGCATCACGTGAGTCTTTACGTCCTTCCAGAAATCTTGGCCAAGCACAAAGATCGATTTCCAGGAACAAGCTGCGGCAAGAGTTGCCTTCGTTTTAAAAAAGCCGACCAAGCGGATTCCGAAAAACTGGTGAAACTGCTGAAGGAAGTGCGCAAAACCCGTCTGGCTCGAGAGTGAGCGATGGAGAATTCAGACGCCTTTACTCGTTACGTCGTTCATTTGGTGACTCGACCTGAAGTCCCGCGACCGGAATCCTTGGTGCGCGAGCACGTGGCTTTCTTGAAAGACTTGGAGGCTCAGGACCGCCTGGATTTCGCCGGACCTTTTCACGATGGCAAGGGCGGTTTGCTGATTCTCCGGGCTGCTTCCATGGATGAAGCCCAAGCCACCGTTGCCCAAGACCCCTTTGTCATCGCAGGTTCCTCCAGGGCCGAAATCAGGGCGATTCAGTATTCCTGCCCTGAGAATCAGCATCTGGGCATGGGTTAATCCGGCAAAGCCAGGCCGTAGGGTTCCAGGGCATCGGATATCGCTTCCAAATTCCAAATCCGGCCGGGCTCGAGGGCGGCCCAACTCAGCAAGCGGCCGGCTTGAGTAAATTGGAGTTTGCGGATCTTTCTTGGATGACCTGACCATTGCATGATGAGTTCTTCCGATTTCAGGTTGAACAAATGAATCATGCCTTCCTCGGTGCCGGCGGCCAGCCAAGCTTTCCGGGGATGATGGGCCCAGCAATCCCAATCCGGGTTTATGCCGACCGCCACTTCCCAAACCCGTTTTTGATTCCTTAGATCCCAGGCGGCCAAGGTCCAGGTTCCGTCATACAACAGGCTGCTGGCCCAACGTCCGTCCTCACTGAATTTGTGATTTCGGATGACGTGAATCCCTTCTTCCGGTAAACCGGGTAACGGCTGAACGGTTTTCTCACCTAGGTCCACTACCAACGGTGGGTGCTGGAGTGGATCCAGTGGGCTGGTGATCAGTCTTGTTCCCTCGAAGTCAAAATCTCCGTTCACCGACTCCGGCAACCAATCCAGCGATTCCCGCTTTCCCTCGGGAAAGAGGCGAAGCACCAATTCCGTTTCCTTGGTTTGCAACAAGAGAAACGAATCTTGGGGTTGGAAAAGGCCTGTTAGGAACCGGGTACCCTGATCCGGAAGGAAATTTTTGGCTTTACCGTCCGGTAAAGTCCAAATCGTGGTGAGGTTATCCGAAATACGGACCAATTTGGATTCATCCGGGGAAAAGAACAGGTGAAATACCGACTGCACGGAGATTTCCGATCCCAACTCCAGGGCGTTTTCCCAAGGTTCTCCTACCGGCCAAACCAGAACGTTTTGGGCTTTATCCTCAGGGATGAACGCGAACAGTTTCCCATTGGGAGAAATGCTGAGAACTCCGCGGCGCTTGCCGCCATGGGGGACGGCAAAATCTTCGAACAAGCCTCGGTCGGGAATCAATTCCCAAGTCTTGCCTTCGCCTCCACGAGCATGGCTGCGCAAGCGGTGACCTTGGTTGAAAAAGGCCAGGGAGTCCAAATAGGTTTGGTGGGCTTGGCCGATGTGAAGGAATTCGCGACCGTCCTCCACTTGCCGGATTCGAATGCCACGATCGGTATCGGCATAAGCCAACCAGGTACCGGTGGCGTCCATGACCAAGCCGGCCGTATTCGGAGTGTCGATTTTGTGATCCAGGCGAACCAAATGATCCGGCGCTTTGCCGCCGGTTTTCATGATGACCAAAGTATCCTGACCGCCTTGGTGGGCTCCTGCGATGGCCAAAACCCGGAGGGGCTTCTCTCCCGGTAAGACCGTGGCGCCGCGAAAGGGGGCGTCCAACTTGAAGCCGGATACGAGGGCCGATTCTCCTTCTACCCGATAAATTCCGATTTCTTGGGTTCCACTTGGAATTACGAAGTGCCTGGAGTCCAAAGACCAACCAATCCAAGGCCATCGATAGGTTTGGGTCTGCTTTCCGACTAGAGGAGCTTCTTGCTCCAAGTTCCAAGCCGCAAAGCCTCGAGGGGACGGAATCGTTCCGCGCCCTTCCTTGGGGGCGACCGAAGCTGCCAATTTCTTCCCGTCCGGACTGAAGGCTAGTTTCCACCACCGCCGGTGGCTGGGTTTTCTGTCCGGCAAAATCAAAGAAGGCGGGAGCTTCAAGCGTTGAATTCGTTTTTGTTCGATTAAATCCCAAATGTCAATCGTCTCTTCTTCCGGGCCGGGGACCGCGATCCATCCTTCGTTGTGAACCGCCAACCCTTCTTCCGCATCCAACAGTTCCGGCCGCTCCGAGCGAGCTAGAACCTCCCCGGTTTCGCCGTCCAAGAGGGAAATGGCCAAGGCATGAATTCGGTTGGTCCCAGGTTTCGCCGTGCGGGTGACCAGCTTGGTTCCGTCGGGCGAATACGCGGCTACGGTTAGAGCCTGATGGGGGATCTTGGAAACTTCCCGGCCGTCTGGAAGTAGCAACGCTTTCATGGCCAAGCTGCGGAAATCGGATAGGGCCGGAAGTTCTTCTTCTATCCAAGTCTCGGGAGTAGCGTCCAAGCTTGCTTTTTGCAAGGCAGTGGCGGCAGCCTCCGCCAGTTCCAAAATCCGCCAACTTCGGCCGTGTTCCTGCGAGTAAAACAGCAAGCGCCCCTGCTCCCAATGGCTCTTGGCCAGTCGGACTTCGGATACCGCCAGAGCACTTTGTCGCTGATCAGCAAGATCTCGAAATTCTTGCAGAGCCAAGGCGCTGCCAAGCAAGCCAAGAAATAAAACCAAGAGCAAGAGAGCGGGAGCCGGATTCCGCCGAGTCCAACGCTGTAAGCGGCCGATGGAAGAAATCGGCCGCGCCGTAATCGGTTCTCCCGCTTGTACCCTGGCAAGCTCATCGGCGAAGATTTCGGCGGTTTGATAGCGTCGGGCCAGATTCTTTTCCATGGCCGTGGTCAAGACTACGGCCAAATCTCCGGGGATCGCCGGTTCCAGCCGTTGAATCGGGATCGGCTCCTCTTGTTCGATTCTTCGGGCAATGGCTTCAAAAGTCGGGGCTTCAAACGGGCGCATGCCGCAGAGGTATTCATAAAGAGTGACTCCAAGGGCCCAAACGTCACTGGCTGGATTCCCTCGGGTTTCGCCTCGCAATTGTTCGGGCGCCAAGTAATGGGGAGTTCCAAGCAGGTCGCCGCTTAAAGTCAGGGTCGGAGTTTGACTTTGCTCGGATCGCGCCAAGCCGAAGTCCAGAATGACCGGCTCCAGGTTCGGTTGAACCATAATGTTCGCCGGTTTGATATCGCGATGGACCACCTCGGATTGATGGGCGGCATGAAGGGCTCTGGCTACTTTCTCAATCAGCGCGGTCTTTTGCCAAAGGCTTTCTCTGGAAGAGCGGATCTTGCTGGAAGAGGAGGTACCGTTTGTTATTCCTTGACGCTCTCGAGCAATGAGAGCTGCCAAGGATTCTCCTTGAACGTAACGCATGGCAAGGTAGGCGTAGGCATCTACCTCTCCTGCGTCGTAAACCACGCAGATGCCCGGGTGATCCAGGCGCGATAAAATTTCCATTTCCCGGGCCACCTGAGCCGGAAGCCGGTTCCCTCCGGATCCGAACGAACGGGGGCGGATTTTTAAAGCCACCTTGCGATGGAATCTTTCATCGGTGGCTTCATAAACTTGGCCCTGCCCGCCCTCTCCTAATAGGCGATGCAGGCGAAAAGGACCCAGGTGGCGGTCGGTGGACTGCGTTGGTTGTTCCGAATCTTTTAGGAGCAAGGCTTGATACTCTTGCTTCAAGCGCTGGCCTAACCCGGGAAAACGTTGCTCGTAATTTTCCAAGGAGCGAAGCCCGCCGGTGCTTCGATCTTCCATGGCTTGCTCGAAAAAGGCGAGCAAAAGCCGTTCTTCAATGACGTCCCTGGAGCTCATGGGCGTTTGTTCTCGAACCTCAGGGTAAGGCAATCGGCGCCGATCGGCGAATGGGGTCGCGATCGGCGCCGAGAAAGGGGAATCATTGAGTGAATCGACCTTCGATGCCGGGGGAACTCAATCGCCCTAAGTTGGCACTCGGGTCCAGGGCAATGACCTGGGCGAACAGGGATGTGCCGGCCAGCTTGGCATGACGCAAACTAATGGTTTTGCTGCGCCATTCTCCGGCTTGGTCGAAAACGATGCCCAGGGCATTGGCATAGCTCGCATTGAGATCGACCAATTGAGTCAAGCCGCCATGGTCGATCGACGTGGCTCCGGCACTGTAGTAAAGAGTTCCCGGGGCATGGGGAGGAGCGCCGGCAGAGAATAGTTGTCCAAAGCTGGCGTCAGGATTTCCGCTAGGTTGCCATGCGAGGCTTAGCTGTTGTGAAGCTTCGGTGATCACCCCATAAGAGAGGCTTCCGGCTACCGCCATGATGTGAGCTTGGCGAGATCCCTTGGCGCCGAGCAGGAAGTCGGGCAAATCGTCGCCGTTCAAATCTCCAAGCGGGGAGAAGCAGGAGCCGAAGAAATCAGTACTGCTTGCAGTTTGGAACTCGTCCAGGAGTTGGAAATCCGCACCCGAATAGAAACGGGCATAGCCACTGGCTCCGACCGTGCCGGGCGTTTGGGCGACCCCCGCAAAGTCTTCCACCCCGTCACCGTTTAGGTCTCCAGCGAAATCTACCCAGCGGCCGAAAGTCACCGGGTTGGACACCGAGCCGAAGTCTTTCATCAAGATGCTGCCGTCCGCACCGGAGAAAAGCGTTATGGCTCCGACCAGGTCTCCGTTGCCGTTGATTTCTCCTTGAGCTCCGCCCAAGAAATCCGGGATCCCGTCATGGTTGAGGTCCACACCGCCGGCCACCGATTTTCCCAGTTGTTCCTGGTAGTCGTCACCCATGACTTGAATCAAAAGGGCGCCTGAAGAGGAGGAATACAATGAAAGGCTTCCATGATTCGAAAGTGATCCGCTAGTTGTACTTCGCTCGCCTACCACAAGGTCGTTCTTGCCGTCCCCATCCACATCGCCGGCATTGGCGATCGAATCAGGCCAACTGATGGCAGTGAGGGGTTTGAGCAAGGATTGCAAATGGCTGGCATCGAAGCCGGAATACAGGAATATGGTGCCGGTGCCTTGTTCAGAAACCCAAAAGTCATCGTAACCATCGCCGTTAACGTCTCCGGCGCCGGCGACGCTGTCGCCGAAATGCCCCAAGCGATTCAAACCGATTAATTCGTGCAGAAGACTTCCATCCGCTCCGGACCGAACTTCCACTCGACCCGATCCCCAATCAATGGTTTCATCTTCTCGGGCTCCGATTAAGAGGTCTTGAACGTTGTCGCCATTTACGTCGCCGGCGGAGTCCAAGGCCAATCCATAGCCGTCAGCATTGCTGATGCCTTGGAAGGTATAAAGCAACTGACCGCTTTTTCCGGAATGAACGTAAACCACTCCCGGCGGTTGGAAAGGGCCTGTATCCGTTTCGCTGACCGCGAAGTCGGCGTAGCCGTCACCATCGATGTCCCCTAAGCCCGCCGATTCCACGGCAAAGGCCGTGTCGTTGGTGGGGGAGTCGAGTGAATAGCGGAAAGGTAGCTGCGCTTCTGCCTGACTGAGAGCGGCAAAGAAAATCGTGCCGGTAAGAAGGAGTTGAGGTCGCATGGTCGAGTTCCGGTTGCGGCCCACCAAGGATCGGTCGGGCCGGGGAAAGCCGCTGGTTGTGCGCGGCTGGTAGAACTCGGTCACGCCACGGTGAGTTTGACAATAAATTTTGGATTCAGGCCAGGCTACAGCTCGTGCAACCAATCCCGGGCCGCAGGCCATTGCGCCAACCGTTCCCGCAATCGTTGCCAGCGTTTGGCCGCATTGGCCGGGCTGATTTGCAGCAAATCACCAATGGCTTCGTGATCCAAGCCTTCCAAACCTCGGTAAATCAGGAGTTTAGCCTCTTCGGAATTCAAATCGCTCAAACCCATTACGAATCGCTCCAGGGCATCGTCTCGACGTACTCGACGGCTGATGGTGGTCACCGCGGCCGGCAATTCAGCTTGACGCCGGGGATCCAGGGGGTTTCCTGGCAATAATTTGCCTCGCGCCAAGCGCCGCAGAGCGTTACTGGCAACCCGGGTGGCGACCCCGAAAAACCACGGCCGAAACGCCCCTTTCTCCGGGTCGAAGCGCGGAAAAGCCGCCATGGCTTCTACGCAAACTTCCTGCACCAAATCTTCCGGACTGATGGCTTGGCCTAAAGGGCCGCGGCATTTCAATACCGCCCAGGCATACAGTGCCGGAGCGAATTCTCGGTAGGCGGTTGCGAAGTCCACGGGCTCAGCGGAACGAAAAGAAAGCTTTGCGAAGTCCAGGTATTGAATTTTAACCGAATTGAGTCTTGAGCCCTTTTCTCTCTCCTTGCTATGAAAGAAGCTTGCCATGAAGGAAGTCCGGCCTGCAACCTCTTCGTTGCAAGCCGGACAGCAGGATTCCTTGGTCAAACCGCAGCTTCGAGGGCGGGTTTTCCGGCGCGGTCTTTGGTTTCTTCCGGAGGCAAACTGACGTCCCGGCCTACCAGCATGGCCGCCAACCGATTCGAGGCACCGGGATAAAAGCCGAGTTCGGTTTCCATCTCGGTGGGGTTTTTGAAAGTTCCAAAGATGATGTCCCACAAAGGCAAATCGGAGTAGTTGTAGGCGTGGATGCCTTTGGCATGGTGAAGGCTGTGGCTTTCAGGCCGCTGCACCAGATATCCAACCCAGCGCGGGGTTTTCAAGTTGGCGTGCTGGAACATGGCGTTGAAGACTAAAAAGGCTCCACCCAAAGCTCCGGCGGCCAGGTTCAGGCCGAGCAGGGGGAAGAACACCAAACTGGAAATCGTGGTGAACAACACCACGTCGATGGGATGAAGGAAGTAGGCTCCAAAGGCATCCAAACTTTCGGCGCTGTGGTGGAGCTGGTGGGACCAGCGCCAAAGCGGGTCCCATCGATGGGCCAACCGGTGGTATGCGTAGTGAAGCAGTTCATAGACCAAAACGCCAACCACGGCACCTCCCCAGGTGCCGAGGGCCTCTCCCGGGAGAAGGTGGAAATCGCCTAGAAGACTTCCCCAGGCCATGACCACCGCCATCGAGAGGAAGAAAGCGGCTACCGTTACCGCCAAGGCGCGGAGCCGCCACCAGCGTGGTGCCGGAAAGGCGCGGTGGCGAACCAGCAAATCGAGCAAGAGGAAGGCCGGGATGCAGGCCAGGCCCAAGGTTTCTGCGTAGGAAGCGAGCATGTTTCAGTCCTGTTTTGGAGTTGGGAGGCCGGAAACAAACCGACCAGTTGGTATAAAAGCGTAAGGGCAAAACCTTTCGGGAGCAAGCCGGTTTTCGAAATTTCCTGATTGAAATACATAACTACTTATAAAAAAATATTTAGGAAATTTCATCTGCTGGGGAGATTCGACTTCTTCTGAACAGACTAGTAGGTATAATTCCCCTTGGAAGGTCAACCATGGCAACTCGCAACAGTACCGAAACTCGCCGGCGAATCCTGGATGCGGCCCAGGAGTTGGTCCTGAAACAAGGCTTCTCGGCGACGTCCATCGATCAAATCCTGGATCGTGTCGGGATCACCAAAGGTGCCTTCTTCTATCACTACAAAACCAAGAACGATCTGGCTCGGGCCTTGATCGACCGCTATGCCCAGAGTGAGAGCGAATTGCTTCGGGATTTCATGCAGCGGGCCGAACGGCTTTCCAAAGACCCTTTGCAGCAATACTTGATTTTCCTGGGTCTGTTTTTGGAAATGGCGGAGGGCATGGACGATCCCTTCCCAGGATGTTTGTTCGCCTCCTACTGTTATGAAAGTGGTTTGTTCGATTCGGAAACCATGGGCGTCATTGCCTTTTCCATGTTGGAATGGCGTCATGTCCTTAGCCGCAAGCTGGAGGAAGCCGTTGCCCTCCATCCGCCGGCGATGGAGTTTCATTCGGAAAGTTTGGCCGATATGCTCACCGGGATTTTCGAGGGTGCCTTCATCATGGCCAGAGCGATGAAGGAGCCCAAAATATTCGCCCAACAACTCTTACACTACAAACAATACGTGGAGCTTCTATTCCACGTGGCTTAATCGGTTGCGGCTTGGTCCAGCTTTCGATATTCCTGAGGCGTCATCGTTTCAAATCGACCAAACAGGCGATGAAGGTGACGGACGTTGGCCAATCCGCAGGCTCGGGCCACTCGATCGAGAGTCCAATCGGTCGTTCTCAGCAGGCGCCGCATTTCCAGGCATTGAACTCGCTGGATTTCCTCATGAATCGAACGGTGCAAATGGCGGCGAAACGCTTCTTTTAAGCCGCTCCTAGATAAACCGGAGGCTCGGACCACATCGGCGACTTGCAGGCCCTCGGCGAAGTTTTCGGAAATAAAAGCTACGGCCTTGGAAACGGCGGAATGTTTCACGGCGATGACGTCGGTACTTCGCCGAGCCACGACTTCGCTGGGGGACATCCATGCCATATCCGCTTCCTTTTGCGCTTCGGTCCAGCTTGATTCTTTTTCCATGAATCGGTGCAACATGGAAGCCGCTTGCTCGCCCCAAGCTTCCAAATCCAGGCGTACGCTGGAAAGAGGTACGGCCAGGTGTTCGCAGACCAAACTTTGATTATCGATACCCAAAACGGCGACTTGTTCGGGAACTTGAAGTCCAACGGCCTCGCAAGCACGGAGCAGTTGCACCGCCCAATCGTCGTTGAAGGCCAAGATCCCGATCGGCTGCGGCAGCTTCGCCAGCTTTCGACCAAGCTTTAACTCTCCGTCCTGCCAACCTTGCGGGACTTGCTCGGTGGGGATCGGATCCAAGAGATGAACTGGAAAACCTCTTTCCGCCAAGCAGTTCTGAAATCCATTCCTTCTCGCAGCCAGAGGAGCACCCGGCAAGTTCGGATACCAGGCGAAATGGGCAAAGCCCCGTTGCAGGAAATGTTCGGCAGCCAAACGTCCGATTTCCATCGGATTGAATTCCAAAGCAGGTAGGCCGGCCGGCGGGCCGAACACGGATAGATCGACCGTAGGCAAGTTCAGGCTCAAAACGAAATTGCGAAGCTCTTCGTCCACGGCGGTGCAGCCGATTTTGCACAGGACTCCGTCCCCTTGCCAGCCCCAGACCGGTTCGGTGGAGTTGGCCATCCGGGCATCCAGATACCAACCAAAGCGCTCGGCATAGCGGGCCACCCCTCGATGAACTCGGTGGTCGTACCACGACAGAGCCAACAAAACGGACCGGGCAGAAGAGGCCATGATCCCCATTATGGCCCGGTTTCCGGCCGAAAGGTCACCTCTAGAGGCCAGAGTGACATTTTCGGCGGTTCGATGGCCCGGTATGGTGAACAAACCCTCGTGTGGCAATTCCGCCCCCGCCCTTGGCCTCCCTTGTCATGAACGTCCTTCCGAAGTCCTTTCCGGTTGGTACGGCGGTGCTCGCCCTAACGGTTTGGGGCAGTCTGATTTCCGCCCTTTCCGGGCAAGAGCCTTCCTCTTCCTGGGAAGCTGCAAAGCCGGTTTTGATCGCCCGCTGCCTGCCCTGTCACGGCGGACAGGACCGCAAGGGAGAGCTGCTGTTTTCTGACGCGGCCAGTTTTGCTCAGGGAGGAAGTCGTGGGCCGGTTTTAAATCGCAAGCGGCTGGAAGACAGCCGCCTGCTCGAAGTCGTTGAATATGAAAACCCTGATTTGGCCATGCCGCCGTCGGGGAAATTAGCGGACCAAGAACGCCTTTTGCTGCGCAAGTGGATTCTCGACGGCGCTCCTTGGCCGGAAGGAGAGGCCGGTCGTTTGGCTGACCCGGAGCGCTTCGCCCACCACGAAGAAGCCGTGGCCTCGGCGAATGATTGGTGGGCTTATCAAGCTCTGCAATCTGAAACCCCGCCGGTGAGTTCAAATCCGGACTGGAATCGGAATTCGGTGGACGCTTGGATTTGGCATGGCTTGGAGCAGGCCGGTTTGCAACCGGCTCCTCAAGCGAAAGCGGAAAGTTTGTTGCGACGAGCCACTTTCAACTTACTCGGCTTGCCCCCGACCTTGGAGCAACGCCGAACTTTTTTGCAGGAGGTGGAACAAAAAGGTTTCGATGCGGCCTGGGCGCTGCTCATTGAGCGCTTGTTAGCTTCTCCTCATTACGGCGAACAATGGGCCCGGCACTGGTTGGATCAAGTTCGCTACGCCGAAACCAATGGTTATGAGCGAGATGCTCGAAAAACCAATATTTGGCGCTATCGAGATTGGGTGATTCGCGCCTTGAACCAGGACATGCCTTATGATCAATTTTTGATCGAGCAACTGGCGGGCGACGAGCTTTTCCTACTTCAACAAGCGAACGGCGAGGCACCGGCCGCCTTGGATCCGAGGTTGGCCACCGGATTTTTTCGATTGGGCGTTTGGGACGACGAACCTGCCGATCGTTTGCAAGCTCGAGCCGATGAGTTAGCCGACATTGTGGATACTACCGGCCAAGTCTTCTTGGGAACCACCCTGGGTTGCGCTCGCTGTCACGACCACAAAGCCGACCCGATTACTCAAGAGGACTACTATGGATTTACCGCCTATTTCAACAATTTGAGCGGTTACGGAGGCGACGACTTCGGCCAACACCTGGGAGGCGGCATGACCCGTCCGATTGCCGATCCGGCAACCGCGGGCCGATTGAGCCAATTGGCCAAGGAAAGGGCTCTGGCTGTGTTGGATGCCGAATTGAAACCTTATCTAGAGGCCTTCGACGAAGTGCTTGCCCAAAACGACGAACCGCCTGCAGAGATCCTGTTGGCCGACGCTCGCAGCCAAGCGGTTCGATGGCGCTATCGGCAGGAGGCCGCCGATGGTTGGCCAATGCCGGGTTTTGACGACCGAAACTGGAAGGAAGGTCATGCCGGTTTCGGGCGCCGTCAAACTCCCGGAGCCGTAGTCCGAACCGATTGGCATGCTGGGCAGTTATTCATGCGAACTCGTTTCGCTTTGACCAAGATTCCTCGTGCGCTGATCCTGAGTTTGCATCACGATGAAGACGTCCAGGTTTATCTCAATGGCATCTTGGTTTTCGAACGCAGCGGGTTCCGAGTGGACTATGGAGAATGGCAACTTCCGCAATCTGCAGTAGATGCCCTGGTGGTGGGATCCAATGTATTGGCCATCTCCTGCCGAAACCAAGGAGGAGGTCAATACATAGACGCCGGTCTCCGCAGTGGATGGCTAGCCGAGAACCTGTCCGCTCGTCGAATTCGCCTGGCTCAGGAGGGGGGGCGATTCCTGGAGCCGGGAGTTTTCGATCAAGCCCGAATGTTGTTGCAACGGCGAGAGGAACTCGAGCGGGCTCCGGTGATGGAGGCTTATCCGGCTCTGGTGGCTTTTGAACGAGGAGGGCAAGCTCCGCCACAGCACGTGTTGTTGCGAGGCAGTGCCCACGCTCAGGGCGAAAGGGTGGCGCCGGCGATTCCTGCCGCCTTCCAAGTCGGCATCGAGGTTTTCCAAGGGCCGAAAGTGGAAAAGCTCCCAGGCGAAGGCCATTCAACCGGCAGGCGTTTGGCTTTGGCGCGCTGGCTGGTGGAGGAAGGTGCCTATCTGACCGCCAGGGTGATGGCCAATCGAATTTGGCAATTTCACTTCGGGCGAGGACTTTGCCCCTCTCCCGGCGATTTCGGCAGACTCGGAGTGAAGCCGACCCATCCTGAATTACTCGACCATCTGGCCTTGAAGCTGTTGTCGGAAGGCTGGTCCTTAAAAGCCATGCACCGCTATTTGATGACTTCTCAAAGTTATCGAATGGCCAGCGTCGGTTCGGAGCGAGCGATGGCCGAAGATCCAAATAACCGCCTCTATTGGCGCTTTGAACCCCGGCGATTGCGGGCGGAAGAGTTTCGCGATGCTGCTTTAGCGGTAAGCGGGAGTTTGAATCTGAGCATGTTCGGTCCCAGCGTTTATCCTCAGCTTCCAGAGGAAGTTTTGGCCACGGCGTCCCGGCCGGAACAGGCTTGGGGCCATTCGCCGGAATCGGAAGCTCACCGCCGCAGCTTGTACGTTTTCGTCAAGCGCTCGCTTCGCTTTCCCTTACTGCAGAGTTTGGATCAACCCGATCCGGACATTTCCTGTCCGGAGAGATTCCCGACCAATATTCCTACCCAAGCTCTGATGACTTTAAACGGCGGATTTTGCCAGGACATGGCGGTTCGTTTTGCCGCCCGCCTGGAGCAGGAAGGCGAGACGGAAGAAGGGCAAATCGCTCTAGCCTTGCGCCTTGCTTTGGGGCGAGAACCCTTCGCCGGCGAAGTCGACCGCCACCGCGGATTTTTGCAAACCTTGAACCAAGACCACGGCACCTCGCCGCAGGAAGCCTTGGCTTTGTTTTGCTTGGCCTTGTTGAATCAAAATGAGTTCCTTTGGTTGGACTGATGACTTCCTCTCGAAATCCGCATTTCTGCCGCCGCACCCGGCGCGAATTCCTTTGGCAAGGCGGAGCCGGCTTTGCCTCGGTGGCTTTGGCCAGTTTGTTGGGGCCCCGTTGGCTTCGCGGCCAAAGCCTGATCGCAGACGGTTCCCAGTCGAATCCCCTGTTCGGACAGGAACCGGCTTCCCATTTGCATCACGCGCCGAAAGCCAAGAGCGTGATCTTTCTATTCATGTATGGAGGGCCCAGCCAAGTCGATACCTTCGACTACAAACCCAAGCTTTACCCGCTGGACGGAAAGACCATTGACGTTCCGACTTTCGGGCGCCAGGGTAAACGGCCGGGAGGGCGAGTGGTCGGTCCGAAATGGCGCTTCCGACCTTATGGCCAGTGCGGCAAATACGTCTCCGACTTATTCCCTTACTTGGGCCATTGCGTGGACGACATCGCTTTCGTTCACTCCATGTATGCGGAAAGCCCGATCCACGGTTCCGGGTTGTTGAACATGAACTGCGGCCGGTTGATCAGCGGGCATCCAAGTTTGGGTTCCTGGATCAACTACGGCTTGGGAAGCGTAAACCAGAATTTGCCCGGCTACGTGGTCATGTTGGATCCAAGCGGCGGCCCGATCAACGGCGCCAAGAATTGGACCAACGGTTACATGCCGGCTTCCTTCCAAGGCGTGCCTTTGCGGGCGGAAGGGACTCCGATCTTAAGTTTGGATCCGCCGCCGGTTTTAGCCCAGGGCCGGCAACGGCGCTTGCTCGATCATCTGAAACGGGAAAACCAGATTCACCAAGAATCCCACCCCGGCAATCCGGAACTGGCGGCGCGAATCGCTCAATTTGAATTGGCTTACCGCATGCAAAGCGCTGCCCCGGAGGCGGTCGATGTCGGCAAGGAATCGGAAGCCACTCAGCAGATGTATGGCCTGGACCAACCGAAAACCGCCGATTTCGGTCGCAAGTGCCTTTTGGCCCGACGCCTGGTCGAACGCGGAGTTCGCTTCATCCAGATCTATTCCGGCGGCGGCCACAACGACGACAATTGGGATGCTCATGGAGACTTGATCTTCAATCACACGCGCCATGCCGGCCGAACCGACCGTCCCATCGCCGCCTTGTTGACCGATTTGAAACAACGCGGGCTACTGGATCAAACCCTGGTGGTTTGGGGTGGAGAATTCGGCCGTCAGCCGACGGCGGAATATGCCGAGGGCACCGGCCGCGATCACAACTCTTGGGGTTTCACCATGTGGCTGGCCGGCGGAGGCATTCGCGGCGGAGTCAGCGTGGGAGAAACCGATGAATTGGGCTCCAAAGCGGTTCGGGATCGATTCCACGTCAAGAACCTGCACGCCACCATCCTTCATCTCTTGGGCTTGGATCCAAACGGCTTGAGCTTCTTCTTCAACGGCTTGGATCAGAAATTGGTCGGCGTCGAAGGAGCTCGTCCCATTCAGCAAATTTTGGCTTGAGCATGTGGCTTCACCTGTTGCTGTGGGGATCGATGGTCGGATTTACCCAAGATCCGAACCAGGAAGCTGCCGCCGTCCTGCAGGCTCGATGCTGGTCCTGTCATGGTGCTGAAAAGGCCAAAGGGGGGTTGCGACTGGATACCGAAGAAGGCTTGACTTCGGTGCTAGACCGGGAGGCGTGGCAAGAAAGCGAGTTTGCCTATCGCATCGGCCTGCCATCGGAAGATTCGGACGTCATGCCCCCGGACGGCTCTCTGCCCGCCGAGGAATTAGCGGTACTCCAAAATTGGATGAAGGCCGGAGCCGAAACCATAGGTTTCTTCGATCAAGTGAAATCCGCCGCGGAAAACCGGCGGGCGGAACAGCAGCGGCTGGCCGAATTAGGCCGCTTGTGCGGCGGCCGGGTGGACTTTGCCGCGGGAGCGGATGAATCTTGGTTAGCGGTGGACTTTTCTTTGAACACCGCAACTCCTTCGGCGGAGGGACTGGCGGCTTTGCAAACGGTGGCCGATCGAATCGTCGAGATCTCCTTGGCCAAGCAGCAATGGCCGGAGGCGGTTTGGCAAGTCCTTCCCGCCATGCCGAAACTGCGGCGCGTCCATTTCCAAGCTTCCAATGCACCGCCGCCATGGTTGCAATCTTGGCTACCTCAAAGCCCCGAACTGGAGTACCTCAACCTCCATTCCACCAGCGTCGGCTCTGAATTAAGCCAGTTATTCCCCAAGCTTTCTCGCCTGCAACGATTGGTCCTGTATCAAACCAAGGTTTCGGAAGCCGAACTGGAAGCCTGGCAACGAAGCTGGCCCGACTTGCAGATCAGCGGTTCTCTAGCCCTGCCGGCCGAGCCATTTCAACATGGAAGCCCGCGACGCCTCCTGGCCGCCGATGCTTCCAAGAAGCGAATCGCCTTGATACAGGAAACCGCCATCGGCCATTTTGAGCTTTTGTGGGAACATCCCATTGAACAGTTGCACGATTTGCAATGGCTTGCCGACGGCCGCGTACTGTTTCAAGATCGCTGGACACGAATCCTGGAAATCGATCCCAAAGATGGTTCGCTGCACTGGAGCTACGATGCTGCGGCGCAGAACCGGCGCCCCGGCGACGGACCCATTGAAATTCACGCATTCCAGCGTTTAGCCGACGACGTTACTTTAATCGCCGAATCCGGAGCCGCTCGATTGTTGGAAGTCGACCGCCAGGGCACCTTGCTGTGGCAAATTCCTCTTCAGGTGGATCGGCCCGATCCCCATCACGACACCCGCTTGGTGCGGAAGACTCCGACTGGAACTTATTTGGTCTGCCACGAGGCCGATGGGGTGGTTCGGGAATACGACCGGCAAGGCCGAGTCCTTTGGTTCTATGAGGTTCCTCTATTCAACCGAAAGCCGGCATCTGGTTGGGGGGCGGATGCTTGGGGGAATCAGGTATTCGCTGCGATTCGGCTCCCCAATGGCCACACCTTGCTTTCCACCGGCAACGGCCATGGGGTTTTGGAAGTCAATCCCGACAAACAGATCGTTTGGCAACTTCGACAAGACGAGCTGCCGGAGATCCGATTGGCTTGGGTGACCACCTTGCAGGTGCTGAAAAACGGCAACATTGTGATCGGAAACTGCCATGGGGAAGAAGCTCAGCCGCAGATCCTGGAAATCGATCGACAGAAAAAGATCCATTGGCGCTTTCGCGATTTCGAACGCTTCGGAAACTCCCTTTCCAACGGTTTTATTCTCGAAGATACCCAGGTCCTGAGCGGTCATTCCTTGCGATGAAGGCTTCCTCAACCAAGCAAATTCCCGGTTGGGGCATCGTCGGCCCCGGCCAAATTGCCAAAGTCTTCGCCGAAAGTTTGCAGCGATGGCAAGTCGGCCGGTTGCTTCGAGTCCAGGGCCGATCCCTGGAACGAAGTCGGCATTTCTGCGCCGAGCACGGAGGCAGCGCAGTTGCCGATTTGGAGACGCTCGTTCAAGACCCGGAAGTGGCCGCGGTTTACGTGGCCACACCCCATAGCCACCATGGATGGGCGGTGCAGGCCGCGTTGCAGGCGGGAAAGGCGGTGCTGTGTGAAAAGCCAATGTCCGTTTGCCCGCAACAAAGTCGGGACTTGGTGAACTTGGCCGCGGACTTGGGCCTGCCGTTGGTAGAAGCCTGGATGTATCGTTGCCATCCGCAAATCGCCCAGGCCCGTCGTTGGGTGGAAGAAGGAAGAATTGGTCGCTTGCAACGCTTGGAAGCTTCCTTTGGATTTCACGCTCCCTTTCAGGCCGATCACCGGCTGTTTGCACCCGAGCTTGGCGGCGGAGCCATATTGGACATCGGCGGTTACCCGCTTTCATTGGCCATGTATTTCGCTCCTTGCGCAGGAGATACCCAACGGCCCTATGCCGAGCCGGAAAGTATGCAAGCGAGCGGACGTTTAACTTCTACTGGGGTGGAAGCCTTTGCCACCGCCCAAGTGCAATTTGACGGCGGCTTCGAAGCCAGGATTACCGCTTCCATCGATGGCGAACTCGGGCGCCGGGCGGTTTTGATCGGAGACCGCGGAAGGCTTCATTTTGAAGATCCTTTCATGCCGGAAGGACGCCGCTTGGGATTGATCGGGCGCTTGAATTTGGAAACCGATTCAGGAACGCAGGAAACCGAAGTGGAGGCGCCCATGGATTGCTTTGCCCTGGAAGCCGCCGCCATGGCCGGCATGCTGGCCGATGATCCGGTGAACCTGCAACCGCCGCCGCCGATGATTGGGTCCGCCGAAACTTTGGCCTTGGCGGATGGCTTGCTCCGCTGGCGGCAACAAGTGGGCGCCGTGGACCTTCAACCGGCTGCCGTGGAATCTTCGGAAGAAGCATGTTGAGCTGGCAGGACTGGGTGTTGCTGTTCCTGTTTTTGGGGACGGTGGCTGGGATTTCCTTGTGGGCTTCTCGAGGCGAGCGGACTCGACGGGACTATTTCCTCGCTGGCCGATCCCTGCCGTGGTGGTTGATCGGCTTTTCTTTGATTGCTTCCAATATCTCTACGGAGCACTTTGTCGGCATGACCGGGACCGCCGCCCGGTCAGGATTTGCCGTGGCCAGTTACGAATGGCTCGCGGCTCCGGCCTTGGTGTTCGTAGCCTGGTGGCTGTTGCCGAGGTTCTTGAAGGCCGGAATCTATACCATGCCCGAATATTTGGAATATCGATTCGACCGCAGTTGTCGCTCGATTTTGGCCTCTTTCATGGTCGTCTTTTTCGTTTTGACGGTCTTGGCGACGGTGCTTTATTCCGGTGCCACCTTTCTTTCGGGCGTTCTAAAACTGCCGGAAATCTTGATGAACCGGTTCGATCTTGAGGAAAGTGGCGCCCGGTGGTGGTCTTTCCAACTCGGCGTCTGGGGCATTGGCATCGCCGCCGGCATTTACACCATCTTCGGCGGTTTGAAAGCGGTGGTTTGGTCGGATTTGTTGCAAGGCGGCGCCCTGCTGGCCGGCGGCACCTTGGTGGCTTTTCTGGCTTTGCATCGCCTCGGTGAGGGAGAGGGTATATGGAGCGGATGGCACCGCTTCGCCGAGCAAAATCGCGAAGGGCTTCACGTCATCCGATCATGGAACGATCCGGACGTTCCGAGCTTGAGCTTGATCACCGGCTTGTGGATCCCGGTGATGTTCTATTGGGGATTGAATCAATTCATAACCCAGCGAACCTTAGCCGCCGGATCCCTGGCGGAAGGCCAAAAGGGCATTCTTTTCGCCGCCTTGATCAAGTTGTTTTTGCCGTTTTTGGTGGTGATTCCCGGGATGATGGCGGTACAAATTTTGGCCGATCGATTGCCGGTCGATCAAATGGACGGCGCCTATCCCATGTTGCTGCGCGAACTGTTGCCGGCTGGACTGTTGGGACTGATGTTGGCGGCGGTGGCCGGTTCGATCATGAGCACCTTCAACAGCGGATTGAATTCAGCCGCCACGGTGTTCACCCTGGATCTCTGGTCGGTCTACGTGCAAAAGCGCATGACCGAAGCCGAAGCGGTGCGAATCGGCCGTATCGTTACCGCCCTTCTGGCCGTCGGAGCTTGTTTGTGGGCGCCGGTGATTCACGCCTTCGACGGTGTGTTTCAATACATCCAGGAGTTTTGGGGCTTTGTTTCCGCTCCGACTTGCGCGGTCTTTTTCGCCGGGATGGTGATGCCCCGGGTTCCGGCGGCCGCAGCTCGTTGCTCCTTGCTGGTCGGACCGCTGTTGTATTTGCTCAGCCGGGCTCCTTCCTGGGTGTGGACCGAACAGGACGTGGCCTCGATGGCGTCTCCTTGGAGAATGTTGCACGCCTATTCCTCCATGGCCTTCCTCTACCACATGTTCGTCCTGTTCTTATTTTTGCTGGGGTTGATGGCCGCCTGGGGTGGTTGGGCTCCACGGATCGAAGGCAAGCCGCTTCCTGAACCCAAGGTGGTCGACCTTCGGCCGATGAAAGGCTTGCGGGCGGCGGGATACGGGGTCTTGGCGTTGACGGCGGCTTTGTACCTTTGCTTCTGGTAAAAAAATCAAGCCCCGCTTTCATCGGCCGATGCCGACGCCGGGGTTGTTTCCAAAAAGGCAGCCAAAGTTTCCCGGCAAGCCAAAGCGTCCCTTTCCCCGACCTGCAATAAGGTGTCGACGTAGGCCGGCTCAAACATCAGCAAGCTGAGCAGGCCGGCGGGATTTTCTTCGCGGGTTCCCAAGCCTCGAGTCATGAATCGAAGGGCCCCCGGCAGTTTCAACTCATAGTCTTGGGCCAGCGCTCCCAGGTCTACCGAAGGACGAATAACCAGCAATTCCACCGGTCGCAATCCGCAACTTAAATCTCCTCCTTGTTGCGCCAACAATCCGTTGATGCGTTCCAGCCGCAAGGCATCGGCGTCGAACTGATCCAAGAAAATGGCGTCCAAAAGCACTCCGGCGAGGAGAGATGGCGGCGGATAGGGGGCGATACCCACGTCGATTTCCGGTTTGCGAGCTTGGCGAGTGGAAACGGCCAAAATCTTGTCGGCGCCAAGGTGGACCGCCGGAGCGAAAGGGGCGGTCAGGCGAATGCCGCCGTCTCCGTACCAGTGTCCGTCGACCAGAACCGCCGGAAACAAACCGGGCAGGGCGGCCGAAGCCATAATGTGTTGAATTCCAAGCGGGCAGGAAACCCCGAGCCGATGAGCACGGCTCCAACTGGGAAGCTCTTCTCCTTCCACCCAAGTAACCGATTGACCGGTTTGGTAATTGGAGGCGGTAATGGCTACCGCTGAAAGCCTTCCTTCCGCCAAGTTGCGGCCGATGCCTTGCAGGCGTCCATTTTCTTCGCATTGCAAGGACCGTTTCAGGAAAGTTTCCAACGGGGCGGTATCCAAAAGACCTCTGGGCTTGGGTCCGCCGCGGCGGCCGCCGGAAAGCAAACGCATCATCCAACGAGTGGTGCGCCTTCCCAAGTGGAAACTACCGGTTTCGACGACCTGGGCCAGCTCCACTTGGCGCCAAGCGGAAACCAGAGCTCGACTGCGAGAGTGCAGATCTCCGGAGAGTTGAGCCAGGCCGGCGGCGTTGATGGCTCCTGCGGAGACTCCGGTCAAATAGGGGATCGGCAAGTCGGGAAACATGCGTCCCAATCCGGATAGAAATCCTGCTTGATAGGCGGCGCGAGCACCTCCGCCGCTGAAGACGGCGGCCAACTTGAATGAAGAAGCAGGCGCAGGTGAAGTCGAGGACATGGGTGTAGCCGCCCGCAAGTGGAGTGGGCAAAGCTGGGTCGGCGAGGGGTTTAGATTACTTGCCTTTCCTGATTTCCCGGTCTAGCTATCTGAAGCCTCCGGCTGTTGGAAAAGAAGCCATAATGTGAGCCCGCCCGGGTTCCCATTCCCTTCTCGGTCCTGCCACAACCGAGGCCTTCATCCGTCATGAGCTTGCGAAACCTTCACACCGAGGCAGGATCCATGGTCCGCCAGTTTGCCTTTCTCCTGATTGCCGCTTGGGCCGGAGCTTCCTTTTCGGCCGCTGCGGTCCCGGGCTTTGCGCCCCTGGCTCAAGAACAGCCGCCATCGAGTTCGGAGGAAAATCCTTCCCAGGATGAGCCGGCGGAGGAGGCTCCTCAACAGCCGGAAAGCGAAGCCCCTGCTCCGCCGCAGGGAGAAGAAGAGCAGATCACCGAGCCGGCGGTTCAGGATCCTGCGGCGGCTCTGGAGAGTGCCAAGAATCAAAGGGAAGCTCTCGGCATGGAGTTGGCCGCCGGAAGCGCCGAAGAGCAAATGGCGAAATCCCTGGATTTGCGCATTCAATTATTGAATGAGTTGATCCAAGTGCAGCAGCGTCACAAGCATTTCCGTCGTGATTTGGAGGCGAGCACCGAAGGGACGGCCACTTTGCAAGCGCGGAAGGAAGCCTTGGAACAACGGCCAGAAGCGGAAGCCCCGAGCGATCCCGATCCTGAGCAATTGAAGGCCTTGGATAAGCAGGCTGGCGAGCTGAGGAGCCAAATCGAGAAGATTCAAACGGCGATTTCTACTCAGGACAAAGTCGCTTCCGACATGGCGGATCTGCAAAGCCAATGGCAGGAGCGGGAGACCAAGGCTCAGGCTCGGTTGACCGAGCTGCAGGATCAACCGCCGGCCGAGGGCCAGAGCCCGGAACAACAAGCTTTATATCTGGACAACGCCAAGTTGGAAATTCAACTTGCCGGGGAAGCCAGGACGTGGCTGGAAGAAGTGTCCGAAACCGGTCCCGGCCTGGAAAGCTATCGGGCTCTGCAATTGGAAGTGGCGCAATTGCAATTGGAGCAAGCCAATGCTGAATTGGAGTTGTATCGGCAGGCCTTAGAAGACCAGTTGGAGCAAGCCCAAAAGGCCAAGCAGGAAGAAGCAGCTCGCTTGGAAGCCTTAGCCGAGAAAGCGGATACCCCACAGCAAAGATTTCTCGCCGAATGGCAGGCCAAGATCGCCCGGGTGGAGGCCAATTTGGCCGCCATGGGTCCTTTCGGCGTGCGCCTGAGCAAGGAGACGGCCGATCTCGAGGGCCGGCTCACCGAAAATAAAACCACCCTGAGTCGACTGCAGGATTACGTCACCAAATACGGGACCAGCGGCCAGGTCGGCGAGATGATTCGGGCGACGTATCAACGCCTTCCCCAAAAGCGCAAGGCTTTGGAGTTGGCGGTCAGCCCGGAAGTGGAATCCACTTTGAATGGCTATCGCGGTCGCCGGTTCGAGGTGGATGACACCTTGTTCAGCTTAAACGACCTTTGGAAGGCCGAATTCGAACAAGCTACCGCCGATCTTGAAGAGGGGGAGAAGGAAAGCATCCGCAGGGAAGGCGGCAAGCTGCGCGATGAATATCGCAATTTGTTGACCACCGAAAAGGCGAGCTTGGGAGGGATCCTGCCCCAAGGGCAGCAACTTTTGAACTTGCGTTTCGAGCTGACCACCACTCTGAATGAAATGGGTGCCTTTATCCATTCCAAGGTATTTTGGATTCGGGACCGAGTGCCTTTGAACCTGGAAACCTTCGGCGAGTTGGTGGATGAAGGCGAAGTCTTAATCGATTGGGGGAGCGACCAGCTCCCTGGAACCGAGACGGAGCCCAGGACTTGGAGTGACTTCATTCATCCTCGTCAGATCGGCTTGCTGGCGGTTCTGCTGCTCCTCTTGCCTTTCCTTTTCCTCCTGGTTCGCAAGGGCCTTCTGCGCTACGCCGGGGAGTTCCAAAGCCAAAGCCCAGGGCCTTGGAAGGCGAATTTGCGGCCTTTGGTGTTGACTTCCCTCGCCGCTTTGTTGCTTCCGGGCTATGTCTTTGTCGCCGCCTTTGGCGTGACCTTGTTGGACTTCCCCGGCCAATACCCCATCCTTCTGGTGGGCTTGATCCAACACCTGGCTTGGCTGGTCTTGTTCTGGAATCTGAACCGCTTGCTGTTCACCAAATCCGGTCTTTGCCGGCAAATGGAGTGGATGCCGGAAGAGCCGTGCCGAACCCTCTACCGAACTCTGCGATTGGTGCTTTGGGGATATCTGTTCCTGTGGATTCCCCACGAGTTACTGCTGGCGGAACCCTTCGAACTGGTTTATCTGCCGCGAATCCTTTGGACCGCCTTCCTGGTGGTGGGGGCCATGGCCCTTTACCGGTTGCTGCGCCCGAATTCTCCCGTGCTCCGGGTGGCGCTTGAGGAGCGCATTGCCAGTTATTTGCAGAAGGGTAAGGGCGTCTGGAATTTGCTGATTCTGGTTTTGGTCCTTTCCCTTCCGGTGCTGGATTTTGCCGGCTACGGTTTCGCAGCCCTTCACCTGGCCAAGGGTTTGATTCTGACCGCTGTGGTGGTCATGGTGCTTCCCCCGATCTATCGCTCGGTGGTTCATGCCCTGGATCGGATCCAAGCACGAATTTGGCGGCGCAGCCGGCAACAGGAAAACGGAACTGAAGAAACTGATCAGAGAGAGCTGGAGCAACTGCGGGTCTTCATCCGAGCCTTGTTCGTCGTGGTCGGAATCTTGGTCATCGCCAGCATCTGGGGACTTAACCAGAATTTCTGGCAGGCCATGGAAGGGCGCGAGCTTTACCAAGCCGGCACGACTGCTGCAGGGGATCCGATCTCGGTGACCGCTGCCGACATGATTCGAGCCGGTCTTACCTTCCTGGTCACCATTTGGCTGCTTCGGAATCTCCGGGGGCTGTTGGACCTGCTGTTTTTCAGCCGAATCAATATGGATCAGGGGTTGCGCTACGCCATCAGCACCATGGCTTCCTATGCGCTGTTTTTCCTGGGCGCCTTAGCCGCTTTGTCCACCATCCATTTGGACATGAGCAGCATCGGCTGGCTGGTGGCGGCCATGGGCTTAGGGCTCGGTTTCGGTCTTCAGGAGATCGTTTCCAATTTCGTCAGCGGCATCATCTTGCTAGTGGAAAGACCGATTCGAGTCGGCGATCAAGTCACCGTTGGCACCGTTACCGGGAAAATTCAAAAAATCAACATTCGGGCCACCACGGTGTTGAATTTTGATCGACAGGAAGTCATCGTTCCCAACCGGACCTTGATCAGCAAAGAAGTGGTGAACTGGACTTTAGCCGATTCTCTGACCCGCTTGGTCATTCCGATTGGAGTCGATTACGGAAGCGACATCAGCCAGGTTCGGGAACTGTTGCTGGACCTTGCCACCTCCCAACCCGAGGCTTTGAAAGATCCGGCGCCGCAAGTTTTCTTTGTCAATCACGGCGCCAGTTCCCTGGATTTCGAGATCCGTTTGTTCCTCTCCAGCCCGTCTCAGAGGATGGTGGTCACCGATCGAATCAATCAGCAAATCAATCACGGATTGGAGAAGATCGGCGTGGGCATCCCGTTCCCCCAGCAGGACTTGCACATCAAGGAGTGGCCCGAAATCAGTTCCGGTTCGGATTCCAAGGGGCACCAAATGAAGCCCAATCCCGGGAACAAAGAAAACGCCGGCGAAGCGGTTGAGGAAATGGAGTCGAAAACGACCTAGGCGATGGAAGTAAAAGAAAAGCGTCGCATCCAAATGGCGTAGAAAAAAACAAGGTCCCGGGGATGAACCTCGGGACCTTTTCTTGTCTTCTTGTAGCAACGAATCAGGACGACCTAGATCCCTGCGGGCTTGGACCCGAACTAGCGGGAGGTAGCGCCTGACTTCGGAATTATAAAGAACTTGCGGGAATTTTGAGAAATCCGTGGGGAATTTTCCGAAATGGAATTGGCAAGTTGAAGCAAGGATTAAGCTGGAAGTCGATGCCCAAGCTGTCTGAATTCCAATCTCTTGCCGACTTGTCCTTGGAAGTGGAACAAGCGGTATGCGAACGATATCGCAGCTCCGTTCCCGGCCCTTTCGACCGGCAAGTCAGCTTGATTCGGCTGTGCGGACAAGGCCACGAAGGCGTTGGCGAAGACGTCAGCTACGAAACGGAGGATCACGCCGAGTTTCAGCTTCACGCGGCCAAGCTACCCTTGTGCGGCCAATATCGATTGGGCGAATTTTCTGATCACCTGGACCAAATTTCTCTTTACGGTCGACCTCCGGTGCGGGAAAGTTCGCGGCATTATCGCCGCTGGGCCTTGGAAAGCGCCGCCTTGGATTTAGCCCTGCGCCAACAAGGGTGCAGCCTTCATGAATTCTTGCAACTGAAGCCGAAACCCCTCCGATACGTGGTTTCTCTGTCCGTTCGCGGGGAAGAAGACTTGGCCAGAATTCGGGCCATTCAGGCGATTTGGCCTGATATGGGCTTTAAAGTCGACGTCTCTCCAGCTTGGGACGATGGATTCTGCCGGCAATTGGCGGATTTGCAGTGCGTCAAAGTCGTGGATTTCAAAGGCTATTACCAAGGCACTTCGGTGTCTTTGCAGCCGGACCCCGAACTTTACCGGCGAGTAGCGGAATTTTTTCCTGAAGCTTTCCTGGAAGATCCCTGGCTCGACTCTCGCACTTTGCCGGTGTTGCAGGAATATCGCCAGCGAGTCACCTGGGACGCTCCTATTTCCAGCATTGCCGACGTCGAAGCCTTTCCCTGGCTGCCTCAACATTTGAACCTCAAACCTTCTCGTAGCGGACGGCTGCAGACCTTGTGGGAACTGTATTCCTGGTGCGAGGAACGGCAGATTCAACTTTATGCCGGTGGCCAATACGAACTCGGCCCCGGTCGCGGGCAAGCCCAATATTTGGCTTCCCTGTTTCATCCTGAAGCTTGTAACGACATCGCTCCGGTGGTTTTCCACGGTCCAGAACCGCCTCAAGATCACCCGGGAAGCCCGTTGCCGCCGACGCCGGAAAGCTCCGGCTTTTCCTGGCAAGGGCCGAGTCTGCTCGCTCCATGGACCCCCGAAACCCGAAGCTTCATGCAACGGCTTCGTGGCCGCCTGCGGAGGTGGAGAAATTCTTAAGAGCTTTCCGGCAAGGGGCCGGCATCGGAAGCGCAAGGAGCCTTTTGGTGGACCTTCTGCAGCCAGGCGAGGATGGCGGGAAACTGGGACACTTGTTGGGCCGACCACGGCGTCAAAGTTTCCACCCGCAATTGATCGATCACCGCGGCGACCGCCAGATCCCCGCGACTGATTTCGGGCCCCGCCAACCAAGTTTGGTCCTGGAGTACGGTTTCCAGAGATTCCAAACAGGTTCGCAATTCGCGATGGACGACTTCCTGGCTTTTTAAGCCGACGCCTTGTCCATGGAAACGCTTGTGGACCATTCGTTTGGCGAAATAGGGGATGATCAAGCGCAATGGGAAAGGCAATTGGCCGAGCTTGTTGGCTTTCAAGCGGGCGAAATTCTCCGGGCAGCACCAGCGCAAATAGGCTCCGTAGAAATAAAGCACCTCGTCGGCCCAATCTTCCCAAATTCGAGCCCGGGCCAAATCCGCAGGGGCGCTCGGGTTCATCGGCGGGCTAGGAAATCTTTGTTCCAGCGTGTCCAAAATATCGGTGCTGTCCACCACCGCCTCTTCACCGAACAGCAAAACCGGAACTCGACCTCTCGGGTTGTAGCGCTTGGTCTGGCCGGGGTTCCCCAAATTGACCACGTCGTATTCCAGGCCCTTGAAACGGAGGGCCATGTGGACCTTGCCGCACGGGGGAGACATGGTGGTTTCGGCTTGTAGGCCGGAGTACTGGACCAGACGGAGTTCGGATTGAGGCATCGGCGGTGCGGGGATGGCTGGTTCTTATGGTAGTCCTGTCGGATCGAAAACTTGGAGAAGCTTGGCCGCTCCCAATTGATTTCCGTCCAGGGCCCAGTGATAGGGACGTTTCCCGAAATGCTCGTCCAAGGCATGAGCGTCGGCCTGATTTTGCAACAGCAACACCATGCAGGCGAGATGGCCGGCCAAGGCCGCCCAATGCAGGGCGCTGGCCCCGAAAAAGCCTCGGGCGTTCGGGTCGGCGCCGTGCCGAACCAAAAGGGCCAGCGTTTCCGCGTGTCCGTTCCGAGCGGCTCCGTACAGGGCTTCCGCGAGCCGATCGGCGCAGCGTCTGGACTTCAAAATCGTGGCGTTGCCGTAGCCGATGCGGTAGGGAAAGGGAAAAACCGCCGGGGGCGCGCACTTTGCCTGTGGCGCCGGCAACAGGCTGCGCAAGGCTTCTTTGCGGCCCAAAGCGGAGCAAGTCCAAAGATCGGCCGAAAATCCCAACGCCAAAAATCGATCGGCGGCGACCCCGGCCCCGCAATGCGCCGCCCATTGCAGCGGAGTCATTCCCCAGCGGGTCCTGGCTTTGGGATCGACTCCCCGCCGACAAAGCTCGGGGATGATGTCCCCGGCGTTAGATTCAGCGGCGAAGTGCAGCAAATTGCGCCCGAAACGATCCCGGTGGTGGATGCCGTCCGGCCATTGGTCCAAAAGGGCGGGGACGCGGTCGGAGAAACGATGTCGGATGCAGAACAGCAGGGTTCGGATAGTTTTCATGCTGGGGATTAACCCATTTTCGCCGTTGGGTTGCAAGCCCTCCGGCAAAATTCTCCCGCCGCCTAAACCTGACTTTCCATCAGGCCGCGGATCGCCGAAGTCAGCTCCTTCATGTTGAAGGGTTTGGCGAGAAAGGCATGCTGCGGGCCCTTGCGAATGCGATATCGTTGGATGTCGAAGTAACCCGAAGTAAACAGGACTTTCATTTCCGGGTGAAATTCCCGTAATTTTTTCTCTAAATCCAAGCCGCTCATTTTCGGCATGACCACGTCGGTGATTAGCAAGTCGACCGGGATCGGACCCTGTTGCCGGCGCTCCAAGACTTGTTCGCCGCCGGAAGCGGTTTCTACGGCGAAGCCGGCGCTTTGTAAAACGGCTTGGAGAAGTTCGACTACCGAGGCGTCGTCGTCCACCACCAGGGCTCGCCTTTGGTGTCCGTTGATAAATTTTTGCTGGCCAATGGGGCGATGGGGGTTGGCTTGAGCTTGGACGGCGGGCAGATACAAGTGGAAGCAGGTTCCATGACCTAAACCGGTTTCGATTTGAATGTGGCCGCCATGTTGTTGAATGATGCCGTGGACGATGGCCAAACCGAGCCCGGTGCCTTCTTCCTTGGTGGTGTAGAACGGTTCGAAGGCGTGCTTCAGGACTTCCGGCGCCATGCCCTGGCCGGAATCTTCGATCACCAGTTCCACTTGCAAACCCGGATGAGCACCCGGATGCGTGCGCACGAAGCGGCGGTCCAAGGAAGCGGTCTTGCTGAGAATGCGAAGGGTGCCGCCATCCGGCATGGAATCCTGGGCGTTGATCGCCAGGTTGACTAAAACCCGTTCCAATTGCAGAGAGTCGGCGTGAATGTTCGGCAGGTCTTCGGCCAATTGCAATTCGAAAACCACGTCGTCTCTCAAGGAGCGGCGCAGCATGTCTTCCAGGCCTCGGATCACCAGATTGGGATCCATCACCTCCATTTTGAGCGGTTGTTCCCGGCCGATAGCCCGGAGTTTGCCGACCATTTCCTTGGCTCGTTCAGCCGCCTTGCGAATCTCGTCCAGCTCCTTGAAACCGGTGTCGCCGGGACTGGTGTCGTAAAGCATGATTTCGGCGTAACCCAAGATCGGAGTCAGCAGATTGTTGAAATCGTGGGCCACGCCGCTGGCCAAACGGCCGGCGGATTCCATCCGCTGAATCTGCTGGATCTGTTCTTCCCACTGGTGCTGGGCGGTGGCGTCCCGGGCCACCATGACAAAATGTTCGATCACGCCATGGTCCCCAAGAACGGGGGTAATCGAAGCTTCTTCCCGGTATAAGCTGCCGTCTTTCCGGCGATTGGTGAACATGCCCATCCAGGGCCGGCCGTCCAGGATGGTTTGCCAAAGATCGCGGTAGAACTCCGGTTCGTGCAAACCGCTGCTGAGCAAACTCGCCGGTCGGCCGAGGGCTTCGCTTTCTTGAAACCCGGTGATTTTGCAGAAGGCCGGATTCACGTAAGTGATGTGGCCCTTGACGTCGGTGACCACGATGGCGTCCGAAGTCTGTTCAATCGCCCGAGCCAAAAGTTGCAACTCTCGTTCGGTTTTGCTCAGGTGGGTGATGTCCCGCAAAGTGCCGAACAAGCGCACCGGTTTGCCGTCAATATCTCTTTCCAATCGGGCTTCCAATTCCACCGTGCGAATTCGCCCTTGCCGGTTTACGACCCGGAAACGCAAGCTTTGCAGATGATGTTCTTCCTTGGCTTTGCGCAACGCCTGAAGAACGAATTCCCGATCTTCGGCGTGGAAGGGCAGCTTTTCCAAATCCGATTCATGGCCTTGGAAATATCCGGAATTTAAATCGTAGATACGGCAAGCTTGTTGCGAGAGCCGGAAGATTCCCTGGCGCAAATCCCAGCTCCAAGTGCCGATGTGGGCCATCTCCTGGGCGCGGAAATGGTCCTTCTGCAATTCCACCAACTCCGAGCGCAAGCGCCGCTCCCGGCTGGCTTCCTGGAACGTAACCAAACAGCCGCCGGTGACTCCTTGCAGGTGCAGGCGAACCGGTAGTTCAATCCCGTTGGGGAGCAGAATCCGACTTTCCAATTTCCAAGGATCAGGCCTTTGTCTGCGGTCTCTCCACAGGGCTTCCACTCCTTCCCGCTCGCGTTTGGGAAGGAATCCCCACCAGGGCTTTTTGCGGACTTCTTTTTCGGTTCGCTGGCTCAGCTCCAGGAAATGGCGATTGCTCCAGGCGATCCTGCCCTCGGTGTCGAGCCAGAGAAACGGCACCGGCAAGGCTTCCAGGCCGGCATCCTCATGTTCCCAAGGAGCCAGAGTCGGGGAAGGCCGGCGCATCACCAGGGCCAGGATTTGGCGGCCGTCGCTGAGGACTTCCCGGCGCCGTACCCGGAACAACTGGGGCGGGCCTTCTCCTCCAGCCCCAGGGAGCCAGACGTCCTCTCCTTCGAGGAGGGCCCGGGCTAGGTCGGGGCCGATCAAGTCGGCTAAACACCGGCCGGCGGCTCGTTCTTGTTGCAGTTGAAAACGTTCCAGAAACGAAGTTCCAGCCCTGGCGAAGTGGTCCTGGGAATCCAGGATCAACAAACAACCTCCGCCTTCCTCGAGGACCTCTTCTAGAAGGTCCCAGGCCGGATGGTGAGGTAGTGTTGAGGGGTGGATGTCTGGTTCAGACTGCATGGAGGCCGAGGGGGATGGCGGCCAGGTCTTCTTTGACATCGACCCGCAAGCGACGGGTTGCACGATTTCACCGAAAAAATTTGCCAAAAGTACAATTAGTGGGAAAACCTAGCGGGATGGAGGCCCAGGGTTTATTTAAAACCGTGGCAGTCCAATCCGTGAAAAAGTCCGTTTCCGCCGGGCAAGTTCTGCTCGGGGATGAAGCTGTGGCCCTGGGGGCGGTTCATGCTGGCGTGACCGCTTCTTATGCATATCCGGGCACTCCATCTACCGAGATTCTGGAATTCCTGATTCGCCATTACAAGCGCGAGGGAGGGCCGAAAGCCTCCTGGTGTGCCAACGAGAAAACCGCCTATGAGGAAGCCTTGGGCGTTTCCATGATGGGTCGGCGGGCCTTGGTGGCCATGAAGCACGTCGGACTCAACGTTGCCGCCGATCCGTTCATGAACTCGGCCATCGTTTCGATTCACGGCGGTTTGGTGGTGGTCGTGGCCGACGATCCTGGCATGCACAGCTCGCAAAACGAGCAGGACAGTCGCTACCTGGCGGATTTCGCCCGGGTGCCCTGTTTGGAGCCGGCGAATCAACAAGAGGCTTACGATATGACTCGGCAGGCCTTTGAGTTATCGGAACGCTTCCAGGTTCCGGTGGTGGTTCGTTTGGTGACCCGATTGGCCCATAGCCGGGCGGTGGTTCGACCTCAGGCGCCGGACGAGGTCGGCCTTTTGGAGAAGCCGGTCGAGCGCAATTCCTGGATTTTGCTGCCGGCTTTCGCCCGCAAGCAATGGCGTGCTTTGCTGGATCGGCAGCCGGAAATTCGCCGCTTCGCCGAGGAAAGCTCCTTCAACCGCTTTTATACCGGGCCGGAGAACTCCGGGCCTCGACTGGGGGTGCTGACCACCGGAGTGGCCAGGAATTACTACCTGGAGAACCTGCCGGATCTGGAATTCCAGCCGACTCATTTGCACATTGGCGCCTACCCCGCTCCGGCGGCCAAAATCCAGCAATTGATGGAAAGCGTGGAAGAGGTGTTGGTGCTGGAGGAGGGATATCCGTTCCTGGAGAATCAAATTCGAGGCCTGCTGCCGCCACACTTGCCGATTCACGGCAAGCTCACCGGAGCCTTGCCCTTGGACGGCGAGTTGAATCCCGATTTGGTTCGCAAGGCCTTGGGCTTGCCCGAGCGGCCGGCAGTGGACCTGGGAGACCGTCCGGAAGTGGCCCGACCGCCTCAACTTTGCCAGGGTTGCCCTCACAGCGTTGCCTACGCCGCCATCCAGGAAGCCTTGGCTTCCTATCCGATGCCCTTGGTGGCTTCCGATATCGGTTGCTACACCCTTGGCGCCTTGCCGCCCTATTCGGCGATCGAATCCTGCGTCTGCATGGGGGCTTCCATCGGCATGGCCAAAGGAGCCGCCGATGCCGGCCTGCATCCGGCTTTGGCGGTGATTGGCGACTCCACCTTCCTGCATTCGGGGGTGACGCCGTTGATGGACGCCGTGGCAGAGGACGCCGACATCACGGTCTTGATTTTGGACAACGAAACCGTGGCCATGACCGGTAGTCAGCCGACCATCCTGCCTTCCCAAGGGCTGCGGGATTTGGTCCAGGGATTGGGGGTGGATCCCGAACACTTCCACTGGTTGGAAGCTCATCCCAAACAAAAGGGCGAATTGACCGAGTTGTTGAAGAGAGAAATCGCTCACCGGGGATTGTCGGTGATCGTCACCGGCCGGGAGTGCCTGGAAAAGGCCAAGCTTCGCAAACGGGCTGAGAAAGCAGCTCAACAAGCGCAACAAGGGAGGCAAGAAGTATGAAGTTCGACATCCTGCTGGCTGGCGTCGGCGGACAAGGCATCTTGTCCATCGCTTCCATCGTGGCCAATGGCGCCATGCACAAAGGCTTGTTCGTCAAGCAAAGCGAAGTCCACGGCATGTCGCAACGAGGCGGCGCCGTGGTGGCCAATTTGAGGATGGCGGATCAACCGATTCACAGCGATTTGATTCCCGCTCATGAGGCCGACATGATTCTCAGCTTGGAATTGTTGGAGAGCTTGCGGTATCTGGAGTTTTTGAAGCCAAGCGGAATTCTCCTGACCTCCAGTGCCAGGGTGGTCAACGTGCCGAATTATCCGCCGGAGGATGACCTGCGGCGGCGGGTGGACCAAGTTCCGCATCATTGCTTGGTGGATGCCGATGCGCTGGCGAAACAAGCCGGCAATCACTTGGCATCGAACATGGTTATGGTCGGCGCCGCTTCTCACTGGCTTCCTCTCGGATTGGAGGAAATGGAAGGGGAGATGGCCGCTGCGTTTTCCCGGAAAGGGGAGAAAGTCGTGCAGACGAATTTGAAAGCATTTGCTCTCGGCCGCGAGGCGGCTTCATGGACGCCTGCTTGAGCTCAGAGGAATTGCTCGACTCGTTCCTGAATCAAGCCCGCAAAGAGGGAAGAGAATCCCTTTTGGAGCCCGAGGGCTATCGCCTATTGCAGTCGTTAGGATTGCCAGTTCCCCGCCATGCCTTTTTCCGGGGCGCCAAAGATTTGGAAGACTTCGATCCGGCATCGCTAAGGTCCGGGCAAGTCGTGATGAAGGTGGTCTCGCCGCGCATATTGCACAAAACTGAAGTGGGCGGAGTCCGTTTGCTCCCCGCCTCTCTTCCTGAAATCTTGGCTTCCATGCGGGAAATGGAGCAAGCCTTACAAGGCCAATCCGTTTCCGGGTTTTTACTGAGCGAATATTGGCCCCATCAGCAGGACCTTGGCGGGCAGCTCCTATTCGGGGTGCGTTGGACCACCGATTTTGGAGCGGTTTTGGTCTTCGGGGCAGGGGGAATCCAAACCGAATTCCTGGCTGAAGCCCTGCGCGAGGACAAGGCCTTGGTTTGTTTGACCCCGGGTTTGACCCCACCGGGGGGCTGGCTGCCGATTCTGGAACAAAACGCCGCTTTCCAAATGGCTTGTCGTCCTTTTCGAGGACAAGCACCCCGATTGCAAGAGAGTCGCCTGCTCGGTTGGTTGGTGGCGCTGGCCGAATTTGCCCAAGAGCACATGCCGCACCGAGTGCGGGAATTGGAAATCAATCCCATGGCGATCGGCCCGCAGGGAACCGCCGCCTTGGACGTGCTGGTGAAGTTGGGCGGCGGTGGGGAGCCGTTGAAGGAGCGAATTCCGCGGCGTCCCTTGCACAAGATGCGCCACCTGTTGAAGCCCCGGAGCATGGCGGTGGTGGGTGTATCGGAACGAATGAATCCCGGGCACGTCATCCTGCGCAATACCCTTCGGGAGGGATTTCCGGCGCAAAAACTCTACGTCGTCAAACCGGGATTGGAGCAATTGGACGGTTGCCCCTGCGTGCCGGACTTGGCCGCCTTACCGGAAAAGGTGGATCTTTTGGTGCTCAGTGTCGGAGCGGCTCAGGTGCCGGATCTGGTCCAGCAATGCGTGGAATTGGATCGAGCCGAAAGCTTGATCGTCATTCCGGGAGGCTTGGGCGAGTTGGAAGGCAGCGAAACTTTGGTCGCTCGGGTTTTGCAAAGTTTGGAACAGAGTCGTCATCGCCCCGGCGGCGGACCGCTGCTCAATGGTGGCAACAGCCTGGGATTGCGCTCGACTCCCGGCTGCTTGGACACTCTTTTCATTCCGGAAAGCAAGTTGCCATTTCCCGATCATCCCGCCGATCCGGTGGCCATTTTGTCGCAAAGCGGTGCCTTCGCCATCGCTCGAAGCAGTGCATTGGCCAACTTGAATCCAAGGTATTTGATTACTGCCGGCAATCAATTGGATTTAACCGTGGGGGATTATCTTCACGCTTTGAAAGACGATCCTGAAATCCGGGTCTTCGCCTGCTACGTTGAAGGCTTCCGGCCTCTGGACGGCCGGCGGTTTTTGCAAGCCGCCGCGGAGATCACCGCCAGTGGCCGGCAGGTATTGCTTTATCGGGCCGGTCGGACCCCAGCCGGCGCCGCCGCCAGTGCCAGTCACACCGCTTCCCTGGCCGGAGATTTTCGCATTACGCGGGAATTGGCGGCGTCTTTCGGTGTGCTGGTGGCTCCCGATTTGGCCACCTTCGAAGATTTGCTTGCCCTGAGTTGGCGCTTGGACGGGCGTGCTTGGCAGGGCCTCCACGTCGGCTTGATGTCCAACGCCGGCTTTGAATGCGTGGCCATGGCGGATCAACTCGGCCCCTTCCGCTTGCCGCGCTTGGCGCCGGAAACTCGGAGCCGCTTGGAAGCCATTTTTGAACAAAGCCGACTGACTGGCATCGTGGTGCCGCAAAATCCGCTGGACGTCACACCCATGATGGGGGACGCCGCTTTCGAAGCCTGCGCCCGGACTTTATTGGAAGATCCGCAAGTGGATCTCGGGGTGATTTCCTGCGTGCCGTTGACCCCGGCGCTACGAACCCTGGCTCGGAGCGAAGGCCATCGGGAAGATCTGCTGGACGAAGGAGCCGTCGCCCGCCGCTTGATCCGCCTGTGGCAGGAAAGCGAAAAGCCTTGGGTTGCGGTGGTGGATTCCGGCCCTCTGTATCGTCCTTTGGCCGATGCCTTGAAAGCCGCCGGTTTGCCGGTGTTCGAAAAAGCCGATCGAGCTCTGCAGTGCCTGGCTTTCTTGGCTCGAGCTCGTTTCCCAAGGGAAGGAAAGTCGTCCGCCGGCGATCCCGGTTCTCGCTCTATCGGGTAACGTCTTTCCATGAATCTGGATCAGTTCCAAGCCAGCCTGGATGGCGATCAGCCGCCTGAGGACTTTGCTTCTGCCTTGCTCGTGCTTTGGTATGAGGCTAAAGGGCAGTGGGAGCGGGCTCACCAAATCGCTCAATCCATGAGCGATCCCGAAGGCGCGATCTTGCACGCCTTTTTGCACCGGGTGGAAGGCGATTTGAGTAACGCCGGCTATTGGTATCGGCGCGCCGGTCAGGCTCCCTTCGAAGGCTCTTTGCAACAGGAACGGGAAACATTGTTGCAACGCTTCCTTTAATTTCCTGGCCGGAAATGTTGGCTAGGGGCCACATCTAGCGAGCCTAAGGGCGGCTTTCGGCGGATTGGGGAGAAGGATTGGAAAGGGGTGAATTCCCCTGGTACAAACAAGCCATCTCCCTGCCATGAAGTCCAACGCCTCCCTTCAAATTTCACCCTGGGTTTGGGTTCTACCCTTTTTGGTCGTCAACATTCTTGGATGGCTTTGGTTGCAGCAAAGCCTTTCCGCCGGAGCGCCGGATTCGGTGCGATTGTTGCGAACCGAGCCGCAAGAAGCCCTGGAGCAAGCTTCCGCCCTCCGTCTTTGCTTCGATCGGCCGTTGATCGACAGCTTGGAACAAGGTCAAGATTTGCCGCCGGAAGCCTTTTTGCAATGGCAGCCGCCGCTTCAGGGAAGTTGGATTTGGCAAAGTCCGAAGCAATTGGAGTTCGTTCTCGAGCAACCCTTGCAGCCGGGGCGGGTTTATCGGGTAGAGGTTCTGGATAACTTCGAAGAGCTCAGCGGCTGGCGTTGGCTCGGGGAACGGGTGATCTCTTTTGCGACTTCGCCTCTGGAAGTCGCCGAAAGTTGGATCCAAGCCCTGCCTGGAGACGCTTTTCAAATCCAGCTCAGGTTCAACCAACCGGTTGCCCTGGCTTCCCTGCGGGAGCATGTGAAGATCTTGGATCTCAAAACCGGTGACCCCTTGGATTGGCAGGAGGCCTACCAGGAGTCTGGCGGCGCCATGGCCTTGGTTTTTAACCGGCCGAAGGGCACCGAAGTGGAATTGCGCCTGGGTCGGGAGTTGACCGGCGAGGGCAGGGAAGCCGTTTTGCCCTTGGGCCAGGACTGGGTGCACCGCTTCACCCTTCCCGTCCATTTCAGTTTGCTGCAGGCCCGCTTCAGCGGTTTTGAGTCGGGCGATCGGGCTTCGGTGGAATTCCTTTTTTCCGCTCCTTTGGATCGGGCTTTCGAACCGGCTCCCATCCGAGTGGAACCGGAACTGCCAGAGGCCAAGGTCCGTTGGCATCGCTGGCGGGATCGCTGGCAGATGTCCGGAGCCTTTGAACCCGGCCGGAATTACCGCTTTTTCATCCCGGCGGGAGTGGTGGCGAAAGACGGGCGCCGTTTGGAGGAAGCTCAGGAAGTGGAAGTTCAGATTCCTGACCGCAAGCCCCGAGTGCACCTTCCTTGGTATCGTGGTTTTCTGTCGCCTCGGGGTGCGCTGCAAATGCCACTGGAGGTGGTCAATCTAAAACAGGTTGAAGTGGTGGCCGAGCGAGTTCTTCCCAACAACCTGGTGCCTTATCTGCAGGGCCACCGGCGACGGGCGACCACTCGGGAAGCGGCACGCCGGACCTTTGACTTGGATCTGAACCACAATCAAGTGGAAGACGCGGTGATCGAGTTGGGCCGGGTGCTGGAGAGTCCTTTGGGAATCCACCACGTGAAGGTCCGCGGAGTCGGGCGGGCGTGGACTTCCGATTGGGCGGTGGTGGCTTTAACCGATATCGCATTGACCGCCAAACGCGGCCGCAAGCAATGGCAAGTTTGGGCAACTTCATTGCACAGCGCCAAACCGATGGCCGGGGTCGAAGTGGAGGCCCGCAGCTACAACAACCAAGTGTTGGCTCGTGGCCGCACCAACGCTTCCGGATTGCTTTCTTTTTCGGTGCCGGCGGATCATCCCGACGGCCAGCCGTGGGTATTGCTGGCCACCCGCGGCCAGGATCAAAGTTATCTGATCTTGGATCGCAACCCCTGGTCTTGGTCCGGGGCGGATGCCGAGGGACGTCGTCCTCCGCAGCATTACGACCTTCAGCTCTATTCCGAACGCGGCGTTTATCGACCTGGAGAAACGGTTCATCTCAGCGGCTTGATGCGCCAAGCCGACGGACGCCTTCCCGGTACCGTGCCGGTGGAAATCGAAGTGGAACGACCGGACGGTCAGGTGATTCGGACCTTGCCGGCCGAAACTGGCGACCAAGGTTGGTTTCACTTGGACGTGGCGATCGAAGAAGACGCCCAAACCGGTCCTTGGCGGTTTCGGGCTTCTATTCCCGGCGAGAATCGAGTTTTGGGCGACTGCTTCGCTTTGGTCGAAGCCTTCATTCCCGCTCGAATGGAAATGAAAGCCGCTTGGCAACAGCCGCAATACTTCGCCGGGACTTCTCCGACCGCAGTTGCAGAAGCTCGCTATTTATTTGGAGCGGCGGCGGCAGCCTTGCCGTTGAAAGTGACTTGGCGCTTGCAGCCGAAACGTTTCCATTCCGAACGCTTTCCAGATTATCGTTTCGGGCCCTTGCAATTAACCGCTGAAAATCGAAGTTTCAGTGGGATTCAAAAAGCCGCTTTGGATAAGGAAGGCCGCTGGCAAGGCGAAATCGAACTGGATGCACAAGTGCTTGGCCGTTTTCAGTTGACTGGAGAATTCACCGTCAGCGAACCCGGCAGCCGCAGCGTGCATCAAAGGGCGGACACGATTGTCGATACGGCTCCCCGGCATCTTGGAATGGCACCACCGGTTCAAGGTTGGGTTCCTCCTGGCTCGAGTTGGCCATTGCCTTGGGTCCAAGTGAATGGTCAAGATCAAACGGCCGAACCGGGAGACATGGTTTTCAAATTGTGGATGATTCAAGAGCAATCGGTTCTAGTGCAACAAGGCCGGCGTATGCGCTGGCAGAGGCAAGAGGAGCTGCGCTTGCTGCAGGAGGAAACGGTCGCCGGGGCGGACCGCGGCCAGATTCCGGTTCAGCTTCCGGCACCCGGTCGTTATCGCGCTCAGTTGATCGACGTAGAAAGCGGCTTGGTTACCGAAATGGAATGGACCGCCGCCGAGGGAGAAGCCGAAGCTCGAGCCTTGGCCCTGGCCTCGGGCGAGCGCTTGCAATTGAGCTTCGATCAGGAAAGCTATCGTCCGGGAGATCGGGCCCAACTTCAAATTCAGAGTCCTTATCCCGGAACGCTTTATTTGTGCTTGGAAACCGATGAGGTTTTGCAACAACAAGTGTTGGATTGGCCTCAGACTCAAGGGACTTTGAGCTTGCAAGTGCCGCCCGGCGTCCGCGGCGACGCTTTTGTCAGCGCTTCCTTGGTTCGTCCGGTGCAACCTGAGGAAAGTTCCTGGCAACCGCATCGAGCCCAAGGCATGGTGCGATTGAAAACCGACCACCGACAGCGGAACTTGCCCTTGCAATTACATCTGGAAGGGGCGGAAGAAGCGCCATGGCCGGCGGACGGTTTTCAGGTCATTCCAGGACAAACCGTGGAAGTGCGAGCGGTTTTGCCGCCGGAGGGTTTGAATCCCTCGGACTTGGCCCAAGCCCGGGTTCATCTTTGGGCCGTGGACGAAGGAGTGTTGCAGGCCACCGAATATTCGGTTCCCGATCCCATTGCCCATTTTTTCGGTCGTCGCCGCCCTTGGGTTCGGACCGTGGACATGTTCGGCGATTTGCTGCCGGACCAGTTTGCACCGGAATCCTGGCTTCACATCGGAGGCGATGAACGCAGTCGAATTCGACGCCGTCGCAACCCGGTGCCCAGCCGGCGCCGCCCATCCGATGTGCTTTGGTTTGAGTCGAGGCCATTGGACGAGAACGGTCACGCCAAATTTGCGTTGGCCCTGCCGCCGCGAAGCGGTGCCTTGCGAGTTATGGCGGTGGTGGCGGCTGGAGACCGTTACGGGCGCATCGAACGGCGACTTAAGCTGCAAGCTCCGCTTATGGCCGAAGTCGGCCGGCCTCGCTTTCTGGCGCCGGGCGATCAGACCAGTTTGCCGGTGAAAATCTTTAACCGCGGGGAAGAAGCCGTGGATTTGCATCTGCAATGGAACAGCCGCGGACCGATCCGTTTCCGAGCCCCGCAATCAGCGTCCATTGCCGCCCAAGATCAAAGCTTGTTGTGGTTGCAAGTCGAAGCCGTCGAGCCCGGTACCGCTGCCCTTGATCTTGAGCTCTATTTCCAGGGGAAGGAATCCAAGCGCTTGTGGCGGGAGAGCCTGGAGTTTCCGGTTCGACCCGGCCGGCCCTTGCACGGGGAACTGGCGATTCAGCAACTGCCTCCCGGCGGCCGGCTGCGCTTTCCGGTGTCGGAACAATTTGAGGGTCCGGTTTGGCGGCGCTTGGAGATTTCTCCGCTACCTCAAGCGAACTTAAGGCCGGCTTTGGAACAACTGTTGGCCTATCCCTATGGTTGCCTGGAACAAACCAGCAGCCGCTTGCTGGCTTTGTTGGAAGCTTCGATTCATTTGCAGCAAAATCCGGAAAGCGGCCAAAGCCGGGAAAAGCTGGTGGCGGACTTGATTCGCCGCGGGTTGCAACGCTTGGCTTCCTTTCAAACCGCCGGTGGCGGCTTGGCTTACTGGCCCGGATCCAATCAAAGCCAAGCGTGGGGGAGTGCCTATGCCGCTACGGTCCTGTTGGAAGCCCAGGAGCAAGGTTTCGAATTGCCCCGCGGCTTGCTGGAACCCTTGTTGGACTTTTTGACCGATTCCTTGGCTGCGTTGAACCCTTCCGTTCCGCCTTCGAACCGGGCGCTTTCCTGTCGCGTTTTGGTTCGAGCGGGAAGGCCCCCGCATCCTTGGATGAATCGGTTGAGCGAACAAGCTGCCGAGTTGGATTTGGCGGCTCGAGCCCATCTGGCGGCGGCTTGGCTGGATTTGGGGCGCCGCGATCGAGCCCAGGCCTTGCTATTGGAAGACAGCTTGACCCAAAACGTCGGTTTGAGCCTTTCCCGGCGCTTGACTTCTCAAACCCATCAGGAAGCGGTGTTGTTGGACGTCCTGTTGGATTTGCAGAAAGAGCATCCTTGGGTGCCGGTGCTGGTCGACCGGATTTGGCAAGCTCGACAACAAGGACACTGGCGCAATACTTTGGAAACGGCTTCCGCATTTCGCAGCTTGAGCCGTTGGCAAGCGGCGTTTCCCCAACGCGGCGATGGACCGGTGGCAGCCCGCTGGCAAATGGGCGAAGAGAGATACGCCTTGCAAAACCTAGCCGGCCAAAGTTGGCAATTGGAGGCCTCCGATCAAGAGATCACGTTACAGAACGAGGGGGCGGTTCCGATTTACGCCGTCCTTTCCAGCGAGGGATTTGCCGCAGCCGAAACCTCCCAGGAGTACGACCGCGGCCTCCGGGTCCGGCGTCGTTGGTTGCAAACCGACGGCCGCGACTTCCCTCCGGAAAAGTGGAAGTTGGGTGACTTGGTCATTGCCGAGATCGAGCTGACGGCACCGGGTTTGCCGCCGAACGATGCGATCGACAACGTGGTGGTGGTCGATGCCCTCCCCGCCGCTTTGGAAGTGGAAAACCCCCGGTTGTCCTCCAGTCAACGCTGGGCATCCTCTTCCTCGGCGTCGCCGGATCGGGTGGAATTCTTGGATGATCGAGTCCTTTTGTTTGCTTCCGCCCGCCGGGAACCTGCCGTGTACTTCTATCCTTTAAGAGTGGTCGGCCACGGTAGCTTTGAAATCCCGCCGTTGCAGGCATCCTGCATGTACGAACCGGCTCTCGCTTCCATTTCAGGTGGGGGCCGAGTGGACCTTCCGCGGTGAAAATCCTCGTTCGAAAACTTTGGAAATGGACGTGGCGGTCCAGCTTGATCACCGCGGTCGTGGCCGCCGCCGTGATCGGCATCTGTTGGCAAATCTATCCCTTTCCCGAGGACCTGCTGGAGGCGCCGCCCTCCAGCCCTCTGGTGTTCGACCGCCATGGAAGAGTGTTGGCGGCCAGAGTGGCCCGGGACGAGCAGTGGCGGCTCCCCATCGCTTTGGATCAAATTCATCCGCATTTAGTGGAAGCGACTTTGGCGGTGGAAGACAGCCGCTTCCATCAACATCCGGGGGTGGATTCCTTGGCGGTGATGCGTGCCTTCGGGCACAACCTAATCGCCGGCGAAATTGTTTCCGGAGCCAGCACCCTGACCATGCAGGTGTGCAAGATGTTGGATCCGAGTCGGAGAACTTTGTCGACGAAGCTGAAAGAAAGTTTGCGAGCCTTGCAATTGGAACGCCGCATCGACAAAGAGGAAATCCTCGAGCTTTATCTGAACTTGGCTCCTTATGGCGGAAACGTTCGCGGAGCGGAAGCCGCCAGCCGACTTTGGTTCGGTAAATCCGCCTCCGAGTTAAGTTTGGCGGAGGCGGCTCTCCTGGCCGGGCTTCCCCAATCTCCAAGTTTCTATTGCCCCGACCGCCACCCGCAAGCCGCCAAGCGAAGGCGAAATGAAGTGCTTCGGCGGATGTTTGAGGAAGGCTATATCGATGAATCCACCTGCCGGCAAACCCAGGCTCAGGCTTTGCACGTTTTTCCCTTGACCGGAGCCGGCCGGCGTCTTGGCCAGAGCGGCGCGGAACACTGGAATGCCATGGTTTTGCAAGCGAGGGCTCAAGGCGGTGGCACAACTTTGGATTTGGAAGTGCAACGAGCCGTGGTTTCATTGGCTCTGCAGCACGTCCAATCCCTGAACCAAGATCTTCACCTGGCCATCGTGGTCATTGACTTGGCCGGAAGCGAAATTCGAGCCTTGTTGGGGTCTCCAGATTTTTGGGCGCCCCGAGCCGGCCAAGTCAACGGAGCCACCGCTTGGCGTAGCCCGGGTTCGGCTCTAAAGCCCTTCTTTTATGGCGCCGCTTTTGATCGCGGCCGCTTGGTACCCAGCAGCCTGGTGCCCGATCAATCCCTACAAAGGCAAGGTTGGCGTCCGGAAAACTTCGATTCGACCGTGAAAGGTTGGGTTTCGGCGGAAGAGGCCTTGCAACGGTCGTTGAACTTGCCGGCGATTCGAATTTTGGAAGCCCTGGGAGTGGAGGCCGGGGTGGGAGTGTTGGAGGCTGCCGGGTTGGTTTTTGCAGAAGAAGCGGCCCATCGAGGCGGCTTGGCCTTGGCCACCGGGGCAGTGGAAGTCCGCTTGGTGGATTTGGTCAATGCTTACGCCTGTTTGGGACGGGGAGGACTGCATTTGCCTTGGAGGATGTTCACCGATCAGGAGCCGGTTCCCCCTCGCCGAGTGCTGGGGGAGCGCAGTTGTCGCCAGTTGGACCATGTCCTTTCCTGCCGAAACCGTCCGGCTGCCGGTTTAGCCGATGCTTTACCCGGACAAAGCGCTTGGTTCATGTGGAAGACCGGAACCAGTGCCGGCCGGCGTGATGCCGTGGCAGTAGGGCATAACGGTCGCTTCGCCATCGGCGTTTGGATCGGAGACGTTTCCGGCGCCGGCCATCCTGAATTGGTCGGCCGGCAGGTGGCGGAGCCCTTGTTAGTGCGGCTGTTTCAACATCCCCGGTTGGCCGGTGAAGTCGAGCCCATTCCTCTGGAAAAAGAAGAGCCTTTGCGCAAGCCGTGGTTTCAAGGGCCGGAGCCGTTGCGGATTGACTTTCCAGCTTCCGAGGCGAGTTATCTTTGTTCTGAAGAGACCTTGGCCTTGCAGGTACAGGTTCGGCCGCAGGAAGAATTTCATTGGTTTTTAAACGGCCGCATGCTTGGCCAAGGCGCCCAGCCGGCCCCTCTCTTGGAGCTGAAACCCGGTCGTCATCGGTTGCGAGCGGTGGCCAAGGACGGCCGCACGACACAGCTTGGGTTCGAAGTTCGGCGATTGTGGTGATGATTCGCGCATTCCATAGATTCAGGCGCCGGTGGCCGATTGGCGTCTTCCTGTGGGCCGGGGCCTGCGGCTTGCTTGTCGGCCAAGAGTCGGTTTCCAAGATGAGTTATCTGGAAAACGAGCATCTCCGGGTAGGGGTCGATCTGGAACTGGGTGGCTCGATCACTTGGCTGTCGGCAAATTCCCGGAAAGGAAATCTGGTCAACAACTACGATTGGGGCCGGCAGATTCAACTGTCTTTTTATTCCGGGCCGAATCCTTTCGTGCCGGAAGGGGCCACCGTTTCAGAACATTGGCGGGCGCTTGGTTGGAATCCGATTCAAAGTGGCGATTGCTACGGCTTTCGTTCCGAGTTGCTCGAACACCGAAATGACGGTGAGCGGATTTGGCTACGTTGCCGGCCGAAGATTTGGCCTTTGAAGAATCGACCGGCTGAATGCGAGTTTCAGGTTGAGCTGCGACTCGACGGTCCGGCGGTGCTGCTTCGAGGGCTGATGCGCAATCGGCGGGCCGACCCCACCCTTTATTCGGGCCGCCATCAGGAGCTTCCGGCGGTTTATTTGAATGCTCCTTATCATCGCTTGTGGACCTACACCGGAGAAAAGCCCTTTACAGGTGGTCCTTTGTCCGAAATTGCCAAGAAGGCGCCTGGTGGTTTTCCCTGGACTCATTTTCTGGCCACCGAATCCTGGGCCGCCCTGGTCGATGAACAGGATTTCGGTGTCGGAGTTTGGCACCCCGGCGCGTTGGAATTCGTCGGCGGTTTCCATTTGCAGCCGGGGACCGGCGGTTCCAAAGACTCCCCCTGCGGTTATCTCGCCCCGCTGCACAGCGAGGTTTTGGATCGGGGAATTGCATATGAGTTTCGATGCGAATTGATTGTCGGAAGCCTTGAAGAGATTCGTGCCAGAGTGGCATCGAAACCGCGGCAAGAGTTACCTCATTGGCATTTTATGAAAGACCGCCAGCACTGGATTTACCATCGGGTCCAAGATCAGGGTTGGCCGATTCAGGACGCCTTGGTTTTGACGACGACGGAACCGGATCCACAATTGATCTCTCCAGCGGTGCTTTGGCAGGCGGAACGAGCCCCGGTGTTACTGCTGGAGGCGGCTTTCGAGGGGGAAGTGGAAAGCTACGGGCAGGTCTTTTGGAAACCGATTGGGCAACCAAATTATTCGGCCGAGTGCAGCCGGCGCTGGAAGTGGAAACGGGACGGGAAATGGTACCGCTATCGGTTGCCATTGACCGATTCCGAGCATTACCGGGGCAGCATGATCGGTTTGCGGCTCGATCCTATGGACCATGGCGGGCAGGCAGGAAAATTAAAGCTGCGAAGGGTGCAATTGGTCGCCAGCGACCCGGGAAGCCCAGATTTGGAGCCCTTGTTAAGGTAGCCCGGAGTTGGACCCGATCCACCGGCATCCTTGCTTCCCTTCCTCCCGTTCTTCCTCCTCCTTAGCTACACTCCTCCCGCTCAAGATCCTAATTGGGTCGTTTTGGAGGCACGGGAGGCGATATCACAGGGCGGCGCCGAAATCCGCCGTCTTGCCGACGGGGTACTGGAGTTAGCCGGAACCAATCCGCCGGTGGATACCTATGTATTGGATTTTCCGTGGGAAGGCCCGGCGATATCTGCCTTGCGCTTGGAAGTGCTTCCTGCTGAAGAAAGGCAAGCCGGCCGGTCTAAAAACGGAAATTTCGTTCTGAGCGAATTGCAGTTGGAGATCGGGACCGGGCTCAAGGGCCGTTTCGAAAGAGTGGATTTTGGTTTTCCTTCTGCCAGTTGGTATCAAAGTCGGTGGCCTGTGGCGGCCGCGGTGGACGGGGATCCCCAAACCGGTTGGGGGGTGGGATCGAAAACCAAGCAATCCCACGTTGCCGTATTTCCGTTGCAAGAAAGCTATAGCGGTAAAGGAGGGCGGCATTTGCGGGTGCAAATGGAATTTCACTACGGCCATCAGCATCAATTGGCGCGTTTTCGGCTGGCCGCAACTTCGGTTTCCCCTCCGCCCCTCGCCGGCATGGTGGAAAAAGATTGGCGGGAAATGGAGGCGCGAATCCCGAAAGCCATTCGACGGGGCGCCGAATACCTGATTTCTCAGCAGGAGCTGGACGGGTCTTGGAACGGACATCAGGATGCTTATCCCGCCGGGCAAACCGCTCTCAGCCTATATACGCTGCTGAAGAGTCAGGTGCCTCACAATCATCATGCGGTCCAACGAGCCCTGGAATATTTGCGAACCCATCCGCCGCGAAAAACTTATTCCATGGGTTGTGCCCTTATGGCCTTGGAAGCGTTTCACCGGCCGGAGTTCCTTCCTTGGATGGTTTCCTTGACTGAGACCCTGATTGGCTGGCAGAAGAACGGTGGTTTCGGTTATCCGGAGGGGGGAGGTGACCTTTCCAACACTCAATACGGAGCCCTTGGTTTAAGGGCTGCGGCCAAAGCCGGGGTGGAGATCCCGGTTCAGGTCTGGATCGACTTGGCGGAACGAACTTGCTTGCATCAAACCAAGGTCGAGCACGCCTATCAGCCGAAGGGATTCGGATATGGATTCAAAAGCAAGGCCACCGGGTCCATGACCTCCGCCGGGGTCAGTATCCTGGCGATCTGTATTGAGCAGTTGCGGCTCGCCGGAGAACCTTATGCCGAGTATGAGGCGGTGATGCAGGATGGATTGAAATGGTTGGCGGTTCATTTTGACGCCCGGGCCAATCCCAAAGGGCCCAATCCCGATCAGTGGACCTATTATTACTTGTACGGTTTGGAGAGAGTCGGCGGTTTATTGTCCCGTCACATGGTCGGAGGCAGCGATTGGTATCGGGAGGGAACGTCCTTTATTTTGTCTTCGCAAAGCGCCAAGGGATCTTGGGCCACCGCCTACGGTTTCGGGCCGATGAACACTTGCTTTGCCCTGCTGTTTTTGAATCGGGCGACGGCACCGGCGACTGGGGATTTGCCTCCTCTTCCGGATAAGAGTTACGCCACCGAGGATCCGGAGGAAGACGTGCAGCTTCGGATTTCCGGAGATACGCCGCTGACTTTTTGGCTGGCAGGGTTCGGCCGCCAGGCCTTGGCTCAATTCAGTTGGGTGGATGAAGAGGAAGGGCTCCGCGTTCAAAAGGTGGAATACTTGCGGCCAGGCAAGAATTGGCTGGCGGAAGGGAATCGCTCTCCAGGAAGTTGGCGCATCTCGGAAAAGAATCCTGGAGACGGATGGCAACAACCGCAGTTTCGGGAGCGCCGCTGGAATACCGCCGCTGGTGCTTTCGGGACTTCCGGCAGCCCCGGTGCGGTAGTAAGAACTCCCTGGCTGAGCGAAGATCTTTGGTTGCGCCGCACCCTAGTCTTTGAAAAGGACTCTTGGGTCGATCCCCAACTGGAAGTGTATTACTCGCCGGATGCCGTCGGCCCCAGCGATCAGCAGCATGGACCGGATTTGGTGCAATTATTTGAGGAACAACCGGGCTTCTCCGCTTTGTTGAATCAAGGCAATGGCAGAGTGGAATTGGTGTTGGATCAAAACCAAGCTTATCGAGGCCGCCGGTCTTTGCGGGCAAACCCGGAACAGCGACATCGGGTCCGGATGCCGAAGTGGGGCTTTCCCATCAAAGCCAAGCCTGGACCGGGAGAGTATCGATATCTTCGTTTTGCTTGGCGAAAGGAAGGCGGAACCGCAGTGCAATTGCAATTGGCCAACGGCGGATCCTGGAAGAAAGCTTTACGCTATCATGCCGGCCAAAGTCAAAAAACTTTTCAGCCTTCGGTGTCGGTAAATCGGCGAATGCCGAAAGGTTGGACCGTCGTCACTCGTGATTTGTACAAAGACTTCGGCGAAGATTGGATTTTAACCGGTTTGTCTTTAACTCCTTTGGACGGAGAATTAGCTTGGTTCGATCATTTTTACTTGGCAAGATCCAAGGCCGACTTCGACGATATTCCCAGCCAGCGCGTGCTTCTAAGCGGTCAAATCGCCGCTGTTCAGGCCAAGGCCTCCGAAGTGGCAACGCCGCCTCTCCAAATGGAAGTGTTTTGCAATGGCCAGCGGGTATTCGCCGGCGAAGTGGAGCCGATGGAGTATGAGCCGGTGGTTTGGGCGGAAGACCTTCTGCCCCATCTGGTCGAAGGAGAAAACACTCTGGCGGTTCACTTGAAATGCGCCAGCCCCAACCGTGCCGTGGATTTCCGCTTGAGCGACTGGGACCTCTTGGCGGCCGTCCCCGGGGATCCGGGGCAATCCTCTCTTGGCCAGAGGTTTCCCGCCCAGGCGACCTTACCCAGACCTGGAACCTATCCTATTCACGCTCGAGTTCATGCTTTGGTCCCGGAAGATCTCGCTGAAGAAGATGGGGAAGTCGTGGTACTGGAATCATCCCCCTTGGCGGTGAAGGTCGATCAAGCCACCGATGAGGCTTTGTTGAGTTACGCCGGCGATGCTTCGAGGAATTTGATCTTGGAAGCCAAGCCCACCGTCACCGCTTCTTCTTTCTTGGCGGACGGCTCCTGGCAAGCTTCCCGTTGCGCCGACGGGCGCTTGGCCACCGGTTGGTTGAGCGCCGATGGCGATCGCCGACCTTGGCTGAAGGTCGACTTGGGACGGACGGTGCGGGCCAACCGGATTCTGTTGAGCCATGCCCCCTCGACCAGAAGGGATTCGCAAAGGACGGCCAAAATCCGCTACCTGAGCTTGGTCTTGAACGGGAAAGGGAAGCCGATTCGAATCGAAATGGACGCCGATCCCAATCGAAAAACGGTTTGGTTGTTGGAAAAGCCCGCCCAGATCCGCAGCCTGACTTTACAGGTGGAAGAAATCGGCGAAGTCAAGGGCCAGAAAAGCGCCGTCGGCTTGGCCGAAGTCGAGCTTCAGCTCCAGCGTTGAATCTTGGACCGCCCGGGCGGTCGGGTATGATGGCCTCGGCTCCGCCCGGAGTTTTGCGGCATGCGCGATCCTCTTCGTTGGCTTTCCGTCCGCTACAAGCTGGCCCTTCTGTTCGTCGGCCTTTGCTTGATTGCCTATGGCCTCGGCGGATACTTGATCTCCGATTCGGCCAAGAGAGCCTTGAAAACCGAGATTCTCAGCCGCCTTGAGTATCAATGTCAGAGTTATGCCACCGCCTTGGATTCTTATTTGCAGATGCTGAGCCGGAGGACCGAGGACTTTGCTTCAGACGGTTATATCCGCGACCATTTAAAACGGATTACCGTGGCCGCGGAAGCGGAGGAGGGCGACCGCTTGCGCGCCGAGCTGCTTCACCATTTGAGAGTGAACAAGCTCCCGATCGTTCCGGCTTTTCAAGGGCTGTCGGTCATCGACGGCGAGGGTCAGGTCGTGGTTGACTTGGTCGCCGAAGGGCAAAATGAGCTACCTCCGGTTTCTTTCCCGTCTCAGGGAGATCAGCTCTGGTACAGCGACATTCTTTTGCCGGTCGGCAGCAGCATGTCTCCGGCATTGTTAATTCAAACCCCCCTTCGAGGTATCCGCAGCAACGCCGTGATCGGCTATCTACAAAGCCGGGTCGGAGTGGGGGTTTGGATGGCGGGAGCACTTCGAAGTTTGCACCCGGAGATCGTCGAAGAGGCGGAGGACGTCCGCCTGGCGCTTCGAGATCAAAAGGGCGGTCAGATTCTGGTGCCGGCCGACTTCGGCCTTCAGCCGGTGGATCCCAGCAAATCCGAAATCGTTCAATCCGGTATCGGATTGCGCGTGGTGGAAGGTACTCGGAGCCCTCCCAGCTCTAGAGGTTATTCGGCGACTCGCGGCATCTTCGCTCAAAGCTTTCCGGTTTCGGCCAATGGCTGGACGGTGGAAGTCAGCATGCGATCGGACACGGCTTTGATGCCGATTTCCGGCTTGCAAAGCCGTTTCCTCGGCATGGGCTTGTTGCTGGCTATTCTTTCCACTTTTCTTTTGTATTTCCCGATGAAGTTTTTGGCCAAGCCCCTGGTGGTCTTAAAAGGAGCGGCGCAAAAAATTCGGGAAGGAGAGTTCGGAACCCGGGTGGACATTGATTCCAGCGACGAGATCGGCGATTTGGCCGCCGCCTTCAACCACATGGCGGCTGGCATTCAAGAGCGTACCGAACGGCTGGAAGCCAGTACCCAAAGATTGCAGCAGGAGCAGGCCAGAACCAGGGAAGAGCGGGACCGGCTGGATACCGTCATTGCTTCCATGAAAGACGGTTTGGTGGTCATGGATCGGCAAGGCAAGATCGTGATGGCCAATTCAGCTTCCGGATCGCTACTCGACCTGGTGCGAAATCGAGGACACGTAGCCACCAGCCATCATTTATGCGAAACGAGTCGAAAGGGCAATCATCCCAATTGCTTGTCCTGCTTGACCGATCCAGGCGAACCGAATCGCTCTTGCGTGGTGGACGTTGGCAAGCGAACTTACGAAGTTCATGCCACCTCGATGAAGTCCGGAGACGACGGCCGGGCCGGCCGGGTGCTGGTTTCCCGGGATATTACCGACCGCATCGCTCACGATGAAAGACAGATCCACCAAGAGCGGTTGGCGGTATTGGGTGAAGTGGCGGCGGTCATGGCCCATGAATTGAACAACCCGCTGGCTTCGATCAACATGTTCAATCAAATGCTGCAATCCGAGTTGCCCGAGGAAAGCGAGCTGAGAGAGAATACGGAGATCATCGCCCGCAATACTGAGACCTGCAAGCGTTCGATCCGGGCATTATTGGAGTACGCCACCGGCGCCCAACCGGAAGTCAACGAGGTTTCCATTCACGATATTCTGGAAGACGCCAGCTATTTCCTGCGGCCGATCAGTCAACGATCCGGCATCGCCATCCGGCATGATTTCCAGGCCGCGGATCCCTTGGTGACCGGTGATGAGGTTCAGCTTCGACAGGTCTTCGTGAACCTGATGATGAACGCCATTCAGGCCATGGACGGCGCCGGCGAAATCCGCTTGAGTACCCGGAAGAATGGCTCCTACGTGGAAATCCTGGTTTTTGACACCGGGCCCGGGATCGAGCCGGAAGCGGTTGAAGAAGTCTTCCGCCCCTTCTTCACCAGCAAGCGTCGCGGCGCGGGAACCGGCTTGGGCTTGCCGACTTCGAGGCGGATCACCGAGATGCACGGCGGCACCTTGGAGTTGCACGAAACCGGCCCGCATGGAACTGCCTTCCAAGTCCGTTTTCGGATTCAAAAACCGCCGCTAAGCTAAGGCGAGGTGGAATCTCTGCAAGACCTGCAATCGCTAAGAGTCCTCGTAGTGGACGATGAGGACGACATCCGCCTGGGCTTGAAGAAGTTGCTGGCTTCCATTGGCATTGCGGCCCGGGAGGCTGCTTCCGGTGAGCAGGCGCTGCAGTTGTTTCACCAGCAGCGGGCGGATTTGGTTTTGACCGACCTGATGATGCCGGGCATGAGCGGAGCCGAGCTGCTGTCGGCGATCAAGGAGGCGGCCCCAGAAACTTCCGTGGTGCTGCTGACCGGTTTTGGAACCGTTTCCGTTGCCGTCCAGTGCATGCAAGCTGGAGCCGCCCATTTCCTGACCAAGCCCTTCGACAATCAGGAAATCCTCGGCTTGATCCGGCGTTTGGGCGGGCACATCCTGGCCCAGAGAAGGGGATTCGATCAGGATCGCCGAGACTTGCAGGTGGTGGCCCAAGATCCCGCCATGCTGCGGGTGTTCGAAGTCGCCGCCACCGTGGCGCAGAGTTCGGCCCCGGTGTTGATTTCCGGGGAAAGCGGAACCGGGAAAGAAGTGATTGCCAACTTCATTCACCGCCGGAGCCCGGTGTCCGACCGTGCCTTTCAGGCGGTGAATTGTGCTGCCTTATCGGAATCTTTGCTGGAATCCGAACTCTTCGGGCACCGCAAGGGTGCGTTTACCGGAGCTGACCGGGATCGGGCCGGGTTGTTCGTGGAAGCCGGTGGGGGCACGGTTTTCCTGGACGAGGTGGCCTCCATGCCGGCGAGTTTCCAGGCCAAGTTGTTGCGCGTACTCCAAGAAAAAAGAGTACGGCCGGTCGGAGGTTCTCAAGACGTGGCCGTGGATTTCCGATTGATCGCGGCGACCAATCGCGACTTGGAAACCTTGGTGCAACAAGGTCTGTTTCGAGAGGACTTGTTCTATCGGCTCAAGGTCGTGCACCTGCACATCCCTCCGCTGCGCAATCGAAAAGCCGATATCGTTCCCCTTGCCGGTCATTTCCTGGCTCGGTTCGCCCAACAAAGCTTGGAGCCCGAGGCTCCGGTACCGGAGATTTCGGAGGCGGCTCAGGATGCCTTGTATGGGCATGCTTGGCCCGGCAACGTTCGGGAATTGGAGAACGCCGTGCAAAGGGCCACCATCGTTTGTTGCCAGGGAAAAATCTTGCCTTTCCATTTGGGCTTGTCGGAGAAAGGCTGGAATCAAAGTTTGGAAGAAGCAGGAGATTCTCCTGATTATTCGACCGCAAAGAAACGGGCCATGGAGCAGTTTCAGCGCCAGTTCGTGCAGCGGGCTTTGGAGAAGTCGCGAGGAAACGTATCCCAAGCGGCTTCAGCTTGCGGCATGACTCGCGTGGCTTTGCAAAAAATCCTGCGGCAATTGGGCATTGATCGGCGCGAATTTTCTTGATTTGGATACGAGCGGTTTACACCGCTGCTAACTTCGGTATGCAGGGCTAGGCTTTGGATTGAGCAAGGCTTAGGAACGGAAACCCGGCGGAGCTGCTAACCGGAGTTTGCAACCGAACCGGCCAGGTTTTGGCCCGGAAGCCGGAGGAAAGGGCTTTTCCCGATTGAATGGGGTATTTCAGGCTCTTGGCCACCTCTTCAACTTTGGCACAAGCTTTGAAGAAAGGCATCGGCCTTAGTTGGAGTTCGTTCCATGAAGCCGGTACCGCTTTACCTCTCCCCCCTGCTCTTCGTCCTTTTTGGTGGCGTCCTTCAAGCCCAGGCGCCGTCGGAAGATACTTACGAACTCTTTAAACTGAGTTGCGTTAGTTGCCACACCATTGGCGGCGGAGCCCTGGTCGGCCCTGATTTGAAGGGAGTCGAAGAACGCCAAGACCGGGCTTGGTTGTTGGCGTTTATGGAAAACCCTCAGGGGGTGATCGATTCAGGCGACCCATATGCCCTTCGCCTTTTGCGCGAATCCAAAGGGCAGGTGATGACCCAGATTCCCAACTACACCAAGGCAATGGGGGAAAAGCTTCTGGATCTCATTGCCTTTGAATCGGAGTTGGAAAAATCTCAATTCGCCGGTTTGCAAATTTCGGAACGACCGCTGACGCAAGAGGACGTCGATCTGGGCAAAGCTTTGTTTGAAGGCGGGGAGCGGTTTCAAAACGGTGCTCCTTCTTGCTTGTCCTGTCACGCCGTCCACGGATTGACCGGCCTTGGGGGCGGTCAACTGGGACCCGATCTAACGTCGGTGTACGCCCGGCTGGAAGGCAGAAAACCTCTGGCTTCCTGGTTGAGCGCCCCGCCTTCCGAGGTCATGGCGCCCGTATTTCAAAAGCACCCGTTGGACGGGGAAGAAGTTTTAGCTCTGGTTGCATTCTTGAAAGAAACCGCCGAAGCGGGCCATGAAGAAGCTCCGGCCAATTCTTTCCCCTTCGTGTTGGCAGGGTTGGGTTCTACGGCGGTTGCCTTCGTCATTCTCGACCTGCTTTGGCGGAACCGGTACCGGGCTACTCGTAAGCCCCTAGTGGAGAAATCCAAGCGATGAGCTTGAACGGAAATTACCGATACTTCGAGGACGGAATCGAGCCCAAAACCCGTTCCTGGGAGGAGTTCTACCGCAATCGTTGGCAGTTCGACAAGGTGGTGCGAAGCACCCACGGTGTGAACTGTACCGGTTCGTGTTCGTGGAACATTCACGTCAAGGACGGCATCGTCGCTTGGGAAATGCAAGCTCTGGATTATCCGGAGATTGACAAGAACAGCCCGGGGTATGAACCTCGCGGTTGCCAGCGTGGCATTTCCTATTCCTGGTACTTGTACAGCCCCCTGCGGGTGAAGTATCCGACCATTCGCGGCGCTCTGCTGGATTTGTGGCGCGAAGCCAAGGCGGAGCACGAGGATCCGGTCGAAGCCTGGCAGGCTTTGCAAAAGGATCCGGACAAGAGGGCGCGGTATCAGCGGGCACGGGGTAAAGGAGGTTTCCGCCGAACAAGTTGGGAAACCGTGTTGGAGATCATGGCCGCGGCCCAAATTTCCACCATCAAGAAGTATGGCCCGGATCGAATTGCCGGCTTCTCGCCGATTCCGGCCATGTCGATGATCAGCTATGCCGCCGGTTCCCGTTTGATGCAATTGATCGGAGGGATTTCACTCTCCTTTTACGACTGGTACTGCGACTTGCCGAATGCTTCTCCCGAAACTTGGGGGGAGCAAACCGACGTCAACGAGTCGGCCGATTGGTACAACGCCAAGTTCCTGGCGATTATGGGTGCCAATTTGAATATGACCCGGACCCCGGACGTCCACTTCGCTGCGGAAGCCCGCCACAACGGATCGAAAATGGTGGTCTTTTCGCCGGACTTCAGCCAGGTTTCCAAATATGCGGATGAGTGGATTTCTCTGAACGCCGGCCAGGATGGGGCTTGGTGGATGGGGGTGAATCACGTCATCCTGAATGAATTCCATCATCAGCAGAAAACTCCGTTCTTTTTAGATTACGTTCGGACCTACACCGATTGCCCTTACTTGGTGGAACTTCACCAAAACGGGGACAACTGGCGTGCCGGCCAAATGTTGAGAGCCGGCCGGCTTGCCGAGTATGAAGAGGAAGAACACGGAGAGTGGAAATTCCTGCAGTGGGACCGGACCGAAGGTAAGGCCAAGATGCCGATGGGTAGTTCCGGTTTCCGCTGGGGCAAAGAAAAAGGCAAATGGAATCTATTGGCCAAGGACGGCAAGGACGGCAGCGAGATCGATGCCGAACTTACTTTCTTGGAAGAAAACGACGTCGTCGCCCAAGTGGAATTTGACGATTTCGCCGAAGCTCAATGCCGCGTGCGCGGGGTTCCGGCGCGAAAGGTCATGACCACCGAAGGCGAAGTCATCGTCACCACGGTGTACGACCTGATGATGGCTCAATATGGCGTCGGTCGCGGGCTGCCCGGCGAGTATCCGGCGGATTACGACGAAGACGCGGTTTACACGCCGGCCTGGGCCGAGCGCTATACCGGGATTGATCGCAGTACCCTGATCCGTTTCGCTCGGGAATGGGCTACGACCGCTGACCATACCGGCGGGAAATGCACGGTGATCATCGGTGCCGGGATCAATCACTGGTACCACGCCAATTTGATGTACCGCGCGGCCATTCACGCCCTCATGTTCTGCGGTTGCGTTGGAACCAACGGCGGCGGCTTGGCCCATTACGTCGGCCAGGAAAAATTGGCTCCCATGGAGTCTTGGGCCAGCATTGCTCTGGCCAAGGACTGGTACGGCCCTTCGCGGTTGCAAAACGCACCCAGTTGGCACTACGTCCACAGCGATCAGTGGCGCTACGAAAAGTCGTTCCGGGATTACCACACCGTTCCGCCCAACCAGCCTCCGGGATCCTTGGCGGAAGGCCATACCGTGGACGTCAACGTAAGGGCGGTCAAAAACGGCTGGCTTCCTTTCTACCCCCAGTTCGATCGAAACTCACTGGAACTGGCTGAAGAAGCCAAGCAGGCCGGAGCCGAAGGCGGGGCCGGAATCGCCGATTACGTGGTTCAAAAGTTGAAGTCCGGTGATTTGCAGTTCTCGATCGAGGATCCGGATTTGGAAGCCAACTGGCCCAGAGTGTGGTTCATTTGGCGCGGAAACGCCTTGATGTCTTCGGCCAAGGGTCACGAGTATTTCTTGGATCATTATCTGGGAACTCATAACAACAAGATCTCTGCCGACGAAGCGGCGGATCAAGTTCGGGAAGTGATTTGGCACGACAAGGCTCCCAGCGGCAAGTTGGATCTTGTGGTGGATTTGAACTTCCGCATGGATACTTCGGCGCTTTATTCCGACATCGTCCTGCCGGCGGCGACTTGGTATGAAAAAGCGGATTTGAACTCCACCGACATGCACAGCTTCATCCACCCGTTGGCGGAAGCCGTGCCTCCTTGTTGGGAATCCAAGTCCGATTGGGACATTTTCCGGGCGATCGCTGAGAAATTCAGCACCTTGGCAGCCAAACATCTTCCCGGAAAGCGGGAAGACGTGGTTGCTGTGCCGCTGGCTCACGACACGCCTGCTGAAATCGCCCAGCCCTCCATCCTTGATTGGAGCCGAGGCGAGTGCGAGCCGATCCCCGGCAAAACCATGCCCGACATCAAAGTCGTGCAAAGGGATTATTCCAAGGTCTACGACATGTTCACCTCCTACGGCAAGAACGTCCGGGAAGGTGGCTTGGGGGCCCACGGAACCCATTACAAGGTCGATGACTTCTACGACGCGATGGTGGAGCAAGGGCCGACCAACGTGATCGAAGGGGAGAAGTATCCGAGCATCAAGGATGCTGAAGATGCCGCCGACAAGGTCCTTCGCATGGCGACGGTGACCAACGGCGAGCTGGCTTACCGCTCCTACAAAGGAATGGAGGAAAAGGTCGGCTTGACCTTGACCGATCTAGCCGAGAAGAATCGCGGCGTCCGGTTGACCTACCAAGATCTGCTGGCCCAGCCCCGGCGGCTTTTGAACAGCCCGATGTGGTCCGGGTTGATTGACGAGGGGAGGACTTACGCGCCCTTCACCTACAACCGGGAGCGATTGGTGCCCTGGCGGACGTTGACCGGCAGGCAGCATTTCTACCTCGACCATCCCGGATACATCCAGTTCGGTGAGAACCTGCCGACGTATAAGCCGAGGCCGACACCGGATGAATACGCGGACATGAAGTTCAGCAAGCCGGGTGAGAAAACCTTGATGCTGAACTACTTGACGCCTCACGGGAAATGGCACATTCACTCCACCTATGGTGATAACCAGCGGATGTTCACCCTTTCCCGTGGCGTGGATCCGTTCTGGATCAACGACAAGGATGCAGAGTCCATCGGCATCGACGACAACGATTGGGTGGAAGTTCACAACGACCACGGCGTCGTGGTCACTCGGGCGGCGGTGAGCGCTCGAATCCCGAGAGGGGTTTGCATCATCTATCACTCGCCGGAGCGAACTTATTCGGTACCGAAATCTCCGCTTCGGGGATACCGGAGGGCCGGCGGGCACAACAGCCTGATCCGCACCCGATTAAAGCCCAACCTAATGGTCGGGGGCTACGGCCAGTTCACCTATCACTTCAATTACTGGGGACCGACCGGTTGCAACCGGGACACCCACATTCTGGTTCGCAAACTTCCCGAGTTGACCTGGTAATCCACGAGGAGAACACAAAGCATGGACGTTCGCTCACAAGTCTCGATGGTGTTTCACCTGGATAAATGCATTGGGTGCCACACCTGCAGCATTGCCTGCAAAAATATTTGGACCGATCGGGAAGGCACCGAATACATGTGGTGGAACAACGTGGAGACCAAGCCGGGAGCCGGCTATCCGACACGTTGGGAAGACCAGGTGAATTACAAGGGAGGCTGGGAAGTTCACAACGGAAAACTCCGTTTGAAGTCCACCGGCCCTGGGCGAGTGGTATTCAACATGTTCCACAATCCGAGCATGCCCAGCATGGAGGATTATTACGAACCGTGGACCTACCGCTTTCAAGATCTTTTCAACGGCCCTGAGGCGGAAGATCAGCCCACCGCCATGCCGGTGTCCATGATTACCGGCGAGTATCTCGACATTGAATCCGGTCCCAACTGGGACGATGACCTGGGGGGATCGCCGGTATATGCGGAAAACGACGTCAATCTGGAAGGCCTGCCGGCCCACGTCAGGCAGCAGATGTTCGAGATCCAGAGGCTGGCGTTCTTTTACATTCCCAGAATTTGCAACCATTGCTTGAACCCTGCCTGCGTGGCTTCGTGCCCGTCGGGCGCCTTGTACAAGCGTGGCGAAGACGGCATCGTGCTGGTCAATCAGAAACGTTGCCGGGCGTGGCGTTCCTGTATTTCCGCCTGCCCTTACAAGAAGGTCTACTTCAACTGGTCCACCGGAAAATCCGAAAAGTGCATTCTCTGCTATCCGAGAGTGGAAACCGGCCAAGCTCCGGCTTGCTTCCACTCCTGCGTCGGAAGAATCCGCTATCTCGGAAACTTGCTTTATGACGCGGAGAAGATTCCGGACGTCGCCAAGTTGGACGAGTACGACTTGGTGGACGGTTTCCGGAACTTGATTCTGGATCCCAACGATCCGGAAGTCGAAGCGGCCGCCCTGGAAAACGGAATTCCCAGCAGCGTGGTCGAATCCGCCAAGGAATCGCCGGTCTATCGGTTCGTGAAGCAATGGAAAATTGCTTTGCCCTTGCACGCGGAGTTCCGAACTCTGCCGATGCTCTTCTACGTGCCGCCGCTGAGCCCGGTCATTTCGTCTTCGAATGACCAAGCGGTTCGCGTGGAGTCGGATCAATTGTTCTCGGACGTGGAAAGGGCGAGGATTCCGATGGAATTCTTGAGCAAGCTGTTCGCGGCGGGCAACACCGGAAAAGTTCGGTACGCCCTGCGGAAGCAGTACGCCGTCCGGTTGTTGCGGCGGCACCTGACCGTTGGCGATGTCCCGGAAAGCCTGGCCAAGCGCGCCCTGGCTGAAGCCGATTGCAGTGTGGAAGAAGCGGATCAAATTTATCGCCTAACCTCCTTGGCCAACTTCGATCAAAGGTTCATCATTCCGCCGAGCCAGAGGGAGCAGGCGATTGAGGCCATGCGCGACCCCATGAAGCACAAGCAAGAATCCGGTTTCGGGTTCAGGGAGGCGCCGTTCCGTGTCTGATACCCAAGTTTCGCACGATTCCGTGGCGCGGCCGGAAACCGAAGGCTTGCACCGACTTGTCCGAGAAGTTGCAGATCTCTGCCAATACCCGGACGAGAAAATCCATTCGAGAGTGGAAGGCGTTCTGGAGTTGGTCACCGAGCATTTGCCCGAACATCAGCCCCAAGCGGAGAAGTTTGCCGAGTACGTGCGGCAGTCTTCCCTTTCCAGTCTTGAGGAAGTTTATACCGGAACCTTTGATTACGCTGCCGATTGCGCCTTGGAGTGCGGTTGGCACGTCTTTGGAGAGAGTTACGACCGCGGCGCCTTTCTGGTGAAGATGCGGGTGGCTCTTGAACGCTGGAACGAACCTGAATTCGGATTACTTCCGGATCACTTGCACTGTTTGATGCGGCTTCTCTGCCACCCGCTTGATTTCGAAGAGAGAAGCCAGGTCATGGTCGTAGTTGGACCGGCCTTGGAGAAGATTTGCAAAGCCTTGGAATCCCAAGGGAATCCCTATCACTCCCTGTTGCTCTTGGCCGAGGGAACGGTCAAGGGATGGTGCTCGAAGCTTCCTAGTGGAGAAAAAGCATGAACGACTTCCTGCTGTTCGCCGTGGTTCCTTATCTCGCCATCAGTTGCTTCCTGCTGGTGACGATTCAACGCTATCGGCAAAGAGCTTCTTCTTACTCCACCCTGTCTTCCCAGTTTCTGGAGAACAAGAGGCACTTTTGGGGATCGGTCCCCTTCCATTACGGGCTCATGGCGGTTCTCGCGTTCCATTTCGTGGGCGTGGTGTTTCCTAAAGCCGTGCTGTCCTGGAACTCCGCTCCGCTACGGCTTTACATTCTGGAAATTTCCGGCCTGGCCCTTGCCCTGCTTAGCTTGGTCGGCTTGCTCAACTTGATTTCCCGGAGGCTGAGCAGCAAGAAAATCCGAAAGGTCACAACGGTGGGGGACTTAGTCGTATACCTGCTCCTCACAGTTCAAATCGTTTCTGGAATTTATGTGGCCGTATACAGCAATTGGGGAAGCTCCTGGTTTGCCTCCAATGCTTCTCCCTGGCTTTGGTCCCTGGCCCGCTTGGATCCTCAGGTCCAGTACATGGCGGCCATGCCTTTGGCGGTGAAGATCCACGTCATCAATGCCTTCCTGTTGATCGGTTTCTTCCCGTTTACCCGCTTGGTGCACGTTCTGGTAGTGCCGAACCATTACCTCTGGCGCAGGACGCAGGTCGTCCTTTGGAACTACGATCGCACCAAAGTCCGTTCTGGAAAGTAATCGCCAGCGAAAATGAGCAAAAAGCGCTTTAATCCGCTTCAGTGGCTGTCATTTAAAGGGCCTTACAAGGTCCTTCACATGACGTGGTTTGCTTTCTTCCTGACCTTCATGGCGTGGTTCAACATGGCGCCGTTGGCCACCACGATGAAGGCGAACATGGAATGGTTGACGGATCAGAACATTAAAATCCTTCTGATCTGCAACGTGGCCCTGACCATCCCGGCTCGCATCATTATCGGTATGCTGCTGGACAAATTTGGGCCAAGAAAGGTTTATTCCGGCCTGCTGATCGTGATGTCCATTCCATGTTTCGTGTTCGCCACCTCGAACACGATGCTGCAAGCGGTGATCTCTCGTTTGCTCTTGGGTGTCATCGGCGCCGGATTCGTGATCGGCATTCGCATGGTTGCGGAGTGGTTCCCGCCCAAGGATGTGGGGGAAGCGGAGGGCATTTACGGCGGCTTCGGAAACTTCGGATCCGCCGCCTCGGCGATGCTGCTGCCGATTCTCGCTTTGAATATTTTCGGAGGAGAAAACGGCTGGCGTTGGGCCATCGTGTTTACGGGTGCGACCTGCTTGATCTATGGCTTCATCTATTACGCGTCGGTAACCGATACGCCTCCAGGAAAAGTCTATCACCGGCCCAAACGTGGCGGAGCCATGGAGGTGACCTCCTGGTCATCTCTTTACGGGCTCATCCTCATGCAAATTCCAATGTTGTTCGCATTGGGTTTGCTGAATTGGAAGCTCCACAGCGTCGGATTCCTTCCGACTCAAGGTGCCCACGTCATTTACGGATTACTGGTCGCCATTCTTTGTTTCCAAGCGTGGAAGGCTTGGTCGGTCAACGCTCCTCACCTCCGGGAAGGTTATGACGAAAACGACAAATGGGAATTCCGCCAAGTGGCGATCTTGGACCTTGCTTACTTCGTAACCTTCGGTTCCGAGCTTGCAGTGGTTTCCATGCTGCCGAAGTTCTATCAGGAAACTTGGGAGCTCACCCCGCAAGCGGCCGGCGTAATTGGAGCTTCTTTTGCCTTTATGAACTTGTTCGCCCGGCCGATGGGCGGATTCATGTCGGACCGATTGGGTTCGCGGAGAAGAACTCTGACCACGCTGCTGGTAGGCCTGTCCATCGGCTACTTCATTATGAGCCGCATGAACAGTGCCTGGCCGGTACCCTTGGCAGTCGTTTTCACCATGTTCTGTTCCTTCTTCGTGCAAGCGGGAGAAGGAGCCGTCTATGCCATCGTGCCGCTGGTGAAAAAGCGCGTGACCGGGCAAATCGCCGGAATGGTCGGCGCATACGGGAACGTTGGGGCGGTGGTCTTTCTCACCGTGTTCAGCATCGTCGCCAAGCCTTCGACTTTCTTCCTCACGATCTGCGGTTCAGCCGTGGTTTGTGCCCTGGCCTCTCAGCTTCTCAAGGAACCTAAGGGATCCTTCGCCGATCATCACCACGATGAAGCGCCGGAAGCCGATGTTGCCGAGACCCCTGAAGCCGTCACTTCCTGACCTGGTTACCCCATGACTCGCACCTTAGATCGTTGGGACGTCGAAGATGAATCCTTCTGGAAATCAGAAGGAAAGCGCCACGCGAATCGTAACTTGTGGATTTCCATCCCCAATCTGCTGCTCGGATTTTCCGTGTGGCTTTATTGGGGAATGATCGTGGTGCGCATGCAAGCGCTCCACGATTCGGACGCGAGTTTGTTTAACTTTACCTTCGGCAATGGAGGAGAAACGCTGACCGGCGCGGCGTATAAAGCCTTGCTTTATACCCTACCGGCGGTGGCCGGTTTGGCCGGGGCCACTTTGCGGATTCCAAACTCCTTTATGATCGCCATTTGCGGCGGTCGAAACGTAAAGTTCATGACCAGCCTGTTGCTGATCCTGCCCGCTTTGGGGGCCGGATTGGCTTTGAGCAATCCGGACACGCCGTTTATGACCTTTGTCGTTCTCGCCGGCCTGTCTGGAATGGGCGGCGGTGCTTTCGCCTCCTCGATGTCCAACATCAGTTTCTTCTTTCCAAAGAAGATGCAAGGGTTGTCCTTGGGATTGAACGCCGGGCTTGGAAATCTCGGCGTCAGCGTGATGCAGTTCACCATCCCTTGGGTGATTACTTTCGGGCTCTTTGGAGGAGATCCCTACACCCTGGGCGAAAAGCAGGTCTGGTTGCAGAATGCAGGTTTGGTTTGGGTGCCGATTCTCGGCTTTATGGGAATCCTGGCCTTCCTGTTTATGAACAACCTTCCGCAGCACAAGTTCGGCACCACCTCTTCGGCGATCGGCAAATACTTGTGGCTTGAAACCCTGGGATTCGTCGGTGCAGCGGTTGCCGTCACTTTGCTCATGGTCGATTGGGGGGCTTTCCCGGTCTTGCTGAAGATTTTCGTGATCCTCGTGGTCGCCATCTCCGTGACCTTATTGGTCATGAAGAAGTTGACCCCGAAGGAAACCCGGGAAAACCTGGACAATCAATTTCAGATTTTCAGCAACAAGCACAATTGGATCATGACGTGGCTGTACACCATGACCTTTGGGTCATTCATCGGCTACGCCAACGCCTTTCCCAAGCTGATCAAAGACGTCTTCGGCTACATCCGGGTCGATGAAAACGGCAATGCACTGGCCGAAGCGCTGGTAAATCCGAACGCCATTGATGCCTTTTCTTATGCTTGGTTGGGAGCCTTCGTTGGAGCTCTGATTCGCCCGTTGGGGGGGTGGCTCTCCGACCGGGTCGGCGGTGCCCGGGTGACTCACTGGGACACCATCATCATGATCGGGGCGACCATCGGTTGCGGCTATTTCGTGAGCTTGGCCAATGCTTCGCCGGAGCCGCAGCAATACTTCGGGCCGTTCTTGGGCCTGTTCCTGCTTCTCTTCGTGACCACCGGCATCGGCAACGGCTCCACCTTCCGGATGATTCCGATCATCTTTTCCAAGGAGCAGGCCGGACCCGTTCTGGGCTGGACCTCCGCGGTGGCGGCTTACGGGGCTTTCCTGATTCCGAAGATTTTCGCCACCCAGATCGAAGCCGGTACTCCCGAGTACGCCCTGTACGGATTCGCCGCCTACTACTTGAGCTGTCTGGTGGTCAACTGGTGGTTCTACGCCCGGAAAAACGCCGAAATCCCCTGCTGATCGACCATGTTCCAAAGCCTTCGATTGTTCTTGGTTGTCGCCATCGGACTTGGCCTGATGACGCTCATCAGCGCCTCCGATTTAAGAATGCCCGGCAATGATCGTGGTTACTCACCGGAACAGCCCATCGCCTTCTCTCACCGGCTGCACGCCGGTGAGTTGAAGATGGATTGCTTGTTTTGCCACTACGGCGCTCGAAAAAGTCGGCATGCCGGAATTCCTCCGGTGGAACTCTGTCTCAACTGCCACCTTCACGTGAAAGCCAATTTGGATGACATCTTCCTGGAGAAGGCGGCTGCGGAAGCGGAGGGAAGAGAAGAACGGCCGCTGCTTTCTTCGGAAATCGAAAAGATCTACCAGGCAGCCGGAATCAATGCGGATGGCGAGCCTTTGGAAGGACAGCTTGCCGAGTCCATTCCATGGGTTCGAATTCACCGGCTCCCGGATCACGTGTATTTCGACCACCGGGTTCACGTGGCGGGAGGTGTTGCTTGTCAATCTTGCCATGGTCCCGTGCAAGCCATGGAAAGGGCTCGCCAAGAGCATTCTCTCAGCATGGGCTGGTGCATGGATTGCCACCGGCAAACCAAACGCTCCACGCTACCCGGCGATGGCGCGTCGAATGATCCGGGCGCCACGAATCCATCCGTGGACTGCGCGGTGTGCCACTACTGAGTTTCTCGGCCATGAAGAACATTCAGCGAGACGCGCAAGTGAAAAGTTCCCGGAAAGCGGACGCCCTGCCGGAAAACCCTTCCGATCTCAATCCCTCGATTGCTCGAGTTTTGGATGAAATCGAGGAAGGGAAATCTTCCTCCCGGCGGTCCTTTCTCCGCCTCGCCGGTTTTAGTTTCGCCGCTACCGCCGGAGCCTGCAGTCGCGGCAAACCTCAAACTGCCTTGCCTCTGGTGCAAACCGCTCCGGAAATGATTCCGGGCAGAGCCTATTGGGTTGCCACCACGTCCATGGCATGCGGGGCAGGTTGTGGAGCTCTGGTTCGCTGCCGGGACGGCCGGCCGGTGAAGCTGGAGGGGAATCCGGGGCATCCCGTTTCCCAAGGCGGTCTTTGTCCGGCGTGTCAGGCAAGTTTGTTGGGTTTGTATGACTCCAAGCGCCTTCAAGGAGCCCGTGGCCCTGAGGGACCGCTCAGCGAAGAACTGCTGGACTTGCAGCTCCGGGATTTATTCCAAAATTTGCGTAGCAGCGGAAAGATCCGGTTTCTTACCGGAACCGTGAACAGCCCCAGCACTTTAAGCCAAATTCAAGCTTGCTTGGAGCAGTGTTCTGACGGCCGCCACGTCATGTATGACGGCATTTCGCGGTCCGCCATCCTCGAAGCTCATCAAATGACTCATGGAGTCCGAGGGCTTCCACGCTATCGCCTGGACCGAGCCGAAGTCTTGGTTTCCTTCGGAGCAGATTTCTTGTCCACCTGGGTTTCTCCAGTGGAATTCGCCAAGCAATATGCCCGGGCACGGCGGCCGGAAGGCAGTCGAAGCAAGTTGCTGCGGCACTGGCAATTCGAAGCGAATCTAAGTCTTAGCGGCGGGAACGCTGACGTTCGGACCCGGATTGCTCCCTGGGAAGAGAATGCGGCGTTGACTTATCTCAGCGATCGCTTGGCCGGGCAAGAGCGAAGCAATCCCGGCTTGCCGGCGCTCTTGATCGAACGCTTGGATCAGTTATTGAAAGAACTGTCGGCGGCCAAGGGTGCGGCTCTGGTGATCTCCGACAGCAATGAAGTGCGGCAACAACTATTGGTCAATCAGATCAATCAGCACTTGAACGGTTATGGCCGGACGCTGGATGTCAGCCGCCCGTCCTTGCAATGGCAAGGAAGCGATCGCGATCTTCACCAACTTCGCCAGGAACTCGAAAACGGCGGGGTCGATCTGCTCATCGTGCAAGGGTGCAATCCGGTCTACGACCTGCCCGACTGGGAAGAAGCGCTCAAAAAGGCCGGCCACATCGTTTATTTGAGCCGTCACGAAGATGAAACTTCGCCTTTGGCCACCTGGCTGGTTTCGGAATCTCACGATCTCGAACGCTGGGACGATCATCAGCCGGTGGAAGGCGTGTACAGCTTTAGTCAACCGCTATTGCCGGGCTTGTTTGCCGGTCGCAGCCTGCGCCATTGTCTGGCTTCCTGGCGAGGAGCTGCTGCGGAGGATGTGGAACTGCTCAAGAAGTTCTGGCGTGAGAAAATCTATCCGACCGAGAACGCTGGCGAAGCCTTCGAAGCTTGGTTCGACCGCAACTTGCAAAGAGGTGTTTATGCCGCCAAGGGGATCGAGCCGGCGGGCAAGAAGGAATTCCAAAGGGTAGAGCTTCCGGCCCCCGACTCCGAAACCGAGCTCTCGGAAGGGAAGCTCCAGTTGGTGCTTTATTCCAACCCTGCCATGCAGGATGGGCGCCACGCCCACAATCCCTGGTTGCACGAACTTCCCGATCCGGTGACCAAAGTTTGCTGGGACAACTACCTGTCCCTGGCCCCGGAAACCGCCTCCAAACTCCGGCTGGAAACCGGGGATCGAGTGCGGGTGGAAGGAGAAATCGGCAGTTTTGAGATTCCGGTCCTGGTTCAGGTAGGGCTCCATCCTCAAATCGCGGCAGTGGCTTTGGGCTACGGGCGCAAGGGAACCGATCGCTTCGCTGACATCGGACCGGAATGGATGCAGTCCAAACCCACGGTGGCCGCCGGCGGTCAGGTCGGCCAAAGCGTTTCTTCCTGGATTGCTTGGAAGAACCAGCAACGACGCTTTTCCGCTCATGAAGTTTCTCTGGTCAAGCTTGGAGGCTCGCACAAGCTTGCTTGCACCCAGGACCATCACCGGATGGAACTTCCGCCTCACTTAGCTCCTAAGGGTGGTGAGGTACGAGACGTGGTGCGGGTGCTACCTCTCGCCGAGGTTCAAGGTCAGACGGAACAGGAACATGGTTCCAAGCATCACGTCTATAAAGACCTTTGGCCGGACGATCATCCTTATGAAGGAAAGCGGTGGGGCATGGCGGTGGATTTGAACGCCTGCACCGGTTGCTCTTCCTGCGTGATTGCATGCCAGGTGGAGAACAACGTGCCGGTGGTGGGTAAGGACGAAGTCCTTCGACATCGGGAGATGAGCTGGATTCGGATTGATCGCTATTTCGAAGGAGAAGGAGATCAGCTTCAGTCTCATCACCAGCCGGTCATGTGCCAGCATTGCTCCAAAGCGCCTTGCGAGACAGTTTGTCCGGTGCTTGCGACCACCCACAGCGAGGAGGGCCTGAATCAACAGGTATACAACCGGTGCGTGGGTACCCGTTATTGCGCCAACAACTGCCCGTACAAGGTCCGGCGGTTTAATTGGTTCGACTATCCGAGAGAAGATCAACTGCAAAACCTATCCCTGAACCCGGACGTGACCGTTCGAAGCCGGGGCGTCATGGAGAAATGCACCCTATGCGTTCAGCGGATTCAAGATGCCAAAGCGGAGGCAAGAAGAAACGGGCGCCCATTGGAGGACGGAGAAATCCAAATGGCTTGCCAGCAAAGTTGTCCCAGCCAAGCCATCGTTTTCGGCGATTTGAACGATCCGGAAAGTTTGATTTCGAAGTTCCGGAATAACTCGAGGTCCTACGACCTCTTGGAGGAGCTGGACATTCAACCAGGCGTCCACTACTTGGCCAAGGTTCGAAAGCAAGAAGATCGGGGAGACCATCACCGTGGATAAGCTGATCCATCCCGCTGCTGACGCCCAACTCATTGAAGGGAACAAGAGCCTTCATCAAGTCACCGAGGACGTTTTTCAGCCTTTAGAGCGTAAGGCCTCTCCGTCCTGGTGGCTGGCTTTCGGCTTCGCCTCCACGGCGCTGGCCATCGGTCTGATCAGCGTTGTTTATCAAATCAAGGTCGGCATCGGAACGTGGGGTCTGGACCGGACCATCGGCTGGGCCTTCGACATCACCAATTTCGTTTTCTGGGTCGGTATCGGCCACGCCGGAACTTTGATTTCCGCGGTGTTGTTGTTGCTTCGTCAGAAGTGGCGGACTTCGATCAACCGGTCTGCGGAAGCCATGACGATTTTCGCCGTCATCTGCGCCGGCATTTTTCCGCTGATTCACATGGGGCGGCCGTGGTTGTTTTACTGGGTATTTCCCTATCCGAATACTCGCGGTTCTCTTTGGGTGAATTGGAGAAGCCCACTCCTTTGGGACGTTTTCGCCATTGGCACTTACTTCACCATTTCGCTGGTGTTCTGGTACGTCGGCCTGTTGCCCGACTTGGCCACCGCCCGAGACCGAGCCAGAGGCATACGCAAAAAGATATTCGGCTTTTTCAGTTTGGGCTGGACCGGTTCGGCCCGGACTTGGGTCCGCTACGAAATGGCCTGCTTGTTGCTGGCCGCCCTGGCCACTCCGCTGGTGGTTTCGGTTCACTCGGTCGTCAGCACGGACTTCGCCACCGCCAACCTGCCCGGTTGGCACACCACAGTCTTTCCGCCCTATTTCGTAATCGGTGCCATCTTCTCCGGTTTCGCCATGGTGCTCAGCCTGATGCTCATCGCCCGAAAGGTGATGGGGTTACAGGACTACATCACGATGAAGCACATTTCGGCGATGTGCAAAGTCATCGTCTTTACCGGCACCATCGTCGGTTCCGCTTATGCCACCGAGTTGTTCATGGCCTGGTATTCGGGAAATCCGTTTGAGCAATTCGCCTTTAATAATCGAGTGTTCGGGCCGATGGGCTGGTCCTTCGGCATTATGGTCCTGTGTAACGTCATCGTGCCGCAGTTGCTCTGGTTCAAACGCATCCGCAGCTCGATTCGAAGTATTTTCTTGATCACGATTTTGGTGAACGTCGGCATGTGGTTCGAGCGCTTCGTCATCATCGTGAGTTCCTTGCACCGGGATTTCCTGCCATCCTCATGGAGCAGTTACCGCCCGACTTGGATCGAACTGGGAACGCTTTTGGGCAGCTTCGGACTGTTCTTCACCCTGTTCCTCTTGTTCTGTCGCTTCTTGCCGATGATCGCTGCATCGGAGGTGAAATCCGTCCTTCCGAAATCGACCGCTTGCCCTGAAGCGGAGAGCAAAAAGGAGGCAGCATGAGTTCTCGATTCCATTACGCGAAGTTCGAAAGCGAGCAGGACTTCCTGCAAGCTGCAAGAAGTTGCCGCAGTCACAACCTCAAGGTAGTCGAGGCCTACTCTCCGTATCCGGTTCACGAAATCGGTGAAATCCTCGGGATTTCGAGATCCAAGCTGCCTTTCGTTACCTTGGCCGGCGGCACCTTCGGTCTCGGCCTGGCCATGTTTTTCCAATATTGGACCTCGGCGGTCGATTGGCCGATCAACGTCGGCGGTAAGCCGTTCGATTCGCTGCCCGCCTTTATGCCGGTGGCCTTCGAAATGTTGGTGCTGTGCGCCGGCCTGGGAACTGTGGCCGCCCTGTTTTGGCGATCCCGGCTTTACCCGGGCAAGAACCGAAAAGTCCCGCACCCGAGAATCTCCGACGATCGGTTTTTGCTGATGGTGGAAGTCCAAGATGCTTCGCTTCCTCCGGGCTTCGTGGAAGGGCTATGGCAACAACATCACGCGGTCGAAGCTTGGACCCGAGCTGGGGAAGTGCAATGAATCGAGTCAAGTGGATGGTTTCCATCGGTGTGCTGGCGGTGGCTTTCGCCTGCCTCCAGACTTTGGATCACCGGGATCCAAATCAACGGGGCTTGGAATTTCTCCCGGAGATGGTTTACTCCCAAGCTTCAGAAAGCTTCAGTTCGAGTCCGGTTTTCGAAGACGGCAAGACCATGCAGGGCTTGCAAGCAGGGGTGGTGCCGGTTCACGGAGAAATCCTCCATTTCCCCGAGGGAGCGGAAGGCCAAAAACTTGCCGGTGAAACGTTGCAACTGCCGCCGGTGGAAGATCCAGCCAAGGCGGCGGAATTTGGACGAAGCTTGTACGGCATCTACTGTGCTACCTGCCACGGAATCTCCGGCGACGGAGACGGGGCGGTGGTGCAGCGCGGCATGTTGCCTCCTCCTTCCCTGCACGCTCCCCGGGCAGTTCAGCTTCCCGACGGCAGCCTTTACCACGTGCTCAGCTACGGGCAGGGAAACATGGCCCCTTATCGCGCCCAACTGGACCCGGCCGAGCGGTGGGCCGTGATTCGATTCCTTCGGGAATTACAAGCTTCTAAGGCCAAGACGCAAGAAGAGCCGCCGGAGGCAACCCAATGAGCCAGCAAAGGTCAAACGATTCTTACCGGATGGAAAACCATTTAAGCCGTTGGCTAAGCCTGCTGGCCGCCGCCGGAGGAGCGGTCTTCGTCGCCGGTTTGTTCTTCTCACCCCATCGGGTGTGGGGAGGATATTTGATCAGCATGCAATTGGTGACTTCCCTTGCTCTTTCCGGCATGGTCTTCCTGGCTCTTTTGTACCTGGCCAGGGCCCAGTGGGCAGCACCCCTGCAAGGTGTTCCGGAAGCCATGGCTCGATGTTTGCCCTTGGGCTTTGCCATGGGCATCTTGCTCCTGTTCGGCCTATCCAATCTTTATGAGTGGGCCCATCCGGCAGCGGTGGAGCATGATCCATTGCTCCAGCACAAATCGAGCTTCCTCAACGCCACCGGTTTCAGCGTTCGTTTGATTTTGGCGTTTTTGTTGTGGATGATTTTGGGTAATCGCCTGCTGCGGTTTTCCAAAGAGCGGGGTTCCCAGAGTTGGCCCTTCGAAGGCCGGGTGCTGCGGTCCTCCGCCGTGTTCATGTTGGTGTTCACGGTCACTTATTCAGTGACCAGCTTTGACTGGCTCATGTCTCTGGAGCCCCACTGGTTCAGCACCATATTTGCCCTGTACCAGCTTGCCGGAATGGGAGTCGCCGGCTTGGCGGTGGCCATTCTCCTAGCGCTTCATCTGGAACGGGCAGGCCCTTTGAAGGGAGTGCTGCGCTCCGAACACCTCCACGATCTCGGCAAACTGCTTTTCTGCATGAGCCTGTTCTGGGCATACCTTTGGTACTGCCAGTACATGCTGATCTGGTACGTGGACATCCCGGAGGAAACCGCTTACTTCGTGAAACGGCAGGAAGGTGCTTGGTGGCTGGTGGTCCGTTGCACCCTGATCCTGAAGTGGCTGGTGCCCTTCATCGTCTTGATGCCGCGCTGGTCCTGCCGCAAACGCAGCGTTCTAAGTCGAGTGTCGGTCGTCGTCCTGGCCGGCCATCTTTTGGATTTGTACAGCCAAGTCGGGCCTTCCGTCAGCGGAGGGGTGGCGATCGGTTTGTGGGAAGTCGGCCCGGTGGTCGGAGCTTTGGCGGCTTTCGCCTGGCTTTGTCTCCGGCACTTAGGCCAGGTTTCCCATGCCAGTCTGGACGACCCGCGCCTGGCTCACAGCTTGCACTACCACACTCCTTAGTAGGCAGGCTGCTTTTTTGGCTAGCTGCCCGGAATTCCGCTTGAGGGTCGTCGCCTCGAGCGTGGGTTTCGGGCTTTTTTTTGGTTATAGAAGGAGAGGCGGGAGATTTTGTTCTAACTTCGAGTTTAGGTGGCAAAACCAACCCAAGGGCAGCATGGGCCATTGTCCCGCCGTATCATCCGGGAGGACCTCCCCAAAGGCTGGTTTTGCCGAAATATCCCGCTGCCGTGGGTAGGCGAACTCCCCCCGGCTCGACCTAAGCCACACGGGATCATGACCCTCAAAACGGGTCCGCTGGTCTTTTCAAGGGGAAACGTCGTGGCGCGACAATCGCGCCAAAAAAATCCGGAATTTTGTGCACAAAATTGGAGGGGAATCGCCATTTCATGGCGGATACTTCGGGGCAGGCCGTTTTCCTCAAGGTGTTGGAGTCATCAAAATCCAGAACCGGCACCATGGGGAAGCATAATTCGCGCCTATTATGGGATCGCCTGCATCCCTCGCCCCCAAGCTTGGAATCCAACCTGAACAAGCCCATGGAAACGGCCGACCAACAACCGCTTGGGGAACCTGACCCCGGAGACCGTGACAGCTCCTTGGAGGGTTTCTCCGATTCTGAGGCCTTCGCCCAAATTTACGGTGAGTTGCGGGCTATGGCTCAGCGCTACATGCGCAATCAGAAGCTGGACCACACGCTGCAACCCACAGCCCTCGTTAACGAAGCTTATCTCAAAATCGTAAACCGCCGTTCCGGGCAAAACCTGGCCAACTTCGGTCATTTGAAGGCCATGGCGGCGAAAGCCATGCGCAACCTCCTGATCGATCACGCTCGCAGCAAAGCCAGATTGAAGCGGACGCCCGGGGAAAAGCGAGTTCCCTTGGAAGCCGCCGCCCTGGACCAAGTCACCGGCTTTTATCAGCGCAACGGGGAAGACCTTATCGATCTGGATGAAGCCTTGCGCAAACTGCAAGTGCAAGATCCTGAAATGGTTCGTTTAGTCGAATTGCGTTTCTTCGGCGGCTTCAAAATGAAGGAAATCGCCGAAATCCTCGGACTGCCTCTGCGAACTGCGGAGCGCAAGTGGACCTGGGCTAAGATCTGGCTGCATAAAGAGATCCATGGATCCTGATCGCTGGGAACAACTAGTCGATCTGTTCGGCGAAGCGTTGGAGCTTCCAGCGCATGAGCGGACCGCTTTCCTCGACCGCCGGTGTGGAGATGACCAAGAACTCCGTCGGGAGTTGGAGCGGATGCTGGCGGAAGCCGAGAAACCGAGCGAGGGTTATCTCGATCCGCCCCGAAGTCTCGAGGACCTCCCTTTTGAAGAGGAGGATTTGACTTCAGAGGGAGAAAAAAACAACGGAGATTTGGAGCCGGGTTCGGTGTCCGAAGACCCTCCGGGAGACTTCGGCTTGGGCAAGGTCGGCCCGTATCAAGTACTCAACGAAATCGGCCAGGGCGGTAAGGGCGTGGTGTACTTGGCCCGCCATGAGGAAAGCCGAAAGCTGGTGGCATTGAAGGCTTTGCAACCTTTCATGCGATTGGCTCCCACTCACCGGGCCCGCTTCGATCGGGAAGGCCAGGCGGTGGCCAAATTGGGCCACCCCGGTATTGTCGATTTTGAAGAGTATTTAGTGCATCAAGGGAATCCCTTGCTGGTGCTGGAATACGTCGAAGGCACCAACTTGGCGGAAGAGATCGAACGAGCGGCCGGCAAGACCAAAGGAACGCCTGAAATTCTCCGCAGCACTGGAGGGCGGAGTTTTTTCGAAGTCGTTACCCGAATCACGCTGGAAATCGCGGAAGCTCTTGCCCACGCTCATGAGCAATCCATCATTCACCGCGACATCAAGCCCCACAATATTCTTCTGACTCGAGACGGCCGCCCGAAAGTCACCGACTTCGGTTTGGCCCGCGACATGGATCGCACCGGTATTACTCGAACCGGAGAGCGAGAAGGAACTTTGGAATATATGAGTCCGGAGCAAGTGGAGGCCCAAAAAACGCAAATCGATTGCCGCACCGACATTTACTCTCTTGGAGTCGTTTTCTATGAGATGCTGACTTTGAAGCGGCCGTTTACCGCCAAGACGGAACGACAGATCCTGCAAAATATCAGTCGCGGCCACAGCCGCAAAGTGCGGTCGGTCAATCCTCAAGTGCCGGTCGACTTGGAAACCATCTGTCACCGGGCCATGGAGCGCCGGCCGCAGGACCGCTATGCCAGCGCGGTGGAAATGGCCGAGGATTTGCAACGATTCTTGGACCACGAAGCCATTTTGGCCAGGCCACCTGGTTGGTGGAAAAAAGCCCAGCGATGGGCCGAGCGGCACAAGCTCGCTCTCAGCGCCGCCGCCTTATTTCCCCTTTTGCTTTGGGCCGGAATATCCCTGGACGCGAGTCGCACTCGGGACAGCCGGCGGCTTTCCTTGTTGCAAAACCTGGCCGATTCTCTTGAATACTTCCAGCGGCTTCCGGTATCCCAAGTACCCGAAGTGGAGGCGGTTCAGGAAGCGAGAAGCTATAGCAACGCCTATGAGCTGGAATTCGGAGGAGAGAGCGACGGCCGTTTTGTTGAACTAAGGAATCAATTCAACTCCCTCGGCAAGACCTGGACCGACAAGGGACGGGCTTTGGCTCGAACCGGAATCATGACCGAACCCGAGGCGGAGGCTCTGGAATTCCCGGTTCGGGATTATCCTCAAGTCGCTTCCGCAATGGAATGGATTCAAATCGGTCAGATCATGGCCCCGGATTATGCCGAACCCGGAGAAATTCTATTGACCCCATATTTGCCCAAGATTGAGATTTTGAATCAAGAAGCTTTCCCCGGGGCGGAAGTATATTTGGCTGAACCTCATTCAGTGGTGGGTTTGAATTTCCAAGAGCCGGAACGGGTTGGCGCCTTCCCTCTGGAGCCTTTCACCGTTTCCCCGGGCATGGTGAGAATCGTCGTCAAAACCCGAGAGGGGAAAACTGCCGAATTCCTGCGCTTGATTCGAGACATCGGCGAGCTTCGTAGCGTAGCCTTGCAGGATCGTCATTTCCGCGAAGCCGGTGAAGCTCGAGGCATGGTCGAGATCGCCGCCGGGACCTTTGAAATCGGAGTGCCGCATCAAGTGGCTCGAAAGAAGCGAACCGTACTAACCTTGGATATGCCGGCCTTTTGGGTCGATCCTTTTCCGGTTTCCATGGGCGAGTATGCCGCTTTCATTCAGGAAAGCGGCTTGGTGGAAGAGCCGAAGTTATGGCCTCCGGTGGAACAAAGGGGAGAGGGATGGGAATCCCTGCCCGCCACCGGGATGACCTGGTTCGAAGCCAACCAGTATGCCCAATGGCATGGCAAACGACTCATTCTGGATTCGGAATGGGACTATTTGTGGGTGGATGAAAACCTTCGCCAATGGAGCCGCCGGACCGCCGATCCGTACCTTGGATTTACCAGGCAAGAGCTGAGCTACTTCGAGCCAGTACCGGCCGGCGTTCGTCCTAAATCCTTTGCTGACTGGAGACAAATGGTGTTCTCCTTGAACGAGGAGGAGGCGGTGGTCAACCCGCGAAACGGCGTTTATTTGTTTCCTCGCAACGTCGTCGAGGTGACCGGTTCGCTTTACTATGAACAATCCGCTGGTAAATTTCGCAGGGATTCCTTTGTCTTATTTGGCAAAGGGAACGGCTATTCGCTCCCCAATGAAGTCCTGATCCAGGGCGGAATCGAAAGCTCCTACAATGTACTGCTGGAGCGCTTCTCCAATGATGAAGGATTCCGTTGCGCCCGCCGTATCGATCCCCTCCAAGCCGTGAAAAAAGTGCCATGAAATCTACCCCCCCGTAACCCGGCAAAAACATGAACGGTAAGCTTCGCCTCCGCATCGAATTCGGCATTGAGCCTGATACGGTCCCTCAAAGTAAATTAGACGAGTATTCCAGCGAGGCGCTCAGCAAAGCGCTTACGAACAATCCTGCAGTCAAGAGTGCCGTGGAAGCCTTGTTCCAGTCTTCCGATTGGCTCGATTTTCCCGTGACTTCCACCGATCCCGACGACTTGCGCGAACTGGTGGTTGGGAAAGTCATGCTATGGCGAGACTTGGTGCTTCCTCATAACTCAGAGTTGGATTTGGACGTGGACGGCGGACCCAATCGGCGAGTTCGTTATGTCTGGAGAGATGGCAAGAAAATCACCATCGTTTCTTACCCGGTGACTTACACTCCGGATGATGGGTCCAAGCGCAAGAATTTCACCTTCGATTGGTCCTATTGTCCTCCGGGCTCGCCACTTTGTCTCATCGTGGATGCCCAGGTCATGGTCAACCTCGAGTTGGAGGACACTGCCGACGGCGGCAACGCCTAAGCCTCGGCTTCTAAGAACAGGCTGCGGCATTCCTGCCGCCTGAGTTTGCCGCTAGTGGTTCGAGGCAAGTTCCCTCTTTCTACGAAGCGCAATTCATCGATCGGATAATCGGCGGCCAGCAGCTCCTGGAATAGTTGCTTGTGGAGTTGCATGCGGCGCTCCTCGTTGCGTAGCCAGCGCGGGTGAACTTCCGCCATCACCACCATGCGTTCGGTGCCTCGCTCGGGGTCGAAGATTCCGAAGGCGGCGGCCCGGTCGATGCCGTCCAGGGTCGTGGCCAGATCTTCTAAACGCTCGGGGGAAAAGTTACGGCCGCCCTTGATGATCAAATCCCGAACGCGTCCGGTCAAAAACAGGTGGCCATCGGCCAGGTAGCCGAGATCTTCGGTATCCAGCCACTGGCCGAGGCAATCGTGGTATTGGCCGTCCAACAAATAACCACGAAGCATGGACGGGCCTTTCAAGAAAACTCGGCCGATGGACCTTTCCGGAAGAGGAGTGCCATCTTGATCGGCAATCTTCAGTTCCATCCCAGGCAAGGGGGAGCCGCAGGCCACCCAAGTTTCGGCGTTTTCGTCTTCTGGATCACTGGGCACCGCCTGGTGTTGCCGCAACCGATGCTGGCGGTGAATACAGTCCAGGACCTGTAAGCCGCTATTCAAGGGTGGAATGGTGGCGGCCAAAGTCGCCTCAGCCAAACCGTAGGTCGGCAGCAAGGCTTCCGGCGGGGCGCCGTGGGGGCCGAGGACTTGGTGATAAAGCTCCACCAATCGGGGGGTGACTTGCTCGGCACCGACGATGACCCGAATGAGAGAAGAAAGATCCAGATTCTCCTGTGGGCGAAGTTGCAACAGCCGCAGGGTCGCCATCAGGGCGGATGGAGAAGTCACCGTATTGGTGGCCCGGCGTTCGCTCATTTGCCGAATCCACAACAGCGGGTTGCGGACGAACAGGGTGGGATCCATCAAGGTGACGTGGACCATGGAATAGGTGCACAGCAAAAAGCCTCCGAACAGCCCCATGTCGTGATAAAGCGGCAGCCAGGAAAGGCCTCTTTGTTCGCCCCACACGCTTAGCCTTTGACGCATCATTTCCAAATTGGCGCAGATTTCGTTCATGCTCAAAACCACGCCCTTTGGAGTTCCGGTGCTGCCGGAGGAAAATTGGACATATTGAACTTCTTCGGGAGCAGCCCAATCACCGTTTCCCGGTTCCGCCGACAACAGCGCCTGCGGCGCCATGTGCAAGCAACCGTCCACGCCTTCATCCGCAACGATGACATCCGGTCCATAGATGCGGCGGACGCTTTCCACCTCTCGCAGCGTGACCGCAGTGCGCAGATTTTCCCGGGGGGCCACAGCGGCGACGCAAATACCTTCGCGAAAAGCTCCGAGAAGGGCGGCGAAGAAAGCTTCTCCGGTAGGGAGAGCCAACAAGGCCCGGTCGCCCCGGCGCAGGCCCAGCTTGCGGTAGGCCGCTTGCCCGCGGCGGGCCAGCATTACCAAATCGGACCAGCTATAGCCTTGATAGCGGCCCTCCAAGTCCATGACCTGGCCGAGGATTTCTTGCTCGGGAGCGTCCTGCAAACCCTCTTCGAATACGTCGAAGAAGTTGCGCCAGCGAAGGTCCTCGCTCACTTTCGTTTCCTGGCGGCCATCATGTAGCACACGGTGGTGCCCAGGCGATAGGTGCCTAGCGCGATCATCAGATAGCGCCTCAACATGGTCCAAGCTTGCTCGGAGACCGCCTGCATGGTGACCTGGTGCTGATCCAGCCGATCGAGCCACTGCGACAAGGTGATGCAATAGTCGTCGCTGATGTCTTCCAGGCGGTGGGGGTGCAGGCCCGCTTCTTCCAGAATGCGGAACATTTCGCCACCGGAACACATGTGTCCGGTGAAACCGAAGGCCTTATCCGTTTCATGGAAGCCTTCGTCGGAACGGTATTGGGCCTCCAGCGATTGCTTGTCATAACAACTTTCTTGAATAAAGAGCATGCCGCCCGGCTTCAGCAGCTCGCGGCACTTGCTGAACAATTCGGCTTTTCGAGGCATATGGATGATGCTTTCCAAAAACATGATTTGGTCAAAGCCGCCGGCTGGATAATCAATTTCCATGACGTCGATCAAGTCGATCTGAATGCGATCGCTTAAGCCCCGCTTCTCCGCCCAATCCAGGGCGAACTGTCTTTGAATCGGGCTGATCGTGACTCCGGTAATCCGGCAATCGTATTTTTCAGCAAAGTAAAGCGCGGGGCCGCACCAGCCGCACCCTAAATCCAAAATGTGCTGTCCCGGCTTCAAGTCGACGATGCGAGCGATCCGCTCCATCTTGTGAAGTTGGGCTTGGTCCAGGTCTTCGTCCCCCTGCGGATAGATGCCGGAGGAATAATTCATGTTCCGGTCCAGCATCAATTCGAACAGTTCAGGACGCTGATCGTAATGGACCCGGGCGCCTAAGGATTCGCTGCTAGTCATGCCGCTTCCTGGTTCTCCAATTTTCTTCCCAGCCGCATCAAATCGCCCAGCGATTGCAGGTCTTCCCCGCTGAGCCGGGAAAGCACTTTGAGAGCGCGCCGGCTGAGCCGCTGTTCGTCTTCAGCGGTGATTTCTCGCTGCAGCACCGCGCGATAGTGATCGAAGCCGATGCGGTCCGCCACCGAAAGCCCGTCCACGCTTCCCTCCGAGAAAGTGGTGGGGTGCTTATCCAGGCCCGGGTTTACCAGCATGTACTTCACGGCGTTGAGGTACTGCAGCAAGGATTTCGGATCTTCCTCGAGGCCCTTTTCCATGAATTCCTCATAGCATTGGGCGTGGCGGAACTCGTCGTTTCCAATCCATTGCATCAGTTGGCGAAGGACCGGTTCGCGGCTTCTCTCCGCCCAACGGTGGTACCACATGCCTACGCGTAACTCGCCGATCCAATGCATGGCCAAGGTGGCGGGCCACGGCGCCGGCTTGAGATCGGTTTCCAATTGTCCATAACTTCCCGGATCGGGTTCTTTGCCCAGGACTTTCAGGTACTCCCATTGAGCCAGATGATGCTTCATCTCCTCGTAGTACCAGATGCTCATGAACTGGCAGAAGTCCGGATTATGTTGAAAATCGCGCAAGAACATGCGCACGGCGTAAAGAGAGGAGATTTCGACCAAGCAATTCAGGCGCACCATCTCCACTAACCAAGGATCCACCAACTTGGGATCGACTTGGTCCAGCGGCAGGTCGGCCAATTGCCAGCGTACCCCCTCCAGGCGCCGAAAAAGGTCCTGGTACAGACTTTCAGCCACGGTAGGCCTCCGCGGGCGGGGGAATCAGGCGACCGCCGCCGGTTCCCGGAACTTTCGGAAGAAGCGGGTCAAAAACAAGACCATCTTGGCCTTTTCTTCGTCGCTCCAAAAGCTGGTGTAGAGATCGGTGCCGATCTCCTTTTCATCGAAGATGTCGATGAATTCCTGCGGCATGGAGAAGTCGTTGAAGAAGGCTTCGAACTGGGGCCAAACTTTGGCTCTCTGTTCTTCACCTTCGTCGGCCACCGCCCCTTCCAAGGCTGCTTGGTAAAACTGGCAATGGCGCGATTCGTCCTTGGCGATCCGCTTTAAAAGCTTGATCAAGTTCGGATCTTCAAGTTGCCTGCAAACGGAATTGTAGGCCACCACCGCGGCGTGCTCTTGGATGACGCCGTAGGTGCAGACCTGCACCTTGCGGCTGATCCCCGGAACGGCGATGCGATCGTAATAGGAGGTGTAGCCGTCGCGGAAAGCTTGAATGCCTTCCACGCCGTTGCGATCGGCGGCTGACAGCTCCTCTCCCATGGCTTCCAAAATCCGCCGGAGCACGACGTAGTGGTTGTACTCTTCGGCGGCCCAAAAGGCCGACCAGAGTTGCAACTTGTAATCTTCGCCGAACATGAACCGGTATTGCATGGTGTAGTGGCCGACCCCGTATTCATTCAAGGCGGTGCTGCGAATGAACTCGACCACTTTGTCCGGAACCTTGGAACGATCGAACTTCATCGCTCGAAGTTCTTCCAAATCCGGCCAGGTTTGATTGCCTAGGGCGAAAAAACGATCCAGGACGTCGTCCGAATCTTGCCAGATCGAATGGGCTTGAACGGTAACCATACTCAGCTCTCCTTTTGGCCTTCCTGAACGAGGAGGTCGACGACTTGGCCGACGGTCTTGATGCTGGTGAGATCCTGAGAGGACTTAACCCGCACTCCGAAGGATTCTTCGACCATGATGACCAGGTCGACCAAACCCAAGGAAGTAATGCCGAGGTCTTCCACCAAACGAGTTTTTTCGCCGATGGGATCGTTGGATTCGACCTTGCGAATTTGAGTGAGCTGCGCGCTCAGCTTGTCGATGATCTGATCTCGGCTGAGATCTTTCAGTGCAGCGATGTCAGGCATGGGGCGCCCCTATGGGCGTGGGGAGAAGGAAGATTTGCCGATTCCCGAAGGGAAGCGGTTAGCCGAGGAACCGGAGAAGGAGTCGGTCCCTCCTTGGACTTGAAATAATCATATTCCAAATTCATTAAGCTGTCTTGGCAGAAGGGGCTTCCATCCGAAGCGACCTCGATCTAAGCTCAAACGACATGGCTAAACACTTGCCCGGCTACGAGTTGCGGCGACCCTCGGGACAAGCCCTGCCGGGGGAAGTGAGGCAAGAATCTTATGTGGCCAGGCCGTTGCGGCGGGAGGAGGCGGCGGAAGCAGTGGCGTTTTATCGAAAAGCCCATGGCCAGCCGATGTCGGAAGAGGTCTGGGATTGGCGTTTTTACAGTCGGGACAAACGTTTGCAAATGATGCCGGCGGTCTTCCACGATTCCGGGGCTCTGGTAGGTCTGGTGCCGGGAACGGTGCGGCCGATTCGGGTTTTGGGGACCGATTTGCTGTCCTCCCAGACCTGTCACGGCTTGGTTCATCCCGACCACCGCGGCAATGGCTTGGTCTTCCTCTTGCTGATTCGGTATTTCCAAGACTATTGCCGGGCTCTAGGCGTCCCGGTGGCCTTTGCCGGGAGTGCCAACGATGCCATCGTCAAAATCGGGCGCATCGTCGGCCTTTCTTTGATGTACAAGACTCCGTGGAGGGAGCGCCGACTTTCTACCCGGCTAGCCTTCCGGCGCCGCCTCGGACCCTTGGGAACCGGAGTTTCCGTTGCGGTGGATGCCTTCGGTCCTAAACCCCAGCGCCGTTTCCATGGCAAGGACTGGCAAGTTTTAACGGCTCCGGACCCGCAGTTCGAAGACCTCTGGCAGAAGCACCGAGACAATGGTTCGGTATTGGTACACCGGAGTTTTCCCGAATTGAATTGGCGTTGGTTTCAGTGCCCGGTTCCTTCCACCTTTCTTGCTTTATATGGCCAGGGCGAATTGCTCGGCTACCTTGTGTTCCGCCAGCACGAAGAGCAAGGCGTCCGTTTGGGGCGGCTGCTGGACCTTTTTCCCTGCCACGACGAGGAAATCGTCCATCAATTGCTGGAGGCAGGCTGCTGGGCGGCTCGCCGAGCCGGCTGCGATTTCCTGCAATTGCTGCCTTATGAAGGAACTCCTTTGCAGGAAGTCACTCGCCAGGCTCCATGGCGGGAAGCGCGCAAAACGCCGGATCAAGCGGTGATGCAGGTGCAAACCCCCGATCCGAAGGCTTTAGGCATCGAGCGGGAGTGTGCTTATTTGCAGGACGGCCGCCACTGGTATTACTGCCCTGGAGACTCTGATTTCCTGGATTGAAACTGCTTTTCTTTAGCCTGACCGGGATTTGGGGCGCTGGGTAGCATGGAACTGCCTTCCCCCCCTCCCGGACAGGATCCATGACCTTGACCCGCCCCAATTGGCGGTTTGCCGCCGCCTTCGGCTCCCTTCGATCCTTCATTTGGACGGCTGCAAGCACCTTCGCTTTGGCCGGCTTGGCCTCGGCTGCGGCGATTCCGCAACAAGATGGTGCCGTTCCCGACTTCAATCGGGACATCCGTCCGATCTTGTCGGACAATTGTTTCTACTGCCACGGACCGGACCGGGAAGAACGCAAAGCGGGCTTGCGATTGGATGTTCCGGAAGGGGCCTTAGGCGAACTTTCAGGAGGCGGTTTCGCCATCGTGCCGGGGGAACTGGAAGAAAGCGAGCTGTGGTTCCGGGTGGATACCGACGATGACTTCGACGTCATGCCACCACCCGGCTCCGGCAAATCGCTGACCGATCGGGAAAAGCAGCTTCTGAAGCAATGGATCGAAGCTGGAGCGCCGTTTGCGCAGCATTGGGCTTTCGTGGCGCCGAAACGGCCGGCTTTACCGGAAGTGGAGCGCCAAGACTTAGTCCGCAATCCGGTGGATCGTTTCCTGCTGAATCGCTTGCAGGCTGAAGGCCTAAGTTTCAATCCGGAGGCCGATCGGGAAACTTTGCTGCGGCGACTGAGCTTGGACCTAACCGGCTTGCCGCCCACTCCTGAGGAATTGGACGCCTTTCTTGCCGATGAAGATTCCCAGGCTTACGAGCGCCAAGTGCAGCGATTATTGGATTCACCGAAGTTCGGCGAACACATGGCCCGCTATTGGTTGGATGCCGCTCGTTACGGGGATACTCACGGCTTTCACTTGGATAACGAACGCTCCTTGTGGCCGTGGCGGGATTGGGTGATCCAATCCTTCAACGACAATAAGCCGTTCGATGAATTCACCATCGAACAACTTGCCGGGGATTTGTTGCCCAATCCGACGTTGCAACAAAGAGTGGCCACCGGTTTTAATCGTTGCAATCCGACCACCGGAGAAGGTGGCCTGATCGAAGAAGAATATCTGGTCAAATATGCCATGGATCGAGTGGAAACCACATCCACGGTTTGGATGGGTTTGACCATGAACTGTGCTTCGTGTCACGACCATAAATTCGATCCGTTCAGCCAGGAAGAGTACTATCGGATTTTCGCCTTTTTCCACAACGTTGCCGAAGAGGGGACCGACCGCAATGCCCTGACTCCGCCGCCGGTCATCAAGGCACCGTTGCCGGAGCAACAAGTGCGGATCGCCGATTTGGAACAGCGTTTGCAACTTTTGGAACAGGAAATGGCGTCGCCGATGCCGGAAGTCGACGCCGCCCAAAGCCGGTGGGAGCAGCAATGGCGCCAACAATTGGCCAAGCGTTGGATGCCGGCGAAGGTGTTGGAAGCGAAAAGTCTGAATGGAGCGGAACTTCAGGCTCTGGAGGACGGATCTTATTTGGTCGCCGGGCCGAGTCCGGACAAGGACGTTCAAGAATTCATCTTGGAAAGTGAAGGCGGCGGTTTTTCCGCTTTGCGCCTGGAGGCTTTGCCCGATGAAAGTCTTCCTTTGCAAGGCATCGGCCGGGCCGACAACGCCAACTTCGTGCTCAGCGGAGTGGAATTGGAAGTGTTGGCCGAGGACGGATCCGCCCAGGCCGTCCCGCTGGCGGTAGCCAGCGCAAGTTATAACCAGCCGAATTATCCGGTAAGCGCTGCCTTGGACGGAAAAGACAATAGCGGCTGGGCCATCAGCGCTCGCCGGGAAGCTCAGGCTGCAGTTTTTCAAGCCGAGCGCCCCTTCCTTCCGGAAAGCGGCGGGCGCCTGCGGGTTCGGCTGCGCTATGAATCCCCGCATTTGCGCCACGTGATCGGTCGAGTCCGCTTGTTGCTTAGTCGAGATCCGGATTTGGTGCCGACTCAATTGGGAGCATGGAGCCAATCCAAGGCTTTTTCCGGCGCCAACGGCAACGAGGTTTACCGGCAAGCCTTTCCTCCCGAAACTCACTTGGACGATTTGGCCGCTTGTGAAGCGGCGGAATGGCAGCCGAAGCCGGACTATGTGGACGGCAAGGTCCATACTTTTACCGGAGACGACCGGGCGATTTATCTTTACCGGAGCTTGACCGCTACCAGCGCTCGGCGCCTGCAAGCTTCTTTCGGAAGTGACGACGCCTTGAAAGTTTGGTTGAACGGCGATGTGGTTTTGGACCGCAACGTGCAGCGGGCGGCGGCTCCCGACCAGGATCGAGTCGACTTGCACTTGCGGGCCGGAGTGAACCACTTGTTGCTGAAAGTGGTGAATTACAAAGGCGGTTTCGGCTTTGCTTTCCGCCGAGTGGAGGAAGAGGTGGGGGATTTGCCGATGGAGCTGGCCTTTGGTTTGGAGCAAACCGAAAGTCAGCGGCCGATTGGTTTCGATAAACGACTGCGGGAATTTTATCGAAACCGACACGCCCCGGCCTTTCAGGCCTTGCTGAGCCGCCGGGATCAAACCAATCAGGAATTGGCCCAGTTGGATAAAGCGGTTCCCCGGACCATGGTCATGGCCGAGCGCATGGAATCGAGGCCGACCTTTTTCTTGAATCGGGGCCAGTATGACAACAAGGGTGAGCAGGTAAGCGCCGGCGTCCCGTCCGTTTTGCTGCCGCTGCCCAAAGACCAGCCGGTGAACCGCTTGAGCCTGGCTCGGTGGTTGATGGATCCCCGCCATCCACTTCCGGCAAGGGTGACCGTGAACCGATTTTGGCAAAACCTATTCGGCGTCGGCATCGTGGGTACGGCGGAAGACTTCGGTTCGCAAGGGGAATGGCCCAGCCATCCTCAATTATTGGATTGGTTGGCGGTGGAATTCATGGAAAGCGGCTGGAACGTGAAGCACATGATTCAACTGATGGTGGAATCGAATGCTTACCGGCAGAGCAGCCGGGTATCCAGCGAAAAGCTGGCGGCGGATCCCAACAATCGCTTTTTGAGCCGCGGGCCGCGTTTTCGCATGGACGCCGAGATGGTGCGCGACCTGGCCTTGAAGGTCAGCGGCCTTCTGGTGGAGCGAATCGGCGGGCCCAGCGTGAAGCCATACCAACCGGAAGGGCTTTGGGTGGCGGTGGCTTATCCGAGCAGCAATACTTCCCGCTTCGTACAGGATGAAGGCGAAGATCTTTATCGGCGCAGTTTGTACACCTTTTGGAAACGTACCGCGCCACCTCCCAACATGGTGGTGTTCGACGCGCCGACTCGAGAAAGTTGCACCGTCCGGCGGCCTCGAACCAATACGCCGCTTCAGGCCTTGACCTTGCTGAACGACGTCCAGTTCGTGGAGGCCTCTCGATTCCTGGCGCAACGGATGATGAAAGAAGGGGGCGAAGCCAAATTGGACCGGATTCATTTCGGTTTCCGCTTGGCCACCGGTCGGCACCCGGATTTGTTCGAAAGCAGCGTCCTGCTGGAGATCTTTCAAGAACAGTGGGCGGATTTCCAAGCCGATCCAGAAGCGGCTCGGGAATTTCTCAAAGTCGGAGATCGGGCTTCCGATCCTCAACTGCCGGTGGAAGAGCTGGCCGCCTGGACCATGGTGGCCAACACTCTGCTGAATCTTGACGAAACCATCAACAAGGGTTGAGGCCTAGAGCGAACATGGACCCCCGCCAAGAACATCGCCAACTTCTGACTCGGCGCCATTTCTTTGGACGCAGCGCCACTGGAATTGGTACTGCGGCTTTGGCCTCGCTGCTACAACCGAAGTTGTTCGGGAGTAGCCAGGAGCCGAACGATTCCAGCCTGCCGCATTTCCAGCCCAAAGCCAAACGGGTCATCTTCCTGTTTATGTCCGGCGCTCCCTCGCAAATGGACTTGTGGGATTACAAGCCGGCGATGGACAAGTACTTCGACCAGGACTTGCCGGATTCGGTGCGCATGGGGCAACGCATCACCACCATGACCTCCGGCCAATCCCGCTTTCCGATTGCGCCGTCGATGTATAAATTCCAACAGTACGGCCAAAGTGGAACCTGGGTTAGCGAACTGCTGCCTCACATGGCCAAGCGGGTCGACGACATTACGGTGGTGAAGACCGTTCACACCAGTGCGATCAATCATGATCCGGCCATTACCTTCATTCAAACTGGAGCGGAGCAACCGGGTCGCCCCAGTTTGGGCGCCTGGCTTTCCTACGGTTTGGGCAGCGCCAATCAAAACCTGCCGGCCTTCGTAGTCTTGCATTCGTCCTGGAGTGCCAAACGGGACGCCCAAGCCCTGTTCGCCCGCTTATGGGGGACCGGCTTCCTTCCTTCCGAGCATCAGGGCGTTTCTTTGCGCTCCAAGGGGGATCCGGTTCTTTATCTTTCCGACCCCAAAGGCGTCAGCCCCGAAGCCCGCCGTCGCATGCTGGACGGTTTGGCCAAGCTCAACGGCAAGTTGCACCAAAAGGTCGGTGATCCGGAAATTCAAGCTCGAATTGCCCAGTATGAAATGGCCTTCCGCATGCAGAGCAGCGTTCCGGAGCTGATGGACTTTGCCAAAGAGCCCGATCACGTTCTGGATATGTACGGGCCCGACGTGCGAAAGCCCGGCACTTTCGCCGCCAACTGTCTTTTGGCCCGGCGCTTGGTCGAGCGCGACGTGCGCTTTGTGCAAATTTTCCACCGCGGTTGGGACCAGCACGACAGCATGACCCGGGATCTTCCCTTGCAATGCAAGGACATCGATCAGCCGTGCGCGGCCTTGATCCAAGACTTGAAGCGCAACGGTTTGTTCGACGATACCTTAATCGTTTGGGGTGGCGAATTCGGCCGAACCATCTATTGCCAGGGACCGTTGAGCCGTACCAATTACGGCCGCGATCACCACCCGCGTTGCTACAGCATGTGGTTGGCCGGCGGCGGGATTCGGGGCGGCCTGTCTTACGGTGAAACCGACGACTTTTGTTACAACATCGTCGACAAGCCAGTTCACATTCACGATCTGAACGCCACCATCTTGCACTGCCTGGGCATCGATCACGAGCGGCTGATCTTCCGTTACCAAGGACGGGATTTCCGTTTGACCGACGTCCACGGCAACGTCGTCCACGATCTACTGGCTTAAAGCTTTCTCAGGCTTCCGCCGGCTGGATGAACCGCTTCGAGTTTTACTCGTAGCGCAAGGCTTCCACCGGATCCATATTGGCCGCCCGCCATGCCGGGTACAGGCCGAAGATGATTCCAATGGCCACCGAAATGCCGAAAGCCAACACCGGAGCTCCGGGAGTGACCACGGTTTGCATCTTGGCGAATCGTTCGACGAAGAAAGGAATGGCCAGCCCCAACAGGATGCCGAGGACGCCGCCGCCAACGGAAAGCACCACGGTTTCCACCAGAAATTGCACCACGATGTGCCGGCGCTTGGCGCCCAGTGCCCGGCGGATTCCGATTTCGCGGGTTCGTTCCAGTACGGTGGCCAGCATGACGTTCATAATTCCAATGCCGCCGACTAACAGGCTGATGCCGGCGATGCTGCCCAGCACGATGTTGAAAATACGTTTGGTCTCTTGGGCCCGGAGCAACAACTCCAGCGGTACCACGACTTCATAGTCGACCTGGGTGTGGAAGCGGCGCAGCATGTCGCGGCAGGCGGCCGCCATGCGCGGGACGTTTTTCGGTTCCTCGATATTGGGTTCTTCCACTTCCACGATAATCTCGTGAAGTTCGACTTCCTCCATTTCCCGGCTGCCGCTTCGGATCTTCACCTGCATATTGCCAAACCACTTGTTGGCATTGTTCAAAGGGATCAGCACTTCGCCGGTGACGTCCTCTCCCGGCTTCGGAGGGTCATTGCTCAGCGGGACCCGCGGAATCAGGGTGCCGACAACCCGGTAGTATTCCGCTCCGATCTTGATGTCCTGATTGATCGGATCTTCAAAGGGGAACAGATAACGGGCAATTTCATAGCCGATTACGCAGACGTTTTGGGCCGAGGCTTCATCTTGGGCTGATAAAAACCGCCCTTGTGCAATGATTCTGCCAGTGACCTCGATGTAATCCGGAGTGGTTCCCATGACTCGCGGATTCAAAACTCGGTCTCCCACCCGGATTTCCTGTTGCAATTGGCGAACCGGCACGATTCTTCCCGCCCAGGGGAAAGTTTCGATGCGCCGTAGATCCGATTCGGTCAAGCCGTATTGGACCACCCGAGTGCTGCGGTTGCTGGCCAGATCTTCCGGCGGCTTGATCGCTCTCAATATGACGTTTTGACTGCCGAGGCGGCGGATTTGCTCCTGGGCTTCCACGCTGCCACCTTCGCCGATGGCCAACATGGCGATGACGCTGCTAACCCCGAACAACACCCCCAAGGTGGTGAGCATGCTGCGTAATTTGTGCAGCATCAAACTCTTGATGCCGAGGCGTACGGTGCGCCCGATCGCGCCTTTGATCATGGCGTTTTTCCGTTGGTCTCGATGCTGTCGATTTTGCCGTCCTTCAGCCACATCACCTGACCGGCCCGGTCGCCGACCGCCGGCTCGTGGGTGACCATCAAAATGGTTTTGCCCTCGCGATGCAGTTCATCGAACAGCTCCAAAATTTCTTCCGTGGTCTTGGAGTCCAGGTTGCCGGTGGCCTCATCCGCCAGGATGAAAGCCGGATCGTTGATGAGCGAGCGAGCGATGGCCACTCTTTGCTGCTGGCCGCCGGAAAGCTGTAGCGGGCGGTGGTCCAGGCGATCTTCCAATCCCATGCGCTTGGCCAGCATGACCGCCCGATCCTCGGCGTCTTCCGGCGGGTGGTCTTGATAAAACAGAGGCACCATAATGTTTTCCAGCAAGTTCAGTTGCGGGATCAAGTTGAAGGACTGAAACACGAAGCCGACGTGGTTGCCCCGAACTTCACTGAGCTCATCGTCATCCAGCTCCGAGACTTTGCGTCCCTGCACCTCGTAGCTGCCGGACGTCGGCCGATCGATACAACCAAGGATGTTCAACAAGGTCGATTTGCCGCTGCCGGAAGCCCCCATGATGGCCCAGTATTCTCCGCGTTGGAAATCCACGGAAATGCCGTCCAGGGCTCGGACCTCGTTGTTTCCCATCCGATAGAGCCGGCGAACATCTCGAAGGGAAGCTACGACCGGAACCTGCCCGCCGGATGCTTGATCTGCCATGGGGGAGGTCACTGCGACCCGCCTTGGCTTTCCTTTGGCCGTTGACGGTTGCCACCGGGGCGATTCCCGCTTTGACGGAACTCTTTTCCGCTGCCGGGTTGCGCGCCTCTTTCTTGGCCCGGACGTCCGCCGCCGCTTCCATTTTTCATGCTGCCGTTATTTCCTCCCCTGGGATAACCACTTTGGAAGGAGGCATTCGGGTCCTTGCCGCTTCCGGGAGGACCTGGAGGCCTGGGAGCGGTTTCGTCCTCGGTCTTTTCATCTTCCGGCATGAAGCCGGGAGGCGGGCTTAACAACACCATTTCGTTTTCTTTCAAGCCCTCGACGATTTCCACCCACTTGTCGCTGCTTTGGCCGACTTGAACCACTCTCTCTTCCAGGGAGCCGTTTTGGTCGACGAAACAAATCGTTCGCCCCCGGTGATAAATCACGGCTTGCACCGGAACGTAATTCACCTGTTCCAACTCAGCAACGATGATCTGCACTGCACAAGACATTCCCGGGCGCATTTCCGGGTCGCCTTCTTCAATGGCGATTTCGGTGCGGTACAAGCGCTGGTTGGGATTGGCCCACCAACTGCCTTGATCGGGCAAGTGGGCGACGAAGCTGACCCGGCCGCGGAACTCGCGGCCCGGCATGGCGTCGATCTGGACGATGGCCGGCTGTCCGGGCTCGACCTTCTTCAATACCGACTCGTGCAACTTGGCTTCGACGATCATGCCGCCTGCCCGAGGAATGGTGATGATGTCTTGCCGCTCCCGGACCTCGGTACCTTCCTGAATTGGATCTCCCTGTCCCCAACGGCTTTCTTCCCGGGCATAAACCACCATGCCGTCCACCGGAGCTCGAATCTTGGCGGCGGCGATTTGATCTTGGATCTTGCGCAGTTTTTCTTCTTCCAACCGAAGTTTGGCGGTGGAGGTTCGCACTTCCGCTTCGTTATCTACCAAACGAGCCGCGGCTTGCAATTTGACCCGCTCCAATTCCCGTTTGGCCTCTTCCACCGCCGCCCGCAGGGTGGCTTCCTGTTTGGGCAATTCGAAGGCCTTCAGCAAAGATTCCGCCCGCTGGGCCTGTTCCAATTGGATTTTGTTACTTTCATAAGTCAGCTCATCCTGATTCAACTTGGTACGGGTCAAAAACCCCTTTTCCGATAGGCGCTTCGACCAGTTCAGGGTGTCTTCCGCCTGAGCCAGGCGTTCTTCCGCCAGCAGGATGTCTTCTTTCGCCTTTTGCACGCTTTGCGGAGAATCTCCCTCTAGAAACTTCTTCAGGTCGGAGATTGCGAACTCCAAATTCTGGTCGCCCTTGGCGATGTCACTGCGATTGGCGCTTTTTTGGATTTCTAAATTCTGTTCCGCTTTGGTGAATGAGGCTTGAGCGTTCGCGACCGCAATTTCCTGGGTCACGATCCGGTCTTCCAAGCTGCTGGCATCCAGCTCGGCCACCAGCTCTCCTTCAGAAACTTCGGTTCCTTCGGGAATCAAATAGAGGATGGTGCTTCGCCCTTCAATGCCGCTGCGCAACTGCACGCTGTTTTTGGCTTTGAGGTTGCCTCGTTGCAAGACTTCAATGCGCAACGGGCCTTTCCGGACCGGAGCCCCGGTCAATTCGGAAGAGGTTTCCTTTTCGAACCAACCGCCGAAGGTGTACCCGTACGCGCCCAAGGCCAGGACGGCGACTAAGGGAAGAACCAATCGACTCCAGGGGAAGCGCTTCTTTTTCATGGCTGGTTTTCAGCAAGGCTTTGCTCGAGGATGGCGTTGTCCACCCCGATGCCGGTTTCATCAACAGTGAGAACTTCCATTTCTGAATACAGATCAAGGCGAGCCAAGGCGTAGTCTACCAAGGCTCGAAACGCCGCATTTTGCGAGGCCAACAGCGCCTCTTGGGCTTCCAACAAATCTCGGGTTTCGGCTCGACCGGCTTCCAAATTGAGGTTGGCGCTCTCCACCCGCCGTTCGGCCAAAGTGACGGCGTTTTCCTGAATTCGATAGGAAGCCATGGTGGCGTCGGCTTCACGCAGCAAGTCCCGCAAGTTGGCTTCAATGGAATCGCCGCTTTCTTCCAGAGAACGAAGGGTGGCCTGCTGATCGATTAAAGCCCGGCGATAGGCATTGCGCTCAGGGAGTTGGTCGATGGGCAAATCCAAGGACAAGCCTGCGGACCAGCCGACGCCGTCTGAACGAAAGCGAAAGGGCTGGCCTTCGGGAGTGGAGGAATTGATCGAAGCCTGGAAATCCAAACCGGCTTCCAGTCCATCGGCGGCAACCATCACCCGCCGTTCGGCATCAAACACCGAATCGACGGTATTCAGGTAGTCCAAGCGATTGCTCAGAGCCATGGCCACGATCTTTTCTTCCGAGAATTTGCCGAGCACCGGATCTTCTTGGTCCAGCGATTCGACCAAGCGGCTCAGCTCTTCGGTATCCAGGCTCAATTCGGTGTTCAAAGGCAAGCCCAGGAAGAATTTGAAATCGTCAATCTGTCTGGCAAGACTTTGGCTCAATTCGACCAATTGATTGTTCGACCGAAGTTCTTCCTGTTTGGCTTGGTCGACTTGAATGTCGCTGACTTGGCCGGCTTCAGCCAAAGCTTCGTTTCGCAAACGCACCTGCTCCAAGGCGGTGCGATTCGCTTCTTCATTGGCGACGTTCTGATTCGCCAAAAGCAGGCGATAGAACTGGCGAACCACCTGCAGGGCGAAGGTCCGGCGAAAGCGCTCGAAATCACGAACTTCGTAAATCAAATCCCGCTGAGCTTGAGTCAGTGGCTCCCGGACGATGGCTCGGCCGGCTCCCCGAAGTAAGGGTTGGGTGACGCTCAAGCTGATGTCGCTCAAGGCATCCCAGCCGTCTCCGGTGGTCAAAACCCTAAACAAACTGGAACCGATGTTGCTAACGATGGAAGCTCCGGTGCCGAGGACTCGGCTGACCGTCAGTTGGCCGTCAGCGGTGGCACTTTGAGCTCCGTCGCCATCACCGTTGACCGTGCCGGAAAGGATGGCGCCGAATTGCGTATCGAAACGCCATTGTTCCAAGGTCAGATCCAAAGCGGTCAAATAAAGCCGTTCCTTGCGAGCCTGGTAATCCCGGCTGTTGGCGGCGGCGATGGCCAAGCAATCCACCAGGTTCATGGAATCCAGGGAAATCTCTTCTCCGGCCTCCAGCTTGTCGCGCAGCGAGGCAGCGTTCGGCTCGATGGTGAAGGGACTGGAGTCTTGAAACAACTCCACCTTGCGAGCCTCGATCAAGGCGTAGACCTCCTCATCGGCCGAAGCTCGATGGTCTTCCGGCGAACGGCAGGATGCCGCCACCCAGATCAGCAGGCTGGGGACCCAAAGGGTGGACAGAAAGCCTTGGCTTCGGGGGAGAAGTCGTGTTCGAGGCAGCATGGAGGGAGGGATTTCGCCCGACCGTGGAAGCAAAGTTTACGGCCGGATTCCATCCTTATTAGGTTGCCTTCGCAGCCGGTGGTATCAGTGGTTTCAAAACAGGAGGGAATGGAAGGAATGGGGGCCGGATGGTGGCATAGATGTCATGTCACTTTTCTATGGAATACATCATTAGGTGAGTGGCGAGTTATTTGCTGGGTGGCAATCTTGGCTTCCGTAAGGAGCGAGAACCCGGTGCCCATCGTGCCGGCCAACCCATAGGAACCGAAATGACACTCACCTCTCACACCCTCCTGGCCACGGCATTGGCAACCATGCTTTGGCTTCCTGCCTGCGCTTCCGCCGACGCTCCGGAAAGCCGGCTCAGTGTGGAATATGCACCGGGCGGCAGCGCGGTTTCGAATGATTTCCAAGACTTGCTGGAGCGGGAAGGCGATCAAGATGCTACGGCCTTCGGATTGACTTATGAATTCCTGCCCCTTTCCGATCAAATTGGCTTGGCGGTCTCCGGACTGCGCCAGGAAATGGATGGTCGGAATCCCAATCAGGAAGTCGAACTTGACGTGGTTCGAGCCCAACTTCGCTTCCATTTCGGCTTGTTCGAAACCTTGAGCAGCTATTTGGGATTCGGAGCCGGCTATGCCGTTCGAGCGGAAGGCGGCCCCGGCACCGACTATGACGGCGGTTTGTACGCCGATACCGAATTGGGTCTGCGCTGGCAGCTCGGGGATCAGTGGGGAGTGCAAGGCTCGGCCCGAACCGCCTGGATCGACGTGGAGGATTCCAACCGGCGGCCCGGGAGTTATGACCAAGCTTTCAGTCAGACCTACGCTCTCGGCGTTTACCTTGATTTTTGAAGTTTGGCCGCCCGCCGGCGAACCAGCGACGCCGGCGGGCGGCGTCATCTTCCTTTCCTTTTGGCCGTTCTTTTCCGGCGGCCAACCTAAGTTGCGGGAAGGAAGCTCCGATACACCGCCGTCTTCAAGATGGCGCCGGATGCGTGCCGTCCGCGCCGGGAGAAAAGAAGATGAAGGTTGCCCTTGGTGCTTCCCTTTGCAGCTTATGTTTGTGCCTCCCCCTCATGGGCCAGGAGATTGGAAACCTACCGGAGGGTGTGATCGAAAGTCGGGGACCCACTCTGGTGGTTGATTTCGACGCCGCTTCCAAGGCGGAGATTCGATTGCAGCAATGGTTGGAATTCGCCCATACCATGACCGGATTGAATTTCGGCTACTGGCAGGGCATTCCTCAGGTCCAGGAACAGTACGAAGGCAAGGTCATTCGCTGGGTCGGAACCAAGGCCATTCCTCGAGACAAGGTCTTTCCCCTGTTGCAAACCCTGCTCATCTCCCAGGATTTGATCCTGATTCCGCAAGGAGCCGGGCCCTTGCAAACCTGGTTGATCGCTCCTCTCCACGCACCGGCCTTGGAAGCTGCGAAAGCCAATGCCCGGTTCATACCGGTGGAGGCTTTGGGATCCTTTCGAGATCAGCCGGCGGTTTGGATCTACACCGTGGTGCCGCTGCGCTTTCGTTCGGCTGACCGCTTGGGCAGCGCCTTGCAAGCCGGGATGGGAAGGCGACAGCAAGGCTTTTCTTTTCACAGCCTCCCCGGCGAAAATGCGATTTTAGTGCAAGGTTTCGGGGAAGCGGTGGCCGAAGGGGTTCAAGTGCTGCAACAGCTTGACGTCCCGACGTCCAGCCCGAAGGCGAAAGCGCCGGCTCAACCGAGCCAGGAACCGCAAATCCAGAATCAGGGCGACTACCTTCTGTTCAAAGCGAATTTCCGTAGCGAGGGAGCCTTGAATCTTCGCGACTTGATTGCCCTCTGCGAAGAAGAAGGAGGACAACCGTTCACTTTGGACGCCAGTTTGATTCACAATCCGAGCGTGCTGGATACCCCGGTGACTTTTTTTGGCGACAAAAAGGTAGAAAAAACCAAGTTGTTCGCCTTCACTCAAACCATTCTCAAAGTCCATGGTTTGGTTTGCTTGCCGACCGGGTCCGGCGAGTCAGCCATGATTCGGCTGGCCTTTCTGGATAACCTATCTCCCCGGCGTTTGATGGGCGCTGCGTTGTTGGTGGACTGGCGCGAAGTCGAAATCTATCGCGATCAAACCGCAACTTACTTGGCCACCATCGTGCCCTTGGAAAACATTCACGTACAAACCTTGGGTCAGAATCTGAGAGCCGCTTACCACGGCGACGGTTTTATGCCGCTTCCGTCCGAATCGGCTTTGATGGTGCACGGTTTCGGCCCCTTCGTGGCCGAAATGGTGGCCGAACTGCGCAAGTTGAATCAACCTGAACCGGCGGAAAACTCCGGCTCCTGAGCCGGATCAATAGTTGTTCTCCGGTTTTCCCTGGGTCCAGATTCGGTTCTTCACCGGTGCCACCAGCGCCGCTAATTCTTCCAGTAGCTCGAAGTCGGAGGCCGCTTCCAAAACTTGGAGGTTGGCCTCCACTTCGTTTGGCCTTCCCATTCCAACCAAGGTCGTCGCGACGTCGTTCAAATCCAAGGCGAAACGAAGGGCCACCTCCGAAATAGGGCGACCCCGGCGGCGGCATAGGGCTCCCAGTTCCCGACCTTTTTCCTGAATCACGGCTGGCGCAGCGTGCCAAGTTTGCGGACCCTGATCGGTAAGGATTCCCAGATGAAGTGGAGAAGCGTTGATCAAAGCGATGCCCTTTTCCTGGGAGAAACTTCCAAGGACTTCCACCAAGTCATCGACCATGAGGTTGTAGTGTGCATAGGAAAGCAGGGTATCCGGGTGGGTCCGGCGGGCGAGGTCCTTTAAATATCCAAGTGGTAAACCGGTTAAGCCAGTAAAGCGGATTTTGCCCTCTTTCTTGAAGCGCTGCAAGGCCGGCATGGTTTCTTCGACGATCTGGTTGGGGTCGCCGAATTCAACGTCGTGGATTTGCAACAGATCCACGGTATCGGTTTGCAGGCGGCGGAGGGAAGCTTCCAGGCTGGTTTGAATTCCTGCGGCGGAAAAATCAAATTCGTTCACTCCGAGCCGCCCGCATTTGGTGGCTAAGAAAACCTGGTTGCGAATCCCGCGCAAGGCGACCCCCAACCGTTCTTCGGCTAAGCCGAGACCGTAGTAAGGGGCGACGTCGAAATAATTGATGCCATGGTCCAAGGCCAGGTGAACCGTTTTGGTGGCCGTGGCTTGGTCCAGGGGACCGTAAACGTCGCCGAGGGGGGCTGCACCGAAACCGAGTGCCGAAACCAAGGCACCGGTTTGGCCCAGTGGGCGGTATTCCATGTGGGGGGGAGGGGAGTTTCTTCCGAGGCTGGAGGGGGGAATCGCGCCGGGGCTTCTATCATGAAGCCGCCGTCCGACCGGGGCCATAGTTTCCATGCCGTTCGGTCACATGCCCAACAAAGGCCAGGCGGCATCACCCCATCCCGCTTCCCAGATCATCGAAACTCACTTCATCGTCAATCCCCGTGCTGGAAAAGGCCGGGCGGTCAAAGAACTGGATCAAGCCCGGGTATTGTTGCGGGAGTTATTCCCTGAGCATCGAGTCTTGGAAACCAAAGGGCCGGGACATGCCGCGACCTTGGCCGCGGATAGTTTGCAAGCTGGTTGCTCTCGCATTGTGGCGGTTGGGGGGGACGGCACATTGAACGAAATCGTCAATGGATTGCTCCAGGCCGGACAGGCTTGGCCACCGTCCTTTGGGCTAGGAGTGGTTGCAGCGGGAACCGGGATGGATTTTGTTCGTACTTTGGGTTTACCCTCCCACATTCCCCGAGGCTTGGAGGTCTTGCCACGCTGTCGGCCCAAAGCCATTGACGTCGGTGAGGTTTCCTTTCTTGATTTCGAAGGGCGACCTGTACGGCGGTTCTTTCTCAACGTGGCCAGCCTCGGCATTTCCGCCGGCATTGCTCATCGGGCCAATGAAAGGGGAAAACCCCTGCAGGGGCGGTTCGCTTTCGTCAGCCATGCCGTCCGAGCTTTGTTGACCTGGCGAAATCAAAGGATCCAATATCAATTCGACCAAGAGGAAATGCAGGAAGGCTTGATGAAAGTCATCGCCGTGGCGAACGGCAAGTTTTTCGGCGGCGGAATGTGCATCGGACCTAACGCGGAAATCGACGACGGATGGTTACAGAGTTTGACCGTCGGCGACATGGGTGCCTGGACCGCCTTGTGGAACTTTCCCAAGTTGTTCGGGAAACGGGAAATCAGCCATCCTTTGGCGAATTATGGCCGCTGTCGCCGCCTGCATGTACGAAGCGAGGAAACGGTTTATCTTGAGTTGGACGGCGAGCAACCGGGTACCTTGCCGGCCACCATCGAAATTCGTCCCGCGGCTTTGCCTTTCCTCATTCCCGAGGATGCGAAAACCTCGACTCAGCCTGCTTAGGCTGCTTGACCCGGAAGGATGATGATCCGCCGTGGATCAGGGGCCGTAATTCAGAGCATTTAAACTGGCCTGGACTTTTTCTGGAGCGACCAAGGCCGCGGTTTGAATGCGGAAGCCGCCGTTTTCCGCCGATTCCCACCGCAGTTGTACCCAACCGTTGGTTACCAAAGTTCGAGCCAGGTCCACGAACATCGGTTGAGGGCAGGGATGGTCGTGATCGGGTTGGGAGCTAAGGCCGACCGTGGGACCGTTTCCGGAAAGGCTCTGGTATTCATCCCAATAGGCTTCCATGCGCCGAGCCGAATAGCGGGCTCCATCGGCTACCCCGCCGTCCCACCAATCCAAGTAGTTGGCTTCGGTCCAAGGCAAGAACTCTTTGGCGGGAGCGTAGACCAGGGAAGCGAACATGTCTTCCAACCGGGCGGCCAATTTTTGAATGGCGGAACCGAACAGAATTCGTTCCTGGGTCATTTCCGGGTAACCGGCTTGGTTGGCGATGGCCACCATATCTCGGACCGGAATCCACCAATCCAACACTTCCCAATCGCTTCGATGTTCATATTGGACGAAGAAGTCAGTTAAGGCTTCTATGGCGGTTTCGGCCAAATCTGGATCCCAATCCGGCAAATCTTGTTGCCGGGCTTGCACTAAAAACGCCGTGTCGCCGAAATGCCAGACGTCATCCATGGCTCCATGGCAAACCAAGCCGCACAAAAACACGAACAAGCGTTCGGCGTGATCCGACCAAGGGTCTCCGTAGGTTTGATGAAGGTATTCCAGACCCGTGGTGTGAAAGGGAGGCCAGTGGCTGGCTTCAGCGGCGGCTACGGTGTCTTCGAACAAATAACCCCAGTCCGGAAACACCGAAGCCACTTTCAGGATTTGAGCGTGCCGGCGCAAAAGGGCTTCCAAATCGGGATAACCGGCTTCGTCGACTTCGACGATGGCTCGATCGGCTGCTTCGAAGTGAGTGCTGATTCCCGAGCCGAGCAAGGGAAGGACGCACAAAAAGCCGGCAAAGATGAGGGGGAGGCGGGATTTCATGGCGCGAGAGAGTCAATCTGCCATGCTAGACCATTGGTCAAGAATCGCCGCGGCTCCCGGTTCCGGTCGGTCACGGAGTTGTTGGATCCAAGTTTCCATTTGCAGCCGAAGGGGGGGATCCACCGCCGGAGGTTTGGCTTTTGGACCGGAGCGCTGGTGGAGGAAAAGGAGCAAGTCCGGCCAATCGCCTTCAGACTCGCTCTCTCCCGGTTCATTTTCCGCCAGGGCGGCTTGGGCAAGAACCTCTCGTTGCCATCGTTGAATCCAGGGTTGCCATTCTTCCACTGGCTGCGGTGGCAAAGTCAGCAAAGTCTCGCGGCTGAAGGCTCGCGGTCCAGGTTGCCGGTTCAAGACTTCCATCCGTAAACGGTTCCGATAAGCCGTCGCCGAGTCGAAGGGGTACCCCGGGTCTTGCGGCAACCGGGCTAGGTGCAAACAAAATTCCAGGCACTGCTTTCTCAACTCGGGAGAAGGTTGCCAAGGCCCCCAATATTCTTGCGTACCGCCTCCAAGTCGAACTAATTTGGCGATCCACTCGTCGCCGCAACAGGCCAGGGTTTCGGCGTTCTTCGGCAAATAGGGGTGCAAACTGTCTTGCTTTCTTAGAAAGGAAAGAAGGCGGCTCAAAAGGACTTCGTTGGCCACCGCCTCTCCGGTGAGTTCTTGGGCCATCCTTGGGTCCGGGAGGGGTTGCAAAGCGGTAAACAAAGCGGTCCGGGCCAACAAGCCCAAGGCGACCGCCTTCGCCGGATAGATCCGGTCTTCTCGTTGAGGGGTCGCCATGGCGGCTAGCCAAGCTAAGGTTTGACCGGCAATCTGGGTGAATTCTCCTTGGCGGTCTTTGGCGACCAACCAGCTATAGGTCAAGAACAGCAGCCGGGCCTCGGCGGAAGTTTCCGGATTGGCCCAGGGAAAGGCAACGCCTTCGCGACTAATTCGTCTCCACTCGGCTATCGGGGTCAACTCCTTGCCGCCGAGAAAATCCCGCAACCAGCCCTCGGCCAGGGTTCCATCCCGCAAGGCTCGGTCCAACTTCCGTTGAAATTCCACCGGACCTCCGGCTTGTCGCCAGAGATTCCCAAGACCGGCGGCATAAGGCTCCAGATCGGCGACCTCCTGCAAAATCCAGGGCGGATTCCCTTCCTCGACCGCAGAGGTCGAAGTCGGGGATTCGCCTTGCAAACCGAGGGTCAGGCAAAGGGCGAGCCAAATCATGAGAGAGTATAGCTTGAGCCGAACTCAATCTGTTTCGGCCATGGACGCACGAATTTGGTCAAAGGATTGATCGAACAACGGCCAGTCCCGCCACCCTTGATAATCGAACTGCCACCATTTATTCGGGTGGACGGTAAAACCTTCGGCTTCCATGAAGCGGCGAAGCAAATCGCGGTGCCAGCGCTGCAAACTGGTGGTGCCGGGGAAAAAGGGATGAGCTGCTGAATCGTACTGCCCATAGTTCGAAGGCATGGTCACTTCTTGGCCATCGGTCAACCGGACCAGACTAAGGTCGACGGCCATACCTCGGTTGTGGCGGGAGCCGGTCTTTGGTTCGGCGACGAAGCTTCGAAATTCAGCCGGCGTGGCATGCCAAATGAGCCGGGTCACCGACCACGGCTGGTAGGCATCCAAGACCAGCAATCCATAGCCGAGAGGACGAAGTCGCTGGTGCACCCGAGCCAGGGCTTCGGCGGCTTGTTTTTGTAAGAAGGCTTTGGCTTGGGGATACACCGCCGTTCCGAGGGGATTTTGGTTTCCTGCATATCGAATCTCTAAGTCAAGGGTGGGATCCAAGGTGGCCAAATCTACCCAATCGGGAATTGGATCCGAGCGGTCTCCCGTCGGCGGAGTGGCCGCCGGCAGGGTGGATCGAAGGGCCTCCAAGCTCTCCGGCGAGAGGCGAGCCTGATTTTCCCGTTCGGCGGCGGGCCGGCGAAGGAAGCGAACCGGTCCGACCAGAACGGCTTGAACACGTCCGGAGTCGTCCCTTTGGAAACGCAAGCCTTCATCGGCGTACAAACCCCAAGACGGAAACCGAAAGTCGTCCTCGCCAATTTCGGTCAAGGGATAAAGGAAAAACCATTCAATCAAGACGAACAAGGAGCCGTTTCGCTCCAGAACCGTCAAGGTATTGTGATCCCAGCCATAATCTCCGAGGAGATCTTGCCATCTTGGAGGAAGCCGAGGTGGAGGCGCTTCTTCCGCTTGACGGGGCCAAAGCTTTGGATCGGATTCGGTTCCGCTTTGCAAAGAGACTTGGCCGTTTTCGTTCCGCCAACGCCAACTTTGACCGGAGTGGAGCAATCCGTCGCTCACCAGGCGTTCGCCTTCCATGCGCAAGCGCATGCGGTGACCTCCTGCGAACGGCCAGGCGTAAAGCCGGCCGTTTTGATATTCCAATTCGAAACCGTCCAAGCCCTGGCCGTACCTACCGGTCATCGACAAGGCGAGGGCCGCCGGTGGGTCTAGTCTTTGCGGCCATGGGGGCAGGGAGGTGCCGTCCTCCGCCGCCAACAAAGCTTGCAAGGCGCCCCGGGACAGTCTTCTCAAGGGCTCGTTGGCCATGTCCAAATTGGCCAACAAGACCACCCCGAGCTTTCGATCGGGCAAACACCAAAACTCGGAGGAAAAACCGTAAACCGCACCGTTGTGGCCGATGAGGCGTTCTCCGTTCAACTGCCCGACGACGAAACCCAAACCGAAAGGGGCGTCTTGGCTAAATTGCGGTTGCCACATGCTGGCCAAGGTTTTCGGAGACAAGGGGGGCTTGCCGGGTTCTTTGCCGGGTCGGCAAAGCCATTGCATGAACAAGGCCAAGTCGTGCGCGGTGGTGATGAGATTGGCGGCGGCCAAGGTGCCGAAATCGAAACGAGGGGCATGGAAACGATGGCCTTCATACCGCCACATCCAACCCGGCGGCAAATCTTTCCAACCCCCGTCTTGGCCATGGAAACTGCTGTGGTCCATGCCTAAGGGATCGAATACGACTTCTTGGACCAGACTCGGAAATTTTTGACCGCGGCGCTCCTCGAGGACTCGGGCGGCCACGCTCGGGCCGATGTTGGAATACTTGGTCTTGGTCCCGGGAGGGTGGATGAGCGGCAACCCGTTCAGGCTGGCCACGGCTTCTCTTTGACTCGGCGGAGTCGGATCGAAATAGTGCCCGGCCGGAGGTTCTCGGACCAAACCGGCACGGTGGCACAACAAATGCCTAAGAGAGATAGGGTCGGCGTTAAATGGATTCAGCGGCTCGAATTCGGCCAGACGATCGGAAACTGGAGCGTCCAAATCCAACTCCCCGGCTTCCACCAGATGCATCACGGTCACGGCGTTGATTAGTTTTGAAATCGATCCGGCTCGAAATGGGGTGTGTGGGGTCACGGCGTTTCGGCCGGATTCATCGACGAAACCAAAGCCGGCTTGCCACAAGATTTCCCCTTGAGCGACCAAAGCCACCGACAATGCCGGCAAATCGTGGATGGATCTTTGTTCTTCTATGTGAGTTCGAAGCCACTCCACCGCCGGGGCGTAGGGCGAGTCCGGAGCAGGATTTGGCGTGGCCTGGCTTTCGAACAAGCTGCAAGCCGGCGAAGGCAAGCCGAATAGGGCGATGGATAAAAGGGCAGTTCGCAGGTTTCGCATGACGGGCCTGCATCCTAAGCCAGCCGCCCGGGGTTTGACCGCTTGGCTAGGATGTTTCTTGCCCGCCGCTCTTGTGCAATGAACCTTGGCTTCCTGCCCAAACTTCCCCGTCCGTTCCTGACCCTGAGCCTGCTTTGTACTGGGGTAGGTTTTCTTCCCCAGGGACTGGCTCAAGAACCGAACCGCCCGCAATGGATTTGGGGGGCTTGGGCGGAAGAAACAAACCGACCGGCCGGAGAGCGCTGCTATTTCCGCTTGCCGTTCGAGGTCCAGGGCGAAGTCGCGGAAGCCAACCTTCATCTTTCCGCCGACAATCACTTCATCGTTTGGCTCAACGGCGTGCGCTTGGGCGGCGGAGACAATTGGGCCAAGGCTCAAAGTTTCGATGGACGTTCGGCCGTGCGGCAAGGAGACAACTGGTTGGCGGTAGAGGCTTGGAACGAAGACGCCGCCGCCGGCCCGGCGGGCATGGTGGCTATTGGGAACTTGGTCTTTCAAGACGGGCGCAGACTTTTCTGGAACAGCGGCGCACAGTGGACCACGGCCACCGAAGGCCGGTCCGGTTGGCGCTTAGGGCAAGACGATGGCACCTGGAAGCCGGCCAAGGTTTGGGGGCCTCTTGGCATGCAGCCCTGGGGAAATATCGCTCGCAGTCAACCGCAACGAGTGGAAACTCTGCCGGGTTTCGTCGCTGAAAAAGTTGCCAGCGGCCTGGGTTCTCTGATTGCCTTGGGTTTGGACGGGGAAGGTCGGCCTCTGGTTTCGGTGGAATCGGGGGGATTGCTCCGCCTGTTTGATCGAGACGGCAACGGTTTATTTGAGGACGCCGAGTCGTTGGGCGAACAACTTCGCTACGTTCAAGGTTTGTGTTGGCATGAAGGGCGGCTTTATGCCGTGGGCCAGGGGCCGGCCGGAGCCGCTTTGTATCGTCGAGAAGATTCCGGGGAATGGGCGGCGGTGGTTCGATTCGAAGGCGGTGGAGAGCACGGTCCCCACGCCGTAATCCCCGGTCCGGACGGTCGCTTGTACGTGGCGCTTGGCAACCACGTGACCCTAAGCGATAAACCAGCTCCCTCATCTCCCTTTCATATTCACTACGAAGGCCACCTGTTGCCGCGCATGCTCGATCCCCGGGGGCACGCTCGCCACGTGCAAACCCCCGGCGGCATGATCTTGGCCGTGGAGCCCGAGGACGGGCAATTCCAACTCTGGGCCGCCGGCTTGCGCAACGCTTATGACCTGGCTTTCAACCATTGGGGCGACCTTTTTTGTTTCGATGCCGACATGGAATGGGATATTGGTCTGCCCTGGTATCGGCCGGTTCGGTTGTATCACGTCATTCCAGGAGCTGATTTCGGATGGCGGACCGGGTCCAGCAAGTGGCCGGAAGTTTGGCCCGACACTTTGCCGGCAGTCCTGGACGTCGGGCGGGGATCGCCGACCGGCTTGTTGCACTATCAAGGAACCCAATTTCCTGCCCGCTTTCGGGGGGCTCTCCTCGGTTGCGATTGGGCCCAAGGGATGATTTTCGCGTTTCACCTGAAGCCTTATGGCGTCAGTTACTACGGCAAGAACGAGGTCCTGGTTCGCGGTCAACCTTTGAACGTCACCGACTTGGTGGAAGAAGCCGACGGCTCGTTACTGTTCACGACCGGAGGCCGTGGAACCCAAGGTGCTTTGTATCGCCTGCGCTACCAATCGGAAAGTGCCGAAACCACCAAGGAATGGCCCGTTGGACCGAAACCTTGGCCACTGTTTTTGCGGGGGGACATGGTTTCCGATCCGCGCCAAGTCCTGCGCGGTTTGCAAAGCCCCGATCGTTTCGTTCGCTATGCTTCCGCCAGATGGTTGGAGCAAAAAGAAGCTTCTTCCTGGGAGGAGGAGGCGTTAAGCCAGCCGATTTTTCATTCTCGAGCCGAGGCTTTGACGGTGTTGGCGCGGCAAGATTTACAAGTGACCGATCCCGCCGGTTGGGTTCGTCACGTGGAGGCGGTTTCGACCTTATTGGAAGAAGATCTTCAAGGAGAAGCCCGGGTGGTGGCGCTGCGGGCCCTGCAACTGCTTTTATTGGACGACGACCGGGAAGGCCGATTGCAAAGCGAGCCATTGGGGGAACGCTTGTTGGAAATGTTTCCTTGTGGCGAGCGATACGCCGATCGCCTGTTGGCCGAGTTGTTGACCTTCTTGCGTCCCGAAGGGGCCATGGAGGCTTTGCTCCTGGAATTGGAATACAACCCCTTCCGCGAGGAGCAAATTCATCTCGCTTCCTGTTTGCGTCACTTCAAGGATGGCTGGACTTCGGATCATAAGTTGATGATCTTGACCTGGTTGTCGGAAGCCGCTTTATGGCCCGGTGGTTTTAGCTTTCATGGCTATTTGCGCAACATTCAAGATGCCTTTGAAGACTTGCTCGACCCGAAAGAAAAAGCCGCTCTGGCCGCCAATTTGGAAAAGGGAGCGAAAGCTCGAGCTCGGCGGGCCGCCCGCCCCGGCGGCGAAGCTCCTGACTTCGAGCGAACTCTTTCCTTTTTGCAGCAAGCTCTGCGGGAGCCGCGTCGTTCCTTGGAAGAAGGCCGGCGGGTCTACGATGCCCTTTGCTCCGCCTGCCACCAAGTCGGTGACTTCGGTCGCGGCATCGGGCCGGAGTTGACCACCGTTGCCGGGCGGTTCGCCCTTCCCGATTTGTTGGAAGCGGTCTTACGGCCTTCCCGGGCCATTTCCGATCAATATCAGAGTTGGGATCTGTGGACCCATCGTGGCCAGGTTTATACCGGCATGCCTCTATTTGAGGATGAGGAGTCGATCACTCTTTTGCTCGGCGACCAGCGGGAAGTTCAAGTTGCCTTGGATCAAATCAAAGAGCGACAAATCTCCCGAGTTTCCTTGATGCCGGAAGGTTTGTTGGACGACTCAACCAAGGAAGAGATTGCCGACCTGTTTGCCTACTTGTTGGCCCAGCCCGAATCACGGCCGATCAGTCACCCCGAACGGTCGATTTGGCAGCCTTTGTTCGACGGTAAGAGTTTGCAAGGTTGGCGCGGGGATCCTGAACTCTGGAAGGTGGAAAACGGAACTCTGATCGGGGCTTCCGCCGGACTGCCGGCCAGTTCCTTCCTGATTTCACAGCGCGAGTACGGCGACTTTTTGTTGGAGTTTGACGTCAAGCTGTTGAGCGGAAACAGTGGCTTGCAATTCCGAGCTCAGCGCCTGGATGATTACGTCCTCCACGGCTATCAAGCCGACGTCGGTCAAAATTATTGGGGGTCGCTATACGAAGAGGGGGGGCGTGGGATGTTGTTCCATGCTCCGGACGTGCTTTGGCGCCCGGCACTGGCCGTAGATGGTTGGAACCACTATTTGATCGAAGCGGTGGGAGACCGTTTGCGGATCGAATTTAACGGGGTGACCACCACCGATTTGCGAGATGCCAAAGCCGCTCGAGGCTTTTTGGGATTCCAACTGCACGCCCGGGATACCAATCAGTTGTTCTTGCGCAACATTCGGATTCAGGAATTTGTTGGTGAGACGGAAGAGATACCAGACTATTAGGTTGAAGTTACTTTTTTAATGTTTGGAATCTAAGCATTAGAATGTAGTGGCGAGCCTGTGAGGCTAAAATGGATATATTATTGGTGTCTTCCTCGGAAAAATCGGCATTATCTGGTCCAAAGTTATCCGGAGACATTAATACTTTCCATTCGTTAAATTTGGCAACAAGTAAGGAAAGCTCGGCAGTTTGTTGGACCGTTGTTTTGTCCCTTAGGAGGCTTATATATGACGATAGTTCCTTTTTGCTTCGAACATACCATCTAAATTTTGCATTCGAGTCGAGGTCGTCAGAGGTGATAATGTCTGAGCTTTTTAAGAAAATTTCATCTGTCTTATCTAGAATTCGCATGAGCTCACTCTGGATTTGTCTGAAATCCGTTAAGCTTGTTGCGATAACAAGGAGAACCGCGGCTTCTAGGGAAAACCTGAGAACTTCAAAACTACTTGTTTTTGGGGAATCTGACAAATGATCTAGTCCTTTGAAGGCAAAACCCAATAGGGAAAAAATGATGACGTAAATGAAAAAACTAATTGTGCATGCGTGAAATGCTCTCTTGATCGGGAATATTTTCCTGGTAACCTTCACGAAGAGCCCAGTGTTGGAAGATTTATTCATTGGAGAGGCAGCCTAATTTTTCGCAGACTTAATAATCCCTTTTATTTCATCGATGAGGGTTGGGTCATCGTCGCAAATAAAGTCAATGGAATTCTCAACTTTCTTAAGGCCAAATTCTCGAGTGAGGCCGCCGAAAGCTTCTTCTAGGAATGAATGTGCATAGCCTTCAGTTCCGGTAAGGTTTATGATTAAGTTTGCTTTGCCTTCGCGGAGGGCGGGCTCTAAGAAGCGTTCTCGGAAAGCTTCTCCTGAGAAAGGCCCGTCCTTGTCGTGTCGACCTCCTGGAGTGGAGGAAAAATCTCTTGCCACATTAATTTCCTTCGTTTCCATGCTTTACGGTCCAGTGGAGTAGGGTGCCTCTTAGGGTGGCAGGGAGCTTTGAAGAGCGCTCCTCTTTCGTAGTGCAAGTATATAGTCCCTCGCCTGAAATAACTAACAGGTTTGAGATGATTCCTTCTCGAGCTCGTCTTCTAATGGTTGGCAAGCCTTTGCCTCGAAATCTCTCTCCTGTCCCGCTCCGGGCTTCACCTTTCATTGTGGAAATTAGAATTTTCTCGTCAGAAGATGAAAATTTTTCCATCAACCGTTTCTTGACTGTATTGGGAATGCCCTCTCCTTGATCAAGGAAGGTAATGTGGATTTCCTGGCGATCTTGATCATGAATGGCCATGACCCACCATTTCCTATAATTGCTTATGCCCCTATAGGCGTGTTGCTTGGTGTTGTTGAGGCATTCCAAGATAATTTCGTAGATTCTCTTTGTGAGAATTCTATTAACAGTCGGAAATTTATCTCTGATAAAGTCGTTGATGGAGGCTGCTACTTCCGGCAGGACTCTTTCTCCTGGGGTTATCCTGAAAGTTTGACCCTTGATTGGTTCGTGGCTTTCGCGTTGTGAAGTCTGGCCAGTATATTCTTGAAAGCCGCTGCTTTCATAGATTGATTTTGGTTCTTGTAGAACCGGCTTGTTCCCATGAAATTTGAGTCCTGGTCTCGTTGCCGTTTCAAGTTCCCATATTGAAAGTAAATAGGCAAGGGCTCCAAGGCGAATTTTTTGGACAGGTTGAAAGTCAATGTGGACCTTTCTATTCTTTCGAGCTCGTCGTTGGATCTTTAAAAAGGCGCCAAGGGTTTCTTGGGGATTCCCAGTGAGTGAGAAATCTTCAGGAAGTTTAACTGTTGGCACCGAAGAATAAAATTTCTTTTGCTTTCGTTGTCTTTGTAGGTCTTTTCTGTGTCTCCTTTCTCTAGCAAGCCTCTTCCGAAACTTAGATCTTTGGAGTGCTCGCCATTTTTCTCCATTAATAAAAGACTTCATTTGGGAATCTCAAGGTCAATCTTCCGGTGGGTTCGGTGGTGAGTGCGTCATTATATAGCCAGAATCTTTATACTTTGGAAGCATTTGTAAGATTCCTCTGCTTTGGTGGGCGAAGGTGTTAAGCTGCTTCCGTTATCATGCATTTGTTAGGAAGTCGCTTTTCTTTGGCTAATCCAAGTGGATTTCTCATGCAATCATTTCAGCTCCTGGATCATGACTGGAAATATTTCATTCATACCAAAGTTGCTGCCGCGCTAAAGCCAAGGCGGTTTGATTGCCGCGATCGCTTAAGCCTGAAGGCCGGATTTGCAAATGAGCGGCGGTTTGCGGTAAGGCTTCTTGGTCTAAAACCCGGCGCAGGCGTGGCTCAAAAAGATCCAGGTGGGCGCTGCCGATGGTGCCAAGGATCAAGACATCGGGGTTAAGCAAATCAGCCAATAAAGCGGCGAGCTGGCCGAGTTTGGCTCCGATTCGGTCCAAGGCTCGAAGCGCCGCCGGATCGCCCTTTCGGGCTAGAGCCAAGAAATCTTCGGTTCGCCATCGGGAGGCGTCCTTCGGGATTTCGGTTTTCTCGCCCCGTTGCCGGCAAGCCAAAGCCTCGGCCAAAGCGACTTGCACCATGCCGGGGCCACTTAAATAACCTTCCACCGAGCCGGCCTTGCCGAAACCCACCGGTCCGTCTTCGCTCAATCGAATGTGGCCGATTTCGCCGGCCATGCAAAGCTGCCCCTCATAAACCCGGCGGTCGAGCAGCAACCCGGCGCCCATGCCGGTACTCATGGTTAAAAAGACCGCGTTGTCTACGTCTTGTGCGGCTCCCCAATAGGCTTCTGCCAGGACGCTTGCATTGGCATCGTTGGCCATGTTCACCGGGCAGGCAAGGTGGTCGGCGAGAAAATCGCGAAGAGGAAAACCTTGCCATGCCGGCATGTTCGGGACTTCCAGCAAGCAGCCTTTTTGAGGGTCCAGGGGGCCGGGTGCTGCGATGCCCAAAGCCGCCGGCGCGGCTAAAGAAGTTTTCGCTTCCATTTCCCGGAATTGCTGGATGCAGTATCGCAATTGCGGTTCGGGGGAAGCTTCCGCTTGGGTCGCCAGCCGAGCCGCTGCAATTACTTTGCCGGTTTCATCGCCGAGGCAAACGCCGATTTTGGTTCCGCCTAAATCCAAACCGGCGAGAACGGGAGCAGTCATGGGGATGCCGTTATTCCTTCAAGGAAGCTAGAAACTCGACCAAATCGCGTAATTCCTCCCGGTTGAGGAATTCCGAAAGATTGGCCGGCATGGCGGACAAGCCGCCGAATCGGTCGCGAACCTGATCCTTGGAAACTTCGACTTTCCGAGTTTTCTCTCCCTCCAACACTTCCAAGGTCAGGGCGTTTTCGGTTTCTTGCAGCAAGCGTCCTTGCACGTCTTTGCCACCTTTCAACATGATTAGCACGCTTTCATAACCTTCGGCGATGACTTCGTTGGGACTGACGATGGACTGCAGGAAGTATTTCCGGTTTTGTCGAGCAGCAATTCCATCCAAAGCCGGTCCAATGGCGGCAGCCTGGGCTTCTCCCAAAGCATGGCAGCGCTGGCACTCGACTTCGGCTTTTTCCAAAAAGATGCGATGGCCTTCGGCGGCGTTTCCTCCGAAGAGGGCGAATCGATAGGGAGCTAAGCCGCCCTCCTCCGGCCAACTCTGTTGATAAAGCGTTAAGGCCTCTGCCAGCGGAGGATGATCTTGGCCTCGTTGTTCGGCGGCGTCGATCAATTCCAGCAAGACCTCATCGCCCCATTGATTTTGCTGCCAGCGTTGCCAGGATCGCAGGAGCAATCGATCCGCTTCCGGGTTCTTCATGGCGGTTAGAGTGCGCAAGGCCAATTGCCGTTCCCGAGAGGAGCCTTGGGCCAGGGCTTGATCGAGGACTTCCAAAGCCGCTTCCGGTTCCAACTCGGAAAGAGCGCGAGCGGCGGCGCTGCGAACTTGTGGTTCCCCGTCGTCCAACAAAGCTTGGACTGCATGAGCGAAACCGTCACTGCTGCAGCTCCGAAGGGCTTGCAAGGCGGCGACCCGGGCCTTTGGGGCAGCTCCGGCAGATTGGCTCAATTCCAGCAACGGAGCCTGGCAGCTTCGCAGCGAAAAACGACCAGCGGTCTCGGCGGCCAAAGCTTGAAGTTCAGTTCCGGTCGGCTCGGCCAACAGTTTTGGCAACAAGCCTTCGAGAACCGGTATCAAATCTTGACGTTGGCGTTCGGGTCGGGGCCAGTGCAAATTCAAAACTTGTTCGGTCGCCGGTGCTTGCAGCCAGTCTCGGAGGTTTCGTAACGCTACGGCCCGATAGGCCGGAGCCGCTTGAGGATTGGCGGCAAAGGCTGCCAGGGCTTCGGCATGTTCCGCTTGGCTGAGGCGATCATTGGCAGCTACCGCGCGACGAATCCACGGTTCCAGCAGAGTCTGGTCCGATCCGAACACATTGTGATTCAAGGTGGCGGCCAAAGCCGGGAAGGCTTCCAGAATCGGCCCGTCGTAAATGGCCCGAGCGGCTTCGATTTGTAACAAAGGCTCGGGGTCGTTCAAGAAGGCGGCAATGCCCGGATCTTGCCAACGTCTTTGCGCCAACAAAACCACCATCCGCACTGCCGCAGAGGGATGGGCAAGATAATCTTGCACCGCATCAGCCGCTCCAATCCAAGTGCAGGCCATGACTCCGGCATGTCGCAAGTATAAATCTCGATCCTCGTTGGCTTCGACCATGGCCATAATCGCCGGCAAGGCTTCCTGCTTGCCCAATTTGCCGAGAGCCAGGGCGGCGAAGTATCGCACTCGGGCGGAGTCATCCCTTAAAGCGTGGATCAGTTGCGGATAAGCCGGTGGATAGCCCACTTCTCCTAGAACTTTGCAGCTTTGAGCCCGGGCTTCGACGTAGGGGTCTTGGCATAGGGAAACCAAGGGTTCGGCTAAAGCCGGACGATTGGCCGCCAGTTGCCCCAAACCCCAAATGGCGTGCAAACGCCCCAAACCCTTGCCGCGGCCTTCAGCCACCGCTTGGAAGTAAGGGGCCGCAGTGGCGCCCCGTGCCGCCAAAGTAAATTGCGCTTTCAAGCGCAACCGTTGATCTCGATGATTCAACAGCAAAGCCAAGGCTTCCGAAGTCTTGGTGCTGAAGTCTGCGGCTAACAGCGATTTTGTTTCCGCGATCGCCGCTTCGGCTTGGAAATCAACAGGACGGATTCGGTGCAACCGACCGCGTCCGGTCCCGGTCCAGCCGGCCACCCAGTCGGAGACGTACATGGCGCTGTCCGGACCGAAATCGACGTCGGTGGCCAAGACGTTGCCAATGAGAACTTCATTCTTGACCAATCGATAGCCGGCACCTTCCGGTTCGACTTGCAACCTTCTTACACTGCTGTGGCTGCGGCCACCGAGGAAGTCGCACAGAAAGAAGTTGTTTTGGAATTCGTCGGGAAATCCGGTTCCGGGATAATGGACCAGGCCCGAAGGTCCGCTGCCGACGTGTGCGATCGGCGGAATCAAAAAGGCGGCTTGGCCGGGATGACGAGTCCACCACCATTTCTCCGGCATCCACGGCCCGCGATCGCCACGGTATTGAAAGTTCATTCGCCAACCGGTTTCTCCTCCCTCAACCAGATAAAGGAAACGGGCTCGGTCGCCGGCGTCGCAGTTGTTGTCGCCGGTGAACAAGTTGCCGAAATCGTCAAAGGCCAGTTCTTGTGGATTGCGCAGGCCGGTAGCGAAAATTTCCAAGCCCGAACCGTCCAGGCGGCAGCGAAAGACGGCACCGCTTCCGGGGTCGGCCAGGGTTCGATCGTCGAGTTCCAGATGGTAGCCCCGATCACCGATGGAAAAATAAAGCCATCCGTCAGGCCCCAAGGTCAATCCGTGGAGATCGTGCCCGCGCAAAGCCACGCGGACGCCGTAACCGTAGTGCAAGCTCTCCCGGCTTTCGGCGGCGCCGTCGCCATCGGCATCTTGCAAGCGCCATAAGTGGGGAATGCAGGTGTAATACAAGGAATCGCCGACAGCGAGCAAACCGGCGCCGGTGCCGTCCAGCAAATCGTTGAAACCGTCAGCGTAAACGGTGGAAAGATCGGCCCGTCCGTCACCGTCGCTGTCCACCAATCGGCGGATGAGGTCGTGTTGGCGAGTCCAGGCCTCCGCGTACTCCGGATGATGCTTCAAATACATGGCCCGGCGGTCGGCTACGGTTTGAGCGGCGAGATCGTCGGGGATCCAATAGCGATGAGCACGATTGTCCGGCACCCCAGCCGTTTCTTGGCGGTAGGTCTCGGCCACGAAACAGCGCCCTTGTTCATCGAAACAAAAGGCCACCGGATTGGCCATCAAGGGTTCGGCGGCGAACAGGGTCGCCTGAAATCCGTCCGGCAAAGCTAATCCGCCGGAACTTTTTTCGGTTTCGGGAGTGGCTTCGGCTACCGGAGCCTGAAAGCCGTGAGCTCCGGTTTCTTGGGCAGTAGACGGGAGGGAAGCCCAGGGTAGAAGCAGAGCGATCAGGCCACCCTGAAGGAGGGAAGTGGAGGACAGCAGCAAAGGATGGGGTGGGGGGGACAGGTTCTGGATGGGAGGGAGGTCGATTCTAGACCGGGAGTCAAATTCTGGGTTTCCCATGCCGGCCGGGCTAAGATGCAGCCTGCAAAGAATCATGACTAAGTTCCTGTCCATCCATTCCCTGGCGCTGCTTTTCCTTGGCGCCCTTTGTCTAGGCGAGCTGTCTTGTTCTCGGCGTGAATATTCCGAGAAAGAGATGCTGGAGTCCTATTCTTCCTTTGCGACCGTGAACGGTACTTGGGAATTTTCCCGCCGTTTGTTCGGGCACATCGCCGGAGCGAGAAAGATGAAGTTGAAAAACGAGGGTGAGAATCCCGTGGGCTTGAAAATTATCGGACTGGAAGGAAAGCAGGTTATTGAAGACGGATTGAAGCCTGGAACGTCGGTCACCCTTTTTCTGGATAGTCCTGAAACCATAGAATTGACCCACGAGGGAGAAGGGCAAGCCGCAGTCTTTTTCGAATTCGAAGGCAGCATGGTCTTCCTGGCTGAGATGAAAGTGGAAGAAGATCCTGAGGAGTCTGGGTCTTGATTTCCGCCATGAGCCTCTTGATGAAGAAGGCCTTTCATTGCAGCCTTTTTTTCGGCTTGACCATGCTGTGGCTTACCTCCTGCAGCTCTCTCCGTGGCCTCGGCGAAGTTGAGGGATCGTGGAGCTTTGAACAAGAGGCCGCCGGTTATTTGCCCGGCGTTCAAAGCCTGGAATTGGAAAATTTGGGAGAGAACACAGTTCGGGTGGAGTGGCTATCCAAAGATGGCCGCATGCGCTTACAGGCCACGCTGCTTCCCTATGGCGATTTGGAAATGGAAATCTACGATGGCCATTTGCTACGCCTGAGCCACCAGGGAAGCGGACGGGCGAAGGTCGCTTATTTCATGCAAGCTGAAATTCCCTTTGCCGTGGAAATGGTGATGGATCCTCCCGAGGCGATGGAGGGCGATGGTGGCGGGTAGTTCGTTCGGAGTGTTGTTTCGAGTGACCACCGCCGGAGAAAGTCACGGTCCGGCGAACGTGGTCATCGTCGATGGCGTTCCTGCCGGCCTTCCCCTTTCCGAAGAGGATCTGTTGCCGGATTTGAAACGGCGACGTCCGGGGCAATCGAAACTGACCACCCAGCGTCAGGAGGAAGATCAGCCTGAAATCCTCTCCGGCGTGTTTGACGGAAGAACCACCGGAACCCCGATCGCGGTTTTGTTTCGCAATCAGGACGCCCGTTCCCGGGATTACGGCAACCTGGCCGAGCTTTATCGACCGGGACATGCCGACTATTCCTTCGACGCTCGTTTCGGCTTTCGCGACTATCGAGGCGGCGGTCGCTCCAGTGCTCGGGAAACCGTGGCCAGGGTGGCGGCGGGAGCCATAGCCCGAAAGTTGTTGGCTCAACAAGGGATCCGCCTGCTGGCTTTTGTGCGCCAAGTAGGGGATATCTCAGCGAAGGTGGAAGATCCAACCCGGTTGACCTTGGAGCAAGTGGAAGCCACTCCAGTTCGCTGCCCCGATTTGGAGGCGGCGGCTCGCATGGCCGAGTTGATTGAAACCGTGCGCAAAGAAAAGGACTCCATTGGCGGCATAGCCGAACTGGTGATTACGGGAGTTCCGGCAGGTTGGGGAGAGCCGGTTTTCGACAAGCTGAAAGCTGATTTAGCCAAGGCTTTGTTCAGCTTGCCGGCGGTGCTTGGAGTGGAATATGGAGCCGGTTTCCAGGTGGCGACGGCTCGCGGGAGTGAAAACAATGATCCTTTCGTAAACCGAGAGGGCCGCATCGCTACGGAAGGAAACCGCCACGGCGGCATGTTAGGAGGTATCAGCACCGGCATGCCCTTGGTCTTGCGCTGTGCGGTGAAACCGACCAGTTCTCTTCCCCGCGAGCAAGCGACGGTGAATCAAAAAGGGGAAGCGACCACGGTGCAAACCTTCGGGCGCCACGATCCCTGCCTTTTGCCCCGTTTCATCCCCATGGCGGAAGCCATGGCCGCCATCGTTCTTGCCGATCATGGGTTGAGGAGCCTGAGCGCCCGTTTGTCGACTTGATTCGGTTCTTGGACGGCTGCACCTTTATCGGGTGCTACAAGACACTCCAATATTTACTTGCAACGTTTCGAAGTCCTCACGAAACGAATCCGCCATCCGGTAACACGATGCTTAATAGACTCAGGACTTTTTGCCGCTCTTAGGTCAAAACCAATCTTTGGAGGAAGAGTCGCTTTGCTGGAAGCATAAGGAAGAAGAGCTCAATGCCGGAATGGTCCCTGAACAAGCAATCAAGAAATCGCAATGAATGGGAGATTGCCAGGGGATTCGGCGGTCCGTTCACGATCGGAGATTTCAGGGCTCCATCAGGAGAAGATCCATCAAGGCTCTTGCGCCGGAATCCTTGGCCAGAACCTGCCTCCTACCGCAAGGGCAACCTCTCGCCCAAGGCTTAAGAAATGGCTGAAGCCGTGCCCGGTGCGGGCGAAGCTCTTTACACTGGCTTTTCCTGGGTTCCCCACCCCCCTTGCTACCTGTCCTGCGTCCTGCCATGTCCACGACCACAACCCAGTCGCAACCCCAAGCCGTTTACCTGAAGGACTATCAACCCCCTGCCTTTTGGATCGAAACGGTCGACCTGAAATTCGAACTCGGCGAAGAAGAAACCCGGGTCCGGGCCCGATTGCAAATGCAGCGGAACCGGGAGCAAGCCGGTGCCGAAACCCCTCTCCGCCTGGTCGGGGAAGAATTGGACCTGCTGGAGGTCAAACTGAACGGTGTTCTTCTCGGCGCCGACGATTATCGCGTCGACAGCGAGAGTTTGACCGTGCCTCAGGTCCCGGATCAATTCGAGCTGGAAACCCTGGTTCTCATCAAACCCCAGGAAAACACCAAGCTGGAAGGCCTTTATAAGAGCAGCGGCAATTTTTGCACCCAGTGCGAGGCGGAAGGCTTCCGCCGCATTACTTACTATCTCGACCGCCCCGACGTGATGGCCACTTTTTCCACCACCATCGTGGCCGACTGGAAGCTTTATCCGGTCATGCTCTCCAACGGCAATCTGGTGCAAGAAAAGAACCTGGAAGACGGCCGCCGTCTGGTCCGTTGGCAGGATCCGTTCAAGAAGCCGTCCTATCTATTCGCTTTGGTCGCTGGCCGCCTGCTTTGCAAGGAAGATGAATTTGTCACCATGAGCGGTCGCAAGGTCAAGCTGCAGATATTTGTGGAGCCGGCCAACATCGACAAGTGCGACCACGCCATGGACGCCTTGAAGATGTCCATGAAGTGGGACGAGGAAACCTTCGGCCTGGAATACGATCTGGATATCTACATGATCGTGGCCGTGAACGATTTCAATATGGGGGCGATGGAAAATAAGGGATTGAATATATTCAATTCCAAATACGTCTTGGCCCGGCCGGAAACCGCAACCGACGACGATTTCGAGGCCATCGTCGGCGTCATCGGTCACGAATACTTTCACAACTGGACCGGAAACCGGGTCACTTGCCGGGATTGGTTCCAACTGAGCCTGAAGGAAGGTTTGACCGTATTCCGCGATCAGATTTTCAGTGCCGACATGACCTCGGAGGCGGTAAAGCGCATTCACGACGTGAATTTGCTGCGCACCCGCCAATTCCCGGAAGACGGCGGCCCGATGGCGCATCCGGTACGCCCGGAGTCCTATATCCAGATGAATAACTTTTACACCATGACGGTGTACATCAAAGGAGCGGAAGTGGTCCGCATGTATCAAACTCTTTTAGGGAAGGAAGGCTTCCGCAAAGGCATGGATCTGTATTTCCAGCGCCACGACGGGCAAGCCGTCACTTGCGATGATTTCCGCGCCGCCATGGCCGATGCCAACGGCTATGACCTGAATGACTTCGTTCATTGGTACAGCCAAGCGGGAACTCCGCAGTTGGAGGTCCAGGGCGACTACCATGCGGAAAGTCAAAGTTATGCCTTGACCGTGCGTCAAAGTTGCCCCCCGACCCCGGGGCAAGATTCCAAGCAGCCCTTCATGTTGCCCTTGGCCATGGGTTTGCTGGATTCTCGGGGCCGCGAGCTGCCGTTGCAGGTGGTCGGCGAAACCTCCCAGCCCGAAACCACCAAGGTTCTGGTACTCCACGATCGCGAAGAAACTTTCGTGTTCGAAAACGTGCCGGAAGCCCCGGTTCCCAGCCTGTTGCGCGGGTTTTCCGCGCCAGTCAAATTGAAGGTGGACCGGAGTCGGGCCGATCTCGGTCTTTTGTTGGCACATGACCCGGATCCCTTTGCCCGTTGGGAAGCCGGCCAACTCCTGGCCATGGACGTTCTCCTGGAACAAATGGAGCACTTCCAAAAGGGCGAAATGCTGAAGGTGGATGACGTGCTCACCGGAGCCTTCCGAAACCTGCTGGCCGAGGTCGGCGAAGACCTTTCCTCCACCGCACTTTCCTTGGCTCTGCCCAACGAAGAGTATTTGGCCGAGCAAGTGGACGTGGTCGACGTGCAGGCCATTCACGAAGCCCGCGAATTCGTCAAGCGCAGCCTGGCTACCGACTTGGGGGCCGCTTTCCGGGAGCTCTACCGGCGCTTGAATACCGGTGCGGCCTACCGCTTCGATCAGAGCGAAGTCGGCCGCCGGCGGCTGAAGAATATTTGCCTGGCCTTCCTGGGTTCTTTGGCCGACGCCGAAGCGGTGAGTTTGGCCATGGACCAATACCGCCGAGCCGACAACATGACCGATTCCTTGGCCGCCCTGGGAGTGCTATGCCAAATCGATTGCCCCGAACGGGAGGAAGCTTTGGCCGACTTTGCCGAGCGCTGGCAGGAAGATCCTCTGGTCATGGACAAGTGGTTCATCTTGCAAGCCACCAGCTCGTTAGCCGGTACTTTGCAGCAGGTGGAGAAGTTGCAGGAGCATCCGGCCTTTTCGATCAAGAACCCGAATAAGGTCCGGTCCTTGGTCGGGGCCTTTTGCATGAACAATCCGCTGCACTTCCATGCCGCCGACGGCTCCGGCTATCGCTTCCTCGGCGACCGAGTGGTGGAGTTGAATGCCATCAATCCGCAAATCGGAGCGCGCATGGTCCAAGCCCTGAGCCGCTGGCGCCGCTACCCCGAGGAAAACCAAGCCATGATGACCGAGCAGTTGCAGCGCATCGCCGAGTTGCCGGATCTGGCCAAGGACATCTATGAAATCGTGCAGAAGAGCCTGCAGGGCTAAGGCCGAGGCCTGATCTCGGGAACTTTCCCAGACCTCGGTTCAAGCCGGGCCCTGGAACCGTGGAGGCCGCTATCCTGAGGCCGCCTCTGCGTCTTCCCCAGGCAATCAACCCATCATGAGCATTCAGCACCTCACGCCCGAGCAAGTCCAGGAATGGACGCCGGAGCAGAAGGATCGCTGGTGGCTGGAGAACGTCTACCGCGGCGACATGCCGCAACTGACCTTGCGGTCCGGCATTACCGGCTTCGTTCTCGGCCTCCTGCTTTCCCTGACCAACTTGTACGTCGGTGCCAAAACCGGCTGGACTCTGGGGGTCGGGATCACTTCGGTGATTTTGGCCTTTGGGACTTTCCGCTTGATCAGCAAGTTGAAATTGGGCAGTGATATTTCCATTTTGGAAAACAACTGCTCCCAGTCCATTTCCACCGCCGCCGGTTATATGACTGCCCCGCTGATTTCCAGCCTGGCGGCTTACATGATGGTGACCGGCACCGTGATCCCCATGTGGCAAACCTACATTTGGATGGTGGCTCTCGCCATCTTGGGGGTGCTGTTCGCCTTCCCGATGAAGCGTCGCTTCATCAATTATGAGCAAATGCCCTTCCCCGAGGGGCGGGCCGCCGGAGTGGTGATGGACACCCTGCACCACGGCAGCGGCAAAGAGGGGGTGTTTCAAGCCAAGCTACTGGCTTTCTGCGGTCTCGGCGCCGCAGCCCTGGAGATGGCCAAGAGCGGGGCCATCATGGAAAAGCTGCATTTGAAATTCCTGACTTTGCCCGGTTATCTGGACGGTTGGATTTACAAAATTGGCAAACCTTCTTTATGGGGCACCAGCTTGAAAGAGCTGTCCATTCGTCCCGATACCGATTTCGTGATGATGGCCGCCGGCGGTTTGATGGGAATTCGCACCGCCTTTTCCCTCATCGTCGGGGCGCTGATCAATTACGCCATTTTGGCGCCGATCATGATTTCCAAAGGGGATATCGAGCCGGTCATCAAGGACGGTGCCGTCCTGATGAACTCCTTGGGTGATCCGACATATGGCTTCAAGCAAATTACCTTTTGGGCTTTGTGGTGCGGGGTGGCGATGATGACCACGGCATCCCTGTATGGATTCTTTTCCAAACCGAAAATGATCGTCTCCGCTTTCGCCGGCGTTTTCTCCAAAAAGGAGGACGGGGCGAAAGAAGACTGCGTGGCTCACATTGAGCTGCCGATGAAGGTTTTCGTGATCGGCATTCCGATCTTTGGCTTGATCACCGTGCTCTTGGCTAAGGCCTTCTTCGGGGTCGACTACTGGATGGGCGCCATCGCCGTGCCTTTGGTGTTCGTGTTCTCCTTGATTGGGGCCAATTCCACCGGATTGACCTCCATTACGCCTACCGGCGCTTTGGGCAAGCTGACCCAATTGACCTACGGCGTTCTGGCTCCGGGCAACATCAAAACCAACTTGATGACCGCCGGCATCACCGGGGAGGTTTCCAGCAACGTGTCCAACCTGCTGATGGACATCAAACCCGGCTACATGCTGGGAGCCAAGCCGCGGCAACAGGCCATCGGGCACGTCATCGGCGTTTTCGCCGGCGCCATGGCGGCGATCCCGGTGTTTTACGCTGTATTCCTGCAAGGGGATCCGGCCAACTTGCAGTCGGAGAAATTCGCCATGCCGGCGGCCACCATTTGGAAAGCGGTGGCGGAGGCCTTAACCCAAGGCCTGAGTACTTTGCCGGTTTCGGCCCAATGGGCGGCCCTGTGCGGCGGCGTCGCGGGCATCGTGTTGGAACTGGTGCGTTCCACGACCAAGAATCGCTTTCCGCTCAGCCCGGTCGGCATTGGCCTGGCTTTCGTGATCAGCTTCAATACCTGCATGGCCATGGCCATGGGAGCGTTCTTGTTCGCCTTGGCGGCTCGCCTCAAGTCCAGTTGGGCCAGCCCCGACGATCCCACCACGGTGAAAAACCAGGAGCCGATTTGCGCTGGTGTGATTGCCGGCGGAGCCTTGATGGGCATCGCCGTGATCTTGGTGGAAAACTTCTACCTCAGCGCCTGAGTTTCCCGGGTTCATCCGGCTGAAAAGACGCCTCCGATTAATTTTCGGAGGCGTCTTTTTCTTGCAGGTCCGAGGAAAAACCTTCTTCCGCCGGATTCCCGCCGCCGCTTAGCACGGCTCCGACTTCTTCCTGTTGCAGGAAGTCCTGCACCCAAAGCAAGTACTCCGGGTCTTCCATTTCGATCAAATCCTCGGCCTTCCAGCCGGCTAAATTGGTTTCGCGGCGGAAGAAAGCTTGAAAACGGGAATAGCTTTCCCAAATGGAAGTCGGACCCGGCAACCTTTTCTCCAGCGTGGCCTGCAACCAGCCTCGCAGTACTTTCACCAGTCGTTCCGGATCGTTTTGGTGGTCGCGAATGTCCTGGCCGCTGATATCGCTGAAGTAACGCCGGTAGCGATAGGGCTCGGAGTCCAGCACCAGGCAAAGTTTGTCGTCGAACTGAGGCGACGGACCATAGCGGAGACCCAAATCCAAGCCCAGTTCAAAGGGCATGTTGTAACGCGGTTCACCCCCTGGACTCATCCGCGAAATGTCGTGGACGCTGAAGCGGCTGGCTTGAATCAAAGCCAGGATCTTTTGGCAGCGGACTTCCCCCGAATCGGAACTTTCGGTGGCGATTCGCACCTCCAGGCCGCTAAAGGCAAGGGCGAAAATCATGGCCCGCTTCATTCCCAGGAATTCCTGGTCGAAGGGGCAATTGATGAACACGCTGGTGGCATAGCCGGTGGGGGGGGACACGGCGAAAATTACAGGGAGGGATAAGCTTCTTCGACGGTTCCGTCTGGGCGGTGCACGAACAACTTGCCGGCGGTGCCGCGCTTCACGAGCTGCCGGCCGGCCTCTATGGCATCGTCCCGCTTTTCGTAAAGCTTCGTCGCTCGTTGGCGGGATTCTCCTTTCAATGCCCAATGGCCGTTCTGGGTGAACACGTGGTACCACTGGTCCCGGTGGAGGGAGAAATCAACCGGCGGTGCTTCTTCCGGGGCCTCCTTGACCAGCTCGAAAACTTTATCCACGATCGGTTGCCAATTCTCTTCCTGCAAAGCCAGCAACAATCCGCGCTGGAGTTTCTGCTCCCAGATCGCGTACTGCGGGCCGAAACGGCGAATCTTGACCGCTACGAAAGAGCCGTTCCGATTTTGAGCTTCGACCAGGATCTTGCTCATTTCGAAGCGGGTCATGGGCCGTTCGAAGTAGGAGGGAGAAAGCAGGAGCACCCTCAATCGGCTTTCCCGAAAGGCGGTTTGAAAATGGGTGCGAAAGTCCTGGCGCGAATGAATCGGGTCCAAATTGGTATTCCAATACACCCGCAGTCCCCGTTCGCGCAGCGCCTCGGCGAAGGCTTTGGCTTCCTTCGCTTCTTCCGAGGCATAGGATAAAAAGACGTCGAAGGCGGCTGCTTTGGGCCCGGTTTCCGTGTCCCGGGAAATCGGTCCATGGGACTGACCGTTGCGGCCGCCTTCCCCGTTCGGGCTTGACGAAGCCGCACTCGGTTTTTGAAAAGGGTCGTGCATGGCCGAAGGAAAAGATGAAGCTGATGGATGAAGGGCCCGGCGGGTTTCGGAAGGAAAGCGCCGAATTCCTACTTTAGAATAGGATCTATTCCAGGACAAGCCGGCGGTTACTGGAGCTCCAGCTTCGGAGCCGGCGCTTTCGGAGCCGGCGGGAAGGGGCCCTCCGAATGAGCGGCAAAAGCTTGGAATAGAGGTTCGAAATAGTGCCGGACTTGATCCAGCCAGACAGTTAAATTCAAATCAAGATGACTGGGTTGATAGGGAGTTAACAGGCGTATACCACTGTGGGCCAGGGCTGCCGCCCCGCGGCCGTTGCCCCGGCGCCAATGCAGGGTCGATACCGCGATCTGAATCAGGCCTTTGAAAAAATCGCCTTCCTTGCCCTCGGCCTTGACGGCGTGCCAGCGGATTTCCCAGGCTTCGTGGGCTTCGTAGTAATCCTCGCGGTTGTAAAGCAGGATGCCTTCCAGGTACTCCCGGGGATAGGGTTGCTGTAGGAAAGCCGGGTCCAAATCCAACTGTCGTTCCAGGGCCAACAAGTCTTCAATCAGGCACTCCAGGTCTTCCGCATGCAACCGCCAGCCGATCCCGCCAGAGGCGGAGGCTGTTCCCAACCAGGCAATCGACAAGCCGGCCTCCCGGGCGGCCCGGGCCCAGCGCTGGCAATCGGTGATCACCAAGCAGCTCTCGCTCTGCAGACCATGGTCCAGCAACCGCTCTTGCCACCACGAGGCGCTTTCGGCGGCAGCGCCCTCCACCGGCCAATCCAGGCTGATCGGGACGTCCCAGTGCTGCTCCGCCTTTGAAGAGGTCGGTTTGGGGTGGACCGAAGCCAGGGCGATTTGGTTGGCCAGGGTGCGCAGATTCGGCGGCGGCGCCACCTGTCGGCCGGCATCGGGATTCAAGGCCAGGACGGCCAAGGTGTAAGGAAGGCTCATGGAATGGTCGACGTAGGCTGCCGAATCGGGGATCATAGCTCTTAGACCATGACCAAGCTTCCTTCCGCCTTCCTCCTTCTTGTTCTGCTTTTCGGCTGCACCGCCCTGGAACAATCTTTGGTTCCCGAAGGCGGCAAATCGGCCTCAGTTCCGCCGGCCGCCGGCTTGCAGGAGTTACAGGCCCTGGCCGAAAGCTTCGGCAACGAGCTGACTTTGCCGGTATTTGAAAACAGTCCGGAAGAGCTGACCGCCAGTTTGGACCGGACCTTGAAGGAAGCCGATCGGCGCCTGAACAAAATGGCTTGGCAGGAACCTGCTTCCGCCACCTTTGAGAACACCATCCTGGTCATGGACGATGTCGTGCACCTAGTGCAAACCATGTCCAATCGTCTTTATCTGACGCTGGAATCCCATGGTCGGGCGGAAATGCGGGAAGCGGCCGGGCGCGAGTTGCAGCGCTTGCAGGCATGGGAGGTCAAAACTCGATATCGCGAAGACATTTTCATGGCATGTCGCGCCTTTGACGAGTTGTACGTGCGGGCTCGCCGCCCCCAGTTGCGAGGAGAAAATCTGAAGCTTTATCGGGAAACCATGCGGGATTTCAAAAGGGACGGCTTGCACTTGAATGCCGGCGACCGGGATCGATTGGAAGCCTTGCAAAATGAATTGAATCAATTGGCCCAGAGCTTTGATGAGAACATTACCGATGCGGTTACCGTGACCTATTATTCAGAGGAAGAATTGGAGGGCGTGCCGGATTCTTTCCTCCGAGGAGCCCGGCAGGAAGACGGCAAGATTCAGGTGCGGGCCACCGTGGTCACCGACTATCTGGCGGTCATGGAGAATGCCGTCAACGAAGACGTCCGCCGCCGCTTGAAAGAACTTCGATATCGCATCGTGCAAGCTGAGAACGGTCCCATCCTTGATCGGATGCTGGCGGTGCGGGACGAAATTGCGGAAATTCTGGGATATGGTTCCTGGGCTGATTATCGCATCGAGCCGAAGATGGCCGGGACTGCTGCCAATGCGGTGAGTTTCTTGGAACGATTCGTGGACGACTTGGACCCCAAATTCGATCAGGAAGTCGAAGCCATGCGGCAGTTGAAAGCCGAGGAAACCGGCAATCCTGAGGCCGAACTGGCGATTTGGGACTTTCGCTATTACATGAACCAATTGCGCAAGCAACAGTATCAAGTCGACACGGAAGCTCTGCGGGTTTACTTCCAATACGAAAGGGTCTTGGCCGGTCTATTTGACGTTTACGAACAAATCTTCGGTCTGGAGTTTCTCGACTTGCCCAATCCGCAGGAATGGGCGCCGGGAGTTTCCCTTCATGCTTGCCTGGACGCGGAAAGCGGCGAACCCCTCGGGCTGTTTTACTTGGACATGTTTCCGCGGGAGGGCAAGTACAACCACTTCGCCCAATTCGATGTGATCGGAGGCAAGAAGCTCGACCGGAATCGCTACCAGCGGCCGGTCGCCGCTTTGCTGTGCAACTTCACGCCTGCCAATGAAGAGCAGCCTTCTTTATTGAGCCACAGCGAAGTGGAAACCCTGTTCCACGAATTCGGCCACCTGCTGCACACCGTCTTGACTCGATCCAGTTACGCTCGCTTCTCCGGCGCCAACGTGCCTCGCGATTTCGTGGAAGCCCCTTCCCAAACTTTGGAAAATTGGTGCTGGGACGAAGAGGTGCTGCATCGCTTTGCAGTGGATTACCGCAATCCTTCCAAGCGCATCGACGGCGAAGTTCTGGAGCGGATGCGGCAAGCGGATCTAGCTACCAAAGGCACCTATTACCGGCGCCAATTGGCGCTGGCTCTGTCGGATCTGCGCATGCACTTGCGCGGCCGCAACAAAAATGCCATGACCATTGCCAATCAGACTTTCGAAGAGGTGTTCATGGCGGTACCGGAGGACAGCCACTTCAGTGCCTATTGGGGGCATCTCACCGGATATGACGCCGGCTATTACGGATACGCCTGGGCCGATGCCATCGCTGCGGATCTGGCTACCTTGTTCGAGCGGGCTCCCAAGGGTTATTTGGACCCGGAAGCCGGGCGTCGCCTGCGCCGGGAAATCTACGAGCAGGGTGATTCCCGGGACGTTTCGACTTCCATCCGCCGCTGTCTCGGCCGCGATCCCTCTCACGAAGCTTTCGTCAAAAGCCTAGGCATTCAACCTCGCTAAGCGCCACGGGAGTGGCCGGCGCCGCAGTCACTGAAAGCCGATCTGGGGAAAATCCGCCCAGCCGTGGGTGTAGTGATCCCGCGGTTTGAAGGCCAATTTCTCCAGTTTGGTGAGAGCCAACAGGGGACGCAGATCGCCGTCCACCACTTCGGTGGAATCGTAAAAACGCAGTTCCCGCAACTCGCGTAACGTCGCCAGCGGCTGCAGCGAGGGAATCTTGCCGTTGTCGGTCAAATGCAGGACTTGCAAGGAGGTCAGCTCAGCAAGGGCTTGAAGGTCTTTCAGGCGGGGGCAGCGATTGATGTCCAGCCGTTGAAGGCGAGTGAGGCTTTGCAAGCCGTCCAAACTTCGCAGGCGGTGGCCGTCCAAGATCTTCAAATGCTCCAACTCGGCGAAGACGCCGGCACCGGCCAGGGAGCGCAATCGCGGTTGATGGAACTGCAGTCGTTGCAACTTGCGCAGGGATGTCATGGAAGATAGATCTCGGCCGGGGAAGTGGTCCACCCGCAAAGCCTGAAGTTCACCCTGTTGCAAAATGGAAGCGGCACAGGGCATCCAATCGAGCCGGCATTCCTGCAAATGGGGCCATTTCTCAAAGTGGATTTCAGAATTGCAAAAGGTGGCCAAATGAAGAGAACGGAGCTTCTCCAGGGTGTAAAGGACGCTTGGGTCTTCCAGGGAAGGGATGCGGAGACGCAGGGCTTCCAAATCGGGGAATTCCTGTAGGAACCAAAGGTCTCGTCCGCGCCAACCTCGATTCCAATCAACGATCAGTTCGCGGACTGAGGCTAAATCGATTTGCTCCCCGAGAGAAGGTGTCCAAGTCCCTCTCATGAGCAAACGAGGGCCCCAGTTTCCATCCTCCAAGATAGGTTCTTTGTGCATGCTCGGGCAGCTTATCACTTCGCTTGCACGACTTCCCGCCTTTTCAAATTGGATGGAGATGGTGAATGGAGACGGGGCTTTCTTCCCAAGAAAAAACGGGCCGAACACCGAGGTGTTCGACCCGTCGCCATAATCTTCCTTTCGCGATTCCCCTAAAGGTCCACCGCCCGTATGGCAGCAGGCGGGGCCCGCACGGCATCCACCAAAAGTTCGGAAGTTCCTCGCTTCTGGAGGATTCGTGCCGTCAACTCATCGACGGCTGGGATGTATGCGGAATGGTTGGGTGCCGGGAATGTAGCGAGGGGGCGGGGAAGGTGGGGAGGTTAGGAGGGGAGGGGCTTCCCGCGGAGTCTTTCTCCTTATATCAAAGCAAGTCGCTTTGGTGACAAGAAGATGGGAATCTCCTCCTGATTTGGGATGAATTTCGCTTTGTTGGGATAAGCGTGACGCTAAATCTTGAAAATTTTTCAAAGGCGTTCAAGGTCATGAACCTAGGGATTTATTTTTAAAGGATTTATAGCCTTGCTCCATGTTTTCAGGCGGCTTGCAGCGGTGGTTCGAGGCGGTCGGCCCCGAACGGTAGAATCTGCGGCCATGGCTGGAGTCGCTGCCAACCTTTTGACTGGATTCCTAGGAAGTGGGAAAACCACTTTGCTCAAGCATGTGCTCGAGCACGGCTTGGAGGGTCGCCGCGTGGCCATCATCATGAATGAGATCGGCGACATCGGGATTGACGGTCAAGTCATTACCGGTATGGAAAACGTCGAAGAGATGGTCGAGCTGTCCAGCGGTTGCATTTGCTGCTCGGTCAGCGGGCAATTCGGCTTGGCCATCCGGGAGATCGTGGAAACGGTCGAGCCCCATCTGATCGTGGTGGAGTCCACCGGCTTGGCCGAACCCCAGCCGATGGTTCAAACCGTGCTCGAGGCCGGCTTGGCCATGGATGCCGTGATCACCGTCGTGGACGCTGCCAACTTGGCTAGGGCGGTGGAAGAGAGTCCGGTGGCCATTCGGCAGGTCGAAGGTGCGGATTTTTTGGTTTTGAACAAGATCGATCTGGTTTCCGAAGCCGAGTTGCAAAAGATCGAAAAACAACTCCGCCGTTGGAACCCAAGAGCCTTGGTCCAGCACAGCCGCTTCGGCGAAGTCAGGACCGATCTCTTGTTTGGAACCAGTGCCGGGCGCTACCGGAAGGAAGCCGGCAAGCCCGAGGATGACCACCATCATTTGGATGAGGACGGCATTCAGGCTTTTTCCTATCTTGGCGACAGCGAAGAGTTTTTTCTCCGGGACCGGTTTGAAGCCTTTTTGGACCAATTGCCCAGGGACATCTACCGGGCCAAAGGCCTGGTACGGTTTCACGGCAGTTCCGCCCTATATTTATTCAATTACACCTGCGGCCGCTATCGAATGGAGGCGATGAACTTCGCTGCGGTTTTAAACCGGCCCAGCCAAGCGGTATTCATTGGCCGGCGCGCCTTGCAGTGGAAAGACAAGATCGAAGCCAAACTGCAAGCCTGCCGGCCGAATTTGAACCCTTGGCAACGCTGGCGGCTCAGCCGCGGCTGGGGTCGTCCTTTGCCAGGAACTTCAGCAAAGCGCGATTGACTTGTTCCGGTTGATCGTGAGCCAGCCAATGGGAAGCTTGGTCAAAGCGGCGGATTTGCAAATCGGGAATCCACGCTTCTAAGTCCTCGGTCAGTTCCGACCCTAGATATTGGTCTTGCATGCCCCATAGCAACAAGGTTGGCATGGGTAGAGGCTTGGCCAGCAGCTTGCCTGGAACCAGCGGCCAGCGAAACGAAGCCCGATAGTAGGCCAAGGCACCGCGCCTGGCCCCGGGTTGTGCCAAAGCATCCACGTAAGCCTGAATGTCCTGTTTCGAAAACGGCTGCATCGGATCTCGGTGGAACAAGCGACGAAGGCTGCGGTAACCAAATGAAGCCAGGCTCCATTCCGGCAGCCAAGGCAATTGAAAAGCCAGCATGTACCAGGACTTGCATCGCTGTTTCCAACCGCGTAGCGCGCGCTGAAATGCCAGCGGGTGGGGGCTGTTCAAAATGACCAAACGGTCGACCTTTTCCGGGTGAAAATAAGCCGCAGCGAAGGCCACTCCACCGCCCCAATCGTGTCCAACTACATAGGCTTTGTCTTCCCCGTAAGACTCGATCAAATTGGCCACGTCCCCGGCTAGGGCTTCTCCCCGATAGGCTTCCAATGCTTTCGGTTTATCCGACAAGTTGTATCCGCGTAAATCCGGAGCTACCACTCGATAACCGGCTTCCGCCAGCGGGCCGATTTGGTGGCGCCACCCGTACCAAAATTCGGGGAAGCCGTGAAGCAGAATCAGCAAAGGCCCTTGGCCTGCTTCGGCACAGTGAAGGTAAAGCGAGCCGACCTTGCGCCGCTGCAGGGTCCACGGTGTGGTGGAGGAATTCATGAACAAAGTGGGGCTCCGGGATGCCTCCCGGAGCCCGACTATAAACTCCTACCCGCGAACCTGGATTAGAGATCGATGTCTATGACCCGCACGGAATTCGGCAGCATCGGGAATATCAGGGTATTCCCCATCACTCGAATTCCCGCTCCCTGAGCGGAGTCCGCTTGCAACACCGTGGCCGGTAAGTTGTTGATTTCAAAATCCGGCTGCGGGGCAAGGCGTTCCTCGTGCAGCGTGACCCAGTAGGCGATCCAAACTTCCGTAGCAACTTCCAGCTCGACTCCAAGGGCGATGGCGAGTTCTTCCGGATTCCTTGCCTTGGGAGGTCCCGGAGGTGGCGGAACGCCGTAAGAAAGCAACACGGCTTCCGCAGCATCTTCGGCGGCGGCTACCGCTCGAAACTCAATCATTTCCAAAAACGGAAGTAGCTCTTCCCGGCGCAGCAATGGATTGTTGTGGTAATCATCGAAAGTCCACACCCGCTGAATCTGCACCCCGGGTTGATTCGCCACCTCAAGTTGTACGTGTCGCGGATGGCTTTTACGCCACACCGCCATTTCCACTTCCGGCAACAAGCCCAAAATCGCTTCGGCGTCGCTCCTGGACATGCCCTGAGCCTCCAAGGCTTGCACCTTTGGATAACGCTGCGGGTAGGCATATCCGGCGCCGATCAGCATTTTCCAGGCGATGCCTGGCAGCAATTCAGTGCGTTCGGTGATCAACACCGACCACAACCACTCCGGATCGACGACATCGTTGGCGACCACCAGACGTATCTTGTCCGCGTCTTCAAAGGCCATGATGCTGAGGGAGAATTCGTCCTCCGGCAGCGAGGTGGCCAGGCGCGTCAAATTCGCCATGGGGTTGATCAACTCCATGAGCCGGAAAACCGGTTTCTTTACTCCATGGCGAGTGATGGCCCCGACCGAATGCCCGAGCAGATCGGCGATCCCTTGCTGCTCATCCACGTCGTGCAACTGAAAGAAAGTGTGCCCGTCGATGTCCTGTTCCAGAATCACTGAGATGACTGCGGCGAAATTGGCTGCGGAGTGAGGGCCGTCAAATCCCAGGGCGTCGGGATTGTTTTCAGCCGATGGGAAAATATTCCATTCACTGATGATGAGTTCGACTTCCGGAAGGTGATGCTGTTGCAATCGATCTCGCAGCACCGAAGTGATCCGATTCTGGCGCATTTCGGAGCCGACCGTGTAGTGATGCCAGGACAGGAAGTCCAAAGGCCAACCTTGGTTGGCGGCACGATCGGTTAATTCCAATAACACGCTTTGGCTGCCACCCATGTCGGAAAACGCTCCCGCCATACCCAAGCCTCCCAAAGCGATTCCCGCAAGCGCCGGATCCGATCGAATGGTTCGGGCGATGGTTTCGTAGAGCAGCATCAAATCTTCAAGGCTGCCACTCCAATGTTCCGGCCGGTCGGGCTCCGCCCAAATTTCGACGTAATCCGGATAGAAACCGCTCAAGGTATGCATTTCGAATAACAAGCTAACCAAGTAATCGGCATAGGCTTGAGGGTCTTCCGGCATGGAGCGGGCGTAGGGAGGATATTCGTCGTCCAAATGATCCCACTCCGTTTTGTCGGTCGCCATTTCCAAAGGCGTCCCCTTGCAGGTTAACAACACGCGGTGCCCGGCTTGTTTTACCAATCGGAGATGGTATGCCGGATCCTCGGCCGGGTTCGGCCGGTGGGTATAAAGCTTGATCCGATACAAGCCATTTTGGGCACCGGTGCCGTTGTACATATCCAATAGCCGCTGGATGCCGCCCCAATTGGCAGTGCCGAACATTTTGTTGCCAGCCGGCGGTAAGGAGACGTCCGGATCCACGGTAAGAGCCCCTTTCGATTGGGCATCGGGACCCTGTTGGCCTGGACCCGCGGGATGCCAGCCTGCCATGGCCGGTACCGCTAGGAGAAGGAATGTTTGAAGCAGCATGATTCGGAGGTTTTTCTGAGTCTGCGTGGACCCATTGCCCCCGAACCAGATCGCTTTCTCAGGAATTATGCCTCGAGTTTTGCCACCTTCTCTACATCTCTTTCTAGAGAAGACTTAAGGATTGTGTCTCTTTTCGGGATCACGCCTTCGAGGGTCTTTACTGAGGTAGATTCGGTTTTTTCGGCGACCTTGGTTCAGGATCAACGGCTCGGAGGGAAGGCCGGTTTTCTGCTTCCGGTCGAGTTGGTACTTCCTTTTCGGTCGCTTCACCGCGCCGGTGCAGGCAGGCGGCAGACGGAATCTTTCCGTTTTTTCGGAATCCGATTTAAGTCCGGGGAATTGCTAAAATCGAAGCTCGAGGCATGCTCTAAATCATGGCCCCCCACGAAGAAAACTTTGACGTTGTGATTCTCGGTGCTGGGACCGGAGGCGCCTCTGCCGCCGCCTTTTTCGCAGAATCCGGTTACCGAACCGCCCTTTTAGACCGGCGGCCTTTTTCCGAAGCGGGTGCGCGTTGGATCAACGGCGTACCTGATTGGATGTTCGAACAGGCCGGGGTGGAATTGCCGCAAAACCCCGAGTTGCGGGGAAGCCCGGGCGTCGGGCGTTTCACTCTTTTAGGGATTCACGACGGCGCCCGCCTTTCGGTCGACGACAGCCCGGTGTTAAGGGTGGACATGAGGCTGCTGGTTGAGCGGTTGCAGAAACGGGCTCGCCAAGCAGGAGCGGTGGTTTTCGAACAGATCCAACTCGGGGACTTCGAATTCGAAAACGATCGGCCGCGAAGTTTGGAATTGCAAAGGGAGGGAAACGGCGCCAGCCTTCGATTGCGGGCTTCTTTATTCGTGGACGCCAGCGGTTTAAACGGAGCGATTCGTCGCAAAGTGCCGTCCTTGGATGCGGTGTGCCCAAAGGTTCCGGCGCAGCATTTGTGTACCGCAGCCCAGGAAGTTTGCGAGGTTCTCGATCCCCAGGGTGCAGAGGATTTCCTGCATCGCTATCGAGCTCAACCGGAAGAAGTTGTTTGCCGGACCGGAGTCGACGGGGGGTATTCCATCGCGAACGTGGTGGTGGAACATGGAAACGAGGAGGCCGAGTTATTGACCGGTTCCATCGCCGACGGCAACCACGCCTCCGGTCCCGAATTGATTCGCCAACTTCGGGTTCGGGAACCTTGGCTTGGGCCGGCGAAATTCGGCGGTTCCGGCTTGATTCCTTTGCGACGTCCTTACGACCGTTTGGCTGTTCCCGGCCTGGCTTTGATCGGGAATTCCGCTTGCCAAGTGTTCCCGGCCCACGGTTCCGGAATCGGCATCGGCATGTTGGCGGCCAAGATCCTGGTGGAATCGGTCCGGACCTTTTCGGATCCGGGATGCCTGGAGGCTACCTGGGCTTACAGTGCCGGTTTTCATCGTCGCCACGGTGGTTTGCTCGGGGCCTATGACGTGTTCCGGCGGTTGAGCCAATCTCTCTCCGGGGCGGAAACGGAAATCCTGTTGAAGAGCGGTTTGATCACCATGGGAGGATTTCGCGCCGGGATGGTTCAGCGCATGCCTCCGGTCGGCCTCAAGGAGGCTTTGGTGCAATTGGGGGGTATGCTCCGTTCGCCACGCCTGGGTTTGCACCTGCTTCGGCGCATAGCTCCTTTGCCAAGGGTCTATCGCCATTACCAGCGCTATCCGCTGGAGCCTGACGAAGTTGAATTGCGCCGCTGGTCGAGCAAAATCGCCGGCTTTTTCGGCGAGGCGCCGGACTTGAATTAAGAGCGAACCTGGCAATCCCCGGCGGAAGGCTTAGTTTGGGGGCGGTTCCTCTCGGAGGATCTTTGCCATGCTTGTCGTCCGCCTGTTCTTCCGACTCAATGAAAGCCTGAAACGGACCACCACCGTCTATATGGTGATGGTGGCCACCTTGATCGGAGTGCTGGGCGGTCTCGGAGCGGTGGGCTTCCGGTACTTAATCCAGTTTCTCCAAAGTTTGGCCTGGCTCACTCAGGATTATCAACTGGATTGGATTGCGTCCTTGCCTTGGTACCACGTGGTCTTGGTGCCGGCGGCGGGAGGATTTTTAGTCGGGTCCATCGTCAGCTTGTTCGCCCGGGAAGCCAAGGGGCACGGAGTTCCCGAAGTCATGGAAGCGGTGGCCTTGCGTTCCGGACGCATCCGGCCCCGAGTGGTGGCGGCCAAAGCCCTGGCCTCCAGTTTGTGTATCGCATCCGGTGGCTCGGTGGGTCGGGAAGGCCCGATCGTTCAAATTGGTTCGGCGATCGGTTCCACTGTCGGCCAATGGCTGAGAGTCAGCCCCCGACGGCTTCGGACTCTGGTGGGTTGCGGAGCGGCGGCGGGGGTAGCGGCGACTTTCAATGCTCCAGTCGCCGGAGCCTTGTTTGCGGTAGAGGTCATCCTCGGCGATTTTGGAGTGCCGCAATTTTCTCCCATCGTCATTTCTTCGGTGGTGGCTACCGTGATCAGCCGCCATTACATGGGTGATCTACCGGCCTTTGAAATCCCCGCCTATTCCATGGAACACCCAATGGAGTTGTTGGCCTACGCCGGCCTTGGCGTGCTCGCCGGTTTGGTCGCCATCGTCTTCATTCGCGGACTGCACGGTGCCGAGGACCTGTTTGACGCAGTCAAATTGCCGCTGGCTTTCAAAGCCGCAGTCGGCGGCATGCTGGTCGGCGCCATCGCCTTGTTGTTCCCGGGAATCTTGGGGGTCGGTTATGAAGAAATGAACCGGGCTCTGTTGGAAGAGCCGGCGGCCAAATTCTTGCTTTTCTTGCTGCTGGCCAAATTGCTTGCCGTTTCCATCACTATTGGCTCCGGCGGTTCCGGCGGCATCTTCGCCCCTTCCTTATTTCTTGGCGCGGTGCTCGGTGGCGCGGTCGGTTGGGCCATGCAGCGCTGGTTTCCCGGTTCGGTCGGGGAACAGGGAGCCTATGCCCTGGTCGGCATGGGGGCGGTGGTGGCTTCGACCACTCACGCACCCATTACCGCCATCGTGATCTTGTTTGAACTGACCAATGATTACCGAATTATCTTGCCGTTGATGATTTCCTGCATCGCCGGCACTTTGCTGGCCAGCCGCCTTCATCCCGAATCGATCTATACCATCAAATTGTTGCGCCGGGGAGTGAAGTTGCGATCCGGGCAGGACGTGAACTTATTGAAGCGAATTCCCCTGGCGGAGATTCTTCGCCGCGACGTCCCCACGATTGCTTCCAACGTACGCTTGGGGCAGTTGCTGGAACCCCTGCTGAATCAGGAAATTCCTTGTCTTTACGTGGTCGACGAAAAAGGCGTGCTGCACGGGACCATTACTTTGCAACAACTGCGCCCACTGTTGCGCGATTTGGAATCGGTGAAAGATTTGTTGATTGCCGAAGACGTATCCCAAACTCAATGGCCGGCGGTGATGGAAGACCAAAGCTTGGACCACATTCTGCAGCGATTGGATTACGAGTACCGTGACGAATTGCCGGTGGTTGATCTTCAGGGAAAACTGGTCGGCCTGGTGCGCTTGGAGGACGTATTGGCCCGTTACCGAAAGGAGCTTTTTAAACACGAAATGGCCGGTTCCATCGCCGGTTCTCTGCAACACCACGATGGTCCCGGCATCATGCACGCAGTCGGCGATTACGTGGTGGCCGAAGTGGACGCGCCGGCGGAATTCTTCGGCCGGGATTTGGCTTCCTTGCAGGTTCGCGCTCGGTTCGGACTAAACGTACTCCTGTTGAAAACGGCGGATGAGCGGTCCGGCAACGTGGCGGCCCGGATGGCCGACCCCGACTCGGTCGTCAAGGCCGATGATCGCCTGGTGGTGTTCGGGCCGCGGGGTCGGGTGCAGGCCTGGCCCCGAGGTTGAAGCTCTGGTCGAGTTTGTTTGGGGCACTACCATGGATGCCGGTTCGTTCGAATCCTTGCGCAGGCACCCAGGGTGCCTAGCTCTCCTCCAAGAAACCCATTCCTCCTCATGACCCAAATCCCCTCCCGCCGCCGATTCCTGCAGTCCAGCCTCGGTTTCGGCGCCGCCCTTTGTCTGCCGCGATCCCTGACCGGGTTTCCTCGGGAACTGCCGTTTCAAATTTCCCTGGCTCAGTGGTCCCTGCACCGTCACTTTTGGGGCACTCAGGGCTCGGACTTGGATAACTTGGACTTCGCCGCCACTACCCGGGGTTTGGGCCTGGAAGCGGTGGAATACGTCAATAGCTTTTTCTTCGACAAGGTGAAGGATGCGGCCTATTTGAAGGAAATGAAAAAACGGGCCAAGGAGGAAGGTGTCCGCAGCCTGTTGATCATGTGCGATCGGATCGGTTCGCTTGGCCATGCTGAAGCCGGAGAGCGCAAAAAGGCCATCGAAGGTCACTTCCCGTGGGTGGAAGCGGCGGCGTTTTTAGGCTGCCATTCGATTCGGGTGAATGCCCACAGCACCGGCAAGGGATTCGAAGAGCAACAAAAACTGGCGGCCGACGGCCTGGCCCGCTTAACCGAATACGCGGCCCAAAGAAACATCAACGTCATCGTGGAAAACCACGGCGGCCTTTCCAGCAACGGGGCGTGGCTGGCCGGAGTCATGAAGCGAGTGGATCACCCCCGGTGTGGCACCTTGCCGGATTTCGGCAACTTCAATCTTGGCGGCGGCAAGCAATACGACCGCTATCAAGGGGTGAAGGAATTGATGCCTTATGCGAAAGCGGTCAGTGCCAAATCTCATGATTTCGATGAACAAGGCAACGAAATCCACACCGATTATTTCCGCATGATGAAGATCGTGTTGGACGCCGGTTATCGCGGCTTTGTCGGCATCGAATATGAAGGCGGAAAGCTAGACGAAATGAGCGGCATTCAAGCCACCAAGGCCCTGCTGGAACGGGTCCAGAGGGCCTTGAGTCGCGCCGCCGCCCAGGAATGAAGCGGCCCGAAGCTGAAGTCGAGCGGTGAAATCGAGCGGGTTAGGGAAGTAGCACCAGCTCGCTGGTGGCACAGCTTCCTTGGTCCACCGCTTGCAGATAAAGGGCTCCACAAACTGCCGGCGGCAGGTTGACGGCGGTGTCGGCCTCGCCGTTGGCGTCGGTTTGAAGAGTCCCAAGCAGCACCAAGGTGTCGGCCAAACCGGTTTGGGTTCCGGTGCAACTTTGGCCGGCGGGAATCTGCGCTTGGCCGGTGGCGTATGCGCCCCAAATCTGGACTTGGTCTTGAGGGCTGGCGCCGAGCACCTGGATCTGGGCCGGGCCAGGACAAGTACCGGTGACCAAAAGCTCCAGACGGCCGGTGTCATTGGGAGCCGCCGGCGTCGGCAGGTCAAAGTTCCGCAAGGATAGACCGCCGTCGGGCAAGCGACCGTAGGAGCGATCTTTGGCCAAGGCCGGGACCAGGACTGAATCTACTTGCAGGTTGACCAGGGCGTCGTTGTGCCATAGGTAAACCCCTTCACCTCCGGCTGAAATTTTGAAGTCGGCGTGAAGCGGACCGTCGAGCAGATCCTCGTCGCACCAGATCAAAAGATATCCCCCGGCCGGAATCACCGTGCCGTCGGGAATGCGCCATTGGCGCGGGTTGCCGGCTCGATCGGAAAGGTACCAACCGCTTAAATCGACGTCGCTGCTCTCGCCGTTGTACAACTCGACCCAATCTTCGAATTCGCCCATTTCATCGCTGAGGGTGCCACCGTTATCACTCATGACCTCATTGATGGAGACCTTCGGGAGGGGAGCCGGAATCGGATAGAAATCGCGAATGTGTTCCAGCCGGCGCTCGATAAAGGGCTTGATGCCCCAGGTGTTCGGGTTGGTGTATTTTTGGTAATTCGACGGCTTGGTGAAACCGTCGCGGAACGCCTGATTGTTCCAACCATTGTCCATGGAGCCGCCGGAAAAAGTTCCGGTGAAGGCATAGGGAGCCAGCAGGGTCAACTTCAGGTCCAGGAAAGGCGTGGTATTGGACGGGTGGAAAGGCCCTTCCGCCACTTCCCGGGCATATTTGGCCAACAAGTTTTCGTACTCGGGGAAGTCGAGCAAGCGATAGATCAGCGGCGGCTCGCCGCCGAAACCCCGGTCACCCCAACCGTAAAAACCTTTGGTGGCAAAGTTGGTTCCCCAGTTGCCGATGATCGGGAAAAGCAGGTAATCCAAGCCGTAGCTGTGGTCCAGGTCCCAGGGCAGGTATTCGAAACGACCACTGTCGGTGTTTTTATAGAGGAAGTAGTTGTTGGCACCGATCCAGTAGCCGTCCCACTGGCCCGTGACCATGTCCACTGCCATGGCGCGGAGGAAACCGTCGACGTTCAAGCGATCGCCGATACCGGCTTTGAAAGTGGCATCGTCGGTGTTGTTGATGAAGTCGATGAATTCGGCCAGTTCGATGAACAATTCGCCGTTGTTTTCTTCTTCATAATCAGGCATGTTGCGGTAAACGTCGGGAGTGCCGGGCGAGCGCCATTGCAAGTCGGCACCGCCGCTCTTGTTTCGGCACTTGTAGAGATCGCCGTTTTTATTGCCGAACCAGGCCTGGGTGAATTCGTCGTCAATTTGTTCGAATTGAGCATAGACGCCTTGAATTTGGCTGCCGTCGTTGATTTTGAACCATAAGTGGTGAGTCCGGGAGGCCGGCACTCCCATTTCGCGGAAAATCTTGAAGGTGGTAGAGGAGCGTGAGATGGTCGGATCGGGGTGGTCGCCACTGAGGTTGAATTTGCGCAAACCGTGAAACTTGCGGCCCGGAACGAAGTGGTTGAAGCTCAGTTTCCAAGGAAACTTTTTTGCGTCGCGGGCGGCGTTGCCTCGGGGACGGATGCCGACTTGATCCAGGGTTTCATCGATCAACGAGTTCCTGAATCGGACCGAACACGGTGCGTAAACGTTGAGATGAGTATTGTTGATAAAGGCATTCAAGTGAGCCGGATCCATGGTGACCTCCACGATCATCAGCTCATCTTGCCGGAAGATCAGAAGATCCGATTCAGCATAATCCGGGTCGTCCATCGGGCTCGGGTATTGAGCGAACAGGCTGGAACCCGAAACCATGGCCAAAGCGAGGAGGAATTGGAGGAGGATTTTCATGTGTTCGTGTCCGGCTTGAATCTTTGGCCTTGCATGGATTTCGGCTAATTCAAGATGCGAATCAACATTTTCTCTCCGGGAACCAGGCCCAGGGCCGGAACCGGGGCGATTTGCACCGGGCGACCGTACTCCGGAGTATTCGGATCTCGCCACAATCTTGGCGGCAAGGTTTCGACCTTCGGCCCCAAGGAAACCACCACCGACTCGCCGATTTGGCCGGGTTCCGAGATTCGTTGTAAGGCCACCCGATCTTCGATTTGGAGGCGATCTTCCTGGCCTTCCGGCAGGTACAGAGCGATCTGGTCGATCACGGTGGAGCTCAGCCTCAAGACCGGCTCACCGGCCAGAACCGCCTGCCCGGGTCGAGCCAAGACTTCGGCGACTCTTCCCGAGGTCGGAGCTCGCAGTACTAGGTGCCGTCCCTGCAAACTAAGCGCTTCGATGCGGCTGGTTTGGACTTGCAGGGCTTGCCGCAAGGGAGCCAATTGTGGATCCAGGTCTCGGATCGCGGGATTGGCGGCAGCGAAGGACTCCCTTCGTTCTTCGGCGGCCAACCATTTCAACCTTTGCTCCTCGACCAGAGTTTTCAGGTGAACCACTCGTTCCTGGCTCTGTTCCAACAGGAAACTGCTCTCTTCCAAGTTGGCCGCCGCGGCCACGTCCACCTTGACCAGTTCCCGCAAGCGGTCCCGGGATGCTTTTAGGCGTTCAGCGTTGACCTTTTCGGTTTCCAGATCCACCCGGGTGTTCAGCAAGTCCAACCAAAGTTGGCTTTCGTCGATTTGGAAACGGCGCAATTCAGTAACCCAGCTTTCGGCGGCAGCGGCGTGGCCTTCCTCCAATTGGAGACGTTGCGCGGTCAATTGGGCTTGCAGATGCAAGATTTCTTCTTCGGCAGTGGCAAGGGCGGCGGCGATGTCCCGGCCGTCCAATCGCGCCAAGATTTGGCCGACTTCCACCGGTTCGAATCGGTCGACTTCCAAACTTTCGAGCATGCCTGGAGTCGGCGTCGAGACTTCGAATTCCCGGGCTTGGGCCAAGCCGATGAATTCGTGGCTGGCGCCGCGTTGAAACAGTAGGAACACGGCACCGGCCAAGGCCAAACCCCAAATCAAAAAGGGCAACCCTTCCCGGCGAAAATCCTTGAAACGTTGCCGTAGGGGCGTCCTGATCGGTCGGGCGGATGTCATTAAATCTCCGCCAATTCATCCCGCAGAACCAAGGTGACTTCTCCCACGCCCGGCACCGCTCTCAACGCTTCCAGTAATTCTCCACCTCGAGCTCGATCGCGCAGGCGGACTTGATACACGTACTCCGCCACCGATCCCGAGCGCCGTTCGGAAATAGGTTTCATGCGCCGGCAAAAACGTTTCAATTGAAGTTGCAAGGCGGCCAAAGCTCCTGAATCGGTTCCCTGGCCGCTGTCCATGCGGTAACTGAGGTGACCGTCAAAGTGACCTTTGGTTCCGAAAGAAGTTACATGCAGATAAGCCGTCACCAACAGGAGCGCCATCGCTCCCATGATCGCCGCTTGGTAGCGCTGCGAACCGAGCGCCATGCCCAATACCAATGCGAAAAAAACGAATACCGTGTCCCGGGTATCTTTCAGGACGTTTCGAAAGCGGATGATGGCCAGGGCACCGATCAAGCCGAAGGCGGTAATGATGCTGTTGCCGATCACGAACATCACCAGGGAAACCACCATGGTCAGGAGCACCAAGGATTGGGTGAAAGTTCGTGAATAAGACAAGCCTCCATGGGTCCAAAGGTAGACCCAGGCGATGAGTTGTCCGAGTACGAAGGCCAATAGCAGGGAAAGGGCCATCGTGCTCAGGGAGTTGTCGGGGATCACCCCGTCAGCTCCTCGTAGCACTTGAATTAGGCTATCCAAGAGGATCCGTTGTTTCCGATGATGGGGGGGGAGAAGAAGGAAGAGAGGCGGACAAGCCGGTAAAGGAAGCGTGCAACATGGGTTGGTAGTTGCCCAGTTCAATGGCCCGATCTACCGACAGGATGTATTTGGCCACCGACTGTTTTTGCAATTGGAAGGTCCGAATCAGTTCCAAAACCCAACTCGGGCATAAATCGGTGAATTTGATTTCCAGAATCGTTCCGGGAATTGGGGTAGTAAGCCAACCCGGGCAATGCATGCGCAAATCGGGTTGCAGGGTGATCTGGTGCATCAACTCGGTGTCGAAGGTGATTCGCACCGGGTCTTTGCCGGTGGATTCGTAGGCTTCCCGCCAATACCGGACTCGGATCAGGGGAGCCGCCTGGGTGCGCTGGCAGTGATCCCGGAATTCTTGGAAGTCGGGAATTTCCGACCCTTCGCCCGGCCGCAGGCGCAGGCGGCTATCCAGAAAACGCATGCCCAGTTCCCGGGGAACTTTGGCCCGGCGCTTGCGGATGGCGCCGTCGGTGCGCTTTTTAACCTCGAAAAAAGTCGGGCTCTGGGGCAGGTCGTCGTAGGTACGAATTCGCAATTTGTACCGGTTTTTGATCCCCTGAACCGTGGTGCCATAGAGCTGGAGGTCGGAGCTGTCCAGGTACAGACTGGAGATCCGGTAGCGGAAGCCCGGGCTCCGGGCCGCGTAGGGATCCGGCTGGGCGAAGGATTGCAGGTAGTGCCGTACCGCAGGCACAACCTGCGGCGGAATCAGGTATTTACATTCAAACCGGGAGCGCAGAGTGCCATCCATTATGTGATCACTGCCGCGAATGGCTCCATCGGGAGCAGACCTTCAAGTTTACCTAGTGCTATTCCCACCGGAGCTTCATCTGGGGAAGCTCTAACTTAACACCGTTCTCTCCGGCGGGGAAGCTCCGGCAAACCCGTATTCCCTGCGCCGCATTAGGCTAGAACGGGCATCTCCTAAGTCCACCCTTCATGAGGCTGCTTCACAAGACCATTCCTTTACTTTTTCTCCATCTTGGACTCACGATTTTGCGTCCCCAGATCGGGTGGGCTCAGGAAGGGCCCAGCTTGCTGGAACAAGCGCAAGCGGCTCAGGAGGTGAAAAGCGCGACCGCCGATTTACGCCGGTCTTTGGCTTCGTTGGCTCGGAATCTGGCCAAGGAAGGATACGCCGAAGCGGCACAGCGGGTTTTTGAGGTGTATCGGGATTTGGGGGCGGAAGACAAGGAACTGGAGCGAGTACAACGCTGGATGCGGGAAGCCGAGGCTGACGCTCCGGAACGTCCCAAAGCATCTAAAGCCATGCGAAAGGCGTCGGCCATCGCCGATGCCCTGGCGGCCCTAGTCGCCGATCACCAGGGCGAGGCCGGGCGCGTATTGGCCCGGGCGACCTTGGCTTTTCTTCCCGATCATGAACTCAGCCACGAGCGCCTGGGGGACCTCCGCGGACCCGACGGCCAGTGGCTGAACCGGCGGACTCAACTCCGGGACCAGGCCGCCGCCCGCCTCGGTGATTTGGCTCGACAAGCGGAAGCATTGAGCTTCGATTGTGAATCCTGGACTTTGCAGGAAAAACGCCTGCAGGGCCTTTATCCCCAGGAAATGCACGCTTTTCGCTATGGAGACCTGACCCTGGCCGCAACCGGCGATCGGGTTTGGGTGCAGCACCACTTTGAAGAAGCCCTGCGGGCCATGGCTTTCGCTCGGGCATTGGCCGGTGGCCCATTGCAACCGCACTTGCGGCCTTCCTTCGTGGTGTTTCTGCCTCACCGCGATCGATCCGAGAAGTTTTGGGACCGGATGCGAAAAGCCCGAGGACCACATGCCGAGGGCTCATTGGTTCGAGCGGCCCAGGAATTTCAAAAACAGCATCGTAGAAGCTGGCATGTGCAATCCGGCCGGGGCGGAGATCTGAGGATGGCCCTGATCGACGCGGCCGACGCCAGCTTGAGCGAACTGGAAGGAATGGATTCGGCGCCGCCGCTGTGGTTCCAGAAGAGTCACCGCCAGTACGTCAGCTTGCTCTGGTCGGGAGAGCACGTCGACCACGCCAATTGGACCCGGAAAAATCCTTTGTTGGCCCCCAATGCGCCGGAGAAGCGAGCCGGGTTGCATTATTGGCGATCAGGACTTTGGGGCACCGATCAATGGATCCGCTTCTTGGCCGGCGACCAAGCCGATCCTTCCCTGGCCGATTGTGCGGCCAAGGGAGATCGGATTTCCGGCGACTTCCTGCTCAAAGCCAGCCACTGGTTGAGTTGGGTCCAAGAGCAGGATCGTTTTCAAGACCTTCTGGGAACGGAGTTGGATCTAGAGGCGGAAGAAGCTCGGTGGCGGACTTGGTTGCAACAAAAGCCGGAGGAATCGGAGGAGAAGCCTTCCATTCCCGATTTGGTGGATGCGGCTTTGCATTCGGAGCAGGAAACGCAGCCGACGCTTTTGGATCGGCTGAACCGTTTGCGTCGCAGTCGCGGCATGGGTTCCATGATCGAAGATCCGATCTTGACCCGAACTGCGGAGCGTTTGGCCCGATCCATTGCCGCGGAAAAGCCGGATTTGCCCAAAGGGTTGGCGCAATCGTTACCGGCTTTGTCCACCTATCCTCCGGACTTGCAATCTTGGTGGATGCGGCGCAATGCTTTGGTGATTCGTGGCTTGCAAGCCGAATCCTTGGAAGCCCACTTGCGTGATCTCCGGTTTCGCCTGGCCGTCCTACATCCGGGAGTGGCCGCTTCCGGCGTGGGCCAGGCCGGTGAGTACACAGTCCTCGATTTGATCAGCGCCCGTAGCGAACTGGGGGAATGGCAGATTTACTTTCCGAGCCATGGCCAATTCCACCTGCCGATTGCCGATGAAGCCGGTCAACCTTTGGCCTTGTCTTTAACCCTTTCCGGGGTTTTTCGCGGCCCAACCGCGGAAATGGAGTTGCTGAACGAGGAAGGCCAATCCATTGCCTGTGATTGGGTGGAGCCTGGATTGCAATTGGGCTGGGGACCAGAGGCTCGCTGGTCCATTTTGGCGTATCCAAAGGAGACTTTGGAACCTTTGCAGCTCTATCGCTGGAAAGTTCAATTCGCCAATTGGGAGAGCCCCTACGAGCTCAGTTTTGCCACCGAACCGAGCGAAGCGCAATGGAAGCAATGGAAACGCAATCAGGTTGGGAGTTCGAAACGATTGTCTTCGCGAGAGCGCAAGGCGAAAGCGGCGCGGCAGGAAAGCATTGATTTGGCCTTGGCGTGGTTGGCGGCCCACCAAGATCCTTCTGGGTCGTGGAAGCCGGATGAGTACGTTCAACAGGCCTTGGACCCCAATCTCCCGAAGGCCACCGGCCAGGGGGAGGCTTGGCACGAACTCGGCATCACCTCTTTGGTTCTTCTGGCTTTTTTGAATCAGGGCCATTCGCCGGTGGCCGGAGATTATCAAGTGCAGGTTCAAAAGGGGCTGCAGTGGCTCTTGCGAGAGCAGCATCCGAAAACCAGGGCCCATCCCAAAGCCCCGGCCGGTTTGTTCGGCCATCCTGACGACACCCACGTTTTGTATCACCATGCCATGGCGACCTTGGCTTTGACGGAGGCTTGCCGCCAATTGCAAGGCACTCCCGCCCTCCGAGTCGCAGTCGAAAAGGCGGTTCAAGTCATTCATCAAGCTCGAAATCCCTATGGAGTGTGGCGGTATTCCTTGGAGCCGAATGGCGACGGCGATACCTCCCTGGCCGGTTGGTTGAGTTACGCCCTGATCGCCGCCGAAAGCTTGGGCATTCCCCGGGTTCCGGAAGCGGAGAAAGGGGTTTTGGGTTGGATTCGGGAAATGACCGATTCCAATACCGGCCGCACCGGTTATTCCCATGGCAATGGAGGAGGGCCGGGAGGACGTCCTCCGCGTATGGCCGAACACGTGCAACTTTTTCCGGCGGAGAAGTCCGAATCATGCACTGCATTGGCCTTGGCGGTGCAGATGGCTTGGACCGATCCTTTGGCGGCGGTGGTGCGTCGGGACCACCCCGACTTTGAGCGAATGCAGCGGCAGGTGAACTTGTTGCTTAGCGTCTTACCGGTGTGGGATTTGGACGGCGGTGGTATCGATACCTATTACTGGTATTGGGGCAGCCAGGCGATGGCCCAATGGGGAGGGCGTGAACGAGAGCAATGGCATAAAGCTCTGGATGCGGTTTTGTTGAAACACCAGCGCAAGGACGGCAATTTTCGCGGATCCTGGGATCCGGTCGGGCCGTGGGGGTTGGCCGCCGGTCGCCTGTACAGCACGGCGATTTCGGTTCTCAGCTTGGAGCCCTTGCCTTACGGTTTGCGCTGGGAAAAGTAACCGCCGCCGAAATTATTGAGTCGGCCACTTCCACTGATTCAGCGTCTGAACGATTTCAGTCGCCGTGGCGTCCAACAGGATCGGCGTCACGGAAATCTTTCCTTGGGCATAGACTTCGCTGTCGCTGCCTGCCGGTGCCTTCGGATTGCGGCTCAACTTGGCCTTTAGCCAACGGACGCCGGCGTTCTCTCCCTCTCGGTGATCGAACTCTTCAATGGTCAAGTAGCGGCCGCCCATGGGGGCGGCCTGAAATTGCAACGGCGTTTCTTCCGCAGCATGGGGGACGTTAAGGGAATAGAGAACTCCCGGGGTCGGACCCCGCTTTAACAGTTCTGCTGCAAACCAGGCCGCCGCCTTGGCGGAACGCCGATAATCTTGGCCGTAGCGAGAGGATTGAGAAACCGCCATGGCCGCCACGCCGTGCATCAAACCTTCTTTGGCGGCTCCCACGGTGCCGGAATAATGAGCGATCAAGCCGACGTTGGAACCTCGGTTGATTCCGGAAATCACCAAATCAAAAGGCCGCTCGCCGGTGAACTCCACCAGGCCGACGTTGACGCTGTCTGCCGGCGTGGCGTATACCGCCCAAGCCTTTTTGGCCCCGGCCATGGTCCGTTGCTCCACTTTGGTTTCGCCTTGCAGCAGGCGCACCGATTGGCTGCTTCCGGAGCAGTTTTCCGCCGGAGCGCAAACCCAAACCTCTCCAATTCCCTGCAAAGCTTGCACCAGAGCGCTGATGCCGGGAGTCTCGATGCCGTCGTCGTTAGTCACCAGGATTCGCCACGGTTCCGCCGTTTCCGCCGGTCGTGTTAAGGGCAGCGCGAAACTGAGGCCGGCCAGAGGGAGCAGAAGAAGCAGAATGGAGGGTTTGAACTTCATCGGGTCAAGGCTTGAGGTGGGTTTCGAACAGTTTGAAGATGCGACGGAATTCGTCCAACCAACTGGACGGCCGTTGAAAGCCGTGGCCTTCCATGGGGAACAGAGCTACTTCCCAGTCTTCCTTGCCCAAATCGATGAGTCTCTGGGCCAGGCGCACGGTGTCTTGGAAGAAAACGTTGGAGTCTTGCATGCCGTGGCAAATCAGCAAAGGTTTGGCCAAACCTTGGGCGAACTCAATCGGCGAACTGCGCCGGTAGGCTTCCTCGTCCAAAGTTGGCACGTTCAATATGCGGGAAGTGTAGCCGTGGTTGTAATGCGCCCAATCGGTGACCGGGCGCAGGGCGGCTCCACAGGCGTAAGTCTCGGGATCGAGGAACAAGGCCATGAGAGTCAAAAAGCCGCCGTAGGAACCGCCGTAAAGGCCGATCCGTTGCGGGTCCACTTGTTGATGATCGATCAGCCAGCGAACTCCGGCTCGCAAATCTTCCAATTCGGGCCCGCCCATGTGCCGGTAAATGGCGGTGCGCCAATCGCGGCCGTAGCCGGCGGAAGCCCGGTAATCCATATCCAGGACCACGTAACCTTCCTGCACCAGGAAGCTGTGGAACAAAAACTCGCGAAAATACCCGGACCAACCCAGGTGGGCGTTTTGCAAATAGCCAGCGCCATGAATGAAAATCACCGCTGGACGAAGCTGTGCAGGAGTTTCCCGAGGCGCATAAAAGCGGCTGTAAATCGGACCCCCCGGTCCCGGGATAGCGACGACTTCCGGCTTCACCCAAGGGAATTGTTGGAATTCCTCTTCCACGGTCCAGGTCAAGCGTTTCGGCTGGGCGCCCGGTTTCAATTCCTGGCTGTAGAGTTCTTCCGGCTGTAACAGGGTGGAATGGGAAATTAGCAATCGATCTTGGCGGTGATTCAACCAAAAACGATTTCGGCCGCCGAGTTGGGTCCATTGGTGAAGGGTGCCGTCCTCGCAATTCACTTGGAAGAATTCGTGGACTCCCGGATGATCTCGATTGGCTCGGAAGAACAGGCTGCGGCCGTCCAAGGAGGGCGTCGGATCGGAAACCTCATAAGCGCCTGAGGTCAGGACCTGGGCGAAGGCTTGGTGGACGTCTCTTAAGTAGAGGTGGGCATAGCCGCTTCTTTCGGACAGAAACCAGAATCGGTGGCCGTCCGGCAACCAATCGAAATCGCGGAAATCCCAGGAAAGCCACGCCGGATCTTGGTCCCTTTCCAAACAGCGGACGGTGCCGGAGGAAGGATGGATCCAAAGCCACCAACGATCCTTGTGATCCCATGAATCGATTTGAGCAATGGCCATGTCGCCCTGGGGATTCCACTTCAAATCCAATACCAGAACGTTTCTTAAAGGAGAATGGACGGTCTTGGTGAGGAAGGCCAAAGGATCTTCTTTTCTCCCTGGAAGAAGTTCCAAATCCAAGCGCTCGAACTCACCTTGTTCCAAATTCACCAAATAAAGGAAATCGCAGGCGGCCTTTCCGGTTCCAACTTTAGGGCGAACTTCCCGGTTCGCTACGTAGCCATCTTCGGTGACGTATTGGGGCATGTGGTCAGGGTTACCCCCTTCTCCTTCCTGCCGGCATTTCACCACCATCCAGCGGCCGTTGGGTGAGGGCCACTGTTGTTCCAGGCTTTGTCCTTCACCTAAATAAACGGGAATCGGAAAACTCTCCGGAGGACCGCGCCGGCGGGCTTTGGAAAGCTCGTTTCGTTCTTTTTGCTGCCGTTCGTTCTGCTCGAATAAGGGAAACAAGCGACGTTGCTGGCGACTTAGAAAGTCATTTTTGGATCCCTGCGGGGTGGCTTCCGGCCGATCTTCGGTTTTAAGGCGAACGGGTTCATATTCCAATCCAGTTTGAAAATTCCGGACCATCCAGCGGCCGCTTCGAAAAAAACCGAAGCGCTTGCCCGGTTCCAACCAAAGCGGCCGGCTTTCCGCGGCTTCGGTTTGGGTCAAGGCCAAGGTCTCTCCGGTTTCGGTGTAAAGGAATAAATCTCCTCCGCCACTAAGGAGCGCCGGGGACGACCATGGTGGCGAAGTCGTTGTTCGCAACGTGGCGGTGGGATAGGCCTCGTCGGCAACGGCTTCTGCTTCTCCGCCGCCGGCAGGAATCCAATACAAATCTTGGATCGGCGAGCCCGGACGCTTGCGGTAAAAGAAAATCTTTTGGTCGTCCAGGGACCAATGTGGATTCTGCGGCGCCCGACCGATCCAGTCCGGATCGGCCATGATGGTTTCCAAGGAAATCCGCCGGGGAGAGAGAGTCTGTGCCTCTGGCTCTTGGCCGAGGACCGGAAGGAGGGCCAGAAAGTAGAGGAAGTTCATGACGAAGCAAGCTCCGACCGCTGAAGTGCCGAGCGGCGATCCGGCGCCGATTGACGACTAGTCCGGATTCGATTCCTTGGCCGGCGAATGGGACTCCTGGTAATGCCGGCGGAGCCAGTCCCGGCCGAAATCGTTTTTGGGATCGTGCCAAATGGTGTGTACGTGATTGGCCCCGTTTTGAATGTTGTCATATTCAATTAAAAAGGTCGGGCCGTGGATTCGATAGTAATGAGCTTCACCGATTTTGTCGCCGCCGGCCCAAGCGAAATGAATCTTGTCCCAACCGGCTCGCTTGATCCGGCGCCATTCGGCGTTGACTCGATATTCCTGCAAGTTGTCCAAGTAGGTTTGAATCAATTCCTGCAGCTTTCGCTCCTGACCGGCGGTCAAATCGGAGGCGGCCAAGCCGACCGTCTTTTCCGGAAGACGAGTTCCCGGGCCCGAAGCGATGTCCGCCGGTGCCTGATCGGCAATGCGGGCTTTGGCTTGCTGGTTCGGATTGAGGCTCCGGAAAAGAGCCAAACCCAATTCCTGCTCCGCCGCCAAAACCTGCCAGCCGGCTTGGGGGCCGTCCGGCACGATGGCCGGGTTGCTGCCCAAGAACAGGGGGGTGGCCGCGACCACCTCGTTTCCGAAGAAGCTGAAATTTAGGGAAAGATGGTGCCCTTCCACCTTCCACGCCCAAGGGCCCTCTCCCGGCCGGCCAAACACCGTCCACCAATAGAGTTCCGGGTCCCGGTGGTCTGCCCGCCGTCCGCTGCGCTCCTCCAACTGCCGTAGCGTGCTCTCCAGCGACATGATGGCGCCCGCCTTGAGATAACCCTGGCTGCTCAAGCTGGAACGCAGAAGCTGGTGCGCCAAATCCCGCTGTTCCTTGCCCATGTCTTTTAAGCGAAGTCCTTTACGATCTCCGGGGACGAATGCCCATTGACTTCTTCGAGGCGCGTCGAAAGGAACTTGCGCTTCTGACAGGGCGGATTCGGGCAGGCCGGCCAAGAAGCTCCGGGCGGCTTCGACCGGGCTTTGCAGGGGAGCCGTCCCTTGGGCGCTCAACCAGCCGACGGCCAGGCAGCAGGTGGCGGACAACAGGGCAAGGGGGTGGAGTGCGGGCATGCGCATGTTTTTTTGAAAATAACAGGGCCGGTTTCTAGATTCGTTCGTAGCCGGTTAAGTTAAGGCCAGCCCTTTCTGCTGTTCCCTCCTGCGGAAAGTCGGCCTCTTGTTTTCTTCGAGTGTCAACCCAACCAACGCCATGAAAAAGGCCCTTGTCCTTAGCGCGACCCTTGCGCTGGCGGCGGCTGCGCCGGTTACGGCCCAACAGAAGTGGGGACCGTTACCGGAGCTGGATGCCGTCAAGTGGTACAACTCCCCTCCGCTTAGCCTCGCTGATTTTCAGGAGAAGGCGGTCCTCATCGAAGTCTTCCGAACATGGTGAGGCCCTTGTAAGAGCCAGGTTCCTGGCCTGAACTCCAAATACGCCAAGGAGAAGAAGGCTGGCCTGGTGATCATCGGCGTGACCGATGAAGCTCCTGAATTAGTCGATCAGTGGGTCCAAGACTATGAGGTCGAGTACCCGGTCGTCATCCTTAAAGATGGTGCCTTCGAGAAAACCCTCGGAGTCCAATTCTTCCCCACCGCCGCGGTGATGGCCCCGGACAACGAGGTCGTTTACTCCGGAAGCGCCGGATCCTATTCCGGGCCGCTGAAAAAGGCTATGGGCAAAGCCAAGAAGGGCTCCCTGTGGCCGAAGTCGGTGGATAAGGCTTTCAGCAAGTGGCAAGCGGGGGATCCCGGCCAGGGATACCACGCCATCACCAAGTTGTTGGATTCCAAAAATACCAAGGACAACGACCGCTATTGGGCGGACAAGTTCAAGGTATACATGGAGGCGGAAGCCGACCGAATCCTGAAGGAATCTCGCAAGTTTGTGGATGACGGTCTTTTCTACCAAGCCACGCTGAATACCGAAAGCCATCTGGATACCAAGGAGCCCTTGCCGTGGGCGGAGGGATTCCAAAAGTTGGTGGACGAAATGGAAAGCGATCCCTTGTACTCCAAGGAAATTTCCGGAGGAAAGATCCACGCCAAGGGGTTGATCGCCGACCAGGAAAGGGCCTACCTAGATGCCTTCAAGGCTTACAAGGGGGTCTACAAGAAGTACCCCAATACACGCATTGGAGCGGCTTCCCTGACTCGGGCTACCGAGATCAAGGAGAAAGGGCTGCCCGGATACGAACCATCTTGTCGCCACTGCCGCCAAGCCAAGCGAGCTTGCGCCAAACACTTGGTCAAAGTCAAGATCTAAGCGATCTTTCGGCTCGGACTTGTCCCGGCTCTTCTCCGGAAGGGCCGGGCTGTTTTATTCCACCTGTTCCCAGTCGTCGCCGTAGTGAAAAGTGATCTCCTCACCCTTTCGAATTCGGCGCAAGGCGAATAGATCGAAGCCGTCCAATTCGGTATTGGGCCTCTGGGAATGGTTGGCGAAGCGAAGATCGTTTTGCACCCTGAGGCCGGCGCAACTTCCGTCGTCTTCGTAAACCCAAAGCACGTGCCGGCCGTCCCGCTGGGTGGGGCGACCGGTCATGGTTCCAACCCGAGTGCCGGAAGGAATGGCTTTGCGGGCGAACAAACCTCTTCCGTGGATAGAACTCTCCTTCACCACGTACCAGGGAGAGCCGTTCGGCGAATCGGAAGCTTGTTTTTTCAGTTTCGGCATGGTCGGACCGGGGGGGGGAAAGGCGTAAAAAGATAGCTTGCTTGTGGAAGGACTCCAAGCACGGTTAGGTGTCCGGAGACAAAAACGCTAGGCTCCGGGGATGAAAGCCCTGCTGAACCGTGGCCTGTTGGCTTTGCTTTTGGCTTCCGCTGCCTGCCAGAGTGCTGGGGTGGACGATAGCTATTTGTTGGTGGACGCTGATTCCACCCTGCCCGTTCCTTTGACCGAGGTGGCTCAACAGTTGGCCCAGGCCGACGTGGTGTTCCTGGGAGAACTGCACGATTCCCACGGCGGGCATCGCTTTCAGCGCGAGATGCTGGCCGAGCTGTACCAGTTGCGGCCGGACCTGATTCTGAGCCTGGAAATGTTCGAGCGGGACGTCCAGGAAAGTTTGGACGCGTGGCTGGCCGGCGCTTTGGATGAAGACGAGTTTTTGGAGACTGCCCGGCCTTGGTCCAACTATCGGGAGCACTATCGGCCCATGGTTTGGTTCGCCAAGGAACAGGGCTTGAGGGTATTAGCGGCGAACGTGCCTCGCCCCTTGGCTTCCAGAGTGGCGAAAGAGGGATTGCCGTCGGTTCAAGGAGAAGCGCACCTTCCCAGAGAAGTCTTTGTCGGAGGCCCGGAGTATCGCCGGCGGTTCATGGAAACCTTGCACCATCATCCTGGTGCCGACTTGGATCCGGAAAAGGCGGAGCGTTGGTTTGCCGCTCAGTGTTTGAAAGACGCGGCCATGGCCGAATCCATTTTCCACGCTTTGGGCGAGGCCGGGGAAGCCGCCCCCTTGGTGGTTCATCTTTGCGGCCGTTTTCACTCCGACGCCGGTTTGGGTACCGCCGAACAACTGGCTCGCTTGCGGCCGGATTTGCAGTTCGGGTTGGTCACCATGGTGGAGGCCAAAGCCTTGACTACGATTCCCGAGCCGGTTCCCCGTGGGGAAGCCGAATGGGTGGTCGTGGTTCGTCCGGCTCCCAAGAAGTAGGCATTGGAAGGAGGCTTTGGAGCATGGAAATCGCCCTGGTGCAGATGGCTCCGGAGTTGGCGGATCCGGAAACCACTTGTCGCCGTTTGGAGCCGCGTTTGCAGCAATGCCAAGGGGCAGATTTGGTGGTCTTGCCGGAACTTTGCCCCAGTGGTTACAACTTCCGCGACCGGCAACAGGCTCAGTCGGTGGCCGAGGCGGTGGAGGATTCCCCTTTCTTGGCTTTCCTTGAAAGCCAGTGCCGCCGTTTCCATTTCGGCGTGGCCACCGGCTTCCTGGAACGGGATGGGAATCAGCTATTCAATGCGGCGGTTTTGGTGACTCCGGAAGGAGTGCTTGGCCTTTACCGAAAACTGCACTTGTTCGGCCGCGAAAAGGAAATTTTCGAACCTGGCAACCTGGGCGTTCCGGTGGTGGAATTCCGCGATGCGCGCTTGGCCATGTTGGTTTGCTTCGACTGGGCTTTTCCCGAAGTGTGGCGCTTGGCCGCTTTGCACGGTGCGGACCTGATCGCTCATCCTTCCAACCTGGTGTTGCCCGGATTTGCCCAAAGCGTGGTGCCGAGTCATGCCGTAGTGAATCGAGTTTTCGTGGCCACTGCCAATCGCATCGGACAGGAGAGGGATTTAAGGTTTACCGGTTTGTCCCAAATTTGCGATCCGAAGGGCAATCTTTTGGCTCGAGCAAGTCAGGACCGGGAGGAAGTCCTGCGAGCGAGCCTGGCTTTGGAGATGTCCCGGGACAAGTGGATGACGCCTCAAAACCACTTGTTCGAAGATCGCCGTCCCGAGCAATACCGCGATCTCCTTAATACCCAAGGGAAATCATGAGGCTTGTTCTCGGGCCGGTTCCGGTCTGAAAGCTAAGCTCTAATCGTTCCGGCGTGCTTTCTTTTTGAATGAGCAGATCCCGGACCGCTTTCGGAGCCGGCAGCCTGGCTATCTTGAGCCAGGATCCCGATTCGGTTAAGCGCAACAGAGAGATTTCCGCTTCATCCTGGTATTGAGCCGCCAGATAAGTCCCATCCGGGAGATGAATCAAATCCCAGGAACCCACGGGCGCAGCTAGGTTCCAATGGGGCATTTCGATCCAAGCCTGCAGATCTCGACTGAAGCTAAACAGCAGTTTGTCTGGGCGATCTTTGGCTGCCCAGGCGGGAAGTCGTTTTCGGACGCATAGATATCCATCCTGAAATGGAACCAGGATTGGGTCCACTCCCGGTCCGATCCAGCGGCCCCGTTCCGGTTTGGTGCCTTGGGGAGAAACCGCCAGCCAGCAAGCCCAGCCCCGCAGGCCTTGAGGGAGGCTTCCGCAAAAGACGGTGCTGTCCCCAACTTCCAGGATGGCATGCGGTTCCAAGTCCAATGGATAGCGAAATCCGGTCGGAGAATCGGCGGCGGGCAAGCCGAGAGTAGAAAGGTTCTCGAGGGAGTCGGAGGCCTCGATGGGGTGGTTGCGGTCGTTACCAGGCGGATAAGGGGAAGATTCGTCGACGAAGGAAAGCGATTGCGAGATCAAAGTTGCCGTAGGAATTTGATCCACTACGACTCCGGTACAGAAAGTGCGGATTTCTCTCAGAAGGCCGTCTACGTTTTGGTTCTCGTAATCCACTTCCGCTCCCAGGCGCGGCATAAGTCCGGAACCGGCGGTCTTGCTGCCGTAGGAAGGATCCCAGAAGTGATTGTCGTACCAATAGACTTGGTGGAAGGTAAAGGTCGAAACCGGGGCGGCGTTGTTTTGGCCTTGAGCATAACTGGACATTTCCGGTTGGACGTTTACGCAAAGGTTGCCCATCCCTTCTTTGGGGAATTGCCAGGCTTTCACCAAAAACCCGCGGTAGGTGGATTGATCCTGCGGCTGGATTCGAACCGAATTGCCGGAAGTTTCCCCGTGGGCATTCAAGCACTCTTGCCAAAGCTGAACCCAAGAAGTGCATTGGCCGCTTCCCTCCGGCTCGCCGTTAACGGGATTGGGCTCGGTAAAATCCGGGCCGAGGAGTTGTTCCACGGTGATGGCATTGGGACGCCCGGTCGAACCGCTGTCGCAGCAAGGAGAAGTCCGATCCCAAAAAATCAGCGGGCGAAGGTCCTCCTGGCCGAAACCGTCTTTGGGTTTGGCCCGGACGTTGCGGAGACTGAATTGGTTCCAAATCGCCGACACCGTGGTGCTGGGGTGGCTTGTACCCGAAGCGGTTTGGCAGGCCAAATACAAAGCTGATTCCTGAGTCCGGCCGGCCACGGGGTGGTCCAAGGTAGCGAACAGCGGGTTCTCCGTGGTTCCGGCGCTTCGATACACCGGATACTGTCGGCCATTGACCGAAATCTCCCAGCGAATGGAAAAGGAAGGCAGGTAGAGGACCGTGTCGGCTAGAGGAAAGTCACCTTTCAGTCCTTTGGCCACGATGGATTTCTGTTTGCGATTTAACTTGCCAGTTCCTTCCAGCACGATTCCTTGGGAAGTGATTCCTCGAACTTGGATTCGGTCGGACCATGCATCCGGAATGGATCGACTTTGGAGGGCTTGGAATACGACTTCTCCGATTTGAAGATCCTGGCCTCGAGTGTAGTGAACGGGGAAGCGACGGGGCAGGGTTTCGGTGCCGGCCGGCTCTCCGGTCCAGTGCGGAGCTTGATAAGCCCCGCCGGGGGCGAAGCCGGTGACTTCCGGATAACCGTCGGCATAAACGGCGTGGTTCCCGGAAAATGAAACCTCCTGAACCTGGAATTGCGGGGGTGGACTGCCCTTGCGTAAATAGACTTCGACCCGGCCCCAATTTTCAATGGTCAGCATATCCTCTTTCAACTCGCAGTTGTACGTGATGATCAAATCGTCGTCGCGATCGATCAGGAGGATGGCGTCCCCTTCGGTGCTGATGGCGTATTTCAAACGCGTCGTTCCGCTTTCGAAAATGCCGTTTTGAAACCGCATGGTGTCGGGAAAGTAATATCCGCTCAAAGACTCGGATTCTTGTTCCCAGACTTGCCAGGTGCCTTCTAGGCCTGGTTTCAAGTTCTTCGGGTCTCCAGGATCTCCTCCGAATTCCAGGCAAGCGGGGCAAGTGAAAATTGGAATCAGGGAAAGCCAGCGTAGGGCGGTTGCGGCGGGGGAGAGAAAAGCTTTCATGGGGGTGTACAGCTTGGTGGCGGTTGAATACGCGAGAAAGAGCTTCGATTTCTTGAAAGAAAGTTGAGGAAATTTTTGCAGTTTTGGTTCTTTTTTGCGCGATTAGGGCAGGAAAGACGTTTTCTTCCCAGGGCCAAGGTCCATGCTCCCCCGGGAAAGAACCGCCCATGGGTCTTTCCCTCCTACCAACCCTGCAACCCAAAATGACAAGCAACTCGCTTCCTACAAAGGTTTTAAGCCTTTGCCTGATTCTCCTGTTGAGCCTTAGCTTCGGTTCTTGCGCGGCCATCGTCAGCAACGGACCGGACGATGTCGAAGTCACCTCCGAACCCCCCGGGGCTACGTTCTCGACCAGCTTGGGCCACCGTGGAACGACTCCCACCACCTTGCAGATTGAGGATGACGTCGATTGGGAAATTCATTTCCCTGATCACAATCGCAAGTTTTCGGTGGAAACCAAAACGGATCCGTGGGTGTTCGGGAACCTCATCTTCGGAGGGATTTTGGGGATCATCATCGACATCGCCTCCGGCAACAGTTTGATGCAGCCTTCGGAAGTCATGTTTGATTTGAACGAAGGCACCATGAACGGCGAGCGGCCGGAAGGTGGATCCCGCCTGCGGAAGAAGGACGGAGATGAAGTCCAACCTTGATCAAAATCAAGGCCATCGATGCGGAAGGCTGGTTCTGCAAGGGCTTTCAGGATGCTTCGGGCTTTTCCTGTTGGCTGCTTGTAGTTCTAGTCCTTCCAAATCATGGTCCGCCGCCTTGGAGTACCAGGACCAAGAAATCGAAACGGTGACCGCCGATAGCTCGGTCCTCACCGGGAGTGCCGGAGAAGTGGATCTTCGAGACGTGAATCGAAGTCGAGTCGGGGTTCTCATCCAACAAGGGCACGGCGATTTCCATTGGCGCTTTGGGGCCCATTCGGAAGAATTCCTCGAAGTCTTCGACTTGTACGGCGTCCAAGCCGGTCTGGGCGGTTTCCTCCCTTTTGCCGGTGAGGAAGAGCCGGGTTTCGGTTTTGCCTGGGATCTGGATCTGAGCGTGAGTTTCGGTTCGGGGGATTACCAAACCCCGGGAGGACCGATGAATTCCAGTCTGGACCTGCTCTATAGCCAAACCCAGGGTGAGGCTGCCATCGGATGGCGTTACGGCGATTTCTTGCCGATGGCCGGTCTGTATGCCGCTTTGTTCCGAGGCCAGGTGGACATTGCCGGAAGCTCGGATCAGGACTTCGATGCATTCAGCGTCAGCGGCATGATTGGGGCGGATTACCAGTCGCCTGAGAACCCCTTTCTGGCTCATTTCCGAGCTTACCTAGGTGGAGACGTTTCTGGATTCTCCATTGCGGGCGGATTCCTGTTCTGATCCAAAGCCTTCCTGCCATTTGAGTTTCGTCGCCATGCTTTCGCGATTCCTACTTTTGACCTTGTTGGCCTACTTGCCCAGTTGCGCTTTTGTGGATCGTGAAATTCAACTGAGGTATCCCGTGCCCAGTTCTCTGGTGGATACCACCGCCTTGGAAGGGGTCGCGGTTTACCTCGGTGAATTTCAGGATCTACGCCAAGAGCCGGCGCGGCTAGGGCCGGTGCGAAACGGTTTGGGCATGAAAACCGCCGATGTGGTGGTGGCGGAATACAGCATGCCTCCTGAGGATTGGTTGCAAGCTGCGGTCAAGGTGGAGTTGCAGCGCCGCGGGGCCCATGTTTTTGACCCTGAAGATGGAGTCCAGACACCGGCCGACGCGGTGGTCCTGGCCGGACAGCTTTTGGAAGTCTCCGTCGACATGTACATCGATTACGATTCGAAGGTGGCTTTCCAGCTTCAATTGAAACAGCAGGACCACGTTCTCCTGGATCGAAGATATTCCGGCAAGGGAGGGGAAATGGCCTGGACCACCAGTGAAAACGAATACATGGAAGCTCTCAATCAAGCCATGCACCAGGCTTTGTTGAGTGCTTCGGTGGACTGGAAGGAGCAGCTCCAGTCCGGGGTCCGTCCTTAGGACTTAGAAGCCGGCGGCGTGGCCGTCCTTGCGGGATTCGGAGGCCCCGTAGTAAACCCCGGATTCCGGATCTCTCCAGATGGCTTGATAGCCGCCGAAACCGCCGACGCTGCGGCGCAGGCGGTGGCCCCGTTTCTCCAATTCCCGGCGAACTTCGTCGCCGATGCCGCTTTCCAGGGAAAGGAATCCGCCGTTGCGCATTTTTTCGCCGGTGGGTTGGGAGGAGCCGTTGTGGACCATGCGCGGGGCATCTCCCGCCTCTTGCAAATTCATACCGAAGTCGAGCAGATTGATCAAAATCTGGGCATGAGCTTGCGGTTGAGTGGCCCCGCCCATGACGCCGAAGGCCATGATCGGTTTGCCGTTTTGAGTCAGAAAGGCCGGGATGATGGTGTGGAACGGCCGTTTGCCCGGTTCAAACACATTGGGATGACCTTCTTCCAGGCTGAACAACTCGCCGCGATCTTGCAAAATGAAACCGAGGTCGCCGGGGCTCATGCCCGATCCCATGCCCCGGTAATTGCTTTGAATCAAGGAGACCATGTTGCCGTCCCGGTCGGCGGTGCAAAGGTAAACGGTGTCCCCGTGTTCCAGGGCCGGCTTGCCGGCGTCGTAGCGGCGGGCGGCCTTTTTCGGTTGAATGAGCTTGCGGCGTTTGGCTGCGTACTCCTTCGAAATCAAACCTTGCACCGGGACGTTGGCGAAAGCGGGATCGGCGTAAAAACGGGCTCGGTCCTCAAAGGCGAGCTTTTTGGCTTCGGTGAAATGATGCACGTAATCGGCGCTTCCAAAGCCCATTTTTTGAAGATCGAAGCCTTCCAGAATGTTCAAGATTTGTAACGCGGCGATGCCTTGGCCGTTGGGAGGAAGCTCCCAGAGGTCGTAGCCTCGATAACTGGTGGAAACCGGTTCCACCCATTCGGATTGGTGGGCGGCCAAGTCTTCCAAGCGAAGGAAGCCGCCGTTCTCTTTCATATAAGCGTCGATCTTGCCGGCGATTTCTCCCTTGTAAAAGGCATCTCGGCCCTTTTCGGCCAACAGTTCCAGGGTGGCGGCCAAATTGGGATTGCGGAAGATTTCCCCTTTGCGGGGGCCGCGACCGTCGACGGTGAATTGCTCCTCGAATCCGGGAAAGCGGCGAAGCATCGGCACGCTGCGGGACCAGTAATAGGCGATCAACTCCGTGACCGGGAATCCTTCCCTGGCGTAGCGGATGGCCGGGGCCAAGATTTCGGCCATGGAAAGCTTGCCGAAACGATCGTGAAGTTGGAACCAGCCGTCGACGCAACCGGGGACCGTCACCGGAATCGGTCCCAAGGCAGGAATGCCTTTCGAGTGGTGTTTCTTTAAATAGGCCAAGCTCAACGAAGCGGGAGATCGACCGCTGGCGTTCAAGCCGACCAATTTTTTCTCTTCGGCCGACCACAACAAGGCGAACAAATCTCCTCCGAGTCCGCAGCCGGTAGGTTCGGTCAAAGCCAACACCGCATTGGCGGCGATGGCTGCATCCACGGCGTTGCCGCCGGCTCGCAAGATTTCCAAAGCCGCTTGAGTGGCCAGCGGCTGGCTGGTGGCAGCCATGCCGTTGGTAGCCAAGACCTCGGAACGAGTGGCGAAGGAGCGACCGGTGATCCTATCCATGGTTCGGAAGTGGTCCGCCGGCAGCATCAAGGCACCGCCGGTAAGGGCCAAGGCGATCAGGATTCGGCTCATGGCTCCACCTTAAGGCACCGCCGCGTCTTAAGGGGGAGAGCTCAAGAGCTTTCCCATGTTGGAGTTTGCTGCCGGAACTATAAGCCCCGCATCCACTCGGGAATGAAAGAGGCGTTTTCTGGGTCTTTTAGGACTTGGTCCAGGGTCGCCAGCAGAGCCGGTTTGTCCTTGGGCAAGCTGCCGGCCAGAGCCAAATAGTTGCTGGCGTGGTTGCTGCGAAAGACCGAAGCTTTCAAGTCCAAGGCGGCCAGGAAACTGCGCAGTTCGGCGGCCAATTCCAACGGGCTGAGGGTATCGACCAAGCCGGCTTCGAAATCACCCCAAAGAGGAGTATTTTCCACCGGAGTCATCACCAGGGTGCTGACGAAGCGCGGCTGAATGGCGTTCACCACGCGCGCCGACTCCAGGGCATGACCTTGAGACAGGGCGCGGTTACCTGCGCCAAGCAAGATCATGACGCTAAGCCGGATTCCGGCCTGGTTGGCCTTTTGCGCCACCCGAATCATTTCGGCGGCGTCCACGCCTTTCTGCAGTTTTTGCAGGACTTGGTCGTGCCCACTTTCGATGCCCAGATAGTAAAGGCTTAAGCCGACTTGTTTCAGTTGCTGCATTTCCTCCGGGCTGCGGACTTGCAGGGCTTGCGGAGAAGCATAGGTCGATATGCGGCGCAAATGGGGGAAGTTGGCTTGAAGGCTTTGGCAAAGTTCCTTCAAAAAAGAAGCCTTGGCGATGAGCGCATCGCCGTCGGCAAGGAAGACCTTGCGAATACCGGGAATCCTTCGCTTCGCCCATTCAATTTCTTGTTGCAGTTCTTCCATCGGACGAACGCGGAAAGCCTTTTGCCGGTACATGCCGCAAAAGGTGCATTCGTTGTAACTGCAGCCCAGAGTCGCTTGCAGAATCAAGCTGTTGGCCTCGGAAGGAGGCCGGAACAAAGGCTCTTGATAGACGATCACTTGCCGGAAGCGGGTTGCAGAAGGACCGTGGAAACCGTGGCTTCCGAAATGGCTTGCTCCGACCAGGAAGTCTCGTGCAATTCGCCCTTCAAGTACAGCGCGTTCTGGTCGACGTAATGGGGATCGCCCGGATGGCCGCTTTGGCCGGCGGGAAGTACTGCCATGGCTTTTTCCGGCGAGCCGGCCTCGGTAACGAAGCGCATGGAAGGACCGTAGGTGATGCCCTGGCGAAATCCCCGCCAAGGCCCGCCGAAAGCCGCCACGGTGGTGGTGGAACCGTACATCGGTTTGGAGCCGGCGTTGAACCAGTCGCCCAAGAAAGGCACGTCCCCAAGGGGATGGCTGATGTTCCAATAGTGCAACTCGCCGTAGTTCCAAGTGGACACGTCAGGACCCCATCGTTCCTCTCCCATAACCCAGGCGTCTTGGAGCGCCCGTTGAACGATTTCTTGGCGGCTTTCTTGCCGTTCGGGAGTCCGCCCGTCATCGAAACGTTCCGGCGTAGCTCCGTTTCGGAGGACGTGGAGTAGGCGCCAGCGTTGCCACATCTCGTTAGGTAAGGGCAGGCCGGCGGCTTGCTCGTCGTCTTCGAAGATGCCCTTGATCAGAAACCTTTCGACCAAGGCATAAAGGGCGCTTGTGCCTTGAATCTCCATGGAGCCATCCCAAGCTTGCAAAGCCTGCATGGCCTTGCCGGCAACACCCTCATATTCTCCTTGCAAGGAGGCCACCGTTTCCAAAGCGTAAAGGGAAACGACGTCGGATTGAACCGCGGCGAGGGTTTCCAGGGTCCACTGCTCGCTGCCTTCCAAAAGTTGACGGATTCGTTCAGCCCGGTGAGAGGTGTCGAAATGATGACCGTAGGGGAAGGGGAAATTTTGCTCGCGAACGTCATTGTTGGCGGTCACCAGGAAATCCTGGTCCGGGTCTCGCGAATAGGGCATCGCTTGATAATCCTGCAGGCCTTGCCAGTGGTAGCGGCGATCCCAAGCCGGGGACGGCAAGCGCCCGTCTCCGATGCCGCGTTGCGGCAAGCGGCCCAAAATGGTGTGCATCAAGCCGCCATCCCGGTGAGCGGCGACCAGGTTTTGAGCCGGGCACAAGAATTCGGATGCCGCCTTTCGGACATCGTCCAAAGTCTTCGATCTGGCAATCTTCAAAAACGGCGCCAAGGGATCCACCGGCTGGTATTGCAGCCAGCTCAGACTTCTGGGGGGAAGGCCCAACACCGGATCCTCCGGCAGTAGGGGGCCGAGGTCGGTGGAAGCCATTTCCACCTGATATTCCCGGCCGCCTTTGATACGAATGGTTTCAATTCTCTTTTCGATCGCCAGCCAATCGTCGTCTCGCCGAACTTGATCTCCCTGGTCGTTGAGTTGTTCGAAAAACAAATCGTGGTCGTCCAGCATGGCGGAGGTAAAGGCCCAAGCCAGATCGGCGTTTTGGCCGATGACCACTCCCGGTAACCCAGGAAGGCTCATGCCGCTGGCTTCATAGCCGGGAGCCCGCAAGTGGACTTGATACCAGCGATTGGGCAAGGAAATGTCCAAATGGGGGTCGTTGGCCAACAGCGGTTTGCCGGTGGCGGAGCGGCTGGCGCCTACCGCCCAGTTGTTGCTGCCGCCGGCTTCCAAGCCCGCCGGTCGCGGCGGTGCGCTACTCAAATCGATCGGTGCAGTGCGGGCCTGGGCCAAGGCCAGAATTGGCTGCGCCACCACGGTTTCTTTTTCGCCCATCCAGGCCAGAGCGTCGCCTTCGCCGAAGTAGCGGATCCAGTGAAAGCGCATTTCTTCCGGGCGACCGAATGCGAAAGAAAGCCCGTGGGACATCAATACGCTGAAACAAAGGCTGTCCACCGGCGTCCAGGGTTCCGGTTCCATGCCGGTCAAACTGTAGAAAGGCGGCAAATCTCCTTTCCGATTTTGCAGCCAGGCATTGACGCCGTCGGCATAAGCCTGCAACAACTCGGCGCTTTCGCTGCCGCAAGCGGAGTAGACGTCTTCCGCGGTTTTGCGCAAGCGCAATTCCCGGGCTTCCACGTCCAGCAACAAGGCGGCTTCCCCGGCAAATTCGCTGAGCCTGCCGGAGGCGAGGCGGCGTCCCAATTCCAACTGGGTCATGCGGTCGTTGGCGTGCAGCCAACCCATGGCCCGGGCTCCGTCGGCCAGACTGGAGGCCTTCAGGTGGGGAACGCCCCAGCGATCGAAACGCACTTGGACTTCCGATTCCAAGCCGGAAAGAACATAACTTCCCTCCCGCGAGGGCAAACCACTGCCCTTTAGGGCTCGTACCCAAGCAGTTAGGACAAAACTACCCACCAAGATCAGCAGTCCGAACAGGATGAGGAGGTTGCGGGGACGCAGCAGTTTCTTCATGAAGAGTCCATTTTACGAAGGCAATCGAGCCGGTGATTTTGGGCAACGGCGTCCAGCCTTCAAACTATAGGGTAGGCCAACCCTCCCTTTGTCCCCAGGGTGGTGGCATTCGTCCCTACCTTCGGCGGATGGGTCTTTCGCGGGTTAGCCTTTCCCTGAGTCCAGAAAACCGGTTTCACTGGATGAAAGCCCGACTTCCCTTTCCCTTTTTCCTTTCCCTGCTGTTCAGTCTTGCTTTGGCCACTACGGCTTTGGCGGATTGGCCGTTGCCTCCGACTTGGACCGGCAAATTGTATCTAGCCGGATACAACAGCCATTTGATAGGTGAGTATTCCAAAGACGGGCAGTTGTTGAGAACCATCAGCCACCCTTCTTTGAACCGTCCTCGCGGTACCACGGTGGATGAATACGGCAACCTGGTGGTGGTCAATGAGGGCAACGGCCAAATCCTGGTGCTCGATTTAGAAGGGAATCTGATCCGGTCGGTGACCCACCCTGATTTAACTCAAGGGACTGGAGTCAACCGCGGGCCCAACGGCTGGTGGTACGTCGGGAATTTCTTTCCCGGCCGGGTGCTGGTGTTCGATTCCTTTTGGAATTACCAGGGGACTTTGACCGAAAACGGTATGAACGGAGTGAATTGCATTGCCTTCGATGCCGACGGTTCCTTTGCCGTTTCCGCCGCCTTCAGCAACCAGGTGTTCTTGTTCAACGCCCAACACCAATTCCAAGCTACGGTGAGTCACGGCTCCATTTCCTCGCCGATGTCGATCGCTCTCGATTCCCAAGGCAATCATTATTTGTCCAACGGCGGCAATGGATTGGTCAGCAAATTCGATTCGCAGTGGAATCATTTGATGGATTTTGGGACTAGCGGATTGTTGGCTCCTCAAGGAGTCATCTTTGACGAGCATGATCAAATGCTGGTCACCGATTTTTCCAGCAGCACGGTCTACCGCTTCGACGATCAGGGGCAATGGTTGTCCAGCTTTCCCTTGCAGGGCTTGGTCACGGTTCGCAACGGCGGTTTTCAAACCAGTTCCTGGATTCGCGCTCGAGAAGGTGCGGTCGCTGCCACCTCCGGGGATCCCGAACCGGTGCTTGCGATCAACGGAACTACCGGCGACGCTTATCATCGCTATTCCATAACCGCAGGCACGTCCTTGCAAGTTGAATTGGACGTATCCAGCGCAGGTCCTCATCCGGCTCCTGCCGTCCTTTACTTTTGGAATGGTGAACCAGGTTTGGCGGAGGTTACCGAATTGAGCGGAGGGTCCGGCTGGTTTGCCTTCCCACCGCCTTTCGCCGGAACCGGTGCGCTTTGCTTGCGAAATTCCATCGGCTTGGAAAGTTTTTTGGGAACCGGTTTGTTACCGCCGTTGCAAGCCCCGGCATTGATGCTGGATTTGCCAACCGGCGTGGCTCCGGGCACTTATTGCCTGCAAGCCATTCTCATGGATCACGGTTCCCCGGCAGGCCCCCTGCAACCTTACAGCGCTACCAATGCCTTGGTCGTGCTGGTGAACTGAACTCTCCCCTCAATGAAACAGCTCTTCATTCTCGGTGGACTTGCCGCTTTGGCGGCGAGCGGGAGCTTTTTTGCTCTCACCGTTCCCAATGAAATCCAGCAACCGGGCACCCAACCGGGTGAGGTCCTTCCTTTGGACCCGGCTGCCGCCTGCGATGCTTGTCATGGCCAATACGATCCGGCGGTAGAACCCGGTCACAACTGGAAGGGTTCGATGATGGCGCAGGCCGGGCGCGATCCCATGTTCTGGGCCGCCATGGCCATTGCCGAACAGGATTTCGATGGCGCCGGCGATCTTTGCATTCGTTGTCACGCTCCCGGGGGCTGGTTGGACGACCGTTCCACGCCGACCGACGGTTCGGCCTTATTGGCCAAGGACGCCGATGGGGTGGAGTGTGATCTTTGTCACCGCTTGGTGAATCCGGATAATTCCGAACATACCGGAGTGCAAAATCCTCCGTTCGAAGCCCATGACGGTGGCCAGCCTCCGTCGGGTTATTACGGCAGCGGAGAAATGGTGCTTTGGTACGGCAACGACAAGCTTGGTCCCTATCAATCGGCTGCCGCTTGGCATAGTTACGTGCCTTCCAACTTCCACCGGGAATCTGAAATCTGTGGAACTTGCCATGACGTTTCCAATCCTTTAACTGGAGATTTGGCACCGAATAACGGGGCCCAGGTGCCCTTGGCCCCCGGCACCTTCAGTGGTGTTTTGGGCGGACCTTTGGCCGATAAGGCGGCCTTCAACAATCATCCCTATGCCTTCGGTACGGTGGAAAGGACCTTCAGCGAACACCAAGCCAGCGGTTGGGCTTCCGCAGCGATTTCGGACTATCCCAATTTGCCGGCCTGGTTGCAGGATGGGGCGGTGGAGGATGCTTATCAAGCCGCCATGGCTTCCACCGCCGACGGCAACTATGAAGACGGAACGCCCCGTTTGTTCAGTTGCCAAAGTTGCCACATGAAGCCGGTCACCGGTTATGGATGCTCCAGGCCGGGAAGTCCGTTGCGAACCGATTTACCCTTGCACGATTTGACCGGCGGTAATTACTGGACGCCGCAGGCGATTGCCTGGTTGGACGGCCAGAACCGCCTGCGCTTGGGCGGCGGCTTGAGCGGAGCTGATTTGGCGGCTCTGCGGGATGGTGCCTTGCGGGCGGTGGATAATCTTCAGTCGGCGGCCAAGTTGTCGGTCAAGGGAAATCGGCTTCGGGTGGTCAATCTGACCGGACATAAGTTGCCGACCGGTTATCCGGAAGGGCGCCGGATGTGGTTGCGGATCCACTGGTATGGAGCCAATCGAACCTTGCTCATGGTGGACGGCGAATACGGCGATTTAGCGGTTCAGCTACAAGGGCAAAATTTGACCGTGCGGACCTTGTTGGAGCCGGATAACCCGCGGACCCACGTTTACCACGTGGTTCACGGTTTAAGTCAGGAGTGGGCTCAGGAATTGTTGACTTTGGGTTTGCCGTCCAATTTGGCTTTGGAATACGATCGGGTCAGCGGTCAGCCTACCTTCGATTTGGGCACTTTGGCGGCCATGCCGCCGGGCACCATTCACGAAAGCTTGCACTTCGCCCTGAACAACGAAGTTCTGGCCGACAATCGCATTCCGCCTTATCGCATGGATTACGATCAATCCCGCCTGCGGAACATCCTTCCTGTACCGGCGGATCAATACGGAAATCCTGGACCTGGTGGGCACTTCCGGTTCTTTGACGTGGTGGAGTTGGATCCGCCGGCCGGGGCGGTTCGAGGCGACATTGAGCTGCTTTACCAACCCACGAGTTGGGAACACATCCAATTCCTCTACCTTGCCAATGACGGTAGCTTGAGCTTCCTCAAGGACGTCGGTCGCGATTTACTGGACGCTTGGTTAAACACCGGGATGGCGGAGCCGGTAGTCATGGCGACTGCGCGCTGGGAAATGCCAAAAGCGTCCCCCCAATGAAACTGGCACAAACTATTGGAGGTAGGAGGAAGAAAAGATCCTCCACCGAAACAGCTCCCTGGCGGTCCAACGCCGAGAGGTCACCCCCAGCAACATCCCCGGAGTCGGGGGCTCGCCCTCGGCGGTGATCGGCCGCACGTAGTTGCGCCACAAAAGCCACAGCCACATGTGCAGCCGCAGCCAACTCCGCTTCTTGGAGTGGCCCCAGTTGCGGCGCACCAGCCGGGAGAGGTTGTCCCGCATCTGGGCCAGGGTGTGGTTGATCGGAAACAGCGGGTTGCCCCGGTCCCGCTTGCGCTTGGAGCACTCCTGCAGGTGCTGGAAACCTGCCGCTCCAAACACCGATTTCAAGACGCTGGGATAGATCTTCTTGCGATCGCTTTGCAGCACCGCCGGCTGCCTTGGAGGCAAGACCTCCTTCAAAGCCTGCAAGCATGCTTCCACTCCTTGCCGGGATTGCGAGCGTCTCTTGCCGAACAGTTTTTCCCGTTCCTCCTTCTTCTTCTTTAAGCGTGGAGGGAGCGATCCCCGGCAGGGCAAGGTGCCGGCGGTCAGGTGAACGACGAAATACTTGGCACGGTGGATCAGCACCGGAACGGTTACCGGCTGCAGTCTGCGGTCGGTTTCGAAGGTTTCTAACTCATCCAGTTGAAACACTCCCGGCAGCCCGCCTCGAGCCGCCACCTCCTGTAATCGCAAGCGATGGAAGCGGCGAGCGTGTTCGCCCATGCGCAACAGGCGGTCGGCCAAGGTGCGGCGATCCACTCCCAGCATGCGAGCGCTTTGTCGCAGGGTGACTTTGCTCACCACCAGCGGCCAGAAGTCGAGATGGAGCCGGCCGTACTTCAGGCGATAGTGAAACTTGAAGCTTTGTGACGAGAAGGAACGGCGGCAGCCGTGGCACCAAAAGCGCTGGATTCTGCGTTGCTGGCGGCCGCAGTAGAAGCCTCGTTTTTGAAAGCGGAAGGGGACGGAATCGGTGCGGCTGGGACAGGCGTCCCAGGGGCAGTGCGGGGGTTGAAAACGCGGCATCGCCGGTGCCTCCGAAAGAAAAGGGTTCGGCTAGGCAGACGGCTTGAGGCGCCTTTGGTTACGCCGGAGGTTTAAAAATTACCTCCAATGCTTTGTGCCAGTTTCGTTACTTTGAAGCGGGCGGTTGGAGAAAGCGAGCCACGGCAGAAATCAGCGTGGCCAAAGGCAAAAACTCGGTGAACGGAGCGGTGCAGTACGCCGCCGCCAAAAGCACCCACAGAATCCGCATCCAAAGCCGGAATCCATACAGGGAGCTGATCCAAAAGCCCACGGCGGCGCCGACGATGGCGCCAAGATAAAGACCGAGAGGGCCAAAGGTGGCGAAATCGGCCAAGTCCAAAATCAAGCCACCGAATACCGGTCCGAACGCCAAATGCAAGCGACGAAACATCCCGGGACGATCGAGAGCTTCGCTGCTTTTGGAAGTTTGAGTCATGAACTGGAAAGCGTTCCCGGCGAATAATGCTTTGCCGAATCGTGGCTGCGAAACAGCCGGAAAGTCAGAATGCCGCAAACCAACAGCAAGCCGGCGACCAAGCTAGCCGTGGCCAAGGCCGAAAGGTAAGGAAACCTGGCGGCGGCGTCCTGCACCGATCCGTAAACCGTGGCGTTCATGGCCAGGAAGACGGCTTGCAGTCCGAAGAAGGTGGTGCTGAAGCCGGCGAAACCGGCACAAAAGGCGGTCCCAAGACCGGGTTTGGGATAGGCCTTCTTGGCGCTGGCCGCCAACAACAAGCACAACAGCAGGGCGGCGGCGCCCAGGGCGCTCATGTGGAAGGCGGTGCGATGCAAAAGTTCGGTGGCTTCGGCCATGCCTTCCTCCAAACGGTCGCCTTGGAGGGTGCCCACCGATTGAGCGAAGCGGGTCAATCCTGCCTGAACCCACTCCGGACTGCTTTCCAGGGCCCCCCAAAGGCTGAGGCCCATACTCAGCGACAGAAGGCTCCAAAGGGAGCCTCCCGTGACTGAATGAAATCCTGGGAAGCGTTTCTTGAACATCGTTGCTAAGCTCTCATCCTATGCGCCTGAGGGCCCTCTTCATCGCCCTTTTCTTGCCCGCCTCGCTGTTTTTCTTGGTGGCCGCACTGTTGGATCCATTCCCAATCCAGCAGGGCGAGAGTTCCGGTCGGGAGCGGCGAGCCGCCATGGCCATTCGCGACCCGGTGCATCCGGTTGAAAAGCTGTTCACCAAAGCCTTTGTGGTTCCTTACTTAGAGCGATGTTACGGCGAGGTCCGGTATTTCGTTCAAAGGCAACGGTCGTTGTGGGGCTTGGCCGACGAGCATCGGGAAGTCTTCCCTCAGGTGCTGGCGGAGTTGCAGGAAGATTACGAAAGAGTGGATTTGTTTCTCCTTGGCCACACCAATCACTACGTCGCTTGGCTGGAGGGTGCTGAGAACCTCGATCCCGGGAAACTGGGTTTGGTCTACAACTCCGGTTGTCGTTGCGGGAAACAAGCCGAACGCTGGAAGGCTTTGGGAGCCAAGGCTTACGTCGCCCATCCGGAAGCCGCTTCCCACGCTCCTTTCTTCGTCTACCTGTTGCGGCGCTGGTGCGCAGGATGGGTGCTGCAAGAGGCGGTTCATACCTCCAACGAACGATCCACTCGCCTTTATCGGAATTTAGAGTGGCTTAGCGGTGGAGAAAGCCATGCGGAAACTCAGAAATGGGAAAAATCTCTGGCTGAAGTCCACGGCGACGGTCGCTGGAATCTGGCGGCGGAGGTGCAACCGTGAGTAGGCTCCAAGTTTTGACTTCGGTCTTGTTGTGGCCGTTCTTGGCGGCGCTGCTGTTGGCGGCAGGATCGGCCTTGCTCTGGGGAACGGCATACGGTCGTTACGGCGACGGTTGGACTTTACCGGAAGCGGCTGAGTTTCCCTTGGTTCATCTCGGCTTGGCCCTGGCCGGGGGAGCCGCTTGTTTTTGCTTGATGATCTCCCTTTACCGCCTGCATGCCCGAGCTCCGAGCTGGTTGGCTTGGGCGGTGACCTTGTTGTTGTACCTGCCGCTTCTTTTGCCGGCTGTGATTTTGTTGTGGGTTCAGTTGGTCATATTTGGCGTGGTGTAACGCCTTCAGCTTTCGCTGGGACCGGGAAACAAGACACCTTGCCTCGGATCCTCGGCTTTCCGGCGGCGACCGCGACCCGCCAGCTTGCGTTGCGCCCGTTCCAGTTGATCCTGTAACTCACCGATTTCCCGATCCCGATCTTCCAGCATCGAACGAAACAGGAAATCCAATTGAAAATGGTTTTGATCCCGCCGCTGGATGGTTTGGCGCAGGCGCTGTAATTGCTCCACGCTTTTGCGCAGGGTTTCGATTTCCGCCGGTGAATTTTCAGCAACGGTTTGTTCTTCTCGAGAAGGCTCGGCCCGATGGATTTCATCAAGCAAATCCCGCAGTTCCCGGGCTTGTCTTTCCCGCTCGGCCAAGCGGGTTTCCAGAGACTGACAATAAGCTTCCAGGTCTTCGGTTTGATCGACCTTTTCCTGCATTTGGTGAAGCCGTTCTTTTGCGGATTTTTGTTGTTGAAGGAGTTGCTCTTCGGCCAACTGTTTTTGTTTTTGCCATTGCCGAGTTTGCGATTCGGCGGCTTCCGTTTGGCGCCTCATGTGCAAGGTCTGGCGGCGCAACGATTGAGTGGCGAAGAGATGCTTGACCAGCCAACCGAGCAAAAAGCCGGAAAGGCCGGTGAGCAACAGCAGCAAGGCGTCTTCTTGGATGAATTCCCACATGGATCGCAGGCGCGGACGCTTCAGGATATCGGTGCCGAAGGAGTTGCGAAATGGCGGCTTAACTGGAGTTTTTGTACCACTCGCTGCTTTTGCCATGATGAGGGCCGCTGGCGGCAATGAGTTGCTTTTGCCGTTCCGGCGAGAGCGCGGTTCGAACCGCCGCTTGCCGCGCCTGCCTCCAGAATTCGAGGCTGTCCGCCCCGGGAACGGCGACCGTGACTCCCGGCTGATTCAAAGCAAAGGCAAGCAAATCGCCGGCGGCAATTTCCGGCTTGGCCTTGGGTAGGGCTCCCCCGGCGTACACCTTCATGGCGATGACGGCCACGCCTTTGGCGGCAGCTTTGGCCACAAAACCCTGGGTGAAACTCAGATGGTGGCAATCCAAGGGATTGACCGGAACCAAAGCCGTGGCGAAGGGGTAGCGCTCGATGGCAAGCAAGGCGAACTTCGGATCGCGATGACAGGTCAGGCCGATGTGGCGAATCTTGCCTTCCTTTCTGGCCCGTTCTAAACCGGCGAGCACGCCGTCCTTGGCCAACAGGGCTTCAACGTCTTCGGCGCTGCGAACCTCGTGGACTTGCACCGAATCCACGTATTCCATTTGCAGGCGCTTCAAGGACTGATCCAATTCCTTCAAGGCACCGCTTGCGCTCCGCTCCAGTGTTTTGGTGGCCAAAAACAACTCCTGGCGTGGGTAACGGCCGAGGGCTTTGCCAAGCCGGCTCTCGCTTCGACCACGGTTGTAGGAAGGGGCGGTATCGAAATACCGGGCGCCGCTTTCCCAAGCCAAGTGAATCACGTTCAGGGCCAGATCTTCGTCGGCGAGGCGCCCCAGCGGATAACAACCGAGCCCGAGTGCGGGAACCTTCCTGCCGGTTTTGCCTAAGGTTCGTACCGGCAACGACTTTTCATTAGTTTCAGGCTGCTGGGCCGGAAGCAGCCGGCTGCCGAGAAGGCCGGCTCCCGCAGCCAGGAGTTGGCGACGACTGGTAGGGGACATGCATCCATGCTATGGCCAAAGGGAAGCCAGCGGGACGCCAAGGTAGTCCGCTATGCTGGCGGAGGTGGTTTGGAAGGCTTCGCCTAGAGTCGGCAAAGGCGCGATCGCCGGTTTGGCGGTGATTGCTTTGCTGGCGGTGTGGTTTTCGGAGCCCTTGGCTCAGGATCCGGCTTACCACGGATTTGCCGACCGGCGATCTTGGAGGGGGATTCCCCATGCAGGGGACGTCCTTTCCAATTTGCCCTTTCTTTTGATCGGTAGCTGGGCTCTGTGGCGCTTGAAAAGCGGCGCCATGGTGTTGGAAAACCGGATGCATGCTGTTGCCGTCGCCGGATTTTTCGGCGGCGTTTTTGCCATAGGTTTGGGATCGGCTTGGTATCACTGGCGGCCGACGACCGAAACCTTGCTTTGGGACCGGCTACCGATGGCGGTGGCTTTCATGTCCATGTTCAGCGCGGTGTTGGGAGAGCGTTGGGGACCTCGGCATTATGGCTGGAGCCTGGCTTGTTTCCCTTGGCTTGGTTTGGTCAGCGTCGGGTATTGGTCCTGGACCGAGTCTATGGGACGAGGAGATCTGCGCTTTTACGCTTTGGTGCAGTACTTGCCCATGGCGATTTTGCCAATTTTGCTTTGGGCTTGGCCGGCGCGATTCAGCCACGGAGCCGCCTATCTTGCTTTGTTGCTTCTTTACGGGGCGGCCAAAGGATGCGAAGTGGCCGATGCTTGGTTTTTTGAGCAAAGCGGTTGGATCAGCGGACATAGTTTGAAGCACTTGTTGGCTGCCGCCGCCGCGGCTTTGTATGGGTGGATGTTGGAACGGCGCCATCGCTTGGTGCTTGGCAAGGCTTGATTTTCTTTCAATTTTCAAAATCCGATGGCGTTGGCCGGAAAAAGAAGATCCCGGCCCTGCAGCAAGAGGGCCGGGGCAAACGGCGGTTCGTCGTAATGGATTACCAGATCGAAGCGCGGCTTTCTTGCGGCCGCATCATCGGCGAATCCGAGGGTAGGCCGAAGGCTTCGGCAAAAGCCTCGGTATTGGACAAGGGACCAATGCAGCGGAAGTACGCCGGGGAATGCGGGTCAGTGTTGACCTGTAACTTCAAAGCTTCGTCGCGAATATTGGCCCGCCAAGTGCGGCCATAAGCCAAGAAGAAGCGCTGCGCCGGAGTAAAGCCGTCCAACTTTTTATCGGCATCCTCGCCGAGGCGATTCATCAGCGCGTGGTAAGCCATGATCAAACCGCCCAAATCGGCGATGTTTTCGCCCAAGGTCAACTGCCCGTTGACGTGCAGATCGTCGATCGCCTGATAGCCGTTGAACTGATCGACCAAAACCTGAGCCCGGGCTTGAAACTCCTGGGAATCGCTTTCCGTCCACCAGTTGTTCAAATTGCCCTCGGCGTCGAATTGGGAACCCTGATCGTCAAAGCCGTGGGTGATTTCATGACCGATCACGGTTCCCATGGCGCCGTAATTCAGGGCATCGTCTTGAGCATTGCTGAAGAAGGGCGGTTGCAGAATGCCGGCGGGAAACACGATTTCATTGCGGAGCGGGTGATAGTAAGCGTTGACTTCTTGAGGAGCCATACCCCATTCATTGGGATCTACTTCCTTGCCTACCTTGGCCATTTGGAAAGCAAAGTCAAAGCGATTGACCCGCATGACGTTGGCGGCGTAACTGGAGCGATCGAGCTCTAGGCCTTCGTAGCTGCGCCAGACGTCGGGATAGCCGATTTTGTAGCGGAAGGCTTCCAGCTTTTGCAGGGCTTTCTGGCGCGTTTCTTCGCTCATCCACTCCCGGGTCAACAGGCGCTGGCGGAAGGCGGCCAGGAGATCTTGCACCATGCGCTCCGCCCGGCTTTTGGCACTGGCGCTGAAGGCTTCTTTGACGAATGCTTGCCCGAGAAGCTCCCCGGTGCCGCCGTTGATGGTTTGCAGCACCTTCTTCCAGCGTGGCGGAAGTTCTTCGGCACCGGTCAAAGTTTTCCCGAAGAAAGCAAAGTTGTCGTCGACGATGGCTTTGGGCAGATAATCGGCGTAGCTGTCCAGGAGATGCCAACGGAAAAGGAACTTCCAATCCGCCAAGTCGGTTTCTTGCAGCAAAACTTCCAAGCCTTCGAAAAAGCGCGGAGCGATCAGATTGACGCCGTCGAGTTCTTCCAATCCGATCGCTTGAAAGTATTCCGACCAGGCGAAGCTAGGCGTCATCGCTTGCAATTCGCCGAGGCTGCGCCAGTTGGCCAAATTGCTGATCACCCGCAACTCCACCGAAGACAAAGAAATTTCCGCCAGGCGACGTTCCAGGGCGAACACTCGTTCCGCCGCGCCGGCCGCTGCATCCGGACTCTCACCGAGATGACCGAACATGGCAGCCAAATGCTCGCGATATTGTTGCCGGAGGACCTCCGCTTCCTCGCCTTCCCGAAGGTAATAATCCCGATCCGGCAAACCCAAGCCGGCCTGGATCAACATCGCAATCATCATTTGACTGTTTTCGAAACTGGATTCGGAAGCGATCCCAAAGGGAGCTGCGACTCCGGCCGTGTTTAGACGTCCAATGAAAGCCGGCAACTGGGCTTTGGACTGCACCGCTTCAATGAGCGCGAGTTCTTCGGCCAGAGGACGCAAACCGGCGGCTTCGATCCGCTCCAAATCCATGCCGCTGGCGAAGAAATCGCCAAGCAATTGAGTGGTGCTTCCCGGCTGGGCATCGGATTCGCCGGCGGCATCCTCCAATATGCTCTTCAAAATGCTTTGGTTCCGCTCCATGACTTCATGGGCGACGCCCCAAGAGCCATAGGCCGCCGGAATCGGGTTGCTTTCCAACCAGGCTCCGTTGACGTAGCGGTAAAAATCCTGTCCCGGGTCCACGCTCAGGTCCATGTCCTCCATGTGCCAACCGGCGTGTTCCGCCTGCGCGTCGGGGGGGCTTTGGCAAGCCCAAAATGCGCAGGCCAGGAAAGCGAAAATGAGGGCTCTCGGCGAAGTCATGACCGGAAATCCTATACAGTTGAGGCCCACTTCGGAATCGGTCCAATCATGCTTTTCCTGTCCTCTCGCGCCTTGTGCCTGCTGAGCTTGGCGGCCTGTGCCGTCCCTCCCGCCTCCAATCCTGTGACCGAAGCCGGGGAGGCGGAAGAAATCGCCTCCGGCTTCCGATTCGTCGAAGGGCCAGCTTGGCGGCCGCAGGAACAAGCTCTGTTCTTCAGTGATATTCCGACCGCCGGTCTTTACCGGTGGAGTGAAGAGGCCGGAGTCAGCCTGGTGACCACGGGGGAAGCCCGAACCAACGGATTATGGATCGACGGGGAGGGCATGCTCTGGGCTTGCGAACACGGCGGCCGCCGGGTGAGCCGTGGCCCGGTGGGCGGGCGGCGAGAAACGGTGGTCGACTCCTTTGAGGGGAAGCGCTTTCATTCGCCGAACGACTTGGTTCTCAGTCGTGAGGGCGTGCTCTATTTCACCGATCCGCCTTACGGTCGCGGCGATCGTCCGGCCGAGATCGACGGCCACCACCTGTTCGCCTGGAATCCCGAGAAAGGCTTGCGCTCTCTTTGGCGAGGGGGGGAAAGCCGGCGACCCAACGGCGTCCATCTCTCCCCGGAACAGGACCGCCTCTACTTGGCGTTCTCCGATTCCGGCGAGATCCTGATCTTTCCTTTGAAAGGCGGAGGGGAAGCGGGCGAGGGCCGGCTTTGGGCCCAAACCACCGGCCGGCCCGACGGCATGGCGGTGGACCAAGCCGGGAACGTCTATGTTGCCGCCAAGGCCGGCATCGAGGTGTTCGATGCCAAAGGCCGGGCCTTAGGTGCGGTTCCGATTCCGCAGAAACCGACCAATTGCGCCTTTGGTGGCCAGGATCGGCGTTGGCTCTTCGTCACCGCCGGAACTTCGCTATACCGGGTGCGCATGCCGATTCCGGGCTGGCACTGATTGGAGCGGCTCCGGCGCGGGGGCCCCGGAAGGAGAGGGTCCGTTTTCCTAGGCCTCGGCAGATGGCGAAGGATCTTCTCCTAAGGCGCTCATCGATGACTCGCTGAAGTATAAAATTTCGATGTAATTGCATGGATTTGATTTTTATTCGTATTTAAAATAATAAGTTGACGTTCATGCGGAAATTTGGAAAAAATCCGAGATCTCTTCTCGGTCCCGTCGAGCCCCTTCCAAAGCCCATGAAGTCACAACCTCGTTCCATTCACGGCGACCCTCGTGCCCAAACGCCTGGATCGGGAGCGTCCTGGTGCAATCGTTTGCAGCGGCGGCGATTGGCTGGGCCGGCCCTGGGGGAAAACCTCCGGAATGGGGGAGCGTCCACCCTTTGCGTCCACGCCGGAACCATGGAAGACGCCACCACCGGGGCGGTGGGAACCCCGATCTTCCAGAACTCCACCTTCGTTTTGGGATCGGAGTCTTATCAGGCGGTGGAACAAGGTTTCGCCCGGGATCGTTTCCTCTACAGTCGCTACGGCAATCCCAACCAATGGGCGGTGCAGGAAAAGTTGGCCGCCTTGGAAGGCGCCGAATCCTCCCTGGTGTTCAGTTCCGGCATGGCGGCGATCGCCGCCACCGTACTGGCTTTATTGGAACCGGGAGGACATTTGCTGACCTCGACCGATTTATACGGCGGCAGCTACAACTTTTTTCAAGAGGAGTTGGCCAACATGGGCCGCTCCGTCAGCTTCGTCGATCCGCGGAAGCTGAAGGGGATGGAAGCGGCGATTCGACCGAATACAGAATTGATCTTCGTCGAACTGCTTTCCAACCCTCTACTCAAAGTGGCGGATCTACCGGCCTTGGCTGCCCTGGCTTCCCGCCATCGCCTGCGATTGGTCGTCGACGCCACCTTCGTTTCGCCGATCGGCTGTCGTCCTTTGGAGCATGGGGCCGACCTCGTCGTTCATTCCGCTTCCAAATATTTGAACGGCCATTCGGATTTGATTGCCGGAGCAGCGATCGGATCACGCAAACTCGTCGACCGAATTTGGCAGCGAATGTTGGTCTTCGGCAGTTCTCTGGACCCTCACGCTTGTTTTCTGTTGGAGCGGGGTTTGAAAACTCTGGCACTTCGCATGGAAGCCCACCATCGAAACGCGTTTCAAGTGGCCAGCTTCCTGCAAACTCATCCCAAAGTCCGGCGAGTGCTCTTTCCCGGATTGGAAAGTCACCCGGACTTCGCCCTGGCCAAAGGTTTGCTGAGCCGGGTCGGGGGCATGATCACTTTCGAAATCGACGGCACCGACGAGCAGGCCTTGGCTTTGGTGCAGGCATTGAAGCTGCCGACAGAAGCCACCAGTCTGGGAGGAGTCGAAAGCCTGGTCAGTCTTCCCTTCAACACTTCTCATGCGGCCTTTACCGCCGCCCAAAGGGAAGCCATGGGGATCCGGCCCGGTTGCGTCCGGTTGTCCGTTGGCATCGAAGATCCCGCCGATCTCATCGGAGATTTGAACCAAGCCTTGGAAAGCGCCTTGGCTTCCCATTCGGAGCTGGCATGAAAAACGGCATTTCCCTTTCCGGTCTCAGCGAGTTCGTCCACGAAGTCAAGCAGGACGGCAAAGAAGCCCAAGCTTCCTACGGAGTTCAGCTCGATTGGCAGAGTGGCACCCGATCTCAGGTCACCGCTTTGGCGATGCAACTCGGTCGCCATCGCCTGGCCAGAGAATTCCAATGGACCATCGACGAGCCCAGACCGCTGTTGGGTCAAAACCACGGGCCCAATCCACAGGAAGTCCTGTTGTCCGGTTTGGGCGGTTGCTTGTTGGTGGCTTATGCCGTCGGTGCCTCGGTGCTTGGCATCCAATTGGAAAAATTGCAGATCCAAGTTCGCGGGAATTTGGATTTACGGGGTTTCCTCGGCGTCGAAGAGCAAGTGCCGGTGGCTTTTCAGGAGATTGAGTATCAGGTGCACCTTGCCGGCGACGGCAGCCGGGAGCAATTTGAACATCTTCACCGGCAAGTCGAGCGGCAGAGTCCCAATCGCATGAGCTTGGCCCAAGGCGTTCCGCTTCGTGGTCATCTGACCATAGAAAAACGACTATAGAAAAAGCCTCTCCCTCGATGGGCGAACCCTTCGAGGGAGAGGCGGTTCCCGCCGAAGACGAGAAATAGGGAACAGACCTGGATTTCAGGAGGAGGGCCTCCTAGGCGGCTCCCGGAACCACCGGCATTCGATGCCGATGGGGACCCCATTGCAAGGTCCCTTCGAGAGCTTAGAAGCGCCGCCGACCGCCGCCACCGCCACCACGGCGGTCTTCGCGGGGCTGCGATTCATTCACCTTGAGGCGACGGCCTTGCAGTTCGGAGCCATCTAGGGCTTCGACGGCCATCCGGCCTTCGGCGTCGTCCATTTCGACGAAACCGAATCCACGGGAGCGACCGGTTTCCCGGTCTTGAATGACCCTGGAGGATTGAACCGCTCCAAAGGCCTCGAAAAGCTGACGCAAGTCCTCCTCTTCAACGGAGAAGGGCAAGTTGCCCACGTAAATGTTCATCGTCCGATTCCGAGAGTGTGAGAGTGCGATTCGCCGTCGAAAACCACTCTCGGGTTGGCCTTCAATCGGGTGCCGGTGAAGATGGATCCGGCGGGCTCCACCCTAAATGGTAACCAAAGGGGCAGTATCTGACCAACAAAAGGGCCGCGACCCGGTCCCGATGGGTCCGAGTCGCGGCGGCGAGGGAACGTTCCGAAGGCAATTAGCCGACGACTTGTTCCACCATATTGCTGAACATCGGCTGGGCGAAATCCAGGGCTTGGAACCACAGGGTGCGGCCGGTGGCCGAAGGCGGAACCGGAGCCTGGAGCAGGGCGTCGCCGTTGGCGTCGGTGGTCAACTGGGGCAGGACGGTGACCGGCATGGTCAGGTCCATGGTGCCGTAGGCGGTCTGGGTCGGTCCCGGGCCGAACGGCGAGTAGATCAAGTAGGCGGTGCTGTTCGGGGTGAAGTTCGACAGGTTGAAATCCGCCACCTGCCCGCCGATCAGATTGGACACCGCCAAGACCGGACGGAAGTTCGGGGTGGTGATGGAAATGTTGTCGAAATGGAACCCGGTGGTGACTCCACTTCCCGATTGCAGGCGGATTTCATTGAAGCGGAAGTCCGGGAAGAACATCTGCACGTCGGGAGTGGTGGTGGGGTAATCGGTCGCCGGATCCACCCACAAATTGACTTCCTCGTCTCCGGGCAGGAAACGGACCTGCATCCACAAGGTGGCCTTCACCGAGCAGTTGGTGCCGATCACCACGCCGGGGAACAGGACGAAGGGTAGGTCCAAACCCCATTCGTCACCGCCCCAGGGGCTGCCGACGAACAGTTTTTCTCCGACCCACTGCTCGTAAAGAGAAATGCCGCCGTACCAATCGTCGCTGAAAAGGTCCCGCTCGCATTCAAAGCTGAGCCAGATTTCGGTTCCATCGAGGCCGAAGCGGCCGGCGTCCAAAATCGGGTCGAAACCAGCGTTGTCCAGCGTCCGATAGCTGCCGCCGTGTTCGATTTGGGTGGTGGCTTTCAAGCCGACGCCGTCAAAACCCGGGTCGGTCACCATGGCGTGATCGCCCAGGTCGCCGGACCACCAATCCACCGCCCAGCCGAGGCCGCCATTCATGTCCTGCAACGGGCCTGCGGCATAGTCGAACGATTCGTAGGCAATGGTCAGGTATTCCTGTGAAGTCAGGCCGGGGCTTAGGCCAAGAGTGCAAAGACCTGCCAGGAAAAGGGATCGGATCCGGAGCATGGTTTTCCTTTGGGCGGACGGGGAAGGGTCCGCGGTTTGGGGATTCTGGCTTTCCAGCCAGGGGAGTGATTCAATTTTAAGCCATAAATGCTGAAATCCCGAAGGCAAGGTCTGGATTCCAGGAGCGGATGTTTCCGGCCGCCCTCCGGCCCTGGCCGGTCGTCGGTCCAGGAATTAGGGAATTCAGGCCGTTTCGGGTTTCTCCTGCGCACATGGAAGCCGCCCTACCCATGTTGCTTCTGCCCGGCCTGCTTTGCGACCGGGCGCTTTGGCAGGGCTTGCGCCCGGGGCTGGAGGAGTACGCCGAAGTCGAAACGCTGCCGTCCTGGGAGTGCAATCAAAGCCTGCCGCAACTGGCCGATCGACTTTTGAACCGGCTGCCCGACCGCTTCCTCCTGGTCGGCTTTTCCTTCGGTGGTTATCTGGCTTTGGAAATGGCTTGTCGCGCTCCCCAGCGCTTGGGCGGATTGGCTTTGCTGTCCACTCGAGCCGGACCGGATCGAGCGGAGGAGCGGCGGCAGCGGGAAACCTGGCTTCACCAAGCTCGAGGGGAGGATTTCGAAGACATCGTGGAAGCAATGCTGCCGCGGTTTTTGCACCCCCGGCACCTGAAACGGGAGGAGCTCCGAGAAAGCCTCCGCAGCATGCTGCTTCGAAACGGCTTCCAGACCTTTTTGCAACAGCAAAAGGCCATGCTCTTGCGCCGGGATTGGCGGCCTCATCTTGATCGGATTCAAGCTCCGGCCCTGGTGCTGTGCGGGCAACAAGACCAAGTGACGCCGCCGGATTGCAGCCGGGCGATGGCTTCCGCTTTGACCGGAGCTGAATGCCACATTCTGCCGGAATGCGGCCATTTCAGTCCGATGGAACGGCCGCGTACGGTTCTTGCCAGGGTTCAGGCCTGGCTTTGGCGTTGTTTGCGGTAGATTGGTAGCTATGGAGCCCGTCCCTGCCAGGCTCGCCGGAGAGGTGCAAAGCTCACCCAAGGTGACCGGCCTACAGTGGGGACGAGTCGAGGTGGAAAAGGGCCTCGTTTTTCGGGACGCCAAGTTGTATCCCGGAGGAGCTCGAGAGTGGGATTGGCGAGAGACCGGTACCCGTCATCGGCCGGGGATCCTGCCGGCCGACGTTGAAGAACTCATCGCCCGAGGAGCTCGGGTTCTGGTCCTTTCCCGAGGCGTTTTGTTGCGTTTGCGCATCAGTCCCACAACTCTGGAGTATTGCCGCCGTTGCGGAGTTCGGGTGCATTTGTTACCGACTTGGGATGCGGTTCGGGTTTATAACCGCTTACGGCTTCAAGCTCCGGTCGGCGCCCTTTTGCACTCCACCTGCTGAATCCCGGAGTCCGCTTTTGGCGCAGGGCGTAGGATCCTGCAAACGGCATTTGCTGCCGGAGCCTCTCTGACCCCGCCCGCCTTTGACTCCCCTCCTCGCCACGCTTTCCCTGACCGGGTTGGATGCCTTGGTCTTCCTGCTGTTCTTGGCGGCGGTGGTCGGTATTTCCCTTTACGTTTCCCGCCGGGAAAGAAGTACCGAGGATTATTTTCTTGCCGGCCGCAAGCTGACTTGGTGGTTGATCGGGGTTTCTTTGATCGCCTCGAACATATCCACCGAACACTTCGTCGGCATGGCCGGCTCCGCCTTCGGACGAGTGGGTTTGGCGATCGCTTCTTATGAGTGGATGGCGGCGGTGACCTTGGTTTTCGTGGCTTGGTGGTTTCTTCCTCGCTTTTTGCGGGCTGGTATTTACACCATGCCGGAGTTTTTGGAATACCGTTACGACGGTGGAACAAGAGCGATTATGGCCGCCTTTCTTATGGTGGCCTATGTGATCGTGTTGTTGGCCACGGTGCTTTATTCCGGCGCCATGGCTTTGAACGGGATTTTCGAATTGCCCCGCGTTTTTCACGAGCAGTTCGGATTGTCCTTGGCTGCCGAAGCTCCGTGGCGGGAAAGCGCCGAATTTTGGGCCACCCTTTGTGGGATCTGGATGGTGGGAATCATCGCCGCCGCCTGTACCGTCTACGGTGGCTTGACGGCGGTGGTTTGGTCCGATTTATTGCAGGGCGGCGCCTTGCTGCTCGGCGGGGGAGTGGTGGCTTTTTTGGCTTTGAAAGAAATTGGCGATGGCAGCCTCACCCAGGGATGGCGGGATTTCGTCGACTTCAATCAGGACAAATTGCACACCGTATTGCCCTGGAACGATCCCGATATTCCTTGGGTGGCGGTATTCATCGGCGGACTTTGGATCCCGAACTTGTTTTATTGGGGGCTCAATCAATTCATTACCCAAAGAACCCTGGGAGCCAAAAGCTTGGCCGAAGGGCAAAAGGGGATTTTTCTGGCCGCCCTAATCAAGTTGATCATTCCGTTCATCATCGTGATGCCCGGCATCATGGCTTTTCAGTTGTACGGCCAGGAAATCTCCGCCTTGGGTGGCCATGCCGGCGACAAAGCCTATCCCTACATGATTGCCCGCCTTTTGCCTGCATCCCTGCGCGGCATCATGTTCGCCGCTCTTTGTGGAGCCGTAATGAGCACGTTCAATTCGGGATTGAATTCGGCTTCCACCATTTTCACCATGGACCTTTACAAGCGTTATTGGAGACCGGAGAGCTCTCCTCAGGAGGACGTGAAAACCGGACGCTGGGCCACGGCCGTTTTGGCCATCCTTGCCTGTTTGTGGGCTCCTGTGATTTCCAGCTTTGAAGGAGTTTTCGCTTATATCCAGGAGATTTGGGGATTCATTTCTCCTGGCATCCTGGCGGTCTTCGTGGTCGGCTTGCTGGTGCCGAAAACTCCGCCTGCGGCGGCGAAGGTGGCGTTACTGGCGGGCATTCCCTTGTACGGCTTTTGCCGCTTTGGGGACGCATGGATTCAAGCCGACTGGATGCGATCCTTTCACCAGTTGGCTTTTCTTCACCACATGCTGCTGGTCTTTCTGGTTTTAGTGGCCATGCTGTTGATCTGGACCTGGCGAGCTCCTCTTCAGAAAGCCAAGCCACTTCCTGTTTCTCAATTGAATTTGGAACCCCACCCGCGAGCTCGGTTGTATGGATGTTCGATTATCGTCCTGACTGCCGGTTTGTACGCCCTGTTCTGGTAAGCGGTGATGACTTCCAGCCCCTTGCAACAAGCTCTTGACCCCGAAGAATTTCGCCGTCAAGGCCACGCTTTGATTGATCGGTTGGCCGATCATTTGAAGTCCATGAACGGCAGGGAAGGAGAAACCGTCCTACCCTGGCATCCGCCGGAGAAACAGTGGCAGGATTGGCAAGCGCTGTTGGCCCGTGGCAAAGGTATGGCCCTATCCGAGTTCGTCGAGCAAGTCTTGGAACGCTCGATTCGTCTTCATCATCCGGGCTACTTCGGGCACCAAGTCGGTCCGCCGTTGCCGGCAGCCGCTTTGTTGGACGCCCTGGCCGCATTCTTGAACAATGGCTTGGCGGTTTACGAAATGGCTCCGGCTGGGGCGGCGATGGAATGGAGCCTGCTGCAATGGATGGCCGACAAATTGGGCTTGCCCGACACCAGTCAAGGACTGTTTACCAGCGGCGGTTCTTTGGGCAATTTGACCGCTTTGTTGGCGGCCAGGTCCGCTTTTCGGAGCCGTTACCCGCAACTTCCGGCCTCCGATGCCAGACTTCTGGTTTCCGATCAAGCACATTACAGCGTGCTCCGGGCCGCTCAAGTGATGGGGCTTGCCGCCGATCAAGTGGTGTCCTTGCCGACAGGCGCTGACTATCGCTTAACTGCTGAAACCCTGCAGGTCACGATCGAGAAAGAAAAAGCAGCGGGAAAGCTTCCCTTCGTGTTGGTCGCCAATGCTTGTAGCACCGCCACCGGGAGTTTCGATCCTTTGGCAGCTCTGGCGGCGGTTTGCCGACAACATGGGCTTTGGTTTCACGTTGACGCCGCTCATGGAGCTCCTTTCTGTCTCAGCCCCAGGCTGAAATCTCGCTTAGACGGCATTGAATTTGCCGATTCGGTGGTCTGGGATGCTCACAAAATGATGATGGTTCCCAGCCTGCTCACGGCAGTATTGTTTCGCGAGGGCCGGCACGCCTGGAGCAGCTTTGCCAGCGAGGCTTCTTATTTGTTTCGAGAGCGAGCGGAACGGGAATGGTTCAATCTCGGGCATCGAACCTTGGAATGCACCAAGGGAATGATGGCCATGAAGCTCTTTGGGGTGCTGAGCCTATATGGAGAGGAGGTCTTGATCGAGCATCTGGAAGGGCGAGTACAGCAAGCTCAAGCCTTTGCTCAGCAGCTACGTTCTGATTCCGAATTCGAGTTAGCGCTGGAACCTCAAGCCAATATCGTTTGCTTCCGGCATCGGCCGCCTGCAGGACGAGATTGGAATCAGCATCAACGGGATCTACGGCGCCGACTGATTGAGGAGGGCCGTTTCTTTTTGGTTCAAACCGATTTAGGAGACCGAACCTATCTGCGTTGCTGCTTCATGAATCCCAGAAGCGAGGCCTCGGATTGGATGGCCCTTTTGGAGCGATTGCGCTTGCTTGGGAATTTGCAACATCCTTTTTTTTGATGGGCCTTATGAGGGTGAGCTTGCCAAACTCCATCCAATTTGAATTTCTTGCTTGCTAATCGGAGCGAGAAAGCATATGGTCGATTTTCTGGGTAGCTGCCTCAAGAGAGCCGCCCGAAACATTTCATCTTCTAAGTCCCTGCCATTGGAAGAAGCATGGCTACTTTTCCTGGCTTGTCTTTGGTAGTTCTCACTTTCCTACTTGGTTGGTTGGGTCCGGGTCTTCGGACTTCCGAGAGTTCGGATTACGATCCCGATGGGCGATTCACTGGCTCGGCTCTCTACATCGGCTGTAAGCTGAAAATTCCAGATTTGGGAAACCCATATTGTTTCGGGCTTTGCCCGGTCCCGGAAACTTGTAACTCGGGTTCGGTTTACACCGACGTGGACGATGAAGGAGGGACCTACTATTGGTGTGATGTGTGCGGACATCCGGGCAGCGGCCAAGAGTGTGACGGTTATTACGTCGAAGAGAATGGAATTGGGCTTCTGGTGTGCAGCAACTTCAACTGTGGATCCACTTGCCAAGGGGGGTATCACGGCCACAGTTTTCAATGGTGCAAATGCCCTTAGGTTTTCCGATGGAAATTGCTTCCGAGGCTAAAGAGACTTTTAGGTCTTCTTTCCGGTTTTCATGGATTGGCTCTACAGTCCTATTGGTTGCTTTACTTGCTTGGGTTTTTCGAGCAGAGACCTTCGCTTCTTTGAAACCATTTTCGAAAGGAACCCAGGTGGAGCTCCTCTTCCAGCTGAGGCGCGAAAAGCTTGAGATTCCCCTTCAGTGGTTTACCGTCGGAGCTTCAGAAACCACGGCCATCCATCGGAATTCGGAGGGGCGGATTCAACTAAGGAGAAAACGAGTTCAGGAAGATGTTCTCTGGTTGGAAGAACAGGCCCTGAGCCAGTTTTTGAGCTATTGCTCGAGTTTGAATGAGTCCTTTCAAGGACAATCAGAAGCCGTTCCTAATGCCGATCGGGCTTACATGCCGGCGGATCGCCGGCTTGCTTTTCGTCTCGATCCGATTACTGGGGAAGCCGCCTTTGTACCGCTTCCCGCCTCAAAGGGGACTGGCGAGGTCCGCCTCCGCACTCGAAGAATTCAGCCCAAAGGCGCTCGGGAACCGGAATGGGATCAGGCCCCTTGGCAAACACGATGGCTGGTTTGCAAAGGGCGGCTTAAGGCGGACTTCCACCCGAATTTGCAAGCTTGCGAAGTGGTTTCTCCCGGCTTCGCCCAATTCAAGTTAGGGGAGCCTGCTGTATTTTTGCCGCAAGGTGATTTGCAGTCCGGTCCGATGAAAAAAGAGGCGCTGCTCTGCTGTGCCCGCGACCAGAAAGGTGTGCTGTGGTTTTGGTATTGGACAGACCATGAATCCAAGGTCGATTCCGCCTCCGCCGAACCGGGAGCTGGAGCATGAGAGATTTCGGAAGTTTGAGCAAGTTCGGCCGGCTTATCCGGATCGGCATATTATTCCTGGTCTCGTCCTGGGCGGCGGCCTGGATTTGGCGAGCTATGAACGCGAATGAAGCTCAAGCTCCACGTTCCAATTTGATTTCTTCTTCGCAGCGAGTGGATCATCTGCAAAGAATGACCGAGACTGCGAATGTTTCGGTTTCAAGCGCGGCGGAAGTGGTCAAGCTCCGGCGACGACCGATCTTATCCCCTTCCTCGGCATCTTCCTTACAAGGCTGGGGTTGGCAGGGTGTTCTGAAAGGGCCGGATGGAAAGCCCATTCACCGAGGAGTCGTTGAGGCCCGGCTGGGGCAAAGGCATTGGCATACCCGAAGCGACGCTCGAGGTTGGTTCCAATTGGAAATCCCATCCTCTGAAGTGGAGGAATGGGTCAAGTCGAAGGGTTCTTGGCAAGGCTGGTTACGAGCTTACTGTCCGGGCTTATTGTTTGAAGTTTGGCAGGAACCGCCATTGCCCTCCTTGGCATGGGTCGATTTCGAACTGAAGGAGGGGCTGACTCTTCAGGTGGATCTCGTGGACCTGCCGGGAGGTCGGCCCTTGGCTGGTGTGGGAGTCGTTTACGAAGCCTTGAACGACTCGCGTGTGGCCGTTGGGATTAGCGGAGTTGACGGAGTAGCGAAGTTGGCTGCTCCCGCTCCCGGGCCAGGTACCCTAGTTATTCCGCCTACCGCGGCCTATCGGGGAAGGACTGAAAAAATCCAAGTCCTGGCTTCAGGGCAAAGGAATCAAATCGCCTTGTCGCCTTGGCCGGCGCCGCCACGGTGGCATTGCTTCGACCGGCGAAGTGGACAACAGATTCTCAATGTGGAGGTCCGATCCAGGCCTCCAGCCAATCTTGGAATGGCTTCCCTCGAGGCTTTGGCGACTAGATCGGAGCTCCTGGCAAGCCATGCGCGACACAAGAAATTCCCTTTGTATGAGTTTCAAGCCGATGGGTACCTTCCTCGAACCTTGGTTTGCCTCCAGAAGTCCGACGAAGGAGAGATGGCTGAATTTGCCTTGGCGATGGAGCCCGCCGGTGAAACGGAGATTCGTTTATTGGTTGGGGGGGAAGTATTGAAAGAAAGCGTCGAGATTCAGTGGTCCTATTTTATTCCCGTGCATTACATGTACGAGGATCAAGAGCCTACGTTGATGGAAAGGCGTTATTTCCGAGCTAAGGAGCAACAAGGCAAGCGGCGTTTTTCAGATGGCGGTTCTTGTTGGCTTCCCATTCCTCACGATTCAAAATCCTTGTTGCGCAGTTTTCGACTCACGGTACAAAGCGACTCCGGCCGTTTTCGTGATTTCGGTAACCAATCATTGAAAGAGCTCGGGCCTCCTCCTTGGACTTTTGATTTAGAACCGCAGCAGAATGGCTTGAGTTTTCAGGTGCGAGATGCTTCAGGGTTCCCACTTCCGGATGTGGTCGTTGCCCTATCCGCAAACCGATCCTTCGATCTCCCTCGGCTTCGAGGGCAGCAACGGCGGCCCTGGGAGGAACAAGCAACATCGCTCACCGGCCGCTCAGGGGTCGGAGGGAGGGTGGACTTCTTCCTTCCGCCGGGAAGCTCTTGGCATTGGCTGGCGGCCCGAGGCAAAGTCCGACAGACCGGAAAAGTGGATGTCCCGATTCGTCTTGGTGACTCCTTGGAGGTCCCGGTCATTTGGCCTCAGGGCCAGGAGGTGAAGCAAGATTGGGCCATTTCGGGCAACATTCTGGGCTGGGATCAAATCCCGAGGCTGGATCAGCAAAATCGTAGTGGAATCGTTGCCACGCCTGCTGATGGCCAGGGTGAGGATCGAATTGGGTCCATTCGTCCCGATGGCAGCTTTTCCATTCAAAATCTTGGCCGGGGGGATTACCTGGTCGATCTTTGGGCTTGGCAAGCATGGCCTCGCTATCGGTTCACGGCGGGGGAGGATCGGGCTTATCTGGAGCTTCCCCCAGGAACCGATCTTCAGGTTGAAGTTGTTTCGGACCAAACCGGCGAAAGCGTACCGGGAGCAACGGTTCGCCTGCTTTCGGCCCCCCCTGCTCCGAGAAAGCTATTGTTGGAGCAGAACCTTTGGGATAAACGGTGCCAATTTTCGAAATTAGCCCCTCGGGAGCATTGGATCCATGTTGGAGCCCCAGGCTACGGCGAACAATGTCGGCTTTGGACGCCGCCGGTGGGAGCCGTTTCCGATCTCCAAAGTTTTCGGCTTCAGCCGGGCCGCTTGGTGGAAATTCGCATTCAGAACGAGTTCGGCCTGCCTCTGGATTCCGCCGGGAAATTGATCGTTGAAGGCGTTCCGCAAGGCTTGAGCTTTGCCTTTCATCCAACAGAGACTATCGGGCTTTGGCAGTGGAGCGGTGCTGCTACCGAATCCTTTGCGGTGCGCTGGCAGGGCCTTGGGGCTGCCGATCCAAAAGGTCGGCTGATGGTGCCCGCTGGCTTGGAATCCCTTAGCCTGGCTTTGCCGGTCGAGCCAAGTTTTGAGAACCTTGTTCCAAGGCAGAAAAGCTTGGATCAGGACTGAGGCTTTGCGATTCCCGATTCGGCCAGCCGTTCCTGCCGGCGAACTTGCTGTTTGCCCAAGTTCGCGGCGAGGAGGGCCCACAAGGCGGCCAAAGGGACTGCGCAGTAAGCAATTCCTTGCAAGCCCAAGGCTAGAGGAGCGAAGCCGAAACCGGCTTGCAGGCCTTCGAACAAGCGAGCGCTGGTTACGTCGCTGCCCCGGTAAACCACAGTGTCGATGAAGGCTTTGGCTTTGTACTTTTGTTCCCGACTGACCACGGTGAACAAAACTTCCCGGGCCGGTTTCGACAACCCGTAATGAGTGGCTCGTCTTAATACTTCGAAGCTGACCAATACCGCCAAGGTGGTCCAAGTTCCCAAAGCGGCGAAGCCGATCAAGCTGAGAAGCGGGAGCAGCACCAGGGTCCAGCCGACGCCGATTTTCTTCAAGACCTTGGCGGTCAAAAACATCTGAGCCAACAAGGTCAGGGCGTTGGTCAGCAAATCTACGTTGGCATAAAACTCGGTGCGGGCGGCGCGATCGACGAAAGCTTCACGAGCGATGTTCGCCTTGGTGAAATACAAAAAAGTCGAGTGCAAGGAGTGCAAGAATAGATAGCCACAAATGCCCAATAGATAGGGAGAGCGAAAAACCACGGCCAATCCTTGCCATACGCCTCCGCCGGGAGCTTGACGTCCTTGGGCTTTTTGGTCCTCGTAGGAGTGCAGCCGCCGGCTACACAAGGCGGTTCGATCCATGGCCAGCATGGTGCAAGTGGCCCCAACCAGAAAAACCATGGCCACCACCATCAAACCGGTACGGCCGAAGGGTTCGACCAGGCGACCGGCTAACAGCGGTCCGGCGATTCCTCCCAGCGAGCCGCCCATGAACAGCAAGCCGAACAGGCGCTTGCTTTGTTCATGGTGAAACAGGTCGACCATGAAACCCCAAAATCCGGTGATGATGAACATATTGAATACTGCGTGCCATACGTAGAAGGTCCATTCCAACGGTTGGCGGGAATCCTCCGGCAGCCACTCCAGCAGCCAGGCGAAACCGATCAGGCATAGCAAGAAAAAGCTGTTGACCAGCGGGATGAACACTCGCCGCGGCCAGCGGCTGACCAAAAAGGCGTATAGCGGAGCGGCCGGAAGCATGACGAAAAACACCCAGGTCCACGCTTCCGCCAAACCTTCGCGATAGGCGGAGCCGATTTCATCCCGTACCGGCCGCAAGATGTAGTTGCAGGCCAACAAACAAAAGTGGTAAAGCATCCCCAGCAGGACGAGGCCGCCTTCGCCCTGACGCAGGTTCAAAGATGGGCGCCACCCTCTGGAGGTGGAATTCGGGGGCGGGGATGCCTCGGACATGTTTGGGCAGCCTACGGGGTCAGCCGCCTCGAAGTGAGCCTTTCTTCATGCCCGGCCGGAATTCCCCGACCTCGCCTCGAGGCTTGGAGGCGGCTACATTGTGTGGCTCGGCCAGGAGGAACCCCCGTTCCAAACCTGTTTGCCCGAATCCTCGAACCGGCCAAAAGCTCCCACCCCGATGATCACCCTGCGCAGCTACGTATTGGATCAATGGCACACCGGAACCGGCGACCCGGCGGTTTTGGTAAACGCCACCACGGAAGAAGCCATCGCCCAATGCAATAGTGAGGGCATCGATTTCCAGGCGGTGTTGAATCACGCGCGCCAGAAAGGCGGCCCGGCCTTGAGGGCCATGAGCTTTGCCGAGCGCGGCAAGTTGCTGAAAGGCATGTCGGCCGCCCTGCAGGAGCATCGGGAGGAACTGATCGATTTGTCGATCCAAAATGCCGGATCGACCCGGGGCGACGCCAAGTTCGACATCGATGGAGCTACCGGAACCCTGGCCGCCTACGCCTATTTCGCCAAGCAACTTTCCGGTGGCGAGTATTTGGTCGACGGGGAAGGGGTCCAACTCGGCCGCACCGCCCGTTTTTGGGGCGAACACCTGCGGGTGCCGCGGCTCGGGGCGGCGGTTCACATCAATGCCTTCAACTTCCCGGCGTGGGGGCAAATGGAAAAGGTGGCCTGTGCATTTTTGGCCGGGGTGCCGGTAATCGAGAAGCCGGGAACCGCCACGGCTTTGGTGGCTTGGCGAACCGCCGAGATCTTGGTGGAAAGCGGTTTGTTGCCCGAGGGCTCTTTTCAATTCATCTGCGGAAGCACCGGAGATTTGCTGGATCGCCTGGAAGCTCAGGATTGCATGGCTTTCACCGGATCCTCGGGTACCGGAGCCAAGTTAAAAGGAAATTCCAACGTGGTGCAGCGAAACGTTCGGGTGAACATCGAGGCCGATAGTTTGAACGCTGCGGTGCTGGGGCCGGACACTGATCCCGACAGTGAAAGCTACGATCTTTTCTTGCAAAACGTGGCCCTGGATATGACTCAAAAGACGGGCCAAAAGTGCACCGCGGTCCGGCGCATTTTGGTCCCTGCGGACCGGGTGGACGAAGTGGCCGAAGATTTGATCGCCACCTTGCAGAGAACGCGGGTTGGCGATCCGAGCGATTCGAAGAATCGGATGGGACCTCTCTCCAGCGCGGCTCAGTTCCGGGACGTTCAGGAAGGCATCCGTCGTCTCCAGGAGCATGCCGACACTTTATGTGGCGGCCCCGAGCCCATTGCGGAGAAGGGCTTTTTCGTAGCCGCCACTTTGTTGAAGGCCCGAGATTCCAGCCATCCTTTGTTTCACAGCGACGAGGTGTTCGGACCGGTGGCCACGTTATTGCCCTATGACGGCAGTGCCGAAGAGGCGATTCGTTTGGCCAATCTCGGTGGCGGTGGCCTGGTGGCAAGTTTGTACAGCAACGATTCGGCCTGGTGTCGCGAAGTCATCCTCGGTATCGGCCCCTGGCACGGCCGGGTTTGGGTCGGTAGCGACCGCATGGCTTCCCAGTCTCTACCTCCCGGTATGGTGCTTCCGGCCATGATTCATGGCGGGCCCGGCCGGGCCGGCGGCGGCGAAGAATTGGGCGCTCTCCGCGGCCTGGAGTTCTACATGCAGCGAGTGGCGGTTCAGGGATTCCGCGGCAATTTGAAAGCGGCGTTTCCGGCCCACGCGGCCGAGGAAACCGCGGCTTCGTCCAGCTAGAAGGTCTAATCCCTTCCCTGACAAGGGGCTAGGGGAGGCGACTGGAATGCTCAAGCTATAATTCCAGTCCCCTCAGAGGCCCGGAGGCATTGCCACCGGGTCCAGCCTCAGCCCCTTGGACACCATGTTCCTTCAAAATCGCATTTCATGGCTCCTCCTTTGGAGTTTCAGTTTCGCCGCTTGGATTCCGGCTCAACAAGGGCCGGTTTCGGGAGATGACGGCGCTCCGGTCTCAGCCCAGCGACATGTTGGGGTTCCGAGACAAGGCCCTGGGGCCTTGACCACCCTTTTCGCCAGCGACAATCGTTTCGCCGGCAACATGTTTGACCTGATTCCCATGCGGGATCTGGAACTTACCGGTTTGGACCTAAACGTGTCCGGATCGACTCCATTTGAAATCGAACTTTGGTTCCGGTTGGGAAGCAGCCAGGGAGTCGAAGGCCAAGCGGCCGCTTGGTTGTATTTCGGTCGCTATCCGGGGATGAGCGCCGGAATCGATCAACCCAGTTATGTAGATCTGAAAGGAAATGGGATTACCTTCCTTCAAGGCCAGGTGTACGGCTTGTACGTGGACTTAATAAGTTACGAACGGAATACTCAAGTACTGCGTTACACCAACGGTTCCGGCCAATACTTCAACGCCGACTTACAACTAATTACCCACTGCGGTAAGGGGACGCCGGCGTTTACCGGGCCGACGTATCCAGATCGGCAATGGAACGGCACCGTTTACTACAAGGAAGTTCCCGGCTTCGAGCTTGGGACGTTGCAACCGGGTATTGCCGGAGTGGAAAACAGCATTCAGTGGTCCGGTGCCACTCCTATGGGGCAGGTCGCTCTTTTGTACGCCACTGCGCCCGGAGCTACGGTTTTGAACCAAAGTTGCCAGGGATTACAAGTGGACTTGGCAAATCCAATCTTGTCCGGAATTTACCCTAACGACGGGGTTGGTTTTGGTGGGGCCAGTCAGTATTTTCCCGCTTCCGCGAGCGGTCGAATGCTCTATTTTCAGGCCGTGGATTTGAGTACTTGCACGGTGGGGAATTTAGTTCAAAATTCCTTGCCTTGATTCTTTGATTTTCGGATCTCCGGCATCGGATTCTGAATTGTCGTTGCCGGATTTCTTGGTTTGGCTTGCCTTGGTGGATTTGGTGGTAAAGAACATCAAATGTTGCCAAGGCAAGCGGTCATAGCTTCGGTCCAATTGCCATTGATTGGCGCCGAATTCTTTGAGGATTTGTTTCTTGGACATTTTGTGTAGAGCCTTGATCGGAACTTTCGGATCTTCCGCTCGAAACTCAACCAAGGCAATCCGACCTTCAGGTTTTAGGGCTTTAGCCAAGGCTGCCAGGATTCGTTCGGGATAGCCCAACTCGTGATAAACGTCGACCATCAATATTAAGTCACAACTGTTCGGAGGCAATTTCGGATTCGCCAAGTCGGCCAAGACGGATTGGACGTTCCGCACTCCGGCTTGTTTCGCCCTCTTCTGGAGCATCGCCAGCATTTCCGATTGGATGTCGACGGCGAAAACTTTGCCTTTGGGCCCAACCTGTTGCGCCAACGGCAACGTGTGGTATCCATTCCCGCACCCGAAATCGCATACAGTCCAACCGGCCTGAACATTCAGAGCTTTCAACATTTGACTGGTCGCTTCCTCCCGTTCACGGCTGTCTCGGGTCAACCAACCAGCTCCATGCCAGGACATGGTGGGAGCGATTTGCCTACCGAGATAATGGCTTCGCGGTTCAGGCAGTTTATTCGCCGTTTCCCCTTCAGGCGAAGGTGGATCCTGAGCGAAGCTAAGGAAGCTGAGGAGGAGGAGAGGTAGCGGGGGCATTTACTTACCATAACCGGAAACTGGTACAAAGAAATGGAGGCTCAGAATTGGAAAATCCTCCACTGGAAGATTTCTTTTGGGCAGTAACGGTGAGAACTAGCTCCTACGAGTTCACCCGGGGTAGGGGGATTTCCATCGGCGGTGATCGGGCGAACGTAATTTCGCCACACCAGCCAGAGCCAAAGATGAGGAACAAGCCAGTTCCTTTTCTTAGAAACTCCCCAATTGCGACGAACCAACCGGGAAATATTGTCTCGCATCTGTGCCAACGTATGATTGATCGGAAATAATGGATTTCCTTTATCCCTTTTTCGCTTGGAGCATTCTTGAAGATGAACAAAGCCATTTTTCCCAAAAACCTGTTTAATGACCGATGGATAGAGTTTTTTGCGATCGCTCTGAATGTAAATGCGATTTTCAATCGGAATCAACGATTTTAAGGTCGATAAGACTTCGTTGACCACTTTTCTCGATTCTGATTTTCTCTTTCCAAACTCTTTTTCTCTTTCCTTTTTCATTTCTAAGAGTTTAGGTGACAACGGACCCCGGCAAGGCAAAGTTCCTGCTGTAAGAGCAACAACGAAATATTTTTGTCGATGGATAAGTACAGGCACGGTAACGGGTTGTAGGCGGCGATCTGTTTCGTAGGTTTCAAGCTCGTCAAGTTGAAAAACTCCTTCAATTTTGGATTTATCTGCAAAGTTCCTTAGTCTCTGGAAATGAAATTTCTTCGCGTGAAGACCCATTCGCCAAAGACGGTCAGCGAGCGTTCGGCGATCCACACCGAGCATTCGTGCGCTTTGTCGAAGGGTGACTTTGCTGATGATAAAAGGCCAAAACTCCAAGTGCAGCCGTGGAAGTTGGAGTCGGTAATGAAATCTAAAACTTTGTGAAGAGAATGATCGATTGCAGGCTTTGCACCAAAACCGTTGAATTCGACGATGATGTTTGTTGCTGTAGAATCCTCGCTTTTGAAAAGAGAATAGCGAGGTCGAATTGCGGCTTGGGCAGTCATTTCGAGGACAATGCAATGGTCGAAAGGAGGGCATTTGAGATTTCCTGGCGAAAGGGTTCGATAATGAGGACGAATTCGACCCAAAAAGTTACATAAGATTCATTGATTTACCTCCACGGTTAGGTACCAGCCTCCTTCCAGGCAGGCTGATACCGTCGCCCCAGATTCAACAAAGTCTGCACCAGCTTCGGGTAAGCCAGCCCCTGACTTTCCGCCGCTTCAGCAAAATCTTCGCCGAAACTGAGATCTGGATTCGGATTCGCCTCCAACACAAACAACTGCCCTTCCTTGGTCAAGCGGAAATCGATCCGAGCGTAGCCGGAGAGGCGAAGGGCACGATAAATGCGTCGAGCCAGGCGGGGAATGCGGCGCTCCAAATTTTCCGGAAGCCCTTTCGCCATTTCTGTCTTCAATCCGACCTTTTTTTGATATTTGAGGTCCCATTTCACCTTGGAAGTGGCGATGTTGGCGGCGCCTTCCGGCAGATTGTTGAACGTCATTTCCCAGGGAGGAAAGACTTGCAAGCGGCGATTGCCCAACACGCCGACGGTAATTTCTCGCCCTTCAATGAATTCTTCGGCAATGGCTTCGGTACCGATGGTCCGGTGGATAAAGGCCACTCGTTCTTCCAGCTTTCCAAAGTCTTGCACCACGGAAGCTTGGGCGATTCCCTGAGAGGCGTGTTCGACCGCCGATTTTACGATCAAGGGAAATCGCAGTCGCTTCAAGTTGGCATTGATGCGAAAGCGATCACCGCGACGAAAGACTTGATGTCCGGGTACTTGAATCCGGTGCCAGTTTAGGATCTGTTTGGAAAGAGCTTTATCCCCTGCCACCAGCATGCCCCGTGGATTGCATCCGGTATAAGCAGTTTTTAGCAGCTCAAGATACGAGACCAAATGGGCGTCATAAACGCCGACGCCGTGAAAATGGGTCATGAGATTGAAAGCTACGTGGGGCTTCCAATCTTCAATTGCTTGCCGTACCGGCAGTAATTCATCCTTGACCCCCAGCGGCAGAGTTTCGTGGCCGAGTTCCTGCAGAGCCCACAGCACGTCGTATTCCATCTTCCAGGGATGGATTTCTTCGGCGCTCAAGCCTTCCGTGGTAGCCGGAGGCATCAGCTCTTGATGCATCAGTACCAGAACCTTGAGTTTTTTCATCGTTGGTAGGGGCGGCGAGTGCCGCGCAGGAGATCGGTGGTCAAGACGGTCAAGAACACTGCGGAAGCCATGCGGCTTTCGGTTTCGGCTCGCATCTTGCGTAACCCGAGTTCCCGGCACCGGGTGATCATGATGTTCAGGGCTTGATCCACCCCGTATCGGTGGTAGCCGGTAACGAAGGACACTCGCGAACGTAATGCTGTGCGGTTCCTCTTTAGGAAAGCAACCGCGGTTTCGCGGCGGCGGTAAGCAGGATCTTTGGAAAAGACCCGCAGTAATTGCCGGTCGTGCTCGTCCGATGCGCTGTTTCGGTATAGGGTTTTCCGTCGTTGATAGTATTCGGCGAGGGTAAAGCGAAGCTTGGATAGAGAATCCGGCTTTTCTCGGGTATGAGTCGGAGCTTTCTGCCCGGCCAATTCCGCCATCCATTCATCTACGAATTGGAGTTTTTTCAGTGCCGGCCAATCCCGATAACGGCGTCTCCATTGCGCCCGCGGCTGCAGCCAAACAGCGAAGGTCTCGGCGAAATCTTCCAGGGGATGACTGTGGCTGTACCAATGATCCAAGTGCAAGACGAACGATCGGCTGCGGGGATTGGGCGTATAGGTGGTCCGATACGGCTGGCTTACCTTGCCGAAAACTTCTCGCCAGCGCTTGCGCCGGTGCAATCCGAAGGCGTGGTCGATGGCATGGCCGGTTTCATGCCTCAGTAACTTCATACAAGCGGCGTGGCCTCCTCCTTCCACCTCAAACATTTGCTGGTACTCCAAGCGCGCCAAGCGGGGGTGGGCGAGAAAAAATGGAATCGCGAACCCCGTGAGATGATCGGGCGTGAACCAATCGGTGCTCAACCAAATATAGGGGCGGAAGCAAAGGCCGCGGTGGTGCAATTCGGCGTTTAACCGTTCAACACGAGCTTCCAGAGCTGTGCCGCGAATGTCCAATTTCAAATCGCAAATGCGAACCTGCAACAATTCTTCATAACTGAGATTCAGCCACCAAGGCCTTTTTCCAGCCCTACGCCGGGTACGGGAGCTTGCGCGAGCCGCCATACCTTAGGAAGCTAAAAGGACGGCTTGCCGGAAGCAAGTTAGTCTTCGGTTTTCGGTTCCATGATCACGGTTTGAAAACCCTCCTGCCAGCGAACCGTGGCCGGTTTGGAACCTCGGATGTTGATCGAAAATTCGGCGGAATCGGTCGGCACCAAAAAGGCGACTCGCCCATCCTGAGAGGTTCGCTCGGAACCGCCGCCTTTGCCTTCGGCATCATAAATCCAGACGTGTTCCTTGGCGGCGTAGCGCCCAGCCCCATCGGTCAATTGCAAGCGCAAGTAACGCAGTTTGCCGCGCAGGTCCACGCCTTGCAGCCGCGGGTCTTCGCAACTTTGGCCGGCGAGAATCTCGACTCCTTCAATTTGGAATAAGTTGAAACGAGTGCCATGGGTGCGCAAGCCGACGCTGGCGATACCCGGTTGAATGCCCCGGACGTGGTAGCGGGGACCGATTTCCATCAGGCTCAGGCCGCGGGAAGTTACGTTGGGTATCCGGATCCGCAATTCCAAGTGGTCCATGGCAATCCCTTTGTCGATCAGAAAGTGGCCTTTCAAATGACCGAGATTGGGATCCTTCTCCCGCGGTACGGTTTTCTTCAACACCAGCAAATGGTTGTCCAAACCCGGTTGCAGATCATCCAGCGTGGCGGTGTTGCGGTGGGACCAGGCTTCCAAACGAAAGGTACTCGGAAATTCCACCCGATAGATGGCAAAACGGCCGTCTTGATCGGTACTGAAAGGGCCGATTTCCGCCCGCCGCCAACTCTGGTAAGTGCCCCGATCCCATGGAATCCAAAGTGCGACTCGGGCGTTGGAGACCGGGCGGCCTTGTTCGTTCACTACCTGCCCGGCGGCAAGGAGCGGAACGGCTTGTAGGTGTAAATCGCCCAAATCGTTGTCCGAATCGGCGCGGAGTTCGACGTTCAGGTCATGGCGTACGAAGGAGCGCAGGACGTCCCGGCGGCCCTTTTCATAGATCAAACATTCCATGGACCGGCGATAACCGTCTCGCACGTGCCCGGCCACCTGGGTTTGAAAGCGGCCCTCTCCGTCAGTCTTGTACTTGCGATAACTAGGCCGGTACGGCCCGGAAGCCGGGTTTCGAGGCTGAATCGAATCATGGCGGATCGCCATCCAAAATTCCTGATCGGCCAAGGCTTCTCCGGAAACATCGAACAGCCGGGCGGTCACATAAGGCCAGGGTTCTCCCAGAAAATAGGTTTTCTCCAACACTTCTCCGGCTCTGACCGGCCCGGGAAAGCTAATGGATTCACTTTGTGTGCCGATGCCGTGGATCCCGGCCCACATATTCAATTCCACGTTTAGACCGATGTAGGGAAAATAAGCGACTCCGTTTTCCACCGGCCTCCAATCATCGCGGAAACGTTGAAAGCCGACCGTTTCCGGGCTTCCCAGCGGGCGATAACGAAGATAAACGCTGGCTCCTTGGTCTTTCGTCAAAGGCTTACCTTTGGAATCTACCACCGCCACCCGCAAGCCGCCGTGAGGGGGCAGTTCCATGACTTGGACCTTCTCCATGAAGTTGTCCGGGTCCAATATGAGCGTCAGAGGTTCAGAAAAAGGCAGCTCCGATCGAACCAATAAATCCATCTCGATACCCATAGCCAACGGCAGGCTTTGCATGATGCGGACGCCTTTGATTTCCAATTCGGCGATGGCTTCCGGTCCCTCCGTTTTCGCCCGGGCCATGTCATTTCCCTGACCGGGTTCATTGCGCCTTTCCGCCCGAAGTTCCAGCGGAACTCCAGGGGCCGGGTTGCCGGAGGCATCGACGACCTGGACTTTCAACGGGCCTGCCCACTTCTTTAATTCCGGATCCAAAACCAATTGATACAAGGCACCGAAATCGATCGGCGGCTCCAACACCAAGCTCGGTCCCTTGCCCGACGGCAAGGCCAAAGCCAGGCTGTACTCCAAACGAGCAGGCGGCTCCGGTTCCTTGACTCCCCGAGCCTGATCCAAATCCAATATGGCGATGCCCTTCGGGCCCTCAGTCTTCACTTCCAATAGAGGAAATCGGCCGCCGGCAAACTGCGGATGGCTTACTTGAAACACGACCGGAATGTCGATTTCCGGGTTTCCCTCCGGGTCCACCACCTGAACCTGCAAGGCCCGCTCGGGTAGCGGTTCGGCCTCCACTTCGGTTTCCGGCGGAGCCGCCAAGGCTTCCCGTTTTTCGCCGGCATCCAGCTCGGGGTGGTCTTCCGAGCCAAGTGAATCCGGGGCCGTTTCTTCAACCTGGTGTTCGGCCACCGCCTGCTCCGATTGGCGGGTGTCTTCGGCGCGTGGATCTTCAGAGGCCGGCCGCCAAGGCGCCCATAGCAACAAAGCCAGTATCAGAAAGAGGCCGACCAAGCCGAGCAGGGAGCGCACCGCCATGGCGGTAGTGTATCCCCAGGAAAGCCGCCTTTGCGGCCCGGGACGGCTATAGAAAAACGACCACGGGAGCCTCCATTTTCAGGACGCTCCCGGGTTCGAAAAGGAAGAGCTGGCTCAGTTTCCGCCTTCGTTGTTTTCCTCGGCGGCGGGCTCGTTTCCGCCTTCTTCGGCGGCATCACCGCCGCAAGCAGGGATGAGCGCGGCACTGAAGGCCAGCAGAAGGAAGACGAACAAGTTACGGGTTTTCTTCATTTCATTCTCCTAGTGGGAATCCCTCTTCCGCGGCTTTGGAAATCTCCCGCGCGGAATGAGCGGAGCCATGGTAGCAGCCTACGGCCGCGCGCTCCGATTCTTCAGGCCTTTCCTTGATTTCACTCGGCTTACAATCCATTGGATCCGCCGAGCCCGTGGACCGGACCCGAATCGGAACCCTCCTTTCGAGGCTTTTCCGGCTCCAAGAGCGGCCGGCGCCGCCTGTAGCCATGAACCGAAACCTTCCTTCCTCCCGTTTTTTGGCGGTGATTCTGTTGCTGATTGGGGCCGGAGTTTCCCCGGCCGCGGCCCTTTCCCCGGATGGGCAGCAACCGAAGCCCGCTTTGGGATACCAGGACACGCCGTTTTTGCCCGGCGACCAGTGGCGGGTCCACGACGGTACTCGGCCCCAGCCGAAAGTGGTCGACCCCGGACCTCGTCTTCCCATGGGCCAAGTTCCCGCCGACGCCGTTGTGTTGTTCCACGGCGGCGACTTGAGCGGCTGGAGCGGAGCTCGCGGGGACGCCCAGTGGAGGTTGGAAGACGATTTCATGGAAGTCAACGGCACCGGCTCCATTCAAACCCGGCGGGAATTCGGCGACCTGCACCTTCACGTGGAGTGGGCCACTCCGGAAAAAGTGGTCGGTCAAGGTCAAGGGCGCGGCAACAGCGGCGTTTTCCTGATGGGTCGTTACGAAATCCAGGTTTTGGATTGCTGGAAAAACCAAACTTATCCTGATGGCCAAGCCGCGGCGATGTACGGCCAATACCCGCCGGCGGTCAACGTTTGCCGGCCGCCGGGAGCCTGGCAGAGCTACGACATCTTCTTCGAAGCGCCTCGATTTGAGGGAGAGCGGCTGGTCAAGCCAGCCGTCTTGACTCTGTTGCACAACGGCGTCCTGGTTCACTACCGCCGCGAATTCCTCGGCGCGACTGCCCACCGTTCGGTAGCGAAATACCGACCCCACAAGGCCAAGGGACCGATTCAGTTGCAGGACCACGGCAATCCGGTCCGGTTCCGCAACATCTGGGTGCGGCCTTTGCCCGGAGACTCTTAATTTTTCCAAAAAGCCGCCTCGTGCAAGCTCCTGCCTCGTCGTTGACTTGATGAAACCCATGGCCGGGAGCCAAGATTCCAGCTCAGCGGACGGCCAGCTCCTCGATCGTTACCGAAGCGGGGAAATGGCTGCTTTCGAGACGCTCCTGCGCCGCCACGAGGCGGCGCTGTTGCGTTACGCGGAGGCTTTGTCCGGTGGCGATCGGAATTCGGCGGAAGACCTGGTGCAGGAAACCTTCCTGCGTCTGGTTCGCCGAAAGGCCCAGGTGCAAATCAACGGGTCGGCGGCGCCCTGGCTGTTTCGGGTTTGTCGAAACCTCGCTTTTGACAGGGCAAAAATGGAAGTACGCGAACGTCAACGACGGGAAAAAGCGGCGCGGCCGGCTCCATGGCAGGAAGCCAGTGCGGTGGCGGAACAAAAAGACCTCCACGGCTTTTTGGAAGCCGAGCTGCGGCGCTTGGAACCGAAGACCCAGGACCTGCTCCGGCGCAAGATGGTGCAGGGAGCTACTTACAAGGAGATCGCCGATCAAACCGGCTTGAAGTCTTCTTATGTGGCTTGGGCGATCCGTCGCGGCATTCAAACCTTGTCGGAGCGCCTGCAAGCCCGGGGCATGGGCCTGGAAAGTCTTGAGGGGGGAAACCAATGAATGCCAAATCGAATTCCGAAGCGGATCGGCCTTCGGCCGAAGACCGGATGGTCGACTTTCTGTTGGGGGAAATGGCTGAGCCTGAGCGGCGGGAGTTCGCCGAAGCCCTGGAACAGGATCCAAAGCTGCAGCAGCAACTGCTGCCGTTGCAGAAAACGGTGCAATGGCTGCAAAACGACGCTCCCGAAACGGAAAAGCTGGCTCCCGAGCGGTTCCAGGCGGTGATGGAGGAGGCCGAGCGCGAAGTTCATTCTTCGACCTCGTCTTCCCGTTTGCTGGCCGGTCCCTGGCTGCGCCGTTTTGCCGCTGCGGCCGCCGCGGTGTTGGTGGTCGCCGCCTTGGCCACCCGACTGGAACCCTGGTTTGCGCCGTCAGATCCCGAGGAGACGACCACCGAGGTGCGGCTGTCCGAAAGCATGCTGGGAGAGAATCCGGCGCCGGTCGATGGCGTGCCGGCGAAGGACTCTGCCGGGGTCAAAATCCTCCATTCGACGGCTCCTGAAACGGTCGATGCCTTGGGGGTTCCGAGGGATACTGGCGATTCCACCGTTTTGGCCGAGGGCGAAGCCACCCTGGGCAACGAAACCGCTTTCGCCGGCTTACCCGCCTTCGAGGCTGGCGGAGGTGGTCTGCCTCAGGCTGAGGTGGACCTCAAGGCCAGGGTCGAAAACCTGTTTCAAACCAACTTGGCTGCCGTCAACGGGGCTCCCGATGCTTCGACCCAAACCCCGATCGAATTGGGGGCGATGTGGAAACAGGCGCAGGAGCAAGCCCAGGGACAGGATTCTTTGGGGAGGGCTTACCACCTCCAGCAGCCTCACAATCAGGCTACTGAGCAGTTGGGTCGGGTCGATCATGAGTCGGTCGCCCTGGCTTTGGTGGACGTGAAACAGGGTGCTCTCGGTTACCAGGTGCAACCGAGCTTGCCTCCGGCCGAAAATTTGAAGGCCCGGGGTGCCGGCAAGGCTCCGGATTCGAAGAAGTTTGGCGAATCCCTGGCCCTGAAGGTGGATTCCTACGGCCTGCAGCCCGAGTCGACTTTCGGTCTCGACCCTCGAAAGGGAAAGAATGAAGCCGGGGTCGCGCGGTACCTTTGGGGTGATTTCGACGTCGAAGCCGCTCAGGGTGCCTTTCTACCTCATCACTGGGTGGTCGACGGCTACGGCCGCCGCTATCACGGCCGGGACATCCTGCACCACCTTCGGCCGTGCCGGGAGCGGGAAGCGCCGCGGGACATGTTTTTCCGCTACTACGGCGACCATCCCTTCGTCGACCGCCAGCGAGACGCCCTCAGCACCTTCGCTCTGGACGTCGATACGGCCTCCTATCCCTTGACCCGTTCCTATCTGCAGCAAGGCCACTTGCCGCCGAAGGAAGCGGTCCGCACCGAAGAGTTTCTGAACTACTTCGACTACCAGTTGGCGGCACCGCAGGAAGAAGACTTCGCGGTGCAGTTGGACGCCTTCCCCAGTCCTTTCGGCCATCGCGACGACGTCCGCATGTTGCGGGTGGCCTTGAAAGCTCGGGAAGTTTCCCGCGCCGACCGCAAGCCTTTGAGTTTGGTGTTCGTGATCGACAGTTCCGGTTCGATGGCGGACGGCAATCGCTTGGAGTTGGTGAAGCGTTCTTTGGAACTACTGGTCGATCAGTTGGACGACCAAGACCGGGTCGGCATCATCACCTTCAACAGCAGTGCGCGGCGGGTGCTGGATTCAACTCCCGGTTACGAGCGCTGGAAGATTCGGGAAGCGATCCGGCAGTTGAAAAGCGGCGGCAGCACCAACGCCGAAGCCGGTTTGACCATGGGCTACGAGATGTCGGAACGGCATTTCCGCGAGCAAACGGTGAACCGGGTGATTCTTTGTTCCGACGGCGTGGCCAACAGCGGCGAGACCGATCAGAAGCGGATTTTGGATCGGGTGCGTTCCTTCTCGGAACGGCAAGTGGATCTGACCAGCATCGGCGTCGGCATGGGCAACCACAACGACGTGTTCTTGGAGCAGTTGGCGAATGAGGGCAACGGCAGTTGTCACTACGTCGACGACTTCGAGGAAGCCAAGCGGGTGTTTTTGGAGCAGTTCACCGGCACGCTGCAAACGGTGGCCCGAGACGTGAAGCTGCAAGTGGAGTTCGGCTCCTCGGTGAAGCGCTGGCGCCAGCTTGGTTATGAAAACCGCTCGCTGGCGGATCAGGATTTCCGCAACGACGCGGTGGACGCCGGGGAAGTCGGTGCCGGTCATCAGATCGTGGCGCTGTACGAACTGGAGATGGCGGCGGAAGAGGCCGGTTCGCTGGCGACGGTGCGCTTGCGCTGGAAGCCGGACGGCGGCGGCGAGGTCCAGGAGCGGGCCTTTTCGCTGGAAGCCTCGGCGACGCTGAGCCGCTTCGGCCTGGCGCAACCGCGGCTGCGGCAGGCGGCGGTGGTGGCGCAATTCGCCGAAGTGCTGCGTCGCAGCTACTGGGCACGGGGCGACACCTACGAGCGCTTGCAGGAAGAAGTCGGCCGCTTGGTCCGGGATCTTCCCTCGGACGCCCGGGTGCGGGAATTGCGCGACATGGTGGAGCGGGCTCGAGGCCTGATCGCGGCGCTGCCGCCCCAGGACGAGCTGGCCCAACTGCTGGACGAAGCCCGGCGCATGCGCTTGCAGCAAGCCCGGTTGGAGGAACAGGAACCCCAGGGGGGAGATTTGCAGGAGCTGTTGGAGCAGGTTCGGCGGCAGAATCAGGAGTTGGAAGCCAAGTTGGAGGAAATCCTCTCCACGCCGCGAAATCCGGCGGAAGGCGGTTAACCGGTCTCCTCTCCGGCACTACTAGAATGCGCACGGCGGCGTCCCGATCCGGGGCGCCGCCGCCCTCCATTCGCCCTCCTCCCCGGGGCTCCCGCTCCGGTTCTTTCACCGACGAATCAGGATTGGACATGAGAATCCGCTCCTTGGGCTTGGCCCTCCTTTTCGGTTCGATCTCCCTTTGCGCATCTTGCGGCGACGCCGAAGCCGGCGAACGACCGGTATTGCGCTTTACCGTGATTCCAGATTCGAACAACACCGATATGGTCGAGCGCCTCGACCCCTTCGCCCGTCATTTGGCCGAGCGCTTGCAAATGCCGGTGGAATTCGTGCCGACTCCGGATTACAACGCGTCGGTCGAGGCGTTTAAAAACGGCGACGTGCAATTGGCCTGGTTTGGAGGATTGACCGGCGTCCAAGCTCGAAGGGCGGTTCCCGGAGCCCAAGCCTTGGCCCAAGGAAGCTTGGATCCCCATTTCAAAAGTTATTTCGTGGCCCACAAGGACACAGGTTTGACCAAAAGTGAAGACTTCCCCATGGGGTTGAAGGGGCGGCGTTTCACCTTTGGGTCCGCAGACTCGACCTCCGGCCGTTTGATGCCGGAATATTTCATTCGCCAACATACCGGCATGAGCCCGGAGCAATTCTTCGGCCGGCCCAATAGTTTTTCCAATGCTCACGATAAAACCGCCAAGTTGGTCGAAGCCGGAAGTTTCGAAGCCGGGGCGATGAACTTCGTTCAATACGATCAAATGGTGCGAGAGGGGAAGTTGGATCCCGAACTATGCAGGGTGATCTGGGTGACGCCGGAATACGTGGACTACCAGTGGACCGTTCATCCAAAGCTGGAAGATTGGCAGGAAGGCCTGACCGCAAAACTCCAAAAGGTTTTGTTGCAAATGGACGATCCCGCCGCCCTGGAAGCATTCTCCCGCCCCAATGGGTTCATCGCCGCCAAGAACGAGGATTATTCAAACTTGGCAAAAGTCGCCACCGAATTGGGCTTTTAGCCGGCTGATGACTTCTCCCCGACCGGTTCTAGAAATCCAGGATCTTTCCGTATCCCTGGGTGGGCGACCGGTATTGCAAAACGTGGATTTGCAGGTCCGACCTGGAGAAGCTTTAGCTCTCCTAGGACCTTCCGGGTCCGGCAAAACCACTTTGTTGCGTTGCATCAACGGAACGCTGGCGGCCGATGCCGGTGAAATCCGCTTGCAGGGCAAATCCTTGCGGCAACTTAGCCCGAAAGCATTGCGACGGCTGCGATCGGAAGTGGGTTTCATCCATCAGGACCTCGGTCTGGTGCCCAACTTGCGGGTGTTGCCGAACGTCTTGACCGGGCAGTTGGGAAGGCAAGGCTTTTGGCCGGGGTTGACCCGGGTGTTGTGGCCGGCGAAAAATGAAGTGGAACGGGTTTTTCGCTTGTTGGATCGAGTCGGCATCGGCGACACCTTGTATCAACGAGTCGACACACTGTCCGGCGGCCAGCAACAGCGAGTGGCGGTGGTACGGGCTTTGTTTCAGGAGCCGGAAATATTGTTGGCCGATGAACCGGTGGCTTCCTTGGATCCGGCCCGAGCTTGGGGGGTGGTGAATCTGTTGCGTGGCTTGGCCCGAGAGCATGGTTTGTGCTTGATCGTGAGCCTGCACGATTTGGAATTGGCACGGGACTTCTTCCCGCGGATCGTCGGTCTGCGAGGGGGCAAGGTGGCTTACGACGGGCCCACCCGCTATCTCAGCGAACTTGATTTCAAACGGCTTTATCGGCTGGAGGCGGATGAACCCTCCTGAAGGCCGGCCCTTCCCTGTCGGTCGACGGGGCTTGTTGCTGCTGCTGGCACTGCCGTTGGCCGCCGCCTCCGTTTGGGCTTTGGACCTATCCTTGGCCCAGCTATGGCCTCATGCCGGCGGCCGGCGTTTGGCTCTCGAATTCTTCCAAGCCGCCGTACAGCCGGCCTTTGATTACCAGCATCCGGTTCCGTCCGGTACGCCCGCTTTTCTAAGCAGGCTCGGTCAGGCGATCTATCGAACCGTGCTATTTGCCGCCGCCGCCATGAGCGTGGCCTTGGTAGCCGGTTTCTTTCTAGGTTTGTTGGCTTCTCAATCCTGGTGGCGGACTTCCGGCCATGCTCTCGGCCGCCGACGGGGCTGGGGAAAAGTTTGGCGCGGGATCTGTTTTGCCGCAGTGCGTCTTTTGATCGCCCTGTTGCGATCGATCCACGAACTTTTGTGGGCGGTCATCTTCTTGGCCGCTTTCGGATTGCACCCAGCCACGGCGATATTGGCCATTGCTCTTCCCTACACCGGTACCCTGGCCAAGATCTTTTCCGAAATGCTGGACGAAGCGCCGACCGGATCGGCGGCGGCCTTGCAAGCCCTGGGCGCCCCCCCGGCGTGGGTGTTTGGTTTCGGTCTTTTGCCGAGGGCGTTGCCGGACATGGCGGCTTATGCTTTCTACCGATTCGAATGCGCCATTCGTTCGGCGGCGGTCATGGGATTCTTCGGCATTCCCACCTTGGGAATGTATTTGAAGGCTAGTTTCGACAACCTCCACTTTCGAGAGGTGTGGACTTATCTGTACGCCCTGTTCCTGGTGGTGGTGCTATTGGAAGTTTGGAGTTGGAAGTTGCGGAGGGCTTTGGTGGCGTGAAAGCGAGCGAAGCGCAACGACGGATCGCCCAACTTCACCGGGAACGGCCACGCAATCGCTTCCTCCGGTTCAGTTGGTGGGTTTTGATATTGCTCGGCCTTTGGGCTTGGATCTCTCCGGAGATTGGGTTCGGTCAGCTTTGGACTCCCAGGCGGATGGCCAACCTGAGGCGTTTCTTTTTCGAGGAAGCCTTGCCGCCTCCGCTGCGGCCGTCCGCAGCGGACAACGAAGCCACCGGCGACGGCCTCGGGTCTTGGTTGGCCGCCATGTTTCAAGAGCGAGGCGGCGAAGCTCTCATGACCACCTTGTGGATGGCGGTGGCGGCCATGATGCTCGCCGCGGTCGCTTCTCTACCCTTGAGCTTGCTTGGCGCTCGCAACTTTATGAATCGGGATCCTTTCGTCTTGGGCAAGGCCAGCGGTTCCAGGCAGTTGGCGTGGGCCGGATTGGTGTGGGCCAGTCGTGGCTTCGCCATGTTTCTGCGGGCGATTCCCGAATACATTTGGGCGTTCTTTTTGCTGGCGGTATTAGGGCCTCAGGCCTGGCCGGCGGTCCTTGCTCTGGCCATCCACAACGCCGGCATCCTAAGTCGGCTGGGAGCCGATACAGTAGAGAACCTGTCGCCGGCCTGCCTCCGTTCCTTGCGCATGTTAGGAGCCGGTCGCCGGCAACTCGCCGGTCTGATCTTGCCACCGATGGCTCTTTCCAGGTTTCTGCTGTATTTCTTTTACCGCTTGGAAACCTGCGTGCGTGAAGCCACCGTGCTTGGCATGTTGGGGGTGGTTTCTTTGGGCTATTGGGTCCAGGATTCCCGCGCCCGCATGCGCTACGACCACATGATGTTCTTCGTCCTTTGTGGGGCCGCCTTGGTGGTGGGAGTCGATTTGCTTTCCCAGATCGCCCGCCGATGGTTGCGCCGCGCCTAAACCCACATCCACCGATCATGCATCCTGCACTGTCCCATAACCTCTTCTTGGTCAAGGAACACATTGGCATGTTTAAAGCTGCCAACAACTTCGACATCTACCATCCGGAATCCGGCGACGTGCTGCTGGAATGCCGGGAAGAGAAGTTGGGTTTCTTTACCAAGATGTTGCGCTTTACCGATTACAAGCGCATGACTCCCTTTCACATTCAAGTCAGAACACCGGAAGGGGACGTCGTGTTTGAGATCAAACGTGGCGTGACTTTTTTGTTTTCCAAGGTGGACGTCCTCGACGCCAAAGGAAGGCGGATGGGCGGCTTCAAACAGAAGTTTTCCATCGGCGGCTCCTTCGAAGTTTTGGGGCCGTCCGACAAGGTGATGTGTACCTTGAAGGGCAAGTGGACCGGCTGGAACTTCCGCTTCTTGCTCGGTGAAAAAGAACTGGCTCACGTCAGCAAGAAATGGTCCGGTGTCGGCAAGGAGCTGTTTACCAGCGCCGACAACTACATGTTGGAAATCAAGGACGGGGTGAACCCGGACAATCCGGTCCGCATGTTGATCATGGCGGCGGTCCTCTGCATCGATATGGTGCTCAAAGAGTAGGGTTTTGCTCCGGTCGTAGACTGCGGGGGAGATGCTCCCCTCCCTCCTCCCTTTGCTCATTCTCGCCGGCTTCCAGCCTCAGGAGGCCGGCGACGCTTTTTCCGATCTAGAGCTTTGGTACCGGCAGCCCGCTTCCGCCTGGACCGAGGCACTTCCGGTGGGAAACGGCCGCCTCGGCGCCATGATCTTCGGCGACGTGGAGCAAGAGCGGCTGCAACTCAACGAGGATTCTCTTTGGGCGGGAAAAAAGGTTAGCCGCGATCGGGTTGGCGCCCATCAATACCTGGAGCAAGCCCGTTCGCTGTTCTTTGCCGGACGATATGCCGAAGGCCAGGCTTTGATGCAGCGGGAATTCATGGGGCCCCGTTGGGTTCGCAGCCACCAGAGTTTGGCTGACCTTTGGCTGCAATTCGAAGGCATCGAAGAGGTCCAAAACTACCGCCGCTCCTTGGATTTGGATCGCGGCTTGGCGGTGGTGGCGTTCAGCCATGAAGGGCGGAACTACCGGCGGGAACTCTTCGCCAGCCCGGTTCACCAGCAACTGGTCCTGCGCGTCACTACCGACCATCCCGACGGTTTGCACTGCCGTGTGCGGATGGATCGTCAGGAGCACTTCACTTCTCTTCCCTTGTCCGAAAAATCCTGGCTGTTTCTCGGTCAGGCCGATCGCGGCGAAGAACATGAGGGAGTGCGCTTCGCCGCGGTGATGGCGATGCAGCACCAAGGCGGTCGTGTATGGCCTACGCCGACCGGGATCGAGATAAAAGGGACAAGCGAATTCTTGATTCGGCTTGCCGCCGCCACCGACTATCGCGGTGCGGATCCGGCCACGGCCGCCGCCGCCGATTTGGCCCTGGCAGACGGATTGGAATTCGATGCCATGCTGGCAGCCAGCGTTAGGGAACATCGCCGTTTGTTCCGTCGCTGCTCCCTGGACCTTGGGGCGGCTCCTCAGGGCTTGGCTACCGACCAACGCCTGGCCCAAGTCAAGGCCGGCGCCGTCGATCCTCAGTTGCACGAGCTCTATTTTCAATTCGGCCGCTATTTGCTGATCGGTTCCAGTCGGCCCGGTTGCATGCCGGCAAATTTGCAGGGACTTTGGAACTATCACATGGATGCACCTTGGAATGCGGACTATCACATCAACATTAATTTGCAAATGAACTATTGGCCGGCGGAAGTCACCAATCTGGCCGAGTGCCATCAACCCTTGTTCGATTGGATGGAAGCTCTGGAAGCAAGCGGAACCGCTACGGCTAAGGATTTATATGGCTGTCGCGGCTGGGTGGCGCACCACGTTTCCGATGCATGGGCTTTCAGCAGTCCGATTGGCGCCACCCAATACGGGCTATGGCCCACCGGTGGGGCGTGGTCTTCCCGCCACTTGTGGGAACACTACCGTTTCGGTTTGGACCGGGAATTTCTGCGCAAGCGGGTCTGGCCGACCTTGCAAGGAGCCTCTCAGTTCTTCCTGGATTATTTGTGCGAAGATCCGGAAACCGGCTGGTTGGTTTGCGGGCCTTCCATCTCACCGGAAAACAGTTTTTTGGTGTTGAACCCGGAGGTGCAGGGGAAGGAAGTGGATTTGCGCCGGAGGCTGGCCGAGTTGCAAACCGAATATCAAAACGAAGATGAAAGTTTGCTCGCTTCTCGCCGGCAATGGCTGGAAAGCAGTCGAACGAAAGTGCTGGAAGCCGCGGCCTTGAAAACCGAGCCCTCTCCGTGGCAGTTATGTGGACCCTTCCCGGCGAAAACCGGCAAAGAAGCCTTCGGCAAAGTTTTTCCGGTGGAACAAAATCCGGCTGCGGCGACTTGGCAGACTCGGCCTCAGTGGCGCGACGGCCAAGTCCATTCTCTTGGTTCCAGTCTTGGGGCGTTTTACTTGAGGCGAGATATCGTGGCGCCTCAAGCCGGCGAAGCCGTGTTGGCGCTGGGCAGTGATGACTGTTTGAAAGTTTGGTGGAATGGGGAAGAAGTCTTGGCTCGGGAGGTGTATCGAGGAGCCGCCTTGGATCAGGATCGGGTGCGCGTCCAACTTCAAGAAGGAAGCAACCAGCTATTACTGAAAGTGGTCAACAACGGCGGCGCCAGTGGATTTGCCTTTCAAATGCTGTCGGCGGATTGGCCCTGGCCGGTGCAAGCGGCCTTGCAAAAATCGCCGGCTTCCCGGTCTGGCAAGGAACGGGAAGTCCTTGCCGACTACCACCGCAGCATGGATGCGGCCAAAGCTCCACTAAGGCGGGAAATGCAGGAGATTGAACAAGCCCTACGACCGATTCGGGCCCACGCGGTGATGGGGCCGACCATGAATCAGCAAATCGTCCGGGAGTTGTTCGCCCACACCTTGCAGGCGGCAGCCGAATTGGCGATTGAAAACGCCTTTACCCGGGAAGTTGGAGCGGCCTTGGGGCGATTGGCTCCAACTCGGATCGGTTCCGACGGAAGAATCTTGGAATGGCCGCGAGAGTTCAAAGAGGCGGAACCTGGTCACCGCCACATGTCCCATCTCTATGGCTTGCACCCGGGATGGGAAATCCATCCGTTACGCACGCCGGAATTGGCCGAAGCGGTTCGCCGAACCTTGGACGAGCGGTTGCGCCACGGCGGCGGCCACACCGGATGGAGCCGAGCCTGGATCATCAATTTCTGGGCCCGTTTGTTCGACGGCGAGGCGGCCTTCGACAATCTACAAGCCTTGCTGGCGAAATCGACCTTGCCCAATTTGTTCGACAACCATCCGCCGTTTCAAATCGACGGCAACTTCGGTGGCACGGCCGGAATAGCCGAAATGCTGCTACAAAGCCACGCCGGAGAGCTGCACTTGTTGCCGGCCCTTCCGAAGGCTTGGAGCGACGGCGAATTGCGCGGTTTCCGGGCTCGAGGTGATTTGGAGTTGGATCTCCGCTGGCGCAACGGCCACCTCGTGAGTGGGGTGTTGCGGTCCGGCCCTAGAGCCAGGAAGGTCCTGCTTCGTTGTCGCCAAGAATTGCAAGTACGGCGCGATGGCTTGGCGGTGGAAAGCGTGCGTTTGGAACCGGGTCTATTGGCTTTGGAACTGGAGCCGTCATCGGAATATCAATTGCTGGCGATTACCCAGTGGTGACCGCATTCCAGGGCGACCGCTACGGCGAAACGGGTCCGCCTGTCGTGCTGATCCACGGTGGGCCTGGAGCGCCCGGATATCTCGCTCCATTGGCTCAAGCCTTAGCGGATTCCTTTCAGGTTTGGGAACCCTGGCAAAGAGGTGCGGGAGCTCTTCCTTTAACGGTCGAGCGCCATGTCCAGGACTTGGCCGAATTGGTACGTTCGATGGAATCGCCGGCTGCGCCGATTTTGCTCGGCCATTCCTGGGGCGCGATGTTGGCCTTGGTTTTCGCCGCCCAATTTCCAAAGCTGCCGAAGGCTTTGATCCTGGTAGCTTGCGGCACCTTCGATGAGCGAGCCCGCCGGATGTTCGAACGAAATCTTGAATACAGAATGACCGAACCGGTGCATCAGGAATTATCCGGCCTGCCCGCGGAGGATGCGAAAGCCGATGAAGCCTTGGCCCGGATGGGAGAGCTTTTGTTGCCGATTTTTTCGGTCGATCTGATCCAAGATGCGGCCATCTCCTTTCCTTTGCCGGCTTGCGACGCCCAGGCTCACCGCGAAAGTTGGCAGGACATGCTTCGATTGCAGCAGGAAGGCCGATATCCGGCCGCATTTCAAAACATTGCATGTCCGGTGTGGATGATCCACGGCGCCGAGGATCCTCACCCTGGAGGACCGATTCGCGATTCCTTGCGGCCGGTTTTGCCTCAATTGGAATATCGGGAGTGGCCTGAATGCGGCCATTACCCGTGGTTGGAGCGGCAAGTTCGGGAAGACTTCCTGGCCGAATTGAAAACCCGCTTGGCTGAATTCGCCGGTTCCTGAAGGGGGGGACGAAAGACCTGGCGGGATTCCTCGAAATCGGTTAAACCGAGTCCAGGTAATGCTCATGGCTTCCCTCCGCGCCTGTCTTTTTGCCTTCGCTCTCAGCTTCTCGATCGTGGCTTGCTCCGATTCCTCGGCTTCGGCTGATGAGGAGGATGGAGAGGCATCCCTTCACTACACCGAAAGCATTCAAGGCTCCACGGTCGAATTCGACATGGTTTGGATTGACCAAGGCGGCTTTTGGATCGGCCGTACCGAGGTCACCTGGGATGAATATTTGCTGTACTGCGATTTTGAACAGAAGGGGGAAGTGCCGCCGGACGCCGATGCAGTCAGCAAGCCGTCCAAGCCTTTGGATTGGGTGCCCTACGACCACAACTGGGGCGTCGGCCGAAGGCCGGCAGTAGGCATGAGTTGGAACGCAGCCAAAAAATATTGCGAATGGCTGTCGATGAATACCGGCCATCGCTATCGCTTGCCGACCGAAGAGGAATGGCAGATGGCTTGCGGCCAGGGCGGAAGCGGTCCTTTGGCCGATCGAGCTTGGTTCGCCGACAACAGCGAGGAGAAATCCCAGGAAGTCGGACAAAAGGCGGCCAACGAACATGGTTTGTACGACGTCCTTGGCAATCTTTGGGAATATTGCGGCAATCCTTATGACCCAAGCGATTCGGAACGGGCGGTGCTGCGCGGCGGTTCCTGGAAAGACACCGCCGATCAACTGACCCCGGAAAACCGTTTAGGCTTCGACGAAGACTGGACCTTGAAGGACCCCAATTTCCCCCCCGGCGTTTGGTGGATCCCCGACGGCAACCACCTCGGCTTCCGCATTCTGCGAGAAGGGCCGGAAGAGGGGACTTCACAAGCCCAATAGGGACCCAATTTCAACAAGGACCCAATTCTGGATTTCCAAGTTAAGCTGGTTTTGGTTCCAAGCTTACCCTGAAACCGTTCCTTGTCATGGCACGCCCCTCCCGACGGACTTTCCTTGAGCAAAGTTTGCTCGCGGCCGCTGCGGCGGCCACTCCCTGGACCCCGGCTCTCGGCGCCGCCGAAAAACGCCGGAAGCGGCGGCCGAACGACCGCCTGGGGTTAGCGGTTATCGGCGTGCGTGGACGTGGGCGCGGCCACATTGGCGCCTGGAAGCAGTCTCCCGATGCCGACGTCGTGGCGATCTGCGATGCCGATCAGGGAGTCATCGGACCGGCCATGAAGTCGGTGCCCAAGGCCAGGTATTACAAAGATTTACGGAAGCTGCTCGAGGCTCCCGACATTGACGCGGTGTCGATTGCGACGCCGAATCATTGGCATTCCCTGGCGGCGATTTGGGCGCTGCAAGCCGGCAAGCACGTTTACGTCGAGAAACCGGTCAGCCACAACGTCTTCGAAGGCCGGCAGGTGGTGGAAGCCGCCAAGCGGTACGGCCGCATCGTCCAGCATGGCACCCAATCCCGGTCCGCCACCGCCACCCGCGAAGCCATTGCCTGGCTCCAGAGTGGTGGTCTCGGGGAAGTCCGCTTGGCTCGGGCTCTGTGCTACAAGCGGCGCAATTCGATCGGCAAGGTGGCCGGCCCGCAGCAAGTGCCGGAAAGTCTGGACTACGATTTGTGGACCGGCCCGGCGGCGATGCAGCCGCTGATGCGCAAGAATCTCCATTACGACTGGCATTGGGTCTTTGAAACCGGAAACGGCGACCTCGGCAACCAGGGCGTGCACCAAATGGACATCGCCCGTTGGGGTTTGGACCTGAAGGGCCTGCCGAAACGGGTACAAAGTTGGGGCGGCCGCGTCGGCTACGTCGACGACGGCAATACTCCCAACACCCAAATCGCTCTTTATGATTACGGCGAAAAGCAAATCATCTTCGAAGTCCGCGGCTTGAAAACCGACGCTTATCGCGGAGCTCACATCGGCGTGATTTTCTACGGCGAACACGGTTATTTGGTCAGCGCCAGTTACGGCAAGCTGCAGGCTTTCGATCACGACGGCAAGGTGATCAAAACTTTCACCGGCGACGCCAATCATTTCCAAAACTTCCTGGACGCGATCAAGGCCGAAGATTCCAATCGCTTGACGGCGCCGATCTTGGAAGGTCATTGGTCCAGCGCTCTATGCCATTTGGGAAATATTTCCTACCGCTTGGGTCAAGCTCGCAGTCTGTCTGACACCTTGGAACCTTTCGCCGGTCATCAGGAAGCCAACGATTCGGTGGCCCGAACTCGCGAACACTTGTTGGCGAACGGTTTGAACGCCGATCAATGGAAGGTGCAGTACGGGCCTCTTTTGGCTTTCCACTCGGAAAAGGAGGCTTTCCACGGGGCTATGGCCGATCAAGCAAACGCCTTGCTGACCCGAGCTTATCGGGAGCCCTACGTGGTTCCTAGCCGCCTCGGTTAGACCTCGCTTCGCTTCCAACCAAGAACATCGTGGGCCGGGTTTTTTGTAAAAACTCGGCCTACAAGTTTTTTTCATGTAATTCGTTCCTGTTTCGGGGAGATCTCCTTGGAAACAGGTTTGGAAGCCTTAATCTTTTTTTAAGGAATTCAGGAAGTTGAATTTTTTCCGGCAGGATCACCCGCTCCAGCCGAAAGATAGAAGTAGCCACCCTTGATTTAAACCGGACTGGCGTCTCCTCCTTTCCCAGCTTGCCTGGGCCGCTCGGATCCTATTCAATTTCCGTGCTGCTTTAGGCTCGTACCCCTCGAAACTAGGACCTGGCATGAGCCAAGAACTGAGCCTTCGTTTGGGTCAAATCGGCCTCCCTTATTTTCCCGAATACGGTCTCTTCGGGACCTTTAGTTTGAAAAAGACGCCGCCAAAAAAGAGCTATGAGGCGTTTTTGAACTTGGCTCAGGTCACCGATCGCTATTGTGCTTCCACGGACTATCAAACGGTCGTAATCCGCGGGGTCGCCTTTCCGTTGTGGCAAGCGTGGGGGCATGAGCTGGGATGGGAACGCCCGGCGGGAATGGGCACCACTCGGCTGTTGGCCGAATATCATCCGCCCTTTCAAGAAAGCGGCGGCGATCTTTGGTTTCACGTCAAGTCCAATGAACCGAGCGAATGCAAAGGGCTTTTCGAAGTGATCCAACAAGAGCTCGGTGAGCTGGTAGATGAAAAACAATTCACCTTGGCGGCCAAGCGCCCGGGAGGCCGGGTGTTGGGCGGCCGTTTTACCGATGCTTTGATCAATCCGGTCGATCCGGTGAACTTATCCGCACGAGTCATGGTTGGGGAAGAAGATCCAAATCACCGTGGCTCTTGTTTCGCCATCTCGCAGAAATTCGTCCACAATTGGAGGCGGCTGCGGGACATGAGCGAGCTGGACAAAGAGGACATGATCGGCCGGGATGAAGACGACATGTTGCTGGCGATCGAGGACGACCGCAGCCACATCAAATGCGTGCGCCAACTGAACGAGGAGAGGATAAACGATCGTTTGATGCGGCAAGCTCTCCCCTTCGGAGCGGAAGCTTCCAATCCGGGAGAGGAGCAGGGAGTCTATTTCGCCGCCTATGCCAAATCCAGCGCCGTATTCGATGACCTGATCCAAGGCATGGTCGGGCCGGAGCAGGGCTTCATCAAAGACAAATTGATGAACGTCAGTCATTCTCAAGCCGGCAATTTTTGGTACGTCCCCTCGGCTAAGGAATTGCAACTTCCGACCGCCGAAGGAGACTTCCGAATTCCGTTGCCGGAATATTTCCAAGTCCGCAGCCGGAACGGCTTGATGTTCTATAACGCCAAAGACTTCCTCTACGCCAGGGGGAAGCAGCAAGATGCGGATGATTTCCCGCTCAGCGATCGCATCCTACACTTATTGGGCGATCAGTTTTCACGCTGGCACGACGGGTGGTACCGGAAGCGGCAAACCCCGCCGCTCGGCCATTTGCGAGATCATTTGGATCCGGATGAAGCCTGGATTTTGGAAGCTCCCGTCATGCTGCGAAAGGCGAAATCGGTGCAATTATCCTTGTCCAAGGTCCTGGTCAGCAAATCCTATTCGATCAAGGCGAACTTGTTTTTGATCACCCCTCAGGAAATCATCGTCGGGAATATGCCCCAGCTTTCCTTGGGCATTGGAACTCAAGTCATGGAATATCTGCACGAGGATGAGCGCTTGACCGCTTTCTTCGGCAACCTCAACGAGTATTCCGCCACCGGCCACAACGTCCCGGATTACGCTTGGGTGCTGGCCGAAGGCATTGGAGGTTTGCATGCCGCTTATGGCAAAAAGATGGAAAATGCTCAAGATCAGCAACGAGAATTCTACCAAGCCGTGCTTTGGGCTCTGGAAGGCCTGGCTTCCTTCATCAACGCCTATGCCGATCAAGCCAAACGGCGTGCCGAGGAACTTCCCAAGAGCGAAGTGAAAGCTCGAGAAAACCTGATTCAAATTCACCATCGATTGAAGAGAATTTGCTGGCAGAAGCCGGAAGGCTTCCTCGATTCCTTGCAACTGATTTTCTTGATCAATTGCGCCTTGCATCAGACCGGTGAACCGATGTCCATCGGGCGATTGGATCAACTCTTGATTGACAGCTACCGCGAAGATGTGGCGGCCGGCATTTTGGATCCCGCCTCCGCTCAAGAAATCATCGATGCGTTTTGGTTGAAAATGGACGAGACCGTCCTGTTCGACCGCAAGCACCTTAACGACTATCTGAACTATGGCACCGGTGCGGTGTTTTATTCAGCCGGAAATTTCCCTCAAGGGGCCGCCATCAATCAATGGGTGCAGCAACTTACGGTCGGAGGAACCGTGGCGGACAATTCCGATCAGCCACAGGACGCTTGCAATGAAGTGACCATGATGTGCTTGCGGGCGGCAAGAAGGTTGCCGATGAACGCACCTTGCCTATCTCTCCGAGTCCATGGCCAGATCGGGGAGGAATATCTCCAGGAAGCAGCCAAAGCGTTGTTAAGCGGCGGGGCTCATCCGGTTTTGTTGCAGGACGATAAGTTGATTCCGGCTCTGATGGAAAGCGGGCCGCTGCAATTGGCCGATGCTCGCGACTACGCCAGCGACGGTTGCTACGAGCCGATCATTCCCGGCAAAACGGAATGGGCGTTCAGCTATACCCCGATTCTTCCTCTGGTGGGCATGGCCATGAACCAGGGAGCCACCATTGAAGGAGCGGGTCCTCTGCACCTGCGCGGTTTGAAGCAATCCTGGAACTCGCCACCGGCCGAGGAAATCGACTCCTTTGAAGAGTTCTTGGAGATCTTCTTTACCCACTGGCGCTGGACCATCAATCAATTCTTTAACACCTTGATGAACGGATACGGAGACCTGGCACCGGTTTGTCCCAGCCCGCTATTTTCTTCCATGGTGCATGATTGTCTGGACACCGGTCGCGACATGACCGATGGCGGAGCTCGCTATCACATCGTGGCACCGATGCTGTGCGGCATTACCAACACCATCGATGCCTTGTATGCGGTGAAGAAGATGGTGTACGACCGCAATACCGCCGTAACCACTCTGCCGGAATTCTTGTTGTGCCTGCAGTGCAATTGGGGCGAGAACATGATCGAGCCCTTTTTCAATCGATTGGCCGGCCCGGAGCGGGCGGCGGAAAGAGCTCAACGCTTCAAGGCCCTTCGAAAAACCGCCTTGCAGTTACCCAAGTTCGGGCAAGGGCAAGAACCGAAGCTGGTGGAATTGGCGTCTCAGGTGGTGGAGCGTTGCGTAGCCGAAGTCCATCGAGCCCTGCAAGATCCGATTCCCGCCATTGAGGAAGCCTATGGCAAGCTGAAGGAGAAATACGGGAGCAAGGAACGTCCGTTCGCTTTTACCGTCACTCCGGGAGTCGGCACCTTCGAAGACAACGTCGGTCTCGGGGTCGGCATGGGAGCCTCCGCCGACGGTCGCCTGATGGGAGAGCCGATCGCCGATGATTTCAGCCCGGCTCCTTCGCCCCAGGATTTGCCGATCCAGCAAGATCCCCGGAACATCTTCGAAGCTTTGCAAGATTGGAACCTGCCGGCCATCAATTTCGGCTTGTCCAACGCAGCTCCGGTAGACCTGAACATCCACGAAGAGTTTCCTCAATCCGAGTTGGTGGAAGTGTTGCGCCGCTTCGCCCAAGGTCGCCTGGGGTCCAACTTGATGACCGTGACCTGCGGCAATACCGAGACCTTTCAGGGGGCGGCCCGCTTCCCGGAAAAATACGATTTGGTTCGAGTGCGAATGGGCGGGTGGAGCGAATTCTTTTCCGCCATGTTCCCGTACCACCAGCAACACATCATGCGGCGACCGTTTTTCGTCGCCGGGAAACCGGCCGAGGTTCCGGAAGCCGCCGGCCGGGCAAAGAAAGCCGCGAGTCGTCGGATCAAGCCGTCCACTTAAGGAGTCAAGCGATAAACCCGCCGGGCGTTTTCAGAAAAAATCGCCTGGCGAGCCGGCTCCGGCAGGTCGCCGAGGAGGCGATCCAAAGTGGCGGGCCAATTCGGATAGCGTCCGGCCAAGCGCATGACCGGCCAGTCGCCGCCGTAAAGCACCCGATTCTCGCCGAAGCTGTCCAGGATCGTTTGAACATAGGGCCGAAGATCGGCCGGACGCCAGCGATTCGGGTCGGCTTCGGTTAACAAACCGGAGAGTTTGCACACCACGTTCGGTAGTTCCGCCATGGCCCGCAAGTGTTCGGTCCAGGGCTGCAAAAGCTGATCGCGAATCCCCGGCTTTCCGGCGTGATCGAGCACGAAGGAAACTTCCGGGCACTGCCGGATCAATTCCGTTGCCGCCGGCATTTGCGGGTGGCGGATACACAGATCGAAGCTGAGGTCCAGATCGGCCAAAGCCCGAAGCGATGGCAGAAAGGGCGGTTGGAGAATGAAATCGAGATCGTCTTCGTCCTGCAGAAGCCGGCGCACGCCCTTGACCAAGGAATGATCGCAATAGCGGCGCAGTTGCTCGATGCAATCTGATTCCAAAGGAGCAAAGGCGACGATGCCTTGAATTCGGGCATCCTCGCCGGCCAATGTCGTGACCCAATCGACTTCGGCTTCACCTTGTTCGGCGGAACAATCGCATTGCACGAATACCGCCGCTTCCACTTCGATGCCTTGCAATTCCCGGTCGAGATCGGCCATGGAAAAGGCCCGATTCAGTTCCGGCAACTTTTCCAACCAGGAATAGTGCAGAACTTCCGGGTCCCAAAGATGAAGGTGGGCGTCGACCAGAGCGGGAAGGCTCAATTCAAGCCTCCTCGCAGCTTTGCTGCTGGCAACCCAGGTGATCGATGCTCAATTCCATTTGATCTCCTGCTTTCAAATACAAAGGCGGATCTTGCCCCAGCCCAACTCCGGAAGGGGTTCCCGTATTGATTAAATCTCCGGCTTCCAAGGTCATGAACTGGGACAGATACAACACGATCGCGGCCACCGAAAAGGCCATGTCCCCGGTGTGGGCCTTTTGCATGATTCGTTGGTTTACCCGACATTCCAAATGCAGATCCTGTGGATCGGGAATCTCATCGGCGGTGGCCAACCAAGGACCGAGAGGGTTGAAATGGTCGCAGCTCTTGCCTTTGGTCCACTGGCCTTGTCGCTCTAATTGGAATTCCCGCTCGGAAACGTCGTTGGATATGCAATATCCGGCGACGTGGGCCATGGCTTCCGCTTCGTCCTTCAAATAACGGGCGTCCTTCCCAAGGACCACCGCCAACTCGACTTCCCAATCGGTCTTCTGACTGCCGCGGGGAATCCAGACCGGATCGTAGGGACCGATGACGGTGTTCGCCGCTTTCATGAAGATCACCGGCTCCGGGGGAATTTCCAAGCCGGATTCAGCGGCGTGTTCGCGGTAATTCAAGCCGATGCAAAGCACTTTTCCCGGCCGCGCAATCGGCGACGCCCAGCGCTCGGAGTCTTCCACCACGGGAAGGTCCTGCCATTGGGCTTGCATTGCTTGCATGGCGTCGCGGCCATGGGTTTGAAAGTAGGTCCGATCCCAGTCGGATACCAAAGTGGAGCAATCTCTACGTTGGCCTTGGGGATCGATGAAACCCGGCTTTTCCGCGGTCGGGGGGCCGAAACGAATGAGCTTCATGACAGGAGGGCGGCGGGAGGGGAAGTCGGGACTCATGGTAGATCCATGGTCAAGTCCGAACGCGGCTTATAATTCCCGAGCTTTGCCGGTCGCCATTTGTTTCCTCGCCGCCGCCCACCTCTTCGTTCCCCAACTGGACTCGCGGGATCAAGGGGATCACCGAGATCCATCGGATCGTGAGGCGCCGATCGGAATGCAGGTCCTAAGCCGGGAGTTCTACGCCGAAGGCGCCGCCTGCGGCGATTTGAATCAGGACGGGCATTTGGACGTGGTCGCCGGCCACGTTTTGTTCCTGGGACCCGACGGCCGCAAGCAGGAATTCCGCCCAGGCAAAGTTTTTGACCCCCATGCCTATTCGGATACTTTTTTTTGCTGGCTCCACGATTTCGATGGGGACGGCCATACCGACGTGCTGCAAGTCGGAGTGCCTGGACAACCCGCTTATTGGTATCGAAATCCGGGTCCAAAGAAGCTGAAAAGCTCCTGGTCCCGTTTTCAGGCGTTGGATTCGGTAGACAACGAGTCTCCCGCCTTTGCCGACGTCAACGGTGACGGTCGAAAAGACCTGCTGTGCCAAAACCGCGGGCGTTTCGGTTGGGCCGCCTTCGATCCGGAGCAACCCCAAAAGCCATGGGTCTTCCATCCGATCTCTCCGGATCTGGGATTGCACCGCTTTACTCACGGATTGGGTCTCGGCGACGTCGACGGTGACGGCCGCCCCGATCTCCTGGAGAAAGGCGCTTGGTGGCAACAACCCGCGTCCTTGGCCGGCGACCCGCCATGGAAGCGGCATGCCTTTCCTTTTGCCCCGGGCCGCGGCGGAGCCCAGATGTTCGTCTTCGACGTCGACGGCGATGGCTTGGCCGACGTGCTTTCCGGACACGACGCCCATGGCTATGGCTTGAGCTGGTGGCGACAAGTGCGGGACCAAGATCGCATCCGTTTCGAAGAACGAAAGATCTTGACTGCACCCGAAGCCGGGGACGGTTTGAAGATTTCCCAACTTCACGCCATGGCGGTGGCCGACGTCGATGGCGACCGGCGGCCCGATTTGATTACCGGAAAGCGCTGGTGGGCCCACGGGCCGAAAGGCGACGTGGACCCTGGCGGCACTCCTTTGCTCTTGGCGCTTTGTTTGCGGCCGGGAAAGCCGGCGGCCTTTGAGATCAAGACCCTGCACCGGGATTCCGGCGTGGGAACCCAGGTGCAAGCCGGAGATTTCGATCGCGACGGCCGGGTGGAAATCGCCGTCGCCAACAAACGCGGCGTTTTTCTATGGCGCAGCCAGCCTGCATCGAATCCAGAAAACCAATAGCTACTTGCCGGAAACGTGGAAACGATCAACGATCAAGATCATTACCGTGCCTTGGAAGCCGCCTATGCCTCCGGCCCGATCAATGATTTTTACCGTCCTAAGCTTCAAGTCGGGGAAGGCACCGCCGAAATTTCCATGGAAGTGGATTCGCGCATGTTTCACGCCGCCCACTCCGTCCACGGCTCGGTGTATTTCAAGATGTTGGACGACGCCGCCTGGTTCGCCGCCGCTTCCAAGGTCAAGGATGTTTTCATCCTGACTTCTCAGTTTCACATTCACCTATTGCGGCCGGTGACTCAGGGGCTCATCGTCGCCAAAGGCAAACTGCTGCATCAATCTCTGCGCATGTTCGTGGCCGAGGCGGTGCTTTACGATCAGCGCCAGCGCGAGATCGCCCGGGGTTCCGGGTCTTTTATGCGATCCGCCGTTCGCCTGAGCGAGAAAGTCGGTTATCGCTTTCCCGAGCGTGGTTGAACGATAGAAACGAAAGAACCCGACTTCCCTGGGAAAGTCGGGTCCATGTCGATCGTTTCGAGTCTACTGAACTTCGATCGGGTAATAGTTGGTGAAGGTTCCGGTTCCCGGCAGGGTGTTGAACAGCACCGCACCTTGGACGTAGCCAATCGTGGTTCCGGACAACCCGCCGTTGTTGGGAATGTTGAAGTTATAGGTGAATTGCCCGCTGGCCGGCAGTACGTCAATTTCATGACGGTCGAGGGGCGTGCTCAAGTAAAGGTAGCCGTAAGGCGGCATGTAGGCCGGAGTCGCCGCCAAGGTCTTCGAGTACATCATGTGGAAGGTATCGCCAGAAGGGCCGTAAATCGTGGCGGTTCCACTGCCGCCCGGAACCAAATTCCCGGCGATGATGACTTTGGGGACTTGCAGGCGTTCCAGGGCCAGGCGCACGTCAGGCCGCGGGCCGATGTTGCCGCCGGCTCCCTGAGGAGTACCGGTGTTGGTCAACAGATCCCGCAGGACGAAGGGATCCATCGGCGAACCGAAGGCTTCCCGGTGGACGGCGTTGAGAATCAAGCCGGCGCCGGTCACGATCGGGGTGGCACTGGAAGTCCCCGAGAAGGAGTCGGTGTATTCGGTTTGCACGGTGCCTCCGGAGTAGAGGTAACCGTAGCCAGCGGTGGTGACGTCGTATCCCCAACCATGAGCGTCGCAACGGCTGCCGTAGTTGGAGAAGCCGGCCTTGTCTAGGGAACTGCCGTTGCTGGCGCCGACCATGACCGCTCCGGAATCGCGCACGCTGCGGTCGAAGGCTCCGCCGTAGGCGCCGCTATCCAGGTCGTTGTCGCCGTTGCCGGCGGCGGCGAAGACGTGGGTGCCGTTGGCGGTGGCGGTTTGCACGGTGGCGAAAATGCCGGCGTCGTATTCGCAGGGGTGAGGCGAGGGCGGACCGTGGTAGCACTGCACTTCCAAAACCACGGCGTCACCAACCCCGACGGCATTGGCGGCGTGGGCGATGGCGGTCGGAATGTTGTTTGAGTTGCCCTGGTGGGTCGACATCAGGACGTCCGCCTCGTAGACCAAGCCCAGCACGCCTTCCCCGTTGTCTTCCCCGATCAGTTCGCCGAACACGGCGGTGCCGTGGTCCCACGGGTAGTAAGTCATGGGCAGGCCGACGTAGTTGCCCAAAGCCTTATGCGCGATGTCTTCGTGGTCGTCGGTCCAACCGGTTTCCACGTCCGCGATCACGGTGCCGATACCCCGGCCACCGCTGAACAGGTTGCCCCAGTCGCCGTCGACTCCCAGGGGAGCCGCTTCCCGATAGCCTTGCAGGTTCTGGAAATCGGGGGAGGGCAACAGGGTGCTGAAGTTGCTCTGCAGATGGACCGGAATCACGTTGGGGTCTTCCACCCTTCCGACCGGCCAGGACAGCTCCACCATGTCAAAGGTGTTCAACCAATCGCACACCGAGCCAACCAGGCCGTCCTCGGGCAATTCCACCAGGAAGAACAGGTTGAGGTCGTGGAGCGCAATGCCGCTGCGGGCTTCCCCCTGCAGCCGCCAGTTTTCCAACCAGCTTTCCGATTGCTGGAACAGCCGTTTCCGGGTGACGCCGAGGCCGTCCAAAGTGCCGTTGATGGCTTCCAGATCGTCCCCGGTGCCGACGAAACGGCCTTGGCGGAGACGCACTCCGCTGTCGTGGACGAACTTGACCTGCACCAGGCGAGGATCGTGGTCCTCGGTAATCAGGGTGGCGGCAGGCTTTTCCCCCAGGGGGGCCAGGGTCGAAAGGGCATCTTGTTGCCCTGTTTGCGGGGCAGCACAAATCCCAAAAAGGAGAAGGGAAAGGGTCGCGAGCTGCACGAGAACTCCGGGTATGAGAGGGGTTAAGGGGTGGAACGCGTCCAGGAGGGCGCAAGCAGCCAAATTACCACTTTGAGCGCTGAGGCCAAACGGTTCTGGGCTTGGAGAGGATGGTCTTTTCGCCTAGATTGGATAGGCGCAGGAGCACCATGGCGAAACAATCAGGACATTCCGATACAACCACGGATGGAATAAGGATCCAAGTGGCGGCCCAATTCGTGCCGGAGCACTCGGATCCGGACAACGGTCAATTTGTCTATGCCTATCGAGTGGTGGTTACCAATGAAGGCGAGCTGGCCGCCCGGCTGCTCAAGCGTTATTGGCTCATCTTGGATTCCGAAAACCATAAGCGGGAAGTCCGCGGTTCGGGAGTGGTGGGCCACCAACCGCGCCTGGAGCCTGGAGAAAGCTTTCAGTACATGAGCTGGTGCCCCTTGCCGACCGAATGGGGCTCGATGGAAGGGCATTATGGAATGGAACGGGATAACGGCGATGAGTTTGAAGCCGCTGTCGGCCGGTTTTTCCTGGCGCCGAATACCGCTCCGATTTCGGAAATGGAAACCCCGGAAGAGGGACAGACCTCCGTTCTTCTTTAAGGCTTTTTCAGCATCAAGGCTGCCGAGTTCAAACAGTAACGCAAGCCGGTAGGCTGTGGCCCGTCGTCGAAGACGTGACCCAAGTGGCCGTCGCAACGAGCGCATAGAACTTCCGTCCGCAGCACGAACAGTTTGCGGTCTTCGTTTTCCAGGATGTGGGCCGGATCGATCGGTTTCCAAAAACTGGGCCAGCCGGTGCCGCTTTTGAATTTGGTGGCCGAGTCGAACAAGGCCAAATCGCAGCCGGCGCAGTGGTAGATCCCGTCTTCCTGGGTATCCCAATAGCGGCCGGTGAACGCTTGCTCGGTTCCTTCTTCCCGAAGAATGTGGAATTGTTCCGGGCTTAACTTTTGCTGCCAGTCCTCTTCGCTCAGCACCAGCTTGTCAATCTGCTTGGTACCCGGCATGGAATCGGTGGGAGCTTGGTTCGAATCACCGCACCCGGCCGCTCCGGCGATGCCGAAGCATAGGCAGAACCACCTCAGAGCGAACTTCATAAATCCATTTTGGGGCAAGTTGCCCTCGAATTCAAAGGAGTGATTCCAGGTTTGGTAGCATTTGGCCATGGATTCTCATGCCCTTTTTGAATTAAGTTGGCCTACAGTTGAACGGGCGGCGAAATCGAATCGCGGGATTTTGATACCGATCGGAGCCACCGAGCAACATGGACCGAACGGATTGATCGGGACCGATTTTCTCATTCCTCAAGCGGTGGCGGCGGCGGCTTGTGAACGTAGCGGCCACCTGTTGGGCCCGACCCTTTCCCTCGGGGCCAGCGATCACCACTTGGGCTTTCCAGGGACCGTTTCTTTGCGTCCGGAGACTTTACAGGCGGTCCTGCAGGACCTGATCCGATCCATTGCCAGATGGCCGTTGCCGTGGATTTACTTTTTGAATGGCCATGGTGGTAACGATGAATCTCTCGAGCAGGTTCGAGACGCCTGGAACCAGGAGGAGCCGGCTCACCCGACTCGGGTTCATTGCCGTTCCTGGTGGACCTTTGAGGAGATCGAGGCTTTGGACCAAAAGTTGTTCGGCGATCGAAACGGTTGCCACGCCACTCCAAGCGAAATTTCGCAAACCATGTTTTTGTGTCCAGGCAAGGTCGGGACCGCTCCCCAAGGAGTGGCGGCGGATTACCCGGACGAGTGGCCGCTAAGCCCCGAGAAATATCGCCGCCTCTATCCGGACGGGCGCATCGGATCGGCTCCGGAGTTGGCCAGTTCCCAAGCCGGCGAGCAACTGTTCCAAACCTGTGTTCGAGGAGTGGAACAAGATTTAGAGCGAATCATTTCCGAGGGCAGCTTGCTTCCTGCCTCGTAATTTTGGTTTGCGGCTGAGGGCAGTGTTCAAAAAGAAAACCCGATGGCCCTGAAGCCACCGGGTTTTTCAACAAGCGTGGTGTGGTTTTACTGCAACACTACGAAGCTCGGCGAGGTGTAAGCGGCCAGGGAGCCGCCGGCGCCTGAGAGTTCCGCTCGGTACCAGGAGGAGCCGTTGGTCGGCACGGTGGTGACGGCGGTTACGGTTCCCGAACCGGTCAAGCCTTGGAAGACTTGAACTTCCACCTCACTGGCGTCCCCGACCGTGCCCCGGAAGACGTAAATGTCGGCGGTATCGGTGCCGATGTTGTAGCTCACTTCGTAAGACACCGGGTAGTTCGGCGGTACCGAGGAGGCGGCCACGATCACGTATTGACCCATTTCCAGGCTGCGGCCGCCATTGTCGAACAAACGCCCGCTGAGGAAGGGGCCGTTACTCAAGTAGTGCCGGCCGCTTTTCAGGGCATCTCTCAGGCTTTGATCGCTTAGAGCGCCCTCCACCCAAGTGTGAACGGCGCCGAAGTTGTACGCGGCGTCGTGAGTGTCGCTTCCGGAGTAGGGGTAAGTGAATTTGCCTTCCAACAGGCGATCGACCCACCACTTCTTGTGATCGAAGTTGGCGTTGAATTGACCTCCGTTCCAGATTTCGGTGCCGTGGGCTTGGCCGCTTTCCAATCCGCGAAACCAACTGACCGAATTGAAACTGATAGTGTCGCCACCGGGATGGTTGGCGATGGTGAAACCGCCTTCGGCATTGACTTCACTGACGTTGACGCTTTGGTCGTACAGGGGCGAATCACAATTGTCCAAGAAACCTTCTTGGCCGCCGGGTTTGCGAGTCTGCAGGAAATGGCCGCCCATGTGGTTGATGCCGGTGAAAAAGTTTCCGCCCAACAGGCAAACGGCGTCGTTGATGTCCGCGCCACTCTGCGGCCCGGTTTCCCGGCAAGTCAATTCCGTTCCCAGGACCACTTGGAACTGGGGATCGTCCAGGCTGGACGCTTCCGAAGCAATCAACTGGAATTCGGTATCGTTATTGATGCAGTAAGAGTGGGTCGTGGTGCTGAAGAAACTGAAGCCCAACGATTGATACTGCGGCTTCAGATCGGCGTTGGTGTAAGCCCCGGTGACGTTGAAGGACTCGGCTGCGCAATTGGGGCAACCCAACAGAGCCTGATCGCGGCAATTGTGGACGTGCAAGTCGCCGGTGGCCCAGAAGCCACCGCCGCGGCCGGCTTGCCATCCTGAAGGCGGGCCGAGGAAAGGCGGCAACAGGCGAACGGCATGCCGGTAACGAACGCTTTGGGATTGACCTTGGGCGTCTTCGTAATGGAGCACGATCTCCAACGGCACCGAGTCTCCCGGCAGGGCGTCCATGGGGAACAAACGGTTCAGGTCTACGGAAAACTTAAGGTTCGATATCTGCTGGCCCCCTTGCCGCCGTAGCCGCTCGCTTTCCTTCAAAACTTGTTGCAGCAGATCTCCTTCCTGTTCCGGACTCAGTTTCGGCCGATCTTTCAACGGCAGGAACAAGCGCTGGCGGTGGCGGTGGGAGATATCCGGATTCAGGCGTTCCAGCATTTGGTGGAAACCCTTCAGCAGGCCGTCATCGCCTTCTAGGCGTTCGCCTTGAAGGTCGAGGCGGTCCACCTCTTGCCCCCCGGGTCCGAAGACTTCCAGGGCCAGCAAATGAACCCCTCCCTGGCCTTCGTGGTAAGCCTGGACCTGCATCGGCACTTGGTAGGCCGGATCCCGGACCTCGTCCATGAGGCCGAAGGGGAGCAGGTGAACCGGCCCGGGACCCCATTCCAGGGGCTCAGGGACCGCGTCCAGGCTGGCGAGGGCGCCGAGGCCCAAGGCGCCGGCGCAGGCGATGAGGGGAAGTGGGGAGAAACGCATCCCATGAATTCTGCCATAGGAACGGCGCAGGAGTGGCCGCGGCTTTAGGCTGGAGCTAGCTCATGTCTCTCAACAAACTCCGGAAACTGTTACGCCAACTTAAGAAAAGTCCAGAGGAGGAGGCCCTATGGGAACAAGCTCTGGAGCTTTTATTGGCGGATCAGGTGCCTGAGGAAGAGGTTGAGGCCATCGTCTTGGAGCAAGATTTGGACGGCTTGGAGGCCCTGTGCCACCGGCTGAGCCAGGCCGACCCGGAGAAAGCCAAGGCTCGCCAGGCCTTACAGGCGTTTAAGAAACGATGGAAGCTGATGATTTTGGATGACGAGTCCAAAATCGGCGGCGGGCCCTTCAGCTCCGGACGGGATACCAGCATCGCCGGCATTCAACCGCCGAATGGTTTCTCCGAGGAGATCTGGCAAAAATTGGCTTCCGAAGGCCGGCTGAAGGCCATGGGCGACGGCACTTATCGCCTGCTCTAGCCGCCTACCGGAAAGATCTCCGTTTCGGATTTTCTACAAAGAAACCGTGCTCCGTCTTGGAGTTCGCTCTTCAACGGGCAGGGCTGAATCAGCCCAACCCCTGAATAGCAACCCCAACCATTGAGGAGCAACCCATGTACCGTTCATTCGCTTTGCTGGCTTTAGGAGCCTTGGCCTGCCCGGCCTTCGCCCAGCAGACCCTGCTGCACGATGACTTCGACGACGGCGTATTGCACGCCGATTGGAATGCGTCGATGACCAATGCCAGTGACTGGTCTTACGCCGAATTCAACTCCATGCTGCAGATCTTCGAATTGACTCCGGTCAATCCCAGCATGAGTTCGACCTTGGAAGTGAGTCGCGATTTCCCTGCAACCAGCGGCGCCCTCGAAGTCGAATTCGGCGGCATCATGTTTTCGAAAGTCCTCAATGAGCAAGGGGAATTCAACTTGTCTTTGCTGGGCGGCGGCGGATTCAGCATCCGCATCTTCGAGAATGCTTCGGGTAATTTGGAAACGGTGGTTTCCGGACCTGGGGGAGGAGGGTTGTTTCCTTACGTCCCCGGCGACTCCTATCAATATTCTCGAGACAACTCCGGCAATGTAAGCCTGTTCCGAAATGGCTCCCTCATTTCCAGCGGGCCCGGAAACGGCAGCCTGAGCCAAGTTCGCATCTTCGTCAACCGCTGGGCCAACTCCGACTTGCCCACAAGTTGGATCGATCTGATCGACGTGGTCGACCCGAACGGAGGTCCGGCCTTTGATTTGCAAGCTTCCGCCTTGGTGTCCGGAAATCCTGGATCCTTGACCGCCTCCAACGGTACCGCCCAAGGGCCGGTCGGTTTTGCTTACTCGGTTACCGGATTGGGAACCACCAGCGTGAACGCCGGTTCCTGCGGTACCCTCGACGTCGATTTGTTGAGCCCGGTGGTGTTGGGCGTGGTGATCGCCGATGCTTCTGGAACCGCGGTGTTCGCCGGCAACGTGCCTCCTGGTTTGACCGGCCTGCAAATTTGGTTTCAGGCTTTGGATCTTTCCAGTTGCACCCTGTCCAATACGGTGGCGACGACGATTCAATAATCTTGGGGAAAAAGGAATGCTGGCGCCGTCTCCGGAAATCATTTCCGGGGACGGTTTATTCCGGATTCCGCAAGCGCCTCCGGGCTCTTTGCATGGAGGCTTTTATTTGAGCTGCGGTCCAGCCGGTCCGTTCCTGGATTTCTTCTTTCGACATACCCTGAAGTCGATAGCGGATCATTTCTCGGTCGGCCTTGGGAAGTTGAAGAATTCGTTCCGCAAGTTCCCGCCTTTCTTCTTCCCGCACCAAATTGGACAAAGGATGAACCGTTTTCCGGGCCTTCTCGCCATCCACGCCGTCCAAGTCAGATTGCAACGAAACCTGCAAATCCAAGCGCCTGGAGAGGGTTTTCGAGTTTCGAAGCCGATCGGCGGCCTTCCATCTCAAGCGTTTGGCCATCAGAGAAATGAACGCCGCCCGGTTATAGAATCGAATGTCTCCCAGATCGGCCACCAGATCTTTCCACACCGACTGGGCCAGGTCGGCGGTGTCCAGAGCCCGGCGCAAGGCCGGCGACATGTTTCTCCGGCTGAGCAGCAGAATGGAATGATGAAAATAAGCAATGAACTCATCCATCGCATAGGGAGATTTATGCATGGCGCCGTGGATTCCGGCAAGGACGGCGTCCTCCGTTTCGGCACCTTGCATCAATCTCTGGGCGATCCGCTCCTGCACGGTCGGATCTTGGAGCAATGCGCCGCTGGCTTCTCCCAAGTGAGCGCGAGTCCAGATCAGGATCTTTTCCAGGGTATCGGCTGGAAGGGGAGAATGGGTTGCCATGGCCTGCTTTGCGAATGCAAAGCCAGCTTAGCAAAAGGAGATTCCAAATCGAACAGGAAGGTGCTTGGCTGCCTTTCTTGAACTGCAAAGCATGAAAGATCATTTCCAGGAAAATTCAAACGAAGCGAGAGTGCAGGAAGCCTTGCACCGTTTTTTGGTAAACGCTCGCAAGGGTGGATCCATGGATGAAAATCGCTTCCTGGATAGTTTGCCCGCCCCGCTTCGCTCCGAAGCTGAACCGCTGTTTCGTGAATACGTGGAATTGGTCAGCCTATTGGGAGCCGAGCCCTGCGACCACAGCGGTCGCGTGTTGGGAGACTATCGGCTTCTGGAAAGAATTGGCCGAGGAGGCATGGGAGAAGTTTGGAGTGCAATTCAATTATCCTTGGAAAAGAAGGTGGCGGTCAAATTGCTCTATCCGATTTACAATTTAAGGGCTTCCTCTTTGCAACGGTTCCAGAAAGAAGCCGCCGTCGGAAGTCGATTGATTCACCCGGGAATCGCCCAAATCTATGGTGTCGGCGAGGATGAAGGTGATTTGTATATCGTCCAGGAGCTTATCGAAGGCGGCCGGAGCTTGGCCGATTGGCTGGACGAGCACCGAAAGCGTCCGGACCTGAACGAGAGTCATTTTCGGAGGGTGGCCGAAATCCACCTCGCCGTAGCCGAAGCCATGGCCGCAGCTCATGAAGTCGGAGTTTGGCACCGGGATTTAAAACCCGCCAACATCATGCTGCTCCCGAACGGACAACCGAAAGTGGTCGACTTCGGTCTGGCTTTTTTGGAAGGAGATCTCGGCCTCACTCGAACCCGAGATCGAATTGGAACTCCCTACTACATGAGTCCGGAGCAGATCAATTCTGATTTATTCGATTTGGATCATCGCACCGACGTTTTTTCCCTAGGTACCTCCTTGTTCGAGTCCATGACTTTGCAAAGGGCCTTCGAGGGAGCCAGCTTTTCCGCAGTCGCCCGCCGAATTCAGTATTTGGATCCTGAAGAGCCGCGAAAGTTGGTCCAGGCTCCAAAATCGCTTTCCAACGTGTGCATGCGGGCCATCGCCAAGCATCCCCGCCGGCGCTATGCCACCATGAAAGAGTTTGCTGATGACCTGCGCCGCTATCTTTGCGGAGAAGCCGTGTCGGCAAGGAAGCCCGGGTGGTTTCGGGTGGGGGAAGGGACGCTTCGCAGGAATCCTAAACTTTCCGGTTTATTGTTTGCTGCCGTGATCGCTTTGATCTCGCTGGCAGGACTTCATCGCCAGGTCCAAGTGGAAAAGGAAAGGGCCGAACTCGGCTGGAATGAGGCCGATCGTGTGAAAGTTGCTCTGGAGGCCAAGGTGGATTCGCTCAATCAGTTCACCGGCGGGATGGTGAAAATGGTGAATCGCCTGCAACAAAACCTTCGCTCATCGAGCGGCCTGAACAGCGATCAATTCCTGGCTTCCATCTTGGAGCTGGCTGGAGAGCATCTGGAAACCGAACCCTATCTGCATGCCATTTTGGGATTGCAAGTCGCCCATCAATTTTCCTTGAGCGGCCGTTACACGGAAGCGGAAGCCCTCTATCGGCGCATGCTGCCGGTCATGGCCGAGCATTTGGGAGATTCGGATTCGAGTTTGGCTGAATATTATTTGCGAGCCGGAAACAACGCCCTTGCCGGCGGCAACATGACTTTGGCCAAGGAGCGGCTGGAGATCGCCGCCACGATGTACCAGGAAGAGAATGGCCACGAGGGAGACAAGGCTTTTGACGCCCGCCTGAACTTGGCCGCCGGCTTCATCAACGAGCGGAATTTTGCCGAAGCTCGATCATTGCTAACCTCGCTTTTGGAACAGGGAGCGGATCTGTCGGATAGCCGAAACCGTGCTCTCCTTATCCGATTGAACCTGGCGATTCTGGACGGAGAAGAGCGGAAATACGCAGCAGCGATCGAATCCATGTTAAAGCTTGAGCAGGAATACCTGCCTTCCTTGGGAAGTCATCATCCGCTGATGCAGCAACTGGCTATCAGTTTGGGAACCGTTTATGCACTCCAAGGCAATCTGAAGCAGTCCGACCACTGCTTCCAAAGGGCCTGGCAGAGCTATTTGCAAACCCACAGCCCGGATCACCCGGAAGTTTTGCGAAGCGGATTACGCTTTGGCTTGAGCCGACTGCAGTTGAACGACCCCGAGACGGCCCGAGAAGTTTTCCTGCAACTGTTGGATTCGGGTTATCAGCCGCAAGATTCCTTCAATGCCTTTTTGTTGGAGGTGGCGAAAAGCGGCTTGGCTTGGAGTGAGTTCACTTGTCGAGCGGAAGCGTGGAGCCGTCGTTTCACTCGCTGGTTCGTTTCTGAAACTGGGGAAAGAGCCTCTACGGCTCCACCGGAATGAAACGGAGACTCTGCAAGTTGAGAGCGGCATGCCCTTTGAGCTCGGTCACCCGGAACTCCAGGGAACGGCGCCCTTCCGGGATTTCAATTAGGCCAAGGTCGACGTCGGTGAACTTAGCCCAGCCTCCAGTGCCCCAAACGATTCCGCCGAGCTCCTGTTCGCCGATGCGAAGGACGAAACGGCTACCGGCGGAAGCATCTTCACAAGCCTGGCGCAGCCGAACCTTGTACTTTTGGTGTTTTGGAACCGCCACCGTCCAGGAAACCCAATCATCCGCCGAAGTCCAAAAGCCGATGTTGTCGCGATCGGCTCCATGTTCGTAGCGGGCGTGGGCGCCGTGAATTTCGGCGTCTCGTGCTCTCAGGGTCAAGACTCCTTCGGCATCCGGTTTCAAGCTCGGCGTGAACACAACCGGCTCGCCTTGCACTTGAATGCGAATGACGCTGGCTGCCGGATCCGGTGCACTGGCCGGCACTCGCAGGAAGGAAGATTCTTCTCCGCGACGGATTCCCAAATGCAGGGGGCGTTCGCCCAGGATCTTCGCCCCCAAAATTCGATTCTGTAAGCCGGGGATTTCCAATTCCCTCGAGGTCGGCTGCGGCCAGTCGAATACCAAGAGATAGAGGAAATCGCCCTTGCGGGTGCAACGGCCCCAAGGCAACCGGGCAAAGGGACCTGCCTGGCTGCCGTAAATGGCCTCTCCGTACAATTGCAGCCAACGTCCTACTTCGGCCATTCGCTGCAGGGAAGCTTCCGGAATTCGTCCTTCCGCAGTCGGGCCGACGTTGAGCAAGTAATTGCCGCCTTTGGAAGCGGTGTCGCACAGATTTCGGATCAAAGTTTCCGAGGACTTCCAATTTTGGTCATAGGATTTGAATCCCCAAGTATCGTTCATGGTCATACAGGATTCCCAATAGGCTCCGGGTAGTCCGGTACCGGGAATTTCCTGTTCAGGAGTGCCGAAGTCGCCCCGAAAGCCCCCTTCTCGAGTCATGCCCTGCATGCCGCGCCGGCCCTTGTCCACCCGGTTGTTGATCAAAATGTCCGGCTGCAAGGAACGCACGTAGTCGTAAAGTTCCACCCCCATCTCGTGCTTCCAGGTGGCTTCCCATTCGCCGTCGAACCAAAGGACGCCGATCGGACCGTAGCGGGTGGTCAGTTCGAACAACTGATTTTTCATGTATTCGACGTAGCGCAAATATTCAGCCTGCTCATCCGGTCGCGGATCCCAATTTTTGCGAGGCAGATAGTCGGGATGGTGCCAGTCCATGATCGAGTAGTACCAGCACATCTTCAGACCATATTTGGCGCAAGCTTCGGCCAGTTGCGCGAGAAGGTCCTTTCCATAAGGAGTGTTCATCACGTCCCACTCGGAATATTTGGAATCGAACAGGGCGAAGCCGTCGTGATGCTTGGAAGTGATCACGATGTATTTCATGCCTGCATCGTGGGCGGCTTTCGCCCAGGCATCGGCATCGAAAGCGAGCGGGAGGAATTGCTCTTGCAGAACTTCATATTCGCTCGGCGGAATCTTGCCGTGATGTTGGATCCATTCACCGATGCCTCCGACCCGCTGGCCATTCCAAGTGCCGGCGGGAATGGCGTACAAGCCCCAATGGATGAACATGCCGAAGCGAGCTTCCGACCACCATTGCATGCGCCGCTCGAAAGCTTGGCGGTCTTCGGGAGGTGGCGGGCCCAAGGCTTCCGCTCCTTCATCCAGCACTCGAATTTCCGGATCGCGAATTTCCAATAAACCCTGATCCACCTGCAAGCCGAGGGGGCCGCGATCATCCATAGGCGCAGCTCCGGCGTTGGCTTTGGGGACTGCTGCGGCGACCACGGTTAGGACGCCGTTGATCCAAACCGAGACTTGGTCTTGCACCACCCGCACCTGCAAACGATGCCAGGTCGCGGGGTCGGGAGCGCGGTTCGCCATCGGCGGCGTGGGGTGGCCGGTCAAAGTCCACAAACCACCGGCCCCTCCTTCCCAATCGCCCACCGAGACCTGGGCCAAATTCCGAAGATGGAGTTTGCCCCGAGCCCCGATTTCCCCTTTCCAGCGGCAACGAAATTCAAAGTTCCGCCAATCGTCCCGGCTCAAGAGGATTTCTCCGGGAGAGCCCACCAAGCTTCCTTCCAGCAACTTCCACGCCGGGTTGGCTTGCCAATGTTGCTCTATCGGGCCGTCTTGAAGCAGGGGTTCGAAGCCGGCGGCTTGGGGCTTGGGAGAGGGGGCCTGGGCCCAGGGTGAAGGGGCCACCCACGGCACCAATAGCAGGAGGAGGGAGAGCGGAGGCATCGGTCGGCTTTCTAGCATTCGCCCGGGCTCAGGTGGGGGGCCAAGGCGGCAATTTCATCGCTTTTTGTGGCCAATGTCTCGAAGTGAGCGGCGCGACAGCGGGAGAATGGCCGGTCTTCGGTAAGGGCAGTAAGAATCGTGAATCCGCCAATAATTGGCGTCATAATGCCTATCTAGTGGGCCTACTAAGAATGAATGAAGTTTACTGGTGAAAAAAATTAAAAAAATTTCACCAGTAAAGAGGCCCCAAGCGTACTCTTTTGGATCTCGGACATGCGCATCCAACGCCAAGAACAACTGGAAGCTCTCACCTCTCCTCCTCGCCAAGAAATCGTCAGCACTCTGGAGAGTGCCGGAACCTTGGCGGTGGCCGAGTTGGCCGAGCTGTTGGGGCGAGCGCCCGATTCTCTTTACTACCACCTTCGCAAACTTCGCCAGGTCGGCTTGGTGGTGGAAAAGGGGAGTCGCATGGCAGGCCGTCGCCGTGAGGTGCTTTACGGGCTGCCGGCGGAAAAGATTCGACTGCACTTCGATCCCGACAACCCGGCCAACGTCGACGCAACTTCCCGGGCGGTTTCCGCCATGTTGCGCTTGGCCGACCGCAGCATCCGGGCCGGCATGGAGAACGGCCGGGCGGTGATTCGCGGCGAGGACAAAAACGCTTCGGCTGGACGGGTCAAAGCTTGGCTTGCTCCGGAAGCCATGGGAGAAGTGCTGGAGTTACTGGGCAAGTTAGTGGAAATCTTGGAGCGCAACCGAGCAGGAAACGAAGGGCAATTGTGTTCCTTCACTTACGTTTTGACTCCGGAATCCGGAACCCAAGCTCCGCCTAAAGAGGAGGATGTTTCACCATGAAATTTTTCAGTCGTTGGAACCCTTCGAGTTCGGTTCGATGCGCCCTTGCATTAGCCGCCCTGGGCCTAGTCCTTCCTGCGGCCTTGACCGCCCAAGAAGCGGAAGCTTGGTTGGCCGATTACGGGCGAGCTTCCGGTTGGGAAGGTGCCTCTGTGGACTTGGTCTTAGCTCGGGGCGAAGGCAGCTATAACGGCAATCCGGGCGAGATCACTCTCGCCATGGACAAGGAGTTGCGCTATCGATTCGATTTTGGTGGCGCCATGCCATATCTCTTGAGCAGTGACGGTGAAAGCGGCTGGGAACGAGATTGGATGGGAACTCCCCGCCGTTTGACTTTGCGGGAAAAGGAAGAAGCTCGCGCCATGCTTTTGTTCATGAGCGGGCACTGGTGGACTCATCGAGATCGCTTCCATTGGCGCGTGGAACGGATAGAAGGCCAGCGGAGCTTGCACTGGACGGCAAAAGACGGGCGTTTTCGGGGAAGCCTTAGCTTGAATGATGAAAACCTGGTGGAAAGCTGTACTTTCGACAATGGCAAATGGTTGGATGAGATTCACTATTTGAACTACCGGCAAATCGACCAGGTTCATTTCCCGGCTGAGTTGCGGATTCAGAGGCCGGGAGACGAGGTGGATACTGTTCAATTTACTTCCATCTCCAGGCCGCAAACGGCTGCGGAAAGTTGGTTTCCAAAGCGCCAGAAGCTAAGAGCGGATTTTCGCTTTGATCCTGCGGTGTCGCCGAAACTGGTGTGCCGGCAAGCTCCTACCGGACATTTGTTGGTTCAAGTGGATCTCGGTTTGGAAGAAGAAAAGTGGTTCATTTTCGATACCGGCGCCGGAGCTTCCACTCTTTCCACCACGGTTGGAGCTTCCCTGCAGTTGCAAGAGGTTGGAGAAATTACGGCGGTGGGAATCGGCGGTCGAGTGAAAACCCGCTTCGTGCAAGGACCCGAATTTCGCATCGGGCCGCTTCGGATTGAAAAGTCGGTGTTCTTGGAACTTGATTTGAGTTTTCTGGAGCCGGTATTCGGAGTGGAAATTGCCGGCATCATCGGTTACGGAGTGCTGTCACGATGCGTCGCCGAGGTGGATATGGTGGAAGGTTGGGTTCAATTGCATCCCTCCTCAAGCTATGAATTGAAATCCGGAGCTTGGCAGGACTTGGTCTTGTACGATCGTCACCCCTGCGTGGAAGCGGGTTTCGAAGGCGATCATCGCGGCTGGTTTCGGCTCGATACCGGGGCTGCCGGTTCCACGGTAATGTTTCATACTCCGGCGGTTCAGGAGCTTTCCCTGTTGCAGGATCGGGAGGTTAGCGATGGTGGCGCCGGGGGCGTGGGTGGCATGTTGCCGATCAAACAAGGTCGAATTCGGTGGTTCGAATTGGCCGGACATCGTTTCGAAAATCCGGAAGTGGGCTTTGGCGTTGTCGACAAAGGAGCTTTCAAGGACGCTTGGACCCTAGGCAACATTGGCGGCGATTTCCTGAAGCCGTTTCGTTTGGTTTTGGATTACCAGAACGAGCGAATCGCTTTTCAGAAGCGGTCGAATCCTTGATTGGCCTTACTCGCTTCCAACTTGCCATTCCAAAATTCCACCGGAGAATCCTTCTTGGAGATCGACCTCCAGTCGCAAGGCCGTGGTGGTTAGGGCTTTGAAACGCATCTCATTGAAAGCGTCCCGGTGGATCCGATCCACTTTCCAGGCTTCCACTTCTCGCCATTCACCGGCTTGAACATAAAGCAGGCGCCAGCTTTTGGGGAGCCGGCAGGAACCGCGACCGGTGTCGTCGAACCAATACACCCGGCAATGATCCAGGGTCGTGGGTTGGTCGAAATCGTATTGCACCCATTCCCGGGTTCCGCGGTGGTCCCACCAAGTCAATCGCGGTAGATCGTGATCTCCGGAATGTTGCGGGATCTCCAAATCGTGAATGGCCTCGACGGTATCTCCACTCCAACAATGGGAAGCGCTGGCCTTGGCCAGGGAAGCGATGGTTGGAATCGGCAGGGCTTTGGCATATTCGCCGTCCTCCGGCAACCAAACCGTCATGGCGGTCGCACCGCGATGAGCCCAGGCGTAATAAGGAAGGGCCCTTAAGAGGGCGTTGGCGGTTTCGACTTCACCACCGGAAGTTCTCTTGGAAGCTTCAGCCTGTTCCGTAACCAAAACCGGACAACCGTCGAGAAAGTCCGGATTCTGAAGAACTTGGAAATCGGCTTGTGCCGGCAAAGAAAGGTGGGAAACGGCGCCGGCGTGATCCACACCTTCCACGCAATAAACCAGGGGACCTCGTTGTAAGGCGACCTTGCCTCGGTCGGCTTGAACTCGAGAGTCGGCCACCACTCGGCGAATCGGCATCGGCAACTGCATTTCCAGCCAATCTCCAGGTTCCCATCGGCGCTCGAGCACTGCGTAGCCTCGTTCCCATTTCCATTCCGCTTCGATTCCGTTCACGGTGATTTCCACTTTCTCCTTGGAAGGGGTTGCGAAACGGTAGAGATCGCTGGGCACCGGCTGGTTTCGAGCCCACCCCGGAATGCGCAATTTCAAGGCAAAGTCGACCCCTCGCTCCATAGGAAATTGCAGCCGCACCTTGCCTTGGAAGGGATATTCCGTTTGCATGTTCCAAGCCACGTCCTGCCCGCTGATTTGCCCCCGACCTTCCGCTTGCAAGAATAGATTTACGAACAGAGAGGTCTCCTGAATTGCAAAGGCGAAGCCCGGAATGGCCGGCAGAAAGCGAACCACGTTGACAGGACAACAGGAACAATCAAACCAAGGGGCTCGCACCGGCGAACCCTGGTTGAACGGGCTGCGGCCGCTGGCTTCCAGCGGATTGGGATAGAAGAATTCCGTTCCGCTCAGGTCGACGCCGGCCAAAAAGCCGTTGTAAAGGACCCGTTCCAAAACGTCGACGTAGTGGGCATCTCCGTTCAGGAGAAACATGCGTTGGGCCCAAAGAGCCAAGGCGATGGCGGCGCAAGTTTCGTTGTAAGCCGATGCGTTGGGAAGTTCATAAGCCTTGCCGAAAGCTTCCCCGTGACGGTGGGCGCCGATTCCGCCGGTGAGATACATCTTGCGCTGGGTTACGTCGGTCCACAACCAGTCCACCGCCCGGCGATAGGCGGAATCTTGAAACAAAGCCGCCGCATCGGTCATGGCGGAATACATGTAAACCGCTCGGACCGCATGGCCGACGGCTTCTTTTTGCTCGGTAACCGGAGCATGGTCTTGGCAGTACTCCCCGTACAGGCTGCGACCGTTGGCTTGGCCCCGTTCATCCAGAAAAAAGCGAGCCAGGTGCAGGTAGCGGGCTTCGCCGGTCAGGCGATACAACTTCATCAAGCCGATTTCGATTTCTTGATGACCTGGAATGTCTCGGCGCTTGTTCGGCCCGAAAGTCCGGTCGATCAAATCGGCGTTTTTCAATGCCACTTCCAACAACGATCGTTTGCCGGTGGCTTGATAATGAGCTACCGCCGCTTCATACATATGACCAACGTTGTATAACTCGTGGCTATGTTCCAAAAAGGCCCAGCGCGTTTCTCCAGCGGCCCGGGCCGGGCGATTCGGATCGATGGTTCGCGTGGTGTACAGGTAACCGTCTTCCTCCTGGGCGGCGGCGATTTTGGCGATCAAGCGGTCCAGATAAGCTTCCAGCTCCGGATCGGCTTGCAGAGCCAAGGCATAAGAAGCCCCTTCGATGACTTTGAAGACGTCCGAATCGTTATAACGAATTCCGATAAAAGGACCGGGCATCAAGCCCCCGGCTTTGGCAAAGTTGTCGATCCTTCCGGTTTCTTCACATTTTTGAAAATCATAAGGGATCGTGACCCGGCGATTGGTTTCCAATCGCGGTCCCCAGAAACCTCCTTGTACCCGCACCTGGGTCATGGGAACGGCTTGAATCGGGTAATCCGATTGCAGGGTTTGGCCTTGGGGCATGGCGGAAAGACCGGGACAAAGCAGGCAGAGAACCAGCAGCATGGCAGCTCCGGATGGGAGGGGGCTTCGATGGTAGCCGGTTTTGGCGCCGGCGAAGCCGATTTCGAGGGGGTGTCGGGAAAGCCTCACGAATTCAAACCGGGTGTTGCCGCAGGCCAATCGGTTTCTACTCCTTTCGTAGAGTCAGGCTGGCCCCCTGGGCGGACTCGTAGCCTTCAAACACCATGAAAACCACCTTTTTCCTCAGTTTGTTGTTCTTGACCGTGGTTGCACCATCCGCAATCGCTCAAAACTACGGCATCTCCGATCTGGACCACAATCAGATCCTGACGACTAGCTACCCGGTAGCCTTGCCCGATCGTGGATTTGCCGTGGGCGGAGGCCAGCGACCTATCGATACATGGACCCAACCGGTTTGGTGGGACGACTTGGGAAGCCATCTCTTGCCGGTGTTAAGCGGTCATGAAGGAGGCGTTGCCACCGACGGCAACAGCCAAGGCTTCATGGTCGGCCAATCGGAAGACGTGCAAACTGGCCACATCATCATCATCCAAACCCACCCGGTGGTTTGGGACCAAGGGCAAGCCACCGCTCTTTCGGATTGGGTGACCGGCGGCGATCCCTTGGAATTGAAAACGGCTACGGCGGTGAACGAGGCCGGACAAATCTTGGGCAGCGGCTGGGATCCCCAACTTCTGCGCAACCGTCCCTACCTGTTCGAAGGCGGCATCGTCCATGCTCTTCCTGCCTTGGCCGGGGGGACCGGCAATGCCATCGGCGTCGCTTTGGCCGAAAACGGCGAGGTGGTCGGCTGGTCGGAAGTCAGTGGGGGATTCCGGCACGCGGTCCATTGGCTTGCCAATGGCCAACTGACCGACCTTCACGACCCGGGCGTTTTGCTGGGCAGAACCAGCCGGGCTCAGGACGTGAACGAATGCGGCCAAATTTGTGGCTCCGGCGATTTCATTGGCGATCTGATCGATTGGGAAACCGCCGTGGTATGGGATCGAGGGGTGATCAAGAGTTTGGGGACTCTCGGTGGCCAAGAATCTTGGGCGTTTGGGATCAATGATTTCGGTCATGTGGTCGGTGGAGGCACCAACGCGGTTCACCAGAACGTGGCCTTTCTTTGGACCGGACAAGGGCCCATGCAGGATCTCAATGACTTGATCCCTCCCGGATCCGGTTGGTGGCTTTTGGATGCGCAAGACATCGACAATCAAGGGCGCATCGTCGGAGTCGGGAGCTTCCTCAATGCCTTTCGGGCTTATTTGTTGGAACCGGATGGAAGCGGCGGTTATCAGGTTTACGGCTACGGTTGCGCCGGCAGTGGAGGCTTCACTCCGGAGCTTTGGGGAAATGGTTTTCCGGCCCCGGGCCAAGCGGCGGAGTTGCAGTTGATTCTCGGGCTCGGCGGCAGCCGGGGCCGCTTGCTCGCCGGCCGCGGTACCGGTGTGCTCTCCATCGCTCCCGGATGCGACCTTCAGATCCTGCCTCTGGCAAGCCCGTTCGTCGATTTCGACCTGCAAGGACAGGGTGCCGGAATGGGTTGGCAGAGCTTGACCGTCGATTTGCCGGCCGGCTTGCCTTCCGGCAGCTACTACCTCCAGGCGCTGTTGCGGGATTCCGGGGCCGCCGGCGGATTGACCGTCAGTCGTCCTTTGGAAATGAGCCTTCCTTAAAAAAATTCGGACAAGACTGTCATTTGGCGGCAAACTCGTTCGTTGTCTTTCGGAGCCTGCAACCGCAGGCTTCGAAGCCATAGACGGAAGAAACCATGCGTTACTTACTCCTCATCTACAGCGACGAAAGCTACTACGGCGGCCTCTCCGACCAGGAGAACATGGAATTGATGCAGGCTTACGGGGCCTTCCACGCCGAGTTGGAAGCTTCCGGGGCTTACCTGGATTCCGCCCGCCTGCAGCCGACTCCGAACGCCACCGCGGTCCGTGTCCGGGAAGGCAAGCGCCTGACCAGCGACGGTCCTTTCGCCGAAACCAAGGAACAACTAGGCGGTTACTACCTGATTGAAGCCGCCGATTTGGATGCCGCTTTAGCCTGGGCGGCGAAAATTCCCAGTGCCAAATACGGCAGCATCGAGGTCCGCCCGATCTGGGAAATGGAAGAAGAAATGCAGGCGATGGAAGCCGGTTCCGAAGCCGAATAAGCGGGCATGGTTGGCGTCGACCGCCGCCAATGCGAGGCCGTGTTTCGACAGGAGCACGGCCGCTGCTTGGCTTCTCTGATTCGCCATCTCGGTGACTTCGACCGAGCCGAGGAAGCTCTGCAGGAGGCCTATGTGCAAGCGTGGCAACATTGGCAAGAACACGGCTTGCCGCAAAATCCCGCCGCTTGGCTGGTGTCGGTCGCCCGGCGCAAAGCCACCGACCGCTGGAGGCATGAGCAGATGCGGATTCGGAAGCAGCCGCAAGTGGAAGCCCGGCACAAACGCCTTCGAGACCAAGGCGGTTTGGATTTGGACTTGCTGGATAGTTCTCTGGAAGACGATCGCCTGCGATTGCTATTCACCTGTTGCCATCCGGCATTGTCTTTCGAAGCCCGGGTGGCATTGACCCTTCGTTCCCTTTGCGGTTTGGATACTCCTCAGATTGCTCGGGCTTTTTTGGTAGCGGAAAATACCCTGGCGCAGCGTTTGGTTCGGGCCAAGCGGAAGATCAGGGAAGCCGGCATTCCCTTTAAAGTTCCGGTCGATTCGGATCTGCCCGAGCGATTGGCCTCGGTGCTGGCGGTCATTTATTTGGTGTTCAACGAGGGATATGCCGCCAGTTATCATCCGGAACTGACCCGCAACGAACTCTGCCGCGAGGCGATTCGCTTGGGTTCCCTCTTGTGCCGGCTCATGCCTGATGAGCCGGAAGCTTTGGGTTTGCAGGCCTTGATGCTCCTGCAGCACGCCCGCCGAGCCGCCCGCAAAAACCACAAAGGCGACTTGGTTTTGTTGCAGGACCAAGATCGGAGCCTTTGGGACGCAGAGGAAATTCGCCAGGGAATCGGCTTGGTGGAAAGGGCCCTAAGGCAGAAGCGGCTGGGGCCTTATCAAATCCAAGCCGCCATCGCGGCGTTGCACGCGGAGGCACCTTCTTCCTCCGATACCGATTGGCCGCAAATCGAAGCCTTATATCGCCTGCTGGTCGGCTTGGATCCTAACCCGGTGGTGGCCTTGAATCACGCCGTGGCGGTGGCGATGGTCCATGGTTGGGAACAGGGCCTCCAGCACCTTTCCCAGGTGGAGGATCATCCGCAAATGCAGAAGTATTGTTATTTCTATTCCACGCGAGCTGATTTCTTGCGCCGACTTGGACGCCGGCGAGAGGCGGCTGAGGATTACCGAACCGCTTTGCACCATTGCCAAAATGGCGCCGAACAAAACTTCTTACGCCGCCGATTGCAAGAAGTGCTGGTTTAGACCGGGCGGGTTCGAAGGCCGATTTGATGTAAGGAAAAGTTCAAGAGCAGGTGCAGGGCGGTTCCCAGCAGAATGAGGGAAATGGCCTGGGGCCAAGTCCAATCCAAAAAGCAAACCGCCACGAGGCCGCAACCGAAAGCGGAATCTGCTTGATCCAAAACAAGGAACGCGGTTCGCGTCGGTCCAGATGGATTCTGTCCAGGTGCGATCTGCAGCCGCCGTTTCAGGAAGCTGTTCGGAAGCTCCGCCAAGGCGTATCCCGAAGCCCAAATGAGGCCGACTTGCCAAGGCGAGTGTTGCCGGTAGTCCACCAGATTCCAGTCGGCCAGGGACGGAAACCATCCTTCCAAGCCGGCTTGGACCATCACCGCCGCCGTCGTGGCGGCATAGATGACCAGCAATCCCCGCCAGGTTTTGTGGGCTCCAAAGATCGGTTTGCCCCGCCAAAGTCGACCGCCGTCTAGAGGGCGAGCCAAAGTTTGCAAGCAGCGAAACTGCACCACCGCCATGTGCAGGATGCCTCCCAACATGACTGGAGTGAGGGTGTAGAGCAAGGGCCAAATCATGGTTGAATTCCAGGTCTCTAGGCTGCTTGTTCTTCCAGCACTCGAACCGTTCCCGAGCCGCCGTCCAATTGAATGCGGGCGCCGTCGGGAATTCGGTGGGTGGCGTCTTTCAGGGCTAATACGGCGGGAAAGCCGCATTCCCGGGCAATCACCGCTGCGTGACTCAAGACTCCACCGGTTTCGGTGATTACTCCGGCGAGGTGGGAGAAGTAGGTGGTCCACCCCGGGTCGGTGAATCGAGTCACCAAGATGTCGCCGTTTTGAATCCTACTCGCTTGCTCCAGGGAAGAAATGACCCGAGCCGTCCCTTCGCATTGCCCGGGAGATCCGGCGATCCCTTCCATGGTGGCTGCGGATGAATCCGGCATTTGAATTTGATCCTGACCGGTCGTGGAAGGATCAAATCGCTTTCCGATTTCGTCTGGGTAGGCAAATTCTTGGAATCCTCGGTAGTAGAGTTGATTCAGTTGCAGTTTGCGATCCAAGGAGTAAGGAGTCTTTCCACTTCGTAGCCACTGGCACAAGGAAGCTCGGTTCAGGAAAAACACGTCCTCTGCCCGATTCAGGATTCCATTTTGAACTTGACGCCGGCCGAATTCCAAACAGAAACGCCTTATCTGGTAGTACACCCGAGTGGAAAGCGAGCGCATTTCTTCCCGCCACCAAAGCAAGTCCCGGGTGGTTTCCAAAGATTTCCGGAAGGAGCGTCGCCAGTAGTTTCGAAGTACCGGCGGCAAGGCTGCGATTCTCTTGTTGCAATGAGCCTGGCGGAAGTGAAAAGCTCGTTTCTGCAAAAATTGGCGCCGGTTTTCCGAGTTTGCCGGATCTTCCGGAACGCTGTTGAAAAGGCGGCGGCGCAGGGAAGCGAATACCGGGCGGGGATCCTCTTCCCACCTGGGACATTGAAGCTCCAGGGTGTGAGCCGCTAGGTGGCGATAGGCCTGCAGGTAGTCCTCCAAACGGGCTCGCCCCGGAAACCATTCGCCATTTTGCCATTGCCGATACAAGGCCTCGTCGTCATTGCGGCGCCACCAGCTCATGACCGCGGCATTGCGTTTCAAATTGCGAGCCAGGGAGATTTCCTCGTGGAGCGGTCGGAGGTGGCTGAGGTTTTCCAAACCGCCTAACAGCTCCAAGGTTTCTTGTTTGGGTGCCGACTCGTCGCCTCCCTTTCGATAGAGTTGGTTCAATTTTTCCTGGAACAGAGTCTGAGCGTTCGAATTGTCATAGATGGTGTAAAAGTATTCCTTTTCAATTCGAGGGTGAAGGCGCTGCAGAATCGACAGAGTTTCGGCAGCCAGATCCCGGTCCGGCAAATAGGGCAAGGCCAGGCGTTCGAAGTGCTGAATCTGGCGATTGAAACCGGGAGCCATGGCCGGATTCTTGGCTAAGCGCTTTCGGAATGATTTCTTCATCCGGGCCAGAACCATCAAGCCGCGAGCCAGATTGAACGGCGTAGTCGGAGTGCAGCGGCCTTCTCCTGAGTAAGGAATGGCGATGCCGAGGTCTTGATCGAAGCGCCTTTCGTGAAATCCCGGCAGGCGCTGTAAGCGTTGCTTGGTGTAGCCGACGTTCCAGTAGGGCCGTCCGGCAAAAACTCGCATCCACGGTTGTTCTTCCTTTTTCGGAGCCGTCAGGCCCACGCCGTCCAAATAAGCGGGCAGGCTGTCATTAAAAACTTCTTGATATAGAGAAGCCATGAGTGGAGTGCAGGCGCCGGAGCTGACTCCGCCGTCCTTTAGGTCGGCGGTGGTCCATTCACCTTCAATGCCGCCGAAATGAATTCGAGTGATCGGACGACTTTGCAAGATCCACAGGCCGTTGTGATCCCAAGCCCACTCGACGTCTACCGGGCGTCCCCGTTGAGCTTGAATGCTGACTGCGATTTGGGCTAGGGTCTTGACTTGCTGGCCGCTGAGAATCGGGTTTTCAGAGCTGCCATTTTCCAAGCTCTGCACTTTGCCGGTTTGGTTATCTCCACGCCAGTGATAGAGATATCTGGACGGATCGACCGTTCCGGTTACCAGGGAATCGCCCAACCCGCGGCAGGCTTCGATGAGAACTTCATCATCTCGTCCGCTCATTGGATTAACGCTGAACAGGACACCGGCACTTTTGGCCTGAACCATGCGCTGCAGGAGTACCGCCATTTCCATTTTCGCCAGCGGAAGCCCCTTGTCCCTGGCGTAAGTCAAAACCCCGGGTTGAAAGGCGGAAGCCCAGCAACGGGCCACGGCTCGAACCGCCTCACCGAAGGATTCGACATTGAGGATGGTTTCGTATTGCCCGGCGAAGGAGGCCTGGTCCATGTCTTCCAGGGCGCCTGAAGAGCGAACTGCAATGGGACCGTTTTTCAAAAGCGGTTGAACCACTTGGTGAAATTCGGCCAACAAAGCCGGCGACCATGCTTGACGTTGAATACGCCGGCGGAAACGTTCCAATTTCCGGAGCTGGTCGGCATCCATTTCTCCTCGACCCGCACTTGAGTCGGGCAAGCCTTGGAGCAAACCTTCTGCATCGGCTTTCAAGCCGCTTTGTTCGAGGAACCGTTGCCAAAACGCTCCCGTAAGGGCGCTCCATTCCGGCACCGGAAAACCGTGATGAACCAGCCAGAGCAGGGATCCTGCTTTGCCTCCGATTCGGTGAGCGGAGGCTTGGTTCTTGCCCTTTACTTCGGCCCAAGACAGGCAAAGCGGAGCGCGCTGTTGTTCAGAAACGGATTGGATGGCGGTTCTCACAGGATTCTTCCTCCTCCTCGCAACATCAGCAAGGTTTTCGCGGCGATGACGGCCATAAAGGCCAGGAGATGCAGCACTCCATAGAACAGGACAAAGACGGAACTCCAACCGCCAAGGACGCAAAGGCAGAGCAATATGGGCTGAATCCCCGTGGAGTAGAACAGGTTCTCCCGCAAAATCCGGGCCGCCCTTTGCTTGCGATTAAATTTGGGATGATCCGGCAGAAGTTGAGCCAAAAAGAAAAGCTTCATCGTGTTATCCGTGGCATCCGCTTGTTGGATCAACGATTCCGCCGAATGAGCCAGAGTAATTTTGGCAATCGTTCCCCGTACCCAGACTTCGGCGAACCCACCGAACACACCCAAAATCAAAAGAGCTTGTCCAAATGAATCGGCCCGTTCCAGGAAAAGTCCGATGGCCAGACTGGGAAGCAACAGCATGCAGTAGAGCTCTTCCTGTAATTGGGAGAGGAAATATCCCAAAGGGGAGGGTCCATGCCATCGCGCCAAACTGCCGTCGGCGAGCTCGGCGAACAAGCCGATCAAGAACAAGATCAAGCCCCATAGCCGAGTTTGCGGAGTGCCCCAAATCAAAAGACCGGCGCCACCCAGGTAGGCCAGGATGCCGAAGGCGGTGAGACCATCGGCCTTGATTCCTATGGCGGCCATTTTGGGAATGATGGGACCCAGGAGCGGGCGCAGCAATCGGTTCATCCATTGATCGCCTTGCTGATCTTTCTTTCCTTTCGGAAAGATGGTTTCCTGGGAAGCCCTCGAGGAAGAACGAGAGAGCAGGGAGTGATTCGGCGTGCTCATGGTGATGTCCTGCTTTAAAACACTTCTCGGGATTTGCAGCCGGCCAGTTCGAAACCGTGTCGGCTCGCGGCTTGCCAAATCCAATCGACGTCATTTGGCTTTAATTCGCCGCAACTGAAGTTGCGCTTTATTCCTTCCAAAGCCAACACCAGGGTTTCGGCAAGGCAGGCGTAAGTTTCACCCGCCTTTAGATTCCAACCCGGCAAAGCCAGCTTGGAAGGTTGGTTGAGGCTGGGGAAGCGAAGCAAACCTCCTCGGATTTTGAGCAAGTTGGGGCGAGCTTGTTCCAAGCCTTCGGCAGCGTCTCCGGGGACGGCGAGATCTTGCAAGACCACCGGGCCGAGGGAGATGTGATGAGGATGGATCAGGGCTTCCCTGGCATTGGTTGCCGTCAGGATGACTCTTACCGAGGCCAGGTCGGAAAGATCAGTGCTGATCTGAATCTCCGCTTTCGAAGTCTCAGGGCGATTTCGAATTTCTTCCGCTAAAAGTTGCAACTTGGAAACAGTTCCCGAGCGACCGATCAGCAGAAGAGAATCCGCTCGATCAGCCAAAAGGCGGGCGCAGGTGCGGCCGATGTTGCCGTTCGCTCCAAGAATGGCCACTCTTTCTTTTGCCAATTGCAATCCTTGTTGCCGGCAACTCTTTTCCAGCGCCTGCAAGGCGGTGGCCACGGTCAGGGAATTGCCGCTGGTCACGGCGAGGTTTGCATTCACGGCCTTGCGGCAATTTTGGGTGATGATCGAGGTTGAGGCACCGAAGCCGGCAACGGAGTACCCTTGTTCCGATGCTTCGGCCATGACAGCTTGCATTTCCTGCCAAACGGGTTCGATCCGTTGCATGCGCCAGGCCCGAATTAAAGAATCGGTAAACGCCGGGAAACCAAGTAGACGGCACCAAACTTCCTTGCCGGCGGAACTCCGAACTTTGAATTCCTGAATTCGAAAACTTTGCCAGCGGCCGAAGCTTCGTTCCGAAAGAGATTCCAATTGATCCGATGACAAACCGGCCAGGGATGGGTCGTAGAAATTCAAATCTTGAATGGAACTCCAGTGGCCGAAGAACAGCACCTTTGCCGGAGTGGACTCGACTACGGTTTCCTGCGGCGCCGAGTTGTCAGCAAAAGCCATCGGTGCCGCCGGGCCTACCGGCATGGCTCCATTTCGATGCTTGTGGATGAAATTCCATCTGGCTTGCTTCAGACGGAGCTCGGTGACTGAGTTCAAAAACTCAGGCTCCTTAGCGGAAAGGCTGTAGAGCAAAGCCGCGGCGTTGCCAGCGGCAAGAAGCGCGCAGAGCCGGTCCAGTGCCCGGCAGCTTTTCCTCAGCTGGAAGGCGGGGCTGTGCACCGGCGGCAGCATGCGAAGCTGGTTGTTCGGCCCCAGGCTGGGAATCACCCGAATGCCGGCTTGCCAAAACAGCCAGGAAGCTGCGACCGCATCCAAGCGACCGGCTTCGCACAGATTCCGAATGACCATGCTCGAGTTCCTGGATTGAGATTGGAACTCCAACGCAAACATCATGCCCTGGCCCCGGACTTCTCGAATTACCTCGGGCCAACGCTTTTGCACATCTTTCAATTGGGCCAAATAGGCTCGCCCCATCCGCTCGGCCCGGCGCATGAGTTCACCTTGCTTTTCCGTGACCCAGCGCAGGACTTCTAAAGCGATGCGGCTGGATCCGTCGTCGCCGCCAAAAGTAGAAAGGTGGCGCAAACTGAATTGATCGACCAAAGCTTCTTTTCGCCCGATCAAAGCGGAAATCTTCACCATGCCGCCTCCCAAGGTTTTGGAAAGAAGCAGCAGATCCGGTTTTACTTCCAGCTTCAGGCAGGCAAAGAGATCGCCGATCCGGCCCAAGCCGGTTTGGATTTCATCGGCGATCATCGGCACTTGATGCTTGGTTAAAACACCTCGCCATGCCTGAGCAACTTCGGGAGCGATCGGATGCACCCCGCCTTCCCCCTGAATCGGTTCAAACAAAAAGGCGGCGGCTTTGGAGAAATTCCGTTCCTGAAGGACCCAGGTATCGGTTTCGAAGGTCGGCAACCAATAACCTTGCTTCACTTCTTCAAGTAAGGATTCCAAAGGTTCCGATTGATCGCAAGGAACGAAGTGAAAGCGAACTTGTCCGAATGCAGGACTGTTGGATTGATAATCCGCGCCGTGCGTGACTTGCTTCGCCAAGGCGGTGGATCCGTGGTAGGCACCTTTTAAGGCAATCAAGATCGGCGGTTCGGTTTTCAGTTGCTGGAACCGCTCCCGCACCGCCTGCTTTACCGCCGACATAGGCGGGGACTTCTGGACTTCCGCGGATTGCAAATGGCTCTCGGTCCAGTCTTCCATTTGTTGCAAGCGGATTTCCACTTGCCTTTCCAAGCTTTGCAATCGCTGCAGGCGGAGTTCGAAACAATTGCGAAGGGCGGCGTCGACCGCCTCGCTGCCGGTGGAGAAAAGATGGCTGCGAAAGCGTTCTCCCGGAAAGGATTCGGAAGCCAGGCTGGCCAGCTCCATTCGAAGTTTTTGGCTCCACGGCTGCTTCGATCCCTGTACTACGAAAGGAAGATCCTGATCCAGGTTCCGGCGCAGGATTTGCTTCAGCCGGGGAGGGTTATGACCTAAGAAGGCGGCGCCGAAACCTCCGGCCAGATCCAGGACCCGGAGTCTTTTGCCTTGGTGAACGTGCTCCAGCTCGCAGCCTTTGGCTCGGACGAAAGCCACGTCCAAGGCGGCCTCGTGCAATAAATCCTCCATCGCCGTGCGCTCCTCGGCGCCGGCCGGTTGCCGGGAGCGTTGGAGGGAAACCGTCTTTTCGGAGGCCAGACTCGGGCCGGCCTCATTCCAGGCGGCGTCCCCGGATGGAAGTGAACGTAAAGGATTTTGGGACATGGCGGGCTCAAGGTTTAAGAACGGTGGGTTCAAAGGTCCCTTGGCCCTCGGGAGAAAAGATCTCTCCCGGGAAATCATGAGCTTTGAAATAAAGATCTCGAAAAATGCGGAAAGAGGGCTCGAAGTCTCGGCCAAGGAAATGAGTTGGTCGCAGCGCTTCCCGGGGAGAAAGGGTTAGACTCCCGCCCTTCATGCAGGAGAAAAGCTGGCGTCAGACCTACTGGGCGGTGTGGGTAGCGAACCTGATCACCGCCGCCGGGATGATGTCCTTCCTGCCGTTCTTTCCCAGTCTGTTGGAGGAAATGGGGATCCGGGACCGGGATCAGGTGGCCCTGTGGGCGGGAATCCTGTTCGGCGCCGCCCCTTTGTCCGCCACCTTCAGCAGTCCGGTGTGGGGGGCCCTCGGCGACCGATTCGGCCGTCGCTTGATGGTGCTTCGAGCCATGCTGGCGATCGCTTTTTTCGTCGGCTCCATGTATTTCGCCCGAAGTCCGTGGACTTTGTTGGTACTGCGGATCTCTCAGGGCATGTTTTCGGGCTTTATTCCGCCCTCGATCACTTTGGTCAGCATTTCTGCCCCGCCCGATCGGCAAGGGCGGGTGGCGGGGGACCTTCAAACGGCCTTGGCCATCGGAGCCATGATCGGACCTCTGGTCGGCGGGGCCATGGCTGCTGCCGGCCGGGGGCGCCAAGTCTTCCTCCTGGTGGCGGTCGCCGCCGGGTTCAGCGCTCTGCTGGTTTGGCTGCTGGCCAGAGAGGGGCCGGTTTCGGGCTCCCGGTCCACCGTGGAAAATTCCCCGGCTCGAATTCTGAAAGGGGCGGTCCGGGACATTGGGGAAGTTCTGCGACAACCGGTAATGCGGGGAGCTATTTTGCTCATTTACGCCCTTCAGTTCGGCCTTGGCAGCACCAATCCGCTTTTGGAATTGCACGTTCGCCACCTGCTTCAGGGAGCTCCGGATACGGCCCCGGGTTGGTTTCAATGGGCGGTGCTGCTGCCGGGGATCGATCGAGCTCAAGACAGCGGTGCCGTGGCCCTGGGCACCAGTTTGCTATTCACCGGAATGGCCTTGGCCAATCTCTTGTGCCTCCCTCTTTGGGGACGTTTGGGAGATCGCATCGGTCACCGCCGGGGTTTGCGCATCGTAGCCCTCGGCTCGGCATTGGGCTTGTTCGTGCAATCATTCGCAAGCTCCTATGAATGGCTGCTTTGCGGCCGCGTGATTATGGGTGCCTCGATGGCCGGGGCCGGTCCACTGGCTTTCGGTCTGGCCGCTGCCGAAATTGCCGCCGACAAACGCGGGGGAGCCTTCGGGGTGGTTTTCAGCGCCCGGACCCTGGCGGTGGCCAGCGGTGGTGCCCTGGGCGGCTGGCTAAGCGCCTGGCTGGGGATCTCCGGTCTGCTGTTGGGTACGGCTTTGCTTTTGATCCTGGTTCTTGGGCTTTTCCAAAGTCGAGAAATCGGGCAAAATGCTGGGAATGGCCAAACTAGGCCACCCTCCTAAAACAGGCATTTCACTTCCCTGCCGCGGACGTCACCAAGGACATGTCGAAGATCAAGGTAAGCAACCCCGTTGTCGAATTGGACGGCGACGAAATGACCCGGATCATCTGGGCATTCATCAAGGACCGCTTGATTCTTCCCTATCTCGATATCGAGTTGAAGTATTTCGACCTCGGGATCGAAAGTCGGGACAAGAGCGGTGACCAAATCACCGTCCAGGCGGCCGAGGCGATCAAGCAATACGGTGTCGGCGTCAAATGCGCCACCATCACTCCCGACGAAGAGCGGGTGGAGGAATTCAAGCTGAAGACGATGTGGCGGTCGCCTAACGGCACCATCCGCAATATTCTCGGCGGCACCGTGTTTCGCGAGCCGATCTTGTGTTCCAACATCCCGCGCTTGGTGCCGGGTTGGAAGCAACCGATCGTGATTGGCCGTCACGCTCACGGCGACCAATACCGGGCCACCGACTTCCTGGTGCCCGGACCCGGCCGGTTGACCATGACATTCGAACCTGCCGACGGCGGTGAACCGATGGAATTCACGGTCATGGATTTCCTGGAAAGCGGCGTGGCCATGGGCATGTACAACCTGGACGATTCGATTCGCGGTTTCGCCCGGGCTTGCTTCAACTACGGCCTGAGCCGTAAATATCCGGTTTACTTGTCCACCAAAAACACCATCCTGAAAAAATACGACGGCCGCTTCAAAGACTTATTCCAAGAAGTCTTCGAGGCCGAATTCCAGGATAAGTTTTCCGGGGCCGGAATCGAGTACGAACACCGCTTGATCGACGACATGGTGGCCCAAGCCATGAAGTGGGGCGGCGGTTTTGTTTGGGCTTGCAAGAACTACGACGGCGACGTTCAGTCCGATACCGTGGCCCAGGGTTTTGGTTCCTTGGGATTGATGACTTCGGTATTGATGACGCCCGACGGCAAAACCGTTGAAGCGGAAGCCGCCCACGGAACCGTGACTCGTCACTATCGCCAGCACCAGCAGGGCAAGGAAACTTCCACCAACCCGATTGCCAGCATTTTCGCCTGGACTCGCGGATTGGCCCACCGCGCCAAGTTGGACGGCAATACTGAATTGGCTGCCTTTGCCAAGAATCTGGAGGACGTTTGCGTGGAAACGGTGGAAGCCGGTGCCATGACCAAGGATTTGGCCTTGCTGGTCGGTAACAACACTCCTTTCCTGACCACTCAGGAATTCCTGAAGAAGTTGGACGAAGGCTTGCAGGCCAAAATGGCCTTAGCTCCCGCGGCTGGCTGATCCCAGGCCAGCGATTCAACGCAGGCGGCCCGGCCGGACGATGGTTCCGGTCGGGCCGCTCTCTTGTAAATCCTGGGATTTCCTAATCGCCGGTGAAGTTCTCTTCCTCCTCTTCTGCTTGATCGGTGTATCCCAATTCGTTCAGCATCTGGTCCCGTAGTTGTTCGTTGCCAAACTGAATCTCCACTTCCGGAGGAGGAGGTAATAAATCGGAGGTTCTTTCGATCGGTCGACTTTCGAAGATGGAAGGCCGGAAGGCGGCCTGGACCACTTTGCCGGGCAAGGTCTCGGGAATCTTCAGACCAAGCGAGTAAAGCAAGGTGGGAGCCACGTCATAGATGCTGTGCTCTTTCATCTCCTGGTTTTTCTTCACCCCAGGACCGGCCATCAAAAGGATGCCGCGATCATGGTGCATGCCCGATTTCCCTTCATATCGGAAAAGGTCGGAGATCAAAGTCTCCTTGCCGTCCAGCGAAATGTGCATGGTCGGATCCAGAGTCGTGTCGTAATTCAATTCCAAAATGAACATGCCCTGCTCTTCTTCGATCGGCTGGGGAATAAATGGAGGAATGTCCGGCTTTTCCACGACGAAGGCATCGCTGAAGATTTGATGGGCTTGTCGAAGTCGAGCCATGCCTTCCAAGCCCGGGAATTTGACCGAAAAAATCAACTGCCGTTCAGCGATGGCGTAACGAAGCTGCTTTTCCAAGCCGATGGTTTTTAGGATAAGGTCCGCCTTGGGCAGATATGCCGCCCGGTCTTGTCCGGCCGGAGTCGCTTCCATGCCATGATCGGACACCAGAACCAGGGTGACTTCATTCAAGTCGATCTGTTTCAAAATGTTGCCCAGGATCAGATCCGCTTCGCGATAGGCGTTCCGAACGACTTCCCCGAATTGCCGAATCTCGCCTTCGGTTAATTCGGGAAAGGCTTCAGGCTCGTGGTATTTCCAATATAAGTGGCCTAAGGCATCCACCGGATAAAGCACCATGGCGCTAAACACGGGAGATTCTCTTGTCATCAGGCGGAGAAAGAGGTCCCCGGCCATGCGCATTTGAATCAATTTGGCCCGCCAATAGGTTTCCTGGCGATTGCGCTGTTTCAAAATCGCCAGGCCGTCGAGGAAATTGGCCCAGGTGTTTCCAGCCGAGGAAGTCGCCACGGAAGAGAGCAAATCCTGGAATAATTCGAATCGGAAGAAAGATCTGGAGGCTTCGGATTTGCCTCGTTTGCCGGTGAATTCCAAACGTTTCAAAAAGGAGGCTTCCGGCGGCACGGTGGCGAAACTTTGCGCCAGCCAAGCCGGAACGCAAAATCCCGGATAGGGGTTGGGCGGCCAAGTCATGTGCCACTCCATCAGCCCAACCTTGCCGCCGGCGGCGGCGACCGCGTCCCAAACCCTACCGGCTTTCAAATCGAAACGAGTTGAATAAAAATCCACGATCCCGTGTTTCTCCGGGGGCAAGCCGGTGGCCATGGTGGACCACAACCGAGGCGACACCAGCGGGGCTTCCGACCTCAGCACCCCCCAAGAACCTTCCGATTTCAGATACTCGAGGTTCTCCAACTCTCCATTTTCGATCATGGCATCGATTTGTTCCCACGATGCCGAATCGATGCCGATAACCATAACCGGATTCAGCCCGTAATCTTCGGCAGCACGCATAGGGTTCGGGCCTGGAGTCAATAGGATTGCGGAAACAGTTGCCAACCAAGGAATCGAAGCGAATTTCGGCTTTTTCAGCGAAATCCAAACTACCAGTGGGATGGCAGGCAGGGCGAATATCGAAAGCCACGACCAATTACCCATGGGAGAACTGGCTGCCAGCATCCACGGCATAACTGCCAAGAGCGCCGTGCATGCATAACCCAATGACCCCAAGGACGGTTTAATCTCTCGACGTTTTCTCTTAATGTTAGAAAGTCGCTTTAAGAATAGAAAAAGCGCACCCATGGCTACGGTGCTGAAAACCGGAATGCCAAGCAGGAGAAAGATCGCCGGTCCGATGGGTTGAGTTAATCCCGGCATGGCGAAGGCTGCGATGGAAGAAGTAAATCCCGCTGCAACTCCTCCTGATACCCAGAGGGATTTTCGCCAAAATCCCGGATTCCTTTCGCTTTTAGGATGAAAAAGTGGGTCCGCGAGCGAAGCCATGGCGGCATCGTAAGGAATGTTCCTTAAAATTCCAAATTCGTCAGGAAATGAAATCCAGGATTTGAGGAAAAGTCCAATTTATGCGAGTTTCTTTTTTCATCACCGCAAACTTCCTGAGAGGGGACGGCTTTTTGCTGAAAAGTTTTTTGGAAAATGATGAGAGAAATTAACGGTTCGGAATGTCTTTTGAGCTATCGGCAGAGATTGCATTCACCCAATCCACGATGGGTTGGGCCGTTTCGTTTGGATAATCTACGTGGAAATGATGATGAGCTCTGGAGATTTGTTGATGTTCTAGTTCTCGAATCGCTTTCAATCTGAGGCTTGCATCCGGCAGCCTCTGCAAGAATCCGAACTCTGCGCTCAAAACCAACACCGGAATGTTCAGGGCGGCCAACATACTGCACCATGCTTCGGTGGGATAACGGACCGGAACCGGTCCCCGCAAACGAGGATCGAAGGCGAAGGCCACCCGGCCGTCTTGCGTTGGCCGGAGGGCGTACCGGACCATGCGCCAAGCGCCTGCGTGACTCAAGCCGGGATTGTTTTTGCGGACTCGATCCACGGCGGCTGCGGCATCGGCGGCGGTACGAAACGGGGCTTTCGGTCGTTCCAAGCTTTGCAAAACCAGAGCCAGGCGTTCCACCTGCTTTTCCGCTTCCTCGGCCACGGCTCCCAAACTATCCATGAGAACCAGGCCACGGCAGGAATCCGGCATGGTTGCAGCGGCCATCAGGGCTAAAACTCCGCCCAAGGAATGTCCGATCAGGAGTTCCGGAGCCAGTGGCGTCCCGGCCAGGTGCCGCAGGACTGCGGCGAGATCCTTCAAATGATCCAGGGTGTGATAGGCGGCGTCAGCACTGGCCCAGTCGCTTTCCCCGTGTCCCCTGGCGTCCAAACAAAGGCAGCGGAGGTGGGGTTTGCAATGTTCAGCCAGCGCATCGAAGCTCCTGCCGGTATCCAAATGGCCGTGCAAGACCAGGGCCGGGATTCCTGGCCCGCCGTGATCCCAGAGGCGCAACTTGAGCCCATGGCCGGGTACTTGGACGGCTTGAGGTTTCCCAGAGCCTGCCGGGGAAGTGGGGTTTTGGTTCGGATGGGGCAAATTTAGCCGAGCAGGTTTCCGGGAGGTCCTTTCCACGGAAACCGGTTCAATACTAATTGCTTACCCCGGGCGATGTGTTGGCTTAAAAGCTCTCCCGCTTGTTCTGAATTGCGTCTTTCTAATGCTCGAACCACGCGAGCGTGACCTAACCAGGTCCAGGCGATCACCGACAGGTTCATCACTCCGGGATCGAGGCGGCTGGGAATAAAAGCCACCGACATGACGTGTAATTCTTCCGCGATCTTGGTCAACCAACGGTTGCGAGCGGCTTGCAGCATTTGCGAATGGAAGGCCTCTTCCAAATCAAAGAAGGATGCCGCCTCCTCGCCGTTCGCCGCCTTCCTGCCGGAAGCCCGGATGGTTTTGGCCAAATTCAACCATTGATCGCATATATCTTGCAGACCTTCTAATTCGTAGCGGGTCATGTGGCGGGCGGCTTCTCTGGCTCCATAAGGTTCGAACAGCAGCCGCAAATCATAGAGCTGGGCGATTTCGTGGCGGTCCGGCTGGCGAATAAAGGCTCCGGTGCCCCGCACGTATTCGACTAAACCTTCGTTAGCTAAACGATGAATGGCTTCGCGTACAGGTGTGAAACTAACCCCGATCTCCTTGGCCAAGGAGCGATTCACCAACTGTGTACCCGGAGGCAATTCGCCGCGAGCTAACTTGCGGCGCAGGTAATCGTAAGTTTTCTGACCTAACGAATTTTCCATGGAGGGAGCTAGCCGGATTTCCCGCAGGCCGGGGGCGGGGAACGGGATAACGGGATTCGGCTGCCTTCGCGATCGTCTATGGCTGAAGGTCCGGGCCACCCGGTGGCTCGGATGGACCACATGTCATCATGATGCCATCGATGCTTGGCTAAAGAAACCATGGCCCTGCCGTGAGGAAGCCCGTTTCCCAGCTTTTTTTCGGCTGAACCTCTTGCCAAACTGGAGCTTCTTTCGGTTTGGCCGTCGAAAAAGAAGCCGGACTTGTCAAACCGGATCCACCGGGCGGAAATCAGGTTTCGGATTCGAGTTATGATCCGACGATGTTCGCGGCAAGCCTGTACTCCGTCCTTCTTGTCTTGCAAGCTCCAGTGGAGACCACCAGTCAGCTTCAGGATCAGTTGCAGTGTTTGCCCGGATTGGAAGTGAAGCTGTGGGCAGAGTCGCCTCTTCTTTTCAACCCTACCGCCATCGATCTGGATGAAAGAGGACGGCTTTGGCTGACCGAGGCGGTGAATTATCGCAAGTGGAACGGGCGGAATCCCGGCCGGGATCACCCTCAAGGGGACCGGGTCGTCATCTTGGAAGACCGCGACGGCGACGGCCTGGCGGATCACAGTCGCGTCTTCGCTCAAGATCCCGATTTGGTTTCCCCTTTGGGCATTTGCGTATTCGGTCACCAGGTCTTGGTTTCCTGTTCGCCTCATCTCTTGCTCTATACCGATGAAGACGACGACGGGCGGGCGGACCGCCGGGAAATCTTGCTCACCGGTTTCGGCGGCCGGGACCACGATCATGGCTTGCACAGCGCCGTGTTCGGACCGGAAGGAAGACTCTATGCCGCAGTTGGAAACGCCGGACCCCATTTGGTCACCGACCGGGACGGCTTTTCCTTGCGTTCGGGAAGTCACTACGTCGGCGGTGGAGCCAAGCCGGCCGACAACAAACCGGGCCTGCGAAGCGGCGACGGCCGTATTTGGACCGGTGGATTGGCTTTGAGTTTTGATTTTGACGGCGGTGGCCTGCAAGTTTACGGGCACAACTTCCGCAACAACTACGAACTGGCTCTTGACGCTTTCGGCAATATGTTTCAAAGCGACAACGATGACGACGGCAATCAAAGTTGTCGCACCTTGTGGGTCATGGAAGGGGGCAATCACGGTTATTTTTCCGCCGACGGCAGTCGCAGTTGGAGAGCGGATCGCCGGCCCGGACAAAGCACTCAGGACGCCCACTGGCATCAGCAAGATCCGGGAGTCGTGCCGGCGGGCTTCATCAACGGCGCCGGCGGACCCACTGGAGTCGCGGTTTATGAAGGGGCGTTGTTAAAGCCTTGGATCCAGGGGGCGGTCCTGAACGCCGATGCCGGCGCCGGAGTGGTCTACGCTCACCATCCTTCTCGCCAAGGGGCCGGTTTTCGATTTCACCGGCAAGATTTGTTGGCTTCACGGAAAGACGCTTCCGATCCCAAAGCCCGTTGGTTTCGACCCAGCGACGTCGCCGTAGGTGCCGATGGCGCGGTGTACGTTGCCGATTGGTTCGATCCAGGGGTCGGCGGCCATGCCATGGCCGATCGGGAAGCTTATGGCCGGATCCTGAAGCTGCAGCCTCAAGGGAGCAGGCCGATGTTTCCGGCGCTGGATTTGAGCAGCCGGGAAGGCTGTCTGGCGGCCTTGCTTTCCCCGGCGGTCAACCTTCGCCGGTTGGGATTTGAAGCCATCCAAGCCAAGGGCGAACAAGGACGCCGGTGGTTGCTCGAAGTTCTGCAATGGCCCTCCCTTCGTCATCGGGCCCGGGCTCTTTGGTGTCTGAGCCGGTGCGGGATGGAGGGACGCCAACAGGTAGAAAGCTACTTGGGAGCGGCCGAGCCGGAACTTCGGATCGTGGCCCTTCGGGCTCTCCGCGATCCATCGAATTGGGTCGACCACTTGCCGTCCCTGGCTCAGGATCCGGATCCGGCAGTCCGGCGCGAGGTGGCCTTGAGCATGCGGGATCTGCCGCTGGAACAAGTTCGAGATGCCTGGTTCCATCTATTGGAGGTTTTGGATCCGAACGACCGTTTCGCGGTGGAAGCTCTTGGCCTGGCGGCGACAGACAAGGAATCGGGCTTGTATGAAGCCCTGGTTGCCGCCTATCCCGACCCCCTGAAATGGCCGGAGCAGGTTGCGATCATGGTTTGGCGGCTTCATCCACCCCAAGCGTTGACCGCCTTGCGGGCTCGAGCCGGTGCCTCCGACCTAAGCCTCGAGGCGCGCCTTCAAGCCTTGGACGCGTTGGCTTTCCTTCCCGGCCAAGAGGCGGCGGAAAGCATGGTGGCTTTCGCTCTGGCCGGAACTCCACCGATTCAAGAAATCGCCCAGCATTGGCTTCAACACAGGTCGGGAAACCTGTGGGCCGGCTACGGACTGGAGCAGCAATTCGGAACGCGGGAATTCGATCGGGCGGAAATGAGTTATCGCAGCGGGCTGCTCTCCGCCGGTCTGATCGAAATCGACGTGGAAGTAGTCGGCGCGAAGACTCTGTGGCTGGTGGTGGATCCCGGTCGCCGGGGCAACGGTTTTGACTGGGCCGATTGGATCGAACCCCACTTCCTTACCGCGGAAGGAGAAGTAATCCCCCTGGCAGACCGGCCGTGGTTGCATGCCGAAGCCGGTTGGGGGCAAGTGCACCGCGGGCGGAACTGTGCCGGAGGTCCTCTGAAGATAGAGCAGGAAGTTTGGTCAGAAGGCATCGGCACTCATGCCCCGTCCTCCCTGGCCTTTTCCGTTCCGCCGCAGGCCGTCCGCTTTTTGGCCCTTGTCGGTCCCGACGACGGTGGAACTGGACAACCCGGTTCCACCACCGAGTTGGAATTCCAGGTTTTCTTGGAAAAGCCGGAGGATCGATCGGATCTGGTCGCCGACCAAAACCTGCTACGGCAAAGTTCCGCGGCGGAAGAAGTTCGCTTGGCGGCGTTGGAGCGTTTGGCCCGAGACGACGAAGGGGCCTTCTTCGTGCTTCACCTGGCTGCCCAGGGGCAATTGGCTCCGCCGTTTTTGACCGCCGCCGCCCCTTGGTTGTACCGACATGCCGACCCGGCGGTTCGGGCTTTGGCCAGCGAGCATTTCCCGCGACCGGGTGGCGAACTTCACTTGCCTTCTCAAGCCAGTTTGATGGCTTTGCAAGGCCATCCCGGGCGAGGTCGAGACCTGTTTTTCTCCGAGAAAGGCCAATGCTCCAGTTGCCACACCATGAGGGGGCTCGGCGGAGCGATCGGCCCGGAATTGACCGCCGTTCGACACAAATTGGGCCGGGAGGCGCTGCTGGATGCCATTTTGAATCCCAGCGCCGGCATCGCCTTCGGCTATGACACCTGGCTGGTGGAGCGCAAAGATGGCCGCTTGCACACCGGATTCCTGCTCGCCGAAGGCGAAACCCTGATCTTGAAGGACACCCAAGGGCGCCGCTTGGCGATTCCGGCCTCGGAAATTGCTTCCCGGAGTAAGCAGAGCGTTTCCACCATGCCGGAAGGTTTGGCACTGCAACTCAGCGCCCAGGAGTTGGCCGACGTGGTAGCCTTTTTAAGCGAAGATCCCGAGGCCGAGCCGAGCTTCGGGCCTGCCGTCGAACTGTTCAACGGCCGTGATTTGACCGGTTGGCAGCCTCATCTTGGAGATCCTTCGGTCGATCCTGCCGAAGTCTGGTCCGTGGTCGACGGCGTGCTCCGCTGTCAGGGGCAGCCGGTCGGTTATTTGCGCACTGAAGCCTCCTTTACCAACTACGAGTTGAGTTTGGAGTGGCGCTTCGATCCGAACCGAGGGACGGGCAACTCAGGAGTTTTGTTGCGCATGGTCGGGGAAGACAAGGTGTGGCCGAAAAGTCTTGAAGCCCAGCTCCATCACCGCAATGCCGGCGACATTTGGAACATCGATGGTTTTCCCGCCGCAGTCGACGGGGCCAGGACCCAAGGTCGGCGGACGATCAAGTTGCAACCCTCCAGCGAAGCTCCGCTGGGGGAGTGGAACCACTATCGGATCCGGTTGAACGGCGGCGAATTGCACCTGGAGGTCAACGGCGTGTTGCAAAACCGGGCCAGCCTGTGCCAAGAAGTCCCCGGCAAGATCTGCTTGCAATCGGAAGGAGCTTTCATCGAATTCCGGCGGATTCGCTTGCGGCCGATTCTGCGCTGAAGCTTTTTCCGGGGAAGCCCTGGTAGAGGCCCCGGCTTCGGGCTATCCCTACAATGCCGGTCGTACGCCGCCGGAACCTTTTCCGGCGGCGGTTTTGTTTCCGGACGCTTGCAGCACCTCTTGCCGGTCATGACCGAATTCCGCTACCAGGACATGTTCCCCGTCGGCAAAGCCGATACCCCGTGGAAGCAAATCAGCGCCGACTTCGTTCGTGTCGCTGAATTTGAAGGACGGAGCCTGTTGGTGGTGGCTCCCGAAGGCTTGGCGGTTCTGGCCAAGCAGGCGTTTCAGGACGTCTCTCACCTGATGCGCCCAGGGCATCTGCAGCAATTGCGCAACATCCTCGAGGATCCGGAAGCCTCGGAAAACGATCGCTTCGTGGCTTACGATTTATTGAAGAACGCCAACATTTCCGCCGGCGGAATCTTGCCCATGTGCCAGGACACCGGCACCGCCATCGTGGTTGGCAAAAAGGGCCAAGGAGTTTGGACCGAAGGCAACGACGCTGAAGCCTTGAGTCGGGGAATCTATCGGACTTATACCGAAACCAATTTGAGGTATAGCCAATTAGCGCCGCTGACCATGTTCGAGGAACAGAACACCAAGTGCAATTTGCCGGCGCAAATTGAGATTTATGCCACCGAAGGCGAGGAATACCATTTCCTGTTCATGGCCAAGGGAGGCGGCTCCGCCAACAAATCTTTCCTGTATCAAGCGACCCCGGCCCTGTTGACCGAAGAAGGCATGTTGGAATTTTTGGATCAAAAGATCCGCAGCTTGGGAACCGCCGCTTGCCCGCCCTATCACTTGGCGGTGGTCATCGGCGGCACTTCGGCGGAATTGAATTTGAAAACCGTGAAGCTGGCTTCCGCCCGATACTTGGATGAATTGCCCGGACAAGGAAGCGCCGAAGGGCACGCTTTCCGCGATCGGGAAATGGAAGCCAAGATTCATGAAATGACTCGTCGCACCGGTATCGGGGCTCAATTCGGCGGCAAGTATTTTTGCCATGACGTGCGGGTGATTCGCTTACCTCGTCATGGAGCTTCTTTGCCGGTGGGCATCGGCGTTTCCTGTTCGGCGGACCGCCAAATTCTGGGCAAGATCACCCGCGAAGGTCTCTTCCTGGAGCAGTTGGAACAGAACCCGGCCCGCTTCCTGCCCGAGGTTTCCGAATCCAGCTTGGAAGGGGAAGTGGTCCAAGTCGACTTGAACTTGCCGATGGCGGAAATCCTGGCAACCCTGAATCGCTATCCGATCAAAACCCGCTTGTCTTTGACCGGACCGATGATCGTGGCTCGGGATCAAGCTCACGCCAAGATCCGGGACCGGCTCAAGGCTGGAGAAGGCATGCCCCAGTACTTCAAGGATCACCCGGTGTATTACGCCGGGCCGGCCAAAACTCCGGAGGGGATGGCTTCCGGTTCCTTTGGACCGACTACCGCCGGGCGCATGGATTCCTACGTCGACATGTTCCAAGCCGAAGGCGGCTCGATGGTGATGTTGGCCAAGGGAAATCGGTCCCGCCAAGTATTGGAAGCCTGCCACAAGCACGGTGGTTTCTACTTGGGATCGATCGGCGGACCGGCAGCTCGCTTGGCCCAAGACTGCATCAAGAAGGTGGAAGTCTTGGAATACCCGGAACTGGGCATGGAAGCCATTTGGCGCATCGAAGTAGAGAACTTTCCCGCCTTCATCGTGACCGATGACAAGGGAAATGACTTCTTCGAACAGCTCTAAGCTTTCTCGGCGGGAATTCGACGCATCGGGGCGTGGGTTAGAATGCTGGACGCTCCTCTCGCCCCGGTGCGACCATGATCTCCTTGCTCTTCCTGCTTGCTTTCCCGTTGCCGGCTTCGATGGTCCCGGCTTTAACGGCTTTCCCGGTTGTTTCACCTGCGGTCCAGCAGGCCGCAGTTTCCCAACAGCAAGATCTGGAAGCGGCACTGGAGGCCTATGAAACCGCCCTGAAGGACCGCAAGGAAAGTGCCCGAGTGGTGGAGGCGGTGCGGGGTTTCGGGGCCAGAGTTGAAAATAATTTGAAGCGTCTGAAAGAAATCGAGTTGCTCTTGGACGGTCGCCCCGACGATGCCCATTCGTTACGGACCGAACAAAAGGACTTGGAAAAGGAAAACCAGACGGTGGCTCGGGAAGTCTGGAAAAGCTTTTCCCGGCGCAAGCGAATGGAAGAAGGTAATCAGAAGATTTGGAATGCGGCGATCGATGCCTACGGCCGCATGGGCTTTCACGGCCCACGGTTTTTATGGAAGGCTTTCGAGGACCGGCGGTTTCGGAAGGACTCCAAGTTCCAAGGCCATTGCGTTCGTTTGATTGGCAAAACTTTGGACTACCGCCAACACAAAGGCTTGGCCGATCTCTTGAAGCATCACGACCCGGAAGTCATCGCCGGGGCGGCCGACGCCATTGCCTATTTCGACAATGCTCCGGGAGCCATCCGCCGGGAGTGCACCAAGCACTTGGTGAAACTATTGGAGTCTTATCGTTCTTCGGCGCAGGCCACGGACGAATACGGTCAACACCGGCGCTGGGCTCGGGCCAAGGGGCCGATGATTCGGGCACTCAAATCGATTACCGGAGCGGACCACAACACTTCCCTGGAGTGGACCCGGTTCTGGAACAAAAACAAGAACAGCCGCGATTTATGGCGGGATTGATTTGCATGGCAAGACAATAGGCGGCCGATCCGTGAACTCCGGATCGACCGCCTGAAATGGTTTGACATAAATAATTGATTAAATGTCAGCCGTATTTTTACCAGTTGCTGGATAGGATTCGAAAGCCTCCCCCTGAGTGACCTTGGATTCTGCTTCTAACTCCTTTCGAGCCTGTTGTTCGTAATCCACTTGAGAATCTAAGCCGTTCAAAATTTCCAATCTTGCAAGCTGCTGAGATCGGACTTGATGCAATCGCGACTCAAATTGAGAAAGGCTGGGTGCTTCGTAGGCAGTTAGCTCATCGATCGTTCTCTGACGCTGTTCAATCATTTCGATCAGTCGCTGGTTCCTTTTGGCGGAATGGATTTGACGTTCAAGAGAGGTAGCCTTGACTCGGAATTGACTGTACTCCGATTCCAGTTTGGTGAGCAATGCTTGGAGCTGGCTTGCTTGCCGTTTTAATGAACTCATTTCAATGCCTGTTTCCTCAAGAGAGGAACGGTGACCTTGAATGGTTTGTTCGGCTTGAGAGATCCGCTTCTGCCAGTTTTCGGCAAGCTGTTTCATTACTCCCGGACTGTGTTCGGTGTGGCAGGAAGTGCATGCTGGTGAAGCATGTTTGGAGTGGGCCAACTTGCTCTGAAGGTTTTCTTGATCCTTTTTTGCCAGTTGAATCACTCGCTCCGAAATCCGGCGCTCCACGCGAAGCTGGCGAAGATGGGCCTGGAGTTCGGCCAAATCCTTCCTGACCGTGGCGATTCGTTTCGGGTATTCACGGTTCAGAGCTTGGAGCTCCTTGGGGAGTCTTACGCTCAAAGAGTCATCCTTTTCCCAGATGGTGGTCAGCGTTGAGAGCCAGGTTTGAGCCTGCTCTTTGCCCACGGCCAATCCGGCTGCGGAGATGGCCAGGGCAACAATGATGGATTTACCGAAGAAACTCATTTGATGGTTGGGGTAGGGCGCAGCGACTTGCCGTGCTCAGGGTCTTATTGGGATCGCTGTACCTTAAATTACCCCAAAAGACTAAATTTCTGGAAATTAAGGTAAATTTAATTGTAATTTAGGAGCAGTCATGGTCCATAAGTCATTTAATAGTAGTCATTAAGGGATAGTAGACTAAGGGGAAGGGGGAAGCCCAAGTTTCGCGCCTGCAAGATATATCTCCCAAGCTTCTCGATGGATGGGATGGCCAGATTCGGCATGAAATCCCCCAAGGTCTTCCCTCCAAAGAATCTCTTTCCCGGTAAGGCAGCAAATCCAAGTCCCATCCTCTTTCTTCTTCGACGATTTGGATTCGGGCTCTTTTTCTTTAAGTCCTTTGTCTGTAGACATAAATGAATCGAGGTCTTGCCGGTGAATTCGGTAAATTCGCCCAACTCTAAAGGAGGGAATCCGTCCCTGCCGAACCAGGCGATACAGAGTCTTGTAATCCACCTTCAGGAGCTCGGCGGCTTCGTTGAGGCTTAAGTAGGACTGATCCATGATGGTGAGTGGGTGAGAAGATTCTGAATTCTATCTGGATTCCAAGGCAAGTCCTTTCATTTCTTTGGATTGAATGGGCGTTTCTGGGCAAATCGGTTGCAATAACGTCTTTTTAGGTATATAAAGGGTAACAAGAGTGAATCTACATCCTGCTTCCAAGGCTTGGTACTTGAACCCCTTCTCACCTCCTTCCTCTTTTGCATAGTTGTGGCCCAAATCCTAGTCATTGATGACGCTGTCGAAGAAATCAAGCCGGCTCTTCAGGCCGTTTTCCTCGGGCACAGGGTATTTTTCGCCAATTCGGGCGGTGAAGGCATCCAAATTCTTGAGCGCATGGGCGCCATTGACGTAGTTTTCTTGGATATTCGAATGCCGCCAGAGCTCGGACCAGATCGGGAAAGGGAAGGATTGGCCGTGTTTGAGGCTCTGCAGGAAGAACATTTCGACCTGCCGGTCGTTTTTCTTTCGGCTTTTGACGATTTGCCTACCGTCAATCGAGCTCTTACCCGGGGCGGGTTTTGGTATTTAAAGAAGCCGCCGGATTTGAATGAAACCAAGGCCGTTCTGGGGCGGGCTTTGGAGGAAAGAAAACGAAGGCTGAATCAATTCGATCAGCAAAGGTTGAAATGGTTGAGAAGTCGGCCTCGCAAGAAAGCCGGGGATAAACTTGACAAGGAGTGGGGATTCCAAGGGCAAAGCCAGGCCGTTGTTGAGCTACGACAAGAGGTAACTTTGTTGGCGCCTACTAGGATTCCAGTTTTTCTTTTTGGCGAAACAGGGATTGGAAAGGAAGTCTTGGCTAAAGACATTCATCGGTTTTCCGGAAGGCGAGGAAATTTTGTTGCAATTAATTGCAACGAGCTCAGGAATCCGGCGTTGGCCTCCGACCGATTATTTGGGCACAGCAAGGGTGCCTTTACGGGTGCCACTAGTTCTGAACCAGGTGCATTTGAACTTGCTGACAAAGGGACTTTATTTCTAGATGAAATAAGTGATTTGGAGTGGGCGATCCAAGGCATGTTACTAAGGGTTCTCCAGGAAGGAGAAGTCCAAAGGCTTGGGGTCGGAGAGGATCTAAAAGAAGTAGACGTTCGAGTTTTGGCTGCATCTCATCGAAATTTGCACGATGCCGTAGAGCGCGGTGAATTTAGAGAAGATTTATTCTTCCGATTGGCGCAAGAGTTTTTGAACATTCCTCCATTGAGAGAGCGCCCGGAAGACATTCCTGTACTATGTGACTGGATTCTACGGGATATTTGGACAGAGCTTGGCTCACAACCAGTAACTATTTCCCAGAGTGGAATGGAGATGCTTAAGCAGCATCATTGGAGGGGAAATGTCCGCGAATTGCAAGCAGTGCTCCGAAAAGCAGTACTTCGAGCAAAAACGTGCAAGTTGGATGCATCGTTGATTGATCGCTGCCTTTCCTTGGGTATTAAGGCTCCGTCCAAATCAAAAGAAAGTGAGTCGGACATAGTGGAACGCATCCTCGCGGGAGAGAAATTCACCGCGGGAGTCCGAAAGTTTCGAGATCAGTTCGGAGAATTTGCTCTTCGAGATCTTTTGAGTCGGGTCATTCGCCAGACTCGATCCGTAAAAAGTGCAGGAGAGTGGATAGGATTCATTCGTCCTGAAACTTTTGACAAAGACTTTAGTAATCTTCGCTTTTGGATGAAGCAACTCGGTTTGAAGCGGAAGGATCTTCTTCGGCATAAGTCGAGTGTGGAAGATGAGTCGAATCGTGATTGGAGAATGATGGAGTGAATGCTTCCGAAGTTCAGGCGGAATACCGTCGGCGAATCGAAGCGATGCGGCGCCTCTGGAATGAGCGCCGTCAGCCAGATTCTACTGATCGCGAAACCCTTCCTCTGGATCGCTTATTTGTTGAAAAGCTGCTGTCTGAAATCAAACACGGAATCGTGGAAGCCTCCTTCTACAACATAAGGGTCATGGCTCAGATCAAGGATAGTGAGGAGGATGGCTTTCATGCTCAGGCTTGGAGTTCCTCATTGGCGAATTTGGCAAGCATGAAGCAGACGGTAGAGGAATGGCTTTCCATTCTGAGTCCAAGTGGGCACGACGTGACTTCAGTACTGGGAGAATCTGGAAATGATCTGAGGGATCAGTTCGAAGGATTGTGGGCTTTGTTGGAGCGTAATCCGCCGCCTTCACGCCAATGGGTGGAGGTCGTGGATGGAGTCCTGGACAGTCTTCGGGCCGCAAGTGAATCGTTGCTAGGGCAAAGGATTTCCCTGGCTAAGTTGTGGGAGGAAGCTTTTTCAATCGAACGGCCTCGGCTTACGGCCCATGAAATCCAGATTGAGTTTCTAGATCAGGCTGAAGGCGGGCGCTTCCATGGTGACCCAGTCAAGGTCAGGGATTGTCTTATCGAGGTTCTTCGCAATGTGTCGCGGCATAGTCAGCCGAATGAGGGGTTTTGTCGGATATTTCTGGCGGAAGGGGGAGGCTGGCTGCGTTGTTCTATCCAGAGCGGGCCGATCGCTCCCTCCGGAGATCAGGGAGGAGAGGGGCTGCCCCTAATTCGAGAAAGAATTGAGGAAATTGGGGGAATTTTTTTTGCCGGACCCTCCAAGAATGCGCCATTAGGTTTTGACGTGGAGTTCCAACTACCGACCCGATTCCCCAGCGGAGGTTTGCCTTCGGCGAGACCGGCGTGAGCTCCACCTCACACTCTCGGGGAAAATGTTGGAAAAATCTATCAGAAATCGGCTTCGAACCCCTATTCCTTCTTGGCACAGTCTTTGCTTTTGTCTAGGCATGAATCGCATCCAGAGTTCCTTTGCATCGCTGCTCGTGGCTCTCGGGCTGTTTCCCCTGCCCGCAAGCCTGAGTGGGGGGGGTGAGGGGGGGCCTCCTGCCCTCGCCGGAAGGGGAGGAGAATCCCCAAGTTCGGACAACCGCCTCGGGCTGATCCTTGTAGAGGGGGTTCCTGCGGAAACAAATCCTGCACCGGGCTGGATAGTCAATTCCATACTGTCGGCGACCTTCTTGGCTGGAAGTTTGCTGGGACTGGCCCTTTTGTTTGGCCAGGAACGTCGCCTGTTCACAAAATGGAAAGCAGAGGAGAACTTAGAAGTGGCCGATGGTCATTGGGCAGTCCAGGCCGGGCTTCGCCCATCCCGGCGGGAGTTGGTTAGGGTCGGGTTGGACTTGGAGGCGGGGCTGGGTAGATTGGAGCAATGGAGGTCTTCATTGCGAGTCCTTCCCTCTGCTAGTCAAATGATGGAAATATCTTCAAACGTCGCCATTCTTGCCTCGACAGTTCGCGATTGGAAGGTGAAAGTTCCTGCCTTGGGCCAGTCTATCGAAAATGAAATGCGCGGAAATTGGAAATACCGGAGCTCCCAGAGAAATCCGGATGAATGGGTTTTATTAAAAGAAGCTGGCGAACTTGTTTCCAGAATCAACACATTTCTTTCCTTTAAACCCGAGAAAGGGCTTTTGGGTTTGCCCCTACTTGAAAAAGCCATGGAACAGCAGCGTAGTCTAAGTCGATGCCTGGATTCCATTGACTTCGAATGGAGTGATCAATCCGATGAAAACCTTTCCCGATGATTCTCATACCCGAGGTGTTGCCGTGATGAATCCATTCCGCCATTGTCCAAGCTGCAGGAGCGATCTTGCAGGTCAAGCAAATTACTGCTCCCATTGTGGTGAATCGCTTAAGCATATGTTGAGGATCTGCCGGCGCTGCAATAATCCTTTAAAGGCGGAGGATCGCCACTGTGGCTCATGTGGAACCTCCTTGATGAAGCTAGAGCCCACTTACCTTCTGATACGGTGGGGACGACGCCCCGGTGAATTTGCCCGTCGGATCAGCGTGGACGGGATCAAAGGCGCGCTGTCTGGTGGAGTTGTGGTGGAAGAGGGATCGCAAGGTTTGCTCATGATTAATGGAGCTTTGGAGCGGAAACTTGAGCCCGGGTGGACTCCGACCGAAAAAGACCGGCTGATGATTTCCGCCGGTGAACCTGAAGTCCATTTCGTCGAAGTTTTGATGATCCAGGATGGGAGGACGAAAGTGACCGTCCCTCAGGTTAAAGCGCTTACCAAGGACCAGCATGAAGTTCAGGTCGAAATTCATACCTATCTATCACTGAACGATCCCATGAAGTTCATGCAAAACGTGATGAAAGTTTCTGCGGCGCCAACCAGAGTGCAAAATTCCAACATGGGATCAGATTTCGATGCAGGAGTTGAAACGTTTGGCCATGAAGGTCGGGCCAACGGTTATTTGATTTCGGATCTAGCTCAATATTTGCGTCCCGAGGTCAAAGGAGCATTGCGCCGAGTTGCATCCCAATTCCCTGTTGAATCCCTGTTAAATTCGGAAAAGGAATGGATTCACGCTTTCTTGGAAGAATTGAGAGAGGCACTTGGAGAGCCACTTCAAGGAGCTGGGTTAGTTTTGGAAAAAATCGGAATCCCTGAAGCACGATGCATTCTCTTGGAACAAACCAAACGAGAGCTTGACAAAATAAGGAAAGAAGCTTCAATTGAAATAGAGCGAGGACTATCCGAAGCAGAACAAAAGGAGTTGAAACGACAAGAGGATATGGCCGAATTCAATCAAAATCAGATGAAGCGTAAATCCGAAATGGATGGCGAAATTGATCTTTCACGTCAAATGATGGAGTTGGACATTCAGCGGCGAAAAGAGGCATCCAAGGCTCAGGTCGCCGGTATTCTCGATATATTGGAAACAAAAGCAAGAATTAAGCGCCTACATTTGCAAGCATTCGTGGATTGGGATCCGGAGCTGGCTTTGATCGTCCTGGCCTCCTCTGATAAGCACATGGCAAGAGCGTTGAGGGAGAAGTTTCGAAGCGATGGGGCAAAAGACCGAGAAGAACTTATCGATGCGATGTACCGAAAAATGATGGAAGCGTCGGAATCTCAACGGAAAGAGTTACTCAGCGTAATACGAAATCGGCTGGAGAATTAATCGGTAGAAGACAGGAGGGGGAGAAATGGTAAAGCATTCGATAAGATCTTCGGTTTCTTTTCCAGCAGTTCACTGTTGTTTTAATGGACAGGAATCGAGGCCTTTCCTATGGTTTCTTTTATCATTCTGTTTTGTCTTGTCGATTTGGAGCTGTGGCTCTGCGGAAATACAGGAAGAGTTAGAGGATAAAACTGAACCTAATTCGGAAATCAGGGGAATTGTTATTCCATTGGAAAATGCTTATGAGGATTTGATTAAGCAACCTGATATTAATGGCTCAAAGTTTCAGGCGGTGATGCACCGAATTCGAAATGAAATCGATGTTCATGCCTTGTTATTTGACCAGAGCCGAGAATTTACCTTCAAGGTTCCCCTTCCTCACAATTCCGAAATGACGAAGTTTCCTTCGAGTTGGAGGGAAACCAATCGCCATTGGAGTAATTGGATGATTTGGTTGAAGAATGCGAAAGGCAGGGACATTTCGATGGCAGATTCCTTTTTCGCAGCCTTTGTCCGGGACTTTCAGGCTCAAATTAAACTCGAATTCACCGAGGGAATCGGGTGGTCGTTGAGAATATCAGAGGAAGATGGAAGTAATTGGCTACGCAGGCAGGCGACTTCCAACTTCCGATATCGAATCATTCGGGATGGGATGAAATCGACTCCATGGCGCATTTGCGATGATTGGCTCAGGAAGCTTCCACTTGGAGTTGAATTTGAAGACGGTCCTATGGAATTTGAACTGCAGTTTGGGCTTTTTGCGAAGCTAGTTCACGTGAGGAAAACCTTCAACCGCTCAAAGCCTGAAATCACTTCACTTTCTCTTATGAAAGGAGGGCAGGGTTATGAGGCGGTGGAAACCGGTGACGGTGTCTGGACCATTCCAGGATCTTTGAGTGCTGGAGATTACGATTTTCAGTGCAATCTAAGCCCGTCGGTGAAGTCAATTCAAAGGATTCAGGAAGAAAGAACGGTGACGATAGGAGTAGACGAGCGAGGAAATGGGCGAGGGAAACTGAGGTTGATGAATGCCTCTTTACTGAGACATCAGGAAAATGAGTTCAAATTCAAGCTTCTCCCTGAAGCCGGGCCTTCACAAGTGATTAAGTTGGTGGTTGCTGTGCACGGGCAGGCTACTATTGAGGAAATCTTGCAAAAACCGATTGGTGAATTGAACCACATATTGCGATCGAAACTATTGTCGGTGGAGGGGGTTGAGCGGATTCTTGATGGGCTTTGGCAACCAATTGCGATTGAGCTAATGGAGTCCTGGAGGAATACTATTGCATGCCATGACAGGGAGGAGTTTATTTCCCTTTGCCTTGAGGCTCTGAAGGGGACATCTAGTGGAAAACGAGTTCTACAACTGACCTCTGACTTGATCTTGAAATTTGTTTCGGAGGAAGTTCATTTTGAATTTCCTAGCCCTTCAGTAGCTTCGTGGCGCCCCCCAAAGGGGCAATCGATCGAATGGATGGAAAGAGAGGCCGTTTCATACAACTTGGGTTGCTTAGAAGATTTACGTGATTGGATTTACCTTCAAGAGGTTCTGTTGTCCATCTCAGGTCAATTATCCTCTAGTTCCCGGGGAGTGAAATGGAGCGGCAATGCTTCCAAGGACAACCCTTGGCCGAAGCAATTACTCCTTCAGATTGGTGGAACGTTTCAATATCCGATGATTCGTTTCGATGGTCCGTCTTCGAAAATTTACGTTGGAAACCGAGGATTGACTTTTGACGACATACAGGGTTGGAATAATGAGGGGGTCATATTTATCAGGCAATTATCTGGCATTTCTCGAGATCGCTATGATCAAGTTCTGGATCATTTGACCGCCAAAGATTTGGCTGAAACTTTAGGTGCTCGTCTGGCCAAAAGTGCTGATTTCGAACTTATCCGAAATCAAGGAGCAAATAAATCATTGGAGATGCATCCAGCGAATGTCTATCTTGAATGGCTTGATGATATTGAGCGTGGCCATGGCCAAATCTACGATCATGATGCAGGAAGGAGGGTGTCTGGGCCGAGAAGCAGCTTTAAGTGGATTCCCAAAACCTGGAGGCCTGTGATCGAAGTTAAGAGCGAAGTCTTCATGGATAAGGGTGAGGAGTAATTAGACTCATGTTGTCTGAAGAAATGGAAGAGTTTGAATTCGAATCTCGTGGATCTGAGGATTCTAGCAAGGGAGCTGAAGACCTTGAGGGCACATCTGAAAATTCAGAATCGGATCCTTGCGATGACCAAATTGCTGACTCCGATAACCATGCCAATGGAAATGATAATGATTTTGAGGGAGCGACAAAGTTCGATTCTGAAGACGAGTTGTTTCTATTTCCAGGCGTCGGAGATGTTGTCAACGGACAATTTGAGGTCGTGCGGCAGTTGAAGAAAGGCGGGATGGGAATTGTGTACTTGGTGAGGGAGCGAAAGTACAAAAATAGGCTTCTTTGCCTAAAATTGAATCAACGTCCGAAATGTGATCGAAGCACTCGAAGATTTGAAAGAGAACAGGATCCAATGATTTTGATTCAACATACGAACATTGGCGAAATCCACTCTGGAGGAAAATGCCCAAAGTATGGGCAGTACTACGTTATGCCCTATTATTCCGGGGGAAACCTGAGGGAAGAGGTGCAACGAAATGGAATCTATTCGGAGAGAATTCCGGGATTCGAGAGTTTGATGAAGCAAACTCTTTCCGCTCTCATCGCTGTGCACGATAAGGGATTCATTCATAAAGACATTAAGCCGGAAAATATTCTGTTTGATGCTGGCGGTACACCGAAATTGTGTGACTTCGGCCTTGCCCTAGTTCCAAATGATGATCGCTTGACTAAGGAAAATGAACATCCGGGAACTCCGGCTTACATGGCTCCTGAGCAAAAGGAGGAAGGTGGAGAAATCGACAACCGTACCGACATATTTTGTTTGGGCGCTACTTTTTTCTTTGCACTGACGGGCAGGGACCCTGGAACTCATGGAATGGAGTTGCCACAGAAATGGAGGGACATTATTTCAAAGTGCATGGAAAAGAAGCAGCCGGATAGGTTTTCCAGTGTCCGAGATATGATTAATCACGTCGAAAAAGTGAAGAATCGGGATAAGCTAGGAATTGACCCGCGCTCTGGTAGCAGTAGTGCATCCGATGAGATTAACCTGGAGAGGTTTGGCTCATTAGCGGGTCGATTCGACTTCAAAGCTGATTTAAGTGGAACTTCTTACGGTGTTAGTTGCCATGCTGTAGATCTAAAGCATAATCTGCGAGAGGTGGTAGTTAAGCGAATTGAATTGAGTGCTAAAAACCAGTACTTTCTGGATTTCACTAGGAATCGTTGGGAGTGGCCGGCGATTGTTAGCCTGGAAACTGTCGGTGTGCGTAGAATTATCGATCAAGATTGGCGTGAAGAGGAAGGGTGGTTGACGCTGGTCATGCCGTTTCTTCCGGGTAAAAATCTTAGAGAATATACTCGTGGAAAAAGAAACGGCTTGAATGACCATGATTTTTATCATCTGGCGCGCGAATTATGCCTATGTTTGAAGGAGGCTCACGCCAAAGGTGCTTTTCACAGGAATTTGAAACCTGAGAATGTGGTAATTGGGCAGGATATGAGCGTGAAGTTGATGGACTTTGGTTTGATAGAGCAATTCTCTAAAATGCCTGATTGCCTCCATGGATACTTTAGTCCTGAGCAGCGTGAAGAAAACTGGAAGGTTCCAGGGCATTTTTCCGATATCTATGGCTTGGGTGCACTTCTTTGCTTTGCATTGACTGGAAAGGACCCTGAGCCGGACTTGATGGAGAACTTATCCTCGAGATGGGCAAAGGTCGTTGAAACATGTCTCCAAAACAGTCCAAATTCGCGCTTTCAATCTGCTGAGCAGGTTGGTTTGGAAATGGAAAAAATTTGGAAGAGTGATCGAGGTTCCTCCAATCCGCAAGTGCTAACCAGGACAAATGTATGCGGGGAGTGTAAAAGACCCATTGAAGAAGGACAGCGACATTGCGTAGGCTGTGGAAAGGCTCAAGTTCGTTTTTGTCCCGATGAGAAATGCAAAAAAGAGATTCGAGTAGGGCAGCCGCATTGTGACGCTTGCGGGATCAACATTGACGATTGGGAAACCTCCAGCATTTGGTTCAAGCAGGCCTTAATACAAAAGGAATGCGGAAATCTAGACAAGGCGATTAAATTATTGAAGCGTGCATTGAGGTTGGCTCCTAAGAGGCAGATTCTGAAGGATTGCCTTGAGGATTGTGAAAAGGCTTCGGTAGAGATTCAGCTCTGTATTAAGCGCGTAAGGGATCATGAAAAGAATCAATGCTGGGACGTTGCCCTGGGGGAGATTGATGGGCTTGCTAATGATTATCCAGGGCACAAACAGCTAAAACTCCTAAGGCGTGAATTCCCAGCAAGGAGGCGCAAAGCCGAATTAAAACTGGCCTTAGGGCAATTAGATAGAGCCGTTAAGGATATGAATAAAGAACGATTCGCTCTTTGGAAAACTAAGGCCTTGGCCCGGGCCTTGACTGATGAAGAGAGGAAAAAAGTTCGGGCTGCGGAAGAAAGATATCGATTAAGTTTGAAGGAGCGGGTCACTATCTTGGAAAGGAACGTTGTCTCAACGTTGGAGTTGAGAGATTTTGAAGGTTTCGACCAGAACATTCAAGAACTGAGAAAGCTGGGGCTCGATTCTGCGCGCATTGAGGATCTTGAGAATCGTCGATGGGTTGCCTATAAGAAGATTTCTAGGCAACGCAGATTTAAGAGATTGTTCTTTGCCTTGATATTTATAACTGTCTTGATTGTGGGGAGTGGTTTTGCCATGCTCAAGTACCAAGAGCGGCAGATCGAGAAAATGTTATTCGGTGTAAGAGATTTTCAGGTTGGAGATCTGGTGGCGGCCAACCAATTTGTAGAGGAAATTGAAGGAATTCCATCTTTTGCGTGGGCGCGATCCAGCTTGGCTCTCGCGATTGAACGACATAAGATCGCCTTTCAACAACCGGAAGCAGTCCTTTGGCAGATTTTTTGGAATTTTTCGACTGATCTCGAGGCAGATTTAAAAGTGGAGAAAGAGGTTTATCAAGGATTGCGAAACATCGCCTTTACTTTGAGAGAATCCTTGTTTCAGCGGCACCTGAGCGACTTTTCGTACAAAGTCAAAGAAGATGGTTCATATCTACTTCCCTTTCAGTTGCAGGTTGAGGACAGGGATAAAGCAACCTTCTACCTACCAAAAGAGCTATTTGAAGGAGCTTTTGAATTGGAGAAGATAGTGTTTCGAGCTGATGATGGCGAAGGAAAATTCGATAATGGAGTCATTATTCAGGGAAATCCTAGCCAGGAACTTCCCAATACGTATGCCTTTGAGCTCAGCTTTATTCCAAAGGGCCAGATTTGCGAAATTTCTTTGATGGAGGACTCGACTTCCAACCGGAATGAGCTTGCTAGTCAAAAGTTTCATTCGGTCCCTTGGAGGCCAGAATTAGTCAGTTCAATCCCACTTTTGATCCCTCTGGCCAACTAAATGCTTGAATTGGATAAGAATAGGTGCAATCGATGGAAAAACCCATAATTTCTTGTCCCGCCTGTAAGTGCATCCTGTCCGAGAGTTGCCGGTATTGTCCTGAATGTGGGAGGGTGGCTCAGGGACTGCAAACTTGGAAGCTTGGACAGGAATTTGAGGACACCGGAGAACTGCCGTCTCCCGCTTCCGTTGAAGGGTTTGAAGGAGGTGGTTCAGAAGAGGAGGCTTGGGATGAAGAAGTGAGTTTCACCAATGAATCAGCTCCGAAACTTGAGGTGAAATGGAATCCGGGGCAGATGGTCGTTGAAGGGGGGTATTGCGCACCTTCCATCGGGATTCGGGCTGAGGGCATGGAGGAATATGATTGCGATGTTCTGATCGAGCCTCCTGATGGATTTTCAATAAAGCGACCAATTTGGATCTCGGGCATTCGCTTGAGTCAGGGAAGGATGGAGTGGAAACGGTTCTCGATTATTGCGGAGAAAGCCGGTGAAAGATTATTCGGAGAAATCAAAATTTGGGCGCGGGAAATTAAAAAGCCCGGCCGGATTTTTGGATATTCTGTACCATCTGGGCAAGCCTCTGTCGATGTTGAGGATCGTTCTCGACCGATCACAAAGAATCAAAATATTAATAGTCGAGGTTCAGATAATATTTTTGTGATGAATCAAGTTGCAGAACCTCCCTATGTAATGACAAAGTCAATGATTTGTAAAGTCGCTTCTCCATTCGTTGGAATCGTGGAAAGTAATGAGGAGCCCTCGGAGAGCATACATGCTAAGGTAGATTTTTTCAATCCCGAAGGTGACCTGAAGAGGATAAGGCTTTGGTTTTCAAGTGAGTTGAATTGTGGCCGCCTTATTGAAAGTAAGGAATTTCCTAGGAATCGATTGATTCTAAGATATTGGCCGTCAAGAAGCTCCAATTTAGATCCCGAGAATGTAGCCTTGAGTCATTCCATTTCCCGAGATGCCTTCAGAATTTATTGTGAGGGCAATCAAGTATTATTGGTTTCTCTATGCGATGGGCTTCGTATGCACGGAAAATTAGTTGAAAAAGGGTATCAACAATGTTTGATCGAGGGAGACAATTTTCCGATTTCCGTTGGCAAGAAATCAAGTCCGCTAAAGTTTGACCTTCGGGTGATGGAAACTCACCCTCCCGACATTCTTGGTTCCATGGAGAAACCAAAAGAAGTTACTTGTGATTATGGTGGTTTAAGTCCCAAGCTTCCTCCTCAACGATTGCGCGGTCTTTGTATTCGCAGGATCAATAATCTGGAGAAAGTCTCCTATGGCTTGATTTTTCGCGACGCAACTTTCGGGAAGGGAGGTAGGGACTTGTTTCAAGTTTCCGGGCTGCCGGCAGGTGGATTGCGCTTGGTGAAGTTGGATGGGCGTCTGTATTTTGGCCTACAGCCGAACCTTGAAGAGGAAGAAAGCCAGTTATTCCGAGGCATTCTCCGGCCTGTGGTAGGTAGGATCGTCCTTAAACTAAGAAACAATTGGAAAATCGCATTGGAATGCGAATCCGATGAAGCCTCGGCGTCAGAAGCGGATCTCATCGACTGTTGAGGTGACACAAGCATACATTCGAGCGGATTAACGCCGATTGCCCTGGTGCAGCACCCAATCGTTTGGATCGAGTTCTACCTTGGCATCGAGGGGCAACGGTATTTTGGCGACGCCGTTTTTCAGGGAGATTCGCAAGTCATCCCCGTTCACCCGCAAGGGAATCGGCATCGGAAAAGGCATGTCGTTCGGGGTTTGCCAGCGCAATTCCAAGCTTCCTTCCCGCCGAGTGGCCTGAAGTAAGGGCAGTTCCGGCTGGCGCAGATAAAGCTCGAAAAACCAGTCCAAATCCTGGCCGGAAAGTTCTTCTACCAGAGCTTGATAATCGCCGGAAGTGGCAAAGTGACATTGCCGGCCGTCGGTCTGGCTTTCCATCTCCGGGTCGGGATAGCACAAGCGGCGCATGCTTTTGAGGACCATCTCCCGGCCGAGCAGCCAGCGCAGACTGTGAATGACCCATTCGCCTTTGTAGTAGATGTCGGAATCGGTGGCTTTTCCGCCTTCATCATCGTTGCGATTGACAAAATACATCTGGCCTGAGGTTCTGGGCTTCCGGGGAGCTAATGGGCGGGCGTTGCGGATGTTCCCGCGAACGTCCCGCAACGCTTCGAAGTAGGCTTCGAGGCCGTGCATTTGTTCGATGTACAGCTTTTGGGCGTAAGAACCGAAACCTTCGTGAATCCAAAAATCGTTCCAATCCGGGGCCGTGACCAAATTGGCGAACCATTCGTGGGCCAATTCATGATGGTGTAACCAATCGTAATTCCATTTGTTGTTTTGATACTGATTGCCATAGGCAATGATGGTTTGATGCTCCATGCCGAGGTGAGGCGTTTCCACTACGCCGTATTTGTCGGCTCGAAAGGGATAGGGTCCGAAGTTTTGTTCAAAAAAACGCATGTGGTCGGCGAATTGTCCTACGATCGCTCGAGCTTTGGCTTCATTCTCCGGTAAAAACCAGAACTGAATCGGCAAGGATTCTCCGCCCAAGCTTTGATATTCGTGTTCAAGCTTTTGATATGGGCCGATGTTCAAGGCCACGCCGTAATTGGGGATCGGCGTACTGACTTGCCAGTGGAACGTGCGCTTGGATTCCGCATGTTGTTGGACTTCCAGCAGGCGCCCGTTGGCCGCGCAAATCAGCGGTTCCGGCACGGTGATGTGAAGGTCCATGCTCTCCGCCTTGTCGGAAGGATGATCTTTGCAAGGCCACCAAAGGTCGGCCCCTTCCATCTGGCAGGCGGTTGCCAACCAAGGTTCTCCAGAGGCGGTTTGCGCCCAAATCCAGCCTCCCTCCCATGGCGGTCGAGGGGCAACCCGGGGTTTACCTCCGTAGAAAACCGTGGCACGGGCCACGGCGCCGGCCTGGAGTTTCTGCTCCAAATCGATCGTGATCCGTCCCTGTTGGTGTTGGAATGGCAAGGACCGATCTTGATCATCCCGCACTTCCCGGACCTGCAACAGCGGGTCCAGATCCAATAAAAGTTGGGCCAAGGGTTGCAAGATCTCAGCCTCCACGGTGAGTGAACCTTCCAACCGCTGCTCCTCAGGGAATACTTCCAGGGCCAAGCGATAGTGCTGCACGTCATAGGCCGCTTGCAGGGGAACTAACTCACCGCCGGTATCGCGGAGGAAGTTGGAGTCGACTTCGGCGCTGGAGGAGGACGATTTCGATTCCCCGCCGCAGGCGGAGAATCCCAAGCCGGCCAGGATCAAACAAGTCCCCAGAATTGGCCACCGAGCGGGGTTGGACAGCATGTGGGGAGTCTAGCCGAATCAAGGGCCGGCATTTCACGGCACGGGGAAGGCATCTAAAATGCGGCGATGGCCCGCATCTACGACAGCATCCTCGACACCGTCGGCAACACGCCCACCGTCCGCCTCAGCCGTTTCGGCCGCGGCTTGGAATGTGAACTTCTGGCCAAGTGTGAATTTCTCAACGCCGGTGGCTCGGTCAAAGATCGAATCGGGGTGCGGATGGTACGGGACGCCGAGGCCCAGGGTCGTATTGAACCTGGCGACACCCTGATCGAGCCGACTTCCGGCAACACCGGCATCGGTTTGTGCATGGCGGCGGCGGTCCAGGGCTATCGGGTCATCATCACCTTGCCGGAAAAAATGAGTAAGGAGAAGCAGGTGGTGATGGAAGCCCTCGGAGCTGAAATCATCCGCACGCCGACCGAGGCGGCTTGGGATGCTCCGGAAAGCCACATCGGGGTCGCCAACCGCCTGCGGGAGCTGCTTTCCCGCGCCCATATTCTGGACCAGTATTCCAACCCTTCCAATCCAGACGCTCATTTCGACGGCACCGCCGAAGAGATCATTCGGGACACGGAAGGAAACTTGGACGCCGTGGTCATTGCCGCTGGAACCGGCGGCACCATTACCGGCGTGGCCCGGCGCTTGAAAGAAGCCATGCCGAAGGTGCGGATCATCGGCGTCGATCCGGTCGGTTCCATTTTGGCCGGGCCGGAAGAAATCAAGCCGTACAAGGTGGAAGGGATCGGCTACGACTTTATTCCCGACGTCTTGAAGACCGATCTGGTGGACGAGTGGATCAAGACCGAAGACAAGGAGTCTTTTCTGGCCGCTCGGCGCTTGATCCGGCAGGAAGGATTGCTGGTTGGCGGTTCTTCCGGTTCCGCCGCATGGGCGGCGTTGCAGGTGGCAAGAAAGATGAAGGCGGGGCAGCGGGTCTTGGTGGTTTTACCCGACTCCATTCGCAACTATCTCACCAAGTTCGTCGACGACAAATGGATGAAGGACAATCATTTCATGGAGTCGGCTTGGGAATTGGGAACCGTGGCCGACGTGCTCCGCGGCTTGCCCGAACGAGAAGTTCACTCGATTGAATTGAGCTGCGAATTGCGCGAAGCGGTGAATCTGATGAAAACCCACGGCATCAGCCAGTTGCCGGTGGTGGATCAGGGAATGCTGGCCGGCATCGTCACCGAATCCGATTTATTGGAAGCCTTGGTCGACGGCAAGGCGCAAATGGACACTTCCCTGGCCGAAGTCATGAATCGCAACGTCCACACCGTGGCGCCGCACGATTCCGCCAACACGCTGAAGGAAAGCTTCCGCCGGGAAGAAGTTGCTCTTGTGGTGGACGAGCAGCGGGTCTTGGCGGTCCTGACCCGCATCGACTTGATCGACTTCTTCGCCGGACGCAAGGAACAAAGCGCCCAAGCCGCCTTGGTGAGTTAAAGGGCGAAAACGGCTCTTACCAGCGGTCCGCCAGCGCCAAACGGCGGGCCGCTGCGGCTTCATCTTCCGAGGGCCAGCACTCCACACCCACCGGTTTGCGGTAGCCCAGGTCCCAGAGTTCTTTCAGCACTCGGTTGTAGTGGATTTCTCCGGTTCCGGGTTCCCGGCGGCCAGGATGATCGGCCAGTTGGATGTAGCCGACTTGGTCGAAACCATCGCGTAGACGGCCGCACAAATCGCCTTCACTGATTTGCATGTGATAAAGATCCCAATTGATTTTCACGTGGGTGGAATTGACTTCCCGGCAAATACGAACCGCGTCCGGGCTGCCGTATAGACAATGGCCTTTGTGGTCGACGCGAATGTTCATCGGCTCCAGAATCATCATCACGTCGTGCTGTTCGGCAATGGGGGCGCCGAGCTTCAGGCCGTCGATAATGTTTTGATGCATTTCCGCCTGGCTCATGCCCGGTTGATCGTTACCGCCAACGATGGTCATCATCGAGCACTTCAATTGCTTGGCCGCTTGGCAGGAAGCCTCCAATTCTTTGACGAAAGCGGCGTGGTTCTTGGGGTGATTCAAACCGGGAACGAAACCCCAACCGGTGAATTGCGCGATTTTTACTCCGGCCTTCTCCGCCGCCTGAGTGATCTGATCCAGCTTTTTACCCCTCCAAGGCCAGAATTCCACCCATGAAAAACCGAGGTCGGCGGCGGCCTGAATGCGGTCCACAAAGGGAAGTTTGCGAAACCACATTTCCAAATTGATGGCGAATTGAGTGTGGGGCGTTCGGCCCGGCAAATCGGCTTCCGGTTCCTGGCGGTTTTGCGGCAAGGCTCCGAGAGTGCCGGCCGCCCCAAGGGCCAAGCTGGAGGTCAGGAAGTGACGGCGGTTGAGGTGGTTCATGTGCTGGAGGGCTTCGAAGAGAGAGACCGGATTGTATGGAGGATTTCAAACTGCGCTATGGCCGCTTTCACCCGCCGCGGTCCTTGCAGGATCGCCGATCCTCGCCGACCATGGTGCTCCGATCCTTCCGATCATGCGCCTCCTCCTCCTGCTCGCTCCTTTGTTGTCGGTTTCGCTGCAAGCCGCCGTCGCCGGTCAAGAGGCTGAGTCGACGTCTCACGAACGTCCCAACGTGGTCTTGATCTTGACCGACGATCTCGGCTGGGGAGATTTGCGCTGTTACAACCCGCTGTCGGCGATTCCGACCCCGCATTTGGATCGCTTGGCCGAGGAAGGCATGCGCTTTACCGATGCCCACTCCCCGTCGGCGGTTTGCACGCCAACTCGATATTCCTTGCTTACCGGCCGCTACGCCTGGCGCAGCCGGCTGAAGAAGGGAGTTTTGATGGGCTATTCCGCCAACTTGATTGAGGTCGGTCGCCTCACCCTCGCCTCCCTTTTGAAACAGCGGAACTATCACACCGCCTGCATCGGCAAATGGCATCTCGGCTTGGGGCCTTCCGGCCGAACCGATTACCAGCAACCCCTGCGCCCGGGGCCGCTGGAGCATGGATTCGACCGCTTCTTCGGTATCCCGGCTTCCCTGGATATGGCGCCCTATCTTTATGTCGATCAAGATCGGCCGCTCCAGGCGGCCACCGAAACGGTGGCCGGTTCCAAACAAAGGCGGGACGGCGGCGGTGGCTATTGGCGAAGAGGCGCCATCGCCCCGGATTTCCGCCACCAGGACGTCCTACCCCGCTTGATTGACGAGAGCATTCGATATTTGGAAGGCCGGGCTGAAGAACCGGACAAGCCATTTTTCTTGTATTTGCCCCTGACCGCCCCTCATACCCCGTGGATGCCTGAGGAGAGATACCAGGGACGAAGCCAAGCCGGGCCCTATGGCGACTTCGTTTGCATGGTGGACGATCAGGTGGGGCGGCTGTTGGCGGCCCTGGACCGCCTGCAATTGAAGGGCGACACTCTGGTCCTGTTCACCAGCGACAACGGGGCTCATTGGAATGCCGGCGACAAGGAGAAGTACGCCCATCGGGCCAACGGTCCCTGGCGCGGCCAGAAAGCCGACATCCACGAAGGGGGCCATCGAGTTCCTTTTTTGGCGCGCTGGCCGGGACGGGTACCGGCGGGCAGTATTCGATCTCAAATCCTTTCTCATACGGATGTTATGGCTACCCTCGCGGCTCTTCTCGAGATCCAATTGCCAACCGATGCCGGCGAGGACAGTTTGAACCAACTGCCGGTGCTGCTGGGCCGGGCGGAGACTCCGAGGACCGCCGTGGTGCACCATTCCCACCAGGGCATGTTTGCCATTCGCCAGGGTCCTTGGAAGTTGATTCTCGGCCTTGGCTCCGGCGGCTTCACGCCGCCGTCCTTCCGCAAAGCCAAGGATGGGGAAGGGGAGGGGCAGCTCTACCATCTGGGGGAAGATCGCGGCGAAAGCCGCTCGCGCTACCTCGAACACCCTGAGCGGGTGGCCGAATTGAGCGCGCTTCTCCGGCGTTATCAAGAAACCGGAAGAAGCCGGCCCTGAGCCGGCCTGCTCGGAAATCCGCCCTCATGGCCAAACGCAACAAGAAACGTCCTCAAGCCGGAGCCGCCGTAGTGGCTGCCCCGGCACCCTCGGCCGTTCCGGCCGGCAAAGCCGCGGCAAAGTCCAAGGCCGGACTTGCCATGTTTGGGGTCGGATTCGCCGGTCTGCTGGCCTTGGCCGCCTACTTTTTCATTTTCCAAGACAAGGATTTGCCGATTCACAAAGTGGAAGTGGTCCGCCGCCTGCCTCACGACTCCGAGGCTTATACCCAAGGCTTGTTGTTCCACGACGGTTTTCTTTATGAGAGCACAGGTAAGTACGGCCGGTCGTCGGTGCGGAAAGTCGAGGTGGACACTGGCAAGGTGGTGCAGCAATACAAGCTCAACCCGCAGTTGTTCGGCGAAGGTCTGGCCCTCTGGCAAAACAAGTTGATTCAACTGACTTGGAAAGCCGGGAAAGCCCTCGTCTACGATTTGAAGGAGATGAAGCCGGCGGGGGAGTTCGAATATGAAGGCGACGGCTGGGGTCTGACCTGCGACGGCAAACACTTGATCTTCAGTAACGGCACCGACCGGTTGGTTTTCTATGATCCGGAAACGTTCAAGGAAGTCCGGCGCATTAAAGTCCAGAACCAGGACAAAGGATTATTGGATTTGAACGAGTTGGAATACGTCCGTGGTGAGATTTGGGCCAATGTATGGAAGTCCGATTTTATCGCCAGGATCAATCCCAAGAACGGACAGGTATTGGGTTGGCTCGATTGCAGTCGAGTCCATCCCAATCGCCGCAAGGACGTGATCGACAATGTCCTGAACGGCATCGCTTGGGATCAAAAGCAGGATCGGATCTATGTTACCGGCAAGCTTTGGCCTTATTTGTTCGAAATCAAGATCGCGAAACAGTACTAGGCGTTGTCCCTCCACGAAACCATGTGGCTTACCCTCCTCCTCCTCCTAAGCCCATCCCCGCAAAACCCTCCGGTTTCCCAGTTCGATGCCACCTTTGCTCAAGGAGTAGAGCGAACCTGGATCGGCCCGGAGTTCTACGCCAATCGCTTACAGGATTGGCGCCTCCAAAACGGCTGGGCTCATTGCTTGGAAAGTCGCAAGAACCGCCCAATGCGAGTTCTGCATTTGTTGGCGGCGCGAATGGGGGCGCAGAAAGCTTCTTTTCAGGTGGAGGTGGAAATCAAACCTGGAGAAGGTCCCTGGGGCGGCGGTGAAGAAACCTGGGCCGGTTTTTTGGTCGGGGCCGGAGGCGAGGCCATTGATTATCGACTGACCGCTTTGACCCACGGCCGTGCCGCGGCCGACGGCGGTTTCGTGGTGGCTCTCGACGGGGCCGGCCGCCTCGTGGCTCGCGATTTCGAAAAACGTAAAGCCGGTGGCCTTTGGTCGGTGGTCGGAGAATTGGCCGAAGGAGAAATGGCCCAAATCCCGGCTCAGATCGAGGAGGGACAAGGTTTTGGCGAAGAAGCGATTCAAACGGTTCGCTTGCGCATCTTGGCCGAGCCCGGGGAACAAGGTTATCGCCTGGAAGCCCGAGCCGTGGATTTGCAAACCGGTCGTTTAATCCGCCGGGCGGTTTGGGAAAACTTGGCGGCGGAGGCGTTGGAAGGGGAAGTGGCTTTGGTTTCCCATCGCGGCCCGAAAGCCGGAGGACCGGGATATGCCTTTCATCAATGGCAATTGTCCGGTGGGAAGTTGCAGCTCTTTCCTGAGCGACGCTTCGGGCCCATCGCCGGCAACCAATACATCGTGCACCGCGGAGTTTTGAAGATGACGGTGCAAATGATGCCGGTGGGGGCGCAAGATCCCCAGGCCGCCGCTTTGGAAGTTTGGCGCCCGTCGGAATCGAGCTGGCAAACCTTGGCTTGGAGCAGTTTGGAGCCGGACAGCCGGACTTTCTCCTTTCAAGTAGAGGGTTGGGACGCCTCCAAGGCGCGGCGTTATCGCGTCCGCTATGGTCCGGAGGATCAACCTGGTTCCGCCATTTGGGAAGGCACTTTGCAGGCCGATCCGGTGGACAAGTCGGAAGTCGTCGTTGCGGCGTTCACCGGCAACAAGCATTACACCGGCGGCTTGCAATGGAATTCCAACGGCTTGTGGTTTCCTCATCAGGAGTTGGTGCAAGCCGTGACTTATCACCAACCCGATTTGCTTTTTTTCAGCGGCGATCAAATTTATGAAGGCGACCTCACCGGGGCGCAGCGGCGTCCTTTGGAAGGCGCCATGCTGGATTATTTGGATAAGTGGTATCGATGGTGCTGGACCTTTCGGGATTTAACCAAGAACTTGCCGACCTTGTGCATCCCCGACGATCACGACGTTTATCACGGCAACATTTGGGGAGCCGGCGGCCGCGCCGCCAAGAACCAGGACGCCGGCGGCTACACCATGCCGGCCCGGTTCGTCAACATGGTGCAGCGCACCCAAACCAGTCACTTGCCTCGATCTTCCGATCCCGCTCCGGTGGAGCAAGGCATCGGCGTCTACTTCTGCTCCTTCGATTGGGGCGGCTTGAGCTTCGCCGTGTTGGAAGACCGCAAGTTCAAGTCTTCTCCAACCGTCATGTGCCCGGAAGGCGAGTGCAAAAACGGTTGGTTTCGGAATCCCGATTTCGATCCCGTCACTCAGGCGGACGTAGAAGGAGCGGTTCTACTGGGTGAGAGGCAGCTTCGTTTCTTGGAACGATGGGCGGAGGATTGGCAACCTGGCGTTTGGATGAAAGTGGCTCTGTCCCAGACCATTTTCGCCAACGTGGCCACTTTGCCGGCGCCGGCCAATAACGACGCGGTGGTGCCCCGCCTGCGGGTGGTCGAACCGGGGGAATATCCCGAAACCGACATTCCCGCCGCCGATGGCGATTCCAACGGTTGGCCGCAAAGCGGCCGCAATCGGGCTTTGCGAGCCTTGCGTAAGGCCTTTGCTTTCCACATTGCCGGCGACCAGCATTTGGGAAGCTTCATCCGTTACGGTGTCGAATCTTGGGAAGATGCCGGTTATGCCTTCTGCGTGCCTTCGATCGCCAATACTTGGCCGCGGCGTTGGTTCCCGCCTGAACGGCAGGGGCGCTTCGATTCGGAACAACCGGAGTACACCGGGCAATTCCGCGATGGTTTTGGAAATTACATGACCGTGCACGCCGTTTCGAATCCGGTGCGCTACGGGCAGGAACCGGCTGCTTTGTACGATCGGGCGCCGGGCTACGGCATCATTCGCTTCCGCCGCGGGCCGCAACAAATCGAAGTGGAGTGCTGGCCCCGCTGGCAGGATCCGAAAGATCCGCAGGCCGAACAGTATCCGGGCTGGCCTCAAGTGGTCCATGCCCGGGATCAATACGCCAAGCGGCCGACGGCTTGGCTTCCCGCCTTTGAAGTGAAAGGCATGGCCCGCCCGGTGCTTAAAGTTCGCCATCAACAAAGCGGCGAATTGGTTTATAGCTGCCGCCTTTCCGACTCCAGAGTTCGGCCTTGGGTCTTCGAAGAAGGCCTTTACCAGGTCGGTTTGGGCGAACCTGCCACCGGCCGCTGGCGCGAATTCGATCACTTGGAAGCTTCCAGGGAAGCGGGTTCGGATGTGATTTCGGTGGTTTTTGAATAGGTGCAGCCATGAGTGAAGTGATCCGGCTTGCGGAAAAACTGGCTTTGATCCAAGAACACTGGCAACCGAAGATCGTCGGGGCCTTGAACGGTCAACAAGTCAAACTGGCCAAGTTTCAAGGTGAGTTCGTTTGGCATGCCCACGAGCAGGAAGACGAGTTTTTCCTGGTGATTGAGGGCGCCTTCGACATGCAGTTCCGGGATCGGACCGTCCGGGTCCAGGCTGGGGAATTTTTGGTGGTTCCCCGCGGCGTAGAGCATTGCCCGAAGGCGGATGAAGAGGTCTCGGTGTTGTTGTTCGAGCCGGCCTCGACGGTGAATACCGGTACGGCCGGCGGCTCCAGGACCGTTTCCGAGCCTGACTGGATTTGAGCGAACTTAGCTACGAGCAGCAACGTGCTTTGGATGAGGAGGGCTACCTCCTGATTCCCGAATTGCTATCCCGACAGGCTTTGGAACGAGCCCGGGCCGCCTTTGAAAAGGCGATGGCCAAAGAGGAGAAGCCTGCCAGTACGAGAAGGGAGACCGGAACTCGTCACGCCGAGGATCTGTTGGACCAAGAACCCTGGTTTCATGAGTTGGCGCAACATCCCAAGGTTCTTGCCTGCAGCCAACACGTCCTGCAGCGTCCATTTCGGTTGCTGTTTTTCACCGGGCGGGATCCTTTGCCCGGATTCGGGCAACAAGGGTTGCACACCGATTGGCAGCCGCGGCATCCAAAGGAAGCCTTTCAAGTGGTGACCGCGTTATGGATCTTGGATGATTTCACCGAGCAAAATGGCGCCACTCGGCTCATTCCGAAAAGTCACCGGTGGCCTCGTCTTTTGCCAAAGACGCAACAACGACCGAATGCCCGCCATCCGGATCAACGCCTGGTGTGCACGCCGGCAGCCTCGGTACTGATCTTCAACGGTCACTTATGGCATTCGGGAACCTGCAATCGGTCCACCGGTCCCCGTAGGGTGTTGCAGCAGCAATTCGTGGCGACGGCCTAATATTCGGTGGAGTGCTTCGGCTCCGGCGGGCCCTTCTGGACGGTCTGCTTTTGGAAAAACTCCGAAAGAGATCCTTGAAATTGATTCAGGCGCTGGGCGGTGGCGGTGGGCAGGTTCTGTTCGAATTGCGGCTGTTTTTTGCCTTTAAATTTGGCCCATCCCCGGCGGAATTGGCGGCTGAGCCAAGTCCAGAGCAGGACCGCGGCGGCGACCAGCATCAGGATGCCGAGGATTTGCAACCCGATCACCGTGAAAATGAGGGCAAGGGCCAAAATCGCCGCCTGGCTGAGGATGATCATCCAGCCTCGAGGCGTTTTCAGGTTGGCACGGCGGTCAAAAGCCGCCTTGAGATGCGGCGGAGGGAAGGGCGGGCGGTAGGCGTTCACGGAATTCTCCCGGAGACCCTGGGTCATTGGGATTTCCTGGCCGCTCCTTTCACCCTGCCTCGAGGGCTCTCAGGGAGCCGCCGGCCGGGTCGCCTCAAACCGGTTTTGGGCGAAATCGCGGAAGGCTTGGTATTCGGGTTGGGCGATTTGTTTTCTTGGAATAATCCACCCGCGTATGGGGTCTTGGTAAATGAAGAGATGTTGCTCCGTTTCGACGATGGCAAAAATCGCTCGCCAGCGAACGGTGGTTTCTGAGTCTTTATCCACCGCACGCACACCAGCCTCCGTGGTCTCAATTTGAAGAGGCCCGATTCCGAAGCCGTTCTCGCATTCTTGGACAATGGAGGTGATGTGTTTTCGATAATTAGAGGAAGCCAAGTGTGGAATAAAAAACCAACTGAAGACAGATGCAGTACAAAGAACGCCGGCTTCAATGGTATTTCCATGATTCCATAACACCAAAGCCAGAACGAAAAATAGAAGTGCAAATTTCCTCCGGTACTTCCGTTTGCTCAGTTGAACTGTTTTCAACTTTGAATAACTATACTCGGAAAAGGCAAAATAGTCCTCGTCACGAACCATAAGTTTCAGGCGATACATCTGAGTTCCTCTTTGATCTAGGCGGAGTGGAGTCGGAATCAAAATTCAGCTTTCTTCGATAAAGCGGAAGGAAGGATCTTGCAGCTCAAACCCGCATTGTTCACTAGATTGCGGACGTGATCCTCGAATTTCGGCTCCGTCGTCGGGGCGAGCACGATGGATTCAATCAGGGAAGCAAGATCCACCGGATGCCGGTAGTGATCCGGAGTCTCGACTTCAAGGTTCATGTCGCGGGGGTCGAAGCGAACGGAGGAGGCTATGCCCTGCTCTTGTAGCCAAAACATCCTGCGGGCATCCTTGGGATAGACTTCCATGGGTAGGTGATGATAAAGGAAGCGGTATTCCCTTTCTTCAGAATATTCGATCCTTTTGAAGAAATAGGCATCGATGGGCCCAAGCATGTCGAACAACTTCCGGTCGTAGTCCACGTAATTGACCAAGCCTCCGATCAATCTGCCAGGTTCAGAACCTGGAACGGCGTCACGAAGGCGACCAAAGGTGGTTCGGATGGCCGCACCAGGCTCTCCTCGAAGATAAGAATTCCACATGGACACGGCTTCGTGCTCTCTAAGGTGCCAGCAGCTTGCGTAGAAAAATCGGCGGAAGCTCTCCCGTGCGCTTAAAACAGCCGAATAGTATGAGGAGTCTTGTCCCGGTTGCGCGAATTCCCGCAAGAGCTTTCGCTTGTAATCCGCTCCCGCTTTGCCGATCGAACCTTCGAAGGAATCGTCAAATCGGTCCACTCGGCAGAGGTATAGCGTGGATGTGGCTAGAAAATCCTCCAGCTTCCCAGCGGTCAAGTACCGCCAAAGGGTTGCTTCCGGTTTCGGTTGGTGTACCCGAGGCCAATCTTTGAAAGTCGGCATGATTCCATCATGGCAGTGGCTGTTCAATTTTCCAATAAAATGGCGGCGGAATGATAGACTGAATCCTTCTTTTTTGAAGCGGAGTTCGGGTGGAGAAGCTCGGAGGCATGAACACGGAATCAAACAAGCGCCTGGTGAAGCAATACTACGAAGAGGTAGTAAGCAAGTGCCAATTGGACCGAGTGGAAAGCTTTGTTGCCGAGGATTATGTGGAAGTCCATGACAATAAAAGGTATCCCATTGGAAGGGCAGGGGCCAAAGAGCACATCCTGGGCGTTCGCTCCACCTATCCCGATATGCGGCTGATCGTTCACCGGCAGATTGCTGAAGGAGAATGGGTGGTGACTCAACTGACGATGCGCGGTACTCACTCCGGCGAATGGCAAGGTATCTTGCCGACCGGCCGGACGGTTGAAATTTCGGCCGTAAACGTGGATAGAGTCGTGGATGGCCAAATCGTCGAACATGGCGGTGCAGCCAATATGCTCGGGCCTTTCTTGGAGATCGGAGCGGTCAAAATTGTGGATAAGCGGGACTGATTTTCTCGATGCATCTGGTTGGCCAGACGCGATCTGATCTCCCGGGTATCCTTATCCAGCGACAATCTCTAGGTCGGTCAAGTTTAGCTTTCTAAGCCATTCCTGCCTTGCTACAATAGAGGCTGTTCGTCGTAACTCTTTTTCCCTCGTATGATGTCCAACTTTGTCGATCGTTTGAATGTCTCTGCAGTTGTCCAGCGAGCAGTTTCTTCGAAATTCCCAGGTGAAATCCCTGAGTTTTGTGCTTCCGTTACCATTCTGGAAGCTCGGAATTCCAAGCCAATCGGCTGGTCCATTCGACGAATTTTTCAAAGGCGAGGAGCCTTGGTAATCACAGATCAGCGCTTATTCGTTCGATCGAATCTTCTATCTCCACTTACTTTCTTGTGGTCGATCTTGTTCTTTATTGCCTTGGCCGAAATGGCCTTAGGGAATATGGAAGGCTGGAGAATTCTTGCTCTTATTTCTCTTGTGATGGTGTACCAGCGGCGGCCCTTTGCGAGAAATATTCCATTTTCGAAGGTGGACCAATTTCAGTTTGGAGCCGTCAGCGGAATTTTCGCCAGAGGAGATATTCTCATGGCTCGAACCGGGGATAGGACTATACATCTGGTGCCATCCAAGCCCATTTCAAATGAACTTCGGCGAATCTTGGAGAGCAGGTTGAAAGGCAAGCTCCAAGAGGAGTCCTGAATTCTTGTCGCGGATTCCAGTTTTCGAGGGGATTAGTCCTTCAGAAACTCGATTTCGGCCAGGCCAGCGCTTTGTTGAGCCGGTTTGCGGTCGAGTAGTTTGATGCGCAGTCGGCGAAGAGAAACCGGCTTCTCCAAGCGTAGGACGGTCTTGGCATTGGGCTCCAGATCGACTTCGACAAGGATTGGCGTATCCCGGTTGATTTGGACTTCCACTCTTTGAAAGCGGGCTTTTTCAGCGGCTTCGTAAGGGTTTCCGGGAAGCAAACTCAGCTTCAAGGTTTGACCCCGAATGCGGCGTTTCGGCTCCAACAGGATCCAGGGTTCGGCATCCTTGGCATCGCAAAGCCAGCCCCGGAACTGCAAACCATCGACCACCGCGCCGGGCGGATGCCTGCCACCGGCTTGGGATGAAGCGCTGAAGCGAACTTGGGCTTTGGCTAAAAGGTTTTTCGGGGCGGCGGTGGCATGGGCCAGCATCCAATCCTCCAGGATGTCGTCGGCCACCACTTCCACCGGTTTGGACTCGAATACGTGAACCCGCCCTCCATCTTGATGGTCGCGAAAGCGAAGTTTGCAGCGCAATTGGAAGCGTCCATTGGCAATAAAACGATGTTGCATTGCCAATCGCTGGCTGTCCCAGGGCAGTTGGGGGTCGGCGCTCACCTTGCCTAGGAGGCGGTCGTCCAGCCAATATTCGGCTTCTACCAGGGCCGGCTCTCTGGCGCCGAAGCCGCTACGAAAGCTGGAGGAAAAGCCGGAAACCCAACAGCTCAACTCGGGGCTGCCGGCGGCTCGGATCCACACCGGTGAATCCTGCCCTTCGGCCGCCCAGGTGCGAGCCAGTCTCGGACCGCCTTCGCCGGTCACCGCCGTAGACGCTTTCACCAGGAACAAAAGGGCGAAGCAGGTGTTGCCGAGAATCAGAGGTTTCGGCGGCCACTCCTGCCGGCCGGAGGTCGACCACTCGCCGCTGGGCTTTTGCGATTGCACCAAGAAATCGGCACCCAACCAATACCAATCAAAGTCGCCAATTTGCTCCACGCCCAGCAGAGAGCCGATTCGTTCCAAACCATAAAGGTAGTAGTAAACCCAGGCTGGACTGCCGCCTGGATTTTTCTCCACGGTGAAGTGCTCGGCCAACCAGGCCAATCCCAAATCGATGCTTTGCTGGCAGCGTTTTCGATATTCCAGCGGCATCTTGTCACCTAAGGCTTCCTGGGCCAAAGCCAGCATGGAGACGCCTGCTGCGGTCATGGAGGCACTTTCCGCTCCTTCATAACCTCGAGCCCGACCCTTGCGGTCCGGCATGGTGTAACTAAAACCGGCGATCAATCGTTGACCGCTTGTGGCGTACAAACCTTGTTCTCCGCGCCAGTCCACCGCTCGGGGCGCGTGTTGATACCGAAGGCAAGTTTCGATCAATTCCAACCAGAAACTTCGAGGCACTTTCAAGCCGAAGCGGCGAGCCGCCCGCAAACCAAGGGCGGCATATTGCGTGTTGGAGAAATCGGCCCGCAAACTCGGATGCAGGGGATAGCCCCAGTCCTTTTGCTGGCGGTCCTGGATTTCCATCAAGCGAGTCAGACAGGCTTCCATTCGCTTTCGGTCCTCGGGACGGGCCAAAGCGTCCAAGGCCATCATGTGCGAACCCAGGGAATAAGTGTGGCTCGGATAGGTTTGCTCCAAAAAGGTCACCGCCCGTTGCAGGGCCGGATGAGAGGCCGGCAGCCGGCACTTCAAAAGGGTGTAGAGAACGAAAGAGGTGTAGCCGCTGTGCTGGTCCCGGTGAGCCTCGGGACTGCCGCCCAGCGGGCTCCAGGAACCGTCTCGATTCTGGTTGCGAAGGAGGAAGTCCACCCCTCGATCGATCGCCAAATTAATTCGATCTTGCAATTCCAGTCGACTTGGGGAGGAAGGTCCTTTCCCCGATTCGGGCGGGGTGTTGCTGAACACCAGGTGGTCCACCTGGATGTGGCCCCAAGGCCCGTCGTGAGCGTCCAAGATCCGCAGGCGGGCGTTTTTCCCTTGCCAGTTGCGTAGATCGAAGGCCTGTACCCGGAACAAGGAGTCTCGGCGGCCGGTAGCCCGATGCACCACCTTCCCCTGAATCAGGAGTTCCAGGCAGGTCCGCTGGCTGTAGTCGCCCCCGGCGATGCGGAACCGGAGGTAGTCGCGCTCGATCGTGAAGCGCGGAGACAGCAACTCCCCGGTGGCGGCATCGGCGGTTTTGGAATCCTGCCCCTCACGGACCGCGTGGGAACCGGCAAAGCCCTCGCCCACCGGTTGCAGGCCTTTTTGCCGGGGCGGAATCTGATGGCGGCGAAGTGGCCCGTTGCCGAAGGCCGTGCCCTTGACTTCCCAATTCCCGAAATCAGCCCTCTCGAAATCCTCGTAGACGAGGTCCGGGGCCGCCGGGGGTTCTTGAATGGAGGGGGTCAGACCGGTCAGGAGGAGGAGGAGGGACATGTCCGGTGGGGGGAAAAGGCGGGGACAGTAAGCGAAAAGCAGTGTAATTCAAGATCCATTCTCGGGGCTTTGTTTCGCCTGGGCAACGCATCCTTTAGGGTTTATTTAACCGTCCCGAAGACAAGCGGGTCACCGCAGGCTAGGGGTTCCCACTATGGTGGACACAAAAACGCTCGTTGAAAAAGGCTCGAAGACCCAGGAGAAGAAGACTCCGGGGGCCGTAGGACTTTTGGAACGCGGTGCTTTCGACCAACTGTTTCAAGTCCTTCAGGCTCAGGGCTACACCATCGTGGGTCCAACCGTTCGCGAAGGCGTGATTCTCTACGATGAATTGGAGAGTCCTGACGAACTTCCGATTGGCTGGACCGACGAACAAGAAGCCGGCACCTACCGAATGCAAAAACGGGAGGACGAGGCCTTGTTCGGGTACACGGTGGGCCCGCATTCCTGGAAGCGCTTCCTGTTTCCCCCCAAACACCGCCTGTTCCGGGCCACTCGAGGCAAGGACGGCTTTGACATCGAGGAGGATAAGTACGACGGTCCAAACTATGCCTTCCTGGGAGTCCGGGCTTGCGAACTGCAGGCCATGGCCATCCAGGACAACGTGTTTCTCGGCGGAGACCACGTCGATCCGCATTACCGCAGTCGGCGCGAATCGGCGTTGATCATTGCGGTGAATTGCGGCAAAGCCGGCCAAACCTGCTTCTGCTCTTCCATGGGCAGCGGCCCGAAGGCCGGCACCGGATTCGATCTGGCCTTGACCGAGTTGATTTCCAAGGACGGTCACGCCTTTTTGCTGGAAGTCGGTTCCAAAAAGGGCAACAAGATCTTCAAGAAGTTGCCGATCGAGAAAGCCGGCAAGAAGGAGCAAAAAGCCGCGGATGCGGTCGTTGCCGAAGCTGAAGCCCAAATGGGAAGGCAACTGGATACCGAGGGCTTGAAAGATCTCCTTTATCGCAACTACCAAAATCCCCACTGGGAGGAAGTTGCCGAGAAGTGTTTGAGCTGCGCGAACTGCACGATGGTCTGCCCGACCTGTTTCTGCTCTACGGTTGAAGAAATGACCGATTTGAGCGGGGATCACGCCGAACGCTGGCGGCGTTGGGATTCGTGCTTCACCATGGACTTCACTTACATCCATGGCGGCAGCGTGCGGCAGTCCACTCGGGCTCGTTATCGCCAGTGGATGACCCACAAATTAGCGACTTGGTTTGACCAGTTCGGGACCTCCGGCTGCGTCGGCTGCGGTCGTTGCATTACCTGGTGCCCGGTCGGCATCGATTTGACCGAAGAGGCTCGCGCACTTCGGGCAAGCGACCAGGGCGAGTTGCAAACCGGCATGCAGGCCGAAGCTTAGGAGGGCCCAACCATGCAAGTCTTAGACAAAGTTCTCAGCGAACACCCTTTCTTCAAGGGTTTCAAGGACAGCACTCTGGAATTGCTCGGTGAGTGCGCCCGGCCGGTTCAATTCGCCGCCGGAAAAACCATTTTCCGCGAGGGCGAACCCGCCGACAGCTTCTACCTGCTGACTCACGGCTTGGTCACTTTGGACATTCACTTGCCCGGCAAGGGGCCGGTGACCATTCAAACCTTGCAGGAAGGGGAAGTCCTCGGTTGGGCTTGGTTGTTCCCTCCGGCGAAATGGCACTTCGACGCCTGTGCCCTGCAACTGACCCGGGCGATCCGTTTTGACGGACGCTGCCTGATGGGCAAGTTGGAGCAGAATCCCGAATTGGGATTCGAGCTCATGAAGCGCTTCTCCCAAGTCATTGTCGAACGCCTGCAAGCGGCTCGGCTGCAACTCCTGGATCTCTATGGCTCCGGTACTCGCACCTGAAGTCCAACCGCAAACGGCGGATCCGATGCTGCCCCGGCCTTACCGGGTCATTCGGATCACCCGTCACACCCACGACACCTTCACTTTGGAAATGGAGCCGGCGGACGGCAATCCGGCCCCTTATTTCCAGCCCGGACAGTTCAACATGCTGTACCTGTTCGGTGTGGGGGAAGTGCCGATCTCGATCAGCGGCGACCCTGGACACACACGTGCTTACGTTCATACCATTCGAGCGGTAGGCACCGTGACCGAGGCGCTGTGCAATTTGAAAATCGGTGCCCAAGTCGGCTTGCGCGGACCGTTCGGCAGCAGTTGGCCGGTAAAGGAGGCGGAAGGCAGCGACATTGTGATCGCCGCCGGCGGCATCGGTTTAGCACCCTTGCGGCCCGCCCTTTACCACGTGTTGGCCCACCGCGAGCGTTACGGCAAAGTCGTCCTGCTGTACGGCACCCGCACGCCCCAAGATCTGCTTTACCGCAAGGAATTGGAGAAGTGGCGCGGTTTGTTCCATACCCAAGTGGAAGTCACCGTCGATCACGCCGCCCGGGATTGGTTCGGCCGCGTCGGCGTGGTCACCAAGTTGATTCCCGGTGCCCGCTTCGATCCTTTCCACACCAAAGCCTTCGTTTGCGGACCTGAAGTCATGATGCGCTTTACGGTCATGGAACTTATGGGCCGGGGCGTGGAAACCGAGAACATCTTCATTTCGATGGAGCGCAACATGAAGTGCGCCGTGGGTTTCTGCGGCCACTGCCAGTACGGGCCGACCTTCATCTGCAAGGACGGGCCGGTGTACCCCTACTCCCAGATTCAACACCTGTTCAAGACCAGGGAGCTGTAAAGCATGGGCTTCAAACGCAATCCCAAGCTCGCGGTCTGGAAGTTCGCCTCTTGCGATGGTTGCCAGCTATCCCTGCTGGATTGTGAAGACGAACTTTTGGACGTCGTGGGAGCGGTGGACATCGCCTACTTCCCGGAAGCATCCAGGGAATACGTCAAAGGCCCTTATGACGTGTCCTTGGTCGAAGGCTCGATTACGACCGCCCACGACATCAAGCGCATCAAACGCATCCGCAAGGAATCGAAGTTCTTGATTACCATTGGAGCTTGTGCCACTTCCGGTGGCATTCAGGCACTGAAGAACTACAAGAACGTCGAGGACTTCATTTCGATCGTTTACGCCCGCCCGGATTACATCGATACTCTCGATACCTCGACACCGATCGGCGATCACATCCCGGTCGACTTCGAGTTGCGCGGCTGCCCGATCAACAAGATGCAATTGGTGGAAGTCATTTCCGCCTTCGTGTTCGGTCGCAAACCGAACGTACCTCATCACAGCGTTTGCCTGGAATGCAAGTTGAAGGGCAATCCTTGCGTGATGGTGGCACACGGCACGCCCTGCATGGGACCCATTACCCATGCCGGCTGCGATGCCCTGTGCACCGCTTACAACCGTGGCTGCTTCGGCTGCTACGGGCCCATGGAAACCCCCAATACTTCTTCCCTCAGCCGCCGTTGGCAGGAGCACCTCAACGTCTCGAGTGACGATTTGGTCCGTGCCTTCCGCGGTTTCAACACCTACGCCGAGGCCTTCCGCAAGGAGAGCGAAGCCCATGACCGCCCCCGCCAAGAAGTCTAAAAAGGAAAAGCCCCCGCGCCGCATCAAGGTCGATTACCTGGCCCGGGTGGAAGGCGAAGGCGGCCTGCGAGTGAAGATTCGCAATGAAAAGGTTCAGGACGTCAAGTTGGACATCTTCGAGCCGCCGCGATTCTTCGAAGCCTTCATGCACGAGCGCCGCTTTACCGAAGCTCCGGACATCACCGCCCGCATTTGCGGTATTTGCCCGGTGGCTTACCAGATGAGTTCCTGCCACGCCATGGAAGATGCGTGCGGGGTGAAGTTGGACGGTCCGATTCGGGAGTTGCGGCGGCTGCTGTACTGCGGCGAGTGGATCGAAAGCCACGTCCTGCACGTGTACATGCTGCACGCACCGGACTTTTTGGGATATGAGAGCGCCATTCACCTGGCCGCTGACCATCCCGATCCGGTAAAGCGGGGTCTGGCCCTGAAAAAGATCGGCAACGACATCGTCAACATCGTCGGCGGACGGGAAATCCACCCGATCAACGTGCGGCTCGGAGGCTTCTACCGGGCGCCGACCAAGAAAGAGCTTTCGGTGTTGGTGCCGCGGCTGGAAATGGCCCGGGACATGACCATCGATACCATTCGCTGGGTGGCGACTTTGGACTTCCCGGACTTGGAGCCGGACTACGAGTTCGTCGCCCTTCGCCATCCGGACGAATATCCCTTCAACGAAGGCCGTTTGGTTTCTTCGAAGGGATTGGACTTCCCGATCGAAGAGTTCTACGACCACATCGAGGAAGTCCACGTCGAGCATTCCAACGCCTTGCACAGCCGGGTGAAAGAACGTGGTGCCTACTTTGTAGGACCGCAGGCTCGCTACAGCCTGAACTACGATCAGCTCACGCCGCTTTGCAAGGAAATGGCCGAGGAAATCGGACTGGGCAAGGTTTGCCGGAATCCGTTCAAGAGCATCGTGGTGCGCAGCATCGAAACCCTGTACGCAGTGGAAGAAGCTTTGCGCATCATCGGCAGCTACGAATACCCGGACAAACCTTACGTGGAAGTGGAGCCGAAGGCCGGCTTCGGCCATGGTTGCACGGAGGCTCCTCGCGGCATTCTCTACCATCGTTACCAAATCGACGAGCAGGGCCTCATTCGCGATGCCCGCATCGTGCCGCCCACGGCGCAGAATCAAATGCGAGTCGAAGAGGACTTGGTGGAGTTCATCCAGAAAAACCTGGAACTGCCGCAAGAGGATCTGACCTGGAAGTGTGAGCAAGCGATTCGGAATTACGATCCTTGTATTTCCTGCGCCACTCACTTCCTGAAGTTGGATCTGGAGCGTGAATAGCGGAATGTCCCCGCGGAAGGTGGTCCTAGGCCTCGGTCACCCCTTCCGCGGGGATGACGGCATCGGCGGGCTGATCGCCCGCGAATTGGCGTCCAAAGTCGACAGCGGCGTCCTGGTGCGAGCCATGCACGGGGGCGCCGCCGAACTTTTAGAAGCTTGGCAAGGCAGCGAACTGGCGGTGGTCGTCGATGCCGTGAATTCCGGCGCCAAACCCGGATCCCTGTGGCGCTGGGATTTGCAGGAAGGCTCCTTGCCTGCGGTTTTTCAAGGCGGTTCCAGCCATGCTCTCGGCCTGGCGGAAGCGGTAGCCCTGGGACAAGTCTTGGATCAATTGCCCGGGCGTTTGATCGTGCACGGCATTGAAGCCGATCAATTTCAGGAAGGGGCGCCGATATCCCCTTCGCTGCTGGCCGTGGTCGACGAAGTGGTAGAACGGGTGCTGGCGGATTTGGAAACCGCCTGAGCCATGGCCGAGCGAACCACCAGGGATCCAAGGGACGAGCTTGCGTCCTGCCAACGATTCCGCGCCACCGTACGAGGCGCGGTGCAAGGAGTGGGCTTTCGCCCATTCGTCTATCGCTTGGCCAAAGAACACCGCTTGAAGGGCTGGGTATTGAACAGCGTGCAAGGGGTTTTTCTGGAAGTGGAAGGACCTTTGTCGGCGGTGCAGGCCTTTCATCGCACTTTGGTGGAGGAGCCGCCGCCCCGCGCCTTCATCCAGAGCTTGGAACATTGGTATCTGGATCCAGTTGGTTTTCCCGACTTTGAAATTCGGCAAAGCCAAGATCAAGGAGCCAAGTCGGCTTTGGTGCTGCCGGACGTAGCCACTTGTAACGATTGTTACCGGGAAGTCCTGGATCCGAAGGATCGCCGGTTTCGCTACCCCTTTACCAATTGCACCAATTGCGGGCCGCGGTTCAGCATTATCCGACGTTTACCCTACGATCGGCCTCACACCAGCATGGCCGCCTTTCCCATGTGCCAAGCTTGCGCGGCGGAATATCAAAACCCGGAAGATCGGCGTTTTCACGCTCAACCCAATGCATGTCCCGATTGCGGTCCGCAATTAAGGTTATGGGACGCCCGGGGTTCTGAGCTGGCCAGCCGCGATGAAGCCTTGCTCGGCGCGGAAAACGCCTTGCGGGTTGGACAAATCGTGGCGCTGAAGGGCCTGGGCGGATTTCACTTGATGGTGGACGCCCGATCGGAACAAGCGGTGCAGACTTTGCGAGCGCGAAAGCATCGGGAAGAGAAGCCGCTGGCGGTCATGTTTCCGAACTTGGAGGCGGTCCGAGAACACTGCATGGTGGGGGATGAAGAAGCTCGTTTATTGACTTCGCCGGAAGCTCCCATCGTTTTGGTTCGAAAACGCCCGAACTCCAACTTGGCTCCTTCCCTGGCACCGGCCAACCCTTGGCTCGGCGTTATGCTTCCTTATACCCCGTTGCATCATCTGTTGCTTTCCGATTTGGCTTTTCCAGTGGTGGCGACCAGCGGCAATCTCAGCGAAGAACCCATATGTATCGACAATCAGGAAGCAGTGGACCGGTTGGGTGAAATCGCCGATTTGTTTCTGGTGCACGATCGCCCGATCGTGCGGCCGGTGGACGATTCTTTGCTCCGGGTGGTCGCCGACCGCCCGATGATGATGCGCCGTGCTCGAGGATTTGCCCCGCTGCCGATTCCTTGTCCCGATCATGCCGGTTCCGAACCTGCCATCGCCGTCGGCGGCCATCTCAAAAACACGGTCGCTTTCTCTTTAAACGATCAAGTCTTCGTCAGTCAACACGTCGGCGACTTGGAAGCGGAAGCGGCGATGCAGCACTTCCGGAACATCTTGGCCGACGTGCAAAATCTATACGACGTAAAAGCCTCCGCCGCCGTGTGCGACGCACATCCAGATTATCGATCTACTTTGCATGCCGAGTCCTTGAACTTGCCCTTGCTCCGGGTACAGCATCACCACGCCCACGTACTGGCCTGCATGGCCGAAAACGAAGTTCGCGGCCGGGTTTTGGGAGTGGCGTGGGATGGCACTGGTTATGGTCCCGACGGCACTGTTTGGGGCGGAGAGTTCCTGGCGGTCGAAGGCCCATCCTTTGTCCGATTGGCGCGTCTGCGTCCCTTTCCTTTGCCGGGGGGGGAGCGAGCGATCAAGGAGCCGTGTCGCTCCGCCCTGGGTTTGTGGTTTGCCGCCTACGGTGGCGAGGCCTGGTTTTCGACCGATCTGCACGCGGCCCGCGAGTTCGCTCCGGCGGAGCTGCGGCTGTTGCGGTCGGCGGTGGAAAACGGGGTCGCCACTCCGTGGACATCCAGCATGGGACGCCTGTTTGACGGCGTGGCTTCCTTGCTTGGATTGCAGCAAAAACTCCGCTTTGAGGGACAGGCGGCGATGGCTCTTGAATTCGCCGCCGACACCGCCGAAGAAGATGACGTGCTTTATCCTTTTCCCCTGCGGCAAGATCGAGAACCTTGGGAATTGAATTGGCAGCCTTGTTTGGAAGCTTTGCTCGCCGACCGGGCGGCCGGCCTGCCGATCGCTAAAATAGCCCGGCGCTTTCACCGAAGTTTGGCGGCTGCAGTGGTCCTCGTCGCCCAAGCGGCGGCCTTGGAAAAAGTGCTGCTGACCGGTGGCTGCTTCCAAAACCGTTTGTTGACCGAAGCTTGTTTGCTCGCTTTGCCACAGGCAGGCTTCCAGGTCTACCGCCATCAGCGCATCCCTCCCAATGACGGTGGCATCGCCGTCGGTCAAATCTTGGCTCAATCCTTGGCTTCCGCTGCGGCGGAAACCCCTGCAAGTAAAAGCTGAACCATGTGCTTAGCCGTTCCCGGCCGCATTCTTTCCCTGCACGGCGAGGATCCCTTGCAGCGGACCGCTCAGGTTGATTTCGGCGGTGTGGTCAAGGAAATCAATATGGCCTTTCTGCCCGAATGTGGAGTGCAGGACTATGTACTGGTTCACGTCGGTTTCGCCATTAGCAAAGTGGATGAAGAAGAGGCCAAGCGGATTTTTGAAGCTTTGGATTCCTTGGAGGAACCGGTGCGGGACGATTCGGACCCCACCGGCGGGGAGGTGGCCTGATGAAATACCTGGATGAGTATCGCGATCCGGAAACCGCCAAGAAACTGGCCGAAGCCATTCGCCGGGCTACCACCCAGCCGTGGACCTTGATGGAAATTTGCGGGGGTCAAACTCACAGCATCGTTCGCTTTGGCATCGACGAGTTGTTGCCCGATAGCATCGAATTGGTCCACGGGCCCGGTTGTCCCGTTTGCGTGACGCCTTTGGAATTGATCGACAAAGCGGTTGAAATTGCTTCTCGGCCGGAGGTGATTTTCTGTTCTTTCGGCGACATGCTGCGGGTTCCCGGCTCAGAAAAAGACCTGCTGTCGGTCAAAGCCGCCGGAGGAGACGTCCGCATCGTCTATTCGCCGGTGGATGCAGTGGGCGTGGCCAAAGAACATCCGGACAAGGAAGTCGTTTTTTTCGCGGTTGGTTTCGAAACCACGGCGCCGGCCAACGCCATGGCGGTGCACCAAGCCAAGCTGCAAGGAGTGAAGAACTTCTCGGTGCTGGTTTCTCACGTGCTGGTGCCCCCGGCGATGGAAGCCATCCTTTCGGCTCCGGGCAATCGGGTGCAAGGTTTTCTCGCCGCCGGTCACGTCTGCACCGTGATGGGCTACCAGGAATATCAGCCCATCGTGGAGAAATACGGCAAGCCGATCGTGGTGACCGGTTTCGAGCCGGTCGACATCTTGGAAGGGATTTATTTATGCGTGAAGCAGTTGGAAGAAGGTCGGGTGGAGGTGGAAAACCAATACAGCCGTTCCGTTTTGGTGGACGGAAACCGTCCGGCGCAGCAATTGATTCAAACTGTCTTTCGAATCGTGGATCGCAAGTGGCGCGGTATCGGCACCATTCCGGTCAGCGGCCTGGGCTTGCAGCCGGAGTATGGCGATTTCGATGCTGAATTGCGTTTCGACTTGGCCAACCGTCAAGTGGAAGAACCGGAAGCTTGCCAAAGTGGTCGGGTGCTGCAAGGGGAGATCAAACCCCACGAATGCCCGGCCTTCGGGAAAGAGTGCACGCCGGAACGACCTTTGGGGGCCACCATGGTCTCCAGCGAAGGAGCGTGTGCCGCTTATTACCAATATCGCCGCTTGATGCCGGAAGGCGCTTAAATTCCAAGTCACCAGGAGCCAAGCCAAGATGGAAACTCAGGACTTCCAATTGCAGTGTCCGATTCCGATTTCGGAATACCCACAGGTTTTGATGGCTCATGGCGGCGGCGGCCGCTTGATGAACCAACTGTTGGAGAAGATGTTTCTTGCCGAGTTCGACAATGAGCTGCTCGGCGCCCGGCACGACGGAGCCCGTTTTCCAGTGGCCGAAGGCGAGATGGCCTTCACCACCGATTCCTTCGTGGTGAAGCCGTTGTTTTTCCCGGGCGGGAACATCGGCAGTTTGGCCGTCCACGGAACGGTCAACGATTTGTCCATGTGCGGAGCTCGTCCGCTTTATTTGAGCGCCGGCTTCATTTTGGAAGAAGGCTTGGCCATGGAAACCCTGTGGCAGATCGTCCATGCCATGGGGGAGGCGGCCCGGGAAGCTGGGGTGCAGATCGTTACCGGCGACACCAAGGTGGTGGATCGCGGCAAGGGCGACGGCGTGTTCATCAACACCGCCGGAGTCGGCCTGGTTCCTTCCGGGCGCAACGTTGGGCCGGATCAGGTGCAGGCCGGTGACGTGATTCTGGTCAGCGGCGATTTAGGTCGCCACGGCATGGCGATTCTAGGTGCCCGGCAAGCTCTGGCTTTTGAAAGCGCCATTGAAAGCGATTCCGCCAGTGTGATCGAACCGGTTCAAGCTTTGTTTGAAGCCGGTTTGGAAGTTCATTGCTTGCGCGATTTAACCCGAGGCGGCTTGACTTCGGCCATGGTCGAAATTGCTCGGGACGCTTCCTTGGCGATTGAGTTGGAGGAAGCGAAAGTGCCGGTTCGCGACGATGTCCGGGCGGCCTGTGAAATCTTAGGCTTGGATCCCTTCTACGTTGCCAACGAAGGACGTTTCTGCGCCATCGTTCCGGAAGCCGCCGCCGACCAGGCTTTAGAGGTGTTGAAGAGCTTTGAAGTATCTGCCGGTGCCACCGCCGCCGGCCGGGTGCAATCCGGGCCCGCCGGAGTCGTTTCCCTGCGCACCGCCATCGGCGCCCGCCGCATTCTCGACATGCTCAGCGGCGAACAATTACCGAGGATTTGTTGATTTCACGGAAGGAATTCAATCTTTCCAATAGTGCTGAGAAATATAAGTAGGTTAACTCGAACTACGGAGCTTTCGGGCACTATGCCAAATTTTTTGTTCATAATATACTGGCGACAGAAAGGAAGGTGGTTGAATACAAGCCATGTGGACTGTTGCTGGGGGGGATCAAGGCAGTTTGGAAAGGACGGAAACAAGGCGTTGATTCGGGCATTCGAATATTCTAGGCTCAAGGAATGGTAGTTTCTAGCAAGAGAAGTCGATTGAGTCGAGGGTTTAGAATGCCGCAATTTGGGTTTTCGAGCGGATTTGGGGTGGTTAGATCTAAGGTTGGAATTCACTTCAAGCGCATTCGAATTCAACCTAATTTTCGAATACGGATTTGGGCGGGGTGGTACTTCTTATTTCGAAGTTTTGTGTTGTCAACTCTTTTTACCTTGCTAGTTGGCGGGCTTGCTCGTGGGCAAGAGATTTCCTTTTCAATCTATGGTGACGCTTCGGGGGATTTATTTGGCAAGGTTGTAAGTGGTGCTGGAGATGTTAACGGGGATGGTTATCCTGATCTCTTAATCGCAGCTCCGTCAGGCATCCACTTAGCGAGTTATGTTCGAATTATTTCTGGAATTAGTGGAAGTGAAATTAGGACGTTAATTGGTGGATCACCAAACTTTGGTGTCTCCGTTGACGGTATAGGTGATGTAAATTTAGATGGGTTCGGCGACATTGCAGTAGGCGTCACAGGCGATTCAAGTGCCGGAAATCAGGCTGGTGCCGTTGAGGTGTTCTCGGGTGCAGACGGGTCGCTAATTTGGAAAGTGCTCGGTTTAAACCCAGAGGATCAATACGGAATGGCTTTAAGTAATGTGGGGGATATTGATGGGGATGGAATCTCAGAGATAATTGTGGGGGCGAGAGGCAATTACGGTCCGGGAAGCCAGCTATCCGGTTATGCTCATATTCTCTCAGGAATAGATGGATCAATTTTGTTGGAATTTTCGGGCATTTCTCCTGATGATCGATTTGGCCAGTCAGTGGCCGGAGCTGGAGACGTGGATGGCGATGGTATTCCTGATGTAATTGTTGGAGCGGATTTTGATAGTTCGACATTTCCATTCGCTGGAGCGGCAAGGGTCTTTTCAGGAGCGAATGGGGGAATAATTCACACTTTGTTCGGGAGCGCTCCTTACGATTTTTTTGGGAAATCCGTGGCTGCTGCTGGCGATTTGAATGGTGACGGAAGGGGTGAACTGTTAATCGGGGCATTCCAATCAGATTCACTATATGGAAGTTGGACTGGATCTGTTTCGGTGATTTCTGGGGCAAACGGAGCAATTTTGAATGTGCAACCTGGTAATTCACCTTATGGTGGATTTGGGATTGACGTTTGCTCAGTTGGAGATACTAGTGGGGATGGAGTTCCGGATTACCTTGTTGGCGGATCGGAGGGAACCTTGCCTTACAATCCTGGGCCTGGCTATGCTCGCCTTTTTAGCGGTTCCGATCATTCAGTTTTGAGAACTTTTTACGGGGCGATGCCCTTCGATTTTTTTGGACATTCAGTGACTGGTATTGGTGACGTTAATTTTGATGGTTTGAATGACATTCTTATTGGAGCTTATGGAGATGATACTAATGGTGATCTTGCGGGAAGAGCAATTGGATTTTCTCTTGTGATTCAGCCATATCTTGTTTTGAGCGATCTCCTTGCAGGTCACTCGGCATCATTTTCAGTTGTCAATTTTGAACCAAATACTCCTTCTTATCTTGTGTACAGTTTCGATGGACTTGGGCGCTATTTTGTTCAATCTCTGAATGTGGAGTTGGGACTTTCTAATCCCGTACTTGGGGCAGGGCCGAAAGATGCCGATGCCACCGGCACTGCAACTTGGACTGCTGATATCCCGCGATACCTTCAAGGAGTTCTCGTTTGGTTTCAGGCAATTCAGAGGGGAAGGATTTCGAACGTGGTTCAAACCGTAGTCCAGTGAGATTTGTGGGAATCGAACACTAGGAAACGACCCTTGTTTTGCGAAATGCATAGTGCGTCTGACGATTTACACTTGCTGATAATTCCCTTCTTCATACCCTAGGCTCCAATTCCCTATTCCACCCAGTATCTTGCATCATCCAGAGCCGTGGCACAGATTAGAGTGCCTCGAACCGATCCGAGAATCCCAGGTCGAAGTTCTTGGACCATCCAGGCTTCGGCGTTTTTGGGCAGAATGGGATAGGGAGCATCGAGGCCTCTGTAGCCGGAAGGGGTGAAGCCGAATTTCGGATAGTAGCTCGGGTGGCCGAGGACGAAGACCAGGTCTACACCCGACTCTTGTAGTTGTTTCAAACCTTCATGAATCAGAAGGCCGCCTACCCCTTGCTTTTGATATTCCGGGTGAATGGCCAGGGGAGCCAGGATGGAACATGGAGTCTGGTTCGGATCGGCTTCGATCTTGACCGCGGTAAATAGAATGTGTCCGATGATGGTCTCTTCATTCGTGGCCACCAGAGAAAGCCGCGGCTCGGCAGTCGGATCAAGATCCAATTCGGCGACTAAGTCGGCAATTTCTTCTCCTTCCTCCGGGCCAAAGGCCGCCAACACCACGCTTCGAATCGCCTTTGAATCCGATTCAAGAGACTCTCTTATCTGAAATTCCATCGCTTTATTTTTGTGACTTTCTTATGGTAGCAGCTTCCAACCCCTGAATGAAAAAAATGAAATCCTTTGAAGACCCTTTGCATCCCATCCTCGATCGTCCATGGGAGTATGCGATAGCCGCGCTTTATTTCCACGCTGGCCTTGATGGCCAAGAACCCTACTTTGAACTCACTCTTGTGCGAAATGGCAGTCAGGAAAGAAAGGAGTATTGTTTGCGATTTCTTTCGCCTCAGGATCTCGAAATTGAACGAGGCTGTTTTCCGAATCCGACCGGCGGAATGGTCATCCTAGACGTCCGAGACCGCCAACTGGATGGACTAGGAGTTCGAGTCTGCGATGTGGAATGAACGAGAGGAGCGATTTCCTTTTGGGCCAGAGAGGCAGTAAAAATCGAAAGATTTCACTGAGCTCGCTGGATATTCCTAAGGAGACTTGGAACTCCTCCGGTTTGGTGGATACAGCAATTAAGTCATCTCGGAGGCATGAGTTTGTTGTTCAACTTTCTCAAAATCCAAGAAGTTTGAGGAGGAGCGAGGACGTTCCGGTTGTAGATGGCCTCTATGAACTGGTAGGTGGTTGAGTGAATTTGGTGGCTATTTGGCTATGACCTGCGATAACCCAGCTCCCTTCCCATGAGGCAATTGGAACTTACCACGATTGCATTGTAATTGCCTTCTCCTTGTCAGTTTATGCAACGCTCCATGCCGACTTTCGCTCTTGCTAGAGGCTGTTCAATAAGCCCCAGCCTTGCCTAATTCGGCCAATCTCGGAAAATTCTAAGGCCAATGAAGCATCTCTTGGGGCATTTGGGCTTTATTTTTGGGCTCGTCATCACTATCCTATTCGTGGCTACCGCTCTAAAGGTGACTTTCTTGGCAAGAAGGCCTATCGGGGCGGAGAAGGATTTACTATGGGAAAAAATAGAACTACTGTTGCTGGACTGGCCGAAGAGGCCGGAATGGATGTTGATGAAGCTCTGGTAACTCTTTGGGATCATGGATTTGATGAGTTGCGTAAACCTGAAGATCATTTGGGCCGCAGAAAGCGTAACAGAGCAAGGCGAGTTCTTGGGATCGCCACTCGACGAGAAGTTAAGTCTCCGAAATATTGGATGCAGCTATTAGGTGTTAAACAATCTGACTTCAATGCACTGTTAGAAAGGCTATGTGTTTCAACGAATAGATTGAGTAGTAATTTATCTGACAGGGCAATCTCAAGGCTCAGAGAGTATGCACGAAAACAAGGAATTGATCGCCGAACTGGCGAACCGATCTCTGAAAAAGGTAAAAGTAGAAAAACATCGAAGCGCTTTGCAAAAAGTCGGGATTTTAATTTTAAGTCGCAAGGGCATAAGGGGGAGATACGATATCTAAATAAAGATGAAGTTCTAAGGATACATAATGCGCTTGTTGTGGATTTTGAAAATTCAAACGATCCAATTAATCCTCCTGGTCTAAAAGACGAAGGAATGTTGGTGTCAGCTTGCTTCAGGCCGCAGACAGCCATTGGACGTGTTATGAAATACGAAACGATTGAATCGGCTGGGGCTGCCCTAGTTTACGCTTTGGTATTGAATCATCCTTTTTTCAACGGAAACAAAAGAACCGCTCTTGTTTCCCTTATTGTGTTTATGGATGAAAACGGCATGATCCCTAAGTGCGCCGATGATGATTTATTCAAACTAGTTCTTCAGATTGCCCAGCATCGCATTGGAGGAGTCCGGAAATTGAACAATTCTGATAGAGAGGTTTATGAAATTTCAAGTTGGATTTGCCGTCACTTTAGATTGATTGATAAGGGGGAGCGGCCGTTGTCGTGGAGGAAGCTTAAGCGTATTCTATTTGCCTATAAGTGCTCGATTGAACACGCCACAGTCGGAAATCGAATTAATATCTCGCGAGATTTTATTAGGAGGGGGAGGTTTGGCCGAGTTCACAGGGAAAAGTTGCGAACTCAAGTTGGATATCAAGACGACGGGAGAGATGCTGATGTGACTGTAATCAAGAAGATCCGTTTTGATCTTCGGCTTAATGATGATAATGGCGTCGACTCTGCTTCTTTCTATAATAGTCAGCCATCCGAAGTCGGTGACTTCGTTCTTAAATACCGAAAAATCCTTCGACGACTTGCCAAATTGTAATGTTAATGGTTGGAGCGGTCTTGGAGGTTCAGCGACAAGTTTTTTGCTTTGGCGTTCGATATCTTGACGTATTGAGTTGTGGGAAGTTTTTCTCAGTGCTTGTTCACTTGGGAATGGAAATACCCTAGAATTAAGCCGAAGCCCTCTCGACTGTAGCGCTTAATAATTCAGCCGTGCCATTCAAATGGCACAAAATAATATCGAGTATCACATCGATGAGATTGTTTGCCGTACGGCGAAAAACACGTTTGATAATATGCCAGATGCTTAGGCTAAGCCGACCCTTCAAGGCAATCGCCATGAGCGTACAGCGAAATCAAGGCTACGTGATCCAGGTTTAACGACCGATCTTTAGAAAATGGAAAGGGCAACAGGGCCGCGACCCACCTCCGAGTGAAGGCGGGTCGCAATGTTTAAAGCCCTAAATCTGACATTTAAGCCGAACTCACCACAGGGCGGCGAGCCAGGGCCCAGACCACGACCGCGCAAGCGGCGGCGACGAAGCACAGGATGCCGGAGAATACGAAGGGCAGGACGTATTGATCCGTAGCGTCGAACAAGACTCCGCCGACTACCGGTCCGAGGATCCCGGCGACACCGTAGGCGGTAAAGATCCAGCCGTAGTTGATGCCGAAGTGCTTGGTGCCGAAGTAGTCCGAAGTCGCCGACGGGAACAGGGCGAAGTTACCGCCGAAGTTCAACCCGACCAAGGCCGAAGCCAAGAAGATGGCGATGTGAGATTCGATGCTGACCAAGATCATGAAGGTCATGCCCTGCATCAGGAACATGATCATCATCGCCCTGGGTCGATCGATGATGTCACTGATCTTGCCCCACAGGATCCGGCCCAGAGCATTGAAGATCGCCAGGATGCCGACCGGTTCGACGAAACGGCCGAAACCTCCCATCCAGTCTGGTGCGAAAGTCCGTCCTTCCAAGATCTGACCCATCATCGGCTTCCATTGACCGATGGCCATCAGGCCGGAAGTCGCGCCCAAGATAAAGGTGATCCAGAGCATGCAGGCCAGCGGCCGGTTCAGCATCTCTTTCCAATCGACTTCCTCCGAAGTGGTGGTCGCGGTGATTTTCGGTTCCCACCCCGGGGGCTTCCAGCCGGCCGGTGGATTGCGCAATAGCGAAGCTCCGAGAGCCACCGCCACAGCACAAACGATGCCGTGAAGGATGAAAAAGGCCTTCCAACCGATGCCGAAACCGGTGCCCTTGGTGATGCCCAAGCCGACCAGCAGAATCTGCGACAAGCCCATGGCTTCTTCACCGGAGGCGTTCGGCGGCAGCAGCAGAATCGAAGCCGGGCCGGCGAAGAACAGAGCGCCGGCGCCGAAGCCGGCGACCGCCAAGCCGGTGATCAGACCCTTGCGGTCCGGATACCACTTCACCGCCGCGGCGATGGGGCAGACGTAGCCGAAACCGATGCCGGCTCCGCCGATGATGCCGTAGGTCAAATACAGGGCCCATGGCCGGCTTTCTCCCACCAGCACCGCTCCAAGCAAAAAGGACACCCCGAGCAATATGCCGCCGATGGTGCCCACCTTGCGCGGTCCGATTTTGTCCTGCAAGCGGCCGGCCGGAATCATGGTGATCGCAAAGGTCGCTAGCGCAATGGAGAACGCCCACTGCGTGGTCGCCCGGTCCCAGCCGAACTCCGATTCCAGCGGCCGGACGAACACGCTGAAGGCGTAAACCGTGCCCAGAATGACCTGCACGATCAAGGCTCCGACGATCACCGTCCAGCGGTTCATGAAAGATCCATTCGACATGCCCATTTCGCGATTTGCGTGCGCTCCCCGAAGGATTGGCAGCGGCCGCGGGTTGGCCGATCGGCCGGCTACCGGATTGGCTGCTAAATAACCCGCCGGACAGGGCTTCGGGAGGCTAAATCGAGCAGCTTCCTGAACCTAACGGCGGCTTTTCCAAGCCGTAGGCAGAGGGTCGATTCGGGGGGCGCTAAACTCCCCCGATCCTCGCACCCAGCGCCCCGCTGGATCTCGCCCATCTCGGAGAACACCATGCTGCGGAAACGGTCTGCCGTCCTGCTCGTCGGCGCCTTGTTGGCCCTCGGGCTCACCCCCAATCTCACCGCTCAAGCCCATAAAGAACTCGGGCGGATGTGGACTTTTGAGAACCCGCCCCTTGAATTCTTCCAAGAAGAATATGGGTTCACACCGGACCAAGAGTGGCTGGACCATTTGAGGCTTTCGGCGCTGCGTTTCGGCGGCGGTTGCTCGGCCTCTTTCGTCAGCCCCCGCGGCTTGATCATGACCAACCACCATTGCGCTCGGGGCAACGTCGGCCAAGTCAGCCCGGAAGGAGAAGACTGGCTCGGCGACGGCTTCTTCTCCAACAGCTTGGCGGAGGAAGTCCAACTGCCCGGCTTGGAAGTGCGCCAGTTGGTGGCCATGAAGGAAGTCACCGAGGAAGTCAACCACGGCATCGACGCCATCGTCGATGAAGAAGAGCGTCTGCAAACCTTGGCTGCCAATCGCAAAGCCTTGGAAGCCCGGGCGGCCGAGGAAGCCCCGGATTTCGAACACCAGGTGGTCAGCCTCTATCAAGGGGGCATGTACCAGCTCTACAGCTACAAGGTGTATGACGATATCCGCCTGGTGGCGACTCCCAATCTGCAAAGCGCCAAATTCGGAGGCGATCCGGACAACTTCACCTATCCTCGTTTCGCCCTGGACTACGCTTTCGTCCGGGCATGGGAAGACGGCAAGCCTGCCGATACTCGGGATCATTATCTTCGCTGGAAGACGGAAGGTCCGACCGACGGGGAAACGGTGTTCGTGATCGGCAATCCCGGGTCCACCGGCCGCTTGAACACCATTGCCCAAATGGAATACATGCGCGACGTCCTCTATCCGCGCCAGTTGCAAGGCATCGGCATGGCTTTGCAGCGGATGGAAGAGCGGGCCGCCCGCGATCCGGAATACGGCCAGAAGCAGCGTTCTCAAATCTTGAACCTGCAAAATGCGCGGAAAGCCTTCCAGGGTTTCTTGGATGGTTTGAACAACGAAGAAGTGATGAATGTGAAACGGGAGGCGGAAGCCAAGATCCGGAAGCTCATCGAGGAAGATCCGATTTTGAAAGAACGATTCGGCGATGCTTGGACCGAGTTGGAGAAAATCAATGCGGAGAAGACCAAACTGGCCAAGGAAGGCGGCAGCCGCGGTCAATTGCGGGAGATGGAACGCAGGGAGCAAGATTTGGCCAAGCGCATCGGTGAAGCCTTTTTCGCCGTTTACGGTACCGAGATCCCGCCGGATGCCACTTTGACCACTCGCATCAGCGACGGCCGGGTGAAAGGCTTCCCTTACAACGGCACTATCGCTCCGTGGTTTACCAGCTTGTACGGCTACTACGCCCGCCACACGGAGTTCGGCGGTCAACCGCCTTTCCACATCCCGGAGATCTGGGCCAAGAAGAAGGGTGAGTTGGATTTGACCACGCCTTTTAACTTGGTGTGCACCTGCGACATTATCGGCGGCAACTCCGGAAGCCCGCTGGTCAACGCCGGTGGCGAGGTGGTTGGTTTGATTTTCGATGGCAACATCGAGAGCCTGGGCAACCGCTTTGTGTTCACCGATGACGTTGCCCGTGCCGTGGCGGTGCACCCGGCGATCATCGTCGAATCCCTGCGCAAGGTGTACGACGCCACTCTCATTGCCGACGAGGTGGAGGGAACCGGACCTGGTTACGAATAAATCGGTCCGGCCATTTCCTTGAGAAGCCCGGAATCCCTGCGGATTTCCGGGCTTCCTTATTTATGGCCTTGGCCTCGGCGGCTCTCGGTCGGCTGAAGGTCCTACAATGGCCGGCGATTGCCGGTCTCGATCTTGGGACCGGAGCCTTCCATCCCTCTGATCGCTCTTGGAACCGAGAATCTGGCTGCAGCTTCTGCTGTTCGGGATCCTGATCCTGCTTTCCGCGTTTTTCTCCAGCTCGGAAACCGGCATCTTTTCTTTGACCGGTCGAGATTTGGAAAAAATGCGCCGGGACGGCAACCCGCGCATCGAGTTGATTGAGAGGCTGCTCAGCCAACCCAGGCGCTTGATCATCACCATGCTGATCGGCAATGAGCTGGTCAACATCACCGCCTCGGTGATATCCGCCGCCTTAGTGATCGAATTTATGGGTGGTGAGAACAAGTGGGTCAACTTTCTCATTATGGTGCCGATCCTGTTGCTGTTCGGCGAGATCACTCCGAAGACCCTGGCCATTCGTCACAATCAGGCTTTCGCCAGCTTTCAGAGCCAGCCGCTGGAATGGTTCGCCCGTTGGACTTCGCCGATTCGATTCGCAGTCCGGACGGTGGCCGAATTTTTCATCACTTTGGTGATCGGCAAAGAGCGCAGCCGCGGCAATTTGATTACCGAAGACATGGTGCGTACTTTGGCTACCGAAGCCATTGGCGAAGGAGCTTTGGATTCCCAGGAAGCGGCCTACATCGGCCGCATATTCGATTTTGATACCAAAACCGTGGAGGACGTCATGTTGCCTCGCTCCGCCATCCAATTCTTTCCGGTGGAGATGCCGTTGACTGAAATGGTGACGGAACTTCGTCGCAACAAATTTTCCAAGGTGCCGGTCTATGAAGAAACCAGGGATCAAGTAATCGGAGTGTTGTACGCCCGCGATTTGCTGGCCAAAGATCTTGATGACGAGCCGTTGTTACGGGGCGGGGTGCGTCCCTTGCTGCGAAAGCCCTATTTCGTACCGGAAACCAAGGGCCTGCCTCGCATGTTTCGGGATTTCCGCCGCAAGAAACTGTCTTTGGCTTTGGCGGTGGATGAATATGGAGGCATCACCGGTCTGATTACCATGGAGGATTTGCTGGAGTGTATTTTCGGCGAGATCCACAGCCCTTCCGACGAAACCGAAGGCGCTCTTTGGAAAGAAATGCAGGCCGGAGTTTATGAGGCCGACGGAGCCGTGGAACTGGCCGAATTGAATCAACAACTCGGGCTCACTCTTTCCGGTGAACACGCCGAAACATTGGCCGGTTTGTTGTTACACCATCACGGCGAATTGCCTTCGATTGGGACCGCGATGAAAATCAACGGCCTGGCTTGCGAGGTCCTGGCGGTCGATCAAAACCGGATCGAGCGGATTCGCTTTCGGAAAATTGCCGGCGGCGAGGAGGCGGAGAAAGCCTGATGGATTTAGGGCCCAGCCTTCTCTTGATGGCCTTGTTCGTATGCTGCCAAGGCTTTTTCTCCGGTTCCGAGATCGGCATCGTCAGTGCCGATCCGATGGTGCTGCGCCACAAGGCGGCCAAGGGTTCCCGCGGTGCTCGCCTGGCGCTGAAGTTGCTGGAAAAGCCGGAATGGTTGCTTTCCACCACCCTGGTCGGAACCAATCTTTCCACCGTGGCCTATTCCACCCTGATCGCCGACCAAATGATTCGCCTGTTCGGAGACGCCGGACCGATCGCCGCCGTGGCACTGGTCGTTCCCAATTCATGGATTTTCGGCGAGATCGTTCCCAAAAGCGTTTTTCAGCAAAAAGCGGACGTCATTACCCCGGTCATCATTTTCCCGATCCGATTTTTCAGCATCGTGTTCACGCCCATTCTTTGGGTGTTTTCCGGCATCAGTCGCCTGTTGACCTTTTCCGTGAAACAAGACGTGGGCAAGCGGCAAACCCTGCGGGAAGAAATCTTGGCGATGGTGCAAATGTCGCCGGTGGAAGGGGAGATTCAGCAAGAAGAAAAGGACATGATTCGCCGGCTGTTCAATTTCGGCGAAACCACCGCGCGTGAAGTCATGGTGCCGTGGCTGGATGTGGTGGTGTTGGATCGGGAGGCGACTTGCGGCGAAGCCGCCCGCCTGGCCGACCGGGAAGGCCATCATCGTTTGCCGGTTTGTTCAAAAACCGATCACGTCGAAGGCTTTCTTGACGTTTTGGAGATTCTCGGGGAAATGCCCGAAACTCCGATTGCCGGTTTCGTTCGTAAGATCGAATTCGTTCCGGACACGAAAAGCATTCAGGATCTTCTAAAGGAGTTGCGGCAGCAGAATACTGATATTTGCATCGTGGTGGACGAATTCGGTGGCCCGAGGGGCATTGTTACGGTGGAAGACATTGTCGAAGAGGTGGTGGAAGAAATCGAGGACGAGTTCGATCCCGCCGGCCAGGACCCGCAGTGGTTGCGGCGGGTGGAGGACCGCCATTACTTGGCCAGCGCTCGGGTGGAGTTGGACGATTTGCAAGAAAAACTGGGACTGGAAATCCGCTCCGATCGCTATTCCACTTTGGGCGGCTTCTTGATCGAGCAGTTCCGAACCATTCCCCACGCCGGCCAAGAAGTTTGGCAGGGAAACTACCGCTTTACCGTGGAAAAAGCCGATCCGAAATCGATTCAGGAAGTTCGGATCCGCTGGTGAGTTTCCGATGAAACTGGCCCTGAGTATTGGAGGTTAAGCCGAAAAATTCGGCGTAACCTCAGGCCGATCTAGCCGTCTTCCAGGCGTACCCGCAGTTTTTTCGGTGCGCCTCATGACCGCTTTTCAGCCCTCCCATTGCCCCTGGCCCCGGTGCCCGAGCCGGCACGACAAAGCCAGCCCGCACATCCAGCGCCGCGGCTTCTTCCGGACCCGCCACCATCCCAAGGTGCAGCGCTTTTTGTGCCTGGTTTGCAAGCGCTCCTTTTCCACCCAGACCTTTCGCCTCGACTATCGCCTGCGCTACCCCGACCTGCATCTGAAAGTGTTTTGGGAAAACGTCAGCAAGGTCACGCTGCGCCAAAGCGGCCGCAAACTGAAGGTGGATCGAAAGACCATCGCCCACCGCCTGCATCTGCTTGGCGTCCACGCCGAAGCCTTCCACACCGACAAGCTTCGGCAACCGGCAGGGGCCGGCTTTCAAGGGCCTTTCCAATTGGACGAACTGGAGACTTTCGAGTCCGATCGGCGTCTACAGCCCTTGACCGTGCCGGTTTTGATCCATCGGCGAAACTACTTCGTGGTCCATCTCGACGCCGGTACCTTGCCTTGTCGTGGCAAGCTGACGCCGAAATATCGCCAAAAGAAGCAAGCTCGGGAGAAGTTGTACGGCAAGCGGCGCTCCGAATCCCGCAAGCTGGTGACCCGCTGCTTCGAGATCCTGCAGCGGGCGCTGCCGCCGGAGGTTGCCCTGGAATTACAGTCGGACCGCAAGCAGCTCTACGGCTCGGTCCTGGCCAAGGTGTTCGAGGGCGAGCGGTCGTATCGCTGGCGGCGGGAGTCGTCGAAGACCCGCCGCGACAACCGCAATTTGCTGTTTCCGATCAACCACACCTTGGCGCAGATGCGGGATTCGATCTCGCGTCTGGTGCGGCGCAATTGGGGGGTGTCGAAGCAGTGCGCTTGGCTGCGCCGGCACCTTTGGGTGTGGCTGATATGGCGCAATTACGTGCGGCCGGTGACGGTGAAGCCGAAGGTGCCGACTCCGGCCCAGATCGCCGGAGTCTGCAGCAAGCCGTTAACCGCTGAAGAGGTCTTTACTTGGAGGATTTTTTAAGGCCCAAACCTCCAATACTCTGGGTCAGTTTCGTTTCCAGTCGGGAATGCGGCCAGGAGTCCAAGGCGCTCCTGCTTGTTCCAACCGAGTTTCCAAACCCTTCAAGTCTTCTTCCACCAAGGTGCGCAGTTTGGGCAGCCATTCGGTGAAGGCGGCGGCCGCGTACCGGTAAGCATCGCGGTCGGTCTGAGTCGGGCCTTGAGTGGTCCGCCACTGGCTGCCGACCACATTGCTAATGCGGGCGGCGAAGCCCGGAGGTGTCGGTTCTTGCCGGCTGCGAATGGTGGAATCGCCTTGCATTTCGGTGACCAAAGCGGTCAATTCGGCTTGCAGACGCTCGACCTCCGCTCGCAGATATAGCGGAGCTCCAGGAGTTTCTTGGATCGCCTTGCGACAGAAGTTCAACCTCTGCTGAGCCTCTCCGACCGCTCTGGCTCCACCTTGAATCGCCCGGTGCAAACGGGCTACCTTGCCATGGAAGGCAAAGGCTTCCTTTTGATCCTTGGCTTGCAGGGTGGCCAAACCCAAAGGCATGACCTGGAACTTGATTCCCTCGGCGAGGGTGGTTTCTTGGCCGTCCACGACTTTGGAAAGGCTGACGGCGTAGTCGCCGGGAAGAGCCATGGGGCCGTCGGCGCGGAATTGCCAAGGCGGTAAATCACCTTCCTTTTGCAGACGAATCGGGTTGCTGGAGGGATAGCGCAGATTCCAATACACCCGATGGGTCCCCTTGCCACGAGGTCCCGAAATGCGACGAACCACTTCGCCCTGGTCGTCTCGAATGGTAATGAAAATCTGCGGCTCTTGTTCTTGGTCTTCCTTGCGCAGGTCTTCCCAATCGGGGTACCAGTTGTCTTTACCTTCCTTTTGAGCTTTCTTTTCCAGCCGCTGGCGCTTTTCTTTACGCGATTCCAGTTTTTCCTTCAGGTGGTAAGTAATGGCGGCGCCGAAAGGCGGATTGGCTGCCGTGAAATAGGCGGCACCCTGGGAACCCCGGCCGCTGCGGCCTCCGAGCCGGCTGTTGGGAACATATTGCCAGGCATCCTTGACCGGAAACAGCATCGCTTCCTGGCCCATGCCTTTGGCGTCGGCCAAGCGCAAAGGACTGTAGTCGTCCAGGACGTAGAAACTGCGTCCGAAGGTGCCCAAAACCAAGTCATTTTCCCGCCGCTGAATCTCGATGTCCCGAACCGCAATGGTCGGCAGGCCGTTTTTTAGGCGAGTCCATTTTTCACTGCCATTGAGATTGAAGTACACCCCGAATTCGGTGCCGACGAACAACAAATCGGCGCGAACGTGATCTTCCGCCAAGCACCAGACGATGTCTCGCCCAGGAAGATCTCCTGCAATGGAAGTCCAACTCGCGCCCCGATCCGTACTCTTCAGCAAATAGGGCTTGAAGTCGCCCATCTTGTGATTGTGGAAAGCTGCAAAGACTGTGTTCGGGTCGTGGCGGGAAGCTTCCAGGCGGGTGACGTAGGACCGATCGGGAACTCCCGGGAAAGTGTCGTAGGTGGTCCAGTTTTGACCGCCGTCGGGGCTGACGTGAATCAAGCCGTCGTCGGTGCCGACATAGAGTAAGTCCTCTAACAGAGGAGATTCGGTCAAAGCGACGCAGTTTCCATAGAAGGAAGTCGAGCGGTTCTTGGATACCGCGTCCACGCTCCAGATCCGGCCCATGACCCGCAATTGATTTCGGTCCAAGCCTCGGCTCAAATCCCCGCTAACGGCTTTCCAACTTTGGCCTCGGTCGTCGGAGCGGAATAAAATGTTTCCAGCGAAGTAAAGCCGGGTGTTGGAGTGGGGGCTGATCAAGAGCGGAGAATCCCAGTTCCAGCGAATGGCTGGATCCCCTGGGGCTTCCCGCGGTTTGATGTCCACGATTTCGCCGCTGCGCCGGTCGTAGCGCACCAAGCCGCCGTACTGCCAGAGGCTATAGACGATGTTCGGATCTTCGGGATCGACTTGGGTTTCATAGCCATCCCCGCCGACGGTGACAAACCAATCTTCGTTGGCGATGCCGGCTCGACTGGTGGTTCGGCTCGGACCGCCGAGCGTGTTGTTGTCCTGGGTGCCGCCGTAAACGTAATAAAAGGGTTTCGAATTATCGGTGCTTACCCGGTAGAACTGGCTGATGGGCAGGTTGGCTTTATAAGCCCAATTCCGGCCACGATCGTAGGAGTCGTAAACCCCGCCGTCGCAACCGACCAATAGGTGGTCGGTGTTGTTTGGGTTGATCCACAAGGCGTGGTCATCCACGTGCCGGTCTTTCCCCGGAACCCGCTGGAAGGTTTTGCCGCCGTCCTCGGTCACGTTTAAAAAAGTGTTCAAGGAATACACCCGATCGACTTTCAAGGGATCGCAAACAATTTCGTTGTAGTACTGCGGGCTGGACGTCATGTAGCTGCTTTGTTTGGTCCAGGTTTCGCCGCGGTCGTTCGAACGGAAGAAGCCGCCCTCCTTGCCGGTGGCTTCGACAATGGCGTAAATCACGTCCGGATTGGCGGGAGAAATCGCCATGCCGATCCGGCCCATATCCCCTTTGGGAAGGCCGCTCTTCAGTTCCCGCCAGTGGCGGCCGCCGTCGGTGGATTTGTAGATGCCGCTTTCGGGACCGCCGTTCAACAGCGTCCAGACGTGACGGCGACGTTGATAGGCGCTGGCGTACAACACGTTCGGATCGCGAGGATCCATGTGAACTTCATTGACGCCGGTATCGTCGCTGATGTGCAGAATGCGCCGCCAGTTCTCGCCACCGTCTGTGCTTTGGTACAAACCGCGATCACCGCCGGAGCGCCAAAGCGGGCCTTGGGCGGCCACGAATACGGTGGAAGAATCGAACGGATCAATCAGGATTTTGCCGATATGTTCGGAATCCTTCAGGCCGACGTTTTTCCAAGTTTTGCCGCCGTCAAGAGATTTATAAACGCCGTCTCCGAAGGACACGCTGCGCTGACTGTTGTTTTCGCCGGTTCCGACCCAAATGACGTGAGGATTGTTCGGGTCCATCTCCACGCAACCCGTGGAATAAGACCCCTGACGGTCGAACACCGGAGTCCAGGTGGTTCCGGCGTTCACCGTTTTCCAAACCCCGCTGGAAGCCATCGCGGCGTAGAAATGAGCCGGGTTGTCGGGGTGGACGGCGAAGTCGGAGACCCGGCCTGAGGCTAGCGCCGGGCCGATGGAGCGGAATTTCAAGCCGGCGAAGGTGCCGGCTTCACTCGGATCTTTTTCTTGGTCTCCTGTGGCGGCTTGTGGCCAGGAGGGAAGCAGGAAGAGGGCGGCAAGGAGGAGGCTTTGCATGGAACTGAGGACGCCGGGGTTCGGTCGGCTTGGAACATGATCTTATGCTTCATGAACCGAAAGCGAAAGGTGGCCAAGGAAAGGGGGCGAAGTCCGCGGAAAAACAGCTCGATGGCGGCAACTTCAGCGACTCAAACGGCCGACCGCCGGGGAAGTGGACCAGGAAGCACCCGGTTCTCGAACCAGGAACTGGAAGAAAAGAGCTCGGTTTCGCGGCAAATTTCCCGGCCAGGAAGCGATCACCGTTAAGTCGCCTGCGGAGTCGGTTTGTAAGCCGGAGATCACCGTTTCCGGAAAGGGAACTACCGGTTGGGCGCCGAGCAAGGGACGACAAAAGATTTTGCTGCCGGCGATCAAAACAACCTCGGTATTCGGCGGCGCCCCTCCCAACTGCAGTTCCAATGCCGATCCTGGAGATGCTTCCCCTTTGGCGGAAACGGTTAAATCGAGAGTACTGCCGGAATGCAAAGGAACCCAATCCGGGATCTGCTCGCTAAGGCGAACCGCCAAATAAACCTGAGTCGTATCCAAGGTGGCTTGCGCGGCGGCGAAGCCGGATCCCCGAGCTGGATCTTGAAAGCGAAGGCCGCCGTTCAAAACGAAATGGCCCTGATCCACCGGTCCGTTGATGGGGGTCGGGCGGAAACTGGAAACCGAAGCGATCAGGCGATATTTCCGCCCTGGTTGCAACACCACGTCCAGGGGAAAGGTGCTCCGGTGGTTGCGCGGATCCATCACCAGTTCCAGGGAGCTGAAAGAAACGGCTTGCGGTTGAAGCGGATCGGTGACGTCCCAAATCCGGAAGTGACCTTCCTCTGGTAGAAAACCTTCTCCTGGAGATCCGTCGAATAAGAGTTCCCGCAGGTGGAGCGGATCGATTTTGGTTTCGAGCTCGATGCCGACAAACTCATCGGCGATGGCGCTGGGAGTGGGTACCGGCGGGCCTTGATCTTGGGTCGGCCGGATCAAACCGTCCCCGCTGGTGACGAGAGGGGAGCCGCCTTCGACTTGGGGCTGCAGGAGGGTGTTGCGATAGAGAACCTTGCCCGACCGGAAGATGCGGAGTTCCCGGACGTTGCCCATGGCGTCCATGGCCAGGCCGGCCAAGGTTGGATTGACGAAGGCATCCACCCGGGCATAACCCTGCTGCGGCAAACTACCGAAATCTACCGAAGCTTGAAATGGCATATTGGCTTTCCGGCTGCCTTCGGGGAAGGTCGGCAAGGCAAAGGTCAAGGCGTATTCATTTTGATTCAAATATCCGCTGGCGGAGGAAAGACTTTGGCGCCGGCGCCGACCTTTCAGATCGGTGGGCCAACGAACTTCGACTGCGGCACCGTATTCAGTTTCTAAACCAAGCGGATGGCCTTCGGCATCCCGGAGGGCAAATACTCGCAGATAGGGAATGCTATCTGGAGAAGAGATCCGAGTGTTTTGATAAAGGAAGCCCGGCCACATGCCGTTGCCGATGGCGGCATCCGGATCTCCGTCTCGGTCCCAATCTCCCCAGGCAATGGTGGCGCCACGAAGGTGGTCGCTGGGTATGGTGGTGGTGGCTTTTTCAAAAAATCGCACGCCGTCTTCCATCATGCGATTGACCCGGAAAGTATCTAGGGCCTGAAAATCAATGTCTCCGTCCATATCCCAATCGGCCGCCGAAATTCCGTAGGTGGCTCCATCTTGGAAATCTTCGATGACGTCGCTGGAAGCATCGAAAAAACTGCCGTCGCCTTGATTTTCCCAAATTCGCAAGCCGCGCTGGCTGGTGTAATTGATCAGCAGATCGAAATCACCGTCCAGATCGTAATCGGCGAAAATGACTCCTTCGTCGACAACGTTGCGCTTGCGGATTCCGGAAGCGAAGGCTTTCAGGTATTCAAATTTGGGCTGATCGATGTCGGACTGGTTTTGATAGGCGTGACCGTTGCTGTACAAGTCCAAATCGCCGTCTCCGTCCAGGTCCAGGAACCAGCAGCCTTCTGGCCTGGCGGCTCCGTCTGGAATCAAAAGGCCGGCGGAAGCGGCGACCTCTTGGAATCGATACTCTCCTCTTGGGCCGGTTGGTCCGAGGTTGTGCAGAAACTGATTGTCAATACTTCCCAAGGCGACTTGGTAAGTCGGCAGAAACATATCCAGATCGCCGTCCCCGTCGACGTCAGCCCAGGCAATGGTTTCACTGTCGGCACCGCAAGGTTGCACGTCGAGAATGCGGGAATCGCCGGCTACGTCGAGAAATTGGCCAGCTCCCAAGTTGCGCAACAAGTGAAAACAGGCGTCCATGGTGGGCGTGCCGCGGCGAGGTTCGGTGCCGATATCCGGAAGACCGTCGTTGTTGTAATCACCGAAGGACGATCCGTAGCGCTGAGCGGGAAACGGCAAAATGCTGTCTAAATCCGCTGCCAACAACCAACTTTCTCCGTTTAAATTGCGCCACAAATGAGCGGAGTCGAAAGCGAAAAGATCGATCCAACCGTCGGCGTCGTAGTCCCCGAAAGAAATACCCGTGGCTTCACCCAGTTCCAATCCTTGCGGCCAATCGGAATTGGTGAACAAGGTCAAGGGAACTTCAGCCCGCCCCGTCTCGGTTTGTTGCGGCAAGGCCGGGGAGGCGAAGTGAAACAGCAGGACGGTAGGGAGGAGGACAACCATGTGGAGGAGGTTTTGGTCATGCTACCATTGGGTACAAAACCGCTAGCTTGGGCCGTAGGGACGACCGGCCTATTTCCAAGGAGGTTTTGCAAGTCGTGATTCTCAATGAACTTCCGGCGTGGCTGGCAGTCCGGGAAGATGCCGAAGCGGATTGGGTCGTTTTGGATATGGCCGCCGCTCCGAAATATCGGGCTTATGCTTGGTTTTTCAAGATCTTCGTGTTTTTGTGGCTTGGTATCGCAGCCATAGTGAGTTTCATTCAAATCCGCCAGGAGCAATGGGAAGTTATCCCGATTTTGTTGCTCATCGGATGGTTGCCGGGCTTGTTGATCGGCAGAGTGTTATTTGGCTTATTCGGATTGGAAGAATATCGAATCAGCCAAGAGGATATTCAATATCGATCCAAAGGAAGGATTTGGAATGGGCGCTGGAGAATCGCGGCCAAGGAATTGAAAGGCTTAAGTTTGGGCCGATATCGGGGGCCTATGGCCGACGGCGACACGGAAGCCGTGGTGACCATGAATTTCGAAACCTCTCGCATCTGGAGTCGACGTCGCATGATCGCCCCATTTTTGGATCCGGATCACAAACCGCAACTATTTGACGTTTTCGCCCATCTATTGGCAAAACGAGCTTATCGCTGCCGGATGCAGAAGAACTGGCCGAGCCAAAACCCTTAGCGATCCGCGGCTTCGCGCTGGCGGTAATCGGCCAGGAGCTGCATTTCCTTGTCGGCCGCCAGACCTCCCCGCCATCGATAATCCGCCGGCCGTTGGCGGGACCAGGCAAGGGTGTCTCGAATGGTGTCTCCCGTCGGGCGGAAACTCAAGCCTCGGGAAATCGCCTTTTGACATTGAGCCGTTCCATAAGGGGGACCTTGTCTTGGAATCCAAAGGGGCATTTCCGTATAGGGCCTGACTTTTTGTTCCAAAAGGAAGGCGTCCTCCACCCAAGTAAAACTGGCGTCGGCGCCGATGACGACTTTGCAACCATAAAGCAGTTCCTCCATGGTCAAACGTCCCGCCGGGCCCACGGCGTTGTAGGTGCCGAAAACCCTCTGTTCCAGGCATTCGATGCACCAGGAAGCCAGATCTCGGGCGTCGACGAATTGCACCGGAGCTGAGGGTTTTCCAGGAGCCAGGATCTCTCCACCTCGATGAATTCTCTCTGGCCAGTAGGTAAAGCGATCGCTTGGGTCCAAAGGCCCGACAATCAAACCCGGCCGCACGATCGTGGCGGCATCGCCGAATGCGTTCCGGGCCGATTGTTCGCACAGAGCTTTTAAGCCGCCGTAAGTCGAACCTAGGATTCGCTCAACGGTGGGGTCCTCTAATTGGATCAAGGGCGAATCTTCACGGACGTCGATACTGCGATCGGCGAATACGGAAAGGGTGGAAATGAACAGGTATTGAGAAGCCGCCGTTTGGAGCAGGCCGGCGGATGCGTCCACGATGCGAGGAACGTAGCCGGAAGTGTCAATGACCGCGTCCCATTTTTGACCGTTGCCTATGGCTTCCTCGAGGGCGGTCAATCCCTTTCCTTTTTGAGGATCTCGGTCGCCTCTATATTTTTCCAGGTCTGGAAATAAGTGAGGATTGGTCTTCCCTCGATTGAACAATTGGAATTGGTGCCCGCGCTTTTGGCCCGCTTCGATCAGATGGGGACCAAGGAAACCAGTGCCTCCGAGAAGGAGGATTTTCAGCTTTGGGCCGGGCCCGGAAGTTCTGGTGAAGGGAACCAGCGACGAGGTCAAGCCAAGGGAGGTTCCGGCGGCGAGGGTGAGGAAGGAGCGGCGGGTCGGTTGCACGAATGAAACCCTTTCAAGCTGAGGAATCGGTTTCCCGGAATCAAGGCTTACCGGCTTCAATGGCGGCTTTCAAGTCTTCCAAGTCTTGTCGACAACTCTTCATAACCATTTTCATCATGGGTTTCATCAAGAAGGCCATGACTTTGGCCATAAAGGTATTGGCTTTGGCCTTAAATACCATCTCTACTTCGGTTCCTCCGTTCACCGGGCGAAAATGAAGGTCGGTGTGATAACTGCAGCCGTGATTTTCCGCTCCTACCGCATAGTGATGGGGAGCGTTGAATTCCACGATTTCCATCTCTTCGGTGGCTTCTTTGCCAAACATCCGCCGTGTTTCCCGAAAACGGGTTCCCTTGCCGATCGGCCCATCGTTAAGGACTTCCAATTGAACGATGGCGGTCATCGTTTCCGGGGCCTTCCGCAGGTCGCTGGCTCGAGCGAACACCTGCTCGGGAGGGGCGGCCATGGTGATTTTCGTGCTGAAGCCTTGCATCGTCCTTTATTGCAATGGAGGGAAAGGGGAGCCGTGGGGGACCGGTAGGCCGGTCCCCCGTTGCGGTTGGGCTTCAGTAACCCAAGCGGGTTTCCAAACCCTGGCTGCAAGCCCAGCCGGCGCCGGCGGCGGCGGGATCGTTGGGAATCCAAGCCTGCCAGTAGAAGCTTACGCCTGCGAGGGCGGGGTTGTTGGGAACGGTTCCGGTCATGTCGGCATGGCCGCTGCCGTCGACGTTGAGATCGACGATGGTGTCGTAGGCGACCAAGATGACCGCTCCATCGAAGGGAGTGCTGTCCTTTGCCGGACCGCGGATCAACTTGGCGATGCCATTGGGCAATGCCTGATCCAAATCCAATTGCACCGTGCTGCCCAAGATCGGAAGGTCTTGGGAGCTGAGAACCGGGACGCCCAAGCTACCGGCCTTACCGCTGCCGTAGGAAATCAGGGCGGCCCCATTGGGATCGAACAAGCTGAAGTCAGCATCGGAATCGTCGCTTCCAGAATTGCCCTGGCCGTCGTAAACCACCACCCGAACCCGAGCTTGGCTGGTCGTGAGGTTGGGCACCGTCCAGGCATAGCTGCCACTGGCCGGCAAATTGGTAGCCAGCGTGTTGGGCCAACTCTGGCCGCCGTCGGTGGAAAGCAACAAGTCGGCAGACACCGCTCCAAAGTCGTCGTCCGATATCCATTCGATGTCGACGATTTCTCCGTGAGCGTAGCCTTCGCCGCCGTCCGGACCAATCAAGTAGGCGGTCGGGTTGCTTCCGCCGAGATGCTCGGGGACGTGCATGACGATGCAATGCAGGACTCCGGCCGAAGAAACGATGTCTTCAGCGTCGATCTGCACTACCGTTTTGGTGGGGCAGGCGGCTTGCCAAGCAGCCAAAGCCTGACCGTTGTATTGAGTTACGTTCGAATTCCGATAGCTGGGAATGAGGATCAAATCATTGCAAATCACCACGTTGGTGTAAGTGTAGTGAGTGCTGAAAAAGGAGCCCACCTTGCGCGCCGGGATCCGATGGACGGTGTAGCCCATGGCCGCCATGGTGACGGCGGCGGCATCGCAAATCTGATCCTGAGTCGAGCCTTGTTGCGCCGGCCAATCGCTGATCATGACCACGTCGTCGCTGGCCACCTGCATCCACATGTCCAGGTGTTGGGTGGAATCGACTGAACTCGGCAAAGGATCGAAGAAGTGAGTGTCCACGTTTTGATATGCCTGCCAGATCCCGTGGATTTGAGCTTCGCTCAAGCCGGAATTCTCGTTGTTGATCAGCCGAGTGGTGAAAGAATTGCCAAGGGCGTCCAAGTGGTAATTCCCGCCACCATGTACCAGTTGGTGTTCATAAAAAGCGTGTCCCTTGTAACCGCTGAAAAAGGTGGGAAAGGCATTGTCGTTGGGACGGGGCCGGTTGTAGGTGTGATCAACGATGCAACGAACATCTCCCTGATAGATGTAGCGGGGACCGTAATCGCGGATCCAAATGGTGTCGGTGTTGACCACCATGGTGTGGACCCGGCTCATGACCGCTCCGTGAGAAGCCAATTTCGACTCTGCCGAAGAAGCTTCGCTGGAAGAATCTACCGCCACGTACAACTCAGCGTTTCCAGTGGTGGTGATTTCAGCGCCCATGTTGGCCAAAATAGTGGTCCAGCTATTGGAGCCTTCCCAGGCAATCAGAATGCCTTCCATCGGCTCGTATTCGGCAACGCAATGCACCGGTCCGGTGGGTGGCGGGGTCACGCTTCTTCCTGAGGTGAGCGGATTACGGGCTAGGTAATCTGCCTCCTCCGGAGTCAGGGAACGGGGTATGGGAGCTCCTTCGGGGTACTGGAGTTGTTGGGCAGGGACGCCAGCGGCCGACAAAAGGGCCGTGAGGGCAATGAAGCAGGCTTTCATGGAAGCGGAAGGGGTGAGTTTGAAGCTTGGAAAGGTCCCCAAGCAAGCATATCACACCTAATGGGCTGAAGCCGGCTCCTCCGGCGGTGAGCTGGAACCCAATTTCGGTCTTTCGCAAAGGGGAACCTATGATCCCAGTCGGCTCCACCCGGCCACGAGCTCGGTGGCCTCCCTCTTGGCATGGCTAAAAGTCGTTTTCCTCACCCGCTGGTCCTCATCTTCGTCATGATCGTCGTGGCGCAGATCGCCACCTATTTCCTTCCTGCTGGAGAATTTGAACGAGACGGTCGTAAGGTGCTGCAAGGCACCTATCACTTGGTGGAGGCCAAACCTTTGCCGGCTTTTTCTTTCCTCCTTTTGATTCCAAAGGGTTTGCAGGCTGGAGCCGAAATTATCTTTTTCGTATTCGTGGTCGGCGGCGTGATTGGGGTGATTCGTGCCACCGGTGCCATTGACGCCATGATCGGAGCCGCCATCGGCCGGCTTGGCGGCAGGCCGATCTTTTTGGTTTTTGGACTCATGACCTTGTTCGCCGTCGGGTCTTCCACCATCGGCATGGCTGAGGAATACATGCCGTTCATTCCTATTTTGGTGACCATGTGCCTGGCTCTCAAAATGGACGCCATTGTGGCCATGGGGATTGTCTATATCGCTTCGGGCGTGGGATATGGTTGTGCCGCGTTGAACCCCTTTACCGTCATGATCGCTCAGGATATTGCCGGAGTACCGCAAACTTCCGGACAGCTATTTCGCTGGAGCCTGCTGGCCGTTTGTCTGGCAGTGGGAGTCCATCACGTGATGCGGTATGCCAAACGTATTCATCTCGACTCTGGCAAGAGTCTGGTCGTGGACATCGACTATTCTTCCGGGTTCGAATTTCCGGAAAACATTCGCTTTTCTTGGAGGAGGGCTCTCATCCTTTTCTTGTGCGTTGCCGGCTTGGCCGTTTTCGTATACGGGGTCAAAGAGCTGGATTGGTATTTGGTGGAACTGGCAGCCATCTTTCTTGGGATCGGCATTTTGTCCGGTTTGATTGGAGGATTGGGCGCCAATCGGACGGCGTCGGATTTTTGTCAGGGTGCTGCGGAGATGACGACCACCGCACTTCTTATCGGGTTTGCCCGGACCATTGAAGTGGTTTTATCCGAGGGGAAGGTCATTGATACGGTTATTTACGAGATCGCCGGTCCCTTGGGTGAGTTCGGGGCGGAGGGGGCGGCTCTGGGCATGCTGGGAGTGCAAAGTGTCTGCAACTTTTTCATTCCTTCCGGGTCCGGGCAGGCCTACGTCACCATGCCGATCCTGGCGCCAATGGCCGATTTGGTTGGGATTAGTCGAGAAGCCTCAGTGTTGGCATATCAGTTCGGAGACGGCTTTACCAACATGGTGGTTCCCACCAATGCCCTTTTGATGGGCATGTTGACTCTGGCCCGGATTCCATTTGGCCGCTGGCTACGGTTCATTCTTCCCTTGCTCCTCAAGTTGTACTTGGTGGCCATGATTGCCCTGGTATTGGTGGTTCGATTTGATTGGTTGTAGAGTTCGGGCATCTTCTATATGAATGGGGCAAGATATAGCCACCGCGAATAGCTGAGGCCAGACATCTGTTCGAATTCGGATATTCCGTTTTAGAGTTTTGAAATTTATGCCTGGAATCGAAGTGAGTTACGATTACTAGGTCATTGAGGGGCTTTTCTTCTGACGAGAAAGGTTTCCTCCGCTGGGCGAGCATGAATCACAGCCCATCGGCACATCCCTTTCTGGGGCTTTCCGGGCCCTGGCTGCAAACCATCCTTATGGTTTTGGCTTTCGGAATATTCAGTTGGACGCTCTATCGGCGCCTGGGCCTGTTGCGGAGAGGAAAGAGGGCGAAGCGATTGGATCGCCCCTTACATCGAATGGCCTGGACCTGGGTTTATGGCATATTGCAAATAAGGCAATTCAAATATCCTGTGGCTGGAGTTCTACATATGATCATCTTCTTTGGCTTTCTGTTGCTATTGCTGCGCTCTTGTTTATTGATGCTCGAGGCATACTTCGGCGGTGTTTCCGAAGTGGGTGCCGTGTATGCGTGGATGAAAGACGCTGCTGCCCTTGCCGTCTTTTTGGCATGCTTATTTGCGCTTTTTCGCCGAGTATTTCTTCGCCCGTCCCGATACAGCGACCGCTTGTTGCCGGAGCATCACTCCGGGGAGGCCTTGGTGATTCTGATTTGGATCTTGGCCATCCTCGGTTCCGACGCCATGTTCGAGGCCGCCGGCCAAGCCTTGCTTCCGGCGGAAGAAGGCGCTTCGCCCGTAGCCGCCGGATTGTCCGGGTATTTGGAGGGAATGGGGCAGGCAACTTTGTTGCAAGTTCGATTGTCCTCGTTTTGGCTCCATAACGTGCTGGTGCTGGGTCTTCTTTGTTATTTGCCTCTTGGAAAGCACTTCCACGTCTTGCTGGCTCTTCCGAACGTCTTCTTGGCCAACCAGGAGCCGAAGGGAAAATTGAGAGAGGCGGCCGAAGCCGGCCAGGCCTTCGAGGATCTTGAACAGGTCGGAGTCGGCAAGCTGTTCGACTTGAATTGGAAGGACCTGTTGGATTTTCTGACCTGCACTCATTGCGGGCGATGCACCGATCAATGTCCCGCCTACGCCACCGGAGCCCCCTTGTCCCCACGAGCGTTTACTCTTCAGGGGAGGAAGCTTGCTTACAAGAGTCAACCGATCTGGAAACAGACCAATGGCAATCCCGATTTCTGGGAGAGCGGCTTTTCCAGGGATGGACTTTGGAGTTGCACCACCTGTGGAGCTTGCGAAGAAGCTTGCCCGGTGATGATCGAATACGTAGATAAATTTGTGGATATGCGCCGATTCCAGATGGAGATCGGTGAAGTTCCTGAAGAGCTACAAAAGCCCCTGCAGAGCCTGGAGCGGAGAGGCAATCCGTTTGGAAAGGCGAGGCTGAGGGCTCATCCCTTTCTGAATTCGGAAAAAGTTCCTTTGGTATCGGATGCGGTCGCCGGCGAATCGGTGGGGGACTTGTATTTTGCCGATAGTGCCGCTTTATATGAGCCGAGGGCCAATCAAGCGGCGGTAGCTTTTTTGGAGTTGGCCCATCTTGCCGAGCATCCTCTCGGTTCAGCCTGGTCGAAAGAAGTCGACTCTGGTCACGATGCTCGGCGCTTTGGGGAAGAAGGCTTGTTCCAGGAGTTGCGCGATCGCAACCAATCCTGGCTGACTTCCTTGCAGCCAAATTCAGTAGTGGTGACCGATCCTCACGGATTGAATGCACTCAAATACGATTATTCCCAAGATTTACCGGTTCTGCACGCCGTAGAGCTTGTGGAGCTTTGGCTTCAAGAAGGTCGCTTGCAGGTCTCCAATCATCAAGAGTCCATCCAAGTCTCCTTTCACGATCCGTGCTATTTGGGAAGGAGAGGCGGCATTTTCGAACCGGTCCGGCGCTTGATTTCCTCTCTTCCTAAGGTTGAATTAGTGGAAATGGAGCGCAACCGCAGTTGGAGTTTTTGCTGTGGAGGAGGATCGCTAAACCTGTTTCGGGAAGAGCTTGGACAGCAAAGGATGGCTCAATATCGCCTGGCCATGGCATTGGAAACGGGCGCCGATCTATTGCTTACCGCTTGCCCCTATTGTTTGCTGAACTTGGAGGATGCGGCGAAATCCTCCAACCTTCAGTCTTGGTTGGGAGTGCAGGACATTTGCGAGTTCGTGCTTTCCAGAGTTTCGCCTGAAAATACTCACGAAAAGGAGGGAGTCAAAGCATGAAAGTCATGGTTTGCTTGAAGCAAGTCCCCGATGCCGGAGAAGGCGAGGCCTTCTTGCAGCAAGTCGGCGAAGAGGTGCAGGTCGCCTGCGATGATTGGGTTCTCAATGAATGGGATGGCTTCGCCGTGGAAGCGGCAGTCCACTTGATCGAAGAGCACGGCGGAGAGTCCATGGCCGTCAGCATTGGCGATGAAGCCGTGGAAGGCGTTCTTCGGCGGGCTCTTGCCATGGGGGTGGATCAAGCGTGGCGATTACAACCCGATTCCAATTCAGCCGATGATTCCATGCGATTGGCCCACTCATTGATGGGAGCGGCTTTGACTTGGAAGCCGGACCTCATCATTTGCGGTGCCATGGCGTCGGACTCCGGAAACGGTTTGGTACCGGGAATCTTGGCCGGCAAGCTGCAATGGCCCTTCGTGGCTCTGGCCACTGGACTGAAATGGGATGGAAAGAGTTTTCTGGTGCGTCACGAGATTCACCAGGGCATGGAGAGTTTGGAGAAGATCGGTGCGCCGTTGGTCGTATCCGCCCAAAGTGGGTTGAATCAACCGAGGTACGTATCCATTCGAGGGATTCGTAGAGTGGCCAAGCGAGAAATTCCGATGAAGAACATGGCCGATCTATCTCTAAGTCCTCTTCAAAACCACGTTGAGCTGGTGGACCTCAAGCGCCGGTTTCCGCCATCTGGCGCTCATGCTGAGATCTTGCAGGGAAGCCCGCAAGAGCAAATTTCCCAGGTGATTCAACGGATGCGTGAGCAAGGAGTTTTTACTTCATGAAAAAGGTCTTGATTGTGGCGCAGCCGGAAGATTCCTGCAGTATGGAGCTTTTGGGTGTTGCGGAGGTTTTTCAACCTTGTTTGATACAAGTCGCGATCTTCGGAGATGATCTCAAGCTCTCCAAGGAGAAGTGGACACCTTGGGCTGATCGGATCCTGGGCTTTGAACATCCTCAGCTTCAATGGTTCGACACAGACTTTGCGGCCAGGGTTCTGGCGCCGGTGCTGCTTGAGGAAATGCCGGATCTGATCTTGACTTCCCGCACCAACCCTGGCTTGGAACTGTTACCCGTACTCTCTGGAATCACCGGATTCCCGGCATTCTCCGATTGTTTGAGAGTTCGATTTGAGGACGGCGATTGGATTGCCGACAAGGCCGAATTTGAAGGCAAGGTGATTCACTCGTTCCGCCTGCCTGTAGGAGAAGTTCCGATTTGCATGAGCGTTCGTCCGGGCAGCTTTCAAACCCCGGCAGCCATCCAAAAGAAAGCCGCTGACTATCAACTCATGTCCGTTCCGGATCATTGTCCACCGAGACGGGAGTTTCTTGAACTCTTGGACTCCAGTGCCGAAGGCGTCGATATCCGAAAATCCAAGCGACTGGTGGCGGTGGGGCGTGGAATCGAGGATCAGGAACAGCTTGAGGTGGCGGAATCATTGGCCAAAGCCTTAAACGCAGAATTGGCTTCGACGCGACCCTTGGTGGATCAGGGCTGGTTGGAAAAGAGCCGTCAGGTCGGAACCTCCGGAGTGACGGTCAATCCGGATCTTTACTTAACCGTGGGCGTTAGCGGCTCCTTTCAGCACATGGGAGGGATTCAAGGGAAGCCATTTATTGTGGCCATCAATCGCGATCCGAAAGCTCCGGTATTCAACTACGCAAATGTGGGCATGGTTGGAGATCTATTCGAGCTCGTACCTTTGTTGGAACAGGAAATCCTGAAACTGGGAGAATGAACTGTGGACTTCGAACTTAACAAAGAACAAAAGGAGATTCAGAAGGCGGCCAGAGATTTCGCCCGCGGCGAATTTGACAAGGAACTTGCCTTGCAATTGGAGGAACAGCATCGATACCCAACAGAGATTTGGAAGAAAGCCTGCAAAGAGGGTTTTATCGGCATGCACTTTCCGATCCGTTTTGGGGGTTCGGATTATGGCTGCTTTGAAAATGCTCTGGTGGTTGAAGAATTCTGCCGCCAGGACTCCGGAATCGGGGCCGCTTTGATGACCGCCCACTTTGCCACCGAGAACGTTCTCTTCTTCGGCATCGATGAACAAAAGGAGCGATATTTGATTCCAGTGGCGGAAGGGGACAGCCTGTCAGCCGGAGCCTTTACCGAGCCGGAGCACGGTAGTGATATCACCTGCATGTCCACCGTGGCGGAACTTCATCCCAAGGGTTGGATGATTCACGGGGTCAAAACCTTCATCACCAACGCTGGAATGGCTGATTACTATGTCGTACTCTGCCAAACCGACCCAAATGCAGGCCACAAAGGACAGAGCATGTTCATTGTGGATAGTACCTGTCCTGGCATTCAAGTAAGTGACGTCGGGGCAAAGATGGGCCTCCATATGGTGACCACCGGGGAAGTTCACTTTAAAAACGTGGTCGTTCCAAAAGAAGCTCTTCTCGGCAAGGAGGGAAGAGGTTTTTATCAAGTACTCCAGTTCTTCGACCACAGTCGCATCGAAGTCGCCGCCCAAGCCGTAGGTACAGCGCAAGGTGCTTTTGACCGGGCATTGCGTTACGTTCAGGGAAGGGAACAGTTCAGCAAGAAAATTGCTCAGTTCCAGGTTACCCAGCACAAGCTTGCCGAGATGGCGACCAAGATTGAATTGGCTCGGCTCATTACCTACAAAGCCGCCAAGCTGGCCGACGCCGGTAAGGTAGACCCGAAAATAACGGCCATGGCCAAATTTTCCGCCGCCAGGGCGGCAGTGGAAGTTGCCAGTGAGTCGATCCAATTGCTGGGAGGCTACGGCTACATGACCGAATTCGAAGTGGAGCGGTTTTACCGTGATGCCCGGATTACGGAAATTTACGAGGGCACCAGCGAAATCCAGAAAAACGTCATTGCCGGCTCAGTTTTGAAAGGAAACTGAACCGAGCGCAGAAGCCTGAGCTTCACTCAGCTTTGTAAGATTTTTCTGGCTTCCAAACCGAGCAGAAGGAACAGGAAAATCAGGGAAGGGAAGCTCAGCCAAGCCCCCGGGTAGTCCACCCAATCGATGCCCGGTCCGGCACATGTGAGCGGGCAATTGCTGAGACCGAATCTCGGTTCTCATGAAATAAGCAAGCTTCAAGATTTAGCCTGCTATGCTGCGTCCCTCCCCTTCTCAACATGTCCGAACCCTCTGCCTCCCCTGTCGCCACCTGGCCGCTTCGATTGATCCTGGCCGCTGTGTTGGGCGGACTTCTCCTTGTGATTTGGTGGAACCCCTTTCTCGAAAGGGGAGATGAGACGTCTTCCGGGCCAATTTCGGAATCGCCTGAAGCGGATCCAGAAGAAGCGAAAACTCTTGGATGGAAGCAGGCAAGCTTTGGTCGCAAACCATTGGATTCGAAGCCTGATTCAACGAATGCGGAAGACCTTTATCGTCATGCAACCCTGGCCACTTTGGACATTGAGGCCTTCCGCGGAGGATCCAAGCAGCCCCTGGCAGGAGTCGGAATTCGAATCGTGGAATGGGGCAAAGGATGGCCTTGGACCGTACTTGGTGAAGGCGAAACTGATGCAGAAGGACGTCTTCGAGTGCCTTGCCCCTCCGACAAAAGGCTGATAGTGATAGCCGAAAAGCCGCCCGGTTTCGTCGCCGCTCGGAATCAATTAGACCCACTGGAGGCTGGAAGCGTAAGACAAGTGGTCATGCACTTGCACCCGATATTGAGTTTCCATCTGGATGTCTGGGTGCAGGATGAACAGGGAGCCGGTCTCCCTGGGGTGTGGATTCGTCCGCAAGAGGCCGGCCGATTTCAACCGGTTCGTAGCAATGCACTGGGCTTGGCCCGGGTTAAGGATATTCAATCTGAATGGTGGATTCGATTCGTTGCAGAAAAACCTGGATACTCGCCTCGACCAGTCCAGGCGAAATGGGAAAGTGGGGAGATTCGTTTAACATTAAAAAAGGAGGCCATCCTTGTCGGAGAAGTCATCGATATTGAAGGCCGGAAAGTTTCCGAGGCAGAGGTGGTTCTTTTCACCAACCCAAGGTTATTTTCCTTGGCAGGAGTGAGGGATTCTATGAAGTGGCATGCCGAGACAGACTCAGAAGGCCGTTTTCGCATTGAAGCCCTGACTCCTGGGATTGGGCATTTTCTGATCGTGCGAGCGGCCGACGGCATGGTGGCTCGGGTTCTTGAGCCGCTGGAATCCGGACCAAATTTCATGCAGTTTCCATTGCGGGATTTTGCAGTATTGTCCGGCCGAACACTTGATGGTTTCGGGCAGGCGGTTGCTGGAGTCGGTGTTGAAGCCCTTCCCGTAATCGATCTTCAGGACGAACATGGAAAGAAAGCCGCATATCCGTTATCTGGCTGGAACCGGTTAAAGGCTGTAAGTGATAATAGCGGAAACTATCAGCTTGGAGGCAATGGTGACTTGTTTCCCGGCAGGTGGCGGATAGGGACCGATGGGTCCTTGGGCAGAGCTCGAAGAGTGGGCCACGGTAAAGCCTTTGAATTCCTCGAAGTGGTCCATGAGATTGAAATTCAGGCTGGAGTACAATCTCGACCCTTGGATTTGATTTTGGAAACCGGTTCTTATGTTCACGGCTATTTATTGGATTCGCAAGAGCGGCCACTTGCCATCGGAACGGTTACCGCTTCGCCGAGGAACTCAAGTCATAGAGTCCGAGTTTCAACAACGGAAATCGGAGAAGACGGTTCCTTCCGTATCGGGCCGCTGAGGCCGGGTTTTTACGATATTTCAGGTGGCAATACTGAAATCGCAGGTTCCGGAAGGGTGGAGAACGTACCAGCCGGGAGTTCGGGAATTCGGATCCTCTGCGTCGGCGGCTCTTGGATCAAGGGTCGGATTTTCGACACCGAAGGAAACGTGCGACTGGCCAGAGCATGTGCAGTTTCTCGGCTTGGAGAAGATGCCGAAATGTATTACTTACGCTTAGATGGGGAAGGCAAGTACTCATTAATCGAAAACCAGGAAATGACCTGGGATTTGTATGCTTGGACTCGAGATGGTTGGGCGGGCTTCCGCGGTGGAGTGCAATCCAAATTGGAGCAAACCGTTGAAGCCGATTTACGGCTGGAACCTGCTGTGGCGGTAGAGTTTCAGATTCCTGACAGTCAGGGTCAAGGCGAGGTGATTGCTCAGCTTTACCATCGTGGGGAATTGGTATTTGACGGTCCCGGAGATTTCCTAGATTTCTATCGCTATATCCCGGAAGGACAATTGGAGGTGGTCTTTTCCACTCCGAAGCAGGAGCTGGGCAGAATCGAGGTGGTCATCGTTGCCGGCGGAAAATACCAGCTTCAGCTTGAAAATTAGAGTTTCCTTTCTACTGCTCGATTTCTATTCTTGAGTCAGCATGCAAAGCTTCAAATCCCGGGACGGCGAAATTCTCCGAGTGGCTTTGGCCCAGATGGCTCCGGTGTGGCTGGACCGCGCTGCGACCCTCGATAAGATGCTGGACTTCATGGGGCAAGCCGTTAAGGCCGAATGCCAACTCGTCGTATTCGGAGAAGCCCTGCTTCCGGGGTATCCTTTTTGGCTGGAACGAACCGACGGAGCTCGCTTCAATTCTCCGCTGCAGAAGGAAATCCACGCTCGATATTTGCAACAGGCGGTTCAAATCGAGGCCGGCCACTTGGAACCCCTGCGCCAATTCGCTAAAGAGCAAGAACTGGCGATATATTTCGGCTGCATGGAGCGCGCCGGCGATCGCGGAGGGCACAGCCTTTATTGTTCCTTGGTTCACCTGACCTCGTCCGGCCAAATCGCTTCCGTTCACCGCAAACTCATGCCCACTTACGAAGAAAGATTGAGTTGGGCCCAAGGAGACGGGCACGGTTTAAAGGTGCATCGCTTAGGAGCCTTTACCGTCGGGGGATTGAACTGCTGGGAAAATTGGTTGCCTCTGGCCCGCGCCGCTCTCTACGGCCAAGGGGAAAATCTTCACGTTGCGGTTTGGCCCGGCGGCAGGCGATTGACGGAAGACATTACCCGCTTCATCGCCCGCGAATCTCGCTCCTTCGTGATTTCGGTTTCCGGTCTTATGGGCCCGCATTTGATTCCGGATTCTTTTCCCCAACGAGAGCTACTTCAAGGAAATGACGAAGAATGGTGGGCGGATGGAGGTTCTTGCCTGGCCAATCCCGATGGGAGCTGGCTTTTGGAGCCTCTTTGCGGTCAAGAGAAGCTCATGGTGGCGGAATTGGATTACCGGAAGGTTTTGGAGGAGCGCCACAACCTTGACCCCGCCGGCCATTATTCGAGGCCCGACGTGTTGCAGTTGCGAGTCAACCGCCAACGGCAGAGCACGGTCGCTCTGAAAGACGCTTGAGTTAATCCACGATCTCCGGAGTAGGAGGATTTCGCGGGGGTTCCTGCCTCCGGCGTGGATCATAAGGGTTGATGTCCGCCCGTTTCAGAATGCTGTCCGGACTCCAGCCCTTCATCTTTTCATATAGGGAATTCCGGAATTCCGCTTCGGCCAAAGCACTTTTCAAGCGCTTGGATTGAATCGTGGACCAGATCGCGGAAGACATGGTGATGAGAAAAATGAGAGCGAGCAACACACTTGCCAGTCGATTCCGCTGGATCAATTTTCGAAGCAGATACCAAGAGCTGGGAGGAAGGGCTTCGATCGGTTCTCCAGCCAAATAGCTGCGTAAATCTCGAGCCAGGGCCTCAACGGTCGAATATCGTCGATCTCGATCTTTGGCCATCGCCTTGCCGGCGATGGTATCGACTTCCCGGTCCAAGCGAAGGTCAAAGGTGGACGGCCGGACGGGAGTTTCGGTCTCCACCGCCCGCATGAAAGCGGCGACACCTTTCTTTTCGCAAAAGGGATGCCTTCCAGCTAAAAGCTCGTACAGCAACACGCCGAGCGAATAAACGTCGGTTCGGGCATCTAAAACCGCTCCGCCGGCCAGTTGCTCCGGAGAAGCATAGGCGGGAGTTCCTAAAAAGCCGCTGGCCGTAGTTAAACCGTAGAATTCAGTTCTTTCGGCCGGTTCCGTTCGTTTGGCCAAACCGAAATCCAGCACGTGCGGTTGTCCGGAAGCATCGACCAGAATATTGGACGGCTTGAGATCTCGATGGAGAACACCGCGGGCGTGGGCGTGTTGAATCGCATCACAAACCCGCAAGAAAACCTCCAGCTTCTCCCGCGGATCTCGATGAAGTTCTTCCACAGCCGGTTCCGTTCCCGCCGCGGAAGAAGGGTTGGCCCAAGCCGTAATTGGGCGGCCTTCCACCCATTCCATCGCATAAACCGGCGAACCGTCTACGATCTCCATGCCGTAAACCGTGACGATGTTCGGATGATTCAAGGCTGCGGCGGCCTCGATTTCCTGCTCAAAGCGCAGGCGAGCGCCCGCGGAAGATAACGCTCCGGCCAGCGGTCTCTTAAGTGCGATCTTGCGCCGCGTACCGGGTTGCCGGGCTTGAAATACGACACCCTGGCCACCACGACTTATTTCTCCAAGCAACTCATAAGGGCCAATGCTTCCCAACGGCAGGGGAGTTTCCGCTTCCCGAAGAGCCGCCAACCAACTTTCATCCTCGAAGCCGAACCCAAGAGCTTCCAGGTTCGTGGGCGAGGTTAACCGAGGGCTTCCCCCAGCATCGGTTTTAGGAACCCCTCGATTGGTTTCCATCCAAACCGTCCTCCTCCAGGATTTGCCGTGCAATCAAGACCTTTAACCGATCGCGCATCCGCTGTTTGCTTTTATGAACGGCTTCCTGGCTGATTTGAAAACGAGCGGCTACTTGGGCCACGTTTTCCCCGGCCAACAGATGCTCAAATACCTCCAAGCTCCTGGGCTGGACCGATTTTCGTAGCTGGTGCATCGCCATTCGGTAGTGATGAGCCATCCATTCCGTTTCCCAAACCTTTTCCCAAGAGCTCTCTTCCCATGAGTCCCTTTCCTGGATTCCCGGAGCGGCTGCGGCTGCCTTTTCATCCAGATTTAGTCCATGAATTTCGTGGTTTGGACGCCGGAAGTAGCGAGAAATGGCATTTTGCACCGTCCGGCCCAAATAGGCTCGAAAGCGGCCTTTGGACGGTTGGTAGGAAAATCCGCGTAAATGCTTTGCCAAGCTTAGCATAACTATTTGACGGACGTCCTCGGCATCGGAGGCCTGCAAACCCCTCCGGCGGCAAAAGCGCAGGATCAATTCGCGATAACGCTGGTCAAATTCATGCCAGGCGGCGTGATCCTCCAGGTCTCGGACCCTGGAAAGGAGGGAAGGTAGGGTGGTGTACATGCAAGCTGGCTGGAAAAAGGCCGAAAAAACCCCTTACGGCCGTCCAGCTGAAGCGAACCCAGGACTAGTTAGTCTTGGATGCCCTGCTTTACGCGACAAGGGCCGGCCCGCAACTTCTTTTCCTTCCCAACCTACCGAGCATCGTGCTTCCTTCCCTTACGCTCAGCTTTCTTGCCGGATTGCTTCCCGCTACGAGCCTTTGGTCGCCTCAAGATCCGGTACCGCAGATTTCCTGGTTTCAAGGTGATTTCGATCAAGCCTTAAAGCAGGCCAAGCGATCCAAATCCTGGCTGGTCATTCACTTCTGGGCCGAGTGGAGCGAGTGGAGCCAGCGCCAGAAAGATGAGAGTTTGAACCAGCCGGAAGTGATTCAGGCCTTGCAAAGCATGACCTTGATGGACGTAGAGGCGTCCTCGCCCCATTTCGCCAAGTTGAACGAGCAATTCAAGCCGAGAACTTTCCCCACTTTGGTATTCGTTCGGGCTGACGGCAAAGCCGACGAAGTGGTCGCCGGTTTCATGCCGGCGGTCGATTTAGTCAAGGAGGTCGAGCGAGTTCGCAAAGGGCAGAATACCTTGACCTTCTGGGAACATAAGGTTCAGCTTGAACCCCAGGACCTTGAGGCGCGTTACAACCTCGGCAACAAGAAGTGGGATCTGGGGGATGATCAGGGTTATTTTGCCGAGCTGGAAGCCATCCGTGCCGCCGATCCGGAAGGGAAGACCCTGACTCGCCGGAGAATTGATTTGCGTGAACTTCAAGAGGACGTTTATGGATGCCGGCGGGAGGGAAAAGAACTCCACCTGGAGCCATTACTGGAGTTCTTGGCTGAAGAAACCTATGACGAGCTTCTTTGGGAAGGCTGGCGGAATCTTGCTGGAATCTATGAGGGAGAAGAGCTGAAAGCCTACGACTTGTGTCGCCAATCCCATCGCCGGGCGTGGAAATTCGTTCCCGCCGATAAGACGGATCAATATGCACTTGAAGTGGCTTGGACCTATTACAACCATGCCGATAAAGGCATTAAGGCCTCCGAAAAGCGCTTTGCTCTGAAGCTGGCCCGAGACGCGGTCCGGAAGGCTGGGAAGCAGAACAATGCCTTGGTTCATAGTCAAGGTTTGTACATCTTGGCTCATTGCCAAGCTTTGAACGGGCAGATGAAAGCGGCTCTGAGCACCCTCCAAGAGGCGGTCCGCCTCTATCCGGATGACAAATTCCATCAAGCGGCTTTGGATGCGATGAAAGAGGCCGCCGAAGGTGCTTGATCGCTTGATGACCGGATTGGCGCCGCATTATTGCGGCGCTTTTTTTTTACCTCAGGTGTCCAGACGGCTAAGTAGAGAGGCTATCCATGATTGAATCGAAGCGCTAGCCCGCCTGTGCTCGGTTCCAACTCCAAGGCGGGTTCATCAAGATCCTGAAACCCATGTTCCTGAACGCTGTCGCCCTGGTCAGCCTGCTGACCTTCTCCGGAGTGCCTGCCGTAGCTTCCGGTTCTTCCGTAGAAAGAGAGCGTGCCGGCGGCATCGAATGGTTTGCCGGTACTTTTGAAGAAGCGCTGAAGGCCGGTGCAAAGCAAAACAAGCTGGTGTTCGTCTACTTTTGGGCCGAATCCAGTGAGCAGTGCACCAAATTCCAACAGGACGCCTTCGGCAACGGCGAAGCCGTGGCCTCCCTGCAGGATTTCATCTGCGTAGGCGCGAACACGGCTCGAACCGACGGATACGCCCTGGTGCAGCAGTACAACGTCAGGAGTTTGCCCACCATGTTGGTGATCAAGCCCGACGGGGCGGTGGAAGACGGGGTCATCGGATTCATCGACGCAAAGGGTTTCACCAAGGAAATGAACCGGGTCCGCCGGGGTGAACAAACGGTTTCGGATTTTCGCCAGAAGGTGAAAGACAACCCCAAGGATTTGGACGCACGTTACGCCCTGGCGGTGAAATTGTTCGACGTCGGTGATGAGAACGGCCACGACGAAGTGGTCGCCGGAATCTTGAAGGCAGATCCCAAGGGAAAGCAACTGGTCGCCGCCAAGTTGCACATGGATCTCGCCCGGAAGGAAGCCCTCAAGAATGCCATGAACGAGAAGGGTGAATTCGCCTTCCCCGATGCAGTCAATCTCAAGCCGGTATTGACTCAACTAAAGCGAACCAAGCATCAAGAGGTGGCCTTTCAAGGCTGGTTATGGGTAGGCGAAGTTGAAAAAGAAGCGGAAAACCATAAGGGAGCCCGCGCCGCCGCCATGCGTGCCTGGAAGTTTCGACCTCAGGATCAAGCTGTCCAAATCCGCAACATTGGCCGGGAAATCGCTGGACAATTCGTTAAGCACAGCCAGGAGCTCACTCCGAAGGAAAAAAGTTTCGCTTTGGAAGCCTCGTTGGCTTCCCTGCAGGCTTTTGAAAGCGTCCTTTCCGGGGAATGCGGTTGTGACGAAGGCTGCGGTTGCTTGAAAACCGACGACGGAGGTTTGATTACCGAAGCGGATTGGTTTCCCGAATGGAAGGCTTCTTTCCTGACCACGGTGGCCGATTGCTACCACTTGAACGGCGAACTGGAGCAAGCGGTGAAAAACGCTGAGCTAGCCCTGCACCTGGTCCCGGAAAGCGAGGCGCACCAAGAGCGGCTGGAAAGATTCAAGAAATCTCTCTAGGTGCCCTCGGTTGGTTCCTGACACTCGCGCCCCGGCCTTCAAGGTCGGGGCGTATTCAAATCAGCGGTTGTTCACTCTTTCTAGTTCGTCCTGCCACAAAAGCTGCCAAGTGGCGCCGCCGTCGGTGGTGCGATATTGCTTTCTAAGCCACAGGCCGTTTCGAATTTCGGTGACTAACTTGGAGCGCCGGAGTTCATTTTCCCCGGCCGATAGCCAAATCCAGCGACCCTCCTCGCGGCTCCCTTCCAAGCGAACGAATCGCATGCGCCGGTTGTTCACATATTGCCGCACCGGTCGGTTCCATTGAGGATCGTGAACTTCGACGGCATAACCCAAATAATCGCTTTCCGGCAACGGGATTCTCAAATGCTCCACCCTTCCGGCTCCACCCAGGATGCTTTCCACCCGAAGCGTCATCGAGTGGCGAGTTCCTGAGTCCCCGTCGGTCCGGTGGCCGTGCCACAGGCCCATGCGTGGATCCGAATCCAAGGCTTGGGCGTCCGCTTCGGCGGGAATGGTTTGGCAACTTGCGAAAAGACTAAGTAGGACAAGGGACCACCATTCAGGTCGGCGGAAGTTCGATCGAAAGTTCCTCATTTCCCGTTTGACCAACCTACGAAGCTGGTGAAAAGGAGAAAAGCCTGGCGAGAGTCGCCGGGCTGCTTATGCGAATCGCTCAGTGCTTCCAAAGGCCGTGTTCAATGCCCCCAAGGATGTAGATGGCGAATTTGCCGTGACCAGGAATCTCCATGGGCGGGATGGCGATCTGGGCGCCCGCTGCCTGGGCGGCGTTGACCGCGGCCTCAATGTCTTCTACGAGCAGATACGGTCTCACCACGGGATGTTCGTCTTCGCGCAGTGGCGCCCGCACTCCGATTTTCCCGCCGCCTTCCAGCGCCGCCGTGCGGGCGTTGCCAAACCCGACATCCGGCTCACCAAAGCTCACGCCGTGCATCTGCTCCAGGGCATCGCACGTCGCGTTCACGTCAGGGGTTACGATCTCCAGGTACTGGATGAGCATGGTTTCCTCCACGGGCTCTTGTACGTCGTTTGCAGGTTGGGTGGTGTTGCAAGCACAGACGGTGAACGCCAGTGTAAGAGTGGCGAAAACGGAACGAGGCGTCGGAGTGGTCATGACTGGCACTTCTCGTGGGCAATCTTAATCAGGCTCCCCCCCTGGTGTCGTCGAGCCCGGCGGTGACTACAAAGCCGCGGCTCATTTCGCCGCCCACATTGGGCAGGATAGAGCCCTAGGAATCCTTCTTTAGGCCATTTTGCGGCCCTAATCCGCCTAGAAATGGGAGGAAATTCATTGTAAAACTGTATGAAATTACAAGTGGAGAGTCAGCACCCCCAATGCAGGACAGGGCCGGTGTCCCAGAAGGGCGATTGAAGCCACGTCGAATCCGGAAACACATCGCCTGCAGCCTCCTCCTTGGATTGAGCTTTCTGCTCGGAAGCTTGTATCTGGGGAAGCAGTGGGCAGGGAGTCATTGGGTCCAATCTCCCTTTCATTCTTTGTTGGAAGGATTCGGTTCTTATGCCGCGATCACCATTGCCTTGGTTCTTCTGCTCTTACGCCGTTTCGGGCGAACGGATCGCGACCATCTTTGGATAGCCTCCGGTTTGATCCTCATGGGCATCCTGGATGGCTTTCACGCAGCCGTCCACGTCGGCGACAGCTTTGTTTGGCTTCACAGCATGGCCACCTTTGCAGGGGGGGGCCTTTTCGCCTGTGTTTGGCTGCCCTCCACCTGGTTGGAAACCCGGGGTGGGCGAACCCGGACCTGGCTTATTTTGGGAACCGCGGTCTCTCTCGGCGTATTTGCGGTATTTCAAACCGACAGCATTCCCGAGATGACCGAGGCTTCTCATTTTTCCCGAACAGCCAAAGCCATGAATCTGTTGGGAGGGATTGGTTATTTGGCGGCGGCTATTTATTTTCTGCGGAAGAAGGCAAAACAACCTGATGGGGATGCTCTAGTTTGGGCCAATCACTCCATTCTCTTCGGAGTAGCAGGGCTCTTGTTTGAGTATTCAAGTCTCTGGGATTTGAATTGGTGGTTGTGGCATTTCGTGCGCTTTTTTGCCTTTGTAATCGTATTTATTTACATCATGATATTGTATTACCAAAGCCAGGTGGAAGTGGAACGGTCGCTTCGCAAAGCCAGGCAAAGCTTTCACGGCCTGCAAGAAAAGGAGCTGGAGCTCCGATCTTTAATGAAGGCAGCACCGGACCTTTTCATTGTTTTGGATCGCGAGCGCAAGGTTCGACAAGTCTTAAGTGAATCTCATCCATTGCTACCCTTGGATTCAAAAGATTGTTTGGGTGCTAGTTTATTCGACTTGATTCAGCCGGTGGATGAAGCCTTGGTTAGCAACCACTTGGATCGGGTTTTCCGCACCGGCGAGCCACATTGGGTTGAATTTCCCGTACAAAGACACGGCGGCCTCATGCATTATTCGGCCAATGGAGTTCGCATGGGGTGGAATGGGGAGCACCGAGTGGTTTGGGTGGTCCGGGATGTATCCGAACGAAAAGACCTGGAAGAACGATTTCGGCAAAGTCAAAAAATGGAGGCGATCGGCCAATTAGCCGGCGGCGTGGCTCATGATTTCAATAATTTTCTCACCGTGATCAATGGATATACGGAGATTCTCCGAGCCAAGGGCGGAGAGCAATGCAGCTTTGAAGCTGAACTGGATGAGATTGCCGAAGCGGGAGATCGGGCGGCGGAGTTGACTCGACAATTGCTGACTTTTAGTCGGAAAGAACTGCGTCGACCGGAGGTGATGGATTTGAACGAAGCGGTTCGAACCGCTTGTCGCATTTTGAAATATTCTCTTGAAGAAACCATTGATTTGAAATGGCGCTTGGATCCTAATCTGGACTTGATTCGGGCGGATCCGATTGAAATGGAGCAGGTATTATTCAACTTGGTGATCAACAGCCGGGATGCGGTTCAAGGCAACGGTTTCATTTATGTCAAAACGGAAAACCGTCTGCTGGATGAAGATTTCTGCGGCCGGCATTCCGAACTGCGTCCGGGTCCCTATGTGTATTTGTCCGTTTCCGACACTGGGGACGGGATTCCCGAGGAAATTCTGGGCCGTGTTTTTGAACCATTCTTTACCACGAAACCGGCGGGAGTAGGAACCGGGTTGGGGCTATCCACGGTATTCGGCAGCATTCGGAGATTCGGAGGAGATATCTGGCTTGACAGCGAGCTTGGAAAAGGAACCACCGCGCATATCTTCTTGCCCAAAGCCGAAGGAGCAATCGCGGAGAATGCCGAACCCCAGTTGGAGGCTGAAGGTGGTTCTGAAACCATATTGTTGGTTGAAGACGAACAAACCGTCAGTCGGCTAACTTTGCGCTTACTCAAAAGACTCGGTTACCAAGTCATCGTGGCGTCCAATGGAGCGGAAGCGGAGAAGAAAATCCACTCTACAGATCCAAAAATCGATTTATTGCTCACCGATGTAGTGATGCCAGAGATGAGTGGTCCGGATTTGGCCCGGCGGGCGGTGCAACGGTGTCCGGGCTTGAAGGTCCTGTTCATGTCGGGATATACCGATAATCTGATCGAGAGGCACGGCTTGGATCCGAGAAAGTCCGTTTTGCTGGAGAAGCCTTTTTCGGCCAAAGACTTGGCGGCCAAGGTCCGAGAAGCCCTGAACCGGCCAATCTCCGATTGAGGAAATTCCTACCGCTTGCCTGGCAAGAGTTGCCATATTTCGACTTCACTCCTCCCACTGCTATCCTGTCTACGATTTTCATCGGCTAGCTCCTTGCGGCCGGCGGTTCCGGTTCCATCGTGGCTGAACGAATTCTTCTGGTGGAAGACGATGAGCGTCTTGCGCGCCTCATCGCCGAACTTCTGCATTCCAACGGATATGAAGTGCAGATCGCCTCCAGGGGAGATACGGGCCTGGAGCAAATCCTTCAGGGTTCGCCGGATCTTGTTTTACTAGACGTCAACCTGCCGGGTATGGACGGCTTCTCGGTTTGCCGGAGGGTTCGCAGCCAATACTCCGGCAGAATCATCATGGTTACGGCTCGAGGTGACGATGTTGATGAGGTCGTGGGTTTGGAATTGGGTGCTGACGACTACTTAGCCAAGCCGGTGAATCCTAGAGTTCTCCTGGCCCGGGTCGCGGCAGTGCTGCGACGACCGGTTCGACAAGCTCGCTCCAGCGAAAAGGTCCGAATCGGCGAGATGACGGTAGACCCGCTTCGGCGCGAAGCCAGGCTGGACGGAAAGCGGTTGGAACTGCGGTCGGCGGAATTTGATCTCCTGTGGTTGCTTGCTCGGCGAGCGGGAGAAGTGGTCAGCCGCCAGGAGATATTCCGGGAGCTTCGCGGACTTGATTATGACGGATTGGATCGGTCCATTGATCTCCGCATCAGTCGAATTCGGAAAGCTCTCGGACATCGGGCCGGCCGTTACATTCAAACGGTCCGGGGCCGCGGCTACTTGTTGGTGAGGGAAGGATGAACCGGCTGCTGTTCCGACTTTGGATGATGGCGCTGTTCGCCTTCGTGATCGTCCTGGCGATCCATGAAATGGTCCTGGTGTATGTCTTGTATTCGAAGCAGGACGTCGAATATGTCGAAACCGGCCTCGGCGGTGGATATCGAGTCGTAGCCGAGATTTTGGCGGAAACGGCCCCATCCGAGCAAGAAGCCAGGATGCAGGAGATGTCGGATTGGATGGGCATCTCCCTTGAATTGATCGACGGAGAGGCATTGGAACCGCACTTGCTCCAGCGCCTCCAGGAGCGACCGGTCATTATTGAAGTGGTGGATGCCGATTCCGGGCGTCTCATCACTCCCGTTCCGGGAACGGATCAATTTCTCCGTTCCGGTTTGTTGTTCGACGTTCCGAGGGTGTTTCGCCTTCGTCACATCGTCGTGACCCTGCTGGCGGGGATTTTGTTTTCGATCGTGTTTTGGTGGCAGATTCGGCCGCTTCGACGCCAGCACAGAATTTTGGAAGATGCCGCCTTGTCCATGGCGGCAGGAGATCGGGATATTCGCATCGATCCGGCAGAACTTTCGACTGCCGAGCCTTTGGCTCACGCCTTTAACCACATGGCGGAGAAAACCCAGGCAAGAGTAGATGCTCAGCAACGTTTGTTGCGCTCCATTTCGCATGAATTGAGGACACCGATTTCTCGCTTGAGAATCGGGATTCATTTGCTGGAGAGGCCGCAGCCGGAAGTCGACAGGAAGCGGGAAATTCAGCAACTGGATCAGGATCTGGAGGAATTGAACCTGCTGGTGGACGAGCTGTTGACGTACGCAAGGTTCGAAGGCGACGCCGCACCTACCCCCAAGGAACCGGTTCAAGTTCGCCAACTGCTGCTGGAATTGGCGGAGAAGTTCCAAGGCGACGAAAAGACCTGCGGACCCGCCTCCTCGTGGAAGAAACTGCCGGAAACCTTTCCACTGGCTCCTCGATTTTTTCGTCGGGCAGTGGAAAACTTGCTGCGCAATGCTCTTCGGCATGCCGAATGCAAAGTGGAGATCGAGGCATACCAGGAAGGGGGAGCCTTGGTGGTGGAAGTCCACGACGACGGTCCGGGAATCCCGATCGAACAACGGGAAGCTGTTTTCGAACCGTTTTTCCGGCTGCCCGAGGAACAAACTTCTCCTGGATATGGCATGGGCTTGGCCATCGTCCGCCAAATCGTGAGTTGGCACCAGGGCGAAGCCAAAGTGTTGGACTCGCCTTTAGGCGGTAGTTGCTTTCAAACTCGCTGGCGTGCCGAGGATGAATCCTGGCGTCCTTGAAAGGGGATGCCGGCTGCCTCAGGAAGGGGGTTCTGCCGTTGCTTGGTCCATGACCGCCAACAGAGAGCGCATGAGATTGAGATAAGTTTCTAAGGCTTGGCGCCCAACGTCGGTTAGTTGCAATATGGTTCGCGGGCGGGTGCCTTGGAATTCTTTGCGAATGCCGATGTATTGAGCTTGCTCTAATTTTCGGACGTGGGAGGAAAGGTTTCCCCCGGTCATTCCGGTCTGCGATTGCAGAAAAACGAAATCCGCCTCCTCTACCAGGGAGAGGCAGGCGACCAAACTCAACCGAGCCGGTTCGTGCAGCACTTTGTCCAAAGAGGCGACTGCTTTGGCGTCAAGGGGAAGGGCGCGCACTGATTACTCCAGTTCTGAGGGGAGCTGGGGAAAATTACGAAAGAAGCGTGCCAGCAACCCCATGCCGCACACCATGGTGATGAAGCCGCCGGCGGCAATGGACCAGCCAGGTTCCAACTTCCAAAAACTGAATAAGAGGCCGGAGGCGAGGAACACCCCACCGTAAAGAAGAAAGCGCGGAAGCTGGAACAGGAGGGCGGCTTGAATGGCCATGATGCCCAACAGGGCTCCAGGCAGCGCCGCGATCCAATCCTGTAAGAGTTCCGAGCCCGAATCGGAATGGGTGTGGAGGTAGCGGAAGACGCCGAAAGCCAAAACCAACAAGCCCACGATCACCATGATCCAGTGGGCTCGGCGCAAGCGTAGCCGTCTTTGGTTTTGAAAGCGGATCTTGCCGAGCCGAGGTTCGATGACGCTGGAACGAAAGCTCATCCACATGGGAACGGTGAGTGCAGGGGCGATGGGTCCCAGCCAGACCAGATCCAGAATCCAGGCCACCCCCACGATGAGAGCGGCGATTCCGGCGAACAGGTCCAAGGATCCGTCCTGCCAATAGGCTCGATACAGTCGATCTTCCGGATTGCCGAGTAAGGTACTTTGCATGGTTTGCCTCACAGTTAAGTTTGTGATACAGAATAATAGGCCGTACAAATCGAATGGTCAAGGGCCAAACCAAAGAGGTCCGGAATCGGAGCGAACGGGAGGTCTAAATCTGCTCCGCCCGGTAACCGCCCTGTTTCCGATCCCGTAGGTAAATCATTCCGAAGACTACGATTAGGATCACAGGTAGCCAAATCATGGTGCCCAGCGTGGCTACCCCGCCGGCGGCTTGGGCTTCGGCCAGTTGGGTCGCCTCGGGAGTACCTGCCGCCGCTTCCTTCAACACCGCCATGTCCGCTCCCTCCGGCAGGCTGGCCGAGGTGTTCTCGTCATAGATCCGTCCCATGAAGGGCAGGACCAGGGAAACCGACAGCATGCCGGCTCCTCCCATGATGGCCAGCCCCAAGGCTCCGGAGCGGGGCACTCGTTCCGAAACGAAGCCGAGCATGGTCGGCCAGAAGTAGCAAATGCCGATGGCGAAAATCGTGGCGGCTCCGAAGGCGGTGATGCCGTCGGTGGCTTTGCTGAGAGCGAAAACGCCGGCCGAACTGACCAAAGCCGAGGCGAAGAGCATCCCGGATGGAGATAAGCGATGCACGATGGGGCCGGCGAATTGACGCCCGACTGCCATTAAGCCGTTAATCCAAACCAACACCAAAATTCCGGAGATCCCGGCGGTGACGTTCAAAATGTTCGGCAACCACTGATTGGTACCCAGTTCGGTGGAGGCGGTCAAAAACATGCAAAGGACCATGATGATAAATAGGGGGCGGATGCAGGCGGAGAACATCTCGCCGAAGGAAACGCCGGACGCCACTCGTTCCGTCGCCGGAAAGGCTTTGCCGAGGAAAAGCAATCCATAGACGAGGGTTAATGGAATCATGGTGGCCATCTTCCATTGCCAGTTCAAATCCAGTTGGGTCAAGGCAAAGGCCAACAGGCCGCCGATTACGATTCCACCGGGAAACCAGACGTGGAACTGGTTTAGCTTTTTAGTTTTTTCTTCCGGATAAACCGTAGCAATCAATGGATTGCAAGCGGCTTCAACCATTCCGTTGGCCAGGCCGATGAGAAGGGTGCCGAAGAACAGGCCGTTAAAGCCGCCGGCCATGACGGTGAGCAGAATGCCGCCCAGGTGCCCGAGGAAGGCCAAACTCAACAAACGGCCCATACCCAGGACGTCGCATAAAGGGCCGCCGACCACCATCGATACGGTAAATCCCCAAAAGGCCGTACCCGAGATCCAGCCCAGTTCCTCCTTATCTAATTTGAACTCGGATTCCAGGGATCCCATGATGTCCGCGCGAATCGCAAAGCTCATGGCGGTAACAATGAGAGCGATGCAACTTGCCAGGAAGAGTCTTTGTCGGGAAGTGGCGGAGGTCATGTCAGGTGTCCCTTGGAAGGGACCGGGGGGAGAGAACGGCGGAGGGCGGACCTGTCGTGAGGTCTCTTAGCCAGCAAACTAGCGGCAGGAAGGGATTTCGGCGAGCGGTTCCTGGAGAATTTCTTGTCCATGGCAACCTCATGGAGCGGTGGACCGAAAGCAGTCCAATTGTCGCCCAGGTGGAATCTGCGGCTTCCGACTGCAATGAAATAAGTTGTTCCTGGTCCAGTAGATCCGAACGGATCTACGATGCATTTCCACAAGAACGGACCTTCTAAAATGGCTGAGTTAGGATGAACTCCAAGGGCATTCCTTCATTAAACCCCGGATTCGCTTCCCACCCCAAGCTCATGCAAATGACCCATTTCCCCCGATTCATGGTTCATCCCTTCCTTTTGTCGGCCATTGTCTTGCTTTCCGTGACCGCCTCCATCAAGGGGCAACAACCTCATGGCGGTCGGTTGGACCCTCTGCAGACCTGGCAGGACTTTGATGAGGTTCCGAAACTCCATGGGCTCGACGACGTCAATGGCGACGGCATTCGCGATTTACTTTTGGCGAGGATCGCCAGTTCCTCCGGTGGGTTCTCTAATGGGGGGGCGGTGGAATTGATTTCCGGCGCCAACGGCAACATCTTGCACGTTTGGTATGGGGAAACCGAAGACAGTGAATTTGGAATCGCGATGGATACGGTTGCCGACGTAGATGGGGATGGAGCTCGAGACATCCTCATCGGGGCACACGGTACCGAAATCGGAGGAAGCGTTGAGCAGGGAAAGGTATATCTATTTTCCGGTGCAGCTCCTTTTGCCCTGATTCAGAGTTGGGATGGAATCGCCCAATTTGGTGGGTTTGGTTCCAGCCTGTCGGAAATCGGCGATATCAATGGAAACGGTTACAGTGAGTTTATTGTCGGCGCGCCCCAGGCCAACTCAGGATTTATCTACGAAGCAGGGATCATTTACGTCTACTCCAGTAATTTGCCCCAAAGTACCGGGTTGGTATACGAAATCCAGGGGCCGTTCGATGCCGGCTATCTTGGTTATGAGGTTGTCGGGACCGGAGACCTCACCGGAGACGGAATCCCGGATTTCGCTGCAGGAGAGCCGGGTGAGGAGCCGCCCGTTTCTTTTTGGTACAACCCTGGCCGAGTGAGAATCTATTCCGGGGCCACCGGCATCGAGTTCATGATCCTGTACGGGGATGATGACAATGATTTCTTCGGTTCGGCCCTCAGCTCGATTGGAGACGCCAACGGCGATACTTTCCCTGATTTACTGGTCGGGGCTCCCTATCACGGAGGTCTTTCCGGGCTTTATGACAGCGGATTTGCTGGTGTGTATTCCGGGGCTACCGGTGAGGAGTTGATCTCCTGGATCGGAGCGGGAGATTTCGACCTTTTGGGCATGTTCCTCAGTGCCATGGACGTAGATGGCGATGGAATCCAAGAGGCGATGATCGGGGCCCCTGGCTTTGATCGTGACGGCGTATCCAACCTCGGCTTGCTCTATATGAATTCTCCCGTCACCGGCGAAACCTTGGCTCAGATCAAGGGCACGAAGCAAAACGAGTACGTCGGCATTTGGCCGGCTCCCGCTGGGGACGTGAATTTGGACGGAAGTCCGGACTTCTTCGTGTCCTCCTTTGGTCGAGGCGCTTTCCCGTTAGGGACGGCTACGCTTTATTCCGGAGCCTTGGTTCCGCAAATGACCGCCAACGGGAATTCCATTCAAAACAGTACCGGTGGCGCGATTCGCTTTGACCTAGATTTTCCGACCGAAGCTGCCTTTTATTGGTATCAACTTCTATATTCCGGGGCCGGCACCGGGCCGATTCAAATCCAGGGTTTGGACGTGCCCCTGAGTTACGATCTGTTTCTGGTAAACAGCTATCTCGGAAATTACGAAGGTAGCTTTTCCAATCCCAGTGGTTTACTGGATGCAGCCGGAAACGGCGCGGTCGATCTGACCATTCCCGCCGGAGCCGTTCCTCCCGGGATTTTGAATCAGACTATTTACTTTGCCGCCATCAGTCGCCTGGCATGGGGCACCTGGGAATATGCCTCCGTGGCGCTCCCGGTAACCTTTTTGCCTTAAGCACTCAGCCTAAGGGGTCACGGGCAACCGTCGGTGGCCGGTGAAAGCGGACACCGGAGGAAATGACAACCGCCGTTTCCTCCGGAAGATGCGGTCTTGTCCTGGTAAAGTGATGCCGTCTGGAACATCGGTGAATTGGGAGGCGAAGATCCAAAGATGAAAAAGAAGAACCGAGGAATTTGGTTATCGATTGTCGCTGGTATATGGGCTTGGCTTCCGGTTTTCGCCGCCGGTCAGGAAGCAAAGGAAGGTTTCACTCGGGCGAGTGATTATTATCGAATTACCGTAGTGGACAGCCATACCGGCCGCGGAGTACCGCTGGTAGAACTGAGAACCGTAAACGAACTTCGTTTCTATACCGATAGCGCTGGAGTGATCGCCTTCTCCGAACCCGAGTTCATGAATCGGGAGACTTTCTTCTTCGTTCAAAGCCACGGTTACGAATATCCTGCCGACGGTTTCGGCATTCGCGGAGTTCGACTGCTCCCCAAACCGGGACAAGAAGCAAGGCTGGAGATCGAGCGCCTGAACGTCGCGGAGCGTTTGTATCGAATTACTGGGTCTGGAATCTACCGGGATAGTGCATTGCTCGGAGATTCGGTGCCTATAAGCCGCCCTCTTTTAAACGGCGGCGTTTTAGGTCAGGACAGCGCCCTTGCTCTTCCCTACCGCAATAAGATCTTGTGGATTTGGGGTGACACGGCCCGCATGTCCTATCCACTGGGCAACTTCAAAGCCTCAGGGGCTTTTTCCGAAATCCCCGGACGAGGCGGATTGAGTCCAGATGTAGGCATCGAATTCCAATATTTTGAAGACTCCTCGGGTTTCAGCCGGCCGATGGCAGCCGTTCCGGGGCCGGGCGTGGTTTGGTTGGACGGTTTGTTCACCTTGCCGGACCCACAGGGGCTTCCGAAACTGTACGGCCATTTCATGCGCTTGGCTGGGCTAGGCAAGCCCTTGCAACAAGGCCTGGTGGTATACGACGATACCCGAAACGAATTCCTTCCATTTTGCGATTTTGAACTGGAGCAAATTTTTCACCCGAGAGGATGGTCCCCTTTAAAGGTCATGGAGGACGGCACCGAATTTCTTTATTTTCCTCAACCGTTTCCCGATCTCAGAGTACCAGCGGATCTTCAAGCGATTCAGAATCCAAGCCAATATCAAGGATGGACTCCGCTGAAACCGGGTAACCGATATCAGGGAAAGGAAACCGTTTTGGAGCTAGATTCTCAAGGTCAGGTTCAGTGGGCTTGGAAGGCGGAAACGCCACCCTTAACTCCGAGCGAAATTGAATCCCTGATCTCCTTTGGCTTGTTGAACCGGAACGACACTCCGTTTCGGTTGCGGGACCTGGAAAGTGGAAAACCGGTCGAAGCTCATCGCGGGACCATTCATTGGAATGCATTCCGCAACGCCTGGATCATGATTTTCGGACAAAAGGGAGGGGAAAGTTCATTCCTTGGGGAAATATGGTTCGCCGAAGCGGAAAGCCTCCTCGGCCCCTGGCAGCATTGCATCAAGGTGGCCAGCCACGAAGGCTATAGTTTTTATAACCCGAGTCACCATGAATTTTTCGACCAAGACGATGGCCGCTTAATTTACTTCGAAGGGACTTATACCAAGACCTTTTCCAAAACCAAGATCGGCACTCCACGCTACGACTACAACCAAATCATGTATCGATTGGACTTGGCCGATCCGAGATTGAAATTCCCGAAGGATCCCTGAGGCGCCCAATTTCTCTGGATCAAATAAGAACCCTGACTTCCGAGAAATCGCCAAATATTTGCAAAAAATCATGTCCGGCTTTCCCTTGCACGGCAGGGCCGGTGCCTTAAGGCATGGATATGGAACGCATCTCTCGTTCGGAGTGCGTCCGCCGGATGCGTGAGCGCCTCCTGAAACTCGCCGAAGATGAGGGCGATACCGTTTGTGATGTAGCTGCAAGGGAGGTGGTTTTCTGCCGGGGATTTGATCGATTCCCCACTCCTTTGCTGCAGGAAAGATTCGCCTGGATGGCCCACGACCCCGATATCGAACGGGAGGAGTTGTTGGACCGAATTCGGCGTTGGATTCACGCGCGGGAGCAGGTCCTGGATCTGCCCACGGCTTGTGACGTCATGAAGGAGGAGGGCGACCTTTGCCGTGGCTGGGCAACATTCAACTTGGAGAAGCTGGCTGCCAGCTACCAGGAGTTGTTCGGTCAGGCGGTGGAAGTGGTAGCCGATCCTCAAATTGTCGAGCCGTAATCCGCCTGCCTAGGGCAGCGGAGGTCTGGCGCGGGCAAAGTCTGTCTATGCCCGGAACTTGAGCCCGAGGGTGGGGTTCTATGATGATCAGCGGTTCGAATCCACGCTGAGTTCCTCATGCTGAAAGTCCTCCGCCTTCTGCCTTTACTCCTGATTCTGTCCGATTCCATGGCAGCCCAGGAGCCAGGTCCCCGGCCCGAAACCACCACCGGTCTGATGAGCCGGACGGCCGGAGCCTTTCCCGGGTATACCCTTTTCGCTCCGTTACGGTCGACCACCACTTATCTGATCGATATGGAGGGCGAAGTCGTTCACCAATGGCCGGGGACATCCACTCCCGGCAACGCCGTCCAGCTTTTGCCGAACGGAAATCTGATACGGGCGGTGAAAGGTCCTCGGAATTCCACTTTTCGTGGTGGCGGCGAAGGGGGCCGATTGCAGGAGTTGGCTTGGGACGGCACGGTTTTGTGGGATTTCACTTTTTCCACCAACGACTATCTCCATCACCATGATTTTGAAGTCCTTCCCAATGGCAACGTACTCTTGATCGCCTGGGAAAAGAAGAGCCGTGAGGAGGCCGTGGCCGCCGGCAGGAATCCGCGTTACTTGCAAGGGGACGAACTCTGGACCGACTTCGTGGTCGAAATTCAACCGATTCGGCCGAAAGGCGGCAAGGTGGTTTGGGAATGGCATGCGTGGGATCATTTGATTCAAGATTTTGATCCGGCCAAAAAACACTACGGCCGGATCTCGGCTCATCCCGAGAAGATTAATTTGAATGGCGACCGCTCGGGCCAGGGTAAGGGTCCTGGCTTTTCTCCCGGTCAGGTTTCCGAACTGGCAGAGCTGGGATACATCGGTGACGAAGAGGAGGAAGAAGAACCGCCGGCGCCTTCTCCTCGCTCCGGCCCTCCTGGAGGCATGCGAGGCAAGATGTCGGCAGATTGGATGCATAGCAATTCCATCGCCTACAATCCGAAATTGGATCAAATCGCTCTTAGCGTTCGACATTTCAATGAGCTATGGATCATTGATCACAGCACTACCACGGAAGAAGCGGCCTCCTCTCGAGGCGGGCGCTACGGCCGAGGCGGTGATTTGCTTTACCGTTGGGGGAATCCACAAGCTTACGGCGCTGGGGGGACGAAAGATCAAAAGCTATTCCGCCAGCATGACGTTCGATGGATTCCCGAGGGAAGTCCGGGGGCGGGAAACTTGTTGTGCTTTAACAACGGCGATCCGGATATCGGACGCAACTGGTCTTCCGTAGAGGAGATCACCCCACCCTTGAATGCGGACGGCAGTTACCGGCGGGAGAAAAACCAAGCCTTCGGACCGGCGAAAGCCACTTGGCGCTGGCAAGCCAAATCAAGAAAGGATTTCTTTTCCCACTTTATTTCCGGAGCCCAGAGATTGCCCAACGGCAACACGCTGGTTTGCGCCGGAGCCGACAGCCGCTTGTTCGAAGTCAGCGGCAGCGGGGAAGTGGTTTGGGATTACCGCAGTCCTTTCGGTTCTGAACGATCCAGGCCAAACCGCAAGGGCGGACCACCGCGAGGGCGAATGGGCGGTCCCGGAGGTCGCGGGCCCGGTGGGATCTTTAGAGCTTTGCGGTATCCGGTCGATTACTCAGGCCTGTCTGCTTTGAAAGCCGATTCCAAAGCCGAGCCTGAAGGCCAGCAGCCGGTGGATGGGTTGGACTAAAGGCCGACCACGTTACTCGCAGTACAACTGTCCTCGTCGACCGCTTGCAGCCAAACGTTGCCGCAAGCTCCGGAAGGCGTCACCCCGAACATCGAAGCCGATCCTTGGCTGTCGGCGATTAGCGTCGCCGCCCGGCTCAAGCCGAGATTGGACAGACCCAATTCCAACCCCGAACAAGGAAAAGGCGGAGGGATGACAATGTTGCCAACTCCGCTGGAATATAGCAGATGGACTTTTCCAAATGGGCTCGCCCCGGAGATGGTGGCCGTGGTCGGGCCTGGGCAGCCTCCACTCAGGCTAAGCTTCAGGTTGGAATCTAAAGCTTGGCCGGAACGGGTGGGCACATACATCGGAGTCGGCACAGGTGCCAAGGTATCGACCCACGGCGAAGTCGTCGCCCAAAGGTAAATCTTGGTTTTTCCAGTGCTGACGATGTCTCCCGTTCCAGCCAAATTCAGGAATCCGTCTCCGTCCACATCGGCGGCACTGAGAGCTTGGTTGAAAGAGGATCCATCCACCGGCAGAGGCCATCCGGCTACCGGACTTCCGTCATGCCGGACCGCATGATAATCGTCTCCGTTGACATTGCTTTCGTATAAAAGTTCCAGTTGTTGATCTCCGTTTACATCGGCAATGATGATTTGCGAGAGCAAAGCATCCACGGGAGTCACCGGAAATCCGGGAAGCGGGCTTCCACCGGCGTCCCAGGCGTAAATGGAGTTGACCGGAGTCGGGGACAACAACTGATCGCCTACCGCGATGTCCGGGTTGCCGTCGCCGTCGATGTCTGCGACCGAGGGAGGTGCGAAAACGGAATATTGGGTGGATTTCGGCCAACCTGCCACGGAACTGCCGTCATGGTGCAAAGCCCACACTTTTCCCGGACGATCCACGAAATGATCGCTGGTGGCAAAAACGATTTCACGATCGCCGTCGTGATCCAAGTCGGCCAAGCTGGCGGTGTTGTAATTGAAATATTGATTGCCCGGATCGAAGGGGAAGCCGGGTAAGGAACTGCCGTCGGGACGGAAACCATAAAGCAGTTCATAAGAAGGAGCGAAAATCTCCACTACTCCGTCTAAATCGACATCGGCAATGCTGGCGGAAGAACCCAGGACGGTGGAAAAATTTTGCGGCCATCCCGGCATCACGGAGCCGTCGCCTTGGATGGCGAACAAGCTGCCGATACCACCTGAATTGAATCCAACGACGATTTCCAAATCACCGTCTCCGTCCAAATCTCCAAGGGATGGACCCTTTAAGGGACCTCCATAACTGAAAGGGAATCCGGAGACGAGATTTCCATCGTGGTGCAAAGCCCAAAGACTGCCGCTGAGGCCGAAGTAGAACTCCGTCAGCACAATTTCGCCGTCTCCATCGCCGTCGATATCCCCGAAAGCTGGAGGAGCAAATGTGCCCAAACCGACGGTAACCGGCCAGCCGGGGACGTAGGTGCCGTCCGGGTTGAAAACGTGGACTTGACTGGAGCTGGAAGCCGAACCGCAAATCTGAATCAGTTCCAACTCCGGGTCAAGGTCTACGTTGACCAAGGCTCCGCCGCCCACCGAATTTCCGAATACTTCGATGGGCCAGCCGGGCATGACCGTTGGAGTTTGCCCGCAAAGGGACGAACTCGAAAGGGCCCCGGCGAGAAGCAGGATGGGGAAGGAATGCTGGTTCATGGGAAGGCGCAAGGATGGAGGGAATCAGGGCAAGGGACGGCGGAACAAGCCGCCACCGTAAGTGGCGACATAAAGCATGGCTTGGTTCCCTTCCGTGCGGAGAGCCATGCCCCAGATTTGGTCGTTGGTCAGAGTGGGGGTGGAAAGGTCGATCCACTGTTGACTTGCCGGCCACCAAAGCCAGACACCTCCACGCATCACGTCGCTGTACTGGTTTCGAAGTTCGGCGCCGTTAAGACCAACCCATAAAGCTCCCGGTACCGACGGATGGGTGGCCAACTCCCGAACTGCCGCTCCTTTCGGCCAAGAAGCCGGAGCGGCGGATTGCCAATGGCCGCCGCCATCGGTAGTCCAATAAAGACGTCCGTCGGCGCCGCCGGCGTATAGAAAGTCCGGATCTTGTGGGTGCTGTGCCAGGGACTCCAAAGAAATTCCGGCTAAACCAGCATTCTGCCAGGTTAGGCCGTTGTCCAAGCTCAAAAACATGCCGCTGCCGGTGGCCGCCCATACTCGGTCGGAACCTGGTTCCATAATGATTTCCACCGCACTGAACGGCGTGGGAATGGCGGTCCAACTGTTGCCCTGATCCTCGGTTCGCCAAATCCAGGCAGTGACTTGAACGAAATCGACTAAAGGAGCCAAGGCGATTTGGGGATTATCCGGATCGAAGTAGCCGCCCAGACTGGTTCCCTGGTTCACTACCGATTCCACGCTTTGGCCGCCGTCCCGACTTAAAAGGATTCCTTGTTCAAAGGTACCCATCAGAAGCACCGAAGAATTCCCCGGGGCCACGGCAAGTCCATAGGTTTGCGCTTGGATGCCGGGCAAGGTGGTCCAAGTGATGGTTCCGGTCAGCGGATCGATCACGCCCTTTTTGGTTTGCCGGGGCATCAGATCCGGGTGGCCGGCCCATTCGTCGAAGGCGTAAGCTCCTAAGGTCGTGGTGTAAAGAGTATTCGGATCATTGGGATCGAAACTCATTCCGGTGGCGTAATAAGCATGTAGGTCCTGATTGACCGGGTGCCAGCTTTGACCTCCGTCTTGACTGCGGTCAATGCCGTGGTTGGAAAAGTTGCCGGCAAAAAGGTCTTGATCGGCGGCAATGCCCAGGCCGATGGTCCAGCGACTGCTGAGGCCTTGGTTGGCGGGTACCCAAGTGCGGCCGGCATCCAAAGAGCGTTGGACTCCAAGCGAAGTCAACAGCAAGCCTTCAAAGATTGCGTCTTCAGAAGGTGTTGGAGCAACGGCCAAGGTGAAGATGAACCGCAGGGGTTGACTGAGCCAAGACCAAGAGGAGCCGAAATCATCGCTTCGGAATATGGAGTGAAGGAGTCCGGGAGCAGCGACCCAAACTCTTTGCCGGCTGGGTGAAGTCTCCATCGCCGTCACGCCGAAGGCCGGAAGGAATACGTTTTGCCAACTGGCTCCGAAATCCCTGGAGCGTCGCAAACCGTCTGGGGTGCCGGCTAAAACCGTGCCATCGACCAAGACTTCCAAGTGACTGACGATCTTTCCTTGCAAGCCGGCTTGGGTCCAGGTGCGGCCCCCGTCATCGGAACGATAGACCCCGTTGCCTGGACCATAATCTCCGTCCCCCGTGCCGGCATACACTCTTAAAAGAGAAGTGGGATCCAGCGCCACAGCGCCAATTCTGCGGGGAAGGATTCCGTCATAACTGGGTTCCCATGTCTCGCCACCGTCTTCGGATCGAAGTACGGGATAACGCCCGTAGAGATCTCCGGTAAAAACAAGATCCGGGTTCAGAAAGTGACGAGTTAAGCACCAGCCTGTGACGTTTCGAAGTTCTTCGGAAACGAGGCGCCAACTATTGCCTCCATCCGTGGATTTCCAGATGCCGGAAGAATCGTCGCCGCCGGCCAAAATGATTTCTGGGTCATCGGGGTGGGGGGCGAAACTCTTGAAGTATCCTCCTTCAGGCCCGATGGCCTCCCAATCACTGGGCCCATTCAAGTGCTTTTGGGGCAAGGGCCTATGAATTTGGGCCGGTAGCCCGGGAGCGGTCAGCACCAGGCATAGGGGCCAGAAAATCGTTAGCGGGGAGCGGAACATGTTCTGGCGGGAAAGGGGGGAAGCCTTTCCAATAGAAATTCTAAACCCTAGGATTTGCCCAGGCCATGGCTGTAATTAGCCCTCATTATGTGGAGTCGACAAAACGCCAAATTGGCGAGACTTCTAATTCGGGAACTTGAGCTCTGGGACGAATCATGTTGATCGGGGCTGAGCCGGAAGGGCGCTCACTTCGGATCCAAGGAAGGGAAATGGAGCTTCAGGTGGTCACCAAAGCGTTGAATATCCTTTTCAAGGTCAGGATTTTTCAACACGTCATGGCAACTAAAGGTCGGCATGGCTTCCATGCCGAAAAAGCGAAAATTCAAATGAGCGGGGAGAAAAAGATCATCCACGCTGCAGCCTTGAAAGAAATCTTGCTTTGGATCTTGAAAGGCCTCAGACGGTGCGTTGAAAGTTAAGGAGAGCATGTACCGCTTTCCCTTTAAAGTCCCGCCGGAGCCGTATTGCTGATTCGGGTTTTTTCGACTGCGGCCGTCTCCGAGGCAAAGGCGGCCGTCCATGCCGGCGGTATACACGAGATCCATGTACTTTTTGAAACTCCACGGAACTCCCATCCAGTTGACCGGAGATTGCAGAATGAGAGCGTCCGCCCATTGGTGTTTTTCGATCTCGGCGTCCTCCTCGTATTCTTCGAGCATGGTTGTGGTTTGCACGGAATAGCCATGGCTTTCCAAGTGAGCTTTGGCTTGATTCATCAAGCTCTGATTCAATTTCCCCTCGGAGAAGGGGTAGGCCTGATGGGCGTTTAGGAGAAAGACGTTTTTCACGACGATGTTGTTTGGGTTACCACCCAACCGGTTGGTTGGTGGGGGAGAAAAAGAGAAAGCCGACTAGGGAGTCAGGCTGCGAAGGTAGCTGTCCGCGGCTTTGCGAAAGCCGTTCTGGCGTTTTCTGGATCGTTCCAACACCTGCAGACCCTGCATGAGGGAAAGAAAGACGGTGGCCGCCGCTTCCGGGCTGCCGGCGAAGCGGAGACTGCCTTCCTCCCGGCCCTGTCGGAACACGGAGGCGTAGCGGGTCAGGGTCGCTTCGGTCCGCTGCTGCAAATCGTTGCGGGAAGCTTCCGAAAGACCGTCCCGTCCACTGGCCAGGGTGCCCAAGAGACAAAGGCGATCTTCCTTGAGTCCTGCTTCGAAGGCACGGGCAATGGCGCGAAGCTTTTCCAAGGCGGAAGCCTTACTCTCGACAATGGGCTGGTAGAGCTGAGTGTAGTGCACCTGGCAGCGTTGAAGAAGGGCTTCCACGATGGCTTCCTTGTTGGGGAAGTGATGGAAAACGCTGGGTTTGCGGAGACCCACCGCGTCGGCCAAGCTTTGGAAGCTGATGGCGTGGAGGCCCCGATCCTGGGCCATTTTTTCGGCGGCATCCAGCAACCGCTCTCGCATGCCCGAAAGGATACCAACCGACCGATCGGTTGGTCAAGAGCAAAAAAGTGAAAGTGCCCAAAGACACCCCGCCAGAGAAGAGAGTGAAATGAAAGGTGAACGGTTCAGCCTCCTCGGTGGAGGGGACCGCTGTGGACCAGGCGGCTTTCCACTTCGCCGCCGTCGTTGTCCAAGCCGATTCAAAGTTCCCCTGAAGGCGGGTTGGCGTAACCGGGCAGATTCGGCTCGGCGACCGGATTAATGGCGAGGGGTAACTGGATTCCTCCCATCACCCCGCCCTGGGTCAAACATCCGTTTCGAAGCACCTTGGGTTTGGAATCGGGCCAAGGGGCCGGAAAATGAAAAAGCCTTACCCTGCGACTGGTGAGAATCGATTGAAGATGATATGAAGGGGAATCCCAGTTCAGGAGTCTCGAAATGGCGGATGGCGATCAAGGGAAACAGCCCAAGAAAACCACGATCCCGGTTATCGTAGTTTGCCTCATTTCCATTGCCTTGGCCTGGGCTGCGGTGAAGCTGCAATTCCACGGCCGCAAACCAAGTCCTCAACTCACCGATTTCGGATCTCATCTCGCGACCCTGCTTTTTGCCGCGGCGTTTTTAGAACGAGCTTTTGACGTCTGGTTATCCCTACTTTTCGGCAAGGAGGCCGATGCATTGGACGGGCGCATTCGAACCCTCCGTTCCAAAGTGGAATCTCAACCGGAGCCCACGGACGACGAGAGCCAGAAGCTAGCCGAATTGAGAAGTCAAAGAAAAGCTCTTCGTGAGCGAACCCGCAGACTGGCCTTGCCGGCTTTGATGGCCGGCGGCCTGATCTTGAGTGCCGTTGGCCTAAGGGCGCTCGAACCCCTATTTGATGTTCCCGGCGATGGGGAAGCATGGTCCGCATCCCTGCAGGCTAAACTCTTTACCGGCATCGATATTTTCGTGACCGGTGCAGTTCTCGCCGGAGGGAGTGACGGAATTCACTGGTTCGTGGCCATGTACCGAAATTGGAGCGACAAGAACCGCTTTTCGGAATCTTAAACCCGGCTCAGCACTTCTGGAACCCGTGCAATTCCCTTCAGCGGGATTTAGGTGAAAGCGAAAGCGGGCCGACTCGGTTGCTGGTGAGGCAAGTCGATAAGTCCAGAGCCTGGACGAATAGCTCGCCAGTGGAAGGCGGGAGAAGCAACTGAAATTCTGCTTGACCTCGATCGTTGGCGAGTAGGAGGTGCGGGAAAACCGGTGGGCCAACTTGCAGGATGGTTTGGGTACAAGTTTCTGTGGAAAGGACCCAATTGCCGGGTCGTGCCGAAATCAAAAAGGCGACAGGCTGATGGCTGCTCGCTCCATTCAGAAAAAAATGTCCAGACTCTAATTCCATTTCGACCAAGCTTATCTTTGGAGGGAGAAAAGCCAGGCCTCTGAGATCGTTCAAACGGCCGCCCATGGATATCAATCCGCCGGTGGTGGGGTTAATTTGGTTGAAATCCAATCTGGCTCCAAACAACCGTCCATTCGGCCCCTTGGCTAGTCCGTAGACGTTTGCGCAAACACTGCCCTCCGGGCCGACATCGGTTCCAAAGCCGGAATTCTTTTCAATGGTAATCAAGCCTGCTACGCAGTCCCAGGCGAACAGTTGTTCTCCCAAGGATTCCAGGGCTTCGATTCGATGGAACGGAATCGGGCCGACGAATCGAACATCCCCTGTAGTTAGGTCCATACGATAAAGCAGGTCGAAGGTTCCATCCAATCCGTCTTGAACGGCGTACAAGTTGCCCGAAAGATCCAAGGCAGCCGCGCAAACCCGATCCAAAGGAGTTTGAACGACTTTCGTGCCCCATCCGGTCTCAGGATCCAAAAAAATCACGGTTCCATTCGAAAAACTGAAATATCCGTGTGCAGGGCTGTAGGCCATGCAGTTTAAATTTGGCCAGCCGGAGTGGCCGATCCAAATCTGACTGCCGTCCTCCGAATTCAACTGGAAGACGTCGCCGTTCAGGTTGACCGCCAACCAACGGCTTTGCATTTCTTGAGCCGAAAGATGGTTGGCTGCAACAAAGTACAACAGAACCAGGAACTGCAGGAAGTTTTGCATGAGAAGAACCGTTACTGACAAAGGAATTCAAAGGAAAGTCGATGGGCAAGCCGTAGCTTAGCATGCTCTAGGTAAGCGTAGAACCCTTTCGCATGTTTTCCCCTCTGAGAGGGGGGATGGATCGGAGCTTGGCGTTTCCGAATTCCTTGAAATTTGAATTTCAAGGATTCCTGAAAATAGGAGGATTGATTGAATCCGGCGAAGTCCTATTTCCTTTGAAGGCTTGATCCATCGGTTAAGATATGGTTGGCGTTCAGATTCAGACTGAGGGCGCCACGGATTCGGTTCCATTCAAGCCATACCCAAGCAGAAAGCCATGCATTGCCCGCTTCCGACTTCATCCTTGAGCCAAACGACTCTTCTGCTTCTGCTGACTCTTTTCGTAGGTTCCAGTGGCTTGAGTGGGCAGAGCACGGATCGAGTTCTTCGCCCGGAGCCGCTTCAATGGACCAAGTTTTCGGGAAATCCGGTGCTTCCTGAGGGCGCGATCGGTGCTTGGGATCATTTCAAATCCGATCCTTTTGTCATGAAAGACGGACAAGTTTACAAGATGTGGTATGCGGCGAATGTTTCCGGAGAGAAAACGGGCATTGGATATGCTGAATCTTTGGATGGATTACAGTGGAGCCAGTCGCCGGGACATGTTTTAGAAGTGGGACCAGACGGAGCTTGGGACGACTGGGACGTTGAAACTCCCACTGTTTTGAAAAAGGACGGCATTTATCATCTTTGGTATTCAGGAAGGGGAGAGCCGGAAGGCACTAATCCACTATTGAAGCCGGATGCTGCTTACCGCATCGGACATGCCGTCTCTACAGATGGTGTGAACTGGATCAAGGATCCGATGAATCCGGTGTTGAGTCCAGGATTCGTCCTTCTTTCCTGGGATTGGGCCGGAACGGCCGAACCTACGGTGATCTATGAAAACGGCCAATTCAAAATGTGGTACGCCGGCGTAACCGTGCAAGGTGGTGGGCTGTTCGTTCAAATCGGGCACGCGACCAGTGCCGACGGCCGAAGCTGGCAAAAATATAGCGGTAATCCCGTCCTTTCCGTTCCGGAGTTGAACGGCATCTTGACTCCCTCCGTTTTAAAGGAGCGTCCATTCTATGAGCTTTGGTATACGGTCTATAACCAAAACACCGGCTTGCCTGCCGGTCCGATTCGCCAGGCCATTTCATTGAACGGAATACAATGGTTCGTAATTCCTCAAGACGCCTTGGTGAAGGGAAGCCCGCCGGAGTGGGACTGGTGGGCGATTTTCGGGCCGACCGTCATCCTGGATGGCGATCGATACAAAATGTGGTACTCCGGGACCGCCATCGACCTTCAGGGAGTTCACCTGACCATAGGCTATGCCGAGAGTGACTAGGTGGGATCGCAAGAATTACCAGATCTCCATATAGAGATTTGGCGTTTTAAGGGACCCATGGCTACAGTGAACTCGCCATGGGTTGCCGCTTCCTTGCCCTTGCTCTTTTCGTTTTCCTCCATAACCCTTGTCCAGCCCAAACTCCATTTGGCGGCCAGCAGGAGGTTCATGCTGTTCGTGGCCAACTTGCGGTAGTTGACCTGGATATGGACGGAGATCTTGATCTTATTTCTACCGCGGATTTGGAGGATAAAGTTCGGTGGCTGGAAAATTTGGGAGGAGACCCACTTAATTGGGGAGTTCATATAATTGACCCCGATTTTAATTGGGCGGGATCTCCGGTGGGGATTGATTTAGATCAAGATGGCTTGCTTGACGTGCTTGCTTGTTCGTGGGGCAACGATGAGATTGCCTGGTATCGAAATCTAGGAGGCACCCCTCCTTTGTGGCAGAAATACCTGGTCCCGAACACCAGTAACGAGCCTCATTCCGTGTGTGCCGCCGATTTGGACGGCGATGGAGACCTTGATTTGGCAGTAGCCTCGGAGCGAGATGACCGGGTTTCGTGGTTTCAGAACGATGGATCGGATCCCCCGGTTTGGACCGAGTTAGTCATTACCACCACGGCCGATGGAGCCAATCTTGTGCTTCACTCCGATTTGGACGGAGACGGCGATCAAGATTTGGTGGTGCTTTCCTACTGGGGCGACTCCCTGGACTGGTTCGAAAATGATGGCAACGCACCGCCGGCTTGGACTCCGAGAAACGTTTCGCCTTCCCTTAACGGGCCAAGTGGCTTGGAGGTCATCGATTTGGACTTGGACGGAGATCTCGATTTGATTACTACATCGCTTTGGGATGACAAAGTTATGTGGTTTGAAAGCGACGGAGGGAGCCCTCCAGTTTGGACGGAACATCTAATTTCCACTGAACTGACCAAGCCCGCTGACCTTTTTGCAGAGGACATGGATCTGGATGGGGATTTCGACTTGGTCCACTCGTCGGACGGACGGCGCGTGGATTGGTATGAAAGTGATGGCATTCCTCCGTTCACGTGGACCATGCGCACCGTCGCCCGACCGATCGGACACCCTTACTCACCGAAAGCGGGGGATCTAGACGGAGATGGCGATTTCGACTTGGTATTTTCAACTCACCAAGTCGATGAAACCTTGTGGGTGGAGAATCGCCTCGGAGATCCTTTTCTGGAAAATTTCAGCCCCGGGATTGCGAATCAGGATAACTCGATTTTCATTGCCGGCATGACCCCGGATGCCCGCGTGGCTCTTGTTTGGAGCCCGGTCTCGGGAAGTTACGCAGTTTCTCAATGTTCGGGCTTGTTCTTGGATCTTGGCCTGCCGCAAGTCCCGAGGATTTACCAAGCGGATGCAAATGGAAACGTTAGCGCCGTGGAATGGATCCCAAATAAAGCCTCGACGAAATTCCTTTTCTTCCAGGCCTTGGATTTCAGTGCATGCCAGACCAGCGGCCTCTTGATTCAAAGATTTCAATAATGCATTGAATCGGTTGTCTAATCCGACGTGGTCGAAGGACTTCTTTGGGCCTCTGCCGCAGAACCCATGGTTCAATGGGAATCCATGAGAAATTCACCCATGGAAAGGAGGAGCCGTTTTCTTTCCTCGGCAGAGATGAGGTCCAATTCTCTTCCGATATTGGCTACCGTTCCAATGCCAATGATGGCCCAAGCACCCAGGCCGGAATCCACCGAGTCAGGGTGTCGGCCTTGCGCTTGGTGGGCTTCCAAATGGCCCTTGAGCAGCGATTGGAAACGGGCATAGAGCCGTTTTAAGGCTTCCATGATCCTCGGGTCGTCCGTTTCGGAGAGACCTGCAAATATAATTCGGTAGAAACCGAATTCGCCATGGTGGGTGGCCTCGTATTCCAGGATGACCCTGGCCGGGCTTTGATCGCCGGATTTGGTTTTCTCAAGAACGTCATGCCAGGTTGTTTCGGATAAGCGATAAACGTAATCAAGAGCTTCGACAAACATGGATTGTTTGTCGGGCCAAAGGCGGTAAAGGATGTTTTCCCGAACACCGCAGGCGGCCGCCAGTTCGGCGGTCGTGGTCCTGCGGTATCCGCGATCTGCAAAGACGCGCGCCAGGATGGGAGTGAATTCCTGGCGACGTCGGGAACTCATGTCGGGGCGGGGCATTTCCCAGCGTTTTTACCGTCAACTCCTCGTGCCCTGCAAGCCCGGTTTCTTCTTAATGATCGTGGCGATCCAACTCCTCGCTGGAAACGGGCTCGGTTTCCAAGATGTCTTTGAGGACTTTGAGAGTTTTTTCGTCAGGATGGAATGCATCTGCCATGAGCAAGGAAACATCCTTAAAGTCACAATCGGGAGCGGTGTACACCAGATCCCATTTTCCGACCAGGACGTCCACTCCTGCACTTTGGGCGACCGCCTCGAGGTCATCTTGGATTTTCTCCAGAATCTCGGGGATCGGAGCCGTTCCGAAACCTTGATGATGGATATGGCGTTGCTTTTCCGTCATCATTGAGGCCAGTTTCTCGGCCGTTTCTTCGTCTCCTTTGGTTTTGGCTTGATCGTGCCGAGCCCGGATTCCATCTACGTACTGTTGAAACTCCTGGGAACGGTAGTAGGCGATGGCCAACACGCGGGAATCGAAAGTCCCGACCCGCAACTCCGATTTGGAAGCTGCCTCGGCGGTCTCTTGGGCCTGAAGGGCGAGGGGCAGGATGAATGATCCCGCCACCAAGGCCGCGCATGCTGCTAGGAACTTGTGCATCGTGTTTCTTAACGGTTTTTCGCGGAGCGAGATGTCTTGCTGGGAGGGGCCTCCCAAGGAAACGTAAGTATATACTTACAAAACCCGGTCAAGAAAGCCTTTTTTGGGATGCGGAGTCGAAAAACCTGCCCAGTGGTGGTGCTCCAGGGCTTGATGAATCCAACTAAGTCTTTTTATTTAAATCTCTTAGGGAGATTAATCCTGGCTTCTCCAGGATGAAGCCGCGGCCGAATCGGCGTAATCAGTGAGTCCAATCCAGAGGCAAGGCGTCAGTGGCGTGATGCAAACCGTGCGCCGGCCATCAGCGATCTGCTTGAATTTTGGAAGACCGAGGGCGGCCTGCAGGTCATCCTTAAGATGGGAAGAGGCTTTCCTGAAAGCCGAACCCTGCTCTCCATACCGGTAATCCGCCATGATCGGACTCCTGATCCTCAGCCTGGCTCAGACTCCCAAATTCGACCTTCCGGAGAGTGCAGCCCTTGCGGGGGTTTCGCTTGATCTTCCCGGAGTTGGATTCGGAAACCCGGGTACGGGTAGCTTTTTGGAGATCCAGTATGGCGGCAATTCCTTTCGTCTGCCTTCCACCGATCCCAAGGTCTTGGAATGGAGGGACGATTTGATCCAATTGGACGTGCCGGACGATGCCAGAAGCGGAAGGATCCGAGTTCATACTCCCCTTGGGATTTCACCGTTTTTAAAAGTGGATGTTTTTGAATACCAGTGGTTTGACATTCCACCGACCCCAGGAACCAATGCCTCCCCTTTGGCCATAACGGTAGGGCCGGATCACCGAGTTTGGGTTAATCAGGAATTCCACCTCGATTTCCAAATGTTGGATCCGGCGGTTGGATCCGTGACCGGCTTGCCCATTCCAAAACCGCCGAACCCCGGACCCTTCGCTTCCACTATCTTTTCCGACCATCGGACGCAAACCAGTTCTCTTGGGGAAGACATTTTGGTCGACCCTCAAGGAAGGGTGTGGTTCAGTCAGGGTGGGGGCTACCTTTATTCCGGCGCACATCCGAACCACAGTCGAGTCGTTTGTTACGACCCTGCGGCTCCGGCAGGTACCGAATATCGGGTTTACAACTTACCAGGCGATTGGAATGAAGCGATCGGCCTGGCTTGGGATTCGGCCCGTGGACGCATGTGGGTGACGAATGGCGGTTTGACCTCCGGAGCCAAAATTGCCAGCTTCGATCCCGAGCAGCTTCCGTGGGATAATCATTTTGCCTTTGATGTCTCCTTGAAAAATCAGATCTGCCGGCCGGGCAACCCCATTTCCGATTGTTGGCAAGTCTTTGAGCTGCCCAATCCAACCAGCCAGCCCGCCCATCTTTTAGTCCATCCTAATGGGGACATTTGGTACACCGCATATTGGGGCAACGCCATTGGCAGATTGAAGCCTGAGACCGGATTGATCGAGGAGTTCCCCTTGCCTGCGGCCATAGGTACCGCGCCTCCGGTTTGGGTTGTCGGCTCCGGACCATGGCAAATCCTGCTCGGCCCCAATGACGATGTTTTCTTTTGCGAGTTTTTCGATAGCACCGTCGGGCGATTTCGAATCAGTCGACTGGGGGATCCGGCTTGCTTGCAGTTGAATGCCCAAGGCCGGAACCCGTGTATAGGCGAGATCGTCGTTCCTGATGTGGATTTGGAGCATCATCAAATGCACTCGATCGCCTTTGATGGGGAAGGGCGGCTTTGGTTTACCCAACACACCGGCAGGGACCAACTGGATTCCACCGCTACCCTTGGCTTCGTGACCGCTGATGGAGCGGCCATGGTCCTGCTTCCTTCCCTGGCTGAGTTCGACCTGGATGATGCACCTTCCGCCGCGGGAATTGCTATCGATCCGGTGACTCAAGACATTTGGTTTTCCGAGTTCTGGCGCCAGCGGATCGGCCTTTTCAAGCGGGTCCCCTAAGGTCGGAACCCAACCAGTGCCATTTCGAAGCCCGGCTCAGGGCTTTCTTAAGAGGAGGGCTGGTTGGTGCAAGGTGTTCAGGAATAGGGGGAAGGGAAGGTTTCCGGTCAAAAAATTTGATCGGCCCGTTCCAGAAGCTTGAGGTAAAATTTCTAGCCTTTAGCCTCCTGGCGGGCCTTCCTATGTGCCGAAATAGCCTAGGGGGCAGGGAGGCTTTCCGTGTCCCCCCATGAGAACCCCTAGATGCTGGGAAAGCGTCATGTGTTACCCCCTCAAGTGAGATCGTCTCGGCTTTTCGCCGAGGACGGAGTCCTATTTCCCGTGCGCCAGGCTGCGTCGGCCCTAAAGCGGCTGTTTCGGCGGTTTTGTTATGAAAAGCATGAGATGGTGGTTTGTTTGCGGGATAACCGCATGCCCGTTCAAGATTTGCCACGGCACTATGCGGAAAAGCTTCGAATTCGATTAGCCGTTCCAGAGGATGTGAAATTTTTTCGGGGTCCGGTTTGGGATCCATTGAAGGAAAGCTTTGCCAGCCGAATTCAGGATCCCCAATTCCATGCGGTTATCGGTTTTGTAGACGGAGAGTTGGTCGGAATGGCTCCTTTCTACACTACGTCCTATCGCCACCCTCGCTACCGGTTCGTATTTGACCCGGGAGAACAGGGGATTTACTGGTTTGAAGGGTTTACCGTCAATGATTGGAGGGGCAAAGGCATCGCCCTCCTGGGCATGAATTGGTTGTTCAGCCGCCTGGAGTCGGAATTCGGCAAGAACCAAGTGCTGACCTACTATGACAGTGTTAATCTGGCGGCGAAAAGGCTGCATGATCGCTATTCTTTTGTGCCTCAATTCCTTTTAACTTGTCGCCGAATCGGCCCGATTTGGCTGAGTTCACGAAATGAGGTCCCTCCTCACCTGCGAGAAATGCGACCTCTTCGGGGACGCAAAAAGCGCGAGGCCGAAGCATTGAAAGAGACGCAGTAGAAAAACATTCAATTTCGGGCGAAATTGTGGGCTTGGTTCACTAGATCGGATATTGGAATCTAACTTGTGCTATTCGGTAGGCTGGGTTCAGGATGTGGCTGATTACCCTTGCTCTCCCTTTGCTTCTGCCGGAATTGCAGCATGAAGCGGCACCTGATCGTTACCTGAAGCCGGGGCAATCAGTTCAAGGGCACCTTAAGGATGGCGCGAAGGAGATCCAAACCCCGACTTTGGCGGATGGGCTATCTTCGACGCCGGTCGTCGGTTTGGAGTATCTGCTCTCGGTGGATGAAGCAGGGTCCTATTTCATTGAGATGCGATCTTTTGATTTCGATACCTATCTGATTTTGCGACAAGAGGATGGCAAGCTTCTGGCTGAAGATGATGATGGATGGATTGGAACCCACTCCCGTCTCCAGGTTGAATTGGAAGCCAAAGTGGAGTATCGCTTATATGCTTGCGCCTTGCATGGAAGGCGAGGTTCTTTCGAAATCAAGTTGCAATCGGGAAAGGCCCCGGATCAAACGGATGAGGAATGGCTGGCCTCGTCGATTCGCGATGCGATCCAAAAGGTGGAGTATCTTGAGGGTAAGGAAGAGCTGGATCTATCCCTGTTAATTTCAGCAAGCGACTTTCTGTCGGGTCTCTACGAAGATGCGGGTATGCTTCGAGAGGCAAAAGAATCCTATGAAAAAACTCTGGCTTGGTTGAAGGAAGCCTATGGCTCTGAACATGTTGATATTGCCACAGTGCTCATCAAATACGGTGACTTGTTGGAAAGTCTTGGTGAATATCAGATGGCCGAAGAGAAGTACCTTCGAGCTCTGGAGATTCGAAAGAAATTGCTGGAGCCGGATTCTACCGACATGGGGCGGATTTACTACAAGCTTGGTTCCCATTACTGTCGTACCGAGCGTTATCGAGAGGCGAAAGAACCTCTGAGCCGGTCATTGGAAATCAATGAAAAGAAATTGGGACCGGAAGCTCACGAAACCATTGCTTCACTTAACAGCCTGGCCATGCTGCACTATGGATTGGCCGAGTTCGATCAGGCATTGGCCTCATATCAGAAGATTTTAGAAGTGACTAAAAAGGTCTATGGTCCGGAGCATGGCGTCACCATGACCATTTTGAACAACCTGGCGATCACTCATCGGGATATGGGGCGATCCGATCTGGCTCGCCCCTTATTGGAGGAAGTTCTTCAGGCTCGGAAACAGGCATTGGGAGAAATGCATCCTGAAGTGGCTTCGGCTTTGAGCAATCTTGCCGGGGTAATTTCGCGCCTTGGTCAATATCCTGAAGCGCGCGACATGTTTGAAAGATCGCTGGAAATCCGTGAAGAATTGCTCGGACCCGATCATCCGGTCACCGCAATTTCGATGGAAGCTTTGGCTCTGACCTTGGAAAATGAGGGCCTCTATGAAAGGGCCAGGGAATTGATCGAAAGGGCGCATGCCATTCGAGAAAAGAACTTCGGAGCCGACAGTCTGCTCACCATGACTTCCTTGAACAATTTAGCCATGCTCCTGATGAAGCAAGGAATGACCAGGGAAGCGCTGCCGATGCTGGAACGGGTCGTGGAAGTTCGAATGAAGGAGTTGGGAGATCGCCACCCCCAAGTGGCTACCGGCTTGAACAATCTTGCGGAATGTTTACAGGACGAAGCCATGTACGAGCTGGCTGAAGTCAAATTTCGTCAAGCTCTCGACATTCGAAGAGGTGTTCTTGGGAATGATCATCCGAAGGTTGCTGATACTATTCACGGACTGGGGATCGTTTTTTGGAAACAATGGCAAAATGATAAGGCGCTTGAGCTAATTCAAGAGGCATTGGAGATCCGCACTCGTGTCTTGGGAACTACCCACCCGGATACCATTCGAAGTTTGAGTGCAATTGCGGTTCTTTACCACGAGAGCGACCGATCAGAAGAGGCGGTAGAACTGCTGAAACAAGTGCTCAAGGATCGGGAAAACCTGTTTAGTGAGGACGATCCGGATACATTAAGATTCGTGGATAACCTGGGCGGGTTGTATTACAACATGGGGCGTTACGAAGAGGCATATCCGTATAGGGTGCGAGTTTTGAAGGGTACGCTTGCCAAACTTGATCACGAGCTCCCGACTATGTCCGAAGCCGGCCGAATACGCTTGCTCGAAGTGAATGCAAATCCATACCGCTTGATGAAAACTTTACAGTACATGGATCCTGCGCCGCTTGAAAGCGGTTACGAGCTTTACCTGCAATGGAAAGGAAAGGCGACCCGGCTTCAGGCCGCCGGATTGAAGATATCTAGAAACGAGGAGTTGGATGACGTCAAGCTCAAGCGAGATCAGATTCGCTTTCTTGCCAAGCAACTGAGTGACCAACTCCGCCAGCCGGTTGACAGCCGACCGGAAGGGTTTGAGGAACAAGTCGGGCATTTGCGACAGGAGAGGTTGCGGCTGGAGAGAGAGGTAAACCGAGCCCTGGGGCTTGATGAACTGCTGAGAACTCCCAGTCTGAAAGAATTGCAGGCGTGTATTCCCGAGGACGCAGTTTTGCTGGATTTTTTTACCAATTATTGGGTTTTCGCCTGGGTGATTACATCCAGCGAGCCGCCCAAATTGATCAATCTCGGAAAGCGGACCGAATTGCTGGAGCTTTCCTTTGCCTCCTCTAATTCCATCGGTACTCGCGGAGGGGGTGCTTTGATCCCTCGCGAGGCAGCTTCCGAAACGGGTTTGTTCAAGCGAATTTGGCAACCATTGGCGAATGAGACGGAGGGCGCATCTACGGTGATCGTTAGTCCGGATGGTTTCATTGGTGAGATTCCATTCGGAGTTTTGCAGGATTTAGACGGTAATTACCTGTTGGAGCGATTTCGCTTTATTTATGTGTCGGATGCCACTCGCCTGCTTAGCGCCGATCCGATGGATTCCGATCGAGAGGGTGCGATTTTGGCCGTGGGGGACGTGGATTATTTTGACCGCGAGGCTGACGGGGTAAGAAATCCGCTTTCCAACTCCGTTCGCGCCAAGGTTGGAGATACTTGGAGCAGCCTGGCGGCGACAGCAGCGGAGCTGGACCAAATTCAAAGCCTCCATGGCGATCGCTTGCAATGGAACCTGCCTCTGACCGTCCTGCGCGGGAAAAAAGCATCTGAAGAGAGAGTGAGAACGGAAGTTTCCGGAAAGCGTTACGTACACTTTGCCACCCATGGATATTTTGAACCTGAGCATCTTCCATCTTTTTCAGCAGATCTCAGTGGAAGCAATCCTGATGAAGAATTCTCCCTCTTCGAACAAGAATATGCCGTGGGCCTCTTGCCTGGATTGCTGTCCGGTCTGGTCTTCGCGGGAGTGAATCTCGAGCCCGACCCGGACCGGGACGACGGCTACTTATCCGCTGAAGAAATTCAGCATTTGGACTTGAGCCTGTGCGATTTGGCGGTCCTTTCCGCCTGTGAAACCGGCTTGGGAAGCGAACGGGCCGGAGAAGGAATGATGTCCTTGCGCCGTGCTTTCGAAGTCGCAGGAGCGAAAACGGTAGTCAGCTCTCTTTGGAAAGTAGATGATCAAGCTACCGCGATGCTGATGAACTGGTTTTATGAAAACTACTGGATCCTCGGAATGGCGAAGAACGAAGCTCTCCATCAAGCCAAACTTCGGTTGCTCAGGGAGAATCGGGCTCGCTACGGGGGAGACGGCCGCCCCGCCACTTGGGGTGCCTTCGTTCTCAGTGGGGATTGGAACTAATTGGTTAATGAAAAGGCTGATACACGCGTGACTGCTGGGCATTGCAGGCGGCAGCGCTTCAAGCTCAACTCATAGGCTTGACCCGGTACTTAGGATGTAAGCATGAGCTTGCGACGTTACATCGTCCTCATCCCCGTCTTGCTGGAAGCCGCGGCCTTTTTTTGCCCTGGGTTCGGACAGAGTACGAGCCGCGTTAGCCTGGCGAATTCTGGCGCAGAAGGGGATTGGCATAGTGGGGAATCTTCCCTGTCCGCAGACGCCCGTTTCGTCGCCTTTGAAAGCGTTGCCAGCAATTTAATTTCCGCCGATAACAATGGCGTGAGGGACATTTTTGTTCGCGACCGCCAGCTTGGAACCACTGTCTGCGCCAGCGTGGATTCCAACGGGGTGCTGGGCAACGGTGCCTGCTATGCTCCGGCTCTTTCCGCTGACGGCCGCTATGTGGCATTTCACAGCGAAGCCAGCAACCTGGTTCCTGGAGATACGAATGGGGTCGCAGATATCTTCGTCCGCGACCTGCAAAGTGGTCAAACCGAGAGAGTCAGCGTTGATTCCGGAGGGGTACAAGGCGCCTACTGGTCCTTTTATCCGGCGATCTCGGCCGACGGAAGATTCGTGGCTTTTGAGAGTTGGTCAAACAATCTGGTTGCCGGCGACAACAATTGGACTTGGGATATCTTTGTCCACGACCGGCAGACTCAAGTCACGGAACGAGTTAGCGTCGACTCTCTCGGGGCCGAAGGACTTGGTTTCAGTGTTGAGGCAACCATTTCCGCCGACGGTCGTTTCGTCGCCTTTCGAAGCGAATCCGATAGTCTGGTTCCCAACGATACCAACGGGTTTTGGGACATATTCGTACACGACCGTCAAAACAATGAAACTTCCCTGGTTAGCATGGACTCCAATGGTGGACTTGCGGACAACTGGAGTAACTTCCCCTCCATTTCTGCAGACGGAAACCTGATCGCCTTCGAAAGTTTGGCCACCAATTTGGCACCAGGAGACAACAATCTTCGATATGACATTTTCGTTCATGATCGAAGCAATGGAGTTACTTCCATGGTCAGTTTGAATTCCCAAGGAACTCAAGGCATATCCGACAGCAGGGAGCCTGCCATTTCGGCGGACGGCCGCCACGTTGCTTTTAGCAGTGATTCAAGCAATCTTGTACCGGACGACGCCAACAATACTTCGGACGTATTTGTTTATGACAGGCACACCGGCTTGACCAGAAGAGCCAGTGTGGATACGGACGGCATTCAAGGCAATATGGGCAACCATAGCGTTTCCATCTCCGAGGAAGGGAAGTTTGTTAGCTTTGACAGCGGCTCGGCCTTCGTGCCCGACGATACCAACGGCTTTGGAGACATTTATCTCCGGGATCGGGGTGACGGTATTCCCAGCTTGGCGACTTCCGGTGCTTGCCCGGGAACCATGGACCTTTGGGTGGACGGAGCTTCTCCCCATGGCCTACTTGCGGTGATCTATGGGCAGCCTGGTTCTTTCACCAATCCGAACCCTCCATGCCAAGGTTTGGTGGTGGATCTCGCCTCGCCAACTTTAGCTTCCCTGCTGACTGCGGATAATTCAGGAGACGCCAATCTCCACTTTTTCGCACCTTCAGGCGCTTGCGGCTTGAGTGTCCAGGTGGTTGACGTGGCCGCTTGCCTAACGACTAACGTAGTGGTACTCCAATAACCTGGAGAAGTGTGAGGCCGGCTTGAGTTCGGCCAGCCCATTGAAGGGGTGGGGGATGGCCGAAGGAGGTGGATTTTCACCGCAATCCAAAGCGGTGGGGCGATTTGGTCCACAAGATTGCGGGTTGAGATTCGGCCCATGGTGACAACTTGGCTTAGGGGAAAATTTCACCTTTCCAACCATGTCATCCCGGGCTATCCTCCAAGGTATCTTCCGGGAACCCATTCAGCCAAAAGAGCCCACATGAACCCTTCCTCCGTTTCCCGTCGAGGTTTTCTCCGATCTGCATCCGGTTTGGGGCTTGGAGCCGGAGCCCTGGCCGTCGGTGGGCCTGCATTCGCCCGGAGCAAAGGCGAGTCCAAACTTCGGGTTCTGTCCATTGGCGTTATCGGTACCATCGGCGGAGCAGACCGGGAACAAATCGGGGCTCACCCTCAAGCGGAAATCGTCGGCCTTTGCGACGTTGATTCCAAGGCTCTTGCTGAAGCGGCCAAAGCTCATCCCCAGGCCTTTCAGTGCGCTGACTATCGGCAAGCATTCGAGGAGTTCGGCGATCAATTTGACGCGGTCATTGTTGCGACCCCGGATCATTCCCACTGCAGCATCATGACCATGGCCTTGGCCAAGGGAAAACATGTTTATGGACAAAAGCCGCTGGTTCAACAGCTTGAAGAGCTGGAAATCTTGAAGCAAGCGATTCAAGCTCGGCCGAATCTAGTCACTCAGACCGGAGCCCAACGAATTCAATCCAAAGCACGGCGGGCTGCCGTAGATCTTCTAAGAATGGGTTCGCTTGGGAAGGTCATTGAGGTGCACGTCGCCTACGGCGGCAGTGCCCTGGCCGGCGGGTTTTACTTTTCCGATGGCAAGCTGGAAGCGCCGGCTCCAGCTCCAGAGGGTTTTGATTATGACCTTTGGTTGAACGGTGCTCAATACGAACCCTGCCGGCCGAATATGGTGCAGCGAAAGTGGCGTTCCTGGTGGAATTACGGCGGTGGCCAAGTCGCCGATTGGGTTGTTCACATGACGGATGTGCTGTTTTACGCTTTTCCCGAATTGCAAAGTCCGGTGCTGGTTTGCTCCCGGACACCTTCAAAGGACCTCGAATGGTTCCATGCGGACAAGGTTCTTTCCACATTGACCTATCCCGTTCGCGGGGACAAGTTCGCAAACTCCACTTGTAATTTCTACTTTTACGACAGTGGATTGCAACCGAACCGCGCTCATTTGGGAATTGGAGAGGGTGATTGGCCAGGTGGCATTTTCACGATTGTGGTCTGCGAAGGTGGAACCATGGTTTTGGCTCCTAGCGGTCCCCTTCAGATTTGGCGGGAAGGCAAAATGACCGACGGCTTGGAGATGCCTGGCCTTCCCGAATATGAAGACTTCAATCACTGGCACGCATGGGTGGACAAAGCTCTGGGAGTTGACACTCCTCACTTGTGGGCTCCGTTTGAGGATGGACTTCGCTGTACCGAGGCGGGATTGCTGGCGGTGAAGGCGGCTAAATACCCCGGCCAAGTTCTACGGTGGGACCGGGAGAAACTTAGCTTTTCCAATCACGAAGAAGCCAACCAAACCTTGGTCAGGAGAAATTATCGCCCTGGCTTTGAACCGGTCCGTTTAGAGAAAGACGCCTGGAGTTTCTAAGTCGTTAGATGGGCCGCTTCTCGTTCCGAGTCACTGGCAAACTCCTGTTTTGGGGCGTTAGCCTTGCCGTTGTGGCCTTCTGTTTTCTATACCCGGAAAACGGAGAAGAGGTCCCCCTGGATGAGTTTCTAGGCAAAAAAGTTCGGGTTGAATTTCGCAAAGGGCCGTACGTTCTCTGGCTGAACAGGAGGGTCTACGATGATCTTATTTTGCAATCGATAGGGAACGAACGGCTGGTCTTCGCTGACCCTCAGGGCAGCTTTGTTCCTCATAACAGTGAAAGGCTGGATGGTGAAAACCGGTACGGCTATTCGGCGGAAACCATGAGAAGTCGCCCATTGATCCTAAGCAGTGAGTCTTTTTCGGTTGAAGCCAACGATCTTCTCGCTCTACATTCGCCCAATAGAAGTTTCCATTTTTCCACGGAGATCAAAAAGTAGATTCCCTTCGTGCAGACTTGGTTCAAAGCTCTGTGGCCAAGTTGAAGCTTTCTATCGCCGCCTGAAGCAGATTTAGGAAACAGTGTACCAAAATTGAAGGGATTAGGCTTCTGCTGAAGGCGGCCATTGCCGTGTAAATGAGTCCAAGAATGAAGGCAAAGGCCATGTGAAGTTGACCATATTCTTGATGGACAAGGCCGAAGATGAGGCTGGATACCAGGGCGGCCATCAGGGGAGTTCTGAAGATGGACTTCAGTCGCCCGAATAAATAACCTCGAAACAAGACTTCCTCACTGAAAGCGGCGGAAACGGCGATCAAAACCAATGCCGGAAAATTCCTCAGGCGGCCTATTCCATGTAGCCAATCCTGGGATTTAGGAGCCTTGTCCAGGAATTGTAGGAAAATCAGGAATAGGGCGATGCAAGCGAAGCCGGTGCAGATGGTCATCATAGATCTTTTCCCTAACATCCCCTCCTTCGTGCTTTCAAGGACAGGGGCTTGCTCAAAGCGGGATGCCACGGTCGCGATTATGAGGGGAAGCCAATGGCTTGCCAGAAGCAAGCCATGCCACCGCCACCAAAGCTCTTTTGGCTGAACCTGAAGTGCCGTCTCGGAAAGAGCGACCACTGCCAAAGTCAGGAAAACACCGCCGGCAGTTGCCCGAAGACCCGCTTTGCCTTTGATGGCCGAACGGGGGGATTGCCAGCATAGGAGCGGTAAATGGAGTATCTTCGAAAGAAAAACGGTCAACAATAAGGCGTACTGCATTGCCAAAAGAAGAGTCAAGAACTCATGGTCCATCCATAGATGGAAGATCCATTGCGAGTTTTGATAAGACAGCCAAATCGGCCAGAATATGGTCAACAATCCGAACGTGGCAATTTGCCAACAAAGGAGCCGATGCTCTCTCGCCAAGCGGGTGAATTTAGAAAAAGGGATCACTTTTTGTGAAATCATGCCATCAAGGCAAAATGTCCAGAGTAACGGCGGAGGAGGCAAGATGCAGGCTTCCAGCACCGTCATGGCTCAAACCGGCAAACCAGACTCTAACGCCGACAAAGGCGGAAAGAGCACCGGCAGGTGCTGAGAAATTCGGGTTGGCGTTTCCGCCGAAATCCAGAATGCCTTGTGGGTTCAGAAAGAGACCAGGCGGATTCGTCCACATTTGAGCCGTAAGTGCATCCGGGGTCAATGGAATACAGCCTCCGCCCGTGGTCCACGGCCCATTACCGGAGAAGGAAGCCAGCAATGCATAATCCCGTCCGGCTTCCGAAACCGGGAAGTCTATATCAAAGTTAACCTCACCTCCTGCGGAGGTCGAAAGGCTGGCTTGGTCCACGCTCAAATAAGGGGAGGACAAGCTGAAAAGGTAAGCTGCACCCGATTGAGTTCCGGATCCGAACTCGGCGAAAATGGATCCGACCACGATGTCGGCCAAGCCGTCGCCGTTCGCGTCGCCTGCTCCGGAAACGGAGAAGCCGAGAGCGAAATTCTCCCCCTCGCCGTCGATCCGGTCCAGAATAGATCCGTCCACACCGGAATACACGTACGCGGCTCCCGCACCTCGAAGTCCGGAATGGGACCATTCTCCTTCCGCCCCGACCAATAGATCGGGGAATCCGTCACCATTCACATCTCCTGCCGAAGAGACGGAGCTTCCATAGACGGCACCGGAACCAAATCCTTCGAAACGGAAGAGCAGCGACCCGTTTAGCCCTGAATATGCATGTGCATAATTGCCGCTCGCCCCCGGAGCGCCGACGAATACGTCTCTGAACCCATCTTGATTCAAGTCATTGGCGCCGGAAACCGAGGTGGCGAAAAAATCCCAGACGTTGTCTCCGTCAAATTGCCACAATTGGCTTCCATCAAGGCCGGAAAATACAAAGGCGCTTCCGGCTTTGTCCATGCCATTGGGATTCGCGTGCTTGGCTCCGACTAGAAAGTCAGGTCGGCCGTCACCATTGACGTCGCCTGGGCCGGCTACCGAACAGCCCATTTGGGAAGCCGTCGATGGACCGTCCAACTGAAATAGAATGGCACCCGACGCGCCTGAATAAACGAATGCTGCGCCCGTACTGCTGGTACCGCCTTGTGCATCTGCATAAGGGGCGCCAACGATAACGTCATCAAAGCCATCCAGGTTGACGTCGCCTGCCCCTGCCACTGAATTACCCATGCCGTCGCCCACTGAGAATCCTGGGAAATGCCAAATCTCCGTTCCGTCGGCACCGGAATAGACAAAGGCGGATCCTGCCAGGGTAATTCCGTTTGGGCTGCTCCATGGCGTTCCCACGATGAAATCAGGGATTCCGTCCCCGTTCACATCGCCGGCTCCGGCTACAGCTTCCGCGAATTGAATGGCAAACGGGGGACTTTGGATCTGATAGAGCAAAGTTCCGTCGGCGCTGGAGAAAACCAGGGCCGTGCCCAAAGTTGCAGGACCGGGAGCCCCGGCAATCACGTCGTCTGAACCGTCCCCGTTGAGGTCGCCTACGCCGGCAACCGACCATCCGAGCTTGGATCGGGACAGGGGACCGTCGAACCGGTGCAACAACTCCGTACCTGTGCCACCACCGCAGCTTTGGGCGCTAAGTCCGTTTTCACAAAGGGCTAACAGGAAGCAGCTAAGAACAACTTTGAGCATGACAGGGGGATTTAGCGAGGAATTGACGTCTTTTTTCAACATAACCTGACCTCCAAGCGGGACCGCCACATTTTTTAATCCCCAGTGATGGTTATAGTCGAATGGAAGCGGTGCGGCAGCAGTCGTCCGCCTGGCTCTTTGCCTGGAAAGGGACTCATTTCACGACGGTGATGCGAAATCATCGAAGCAGAAATCAGTGGGAGAAGGGAAATTGCTGAATTCTTGACGGTTCCCAATCACTTAAGTCGTAAACGGAAAAGGGCCGGTCGCTTCGTCATTCCATTCAAGCGACCGGAAGAAAACCCAATTGAGGGTTCAAAATTGAAAAGCAACACGTTCCTTCTCTTCGCCGCCTCTCTGGCTTCATGGTGCCAGGAACCCTCAGGGGATTTTATATTGGAATTGGAGACTGAAATTGAGGCAAGAATTGAGAAAAGCGATCCAGTGCAGCACGCTCCGGGGCTTGACAAGGAAGCTAAATACGCCCCCGTGCTGGGGAAAAGCTATTCTCTTAGCGTCAAGGCATCGGGTTTGTATTCCATTGTGCTCAAGTCTTACGATTTCGATCCGTATTTAATTTTGCTTGAAGCGGGCGGCAAGGTGATTGCGGAAGACGATGACGGTTTGATCGGAGTGCACTCCAAGTTATTGGTGGAGTTGAAAGAGGGAATTCAGTATCACGTGACTGCGTGTTCCTTGCAGGGAAAGACCGGAGCATTTTCGATCAAGCTTGCCGAGGCAGATCCAACCCCGCTGTCCGGGGAGCAACTCGACCAACTCAAGGACGAGTATGAATTGGGAAGAATCGCTCATTTGGAGGCGAAGGAAGGACCGAATAGCCTAAACGTCGCCAAGGGGTTGAACTCGATGGGAATTCGTCGTTGGCAGACCGGACGCTATCGCGAGGCCGAGGAATATTTAACTCGAGCCTTGGAGATTCGCGAAAAAAACCTGGGGACGAAGCATCCGGATACAGCGACCAGTCTGAACAATCTGGCTGAGCTGAAACGAACGCAAGGAAGGTACCAAGAATCCAGGAGCTTGCATATGCGCGCTTTGGCCATTCGGGAAGAAGTATTTGGGCTGGAACACCCGCAAACGGCAACGAGTCTCAACAGCCTGGCATTCGTCCTTATGGCCGAGGGGAGGCTGAATCAGGGAAGGCCGTTTTTGGAAAGGGCATTAAGGATCCGGGAAACGGCTCTAGGCCCAAATCATCCGCTGACGGCGGCCAGTTTGAACAACTTGGCTTATTTGTTCAGGCAGCAAGGCCGTCTCCGAGAGGTCATTCCTCTCTTGCGCAGAGCACTGAAAATTATCGAATCAGCCAAAGGACCTGAAGATCCCCATGCGTTGACGGCGAAGAACAATTTGGCCGTAGCCCTGAATCGGCAGGGATTTTTCGAAGAAGCCAGGGAGCTGTTCGAAGAAATTCTCTATGTCTATGGAAATCAGGCCGGCATGAGTGAAATCAGTACCGCAAGAGCTAGGAATAACCTGGCGATGGTATTGAAGAACCAAGGTCTTTCCGAGGAAGCCGCTAATGAATTTAGAAGAGCAATCGCCACTTTCCTGAAGATTCATGGCGAATCTCATCCCGAAACGGCCGCCGCTATCGGCAACCTAGGTAATGTGCTTGCAGATCTAGGAAAAATGGATGAAGCCATACCTTTGCTTCAGACGGCTTATGAGATTGACAGCGAAGTGCTTGGGGCAGGACACTCTAAAACTTCTCAAAGCCTGCATAACCTTGCTTGGGCAAACAAATCCTCTGGACGCCTAAAAGAAGCTCGACGCCTATACTTGAGTTCGCTGGCGGCACTCAAGGAAAATGTTGGCGAGAAGCATCCATATACTGCCACAAATTTGCACAATCTTGGGCTTCTTTGCATGGATGAGGGACGGCTGGATGAGGCCCGGAGCTTCATGGATCAAGCCCTCGAAATTCGCCAGGCCTGCTTCGGTTCGTCCCATTACATCACTGCGGGGAGCTGGCTTGAGTTGGGTGATCTCCATTCGCTCGTGGGGCGGTTGAAGGAGGCTAAGATTGCTTATGAACAAGGACTATCCTCCCTGTTGGCTCACTTAGATTCAGAGCTTCCCACCATGAGTGAAGCGGGAAGGATTCGCCTACTCGGGCGTAGAAATCATCTTGGGCCATACCTTTCCCTGCTGGCCAAGATGGAGGGATTTTCTGTTGGAGGGCCATATGAGATATTTTTGAAGTGGAAGGGTAAGGCGACGCGTATGCAGGCCGCTGGAATGCGATTGAATGAAAAAGATGAATCGAAGCTAGTACAGGAGTTGCGCGATGAAATCAGCTTGGTCAGCAAGCGACTTTCCGAGATGATTTTTCTCCCTATCAAGGATAGAGAGAAAGGCCACAATGACAAAGTAGAAGAACTTCGCCGGAAAAGATTGCAAGTTGAGCGTAGATTGAATCAAGCTTTTGGTTTGAAAGATTTACAAGAAGCCTATTCGGAGGCGGAGATACGGAGCAAATTACCTGAGAATAGTGCGCTCCTGGATTTTTTCGTTGGAGAAGAAGTCTTTGCTTGGGTCTTTTCGGAAGGATCCCCGGCAAGGCTCATCTCCTTGGGAAACTCTGAGCGAATCCGAGAGCAAGTGGAAATGTTTTTGGCTTCGACTTCACTCCGAGGAGGTAAGCCCTTGGAGGAGACAGAAGGCCAGCGAATTTCCTTGCTCGACTCCTTATGGAATCCGATTCTGCCTTACGTTGAAGGAACGGATTTGATCTTCATTAGTCCGGACGGATTCCTCGGTCAATTGCCTTTCGGCGCTCTGTCAACTCATGATGGGCGGTTTCTATTGGAGGAGTTTCGCTTTGTTTATCTTTCGGACGCAACTCGAATTCGAGTACCGGCCCCTGGTCGAATTTCGCAAGAGGGCCGGGTGCTGGTGGTTGGAGACGTGAATTACTATGAAAGTGAGGAGAGTGGAGTCCAGGAGCAAAATCAATTGAATCGTCGATTTGATGTGAACGGTCGCTCTCGAATTGGGGACCGTTGGCCGATGCTTGAGGCCACGCGAGATGAGATTCGGGCAATCAAGGAGCTTCATCAGTATGTCCTGAAATGGAATTCCGAATTCCAGACCTTGGATGGAAAATCGGCTACAGAAAGCAATGTCAAAATGGCTCTTCCCGGCAATCGCTATATCCATTTGGCCACTCACGGTTTTTTCGAGCCGGACCATCTGCCATCCTTGCTACGTGATTTGGAAGAAGGGAAAGAGAGGGCGCATTTTGGATCTGGGTTGCAGGCCGTTGGTTTGCTGCCGGGACTCCTTTCTGGACTGGTTTTTGCCGGTGTCAATGCTGAAAAGGAGCTGGGACGAGATGACGGCTATTTAACGGCGGATGAAATTGAGTTTCTTGACTTATCGAGTTGCGACCTGGCCGTTCTTTCTGCTTGTGAAACCGCACTTGGCAGCGAAAGGGCGGGTGAAGGCTTGATCAGCTTGCGCCGTGCCTTTGAGATTGCCGGATCCAAGACGGTGGTAAGTTCTCTTTGGAAAATCGATGACAGGGCGTCAGCGACCCTTATGGATCACTTTTATCGGAATTTATGGGAAAAAGGTTTGGGCAAGGCGGAATCTCTTCATCGAGCGAAACTCCAAATGCTGCAACAAAACCGACTTGATTTTGACGGAGATGCCAGACCGAGTACCTGGGGAGCCTTTGTTTTGAGCGGAGATTGGTACTAGGTGGACTGGAGATTTGAGGAGGAAAGAAATTTCTGTAGCTCAAGGAAAAAGAGGAGGTTTCCCTGCCTCTCTCTCGACGGTAGCCTAGCTCCATGCTTCTGACCGCCGCACTGAGTTTCGTTCTGCCGTATGCCTTTTGCATTCAGGCCGAGGCTGTAGTGCAAGCGCCTCGACCCAATATCATTTGGATCATGGCCGACGATATGGGGTTCAGTGACCTGGGCTGTTACGGAGGAGAAATCGAAACCCCAAATCTCGATCAATTGGCGGCGGGAGGGCTTCGGTACACGCAGTTTTACAACTCAGGCCGCTGTTGCCCCACCCGAGCCTCTTTATTGACCGGGTTGTACCCGCATCAAGCTGGGATCGGGCACATGACGTCGGAAAGCATCGATCAAAGCCAGGATAAAGGCTATAAAGGATACCGAGGTGCTTTGAGCCCCGCCTCCGCAACCGTTGCCGAAGTCCTGTCTGTTGCTGGATATCGCACATATATGAGTGGGAAGTGGCATGTCGGTACTTTTCCGGAGGCCTGGCCGCTGAAGAGAGGGTTTCAGCGATTCTCCGGGCTGATTCGCGGCGCAAGCAACTATTTTCGGCCGGCTCCGGATAAATTGCTCATGCTTGAGACAACTCCATTGAAGCCGGATGACGACTTTTATATCACCGATGCATTTACGGAGTGGGCGATCGAATATATCGAAGATGCTGAAGGATTTGATGACCAGCCGTTTTTCCTGTATTTAGCTTATACCGCTCCGCATTGGCCTTTACACGCTTTGAAGCAGGATGTTGATAAATACAGAGGAAAATACTTGATGGGCTGGGACGCCCTGAGACACTCGCGTTTGGCAAGGATGCAATCTTTGGGAATTGTGAATCCGTCTTGGGAGCTTTCGGACCGAGACTGCCGGGAGTGGAATTCCCTGCCGGAAGACAAGCGGAAGGAAATGGATTTGAGAATGGCGCTCTACGCAGCTCAGGTTGATCGCATGGATCAAGGGATCGGACGGCTATTGCAATCGCTACGTCGCATGGGCGAATTGGAAAACACGATCATTTTTTTCTTTGCCGACAACGGCGGGTGTGCAGAAGGAGGTGATCTTGGTGCCGGCCCCAAAAGGCAGTTGGAAACCAAAGAGGGCTATTATTTGAGCTATGGACGCGGGTGGGCAAACGCCTCCAATACGCCGTTTCGGCGGTTCAAGCACTGGGTTCATGAGGGGGGGATTGCTTCACCCTTGATCGTGCATTGGCCTGCCGGAATATCTGGTCAGGGAGAGTTGAGACACGATCCGATTCACTTGATTGACTTGTTTCCGACGGCAATGGAGCTTTCCGGCGCCGATTATCCGGTGGAGCGTGACGGATATTCCATACCGTCATTAGAGGGCATTTCCATTCACTCAACATTCTCCGGGGATCGGCTTCCCAATCGCTCGCTGTATTGGGAACACGAGGGAAATTCTGCCGTTCGCAAGGGAGATCTGAAGCTGGTGGCTAGGCATGGCGGAGATTGGGAACTGTACAACCTCGAAAAGGATCGAACTGAGACCCAAAATTTGGCTCGGAAGTTCCCTCAGTTGGTGGTCGACTTGGCTTCGGATTACGAGGCTTGGGCAAAGCGGGTCGGGGTTCTTCCCTATCCTCCCAGGCGGAGGCCTGGCTATTTTCCCCCAAATCGTGTTTATCCCGATACCTGGCAGGATGTGGAGCGGGCCGAAAGAGATTAGATCGTGCACTTTTCAAGCTCAGTTGCCAATGAGAATGCGAATTCGGTAATCTAGGCCGGTCATGTGGCTGATTTCCTTCGCCATCGCTGCAGCCTTCGGCTTTCCCCAAGATTCATCAGCTAAGCCGCCTTTCCTCGAAACCGGAAGCGTACTTCAAGGAGAGCTGAATGAGGCTTCCGAAAGAATTTCCATTACCCTCCCCGACGATGGAAAGGATGGTAAGGAGGTCGTCTCCATTCCATCGACTCCTTATCGACTTCAGGTCGATCAAAGCGGTGTGTACCATATCGATCTTCGGGCCTATGCTTTCGACGGATACTTGATACTTCGTGGGGCCGAAGGTCAGATCCTGGCTGAGGATGGCCGCAGCTTTTTGGGTAGACATCCTCGCCTTATACTGGCGCTGGATGCGGGTACCGTTTATCAACTGTCCGTATGCTCGCTGGACAAGAAGTTGGGGGACTTTCGATTGATCCTTTCTCCGGGCGCTCCAGAGAAACTGGAAGGCAAGGCTCGACTTTTGGCCGAGGCAGAGGACTTAAAGCAACGTTTGGATTGGATCGAAGGAAAATATGGCCCCTACAGCAAGCAATTGAGCGACGCAATTAATTCCGGCGCCGTCAAGCTCTATCGTGAGGGGAATTTTGAGGCAACACTTCCTCTTTTCCAAAGGCTTTTAACTATTGACGAGGAGAATTTCGGTCCCGATCATCCTTCTGTTGCCACAACTTTGAATAATCTGGGAGTCGTGTACGTGACATTGGGGCGGTTATCAGAAGCCCTCCCGCTTCAGGAGCGTGCCATTGAGATTCAGAGTAGGGCATATGGATCGAATCACCCGAAAGTTGCCCAAAGCAAGAGCAATTTTGCCGTTTTGCTGACTAAGTCTGGGAAACATGAGTTGGCTGAGAAATACTTCAGAGAAGCTCTTGACGTCCAAGAAGAAGCCTTGGGAAATGGGCACTCCAGCACGTTATTGCTTCTGAATAACCTAGCTGAGTCTCACGTGCGCCAGGGGGAATTCGCCGTTGCTGAGGCTCTTCATCGAAAGGCTTTAGCCGGTCGAGTCAAAGCTCTAGGCCGGAATCATCAGGATGTGGGCCAAAGTCTCAGTAACCTTGCGATGACTTTGCAATTCCAGGGCCGGTATTCGGAATCCGAGCCTTTGCACCAACAAGCCCTTTCGGTCAACGAGAAAGCCCTAGGCCCTGAACACCCTTCGGTGGCCCTTAGTTTGAATAATCTCGCTGCTGTTCGCTTCAGAACCGGCCGGCTAGCCGAGGCTGAGCCTCTTTACAAAAGATCTCTTCAGATTTGGACGAATTCGTTTGGGGAAATCCACGAGCGAGTTGCCGTCGCCTGCAATAATTTGGGAAACGTGTATCACCAGCAAGGTCTTTTTCAGAAAGCAGAGGATTTGTACAATAGATCCCTGTCTATTCGAGAGCAGTTTTATGGAAAGGACCACGAATTGGTCGGCGATGCACTGAATAATCTTGCATTGCTGTACGAGGATCAGGGCCGATTTAAGGAGGCGGAAGCCCTTTATCTTCAGGCACAATCCCTTTGGACAAGGACCTTAGGGGAGAATCACCCCAGGGCAGCTTTGGCCATGAGCAATCTGGCCTTCATGTACAAATCAAATGGAGATTTGGACAAAGCTGAAGAGCTATTTTCGGACGCACTGACCACATGGGAAAGAGCTTTGGGAGCCGGCCACCCCAGAGTCGGGTTGGGCCTGTCGAATCTCGCGTATTTACATCAAGCCGCCGACCGTTTCCAGAATGCAAAGGCTCTTTTTGAAAAATCTCTGGCCGTATATGAAGAGGCGCTTGGAAGGGATCACCCCGATTTCCTTCAAATTCAAAAGGCGCTGGGCAAGTTGCATGAGCAGGAAGGGAACAGCTTGATGGCTCTCAGCTTGTATAGGCAGGGCATCGAAGGAGCCTTTCGCTTCTTGGATCGGGAGTTGCCTGTTCTGTCCGAAGCTGATCGTTTCCGCCTGCTTTTAGGAGCGGCTGATCCACAGGAGTTGCTGGCCGTGCTCGCTCGGTTGGGCTCCGATGAGGCTAGAGCTGATTTTGATCTTTGCTTGGCCGGAAAGGGAAAGCTAACTCGCCTTCAAGCTGCCGGACTGGCTCTTGCCCAAGCTACCAGTGAAGCCCAAGTTCGAGAGAAATTGGGCCGATTGCAAGGCTTGCAGAAGCAATTGTCGGAACTGGTCCTACTGCCCCAAAAAGAGAAGGGAGACAAGAATGTAAGCCTGATTGCGGAATTGCGAACAGAGCGGATCGAACTAGAGAGAGCCCTGAATCGGGAGCTTGGATTGAGGCAGAAGTTGTCCGTTCCTGGATGCGACGATCTGCAGCAAATTCTTCCAGACAACGCCGTGTTGCTGGATTTTTATGTTGGGCGTCGGGTCTATGCTTGGGTACTGCACTCCAAGGGAGAGCCTAATTTGGTGGATTTGGGCGATGCCGAGGATTTGCGGAACAATCAGGTCCATTATTTACGCGACTCACTGCTACGAGGCGGCCGGACGTTGAAGGAAAAAGCTCAGTCTGCTGATTCCCTGCAAGCCTCCTTGTGGCAGCCGCTGATGGACTTGGTTGGGGACGCCCGAACTGTCTTCGTCAGTCCAGACGGGTTCTTGTGTAAATACCCCTTGGGCACCCTTCCTGATCCTAAAGATGAAAGCCGCTTTCTCATTGAAAAACATCGGTTCGTCTACCTTTCTGATGCTACTCAATTAGTTCAGGGAGACCCGGCTGATCCGAACCGGGGAGGGGCAGCCTTGGCTGTTGGAGCGGTGGATTACTTTGGTGCAGACGATTCCTCGGGGGCTGGATCCACGGAATCCTCTCCAATTCAGGAGGGATCGTCCGGCCTTCGCGGAGGTGACCATGTTTGGACTTTACTTCCCGGCTCCGCCAAGGAGCTCGATGGCTTAGCTGCGCTTCACTCCGAGACCTTGGACTGGCAAGAACCTTTGCAGTTGCTTCAAGGGAAGGCTGCTACGGAGCAGAAAGTTCGGGAAGCGGTCGAAGGAAGGCGGTATGTGCATTTGGCGACTCACGGCTATTTTGAACCGGAACATCTGCCTTCCCTTCAGTTCGGGGATGGTGAAGCGCCGAGAAGCGTGTTCTCCAGCGAGCAGGAAAAGGCCGTCGGTATGTTGCCCGGATTGCTGAGTGGCTTGGTGTTTGCGGGGGTGAACAAACCCTTTGATCCAAAACAAGACGACGGGTACATGTCCGCCGATGAAATCCAGCACCTTCCCCTGGCGGATTGCGACCTTGCTGTACTTTCCGCCTGCGAAACCGCGCTGGGGAGCGAACGGGCCGGCGAAGGTTTGATGTCCATTCGAAGGTCCTTCGAAGTAGCCGGTGCCAAAACGGTGATTAGCTCGCTTTGGAAGGTCGAAGATCAAGCCACGGCAGACTTGATGCTCGATTTTTATCGGAATTACTGGGTAAATGGAATGGAAAAGAATGAGGCTCTTCACCAAGCGAAGTTGAGGATGCTCGAGGATAACCGCAAGAATTTCAGTGGCGACGCCCGGCCAGGCACTTGGGGTGCCTTTGTGTTGAGCGGGGATTGGAGGTAATTCTTTCCAAGCTCCGCTTACGGCAGGATTTCCAGTGGAGTCGCCACAGAAGCATATACCGGAAGTTGATTGGGCATATTGATTAGGGCGGCCAGGTGAACCTGAAGTCCGACCGCGGAACTGAGGGAGCCCGGGAGGAAACCCAAGTAAATCAAAGCGTCTCCCTCGGCGTCCAAGGTACCGTGCATGCCTGAATTCAAAATTTCCGGGGGATAGAGATTGAAGAAACTGTTGATGAGAAGAGCATCCAAAGAAAGTGGGACGTCCACTCCTCCGATGTTCGTCGGGCCAGTTCCTGCAGCAGACAATAACAGCTTGAATTCGCCGTTTGCAGCTTCCGAAGGACTGTTGATTTGGAAATCCAGAATGGCTCCAGTCGAAGCCGAGAAGGAGACTGCGGACGAAGCCAGAATTGGATTATAAGCAAATGTAATCGCAGTTCCCGACGGAGTTGAGTTGTTTTGAGCGTACGGCGCGCCGGCAAGCAATGCGGGAAAACCCATCCCTTGGATGTCCCCGATCAAGCGGACCGAGGTGCCCAAGCCATTTAAGTTGTCCGGAGTCCCGGGATAGTCTTCAGGGAAGCTCCAGAGTATTTGACCGGAAATGCCCGAGTAGACGTCTATGGCCTGGCGGAGGGCGGAACCGATGGCGAAATCCGGATATCCATCCAGGTCCCAATCTCCGGCTTCACTGATCGCCCATCCTAAATTTTCATTTTCAATTCCATCAAAGCGAAAGAGAAGGCTGCCGTCCATTCCGGAATAAAGGAAAACCGAGCCAGCGTCGACCACACCTCCCGATTGAGCATAGGGGGCGCTCATGAGAAGGTCGGCGAAGCCGTCTGCGTTAATGTCACCGACGGAGGCGACTCTTTCTCCTAGGCGCTCGTTATCGGCCGAACCCTGGAATTGATGGATCAAAGAGCCATCAACACCCGAATAGACATGGACTGAACCGGAGGAAACCCCGCCAGGAGTGTTCACCGAAGGAGCTCCGACTAAAAGGTCGTCGAAACCGTCTCCGTTTACATCGCCCGCAATGGCCACGGAGGCTCCCATCCGGTCGCCGTCGTTCAAACCGTTAAATCGCCACAGCTCGGTTCCTTGACTGCCGGAGTAAACAAAAGCAGAGCCCCCCTGAATTCCGGAGTGAACCGATCCATGAGCCCCGACAATGAGATCCGGCACACCGTCTCCATTGACGTCACCTCCGCCATCCAAGGCGCTGCCGAATTGTTCAGCGTGGGTGAGGCCGGTCCAGAGCCAAAGCGGAGAGGAGTCCAAACCGGAAATGACCATAGCGGCCCCGGAATTCGAACCGGGAGGAGCTTCAAAATTGGTATCACCGACAATGAGATCTCCGAATCCGTCTCCATTGACGTCGCCGGCGGCGGCTATGGCTGAGCCTAGATGGCTTGAGAACTGAACTCCCTGGTGGCTCCATAGTTCGCTGCCGTCAACCCCTGAATAGGCGTAAACCAGGCCTCCTGGGGTGAAGTTTGGATCACCGAGGGCGAAATCGGGAATGCCATCCCCGTTCAGATCTCCAGCATCGCCGTTCCAGCCACCAAAATTGGTCACGCCGTTGGAATTTTCGAGGCGATGAATCAGTTCCAGGGTCCCTCCTGGTTCTTGGCCGGGAGCGGATTGCAGGAAGGCGAAGCCAAATAAAAGCGACGAAGTGAGCAGTGGAATGAGGGGATTCATCATGGTGTGGCCTGGTGCTTTGCAGTATAAGATGTGAGCGAAATTCCACCGAAAGCGGCTGTGGCCTATTTGGTGAATTGGCTTCAAACCCTTGGAAGATCTTATGATGGAGGCGTTCCCTTGGCAAAAGTCATTTGGAGATCACCGATGATTAGGTACCGGCGAGTAGCCCGGATTGGTTTCCTGCTTGGTTTGCTTTGCGGTCCTCTCTCGGGAGGCCTGGTTGCCCAAGCGGCTTCGCAAAATCAAGACCAAGCCTCCCGTCCCCGGAGCGTGGTTTTTTACCTGATGGATACCTGTCGAAATGACCGGCTCGGCTTTAACCGCTACCACCGGGAAACGACTCCATTTTTAAAATGGCTGGCTGAACGATCCGTTGTATTCGAAGCCTGCTACAGCCAGGCGCCTTGGACCAAGCCGTCCATGGCTTCAATCCTGAGTTCGAAATTTCCCTCAAAGATGGACGCCCATCAGCTCCAATATCGGTTGCCTGATGAAGTGAAAACCTGGCCCGAGGTCCTCCAGGACAATGGAATGTACACGGCCGGATTCTCTGCCAACATACTGATGGGCAATCTTCTTTCGAATTTTGCCCAGGGATTTGATCATTTCGTGGAGTCCACTCACGTAAACCGGGGGGATCCGATTCGGTTTGCCAGTGGGTCAGCCAAGAAACTGAACCAGTATGTTTTTCCCTGGTTGGATCAAAACCGTCAATGGCCGGTGCTTTTGTACCTCCATTCCGTGGATCCTCACGAAGAATATGAGCCTGAGCCTAAGTACCTGCAACATTTCGCCGACCCGAAGCGGCATGAGCAATTTCGACAAGAGTGGAAATCCTTGATGAAAACGGGACCTCCTATTCCGGGTCTCTATGTCACTCAAGAGAATTTTGATCGCGCCGAGGTGGATTCCGCCTCGTTCATTGAGCATGGAAGCAATTTATATGATGCGGATATCCTGGCCAACGACGATCAAATTCGGCAATTGTGGAACAAGTTGCAGGAGAGGTCTTGGGGACAGGATTTCATCTTCATTTTCACTTCCGATCATGGTGAAGAATTCTTTGATCATGGCGGGACGAGTCACGGTTACATTCTTTACGAAGAAATGATACGGGTGCCGCTGATGATTTACGCTCCCGGATTGCTGCCGGCAGGGAAACGAATTCAAACACCGGTGCGGAGTTTGGATATCTACCCGACTCTATGCGAGTTGCTTGAGATCGAAACGCCGGATGGATTGGAAGGTGAGAGCCTGTTACCACTAATTCATGGCCGTGAAGAGTCGGAACCTCGGGAAATTGTGTCCATTAGACGTGAAGATCCGATAATGAAGAGATTTGGGATCGCCTCCGGGGACATGATTTGCGTTAGAAAAGGCCGCTGGAAACTCATTTTGAACTTGGAGGAATCCCAGGTAAGAGATAGGCCTCGGCTGGAGCTTTTCGATTTGCAAACGGATCCGGCCGAAAAGAATAACCTGGTCGGAAAACATCCCGAAGTCGTCCAAGAAATGGAAAAGATTGCCACCAAGTTCATTCAAGATCGGTGGGAGGGTTCGGCTTCCTTGAACTCTCCCGCCTTTGATCCGGAGGTGCGGCATCAACTGGCCGAACTTGGATACGTGGAGGATGAAGAGCCTTTGCCCGACCTATGGGCGGCTCTGGAGTCCAAGGATGACCAGCGCATTCGAAATGCCCTAAAGGCCGGAGCGGACCCCGATGGGTTGGATTCCACCTTCGGTGTCAGCCCGCTTTGCATCGCCGCCCTGTTTGGCGACCTGGAGTTGTTGAAGCTGCTTCTGGAATTTGGTGCCTCTGTCGACGTTCGCAATCGTGATGGCTCAACGCCGCTAAGCAGCGCCGCTTTTCTCGGGCGAGTCGAGGCATTGGAGTATTTGCTGGAGAAGGGGGCGGATCCTGAGGCAACCAATCACCGAGGTGAATCCATCCTTTCAGCCACTGAAGTCCCTTGGGAGATTACGGAAGCCCTTGCCGGACTTTTCGGCTTGGCTCTGGATCGTGAGGCGGTCGAAGCTGGCCGGCAAAATTGCGCGAAATTGCTGAAAGCCAGGATCGAAACCCCGAAGAAGGAAGATTGACCATCCAACCGGGCCAAAGGGAACCGGCCTGGGAGTGCCGGCGACATCGCCTCCGGCGATCCAATCGACAGCGAATTCTGGGGAAATCCCCGGATTGAGCCAAAGAAAAGCCGTCATCTTGCCGGAGGCCCGGTTTCTGACTGAAATTCCAGCGACAGGATGCAAACCGCTCAGTGAAATGGAGTCGAATCCACCCGCCGAAGTTTGATTTCACTATGGAGTGGAAACGGAGAATTTGGTCGAGGAGATCTCCAGGCTCATTTGCCGAGTACAGGGGAAGCCATTTGGGCCTGCTAGTTTCGACAAAGGGCTGCCCTGGGTTACCGCCGGTTTCGACTACTTCGAAACCAAGGAATGGCTGGAGCAAGCAGGGATTCGCTTGGTTGAAACAGCGGGAGCATTGCGTTCCTTAGGTGTGTCCCCGGCTCAAGCTGGTTGCCGGCTGCCGGTGGCGGATTCAGAGGAAAAGCTGAGCTTGGGGCAAGCCGTGGAGTTCGGCTATCTCACCGCCGCGGAAGCCGCGGCCTGGGCTCGCTGTCAATAAATCCAAGGGCCTTGATGACGAGGATGCCAAGCGAAAGCGGGACGTGATGCTTCCGCCAGCCCTCTACCGCCCTCAGCAATGACGCCTGCGCTTTCCGGCGCTGCCGTCGGTCGGATTTTTGCCCTGCTTTTTATAGTGCTCAACGGTTTTCTTGATCGTGTCTGCAGCATCATTGACTTTGCACTGGCGGGAGCCGAAGTCGACTTCTACTTTGCCGATCTTTCGGGCTGCAGAAATGGCCTTTTTCATCCATCCGGGACGACAGCCGATCGCAATCAAGGCGTTGTTCATGGCGTACCGCACTTCGTTCGGAGCGCTTTGAAGCTCATCTTCGAGTCTTTGAAGCAAATCTCCGATCTCGGATTCCTCCAAACCGCCTTCTTCTGGACCTCGATTCGGTTGCATGACTAGTTTGGCGGCTATGTTCCAACCCATGGTGCGCCGATATTCCCCTTTCATGCCAATCCACTTGCGCATTCGTCCAGCAGCGAGGGAGGTGTCCTGGACGAAGGCGGCGAGCTCGCCGGAAAGCAGGGGATTACTGTCGTCTCTGGCCCAAGCCTCCACCAATTTGACTGTGGTTCGTTCCGAATCTGCGGTCCAGCAGGCAAAAACCCGAGCATCGTGGTTCCCAGTTTCCCAAAGCCTCAAGGCGAGATCATGGTCCACTTTGACTCGCTTGTTCAGCTTTTTGAGGAAAGCATAGCTAACCCCATACATATCCCCGCGTCCGCCGGCACTGCGGTAAATCTTCCGCGTTTGTTCCGAGCCATTGGCCTTCAATTCGGCTAAGACGGCTTTAAATCCAAGCTTCTCCCTAGTTTGCGCCATGCCTCCAGCATACCTCCGTGGCCGGTGATGGAAAATCGAAGGGAAGGGGTTCGGTGCCAAAATGGGCTTGACCCTCTGGGGAGGGTCTACTATATTACTACTATGATACGGTGCCGGAGGCGACGACCTTGATTCTGGATCTTGATCTGCACGGAGGCGTTCCGATCTACCGCCAGTTGATGGACCAAGTGCGGCGCCAAATCCTTCTGGGGCAATTGCAGGAAGGCGAGCAGATCGAATCCGTGAAAAGCCTGGCCTCCCGCCTCAAAATCAACCCGATGACGGTAAGCAAAGCCTACGGCTATCTGGTCCAGGAAGGTTTTCTAGATCGCCGTAAGGGAGTGGGTTTATTCGTACGGGCAGTGCGCAAGGATGTAAAGCGCCGGCGGCAAACCCAGATGCTGGATCAGGCTATGAGTAACGTCGCAGCTTTGGCTGTTCAGATGGGAATTCCCGAAAAGGAAGCCTTGCAGCTTTTCTCGGAGCTCTATCGAAAATTCGACCATCAGACCATGGGGGAACAGAGATGAAAATGGAAGCGGTCATTGAGATCAGAGATCTCTACAAGCAATTCAACATGAATCCGGTGTTGAAGGACGTTTCACTGGACGTTCAAGCAGGTAGTATCATCGGCCTTCTCGGAGCCAATGGGGCCGGCAAAAGCACTTTGATTCGACATGTCATTGGGCTCTACCTCCCGGACAAGGGGACTTGCACAACCTTGGGTTGCAATGCCGCCCAACTTCGGCCCCAAGAATTAGCGCGCATCGGCTACGTCCACCAGGAAGGCTCGCTGGTGGATTGGATGACGGTCGAACAAATGATCCGATACGTCGCCTCCTACTATTCCGATTGGAATCTCGAACTGGAAAAGGAATATGTTTCCGAGTTCCAATTGGATCGGACGGCGCTGGTAGGGGAACTCTCTCCAGGCCAGCGTCAAATGCTGGCGATTCTACTAGCCATCGGCTTCGAGCCGGACCTTCTCCTTCTGGACGAACCGGCCGCGGCACTGGATCCTTTGGCTCGACGGCGTTTTTTGGATTTGTTGCTCGGCATCATTCAGGATCCGACTCGCACCATTTTGATTTCATCCCACATTCTGAGTGACGTGGAAAAAGTCATCGATCACGTCATCATCTTGGACAAGGGCCAAGTGTGCCGTGACCTTTCTTTGGCCGATTTGCAGCAGGAATTCCTGAAAGTGCGAATCAGCGCGGTTCGAGGGCCGTTGCCTACACCACTGCCTTTCGACGGTGTGCTCACCTGCAGCCGAAGTGAAGCTGAAGCACTCGTGGTCATGAAGGCGAAACCAGAGCTGGATTTGGATCATTTGGCTCAAATAACCCGGAGCCGGTTGGAAGTTGAGCTCCTTTCACTGGAAGAGCTCTATAGCTTGGTTCTGGAAGAAAAGAAGGAGGTTGTGCAATCATGAGACTGGTCGTCGCCAACTTGCTTCCGCTGATTACTTCTCCTTCTTTTTTTCTTTGGCATCTCGTCGGAGCCATCGTTTGTATTCCGTCCTTTCGGTATGCATTCAAAGAAATCGATGCCGGATCCGGCGCCTTCGTCGCTGTTTTAGTGATTCCGGCATGGATGGCATACCTTCTTTGTTCTCTGCAAAAAGATTTGCTGGTAAAACCCTTCAGCTTTTGCCTTCCAAGGCGGCCGGTAACCATGCGAGACACTTTTTTTGCAGTCGGCATTTTGACCTGCGCGGTGGCTTGTTTGCCGGTTCTTGAGTCCAATCTCTTGCACGGCGCCGGAACTTGGATAGCGTTCGGATCTGCATTCTGTTTTTGCTTCTCCCTTTACTGGGTATTGACCGGCTTCTTATTGCGCCAGGACAACGTCTCAGTGCTATTGGGCCCGGTGTTAGTTGCCTGGATCGTCTTGGTGGAATTCCCCGAAACCCGAGTGAAGTTGGAGCAGTTTATTCTTTTCGGCGAAATATGGAACTTGACTCTGGCCGTGTTGCTTTCGGGATGGCTTTGGCGGCAGTTGGGGACGGTGAATTTGGCTCGCAAGGCGGTGGGCAGGCGATTCTTCTCTTTACAAATGATTTGGCGGAAATCAGCCTCGGAAGAATTCGGGGCCGAGAGCCGCCGCATGGCCTTGGCCCGGCGAAACTGGGGCTTCCGAGGTCGAATCTTGGAATATGGCTACTTGCGGATCGGGCGCCATCCCTTTCCATCTTTTCGCCGGCGCCTGGCCGCTCTCGAATACGTGCATTTAGGTTATCTGCTGCCATTTTCTCCTTGGAGTCTTCCTTTGCTATTGGCCTTCGTCGCCGCGATTTTGGTAATAGCCGGCTTTGCTCCGCTGAATCCCGACGGCTCGCAAGTTCCGGCGTCCAATGCGGTATTTGTACTGATGTGCGTTATGGGGATGCACCTTCCCGTGCCGCTTTTTTCTAATATGCTCCTTCCTGTTTCGCGACGCCAACATTTCCACCTGGCACTTTCGGTGGCGTGCTTGAGTGGCCTTTGGGTACTTGGGCTTTCCTTTCTGATTTATTTGTTCTACCAGGCCCTGTTCACCTGGTTTCCAACCGTCTCCCTTTGGGGAAGCGTTTACACATTCAGGCCTTCCTATTTTGAAACAATTTTCGTGCCATTTGCCTATTTGCCCTTGACCATGATTTTGAAAATCTGGATTCGGCAGTGGCTTTTCATCCCAGAAATAGCCTTGCTTCTCGCTGCGGGATTGGTCATCGTCAAAGCTGGAAATGCTCTTCACGAAGCCGGTGTGCTTGCCATCGGGTGCTCTGCTCTTCTTTGCTGGTCTGCGCTGGCTTCGGTTTTATGGTCGTCCTGCATACAGAGTGATTTAGTGCGAGAATAACGACGCCGCGACTGTCCCGGAGAGTGGCAAGCCGCGGCGGTGGTTTTGAAAGATGAAAACTGCTGTTGCTTCGTTATTGGTCCGCCGGAAATGCAAGAGTCAGTTGCATTCGGAACGAGACCGGCCTTCCCTGACATTTACCGGGTTCGAACAGCCACAGCCGGACTGCTTCCAAGGCCGGCTCCACTAATTCAGAGTCGGTAGCGGCGAGAGCCACCGGATTTTGAACCTGACCTTGCAGGTTCACCTCGATTTGAAACTGAACCGTTCCTGGTAACTTTTTCCGAGTTTCGGCATTCAGCTTGGGCGCCGGTTGATGAAGCGGGCGCGGGGGGGAATCCAATTGGAATGCTTCCACGAAGGGGGTGTTGGCCGGCGGCTTTAGTTCAATCGCCTCGGACCACCATTGGGCCGCCTGATCCGGGTTTACTTTTTGGGCTTGCTTGAGCCACTCGAGGGTCCCATGTTGAGGGCTCAGGTTCAATAGAATCTGACCTTGACGTTGCCTCGCTTGGCTTCGAAAACCCTCCAACTCGGTAGCCCTTTGATAAAGAGCCATGGCTTCTTCCATCCTTCCGGTTTGGTATCGCTGATGACCAAGGAGCAACAGAGCTTCCCCGTTTCGGGGTTCCATCTGCAGCCACCTCTCAAGAAGTCGGCCGCCGGCCTCGAGATCTCCAACCTGCAAAGCGGCTTTAGCCTGCCAAGAGAGCGGGGAGAAGTCCTCAGGTTGTTCCTTGAGGAATCGGCGGCTAAGAGCGAGAACTTCTTGATGGCGGCCAGCCGAGGAAAGGCATTGCAAAAGGCTGAGTTTCCAATCCTGGTTACCCGGATCATGCAAATGGGCGTTCCAGAACGCCGTTTCGGCAGCCGCGAGGTCCCCAAGCTGGGAGAGAGCCAGACCAAGCAAACCGTAAGTAGTTCCATCTCCTGCGGACAAGTCCACGGCACGATGAAGAGCAGCAACGGCCGCTTCATAATCGCCGGTGGTCAAATGAACGTGGGCCAGGTTTTTCCAGGCGCGCACGAAAGCCGGATGTTTGGTGACGGCACTTTCATACGCCTTGGCCGCATCCTTCAAATGCCTTTGTTGATAAAGAAGATTGCCGACCAAGAAATCGAACTTGGCGCTCGCTCTTGCACCCTGGGACTGGCGTAGAAATTCGAGAGCCTGATGCAAATCCGCTTGCTGGATGAGCTCCATGCCAAGGCGAAGCGTAACCCTTTCCTCGCGGGTCATCGTGGGTTCTTGCTCCTCCTGAAGGAAGGTTTCAAGAACCGGTTCCTGCACAGCCGGCTGGAAAGAAGTTGCAGGAGTGTTGGCCGGTGGCGATACCGTCTTGCTTTGGGCAGGAGCCGGAAGCAAGGGAAGAATCGACAAAACCGGCAAAAGTAAGATCAAGCGAAGCGGATGAGACAGCGGTCGGACGGTTTCGTTTTTCATGATTGCGGTGATGCGTCGGGCTAAGGGTTTCAGAGCGTTGGCTCCGGTGGCAAATTGAGGCAAACGAGAGCTTCGATTTCGAGCCAAAATCGCCGCAGTCTCGACCAAGGCTTCGGCATAGGCCGATGAATTGCCGGGCATGAACTTGAGGGCTCGGGCATCGCAGCAACTTTCTTCAGCGAAGCGAAGTTCTCGGCGAAACCACCACACTGGAGGTGCCCACCAGTAGATGCAAAGGGCGGCAAGTTCAATGAAACGCAACCAATGATCCCTGCGTGCGAAATGGGCCAGTTCGTGAGCCAGGATCGCTCTTCGCTGTTGCGGGTTCAATTCTTGATAAAGCAATCTTGGCACCAAGAAAATCGTGCGGCCAAAGGGCCACAAAGCCGGGGATATCACGGCCGGCACGATTCGCAATTGAGGAACTTTTCGAAGCCCCATCTCAGCCGCCAACATCTCCAATTCAGATTGGAGCGATTCCGACGGCGGGTCCGAACGGTGCAAAATTCGACGAAATCGAAAAATTGAAATCACCAGCAAAGTACCGCTGAGTGCCGTACCCGCGGCCCAAATCCAGGATAAGATCGACCACAGGGAGAGACCCGCTTCATGATCCCCGGTGAAATTCATGACTTTGGTGGGTTCCGCCTCAGAGGCGAGATCGACTGCGAGAGGAGCTTCCCTAACCTGCGCCGGGATTTCCATCGAAGCGCCGACTGGATGGATTCCCAATTCCGGGAGCTGGGCCGGGAAAATTGGGACTTCCAATACTGGGGGAACCAAGAGTTTGAGAAACACGAACAGCCACAGGAGATGGCCGAGTTCTTGCCAGCGGGCTTTCCGGCAAACCAGAAATGCAAACGAAGCCAGCAAGAAAACTACTCCGAAATGAACCATGGCCGGGCTGAGGATCATTCGTCGTCCTCCGGTTCCTTTTGGTCTTGAATCAGGCGCCGCAGGGATTCAATTTCGTCTTCGGATAACCGGGTATTCTCCACCAGTTGGGTAAGCAACGGTTTCAGCGATCCGCCGCACAGACTGTCGGCCAAATCCCGGAGCCGGTGTTGAATCAGCTTGCCCCGATCGACTCGGGAACGAAAGCGATGGGGGATTCGAGATCGCTCCCGGGCCACGAACCCTTTGCTCTCCAGGCGATCGAGGAGCTTTTGCACCGTGGCATAGGAAGAGGTTCCTCCTTGGGGATATAGCCGCTCCGTAATGACTCGAATGGTGGCCGGTTCGGCTTGCCACAGGACTTCCAAAACGGCGAGCTCGGCGGCAGTGGCGTGGTTGCGATCCGGAGTCATGGGCTTCTTGTCCTCAGCGCCCTCAGGCGCGATGTCTGATGCTAAGACGAAATGTCTGATATGTCAACGGTTTTCATCCCGGAGGGAAGAAAGCCCGGGCCGGCTTGGTCTTCAGAAGCTCAATCGGTCCGTGTGACTCGCTCTACTGCACTACGCCAGCAAAGGCGTTGCTGAGCTGGCAGATCCCGGCTCCTTCATCTTCCAAGGCTTGGATCCAGATCGAACGGCCGGCGGCTTGGGCCGGCACCGACACTTGTTGAGAGGCAGTGCCGCTGGCGTCTCCCACCATGTTCGGGAGCAAGCTGTAGGGGGGGCTGAGCGCAACCGTAAGCGGGCCCCAAGGAGTGGAGACGTTGGAGGGGCCGGCGCCGACTAAGGAAAAGGCGGTGAAGACCGTGCTGCCGGTTTCTACCGGAGCGACTTCCACCGTTGCGGTGGAACCGGCGATCAAGCCGGTCACGGTCAATTTCGGATCCGGCGTGTTGTCGTAAATCACGATCGAATTTTCCGTTCTTCCACCGGCCGCCGTGCTTCGAGTCATTCCAAGGAAAGCTACGCTGCCGTCGTCGGTCATGTAGCCTTCCGAAAATCCTTGCAAGACCAAGTTGTCATCGAACTGACCGTTGTCGTCCAAATCGATCGGGTCGAGTTGGGCGCACAGGATTTCGGCGTTGTTTCGAACCAAGTAACTGAGGAAGGTGGAGGCTCCAGTACCGGCGACCACGTAATCCGTGCCGTTTCCGGCCACGAGAGGAAAGGTTCGGGACGACATCCACAACTCGGTACTTCCGGAGAACACCGGCAAACCGGTACGGGTCAAGATGGCTCCGTTGCGAACCGCCCAATATTGAGTGGCCGGGTTGAAGAAACCGTGGGCGTACCAATTCCCGTTTCCATCGAAGGTGGCGAACTGAATGCCGTTAGTAGAAACCGTGGTGGATAAACCCGAGCCCGGGATGGCATAGCCGGCTTGCAAAACGACGCTGCCGTTGACCACCAAGACTTCGTCGTTGGAGCTTTCCAAGAAGGCTTGGGCTAGCCAATCGGAACCATCCCGGTCCACTCTGGGGGAGCCGATGTCGTCGAAGTAGGCGTAGGCTTGGTTTAATCCGCTGAGTTGACCGGCCGGGGCGTCCAAGCCGGTTCTGGCCAGCACCACACCGTCAAACTCCATGGCTTGATCGTTACTGACGCCACCGCTGACCCCATCGCTGAAAAATCCGGCGCGATTGGAGGCATCGAGGGTGGCCCCGTATTGCGTTCCATAGACCTTGCCGGCGAAGCCCGGGATCGGGTCGCCTTCCTTGGCCAAAACGGTCCAATTCCCCGGGGAATCTTCGCGAACCAAATAGCTGCTGGTTGCGGCTGGGCCAGTGCTTTCCAGGGAAACGGCGATGGCACCGCTATCACTGACCGCGAAATCCCGAATTAAGCTCAGGCTTTCCGCGGGAGCCCAGGGCAGAGGATCTCCCTCCTTTAGGACCACCCGATCCTGAACCAGAAGGGCGTCGAGGAATTGGCCGTTCCAGTCGATGACGGCTTGAACCCCGATCACTCCCGCAAAGGAAGTTCGGACCCGATTGAGGTCTCCGAACTGGGCGCCAGGCAGGCCCGGTACCTCATTCTGGGGAACCCCAGGATGTTCGGTGTAAAGGATTTGGAGCCGTCCTGGCTCCGGGCTCTGCTGGGCCGGATGGGGAGCGGGCAGGGCAGCCAGGGGGCCGGCGGCAAGGAGCAGGAGAAGGAAGGAAGAACGGATTTCAGCCGTCATCCCTCCATGCTACCGAAGACAAAAAACAGGCCGTGAAGGTTGTGCGACGCTCTCGGCTCGAGCCTCCTGCCCTGACCTACTGGGACGAGCCCTTGAGCAAACCCAGCATGGCGGTGGCCATGCCTTCCCCGATCAGGCAGTAAGTCTCTGCGTTGCTGTTCCAGTGGTAGCCCTGGCTCGAAGGGGAGGCTTCCGGAGGCCGGTAGAAGTCCTTGGTTCCGACGAAGGCGACGTTGCCTCGAAATTCGGGATATTCCGCCACCGCAGCTTGGGCTTTCATCAAGGAAAGGGCGCGGGGATGCTTTTCCTGATGTCCGGTCATGCCGGTTTCGGCGATGACGAAAGGGAGTTTCTCTACGTTTAAATCTTTGCGGAGGTCGCGGATGAAGTTGGCCAAGTTCTGTTCATAGGCATCGTTGAAGCTTTGATTAATGCGATCATTCCAACCCTGGTGCCATCCGAAACCGGCGATTTCATAGCCTCGGTCCCGGTATTTAGGAAACAGCTCCGGCAACTGATTCAATACCTCCTGGATGTGCTGATTCAGTTTTTGGTAATAAGGGCCGGTTTCTCCTTCGCTGCTCGGCGGTCGGAAATCTACGGCCAAACTCTTGCCACCCCAGGCGACTTTGATCAAAAGCACTTGTTCCTTGAAATGATCGCCCAGAACGTGGCCGAATTGAAGTTCCGGCCCAATGCGATCCTTCCGCGCGCCGTAACCAGCGGTCAAGCCGCCGTGGCGTTCGAAATACCAAATCCAAACGTCCTTTCGAGTGGTCCAATCTCCCTTTCGATCTACCAGGTGGCGATATTTCTTCGCGCTATCCTTGCTTCGAACCAAGGACTCCAAACTCCCCTGACCGCCATTCCGTTTTTCATCCCCGCGGATCGCGCCATGCCCTTGCATATTCGATTGTCCAGCCAGGATAAAGACCTTCACCGGCGGCGGCTTCGGAGTTTGGGACCAAGCCGGAATAGCCAGCCCGAGGAGGAAGCCTAGAATGATTTGCGATCGCTTCATGGTTATCGTGGTTTCATCGCCCCGGCAGGGGGCCGGCCCAGGATCGGACCCGATTCCCCGAAGGACTACCCTATCGGGACCGAGAACTTCGCGTAAGCTCCGGGGTACCCCCAGCGGCACATCCAAGCCGTTTCAGCCATGAACCACACCGTCTTGTTGCACCGGACCCTCTTCACCGTCGCCCTCGGCTTGCTTGCTCAAACCGGATCTCTTCCCGCCCAGGCTGCCAAGCCCACCGTGCCGGTGTTTCAAGACGGGATGGCCCAAGTCGTGGACGGTTTCAAGAATCCCAAAGATTGGATTCAGCACCACTTGTGGGTAGAAACCGAGTTTGATTCCGACGGCGACGGCAAGTTGGATCGGGTTCACGTCGACGTCACTCGGCCAGGGCAGACTGACAGCGAAGGGTTGAAAGTGGCGGTGGTTTATGAAACCAGCCCTTACTTTTCCGGGGTCGCCTCGGGGAACCGATTTTTCTGGGACCCGAATCATGAACTTGGGGCTAAACCACCGAAGCGGAAGGCCGCTCCCAACATTCGCTTCCAAAACCGGCCCGGCATGATTTCCCGTTCCCTGATTCGGGCTTGGGTGCCTCGCGGTTTCGCCGTGGTGCACTCCGCCTCGCCGGGCACCGGCCTTTCTCAAGGATGTCCCACGGTTGGAGGCGAAAATGAAGAATTGGCGCCGAAGGCGGTCATTGATTGGCTGAACGGTCGAGCTAAGGGATTTACCACTCCGGACGGGAACAAAACCGTGGAGGCATATTGGGCCACCGGCAAAGTCGGCATGACCGGCACTTCCTACAACGGTACTTTGCCGATTGCCGCCGCCACCACCGGAGTGGATGGGTTGGAAGCCATCATTCCCGATGCTCCCAATACTTCCTACTATCACTACTACCGCTCTCATGGTTTGGTTCGACATCCCGGCGGTTATATGGGGGAAGATATTGACGTCCTTTATGACTTCATCAACAGCGGTAATCCGAGAATGCGGAAGAGCTGCAACAAAACGGTCCGCGATGAATTGATGGCCGACAATCAGGACCGGCTCACCGGCGATTACAATGCTTTCTGGCATTCTCGGAATTATCGGGAGCGTTTGGACAAGGTGCGGGCGGCGACTTTGATTTCTCACGGCTTTAACGATTGGAACGTGATGCCGAACCACAGCGTTTCGATTTATCAAGGCTTGAAAGAAAGGGGCGTGCCGGTGATGGCCTACTTCCATCAAGGAGGACATGGCGGCCCGCCGCCCTTCGACATGATGAACCGCTGGTTCAGCCGCTATCTCTACGGCGTGGAAAATCAAGTCGAAGAGATGCCCCGGGCTTGGGTGGTCCGGGAAGGCGACCCCCGATCTAAGCCCACGTCCTATGCCGAATATCCCCATCCGGATTCTGAGCAGGTGACCTTGCACTTGCAGGCCGGAGGCCAGGCTTGGGGCGGCTTAACTTTGCGTGCAGCCGATCAGGAGCAAGGCGTGGAAACCTTGATTGACAACGTGGAACAGAAGGGATCCAAATTGGCCGATGCTCAAAAGTCCAAACATCGCCTGCTCTATGTGACGAAAAAACTGCAATGGCCGCTCCATCTTTCCGGCACCCCTCGTCTTCGCATTCGCATGGCGTCGAGCCGCTCGGCTGCGAACCTGTCGGTGTGGTTGGTTTCTCTGCCTTGGGACGAAACGGGAGTCATCAACGACAACATCATCACCCGAGGTTGGGCGGACCCGCAAAATCATGCCTCATTGGAAGAGAGCCAGCCTTTGAAGAAGGGGCAGTTCGTAGAGTTCAGCTTTGAGTTGCAGCCCGACGACCAGGTAATTCCCGTTGGCCAGCACATCGGATTGATGATTTTCTCCAGCGATCGGGATTTCACTCTTTGGCCGAAGCCCGGAACCAAGCTCTCGATCGATCTGGATGCGACCCAGTTTGAGTTGCCGGTGGTGGGTGGTGCGGAAGCCATGGCTTTGGCCGTCGGCGCCGAGAAATAAGAGAGCCAAGTGAATCAATTCCGCGTCTTCCTCGGTGTTTTGTTGTTGATCGGTGCCTTGGCCTCGACGGCATGTCAAAGGAGCCGGATGGAAAACCCACCTTTGGAACCGGGAATCCGGGTTTTGATTCTCGGTGATTCCATTTCCATCGGCTACACCGAGGAAGTCCGGCGCTTGTTGGAGGGGCGCGCCTTTGTGGTGCGACCCATGCAACCGAATGGCAAACGGCCGGAAAATTGTCAAGGCACCGATCACGGGCTGCGTCGCATCGACGATTGGCTGGCCATGGAAGAAGGAGATTGGGACATCATTCACTTCAATTTCGGCTTACATGATTTGAAGCGGGTCGATCCGGAAACTGGCAAGAATTCCAACCAGCCGAACGATCCTCATCAATCCGGACCGGAGGACTATAGAAGGCAACTAAGTGAAATTCTGGCGAAGTTGCAAGCCACCGGTGCCCGCCTGATTTTTGCCACCACGACGCCGGTACCGGAAGGTGATTTGCGTCCCTATCGGGCTCCAAAGGACGCCGTAATTTACAATCAGATTGCCGTTCAACTTATGGTTCAATCCGGTGTTGCCGTTAACGATTTGCATGCTTTCGCAATGGCTCGATTGGCGGAAATTCAACAGCCGGAAAACGTTCACTTCAGCCGAGAAGGATCTCGGGCTTTAGCTCGGGAGGTGGTCGCCGCCATCGAATTGGTGGCGGGATGGAGCGATCGCTGAGAAATCTCCGTCAATCGCCTCAGAATTTTCATTTTGCAATTTCGTAGTGATTCAGTTGCTCTTCAGGGATTCAGAGCGCAGACCCTTTCGATTTCATTAAAAAAACTCACCCTTTTCTTGACCCCGCTGCTTTCCAGAGTGTATACAAGCGGAGTGAGCTTTGACGGGCTCATCTGCTTTCATCGTTCAACCGTTTCTGGTTCAGTTAGGAGTTTCTGCCATGTTCGTTCTTGCTCTTGCTCTTTCCGCCCAACTGGGCTTAGTTCTTACTGAGGATCCGGTCTTTATGGACGATCTTGGAAACTCGATTCAAATTTCCACCGGGGATTCGGTCCCTATGGCCACTTCCGGACATTTGCTCGTCCCGGTTCGATTCCAGTCCGACTTGTTCGACTCAGAAACCCAAACTTATGGTATTCCAGAGATCAAAGTCGTGTACAGCATGATAGCTGACGGTGTACCTTACTCCACCTATCAGGCCCAGGACATGAATTTTGTATTCGGAGGATCAGGCCGCTGGCCTGAAGTAGCCGTTACTTCATTCGATTCGGTAAGTGGGGAGGGTACTGCGAGTATTTTCTTACCGGTTTTTTTCAATGATGAACAAGGAGGCTGGCCGTTTCCTGATATCGGGAGAAACGATGTAACTCTTTACTGGGGTTCAGAATCCGATTTGTTTCACACCGGGCAAGATCCGCCGAGTGGGGCAGAGGGTTCCATTTCATTTTCCTTTATGGTTTCCTTTCCGCCTGTTGCCGTCGGGGTTGTAGAGACGAGATCCTTGGCTCCTGGAGATAGTGGGATCGGATTCCTGGCTGTGGAGCTCCCCGCATTGGAAGATCGTCGGTTCCTGTTGACTTCTGGCAATCCAGACATACTTTGGGTTCCTTCCATGGTGGAGCTTCCGGCTGGAGAGACGTTCCTTACCTTTGGGGTCCAGGCAATCAATATGGGACAGGCTTCCTTCAGTGTAGTCGAGGAAGGGGGAGTGGGTGCTTTCGGCAATTCCTCTCAATTATGGATTGATGGCCGGACTGAAGTTCTTTCAGATTCAGATCCGGGAGCTGACTCAGAGGGGGATTCGGGAGGGTATTTCAACTTCCGGTGCTTTCCTGCGATTCCAATGAATGACACGGGTCCCAACGAATGGAGGAAATGTTCTAGGAAATGCAAGATTCTACCATTTGAGACGCCTCAGTTGAAAGATTACAGCGAGGGTGTTCCAAAGGGGGGAACGGCCCATATAATGAAGCGCAAGGCAGATTGCTATCCGCGGCCATTTTACAAGTGCTATATGTACCAAAGAACGTTAAAAAATAAAAAGAGATGGAAGTTAACAGACAATTACGTCGACGATTGTTTCTCAATCAGCTTCTTTGTAACCGTGAATCTTAAGAGAATGTGCTGTGTTTGGATGAGAGTGGAGGGTGCAACTGAGAATGTTGTTATTGATGACTGTTGGGGAACGGGTGTTGAGCCAAAGAATGGAGAATGTCGAGATAAATGACCTCAGTGAACTTGTCATTAGAGAGCCTACACCTACTCGTGAGATAAAGTGGATTCACCATCATGGCAAACGCCAAATTTTCTTCCATCCATGCCGCCATGGCGTTTTTCCTGCTCTTCCCGATGCCAGGGCTTGCTCAGGAAGAATCCCCAAAACTCGCGGGTAGCCCAGAAGCAGTTCTTGATCAGGTGGCTAGGTCATATCTTGCCGGTTTTGAGCGATGGCAAGATTCCATGCCCGGGCTAATGCATCGAAGTCAAAATTTCTCTGGCGGTACAAGCGAACTTGACCTGAAAACCTCAAAGAGGAATCTATCCAAAGGGGATTTCTACATTCTGAACTCCAAAGATACCTTTCCATTGAGTCCTTGGGAGAGAGACACTTCGGCCGCCCTGATCACGCTTGCCTCCTGGAGTCCACAGGGTGGTTTCATTGAAAGGTATAATTCGAATGGAAAATTCTTGCATGCAGAAGAGTGGAACAAATTTGGGGTAAAGGCCAAGTTCTTTCCAGAAATGGAAAATTCCAATGCCCAAGTTGAGGTGACCTCCGGAGATTTTTCCAATCCGGAACGTGATTATCTTCAACAATTTGAAAGAGGGCGGCTAATTGAAATCATGGCTTTTTTCGGACGGGCACTGTCGAGAAATGAATGTGAAATTTACCAGGATGAGCATAAACTGTGCCTCACATGGAATTGTGGAAAAGTTCTCCGTAATCTTCCCTCACGACTTCACATCTCTTTGTTTTTTGCTCGCTTTGGAGATGCCATTCATCTCGAAATCTGGCAGCCGAAGAATCGTGGAGTACTGTCTGGGTTGGATGGGTGGAACGTTTCCTTCTCCGAGATTAGTGCCTCAGGCGGCCCGCTGAGGATCATGCGATTTCATGGTGTGGGAAATCAACTACCTCTTTCTTACTTCGAGCTGATGGATTTTCTGCCTGGGTCAACGACTTTGGTTTTTCATCTCACGGAGAGTTATCAGTTGCTTCCTCCTTCATTGCATGGTGGCCTGAATCGATTCAGGTTTAACTTCCTTGGGGCTCCTGTGTATGATGATCGAGCGAGGGGCTTACGACCTTATCCATACCTTGGGTTTATTCCTGTAATTTCATCCGGAAAGGACGTGAGTCGTGAGAGGTTTGGGAAATGAAGCTCCAATCCCATTTCCCATTCACTCAAGGGTCAAGGATGACTACTTCAACTAAATTACTGTAAACCCACTGCGGTTCCGCTTGAGAATTGCTTACCGGTTGGGCGAACATGGCCATGCGGATTCGATGTTTTCCCGGTGCCAGCGAAAAAGATTCCCCATCCTGATTTTGAAACGCTTCCGGGTTCAGGATAAGACTTAAACCGTAAATGTCGCCGCGAACCGGCGGGCCGCCGGTGGAAAGGGCTCCGGCTGCCGGAATGTGATAGGAAACCCCATCGACTTCCAGGAGAGTGCCGAGAGGAGGGTCGATGAAACCCAATTTGCCATCTTCAAGCACTAGCGCATCGGCCGTCAGATGGGGGATTTCGTCGGCGGCGAAGACCAACTTCGGTGCTTCGAGTCGGAGTTGCAGGCCGTCCACGACCTCACTGGAAGGGCTGCTACATCCGAACGTGGTCCCCAGGGTGGCGACCGACAAAAAAAGAGGAAGGCTTCGCATGAGGAACTCCTGCGGCGCCGAACCGAATCCGAGTCCAAGGAGGAGGCCCGGGCCTTTTCAAAATACTTTATCGTCAAGGCCGTGCTGTTCGCCTCCTTCCTCCTCTTCTTTCTCGGAATCCCGCAGGACGTGGCTGCCGATCGGTCGGCCATCCTTGCCGGCATTGAGCGTATTGAAGCGGTGGGTATTCCCGGCCCAGTGGCGGTGTTTGGGGAGCGAGCCTTTCCGGTTCTTTGTAACGACCAAGGGGAGTCGGTGGTGGCGGCGGCGCGTTTTGGCGACGGCCGAGTGGTCGCCTTCGGACACGGTTCCTTCCTCGGGCAAGGTTCCGATCCGACGGACCGCGGACGGCTGCTCCGAAACGCGATCGCCTGGGCTGCCGCCGGAAGGTCGGAAGCACGGATTGTCGATCTGAATCGTGCCGGTTCCTTATCGGAAGTTGAGGTCTTAACTTGGGGCGGAGGCGATATACCCGAAGCGGTCCAGAGCCAAGTTCGTAACTTTGTGGAAAAGGGTGGCGGCTTGGTCATCGGCCAGTGTCCTTGGGGTTGGCAGCAGCTTTACCCCAAGCAGCTTCTGCGGGAGCATGCGCCGGCTAACCGGATCCTGGCGCCGATGGGCTTGGCCTACGCGCCGACCATGCTGGCCGGACCGTTTCCAGTTGCCGGTTCACGACCGGAGCGAGGCCATGCTCTTCAAGCTCTTCTTGACTTGAGCACTTCCGGCCAAAGCAAAAGCTTCCTCGCGTTGGAAAGGGCTCTCCAGGCTGTGCCCGCATCCAACCTCGAATTCCTGGCAAAGGTGGAAGCGCTTTTAGCTGAACAAAATGATTTGCCGATGCCGACCCCTGATCGGCCGCTTCGAACCAAAGACGCTTTATCCAGATTGTATGTTTCTTGGTGGTCTCGAAAGTGGCAGGACGACGCCGGACAAGCTGTAGCCGCCGCCCCGGGCGCGGATCAATTTCCCGGGAAAGTGGCGGCAGGAGCGCCGAGAATCAGCCGGCGAGTTCGTTTTGAAACCTCGAAAGCGGGTTGGCTTTCTACCGGCTTGTATGCAGCCGCCGGCGAAACCGTAGTGGTGAAGGTAGTGGCTGGGGGCGGGTCCGGTTGGTCCCTTCGCATCGGTCCCCATACTGATTCCATTGCTGGAAAAGCCCGCTGGCAGCGCTGGCCTTCCATCAGCCGTCGATTTGAACTTGGGAGCGAATTCCATCAAGTGGCTAGCTCCTTCGGCGGCTTAATTTATTTCGAAGCTGGACCGAGTGCTGCCCTGCCGTTGGAGCTTGAAGTCTCCGGGGTAGTGGACGCGCCCTTTTTCAATTTGGCCGACCCTGATGCCATTACGAAATGGAGTTCCGAGCGCAAGGATCCGGCGCCATGGGCGGAGATCGCCGGCCACCATTTGATTCTCACCCTGCCTTCCGATTCGATTCGGCAATTGCAGCAGCCCGAAGCGGTCGCTCGTTATTGGGATCAAGTCATGCAAGCCCATTACCGCTTGGCGGCCAGAGCTTTGCCGGAACGCCCAGAACGCTTCGTGGCCGACGTGCAAATCAGTGCCGGCTACATGCACGCCGGCTATCCAATCATGACTCATCTTGACGTGACTCAGCCTTCAGCGGGACGTCCTTTCGGTTTGGTCCTGGACCTTGAACGCTTGCAAACTCAGGGCTCTTGGGGTCACTTTCACGAACTCGGTCACAACTGCCAGCGCGGTGCTTGGACGTTCGCCGGAACCGGTGAAGTCACCTGCAATTTGTTTAGTCTTCACGCCATGGAAAAAGTGGTCGGCCTGAATCCTTGGGACGTTCCCTGGCTGGAAGGGCAAAAGAAGAAGGCCGCCGCCTATTTGCGAGCCGGAGCTCCTTTTCAAGAGTGGAAGCGTCGGCCAGGTTTGGCTCTTTTGATGTACGCCCAGTTGCAAAAGGCCTTCGGCTGGGAGCCATTTACTCAAGTCTTTGCCGAATATGAAGCTCTTTCGAGACGGGAGCAACCTAGAAAGGATGACGACAAGAGGGATCAGTGGATGATTCGCATGTCCCGGGCCGTCGAGCGCAACTTAGGGCCCTTCTTCGAGCGCTGGGGCGTTCCGGTCAGCGATAGGGCTCGTGCGAAAGTGGCTGAGCTGAAAGTCTGGATGCCCGATTTCCGGGAGTTGGGTTTACGGCGGGCGGACGGTACGGAATAAACCCCGAAACGGGCATCTATTCGACGGGACTTGCCAGTCTCCGTCTCGGTCTATAATGCAAAGCCCACTGTGATAAAGGGAAACATAGAACTTCCATGTGGTGGATTCCATACCTCCTCCTGTTGATTCCAAGCTCTTCACCACAAGAGCCGCCAGTCCTTGCCACCGGGGTTCCGATGAGGGGCAAGATTCTGGCCAACGATCAGGCGGTGGATACCGGCCGATTGCAAGCTTTGGGATCGAAGCAGACTCGCGGCCGTCCTTTCCACGTAGGGGTCGAAAGCGATGGACCCTACTTCATCGAGGTTCGTTCTTTTGCCTTCGACGCCTATCTTGTCCTTAAAGACCAGACAGGTGAGATCTTGGCGGAACGAGACGGCGGCTTGGTCGATCGGCATGCCCGTTTGGTCATGGAACTGAAGGCCGGAGAGAAATACAGCTTGTTGGCTTGCGCCAAGCATGGCGGCCTTGGTCCATTTGAAGTCGGCCTAAATGCTGGTATCCCTGAGAATCTGGATACCCAGGGACGGCAACAAGCCCAAGACGAAAATGCAACAGCTCGATTGGATTGGGTCGGCCGGAGTTTTGGTACGGAAAGCCCCGAATTCATTGAAGCCTTGCGATCTCTCGGCTCCTTACGTTGGAAAGCCGGGCGGCATGAAGAAGCGGAGGCCTTCTTGCAGCAAGCGCTTCAAATCCTCGAGCTCAAGCCTTCGTCTTTCTCATTGGCGAAAGCTTCAGTATGGGAGGAGCTGGCTCAATTGCGAATCGAACAATTAAGGTTGGATGAAGCTCGCCGGCTATTGGAGCAAGCCTTGGAAATCCGCCAACAGCAAGCCCGGCCGGAGCCTTCCGCTTTGGCTCACAATGCCAGGATCCTTGGCTTCCTCCATAGCAGGGCGAATCGGTACCAGAAAGCGGAACCGTTGTTGAGGCAGGCGGTAGATTCTTTGGAGAAAACCCTGGGGCCGAAGCACCCGAAAACCGCACGGGCCACCAACGATCTCGGTTTATTGCGCTATCAATTGGGCGACTATGCTGCTGCTGAATCCCTTTGGCAACGCACTCTCGCGATACGGGAAGCCATCCTGGATCCCGAAGATCGGCAAATTGCGATTTGTTTGCATAATTTAGCTAGTTGCCTTCGAACGAAGGGTGATTACCCACAAGCCAGCGCGCTCCAATTCCGGGCATTAACAATTCGCGAACGGATCCACGGCAAAGTTCATCCGGAAGTGGCTTCCACCTTGGTGGAGCTTGGGATCCTGCAGACTGATTTGGGGAAATATGAACAAGCCATTTCTCATTTCAAGCGGGCCATTGAAATCTACCAGGATCGAATCGGGGAGGAGAGCCTGGAGGTAGCCCGGACCCAGGTGGAGCTGGGGGCGGTTTTCCGATCGATCGGACGGTTCGAGGATTCGGAAAGCCATCTGCGTCGCGCCTTGGAGATCCAAAGATCGGCTTTGGGACATAAACACTTGACGGTGGCGACTACCGAAAACCATTTGGCGGCTTTGTATGGAGACTTGGGGCGCCTGCCGGAAGCGGCCAGCTTAAGCGAAAGTGCATTGGCCATTCGGGAAGCCGTAGTTGGCTTGGAACATCCGGAATTATCCCAGGCTCTGAATCAGTTAGCTTGGATTTACCAGTCGCAAGCCCGCTTCGTGGAAGCCGAAGCGGTGTTGGGCCGAGCCTTGTCCATCGCCGAGAAAGCTTTTGGCAGCCAGCATGTGCAAGTGGCGTGGATCATGCAACAAATCGCCGATTTGCACCGGCGGCAGGGGAAATTTCAGCAAGCGGAATCCGCCGCCAAGCGCGCCTTGGCGATCGCGGGAGAAGCTGTTGGACCGTCCCATCCCTTGGTGGCTGGCATTCAGCGCTTACTCGGGATGCTGTATACCTCACAAGGTCGTTCCGCGGAAGCCGCCGAGCGATTGGAAAGTGCCTTGAAGATCTATGAAGAGAATTTTGGCCCTGATCATCCTCACGTGGCTTCGGTGATCACCACTCTGGCGGTAGTTCGCGATCATCAAGGGCGGTTGGATGAAGCCGTTGCCTTGAGTGAACGAGCCATTCCGATTTGGAAAGCTACTGTGGGGCCGGAACATCCCTCTTTGGGATCGACCTATAGTAATCTTGCGGTGTTCTTGGCAGGCAAGGAACGATTTGAGGAAGCCAGCGAATTCCTGAAACAATCCTTGGCCCTGAAAGAGGAAGCGCTGGGAGCCGACCACCCTTCTTTGGCTGTAATCCTGAACAATCTCGGCGCGAATTTGATTGATCAGGAACGATATAAAGAAGCCGAAGCATATCACCTTCGGGCGCTTGAAATTCGGGAACGAACTCTGGGGCTGAACCATTTCCGGGTTGCGGAAAGCTTGATGAATCTTGCCGCGGTGGAATACGGCCTTGAACGATATGAGCAGTCGGAAACTTATTTGATGCGAGCTTTGGCGATCCGCAATCTCGTTTTACAACCGGAGCATTTTTTGGTGGCTGATGCCTTGCAAAAATTGGCGAGGCTGCGACAAAAACAAGGACGAGATCAGGATGCACGGGACGCCTTTGCTCGAGCCCTGCAATCTACCTTAGCTTATCTCGACCGTGACTTTCCGGTGCTGTCCGAAGCGGAGCGACTGCGGGTGGTTGCCCAAGCGGTTCGGCCGGAAGAGCTTATGACGGTAGAGGCGCGACTGGCCGACGATGGCGACTTGCCCGCCACTTATGACCTGTGTTTGGATTGGAAAGGAAAAATCAGGCGCTTGCAAGCGGCTACTCTGGTTTTGACCCAACGTCGAGATGATCCGGCGGTGCTCTCTCATCTGGGACGGCTTCAAGCCTTGCAAAAGGAGCTATCCGATTTGGTTTTGAGACCGGTGTCCGAACGTGCGGATAATTTTGCTGGTCAATTGGAGGCGCTCCGGGAGGAAAGGCTTGATGTCGAGCGGAAATTCGTGCAAACCCTCGATTTGAAAGAAGCCATTCAAGCTCCGAACCATGACAAGTTGAGCGAGGCTATGGCCACCGATGAGGTTTTGGTCGACTTTTTCGCCGACGAAGAAGTTTTCGCTTGGGTGCTTCGAAAAAGCCAACCTCCCAAACTTCTCCATTTGGGCACGGCTGAGTCGATAAGGCCTCTGGTCAAGGATTTTCTGAATCATTCCGTCGCCCGTGGCGGTAAGGCCTTGGAAAGTGGAGCCCCGCCAGTTGGAGAAGAGTTGACGGCGCGTTTGTGGAAACCCTTGCTTCCGTTGATGGAGGATGCTTCCACTGTCTTGATCAGTCCCGATTCCTTTTTGTGTGAGCTGCCCTTTGGCATCCTACCTCTTGAAAGCGGCAGATTCCTTTTGGAGGAACGCAGTTTTATCTACTTATCCGATGCCACGCGATTGCTGGCTGGAGATGCTCCTACTTCCGATCGGCAGGGCCCAGTGCTGGCGGTAGGGGACATCAATTACTTCCGGGCGGATGCACTGGAAAATAAGACGGGAGAGGAAGCATTCGAGAGCCGCAACCGTTCGCGGATCGGGGATTCCTGGACGCCTTTGGAGGCGACTCGGGAAGAAATCCAGGCCTTGACTGGATTGCACCGTTACGTCTTGGAATGGAAGGCACCCTTTGAGCGAATCGAAGGCAGTGCCGCGACGGAAGAGCGGGTCCGTAAGGCGGTAGCTGGGAAGCGGTATGTTCACATTGCCACTCACGGCTATTTTGAACCGGATCATTTGCCGTCTTTAGTTCGAGATGCCGAGGCTCTGCAGGGAGCCGGTCAATTTGTGAAACAACAGTTGAACGCCGTGGGATTGCTACCCGGGATGCTTTCCGGTTTGGTCTTGGCCGGAGTGAATGGGGAACTCGATTCGAGTCGAGAGGACGGTTATCTTTCCGCCGAAGAAATTCAGCTCCTCGATCTTTCCGCATGTGATCTTGCGGTTCTTTCCGCCTGCGAAACGGCATTGGGAAGCGAGAGGTCCGGAGAGGGCTTGATGAGCTTGCGCCGGGCTTTCGAAGTCGCCGGAGCGAAAACCGTTATCAGCTCACTTTGGAAAGTAGACGACCGGGCAACCGCCACCTTGATGAAGTGGTTTTACGAAAACTACTGGGTCAAAGGCCTGGACAAGTATCAGGCCCTGCGCGAAGCCAAGTTGCGCATGCTGCGGCAAAATCGTGCCGATTTCGAGGGAGATCCACGCCCCTCGACTTGGGGTGCTTTCGTCCTCAGTGGGGATTGGCGTTAGCCTCGGCCCAGGGGCTTATTCATAGGTGGCTAAAATTAAGTCGCGCTTTCCATGCCAGACGCCATTTGCGTCTTGAGACACTTGCATGACGTTGGAGAATCCGCCTTGGCGGTTCAATCCAGCCAACAATTCGTCTGTGACCCGCGGATCGTCGGAGAACCAGGCGGCATTGATCCAATATTCGCGGCTTCCTTTTGGCTGAATGGTGTAATGAATGTGAGCTGGTTCGCCCCCGTGAGTGTGGTAAGGAGCGGGTCGGATGGTTTCGAAACGATAACGGCCCTCCTCATCGGTTCGCATCCAGCCACGTAAATATCCATGGCGGCGTGCATTTCCAGTTTCGTCGCCTCGCTTGGGATAAACTCCCTCCACGTTGGTGTGGTAGACGTAAACCAGAACATCGGCCGCAGGGGTGGATCCGTCTTCCTGGTAAATAGTGCCGGTGACGACCAGTTTTTCACCCGGTTCATCCGGCGGGGCAATGGTGGTGTTCCACGAAAGCGATCTCGGGGCCTCGTGGGCGCCGCACCATGAGCAATCTTGTTCAGGTTCGCTGGCGCAAGAAAAACCGAGTGCCAGGAGGCTACTTAAGCAAATGACTTGGAATCGAGACATGTTTGGCCACTCTTGCTGTCGAAGCAGCCTTTATACAACCTTTGGAGAGGCCTTCCAAACGGAATTTGCTCTGCAATTCTTTGCTTCGATTATGGAACAGCGACCGTTTCTCTTGGAACCCAACCGCATTGACCATTTTGATTTTCCACCCAGATCCAACCATGCAATTCGGAATGAACGATGAGTTTCTCCCCTTCATCCGTATTCAGTTCTCTGGCCGTGTATTTCACCAGAGCGGTTGCCTTAGCATTCGAAGATTCTTGAAGATAATCCTTTGGGGCCCAGCCTTCATTTCCATCTGAGGTCCTGACTCGAATCCAGCCAGGATGGCTCGGATCTTCGGTCACGACCGAGACTTCTTCGCCTGGATGAAGTTCGATCGGATTGGGATAGTGGCTCCGGTGGGGCTTGGTGACCGTGACTTCCATGGTGTTTGGCTGGCAGTTTAGTCCTTTTACTCACCTTTTCAGCGGCTGTGGGAACTGTGGCAGAGGATGCAAATTGGAATTATCCTGCAATCAGGTTGTCTGGAGGAGCCTGGAGGCTTTCCGTGGCAAAATCTGTCGACTCGGGGTGAGCAGGCGCTGTGGGCCGTCAAGCGAGACCAGAGGGAAAGAATTGTGGAATTTTTTCGACCGTGCTAGAGTTTCGTCCGTCGGCTCTGCAACAATGGCGTGAACAAAATGTCTCTGAGGAAGTTGGTTCCAAGAGAGGAAATGCCCAGATAAAGCTGAGAGGATCGAGCGCTTCTCATGTCTACCCATTTTTCCCAAACGGCAGCCTACATTTGGTCCCTCGCCGACCTTCTTCGCGGCGACTTCAAGCAGTCCCAATATGGCCGGGTAATCCTTCCCTTCACCATTCTTCGCCGTCTGGAGTGCGTGCTGGAGAGCACCAAACCCAAAGTCCTGGCTCAGGTGAAGAAGCTAAGGGCAACCGCGGAGTTGGAAGAGGACGCCCGGGAGAAGTTCCTGCTCCGAGCGGCAGGGCAGTCGTTTTACAACAATTCGCCCATGGATCTATCCAAGCTGGGCAGCTCCGACATCAAAAGCAATTTGCTTGCTTACGTCGACAGTTTCTCCAAAGACGCTCGCGAGATCTTCGAGCACTTCCGCTTCGATGAGTTCGTGGCTCTGCTTGACGAAGCCAACCTGCTTTACAAGGTGGTTCAAAAGGTCGCGAACACCGACCTGAGTCCAAAGGCCCTCAGCAATCACGATATGGGGCTTGCCTTCGAGGAGCTGATCCGGCGATTCGCTGAGAGTTCCAACGAGACCGCAGGCGAGCATTTCACTCCCCGTGACATCGTGCGGCTGACGACTTCCCTCGTCTTCATGGAAGACGACGACGCTCTTACTGAAAAGGGCATCATTCGCACCATTTACGATCCCACAGCGGGAACCGGCGGCTTTCTTTCCAGCGGCATGGAGTACGTCCACGAGCTTAACCCCAAAGCGGTCATGCGCGCCTTCGGCCAGGAACTCAATCCGGAGAGCTATGCCATTTGCAAGGGCGACATGCTGATCAAGGGCCAGGACGTCAGCCGCATCAAGCTGGGCAACACGCTCAGCGACGACCAGCTCTATGCCGACAAGTTCGACTACATGCTCTCCAATCCGCCCTTCGGCGTGGATTGGAGGAAGGTCGAAGGGGAAATCAAGGACGAGCACAAGCTCAAGGGTTTCGACGGCCGTTTCGGTCCCGGCTTGCCGAGGGTGAGCGACGGATCGCTGCTCTTTCTGATGCACCTCCTCAGCAAGATGCGCGACTTTGATCCGAACCACAAAGATAGAAACGGCGGGCGCATCGGCATCATTCTCAACGGCTCGCCGCTGTTTACCGGCGGAGCGGGCAGCGGCGAGAGCGAAATCCGCCGGTATATTTTGGAAAGCGATTTGCTGGAAGCCATCGTCGCCTTACCGACCGATATGTTTTACAACACCGGCATCGCGACCTACGTTTGGGTGCTGTCCAACAAAAAAGATTCCGAACGCAAAGGCAAGGTGCAGCTTATCAACGGCGTACATCTCTATCAGAAGATGCGGAAGAGTTTGGGTTCCAAACGGCAACAATTAGGTGAGGAACACATTGCCCTTATCACTCGCACTTTCGGGAATTTCGAGGCGATCGAGCCCTATCAACTCGACCCAGAAACAGAGGTGAATGGGGGAAATGGCAGGCGCGGCCGACCCGCCACTGCGGCCAAGAAAGCCGAAAAGAAGACCTTCGGCAGCAAGATCTTTAAGAGCTTTGAATTCGGATATCGGCGCATCACCGTGGAGCGGCCGCTGCGGCTATCGGTGCAATTCACCGATGAAAGAATCGCCGAGCTGCGTTTTGCCAGCGGGAGGCTCCATGGCGCCATGCAAAAAATCTACCAACTGCATGGCTTGAAGTGGACCTGCAAGAATTACGGTCGGCTCGGTGGGGTGGAAGCCGAGGTGCGCGCTGTAGTCAAGGCCGACTTCAAGGAATTGAAGGAAAAACAGGTGAAAGAGCTTCTGGCTCCGAAAACCTGGAAAGCGCAAAAGGATCTCCTCGACAAAGCTGTGCAGCTTCAAGCTGAGGTCGGGACCGGACAGTGCGACGATTTCAATGAGTTCGACCGGACCTTAAAAAAGGCATTGAAGAAGACCGGGATCAAACTGGAGGCAAAGGAGAAGAAACAGCTTGTCGATGCTGTTTCCTGGACAAACCCCGACGCCGAACCGGTCGTCAAGAAAGTGCTCAAGGCCAAGGCCGCCCCGATGTACGGAGCCTTTGAGTATCGAGGCCAGGTGGTTCAATTCCAGTCCGACAGCAACCTGCGCGACAACGAGGACGTACCGCTCACTGCCGAGACAGCCCGTGGTGCGAATGTGAACGCCGTGAACGAGGCTTATTTCAACAAAGAAGTTGCGCCCCACGTCGAGGACGCTTGGATCGACGCCGGCAAGTGCGACCCCAGGGACGAGCAGATCGGCATCGTCGGTTACGAGATCCCCTTCAATCGCCATTTCTACCAATACGAGCCGCCTCGAGATCTGGCGGAGATCGACGCCGACCTCGATGTGCTGAGCGCAGAAATCATGCAGATGCTGCGGGAGGTGCATTCGTGAGCCCAGAGAAACATGCAGCCTATCCCGAATACAAGGAATCCGGCGTCAGGTGGCTGGGGCGGATTCCTGGCACTTGGCGCGTGTGCAGAGTCAAGGATTTCGTGCAGCTTCACAGTGGATATCCTTTCGCTTCAGAGCAGTTTGATCCTGAGGAGGGCATCCCGTTGATTCGCATCCGCGACATCGCATTCTCGCGGACAGAGGTCAGAGTAAAGGGCGACGTGCCGCAAGACTCACTTATTCGCGATGGCGATGTTTTGATTGGAATGGACGGAGATTTCAATGTCGCATGGTGGAACGCTGGAGAAGCTGCGTTGAACCAAAGAGTCGCCTGCTTGCGGGCCGGTACAGCGGATCTCCAGCGCTTTCTCTTCTACTCCCTTCCATTCAACATGCAGATCGTAAATGACCTGACTTACTTCACGACCGTGAAGCATCTGTCAAATACTGACATCTTGAAGACTCGTTTTGCGATGCCTTCTGCCAAGGAACTCAGCAGCATCGCCAAGTTCCTTGACTACGAGACGGCGAAGATTGATGCGCTGATTGAGAAGCAGCAGCAGCTCATCGCTTTGCTTGAAGAGAAACGTCAGGCGGTCATAAGCCATGCGGTTACCAAAGGCTTGAACCCCGACGCTCCCATGCGCGATTCCGGCGTCGAATGGCTCGGCAAGGTCCCGGCGCATTGGCGCTCGGGCAAAACGAAACTCTTTGCCGAGCTGCGAAGTGGGCACACGCCAAGTCGATCGAAACCGGAGTACTGGGAGGACTGTCACATACCCTGGTTCTCACTAGCAGACGTATGGCAGCTCCGAGACGGACAACAGATCTATCTCGGTGAAACGAAAGAGAAGATCAGCGACCTAGGCCTTGCAAACTCTGCCGCTGACCTCTTGCCAGCAGGGACAGTAATCCTCTCACGCACAGCGTCCGTCGGCTTCTCTGGGATCATGCCGGTCCCGATGGCGACAACTCAAGACTTCGTGAATTGGATTCCTGGTGAATCGCTCATCTCGGAATACCTCCTGTTTGTCTTTCGCGGGATGTCTCCCGAGTTTGATCGGCTCAAGATGGGAAGTACCCACAAGACCATTTACATGCCGGATGTAATGCAGTTCTCGTGCCCTGTGCCCCCGCTCGATGAGCAAAGGGCAATCGTCTCTCACTTGACGGAGAATCTCGACATCCTTCAAAACGCGGCTGAACGCGCGAATGATCTCATGGGCCTGCTGAAAGAACGCCGCACTGCCCTCATCTCCGCCGCCGTCACCGGCAAGATCGATGTGCGCGGTTGGAAGCCTCCCGAACCCAAAGCTGAAGGGGAGGGCGCATGAGCGCCGACGCCAAGGAAGCGGCTTTTCAGCAAGACATCATCGACCAGATGATCGAAGGCGGCTGGCAACTCGGCGACGCGGCCGACTACGACCGCGAGCGGGCGCTCTACACCTCGGACTGCCTCGAATACGTCAAGACGACTCAGTCGAAGACCTGGCAAAAGTACAAGACGCTTTACCCGAGGAATCCTGAGCAGGCGTTCATTGACAAGCTCTCCGCTCAACTCGGCAAAGTCGATCCGCAAGCCTCCGACAAAAGCCTGCGCACCTTCGGCACTTTGGGCGTGCTACGCCACGAGCTGCGCGACAAGTCGGCGTCCTTCAAGCTCTGCCAGTTCAAGCCTGACCACGAACTGAACCCCGAGACTTTGGCCTGCTACGAGGGCAACATCCTGCGCGTGGTGCCCGAACTGGTCTACAGCCCCTATGCCACCGAAGCCCATCTTGCAGGGACCGGTACCAAGGCCAAGGCGTGGCGCATCGACCTTGTGCTGTTCCTGAACGGCATCCCCATCGTCACGATGGAGCTGAAGAGCGAGTTCAAGCAGGGAGTCGAGAACGCTATCCGGCAGTACAAAAAGACGAGGCTTTCCAAAGATCCTGCAACCAATAAGCCCGAACCTCTGCTTACTTTCAAGCGAGGCGCCCTTGTCCACTTTGCCGTCAGTCAGTACGAGGCGTACATGGCCACCAAGCTGGAGGGCGAGGCTACTCGCTTTTTGCCCTTCAACCGGGGCACCGAGGACGGCGGTGCTGGCAACGACCTACCCGAGGACATCGACACTTACGCCACGGCTTACTTGTGGAACGAAGTGCTCGCTCCCGCCAACATCCTCCAAATCGTCGGACGCTTCATTCACTTGGAGATCAAGACGGAGGAGGCCTGGGACGGGCGCAAGATCAAGAAGGAAACCCTGATCTTTCCCCGCTATCACCAGTGGGATTTGGTTACCCGGCTGATCCAGGCCAGCCGTGAGGAAGGCTCCGGCCACAAATACCTCGCCCAGCACAGCGCCGGCTCCGGCAAGTCCAACTCCATTGCCTGGACCGCTCACCAGCTAGCTTCGCTTCACGATGAACAGGGCGAGAAGGTATTCCATTCGGTCATCGTGGTGACTGACCGGACCGTACTTGACGACCAACTTCAGGACACTATTTATCAGTTCGAGCATATGGATGGCGTGGTCGGGCGGATCAACCAAAAGGAGGGACAGGGCTCCAAGTCCGAGAAGCTAGCCCACGCGTTGGAACATAGCCAGCCGATCGTCATCGTGACGATTCAGACCTTTCCTTTCGTGCTTGAAGCGATCGAGGACAGTGTCAGCCTCAAACAGAAGCGTTACGCAATCATCGCCGATGAAGCCCATTCTTCACAGTCAGGCCGCACTGCAGGTCAGCTCAAGGCGGTGTTAACCCATGAAGCGACCGAAGGGGAGGTTGAGCTGAACGCCGAGGACATGCTCGCCGCCAGTGTCGAGTCACGCCGGGCCTCGTCAAACCTCAGTTACTATGCCTTTACCGCAACGCCGAAGAGTAAGACGCTGGAGCTGTTCGGCCGCCTCCCCGACCCTTCCGAGCCGCCTTCGAAGACCAACAAACCCCACGCCTTCCACGTCTACAGCATGCGGCAAGCGATCGAGGAGGGATATATCCTCGACGTGTTAAAGAACTACACCAATTACAAGGTGGCTTACAACCTGGCCCAGAAAGTCGCTAGCGCCGACACCGAGGTGGACAGCAAGAAGGCCAAGGTCAAGCTGGGGCAATGGGTGCGCCTGCACGACTACAACGTCGCCCAAAAGGTGATGGTGATCGTCGAACACTTCCGAGATAACGTGATGGGACTGCTGAACGGTCATGCCAAGGCGATGATCGTCACCGGCTCCCGCAAGGAAGCCGTCCGCTATAAGCTGGAGTTCGATAAGTACGTCCAGAAAAAGGCGTACAGCAAGCTCAGCGCGATGGTCGCCTTCTCGGGCGAGGTGACCTTTAGCGCCTCTGACCCCAATTGCGATGGGTTGCTAGGCGAGAAGTTCACGGAGACCAACATGAACCCCGACCTCAAGGGCCGGGACATGCGGAAAGCCTTTGACTCCGACGGTTTCCATGTGATGATCGTTGCCCAGAAGTTTCAGACGGGCTTTGATCAGCCCAAGCTCTGTGCCATGTACGTGGACAAGAAGCTGGGTGGGCTTGAATGCGTGCAAACTCTTTCCCGTCTGAATCGCACCTACCCTGGCAAGGAAGAGACCTACGTTCTCGACTTCTTTAACGAGCCCGAGGAAGTGTTGGCGGCGTTCCAGGAGTACTTCCAGACGGCAAGCCTGCTCGACGTTTCCGACCCGAACCTCATCTGGGATCTGTACGAGAAGCTCCGGGCTGCAGGCATTTTCCAGTGGACGGAGGTCACGCAGTTCTGCGATGTCTTCTTCATCAAGAGCAAAAGCAACGCCGCAATCAGCAACGTGTGCAAGCCCGCCGTCGAGCGCTGGCAGGGGCGCTACGCGAAGGCCCGGGCCGACTACGAGAAACAAAAGGGCCTCTTCGACCACGCCAAATCACTCGGCGATGCGACCTTCATTGCCAACGCTGAGGCGGACATGAAGGAGGCCAAGCTGGAACTCGACTCGCTCGTGCTCTTCAAGTCTGATCTGGCTACATTCACGCGCTACTACGAGTTCATGTCCCAAATCGTGGACTATGACAGCCACGACCTGGAGAAGCTGAGTCTCTATGCTCGCCACCTAGCTCCGCTCCTGCGCGAAAATGCGCCGGAAGAGGACTTCATCGATTTGAGTTCGGTGGAACTGAGGCACTACCGCCTTTCAAAGATTAAACAACAGGATCTTATGCTGGTGAAAGAGGGGGCGGAAACCGGCCTTTTCCCCGCCGGAGATCTCGGAACGGGTAAAGCTCGAAACAAGGAAGAGGAATGGCTTTCTCAGATCATTGCTCGCCTGAACGAGCTTTTTATTACTGATGGTTTGACTGACCAAGATCTGGTTAACTATGCCTACACAATACGGGACAAGGTGAGCGAGAATAAACGCGTAATGCACCAAATCGCCAACAATTCGCCGGAACAAGCTCTGCTTGGGGATTTCCCTAGTGCTTTGGATGAAGCGGTGATGGGAAGCGGCGAGGCTCACCAAAAGCAGATGATGCAATACCTCAACAGCAAGGAATTGCAGGCCGGATTTCAGCGGGTGATTCTCGATCTGCTTTTGGCGAAGGATCGAGTTTAAATTCTGGGATTGATTTCCAGATGGTGAGATTTTCTCTGTCGATAGGAGATTATCGAGATTCCTTGGCTATGCATCAGAGAGGGTCGAGGCTAATATCTGGGAGAGCCTCGTGCGTCCGTCCCGCGGAGTATTCCTGGGAAACGAATCCCGGAACTCGAACTAGGTCGCCAGGCCATTGATCATCCAGCACTCTTTCCAGTCCATCTCATCCAATCCTGAACCATGCCCGATCTTGTCCAAGGCTTTTTGCTCTACGGAGTCTTTCTGGTCTCGACCGTTTTGCATGAAGCGGCCCATGCTTGGGCGGCGTTACGGGGTGGCGACCGCACTGCTTACGAAGGTGGGCAGGTGACGCTGAACCCGATGCCGCACATTCGGCGTTCGCCCTTTGGCATGGTCATTCTGCCAGTGATGTCGGTCTTGGCTTCCGGCTGGCCGATCGGTTTCGCCAGCGTGCCCTACAACCGAGAATGGGCGCGCCGGCATCCAAAGCGTGCCGGCTGGATGGCTCTGGCCGGTCCAGGTGCCAACCTGTTTCTGATCCTGTTGGCTGCCTTGTTCATCAACCTCGGCGTCATCGGCGGAGTCTTCTATGCCCCAGATACCATCGGTTTCGCCGATGTCACTGCAGTGACCGCCGGCGCAGCCAGTTTCTGGCAACCGGTCGCCTCGGTTCTGGGGGCGGTGTTCGCCCTCAACTTGCTTCTTTTCGTGTTCAATCTATTACCGATTCCACCGTTGGACGGCCACTCGGCACTTCTTTCCGGCTTTCCCGGACCGTCGGTGGAGAGATGGCAAGATTTTCTCGCCATGCAACCCGGAGTGATGTGGATCGGCATTTTCCTGGCCTGGAAACTCTTCGATGAGGTCTTCGATCCGGTTTTTGTGATCGCCATCAGCGCGCTCTATCCCGGGGTGACGTATGGTAGATAGGAACCTGGTTCCATCCCGTGGAATTGACCAGCGAGGGCTGTGTTGAGCAACCGAGACGAACACAAGAAATTGATGGTGGATTGGGCAGGAGACCGCCTTTCCGGAACTGGCCGGTTTATTGCGGATGGCCCTTTTGATTGGGATGAGTGGGAGGCGGCCAAGCTCCGGGTCCTTTTCTTGCTGAAGGAAGCCTATGACAAGGATGCAGAGCCGAATCGGTGGCCTGACGACATCTTTCGTGGAACGCCGCTTGCTGAGAACTGGACGTTGAGCTCGGTTGTCCGGGATGCATTCGTCAAGGGCCCAGGTTCATCCATTCCTCGAACTTGGAAAAACTTATTTCTCTGGGCGCGGGCACTGCACAATTTTGACAGTACGAAACCTCCGATGGAAGAACTTCCTAAGGACAGGGGAGAGATCTGGAAAATTCTCGGTCGCTGCGCATTCGTGAATCTGAAAAAATATGGGGGTGCGACGACATCCGATGGTGGCGATATTCAACAACACCTTGGAGAAGCCCCGAGTGGAAATGGAAAGACCAATTTTGATCTTATACAACAACAAATCCACTTGCTTGCTCCTGACGTGGTGTTCTGTTGCGGAACCTATGACATTCTTCGCTCCAAGGCGGGGAGGGAGAGTTCAGGGCTGCTCGACCATCATCACGCCAATCCCGATGTTAAATGTGGAATGTGGCGTTCTAATGGGATGACTTGGATTGATTATTGGCACCCAGGTTGGTTCAGTGTGCCTAGCTTTCTTCTCTTGCAAGGCATTTTTGCATTGCAGGTTCGATTTTATGGGAGCCAAAATCCGAGTGGAGCCTTGTGGCCCTCGAATACTTCCGCTTCAGGAGAGTGAACATCCAAGGATCTGAGCAATGTTCGGTAATGTGCGATTATCGATCCCCTGAATCTTCTTGCCCGAACGATGGGTCCAACTCCAATACCACTTCTTGCCCAGGTGAAGTTGGAAAGCGCAACTCCTCCTCGGTCCGCTTCATGTCTTTCAATCGCATGCCTTGCACAGACAATTCCGCGTTCGGCCAGGGATTCTGAATCCGGCACTCGCCACCTTTTTCGGAAACGATTTCAACTCGGCGAACCGTCCCTGCGGCGAATCTTGCACTGATCAAAAAAGCGCCTTCAGCCCGCAAGCGATCGAAAGAGACATCCTCCCAATCGCTTGGAAGGGCTGGAAAAAGCCGAATAAGGCCTCCGTGGCTTTGCAGTAGCATTTCCTGCAAGGCCGCAGCAAAGGCAAAGTTGCCTTCTAGAGTGAACGGTCGGTAACGAAATCTTGAATAGCCTTTGCTGCTTTGATCTCCATTGCAGTGGAAGCTATTGCGCAAACAGAAGGCGGTGGCGAACAAAGTCAGGGCCTTGGCCGCTCGTTCTCCATCCCGGGCTCTGGCCGCAAAGCAAGCTTGCCAGGCGAAGCTGTATCCGGTCCAAAGGCCGGTGCCTAAGCGTTCCATTTCCTCCAACGCCGCAAGCATGGTCCGGCGAGCGGCTTCACCTCCTTCCCATTGAATCAAACCCAAGGGATGAATGGCCATTAGGTGGCTGAAGTGTCGGTGCGAGATTTCCAAGGGATGCCCTTTGGCGACCAGCAAGCGGCCGTCTTCCGAATCCAAGGCCAGTTCCGGCAACTCCGCCTGCACCTTGCGCCAATGCTTTGCCTGTTTGTTTTCGCCGAGCTCTTCCGCCAACTCGGCGGTAGCGCCGAATAGCCAGCGCATGAGAGCCAAGTCGTAATTGGTAATGCTTGGGAACCAGGCTTCCAGGCGATTGTCGTGGATTTCAGGAGACGAACTGAGTTCCAACGATCGGAAATCTCCTTCCTTGCTTACGGAAATCGCCTCCAGGAAGACAGCGACTTCCCGCAAGTACGGCCAAGCTCGTTCTTGTAAGAATTCGCGGTCGCCGGAATAGCGCCAATGCAAGTAGAAATGATGGGCCAGCCAAGCTGAGGTGGTAGCCGAATGGGTGTATTGATGCCAGCCGCCGATTTGTTCTCCATTCAAATCGGTGGTCATTGGCACGGCCAATCCGGGCCGATCGAAAAATCGCTGGGTCCACCTGCGGGCAGCCCCTCTTGTTTCCCACAACCAATTCAGGAAGCCCAATCCACCTTCAAGGCGGTTACCGGAATAACAGGGCCAATAACTGAGTTCGGTATTGAGATCGTGATGGTAGTCGCCTTTCCAAGGCGGAATTTTGCCATTGTCGGCGGTCCAAGGCCCTTGCAGCGTAATTGGCGGAGTGTCTTGCCGTGCGGCGGCGCCGAACTTATAGGTTTCCAAATACCACTGCCGTTGCAAAACCGGATCGGGAACCCGAATTCCCGAGCGAGACCAATAATCTTGCCACCACCCTCGATGATCGGATACCAAGACTTCATCGTCTTCTTTTAAAGCGGCGCGACATCGGTTGAGCGCCGTTTCCAATGGCTTCGAGGATTCTTTGGACGTGGCAATCGACCAAAAGGCCATCCAATCTTTCTCACTTTTCCGCCAAGTCAATGCGACAGCGAAACGAAAGTCGTTCCAACCTTGCTGCAAATAGCCGGTCCAATTTTCGCCGGAGTGTTCTTCCGGCGGCGGATAGCCTAAGGAGGCCAAATCGCCAGGACTGATTTTTCCCGGAGCGGCCGGATCGTGTACCGGACCACCGAATTTCGGTGCCAATAAGGCTGGCTGAACGTCCAAGGCACCCTGAATCACGATTTTGCCCAGCGGTCGCGTCGCGTGAATCCAGACCCGGGCACTGGAGCCGTTTCGAAACTTCACCTCGGCGATTCCTTCGGCCAGGCTCAAGGACGTCCTTTCAAAAGCCGCTTGTTCGCCGAGGTGCAATTCGATTCGACCGGCGGGAATTTTGGTCGGGCCGGCGTTGCCATAAGGGTCGTCGAACAGGCGGTGCAAATCTTGCAATCGTCCGGTTCGGACCCAGTCCAGCATGGTGGCATAGGAATATTCTTCGGTTTGAAACTGCGGCACCGGTCGTAAGTCCCAAAGATCGGTCCGATCCAGGGAAATTCGAAGCGGATGCCCGTCGCCCCAAACCAAGGCGCCGAATAGGCCGTTACCCAAGGGGAGGGCTTCGTCCCAAACCGTGACCGGAGTGTCGAACTCCAAATCATATTCGGGCGATGGAGGCCCCTGGCAATTGAGTCCGGGTGGGGTCGGCCAAAAGGCAAGGGCGGCAGCAAGCAGAGTCGACGGCATCGGGGATCCCTCCTTGTGGTCCCAAGCATGGCATCGCTTTCTAGGGAAACTAGGAAAGTTTTGTCCAACCTGAGTTCTTCGGTGAATATAGAGAGCGGTAAGGCCGTTCGGAAATGCGAGCGGAATCCAAAACGCCCCAATGAAGTTGAACTACCGTCGAATCTTCGCCCTGGGCGCTGCCATGAGTGTCTGGGCTGCCATTTCCGCTGAATTGCCTTCCCAGGCAAGTGGAGATTCGAAGGCCTTGTTCGCCGAAACCTTCGATACCCATTGGCAGCGTTTGCGGGACGATTATCCCTATTTCGAGCTGTACGGCGTCGATTGGGAGGCAGAGCGGGCGGAACACCGGCCGTTGGCTTTGGCTGCCGCCGATCCGGATGAATTCGCCTGGGAGTTGGCTCGCCTGCTTACGGCGCTCCCCGATCCGCACCTTTCCTTCATACCGGCGATGGACACGATCGAAGGCCGTTGGTCGGTTCCCGAAGTCGAAACCCGGATGATCGAACGTCGTCCCGTAGTGATTGCTTGGCCGGAAGGAAGCCAACTCAAACTTCCTCCGGCTTATGCGGAAGATCCTAAAGCTTATCCGGAGATCATTTCCATTCAGGGCGTCATTGCCGTAGGAACCGCCGAAATCCTCGCTGCTGGGCCGGTCGGCAGCTCCTGCGAACTTCGTTTGCGCTGGCCGGACGGCACTGAAACCGACCATAAGTTGCGGCGGCCGGATAAATCGAACTTGCCGCCGCCGAAGAAGCACTTCGGAAGCGATTGGCTGGTGAAGGGACGAGTGGGAAACGTCGGTTATTTGGCAGTGAAGACCTTTGATCCGGAAATCGCCACCTTAGGGCCTGACGGAAAGATGACGACTATGTTGCGAGCCGCCTTGAAGGAATTGGGCGATACCGACGGGTTGATCCTCGATCTTCAAGGGAACGGGGGTGGTTTGGTTGCGGCTTCCGATCCTTTCCTAGGGAATTTTCTTAAACGCAGTCAAAGTTATCGGTGGGGCAACGCCGGCGGCAAAAGGCGGGTGATTCGACCGCGAACTCCTCGTTACAAGGGTAAAGTCGTGGCCTTGGTCGATGAGCGTAGTGCCAGCGGCGGTGAATGGGCTGCCCGAATTTTGCGAGATGCCGGTCGAGCTACTGTGGTCGGTGGCCGCACGATTGGAGCCGAGGCCGCGGTTCACACTTCGGAAGGACCTGACGGCTCGATCGTGAAGTTTAGCGCTTGGCCCATGGTGGAACCGGGGGTGAAGCCGTTTCAAGAAGTGGGCATCGAGCTTGACCACTTTTTGCCTTTGACTCTTAAGGACGTCCGCCGGCTTGGTTATGAACAAGCTTTCGAGCAGGTGAGGCGTGCTCGATTCGCCAAAGCTCTGGAATTGCTTGGCGCTCCCGCCACGGACCTTGAAGCTTTGCTTGCTTTAGCGGAGGGTCAATCCTTGACGGCTTCGAAATAAATGGCATCCATCGGCATTTCTTCCACCGGCTCAGTCACGCAGCGAAGAATGCGGTATCCGGCCGCCTGAGCCCACGAAAGCAGTTGGTCGCTTTGATAGCGAAGGGCGATCAGCTTCGAGGATTCGCCATAGTCAATGGTTCCGGTGCCCTCCCAGGCGGCGACTACCAACCGCCCGTCAAGGGCAAGGACGCGGTGCCATTCCTTCAAGACTGCCTGCACCTCTTCGGGGTTGAGATGGTGGACGGCGAAATAACTCAACACTGCCGCCGCGGATTCAGATTCCAAGGCGCTCAAATCCCTCATGTCGCCAAGGCTTACTTTCCCCGAAGGACCAAGCTTGGATTGGGCGATGGCAACCATTTGAGGAGACAAATCGATGCCCAGCAGCGGCCGATCTCGGTCAAAACGTTCTCGGTACATGGCCAGCATGTGTCCGGAGCCGCAAGAGGTATCGAGCAAATAACCGGGCAGATCGTCGATGCTTTCACTTAATCGTTTCAAGGTCTCGGCATAGATCGGCAAATGGATTTCCGAGTCCATGAGTTCGGCGTAACCTTCCGCCGTTTGGTCGTACATGGCCCGGGTCTCTTCTTCCGAGGAAGTCTTCATTGCGTATTTTCTTTCACGTGGGAGCAACGTTTCAAGAACCATTGTTCTACCCAATCGTCCCCTTCCTGCATGCCTAGTTCTCGTAGGAATTCACCGCAAGCCAAAGCGGATTCCTTAAGTAACTGAAGCCATTCCATCGGATCGATGGCAGTGGTGCAATTTCCTGCGCCATCTTCTTGGACTTCTCCGGTTTCGATCAAGCTCCATGAAACCGGATCCACCGTTTGTTCAGTCAACAGAGTGAGAAGATGGGGAGCTCTTTCAAAGGCCAGCCTGCACCAACTTCGGATTTCCTGAATCTTCCAAATCGGTCTCGAATCGTGGTCGAAGCCACTGAAAAACAGCATGCTTGGGACGACCACGCCTCGGTTTCGGACTTCCTCGGCAACCGAGCCGGTAATTTCATCCACTACGGCCAAATCTTGGTGAAGCACCGCTTCTTTGCCGACGTGAACGGTAAAGAATAAGGGAGTACCGTCCGAGCTGCGAGAGACGTCCAATTGCCGGGGTTTTTCAGTACCGAAGCCGGTCGAACCTCGAAGCGGCTTCCCTCGATACGACCACTGCTTGCGTTGTCGATCCCAGCTCGCGTTGCCCGGATCAGCCAGAGCTTTCGCGATTAGCTCGTCGGAGTCCTGCATGTCAAATTTTCCGGAAGCGATCTCGGCGACGCGATGTCGAGTTCCGCACTCCGAACAAGTTGACCCCCCCGAGACTTCATTGCCGAGATCTTGTAGTTCGGCTAGCACTTCAAGTCCTTCTTGCTTGAAATGAATGGATCCGCATCCCTGGCATTGCCAGTAGCCTGACTGTCGAGTGTCCTCCAGGCTTCGGCCGGCAGCCGGAGTCGATTGGGGTTTACTTCCAAAAAGGCGTTTCCAGAGTCCCATGATTCTTCCTGGGTATGCTAAGGGAAACCGTTCGGAATCCCAACCGCACCGGAGTGAGACGATGGGTTTTCTTGATGAGATTCCTGGTCACCGGCGACCCTTCCCGCCGCCGGCGGAAAAACAAGTCGGTGTCGGCGTAGTCGGTTTGCATGAGGGACGTACTCTTTTAATCGGCCTGGAACGATGTAGCCGAGCTCGGGCGGTAGCCGGTTGCGATCTGGATCCGGCCAAGTTGGAAGCCAGTCGCAAGGAACGACCCGATCTCTTTTATACCTCCGATCTAAACCAACTCCTGGCTCGACCGGAAGTGGAAGTGGTTGCGATTTACACTCCCGACGCCGAGCACGGCGAGCATATTGTCCGTGCCTTTGAGGCGGGCAAAGACGTCATCTGTACCAAACCACTGGTCAGTTCGATGGCCGATGCTGCAGCGGTATTGGCAGCCGGGCGGCGTACCGGCCGTCGGTTGTTGGTTGGCCAAAGCACGCGCTTTTTCGAGCCCTTCCAACGCCAGCGAGCGGCATTCGAGCGTGGCGATCTGGGCCGATTGGAACTGGCCGATGCCCATTACATGCACCGCATGGATTGGTACTACCGAAAGAGTCCGTGGGCGGCGCGGGATACTGATTGGGCATTTCTCGGTCTGTCTCATCCGATCGATTTGGTGCGCTGGTATTTGGGTTCGGTGGAAGAAGTCCATGCATTCGGGCTTTGCTCTCATTTGGGACAAGACTTTGGTTTGCAGGGAGTCGATATTTACACTGTGAATTTACGCGCCGTGGATGGGCGGCTCGGGCGGGTGTTGGGGCATTATGGCTTGGAGGAATTGCCAAGTGCTCGCAATGCCATCGAGCTCATGCTCTACGGCAGCCGGGGAAGCAGTCAAGCGCAATACCACGACATGCGCTATCGCTACACGGCAGCGGACGGCAGTGAAATATGTGAAGATTCGCTTTACGCTCTACGCCACTGGCATTTCAATAGCGAAGTCCATGGCATGCATTATGGAGAGTTTGCCAACTATACCGAAGCTTTCGCCACTGCCTTGTTGGAGGGAAAGCCTTGTTCCCCGAGTTTGGAAGAAGGTGTGGAAAGCTTTTGCGTCATGGAGGCTGTGCGCCGTTCAGCCAAAGAGGGCGGGCCGATTTCCGTTTCACCGCTGCTTGAGGAAGTAGGGTTAAAAGGCGATTCATGAAGCGTTTATATTCACGCTCCGGTAAAAAATGGCTAGCTGATCACCAACTCCATTCAAGTTCAGGGAAATGATTCTTTCCGTGCCGAAAGTCGCACTTCCTGCCAGCATCCTATTAACCGTTTTCTTGATGACTAGAGTTGGCAGCGCCCAAATTGTAGGAGGGCAATTCGAGCAGCTGTATCAATTCGACGGCGTTCATCACGCCGGCTCCGCTTTCGTGGGCATTACCTATCACATGCGGCTGTTTCCTTCGACGGTTTGACCTTGCAAGGCCGCCGGCTCGATTTTATGGAAAAAATTCCCGACATGATGTAAAGAATTTCGTACACTTTGTCGTGTCAAGTTTACTTGACTTGAGGTCAAACATGTCATTCACCGAAAAGCTCAGTTGGGTCCTGATGGGGGCCAATCTCCTTACCTACCTGGTTTACCTCGGCTGGATCCTCGAACGGCCGGCGGATCTCCCCTTGGTCGAGGTCGAATACCTCTGGCCACTGGTAGGAGCCCTGGTGGCCACCATCGTCCTGACCATCCTTGGGTCCATTCTGATCGCTATCCCGCAAGCGGCCAGTGGGGAGGATAATTTCGAACCGGACGAGCGGGACACCCACATCGATCGTCGCGGTGAAATGGTCGGCTACGTGGTTTTCTCCGTCGGGGTCATGGGAGCTTTGGGTCTTACCTTGGCCGAGGTCGATCATTTCTGGATTGGAAATGCGATCTACCTGAGCGCGGTGGTCGCTACTTTGGTCGGCACCGGAGTCAAGCTGGTTGCCTATCGCCGGGGGTTCTAGTCGTGGTTAAGCCGACCAAAGTGACCAATTCCATTCGGAAACATCGCTTCTTAAATGGAGAAATGACCCAGGCGGAACTGGCGAAAAAAGTCGGGGTGACTCGTCAAACCATCATCGCGATTGAGCAGGGGAAGTACTCCCCGTCGCTGGAAGTCGCTTTTCGCATTGCTCACGCCCTGAAGCAGCGATTGGACGAAGTATTTGCTTATCCCGAGGAGGGCGAAGTCAAGCCAGAATAAGGCGGAAGTGGCATTTTATTTCCGCGGGTTCGCGCAAGAAATTTTGACCTACACCGATCCATTCTGCTCACTGAGTAATGGAGAGCGGAGGATCCGCTCGTTGGAAGCCATGAATTCGGGCAAGCTGCCCGATCGCCGCAGTGATTCAATAATCTTTCGATTCACTCGGATTTCCAGGGTCGCCCGATTTTGGGCGGCCTTGGTTTTAGAGTCAGCGAGATTCGCCCGCCGAGGTAGATTCGTAGATGAAATCATCTTTTTCGCATTCGATTGAAAAGTCTCGACCTAATCAATATTCAGCAGGCTTTTCGAGATCTCCGGATTTGTTTTAGTTCTTCCTTTTCTGAAGCCAGAGCATGAAAAAGGTCCCAGCGAGCTTGGAGATTCATCCAATATTCAGGGGTGGTACCCAAGAATTTGGCGAGTCGAAGAGCCGTGCTGGGAGTAATCCCCCTGCGCCGATTCACCAACTCATTAATTCGCTGGTAGGGGACGTGAATGCCATTTGCGAGATCCTTCTGGGACAAGTCCATCGGATTGAGAAATTCTTCCAAAAGCATTTCTCCTGGATGGGTGGGCTGGCGGTGAGTAGGAATTCGGACCATCTCTTCTAGCTAGTGGTAATCGGCGATTTCGACCAAATCTGGTCCAGAATCGGTCCAGGTGAAACAAATGCGGTATTGATCATTGATTCTGATGGAGTGCTGTCCCTTTCGATCACCGGAAAGCGACTCAAGGCGGTTTCCGGGAGGTGCCTTAAGATCTTCCAGTGCCTTGGCCGAGTCCAATTGATCCAACTTCCTGGCAGCAACCGCCCAAATCGATTTTGGGCAGGTTTTGCGTGCTGCTTTGGTGTTCTTGCCGTTGAAAACATCTTCGGTCCCTTGGGCTCCGAACTTACAGATCATTCAATGATGATAGCATGGCTTCCATGCTATTGTCTAGCGCTTTCACAGCGTAATTCCGTGCGAGGGGGCGCTCGAGCGATAAATTAGGAAATTAGAGTCGTAGCTTTGGTGAAGGAGTCAGCCATTCAGATTTTCGCGCGCCCCAACCAATTCCATTTCTTTTCACTGCCTTGCAATTTCTTGTCGAGTCACGATCGGCACGAAACCAATTTCAAAGCCTTTGGGAGGCTTGACCAGGAGTTTGGGATCGAGGGCGACGAGTTGACCGGAGGTCGGCGGAGGCATGTAGTCGCGGTCAATCGGCCAAGCTCCGTGGATTTTCTCCACGAAAGCTTGCAATGCTTGCTGCTTTTCTTCACTCCAGTCGTACTGTTGAAACGAAGGCTGGTCAATGAAACGGTACCAGGAATAAGTAACCAGCGATCCATCGCCGAGTTCGACCTGAAACGGCCCGGCGGCCGCACCAGGAGAGGTCCAAGCGCCGGCTTTGGGTGAAGTGAAGGGTTGGCCCGGTTGCGCCAACTTGAAACCGGCTTCCCGCAAACCGGTTTCCCGGGGTACCTCTTTCAAAGGCACGGCCACCCGCTTGCCGTTTTCGTGGCGATAATACTGAGGAAAATCACCTCTTTGCGCGTGCCCTCCTCGCTTCCAAACCAAACCCCAAGTATTGTCGTCAAATACTTGCGTATCAAAGGTGGTGGCGACGCCTTCGATCGGCTGGCCGTCCTGATCGAAACCGGGAGTCCGGGTGCTGAGTTTGGCCACAAAAGCGCCATCCATGTTGAAACGGCCACTTGGAGCCTTGCCGCCGTTCCGCCAGGAAAGGAAGTCGTCGTAAAGCGCCTTGCGCGAGTAATAGGTCACGTCTTGCACCAACACCGCTCGGCCTTTCCGATCGACTGGGAAACTCAACCTTGGGATTTTGGAATAAGTCGTGCCGTCTTTCGCCTTCGCCACCAATTGCGGCACAGTGTTAATTTCCATCGCTCCGCCGCCCATCAGGCCCGGTCGTGAATCCAGGCCGCGGCCGTGCAAGAAGGGATAATCGAAAACGTCGGCAATCTTGCTCCAGGTTTCCGGGATGTAATAAGCGATCGGGCCTTTGAAATTCTTCGTGCTTAAGAAACAAGTCCAAGCTTGATCGCCGGTGGGTGCTTTTCCATCCTTAGCCGGAACCGGATCGGTGAATGGCAGCGCCATGTAGGTGTACCCGAAAAACTTGCCTTTGGGATCTTCAGTGAATGGCAATGCGTCGGGTGGAATTAGCAAGCGATTGCTCAACTGGGCAATCCCCAAGCGATGATCCGGCAGCGCTTCGGTGTCGTAGAAAAACGACCATCCGGGGGAACCGACCTCGTAGTCGTAGCACTGGGGCGTGGCGTTCATGCTGAACTTCGGCGGACCATAGCGAAACCGATTGCCGCGCCAGTAGCCGAGGCCGCCTTCCACGGTTTGAAAAACGCTGGCCCAAGTCGGTCCGCGTTCCGGCCACTTGCGGGCCAAGGTACCTTCCGGCGCCAGCGGCTGGTCCTTGTTGTCACGGTTGTCCGGCAATATCCAACCACTGGCGAGGCCGATCTGAAAATGGGCTAGAGGTTGGTCGATCAGCGACCAGGCGGCGGAATAGAAGCCCATGCCAAAGCCGAAGGCGGCGCGATCCTGAGGTTGGGTGGCGCTATAGCCGATGTAGCCGTGAAGGCCGCGGCCCCGCTGCTGCGGCCCCTGAGCCTTATCCGGTTGCAGGGCGAAGGCCGAAGGAGCAAGGAGCGAAGTCAGGAGAGGGACCAGCAGAATGGCAGTCAGGCGGAGGGGGACCATGGCCCTATTGGAACGGATGCACTCAACCTAATGCCATAAAAATTTGTGCCACTAAAACCATACCTGAAAATCCCGCTCAAATAATCCACTGGCCCGGCCGGCCGGCTATGAAGATCTGCATGGATTCATATTGGTCCAAACTGTCTTCGAGCAGCATTTCCAAACCATTTTCAAAATGAAGCACGATTTGCCGGTCGTTGGGGATCTCACATTGAAGAACTTCTACGTTCATGATGTCGTAGAAACCAGGATCCGGCCATTTTCCTTCCTGCCATTGAGCGATCAGCTCTTTTCCTCGAAAAATTCGAATTGGAGATTGGACTGCAAAGTGGACTGGACCGAAGGTGATTTGCAAATCAAACTGGCCGACGCCAATTTGGGTAGTGTGCTTCCCAATTACGGGAGAAAGGTCAAGGTCTGGCGGAACTCTGTACATGCTAGTTGGCCGAGCCTTCACGGGCATCCAATGGATACCTTCCAAACCGCTCATATGGCCGAAGAGGTGCTTGCAAGTATATGAAATGCAACCGGATTCTTGCTAGATTGTGAGGTAAATCCGAATGCCCATCCACCCCCCGGACAAAGTTCTGCCGGCGCCGGCACGAAAGGACTTGCCGCCGCCGGTTCGACTCCGCCGGATGCTCGGCCCCGGCGTCATTTTGGTTGGACTGTCTCTTGGCAGTGGCGAATTCGTGCTTTGGCCGTATTTGACTTCCCAATGGGGCTTTGCCGTCTTTTGGGCTTGCGTGATCGGAGTCACCGTCCAGTTCTTTTTGAACATGGAGATTGAGCGATACACGTTGGCTACGGGAGAGAGTGCAGTCACCGGCTTCTTCCGCCTATCCAGAATCTTCGGTCCGGTTTTCCTGCTTTGTGCGACTCTACCTTGGATTTGGCCGGGTTGGGCCACCGGCGGCGCGGAACTCTTGACCTGGGAACTCGGGGGTACGCCGGTACCATTTGCCATTGGAAGCCTCATCTTGGTTGGCCTCGCTTTATCCTTGGGACCGGTGGTTTATCGCACGGTGGAAACCTTGCAACTCACCTTGGTCTCGGCCATCTTCGTCATGCTGTTGATCCTGGTGGCGGTAGTCGTCCGAGCGGACTCGTTGAATGCTCTATGGGAAGGATTGTTGGGTTTCGGCACCGTTCCGGAAGGCATTGAGTTGCCGGTGTTACTGGGTGCCCTTGCATTTGCCGGAGCCGGTGGAGCCACCAACCTCGCTCAATCCAACTACATCAAAGACAAGGGCTATGGCATGGGCAAGTGGGTCGGTCGAATTACCAGCCCTTTGACCGGTCGGGAAGAAGCGGTTAGTGAAATTGGATACGCCTGGAATCACCATCCCGAGAATCTGGCCAAATGGAAAGTATGGTGGCGTCGGGCCAATTTGGAACAATTCACTTCCTTTTACATGCTTTGCTTGATTTCCCTGACGTTGTTCTGCTTGCTGACCCATGCCCTTCTTGGCGAAAATACCGAACTTGGCGAAGGCTTGGGTTTCATCGAAGCGGAAGCCGCGGCGCTGGAACAACGATTCGGAGGATGGGCTCGGCACCTTTTTCTTTGGACCGGGGTGGTCGTGTTATTGACCACCGAACTCGGAGTGTTGGATGCCGTGACTCGCGTGACCGTCGACGTCGTTAAGCTAACTTTTCTGAGAGAGAACCCTCGCTGGACGCCGACCAGACTTTACTTCATCATTCTTTGGAGCTTGATCGGATTTGGCATTCTGGTCCTAAGCTTGGGCATGGACCAGCCGATGCAACTCTTGGTGATTTCGGCGGTCCTCAATGCCACCGTCATGTTTCTATACTCCGGGCTCTTGTTATGGCTTGGCCTGACCACCTTTCGCGGGCCACTGAGACCCGGTCCGATTCGCATTGCGGCGCTGGCCTTTTCATTCTGCTTTTTCGGCTACTTCACCGTCGTGACCCTGATCGACAAGCTGAGTTCGACCGGATGAGGGAAGCAGCGAATTCCTGAAAGCCAGCCCATTGTTAGTAAAGTGGATTTCTAGCACATACATGGCTACTCCCTTCATGATTCGTTTCTTTCACTCAAAACCATGGCTCGCCTTCTCCATTCTGATGGCGGCCGCGTTCCCAATTCACGGGCAGGAAATCCTTTACAGCTTTGAAGGCGTAGGTGCCAATGACGGTTTCGGCATATCGGTTGCTGGAGCCGGCGACGTCAACGGCGATGGCTTCGATGACTTCATCATTGGCAGCCCCTTTGCCGCCGGCGTCGTTTTGGATAGCGGAGTGGCCCGGGTCTACTCGGGACTGGATGGCTCCCTGCTGTACGAATTTTCCGGTGCCGCCGGCGGCGATCAATTCGGCGCTTCCGTTAGCGGTGCAGGCGACGTCAACCTTGACGGTTTCGATGACGTAATCGTTGGCGCACCCGGCTATTCTTTTGGAGCCTTTCAAGGTCGGGCTCGGGTTCTTTCCGGCTTTGACGGCAGCACTCTTCACGTCGTAACCGGTTCCCGCTACGGTGATTTTTTCGGGTTCTCCGTCAGTGGGGCGGGCGATGCCGATGCCGACGGTTTCAGCGACTTCGTGGTTGGTGCTTACAACGCTGAAGATCTTGGCTATCCCGTAGGAACGGCAACCTTGTTTTCCGGAGCTACCGGTGCGGTTCGATACGTAAGTCCCGGAGTGGATTTCTACGATGGATATGGCTATTCCGTAGGTGGAGTCGGCGACATGGATCAGGACGGTTTTGACGACCTCATCGTGGGGGCGCCCTTCGATGACGACAATGGTTCCGAATCCGGAAGCGTGCAAGTGATCTCCGGATTTGACGGTCAATCGATTTACTTCATTCGAGGGCCGACGGCAGGGGAGATGTTCGGTTATTCCGTTGATGGTGCCGGGGATGTCAACGGCGATGGCACTCCCGATTTCATCATTGGAGCTCCCGAGGATGCCCAGGGAGGACACAATGCCGGCAGCGCCCGGGTCATTTCCGGTGCCGACGGCGCCCTTCTTTACACATTTTTAGGCAATGCTCCCGGAAGCTATTTAGGTTGGTCGGTTGCCGGAGCAGGAGATGTCAACGGCGACGGTTTCGATGACCTCATCACCGGCGCCCCGAAAAACTCCATCAATGGAATTCTTTCCGGTAAAGCCGTAGTTTACTCAGGACAAAACGGTTCCATCCTCTATGCCTATGACGGGCGAAGCACCGGAGATTGGTTCGGCCGCTCAGTCCATTCTGCCGGAGACTTGAACGGCGACGGTTACGCCGATTTGATTCTCGGAGCGGCCCAGCTCTTGACCGGTGGTCCGAGCAATCAGGGTTATGCGGAGATTTACGCCGGCGGCCCTCCTCCTAGCTTGGTTCTATCCGTTCCGCATCTGGTTCGGGCGCAAAGCGCAACTTTGGAAGTGAGCGGAGCCACGCCTTTAGGAACCATTTACTTCGGCTTCACCTATCAAGGCTATGGGGCTACCTTCGTGCCTCAGCTCAACCTAATGTTGAGCTTGAATCAACCGGAGCTATTGGCGGCGAGACCGGCCGATGCGGCCGGCAGCGTTACTCTAACCGGCCAAGTTCCCTGGCATGCCGGCGCACCCTTGCCCGTTTGGTTTCAAGCTGCGGAGGCCGGAAGAGCCTCCAATTGGATCAGGCGCGAGATCGAATAGCCTTGAAAAAGGGCTTCTCACCTCCGAAAAGGCTTGAAGCTCATGCCTCAAGAGCTCCCATCGACCCAAAGTAGTACCACCATCATGAACGTCCAAGAAATCCTCACCAAGCTTGAAGCCCTCGGCAACGAACAAATGCGGAAGCAAAATCAGAAGCGTGGGGCTGGTGACAATCAGTTCGGCGTTCGGTTGGGTGAGATTCGGAAACTGGCTAAATCGATCAAGACCAACCACGAGTTAGCCAAGGATTTATGGGAAACGGGAAATATCGAGGCTCGGCTGCTGGCCACCCTCTTGGTCAAACCCAAATCTTTATCCATGGAAGAATTGGATCACATGGTCCGATCGATCACTTTCGTGCAAGTGGCGGATTGGCTCAATGCCTACGTCATCAAGCGCCATCCTGAAAAAGAAAGTTTGCGGCAAAATTGGATGGCTTCAAACGATCCGATGGCTTTGCGCTCCGGCTGGAGTCTGACGGCCGAGCGGGTGGCCAAAAGCCCGGACGGACTTGAATTGGCCGAGCTTTTGAAACGCATCGAATCGGAAATGGGAACGGCCGATTCTGTGGTGCAGTGGACTATGAATACCGCTCTCGCGGAAATTGGCATTCACTTTCCGGAACACCGCCAGCGGGCCCTGGCCATCGGCGAGAAGTTAGGGATTTATCGTGATTATCCCGTTTCTAAAGGATGCACCTCGCCCTTCGCTCCCATTTGGATCAATGAAATGGTAAGGCGGCAAGGATAACTCCGCTTGGCGAGCTTGCAGGGCTGGTGGATTTAATCGCGGGAGTCATGCTTCCTAGTGACTCTTCCTTCCTGGAAGCTTAGAAAGATTCCCTCGCAGTTCGGTCTGGAAGCATCCTCCGGGTTCATGAAGAAGCCAAGTTCGAATCCAATGTCTTTCATGACGGTGGGGCGTAAACGACCGCTATCCAGAGAGTAATACCGGTCGATGAGCTGCTCGACTTCACTCCGGTTCATGCCGACTTTTAAGTCTCGATAGAAAGCTTTGAACGTTCGATAACGTCCGTCGATCAATTCCGGCTTGAAAGCGAGGGCGAGGAGGGCAATCCGCTTGAACCAGGATGCCTGCCGGCAAGACAAAAAGGCTTGGCTGAAAAATGGTAGGATCCATCAAAGAGCCAAGGGCTTCAGCCGAGACGCCGTTGCCGTGGAAACGACTCCAGGAAATCCAGAATGACCGGCCTCAACTGTCTGATTTGCTCGAAGAATCCGAGCACCAGCGTGGCCACTCTTTACTTGAGGCATTACAAGGAAGTTGGCAAGTCTATTCATTACGAAGGCTTTCCGTTGGCGGACGAAGTGACGACCACTCGCTTCAAAGAGAAGCAGGTCGGTCAAATGGAGGGAGGAGTTTGCAAGTCCTGTGTTAGCGCTGCGGTTCCTCGTCCTCCCGTCGGAAAAGGACTTTGCCTGCTGTTTCTCGTGCTCGGTTTGGCCGGCTTACTGGTTGCCGCCGTGGCTTTTGGGCTCGATTATCGGACGGATGCGTGTATCGCCTTGGCCTTGGTGAGTTTTGTGGCGGCGGCGACTTCGGCCATGGGAGTTGCGGTTTGGAGCGGCATTGCCAAAGGGAGAAACTGGTCCATGGTGGAAGGATCCTTTGAAAGTGAGCTGGTCTTGCTTTCCTTAGGTTCTGAACTCGATCGGCTCGAATCAAGTGCTCCCCGGGGTTGGGCGTTACAAGTCCTCGAAGATCGTCCGGGTTGCAGTTGGATCGATTACTCCATCAAGAAAAAGGTTGCCGAATCGCGAGTGGCTCGCTCACCGGCCGCCCGTAGCGGATTGTTGGTCGTAAAGTCTTAATAGGTTTCGGACGACTTCGAACTAATCTGATTCCATCCGCCGTTTCATATCTGCATAAGCTGTTTGAACAAGTTCTGTCAGCGCAACAACGTCAATCTTTTCTTCCGGTTTGAGTTTTACGTGTCGCATGTACTTGCCGGTGCCTTGCAATAAACCCGCCGGGTCGGAAAGTTCGGCGCCGCGAAAAAAGCCCACGTTGACGTGGGCTTTGAAGGCGTTGACGTATGCGAAGGCTGCTTCACCGACGCAGGCGGTCGGGTGGCCGTCATGCAAAAGTTCCCGGACGTCGTCGCCGCAAGCGCGCAAGACTTCGAACCAATGCTGCGCGATGGTCCCCAAGGCATCGGAGCGTTGTTGCAGCCAAGCATGGACCGCTGGGTCCCGCTTGACTGCATCCGGGAAACGAAAGATGGAATCCAAGAGTCTTTATTGGGCCGGGAGGATGTGAAACCATCTTAATGGCCTGAGGCGAGCCTCCTCGGCCCCCTCCAGCTTCATGAAGTTCTCTTCCCTGCTCGTTCCTGGTTTCCTGGCCGGCTTCCTCGTCATCCCGGCTCCAGGCCAGAGCTCCCCCCTGGACCCTCCGGTGGTGCCTCTCCCCGGCGAGTTCAAGCGGCTCGAAGAAGCTGACCTTCCACTGGCAACAAGGCCTCGACTGGCCATCGAAGAGCAAAGCCTGGAACCGTTGGCCAACGCCTTTTCCGGTCTTTGGTGGCGCCTCACCGGCCAGCATTTCGCCTTGGATGAAGACGGCCCGGCCCAAGTCATTCTGACTTTGGATCCATCGCTGGAAGCTGCGGAGGCTTACCGCCTCGAGGTTGACCAAGCGGTCCGCGTGGTGGGCGGCTCTCCGGTCGGAGTGGCCCACGGTTGCGCGACTTTATTGCAGTTGGTGCAGCCTGGTACAAACGGTTGGAGGTTGCCTCGAGTCTCGATTCGAGACGCACCGGGGGCGCCCTTTCGCGCCGTGATGATGGACGTCGCCCGGCAACCCCACCAGATCGAAACCTTGGAGCGCATGGTCGAACTTCTGTTCCTTTACAAGATCCGCTACTTCCATCTCCATCTCACGGACGACCAAGCCTTTCGTTTTCCTTTTCCCGAAGTGACCGATGCCTTGCCCGCGAACCAAGTCATTCCGTTGTCATCCTGGAAATCTCTCGTTGCCTATGCCGACGCCCTTGGGGTCACGATCATTCCCGAACTCGATCTACCGGGCCATTCCACTCAACTCAAGCGTTCGGGCTATCTGACCGATCCGACTCCGGCGGATCCGCTTTCCGATGCCGACGTCGCTCACCCAATCAACCACGAGAAAATTTTGCGCATCGTCGACGCGATGCGAGCCGTGTTTCGTTCCTCGCCTTTTTTCCACATCGGTGGCGATGAATCTGGAGCCGGCGAAGCCTTGGTTCCTTTTCTAGCCGCCGTGAACCGGCATCTTCGGCAAAAGGAAAACCCGCTTGGCCAAACACGGTTACTGGTTTGGGAAGGTTTCCGCGGCCATCCTGCCGAACTTCCTGCATTCGGCGACGATCGCATCGTGGTTATGGCTTGGGAGTCGCACTACAACCCGCCCTGGCAACTTCTCGATCACGGTTACGAGCTGATCAACGCAAGTTGGAAACCGCTGTATGTCGTCGGGGGAGGGTCGCCACGCTATCCCCACATCGGTGGCCGCAAATGGCCGGTTTCCGATCTTTATGCTTGGAATAAAGACGAGTTCTGGCATTGGCAAGCGGGAACTCCGGTGTTCGAGGACCGCGGTCCCAACGACGATCACCGGGACGACGGCATCTGGCCGGTGCCCCCTTCCCAGCGCCAGCAAATCCTCGGCGGCCAGCTTCTGTTTTGGGAACAAAAGGAGCACACGGTTTTGCCCGACTCCTGGGAACGGGTGGCCGCGGTGGCGGAACGGCTTTGGTGCGCCGATCGGCTTTCGTCCACCGATTTCGTCGGCTTCCTTCGCCGAAGCGAGGCGGTCGGCGAGCGCTTGCGAAGATTGGTGCAGCCGGTACGGCTTCGATATTCGGGCGGGGTCGATTCCAACCATCCAACTCAGGACGACTTCATTTGGTTTCATCGGTCCATAACCGTGGTGGCGGACATCCCCCAGGGACCAAAGGGCGTGGTGCGATACACCCTCGACGGTTCGGCTCCTTCCACCGACTCGCCTTCCTTGGCGGCTCCTCTGAAGATCGAAGAGAACGCCCTCTTGCGGGCGCGGTTGTTCGTGGATCGGCAACCTGTAGGGGCGGAAGCCAGAGCAGCCTTCGACCGGCGACCTGCTCGTGTACGGGTGGCGTGGTTCGACCTTCCCCGGCGGGCCCTGAGCGAGGTGCCGGACTTCTCCGATCGAAACCGATGGAAGCCCACCCGGACCGACCTGCTGCCGGAATTGCGCGGTCCTTACCGGACCACCGAGCCGGTGGGGCAACAGTTGGACGCCACCCTGGTCATCCCTGAGGATCAGGCGGGGGAATACGAATTCCGCCTTCAAACCCGGGATGGTCGGGCCAAGATGCTGTTGGACGGACGGCCGCTGCTCGGGCCGACCGACCCCCGGGAAATCCAATTGCGGGCAAAGGTCGAGCTCGCCGCCGGACCTCATGCCATCCGCGTATTTCATGCCGGCGGCCCCATCAGTCCGGTGTTGCTTTTGGCACTGCGCCGACCGGGACAGGAGCGTTTCGTCGAGATCAGCCCTCACTTGGCCGAGATTCCCCGGGAGACAGAGCCGGAAACCCTTAACTCCCTTGGAGATACGGTCGATCTGCTGGCCCGGGGCTTGGGGGACTGGTTGGTGCTGAGCCCCTCCCACCGATCCGCCGAGGCCATCGCCCGCTTTGACCATGGCGTCCTGCACCTTTCGGGCCGGCCCCATGGCGTGATCCAGACCAAGCGCTGGTTCCGCGACTACGAGCTGGAGCTTGAATGGCGGTGGCCAGAGGGCGGCCGGGGCGGCAACAGCGGCGTTCTGCTTCACGCCACCACGCCATTGCTGTTCTATGGCTGGCCCAGTTCATTGGAGGTCCAATTGCAAGCCGGCCGAGCCGGCGATTTTTGGACCATCGGCGAGGACGTTGATCTGCAGGTCGAGGATGCCAAGCGCCGCCGGACTCCATGGCGGGCCGGGGATCTTCACAGCCACCGCCGCATTCCCCGCTTGGTCGACGGCGTCGAGCGTCCGATCGGAGAGTGGAATCATTTGCGGATCCGGGCCAAGGCCGGGGAGGTCGTGGTCGAAATCAATGGCGTCGAAGTCAACCGCGGGATCCGCTCCACGGTGGTTGCCGGGGCCATTGCCCTTCAATCCGAAGGCTCCGCCATAGAATTCCGTTCGGTGCGATTGCATCCGCTACTGAAAACAGTGCCTTGAATCGCCATGGAAACTACCCTCGCCCTTTTCGTCCTGGCCGTTTGTGCCCAAGAACCGGCTGAAGCCAAAGTCGATTTATCCCCGGCGAGTTGGCCGGAAGGAGTATTGGAGATGACCTTGGCTCGCAACGCCGAATTTGGTGGAGCGAATCAGCTCGTTTCCGGTGAAAGCGGTGTCATTGCTGGAACCACCGGTGCGCCGGCGGTTCGAGCAGGCCTTGAGGCTTTAAAGCAGGGCGGAACTGCTGCGGATGCGGCATTAACCACAGCGGTGACCCAAGTGACGCTGGCCATGGGTTCTTGGGTGAGCTATGCCGGCATCTTCACCATGGTTTATTACGACGCGGAGAAGGATGAAGTCCTGCACTTGAACGCCGCCTACAACACTTTGCAGGGTGAAACCGATCCGCGTTCCATTCCTGCGTCTGGAGCCAGTGGGCGTACGGCCTTGGTGCCGGGTTTCTTCGCCGGTATCGAAGCCGCTCACCAAAGACTGGGGAAGCTGCCTTTTGAAGAGATCTTTGCGCCGGCGATTTTCTTTGCCGAACAAGGATTTCCGCTCAGCAAATTTCATGCAGCCCTGATACAAGGGAGACAAGGGGTTTTAGCCCGCCGGGAATCCACCAAGAAAATTTTCCTCGACCAGAATGGAAAGTTTCTTCAAGAAGGAGCGCTGTTTCAACAAAGGGAACTAGCGAGGCTGCTACGTCGAGTTGCAAGCGAAGGTACCGAAATCCTTTATCGAGGAGAATGGGCTCAAAAGCTGGTCAAGGCGGTCAACGAGGAAGGCGGCAAGATGTCGCTCGAAGATTTGGCCGCTTACCAACCGATCTGGTCGCAGCCGATCCGGCAGAAGTACCGCGGTTTTGAACTCATGCTTCCGGCCATTCCTGCCGACGGCGGCGTGAACCTAGCCGAAGCCTTCTTAGTTGCCGAAGAGGCCGGCTTGGCCGAGATGGGTCCTTGCACCGAATCGGCGGAAGCGTTGTTCTGGACCTCGAACTTGTCCAATCTTTTTGGACAAAGTTTCGTCAATCCAGCCGTGGGTTGGCTCATGCTCGGTGGCATGAGTGCAACACCCCAGCACCGTTTGAGCCAAGAGCGAGCGGCGAACCTCTGGGAGCGAATGCGCCACGATGAACTCCGTTATTTCTCGGCTCCGAAAGAAGGTCAAACCGGCCATTCGGATGCGGTTGTGGTCATTGACTCCAAAGGGAACTGCGCTGCCGTTGTGCATAGCATCAACACCGCCGCGTGGGGGCAAACCGGAATTTTCGTGGACGGGGTCTCCATTCCGGATTCCGCCATTTTTCAACAAGACAAGATCGCGATGGCCGGCCCCGGTCAGCGTCTTCCGGATCCCACGGAACCGCTTTTGATTTTCAAGGACGGCAAGCTTTACGCGGCGTTGTCCTCAATCGGCGGCGGACTTCATCAACGTACTTTCGGCGCCATGATGAACCTTCTCGGTCACGAAATGGATTTGAAACAAGCCTTGGATACTCCGACTTTGCACTTGCCGGCCTACGATGAACACGGCGTGGCCACGGCTCAAGTGTTCGAGGGCGAATTCGAGACCGAGCTTCTTGAAAAAGCTCGGGCGCTTGGGCTGAAAATCGAAACCATGTCCGTGTCCTCAGCTTCGGGCCATGCCCGCGGTTATGTGATTGGAGCCTGGATCCATCCTGAAACCGGGTGCAAGGAAGCCATGGCTACCAAAATCCTGAACGCCCCGGCAATGGGGTATTAAGAATGACGGTTGGCAGGCCAGCGAGGAAAACTAGATCAAATAAAAGCCGCCAGCTACCATCAACCAGGGTTGGGCGATTCCATGGGTGAACGGATCGATGGCGTGCTGGAGCAAGTCCAGGCCGTTGGCAACCAAACCGGAGACGGCGGTGATCCGGCTGAAATGTGCTGCTGGCGAAGGGCTTGATAGATGGAAGGAAAGGTAAGCAAATAAGGAGTGAGGAGAAAAAGCACTACCAGCAAATCTCCTCTCAGCAGTATGCTCGGCAGACGGTCTGCATAAGCGGAAAAGTTTTCTTCTGACATAGTCGGTCTTTCCCCGAAGACCGCCATGTGGACTATCACAGCCAGGATTCTTAGCAATTGAATCCAAGCGGCAACCGCCCCTTTCCGGTTGAGCTTGCCTATCACGGTTCTCGCTGATTCGGATTCATCAGTAGTCGGGATTAAGGCGGAGGCGGCTGTAATTTCCTCTTTAAAGGCATTCGTGGTTCACAATTTTCCATAAAAATTGGCAAACAAAACCCAATTTTTGCGTTTCATAAGAGAACCTGAACACCAGAGGCTTCTTAATGTCTCGATCTGGCAGACTGAGCGACGCTGATAAACACCACCTCGACGTCTACTTGCGAGGCCGACTCCTGGGCTTGATCACCCTGGTGGCTGCCATTACGGCCATCCTAGGGGGGGTGATCGGATGGGCCGTTACCAAAAGTGATGAAGCGACGGTGGCTTCCAATCGCATAGAGTTGTGGAAAAGTGAAGAAGCTTTGAAGGGGAAGGTTGAGGCTGCGATTTCAGAGGTCCAGCAGGAGGCCGAGGAAAGGATCCAGAAACTCCAGGATAGCGCCGACGATGCTTGGCGACTGGTGGGTGCCCTTTCAGGGCGGGCGGATAGCTTAGGTCAGGAACTGGACGGTGTGCTTGGCAAGAAGGAAGCCTTGGACCGGCAGTTGGTCAAGATGGCAAGCCAACTCAGCACAGCGGCCGGGGAGTTGGCGGATAAATTGAAGAAAGATGAAACGTTTCGAAGTGAATTTCTGAAACTAATTGAAGGCGACCTAGTCCAGGGATTGATCCCCTTGGGAACCATCGTTGCTTGGGACCCCTTTGAAAGGGATGCGAGAGGCGAAGCCATAGGAAATGGAAGTGAGAGAAAACGCCCTGACGGCTGGGAAATATGCAATGGCGAAAACGGTACGCCCGATTTGACCGGTTTGTTTCTTCGCGGCGTTAAGTTCTCTCACTTGGTGGGCAAGGATGCTCATGCCAAGGCGACCCATCGCCATACTCTGGACGAACAAACTTCCGCTCTTCACGCAGACCAAAACGACGGCCAATCGGTGAGCATTGGCAAGACCAGCCGTCACTTCGCCTGGACCGATCACGCCCACAAAATAAAAGGATCGACACAACCTGTCTCCCACATCCCACCGAATTACAAAGTGATTTACATCATGAAAGTGCGCTAGCTGGCATCAACAGGTGCGAATTAGCTCACGGAACTTGAAAACTAGATATTCTGCAAACAACTTTGACTTTCGCTGCTTGGCAAAGGGGCGAGCAAGGGAATTTCGCTTCTAGCTGTCCAAGAATTATTGTGGAAAGTTCTAATGCGATGCAATATTTTTGCTAAGATCCCGCTCTCTGCCAAAAGTAAATTGCTTAGGAATGGAATCTGGCCCCAAGGCGATTAGTATTTCGGAAATAGGGACACTGGCCAAGCGTCTTGGTGAGGCAATCGACCTTCTCGGGGAGCTTGGTCAGCGGATCCATCCAAATAGCCGGTTATCCCAAGCGAGAGATCATTTACAAGAATTGAATTCTTTAGGCACTTTTCCATCCTCGATTGAAGAAAGACTCACGACTACAAGTGCAATAAATGCGGGATTGTGCATCATCCGGGTTGCCGATGCAATTAGGTTTGGCATCCCAGAAGGTATGACTCATGCTCTTAGCCGTGTTACCTCAGGGAGATTGGAAATCGTAGGAAATTCAATGTGGCACCAGGCGGAATCGGAGCTGCTTTTCGGAGTTGCTGTTCTTCTCGGCGGGGCGGAGGTTCAGCTTCCTCTTATCTATGATGTCAAATCACCAGATTTTATCGCTGATTTTAGAACCCTGCGATATTCCGTTGAGGTAAAGCGTCCTTCCTCGTCGAAGAAAGTAGCTCGCAAAATATCATCGGCAGCAAATCAAATCGCTAGCTTTCAAAACCAACCAGCTGTGATCGCGGTTGACTTGACTGATGTTCTTAATGCGAATATAGAAAATGGAAATCCAGATCAACTGTTAAGTTCACTTGATATGAGGCTGGAGGAGATGCATGTGGCCGCCATTCGGCAAATTAATCGCAATACACGTAGACCGGGTTTTTCTCGAGTGGCGCTGTTGATTTTCTACGCGAGGATTATTGTTTGGCAAAGAATTCGTGATTGTTGGGGGCCGTCTTTTGGGCTGGTTTTGCGAGGGAAATTGTTTGAGGGTGCTTGCAGCGGAGTTTTGGCGGACGGCCCGGGACGGTTTCTTCAAGGAATAATTCATGGCTTCGAGAGGGTGGCGGGAGGGAAAGTCTGGAGATATTAGTGCTGTATAGTATACCTGAACTAGAAACTAAGCTTACATTGAAATTATGGAGTCCTCATTTTAATGAATTTAAAATTCAAGATCATTATAGGAAAAATTTCATTGGTATCCTTGCTTTCGGGGCCTTGTTTGGATATTCCCAGGGCTTGGCAACGCGATCGAAGCCGTTCTCGGTACGAAAGGTTTCCATGATTTTGAGATGATCATCAACTTCGAGGCTAGAGCCTCAACATGATTGTAAGAATCATAATCGTGCAAATTGCCTTTGATTAACCGTTCCAGGTTGGTGGGAAAGATCCAAGCGCTGAACTAACGATGAACTTCCTTGGCTTCAGGTTTGGCGGTATTTGCCATGGCTTCGGCTTTCCGTTTTCTTTTTATTTTTGAGCTTTAATTGAATACTGTGGGCAATTCAGCTTTGTCTGAAAACTGAAGACCTTGGGCGCTGATCTAGAAGCTTCGCAATGTTGTCCAATCTCTCCTGACAAGATTCGGAAGGAGGGGACTTTCAATTCTGTGGTCCGACTGTCTTAAAGGAAATGATAATTTCGTTCCGATCGCTTCATTTATTGACCTGTTGAGCTTTTGACGTCCCTATTTTCGAAGAATACTCATGGAATCTTCCAGCCAAACGGGATCCCACGTTGACAAGGGAATCAGCGAAAAGAATCCCGATCCGGATCCAGCACGTCTTCGATCTGCCGGCGAACGCGAGGAGCCGGTTCGCGTTTGAATCTTTGCTGCAATTGATGGCGGACTTCCGGCATGCTTTGGGCGCCAATTCGTCCTAATGCATCGGCGGCTTCGCGGCGGACCGAAATGGACGCATCCCGTTCCAACGCCTCCAGCAGGGCGGGGATTGCGGGCCTGCCGTTTTCAAACAAGTTGCCGAGATCATCGGCTCCCATTCGGCGTAGCTCGGGAGTCCGGCCGTTTCGTAACCGGTCCACGTAGGTGGCTAAATCCTCCGGTCTGGATTCGCCTTCCAGCGTGATTAGAGCCCGGGCCAGGAAGCCGCGAACGGAGAGGGGCTCGGCCGCCGAGTTCGCCGGTCCGCGGGTTTGGGCCACCATCCAGCCGACTGAGCCGCCGGCATAGGCCAAAGCCACGCAGAGCAAGACTCCGAGCAGGCCACCGCCGGCAATCGGCGGGCGGAATAACTGACGAAGTCGCTGGGCCATCTTGCGGCCGGCGCGACTCGAAATGGCGGCGATGGACGCCCCTTGGTCGCTGGGCCTGGCGATCCACCCTTGGGTGAACAGCAGGCCTTGGGCCAGGAGCTCAGGGGGTTCGCCGCCGCGGCGAAGCGCCCAGGCATCGGCGGCCATTTCGCCATGGCGTTGCAACCGATGCCGAAGGAACCAAGCGAGCGGATTCCACCACAACGCGTAAGTGATGCAGGCGGCCACCGCCCGGGCCCAAGGATCGCCCCGGACCAAATGGGCGAGCTCGTGGCGAACCACCGAGCTTCGGCTTTCTTCCGGTAGGCGGCGCCACAAGTCGGCGGGAAACACCAGGGTCGGCTGTGGAATCCGGTACAGGGCCGGGGAACAGGCTTCAGTGGTGGTGAGCACCGACAGCCTGTGAATGCCGTTGGCGTGAGCCAGTTTTTCCATCGCCGTCCGAATTTCATCCGGGGCCTGGGGCAATTGATTCAAATAGCGGCGGGCGGCGGCCAGGCGGGTTGCAGCCCGCAGAAATAGGGTCAAGGAACCCAGGAGCCAAATCGTTTCGAAAGGCGACCACGGCCATGTTCCACTTGGCGAAGCTTGCGTTGTCGCCGCGATTTCGGTGCGAGCGAATTGGGCGCGGACGGTGGCCAGAGCTTGCCCGGGTTGTTCCAGGGTCGGAAGGAAAGCAGGAAGAGCCAGCGTGGCCAGCAACACCATCGCCGCCCAGGCTTTGGTCGAAGGTCGAAACCGGACGAAGCCGAGGACCAGCCAGCCGGCGATCACCACAGGCCCGAGGGCGAACTGTCCGAGCCAAAGGCGTTCCAAGGCGGCGGCGATGGAATCCATCAACGGGATTTCCCTGAGCGCTTTTTCTTGGTTGCAAGTTCGTTCAACATTGATTGCAACTGCTCGATTTCCCCGTCCTTCAGCCGGCCCTGTTTGACCAATTGGCAAGCGAGAGCGCCAGCGTTTCCGTCGTAGATCTTGCTGACCAGTTCCCGCACCCGGTCACGCCGAAACCGCTCCCGGCCGACCACCGCCTTGAAGCGATGAACCGGTGCGCTCCTATCGCAGGCGACCAGTTCTTTTTCGACCAGGCGAACCAAAACCGTCTGAACCGTGTTGTAGGCCAGGTTCTTCCCTTCGGCGTTTAAATGCTCGAGCACGTCTTTCACCGGAGATTTCCCCAGTTCCCACAGTGCTTTTAGCACCGAGAGTTCACCGTCTCCCAGAGGCCTGGTTTTCATGATTCAAGTTTATCCCTACAAGTGTAGGGGGCAAGCCCCAGTCCATCCGCGGTTTTCTCGAACTGGATTCCGACATTTGGCCAAAAATTCTCCTACATTTGTAGGACAAGTTCGAATGCTAGGCAGCGAGCCACCCGTTACCAAGGCAGACGCCCATGATTTGGAAGCTTCGAATGCCGTCCACCCGCGCCGTCGCCGGCTTGTTCCTGGCCGGCTTTCCCCAGTTCGTTCAGGAGGAGCCGGCGGCGGTGAACCACCTGGCGGGAGCGACCGAATACGAGGTCGAAATCCGCCACGCCGGAAATGGCTCTCCGTTCGCCGGCAGCTTGGTGCTGCCAGCCGGAGAAGGACCGCATCCAGCCGTTCTTTTGGTGTCTCCGGCAGGGGAGCACGGAAAGGACGAGTTGCGTAGAGGTGGCCAGCACTACGCCGACCTCGCCCGGAAATTGGCCGACCGTGGGATCGCCTCCCTTCGAGTCGACAATCGAGGGGTGGGCGGTTCCCGCAACTCAAGCTGGCCGGCCTGGAACTGGTCGATCACCCTTCAAGAACTGGCCGCCGATCTTGCCGGCCACTTCCGCTGGCTGCGCCAGAGGCCGGAACTCGATTTCCACCGCATTGGAGTGCTGGCCCACGGCGACGGCACCGTTCCGGCAGCTTTGCTCGCTGCCGACCAGGTGCCGGGGGCCCGCCGTCCGGCCTTCACGATCCTTCTTTCGGCCAGCGGTCGCCGTGGCGTCGAGGATTTGGTCGACCGCATGGTGACTCGGGTTGAGGCCGGTAGCGGCGCCCTTCCGCCGGCGGCTGGGGAAAGTCTGCTTTCCGCTCTGACTGGTCTGCTCGACCACGGGCCAACCTCCGAGGTAGTTGAGCAGATGGCGAAGACCTTGCCGTCATTCGGTGTTCCGGACCAACAAGCCGAGGCCCAAGCCCAGGCCTTTGCCGCCAACTACGGTCATACCTGGCATCGACAGTTCCTGGGCTACCGGCCGTCCGAAACCTTCCGCCAAATTCGGGGTCCGGTGTTGTTGGTTTTGGCCGATGACGACAACCGACTGGATGCCGAAGTTTCCGAACGAGTTGCTGCCGACATTTTCGGCTCGACCATGGCTTTCAACGCTCGGTGGAAACGATTGCCCGAGGGCGGCCATTTCCTCGAACCCGGCGACGGCCGCAAAATCCTGCGAGACGAAGTGGTGGACATCATTTCCAACTTCATCACCGAGGCCACCGGTTTCGACAACACTCCTTTGCCGCCGCCTTCCCCAGTATTGGCTGAGCTGGTTGTCGCCAATGTGAACGTCGTCGACGTGGTTTCCGGCGAAGTGCACGCCAACCGATGGCTTACGATTCGCAACGGAGCCATTGCCGATATCGAAGATGTTCCGCCAACCGGGGGACCCTCGGACGCCACGGTAATCGACGGCAGCAACCATTTCTTGATCCCCGGACTTTGGGATAGCCACGTCCATCTTTGCATGTGGGGCCGGGACGCATTGCCGCGATGGCTTAGCCACGGCGTCACCCACGTTCGCGATATGGGGGGCGATTTGCGCGAACTTCTTGAATGGCGCCGGCAAGTACAAGCCGGAGAGATGCTTGGCCCGAAGATGTTGATAGCCGGGCCCTTTCTCGATGGCGAAAAGCCCAACGACATCTACCGGCAATTTCTTTTGCAGGTGGAGGAAGTCGAACCGGTGGTGGATACGCTTCAAGCCAAAGGCGTCGATTTTCTCAAGGTCCATTCGCAACTCCCGGAGGAAGTCTTTGCCGAACTGGCCAGGGTGGCGAAGGAACGCGGAATGCCATTCGTAGGTCATGTCCCCGCCGGGATCCTGCCTTTGCAAGCCAGTCATGCCGGGATGGCAAGCATCGAACATGCCGATAGTTTCTTCAGCGCTTTGGTGCGGGCGCCTAACTCGGGTATTCGAGAGTGGCAACAAGCGCGAAGCTGGTGGCAAAGTGAGGAAGGCCGAATCGGTTTGCAGAAGATCGCTGCCAACGGCACGGTGTTAGTGCCTTCGCTAACCGCGGTCGATGTCATTGCCGAACGCTTGGGTGGCCCTGCCAAAGTCATTGCGCCGTGGACCCAGGAAATCACTCGGGCGGCCCATAGCGCCGGCATACCGATTGCCGCCGGTACCGATACCGCCCGGCGATTGCTCGGCGTAATCCCCGGCGAAGCCTTGCATCACGAACTTCGTCTGCTTGTGGCCTGCGGTTTGAGTCCGCTGGAAGCGCTGCGTTCGGCGACTTTGGTGCCGGCTCGCCGTTTCGGTCACGATCCCAAGGGTGGAGCCATTGCCGTTGGCCAAGCTGCCGATTTGGTTTTGCTTCGCGGCAATCCGCTTGAGGACATCGAAAACACCGCCGCGATCGCAGGCGTTGTCGCCGGCGGCCGCTGGTTGCCGCAGCCCTAGCTCGCTTCGCAAAGTCGTTCCCGATTCATTAGGGTCAAGGATCAAGTCGAAAGACGCCCTTCCCACGGCAGCTTCGTTTACTGTGGTTGGGGCACTCTTGGCCGCCTTGGGAGCCCAATCTCAAGCGGCTGATTTGAGACCTCGCTCCAAACCGGCCATGCAGAATTGGATCAAAAAGCTGTTTGGGGGTGAACCGGTTGCTGATTCATCGACCGATTCACGGCCTCCCAAGAAGCCAACGGGTTTGCCCGGGAGTCGCCCAAAGGCTTCCCAAAGCGATGTCGATGCCATTCGATCGCTCGAGCAAAAGGACGTCCCCCGTTTACTCAAGTTCCTCGCTTCGCCCAAGGCCACCAATCGGACCGCAGCAGCGCGGCGAATCGGGCAACTGGCCATCGCAGCATGCCAGGATACCTTGCTCGAGGTCGCTGCCCAGGACGACAGCCAATCGGTTCGTCATGCCGCCCTGGAAGCTCTAAAAACCTGCGCTTCGCCGGATCGAGACGACGTCCTGAAAGGGATCGAGGCGATAGATGACCCTTATGCGAAGGCGACGCTTCGAGTTTTGCGGCAGAAATCGGAAAAGGAGCAGGTCGATGACATCCTGGCTTCTCTCGAATCGAAGTCGGTGAAGGAATTGCTTCCCCTTTTGGAAAGCCCGAGTCCGGAAATTCGTCGTTCTGTATTCAATCGACTTCTCGAAATTGGAGATGGGACGGTGCTCCCGCAGCTTTTGGGGACACCGGAAATCGGGCTCGAAGGCCGCCGCATGGTCGAGTTTTTAATGCAGCACGGGGATCCAGAATCGCCGGCGATCTTGCAAGCTTGCAACCACTCCTCGTCCCTCATTCGAGCTGCCGCTCTCAAGCTGATAGCCAAAAGCCGGCAACCTGAACGCGATTCCGTCCTGCTGGATGCACTTCGATCCAGGGATCCTGAACTTCATTCCATTGCCCTTCAAGGCTTTCAGCAGCGTGGTGGGGAGGTGGCGGTTCGAGCCCTGCTGGAAGCGAAGGGAGATGGCCGTGCCACCAGGCTTCTTCCCGAGTTGATTGAAACTTGCTGCCGGCCTTCCGATCCCGAATTGAAGCTGGCCTGGGAGCACCCGGAGCTGGAAGTTCGGCTGGCTGCGTTGCGACGGCTGCGGCAAGCCAATCCGAAGGAAAGAGTTGAAATCATGCTTGAGGCGGCGACTTCAAATTTCCGAGCTCAGCAATTGGAAGGACTGGCCGGGTTGCGTTCGATTTCCGGTGAGCGGGTGAAGGCGGTCTTGCAAAAGGCTCTTTCCGACCCGGACAAAGAGATCCGCGAGGCGGCGGCTCAATCCTTGGGAAGAATCGCCACCGTGGAGGGCCGCAGGTGGTATCGCGGAGGCGGTGTGATTGGCGCCATGGCCGATGAAGCCCGGGAAGGAAAGGACCTTGGGCAGGAGCAAACTCGAAGGGTGATCCGCCGCCTGCTGCAAGGGTCGGACATCGACAAGTTGACGGAACAATTGGGAGAAGCGCAATGGAACGAGGTGTTCTGCGACGTGGCCCTGGACCGGATCGAATCATCTCCCCTGAGCGAGGGCGAGCTTCCGGTGGAACTTCTTCATTCCATTGTCTTGTTCAACTTCGGGCTGATTCGATCCCAAGGCCCAGTGAAGCGGGCTTTGGACCTGTTGGGCAAAAGCGGTCAGCGTCTTGCTATTCAATACTTGCGGCAGTTTCTCGAGCGTCAGGGACAAGCCGGGGAGAGCGCCGCGGTGGCGCTGGCCCGCTCCGAGCCTGGACTCCGGGTCATCTGCCTGCTTTTGGACAACTCCAAGCCTTTGATTGCCACCCGAGCCCGGTCCGCTTTGGAAACGGTCCGCACCGGTCGTCTGGTGTATTGCCTCCGGGGCGATACGAAAAAGAGTCGGGCGGTGGTCGCCACCATGCTTTTGGGTCGCCAGTGGAAACCGGAAACCACTGATCAAGTGGAGGCCTTTACGGCAGGACTTCGCGAAAGCCTGGAGATGGAAGAAGGGGTCGCCGCCGAGTCAGCTCGGGCCATGGCCGGCTTTGGGACTCCTGGTTTCCGGGAACTGGTCAGGGGCTTGGCATCGGGAACCGAGTCGATCCGCAGACTTTGTGGGGATGTCCTTCGGCGTTCCGCTTCGGACCATGGGGAAGAAATTGCACGCCTGACTTTTCCTTCCATTCGATTCATACGAGGCGACACCAGGCTGGAGGCGGCGCGAGTGCTTTCTTCTACCGGCTGGAAGGCACGGAACGAGGAAGAAGGAGCCTTGTTTGCGATGGCGGTGGGGGATTGGAAGGCGCTTCATGCCGCTGGGCCGCTCAAAGTCAAAGCGCTTTCGATTCCGGCAGGAGATCCTCTGGAAGATTTCCGCCGAGCCGCCGCCGATTGTTTGGAACATCACGTCGATTCGACCGATGCTGAAGCTTTGTTGTTCAAGCTGGCTCGCGATCGCAAAGAAATGGTGCGAAGTCAGGCGGTTTGGTCCTTGCGCCGCTTCCCGACCGAGAAGTCGATGTCGATGGTGGCTTCCGGTTTGCAGGACGATAGTTGGAAAGTGAGGTGGACCGCTGCCGACGCTTTGCTGGATACCGATCATCCGTCTCGGGAAGAACTTCTTCGCGAATTCATCGTGGTTGCTTGGCGGGTGCGGGCGTTCAAGGATCCCGCGGTAAGGGCTGGCCGGATTTTGGAGGCGCTGGGAATAGATCCTTTGGTCGTTCTCTATGGCCACCAAACCATCGAACCAAATTATCGCCAGGAATATGACTGGTCGGATAACTGGCACGGCGTGCCGGTGTACGACGAAAACGCCCGCGCCCTTGAACGATTGGCGAAGCACGACAACTTCTTCGTCACCGCGATTCTCCAAGACATCGTTCATATGGACAACATCGCCATGACTTTGACTTCCTGCATGATTGGCGGACACACTGTGTTTTCCTTCGACGAACAGCGGAAACGAGCGCGGCAGCTTCTTGCGGAAAGAGGCGTGAGGATCGATCCGGCATGACTCAAGGCGGTTCGGAAATTAAAGAATCGGAGCTTCCGGAGGAAGCGCTGATCGATACTGCCTTTTTGCATTTGACCCGGGCTTGCGATCTTCGTTGCGATTACTGTTACTTTTCAGCGGCGGAGCCGGAGCCCGGTGAATTGACGCTTGCCGAGTGGGGCAGCGTGTTTCAAGAATTGAGCGCCATCGCTCCCCAAAAGGTGGTGCTGACCGGTGGCGAGCCGTTGTTGAAGCAGGGGATATGGGAGTTGCTCGAACTTCCGGAACTAGCTGAACTTCGCACAAAGACTCGTGTTTGTTTGAATACCAATGGCAGATTGGTCGGCGGCCAGGCGGCGCGGCGCTTGGTTCAGGCGGTGGACGAAGTTCGACTCAGTTTGGATGGGGCGCGCCCCGATCACGATGCCCAACGCGGGGAAGGTTCATACGACGCCGCGATGCAGGCGGCGGCTCATCTTCGGGAATACGGGATGGAACCGAAGTTGCTGATTACCGTTACGTCGAAAACTCTTGCGGGACTTCCTTCCTTTGTGGCGAATCTTCTGCAATCCGGTTTTCGAAAGCTCAGCGTTCATCCGGTCAAACTCATCGGCCGGGCCAAAGGGACGCCTGAGATCGCCGTTTCTTATCCCGAGGTTCAAAAAGCTTTGGCCCAGGCTTGGCGGCAGGTAACCGGTGCCAAAGTCGATTCCGATTGGTTCCCGGGGACGCAAAATCATTGCGGAGTCGGCCGATATCTGAATTTGTCTCCCACCGGCATCGTGACCCCATGCCACGTCCTCGACCATCCCCGCTGGCACTGCGGCAACGTCCGCGAAACTTCTCTTCGCAAGTTGCTTCGCCCCGGTCAAATGCTCCGCCAACTCGCCAATCTCGACTTTCAAAAGCAAGCCGATCGCGATCCAAATTGGCGCCCGCTCCTCACCGCCGGCACCTGCTTCGGCGACTCCCCAGCCAAAGATTCCTGGTTTGTGGTTTAGGTGGGCAAGGTCAACCCAGCCAGCTTCAAAATCAGCTACTGGACCAGGGCCCTGGGGCCATCCACTGCAAGTCGAATTTCTGGCCCTTTCCAAGCGCTGCGGCCACCGGACCGAGGAAGTCGGCGAGCGCTTCGACTACCTCCACCAAGTCCTGAGGGGCATGTTCCAGCTTTGTTTTTCGTAGGAATCCCTTCCACTGTGCGGCTTTAGAGGCATCTTCAGCAAATTCCTTCGTCAGGGCGACGGGGCTGGATGGGACGGCGAGGCCACGGCGCACAAAGGTCTCCCCGATCGCCTTGGCCAGAACCTTTCCCTGAAAGTCGAACTGCCGTGAAAGGACCCAAATATCAAAGTAGTTCCGCATCCGGCTATTGAGGAGTCCTCTCCGGGCCATGGTGTGGAACTTCTCAGCGATGGAACTTTCCCGCGTATAACCCCGTAGCCGAGGAGCCGGTAGTTCAAGAATTACCGGATAATCTGCCAGCACAGGTTTTGGGATAACGGCATCTCCGAAGCCAACGTCGACCTGCATCGATACTCGAGCCGTTCCGAGGCTTGCTCGGAATCGGACTCGCACTCCCTCATACTCCGCCTCCTCCGTAATGCGTTCTCCTTGAGCGGAATCCGGGTCGAATTCAAGGCCGTCTGCTTCGACCTCTTGGGTGCAAACGTCCTTGATCATCGCGACGACTCGTTCGACTTCGTTCGCGACCTGGCCCAATAGATCGATGTCCTTGGTTGGACGGGTCACGGCAACTCTCCAGGCCGTCATCATGAGAGCACCTTTGAGTACAAAAGCTGAACTATGCTGAGAACTCGACAGCCTGTAAAGGAAGCGCTCCATGGCGAAGTATTGGAGCAGTTCGTTGAAAGGGCGTTTGGATGTCTGCGCCTCTTGGAGCAGGCGTTGACGAATGGATGCGGCGACATCCTTGATCCTTCTCCGTTTCACAGGAGGGCTTCCACGTAGGGTTGCATGACCTTCTCGACCCGACATACCCGGGCGAGGCGCATCAGTTCGTTCGGGCTCCCGCGCTTCCTCCTTAGGTAGAGCTTGAGTGCTTCGATGGCGGTTTCGAGGCCGAGCTTGTTGCGATACTTGAAACAGTCCACCACGGTTTTGGCCGCGCCGTAAACCCGCACAGGAACGCCGTCCAGTTGGTGGGTCTCGATTCCCTCGCTAAAGGCTCGTTCGCCGAACCAGAAGGCGCGGACTGGGGGGTGATCCAGTCGCGGCGGCTCGGCTCCACGCTTGAGAGCCAGATAGACCTCGTGGGGGATCTGCGTGGTGATTTCATGAAAGGAAAGCGCAGAGATCAGGCAGAGGACTCCATCTGGGACCCGAAGGGCAACGGAAACCAGGTCCGGATCTCCAAGCGGCGGAAGATCTGCGAGCCGGTAAAGCCCTCGACCAAGTCTTTCCAGCACTCCGGCATCCCGCATGGCGTAGAGCGTCCGAGGATGGACTCCGAGGCGGATGGCTTCCATCGTCCGGAGCATCCCGCCGTGCTTGCGAAAGGTGGCAACGGCTTCGCCGAAGCGTTCCTGACCGTGTGGTTTCGACCTTCTAGCCATGGATAGACTTCCCAGCTTATTTGTGCATGTGCTGGTAAATCTATCCCGCTGTATTCCATGGGTCAAGGTGAATGCAAGAGACTGGAATCCTCCCGGTTTGAAGGACCGTTGGGAATGGGTCAGAACGGCTTGGTGTGAGAATCGAACAACACCCATGCGGCGAATCAGAGAGCTAAACGCCGTAAATTCTGCGGTGAATATGGCTCTTCCATGCAAATAATGGTACAATCACCGCAGAAAATGCGGTGAAAATGACTTTCATCCACCAGATTTCTGCTTGGCCGCGATTCACCTGGGACGACCGTGTCCTCGCGGCGTCTTTGGCGGCGGTTCGGCACAAACAGGGGCGCCACTTAGGGCTCATGGACGCTCTTGGCTTTGAACTGCGGGCGGAGGCCAATTTAGTTTCGCTGGTTTCCGAGGTCGTGAAGTCCTCAGCGATTGAGGGGCAAAACCTTGATCCCAAGGAAGTGCGTTCCTCCCTCGCGCGGAAACTGGGATTAGAGACCGCAGGACTTCCCACGCCGAGCCGCGAGGTGGATGGGGTGGTGGAAATGATGGTGGACGCCACTCAAAACTTCGCTGGTCCTTTGACCGCCGAGCGATTATTCGGCTGGCACGCAGCACTATTTCCCACCGGGCGGAGCGGCATGCGTCGCATTACGGTTGGCGCTTGGCGGACAAAAGAAGATGGCCCGATGCAGGTCGTCTCTGGAGCGATCGGCCGGGAACGCGTCCACTTCGAGGCGCCGGGAGCCGATCGCCTAGAAACCGAGATGGCGAACTTCCTCGACTGGTTTGAGGCACCGCCTTCGATCGACCCTGTGTTGCTGGCTGGGGTTGCCCATTTCTGGTTTGTAACCATCCACCCCTTTGTCGACGGTAACGGCCGTATCGCCCGAGCCATCGGCGACCTTGCTCTGTCCCGTGCCGACGGCAGCAAGGAGCGTTACTACAGCCTTTCCACCCAGATCGAAGCGGAGCGGAAACAGTATTACCACCAACTCGAGTCTTGCCAGCGCGGCGGACTCGACATCACAGCTTGGTTGGCGTGGTTTCTCGGTTGCCTTGATCGTTCGATTGACCGGGCTGAAGAAACGCTGGATTCAGTTTTGCGCAAAGCCAAACTCTGGCAGCGAATTCACCAGCACCCGATTCACGACCGCCAGCGCAAGGTGATCATGCGACTACTGGACAATTTCCAAGGCAAGCTGACGACTTCGAAGTACGCCAAGTTGGCCAAGTGTTCCCCGGATACCGCTCTCCGGGACATCCGCGATCTTTTGGAACGGCGAATCCTCATTCAGAATCCGGGCGGCGGGCGGAGCACGAGTTACCGTTTGGCGGAGCCGGATTGACCGTTCAGCCCGGGTTCTTCGACCAAGGGCCTAATCAATGGTTTTGATTCTTTTCCCAAAGCATGAAATCCAAATTACATCCCCCAATTACTTTTCAAGCATTTCGATAACTTCCAAGACATCGCCGCGGAAAGAGCCAAGGCTTTTGCCGACCCAAGGTAGACTCGAATTTTCGAGGGCGTCGTAGGCATGCCGAAGGGCAGGAATCACAGACGGATCGTTCAGCGACTTCATCGCATCCATGAGACTCCACCAAATTAGCTGATTGTCCTTCCGGGGAACCGTTTCTGCTACGCAGCGATCCAACCGACGGCATAGTTCCCGTGCCGCTTTTTGGCCGCCGATTTCACCCAATGCCAGAATCGAAGCCCGCTCGAGAGAACTCTCGGACGGAGCCCAGGCTATGGTGTCACTGAAGTAGTCCTGGTCGTCCACCTCATGAGCATATGGACCGCGGCTGCGAATCCATTCCTCGGCTCTTTTCATGGCCTTTACGAGTGGATCCACGGCTTCGGGCGAGCCAAGGGCTCCGAGAGCGCGGGCGATCCTCACTTTGGCTCTAGGCCGGACTCGTTCCATCTCGTCCAATAGCATCCTTGACTGGCGCTGGATGTAATCTTCATTCTTGATTTCGGAAAGGCCACGGCACAAAGCATCGATGCTATGGCTCTCCTCGATCACTCCCTTGATCAGGAGCTCCACACCTTCGGGGCCCGACCTCGATAAACCTACACCCGCTTCTTCGCTTGGTGAGGTTGGACGTCCCCTGTTTTTGAGTGCCTGAAAGTTGTTTTCGACCCACTGCAAAGGAGTCCAATCGCCAAGGAGCTCTCCCAAAAAAGGTAGAGCCTTTGCGTCCCAACGCCTTCTGGCCGCCTGAGCCCGGGTGACCGCAGAATCGTCGTACAACTCAGCGATGCGTTTCAAAAGAGGAGCCGAAGGACCAACTTGGCCAACGTAGCGGTCGAGCATCACCTTGCGCGCGATTTCCTCGTACCCTCCAGTTATCAAGAAGGGCACAATCGGGAGCACCTTTGAATCCATGGCGGCCAATTCCTCTGCTGCCGCTTTACTCTTAGGTCCTTTCTCCTGAAGTTGCTGGACGAGACGATGGAACTCCGGGGGAAGACCGGTCCCCAATTGGCTTTCCAGCAGAATCTTGAATCCCTCCGCTTCGTCGAACTCTCGGCGGTAGTACGCATCACCAAGGCCCCGTGATTTCGGTTGATGGATCCACCGTAGAAAGGCACCGTAACCGTGAGGCTCATCCGCTCGCGAGGCGAGCTCAACCAGCACTTTTCCCCAGGCTATGCGGCGGCGGTCAACAGCCATGGGGCTATGAAGGCCTTTCTGAGGCCAAAGGTATTCACGGTAGCTCTCTTCCGTATCTACGGATGAGGCCTCTGCAAATTGAATTTCATCAAGTTTCTCAATCGCTAGCTGGTGGTATTCAAAACCCATTTCCTCCAAACGGCCCATAACCTTGAGGTAGGCGGAAGCTGTATTGGCATCAGTTGCCGATTTCCATACCAACTCTCTAAAACGAGTATCTTCCTGCGGAGCCACCGGTTCAGTCGGAGGAAGTTCTTTCTCCGCCTGGTTCTCCGCGTAAGCGAGTTGATCCCAAGACAAACCTTTTTCCAAAGGACTCCCACAAGAAAGCAAAATGACTCCGAGTAAAGAAACGGGGTGCCACTTCATCGAATTCGTTGGACTGAATTGAGCATCGATCCCCTCCGTTTCCGTAATGGTCTCTCTCAGTCTACAAAAACCATATTGGGGACTCCCAGCCCGTTACGGCCTGAAGCCGTGTCGCCGAATTCATCGCCCAAGGCGCTGCAACACATTTTTCCATCCAATAGTAGAGTGAGAAGGAGCCAGCGATTGGTGCCACCATGAAAGCTAGAACCCATTCTCCGACCCGCCGGGAATTCATGAGTGTGGCGGTAGCGACCGCCCTGACCGCCCGGTTGGGTGCCACCAGCCGAGTTTGCCAAGAGCCAACAGGCAAACCAATTCGCACCTTGAAATGGGGAGTCGTGGGCACCGGAAGGATCGCCAACTCCATGGCCGGCGTCATCAAGCGGGCGGACCACAGCGCCCTCGCCGCCGTCTCGAGCCGCCGCATGGAAACGGCGAAAAAATATGCCCAAAGACACGAGGTGGCGCAGGCCTTCGACTCCTGGGCCGAGATGATCTCCTCCAAGGCCGTCGATGCGATCTACGTGGCCACGCCGACCAGCGTGCGCGAAGAGATCTGCATCGCGGCGGCTCGCGGTGGCAAGCACGTTCTGGGGGAGAAGCCGTTCGCCAGCTCGGCCTCGGTCGGCCGCATCGTCGCCGCATGCCGCGAACACGACGTGGCTTTTATGGACGGCACCCATTTCTCCCACCACCCGCGGACCGCGAAGGTGAAGGCACAAACCAAGAAATGGGTCGGAACGGTCTCCCTCCTCGATTCGACTTGCGCCTTTCACCTGAAGGACCGGTCCAACATCCGTTACAACCCCGAGCTCGAACCGATGGGCGCGATCGGGGACGTCGGTTGGTACAACATGCGCGCCGCCGTCGAATATCTGCCTCCAGAACTCAAGCTGGAGAGCGTCAGTGCGGTTCTACGACGCGACCAGGAAACCGGCGCGGTCAAGGGCGGGAGCGGGGAGCTGCGGTTCGCCGGAGGCGTGAAGTCGACCTGGAATTGCGGCTTCGATGCTATTTCTGCGGAAATGGACGTTCGCATCGTGGGATCGACCGGTGAGATCACCATCGGCGGGTTCCTGTTCCAAAACCCGGATGGTTCCGCTGATCTAAGCATCCGCAAGAAGGCCTCGGAGCCCGAGAACATCCGAGTCGAATCCAACAAACCCGGTTCGGTCCTCATGTTCGAAGACATGGCCGCGGCGGCTGCCGACCCTGCGCTACGCCGTCGATGGGCGACCGCGACCGAACGAACCCAGCGACTCCTGGACTCCATCTGGAAAGCGGGTTTGGACGCCGAAACCAGGGAGAGCCGTGACCCGTAACCCGGGCAACCCGTGAACAAGCTTTCCGCCATCGTCGGACTGGCCATGGTCCTGTTCGCCTCCGAAGGGATTGCGAGTCCCCAGCTCCTCGGCTGGTGGAAGTTCGACGAGACCGCAGGGGTCACCGCATTCGACTCGACGCCTTTCGGCAACGACGGCACCGTGGTGAATGCCACTTGGTCCGCGGACGGGAGGCATGATGGCTCCCTACTCTTCGACGGCACCCAGGACTTCGTGTCCATCCCCGCCACCGCGGTGGCGTCCCTCGACCGCGAACTGACGGTCGCGTTTTGGCAGGAAGGTTCGCCGGGGATCCACGATGCCGGTGGGTACGCGGTTCAGGCCAAAACGATGGGGGGCGGCATCGCCTTCCAGGTTGCCCTGACTTGGTACGGGGACATCTACTGGGACACGGTCCAGGACCGGACCTACTACTGGGCTCCAAGCCATGAGACCGAAGGCGGGTGGCGCCACTGGGCGTTCACCAAGAATGCCACCACCGGTCAGCTCAAGATCTACGTGGACGGGGTCCTGGTCCGGACCGATTTCGGCTCCACCCTAAGCTTCGCCTCCATCGACCGCCTGGTGATCGGGGCGCAGACCCAAGGCAGCTACGGCTATCTCGGCAAGCTCGACGATTTCCGCATCTACGGCAACGAGTTGACGGCCGACGAGATCGCCCAGCTTTACACCGACGGCGGCTTGAAGGCGTCCCATCCTGGACCAGCCGATGGCGCGACCGGCTTCGATCGGAATTCCGATCTTCGATGGGCAAGCGGTGCCGATGGCGTGATGCACGACGTCTACTTTGGGCAGACTAGCCCGGGCCTATTCATGGGCACCCAGGCTGCGACGACCTTCGACCTGCCGACCTTGGAGCCCAACACCACCTATTTCTGGCGCATCGACGAGGTCGACGGATTGGGAAACACGACCGTCGGCGACGTTTGGAGCTTCGGCACCTATGGAGGGAGCTGGCCCGCCGGAAAGTACCGGAACTGGGGGGAGCAGACCATCGCCCTCCTCGAGGCGGACTTCAACAACCCGGATTCCGTCTACTACTTTGAGGACGAGACCAGGATTGCCGATTCCTTCACTTGGGGTCTGAGCACCTACTTGAGGTCGCTGGCGACGGCCTATGAGTTGACCTGCTACGGCGTGGTGCTCAACTTGATGGAAGGCGTCGCGATCGACGCGCTGGATGGCTACTACGACCCGGTCTCCAACGGCATCGGAGGGTACTGGCTGCAGCCCATCAGCAGTGGACCCACCGGTGCCCGTCTGACCGACGAGAACACGCTGTTGGCGATCGCGTTGCTGCGGGCTTATCAGGTGACCGGCGACCGCGCCTATTTCGATCGCGCCGAGAATGCCTTCAAATTCGTGATGGCCCACGCCGACATGGCCCTGGGCGGCGGGATCTGGTGGTCCGAGGACCGGGCGCTGAAGCCGACGGCGACTGCGGCACCCACCGTGCTTGCCGCCTTGATGTTCTACGAAGCTACCGGTCGCTCCATCTATCTCACCATCGCCGACCGTCTTCTTTCCTGGATGGACGCCACGCTCTTGGACTCTCGGGACGGCCTCTACTTCGATCACCTGCGGGCGGACGGCTTCCTGGTGGACATGAAGTGGCTCTACAACCAGACCACGGCGATGCTCGCCTACCTCCGATTCCATGCCGTTGCCGGGAACAGTGCGCATCTGGGCCGGGCCCTGGAACTGGCGGAGGCGATCGAGGCGAGATGGTTGGACCCGGTGACCGGCCGAGTGAACGCGATTGCGGAGTTCAGCTACGACATCGTCGAGGCCTATGGGGCTCTGTACCAGCAGACCGGCGAGGAACGATGGCTTGCCTTGTTGCAGCGGATCCTGGCCTTCACCTATGACCAGTGCCGCGATGCCAACGGCCGATACCCGGACAGCCTTAACGAGGTGGGGACGTCTCCCTACACCGAGTGGCAGCTCCACAAACTGGCGTCGGTGCTGCACATGTATTGGCATGCGGCTCAGATTTCCGCGCCTGGTGTCGTGGTCGCCCAGAGCGGTCCTTCCACCGCCGTCGCGGAACAGGATCTCGCTCCGGATAGCTACACGGTCTCTCTGAACACCCGGCCGTCGGCTCCCGTGTCCGTCACGATCCATCCAGATGCGGATCCGGATGCCCAAGTCGAGGTCAACGGGGCCGGAGTCGGTACGGCGGTGACCCTGGTCTTTTCCCCATCGGACTGGGAGGTCAAACAGACCGTCGTTGTGAGGGCTGGGGAGGACGCTCTCGACGAGGGGCTTCACACTTCGTCCATCGCCCACAGCGTCTCCAGCAGTGACCCGAGCTACCACGCAGGCGGCGTCGAATCGGTCACCGTCCGAATCACCGACAACGACGATGCCCGCCTCAAGGGATGGTGGGCTTTCGAAGACGGCCCAGGCCAGACCGCCGCGGATTCCTCGAGCTCAGACGACGATGGGCGTCTTTTTGGCCCGACCTGGAGTTTCGGACAGGATGGTTGGTGCCTCGATTTCGATGGCGTGAACGACTACGTCTCGATCCAAGACTCCGACGTGAGCTCTTCTCCGCTGACCGTGAGTGCCTGGATCCGAGCCGAGCAATGGCCGTGGAGCGTGGCTTTGGGAGTGATCGTCGACCGAATGGATTGGAGCCTCCTGCCTCGAGGGTTCAGCCTGCGGGCGGGCCAAGGCGGCAAGCTGTCCTTCGTGGTCGGTGACGGCCTCCGTTGGGGGGAAGTGGTGAGCCCCACCACGATGTCCGCCCGTGAATGGCATCACGTCGCCGCGACCTATGACGAGAGCCACCTCCGGGTTTACATCGACGGGATCGAGCAGGGATCGACCCCGTGGAGTGCTCCCATCCTGCCCTCGCCTTTCCCCCTCCACATCGGAAGGAGCGCCTTCGACGCCAATCGCCGATTCGAGGGCCGGATCGACGACGTAAGGATCTACGACGCGGCCTTGAGCGCCGTCGAGATCAAAGAGATCTACGAGGGTTCCTAGGATGGGGCGAAGCTCGCCAACATGATTCACCGAGCCCAGATCGCGACGGTCGCCGGGACCCTGCTTCTCCTGTTCGCTGTTCCGGCTTGTGAAACGCCCCCAGCCGAGCAGGCCTACGAGCAACTCCGCAACGGCTTCCAGAATCCGCCGGCTCAGGCGCGCCCCGATGCGTTTTGGCCCTGGTTGAATGGGCACGCCGACCGGGAGCGGATCACCGAGGAGATGGAGGAAGTCCGGGCCGCCGGCTTCTCCCGTCTGCAGGTTTGGGACGTGCGGGCGTACCAGGATCCCGAAGGAGTCGTCCCGATCGGGCCGCCCTTCCTCAGTGACGAGTGGCTGGCCAACCTCGCCCACGCCAATCGTGAGGCCAAACGACTCGGCCTCGAACTCGGCATGGTCGCCGCCAGTGGCTGGAACGCCGGCGGCACCTGGGTCGAACCGGAGGAAGCCTTGCTCGGGCTCTATTCCTCCGCGCAGGAGGTCCGGGGGCCGGCGTCGCTCGAGCTGGAACTCAGCTTCCCGGAGGTGGCCAAGCACTGCCCCCGGGGTGCCGACGGGCGACCCGCCTACTGGCGGACCGTTGCGGTCCAGGCTTCGCCTGCGCAGGAAAAGGATTCACTCGTGCCCGAGCACGTCGTCGACCTGACCGAGAGGCTCGGAGAGGACGGACGGCTGCGTTGGGACGCGCCGGCAGGGGAGTGGACCATCCGCTGGTTCGTCTTCGCCAACACCGGGCAGAGCCTGATCGTGCCCAGCCCCGGCTCCGACGGCCTCCAGATCGACTTTTTCGATGAGGGCGACAGCCGCGCCTATTTCACCCACGTCCTCGATCGCCTCGAGTCCGCCCTCGGCCCCCTCGAGCAGAGCGCGCTTCGTTATCTCGAAGTGGACAGCCTCGAGCTCGAAGGGGATCGCCTCCGTGCCTGGACGGAAGACATCTTGCAAGCCTTCGCGGCGCGGTACAGCTACGACGCCAAACCGTGGCTGTCGCTGCTTCTGGATCCGGGGCGCGCCGACCCGCAGGGCGAACGCTTCCTCCACGATTGGACCCGCCTGGTCAGCGATCTGATGATCGAAAACCACTATCGCCTCGGCGACCGGATGATGCGCGAGCGAGGTCTTCTCCTTGCCGCCGAGGCCGGCGGTCCCGGGCCGCCGATTTGGAACAGTTGCCCGATCGACGCCCTCGGCGCCCTTGGCGCAGTGGGGCTCATGCGCGGCGAGTTCTGGCCCAAACACCGCAGTATGTACAACGTCAAGCAGATCGCCTGCGCTGCCCATATCTACGGTCAGACCATCGTGGACGCCGAGTCGTTCACTTCCTGGCGGCACTGGCGCGACACGCCGTACTACCTGAAGCTCCAGGTCGATCAGGCCTTCGTCGACGGGCTAAACCACGTCACTTTTCACACCCTGCCCCACGGTGGTGCAGAGCCCGGCCTTCCCGGCTACGCCTATCACGCGGGGACTCACATGGGCCCGAACCTCGTGTGGTGGTCGATGGCCGGGCCGTTTATCGAGTACCTCTCCCGCTGCTCCTTCCTGCTCCAGCAGGGAACGCCGGTAGCGGACGTGTGCTTCTACCAAGGCGACGGCGCTCCCGCCTTCCACCCGCTGGCCGTGGACTGGGATCCGAAGCTGCGAAGTGCTGGATACGACTACGACGTGGTCGACGTGCGGGTCTTGACCAGCTCGATGAGCGTGGCCGACGGACGGATCGTGCTGCCGCATGGAGTGAGTTACGCCTTGCTCGTGCTTCCCGACGAGGAGTCCATCGATCCGGCGGCGCTGCGCAAGATCCGGGAGCTGGTCCGCGATGGGGCGACGGTCCTCGCTCCACGGCCGCTCGGAGCGAGCGGTCTCGCCAGCCACCGTTTGGGGAAGGGGCGGATGGTGCAGGGCCGGACCGCACTGGAAGTGCTCGACGGGCTCCCGCCGGACTTCACCTGGGACGGCGGCGACCGGCGGACCCGCCTCCGTTATGTGCATCGATCCACCGGCGATGCCGAAATCTATTTCGTCGTGAACGATCGCGAGCGTTGGGAGGAGGTGGACGGTCTCTTCCGAGTCAGCGGCAAGCGGCCGGAGCTTTGGAATCCATCAAGCGGAGAGATCCTCCGTCCGGCTGGGTTCCGCGGCGATGGGGTGCGGACCCGAGTGCCACTTCGTCTCCCGCCGGGTGGCTCGATCTTCGTCGTCTTTCGGAGCGATGCGACCGATCCCGAGCCGGTTCCGTACGCGGTTTGGCCGGTGCCCCGGGTCCGGTCCTCGGCCCCTGACCTCGCCCATGGCGATACGCCGAACGGCCCGGCGTGGATCTCCTCCGGCGAGGGACCGCCCGAGGCCGAGTCCATCGCCTTCGATTTGGGCTCGACGGTCGACCTCGGCGGCCTGAAGGTCTGGAACTACCAGGACCTTGCTCGCGGTCTATTGACCCGCGGCATTCGGGAAATGGAGGTTTCGGTTTCTACGGATGGCGAGGCGTTTGAGCCCCTGAGCCGGGTCGAGCTCCACCGCGCACCGGAGATCGGTGAGCGTGGCTACGAGCAGCGGATCCAGCTCCCCGCCGCCCGGGCTCGCTACGTCCGCTTCGACGTTGTTGCCAACCATGGCGACGATTGGTCGGGCCGGACCGACATTGTGGCGCTGAACCGCGTTGTGTTTCTCGGCGCCGACGGGGCGGAGCTGGAGGGCATTCGCGTGCACCAGGTCTCCTCGGGCGTCGCCCACGACCCGGCGACGGATGAGCTACGCGCCGCTGCACGAGAGGGCTTCGAGCTCTCCGGTCCCTGGCGTGTCCGGTTCGCCGCCGGACGCGGCGCGCCGGAGGAAGCGGACTTCTCTGAGCTGATCTCCTGGACCGATTCGGAGGACCAGGGCATCCGCCACTTCTCCGGAATCGCGGAGTACACCACCCGCTTCGTTGCGCCAGCCGAGTGGCTCGCATCCGACGCTTCGGTCGAGCTCGACCTGGGCCGGGTGGCGGGGGTCGCTCGAGTCTTTATGAACGGCGAGGAGCTTGGAATCGTGTGGAAGCCGCCTTATGCGGTCGACGTTTCGAAGCGGCTGCTGCCGGGCGAGAACGTCCTGCGCTGTGAAGTGGCGAATACCTGGCACAACCGCCTGGTCGGCGACTCCGCCTTGTCGCAAGAGAAGCGGATCACCCGCACCAACATCCGTGGACCCTTCCGTCCGGATACGCCGCTCCTCGAGTCGGGCCTCCTCGGTCCCGTCCGACTTGTGCCGGTTGAGTGACTTGTTCTTGTTGGGTGCTACCGCCATCAAGGGTGGCAGCGTTTGTTCTTCCTGTTAAATCGGGCTTGATTGAAAAAAGGTGTGGAGCCCTGGTCGACCTGTGGTCTATCGGACGGTAACCAAGTACCCGAACCTCGATTGCGATCAGGACGAAGGTGGCCATCGCTACCGCTCTTTCGAGCTCAAGGTTCGCCAACGGAGTCCGTATCTGCTGCTATGCCTGCGGCCGCACTTTCGTCGGTGCGGCAGGCGCGCCATATCCGCGACCTTCACCTGGGTGGGGCTCGAGCAGGCCGGAGCCAGTGGGCACGAAGATAGAATGAGGCTCTGTCAAATGAGAACTACACGCGTCCCATGACCACGAGCAGCCGTGCTCTCATGCTGGGGCTGGTGCTCGTGTTGTTCGTCCTCATCCTGTGGGCGGCTGGGTTGGGGCCCTCCTCGCAGGAAGAGCGCGCAGGGCAACCACTTTCGTCGGGGGAGCGGTCGGAAGGAGAGGCGTCGGAGCTAGCCCTCGAGGTGGGACGCGACCGTGTCGCTCTTCCCGAGCTGGAAAGTGGAATTCCATCCTCGCCGGCAACCCAGCGAGGATGGGCTGGGCGTATCCTTGATCATCAGGGCCGACCGATCCAGGGCGCCCGCGTCCAGGCAAGTGGAATCGCGGCCGTCGCGTTCTCCAACGAGGATGGCGAGTATGCCCTGGCTTTGCAAGCGGATGAGCTCTGGTGGCCGGAGGGTTCGCTTTTCGCCACCCACACCGGCTTCGCGCCGTCGGAGCAGCGTGGCGTTCCTCCGAACACTCCACCTGCAAAGGTGGACCTGGTGCTTCGCACAGGCCCGGCCGTCCTGATCCGAGTGGTCCGCGAAGAGGACGGTGCACCTGTCGAGGGGGTGTCCGTGATCCTGCGTCGGCTTGCCTCCGACGCGGAGGATCTGGCCGTGTCGGACGCAGATGGTCTTGCCCGCTTCGTCGCCTCCGCAGCAGGAATGCATCATTTCCGTCCGGAGGAGGCTCGCGGCGTCCGAGGCAACGCTTACGGCCAGTGTCTGGTCACTGCCGGTGGGCCTAACGAAGCGCTGCTCCCAATCCGCTTCTATCCCAGCCGATTCCAACTCGTTGCGAGGGATGCCCGGTCCGGCACTCTGCTGGAGAACGCTCGCTACTCGCTCGCAGACCCCGCCCACAGGAAGGGCTGGGAAGACGGATCAGTGTCCGACTGGCGGCAGATTCCCTCTTTGCGAGGGTTCCTCGAGCTGGACCTGGCGCCGGAGGAGCTTCCCTGCGTCTTGCTGGTGGAGGCCCCGGGCTATCTGCCAATCCGCGTTTCTCCGGGCGAGGGCGAAGAGGAGCCGCTGGTGGTGGCGATGGATCCGCTGCCCTCCACTGCGGTGCGCGTTGTATCGGACGGGCATCCGATCGCCGCACCTGCCACCATACGGTGGAGCTACCTCACCGAGTTGCGCGTCGTGCCCCCGGACGAGCAAGACCGACACACCGTCGAGCGAAAGGCGCCTCTGGCACGACAATCGGGCAGCCTCGAGACGAATGCTGTCGGATACGCGGAGCTGCCCATTCCGAGCGGGAGGCGTCGCCCGCTTGGAAGCATGCTGGAGCTGCACGTCGAAGGGCCGAACGGAGAGTCAAGGGTATTCGAGGACCTGGAGCCTGCCTTGATGCCCGAGCCGCCTTGGATCCTCGAGCTGAGACCGTCCATGGCCACCCTCATCTTCCAAGTGTTCTCCCCGGAGGGTGCGGCGCTCCAGGACGCAAGCGTCTCGGTCTTCCTCCGGGCGCGCCGGACGGATGGGAACCTGGCCCTGGTCCGGGGATCGAGGATGTCGAAGCGAACCGGAGCCGATGGACAGGCGTCCTTCCGCATCGCGGATCCGGACCTTGTTCTGTTCAGCTGGTCGGTGCTGTCACCGGTCGGTGATCTTCTCCAGGGCGACACGCAGCCGCTGCCTTCTCTCGACGAGACCGGGCACGGACGTGTTGTGGTCCGGTTTGGAAGCCGGGCTGACCGTATCGAGGGTCGCGTGAGGCCGTACGCGGAGGATGACGATTTCGCCCAGCTCCAGTTTTTGTGGGTGGAGGCGCGCGGCTTCGGTGAGGCTGAGGTCTCTGCCCGAGCGAGTACCGGAGCGGACGGACAGTTCGTCCTGCACGGCCTGGAGCCGGGCACCTACATGCTCTCGCTTCCCAGGTTCCCGGACGCGGAGCCTGCCCCAGCCAACGCCGGCAGCACGGGTGTGGAGCTGAGGCTGCCCGCCATGCGGACCTTGCGGATCCGGGTGCGCGACGCCCTGACGGGGAAGCCCGTGGCCGGCAGCCGCGCCTTCCTCTACACGGGGGGAATGCGGTCCGGCGGCCTCAACCCTTTCCACGCTGGCGAGCTGGTGGGAACGAACGTCGATCCACGGGCCGACACCGTCCTGGTCTGGAAGGAGGGCTACGCGGTCTTGCCCCTATCGCTCCTTAAGCACCCCGAGTGGGGGCTCGTCGATCTGCGGGCGAACCTGGAGCGGGGCCGAAGGCTCGAGTTAGGCTTCGAATCCGCCGGAGAACAGGCCCCGGAGGTGGCGGCGCTGCTGTGGCATCACGATGCAGGGGTGCCGCCCATGCGGCTGAAGGAAGCCGATATCGTCGAGGTGGATTCCTCGCGAGGTACCTTGCTCTGGCCGAGAGCGCCCAGCGGCGCTCTCGTGATCCAGGCTGTGGGGGAGGACGACCGTCCGTTTGGCGAGCTACTCCAGATCCCGGCGGGATCGGCGGATCGCCAGCTATGGCTGGATCCGGTCGGTGGAACAGTGCGCTAGCAACTAGCTCTGTCGGGTTGCGTTCGCGAAGGGTGGAATTACTGGGCCGAACGCTTCGTCGCGCCTGCCGAGTGGCTCGCGTCCGGCGCTTCGTTCGAGCTCGACCTGGGTCGGGTGGCAGGGGTCGCTCGAGTCTTTATGAACGGCGAGGAGCTCGGAATCGTGTGGAAGCCGCCTTATGCGGTCGACGTTTCGAAGCGGCTGCTGCCGGGCGAGAACGTCCTGCGTCGTGAAGTGGCCAACACTTGGCACAACCGCCTGGTCGGCGACTCAGCCTTGCCGCAAAAGAAGCGGATCACTCGCACCAACATCCGTGGACCCTTCGGTCCGGATACGCCGCTTCTTGAGTCTGGCCTCCTCGGTCCCGTCCGACTGGTGCGGGTTGAGTGACTCGTGCGTTTTCGCCAGGAAAGGTGGTGGCGCTTGTCGGAACTGTTGATTCGGGCACGGCCTCGAATCATCTTGGCGACTGCAAGTACGAGCTGCCGCTATGCCCGGGAATTCATCACTTCTGCCCACTTTTCCGCACAAAAATTGTCCTGGGGCCGTGCCGCGGTTCGCGACCGATGGCTGCCAACTGGATTACCCGTTCCCGAGCATTGTTGTCGATGGCCAGATCGCCATTTTCCAGGTGCCAATTTATGGCCTCCCAATGACGCAGGGCAAAGCAGATCGCCTTGCTTTAGATGCTATTTGGCAGCTCGGTTTCTAGGCAGTGAGGGGAAGTCAGATTCGTGTTTTGGTAAACCTCGAGGAATGCTGGGTGTCAAGGAGCTTGATCTTCGGTTTCGTCCAGGCTCAGCTTCCGGACTCGCTGCGACCGGTAATGCTACGTGCTCATGGGAATGTCCTTTTGCTTCTTTTCCCGAAGCCGGTCGTGGAAAGAGTCCAGCTGACCCTCGGGCGGGATGTGAGGGGAGCGATTTCGAATCCTGGAATCCATTCTGAAATCCAAAATTTATTTGCGAGTGGCGGGAATTAGTGGACGGAAACTATGAAAGCACTGGAGAAGTGGATCTAAAGTTGTAACGTCTCAAATCGATTCAGCTGCGGCTTTTGTCGCTGTCGTTCTGCTCGTTTTTCGAGCGGAGGTTATTCAGGGATGTTTATGACGCAATCAACGAGCCGTCTATGGAAAACTGTATAGGGCGCAGATGACGTTGCCTAAGTGAGCTTGTCCAATCTTCCTCGCCCTGTCCGCTTGGAATTCCCCCGGTTTGAAGGACAGTCGAAAAAAGGTCACAATGACCTTGGAGGTTCCCTTGTCCCGCAGACCGAGACGTACTTTTACGGCTGAGCAGAAGGCAGAGGCAGTTCGCCTGGCCCGCG
>QQUA01000026.1 GCA_008501825.1 Planctomycetota bacterium | reverse complement strand
AAACTGGGAAACCCGATTTGTTCCATTACGGGCTTGGAGGCAGCGTACCGGTTCCAAAAGATTGGCAGATCCACTTTCGATTCGCTGAGCAGCAGAATACTCCGGTGATTGTTTCCGTTCCGTTGGATACGGCGCCTGTTCAGGATGGTGTTGACTACAAATCTGAGGCAAATGTGCCTAGTCAAAGTAGCAGCTTGGATGATTTAAAATCCTCGACTCATACCAATGATTGGTACTTTGATCCAAACGGAAAGAGAATCTACATCAAGATGCGTGCATACTTGGATACATTTTCCGGGCATTCCATGATGTGGGATGGAACGGAAGAAATCGTAACCATCGAGGCTCAATAGAACACAAAGATGAAGCATCCTCTCCTTGGGATAAGGGGAGGATGCTCATGCAAAAAACGAGAGAAAACGATGTTCATGCCCTTCCTTTTTCTGCTTTTCCAAATTCCTGGCGGTGCCTGGAACACAGGGATACTTGTCGAAGAGCCAAACCCATCCCCCGGTTTCGGTACAGATCATGCTTCAGGAAGCGATGTAGATTTGGATGGAATCCCAGACATCCTTGTTGGAGATAGAGTGGAAGTTATCAATGGAAACATCAATCAAGGTGCCGCATATTTGTTCTCGGGCTCGACTGGTAATTTAATTCACAGAATCGAGGGAGAGTTGAAAAGTGAGCTTTTTGGAGAATCCATGGCCATGTTCAATGACCTTAACTCGGATGGAATTCCAGATTTTGCCGTAGGAGCCTCGGGAGATTTTCTCACCCGACCTGGCCGAGTTTCCGTGTTCTGCGGTGCAAGCGGAAACGAGCTTTATCGACTCTATGGGCATGGCCTGCGAGATAAATTTGGCAAGAACATGAGTCGAGTTGGGGATGTTAACGGGGATGGCTTCGACGACTTCATTGTCGGAGCCCATCAGGCTACCCCGTACTTAAACACCGAAGCAGGAGAAGTCGGCGTGTTTTCCGGTTTAGACGGTTCCTTGATCTACCATTATGAAGGAGGCAATCCCTACGATAGCCTTGGCTTTCAAGTCGGTGGCCTTGGTGACGTCAATGGCGACGGAATTCCTGATTTTGGGGCAATGGACTTGTCTTCTGGATCCGGCGGAGCTGTCATCGTGGCTTCCGGTTCCACCGGTGAAATTCTTTATCGAATTGAGGGAACTGCTCACGGAGAAATGTTCGGCTCCATGCTGGAAGAAGTTGGAGATACCAACATGGATGGTTGCAGTGACTTTCTGGTTGGTGCGCCTTGGTATCCTGTGGGGCAGGAACATCCCGGAGCCGCTTACTTGATTTCAGGAATGGATGGCTCAGTTCTGCACTTATTGGTTGGTGATAGTGAGATCAATGGTTTTTTCGGAGAAAGCGGCACTGGCATCGAGGATTTGGATGGCGATGGGCTTCGGGATTTCGCCGTTGGGGATACTTCCGCTGATGTGAATCAAATCCGGAATACTGGATCCGTCTATTTTTACTCAGGTCGAGATGGGGCTTTAATTTACCAGATGACTGGAGAGGAGGGTGAATTGATGGGAAAATCTATCACCACCCCACCCCCCGGGCGGACCGACCTTCCCTGGGACGTATTGATCTACACACGGCCTCCCGATCTACCGCCGGGTGAACCGAATCCAGGAGCGATCGGTGCATTCAGTTTTGACCCCTTCTTGCAAATTTCTCGAAATCGAATCTCCGCTTCCGAAGGCGGAGCCGCGGTTTTCCAACACGACTTTCCCGATTCCCAGGCAGGTTTCGAATACCGCCTGCTGATGTCCACCTCGGAACGAGGCATCACCACCTACAACGGCCTTGACCTGCCGCTGGCACCCAGTTGGCAGCTCAAGGAATTCGCTTACGGCCAACCTGCCGGCTTCACCGGCCGCACCGGCTTCCTGAATACGCAAGGCCGGGCCCAAACCACCCTCGGTTTGCTCCCCGGCACCGCCCTGCCCGTAGTTGGCTACAGCTTCACCTTCGCCTCCGTCACCCTGGACCCCAATGGCCAACCCTCTCTTTCCTCGGCCCCGGTGTACCTGACCATCGATCCTTGATTCCGAAGGAGGCGGCGGTCCCGTCGGGGGCCGGTCTATCTCGGTCCGGTTCTCTCCGAAGGCCCCAGATCCCTGGTTTTCAGGCCTGCCATCGGGCTCAATAAAACCAGCCGCTGGACTCGGTGAATCACAATCGAGTTGGAAGAACTTTCCGCCATCCGAGCCCGTTTTTTGTTGAGCAGCGAAGCCCATCGCTTGGCCGCCGTCGCCGCCATTTCTCCGGGCATCGCGGTAAGTTGCACCCAATATTCTTCGCCGGTGTCCAAAGTCAGCTTGCCCTGAAGGGTGGCCGGCTTCTTTAGCCAGGAGCCGTCGGCAAAAGTAAATCGATAGTCCCGGCCGACTTCATTGTCGACCCAAGCATCTTTACTGGCGCAACCCGGCAAGAGCGCAAGACTCAAGCCGAGAAGCAACCACAGCACCAAGGTACGCCGACGGGCGGGCATGGCTACAGATTAGCTTCCCCGCTTGCACTGCTGAAGATGGCTCTATGGTACTTTCTTAGAAGTCTGCCAAGCTCATGAAGTCTTGCCTCCTTTTGCTGCTTTCCGTGGCTCTTCCGTGTTCGGCGGTGGGCCAAGAATTGTGGATCCAACCTCCGCTGGAAAAGGAGGCCAAATCAGACGCCGATTCCAAGGACGGCGGCCCTTCGAAATGGAGGGCTTACGCCGGTCAAAGGCTTGGGAAAGCGGATTTGCCCATGTCGGCCCGAGGTTTTCGCAGCCGCATGGTGGGGCCCGACGCCACTCCTCGGCCGCTTCGGTGGCAAAACCGCCAAGACCGCTTGTCCACCGCGATGACGGAAAACTTTGGCGGCGCTTTCTTGGTCCAAGGCCATCGCCCTTTCGAGGAAAGGGCCATCGGACGCTCCGAATTGTTGGCCATGGCTCGAGATTGGGGCAGTTCCCTGGAAGTGTTGCAGCAGATTGCCGATTTGGAAGCGGACGATCAACCGCTGTTTCGGAGCCGGGCTTTCGCCAAAGCCTTGGTCGGTTGGCGGGGCAGTCGCCGCGGTCCCGCCGGGACCTGGCGCTCTTCTTTCAATTTGGAGATCATCCCTCGCAAGAATCCGCTCACCTACCACGCCGGCGAAATCCTAGAGGTGCAAGTGGTTTATCGAGTTCAGCCTTTGGCCGACGCCGCAGTGCGCTGGTACCACCCGCAATCGAAGGCGGCCGGAACCAGTTGGACCAACCGCCGCGGCCGGGCTTGGATTCCGCTGCCGGAATCCGGTTGGCTGCTGATCGGGGTCGGAGTCCTGGAACCGCCTCAAGCCGGAGTTCCCAACGATGAGGAGGGCGACGACCTTCCCGTGGATCGTTGGCGGAGTGAAGCGACCAGCTTCAGCTTTCACGTGGCCAAAGAGCCGCCGCCGAAGCCGGTGACGCCTCCCGCTCCCGAAGGCGAGGCGGTGGAGGAAGGGAAAGCCATCCTCGATTCCTCGACCGAGAGCGGCGGCTCGGTTTCCCAAGCTTGGGATTCACCGGATACGGACGATTAAATAGGCATAAAAAAGGGAAGGGCCGGACTTCCGACCCTTCCGTGGCACCGGCGGAAGCCGGGCTTATTGAACCGCCAAAGCGACGACGTTGGAGTCGAAGGCCACGCCGTTGACGATGGCTCCGAACTCGACGTACACCGTCTGACCGGCGGCGTTCGGCGGCACCGGGCCGCCACCCCAGGATCCCATGCCGGTGGCGCTGGTGGTGCCGGAGCCGACCACGACCACCGGGGAGCCGACGTCGAACAACTGGGCACCGATGATCGAGCCGCCGGTATTAAAGGAGGCGTAGACCTGGAACGGGGCGTTGGCCGGGGCATTGCTGTAGTTGTAAGCCACCGAATCGCCGACGTTGGCTTGGGTGGTTCCACTCCACTGGATGCTGTCCTTTTGAATGCCGCTGGCGGCCAAGGCCACGGCGGCGGCGGCGTCGGCACGACCGTAGCCGTACTTATCGCTGTGACCGAAGGTGTTGTAGTAGGCGTTGGCCGGGTCGATCTTCTCGGCGGTGGAGAACAGGATGTGCAAGGCTTCCAGCCGTTCCAAGCTCAAATCGGTGGACAGAATCAAGGCCATGACGCCGACCACCGCCGGGCTGGCCGAGGAAGTGCCGCCGAAGTTGTTGGCGTAATCGCCGTTGCTGTACCCGCGGCTTCCCAAGCGGTCGGTGGTGGTGATGCCGTTTTGGCCACCGTTACTGGGACCGTTGATGTCGTTGAAGGGACCGAAGGAGCTGTAACCGGCCAAGCGTCCCTGGTCGGTGGAAGCGGTCACCGCGGTGGTCAGGGGGTGAGTGGCGTAGCCGTTGTTGTTGTTGCTGCTGGAGGAGTTTCCGGCGGCGAAGAAAATGATGGTGCCCAATCCTCCGCGACCGAATTGGACGCAGTTTTCAAAGGCGGCGGCGGTGGAGGCCGGGACGGCGGCACCGAAAGCCGGGCCCCAAGAGTTGTTGACAACCGAAGCGCCGTTGTTGCAAGCAAAGTTGAAGGCGTCGGTTTCGTCCTGGGTGGTCGGGGCCGGCCACAGGAATTCGGACAGGAAGCGGATCGGCATCAGGCGGCAATTGGGGGCCACGCCGGAAACGCCGATGCCGTTGTCGCCCTCGGCGGCGATGACGCCATGAACGGCGGTGGAATGGCTTTCCGGGAACAAGCCCAAGAAACCGTTCTCCGCTTGGGGGTGGTTGTCGTTGCCCAGGACGTCGATGCCCTGCACCAAGTTGTTGACCAGATCCGGATGACCCAACTCCACCCCGGTGTCGATCACGGCGGCAATGACGCTGCGGTCACCGCGGGTGATGTTCCAAGCCTGGGGCACGTTCATGTCCTCGCCGGCCTTGGCGCCGTTTTGGCCGGTGTTTTCCAGGTGCCACTGGTCGCCGAACAAGGGGTCGTTGCTGTAAGGCACCCGCAAAAGCTGGAAGTCCGGAATGGAAAACTCGACCAGGCCCGATTCAGCGATGCGGTTGGCCCAAGCCAGCGGATCCTCGCCGAGGGGGACGCGGTAGACCCGGCCGGGATTGACCATGTAGTCGAGGGTGGCGGTTTCCACCAAGCCTTCGGTCAGCGCTTCCACGGCGGCGGAAGAGACGCCGACCTGCCAGCGCACCAGGATTTCCTCGGTGAGGTAGTAAGGATCTTCCAGGGCGAACATCCGCGGGCTGGCGGACATGACGCCGTCCTGCTGGCGGATGGCTTCCGCTAGGGCCAGGGCCGCGGCGGGGGTGGTTCCCGACGCTGTGTCCAGGTAAACGGTGTGGCCGGCTTTGAACCACACGTGGTCGGCTTGGCCCGGCGCCAGGCCAGGCATTTCCCGGATGCTCTGGCGAACTTGCCACTCCGGCAGGGCCGGTTCAAAACGGACTCCCAAGCTGCTGCCGTCCACTTTGAGGGGCAGCCATTGTTCGCCGTTTTGGAATCCGAGGGTGACCGCTTCGGCCTGGCCTTGGGCCCAGCCGCTCTGCGGCAGGAAAGCGAGAGCCACCAGGGGGATGAGGGTGCGAGTACGCATGCTTTCTGGTTGGGGATGAGGGAGAAAGGGACCTGGGAATTTGGGATGCTTCCCTACTAACTTAACACCGTCCTCCCGACCAGGGCAGGGTCCCGCTCGGCCGTCTTTCAGTCGGTCAGCCAGGCGTCCAATTCGCCGGCCCTTTCCAGGGCGGCCAGTTCGTCAAATCCACCGACCAGGCGGCCGTTGATCAAGATTTCGGGCACGGTTTGCCGGCCTTGGGAGCGCTCCAGCATCTCTTCCACCCGCTCCGGCTCTTTGGATAAATTGATCTCTTCCCACTGCTGGCCCTTGGATTCCAGCAAGCGTTTGGCCAAAGTGCAGTAAGGACAATAGTCCTTGGTATACATTTCGATGCGTGCCATGGTCTTGAAGCTGTCCGGACCGGTCCTAACTATGTTGAGCTTTGGGTGAGCTGGAATTCCGGAAAGATTAGAATACTCCCCCCATGGGCATGCCCCGCGCCGAAGTGGAAAAACTGGTCCGTGACGCCTTACCCGGCGCACGGGTGGTCGCGACCGATTTGACCGGCACCGAAGATCACTGGCACCTGCGGGTGGAGTGGAGCGGTTTCGGCGGCATGAAGCTGTTCGCCCAGCACCGTCGCCTGATGGACGTCTTTCAGCCCCATTTGGAGGCGGTCGCCGGCGGCCCGATTCACGCCGTGCAATTCGAAACCTCGGTTCCGGAATCCGACCCGAGCTCTGATTGAGAAAGATGCCGGTTGAACCGCACCGGTCAACCTCCTGTTTAAGAGCGCTTCGTCATGAGTGAAATCCGTCAAGCCTTGGAACAAGCGATCGAGGACAACAAGATTTGTTTGTTCGTCAAGGGAACCAAAGAGATGCCCCGTTGCGGCTTCTCCGCTTCGGTGATTGAAATCTTCAAGCAGTTGGACGTGCCCTTCACCTGCGTGGACATTCTGGCCGATCCTCGTCTGCGGCCGGAATTGGTGTCGATCAGCCAGTGGCCGACGACACCGCAAATTTTCTTGAACGGCGAATTCATCGGCGGCGGCGACATCATTCGTGAGATGTTCGCCAACGGTGAGTTACGCCCCATGGTTGAACAAGCCCTGGCTTCCTAAACCCCCTTCGCCATGACCTCGGCCGGCCTGAACAAAAACTTTCCTGACCAAATCCACTACTGCGAATGCTGGGCCCGGGATGGATTGCAATCCATCACCACCCTGGTGACTACGGAGCAGAAGTTGGAAATGCTGCATGCCATGATGGATGCAGGCATCAAGGAGATGGAAGTGACTTCCATGTCCCATCCGAAATTGCTGCCGCAGTTCGCCGATGCCGACGAGGTATTGAAGAAGATCGAACGGCGCGACGGAGTCAAGTTCCGCATTCTCATGCCCAACATGAGAGGCTGGGAACGGCTGGAACGCCTGATCGACGATGGCTACTTCGCCCACAAAATCATCCTGATGATTTCTTCCAGCGAAATTCACAACGAGAAGAATTTCCGAATGAATCATGAGGAGGCCATGAAGGAGCACGCGGCGATTATGAAGCGGGCTCATGCCAAGGGGGTCGAGATCGTCGGCTGTGTCGGAACCGTCTACGGTTGCGCCATCATGGGGGACGTTCCCATGGAGCCGATTGAAAAGCTGACTCGCTTCTATCACGAGGAAGGAGCTCAGTTGTTGATGTTGGGCGACACCACCGGCACCGCCAATCCGGTGCTGGCGGAACAGCGCCTGACCCATTTGATGGACAAATTCCCCGACACCGAGTTCCTGGCCCATTTCCACGACACTCGCGGTACCGGAATCGTGAATTCCTACGTGGCGGCTTCTCTGGGCATTTCCTGGATCGACGGTTCTCTCGGCGCCATCGGCGGCCAGCCGGCTTCCGGAGCCAACCTTTACCACCTCGGGCATAAGGGCAATACCTGCACCGAAGACTTGATCGCCATGTTCGACGAATGCCACTTGAAGACCGGCATCGATATCGACAAGTTGATCGATCTCGGCCGCCGGGCGGAAGAAATCGTCGGCTACCAAATGCGTTCCAACGTGATTCGTTCCGGCCGGGTGGATCACTCGCCCACCACCGCCGATAAGGCTCCCGGTCCGAAGATGGGGCAAACCGCCTAGACTTGGTCATCGCGAAAGCCGGGCCAAAACGGCCGAGGGTTGGCAGAAGGCTGCTAGACTCTCGGCCGTGCGCCTTTTGGTCGTCTACCGTGGACTTCCCTGGCCGATTTGGGAAGGCTATCACCTTCGCGTGCTGCACTTGTTTCGGCGCTTGCGCCGCAGGCATGAAGTGCATCTATTGGCATTGATTCACCAAGAGGATCAACTTGAGGCTCTGGCGGAATTAGAGGCCGAAGGCGTATTTCATTCCATTCACCCTTTGCATTTGCCCAAACGGTCTTCGTGGGGGCGCTTGCGAACCAACTTGGGTTTGGGACCGGTCGGGGCCCTGAAAGCGGAGTATCCCGGTTTCCCGGCCATGGTTCGGGACAAGGTCGAATCTCTGATCAAGTCCTTGAACCTGGATGTCGCCTACGTATTCGATACCTGGGCGGATATTTGGTTCAGTGATGCCTTGTTGCTGCCCACTTTGCTGGACGTATGCGATTGCCGGTCTTTTTTCTACCACCGGCGTTTGGAGCGAGGCGGCCAAAGTTGGCTCGGCAGGCTTCGCACTCGCCAACTTCGTTTTCGATTTCGCTGCTACGAGCGCTTTCTCATGCACCGTTATCCGATGGCTACGGTAGTTTCGCCGTTAGATCGAGACTATCTCTTGGGATTGAATCCAACCGCTCAGGTGGAAATCATTCCCAATGGAGTGGATTTGGAGATGTTCGCTCCCCAGCCTCAGGTGGAGGAAGTCCCCGACAATTTGATCTTTTTCGGCAATATGGATTTCTTGCCCAACGTCGACGCTTCGATTCATTTCGCCCGGCAAATTTTTCCTGAAATTCGCCGCCGCCGGCCCGAGGCCAGCTTCACCGTGGTCGGCAGCAATCCGCTGCCGGAGGTACAAGCGCTGGCCGAGCTCGAAGGGGTGGAAGTCACCGGCAGGGTGGAGGATTTGCAACCTTGGATCGCCCGGGCCGCCATGCTGGTGGCGCCGATGCGTTTTGGGGCCGGGATCAAAAACAAAATCCTGGAAGCGATGGCGATGGAAAAGCCGGTGGTCAGCAACGCCACCGGCGTGGAAGCGATGGTGGATGAAGTCCGGTCTTTACTTCAAGTGGCTCAAGACGATCAGGAGTTCGCCGACCACGTGGTGGCCTTGCTGGAAAACCCCGATCGCCGCCGGGAACTGGGCCGGCGCGGACGCCTGGCCATGGCTAAACACCACTCCTGGGACGCCGCCGCCGCCGCTTACGAAGCTCTATTCGAACAACTGCGCGACCGCGCCTGACGTCGCCGGCGCTGGTTTTCTTATTGGAATTGCTGCACGATCAAATTGCTGATCAGGCAATGGCTTTGATCGACCGCTTGCAAGAAAATCTTTCGGCCGGAAGCTCCCGCAGGAACCAGTCGTTCCAGCCGCACAATGCCTTCCGAATCGGCGTTCAGGAAGCCGGCATTATTCGGGTGGGTGATGTCCACGGTAAGGCCGGGACAACCGGGAGCCGTACTGGTTCCGGATCTCAGCCCCCAAAGGAACAACACGATTCCGTTAGGAGTGGCGCCATAAGCGACCATGCGATTTACCTGGTTGGCGATTCCCGGCCACGGGGGTTGTAAACACAGCTCCGTCGGGGGAACCTGCTCCAGGTTCAAGCCATAAACGGCGCCGATTTCGGAAGTAGAACCACTGCCTCCGGTATCGTCTCTAGGAGTGCCCACCGCGAGGTTGGGATAACCGTCTCCTTCCAAGTCTCCGACGTATGCCAGGGACGATCCAAAACAATCATGAGCGCTTAAAGGACCTTGGAAATTGCCGTCTTGGCTGCCAATCTTTTGATGGCCGGCGACCTGTTTTCCCGGATTTAGGAACAGGATCCAAACCGCCCCTTCGTTGGAGCTGGTTCCATTATCCTCGGTGCCGGCGGCCAAATCGGTCACGCAGTCGCCGTTCAAATCGGGAAGGGCGATCAGACTGAGGCCGAGGTTGTCCATGCTGGAAAGTTGGCCTTGAAAGCCGCCGACTCCGCCGGCGATCTGCTGGCAGGAAACCGGCAGATTGGTGACCGGATCCAAGCTTAGGATCCAAATGGCGCCGGTGGCGACTTGGTTGATTTGAGTCGAAGGAGCTCCCACGGCAATTTCAGGAAAGCCGTCGAAATCTAAATCGCCGAGGCTGGCCACCGCACCGCCGAAATGGTCCCCCGGTTGAATCGACCCGGCCAGGCAAGTCGTGCTGGCGTCGATCTTGGTGGTTTGAAGTACGGTTCCGGTCGGGCTTAGGTCCAGGATGTAAATCGCTCCATAGTTGTTGGTGACTGAACCTCCCAGTTCATCTTGCCAGGTGCCGACGGCCAACTTCGGCGGAGCGGAGGCGGGAAAGCCTTGCAACAGGGCCAAGCTTTTACCGAAATGATCATCGTCTCCCAGAGTGCCTTGGAAACCGCCGCTAGTTTGGCTGATTTTTTGAAACGATTTCAGAAGACCTTGGGCATCAAGGAACAGAATGTAAACCGCTCCTGCGTTTCCGGTGCCGTCATCATCTAAAACGGCGCCGACAGCGAGGTCTTCGTTACCGTCTCCGTCCAGGTCTCCCAAATTACAAAGGCTGCTGCCGAAATGATCCTTCCAGCCAACCCCGGTCGGAATGATCCGATGCGCTTGGATCAGAGAACCGGTGGCGGTCAAGTTCAGGATCCAAACCGCTCCGGCCTGGTGGTCGACCGTACTATCGAAATGAGCGCCGACCGCCCAATACCGGACCATTTGATGATTCAAAAGGTGGATGGGAGCTACGGAGGCTCCGAAATAATCTCCGTCGCTAATGGGCAATAATGGATTTTGCTGAACAATCTTGAACTCATCCCGAACTTCTCCCGGCAGGTTTTGAGCCTGAGCTTGCACCGGAACGAAAAGGGACAGAAAGAAAACTCCGAACAGCTTTTGGAAGGTTTTCACAAGGCACTCCTGGTATGAAAGAGGTTTCGATGAATAGCCATCATGCCTAAGGCCTAACCCTTAGGCAAGTTGCTGAACTAGCTTCTATGGTCCGGAGGACGCTTCCAGAATTATTGAAAGCGAACCGACTGCTCTTTACCGACGTAATGGCAAGTCGGGCAAACCGCCTTTTTCACCCGGGAGTTTTGCCGAATGTTGACCGCGGTGGTCACTCCGGTCCCGCCGCAAGTTTGACAGGTGCTGGTATGGTGACTGAGCACGGCGAAGTCGCCGCTATGTTCGGCGTAATAGGCCATGAGGAAATTGGAGCGAGTGGAAGCCGGAGCCGTTTCCCACCATTCCTCAGCGGTTTCCAGGTGGTCCCGATAGTAGGTTCTCGGAAGCGCGAGGTTGGGGCTGACGATCCAGGTTCCGGTGCCGTAGCTGGCGCTGCGAATTCGGGCTTTCTTCTTTTTGCGTTCCATCCGCCGTTCCCAAATCTCCGTCAACCCTTCCGCCGTGAGCTGGTCGTCCATGTCCTTCAGCTTTCGCATCAGGTGTACGCGTACTTCTCCCGGAGCTTGCTCCCGCAGCCAGAGCATCAGGCGGTCCATGTTCGCTTTGCGATTGCGGGAGGGAGCTTGGAGTACTTTTAAAACCGCCTCATACCAATTCTTTTCCAAATAACTCAAAATGGCGAGTTGCCGCTCCTCTTCGAAGGTGCTTTGGAGTTCAAAGAAATCATCGGCCAAGGGAGAATCGGCCAGCAAGGCTTCCGCCGCCGGGAGGGCCTTTTCCGCTTGTTCGAATTCATTCCGTTTCATTTGGGTTTGGATTCGTTTCAGCGCCGAAGCTTGGCCATGGTGGGCGCGCAATGCCGCCATCCTTTCCGCCGCCGAATTCGCTTGTCGCTGCAATTCTGCCTTCCCTTCGGCTTCCGCTGCTGAGGCGGCCTTTCGAAAGGCATTTTCCGCCGGTTCCCACGCCATGGCGCCGGTACAGGCGCGGCCGTAATTCCAAAGAGCTTCCGCTCCGCCTCCAGGAGCCGGATGCTCTTGCACGAAACGCTCGGGAGAGAGGACCAGAGGCGCCGGGCGGAGAACTTGATCCGGCTCGCCGATGAGCAGGCTCTTGGGTTGCAATTGAATTTTCCCGCGCACGTGAACTTCATAGTTGTCACCTTGCAAGCCCAGGATTCGGCCGATGACCTCCCGGTTCCGCTTCATCCGCAAGCGGTCGGCTTGGACCTCGAGAATGTCCATGGCAAAGGCGGAGTCCCGGCCCTGGCGAACCCGGTCCGCTTCGCCTGGAAACAATTTGCGCCAATCTAAAAGCCGGTCGTTTTCCTCGCCGAAACGGCGATAGCGCAAACGGCGTTCTTCCGCTGCCAGAACTTGGACTAACTCCACCTCACCGTCTCGATGAAGAATCAGATCCTGGTAGGGTTCTTGGGGTCGGTCGGATGCCAGCAGGCAAAGGGCGAGGAGGAGTCCTTGCATGTTTGCTGAAGAGAACGGGGATCTAGGCGAAAGCGAACAGGGATTTGTTAAAAATCCACGAAGATGCCGACGAAGGCCCGAAAGCCGCTGAGGCGAACGTCTTTGACCCCTTTCTTTTTGCCGTCCAATTTTTGTCGGCTGTAATCCAAACCTCCCTGCAAGCCCCAGGTCCGATCCAGATAAACTCGAGAGCCGACTTCAAAGTCGTAGAAAATTTCGCCGTCGTATTCTTCTCCGGCCCGATCCGAATCGGCGGAAAGAGGAAAGTTGACTCCGGGAGCGACCCACCACCACCAAGTGGTGTCCAACTGATAGTGGAACATCAGTTGAGCCCGGAAGGCATCGCTGGAAAAAGTGGAGCCGCCGTTTTGCTTTTCCTGGTCCTCGCGAGTGATGTAAGAAAGGGCCAAGTTGCTGTTCGGTCCCATCGGAAACACCTCGAAACGCAAGTCATAACCGGTCAGGTCGGTGTCGTTGGTGGTTTTGCTGCCCCGCTCCGCTTCCGAGCTGAAGCCGGTGAGGTAGTAGTTCCCGGACAGGACCGAGGAAGGAGCGGGCGCCATGTTGCAGGAAACGGCGAGCAACGAGACGCTGACCAGAAGGGCGTGGCGGATCTTGAGCATGGTTGGGCGGTCCTAGTTTGCCAGGGCCGGGGCATGAAATGAAGGAAGCGGGCCGTCCGTTGAGGCCGGCCCGCTTCATGGTGTCGCGGAACTTTATTGGATGGTCGTGGTTACGACGTTGGAGTCGTAAACGATGCCATTGGCGTCGGCCCGCACTTCCACGTAGATGGTCCGGCCGGCGGCGTAACCCGGAAGCGGCGGACTGGTCCAACTCGCCGTGCCGGCGCCACTGGTGGTGCCGGTGGTGCCGGTGAAGTAGGGGGAGCCGATGTCGAAGCTATGGCCGTTGATGGTGGTGCCGGTGAGATGGATCGAGTAGTACAGCCAGTAAGGTGCGCTGGCCGGGGCGCTGTCGAAGCTGTAGTTCAAGGTGCCGCCCACCACTCCGTTGGCATCGCCGCTCAAGCTGATGCTGTCCACGCTGGGCACGTCTTGCAACGAAACCACCCGGACGTCGTCGAGGTTCCAGCCGCCCATTTGCCAGGCACCGTCGGTTTCCAACTCGAAGCGGATCTTGACCGAGCCATTGCCATCGGCGTATTGGGAAATGTCGAAGACTTGCTGGCGCCAACTGGTGTCCAGAATGTGGAAGATGTCGCCGGCTCCGATCGGGTTCTGCCACACCACGTTGCCGTTGACCAGTACCCGAGCCGCGTCGTAAGGAGCTCCTTCCACGTTCAGCCAGCGCTGGAACATCAAAGTGGTGTTGGTGGCGCTACTGCAATCGATGTTGGGCGATTCCAGCCAAATGTTGGCATTGGCGTTGTAAGCGCCGTCGGAAGAAGCGCCCAGGTCGTTACCCCAGACTTTGTTGCCGCTGTACGCCGAGGCCGGGTCGTACCAGGTGGAGCCGAGGTGGCGGCTGGCGGTTCCGGTTTTGCCTTGGGGAACGCCGTGCTGGAAGTCATCGCTGCCCGAAACGGCTCCGTGGGTCCAACCGTCGCTGCCGCTGCCCTCGAAGTCGTTGAAGTAGCGTTGCACGATGCGGCCGACGGCAAAGCGGAAAGTGTCGCTGCCGGCGTAGGTGGTGGCCGGTAACCAAGCCTGGTTGTTGGCGGTGTCGCTGGCCACGACGTAGTACTCGACGATGGACGGTGCGTCCTGGCCGGGGATGCTTCCGCCGTATTCATCCGGATTCCCGGTCGGGCTCAAAGTCGATACCTGCCAAGAGCCGCCGTCGACTCGGTACCAGGCAAAAACGCTGGCAATGCTTTCTCCCGGCTTCAATGCGGTGGCGTCGACGGTCAAATCGTAGGGACCGTTTTCGTCTTCGGTATTGCCGATGCGCTGATCGTGGGCCAAGTCAATGACCTTTTCTTCGACCTGCAACACGTGGAAACCTTCTTCCATGTCGGAGATGTACACCACTCCCGAGGGAGAGAAGGGGTAGCAGCCCCAGGCGCCGTGGTAGCCGCCGCCGGCACTGTAGGAGCTGGTGTCGTACTGGCCGATCAGGGACATGTTGTTCGGGTCGCTGATGTCGACGCAGACGAAGCCTTCGGTGTACCAGGACATATAAGCCCGGCCGTCGCGAATGTAGGCGTTGTGAACGATGGAGTTGGCGTTGACCGTGAACTCATCGGTCTTGTAGATGTTGTTCGGATTGGAAATATTGTAAAGGGCGATGTGACCGCCGCTGGATTCGTCCGTGGTTACGCAAAGAGTATTGGTTTCATTGGCCCAAGTGTTGTGGGTGAACCAACCCGGCGTGTTGATGGAATCCTTGGTCGGGAAACCCGGCAAACTGTTGACGTTGACCAGGCGATAACGGCCGTCATAAATTTCCGCCAGGTGAGCTTGCCCGTCCTGGACGTGTAAATCGTGGACGTAGTCTTGGTTGTAAGTGGCGACCAACGGCGGGCTGGTCGGATTGCTGGCGCAATCCAAAACTCGCATGCCGTTGTTGGTCCCGCAGACGTAAGCCAAACCCGTCGCTTCGTCCATGGCGATGTTGTGGGCATTGCCCCACCAGTTATCGCCGTGGGTTTTCACCAACTGGGGATTGTCCGGATTGGACAAATCGACGATCTGCACTCCGCCGCCGCCCTCCGTCACGATGTAGGCGTAGTGACCGTAGGTTTTCATGTCCCGCCAAATGGAATTCGGGCCGGAAATAAAACCGACTTCCACCGGATTGGCGGGATCGGTGCAGTTGTAGAACAGGGTGCCGGACGAGGTCCCGACCAGGGCGTATTCGTCGCCGTTTGGAGCTGTGTAGCCCCAGATGTCGTTGTAGAAGGTATTGGCCTTTTTGACCTTGGACAGCAGGCTGACCCCATTGCCCTGGGCCGTCAATGGGGCGGCTAGAAGCAACAGACTGAGCGCGAGGAGGCTTCGTTTCATGGAGTTCGGGGGGGTGGAGGAACTAGGGAACGGTAGGACGCTAGGGGACTTGAGAATTCAATATAAACAGGCAAGGGGGGGACTTGAGGGCAATCTTGAAGCCAATATCGGCCCCTGGGCCTGTAAATGAAGCCGGGCCCTGCTTTTGAAGGGCCCGGCTGGGAGGTAGGACGGGGATTCTCCGGGTCCCTATTGGACCACCAGGGTCACCACGTTGGAGTCGTAGCTTTGGCCGGCCTCATCGGCTCGGGCTTCGACGTAAACCGTGCGTCCAGCAGCCTTCGGCGGCAGACCGGCGCTGGTCCAGGAGGCGCTTCCGCTACCGTCGGTGGTGCCGGTGGTGGCGGTGAAGTAGGGATCGCCGATTTCGAAGTTGGTGCCGTTGATCACGGTGCCGTTCAGGTTCAGCGAGTAGTAAATCCAGTAAGGCGCGTTGGCCGGGGCGTTGCTGATGGTGTAGCTGACCGGCAGGCCGACGGCGCCGTTGGTGCTACCTGCCAAAGTCATGCCGCCGCCGGAACCGGACAGGCTGTACACCTCGACGTCGTCAATGTTCCAACCTCCGAGTTCCAATCCACCGTCGCTCTTCAAGATGAACCGGACCTTGACCGCGCCGTTGCCGTCGGCGTACTGGGAGATGTCCAGATCGACGTCTTGCCAGGACGTATCCAAGGTGTGGGTGCCGGTGGGATTGGACCAAACCAGATTGCCGTTGATCTTGATCTCAGCTTGATCGTATTGGCCATCTTCAATCGTCAACCAGCGCTGGAAGCGCAGGCGGGTATCGCTGGATTGACTGCAATCCAGAGGCGGAGATTCCAACCAGTTGTGGACGTTGGGTTGGTAGGAGCCGTTGTAACCGCTGGGCGCCAGGTCGTTGCCCCACACCCGTTGGCCGGAGTAAGCGCTTCCGGGATCCGACCATGAGACTCCGGAGGAAGTGCCGCTGGCCCCGTTGGGAATGCCGCGCTGCCAGTCGTCCTGAGTTTGGACTTGGGCGTGAGTCCAACCTTTGTCGGTTTCGAAATCGTCGAAGAAGACGGTTTGTTTCAAGCCGACGTTAAAGCGGAAAAAGGTTTGGCCGGGAGTAAAGCCGTCCGGCAACCAGGCTTGATTGCCACCGGTGTCCGAGGCGATGAGGTAGTACTCGACCACCGCCGGGGAAACTTGTCCCGGAATGTCGCCGCCCCATTCATCCGGCATTCCGGTCGGGCTCATGGCCACGGTTTGGAAGTTGCCGCCGTCGACGCGGTAGAGCAAATCCACTCCGCTGATGGTTTCGTTGTTCAGAGGCGTGGCGGTAAGCAAAGCGGTGTAGGGCCCGACTTCATCCTGGGTGTCGTCCAGGGCGGTGTGGCTGAGTTGCATGCTCAGGGGCCGGGCCAGTTCCGCAATCGTGGCCAAGGCGCCTTGGGTGATTTGGGTGGCCAACACGAAGTCATTGGCGGAAACCCCGACGATGTCACTGGCGCTGTGGATGTAGGGGCTGTATTGACCGACGTCTTCGAACGGGAAGCAAGCCGGGAAACCACGCTGGTGGAAGGGACGATGGTCGCTGGTGCCTCCGGACAGGGAACCGCTCTTGACCTGAAGGCCGGGAACGTAAGCCGCGTAGGCATCCATGGAGAACTGATTCAGCGCCGGGTCGGTATCGTTGGTGACGAAATCGACGCTGCGGGAATCGCCGTTGGCGCGGTAGGCGATCATGTCCAACTGCACCATGCCGACCACCTCGGCGTTGATGCTGGCCAGGTGGCCGGCATAAGCGTCGGAGCCGAGCAGTCCGTATTCCTCTCCGGACCAACCGCAGAAGCGAATGGTGTAGTTGAAGTCTTCCGAGCTGAGAATGCGGGCGATTTCCAGAACCGCCGAAACGCCGGACGCATCGTCGTCCGCTCCCGGAGCACTGGAGCCGGAATAATTGATGGAGTCGTAGTGTCCGCCGATGATGACGATCTTGGAAGGATCTCCTTGACCGGGCAATTCGCCGATCACCACGTCGGCGCCGCTGTCGTAGTTAAAAAGACTGGTGTTCAAGCCCATGGCATTCATTTCATCTCGAATCCAATTCTGGGCGTTGACCTCTCCTTGGGTGTAGTGCTCTCGAGTGTTGAAAGCCACCAGTGTGTCCACCCCGTCTTCCAAGTTCTGCTGGCTCACTTGAGCGACCCAGGCTTGGATGGTGGGATTGGGGGTGATCGATCGTTGCAATAAACCGCTCGGTTTCACCGGTTGAATCGGGCGGTTCAATTGGACCAGGCGGAAGGCGCCGTGACAGCGATAACCGGCGTTCAATCCCTTTTTGAGTTCCTGGACGTTGAGCGCTCGGATGGTAGCCCGTTTATCCGGTGAACTCCACAACAAGCGGCCGTCCGGTTCGGCCAAGCCATGATGATCGTGGCGGATGACCACCACCAAACTTTCATTTTCGGCCAAGGCCGGTAGTTCAAATCGTTTTACTTGAAACCGTTCGGCAAGCTCGGGATCACTTTCGCCGAGGATGAAGGCTCCGATGTCGTCGTACATGCGGCCTTTGGCGATCAGTTGATCGCGGAGACCGATTTCCTGTTCGTAGGCGTACACCGACAGCGATGCAGGAACCTGCGGCGTTCCATCAAAGCCGGGTGCTTGCAGGAAAGCGAGGAGGAGAGAGAGCATCACGGGTGAAGGGTGGTTCGAGTGGGGGGGAGGAGATGGGGACCAAGCGGAGGCGGGTGGAGCACCCACCTCCGCAAAAGCTGAGATCGGCTTACTGGATTTGCAGGACCACGACGTTGGAGTCGTAAGTCTGTCCGGCGGAATCCGCCCGGGCTTCGACGTAAACCGTCTTGCCGCCGCCCTTCGGCGGAATGGCGCCGCTGGTCCAGGAAGCATTGCCATTGACGTCGGTGGTCCCCGTCGTTGCGGTGAAGAAGGGGGTGCCGATGTCAAAAGCTTGACCGTTGATCACAGTACCGTTCTGGTTCAGCGAGTAGTAGATCCAGTAGGGCGAATTGGCCGGGGCTGCGGCGATGTCGTAACTCACCGTTCCGCCGACCACGCCGCTGCTGTCCCCGGTCAAGGCGATGCTGTCGACGTTGTTTACCGGTTTGACCGCGTAGATTTCCAAATCGTCGATGGTCCAACCACCGAACTGGACGCCGGGATCGCTCTTCAGCACGAAGCGCAGGATGGTGTTCGGATTGTTATCCGCCCATTGGCTGATGTCGTAATCGACCAGAGTCCAAGCGTTGTCGATGACGTCGCTGCTCAGCGGGTTGATCCAGACTTCATTGCCATTGACCTTGAGAATGGCCTCATCGTAGGGGCTGGTGGTGGAGTTGCGTTTTTCCACTCCCAAATGGCGCCAGAAGCGCAGCCGAACATCAGTCTTTCCGGTCAAGTCGATTCCAGGGGACAACAGGTAGTTGTGAACGTCGGGTTGGTATTCCCCGTTCCAGCCGGACTGGCCCAAGTCGTTGGCCCAGCACTTGGTGCCGGAGTGGGCTCCGACCGGGTCGGTGCTCAAACCCGTAGGCGTTCCCCGCTGCCAATCGTCTTGGGTGGCAAGCTGAGCGTGAGTCCAACCTTCATCGGTGGCGCCTTCGAAGTCGTTGAAGTAGTAGGTTTCCCAGACTCCGACGACGAAGCTATTGGCGCCTTGGCGCGGATCCCTTTCGGTGTTGCCGAGGCTGTCGTCGGCTTCAAGGTAGTAGTCGACGAAAGCCACCGAAATCTGCCCGGGAATGTCGGCGCTGTAGTTGTTGCCGCCGGTATTCGTCATCGGCACGGTAATTTCAGCGCCACCGTTTACCGTGTACTTCAACCGAGCCGCGGTAATGGAACCGCCAAGTAAGGATTGTATGGTGGCATCGACCGCGTACGGTCCGGTTTCATTCTGGGTGTTCCCCAGCGGCGTGTGGACGATTTCAATGAGCTGCAGGTCGATTCCGGGGAAGCCTTGCTCGCGGAAACCGTCGTCGATGTCGGCGTAGTTCGGCGTGCCGTTGAAGATGTCGCCGTCGTTGTCGTCCAACGACAACCAGTGCTCTTCGATGATGGTCCGGATTTGCCCGTCGTTGTAGGTGTTGAACCAAGCCAGCATCAAAGTGTCGGCCACCAAATCGCCGGCGCTGTTGCCCAAACTTGTGTTGAGGTTGCGGCGGACTTTCCACAAGGCGCCCATCAGCACTTCGCCGTCGGCGTGGACTTGTCCGTAGCAACCGCCGTTGCCGTCGCCGCAGAATTGGCGGGTGTTGTTGCCGGTACGAATGAAACCGCCACCGGAGAAATCCTCTCCAACGATGGGGGTGTCGTAGATGTACATGGCCCAGACGTCGGCGGCCCCTTCACCGAAACCGTCGCTGCCGTTTCCAGAACCGTAGATGACGTTGGCCCAGTGACCTTCTTCGTGGGCGACCACCGTGCTGTAACTGGTATTGACGCAGCCACCGCCGGCCAAATAGTGGTTGATCGAGGAGCCGTTGAAGTAGGCGTTACAAGTGGCGTTCAGGTTGACGTTGGCGACCACCCGGAAATCCATGTTGTTGTCGGTCGGATCGATTTCTTTGATCCAAGCATGGAAATCGTTCACCGAATCGTAGGCATTGGCCTGAGCGGTAATTTGCTGGGTGGTACCGGGGTTCATGGTCAAGGTCCCCGGGACGCCCGGCGTAAAGCTTTGGGTCAGGCTGTAATCCGTGCCGGTGTCATGATTGACGTTGACCCAATCTCCGTAGTAAGTCACGGTGACGTCCACCGGATTGCTGCCGGCGTAGGGAATGACGAAGTTGCCGTTGGCATCGGCGATGGCGTTGCCGACAGGACTGGTGACCTGAATGAACGGCATGTCATGCAAGGTTTCGGGATTGCCTGCAGTGTCCGGCAACACTCCCGGGGTGGTCCAAGACTCCACTTTGCCTTGCAAGTCTTGAGCGTAGGTATGAACCAAGTTGTCGCTGCCAAGCAGTTCGCCACTGCCGTCGGCGGCCACGTAGAGCTGTCTTCCGGCAGGAAGTTCGCCTTCGAGCGGGGTGTGCATTTCCACCGACCAAGCCAGGCGAGGTTCAAGGCTTTTGCCGGTAGGGGTGGGGTAGATCACCAACTCCGGATCATGGATCTCGGTCGCTTCGAGACCTTCGATCTTGAAGTAAGCGCGATGAGCCTGGGCGACGGCGGCGAAGGCTCCGATTTGCGGCTGGGTGTTAAAGCCGCCCAACTGAGGAAGTCCGGTGGTATCGACCGCCAGCAACTCCCCTTGGGTACCGAACAAAACGGAGGCGCTGCCGTTGACCACGTCAATCCCGTTAACCGCTTGACGGAATTGGACCGAGACTTTGTCGGTGGTTCCGATTCGGGAAAGGTCCAAGAACTTCACCCGGTCTTCCACCAGGGTGGAATCATCCAGCAGAAACATGTCCCGGGTTTCTTGAAGAGCGGTTCGAGCGAGATCGAACCAGTCCTCGTCGTCCTGAGGCAAGGAATCCATTTCCTTGCTGGCTCCGTACAGAAACTGGCCGGTTCCTGTTCCGGGGTGCATTCGGAGGATCCATTGCCGGCCGGTCTCTTGTTGCCATGCTTCTAAAGCATCTTGGACCGGTTCGGGAGTCACCGGCTCTTGGGCCTGTAGGTCCGCCGAATGGAGCAGCCCAATGGCCATTCCCACAAGAAGGATCTTGTTCATGAGGTGAGGAATTCGAGAATGAGGAGGGGGTAAGGTCCCAAAAGGAGGGCTTTGGAACCGCTAAGTGCAGGTGGCCCGGCAAAATCCGTTGGAGGAATTTTCATCGGAGCTGAGCGGCTGCAACCTTCACCTTAAGCTTTGAAAGCCACTCGGTGACCGAAGCCTTGGCCGGCCCGACTCGAGAATTCCGGGATTTTCCGGGAACATGACCTAAGTTATCCGGAATAACTAGGTTATTGCAATTGTTGAAGATGTTTTTCGAGTCGAGCGGGGTGGGCCGAGATGCGTGAATTCGACAGAAATTTTTTATGAATGGGAAAATCTAGGCGGCTTTTCCTCCTTTCCACCGAAATCTCATGGGGTAGGCTTAGGGCCTGTTAGGAATTTCCGGGTGGAATTCCTCCTCCTCCTGTTCCAAAACTCAAACCACTCGAGTTTCCCAACGCTTAATCCGGAGTCTCCATGCGCCAACTTCTGACGTTCGGTCTCCTACTCTGTGCCATCCTGGCCTCTGGGGCATGTTCCTCCGGTTCCAATCCGGCATCGGGTCAGGCCGCGGCTGGTAAAGCCAATTTCAGTATCAATGACGTGAAAGGCGATTGGCTGGCGATTCTTGAGCCGGACAGTCCTTCCGGCCTGAGTACGCCCTTCTACCTGCGGGTCGATTCATCCGGCACTTTGTTTCGGGCCGCCGACGGTCGCGGCAACGAGTGGCGGCTGGCCGATTCGGTGACTAGCGTGGAGGTCAAAACCAAGGGAAGTACCCGCTTTACCATGACCCAAACCGGCGGGGAGCAAATTGGTTTGCAGCTTACCGGGACCTTGACCAACGGTGGTAACGTCCACTCCGGCCAGTACGTTTATGAAGTTGCTGGAGTTCCGGAAGAAACCGGAAGTTACCAGGCCACCTTCAGCTCCGGGGAGGGGCACTTCACGGTGGCGGACCAACTGGCTAAATCTTGGTCCGGGACTGCTTACTTGGAGGAAATCGTCGACATCAACGTCCAAATCGATGCCGGAGGCACGGTCACCGGAGGGAACTTGGACACCTTTCAATACCTTTCCGGAGGGGTCAATACCGGGATTTGGCAATTCTTCGACGACAAGGTGGGGCGAATCGGTCCGGTCAACATCACCGACGACAGCGGTTACGTCACCAGCCTTTGGTACGTCCTGGTGGATGAGAACGGCAGTTTGATGCAGGGGCCGGGGAAGCACACTATTCTCGGGCTTGGCACCGCCCGGATGCTCTCTCCCTAACCTGAAACTGGTGCAATCCGTTGGAGGTCTTTTGCGCTAAGCCCATTTCATTTAAGGCTTAGCGCAAATTTTTTGTTCACCTTCCTGGCCTGTGGCCGGCCTCCCTGCCGGGGAAAGGAGTTAGGGCTGGGGACCTCCAATGGATTGCACCAGCTTCAGGACGCGGATCGCCGGCTCCGCCTTGTTGAACGGGGCGGCGATTTGGAATCCCTCCACCCGAGTCGCCAGGGCCTCCACCGCTTCCAAGGCGATGGCCACGCCCTCTTCGGCGGCGGCCTCTCGACCGCGGCGGCCGGCTTCCCGCATCCGGTCCAGCAAGGCTTCGGGTACCGACACTCCGGGTACTTCCGCCGCCAAAAATTCGGCATTGCGGAGGCTTCGCAATGGCCAAATCCCAGCCAGGATCGGCGGACCGTCCTCGGGCAGGCGATCCAGCATTTCCAGGAAAGACGGGACGTCGAAAATCGGCTGGGTAATGCTGAAGTCGATTCCGGCGTCCACCTTCCAACGATAACGGGCGATCTCCCGATCCAGATCCAGGGCGGTTGGGTTCAAGGCGGCGCCCAGGCAAAAATGGGTCTGCTGGTCGATGGCGTTGCCGCCCAAATCCAAGCCATGATTCAAATTATCCAGAATGTTGCAAAGGCCGATGGAATCCACGTCAAAAACCGCGGTGACGTCCGGATAGTTGCCGAGGTAAGGCGGATCGCCCGTGACCACCAGGATGTTGTTGAGCTCCAAGGCGGCGGCGCCCATCAAATCGGATTGCATGCCAAGCAGATTGCGATCGCGGCAGCAGAAGTGGAGTAGGGTTTCCACCCCAACTTCCCGCTCCAAAATCACCGCGGTGGCCAGATTGGAAACTCGAGCCGAGGCTCGCGGCCCATCGGGAAGATTGACCACGGTGGCGCCAGCGTCGTGGACCTTTTTGGCCTCCTCGCAAAGAGCTTGCATGTTCGGAGTTCGCGGCGGCAGCAGTTCAATGCTGGTCGCCGTTTGGCCTGTCGCCAGGGCTTGGCCCAATTTGGACCGGTCGCTCAGCGGGCAAGGCTTGCGCGGGCGTTCCGAACCCTGCAATGGTTGAGAAACCTGGAGCGGCTGGCGCCGGACTTGAATTCCGATCGCTTTCGCCGACCGAGCCATCGCACGAATGTGATCCGGAGTGGTTCCGCAACAGCCGCCCAATACGCGGCCGCCGGCTTGCAGAAAACGCCGAGCAAAGCGGGCGAAGTAATCCGGATTGTTTTCGTAAAACACCCGGCCGTCCACTTCCCGCGGCATACCGGCATTGGGCCGGGCGGAAAGCGGCCGGTCGGTGTATTCGACCATTCGTAAAATCGATTCCAAGATGGCTCTAGGCCCGGTGCTGCAATTCAATCCGATGACGTCCGCACCGGCTTGCGCCAACCGCGGGCCCAAGGTTTCCACCTGGGTGCCGTAACCGGTCAAGCCACGGCTGTCCACGCTCATGTGGGCGAAAATCGGCTTGTCGCTTATTTCCCGAATCGCTCGTACCGCTTCCAATACTTCATCCAAACGGCCGAAGGTTTCTAAGGAAAAGCCGTCCACTCCAGGTTCCAAGACTCGGGCGACCTGTTGAAAGGCGTCCCGGGCTTCCTTTCGGTCCAAACGACCGATTGGTTCCAATTCCACTCCCAAAGGGCCGAGGGAAGCCAGAACGTACACTTCGTCGCCGGCCGCCTCGGTGGCGATTTCCAAGGCCTTCTCCAGGATCAAAGGTAATTGATCGTCCCGCCGATGCCCGGCCAAACGAAAGCGATTGGCTCCAAAAGTATTGGTTTGGATCCCTTGAGCTCCGGCCTCAATGAACGCCCGGTGAATCTCCAAAACCAGTTCCGGACGGCTGAGATTGGCGGCATCGAAACAATCTTGGAAACTCAAGCCCCGTTCGTGCAGTTGGGTGCCCATGGCTCCATCCAAAACCAGAACGTGGTCTTGCAAAAAGGTGCGAATATCCGGCCGTTTCGAGGTCGGTTGACGTTGCGCTTGCAAGCTAGGACTCCTTTTTCCGCTGAGGGTTCCTCAAGAAAGGCGTCGGTTATCGCAGCGGATGCCCTCAACGATGGGGCCAAGGAATCAATCCATCGCCCCGCCAATGGCGAGTAGGCATTGCCACCTTGATCTCCGTTACGATCCGGTTGGCCGGGTTTCGTCGGGCCTGTCCCTCCACCCGTCTTGATGGGAAGCCAGAATATAGAGTCGGTGGAAGGAGCCTTTCAAGGAAAAAGAAGGGTAGCTGAGGCTTTCTTGCTGGGAGAAGACTGGTTTGGCACCGGACCATGAAGCGCGCAAATTCGGGTACGATCTTGCCCCTTGCCGGCCGAAATCCCCCGGCCGATCCCCACGCCCAGACTCAAGATGGCTTCCGCGGAATACCATTTGGTTACCGATTTCGACGGGGTTTGGACCGATCCCACTCGAGAATTTCACGCCATTATGGAAACTTTGGGTCGGGAATTGGCCCGCTTGAGCGGACGACCGGAAGCGGAGGTCCTTTCTCTGCTTCAAAAGGTGCAAGATCGCGTCTTTAAGCAGCCGGAAAAATTCGGGTGGCGAATCCACGACCATTTGACTTCTTACGTCGATGAGGATTACTTCGCCATTCCTGCCGCTTTGGGCCAGTTCATGGAACAGAGCCAGGAAGCGCCTTTCGCCGAATTGGGCCAGGCGGTTTTAGGCGAGAATCCTTCCATGACTGCCTTTATGGATGAGGTCTATCACGGGACCTGCCGCCGATTCCGGAAAACCGTGGACCACGATTTGGCCCATGGAGCGGAGCACGTCCTACGGTGGTTACTTCGTCATCAGGTTCGGGTGACTTTCGTGACCAATGCTCCGCCGGAAAAGATCATCGATTGGTTTGCCCACCACGATTTGCCGGTTTTGGACGCTCGCCAGGAGGATGCCGATGAAGTGGGTTTGCGAGTGTATGGACGGGCAGGAAAACAGTGGTTGGGAGATCCGGACCTTGGCTTGGAGTTGAATGGGCGATTCGTGCGAACGGATCGGCCGCAATACCGGGAGATCTTGGAAAGAGAATGCCCCGACATGGTGATCGGGGACGTTTTGTCTCTGGATTTAGCCCAGCCTCTTGGGATGCGGGTGGCCGGCCATCCAGCGGCTCCCCAAGACGTAGCCATCATTCGCAAGCCTTACACGCCCGCTTGGGTTCTGCAGTCTTTGGGACCGGAAGCTCACAACGTCGACTTTCAGGTTCACCACGTAACTTCTCTTCCTCGCATCCTGACCGAGTCCTATCGCCGCTTGCAGGCTTCACGAGATTCTCACCCGGCTCCTCCCCAGCAGGCGGCCGGGGGGCCGCTATGATCGCCGGACGATGGAATTCACCCGAGTCTGGTTGCCGTACCTCTATCTTTATGGGGTCGGTGGCGTCCTGTTCCTCATCGGTCTGGTCATGGCGGTGCGGAGTCCGGGCTTTCAAGCCAAGCGACGGTCCGACCGTCGTTGGTTTCGCTTGTTGATTTTCGGCTTCGTTTGGTATGCCGCCATCCACGGCCTCGGGATCTTGGCGGCCCTGGAGGGAGCGGCATGATGTCCTTCGCCGCAATGTTGGGATGGCTGCCGGTTCTCCAAGATCATGGTGCCGACGGCCAGTCCGCTTTAGCCGCCGATGCGGCGGCGCAAGCCGGCACCAGCCCGGTTTTCTGGATCATCTTGATCGGGTATTTCATCGGCGTCCTCGGATTCGGTTCCTATTTCGCCCGCTACAACCGCACCACCCAGGATTTCTTTTTCGGAGGTCGGCGTTTTTCCTGGTGGCTGATCACCATGTCCATCGTCGCGACTGGGGTGGGCAGTCACAGTTTCATCAAATACAGCGGTAAGGGTTTCGGCCACGGGTTTTCCTCCACCATGGCTTATATGAACGATTGGTTTTTCATGCCATTGTTCATGTTCGGTTGGCTTCCCATTATTTACTTCATGCAGGTCCGGTCGATTCCAGAGTATTTCGAACGTCGATTCAATCGAGGCGTTCGCATTTTGGCCACCATAGCCCTCTTGATCTACATGATTGGGTATATCGGCATCGGCTTCTTGACCATGACCAAAACCCTGTTGCCGGTTTTGGAACCTCAGGGTTGGAGCCAAGCTCAGATCATTTGGGTGGTCGCTGCCGTTGCCGGAGTCTACATCACCTTTGGCGGCCAAACTGCCGTGATCTTCACCGACCTCCTGCAAGGCTTTATCCTCCTCATTGCCGGAATGGTTTTGTTCTTGCTGGGGCTGGATTTTCTCGGCGGTTTCGACGTCTTTTGGAATGCGTTGCCTGCGGAGTTCAAGTTGCCTCTGGCCGACTACAATAAGCCGGCCGATTTCAATTTCGTGGGTATCTTTTGGCAGGACGCCATTGCCGGTTCGATCGGGTTCCTGTTCATGAATCAGGGATTGATCATGCGTTTCATGGCCTGCCGTTCGGTAAACGAAGGCCGCAAAGCCGCCGCCTTCAACGTGCTGTTCCTGCTGCCGTTGTCGGCACTGGCCGTCTCCGGCGCCGGTTGGATCGCCAAGGCGATCAGCGTCACCAATCCGGAAATCATTTCCCCGGATTCTGCTCCCGACAGCGTCTTTACCTTGATGGCCAGCGTAGTCGCCAGCCCGGCGGGTTTTGGCTTTTTCGTCGCCGCGGTCACGGCTGCTTTGATGAGTACCGTGGATACTTTGATCAATGCGGTGGCGGCGGTGGTGATCAACGACATCTATCGGCCCTTGGTCCCGCATGAAAAGGATCGCCATTATTTGAACGTGGCCATGGTGGTTTCGGCTGTGGCGACTTTGTTGGGAGTTGGCGGCGCCTTTCTGATGGACCGGATCGGGGATTTGTATGACGCCCACGGTTTCTTTCACGCCACCGCGACTCCACCCTTGGTGACGGCCATTTTCTTGGGAATTTTTTGGCGCCGATTCACCACTGCGGGAGCTGTCAGCGTGTTTTTCATCGGGACTGGCTTGATGCTTCTGGCCGTCAAACTACCGCACGAACTCATTGGACCCTTCAGTCACGGCATTCCCACGCCGGAAGGGGAAATGCCCTTTAAATACGTCCGGGCTTTGTACAACATGGTGGTTTGTTTCGGGGTCGGCATCGGGGTGAGTTTGTTTACTCAACCAAAGGAATCCAAAACCCTGGAAGGCTTGACCATGTGGACGGTGGAAAGTGCTCGCCGTTTCTTCAAGGGCGGGGAACCGAATGACCGGCCGGGAGAAAGGATGGAATTGGCCTGGAAGGTCAACGACGCGTTGCCCCCCGGTACCATCTCGGTGGATGAAGAAGCCGCGAAAACCCTGGCCGCCGATCCTGGAGACTTGGTTTATCTGAGTGACCGGCGCTGGTGGTTAGGAGGACTTCGTTCCGCCCACGCCAAAGTGCACGGGGCCACCGGCCCGAAGGGAGTGGTGGAAATCGCGACCGATGTAGAACAAGCCGGCCACTTCCTACGCCAGTACGGTTTGCGGGTGGAGAAGGAGTTCTAAGCCTGACTAAGGTTGAATCGTCAGTTGCAGGCCATGGCTGAAAGCCCAGCCTTCCGGCAGGCTGAAGTCGGCTCCGGCCGCTTGTAGGTAGAAGGAAGTTCCGACCAAGCCAGGATCATTGGGAATTTGGAAAACCCAATCGGCCTGTTCTCCCTGGACGCTATTGGGGGGATAGAGGGTGGCGGAGTTCTGGTCCACCAACAAGATTCCTCCGACCAGCGGCGATTCGCCAGGCGAAGGTGCCATCGCCAACCAAGTGTTGGCCGAAGTCAAACCGGAGACCGTCGCGGTGGCCGAGGTGCCCGGACGGGCCGGCCCTTCGCCCACCAAGCTCAGACGCTGATTGCTGGATTTCCCAAAACCGTAGGTGCGAAACGGTCGAACGGCTAAACCTTGGTGTTGGATTTCCAACAGGTTGGCTTGACCGGAGCTCACTCCCTGAAGTTCGACCCAAGCGTAGGTTTCCGTTTCTCCGTGAAGGAGATCCTGGCCGTTCAGCCGCGCTTGTTGAATGCCGGTAAAGGTGTAGAAACGAAGTTCGGTGCCGGCCTGGATTCCCTCGGCAGCCAAAGTTGCGGACCAGCTTTGAGGAAGCCATTGGGCGGAGATGGTGAGCTCGGCATCGGCACTGAATAAAAGTTCGCCCTGATAAGCCAATTGCCGCCCTTCGGATAAAAATCCATGCAGGATCTCTCCCTGGTCTTCCCGTATCCAAGCGACTTTGCCATCGCTGGCTAAGTTGCCGGCTTCGTTGGCTTCGGCGATGCCTTGGAACAAAAGAACATCGGTCCAGTCTTCGTTGGCGGAACGAATTTCGGCTGCAAGGCTGCCAGGAGCGGAGATGAGGCCTTGAACGCTGAGTTCGGCCTGGCCGTTAAAAGGTTCGAAAAAGCTGAGAAAGGCGCCGGCCGATCCTTGGGAGGCGGCTTTGACTCGATGGGTGGCTTCAAAACTGTTGAAAGTATCGTGCATGTGGAGGTCACCGTGAAAAAATTGAAGAGGATGGAGGCCGAGGGTTTGGACCCGAAGGCCTTGTCCTTGGTCCAACCATTCGCCGATCCAGTGATCCGGAGTTTCCTGGATCGCAGTGAATTGTCCTCGGCCGACCCAGTTGACGGCAAACTCATGCTGGTTGGCATTGAAATCCAAACCCAAGTCGGCGGCGATGAAATAGCGTTCCATGGGGAAAAGAATCCGCCGGCTGACGTGAACGCCTCCGTAGTTGGTTTCGACTTGGCGAAAATCGACGGCTCCTCGAAATCCTCCTTGCTCTTGAGCATCTAGGCCCGGTCCGGTTTGAAAATCTCCCGGACGCATGCGCCGTCCTTTTTCCAACAAGCCGAGATCTCCGTCCACCAAAAGGACGTTGTGCCAGTCGGCCCGTTGCGGGTCGAATCCAGGAGGAGATTGACTGAGGTCGTCCCGGTGATATCCAGGGGCCACCAAAAGGGGAACTCCCGCGCTGGCGACCAGAATTTCCAAGGTGTCGTTATGGCTGTGAAAGGCCGGGATGCCGAGAAAACCGGCCGGGCTGTCGATGCCGGGGGAAAGCAGCAGCCAATCACTGTCCGCTTGCCAACTTTGCCGAAAAACCGAAATGCCACTTTGTCCCGAAGCCAGAACGGTGGGGGAAATCGAAGGCGATTGGGGCGCAGTTTGAAAATCGGTCAGGGCAAAAAAACGGCTGTAGCTGCCGTCGTTGTTCTCCAAATTGGTGGAAGTCCAAAGCGGCCCCCAAGGCGGGCCTTCAAAAAGTTGCCAAAGGATGTTTTCCGCTGCACCGGAAACCGTGCTCTGAGAGAAAAGATGGAGACCGACCGGACTGTTCAGGCCGTTGCTGAGATTGGGAATGCGACCGTCCGGCCGGCGCAGCCTCAAACTCATCTCCACGTAGGGTTGAAAATCCGGATACAGGTCAACGCCGGAACCTTGGTGGTACATGCGCAAGAAAGGTCCCAAATGGCTTAAGGTGTAATTCAAATAATGGCCTGGGCTGTCCGTGAACCAACCGTCGTCGGTAGTGGAATATTGAAGATGATTTTGTAAGTCTTGCAAGCCCTGATCGAGCAAGGCTTGATCCATGAGCAGGATGCCGGCCATGGCCCGCGTGGCTCCGATCTTGGCTTTGGCGTTGCTGTCGGTATTTCCGCTGCTCAAACTCCTGGCTTCACCAAGAAGTCGGCTTTCCAACTGGTCCCGGGTGCTTTGCGGTAGATCGGTGAAACTCGCTCCCCGCAGAAAATCGTAAGCGCACAAATATTGGGTGAGGACTTCCGGTCGGGTAATGCTGGTCCCCCAAGGCAAGGCTGCCAGCAGAAGTATGTCCACCGCCTTTTGCAGATCCAGGAGGTTTCCGGTCATGGCCCAACGTAAGGCCGTGGCTTGAGCAATGCTGGCATCCAGCGCCGCTTGCGAAAAATCGAGGGGAACGGTTCCACTCGGGCTTTGTGAAGCTCTGGTGTCGGCGGCATTGCGCCATGTGGTTTGCAAGCTGTTGCGGGGCTGTTGCCAATCCGCCTGAAACACCGAAAGGTCATCGCCCAAGAGCAAAGATTCGGTTGGAGTCACCGGAGGCAAGACCCCTTGAGTGGAACTCAGACTCATCTGACCGAAAACCGGGACGAGAAGGCCTGCCCAGACCAAAAGCAGCAGGCCGGAGGAAAGAAGGCGCCGGGGAAGCATCGTTATTGGTTATAGGGTCTGCCGCCATAAAGGGCTAGGTTGACAGTCCCTGAAGCCTGTTTTCTCCGTCTCGGCCGATTTCCTTGGTAGATTTCAGAAAGAATTCCGTTCTCCATGGCAAAGGAATTGGCAAGCTCGAATTCCTCCAACCAAAGAACAGGAAATTCTCATGGCCCGAAAGAAAACCCGTCGCAAAGCCGGCCAAAGGAAAAAAGTCAGCACTCGCCGGAAAACTGGAAGAAAGAAGTCTTCCCGCCGAGCTTCTGCAGCCGGCCAGTGGAGTTTGGACAACCCTGCCCATACCAGCACCTTCGGTTTCATGATGGACCGGCAGCGGTTGCAAACTACTTTTTCAGAAGCCGAAGATTATCCGGTAAGAAATCTGCGCTATTGGAATGAAAGTTCCGACAGCGCTACTCGGACCAACGCCAAGTCCCTGGCCGGACAAATTGACGGTTATTTCATCGATCAACTTGGCGCAAAATATCATCCCGGTCACGGCTTTGCTTCCGCCATCACTTTTGTGGCCGAATTCCTCACCGTGGGAAGCAATACCGTGGGAGGCTTGGGCAAGGCTTTGGACTCCATTTACAAAATGCGAGGGGAGCAAGGGCTATGAAAAAGACTTCCTACTTTCTTGTTGGCTTATTTCTATCCCTGCTATGCACTCAAGGGGTCGGGCAGAGTCCAACCGAGGATTCCGGCGACCCCCCCGAAGCCTTTGAATTACTGTTTGACAAAGTGCTTGGAAACATGAATCGATCCAGTTCGATTCGCGACTGGACCGAAGGCCGATCCTTGCTTTCCGGTCTGAACCTAAATCCGCAACTGGTTCAGGTCTTGGATGGAGCTCGGCAGGGAGGTGGGCTTGGATTGGAGTATTCGTGGCGGCGCGATTTATTGGCGGATCCCGACCAAGGGGTCGGATCCGCTTTTGGCTGGCGCTTTGGATTTCATGGCAGCGGCACCGTAACCACCGACAGCAAAGCCAACCCCCGCAATTTCTTGGAGACGGAATTGTCGTTGGATTTCTTCGGTCGGATCGGACCGAGTCGGGAAGAAAACGAGCAAACTCAAATCTTGCGGCAACAGTTCAATGACTGGCGGGCAGAGATTTCCGATCGCTATCAACTGAGGACCATGGCCGCGATTCGCGCTACCCAGGAATTTCGTCAATTGGATCGCGAATTGGCCCGATTCGCCATGGAAGGGGAGGATTGGTGGCATCTATGGCTGGATTTCGGTTTTCGCGGCGGTTGGGAAACCGATCAGAGTTTTGAATTCCGGCAAAATGTCTTGGGGCTTCAGGGAACCTTGGCTCCGGCCGCCGGCCGCGATGCCAACCTGGTTTGGCTGAATTTCTTCGATTGGCCTTTTGCCTTGACCCGCTTCTTACTTGGCGACGATTTCTACGTCGATGGCCAGGCGATTCCCAGTTTGGAATTGGGATTCGATTGGGTGGATCCCAGCGCCGGGGCGCCTCGGTTTCGCGCTCTTGGAGACGAAGGCGGCTACCAGAGATGGCGGGCCGAACTGGCGATGGTGGCGGTCATCGGTCGCATTGCCGAACAAGATTTACGGCTTTCCGCATCGTTTCGGCATTTCAGTCTGATCGATCCTTCGGTGAAAGTGGAGCGTTTGGATCTGGACAGCCAGTCCTTTCTCTCGCTTGCTTTGCACTTTCCCGGGCAAGTGTTGCTGAAATACACGGTGGGCGAATTGCCCTTTGATCGCAAGCGTTCCAGGGCGATTTCCTTGGGGTACGAGATCCCGTTTTAAAACGTAGCTACAGGACCAGCAACCTCGGTTCGGTCATGGCTTCCATGGCGTAACGGACACCTTCGCGCCCGGTGCCGGATTGCTTGACCCCACCGTAGGGCATGTCGTCCACGCGCCAGGCCGGCGCTTGACCGATCAAAACTTGGCCGACTTCCAACTGCGACCAAGCTTGTTCGATGCGCCGCCAGTCGTGACTGAACACCGAGGCTTGCAGGCCGTATTCGCTGTCGTTCAATTCCGCCAGTGCCTGGCCGAAATCTTGATAGGGCCGCAGGCAAACCACCGGACCGAATACTTCCTCCCGCCAAAGCGGGGATTCGTCCGGAACTTCGGTCAGGACCGCCGGGGCCAGGAAGCGTCCCTCCCGTTGCCCGCCGCAATGAAGCTTCGCTCCGGCATCCACCGCCTTCTGTATCCAACTTTCCACTCGGGCGGCGGCTTGCTCGTCAATCATCGGGCCGATTTCGGTGGCGGCCTCCTTCAAAGGACCCCGGCGCAAGGCGGTCGCTCTTCGTTTCATGCCTTCGACCGCTTGGTCGAAGCGACTTTGATGAATCCAAAGGCGTTGCAAGGAAATGCAAACCTGGCCGCTGTAGGCGAAGGCAGCGACCGCGCAGCCGTCCAAGGCGGTTTCGAGATCCCAATCCGGTTCGACGATGGCTCCGGCGTTTCCGCCCAGTTCCAATACCACCTGGGCGTGGGCAGCTTCGCCCTTGAGGCGCCATCCCACCGCGGCGGAGCCGGTAAAGGAAAGGTGACGGACTTTTGGGTTTCGAACCAGGCTTGCCGTGGCTGCAGGCAAGGCCGGCAAGATCGACCACGAGCCCGGCGGCAGGGGGCAGCTCAGCTCGCTCAGCAATTCGCCGAGGAGAAGGGCGGTTCGAGGGGTCTTTTCCGCCGGCTTCAAAACCCAGGGGCAACCCACCGCCAGAGCCGGGGCCACCTTGTGGGCCACCAGGTTGAGGGGGAAGTTGAACGGGGTGATGAAGGCACAAACCCCGATGGGGTGAGGCCGGACCCAAGCCTGCCGGCCTTTACCTTGGGGGGTCATCCCTAAGTCCATGTATTCACCTGGTATACGGACGCTTTCCTCGGCTGCGGCATGGAAGGTGCGGATCGCTCGCTCTACTTCCGCCCGGGCGTGGCGTAGAGGTTTCCCGGCTTCGGCGATGAGTAGGTCCTCGAAGGCTTCCCGGCGATCGGCCAGGGCGGAAGCGATTTCCAGCAACCGTTGCTGCCGTTGGTGGCCGGCTTCCTGGGCAAGGATCGGGCGGGAAGCTTCGGCGGCGGCTACAGCGGCCTCGAAGTCCTCCGGGCCGGCCAGGGAGATCCTTCCCAAGGCTTGCTGATCGTCGACCCGGCGGAGGTCGTGCCAGCCGCCGCGACCCTGAACCAGGCGGCCGCCCAGGAACAAAGAAAAGGAGGTGGAGGTCTTCATGACACTTGCCGGATCCAGGGAAGGTGGTACAGTCGAAAATCCGTCGGCGGCCGCGGGTTCCCCCTTTTCCCTCCCGCAGTCGCCGGCGAACTTCTTTTCCCGGTGCCTGGGTCCGGCCGACTCCCTGGAGCCGACCTTTTGCCGATTCCTGAGGTTTAGACGGTGGACCAAGGACGAGGGCGTACCGAACCGCAAAATCAAAAGGGCCTTCGAGCCCTTTCCGAGGCGGTCGCAGAATATCGCCGCCACGGCCAGGATTCGGTGACTGAATCCGATCCAGCCCAAAGTTTGCCGCCGCCTGGATCTCCATTCGGCCCCTTTGTTTTGGAAGCGGAGTTGGGACGAGGCGGCATGGGCGTGGTCTATCGAGCCCGGCGAAAAGCAAGCGGCGAAGAGCTGGCGTTAAAGCTTCTTCATCCCGGATGGCAACAAAAGTCCCATGCCATGGATCGCATGCGGCGGGAAGCTTCCGCTTTGAAGGCTTTGGACGATCCGGGAATTTTGGCCATTCGCGAAGTGGGAGAAATCGATGGCCGGGCGTATTTGGCCATGGATTTGCTTCCCGGTCCAAGTTTGGCTGATTTGATCGATTGCCTGCAGCGCTTACCTCCGGCTTTGCCTTCCGCTTGGCCGGCGGCTTTAGCCCGTCAGTTTCCTGAATTGCAATGGTTGACCCGGGCCGGCACTTGGTACGGGCCTTTGTTGCATTGGTTTCTGCAAGTCGCCCATGCTTTGCAAGCGGTCCATGAAGCCGGCATCCTGCACCGGGATGTCAAGCCGGATAATTTGATCTTGAATCGGAAAGGACGCCTGGTCTTAACCGATTTCGGCATAGCTTGGATGGCCAGCAGCCAAGTCTTGACCCGCCCCGGAGACTTAGTCGGTTCGCCGGCCTATCTCAGTCCGGAACAAGCCCAGGGTCGCAAGGCCGACGTTCGAAGTGAAATCTACGCTTTGGGTTTGTGTCTTTACGAACTGTTGGCCGGCGACCAGCCCTTTCAAAGGGACACCTTGGCCGAAACCTTGACCGCCGTGCGCCAACATCGTTTGCCATCCTTGGCTCAGCGTTGTCCCGGTTTGCCACCGGGCATCGTCGCGGTAGTGGCCAAGGCCATGGCCTTTTCGCCGAAGAACCGATATGCCTCCATGGCGGAATTCGCGGAGGAATTACGCCGATTGTTGGACGGCCGGGTTCCCCAGGCCATGACCTGGCGGCACCGGGTTTTCAAAGCACGAAAGGCGCTGCTAGGCAGCTTCGTAGGCTTGGTTTTGGCCGGTTTCCTCGGTGGGTATGTCGTTTCGGAAAGCCGCTGGCAGCAAAGGATGGAACACCTATCGCAGAAAGCCGGAGATCCGCAAATTCGCGAGGCCTTGCGACCATGGCTGATGGAAAGCAGTCCAAGTGCCCATGGCCTTTGGATGCAGGCTCGGGAGATCCTCCAAAGCCCGCAAAGAGATCGCCTTGCCGAGTTTCTGCCGCGTTTGGAGACTCGATTGCGTTCTGAGGAAGAATTGCCGGATACTCATCCCTTGTGGCCGGCTTGGCGGCAATTGAAAATCGATTGGATGGCGACTTTGGAAGCCCGGCTGCATCAAAGTTCGGAAAAAGATCGCAATCAGGCCACCTTGTGGTTGTCGGAATTTCTTTTGGATCCGGATCCCTGGATTGCCAAAAACGCAGCCGTCATCTTGGGACGGTCGGGAGGCCCTTGGGCGGTGGGTGCGTTGCATCAAGCTTATTTTCTCCATCGGGAATCGATTCGAAATGGGGAAGGAGGCGGGCCGTTGGCCTTTGCCTTCATTGAAGCTTTGGGGAAATTGCACCACGCTTCTGCCTTTCCTTCCTTACAAAAAATCGTGGACACCAAAGATGTGGAAATCCGATTGCACGCCGTCCGGGCTTTAGCTTGGACACCCGGCTTGGATGCCCGAGTCAGTTTGCAAAACATCTCGGAGAGCGATCCCGCTCACAAGGTGCGAAGTTTGGCCACCAAGCTACTGGCTCGAAGATGAAATCCGGATCTTTTAACGGCCGATCCCTGTTCCGGACGTGGAGTGTTCTGCTCCTGCTGGCGGTATCGACCGCCTGCCAAAAGCCGAAATCGGAAATATCGATTTGGCTTCCCCTTTCCGGATCGTATCAGGCCAGCGGTGAGGCCTATCGCCATGGGTTTTTGCAATGGCAGAAAGCTCATCCGCAAAGTTCTTTGGATTGGAAGATTCAGGACGTCGACGGCTTGATTCAAAACTTTCCTATCCTCCATGAACTCGAGGATTCGACCCTGGTGGTTGGCCCGTGGTTGCTTTCGCCTTGTCAAAGTCTGCAAGCCTTTTGCCGCAATGCGGCCCTTCCTTTTTGGGGTTTGGGGGCATACCCCAACCAATCCGAAAACTTTTTTCCCGCCGCGGCGTTGTGGCGACCTAGGTTATCTTCCCCGGTGCTTCTTGCCCGCAAGGGCCGAAGGGACCTCGGTTTGTTGCGGGCGTTTACCGTTTCGGATTTACAAAGTCCGGAATCCCTGGCCAATAGTCAAAGCTTCGCCGCTGAATTCACGGCTCTCGGAGGCATGGTCGAGGACGCTCTTTATTATCGAAGTGGGCAAAGAGATTTTCAGGAAATCGTCGAGTCGGTGAATCGATGGCGGCCGGGTTTGGTTTACATTCCGGGCCAAGCGCGGGACGTCGCCGATCTGTTGGAGCAAGCCTATCCCGGGTGGCAGGGGACTTGGTTGCTGGGCCAGGTGGATTGGTTGGGGCCGGAGTTGTTGGAAATGCCGGAAACCGCCCGGCCCGATGGCTGCCAAGCTTGGTTGACCGCCCCCATGGTCTTGCAGTGGAATTCCGGCGTGAAAAAAGCCGCTTCTTCCGATCCTGGGCAGGTTCCGGTCCTGCCATTGGAACGTTTGGCTTGGGAAGCTGCGGGAATGATCGCCGCCGCCGTGGCGTCGGACTCCGGGCCGATGGAATATCTGGATCGATATCACCAAGCCTCGGAAGCCTCCGGCCTAAAGGGCGATCCTCCTTTCTTCGGAGAGCCGAAATTGCTGCACCTGAGTTGCAGCTCGCAGGGCTGGAAGCTGCGGCCTTGAGGCTGCTGGCGTTGCTGGCGAATTAGCCTTCGTCCGTTGCTTGCCCCAATCCCAGATCCCAGTCTTCGGGCAAAGCTTCTTTGAGGTGATAGCTTTCTTTGGGACTGGGAAAGGCGCCACTGCGGATGTCGTCGGCCAAATTGTCCAGGGCTTCCCGGATCACGTCGGTGACGTTGGCGTAGCGCCGGGCGAAGCGTGGATTGCGTCCGAAGGAAAGGCCGATGACGTCGTGGAAAACCAGGATTTGGCCATCGCAGCCGGCTCCGGCGCCGATGCCAATCGTAGGAATTTGCAAATGCTGGGAGATGCGCGCCGCCACCGAACTGGGAACTCCTTCCAAGACCAGGGCAAAGGCGCCGGCGGCTTCCAGATCGAGGGCGTCCTGCAGCAGCTTGCGAGCTTCTTTGCGGGATCGACCGGCCAATTTGTAGCCGCCACGAGGATGAATCGCCTGAGGCAGCAGGCCCAAATGGGCCATGACCGGAATGTCAGCCTCCACCAGGGCTTCCACCAACTCGACCCGGGGGCCGCCACCTTCCAACTTGACTGCCTGGGCTCCTCCTTCCCGAACCAAGCGCAGGGCGTTTTGCAAGGTGTCCTGGGTTCCCAGGTGATAGCTGCCGTAAGGCATGTCCGAGACCACCAGAGGACGATCTACGGCCCGCCGAACCGCCCGGGTCGCGCTAATCATTTGATCCAGGCTGATCTTCAGAGTCGAGGCGTGGCCCAGCACCACGTTGGCGATGGAATCGCCGACCAGGATCAAATCAAAGCCGGCTTCGTCCACCAACCGGGCGGAGGGATAGTCGTAGGCGGTCAAAGCCAAGATGCGGCGTCCGGTTCCCTTGCGCCCTCGAATCACCGGAACGGTGACTTTGGACGGGGCCCGGTGGGCCATGGCCTGCAGGTAGCCTGGACCGGTTTTCGGCTTCGCTCGGGGGCCGCTTTCTTTCATGGCATTGGGGGGGATGGACGGCCGACCATTTTAATCCGGCAAGCCGCCGCCATGAAAATCGCCAGGGATTTCTCCGGCCTAGGTGGAGGACCAGCTTTGTTCCAAGCGCGCATCCCAAGCCGATTGCCAGGGGAGTTGTACGGCTCGGACGTTGTTGGCCAATTGCGAAGGGTCGGTGGCTCCTACGATCACCGAAGACAGGGCTTTCTGCCTCAAGCACCAAGCCAGGGCCAACTCCACCATGGAATGGCCCTCCGATTCGGCCAGGGATTCCAAACCTTCAATCAAATCGAAGGCTCGGTCTTCATGGAGGTCATCGGCCAAGAATCGGCCGATCCCTTCCCGGTCCTGCCCTCGGCTTCCTTCGGGAGGCTCCTGATGCCGCTTGTACTTCCCGGTCAACAGTCCTTGCCCCAGCGGGGACCAAACGATCAAGCCGATGCCCAATTGCTCGCAAGTGGGCAGGACTTCCTGTTCGATTTCCCGGTGCAGCAGGTTGTAACGCGGTTGTTCGCTGGCCGGTCGGGGAACCTGAAGGGCGTCGGCGATTCGGCAAGCTTCCCGCAACTGTTCGGCGCTCCACATACTGGTGCCCCAATAGAGGATTTTCCCTTGGGCGATTAAATCGCCCATGGCCCGTACCGTTTCTTCCAGCGGAGTTTCGGTGTCGTAACGGTGGCATTGATACAAATCCAAGTAATCGGTGCCCAGGCGCCGCAAACTGGCTTCGCAAGATTCGAACAAATGCTTTCGAGACAAGCCGCGGTCATTGGGATCTTCGGACATGGCCCAATAAGCCTTGGTGGCGATCACCAAATGCTGGCGATTCTTGCCGGCGAGGGCTTTGCCCAATAAAGCTTCGGCCAAACCCTTGTCGTAAATATCCGCCGTGTCGAGGAAATTGATGCCTTGATCCAAGGCCGTGTCCACCATGGTTTGCACGGTGCTTTGCGACATGCGACCAAAGGTCAGCCACGAGCCGTAGGAGACGGCGGAAACTTTCAAGCCGGTGCGGCCGAGGGATCTGTATTCCATGACTTAGCTCTGTGGGTTTGTTTGGTTCTATCAGTATGCCGACGCCTGCAAGGCTTGTTGCAAGTCCTGCTCTAAATCCTCGACGTGTTCGATGCCGACCGCCAATCGCAAACAACCAGGACCGATGCCCATGGCTTGCCGTTCTTCGGTTTCAAAGCCTGCGTGGGATGTATTCCACGGCGCCGAGATCAAACTTTCTACCCCACCCAAGGAAGTGGCTTCTTGAATCCATTGCAGGTGGCGACAGAAGAGGCCGGCCCGCCGGTCGCCTCCCGACAGGTGAAAAGACAGGATGCCGCCGGCTCCCTTGGGCAACAGGGCGGCGGCCCGAGCATGATGAGGATGGCTCGCAAGGCCGGGGTAGGCGACCGAAGACACTTCGTCCTGGCGTTCCAAGAACTCCGCCAGGCGTTGGCTGTTGGAACAAATGCGTTCCATGCGTAAGGACAGGCTGCGGATGCCCCGCTGCAACAGCCAGGCGGCGTGGGGATCGAGACAGCAACCCTGGACTCGAGCGAAGTCCCACACCGTATCGATCAGGGCTTTGGAACCGGCGACGCAGCCGGCAATCACGTCGCTATGGCCGTTCAAATATTTCGAGGCGCTGTGGACCACCAGGTCCGCTCCCAGCTCCAGGGGTTTATGCAACACCGGACTGGCGAAGGTGGCGTCCACGATCAGCTTGGCTTCCTTGGCTCGGGCCCACTGGGCCAAAGCGGGAAGATCGTTTACCTGGGTCAGAGGATTGCCGATCGATTCGGCCAGCACCAAGCCGGCTCCGTTCAGTCCGGCGGCATCCAAGGTTTCCACCTCGAGATTCGGCAACAAATGAACTTCCCGGCCGGTGGCGGCGGCATGGTGCTGCAACCAGTGGGAGGTGGTGCCATAGCCGCCCTTGGAGGCCGCCACCCAATCTCCCGGCCGGCTTAGAGCCATGACCGTGGAGGCCAAGGCGGCCATGCCGCTGGAAAGGGCCAAAGCCGATTCCGCTCCTTCCAGGGCCGCCAGTTGCTCCTCCAAATGCCACAATGTCGGATTGGTGTAGCGGGAGTAAATCACCGAGTGTCGGCCTTTGCCCTGGGTCGCTTCCGGCCGATTGTCCTGTTCCAGGCGGAAGGTGGCACTTTGGTAGATCGGCGGCACCACGGCGTGGTAGGGGGAGGCGTCTCGACCGCCGCCGTGGACACATTGAGATTCAGGGCGGAGCTTGCGGGGCATGACCGCCTATCTTGCCCGCCTTTTGGTCAAGGAAAAGTGAACGTTAACAAAGAACCCGGCCGCTCCTACCCTGGGCGGCTGCGAAACCATGACCCGACTCCGCCTCGCCACTTCCCTTCCGCTTCATCGTATGTTGCTGACTGCGGGTTGCGTCGTCTTCAGTTCCATGGCTGCGGCCGCCCAGGAAAGCGGACCGGCCCGTGAGGAAAAGCCCTGGTATGAAGCTTTGGAATTGGGTTTGACCATGGACTTGATTTCGGAGTGGAGCAGCGCCGACCAATTCGATCGCTTCAATCAAGTGCGCTTGCGAAGCTTGCAATTCCAGGCAGCCGGCCAATTGCAGGACGTCGGCTGGGCTTACGCGGTGATGGATTTCAGCGATGGCGGTGGTGGAAGCGATTGGGTGTTGCGAGAGGGGGCCGCTTGGATCACCGATTTGACCGAAGGATTTCAATTTCGGGCCGGCAAGTACTATGCCGATTTGGGAGCCTGGAATCGGGTTTACGCTCACGAGTTTCCGGCCCCGAATTACGACAGCGTGCGCCGGAGTTTTCTCGGCGGCAATCTGGCTTTGACCGGAGTCGAGGTCCACAACGCTTTTGAAACCGAATCCAGCCGTGCCCGATGGTCGGTGGGATTGGCGGGCGACGCCGAAGGACAGGACGTGGACCTCAAAGGAAACGGTTTGGATCAGGATTCCGGACTGACCTCTTCCGGCCGCCGCGGCCTGCAGAATTGGGCCGCCCACGGCCGGTTTGAATATTCCGGGGAATGGGACGAGCGCACGATTTGGACCGTGGGCACCAGCGCCTTTCTGGCTCCCGATCGAGTTCAATTCACTCGCATCGATCCCGATGGGATTCCCGGAAGTTTGGACGATCGCACCCGGCGGGATGAATTGCGCCAATTCCTGGCCGGAGTGGATTTTCAGTATCGAACCCAATCGGCTTACGGCGAAGCCTGGGAGCACTTCAGCCTAGAATTCTGGTACGAGGATGCTGAATACCTGGATCGCAATCGCAGAGTGGATTCGGACCGCAAGCTCGGCTCATGGCTGATGTACGAATACGGGTTCAATGAATCCTGGTCCGTTGGCGGCTTGTTGTCCTGGAACGAACGTCCGGCTTTGGCCTTTGACGACGCCGAGGCCTATCGTTCCTTGTTCGCCACTTTCCGCATCGCCCCGGATCACTTTCTGCGGGCTTTCTTCAGTCACAGCAATCCCGGCCTTGGCATGCAAAAATACTACGCCGGTGGTTTGCAATGGGTCTGGACCTTGGGAGCCGCCCGCCGGGGCCGCCAATCGCTTTGGCAAGAATAAGGCAACGAGATCGGCGCAAGGGCCTGTTATTGGCTCTCGGTTTGGGTCTAATTCCCAGCCTGTTCGCTTGTCCTATGCGAGTTCGGCAACAGGGAAGGGATGCTGAGCTCCAGCGCCAAAGCTGGAGCCTTCCCGGCTTGGGTCCGAAGCAGTCGGAGGCCCGCCATCCCTCCTCCTTACAAGATTCACCAAAGGGTTCATAGGAGGTTCACAAATGCGACCACAAAAGCAATGCCCATAAACTCCAAGCCCCAATTCCTTCCTGGACATCTATTCATTCGTTTATATAGGCTGAATATCAAGGGGTAAATATCGGGTTAAGAAATAAGGAAATCCGTGAATAAGGCTTTTATTTTGCCCATCTGAACCGATGCAGAAGAAGGAGCCTTCGGGTTTGGCGCGAGGGGTTTGGATCATGAAGGTTGTAAACATTCCTAAGCTTTCCATCGCCTCATTTGCTCGGATCGTTCCCGAGGAAGCTTGGCAACGCTTTCAGGGGCAAATGGCGGAAGGGCGTCACGCTTTGGCCGGACGCACGGTTTGGAATCTGAATTCCAATGACAGCAGCGGCGGCGTGGCGGAACTGCTGCGATCCCTGGTCGGGTATGCGAACAGCGTCGGGGCCGACGTGCGCTGGGGCGTGGTGCCCGGCCCACCGGAATTCTTCGCCATTACCAAACGCCTACACAACGCCTTGCACGGCAGCCGCGGCGACGGCTCTCCCTTGGGTTCGAAGGAGCAAAGGTATTACCGCCGTATTTTGCAGTCGGTTACCCAGGACGTGGTGGACAAGGTGAATGCCGGCGACCTCGTCATCCTGCACGATCCGCAAACCGCCGGTTTGGCTGCGCCCTTGGTGGAAAAGGGCGCCAAAGTCGTGTGGCGCTGTCACATTGGTTGTGATTGGACCTCGCCGGAAGTGGAGCGGGGATGGGATTTCCTTGAGCCGTTTTTGGAGCCGGCCGAATATTTGATCTATTCGCGGCGAGCCTACGTGCCCAAGCGCTTTGCCGATCGACCCATCGCCGTCATTCCTCCTTCAATTGATCCGTTTTCGCCCAAGAACCAAGACCTCGATCCAGAAACGGTTCGTTCTATCTTGGAAGTCTCTGGACTGATTCGATCGGCTTCCAGTCGCAAGCCGGCGGTGTTTCACCGCAGTCACGGTTCGATCGCCGAGGTTCGCCGCAAGGCATACCTTCCCGATGGCGCTTCGCCGCCTCCGCCGGAAGCCCCTTTGTTGCTCCAAGTCTCCCGTTGGGATCGCCTGAAAGACCCGGTCGGTGTCCTGGCCGGTTTTCTACGCTTCGTCGAACGAAGTGGGGATGAGCAAAGCCACTTGATGCTGGCCGGCCCTGACGTACGCGGAGTGGCGGACGATCCTGAAGGCGCGGAAGTTCTGCAGGAAGTTACTCAGCTTTGGCGTCAATTGCCGAACGACTTCCGGAGTCGCATCCATTTGGCCAGTTTGCCCATGGACGACCGGGAAGAAAATGCCGCCATGGTCAACGCGCTTCAGCGACACGCCACCATCGTCATTCAAAAAAGCATGCAGGAAGGATTCGGCCTGACCGTTTCGGAAGCCATGTGGAAAGGCCGGCCGATGGTAGTTTCCGGCGTGGGCGGGATTCAGGATCAGGTGGTGCATCAGGAATGCGGCTGGGTGCTGCAAGACCCTGCCGATCGAGAGGAATACGCCGCTGCCTTGGAGGCGCTGTTAGCCGATCCCGATACTGCGGCGAAATACGGACGCCAAGCCCGCAAGCGGGTTCGAGATCACTTCCTAAGCATCCGCAGTTTGGCTCAATTTGCGCAACTGCTGGTAGGACTGCAACATGCCACGACGATGCGGTGGGACGACCAAGGCTGAAGGAAGGCGTATTCAAGCAATCTCCGGCGATTTGACCAGGCGAAGGATGTTGGGATAAGCTGAATTCAACGGCTTGTCACCGGCCGGGTCGTCAGAAAATCGGCTCCGAATTGAGGGTCCTGAGGGCTTTTTTGCGCTGATTCTTCCTGAAGCTTGTCCCAGCCCTCTTGCTCCTGCCAATAAAGCGTCATGCGAATCCGTCCTCGCCTCTTGTTCTTGCTTTCCCTCCTCCCCTTGATGGCTGCTGGAGGAAGCCGCACTCATAACAGCTTGAATTGGGATGCGTTGGGAAGAAAAGGCGGGGTGACCCTGAAGAGTGGTTACAAGGAGTATGTCGGACACCCTGATGTAGAACAAAAGTGGGATTTGCAACTTTCCGGAGCCCCGCCTTTGACCAAAGTCGTGGTTCAAGTTCGTGGGGGGGATCTCCTGGCGCCAACAACCGACGTAGACGGCCGTCTGGATCTGCTGATCACCACTTCAGCTCCTGCCGTAGAAGCGAGCACCGGAAGACCCGGGCGGGGTGATCGATTGGATGCCGGAGATGCGGTCCGGGTTTACGACCCTCAAAGTGGGGAATTCATTGAGGCTTATTATCGCTACATAGGCACGGGAGACTAATCGCCATCCATCTCTTCGTCCAGAGTTTGACGGAGTTGTTGGCAATGCTGAAATTCCGGGTCCTCTGGCGAGCTGACTATGCTGTACAAGGCCAAAGCCCGATCGAGGCTTTGGCCGGCTTTTTGTTTTTGAGACGATTCCAAGAGCCACTGGCCGTGGAGATGCCAGATCCGAGCGGTTCTGTACTTGGGAACTGATTTAGCAAACGCTTCCAACGCCCTTTCCAGTGCGGAAATGGCCTCCGGCAGTCGGCCCTGGGCATGCAGCGCCACCGCCAAGTTCGTACGGCAATTTTGGGCGTCGCCGTGGTCGGCTTGGATGCGATGGTCCTCGATGGCTCGCTGGTACAATTGCTCAGCTTTTTGGAGTTGGGTTACGGCCTGTTCAAGGTCTTCTTGTTGGAAGGCTAAACCGGCCTGATTCATATAAACTCCCGCAATTTCCGGGTGAGAAGGGTCCAAGGCTTTGTGGAAAATATTCAAAGCGCGCTCAAAGGCTTGCCATGCTCTTGGATGCTCGCCGAGAGCGGAAAGTACCATGCCGAGATTATTCCAGTTCGTGGCCAAATTGGGGTTTCGATCGGCATAGGCTTCTCCGCTTTCCAGTTGAATGGCTTCCTGAAGTAGCGTTTCGGCCTCTTGCAGCCGGTCTTGTTCAAAAAGCACCGAAGCCAGGTTATTGGCAATGTGAGAAAACAATCCGGTTTGATATTTGCGGTCCAGCAGCAAAGCCTGGCGGTGCCACTCTTCAGATGCCCTTAGTTGGTGCGTTCCTCGAAGGGCCATACCTAAGTGATTCAGGCAATTGACGTAACTTTTCGAATCCAAATCCTGGTAACGATCCAGAATCTCCGCCGCCCGGCGAAGATAGTCCTCCGCAAGTTCGAATTGACCCTGCTGAAACGCCAGGAAACCAAGGTCCTGTAATGCCTGACCGGTGTGTAGGCTCCTGGCCCCGTAGAGTTCCGTATTCAGATGCAATCCTCTCTGTAAGAGGTTTTGTGCCAATTCGTACCGGCCAAGATTGGTGAAAGCCACCCCCATGACTTCCAAAAGGCTGGACCTGGCGTGAGGTTCTTTCACAAGGCCGGCCTCAATCTGTTCCGCACCTCGCTCCAGCAAAGTTCCCACGGTCAGATCCGGGTTGCCTCCTGCGTAGGGATCCGAATCGGTAAGAAGATTGGACAAAAACTCCAAGACCGTGTCCGCCCGTCGGATCTCAGCTTTGGAAATTTGGTATTGAATGAGCGAATACCCGGAGGCGGCGACAAAACTGAAGAGGGCGATTGCCGCGGCCGTTGCCTGAAGGCGGTGGCGTTTCCAGAAGCTGCCCAGCCAAGCGCTGAAGTAGCCGGAACGAGAGGCCAGGGGATATCCCTTGAGATAACACTCCACATCCTGAGCCAAGTCGGAAACGGAATCGTATCGATCTTCCGGTTTCGGGGCCAGAGCCTTGGCCACGATTCGGTCCAGGTCTCCTTTCAAGGCTCTCTTTCTAAATGGCCTTGTTGCCGGGGAATTATGATTCAGAGTCTTGGATACCGGAGGAGCCGGGGATTGTTCCAACTGTTTAGCCATCTCTCCCGGCAAGGGAGATTGAAACTTCCACGGCCGTTCATGTGCCAATAATTCAAAAAGGAGAATGCCCAAACTGAAGATATCGCTTGCCGTGGTCAGACTCTCTCCGCGAAGTTGCTCCGGGCTGGAATACTCCGGCGTCAGCGGCGTTCCCTTAGCGGCAGTCCAGGTGCTGTCCGCCGTTTCGCCTTCCGGTTCCAGGAGTTTGGAGACGCCAAAGTCGAGCAATTTCGGCTCGCCGTCCGGGGTGACGAAAATATTGCTCGGCTTGATATCACGATGCAGAATCAAATTCCGGTGAGCATGCTGCACTGCATAGCAAACCTTCAGAAACAGGTGCAGTGTGGAATTCAAATTCAATCCCTTTCTCCGGCAGTTTTGCACGATATCGGTTCCATCGACGTACTCCATGATGAAGTAAGGTCGGCCGTCCACGAGTGAACCGGCATCCAACCAACGGGCGATCCATGGATGATTCAAACAGCGAAGTGCTTGGGTTTCCCGCCGAAAGCGCAATAAAGTGGCGGAATCCAAATTTCCAGCCTGTATGAATTTCATGGCTACTCTCGGCTGTTCCGCGGAGCTTGCCAGCCAAACCGTTCCCATTCCTCCGGTGCCGATTTTTCGAATCAGGCGATAAGCACCAACCGGATCTCCCGCGGTTGGCTGAAAATGTGCCTCTGCTTGACCGCCGAAAGACTTCCATTCTTCCGGGTCCAATAATTCAAATGCAGTTTCCTCCCAAAAGCCGGGGATGCCTTCCTGAGCTTGAATCAGGCTGCGGACTTCTTGGATAATTTCCCGCTTTCCTTGGCAAGCCGATTCAAGGAAGGCTTCTCTTTGCTGCGGAGGTTTAGCCAGCGCTTGGTGAAACAGTTCTTGAATGTGATTCCAATCCATTGGTTGCGAACCTTCTTGAATCCCCCGGACTCCCGGCGGAAGGCTGGAAGCCCGGGATGCCACGCGATCCGCGATCGTTCAGTAAACCCGGATGGGGAGTTTCCATCCGTTGCTGTTGTACCATTGCTGGGTAGAAGGATCTTTGGCCCAAAACTGCAAGTAAGCGTCCAAATCCTGAGCTGTCATGGGAAGGGGGATGGGGAGGCTTCCGTTGCCCAACCCATCCAACGGGAAGGGAAGTTGCTGCACGGTGGGCAAAGCCACCAGCTTCGAACAACCCAGGAATAGGTCGCCGGAGGGGTTCAGGGAAGCGGCAAGGATCCCGGAATTGGACGGAATTCCACCTTGGATTTGCAGAGTTATGGTGTTGCCGGCTCTAGGAGTTCCTTCGCTAAACAAGGCGGCTTGGCCGCCAGGGTGGGGGCACGCTGGGCCGTAGGCCGCCCCCGTAGACAGGATCTGCCCGCGGATTTCTCCGGCGGGATGGTTGTTGCTGTGAACGTTGACGTACAGACGTCCCATCTGCAATTCACTGAATTCGTCGGCGGTCAGGGGAACCGTAGTTCCTGACCAGAGAGTCGGCCCGCCGGATAAGTCGAACAAAATCGGACCTGAGCTGCCGATATCTCCGGCGTGGATGTGGCAAGCGATGCCGCTCATGGAAGCTACCGAGACTTCGTATTGCAGGCTCCCGTCCGAGTTCAAGGTGAAGGTGGCCACGCCTGAGGCTGCGGTCGATACTGGTGGAACTTCCTGGCCGCCGTCGATCGTCGCTGCAAAAGTTTTCGGGGAAGCGGTCAATTGTCCACGAATCTCACCTCCAGGGTTGGCCGCAGTATGAACATTGACGTACAGACCTTCGGTCCGAAGGAGGTCGATCTCGGCTGCACTCAATGGAGACGAGGTGCCGGACCACACCGTAGGCCCGCCGTTCAGTGGGATCAGAATGCCTCCATTTTGACCGGCGGCTCCAATGTGCACGTGGGCGGCGGTACCTTGCAGGTCCCACGCGTGCAGATCGTAAGTCAAACTGGAATCCGGGTTTAATTGGAAGGAAGCCCATCCGGCCGCGCTGGTGGTTACCGGGGGAACTTCCTGACCGCCGTCCAATTCGGCCCGGAAAAGAACTTGGGAACCCAAGCCTGGTGCAAGGGCTAAGACAATGAGCGGGAGGAGGAGTTTCATGGGTTTTCCTGGTCAGGATGATTTCGGCTTAGCCGTACATCTCCTTAGAACAGCGCATTCGTGGTTTCCCATCCCTCAGGAATTTTCGCTATCCTTTTATGGCTTTCGGAAGTTCGTTCCCATGGTCCCTCCAAAGCCGGAATCTCCCAATCCGCATCCTCCTGCTGCGGAAGTAACCCGGCTCCTGCAAGCCTTGAGCCAAGGGCAGGAGCAAGTGGCGGGAGAGCTTTATGAAATCCTATACAGTGAATTGCACCGTATGGCGGGATTTTATTTGGCTCGAGAGAAGAGCTCCCCAACCTTACAGCCGACCGCCTTGGTGCACGAAGCCTTCTTACGCTTAACCGCCGGCGAAAACAGGGAGTGGAACAATCGTCAGCATTTCTTGGCCGTAGCCGCCCGTGCCATGCGCCGTGTTTTGATTGACGCAGCCCGGCGTCGTTCTGCCGGTAAACGGGGCGCTGGCGCCCGCCCGGTTTCTTTTAATGAACAACTGGACGGGGCCGATGAGAGAAACGAGTATCTGCTCGCCTTGGATGAAGCCTTGCGGCAGCTAGAGAGCTTTTCGCCTCGACAAGCAAAATTGGTCGAGTTGAGGTTTTTCACCGGAATGACGATGGCGGAAGCTGCTGATGTATTGAAGATCAGCATTGCCACGGCGGAACGCGATTGGACGGTGGCTCGGGCCTGGTTGCACCGCCAGATCCAGCGCGGAGATTAATTCAAGTTTTTTGAGGGGCGATTTTAATTTTTCCCGCCTTTGCAAGGGAATCGGGATTGGAACCAAGTAAATCCCGAAAGAAGAAGAGGAGATCAGATTCACCATGAAACTTGCCACTCTGTTTTCGCTAATCCTGGCGGTCGTGATGCTGACCGGTCAAGCCCTGCAGGCTGGACCGCGAAACGATCAAGACTTGATTTGGGATGCGGTAAATCAAGTCGGAACGGTTGCCTTGAAAGGAAAGTACAAGGAATCGCCCGAGCACGGCTTGATCGATCAAACTTTGGAGGTTGAGATCCAAAATGCCGGCTCCAACCGCACCTTAAGAGTCACCGTTCGCGGCATCAAAGTTGGCACCATGGTGACGGATGCCACCGGCCGAGGCATGCTTCGGTTGGATTTATTCGGTGTGACTCCTGGTGCCGATGGTCGTCCCCCGGCTGGAAAGCGTGTAGAAACCGGCGATACCCTTCGAGTTTTTGACGTTCATGGGGGAGTTGACATTTCGGCGGATTTTCAACCTCGTCCATGAGAAGGAAACCGTCATTTGGGCATGAGGCCCCGGAGCTTCGGCTTCGGGGCTGTTTTTCATGGTCCCCTTGGAGCTCGGTTTTCTGGTGAAGTTCACAACAAAAAGCGAAATGCTTCGCGGAGGGAAGCCCGGTCGATGGGGGCCAGAGCTTCCGGGCCGATCCAAATCGGGCCGTGTTCCGGTTGTTCCGGAAGTCTTCCATGGGAACCTCGGACCAAAGAGGTATCCAACGGCACCGGATTGAAAAGAGTTCGGAAGCCAAGTTTTTTGCCCAGAAGTTTGAGCCCGAGCTTCAGCTTTAGGCCCGGCTGGCTGGGATCCAAAAACAACTCGCATGGGTCGTAGCCCGGTTTCCGATGAATATCCACGGTGCGGGCGAAATCCGGTTCTTGGTCTTGTTCGCTCCAGTAGGGATAGGCGAACCAGTGATCTCGATCGGCTACGAGGAATAGTTCACCGGTTCGTACATGGTTCAAACCCAGTTTTTCCAGTTCGGCGGAGCCGTAAATTTCGGCCACTCCCGGTAACTCCTGCAAACACTTTCGAACCGGTTCAAGGTCGTGAGGATCGGCCACGTAAACGTGAGCGCACTGGTGATCGCAAACGGCAAAGGCTCGGGAATGACCTGGATCCAACAAGGCGCCGTTTCGGGCCGGGTGCACTTGGAGCCAGCCGCCTCGGCGCAGGGCTTGATTCGGATACACGGCAGCTTTCACCGGCGTGATGCCGTATTCGCTGACGACCAGGATTTCGAAGCCTTGGCTTAAGCCTTGTTGCAGCAGTTTGGCGAGTTCGACATCTAATTCCGCCGCCGCCCGAGCCGCTTCCGGGCCGGAGGGGCCAAAGCGCTGCAAGTCATAATCCAGATGAGGTAAATACACCAAGCAAAGCCCCGGTTGCCGGCTTTGCAAGACTTCCACTGCGGCGTCGGCAATCCAGCGGCTGCTGGCAATGGCGGCTCCCGGTCCCCAGAATTGAAATAGCGGAAAGTCTCCCAATTTGGCCTGAAGTTCTCGACCCAAGGCCGGCGGTCCGCTGTGCACGTCCGGGCCCTTGCGGCCGTCCGCCCAATAAGTCGGACGGGGCGTCAAGCTGAGGTCGGCCTGGCTTGGCAGGTTGAACCACCAAAATAAATTGGCACTGGCATCGTCAGGCCTTTCTTGGCGCCATCGCTCCAGGATGGTGGAGGCTTGCAACAGATGACACGATTGCCGCCAAAGCCAAACTTCGGCAAGATTCCGAAAGTACCAACCGTTGCCGACGATGCCATGGTCGCTGGGAGCCTTACCGGTCAACATCGAAGCTTGGGAAGTCAAAGTGACCGCCGGCAAATCGGGCTGCAATCGGCGAACGGCTCTTTTCTCGGCAAAGGCCTGCAACTGCGGCATGGCGCCGGATTGCATCAGGGACTCGGTCAAGCCGACCACGTTCAGCAGCAAGTAACGGTTCATGATTTCAACTTCTTGGAAGGAGTCACTCGCAACCTTTGTCCGGGAAACAAAAACCAAAATTCGAGGAAGGGGGCCAATGGGGCCTTGGGGTAGGCCAGCGACACCGCCCTTCGATATTGTTGTCCCTGTTCGGCGTAGAGGCGGCAACGGGCTTGCAAGCCTTCCTCATCCTCAACCCGATCGGTTTTGAAATCGGCGATCACCCAAGTGCCGGTCTCCGGATCTTGGTAAAGAAGATCCAAAGTGCCGATGCAAGCACCGACCGGTCCGGTTTCGGTATCGGAATGGAGCAGCAAAGGTAACTCGCGGCCGATGACGTGGGGGCCTAAGCGGTGCAACTCTTCGGCCAGGATTCCGTTGCCGAATCGCTGCCATAAATCTTCCGCTCTTTCCAGTGCAGGAGGAAGATCCGCTGGAACCAAGCGCGGCTTTAGATACTCGGCCAAGCGATCCTTTTGGGCCGCCAAAGCTTGTTCCAAGGGAAGTTGAAAATCCCAATGCTGCAAAGCCTGATGAATGGCGCTTCCCACCGCCAGGGCCAAGTTCGGCCGGATGGCGGAACTCTTTGACTCTGGTCTCGTCGCCGTTTCTCCGGCCGGTATCCCTTCCTGCGGATGACGAACTCCGGTAACCGCTGCGGTGTAGGGTCGCAAGCTACGCTGCTGAGCTTGGGCTCGGGCTTGCTGCAAGCGTTGTTCCTGCAGGAAGGCCTCCTCCCAGGAAAAGGCCGCCGGGGCCGCCGGCTTTTGCGCCGCTTCCCCTCGCTTCGCTTTTGCACCCAAGACTCGAATGAGCCATGGGTGATCCACCGAAAGGTCCGGTTTGCCTTGCCATTGTTGCCAGAAATCGGACCAATCCGGCCAACCACCTTCCCGGTGTTGCAACAATTCCCAAAAACTGGAAGCGTGGTTCCAGGAGGGAATCTCTTTCTTGCTGCCGCGCCCGGCCACGACCAGCCGGAAACGAGCGCGGGTTAAGGCCACGTACAGAGTTCGAACCGCTTCCGCCGCTTGGATTTCTTTTTGTCTTCGCTTGGCTTGATGAAAGCCCAGGGTGGCGGCACCGCCGAGGCGGAATTCGAAACCGTTTTCCGAAGCCATCCACTCTTCCTGTAAAGCGGCGGCATTGGCACCGCTTTGCCCGTGACCGTTGACCAGATAGACATGGTCAAAAGTCAGGCCCTTGGCTTTGTGAATGGTGAGGATTCGGACTGCGTCCAATCCTTCATCTCCTGGGGAGGCGACTTCTCCTTCGCCTTCAAATTGACAAGCGCGCCATTCCCGTAACAGGGCCCGCTTTCCCATGCCTTGCTGTAGCCATTGCCCGATTTGATGAAAGAAACGCTGCAAGTTGGCCAATCGATGCAGGCCTAGATAGCGACCGGCTTCCACCGTTTCTGCGTCGAGGGAAAAGCGGAATTTTTCCAGCCACGATTCCGCCGGCAATCGATGCCAATCCGCTCGCAATTCGGCCAGGGCGTCCATGGCTGCCTTCAAGGCGTAAGGCCAATCCTTGTTTTGCTCTGCGGCGTCGGTGGCATCGATTTTGGCCGCCGCCCGATCAATTAAAGCATGCATGGCACGAAGAGCGGAGACATCCTCTCCGTCCAAAGCCACTGCCGCCGCCGGAAAGCCTTCCTGCCATAAAGGTAGCCAAGCTCGGTCCGGAACTCCGACCCATGGACTTCTTAAGGCTCCCACCAAGGCGGTTTGAGCGTGGGGATCCAGAACCGCTTGCAACCAGGAACCGGCGTCTTGAATCTCGCGCTTTTGATAATAACTTCGATCCCGTTCCACCAAATACGGGACGCCGGCTTCCCGCAAGGCTTGCAAATACACTTCCTGGCGTGTCGTGCTGCGCATCAACACCGCCGCTTGGTGCCATTGCAAAAGTTTCTGCCGGTGCAGATCGCTTAGATCTTGAGCCAGGGCGGCGGCCTCCAATTCTCGAGCTCTTTCGGCCAGGGTATCCGGTCCGGCCTTTTCCTCTTCGGGTGGAGCCCAGGCCAGCCAAAGTTCCAAAGGCCGGCGTTGATCTTCCGCGAAGCCGGCATGGTCTTGAAGTTTCGGAGCCGCCAGCAAACTTTGAAAGGCAGGTTGCAGGCCGGGAATTTCCGGCATGATCGGTTTGTGAATCGCTTCGACTTCCTGCAAGATCCCCGGCACGGATCGGAAGTTCACACTCAAACGATGCCTTTCGCCGCCAAGGGCCATGACTTTTTGGACGAAGGCTTCATAGGCGGCTAAATCGGCATGGCGCCAAGCATAGATCGATTGTTTCGGATCCCCGACCAGGAACAAAGTGGGAGCCGGAGTGGAGTCGGGGCGCAGACAAAGTTGTTCCAAGAGACGGCACTGCCACGGGTCGGTGTCTTGGAATTCATCGACCAAGACTTGATCGAAACGGCTTCGGGTGAGCCGGCGGATGCTTTCGTGCCGTTCCATCAAGTCGGCGCACCGATGCAGCAATTCCTGAAACACAACCAAGCCGCGGCGATTCAATTGCCGCTGGATGGCACCGTAGGCTCGGTGCAAAAATCGGAACAAGGCCGGCAGCAGTTCCGGATCGGCTTGCATCAAGCCCTGCCAGGCCGAATGCAGTTGGGCGCAGGCCTCGGCAAAGTGGGAGGGCGGATTTCCCAAAGCTTTGATCTCGGTTCGATTGAGACCTTCTTTGGCCCACTTTTGTAATTTGCTTAGGGCGCCACTGGTTTGCCAGTTTTGACTGTGCCGTTTCCAACTTTCCAAGTCTCGATCTTGAGACGAAGAGCCGGTCAAGCCTCGCAAGGCTTGCTCCACCGCCCGGGCGGGATCCAAGCGCTTTCCGCCACCGGCCTCGGGAAGGCGCGCTTGTAAAAAGCCGCTAACCCGTTCGGCCGCTTGTTGTTGGCTTTTCAGCCAAAGGCTCAGCGCTTCCGGGCGGTAGGGATGGTTGGCCAAAGCTTCTAGCGGCCAATGTTCTTGACTGGCACGGGTTAACAGCGAAGCCAAGAACACCGGATCGAAACCGAGGGCGGCCAAGCGTTGCGCATCCGGGTCGCCGGGTTCGCCGTACCAGCTTTCCAACTCTTGCCTGCAGAGCTGCTCAACCTGGCGGCGGACTTCTCCGCCGTCGCCGTCGACTTGGAAATTCGGATGCAACTCGGCTTCAAACGGATGGCGAGCCAAGAGATGGCGACAAAAAGCGTGAATGGTGCCGAGGCTGACTCGGTCCAAATGGGTGAGCAATGCCGATAAACGATGTTTGAGTTGTTCCGTTGCCGGAGCGGAAAATTTCGCCGGCATGCCGAGAACCGTTTGACCGGCGATCAAGGCCTTCAAACCGTCGGCCAAGCGTTGCGCCATTTCCGCCGCGGCTTTCTCGGTGAAGGTGATGGCCACCGTGCGACTCCAAACCAAAATGGCGATTTGATCCGGGCTGGCCTCCGAACCGGCTCGGCTTCGTTGCTGCTCCCACCCGGGACCGATGGCCCAATGCAGCATGCGAGCGATCAAGGTTGCGGTTTTTCCGGTACCGGCACCGGCTTCCAAAACCAAGGGTCGATCGAAGCAAATACAAGCGGCTTCCCGAGCTTCAGCATCTTGCCGGCGCAAGGCTTGGTCCGGCTTCACGAGGCGTCCTCCGCCAAAAACCAAATCGCCCGAGCTTGGTTTCGGTCCGCAGCCTCGGAGTCGCCGGCGGCTTGCATCCAGATTCGCAAGCGTCTTCGGGCTCCGGAGTCGCCGCGCAAACAAGCGGCCGGGTAGGGGCAATAGCGGCAGGGATCGGGTTCGTTGCCTTGGGCATCCTCCAAACGGGGAGGCAAGGTGCCGGTATGCCAGCTTTGCCAAACCGTTTTAAGCCGCGGGAGAAAGATCTCTTCCAGCAAAGGGTCGCCGGGGTGAAGGCTGAACGAAGCGGCTTCCTCTTCCAGATCGGGGTGCAGAAACAGGAATTGCCCCTCGCTCTTGGGATGCTTTTGCGCGGCGGCATAAGCGGGAGCCTGCCATCCTCGACCCCTGGCCACGGCTTGACGCCAATGGCGAAGACGGGTTTCCGGTCGTTTGGCTTGGGTGGGCGGTTTGCCGGTTTTGAAGTCCACCCAAAGACTTTGACCGTCTTCGAATCGTTCCACCCGATCGGCTCGAAAGTGAACGGGAGGGCCGTTGGGAAAGGGCTCCCAGGCCCCTTCGAGTTCAGCCGAAACCGTTCCCCGCGGCGGCCAAAGTCGGGCCAGGGCACGAGCCAAATATGGTTCAGCCCTGAGGGCGAGAGCCCGGTGCAGCCCCGGTTGGCGAATGCCGGCTCGGTTGCATTGCTCTCGTACGACTTGGTCGAGAATCGGACGCCAATGGGAAGGAGAAGGAGTCTCCTGAACCGAGCTGCAGGCCTCCAAAGTCTGATGCACTACGTTGCCGAACAAGGCCGGATCCAGTTGCGGCAACGGACCTTGATGGCCGTAGTCCGGCAACCGCAGCAAACGGGCCAAAAAGCTTTGCCAGGGGCAGCGGGCGGTGGCTTCCAGAGTGGTGAGATAAGTCGGAGTCAGGCGGGGATCGGGACCGAGCGGCGGGCCCACGGCCCCGGCCAAAGCCGGCAAACCGTCCTCCCGTTGGGGCCAGGGGCCATCCCAGGCGGCCAAGGCTTGGCACCGGGCTCGAGCCAAAGCTTCCGGCAGGCTCGGGTCCAGCTCCAGGGCGAAACGGGTGCCCGAAACTTGGAGCCGCTGCAGCCGCCGGCTTTCCCGCAGCGGCCGGGGTCGTTGCCGGCTTCCGGCATGAGGAAGGTCCAAGGCCGCCGCCTCCGCCGCCGGCAGTCGTTCGGCGACCGGCAGGGCTTGGCGCAAGAACAGGGCGTCCAAATAGGGGGAGGGAACCTGGGCGCCGCCTTCGGGCAGCCCTCTGGACCAGGAAAAATGCAACTCCGCCGCCGATCGGCAGAGTTCGGAAAAAAGTTGCTGGTCTCGCTGTCGCCTCCGGTCGGAGCTGGGCCAATCCGGCAGGAGGTCAGCCAGGGGACGGGTCGCCGATTCGGGCAGCCAAGGGTCGTCCCGCTGAGCCGGCGGCCACTGCCCGCGCTGCAGACCGGCCAGGAAACAGACTTTCCAAGGGACGCCCCGGGCTTGTTCCGGGGCTAAGAGTTGAATCCCCGCCCGTGGCCCGGCTTCCGCCTGGGCGAGGGCGGTACGCAGGCTGTCGATCAACAACAGGCGGAACTCGGCAGCGTCAATCTCCGGGCCCTGCAAAGAACCCAGACATTCCGCGACTTCTTGGGGCAAAGGCGGAGCCCAAAAGGCTTGTTCCTTTAGGCAAACCCCGATTTCGGGCAGGCCCCGTTGCAAATAAGCCAGATGTTCTGAAACCGAGGCCGATTTCGGCCACTCCTGCCAATGCCGCAAACAGGCCCGAGCCGCTTGGAGGCAAGCCTGCCACCACTGGGCGGGAAGTCGCCGCCGCTGAAGAAATCCGGCCTCAGCCGGCTCGCGGGAAGCGGCGGTTTCCAGACTTCCGGTCTGGTTGTCTGCTTCCAGGCCGGCGACCACGGTCAAGGACAGGCTTTGGTCCGGTTCAGGACTGGAGGAAGCGGCTTCGGCCGTCACTGAACCGAGACTATGGCAGCCCTTGGCTCGCAGCCATTCGCCTAGATCGGCCTCGACTTCGAGCGGCAAGGCGGCGGCTTCGAGCCAGTCCTCGGTCCAGGCCTCGGGGCCCAGGCGGCAGCAATCCAGCCACAACTTCCAGCGGCGGAAGGCCGGCATCTGCCGGGCGGGATCCGCCGGTCCGGCAAAGGGAAGGCCCAAGGCTTCGAAATGGTGCCGGAGCCAAGGCAGCATGCGGGTCAGGGCCGGACTGACCACCGCGATGGATTCCGGCTTCGAGCCCTGATCTAGGCTTTGCCGAATTCGATAGGCGATTTCCCGGGCCTCGGCATCCGGTTGCGGAGCGTGGAAATGATGCCAGTCCGAGCCGGCCGCTGGCGGGTCCAGTTCCCAATCCCAACTGGACACCGGCAGGCGGTCTTGCAAGGCGGCCAAAAATCGTCGTTCCGGCTCGGGGGCTCCTGCGAATCCAAAGGCCAGCAGGCGTCCGGCTGGCCGTACGCCGGCCTGCAAAGCTCGTTCGGCCTGCATCCAGCTATGACCAGGGATCTCCAAGCCCATTTTCTGCAAGGCGTTCCAAGTCGTTTCGGTAGCCTCCGCCAGTGCTTGCGCCTGCCATGGACCGGGTATGTGGCGGTCGAAAGCCGGCCGGGTGTCCGGCCGATATCCGGCACGCAGCAGGCTTTCCTGACTGTCGACCAGGAGTTGGGGGCTCTCCTCCCAGTTGGCAAGGAGGGAAGCTAGTTGCGGTTGCTGCTGGGCGCTTCGCCGGGCCAGGACGGCGAACCAGCGGTGGGCACTGGGGCGTCGAAAACCGGCTTCCTCAGCCAAATCTCGAGCCAAGGCCGCCAGGGTTTGAACTTGCAAGCCCAAGATGGCTCCGGTCTCCCCGGCGACCAGAGCGGTGGCCAAATCCCGCCGTTGAGCGGCTGTGCTAACCAGGATGGTCCACGGAGCCTGGCGCAGCCACGGCTCTGAATCCTGGCTCCGGCGCCGGATTTCGGCGATCAGCGAGGATTGTGCCTCGGCCGGGCCGGGAAAGCGCAAAGCCGTGGATTCTGGATGAGCTGGGGAAGGCATGGCCGCCCGGCGGCGTTAGTGTGGCATGCAACCAACGGTTTGAGGGATTTCCGGCCGCCGGCCGGCCTTGCTTCCGTCCAATGGAAACGGAAGGGCAAGGCCGCGAATGCAGCCCTTTCCCGAACCATAGCGCTTCCGACTGACCATGAAGAAGACCTTCCTTTTCCCCCTGGTGTTGGCCGGCTTGGCCGCACCCTGGCTTTGGGCCCAATCCAACGGCGACCCTCAGAACCCGCAACAACCGCAGGATCCCAACGGCAAAAATGTGCGGCCGGTGTTCGTCATGCCCCCGCCCCAAACCGATCCCCATTGGGATACCGTGGTGCTGGATAACGATCGTTCGGCTCGCTTGTTGGAAGTACCCCACGGTCGCCGTTTCGTGCTCACCGATCTGATGACTTTTCAGCACGATGAATTTCGTAATCAGCCGGCTCAAGCGACCGACCGCCTATGGTTGGAACGGGTGGGCGATCAAGGCCGAAAAGTCGTCCTGGATGCTCAGCTTAAGGAGCTTCCTCATCGAATCGGGACGGACGGAGAATTCTTGACTCAGCCGTTGCATTGGGAATCGGGAGTCGTGATCGGGCCCGGCGATGAGTTGTGGGTGAATTACCGGTTTGCCGGCAAACACCCGAACTGGGTCCGCCGAGTTCATTTCAGTGGATATTGGGAAAACCTGCAGCGTTACCAACCGGCCGAACAATAACCATCGGCAGGTCTTCTCTGAGTTCAGCTAGGTTCGGATTCGGAAAATCGCGGGTCCTGCCGGGAGGGCTTCGATGCCCGGCGGATTTCCGCGATTTTCCGCAAGGGTCGTAAAAGACTTTCTTCTTCCAATTCCCGGTATGCCCGAGCCAGGGACCACCAGGCGATTTGATGGGATTCTTCGGGGTCGTGCTGCAACACTTGGCGAGGATCCGCCAAGATTAAAAAACGAACGTCCAAGTGCAGGTGTTCGGGCATGTCGGGACGAGCCGGAATGCCGTGGACGTCGACGTCGAAAATTTGTGGGTAGTCGCCGAAAAAACGAACTTGTTTTAATGCGCACTCTTCTTCAATTTCCCGCAGAACGGAAATAGCCGGATCTCGTTCCCCGTCATCGTGGCCTCCGGGTTGCAACCATCGGTCCAATTTGCGGTGATGCACCAGCAGGATTTGTTCCAAAGAAGGGTCGACGATGAAAGCGCTGGCGGTGACGTGGCCGGGAAGGGTGTCCCGATGCCACCACAATGGCGTCGCCTCGACCTGCTGCAGAATGCGCAGGCGATGTTTTTCTTCGGTCAGGTCGACTCCGCGGTAGGTGCGGAGTTGTTGGGCCAACTTCGCTTGTTGCGGATCCAGGGCTTGGCCGCCGTCAAGGTGAGAAGATTCGGGCATGGGAGGAAGAAGGCCGGCGATTAAGTGCCGCGTTCTGCCTCCAAGGGCTGAACTTCCACCAAGGCTTGACCCTCTTCTACGTCTCCGCCGTCGTCTACGAAAAACCGCACGATGCGGGCTGGATTCGGCAAATGGTTGCCGGGTTCGTAGCGAATGGGGGTGAAGGTTTTCATGACCTCGATCAGGCCGATGGTGCGGCCGGCTTGCACTTCATCGCCCTCCTGAACATAAGTAGGCGCTTGGGGTTCGGGCCGGCGATAAAAGCGACCTGCTTGGGCGGCGCATTGGCACAACCCTTCCACCCCGGTTCCCATGCCGCCGGATGCCCCGATTTCCGGTAAGGCGCCGGCTTCCGATTCGCGATGGATTTGAAACAGCACGGTTCCGTGTCCCACCGGTAAATGGCGCCGTTCCGGCGGCGGCGTGGCCACGTAACCGCCGACTCCTTCCGGCAGGTAAAGGCGAAACACTCGACCCAGGACCACCAGGACGCCGGCTTGTTCCCCTGGACCTCGGCGATTGCCCAAGTCCGGGGCCAAGGCGAACAGGCCCACCGCCGGGGCCATGAGATCCCAACCCTGACCGTCTTCGGTGGGACGGGCAATTAACTCGACTGCATCGATTTCCATCACACTCCCTCCGTCAAGATGTCCAAGTCGTGGAGCGACCATATGCGTGGGTTTTTCAACCGGCGATAACCCTGGGCTTGGTACGCGGCTTCCACCAAGCAAGCGAGATAAGGGCGCAGTTCCTGGGGAGCGATGATTTCGTCCACGTCCCTTTGGCTGGCAGCTTTGTAGGGATCCATGTCCGCTTCAATGCGCTGTTCCACCGCTTCCATGCCGCGACGGATGGTTTCTTTTTCTTCCGGATCCTCGGTGGCGATTTCGAAATCGTCGTCCAACTTGGTGTTGTAAGTCGCGATCGCCAAGGTGCGTCCTTCCATGACCGATTGGCGCGACAGCGGGGTGGCCAGTTGCAGCACCGGTTCGTAGGGCAAGCCGGCCATGGCGTAGTAGCCGGCGCCGCTGGCTTTGCGCAACAACACGGTAAACATCGGAGTCTCGTTGGTGCTGTTGGTGTAGATCAAATTGGATCCGAAACCGAGTAAGCCGTGAGCCTCCGCTTCGGCGCCGATGTCGAAGCCGGAAATGTCCTGCAGCCAAATGATGGGGATGCCGTCACTGTTGCAAGCTCGGGAAAAGGCCGAAATTTTGGCGATGCCCTCCCGGTACAAGATGCCGCCAGGTTTGAATTTGCCCCGGTGTTCAGGATCCGGTACCGGACCTTGAACGTTGGCAATGAAGCCGGCGTATAGGCCGTTGATGCGGCCGACGCCGACCACCATCTCCTTGCCGCGGTGGGGGATCAGCTCCCAAAAAAGGGAGCGGTCGACCAGCCGGGCCAGCACTTGGCGGACGTCGTAGTAGGTGCGGTGGTCCGGCGGAAACAAGGTCGCCAGCTCCCCGCTGCCGAATTGGGGTTCGGCGGCTTCCACTCCTCCGCGGCGGAAATCGGCGCCGCAGGCGGCGGTACTGGCGACTTCCCGGCGAATGGCTTCGAGGCAGGCAGGATCGTCGGGCACCCGCTGGTCGGCACAAGCCGATTGGTGAACGTGGACTTCCGGTCCTCCAATGTCGAGGCTGGTGATCTTTTGCGACTTAGCTCCTTTGATGAGGGCGGCGCCGGCGATCACCATGTAGGCCTGCTCGGTCATATAAACCCGGTCGCTGATGATCGGCATGTAGCCGCCGCCGGCGATGCAATCTCCGAACACGCCCGCAATTTGCGGTACGCCGGCATCGCTCAGAACGGCATTCTTTTGAAAAATGTGGCCGGCGCCGGTGCGGCCGGGAAAGGACCGGGATTGTTCCGGCAGAAACAAACCGCTGCAGTCGACCAGATAAACCACCGGAATGCGCAAGCGCAGGCCGACTTCTTGGGCGCGCTCGATTTTCTCGGGAGTCTGCGGCCACCAGGAGCCGCTGGCCACGGTGTTGTCGTTGGCGATGACCACCACCCAGCGGTTTTCTACCCGGATGAAGGCGGTGATCACCCCGGCCCCCGGGCTCTCCATCGTGCGGCCGCCTTGGCCGAATTCGATGCCGTAGTTGATGAAGCTGCCGATGGGATAAATCGGGCTGTCTTCGTCCTTCAAGTGACGAACCCGCTCCCAGGCGGTCATCTTTCCCTTGGCATGGACCCTGGCAACGTATTTCTCTCCCCAGCCGGCTTCTACCCAGGCCCGGCGCTGCTCCAATTCCTGCACCTTGCCCTGCATGAACTCGCCGTGGCGACGGACTTCTTCCGCTTCCAGAAACTGTTCTCGGGGAGATCCAATGGGATGCAGGGGGACGAAAGCCATTTCGGCGCCAAGCTTAGCGCCGCCGGAAACGGTGCCCAAAGAAGTTGAGCTTGGTCCAAGGTCCAAGCAGGCCGATCTGGATGGCTGCATGCAGTCCGGTGGCTTGGGCTTGGGAGGCTATATCGAGGAAGAAAGAAAACCCCGCCCCCCTGAACCAGGAGGGCGGGCTCCGACATCGAATCCCTCGCTTACTTCACGGTATCAATGACCACATTGGTCTTCCCGCTAAGTTGCACGGCTTGAATCCAGAGGGTGTCTCCAAGAAGGCCGGGAGGCACGGTAATGGTCCAACTTACACCGCCGGTGTTATTGGTCATTTTGGCTTGTCCCGCTTGTTCGGGAGCGATGAGGTCGACGTGAAAGCCGAGTTGCGGAATGAATTCCGAGCCCAGGCCGGCTTTGGAGAAACCCAGCCAAGTTACCGAGTTCGGAGCCGCGGATTTGACCGTTGCGATGGAAACCATTCCGGCCTGAACCGAACTGACCGTGAGAAGGGGTTGCGGCGTGTTATGAAGATTGGAGCCGAAGTTCGAACCACGAAGGAGTATGTTCGCGGTAACGGTCGGAGTTTGAATCGGGATTTCAATTTCAATTGGAACTTCGAAGATCAAATCCGGAGCTCCGGAATAGTAATCGATGTGTCCCTGGTCCCGAAGATGGAAGGTGGGAATGGAAAGGCTGTCCAATTCGATGAGGACGGGACTTTGACCCGGCTCTTCGACCAGGGCGGTGCCATGTAAGAATGCACGTTCGATGTCGATGTCTTCAAATTCACCGGTTCCGGGATCAAGATCGAAGATCTGTGTGTTCAGGTCGAATACCATATCCGTCAGAGTTACGGTGAGAAAAGGAGAACCGGATGGGTTCGGCACTTCCAAAACGATTTGGCCGGAGTTGTCGTAACAATGGCCACCTAGGATTTGCGCCTGATCGAAAACGCCACCTCCGGGGAAGAAGCGAACCTGGAAAATGCCGTCGAACTCGGTTCGCACTCGACTGAAATCGCCGAGGTTGGAGGTGCCATCGGCCCAGTAGGGCGAATCAAACGCACTCTGGTGGAAGACGAAATCATCTTGCGCCAACCCAGTCGGAGTTAAAGTGACCAGGAAGAGCAGGGGGAGCGGGGTCAAGAATTTTCGGGGATTCATGGTTTTGGTGAGGTTATTGCCGCTGGGATTGGTGGAACGGTTGTTACTGAACAGTCACGACCAAGGCATGGGTCTTAAATCCGACCTGCCCGCCTTGAAGCCAAACCGTGGTGCCCTGACTCGAAAGGGGCACCGAGTATTGAATGGTCAAGTTTCCGGAAGAGTCGGTAGTCAGGGGACCGATCAGATTGTTGGGTAACAAGATGTCGCTGAATACTCCGAGGCTTGGGACGAAAGTCGAACCGGGTCCCAGCAGGCTGGATCCAAGCCAAAAGGATTGATTGGGGATGGCCCCGGAAACCTGGACGCTGGCGGTTTGGCCGGCGTGGATGGGCGATATTTCAAGAACCGCAGGGGGAAAGTTGAGGTCATGACTGCTGTTCAAGGTTCCGTCTAAAATTAAATCGCCGACGAAAGTGCCGGTGTTCAGCGGTACGTACAGTTCCAAGGGAAGTTCGAAACCAATGTTTGGTGGAGAGAACATGTCTATGGTGGCTTCGGTAACCCAAGAAGAATGGGTGGGATGGCCGGCCAGGGGAATCTGGGTTATGCCAATTCCCGGTTCATCGATGATGGCGGTGCCGTGAACGAACTCGACCTCGACGTCTACGTCCTGGTATTCGCCATTGGTCGGTTCGATGTCAAATGGATCCGAACTCAGGGATAGAGACAAATCCCGAATCGTAATGCTCACCAATGGCGGCCCGCCGCCGGGATCTTCGACGATGGCCAGGATTTCATTGGGGATGGTGTAGAGTCTGGCACTTTCAAATTGACCTTCGGTCCAAGGCGGGCCACTGCCGGGATTCAGAAAGATTTCGAGAATGCCATCCAATGAAATCGGAGATCCGTTCAAGCCGGTAATCGGACCGTGGGTCGGAGAATTTCCCCTGAGTTGAAGGGTGGTGATGGCCGGTTCAGGCTCAAAGAAATGGCTGCCCTGCGGGGCCGCAGCCAGGGAAGCAAGCGGGCTGATGGCTAAGAGGAATGAAGTGAGCATGGTCAATTTTGGGCTATCGGGGAATTTCGGCCCTTCATCCCTTTCTGAATCCAAGGGCACCGGTTCAGACAGGAAATCCGAAATTTCTCAAATTAACCAACGTTGAAATTTGGACTTGAAGCAAATTTTCGGTCTGTTTCGAAGGGTGTGTTGTCAGCAATGAAATACAAGCCGGTAACGAGTAGTTTTCCGGCATCCAATCGGAATGATGCCCTAACCAAAGATGAAAAAACTGCTTGCGGCCGTTTCTGTCTTGGTCTCTTTCGTTGCCGGAGACTCGCTGTTCTCTCAGGGAACTTATTTGCCAAGATCCTATTGGACCATGGACGAGTACGATGGTCTTGGCAATCACATCCCGGATTCACCCAGGATCGGATCCCATGATTTGAACTATCAAGCCTTCGGGGGCTGCGACTACGAAATCACTCCCGGGATGGTCGGGTTCGCCTCCCGGATCAAAACCGCAGGAAATCAGGATTGCCAAGTCTGGGCGGGAGACAATTTCCTGAGCGGCGATTTCACCATTGAATTCCTGTTCCGGGCGGGTGATCGAATCCATCGATTGCGCCATGCAACCCTCTTCACGACCAGCAACTGGGCCTTGAGTACCCGGTTGTCGGCGGTCGGAGGATCTTTTCCCGCTTCCCTGAATTTCACCGTGACGACCTCCACCGGCCGGGTGAATGCAATCGACATTTTGCTGGATGGAATCGATCGAAAATCTTATGCCTACTACGTTGACGGACTTTGGCATCATCTCGTATTCAGCTACGACAGTTCCACCGGCGAAATGGCGGTTTTTGTTGACGGCCTTTGCCCTCCCGGGTTTCGAGCTACAAGGCAGCCGGGAGTTCCATCCCCTTCGACCTATTTCTGGTTCGGCGACGATAATCTTGCCGATACGCCGGATGGAGATTTTGATGAAATCGCTTTTTATGAACAAGTAATTCCGGACAGCTTGATCTATCAGCACTGGCAGGAGGTCCAAGCCGGCAATCATTACACCTTTATCGACCAGGGGTTGGTGCCGCCGCCTCCTTCCGATGTGGAGGGGCAGGTCGATGTGCTGGAATACGCGCCCGGTTTTGTGGACGGAATTCCGGGGAAGGATCAGCAGTATGACGCCGACCCGGTGGAGCAATTGCTCCGCTTTCCGGGCCCCCGTTACAAGCCAGGTCATGGCTTCCGTCCGAATTATCCCTGGTTTGGAATCAAGTTCTTGAGTTCGTGTCCGGTCGCCTCCTATCAGGATTGCGTCGATCATTCCGAGATGATTCAGAGAGATTTGGTGGAGACCTATAACTACTACCTCTGCGTTACGGAAAACACTGCGGCCACTTTTCGAAATTATGATCCTTCCGATATTAACCGACATCCCGAGGCAAGATGGGTTCAAATGGCCAACGACCACCCTGAATGGCCGATATGTGCAACGACCTTGTATCCCCAGGTTTGGTTGGCGGACGCCGGTTTTTCAGGCGGGAGGCCCCGGGGCTTAACCGGCTACATTCCTCCATCCAATGCGTTAGCAGACTTGGCTGGAAGTTACATAACTGATTTGTGCTATTCCAGCTCGATTCCTTATTGGTCTCCGGCAGGAGACAATGTCCTTTATGACGAAGACGGCCTTACGCAAAAGTTTTACATGGGGGAGCTGCTGTCCTACTTGAATCGGCCGATCGATTTGGTAAACGAAAATGGCGAAATGAGGTTGCCAGTTGGGATTTGTGCAGCCAGCGCCGATCCAACCCTGGCGGCAGATTTCCAAGCCTGGCAGCAATCCTCCGGAGAAACCAGCTTCTTGAGCTATCAATCGGAGCGTGCAGCCTCCTTTTACAATCAATACCGCGATCATTTCATGAACGACAACTACTCGACCCTGCATGGCTTGGGAGAGACTCTGTACTCCATGTACGCGGTGGATGGTGGGCCTTTGAGCCGCTTCCGCTATGAACAGTTTCGAGAAACTGGACACCAGATCGATGGTCAATACTATCCCACTCCGGACTTCTACCCGCGTTGGCCCCGCAATTGGCGTTTTTGGGAGGGCCCATGGCATGGGATGCAGTGGATGCGAGATTGTCTGGCCATCGAACTATCCCTAGGAGATGAATTTCGCTCCCCGTTCGTGGCTGCCGGCTGGGACGTGGAGCCGGAAAGGAATGTTCGACCGGCACAGTGGCTGGGCTTGCTCAAAGTTTTGGGTTTGTACGGGTCGGAATTTTTCTATACGGGTTTTTTCAATATCTCTCAGCCTCTTCCTCTGCCGTCTTCATGGTGCTGGCAGGTGGTCATGCCCAGCTATGCTCAGGCGGTTTTGACTCGCTTCCCGGACATGTTTTGGGATTCCACCTTGATGGAAGGGGACGTTCCCTTGGATCCCCTCAATTGGAATGGAACTTCGGGGTACTCGTTTTGGGGCGGTAGGGCCAATCGATACATCGTTGTGCGGAAAGCAAACCAGTCCGATCGATACTTGATCACTGGAACCATTCAGCCGGATTCGAACAAAATGGGAAATACTCCACTACAGGACGTGGCTGAAATTGACCTAGACGGCGAAAGATATCGATTCGGAATCAGGAGGCAAGGCTCGACCTACCTTTTGGATCGTACGGATCCGGATCATCCCGTCGTACTTTGGCTCGACGAGTGGCATCAGGCGATCCACCCTTTCCGGTGGAGCCAAGATTTCGTTCTAGAGGCTGAACTGTTTGATGCCGTCATGGGAGATTTCCCCTATGAAACCAAAACTACGGCTCCGGCGGTTGCGGGCGACTTCTCTCAAGTGGAAACCTTCGTGAATTTCCCGCTACCTCCCCCGACTAACCCTGGAAACCTGGCAGCTCAGAATCGAGGGACAAGGCAGGGTTTGTCCTTTCAATTTGAAATCAGGAATTTGGATATGTTGGACTACTTTGTCTGGGTTCGGTGCCGCCTCAACTCGGGAACCGGAGCCAGGATGGCCGTCTCCCTGGATGGAACGGCAACTGCTTTGAGTCAATCCTTTTCATCCGCCTCTTTCGTGTGGTTGAGACTGGATCGTGGGAATACCCAATATCCGCTGAAACTCAAGAATCTTGGCGAGGGTTCCCATGAAATTCTTTTGATGCCGAGGTTCGGAGACGTCGATGTGGACAAACTGGTATTAACCTCCGATCCGGGATGGGTGCCTCCCAATTAGGCCCTCTTCATGAGGGCGGTCCTTGGGTGAGGGGGTAACGAAATCCTGCACTCGTGGTAATCAGTGGTATATTAGATTCGACGGCAATAGATTCAAATTTTCGTCGTCGAATGAATCAGGAAAAATTTTACGAATCGACTTCGACCTTGTTCAATCGATTGGACAGGGCCATGGGAAAGTACGTCGGCTCGGATGCTGGAGTCGGAGAGTCATTCGGGCCACCACTCGGGCAACCATTCTGGAAAGCTTCCGGATATGAAAAGAGAAAGAGGCTTCCCGGTGGAATTTTTCTCCGGGGAACCAGGATCGGCCGGTTTGAACTCCGAGAGCTTTTAGGCGTAGGAGCTCAAGGGGAGGTTTACCTAGCTTTGGATAGCCAGTCTGGAAAGGCTGTGGCTCTAAAAGTTCTCCGGGCCAGGAACTGGGGAGCTCCTCTCCGGAAACTGGAGAGATTTCAGCGAGAAGCGGCGGCCATTGCGAAGTTGAAGCACCCAGGGTTGTGTTCTCTTATCAGTGCAAATTTCGAGGCGGACCCTCCTCATATCGCCATGAGTTACGTGCCGGGGCGATCCCTACGTCAGGTTCTGTCTGAAGCCGATCCCAGTGAAAATCCAGACTCCGTGCTTCCCTTGCCTCCTCGCAGTTTCGAGGAGATTCAGGTGGTGCTTCGCTTTTTCGAGAAAGTGGCCACGGCGATAGGGGAAGCCCACCGCTTGAAAGTTGTCCATCGGGATATCAAGCCGGGAAACATCGTCGCCGGCGAACACGGGGATCCGGTGGTGCTGGATTTTGGATTAGCCACCGTTGAGGGCTTTGAAGAACATCTGACCATTACCGGGGATGTCTTCGGAACGCCGGCTTATATGTCCCCGGAACACTATTTGGATGCCAAATCCATTTCCGAGAAGAGCGATCAATTCTCCCTTGGCTTGGTTCTTTACGAATGCCTAACCCTTCAGCCCGCCTTCGGGCGCGGCAACAGTGGTGAGATCCGGGAAAGGATTTTATTTGGCAGACCGAAAAACCCCAAAACTCATAACCCGAAGGTATCCAGCGATTTGGCTTACGTGGTCTTGAAGGCGATTGCCAGGGACCCTTCCCATCGCTACGAGAATCTGGATGGTCTCAGAACCGATTTGATGCGGGTACGGCGAGGGTTGAGCGTCCGAAAAGAAACCAGCCTGGTCTATTCCGATTTTGTGCGCTGGATTTTTAGTTTTCCGAAGATTTCCATTTCCGCCAGCGCCCTTGTCGTCGGCTTATTGATCACCACCATTGTGACTTGGCTGCTTTTTCACGCTTCACGAGAGGAGGCTAGGGTGCTCCGAGCTTATCGAATGGCCGACATTTGTGAGGAGGTTGCGGCAAATTCTCCCCGTACCGCTCTTCACCTCGTGAAGCGGGCCAAACGAGAAGCCGGCGAGGATGGAGATCAAAGCATATTTGCTTCCGCCGCATTGGCCGTTTTGCCTCTTTACCACCAGAACCGCCGGTTTTTGGATACCCACCAAACCTTGGCCTCAATTTGCGCCTCGAAGGAAGCCCCGCTGATTTTCGCCTGTGTGCGGGAAACCGGAGATTTGCTACGGGTACGGACCGATCGCTGGTCGACCGAAAAAATTGCGGCGGAGCTACTTCAGCTAGAAGCTTTGGCAGCTTCACCTTCCGGAACCAGCTTGGTCAGTGTCGATCAACGAAAGGGTTGGTTGCTTTGGGATTTCAGCGGCAGCGAAGCGAAAAAGAAATCGCTGTCTCTGGAAGGTCCCCATTTGGCCACCGAATTCAGCCCATCCGGCCGCTGGTTGGCAGCCTCTTCCGAAGAGGGGGAAGTGCTTCTTTTTGATTTGGAATCAGGTCTTCCTACATCCATTCATGCTTCAGGAAGTTCCAAAGTCGTGAGTGCCAAGTTCAACGGCTCTGAGGATTCCCTTTTCCTTTTCGAGGGGATCGAATACCTCAAAGCTGGAGACCCGATTGGCAGAATCCGGAAACTTAATACCAAGGACGGCCTGGAGCAGGCTTCAACGCTGGAGTGTTCTGCGATTTCTTCAGCGGATCTGGCGAGTTTCGAGGGGGTGGAATTCCTGGTCGTCGGCACCCGCGAAGGAGAATTGTTTCGAGTCCATTCCGACCTGCATCGGATTTCCTGGAAGCAAGAATTCGGCCGCTGGATTCACGATATCGAAATCGCTCCTGATGGAAACTGGATTGGAGTTGGATTTGCTCCGGAGGAGTCCGGAAATCAGCCTTGTTTCCTGTTTCTTGACGCCATCGATGGAAGTACGGTTTGGAGTCCTCCGAATGCAAGCAAAAGATCCATCGTCGGCCTTTCCTTTTCCCCATCGGGAAAAGAGCTCGCAACCGTGGGTTATAGTGGATTTTTGAAAATCTGGGATACACAGAAACGCGAGCAGCTTCTTGCTGCAAAGTTGCCTATCTATCGTTTCGCCCAGCAAGGGGTTCAGTGGCTGCCGGGCGGGACCTCCTTGCTGGCCAATACCGACCGGGGCGTAGCTTTTCTCCTGGAGACCGTGAGTCACGTCGCCCATCCCTATTTGCGAGGCCACGAGGATGCCGTGGTCGGGTTCCAATTCGGCGACGACCCATCCACTTTGCTCAGTCATTCCCGCGATGGGACGGCAAGGCTCTGGAGCTGGAGGAATGGCACCACGCTCGAAACTTATGGCGACGGCAAGTTTCCGATTCTAGCCGCCGGAATCACCCATTCAGGAAGCAAGTTGTTGCTGGCCGACGAGGGTGGAAGGCTGCAAATTTTCTCGGTGGTCGGAGGGCGACTTTTGCGGTCCATGGATTTCACCACCGACAAGATCGAGGCGATCCAAGTGGATGAGCCGGGACACCGGGCCTTCCTTTTGTGTGAATCCGGCGTAGTCAAAATCCTGGACTGCATAGCAGGAGAAATCCAAGGAGAGCTTTACCTCGAAAACGCCTTGGTGGAAAGCATCGAGCTGAGCCGCGACGGTGAGTACGTATTGGGAAACTGCGCTAAGGATGGGGTCGCCGTTTGGAGAATCGGTTCCAGCGGCCCGCTCGCCGAGGTCAAATCCCTTCCACATTGGCGAATTCAAGTTCCCATCATTTCCTGCTCGTGGTTGGATCCTCAAGGAAGGGAAATCATTTGTGTAACTCCGGAAACCAAGGCTTTTGTGGTGGAGCGGGATGGATCGGAGCGGAAGAAGTTGGACGTCGGTTTCTGGGGCGGCGAGTTGGCGGTCCATTCGGCTCACGATTCGGCCATGATCGGTTCCGCTTACTCCAATCGAGTTTCTCTGATTCGAGGTTTAAAACCGGGAAAACAAACGGTGACCAAACACTTTCCAGGCCACGTGGCCAGGATCATTTCCGTTGCCGCCAACCCTTCTTCCCAAGGGCCTCTCTTTGCCACTGCGGATGAAGAAGGCTGGATCATGTTGTACGGCTCCGCAAACCACCAACCGGTTCGGTTCCGTGCCCATGCCGATTTGATTCACAAGATGGAGTTCAGCCCGGATGGAAATTGGCTGGCCGTCGCTTTTCAAGACGGATCCGTTCGGTTTTGGCCGTCCATGCCTTTGGAGCTGCTGGCCACCATGAACCTTGGCCCGGAGCCGAATTTTGCCAGACTCGTTCCCTGGCTGGAGGACTGATCGTGAGTCTTGGTTCCGAGCGTTCCGAATCCTTTTTCAAGAACGAGAGTACCGAGTTCTTGTTCGCTGGAACTCGTGCCGGGGATCGTGGTTGCGCGGAAGTGCTGTGCCACCGCTTAACCCCGTCGATCTTTCTTTGGATCGAGCTTTATCTCCGCGGCGCCTTCAAATCCAGGCTCGCCACCGAGGACGTAGTTCAAGAGGTTTGGGTACGGATTTTCCAATTGATGCCGAAAACCCAACCGGACAAAGGCTCCATTCGCTCCTGGATTTGGAGCGTTACCCGAAACGTGGTGCACGAGGCGAAACGGAAGGCCTGCGCCAAGCCGACTTCTCCTGCATCTCCCCGGTGGTTGGGAAGCCAGGAAGGCAATGCAGCTAATGAAATTCTGGCCGAGCAAACTTCCATGACCGGCCGACTCCACCGCCTAGAATCGGCACAACTGATTCGGGAGGTGGTCGAACGCCTATCCGAGGAACAAAGACAACTGCTGCGGCTTTGTGGTTTGGAAGGTCGATCCGTTCCCGAGGCGGCTGCCATCCTCGGATTATCCCGTACGGCGGTGGAGAAGCGCTGGCAGCGCCTTCGAGCGGCACTGAGCAAAAGAGCGGTGCTGCAGAAAATTTTCGACGTATGAATCGAATGGGATGAAAATTCGACCCGGTACCGACGGCACCGGGTCGAAGAACGGAAGGAATGGGAACCTTATTCCAGTACCAAGATGTTCTTCTTGGCGCACATTTCCTTGAGCACCTTGGGCCACACCGTAACGCTGACTTCGCCGAGGTGGGCTTTGCGCAGCAGCCACATGTAGGTCCTCGATTGGCCGATGCCGCCGCCGATGCTTAACGGCAGTTCTCGGTTGACGATGCCTTGGTGGTAAGGCAGTTCCAGGAAATCCATCTGATTGGTGATTTCCAACTGCTTGACCAGAGTTTCGGGATTCACCCGAATGCCCATCGAGGTCAACTCGTGGCGCCTTTGGGTGACGTGATTCCAAACCAGAATGTCGCCGTTCAAGCCGTGGCAAACCTTGCCGGCGTCGGAGCGGGTTTCGGTCACCCAATCGTCGTAATCGGCCGCCCGCATTTCATGGGGATAGCCGTCGTCCAGGGTCCAGCCGATGCCCAAAATGAAGACCGCCGGGAAGTCCTGTAAGATCGCCGTCTCCCGGGCTTTGCGAGGCAATTCGGGATAACGCTCCAGGATTTCTTCCGCGTGCAGGAACTTCAGTTCATCGGGCAAGCGGGGGTAGCGCGGATCTTCCAGAGCAGGGAATTCCTTCAGGGCGAATTCTTCGGCGCCTTTCAGCACTTTCCAAATCCGCTTGACCACGTCTTTCAAGTAATCGAGGTTGCGGTCCTCATCGCGAATGACCTTTTCCCAATCCCACTGATCGACGTAGGCGCTGTGATCGTGATCCAGGAAGTAATCCTTGCGCACTGCGTGCATGTCGGTGTAAAGGCCTTCTCCCACCTCCATGCCGAATTGCTTCAGGGCCACCCGCTTCCATTTGGTGGCCGCTTGCACGATTTGGGCGTCGATCGGATTTTTCTCCCGGTCGTTGGAAATGTGGAACTGGATCGGGGTTCGTGAACCGTCCCGGTCGAGGAAGTCGTTGACTCCGCTTTCCACGTCCACGATCAGCGGTACCGTAACCCGAATCAGGTTCAGTTCCTTGCATAAGCCCTTTTCTATATATTCCTTGACCGCCGTCAGGGCGATTTGGGTTTCTTTCGGGTTAAGCAGCGGATGGTAATCCTGAGGGAGCAGCTTCTCCAACTCCTCGTAATTGCCGATGCCCGGACCGGCCAAGTCCGCGGTTTTATCTAGAGTCGTTTTCGCCATCCTTGGAACTCCTAAGTCAAAGATCTGGTGGGGCTCTCTTTCCACAATGGGGGCGCAGAGCCGAGGGCAAAGCTCAATAAGGCCGGTTTCCTGAGATTAATAGGCTTGTATTTCAATCATTCGTGGTTCAAGGCTCGGCCGCGGCAAAAACAAAGCGCCTGCCGGCATCCCGGCAAGCGCTTTCAGGATGGCGGTGAGCTTATTTGACCCGAGTCGATTTCACCTTCATCACCATGACTTCCCCGGCCGGCGGGATGGTGTCGTACATCTCCACCTCCGAGTGATCTTCGTCGATGATCCGAATGACTTGGCGGAAGGGGCGGCCGTCCGGTGAAATCACGTCCCGCATGGCACCCTTCATTTCCAGGGTTTTGGATTCTTCCGAATACTGGCCCTTGGATTGAACGAACCAAGTCCCGAAGGAATCCATCCAGAAGGAAACGTATTCCTTGGCCAATTTGTCATAGCCGAGGATGTGGATGCCTTCCCAGGGCATGCCGGCGAAATTGCCTTTGATGGTGCGCTGAATGAAACGGCCGCCGAGCAAAGTCTTCACGCTGGTGGTCATCGGAATCTCGGTCCAGTCGGCGCCGGGGCTCATGCGCATTTGCGCTTTATCGTCCCACTCGCCGGCGGAGCGGGTCAGCACCTTGTGCTCCTTGCCAGGAGTGCCCATGGCCATCATTTGGGCCATCATGGCCGGGTCCATCTGGTCTTGGCCATCCGGTTCCTGTTGGGCCTGCAGCCATTGGCTGGTGGCGAAGGAGGAAACGGCCACCAAGGCGAGGGCGGCGAGGAGAAGGCGAAGCTTGGCGAACATGAAGGCTCCTTATGGGGTCATGGGGAGGAAGGGAAGGCCAGAAGGATGGCCGGAGGTTTAGGAAGGACGATTCAGCCCATGCATTTAAGACCAAAATTCCCAGAAATTAAGCGACCATAGCCGACAAATTTCGGCTTAGCCAAAGGGTGTCGAATTCCGCCCGGCGGAAATCGATGTTGTCTAAGATCTTTTGGTGCAAAGGGATGGTGGTCGGCAAGCCGGCGATGCTGGCCCCGGCCAAAGCCGATTGGAGGCGTTCGATCGCCTCTTCCCGATTTTTCCCGTGGGCGATGATCTTGGCCATCAAGGAGTCGTAGTGGGGCGGAATCCGGCTGCCGTCCTGTAAATGGGTGTCCACTCGGATGCCCGGGCCGGCTACCTGGAATCGCTCCACTTTGCCGGGATGAGGCCGGAAATCCTGGGCCGGATCCTCGGCGTTGACCCGCACTTCGATGGCGTGGCCTTGCCATTGGATTTCTTTCTGCTTCCAAGGCAGCGGGTGGCCGGCGGCGATGCGAATCATGGCCGCGGCAAGATCGAAACCGGTAATGGCTTCGGTGACCGGATGCTCGACTTGCAAGCGGGTGTTCATTTCCAAAAAGAAAAGCTCGCCGTTTTGAGCGCGCAAAAACTCCATGGTGCCGGCACCTCGATAGCGCCAGCGCGCGGTGGCCTCGGCGCACATGTTTCCGTAGCGTTCCCTTTCTTCGGCGCTAATTACCGGGGAGGGAGCTTCTTCCACCAACTTTTGGTGGCGCCTCTGAATGGAACATTCTCGTTCGCCCAGGTGAATGGCATTGCCGCGGCCGTCGCCGAGGACCTGGAATTCGATGTGTCGGCCGCCTTCCAAGTACTTTTCCAAATACAAGTCGGCGCTGCCGAAAGCGGCTTGGGCTTCCCGCGAGGCATCGGCAAAGGCTTGCCGCACCTGATCGTCGTCTTCGCAACGGCGGATGCCGCGGCCGCCTCCGCCGGCGTCGGCCTTCAGCGCCACCGGGTAACCGACTTCCCGGGCTACCGCCACCGCTTCTTCCGGGTCCCTAAGAAGTCCCGGAGAACCCGGCACCACCGGCAGACCGGCGGCTTGGGCGGCTTGCCGGGAAGCCACTTTGCGGCCCATTTGGTCCATCACCGCCGGAGACGGCCCGATAAAAGTGACTCCGTGTTGGCGGCACAATTCGGCGAACAGAGGATTCTCCGCCAGAAAGCCCCAGCCGGGGTGCAAGGCGCCGCAGCCCGTTTGCCGGGCGGCCTGAATGATCGACCGCATGCGTAAATAGGAATCGGTCGCCGGACCCGGACCAAGGCAAACGACTTGGGAAGCTTGCTCCAAATAGGGGTAGCCGGCTTCCATGTCGGGTTTGGAGGCGCCGCATACCGCCTCGATGCCCAAATCGTGACAGGCGCGCACCATGCGGGCGGCCACTTCACCTCGGTTGGCAATGAAGATCCGGTGGAACATGGCCGCCAAGAATACTGCCTCGCCGCCGGTGGCAGAACCGGCTGCTTTAAGCCGGGGGATTTCCGCCGTTCGAACTCAGACTCAAACCCAGCAAAGCCACGCCCATCACCACCAACAGGACGCCCAGCCAGCCCCGCCGTCCTGGACGTTCGTGCAGGATCCAAACCGCGAGCGGGACGGTAAATAAGGGCAGGGCCGCCGACAAACTGGCGGCCACGCCTTGTTTGGCCCATTTCAGGCCGGCGTTCAACAAAAACAGGCCGCCGACCGTGCCGATCAAGGTGGGGGCCAAAAACCAGCTCCAAACCTGAGGTCGCCGCCAAAGGACGGGACGGTTTTGGTCGGGCTTTCGGCTACGACTTTGCAGCCACCACATCGCCGCCGCACCACCGACCAGGCGCCAGGCGGCTCCGGCCACGGGACCGGTTTGGTCCAAACCGGGCCGGCTGGCCACATTGGCCAGGGTGTAACACAGCATCGAGCTGAACACCGCCAGGATCCCGATCCAGTCGGCCCGGGTCCGGTCCATGCGCCGCGATTCAGCCACCATGCCGCCGGCGACCACCAGAATCATGCCCAGCACTTGGCCGGTATTGAGGGTTTCTCCGAACAACGGCCAGGCCGCCAGGGCGGTCAACACCGGCGTTCCCTGGTTCAAAATCAAGGTTCGGCCGACTCCCAAATGATGAACGGCGACGAAATACAGGAAGTCCCCGACCGCCATGCCACTGATTCCGGCCAACAGCAACCAAGGGACGTCCGACCAAGCCCCGAGGCCTCCGCCGAGCTCGGGTCCGAGTCCGAGACTGAGGGCCACCAGGACCACCAAACCGATGGCGTTCTTGAACAGGGCAATTTCGCCGGCCGTGCCAATTTTTCGATCCATCGCCAGGCGGTAGACGATGGTGCTCAAGCCCCAAGCCAATGCATTGGTCAAGGCGCAGATTTCCCCGACGCCGGGAAACGGCGCCGGGGAGGCTTGCAAGGCGGCGGGAATCAGGGTTGGTATTCCAACTGTAAGAATTGCTCGCGCACGCCGGGGGCCAAATGAACTTTGTGTCGCAGGCTGGGACCACCGGGGCGAACCAGCATTAGGCTATAGTCGCCGGGAGCCAAGGGGCCTAATCGTTGTTCTCCACCTTCCATGAATTCATAAAGCTTGGCCATGGCTTCCACGGAAGTGAACAAGGTGGATACCGGCGCGTTGCGTTGATCCAGAGCGATCACCTGCACGCCTTTGAGCGGTTCGCCCCGGCCGTCGACCACCAAAACTCGCAGGACGGTGCCGGTTTCCAAGTGCAATTCAACTTTGTTTTCTTCCCCGCTTTCCAGGCGGACTTCTTTTTCCACTTGGCCCATTTCCGGATGGCGGGCCAACAGTCGGCCGAGACCGCTGGGCAGTGAGTGCAATCGAACCCGGCCGGAAGAATCGGTGCCTTGCATCGTAAATTGACTCAAGGGTTGGCCTTCCGAATCCAGATAAAACACGCCGGCGCCGCTGACCGGCAGGCCATCGGTCCCCAGCACCTGAACTTCCACCGATGCGGCCTGGGCCAGGCGCAGCGTGTATTCCAAAGCCAGATCTTGATTTTCCGGCACCACTACCGGCGAAATCATTTGACTTTCGTGTTTGCTGGGACCGCCGAACAAAGGCATGACGGCACGGCCGGCTCCGATGACGTAGGTGCCGGGATTCAAAAACTGAAACAGCACTTCGCCTTGCGAATTGGTGGTCAACATCCCGCCGCCAGGTTTGGCTTGAGCGTCACGCATCATGATGGTGATGCCGGGCAGCGGTTCGCCCGTGTCTTCGGCCACGACCGTGACCTTGACCGTGGAACCGGGCAGATCCAAATCCAATCGGCCCTGTTCGCCGGGCCCCAATTCCACCGCCGAAGTAAAGCCGGCGCCGTTTCCTAATTTCAACTCACCGGCGAGGAGGAAGTATGGCCCCGGAGGAATGTCGTCAATCTGGTAATAGCCATCGGCATCGGTCACACTGCTTTTGAAGTTGTTGCCGGAACTCAGCATGACGGTGATGCCGCTGACCGGTTCCCCGGCCCGCAGGGTCCATCCTTCCAAACTGGCGTAGTCGATTCGCCCGCCGAGAACCAGTTTTTCCCGTTCGCCCTCTTCCAAGTTCACGATTTCAGAGATCCCGGAAGCTTGGTCGAAATCGAGAGAGAACAGATTTTCCGGTTCGGTGCCGAAACTATTGACGCTGACTTGATAAGAACCCGGAGTCAAGTTTTCGAACAAGAAGCGGCCGTCGGCAGCGGTTCGGGCATTGCGGCTGTCGTCGCCGTTCAAGGGAAACACGGTCAAGATCGCAGCCGGTTGCGGCTGGCCTTCCGAATCTTGCACCAAGACTTCGAGTTCCGCTCCCCCGGACAAGAGAATTTCTACCGGCGGCGGGGAGATGCCGGAGGACAGATTCAAAGCTTCGGTTCCTTTGGGAGCCAAACCTTCCGCCTTGGCCAAAAAACGCCACGGACCGGCTGGGAGGCCGTCGATCCGGAAATAGCCCTCCTCATTGCTTTTGGTTTTGAAATCGCTGCCGACTTGAGCGGTGAAGCGGGCCATGAGGTTGTATTCCTCCGCCGGCAAAGCCAAGACTTCGGCGGCGGCCACCGCCTGACCGTCGGAGGCTCGTCGCACCCAACCCTCCACCGAGTGCTGAGCCTTCAAAAACAGTTGCACCCGGTTTTGATCGGAGCCGGCCTGAACCTCTACGCTTTGTTCCAAAGCGGCAAAGCCTTCGCCGTCCAAACGCACTTGCACTACGCCGGCGGGCAGTCCATCCAATCGAATCTTTCCGGTCGCGTCGGTCCGGGAAATTTCCGGTTCCCGCCAAGGAATCATGTTGCCGAACATGGATTCGTTGCGGATGCCGGGAAAGTAACGCACGCGGACGTCGGCGAGTGGTTTTTGCGAAGTGAATTCCAATACCTCCACCTGCAAGGAGTGGCCTGGGTGAAGTGAAATCGCTTCCTGTTCGGTGGTGACTCCGGCTTCCAAAATCGCCACACTTGCTCCTGCGCCGGTGATCTTGCCGGGGAAACCGGCATAGATCATTCCCCGGGTAGGCGGCAAAGGACCCAGTCGATAGCGGCCGCCGGCGTCGGTTTCTCCCTGGCTGCCTTTATGACTTAGATCGGCCAAACTGGGAAAGCCGAGGAAGTCCCGGGCATATTCCACCATCGGTTGCAACAAACCCAAATCTTCCGGCAACAAAGCCACCGAAGCCCCGGCAAGAGCTTTCCCGTGTTCGTCGACCACGGTGCCGGTGATGAAGGCTCCGGCAGTCAACTGCAATTCGTGCTGCAGGTGTTGGCCAGGCTCCAGTTTGAGCGAAGTTTGATAAGGGGCGGTAGTTTCCGAGCGAATGCGTAGCGAATAAATTCCTGGAGGGATGTCCTCGATTTGAATGCGTTCTTGGCGGCCATCCAATCGCCGGTGCAACCGCGACCACAACCGGCCGGCTATGGCGGAATATTCATTTTGCCCAGGAAGCTGAGCCGTGTATTGCAAGGTCCATTGAAAGGGTTGGAAGCCGGCTTGATTGCGCACCTGCAACTCCAGGGAGGCGGCGGCCGATTCCACTACCAGCGGCCATTCGCCTTTGACCAGACTTTGCCCTCGAGCCAGGCGGGCGGCGGGGGACCAGCGATGATCGGCCAGGGCGACCACTTCCCGGATGGGCCGGTGGCGGGCGATCGCCAAGCTTCCGGTCGGCGCATCCAGCCAGTGGACTTCCGATCCTTCCCGAATCAGGAATCTGGCCGGAAACAGCAACCGGCCTTGAGCATCCCGGGCCGCCAGTTGGCAAAGACCTTCGCCTTCGGTGGTGGTTCTTTGCTCCGGCCCGAGGGAATCCACGTTTTGGTCTTCCCATTCCTCGGAAGCCGGTTCCACCGGCCCGGTGGCAGGTTTTTGGGTTTGGCCGGCATCGGCCTGCTCGGCGGTTTCGAAAGGAAACCAAATCACCAAGGCGGCAGCGAGGACCACCAGAAAAAACAGCAGCAACAAGCTGGGTTTCATGGCCTTTAGGGTCCTTTTGGATCCTTTTGGGTGGTTAGGGGGGTGGAAAAGACGCTGTCTGAACCTGCGGTGATGCTCGCATTGGTACGCTTCAGCCCGGCCATCTTCAAGAAAAATCACCGTGTTGGCTTCGCTTTCGTCCTTTTTCCTCGCTTGGGCCGCCCTTCCGCAACAGCCACCGCTGCCGGCAGCGGAGCCTGCAGCCTCACCCTGGCGTGTACAAGACCTTTGCTGGCGTCCTTGGGACGGCCACAGCCTGGCCTTGATTCAGGACGCCGGCGATTGGCGGCTGCTGCGACTGGACCCGTGGCTGCAGCCGGTGGCCGAGGCGGCCGGGGTCGGAATCCCGCCCCAGCGCCTGGCCGCTTCCGGTTTTCACTGGTTACTTCAGGGAGAAGACGGCCGTTGGCAAGCCTGGGCTGGAGCCGGCATCGGCACTCCGGCGTTGGCGGCTTCGGCTGTGCCGGGGCCGGGTTGGACCCTTTGGACCGGTCCGACGCCCCTGTTGGCCGACCCGGCGCTGGAGGTCGCCGCTTCGGGCCGGCGGCGGCTGCGCTGGCATCCCGAAGCGGCTGAACTCCGCTTGGAACTTGCCCCTTGGGAGCACGCCGGGGAAATCCAATGGGGGCCCGGTTGGGCCTGCCTCCGTTTTCGGAGCGTTCGTCCGATGGGACCTTACGTCGAATGGCGCCGGGAAGACGGCGCCACTCGTTTGCTGCCGGTCATGGCCGATCCTTCCGATCCGATTTGGCAGAAGGTCTATTTCGAACCGATCCAGCCGGGCATGGTCCTGGAGTTCCGCCACGCTCCGGTGCGATGGGTGTATCCCAATCGAGCTTGGAGTCCATGGCGAAGCTTGAAAGTGCCGGAAGTGCTACCCGGAGGGGAACGTCCGCTGCAGGTATTGGGTGAGGAAACCGAACCCCTGCCGAGTTCCGAGTCGGAGCTGAATTCCGGCGGTTAAAGGCGTGGCTTACTTCAGGGTGGCTTGCAATTGCAAGCGTTCGCCGTCTCGCAGCACGACGACGTCAATCAAGTCACCTTTGCGACCTGGCCCCAAAGCGCGAATCAAATCGTCCCGGTTTTGAATCTTTCGATTCGCCACCATGACGAGGACGTCGCCGCTGAGTAAACCCACTTCTTCGGCGGCGGAATCTTCCCGCACTTTGCGAATGGCCAAGCCGCCTCGAGTCGGATCTCCGGTATCAATGCCGAGCTTACCTTTCTGCCGCCGCATTTGGGCGATTCGCCGCATGTGATTGCTCATTCGTTTGCCGAAATCGGCCGGCACCGCCATGCGCGGTTGTTCCATGAAAGTCAACGGCCCGTCGAAATTTTGAATGGCAACCGTAATGTCCCGAACCAATTTCAGGATTTCCACTTCCCCTTCGTATTGGATGTGTTCGGGATCGTCTGCAGGCAAGTGATAGCGAGGGTGAACGTTGGTGAAAAAGAACAAAGCCGGAATTTCTTCTTCGTAAAAAGAACTGTTGTCACTCGGCGCCCGGCCGCCTTCTTTGAGTTCCAACTTCAAATCGCTTTTCTCAAAGGCCGGGGCCAACATGGGTTCGAATTCCAACGCGGTTCCAAGACCGCCGACGAACAAATAGCCGTTTTCACTGTTGCCGACCATGTCCAGATTCAACATCGCCCGCATCTTGTGTTTGGGAAGCACGTCGCTGTGCAAAAAAGCTTGGCTGCCCAACAAGCCCTTTTCTTCCGCGCTGAAGGTCATGAACAAGATCGGTCGCGGCGTGGGATGAGCGGCAAAGTATTCCGCCAGCTCTAAAACCGCTGCGGTGCCGGAAGCGTTGTCGTCGGCTCCGTTGTGGATTTCGCCGGGGAAACCCATGCCGCCGGTGGTGCCGCCGCCGAGACCGGCGTGATCGTGGTGGCCGCCGATGACCAGCACCTGATCCTGGAAGCTTGAATCGGTTCCCGGCAGCCAAGCGGCGGTGTTGTAGCAGGTTCGCCGTTCCGCTTCGAAGGGCAGCAGGAAACTGTCCTGACCGGGCAACGGTTCCAGTCCGTAACGCCGAAACTGGGTGGCCACGTACTGGGCGGCCAAATGACCCCCGCGAGTGCCGGCTTCCCGGCCTTCCAGGCTTTCGCTGGCCAGGAAGTAAATGTGGGCTTTGAGGTCCTGGACCCGGAAGTCGGGGGCTTCCGGGGCCTGAGGCGAAACCAAGGCGAGCAGAGCGAGGATCATGTGGTTGTCGGGTGCCGCGGAGGGCAAGATGCGGCCTGACTACGGAAAGGACGTGGCCGGCGGCAGAAGATTTTCTGGTTTCCGGGGCGAAAGGCCGGAGCGCCGGGATGAATTGACCCGGAATCGCAGCAAGCCTAAGGCTGCCTAATCGACCTGGATGACCAGATCCTGAGTCACCGTTTTTCCGGAGTCCAGGTAAACCTTCTTGCTCCGTTCATCGGTGAAGATGGCGAAAAAGCCGTCGGCTTGAGGGCCGCTGGCGGTCAAATCGTAAGTTCCCGGCTTCAAGCCGATGAAGCGGAAACGGCCTTGGGCATCCAGGGTTTGATTGGCGCTGAACCAACCGCCGGTTTCCGGCTGGCGGTTCAGGTAGACGGTTCCCCCGGCCACCGGGCGCCCCTTTTGGTCCTTGACCGTGCCAATGACGGTGCCGCCGGCGTAAAGCTCGATGCTGCCCAAGTCGACGTCGGCGGAATCGGCGACTTGCACCCGGCGGAAGTCGCTCAAGTGGGTGTCGTGGCGGATTTCCACCTGCACGTCACCGGGAAAGGCGTGCTCCAATTCGAAATAACCTTTTTGATTCGACTTGGCGCTCATGTTGGGCACGTTATTGGGATCGTTCAGATAACCGCCGAAGAAGTGGGTGGCGTCCGCTTCTCTGTAATCGGGGCCCCGCAACAAAATTTCCGCTCCCGGCAAGGCTTTTCCGGTGGTGGCCGAAGTGATGTAGCCGAAGATTTTTCCACCCCGCCTCATTTTGATGTCGATACCGCGAACAGTATCGCCCCGGTCCACGAAGAAACCCGGGGAGTAACTCGGCGCCATGCCTTCCGCGGTGCACAACAAAACGAAAGTGCCCTTGTCGATATTGCTGAAACTGTAGTTGCCGTTGCGATCTTCCACCGGCAACTTGCGGCCGGTACGGCCGTACATGGCGGTTCCCTTGTTGACTTTCATCAACTCCAAATGAAAGCGGGTGACCGCCCGGCCGTCAGGGCCGATCACCCGGCCGGTGACGGTGCCCTTCACTGCCAGCACCACTTCCACCGTGGCGGTATCGGCTTTGACGTTGGAAACCCGTTCGGTGGTATAGCCTTCGGCTTGAGCGGCGACGGTGTAGACGCCGTCTTGCAGGCCGCGGACCTCAAAGTTGCCGCCGGAATCGCTGGTGGCATAAGCGCTGAAGATCGGTCGCGGTCGAGCCCGAGTGACCGTGACTTGGGCGTTTTCAATCGGCTCCCGGGCTTCGTTGATGACCATGCCCCGAAGGATGAATTCCGGTCCCAAAGTAAGGTCAACCTTCTTGCTCATCGGGTCGCCGTCCTCGTCGCTCTTGTCGGCTTGAGCCATGAGGACCACCGGATTGACCTGAGCGGAGGCATAGCCTTCGCTATTGCCTCGCAAGCGCCAAATGCCTTGGGCCAGGTTGCGAATTTCAAAACTACCGTCGGCTTGGGTTTCCACCACCTTCAAGCGACCGGAGTCTTCGTCTTCTTGCCGTTGTTCGCCTTCGGACAAACCAGTGAAGCGATTTCTTTGCAAGCGGATTTCGACCGTCGCTTCCAACGGGTTGTCCGCCGAATCGGTGACTTTGCCGTAAACCCGAAAGCCTTCCCGAAGGACGATGTCGGCAAGGTTTTGAGTTTCTCCTTCAATGGCCGTGACCGGATTGGCCTGCAAGGCGGCATATTCGCTGTGAAAGACCCAAACATCGAAATCCTGCCCGGCCGGAAGGGTCAAGAATTGGAACCGCCCGCCGCTGTCGGTGACGGCGGAAAAGCGGCCGACGCCGCGGCCTTCTTCTTGGGCGAGAAAAGTCTGAGCCGGTTGCAGCCGCTGAGTCAGAACCACCTTGGCCCCTTGGACCCCCTTGTTCTGGGGGGAAACCACTCGGCCGCGGACGCCGCCGGGATTTTCTTGAGTGCCTTCCTGGTTCAACTGCACCCGCCCACCGTTGTCCTCGGTTTCCCGGCCCGGACCGATGATCGGGCCGGTGTACTCCTCGTTTTCCTCCGGCTGCTGCAATTCCTTGGTGAGGTCGGTGGTGAGGTCCGGATCCTGGTCGTAGCGGGCGGAACCGGGGTCCTGAACCAACAGATAGCCGACCGCCGCCAGGAACACGGCGGCGAGAACCAAGGCGAGGAGGGGAACTTTTCCGGAGCGGGATTTCATGATGGACCGGGCACAATCCGGCGCTTTTCAGACGGGACGGTGGGGCCGAGTCTTCCCACCTTTCGGGTTGCCGGACCTGGCAGGTTGAGCGGGGCCGGCAGTTTAGCCACGCCGCCGTTCTCAGCCGACCGTTGGCCGGGACGTAGCGGCCCTAAGGTATGGCGTTTCCGCCCGCCACCGCCCCCCGTTCATGGACCTGTTCCTCGCCCTGTTCGCCGGCCTCGCGGCGGTCCCCGTAGCCGCAGCCCATCTGGTGTCGGTTGCGGCCGCCCAGCGGTACCGAGATCAGGTCAGTCGATCCGGTCTAAGCGGTGCAGAGATAGCGACTTATATCCTCCGTTCGAAACTGCGCCAAGGCATTAGGCTCGAGTCTGGGCGGAGCCCTTTAGGGCGGGCGGTTTGGGCTTCCGGCACCCTCCGCTTGGAGCCCGGCATCCATCAGGGGCGGCATCTTTGGGCCTTTGCCTGGGCGGCCCAGGGAGCGGGGCACGGCTTGCGGCCGAAATCCTTCTGGCCGGTTCGGCGGTTTTGGGTTCGGACCCTGGCGCCGGTTTTGGCCTGGGTCGGGGTTTTCCTGCTGATCTTGGCCTGGACCTCCGGGGCGATATCTCCCGCTTGGGGCTGCGCCCTTTGGACCCTGGCTTGCGTCGCCCTGGCGGCCGAAGTGCCGGGGGAAATCCAGGCGGCGACAAAGGCGGTCCAGCGCCTGGCCGGAAGTGGCTTGGTGGAATCGAAGGAGGAAGATTTGGCGATCAAAACCGTCCTCTTTGCCGCTTGTTTGGAGCCCTTGACTTTGATCCTGGGATGGGGCCGCCTGAAGGCCTTGTGGGACAAGCCTCCTGCCGGGAAGGCAAAATCCGCCGCCTGAGGATTGGGGCGTCCTGGCCCGGCTGTTAGGCTTTGCCGCCGATGGCGCTGCACCTGGATCTCACTGGACTTTTCAGCCCTTCGGATGGCGAGGGACTGACCCGCGAAGCCTTCTTGCAAGCCCTGCCGGCGGCCGAACAGGCTCGGGCCGACCACTGGGCGGCGAAACCGGCTTGGCAAGAACTTCCCGGCCAACATCGCCACTTGGAAAATTGCCAGGCTCGAGCTCGGCAGGTTCGGGAAAGCCATCCTTTGGAAGCCTTTGCCGTGCTGGGGATCGGCGGTTCTGGATTGGGAGCATCCGCTTTGCTGCACGCTTTGTCGCCGGTCTATCAAGAATGGCGACCGCAAAAGGGCGATCCCAAATGCTTCGTCTTGGACAGTGTGGATCCCGATTGGCTGGGAGAGTGGTTGGAAAGCGTTCCGCTGGACAAACTGCACGTCAACGTGGTCAGCAAATCCGGAGGGACCATCGAAACCTCCGCTCAATTCTTGCTGGTCTACGATGCCGTTCGCAAAGCGGTGGGTTCGGACGAGGAAGCCCGCAAGCGCTTTACTTTGACTACCGACAATAAAGCCGGCCATTTTCGAAAACTAGCCGACGAGGTCGGCTTCGAAACTTTGGAAGTGCCCGACGGCGTCGGCGGCCGCTTTTCGGTCTTGTCTCCGGTCGGTTTGTTTCCGGCGGTCATGGCCGGCATGGACGCTCAAAGTTTGCTGGAAGGCGCCGCCCGGGTCGACGCCAATCTGGCGCAGGCCAGTGCCGAGGAAGACCCGGCTTTGGCCTATGCTCTGGCCCACGTTTTGTGGACCCGTCGCGGGCATAACGTTCACGTCCATTTTCCCTATTCCCACCGCCTGCGTTTATTGGCGGATTGGTACCAGCAATTGTGGGCGGAATCCCTCGGCAAGCGGCTGGCGAAAGACGGTTCGGTGGTGCACACCGGCGCCACTCCGGTTAAGGCGGTGGGGCCCACCGATCAACACAGTCAGGTGCAACTCTACGTCGAAGGCCCGAACGACAAAGTCTTCACCATGTTGAAACTGCGGCGCTTCGGACGCCGTTTGGAAGTGCCGCCGCCTTTCGCCGAAAGTGCGGCTTTTCAACCCTTGCTGGGCCGAACCCTCGATGAATTGATGGAGGCGGAGCGTCAGGGAACGGAAGTGGCTTTACAGCAAGCCGGCCGCCCGCTTTGCGTGTTGGAACTTTGCCAATTGGACGCCTTCCACGTCGGCCAATACTTCATGTTCATGGAAGTCGCTACGGCCTATGCAGGCGGCTTGATGGGGATCGATCCCTACGATCAACCCGGCGTGGAAGCCGGCAAGAAAGCGGCTTTGGCTTTGATGAATTGCCCGGGTTTCGAAAACCTGGCCGGCAAAATCCGCGAGCAGTTGCAAAGCCAGTCGCGGATTACTCTCTCCTGTTAATCGACGCGACTCATTGAGTCGCCGCTGGCCGGTAGATGGTGCGCAATTGAATTTCGTTCAGAATGGTTCGGCGTAATTCTTGGTGCAAGCCCCGGCGCACGATCTCGCGGAATTCGGCTTCTTCGGCTTGCGGGCGTTCTTCGCTGACCCACAACAGGGCTTCGCCGTCGAGTAATCCAGGAGTGGTGGGGAAGGGGCCGAAGACTTCCCCGATCGGGGCTTGATAAGCGGCTTGAGTTACCGAGGGGTCGACTCTTTTTTCACTCCGGTGTAGCCAGCCTAGGACGCCTTTCAAACGTCGGCTTTCTTCGTGTTCGGAATACTGTTCGGCGATTCGCTGAAAGTCTTCCAGGCTTTGGATTTGTTCGGCGTAGTGGCGCAATTCTGCTTGGGCTTCCTCGTGGGTCAGGTCCAGGGGATTGCGCTCATCCTTTTGGGCTACGGCTCTTAATAAAATCCAATGACAGTGCCGGGCCACGCCGAAACGATATTCCAACTGCTGCCGGGTTTCCTGATCCAGCTCCTCAAACCATTGCCGGTCGAAACGGAGGCGACTCAGAACGCGCAAATAAGCCGCCGCTCTTAATTCGCTTCCTTTCAGAACTTGTTCCAAGGAGGAGCCGGAGGCTTGCAGCAATTGTTCGTAGGGGTAGCCCACCTCCAAGGAACGCTGCCGTCGCCAAGCCAATTCTTCTTCAATCAGTTGTTGATTGAATTCCACTCCTTCTTGGGCTGCCCATTGATCCAGATAGAGCTCCATGACTTGTTGCTCCAGATATTCCTGCAAGCGGGTGTGGCCGAGGAAGTTTCGCAGCGTCATGCCCAGTTCTTGCAAGGGGATGGCATAAGGTCCCGATTTCAAAGCGAAACCCTCCGGCGCCGAAGCCGAGGCTTCCAGCAACTCTTGAATTCGGTTCTGGGTCCAAGCTTGTAGCTCCGCCGCCGTCACTTCCGCCTCCGGCGAGCGGCCCAGGTCTTGCCGGGCCAGCATCTCATGAAGGAGGGAATCCCGGAGCAGCCGGCGGAATTCTTCTTGGCTTAAGCCGCGGGCTTGCAACAGGGCGTCCAAATCCACCTCCGCCTTGCGGGCTTCTTGCCGGGCTTTTTCCAGCCGCTCGTCCACCGTCGCCGCGGGAACTTTCAAGCCCCTGGCTTGAGCCTCGTGCTGAACCAATTGAATTTGCAGCAGGTGGCTCAAGGCTTCCCGGCCTAGATTTTTGCCGCGAAAGCTGCGGCCCAGAAAATGTTCAAATTCCTCGATGGTGATCTGGCCGCCCTGCCACTGGGCGGCGACCCCGGCCGGGATTTCCTGCGGATCGGCCGGCGCTTGGGGGGCGGAACCGGCGATTGCGACGATTGCGGCAGTGCAAAGCAAAGCGGAGGCGAACATGATCCGAGAGGATAGCGACCGCCACGCCGGACGTTTCCCGCTTCCTGAAAAGGAAACTGGCACAAAGCATTGGAGGTGATTTTTAGGCCTCCGGCGTAACCAAAGCCGCCTCAAGCCGTCTGCCTAGCCGAACCCTTTTCTTTCGGAGGCACCGGCGATGCCGCGTTTTCAACCCCTGCACTGCCCCTGGGACGCCTGTCCCAGCCGCACCGATTCCGTCCCCTTCCGCTTTCAAAAACGAGGCTTCTACTGTGGCCGCCAGCAACGCAGAATCCAGCGCTTTTGGTGCCACGGCTGCCGCCGT
>QQUA01000015.1 GCA_008501825.1 Planctomycetota bacterium | reverse complement strand
AGAAGGGCCTTCATTGCTTCAGCCCGGGACGGCGTTTGGTCTGATTCCATGATGCTTTCTTTCCAGAGGAGATTGAATCATGACAGACGGGGGCGAGCACAGAAAGATGGGGAGACCGGACGATTACAAAACAACGTCCGCGAGCTAGAGCAAATTCGAGGAATACTTTATCACGAGAGAGGTCAGAATTTTCCTCTTCACGATTGCTACCTATGGGAGATGGCCAAGCAGATTTCATAACCCCCATTTTGATCCGCTACTGATTGTAGTTTTACCTTTCCTCCCATTCAATATTCGAAGACCCAATCTCGTTAACGAGCTTCCTCTCCGAGGAGGCTATTCAGCCCCATTCGGGCCCCAATGGCTTAGCGGGTCATTGCCATATGCTGGATAAGTGACTCTGATGCGCAAGCTTACCGCAAAGCCAAGGTATCCCAATGCCGGAGTGGTTTACTTCGATATCCTCAAGAAAGTCTCTGCCAACTCTATCCTAGATCGACGTAGCCAGGAAACTGGCTGCTAAAGCTTCGCTCCTAGGCGGGAGTCTTTGTGAAGACTTTCTGAGCCGCAAAGTCGGATGCAAGAAAGCCTACATCAATTAATAGGACTGTGGCACATCAACGGTGACTATTCGCCAACCCTTTTCTGGGGTAGGGCTTCCGGCGCAAACACCAACTCCTTTTCCGGATAACGCAAGGCAGCCAGACCTACCGCTTCGGTGGAGTCGCCTTTCAGTTGCAAACGGCTGCGAAAGCCCATGGAGTAATCCACGCACCAGGCGTTGCCGTTGGGTCCCAGCGGTTCGAGCGCCGGCTCGTCGGCAAAGAGATCGGGACCCTTTTGAAAGTGGATGTGATTGGTTTTGGATCTCCAGTAATGGCCGAACACCACGGTTTGAGGATCTTGATAATCGCACCACCACCGGCTTCGCTGCTGGCGGCGCAAACTGCCTCCGGCCATAAAGGGCTCCTGACAGGCTTCCTCCAATCCGGAAGTTAAGACTCGGACTGGGTTCAGGTTTTGTAACCGCAGTTGCTGCTCCAGGGATTGACGGGCTTTCCGCCCCTCCACTTCCCCCACCAACTGGTCCTCAATCTGCTCGTGGACCGAAACGGCGTCCTCCACCTTTTTCAATCGATCCACCGAGGCTTGATCCCAGCAGGCATGGACCACTCTCAGATCGCGCCGCTCCAATACCAAAGGCAAGCGCCGAAAAAAGGAAAGGCATTCGTCGCGATCGGTTTCCCCGGCCAGACGTTGTTCCAACAGCCGGCCGTCAGGCATGTGCTCCGGTTCGCCGTGAAACCATTGATTGCCCGAGCGCAGCCTTCCCAACAAAAGGTTCAACTCATGATTGCCGAGGACGGCGAAAGCCCGGCCGGCTTCCCACATGGCCCGAACCGCATAGACCACCGCCAAACTGTCGGGCCCACGATCGATTAGATCCCCGACGAACACCAATTTCCGGTTTTGCGGATGCAGACCTTCCTCGTCGTAGCCGAGATGATCCATCAAGGCCTGCAGTGCGGGGAACTCACCATGGACGTCGCCGACGATGTCCAAGGGACCGGGCGGGAGCTTGTGGTACAGGGTCATGATTACCCGTCAAAAAAAGGAACCGGGGCGGTCCCGAAAGACCGCCCCGGCTGAAGCGCTACTACTTTCTACCTTAGAAGGGCAGGGAAATGTTGGCGTAGATGATGTAGGCGTCGGAGGAGCGCTGGTTGAAATCAACCCAAGCCCATCCAAGCCACATCGACACACCGGAGTTGAGCTGCTTGGTGACGGAGACATCGACTTCGCTCGCATCCAAGGCACCGGTGCCGGTGCTGTCGTCAAAGTGGATGTACTGGAAGCGGGTTTCCCAAGTCTCCATCGGCTCCAGCATGATGCCGGCCTGCCAAGTGTCGGCAGCACCACCCCACACACCCGGAGCACCTGCGCGACGCTGCACGTCGTAGATGCCGGCAACGTTGTGGTAGGCGGGAGTGACCGCCACGCCGTTCGCATCCGCTTGGGCGACACCCAGCTCCAGAACGGGGCTGACGTTGCCGGGCAGATCCGAGGCCCATTCACCCAGGTCGACGTCGACGTCGACAGCCCAGGCGTTGAAGTCACTGGTGCTGGGAGCGCGGTTCCGATCGCTGTCGACGAAGACTAATTCGCCGTCGAAGCTGACGATGTCGACTTCGCCACTCACCATGGCGCCGTACCACATGGTGGTGCCGGTCGCCACGCCCTGGGTCGTCAGACGCAGAACGTAGGGAGTGAAGCTCAAGACGCCGACGCCCGGAAGCTCACCGGTTTCCCAAGTGAAATGACCACCCCAGAGATCGGTGTCTCCGGTGCCGAAGAAGGGACCATTAACGCCGGCGGCGTTAAAGAAGTCGGTGATCATGAAGACATTGACATTCCAGCCTTCGGCCGGGTGGGCGTACCACACACCGGAGTAGGAGGCCGGAAGCTGGTTCCAATCGTCGCTGGCCAGAATGCGGCCGGCACCGATCGTGTAGCGCTTACGACCGGCAGTAAAGGTGCCTCCATCGCCGAACAGGTCGTTGGCGCTGAAGTAGGCTTCGTTAATGGAACCGGCGTTTAAGTTGCCACCGCCAGGAATCGGAGCTCCTTCTCCGGTAGCAACGTTGGGCCCAATCCCGGGGTTACCCCAGTTCTCATGGGCATTAAGTTGAACGTGAGCGCTGGCGCCTTCGTTTACATCGAAATCGAAATTCAGATGTAGGCGAGCATCAACGTTCTTCTGGTCACTGGCAGCACCGGACGGGTTAATCCAAGTGTTGCGAATCCGGGCTTCCCCGGAAATGCCAAGGCTCGTCGAGCGATCCGCACGGACGGTATTTGTACCTTGCGGGACGACCAGCCCGCTATTCAAGTCAGCCAAGGCGCGCTCAAGGCTGTCGGTCGTGTCCTGTGCGAGAGCAGGCGCGCCCGTGGCGATGGCAGCGAATGCCAACAGATGCAAGCGCAACTTCATCTCCGAAACTTCCTCCTAAGGTGCCCTGAAACGCAGCGGGAATCCGCTGCTACATGGGCGTGGGTTGTTACTTGACTCTTCGCTTCCAGAACCAAGCAACTTGGGTTTATCCGACCTTTTCGCAACTTCATGGGAAGCTTGCGAAATTTGGCCGAATATTTTGCCGTAGCGGCAACGTTGGGCAAGCCAATTTTTGACAAAATCCCAACTTTCGATTCTGCTCAAGGATTTAGAGCGGAATCTCATAGGTGAACCATCGACTCTGGCGCAAAATCTTTACCCCCTAATTCGGAGAAGCCTGGGGACCGACCCCGAATTCAATACTTAAAGGATTAAGAATCAAAGACTTAGAAAAATCACCCAAGATTGGCTTTTTAACCAAAAAAACGGTCAAGATTGGCGATTCGTGGCCGAAAACAGCCTTTAAAGGGGGGTTTCTCCCCTTTTCGCCCAAACTTGCAGGGCGGAAAGGGGTTGGGCAAACTCCAAAACCATTCTTCCCATCCCCCCCCTGTTGGCGGAAAAGTAGTCCGGTGAAAGTCTTGCACTTGCATGATTCCCCCCACATTCTGGGTGGAGCCACGGTTTATTTGCGGCGCTTGCTCCCTGAGATGCAAAGCCGGGGTGTGGAAAACTGGCTTTATTCCCTGGACCGCCCGGGAGTGGAGCTATGCCGGCAATGCGACTACTTCCCTTATGTTTGGCCGGATTCCGCTTGGAAACGACGTCGCGACTTTCACCACTTCCACAAACCTTTGGCCGATCACTTCCGAAATTTCATTTCCGAAGTGAAGCCGGACTTGATCCATTTACAAAACGTCGCCGCTTTCCGGAGCACTTTGTTTCCCTCCGCCGGCAAATCCGGAGTTCCAGTATTGATGACGGTCCACGATTTCAGCTTGAGTGATCCGAATCCCCACGGTTTGCCCCGACAAGGTTGGTCCGGCAAAGCCAAACAATGGTTGGACCAGCGCTCTCTAAGCAAATCCAGGCGGCTGGCCTTTCAGCACGTCGATCGCTTTCTCTGTCCCACCGAGGCACTGCGACAAGGAGTCGCCTTTCCCGCCGAAAAAAGTGAAGTCCTTCGGCTTCCCATAGCCAGGGCGGAGGCAAGCCCTTTGCCGCCTCTTCCCCTGAAGTTGTTCTTTGCCGGCACCCTATACCGATCCAAGGGGGTGGACGTCCTTTTGCAGGCTCTAGCTTTGGCCGACGGGAAAGCGAAACAGGCCCAATTGGACATTGCCGGAGAAGGCGACCAAAACGACGCCCTACAAGCCCAGGTCCAAGAGCTAGGTTTGGATTCCCGGGTGCGGTTTCTGGGTTATTTAAAGGGTCAGGCCATGGAAGACGCCTACCAAAGGGCGAACTTGCAGGTGCTGCCGTCCAGAGTGCCGGAAAATTCTCCCCTGACCGTGTTGGAATCCGGCGCCCGAGGCCGGCCGTCGGTGGCTTCTCACGCCGGCGGGGTTCCGGAGTTGATCGAACCTCCGAGCCGCGGCTGGACTTTTGCCAACGAGGATCCGCAGGCTCTGGCCAAAGTATTCGAAGAAGCTGCCGAAAACCCTCAGGCGCTGGCCGATCGCGGGCAGGCTATGCAGGCCTGGGTCCGTCATAACTTTGATCCCACTCACCACTGGGACGCCGTCCACCAGCATTACAAGGACCTGGCGTTGTGAAAATCCTCCTTGAAGCCTGTCGATTGGTCCGAGTTCACGACAGCGGGGGCATCGACGCTCTATGGCAAAACCTGGTCTTGGAGTTGCTCCGGCAAAACCAGGAAGCGCTCTCCGATTCCGGCGATGGGCTGGAATACGTGCTGTTCAGCGCCTTTCTCAATCCAAAGCATGCCCATCACTTGGAGAAGTACCGCCGCCTAGGCGCCACCCTGCGTCATTGGTGGATGGCCCCGCAGTGGGCTGAGGGCATGGGTCGCCTGGGAGCCCGCAGCGAATGGTTCGCCGGCAATCACGACCTGCTGCACATTTCCGAACCGGTATGGAAGCTGCCGACTTCCGGCAAGATCGTGGTGACCTTTCACGACGTTATGTATCGGCTTTATCCCCAATATTTGCGGCCGGAATGGGTGGATCGGCTGGAAAAAGGGACTCAAGACCTGGTGGAACGGGCGACTTTGTGGCTTTGCAACTCGGAACACACCCGAGACCAACTCTGTAAACACTACGGAGTTCCGCGGGGAAGGACCGCCACCATGTTGGTCGGGGTGACGGAAGGATTCCGCCTGGCTTTGGGGCAGGAAGACCGGATCGCCGAGATCGCTGGCAAGCTCAGCCTTCGAAACAAGCGCTACTTCTTGTTCGTGGGCTCGGTGGAACCGAAAAAGAACCTTGGCGTCCTCCTGGACGCCTTTTCCAAGGCCTTGGATTCCGGCACGCAGGCCGACTTGGTGGTCGCCGGCCGGGCCGGTTTCGGCTCGGAGATGGTGCAAGCCAAAGTAGACGGCGACCCGCGCTTGGCCGAGCGGGTGCAGTTCACCGGTTTCATCGACCAAAAGGACCTCCCCTTCCTGGTGGCCGGGGCCCGCTGCCTGGTCCTGCCTTCCCGCTACGAGGGCTTCGGCATTCCGGTGGTGGAGGCGATGGCCGCCGGCACGCCGGTCCTTTGCTCCGATCGAGGAGCTTTGCCGGAAGTCGCCGGCGGAGCCGCATCCCTGTTCGACCCCGATGACGTCGACGGCCTTGCGGAACGGCTTTTAAGCATCGACGGCGACGATGCGCTTTGGGAAGATCTCCGCCGTCGCGGGCTGGAACGGTCCGAACCCTTCACCTGGCAGCGTTGCGCCAAAGACACCCTCGACGCCTACCGGCAAGCCCAGCAACTTTCCCGATGAGGATTCTTTTCGACGCCACGGCTTTGGCTTTGACCGGCTACCACAAGGGCGGCGCCTACCGCTACGGCGTGGAGTTGTTAAGACACCTGCCCGGGCCTTTGGCGGAATTCGACTCGGAAACCGAGTTGAAACTCTATTTCAACTTTTTCCGCCGCCATCATCTGCCCCGGATGGAGGAAACCGTGGCCCTGGCCGGCCACCCTCCTTACGTATTCAGCCGGATTCATCCCAAGTTGCTTCGGGCAATGCGGGCTCCGGTGGAATGGACCGGCGGCAATCACGACGTTTTTCACGGTCCTTTCGATCGCATCCCGCCCAGCCGGCGATCGGCTCGGGTGGTCACCATTCACGACCTGGCCTTTTTGCGAAGCCCGGAAGGCTTGCCGGCGGATTGGGTGGCCGAACTCAACGCCACCGTGCCGGTGAGTGCCCGCCGAGCCCACCGGGTCATCACGGTGTCGGAATTTTCCCGCATGGACATCGTCAATCGCCTTGGCATCGACCCGGAACGGGTGGAGGCGATTTACCACGGCATCCCCGAAGGCCTGAAGCCGCCGGCCGACCCGGAAGCCGATTTGAAGCGCTTGAAAGAGCGCTATGACATCGATCCCGGTTATCTGCTCTACCTCGGCACCTTGCAGCCGAACAAGAACATCGAAGGCCTTTGCTCCGCCTTTCAAAGGCTGCGCAAGGACGGCTTCTCCGGTCAGTTGGTGTTGGCCGGCTCCAAAGGCTGGCTCTACCAAGAGATGTGGCAGCGAATCGTGGCTCGAGGAGAAGACCTCGGGGTGCTGCAAACCGGCTTCGTCGATGAAGAGGACATCCCTCGCCTGTACGGCAATTGCGCCGCCTTCTGCCTGGTCTCCTTCTTGGAGGGTTTTGGGATTCCGGTCATCGAAGCCATGGCCTGCGGCGCCCCGGTGGTGGCCGCCGACGCTTGCTCGCTACCTGAAGTCGGCGGTGAAGCGGCCATTCTGGTGCAACCCCGGGACCCGGAAGCCATTGCCGACGGCATCCTGAAGGCCGCCACTCCCGGACCGGAGCGGGACGCCTTGGTACAAGCCGGTCTAGCTCGGGCGGCGACCTTTACCTGGGAGTCTTCGGCCAAGGCTCACCTCAAGGCCTACAAGCGAGCCATGGAGAGTCGCTGAGATGGCCATCCGGTTCTCGATCTTCGTTCCGACCTACAAGCGACCAAACTTGTTGAGGCGCAATTTGGAGGCCTTGGCCGTCCAAACCCGCCAGCCCGACGAAGTCCTGGTCTCCCTTCGACCGGATGAAGACCCGGAAGGGGTGGCCACCGTCGATGCCTTTTTGCAGGCCCACCCGGACCTGAACGTACGCAAAGTCCTGGTTTACGAAAAAGGCATTGTGGTGGCGGAAAACGCTCTCCTGAAAGCGGCCACAGGCGATATAGCCTGTTTATTGGATGACGACGCCATTGCCAGGCCGTTCTGGTTGGAAAACTTGGCTCGTCATTACGAACAGGACCAGCGCGTGGGCGGCGTCGCCGGGCCGGCGATCAACGTCATCGACGGCCAACCCGATCCGCGCCAAGCCCGGTTTCGAAATCGGCTGGTGTTCCCGGGCATGATTCTCGACCAAAGCACCCGGCACACCGATCGGGTGGTTCGAGTCGATCATTTCCGGGGAGCCAACATGAGCTTGCGGATCGACGCTTTGCGGCGGCACGGTGGCTTCGACGGCGACTTGCTCGGCGATTGCTTCCGGTTCGAGTTGGACGCCTGCCTAGGAGTCGCCCGGCAAGGCTTTCGCCTGCTGTTCGACCCGCAAGTGGAAGCCGATCACCATGAAGCTCCGAGAGGCAGCGGCAATCGGGATCGGTTTGAAGCCCTCACCATCCGCAACAACGGCGCCAATGAGAGCTACGTCCTGCTCAAGCACTATGGCGCCGGTCCTGCAGGCTGGCTGCACATGCTGTTCGCCTTCACCGTCGGAAACTTCCCCTGCCCCGGCTTGGCCTGGGCTTTTGGCGGCAGCTTCCTTCGCTTGTTTTGGAAGAACCGATATCTGTTGGGAGTCGGCGCCTTGTGGCCGGCTTGGCAGGGTCGGGTCGCCGGCTGGCGGATGTACCGAAACTGGCGCAAAGGTGCCGCCTCATCCCCGGGAGTGCAGTCGTGAAAGTCGCCCTTGCCCACGATTTCGTCCGCCACGGCGGCGCCGAGCGGGTGCTGGAACAGATGCATCTCTTGTGGCCGGACGCCCCGGTCTACACCCTTCTCTATGAAGAAAACCCGGCCTATGCCGACTGGACCATTCGGTCTACTTGGTTGCAACGGTGGGTGCCGCCGTCCAAATACCGCTGGCCCTTTCCTTACTATCCACGCTTGGTCGACCGCATCCGAGTGCCGCAGGACATCGACCTTCTGGTGACTTCCAGTGTTTCCTGGATGAAAAGCCTCCCCGCACCGGAGGGAGTTCCTCATCTTTGCTACATCCATCGGCCGATGATGTTCGCCTATGAGCGTCAAGCCGATTTCCTGGCCACTTATCCGGCGCCGTTGCGGCCTTTGTTGCGTTTCTTGGCCGGCCGTGTCCGGGATTGGGACTTGCGGACCAGCCAGAGACCGACCCTATACGCGGCCAATTCGGCCTATACCGCCCAGCGCGTTCGGGAACTCTACCGGCAGGAACCGGTGGTGATTCATCCCCCGGTCAGGGTAGAAGACTTCGAGCAAGCAGGCATTCGGACTCAAGCTGGGGATTATTTTTTAACCGTTTTACGACTGGAGTCTTACAAGCGGGTAGACATCATCGTGGAAGCTTGCGCCAAACTGGACTTGCCGCTGAAAGTCGCCGGACGCGGGCCGGAAATGGAACGTTTGAAGGCCATGGCCGGTCCCAAGACCGAGTTTCTTGGCTTCGTCCCGGATCAGGACCTGCCGGCCCTGGTCGCCGGATGCAAGGCATTCCTGTTCTCGGCCGAGGAAGATTTCGGCATCGCCCCGGTGGAAGCCCAAGCCGCCGGTCGACCGGTCTTGGCTTTCGGTGCCGGTGGCTGTTTGGAAACCGTCTTGCCCGGAAAGACCGGTCTTCACTTCGAACGCCAGGAAGCAGATTCCTTGATTGCGGCCTTGGAACAGTTCCAGCCGGATGATTTCGATCCGGAACACGCCCGGGAGCATGCCCGGAGCTTTTCCGAAGCCTCCTTCCGCCGACGCCTCATGGAAACTGCAAAAAGCCTCCTGCAAGGGAGTTCCGCCACAGGAGGGCTGGCGCCGGAGGCCGGAAGGCCGCAAAATGCACCCTCAACCAACGGTTCAGATTCCTCCTACTCCGGAAGCGCCAGGTGACCCAAAACCAGAAGGGCCCGTTGCTGCTCATTTATGAGCGCCTCTATGTCCTTGTAATCATCCTTGCGGCTGCGGTGGCTTCCGCCTGGGCACTCACCGCCGGAATAGATCCGATTTATCGTGCCCAAAGCAAGGGATTTCTGCCGACCCACCATGAAAGCTTCAGTTTGAATACCGAAGCCGCCAACCTGCCGGTTGGGCCGAAAATCCCGGTGGCCAGTTCGGAAACCCAGGCCTCCTTGCTCGCTTTGCTGAATTCGGCCGAGCTCCGAGTCATGGTGGCCAATGAAATCCAGGAACGGGATTCCGTCTTCCTGGAAAAGAACGTCGACTTCGGTATCGACAAGTTCAACGCCTTGGTGATTACCGCCTATGACACCAATGCGGCCATGTCGGCGCGCATCGCCAACACTTATATGACTTCCTTTCGGGAGCGGCTGAAAAGCCAGAACAGCGCCGAAGTCGGCCGCAAGCTGGCCGCCTTGGAAACGGCCATTGATGGTCAGAAGAAGCGGGTTTCGGACGCCGAAAATCAGCGCCTCGCCTTCCTGAAGGAAAATCAAACGGTCGATTACGACGCTGAACTGGCTTCGCTGGTGGCGCGAGCCGACGCCCTCGACGGCGAGATCTCTCAAGCCCGGGTCTCCCTGGCTTCGTTGGAAGATCGGCAGCAGGAAACCGAAGAGCAACTTCAAGCTCATCTGGAATTCATCCCGACCGACCGTACCGAAATCACCAACCCGCGGATCAGCCCTCTGCTGGAGCAATTCAATCGCCAAAAAGCCGAGCTGGCTTCCCTGCTGTTGGTGTACACCGAAGAACACCCGGAAGTTCTGAAAGTGCAAACCGCCATGCAACAGGTGCAATTGCAATTGGCGGAAGAGCAAGCCAAGGCCTGGGTGGATGCCTCCAAATCCTTTTCCCGCGACCCGCTGTTAACGACTTATGAACAAAGGATGGCGGACTTGGCGGTAGAAAAAGCCACCTTGGAAGTCACCATCCAAGTTCGCACGCAGCAGTGGGAAGAAGTTCAAAGCGAACTGCAAACCCTGCCGGATTTGAAGGCCCAATTGGACATCCTGACTCAGGATTTGGCCCAATACCGAAATACGCTTTATTCGATGTACGCCCGGCGCGACGAGTTCCGGATCTACAACCAGCGGAATCCAACCTTGATCGAAGTTTTGGAAGCGGCCACCGACCCGGTGGAACCGAGTCTACCGAACACCGCTCTGAACCTTTTGGCGGCAGCCCTCATGGGCACGGTGGTCGGCGTACTCACGATCATCGTTATGGACCGGATGAGCGAATACCGGGAGCAGGCACCGTGGTAGATTCCGTGGAAAGCCAAGTTCGCAACATGGAGGATTTCGCCGAAATCCCCCGGCACGTTTTGGATCAATACGACCAAACCATCGACCGGGAAGCCTTGGAAGTCCTTTACGCCGAAGCCGTCGCTCGGGGGGATTTGCCCGCCGCCCCGAACATGATGTTTGAAGGCACCGCCGGACGGGTGTTGCGATTAGTCTTCAGCGTCGCCCTCGGCGCCGTAGTCGGCATGATCGCAGTCGTCATGATTCTCTATCTGTTCCGTTCCCTGTCCACGCTGTTTTAAGGGAGATCGCGATGAGTTACGCCCGCAAAGAATCAAAACGCAAATTAGAGTTGCTCGATCGGTATCGGGCTTTGCGTCTGGAAGAGCGGCTGGAAACTCTTCGCCAACTAGCGGAACAAGAAGCGGAGCAGGACCGCTATCCCTGGAAGGGCGAATTTCGGGATCGGGATGAAATTTTGGACCTGTACCGCACCCGCAAGCGCTGGGACCGGCGCTATATGATCGACTTGCTGGTGGTGGTTGTTTTGCTTTTGGTAGTCTTCGTCGGCGGTCGAACTTTGGTCAAAATGTTTACTCCGACCTATAACTTGACTTCGGAAACCGAACAATAATCGAGCCGGAGGACCGGCTTAATCGTTGGTTTCGGCGGCTTTTTGTAAAGACATGTGGCGATCGCTATCGACCACCACTTGGGCTCCATCCAGGCCGCAATCACCGGCGATTTGATTCAACTCCTCGGGCCTTAACGCTGCGTGCAAGCTGGCCCGAAACAACTCTTTTTGATAGGGGTTGGCGTCCGAGGCGTGCATTTCCACCAAGGCGTCTCTTTGCGCCTCGCTTTCGGGACGAAACAGATCCCGGATTAAAAACGTGCCGCCAGGTTTCAATACCCGCCACGCTTCTTTCAAAAACGGCGCCGGATCGGGAATGTGGTGCAAGATGGTGTTGGAGTAAACCGTGTCGAAATGGTGGTCCGGAAAATTCAAGCCCTTGGCGTCGCCGATTTCAAATTGAAGGCGGTCGGCGAAGGGAGATTGGCCGGCGTGGCCGCGGGCCAGGCGCAACATGTTTTCGGAAAGATCCAAACCCAAAACTTTGGTTCCGGCGATTCGCTCACAAATCAGAATCGGTAGATGCCCGGGACCGGTTCCAATGTCCAGCATGAAACCGCCGGCTCCCAACTCGATCAATCGGGCCACGAAAGCCTCGTTCGGCTCCCGGTGATCCATGGCATCGTAACCCTCGGCCTCTTCCGGAGTATCCATGACTTCCGGTTCTAAAACTCGTTCCAAGCTCATGGTTCTCTCCTACGAGCGCCCAATCTCGATGGCCAATTGCTCGGCCAAATCCGGCTCCCGACTCAAAAAGCGGCGGGCCACCGCTGTGGTTTTCGGCAAGTCTTCCCAAGCATCGGCTTCCTGGCAGAAGGAGTAGACCTCAGCCAAGCGCTGGCCAGCAATTTCCCTGGGAACCTCCTCTTGCTCCAATTTCAAAATCGCTTCGGCCAAGGCCAAAGTCAGGATTGGATCCAGAGCCTTGGCATTGGCCCGGATGGAATCATCCGGATGATCGGCGGCGAAAACCCTTTGGAAATAGCTGCTGAAGTCTTCTACCAAGCCGAATTCCTGCAAATCCTGAAAGCCCCTCCGCTCGGCTTCCCAGGCCAATCGTTGCCACACCGTGGCCGGAGGTCGATTCGGCGCGGGTTGAGGTTCGGCGCTCTCCTCGGCGATCGGGTTCGGATCAGAACCGCCTTGCAGCCGCCGACTCAACCACCACGCCACAAAGGCTATGCCGGCCACGGCCGCCAGATAAGGCAGGGGACCCAGGGCGGCGATCCAAGGCTGGAGCAGCCGATGGCTTTCGGGGATCATGATGGCAGTTTATCCACGGGGAGAAATCCTATGGTGCTAGGCCGTCCGAGGAGGATTTCAAGTTCGGCTTCATGCAATAATATCGTTTGAATATAGTGGAGGAGAGTTCGTATTTCGATCGAACACCTCCAGAGAACAAGCCAAACAAATTTGATGAAATCCGAGCGAAAACTCCGTCACCCCCGCCACCAAGGGGCCAAATCCACCCTTCGCGTTGCGGGATTCGGTCTGTTGCTGGTCGGCGGAATTTTTGCCCTGATCGGCTTTGTCGACTTCTTTTCTTCTTTCAACAGCATGGGGCCACCGACCAAATTCTGGTGCCTCTTCGTGGGTTTGCCACTGGCCGCCCTTGGCTTGGGCATGGTGAAGGCCGGATATATGGGTGAAGTTTCTCGCTACGTTGCCGGCGAAACCGCTCCCGTCCTCAAAGACACCTTCAATTACATGGCCGAAGGCACCCAAGACGGGGTGGAAGATCTGGCGGAAGCCGTCGGCCGAGGCTTGCATGGCAGCCGAGCAGCCAGCCAAGATGCCAAAGTGGTGCTTCGCTGTCACAAGTGCAATCAGGACAACGATGCCGACTCCCGCTTTTGCAAGCAATGCGGCGCTTCTCTGGCCAAAAGCCATCCCTGTTCTTCTTGTGGTGAATTGAACGACCCGGACGCCCGTTTTTGCGATCACTGCGGGCAAGCCATTTCGAACAGTTCGACTTAATCCCCGGTTCCCGGAAAAAACTCTTCCACTTGCCGGCGCCAACTATGGGCTTCCGGCAGCCGTTCGCGGAGTTGTTGAAGGGCCCACTGCGGCCACTCTTTCTCAGGCGCAAAGGAAATTTCCCCAGCTTGATAAGCCTGCCACTCCAAGTGCAAACGCATCGGGTGAGCCTCGGGTAAATGACGGCGGGCGGCAGCCAAAGCTCGAAGGCGATGGTTCGGGTCTACGGCGGCCCCGCAGGCGATTTTCGCGGCGGCCAAGCTCCGATAGGCTTGCACCACGTGCAGGTGGCCGTTTGGATGGACTTCTTCATAAATCGAAACCGCAAACTCGGCTTCTTGCAAAGCCCGCTCCGCTTGCCCTAAAGCAAGCCACATCCGACTTCGCGTTTCGGCGATCCGGGCATGATGACTGTGTTTTTCCGGCAATCGCACTCGGAATATTTCCGAAGCTTCATTGAGACAACGCTCCACTTCTTGAAACTCCTGCCGTTGAAGATGGATTTCTGCCAAAACTTCCAGGACCACCCCTTGCTGAGGATGATCTTCAGGTAAAGTTTCGGAAAAATAGTTCCGGGCTTGGGCGGCGGCTTGTTCGACTTCGACATGTTTTTCCAGTTGCAAACCCACTTTGGCCTGCAGATAAAGCAGGAACGCTCTTTCCTTCGGTAAGTGTTCTCCCACCGCGTCCAACGCGACTTCGACCATTTCCCATCCCTGAAGAGGCCAACCCGCCTCCGCCCTCAGGAAACCCCAATCTCCGAGAATTCGAGCTCGATGGATGGTCGAATCTGAACTTACGGCCTGCTGCAACACGTGGAAGGCTTCTGCGAAATAAACTTCCGCCTCTTCAAAGCGACCTTGCCGTTGCAAGACGAAAGCCAAGGCGTGGGCCAAACCGGAATGCTGCCTGGCGGTTACGCCACCGAAACTGCGTTCCAAATCCAAGCTGGATCGAAGCACCGGTTCCGCCTGTTCATAGAGGCCGAGATTCTTGAACAGACGGCCGAGCACTCCCAACAACCGAGCTCGCATTTCCGGCTTGTCCGCCAAGCCTTCCTCGATCAATCGGGGAGCGTCCTTCAATAATTCGCTAACCGGCATGTCGCCGCGCATACCGCGAACCGGATCGACGTCCCGAAACACGCGCAGGAGCAATTCCACCACTCGTTGTGCTGTATCCGCTTGTTCGATGGCATTGATCGCTTCTTTGCCCGCCGCTCCCCAAGCCAGCTCCAAGGAAGTGTTCATCCGCCGCAAATGCCAATTGTGAATCGCCAACACGGTCGGAAGACTGATGACCAAAGCCAGCGCCAAGAAAACTGCGGAAGCCTTCGCCGGACTGCGCCGAGCCCAACTCCAGGTGCGACGCCACCACGCCACCGGTCGGGCGGTAATGGGCCTTCCCTCCAACAGATTTCCCAAATCTTGTGCCAGCGCGGCGGCACTCGAATAACGACGCCGGCGATCGTAAGCCATTGCCGTGGCGCAAACGATTTCCACTTCCCAAGGAATTTGCGGAACGAGCTTGCGCAAACGCGGAAAGTCCGCGTCCAGAATTCGTCGACGGATGACTTCTCCGCTTCCTGAAAAAGGAGCTTCCAAGCTCAACCATTCGTACATCGTGACGCCGAGGGAATACACGTCGGTCCGGCGGTCGATTTGTTCGGCATCGCCGTTAAGTTGTTCCGGCGACATATAAGGAAGCGAACCGGGCTGGGAACCGGAAGCGGTGACCTCGCCACCACCGGCGGATCGCGCCAAGCCGAAGTCCAAAAGCACGACCCGTCCGGCCGGAGTCAGCATTAGATTGGATGGCTTTACGTCTCGGTGCCAAATCCCCCGGCGATGAGCGTGCTCCAAGGCTTCCGCCACTTCCAGCAAAATGCGCAATCCCATCTGAACCCAAGAGCCTTGAAACCAGGCCGGCGCCTGGGACGGATATTCGGCCTTTGGAATATCGGACCGAAGGGGCGCCTCTTCGCAGTTTTGCAACCGGCCCAATAAAAACTGATATAGATCTTGGCCGGTTAGTCGACTTGGGTTTTGGCCGTGAAAGGCTTCCAAGATTTCGGCCAGAGAGCAACCCGCCACGTATTCCATGGCGAAATAAGGGAGCCCTTCTTCTCGACCGACGAAATAAACCTGGGCAATCGCCGGATGTTGCAAGCTGGCGCTGGCCAAAACTTCACGGCGAAACCGCTCTAAAGCTCCGGGAAACAGCAAGTGCTCGGTGCGAATCACTTTGACCGCCACTTGGCGACCAAGGGATTCTTGATGGGCGAGAAACACCACTCCCATGCCACCGCGACCAAGGCATTTTCCGAGGATGAAATCCCCTAGTCGCTCAGGAAAGCCGGCCCCTTCCTCCTGGTCCAGAAGAGCCATTCCGTCCAGAATCTGCATCCGGCGTCGAATGTTTCCCGCATGCTCGGGATGTTCTCGACAAAAAGACTCGATGGCGCCGGGGCCCTGTTGTTCCACCCGCGACAAACATTCTGCGACAAGAGCTTCGAGAGGATCCAGGGTCATGACATACCCACGATGGATCCAACATAACCGATCGAAAAAGATCGGGGAAAGAAGACTGGAATCGTGGAGTCGTGCCGGAGCTATCGTTAGACTGTCGCCGCCGCCTTCACCAGGAATCCCAAGAAAACTACATCCCCCATGGAGGAACTCTTTTCAGCTCCCGGTTTCGAGGAATTCCCCTTGGACCTTCATCTCGCCATGGTGCAAGATCAAGGCCGGGTTCGGGCTTTCGATCAAGCCTTGGAAGCAACGGTGAAAAAGGGAGATACCGTAGTGGACGTGGGCAGCGGCACCGGCATTTTGGCGTTTCTGGCCCACCAGCGCGGCGCCGGCAAAGTCTTGGGTTTGGAAGTCAGTGACATCATCGAAGCCGCCCGCTCGACTCAGGAAAAGAATTTCCCTGACGCGGACATCCAATTTTTGCGGGTGGACGCTCATCGCGGCCGGTTGCCAAAAGATAAAGCTGACGTCCTGGTCTGCGAGTTACTGGGCAATTTCGGCTTGGAAGAGCAAATCGTGCCGATCTTGAGAAGACTGCGGGATCGGATGCTGAAACCGGGTGGCAAGATGATTCCGGATCGGGTCGACCTCATGGCTTGTCCGGTGGATAGCGACGAAGTCTACGACCAATTGTGCGGCTGGGGCCGGCGCTATCGAAAGATTGATTTTTCCGCCTTTCAGCCTCTGGCTTTCAACCGGGTTTATCATTTGGCCGAAGGCGAAAAGGTCCGCTTTCTGGCTGAACCCAGTCATATCAAGAGTTTGGATCTGTACACCATTCAAAGGGCCCCGCGGCGCTTGGAAGCGAATTTTGAAGTAAGCCGGGGCGGCCGTTTTCACGGCATGGTGACTTGGTTCCGAGCTCGCCTGGCTCCCGACTTATGGATCGATACCAGCCCCAAAGCTCGTCACACCCATTGGGGCCAAGTGTTCTTTCCCTGCTCCGAAGAACTTCAACTGTGCAAGGGAGATCGGATTCACTTCAAGCTGCACCTGGATGAAAATCAGGAGGAACGGCATTGGAAGTGGAACGTTCAGGTGCAATACAAGGGAGAGGATGAATTGGCCGCCGACTTCAAACTTTCGGCGATCGGGGTTCGCTAAAGTTCGCGCTTCAGGGTGAAGCCGTCTCGGCCAACCCTTGTTCGGTTTTCCAGGCCTGGATTTCTTCCACCAGGGCTTCCAACATTTGGCTTTCGGGAACCACCCGAACTTGCTTTCCATGTCGATAGAGAATGCCCTTGCCGCCACCGCCGGCAATTCCGATGTCGGCTTCACTGGCTTCGCCCGGCCCGTTCACGACGCAACCTAGAACGGCGATTTTCACCGGCGCGGTCTCCCCCTTGAGACGCTCCTCCAAATCGCTCATCAATTGTTCCAAATCGATTTCGATGCGCCCGCAGGTCGGGCAAGCAATCAATTCCGGGCTGGTAACTCGGGCGCCGGTTGCCTTCAAAATGTCGAAAGCGGCCGGAATTTCCGCTACCGGATCGGCGGTCAAACTGACCCGAATGGTGTCGCCGATGCCTTCCAGCAACAAAGGAGATAAACCGGCCGCAGATTTAATCACGCCATAAGGCGGACGCCCGGCTTCGGTCACTCCCAAGTGCAAAGGCACGTCGCTTTGCTGGGCAAACAAACGATTCGCTTGCAACACCGTCGCGGTATCGGTGCTTTTCAGGGAAACCACGAAGTTGTGAAAGCCCAAGTCCTCCACCGTTTGAGCATGGCGGATGGCCGAATCCACCATGGCCTCGGGAGAAGGCCAACCATATTTCTCCAATAAATCCTTTTCCACCGAGCCGCTGTTGACTCCAATGCGCAAGGCGACTCCGGCGGAATCGGCGGCTTTCACGACCTCGCGAACTCGGTCCAAACCTCCCACGTTACCCGGATTCAAGCGCACCTTGTCCACGCCGGCGTCAATAGAACGCAAGGCCAAGCGATGGGTGAAATGGATGTCGGCCACCAAAGGCACCGGGCATTCCCGCCGAATTTCCGGCAAAGCATCGGCAGCCTTGTCGTGGTTCACCGTAACCCGCACGATCTCGCAACCGGCTTCCACCAGGCGCTGTATTTGACCGACCGTTCCGGGAACGTCGTCGGTATCGGTCGTGGTCATGCTCTGCACCCAAATCGGATGCTGGTGACCGATTTCGAGGGAGCCGACGCGAACGCTGCGAGTAGGACGACGTGCCATGGTTTCTCAGGCCAAGGGGTTTCGAAAGCTAGGCTTCCGAAACCCCTTCTTGAGCTCTGGAAGCGGCAAATTCTAACCTTTTCGCCGCCTGGCCCTTGATTCTCTTAGAACTTGGCCTTTTCCGGCAGGCGTTCGTAGGTGGCGGTCATCTCCAGGTGATCGCCTTCTTCGCCATGGGCGACAAAACCCAAGTACCGCATTTTGGTCGGACCATCCAAGTAGTATTCGCCGCGGCGGCCGGGTGCGCCTTCCCGGGGTTCATACTTGGAGTGAGCTACCTTGCCGTCCTTGGTTACTTGACCTTTCCAAAGATTGAGCCCGTTCCCCGGCTGCGAATCGATCCACATGCCGGACAATCCCCGCTCTTCGCCGTTGGCTACGTCGAAACTGAATCCTTCATAAGGCATGCCGCCGAACTCTTGGGGCATGCGCCCTCGAAAATGACCGAGCACGTAACGGCCTTGGCAGACCAACTGGAAATGGGTTTCGCCTTCGATCATGAATTCCATGTCGGTTCCAGCCGGGTTGATCGCCATGTTCGTCTTCCAGCGCCCCAGACTATGTTCCAAAAACTTCTTCACTCCGGCATCGGGAGCGACGAAGGATTTGGCCTTCTCCCATTTAGCGGCTTCTTTCCGCCGCTGGAATAGAATATTCAACGAAACCGCCTCTTCACCGTTTTCATCCATGGAAGACTCGGTGTAGGTCATTTCGTCTTGGCCATTCAGGCGATGCACGCCTTTCTTTTTCACCTTGGCCCCAGTCAGAGGATCTACGGCCTCGATAAAGGAAATCCGGTTCATACCATCCTCGCTCACTTCGCCGTTATTGGCTTCAAACACCGTGTTGGGCGTGGATTCCATCCAAACTCCCACGGAAGTTCGGCGCTGATGCTCCCAACCGTCCAAACCATAGCCTTCAAAAACACCGCCGCCGAAAGTTTCCGGCATCTTGGCGTAAAATTCCTGCATCAGGAATTGGTTGCCCAAGACCATCTCGCAATTCATCACTCCCTTGAATTCCAAGGGCGGCGCATCCGGCAAAGTCATCACTTGGACGGTGCAATCCCAGGAGCCGACTTGCTGCTGCAAGAACTTCTGGACGTGAGCCGGCATGGGCTCCGGCATTTGGGCCACGGCCGAACTGGCGAGAGAGCCTAAGCCAAGCCCAAGAAGGAGTACGGATTTGAATTTCATCGGAACGACTGTTCAGGGAAAGGGTCGGGTTCGCGGAGCCAGCGGGGCCCTAGTATTCCAGGAAAACCACTTCCCGGGGAGCCCGCTTCGACCTAAGCGAGGTAGGAATTCCGCCTCCCTGTAGGCCGTCTAAGATGAGCGCCGGGAGGGAATGCCCGCCCGCAACCAAGGATCATGCCCATACCGCTTCAGGATGGTTGGCTTTACGGCCCGGTGGACAGCCGCCGCTACGGCCGCAGTCTCGGCGTCAATCCATTGCCGCTGGACCGCAAGCTTTGTTCCTTGGATTGTTTGTACTGCCAGTACGGTTTTACCCGAGCCCAGGACGTCGCCGGCCGGGCTGAAGTCCCGTCGGCCGCTGAGCTGGCTGATGCCTTTGAGCGGGAGTTCAGCAAGTTGGCCGCGGCCAAGGATTTTCCCGACCGCATCACGGTGGCGGGAAACGGGGAACCGACCCTGCACCCGGATTTCTTGAACCTCAGCCGAGCCTTGGCGGAAGCTCGAGATCGGCATTTCCCCGGCGCCACCCTCGGCTTGCTGTGCAATTCCATGCATCTCAACCGGGACGACGTAGTCGAGGCCATCAACGATTGTTATGACGAGCCGGCGATGAAATTGGAATGGGGCAGTGCCGAGTGTTTCGCCGCCATGAATCAGGTCTCGCCCAAAGGCTTGCAGCGCGTCCTCGACGGCCTCACGCGGATCCATCGATTCGTCGTACAGGCCTTGTTCATGCGCTCGCCTCAGGCCGACAACAGTGACCCGGGGGAAGTGGCGGTCTGGCTCCAGCACCTGCAGCGGCTGCGGCCGGAGCGAGTCGAACTCTACTCCCTGGATCGGCCTCCGGAGTCCCAAGCTCAGGCCGAGGCCGTCCCCAGAGAGCGCCTGATCGACATCTCGAACCAGGTCCGGGCCTTAGGCATCCCGGCGGAGGTTTATTGAAGGTTTCACTCCAATTTCGGCCGGTAGTCAGAGCGCTGTTGGGTGCGACGGTCTTGGCCCTCGGGGCATGCGGCGGCCCGAAAACCCCGGAAGAAGCGCTGAATCAGACCTTGGCCGACTGCTTTGAAGTCCTGGACAACCATCAGGACTTGTGGCTGCTCCCCGAGCATCCTCGCCCGACTTCGTCAAAGTTGGCTCCGCTCCGCCGAGAATTGCGCGAAAGCTTGGATTCCTCGGCCCAACTTCCCTTCGGTTATTCCTGGCGCAATCCGGTCGTGGATGCCGCGGTCGCCGAAGCCCTGCCCTATCTTTGGGCCATGCAGGACAACGGCTACCGGATGGAAGCCTTGGACCCCCCGGACGCTGATGGAGACGGTGAACGGCAGCGATTTCGCCTTTGGGGCCCGGCCGACCGCTGGTCGGTGGTCCTTCACATGGAGAAAAAGGCCGGTCGTTGGCTGTTGAGCGAACCTTATCAACGGCCACACAAGCATCGATAAGCTCGAGCTGCCTTCCTACAATCCGGGCCGATGGCCAACCGTTTGCCGCCTACCCTCGCCCCCGCCCGGGCCGGAGCCCTGGCCGCAATGTTTTGCTGGTTGGCGGTTTATCTGCAACTTTCCCTGGCCAACCATCTCGGCTTGTCGCCCCTATTTCTGCTTTGGTTCGGGATCGGCGGAGCCTTGGTCAACGTGGTGCTGTTCGGCGCCTTGGGAACCGCCTTGGGCCTATTGTTTCGACGCGGCTTGACTGGGGTCGTGGTGGGCAGCCTGCTGCCCATGGGCGTTTTGACCCTGGTTTTCTTCAGGAGTTTGGTTGGCGGAGAGTTGAGCCGGCGCGGCGACGTCCTCCTGGGCCCAACGGTGCAGGCTCTGGCTCTGGCCTTCATCGGAGGGGCCATTTGCCTGGCTTTGGTCTTGGTTACCGGCCGTGGCACCCGAGCGGCATTGATCGCCGGCGCCTTCACTTTGCTGGTCGGTTCCTGGCTAGCCCGGGACCCGGACCGGCGCCAAGAGTTGGCCAACCCACATAAATTGGCTACCGATCTGCAACCGGCGGCGGCACCAACCCGCAGCTTGGTCCTCGCTTTCGATGGTTTGGATTGGAAGATTTTGGACCGTTTGCTAGCCGAGGATGCCCGGCGGCCGGAAGAGCAGCGGCGGTTGCCCAACTTCAGCACTTTGCTGAACCAGGGCAGTCGAGCGCCTCTGCAAAGTTTCGATCCCCCGGACTTGCCCCTGACCTGGACCAGCCTGGCCACTGGCCGGCATTGGAAGAACCACGGCGTGCGGGGCTGGTACACCCGGGAAATCTTGGGCAGCTCCCGGCGGTTGTTTCCCGCCGGCACCATGGCGGCACCCTTTTTGGATCAACTCAGCCGCCGCTTGCCCTGGCTCGTAAGTCCGGCTCGTTTGGTCCAACAACACGATCGCCGGCGGCGGACCTTTTGGGAAGCTTTGGATCAAGCCGGGGTTTCGACCTCGGTTTTGGGTTGGCCCTTGACTCATCCCGCTCCACGAAGGGAAGCCGGAATCTTAGTCAGCGACCGAGCCTTTGCAGTCGAGGCGCCCGATTTGGATCGAGCAGTTTGGCCACCGCAAGCCCTTCCACCGCTGGAAAACCTGCAACAAGCCGCTTCCATGAACCGGTTGCGGGAAGAGGCCGATTTATTGTTGGACGGCCTGACTTTTCCTTCTGAAGAATTAAAAACCGAATTGCGCCGGCACTTGCTTCGCCTATTGCAACAAGTGGAAACGATGGAGCGCTTGCTGTTCGAAAACCCGGACGCCGCTTCTGCCTGCTTCGTCTTGTTCGACCCCTTGGTCGCTTGGGCTTCCCGCCATTTCTGGGTTCAGATCGAGGATGGAGGGGAATCAACTCAGCCTTCGGCGGAATCCGCCGCGGCCATGGAGCAAATTTTGTTTCGCGTGTATCGCATTGTCGATCGCATCGCCTTGCAAAGACTTTTGAACGCTTTGCAGGCCGGACATGAAGACGTCCACGTAATTTTGCTTTCCGCCCGAGGTTTAAAAACCGTCGATCCGGCTCCGATAGCTTCCAAGCAAGGTTTCTGGATCGGCTCCCGGCCTTCCGCCGGAGAAAGCGGCGTATTTCTGGCATCCGGCAATCGTTTCAGCCGCCGGGCCGACCTGGGCAAAGTCAGCTTGCTGGATTTCGTTCCGACCTTGCTTTATCTCCACGGATTGCCGGTAGCGGAAGATTTGCCGGGCACCATTCTGGAGAATCTATTCAGCCGGGCTTATCGCCTCGACCACGAACCGAAAAAGATCCCCACTTTGGAAATTCCAGGGTGGCGGCAAAGCCTGCCCGATCCCCTGGAAGCAGAAAACTGGGATAAGGCGGCGGCGGACTTAAGTCCTTGGCAGTTTTAGGGTCATGATGACGGCCATGGCCGATTCGAATTGGAATTAGGAATTTCTGTCGCAGACGGTTTCTCCTTGCGTCGGAGGAAATAAGGGCAGCGAGGCCAATCTCCGGGCTCGCTCCCTTGCACTTCGCCAAGGAAATCCTGATGAAGCCTAACCATTTACTCCATGCCTGTTTACTAATCTGCCTGGCGCCTCCGGTGGCCGCTCAAAGCGATTGGTACGTCCATCCGGTCCTTGGGTCGGATTTCGACCCCGGTTCCTGCACCGAGCCGTTTCAAACCGTGAGCTACGCACTGACTGTGGCGGCCCCAGGGGACACGGTATGGCTTCAAGGAACGTTGGCCGGATCCTATGCCGCGCCTTCGGAATCCTTCCCCTGGGTACTTCAGGACGTTTCCTTGGCCGCATCTCCTTGCGGTGGAACGGGCTCGATTGTGGAAGTGGACGGAGCCAATATCCCCGGCCCCCTCGTCGTGCTAGACGGCAGTGCCGATTTCTCGGCCAGGATTGAAGGAATCACCTTTTTGGATGCGGATCTCGGCATCGAACTGCTCGGAGGCAGCGGCCAATATGCCCCTCAAATCCTGGATTGCACTTTCTTCGACGTAGAACTTGCCGCCCAAATGGAATCCGGATTGAACAGCCGCTTCAATCCCGTATTCCGCAACAACCAGGTGGGCGGCGCGAAAGATGGCTTGTGCCATTTGAAAGTGACCCAAGCCTTGGAGGCTTCGCCTCTCATCGAAGACAACTTCATCGGCGGAGACGACACCACCGGCAATATGATTCGCTTGGAAGGAACCACCCAAGGAGGCCATGCGGTCATCCAAAGAAATCAAGGATCTCGGCCGGTCAACAGCGACGCCTCCATCATTCAAATCTGGGAATTCAATGGCCGGGTGGATATCTTGAAAAACTCCGGTGCTCATTATCGAGGACTGGAAATTTTCAACTGTCCTTGGCATCCGGAAAGCCGAGTGGAAGAAAATGATTTTAATAGCGGCGTCACCGGAATCCGAGTGACCAACACTTCCGGCGTCACCTTGTATAACAACAAAACCAATGGAAATCACCAAGGGGTTTGGATCCTCACGGATTCGGATGAAGTCACCGTGGAGGCTCATTCCGCAACCAATAATCATACTCGCAGCGAAAGCGCAGGAATTCGAATATCGAGTGGCTGCGAGGGTTATCGGGTTTTGAATTGCACTTTGGACGACAATTTGCAAGGCATTACCGTCGCAAGTGCAAACGGTTTGATTGAAGGATGTGACATCATCAATAATGACCACCATGGAATTCGTGCTTTCTCCGGAGCCGTAGGATCTGAAATTGCACGGAATCTAATCACCCACAACGACGCTGGAGGCATTCGGGTGGATTCCACTTCCCTTTGCGTGGTGGCCAACGAAATTGCCTACAACGGCTTTGGAATCCGGGATTCCGCCGGCGACGGCAACCTCTTCGCATCCAATCTTATCCACCACAATAACCAAGAAGGTTTCCTGTTGCGAATCGCCTCCGCCCTCAATCCGCCGCAGATCGTTCACAACACCGTAGCGGACAACTCCGGTTATGGACTCGACAGCGATTGGGCAGGAAGTTCTCCTTTCGTGGCCAATTCCATCTTTTGGAACAACAACGGTTCCGGTGACGATGTGTTCGGCTTGATGCCGGGTGAAATCATTTTCTCCGATGTGGAGCAAGGTGCCCCGGCTGGAACGGGTAACTTCAGTCTGGATCCACTGTTCGAAATCCCTGGTTCAGATTATTGCCTCAGTTCGGCTTCGCCTTGCCTGGAAGCCGGCGACGATAGCTGGGCTTTGGCTTCCATTGACTTGAAAGGAGATCCAAGGAATTCCGATGCCGATTGGGACGGCGATCCGCAACCGGATTGTGGCTCCGACGAACGAGTCAACGTTGCATTGAAACACCTTTCTGGAGAGTTCAGCCTCGGCTCTACCCTCAACTTGGAAATCGAAGCCACCGATCAACCTACTGCCAACTACTTTCTGTACGCAGCGGTGGATCCTGACGCCAAGCCCTTGGCGGCCAAGCCCGGAGGCTTCCATCCCTTATTCGGAACGGTGCTTTTAGATCAAAACGCCCCAATCTTCCAGTTGGTGGAAAGCGGCAGTTTGGTTTTAGGAGAGGTTTCCATCTCTGCAACGATCCCTCCGGCGCCTTCACTCTTGAATCAATTCCTTGCCCTGGAAGCCGGTGTCGGCGGCTTCGGAATCGGCGCCGGGCAATTAAGTTCCGCGATTTGTGAGCAGATAAAACCATAAGCTCCCAAAAGAGCGGCGATCCCGATTGGGGTCGCCGCTTCTGTTTTAGAAAGGCCATCCGTTACAGTTGAGCTTTCTCCACTCAAGCTCCAACCATCCCGCTCCATGACCTCGCAAGAAAGCTTGTTGGCCGAATTGCTGGCGGCTTTGGAAGAAAATGCCGCCTTGAATCCCGAAGAATGGCTGCAGGCTCATCCGGAAGCAGAGCCGTCTTTGTTATTGCAGCTCGAGAAATTGCAGGCCGCCGGCGCTCTAACTCGAACCGGAGCGCCTCCTCCGCTGCCGTCTCGCTACCGGCACTTGGAACCTCATCTGGCTGGAGGCATGGGCGATATTTGGTTGGCTCAAGATGCGGTATTGGGACATCCGGTGGCGATCAAGGTGATGAAGTTCGTCGGTGTCGATGCCGAGGAAACCCGCCGCCGTTTTCTGGCCGAAGGACGACTTACCGCTCGTTTGGCTCATCCGGGCATCGTGCCGGTTCACGATTTGGGCGAACTCACCGACGGACGTGCCTGGTTCGCCATGAAATTCGTGAACGGCCGAAATCTATCGGAAGTCCTAGAGCGTTTGGAGTCGGGAGACGCGAAAACGGTTCAGGATTTTCCGCTCCGGCGGCGGGTTGAAATCGCCATTCGCATCTGTGAAGCCCTGGCCTATGCTCACGCCCAACAAGCCTTGCATCTGGATCTGAAGCCGGCCAACATCATGGTTGGAGAATTCGGAGAAGTTTTGTTGTTGGATTGGGGCATTGCCCAAGCAGACCTTGTCTCGCCGGAACCGGACAACACTTGGAAGGAAAGCATGGATGCGGCCGGGGTACCCGGCACACCGCCCTACATGGCTCCGGAACAAGCCGCGGGAGAACCGGACAGGATCGACGCCCGCACCGACGTCTTTGGCATTGGCGCCCTGTTGCGCCATTTGTTCGCCGGCGAACCGCCCTACACCGGAAAGAGTCGAGCGGAAGTCCGCTGGGCGGCATCGACCGGAGCGCAACATGATCCGGAAATGGAACGCACGCCTTGGCCGATTCCGCGGGAATTGCGAGCCATTTGCCAAAAGGCTTTGGCCATCAGGCGGAAAGATCGTTATGAAAATATTGAAGCCGTCGGCCAAGATTTGAGAGCTTGGTTGGAAGATCGGGCAGGCATGGCTTGGCGCGATTCTGTTCACGTCCGGATATTGAAATGGGCCCGCCGGCAACCCGGTTTGGCGGCGATGCTGTTGTTTCTTCCCTTGGGAATCTTGGCAACGGTCACGGCGGTCTTGATCGGCCAAAAGGAGCTTCAAGCCGAGGAAAGCCTGCGCTTACAAGCGGAAAGTTGGACTCAGACTCTGCGCCTCAGAGAAGCATTGCGCAACCTGAGGGCACTGGGGGTCGGTTTCGAAGGCGGGTCGGATCAAATCGAAATCGTCCCTTTGGTAGAAACTTGGGCCGCCAGACTGAAGCAAGGTGGGTTCGACATCAAGAACCAATCTGTTCATGAACTATTGAGCGTTTATCGCCAAGTGGAAGCCAAGGATGCTGAAATTTCTTCAGACCTTGTTCGAAGCCTTTCTGCCATGGCCTGGCGATCTGAAATTTCCGGACTCTCCGGGGCGGCCCGCCAAAGCCATGGGCAGGCGCCCGGTTACATGGCTGGAAAACAAACCCTTCTACTTCCGAAATTTCAGAACACTCCCCCGCAAGTGCTGGAGATTCCGGTCAAAATCGATGCATTCCTGGACCGATTGGAGGGGAATTCCACTCGGATTCAGTTATGGCATCTCGCTCAAGAATGGTATTTCCTGCCTGGAGGAGTTCCAGAAAAGTTGACGGTCCAAAATAAGTGGACTCAACTGTCCACTTCACCGTTAGAGCCAAAAGATGCGGCATGGCTGGCACGCCTCATCCTCGATGGCCTGGGAAATCGGTCTCAAGCAATTGACATTCTCAGGCGTCAAGTCAAAAAAGATTCTTCTGACTTTTGGGCCACTTTTCTCCTCGCAAAGACGCTCGACCCGAAATATTCCGGGCCGAAAACTCTCAGCGAAAAGCGTTATTTGTTCGAACGTTCGGTTGCCTTGGAACCGAATTCCGCCTGGGCGTGGGATAATCTTGCCAACGTACAAACCGCCCAGGGGGAAACCGAAGCTGCCATTGAGTCTTTGCAGCATGCACTGAGCCTAAAATCTAAATTGGCCATGTCCAAGGTCCAGCTTGGCCGTTTAATCCAGACCCGAAATCCAGAACAAGCGGCCCGCCTGTTTAGCGAAGCTCCTCGTGACGAACCCAGAAACCCGCGAGTGTGGCTGGGTTGTGGTCGATGGCTGTTAGAACAGGGCAAGACCGAACAAGCTTTGGAAGCATTTAAAACCGCTTACTTAAACAATCACAGCGCCGAAATCGACATTTGGCGGGCTGCTCTTTTGGGCCGCCTGGCCGCCGGCGATTTTACCGGCGTGGATGAGCAATTGACCCTTTGGGAGAAGGCTGGTTGGGTTCCCTCCAGCACTCGATTCGTTCGCGCATCCTATTTCGTAGCCACCGAAAATGCTCTTGCGGCACTCCCTTTATTGGAAAAAAGCGTAGGTATCCTGTTGAGCAACGTAGGCTCGACTGAAGAAAAATCCCGGCGGTTGGTGTTTTCATGGATTGATCGCCTACTCTTTTCCGAGCCACTGACCTTCATTTGGAGCTGGGAATGGAATGATCCGGAAGCCGCAGATCGAGCGCAACTCCTTCATCGCAACTTACTGGAATTGAAAGAACATTTTCACGATTTGGAATACTGGAGAACACGATGAACTCAGGGCAATCCACCTTAATCCTGGTGCAAGCGGCTCATCGCGGAGACGCCAACGCCTTGGACACCTTGCTCCGCCGCTATTGGCCCCGCATCGTTCGGGTGCTCGCCATCGAATTCCCTCACATGCAAGTCGGATTTGCCGACGTCGAGGATTTAGCTCAGGAAACTTTGGCCGAAGCCGTGACCCATCTTTCCGATTTTCAAGGAAGTTCTCCCGGAGCCTTTGCTCACTGGGTTTACACCATCGCCCGACATAAAGCCATTGATCACTACCGCCGAGAAAACGCCGACCGGCGAGGTTCCGGCAGGGTTCGAAACTTCGCCGACGATCGGAACCCCAAGATGACCACCCACGGAGGCGTTGCCGCCGCCGGAAGCACACCGAGCCAAGGAGCTGTCGGCCTGGAATCCGAGGCCCGCCTTCGCTATGGCTTACAACAAATTCAACAGGAAGAGCGGGAAATCTTCCTTATGGTTCGGGAGTTCGGCATGAGCTACGAGGAAGTGGCCGAAACCTTGGGGTGCCCCAATGCCAAAGCCGCCAGTAAACGTTTTCATCGTGCCCTCGCCAGCTTGGTGAAGTGGCTTTAATCTGGAACCGCCGCTATTTCGGGCGCACTTTCCATTCGTGAATGCCCGCAGACCACCCGGGTTGAAGTTGAACTTCCAAACGGAGGGAAGTGGCGAGCACGGGTTGAAAACTCAACTGATTGAACCGGTCCGCCAGAACCGGATAGCCGTCGGGCTCAGGAACTTCTATCCATTCATCGCCTTCTCCTCGATACAGAAGGCGCCAGGAAGCCGGAAGACGGCATTCGCCTCTGCCAGTATCGTCAAACCAATACACTTCGATGCCTTGCACCTGAACAGGTTGCTTGAAATCGTATTGAACCCACTCCAGAGTTCCCTTTCGCGGCCACCAATGCAGAAAGGTGTGAGTGTGATCCCCCGAAGACTTCGGTTCTCTCTGATCGTTTAAAGCACCAACATCGCCTCCCGAAGCTCGGGCGATCGCCATGGATGCCGTGGTGGGTGCGGGAAGAGGAAAGGCAAATTCTCGAGTCTTCGCCAACCAAACGGCCATTTCTCCCCGTCCCCGGTGTGCCCAAAGATGGTAGGGAATGGCCCTCAATTTCACTTCCTGCTCCACCACCCTTCGCTCGGAACCATTCTCCTGATAACGAGTGGCCGTGGCGTTTCCCTCAAGAACGGTAATACCACCAAGCAACCCATCCTCCTTCGCCGGAGTCCAAGCCTCGTCTTCTTGGAGAACGAGATGATGAACTTTTCCGCCCGGAACGTCGGGGTGTTCCACGCAATAGACCAATGGGCCGCGCTCCAAAGCGACTCGCCCCCGATTCGCTTCCACCGTTTCGGCGCACAGCACTTGCCTAACCGGCATCGCCATTTCTAATTCCACCCGGTCACCCTGTTTCCAGGGTCTGCGCAATTCCAGATATCCCTGAGCATTTACTTCGGCGGAAATTTCCCGCCCGTTCACGGAAAGACGCGGCTGAGGAGCACCTGGTTTCCGGTAGCGATAAAGGTCACTGGGCACCGGCTTACCTCTCGCCCAACCCGGGAGACGCAATTGCAGGGAGAATTCCGACGGCTCACTCCCCTTCAGGAATTCGATCAGGATTCTGCCGTTCCAAGGATATTGAGTTTCCTGCTTCAAATGGATTTCCTTGCCATCGACCTCGGCGCGAACCTTTCCGGCGACGTAAAGATTGACGTAAAGGGAGTCCTCCTTTACCGCGTAAACATAACCGCCCAGACTGGCCAAAAAACGAGTGATATTGGAAGGACAACAGGCGCAACCGAACCAGGAGCTCCGGCCATGCTCGCCATTGGAAGCCAACGGGTTCGGATAGAAAAACGCCTTGCCGTCCAAGGACACTCCACTTAAAACGCCGTTGTAAAGACTTCGCTCCAAAACGTCGATGTACGCCGAATCGCCATGCAACAAAAACATGCGGTGATTCCAATAGACGTTGGCGATGGCGGCACAAGTCTCGGCGTAAGCCGTACGATTCGGCAACTGGTCATTCTTTCCATAAGCTTCGCCGTGGCCACTGGCCCCCACACCTCCGGTCAAATAAAGTTTGTGTTCAACTACATTCCGCCAGATCCGATGGGTGGCGGCAAGGTAATCAGAATCCCCACCCAAGGCGGCGACGTCGGCCATGGCGGCGTACATGTAATTGGCTCGCACCGCGTGACCAACGGCTTCCCCTTGTTCCAAAACCGGAAGATGGTCTTGGCTATAAGAACCGTAAGAAGGCCGATCCGGCCGCGGCTGGCCTCGGCGTTCAAGAAAAAGGCGACATTGGTCGAGATAACGGCGCTCTCCAGTGGCACGGTACAACTTGGCCAAACCGATCTCGATTTCCTGGTGTCCCGGTGGAGCTTGAATTCCTTTGGGCCCGAATGTCCGGCACACTAAATCGGCGTTCCGAATCGCGACTTCCAAGAGCCGGCGATCTCCCGTGGCTTGCCAGTGGGCCACGGCGGCTTCGTACATGTGCCCGGAATTGTAAAGTTCATGGGCCATGCCGATGTCATCCCAACGCTTCTCTTTTGGCACGCAATGAACCCGGGCATCCGCCGGCACGGTCGTTCGGGCGGTTTGGAAGGTATAGAGGTAGCCGTCGTCTTCCTGCGCAGCTTCGTAAAGAGAAACCAAATTCGACAAGTATGCCACCAGCTTCGGATCATCCACCAAAGTCAATCCGTAGGAAGCTCCTTCGATGATCTTCGAAACATCAGAATCGTTAAATCCGAAATCACCGGTCCAGCGTTTCTTGGACAGCCCACCGGCGACGCGAAAATTCTCGATTCGACCCGTGTCTTCACACTGCTGGAAGGCGTAGGGAATGGTCACGGTGCGGTTGGTTTCCAAGCGCGGGCGCCAAAAACCGTCTTCGACCCGAACCTTAGGAAAGGGAACCGGTCGAAAGGGATAATCTTGGGCTCCCAAATGAGAAGCCAACACTCCACCCAACAGGAAATGAACAAGTAAAAAGGAATGGAGCCGCACGCCTAAACCTCCATGCCGGCCGCCGCCGGCCGCAAGCGAACCTCAGTCGGTTCTATAGGCCCGAAAGGCAAGTTTGGAGTATAGATTCCCGGGGTGACCTCCTCTGCATGATGTACCGACATATCGAAGTAGTTGCCGAAAGCCTCCCAAAGTGCATTGGCGACGTGCCCCTGGGTTAGAGCGACGTGGTGCGGGAAGTGCCGCAAGAGAACATTTCGATACAGTCGCTGCAATCCGGGAAGGCGACACCAGCCATAGCAACCGAAGGTCGATGCCGCGTTGTTTTCGAACCGGCCTTGGGCCAAAACCGCACGGAACCCGCCCTCTACGTTTTGAGTGACCCGGCAAAGAGTAATGGGCGATTCCCTGGCTACGAATTCAATCGTACCTTCGGAATCTTCGTAGCGCGCCGCACCGCTGGAAGCAATGATCTCCTGCACACCCAACTTGACCGGGGAACCGGCAAAAGCGGCGGGGAAGACTCCACAGTGCCAAATATTGACCAACTCATCCTCTTCATGATGAAGATTGTTCCAATCGGCCAATCCCGCCGGAGAATCACTCGCCAGCATGGCGGCGTGCATGGAAAGAGTGCCGAGGACGTCCGCCTCGCAGGCGCTGGGTACACCTTCGTCACCGAACCGGCTCATGGTGGTGCAGGAGCAAACACCGAAATTGGCCTGAAGACTGGTCCAGCACTGGATGGCAAAGGCATCGATGCCATTCTCTCCGGCCCAGCGCCTTAAAAACAATTCCAGCCGAGCGCTTCGCAACACCGATTCATCCTGGACACCGCTTACATCGGCATAGCTTCGAATCGACTTTGCGATTCGAAGTAAATCTGCGTCTTGACCGTCGATCTTTTCTGCACCGCCGATGAGTTCAGATAAGTCCAAAGTCACCGCCGTCGGTCCAAGGCGCTGCAATTGTTTCTCGTCGTAGCGGCAAGTCCAGAAAGCGTCGGGGCGGGCCCCGATTTGACCGTATCGGGCATGGCGCAATCCTTTCACAACTCGGCATATCCTCAGAAACCAATCTAAATCGGCGGCGAAACTATCGTCGCCGGGAAAACATACCGGGCGTTGGGCCACCGTATATCGGATACCGATTTGGCGCAAAGCCTCGCCGATCGAAAGTAAGCCGCAAAAACTATCCAATCGCTTGGCCGAAGGCGTCAAGGCGGCTTCTTCCTGACAGGCGAAAAGCAACACCGGAACGTCCAAGGCCGCTTTGCGAACACACAAGGCGGCGCTTTGCTCTTCGCCGAAGTTCACGGCGCCGATCACGATGCCGTCGACTTCCTCCTGTCGGAAAAGAGCAGCGACCAGCTCGGCTTCTTTCAAGGTTTCCACGCAACCGACTTGGGTTTGCTCCGGAGAAGGTACAACGACTTGAATCCCCAAAGCTTCCATGGCGGCAACGGTGGCGTTGCGATTGCGGGCGGCCAACTCCTTGGAAAAGAAGCCGCGGTTGGCAGGAAGAAAGCCGAGTTTGACTGGTCGGGTAGCGTTCATCTTTGGAGGCGTGTTCAGCGAATTTGGCCGTAATAGGCGTCCCTTCCGTGCTTGCGTTGTTGATGCTTGGCGCGGAGGAACTCCTCAAGCTCGATCGCCCGCCCCAAAGCAAGTTGGGCGTGGGCGATTTTCGCCACGGCTTCGAGGGCCACGGCATGGTTCAAGGCGGCGGCCGCATCCGCTCCCCAGGTGAAGGGCCCATGGCCGGGTACCAGGGCAGCGGGAATCCGCCGGGGCGACATGGCCGGCGAACCGGCGAAACGTTCGACCAAAACTTGGCCGGTGGCCGCTTCATATCCGGAGGCGACTTCCTCCGGACGCAGTTGCCGGGTCAGGGGAACCGGTCCATCGAAATGATCGGCATGGGTGGTGCCGAAACATGGCAACTCCATCCGGGCCTGGGCGAAGGCGGTGGCCAGCTCGCTATGGGTGTGACAAATTCCGCCCACCTTTTCGGTTGCACCCCCCCATGCCCGATAAAGAACCAAGTGGGCCGGCGTATCGGTCGAAGGGCGCAACTCGCCGTCCAGTACCCGTCCTTCAAGATCCAATAGAACAATGTCGGCAGGCCGAAGCTCGCCATAGGGCACTCCACTCGGCTTGATGGCGACCCAGCCTTGGTCTGAATCAAAGCCGCTGACGTTGCCCCAAGTCAGCGTGACCAAACCAAGCGTCGGAAGTTCCCGGTTAGCTTGGCAAACTTGCTCCCGCAGCGCGGCGCCGAGCATCAATCGGCCTCCTGCCCTTGGCGAACTTCCCTTCGAATGGCCATCAATTCCTTCATGATCCCATCCAAAGGCACGGAAGCGCCGGCAAGCCCAAAGGCATCGTGAAGATCGGAATAAAGCCGATAGAGCCGATCGTAAACGGCGACTGCAGGAGCATCGGGTAAGTAACGATCGGATCGAACTCCGGACATCGCCTTTTGCGCCGCGGGTATGTCGGGATAACGGCCTCCGGCCACGCCCCCGGCCATGGCGGCACCCAAGGCGCAAGTCAGCGGCGACCGGCTGACTTCCATCGGCCGGCCGCAAACATCGGCGTAGATCTGCATGACCAAAGGACTTTTTTCAGCGATGCCGCCGCAGTTGATTACCCGCTCGATGTTCACCCCGTACTCGGCCAGTCGGTCAATAATCTTGCGGGCACCGAAAGCGGTGGCCTCAATCCAAGCCCGGTAAACCTCAGCCGGCGTGGTGTGCAAAGTTTGGCCGACGAGCAAACCGCTCAGCAAGGGATCCACCAACACCGTGCGATTGCCGTTATGCCAATCAAGAGCCACCAAGCCGCTTTCCCCCGGCCGCCAACGGGCGGCTTCGGCATTGAAGCGAGCGTGATCTTCCGGTCCGGAACCGCAGCCGCCCGGGGCGATCCGGCCGAGATACCACTGGAAGATGTCCCCCACCGCCGATTGGCCGGCTTCGATGCCCAACATGCCCGGAAGAATGCTTCCTGGAACGATGCCGCAAACGCCGGGTACGTCCGGAATGCCGGCGTCCATCGGAGCGACGATGCAATCGCAAGTACTGGTGCCAAGGATCTTGATCAACACTCCGGGAGCAGCCCCGGCGCCGACCGCCCCGAGATGGGCGTCGAAGGCTCCGGCGGCCACCGGCACTCCGGCCGGCAAGCCCACCTGGGCGGCAAGCTCCGGCAACAAGCCGCCGGCGCAGTGATCGATGGTGCGGACTTCAGGGTCATAGCGTTGACGAAACCGTCCCAAGCCCGGCGATAAGCGCTCCAGAAAATCCTCGGCCGGCAAACCCTGCCAATCCGGATGGTGCATGGCTTTGTGCCCGGCGGCGCAAGCACTGCGAACCAGGTTTTCCGGCCGGCGATGGCCGGTCAAAAAACCAGGCACGTAATCGCACAACTCCACCCAGCCATAAGCGGCCGCCGCCACTTTCGGAGCTTGTCGTTCGCACCGCAGGATCTTGGACCAATACCACTCGGATGAATAGGTGCCGCCGCATTTGGCCAAATAAGGACGTCCTTCATTTAGGGCCAAGTCGGTGATTTCCGCCGCTTCCGCATAACTGGTGTGATCTTTCCACAACCAAGCCATCGCCATCGGATCCTGCCCGAACTCCGGTTGCATGGCCAAAGCCACGCCGTTGGCATCCACTGGAATGGGAGTGGATCCGGTCGTGTCCACGCCGATTCCCCGAATGCGATCGGCAGCGAAGCCGGGCCAGTCCGCTGCTTGGCTCAAAGCTCCCCGCACCGCATGCACGAAACCCTGGTGATAATCGGCCGGATGTTGGCGGGCCAAATTCGGGTCTTGAGCATCGAGGACGACGCCGCTGGTTCCATGGGCATAGCCCCAAACCGCCGACGCCACTTCCTTCCCGGTGGCGGCTTCGACGATGAGAGCACGCACCGACTCGGTGCCGTAATCGACGCCAATCAGGAAATCAGATTCGTTCGAGGAACTCATGGTCATGCTTCCGGTTGAAGGAGGTAGTCTTCCGCAGCGGTGATTAAGCCTTGAATGCGGCGCCGGGGGGCCACCTCCCCGTCAAGTTTGCCGAAACGCCCAATCAGGGAGTGCTGCACCGCCCGTTCCGTAAGAATGCGCCCGATGTCCGGGTGCAATCCGGGCAGATCGCCGGTCAACACCAGGCTTTGGATCCCGAGCAAGTTGATGGCCCCGGCGAGGACGCTGCCGGCCGCGTCCAAGGAGGGAAGCAACCAAGCTTCGGCGCCGTGGCGTTGAACCCGCTCCCGAAGGTCGTCCCAACTGGCGGCTTTGGATCCACTCGCAGCCTGGAAACTCTGCAACAAGCCTTGGCGGGAAACCAGGGTTTCCAAACAGCCGACCGCACCGCAAGCGCAACGGCGGCGATTGCCGTGAACGCCGGTGTGCCCTAACTCGCCGCATAAAGGCAAAGGACTGTGAAGTAGCTCTCCGCCGGTCATCACGGCTCCGCCGACTCCGTCGCCGAAATCGACCAGCACGAAAGAATCGGCGGCCCGGCCGGAAGCCCGGTGCCCTAGAGCCAGGGCTTGGATTTCCTGAACTGCAATTACTGGGGCTCCCCCGGCGTCGGCCGCGGCTTCGAGCAGTTGCCGGCCTTCGCTCCACGGCAAGTTCGGAGAACAAATTAATTCGCCGCGCTCGGCGTCAAAGACCCCGGGCAAACTGAGCAACATCCGATCGGCATGGCCGTCGAAAGTCAATCTCATCTCGGCCAACTTGGTTCTCCAATCGGAGACCGATTCCGGCGTCGGAAAACTTTGGATCGGAAGCAAGGGCGTGCCGTCGATGCCAACCCAAGCCACTTGAGTCCGGCGAACGCCAAGTTCCACTGCCAAGAACCGCCGCTTGCCACCGAGATGCAAGGTTCGCGGCGGTCGGCCCATGGTTCCGCCTCGGCTTTGGCTACCGCCAGGAGGCTGAGTTTCTTCTTCCCTAACCAACCCTCGACCCAGCATTTCGTCGACGATCTTGCCGACCGTCACTGCCGACAAATGAGTGGCTCTGGCCAAATCCGCTCTTGAGGTTCCGCCAGCCATCAAAAGCGCCCGGAAGACCCGCCGGGCACTTAGAGTTCGAAGCTGAGAAGCGTGAAGGGACACGATCGGTTTGGCTCAGATCCAAAAACTGAAGTAGAGATAGAACACCAGCACCAAGCCGAGGACGACCACGGTGGCGAGGACGTCCCATAAGTTCCAACTGGCACGAACTTCGGCTCGGTCAATGGTGGCGTAACAAAGACCGTCCAGCCGCTTGGCAGGCGGGGGCGGGCTTAACAAGGAAGCGATGATTCCAACGGCGGTACTGGCCAGGAACAACCAACCGGTTGCGTAAAGGAAGTTGTAATCGCCGATGGCGGCCAGCCACCACGGATCGTGGAATTTGCCGTCTTCGGCTCCGAAAAGAGCTTGAACCGTTAACTTGCCCAAACCCAGAACAAAGCCGGTGCCCAAGCTCCAGGCGGCCCCGACGGCATTGGCTCGGCGCCAGAACAAACCAAGCAGAAAAACCGCGGCAATCGGCGGCGCCAAATAACCCTGCACGCTTTGCAGGTATTGATACAAACCGCCGCCGGAAATCAGTTTCATCACCGGAATCCACAACATACCCAGGGCGACGATCACCAAAGTGACCAAACGTCCGACGGCGACCAGGCGGCGATTATCGGCTTCAGGTCGAAGCTTGCGATAGACGTCGACGGTGAAAAGAGTGGAACTGGAATTGAAAAGGGAAGACAGGGAACTCATCAACGCCGCCAGCAAGCCGCCGACCACCACTCCGCGCAAACCCACCGGCAACAAACCGGCGACCATGGTGGCGAAGACTCGATCTCCCTCCGGCTCGCCGTCGGACCCGAGAGGAATGGCCAACAATCCTTTTTGGTGCAAAGCGGCGCCGATCAAACCGGGGATTAGAAAAATCAAAACCGGCCAGACTTTAAGGAAGGCCCCAAAGATCGCCCCTCGCCGGGCGGTTTTCAAATCGCGAGCGGCCAAGGTGCGCTGCACGATGTACTGATCGGTGCACCAATACCAAAGACCGATGATCGGAGACGCAATGACCACTCCCAACCAAGGGAAATCCGGATCGGAAAGGGGCCTCCACAAAGCTAATTGGCTGGCGTTCGCACTGGCGAATTGACGTAATTCTCCCCATCCTCCAAGGGCGTTCAACCCGAAGGCGGTGATGGCAGCGGATCCCAAAAGCAGCACCACGGCCTGAGCGGCGTCGGTGAACAACACCGCTCGCAAACCGCCAAACACGGTGTAGATCCCGGTCAAGATCACCGTGGCGAATGCCCCGACCCAAAAAGCGTTTTCGGGAGAACCGAAGGTGTCCGGCAAAAGGGTTTGAAATACCGTCGCGCCGGCGTAGATGGTGACCGAAACTTTGGTGAAGACATAAGCCAGCAACGAAACCAAGGTCAGGATCCACCGACTGGTCGGCCCGAAACGACGCTCGAGGAATTCCGGCATCGTGAAAACTTTGGACCGGTGATAGAAGGGCACGAAAACCCAACCAAGGGTAATCATGAGCCAGGCATGCAATTCCCAATGGGCCATGGCCAAGCCGGTGCTGGCCCCTTGTCCGGCTAGGCCGACGATGTGTTCCGAACCGATATTGGAAGCGAACAGGCTGCCGCCGATGGCAAACCAACCGACGTCCCGGCCGGCCAGGAAATAATCCGTCGGCGTGCTTTGCCGCCGGGAGGAAAACCACACCACGCCTATCAGGAGCAGGAAGTACGCCCCAAGGCTGAGGTAATCCAGGAATTCGAGCATGAGGGAAAAGGCGCGGGGTGGATTGGCTGCGGGGAGATTCTTAGGATAGATTAGTAACTCGGCCGGCGGCCGTCATCCCCAGCGCTCTCACCATCCACGAAAACCTGAAATGCTGCTTTCCTTCAGCCTTCTACTCCTCACCGGGGCGGGCCCCCTTCCTGAAATACAAGACCCTCAAGAGAAAGCACTTACGAACGGGTCCTTTGAGGAATTGGAGCACGACCACCCCGCCGCCTGGTTCCCGGCAGCCTGGGCCGGAAAGGGCAAGCAAAGCGTGGCGGAAAGCGGTCGCAGCGGCGCCGGAGTGGTCATTCGCTCCCAAGAAGGAGCGGACATTGCCTGGAGTCAAACCGTGGACGTCCTCCCCTTTGCCCGCTATCGGCTTGAAGGATGGATCCGGACCGAGCAGGTGATTCCGATCGGCGGTCATGGCGCGCTGCTGAACGTTCACGGACTCGCCGGGGCGCAAACGACGGCGATTACCGGAGACCAAGCTTGGACCCGGGTCGCCGTCGAATTCGAAACCGGACCGCGCGATCGGGTTCAGATCAACTGCCTGTTCGGGGGCTGGGGATTGGCCACCGGCACGGCCTATTACGACGATATCGACCTCTTATTGCTCGATGCCAAACATCAGGTCGCTCCTTTCATCGAAGTCGACGCCCGCAATGTCGGGGAACCGATCAGCGAATATATTTACGGCCAATTCATCGAACATCTAGGGCGCTGCATCTACGGCGGGATTTGGGCGGAATTGCTGGAGGATCGGAAGTTCTTTTATCCGGTCGGGACGGAATCATCTCCGTGGCATTTCACCGGATCAGTGACGATGGATTCCGAAGCCACTTACGTTGGCGAACATTCGGTTCGTATCGACCTGAGCCCCGACCGCCCCACGGCTACCTTGGAACAACGAGGTCTCGGTTTAATCGCCGGTCGCGAATACACCGGTCATTTGATATTCAAAGGAAGTCGCGGCATCGAATCCGCCGAGTTGAGTTTGGGTTGGGGATCGGAACCGGATCAGAAACAAACGGTGGTCTTGCGCCATCAAAAGGTCGACTCTCCCCGAGGAGAGTTTCGCTTCATTTCCGGTGGAGATTGCGAAGACGGCTTCCTGCGACTGACTTTAAGAGGTTCCGGCGGCACCTTGCACATCGGCACGATCAGTTTGATGCCTGCCGACAACGTTCAGGGATTTCGAGCCGATACGCTGGAGCTTTTACGAAGGCTGGACGCCCCGGTATATCGCTGGCCCGGGGGCAATTTCGTTTCCGGCTACGACTGGCGCGACGGCATTGGGGAGCGGGACCGCCGCCCGCCCCGGAAGAATCCGGCCTGGCAGGGGGTGGAACACAATGATGTCGGCATTCACGAATTCATGGCCTTGTGCGAACTGCTGGACACGGAACCCTACATCGCCATCAATGCCGGTTTGGGCAGCGTGGAGAGTGCCGCTCAAGAGTTGGAATATCTAAACGGCGAAGCCGATACGCCGATGGGAAAACTGCGAGCCGCAAACGGTCGCCGAGATCCATGGAAGGTGCGTTTCATCGGCGTAGGCAATGAAATGTACGGTGGCTGGCAACTCGGTCACATTCCGCTGGCGGACTACGTCCAGCGTCACAATGAATTCGTCGAAGCTCTACGCCGGGTCGATCCTGAAATCCTCATCATCGGTGTCGGCGCGGTAGGTGAATGGAGCCGAACCATGTTGCAGGAGTGCGCCGAACAAATGGATTATTTGTCGGAGCATGTCTACTGGCAGGAACAACCGGGCTTGCTCGCCCACGTACTGCAAGCACCCGACAGCCTGCGACGAACGGCCGAGGCTCACCGGGCCTACCGGCGAGAGTTGCCCAGCTTGCAAGGCCGTGACATTCGAATTTGTGAAGATGAGTGGAACTATTGGTACGGCCCCCATGTTTTCGGCGAACTCGGGACACGATATTTTCTGAAGGACGCCCTTGGCGTGGCCGCGGCTTTGCATGAGTTCGGCCGCAACAGCGATCTTTATTTCATGGCCAATTATGCACAGACGGTAAACGTGATTGGAGCGATTAAGACCAGTGATACTTCCGCTGCCATGGAAAGCACCGGCTTGGTACTGGAACTCTACCGGCGACACTTCGGCATTCACCCTTGCAGCACCAAAACCAATCCCCGTTTCGATGCCCTGGCCGCTTGGAGCGAAGATCGAAAGCATTTGACCTTGGGCGTGGTCAATCCGAGCCGGCAACCGGCTGCACTTACTCTGAAAGTCTCCGGCGCCGAGCTGGCTGGATCGGGGATCCAATGGCAGATTGCAGGCTCCGACCCTGAGAGTTTCAACGATCCCTCTTCTCCCGATCAAATTCAGATAAGAGAAATCCCGTTTCGCAACCTCGGAGATCAGCTTCAGCTACCGGCATGCAGCGTCAACTTGTTCCGCTTCGACCTTCGCTAAACGGAAGCTTCCATTGCCGCGCAATCTGGCGCCATTTGGATAATTGGCATCAACCCGTTCGTCTTCTGCTCCGCGGCAAAACAAGATCCGCCCTCCCGTGAAGAGGGCCTTCTGACATGCGCGGTTCACCGGGAAAAATTACGAATTCGCAAAACCGGCCCTAAGAAGCCGCAAAAGTACTTCTCCCTTTCTTCAATATGCTTAGAAAATACAACACAATTGATTTGCCTCGTTTTTGGAAATTAAACGGCGGCACACAGAAACCACCATGGAGAAAAAGATGGAAACGAAAATTAATTGCCCTCAAGCCATAAATCTATTAAAAGAGAAGTGCTTCGGGAGATGGTAGGCTCTACCGTTTCCCTCTGTTCGCTTCCCCTCATCTCGTAGACCTTGGAGTAATCCCATGAGTTTGCATTCTCGTTTTTTATGTGTTTTGTTCTGGTCCGCGGCGTTTTCCTCACTAGGTTGGTCCCAGACGTTCAATCCACCTGATGGTGGAGGGGGAATTTGGCATCGAATTACCTCTCTCACCCCACTCGGGAACAAGTACGACCATTGCGGTGAGACTGACTCATTTGGAACTAGCTATACAACCGGTATCATTACATGTGGCTCGTACTTCGTGAACTTTGGCACGGAACATTCCGCGCACTGGTACGGAACCAGCGATGGAGCCAAACTCGGGTGCGTTTGTAATGTGGACCGATACTTTATTTCCGAAACATGGGAATACAGAGGCCAACGCATGCCTGAACAAGAGGAGTCGGTGCGGTTTTCCGGAAAACAGAAAATGGGAGTGCCAAAAGGATTTGCTGAAATTGGATTGATTCCCGTGCTTGAGTACGAATCGACTACCATTCAGAAAAATCCCTCGGGAGGTTCGCGATTCACTCTTGCCACGGCAGCCATATCGACCAAAGACCATCCAACCGGAACATGGACCATAACCTGGGTTTTGTGGGGAGGAGGAAGCTTCACTACGCAGTTCTCTGGCGGCTCCGAATACGAGCAGACTCAAGAGGAAAGCACTGCGGAGTACTGGACTGGCTACGGAAATGAACCAGTGTGGACCTGGGAATTCTCGGCCAAAGCCAGCGGCAGAATGGTGGTTGAAGGCAGCGGATCTGTTAATGCAAAAGCAACCGGAACCGGCTTATGGCAAATGTCAGGATATGCCAATTTGCTCGAAATTGATCAACCAAACAACTAGGGTGTAAAACGATCATTGCTATGAGCAACGCGAACAACCGAATCAGAGTCACCGCCTTGGCCTTTTTGGTGATCGCCTTTGCTAGCCTGGGGATTGTCTGGAAATTCGGAGACTCTTTAGGATCTAGCAGCAAAGAAGAAATAGACGCCAGACAAGGCGACTCACTCTTTAATTCTGATTTTGCATCGAATTCAGGTAAAGATACGGCTGGAAGGAGAAAGGTTCTCCTATATCCAGAAAAGAGCAACACTATCCAGGTCTTGAATCAGGCTACTCAATTTCCACTGTCAGGGGCCATCGTCCGCTATCTCGACAAAAAAAACGCGACTTGGGGAACGCTTATTACCAACGAGAACGGAGAAATCCGCCTGCCGACGTCCAAGGAGACGATTGTTGAAATCACTGAACCTGGACACTTTGGTATCCAAGCAGATCTCCACTATCTCCCTTCCTCTCAGGGTAAGCATGTCTTTTCCTTGTACCCTAGCGCCTCATTATCCATAACTCTAGAGTCTGAAGGAGAATCAGTCCAAGCTACTGGAGTCACGTTGGTAGCCATACCTCTGGGAGGTCGCGAAGAGAGTCTTGAGCGATTGGTCGATCTTCTCGCCAATCCACAGGGAGGGCGCCTGAAACAATTGAGAGATCACCATCAACTCTCCAGTTTCTTCGCGAATATCGAGGGAGCCAACCAGGAAATGGTAACCCAACTCCTTCGCCAAGCCCCTTTCTCTCATCTCAGAGATCAAAGCTCTTGGAATGATCTTTTCCCAGAAGACCTAGCTGCCCCAGCCATCCCATTTCCTTGGGTGAGACAAACCAATGAAAATGGAGTTGCCTTGTGGCTGCATCTTCCAGGCAATCAGGAATTTCGATGGGCAGCTTTCCCACGTTCACTTGCTGATGTAATCACCTTTGAACCTCCCTTTGAACAACAGGAGGTGGAAGGAATCGAGGGAGGTTTCCGAGTACAACATGGCATTCCAAAGCACTTATCCGGAGTATTTACCTTGATGCCTGGGCAATTGACATCATTGAAAGCCAGCATGCTCGGAAGAAACGGCATCAAGGGCACCCTCGTCCCACCGGCAGGAGGAGAGTGGGTCCTGCCTGCTGAAGTGGTTCTGTTCCACGAAGATCTCCAGTCCACGTCAACAGGACAATCTTTGTGGAGCTCTTCTACTGAGTGGCGGGAAACCGTGGACCGGTACGGAAGTTTTTGGGCAGAAGAAATTCGACCAGGGGAAAAAACTCTTTGCGCCCATTGGGTAGACCAAACCAATCGCCATTGGTTCGCCAGCAAAGCCTTTCACTTTGACGCCAATGAGCTACTGGATCTCGGTAATGTATTCGTTAATGGGAATGCAAGCATGGAGCTGAAAATTCGATTCCGAGACGATTCCGGCGTGGATTACGACCCCAAAGATATCTTTCATTTAGAAAATCACCCATCCCTCCACACCTTAGTCAAAGAGCGGGGAGAATTTGACAGAGATGCGCGCATGTATTTCTACGTGGATTTTCCCATTGAACAACAAGGCCTATCATTTCACGGCTTAAGGCCAGGAAGCTATCTGCTCTCCTCTACTACGAGGAATTGGCGAGTTAAAGACGAGTACTCGTGCCATTTAGTTGATGACGGCACTCAAAAGTTTCAGTTAGACGCTTCCGAGCGTAGGGTCATTGAAGTTCGGGTTCTAAAAAAAGTACGCCCGCAATTTCAACTGGATTTGAAAGGAGAACAACCCGAGAAATTGCTCTGCCAAGTGTTTCCGGCTTCTGATCACACTCAGAAAACACAAGATCTGTACCTGATTCAGCAAGCGGAATCGAATCTTTATACTCCAGACCGAAGATTGTCAACTGGTGACTTCTGGTTCTTGGTCAAGCCTCTCAAACCAGGAGGCTGGACTGGCATAGCTCGTTCGTCATTAACGGCCGACCAAGAATCCGTCATTCGCATTCCGCTGGACGAATCTGTTTCTATAAGAGGAATTGTCGCAGGAGATGATGGCCTGCCACCCAAAAGAAAACTTCTCTTCTTTGGCATCAAAGGAGTGGGACCGGGAGACCGATCCAAAGGTTTTCAATACTCTGTTCCGATCGGACCAGGAGGTACATTTGAACTCACCGGTGTTCTCCCAAACACCACCCTTATTCTCAGACAAAACCCTTCTCAGGAGATCGGCGTCGGTTTCCAATCTATGGAAGGAGTTGCGCTGACGTTGAATTAACAAACCCGTAGAAATCAAAAACGTGCACACTAAGAGACAAAGTAATGCACCAAAGCTCTAAGAAAAAGATCCTCTGCTTGTTTTTGGGATTGATTGGAATGGCCGGTAAGGCTTCAGGTCAGTCTGAGAACGATCCCATTACTGTTCATAATAATGGATCTTGGCATCGAGTGACCATCCTTCAACCAATTGATGGAAGGCCGAAGCCCTGCGTTCAGAATGTAAATGGCCTTCTATTTGGGAGTGGGAAAATGGAAGGTTACGTACTGGCTCTTTATTATAAAGCTGAGGCGAAGGGATCCGCAGTCGATGACTCCTGGGGAAATCACATAGCCAAAACGTGTGTGGATCTTGGCGCCTATTACAAAGAAGAGTGGGAATACCGAGGAAATCGGACGTCCGAGGTTGAAGAATCGATGAAATTCTTCGGCTCCGCGACAGTGGAGAAGCCGAAAGGGACTGCCGGTTCAACCGTTACGGCTGGGATGGAGTACATGTCAACCACCACATCACATCTTTTGGTCATTGAGGACATGTCTACAGGAACAAGCGATAGTATTGAAGTTACCATTACCTTAAATCTAAGGTGGTCGTGGGCAGGAATCGGCATGTCGATCACAACCGAGATTGACGGCGAAGGGATCGGATTTACAAAACCCTACGATTCTCCAGATGCCGGCTACGCGCGAGGCTTGGAAGAGTGGAAAAGAGAACAAAAAGTGACCACTGGAATTTCGCTCTACGCAAATTCAAGGGCCCCAAGTGAGGCAACATCAGGAGGAGAATTGGATATACAAATCCAGGGTGAAATTTCCCTAAGAGAATTAGACTAAACACTGCTTCACTACTCCGGACTTATTGCCCAACCGAAGCCGGCCTCCATTACTTCCGACGACTTTTGGGCGGAGCCCACAGAGCAACGAACAACGGAAGCCGGCAATAACCGGCTTCCGTTGGAACTCCTCGACTGCGGTCGTTTAGACCAGCTCTTCCTCGGTCTGAGCCGAACTGGAAGCCTGGTTCTTTTTGACTTGGCGGATGATTTCTTCGGCCACCGCCTCTTGGATTCCCGATTCCAAGTGGCTGGTAAAGCCGACGCACGAGCAATTGATTTCGCCAAGGATGTAAACGTCTTCCTTGTTTTCATCCCAATCCAGGATGAAATCACAAGTCCAAATCAACGGCAAATCGAAACCGCCAAGCCGCTTGGTGATTAGCTCCAATTGGGCGTCCAAGCCGTTCACCAATTTGGCCCATTGTTCCGGCGGGTCATAGGTGTAACGAGCCCCCGAGAACAAGGTCGCGGAAAAAGCGTCCGCCCCTTCCGCAGGCTTTTTGTGTACCACGAAAATCGGTTTGGCGCCGACCAGAAGAATCCGAATTTCCCCCTCTTTGATTCTGGGAAGGAAAGGCATATCCACGATCATGCCGTGCTCGCCACCTAAGTACCGATGGCAAAACTTCATGAACTCGCCTAATTCCAAATACTCGACGTGGTTGTCCTTGGCTTCGGTGCACTTCAACTTGGCATCCAAAGGCAAAGCCTCCCCTGCCGGGAACTCCCGTTCATCCACGACCTCCACTCGCCAAATGCCTTCGCCGGTGGAACCGCGGTTTTGTTTCAGCACCCGGACGCTGTTGCGGACCAGCTTCGGAAACTGGGTTTCCAATTCTTCCACGGTGTAATAGGCCACTGTGTCTTTCGGCACCAATCCGGTATCGGTCAGTTTGCACAACGAATCCTTGGCGCCGTAACCGATCATGGCGTCGGGATGGGGCAAACCCAACACTCCTGCTTCACACAGTTCTCGCAACATATCGAAATACATGGCCTCCCCTCCCGGGATATTGCCGGGATTGATCCGGCTGACGTAAGCATCGGCTTTGGCTTTCACTTCTTCCAAGATCTTCGGCCGATCTTCATCGGAATAAAAAACGACTTCCGCGGTCCAGCCTAATGCCTCTAACGCCCTCACCATGGGCCAAGTATCCGGACGGTAGCCATCAGGTCCTTTGTCGGAACCTCCACGGACTTCAAAGAAAACAACGTGCTGCTTCATCAAGCGGCCTTCCCTGCCTGGCAAGAGGCGAATCGAGGGTCAGAGGATTTTGAGCGGAATGCGGCGACAACCATTCCGCGAAAGAGAGCGCTTGCGGGCCAATCGAAGGCGAAAAGCCGACTTGGCACCAAATTTGAATAGACTTTCAGCCCAAAGACGGCAAGTCTTGTTTTTGTCTAAACTTATATTTCCGTAGCGGCAAGGAATTTTTTTGCCCAAAAATTACCTTAGTTATTGGCATCTTGATCCATGACTGGAATCGGCCTGCGACTTTCGTCCACTGCAACGTAAACCACTTCCGCTTCGGTGACCTGAACTTCAATGTCCGGTTCCTGGCGCCTGGAAGCGATCACGTCCACCCGGACCGTCACTGAAGTGCGTCCCACCCGAACCAACGAGGTATAGAAAGAAACCAAATCACCGACGTAAACCGGTTCGTGAAATACGATCTTATCCATAGCCACGGTGACATAGCGGCGGTTCGGATTGACGCAGTTCGCTTCCACGACCGCAGCCAAGTCGATGTAGGAAAGAATGACGCCACCGAAAATCGTCCCGGCTGCGTTGGTGTCCTTCGGCATCAAAATGGTGCGAATGGCCGGGTTGTGATCTTTGCGGGTCATAGCTCCTATTGTGGAGTGGCGGCCCGCACGGCTCTTGTGCGAAAACGCAACATTTCACCCGACGAAAAATTTCCACCGTTTGGCACATGGATTGCACCTAAGCCAATGTTCGCCCAAAGGAAGCTCTTCCCGAAAGCGAACCTAGAAAACTGGTTGCCGGCAACCCCGGTAACCTTCCCAAAAACCAGAACAGGGGGATGGTCCGGTGAACTTCCTCGAGAGGAAGCTGCCGGACCTCTTTTTTTTGCCTTATTCCGGCGACGGCTTAGCCGGTAACCAGGCTTGCAGCTTGTTCCGGGTGAACTCCCGGACCAAATGAAGTTGACCGCGGAAAAAGTGGTCGGCTCCGTCTACGACCTCAAATTCACCACCGTGGTCCAAAGCCGGCTGCATCAACGTCCGGTCCACGAAATCGTCTTCGCTGCCGGCTAAGAAACTCATCCGATCCGGCCATCCGCTTCCCTCGGGCCAGGTGTAGTAAGCGGTAGGCCAGGCCACCGCCAAATATCCTTCCACCGGAAGGCCTCCCCGGAAACAAAGTTCCAAACCGACTCGAGAGCCGAAGGAAAAACCCCACAGGAACAACGGCAAGTCGGGAAAGCGTTGCAACATCCACTGCACGGCGGCTTCGGCATCGTCCACCTCACCAAAACCGTGGTCATGCCGACCCTCCGAGCCCGGAACGCCGCGGAAATCCACTCGCAAGGCAACACAGCCGGCGGCAAGGGAGCCCAAAGCCCCATGACGAACGACATTGTTTCGGCGATTGCCGCCATGCATGGGATGGGGATGCAAATGCAGCACCATGCCAAGGGGATCGGCGGCGGGCTGTTCCAGGGTGGCGCCCAGCACGCCGGCCGGTCCCTGGATTTTGACGTGTTCGGGCGGAAGGGTTTGGAGGTCGCGAGTCATGGCGGCTGGAATCTGATAGTTTCTCCTCGCCCGTGGAAATTGTCGCTACTCTTCTCACCGACTTGGTCCTGGATTCCCGTCGTTTCCACGGCTTACTGCTGGATTTAAGCCATTCCTCCTTGGCCGGCGCGATTCAACAATCCGGCTTGGAAGCGATTCACGCCTTCGGCGAGGCCGATCGCGATTTGGACGTTCGGGATATTCGGGTGCGCTGCCGCCCGGCCAACACCGCTCCTCGAGCCGCCCTTCATGAGCTCGCCAACGTCGGCTTCGAACCCAGCCATTCCCTGGAATTCCAAACCCAGGGAGATCGCGAATCCCGGGAGGACGCCTGGGCCTTGGTCGGTCTCTATGCCGCGGAGCTAAAAGGCTGGATTATCACCAGTTATATGGATTTCGCCGAAGCCAGCCAGCGCCTGGGCAGCGAGGAAGGTCTGTTGCACGCTCCGGTCGGTGGCCGCCACAAGGGAGTTCTCATCGCCGCGTCCACCTTGAAATGGCTGACCCCATGAGAATTTTTCCAATTTTTCGTTTACTGGGAACGTTGTTATGGTCACTTAGTTAGCGGAGGCTCTCGGGCCTCCCTGACAAGTCACAGGAATCAATCAGGGGAGATCACCCATGACGGTCACACCGTTTTTGGGGCTGTTTTTGTGCTTTTCCAGCCATTTCCTTAGCCCCCCACCGCAGAATCCGTCCTCAGAAACCCAGGTCCGCCTCCGCATCCTAGGAGCGGAAAAAGGTTTAGGCTTGGGCACCAGCCTTGCCTGGCTCGGCGATTGGGATCAAGACGGCCATCCCGATCTATTACTGGGTTCTCCTGAAGCCGACGTCGCCGGCGCCCGCTCGGGAATGGTGCAAATCGCCTCCGGTAAAACCGGCAAGGTTTTGGCCGAGCTAAGAGGCGAAAACAGCCAAGAGCGTTTCGGGCAGGCCGTCGCCGGCCTCGGCGACATCAATGGAGACGGCCGACCGGATTTTGCCATTGGCGTTCCCGGTCGGATTGGCACCGGCCCTGCCGCCGGCGAGGTTTTGATCTACTCCGGAACTCCGGATCTTGAGGTGTTGCACCGCTGGAAAGGCCAGCAGCCTCGGGAGGAATTCGGAATCCGCTTGGCCACTATCTCCGATCTCAGCGGTGACGGCCGGCCTGACTTGTTAGTGGCGGCCACCGGGGCCATTTCCAAGGGCGCCCCGGTTGGAAAAGTCTTCGTCTACGATCCGGCCTCCGGTCGCATGCTCCGCTATCAGCGGGGCGACCAACCCCGCGGTGGTTTCGGTTTCGGCTTGGCCGACGCCGGTGACGTAGATGGAGACGGCAGAGCCGATCTCATCGTCGGCGCCCCGGCGGCAAGAGCCAGCGGCCCCCGTTCCGGACGGGCGTACATCTACTCCGGAATCGATGGGCACTTGATTCGGGAGCTCCGCGGCCCCGCCCCCGGGGCCGAGTTCGGATGCGCGGTTTCCGGAGTCGGCGATTTGGACGGCGATGGCAAGGCGGAAGTGGCGGTCGGCTCCTGGCTGGAGGGGAAAGACTTTCCCAACGCCGGCAGCGTGAGGGTGTTCTCCGGCGCCAGCGGTGAAGAAATCGTCGCCCTCCACGGCAAAGTCGCTCATGGCTTCCTTGGCCAAAGCTTGGCCGGTCCCCTGGATTGGAACCGAGACGGACGGGGCGATTTGCTGATCGGCGCTCCCGGCCAATCCGGCTCTGGCAAGGAATTGGGCCGGGTCCAAATCGTGTCTTTGACCGATGGCCAGATTCTTCAGGAATGGATCGGGTCAGGCAGCGGTGCCCGAGCCGGGGCGGCAGTGGCCGCTGGCGGCGATGGTGCCGCGGCATGGGGAGAGCCCGGCTATGGCGACCGCCACGCCGGACGGGGCAAGGTTTCGGTGGCCGGAGGCGAGATCAAGAAGGCGGCGGGGCCGGCCCTTGCGACCAACTCCACCGAAACGGTGGAAACGCCGACCAAGAATCCGACCTTCTGGTTGAAAAGCTTAGCTCAAGAACGGGACTGGAGAACGGTCGAAGACGTTCACGGCCGGTGGATTCTGTTTTCCAGCATGGATACGGAAAAAATCGGCGAAGCCGCCGCCCAATTACGCCACCTCTTTGCTCGTTTGGATGCCAGCTTGGGAGGAGCGGAATTTGGAAATTCGAAGGCTCGCGGTCCTTTGCATTTGTTGTACGTCGACAATCGCAAAGACGTGCGAGTCACCATGGACACCATGGCCGAAACTTTTCCCTATCTCGCCGATTGGGCCAAGAGCGTGCAGAAGTTTGCCCGCATTCGCCACTGGAACCCCATGTTGGCGATCGTTCGCCATGATCGGAGCACCAAGTACATTCCCCGACCGGAAATCCAATTGGCGCACGAGGCGGTCCATTTGGAATTGGGACGCCGCTTCGGTCGCCTGCCGGCTTGGATTCCAGAAGCTTTGAGCTACGCAGTTCAAGATGAATTAGCCGGTGGGGTTTATGGATACTCCAATCATCCCGGCGGCAAATTAAGCGAGGATTATCACCAGCAATGGCGAGCCGGTGCCGCTGGAGCCGTGCAAGCTCACCCCTCGAGCGCCACCGCTTTCACCAAAGAGACTCAAGCCTTTCAGCAAGACTGCGCTTACTTGCAGTTTGCCATCGGACACTGGTGGATGTGGTCCGAAACGTTGCGCCTTCAAGCCTTCCTGAAAGACTTAGCCAAGGAAAGGCCCGGGGATTTGGCCATTGAAAAGGAATGGATTCCCGACCCCGCCACCCAAGAGAAGCTGCTGGACCGGCATTTCGGTTCCAACTGGATCGCCAACGCCGCCAAGCATTGGTCCGGATTGTCCACCGCCGCCGGCCCCACCTCGGTGGAAGCCGCCGTTTTGGACCAAATCACTGCTTTGGTCGACGACCACCGTTTGAGCACTTACCGCAACAAAGACGGACGCCTGCAACTGTATTCCGATTTCCGCGACAAGGATGCCCGGGAAGCCTTGAACTTGAGTGAAAAGGTTCTGGCCCATTTGGACCGAGCTTTCGGCAAAGTCAAGAAAAGTGAAATCGGGAGCGCCCATCAAGCATTCATGCTGAAAATAGGCCAAAACTACACAGCTTTATTGAATTGCATTTCGGAAAGCGATCCGAAACTGAGAAGTTTCATGAAGACTTCCGCGGATACCGCCGGCTTCACCATTTACCGCCCCCGGGTGACCTCCTATTTCCACGACACTCGCTTTCAGGAGGAGGCCAAGCCGGTCAATTCCCTGGCTCACAATTTGGTTCACTTGGAAATGCACCGACGTTTCGGCCCGCTTCCTCTTTGGTTGTTGGAAGGCCTGGCCTGCGCCGGAGAAGAAGCCACCACGGGAGAGGTTTGGGCCAATTGGAACCGTTCCGGTTTCGTGTACGCGGTTTCCCATGGAGCCTGGCGCAACACCGCCAAGCGCATGGTGGAAAAGAACAAGGTTCCCATACAAGCGCTCTATTCCTACAGCGCCCGGCCCTTCGATGAAGAGCTTGCTCACCTGGCGTTTGCATTCGCCACCTACGGCCTGGAAGGAAACCGCAAGGGCTTGAATCGATTCGCCGCCTTACTGTCAGCCGAGTACAAAGAAAATTGGGCCCACTTGGGACGCTTCGAACCTTCGGCTGATCTGGTGGAAAAGTTGGTGCTGAAAGCTTTCGGCAAGGACTTTGAAAACAAGTTCCGCACTTGGTGGGGAAATCAATAAAAAGAAGCCCCGTGCCGGACGGGGGGACAATCCGTCCCCCCCACGAATCTGCGGTTTAAGTCGAAGCAGACAAGGTTCGACAAAATTCGCGAACGTCATCGGGCAAAGGTGCCTTCACCGTGGTTTCCATGCCGGTGAACGGGTGTTCAAAAATGAGTTGCCAAGCGTGTAAGGCTTGGTGGTCCAACTTTAGAAAGCGGCGATCCTGTTCGGTGATCTCGCCGTTCACTCCCCGGATGAAAATACTCTCGTCTCCCATATAGAGCTTGTCTCCGACAATGGGGTGGCCAATCGCCGCCAAGTGAACCCGAAGTTGATGCTGCCGCCCGGTCTTTGGATATAGAGCCACCAAAGTGAAGCCGGCGAATCGTTGCTCCACCTTCCAATCGGTTTGTGAAGCCTGACCGTCTTCCGGTCGCACCGCCATTTTCAAACGCACCTCACTGTGCAAATCCCGCCCCAAAGGGAAATCGATGCAACCTTGTTGTTGCTCCATTTCGCCGACCACCAAAGCCAAATAGATCTTTTGAACCGACCGGGCTTCAAATTGCCGCCCGATACGAGTGCGACTGAGCTGGTCCTTGGCACACAACACCACCCCGCTGGTTTCCCGATCCAGCCGATGGCAAAGGGTTGGTACTTCAGTAGCCCCTGGATACAAACGTCGATGGCGTTCGTGGATGGCATGAATCAGCGAGCCGGTCAAATGCCCGTGACTCGGATGAACGCTGATGTGGGGCGGCTTGTTCACCGCCACGATCTGATCGTCTTCGGCTAAGACTTCGAGATCCGATTCCGGATCCAAATCGGCCACTCGTTGCGGCGGCGGTTGCGGCGCCGGGGTTCGCAAAACCACTTCTTGGCCGCGACGAAGTTTCAAGCCGTCCCGAATGGAACCGATGGGCGCCGCCTGAGGATCTTTACCAACCTCCAGGCTGACCATCCCTTCCGCAATCATTTGTTGCACGCCCCGCCGGGAGCGCCATTGAATTCGCTTGGCCAAAAAAGCGTCCAAACGCTGGCCGTGATCCGGCTCCCCGACTTCATAACGATATTCGTGATAAGGCAGGCTTAAATCCCGCTGCCCTCGACGAGCTTTTCGCGGACGTTCTCTAGGCATGGCCCCGAAATGAAACGGGCCAGCCCCGGAGTCGCAGGACCCCGAGGCTGGCAGGCCTCTCAAGACCGTTCAATCCGCCGACGTACAGCGATCTTAAAACCGCGATTGACGGCGCATCCGCTCCGCCTTTTGAATCGTCCGCATCCGCTCCCGCTTTTCCCTGCGGTTGGCGGTCGTGGGCTTTTCATACCAGGTCTTCGCCTTGGCGATTTTGAAAATGCCGGCGTAATTGCACTGGCGCTTAAAGCGCCGAATGGCCGCTTCCAGCGACTCGTTCTGACGAACAGGGACTTTGATCAAGCTAGAACCTTCGTTGGCGGTTGGGCCGGGAATCCGATCCCGGCGATGGCGAGCCGAGCCCGCGAGTTGAGAGGCTATCCCATTCCATTCAGGGGCTTCAGGGCTTTCAGGGCGGAGGCGGCCAGGCGCTATGCTGGGCGGACCGCCGTAGCGGCGCAGCCAAAGCCCGGTGCCCATCCTGTGGCCCCTTCCGGAAATGGGCCGAATATTCTAGGCCCGGAAGCGATTGCCGTCCAGACCTCCGAAATGGCGAACAACGGCCCAAAAGTCCACGAAACCCTAGCCGGGCAAATCACCCAGGTCCTTTATCAAGACCCGGATAAGGGATTCGCCGTGGTCCAGATCCTGCATCAGGGCCGGTTTGAAACTGCGGCCGGGGAATTGAGTCCGGTTCACGAGGGCGAGGAGGTCCGCTTGCACGGCCATTGGCACCAGCACCCCAAGTTCGGTCGCCAATTCAAGGTGTCGTGGTCGGAACACGAATCCCCCACCACCCAGGAGGGTTTGCGCCGCTATTTGGGCAGTGGCGCGTTCGAGGGGGTCGGCCCCGACGTAGCCGATCGACTGGTGGCCCACTTTGGGGAAGAAACCCTGGCCGCGCTGGAAGCCGGAACCGAGAAGTTGCAGGAAGTCCGGGGAATCGGCCCGGTTCGGGCCGAGGCCTTGGCGGAAGCATTTCAGGAAGGGTGGCAACGCCACCGGGTGCTGGCGGAATTGCGGGGCCTCGGCCTCAACGGCGGTCAAGCCCGGGAGTTGTACCAGCGGCACCAGGCCGGCGCGGTAGCCCGGATCCGCCGCGACCCCTATGCCTTGATCGCCGAACTGCGCGGCTTCGGCTTCCAAAGCGCCGAAAATTTGGCCCGCAACTTGGGCTTGCCCGAAGATTCGCCGGCACGAGCCCGGGGCTTGATTCGACACCTGTTGCGACAAGCCGCCGGCGAAGGCCATGCCTGCCTGCCCGAGACCGAACTTCATCCCAAGTTGGAGCAACTGGGCTTATCCGAACAAAGTCGCGACCAAGCCTTCCAAGATTTGCTGGAAGACGGTCGCTTGGCGGTGGAAAAAGTCTCCGCACCGGTGGATCCGGCGCCCGACTTGGAGCCGGCCGAAGCCCTTGGGTGGTGGTATCTATCCGGGCTTTGGCAGGACGAACAGGGAGTGGCTCATCACGTCCGGCGGCTTTTGAACCAACCGCCCTCGGCGCCGGGTGACCCGCAAGCGGTCATCGCCGCCATGGCTCGAAGCGGCTTCCGGCCCGACGAGAGTCAGCGCCAAGCTTTGGAAATGGCCCTGCTGCGCTCTTTTTCGGTCATGACCGGCGGTCCGGGCACCGGCAAAACCACCACCCTTCGCTTGCTCTTGGACATCTTGGAAGCTCAAGGCGTCGGTCCAATCTCGCTGGCCAGTCCGACCGGGCGGGCAGCCAAGCGCTTGCAGGAAGCCACCGGCCGCAAAGCTTCCACCATTCACCGCCTGCTGGGTTTTGAACCTCACAACATGGCCTTTCGTCACCACGAAGACCTTCCCTTGGAAGCGGAATTCTTGATCGTGGACGAAGTTTCGATGTTGGATCTCCCTTTGGCCCACGCCCTCTTGCAAGCCGTGCCGGACACTTGCCGGGTGTTGTTCGTCGGCGACGCCGATCAACTTCCCTCGGTGGGTCCGGGAACGGTGTTGCGAGACCTGGTGACTTCCGAAGTCGTGCCCACCACTCGGTTGCGCTTCTTACATCGCCAAGGTCGAGGCTCGGCCATCGCCGCCGCGGCCCACGAAGTTTTGGGAGGACGCATTCCCGCTTCCTCTCCCCAAGGAGGCTCCGGCAGTGGCGACTTTTTCGTGGTTTATCCTCGAGATCCGCACCACGCCGTCACCTTGATCGAACGCCTGATTCAAGAACGGATGCCGGAGCGTTATGGCTTGGATCCTGGCAAGGACGTCTTGGTCTTGGCGCCCATGTACCGCGGCCCCTTGGGCGTCGATGCTTTAAATCAACGTTTGAGCCAAGTCCTCAATCCAGACGGCAAGGCGGAAGATTGGTGCCAACCTTATCGCCAAGGGGATCGAGTCATGGTCATTCGCAACGATTATGAACGGGAAGTGTTCAACGGCGACGTCGGCCAAGTATCGGCCATCAGCCCGACCACCCTAACCGTGGAATTAGATTCCGGCCTTCAAGAGTACGACCGCGAGCAATTGCAAGATTTGGTTCCGGCCTATTGCGTCACCGTGCATCGCGCCCAAGGTTCCGAAGCCAAAGCGGTGATCGTAGTTTTGGATCGTTCCCACTTCCTGCTTTTAAGACGCAGCTTGTTCTACACCGCCATGACTCGAGGGAAATCCCTGGTCGTGGTGGTCGCGGCACCGGCGGCGCTCCGGCGAGCGGTGGCCAACAACACCGAAAGTCGCCGCTTCGGGTTACTGGGCCGGCGCCTGACTTCCTTCGAGCAAAACTAAGGAAGCCCGAGAGGATGCCGGTAAGGGCGGCCGGCAAGATAGAGCGCTTGGCGTTGTTGAATAGCCGGCAAGCGATGGCGATAAAAAGCGGATTCGGCGGCTTTCACGGCTTGGTCCGCCAGCGCCGTGGCTTGAGAAAACCGGTGGTTCGTCGCTTGGGCGGCGGCCAATAAATCCAAGGAAACCGGATCGCGCCGGTTGCCGGCGAATCTTTGGGCCAATGCCAAAGCTTCCTTGCCGTTGCGGAAGTTTCTTTGTTCGTGACTGGCTCGAACCCAGGCCAGAGCTTCCAAGGAAGGACGATGCTGGCCATTGGTTTGCAAAACTTGCTGCAACAGCCTCACTCCCTCCTCGGTTTGCCCTTGGGCTAAGCGTAAACGCCCCAGCAAAGCCGTGGCTTGAAGGCCGCCGGGTTGGCCAGCCAGCGCCTGTTGAATCAAACCATCGGCCCGATCCAATTTGCCGTTCGCCAGCAGGCAATCGGCCCACAACAATCGCAAGCCGGCCAACTCGGATTCCGGACGCTCCTGGGCTTCGGCATCTTGAAATGCAGTTTCCGCGGCTTGCTCGGCTTCGGCCAGCCTGCCGGTGTTCTTATAGATTTCAGCCAAAGGTGCCCGGGCAGTGAAGTAGTCACTCTGAATACTCAAAGCCCGGCCGTAGTAATCCTCCGCCCTTTGAATTTGACCGCGGCGCATGGCCACGGAAGCCAGATTGAAGCAAGCCCGGAAATTCTTGGGATACAACTCCAAGGAAGCTTGGAAATGCGCTTCGGCCTTTTGCAGGTCATTTTCCTGAAGGCGTTGGCCGCCCAAATTGTCATGGGCGATCCAAGCTTGCGGATTTCGCTTCAAAGTGTCGGTCCAAAGCACTTCAGCATCCTTGTATATCCGAGTTTGTTGAAAACTCAGAAAAGACAAGATCAGTAAAAGCGCGGCGCAAACGGCGGCGGCAGCCTTGGGCCAAGCTTGGCCCACCGGGCCCTCCAGCCACGCCTGCCCTTGAAACTGGGAGCGGAGCGCCCACGCTAGGCCTCCACCGAGCAAGGCGAAAATGGCGGTAGCGGCATGATATTGAAAGTGGTCCGCTACGAAGGAAAACAAGTGGGGATAAACGTTAAGGAAGCCCAAGGCGGGAAACAGGACGCCGCCGAAGACCAGGAAAGCCACCAGCGGCCCTCGTCCGACTCGGTGACGAAAAGCCCAAGCGACCGCCAGCAGGGCCAATGCCGCCAGAGGGAATAGATAAGCCAAGGCCTGGCCGGAGTCGATTTGCCAGCGGGGATAGATAAAAACCAAGTCCAAGGGCAGCAATAATTTGTACAAATAAAACCAAAGCGCCCGGCCGGCGATCAAGCTCCGGTCCACCAGCGACAAGTCCCAAGGTTCTCCAAAGGCTCGAACCTTATCCACTTCTTGGGCGGCGGTGAACAAGCCCATGCAAGCCCCCATCACCAACATGGCGCCAAGAGCCAAAACCTGCTTGCGTTGAAACGGCCTGCCCTGCCACCAAAACACCAAAGCCAACACCGCCGGTAAAGATGCGGTTACGGTTTTAGAAAACAAAGCCCCCAGGAACAAAACGAAAGTCCAAACCAAATCCTGGGTACGGGACCGTTCCGCATAAGACCAAAAGGCGTGGGCGGCTCCAAGGGCAAACAAACAAGATAAGACGTTTTTCCGTTCAGTCACCCAGGCCACCGATTCAACCATCACCGGGTGAACGGCAAACAGCGCTGCAGCGAAATAGGCTCCGGAAAGCTTCCATCGCCGGAGCAAGCGCCATAACAAAACCGCAGAAAGCCCGTGTAAAAGGACGTTGACCAAATGGTAACCGAACGGCTGAAGATCCCAGAGCTGGTGCTCAATCCAATAACTGGTATGCACCATGGGGTAATACTGGGGGCTTCGATCCGGCTCCAACCAAATCGCCGAAAGACCGTCGGGAGCGGTTAACAGCGGATTCTCGGTTACGTAATCATCGTCGTCCCAGATCCATTGATTGCTCAAAGAGGATCCATGGGCCACAAAAACCAACACCAGCAGCAACAAGGCGTCCAACCAGGCCCGTTTTCTGGTTTCCATGGCTGCTTATTGGTTTTCGGGGAAGCCGGTGGGGCTGCGGAACACTCGGCCCCGGTTGTAGAGTTCCAGGCGCTTGCCGGCGGATTCGGCTTCTTCCTTCATACCGGCCAGCTCGAACAAACGCACCGCGTTCTCGGCAAAATTGACCGCTCTGGGGAAGCGACCGCTTTCGGCGTAAGCGGAGGCAAGGGCATCCAGGGCTTTGGGATCCTGACGCTGGGTCACCATCGCGGCCTGCTCGCCGAAACGAACCGCTTGCTCGCCTTGGCGGAAGGAAGCTTGTTGATGGGCGCTTTGAATCCAAGCCATGGCCACTAATGCCGGTACGTTGTTGGATTGCATCTGCAAAGCCTGCCGCAATCGCTGGATCGCCTGCCCGGTTTCGCCGGAACGGGCTAAAGCTTCCCCCATCTTGGCCAAAATTTGCGGCATCAATTGGGTGCCCCGCTGCAAACTCTGAATCAACCGAATCGCATTTTCATAATGAGCCAGAGCATTCTCGTAATCGCCGAGGTCACTGTAAGCCAGACCCAAGGTGGCTTCCATCTCCTCTCGCCGCCCGACCATATTCTCGGCCGACAGTTCCAGCGCACGGCTGGCACGTTCCTTGGCCAGCTTAGGATTTTTCTCCCTCAAGGCCACCCGGGCGCCGGCTAACTGCGCTTCCCAAGTTTGAGGAAAGAGCTCCAAAGCCCGCTCACTTTGCTCCTTGGCCTGCGGCAGACGTCCTATGGACAAAAGCAGCAAGCTGTAATCGACCATCGAATTCAGATGATCGTCCTTGATCTCGGATAATTGACGGTAATGGTTTTCCGCCGTTTCCAAATCCTGCTTTTCCATCGCGAACCGGGCAAGATTGCTGTGCGCCACCCAGGCCTGAGGATTGCGTTCCAAAGTTTTGGACCACAGCACATCCGCGTTCTCATAAAGGGCGCATTGGCGGAAACTCAAAAATGCCAACACGGCCAATAGGGCCGCGCCCCCGCCCATCGCCACCGGCGACCAGGCGGCTTGCAACGGGCCGTCGATAGGTGCCTCTGCCTCCGAGCTCTTGCGAAACCAAGTTCGAGAAGCCAGCCATGCTGCAAGCAAAGCGAAGAAAGCCATGCTGGCGTGATATTGAAAGTGGTCGGCCACCCATGAAAATTGCATCGGGTAGACGTTGAAGTAACCGGAAGCCGGAATGAGCGCCCCGCCGAAAATCAACACCGCGATCAGAGGGGCGAGTCCAAGCTTTTTCCGCCACAGCCACAGGAAAACCAGCAGCCCATTTGTCAGAACTGGAAACAACCATTGCAGGGGATCTCCGGCGCTGACTTCCCAGCGGGGATAGATGAAGTGAAGGTTCAGCGGCAACACCAGTTTGCTGAGATAGAACCACGGCACCCGAGCGGCAATCAGGCTGCGTTCAACGAAATTCGTGTCGAACTCGGATCCATGGGCACCGACTCGGGTGGCTTCCAACCAAGCGGTATGCAAGCCCAAAGCGATGCCGATGGCGAGCATGACGCCCAAGGGCACCCAATGCCGCCGTAGGGCGTCGCCCCGCCACCAAAAAATCAACAACAAGGCGCCGGGCAAGAATGCCACCACGGTCTTGGAAAATAAGGCCGCGGTAAACAGAGCGATGGCCAAAGTGAGATAAGGACCGCTGACCGGTAGATCCTTCGATTCCGTTGTAGTTTCTCCCGGCTTCTCGCCAACCCCCGAGCCTTTCAAATAGGCCCAGGCTGCCGCCAACATGAAAAACGCGGAAAGCAGGTTCTTTCTTTCCGTAACCCAAGCTACCGACTCGGTCATGACCGGATGGACGGCAAACATGGCGGCGGCGAACCAGGCACCGGCCAAGCCCAAGCGCCGAAGCACCCGCCAAAACAGCAACGCCACCAGGGCGTGCAACAAAGTGTTGTCCAAGTGATAGCCAAAGGGCGCCGGCACTTCTCGCCCCAGGGCATCGGTTTCTTTACCCCAAATGCGGTACTCCAGCCAATAACTGCTGTGAACCATCGGGTAGTACTGGGGGGTGGCCTGGCGATCGGTCCAGATGGAACTCAAACCACCTGCCTGCCGAAGGGCGGGGTTTTCGGTGATGTACTGGTCGTCATCCCAAATCCAACCATTGCTTAATCCGGCTCCAAAGGCCAAAAAAACCAATACGAACAGCAGGCCGGCCTCAGCCCAAACCTTGGCTTTGTGATTTCCGCTCACCTTCGAACTCCGGCGCTTGAGGAGTGGACCTGCAAAGGGATGGAATCAGCCCTTTAGGAACCGGATGGCTCCGTTGGGCAGAAGATAGAGAATCAGCATGGTCCCGCCTTCGACCGTGGGGACGTGCTTGGAACCCGGTCCGTACACCACCCAACCGGGGGCCTGGCCGTCGAATTTGGGATCGCCGTCCTCGGCGAAACAGAGGTCGATTTCCCCATCCGGGTGCTCGTGCAAAGGGCCCGGCGCACTCATCAAAACCGCGTCGGCGGATAGGCCGAAACTATCTTCTCCGGCTTTGAACAAGCGGGAATAGCGCACCGGATCGGCGCCCTGATCGCAAAGCTCTCCGGCGGCCACGCCGGCTCGCATGCTTTGGTGAATGCCCTGGACGAACTCGCCGTCGAAAGGAAAGCGTTCTTCCAAGGCGCGACGGGCTTCAGCCGGCTTGGATAAATCCAATTCGGCCGCGAATTGCAGCAGGGTTTGTAGGGCGGAAGGGGCGAGGGTGCTCATGGGATGCCGACCAAGGGTTTTGGGTCCACATCCTACGGCTTCGCCGAAAGGGGCTGGAAGCGAGCGGCGGAAAGCCTGAATAACAATTCCGGGACTTCAGCGTAATACTGAGGACTCTGAAGGGAGCTCAGGACCCGCTCCCCCATGAATTCAAAATGACGGCAAACTCTTCCTTTGAATTCAACTCGATGAGCGCCCCTAAGGGACGCTCTTCAAATACTTTAGCTACGATCGCCCTGGTTTTGATGGCAATCGGGGCGGTGAAGCTGGGCGGCCAACTTGGGGAATCCGGGGCACCGATTCTGCAGGACCCGACTGCGGGCCCGCGGCCGGTGGCCGGTCGCACCTCCCTGACCTTGGAGGAACGCAGCAACATCGATCTGTTCCGCCAGGTCTCCCCCTCGGTGGTGCACATCACCTCGATCGAGCAACGCCGCAGCCTGTTCAGCCGCTCGCCGATGGAAATTCCCCAAGGCACCGGCTCGGGTTTTGTCTGGGACGAGCGCGGCTTCATCGTCACCAACTTCCACGTGATCCGGGGCAGTTCGCGGCAGGTGGTGACTTTGCCCGACTCCACCAAGGTGGAAGCCCAGGTGGTCGGTTTCGACCCGGCTTCCGACTTGGCGGTGTTACGGGTGGATACTCAAGGATTGGACATGCCGGCTTTGAGCTTGGGAACCTCCTCCGATCTCCAAGTCGGGCAAAAGGTCTTCGCCATCGGCAATCCCTTCGGCTTCGATCAAACTTTGACCACCGGCATCATCAGCGGCTTGGACCGGGAAATTACTTCCGTCGCCGGTAACCGGATCAAAGGCGTGATTCAAACCGATGCCGCTATCAATCCGGGAAATTCCGGCGGCCCGTTGTTGGACAGCAGCGGCCGCTTGATCGGAGTCAATACGGCGATCTTTTCACCCTCTGGTGCCAGTGCGGGCATTGGCTTCGCCGTTCCGGTGGACACGGTAAATCACATCGTGCCGCAATTGATTGCCAAGGGCCGGGCGTCCCGACCGGGCTTGGGAGTTTTACTGGCACCGGATACCTGGACTCGCAGTCAGAGAATTCCCGGAGTGGTGATTCATGAAGTCAATGACGGCAGCTCGGCGGCCAAGGCCGGACTTCAAGGGTTGGAAGAGGACCGCCAAGGCCGGGTTCGCTTGGGGGACGTCATCATCGGCGTCAACGGTCAGGCAGTGAGCAGCTCTCAGGAGTTGCAAGCGCAACTCAGCAGCTACCAAATCGGCGACCAAATCCGACTGAATCTGCTCCGCGACGGCCGCGAAAAAACCGTAGAGATCCGTTTGCAGGCGATTGATTGATCGGTTGCGATCGGGCATTTACCTCCAGCGCTAACCGCGGCGCGGGAAGCTCGGCCGGAATATCGCCTTGACCTCTCTCTCGATAGTGTTATTGAGTCCTATTCTCAATAACAATCGCCGCCGTGCCCCCCCTGCTTGCGCTTGGACTACTCCTCTCCCCTCAGGAGACCCCGACTCCGAAAGCCGTCAGCCCCACCCTTGAAGCCTCCTTTACCGGCGAGGTGGTCAGCGCGATCGAGCCTGGTCTCAGTAAGGGAAATACTTACCAAGGAAGGATCTCCGTTACCGCCGAATTGTCGACCGAGGAAGCGGGCTGGTGGCACGGTGGCACTTTCTTCGGCGAGATCATTCATCTCCACGGCGGCAATCCCACCCCCGCCTTCGTCGGAGCCGTTCAAACGGTCAGCAATATCGAGGGAGAGTCCACTTCGCGGCTGATGCAGCTTTGGTATCAACACGAGCTTGATGACAAAGGGTCTTCCCTTCTGCTGGGCCAACACGACATGAATTCCGAGTGTGCGGCTTCCGACCATGGCTGTCTGTTTCTCAACAGCTCCTTCGGACTCCAACCGGACATATCCGTGAACGCGCCTGTCTCCACCTATCCCATGGGGGCTCTTGGGGCTCGCCTGGCCTGGGCACCGGGCGGCGATTGTTTCCTTCGATTCAGCCTTTATGACGGAGATCCCGGTTCCCTGGCCAACAACCCTCGAGGAACCCGCTGGAAACTCTCGGCCAAGGAAGGAGTCATGATTTTTAGTGAGTTCCTATGGCAGCCGGCTCCTTCGGAATCAGGGAAGACGTTGGTGCGCAACTTGCGCCTTGGGACCTGGCGCCATACCGCCGAATTTGAAGACGTGCGTCAGAAAACCGCGAGAGGAGATTTCCGCATGCACCCTGAGAACTATGGGATCTTTTCAGGGGGCGACTTTGCTTTACTCGAATACGACGAAGGTGGAATTTTCGCTTTCTTCCAAGGAGGATGGGCGCCTGAGGATCGGAACGAAATCGAAAGTTACTTCAGTCTCGGACTTACCGGCCGAGGCTTGCTCCCAGGGAGACCGAACGATTCTCTTGGATTGGCCATCGGCCGAGCGGACATCAGCAGCGATCTGCGAAAAGCTACCGGCCGCTTAGCTCATGAAACCTTGGTGGAACTCACCTACAGAGCGGAAATCTCGCCGGCCTTTTCCATTCAACCGGATTTCCAATGGATCATTCATCCCGGTTCCGATCCAAGGATTTCCAATAGCGGAGTAGCGATGCTCCGCTTCGAACTCACCTTCTAGGTTCTTCGATCAGGCTTTTGCCTTAAGGGAGGATTTTCACCACCATCCGGGCGGAGGAAAGTCGCGGTTGGCCCGGAGGGTCGAAGGTCACGCAAGCGAAGGCGAAAGTTTTGTCGATCCAGCCGTTGAGGACGCCCGGGGGAAAATCGATCGTCGTAGAAGCACGGCCGTCTTGGTCTAGCTGGCCGCGAGCGTTGTGAAAGAAGCGAGGAGGCGCCTGCATGGTTTCCCGAAGCAGCAGGGTGTTGGCCAGGGGAATGTCCACTCCTTTGTAGTTGATCATGTACTCTTCCAGGCCGCTTGAGGCCAGGAAAGCGTATTCCACTCCCGCTTCAGACTCGGGGAAATCGTGTTGGAAGGTTATCGTTCCGCCCAAACTGGCGGACAGAGTCGTGGCGGAAGGCGTGCAATAGGGGTCGAAGGAAATTACGTAGGCTCCACCTACCGAGATTCCTTGGTAACGTTCACTTTGAGCCCCGATCAAGAGCTCATCTCGGCCATCGCCTTCGAAGTCTCCGACCCAAGAGCAGGACCAGCCGAAGTTACTGTTGACCTCGTAGCCGTCGATGATTCGAATCAAGGAAAAATCCACTCCGGAGTAAAGGAAAACGCCACCCACGGGATCTTCCTGCCCGATACGCCAAAGATCCGGGCTGCCCACAGCAATGTCGGGGACCTGATCGCCATTGATGTCTCCAGGGCCGGCGACGGAATGACCGAAATCGGTTTGATAGGAGTACCCCTCCCAAAAATGCAAGAGTTCTCCGGAATCTCCGGAAAAGACGTAAGCCGCCCCGATTCTCGATCCCCAAATATCCGGGTGATCCGGCGCCCCGACGATGAAATCGGGGACTCCGTCACCGTCTACGTCGCCCAATCCGGCGATGCTGGCGCCGAAATGGTCACCTAAATAAAAACTGCTCAAGCGGTAAAGCTCCTGGCCGAATTTGCCGGAGACGACGTGGACCGTTCCAAACAGGCCGCTTCCGGAGCTGATTAGAAAATCTGCATGGCCGTCGCTATCCACGTCCCCAAGCCTGGCTAACTTCTTACCGTATTTTTGCCCTGCGCCGCTCCCGCGAAGGTTGTATTGGAAGGTGCCATCCACTCCTGAGAAAAGGTGCACTTCGCCCGCTTCTGCATTACCCAATATATTGGCAAAGGGCGCGCTAATGAGGTAGTCCGATAAACCATCGCCAGTTGCATCACCAATACCTATCACAACACCCCCAAACCAATCGTCCGGATTCAATCCCCAGTGCTCAAAAATCCGGTTCCCATCCCTTCCATTGACTAGAGCAGCATATCCCAATAAACCCCCTCCACCCGGAGCCCCTACCAAGATCTCAGAAATACCATCACCAGAAAGGTCAGCGATAGAATTTACAGAATAACCCATTTCTGCAATCGGATAAACTGGATCACCGGGTATAGAAAATAAAACTTCTTCATCTTGGGCACCAGAAAACACTAGAACTTGCCCAACCATAAAACCGGAAATTTGATGAAGTGGTTCACCGACGGCAAAGTCAGGAACGCCATCTCCATTGACGTCGCCTAAACCGACCAAACTGCTTCCGTGATTATCAAAAATCGTCTCTCCACGAGAGTGGAGCCTGGTTTCCCAAGCTCCACCTCCCTGCAAGACACAAATGGCCGCTATGGCAGTTTCAATCATTTGCTCGAATCAGGAGTCGATGTGACAAGTGTTGAAGGTTCCCGACCAAGTTGGTAAATAGCCAAGCACATGATTTCCACCCTGGTAATTGGGTAACTCAGACGAATCCGAGGTCATCTTGATAAAAATATATTTCAAGTTCGAATCGTATATCCAAGCTCTGGCATCAGAGGTACCTCGCAAATCAGCAAGGGTTCCAAGCACCAGCCCAACCTTCAAGTGAACAACAGGAGTTCCACCAAATGATACTCCAGAATTAATATCCGGAGCATTTTCCATCGGAAGCCCAATAATGACGGTTCCGTTTTCTTCATCAGCGGCCCGAAGGATGATAGACAACTCGGTAGGCCAAATATTGGTATTTGCATGACTGAGATCCCAATCCACCATGTATTCAAAAGGAGCGCCTCCAGTTTCGCTCAACATCAGGTTGGTGGAAAACTTGTTTTTATCCCCCTCCTGGGTTCCCACGTCTGGCACCGAGGCCAATCTTTGCCTGGCAGGAGTCGGTCCGCCAGGAAAATCAATGCCGGCAAAGCTGGGTTCATCTACCGGAGAGCCATTCACTCCATCAAGATCTTCAACCCGAATCATCAGATTGGCAAAATCCGTCTCGGTAGCCGAAATGGAAACAGCCTGATCCGCGGAATGACTCTGTACCAAGGAAGAAACCGTTGGATGAACCAAGAAATCGGTCCCCTCGGGGAAATAAAACCGTGCCGGGCCATTTCCAAGGGAATCATCGTAGTCAATGATGACGGTGGATTGAACCATGTTGGCGGTTTTCTGGATTTCCCGAAACCATACTTTATGGTCCACGTTTTCAAAGGCTAAGCCCTGAACGCGATTTGTCGGGTCTTCTGAGTAATTGGAATCATACCCCACTTGCGAGAGCGCGGCCGCGGGCCGATCGTAAGAGGACAGATAGAGAGGCCCATCCTCGGGGTCACGCAAATCAGGTAAGTCCTTTAAATCAGCAAACTTAAGATTTTTGCACTCAATTCTACCATCGTAGAATTCTACTCCGACCAAGGTATCCCACTCTTGGTCATGAGGAATTCCATCGCGAACAAACTGAATGGTATTTTGCGGCAAGCTTCGTTCGGCATCCTCCTCGTGAACCGGTCGGCCAGGATAGGGATATTGTCCGTTACCGGGATTTTCGGTTAGCGCCGATTCCCCAACAACCAAGGCATCTTCCAACAGAATCAAACTGAGCCCTGGAAAATTGTGGATTCCCTCCGAGGCGAGGTAAAAACCTGCCCGCGAATCGGCCACCTTGATATAGCGCAATTGAGCTCGCCCGTAGGTTCGATACCAAACGCCATATCTCCCATTTTTATAGCTGATGAGGTTTTCCAAGGAAGGAGGGAGTCCAGCCTCCCAGGCTGGAGAAGCTCGACGCGTACCCTTAAAGCCATCCTGCATGAACCCATGGTGGCCATTGGAATGAACCACGTTATTGCGACAGTAACTGTCTTCCGTTGCTTGATGGGTATGATCCTCAAGCCATGCCGGGCTATGCCATATTCCATGATGGGTTGAGCCTGCCGCCCGATTTCCCTCTACTTTGTTATCCGGATGCTCAAACCAGAAAACGGAAGGCTCCACATTGTCCTCTTGAATTAGATCAATTCCGCTTGGGAAAGTACCGGGAGGATCATTGCAGTCTTTGTAAGGAGTGTGACAAACCTCAAAAGGCCGAACCCCCAGCCCCAAATTATCCTGCAAAAGAATTCCCGTAGTGAATTCTTCTTCGAGAAAGAAACCATGCCCTAGAGTGTTAAAACCAACGTTTCTTGCAACGGCAATGTCCTTGGTTTGGTGCACACTGACAAAGTGGTTGAAACAATCAACGAAGGAGCTGTCCTCTATCAAAGCATCCACTCCGGAGGCAAAATTCTCTTCGTCCAGCAAATGAAGATGCAAAGGATAACGAGCTATTTTACCTTCCACGCCAAGGTTCTCGAAACGGGTCCATGAAACGTGAACCGTCGGAGTGCCTGAAACCGCCGGGTCCTTGAGAGCGATCATATGCCCGTAATGGTTATCCCACCCGGCTACGGGGCTGCCAGTAGCATCGTATCCGTTGCCCGGTTCGCCAATCACAAGGACGTTTCGACTTAGCAAGCCGACTTCGGCGTACTCCGGAATTCTCCAACTATCATCGGCCCCATCCAAATTCACCATGCCAGCGTAATGGTCGTACTGTAGTAAATTACCGGGGGAAACCAAACCGAGGTCCAATTGAGCACCGCTTGCATTGGCTACTAAACTGAACTTTTCTGCCTGCTCCAAGGAGAAATCAGTAGAGGCGATCACCACTTCGTCTCCCATGAGCCAGCCGCTTACATCATCTTGGACTGAAATTGGCCCTACGGTTGGACTGGAACTATTTTCCCCAAAAATGGTGGAAGAAAGAGTAGTCCAAGTCTTTCCTTGATCGGCGCCGTACAGGAATAAACTTCCGGTTCCGGTTACGACCAATCCACGATCCAAAATTGCCTCCCCAATGGGAGTGCCGTGATATTCGCCAGGAAAGTCAGCATTGGAAATGGATCCCGGGTCAATGAGTCGAATTTCCCCTTCGGCGGGAAATCGGTCATCGGGCGCGCCGACCGTCAATGAACCGCGCACCAAAATGAATCCAGCCTGAAGCGTCAAATCCATTGCCGGACAAGTTTGAAAAACCAACGCCCCGTCGACAATTAATCCCTTCAATCGAGGCGTATCCACATCGAGGTAAAGGGTTAAACCATCCGGAATGGTAATCAAGTCTCCGTCCACTGCGTTTGCAGTCAGGGTATGACTTGACCAGAAACCATAGGGTTCGGAATTGTCGTGAGGGTCGCCAGGAGGAGAACCGATCCCGCCGCCTTGTGCGACCAATCCCTCTCCGATGAAAAGGGATACAAGAAAGCACACCTTGAGCACACAGAAGTGTCGTCGAAACATGACAGAACTCCGAAACAATGAGTGAATGAACTTTGCAGAAGCATCAGCCACCTACAAACCGAGGGGACTGCTTAAATGAACCTTAGGAAAAAAAGCGAGTTCCCGTCAAGGGAAAATTGAATAAATCCTCAAACCGAAGGAATACAACTCAAGGCGAGCGATCATGGTCGCCCTCGCCTTCGGCGTAGCCGAGTTCATCCAGCTTTTCCTGATGACGGGCAGAAATTTTGCGTTCGGGCAGGTGCGGCAATTGATCCTGCTTCAGGCGTTCCCGTAACCAAACGGTCAACCGTTCGGCCATCTCGAGGGTCTCGGGGTCGCCAAGCAGGTTGTTCTGTTCGCCGGGATCCCGATCCAATTGGTACACCTCCATCAACTTCAATTGATAAGCGGTTTTGTCCGGAGGATTGTCTTCAGGCTTGGGGTACTGCAAAAGATAAATGAACTTCCAGGCCCCTTCACGAACGGCGGCCTGATTGAACATCAGCGTCAAAACTGGCCGGGCCGTTTCCGTTTCCGCTTCCAATACGTTTCGGCCGTCGGCGAAATCGGTATTCACTCCCGCCAAGTCCAACAAGGTGTAAGCACCGTCGATAAGCTCGGGCGGTTCGGCCAGCTTCTTGTTTTCAGGAATCCCGGGGCCGGCCAAGAGGAAAGGCACGGCCGTTTCTCCTTCGTAAAGGCTGTATCCGTGCTCCAACAACTTATGCTGGCCGAACAACTCGCCATGGTCGGAAGTAAAGAAGATCAAAGTCGGTCGCCCACCGGCTTCCACCCGGTCGAGGATTTGCCCCAAATAAGTGTCGAACTGGACCACTTCCTCCCGGTATAGATCGTGCAACCACTGCCCGAAAGCCTCGGGGGAAATCCAATCCTTCTTGTCTTCCTTGTTTTCAAGGTAATGCCGCAAATCCACCCGGGCTTGATATTCGGAAGTGACGTCGGCTCCGACGCCCTTCGGCCGGTTCTCCGCCTTGGCCAGCGACCCCCGCCAGGGTTCCGCCGGAATGTAGGGAGAATGAGGATCCATGTAGTGCAAAAACATGAAGTACGGATCCTTCCCGTCAACCAGGGTATCCAAATACCGAAGGGCCGCTTCGGTGGTTCGCTCTCCCTCTCCGCTGTGAGAACGCCAAAGCCGCAGAGGGTTAGGATAAAAGGTCCGCCGCATGATTTGGCTGGTGAGGTGCTGAAGAGTCTTTTGCGTTTTGACCTCTCCCTTTACCAACTTCAACGTCTCGTAATAAAACTGCCCCAGCCAGCCGAGCCAGGTGTAGTTCTTCTTCCAATTATTCAACGGCTCCCAGGTGGCAATCATCTTTTGCCCGTACCAAAGCTCGAAACCATCGTCGAAAGATTGGTGACCGGCTTCTTTGTCCACCTGCGAAAGGAGCGGATTGGAAGCGATGCCCACAGTCCGGTAATCCGCTTTCTGAAAGCGATTGGCCAAACTCATGAATTTGAAATTATCCCGCAACAATTCCTTGGTCGGCCAGCGATGTCGATTATGACGCATGCCCACCTTTTCAATATCCAGCACCGTCATAAAAGAAAGGTGGCTGGGCAGAGTTTGGTTGCTCGGCGAATTCGCGTATTCAGCCCAAGTGCCGCTTTCCCTCAGACGGGTCAAATTCGGTAATTCCAAACCGTCGCCGTGAACGGAGTGCCGGCGAATTTCCTCGGGAAGCACGGTATCCGCCCGCAAGGTGTCGGCAACAATGCACAAAACGTCAGGCCGAGTCGGGTCGGCTTTACCGGGCCGAGCTTCCAACTCCGGAGCCGGCTCCACTTCAAATCGCTCGGTGGATATGCCGAGGGCGAGAAGACTGAAAGGCGGGGCCGCCACAGTGGCCAGGGCCACCAAAGCCACCGGAAGTTTGGGCAAAGTCAAACGCCGGAGACCCCAAGCCGAGATCACCGCCAGGACGACGCTCGCCCCCAGGGCCAGGGGAAAATCGACGCCGAATCGCTCCAAAATCGGCCCGAGGCCGAGGCAAAAACCCAGGGCGAAAGCCGAGCCGTTCTTAGCCCGCCAAAAAGTCCAGCCGAACAAAAGGGCAATCAAGGCGTTGCCGGCGAACACGGCGAACAACCTGGGAGCGAACATGGATTCCGCTCCGTACCAACCGAGGGCAAGGAAGACGTCCAGGGCGGATATCAGCCCGGCACCGGCGAGAGCAGCCAGAATGAGGTTCATGGCGGGGAAGCTGCGGATGGTAGATCCGGTGGGTAGGTTTCACCGGTGGGCCAATAGCCTAGCGCCTCACCGAAGGACCGAGCCCTTCCCCCATCACTCTTGCCCTTCTTCATGGTCCTCTTCATCGGCATAACCCATCTCTTCCAAAAAGACTCTTTGTTCCGCCGCCAAACCGGAGCGACGACTGGCCGAGGTATCCCGGGCCAGAAGCTTGGAAATGGCGTCCTGCAAAGCCGACGGCACATCCACCTCACCGAGCAAATTGTTCTGCTCCTGAGGGTCGGTCTTTAAGTCATACAAGCCGGTGGCCTCCGGCGCCTCTTCCCCACCGGTCCAACGGGCGGTCCATTTCCAACCTTCAAACACCACCGCCACCCTTTTGTCGTCGCGAGCCACGTGAGGCCGGGAAGCTCCTCCTTCCCCGGGGGCCAACAACGCTCTGCCCGCCATTCCCTCGCTTTCCAAGCCGGCGAGGTGGAGCAGAGTCGGAGCCACGTCCATCAAAAAGGGAGGATCGATTTGCTTGGCCGGCACCTCATGCCCCCACATAAAGAAAGGCACTTGCAGCAAGGGTTCGAACACCGAGTTGGAGTGGCGCATCAAGTTGTGTTCGCCGAAATGTTCGCCGTGGTCGCCGGTGATCAAAATCACCGTCGGCCGGCCGGAAGCCTCCACCTTGGCCACGATTTCGCCCATGCAGGCATCCAGAAAACTGACTTCCTCCAAATAAAGCTGGTGCATGAACCGGACCGCCTCCGCCGCTTCCTCCGAACCGGCGCGCAAGCCGGCTTCGGCCGCCAGGATGTGCTGTTGCTGCACCGGGCCTTGAGGCCTGGAATGGCGATACTCCTCCGCCGGTAATGGCAGATCGGCCGTGCGACTGCCACGAAAAACACCGGGAGCCCCATAAGGGGCATGGGGATCGATGAAGTGGGAAAACAGGAAATAGGGCCGATCCTGCTGCTGCAATTGATCGAGAGCGTGCAAGGTCCGATCGGTCGTCCGACGGCCGGCGCCCCGCCCGCCGAGGTTTTTATCCACCCGAGGCACCCCCCAAACAAAAGGATGTTGCAACAGCGAATCCAACCAAGCGGAGGGAACGATCCAACCGAACCAGGAATAGTCGTCGGCCATGGCTTGGAAGGCCTTGCGGCGTCCGGTCAGGGCCACGGCGGAGTCGTCATAAACCTCAAAACCGCGGGCGAAGCCGGCGTCGCCCCGAATAAAACCGTTGGTCACGACGCCGAAAGTGCGGTATCCCCCATCCAACAAAAGCTCGCTCAGCAAGGCCAGCTCGCTGGGCAAGGCTTCGTAGTTGGAACGCACCCCGAAAGCCATGGCATCCAATCCGGTCAGCATGCCGATGTGGCTGGGCAGAGTTTGGTTGCTGGAAGCCCGGGCGTAGGAAGCCCAAAGGCCTTCCTGGCGCAAGCGATCCAAAACCGGCACTTCGGCTCGGTTCGGACCGACCACCGCGTCGGCCCGCAAGGTGTCGAGGGAAATCAGGATGAGATCCGGACGTTGGCCGCCAACGGTTTCAGCGCTTTGGCTTTCCGGGGGCTGTTCCGGCAGGTCGTAGGGTCCGGGATGCCAAGCCCCGCCGCGCCGATCCAAGGTCAGGAACAACGGACACAAAATGGCCAAAGCCGGCAACAACCAACGAATCCAAGCAAACGGTGGAGTGAATCGGCGAGCCAATAACGGCGCCGCCGCCAGCACCGGCAAGCCCACCAAAATGCCGAGGGCCGGACTCTGCGGCAAAACCGGAAGGTGGGGCAAAAAAGATGCGGCCAACGGCATCAGGGCCAAGCCCCAACCGACCCAAAAGGCGGTTCCCGGCTGGGGCGCCGGCTTGCCCAACACCTTGGCGGCTCCCCACCAAAGCAACCACGCCAAGGACGCCACCAGCATGGTGCCGCTGAAGTGAAGAATCAGGCCTTGCCCAAAACAATGGGGAATGCCTTGGGGTAGTTGGGTCAAGCCATGCACCACCCCGACCACCGCCGCCCCGTTCAATAAGTAAAGCGAGGCTTGTCCCCAGCTTCTTTCCATGCTCCTTTCCTAGGATTTCGTTTCTTGCGGTGGGAAGTCAGGACCGACCCAATCAAGGAGCTTGCAGCACCAAAGAAGCATTATGGCCACCAAACCCGAAAGCATTCACCATGGCGGCCCGGACTTCTTTGGGCGTATTCTCCAACACCGGAACGATTTCACACTCAGGATCGGGATCCTGGCAGGTCACCGTCGCCGGCACCACGCTGTCTTCCATCGCTTTGACCGCGAAGGCCAAATGAAACGGACCGCTGGCTCCCATGGCGTGGCCGTATTGGCCCTTGGTACTGGTCACCAGAGGCGCCGGGTCGCCGAACAGCTTGCGCACCGCTTTGCCTTCCATGGCGTCATTGAGCGGAGTTCCGGTTCCGTGGGCGAAAATGGCGTCAATCGCAGAAGGTTGCAATTCGGCGGAAGCCAGGGAGGCTTCCATCACCGCCATCGCGCCGGTGCCGTCGGGCCGGGGTTGAGTGATGTGGAAGGAATCGGAGCCGCTGCCGTAACCGGTCAACAAGGCCCTCACTTTGGCACCGCGAGCTTCCGCGTGCTCCGGAGTTTCCAATACCAGGACGGCGACGCCCTCACCCACCGCGGTGCCGCGGCGGCGGCGGCAAAACGGTCGCAACACCGCTGGATCCTCGCCGTCAATGCGGCTGAGAGCCTTGGCCGCTCCCATGCCGCCCAAGCCGACGTCGTCGACGATGGATTCTGTGCCACCGGTAACCACCACGTCGGCGGCGCCACTGCGAAGCAACATCAAGGCGATTCCCGTGGCATCCAATCCGGCGGCACAAGCGGTGGCCACGGTCCAAGTCGGTCCCATGGTCCCGTTGGCCAAAGAAACGTTGCAGGCTGCGGAGTTGGGCATGCCGGCGGGGATAGCAAACGGGCTCATCCGGTCGGCTTTGTCCTGCAAGCACATCGAAGCGATGTACAGGTGGGTTTTGGCGGCGCCGAAACCGACGCCCATCACCACGGCGGCGCGGCGGGCTTGCTGTTCCGATACTTGAAGCCGGGCATCGTCCAAAGCCTCTTGGGCCGCCGCCATGGCTTGAATGGTCATGCGATCCATTCTCCGCCGTAGGCGCCGATCGATTTGGGCGCGATCCAAAGCCGGGTCCAATTGGGCCGGGCCTACCGGATAGTCCTGGAGGCATTCGGCCAAACCTTCGTTCACGGTCCGCAACGCCACCGTTCCTTGCAGCAGCGAGCTCCAACTGGTTTCGAGATCCGGCCCCAGAGGGGAAATGACTCCGAGGCCGGTAATGCATGCGGGCATGGGTGCCATGGAGCCCCATTGTGGCATCCTCCAAGACATGCCCCGTTTTTGCTGGTGAAGGCTGATTCAGTGCTTTGCTTGCCGTCCAGCAAGAAAAACAACCGACTTTGCACCTAATTCGTTTCCGCCTGCTTTTCCGATTGGCCAAGGGCCTTCGCCCGCATCGCTTCGATCTCGGAAACCGTTCTGGGAATGCCGGCGGAAAGAATTTCATGGCCGCTTTCCGTCACCATGACGACGTCTTCGATGCGAATTCCAAAACCTTCCTCGGGCAAATACACCCCAGGTTCCACGGTGAACACCATGCCCGGTTCCAATTTCGCCCGGCGCAATCCAACGTCGTGGGTGGCCATGCCCAACCAGTGACTGATGCCATGCCAACAATCCCGGCCAAAGCCGCGCTCGGCCAACACTTTCATGGCGGCGGCTTCCACTTGAGAAAGCAAAACTCCAGGCTTGGTGGCGGCGAAGGCTGCTTCTTGGGCGTCAAAAACCGCCTGATAAACCTCGCGCTGGCGGTCGGTGAATCGGGAACTCACTGGCCAACTGCGAGTGATATCCGCCACGTAGTGTTGGAACTCGGCGCCGTAGTCGATCAAAACCACGTCGCCTTCCTGAATGGCCCGGTGGTTTTCGTTGTAGTGCAAGATGTTGGCGTTGGGACCCGATCCGACGATGGGCGCATAAGCCGGCCCCATGGCCCCGGCTTCCAACATGGTTCCGGTCATTCGAGCCGCAATTTGCCATTCGAAGTGACCGGGCTTTGCCCAAGTGATCACCGCTTGGTGGGCTTGGCCGGAAATCTGACAAGCCCGGCGCATGGCTTGCGCTTCTTGGGCGGTTTTGCGAACCCGCATGGCATCCAGCAAAACGGTGATGTCTTTGACTTCCTTTACCTTGTGATGCTCATCCAAGCGGGCTCGGAACTGAGCTTCGCGGCTGGCCCGGCCGTCATAGGGATCGCCGGATTGGCTTCGAACGGCGTTTTGCAACTGGTCGCGGCTCATCATCCAGTTTTCCGCCGGCTGTCCTTGAATCAAAAAGCGCTTGTGCTTGCGGCTCAATTGATCGAGCAGATCGGACAAAGCGCTGACGTCTTGACGACCGCTGCCGAATCCACGGGATCGGGCTCCCAGCGGAAGGCATTTTTCAATGCCGGTAATGGCCTTGGCTTCCTCCGGGTCGATTAAGTTGCCGACCCAAACTTCCGCCGAAGCTTGCACCGGCGGGACGAATAAATACTCTTCGCCGGTCTTCGGCACCAACACCAGAACTGCATTCGGCGTGGTGATGCCGGTGAAATACCAGAAATTATTGTCCTGACGAAACTCGCGGTAGTCGTTGGTGGTTCCGGCTCCCCGCAAAACGATGATGCCATTTTGAACCCGGGGATCCTCCATCAAGGCTTGCCGCCGGCCGGCGTGCCAGGTGGCCGGAAACAACCCTTGTCCGCGACCGTCTTCCGGTAATTGCTGCGGCAGGGCAGCCAAAAGGAAAGTGCTGAGGATTGTGGAGGCCAACATGATCGGGCGATTCTACGCCGCATGTGTCAAAGTATTAGGCCGTGAACGCACCGCTCTACCTGGATCACGCGGCCACGACGCCGCCGCTGCCGGCGGCCATCGAAGCCTTCCTCAAAGCTCAAAGGGAAGCTTTTGCCAATCCGTCATCCTTGCATCAGGCCGGCGCCGAAGCCGCCCGATGCCTGGAGCGGGCCCGCAACGAGCTGCGAACCGCCCTGGGAGCTTCCCGCTACCGGGTGATTTGGACTGGAACCGGCACCGAAAGCAATCACTTGGGCATCCTGGGTTTGGCCCCCCGCCTGAAGTCCAAAGTTCGACGGGAAGCCCGACGCCTGGGCCGGGAACAGCCGCGGATTTTGGTGGGCAATCTGGAACATCCTTCCGCCGGTATGGCAGCGCAAAGCCTTCAGGAAGAAGGTTTTGTGGTGCAAACGGTGGCCGCCAACCGAGAAGGCCGGATCCTTCCGGAACGTTTGGCGGAAAGCCTCGCTGCAGACGTGGCCCTGGTTTGTATCCAGTGGGCCAACAACGAATTAGGCAGCCTGCAACCGATTCCCGCCCTTGTCGCCCTGACCCGCAAACTGGCCCCCAAAGCCGCCTTTCACGTCGATGCGGTTCAAGCCGCCGGCAAACTCAGCCAGGACGTCGACGCCTTGGCTGCCGACTCGGTCGCGGTGGCCGCCCACAAGCTCGGCGGCGTTCGCGGTTGCGCGGCTCTGTTGCTCCATGAAGAGGCGCCGGAACCCCGGCCCCTATTTCATGGCGGCGGCCACGAAGGCGGGCTGCGAAGCGGCACCGAAAACACCGCCGGCGCCGCTGCTTTTGCCGCCGCCGCGGTCGAGCGCCGGCTGCGCCTGGCGGAAGATCCGGAGCGCTATCACAAACGCCGGCAAGCTTTGTTGGACGGCCTGACTCAAGCCCAAGTCGAAGCCCACCCCCTCGGCCCCGCCGATCCGGAGCAATTCCTGCCCTCGATTTTGTCGGTGGCCCTTCCCGGCATGCCGGCCGAAACGTTGCTCCACCGTTTGGAAGCTCAAGGCTACTGGGTCGGTAGCGGCTCGGCCTGCCATGCCGGCGGTCACAAGGAGTCGGCGATCCTGACCGCCATCGATTGCCCGCGAGCCTGGCGCAATGCGGTGTTGCGTTTTTCCTTCGACGGCAGCGAAGACCTGGCCGCCTTAGGGGAACTAGGCTCGGTAATCGCCGGCATCTTCGCCGAACAAGGCGGCCAAACCGCCGATTCGTCCTCCCCCTCGTCTTAGATCAACCTTTGGCGAGGAAGGCTTTTTTCACCAGAGAGGCAAATTCGGCCAAGCTCCCCACTTCCAAATCGGGTTTCACTTCTTCCGAAGGCGGCCGGGTAGCTCCCCAACCTTCCTGACCGAGCCGGCGATTGATCCAAGCGGTTTGCAGGCGCAAGGTTTTGGCCGGCAAATGATCGTGATAAAGGCTTTGCGCCACGTGCAGGACGTCGTCGGGCCCGATTTCAAGATCCTTCCTCAGATGCTCCAAGGCGTAGTGGAAGATCCGCACGTCCGGCTTGTAAGCCCCCACTTGCTCGGCGGTCACGACGCTGTCGAATTCCACTCCCAAGCGGCTGTTGGTGCGGGTGAAGGAAGCCTTGTCGACGTTGGAAATGACCACCAGCTTGTAGTGCTTCTTCAGCTCCCGCAAAGCCTCGGTGGTGTCGGCGAAGGCCGGCCATTCCCCCACCGAAGCCGACAGCCGTTCGGCCTCTTGAGCGCTCGGCGGTAAACCGAAGCGTCCGGCCAGCTCCCGGTGCACGGCAAAAAGGATGTGGGGATAAAGAGCGTGCGGGGTGGCCCGCTCGCACAGGGCTTCCGCCTCGGCGTAGGCCTCCAACAACATTTCATCGTCGATTTGCAGACCGTGATTTCCCACCCAAGGCCGCAGGACTTCCAGGAGACCGGTCTCCCAGTCCACCAGGGTGCCGTAACAATCAAAGGTCAAGGCTTTGAAGGAGGTCAGATCCATGCTCTGGCGTGGGGGGCGGATTTTCGGCACTGGCAAAGAGGCATTGTCCCCTTTCGGGAACAGAATTCCACGCTCCGCTTGCCGGAAACCTGCAGGAAGTACAAATTTTCCAGCTTGTCTCGCCGAAACCGGCCGAGAGCCGTGCCTTCTGCCCGGATTTTTCAGGAAAGCAGTCCTGGATTCGTAGACTAGAGACTCCGATTTGGGAACCCATGGAAGAAAACGAATCCCTTTCCGAACGCTGTCAAAAGGAAGTCGTCGATCTTCACCGCTTTTTTGAAGACTGGTTTTCCGGCCGGTTGCGTAAGGACGAAGACGCTTTCGTGCGCTTTACCCGGGTTACCGCTCCCTTCTTTCAGTGGGTCTCTCCCGAGGGTGAAGCCGAGGAACTGCTGCCTTTATGCCGCCGCCTCCATCAGGCCCAGGGAATCCACATGGACTCCAGTCCAAGATTTCGGATTTGGATCGAACGCTTTCAGGTGCGTTTTCAAACCGAAGACGTCCTGCTTTGTACCTATGAAGAACATCAGGAAATCCAAGGGCGGCGCAGCGGCCGTTTGAGCACCGCTCTGTTCCGAAACCGGGCGAAGACTCCCCATGGAGTCGAGTGGGTACACGTGCACGAAGTCTGGTTGCCCGGCCTCGGTCCCGGACACCAGGAAGATTGGCTGGCTGAATGGGACCGGGAATTGAATTCGATCCGGGAACCGAAAGATCCGAATCCCGGCGAGGAAGAGTAGCCCGATATCCAAAAAGACCGGGAAGCGACGAGCGCCTCCCGGTCCTTTCGAACGTGTGTTGAGCTATTCAGTCCCTGGCAGGGTCAGCACTGACTGAATCCACAGTCGTAGCACTTCGAACAACCCTCTTCATGGACCAAATTCCCGCTGCAGGCGGGGCACTTCACCTTAAACGCCCCGCCGGCTCCCGAACCCAGCCGGTTCCCTGACAATCCCAGCGGCTTGGGCCGGTGGCCGTTGCCATTTTTGTGCAAGTCGTCCGGATCGAACTTGCCCAGCAAGATGGCTTGCACGCCGTGTTTGCTCTTGGCGTAGAGGTATTTGTGCAGAGCCTTGGCCAAGCCGTCGGCCAAGCTCATGATGCGGCCTTCCTTGGACGGCAAGGTCAAGGAAGAACCGATGCCTTCCAGTTGCTTCAAGGCCAACTCGAACGCACCGCCGCAACGCAAAAACAGCGAAATCATGCGGCAAATGGCCTCCAAATCGCTGTTGGCCACGTCGCCGCCTTTGCCCAATTGAGCGAAGACTTCCATTTCCCGTTCGGCTTGGGGATCTACGGAAATCTTCACGTGCATGTTGCCGAAGGGGGTCATCTGCCGGACGCGCACGCACGGCATGATTTCCGGCAACTTCATCGGATGGGCGACGGGGAAGCCGTCGTCTTTCCGGATCGGAGCCTTGCTTTCCTTTTTGGCTTTTTCTTTCAAAGCCATGGGCTGCATGTCGCGGCAACCGTCCCGGTAGACGGTGACTCCCTTACAGCGTTCCCGCCAAGCCATCAAGAAAGCGGTGCGGACGTCTTCTTCCGAAGCTTCGGTCGGCAAATTGATGGTTTTGGAAACGGCGTTGTCGATCGAAGTCTGCCACGCCGCTTGCATCAGGATGTGTTGATCCGGCGGAATGTCCCTGGCGGTCACGAACACCCGGCGCACTTCCTGAGGCAGGTCACTGTCGCCGACCGAGCCCTGCTCCAATGCCTGGTCGACCACCTGCTCGATTTCGGCGGCGGAGTAACCATGTTCGACCAACACGGTGCGGAAGTGCGGGTGGACTTCCTTCATTACCACCGGCTGGCCGTCGGCGTCTTTCATGACTTGACGTTGGAAAGCCAGGGAGAACAACGGCTCGATGCCGCCGGAGCATCCGGCGATGATCGAAATGGTGCCGGTCGGCGCCACCGTGGTGAGGTGGCTGTTCCGCCGCGGCGCCATGCCGTCTTGTTCAGGCTGGCTGCCCTCCCAAGCCAGGTAAGGAGCCCGGCCGCTTTCCGAAACCAACTTCTCCGAGGCGCTGGTGGCGGTATCGCGGAGCCGCCGAGCCAGCACCCGGCCGGCTTCGAAGGATTCCGCCGAGCCGTAGGAAATCCCCAAGCGGTAGAGCAGGTCGGCAAAGCCCATCACCCCGAGACCGATGCGACGTTCTTCGTCGGCACGATCGCGGATTTCGTCAATCGGGAAGCGATTGATGGTGACCACGTCGTCCAAGAAGCGAGTGGAATCGGCAATGACCTGGTCGAGAGCCTCCCAATCGAGGTGATCCTCCCAAGAAAGGGCTTCGGCAACGTCGGCTTTGACGAACTTGCCGAGGTTGATCGAGCCCAGGTTGCAGGAGGAGTAGGGAAGCAACCACTGCTCGCCGCAAGGATTGGTGGCCTCGTAAGCCCCGAGTTGCGGCAGCATGTTGTCGGCGTTGGCCCGATCCAAGAACAGCAGACCCGGCTCGCCGTTTTTCCAGGCAAAGTGGACGATGCGGTCCAAAACTTCGCCATAAGTCCAAAACGACTCCGGATCGGCGGTCTTGTCTTCGCCGAAGGATTCGTAGTCGGCCTCGCTGATGCGTCGCCCATTGGCCCGGCGCAACCAACCTTGGCGGCCGTCGCGAGGATTGGTGATCACCACCGCGGCGTGGGGTTGTTCCACCGCCGCTTCCATCCAGGCCTGGGTGACGGCCACGGAAACGTTGTAGTTGGTCCAGCGGCTTAGGTCGTCCTTGGCTCGGATGAACTCCACCACGTCGGGGTGGTCGCAACGCAACACCCCCATGTTGGCGCCCCGCCGAAAAGCACCCTGCTGAATCGCGTCGGTGCCGGCCGAATAGGCGTCGATGAAAGACAGCGGGCCGCTGGTGGTGCCGCCGCTGGTGGAAACGATGTCGCCGTCGGGGCGAAGTCTGGAGAACGAAAAGCCGGTGCCCCCGCCGGCTTTCTGGATCAGCGCCACGTGTTTCAAGGTGGCGAAAATGCCTTCGATGGAATCTTCCACCGGCAGCACGAAGCAAGCCGAGAGCATGCCCATTTCTCGGCCGGCGTTCATCAGGGTCGGCGAATTCGGCATGAAGGTGCCGGTGGCCATCAATTCGTAGAAGCGCCGGGCCCACTTCAGGCCTTGCTGGGGATCTTCTTCGAATTCCGGTTGCGCGACCGCCACGGCCACTCGCCAGAAAAGTTCTTTGGGGCTCTCGCAAACCTCTCCGCTGACCTTGTCTTTGGCCAGGTAGCGGTTTTGCAGAACCTTGCGCGCATTGTCCGAGATTTGAGGTTCCGGAAGATCTTCCGGAAGACTCCCTTGGTTCCGAATGGAGTTCCTCCTGGCCGCCCGTTTGGCGGCGCTGGTCACAGCCCTACTGGTTTTCATCCCTCTTTTTTCCCTCACCATGCCCGACAGGCTCGGGCCTTTTGCGGCAAGCCATTTATTGTTAAAGCTTTGCGAGAATCTCCAGGGTGAGGGGGCTCCAGAAACCCCGGAGGGACGCCGCGAATCCCCAATTTGAAGGCCAGAAAGCGGCAGGTCAAGAGCTATGCACAACATCTTTGGTAATCCTTCAAAAAAGCCACAAAAACCCCACTAGATGTTGTTGGCACCTGTGGGGAAGTTGTGGAAAAGGGGAAAAGCTGTGGATAACTAGGGGAAGGACTTGTGGGGATCTGAGGAGAAGGTGTGGAAGGGGCTGGAGGCAAGTTGGGCGAGGCCTCCGAGATGGCCCTGAACGGCGTCAAGTCATTGGAGCGGTCGCGGAAAAACGTCGCCGGCCGGTCCAGGCGCCCACGGGCTCCCGCTTGGGTTGGGTTGGGTTCGGCTTGGATTCGGTGGTGGTGTGATCTGGTCGCCCCGGTCCTCGGCCGAGATTCGCTCGCTCATCGCGGGGAGGAAATCGTGGCAGGCCCGGGGCGAGGCGGGGCGGATCAGGTTCCCGGCCGGCTTCATGCCAGGGTTTTTGGGCAGGGTCCCTGGTTCAGGGCGAAAAATTTTTCAAGCATTGTTCGCGCTCCCCTTTTTGCAACATCCTTTTTTTCATGGTTGGAATCTTTCCTAAGTTTCCCTTGTTTTCCATAAGTTAAAAACGAAAGCTAAAAATCAAATTCAGCAGCATTGGCGTTACAAGAAATCGCTCAGAAAAAATAGAACGAAAATTCCACTTTACCTCCAAATTTTGGCTGCTAGTTTCAATCAGGTCGAAGCTTTAAACCGTTTCGACATTTTCCCTTCACCACCTCGAATCATCTTCCAAAGATTATGAGTTCGTTACGCTTACGGTTTGCATCCACCTCAAAAAGAGGATTCGCAAAACTCTTTGTTCTGCTCGCTTTCTTGGCCAGCGTTGGCGGTTACCAGGTTCTGGTTCAACCCACCAGCACTCGAGCAAACTCGGAGAAACTTGATTGGCTGATTGAACCGGGACCGGCTATCGCTTCGGAAACTCCCGAAGAGGATCCTTGTCCCGGTGAAGGCGGCGAAGATCCCGCGGAAGAAGATCCTTGCGAGGATGAAGAATCCGCCAAGGAAGAAGCGGAGGAAACTCAAGCCGGAGATCCAAGCAGTCCGGACCCGGCTCCCGATTCGGCGGATTGTCCGGAGGAAGAGGCTGGGGATGATTCCTCGACATCTCCCGGATCCGGAAGTCCTGCAGGCATCTTGCCTTCGGCAATTTTTCCGCGGCTTCCGAAAAACAGTTTGCCGACAGCCACCGATGACGCTCCGGTTCAACGAGGTGGCTCGGGCTCTCCTTATCCCAAACGGCAAATCGATTCTCCTCACGTGAAGGCCCGTTCCGGAGAGCTGACTTGGAAGGAAACCGATGTAAGTCTCAAAGGGATCGGCATCGATTTACATCTCACCAGGACATATACCTCCAAGGGATACTTCCAAGTCGGCATCCTTGGTGCCGGCTGGGCGATCAATTTGGATAAATACCTCAAGGCTGACTCCGGATATCCAGGAGCAGGCAATCAAATCACTCCATTGAATTTCGTTTCGGCCACCGGCTCAGGGAAAAAATCATTTCCGTGGCAAAGAGACGTACTGGCTACGGGAGATTGGTACGTGGCTTCCGGCCAACGAGCCCGGTTTGAATACACCGAGGAAGACCGAAACGGCGCTTGGGTAGGGATTCTGACCAAATTCCGGCCTGACGGCATTCGCGAACAATACGAAACTCTGATTTCCACCACCAATGAGTTCCACCTGGTCTCGGTGTATGACCCTTCGGGAAACACCATCAGTTATTCCTGGATCATGGGGCCTCATGACTTCTACGTCTTGGACGAGATTGTTGACACGGTCGGAAGAAAACTGACCTTCAAATACGTTGGAGCCGGCGACGACTACGAAGGATTTTTGGAAGGGGTCGACGTGATTTCATCCACCGGGGCCACCCTCGGATCCATCGCTTACCTCGTAGAAGTTCCCGGCGGACAAGCCTCCGGCAACCAAGTACCGGTTCTTAGCAAGGTAACCGGCTTGGAGATCGGCACGGAAAACCAAAGTCAAGGAGGTCACCGACTCCTGGCGCCGGAGCGGCAATACGTTTACGAGCTTCGTTACAGCGGCACTATGGCACTTCTGCAAAAGGTCGTGAGTGCCCGCAATGGAGTCGACGTCATCCGAAGCTGGCGTTACGACACCATTTCCGTAGATTGGCGCGTATCCGAAGAGTTCCACGGCGATCTCGACCTTGGGGCTCGGCATCATTACGACTGGAGTTCCTTCGCTACCGGCCAAGGCGGCCTCATGACCTACGAAGGTCCGGAAGGGGTGAAGCGACTGTTCACCTTCGATGCCAAAGATCGGATCATCAGCCGCATCGATGGCTACGATCCGCAAAATACGGAGCACTCCGAAACTCTATGGGAATACACCACCGGCCCTTGCTGTGATCAAATCACCAGGATCACCTATCCGAGCGGCATGCGGCAGGAATTCCAATACGACGCCGACGGCAATGTCGAATACGTTTGGAGAGGACATCCGGATGAATCTTGGCGAGTAGAAAGGTTTTCCTGGTCCACCTTCGACCCTTCGAATGGACAAATGTTCCTTCGCCTCGAAGAAAAGGACTTGATTCGAGATGCCTTGGATGGAGAAGACCCGGAAAACCATTGCGTAGATGGAACCGGGCAGAACGAAGAAAGCATCCCCGGCCTGGTTCGTCACAGCTATACCTGGGACAGCAAAGGACGAATGTCGTCGATTGATTTTGGGGATTATTACTACGATGTTGAGCCGTCCGCCCAATTTACCAGTCGGACCACCAGCTTCCAGTATTTCGACGATGCCAGCCTCCCCGGCACCGACCAGATTTACAAAAAGCAAATCTACTTTGACGGTGTCTTGGTTTCCGAGACCGAATACGGCTTGGATTCAAACGATCAGTTCATCGAGGAAGCCATCCTCAGGGACCCGGTGAACGGCGGCCAATGGACTTGGAGCTGGACTCTCGATGGCTGGGGGCGGATTATCGAAGACACCGGCCCGGACGGCATCGTCACCAAATGGGAATACGACCCGGCTTCGAATTTGCTGAAGGAATCCGAGGACTGGGATCAGACGACTTCCACCGGCTCGAGAACGACGGAGCGGTTCTATGATCTGGCCGGGTTGATGGCCAAGAGGGTCACCACCTCCGGAACCGAAACCGAGAAGGTCGAATATTTCCGCAATGCCCTCGGGCGAGTCACGGAAAGAAAAGTTACGGGAACGGATGGAGTCGCCCGCTCCACGGAATACGAGTTCGATCTGCTCGGAAATCCCACTCTGGTTCGCGATTGGCGGGGCATGGAACTCAACTTCGTATACGCGCTCTTTGCCGATCGCGCCTTATCGAAAATCACCCAAACCTACAACTCCAACACTCGCACCCTGTGGAAAGCCGGGGACGGCAGCGATCCTGGCTACGATCTGGCCGGCCGCCTCACCTCTTCTCGCGACTCCATCGGGCTGAAGAGTTACCTGAGCTACGATTCTTTCGGCCGAGTGAAAAACGTCTACAAACAAGTGGACGCCAATCACTTTGCCCGAGAGCTTTATCTCTACGATTCCCGCGGCTTCGTCAAGGAAGTCGAAGAAGGCATGGTTCAGGGAACTCACCCCCTGAGTCCGATTCAACTGCAATGGAACCGGCACCGCATTGTCAAACGAAATCGAGCCGGCCACGTCTTGGCGATTCGCGTTTATGAAGATGGCGCCGCCGAACCAGCTCGGGCCACGACTTATGAAATCGATTGGCGTGGCCTGCCGACTCTGGTTCGCACTTACCACGGCGACCGTGCCAACGGCGCGGCGGCCGCCAAGAAGAGAATCCACCACAGCAAGTGGGATGCACTGGGTCGCCCGATCTTAAGCGAGACGGTACTGGACCCGGTTGCCGGCACCACCACTCGAAGCACTTCCATCACTTACGAGGAAACCCAAAGGCGGGTGGTTCGAGAAACCATCGAGGAGGACGGGTTACGTTCCAAAACGCAGACGCAATTCGATGAATTGTGGCGTTCCACCTCTCGCACTCAATGGGCCTGGGAAAATGGCGCCTGGGGCACCAGTCGAACGTTTTTGGCCGAGTACGACGGCCTGGATCGGCGCATCGCCACGGTGGATCCCCTCGGCAGACGTTTCGAAACCATTTTCGATGGCCTCGGGCGCCCGCTACAAAAACAACGGCTGCCCATTACTGTCGGCGGAAACCCTGGCGAAATCCACGTCACTCACTACGCTTGGAACGCCTCCACTGGAGTTTTGGAAAGCGTGACCGATGCCGAGGGCTCGGTCACTTCGTTCACTTATCACAACAGCCACTTCCTCCTGCCCAAGAAAGTCATTTATCCCGATGGCCGTTACGATGAAATCACCGAATACGACGGCTTGGATCGTCCGACCAAGCTGATCGACAGCCGTCACGTCGAGCACCAAATCAGCTATGACGGCTTCTATCGGGTGGAAGATAAGGCCATCTTCACCGGCTATCCCGACGTGGTCGGCCCGGATCGGATTACCTGGGAATATGACTCGATGACCGGGGTATTGGATAAGTCCAAGGTTTGGCAGGGAACGACCCAAGTCTGGGAAACGGATGTTCAAATCAACCCGCTGGGAGAATTGCTTTCGGAAACTCAAGGTCTGGGAGCCGACGCCCATTCTTGGAGTTGGACCTACGGCTTTGCCGGAGAACTCTACGACACCACTTATCCTACGGGATTGGGCTTTTCGGACGCTAGCTGGACTTACGACGATGTCGGCCGGATGGACGTCCTGAGTTATAAGGACGGCCCGTTAACGATTGGCTCTTTCGATCTGACTTATCAAGGCAGCCGCTTGACCGGTTTGACCGAGGGAATCTCCGGGATTGCGGAAACCTTGAGCTTCGACGGTTTTGGTCGCCTGAATTCCATGCTTTATGAAAAACCCGGCTCAGGCATCCTCGAAGGCCAGACTCGGGCTTTCGATCTCAGTGACCGGGTGATCGCCGAACACCGCGCCATCGACTTCAACGCCAGCCAAGATCCGATCGGGGAAGTCTATGAACATGACGGTCACGGACGCATGGAAGGGTGGTTCGAGGGAGTGGTCAACCCTCTTTCTCACGCCCCTGGAACGACGCCTTCCACTTGGTCTTCCAGGCAAGGCTTCGAGCTCAACAACGTCTTCGGACGTGAAAGCGTCGAATATCAAACTCAAGGCTCGGGAATGACCACCGAGACCTATACGGCCAATTCCGCCCACGCTTATTTGGGAATCGCCGGTGGACCGAACGCTCAAACTCGAATTGTCTCCGACGGACTTCTGAAAGACGACGGCCAGTTTCTTTACTACTACGACGCCTGGCGCCGCTTAGCCGAAGTCAAGGACAAAGCCACTCAGAACGTCCTTCGCACCTTTATTTACGACGCGGAAGGACGCCGGGTTCGCTCGATCGAGCCGGGTGAAACCAGGCGCTATCTCTATTGGAACTGGAATCTGGCGGCGGAGTACGTGGAAGGAGCTTCCGGTCCGGAATCGATTCGGACTTATGCCTACGTCGGCATGCCGGATGGGGAAGATTTGGTACGCCAAAGCCATTCGCCCGACCCGGCCGACGACGGCACTTGGTTCATCGCTCGGGACTTCCAAGGATCTTTCACCGCGATGATCGATCAGGCTTCCGGCCAAGTCGATGAGCGTTACCGCTATTCCCCCTTCGGGGCCGTCACCATAGAAGACGGAGCCGGCGTCATCCTGACTTCCAGCGGCATCGGCAACCAGAGATTCTTCCTAGGCCGGCCCTTCGATGCCGGCCTTGGCCTCTTTGATCTCCGGGCAAGATGGTACGACCCGGGGCTAGGGACTTTCTTGAGTCCCGACCCGCTTGGAGCCGTAGATTCCTGGAATTTCTATCAGTACGGCTTGGCCACTCCCTGCACTTTGGCGGATCCCTTCGGACTCCAGTCAGGACCTGCCCGTTTATATGACTGCTATTCTTGCCATGTCGATATGAGTGACGTATATCCGTGGAAACCTGGGGATGTAACGGTCCTTGACCAAATGAAGGATCAGGCAAGGAGAATCCAAAGAGGGGTGGACCATATGGTTTCAGGCGGGCTAGTTGAACCCAATATGCCTTACCTGACTCCGGACGAACTGTATGCCGCTGAGTTTACAGCCATGAAGGTATGGATTGGAATGGCCATCATTGAAGCAGGTTTGGCCGGAGGGGGCGCTGCCGCGCGTGGTGCAGGCGCCGCCGGAAGATTCAGAGGACTTTCTTTACTTGATGATGCCGTAGAATTGGGTGACGATGCTGCAAAAGCCGCGGCCAAATGCGCGGATGACGTTGCCGAGGCTGCTGCAAAGAAATCCGGTTCATATACGAATAAGCACGCAAGCGGAAAAGCGTATCATGGCAAGGGCAGTCGTGCGCGGTCGCAAGAATCGGGTCGGCGCATCGCGAATGAGTACGATGATCCACACACTTCCACGGACTGGACTCCGGCAGCCAATAGTCGTGAGGCTTTCAAGGATGAAGCTCGCAGAATCTCGGGAGATCCTCTTGGAGCCAAAGATCCTCGAAATTACAACAAAGTCAATTCACCCGGGAAGAAGTACCTTGAGCAGGATAGACAATGAATTGGACTCCGCCGCGTCATCCTTCGGGTTTTTACCTTAGTTCGGGCCCCGAGCCGATCTCGATTGCGATCGAATCAGATCGCATCGAGGAGTGCATGGCGTATTTCGAAGAACACAACTTATCTTGCATTTGGATTTCCCCATATCACGGATTCCACGCCCAAGATTTGAGATTCCTTAAAGATTCTCCTTCAATTCGTGGAGTATCTTTGTCCGATGCTAGCAATATTGATATCGACGGTCTGCAGTTTCTTGAGAACAACCTGGAACTCCTTGGGATTGTGAACAACCGACAACCACTCGATCTCGCTCGCTTCCCTCGCCTTGAAGAGTTTCGAGCCGAGTGGCACCCGGGAATCCGAATCTCCTCGGATTGCCGAAAACTCCAAATACTCGACCTAAGCAAATACAAGCCAAAGAGCAAGGACTTGAGCGAATTGGCCCAGTTACCATCCCTCAAAGACTTGGCCATTGTCCAATCACCCTTGACCTCAATCCATGGAGTTGGTCGACTTGACAAGCTGAATCGACTTGAACTCTCTTACTTGACCAAGCTCGAGTCCATTGCAGCAATCGAGGAATTGGCGAACAGCCGACTTGAAGTCTTGGACTGCCAGAAGTGCAAGAAAATCCGCGACCATGCAGCGGTAAGGACTGTGTCTTCTTTGCAAATAGTGAGATTTAATGACTGTGGTGAAATTCCGACCATATCCTTCCTCAACGATATGCCGAATCTTGAGGATTTTCGCTTCGTGAACACCAATGTCCTCGATGGCGACCTTCATCCGTTACTAAATCTCAAATCAGCGGGCTTCTTTAAAAAGAAACACTACTCACACACTCCCAAAGAGGTGAACGAAATCCTCGCTTCCAAAACGAAACGCTGAACCCATGGGAATGCTTCCTTCCGAACTCCAGACACGACCTGCCCGCTTATATCCCTCATTTCTGCAGACAGGCACTAATGACCGCAGGCCTTGTCATGTCTTCTCGAGTAAACAATATGGGTGGCAACCTGAAGATGTTCGAGTCTTGACTTATGAAGGAATAGACAAGGAGAATTTAAAGAAGGGTGGACCATACGGTTTCGGGCGGGCTTGTTGAGCCCACTATGTCTTACTTGACTCCGGGCAAATTATATGCCGCTGGGCCAAATGCAATGCAGGTATGGATTGGGATGCCCGCCGTGGAATCGGTTTTGGCCACCGTGGGCGGCACGCGCTTCATTGGGCCAGGCGGAATCGGTGCCACGTTCGGCCCGGACGGCTCGCTCGCCTACTTCGGGAGGCACTAATGACGGAGAATCCTAGCAAGCCTACGCCCATCACACGAGCCGACTGCGCGAGGCTGGCGTCACTCAAGGACGCACGGCTGTCGGGAGTTACTTACCACTACTTCCCGCCAGCAGACGGGACGTACTACGCGGGCGGAGAAAAGGGGGTGGATCACATTCTTGCAGCCGTCGATTTGGACCTTGGCGACCGCAGTACGACGGCTATCACTTGGGCCATGGCCGGCGAGCTCGAGGGCCTTGGAATTCTCGAAGGAGAATCGTATTCAGGGATTGCGTCCGAAGTCCTCGATGCTGCTGACCGCGAAGCTTGGCGCGAGCATATCGGTAATCGAATCACCTCGGTCGCAGCCTCCTGGCAGATCTCGGGTGAGGATTGCCCGGAGTCTCTGTGGTCGATTCGCCTCAACTTTGCTACGGGTTCGATCGTAATCGCACTAGGCACCGCCTATCCACACTTGGATTACGAGCCAGACGAGCTCGTCGTGGTGTCCGACAAGTCGCTCGCGCACTCTTACAAGCCGATACACGTGAGCGACAGTTCCTGGGGCGCGCCAATCGAGCCGACGTGATGACCATGGACCGCCTGCACCGGCCCTCACCCTCCAGGAACCACGAGCTTGGCGTCGGCGCTGCGATGAGAGTCTGGGTGCATGCGAAGTCGCTGGCCCATCCATGCGCTGCTGTGCCTCCTGGCGAGCATGCCTTATGCAAGTGGTTTACTTTAGGGATGAGGATGAATACATCCTGGCGGCAACCCGATGCGGTTACACCATCGGGGCGTCCTGTTGAGCTAAATCCGAGCGGGCGCGGACGTGTAATTTACTACGATCCTCCGAAGTAGGGTCGACCATGGCATCACCACTCGCGCAACGAATCACCGGGATCTTGAAGGGAAGTCTGACTCCCCTTCTGAGATCGCAAGGTTTTCGCAAGAAAGGCAGTGTTTATCTTGCCCAGCATGGCGAAATGGCTTTGCTGGTCGATATCCAGAAAAGCAGGTGGAACGACGAAGATGAGGCGAAGTTCACAATCAACGGGGGCATCTACATCCCCGGAATCGTGAGCGCGTACTCAGGTCGGCCTGATCCAGAGAAGCCCAAGATCGTGGACTGCTGCTTGTCTGTGCGAATTGGGATGCTCGAAGAGTCGAGTCTTGACAAGTGGTGGAAGGTCACGTCACGCGATAGTCCCCAAGAGGTCGTGGATGAGGAGATCGCAAGGGAGCAATGTGATTGGGTTCAGAAGCTGCTCCTGCCCTTCCTCGCAAAGTTCGAATCTCCCGTTGACGTTGCCGAGTTGCTTTGCGGGACGATGGATACGCCCACGCGATTCGTCGCGCCTCAAGCGCCGGCCCAGCGCCATGCCTACGCATGCCTCATCTACTCGAAGACGGGGCAAAGCGCCAAGGCCCAACGCGCAATCGAGCAGGCGTTGGGTGAGGCAGAGGGCTCGCCAATCGAGAAGATCATCAAGCGGCTGCGGGATCAGGTCCTGTCAGCTTGAACGGCCTGGAACTCGCCTGCGAACCGAGAGGTCCCCTTCTCTGTCGATACCTAGAACGGCGCAATCGAGAGGAACGTAGCCTCGCGAAGCCGAGCTCCGTCCCAACCTACCCCGTCCCGTTCCCCTTGAGCTTCTCCCGCTCGAGGAAAGCGTCGATGAGCTGTAGGAGCTGGTCGGGGAGGGCACCGGCCGGGAGATGAAACTGCATCACTGAAATCCGCTGTCCGACGGCGGGACCGACGGGTTCGGCCATCCAACGCCAATGACTCGAACTGATCATCGGCTTGAGCCAAACTCTTGCAGGAATTACTCCAACGATGGCCGCGGCTTACGCGAAAAAACATCATGCCGAACTATGAAGAACTGAGTAGCCGCCTGCTCGGCTACGAGTGCCAGGACCTTGGAGCTGGGGCCTCGGAGGCCGAGATTGCGGCTGCAGAGAAGGATCTCGGACTCCGTATCGAAGGCGGTTACCGTCAGTTTTTAGTGCAGTATGGGTGGGGTGGGGTTGAGCACCTGGAGTTGTATGGCCTTGGTGGGCCCCCTCATTTAGATCTCGTACGCATAACGCAAAGTGAGAGATCCGAAATGGAGCTGGCTCTGCCCAAGTACTTGCTACCCGTGATGAATGACGGTGGCGGCAATTTGTTCTGTCTTGACACAAGAACCGCTGGCGATCCTCCAGTAGTGTTTTGGGACCATACGGTAGGCTTTGACAAGGATACGGTGGTTGACAGCGAGGATTTCGTATCTTGGCTGTGGAGCCAGCTTTCCGACCTTGAGTCATGAGAGCCTGTTTGCCCAACGAAGCAATCGTGTTTCCGTGATGAAAGCCCCGTCGGTGCGAATAACGAACAGTTGGTCACGCCTGGAGAGCTTCTCGATCACCCGCACCTGGCGAGTGGAAGGTAGCCGAAACTCAAGGTGTCCACGAGGCCAAGACCAATATTGAGCCAAATGAAAAAAACCAACCAACGCAACAAAGCAACACGTTCTGCCACAAAGCATGAAGTCAGGCTTGCTCGAAAGCTGAACGGAGGCTTAGAAACATGGGAAAAATACTACGATTCCTTCAATCCTGGTATGAAGATCAGTGTGATGGGAATTGGGAGCACCAACACGGCGTTAAGATCGAAACCCTTGACAACCCAGGCTGGGCAGTAGTGATTGACCTTGCCGGAACGGATCCTTCAAAGCTAGGTTGGAGAGAAATTTCAGAGGATCGATCGCCTTCGGATTGGATTCGCTGCTACATAACGGATGATTCCTTTAAAGGCTTCGGAGGGCCAAAAAATCTTGAAGAAATACTCCAGGTGTTTGTCAAATTGGCAGAGGAAGTCGCAGGACCATAGTATGGATTCTCCTAGAGCTCGCCCGATTTGATCGACACGGCATTCAATCTGCTTAGGGGACACCTAACCCGGCCGACGATGACACTTGGCTCATCGCTCGAGACTTCAAAGGGCCCTTCACCTGGAGGTTCGAGCAAGTCAACGGCTGGGTCTATGAACGGGGCCAGTGACATCCCAACTTCTCGTGGCATTGGCAACTGGAGGCATACTGGGCATTGCCTGGCAACAAGAGGATTCTTAGACGCGTTAGGCCCAGAATAAATCTCGATGAAACGGGAAAAATCCTCTTGACCTACTAGGACAAATGGAGGAAACTTGGTGAGAATCAGTTCGATTGGCACAGCCGAACAAAGCTACGATCATTGAATTGAGGAGTTACTTAAAAGTGATCGATAAGTTTTCAAAGTCGAATAGTTCAAAATCAGCTCTTGAGAGGGCCTGGGATCTGGCAGAAAATGGAAATCTGAAAGATGCTCTTTCCATCGTGGAATGCGAAATCAAAGCCGAACCGCAAAACCCGCTCCCAATTACTATTAAAGGAATGTTTTTGAGAGAAGCCTCCCGACTTGAGGAGGCAGAAAAAGAACTCAAAATTGCCCTAAGAATTGATCCTGGCCATCCCGCAGCCTGGGGGCAATTAGGACTCATTTGGAGAGAACGTGGCTTCTACCAGAAAGCCGCATTCTGTTTCCAACAATTAGTGGAAAAGGTAAAGGATCATAGCGCATTTACGTTGTTGGCAGATTCGCAGCTTGCATTCGATCCTCAGGCAGCACTATCAAGTGCAAAACAGGCCCTTCAATACAAACCTGATTTTGATGAAGCTCTGGAAATACTCCGTCTAGCCCAAGAAAGCCTCGAAAGTAAAAAGAAAGGAACCCTTTTCCTTCCATCAACTAATGAATCCTAGCAAGCCTACGCCCTTCACACGAGCCGACTGCGCGAGGCTGGCGTCACTCAAGGACGCACGGCTGTCGGGAGTTACTTATCACTACCTGCCGCCAGTGGACGGGATGTACTACACGGGCAGCGAAAAGGGGGTGGATTGTGATCTTGCAGCCGTCGACCTGGATCTAGGCGACCGCGGTACAACGGCTATCACTTGGGCCATGACCGGCGAGCTCGAGGGCCTTGGAATTCTCGAGGGAGAATCGTATTCAGGGATTGCGTCCGAAGTCCTCGATGCTGCTGACCGCAAAGCTTGGCGCGAGCATATCGGTAATCGAATCACCTCGGTCGCAGCCTCCTGGCAGATCTCGGGTGAGGATTGCCCGGAGTCTCTGTGGTCGATTCGCCTCAACTTTGCCTCGGGTTCGATCGTGATCGCACTGGGCAAGGCTCCAGACTTGGATTACATGCCAGACGAGCTTGTCGTGGTATTCGACAAGTCGCTCGCGCGCTCTTACAAGCCGATACACGTGAGCGACAGTTCATGGGGCGCGCCAATCGAGCCAACGTGATGACCGTCGACCGCCTGCAGCGGCCATGGAATTCCCCCGGTTTGAAGGACAGTCGAAAAAAAGACAGAGTGATCTTAGAGTACGGAAAATCCATGGGTTCATGGCTGCAAGTAAAAAAGCACCTTCCTTGGCTAAAGAGATGCAAACCCTACTTCGCCCACAATTCAGAAGAACATCTATTACGAAAAGGCTTAAAGAAGATTGGGTTTCAAATCACGACCATTGACGGCCGTCATTTCAACTGTGAGAAGGATCTCTTGAAGAGCCTCGGCCAAGCCCTGGGCTTTCCAAGTTACTTTGGGATAAACTGGGATGCCTATGATGAGTGCATCTTTGATCTTGCTGATTCGGGGATCTACAAGAATATCGCTCTCATCTGGACAAATGCGGATTCACTGCTGGAAAGAAATCTTCACGAATTCGTTGGTGCCGTCCACCTGCTTCTAGCAACAGCTAGAGAATTAAGTGGTTTAGAAGATCCATTTCAAATGGAAATCTTCTTCTTAGGGAATGGCGAGGCCTTCCGCAATCCGGCACTGAACCCCTTCCACTAACACCAGTCACGAAAGCGGCCAATCCCCAACCTCAACCATAGACATGGAGATCATTGTTCATGTGGGATTTGGCAATGTCACACTTGGAATGACAAAGGATGAACTCCGTCATGCACTTGGACATCCAGACATTGTCGATTCTGCTCAAGAGGGCCTTGAATGCTGGATCTATGAAAGCCTTGGAATTAATTGTGATTTCCACATCGAAGATGAGGGCAGACTTAGCACCGTTACTTTCGAAAGACCCGACTGGACATTGAATGGAAAGATTATCATCGGGAAATCTAATGAACACCTCTTGGAGCTGAAGGAAGAGGGAATTCTCCCTGATTTGAAATTAACTGAGAAATTTGATTTCTGGGATGCGTGCGAGTACGAGTGCGAAAAGCTTGGAATTACTTTTTGGATTACCGAAGGCCAAGTTGACTCATTAACCATGTACCCCTTATTCGATTCAGAGGGAAACCGTCAATTCTGGCCGTTTGGCTAGACGGAATTCTCCAAATGGAGCAAACACCGCCTCCATCAACAGCTATTTTCTCTCACATCGGGATTTTCAAGTCGCTTGGTCGACCCCGGCGACAGTTCGGAGGCGACCTCCATTGGCGCTCATCTTCTGCCTCCGAAAAACCGCATTCCGGCTTGGAGGCTTGAGCCTCGGCAAGTCAGTTCACTCCAACACGAGATCTGCTCATGCAGAGAAATTCAAATTAGCTTCACGACTTCCTTGACAGTGGCAACAAAGACCAGAAGAAATTTGTTTTCAGTAAATAGAAAAATTTGGACGTACGAAGGCATGCCTGTAAAATGATTGCTACATGGAGTATCCCCTCAAAGATTGGAAACCAAGAAAACATCTACCTTTCAAGCTAAGGGTATTTAAGTCTATGGACTAATTCCCATTAGAATGCCTCATCAGAGTACGGTAAATTCATGAGCTCATGGCTGTCAATTGATAAACACCTTCCTTGGCTAAGGAGGTATGAACCCTACTTCGCCCACAATTCAGAAGAGCATCTATTACGAAAAGGCTTAAAGAAGATTGGGTTTCAAATCACGACCATTGACGGTCGTCATTTCAACAGTGAGAAGGATCTCTTGAAGAGCCTCGGCCAAGCCCTGGGTTTTCCGAGTTACTTTGGGATAAACTGGGATGCCTACAATGAGTGCATCTTTGAAGTTGCTGATTCGGGGATCTACAAGAATATCGCTCTCATCTGGAAAAATGCGGATTCACTGCTGGAGAGAAATCTTCACGAATTCGTTCGTGCTGTCCACCTGCTTCTAGCTAGAGCTAGAGCTTTAAGTGCCTTAGAGGATCCGTTTCAAATGGAGATCTTCTTCTTAGGGAATAGCGAGGCCTTCCGCAATCCGGCACTGAACCCCTTCCACTAGCCAACTCTGGGATGTGACTCGGAGTTTGGCGCATTGGAATCACTACAATATAATGGCCTATCTCGAGAACCCTGTTGAAACCAAACCTGTCGGATTCGTCAGAAACCCCGAGGGGATAGTCGTGATGGCTTTTTTCATCACCTACCAGATTTGCTAAAATATACTAAATTAACGGCGGCCGATGGATTTGGAACTGGACTCTCGACGACTGGAGGCAGACTAGCCTTCCTTTCGTTCTCTCGAACGATGGATTTTCACGCGCAAAGCAAAATGAAACCAAGCAGCAGAAAAAATAACCGGAGCCTGGAAGTCCAACTTGTGTCTGCATTGAGAGCTCTCATATCAGAAGTACCAGTCGATTCCAAGTTCACTGTAGAGCCATCAGACGAGTTCTGCTATACGTTGGAGTTGTTTATCCCAAATCTGCTTTGCCAATTTCACTTGGAGTGGGCTAGCGAGAGCATTGATGGCTACTTTTTTACATTAGCTCGAAAAACGGGCCCCGAAGCAGCCGAATTTGCAGGCACATGTATCCTGATAAGTGACCATACAGTTACACCAGTGCACGTTGAATTATCAATTTCCGCATCGACTGAATCCATCAAGTCATTTCGGGTGTGCATTGGGGAGCCCGGCGAAGGAGCTCTTGGAATCTCTGGTCCAGACGTAAGCGTCCGGTCACGCCATGTATTACCTAAGCTTTGGCCGGATTCGGCTTGAATTCAAATCAAGCTTTGGTGTCGGTAGCCTGGTCCTTCTTCCAGGCCCACGGGGTCAGCGAAGCAACTTCGCT
>QQUA01000005.1 GCA_008501825.1 Planctomycetota bacterium | reverse complement strand
GTGGCTTTTGTGGCGCAACTACGTGCGGCCGATCACCGCCGAGGGCGAGCCCCCGACTCCGGGGATGTTGCTGGGGGTGACCTCTCGGCGTTGGACCGCCAGGGAGCTGTTTCGGTGGAGGATCTTTCCTTCCTTCAACCTCCAATAGTTTGTGCCAGTTTCCGAAGTAACCCACGACTTCCGGAAGGAATTAGGCTGGACGCTTCATGGGCCTCCTCCCCCTCCTGCTGCTGACGGCTTCGCCCTCCTTTCAATTGCCGGAGCCGCCGCCCAATGTGATTTTGATCTTGAGCGACGATCAGGGCACCGCCGATTTGGGCGCATTCGGCACCGAAGACGTGGTCACGCCGCACCTGGATGCCTTGGCCGATCGCGGCGTTCGCTTTACCCAGTTTTACGCCGCCTCTTCGATCTGCTCCCCTTCCAGAGCATCCCTTCTGACCGGTCGCTACCCCCATCGGGCTGGCGTTGGCGGAAACGTTTCACCCGGCGGCCACGGATTACCTTTTACCGAAACCACCCTGGCAGAGTGGTTCCAAGGCCATGGCTTTGCCACCGCCTTAATCGGCAAGTGGCATTTGGGTACGCGAGAAGATCAAAATCCATTGCACCATGGTTTCGATCGTTTCTTCGGTCACAAACAGGGTTGTATCGATAATTACTCCCACTTCTTTTTTTGGAACGGGCCCAACCGCCACGATCTTTGGCGTGATCATGCAGAAATTTGGCAAGAAGGTGAACATTTCGGCGAACTGTTGGTTCGAGAAGCCAAGGCTTTTCTTGAACAACACCGCAACCGGCCTTTCTTTCTTTATTTGCCGTTCAACTCCCCTCACTATCCCTTGCAAGGAACGGCGAAATGGAGACAACACTTCGCTCATTTGGAGCCTCCGCGCCGGGATTACCTGGCTTTCCTGGCCACCATGGACGAGCAAATCGGTGAAATCCTAAGCGAATTGCCTCGCCTGGGCATCCAAGATCAAACGGTAGTCGTGTTTCAATCGGATCACGGTCATTCCACCGAAGTGCGCAGCTTTGAAGGCGGTGGTAGCGCCGGCCCTTACCGTGGTGCCAAATTCAGCTTGTTCGAGGGTGGCATCCGAGTTCCGGCCATCGTGAGTTGGCCCGGCCATTTACCCGAAGGAGAAATCCGCGACCAAGCCTTTCACGCGATCGATTGGTTTCCAACCTTGGTCGATTTGGCCGGCCTACCTTTACCTCCTCATCCATTGGACGGAATCAGTTTGCGGCCTTGGTTGGATAACCAGAGTTTGCCCGGACCGAATCGTCCTCTGTTTTGGAAGGTGGGCAATCAATGGGCGATCCGAAACGGCCCCTGGAAGTTGTTGGGTCAACCGCGAGACACCGATCGGCGCAAGCTGGAAGGAGAAGACCAGAGCTTCCTGGTCCATCTAACGCAAGATCCTGGAGAACAGAACAACCTGGCGACTCAGCATCCGGATCGGGTGAAAGCCATGACGCAAGCCTTTCGAAGCTGGCAGCGAGATGTAGAAAAACCGCAACCAAAGTTGCTGCTGCTTGCTTTAGACGGCGTTCGAGCGGATGCCTTAAGAACCGCTTACACTCCCCACCTAGATTCCTTGATCGCAAACGGAACGGTGAGTTATGACGCTCGAGGTTGCGGCACTTCAGGAGACAGCGCCCCCAATTGGGGCACCTTGTTGAGTGGTTTATCCCCGCAGGAACACGGCCTGGTCAGCAATGCCGCTTTGTCTGGTTTTGAAGGACCCTTCCCCCATTTCTTTAAACGCTTGAAACACGAACTTCCGTGGTTGCATAGCGCCACTTTCGCCAAGTGGCGGCCTTTCTCGGAGGTGCTTAGCCCGGCCGCCGACGGCAGCCTCCGCTTTCCCAAACCAGGCAGCGAGCCGCTTCCCGGAGGAAGTGAGGGAGATCAAATCGTAGCGGAACAAGTCGCCGCCTATTTGCAGCAGGAAAATCATGAGAACTTGGTTCCCGGAGCCGTGGTGGTTCATTTGGGGCAAGTCGACGGCGCCGGCCATCAATTCGGCTATCACCATGACGTGGACGCCTATCGCCAAGCGGTGGAAAAACTGGATGCCTCCATCGGTGTGATCCTGGATGCCTTAAAACAGCGGGAAGGCGTGAAACGCGGTCGCGAAGATTGGCTGATCTGCGCCACGACCGATCACGGCGGGTACGGGCTTCACGGCGGAGAAGCCGGTCACTCCTTGACCGGAGATCCAATTCGGGACGCCATGGTTCAGGCAAGTTGGTGGATCCTAAGCGGCCCCTCGGTTTCCAAGGGAAGTCCGCTTGGGCAACCGACTTTGTTCGATCTGGTTCCTACCGCATTGGCCCATTTTGAACTTGAAACGGAGGCCGAGGAGTTCATCGGGAATCCTTTGGGTTTCGATCCTGAACTTGCCGCCAAGACTTCCGAGGCCTGGTTCCGATTCTCATCGGCTCACGGCCTTGGCGCCGAAGCTGGCCTGATTCGCCGCGATCCAAGCGACGTCGTGCGAACCGGAGATCGATATTTAGTTTGGTATACCAAGATCGAGCAAGGGGCCCCCAACTACCCAGAAGGTTACGCCGGAGAAATTTGGTACGCCGAATCCAGGGATGAAGGCCATCACTGGAAAGAACTCGGCCGCGCCCTAGGTCACGGACCAAAGCAGGCTTTCGACGCCCACGGTGTCTTTACTCCAAACATCCTCCAGTTTCAAAATCGCTGGTTTCTTTATTACACCGCGGTGGCCGCCGACTTCCTTAACCAGGAGGTGCAGGCTTGCGGGCGGACGACGATTGCCGTAGCTCAAGCCGACAGCCCTGACGGACCATGGCAACGCCCGGCCCAACCTGTGTTGTCAAGTACTTGGGATTTGCCTCATCGCTTCGATAGCTACCGGGTGGACGACGCCTGTCTCGTTTCCAGCGGCGACGGCATTCGTCTCTATTACAAAGGGCGTTGTGCTCTTCGGGGAAGCGGCGGCCCAAAATTCACCCGCATGGGATTGGCCACCGCACCGCATCCCCTCGGTCCGTTTCAGCGCTGGGCCGATGGCATTCCCATTCAAGACAGCGGTCACGAAGTCTTGGTTTGGACCCAAAACCAAAGTTATTGGAGTTTGGTTTCCGGGCACGGGCCCCGCGGCCGCAGCCTTAGAAAATCGCCGTCCGGCCTCGATTTCGATGCCCAAATCACCCAGTATCTGAAAGGGCCGGGGTTACGAGCCCCTGGTTTGTTTCGACCGGAACTCAGTGGTCGGGAGATTCCGGAAACGGGCCCCCGCTGGGGTTTGCACATGAGTTCCTACAGCGGCGAACCCGGCTTGGAACGCTTTGAGTTTGCTTGGCCGCCCGCAGATCAAGAGGACTAAACCGAGATAACCGGTTCGGCCAATACAGCTCGTTCGGAAGAGAAGTCCGACTCAGGGAACCGTAAACCAAATTGGTGAGGACCAAGCCTGGCCCCCGTCCTTTTGCAGCAGATGCAAATACACGAAATGTTCTCCACTTTGCTGCACCTTTAGGGACAAGGATCCTTCCGCCCGGGTACCCAACAAGGGCAGTTTTTGCACCACTTCACCGTCCAAGATCAAGTGCAATTCCTGCAACAAACCGGTGCCTTCCACTTGGTAGCTAAACTCCGCCGGCCCTAAGTCCTGAATGTGTTCCCCCATCCAATGTTCCCCGCATTGAAAGACCATTCGAATGCGGTCGGTGGCGGCGAAGGTCCGGCGAGCTTGCAGGGCGCGAAAAAGGGATTCTCGGTCTCCTTCCGCCGCCCACACGCCGGCGAAGCTGGCACTGGTCGACAAATGGTCGGACGAAGCGATGAAGCCGACGTGATGGCCGTCGGCCAATCCTTGGTGAGCCGCCTTTCGGGCATCGGTATTGCGAAAGCCCTGATAGATTTCCATCAAGGGGCGATGATGGTCGTCATGGTGATCCCAAACTTTGCCGATGAAGGGTTGATGGGGAATGGTCAGGGTATCGTTTTCAAGTTCCGCCCAATATTCAGGCAGCGGCGGAGGAAAGTTCCGCAGCCGATCTTCGCGCAGAGAAATCACATTGTGATCGGTATCGCGATGACTGCGCTCGAAAGCAAAAAACGGACGGAAGCGACCGGGAATGTGATAGCGAGTCACCTCCTTGGTGCTACGCCACCAAAGCTGAGACAAGGCATTTCCCTTGGCGATGTCCCGGGTATGGTCGGTCACGCCGAGAAAATCCAGTTCCGCCACTTCCAAGGCGTAGCGATAGGCGTCGTTGAGAGAACCATCGAAAAAGGGAAAGCAGAGCGATAAATCGGTATGGCGATGTAAATCGCCGAAATAAAGCCGGAATTCCCGTCCTCCGCTGCGATGGGGTTCGGGAGCAGCTTTCCGGGTCCGGGGGAATTGAAGCTGCATCGCGGCTGGATCCACCGTCAAGGGCGAGCCCGCCGTTCCCTCAGGCTTGCGGATCCGACCCAGGACTACACCGCGGGCCTTGGGATCCTTGCGACGGTCGGTTCGCCCGGTAGCCCAAGCAGCGACGAAACCATCCTCGGTAGCCGCCAAACTCAAGCGCTGGTTGCCGTCTCTTTGTGGATGATCGAAGGCGTGCAATTTCGACCAGCCGTCTTTCTCCAAAGCTCGGGCGAATAGTTGCCAGCCTTGTTCGATGTGATGCTTTACCGGTTGCTCCAATCCCAATTGCGGCTGGTAAAAATGGCGATACACCAACCAAGGCCGACGGCGAGAGTCTCGGATCCATTGTCCGCGCTCATAAAACAAACCGGTGTAATGAACTTTCTCCCGCTTGCCCTCCCGATGGGAAGCCGATTGAGTCGCCGGCAAAGGAAAAGCTTGGGCGAAAGGACGAGCCGCGCTTTCAGGCTCCAACTTGGCGGTTTTCAACAATCGAAAACGGTGCAATGGGCCATGATGATCGTGATTGTTGTTCCAAATTCGATCTAGGGAACGATATTCATGCCCCCATGCCCGGCCCCCTTGTTCCCAGAGCACAAGGGCGGAACCGTCCTCCTCCGCCAAGATGCCGCTTCGCCCTTGAAAGGCGGGGCCGACCGCTACCGGCTGAACGGCTTGCCACTGACCTTGCTTTCGAAGACGGGCTACGACGTCGAAAGAATCGCCGGCGTAATGATCCCACGAAACCCAAAGGTCTCCGCTGTCATTCACGTCGGCGCTGGGCTGCCAATCCCCGGCCGCCGATACGCTGACTTTTTCCACCGCCATTGGTTTTCCCTGACTTTGTACACGGCAGGCGAAGACGTCGAAATCGGTACCGCTTTGCCCTTGCCAGATCAACCAGATTCCGCCATCGGGATGGCCGCAAACGACGTGTTCCAGATCTTGGCCGGGCCGCCGCAGAACGGCCGCTTCGGTAAAAAAGCCTCCTCCTAAATGCCGGGCATAAGCCAGGTCCCAGCGCCGTTCCCCTTCAGCCAAAAACTCGAAACTCAACCACATTTGGCCGGCACCATCCACGGTCAAAGTAGGGCGAGCCAATCGATTGGACGACCAAGGAAACGGCCGCTGCAATTTCCAAGCCCGGTCTCCAGGCTTTCCAACCCAGATTTCATCGCCCAACCCGGCATGGAATTGCAGCCAGGTCAACCACAATTCGTCCTCCACAAAGGCGACTCCGGGTTGGTACATTTCCGGAGATTCCAGCACCCGTGCGGGCAGTTGCACGTCGGCATCGTCGTATAGAAAATCCCCTTGCGGGACGAGGGCGGCCAGGAGGAGCGGGATCACCCGATCATGATATGGCAGGCTCGGCCAAGGGCTAGCCCTTGCGCAGCAACCGCTGAGGTTTGGCGCCGGCCACCCGCTGAATTTCCCCTCGAGCTTCCAAATCCAGTTTCACCACCGTCAAATACCATGCAATGGAAGCTCCTTCGAATTCGGCTTTTGGCAATTTTGGGCCGACCAATTGCTTTAAATCGCGGTAGGCCACTCCATCTCCGCTTTTGGGAACGACTTGCAAGAGGGCTTTTCGCATCGCCGTATACTTGGAAAGTGAAATCCGGGTTCCCCCGGCACCGGGATTTGGATTCAAAGTCATGATTTTTTCGTCACCGGACATGCCGGCATTTTAGCGCAAGGGGCCGGAACAAACTCCCGGCCCCAAATCGGACGCCGTAGTTGGCGGCTACTTCACCTGCTTGACTTGGACGCCGTCGCGCTTGCGATCGATTTCCTCCTGCAACCACTTCTGCCGCTGAGCCCGGTTGTCGTCGTTGAACATCCGGATGTTCTTGATGTAAGCCTCCTTGCCCATATTGCCGCCGCCACCGCCAGCGCGAGGTTCTTCGCTCCGCTGGATTCGCCGGCGATCTTGTTGCTGGGCCACTTCCCCAAGAACTTCTTCACCGCGGAAGAAAGCGTAGTGTTTTTCTCCTTGGCGGGCGATGACGGTGGAGGTCCCCATCAAAGCGTCGGCGACAAACAAACCCCGGGGATCGGTGTGGCCGGAAACGAAATCCTGACTGTGGGAACCTACGACCCGCACGTCCACGTCCCGGAGATAACGGCCGCTGGCGGCTTCGAATACTTCCACTCGTACTCGCCCTGAAACCGGATCTTCTTTGACCTGCAATTCCAGGTCGGTCACCAGCACCAATCCGGAAGTGTGCAATTCATCCCCGCGGCAAATCACCAGATAAGCTCCGGGATCGGGCAGGTTCAAATCCAGCATCTTCTCTTGCAGTTGCAAGTCCTGGCCCCCACCTAAAGGAACTTGCAAACGCAAGGTCGGCGAAATCCCGGCCAAATTCACTCCTTGAATGTTGGACAGGTTTTTCTCCCGTAAGTAAAGGGTCATGAGATCCACCGGATAGACCAAGATTTCCGCCTTTTGGACGTTCCGATATTCGATCTTGAACGGAGCCGGTCTTCCCGGCCGCATGGTCGTGACTTCCTCCATGAAAATGTGTTTTTCCCGGAATCCCGCCAAAACCTCCCTGGCGTCGGAAAACAACTCAGCCACTCGCTCATAGTATTCGCTGGCCTTGTCCACTTCCCTACGGGCATGGTGAATTTGGCCGAGGATGTAAAGAGCAAGATCGCGGTTTTCCGACGGCCGGCGAACGCCGTCTTCATCTTGGTATTCCGCTTCGGCAATGCCACGAAGCAGGGCCAGAGCTTTGCCTTCCGCTCCCAGGTACCACTCGGCGAATGCCCGAGAATACAGGAATGCATCGGCGAAACGAGGCTCGGTAAACAAATCGGCGAAGCGCCCGGCCAAGCTGGCCGTGGTCTTGTAATCCTCAAAATCCAAGTAAGCACTGACCAAATTCAAACCGGCTTCCGGGGCCAGCGGATGTTTCGGATAGAGGGTCAAGAAAGCGTGCAACAGGCGAATGCCGTCTGCGGTGAGCTCAGCCCGCCCCCGGCCAACCCGGCGCAAACTGGGGTCGCGGTGGGCTTCCGGAGCTTGTTGAAGAAGCGTTTCGGAGAGGGCCAACCAAGTTTCCACCACCGCCGGGAAATCCGGATATTCCCACCACAGACGCAACAGGATTTCACTGGCGCCGTGGGTTTCCTTCTGCTCCCGCAACGCCCCGGCAACCTTCAAATCCTTGCCGAAAGATTCTTCCAAGGTGGCGCGGTAGATCAACCAAGCCCGTTCATATTCCTTCAAGGCTTGATAGGCATCGCCCACCCGCAGCACTTCTTCGAAAGGAACGGTCAATTCCGGGTTCTTTTCCTTGAGCACTTCGAAGAAACGGACGATGTTGCGGTCTTCATCTCGATCCAAACTCATGAAGAACAACATGCCGGCGGCTTGCGCCAGGAATTCGTCCCGGAGTCTCTGTTCAAACTGCTGATAAAGGGAAGCCAACAAGGGATAAGCCCCCTTTCGATCCCCAGCTTCAAACATGGCCTTACCCAAGTGGAACAGCTCGTCCGGGGTCTGCCGGTATTCGTCGGAACTGGCCTCGCCTTTGGCCAGCACCTGCATGTTTCCGGCCTTACCAAAGGCCATGCGACTGGGATCATAGGCGCTGGTCAACAAAGGAGGAGGCACTCGATATTCCCCGGGCAAGGCGCCGACTAATTGGTATTCCACCCAACCGCTGCCCCGATGCGGTCCGACGTAAAGGATGAGGCGGCCCCGCTCCAAGCGATGAGATTCGAAGCGACCGCGGACACTGCCGTCCAAGATCCTCGTCCCGCTGGGCAAGGGAATTTCCAGCACCAAATAGTCCAAATCCCGGTCTTCCACCCGGCGGTCCGGGTTGCGGTAGAACTCCAAACGAGCTCGAGTCAATCCGCCCAAAGGCAGGTTTTCCACCGTGTTTTCCCACACTTTTTCCCGATGGCGGAATACGGAAAAGCCTACCGGGATTTCCTTACCGCGATAGCGCGGTTGGGCAGCCCGATAAATTTGTCGGGTCACTTGGAATTGGCGATCCTTGCGATCCATGTTGCGGGAAAAGGCGGAAAGTACCGCGGTGAAATGAGGCCGGCCCCGACCTTGCATACGCAAAGAGATTTTGGTTCGGCCACTGGTGTCGGCAATCGGAAAATTCCAGCTCCTGCCCGGTTCGCCGTCCTTCAGTTCAGCCACCCACGGATCCTGACCATTGATTTGGACCTGCACCCGGTATTGCTGCTGCTGCAATTGAGCGCGCCCTTCATGCAAAGCCAAGGCTTTCAAGGCCATGCCTCGTCCTCGGCCTTGAGGCCAGGGATGCCGACTCATCAAATAACGGATGCCCGGTTCGATCTTGGACGAGTTCGGCAAGCAACTTTGCAGCGCCCAAAGTCCCAACGCGGACATTACCAACGGATCCCGGTACCAGGCCTGGTTGGCCGAAGCTTGCCAAGGTTGAGCTTCGGGAGCGGTTTCCGTTTCCAGCAACCGGGCGGCTTCTTGAGCCATCGGTTTGCGATCCATTTCCATCCAGGCCAGACTCAACCAAGCCAAGGCCGCGGGGCTCAAATCGGAACGGGTTCGGTGCAGCCGATTGGCGGCTGAGAAATCGTCTTCTCCCAAACGGGCCAAAGCAAAAATCAACAGGCAGCGTCGTTCCGAATCTTGGCTGCTGGATTGGCGGAAAGCTTGCTGCAGATAGCGCAAGCCTTTCTCCAGCGTTTGTTCGGCGATGGTCATGCCGAAACTCTTGGCTTCGGTCAAGGCCACTAAAGCCAAAGCGGTGCTTTCCGGATGGCTCTTTCCAGCTCCTCCTCCCCAGGCCCAACCGCCTTTGTCGTTTTGCCGGTTCACCAGACGTGAAACCAAGGCCAAACACCTGTCGCGAATCCGGCGGTAATCGCTGGCCGCGGAAGGACTGCCGGATAGGTTGCTCAGAACCGCCAAGGCGCCCAGGAGTTCGCCGGCGGCGTCGGCTTGGGTATTCGGAGGAAGGCATGACCGCATGGCCGGCAAGACCGGCCCGCCAAGAGCTTCATCCACCAACAAGCGCGAGATCCCGGGACCGAGCCGCAGATCCAAGCGCCCGTGGCGATAGCTTTGGCCCTTCGGCAATTCCAGCCAGAAGACCGTTGAATCAGTCAGCTCACCGCTACGTCCAACTCGCTGTTCCATTCCCCAGGGTTGTACGGCCAGCTTCCTGGAATCCGTTGCCTGGCGAAGCTGCCCTTCCAATTCCGCCCGACAGCCAAGGGCAAGTTGCAAATCGCCGTTTGCGGAAATTTCCGGCAAAGCGGGAAAGAGGTACTCGACCAAAGGTGAGTCACCCAGTTCAATTTTCACCGGATAGTGAGAACTCTGTCCGCCCTGAGTTACGGTCAAAGTCAATTCCCCCTTGCCTTTCAGGGCCGTGAGGTTGTGAACCCTGGCCATGGCCCGGGGCTGATCCCCTTCAACCGCTTGCGCCGGCAAACGAAGCTCCACGAAGAAGTCGGCCTTGGTTACGACTTCAGCATCGCTTTGACCGACGAGGGTTTGCGGACCCACCGCCAGAGAAATCATACGCCAACGAGTGCTCTTCTCCGGCATTTGGAACTTGAGCTGCGCCCGCCCTTCTTGGTCGGTAACCACCGAGGGACTCCAAAATGCACTTTCCGACCGGCTTCCGGTGGAAACCGCTTCCTGTTCCTCGTCCAGGGAATCCATGCCTGCCAATGCGAAATTCGTGCCAAGTTTGTCGGCGGAGTATTTGTAATAACTGCTTCTTCGGCCTCCTGCGAAACCACCCTTGGCTTGCACTCCCCGGAAATTCACCCCGGCGTCGAATTCAAGGGCCTGCGTCGCCTGCTGCAAGGCGACTCCGGATTGGGCGGCGGCCGGACTTTGCGGCGTCATCAAGCTGCGCCCGCGGCGAGCCAAGAACACTCCTTCCTGGTTGCGGCTATCGCTGGCAAATTCGTCGACAGCGATATAACCCAAGCTTTCCAAATTCGCCATCATCTCTTTGTTCTTCTCTTCCATTTGCATACTGAGGTCCCGCCTGGTGGCTTCATCCAGAAGTTCCTGGGCGATCCGGCGAGTTTGCCCGCGGTAGGAGAAGGTGCAACTGGATCGGGTCCGGAATGATCCCAAACGGCGGGTGCCCTCTTGGAAGAAGGCCTTCAGTCGAGGCGTCGTGTCGCCGAACATTTCGAATAAAGAAACGTCCACGACCGCCAGGGAAAGCTCGGCTTGAACCGGCCGGTTCAATTGATCTCGAACCTCCAAGGTCACCACGGCCTCCTCGCCGGGTCGATAGCTCAGCTTCGACGGCTTCAGCTTTACGCTCAGCTCCCGCTCCACTTCAAACTCGATCGAAGCCAAATCCAAACGCTGTTTGGCCATGCGAGAAATGGAAAGGTTGAAATTGGGATAGTGCAGATGCTCCACCGGAAACTGCACCCGATTGCTTCCTTCCTCCAGCTTCAGAATGCGATATTGCAACACTTCATCGCCTTCAAAGGTGAGGAGGGCCAAACCGGCTTCTCCCTGGTTGTGCAGCATCGTTTCACCGGTTTCGCCCACCTTCAAGCGACTCTTTTCAGCCAGGAAGAACAAGCGCTCGGCGTTCTTTTCCCCGAGGATGGTCACGGAAGCTTCCGCGGTAATGGGATTCTCAAACCGGTCTTTACCCTCCACCCGGAGGACGTAGTTCCCGCCTTCCGACAGGACCAGACTCTGTTCGGCGAAGCCTTCCTCGTCACTGCTTAGGAGGTGGGTTTCCACCGAAACTTCGGTCCATTGATTCTTGCGATTGCGCTCCTGTCGCAACACTTGCAATTGCATGGATCGCGCCGCCGGTTTGCCGTCGGGCGTTTGTACGTGCAAGCGAACTTGGAATGGATCGTCGACCAAATAGCGGGGCCGGCTCAATTCCAATCGGGCTTGATAGCCGCGTACCGCCAAGTAAACCGCGGAAACCGCGTGCACCCCTTCTTCCAACAGGGAAGCGGATAAGGAAATCGGACCTTCTTGCCGAAAATCCCGAGTTTCGAACGAGAACTTGGCTTCTCCCTTGTGGTCGGTTCGCAAGTCCAAAACCCGCTGATCCGGCAAGCGGATCTGCAACGGGCTGGCCGCTAAAGGTTCGCCATAGTAATAGGCCGCCCTAGCCACGTATTGCACCGGTTCGCCTCGGTAATAAACCTGCCTCTCGGGCTCCAAACTGAGGGCAATCGGTTGCAATTGATAGCGATCCACCTGGAATTGCCCGTTGTACTCCTTGCCGTCGGGCGTCCGGCACAGGACCCAATAGGTGCCGTTCGGCGCCGCCGGATCCAAGGTGAAACTTCCATTCAAGGTTCCGAATTCGCTGATCGGAAGATTCCAGCGCTTCAGCATCCTGCCCTGGGCATCGGTCAAACTCACCCGATAGGTATCGCTGTCATCAATGAAATAGGCGCCATCCTTGACCGTGCGCAGAATGGCCCGCCAATGCACCGTTTGACCGGGTTGATAGGCGGAACGATCGGAGTAAATCAATCCCCTAGGTTGCAATCCCTGGGCCAACTGCAAACCGCCGAAATCAAAACCTACCGAAGCACTATTCCCCTCCCGCATGGCCAAGACCTCAAGCGAGGAAGCTTGCCATTCTTTGGTGAGGGTCAGCCGGGCGACGCCGTCGTCGCCGGTTTCCAATTCCTCCATGCGCGGCCCCTGCCCCCGACTCCCCGGTATGGCACACAACAAACGCACTCCCTTCGCGGGCTCCTGCTTGACACGATCCTGAACGAACAGGAACGCTTCTCGGGGCGAAGATTTCAAGATCAAATCCAGGTCGCTACGCAGTACCAAAGTCGTGGCCCGCAATTCCCCGGAAGTGACGGCGACCGCCCAGACGCCGGGACCGACCACCGGCAAACTCAATTGCTGGCGGATGGGCTTATAGGCCTCATAATCTTCCACCGCCACGGAAAAGCTGCGGTTGGGAGCGATCAAATCCAAATCCAAGTTTTCAATGCCGCTGTGCCGCAAGTGCTTGCGGAAATAGGCTTCCAGATCAAGTTGATAAACTTGCACTTGCAACTCTTCCAGGTTGCGCACGAAGACTTCCACTTGAGCTTCTTCATGATTGCGCCAGGTCCTCGGCGTCACGATGGCCAAGGAGGTTTCCGTCATCCGGGCCAAAATCTGCCTGGCGTGGCCGGCATAAGACCCGAAGTTGCACTTTGCATAACTTTCGATCGCCGCCTGCAAATCGCCGAGTTCCCGTTCCTGAATTCGTCCGATTTCGAACAAGCCTTGAGAGGCTTCATTGCTACCCGGATATTTGCTGATAACCTTTCGCCATTGGGCTACGGCGGCTCGGAACAAAGGAGCTGTTTGAGTCGGATCCACTTCGGCATCCTGGCGTTTGGCATCCAACACCATGGTGTCCACCTGGCTGCGATAGCTGTGGGCCAGGGCCACTAAAATGGATGGGTTGCGGCCGTCCAGGGGATGAGTTTCCAAGAATTGCCGCAGGGCTTCTCTGCCTTCCGGCCAGCGCAACTCCTCAAGATGATGCATCGCCGCGCGATATTCGACATCGACCATGTTTTGCTGGGCGGCTGCCCAATCGGCGCCATTGGGGTGACGGCGAACGTAATCCTGAAAAACCTCAGTAGCCTGCGCAAACCGCTTTTGATCCGCCAACAATTTTCCTTTTTGAAACAAAGCCCAGGCTCGCAAGCCCGCTTCTTTTTTCACGTCTTCCAGTTTCATTCCAGCCGGAGGCTGAGCTTGCAAATAGGCGTCGCAAGCTTCGATGGCTTGCTCCTGCCGGCCGTTGTTCAAATAAGTTTCGGCGATTCGAATGCGCGCCTTCCAAGCCCAAGGATGCCCGGGATGGGCGGCGAGAAAACGCTCCCAAGCGGCAATGGCCAATAGCGCGTCCTCGCCGTTTTGGGGATAAGCATAGCCGAGGGTATAGGCGATTTGACCTTGTAAATCCACCAAAGCTTGGCGAGCTTCGGCATCAAGACCTTGATTCCATTGCTTCCATTTGGTCGCCCCTCCTAAAAATTCATTTAGATCTTGCAACACGTTTTCCAGGCTCTGGCGGGCGCCCAATTGTTGATTTAAAGACAACTGAACCACCCCAAAATAGCGCCGAGCTTGAAACCAATGAAAAGTATGCCAATCCGACGGTTGAATGGAGCCGGTGCCGGTTTCCGGTTTGGGATCGAATGCGCGAATGTACTCCTCGTAGTCCGCCCGGGCTTGCGTCCAGTGCTCCGCCAGGCGACTGCATTCCCCCATGCGGAATCGGGCCCGCTCCTTCAAGGCCACCGGAGCTTCCAATTCCAGCACCCGCTCGTACAGGGCCCTAGCTCGCGGGTAATCCAAGCCGTCGCCATCGGGCCGGCTGGTTTCCTTCGCAATGGAAAGCTCATCGCCGAAGCGCAAATAAATTTCGGCCAACTCGGTTTGCCGTTCCGCCGAACGAATTCTCCTGGTTTCTTCTTCCAAGAGAGAAGCGGCTTCGGCATATCGACCCATTCGATGCCAGATTTCCGCCCTGCGAAAACGAGTCTTCCACCGCCAGCGCCCGTCTGGATCCGAACTTTCCAACTCCTCCAAGGTCGCCAAGGCGTCCTCAAAGGCTCCCATCTGCTGTTGCGCCACGGCCCGGCCGTACAACCAGGTAGACCGCTGTTCCGGAGCCTCTTGCTCCAACTTTTCCAATAGAGCCAAACCTTTGGCGAAATCCCCGCTCATCATGGCATCCCGGAGCGGGCCGGGAAACTCAGCGATATCCAGGGTGGCGGGAGGCTCTTGTGCGGGCATCCTTCCTGCGCCCGAAAAGCCAACGGCCAAAACCAAAAGGGGAAGGATCAAGCGGAGCAGGGCCATGGGTTTCTCCATTACAAGGCGGCAACGAGCCCGAAGACACGGCGGCTCCAGAGTAAGGATGAATCGCCGTGGGATGGAACGAAGTTTCCTAGGAACCGGGCCTCGGGCTCCTCTATTGGACGACAAGGTCCCCGCCGGCTTTGGTCACTTTCTTGTAACAACTTCGAGCCCCCGCCCTTCCGGCTGGAAGAGCGGGGGCTCTTGGGCAACTCCGCCTGAAACTTTTATTCCTGGGTTCGGTGCTTCTCGCGCCGCCTTTCGTTCAATCCGGTTAGCTGGCGACCGGCACTGTGAAAGGCCTCCCTGGTCAAGCTGTGAAGGTCGTCGAGACCGTCTTTTTGCACGTGAACCGTGTCTCCCGGAACTTGAACGTGAAGTTGTACTCGGAATTCACGTCCCTTCAGGTGCCGCTGGTCGAGGGCCTCGACGACCAAACGGCAGGACTGAATTCGGGAGTAGACCTTGGAGAGTTTGCTGGCGCTTTCCTGAGCTTCCTCCTGAAGGCGGGCGGAAGGCTCCATGTTGCGGAAGGTGAAGTCCAAGGGAAATTCCATGAAGGGAATTAAGCTTTCCAGGCCAAAAGACAAGCCCTAAAAGATTCAAGCTAATCGCTAGATCTCTTTTTTCTACAAGGGTTTACTGACCTTGATTCAACTCCAGCTTGGCTTGGGCCCGAAGTCCTCCCTGCTCGAAGCTGAGGCCGAGATCCACCGTTTGCCAGGGCAGCACGGCTTCGTTCCACGGCAACTCCTTGGGTTCGAAAGGGTGGCCGACCGCTTCAAACTCGAAACTTCCCCATTGTTCGCTCCATTGCAAGGGCCCGGTTTCCGGCCGCTCTAAACGGGTGCCCCACAGTCGGGCGTGAACCTCGTAGGGGTCCATTTCCGGAAAAAGTCGCCGGTATTCGTTCAGGATCGGAAGAGTCCGAAACGCCCGCCGATGAGGAGTCAGTCGAACCTGCGGTTCGGCCAGGGCCTGGAAAGCCCGAATGCCTCCGGCTTGGAGCCGGAAGTTGGCGCTCTTACCCAGCCAAGGAGTGGGCGCAGGCAACGAGCCCGCCTCGGCAGCCGCATCCAACTCCGCCTGCGGATAGCGTCGAGCGAAAAAGCGAAGCAGCAGATCTTCCCGGAAGCTGAGGAAGAAGTACTCCGGGGTGGTGGCGTAGTACAAAGCCGCGTCTTCGCCGTTTTCCAAGGCTTCCGGGAAAATCATGGCCACGTAAGGAAGTTCGCCGTGTTGCCGCGTTTCCCAAACCACCAAACCTGGCGCAGCGCCGGCAATCAAAGCTCGCATGCCGGTCAAAAAAGCGGCGAGGGAGTAAGCCTTTTCAATTTGGACCAGGGCGCCTACCGGCAAGCGATGAAAGTTGGCTTCCAGGAAATCTTCCCCGGTCTCGGCTTGGGCGAGTTCCTGCCAAAAGGGATCCTGGTCGGCGAACAAAGCCACCGAAGCCCCAACCCAGGCCGTCGGGTCGATGGCCAATTCCCCCAACATGCTGGAAGCGAAGGAACGAAGCTGCCGAATCGGTTGCGATTCCCGATTTATCGCCATGACCCAGTGGAACAGGGTCCCGGAGTGAGGATCGCCGGAATCGACCGCCAATTCCACGCCTCGGGTGATGTCCATCATCTCCTGGTAATCGCTGGACAAGATCAAAGGCAATACGGTGAGATCGGCTTCGATTCGATCTTCGAACAGGCGGAATTGAAGGGCGATGGGATCGAAAACTTGCTCCCACCGGCGCTCATAAGAATCCCGAAAACGTTCGTAAGCCCGCTTTTCCGAAGCGGTCACTTTTTCCAAGTCCAACTCCAGGATCGGCGTCAGGAAGCCGACGTGGCCGAACTTTCCGTGGTCGGCTCCATGCTTCATCAAACGGAGGAAACCCTCACCTAACATCGGTATGGTTTCGTGAATCGGCCGCACCTGCTCCACGCCGTTCAGGATTTCGTGCAAATGAGCCGCTTGAAGGTCTGCCAGGGCCGCGGCCGCTCGAGTTCTCCGGGAGGCTCCAATCCGCCAGCGAGGTCCGCACCAGCGGCGAATGGTGGCGTCGGTCAACAACAAAAAGCCTTGAGCGGATTCATCGGAGAAGGGATAACGATCCCAGAAAAAGCGGAATTCCAGGGAATCGTCCAGGCTTTTGGCCTTTCCTCCAGCAACCTCAAGCAAATAGCCAAGCTGAGCCAGAGAATTGCTGACCACCACCGCTCCTTCCAAAGCAGTAACGTAAGAGCGTAAGCTGGAGGATGGATTGTGAATTCCATAGATCGTTTGTCCGAATGCGGTTTCGATTGCAGTCACCGCCAGCTCGTCCGTCGCAGCCGCCAAACGCTGTTTGCTACGAATGAACTCGAGCAAGGCTTCCGGATTCTTGGTTTCAAACAACAAAGCCACATCGGTTCCAGTCAAAAAATATGGATCCGAACCGGTCACGGCCACGCTCTCGATCAACGCTTCGCCGAAAGCTCTGGCCAGTTCGTCCAACTCCACGCACATCTGCTTTTGATAAAAACGCAAGCGGTGGACGTCGTCCTGTAACGGCATCCAATACTGCAAGACTTCCATGCCTCGCCTTTCCAAAGAATCCAAAATTTGAACCAGATCTTGAAAGCGGGGAACCAGCAGAGCGTGCTGGTCCTCCGGCAAGAAGGCGGCCAAAGGAGCGTCCGGTTCCGACAGATGAGCCGCGAGTTCCTGCCAGTCCATCGCCTCAGTTGCGATCCCCGGGATACCGCTCACTGGAAATTCGACGATTTCACCTCCGCTGACGGCAAGCAAGCGATCCAGTTGCAAGTTTTCCGCCATCGCCCGGCCGCCGCTGAACATTTCGAAGGTCCTGCCCAATTCTTGATTGGCAAGCTCTTCCACTGAGCGAATCAACATGCGGTTTTCCAGCAACGGATCTTCCGCATCGGCGAGGGACACCAACATTTGGTGCCGGAACCACGCGCTTCCGGGGAATCCCCAAGTCGCCAGTTGCTGGTAATGTTCTGCCCTTTGACGGAAAAACGCCAGCCGGGCGTGTACCATCGGATTGGCGGCCACTTGGCGGAAATGAACCACCTCGATTTCGCGCCCTCCTTTTCGGCTGAAAAAGATCCGTCCCCGACAAAGCTCAGGGCCGGTAGTTCGGGCAACCAGCGGAAGGACGTTGTCCAAGCCCAGGCTGTTGGCCCGGAGTGCGCGCCTGGATTCCGGAAAGGTCGGGTAAATCTCCATGTTTACCGGAGCGACCACCCGAGCTTGCTGAGAGGCTCGAATCTGCCAATCCGAAATCTGATTCGGAGTTTGGAAAATTTCCCGTTGAACGATCTCCAAATCCTCTCGTTCCAGAATGTGGAATCGCTCTTGCGCGTTTAAGGAACCTGTCCAACAGGTCAAAACACCAAGGAGGAGGCTTAGTTTCATGACGTGAACTCGAAGGCCGGCCTTGCGGGAGGCAACCTCCTCAGCCTACGGTTGACGGATCCGATCCAATGTGCGGAAATGGGAACTATGTTCATTTTTCCCCTTCCTTTGCTCTTGCTTTCCGTGAGTCTGGCCCAATTACCCGGCCGTAATCTCGCGGATTTTGGCCCTCCCGGGCAGCAACTCAACGAAGATGCGCGTTGTCTGGCGGTTTACCATCCCAACTGTTCCGAGGAAACCGCCGAAACTCTTGGCATGGAAGCTCTTGCGCTTCCCGGTTGGTGGTTGCAAGACTTGCAAAACAGTCAGGACAGCGCTCAAACCGCGGCGGAGTGGCATGCTCAGGGGGTATTCACAGCACCGGTGTTTCGCGATCCCCACGGCCATTGGGCCGCTCCCTCGGCCACGGTGTTGCTTCGGCTAGACGCGGGCACCGAAATTCCGGCCCTGGTCCAGGAAGCTCCGGAAGTCCTTGCGGTAGAGCCATGGGGAGGGTTTGAACATGCCTTCAAGATTCGCTTAAAGATCTTGGACGGGCGCCAAGTCATGGATTGGGCTTGGCAACTGGGATCGCAACCGGGCGTACTCGCTTCGGAACCCGACGTCTTGTTCAGCGGCCACAGCAACTACGTTCCCACCGACCCGAACTACGGCAGCCAGTGGTTTCACGACGACCCGGACGGTGATTTGGATACTCCCGATGCCTGGGAATACACCCGGGGAGATCCGCAAATCATGGTCGGCATCATCGACGTCGGAGTGGAATTGGATCATCCCGATTTGAACACCGTTCCCGGTGCCGATTTAACTTCCGACGGCCCCGGTGACGGTAGCCCGGTCAACAATTGCGACAATCACGGCACTCCGGTTGCCGGTGTCGTTTCCATGCGCATGAACAACGGCGTTGGCGGTTCGGGCGTGGCTCCTGACAGCCCGAGCATGCCACTAAGGACTTTCATTTCCACCGTCAGTTGCAACGGCGGCTGGAATAGTTTTGCCAGTTGGACGGTGAACGCGTTGGCTTACGCGGAAAGCCAAGGAGTACGAGTCAGTAACAACAGCAACTGGTACGGCTTTACTTCCAGCACCATCGATCAAAAATACGACGACACTCGAACCAACGGCATGGTCCATTTCGGCATTGCCGGCAATGGCGCTTCCGCCACCGTGGTTTACCCCGGTTCCCTGCCTTCCGTCAACGCCTTGGCGGCAATGGATTCCAACGGCAACCGAGCCAGCTTCAGCAGTTGGGGCCCGGGTTTAGCCTTCTCCGGACCGGGGCAGGACATCTACACCACCGATCGTCAGGGAATCCAAGGTTGGACCGGCTCCGATTTCACCTTTGCCTGGGGAACTTCCTTCGCCAGTCCATGCGCCGCCGGCATCGCCGCCATGTTGCTTTCCATCGATCGCACCTTGACCCCCGCCCAAGTGGAAAGTTTCATGCAAGCGGGCTGCGTCGACCTTGGAGCTCCGGGATACGACACGGATTATGGATGGGGTTACGTCAACGCCATGAACTCCTTGCAACAACTTGGCAGCTTGCAAGAAACCATGATCCTGCGCGGTCCGACCAGCATCCTTGCCGGAACCATGGGAACCTGGGATTGGCTCAACGGCCCGCCGAACGGCAATTGCAAGGTGCTTTACGGCAACAACATTGGACCGACGATTTTGATGGGCCACGAGTTCAACATCGGCTTGCCCTTTACTCAAGGCCCCTTGCAAACCCTGGACATGAACGGTGCCGCTTCCCTGAGTGCCACCGTACCCTCCAGCATGGCCGGCACCACCTTGCTGATTGAAGTTGGAGCCATGGACGGTTCCGGAACCGTGTACGACTCGAACTTGTTGTTCCTGTCGATCCAATAACCACGTTCAAAGTACGACTGGCTTAGTTCATTCGCTTACCCAATTTGCCTAGATCCGGCGCCTCCCCGGCGCCGGATCCTTTTTCAAATCGCTTCATCCATCCATCCATCGATCGATCGATCGATTGGGATTAAAGCCAGCGAATCAACTCCAGGGAACCTTGTTCTTGTAATTCGTCTTCACCGGCGCGAACCCGGAGGCCGCAAGCGTAACTGCCGGAATGATCGATCGCCAAGTTCCCTGAATAGCGCACGGTCCCATTGTTCAAGGCTTGCCCGGACAAAGATTGAACCACCGCATGCTGCAAATCCAACTCTTCCTCTTTGACATGCCCAAGCAAGATTTCCACTCGCACGTCCTCCCGTTTCAATTCGCCGAGGCGTAAATCCACGGTGGCTTGCAAACGGTCCCCCACTTTGAGGTCCTGCAATTCGGTGAGTTCCGCCCCGACAATTTCCAGGGCCTGGAATCCTTTTCGAATTCGTTGCCTTTCCCCTGCCAGGCGGCGGACTTCCCGCCCGTCTCCTTCGGTCATCTTCATGCCGCGACGGGCTAAAGGCAGATAGGCTCGATCCCGATATTCCGCCACCATGCGATCGGTGTTGAACAATGCCGGAATCGTGGCCAAAGCATGGCGAACCATTTCCAACCAATCCTGGGGAATGCCGTCGGCGTCGCGATTGAAGAAAAGCGGCAAGACTTCCTCTTCCAACAAGCGATAAAGAGCGGCGGCGTCAAATTGGTCCTGCAGCTCCTGGGTCTGGTAAACCCGCTCGCCGGCGATTTGCCAGCCATTGCGGCCATCGAAGGCTTCCGGCCACCAGCCGTCGCCGATGGAAAGATTCAAACCGCCGTTGGCCGCCGCCTTCATGCCGGAGGTTCCGCTGGCCTCCTGCAACCGGGTCGGGTTGTTGAGCCACACGTCCACGCCCTGCACCAAAGAACGCCCCAAGGCAATGTTGTAATCCTCCAGGAACAACACCTTGCCGGCAAATTCCTCGCTGCGGGCCAGTTGCACGATGTCCTGAACGATTCGGCGCCCCTTCTCATCCCGGGGATGGGCTTTGCCGGCAATGAGGATTCGAGCCGGCCGCTTCTCGTCATTCAGCAACTTGGCCAAACGCTCGCGGTTTTGAAACAACAAATGCGCCCGTTTGTAAGGGGCAAAGCGCCGGGCGAAACCGATGTAGAGGGCGTCTTCCCGCAGCCCGTCCAGCATTTGATCCAAAAGCACCGGAGAATCATGACGGGCCAACATGGTGTCCCGCAACACCTGCCGAACGTGTTCCAGCAAGCGTTTCCGGCTGGCGCTTCTGGCTTCCCACAAACGCTGCGAATCGGCGGCTGGCGCCAGCTCGGCAAATGCGGAAGCATCGATGGAATGGCTTTCGCTGCCCAGGGCCCGCCAAAGTTTGGCGTCGGTCCATGTTCCGAGATGTATGCCGTTGGTAATGCCGATGACCGGCACTTCGCTAGTCAATAATCGGGGCCAATATTCTCCAAGAAGTTGTTGCGAAACCCGCCCATGCATTTGACTGACGCCGTTGACCATGCCGGCGAAATGCAAAGCCAAATAAGTCATGTTGAACTCTTCACCGCCGCTTTCGGTCTGCCCCAATTGCAGGAACCTCTCCCAGGGCAAGCCAACCCAATCGGGAGCGTCGGAAAAATAGCGCCGCATCAGGTCTTCTCCGAAGCGATCGTGGCCGGCCGGAACTGGAGTGTGGGTGGTGAACACGGTACTGGCCCGGACCACTTCTCGGGCTTCTTCGAAGGTCAAGCCTTCGTCCCGAAGCAAATGGGCCACTCTCTCCAAACTGGAAAAGGCCGCGTGTCCCTCATTGAGGTGAAATACCCGCGGTTGAATTCCAAGTTTGTGCAAGAGGCGGGCGCCGCCGCGCCCGAGAATGATTTCTTGCAGGATGCGCATTTCCGCGTCCCCGCCGTAGAGGTGGCGGGTGATATCCCGGTCCTCCTGACTGTTTCCGGGCAAATTGGAATCCAGCAAATACAAACGAACGCGGCCGACTTGGACCCGCCATGCTTGCAAAATAATTTCCCGGCCAGGCAAGCTGAGGCGGATCTCCAGGGGTTGGCCCTTCTCGTCCACCACCTTGGCCATCGGCAAATTGCGCGGATCGTTGACCCGATCGACGGCGACTTGCTCTCCTTCCGCGGTCATTTGTTGGGTCATGTATCCCATGCCGTAGAACAGGCCGACCGCCACGAAAGGTAGATTCAAATCGCTGGCCGATTTCAGATGATCGCCGGCCAAAATGCCCAAACCCCCGCTGTAGATCGGCAAGGATTCGTGCAATCCATACTCGGCGCACAAATAAGCCACCGGACGGTCCTCCTGCAGGAAATCTTCCTGAGCCGGCTCGGCCATATAAGCGTCCATGCGGTTCAGAACTTTTTTCAACCTCCGGCGGTAATCCGGATCGGCCGCCCTTGCTTCCAAGTCTTCAGCAAAGACTCTTTGCAACAAAGCCACCGGATTGTGCCCGCTGTTAAGCCATCCCCGAGGAGAAAGTTCCTCAAACAACGATCGGGCTTCCGCATCCCAACACCACCAAAGGTTGCGAGACAGGCGTTCCAATCCCTGCAAAGCAACCGGCAACGTCGCTTTCACGTCGAAGCGAGTCAGGCGCGGTTTTTCTTTGGCCGCGCTTTCCTGGACCGAAATCGCCACGGTCGGCCGGTGAGGGAGGCTGACACCTTCCTGCAAGCGTTTGTCCACCGTTTGAAGGGCGGCTTCATAAGCTGCCTGATATTGCGGCAACATCCCTTGCCAAGAAAAGCTTTGGGCGGCTTTGCGACAGCGCTTTTGCCACAAAGCTCGATCTCCCAGGTGCAGCAATTGCTGTTCAATGCGCTGGCTGAGGTTTTCCGACACTTCTTGATAATTGACTCTGACTCGAGGCAGGATGGTCAGTCCCTGTTTCTCTCCCAATCCCTGTTCCATCGCCCAGCGCCCGAATCCAGCGTAATCGGTGGTCAAGGTTGGAACGCCGAGAGCCATGCTTTCCTGAGGTCCGTAACCCCACGGTTCATAAAAGGAAGGGAATACGCTGAAATCCATCGCCGCCGTCACGGCTTCATATCCGAAAGGAAGCAAGGCGTCCTCGCCGTCCAAATAGACCGGAACGTGAATCAGCTTTACCCTTCCGCCCGGTTGGTTATGCAAGCCCCGATCCCGGCACCGAGCCTGCAACGGATCTTTGTCTTCATCGAACAAATTGTGCGTAGCCCAGCCCAGGGAACCCTCGGCTCCGCCTTGCCGCACCCGCTCCAACACTTCTTTTCGTACGCCGGAATTGCCAGCAGGGGAAAACACATAAACCACTAAAGCTTTGCCGGGGCGGTCCTCCAATTTGGCCAGGGCGTCCACAAGGACGTCAAATCCCTTGTTGTGGAACTCATATCGGCCGGAAAGACACAACAGAGCTGCGTCGCTGCAATCTTCACCACTGAAGGCGGAAGCGAGGTCCAACAATCGGCGCCGGACTTCGGTTTCCTTGAGACCATCCTTCCAAGGTTGCAACTTCTCCAGATGAAGACCGTTGGGTAACAGCGGTTCAGCCTGGCGGCCGTGCAATAGCTCTGCCTCCTTGGCGGTGATTTCACTGACCGCGGTAAATACGTCAGCTTCCCGGACTGCAATCCCTTCCAAAGAGTGTTTGGCCCGGACCTCGTGGACCTCGGCCAGCTCTTCCGGGGTGGAATCATCCAAACCTTCTTCCGGAGCCCGCCCCCCGGAAGCCAAACTGCGGCCGAGCACGGTGGCGTGGGCGGTAAAGACCGAGCCGATGCTGGGAGCCTTATCTTTGAGATAAAGCATTCCGGAAGCCGTCAGCCATTCATGGAATTGCACCACCGCCCGGCGCCGGTTCGGCAGCAGCCAGCGTTGCCACCAGGCCTCCAACACCATGCCGGCGGCGTGTCCGAACAATACCGGCTCGACGTAGTCCCACCCTCCGTGCAAGGAGTCGACGTTGTACCGCTCCCAAAGGCCGGCCAGAATGTCGTCCTTGCGTTCGATCAACTTGGAAAATTCCACCAGAATCGTGCGCGGACTGCCGGCCACGGTCCAACGACCGACGCGCACCGGAATGCCCATGCCCCGACAACTTTCCACGAAGTCCTCGAAACCGGGTTCATCCTGGAAAGCGGCTTGCCGAGCCGGATCCTCGGAAAGTAGCCACGGTCCTACGGCGACGTATTGGTCGCCAAAGGTTTCCACCAGGCTGGGAGCTTTGCCGGCCACGGCGGTGCAGACTCCGCCGACTTTGTTGGCCACTTCCCAACTCACTTCGAACAAACTGAATTTGGCGACCACGGGAGGCTCTCGCTATTCCGATTCCGACGATTCTTCTGTTGACGGTTCTTGTTCAGCCGGCGCCTCGCTCAAACAAGCATTCAAGCGCCGGGCCAAATCTTCCAATACGTTCATGAACGTAATGAAAGCATCGTGAGGGGTCGCATAGGGACTGAAATATTTGTGAACGTCGCCGTCGGCGAAGAACTTGGTACACATGTAATAAACATGATCGGAAGTGGAAAGTTTTCTCCAGATTTCCAACCATTCCGGGGCGCCTTGGTCGGCGGCCTGCAAGGCCCGAGGCAACAAATCGTAAAGGGCTTCGTGAGCCGCTTTCTGCATGGGATTGCCCAGCCAAGCAGTCAGGTCTCGAGCCTCGTCGGCCCAGGACACCGGCTTGGGAATGTCCAGGCGCTCAGAGATCTCGTGCTCGGCGGCGACCTCCTTCGGCGTCTGAAATTGAAAGCGACCTTTGTCGAACAGAAACTTGGGCAAATACTCCATAAAATCGAAGATTCCGGTATCGGCCCACTGGTGCTCGCCGAAGGTTTCATAATCCATGAACAAACCGAGACAGGGAGCGTCTTCCGGCACTTCAGCCATCGAGTCGGCGAAGGTATCGGCCAGCAAGGGATAGCCTTCCCAATCCTTGTTGCTAAATCGGAAGGCGATGTCGTCGGCGAAACGGTAGGTCCGCAACAAGAGTTTCAAATCCTTGGTTCCTTTGACGCCATAGACCTTTTGCGAACTTTTTTCCTGCAACAAGGAATCGGCCCCTTCCCCCAATAGGATCCGGAAACCGAGTGATTCGACTTTGGCGGCCAAATCATTGCTGATCACCAGCTCGGTGTTGCGGAAGGTCACCGGCTTTTGGTCGAACAAAGATTCCACCAAGGCCTGCTGGGTGGAAACTTGGGTGAGAAACTCCTCCTCGTCCGCCAAAAAACTGAGGGAATGGTGGGAGGTCTCGCAGAGAAATTCCACCGCTCCGGTCTCGGCAAGACGCTGAAAGCTATGCAAGACTTCCGGGTACCAGCGTTGCATTTGCTCGATCACGGTTCCGGACAGGGAAAAAGCGCACCGGAATCGCCCTTCATAGCGGTCGATCAACTTCAACAGCAAGTCGTTCATCGGCAAATAGCAGCGATCGGCGACCCGCCGGAAGATGCCTTGATTGCTTTCCTCCTCGAAATATGCCTTGCCTTCGCCGATGTCGAAGAACCGAAAAGGCCGCAGCCGGAAAGGCTGGTGTACCTGAAAGTAAAAAGTGACTGCGGTCAATGGAGGCCTCTTTGGTGACGGCTCAGCGGTGGATTTCCGATCTGCGTTTCCGTCATTGCTGGAATTCCCGGGCTACGAAGGGCTCATAGGGTAGGGCTCCGGAGCCTCCCTGCAAGCATCCCCGCCGTGGCCGTTCAAAATCCGCTGATACAGCTCCATCCACTGGCCGGCAGCCCGATCCCAGGTCAGCTTTTTCAAACTGCGCCGGCCCTCCCGGAGCAGAAATCGTCTCAGCCCCGGTCGCTGCAAAACCGCCAGGATTTTCTCCGCCATATCGGCGGAATTGCCGGGATCGGCGAGCAAACAATGGGGAAGAGCTTCCGCGACTCCACAGCGCCGAGAAAGCACGACCGGAACTCCCCGTTGCAAAGCCTCGAGCGGTGTCAGGCCGAAGGGTTCCGACACCGAAGGCAGCACCAGGACGTCGGCCAAAGCAAACACCTTTTCCAATTCCTCCCCCTGCAAAAAGCCGGGGAAAAACAACTTCCGCGCCAGGCCGGAGTCGGCGGCCAACTCCACCATTTCCGCCAGTAGATCGCCATTTCCCACCAGCAGGAAGCGGGCTTGAGGAAGCCGTTCGGACAAATGAGCCGCCACTTCCAAGAAATGCCGGGGCCCTTTCTGAAACGTGACCCGGCCGAGGAAGAGGATGGTGGGACGGCCAGGATGGGTTCGCCTAGGGAGCGCCGCCGGCACCGGCTCTACGCCGTTGTGGATGACGTGTAAGCGATTACGGCCGACGCCATAACGCTCGGCCACACGATCGGCGGTGTAGCGACTGACGCAAACCACCTGATCGGCGGAGGCCAAGGCTTCCCCTTCGCAGGCTTCGATCCAAGCATGGCCCCGGTCTCCGTTGCGATCGAATTCGCAGGAGTGAACGTGGGCCACGAAGGGAACCCCTCGATGTCGACGAAGGTGCAGGGCGGCCGGCCACGTCATCCAATCGTGGGCATGAACCAAATCGAATGTCTCCTGCTCTACCGCTTTGGCCGAACGATCGGCGAAGGCGGTCACCTCGGCCATCAAATCCGGTCCATATCCCCCGGCCAAGGGCCCTCTCTTGGCCACCGGAGGCTCCACCCAGCGGTCGGCATAGGGTCGAAGCGGGCTGGCCACCGCCACGATTTCAGCTACGGCCTCTCCCTCCGAATCGGCGGGAACGTCGCAAAAGCTGACTCCGGGGGAACTCTCGTCTCCGTGCAGCCGAGGCAAGAGGAAGCAAAGTTCCAAGCCCTGCCCAGTCAAGGCGCGAGACAGCCCTTGGCAGGCGGTTCCGAGACCGCCGGACAGGTGGGGCGGGAATTCCCAGCCCAGCATGAGGACCTTCATGGGGCCCGCCTTTCCAACATATCCAGGCTGCGCCGCAATTCGGCCAGGTTCATGGCATGAGCCGGGGCACCGATTGGCCCGTAGGGAGCTCGATCCTCAAAGGATTCTGCAATTTGATCCAAGCCGAAGCCGTCCATGTGGCTGGACGGTCCCCGCCAAATTCGTTGGATTTCTTCCAGCACCCTGCGGCGGGGCCCCCAGGCCCGCAAAGCCGCTTCGGCGAAAAATCCGAGCAACCAAGGATAAGCCGGTTGAGGGGTTGAACCGCTTTCCTCTTCGCCCACCTCACGGTCGTCTTGTTTCGATCCCGCCTCGACAGCTAGGCGCAAGCCGAAAGGAGTCAGCAAATCTTTCCGAACCGCCTGGACCACCTGGGCTCGTCGTGCCTTGGTCAACGGGCTCCACTCCAAGGAGGCGGCCACCACTGCGTCAGCCTTCAAATCGGGTTCGGGCCCGGCTTCACTCCAAGAGCAAGCCAGATAGCCTCGTTCCGGCATCCAAAATCGACGGAGAAATTCACGGCGCGCAGCTCGCCGTTGATCCCGAAAGCGCTTTTCGGTTCGGCTTTGGCCGCGGTCCCGATACAAATGCTCCAGTTGGGCCAAAAAGGCATACCAAAGAGCGTTCAATTGCAAGGGGAAGTGACCTTCTCGGTGCAACAGTTGGCTTGGGTCCAAGGCCAAGCCCAAGACAGCTAAACCCTCCTGCACCGCCTGATGAATGCCCTCCAGAACGGGCAACATTCGCTCATGTAAAAAAGCGCTATCGCCGCCTGCTTTTTGGAAATGACGGACCGACCAGGCAAACCAAAGAGAGGGCTCTAGGGATTCCCAGCGATGCCCTTCGCCGTCGGTGGCGATATGACTGGGAAGCAAGCCGTCCTTTTGATATGGGCGAATCCCGTCCAGAACTTGCGCGGCTCCGGACAGGCGGCCGCAGGCGGTTCCAAGCCCCGGAAGGGTGATGAAGGTATCGACTCCCGATTGGAAAGGCTGCGGCGGGTAGGGAGCCAATCCGGGGCTTTGATCGCGGCGCCGAACCCGGAAGATGCGGGCCGCCCAATCCACGCGCCCGCCTAGGCAGCGGCTGGTATCGGCCCAACGCTGGCGGCGGCGACCGCTTTCTCCCAGCCAAAGCTTCAACGGACTCCGTTCCGGTCCTTCCACGGAAACCGCCAGCGCCACCGGTCGTCCGGCGCGCAAAGGAAAACGCAGAATGCCTGGGGAGAAATGGTCTTCCTGGTGATCGCGTTCCGCCTTCTGGTCCTCGATCAAAATGAAGTTGCGGTACCAGACCGGATCCGGCAGAAAACGGTGAGGTCCACCGCCGACGGTGAAATCTACCGGGGGCAAACTTTGATAGGGCCGGCAGCGGAATCCGTCCGGCAAGCGCCGAAACGAACCATCCAGTTCCTCGTTCTCCCGGGTCAAGGCCGAAGCTGGACGACAAGCCAAAAGCGGTCGCAGCTCCAATTCCAAACTGGTTTGGCTACTCGGCCCCGGCTCCACTTGATAGCACAGTAGAAGCAGGTTGCGGCCTTCGGCCATCAGCCATTGCCGGCGCAACAGAAAGTCTCCGCAACGATAACGAGCTTCGGGAAAGGGATGCAGGCGGAAGCCTTCCATGGCCAAATGGCCTTCGGGAGCCCAAGTGTCCGGATAGCGGGCCACCGACAGCGGAAAGGCCTGCCCTTCCACTCGAAGGACTTCCTCCATTCGACTTAAAAAGACGTGGGCTTCAGCCAAATCGGCCGGCGTCACCACCAGCAGACCGTGATGCCGCCGAGTCGGACAACTCGGCACGGTGGAGGCGGCGTAGGCCTGCCGGCCGTTGCCCTCCAGCCACTCCACGGCCAAGGCCTGGTCGAGCTGGACGCAACTTTGTCGGTCTAGCTCCACCGGATCGACCGAGGGAACCGTGGGATGCTCCATGAGGGCGGCGCCTGGCGCCATGCTTAGATTATGAAGCCCGGGTCAGGAGATGAAGATCCGCTTCTAAGAATCGCTAGTTCTTCAAAGCGCCCTACACAAGGTCCTCCGGTTTCGGCATGCTAGGTTCAAGCACGCGCGGTCCCAGCCTACGCCCTGCCCCCATGCCGACTCCCTTTTCGCTTGATCTCTCCGACACTCTGACCTTGATTTTGGCCGGAGGCAAGGGCTCTCGCCTTGAGCCTCTCACCACCGACCGAGCCAAGCCGGCGGTGCCTTTCGGGGGCGTGTATCGAATCATAGATTTCACTCTCAGTAACTGCATTCATTCCGGCCTGCGACGGGTTTACGTGCTCACCCAATATCAAGCCCGCTCCCTGGAGGAACACATTCGCTTCGGCTGGAACTTCCTCCCCAGAAGGCTGGAGCAATTCATCAGCGTTCGCCCCCCTCACCACCGGAGGGAAGAGCGCTGGTACCAGGGAACCGCCGACGCCATCTATCAGAACCTGGCCACCATCGTGGATGAGCGACCGAAGCGGGTTTTGGTCCTCAGCGGCGATCACATTTACAAAATGGACTACCGCGAAATGCTGCGGGAACACTTGGAGCACGAAGCGGCGCTGACCATCGGGGCGGTCCGCATTCCGGTGGCGGAAAGCCCGCGCTTTGGAATTTTCTCGGTCGACCCTCACCAACGTGTGGTGGCTTTTGATGAAAAACCGCCCCGCGGCCGGGAAATCCCCGGTGAGCCCGGCTACTGCCTGGGAAGCATGGGAATCTACGTCTTTGAAACCGAAGAATTGATTCAACGCTTGCAAGCGGATGCCGCCGATCCGAACAGCAGTCACGATTTCGGCAAAAACATCATTCCGGCAATGATCAAAGAGTCGAAAGTCTATGCCCACGCGTTCCGGGACGTCGACGGTTCTCACACGCCCTACTGGCGCGACGTGGGCACCATTGACGCCTTTTTCGACGCCCACATGGATTTGTGCGGTCCCTTACCGCAGTTGAACCTGCACGATTTAAATTGGCCGATTTATTCCCTATGGCACAACGATCCGCCGGCGAAAACCATTTTTTCCGGCGATCAAAGTAAGGTGGCTAAAGTTTCCGATTCCATGCTAAGTCCCGGAGTCGTGGTTTCAGGAGGGTCGGTTTACCGCTCGGTACTTTCCAATCGAGTGCACGTGGCCGAGGGGGCCCTGGTGGAGGATTCCATCCTGTTCAGCGGCGTTCAAGTTCACCCGGGCGCCAAGGTGCGAAAAGCCATTTTGGATAAATGGGCGGAAGTTCCTTCGGACATGACCATCGGTTATGACCTGGAAGAGGACGCCAAGCGGTTTCACGTCACCTCCAGCGGAATCGTGGTGGTTCCCCGAAAGGCCCGATTCAAACCGCAATTGGTGCATTAAGGTCGCCGGCGCCGGGACTTCTTCTGCATTCGACTGCGGCTGCCCTTGAAGGAAACGCCGGTTTCGGCCGGCTTGTCCCGGATCCAAGCGATGAATTTTTGAATATCGGGATGAGCCCGGAGGAGATCAACCTGGTTGAATTGCCGCTCGAGCTCTTTATTGGCAAACACCAAATGGACGTTGGCATGGCAAGGTCGACAGAGCCAGGCGATTCGAGTTTTGACCTCGCTTCGGTCGAATTGTCTCTTGTTGCGCTTGTTCCGGTGCCGGGACTGGGGAATCAAGTGATGTTTGGAAAGGCGCTCCAAGCGGCGGCCACAAAGTTCGCATGGACTGCCGGGCGTGAATTCGGATTGCCGGTCGCAGGAGTTCGCCAAGGCTGTTCATGATAATCGCCGATCCGAAAAAAGACGGCCTCCGGAGCCCCTGGAGGGAGAAACGAGCCCCGAAGACCGCCTCAAAAAATCAGCTTTGTTCGGTCAAGGCTTCCCGGACCAAGCGACCGTATTCGGGGTCGGCTTGATCGAAGTAAGGCAGTTGCCTTTGCAAGATTTGCTCCGGCACTCCGACCATGGAGCCGGCGATCGCAGAGGCCAAACGTCGCTTTTGCCCGTCGTCGAACAAACGGAACAGGTTGCCGGCCTGGCTGAAATCATCAAAGCCCTGGCGGTGGTCGTATCGATCCACCATGCCTTCCAAAGCCATCGGCGGTTCCTTTGCGGTGGGATCTTCCACCGGCCCTCCAAAGGAATTCGGCTCGTAATTCACCGCAGAACCGCCATTGCCGTCGAAGCGCATCTGGCCGGCTCGGTAGTAGTTGCGGGCGGAAGCAGCCTTCGGTGCATTGACCGGAAGGCTTTCAAAGTTGACTCCCAAGCGGTAGCGATGGGCGTCCGGGTAGGACATGATGCGCGCTTGCAACATGCGATCGGGGCTGTGCCCGATTCCGGGTACTACGTTGGAAGGAGAAAAGGCGGCTTGCTCCACTTCCGCGAAGTAGTTTTCCGGATTGCGGTTGAGTTCCAGAGTGCCAACGTCGATCAGCGGAAAATCGCTGTGCGGCCACACCTTGGTCAAATCGAACGGATCGAACTTTTGATTGGCGGCTTCAGCCTCGGGCATGATTTGCACCTTTAGCTTCCAGCGCGGGAAATCGCCGCCTTCAATCGCTTCAAACAAGTCTCTCTGATGGCTTTCCCGGTCCCGCCCGATCAACTCGGCGGATTCCTCATCGCTTAAACATTGAATGCCTTGCTCGGTCTTGAAGTGGAATTTCACCCAGAAGCGCTCGCCCTCGTGGTTGATCAGACTGAAGGTGTGAGAACCATAGCCGTTCATGTGCCGATAGCTTTTCGGCAATCCTCGATCGGAAAACAGCATGGTGATTTGGTGCAGGCTTTCCGGGCTGTAAGACCAAAAATCCCACATCGCCACGGGATTGCGAAGATTGCTTTGCGGATCCCGCTTTTGGGTATGGACGAAGTCGGGAAATTTCGAAGGGTCTCGCAGGAAAAACACCGGCGTGTTATTGCCGACCAGGTCCCAATTCCCCTCCTCGGAATAGACTTTCAAGGCAAAGCCGCGGACGTCACGTTCGGCGTCGGCCGCTCCGCTTTCCCCGGCGACGGTTGAAAAGCGCAAGAAGCACTCGGATTGAGCACCCGGCTGCAACAAGGCCGCCTTGGTGTAAGCGCTGATGTCTCCGGAAATGGTCAAGGTACCGTAAGCCCCGGATCCCTTGGCGTGCACTACCCGTTCCGGAATCCGCTCCCGATTGAAGTGGGCATGCTTTTGCCAGAGTTGCCAGTCCTGAGCCAGGAGCGGGCCCTTGGGCCCCGCCGTCAGGGCGTTCTGGTTGTCGGCGACCGGGCTTCCGTTGGAGGAGGTCAATCGATTTTTGTCGGACATGATCGAAGAGGGTTGCAGTTTTCGGTTTTGGCAGGGGCGGCTGGCGCCGCCGGCCTCGCCCAAGCAAACCGTTCCCTTGAGCGTTCAGGGATATGATCGAGGGGATTTTGTGGTAGGTCCAATAGAGAATGCTTATGGCCCCCATAGGAAACTGGCACAAACTAATGGAGGTAATTCTTAAGCCTCCGGCGTAACCAAAGGCGCCTCAAGCCGTCTGCCTAGCCGAACCCCTTTCTTTCGGAGGCACCGGCGATGCCGCGTTTTCAACCCCCGCACTGCCCCTGGGACGCCTGTCCCAGCCGCACCGATTCCGTCCCCTTCCGCTTTCAAAAACGAGGCTTCTACAGCGGCCGCCAGCAACGCAGAATCCAGCGCTTTTGGTGCCACGGCTGCCGCCGTTCCTTCTCGTCACAAAGCTTCAAGTTTCACTATCGCCTGAAGTACGGCCGGCTCCATCTCGACTTCTGGCCGCTGGTGGTGAGCAAAGTCACCCTGCGACAAAGCGCTCGCATGCTGGGAGTGGATCGCCGCACCTTGGCCGACCGCCTGTTGCGCATGGGCGAACACGCTCGCCGCTTCCATCGCTTGCGATTACAGGAGGTGGCGGCTCGAGGCGGGCTGCCGGGAGTGTTTCAACTGGATGAGTTAGAAACCTTCGAAACCGACCGCAGACTGCAGCCGGTAACCGTTCCGGTGCTGATCCACCGTGCCAAGTATTTCGTCGTTCACCTGACCGCCGGCACCTTGCCCTGCCGGGGATCGCTCCCTCCGCGGTTGAGAAAGAAGAAGGAGGAACGGGAAAAACTGTTCGGCAAGAGACGCTCGCAATCGCGGCAAGGAGTGGAAGCATGCTTGCAGACTTTGAAGGAGGTCTTGCCTCCAAGGCAGCCGGCGATACTGCAAAGCGATCGCAAGAAGATCTATCCCAGCGTCTTGAAATCGGTGTTTGGAGCCGCAGGTTTCCAGCACCTGCAGGAGTGCTCCAAGCGCAAGCGGGACCGGGGCAACCCGCTGTTTCCGATCAACCACACCTTGGCGCAGATGCGGGACAACCTCTCCCGGCTGGTGCGCCGCAACTGGGGCCACTCCAAGAAGCGGAGTTGGCTGCGGCTGCACATGTGGCTGTGGCTTTTGTGGCGCAACTACGTGCGGCCGATCACCGCCGAGGGCGAGCCCCCGACTCCGGGGATGTTGCTGGGGGTGACTTCTCGGCGTTGGAACGCCAGGGAGCTGTTTCGGTGGAGGATTTTTTCTCCATCTGACCTCCCCGACCTCCAATAGTTTGTGCCAGTTTCACTGGGGAGCCAGTTCATCCAAAAACTGAGGAAGCATCTGCCGCCAAGTAGGCCAATCATGATCCCACTCCTCCCCCCAAACGTCGACCCGGTTCGGAACTCCGAGATTGCCGAGGGCATTCGCCGCGAGCCAAGACTGTTGCGGATCTTCCCAGCGGCCTTCCCCATGGCTGATCAAAACAAACCTCTCCCGAAGCTGGGCAAGTCGCGGATCGCCATTATTCATATCGGAAAGAAAGTGCAAAGGCGAAGCCCGATGATAGTCAGGAGTCACCGGTCCTTCCAAAAACTTGGACATGTCGTATGAACCACTCATGCAAATGGCATGACTGAACACATCCGGATGTCGTGTCAGCGCCGCCAGAGCGTTAAAAGCGCCTATAGAGGATCCGGCGGTAATCACTTCGACCTCTTCGTCTTGACAGTCGGTCCGAATCGCGGGTACCACTTCTTCATAGATGAAACTGTCAAACGCATTTTGCACACTGGCCGCTTCCTGCGTACTATTTTCTTTGGCTAACCAGGCTCGGCCGGCGATGGAATCCACCGAATAGATTTTGATTCGAAGGGAACCCAGCAAGTCAGCCAGGGCGTCCAACATCAAGAAGCGTTCGCACTCCTCGGCATCACCTCCGGCGGTGGGGAAAAGCAATACCGGCTTGCCCATCACCCCCCACCGAACCACGGTGACTTCCTGGTTTAGGCGAGGAGAGTGCCAAGTGGATTTTTCCTTACTCATGATTTTTGGTGGCTCGCAGCTTTATCCGGGGAAAGAAGCGGCTCTGGAGGCGGCATCATACTCGCGCCATTTTTGGATTTTATCCCAGAAGTAATCGGTAAATTGATCCCACTCGTGCTCCGGGAACAAGGATTCGACCTTGCTTCGAATAGCTTTTTGGGCTCGCTCGTCGGCAAAGTAATGCCACACAGCTTCATCCAAAGCGGAAAGCTGAGTGTCACAAAAATCAAGAAAGCGTTCGGTCTCGAACCTGCGGTCTGCAATCGCCGCGTATGCATTCAACCGCTCCTCGTAGGGAAGGCCGCGGTCGGCAATCTCGAAATAGGGTTGCCAATCCAAATTCACCCGCATGGATTTTTTGGTCGCGGCGACGAACAATGCCCACCGGAGCTTGGCTTTCACCAACCAGGGGAAGTGGAAATTCAAACTGGTGACTTGGCTGTCCGGGCAAGGATTGGCGAAATCAATCGGCGCCCAAATGCCGTCCTGAAGCAGGGACTCGCAGGAATTGAAATCCCAGCCGAAAAACGAATTGATGGTCAGAGTAATTTTGCGAAGCTCTGACAACTGATCGGCGGAAAGGAAGTCCACCGCATCCGTGTATCGGGCGTGCAACGGCGCCGCCGGGTCATAGCGAACCGTCAAGACTTGAGGCCCAACCCCCACGCACCGAACGAATTCTTCATAAGGAAGAATTCCCTTTTGAAGGTGCATCACAAATTTCCCACTTTTGTCATAAGCTTGTTGAAGGTCGGATTCATTATCGATCTTGGTAACGCCGACCCATCCTCCTCCGTCATAGGGCTTCATGAAAAAAGGAAAGCCGATCTTTCGGCCGATCTCGTCCAGATCAAAGAGCTTGGCGTAACGCTCCAGAGTCGGCTGCAAGTCCGGAGTATCCTCATATTCTTTCGGGGGAAGCAGCCAAGTAGTCGGGATCGGCAAACCCAATTTCATCATGGCGCAATAGGAGGTTTGTTTCTCCATCGATTGCACCGACCAGGGATTGTTGAGGACGTAAAGCCGGTCCATGATGACAGCTTTCTTAATCCACTCCCGGCTGGTGTGATACCAATGAGTCAGGCGGTCGAGAACGATGTCGTATCGAGTCGGCTGATTCAAATCGAAGGGTTCAATCGTCACCCGGTCGACCTGGAACCGGATCTCCTCCCCGCCGACTCGGACCGACGGCTTCAGATCATTTAAAATGTCTTCGAAACAAATGGGCCAACAGAGGTCAGCGCCAAGCGAAAGACCGATTTTGCGGGTTACAGCCATGGGGGGTCGCGGCAGGGAGTCAGCGTCGATGAGGTTTCAAGGAAGCGTACCGGGGTTCATTCGTAGATCATCCAAAGCGGCCCGGGGAACAGCCAGGATAACCCTTCTTGCAAGCGGTCCCGCCAGTTCTCCCAATTATGGCCGTCCCGAGCTTCAGTAAAGCGTACTTCCATCCCGGTTCTCTGGAAGAAGGGAGCCATGGAACGGTTGTAATAAATCAAACCTTCATAAGTGCCACAGCTCATGAACATTTTGTCCGCCGGCTTACCCGGTTCCCGTCGGAACGAATTCATGAACTCGACCACCGGATCGAAGGCCGGCCCGGCGTCGTGCTCGCCGATGTCAGTAAAGGCGAAGGAGCCGGATTGAAGCAAAAGCTTGCCGAATACTCCAGGATGGCGCCACGCGGTGGCCAAGGAAGCGATGGCTCCGAAACTGGCGCCCATCAAGCAGCGATCGGAGGGCTCTTGCAGAAGCGGATAATGATCCTCCACAAAAGGAAGCAATTCTTCGACCAAATAATTTCCATGTTCGGCAATCCCGGCGTATTCCCTCATTCTGGCCGCCGAAGAAGTGACCGCGGCAATCAAAGGAGGAATCTCCAATCGGTGAATTAGATTATCCAAGACAATTTTTAAGTTCGCGTATTTCAAATAGTCGTGACCATCATGGACGATCACCAAGGGATAACGCCGTGTTCGGCGAAATCGGGCCGGTAAGTAAATTTGAAATTCACGCCGATCGTGGAAGATTTTGCTGTCGAGGTGGTGGTCAACCAGTTTTCCCTGCCGCGCATCTTCCTGAGGTTGAACCCAATCTGGAGTTTGATAGCCTTCGCCGTAAACCACGGAATTGGCGCCGAAAGGATCCGCGGCTAGTTTTTCGTTCAAAGGATCCTGAATCCAGCGACGCTGCCCGTGCTGAACGATTTCCAGTTTGTACTCGACTCTGGATCCTTCCGGAATCTCCATGGTCAGAGTCCAGAGGTGGGATCCCGGCCACCGGCGCAGGGCTTGGCTGGAAGGCAACCCGTGAATCCAATGACGCACGTTGACCGCCTCGGCTTGCCCCTGATAAACGAAGGTAACCTGCTGACCTTCCACCAGGGGAAACTCGTGCTCCTGGAAAAAGCCTTCCAAGCGGCCGGCATCCAAACGGCCCTGGTGACTGAGTTGCTCCAGCAACGCGCTCATGAGCTTTTCTCCGCCCAAGCTGAAAGCTTGCCACCCTCACCCATGCAACGCATCCCGGGTCCAGGCTGCCAGCCATCTTCGGTCAAATTCATCCGCGCTTGACTGTCGTTGAACAACACGCATCGCAACGGTTGGAAACGACGGGCGAACAAGGACACTCTCGATGGATCGCTCAATTCCAAGCGCAGCTTGGCGTGAGGAAGCGGTAATAAATCGGGAAACAATGCCATGCCGCGAGCAAAGACTTCGGCGTTGCCCTGGCCTTGCGGAGGGCGATCGTGAAACAACACCACGGTTTCCCCAAGAGCCATGGCCCCCGCCGCCCAGGCCACCACCGGCTGCCCTTGCAACCGATCCAAGACGCCGAACATTTCCAGTCGATTCAGGATGACGCCTACGTGTCCGCCGGCAATGCACAGAACCGAACATCGAGCCAGAGTATCTTCAACCGCCCGCAAGTGTTTTTCCGCCGCCGGCCGATGTTGCAGGTCCCATTCCTGATAAAACTCGCTCCTTACTTGATCAACGAGTAGCAAATGGTGCGCATCGATGTCTCGCACTTGCTGAACGGCATGGCTTTGGATTTCAACCAGGTCCACTTCACCGGCCGGCCGTTTCAGCAAATTCCTGGCGCACTCCAACACGTGCTCCAAGCGAAAACGGTAGAGCCTCTGCAAGGCCAGCAGTCGGTCCTGGCGCCGCCGAAAGGCATCCAGATATTCCGAATCCTCTTGAAACAAAGTTTCCGCCCGTTCCCAAAGTTCCAGGTTAAGGACTTCGTGGCCCAGGTGGTCGCTTAACTCCTGATGCTCGGCTTCCCGTTCTTGCCAACCAGCGGACAGCAAGGCCGGAGGTCCATCACCCTGGAGGGAATCCAAGACCGGCCGCACCGTCGGCTGATGCCTTTGCGGGCCGAGCAGTACCAGGGAAGGCGCCAGGGTGGACAAACTCATTTCAACCGGCGATCAAGCGCAGATCGGTGCCGACGGCATCGGCCATTTCCAAGGTGGATTGCAAGTCAGGATGTCGAACAACGACCCAGCCGTCGCCGGCGACCATTTGCCGGTGATCGCGTTTGGGTTGCCCGATGGGAGTCAAATCCACGGTGGCGATGTGTTCGCCGTAACGAGCAAACAATCCTTCCAGTCCTTCCACCGATCGAATGATGCCCTCCCCGCGGGCGCGCTTGAACACGCAAGCGGCGTTGTAACGCCTCTCGCTGGGCTGGGAGAAACTGCCGTAGCAAACCGCTTCCGCCCAACCGCTGAATAAATCGGTATCGCAGCAATAATTCATCGTATGCACCAAGCGCCCGCCCGGCGCCCGGGCGCCGATTTCTCCGAACACCGCTTCTCCTTCAGGAGTTAAAAACCATTCCATGTGAGTGAATCCGGCTTGAAATCCCAAGGCCTGGATGACCTTTCGCCCGAGATCTACTCCCTTCTGGATTTCCGCTACGTTTAAATCCCGGACGCAGATGCTCTGCGGGCTCAACCAGGCGTACTGGCGCATCAAAAGGGGTTTGGGCCGATACCAGGCAACGTTCTCGAACAAAGGCGTGCCTCCCCCACAAACGGTGTCATAAGTGAATTCTTCGCCTTCGATATATTCTTCCACACTGACTTCGGGAACGTGCTGCAATTGATTAAGGGCGCGTTCCAAATCTTCGCCGTTTTCCAATTTGTGAGTATCGGCGGAACCGGCTCCGTCAATCGGCTTGATGATCAGCGGGTAGCCGATCGCCTCTGCGGCCTCTCGACATTGCGCCGAGGTAGAAGCCCGAGTATGCCGAGGCGTGCGCAAACCGGCTCGGTCCAAGGCTTGCTTCATGCTTTCCTTATCCCGAACCGGAAGGGTTTGTTCCACGGTCATGCCCGGAACCCCGATCCGCTCCCGCAAACGGGCGGCCAGAACCATGCCCGGCTCCCACAGGCATTCCACGCGATCAACTTCTTTCCCGCGCAACCATTCCAGGACCTGCTCGACGACCGCTTCTTCATCCCAAAGATTTCGGACCTGCAGATAGTCGGCCAGACAATCCCGTACTTCTGGGCTCAAGCCACCGTCGCCGACGCCGTAAACCTTGGCTCCGACCTGGGCCAGACCCCGAGTGAACAAAGGCATGTCGGACGGGAAGCCTGGGGAAATCATGATGACGTGCATGGCAACTCCTCGGACGCGGGACGGGGGAATGAGAGGGGGGAAAGGCGTGGCCTTAAAAGGATCAATGCATCTCCACTTGGACCATGCCGATCAACTGCCGTAGGGCGTCCTTCACGACTTCGGTCTCCGGGTGCCGAACGATGACGTAGCCCTCCCCTTCGTAGCTACTGGACTTGGGTTGCCCTTCCTGCGGCAGCTTGGCCTCAACCACCAAATCCCCCATGGCCTTCTGGGCCTCTTGTAACCCGGCCAGCCCTTGAACTCGACCGCCTCCCTGCCCTCGCAGGTACGCGGCGCCGGCGGAAAACTGCCGCTCAGGAATCTCAAAATGGCCGGTGGATACCAACCTGGCCCACGCCTGATAGAAGTCGAAGTCATGGGCGTAGGACAACAAGCTGGTGAACTGGGCTCCGGGTGGCCGGGCGGCCACTTCGGAGATGGCCAGGCCACCATCGGGACGGCGAAACCACTCCATGTGCGTCAGCCCTTCCTGCATGCCCATGGCGTCCAGGGCTTTTCGCCCGACTTGAAAGATGTCGGCAAACTCAGGAACTTCGATTTCTCGGGGCAAAATAACGCACCATTGGATCCACGGGGTCTCCAATACCTCCAAAGGGGAAGGGAAGTATTGAGAGATGGAAGACAAAACGTGCCGGCCGCCAACGGTCACCGTGTCGAAGGAGAACTCCTGACCGGTCATAAATTCTTCCAGCAACATGGGTTTACCAGGGCTGGGCGGCATGCTTTGCAGGACCTGGTTGAGTTCTTCGCCGGACTCCAAACGAAAGGTGTTCTGGGCTCCGGCGCCGGCAGGGGGTTTGCCGACCAAAGGGAAGCCCACCTTGCGGGCGAAGTCCCGGGCGGTTTTGGCGTTTTCAGCCAGGCAGTGCTGGGCGCAGGGCAGGCCGTGCTTTCGGAACAGGTCCTTCATTCGCGCCTTGTCCCGAAAATTGGCGGCGGTCTTCAGGTCCATGCCGGAAATGCCGAGGCGCTGGCGGACTTCCGCCATGGGCTCCTGCATTTGTTCCAAAATGCCGATCAGGCGATCCACTTCGCCGCCCAACTCCGCCGCCAACTTTCGCACGCCTTGCTCAAGCTGGTCCGGATCCAGGGCATTCTGAATCCGGTGGAAGGCGGCCAAATGCTTGCGCAAATCGCCAGGGACCCGCTCGAAAGGCTCCTGGGACAACAAGCCCAACTGGATCTCAGGAAGCTGCGCCGCGGCTCGGACGAACCGCAAGGTGCTGTCCATGGCGAATGGGGCGACGAAGACAACCTTGGCCATGGTGGAATTCTAAGGTCGCCGTGGCGGAGCCCGAAGGCGCCGCAGATGGCAAACTAGAATGCCGCGGTGGTCGCCCTTTGGCGAGCCGCCCCCCCTCGCCCGCCGCCCCCTACAAGTCGAAGCTTGAAAATCTGCCTGGTATCGTCCGAGTTGGCCCCCTTCGCCAAAACCGGAGGTTTAGCCGACGTCTGCTCCGCTTTGGCCCGCAGCTTGACCGATGCGGATCAGGACATTCGAGTCTATCTACCCATGTACCGGCGGATTCGAGAAGGCTCTTGGCCATTGCAACCCCTGGCCGGCTTGCAAGATTTTCCTCTGACCCTTGGAGGCCAACGCCGCCACGTTTCCATTTCTTCGGTACACCTGCCGGACAGCAAGGTCGAGGTCCGCCTGGTTCGTTGCCCGGAACTGTTCGACGGCGATGATCTTTACGGCGAAGGGGAGGAGGAAGCCCTTCGCTTCGCCCTGCTGACTCGGGCCGCTCTCGATTGCTGCCAATATGAACAGTGGGCTCCGGATATTTTGCACTGCCATGATTGGCACGCAGCTTTGGGACCGCTGTATTTGAAAACCTGGTATGCCTGGGACAAGCTGTTCGAGCGAACTCGTACCGTACTTACCATCCACAACATCGGTTACCAGGGAGTGTTTTCCAGCGACATCCTGGAAAGCTTGGATTTGGAGGACTGCCGCGACCTGCTTTACCGAGAAGACCTGGAAGACGGAGTCATTAATTTTTTGAAGACCGGTTTGCTTTACGCCGACGCCTTGACCACGGTAAGCCGGACCTACGCCCGTGAGATTCAAACCGAAGAGTTCGGCATGGGTTTGGAGGATCTACTGCGAGCTCGTAACGATTCTCTGGTCGGTATCGTCAATGGAGTGGATTACCAGGAATGGAATCCTGATACCGATACTCTGATCCCGGAAAACTACAGCGCCGAAGATTTAAGAGGTAAACAGCGCTGCAAACAGGCTCTACTCGAAAAGATGGACTTGGCGCCGGATCCCAAAGGTCCGGTTATGGGCATCGTGTCCCGATTGACCTATCAAAAAGGCTTCGAGCTCCTTCCGGACATTCTCTCCGTGTTGCTCAAAGAACAGGACGTTCGCCTGGTTGTCCTCGGCAGTGGAGAGCCGAAGTATCAGGATTACTTCCAATGGCTGCACGAGTCCCTGCCGAACAAGGTCGCCTTTTACAACGGCTATTCCAACGAGTTGGCCCATTGGATCGAAGCCGGCAGCGATTTGTTTTTGATGCCTTCCCGTTATGAGCCTTGCGGCTTGAATCAGATGTACAGTCTGAAATACGGCACCATACCGATTGTCCGCCGAACCGGGGGCTTGGCCGATACCGTGGTGCAGTTTGACCGTAACGGATCGTCAGGCACCGGGTTCCTGTTCGACGGATTCGAAGCCGAAGGCTTGCTGGTTGCCTTGCAGCAGGCCCTGCAAATTTTCCAGGATCCCCCCGCCTGGCAAGCCTTGCAACAAAACGCCATGAACCAAGATTATTCCTGGGAAAAACAAGTACGGGAATACCTTTCTCTGTTCCAAGAATTGGTTCCCTCCCCCGCTTCCTGAACCCTGGATCGTCGATGCACGTCCTCTTCCTTGAACCGGCTTTCCCTCAGAATCAACAGGAATTCGTCCGCGCCTTACACAAAGTGGGTGCCCGAGTGACGGCCTTGGGAGAGGCTCCCCTGCACAGCTTGCCAGGGGAAATCCGCGCCTGCCTTTACGGCTATGAGCAAGTTCCCTCGGTAGTCAACGAGCCGGCTTTGTTCCAAGCCGTCCGCCGAGTGCAGGAAAGAGAGTGGGTCGATCGGTTGGAAGCCACCGTGGAAGCCCACATCATGGCCGCCGCCCACGTTCGGGAAGCTTGTTCCATTCCAGGCACTTCCACCCGGACCGCATTTTTGTGCCGGGACAAACCGGCCATGAAAGAAGCTTTGCGGGAAGCCGGTATTTCCTGCGCCCAAAGTACCGGCGCCAATTCGGAACAAGATGTTTGGGAATTCGCCGAAAACGCCGGCTTTCCCTTAATTTTGAAGCCCAGGGACGCCGCCGGTGCCGCCGGCACTTATCGCGCCGATAACCCCGAGGAATTGAAACAAGTCATTGCCGAAACCGGAGTCGCCCAAGGGATGCCCACGGCGGTGGAGGAATTCATCGAAGGCCACGAAGGTTTCTATGACACCTTGACCATTCAAGGGGAAGTCGTTCACGACTTCGCTTGTCATTATTTTCCCGGAGTCTTGGAAGCCATGCGCAACCGTTGGATTTCGCCTCAGATCATTTGCACCAATCGACTGCAGGAGGATAGTTATCAGGAAGTCAAAGAAATGGGCCGCAAGGTCATCGATATTCTCGGGATTGAAACCAGTGCCACGCACATGGAATGGTTTTTTGGGCCGAAAGGATTGAAGTTTTCCGAGATCGGCTGCCGGCCGCCCGGCGTCGGCGCCTGGGATCTTTACTGTGCCGCCAATGAAATGGATCTCTACGAAGAGTGGGCCAAGGCCATCGTTCACGGCGCCACCGAAGTCCGCCCCTCCCGAAAGTATTCCTCCGGCATGATTGCGCTACGACCGGATCAAGACGGCCGCATTATGGCTTATGAGGGCTTGGAGGAAATCATGAGCCGGTATCGCGAGGAGATCATCGATTACCACTTCCCGCCGGAAGGACAAGGCACCCAAGAAGTGGAAGGCGGCTACATGGCCAACGCCTGGATGCGGCTTCGCCACCCGGATTACGACCGCTTGCGGGAAATCATGGATCAGATCGGAGAAACCGTCCAAGTGCGGGCGGGATGAGACTCAAGTTTAGGTTCCTGCTATGCCTGGCCATGCTGGGGTGCGGAAATCCGCCGCAATCCACTTCGACCGATCCCTTTGAACGATTTTTCAGTCACCGCACCACCGTTTTCGGAATACCCGTTTTCGCCACCGCTTCCGTCCAAGAAATTAACTTTCGACATGCAGCCGCCGTCTTGGCTGAATATTTAGACAATGACGAAAATGGCCAAGTGGATGATCCGGCAATCTTGCAAGCATTGATTCGAAATAAGGGCGCCCTGTGCATTTTGAAGGACGAAGATGAATTGGACTTCGTGCTCGAAAATGCAAATTCCTTCCCATTTGAAGCTCAAGCCTTATTCGATCACGAAATCCATCCTGGTGGAGCCGCCCGCGGTGAGTTTGACGCCACGCTAGAGGAAGTACTCCATCTTTACAGCAATGTTGGGCTGGCCAAAGCCTATCCGGAGGAATTTGGGGAATCTCCAGGAACTTCTCTTTCCCGAGCCATGGACCTCGCCCGAGGAGGCTACTTTGATCGGATTCCGACAACCTATCCTGCGTCCGCATGGTATAGCTACTCCGACCGAAGTTGCGATTATGAATGCCAAGCAACGGAATACTTTTACTGGGCAATGACAACCCTTTTAGGCGCGCAAGACTTTCCGGGGAGGGCGGAAGAGATCCGCCACGAATGGCGTTTCACTAAACCCGAACAGCTCAGGCAGGGTGATCCGGCTATTTATCAACTGCTAACCAAGGGTCCGGCTACTTTGCCAAAGCGATTGCCGGACGGCCTCTATGGACGCGACTTGGTTCCGAAATAGCTGCAGGCCCTCACCAACACCGGAAACAGCTTCCCCTAGCCCGATCGGTTGAGGCCACTCTCCTTTGCCGCCGCCGCTTCCACTCTGCGGCCGGTGGTCCAGCCGTTGAAATAGTGAATGGGTCCGAGCAGGGAGAAACTCATGCCGGCGAAGGGCACCCATTGCGGCTGCAGCAAGGCAACGGCGAGGATGGCCAGGGCCAATCCCATGGAAAAGGCATGGCCGCGGAGGGCTCCGCGACTGGCTTCGAGTTCGGCCGCATTCAGTTGCAGCGCTTCCCGCTTGCTCCAGGCGTGGCGATAGAGGACCCAGAACAAAAAGGACACGGCGGCAAAGCCACCGCTGAATACGGCCAGCACGGCCCCACCTTGTTCATAACTCACCATGACCTGCATTTGGCCGCCGGGCCCCTCCACCTGCATAGACATTCCCGCGACCTGGCGCCAGAGCAAGGAGAACAAGAACTTCAGCGGATAGACGTAGAACAGAATCGCAAATAGCAAGATGGAATTGAAAGCCACGGTCACGAAGTCCTCCAAACCGTAGCGCCGGTGAAACAAGAAGTGGTGATACCAACAAAGCAACAACAGAACGAAGCAGACCGCGAATACAGGCAGCTGAGCGAAGACGTTCAACAATTCGCTGAAGGTACGCGGCACCTCCAGGCTGACCACGATCAAGGTTAGGGACAAGGCGAAGACAGCGTCCGCCAAGGCTTCCAGCCGGGAAACGTCGCCACCTCGCCAGCGGAAGTAGCGCTCTCCCCGGAGCCGCTCGGGAACAAGCTCGTAGGCGCTCCGAACCATGGCACCTACCTTAAAGGAGGAGGCTCTACTTGGCTTGTCCGTTGCCGTTCAAAGCGCCCAAAAATTCGGCTACCAAGCGCGGATCGGTCACCATCCGTTCATATTCGCCGGGAGGATGATGAGCTCCCATGAAACAGCGAGGATTGCGATAGGCCATTGGACTTTCAAAATGCCGGAAGGCGGTGAAGTGGACTTCTTTGGCCCCAGTCTCCTCCACCACTGCACGAATGTTCTCCGGTTCCAACCCGGCTCCGGGCATGACCACCAAACGATCGGCGGCTTGAGCCAGCAGCTTGCGGATCAAGGGTGCGCCCTCCACCACGGATGCCTCTTGGCCGGAGGTCAATACCCGATCGACTCCGGCGATCACCAAATCTTCTAAACCCTGATGCGGGTCCCGGCACATGTCGAAGGCGCGGTGAAAAGTGACCTCCATCGGCCGGGCCAGCTCCACCAACTCCGCAGTTCGCGACAAGTCGATTCGCCCGTCCGGCTTCAGCAGTCCGAAAACCACTCCGTGAACCCCCATCTTGCGCCATTGATCCACGTCCCGCTTCATCACCTCAAATTCCAGATCGGAATAGCAAAAATCGCCGCCTCGCGGCCGCACCATCACCATGATCGGAAGGGAGGTGGATTCCATGGCCAAACGGACCATGCCCGGGCTGGGAGTGGTCCCGCCTTCCACCAAATTGGCGCACAATTCCACCCGGTGGGCCCCACCCGCCTCAGCCGCCTGCACGCAGGCCACGGAGTCCAGGCAAATTTCGCAGAGAAGCTGGGAGTCGGTCATTCGAGGGGGGGAGGATGGCCGCGGGAGGCGGGATTCTAGCCCGAATCGCGAATCCAGGTTCCCCTGTTAAGGAATCGGTCGTCTAATGGTGGCCATGAAGGCAATTTGGCGGCTTCCTTGCTGGCTCATGCTGCTGATCGGCGCCACGGCTTGCATCCAGCCGGAGATTCAAACCTCGCGCCTGAAAGTACTTAGCTACAACATTCACCACGGAGAAGGAACCGACGGCCAGTTCGACCTGGAACGGCTGGCCGCCCTCATTCGAGCCCAGGATGCCGATTTGGTGGCCCTGCAGGAGGTCGACCAGGGGACGGAACGAGCTTCGGGCCGGCTTCAGGCCATGGAATTGGGGCGCTTGACCAACATGCAAGCCGTGTTCGGCAAGGCCATGGACTACCAAGGGGGCGCTTACGGTGAAGCGATCCTGAGCCGGCTGCCGATTTTGGAAACCGCCCTCCAACCTCTTCCCCACAGTGCCGGCGCCGAACCCCGGGCTGCCCTGGCGGTCCTGGTTCAATTGCCCGATACCGGTCCGGACCTTTGGTTCGTGGCCACCCACCTGGATCACCTGCCGGACGACACCGACCGCCTGGCCCAGGCTGAAGAAATCCGCCGCTGGCTGGTAAGACAAGGCCCCGACGCGCCCATGATCTTGGCCGGGGATCTCAATGCCGTTCCTGGCAGCGCTCCGATGCAGATTTTCGAGCAAGATTGGCAAATGGCCGACGAGGCGTTCCAGCGGCCGACCTTTCCTTCGGATCAGCCAAAGCTCAAAATCGACTACGTGCTGTTCCGCCCCGACACCCATTGGCGAGTCACGGAAATCGAGGTCGTTGGAGAATCGGTGGCCTCGGATCATCGTCCATTGCTGGTTGGTCTTGAATTCAGCGGCCAGCCCTGAGCCGGTCGAAAACCCTGCCATGACCCTTCGACTTCCCCTGTTGCTGGCCGCGGCGACCGGCCTCACTTTGGTGGTTTTCGCCTGCGCCGGCTCGTCCCCGCCGCCCCAAGTCCTTCCCGAAAAGCCCAGCCCGGCCCTGGAATCTGCCGCCGAGGTGGATTCCCCTTCCCTCGGAGAGTTGTTGCTCGGCGAACTCCGCTGCACCGCCTGCCACCCGGCCACTCCGACGGTGGAAGCCCGGCTTCAAACCAAGAAAGCTCCCTCCCTAAGTCGAGTCGCCGCCCGCACCACGGTGCCGTATTTGCGGCGCTTCCTCAGCGCCCCGCAGGAGGTGAAACCCGGTACTACCATGCCGTCCCTGTTTCACGGCATGAGGCCTGATTTGCGGGAAGAAGTGGTGGAAGACCTCATCCACTATTTGATGAGTCTGGCTGAACCTTCTCCCGCAGCCGACGTGGATTTCGGCCCGGAACTCATCACCACCGGGCGACGCCTGTTTCACACCGTCGGCTGTGTCGCCTGTCATCCAGCCCAAGCTCCCGCCCAAGAATTTCAGCAGGACGTGGTCGGCGGTTGGCTCGGCGACCCCTTCGCCGATGAAGATGACGAAGACTTTGAAGATCTGGAACCGGCGGACTCTTCAGAAAACCTGGCCAAAAATGCGGACGGATTGAAGTGGTTGCAAACCAAAGTGGAACTGGGAGAACCGGATGCCCGCTTCGATTTACACTCTCTCAGCGCCTTTCTTCAAAATCCCCTCCAGCTTCGCCCTTCCGGTCGGATGCCCGATTTACAACTGAGCCCCTTGGAGGCTAAAGCCATTGCCGCTTATTTGTTGGAAGATCAATACCATCGAGCCCAGGAACAACTTCCCGCGAGAAGAGCGGGCTTGATCTACTTGTATTACGAAGGGAATTTCTTGCAACAAGAACCGGAATGGGATCAATTGGAGCCGCTGCGCCAAGGCAGGAGTGACGGCTTTCATCTTCACTTGCCCCACCGCGGCGAAAACTTTGGATTCGTATTTCAGGGCCAGCTCTACATTGCCGAACCGGGTGAATACACCTTTTACACCGCATCCGACGACGGCAGCCATTTATTCATTAACGACACTTTGGTGGTGGACAACGGCGGGAACCACGGAGTCGTGGAGCGGGCCGGCATCATTCGCCTGGAAGCCGGCTGGCACCCGATTCGAGTGGATTACTACGAAGCCGGCGGCGGCGAAGAACTTGAGGTCCAATACCAGGGACCGGGATTTACCAAGCGCAAGATTCCCAAGGACGTCCTGGAACATGAAGTTCAGCTCATGTCCCCGACCAGGGATCCGGCTTGGCAAGTGGATTCGATTCGAGCTGCCCGGGGGCGAAGCCGCTTCTTGCGCCACGGCTGCGCATCCTGCCATGACGTCGGCCCCTGGCAATCGGATCAAGAACCGATCATGGCCGGTCCGGCTTTGCACGATCTAGCCGGAGAAACGGGGGGCTGTCTGGCTGAACACCCGAATCAGGAACTTCCAGATTTCGACTTGAACCAGGAAGAACGGCAATCGCTACGTCAAGTTTTGTTTCGCAGCCGTCGCCTGGCGGAACCTCAAACCGCGGAGGACATCTTGCTTCAAGGCTTGACCCGCCTGCGTTGCCTGGCTTGCCATCAACGCGACGGCCTCGGTGGCCCGAAAGCGGAAACCCGCGATTATTTCACCATCCACGGATTCGGCGAATTGGGAGATGAAGGCCGCATTCCTCCCGACCTCAGCGTCGCCGGCTACAAGCTGAAACGCCCTTGGATGGAGAAAGTCCTTTTTGAAGGGCATTCGGTAAGACCGTACATGGCCACCCGGATGCCCCGTTTCGGCAAAGACAACCTTTACTATTTGCCGACCATTTTTGAAAAGACCGATCAGCAACCCGGCGACCAGGCGGAACCAGCTTTCAGTCCGGAAATCGTGGAAGCTGGAAGGCGCCTGGTCGGCAACCAAGGCTTTGCTTGCATCAATTGTCATGGAGTGGCCGGATTGCCTTCCCTCGGAATTCCGGCGGTGGACTTGGCCACGGTTCACGAAAGGCTGAAGCCGGCCTGGTTTCATCAATTGCTTTGGAATCCGGCCTCGCTCAATATGAACACCCGGATGCCGGCTTTCTGGTGGGAAAACAGCCAAAACTTTCCCGACCTCCTCGAAGGCGACCCTCATCGGCAAATCGACGCCATTTGGTCTTATTTGTCCTTGGGATTGGCCATGAAGCCCCCGAATGGACTTCAAGTCGCCGCCAACCAATATCAATTGGCGGTAAAAGACAAAGTGCTTTTGTTCGGCACCTTCATGAAAGGCATCAGCCCTCGGGTATTGGCCGTCGGTCATCCCGAACAAACTCACTACGCCTTCGACTTGCAAAACCAGCGACTGGCCTTGGCTTGGCGAGGCTCCTTCATGAATGCCAAAGGAACGTGGCATGGGCGAGCTGGAGAATTGGAATGGCCGAGCAGTCAAGATTTGGTGCAACTTCCTGAGGGCCCGTCTTTGGCTCTGTTGCCCGATGCTGAAGCCGATTGGCCCGAGGCGACCGGAAAGGAGGGCGGCTTCCAGGGTTTGGGACGCCGGATGGATCAGGCCGGACGACCGATCTTCCGCTACCGGCTGGAAGATTTGACCGTGGAAGAAAGCCTGACTCCGGAATTGCGAAGCGGCGGAAGTTGGTTCCTGCGCCAATTCCGAATTCAAGCTCCGATAGAGCCGGACAAGTCTGAAAGCCCGATCAAGCCCCCGATGATTTATCTTCGATTGGCTCGAGCGGAATGGATCCAAAAGCGGGAGGACGGAATCCTGCAAACCGCGAATGGCCTGTTCTTCAAGATTCCATCGGAACAAGATGCCAATTCCGTCATCCTCCGCAAAAGCTCCGGAGCCCAGGAACTGATCGTGCCGATCTCCCTCGATCCTGAAACCGCCAGCGCCGAACTGCGCGTGGAGTTCACATGGTAATTCCGTTTTCCCTGCTGTTTGGCCTCCTCCTTCAAACGCCGGAAGGGCCGCCTTCCGAGAAATCGGAGCCGCCTCAAGAAAGCGATTATTACCGCATTGTGGACGTCCCGATTCCGGATGATCTGGTTTTAGAAGTGGGAGGTTTGCTTTCCCTGCCGGATCGAACCGTGTTGGCGGCAACTCGCCGGGGCGAGATCTACGCCATCCGCGGATTGGAGGGAGAACAAGTCGAATTCCAATTGTTTGCCCAAGGCCTGCAAGAACCCTTGGGTTTGCTCGCCCACGAGGGTTGGATCTACACGGTTCAAAGGGGAGAATTAAGCCGCTTGCGGGATGAAGATGAGGACGGAGACGCCGACCTTATCGAAACGGTGTGCGACGATTGGCCGATCAGCGGCAATTATCACGAATACGCCTTTGGCCCGCGCATGGATCCGGAAGGCAATTTCTGGATCACCCTGAATAAACCTTTCGGCCCCGAACCTTTCGGCCGGGCACCCTGGCGCGGTTGGGCGGCCAGAATTACTCCGCAAGGCGAATTCCAGCCGGTTTGCGCTGGCTTGAGATCTCCCGCCGGCGTGGAAGTCAGTCCCTGGGGAGACGTTTTCTATACCGATAATCAAGGGGAGTGGTGCGGCGCCAGCAAGCTGTCCCTATTGCGGGAAGGGGATTTTCACGGCCATCCATGGGGCTTGGATTCTTGCGATTTACCGGAGTCTCGAGTCTTGCATCCCGGTATGCCCCCAAACGGAAAACTGATGCCGGAAGTCGCCGCGGAAATGCCGTCTTTCCGCCTTCCTGCGGTTTGGTTTCCTTATGACAAAATGGGAAAGTCTCCCGCCGGAATTTTATGGGATACAACTGAAGGGCGTTTCGGCCCTTTCGCCGGCCATGCATTCGTTGGAGATCAGCATCATGCTTCGGTGATGCGAGTGTTTCTCGAACAGGTTCGCGGCCACTGGCAGGGAGCATGCTTTCCCTTCCGATACGGATTCCAATCCGGCGTGCTGCGCATGGCCTGGCATCAGGATCACAGCATGTTGGTCGGTATGACCAACCGCGGTTGGGGAAGCAGGGGAACCCGGACCGAAGGATTGCAACGCTTGCTTTGGGCCGAAAAAGTTCCCTTCGAAATCCAGCGGATGGAAGCTTTGCCCAGCGGCTTTCGGTTGGTCTTTACCAAAGCTGTCAACGTAACCAGCGCGGCCATGCCCGGATACAGCATGGAATCTTATACCTATAAGTTGCACAGCGATTATGGGAGTCCGGAAGTGGACCGGCATGAACTGGAAATCTCGGAGATCGCCGTAGCGGGAGATCGCATGAGCGTGACTCTGAAGGTGAAAGGCCTGCGGGAAGGATACGTTCACGAATTGCACGCCCCAGCAGTCCGGTCGGCCGACAATGAACCTTTGCTGCACAAGGATGCCTATTACACCTTGATCAAAATTCCGTCCTCTTCGGAATAGAAGACGGAATAGAACCGGCCATTGCAGATCAAGTTCCGGCCAATCGACCACGATCAGGAGTTCTTTTTCGTTCCGGAAGATTTTCCTGGAACTCCTGAGCCGCATGAACCAAGGCTTGGAAAAAGTTGAGAAAGGGAGCGCCTTGATCCCAAAAGGTTTCGGGATGCCATTGCACTCCGACGGCGAAAGAAGAACCTGGCATTTCCAAGGCTTCCACTACGCCATCGGCGGCGAAAGCCACCTTCCGCAAGCCTTCACCGATCCGGTCCACCGCTTGATGGTGAAAACTGTTTACCGCCATGCGAGATCGACCGGTAATTTGACAAAGCCGACTATCCGAATGAATCGCCACTTCGTGAGCAAGCACGTCTCGCGGGCGCTTCGGGTCGTCGTGCAGAACGCCGTTGCGGGGCGTATTCGGCAGATCTTGCACCAAGGTGCCACCGAGGGCGACGTTCAAGACTTGCATGCCGCGACAAATTCCCAAAATCGGAACTCCGCGAAGCAGCGCCGACCGCATCAAAGTCATTTCAAATTCATCCCGCTCCCAACTGGTGTGGCTCAAACTGGGATGAGCTTCCTGACCATAAATCCTCGGAGTTAAATCGTAGCCCCCCGAAAAAATCAAGCCGGCAAAGTTCTCGGAATAGGTCGGAAATCGGGACGCCTTACCCGGGGCCAAGATTACCGGGATGCCTCCAGCTTCGTTCACTCCATAAATGTAATCCCAGCGCAACAAATAATGGCCGGGAAACCGCGGATCGTTACCCGCGGTGATGCCGATCAAAGGCGGTCGAGACAAGGCGCCGGACATGCGGAATTCCTTTGAATGTATAAACCTCAGAAGCGCAACTCCCAGGGGGATTCCGCCCCCATCGCAGATCTCCTTTACACTGGCTGACATGGCGCCGAACCCCTCCCGCCGCAATTTCTTAAAAGCCGCCGGCAGCTTGCCTTTGGCCGCTTCTCTCGCCTCCACCGGCCGCGCCCAAGCTCCGCCTCCGGGCTACCGCAAAGCGGTCAAGATCGGCATGGTCGGTGAAGGAAAAACCCTGGTGGAGAAATTCCAGCTACTCAAAGACTTGGGCTTTGACGGGGTGGAATTGGACAGTCCCAACGGTTTCGCCACCGAAGAAGTCCTGGCCGCCAAGGAAGCCACCGGCTTACCGATCCACGGAGTGGTCGACTCGGTGCATTGGGCCAAACCCTTCAGCCATCCCGATCCCCAAGTCCGCAAGGAAGGGGTGCAAGCTTTGGAAACCGCCATTCGGGACGCCAAGGCTTATGGAGCTTCCTCCGTCTTGGTGGTTCCGGCGGTCGTGAACAAAGGAATCCGCTACGACCAAGCTTGGAAACGATCTCTCCACGAAATCGGCCAAGTGTTACCGTTGGCGGAAGAGTTGCAAATCCAGTTGGCCTTTGAAAACGTGTGGAATCACTTCCTGTTGAGTCCCATGGAAGCGGCTCAATACGTAGATGCTTTTTCCAGTTCCCAGGTCGGCTTCTACTTCGACGTCGGCAACATCGTGAACTACGGCTGGCCGGAGCACTGGATCCACATTCTCGGAAAGCGGATTTTGAAAGTGGACGTCAAGGAGTACAGCCGCAAGCGCAGGGATCAAGAAGGCTTGTGGAAGGGTTTCGGCGTAGAACTGCTGGAAGGGGATTGCGACTGGCCGGCAGTCATGCGGGCTTTTGAAGCCATCGAATACCGTGGTTGGTTCACTGCCGAAATCCGAGGAGGCGATCGCCAGCGATTGACCGATATCGCCACCCGCATGGATCGGATTTTCGCCAGTTAATCCGCCTTCTCCTTTTCCCAGCCGGATCCCTCGGATCGGCCTTCGACCGGCCGAATCCAAGCCAACACCTGATGCCGGGCGGCCAGCGCCCGTCCCTCGGTTTCCCCCAAAACGCCGATGGCGGTGGCCAAGCTGTCCGATTCGATTCCCCGTTTGGCTTGGACCGTTACGGCCAAGCGATGGCGCAATCCGATGCCGGTGCGGGGATCGACCACATGGGAATAGCGGACCCCCTCCACTTCCAAAAATTGCACTTTGTCCCCGGAAGTGGAGAGAGCTCCCCAACGGAGCCAAAGATAGGGATTGGGCAGAGCGGTCCCGGAGTCTTCCACCAAAATCCGCCATCCAGGCCGTCCCGGCGGGGCCTCTCCGGCCACCAAGTCGCCGCCGAAATCGATCAAAGCCCTTGGCAAACCGGCTTCGACCAAAACTCGCAAAGCCTCATCGGCGGCATAACCCTTGGCGATGCCCCCCAGATCCAATTGCATGCCTGCCTTATGCAATCGACCTCGGGCTTGCTGCGGATCCAACCACAAATTCGACCAGCCACAGTGGGCCAAGGCTTGTTCCAAAGCCTCCTCTGCCGGTAGCCGCCCGCTCTTTCTAGCCTGGCGCCAGAGTCGAACTACCGGGCCGGCAGTGACGTCAAATGCGCCACCGGTTTCTTCCGCCAACTGTTGTCCGTAAAGCAGAACTTGCCAAAGTTCCGGAGAAAGGTTTGTCGCTTCACTCTGGGGAGCGCGACAGAAACGGTTTAATTCACTATCTTTACGATAATCGCTCATGATCGCATCAAGAGCCGAAATGCGCTGAAAGGCGACTTTGGATGCCTCTTTCGCCATCCTTTCGGAAGGAGCATAGACGGTAATCCGGGCCTCGACGCCCATGTGAATGGCGGCATACTGGTAGCGATGAAGCGGTTCACTGCATCCGACCCCCGCCAGCAGGGCAACTACCGCCGCCGCTGCACCCAAGCCATGGCTTGCTTGCTGGCCGCGATGACCTTTTCGGTGGTCGGCTTTACCCAATCTTCGTCGCCTAAACCTCAATCCAAACTCTTGGTCATTGGGGTGGAAGGCCTGGCTCCCGGCGACCTCGACGGCGCCGAAACCCCGGTCTTGAGTCGCTTGATCCGGGAAGGTTGTGCCAACTTCCAAGTTCAGGGGGAAGCCCAAGACGCTGCCGGCCAGTGGGCCAGTTTGCTCACCGGAGTTCGCCCGAACAAACATCAGCTCCTGGATGGCGACGGCTTGAAGGCCAAGTTCGACCAGTATCCCTTGTTTCTGCAGCGCGCCAAGCAGGCGAACCCGGAATGGCTCACTGCCAGTCTGACCGTCGAGGCTCCCACCCTTCACGATCTCTTGGCCGCCGGCAGCGACCTCCGTCTCAGCCTGTCGGCAAACATCGATCCGGTCGAGGAGGCGGTCCACTATTTGAGCCGGTCGCAGTTGGACGTCCTCCAACTCCATTTGCCGGCAGCGACTTCGTCTTCGGATTTGAAAGCGGCGGCCAGCCGCATGGACCGGGACCTAGGCCGATTGTTGCAAGCATTGGCGGCCCGAGATGCTGCCGCCGAGGAAGATTGGTTGTTGGCCCTCATCCTGCTGGCCAAACCGGCGACCGGCTCCAATCCCGCCCCATCTCACGGCTTGGTGTTCTTTGGAGGCAAGGCGCAAGGCGGCTTGCAAACGGAAAGCTGGCGCCTGACCGATTTCGCGCCCACGGTATTGCAACACTTGGGGGTGGCGACCGAGGCAGCTTGGAAGCTGGACGGCCAAGCCCTGCCCTTGGCAAGAACCCCAGCTCCGGAAATGGTGGCCGCTCCCGAGCTTCCCGAAACCTGGCGAGTGTTTTCCCAATCCATGCCGAATAGCGTGGTTGAAATCGAAATGCGGCCGTTTCGGACCGCCTCGGGCGAACCGATGTGGATGTCGAAAACCGAAATCCCTTGGGAAGTCTACGACGTCTTTTTCTTGCAACTGGAAAAGAAGCAGGAAGACCGGGACCCGCGAGAGGACGGCGTCAGTCGCCCAAGTCGTCCGGTGATTCCCGTGGACCGGGGCTATGGCCACCAAGGTTATCCCGCCATCGGAGTGAGTTATCACGCCGCCCAAGAGTTTTGTCGTTGGCTGTCCAAACTAAGCGGACGAACTTATCGATTGCCGACTCCGGAAGAATGGAAAGCTGCTTGCCTTACCGGAGGAGCCGGACCCTATGCAACTCCGATTCAAGCGAACAATCTCGCGGCCTACGCCTGGTACTACGACAATGCCGAATTGCGTCCCCATCCGGTTGGCAGCAAAAAGCCGAACGCTTGGGGATTTCACGATATGCACGGCAACGTCGCCGAATGGGTTTTGACCGAAGAGCGAAAGCCTCTCGTTTACGGAGGTTCCTACATGGATCCGGCAGCAGACTTGGCCGCGGATCAATGGAAACGTATGGATCGGAGTTGGCAAAAACGAGACCCTCAATTTCCCAAGAGCAAGTGGTGGCTGTCCGACGGTCCTTTCATTGGATTTAGAATCGTTTGCACCACGCCTCCCAAGCCCTGATTCCCGGAACCTCGACCTCCTCGAAACCGCAACCCTCCATGACTCAATCCTTCAACCGACGCGAATTCCTGAAACGCGGTGGCGGCGCCGCGGCACTTCCCCTGGTAGCCAGTCCCCTCTTGGCTCGGGGAGTCCACCATGGTTCCGACGTCCTCCGGGTAGGTTTGGTCGGTTGCGGTGGCCGCGGCGGCGGAGCTGCAGCTCAAGCCCTTCAAGCCGACCCCGGTTGTCGCTTGGTGGCCATGGGAGATGCCTTTGCCGATCGCATGGAAGGCTGCTTCCAAGGTTTGAAAGAAGCCTTTCCGGACCAAGTGCTGGTCGACGAGGAGCACAAATTCGCTGGTCTGGACGCCTACCAAAAAGTTTTGGACAGCGAGTTGGACGTGGTTCTGTTGGCGACGCCTCCTGGCTTCCGTCCGGCCCACATTGCCGCCGCCGTGGACGCCGGCGTTCACATCTTCGCAGAGAAACCGATTGCCGTAGATGCCCCGGGCGTCCGGTCAGTTCTGGAAAGCGCTCGCCGGGCTCAAGAAAAAGGCTTGGCTTTGGCCTCCGGTTTCTGCTGGCGGGCAAGCTATCCGGAACGTGGAATTTACGGCCAAATTGCGGAAGGCCGCCTGGGAGAAATTCGAACGGTTTACGGCACCTATTTGACCGGCCCGCTTTGGTACCACCCGCGCAAGGAAAATTGGACCGAAGCCGAATATCAACTTCGCAATTGGTATTACTACACCTACTTGAGTGGCGACCACATCGTGGAACAAGCGGTTCACACCATCGACAAAATCGCTTGGGCCATGCAAGACGAAGCCCCGGTTCAATGTACCGCCATGGGCGGAAGGGAAGTCCGGGTGGACGAGAAGTGGGGCAACATTTACGACCACTTCAGTGTCGTATACGAGTACGCCAACGGCGCCCTCGGCATTTTATTATGTCGTCAAATCCCCGGTTGCAGCAACGATAATTCCGACCGAGTTCTAGGCAGCAAGGGCATCGCCAGGATCAATGGCTGGACCGGACTTCACAGTATTGAAGGTGAAAATCCGTGGCAATATGCCGGCCCGCGAAACAACATGTATCAAACGGAACACGATGAATTGTTCGCCTCCATCCGCCGAGGAGAGCCGATCAACCAAGGCGTTTCCATGGCCAAAAGCACCATGCTGGCCATCATGGGCCGAATGTCCGCCTATACCGGAAAGACTTTGACTTGGGATCAAGTCATGAACAGCCAAGAAAGTCTGATGCCGGAGAATATGGCTTGGGGCGACATGCCCAGACCGGCTTTGGCGGTGCCGGGTAAGACTCCTTTCGTTTAAGGACGGCGGCTGTTTCCTTCCAGGCGAAGAAAAGGGCGGAGAACCGAAATCCTCCGCCCTACCCGTCGTCATCCTCAACCTGGATTAGGGAGTGCTCCACGTCAGCATGCTCGAAGGGCGACTTTGGAATTGCGCCACCTGAAGCCACAAAAGATGCCCATCCGGCTTGAAGGTTTTGCGCAGCAACCAGGCAGCCCGTCCTTGAGCATCGGCCCACTTCGCATCCCCGACCAAGTTTGGAAAACTAAGACCAACAAAAGCCTGTCGGCCCGGAAACCAGGTTTTGCCCGGGCCAATCTCGGAAACGGTCAACCAGCTCCAACAATGAGGCTCCCCTCCGGCTAGTTCGATTTGAATCCAATCGTTTCCCAAATCCTGCATAAACAAATTTCGGTTGTCAAACAAGAAGAGACTGCCTTGGCTTATCTTTGCGGCATCTCGATTGGAGGCGCTGACCACCGACCAGCCATCCTCCAAACAGACTTTTCCGAAGGCGTCCCCTGGGGCTCCATCAGAGGCGATCCATCGCTCCCACCAAGACCAGGATGCCGATCCCTGATCCCAGCGGAACAGATCTACCGCACCGGTCCCAGACTGAGACCCCGGCAACATCCATCCACCGACCGCCAACATTCCGCTACTCAAAGCCACCGAAAAACCGAAGTTGCCTTCAACCCCCGGATTCGAGGGTAGGAAGCGAGCTTCATAATCCCATTCCCCTCCCTTTCGGCGATAGAGATGGGCAGCACCGCAGTCCCAGGGCTCCAAATCATGGTCTTCTCGAAACGCCCCGATGAACGCCCTGGAAGCATCCAAGGCCAGGGAATAGCCGAAACCACTACCCGGATCCAAAATCGGAGAGTGCAGTTTCTTTTGAAACAGCCATTGATCGGATCCGGAATCAAATTGGTAAACGAAGGCGGCTCCTCCATCCTCGGTCGCTCCGTCGTGGAGCCAAGCGCCAATCAAGCATAAGTCTCCGTGCAAGGCCACGTCGATGCCGAACTGGTCTCCGGCATCCAAATCGGAAGGAAGGAATTTGGTATGTTGCTCCCAAAGCTCGACTTCGTCGTTCCAGGTGAACAAATAAGCCGCACCGGCATCTTTACCCTTTTGATCTTGCATGGGGGCGCCAACCAAGAGGCGGTTTTGATCCACGTCGATGGAAGCCCCGAATCGATCTCCAGGAGCCGGATCCAGGGCTTTCACCTTTTGTTGGAATTCCCATATTTCCCCATTTGGATTCCATTGATAGAAATACAACAAACCTGCCGCGACCCGAAGTCCGCTCGAATTCTGCACTCGCCCGTGCTCGGCGGAAACTAGCAAATTTCCCTGTTGAAGTTGGAGTGCTCCGCCAAAACTCGCTCCCCAATCCGAATCTTCCGGCCACAACACTTGCCGTTCCTCCCAGGATTCCGATGCAGGATGCCATTGAAACAGGTAGACCGCCCCGGTGTTCAAACCCGATCCATCGACCCCCGGCGCCCCTGCCGCCAGCCAGTCTGCATCCAGGCTCAGACCCGTTCCAAGCCATTGATGGGCGTTGCCGTCCGAAGCTGTGATTTCCAAGTCTTCGCTTCTCTCACCTATTTCTTGCCAGAATCCCTCTAGCGGATGAGCCGAGGCCATCCCAGGCAGGACGGTGAGCACCAGGAAACCGCAGGCGAAGGCAAAAACAAAGTTTTGCAAGTGTCCCTCAACCACCCCATCTCTATGGAAAGAAATCAACAATCTTCCTCCTTGGATGTTCCCCAGGATCGAAAAGGACACTCGGACAACGCCGAGGCGCGGCTTCCTGGGCTCATGAGGGCAGACGAAGAGGCCGGGATCGGGTTACAAAAAAAGTCGCCCCCCAAGCAAAAATTTGGGAGGCGACCGAAAGCCCTGAAAAAAATCAGGGAATATTCAGTGTTCGGGTAGCGCTCAACTGAGTGTTGTTCACCCCGATCGACAGGCCTTGCAAGTAAAGCGGTTGGCCGCTCCAGGCCGGCTGGGTCGGTAGGATTTCTCGCACCTTGCCCCCTAGCGGCAAAACCGTATCGGAGAACACCACCAAGGAAGCCGGATCCAAACCCAGCAAGCCATAGGCGGTTTGCTGCGCCGCCGGAACGAGCGACCAGGCCATCAATGCCCGCTCACCATTTCGAGCCGCCAGACCCACGGCTAAATCACCGCTTCCGTTTCGACTCTCATCCGCCCAAAAAACCGGCATCTCATGATCGGCCTGATAGACCACCGGCTCGATTTGGATGCCCTCACCAAAAAGATCGGGCAACAATTCAAAGTGACCCAGCATTTCAAATCGCAACAAACCGGTCAGCAGGCGCCGGTGCAACCGTTTCTGTTCCGCAGGAGGCATGGTCTCGAATATCGACGGGGTGTCGGTACAGCCGGTATGCCCCATCCCTTCCACCTGATAAAACTGATTTCTTAAAGCCGCATCCGCGTTGGCGAACCAATCGTAAACCACAGCCGGAGGCACGATCCAATCTTCGGAACCGGCAATCTGATAGGCCCGCCCCGAAAAGGATTGCATGTTTTGCAACGGTTCGCTTCCGGATTGAGAAGCGGATTGCAATCCGACGATGACCTCGATCCGATTCTCGATGCCGATCAATCGGGCCAGAACCCCTCCTCCCATGCTATGGCCGGAAGCGGCCCAAGGTCCGTCCCAGGACATATCCTGCAACCAGCTTCCCGAAGTTTGGGAAGCGGCATCGACCCAATGCAGGAGGGAACGGGTGTCCCGGGCGTATTGAGCATGGTTGGGAAAAAGTCCGGTCTCGGTCCCGGTGGAGGCCACCAAGAAGCCCCAACTGGCCAAATGAGTACACAACTCGTCGTAATCGTCCGGACTGCCCAACCATCCGTGCTGAAAACCGATCAAGGGGAATGGGCCGCCGGAGGGATCCGCAGGGGTATCCTTGCCCGCCTGCAAGGCCGGATAAAAAATTCGGGCGGAGATGCTGCCTTGTTGAAATATCTGGTCGTCGAAAAGGACGTCCCTCCATCCCACCGCATGGGGACCTGGATCTTCAATGGCCTGAGCGGCCAGCGGAGTTGCGGTTGCAAGAAGGGAGAACCAAAGGAATGGAAGGCCGAATTTCATGGCCTTTCACCTTAGGAGAAAATCCGGCTTCCTTCAGCGCCGAAATGCCATTTCCAGGCCTCCTCCCCCGGGGATTTAGAGTCCCCCTAGATCCTCAGGTCGGCGGCCAGGGCTTCCTGCTGCGTTTGATTCAATTGGACATCCAATTGCAGCCCGTCTTTGTCAATGCCAAGTCGACTGGGTTTCTTGCCACCGCAAGGAAACTTCAGATATAGAACGGAAGAAAGGCGGTCAACCCCTGCTTGCCCTCGGTCGAAATCGGGAGTGATGCGACTTCCGTCTTCCAGCTCCATGTAGATGCAAGAGGGAAGATCCAGCCACTTCCCCAACAGGATGTCCCGCTGCAAAGGGTCTTCGATTTCAATCAACAAGGTACAGGCCAAGTCGCCGCGGTCCGCCAACAAATCGTTGTGGGTTTTCAACTCACGATTTACTTCAGGCTCCTCCCACTGGTCTTCGATCCGCAGCATTTCCAAGACTTGGTAGCGAATGGTTTCCGTGGTTTCGAACAGGAAGGTCAGATGACTTCCCAAATGAACCCGCCGCCACTTCTTCACCTCCATAATCTCCTGACGGAAAGCTTCGCGCATCTTCTCGTAAGCTTCCGGATCAGGGATGTCTTCTCGCCGCACCGATTTCATGATTTTCTTCGCAGTTGGGTTTCCCCTCTTCTGAGTTCTTTTCAAAGCAGGATTTGTTAGAAAGAAACACGGACGGTCCGCGGTTCATGGTGATGAACCCACAAAGTTTGGAACCGGATTCCCCGCTGCCGCAGAAACCGGTCCCGCAATTGAACAAGTCCTGGCGGAAAGCTGGCTCCGGAAAGGCGGTCAGGGACAGGGATCCCCTTGCAGACCTCCTTGGGGTATTTCCGGGAAACCGCGGCTAAGCAGAGTTTCCAAAAAGCAACCGTACTGGTGCTTGGGCTCCTCCAACTGGAAGGTCACGTAATGACCATGTTGCAAAGCGTCCTGGAGATAACGAACCACCACCGCGGTTCGAGCTCCATGATTCGGTACGGGCAGATTTAAAGCTACCGGGAAGTTCCACTGCTGAGCGCCGGCCATCAACATCGCCGGCAACACTTGCCCTCCAGGATAGGGCCCGACTTCGGAACCGGCGAAATCGACTCCCAAGCCCAACAACAAAGCCCGTTGCAAGTTGTCGGGTACTTGCAGGTCGTGGTACCCCTGAATCACGAAGACGTGAGGAGCCGGCCGGCCGGCGTCGGTTTGGCGCAAGATTTCATCGACGTAATGGACGTTGTTGGACCCTCCCAAAGCGGTTTCTACCAACGTGAACAAGGGATGCCAAATGTCCAACTCCTCGCCGGGCGGCAAGGCGAACAACAAGGTTTCCAAAACTTCCTGAAGGGAAATCGGATCCCGCGGACCACGGGCGAATTCCACCCAGGAACCGCCGGCGCCGGTGAGGATCGCACCTTGGAAAGCCATAGGGTCCACCGCCGCCAACATGCCGCTCAAATAGCTGCCCAAAGATTGCCCCATGACCACTTGCATGGATGGGTCAAATCGGATCTGGCCGTCGGCTGCGGCACTGGCGTCGGTCAACGGGCAAAGAGCCGGGTTGATGGCAAGCTGCAAGAGCAGTCTTCGATACAACAAGTTTTCCAAGACCAATTGCTTGAAGTTATCGCGCATGGCCCTGGGATTGAACACGTTGTACACGATGTAGCCGCCGGCGGAAGCCAGGCCGGCATGCTCCGGAGCCAAGTGAGCCCCCATTCCGGAAGAAGCCCACCCTCGTTCGGCGGCAATTTCCGAAGGTCCTTCGCCCACCTTTCTTTCCATGGTGACCGGATCCAACTCACCGCGGGCGAAAACTTGAGAAGCAAATCCACCGGTGCCGTTGATGTAGAACAAAAGCGGGAAACCTTGCGCCGGCATGGTTCCCTTCGGAATGCAAACCACCATCGGCGCCGTTCGGTAATGCTGCGGTTGTGGTTCCCCGGAAGCGTCCACTTGAAAAACTCCACCTTCAGCCGGCGTGAAATAGGGAATGCTTCCGGATTGGAATTGGGGCACTTGCCAGGTGGTTTCCAAAACGTAGTAACTCGGGTATTCCCGGGTGACCACCAAGGGTCCGTCCACCACCGGAGCCTGCCATTGCGCCACTCTCTGGGCGTAGTCTTTGAGAGGAGCGGTCGGTACCCCGGTACGGAACACCGAGGCGGCAACGATTCGGTTCGGATCCAAACCATCGACCTGCCATTGCTGACTCACGAGGGGATACAGGGCCGCGGCTGCGGGCCCGAACTGGCCGCCGGGGTCCTGTCCCTGCAACACCTGGCCCAGAGCCGGCAGGACCTTCCATTGGAAGCCCGAAGGAACCGGGGCGTCGTCGGTGACCACCAAGGCATAGTGGTTGTTTTCCCGCAGATCGAAGCCTTGCACGGGAAGCACTTCCAACAAGTTGGCCGGCCGATAGGAGTCGGCGGCAAGGCGAAAATTCACCCGGATCGGCAGCCGCTGCCCACGCACCGGGGAGGCCGGATCGACGTCCACGAGCTGGACACCGGAAGACAGGCTGAGGTAGGCCCGAGGGTCCAGCGGCAGGGCCGATCCCTGCATCGGGCCGTCGAAGGCCAAGTACATGGGAGCCGCCACACCCCAGCCTTGGTTGTCCTGCATGACCACGTCGGCCAGGTGATCGACGATCAGGAGGCTGTTGGGATTGGGAAAACCGTCGAGCCGCAATCCGCCTTGAACGTCCCGGCGGACGTCACTGGGATAAGGGTGGTCGAAAAAGCCGCCTTGGCCGTCCAAATCGAGAATCGCCTGGACTTCTTGGGCAAAACTGGAGGAAGACGCCAGCAAGCCGCCGGCAGCGACCAACAACAAAGTCGAAAGCCGCGCCCGCAGGCCCGGTTTGGGGAAGGATTCAAGCATGAATTCGCGGGGATCGAAGGGACGGATGAACACCGTCAACCCATTCTAGACCGGCTCCTCGAAGACCCCGCCCGACCTAGCCGTTGATTCGGAACACCCTGCGGCGATAGAAGCGCAGTTCATCCAAAGATTCCCGGATATCGTCCATCGCCCGGTGCTGGTTGCGTTTCATCGGCCGCTCCTCGACCACTCCGGGATACCACCGCTGCGCCAGTTCTTTCACCGTAGTCACGTCAACGATTCGATAGTGCAAATGCTGGTGAATGCGCGGCATGTAGCGGGCCAGGAACCGCCGGTCGTGATGCACCGAGTTGCCGGCCAATGGTGCGACCTTGGGCTCGGTGTATTGGTCGAGAAAAGCCATCACCTGGTCTTCGGCCTGGGTTTCGGAAAGCTTCGATGCCCGCACCCGGTCCAACAGGCCGGACCTGGCGTGATGTTCTTGGTTCCACGCGTCCATGGCCGACAACAGCTCCTCCGGCTGGGAAATCACCAGCTCAGGACCTTCGGCGATCACTTCCAAATCCTGGTCGGTGAGCAAGACCGCGATTTCCAAGATCCGCTCCCTCTCCGGGTCCAGCCCCGTCATTTCCAAATCCATCCAAACCAAGGAATTTTCTTTTCGCGTCTGCGCCATGCCATCCCAGGGGTGCCGGTGGGACCGCTCCTGGCAAGGCCAAGGCGATCGAAACCGAATCTTAAAAAAGCGAAGCTGGCCCTTCCCCGGCAATTAACCGGGATTCAAAAATCGAGCCGGAAATCCGGCATCGTTCAAAGCGTCCAACATGGGTTGAAGTTCGGCGTCTTCCTGCAGGAGCTCGACTCGGACCCAGTCTCGGGCATGATCGACCTGGACCTCTCCGATCCAGGGAAATTGGCGAAGCAGCCTCCGTACTTTCGGGGCGCAAATCAAGCCACATTCGATGCCCTCGACCCGCATCTCCACCCAGTTACCGGGCGGATCCGCCCCCAAGGTCGGCGGCCCCAGGATCACGCCGGCAACCGCGATCACCAGCAGGGCCGCTAACCAGTACCTGGGCCTTAAAAGATTCCGAGTCATGCTTCGAGTTCGCCGCCTGGAAGCGATCTGTGACCGAAATCCGAGGAGCAAGCTGAGGCTAGGCGCCGACTGACAGGCCGAGAGCCTGTAAAGCCCCGTCGTAATCGGGCTCTTGAGCGATTTCCGGTACCAGTTCGGCGTGGATGACCTGGTTCTTCTCATCCAGCACCAGTACTGCTCGGGCACACAAGCCGGCCAGCGGTCCGTCGACCATGCGCACCCCGTAATCATCGGCGAAGTGGCTTCGGTAGCAGGACAGGGTTTCGACTCCTTCCAGGCCCTCCGCCCCGCAGAAGCGCTTGGCGGCGAAAGGAAGATCGGCGGAGATGTTCAACACCGAGACGCCCTCGGCACTTCCGGCTACCTGATTGAAGCGCCGCACCGAGATGGCGCAAATCGGAGTGTCGATGCTGGGGAAAATGTTCAGCACCTTCTTGCCGCTCACACCGGTCAATTCCAACTCGGACAAGTCTTGCCGCACCAGTTGGAAGTTTGGGGCAACTGCGCCGGCGGCCGGCAATTCACCGGAGGTGCGAATGGGGTTTCCCTTTAGAGTGATGCTAGCCATGGTTGGCTCCAAATCCTGTTCGGGGGGGCGGTCACGCCGCCATGCCCGGCCTTTCTAGGTTCAAACTTCACCGACTTCCAGCCATTCCCTCCTTCCTTGAGCCTAATTTGAGCACCGGGAAACGCTCCCCTTCGCCTTCCCAGGCCCCATGACCGTCCAACTGATTGCCCACCGGGGATGCTCCAGCCTCGCTCCGGAAAATACCCTGGCCGCGGTGGAGGCAGCTTTGCAGCTTGCGGAAGTGGATTTCGTCGAGGTGGACGTTCACCGCAGCCGCGACGGAGTTTTGGTGGCGATCCACGACCGCGACCTGCAGCGAACCACCAACGGCCACGGCCTGGTTTCCGAACTCGACTTCGCTGACTTGAAGCCATTGCACGCCGGCTATCCGGCGAAATTCCAAGACCGCTTCCTGGATCAGGGCATTCCAACTTTGGAAGAAGTTTTGGAGTTCGCCGAGAAGCGCGGCGCCGGGGTCATGGTGGAAGTGAAGCCCGCCGGAATCGGCGCCGACGTCGCCGAACTCTTGTGCCGCAGAAAGGCTTGGGAACACCATTTCATCGCCAGCGAGCACGCCCAAGTGCTGGAAGACGCCCGCCGATATTGTTCCAAGCTTCGATTGATGCCGGTTGCCGAACGGCCGCAGGAGGGCATTCGTTTAGCTTTGCAACTTCCGACCTTTTGGATCGCCTTCGACAATGAAATTACGGATCGAGAAACTTTGCAAGCCGCCATTCAAGAGGGTTTGATCCCTTGGGTTTGGACCGTCAACGATATTTCGCGAGCTAAACAGTTGATCGCCTGGGGAGCGAAGGGATTGATTACCGACGTCCCCCAGGAACTGAACCGAGCCGAGAAGGGAAAGGCTTAAAGAAAGCTTCCCCTTACGTAGCGGCAATGGCGGCTATTTTTCCGGCAGTGGCCGTAAGCGAATGTTCCGGAATTGAATCTCCACCCCTTCAGATTGCAAACAGATTTTGCCGGGGACGACTTCAGCTCCGGTGACTTCGTTCAACACTTGATCGTTGACCCGCAGGATGACTTGACCGCCGCGGACGGTAATTTCGTACTGATTCCATTCGCCCACGGGATTTTCGTTTCCAACCGTTTTGCGAATGTTGCGTCCCCGGGTTCGGCTTTCATTTCCTTTGGCCGGATAACCGCCGATCAGCCAAAAGTCGCCGGCGTTACCCGAGTGCAGTTGCGCCTCGATGCTGCGCGGCCAAACCTTGTGCTCCCCGGTCATCCGCATCAAGACTCCGGAGTTTCCGGCTTGCTTGGTTACCGGATTGAACCGCCATTGCAAGCTCAACACGAAGTTTTTGAACTCACGTTGGGTGTATAGATATCCAGCCGGGGATCCCTTGCAAATGAGAATGCCGTCTTCCACCCGCCAAACATCCTCGGTGGCCGCTCCGTCCCGATGATAACCTTCCCAACCACTTAGATTCCTGCCGTTGAAAAGCTCGATCTCACCGGGATTCGGCGCCGACAAATCCTTGATTTTCAAGTTGCGATACCAAACTTCATCGCCGTGATCTTGCAAGGCCAAATGACCGATTTCTTGCAAGCCGAATCCCGGATAGGCTTTGAATTTGCTAGCTTCGACCAGGGCATTCCATTCCGGACTTCCTAAACGACAGGAAACGACTTGAATACCGTTCAACCAATGCTCAAGCCGGCGATCCTGCAGCCGGATGCGTCCATGATTGAATTCTCCAGCCGGCTTAAGAACCTTGTTTTTGGGCGCGTACAGCGCGTACAAAGCTCCGGCTGAATTTTTCGGATTCAGCTTTTGGAATAAACCGTCATCCAAGACCTGATATTCCGGACCGGTCTGCCAGGTGGTACCGGCCGATTCGGCGACCCGGTACATGACTCCGGAATTGGCGCCTTCCGCCACCTTCCAGTCGAACTGGAAGTCAAAATCACGATACTGCCCCACGCTGATCAAATCGCCTCCGCCGCCACCTTTGGCGTGGTGCAGGCAGCCATCTTTGACCGACCAGCCTTGCCCTGGAAAGCCGTCTTTCTGGTACCCCCTCCAAGAAGAGGGATCCTGGCCGTCAAACAACAGGGTCCAACCGTCCCGAGCTTCTCCTGGGCTCAACTGGTTGCTGACGGCGTATGGAGTCACGTTGCCGGTGGCAGCCCATTCCGATCCGCGAACCACGATTTCACGGAAATAAGGGCTTTGATGACTAACCCTGGAGGACTTGACGCCCTTCCACACGTGCCCCAAAGGAGTGTGGAAAACCCGGCCCTTACCGTACTTCTTGATCAGGATCATCGGCTCCGACTGACCGGTGCCGCCGCTGCCCAAGGAAGAATAGGCACTGGCCAATACACGATAGGGAGCATCGTGCATGCGCACCAAGCGATGATAAAGCTCGTCGGGATGACGCCGAATCGGTGGCAAGTCTCGGGTAATCGGATGATTTCGATCCTCCAAACGAATGTCGAAGGGATGGAATCGACCGTGTCCGGTTCCCTTGCGCCAGCAAAGGGCTACCATTTTTTCGTACTCCTCCCAACCGGGAAATGCATTGTTGGCGGCGTGAATCACGGAAACGCCGGTGCCGTTGGCTACTGCATTCAGGAAATTCTTTTCCGCCGCCTCCCCCCATCGAGGGCCGTTGTAGTCCAAGACCAATACTTGATATCGAGCCAAAGTCTCGGCGTCCGCCAGGGTTTTGGCCGGCTCGTAAGTCACATCGACTTTGAACTTGCCGCTTTCCTCCAAAATTCCCTGCAGGGAAGGAGTAGTCCATTCCCAATCATGGTTGTTCGCCCCACTGACGATGAGGGCGGTGATCGGTTCCTGGGGACTCTGAGGCTCGTCCAGCGAGCCTACCGCCAAGGAAGCCAAGGCAAAGAAACAAAGGTTGGCAACGAGCATTTTCACCATCTCCCGGGGCGATTGTAAGGCGGAAAATCGATTTCGGGGCGGGTTATCCTGCAAGGGTGATGTGGAAGATCCCCGCCCTGTTCTTCGCCCTGGCGCTCGGTTTGGCCTCCGCCCCCGATCCGGCCTCCCCGGCAACCAAGGCCCGCTGGTGGAAAGGCAACACCCACACCCACACACTTTGGAGTGACGGCGATCAGGCCCCGGAGGCGGTGGCGGCCTGGTACAAGGAACAGGGTTATCACTTTCTGGTCTTGTCGGATCACAACATCCTCTCCCGGGGAGAGAAGTGGTTCCCGGTCAGCGACCAGGAACGAAGCCGCTTGACCTCAAAGCGCCTCGAAGCCTTGCAAGCCCAATTCGGGAAAGCGGTTCAGGTACGGTCTGCCAGACGCAAGGATGGCACCGAAGGCCGTGAAATGCGGCTGCAAACCTTGCCGGAGTTACGCCGCCGCTTCGAGGAGAAGAATCGCTTCGTCCTGGTAGAAGGGGAAGAAGTCACCGACGATTTCAAAGGCAAACCGGTCCACATCAATGCACTTAATTTGGAATCCCTGATTCCGCCGCAGCATGGCAACAGTCTGCTCGAAACCTTGCAAAACAACTTAAGGGCCATTGCCGAACACGGCCGCAAACACCGCCGGCCGGTGCTAGCCCACGTGAATCATCCCAACTTCGGTTGGGCTTTGGGAGCGGAACAACTGGCCCAACTCCGGGAAGAATCCTACTTCGAGGTCTACAACGGCCACCGCGGAGTGCGCAATTACGGAGACGCCAAGCATCCGAGTTGCGAGCAGCTTTGGGATCAAGCCCTGAAATTGCGGCTTCAAAGCGGGTTGCCCTTGCTTTACGGTTTGGCCACCGACGACGCTCACCACTATCACGGAGAAGGAGTGGCGAATCCGGGCAGGGGATGGGTATGGGTCCGGAGTGACAAACTCAATGCCAACTCGATCGTGAAAGCTTTGAACGCCGGCGAATTTTATGCTTCCAGTGGAGTTCGATTGCAGGACTTCCGCATAGAAGAAAGCCACTACCGCATTTGGATCGAGGCGGAAGAGGGTATCGAATACACGACCACCTTCATCGGCTGCCGCCGGCGAGGAACCGAGTGGGGTCCAGCAGGAGAAATCTTGGCCACCGTAAAAGGCAGGCAGGTCGAATACGCATTTAAAGGCGACGAGCTTTACGTCCGGGCCAAGATTGAATCCACCAAGGCCCACCCCAATCCTTACGCCAAAGGCGATCGTGAGTGCGCCTGGCTGCAGCCGGCGCGCCCATGAACGCCTTGTTCATGACCGGCTATTTCTTCGGGTAATGACCCAGGACCCACTCGCGCCACTGGGTGTCGAATTCTTCCGGAGTCAGTTTCCAGGCCGCCTGGAAGGCTTCGTCATGCCGAGTAAAGACTTCCGCCGCCGTCGGCAAAGTGCCGTCGGTTCGAATGGGATCTTTCATTCGATTCATGAACGCGGCGAACTTCTCGTTCCCTAAGCTCATGAGATAATCACAACGGGACCAGATGATCATGTGGTCGGTAAATTTCATGTCGTCGAAGTTGTCCCATCTGAAAACCTTGGAGGACGCAGGATAAACTTCGAATTTGGCTCGCCCGTACACTTTGGGCGGCCAATTCCAAGTCGCCCGAGTGTCTGCCCCGTACTCCTCGACTTGACTGAAATCGTTGTACTCGGGAGATACGTTTCGGGCAAACCAGTGAGCCATGCCCTCGGTATACCACAAGGGGATCTCATGGCCGTAGTAGCGGTAGGCGTTCAGGATGTTGTGGCTAACGTTAAAGATCAAATGGCAATGCAGCGCCGTATCTTTTTTCATGGCGCCGTCGGAAAACTCGATCGAGGTGCCGAAAAACAAGCTTCCGGTTCGGACGAAGTTGTGCCGCTTGGGCACTTCCAAGCTCCAACCGCAGAAGGTACTGGTGTAGCGCACCATGGTGGAAGCCTTGGCAGTGATCATGACGGTAAATTTTTCCTGCTGCCCCAAATAAGGACCTTGCCCCATATAACGGTTGTTCACTAGCGTGCCGGCTTTGGTCGGAAAGTCTTGATCGCTGACGCCAAGACGGTCTTGGAATTCCTGATAGAAGTTCTCCAACCGCATGGCGATCAAATGCAAGCGCAACCAAGGATCCAGTTTGCGCACCTTTTTGGCCACCAGATTCGGAAGACGCTGCTCGAGCTGGGCGAGTTCCTTGCGGATCTTATCTCGCTCTTTTCGATCATTGGACAGGGAATAAGCCGGAAGGCTGGAAGCGATTCGAAAATGGGCCGTTTCCACCCACAACATCTGAATGTCGCCCAATTGCTGGCGAATCGCCCGGGGCCCGTGCCCGTCCCCCCATGCTTTAGGATCGAAAGTAACGTAGCCCGCCTTTTTCCGGGCTTCCGAATCGTTCAAAGTGTAAGGATCGACCCTCCAATCTTTCTTGCTCTTTTGAGCCAAGGCAGGAGAAGTCAACGAAAGCAGGATGCCGAGAACGGCCAAGGTCAGGGGTTTCATGCCCTTGCCTGGTGATCAAGAGGAGACAGGAGCTTGGCTGGTTTCGGTAGAACTCCAGCAAGAAAAGAGGGGTCGCAAGCAATTCGGCTGGCGACCCCTAAAACCAAGAAAAGGAAAGCTACAGAGATGCGGAAGCGACTTTCTCTTCTTCGGTTTGTTCCTTGGTCTTTCTCTCCACGACTTCAGGGCGGAGCTCCAATTCACCAAGGTCTTTTTCCTTCTCCATGGCCTTTTCCTTATCCTTTTCAAGTTTGGCCATGTTTTTCTTGTACCGATTCAGCTTCTTGGACTTCGGTCCGCGCTTCTCGACTTCTTCTTCGTACTGCTCCTGAACGGTGTCCAGCATGCTGTCCAAATGGTCGAGGTGAGCCAGAAGCTTCATCAAGTCCTTCACCGCGCGATCCGGATCCTTCTTGTATTCGACCTTCAAGATGGCGTTCATGGCATCCCACAAGTCCGACTGGCTTTGGGCCCCGGACAGGGGAATGAAGGAACTTCCGTCAGCGCTGGCCAAGAATAAGTGGCAGGGATTTTCCTTTTCGAATACGTTTCGGAAAGGATGATCCGGTGCCAGGGTATCGGTGGGCAGCTTGAGGCAATGGAACCACCGGGTCAACAAGATGGTGCGATCGTTGTCCTGGCTCTTGCTGAGCAAGGCTGCGCCGGTACCGACGCAGAAATTGCACTCGCGCACAACCAGCAAAGGCCTTGGATCGTTCCCGGATAGGAAACGGAAGGCTTCTTCCCTGGGCAAAGCCGAGCGCACCATTTCGGCCACCGTATCGTTGGTGGATTCCGGCTGTTCCGGCTTGTAGACCGGGTAATCCCAACGGATTTTCAGCAAGCGGCGGCTGGTCTTTTGCCGGGTGATGGCGATTCGAGGCGCGTAGCCTCCGGTTCCGGCAACACCGGGGATGCCAGGAGTGGTCGCCACCCCGGGAGCACCGCGAGCACCGGTAGCCGCGGGGCTGGAAGGGCTGGTCGGAGAGCTGGGTGCTGTCCCAGCGGCTCCCGCGCCAGGTCCGGTGGTGTCACCAGGGCCTGCGTAAGGAACCGAAGCCGACGGACCGCCGGCACCGGGAGGGCATCACTGCGGAACGGCGCCGGCAGGAGCTCCCATGAGGGACCAGGCCAACGCCACGTAACCACTAAGAAAAGCTAGCTGTTTGAACATTGGGAGGGAGGGCCGGCTCGGGGTTGTGCAACAGGAGGGCGTGCAGGCCGAGCCGTACAAAAAAAATATAGCATGGCTTGAAGGTGGGTAACCGATTCGTCGGTTTTTCTTAGCCTCCTTTCGATGGCACCTCGAGCTCAACCGTCCGACCTAAAGCATTTGATTCAAAGATCTTATTCATTTCCATTGAATTATCCTTCAAGATTTCCAACGCCGACTCAGGCGGATTCGCTTGTTTTGGCGGAGATTTCCCGGTTACAAGAATGCCTCGGTCCAGCGGGATCGGTCGATTCCCGCCGCTCTCTCCGCCGTCGCCCCCATGCCCAGCTCCGAACTTAGTCGTCGACGTTTCTTACAGAGCAGCGCGGCCCTGGCCGCCGCTTTGCCCCTGGCCGGTTGCCAAACCCCCACCCGGCGGCGGTCTCCAAATGAACGCTTACACCTCGGCGTAATCGGGGTCGCCAATCGAGGTACCGCGAACCTGAATGGGGTGGCTTCGGAAACCATCGTCGCTCTTTGTGACGTCGACAGCCGTCACCTGGGCCAAGCCGCCGCCCGCTTTCCGGACGCAGCTCAATACCACGACTTCCGCCGCATGCTGGAGCGTACGGACCTCGATGCGGTAGTCATCTCCACTCCCGACCACACCCACGCCGTGGCTGCACTAGCCGCCATGGACGCCGGCTTGGACGTCTACTGCGAAAAACCCCTGGCTCATAACCTGGAAGAAGTCCGCCGGATGACGGTGATGGCCCGCCGGAAACGGCGCATCACTCAAATGGGCATCCAAATCCACGCCGGAGAGAATTACCGCCGGGTGGTCGAAAAAATCCAAAGTGGTCTAATCGGCCGGGTTGAAGAATGCCATGTCTGGGTGGGAAAGAGTTGGTGGGCCGATCATCGCCCCGAAGAAGCTCAAGCCATTCCCGATTCCTTGCATTGGGACCTTTGGCTAGGTCCGGCTCCCGCTTGCGATTACCACGCGGCCTATCACCCGGCGGGATGGCGCCGCTACTGGGAATTTGGCGGAGGAACCCTCGCCGACATGGGCTGCCACCACATGGACCTGGCGCATTGGGCTTTGGACTTGGAACATCCGGCGGAGATCGAAGCGGAAGGACCGCCGGTCCATCCTGAAGGAGCTCCGCAATGGCAAATTGTCCACTATCGCTATCCGTCAAGAGGGCCGTTGGGACGCCGGCTGCCGGCGGTACAACTGCACTGGTATCACGGCGGCAAACGCCCGCCTCAATTCCAAGAAGAAGGATTGCTGCCTTCTTGGGGAGATGGCGTTTTGTTCATCGGCAGCAAAGGCATGCTGCTTTCCGATTACGGTCGTCACGTCTTGCTCCCGGAAGAGAAATTCCAAGACGTGACCGTTCCCGAACCGTATTTGGCCTCATCTCCCGGACATCATCAAGAATGGATTCAAGCCTGCAAGAGTCGGGAAAAGAGCAGTTGTGATTTTTCTTACTCCGGCCCTCTCAGCGAAGCTGCCCTGCTCGGAAATCTGGCTTACCGCATGGAAAGCAAGATTGACTGGAATTGGCGCCACCAAAAAGCCGGCGGCTTGTCCGAAGCCGAAGCCCTCATCAGCCGCCAAGCTCGACCGGGTTGGCAGTTTTAAGCCTCTCCTTCGGGGCAGGATTCCAGAAAAACGGCAATCTCGTCCAAAGATTTCTTGGCGATGTCCGGCACTTCACAATCCGCCGCCGGATAGCCGAGAGGAATCAATAAAAACGGTCGTTCATTCTCGGGTCTCCCCAAGATTTGGGCCAGAAACTTCATCGGACTCGGGGTGTGCGTCAAGCTGGCCAGGCCGGCTTGGTGAATAGCGGCCAATAGGAAGCCGCTGGCAAGCCCAACCGACTCCAAGGGGTAGTAGACCTTTTTTCCGTCTTCGGTTTTTTGTTGATAGAAGACCACGATCAACCACGGTGCCGTTTCCAAAAAAGGCTTTTCCGGATTGGTCTCAAAGGGCTCCAAATCTTGCAACCACTCCTGACTGGCTCGCCCGCCGTAAAACTCCCGTTCCTCCTGTTCCGCCGCCAAGCGGATCTTTCGTTTCATCACAGGATCAGAAACCGCGACGAAGCGCCAGCCTTGTTTATTGGCCCCGGAAGGAGCACTGCCGGCGGTAAGGATCAGTTTTTCGATGGTTTCCCGGCTCACCGGTCGATCGGAAAAAGCTCGCACGCTACGCCTCAGCTTCATGCTGTTGAAAAAAGCAACGGCGGCATGTTCACTGGAACAACCCGGGTCCAAAGGCTGGTAGGGCCGGTGGGGAAATTGGTGCTTGCTGGAAGTCAAGGAAGGAGTGTCCGTTGGAGGGAAGACGGCCTTACTTGGAAGCATTTTCCAGACCCGGCAAAAAGAAGTCCAATCGAAAGCGCTTCCGGTGGTAGGCCTTCAACTGATTCCGGGTCAGTCGAAAGCGGATTTCCCAACTCCCTTCTTGACCCACCTCCAGTTCGGAGGAGGATTTCAATTTCGCCCTCGCGCTCGCCAGCACCTTTCCCCGTCGATCTAAAAGCCGCATTTCTACCCACGGCTCCGTCAGCCTCCAGTCTCCTTCGTTTCGAGCGCTGACGGCGTAGCGCAACTCGGCTTGACTGCCGTGGATTTTGGCCTGGATCTGGCGGGCTTCCAGAAGCCGCAAATCCGGTAGAAGCAACCGATCTTCAAGACCTTTTTGCCGGCCAAGCAACTCCGCCACGGCAGCAAGCCGTGACCCTTGAGCTTCACCCTCGATCTCGGCCTTGGCCACCCAAAGATGGCAACGAAGTTGAATCCAGGATCCCTTTTCGGCCACGATGTCCACCGGCAAGCCAGCGGCCAGAACCGCCCCCGGCTCCTTTTTCGATCCTGGAGCTTTGGCCCAAGCCACCAGATCCCGTGGCAAGTCCCGCTCCTCCGCCTGAAGGCGGATTCCACTAGACCCTGGTCGGAGGCGGCCCTCAGCGGATTCTCTGCCATCTGAGTCCAGACCGACTAAGTCCAGACCGGCTGATTCCCAACCGCCGACGAGGCCAAAGCCAAGCAGCGAGCTCATCCAAAGCCAACCCGATCTCATTTCCATGTCTCCTTTGCAGCAACCTATTTAGGAACACGAATCAGGCCGCTCGCGGTTACTCGAAACCAGTTTTCGAGAAAAAAAGCCGACAACTCCGCTGTTTAACTGTATTATCACTATCCATACAGTTGAACATCCAGCTTCACATCAACCCAAACTCCGGAACGCCTCTCTACCGGCAAATCGCCGACGAGGTCAAGTCCGCCTTCCTGCGGGGCTATCTCAAGCCCGGCCAGAAATTGCCCTCGGTCCGTGAATTGGCTTCTCAGCTCGGCATCAATCCAACCACCGTGGTCAAAGCCTACGACTTGCTCGCCAACGAACGCCTGTTGATCCGGCGTCAAGGCAAGGGAGCCTTCGTCGCCGACGGCCAGCAACCCCTGTTGCCGGGAGAACGCCAAGAACAAGTCCAAGAGTTGGCTCATCGCCTGGCCATCGAAGCCCTACGCCTTGGTTTCGGTCCTCAGGAAATTCTCGCCGAGGTCCAAAGCGAAATCCAAAAGCTCCTCCCAAAGAAGGAATCTGAATCATGAAAACGGTCCTGCAAAGCAACGGCCTGGAACGACGTTTCGGGGACAAAACCGCGGTCGATCGGGTGGACTGGCAACTTCCTCAAGGTACGGCCTGCGCCCTGCTAGGACCTAACGGAGCCGGCAAGAGCACTCTCCTTCGAATGCTGCTTGGCCTGACTCCAGTCAGTGCCGGGGAATGCCGCTTGCTCGGTGCATCTTCATGGACCTTGCCCCCGGAAACCCGGGCACGAGTGGCTTTCGTGGCGGAGCAAAACTTGCTTCCTTCCTGGATGAGAGTTTCAGAACTCATGCACTTTCATCGCCGGCTCTATCCGAATTGGAGGCAGGACCGAGAAAAGGAAATTCAAACCCTTTGGGAGGTTCCTCTGGAAAGCAAAGTCGGTCAACTTTCCAAAGGCCAGCAACGGCGATTCGCTCTGGCTTTGGCCTTGGCCCAAGATCCAGAGTTGCTGATTCTGGATGAACCCGGCTCCGGTTTGGACGTAGCCGCCAGGCGCTTGCTACTTAAGCAATTGGCGGATTTTCTTTCCGATCCGAACCGCAGCCTGGTGTTTTCCACCCACATCGTTACGGACGTGGAGCGAATCGCTTCCCACGTAGCGGTCATGGATCAAGGAACCCTGGTGGCCTTCGAGCCCTTGGAAACCTTGCAGGAACAGATTCGCCGGCTGCGCATGCCCACCGAACTATGGAAGCAAAACAAATCGCAGTTCGAACAGGGCGAAATCCTGAAGTTGGACGTTGGCGATTTGGCCACTACGGTGGTCATCCGGAACGTAACGAAACTGCCGCAGGAAGCCTTATCCGCGACGGAGAGCTTTTCCCTTCCCCTGGAAGACATCTTCCTTGCCATGGTGAGAGGTAGCGAACGGGCATGAGAGCTTTCCATCTGCTGTTTCGACACCGCTTGTTCGAGGCCAGCATCCCGTTTTGGATCGCCCTTATGGCCACGAGTTTGCTTAACGCTCTAAGCAGTGGAGCCACGGCCGCCTTCGTGGAAATGGCCGCCCTGGCCTTCGGAGCCCGAATGGCCTCCGCGGTCACGGCCATGACATCAAGGCAAAACGTGGACTATTTCTTGCTGCTGCCGATTACCCGAGATAAAGCCGTATTGGCGCCGGCGGAAACGGCGGTGCGTTGGTTGTATTTCACCGGAATCGCCTTCTTGTTTTGGGAATGGTTCGGCCTTTCCACTTGGCTATTACAAACCCTCGCCCCCATGGCCGGCGCGAACTTCACTCCGAAAGCGAACGGGGAAGGAAACTCCTCCTGGCCTTGGTTCAACTTGTTTTTCTTTCCGGTCTTTGCCTTTTGGACAACCCTTTGGTTTCAGTCCGCAGTTTCCCGCAAGGAAGTGGAAGTCAAATCTTCCAAATGGGAAATCGCAAGCGCCAGCGCAGTCTTCATCCTCGGGCTCTTTTATTGGATCTTCCTCCTGAAGCAAGGAGTGCAGAGTGGAAAGGAACCGTCCTGGTTTCGCGAAAGCTCCACGATGCTGTTCTTGCCCGGCGTAGTGATTGCACCGGTGGTCTATTACATCGCCCGACACCTGAAGCAACTGGCAAACCGGATGGGAGCGGATTTCTTCCCGATTCGTGAGGAAGCATGGGAACTCTAATCAACCTTCACTGGCGATTAGCCAAAACGCCAATCCTGGCCTGGACCTTGGCCGCCATGGCTTTCGTAGCCTTGCAACGAGGGCCGGCGGACACGGGAGAAGGCTTTACTTTTTTCTTTTTCTTGGTGGAAGCCTCTCCCATCTTGGCCATGCTGGCCGCGGCCTTGACTTCTCGGCTGTTCAGCGCCGATCTCATGGGACCCAGAGGGGCATATCTCAAGTTGCTGCCGGTCGCTCCGGCGAAAGTCTTTTGCACGAAGATCGCCCTCAGCTTTTTCGGCGTGGTCTTGTCGGCCGCCATTTTGTGGACCGCCTTTAGCATTGGATTGTTGGGTTGGCTGATTCCCGGATTACTCGGCGGCGAAGCGGTGGTCCCCCCGACCTACTCCCACTGGTGCAATAGTCTGGCCATGAGCCTTCTGGTTTGCTCCGCGGCGGCTTGGTTCAGTACTTCCTTCGATCGGCCTTTGGCCAGCCGCCAAGCCGGTTGGCCGGCTTTTTTCGCCGGAGGACTTTGTGCGAAGTGGTTGGAAACTTATCTAAATCCTTACGGTCCTGCGGTTTTCTTTGCCGCAATGTTCCTGGTATCCGGCCTTTTGATTTTTGCTGCCTGGCGACAATACAACCGCCGCGGAGTCATGGCCGGCCACGAAAGTGAATTCACCTTGGTTGGACCCCAATTCAGGGATTGGCCGGTATTGCTGTTTGCGCAAGCACTTTTGGTTCTATTGCCATTGCACCAATTGCTTCCAGTGGATTCGGCGCCCTACTTCGGTCTGGCCGAAACCGAATTGAAGTTGCTGTGGTGGTGCAGCTTCGGCCTGATTAGCCTTCCTTGGGCTTGGCGAGAAAGCCGCCGCATGCAAGTCGGCTGGCTGCCTTCTTCGCTGTTTCTCGCCCTACATATCACCGGCTTCTTTTTCTTCTTGTGGAGAGCCGTCCGCCCCCGCGATTTACACCAACCGGCCTCCGCTTTCATTACACGGAGGAGGAAGTATCTGGCTCCCTGGCCGTTTACCGCTCCAGGCCCTATTGGCTGGATGTTACTACTGGTGATTATTCTCGGGCCGGTTCAAATCGCCTTAGGAGGCATGCGCGTGATGCGCTATTACTCCATTCGAGTCGAACCGAGGGCAACTGAAATTTACCTCAACGGGGAAAGAAAAGCGCAAGGAGCTCACCTCGGTTGGGCTTTGGGGGCACCGGCCGGACGCTTTTTCGGTTCCTATAACTCCTATGTAAGCCGGTACTTTCCTCAAAAAGGGGAGGGATTGCCGGCAAATCTTGCCATTTCAGATTTAGCGGCGGCTTTGCCCCAGATAGCCAAGGAGGACTACGAGTTTGCGCCCGGACCCTATGTACTTAAATTCCTTCGAGAAAATGATCTACTGGATCTTCGATTGGGTGAATACAGCGGCAGAATCCGCTCGGTAAAACAACATCAAGAACTTCATAATTTTCAAATTCAAATGTCCTTGGAATTCGAAGTGGAATTCCCGGCCATGAAAGAGCAGGCCGACTTTTTTCTAAGGGAAGCCATGAGCGGGTCCCTCAGCAAAGAAAGCCGACAAGCGGCAGCCCAAGCTCCTTCTCCTTTCTTCGGAGAAGTGTTCCGGCACTACCGGCGGCAACAGCGACAAACCGAAAGCGGCTTGAACGGTCAAGCCCTTTGGGAAGCCTTGTTGCAAGTCGGCCAAGATCGCTTGCAAGGTCTTTCCTGGCAACAGGGAGCTGATCGCGTGGCTCAACACTTCCACCAAGGAATGGCGGGAACCCGAAAAGGGACGTGGCACGTACTGCGCCGCCGGTTCACGGATGTGGCTCCGGAAATCTTGGCTCTAGCGGCAGATTTGACCGGTTCAGAGGAAGCCTGGGATCGATTGTTGCTTGAACGACCGGCCTTGGCCCTTCTCATTGCCGGCTTCTCCGAACGGCGGGAATTGTTTCAAGACTGTTCCTCCACATTTCGGAAGGCTCTGGCCGAACCCGTCAATTCCGCCTCAAGGGAGCCGATCTTGCTGGTTTCAGCCTGGGCCATGGCCGCTCTTGTACCCGGCGAGGCTTCGCGCCTGCTTTTTCCCGAAATCCAGCAAAATCGATGGCCTTTCCTAGCAGCCATCTTGGCCGCGGCGGACGATCCCGAAAGCCAAGCATGGCTGGCCACCGTGGCTCAAGCACCTGCGCCCGAAAAGGAAAGCACCCAGTCGCTTCGGCTGCGGTTGGCGGCGGAAGATGCCGCCCGGCAACAGCCTCCGATGGAGTTCTGGTTCACCGGACCGCCTTGGTAAACCCATCCATTGCAAACCATGTTGAACCTCAACCTGAATCATTCCTTCGTCCTTGGCGCGCTTCTCTTCGCCTTTGGCCTAACCCCGCTTTCCGCAGCCCAATTGCCGGTTACGGAGCGAATCAGTGTGTCTCAAACCGGCGGCGATTCCAATGGTGCCAGCTATCCAGGTGCCATCAGCGCCGACGGGAACTTGGTTCTCTTCTACTCCGAGGCATCGAACTTGGTTGCCGGAGACAACAACAGTCTCCATGACGTGTTCCTGCGCGACCGAAAAGCCCAAACCACCCATTGGATCTCTCAAACTGCGGCAGGTTTGAATGCCAATGGATCCAATAGGCGGCCGGCCATGACGCCGGACGGCCGCTTCGTGTGCTTTGAGAGCAACGCGACCAATTTGTCGCCGGGGACTTCAAACCTTTACTACGACATCCTTCTGTTCGACCGTCAAAACGGAACGATGGAACTCATCAGCGCGAATCTCTCCGGACAGGATGGAGACCACAATTCCGCCAGCCCTTCGATCAGCGACGACGGCCGCTTCGTTTTGTTTCAATCCTTTGCCGAAGACTTGGTACCGAATGACAACAATTGGACAAGCGATGTTTTTCTTCGTGATCGAGCCCTGGGCACCACGACGAGAATCAGCGTTGACCCTCAGGGACTTGAATTGAACAAAGGCAGCTATCTGAGCCCCACCGTTGCGCCGGTCTACCTCACAGGAGGCAGCCGGATTTCCGGTGACGGCCAGTCCCTTGTTTTTTGGAGCGATTCGGACCAGTTGGTAGCCAACGACTTCAACAATAAATTTGACGTCTTTCTCCACGATCGCCTCGCCGGGACCACGGAAAGAGTCAGCGAAACCGTTTCCGGAGAAGGAGCCAACTTAGGAGCAAGATATCCCACGATTTCCCGAGATGGGACCAAAGTATTTTTTCTTTCCAACTCAACCAATTTAGGACACGACATCACCGGGGATCAATTGTTCTCCTGGGAACGGGCAACGGGTTTGTTCCAGTTGGGATCCGTTGGTTCCGACGGCCAGATTTCTCAAACAGACGTGGAGATGGCCGCTGCAGCCGCCGACGGCCTGTCGGTGGCTTTTCAAAGCTACGATCCCAACCTGATTAAAAGCCATCGCAGTTACTCGAGCCTGGGTCAGATTTTTGGTCACGATTTCCCCACCGGCGTAACCCGCATTCTCAGCGTAAACAGCAACGGCAAGCCTCACGAAGAGAATTCAACACCCTTCGAGACCATTCGGCTATCCGAAACAGGTCGATACCTGGCCTTTGCTTCCCGGGATAACTTGGTTCCCGACGATCACAATGGCCGGGAAGATGTTTATGTCCATGATTTGGCGAATCGCGGAGCGGTTTTGGAATTAAATCCATTGATCGCCGGCCAAGACACCCGACTGACGGTAGAGGGAGCCACTCCCGGCGGAGACCTGCTGATCGCCTTTTCCCAAAACGGTCAGGGACCGATTCCCACCCAGTTCGGATTGCTGAACGTCGGCTTGCCCTTGGGAATGCTGACCTTTACGGCTGACGCAAGCGGCGGAGTCGATCAATTTCTGTCCTTGCCGAGCGGCTTTCACGGAGCCTCTCTTTGGGTTCAAGGAATCGACTTGGCAACCGCCTATCCAACCACCATCTTCCACGGAAAGGTGCAATAAAGCCCTTTCCAAACCGTAGCCTGAAACGTAAACCAACAGGTCCAAACCCCGAACAAACAGAGTCATGGACATCAACGGCAAAGAAATCGTCCTCATCCTCCTGCTCCTCCTGGTCGTCGCCGGCTTGGCCTTCTTCCTGATGGCCCGTCCGGTTCACGGCGCCCTGCCCATGTAGGGCCGGAGAAAGCTCGAAACTCCAGCTTTGGGCCCGATTTCGGGTCCGAGGCCGGGCGTTGGAGCTAGCATGAGGGCGGCGCCTACTGGCAAGCCGCCGTTTGAGCGACTTTGTGTTCGGCCCCAAATCGATCCTGAGAGGAAACCAACATGCAAGAAGGTCTTTCCGCCGGGGAAATCCTGCTGATCCTTTTGCTGTTGCTTTTGCTGGCAGCGGGGGTTTTCCTGCTTTTGAGTACCGGTGAACCCATGGAAGCCCAACCCATGGAGATTCCGGGTCCAAGCCACCATCAGTGGTAAGCGCTGCCGAACCGGCAACGCCCTTGCCCGATCCCGGCCCGGCGATTCCGGATTCATCGCCGGGCCCTCCCCTTGTTAAGTCAAACCCGGCTCCGGAAACCGATTCCTGCCAATTCCTGAGGAGGTCATGGGAACCCACCACCAAGGCCCGGCCGCCGAGCGACGGATCCTGAACCTCTATATCAAGTGGATGCGAGCCACTTCGGTTTTGGAGGCGCGGGTCGCCTCCTGGATGGCGGCGGAGCAAATCACCACGGCCCAATTCGCGGTGTTGGAAGCCCTCTGGCACCTCGGTCCCCTCTGCCAGGGAGAACTGGGCGACAAAATGCTGCGCAGCGGCGGCAGCGTGACTTCCGTGGTCGACCGCTTGGAAAAAAAGGGGTGGGTCCAACGGCAACGAAGTGAACAGGATCGGCGGGTGGTCCTGGTGGCCTTGACCGGCGCGGGAAAGCGGCGCATCCGCAACCTATTTCCCGCCCACGTCGCCGACCTGCGCCAAGCTTTTCAGGGACTGACGCCGGCAGAACAAGAGCAGATGGCCCGCCTATGTAAGAAGTTGGGACTGTCCTTGGCGACCTGAAAAGTTAGTTTGAATTCAAAATATTTGATCTTAAAGTATTTCCATGGAAAACAGCTCCCGCTCCTTGGAAGCTCCGGTTGCTGATCAGTTCCCGGCGCGCTGGTCGCCGCGGGCCTGGAAAGACCGGATACCGGAACCGGAATCCCTCCGTTCTCTGTTCGAGGCCGCTCGTTGGGCACCCTCCTGCTACAACGCCCAACCCTGGTATTTCGTTTACAGCGCCGATCCGGAAGCCTTGCCTCAGTTCCAACAGCTTCTGGTGGAAGGCAACCAGGCCTGGGCTAACCAGGCGCCGGTCCTCGGAGTCGCCTTCGCCCGCCGGCGGTTCGAGCACAACGGCAAGGACAACGCGTGGGCCCAATTCGATACCGGAGCTGCTTGCATGGCACTCGCCCTACAAGCCCATGCACAAGGCCTGAGCGTGCATTTCATGGCCGGCTTCGACGCCAACCGAGCCCCGGAAGCCTTGGGTGTAGACGGCGAGGAGTATCAAGCCATGGCCGCCTTTGCGATCGGCTATCGAGGCGATCCCGCTTCCCTGCCGGAGGACTTGCGCGAGCGAGAAAAGCCCAGTGGGCGCAAGGCTTGGACGGAGATCGCCCGGGAGTGGAAGCCGTGATCTACAAACGCCCTGCCGCCGATCGCGGCTTCTTTGATCACGGTTGGTTGAAGACCTGGCACAGCTTTTCTTTCGGCCAGTACCAGGATCCGAAACAAATGGGTTTTCGGGCTTTGCGAGTCATCAATGAAGATCGAATCGCTCCCGGACAGGGATTTGGAACCCACCCGCACCAGGACATGGAAATCCTGACTTACATCGTTTCAGGATCCCTGGCCCATCGGGACAGCACCGGAAATCAAGAAGTCATTCAAGCTGGAGAAGTGCAACGCATGACCGCCGGAATGGGAATTCGCCATAGCGAGTTCAACGGTTCCGACCAGGAAGAGGTCCACCTGTTACAAATCTGGCTTCTACCTCAATCCCAAGGCTTGACTCCGGGTTATGAACAAAAGGAAATTGCTTCCGATGCCCCGGGTTTGTCCCTACTTGCCAGCCGGGAAGGATCGGATTCGGCGGTGAAAATCCATCAGGACGTGCGGGTGTACGGCGGCAAGCTCCAAGCTGGAGAACCATGGACTTTGAGTTTGCAGGGGCGGCGGCACGTGTGGGTGCAAGTCATCGCCGGGCAAGTCCAAGCCCACGGCGAAGTCCTGCACCCCGGGGACGGCCTAGCCTTGGCGGAAGAACCGGTGGTGGACCTCCAGGCGCAACAAGACGCTGAATTGTTGGTGTTCGACTTAGCCTGACGCGAAAGTTAAGGCCAACCGCGCCAGCAAAAGGCTCTTCTACTGCACGATGCCGTGAAAGATCGTGGTCGGATAAGCCATGGTCAAATCCACGCCTTGCACCCAAATGGAAGCCCCGGCCAGACTCAAGGGCAAGTTCACTGTTTGATTCACTTGCCCGGCGGCGTCGGCGGTGAAGGCGAAGGTTTGAATCGGCTTGTTCAAATGAATCAAACCGAATGGAGTGGGAACCGGTCCCTGGCCAATCGAAGAAAAGCCGATGATCAGATCGCCGATAGGTGTGGCGCCATCGACAGTGAACTGGGCATTCTGACCGGCGATCAGGGGACTTAAATCTAGACCGGGGCCGTCGATGCGAAGGTCGTGCCAAAACACGTCGGGTTGGTTGTTCTGGTCGCCGCTGACCAGGTCATTAGCCTTCGAGGAGAAAATGGCATAGCGGCCTTGGCTGGAGAGCGCGATGTAATAGGTAAATACCCATTGGTTCGCAGTTTGCGGCCGGCCGTTGGAATTCACGGAAACGAGGCGAGTCACTCCCGTACTGAATTCATGAGCGTAAACGTTCCAGCCGGAGGCGGCGGCAGGCGAATCCAACAAGTTGGTGGCAAAAGTGGAAAAGGCCACCATGGAGCCGTCTCCCGACACGGTCGCCTTTAAAAAACTGGCGTCCGGAAGTTCTCCATCCGAGTTCACCATGACAATGTCGAACGCCCCGGTGGAACGGTCGAATCGATAAAGATGGGGAAATGGCGACGTAACCTGTGAACTGAAGTTGGTGGCTTCGGAGCGGAAAAACACCGAGTTGCCGTCAGCGGAAATCACGGCATCAGAGCTGACTTCATCGCCGCCGACTCCGCCGGCATCTTCACTGATTCGAATGGTGGTCCCGGCGACTCGATCGCGCAAGAAGACATCGAGAACTCCATTGACGTCGTTGGCAACCAAATTGTCGGCTAGAGTGCTAAAGACCACGTAGCGGCCATCATCGGACATTCCCCGTCCTCTCACCGAAAGGAGGGTCAAAAAGGATCCGTTGTTGGCCTCCACGCCATTGGAATCCACGCTGATCCGTTCGGTGGCCTGAAGGGTCCGGTCATGCAAAAAGACGTCCAACATGTTGTTGGAATCCCCCGGTACCAAATCGGAGGCGAAGGAGGTGAACAAAACGAAGCGACCGTCGGAGCTAACGCTGGGGTTGACCGAAGAACCGTTGCTGGGAGCTCCCCCGATACCGTGGCTGATCATCTCCAAGCCACCGCTTTGTCGATCCAAAAGGAAGATATCGGTGGAAAAATTAGTATCTCCGGCAGTCAAGTTGTCGGCAGAACTTTCAAATACCAAGAACCGGCCATCCGGACTCAGTTCCGGGGAACTGCTGGAACCGTTCGGCTCAGCTCCGCCCAATCCCATCGGCAATCGTTCTAAAGTCCCGGCCTGCCGGTCGCGCAAGAAAATGTCAATCCGGCCATTGGTGTCTCCTGGAACCAAATTGGTGGCTTCGGAAGAAAATGCCACCAAATTGCCGTCTTGGCTGACCGAACCGATGTAACTCTCGCCGTCGGCTTCCTGGCCGCCGGCACTGACGCTGATTCTCTCGGTCACCGGGACTTGGGCTCGGCATGGAGAGGCGTTGCCGAACCAACTGAGAACCAGAACACAAAGAACAGGGAAGGGGGAAGTTGAGGACATGGGGGAAAACACCGCGGGGGATGGGTGGTTGCACCGGGGCCGAAATCAGCGGCCGCACATGCTTAACAGCCTGTACCAAGCTACCTCACCTTCCAAGCTGGGGCAAAGGCCGGCGAGGCTCCAATCCATGGAGCCTCGCCACCAACCCCTAAGCTACATCACAGTAAGACTTAAGGCGTTTGCACTTAGCTTGAGGGACTGGCCCTCGAAGAAATACAGCGCTCCTTGAAACCAACCGGTGAAACCGATCAAACTTGGTTGAATCGGGACCGTCACCGGCAAATTCCAGACTCCGCTGGCAGAGGTACTGCCTTCCCCCATAAGCTGCAGGGAGGCACCGGGGTCGATTTGCAGCAAGCCCAGGTGAGGCAAGGGAAGCCAGGTGGCCGCCGAAGCCATGTACAAAGCTGCCGGCGTTTCCGGGGCACCTTGAAGAGTGAACGTGACGGTGGCGCCCAAGGACGGCGTTCCCGAACTGCTCAAGGTAATGACTTCTTCGCTGACGAAAACCGGTTCGCCTCCGGCGGGAACCGCTGTGGGATCGTCGCCCAGCCACAAGCCGCTCTCCAATCCGATGATTTTGACCTTCGGCCCCAGCCAAGAAGAAAGATCGACTGAGGAACTTCCACCGTCTTGCCACAGCAGAATGCCGTTCAAGGGGCCTTTCGACAGCAGAAAAGCCTCGATGCCGCTTCCCAAGCTCAAATCGGCCTGCCAGAGGAAATCCCCTAACTCTTCCGCCACCGGACGCAGATAAGGATAGGTATCCCAATCTACCGCCAAACTATCGAAGGAAAAGGAGGAAGTCCCCGGATGGGCGCTTTCCCAAGCAAAATAATCCTCGGCAGTGCTGCGTTGGGTTGCCCACTGCATCACCTTGGATCCGGTAGGATCGATGCGGTGAGCGAAATGGTTTTCCAACCAAGCGAGTACGTCCACTAGAGCCGCCCGGCTGGGATCGCCTGGATCAAAATCGGTGGCGTGACTTCCCCAACCCCAACTCCAAATTTTTTCCGGCAACCCCATTCGATCGGCGTGACGCCAGTTCAGGTACAGTTGCAAAAATTGCCGTTTTACCGCCGGAGCGGTCATGTCTTGTTCGATTCCGTGATGAATTTGTTTCAATCCAATGACCGAACCCTGGGTGGGCACGACGAAGGGAGCGCTTAAATCTTCCGCCATGTAGTTGGCCGCCGAAGGCCTGAATGGATTCCAAATGTGGTGTTTGTACCATTGGAAATAATCTTCTTCCGGGCCGCCTTCCCGAACGGTGATTCCGAATAGGCTCATCATCGCGTGATAGTCGGCTTCATCCTTCGGCAAATGGGCGCCCTTTACGTTATGAATCAAACTCAAGGGCTCCGGCGGCGGACTTCCCAAAGCGGTGAGAATGGCCTGATCCACCCAATCGAAATTGTCTTGCCAGGAGTCTTGACATTCGGCAAAACTGGCACCGCTGGGGTAATTCGGCCAGTCGAACGGGCCGGCTCGGTGTTCCTGGTGACTGTGAGCTCCGATTTGACTTCCGCCGGCATAAATCCGCCGCAACGCATCGGCTCCCCGGCCGGCCGACCCTTCGCTGACCAAGATTTCCATGAACTGCCCCACGCTTAGAAAAGAAAGTGGAATTCCAAGCGGCTCGGTCTGGGCCAATACCCACTCGATGTTGTCCACTCTTTGATGATAAGTGGCTTGTTTATCGCTGAAACTGAGGCTGTTTGGAATCGGATCCACATGCAGATCGAAGATCAGGTGAATGGGGCTTTGCCCCTGGGGCGCCCAAAGGCCGGCTGTGAGCAGGAGTCCATGGATGGTGCTAAGCATGAGTGGTTGGTTGAGGTTTCGGAGAAAGAGGAATCAATGGAAACCCGTTTGCAAGCACAGGTTCCGGTGGAATTCAAGCCGGCCTTCCCGGCCGCCGGCTTTGATCCAGGAAAAGGCAAGACGGGGCGCTCGCATCAAGAAAAAAGGCGAAAGTCGGCGTTTGGTTAGGATGCACTTATTCCCATTCCCCTTCTTACCGATGCCGAATCGCCCATTCCATTCCCCCATCCATAGCTCGGTCGTTTGCGCGCTCGCCATCAGCTTCGGGCTAAGCACTGCATGTCCCCTGCACGGCCAGGCCATGGGAGGTGAATGGCAAACCACTTATAGTTACACCGGCGCCACCGTGAATGAAGCTTTCGGAAGTGCTCTGGTTCCTTTGGGAGACGTGAACGGAGATTCGTTTTCCGATTGGGCGGTAGGTTCACCGAAAGCCGATCCGGGCGGCTTGGTGGATGCAGGTCAGATCCTGATTTATTCCGGCGCCGACGGCACCCAATTGTTTTTGATACCCGGTTCGAATACGACTTGGGAGCTTGGCTCCGCCTTGGCCAACACTGGGGACGTAAACCAAGACGGCATCCTCGATTTAGCCGCCGGAGCACCCTTGGCCGATCCGGGAGGCCTAGCCAATGCCGGTTCGGTGTTTTGGTTCAGTGGCGCCGACGGTGCCTTGATTCGACGCTTGGACGGCCTGGCCATCGGCGACGGCTTCGGTTCAGCTTTGGCCGGCGGCGGTGATTTGGACGGCGATGGAGTCGGCGATTTGCTGGTTGGCGCCCCGTTGGCCGACCCCCAAGGCAGGATCGCCGCCGGAAGTCTATTTGCCTATTCCGGAAGAACCGGGAATTTCCTTTGGCAGGTGGACGGCCTCGATAACGGCGATCAGTTCGGGTCCGCAGTCAGCTTCGCCGACGATTTGGACGGCGACCAACTGGAAGAAGTTTTGGTAGGAGCTCCGCTGGCTCAAAACGAGGCCGGCGTAGTGGACTTGTTGTTCGGCGCCGACGGATCCCTTTGGCGGCGGTTTCAAGGGCCGGTCGCCGGAGAGCAACTGGGTTTCGCTTTGGCCAAAGCCGGCGACGTCGATTTTGATGGATTTACCGATCAACTGATCAGCGCCCCCTTGACTCAGGACCCTGCCACCGGGGCTTTTATCGGCGCGGTCTACGTCGTTTCCGGACTGGACGGCTCGGTCATCCGCGCCTTTTTCGGACGGGTACAAGACATCACCTTCGGCTACGTAGGAAATCGCCTCGGGTACTCGGTCGCCGCCGCCCCCGATCAAGACGGCGATTCGATCCCTGACTTTTGGTTCGGAGCCATCGACGAAACTTTGAGCTTCAGCCAAGTTTCCTTCGGCGCGGTTTATCTGTTTTCCGGGGGCAGCGGGCGACAATTGTTTCGACAGGTCGGCATCGACAGCTTCGATCGCCTGGGGAGCAGCGTCGCAGTTCTCGGCGATCTTCAAGGCGAAGGATATGAAACCTTGATTGCCGGTGCGCCCGGGGAAGGAACCGGATTGAATCTCAACGGCCGCACCGAAGTCTATGACTTCGAACCTTACCTTCGCCTGAATCAAGACTTCATCTCGGCGAACTCCGGCGGCACGGTCCAATTCGCCATCGATTTCCCCAACTCCGAAAGCAACCAGGCTTATGCCCTGTTAGCCTCCACCACCGGAATCGGACCGACCAGAATCAATGGAATCGAAGTGCCGCTCAGCAACGACGATTTGTTTGGAAGCATGACTTCCGGCAATCCGCCTTCCATGTACCACCAAAGCATGGGGACGCTGAACCTGCAAGGAGACGCCATCGCCACGGTAACTTTGCAACCCGGCCAAGGAGCGGCTTGGCTTGGCAAATCATTTTGGCATGCGGCGGTTTCTTATATTCCACCCAGCGGAGTTCGTCTGACCTCCGCTTCCCGCATCGTTCGGATCACGCCCTGAAGCCGCCTCGGGCGAGCTCCAGGGCACCCGGAATCCCCGACCTAAAGGGGCGGCAAGGTATGAATTCGGCCTTGATTTTCCTTTTCCAGCCACAATTGCAACGGTTCGAAGTAGCGCAACATCGGCTCGGCGGAAAAATCGCTTCCGGTGGCTTCTCTAAGCAGCTCGCGCCAATCTCGAGTCGCTCCGGCTTCCAACAGGGTTTTTAAGAATTCTCCGGCTTTCTTGCTGCCCAAGTAATTCGAAGCCCTGGGGTCCTGATCCAGGATGTTGCGAGCGACGTGGTCGTGCAACTGGAACAACAGAATGATGGAGAACGCATAGTCGTAATACTGAGCCGGATCGTTGATGATGTGGGTTTTCGACAAGCCGTCGGCGAATTCCGAACCCCGAGGAGCAGGCGGAACCACGCCCTGATAGTGAGTCGCAGCTTGCCACCAGTACTCGTTGAAATCTTCCGCCGGAATCTCCGCTTCGTATAGAGCCCGCTCGAAGGCAGGCATGGTGCCGGCGCCGAAACTCATGAACACGACGTTGTTCAAGGCTTCCTTCAACAACAGCGGAATGGGATCGATTTCCTGATCGGCGGCGATGAGGTTCCGGGCCTGAAGAAAAGGAGTCTGCATGGCGGCCAAGCCCATTTGCGAGCCGATGGCTTCGTGAAAGCCGCGATTGGCGCCTTCCCGCAACAGCAAAGGGACTTCCGGGCGAGCGTAGCTCAGGTAGTAGTAGATGTGCCCCAATTCGTGATGGGTGGTTTCGTACCAATCGGTGTTCGGCACCACGCTCATCAACACGCGAACGTCCTGGTCCAAATCCATGTGCCAGGCGGAAGCGTGATTGTTTTTCTTGTAGCCGGCATCGGCGGGCAGGGGATAAGCGGAGGATTGATCCCAAAAACGGGAAGGCAAGCTGGGGAAACCCATGGAAACGTAGAAGGCTTCAGCCTGCTTCAACAACCACGGAGCCGGTTTATTGGCCAAAACCCCGTTCAAATCCACCCCTTCCACTTGAATCAGAGCGCTCCAATCCTGAGCCCAGCGGTTGGGCAACCAATGAGCCGGCAACAATTCCGGTACCTCGCTGCCGTAACGCTTCGCCAATTCATAACGGGTCCAAGTATGCAACTCCCGGTACAACGGGCGAAGCTGGCGCAGGGCATCGTCCAACAAAGCCTGCATCTCATCGGCGTTCATGCCGTAATCGGCGACCTGATAGGCGTAATAATTGTCGTAGCCCAAATCTTGGACCACGCCGTTGCGCAAATCCCGAGCCTCGGCCAAATCGGCCTTCAAGACTTGGCCCACTTCCTTCGAAGCTTCCCAAACCTTGCGCCGGTCGGCCAAGTTGTTGGACTCGCGCAGCAATTGGTCGATTTGATTGGTATCCAGCGATTCACCGTCGACTTGAAAATCGAAAGCGAACAATTGCTGATTCAATCGCGCCTCCAATTCAATTCGGCGCTTGACCAAATCAGGAACGGTTTGGGGGTTGCCGGCGGCTAGATAAAGCACTCGCTCCAGTTGCCGGCGCTGTAGATCGTTCACCTCCAAATCTTCTTCCAACAACCGACGGGCGGCTTGGATGTTTTGTTCCGAACCGGTAAAGGCCGCCAAGGCTTCGTGGTTTTGGGTCACCGCAGCCAGGCTTTCCTCATCGCCGTCCACGATGTAAGTATTCGCCTGCCATTCGGCTTCGGCGTAGGCCAGAGAAAGGGTTTGGTACTGCTGGTTGTAGGCGTCCAAAAAAGCTTCTGCCTGCGGAGAACCCGGACCTCCTCCGGGTTGCTGGCAGGCGGCGGAAAGCAAAAGTAACGCGAAGGCGGACTTGCGGAGCAAAGCGATCATCGGGATGCAGGCGGCGGAGGAGCGCTGAAGTTTCCGTGTTGCAAGAAGTTGGCGGTGGCACGCAAAACTTCCGGCCGATTCATGATGAAGGTGTGGCTGGCGTGCACCAAAAGAAAATCCGCAGCGCCGGCCAGCCGGGTGTTGGCGACACAGACCACACCGTCGTCGTCGCCGGGAAGCAGCGGATTGTAGCCCTTCGGATCGCCGGTGCCGCCGGCGATGATGCCGAAAGCAATGTTGGGCTCGGGCAAATCGACCAGAGAAGAAGGATCCAATCGGGCCCCGGACTCCCCCATCACCAAGCGGAAGGGAATGAAATCTTTCAATCGTTCGGCGGCGAAGGAGCCACGGTTGGGAGGGGCCAGCATCACCACCCGTCTGGCTTGCATTCTTTGCTTCCAAGGTCCGTTTCGAGCCAGCAAGGTGCGAACCACGATGCCGCCCAAGCTGTGGGTCACGAAAGAGACTTGATGAATATCGGGACTGCGCCACAGCACTTCCTCGATTTGGGCAGCGTGCTCGCCGATGGACCTGCGGGTACTGGGATAGTTGATGGCGGCAACTTCATAACCTTCCCGCACCAGCATTTCCCGCATCGCCTTCATCGAATCCTTGGAACGCCCCAAACCATGGAGCAGGACCACCAGGTGATCGCTGCGCCGGCGCAGCTTTTTCTCTTCCCGAATGCGAGCGAAGGCCGCCTCGCACGCAGCCATGCGCCCCCAAGCCCGGCGGACGTCCTTGGGGTCGAGTAGGCGGCAATGACCCAAATAATGGTGCTTTTGAATGCGCCAACCTTGGAAGACGAACACGTCCTGCCAAAATTGCTTTCCACCAAGGGTCTTCATCGGCAAGTTCGGAGGTTCTTGGACTTCTTGGGAAGGGAGGGCCGGCGCTTGCAGCAGGCACAAACCCCACACCACCAGGGAAGGAAGGGCCATGGCCTATTATCCTGGACGGCGCCTCGATTCCGACGCATGAACTTCCTTCGCCTCCTCCTCCTCCTGCTTCTGCTTCCCGGATCGACCTCGGCGCTTTGGGCTCAGGAAACCCCGACCGCCATTGTCGGGGCTCGCATCCTGACCGCCGAAGGCCGCGATTTCGATCCCGGGCTGCTGTTGTTTCAGCACGGCCGCCTGCTGTTCGTCGGCGCCCCGGAAGACGCTTCCTTGCCGGCCCAAACCCGAGTTCTGGCCATGCCGGAAGCCGTGTTGATGCCCGGTTTGGTCGACACCCACAGCCATTTGGGCAAGCCTTCCGGGGGCGATTCCTCCGATCCGATCCAACCAGGCGCCCGAGTTTTGGATTCCCTCGACATCCGCGACACTGGATTTCGTCGAGCCCTGGCCGGAGGTTTGACTACCTTGAACGTGATGCCGGGCTCCGGCCATTTGATCAGCGGACAAACGGTTTATCTGAAGCCGCGCAGCCGGGAAAGCCTCCAAGATTGTTTGTTGTGGCGGGAAGACGGCCAAGCTGCCGGCGGTTTGAAAATGGCCAACGGCACCAACTCGCAGAAAAAACCGCCCTTTCCCGGCACCCGCGGCAAATCGGCCGCCCTGGTGCGACAAGCCATGATCCGCGCCAAGGAGTACGCCGAAAACCGGCGCCGGGCCGAAGCCAAAGGGGAAGCCCTCCCCCTTCGTGATTTGGATTTGGAAGCTCTGAGTGAAGCCTTGGAGGGACGGCGCATCGTTCATCACCACACTCACCGTCACGACGACATCCTTACCGTGATGCGGCTGGCGCAAGAATTCGGTTTCCAGGTGGTGTTGCACCACGTCAGCGAAGCTTGGAAAGTTGCCGAGGAATTGGCGGCCGCTCAAATCCCTTGCTCGGTAATCCTGGTGGACAGCCCCGGTGGAAAGTTGGAAGCTTCTGAAATTCGTTTCGAAGCTGGAGCAATTTTGGAACGGGCGGGAGTGAAAGTCGCGTTTCACAGCGACGACCCGATTACCGATTGCCGCTTATTTTTGCGCATGGCCGCCTTCGCCGTCCGAGCCGGTATGACTCGAAAAGGGGCGATCCAAGCCCTGACCCTACACGGTGCCGAAATGTTGGATTTGGACCACCGCCTGGGCTCTCTGAAAGCCGGCAAGGACGCCGATTTCATCGTCTTGAACGGTGATCCTTTCAGTACCTATACCCAAGTCCAACAGACCTGGATCGAAGGGAAAAAAGTGTTTGACCGCCGAAGGGAGGAAGACCGTTTGTACGCCGAGGGCGGTTACGGCGCCGGCAATCCCGAAGTCTTGCACATGTGTTGCTTCGGTGAGGAGGAAAGGCCGTGAACAAGCTTCAGAGAAACCTCGCTTTCCTTTTCTTGTTCATCCTGTTCACAAAGCAGGCACCGGCCCAATTGGCGGTTCACGGCGAAACCGTGTACACCATGGCCGGGCCGCCGATTGAAAACGGAGTGGTCTTGATCCAAAACGGCAAGATCAAAGCAGTGGGCCCGGCCAGCAGTCTTCCGATTCCTTCCGGTTGGCAGCAACGAAAAGCCAAAGTCGTCACTCCAGGTTTGATCGACGCCCATGCCACCGCAGGCTTGACCGGCATCTTCAATCAGGATCACGACCAGGATCAATTGGATCACGGCAGCGCCATTCAAGCCCAGTTACGGGCTTTGGATGCCTTCAATCTTCACGAACCCCTGGTGGCTTATCTGCGCTCCTTCGGCATTACCTGCCTGCATAGCAGCCATGCTCCAGGTGAATTGGTTTCCGGACAAAGTTTGGTCGTGAAAACCGCCGGGCGAACCGTCGATCAGGCGGTCCTCAAAGCTCCGGCCATGTTGACCGCAACCTTGCGCAGCAGCGCCAGCAAAGGAGCCCGAAAAAGCCCGGGCACCCGAGCCAAAATGGTGGCCATGCTGCGCCAGGAATTCATTCGCGCCCAGGATTACCAACGCCGGCGCAAAGAATCCGACCAGGAAGGGAAGGCCTTTCAACGAGACCTGAACTTGGAAGCTTTGGCCGAAGCCTTGGAGGGTCGCCTTCCCGTTCTGATCACCGCGGATCGAGCCCAAGACATTGCCTCCGCTTTGCGCTTGCAACAGGAATTCGGCTTTTCCCTGGTTTTGGACAGTGCGGCGGAAAGCTATTTGATGCCGGAAGAAATCCACCAGGCGGGAGTGCCGGTGATCTTGCATCCGACCATGGCTCGTCCGCAGGGTGACCGGGAAAACCTCAGCTTTCGCACCGCCGCCAAGTTGAAAGCCGCCGGCATAGCCGTGGCTTTGCAAAGCGGCTACGAGAGCTACGTCCCGAAAGTACGGGTGGTGCTGTTCGAAGCCGCGGTGGCCGCCGCCCATGGGTTGAGCTTCGAACAAGCCCTGGCCACCGTTACCGTGGACGCCGCCCGCTTGTTGGGAGTGGCCGATCGGGTCGGAAGCCTGGAAGCAGGTAAAGACGCCGATTTGGCTCTCTACGACGGAGATCCCTTCGAATACACCAGCCATTGCATCGGCGTGATCATTGACGGCCAGGTGGTGGAAAGCGAACCACGCTAGCCACCTGTCCTCCGGATTCACTTTGATGCCGGGCGACGCGGTCTTAAGAAGAAGAGATTGCCCTTGCGTCGCTTTCGTACCCTGGAAAAGGCTCGCATCCCAACCCTGACGAGCTTCCTGCCATGACTCAACTGCGTCTGTACGCTGCGGACGTCTGTCCCTTCGCCCAGCGGACCCGTGCGCTGCTCGAGCATTTGGAGGTGGACTACGACCTTCACACGGTGGACCTGGAAAACCGCGACCCTGAATTCATGCGCCTGAGTCCGACCGGAAAGGTCCCACTTCTGGTCCACGGCGACCGCGTTCTCTATGAATCTTCCATCATTAATGAATACTTGGCCGAAGCCATCGGCTGGCCAGCGGCCTTTCCCAGCGACAGCTATCGCCGAGCCGGCCATCGGCTGGCCATGCAACAGTGGGACGCGGTCATCGCCCCCGCCTTTTATCGGTCGGCCCGGGAACCGGAATGGGTGAATGAAGCCCATCGGGCTCCCGTAGATGCCGAACTTTCTTTCCTGGAAAAGACCATCCAGCAGGACGATCTCGATCACCCTTGCCTTCTAAGCTTTCACTGCGCCCCTCATTGGGCGCGGATGGATTGGTTGCGGGAATGGTCGCCGTTGGCGGATTGGATCGATCGCTTCGAATCGCTCCGAGCTTGGCTGGATCGGGCGCGGGCTTTACCGGAAATCCAAAGTACGCTTCCTGACCGCCAAAGCACCCAAGATCGTTATCGGCGCCGTTACGGAACCCGCAACTCTTCAGCAGTGAGCTAAAGGCGGAACCATAAAGCGCTGGCCCTTGAGCGGAAAATCGCCCCGAACCATGAGTTGGTCCCCGGCGAAAGCCATGGGCTCCGAAGTCCAGGCCCTCGGAAAGCGATCCGGGCTGAAATAAAGTTCCACCCGGTGAATCCGGCGCGGCATACAAGCCAGGATTTCTTCCAAATCCGGCAATTCCGCTCCGATCCAATCGTAGAGCCGCAAACTGGCTCCAAGGATTTCAAATACCGCCAAGCCTTCCAAGCGCGGACTGAAGTAAAAGCGTTCCAAGTCTCCGCAAGCCAAAACCTCGTTCAGCAGCATGTGCTGAGGATCTCCGGTGAATCCATACCGATAAGAACTCGGCTTCGCTTCCTTTAAAAATTTCCAAAGCAGTTCCAGATCACCCAGGCGATCTTTTTTAATTGGCCGAAAGGCCTCGTCGCCGGATTCTCCCCCGGCGTGTAAATTCCGGCACAGAAATCGATGCTCCTGAACGCATTCAAATCCGAATCGGGTATAGAGCTCAGGATTGCCGGTGAACAACAACATGCCTTCGACTTCTTCTGAACAAGTTTCCACTACCTCGTTCATGATTGCTTTGAAATGCCCTCGTCCGCGAAAGGCTGGATCGGTGCAAACCGCGTGCACCCCGGCCCAGCGCGCGCTCCTGCCGTTTAAAACCAAGGGCAAGGACAAGATTCCGGCGTGAGCCACCACGCGCCGGCCATGCTCGCGAATAAAGGGCCTGGACAAGGCGTGCCAGTCGGCACCCAGAGTCGCCGCCGAAGCCGCCCGCCGAGATATTTGCGGCCAAGCTGAATCCAACAAAGGAAGGACTCGAGGATCGCTTCGGCTTTCAGGCACGAGCCTCCAGAGCCTCCCATCGGGCAAGAAGTTGCTCTAATTCGACTTCCTTAACTTTTCGTTCTCGATGCACGGCGGCCGGGTCGGCGGCTTCGTTTTGGTAAAGCTCCGGGTCGGCCAATCTCTGGTCCAAGCCGTCGATCTCCTGTTCCACTTGCTCGATCAATTCCGGCAAGCTTTCCAGTTCCTTTTTTTCGCGATAACTGAGGCCGGATTTCCGGTTTTCGCTTCGAGGCGGTCTGGCGGTTTCTTTCGATTTCGGTTCGGGAGCGGGGATTTTGGTCTTGGCTTCCTCGGACAGACGATCCAACAAGGAACTCAGATCACCGCTGTGGTGACGGTGCCCGCCATTTCCATCCAAAAACAAAATCTTAGAGGCAACCCGATCCAGGAAAAACCGGTCGTGACTGACCACCACCACGGTGCCGGGAAAGGCCAGCAGCGCCTCTTCCAATACCCGAAGGCTCATTAAGTCCAAATCATTGGTCGGCTCGTCCAGCAGTAGGAAATTTCCACCGGAGCACAGGAGTTTAGCCAGCAGCAAGCGATTGCGTTCGCCACCGGAAAGCTTTTCCACCGGGGTCCGTTGGCTTTCTCCAGGAAAAAGAAATGCGTTTAGAAAGCTCTCTACATGTTGCAAAGCCTCTCCAATCCGGACGTGCCCGCCTTCCAGGGCCACCTCCTCGAGAACGGTTCGGTTGGGATCCAATTCGGATCGATCCTGCCGGATTTGAGCCATGCGCACCGTTTCACCCACGGTGCGCCGCCCCTGCTCAGCGGTCAAACTTCCATGAATCAATTGAAGCAGGGTGGATTTTCCGGCCCCGTTGGGACCGACCACGCCCAAGCAATCGCCCGCCTGCAAACGCAAGGACAAATTTTCAAACAACAGGCGACCCCCGCGACGGAAACTCAGGCCCTCCAACTCCAAGACTTTGGTGCCGAGGCGCGGTCCGGGGGGCAAAGGAACCGCCAGTTCCTTGGGGAGGCTCTGACCAGCGCGACTCTTTTCTTCGAAGCGCTGAATTCTGGCTTTGGCTTTGGTGCCGCGTCCCTGGGGCCCGCGACGCATCCATTCCCGCTCACGCCGCAAAAAGGCTAAACGTCCAGCTTCGGCTTTGGCTTCCGCTTCCAAACGAGCGGCGCGGGCTTCCAGAAATCGAGCGTATCCCCCTTCGTAGGAATAAAGCTGGCCACGGTCCAATTCGACGATGCGATCCACCACCCGATCGAGGAAATAGCGATCGTGGGTGATCAGCACCAACGGCTTTCCCATTTGCATCAGCTTGGCTTCCAACCAAGCGGTCACCTGGGCGTCCAAATGGTTGGTCGGTTCATCCAAAAGCATGAAATCCGGAGCCGCCAACAACAAGCCGGCCAAAGCGACCCGACGTTTTTCTCCACCGGACAACTGGCGGCAAATTTTGTTTTCTTCGGCAACCCCGAGCCGATGCAGCAATGCCGAGGCCTCGGCCTCCAAATTGTGACCGCCGAGCCTTTGCAATTCATCTTCCACTCGAGCCTGTCGTTCGAATAAAGCCGGCAGTTGGCTCTCCTCGGCTGCGGCGATTTGCTGGTGGATTCGTTCCAGGTGTTGCAAACGCTCTTTTCGCCCAGGAACGGCTTCGACCACCGCCTGCAAGCAGGAAGCCTGTTCCGGCAGGACAGGCTCTTGAGCCAAGTAACTCACCCGCAAGTTCCTTCTTAAACTCCGGCTGCCTTCATCCGGCGCCAGCTCTCCAGCCAATATCTTCATCAAAGTGGATTTACCGGAACCGTTGGCACCGACCAATCCAATGCGTTCCCCCTCAGCCACTACCAATGAAAGGTCGTCCAGCAATACCTTTCCCGAAATGAAGTTCTTTCGGATTCCTTGCAGACTGAGGAGAGCCATGCTCTCACCATCATAGCTTCGCCCCAGAAACCTCCTTGGGACGGAAAATCAGGTTGGTGGCAGCGGTCAGGGCGATCGCTTTCAAGCTTGGCCCGGCGACTGGGCCAGCCATGCGAATAAACCGAATAAACGATGGGGAATGAGCAACGGGTCCTCCGGAAAGCGGGCAGCCAATAAAGCGGCCAGTTCCCGATCAAAGGCTTGGACTTGGTCTGGAGCCAAACTGGCGCCGATTCCGGCGCTCCCGCGAATCCGGCCGCGCCAGTGATTCGGAGAGTAAGGCACGTCTACCTCCAAGGAGAAGGTCTCAAAGCCACGGAAACCTGCGCTGCGAAGATCCTCCATGGATTCGTAGTGAAATCCATTGCCTCCTCCGAGGGACCAAGTCGGATTGTGGCGCAAGATCAAGGCTTCCGTTGCCTCGACCACGCTGCCGGCAACCGGCAGCCAATCGAAATGAGCCACCACGATTCTTCCTCCGGGGACAAGAACTCGAGCCGCTTCCCTGGCCGCAAGATCGCCGTTCAGCCAATGCCAACATTGACCAGCCGCCACCCAGTCGAAGCTCTGATTCTTCACCGGCAGAAGCTCACCGATCCCTACGCATGCCGGCCAAGAGCGGCCGCGTTGCTCCTGTAAACGCTTTCCCTGCACGAGTAAACGCAAATCCGGTTCGATCCCTAGGAGTCGTGCACCGCGGCTGGCCAATCCCTGCCCCAGCAACCCGGTACCCGCTCCAAGATCCAAGACTCTCTTACCAAAAAAACTTCCACAATAGGTTTCCAGGCGTTCAAAGAAAACCTCGGGATAACCGGCACGGTGCTCGGCAAAATCCACGGCCGCGGCTCCGAAATTTTGACTCATGGCCGGCAAGTTTAGCTTTTCTTCACCGGAAATTTTCTTGATCCGGAACGGAAAAAATTAAATTTCAAGATGAATTTTATCTGCCGAAAGCAAGTTCCCAGCTTTGGAATTTGAATCTCACGGGATAGGCTGAAACTCCATTCTGGTGAAACATTCCTCAAATTTGACAGCCCAGGTGAAAAACACCCTCCCCACCCTTCTGTTCGTTGTGTTCGCCTCAACGGCCGTGGAAAATCGCTTGCATGCACAAGTTCCTCCTGGCCAAGGTGTTCGCTTCAGCCAATCCAATCAAGCCCCAGGAATCGAGTTCATTGACGTAATAGGCGGCAGCGGGGTAGCTGTTCCGGTTACCGGATTACCCGCTAACCGCCGGGACTTCAATGGCGGAATCTTGGATCCGGTAACCGGGGATCTTTACGCCGTGGGCTCCGACAACGTGGGAACCGCTGGCGTACTCTTTCGAATCGAATTGAATGGCAATGCGGTTCAAGCTCTGATTCCACTGGTAGATACAGGAAGTACTTACTCCTTGAGTTCTTCCGTTTTCGATCGAGACGGCAATATTTTCATTCACGATTTGGAAACCATTTGGCGGGTAGACCGGAACAGCGGCGCCTTGACGCTATGGGATACTCAAGTTGCAGGTCAAGGTGCCTGGAATTCGCTCACCGTAGACCGAGAGCGAAATCTCATGTGGACCGTAAGTTGCAGCACCGCCGGCCTGCCAGGTTCAGTCATTCAAGAATACGACTTGGAGCTCGGACCCGGACCGGGTACGGTCATCTTCGACGGTTTGGCCAATGGCTGGCCGACTTGTCCGACCGGAATTGACCACGATGAAAACGGGGTTTTGTACGTCTCCACCTTTCTGTTTTCAGGAGATGTCGCTGCGCTGTTTCAGTATGACACCAATAACGGCACCGCCATGCCGGTTCCGGGAGGCCCGAACCATAGCCTCAATGACGTCTGGTACGACCGCCAACATGGTCATCTGCACATGACCGGTGCCATTACCAGCACGGCGTGGGAACGATTGGACCTCAGTACCGGCACTCTTACCCTAATCCAAAGCGGCTTTGGCGGCTTTTTCACTCCGGTCACTTCGGCCATCGCATTGAACGATACTTTGCATCGAACCACGATGTTCCCGCATCAAGCCTCCTCAGCCATCGGCGCCACCATTGAAGTCGCGGCTCACGGACTGGCCGGAGAGCAAGCCGCTGTTTTGATGACGTCTTTGAATGGTTCCCCATTGCAGCCGCCTCGTATCCTGGCCAGCGGAAGCTGCGATGACGGCGGTTACTTTACCTTGACCAAGTCCTTTGCCCCGGGAGCCTTGCCGGCCAACACCACCGTCGGCATCACCGCCGGCGTCCTGGATTCGGTTTCCGGTCTGAAAATCCTCGGGGAAGAAAAAATCCTGACCATACTTCCCTGATCCGATCCCATCGAAGAGGAGGGGAACTCGGGTTCCCCTCCTCAAGCACGATCAAATCTTCATATACGAAGCCAGGATTCCCTTATTCAATGCAGCGGCGTGAGGTCCGCCGGAAGGGGGTACTTCTAAACCAGCGAAGCGTTCCCTTAAGGTGCGATAACCAAGGGCAGAAATCAAAATCAAGATCAGCCAGGCTAGAATCCGATTTTCAGGAAACAGGAATTCGCTGACCAAGAAGGGGAAATCTACCAGCATGGCAGCCGCGCTGCCCGGCTCGCCTCCGATGATTTGGAAATTGGCCCAGGCCACAAGGATCCAAAAGGAAGCCAGCACGATCCAGGGAACGAAATACAGCACCATTTTGTTCCGATCGGCCGGCGGACGATTACGGAACCACAGGAGATAAATGGTTCCGAACCAACCCATCAAGTAGACCGCCAGCAAAGCCGCCTGGCGACTGCTGAACCAGATTTGCGAATTGATCTTCGGGAGCAAGTGTTCTACTTCGAAAGCCGTATCGAGAAATCGAGCTTCTCCCCAAGATTTAATTTCAACGTGGTCAGTGGCAAATTGCTTGTAATTCACGGAAACACCATGAATTTCACTCACTGCGCGGGCTCCCTGCCAGGCAAGGAAATCTCGACTGGCCCCGAGATAAACTTCATATGGGTTGTAGGAGCCCAACAATCCTGGAATCAACGAAGTGACTTTCGGCTGAACACTTTCCCCCCAAGGGCTTTTGATTTCGGCAACGGTTCCGGGCAAGCAAAATTTGCGAAAACCGCCTGGGATCACAATTTGATCGAAGAACTTATCCTTTCCATCCTTTTGCTTCACTCGAATGATCTCGGTATCCACTCGAGGCAAAGCCATTCGGCCGCGATCCACTCCGACAAGCATGGCAAGCAGGAAGGCCAGCACGAAGCACAGCAAAGGAGGTAGCAACACCGAATCGGCAATTTTCCGCGGATCCAAAGGCCAAAAACCGACTTTCCGCCTCAAGTTCAACCCCATCAGTGCGGTAAAGCCAAGGAACCAGTACAGAAAGATGACGTGGGTGGCGAAGCCGCCCCGAACGAAAAAGAGGAAGGCAAACAGCAAAATGGCCACGCATTCTATGACGAAGACCGGATAGTAAATCGTGTGCCGGCGCAAGTAGCGGCGCAGGATTTTTCCCCCGTCCAGGCGTTCCCCTCTGAACTCGCCAGCGGCCGCACGACTTTCCTTCTTCTTCGCCGATCTCCTGTGCAAACACTGCAACTGAGCCGCCGGCAGTAATTGCTTTTTTAAGGCCTGGAAACGCCACCAAGCCACCGCCAGGAAAATCAGGCCAAGCCAAGGTCCGGGTACCATCATGCTGGCAGTCAACAATGTGATCGCCGCGACTATCCAAGGCCAGAGGGCTTCCCCGTAAGGCGCGCGATGATCATTCCCGGCACGATCTTGGGAAAGCACCAAAAAGCAACTCAAGCTTCCAAACAAGTTGACCGCCACATCGTGGATCCAAGGTGTAGCCTCAATGGGCAGGATAAGCCGGAAAGAAACAAAGGCAGTCAAAACCGGTAGCCCCAAGGCGATGAATTGGGCACTAAGCCGGCTTCGCAGTAAGTCGATGTTTCTGACCGGTAGGGCAAGCAGCCACGGCTGTGCCCTATAGAAGAATCCGATGCTGGCCCAAAGAGACATCCACGGAATGAAGACGGCCATCATGAAAAAGTTACGCAGCAACAGGCTTTGCAATAAAACGCTGTCATCCATAGGTCCGCCAACCATCTTCAATCCGAACCATGCCTGAAGCGGACTGAAAAAAAGACTCAAAACAAAGTAGATCGGCAACCTCCGAATCGCCGGGTCGTTTCGAAAGAGGACTTTCATCCCTTGCCTCCTTCCACGAACTCAATAAACAGATCTTCCAAGGCCACCGGGCTGACGGCCGCCTGTTGAAAGGATTCCGCCTCGGCGAAGTTCTCCTGCCAGGTTTCCACGGCGATCGGCAGAATGGCAAGCCAATCCCCTCCTCGGCGGCGGAGAGATAGCGGCTCCGGCAAGGTTTTAAGAGACGCCGGCGGACGATCCGAATCGCTCGGCACTGTCAGTAGAGAAAAGCCTTCTTGAATTTCGGTCAGAGGACGATCCAAAACCAAGGATCCCCGGCGCAGGAAGGCAATTCGTCCGGCCAATCGCTCGACGTCATCCAGGAGATGGGAAGAAAAGAGCACGGTGGTCGAAGCCTCGTGCAACAGAGTCAAAGCGATTTCCAAAAATTCGCGGCGCGCCGCAGGGTCCAAACCTCCGGCAGGTTCGTCCAGCACCAGGATCTCCGGCCGGTGAGCCAGGGCCACCAACAGCGCCAATCGACGGGCCAAGCCCTTGCTCAAACCGCTGACCAACTTTCCCAAAGGTAGTTGGAAGCGGTCCAAAAGTTCCGCCTCGTAATCCCGGTCCCAGGTGGGATAGAGCTCGCGAAAGATGTGCAAGACTTCCACCACTTTCAAAGTCCCCGGCAAGATTTGGTCTTCGGCGACGTAGCCCATTCGCCGCCGAACCGAAACCGGCTCCCGGCAAGGATCTTGCCCGAACACCCTGACCTTTCCCTGGTGAGGTTGCAGCATTCCCAGGAGCAGGCGAATCAAAGTGGTCTTGCCGGCACCGTTGGGCCCCAACAATCCCAGGACTTCGCCCGGCTTCATTTGCAGGTCGACCCCGCGCAGGGCCCAGTTTTCCTTGGGATGGTATTTGCGATACAGGTTGCGAACTTCTAAGCAATTCATCGACCTTTCTCCAACGAGTCTCGTTGTTCCCGGTCCAATCGGACCTGTTCTTCTTCCAGCAGGGCGAGCAATTCGGACCATGGAATGCCAGCCAACCACACTTGATTCAGAAGCGCCCGGACCTCCGCCCGCAAGGCTTCGACCGCTTCCGGACGGCTAAAGCCCGGTTGCCGATCCCGAACGAAAGTCCCCCGCCCCCGATGACCCTCCACGTAGCCGTCGCGCTCCAATTCGTCGTACGCACGCTTGACCGTAAGCGGAGCAATGACAAGGGTTTCAGCGAGCTCCCTTTGTCCCGGCATCTGGTCGCCCGGGCGCAGTCGGCCGCCGGCAATGGCTGCAACCACCTGACGGTAGATCTGGCGGTAGATCGGCAGCGGGTCGCCGGGGCGGATGCGAAGGGTGAGGGTCACGCTTAAAAGTTATATAACACTATAACTTTTATACAAGCCCTTTTTCTACCCCGGCTGACGGAGGCCGGGCCTAGGAACTGTTAGGGTTTCGCCCGCATGAAGCGATTACTCCTCTTCCGACACGGCAAATCGGATTGGCACGCCGAGTACGAAAGCGACCATAATCGCCCTCTGAAGGACCGTGGGATCCATGCGGCCAAAGCCATGGGCCGATGGCTAAGGGACATCCAACAAGCTCCGGATCGGATTCTTAGCTCCAGCGCCATCCGAGCCCGGCATACGGCGGAACTCGCCGTCCAAGCCGGCTCCTGGCCGGCTCAGGTGGAAGTTTTGGAAGCCCTTTATGAAACCACCGCTGAAGAAGTCCTAGCCCTGGTGCAAGCCCAGGCCCATTCGACCCAAAGCCTGATGCTGGTCGGTCACCAACCCACTTGGTCCGAGTTGGCATCCCGATTCATCGGTGGCGGATTCATCACCGTTCCCACTGCTGCCATCCTGTCGATTGATTTCGCGGTGGACGATTGGTCCGAAGTCCATTTCGGCGAAGGCAACCTGCGCTGGCTTATGCCACCGCGATTATTGCCGAAGTCTTCCGACTGACGCCAGCGCTCGAAACCGGCGAACGATGTCACCGGTTTCGAGTTGCACAGATGGGCGCGGATTCACTGCACCTGAGCCACGAAACCCATGGCATCCAACGCCGGTTCGACTCCGGTGGCCGGATCAGTGAGGAAGGTCAACCGAATTTGCAAGAATTGAGCCGTTCCAGCTAGATCTTCTAAATTCGAAGTCCACGCAGAGGGTGTTTGCAAGGTATCCGATCCACAAGCCAGGCCGTCACCATAAGGATCGAATGCACCTTCGGCCTCGAACAAAATGCCGGTTCCCGGTGGACAGTGACTCACATCCAAACCGGAGCTTCCGCGAAACTCCACTTGAACTTGGCCGTCATGAGCTTGAAGACCGGTTTCCAAAAGGTAGCCACGACTGTCCGCCATCAAGCCGCCCAGAGAAAACCAATGGCTGTAGGCTCGAGAAACTCGAACGGCAAAGTCGATTTGAGCCCAATAAAGTTCCGGTCCGTTAGGACGAGTCTTGGCTCCGGTGACGGAATGGTATCCACCATTGGGTTGGACTCCTCCGGTACCGGGAACGTCCGGAACCACCCAATGCCAATTCCCCCCGGGGTCCCGGCCACCGGCGGAGAAAACCCGAAACGCTGGCAAAGCCGAACTCGAACTCATCAATTGAGTTTGGAACCCGTTTTGGCCGAACAGATTGCCTTCCGGATAGCAACGGAAATGCATCAGCAGGGGCATGCCAATGCTGGGAACTTCTCCAGCGGCGTAGACCGGAGGTTGGCCGGTAACTTGGGGAGGTACTCCCAGACCGCGGTGGCCGCCGGTCCATTCGGAGGGAAGGCCGGTGTCTCTCCAAGTAAAACTTTGCTGAAAAGACGGCCAGGGCATCATGGCGGTTCCACCTGGGGTTTGGAATAGATCCCCCGGGCGGACGGAGTAGTGGCCGTCGTAGACCTCAGTCTCCTGGCCTTCTGGGAATCCCAGCACATTTTCCTCAAAGGGAATATCGATTCGCAGACCGCTCAAAGGCGCAAGCGGAATGCCACCAAGAGGATCGATGACATCGTCAGGAAAACTATTGGAGTGAGCCAAAGCGATCCCGAACCGTTGGAAATCCTCCTGGAGCACTTGCCCTTGGAATGGTGACCAATTCAAACCCTCTACGTCGAGGTTTAGAGATTGAGGATCGTCAAAGCCAAAGCCTAAATGATGGTAGCCCAAAACCGACATTTGCACCGCTCCGGCAGGAGACAACGGTGTTTGAATGCCACCGGGAAAAGCCGCTCGCTGACCGATGTAAGGATTGCCGGGGTCGGCGATCCGAGAAAATCGTTGCCAAGCCCGCCCTTGGACCGAACCGGGCTGGTAATGAAGCTGGCCGGCAAATTCAGCAAACCCGTCGTGGTCCTCGTCGGGACTTTGAAACCGCAGGGCGTAATAACGATCCTGGGGCCATTGAGGCAAAGGCGCGAATTGGATGCGTTCCGCTTGGCCCGGGTTGCCAGCCACGAAATCTTCAAAAGCCAGCGGGTTGCCGGCTAGGTCGCGAAGTCCCTCCGGCCCGTCGCGCAAAGCCAAACAAAGGTTCATCTGCAAACCTTCGCCATGGGAATCCGCCAATCCGGCCAAGGGAGTCAAAGTGAATTCGCGTCCGTCGGCACTGGCTTCGATCAGTCCGAATTTCAACCGCCCACTTCCCGCTTGATCCGGTTGGCTTCGATTGACGAAACCGGGCAAGCGATCGATAAATCCTCCGACGTCTTCCGTTTGAGGATCGAATTGGCGCTCCAAATTTTGCGGATTGGCATCCACCACGTAAGAAGCCAAAACCAAATTGGACAGGCTTTTAACTCCTTCCGGGTCCATGGCTTCACTGAAACGAAGCCGGATTGTGCTCCAGGGTAAGACACCCCGGGCCGGCCGGCCGAACAAGGGTTGCGGGTGAAATTGCAACCAACAAAGTTGCCACGGTTGATCGACTTCCCGATACGCGGTGGTGAGCAGGCCGGCTAATGGATTATGGCTGTAATCCCCCGGCGGTAGCTGCCCCGAAACCAAAGTACCCGCCACTCGGAAGCCCTGGGGTAAATTGTCGTCCAACACCCGCCGGACCAATAGATCCGCATCGCCAACCTCAATCAAATCTCCGACTTTCGGCTTGACTCCCCGGCAACCGGCAACGTCCACGTGATAACGAACCACTCTTACAGGCCCGCTTCCCGCAACTTTCCACAAACGAACTTCCAGCTCCGTAATCAATTCCGGCGGGACCGTATCGGCCATGAAGCCGCTTTGCGGATCCTCACGCCGGCCCGAGCGGAAAGGGAACAACAGGGAATTGGACCCGGATGAAACGGAAGACGAAGGAAGGTTTCTGGCGCTGAGCCCACAACCGTTCAAGCTCCGAAGTCGAGTGCCAGAAGCGAGGTTCAGTTGTAAAGCCAGATTCGCCTTCCCAGCCAGGGAAGATTCCGGCAGCAGTCGAGGAATCACCAGCAATCGCTTGCCGCCTTCCTCCAACTTCAGTTCCGCATCAAGGTTAACCTCGGGATGATCTAATAGGACCAGACGAACGCTACTTTCGGAGACGGAATTCGAATCCAAGGGAACGGAAAAATGCAAGCGAAAAACCGCATCCCGAGGAACGTGATTCCGTGCCAGGACTTCTCCTTCTTGCTGCCATTCCAACCGCGGTACCTGAGTTTGCACGGTGTTCCACAAACTGGCCCATTCCGCTTGATCCGGTCTCCTTTCCAAGACCAGCAAAGCGCGATCCCGACCCGCTTGGGTTTCGAAGTGGAAACGTCCCTCTTCTCCTTGAAGCTGAGGGGAAATCAGAACATCTTTCTGCAGCCAAGACCCACTATGGTCCATGGCGTCCACCAAACGCCCCCATTCCACTTGCTCGCATTGCAATGTTTCGGAGGCAGGCCCACCAGTGGCGTTCGTATTCGCACCACCTTGTTCAGTTTCGGATAAAGACGGCCAACAGGAAGCCCACAGAATCGGGTACAAAAAAGCCGCAACGAGGCGAGCGGGAGGAACCAAAGTGCGCATTTTTACTCCCAGCTTCGGTTAGAAGCTAATTGGGGGGGGGGGGGTGGGGGGGGAAGTTCCACATCTCCCAGGTTCGAACCCCAAAACCGGCCTACAAATGGACTGCCGCCAGACTTGGGGGCTCACCATCAACTTACACGGAGCCCCCATCCGAGGTGAAAGCTTATTTTTTACCCTCAACCCAACAGAGGAATGCCTCAATCCCCGCAGACAACGCC
>QQUA01000020.1 GCA_008501825.1 Planctomycetota bacterium | reverse complement strand
AGCGAAGTTGCTTCGCTGACCCCGTGGGCCTGGAAGAAGGACCAGGCTACCGACACCAAAGCTTGATTTGAATTCAAGCCGAATCCGGCCAAAGCTTAGGTAATACATGGCGTGACCGGACGCTTACGATAGTACCTCAAGAATTGCTTCTGAATCACAAATGAGTTTCTCGCGCGTCCGAGTTTTCTTCGGCGTGAGGCGAACGACTTATTGCCCGCTGCTCCAGCTCCTCACGCTTCTTGCGCAGCTCCTCCGCGAGCATTTTTGGATCTGGAAGAGCCGTGCGGTACTCAGCCGCTCGGACTTGCTTAAGACCCCGGAGAGTGTATTCGGCAAGGCTTTTCTTTTTCCCGGAGCACAGAATGAGGCCGACAGGCGGGTTTTCATCGTCGCGCGTCCAATGCTCGTGGGCATAGTTCAGGTAAAGATTCATCTGACCGGCATCGGCGTGTGAAAACTCGCCCAGCTTCAGATCAATGATGATTAGGCATCGAAGGCCACGGTGAAAGAAGACGAGATCAACCCGAAACCACGTGTCGTCGAGCCGCAAGCGCTTCTGCCGTCCGACAAAAGTGAAGTCGCCTCCGAGTTCGAGAAGCAGGTCCTCAAGACTACGGATCAGTGCTTCTTCTAACTCGCTTTCCGAGTATTCGTCCTTTAGATTGAGAAACTCAAGAACGAGAGGGTCTTTGAGCTCCTCGTCGACCGTCACGGCGTCCTCAGGCTTAGCCTTCTCGCCCTTTGTGAGCATTTTGGCTTTGTCCCTGGACAGAGCGGCCCGTTCAAAGAACTGGGTTCCGATCTGGCGCTTGAGCTGCCGGATGGTCCAGCCGCCCGCAAGTGTCTCACGCTCGTAGAACGCTCTTGCGTTCTCATCCTTGACTCGGAGTAGTTCAACGTAGTGCGACCAAGGCAGCGGGAACAAAGGGGCGGGAGATTCGGCAGACAGTGTCTGCCGAATCTCATAACTATCGGCATAAGAAAGAGTTGTGGTAGATTCGCCTGCTTGTGGCCAGGCGTTATAGAACCTCCGCATCAATCTCAGATTGCGTTCAGAGAATCCTCTGCCAAAAGCCGCGCTCAGATCCTTGGAGAGGTTGGCCAGAAGAGCCTGGCCGTACTGGGCTCGCTCGGTTCCGCCCTGCTCGTACTCGACAATTCGCCGGCCGACCTCCCAATAGGTTGCCGTCATGATCGTGTTGACCGTCCGGGCAGCAGCGCTGCGAGCGGTGGAAATCACATCGGTGATCCCGCTCAGAATGTCGTTGTAGCCATCCGGCCTTGGAACGAGCTTATCGGTCATGCGCAGACCATGGCCTAGCTGGGACCCCGAGTCAATCACTCTGTGGGGAGTTGGCCGAAAAAGGCCCTTTTGGGCTTTTGGTCCGCGCACCGGTCTGGGCGCCTGGTCGGTAGGGGAGGGCTGCCGAATCGAAGTGATTCCGCGGCTAGATGACGGGCCGAGGCCCCAAACCTTCCGAAGGCTGGGACTTTGACTGCGTCAGGTGGTGTTACAAAGGCTTGGCCAAGCTCAAAAAACAAAGCGGCTGCGGGCCGCGAGCCGCCCTACTTGGAGGAGGGCTTTTGGGAACCCTTCCCGGACTTGTTCTCCGGAGTTCCCTTCTTCTTGCTTGCGTTTCCGTTGGTCATTTTGATTCCTGGTCTAAGGGGATGCTCCCAATTCGGGAGCAACGAGGTCCCCAGCATAGCTTGCTCCCAACATGGGAACAAGCCCGCAGCACAATCCGAGCTATCGCCGGCTGAGAGCCCAGTTGAAGGCTATGCGCAGCGAAGCTGAATTGACCCAGCGGGCTCTGGCGGCCAGGCTCAAAAAGCCGCACTCCTTTGTGGCCAAGGTCGAGCACGGAGACCGCCGGATCGACCCGGTGGAGTTTGTGCGTTGGTGCAAAGCTTGCCGCGTAGATCCCTCCGAAGCGATTCGGCGGGTCAAGTGAAGTCCGCACAGAGCCCTTATGTCTCCAGCTCTTCTTCGCTGTTTTCGGTCTCCAGCAAATCTTGTGTGCGGCGGTAATAGCGGCTCAAAGCATCGCGCGAGGCGAGTAGTAGCACGAACTCCAGGGCCACGATCCCGACTTCTGGCCAGAGACCTGGTGCAGATTCATGAAAGGGTGACGATCTCCAGGCCAGAAATGCCACTAGTGAACCAAGTGCTGTGTTGGCGTAGAACTGAAAATACCGGAAATGATCCTCAACCAGCCGCTCGAACGCGGAAAGCCGGCCCTGAAGCTGGACTGCGTTCCAATCTGGCCTGGTCAGGCCGGAAAGAAGAAGGGCTGGATCGATGATCAGCCAGCGCACGGCGTTTATCACCATGCCAATCGTTATGGAGGCCGCGGTGACATACAAGACGCCGCCGACGGCTAGACCGGCATTATTCGTGCCTGTTAGCCAGGTATTCACCGCCCCGAACTTCGTGGCAAGGCCCCACAGAGCAATGAATCCTGGAAGCACATACGCGATGAGAATGCCGAAATTCTTTGATGGATAATTCAAGCCCAGACCTTTCACCCGCAAAGATTAAATCTTTGCATGGGCTTGCTCTGGACGTCAAGGTGAGAAAATTCTTACCGGCAGTGAATCGCAGTAGGGGAGAGCATCAAGGCACGATTTCGACGTATACGGCAGCTGAAGAGCGGTCCGGCTTGCGGATCGGTCGCATGGTGAGAGCGACAAACTTCAGGGTGGTGCCGACGTGGCTGGTGAATTTGTTGGCAGGGAAAATCGCCGAGGCGGTGGCGTGAGCATTGGCATCCAAGGTGCCGCGGCTGCCAGTAAACCAATTTGGAGGATTATGGGCTACCGCCCAGGTCAAGGGAGTGTGCTCCAAGGGAATCTCCATCTTGCCGAGCACGATGGAACCTGGAAGGTCGGTAGAAACCAGCATTCGATATTCCTTGCCGGCCTCTTCGGGAGGAAATTGGAGGTCGAAGTCAACTTGTCCGCCGCTGGAAGCCGAGACTTGCTTGGCGCTGGCTCGGAGGAAGGGTTCAAAGCTGTAGATGTAGGCGGCGCCGGCATTCACCATTTGATTCACAACGACGCCGTCATCCCCAACCAGTAGGTCGGGGTGCCCATCTCCGGTAACATCCGCACCCGCTCCTAGCTCAAAGCCAAATACGTGGGAATGTTTTGGACCAGGGATCCGGCCCATGACCTGCCAATTGCGACTCGAGTAAACGTACACAGTTCCTTTTCCAAAACCTGGCAGTTCAGTTCGGTCTGAAGTCGCGAATTCTTGGAAGCCATCATCATCGATATCACCAACGAGGACTATCTCTCCTGGAAACCATTCATCCACAGATTCTGATTGAATTTGATGGATGAGTCCTCCCCCCAATCCAGAGTAAATGTTTAAGTATCCATGTCCCCCAGTACTTCCGGAGGGATGACTAATTGAGCCTGCGACAAATTCCTGGCAGCCATCGCCCGTGACGTCATTGAGCGCGATCAAGCCACCTGAACCAAGGCTGTAATCGTATTGAGTGCCGTCAATCCGGTAAATCTCGGTTCCATCTACGCCTGAAAGGAGATGGATGGAGCCAGAAGGGCCCGATTGCCAACTAGAAGTTAATACGTCGTGGATGCTATCACCATTAATGTCGGCGATGGAAGAATGGGACCAGCCGATCTGAGTACCTGGCAGTTGGCCTTCGTGGACCCACATCAGGTTCCAAGTGGCAGAATCATAAGCGTAGACCGCTCCCTGGAACATAAGATTGATAGAGTAATCTGCGTCCCCAATCAGGAGGTCAGGAACTCCATCTCCATTGAGATCGGTTTTTCCTTCCAGATGGTTTCTCCCAAATCTGGAGTATCCCAATGGACCCCAAATTCGATGCATTAGGGAGAAGTCGAGCCCGGAGAAAATCATTACGCTGTAATTGGGTGGCCCATTCGGATTGACAGAAGTCAGAGCAAAGTCAGGAACTCCATCTTGGTTGAAATCTCCTGCTCCTTTCGCTTGTGTTCCAAGGTGCGTTGCATCGTGGTAATCTAATGCGGATGATTTGTAGATAAGAGTACCGTCAGCCCCAGAGAAAATTTCGAATTGACCAAGGCGGCCTGGGTCGCCAAGATCGAGAAGTGGACTAGTCACAAGAATCTCGGAAGATTGATCCCCGTTGAGATCTCCGAGACTGGTCACTTGGCCTCCAAATCTTTCACGATTGGAGGACCCCAAACCCTCAAACTCCTGGATCCACTTTCCTCCAGGTTGTTGAAAACCTGCGGTAAACGTGAATAGCAGAAGGAAAGTCATTTTATGGCACGATTTCGACGTAGACGGCAGCCGACGAGCGGTCCGGCTTGCGGATCGGTCGCATGGTAAGGGCGACAAACTTCAAGGTGGTGCCGACGTGGCTGGTGAATTTGTTGGCAGGGAAAACCGCCGAAGCGGTGGCATGAGCATTGGCGTCTAAGGTGCCGCGGCTGCCAGTAAACCAATTTGGAGGGTTGTGGGCTACGGCCCAGGTCAAGGGGGTGTGCTTCAGGGGGATTTCCATCTTGCCGAGAACAATGGAGCCTGGAAGGTCGGTAGAAACCAGCATCCGATATTTCTTGCCGGCCTCTTCGGGAGGAAATTGGAGGTCGAAGTCAACTTGTCCGCCGCTGGAAGCCGAGACTTGCTTGACGCTGGTCCTAAGGAAGGGTTCAAAGCTGTAGATGTAGGCGGCGCCGGCGGCGATGATGCCACTGTAGTGAGCTGGATGATCTCCAACTCCAAGATCAACTCGTCCATCACCAGTGACGTCTTCCCCGCCGCTCAGCGCCCAACCAAAGAACCAAGATTGCTTTGGTGGGGCAGGAATGCGAGCCAAAACTTGCCAGTTTCGGCCGGAGTAGACATAAACCACGCCGCGACCGTTTCCGGGCGTTGGTTGGCGTACTGCCGAAGTTGCGACATCTTCAAAACCATCTTGGTCTACATCGCCAATGTTGACAACAAAGTTCGGGAATCCGTTATTAGGTACATCCCCTTGGATTTGATGGAGCAAGGCACCATCGGCACCACTGTAGACATTGAGAAAACCGAATTGATAGGTGCTTACAGAGCGCGGATTCATGTCGGTGACAAAGTCTTCAATTCCGTCTCCATTGATGTCTGGCACGACGGCGAATCCGCCGATTCCTAGGTAGGACCATCCCGGAATTCCGTCGATGCGATAGATCTCCGACCCATCCTTGCCAGACAGAGCATGTACTGAGCCTTCACTGCCGGCGTAAGAACTTGCGGTCAAGACGTCGTTGTATCCATCGCCATTGATGTCATGGATACAGGCAAGACTTTGCCCCAGCCGCAGCCAGGCAAGGTTACCTTCCGCCACCCAAAGTGGCTGCCAAGTCGTGGAATCGTAGGCGAAGACAGCGCCTTGGTAATCTAAGCTTCCCGTGTAATATTCATCGCTGGCGACTAAATCTGGGATTCCGTCGCCACTTAAATCTACACCGCCAGCCAGACCTCGGCCTCCAAGGTTACCGGAACCGGGGGGACTGAATAATCTAGCAATTACTTGAAAAGTACCCCCTGAAACCACAATGATACTTGCGTAGGGCTCAGCGATGAGTTGAAGGGTTGCCAGCGCAAAGTCGGGCAATCCGTCCTGATCGACATCTCCAATGCGTTCGGCGCGGCGGCCGATGACGGAGGCATTGGAAAAATCTGCGGAGGTCGTTTCGAAGAGGATTTCCTGAGTAGATCCAGAGAAAACACGGACCTTTCCGAAGGGGAAGGGTACGCCTAGGTCTGCCCCAGGTGCAGCGACCAGCACTTCGGAGTGCCGGTCGCCATCCAGATCGCCAAGGAGAACGACTTGTCGGCCAAGTTCTTCATGCAGGAAGGAACCATGGATCTCATGTTCCTTGATCCATTTCCCTCCGGCTTGCTGAAAACTGGCGGAGAGCATGAAAAGGGAGAGTATGAGCATGTTATGGCACGATTTCGACGTAGACGGCAGCGGAAGAGCGGTCCGGCTTGCGGATCGGTCGCATGGTGAGGGCGACGAACTTCAAGGTGGTGCCGACGTGGCTTGCGAATTTGTTGGCAGGGAAGACTGCCGTGGCCGTGGCGTGAGCATTGGCGTCCAAGGTGCCGCGGCTGCCAGTAAACCAATTGGGAGGATTGTGGGCCACCGCCCAGGTCAAGGGAGTGTGCTCTAAGGGAATCTCCATCTTGCCAAGCACGATGGAGCCTGGAAGGTCGGTAGAAACCAGCATCCGATACTCTTTGCCGGCATCCTCGAGAGGAAATTGAAGGTCGAAGTCAACTTGGCCGCCGCTGGAAGCCGAGACTTGTTTGGCGCTGGCCCGGAGGAAGGGTTCAAAGCTGTAGATGTAAGCGGCGCCGGCGGCGATGATGCCCTTGTAATTCGAAGGAAAATCCCCGATTCCAAGATTAACGTGGCCATCTCCGGAGACATCTTCACTTCCGCTGAGAGCTGCGCCGAAGAGCCAAGACTGTTTGGGTGGACCCGGAATGCGAGCCAGTACCTGCCAGTCCCGACCGGAGTAAACGTAAACTACGCCACTGCCATCCCCCGGCGTTTGCTGGTATATGGCGGAGGTGGCGATGTCATCGTAGCCATCTTGATTAATATCACCGATGTTGGTGGCGGCATAAGGAAACCCACTATCCGGGACTTCCCCTTGGATTTGGTGAATCAGGGTGCCGTCGGCACCACTGTAAATATTCAAAAAACCAAATTGGTAAGTCAGCCAGAATAGAGGGCTCATGTTGGTGACGAAGTCTTCTACGCCATCCCCGGTGATGTCCGGAATCGTTGCAATGCCGAAAATGCCGAGATCAATCCACCCTGGAATTCCATCGATGCGATAAATTTCCGATCCATCCTTGCCTGACAGAGCATGTATCGAACCTTCACTTTCGTAGGAGCCAGAGGTTAAGACGTCATTGTAACCATCATTGTTGATGTCTTGAATGCAAGCCAGGCTTTGCCCTATCTGCAACCAAGCAAGGTTCCCCTCCACTACCCAAAGCGGCTGCCAAGTCGTTGGGTCGTATGCGAAAATGGCTCCCTGATGATTCAACGATTCTGAATACACAGGGTCACTTATCACTAGATCGGGAATTCCGTCTCCACTGAGGTCCACCCTTCCTTCTAAGCCTCTAGAGGCGAAACTCGTGTTTCCCATAGGACTAAATATCCTGGTGATCGTGCTAAAGTTGGCTCCGGAAAACACGATGACACTTGCAAAAGGTTCGGAAACTAGCTGTCTAGCTAGGCAGGCAAAATCTTCAACACCGTCCTGATCTACATCCCCGACTCTTCTGCTGCTAATGCCGATTACAGAAGCATTGGAGAAATCAAGAGAAGTGGTTTCGAAAAGGACATCTTGAGTAGCTCCAGAAAATATGCGCACTTTGCCGAATGGAAAGGAAACTCCCAGGTCTGCTCCTGGGGAAGCGACCAGCACTTCGGAGTGCTGGTCGCCATCCAAATCGCCCAAGAGTACGATCTGCCTACCAAGTTCCTCACGCAGAGAAGAGCCGTGGATCTCATGCTCCTTGATCCATTTCCCCCCGGGTTGTTGAAGACCTGGGATGAGCGTGAATAGCAGAAGGAGAGTCATCTTATGGCACGATTTCGACGTAGACGGCAGCGGAAGAGCGGTCCGGCTTTCGGATCGGTCGCATGGTGAGAGCGACAAACTTCAAGGTGGTGCCGACGTGGCTTGCGAATTTGTTGGCAGGGAAGACCGCCGTGGCGGTGGCTTGAGCGTTGGCGTCCAAGGTGCCGCGGCTGCCGGTAAACCAATTTGGAGGGTTATGAGCTACTGCCCAGGTCAAGGGAGTGTGCTCCAGGGGAAGTTCCATCTTGCCAAGCACGATGGAGCCCGGGAGGTCAGTAGAAACCAGCATGCGATATTCTTTGCCGGCCTCTTCGAGCGGGAATTGGAGGTCGAAATCAACTTGCCCGCCGCTGGAAGCCGAGACTTGCATGGCGCTGGCTCTAAGGAAGGGTTCAAAACTGTAAATGAAAGCAGATCCAGCAGCAGTGATTCCTGAATATCTCGAGGATTTATCTCCAATGGCAAGATTGATTTGACCATCTCCGGTGACGTCTTCATGTCCACTGAAGGCGCTGCCGAAGCTACTGGAGTGTTTTGGGTGACCTGGGATGCGTGCCAAAACTTGCCAGTTGCGACCGGAATAAACGTAGGCCATGCCGGTAGCAAATTTGGAAGTTCGTTGTAATGTTGCGCCGGCGGCGATGTCGTCATAACCGTCCTGATCGAAGTCTCCAATGTTGGTGGGGCAATAAGGAAACCCACTGTCCGGGACTTCTCCCTGAATTTGATGGAGCAAGGCACCATCTGCACCACTGTAGACATTCAAAAAGCCAAACTGATAAGTTAGCCAGAAGGGAGGACTCATGGTGGTGACGAAGTCCTCTACGCCATCTCCGGTGATGTCCGGAATTGTCGCGATGCCAAAAACGCCGAGATCGATCCAGCCTGGAATTCCATCGATACGGTAGATTTCAGACCCGTCTTGGCCAGACAAAGCATGTATCGAACCTTCAATGCCAGCGTAGGAACTTGAGGTCAAGACATCGTTGTAACCATCACCATTGATGTCTTGGATGCTGGCCAGGCTTTGCCCCAGCTGCAACCAGGCAAGGTTGCCTTCTGCAACCCAAAGCTGCTGCCAAGTAGTGGAATCATAAGCGAAAACGGCACCTTGATAATCCAAGGTTCCCGTATAAAATTGGTCGCTGACAAGCATATCTGGAAATCCATCCCTATTTAGATCCATGCCTCCAGTTAAGCCCTGAAAGCCAAACCCAACAGAGCCATTCGGCCCGAAAATGCGAGTCAATACCTGAAAATTGGCCCCAGAAAAGACAATCACACTAGAATAAGGATAAACGACAACCTGGCTTGTTAACAACGCAAAGTCATTGAATCCGTCTAAGTTGACGTCCCCCAGGGCTTCACTCCTAAGCCCTATTACCGAAGCATTGGAGAAATCCAAGGAAGTGGTTTCGAAAATGACATCCTGGGTAGCTCCAGAAAAAATACGCACTTTTCCGAATGGAAACGAAACCCCCAGATCAGCTCCAGGGGAAGCGACCAGCACTTCAGAGTGCTGGTCGCCATCCAGATCGCCCATTAGCACGACTTGTCTGCCAAGTTCTTCGAGCACAGAAGTGCCATGGATTTCGAAATTCTGAATCCACTTTCCTCCGGGTTGCTGGAGGAGGGCCGAGCAAAACAACAGTGCTAACATTCTTGGGCTCTTCTACAAGGTTTTCTAGTTCTGCAACACAACGATTAGGTTTCTGGTGCCTTCCCAATCTACTGAGTGAGCAGGATCTTCAAGCACGATCTTAGTTTTAATGTAAAGGACGGGAGGACTAACAGACTGATCTAAGAACCAAATGTGAGGGACTCCAGAAGTGACCAATCCAGAAAGGCTAGTGATCCCCTGAGAGTTCCCATTAACCATGATGGAATCATTACCATTTAGGAATACTTTGGATGGCAAAGAAGAAAAAGGAACTCCAACAATCACGTCCTCATTTTCCAAACGTGCATTCTGAATTTTGATTTCATACTTGTCTGGAACGTTGGCCGTCCCGACAAAAGAGCATTTGTAGACTCCTTGAAGGCCTCCCTGAGTTACCTTATTCAACCCCATTATGGAGCAGAAGGGATAGTGTCTATCCTGTTCTGTGTCCGGATTGGTCGGAAAAATGGTCGTGGTACGCTGCACGTTGTTGAAATCATCCGTGCTTACGACCAGATCTGCGTCTGCATTCGGCCAATTGAAGGTTACCAATGGATCTTGGTCCATAGGAATGACGTTGATCTGGGCAAAATCGCCGCTGGCTGCGGGCACGACGTAAACATTTTCTTGGGTTAACGCTACGGGAGGAGTGTTTGGGTCTGCATTGGCAACGAGGAAATCATCCAGATAAGCCAAGTATACATCACTGCCCTGGCCGAGGCTGTTGTCCAGATCGTGCACCACCGTGTTTTTGACCATGTTCTCCTCGTCCTCCGGAATCCGATAGTAAATCTCGTGATCTACCGTGTTAGGGCCGAAAGTCCAGTTATTAACGTAGTTTCGGGGATCTTCCTGGTAGCGAGATTGGTACTCCACCTGGGTGATACCAGCGGACTTCCGGTCCGCAGTCTGCCCCGGATTATTGGGATCCACCAGCGCATCAATGTCCTCGAAATAGGCCACTCGGAAGTCTTCCATCCGCAGGTAGCCATCGTAAGACTCGATGGCGTTCAAGGTGTCCCAGGCGGAAGAATGCGGATCGGCGGAGCCGCCGACCGTCGGCCGTTCGAAGAACCAGTAGGTCTGCGGCAGGCTGCGACCTGCTTGGATCTCCGCATCATTGACTGGCGTTCCGATGTTGGTCGTTTCGCCGTAAATGGTGCAGTCGCGTAGAGTGATGACCCCGGTGAGGTCATTTCCTGAATTCACCAAGCCGTCAGTGGCGGGGTACAAACCGGATTTATTGTCGGCGGCCTTCATGTCCTCAAGTAGGGCGGAGCCGTGGCTACGCCACCAGACCCCATAGCGCCGATTCTTGTATGCAATGAGGCCGGAAGCCGTGGGCAGGTGATCGGGGTTGCCGTCTTCCCACTGCCACTTGGTGCGGATGTTGTGGTAGAAACCGTGCTGGCCATTGCTGTGGGCGACGTTGTCCCGGAAGTAAGAATTGCTGGTGGTGGTATGGACGTAAAAGTCCTTGGGCGGGGCCAGGTAGAAACCATGACCGTAGGCGCCAGCGGCATGATTGCCCTCAATCATGTTGTCGGGGTGTTGGATCCAGAAGACTCCCGGCTCATCTCGGTCAGTTTGGACAATGAGTGAGTGAGTATTGCTATCGAAGGTGGCGGGCGGATCCACCCACATCCCGAGATTGCCGCGAAGTTCAATGTGTTTGGTAAGACTGGGGACTTCCGGATCGGATTCTTCCAGGTAAAAGCCGTGTCCGAGGGTCTTCCAGCCGACGTTGTTTTCCACCTTCACGTACTGAGTATCGTGGATGGTGACGAAACGATGAACGCAGTCATGGATGCTGCTATTACGGAGGTAGGGAATGGCGCCGTTGACCCGAGCATCGCCTAAGATGTGAGTGTGAAAGGGATAACGCATCAGGGTTCCTTCAACGCCCAAATTGCGAAACTCCGCCCACTCCACTTCAAAGTAGGGATTTTGGCCGTTGTAAGGCAGCAGGATGACGTGCCCGTAGTGTTGCGGCCCGTGGCTGTGGTTCGCTGAACTACTGTGAGCCGAGAGTTGGCCTTCGATGACGACGTTTCGGGTCAACAAGCCAACCTCCGCCTGCATGGGGATGTCCCAATCCGGATCATTGTCATGAGGAGGAGGACCGTGGACGATTTCGCCAAAGTGCATGTAATTGAGAGCACTGTCGAGTTCGACCTGATTTCCTGCAGGAAAGTCGGTGATGGTCCTTTTTTCTCCCTGGACGTAACTTTTTACGACGTTGGGAGCATTCCAACTGTCGTACTCGAAGTCGGTCGAAGCAATGACGACTTCGTCACCAGTCGACCAATCTTGATTGACAACATCCTGCAAATTAATCGTGTCATCATTGACATTTGCAGTTGAGCTCAACTGGGTCCAACTCTTCCCTTTATCTTCGCCGTAGATATAAAGGGTGCCGCCTTCGGTGATGATGAGGCCACGGTCTGCAGCGGCAGCGGGGACTACGAAAGGTGCTAAATCAAAATGGTCGTCTACGGCCGTGCCCTCCCACCGGACGCCAGAGGGATCCAATCCCGGAAGTCCGGTTCCGTAAGTTTCCGGCGCAATCAACCGAATGGTGGCCTGTTCGGTGTAGGGGTGAATCGCGCCGCTTGGAATGCGGCAGCCGATCTGCAGGCTGCCTGTGACCACGATGTACGCGGAATTGAGTTCAACAGGGCCGTAGTAATCCTGAAAGATCAATCGGCCTTCAATCCAAAGTCCGCCAAGGTCTTCGGAATTTTCATCTAGTACGACATCCGTTCCAGAGGGAATGTGGACAAAGTCTCCGGGCCCGGCGGGGTTTGCCGACGCAGTGCCGAAGAGGTTCGACCAGAGTTCGCCGGTGTGGCATGGGTACGCCGGGTGTTGTGGGGTTCCCGGCTGCGCGGCGAGAAGAGATGTGGAACAGGCCATGGTCAAAGCCAGGCCTAAAAATGATGACAGAATGGATCTCATGAGAAACTCCGCAGAATGTAGGAGTTCAAGGTTGGGCAGAGAACGGATAGAGGGGATAGCGTCAGATCCATACGCCGAAATTGTTCGGGTTCCGAGTTTGGGCCTGTAGACTCAAACTCGGAACCCGGCGACGTCACGCTCGAATCCCAAGCTGTGACTTGGGATGGCTGGCGCTGGAGAAGTACAAGTCGGTTCTTCCTTCCTACTGCACAGGGACCGTAACTACGTCAGTGATCGAAAAAAAGGAACCGCCGGAATGGCTAACTGCGATGCAATGGAGAATTGTTCCAACTGGAATAGTGCTAGGAAAGTTGACTGTCGCCGTGCTCCCGTCGCCAATTCCAGAGATTTGTCCAGCTAGCGCTGGTGAATTAGAAGACTGTACAAGAAGATTGCTGGAACCAAGGCCTGTATCACGACCATCGCCAGGAATAACAATATTTCCTGGGACACTCGAAACCACGACTTGGAAGGCGCCGCCGGCTTCCGAGATGCCAAATTCGCGGACCAAAAAGCTGACCGGTGCTCCTGCGGTAAAGACGCCGACTGGGCTGAGAGTCTGGCATCGCATACCGCCAGCGTATAGGTTGTTTATTCCAAAGTCGTCAGACAACCAAATGCAGATGAAGTTATCGTAGAGGTTATTGTAAGCGATTTCGTGGTAATCAGCGTCACCAGTCATGCCACCGCCAACATTAACGCCAACGTTCCAGGTAATACCACCGTCTCTTGAATACGCCATCTCAGGAATTTCAGGAAATCCGCGGCCAGTGAAGGTGATTGCGACATAGTCATCATCGTTGCCGGCTAATTGTGGAAAGCCACCGCCAGAAACAGACACCTGCGATTCAAGCCAGGTGAAGCCGAAGTCAGTCGAAACTGCGACGTAGATCTCATCGAGGCCCGAGCGATTGTCTTCCCAAGTTACGAGGATTGTCCCATCAGCTCTGACAAGAATATCTGGGGAATCAACATCATCGATGCCCGCAAGGTAGCCGCCAATTTGTTGATCGCCCAACCAAGTCACTCCGCCATCCAATGAGACGTTGACCCAAAGTTCGTCGGGCCCACCGCCTGGGGCGTCGTCCATCAGCCATGCAGCGGCGACCACATGCATCCCGAGATCATCTTGCCCGTCTTCATCATCAATTACAGCATCCCCTCCGGTCGCTTTCTTTCCAAGGCTATTGGCGAGAGTACTTATGCCTGTTCCAAGAGCAGTGATGAGCCCAGATCCAGCATCGAATACCGTGTCAAGGACGGTATTGATGCCCAAGACGTCCGTAACAATTACAATGTTCCCCTCATTGTTGTCGCCAACCTTAACATCGATTTCGTCGTGGTCAGAGAGGCCATTTTGAGGAGAGGCATCAACGGGTGGCCGAAAACTGCTTCCGGCGTCAGGGGACGTGATCAGCTTGACTTCCTCATCTCCCGTCGTGGGATCCTCAACGCAGACAACGATAGCAATGTTGTCATTGTTACAGTCCATGCGAACTCCACGCACGGGAGCTTGTCCAGCCGGGAATCCTTTATCGATCCGAACGTTTGGTAACCAAGTGTTCCCGCCATCCGTTGAAACGGTGAAATAGACATCGTCATCTGAACCGTTTCGCTCATCTCTCCAGACCACATAGATATTATCCCCACATACTTTGAGTGCCTTTTCGCTGAGATACTTGTTGGCTCCTGTTGCGTCATCATCGATTCGGGCGGGAGAGCTATAGTTCTTACCCTGACCGGTCGAAACAGTGACGAAAATATGATTGTTAGAATCCTTGAAAACGACTGCCGTCAGATCTTTCGCGCTATCAACTTTTGGAGTGTATGAGGGAGGTGCTGTCGTGCCGCTGTCTAGCTGTTGAGGCTCGCGCGGGTTTTGCGCCAGTGCAGGAACTGAGAACAGAACAACAAGAGGAAGGGTGTTTAGGGGAAACCTCATCAGATTGTCAGCGCCACTCTTGATTCAATGAGACTGTCGAGAAACGAAAGCGATGCGTGATGGCGAGTGTAGCAAAAGCCTTTCGAGCCAGCCCGGCTCCGATCTGGACAAGCTTTACTGAGCTTTTCTCTGGCTGCTTGGTGATCTCGCCTCCCCCCTGGTTTTTTGCAGCATTTTGGAAACGCCCTGTGCCTGTCGCGGGGAGATCGTCTCAGCGCGCAACGGAATATGCTGGCTGGCCAAGGAGCGGAATTTGCCGACAGGAGAGCCTAGAGCACAAAAAACATGCTGTAGGGCCTGTGCACAGCGGCTGACTCGATTGTAGAGAAGAAGCAGCTTTTTTGCCGGCTGCGTCGGATAATTATGGTAAGGAAAGGATCTCCCAAGAGCTTAAATTGAACGATCGGATCAGGGGGAGGGCTGGCCAGGGCATAGAGATGCGGTTTGCCTTTTTGTTGACCTCGGATTGAAAAGTAGCGCTCTTCCCTAGGGAAAGATCTCTTCGATGGCCTGCAATTTGAGCCTGAGGATCAATCTCAACACCTGTGCGGTATTTCAAGGGTGCCGTTCGGAATCGCTCGAGGCCAGTTTTCTGCAAGATTTTCCAAATTTCTTGTAACGAAAAGTTTAGCGTTTCGGTGCGTAAAATGGGGTATTCCACCAAAAGCTGAACGGCGGAAAATTGGAATTAAGAATAAAAAAAAGAGTTGTTTTTCCTCTGTCCAAGGGTCTTTTGTCTGGTATAGGTAGAAAGCATCATCCTTTCGATGAACCCGACTACCTAACGTTTGCTGCCCATAGGGCGGTATCGGAAGCAAGGCTTTTTGACTCCGAACGACCAGCGGCAAACTTCAATCCTTGTTAACCAGATCATTGTTTTAATCCTAAGAAATCGAATCAGCCATGATGAAGCGAAGTCTCACTCTTTTAGCAACCGGCTTGCTTTTCCAGGGGGGGTAATCACTGCCCAGAACCCGCCAGGTTGCTTGGATTACTACCCCTCTCCTCCGGTGTACACCTGGACAGATAAGTTTGGCAGCCTAACACATGACGACATTGCCGTAATTTCCTCAGCCGAAACGATTTACTTGCAAGGAGAAGATACGGTTCATTTAAAGATTCTAAAAGTAGATGGAACGCTGGTTTTCGATAAGTGTGATGAAAGCAAGCTGAATGCTTATTGTATCTTGGTCACTGGGACTGGAAGAATCCAAGCCGGAACGTCTCAAGAGCCAATGATTACCGGGGGGAGCGCGGAGATCAACCTTGTCGTTGATGATGGCGAAAGCACGCCAACACCCTTAACTCCGCCTTCAGATATTGAACTTGGCGGCCTTGGGATTTCTGATCAGGAAACCAAGGACGCGCTCAAAGAGCGCGGTTTAGTGGTCGTAAATGGCGGCACGTTAAGCTTGTTCGGGGAGCCGAGAATTGAAAGCTGGGTAAGGCTTAATGCGAACGCAACTGCGAATTCGAGCTCTCTGACCTTGGACTCTTCTCCGGATTGGCGAGCAGGTGATGAGGTTCTTATTGTGTCAACGGACTTTTCTCAAGATCAAGCAGAGGTCAAAACCCTGCAAACCGCAGTGTCTGGAGGCTCAACCACGCTGACTTCAGCCCTTGCCTATGACCATCACGGAGTAAAGGAAAATTTTGATCCGTTGGGGGGATCTGACATCGCCTGGGAAATTGACGAGCGGGGGGAAGTGGCGCTCTTAACCCGAAACGTGGTTGTTTCTGGACAGTTGGTAGACTATGGCACTTACATTGATTGTGGACACGTCATGTTCCACAATGAAAACCTACAACCAACTCCGATCTTCCAAATAGCCTGGACGGATTTCAATGGCCTGGGAGTGGAGGGCCACAAGGGAAGGTATCCTGTACACCTGCACCAGCTTAGGGACATCAGCTCAGACAATAGTTACGTCCGATACTGCACGATTCGAAATAGCAAGAACCGTGGCGTCGTAATCCACGATACGAAGGGCGCTGAGATTAAGGGGAATGTCATTTACAATATTCTTGGCCGCGGCGTGTATTTCGAAGAATACTACAAGGAAAACGGAAACCCCGCCGACCAAGCCTGTGAAATTCGCGATAACTTGGTCGCTGTGCTTGAGAGGTCATTTTACAATGAGCCCGGTTTTGACCCCGACGATGATGTTGCCGGAATCTACATCAATAATCCGAGAAATTTATTTGCTGGCAATGTGATCGCCGGAAGTCGTCAGCACGGGATTTGGATCAATGTGGCTCACGACGACTCCAACTGGTCTTGGCTATCTACCGGAAACCATGGTTTCCGGAACAACACGATCCATTCCTGCGGGAAACGGGGGATTACGCAAGATTCGGAGGCCAATCCCACTCTCCAAAAGATTGTAGGCGCAAAAGTTTACAAGTGCCGGGAGCAGGGGATGTGGCTTCGTACCAAAGGAAAGTTGGAGATTTTCGGCAATCCCAACTCCAATGTTGGTCGCTCCTGGGTAGCGGACTGCCGGGCTGGGATTTATCCAGCCACGAACGGAATTCGTGGTTACGGTCCGGCTGAAGTAAAGATCACCAACTTACTGTTTGTCGGGGAGAGTTCGAATTTAGGCACGCCTGATCCGGGGAAGGGTTGGGAAACCACGCGAAGTCTGGCTCAAGATGAAGATGACTTTGTGGATCACGACATGAGGTGGGATGTTCTTACAGGCGTAGAAAGTTACGACGGCCTTAACATTGTGGATAATTGCCGCTTTGCCGAATTTCACGATGTTACCCTTCCTACGTCCCACGGAGAGCGGTTTTCTGGTTGCTTCACCCAGGCTCCGCAGTACGCCGACTGGTCCGTCGACCCCCGCAACTCCTTGAGTAACCTGACTTTCCACAACGTCGATCGAGAGCTCTACTTCCGCGACAGCAGTTTCGGAGGAGCCACTCCGATTCCGTTTACGCAAGCCAACAACCAGATTGCCAATAACGTCCTCATCGACTTGGATGACTCGCTCGGATACGGCCAAGGAGGGGAGGTCTACATCATGCCGTACACGAATTTCCTGGTGGAACTGGACGATCAACCTCCGGTCCTCGACGCAACCCTGAATTCCACGTTGAACGCCTATGTGCTGGAGAACAGCGACACGGTGAACTACGGCCAGGTAACCGTGAAAGTGAACGATGCCACGGTCTCGGGGGGTGTCCAGCCGGACTACCTCAAAGTTTGGCGGGACTTCAGCGATGGTTCCGGAACGACCATGGCGCAGAATCATTTCTACTGCAAGACCATCAATGACGAGGTTCAAATCAGGAACGAGTTTCCTTTCAATGCCCCGGAGCAGGGGAAGAACTCGAGCGGGGTTTTGGTCGGCCCGAAGTGTTACTACACACTGAGCTGGTTTAAGGATTCGGGAGGGACTCCAACGGCGATTTCCTCGAGCGAATGGCCGAAAGACATTGACGTGAATTACCGGTTTTCGGAGGACGTTGGGCACGTGGTATATTTAGAGATCGAGCGTGAAAGTGTACCTCAAAACATTTTTATCGGAAGCCTAACAGGCACGATTGTCCCTATGGTTAATTTGTCTTCCCTATTAAACACTACAGAAGATCATGCTTGGACCCACATCGGATCTGGAAGCACTGGTCGGTTGGTGGTGAAGTTGACCTCCAGATTCCTCGATGGTCAGCCTTTGAATGAGGGAACAGAAGTGAAGGTCTTGGTCAGATAATTCTTCTTGAGGCAATGGAGAAAAACTAATGTTAATAGGACTTGCACTAGCTGTTCTTGGATTCTTCCAACAAGTTGAATCGAAAGGGGGTGAATGGAAGGAAGCCTTCCGTGCCACCGGAGTGGGCTTCTTCGAAGAGTTTGGAAAATCCTTGGATTCTTGCAATGATTTAGACGGAGACGGGGTTTCTGAAATCATCGCAGGGACGCTCCAGGCGAATCGTAATGGATTGTTTGGTAACGGTTTGGTGCAAGTCCTTTCTGGTAAAGATGGGAACCTTATATTTGAATTTGTAGGTCAACAACAAGAGGGAAGGTTAGGAGTAGATGTTGGAGCTGCCGACGTCAATGGCGATGGGCTCCAAGACATAATCGCGGGAGCATTCCGAGAAAGCCCTGGAGGAAACCAAGAAGGATCCGTTTATGTTTATTCTGGTGCTGATGGTCAGATTATTTATAGACTGGATGGAATAGAGGCCTTTGAAAGCTTTGGAGAAAGGGTTGGTGGGCTTGGAGATCTCGATCTTGATGGATGCGAAGACTTTTACATCCAATCGAGCAAGCGGGACACCTTTTTTCCTGATCGAGGCTCTGCAATAGTTTATTCTGGGAAGGATGGGACCATTATGTACGAACTCGGTGGTACCTGGAGTTGGCCTGGTGGAGATGGCGCCTGCTTGAATGGAGATATTGATGGAGATGGCTACCAAGATTTTGCTCTGGTGAGTCTTCGGCTTGGTGGGGCGGTTACTGTTTATTCCGGACTTACCGGAAATGAAATTTACTTTATCGAAGGTCCTCCACCGAATGGGTCGATGGGTGGTTCCCTGGATGCTATTGGAGACTTAAACCAAGACGGAGTGGATGAGTTTATTGCCGGCGCTCCGGGAGCGCGAGAATCTTTGCATGGAGGCATGGCCTATGTCTATTCAGGTCGTACGGGAGAGACCTTGTTTGTTCTTCGGGGAGAGGAACCCTATGCAGCGTTTGGATTGTCCGTTGCCGGAGTCGGAGATACTGACGGCGATGGATACCAAGACTTTCTCGTTAGCGATCCCATTTTGCATTTCGGTGGCGGTAATCTAACTGGTGGTGTTTATCTTTTTTCAGGACTTGATGGAAAAGCCCTGGCAAGAATTGTAGGCGATGGAAACGAATTGGCTTGCCTCGGGATGCAAGTGGTGGGAATAGGCGATAGCAATGAAAATGGCCTAAGCGATTTTGTCGCAAGCTCGCCTTGTGGCCTGGTTCCCACAAACAATGTCGGAACAGTTGTTGCCTTCAGCTTCGAACCCTTCCTCAAGCCCGACGCTCGAGAACTCTCTGCTTCCCAGGGAGGCCAGATTACGTTCACGCTGGACTTTTCCGCAGAAGAAGCAGGCAAAGACTATCAATTGTTGGCTTCCTCGACTCAACGAGGTCGCTCCGGGCCGGGAAACGCCATCCCATTGGCTCAATCCCCGATCCTGGATCGGATGTTCAGCCAACCCCCGGCGATCTTCACCAACGCCACCGGAACCTTGGACGCCGCTGGCGATGCGGTGGCCACCATGACTTTGGCACCCAATCAAGCCAGCTCGGCGATCGGCCTCACCTTCCGGTTCTCCGCAGTTTCTTGGGAAAGCCCCACTGAAGTGAGCGCCGCCTCCGCCACTGTCGAAGTCGAAATCTTGCCTTAAGCGTGCCCTGCGGACGTTTACGGTCAGATTTCCAGGATGCCCTGATAGGAGGTCAGGGGCCGTTGCCGAGGTACATGGCGCAGCAACTGATTTGGAAACTGCACAGGATTCCTCGGATGCGGATCCTAGTGGGGGGAGTCGCGACCCTCACCTTCACCAGATGGGACAGCTTCCCACAATCCAAGAGTGCGGAAAAAGTCGTCCCGGTCCTGGCAACGCATGGCGGTGGGTAAACGATCCGCCAGCTCAGCTAGGCCCTGAGCAGACTGGTAGCGGGCCGCCTGCTTGAGGCGTCCCAGGGCCTGCCGCGGGCTGGCCCCGGAATTTTCCATGGCCGAGGCATAACGGGCCAACCAGCGAGCGTGGTCGGCCAGGTCCGGCTGGGGTTGGGAGCGGTTTTGGCGGTAAGCCAGGCTTTGGTCGAAAATCCAAGGATTGCGCAAAGCAGCCCGGCCAATCATGAAACCGGCGACACCGGTGGCGCGGCCCATGGCTTCCAGGTCTTCCGGCCGCTCCAGGCCGCCGTTTCCAATGATCGGGAGGTTGGTGGCGGCCACCGCTCGAGCCAGACGCCGCCATTTGGCCGGCATTTGATAGGACTCGATTTTCAACCGGGCGTGCACCGTGACCAGGCAGGCGCCGGCTGCCTCGATGCCAGCCAACACCGTTTCCAAGAGGCGGTCGTCGTTCACCCCGGAACGGATTTTCACCGTTACCGGCAAAGGACTTGCGGTCACGATCGCCTCCACCAGGCGGGCCAGATCGGAGGGTCGATCCAGCAACGCGGAGCCGGCGCCGTGTTGAAACACCCGAGGAGCTGGGCAGCCGAAATTCAAATCGACGAAAGCAGCCTCGGTGTCCGCTGCACGCCGGGCGGTCTCGGCCATGGCCCAGGGGTCGTTGCCCATCAATTGAACCCCGACGGGCACTTGGCTTTGGGGCCTTCGGCCCAAGGCCCGATGCAAAACTTCCGTTTTCAACGGCTGCTGAGTTACTCGCAGGAATTCGGTGCAAGCCCCGCCAATCGCTCCGCTTTCACTGCCGTCGAGGATCAAGCGGCGGAAGCTGGGATCCGTGATTCCTTCCATCGGAGCAAGCAGAACCGGCGGTCGGAAAGATAGGCCGGGCAAGTGGATATCCGAGAAATCGAAGGAAAAAGATGTCATGTCAGAGGGGGTAAAATGCACTTTGAATTATCATCCCTTCAGCCCAATCCATGCTCCTTCCCTACCGGCCTCCTTCGGAAGATCGCATCAATGGAACTTCCCGAGTGGCTTAAGGATCGCCTTCTGGACATCACTCAACTCGAGGAACCGGATCGGTCCCGAGCGATGGAGGCGTTGTGTTCGCAGCGGCCTGACCAAAGGGTTCAGATTCAGGAGTATTTGAAGTCGACGGAGGAAGAAGGCTTCCGCACCGACCCCGGGCCGCCGTTGCAAACCATGCACGGGTCCACCGGTGACTATCGCGTTTTGGATGCGTTGGGCAGCGGTGGCTTCGGTCAAGTCTTCCTGGCGGAACAGCGCAGCCCGATCGAGCGGCGGGTGGCCATCAAAATTATGCACCCGGGGATGAATTCCCGCGAGATTCTGGGCCGCTTTGCCATCGAGCGTGAAGCCTTGGCGCGCATGGATCATCCCGGCATCGCCAAGATCCTCGATGCCGGAAGCTTGCCCACCGGCCAGCCGTTTTTCGTGATGGAATTGGTGGAAGGGCCTCCGATCACCCGTTATTGCGATGAGCGGCGTTTTTCTCTGCGCCAGCGATTGGATTTATTCCTGTTGGTCTGCCGTGCGGTTCAACATGCCCATCGCAAAGGCATCATTCACCGCGATTTGAAACCTTCCAACGTTTTAGTGGCGGAGCTGGATGGCAAGGCTCAGCCCAAAATCATTGATTTCGGCATTGCCAAGGCCTTGGAATCGGGCAAGCAAGACGGGCTGACCACTCGCCGGCAAACCATCGGCACGCCGGGCTTCATGGCTCCCGAACAGGTCGAAGGACGGCGTTCCGAAGCGGACGTGCGGATGGACGTTTATTCGTTGGGCGTCGTGCTCTATCAATTGCTGACCGGAACCATGCCTTATGAAGTGGAAGACGGTACCCAGCATGAAATCGGTGCCTGGCTCCGCTTGCACCAGGAGAAAGATCTCGAACTGCCGAGTTTTCGAATTCGCTCCTTGCGAGAAACCGGTTCTTTCCGTTTGCGGGAAGCGGCTCAGGAACAGGTGGAAGATCCTACCTCGGTGGTTTGGATTGCCCGGTCCCGCAATCTTCAACCGGGAAGTTTGCAATCCACTCTCACCGGAGATTTGGATTGGATCGTATACAAGTGCCTGGATCGGGAGGTGGATCACCGGTACGGGTCGGTGGAAGAACTGGCCGATGACATCCGCCGCCATCTTCGCGATGAGGTCGTTTTGGCCAAACGGCCGAGCACCGCTTACCGCATTCGGAAGTTGGTGCGGCGAAACCGCCGGACCTTGGTGCCGGCGGCCGCCGTCCTTTTGGCTTTATGCGTTTGGGGCGGTTCGGCGATCAATCATCGGATTCAAGCCGCCGAACTTCAGGCGTTTGAATCTCGCATGATGCAAATTCCCGAGGCCGAAGGACCGGGAGTCAGCGTCGCTTTAGGGCAGGAGATGGAGCGCTTGCTCGGTTCCGAAAACCGGAAAGCCGCCGTCCTGCTTACCCGCCGGGGCGATCTGTTCCACGGGCAGGGCCGCTTCAAGGAAGCCGAGGCTTGCTACCGGCGTGCATTGCCGATTTGGCGCAAGCACGAGATGGGGCGCCATCCCGAAACCTTGCACTTGTTCGGGCGCTTGGCTCAATACGCTTTAAACCGCGGAGAAATTGAACTTGCCGACAAGTCCTATGAGCAGGCGTTGGATCTTTGGCATTTGCTGACGCCTCAAGAGCAACTTAGTTCGCAAAGTGCCGCACTTTTGCTCGACCTGGGCCGCTTTCGCTGGGACTATCACCAAGATGGGATCGGTGCAGTGGAGTATTTGCAGCGGGCCAGTGAGATTTTGGATGAGAAGGGTTTGGCGATCTCGCCCACCGCTCTCGAATTGCGAAGCGAAATGGCGCGTATTCACATCGCCTCCGGCCGGGTTCCAGAAGGCGTCGGCGAATGGAGCGAATCTCTGGCCATTATGGAGGAACTTTGGGGACCGAACTTCGTCGGCTTGCTCGACAATCATTTGAAATTTTCCAAGTGGTTGTTGGGGCGAGATTTCTTCGACGAAGCCGAAAATCAAGCCTACGTAGTGTTGGAAGGCTTGAAAGGCGCGGAAGGCGGACATTGGCTGGAACCCCAGGCTTTGGAAATTCTGATCATGGTCGCGCGCAGCCGCGGCGATTTGGAACATGCCTATCAGCTTTGCAAGCAAGTGCTGCAAGCGGTCGAATCCCATTTTGGATCGGATTCTTCCGAATTTTTGCGCCAGTCCCACAATTTGGCCGAATGGATCTTGGCCAGCGGATTTCCCCCCGACCGGGCGGTGGAATGGTTACAGCGCGGCGTCGATCTAAGTCGGGACGCCATGGGCTCCACTCCGGAGTTTCGCCAAGCTCTGGATTTGTTGGTTCGCACCCGGATCCAAGCCGGACTTCCCGCCGCCGATTCGATCGTACTTTGCCAAGAGCTGTTGCAGCGGAGCCGAGAGGAACTGGCGCCGGATTCCCAAGTTCTAGGAATGCAAGCCAAGCATTGCGCCAATTACTTGCAGGCTTTGGGGGCGGAGAAAGAGAGCCGGGAGATTTGGGTTCAAGCCCAAGCCGTATTGGCTAGTTTCGAGACCGAAGGAGATGACCTGGAGGGAGACAATTTGTCCTGGCATGTCGCCCGAGGGATGGCCCTCTCCAAGGAAGATCCGGAGGCATCGGAGCTAAATTTCGAACGGGCGGCCGATCTGTTGGCCCAGCGCCGATTGCCTTTTGACTGGACCTTGCATCAAGTGCAGCGCAAGGCTTTGGACTTGCGTTTGACCGACCCCTTGCGGGCCAAGGACGTGCTTGACGACGCACGCTATTTTGCTGCCGAACAAGAGCGGATTTGGGGTCCGGGCCATGATTTGAGTTTGGCCGCTGCTTATCGCCTGGCTGTGGCGCTGACCCGCAACGGCCGCGATCGAGAAGCCCTGGATGTGATCCAAGAAAAGTTGAGCCTGCCCTTCCACACGGTGGGGTGGGGGCGAATGCAGCTTCTCAAGCGTGGCAGCCGAATCGCCGATGACTTGGAACAATTTGAGCAAGCACTGGCTTGGGTGGCTGTGCATGACCGGGTGCGCAAGCTCTGGTTTGAAGAATCCTTCAACTTGGATTTCGAAAGCGGCGACCTGTTGGCGGATCCAGAGGGATGGTCCCCCATGGCCTTTAATCTGATGCGGGGTTACGTGGCCTCCATCGTGGACCGAAATCCTTTTCAGGGCAGCCGTTGCTTGGAATTTGCCGCCCTTCCGGGAACCGAGAGACGCAGCAACTCCAAGCCGGGAGTCTTGCTCAACTTCGTTCTTCCCGAACCATATCGCGGCCAAACGGTTCGATTGCGGGCGGCGGTTCGAGTGCGAGGTGTCCAGGGTTTGGGCTTTGCTGGCATTGCCATCAGTCAATACTGGAAAGCCGATGGTGAGGATATGCATATTTCCGCCACCTCCAACGAATTGCGAGAATCGGATTGGCGCTCGCTGGAGGTCGTGACCACCATCCAGCCGCACGTAGAGAAGATCTCTTTGGACGTTTTGGTGGACGGCGGGGCTACCGCCTGGTTTGACGATCTGCGGCTCGAGGTCGTGCCTTCCGAGCCGGCTGACCTGCGCTAAACCTTCGTCATTTTGGTTCGCCCGGAGTAGGAAATCGGGCGAATTAATTTTTTTCAAGAAGCGCACAAAAATCTCTAAAGCTTCCCTCCCCTTTGATTCGATGTCTTCATGAAGGGGAGTTGGGTTCGCGACCTTATACACCTAGAAGGGCGCCATCCAACCTTTCGTTGAGGAGCGGGAAACCGAAACCTTAGCGCTCCCCGTCTGCCCTCTGGTTCCTCAGGGAAAAAGGAGGACACCGGGTTCCATGCAAAACATCGTCTCCCTGCTTCCGGCATTCCTGGCATTGACGCTGTTGTCGTCCCCGGCCAACGCTGCTCCGGATGCGGAGATCGAAAGCCGTTGGAACCTAGAATTCCAGGATGGACGAGGAGGGGGGCCTTGCCTCGGCGTATTGGAGGGAGCCAATGGCGGGAGTTTCCAAGCCGCCGGCGTGATGTTCGATATCGTGGCCAAAGCTCCGGATCTTTACATCACCGACTTGCACCTAAACATTCAAGGCAATGCCGGAGATCGTGCCGACGTAAACGTTTGGGTTCGTCCCAGTGGAAGTTTCGTCGGTCATGAATCTTCCATCAGCGACGGCTGGTCGTTGTTGAGTTCGATGAGCGCCATTATTCCGGCATCTGGCTTTACCCATTTCCAATTGGTGGAAGGGGCTTTCGTTCATCCGGTTGGATCGACCGTCGGTGTCTATATTGAACTAGCTAGTTATTCTGCTTCTTCTCAGGTATTGATTTGCCAAACCGGAGCGCAAGACTTCGGTAACAACCAAGTCACCACCGTCGGGGGAAGTTGCAAAGGTCCCGGCTTGGTCGGGAATCCTCTTGGCGGCGCGACCTATCCCAACAAGGCGTGGGGCGGTGGCTTGGGCTACAACTACGGCGGGCCCTGTGAGGTCGACATCGAGTTGCGCGACGTTGAGCCTGACGCCATGGAACTGGTGGTCAACAACGCTTCGCCGGAAAGCATGATTGCGGTGTTGTTCTCCTTCTCCCCCGGAACGTGGACCGGAGCGGTGGGGGCGTGCAATCCGATTACCTTGGATCTGGCTGCCCCGGTGTTTGCCGGTACCGTTCAAACCGATCTGTTCGGCAAGGGGAGCATGCCGGCGGAAATACCTCTTAGCATGCAGGGAAGCATATTTATCCAAGCGGTGAACCTAAGTAATTGCGCGGTGTCGAACCTCGTCGCTTATTAGCTAAGGCCGAATTTCCGCCAGAGCTCGGCTTGATTGTCGGCGCCTTGATCGCCGCAGCGCGGAGTTAACCGATGTCTCTTAGGTCGATGTCGCGGGCTTCGGCAATCTCCTTGAGGTGAAGCTTTAACCGGCGCCAGCGTTGAGAGACGGCGTCCACGCTGAGGGTCATGCGTTCGGCGGTCTCTTGGTGGGAAAGGCCCTCAAAGGCCAAGTAGAAAATTAAATACTGATCTTGCTGGGGAAGGTCGCTGATCAATTCCCGGAAAGCTTGAATCTGTTCGTTGCGCGCAACCTTTTGAGTCAAGCGAGTTGCGTAGGGATCCGGCTTGTTTTGGTAAGTTAGCAACCCGCTCTGGTTGCTGATCAAACCGCGACTGCCGTTTTTCTGGACGTATTGAATGGCGGATTGCAGCACCCGTTTGGCGATGCTGAAAATCCAGCGCCGAAACGGTGAATCGTGATGCCGGTGCTTGCCTTGGGAAATGTCACGCCAGGCGCGAGCCCAAGTCTCTTGCACGATGTCGTCGGGCTGAATGCAGCCGCGAAGTTTGCTGAAGATTCGCACCGACGCCCAAATGTAAAGGTCGGGAGCGACTTTCTCGAACAATGCGCCAAAGGCTTCTGCATTGCCTTTATGAGCTTCGATGGAAAGCCGCGTGGTCGGATCTTCCGAGGAGGGTGCCGGCTCCAAAAATTCGCTTTGGGTCATGGCCTCGCTTTCGGTTGGGGGCTAGAGCGGAGATTTCTCCAGTATCTCAATGTCGTAATTATCGGGATCCTTTACAAAAATATATTTGCTCCGGTTGCCAGGTTTGCTGCGGCGATACCACCAGCCGCGTTTCTCCACTTCGGCCACGACGGCCTCCAAATCTTCTACGAAGAAAGCTAGGTGGCCGAACTGATTGCCAAGCTCGTAATCGCGGCCGTCGTGGTTGATGGTCAGCTCAATCTGATACGAGCCCGTTTCGTCCTCCAAAAAAACCAAAGTGGCTTCGTTTCCGATGGGGGCCCGGCGGGTTTCCTTCAGGCCGAGAAAGCGGCAGTAAAAGTCTAGAGATCGTTCCAGATCCCGAACGCGGAGCATGGTATGGGCCAAACGCATGTGTACGGAAAGCTTACCGGATCAAGAACCGGCTTGCTTCCCACTCGCATTGCCGCCGAGCCCGCGCTAGGCTCCAGGCATGGGGCGAATCCTTCTTTGGACGGGGCTGTTGGCTCTGGGTAGTTGCGTGCAGGCGCCGGCCGACCCGGGGGAGCCGCCCGGGGCTCCCGATCCGGCTAGGGCGCGAGCGATGGCGGCGGGGCTGACCGGGCTCGCCGGCTTTATCGGCGAGTGGGAAGGGCTAAGCCGAGGCTTGGAGGGAGATTTGCGCTTGGCCAAGCGAATGACTTGGCTGGTGCGGGATTCTTGGCTGCTTGAGCAAAACGTGGTTTTCGAGCCGCAAACCGGCGAGGAAATCGGCCGAAGTGCCATCCTTTATCACTTCGAGCCAGATCAGGGGATGATCCACGGCCAAGTCCTCGGCCCGGTCGGTAGCCAGGGCGAAAGCTGGTTGAAGGCTGTGCAGGGACGTAACGGCTATGAAGTGCGCTTGCAACCGGACGAGCCGCCCTTCAGCCTTTTCATCACGACGTCTTTCAGTCGGGATCGATGGGAGGCGGAAGTCTACGAGCCTGGACCTGGTGACGAATGGACTCGAGTGGAGCGATTGGAGTTGAATCGAATTCAAAGACGGGCGGCCCAACCGTAAACGCCGTCCTATAGAGATAGGGAAACGAATCGCCAGACCATGGAATCCAACTTGAATCTAGAGGGTAAAACCGCAGTCATCACCGGCGCCAGCCGAGGAATCGGATTGGGGATGGCTCAAGTGTTTCAACAACACGGCATGCGGCTTGGACTTTGTGCCCGGGGCGAGATCCCTCTCCAGGGCTCGGATTTGCTTTGCCGCAGTTTGGACGTCGCCCAACCCGGGGCGATTGCCGATTTCTGCCAGGAGGTTGAGGACGCTCACGGCACCATCGATTTGTGGGTTAACAACGCCGGAGTCTTGTCACCGATCGCGCCTTTGCGAAAAGTCAGTCGGCAAGAGTGGGATGGTCATCTGGCGGTGAATCTCGGCGGTGTTTTCGAAGGGAGCCGAGCCTATGTCCTGCATCTCCACCGCCGAAAGGCTCGGGGCTGCCTGATCAACCTTTCTTCCGGTGCTGCGGCCAATGCCTACCCCGGGTGGTCGGCTTATTGCGCTGGGAAAGCGGCGGTGGAGCGCATGAGCCAATGCCTGCAACAGGAGGAAGGGGATCGAGTTCGGGTGTTTTCCTTGGCGCCTGGTGTAGTGGACACCGATATGCAGACCCTGATTCGAGGTGCATCGAAGGAGGACTTCCCGCCCGTCGACAAGTTCTTGGAATTGAAAGAAAAGCAGGCCTTTAATAGCCCTGAATTCGTCGCGGAGGGAATTTTATTGCTCGCATTTGGCGACTCGAGCCAGGATCACGTCGTTGCGACAGCGTTGCCTTATCATCCCGGATAGCCATTAAGCTTAGTTTTTATAGTCGTTTAGGGCTGATCTTCAGGCCGGTCTCTTTTTTTGGGAACTTGGCCCCGCATTTCTCCTTCATTCTTTACAGTGGTACCCGGGAGGTGCGACGCCCGATTGGGCGTGCGCCTCCAACCCCCATCCCTTAACGATCCACTTCAATCCTTCCTAGGAGATCCACATGAAGCTCGTCGTAATTGGAGCTCTCGCTGTCTCTTCTCTTTTCGCAGCCACCGGGGACACCTCCGGCCCCTACACCGACTCCAAAGGCAACGTTTGGGACACCCTCCCCAAAGTCAGCGACTACGCCGACGTCGCTACTTACGATGCCCTGTTCGCCCATGAGGTTTTCACTACCCGTGACGGCAAGCAGTTCCACATCGACCGCGCCTTGACCCCGGAAGAAGAAGCTTGGGCTTCCTCCCTGCACCAGTTCAATCAGAACATCGTGCCCGAGCCGAAGTCCGGCGGCAGCTTCCGCGCCACCGTCACCACTCACCACCCGGTGGACGAGGAGTACCAAGCCACCGAGTCTGGAATTCCCGCGTTGAAGAGCGAAATCATCGGCATCGTTGAAGACGCCGACAACTACTTGTACACCGAGTTCGCCATCAACTACGTGCCGACCACCGGTCGTCTGTGGGATAGCAACGACAATGCCGACATCGTCCAATTGCTGGACGAAGCTTGGAATGAGAACGGCGGTCTGAACGGCCAGGACATGGAATACGCCTTTAGCGACGACTACACCCCCGGTGGCGCCGTCGGAGTTGCTTACATCAACTGGCCCCAAGCCCTCGGCAAAGATTACGAGCCGTACGAGAACATCATCTACCAGCACGAGACCGGTCACAACTACGGCCTGTATCACTGCTGCTCCTCCTCCTGCGTGATGATCTCCTACGTCAACCCGGGTGGCTACAACAACCTCCACACCGGAACCAGCTGCGGCATCAGCAGCCACTACAACCAGTGGAACAACGCCAGGAACAAGTACTGATTCTGGCCTGAAATCCCAAGCAAGCGGGAAGTCTTCGGGCTTCCCGCTTTGTCATTTTTCCCTTAGTCTTTTCCCCACGATGAACGTTCGGTACCTGTTCCTCCTTCTTGGCCTGTTCGCTTTCCTTTCTTCCGCTTGTGGCGCTGAAGCCGAAGCCACCGGGAATGATGGCGAGCCGGAGAACCAAAACAGCGAGGGGCCCAGTTGGGCGGCTGAAGCTCCGGAAGACGGCATCATTTGGCATACCCCCGATTTGCCTTGGCCGGTGATTTTGGAATTGAACGGCGAGGTGGTCGACGACCAGATCGTGCGCGACTTCCTGACTCCGGAATGGAATCACTTTTTCAACATTACCGGCGACTATGATTTCCGCGATCCGGAGCAAGTGAAAGAGGCGGAGCGGCGCTTTTTTGAAGATCCGGCGGACCTTTTTCACCCTCTGGTTGGCGATATGTTGCTTTTGTGGGAAAGCCATCGCCGCTGGGAAAAGATTCCGGATGAGCTGCGCCACAATTTCGAGGATCGTTTTAAAGGCGCATTGGGAGCTTCCAGCCCGACGGTCTTGAAGCGATACGGGGAAGCCGGTGTCTTGGCTCACGCAGAGCGGCGGGTGCGCATGAACCTCTTGTTCGAGCAGGCCGAGAAAGAAGTTGGTGAAATTCCGGAGGAGGAGCTGCGTCAAGTGTACGAGAACGCCCTTTCTGCCGTGGATCGACCGGAAGTCCTCTTGGAGGGAGGCTTAACTTTTGACAAAGTGCGGGACCAACTGGAGCACAAGGTCCGCCGTCACAAGGCTGACCAGGCCCTGCAGGCTTGGGTGGAATTAAACCGCCCTTCGGTGAAAAGCAAAGTCACCCTGCCCAACGGCACCGTGATCGAGTTTTAGTTTTCAAGTCCGGTTCCGCTTCGCGTAGCCGGGGTTTGGTGCCCTGGCTAGCATGGGGTGCATGAAACCCCTCCCGACCCTTTTGCTCGGTGCCGCCATTGCCGTCGGCGGCCCCGCCGTCCTGGCAACTTCTTCGGCCAGCTCCGCAGCCGACCGGTTGGAGCCCGCCGTGGCCTCCATGCAGGAGCAGGAACCTTCCCTGGAAGAGGCCATGACCGCGATGAAGAAGTCCTTGCGCAAACTGCGCCGGGGGCTTCCCAAGGATGACGTAGACATGGCGGCCATGGTGGAGCACGTATTGGATGCTCAGGCTTACGCTCAAATCAGCCGGTTGATGCAACCGCACTACGCGGAAAAAATTCCGGAAGCGCAGCGGAAGACCTATTTGCAGGAATATCGAATCATGCAATTGCAGATGATTCAGAAAATGTTCGATTTGGAGATTGCCTTGGTCAAGGAAGACCGGGAAGCGGCACAAAAAGTGCTGGCGGAAGTCCTGGCTTTCGAGAAAGCCGGGCATGAGAAATTCAACGTAGAATAGCGTTTAAAAGGCCATTCCCACTGAAAGGTGGACCTCAAAGGTGGATTCTCCAGGAAGGCGGTCCGGCTTGTAACCGGCGTCCAGTCGGACCGCTCCTACCGGAAGTAGATAGCGCAGGCCGGTACCGACCCCGGACCGGAAACCGTCCCAATAGTCTTCGAAATCTCGGCCGACGTTGCCGTAGTCGAAGAACAACGCTCCGTAAACGTTTCCGAATAAGCGGTGGCGAAGCTCCAAGTTCAAGATGTTGCGGACCTCGCCGCCCAGCGGGCGACCGCGCCGGTCCCGGGGACCTAGGCGGGATTCCTCAAAACTCCGGACCGAATCTTCGCCGCCGTTGAAAAAACGTTCCTGCAAGGGAATGGCCTCGGTATCTCCTAGCGGGCGGATGAAACCTGTTCGGGCCGAAAACGCCAAGATCCAATCTTCCGAAAAGCTGGAATAGCTGGAATAAGAGAGTTGGGTCCGCTGGAAGTTTAGTTGACTGCCGAGGAAATCGTCCCCGTATTCCAAGCGAATCGATCCCAGATGTCCGGCGCTCGGATTGAACAAATCGTTTCGAGTGTCGTGCCGCGGTTCCAGAAATAGACTGGCCAGGCGGACGTCCTCCGCTACGACTCGGGCACCCACGGCTCCTTCCAATTCGCTGATTTCCGAATGGCTCAAACTGTAGCCGAAAGTGGTGGAGAGCGGTTGGCTCCATTGTCGTTTCAGCAACAGTCCGAACCCGCTTTCCCGATGAACGAAAGCCGGTTCCTCTCTTCGTCGGGTGAATACCGGAACGTCCAGAGATAAATCGGAACCGAACAGCCAAGGGGAGGTGAAGCCGACCAATACCGATTCGCTTTTCATGGATAGCTTGAACTCGCCCCGCAAAGCTCGGCCGGTGCCGAACAAGTTGTTTTCTCGGATGCCAAGTTTCGTTCGCAGTTTTTCATAGCTGCCGTAACCGGGGGCCACGGTAATTTCAATGGTAGGATTTTCTTCCACCTCGACTTCGAGGATTCGTTGTTCGCCGGTCCCCTTGAGGCGCATATCGATGGTCTTGAACAATCCGGTCTGATAGAGGCGAGCGAAGGATTCGCGTTCCCCGCTGCGGCTGAAAACGACTCCCGGCTGCAACCTCAATCTGGAGCGAATGAAGCTGGAACTGGTTTTCTCATTGCCGAGGACTTCGATCGCTTGAATGGTTACTTTCGGGCCTGGAGTCCATTGGACATCCATGATTTCTCTTCCGTCCTTCCGGCTGATGCGATTGGTTTCGACCTTGGCGTCGGCATGACCGGCTTCAGCCAAGACTTCTTCCAGAGCCGACCTCACTTCCTGATTCCGCCGAGGATAGTAGGGGAGGCGGTGAAATTTCTCTGCGGCTTCTTGAAGGGCTTTTTGCGGAAGATCGTCCAATGCCGGAAGCCGGACCCGTTGAATGAAATGGCGGATGCCTTCTTCTATCACCACCCGGAGGCGAGCTTGAGTTCGCTCCTTATTGAGAATCGGCTCGATAGAAACCACTTGAGCCTCAAGGTAGCCTTGCGCCATATAAGCGGTTCGAATGCCGCTTGCGGCGGAATCGACCTTGCTTTGCACGAACCAGCTATTCGGCCCGGGTTCGGTCGCGTTTCCCGTTAGGAAAAATCCATACAATTCTTGATTGGTAAATAATGAGTTTCCGGTGATTCTGATCTTTTCGAGGTTGGTGCGCGGACCTTCTTCCACCAAAAAGCGAACCAAGAGTCGATCTCCTTGCGGTCGGTAGCGATATCGCACTCGGGCGAATGGATAGCCTTGATCCCGATAATAAGATTCCATCATGAAGGCGGCGTCGTCGACTTCCGCCCGGCGATAACCATATTTCTCAAGGTCGACGAATTCATCTACGGCGGCGTTTTCCAATTCGCCCCGGCCTATGTTTTGGTTGCCTTCGAACTCGAAGTCCGCTGCCCGAATAGCCCCTTGCGGCTCCGCCGCCGGCGGCTCTTGCGGTTCTGATTCCGCAGCAGCACATCCTCCGAAAACGAGCAGGACCCAGCAGACGAAGAAAGCCTTCATTGCAAACGGAATAAGAGTTTGATGCCCAGGTTGAAGTCATCGTAGGCGTCTTTTTCACCTTCGATGTACAAAGCATCGCCTTCCACCAAGACGTTTCGAACCAGAAGGAATCGTCCCTCGACCGTTTCCGCGCCTGATCGGGTGGCGTCCCTGCCGGTTTCCACTTCGAATCGATTCAGGAGAGACTCGCGGGATTCGGTGGATTCGTCGCCGAACAACCGGGTCAAGAAATCGCGGCCTAAGTAAACGGCAACCGAACCCAGAGCGCGATTGCCGGCATTGCGGTTAAAGGGATCTTCCGGCGGCTTTCCGGTCATCACCATCAACAAAAGTTGGTCTTGGGCCAAGGGGGGAACGGAGGAAAAGCGAATCAGCGGTTCGTGATAGGGTCCGGTCAGGCTCATTTTTACGTCGTAGCCCAATTGGCGGGTTTCCCCGGCCAGTTGCAATTTGGGAATAAACGGATCGCCTTCTTCAAATTGAATCCAGCCGCTTTGTATTCGTAGAGTCGTAGCCGGCAAAGAAACTAGAGTGGGATCGACGTAAAGCCGCCCTTGCATGTAAGGGACTTCCCCGGTGCCCAGGATTTTGAGATCCGGGCGGACCATGCCGTTGATCAAGTTGTTTTTAATTCGGAAGCCGTTCTCCGAAACCACCGACAAATCGATCTTCATCTGATCCAGGGGCGGTCCCAGACTGAATAGGTTGATGCCTTCCGGCCCTCCGGGAGTCGTTGGCCTGGATTCGGTCAGAGCCAGGAGGTCGATGTTTTTGACAAAGCGGCCGTCGGTAACGTCCAGCTTCCCTTTCAACCAAAGGTCTTGCAAAGTGCCTTGGACCAGCAATTCAGAATCGGCCCGCAATTTCACCCCTTGCCGGCGATAGAGCAAGAGGTCTTCGCCCCGCAATGCAATTTGCAGAGAAGGGTTGGATCTTTCGTTGAAATCAATCCACCCCTTGGCCTGAAAAGGAGAAGCGCCTAATTCACCGTGAAGGGCATCAAGGTCCAATCGATTCCCATGCAACTTCGCCTTTCCCTGTAAAGCAGTGAAGGAAGCCAAGCCGGGACTGGCCAGTCGGAGTTCCCCATCTTGGATTTCCAGATCCCCGGCCAACTCTGGATCTCCTGCGGTTCCAGCCAACTCCAATCTGGCGTGCAGTCGCCCGCCGGCCCGTCGCAGAGTTCCTTCTTCATGCCCTAACCACGACAAATCCTCGCTGCTGAATACGAAAGCGCCGGCTAGAGCGGACTGGCGCCATTCCAAAGGCGTTCCCTTGCTTAGTTCGATTAGATCCAGCGGTAGTTGCAGGCGGCAAGGTTCAGCCTCGAGAGAAAGGGAATCATTTTCCAGCCGCCCTTGATCCAATTGCCACGTCCCTTGCTCATACGTCCATGAAGTTTGGAGCTGAAAGGTATCCTCGAATGGAAGGTCCAAGGCCGAGGGCGCCTGAAGGGCTTCCGCTTCAAGTTGCATGGAAAGAGCTGGGTTTTGGGTGGAGCCGTCAGCCTTGAGCCTGCCCTGGACTTGCCCTTTCCAATCCTGCCACGGTCCTGGAATTGGCAACCATTGGTTCAGTCTTTGCAAATCCAGTTGTTGAATCTCAAGGTCCGCTTGCATGGGAGCTGAAGCCAGGGCCGGCATTTCCTGCTCCGCATCCAGCGGTATGGTGGCCGTAAAATCCAGTTGCAATCCCTCTCCATTGCCTTGCAAGGTTTCGATGGCCAACTTTTCGGACGTTGCCAGTGCGCGCAATGCCCAGTCGGTGTCGGATACCGTTACAGACGGGAAATCCACCGCAAGACGTTGGTCGGAGAATTTTTGAACAAGGCCAGGCTCGCGGAAACTCGTTTGCCAATCTCCGTGCGTGAACTGGCCTTGTTCGAAGATGACTTTTCCAGACCACTGGCCTTCATCCATCGCTCCAGTGGAAGTAAGACGTACTCCCGAACCGCGCCAACTCTCTGGGGTCGAGGGCTCCTCGGGACTTGCCTCCGGCGGCGTCCAGGCGGCCTCTTCCAGTACGGCGGAAGCTTGCCATTGAAGTTGTTGCAGCGGACCCTCGACTTGGACTTGAGCTTGCAAGTTTCCTTCCACCGATCCGGGCCAGGCGGCGATATCCGACCACCAGGCTAGATCTTGGAGGTCCACTTCGGCTTCAGCTTGCAATGGCCCGTGGGCCCACGGTTCTCCCTGTCCCAAGGCGAACAAGTCGAGGGCTGTTTGCCATTGCCCCCGGGCGGCGATGTGCCAAGCGGGGCTTTGGCTCTGGAAGTGATGTAAATGCCAACTTTCGCTCCGATAGGTCAAATCCCAGACCAAATCGACGGCACTTTGCTGCGGATCCCAAGGGCGCGGCAAGTTCCAGCCTCGGGTTTCGCCGGAAAATTGCACTTCCGGTTGAAGCCAATTTCCTTGCACTTGAAAGCGTGCATGAAGGGGCGCCGCGGTCCAATCCTGTCCTCCCGGTAGGAGGGGCGCGAGGGTTTGGAGATTTAAATCCTCCGCCAAACCCTCCAAATGAAGGCGGGACTGCCCAGCTTGGTTCCGGTCTCGAGGCCAGGGATCGCTTTTTCCCTGCAGATGGAGTTTGCCTTCCAGGGTGTGAAGCGTGAGGGGAGAAATTTCAAATCCGTCGGTGCCATAGCGAAGCCTGCTTGGACTTTCCAAAGCCAGGGTCCAGGCCGGGTCTTGCAAGGTGTTCGCTTCCAGGCGGTTCAGCTCGATTTCTGCCCGGAGGCCTTCTTTGCCCCAGGCCAGATGCAGATCGGCCAAGCTTTGCACCTGAAATCCGGGGAAATCCTGTGGCAAGCCGAGAGCACCTGCCTGATTCACTTGCCAGTGGACCGGCAGGTGGATTTGAAGACGGCTTTCCGGCTCGGTCCAGACCTGGGGTCGAACGAAGGCGTCGGCAAAAGTTAGGATCGTGCTTTCGTGCTCCCAGCGGCCTTCCAGGAACTTCCATTGGCCATCGGCGGCTTCCAGATGCAAGGCAAGGCGGCCGCCTCCGCCGTCCCAGCCGGCGGCTTTGGCCAGGTTCTGGAGGTCCTTCCACTGCACTGACAGCCGCCCCTGCCATCCGTTGGCGGGGTTTTCCGGATCCCAGCGCTCTATCGGCAAGGCCAGTTCTTCGATTCGGAGGTTCCCCTCGGCGGTGTTGAGGCTCAAATCCGGGATTCGAACCACTCCCTCGGCCAAACGGAAGCGGCCTTGAAGGTCTCCTGCGGGGAAATCCCCCGAGGCCGGGATTTCACTCCGACAGTGGAGTTCCGCCTGGCTGGCGAGGAGATCTTCCAGGGCCAATTCGGCCTCAAACTGCAGCTCCACCGCCTTGGGCTCCGGGAAATTGACGTCCTCCGGCCGCCATGGCTCCCAAGCGGCTTGAGGAAGGCTCAGGGACCCCCGACCCAGCAAGCGGTTTTTGACCCAGGTCCCCAAGTCGAGTTGCAAATCGGCAAGAAACAGGTCCTCCTGCCAGTAAAGGGCCGGAATTTCCAGCCGTTGATCCTGAAAGCCTAGTTCGCCTCGCCAGGACATGGGCCATCGCTGATCGGCCACTTGCAAGGAGCCGCCCAACTGGCGGAGAGTGGCCTGCGTCGGCGCCGGATCCGCCTCCGGGGTGGCCAAATTCAAATTCGGCAAATCCAGGTGAAAGTCCTCGCTGAGGATTTCCAGGTGGATCTGCTGGAGAGCCAGGCGCGGAAAGTGGGCGGGAAGCCGCGGAGGGGGCGACGAGGATGGAGCCTCCTCCGTCGGCCTCCCCTGGCGCAGATCCAAGACCAGGTGAATTTGCTCCGCTTGGATTTCTTGAAGCCAGTTCGGATCGCCCCGGAGAAGGTCCCAAAGGGAGTATTCGAGCCGGACCCGATCGGCTTCCAACCGCCGCAACGGAGTTTCGGTGCCGGCTTTTCGAGTCCGAATCCGGGTCAGTTCCAGGGAGCCGAACCAGCTGCCTGAAGGTCCCTGGCACTCGAATTCGCCTCCCAGGGCTTTCTGCAATTGGCTCAGGGCCAGCGGCCGGATCCATGGCGCTAGGGTCCAGGTCCGGCTTAGATAGAGCCCCACCAAAACAAGTAGGCACCCGGCCAGCCAGCGCCGAAACCGCCGTTTGCGGCTGAGGCGGCGGCGAGGCTTGATTTTGGGAGCAGGCGCCTGGCTCACGATGCGGCGAAGTCTAACCCTCCCGTTTCGCCAACGGCCGGCGTGGAAACGGTGGAGCCCCCATTTCCTCAGGGGGAGCGGAGGGTCGGGTTAGGATCTTGAGACGTCAAGTCCAACGGGAATCCCATTCACCATGAGAACACGAACTGGAATGTTTTGGGCCTTCGCCGGCCTGGTCGCTTTGGTCGCCGGAGGCCGAGGCTTGATCGCGGACGAAGGCCAATGGTTGCCTGAACAACTCCGGCAACTGGATTGGGGCAAACTTCGCGAGCGAGGTCTGGAACTCCAACCCAAGGAAATTTGGGACGGTGAAGCCGGCCTGCTGAGCGCGGCCGTGAACATCAATGGTTGTTCGGCTTCCTTTGTCTCGGGGGATGGGTTGGTCCTCACCAACCACCATTGCGGATACGCCGCCATCAATGCCAACAGCACTACCGAGCGGAATCTCTTGCGCGACGGTTTTGTCGCCCCAGGTTTTGCCGCCGAATTACCCGCCCGCGGTTATCGAGTATCCATCGTCCGGCGCATTGAGGACGTAACCGCCCAGATTCACGACGCCGCCGAGCAAGCCGGCGATGATCCCCGGGCTCGTTGGGAGGCGGTGCAACGGAAGGTCCGAGAATTGGTGGCGGAAGGCGAGCGCCAACCGAATACCAGTGTGATCGTGACCGATTACTACCAGGGGCGGGAATGGCGTCGGATTTATAGAACTGAGTTCCAGGACGTGCGCTTGGTCTATGCTCCGCCGGCTATGGTTGGGGAATATGGCGGCGACGTGGACAACTGGATGTGGCCCCGCCATACCGGAGATTTTTCTTTCTTCCGCGCTTACGTCGCACCTGACGGTTCACCGGCACCCTATCATCCAAACAACGTTCCTTACCGGCCTGAGCGCTGGTTGGAAGTTTCCCAAGAAGGCGTTGATGCCGGCGATCTTGTGATGGTCATGGGTTATCCGGGCCGTACCGAGCGTTACTTGAGTTCCACCTTGGTGGCGGCTCGCGAGTCGTTTTTCTTTCCCCGCCGCCTGAACTTATATACCCGCTTGCTGGATGCTTGGCAGCGGGCCACTGCCGCTTCTCCGGAAGATCACTTGAAGATTGCTTCCCGGCGCAAGAGCCTGGCCAATCGTCAGAAGAACGCCGAAGGCATGGTTTGGGGCTTGCACCGGAATCAAGTCGTGGCTCGAAAGCAAGCCGAAGAAAAGGAACTGCAAGCTTGGATACAGTCCGACCCGCAGCGTAGCGAACTTTACGGCGACGTCTTTCGCCAATTGGAAGCCTTGGACTTTGAAGAAATCGCCCGGCAGGAGCGGGACTTCGTGTTGACCGAGATGGTCCGCCGTTCCGCTTATCTTGCCTTGGGTTCTCGCTTGCTACGCTTTGCTGAAGAACGGGGCAAGCAAGATTTGGACCGAGCCCAGGGATATCAACAGAGAGACCTGCCGCGTTTGCAAGCCGTAGTGAAGGGCTTTTCCCGTTCTTTGGTGCCGAGCGTCGAAGTGGAAACTTTGGCGATCTTGTTGGCCGAAGCTCAAAAGCTGCCGGATCATCAACGCCTGCAAGGTTTGGACCTGTGGTTGCAGGAAGTGCAGCGAGAGGGCGAAAGTCTGCAACAATTGGCCCTTCGCCTGGTTCTCGGAACTCGATTGAATCAAACCGAGTTTCGTATGCAATTGATGCAAGACGGACATCCCGACGTGGAGGATTCCCGGGATCCGATGCTGGCTCTCTGTTTATCTTTGAGCGCCGACTTGGCCGACATGCGAGCCTTTCAAAGCCGGCTTGCCGGCATGAGGATGGATGTTGGAGCGCGTTGGATCGAAGCTCAGCAAGCTTGGAGGGGAGGACGTTTTTATCCGGACGCCAATCGCACGCTTCGGGTTTCCTTCGCCACGGTGAAGGGATACGAACCTCGCGATGGAGTGTTTCACACTCCGTTTACCAGTGTGGAGGGCATGGTCGCCAAGCACACGGGAACCGAGCCTTTCGATTTGCCGGATTCGGTTCAAAAGGCGGCTCGGAACCGGAACCTCGGAGCGTGGACTCCAAACGGCAAAAGCAGTCCTCCCGTTTGTTTTCTTAGCGACGCCGATACCACCGGAGGAAATAGCGGCTCACCGGTTGTCGATGGGACCGGACGCTTGGTGGGCTTGAACTTCGACCGAGTGTTCGAAAACGTAGCCGGAGATTACGGCTGGAATCCGGCTCGCAGCCGCAACATCGCCGTCGACCTCCGCTTCATCCTCTGGCATTTGGGGGCCGTCATGCCGGCCCCCCGCCTGTTGCAGGAAATGGGCGTGGTCCCGGCTTTGACCGAAGCGAAAGGGACTTCGTTGAAGTTCTAATCGGCCAGGCTTTGCCGGTCCGGCACGGGGTTTCGGGGAACCGAGGCCCCGTGCCGATTTTTTTTGAAACGATTGGATCCATTCTCATTTTGAAGTCCTAGAACCGATTGTTGAGGAATCGCCATGATTGGAATCACAATTTCACCTTTACTCCTTGCCGGAGCCCTTTGGCTCGGTGGGGTTCCCGGCCCGCAGAGCGCCGCGGTCGAGCACGAGTCTGCCTTGGACTACCGCATTAGTGACCCAAGCGCATTGACCCTGGACGTTTACGGGGTGTGCGGAGTTTGGATCACGATTTCGGTTTCAGGAGCTACCCCGAACAGTTGGGTTGCGGTGGGGGCGTCCAGGAACTCCGGACACTACGTCATCTCCTCGGGTCGTTGCAGTGGAGTCGCTTTAGGACTGGCTTCGCCGGTTCGGTTGGCCGCCAACATCCACGTCGGTCCTTCGGGGGCTGCGGCCATTGGATTTCCGGCCCTTACTTGTGGTTACTACTTCCAAGCCGTGGACACCCAAACCTGCGCGGTTTCCAATTTGGTCTATTGGTAAAGGGAGGGGCCGCCTTTTCCTCAGGTTGATTCCCTGGGGAAAAGGCGTTGTCAGGCTTGGCTGGAGGCTTAATTTAGATTTCCAGGTATGTGGCTATGAACAACCCGCCTCACCGGCTTCCCCTTACGTTTTTGGCTTTTGGCCTGTTTCTAGGAATCCTCATTTCCTGGTTGGCCTTGGATTTCTCGGACAATGCTAGGAGGTTGCAAATTGTCTTCGGACTGATCCTGGCATTTATCTCGGGATGGGGGACAGCCCGGTTTCGGGCTCAGGCTGGGAAACGCAAGCCACCTGCGGTCCAAGTCAAGCGGCCAACTCGAGGATTTACCGTTCCAAGTAAATCTTCCGAGGATGAAAGTTCCTTTCGATTTCATGCCCGTTCCACCAGGATTTCGGACAGCGGCCAAGCTCCGGTGGGTGTTTTTTCTCTCGATTGTCATGGGGCTTGGGCCTTTCTCAACGATCTTTCTTATGTGATCACTGGAATGCCCAAACAACCGGAAGCCTGGGAACGATGGTGGCGTTACATTCATCAAGAGGATCGGCGAAGGGTGATTCATGGAATTCGCCGGGCGATTTTGGAGGCGGAAGCTTTTGTTACTGAGCACAGGGTGGTGGCCGCGGGTCGCGTAACTTGGGTATTGACTCAAATTCTTCCTGCCTTCGACGAGCGCGGGCATTTATTGGGCTTTGCCGGCTCGGTTACGGACAGGACTCACGAGCACCGGGTGGAGCAAGAGCGAGCGCGGTTGGCGGCGGCGGTGGAACAAACGGCCGATGGAGTTCTCATTACCGATCTTGAAGGAAGAATTTCGTATGTGAACCCGGCGTTTGAAGGCATGACCGGCTACAGTTTGTCGGAAGTCCTCGGAAAGAACCCCAGGATTTTGAAAAGCGGTTTGCACCCTCCGGAGTTTTACGCCGAGCTTTGGCGCGAATTGCTTTCCGGTCGGGTTTGGCGGGGGCAGGTTTCCAATAAGAAAAAAGACGGCGGCGTCTACAGAGAGAAGATGACCATCTCGCCGGTGATCGACGAGCGCGGCCAGTTGAGTCATTTCGTGGCTTTGAAACGGGACGTGACTCGTGAACGGAATTTGGAATTGCAAGTGCAGAAGGCTCAGCGCATGGAAGCCGTCGGTCGGGTCGCCGGCGGCTTGGCCCATGACTTCAACAACACGTTGACCATCCTGAACGGCTACACGGATTTGCTGGCTGAAGAATTTGGCAATCAGCAACCCTATCGCAATTACTTCCAATCTATGCGCCTGGCTTCCCGCGAGGCCATTGAACTCATTCGACAATTGCTTGCATTTAGCCGCCGCCAGGTAGCCAATCCCCAGATTCTGAACGTGAACTTCCAACTGAAAAAGGGCGAGAATCTGATTCGTGGCGTGCTGGGAGATCGCATTGATCTCCAATGCCGGTACCAGGAAGTTGAGGAGAGAATCCGATTTGATCCTGCTCAATTCGATCAAATCCTGATGAACTTGGCGGTCAACGCCCGAGACGCCATGCCTTCCGGCGGAAGCTTGCTTCTCAGTAGCCACAGCGTTTGGATCTCCGAAGAAGATCCCCTCGGGGATTTGGAGGCCAAGCCTGGAAATTTCGTTCGATTGACGATGGAAGATACCGGCTACGGGATGACTCAGGAGGTACAAGAACGGGCCTTCGAGCCGTTTTTCAGTACCAAGGATGAAGGTCAGGGTTCAGGGCTGGGCTTGTCTACTGTCTACGGAATGGTCCGGCAGGGTGGGGGATTCGTGCGCGTATCCAGCACGCCGGGTAAAGGGAGCACTTTCGAACTCTTTTTCCCGGCTCTTTCGAAAACGAATTTGATCCTGGGAGCTTGATTGCCGCTCGAGCCATCGTGAAGGCCTGTCGCCACAGGCGCCAGACGAGCTAGAATAGCCGGCTCCCTTCGACTCGCGACTTAGGAGCAAATCATCAGCCTTCCCGTGGACCTTTCCGGCTGCCTGGTCATCGGCGTCTCTTCCAGAGCCTTGTTTGACCTGGAAGATGAAGACCGAATCTACCGGGAACGGGGTTTGAGGGCTTACAGCCATCATCAAATCGATCGGGAAGAGCAAGCTCTGAAACCCGGTGCCGGCTTCCCTTTGGTGGAAGCCATGCTCCGTTTGAATCCAACCGCCGAGGAAAGCCGGGTTTGCGAGGTGATCTTGATGTCTCGCAACAACGCCGATGCTTCCTTGCGGCTGTTCCGCAGCTTTGAAGCTCATGGCCTGGATGTCACCCGGGCGGCTCTGACCAGTGGAGCTCCTTTGGCGCCTTATTTAAAAGCCTTCGAAGTCGATTTGTTTCTTTCTCGTGAAAGCGAGGATGTCCAAGCCGCGATTCAGGCCGGCGTTGCCGCCGCTCAAATTTTTCCAAGTCCCGAAGACCTTCATAATCCCTTGGATGAAATCCGCATTGCTTTTGACGGGGATGCGGTTTTGTTCTCCGACGAATCCGAGCGCATCTTCAAGGAGAAAGGCCTGAAGGCATTCCAGGAACATGAGAAGGCCAACGCCCGAAATCCGATGGCAGAAGGGCCGTTCGCCAAGTTGCTGCGGACTCTTTCCTTTTTGCAACAAAACGTGCAGCCGGGACGCCCTCGAATTCGAACGGCTTTGGTCACCGCTCGCAACAGCCCGTCTCACGAGCGGGTTATCCGGACCCTACGCACCTGGGGTGTTCGCATCGATGAGGCCTTTTTTATGGGCGGGGTGGGCAAGCGGGAAATCCTGAAAGCCTTTTCTCCTCACGTCTTTTTCGATGACCAGGAAATCCACGTGAAGCCGGCTTCGGAGGTCGTTCCGGCCGGCTTGGTTCCTTATCTGAAGAACGGGAAAGCACCTTCAAGGGACTCCCAAAAAGAAACCGCCGGCTAAGATGCCCGGGACATGAGCCCGGACCGCTACGACCCTGACCCTTCCTGCGGAGATCGCTTCACCTTCGGCCTTTGGACGGTAGGAAATCCCGGGGCCGATCCCTTCGGTGGACCGGTTCGGCCACGTCTCGAGCCCGAAGCCTTGTTGGAGGGTTTGGCCGCTGCCGGAGCCTACGGGGTGAATCTTCACGATAATGATTTGATTCCTTTCGGAGCGACCGCCGGGGAACGGGATCGAATTGTGGCTGGTTTTCGAAAGGCTTTGGAAAGTACCGGCCTGAAAGTCCCGATGGCGACCACCAATTTGTTCAGCCATGCGGTTTTCCGGGATGGTGCTTTTTCCAGCAGCGATGCCCAAGTTCGAGCTTTTGCGGTGCGCAAGGCAATGGCCGCCATGGAGCTTGGGGTGGAGTTGGGCGCCGAGACCATCGTTTTCTGGGGCGGACGGGAAGGCTCGGAAACTGATGCTTGTCGGGATCCCCGCGACGCCATCCGGTGGATGAGGGAGTGCTTCGATTTTCTGACTTCCTGGGTGCAGGATCAGGGTTGGTCGCTACGGTTTGCCTTGGAGGCGAAACCGAACGAGCCCCGGGGTGACATCTATTTGGCCACCACCGGGCACATGCTGCACTTCATTGAAACCTTGGAACACGCCGAAATGGTCGGCGTCAACCCGGAAGTCGCTCACGAGAATATGCCCGGCTTGAGCATGGTTCATGGAGTCGCTCAAGCCATGGAAGCGGACAAGTTGTTTCACATTGATTTGAACGGCCAAAAAATCGGGCGTTACGACCAGGATCTTCGATTCGGTTCCGAAGATTTGAAGGGCGCATTCTTTTTGGTTCGGCTTCTGGAGGGAACCGGAGGTTACCCGGCGTATTCTGGTCCTCGCCATTTCGATGCTCACGCTTATCGGACGGAAGACGTGGCCGGAGTTTGGGACTTTGCCAAGGGCTGCATGCGGACTTACAAAATCCTGGCTCACCGGGCGAAAGCCTTTGATCTAAATTCGGAAGTCCAGGAAATATTGCGATTCAACCGCCGTGCAGAGAAAGAAGTCGGCGAATTACTCAAATCGTATTCTTCCGCTGGATTAGAGGCGATTCAGAAATTGGATTTGGACCCCGAAATTTTGGCCGACCGTGGCCATCGCTATGAGCGCTTGGATCAACTGGCCATGGAGTATCTGATGGGACTCCATCACGAGTAACTCCATTCCTTGCTGCCCGTCGCGAGCCCAATCTTGCGACGGGTCTTTTTCTATGCAATGGCCAATTCTTGTAACTCTACTGCTGAAGATCCGTCTTCCTGTTTGATTCGTACTTTTCCCGTTTCTCTCACTCTTTCCAAGAAGGATCAAAATGCAATCTTTCGTGAAATGGTTTTTCGTGGCCATTGGTTCCTGGCTTGCCGTAACTTCAGCGGTTTCCGCCCAGATCAAGGTCAATCGGGCCGCCCCCTGGGAGAAGAAAAACTTCGTGGCCCCTCAGGCTCAGCAAATCCCTGGTTTCAATCAACTTTGCGGTGGTTTGGGGACGAGCAAAGCCTCTTCGGTCCTCTGTGGTGGCGCAGAGTGGATGAAAGGTAATGGTCTTGCCTACGACCAGTGCTTGGGAGCTGAGAGCCAAACCGCAGTCAGCGCCTCGGCCAGCCTGTTAGAGAGTTGGCAATACGTCGGCAGTAAGATCGGCCATTTGGAGGGTTTTGCCAAGTTGACCGGGTCCGGTGAGGCGTCTTTGATTGATCCTGAGTGTGCCGCTCTGGCTGCTGGCGCTTTGGAATATCGATCTTCGTCAGGGATTCAAGAATCCATTTACTTGGACAAAAGCGCCGGAGAAACCACCCAAGGTTTACTTGGAACGGTTTACATAGATTTGAGGTTTATGGGCTTCTCCATTCCAGTGGTTGCGGGAATAGGAGATTTTGATCGCTTTGATGAAATGGAAAAATACTTTTACGAGGGAGGATGTACTCGCTACTGGAAGAGAGAATCCTACGCCCAAGGGAAAATCCAGGTTTGGGCCAATGGCGGATTATTCTCCATTGGGGAAGCGGCGGCCTGCTTGGATTTGAAAGCTTCCGGCACCATCGTTTTGTCTGAGCTTCCGCCGGAGGAATGTCCGTGAACTCGTACTTAAAAGCTTGGCTCAGTATCTTGGTGCTGACAATGCTTTCGGGTGCCTTGCAGGCTCAAGTCAACGTGGTCCGAAACGCTCCCTGGGAAAAGAAGAACTTTTTGGAAACCTTTGGCGGCGCCAGAAGAAACAATCAGTCTTGTAGCAGTTTGGGCATCGGCTGGGCCGAAACGGCAGCCCTCGCTTTTCCTTACCGCTCATGGAGTCAAGGAGAGGCTTGGGATCAGTGCTTTGGCGATGATGTTGGGGCAAACCAAACGAAGGCGGGAGCCAGTCTCGGTTGCTGGCGATACGTAGGCGATAAGGTTGGCCACGTTGAAGGGTTGCTGTTGGGAAGTGCCCATGGTTTGGCCCAACTTCAGGAAGCGGATTCTGCGGCGGTTTCGATGGGTTACGTCGCCTACAAGAGCAGTTCCGGCGAAGAGGCGGTGGTGAAAATCGATGAAGCCTCCGCGGAAACCGAACTGAGGGTCATTGGCGAAATCCGCGTACAAATCGCTCTTCTCGGAATCAGCGTGTTCGTCATGACCGGGCGATCTTTGGGGTACTACCCCGATACCGACTCCAGAAACGTCGAGGAGCATCACTGTGGGAGTCAGTGGGATTACAAAACCGAGACTTACAGTTACTCCAAGATTTGGGCGAACGGCCTACCTTTTTCCGAAGCCAAAGCCAACTGCAACCATAACGCAATCTTGAGGGGCACGGTGGTTCTGTCCGAGCTTCTCCCGGAAGAATGCCCCTAGGAGGGCAAGGTCAGTTTCCCTTTTTCTTCGACTCGCTTTAAAGATACCCATGCAAAACGAAAAAAGAAAGATTTCAAGAGCCAAAGCTCTTGCTTGGACCTTGGTAACGGTGGCCGTCTCCGCTTTGTTGCTGTTCATTTTGATGAAATCGGTTTTGATTCAGAAGGAAGAGAGAATCGCTGATCAGAATGTGGAAAAGGAAGACTCGATGGCCGCGGCGGCCATCGAGTCTATTCCGGAGCCGCCTAAAGGAAAAAGAGAAGGCGGAACTGGAGGAATTAGCCTTGAGGTTTCTTTGGTGGATTCCAGGGACGATGTTCCCATCGCCTCTGCCAGTCTTTGTTTCGCGGAAAGGGAAAGAAGGCACGTTGGAAGAAAATTCACGAATGCCGACGGCATAGTTTCCCTACCGCAACCAGGAACATATTTAGTCCTTGCTCAAGCGGAAGCTTACGCCTCCTTGATGGTGCAAATTGACTTGGAGGCTGGGCCTCAAAAGCTTTACCTCCTACCTGCTGGAAGTTTGAGGCTTCGAGTTTCTGATGAAAAAGGAGATCCGGTTCCCGGGTTTCGGGCAGCGGTTTTGCCTCCTCTGGCCTCGGACGAGGAGTGGGACCATGGCGTGGAACTGGAGACCATTCTTGGAGGACTTCAACAGAATCGATTCGGTCACCTTCAGGGGCAAGGCTGGGAGAATTCCATTCTCGGATTGGATGAAATCACTTGGAAGCAAGTTTGGAATTGGTCCGATCAATGGATTCAACGGCAAAGTCATGCATTGGGGAAGGAATTGGATCTACATTTCTTCTCCCGCCCGGAATTAGCGGATGCTATCCAGGAAACGGATCCTTCTGGAGTGCTTCGCTGGGATCATCTTCCGGTATCCAAATCTTATCGATGGGCGGTCCTTTCTGCTCACAAGGTCCTCCTTGAACCGCCCTTCGAAAAACCAAAGTACCAAGCGAGGGAAGGCGGTTTGGTTGAAAATGTTGGGCTACCGATCACGATCTCAGGGCCGTTTGAAATTAAAGCTGGAGAGGAAACCTATTTGGAAGGACGTGTTTTGTGGAAAACAGGAGTCCGCGGGCGCCTGGTAAATCATCAAGACCTCTTCCGCGGAGAGGGTTATGTCCGGCTTTATCATTTGGAAGAAGCTCTATTTCCTGGAGCTCCTGGATTGGCTTCCTTGGAAGAAGAACAAGCCATGGTGGTCCATGAGCCGGGAGTCTTTCGTTTTCATGGAATCAAACCTGGAGATAAAGCCATCTCCGCTTCTTGGCGGGATCAGGAGCGAATTTATTTGGTTCAGCGTGCATTTTCGGTGGGGGAAGGAGAGGACGCCGACCTTGGTCAGCTTCAACCTCAGGGCGTATCCCAGGAAATCCGTTTTCGATTTGAAGATCTGGAAGGACAGCCAGTAGAGGTCGGGAAAGTGTTGCCGAAAGGGGGCAGTATGCAGTTGATGATCCGCCAAGCCGATCAGGGGTTGGCAGTCTCCGAGCGAATTTGGGATGTGCTAAGCGTTCAGCCGGAGCAAGCGCTGCAACTGTATGGTATGCCTGCTGGAGAATGGCGCTTTACGTTAGATCATGGATCAAATTCGACTCCTTTTCTTGACGGCTATCAAGCGGCTCTTGCTTGGCCGCCGGAACATTGGGTTCGAACTCCCAGGGTGGAGCCGGTGGAAATTCCTTTCCAAGTCGTGGGGACCCGGCCATTAAGAATCACTCTTGGATTTCCAGAAGGAGATTATGGCTCGGCGGAGGTCCATCTATTTCACCGCCAGTTGGCTCGCCGTTTTCAAATCTTTCTCCATTCCAAAGATCGGTCCGGAAATGGCAAGGTAGCCGAAGGGCAAATAGACATCCCCTTGGGTAGTTATGAAGTGATGGCTTTCGCCGTATCCTCAGGGGCTTTTCCCGAAGTCCCGAATCTGACCGCTTTCCATGAAGTCCAGGTGGGGCCGGAGAAGGAACACCATGTCCGGCTCGATCTTCAGGAAGGAGCGATCCTTGAGTTGGAGGTATGCGGCAAGAACGGTTCACCCCGTTCTAATTGGGGTGGCAGTCTGGCGTTGAAGGACTGGGTTTTGTCGAGCGGCCAGGCCGTCCAGGTTTTTTCCTATCGGACGGATTCCCAGGGAAAGGTGACCTTGCAAGGCCTGCCTCCAGGCATGATTTTGCTAAACCCGGGGGATCGCTCCGAGATCCGATTAGGAGGGCCGGGGGAGCTGAGATCCCATCGAATGACGACGTCTAAATGACTCCTAGCTAGGGATTTGGTGCAACTGACCGGAAGAGAGTACGGCTTGAACTCCGAGAGTTTTCCCGACTTGGTCACATGTCGCAGGAGTCGAATTTCTGGGGCGAGAATTGGGGCTATTGCTTTAAGGTTGCTTTATGTCTTTGTTCCGATTGCCGGCGGCTCTGGCGGCCTTGTTGGCCCTGGTTCCTGAAGCTTGGGCTCAGGGGGAAGAAGCCAAAACCTTCGCCATGACTTCGAAAGGGGTGCGGATTCAAGCCTCCGAGCCGGTGAAGCGAGGCGATCTCAAGGTGCAGACTCCTTTTGGAATCTATCGAACGCCAACCGACCCGGTCGAAATTCCACTTCGGCATCGCTGTCAAACCGAGTGGTTTCCATCCGGGACCCACGCACTTCACGGATTGAAGGCGAGGGAGTTGGTGGCCCGGCTGAATCGGGAAGGATGTCTCGAGGAGTTGTTGGCTCTTGCTGAGTTTGCTGCCAGAGGGTGGCCGGGGACCAAAAGAGCGGAAGAAAACAAGGATCTTTGGGAACAAGTGGACTTGGAACTGATTCGTTCCCTGGAGAAATGGGGAGCTCGATTGGATCCGGTTCCGGATCGATACACCGTCAGCCGGAGGGTGGACTGGCTTTGGGACCAAGCGAAACGGCATGCACCAAGCTCCGTGCACGCTTTTTACCGTGGCCGCCTGCTGGAAGAGCTTCCCCCTTCCGATGAACCGACTGACGACCGAGTCCGGACTCTGGTGGCGGTGCGACGAATTCTTGAATCCTCCAATCCCAGCCAGCAACGGCTGGGCGCCCAAGTCGCCGGCCATCAAGGTATGCAGGACCTTACCCTGGCGGCTTTGTTGCTGCAGCGTTCGCTGGAGTCATCCATTCCGATGGTGAGGGATGCCTCCGCCCAAGCCTCGGCGAAACTGTGGCCGGATTTCTGCTTCAGCATTTGGTGGGAAGCTCTGGCTCGTGGAAAACCACAAGCCCGTTTGGCCGCGGTGAAGAACTTCCGCGACTATGGCGACCCGAGAAGCGTGGATTATTTGATCTACGTTTTGAGTACCACCGATCGGAAATCTCCGCAACGATACGAGCTCAATGGGCGGAAAGTCCAAGTCGTCAAGGAAAGTAAAGATTTCGGCTTTCCGTTGATCGGTGCCTATGCCGGTGGCCGGTGTACTTCGGCCACTCTTTACGCCATATCGCCCGATACGGATCGCTTTGAGCATTCCTCCGTTCTGCGGGCCATTAGCCCTGACCAGGACTTGCGCTACGCCATCACCGAGACTTTGGTGAAACTGACCGGCGAAGGAAGAGAGCGCTCCTGGCAAGATTGGTTGAAGTGGTACCAAGAGCAGTACGCTCCCGGCAAACCCTAAGTTTGCCGTCGGCGGCGGCGTCAGGCACTCAAGCGAGCGCCCGCTATCATGAGCCGGCTCCCTTGATCCCTCCGCCGTCATGCCTGCCGCCTCCATTCTCAGCCTCCTCCTTTGCCTCGCCACCGGCTCCTTGCTTTCCAACAGTGAGCTTCGGGTTCAAGAGCCCCAACCTCTTCCCCAAGGCTTCGTCCCCTTGTTCAATGGGAAGAATCTGGAGGGCTGGTACGGGCGGCCTCATTTGAATCCATATGAGGAAGCCACCTGGGAAGAATCCAAGCGCATGGCCGAGCGCCAGAAATGGAACGAAGACCTGGCCAAACATTGGTCGGTGGAGGGCGATGAAATCGTAAATGACGGCCATGGAGTTTTTCTGACCACGGAAAAAGAATATGGCGACATGGAGCTTTGGTTGGAATACAAAACCGTCGCCAAAGCCGATTCAGGAATTTATCTGCGCTGCACCCCTCAAGTGCAAATTTGGGATACCACCGAGGAAGGCGGGAAGTGGGAAATCGGAGCCAAGGAAGGCTCCGGCAGCCTTTGGAATAACCAAAAGGCTGGAAATCGGGCTTTGGTCCACGCCGACCGGCCATTTGGGCAATGGAACCGATTTCGAATTCTCATGATTGGAGATCGAACCAGTGTTTGGCTGAACGGCCACTTGGTAGTGGATCACGTTCCGCTGGAAAACTATTGGGATCGGAGTCGCCCGCTCATGTCCAAAGGCGCAATCCAATTGCAAACCCATGGCGGTGAAATTCGTTTCCGCAATCTTTACGTTCGAGAGCTTACGCCTGAGCTGGCCAATGCAGCTTTACAACTTCGAGATGGAGACGGTTTTCAGACCTTGTTCAATGGCCGTGATTTGAGCGGATGGGTCGGAGCGGTAGACCACTATGAAGTAGTGAACGGGGCCATTCGGTGCAAGCCGGGATCCGGCGGCAATTTGTTTCATGAGAAAGAATTTGCGGATTTCATCTTGCGATTCGAGTTTCGCTTGCCTCCTGGAGGAAACAATGGATTAGGCATCCGAGCTCCCTTGCAGGGTGACGTGGCTTATTCGGGTATGGAATTGCAAATCTTGGACAACACCGCCGAGAAGTACGCCAACTTGAAACCTTATCAATACCACGGGTCGATCTATGGAGTTCAAGCCAGCCACCGCGGTTTTTTAAGACCGGTGGGGCAATGGAACTTCCAAGAAGTTGTGGCTCGCGGCACGCACCTGACGGTGAATTTGAACGGCACCACCATTTTGGAAGCGAAGTTGGATGAAATTGAGGAGCCCATGGATGGCCGAGATCACCCCGGTTTGCTCCGAAAGTCCGGATACCTGGGGTTTGCCGGACATCACGATCCAGTGGAATTTCGCAACATTCGAGTGAAACCCCTGCCCTGAACGACTTGCCAGCATCTCCGGAGGGAAGCGTCATGGATCTTTTTCTCGGGCTGGATTTAGGCACCCAAGGGGTGAAGGCTCTCGTTTTTCATCCAGAGAGTCGCCGAATCCTAAGTCGCGGAAGCGCACCCCTGGATATTTTGCCTCCGGCTCGTCCCGGGGCGGCGGAACAGCGAACCGAAGATTGGTGGCCGGCTGTGGTCCAATCCGTACAACAGGCATTGGCCGGTTTGGAAGTAGACCCTTCTTGCATTCGAGCCATTGGGGTATCCGGTCAACAGCACGGATTGGTTGCTCTGGATGAGCAGGGCCAGTGCTTGCGTCCGGTCAAGCTCTGGTGCGATACCGAAACCGCCGCCGAAGCCGAAGAATTATCTTCCGGATTGCATCGGCCGATTCCGGCAGGCTTTACCGCTTCCAAAATCCTGTGGATGAAGCGGCACGAACCGGAGAATTTTCGTCGGCTTCGGTGGGTGTTGTTGCCCCACGATTGGTTGAACTATCGCTTGACCGGAAAAATGAGGATGGAAGCGGGGGATGCCAGCGGAACCGGTTTGTGGAATCTCCGCTCTCGCAGCTTCGATCAGGGGGCGATGAGTTGGATCGACCCCCAACTTGCTTCCACCTTTCCTGATTTGCTGGCACCCGAGCAGTGGCACGGTGAATTGCAGGAGTCAGCCGCTTCGGCGTTGGGTTTGCGCACCGGCACCTTGGTGGCTCCGGGAAGCGGCGACAACATGATGAGTGCTCTTGGATCCGGCGCCTTTGAAGAGGGGGTGTTCGTTTGCAGCCTCGGCACCAGTGGAACCATTTTCGGCCGGTCGGAGCAACCCATCGAAGATCCCAAAGGTTGGGTGGCTCCTTTTTGCGACGCCGCCGGTGCTTGGCTTCCCTTGCTGTGCACCATGAATTGCACCACGGTATTGGAGGAAGTTCGCAAGGCTTTTGATTCCAACCATGAAGCCCTGACCGCACTAGCCGAAGGAGAGAATTCCGGATCGGACGGAATCAGTTTCTTGCCTTATTTCCAGGGGGAGCGGGTGCCGGATTGGCCTCACGCTCGAGCCGCGGTTTTGGGACTGGAAATTTCCAAACTTCGCCCCGGTTTGCTTTACCGGGCAGCGATGGAAGGAGCCAGCTTCGCCCTTTTCCAAGGCTGGCGCCACATGACCGATTTCGGCCTTTCCGCCAGTGAATTCCGGGTGGTTGGCGGCGGAGCTCAAAACCTTCTTTGGGTGCAAACCCTGGCCGATCTCTTCGACTTGCCTTTCCGCTTTCCGGCGGAAGCGGAATCCGCCGCCCTTGGAGGAGCTTTGCAAGCGGCCGCCCTTTATTCCGGCCAAGGATTGCTTCCCTTTCTCCGGGAGCAAGGAATCGACTGCCATGATCGAATCGTGGAACCGAATCCGGATCACCGAGACCGACTGGATGCCGCTTTCCAGCAGTTTCTTGACCAGGCTTGGAAACTTTTCGGACCGGAAGCCCGCTGATATCCGTGAGCGACTTGCCTCATCCTGCAAAAGAGGACCACCGAATTCGACCTTCGTGGAAGGCAACCTTGCGTTTGCATTGTCCTTTGTGCGGCAAGGGTAAAGTTTTTCGTGGATGGTTTGAAATTCAACCGGCGTGCTCTCATTGCGGCTGGGAATTTCAACGGGAGGACGGATATTTCCTGGGCAGCATTTACGTGAATTACACTCTCGCTGCTCTCGGTACCGCTCTTTTGTGGCTTTTATTGCGCGTGATTCTCGACTGGCCGAGCACGATCGCGCTGCCCTTGGCGGCCGGTTTCCTGGCCGGCTTTTCCGCCTGGTTCCTGCGCTACGCCCGAGCGGTTTGGATGTACATCGACTTACTGGTGGATCAGCCCCTGGAGGGGAGCTGGCCGGCCCCCGATTCCAAGGCGCAGGATCCGAGCGAGACTTAACGGGAACCGTTCAATAACTTGTCGTAAGCGGACTTCATTTTTTGGTAATGAACGTCCGGTGCGAATTCTTCTTCCGCCAGCCGCCTGGCGTTGCGCCCCATTTCCAAAACCAGCGCGTCGTCTTGCAGCAGCTCGCTCAGGATTTCAGCCAGAGCCTCGTGGTCACCAGGGTCGAATTGGCGGCCGGTCACGTGATCTCGCACCATTTCCGGAATGCCGCCGGTCCGGCTGCCTACCACCGGCTTGCCCCGGCTGAAGGATTCATACATGACCAGCGGGGAATTGTCGTGCCACAAACTCGGAGCCACCACGAATTTTGCGCCGGCAACCAAATCGTGCAATTCTTTTCCTTGCTTATAACCGGTGAATTCAACCCGATCTTCCAATCCTTTCTCCTTCACGAAGGATTGAAGTTCCGGGATGTGCGGGCCCTCGCCTACAACCTTCAACTTGGACATGCGCACCTTGTCCAGGGCTTGCAATAGAGTCATGACCCCCTTTTCTTGAGCCACGCGACCGTAGAAAACGAAATAATCTTCGAAATCGGGAGAGTAAGGATAGTCTTCCATGTTGATGGTATAGAACTGTTGCCAAACGCGCTCCTGGGGCACGCCGTGGCGCAAGTAGAGCTGCTCGGTAAATTGACTCGGCGTGTGGAATAGATCGACCATGTCATAAGTGCCGCGGCGCTTGTGGAAAGCGCTTTCAAAGGCGACGATGGAGCTGCCGACCAGAGAGTCCTTGTGGCAGCGGTGCTTGACTGCATTGAAGAAGCTGCCCTCCACGCACCGAGTACAGCGCTCGTGGTTTCTATAGATGTACAAGCTATAGTTCGGGCACACCATTTTGTATTGGTGAACCGTTTGGATAGTGGGAATCCCGAATTTCTTCAGGGCGTCGAAAATCGAAGGGGAAAGCTGGTGGTCGATCATATGAACGTGAGCCAAATCCGGCTTTTCACGTTCAATGAGTCGCTCCAGGGCATTGCGAGCTTCTTTGGAATAAATGACTCGCTTGGTAATTCCCGGCGCCTTCAACAGCTTTTGGGCAAAGTTCATGCCCTGAAAGGAAATATTACTTACAAAGTCCTTTTCATAGGGCGTCGGATGGTTGCGGGGGTGTTGCATGGAAAAGGGAACCACTTCGTGGCCGTTCTTTTCCAGCAGCTTGGATAGTTCAAACATGTAACGGCAAGCCCCGCCGTTTACATAGTAGAACTTGTGAATCATCAAGATTTTCACGATGTCCTCTGCTTTCGGCGGGGCTCGCTCGTTGGTGGCGGCTTAGGCTCCGACTTCGTCGGCGATGCCGTGACGCTTCCTGGCCTCGGCCAGAACGCGGGCAAATCCTTCGCGAATGGAAATCTTCGGTTCCCAGCCCAAGACTTCCCGGCTAAAGGTCGGATCTCCATAGCGGGAGTGGACGCCGACCGGTTTGTCGACCAGAGGCTTGACTTCAGTTTCGTAGCCGGCCAATTCCACGAACAGAGCGGCGACTTGACGGAAGTTGGTGAGCTGGCCGGAGCCGATGTTGGCGGCGCTGCCGTCGGAAATTTTGTCCAACACCAGAAGCATGAAATCGATGCAATCTTGGATGTGGACGAAGTCCCGGCCTTGCAAGCCGCTGCCCCAAACCGTGATCGGGCTTTCCTTGCGAGCCGCTCGGGCGGCAATGGCAGGAATCGGGTAGCTTTCGTCTTGATCTTCGCCGTAACCGGAGAAGGGGCGGACGCAGGCTACGTGCAAACCGTAGTGTTCGGCGGCAACGCGGGCCAAATATTCTCCGGTGAGTTTGGACCAACCGTAAGTCATGTCCGGCTGGCCCAAGGCGCCGCCAAATTCAATGTCGGACTCTTTCAGCGCCACGTGTCCTTCCGATTCCTGCATGCTGATCGGATAAGCGGCACTGGAACTCGGGTAGAGCATGCGCTCCACGTTGCCGTCCCGGACCGCCCAATTGAACATGCAGGAGTCCATGGCCAAATCGATCGCTACCGCCATCGGATTGCCCTCGATGGTGGCGCGACCTCCAACGACCGCGGCAAAGTGGAAGACGTCCCCGAACTTGGGCAGTTGAATGCCGTCGCTATCCAAGCCGCCGGCCATCAGGCGCAGCAGATCACCCTTGAGGAAGATCAATTTCTGCGGGCCTTGAAAAACGGTGATGGACGGATGCTGCCCGGCCTGCTGCTGGTATCCCTCCGGCAACCATTCGGACGGATCCGAGCCGGTGGAGAGATCGTCGATCACCCACACTTCCTTGCCCATGGATAACTGGCGCAAAGTCATGTTGCGACCGACGAAGCCGCAACCTCCGGTGATCAGGCAGGGTTTGACCTCAGTGTTCCCTTGAGTGCTCATCAGGCGACGCTTTGTTTTTCCTTGGGGCTGGCTACCCCATCCTTGTTCAGGATTTTGTGGTAGAAGTTCACGAGGCGTTCGGTAGCCGCCTCCCAGGAGTGCTCCGTTTCCGCCAGTTTTCTGGCGTTGTTCCCCATGCGCTGCTGAGCCTGGGGGTCATTCAGCAAATCCAGAACCCGGTCAGCGAATTCTCCGGGTTCCGGAGCCGCCAAATGACCGATTTCTGCTTGCTGAAAGAGCATCGTCAAATCGCCGATGGCGTTGGCGACGATGGGCCGACCAGCGGCCATGTAATCATTGATCTTCGAAGGCCAGCGACCGCGATTGGCCACCGTATCGTTCAACGGAAGGGTCAATACGTCGCAAGCCCCAAGGAACTTGACCATATCGGGGAAGGGCACGCGGCCGGTTCGCAAAAGGTTCGGGCCATCGGCCAAGTCTTGAGGAACTTCAATCTTGGCGTGGCCGATCATCACCAACTGGGTATCCGGTTTCTTTTCGGCAACTTTTCTCAACGTGGCGAACAACAGATCGGCGTCCCGTTGGTAGATGTTGCCCAAATATCCCAAGATCGGCCGGTCGGGATCGAGTTTCAGATCGGCCCGAGCTTGAGCCTTATCGAAAACCGGCACGTCTTCGGTGTCGGAACCCGGCGGCAGGTAACACATGATGTCGTCGGAAATACCTTGCTCCTTGGCCCTTTGATAGAGGGCTTGGGAAATGGCGATCAAGCCGTCGGCCCAGTTTTTGGGCTTCTCTTCAAACCACTTTTCCAAAGGGCCGACCAGGTTCTTCACCGCCCAGCCCTTGCGCTCGCTGGTGGCTCCGCCCCGAGCCCACCAATCGGTCCAGTCGGCGATGAAACGGCCTCCAGTCTTCTTGCGGAGATAAAGAGCCGGCAAAACCACGGCGGGACGGGTGTCGACGGTGTGCAATATGTCGAAGGTTTCGCCCCGAAAGAAACTCATTCTCCGCATCGTGTCCCACGGGCACCAGCCGGTTCGCCCCATGCCCCACAGCAGGTCGGGGCTGTTGACCATGCGGATGCCGTCCTTTTCCACCACCTCGAACTTCATCTTGTTCTTGGCGTGGATGGACAGCAGGGTTACCTGGTGGCCGAACTTCGCCAGGGTTTTGGCAAAGCCGAGGCCGTGGTAGAAGGCCCCACCCTTGTAGGCCATGTTGTGGACCAGGATGAGGATGCGCAGGGGAGTGGGGGTCAAGGGGATCCCGTTCCTTTGGGTTTTCGCGGCTAGGAAGAGGTAGCCAAAGGCCGGCCATTGTATTTGCCAGGGGAGGGCGGCCCAACTGGAAATCCGACGCCTTCAAGCCTTCGGGTTGAGCCCGATTTGGCTACAAGCCCATTCGAACTTGCTGGATTGGGAAGCGGGCCAACCGGTTCGTGCCCGAAGCTGGTCCGAGATCTTCGCCAGAACTTGTTCCGGCCCCTTCAACAGCTCCAATTCCAGTTCGAAGAGGTCGGCTTGACGACCTCCGCCTTCGACTTGAGCGTGGTCCAAGCTCGCTTCGAGCTCCAAATCATGGCCTTTCACCTGGAGGACTCGGCGGTTCTGGGTCAGGCGCAGTTGCTCTACGAATTCCAACTTCCCTACTAGATCTTGAATCCTCTCGGCCAGGGCACCCGAGATAGGGGGGAAGTCGGCCCCTTCGGGAAGGTCCGCCTCCAGTTCTTCCCGTTTGGCAATCCCGTCCTTGGCTTTCCCCAAGCTTTTTAGGGTTGCGCGCCACCGGCCATTGACCCAGCGCTTGCGTAAGGCGAAGCCGGCTTGGAACAAGTCCCAGGCACGACTGTCGTAATAGCCGTCGACGACTTCCCGATGTTCCAAAGCTTGGCAACTCATCCCTAAGGCTTCGAGGTGAGCCGGCGCTTCCTGCAGCGCCTGTTCGGTGGGGAGGAGCAGTTTGGCTTCGATTTCCATGGCGATGGCCGCTTCCGCGGCAGCGAGATTCTAGGGTAGGGGCTTTTGCCAAGGAGGGAGCTTTCTGCAGCAGATCTTTGATGGAGCAAGCGATGTGCCTTCCTTGGAAATATTCGGCCTTAGCCTTTTCGCGCTTGCCAGTTGGTTTCCATCGTTTTGGTGGATTGATAACGATGGCTATCCGTAACGATTGAATTTCAAACCGAAGCCGAGACGGGGGTCCTTGATTGCGAGAATTCAGAAGGCAAGCCGGCAGCTTCTTTCTTCGGCGCCGTCCATCGCCTTCTTTTAGAAACTTTGCCATTTCCCCCACGCCCCTAAGTCGCGTGGCCCGGCCTGGAGCGCTACGATGTAGGGCTGTGCCATGGCCTTCCACCCCTTTGGGAGCTTCCTAGCAAACGGCTGGTGACCCTTGGATCAATCCGCCCCCCAGACTCAGGGTTTTCCCTGGATTCGGTGTCTGCTTTCCGCGTTGAGCGGCTTCCTGGCGACCTGGTTTTTGATGGCTGCGGTTTATGCCTACGGCCAACCGAGCGTTCAAGAATGGGCCAACCAGGGATTTGAATGGTTGTCCAAAGATTTTTGGGCTCGGCAACAACCTTGGAAAGAATCCTTGGTTGGTGCGGCCTTGACCTTCGTTTTGGCCGGCATGGCGGAGGCCATGGGACGAAGCCGATTCATCCTGTTCACTTTCATCCGGGGCTGCAATCGGTTATTCGGCAGGGTGACCGCGGTGGTTTTCTTCACTTTGCTGGTGATTTTGCCGTCCGGGATCGCCTCCATGACTCGGCCGGAAGTGAAAGAAGGTACCCCGAACGTGTTGCTGATTTGCTTGGACACGTGGCGGGCGGATCATTGCAATTTCCTAGGCTACGAGCGGGAAACCATGCCGGGTTTGACCGAGCTGGGTCGCGAGGGAGTGGTCTTCGAAAATGCCATCGCTCAGGCGCCGTGGACTCTTCCTTCCGTCGCCACCCTTTTCACCAGCCTGATCCCGTCCTTGCACGGAGCCAGGTCCCATCAGCCGAATAACGAGGATCCGAACGTGCGCTGGGTGGTTCTCAGCGAACAAATGATGACCCTCACCGAAGTGTTGCGGGAAGCCGGATTCGAGACCTCCGCTTACTCCCGCAATTTGAATATTGCCCCGTGGGGAGGATTCGGCTCCGGATTTGCTTCTTTCCAGGTGTATTTCGGAGACGATGGGCGGACCGACGTCCAGGTGCGAGACGCCCGTAAGTGGCTGGATCAATGGGACGGAGACCGTCCCTTTTTCCTGTACATGCACATTCTGGACCCGCACTACCCTTACGAAGCGCCGGCGCCCTTCGGCGGCATGTATGACAAGTCGGGTTTGGATTTCCAGTTGACTCCGCCGGTCGTGGAGGGATGGTTCGCCGGTGAGATTGATATCGAACCGGCCGAGTTGACCCGAGTGATCGATGCTTACGATGAAGAACTCAGTTACACCGACCATCACCTGGTTCCGTTCTTAAAGGAAGTGCGGGAGAAATATCCCGATACCTGGATTGTTTTGTACGGCGACCATGGTGACGAATTCTTGGAGCACGGCGAGAACGCCAAGGGTGAATTTGGACTGCTTGGGCACGGGCATTCCCTCTACGACGAGTTGGTCCACGTCCCACTCCTGATCTGGGGCCCCGATTTGGAGCCTGCCCGAATTCCGACTCAGGTTCGTTTGATGGACGTCTTTCCCACCATGCTGGACATTTTGAATCTGGAGGAAATCTTGGACTTCAACCATCTGATGGGGCAGTCCCTTATGCCGGTGATTATCGGTGAGGAAACAGCAGATCGATTGGCGCCGATGGAAACCGGCGGAGACGGTCGGCCGCCGATGCATTACCGTGGACTTCGAACTGGAAAATGGAAATTGATCCGGCGGGAGGAAGATTCCCTGAATTCGGAGCCATTCCTCATGTTGTTCGATTTGCAGGCTGACCCTGGGGAACTGAAGGATTTGGGCGAACAGGATATGAAGCAAGCTGGTTCCCTGTACCGAACTCTGGTGGAGAAGGGCTGGTATTTCGAGTCGGATGATCCGAAGTTGCCTCAAGGCAAGGCGAATCCGAGCCGTTTGGGGGCGGCGGTGAAAGGTGGGTTGAAGGAGTTGGGATACGTCGACGACGACGACTCCTGAGACTGGATCAAAGTATTGGAGGTCTTTTTTCAGGCCTGGCGTAACTTTCGCCAGGCCTGTCCGTCTTCCTAGTCGGACCCTCGTTTAGGAACCGGACATGCCGAGCTTTCGACCTCCGCATTGCCCTTGGGCAGCTTGCCCGAGTCGCAAGTTCTCAATCACTTTCGCTTACCAAAAGCGTGGATTCTATTCCAGCTCAGGAAGGAGTCGCATTCAACGCTTTTGGTGCAAGGCCTGTCATCGTTCATTTTCATCTCAAAGCTTCAAATTCAATTATCGCCTGCGCTATTCTCGCTTGCATCTTGACTTTTGGCCTTTCGTTATCAGCAAAGTCACGCTTCGACAGAGTGCTCGAATGCTCGGAGTTGACCGACGAACGCTGGCAAGCCGATTATGGAAGATGGGAGATCATGCAAAAAGGTTTCACAACAGGCTTCTGCCCCAGTTGGCCACCGGTGGCTATCTCGATGACGGCTTTCAATTGGACGAATTGGAAACTTTTGAAACAGATCGACGGTTGCAGCCCCTAACCGTGCCTGTTCTGATCCATCGCCGGAAATACTTTGTTGTCCATTTTGCTGTTGGTACGTTGCCTTGCCGGGGATCTCTTCCACCACGTTTTCAAAAGAAGAAAATGGAGCGCGAAAAAGTATTTGGGAAACGCAGATCCGAATCCCGCAAAGTAGTTACAGAAACATTCCAGGCTTTAAAGGAAGCTCTTCCTAAGAATTATCGCCCGAGGATTCAAAGTGATCGCAAGAAAATTTACCCATCCATTTTGACAAAAGTGTTCGGGAAAGGCGGCTTTGATCATTTGTTGGAAAGTTCTCGAAGACTTCGAGATCGCCATAATCCATTGTTTCCAATCAATCACACATTGGCTCAGATGCGTGACAATGTCTCCCGCTTGGTTCGCCGAAATTGGGGTGTGTCCAAGCGGCGACAATGGCTTGAGCCTCACCTCTGGTTGTGGCTGCTTTGGCGGAATTACCTTCGGCCGATTCTCGCAGATGGAGATCCCCCGACTCCCGGGGAATTAGTTGGTGTGAGTACCCGTCGCTATTCTGCTAAGGAAGTGTTCCGCTGGCGAATTTTTTCGCCAGCGGACCTCCAATAGACTGAGCCAGATTCAGCGGGCTCCCTTTGCAAACAAAACCGCCGGAATCGTCCGAAACAAAATGCTGAAATCCAACTTCAGGGACCAGGACTCGATGTATTCCAAGTCCAGTTCAACCCATCTTTCAAAATCGTCAATCTCATTCCGGCCCGAAACTTGCCACAGCCCGGTAATTCCCGGCTTGACGCTCAGGCGACGTCTCTGCCTTCGTTCATACAGATCCACCTCAGTCGGTAGCGGCGGCCGCGGACCGACCAAACTCATGTCGCCGACCAGCACGTTGAACAATTGGGGCAACTCGTCGATGCTCCATTTGCGGATGAACCGCCCGATTCGGGTAATGCGCGGATCGTTGGTCATCTTGAACACCGGACCCGACATTTCGTTCATGGCTTCCAGTTCTTTCCGTTTCGCTTCCGCATTGGCGACCATGCTGCGGAACTTCAAAAGTTCAAAGCGGCGGCCGTTCAAGCCCACCCGCTCCTGCCGGAACAAAATGCCGCCTTCCTTCTCCATCAGCAGAGCCAAGGCGGTGAACAACATCACCGGCGAAGTCAGCAGCAAAATCAGCGAGGCGGCAGTGAGGTCGATGAGTCGCTTGGTGAATAAAGCGAGATCATCCATGGTGGTCCGGGTCGCCGACAGGGTGGTGATGGTGTCGAAAGTTTCAAAACCCCACCGCACTCCGGGAACGAAGTTGCGGGCCAGGACGTAGCGGACCCGGCTTCCCCGGTCCGAAGCCCGGGCAATGAACTCATAGACCTCGTTGTCCTCATCCGGGGGGCCGTCCACCCAAATCTCGTCGACCGGGGCCTCGTCCAGATAGCCCTCGGCGGTCTCCAGATTCAGGATCGCCGGCGGGTCCTCAGGATCACCAGTGAACTCGGGCACTTCCACCATCAGTCCGTCGGGACCGGGGACCGGGTCGACGATGCCGATGATCCGAAAACCCCAGAAAGCGTGCTCTTTGATCCTTTCCAGCAACGGCTCAGGATCGTGGCGCGGATTCTTGATGATGACCAGGTGCCGGAAGTTGTAGCCTCTTCGCCGTAAATATCTTGCTACAAATCGGATAGCCAGGCGCGACACGACCACCAGAGCCGTGTTCAAGCCGACGAACAAAAGAATCTGGAGTCGGCTTGCGGTGGGAACCTGGAAGGCGAAAACGCTGGCCATCACCCCGGCAAAGACCAGGAGATTGGCCAAAACCAGCCGACCGATCTCATCGAAGGGGCTGGAAGCCCGCCTGGACCGGTGGTACAGGCCGAAGAGCCTGTAAACAGCCACGACATGAACCACAGCCAACCCGATCTGCAGAAGCTGGGCTTCTGAGTCGTGGATGAAGATCTGGTTGTCGATTTTGATGCCCAGGCGAATCTTCAGAGAAGCCCACCAGGACAGGAACACAAGGGCTAAGTCCAGGTAGGACAAAACCCTTTGGATGATCAAGTGGTGCCGCTGCAGCATTGGGGGCTCAGACTCCTAACGGGGAATCGCAGGAAGATGGTGCCAATGGCAAGGGGATGGGAGCCGTCGAACCACGAGGGAACGCCGGCAGCAGCGCAACATGAGACGGGTCATCCACTCTATCCGTTCAAAGAAAAGATGACTTTCTCGTGGGCTGCAACCATGTTCTGCAAACTGAACTGGGTGGTCACGATCTCCCGCGCACGCCGGCCCCAGGCTTCCGCCGTAGCCGGGTTCTCCATGATTTCGAGGATTCCGGCGGCCAGACCATCGGAATCTTCCGACTCCACCAGCCGGCCGCTCCGACCGTCTTCAATCATTTCGGCAATGGAGCCGACGTTGGTACAGACCGAAGGTCGAGAACTGGCCATCGCCTCCAAAATTGCCATAGGGAAGGTTTCGACGAAGCCGCGAGAGGTCAAAAGACTCAGGTCGGCCGCCGCCAGTAACTCCGGGACGTCGCTTCGCTGGCCGAGGAAGAGAACGTTCTCGGCCAAGCCCATTTCCCGGCATTGGGCTTCCACTTGGGACCGGGTCGGACCATCGCCGACCAAAAGGAAACGAGCTGCGGGCAGCCGTTCCGCCACCTTCTGGGCCGCGGCCAGGAGGACGTCATGGCCCTTCTCCGGTCGAAAAACGGCGACGTGGACCGCCACCGGGGCGTCCTCCGCCAGGCCGAGCTCCTTTCTGGCCTCGGCTCGACCGTTACCGGTGAAACGAGAAACGTCGATGCCGTTGTAAACCACCCGCAGTTTGTCTCTGGGAACGCCCTCATGGTCGATCAAATACTCGCCAGCCGCTTCCGCCACCGCCACGAAGCAATCGGTGATCGGCTCCAAAAGTCGATTGGAGCGTTCAATTACCTTGGTGCCGTCGGCCTTGCGGGTCATGTGAAGGGCGGAAACGATGCCCTTGACTCGGCACAACCAGGCGGCCAGGCGTCCCCAAAACATCTTGTCGCCGGAATCCAGGGTCCAAACCACCCGGATCTTATGGCGACGAATGATGCGCATCAGGCGCCAAAGCACTCGCACGTCCCGCTTTCCACCGATTAGGTTCGAATACAAGGGGACGCCGGCCTGCTCCAATCGGGGTGCCAGAGCCCCGGGGTCTTTCAGGCAGGCTACGACCGGCTTCACCCGAGCCGGATCAAAACTACGGGCGGTTTCGGCCAAGACCATTTGAGAACCGCCGACCCGCATGTCGGTGATCACGAAAAGCACCGGAACCGGCAAGGGGCCTTGCGGTTGGGGTGAGGGCGGAGACTTGCTTTGAGTGCTTTCCAAGGGATGTTCCGACTCAGCCAAACCCGGGAAGTATATTCACCGCCGGCCAAAGTCCCTAACCCCCGGAAGTCCTTGCGCGTTTTACACCTCGTTCCAACCTTGAATCTCGGCGGTGCCGAGATGTACATCCACCGTCTGAGTTGCGCTCAGCAACGACAAGGAATGGAACCCTACGTTTGTGCAATGCAACGAGGTGGTCCGGTAGAAGATCTCTTAAAGCGCGATGGAATTCCGGTCCACGTTTTGGGGGTAGAAAGACGCTCTATCAAGAAGCCCCACCAGGCGATCTCGGATATACGTTCCTGGTATCGAGGTGTGCGAAAACTAGTGCAGGACCACAATATCCAGGTGGTACAAGCTCATTTGGACGATGCCGACTGGCTGGCGGTCTGGGTCGGAAGTAAAACCAACATCCCAGTTTGCATTACTTTTCACGACACCAAATTGTTGCCGCAAGACCGGGATTCCCAATCCGGCCGGGCCGGTTTACGCCGGCGCCTGCAACGCTGGGTTTTTCCCAAGGCTGGAGCGTTGTTGGCGGTCGGTCCCGAAGTTCGGGATTTGCTTTTGCAAATTCCTGGTGTTCAAGCGGATCAAGTGCGTGTGATTCCAAGCAGCATCGTGGTTCCCGAGCGCCCCTCCCCCGAACAATTGGAAGGTTGGCGGAAAAGTCATGCCGATCTGATGGAGGCTGGACCTCATCTCCTATGCGTCGGACGCATGGTGGCGGAAAAGGGTCAAGAGCTGGTTCTGGAGGCCATGACCGAAGTGATTCCTCGCTTTCCTGAGGCGCGCCTTTGGTTCGCCGGCGATGGACCTTTGCGCCCGCAGTGGGAAGCCCTGGCCGAAAAGCTCGGTATAAGCGGAAACGTACGGTTTTTGGGCCACCGCCTGGACGTTCCCGAGTTGCTTTGGCTGGCGGATTTATTCGTTACCGGGACCCGACGGGAAGGCGTGGGACTTGCTGCCGCCGAGGCCTTGGCCGCCTGTTTACCGGTAGTGGCCTTTGCCGTAGACGGCTTGAATCACGTGGTCGAACCGGGGACCGGAATCCTGGTTCCCGACGGCAAAGCCCAGGCGATGGCCGAAGCGATTTGCGCCCTGCTGGCTGATCCCGAGCGTCGCCGCCGCATGGGGGAGCAGGGTCGGAAATCCGCTTTTCGATTCGATGTCGGCCGCTCCAGCGAGTTGACCGAAAAGGTTTATAGAAGCCTTATTTCTTGAATAAAGCCTTGACCATGCGCACGTCTTGAGGTCCCGGAAAGAACACCCGGTGCAAAGGCGTTCCGGTCTTTCGCTTATAGACCCAAGCGAGGACCACTCCGTAGGAAGCGTATACGAATAGGGAGGACACGGCGGCGCCGAGGATGCCCCAAGCCGGGATCATGACCAGGTTCAGGAGGATGTTGACCAGAAGACAACCACTGGCGGTAACAGAGGCGTATCCAGGCCAACCTCGACTTTGCAAATCGGTATTGCACAGATAGCCGGGGGTGCCGATGAGAACACCGGGAATCAAAATCAGGAAAGGTAGAGTCGAGCCACGGAATTCTTCTCCGAAGATCAACGGGATCATGGGCCAGGCAAATACAAACGCGGCCGCCGTAATCGGCAACATCAACAGGACGTAGCAACGGCAGACCAGCGGAGTCAGCTCACTTGCGTCTTCCTGCGATTTTCGAAACACCCGGGGAAGAAAGGCTCTTTCCACCGAATCTCCGAACAGTTGATACATGAAGGCCAAACCGGTGGCTTGCACGTAGACGCCGACTTCGTCCAGGGGGCGAAAGGCCTTCACCAGAAACAGATCGGCGCGAAACAGGAGATACATGGCGGCGCCGCCCGGCATGACCTTCAAGCCAAAGCGCAGGGCTTGTTTGAACAAGGTCCAATCCGGCCGAAACGGGCCTTTCTTCACTTGTAGGACCATGATCAACGCCGCGGCGTCGGACAAGGTAAAGGAGATCACCCACGCGTACATGGCCGCGGGAACGGTCTTGCCTACGAGAGTGAAGGCCGCCGGCAACAAGGCTACAAAGCTGAAGGCTTGTAGGAAGCGGGCCAAATTGGTGGCCATGACCGCGTGCATCCCGGTCAGCACCGAACCGGCGAATTGATCGAACATGATCAGGGGCACCGCCAGCAAGGACAAACTCAAGGCCAAGGAGCCTCCTTCCACGGTGGTAACCCGCTCGCCAAGGAAGTTCACCCAAAACGGATGGATCATCACCAGGAATAAACTGGTCAGTCCACCACTGACCACCGCAACGGCTAGGGCATTGGCGCAAATTTTTCCGGAAGATGTTGGGATTTTGGCGACTTGCCGCATTGCCGCGGCTCCAAACCCCAAATTCATAACAATTTGAAAGGAATATGGAATCAAGACCAATAGCCCGTAGAGTCCCCGGCCCTCGGCAAGCAGTACTCGGGCAAGAATGACTCCGGAGCCGAATTGCAGCAACACACTGGCGGCGGTGAACAGCAGGGTTCCGGCGCTATCTCGAAGGAAACTCAAGGGATGAACTCGGCGTTGGGGCGGGGGGCTGGGCGGAAGACGAAGAATATGTTGCCATTCTCGCCGCAATATACAGGCCAATCCTTCATGGGCCGATAGAATAAGCCCCCCCCTTGGCGTCCTGGACCGCGTCCAAAAGACCTGTGCCATTCCCGCCACCTTCCTTAAGGCCGACAGCGATTCTTCCCAATTTGCGGAAGCCTCACCTACCGTTCTTCATGGCGCTCGGGGGCCTACTAGGGGCCTGCGCTACCGAGCCCGATCTCGAAGCTCCCTATGATCCTCCGCCGCCGACCCCGGCTTCAGCTGCTTACCAGCTTGGCATGGGGGATCAGCTCGTGTTCGAGTATTGCAGAAGGCAATACCCGGTGGACGAGTACTGCTTGGGGATCGGAGATCTTCTCGACATCCAAGTGGAGGAGCACCCGGAGCTAAACGAGCAAACCCGCATCGCTCCCGATGGCACCATCAGCTTTCACCGGCTGGGACAGATTCAGGCCGTCGATCGCAAAATCGAAGATTTGCAGAGCGAAATGGAAAGCCGCTTGGCCGAGTTCTATCCCAACCTTCGGGATTCCGTCCCCAAGGTGGTGGTGTTTTTGATTGAAGGCGATCAGGAAGCCGAGAAGTTCGTGGAGATGCTGTTGAGAAATCCCAACGGCGCCAGCCGCGAGTTCGCCATTAGCCCGGACGGGCACGTGTCTTTGCCCGGCATCGGCGCGGTTCGAATTTCGGGATTGAGCCTGGTCGAGGCCGAAGACCTTTTGAACGAGCGCTTGCAAAGACACCTTCCCACCTTGGAGTTGGTGCTGAATTCGCAAAAGCTGGCTCAAAACGTCTTTTCCGTATTGGGTGAGGTCTTGCGGCCCGGAGTTTATGACCTGACTTCAGAAACCACCCTGGTGGAAGCTCTGGCCAAAGCCGGCGGCGAAACCGAATACGCGGCTTTGGATTCAGTGGTGGTGATGAGTCGAATGCCGGACGGGGTTATTGAAGCCAGTCTTTACGACTTGGAAGAAGCCTTTGAACACGGTCATTCCTTGGGGTTGGTGCAAATCCGGCCTCGAGATACGGTCCTGATTCTGCGCACCGGCATCGGCAACGTGAATGAGGCCATCGATCACTTCATCCGCCGCAATCTGCCGATCAACGTCGGCGTAGGCTACAACGCGGTTTACCGGCTTAACGATTAGGGCAGGGGAAATGGAACCTAAGCAAACGAGCGAACGGAAGACCGATACTCAGCGCAAGCTGATTCGTGCCCTGTTCCAATGGCGTTGGACGGCGATCGGTTTCTTCGTGGTGTTCTTCGGCTTCCTGATGCTGATCGCCTACACCTTCCCGCCGATGTATCAGGTGGAGGCCAAGGTGCTGGTGAAGCCGGGACGGCAGAATGCTCCCGAACTGCCGGTTTCCATGTCCGATTCAGCCGGATTTTTCGTGACCTCGCAAGAGGACGTCAATTCCGAGATTGAAATTCTGATGAGTCGGGCTGTTCGCGCTGTTGCGGTCGATCGGATCATCGCCGACCGCGCCGGTAAACCGCCCAGCCCGCCGCCGAAGTTTTTGGAAATCTTCGTGGAAACTTGCCAAAACCTCGGCTTGTTTCCCAAGTTGTCCGAACGGGAACAGATGATTCTCAAGTTCGGCAACAAAGTTTCGGTGGATCCGATTCCGCTCACCAACGTATTTGAAATCAAGTACAAGAAGTTCAGTGCCAAGGATGCGGAAAGGGATATTCGCTACATCCTCGACGCCTATTTGGCCGAGCACGCCAAGGTCCACCGCCTTCCCGGATCGGAAGAATTTTTCGAGGAAAAGGCGGAAGAAATTGATGAGGATTTGCAGAAACTTGAAGACGATTTAACTCGCTTTCGAGTGGAAAACGACGGTGGCGACCTGACTTTGAAGCGGAGTCTGTTGCTGGAAAGTTTGACCGCGGCGGAACAGTTGCAACTGACCTTGACTGACATCTCCGAAGGCCAAGAGGAACTGATCAGTGACGCCGGGGTATTGGAAAACCGGGAAATTGCCTTCAACCGCGAGCGCTTGTTGCAGTTAAAGCTGGACCTGGCTCAGGCCCGGCTGCGTTTTAACGAAGATTCCACCCAGGTCACTGGAATCAAAGATCAGATCAATGCCGCCCGGGAAGCTTTGACCGAGAGCTTGACCCGGATGGAAAAAGCCACTACCCGAAACGTAAATTCCTTACGCGAACAACTTCGGGAAGTCGAACAGAAACGGGCGGAATACGACCGTCTGGTGGCCCAACGAGATTTGCTCAAGAACGAATACTTGAGCCACAAAGCCAAGGCTACCGAGGAAAGCATCAACCGGGCTTTGGACGAAGAAGGTCAGATCAGCGTTCGAGTGATTCAATGGCCTTCGGTTCCGGAGCGCCCCTGGTTCCCCGACCGTTTCTTGATGGCCATCTTCGGTTTGATCCTGGCGATACCCGGAGCGATTTGCGCCGCCCTGTTGCGGGCTTATTTGCACAGTCGGGTAGAAACGGTCTCCGACGTGGAGAAAGAGCTGGGCACGCCGGTTTTGGCTTCCATTCGCAAGCTCCGGGCTTCCGCCGTGAAACAGGGGCGGGCTACCGAAATGGCTCAAGGTGCGGTTTTGGTTCAAGGAACTTTGGCTCGGGAGATGCCGGAAGGCGGCGTCTTGCACGTGGCCGCATCCGGTCTTGGCGAAGGAGCGAGTTCCTTTGCCGCAGCTTTGGCCAGGGTTGGAGCGGAAGGAAACCAGCGGATCATTTTGGCCCAAGTGGATCCCCGCAATCCTGGAGTTCCGGCGGCGGACGACAGCGAGGAAGCCCTGTTGGCCGGTTTGCGGGAATCGGAGCAAATCCCCGGCTTGCAACTTCTTCCTCTGGCCGGGTTGAGCTTGGATCAAGCTGGACGCAGCTTGCAGGCGGCCAAGCAAAGAAGCGACTGGGTGATCCTGGATGGGCCGCCCTTGGCCAGTGGCGGAGGCGGTGGGGCCTATGCCACCCTCGCCGATGCTTCCATCCTGGTCATCAGCGGTGTCGGCGTGCACCTGGAGGTGGCGCGCCGCGGTCTTGACGTCTTGCGGAGGTTGAGTCCGAAGGTCCTGGGTGCCGTGCTAAATCGCAGGGCACAACCGGTTCCCGGTCTCCTGTACCGACGCGTGTAAACCGATGGTTCCCTAAAGCCGGTTCCAGTCCGTGCTGTCCCCCGGTTCCGTCCCCCGAAATTATCGGCTCCTGCCGATTCTCCTGACCTCCTTTGGGGCCATGGTGGCTTCGGTGGCCGCCGCTATGGGGCCGCTCGGGGGCGGGCCGTGGATGATGCTGATCCTGGTGGCCTTTTGGAGTGGGGCCTTGCTGGCCGGGTGGCTTTTGGTGGAACGGGATTTCCTCGGTTTGGCCACCGTATTTCTGACCTTCTTCTTTCCGATGCTCCTGGACTTTCAGGTCTACGAGCCGGACTATCCACCACCCTGGTTAGCCGGCCTGATGCCAGGTTTGGTGATTTCCGCCAGGGACTTATTCCTCATTGTGGTGGCCACGGTCTGGATGGTGGACCTAGCCGTCGGCAACGAGGTGGAATCGAAACGAATCGGCTGGCCGGCACGCTGGATTTCGCTTTTCTTGATTTGCGGCCTGATGTTTCCAATTCACACCGTGGACCTCCAGCGATCCGCGATCAATTGGTTCGAGCTATTCCGCCGGGCCTTGGCCTTTGCCTACATTGCCAAGCGGGTTCACGATAAGAAGCTCCTGCAGTGGATTGTATGGGGCATGATGGCCCACGTTTGGCTGGAGACGTTGATCGCCGGGCTACAGTACGCTACCGGAAGTTCCTTAGGTTTGGATTTTCTCGGCGAACAACGGGGCATTATGGAATTTACCACCACCGGGGGAGCTATTCCCAGGGCGGGCGGACTTCTGATTCACCCCAACCAGCTTGCCGCCTATTTGGTGATTGTCGGCCCGGTGATCTTGGCGATGTGCCTGCGGCGCCAATCTCTTCTTTCCTACGTCATCCATTGGGCGACCTTCGGCGCCGTGAACCTATCTTTGCTGATTACCTTTTCCCGAACCGCCTGGGGGGTGGCGGCAGTGGCTTATTTGGTCACCTATCATTTGGTTCAGCGGCGGTACGGGCGGCCATGGATACTCAGTTTCTTCATTCCCATCATCCTGGCGGCGATTGCCGGTCTTTTGCTCATCCTTTTGGTCGAGGACGTCCGGGATCGCCTGTTCATGCCGGACCACGGTTCAGGGGAATTGCGGAAATACCAATTCCTCGGTGCTTTTGAGATCATTCAGCATTACCACCTTATTGGCACCGGAACCGGGAATTACCTTGGCGGCATCATGCACGTCTGGCCTTACGGCAATCCGGCTGACCAGAACACCTACATTTACCAAGTGCATAATGGTTCGCTGCTCATGACCGCCGAATTTGGGTTGATCGGCGGAATTGCCTATCATGGCTTCTTTATTACCTGCATGCTTCGTTGTTGGAAAGCCTGGCAGTGGAAGGATGATTTCCTGGCACTTTTGGGAACCGGTTTGTTGGTCGGCTTCGCCACTTGGTTCGCCAAAAGCCAATACAACGTCCACACTCTCCTAAACGATCCCTGTAGCTGGTTGCAATTAGCGCTCATGCTTTCAGTCAGCAACGCCGCCGTTCGAATGGCAAAATCGCCGAACCCGTGACAGTCACTCTTCAAGTCTTTGAAGGCAAGGACGTGTTTGAACAACACGCCGACTCCTGGCAAGCATTGCTCGATCGCTCGCCGGAATTCACATTTTTTCAAAGCCCGGATTGGTTGATTCCCTGGGCCAAGCACGAAGCCGGGGACCGGCGCCTCTTTCTGGTCGTCGCCGAACGGGACGGGCGTTGGATCGGCGGATTGCCATTGGCTTTGGGGCCCGGCAACCTTGGCCGATGGAAGATGCGCAAGTTGGAATTTGCCGGCGCTCCCTGGTTCAACCACATTGAGATTCCAGCGGCCGATGACCAGGATCGCCGCGACACCTTGCAAGCTTTATTGGATTGGAGCCGTAAGCAAATGCGGTCCTGGACCGCGTTGGAATTGTCGGAACTGGCTCATGACGGCCCCACCCGCCGAATTTGGAAGGATTTGTGTGCCTCACAGGGCAACTTCCTGTTCGAACAACAAGTCGCCAGCTCGCCGACTTTGGACCTGGAAGCTTTCCACCAGGCCGGAGGCAAATTCTCCAAAAACCTGCGCAGCCAATTGAACCGTTCGCGCAGGCGATTGGAAGAGGAAGGGGCTTTGGAGATGCGCTTGTTCTTACCGCAAAGCTCCGAATTGGACCGCTTGTTCGAAGAGTGTTTGGAGATCGAACAAGGAAGTTGGAAAGGAGAACAAGGTACCGGCATCATGGATCCCCAGGGAGCCGGGGCGTTTTTCCGCGAACTTTGGCAGCGCTTGGCGCCGAAGCAGCAACTGGCGATGGCCACCCTGCGCGTGGATGGCCGCCTATTGGCCTATCATTGGGGTTTTAAGGAGGAGAATCGATTTCACTCCTACACTCTGGCTCATCGCCCGGAGTACAACCAAAAAGGACCGGGCACTCTGCTTCAGCATCACATGGTGATGGAAGGGCAGGAGGCCGGTTTTCGGTTCATGGATGCTTCCCGAGGGGCGATTGCTCCGCCTCATCTTTTGTATCGCTACAAAGGGCCGGTACGGGAGCATTTTCAAACGGTCCTGTACCGCTCCTCGCCGAAAGGCTCCGGCTTGCGATTCCTGCGTCATTCGGTGTTGCCGAAAGTTCGAGAAGTCAAGGCCAAGATCAAAAAGAACGAGGAGCCGGCCGGTCGTTGAAGTCTCATGCATCAGCGCATCTGTCTTGGCGGCGTTCCGATCTTGATCTTTCATAGCGTGCGAAAACGCCGCCTTTTCGATTTGGGAGTCGGCGGCGATTTGACCATGCCGAGTTCGGTTTTCGAGCGGCAAATGCGAAGCCTCCGTCGAGGGGGTTACCAATCAATTCGATGCCGGGATTTAGCCGATCACCTCGAGCACGGCGCTCCGCTGCCGAAACGGCCGGTGCTGATCACTTTCGACGATGGCTATTTGGATAACTTCACCATTGCGGCTCCGATATTGCGGCGTCATGGCCTGAAAGCCACCGTATTCGTTGCCACCGATTTCATTCATCCCGAGCCGGTGGTGCGGCCCACCTTGGCCAACGAGAACAATCCTCCTGAACGGGGATATATGTCGAAGGAGGAGCTCCTCGCCTTGGAGCAGGACGGCGTTTTCGAAGTTCAGTGCCATACCGCCAGTCACCAGCGCCTTCCGGTCAGTGGAGAGGTGGAAGATTTCCATCGCCCGGATCAACCTTGCCAATGGATGGTTCGTAACGCGGCCCCCGAAAAAAAACCGTTGGAGGAGTTGGAAGATTTGGCGCCAAACCTTCCTTGGGGAACGCCGGTACTTCAATCGGAATGGCTGGGTGCCGCTCACGGATTTTTCCCTGCTCCGGGCTGCTTTGATTCTTTGATTCGACACGTGGCCGAAAATGGTGGGGAAACTTTTTTCCAGCGGAAAGATTGGCGAGCAAGCCTGCTGGAAAAATTGGCGGAACTAGGGCCGATCCCCGGAGAACGGGAGAGCGAAGAAGAACGTGAACGTCGCCTGGTCAAGGATTTAAAGCACGGGCGTCGAGTGTTGGAGGATCTCTTACAACGGCCGGTGGAATTCCTCGCTTGGCCTGGAGGTCCGGTGGATCCTCAAGCGGTTCAGGTGGCCACGGAAACGGTCGGCTTTCGCTCCACGTTCATGGTGGATCAGCCGTGTCCCGGCGTTGAGCCGAATCTTCGAGTCATGAACCGGTGCTATTTCAATCAGGATTATCAAGGTCGGTTCCGCGATTGGGTCCGGGTGATGAAGATCCGAGGGGTTACCGATTTTGAAAGTGGCCGCTGGCTCGGATACTGGCGGATTTTCTTGGCCAATCGATTCATGAAAGGTTACGGAGATCAAGGAAACGAAGCCTGATTTGATACCATGTCCGGTCGCTGTTCCGCCTTCCTTTCCCAAGGGTCCCCTAACCCGCAATCGGTTTGAGCGAGGTCACCATCCGCCCACCCTTGCCGATCCGAGCTTGGCGCCTTTTGCGCCGGCTTGGCTTTCTCGGCGTCTTCAAGCATGCTTGGAGTAAATTTTTCGAGCGTCGGGAAATGGTGTTCGCCGAAACCCGGCGACCCTTTCGAACCGTAAAGATCCCTCGCCATTGGGGAGATGGCCTGCAAATCGACTTGGCTGACGCCGATCATTTGGGTCCTTGGGAAGATGAGTGGGAACATATGCTGGAAATTTACCGGGAACGGCTGGAAAGCCCGACCGGAGAGTGCATGTACGGCTTGATCGACGGCAAGTTGGTCTCCCACGGCTGGTTTCGCACCGGGCCTCACTACGATCACCAGATGCGCTATACCTTCGATCCGGGCGAGGGTGGAACCTATTGGTTCGAAGGCTGGACCAGCCAGAGAGCTAGAGGAAAGGGAATTGCGATTTTGGGAATGAATTGGATGTTCGCCGATTTGTTCAGCCGGCCCGATTGGCAGTGGGTCACCCACATGCAAACCTATTACGAACCGGATAACAAAAATTCCAAACGTCTGCACGATCGCTACGGATTCCATGAGATCCGTCGCATGGTCCATTACCGCATTGGACCGTTTCGCTTTACCCGCGTCCGGTGGGAAAAGCCTCACCCTGATGACCTGAAAGAAGAGCAGGGAAGTTTAGATGAGTCGGTTTCTGGCTAGTCTTTGGTTCGGCTTGTTAGGTGGGTGGCTGGTGGGGGTGTTGGATTCCCTGCTGGCTGTCTTAAAGCTGAACGCCTTAGTTGAGGATCCGCTTCTCGAAGTGGTGGAAGTGGCTGGGACCTACGGCGTCGCCGGAGTCATCCTGGCCGCCATCCTGGCTCTTTTCGGCCCGTTTGGGATTCGTCGCTGTCTCCCAAGTATTGCTGGAATCACTTTCGGCCTGCTGCTATTCGTCATGGTCGGAGATTGGATCCACGAGGTTTATCTGAGCGATACTGGTTTCTTCAGTCCGATTTCTCTCGGCGCCACGGCGGCGGTGGTTGCCGGGGCGGCTTGTTGCGCTTTGGGTTTGGGTCTGGCCACTCGCAAGGCCCGGTGGCTGGGTACCGTAGTCTTGTTGGCTCTTTCCGTCGTCGGGCAGGGATGGGTTTATCTGGAAACTCCCAAACCGCAAGCCGCCGGAGCCGGGCGGCCGGTGAATCCAGACCTAGAGAATCCTCCCAACGTCCTGGTGGTGGTTATCGATACCTTGCGGGCGGATCGCTTGGGTTGTTATGGATACCCGATTTCAACCTCCCCGAATATAGATCGCTTGGCCGCAGAAAGCATGCGATTCGAGGCGGCTTATGCTCAAGCCCCTTGGACTCGGGCTTCGTGTGCCTCGCTGTTTACCGGCTTATATCCCGACAGCCACATGACCAATACGATTTGGCAGAAGCTGCCTTCCCATTTCGAGACGCTACCGGAAATGTTGCACGCCGACGGTTACCAGACGGCTTGCTTTTCCGCCAATCAGAACGTCTCGCCGCTGTTCGGCTTTGAGCAGGGCTTCGATCACTTTTGGGTGGCTACCGAAACCAGGATCCGCCGGTTCACTTCGGTGAAACGGATCGAACTCTTGCTACGCAAGCAGTTGGGCTTCGACCGGGCCGGGCCAATCGAAGCCTTGCACGGGTCGGACGCTTCTTTCGTCAATCAGAGAGTGGAAACTTGGTTGGATGGCATCGAGAGGGAGCGCCCGTACTTCCTATACATTCAATACATCGATCCTCACTATCCTTACAGTCCTCCTGTGGATTTACTTCAGGATAGCCCAGAGGACCCGGCCGAATTGGTGCAGCGCTTCAAGGTGCCGCACAATCCGCCTCCGTATCCCATCGGGCAGTGGCCGGACCAGGAAGAAGGCTTGGTCGATTCCTTTTCGCGTTTGTACGACTCGGAGATTGCCTTCGTCGACCGGGAATTCGGTCGCCTGTTGACCAAGATGGAAAGTCAGGGCCTATTGGAGAACACCTACATCGTCGTAACTTCCGACCACGGCGAAGAGTTTCAAGATCACACCCAAATGCTTCACGGACAGTCTCTGTTCGACGAATTGGTCCGGGTGCCGTTGATTATCCACGGACCGGAGGTGGCAACAGGAGTCAGCCAAGGCGCCGTGGAGCTGGTTGATCTTCTTCCTACCGTTGCCGCCTGGGTTGGAACTCAAGCTCCCGAGGCCATTCACGGCACTAGTTTGCAGACCGTTTTGGAAAAGGGTGATTCCGGCAACCCCGAGCCCGTGTTCACTCAAAGGCTCAAGGGCGATCCGATGCACGCCGTTCGTATCGGTGACGAGAAAATCGTCTTGATCGAACATGAAGACCAGGAACATTGGTTGTTCTACAACCTTGGCTCCGACCCTGGAGAGCAAAACAACCTGGCCAAGCAGTTTCCAGAGCGCTTTTCGGCGCTTCAATCTCTTCTAACTCAAAGCCGAGAGCTCGCTGCCAGCCTTCGCGGAGGGGCGGCTTCCGAGCGGGTGAATATTTCCGGGGCGCGTAAAGGCATTTTGAACGACCTCGGTTATGCCACCGAGGAGGATGAAGAAGAGGAACAATAATCTTCCTTTCGTGGGAGGACATACCGCCTCTCGGCCAGTCCGGCCGGAGGCGGTTTTCTTTTGGGCGCCGTCGGGGAAAGCCGGCTATTCCTCGTCGCCGGCGTAACCCAGTTGAACGAAGGCCTGCTGATCCCTGGCGCTCAAGGCGGCATCTCCAGGTTTCAGTTTCGGCATCTGCTCATAGTATTCGTCCAAAGCCTTGGCCATCGCTCTGGCTCTTTCCGGATTCTCCTCCGCCACGTTCACGGTGTCTCCGGAGTCTTGGTGGTAAAGGAATTCGCTGCCGTCTTGGCGGCGAACGAATTTCCAGCCATCCTGCCACCAAGCTTGCATCTTTTGATCCCCCAAATCGGCTTGCCAGGCTTCCATGTAAAAACCTCGGCTTTCTACATCGGTGGCTTGGGCCATGGCGGGAACTAAGCTGACTCCCTGGATCCCGGTCGGATTCGAAAGGCCGGCAAGTTGGCACAGAGTCGGCATCAAGTCGACGTGGCTGGCCGGCGCCTCCAGGCGAGTTCCCCGCTTCCACGGCCCACCCGAGGCCGGCCGAATCACGGCTCCGATGTGCTGGGTGGCGTCGAACAGGCTCCGGTGATGTTCGATAAAGCCGCCTTCTCCAAAGCATTCGCCGTGGTCGGAAGTCAACACCACGATGGTGTTTTCAAGGCCGGGATCTTTCGCTTCCAGAGTTTCAAGAAGTTCTCCCAGCAGGTGGTCTAGATAAGCGATTTCCGCGGCTTGCAAAGCCAAGGCTTCCTGATGTTCTTCGGCATAAGCCTTGGGCAATTCGGAAATCCTGGCCATCACCTGTTCCCGGAAAGCTTTGGGAGGATCATAAGGCAGGTGAGCGTCGAAAAGATGCAACCACAAGAATGCGGAGCGGTCGGTGTTTTCATACCAACGAACGGCTCTTCCGGTGGTCAAATCTCCGGGATTGCTGTTCATGTCCTCGGTCATTTCCCAAGGAATGTATCGCTCACCAATGATCGTTCCGATTCTCAAGATGCCGAGCAAATTGACCCAAGGGTTCAATCCCATGCGGTCGTCGTAGATGTGAAAACCCTCTGCGAAACCGAAGGGACGCCTGAGCGGATAGCCGGAAATAAATCCACCGGTAGCGTAGCCCGCGTCGGCAAACATCTCCGGAAGCCGGGAAGTCGGCAACGAAGTGGAGCCAGCCTGACCATTGGAGCGTAGACCGTGGCTGGGCGGGTATAAGCCGGTCAAAATGGAATTGTGGCTGGGACCGGTGATGGGGGCCACCGCCAGGAAGTTATCGAACAGGAGGCCTTCTGCCGCCAATCGATTCAAATTCGGAGTATCCAAACCGGTCCCTCCATAAAGGGGAAGGCTGTCGGCCCGAACTGTGTCCCAAGTGATTAAGACCACGTTGGGGGAGTCTTTCGATGCCTCGGTTCGGTATGGCAATGGGGTCAAATCGGCCGGGCTTCCCTTGGCCAAAGCCACGGCGGTGAACAGGACGGGAACGGCCAGGCTAGCCAATCCGAATCCACCGGCGGTCTTGCGGCGCCGAGGCGAATCGGCCGATCGGGACCACCACCAGAGGCCGAGGGAGAGAGCGACTCCGATGGGAATGAAATACCAGGAAACGTTGAGGGCGGTGTGCAGGCGCTTGTAAACCACGATGGCCCAACCCAAGAAAAGCAGGAAGGTCCAAGGTAGGCGCGGGCCGATTCCCGGAAGACGACCGGCGATCCAACCGCCCCATCCATAAAGGAGGATGGGGATCAAGGGCACGCCTAGCCAACCCCATGCATCGATGAACAAATGGGAGTTGGCGGCCAAGGCCAGGCCGGCTTCGAAGGTCCCCAGGGACCAACCGCAAACCAGGCCGCGGAAACTGGATTGGCGGGCATCCATCGGACCGGGAAGTATAGCCTGACCCGGCCCCGGTCCTTATTCCGTCTCGCCGTAGCCCAATTGGTCCAAAGCCACTTGGGTTTTGGTTTCGGATGCTCCGGGATCCTGGCCCAGGTTGCGCATTTGGTTCAGGAGTTGATCCAGGGTGCGGGAAAGGCGCCGATGGATATCGGGATAGTCCGCAAGACGGTTGAGGGTATTGTCCTCGCTTTCCAAGTCGTAAAGGAACTCCCGGCCGTCCTTGGAGCGGACGTACTGCCAGCGTCCTTCCATCACACCCTGGAGTCGATCGTCCAGCAGGCTGTGTTGGTAGGCTTCCATGAACAGGGGGCGAGGTTCGATTTTTTCTCCCTCCAGCAGTGGCACCAAATCCCTGCCGTCAATGTCGGCCGGCAGGTCCAAGCCCAAAATCGTGCAAAGGGTCGGAAACAAATCGACGTGGCTCACCGAATGGTCGATTTTGCGCTGACTCGCGCTCAAGTCCCACTCTTGATGAGGCTTGATTACCGCCGCCACCTTTTGAGTGGCTTGGAAAAGACTTTGATAGTGGCTGGTTTCAATGCCGCCCTCGCCGAAACACTCACCGTGGTCCGAAACCAAGGTCACGATGGTATTGGTCAATCCCGGATCTTTTTGCTCCAAACCTTCCAAAAGCTCGCCGAGGAGATCGTCCAAAAACTCGATTTCCCCTCGCTGTAAAACCATGTCCTGTTGGCTGGCTGGGCTTACCGCGCTGGCTCCTTCATGAGCCCGGGCTAAAGCACGGCTTCGGTAAGGTTCATCCGGGGCGAAGGGGCCGTGTGCGTCGTAAAGATGGAGCCAAAGGAATATCGGTCGATCCGTATCCTGAAGCCACTCCAAAGCTCTCGCAGTGGTATCCGGGCCTTTGCGGCTGATGTTGGAGAAAAGCCAAGTTTTGGGAATGAAACGATGACCCCAAAAAGTGGCGTAATAGAGAAACCCGATTGCCGCCTCGTGCGGGCGAGTCGGCCTCCGATCGTCGTAATGATGGAAGCCGCGGTGGAAACCAAAACGCGAACGAAGGTTGTACGCCGAAACAAATCCGCCGCAAGCGTAGCCGCGTTCGCTTAATGTAACCGCCAGGTTGGGTGCCGAAAAGGCGATCAGGGAGTCGCCGTTAGAGCGAACGCCGTGATTGGGCGGAAACAGCCCGGTCAATACCGACATGTGCGACGGAGCCGTAATTGGCGCCACCGCTTGAACGTTGGTGAGAACCACCCCTTCTTCGGCGAGTGCGTCCAAGTTCGGCGTGTCCAGTCCTTGGCCACCGGATATGGGCAAAGTGTCCCCCCGAACCGTGTCCCAGGTAACTAACACCACATTGGGAGAATCTGGAGGTGCCGCTTCGCTGGACAAGGGGGTTCGGACGATGCCGTTTTCGCGGAAAACGGTCCAAAGAAGACTGGCGGCAATCACCATTGCCGCGACCAGGATCTTCCCAGGAAGAACGAACCTGTGGGCGGGAAGTTTGGGGAAGAGGACGAAAGCCGCACACGACAACGCGACGGCGCATCCCAGAACCAAATACAGCGGGTTCATGCCCACCGGAATGTCATGGTGTCCCCGAAGTAATACGGCCAAGCCGAGGGGATAGCCCAGCCACCAGAGCAGGGGATAACGGCTTAGAAGTTTACCGGCGACGAGACCGAGCAAAACGCCCAGTAAACCGTAGACCAGCATCGGGGCGGAAACCATTCCCAAGATAATGGCCGGATCCCGAGCCAAGGTCGGCCGAGCCGAGAGCACGAATCCTGCTTCCAGAGCGCCAATGGACCACCCAAATAATAGTCCCTGAGTCCTGGCCGATTTCCGTACGGCTTTTTTGTCCGTCATTACGCCTCGTCCTTAGGCGCCCGATGGAACCTCAGGCGCGGAGCGGAAGTCTCCTTGTCTATCGGTCGATCCATTCCTGGTCTGGATGGAACCGGCTGGAGAATTGATGAGCCCGATTTGATTTCGACCGCAGGCGGGGTGGCTCCTCGAATCCTACCACCCCAAATCAAGCTTGGGGCCAGATTTCTAAATCCCGCTGAATTATGGGCTTATAGTGTCCCCGTGAAGGAAACTCGTGTTCCCGGAGGCTATACTTGAGTGGCGCTTATGAAGGCCTTCTTCGATTCATTCAGGGCGTGGAGGAACCGGTTTCGTGCCGGCTTCCGTTTGCATCGAAGGCTATGGCCGTATTTGAAGGCTGAGAAAGGACTTGGGTGGCTTCTTTCGTTTTGGATGGTGGTCAGCCTCGGAACCGGGTTGCTGCCGCCCTTTCTGGTCCGCCGAATTTTCGATCACAGCCTTCCTTCACAAGACCTTGACGAATTACTTTGGCTCTCATTCGCCATATTGCTTTTCAGCTTTGCGTCTCAGTGGTTCGCCTACGGCCAACAGGTGACGGCCCTTAAATTGCGCAACCGAGTCCGTTTTCAACTCAGTTCGGATTTGTGCCGCCACGTGCTGCACCTGCCGTGGCCCTATTTGCAAAGCCGGGATACCGGTTACTGGCAAACCCGGATGCGAGAGGACGTCGCCGCGGTGGAGCATCTTATGACCGACCGCTTGGTCGAGCTATTCGGCTTTGGGTTGCGCGCCATCCTGTTTTTTGCCTTGCTCTTTTGGCTTGACTGGTTCCTGGCCTCCGTTGGGTTCGGCTGGATGTTGGTTACAGCGATCGGAGTTCTTTTTCACACCCGCAGGATGAAAAAGCTGTCCACCGTGGCGAGCGAACAGAGTGCTCGGACGGGAGGATTCCTTATGGAATTACTTGCTGGGATATTCACTTTGCGACTTTTCGGGACGGAGCAAAAGGAAGTTGGGTCCTTTGAAGGGGAACTGGATCGGGAGATGGAAACCCGGATTCAGCGGGATTCCCTTGGTTTGAAAAGCTGGCGTTTCATCGGGATCATGGGGGCCTGCGGAGCCTATCTGACCGTGGCTATAGGGGCTTATCGGATTCTGAAGGATCAATCCAGCATTGGCACGCTCATGGCTTTTTTCATATTCCTTCAGCGCCTGGTGGGGACTATGCGCAATGCCCTGAATTTAGCCCCACTCCTGGCTCAATCCGCTGCCGGTTTACAAAGGGTCGTAGAAATATTTTCCGTGGAGCGCGAGGTCGGGGAAAGCATTGAAGCGCCAGGTCGCCGGCTCCAGGGAGAAGTGGAAGTTCGTGAGTTGAATTTGCAATTTGATGACCACCAAACGGCCATCAGCGCTCTCAACTTCAAAGTGAGCGCCGGAGAAGTGGTTTATCTTGTCGGTCCTAACGGGGCCGGAAAAACCAGCCTGATGCATTTGCTTCTCGGTTTGCGAAAGCCCACCTCCGGAGAAATCTTGTTTGACGGACAACCGATGGAGCGGTTTCCGCTTCAGTGGCTTCGGGAACAAGTGGGTTTCGTTCCGGCAGAGGCCTTTCTGTTCCACCGAAGCCTGCGGGAAAACCTGCTATATGGAAATCCTCAAGCCAACTCGGAGCAATGGAATCAAGCGCTTGCCTTGGCCGGTTGCACGGAAATGCTGGAGGAGTTGCCGCTTGGGTTGGACACCATGCTGGGAGAACGGGGCGCTCGCTTGTCTCAAGGACAACGGCAGCGGGTTGCGCTGGCCAGAGCTTTGCTTCGAGATCCAAAAATCTTGATTTTTGATGAGCCTACGGCCAATCAGGATCCGGAAAGTTCCGCTCGTTTAATGCGACTTCTGCCACAAGCGGCTCAAGGCAGGACTTGTTTTATGATCAGCCACCTCCTTCCGGACGAAGAATTTAAGGGCAGGATCTTGGTCATGAATCGGGGGAGGTTGATCGAGGAAGGCGATTATCGCCAGTTAGCCAGCCAAGGCGGGTGGTTTCAAAAAAATCTGAATGTTAAGGCATGATCCCAATATGAGTTTTCAGGGCCGAAGGATCGCCGAAGAAAAGAAGGAGGACGGCACCAGACTTCCTGCCGTCCGGCTTTGGATTCGGGATCAATTGCGAGACCAGATCCATCAACGCGGAATCGAGGAGGCTTTTCAAAAGATTGCCATGCCCCATCAGGTGGTTTGGGATTTTTCTAGGCTCTTGTTGGAAGAGCCGGACTTTGAAAGCGGCCGGGAATTAGCCAACAAATGTCTCCATGGAATGGAAGAACATCAATCGGCCTTATGGAAGGAGCGGGATATCCTCCGGGAAGAGTTATCCAGTTCCGGCATTTCCGTCCTTTTTCTGAAAGGAAGCGCCTATGAAATGGCGGGGATTGCTTACCCTGGACGCCAATGTGCGGACGTGGATTTGCTTTTCCTTGCTGAGGAGGATTACCGCCGTGCGCTGGTCATGTTTGGGAAGAGGGGGTTTCGTCCAAGTTCCACAGTTCGGCTTCGCCCCTCGGAAAGCGGTCTTTGCTCGACGGTGGAGCTGAAAAAGGGAGGCGCTTCTCCTCATCTTTCCTTAGGTTGTTACTTGGCTTGTCTCCCCGACTATCCCCCGGATCTATTGCGAGCCAACGTGGAAATTTTGTCCGGCAAGCTTCCCTTTCAAAGCGGAAGGGCGAGCGAGCCATGGCTTTCTCCAGAAGCCATGGTCGTCAATTTCTTATGGGAGCTTCGCTCCAACTGTGCCTGGAGAATTCGAGATGCTTTGGACTGGGCCATGCTGGCCGACTCCTATGAGAGACAATGGGACCAGGCATCCCTGAGATCTTTTTTAAACGAAGAAGCCTTGATGCCCATGGTTGAAGCTCTGGATCACATCATGCCACGGCCCAGTGGGCTGGTCGGTGAGAATGCAAGCAACTCGTCCTATTTGGGCGAGCGATTGTCTCGAACTTTTATGAAGGTCGGTCCGAGAAAGCGGGTTCTTCACGGCATGCCGTTGATGGAAGCTTTATCTTGGCAGCGTTTGGCGAAGGAGAAAGGACGGTTTGCGGCGGCCAAGGCTTTCATCCGCAATGTATTTCGCGTTGCCTTGTGGCGCGGCCTCAAATTTTCAGGATCTCAATTGCGTTCCACTCGGGTTCGCAGGCGATTTCTCCAGGGCTCGCAGGCGGAAACCGCCGATCAGAGTTTGGATCGATTTCTCCAAAACGACCCTGGATCGGCCGGCTTTGGCTAAGCTTTCCGAAATTGCAAGGCCAGCAGTACCCGAGTTCCGGCACTTTCTCGATAGGCTTGCTCGCGCCCCTGTTGCTGAAAGTATGAATACACTTCAGGTCCGATGGCGAGATCCAATTTCTGCTCCAAGAATAAGCCGCTCTCTTTCGATTTTTCCCGGTGCTCGTCCACCGTATGGAGGTAATGGACGACTTCGTGAACCTTGCCGTCCTTGTCCTTAAACTTCCGAGCCAGGCCGCGACCGGTGGCCTCCGGGTGAAAGTCGGTCAGGATCAAGTGGCCTCCGGAAATTAAAACTCGGCTTAGCTCCCGATAAAGTGAGTCGAGTTTCGGGAGGTGGCCGACCATTAACCGGCACCAAATCAATTCGAAACAGGCGTCGGCGAAGGGCAGCCGGGTGGCACATCCCTGAGCCAGTCGAAAGTCCGGATGCTTTTCTTTTCCAATCCGAAGCATCGCCGCGACTCGATCTATGCCGACCACGAAAGGCCCGGATTGAGGTAATCGCCGGGCGGTGCCGCAGCCGACATCCAAGAATCGCCATTCCTGGGGATTTGGAGAAAGGGCCTTCACCGCCAGTTCATCCAAATGGGAAATCGGATTCTCCTGATCATAAACTTCCGCCCATAAAGCATAGGCGGTTTCAACCGGTAGAGCCCTATTCATCCACGGTCTCCGGATGATGGAGGGAAAGGCCGGGCTCCCATTCCCAACCTGGAAAATCCTGCAGCCAATCTTCCCGAATCAGTTTGGGCTTTCCGTCGAGCCAGAGAAGGCGGGTGGCGATACCGAAATAATCGAACCAGGAAGCAAAAGTTGGGTCGGCCAAGGCCGGCATTCCGCCTTTGACTACTGCCGCGATGTCATTCCTTTTAAGATTGAGTAGAGCATCCCACGGGTTGTCCCCGGCTTGAATCAAAAGAAAATCAGCTCGGCTTTCAGGGCGGAAGGCTTCGTGGCCATCCAGAAAAAAAATCCGCCTTGGATGGGTCGTAACCAGTTTCAAGAGAGATGCACCGTCCAATGGGTACAGTTCCCGGGCGGCTTTCATTTCGCTGATCAGATCTTGGCTGCCGGAAAGGCGGGAGTCGGTGCCTAGACAAAGGCTTTCCCTTTGTAAATATGGGGCAGGATCTATGCTGCGATTCAAGATTTTGAGATTGCTGCTCGGGCACCAAACCAACTTCGCTCCACTTTGCTGAACCCAAGAGCGTTGGTTTTCGCGGATTCCCACTCCGTGAACCAAGACAGTGCGAGAATCTAAAAAACCAAGTTGTTGCAATTGCTGAACTTCGTGCGCCGCTTCCTCATCGGTGCCTTCTGCGGCATGGATGACCCAGGCCTGCCGTGGTTGCAACCCCTGCCGACTTTCTTGGAGGCCTGGTCCATATTTGCCGGCAAAGGCCAGGGAATGACACCATTTGATGGGGATGAGATCGATCAAATAGTGGGTGGGATCGATGGACGCCGGAATCGGATCGTGATGGGCTACCGAAGTCGCTCCGCTCAGTAAGTTTTTCCAGGCGCCGTGATGAAATCGGCGAGGGTCGTGAGTGGAAATCTTGGAGGGCCGGCGATCGTGCTCTTTTTGAAGCCAGGCAGCCCAATCAACTGCATTCGTGAACCCCGGAGGATCCGGGAGGCCTGCCATGGAGTTCAGATGGAGATGATCGTGGCCGTTGACGAAGGCCGGGAAAGCCCAGGTATTTTCCAAACTCAACTTCAACCCTGAGCGTTGGCTTGGAAGTCGAAAATACTCGCCTTCCAGCCATAGGTCTTGCCGGCGGCACCCATGGGGAGAAACCAAAGTCAGGCCCTGAAGATGGGCTACCTTGGAACTCACTTTGGAGTTTCCTCCTTCTCCAAGGCCAGGAAACAAACACAACGGCGGCAAATCGGATTTTCTTCCACTTTCAAAGCGCCACGAAAGCTTCGAGCTGAGGCGGAATTCAAGCTTTGGATCAGATCCTGCTCCGGAAGCAGGCGCCCGTAAGGGCGGTGGAAGAAGCATGGGCGTAAGGTGCCATTCGCTTCCAGGACCGCGGAGACCCACGGGGCATTGCAACGCAAGGGAGGGAATTCCCCCTTACCCAGGCTTGCCTGGAAATAAGCCAAAAGTCTCAACTTCAATTTATCGGGGCTTTCAGCGATGAAACCACGTTCAAAATTCCTGGAATGCTCCTGGAAGAGTTGCTGAAGTTCGGCTTTCAAAAGCGGCAGATCCTCTTCCTTCAGGCCTACGCTGGCTTGTTGATCCTCGTCCCAGCCTCCTGGGCGGTCGAAGGCTTCGGAAGTGGTGTCGACGGCGAGAAAAGAGATCTGGTCGAGGCCCAAGTCTTCAGCGGCCGAAACGGTGGCTCGTATGGATTGAAAGTTCGCTTTCTGAACCGTACAACGACCGCGAATACAGAAGTCGCTTTGCTCCGCTCGGATGGCCTCGATGCCGGATTTCATCTTGGCATAGGCTCGAGGAATCCTCCGAATGGCGTCGTGGACGGTTTCCGGGCCGTCGAGGCTGACAATGACCTGGCTGCAATATTTCACCAAGCATTGCGAGTATTTTTGCAGCAAGAGGCCAGTGCTCAACAGAATCACGGAAAAACCTCTTTGGTGCAATGCAGCCATAAACTGCTCCGCTCGGCTGTGCATCAAGGCTTCCCCGCCGGAGAGTACAATTTGGCGAACGCCTCCTTCGTACCAGGAATCCAGCCACCCCTTCAGCTTTTCAAGGGATATCTCTTGGCGGTCGGTGTTTTTCCAAATATCGCACATCAAGCACCGGCAATTGCAACGGCTATGGGGATAAAGAATGAGAATAGGAACCTTGGTTAGGGGATCCGGGCGCGGAAGATCGACATCACCCGAGGCGTCAAACACGTTGAAACTCTACCAAGTAGTGATCTGCGATCTGGGGAAAAGGGGGCACGCTTCCCAAACGATTTTCCGCCCTTTCCAGGAACTTCAGCAACTTTGGATGACGGCGAGTCCAGGCTTCGAAATAGGTGGGAGGCAGGAAGGCGCCCACGGCCCGGACTCGAAGAAATTTCAGTTCCGGTGGGCAGATCTTTTTGATTCGGCCAATGGAGGGATACTCCACGTGGAGACCTCTCCAGTCCACGCCCCCCCGGCGCATGCGGCGAAAGCTTTGCCGGAATTGGCCTCGCCGAATCATCCACAACCATTCCCAAGGCACAACCGGACCCATGAGGCAGGCGAGAAAGAAGCCGCCGGGCTGAAGGCGAGTGGCAATCGCTCGGAAAACGTCCGGCAAGGAGCGAGCGCAATTGAGAGCGCCGAAGTTGCTGATGGCGCCGTCGAAAGGGCCAAGGACGTGCTCGGTTCCAACCAAGGCTTCAAATGCCAAGTGATGGACTTGCACCTGCTCACCAAAGCCGGCGTTTTTGCGTCGAGCGGCTTGCACCATACCTTCCGACGCATCGATGGACGTAACCTGAACTCCGGCTTTGGCCAGATGGCAGGCGTCTTCTCCGCTGCCGCAGCCCAGGTCCAAGAGGTGTTGGCCCGGTTGAATCCAAGTGTCGAGTTGCTGCCAGACGCGGTTACGCAGCGCTCGGCCTAACCCGGTATCGGTGAAATCCTGATCGTAATCGGCGGCGAGATCGTCGAAGGCGGTCATCCGGTTTCGAAAGATCTTTCCCGACAGGCTTGAAGAAAAATTGCCCGAGCCTGGCTTGCCAACTCCTGTTGCTCCGAAGCCTCTTCGCTCTGGTTTTTGTTCTGAAGTGCCGCGGCTTTCACCGAGGCTTTGAGCCATTGATCGGCACTGCGGAAGTGATCGCGGCCGGGTCGTCCTCGAACTCCGTGCTCTCGATCCGAGATTTGATCCCAAGGTCCGGGCATGGTGACTCGATCTTCCACTTTTTGGAAATAGCCGGTGTTCTTGATCGGATAGGCCAAAGTCGTAAAGAAAATGTCCGGCTGAACCTGAGCCACGAAGTCCACCGTTTGTTCCACGTCCTCAAACTCTTCTCCTTCGTAACCCCACATCAGGAACATGCCGACTTCGATGCCATGGCGCTGGGCTTCTCGAACCGACCAGGCGACTTGGTCCTTGGTGACCCCTCTTTCCATGGCGTCCAAGATGCGTTGCGAACCACTCTCAGAGCCGATCCAAATGCGCTTGCAACCCATGTCGGCGAGGCATTGGACCACATCGGTTTTCATCATGCGGTCCGCCCTGGAAATGGTTTCGAACGGTAGTGTTAGACCGCGGTCTTTGAGTTCCTGATGATATTGAAACAGCCAGCGGTGATTGATCGTAAACACGTCATCTGCATACCAAAGTTGATCCGGTTGGTAGTTTTGTCGGATCCACGCAACCTCTTCGGCGCAATCCCGAGGGGAGCGGCGCCGGTGGGTGTAGCCGTATACCGCGTGCGAACACCAGTTGCATTTGTAGGGGCAGCCTCGAGCGGTAATCAGATTGATGGAGTTTTCGCCGTGATGCCGGCTCCAAGCTTCCATGTAAGCCGGAAGGTCGATGGCTTCCCGGTCCGGCCATGGCAGCGAATCCAGATCTTCAATGAGTTCCGCCGGTGGATTGTGTACAGCCACGCCGGATTCGTCGGCAAAGCTGATCCCTGCCACCGAGTGCAAGCGGTGTGGACCCTGCTTGGGCAGGGCTTGCAAAGTAGCTTCCAAACTTCTTTCGCCCTCACCGCGGACCACGACGTGCGCGCCGTTTTGCAAATACTCTTCCGGATAATTGCCGGCGTCCGGCCCTCCCAAGATGACGATCTTGTCTTTTTCCCGAGCGAATCGGGCGGCGCGAACCACCGAGTTCCGCGTCATCATGGTGGAGTAGAAACCGACCACCGGAGCCTCCTGAGCCAGCTTGTCTTGAAGCTGTCTCCTGGTGCTCATGGTGCTGTCGTGGAGGGCGATCTGATAGCCGCGTCGCTTCAAATAAGCAGATAAATAAAGCAAACCCAATGGCGGGTAAGGCCGCATGATTTCCCGCTCTTTTTCATCCTCGTCAAGGATGTAGCCGTGGGTCAACAGGAGGTCGGCACTCATGGCGTTACGGAGTCCTGGAATCGCGGAGGTGGCCGTAAGCTTGCTTGTCAGGCTTGCTCATGGAATCGGCCAGGGAATCTAAGAGGTGCAAGTCGGTGCAATCCCCTTTCCACCACGGAAACCACGCCGGGTGGTTTCGGATTTGCTCTGCCAGCTTACCTGCTTTGGAATCGTGAACCGAGGGAAAGGCATAATGAATAACCGTGCGGAAGGATTCAATGGTCCGGCGCAACTCCGGGCTCAACCAAGGAAGCTTTGGATCTGTGTGACACGCCCATGCCGTCCATTGCGGTTCGGACCATTCCTCCAGCGTATCCGGCGTCGGGTTTTCTTCGATCAGATTGGAATAGTAGGAAGTTCTCTTTTGTGGGGTAGGCGTGTAGTAATAAAACACGATCTCTGCAGCCGGATTCCACTGCTTCAGTCGCCGGATGAGATTCAATGAATCTCTTGTTTCTTTTTCCGGTTGTTCCGGGTCGCCGAGGCAGAACGAAAATTCCGGTACGATGTCAAATTGGCGGCTGCGGCGGGCGACTTCTTCAACCTGAGCCACCGTGATTCCTTTCTTCATTTTGAGCAAACGTTCGTCGTTGCCGGATTCAGCGCCGATGAACATCATTTTCAAACCCGAGGCGGCCAAGGCTTGCCAGGTGGCGTCACTGAATCGAAGCAGGACGTCGGCCCGGGCTTCGCACCACCAGGAAAGCTCCAAGGGTTCCAGTCTGGCCGCCATCTCAGCGGCATGAGCTTCCTGAAGGAAGAAATTGTTGTCATAAAAATGGAGGCTGTCCATGCCGTAGTTTTCCTTTAGCAGGCGCAAGTCGGACTCCACTCTTTCCGGAGCGGAAAACTTCTCCCGGCTGCCGAAGGCACCAATGACTCCGCAAAAGCCGCATTGAAAGGGACAGCCCAAAGAAGCTTGATAGACTCCCGACCGCTTTCCCAGGTGAGTGGGAATCAAATACTCCTCCACTGGCAAATGATGAAACGGCAGCGGAGGAAAAGCATCGGGGGCCTCCCAAACTCTTTCCTGCCCCCGGTGCTTGCCAAGGTGATTGTCAAAACTGAGGCCCGGAACTTGGTGGGGGTCCTGCTCTCCTTCCAACACTTCGAGCAGATCCAGTAGGGTTTGTTCTCCCTGGCCTTGGATCACCCAATCGACGTAGGAGGCACGAAGGACGGGGTCGGGATAAAGGGTTGGAAAATATCCCCCCCAAACGACGGGGATGTTTGGGTAATGGCTTTTGATCGCCCGGCTGAATGCAACCGCAGAGGGAAGCTGGGGACCGGGCATGCAAGTGACCGCGATCAGGGTCACCGGGTCGGGTCCTTTCGCCTGTTTATGAATCCATTGTCCGCATAAAGCCACTAAGTCCGTTCCCGGGCGGTTGCCGTCCAGGATCTGCCAGCTTTGCTTTTCCGGTAAGACCGCCGCCAAACTGAGTAACGATAGAGGAAAGCGGCGGTTTTTAGAGCGCGTGGCCTTGGGATTGACGAGCAGCAACATGTCAAGAAACCGCGTCCTCCGAATGAAAGCGAGTCGGTTGAGCCGAGCGATATTGGCTTTGTCGTTGCCCCAGCTCCTGCCACTTCACATCCAACAAACGTTGACCGCTTTCCCTGGAGCCGGCGTCCTCACGAATTGCGATTACCGCTTCCTCGTGCAACAAATCTCGAACCATGCGATAGAACTCGGTTTGGAATGTGCCGGTAAACAACATGGCCAAGTCATCCGAATCGGTCCAGTTGGTTTTCTCTTTCATTTGAGAATGAACCCTTTCATAAAACAAAGTGCCGGGGAGGGGATAGGAGACGGATACGCCCACGTCGTGCGGGACTTGTTCCCGTACCAAGTCTCGTGTGGCCAAGATTTCCGGCCAATCCTCGCCGGGATAACCAAGTTGAAGAAACCAAGAAGGGCGGACGCCGTGAGCACGTAGCTCTTGGGTGGCGAACCGAATGCCATCCAAGGTGGTTTCCTTGTCCATGGCGTCGAGGATCTTTTGCGCTCCCGACTCTACGCCCAGCCAAACTTCTTCGGCGCCGGCGTGAGCTAGGGCTCGGCAGGCCGATTTGGTCATCAAGTCCACCCGGGACTGCATGGTAAAAGGAATTTTTACTTGCCGGATTTCCAACTCCTGGGCCAGGGACTCGATCCAATTCGGAGTCAATCCGAAAATGTCGTCGGCGAACCAGATGTGTTCCGGGGCCAAGCATTCTTGAAGCTTGGCCATTTCTTCCGCCACGCGGGCCGGGCTCTTTTGAGCATACCGGCGGCCATATAAGGGCTTTGCACACCAATTGCATTGAAATGGGCAGCCCCGGGTGGTTACCAAATTCCACGAAAACCTGCCGTGGGCTTGCTTCCAGGCTTGTCGATAAGGTTTCGGGTCGACCAAATCCCAGGCTGGAAATGGCAACTTATCCAAGTCTTCCACCAGATTCCGCGGCGGAGTTTTCAGCCACGACGAAGCGTTCGCTTGTTCTTCAAGAGGTAATAAAAGACCGGGAATTTTCTCCGGAGATTCACCCCTTTGCCAGGCGGTTAACAGTTCAGGCAGGGAGTGCTCGGTCTCTCCGATGATGATCGCTTCGGCGCCGGCGTCGAAATACAGTTGGGGCTGATCGGTTGCGTCCGATCCATTCACGACCACCCTGGCTCCGCATTGCCTGGCGTCGGCGATCATGGCAAAGGCGGCTTCCCGCATTCGGGTGGTGCACATCTTGGTCAAGAAATTGAAATTGTCTTCCAGGAGGGCCACCACCGAGGGCCGTTCGCGGGCCAGCATTTCATGAAAGACTTGTGGATCCGGAGCCAGCATGGCGTCGAATAGGGAGACCTCATAACCTTGGTTTCGAAGTACGGCGGCGGCGATTAAAGTGGCCAGCGGACTATAGGGCCGCATTTTGCGGACTTGTTTCGCATCGAAGTAAAGAAAATAAGAATGAGCCAACAGGACTTTCTGAGTAGGGTTCGCTTTCATCTTTTGGAAGAGGAATGGCAAAGAGAACTTAGAGCTTGCAAGGCTCCGGCAAGGTCTTGATGGCCGTTCAAGCGGTAGCAGGGCCGCTCCGACCACTCTTTCGCGATTTCCTCCGGTGAGCCGAACCAGTTTTCCTGCGGGATGGCTCCCTCGGAGAAGGCGGAAATAAATTCCTGAGGTTGAAGAGCCTCCAAGCGAGCCCGACCTTGGCTTTGGAAATCTCCTAGGAGAACCGTGGCCAGGTGGCGAGCTTGTCGTGCAGCAGGTTCTGAAGCTGGTTTCAACGGCAGCCGAATTTTGGTTTCGTGGCCGTTCCAAAATGGGGTACCCGAATCTTGGACCTCAAGTCGAGCGGCAATATCCGGCCGAACGGCAAGTTCCTGAACGGCGGCACAAAGGCGGCTGGGATCTTGGCGATGAACCAACACGCTTTCGTCCCCAAGCAAAGTCCAGCCATGCAACCAGGCGGCAGCCGCCAGGGTGGATTTGCCGGTTCCGTTAGCGCCGCGCACGACGATGGCTCCAGCCGGGCGGACCAGTGCCGCGGCGTGCAAGACCTGCCAGCCCCGGCTGCTCATGAAGGTGGCCATCGGGGATTCCAGAAACAACCGAGAGGCTTCGAGTGGGCAATCCTGCAACCATCGCCGGCAGATCTCGGCTTTCAGACTTCCGGCTTCCAAATCCATGCGGCAATTCAGGACGGAGCCAAATTGCAAACGAATTTCGGGCAAATCAACTTGCCAGCGCTCCTTTCGCTGGAGCGGGGCCGAAGGGGAAGCGGCAAGCTCTTCGATGCTCATTTCAATGAAATGGCACCGGTTTGGTTTTTTTTGTTCAATCTGAAGATGCCATAGGCGGGCCGCCAACTGATGAACTTCGTCCAAGTTACATTGCAGCCGCACGACTAAATCGCCGGCTTGATACTGACGGACTTTCAGATCTCGGACCGTAGCCGGAGACGGATCCTGGCGCTGGGCATTATTTTGCCGTGATGTTTCGCTCATGCAGCTTTCCCCATCCGTTCGCAAGGCTTTATGGAATCGGGGCAAACCTCAACCGAGTACGCCTTGCAGGGGCAAGGCGCCGGATGGGCGAGCGAATTGGGCAAAAAAAACGGGGAAGGAAGGGACATGAGATGAAAACCGGCCGCTGGGCATGGTGGCGGCGGCTTTTGGGGAAGGATCTACCTTAAACCCTACCGGGAGTGGGAGCCTGCCGTTTCAAGAAATCCCCATTTTGAAACCAATCGGACCTGATGTTTTGGCTTTACATATCAAAATTCCTATCAAAAAAAGGGAACCCGCACCCAAAGGCGCGGGTTCTTGGGCATCCGGTTTGGAGAGACTACTCGGCGGCCATGCCTGCTTTGAGGTAATCCCGGTTCATCTCGGCAATAAACTTGCGCGGGATCTCCTTAGGGCAAACGGCTTCACATTCGTAGTGGTTGGTGCAATAGCCGAATCCCTCCTTGTCCATTTGTTCGACCATGGCCAAAACCCGTTTTTGGCGTTCGGGTTGCCCTTGGGGCAAGTGGCCCAGGTGGGCCACCTTGGCGGCGACGAACAACATGGCGGAACCATTCGGGCAGGAAGCCACGCAGGCGCCGCAGCCGATGCAGGCGGCGGCATCCATCGCCATTTCCGATTCATCTCGGTTGACCGGAATCGTATTGGCGTCGGGGGCGTTTCCGGTGGCCACCGAAACGTAGCCGCCGGCTTCGATGATGCGATCGAAAGCCCCGCGGTCGACCACCAAGTCCCGCAAGATCGGGAATGCGCGAGCCCGCCAAGGTTCGATGTAAATCGAATCCCCGTCCTTGAACTTGCGCATATGAAGCTGGCAGACGGTGGTGCCTTCTTCCGGCCCGTGGGCCACGCCGTTGATCATCAGCGAGCAAGTGCCACAAATGCCTTCCCGGCAATCGTGGTCGAATGCTATCGGTTCCTTGCCTTCTTCCAGCAAACGCTCGTTGACGACGTCGAGCATCTCCAAGAAGGACATGTCGGAACTGACGTCGTCCGCCTTGTAGATTTCCATGCGCCCGGGGCTATCGGGACCGTCCTGACGCCAAACGTGGAGGGTTAGCTCCATTACTTGTAACTCCGGATGCTGGGTTTGCAGTTTTCGAAGGTCAAGGCTTCCTTGTGCATTTCCGGTGCCTGATCCTCGCCCTTGAATTCCCAAACGCTGACGTGAGAGAAATCTTCGTCATTGCGTTTGGCTTCACCGTCTTCCGTTTGGTGTTCTTCGCGGAAATGGCCGCCGCAGGATTCTTCCCGGGCTAAAGCGTCCCGGCACATGAGCTCCGACAATTCCATGAAGTCGGCCAGGCGTCCGGCCTTCTCCAGGGTTTGATTCAAACTCTCGTTGTTGCCGACTACCTTGAGGTTTTCCCAGAACTCCTGTCGGATTTGCGGGATTTTCTCCAGCGCTCCTTCCAAGCCTTCCTTGGTCCGGGACATGCCGCAGTAATCCCACATCACCTTGCCCAACTCGATGTGCAGGTTATCGGGAGTCCGGTCGCCGCCGATGTTGAGCAAGCGATCGATGCGAGCGCGTACTTCGTTTTCCGTTTCGGCGAAAGCCGGATCGTCCAGCGAAACTCCTGAAGGACCGTTTTGGGCCAAGAAATCGCCCATGGTGTAGGGAATCACGAAGTAGCCGTCAGCCAAACCCTGCATCAGGGCACTGGCCCCAAGCCGGTTGGCACCGTGATCGGAGAAGTTGGCTTCACCAATGACGAACAGGCCGGGGATGGTGCTCATCAAGTTGTAATCCACCCAGAGGCCGCCCATGGTGTAGTGAGGGGCCGGGTAAATTCGCATCGGCACCTTGTACGGATCTTCCCCGGTGATCTTTTCGTACATGTGGAACAGGTTGCCGTACCTGGCCCGGACGGTGTCGATGCCGACTCGATGGATGGCATCTTCAAAATCCAGGTACACCCCGCGGCCGCCGGGACCGACGCCGCGGCCTTCATCGCACATGCGCTTGGCCGCTCGGGAAGAAACGTCCCGCGGAGCCAAGTTCCCGAAACTGGGGTAAATCCGTTCCAGGTAATAATCCCGCTCCCCTTCGGGAATGTCGCCCGGAGCCCGCTTATCGCCCACTTCCTTCGGGACCCAAACTCGCCCGTCGTTGCGCAACGATTCGGACATCAAAGTCAACTTCGATTGGTACTCCCCATGTTGCGGAATGCCGGTCGGATGAATTTGGGTATAGCAGGGATTGGCAAAGACCGCTCCCTTCTTGTACGCCCGCCAAACTGCGGTGGTGTTGCAACCCTTGGCGTTGGTCGACAGGTAGTAGGCGTTGCTGTAGCCACCGGTGGCCAGAACCACCGCGTCGGCGACCCATTTCCGAATTTCTCCGGTGACCATGTTGCGGGTCACGATCCCCACTGCCCGGCCGTTGACCAGCACCAAGTCGAGCATTTCCTCGCGGACGTGCATCTTGACTTGGCCGGTATTCACTTGCCGGGCCAAGGCTTGGTAGCAACCCAACAACAGTTGCTGTCCGGTTTGGCCTCGGGCGTAGAAAGTCCGGGAAACTTGGGCGCCACCGAAGGAGCGGTTGTCCAGCAGGCCGCCGTATTCGCGGCCGAAAGGAACTCCTTGGGCAACGCACTGGTCAATGATGGCGTTGGAAATTTGCGCCAAACGATAGACGTTGGCTTCTCGTGCGCGGAAGTCGCCTCCCTTGACGGTGTCGTAAAACAACCGCCAAATGCTGTCGCCGTCGTTTTGGTAATTCTTCGCGGCGTTGATGCCTCCCTGGGCGGCAATGGAATGGGCCCGCCTGGCACTGTCCTGATAACAGAAACAGTCGACGTGATATCCCAGTTCACCCAAGGTGGCCGCGGCGGAGCCGCCGGCTAAGCCGGAACCCACCACGATTACGCTGTATTTGCGCTTGTTGGCTGGATTGACCAACTTCAGCTCAAAGCGATGGCGGTCCCATTTTTCTTGAATGGGTCCGGACGGAATCTTGGCGTCAAGCTTCATGATGGCCGACCTCTAGGCAGGAAGTTGCACCAGCCCGAACAGGCAGGCAAGGGGCATGGAAAGGTTGCCGACCACGATCAGGGTGGCAATGCCCGGCCCGAATCCTTGTTTCAGGAAGGCCAGGCGCGGGTGGGTGACGCCCAAAGTTTGAAAGGCGCTGGAGGCGCCGTGACTGATGTGCACACCCACCAAGATGTTGGCCACCACGTAAACCAGGGCGATGGGCCATTGGCTGAAGCCCATGACCACCATGGAATACACGTCGTGGCGACCGGTTTCATCTACCAAATGAAAGTGATCGGGATTGGTGGTCCCAACCGTGAAGTGCAACACGTGGTAGATGAGGAAGGCCAGGACGATGAGTCCGCTCATCATCATGGTGCGTCCGGCGAAGGTGCTTTGCACCGACCCGGGGTAAACGTACGCCACCGGCCTGGCCGCTCGATTGGAATTGGTCACCCTGATGGCGGCCCCAATGTGAACGACGAAAATGGCCAGCAAGCCTAGGCGGACTACCCACAGAAGTGGACCCAGGCTCTGCAGCTTTGCCGCGTAGGCATTGAGCTGGTCCGGTCCGGCGAAGACCTGGAGGTTGCCCAGCATGTGGGCGATGACGAACAGCAGCAGCAGGATGCCGGTAACGGACATCAAGAACTTGCTGCCGATCGAAGATTGCAATGTTCGCGCGAGACGGTTCATCCGCGGTTTCCGAGCGGCCACAGGGATTGCCTCAACTGGCACGCCTGGCCATCCAGGCGGTCAAGAGGGGGCAAAGGATATCAGGGCGCTCGGTGTCTCCCCGCCGGCCGAAATTTGGCTGGAAAGGTAGCCGTGGAGCAACCTGATTCCATCCATAAACCCTTTTCGCTATGGATCAAGTGAGGTCCAGCCGAAAAAGCTAGGTAGGCGATTCGGATCGGCCATTGCGGCTCCCTTTCGCTCGTTCTTCACCGGGGGAGGGATGGCGGCCATGGCACAAAGACTTTCCTCCGGCTCCACAAACTCTTACGGAACGATGCTTTTCTTGGATTTGACCCGATTTGTAGGCAGAAAAGGGTCAGCTTGTGGCATTGGTTTCGGTTATTTCGCCGAATCCAGCCTCCGGGCTTCGGGCTTCCTGTCAGAGCCGGTCGTGGCTCCGAGGGAAGCTCTGTCCAACTTGCAGAACAAATCAGGGGACTTGTATTCCCTGAGCCAACCGCCGGGTAATCATCCTTGACCCCCTGGCCTTTGCTTCGCTTCCGAGTGCCGGTAACCCTGGGGGGGATTGGCATCGCTTTGGCAGCAGGTCTGCTTCTGTCTCAGTATCGATCTGCCCTCCGTGAGCTGGAGCAGCGGGCTCGCCAGGACGTCCGGCTCATGCTGGCGGACCTTCAGAATGAGTGGAGCACCGGTTCGGAAAGCTTGGAAAGCCACCGGGAGGCACGCTGCCTGGATTCGCTGAATTCTCGACCCGAGGTTGTCGGAGTGGCCATTTTTAACCACCTTGGTGCCGTTGAAATGGCCCAGGATTTGTCCTGGCGAGGTCGCAGGTTGGTCAACATGGTGCCAGGAATTTCTCCTCCCGCCCGGGGCGGGCAGGAAGCTCCCTCGCCCTTTGAAGCTATTCCGGTGACCGGTTTCGCCGCCATCGACGGCTTTTTGCGCTTGGCCCCAAACCGAAATCAAGTTTCCTCCTTGGATGGTTCCAGCTATTGGGCTTGGTTGCGTTACGACCTAGCTCCTGGCCGGCAAGCAGTTCATCGTCGTTTCACCAAACATGCAGTGGTCGTTTCAACCTCGATTCTGGTGGCCTGGCTATTGGCAAGCTGGTGGCTGAGTCGGAAAGTCACTACGCCCTTGCAACGGCTTTCCGCAACTGCGGAGCGAATCGGCGCCGGTGATTATCAAGCCAAGTCAGGCTTGCAAGGAGAAGATGAAATCGGGCGGTTGGCTCGAAGTTTGGACAAGATGGCCGGTCGTCTGGCGACTACCCATCAGCGGTGGAAAAGGCGCAACCAGCTCTATGGGGCCTTAAGCGCTTCGAACAAACTAATTTTGCGAATGGTAGAGCCTCGATACTTATTTGAAGAGGTTTGCAAGATCGCCGTGGAATCGACCGGGCTCGCTGTTGCCGTCGTGGGGCGTACTAAGTGTGATGGAAAACGGGCGGGGCTCTTGGCCAGGGCTGAACTGGCGGGGGGGAATTTTCAATCCTTTGATCCGTGGACCAAATCCAACGGCAAGCCGGAGAATCCACTGCTCCAATTGGCGCTTCAGGAAAATAGGACTGTAGTCTTTAAGAATTCCCGGAATGCTGGCCGGCCGTCTTTCAGCGAAGTCGGACTCGAGGGAACCGGGCTTCTTTCCGCCGGCGCCTTTCCCTTGAAATGCAGTGATGAGGTAGTCGGGGTCTTTGGAGCTTTTTCCCGTGATCGGAATTTCTTCTGTCCCGAAACCATTTCCCTGTTGGAGGAAATGGTGGAGGACCTTTCTATTGCGCTGGAGAATTTCGAACAAGCTCAGGGTAGAAAGGAAGCGGAAGCTCAGGTGAACTTCTTGGCCTATTACGATGAAACCACCGGCTTGGCCAACCGCGCCGGTTTCCTGAAAGAAGTAAACCAAAACCTGGGTTCGGGCCGAGATGGAGTCAGCGCCCTTTTGTATTTAGATTTGGATCACTTCAGGAGAGTCAATGAATCCTTCGGACATGGTGCCGGCGATCGCTTGTTGGTGGAAGCCGCCATGCGCATTCGCACCAGCGTCGGGAAGGAAGCCATCGTCGCCCGCTTGGGAGGCGATGAATTCGGAATTTTGCTGCTGAACCTGGCAAAGAACCGGAAGCGGGCGGTATCGGAGGCGGCTAAGGTGACCGAACAAATCGAGGTTTCCTTGCGGCAACCATATCATCTTGAGGGCCGTCAAATTCGGCTTGAGGCTTCCTCCGGTGTCGCCCTATTTCCCGGCGACGGAGCCGGTCCTATGGAATTGCTGCAAAATGCAGAGGTGGGTATGTACGAAGCCAAGGAGCAGGGGCGTGGCCAGTATCGCTTCTATGCTTCTTCGATGAATGCCACCGCCGTGGAGCGATTGGATTTGGAACTGGCTTTACGCCAGGCTCTGGAAAACCAAGACTTTTGTTTGCATTATCAACCGCAATTGGATTTGACTTCCAATCAAATCATTGGAGCGGAAGCCCTGTTGCGATGGCGCCACGAGCAAAGAGGCTGGATCTCACCTTCGGTGTTCATTCCGTTGGCGGAAGCCACCGGATTGATCGTGCCCTTGGGGTGGTGGGTGTTGGATCAAGCTTGTCAATTCATTGCGGATTTACAAAACCGAGAGCAAGCGGTTTCTTTGAACCGGATCTCGGTCAATGTCAGCGCCAGGCAGTTTCAGCATCCCGATTTTCTGCCGAGGGTTCAATCAGCGCTTTTGGCTTCAGGAGCGAAGCCGGACTCTCTCGTTCTCGAGCTGACGGAAACCGTACTGCTGCGAGACGAACGGGAAGCCTTGAACAAATTTGAAGTGCTGCGGGAAATGGGAATCGGTTTGGCTATCGACGATTTCGGCACTGGCTACAGCTCTTTGGCCTATTTGCGCAAGCTTCCAGTAGCAGAATTGAAAATCGACCGTTCCTTTATTCGAGACTTGCCGGAAAACCAAAACGCGGTGGCGATCGTTCGCACCATTTTGGCCATGGCACGTTTCATGAACGTCGAGACTTTGGCGGAAGGCGTAGAGACCCGAGAGCAGTTGCGAGTCTTAGGCCAACTGGGTTGCGGCAGCTATCAAGGTTTCCTGTTTTCTCCGGCTCTGGAGGAGGCGGAATTTCTACGCCTCCTCCATGAGAACTCGAAGGCCGCGCTGCCGAACTTAAGTAAAGATGGCGGCGATGATGACCGCCATGATGCTTTCCCCGGCAATTAAGCCGGAAGCAATGGCCACGGTGTAGCGTTCGTTATGTTTTTCACTGGCTTTGGCCAGTAACCAGGCCAGCAGGGCTCCGATGAACATGGAAATGGGGTATTCCGCCGGAATGATGAAACCCAATCCCAAGCCGGTAGCGGACGGCAACCATTTGCGGAATTTCGGCAACCAGGTTTCGGCTAGAACCATGACTGCCCCGGCGGCTAGGCCCAACCAAATTCCCGTTTGCGCCATCGGGTGCAAGCTGTCGATGCCGTTTCGAAAAACGTCGGCGACGGCCTTCCACTGCACCGCGGAAGGGGCGGGATAGCGTCCGTCTTCGCCGAATCCCATTAAAACCGAAAGGTCCGGGATCAACACCCGGAATCCGATGACAGTGGCCAGAGTGCCGGCGAGAATCCCCAAAGCTTGGGCGACGAATTGGCGCCGCGGGTTGGCTCCGAGCAAATAACCGGATTTCAAATCGTTCAGCAAATCCGCACTGGATCCGGCGGCTCCGGAAGTAATTCCGGCGGTCATCAAGTTGGCGGTGGCGTTTTGGGGAATTAAAGCTCCATAGGTGAGCTGCATCAACTTGCCCATGGCGCCCACCGGAGTAATGTCCGATTCGCCGGTGGCCCTACAAGCGACCAGAGACAGGACGAAAGTCAACAGCACCGCCAAGCTGCCGTAATACCAGGGAATGGAAAAGGAATATTGACAGAGGATGACGGTGCCGGCGCCGCTGAGCAACAGACCCCAAACAAACCAGGAGGTCGGCACCTCCACTTTGGTCATGCGCTCGTCCATCGGGCTGCTGCCACCGCGGAAAGTGCTGAAACTGCGGGCGATGGTTTTCCATTGCATCAAGAAAGCCAGCAAACCGGAGGCGACCAGAATCGGAGCTCCGATCCAAACGCCGATGTCTTTCCATGCCGTCCCAGCAGTTGTTGCGGCGTAAACAACCTCCCCTCGGGGGTTGGTCCATTCTGCCTCCAAGGCCATGGGCCCAATCCAATAGGCCAACAACAAGGCGCCAATGACCATGGAGAGGGTAATGCGCAAACCGACCAGGGCCCCGGCGGCGATCATCATCAAATTGTGAGACAATTTGAAATCCCAGGCGGCCATGTTGAAGAGTTCGCCGGTTTGACGATCTCGGCCGACGGCCGGCATCCAATTGAAGATCGAACTGGAGGCGGAGATCAACGGCTCCTTTACCGTTTCGCCGCTTTCCAGCACCACCTTGCGCATCGGGATATCTCGAAAAATCGGCAGCAGCATGGCGACAAAGCCGGAAACCAATAGAGCTCTTGCCTTCAATACGGCTTCTTGGCCATGGCTATAAAGACTTTGCAAGGTAACGGCGGCGGCGGTTCCGGTGGGAAAGCGCAACCGCTCCTGATTGATCATATTGCGTTTCATTGGGATGGCTAAAACCACTCCCAAGGCGGCCAGGCATATGGTCCAGGTCACCAGAACCCAAAGAGGTAGGTGTACGCCGAGTGGGTTTTCCTCGGTCGCCGAGAGCATCAACAAAGCAGTAACCGCCGAGACCATGGTGCCGCCGGTGGAATAACCGGCGGAAGAGGCGGTCGATTGCATGCAATTGTTTTCCAAAATCGACATCGGCGTCTTGGCGATACCAATCTTCAAAAAGCCGTTCCATATGGTGAAAGAAAGAATGCAGGCGGTAATGGCGACTCCCAATGCCCAGCCGGTCATCAGGCCGACATATAGATTGGTCCAGGCCAGGAAAAAGCCCAGCACCGAGCCCATCAGCACCGCTCGAATGGTTAATTGCGGGACGTCTTCACCGCGGTAAATCTTTTCGTACCATTCATCTTCGGTCATCTCCAGAACTTGGTCCGGCGGGATGTCCAGAGGCTTACAGCGGGCGTAATCCTCTTCGGTAGCTGGGGCTTTCTGAAACAGGGCCATCCGCTGAGAATAGCGACGCCGGACCGGCGTGGACCGGTCCGGCGAAAAAGTGCGGCCAGGCCGCTTATCCGGCGAAAACGCTGCTATTCAAGCCGGCAACGATCACCCCCATGATGCTTTCCCCGGCAATGATGCCGGAAGCCAAGGGAACGACGTAGCGATGGGCTTGTTCTTCATTGGCCTTGTGGAACAGGTAGGCGGCCAGGGCGCCCAGGAACATGGCCCACGGGTATTGGAACGGCAGGATGAAGCCGAGGCCCATGCCGGTGGCGGAAGGCAGCCACTTGCGGTATTTGGGCAGGATTTTCTCCGCCAGCACCATCACGGCTCCGGCGATCAATCCGTAAAAGATGCCTTGGCGAGCCATCGGATGCAGGTTTTCAAAACCGATCACGAACACGTCCGCCACCGCCTTCCACTGCGCCGCTGCCGGGGCGGGGAATGCAGGATCTTCCCCCATCAAAACGCTGGCGTCGGGAATCAGGATGCGGAAGCCGATTACCGTGGCCAAGGTACCGGTAAAGATGCCCAGGAATTGAGCGACGAATTGGCGCCGAGGATTGGCTCCCAGCAAGTAGCCGGATTTCAAATCGTTCAACAAGTCGGCGCTGGCACCGGCGGCTCCGGCGGTAATGCCGGCGGTCATGAGGTTGGCAGTGGCGTTCTTCGGCACTAACACGCCGTAAGAAAGCTGCATGATCTTGCCCATGGCCCCGGTCGGCGTAATGTCCGATTCACCGGTGGCCCGGCAAGCAACCAAGGCCAGCATGAAGGTCAACACCACGGCCAAGGCGCCCATGTGCAAGGGCACTTCGAAATATTGATAAGCCAAAAACACTACCAGTAGGCCGGCGAAACCGGCACCGGTGAAGAACCAAGAGCTCGGCACCTCGGTTTTGGCCACCAATTCATCTTCTTTGCCGCCGCCCTTGCCGAAGCCGGTAAAGGCTCGAGCAATGGTTTTCCATTGCAACAAGAAGGAAAGCAAACCGGACGAAACCATGATCGGCGCACCAATCCAAACCCCGATTTCTTTCCAGGCTTTGCCGGGGTGGGTGGCTGCCGTGACCAGGTCGCCGGCAGGATTGGTCCACTCCGCTTCCAAGGCCATGGGGCCGACCCAAAACACCAGCAAAACTCCGCCGATGGCCATGTATATCGCAATGCGCAAGCCCACCAGAGCGCCAGCCGCCACCATGAGGAAGCCGTTCTCCATCTTCATGGTGAAGTCGGAGGGGGCGTAGCTTTTGCCATTGGCGTGAATCGGCGGCAGCCAGTCGAAGATCTTGCTGTAGCCGGGGATCAAGGCGTGCATCTGGGCGGTTCCGTCCTCCGCCACTTTCTTGAGGAAAGAAAGGTCTTTCACCAAGGGCGTGGCCAGGCCAACGATGCCGGCCAGGAACAGCGCTTTGGCTTTGCGGCCGGCTTCCTTGCCTTCCGAATAAAGACTTTGCAAAGTCACGGCGGCGGCGGTGCCGCTGGGGAATTTCAAACGTTCCTGATTGATCATATTGCGCTTCATCGGAATCGCCAGGAACACGCCGAGCATGGCCAGCAAAAAGGTCCATGCCGCTAAAACCCAAAGCTCAATGTGGGTGCCTCCCGGGTTTTCGAGAGTTACGGTCAGCATCAATAAGGCTGGTATGGCCGACACCATGGTGCCGCCAGTGGAATAACCGGCTGCCGAAGCCGTCGACTGCATGCAGTTGTTTTCCAAAATGGTCATCGGCGACTTGGCCAATCCCAAGTTTTGCAAGCCGGACCAGATGGAATAAGAAAGGATGCAGGCGGTGATCGCCACGCCCAGGTGCCATCCTGTTTTCAAACCAACGTAGAGGTTGGTGAACGCCAGGAAGAAACCCAGGATCGAGCCCATGATCAGGGCTCGGACGGTGAGTTGAGGGACGTGTTCACCGCGGTAGGCGCGCTGATACCAAGTCTTCTCGTCGAACTCGAGGACTTCGTCCGGCGGAATTTGCAGCGGGTGACACTGCTCCAGTTCCTCCGGCGTCGTCGGTGCTTTTTGAAACAAGCCCATGATCGGCCTTTCTCCTTAACGCCTGGCGATTAAAGGTTGCGGTGGCTGCCGTCGCAGATGGCGCCTTTCCCGGAATGGCGGCAGCCGCACCAAGCGACCTTGCCCGCTTCTTCAATCTTGACGATCTCCGGCTTGAAATCGGTGCCCTTGTGGGCGCCGTCGCAATGAGGCTGGTTGGCGGTTCGACCACAACTGCACCAGGCGTAGGTGCCGGGCTCCAGGTCTTCCACATAGGGGGCTTTTTGGGGAACGTTGGGTTCGCTCATCTCGGGCTGCGGGGTTCAAGGTCGCGGACCCGGGAGCCGGGCCCTCCGGGGCTAAGATAGCGGCGATGCGCACTGGCTTGTTCGTGGCTTTGGCAATGGTGGCCGTGGTTTGTTCGGCCTGCGGTGGCGGGGAAGAAGAGGGGAGTGGTCCCGGCTCCGGCGGCGGCTCGCCCAAGCCGTCGGTTCCCGTCATCCTGGTGAGCTTGGACACCTTGCGGGCGGATCGCCTCGGGATGTACGGAGGCCAGGAGGGGGTCAGCCCGTTTTTGGACGCCCTGGCGGCGGAGTCGGTGGTGTTCAGCGACTGCTTGAGCCAGAGCAGCAACACCGCTTCCTCGCATAAGAGTTTGTTCACCGGGCAGTTGGTGGAGCGGCACGACCATGAGAAAGGCCGCTATCGCCTGGATCGATACAACATCGGGACCTTGTTACAGGCCGCCGGTTACGAGAGCGTGGCCTACGCTGGCGGCGGCTTTCTCCATCCCGAACTGGGTTTCGGGCAAGGGTTTGAGCAGTTCGTGATCGAAAACGACCGGGGTGGTTTCCGGCCTCGGCGAGGTTTCCGCGGCATCCTGCCCCAGGTGGAGCGCTGGTGGCAGGGTCGGGAGAAATCGCGACCGTTCTTCCTTTTCCTCCATTCTTATGACATCCACTGTCCTTATTGGCCGGGCAAGCCGTGGCGGGCCCGCTTTGCCGGCGAATATCAGGGGCCGCTGAGGCTTCAGGAACTGTGCGGCGAAGAAGCTTTCGGGCAATTGTTCGCCGGGGAGCAGGCTCCTGGGCCGGAGGACTTGGCCTATTTGCGCAGCATGTACGACGGCGGCATCGCCATGGCCGATGAGTTGCTCGGGCGGTTCTTGGAACCTTTGCAGGAGGACGGCTTCCTGGATCGTTGCCTGCTGATCGTGACCAGCGATCACGGCGAGAGCCTGGGGGAGCACAACATGGTCGGCCACAACTTCATGTGGGAGGAGCAGCTTCAGGTGCCGCTTCTGATTCGCTTTCCCGGAGCCGAGTTCGGCGGCACCCGCTGTTCGGAACCGGTGATGCTGGTGGACGTCTTGCCGACGGTGCTGGATTACCTGGACATGCCGATTCCGGAAGCGGTCCAGGGCGAAAGCTTGCTGCCGGTCCTGCAGCGGCAACAAAGCTGGTTGCAGGATTCGGAATCGGATACGGAGGCGAGTGCGGCCGAGGCTACTCCGGCTTTCGACCGCTTGCGGGTGTCCAAACATTTGGACTTGACCGCTTTTCGTTATGACCGGCGCTGGAAGGTGGTGTTGCGAGAACGGCCGGATCGCCCGGCCGAGGTCTATTTGTTCGATCTGGAAACCGATCCCGGAGAAAGCCGCAACGTGGCCGGCACCGAACAAGGCCAAGCCGCCTTGGGACCGATTCTAGATCGCTTCCAGGCCTGGCGGGAAAGCCAAGCCGCCGGCAACGAAGCCGCCCGCGGCCCTCGCCTGCGCCCCAACATCGACTCCCGCCTTTCCGGGACTCTTTCTGAATTGGGTTACACCGACTTCGAGGGGGAAGAGGAATAACGGTCCTAATTTCTAGCTTCGGCTAAGAATTCCAAACTCGTCGTTTCTCCTTCGAGCACTTCGAACTCGACGAAGTTGGCTTGAACTTGGAAGCCGGCGCCGTCTATGCGGCAGATCCAATGCCCTGCCGGGACGTCGTTTAATAGGAAGCTGCCGTCCTGCCACAGCCGGAAGGGACGCTCTGCCACGCCTTCCAGGCCTTGCTGAGGGCTCAGGTATCCGGTTCCGGCCATGAAACGGTTTCCCTCATGCAGAATCTGCCCCGCAACCGAGCCCAAGGACACCGCTACGTCCACATCCAAGGTCTGGCCTGCGGAAACGGTGACCGCCTTCCGAGTCAATCCCGCCGGAGCGAGGCGGCGGCCACCGCTTCCGGTCTTTTGAAACACTCCAGAGGGCCAGGAGTGAGATCGGTCGACTATGAGCCAGTAATCCCCGGGAGAGATTTCCACCAAACGAAACTCCCCTCTTTTATCTGACGCCCCCATCCGCATGCGCTTGCCGATCTCCTTCCAAGATGTGCTGATGGGAGAACCATCGGATCGCCTGGGAACCAAATACACCGGCATGTCCGAAGCCGGACGTCCATTTCGAAGAACGGTTCCTGTCACTTCACCGCGACTGTTTTGTCCCAAGGAAAGCTCGACTCCCTGGATGGAGCCTGGCTTTACCAAGATCTCGGTTCGTGGCATGCCCTCGCTGGATCCCAAGTCGAAATAGAGATCGGAAAACCTGGGCTGTACGTCTCGAAGCCAGACGTCGTAGGTTCCAGGAGCCAGACCTAGGAAGGAAAAGGTGCCGTCGGCGCTGATTGTGCTTTCTAAAGCATCTTGGCCCGCACCCTGGAGCCGAAGGGCAGCCCGGAGGCTTCCTCTTCCTTTCCATTCGCCCGAGACCTTGCCCCGAATTCCCGACAGGGGAAGCAATCTGAGCAGAGCTTGGTGTTCCCGGGCTTCCTCGAGAGCAAAAGCCTCGCTTTCTGCAGGAGAAAAACCCTTTGCGGAGGCGGTTAGTCGATACCTTCCGGCACTCAGGTCGGAAAATTGAAAGGACCCATCGGAAGATGCAAAAACTGCTCCAGCCAGAGGATTCTTTGCCTCCGGCTCTCCGGGAATCAAATGCACTCGGGCTCCTTCAGCAGGTTGGCCAGTTGGGGTGACGACCTGGCCTGAAATGGAACTTCCGGACCTCATGATGATGGAAATGTCCTTTAGAGAATTTTGTTCTCTGGCTGAGATCCAAAGTCCTCGAGATTTGGCTACCGCCATGCCAGGGGCGGTCGCGAGCAACAGGAAACGATCCTTCCAGTCTTTGCTGAGGTTTGGGCTCAAAGAAAAAAATCCTTGTCCATCGCTCCGGGCTTCGGCCAAGGTTTCGGCACTCAAATGATGCAATTGGTTTGGATTTAGTCTGGAATAAGGTATGAGCCTGAGAATGGCACCGGCCACTGGCTTGCTCGTAGAGTCAAGAACTTGGCCGGAAATCAATCCCAAACGGTCAAGTCTGATTTCAAGTTTGCTGCCGATCTCATCCGGATCGAGCTTGATTTGGCTTGGCAGGAAGCCGCGAGCTCTGCATTGGAGCTCCAATGTGCTCCAGCGTTTCGGAAGGTCGATCTGGAAACTTCCGTCGGGTGCGGTTTGGAATTCGGCGAGTGGGTAACTGGGTATCTCGATTCTGAGTTCAGCGCCCGGCACGCTTTCACCCTGTGGGCCGACAACGACACCGTGCAGCCTCGCGGCTGGAAATAAGGTGAGTCGAACATCTTGGTCAGAATCTTGAGTAACTTTCGATAAGGGGCCTGAAAATGCTGGAGAATATCCTGGTGCCTCTGCCTGGATCCGAATTCTTCCGTTAGGAATTCCCCCAAGTTTGAATTTTCCTTGTGAGTCGGTTTCAGTTTGAAGATGGGATAGCCCTGTTAGCAAGGGAAGCTGGCGGTGGCGAAATTGTTGGCTCTCCGTATCTTCTTGAAGGATGATTTTTACTCCTATGAGGGGTTGATTGTTTTGGTTGAATACGACTCCCCGGACCTCTCTTCCTGAGGTTAGGGAGATGATTTCTAGGTCATGAGTGCGGGTTGGAGAAGAAGGGAGATTTAGGAATTCAATCGGCAAGTAGCCCTCGGCGTAGATCCTGACAAGGAATCGGAAATCCTCTCCGGGAGATTCGGGAAATGCGAAATCTCCGTTGGAGTTGGTTTGGGTTCTCCATTGAAGTTGAAATTCTTTAGGTTTTCCGGACGAGGAGAATGAGGCAATGAACCCACGATTTCCGAAGGCTTCCACTGCCAGGCCTGGCATAGGATTTCCATTTGGGCGGAAGATTTGGCCGACAAAAGAAGGAATTCCAAGGTCCGGCTTTGGAAATGAAAAACTAGCTGAAGTGCCTTCAGCAAAGGGGTTTCTCGCGCCGGTGGCATTTTCGTCGAACTCCGATGGCTTGCTCCCCCCTTTAATGGGAATTGTTTCTTGTTTCCGGCCATCCGGATTGCCTGGCCCTTTCTTGGAAACAGGCTGAAAACCGAGAAGGATAAGAAGAATTACGGCCGCCGCAATGATTAGGGCGGCGGCCGTGGTACGCATTTGCACGATGGCCTAAGCGTTCGAGGTCACCCTAAAGAGTGATCCGGATGGGCCAAGCAATGGAGGTGCGGCGGCCGGCGAGGGCCGGGGTGGAGTCGTAAGTGACCGCCGCCATGTAGAAGGTAGTGCCGACCAGGCCGGCTAAGGTTGGGTCGCTATCCAGGGTGGCGGTAGCTTGGGCGTTGGCATCCAGAGTGCCGAAGGCACCGTGCAGATTGAAGGGTGCCCAGCCCGTGAGCATTTGGCTGAGCAGCAGGCTTTGGCCTAAGGGAACTTCCAGGCCGGCGATGGTGGTCGGACCGGTGCCGGCTCCGGAAAGGGGCAAGGCGTATTTGGTATTCGCCTCGCTTTCGGGAAAAGACATCAGGATTTGAACGGGAACCCCGGACGAAGCGGAGAGTTCGGTGGCATCGGCGAAAATGAAGGGGTTGGGGTTGTAGATGTAAACCGCCCCAGCGTCGATCAAGCTTCCATTAGCTTCCCTTCTTGCTCCAGCGGCAACAGCATCAAGCCCGTTGCCTGAAAGGTCCCCAATTGTGGCAATATTCTGTCCAAATCCTTCGTTAAAGCTCGGGCCCTCGACTACATCAAGTAGCTCCCCATTCACGCCAGAATAAATCTGGATTTTTCCAACAATATTGGAATTTGGCATTACCGAAATAACAAGGTCACCTATTTGGTCAAAATCAAGGTCCTGAACCGAATCAATACCAAATCCAATCGTCTCTCCTGGCTCGTTACCGTCGATTCTATAAAGAAGCGCTCCATCAAAACCTGAGAATACGAAAACAGAACCAGTCCCTGGACCTCCAATTACAGACCCTGCAGCACCTACCATAAAATCATGGTGCCCGTCACCATTTACATCTGCGAGGCCAGCAACGGGATTTCCAAATTCCTGAAAGGGATTTAAAGGACCTACAATCTCAAAAATGGTGTTTCCGGTTTTACCGGAAATTACATAGCTAGCTCCTACATGCTCCACTCCACTTCGGGAAGCAAACGGCGCGCCAATCAAGATATCTGGATAACCATCAAAATCAAAGTCTCTTTCTCCGCTTACGGATCTACCAAAGCGTTCGCCCACAGAGGAGCCGTCGAATTCGAAAAGAACCGAGCTATCAAGCCCAGAGTAAACAAAGACTTTTCCCGCTGCAGTTTTCCCATTTGGGGAGGCTTTATCCGCCCCAACAACAACGTCATCAAAGCCGTCCAGGTTAATGTCGCCACCTGCACAAACAAAACTTCCGTGATCGCCAGAGAAGTCCTGAATTGACCACCAAGGGGTTCCGTCGTTGAGTAAAACCCAAGCCCGGCCATCATTAGGAATGCCGACGGCTACATCAGGGAAGCCATCTCCATTGACATCACCCGCTCCACTTACGGCAGTTCCCGCCATGTTGACATATCCACCGTCAGACCATTGCCAAAGGAGTTGGCCATTTCTCCCCGAATAGGCATATACCATACCTGCTTCAAAGTTTTGGTAAGGTGCACCAACAATCAGGTCGGGATAACCATCTCCATTTAAATCTCCAGGGCCCGCGATGGAGTGGCCGAAAAAGCTATTTTCGTATTGCCCTTGAATCTTAAGGGCCAACTCCCATTCGCCACCGAGGCGCTGGGAAATCGCCGGTGGGGCGGCGAAGACCAGGAGGCCGAGGATGGATACAAACTTCATGTCTAGAGAGTGATCCGGATGGGCCAAGCAATGGAAGTGCGGCGGCCGGTAAGGGCGGGGGCGGAGTCGTAGGTGACCGCTGCCATGTAGAAGGTGGTGCCGACCAGGCCGGCCAAGGTCGGATCACTGTCCAAGGTGGCGGTGGCTTGGGCGTTGGCGTCCAGATTGCCGAAGGCGCCGTGCAGATTGAACGGTGCCCAGCCCGTCAGCATTTGGCTGAGCAGAAGGCTTTGGCCTAAAGGAACTTCCAGGCCGGCGATGGTGGTCGGGCCGGTACCGGCTCCGGATAGGAGCAAAGCGTACTTGGTATTCGCCTCACTGTCCGGGAAAGACATCAGGACTTGAACGGGAACTCCGGACGAAGCGGAGAGTTCGGTGGCATCGGCGAAAATGAAGGGATTGGGACTATAGATGTAAACTGCACCCGCTTCATTAATGACCCCATTTGGTTCATTTTTTGCGCCTGCTATGATTTCATCAAGTCCGTCTCCGGTGATATCCCCAATCGTCGCCACATTCTCGCCAAATTTTTCATTGCTTGCCGTACCTTCAATAATGTCGAGCAATTCACCGTCGATGCCAGAGTATATGTAGACCTTCCCGACTTGGCCTACATTTGATTTTGCGGCTACGGCCAAGTCATTAATCTGATCAAAATCAATATCCGCAATACTATCGATTCCACGGCCAATGGGTTCATAGTGAGTGGCTCCATCAATTCGATAAAGCACAGAACCATCCAAGCCAGAAAAAACATAAACTGATCCTGTTTGTGGCCCGCTAAAGTCGGCTCCGAGACTGCTCGCCATGAAATCGCCTGCCCCATCCAAATCAAGGTCTCCTACTCCAGTGATGGACCAACCCAAGAGATCATAAGAGATCGAAGGGCCAACGATTTCATGTATAAGCGCGCCCGTTCTGCCAGAATACGCATATACAACGCCATTTTGATCGAATCCGTTTCGCCCAGCGGTTGGAGCGCCGACCAAAATATCCGGAAAGCCGTCACCATCGACATCTTCGCTCCCCACGGAATAACCGAATTGATCATCTTGGAGCTCACCATCGAACTGATAAAGGATCGATCCATCCAGACCAGAAAACACATATACTCGGCCTAAACTAAAATTGTACTTGTCCGCGCCGACAATCACATCGTCAACGCCATCGAGGTTGACGTCTCCCAAACAAGAGACAGCGTTACCGAGTTCGGGGAGGAACGGTATTGTCCACCAGGGTGTACCATCACTTAGCAATACAGTGGCTGAACTTGTACCCGGGCGCCCGAGCAACACATCCGGCAAACCATCTCCATTAACATCTCCTGCGCCGCTTACGGCAGAGCCAATCATCGACACGAAACCATCGGTCCACTGCCATAGAAGATGGCCATTTTTTCCTGAGTAAGCATAGACCATACCCTTTTCCGAGCTTTGGTACGGTGCACCCACGAGAATATCGGGGAAGCCATCGCCGTTTAAATCTCCAGGTCCTGCCACAGAGTGACCGAAACGACCTCCCGTATTTTGCCCTTGGAGTTTGTGGTGCAGATCCCATTCACCGCCGATGCGCTGGGCAACCGCCGGTGGCGCGGCGAAAACCAGGAGGCCGAGGGTGAATAAGGACTTCATGATTAGAGTGTAACCCGAATGGGCCAAGCAATGGAGGTGCGGCGGCCGGCAAGGGCCGGGGTGGAGTCGTAAGTGACCGCTGCCATGTAGAAGGTGGTGCCGACCAGACCGGCCAAGGTTGGGTCGCTATCCAGGGTGGCG
>QQUA01000006.1 GCA_008501825.1 Planctomycetota bacterium | reverse complement strand
AGAAGGGCCTTCATTGCTTCAGCCCGGGACGGCGTTTGGTCTGATTCCATGATGCTTTCTTTCCAGAGGAGATTGAATCATGACAGACGGGGGCGAGCACAGAAAGATGGGGAGACCGGACGATTACGTCCAGACTGCAATTCGAAGAAAGCAAAGGAACTCCTTGAAACCCTAATCGTTCGATTAGGCACAATCAATTGGTCATACGAGATTGCGAGCCACTCGACTCGATAAGGGTTTTTTTGAAATGCAAACGACTCTTGGCTTGGACTCGATATATTTGGACACAACTCATGAAAAGTATAGGAAAGCTGCTCCGACTGGAAACCACGAAAATTGGAACCGGGCGTTCAACGAGCAATAATGAAAACTTTTAAAAAGGAAGCCGAATGCGATACGACCTAGATTCCAATGACGAAATTCATTAGCATCTGCCACAACAGCTTCAACATCGAAGGACTCTCCTGGATTCAGATCATCCTATCAGGACTCAGGGATGGACAAACCTGCACTATGTGCGCCATAAATTTGGATTACACCTCAGGAGATCTTCAAGTGCCCCTCGAAATGAGGAAGGCGGAGTTCAGGCTCAATGTCCTTGAACGCGGCGCTCGATTAGACGATATCGACGCAACCTATGACAAACAGCATTCCGCTGTTTGGCCACACGTAATTTTGAAGGACATTGCCAACTTCCGGTTCACTCCGACACACCTTTCGTCCAAACCTAGAAATCGATGACCAAGTCGTCCTCCAAAAACAAGACCGCAAGTGTTTTCCTTCTTCAGCATTCACACAAGCTTGAAGGCGGGGAAGAAGAAGTTAAAGTTCTGGGAATCTTTCAGACTCGACAACATGGATTTCAAGCTATTGAGAGATTCCGAAAGCTTCCAGGCTTCCGTGATTATCCGGATGGATACCACCTTGAGGAATATCCATTGAATAAACTACAATGGACTTCGGGTTTCATTGAGAAAGATGGATTGGATCTACCCGAATGGTTTTGCACGGAAGAACCACCTGACTAGCCTCGAGAATTCTCACGAATCAATCGAAAACCTTCCTCGCAAACGCTTGAGCATGTAAAATGAAACAGGAGAATCCTCACCTGGACGGACCCGGGACCGTCATTCAGTATTGAGAAAAACGCCACCCATCGAATCACAAAGGATTTAAGTTCCAATGAATGCCAAGTGGATGGATCTAATTGTCTCAAAAGCAGCCCTTGGATTCTTTCTTTCCGACGACCTGCCAAAAATTGGAGTCCAAGCTCTTGAACACGGCTGGGATTCTCCCTCGCTCCGGATTCTGGCCGGGTTGTACCAAAGTGAGGCTGAAGAAGCTAAGAGGATGTTCACTCGTGCGCTCTCGGAACTCGGCATCACAATTCCTACCAAACGGAATGCCGCGTTGAATCTGGCCAAGGAAACCGCGAAGAATATCCTCGCGGGAATGACGGAAGCCTACCCAGGGGCTAAGGAAATCTGGAACCTAACCCTTTCAGCTTTGGACGAAGATTTGCATGAACTCGATCCGTTCGTTTATGCCGCCAGCGAATGGGAGGATCGCCCCGAAGATCGCCCATTTTTCGAGAAGGCAATCGTCTCCGCGGCGAAAGATCTAGTTACCGACAGCGGGCACAACCTAAGCTGACACTGGATGGCATGAATGAAACTTCCTTAGATTTTCTTTTCGAGGTTGAGCCGCCTTGGATTCGCGCAGGAGAGGGCGAATGCAGGCGGACAAAATGGATTCCCTCCTACTTCTATTCTCGCTCGGGCTTTAAAAGTTGCGTTCGAATTCTTCGTGGCCCAAAAATGAGGAATACCCAATCCTTAATGGACGAATTCGGAGCAGCCTTTCAATTCTTTGAAGGATTTGGCGAAAATTGGTACGCGCTGGAGGATTGCCTAGAATGCCTTGATGAATGGTTGCCGGCAGATTCCTATATTCTCATTGTCGAGTGCGCCGAGGAAATGCTTTGCGAAGAGATACCAGAAGAATTAACTTTATTCTTAATTACAATGGATCGAGTTGGCAAATCTTGGTCAAAGTCAATAGAGGACAATGGGCGATTTAACAGGAAATCAATTCCTTTTCATGCACTGCTTCACGTTTCTCCCCAAACGACTAATGGCTGTGCTCGCTTTACCAAAGCAGCCTTGAAGTCAGGGATATCCGTTGGCGAACTTCGGGATCCTAATCCACCAAAAACTTAAATTGCATCTTGCTTTGACGAATTTTCCGCTTAACAAAGATACTTTAATGGAGGAATGATCGTGAAGACAGATGCTATCCGCATGGCGCGGAAATGTACAGAGGACGGCAACCTGGAAGGCGCTCTTTCAATAATGGAAAAAGCAATTGTAGCCGATCCATCAAACCCAGTTTTGATCATCTATAAAGGCCAGCTTCTTTTGGATCTCTCTCGAGAGGAGGACGCTGAAAAGGAATTCAAAAGAGCGTTAAAATTGGATCCCAAGAACCCATACGCCTGGGGCCACCTTGGCTTACTCATGCAGAGTCGCGAAGAATTCGAGAGGGCTGCTTTTTGCTTTCAACGGGTTGTCGAGGAAATTCCGGATCACAATACTCTCACCATACTTGCAAATGTGCAACTTGCGTTTGATCCGGAATCCGCTCTATTGAACGCCGAAAAAGCACTGCAGTGTAACCCCGAATGGGAAGAAGCGAAAGAAGTGTTGCGTACGGCCAAGAAGCACTTAAGGGAGAATAAGAAATAGTGTCGACACCGTCCTCAAAAGGCAAGCAATGAACTGGACACCACCGCGTCATCCATCGGGTTTTTACCTAAGCTCAGGCCCGGAACCGGTCTCGATTGCGATCGAATCAGATCGCATCGAGGAGTGCATGGCGTATTTCGAAGAACACAACTTATCTTGCATTTGGATTTCCCCATATCACGGATTCCACGCCCAAGATTTGAGATTCCTTAAAGATTCTCCTTCAATTCGTGGAGTATCTTTGTCCGATGCTAGCAATATTGATATCGACGGTCTGCAGTTTCTTGAGAACAACCTGGAACTCCTTGGGATTGTGAACAACCGACAACCACTCGATCTCGCTCGCTTCCCTCGCCTTGAAGAGTTTCGAGCCGAGTGGCACCCGGGAATCCGAATCTCCTCGGATTGCCGAAAACTCCAAATACTCGATCTAAGCAAATACAAGCCAAAGAACAAGGACTTGAGTGAATAGGCCCAGTTGCCATCCCTCAAAGACTTGGCCATTGTCCAATCACCCTTGACCTCAATCCATGGAATTGGTTGATTTGACAAGCTGAATCGACTTGAACTTTCTTACTTGACTAAGCTCGAGTCCATCGCCGCCATCGAGGAGTTGGCGAATGGCCAACTTGAAACCTTAGACTGCCAAAGATGCAAAAGGATCCGCGATCACTCAGCCGTAAGAACCGTGCCATCTTTGCAAGCAGTGAGGTTTAACGGCTGCGGTGAAATTCCAACCATTTCTTTCCTCAACGACATGCCGAATCTTGAAGATTTCCGCTTCGTGAACACTAATGTCCTCGATGGCAACCTTCATTCGCTGCTCAAACTCAAATCTGCGGGCTTCTTTAAAAAGAAGCACTATTCGCACACACCTGAAGAAGTGAACGAAATCCTCGCCGCCAAGGCGGCAGCGCCCGAAACGAAACGCTGAACCCACAAGGGTAGTTCCTTTCGAAACTAAGCACTTTTAACCCAAAATCCTCTCCTCTCGCTGCCTGCCTTGCTGTGCTTTGCCTGACCAGCGAAACCAATGGCTCATCCTAACACTGTCGCACGTCCACGCGAACTTACAAATGACAACTGAACGTTGGGGCATTCCATTGTCGAAGTAATTGGTAAACTAATGAAAAGCCCCGCGACCGGCGTTCTTCTGGATTTCAATTTCAAATGGCACCTCCAACGGAAGGTAACGACAATGCTCGTCAAGTGCATTAGCAACGATCTCCGAGAAGTTAAGCCCAGCTCGGAACTTAGGCAAGAACTGAAGAGTTGGTTCGGTACAGACACTCACTCCTTGGATCTCAAAGTCGGCGCAGTGTACGTCGTCTACGCAGTGGAGGTCTTCCGTGGGTGGGCTCGCTATTTCGTGGCCGACGAGGTGTTTTCGAGCACTCTCTATTTGATGGGCTATTTTTCGTCCTTCTTCAAGGTAGTTGATTCCCGCGTATCTCAGTGTTGGGTTATTCAGTGTCGAGAACTGGACACGGCGCGATCGAAAGTTATCTTCTCGTTTGAGGAATGGGCGATGGATCCGATGTTCTATGAGCGGCTTTTGGACGGTGCCGACCGAGAACAGCGCACGTTTCGACGCCGAAAGGAGTTCATGGATCTAGAGTTCCCGAACCCTTTAATTGCCGGTACCGCCGAGGCGCTGAATGGAGGATGGCTCCTTTGTCCGAAGTGCAATGATTCTTGGCAACCCCAGTCAATGGGTGGAATGACGAGATGTCCCAAGTGTGGGGCATTGTTGTTGAATCCCCTCTACTCGGCCGGGAAGTGCTAGCGACCACAGAGCCCTGGTATGAAGCAAAGCATTTCCCCAGGTCGGCATGGAAACCCCCAAAAACCTTCGCCAAACCTTTGCCCACAAGACTAGATTCCAAAGTCCCACGAATGAGCGATCCGCAGACTACGATTAAGTTTTTTGATGGTGAATCGAAGGAAGACGCCTGGGTAATCGTTCGCCAATGCGTTGATGGAACTATCGGGCTTTGCACATTCCTTCGCTCTCACGGGGAAGTAGAAGTATTCCTGGACAGAAAAAGCGCAGAAAAAGTAAGGCAAGCATTGGAGGATACTCTTGACTCAATGCTCTAAGAGAAAGTACCTCTCCGACGATCTTGAACAAGATCTTAGATCGACCGGTTTTCAGAACGGGAGAGTGAATAAGTGAAACCCTCCATCTTACGAGGCAAATTATCAGGCATATACCTGGCAGAGGCGCTTCAGCTTATCCTTCGATCTCCTGAGGAGGGATGGATTTTTGTTGTGCGCTGCATAGATAGCACCCGCGACAGCCTTGGGGTTTCCAAGATCCTGTCTTTTCATAAGGTAAATCACGATACCCTCAATAGCAATGTCTTCCTCACCTTGAAAGACTTAAAGGACTTTCCGTTAGATCAGCTCTTTGCAGGATTCGATGAAGTTTGGGTCTTCATCGACAGCCCACCTCACAAAAATCTGAATGGACTTCCAACGGCCACTTCAGAAACAACTGACTTCAGCGAAGCATTTCCTAGAGAATTAAACAAAGCCTTTGAGCAACATGGATGTTTGCTGATCCTAGGAGATGGTTGTGGGCTCAACTTTGCAACGACGAGCAAGAAAATCGCTCAATCTCTTACACAATTATCCCAAACCTAATCAAGAACCACCACTTCGGTTCCAATGGAAAGGATGATCGCAAGCTTGTATCTTCCTAATGATTCTGGCTTCGCAATACTCACACAGAGTCGATCAGCGCCACTCCCCACTCGACACAAAGCCCCCCACGCGCTGGGCATTGCATCTCCATCATTCTGAGCGCGGCCAAGTCGCAGCATGCGCAACTTAGCCTGATGCAGGGCTTTCCCACGGCCCATGCCTTTCTCCTACAAATTCGGGTAGAAATCCTTCATCAACTGAGCCGTTGCATGATCGTCGACTTCCTAAAGAGAACTAATCACCGTGTCTGCCCCTGCGACGGAAAAGGAGCGGCGAATCCCTGATGGAAGGTTAGCCATTTACATCTGTCGATCCTAGAATCAGGAATGTGGATCCGAGTGCCGAATCGCCCCTTCGGGCCGCAAGGCAAAGGAATGAAGAACTATGACCAACAGCCAACGAAAGGAAGATTGGAGGAGAAAAGGGCAAGAGGCCTATTTGAGAGGAGCTTTTCTTAACTGGAGGAGATACTCCCCAAAGAGTCCGGAGTGGGAGCACGAACACTGTGAATTTTGTTTCGCAAAAATTTCAACCAATCCAGCGGATGAGAATGCTGCATATGCAACCGAAGATCTAAATTGCTGGATTTGCAAAACTTGCTTTCAAGATTTTTCCGAGGAATTTAATTGGGTGGTAAGCGAGGAGTAGCCGCTCTCGGAAAAGACCGACTGGCTACAACAGGACCCGGGACAAAGAATTCAAATTACGCAGAATGGGAAACAATAGAGCATCAATAATAAGTTCATGTCTTCCTCTTGCCGAAATGCGAGGAGAAACAGAGGCCGAAACCATCGAGCTAAAGGAAATGTTTTCCTGCGCGCAATCCTATCTGCGTTCTCATCGATGGCTCGCCAAGGAATTCAGCGCTCACTTTGGATTCGGAATTGGTGGAGTCGTTGCAATTTTTCTTTTTCACATCGAACTGGATACCGGTGAAGAAGAATGGCTCTGGGTGATCGAAGGAGATCTCCCTTCAGCCTATCTCGTTACAGATAGCACCCCCACCCCTGCCGAGGCACTGGAAGCCTACGCCAATCTAATGGAAGAGTGGACGAATGCCGTTCGACAAGGAAGCGACCTCGAAAATGTCTTTCCCGTAAATGCTCCGGCGGATGAAGAGCACGTGGAGTTGCTTGAAATCAGGATTAAACTCCTTCGCGAGCACATTATTCCAGCCGCACGCTCATGAGCGCTAAACGCCAAATTCCAACTCCCCTCTTCCATTACAATTCCCGGCATGATCCGCCTGGCCCTCTTTCTCAGCGCCCTCGCTCTTAGCGCCTGCACGGCGCCGCAGGCGGACGGCGATTTCCTTCATTCGAAGACCCGCTTTCCCGAAGACTGGATCGGGGTTTGGAAGGGGCCGGTACAAGTTTTCCAGGGCAGCGAATCCGGCCAGGGCTTCCACATGAGCCTGGAAATCGCCCCGACTCCGGAACCGAGCCGGTACGTTTGGACTCTGCGTTACGAAGGCGAGAGCGGCAGCCAAACCCGCCCCTATGAATTGATCGCCCGCAATCGCGAACTGGGACGCTACGCCATCGACGAGAAAAACGGCATCGTCTTGGAAGCCCGCTATCTCGGCGACACGCTCTATACCTGGTTTGAAATTGGTGGAGCTATGCTCACCACTCGCGAGCGCCTCTGCAACTTCGGCACCAAAGATGAGGCCATTTGCTTCGAACTCCTTAGCGCTCCCACCCAAACCACTCAAAGCGGCGGTGGAGAAACTACGGTCGATAGCTTTACTCCCACCACGCTTCAGCGGGCGAGGCTGCGGCGGGTGAATTAATTCACTGCCGCAAAAAAAAGAAATTAAACCGGCAACGAGGTTTGCGGCAAGAACGGTTGAAGCGCCTGCAGCACCTGTTCGAACTGAATGTCCCAACCGCAGCGAAAATGTCCTTCCGGGCAACGGCGCTTTCCATGAATCCCGCAGGGCCGGCAATCTAATTCGGAAATTTCAAATACGCGATCCTGCTCCCCTTTGGGGGCAAAACCGAAAGCCGGCACGGTGCTGCAATACACCGCCATCACCGGGATGCCGGCGGCGACGCCCAAGTGCATCGGTGCGGAATCGTTGCTCACCAAAGCCAAAGCTTTTTCCAGAAGAGCCGCCGATTCGCGCAAGTTGGTTTGGCCGCACAAATCGTGCAAGGCGGACTCCTCGGCACCGAAGTCTTTTGCCCGCTGATGCACCTCGCGACAGAGCGGCCGATCCTCCGGCCCCCCTAATAGGACGACGTCCACGCCCTTGGCGCTTAGAGCCGCCGCCAGTTCCGAAAAGCGTTGCGCCGGCCAGCGCTTGGTTTCCCACAAAGAACCCGGCGCCATGGCCACGAAAGATCGCCCGGGCAAAAGGCCGGCGACTCGTTCCCGCTCGCCGGCATCGGGGTACATCCTCGGCCGTTGCCACGAACCGCCGCCAAGCAGTTGCAAATTGCGTTCGATCTCGTGGAGATCCGCCTGATAGGAAACCCGCTCGGTGAACAAAAAAGAAGCCGAGGCATTGTCGAAGCCGACTCGCTCCGGAATGCCGGCGAGCCGCAACAGTGCGGCGCTCCGCCACGAACGGTGACTGCAAATGGCTCGAACATAAGCCCGCTTTTTCAGCTCCCTGGCCATCCGCAAAAGTCCCAATGCACCGCGTTGGGCGCCTCGCTTATCGAAAACGAGAATATCTCCTAAGTCCGGATGTCCACTTAAGATATGAGCGCCTCCCGGTGACGCCAGGAAGTCCACCGGTTGGCCCTGCCAGCGCTTCGCCGCCGCCCGCACCATGGGCTCGGCACACAGCACGTCTCCCAAGAAGGAGGTATCGACAATCAGGGTCCCGCCGGCCATTCCCGTATTCTAGGTCCGGCGGCATTCCCCTTCCGCCACCCCCTCAGTCTTGTCCCGCGGACCGATAGGGTCCTCATCCCCCCCCATTTGTCCCTCATGATCCCCCGTTCTCTGCCCCTTTTCTGCCCACTGTTTCTCCTTAGCGCCAGCCCCCTCATCGCCCAAGGCGGAGGCTGGGATACCTTGCGCCGATTCAACGGAGAAGGACACCGGGATCGCTTCGGCGTCAGCATCGCACCGGTCGGCTGGTTGAACAGCGATTCCATTCCGGAAGTCGCCATCGGGGCACCAGGTTTCGACCACTCCGGTTGGAGTGACGCCGGCGCCTTATATCTGTTTTCCGCTGACGGACGACGTTTGCACCGGTGGGTCGGAACTTCCGCGGGAGCCGAATTCGGCAGTGCCGTCGACAGCGGTAACGACCTAAACGGCGACGGCTTCGCCGACTTTATTGTCGGCGCCCCGGGCAGCCTCGGCCGGCGCGGCCAAGCTTTCCTTTATTCCGGCAAGGATGGCTCTGAATTGCAGAGTTGGAGCGGACAAAACCCCGGGGATCGTTTCGGACAAGTCGCTCGCTTCGTCGGCGATTGGGACGGAGACGGCACCTCGGAAGCCATCGTTGGGGAAAGCCGCGATTTTCGTTTGGTCGGCAGCCTGGAACTTCTGGGCAGTCAGATCTTGGGAAATCAAGCCAAGGAACATTTGACTTGGGTCGACGCTTTGCGGGCGGAGGACATGAGCACTTCCCATCCTTTGGCGGTGCTCGGCTATCCCTTGCAAAAGGTCCATGGCTACGACCAAGCGGGAAGCGCTGTTTGGTTGGATGCCAGTTTGTCGCCGGTGGTGTTGCAGGGAACCATGGCTGGAGAAGCTTTCGGTGCCGCGGTCGCTGTCCTGGGTGACATCAATGGCGACGGTTTGCCGGAATGGGCGGTGGGCGCTCCTGGTTCGCCAGGTCCGGCAGGAAACGGGGCCGGCCGGGTAGACGTCTTTGACGGCGCCACCCATCAACTTCTCAAGCAATGGGCGGGAAGCCGGGCCGGGGATGCATTCGGTTCTTCTTTGGCCGCCGCCGGCGACGTCAATGGCGATGGCTTCCCCGATTTGCTGATCGGTTCCTCCAGCGCCGATGGCGGCGGCGGCACTTTCCGGCTTTATTCCGGAGCCGATTGGACCCAGCTCTGGCATCGCGACGGCAAAGGACACGACACCGCCATGGGACATCGCTTGGCTGCCATCGGCGACGTGGACCAAAACGGCTTCAAGGATTTCCTGGTTACGGCACCCGGATTAAATACTGGCTCCACCCCGGATACCGGTGCTGCCCTGCACTTCGACTTTCGGTCTTTTTTGTCCGCGCAACCGACCCAACTTTCCGCGGCTAGCGGCGGCCAGGTGGAATACCTTCTGGACTTCAGCAACTGGGAATCGGGAGGCCAATATTGGCTGCTGTTTTCCGCTCGGGGCACCGGGCCAACCCAAGTGGGTTTCCTGGAAATTCCTTTGAGCGACGGCCCCTTGCTTCAAATGGGTTTAAGCGGGCAAAGCTTACCTTACACTCAGCAAACATCCGGACAATTGGACGGCAAAGCTAAGGCGACCGCCTTATTGGATGCTCCGCCACAAGCGCTGAACTTCTTGATCGGCCGAAGTCTTTACGCCGCTGCGGTAGTGGAACCTCCCGGCCAAGCGCCGTGGCAAGTCTCCGAAGCGGTTGAGGTTTCAATCCTGCCTTAGGCGCACAGCCTTGGCAGGCACAAGCTCAGCCTAAACTTCCTGGGGTTCGGAAGTGAGTTCGCGAGAATGGGCGAACATCGCCAAGCGAACCTCCAAGCCGCGTTTGATGTTGCGGCACCATTCGTCTTTGGGACGGCCGACTTCGCCGTCTTCGGTGGATAGTTCCCAACTGCACTGACCGCCGCAAAGATGCCGAGCCCAGCATTGGGAACATTTGTTGCGGAAGGATTCAAAGACCTTGCCGTAATAGTCGCGCACCCGGTGCTCATCCAAACCGCCTTGGTGCAAGTTGCCGACCTTGAAGTTCTCCATGCCGACGTAACGGTGGCAGGGATAAAGGTCGCCGTTGGGAGTAATCGCTTTCATGTTGCGACAAACTCCGCATAGAAGCGGCTCCGCTTCCTCCCGCGGGCCGACGTTTTGCAATTGTTCCGCCAGCTTGCGCATGCCTTTGGCGATGGAAGGAGCAATGTCGGAGCGGTCGCCTTGCTTCATTCGCTCCCAAACGGCTTCATAGCGCCCTTCCATCTCCCGAATCGGATCGGCTTTGGTTTTGGCCGGGCTTTCGCTGGGACAATGGGGTCCGTCCAAGTCTTCTTCCTTGAAGTCGGCGGTGCCGATCTCCACGAAGCCGGTGCCAAGGCTGTAGAGGTAGTCTTCCACCTCTTCGAATTCTTCCGGCCGCGTCACCGTGGCCCGCAATTTCGGCATGCGGGTGCCGTATTGACCGCATTTCTCCATCAACACTTTCAAGTTGCGGATGATGAGGTCGTGGGTACCCAAAGCGGTTGCGGAACACTTCCCGACCCGATTGCGGTCGTGAATGTGCTTCGGGCCGTCGATCGACAGCATGATGCTGAAATGATTGGAGGCCAGCAAATCGGCTGCCTCTTCAGTCATCAGGGTCAAGTTGGTGGTGATGGAATAACCCACTTCCATGCCCAATTCGGCTGCCTTGCCCTTTGAATAAGCAACGATGTGTTTCACCACTTCGAAGTTCAGCAACGGTTCGCCGCCGAAAAAAGTGATGCAGGCATAACCGCGAGGGGCCGCTTCCGTCAAATAAGCGTCAATGGCTTTTTCCGCATCGACTTTTTTGAAAGTACCGGGCTGATCGTGAACGCCGTTTTCAACTTCATAGCAATAGGTGCAGGCCAGATTGCAGGCCTCGGTCACCAGGAACATCAAGTTTCGCGGATTGTGTTCAAACAACCGGTCGACCCGCTCCTGCTCCCGTTCCTTGGACAACGGCGGTTGTCGTTCCAACAAGCCGTTGGCGGCCAAAATCGCGAACCTTGCGGACATGGCGGCCCGCTTTGATTCCGGCAAAACCGTGATGGCGTCCTCCAGGCTTGGAGAATCACCGTTTTCGTAAGCCCGAATGACGGCGAAGGTGTCGCCGTCAATCTTGGCTATGTCGCCGGTTTTGCCGAAGTAAGCGAACTTTGCGCCTAAGGCTTCAAAGGCGTGTACGACCAGCTCATTGGGAAGAATGGCCGGAGCCGACTCCATCTCAATTGCTGTCTAGATGGATGCAGGCCGGATCGTCGCCGCGCTTGGGCTTCCAGAAAGTGTCCCAGTAGGTGCAGTTGGAATCCCACCACTCACAGACTTCATCGTCGTCGTAACCGGGATTCTCGTCGCTGTAAGTGGTGTTTTCGCCACTCTTCAGGCCACAGTCATGATCCTGCCAACCACCGTTGAACATCTCACCGGTATCGACGTTGCAATCCTGGTCCGAAGTGTAAGTTCCGTCGTCCTTGAGCTTGCCGCAGTCATTGTCTTTGTGAGCGCCGCCGGCCCAGCCCTTGCTCTTTCCGCAATCGTTGTCCTGACCGTCTTGAGCAGCGCCGGAAGCACAATCGTTGTCGTGGTAAGCAGCGCCGCCGCGACCACCGAAGGCAGGATTGCTGGTTACCAAGCCACAATCGTCATCCTGCTTGTCGCAACGATAGTCCTCCTGATAGCCGACACCGGTGCCGTGAGGAGCGCCACAAGCCGCCCGCGGATTCAATGCTCCGGCTGCCCGAGTGAAGCCGCCGGTAAAGAACATCAATCCGGCCAGTTTCAGGAATTTCCGCCGGGCTACCGGATCGGTTTCCGGGCCGTCGGGCTCGGCTTGATGATCGGCTTCGGGTTCTTGCCCTTCATAAGAATGCTGTTCATCAAAGGGTTTGGAATCGTCCTTGGTCATGATCTCGAATGGTGCGGCTGAACAAAGTGGGGGGAGGGGGGGGAAGCCCGCCAAAGTCGGCAGACCAGCCGTAAGTCGAGTATAGGCCTGCGAATCCGGAGGCAAGCTATATTTGGAAACAAATATGAATGTTTTTGGCCGCGGCTCGATACGGACCGAACCGCGGCCGAAAGGGACTTACTGGAGCAGGGCTACGTTACTAGTTCCACAGCTTGTAATGTCCAGGGCTTGCAGCCAAAAATTGCCGCAGGCTCCGGCCGGCACCGAGGTATTCAGGATGGCTTGACCGGCGGCGTCGGCGGTCAGCATGGCGCCAACTTCCACCGGGGCGGCAAGGCCCAGGGTGGTTCCAGCGCAAGCGACTCCGGCGGGAATCACGAAGGAACCCTGGGAAGTGGAGTAAAGCAGGGCCACCGAACCGCTTGCGGTTGCCCCGTCGACCGTCAACTGGACGTTGTTCGGGCAGGCGCCGCCCACGGTCAGTTGCACTCCAACGCCGCCATCAAACTCGACGGTACCGCTGATCACGCTGCCTTTGCGGCTGACAGAATTTTGCTCGATATCAAACTTGCTTCGAACCGTGTCCACGTCTGCGGATTGGCCGGGCCCGAAAGGGGTAACCAGAAACAGGGTCATGGACAGTCCACGATCGTGATAGTTTCCGATCATGTCGAATTCGATTTCCGCCGGAGCGATGGTGATGGTCAATCCCGAAATATCCGAGCCGTACCAAGGAATGTACAACTCAGTGAACTGGCCGGAGCCATTTTCGAAATCCCCCACCGTGTAAGTCCACTCGAAAGTCCCGGTCATTTGCTGGGGAGATTCCCACGGATGGGTTTGATCCGGATCCAGCCAAACGTTGTCCAGCACGTAAGTTGCAGTTTGTGTCTGGGCCACGGCCTCAGAACCGAAAAGGCCGAGACCAAGGAAAACCGGAAGCAGAAAGGTGCGCATCATGGGGGGGATTTTCACCGGGAAGCTCTAGGGACTAGGTGATCGTTTCATCATACCTTAAATAAGTCGGCCTCAAGCTCCAGGGTTTACGTACCGCCGGATCCCGAAACATCCACCAAAAGAAGAAGGCGGTGGTACAAAGGCGGCAAACCCAAACCCAGTGCGGCGACCAACTTCCACGGAAGTCCATAAGCGTGCCGTCTCCCGGTATGGGACCGAAACCAAATAGCGCAGGGATCCGAAACCAGTAATAGCAAGCCAAGGAAGAGGCGGCGAAGCCCCGGTTCAAGTTTCTTCTACCTTTCTTTCCCAACATTCGTCTGAACGAAAGGAAGACGATCAAGCTGAGGCTGCCGCAAAACCACGGCAAGGCAAATGCTCGAATCAGGGATTCCCTTCCCAACCATCCCTGGGAATCGGGAATTTGAAACCAGCCCCAGATCAATCCCGGGAAAAAGCCCAGAGTAAGAAAGCCCGCCCATTTTCTGGAACGACTTTGCTTGCCTCCGATCTACGGATCCATCGCCGGAGTGGAGTCCGGACAAATTTGAACGCAACTTCTACATTCTTCACAATGTCCGTTCGGCGCCGCTTTAACGGGACGAATTCCATAAAGCTTCTCCACTGGATGGACCGGACACAAACCGGAACACCACCCGCTTTTCATGGCGAAGAAGTTTCCGATAATCGCCGCCGATAATCCCAAAATGAGCAGCAAAGCGGCGGTCCAGGGTCCGTGAAGATCGAACACCAAATGCCTCAACGGAATCAGGGTAAACAGGACCAAGACTCCCAAGAAAACAAATCGGTCGTTGGCGCGACTCGATAGTTTTCGATTTCCGCCGACGGAAAATTTCTGCAGCAACAGGCTTGTATACCCCAGCGGGCACAAGTTGCGCCACAATCCCGGAAAGAAAAGAATGAGAGCCGGGGCCACCGGAATCAATACGTTCCAAAACAAGTGGATACCCAAGCTCGGTTTAAAAGCCAGCAGGCCGACAACCGCAATTCCGGCGGCGAAAGCGACCCCTTGGCTCCATGGCAGACGCATGGATTTGGTGACAGTTCTTGGAGCCGTACCGCCGGCCCTGGCCAAACGTTTGCCGTTTGCCATGGGTAATTTCGCTGCTTGCTGAGGGGAGGGGATCGAGACTTCCGTCATAGACGGAAGGCAAAGCCGGCCTCGGCGCCACCGAAAGCCAGGCTTTCAAAAGCTAAGCGACGAAATCAACGCCTAAGCGACGAAAATCTTTTCCGGTCTATGACTTATCTTCCTTGGCCGATTCCGATTCCGTTTCTTTTTCTTGATCGGAATCGTCAGGCGGAGCCGCTGAAATCATGCCGCCGAGCAAAACCCGCCATGCCTTGCTTCGCAGGTCTATGGCCAGGATGCGATGGTTATTGGTATCGGCGACGTACAGAGTATCCCCGGAAACGTCCAAGCCACCGGGCTCCCAAAACTGGAGATCTTGGTCCTCGCCGCCGAACAGAGTCTTGCTGGTTCGAGTTTTTGGATCCAGCGACCGCACCTTGCCGTTGTAGGTGTCGGCCACCAATAACTGCTGCTTCCAGATCGCCAAGCCTAAAGGATGTTGCAATTGAGCGACTTCCGGACCGCCGTCCCGGTCTCCGAAATCAAACAGACCGGTTCCCAGTACGGTTCCAACTTCCTTCTTTTCCAAATCCAAAAACCGAACGGCGCTGACTTCCGAATCGGCGAAATACAATTTGCCGTTCAGAAAAGCCAAGCCGCTTGGCTGAGCCAATTGCGCCACGGAGGCCGGCCCATCGACGATGTTCTCCCGACCGCTTCCTGCGGCGGACTGCAACTGATTCTCTTTCAAATCAATCAGCCAAAGCTGATGACTTCCGGCCATGGCCACGTACAGTTGATCGCCAACGATCTCCAGCGCCCAAGGTGAATTGAGATCGGTTTCCATCGGCTTTCCGGGTTTGGGTAGCGGTCGAGCCTGCTTGCCCTTACCGGCCACGGTATCCACCGTGCCTTTTTGCAAATGAATTCTTCGAATCCGATGGTTGTCGGTATCGGCAACGTAAAGCCACTCCCCATAGACCGCCATGCCCTGGGGATTTCGGAATTGAGCTTGGCTCGCCTCCCCATCCCGATGCCCGGCTTCCCCGGAACCGAAAACTCGCAAGACTCTTCCATCGGCACCGTCGACTTCCAACAAACGATGGCCGCTTGAATCGGCGACGAACACGTTTTCACCGTGAGCCAGAACCTTTCCTGGATAACGCAACAACGTCGGTTCCGGCTGTAACAATTCCGGCCGCAAAGGTTTATCCGCCAACGTGCCTTTACTGCGATGCTCGTCCAAAACCCGTCGAATCACGGAACGCAGCAGCTCGAGATGTCCTTCGCCGCTCAAACCGCCCAATACGTAGCCTTCCGGATCGACCAGGACGAAAGAGGGCCAAGCCCGAACGCCGAAACCACGCCAAATGCGATGCTCGTCATCAACCACCACCGGATGGCGAATGTCATAACGAAGAATGGCTTGCCGGATGTTGCGCGCTTCTCCTTCCTGTTCGAATTTATTGGAGTGGACGCCAATGACTAAAAAGGCTTCATCCTTGAACTCTTCTTCCAAGGCACGAAGATCCGGCAGGACGTGAATGCAGTTGATGCAGCAATAGGTCCAAAAATCCAATAGCACGACATGACCTTTTAGGTCCTTCTTCCAGGATTCCAGAGGTTTTTCGGTATTTAACCAGGCGCGGCCTTTTAGATCCGGAGCATGAAGATTCTGTTGTTGCATTTCGGGGAAAGCACGGGCGACACCGGCCAAGCTGACCGGAAAAAGCAGAAGTCCGAGGAGGAGGCGAAACATGGAATGGCAAGGAATCCCGAAGGAAGCAGGAGGGTTTTTGCGAGTATTCAGACACCCAGCCTAGCGCAGAGACTTGACAGCGCGCCGGCCCTGAAGGCAGACTAGGGAACTCGGAATCCGGGGCCGGACCTTCGCCACAAGGTATCTAGGCGCCCTCCGGGGAGGATTCGATGAAGAATCTCACGACCAAGGTAGGACGATAGCCACCAAGCCCAAGGCTTGGCTGTTTTTGGCGTTGTAGCCCAAAAGGGCTCCGCCCGCTTCCCTGCCCCAAGTTTCATCCGGCCATTCGTGCACCCCAGCGTGCCGGCCGACTCCCCGCCCCGCCCTTGCTCCGCTTTCCGTCATGAGTGCCACACCCGCAACCGTGCCCAGTCTTGAGCCTGAAGGCTCGCGGCGGGACGTCATGCATCTGGCCTGGCCCATTGGGGTGTCCATGATTTCCTACTCCTTCAAGGGAGTCTTGGACAGCCTCATGGTGGGTCATCTTGGCACCGACGCCCTCGCGGCGGTCGGCGTCGCCGGGGTGCTGGCCTTCAACGTGATCGCCTTCCCGATGGGTGTGCTGCGCGGCCAAAAGTCCTTGGTCAGCCAGTACCTCGGAGCCGGTCGCAGCCAGGAGAGCTTCCGATTCGGGATCCAAGCTTTCTACCTGGCCGCCGCCTTCAGCCTGCTGTTCTTGTTCCTGGCCGGACAAGCCGGATCCATCTTCGCTCTGATCAGCCATGGCTCGGCCATGCGTGGAGAGTCCATCCTATTGGGCCAAAAGTATTTAGGTTGGCGGATCGGGTGCAGTGCGCCGACCTTGATGGCCCTGGCCGTCGGGGAGTATCTGCGCGCCACCGGCCGAACCCGGCTGCCCATGGTGGCGGACCTGATCTCCCATCCGCTTAACTTGCTGTTCAACTACGCCCTGATTTTCGGCAACTTCGGAGCGCCGAAAATGGGAGTGGTGGGTGCCGCCATCGGCACCGGATTGGCGGAGACGGTTTGTCTGGTTCTGCTGCTGATCTTCCCGGCCTTGACCCGGAAAGGAAAGCTGCCGGCAAAGCCGTTCCGATTCGAGTGGGTTCGTTTCCGCCGGGTGCTTTCCGTCGGTACCGCTTCAGGAGTTCAATTCACCCTGGAAGTCGGTTCCTTCTCTCTGATCACCTTCATGATCAGCCGCTACCTCGGCAGCCTGTCCACGGCGGTGCATCAGGCGGCGATTCAGGTCATCCACTTCTCCTTCCTGCCGGCGGTGGCCGTCGGCGACGGAGGGTCGGTCCTGATCGGCCGCTTCGTCGGCATGAAGCGTTACGACCTGGTGCAACGGACGGTGCGCAGCATGCTGCAATTGATCGTGCCGCTGATGGTGGCCATGGGATTGGTGTTTCTTCTGGCCGGTCAATACATCGCCGCTCCGTTCATTCACAACGAAGATCCGGAGTTACAAGCTCGAGGCATTGCATTGGGCGGAGCCCTGTTGGCGGTAGCCGCGGTTTGGCAACTCGGAGACGCCTTCCAAATCGTTTATCGCTTTTCCCTGCGGGCCGCCGGCGATCACCAGTGGGTGATGTGGGCGGGCGTCAGCCTGACTTGGGTCTTGTCGGTGCCGTTGGCTTGGACGGCCATGCAAGTGTTCGGCGGAGACGTCAACTTGGTGTGGTTGATGTGGTCCGGCGAACTCTACCTCGGTGCGTGGGTGTTCCGGCGTCGATGGAAGAGCGGCGCTTGGCGTCGCAAGCGGTTGGTTCAAGCCTCTTCCGAGGAGGAAGCCTTACCGGAACTCAACCCCCCTCCTTCTCCGGAGGCGACGCTGCCGCCGGCGGCTTCTTGACTTTGGCTTGCACTCGCGGCGCTTTCCGCTGCGGGTGCAAGTGACGGATTTGCCCCAGGGCTTTGGCAAAGTCGAAGCCGTGGGCTTCGAATGTCGGAGAATCGGGATTGTGGCAAGCCCGGCAGTCTTTTTCGGAGGGCAGACGGATTTCGCCTCGAGACAATTCCGGCCGCCAAGCCGGCGCGTTCAGGTCCTTTTGTCGAAGTCGGACATGATCCGCCCCCGGGCCGTGGCAGGTCTCGCATTGGACTCCGTCTCGGATTTTGAAGCCTCTTTGAATGCGTTCCGCTTTTACGTCGTGAGCACTGACATGGCATCGAAGGCAATCTTTCTCCTTCGCCGGGTCTCCCAAACCGCGGGCCTCGGCAATGGCTTTGGCTTCAGGACTCAACAAAGTCTGGTAAGCCCTGGCGTGGAGGCTGCGCTTCCAAATTCCATGCATCTCGCCATGTTTCTTCATGGAGTGGCAAGCTTTGCATTTGGCCTGGCCGGCATACTTCCCTTCCGCCATCAGCTTAGCCTCCTCAGCCGATACGGCCGGGGGCAAATGCGGCGGCTTGGCCTCAGGCTCCTGCAACAGCGGCCATGGAGCCGTGGCCGCAACTCCCAAGACCAAAAAAGCTTTGGCGAAACCCAATTCAATCTCCCTTGCTGCGGATTCGCTCTACGACCTCACCCTCTTCCGGGAAGCGATCTCCCTCGGCAAACTTGGAAAACACCATCCGGCCGTCGACGTGAACGTCGAAGATGCCGCCCCCTCCGGGGATCAACTCTGCTTCCGTGCGAAATACTTGCTTGAGTTCGGCGGCCAAACTGGACGCCCGGGGCAAGTAGTTTCAGACCCGGCAGTATTCGATGCGAATCTTCATAGAGTTCTTTTACGCTAGGCTGAGGAAAAATCCTAGTCCGGAAAGAGAGTGAAGCGCGGCTCTTTTCTCATTTTGCTCTTGATCGCCCTGCTACTCGGCAGTCTGGCGGGGTGGTCCTGGTTGCAGGAAAGCGACCACCGCCAGGAAGGCTCGAGACCACAAAGGACTTATGAAGAAAGGGAAGAAGCCGCCGACCAAAAACTGCCGCTTCAGCCGGCGGAAGGGCGTCAGGATTTGGAAACGCAGCCCAAAGATCCGCCGGAGCCAGCGGAGCAGGCTGCAGCAGGCCGAGCTCGGATTCATTTGAGCCAGCAGGGACAGCCGATCCAGCATAACTTGATTCAACTTTGTTTCGAGGCCGAGCACGCTTCCGGGTTGCAAACCCTGCAAGGCCGAACCGACCTGGAGGGATGGGCGGAGTTCCCTTTGGAAGAAGGTTCGATTCGAACCATTCGCGTGGAGGCGGGACCGACTTGGGCCGCCCACTTGGAAAGGACCGCCCAATGGATGGACGCCGGTGAAACGTGGGAGCATCGAATCGAATTGTTCCCCGGCGGTTCAATTCACGGGCAGGTCATGGATGAAGGCCACCGCCCAATTGCCGGAGCCACAGTCTTTCTGTTGGAAAGCTCTCTTAGCCGGCATCAAAATTATGCCTTCATTCCCCTCCGACGAAGCCAGCTCAGCCGTTCCGATGGCAGCTTTCGTTTTGAAGGCGTTCGAGGGGAATATTCCTTGACCGCCGAGAAAGCCGGCATGATTGCCCTTGTCGATGTCGAGAGTTGGTGGTCGTCTGAACAGACGGAATCCGCTCATTGGTTGTTCATGACCGCTAGCCGTGATCTCAAAGGCAAGGTGATCAATACCGATGGTGAGCCGGTTCCTTGGGCTTGGGTTGGACCGCAGATGCCGAATAACTGGCGAGACGGTCCCGACACCCAAGTTTGGCCGAGCTTCCGAGAAGCAGGCATGCGTTCTCAAAAGGACGGAAGCTTTTTTCTGGAAGCCATACCCAATCTCCCACTGGAACTTTCCGTTCACGCCCAGAACTACACCGGCTACAACGCCTATCCCGTTCCCGCCGGAGTCACCGAGATTGAAATCCGACTCGGTCCGAAACACATACCCGCCCAAGTTCAGGGACGAGTGCTGGATCCGCAGGGCCAAGGCGTGAAAGGAGCCTTGGTCAAGCTAAGAAGCCGGGCAAGTTCTCCTCAAAGCAAAACCGACCATGACGGCTATTTCAGCGTCCAAGTACCGGTAGTGGTCGACCCGGCTTATCCTTTTCCTGCGAGAAAATTGCAACTCCTGGTTCAGGCCGAAGGCTGGGCCCCTCACTACCAGGAATTCCCTCCTTTGACCGAGTCCGGACTTCACGTAGTCGTGGAATTGAAAGCCGGTTTGGTTTTGGAAGGACAAGTCGTCCATGCCGACGGCCGCCCGGCTCAAGCCGGGTTGACGCTTCAGTCCAAGACGGAATGGTTTTCCAACTTTTCCCTGACCACGGCCACCGGTCAAAAACGAAGCAAAACCGATGCCCAAGGCCGTTTTCGACTGGATCGACTTTGGCCGGAAGAATTCCTGTTGGTGGCCCGGAGCGGTGAGCAATTCGGCCAAATCAAAGTCACTCCGCCCCGAGAAAAATTAAAAGTCGTGTTGGGTGAAGGCCTTGGGGGAGTCCGTTTCAGTATTCAAATGCGCGATGCCATAAGCGGAACGGCCGTGGAAGAAGCTACTTTAATGATCCTTTCCGGGGGCGGCGGAGCCGGAGGCAAGCACCGATATCCGGGGGGATTACTTCAAAGCCGGCCGAAACTGCCGGGATCATACTCCCTGCGCCTGGATGCACCGGGTTATGCCGTTTGGTTGCAAGCGGAGCAGAATTACGACGCCGGAGAACACCAGTTTCTTGCCCATCTCTATCCCGCTCGGGATTTGCGTTTCCGCCTTCTCACCACAAGCGGATTGCCGCTGGCAGGTGTGCAAGCGGGTTTGGAAACGCCTGGCGGAGAACCCATTTCCTTTGGAGATTATCCAAGCCCGGATAAACCGCCCACTCAAGTTCTATCGGGCTTGGACGGCCGCCTTTGGTTGCAGCGAGTTCCGCAACGACCTCTGATCCTCATTCTGCAAAAGGACGGCGCACTGCTCGCACGCCGTCCTTTGCTGCCAGATTCCGAACTCCAGGAAACTTTGTTACGACTTCCCGGCGAAAGTCGCTGACTAACGGTCAGCGCCTATTGGCAATTTTCGCACCCTGCAAGTTTTTGACCCACCCCACTGCTTCGCAAGTGCGATCGAAGGCTTGCGTGAGGGCATCGCCAATCTCGGCAAAGCGGACCCGGAAATGGCGCAGGGTTGCGTAACAGTGGGCGGGCACTCCTGCAGCGACGAAGTTGCGTTCCCCCGGGGTAATCAAGTTGTACACGACTTCTGAATAACCGGCGGCTTTCGAAACCTTCACTTCCGTTTCGAAAGACTCCCCGTGTTCCGAAAGTTGCAACAACTTCATTCCTGTTTTGATTTTGTCCGCTCGCTTCCAGCCATGACTGGTCAAGAAGTGATGGCAAGCCGTAGTCCGAATGTTGCTTTCCTTGCCTTCCAAAGAAAGCAGCCAAACCTTGCCGGAAGCATGGCGAACGACTTTCTTCACCGGGCGGCGGCGCAAGTGCCCTTCCGCAGGATCGTAAGTGCAGACTACGTTGTCCTTTTTGATTTCCTCCATGGGAATCCAACCGCCGGGAGTCAAAACCGGAGTGTCGCCGGTAAAGCAAGTAGAACCTCCTCCGCCGCCGGACCGGCTGGAGCTGCTGCTGTATTGACTTCCTCCGCCGCTGCTGGACGACTTGCTTTGCGGGTGATTCCCGTCCAGGTATCGCTTGACTTGCGCCGGGCTGTTGAGATCGCTGCCGGTCATTCCCTGCATCATGGCCTGGCTTCTCTGGCGCTCTTGTTCGACTTGGTTTGCGTCTTTTACCATCGTGATTTGGTTTGGTTAATGGTTGTTTCTTGGGGACTTTGACTTGATGATCCAGACTGGAGCCGGGCCTCACTCAGGGCGAAGACTGACTCGAAGCACTCGGTTCTCGGTTCCCGGGCAGATGAAGCGAAGGACTCCATCCGGGTCGAAACGGAACGCTTGAGCTCCGGATCCAATGAATTTCCGCCTGAACTTGCGGCCGTTTACCACCACCTGAAAAGTGGCGTCCTTGCCGTGGCCGGATCTTTCCCAAGTAGCCTTCCAGCGACCATCCAAGCTGGCGGCGTTTTGAACATCGTTTTGGCTGGGAAGTTGAACCATTTGCAGGCCGACTTGAGAAGCCACCGATGCGGCCGCTTCCAGGCCTTGAGGGCTGCGAAGCCGGCTCTCCATGTAAAGACGTTTGCCGTCCTCCGAGAATCTGAAGGTGGTGGTATTTCCACCCTTGGCGGTCAGGAGCTTGCCGTCCAAATAGACATCCGCATCTCTTCGGTACGGAAGTACCAGAAAGTGCCGGCTATCCGACGAGAAGGAAACATGGCCTCTAGGAAACAAGGGCCCCATCACCGTTTCGTCCTGATCGATGGCAAAGCTGCCGGCCCCGGATTGGCACAGATAGACGAATTTGGACCCGTCCGGAGAGAAGAACACTTCTTGGACCGATTTCATCGCTCCGTGAACTTTGCCGTTGGCGTAAATCTTTCCGTCCGGTCCTTGGTAAACCAAAACTCCACCAGGACCGACCCGGAATAGATAGGGACGTTTGGCCTTGCCAGCCTTGTACGAGATCCCGCCTAGCTCGCCGACCATTTGGCCATTCAAATACAAAGTCAGGCTTTGATCTTCATTGGCCAGGACGTGGGCGAAGTGATCAAGATCGCTGGAAAGGTGAGTCCCTTCCAAGGCATCGTTGGCCCAAAACTCTTCCCCGTTGATGAGTTCATGATTGACGTAGATCAATTTCCTCGAGGAGCTGGTACGAGGGTCCCCTAAGTAACTGAACTTGTGACCGGAAGGACTGAAGCGGAGGTCCTTGGCCCATACCAGTTCCGGACCCGGTACTCCGTCAACCACATAGCGGACGCCGTTCTGCGTCCTCTCGACGAAGAACAGTTTTCCCTGCGGGCTAAAGCCGGAAGAACGGGGATCGCCCAACCGGATCGGCTCCCCCACCGGTTCGCCGTTGAGAATGATCTGCCCGGTGCCGCCCTGGAAATCGTCCTGGTGCAACAGGTATGCGAACTGATCTTCATCCTCGCTGAACATCACCAGGTTTTGATCCTGGCTTCGGCCCAAAGAGCTGATCCTCGGATTGCTGGAAAGGACATACTTGGCCACGATTTGCTGGTCCATGACCAAGCACAAGTGGGTTTCGGTTTCCGCTAGATAGATCAGGTGCTTGCCTTGGGAGCTGAAGGCCAAACTGGAAATCTTCAGGAAGCTCTCTCCTTCCGAACCATTCAAAAGCACCACCAAACGGGTTCCCCGACGCTCCAATTGAGCCATGGATCGGCTGATCGGATGAATGGTGTAAGCCCCCTCCTTGAGGAAAGAACCCGCCGGCTGCCCCACCCTGGGGAAAGCGCGACCGCTCCAGTGGCCGATGGTTTCGACTTTAAACTTGCTGGCCGCGGGAATTTCAGCTTCCAGCTCCAAAGGGGAATCGACTTCCGCAGGGCTTTCTTCCACTAGATCGGGATCATTTCCGACCGGGAGCCCGACCGATTCGGCCACGCCTTCCAACTGTTGGCAAGCGTTGCCCAGGCTTAGAAAACCGATCCAGAAGCAAGCCGCGAGTGCACCTTTCAAAAGATTGGATTTGCCCCTAAGGCCTTTTGACTGAGTGGTTTGACGCATCAACTCCGGACTGCGACCTGAATGATTCGCCGGCACCTCGAGCGCACCGGGTCGTTGCGAAGGGATGGGCTTTGATGCTTGATTCATGGTTGCTGCTTTCCCGCTGGCTGTATTTGGATTGGGAGTCGGTCTCCGATGAATGGGGGCCACTCCCGCGGGGGAAGGATTGGCCGCTTCAAAGAGGGTTTGCGCAAAGCGAGCCTAAAAGCGGAAATGGAAATCTGACTTTTTTCGGAGAAATGGGGATAGATTTAGATGCCGCCTGAATTCATTAGGAGCTCCTGCCCACCCCCACCATGGTCGATGATTCTTTCTATCGGGCCGCCCGCAGGCTGGCCGCCCGCAGGCTTTCCAGGGATCGCGCTCAGTTCTCCATCACCCCCACCGATTTGATTCATTCCAGCGTGGAGAAGCTGCTCAAGGCCGGGCACGATTTAGAGGCCATGGACAAGGATGAGGCCCAGCGAATGCTTGCCCAGTCTTATCACCACATCCTGATCGACCGAGCTCGGAGGAGAAACAGCCAGAAGCGGGGTGGTGGTCAGGAAAGCCTTCAATGGGTTACCGAATTCGAAGATCCGAAGTTGCGCCTTCCAATGGTGGACTTACTTTCCTATCTGGAAGTCCTGGATCGCTTGGGCGAACACGCTCCCAGGGAAGCTGAAGTGGTGAAACTGAAGATTTATTTGCAATTGACCTTCAAAGAAATTGGAGACATCGTTGGCTGTAGCGAAAAAACCGCCCGAAGCGACTACCAAGCCGCCTTAAGTTTCATGAGGGTTAAACTGGAAGGAAAGTCGGAATGACCAGAACGGAAGTTTTTCTGACCGCAAAGCGGATCTTCACCCAGTGTATGGAATTGAGTGAGGAAGGGCGGGAGCGCTTCCTTCAGAAAGAGGCGGAGAAGGACCCGGAGGCCGCTGAAGCCGCGCGAAAGATGCTTCAGGTACAGTTGCCCACCGGTTTCCTTACCACTGTGGACGGCGATCCTCATCAGCCGGAAAAGCTCATCGGCACCCAAGTCGGCCCTTATGAAATCAAGGAGTTCATCGCTTCCGGAGGCATGGGTACTGTTTTTAAAGCCGAGAGAATGGATCCCCACGCCGTTGCCGCAGTGAAATTTATCGGCCAAGGAATGCCAGCCGCACCCACGCAATTCTATTTTGAGCGAGAAGCGGAATTATTGGCATCCCTTCAGCACCCCCGCATCGTCCGCTATCTGGACTCCTTTTTGTCCAAATACGGTCCGCCGATTTTGGTCATGGAATTTATTGAAGGCGTAGACCTTTCCCCGGAGATCCCGGAACTTCGGGACAGCGTTCGACAAACCGTGGAATTGCTGGTGAAAGTTTGCCAGGCGGTCGAATACATGCACAGCCGGGCGATTGTGCACCGCGACTTGAAACCATCGAACGTTCTCGTGCGCCGAACCGAGAAGTTGCTGGATCCAATCATCATTGATTTGGGAGTCGCCCGGCGCCTGGAAGATTTGCAATCTCCCCAATCGGAAAACACTCTTGGTCCGGTCGGAACCCGCCACTTCATGTGTCCGGAACAAATCTCCGGTTCGGTCCCGGCGAACGCCCAGTTTGACGTTTACAGCCTTGGGGCGGTTTTGTTTTACCTACTGACCGGCTCACCGCCCAAATTGCCGGCCGCACCCTACGCCGGCCTCAACTTGCCAAGCCAGGATTTGGACGTCGATCTGTTCGGCGAAGCGCGATGCCGGCGCAGGCACAAGATCCTAAGGGGAGATTTGGACGCGGTCACCGCCATGGCTTTGAGTCCGGACCCGGCCAGGCGATATGCCAACGTCAGCGCCTTTCGCGAGGATCTACAAGCTTGGCTGAAGGGTAGGACCGTCCTGGCCCGGCCGCGAAACCTGCCGCAAAAGCTAGGGCGAATCGTCCTACACCATCCAAAGAAGACCTTGCTTGCCACGGCAGTCAGCTCCGCTCTGATTCTCTCCTGGGTCAATACCGCTCGCTCGGAAGCCGAGTTGCGCCTTTCCAACCAACAGTTATTGGATGAAAAGGAAAACACCCAATTCGTCGCCCAATTTTTTACCGACACCTTTTTCAATCAACCTCACATCGGTCTGACCGGACCGGAAACCAAGCTGCTCGACGTAATCTTGGCGGCTGCCGACACCTTGTCCAGGAAGGAACAGGCGCCGTCCCCGGCCACATTAAGTATTCGCGGGTCTCTCATCCACGCCTTGTCCAACATGGGCTCCTTGGAAGCGGCCGAAGAGCAATTCAAGATCGGCCGAGAATCGGCAGCCTCCATTCCGGCGACCGAGCCCGGGCGGCTGGTCTTTGACATTAGCTACGTCAATTTGTTGATTCACAAGGAAGAGCTGGAGGAAGCCGAGGAGCTGGCGCATAAGGTCTTAGCCCGTCTCCGAGAGGAAGAGCGCCCCAACTTTATTCGCATCGCCACGGTGTTGAATCAGTTGGGCAACATTCATTTGTCCACCGGTGAGTTTCTAGCAGCGGAAAAAGATTTCCAGGAAAGTTTGAAGTATCTCGATTCCAGCCGGCTCCTGTTCTTCGAAGTTAGCGCCAATCTTTTGCTGACCGAGCGGGAGCTCCTTGGTCCCGACCCGGTTTTACCAAAAATGAAGGCTTTCGCTTCGCAGGTCCACCAGCAATTCGGGGTGGAACATCCTATGGTTTTGATTCTGAATATTAACTTTTCCGAATTCTTCCTCGCCAGCGGTCAAATCGAACCGGCTCTGAAATTACTCTTGCAAGCGAAGGAAAGTTGTCTCGCCCACCCGCAGTATCGCGAGCTCTACTATCCGACCCTTCTCAACAACTTAGCCACTTGCTTCAACGCCGGCGGCCGCTACTCCGAAGCCATCGAGATGCGAAAGGAGGTTTTAGAGATGAGATTGGCCCGGGCCAAAGGCCCGACCCCTTCGGTGGCCATGGCTTACATCAATCTGGCTACCAACTACCTTTTCGATCAGCAATTGGAGGAAGCCCTCGTTCACGGTCAGAAGGGCTTGGACGCGGCACAAAGCAGTTTGGAAGCGCCACATCCTTATATTGCGGCCGCTCACAACACTTTGGGCAATACTTATCGGGCGATGGGGCAAAAGGATCAGGCCATTGCTCATTTGCGCCTGGCGGTGGACAACTACCGGCGATCGCAGGGTGATCACCAAGCGAACCTAGCTTCGATAGAACCCATCCTGGAAGCCTTAGAAGAAGAAGTTCAATAGCAAGGCCTGGTAGGCCGGGCAGGACTTGAACCCGCAACCAACGCATTATGAGTGCGCGGCTCTAACCATTGAGCTACCGGCCCGAGGCGGCCAGAGGATAGCAAAGCCCCTGGCCGCCCCCTAGGATCGCCGGCTTTCAAAAATTATGAACTTCGGTGGCTTGACAGGTATTCAAGTCCACAGCCTGAACGAACCAGCGACCGCAAGCCGGAGCTTGCAAGGCTTGTCGAAAGATCGCGGTGCCGTTTTCATTCGCCTCAACCACGGCGGCCAGTGTGGCGAAGGCATCCAGGCCAAGAACCAAGCCCTCGCAGGCGGTCCCAGTCGGCACGGTGGCGTTCCCCATTCCTTGCGAAACCAGATAGGCAACCTGCCCATAAGGGCTGGCGCCGATCACGTTGAATTCCAGAGTGCCGGGGCAATCTCCGAGGACGTCGAGCATCAGGCTTCCGTCCCAGTTGGCGTAACGGGGAGTGGGCCGATCCAATGCCTTGGCGTGCAAACTGCCGTCGGGAAACATACCGAAGGATTGATCGGAAAAACTACGAGGCAAGTGCAGGGAGGCCAGCCAACGGTTGTCGTTGGCGTCGGTGTCAAACAAATAAACTCCTTCATCTCCATCCTTGGAGAGTTTGAAGTTGGTGTGCAAGGAGCCTTGCCAGAGATCGTTATCGCACCAAAACAGGAGAAACTCGCCGGGGCTCAACACGGTCCCGGCTGGGATTTGCCATTGCTTTGGAGTTCCGGGTTGATCGCTCAAGTACATGCCGCTCAAATCAACCGGAGAAGCGCCATAGTTATAGAGTTCGACCCAATCTTCGAATTCTCCGGCCTCGTCACGAAGAGTGGCATCGTTGTCCGCCATGGCCTCATTGACCCTGACCGTAGGCAGGGGTTGCGGGAAGGGATAAGTCTCTTCGATTTTCTCCATGCGTTTGCGAATGAACGGCTTCAAACCCCAAGTACAAGGCACCCGGAAACGTTCATATTCAAACGGCCATTCAAAGGCGGTGGTGAAGCTGATCGGGGTATAGAGCCAGTCCATGTCCAGGCCTGAGAACACACCTTGAAAAGCGTAAGGCAGCAAAAGTAGGTGCTTCATATTCAAAAAGGCGTCATTGGCATCCAGTGAAAAGGGGCCGTCCTTGCATTCTCGAACGTAGCGCATCAGGGCTTGATCGTAAGCGGGAATGCTCAAGATTCGAGCAATGAGAACCGCAGTAGCGTTCAAGCCGTGGCCGAATCCACTTTTGCCCCAGTTGTAGTAGCCGCGGGCGGCCCAATTGTTGCCGAAATCCCCGTAAATCGGATACACCACGTAATCCATGCCAAAAGTGTGGTCCGTATCCCATGGTAAGTATTCAAAACGTTGGGAATCGACGTTCCAATAAAGGTAGTAGTTGTTGGCGCCGATCCAGTAGCCGTCCCAACCTCCGATGGTCATGTCCACCGCCATGGCTCGGAGGAATCCATCCACGTTCAACCACGAGCCGATTCCAGCTCGAAAAGCTGCGTCGTCGGCATTGTTGATGAAGTCGACGAAGTTCGCAAATAGAACGAAGTTCTCGTCGTTGATCTTTTCCTCATAGGAAGGCCGATTTCGATAAACCTCAGGAGTTCCCGGCCAAATGTACTGCAAGTCGGCCTCACCTCCGGGAACACCGGGCAAGGGACCTTTATTGCGGCATTTGTATAAATCACCGGTATCGTTGCCGAACCAGGCATCCACAAATTCGTCGTCCACCTGTTCAAAGTTAATGAAAGTCCCCTTGATCTTCCTGCCGTCGTTGATGGTCAACCAAACGTGATGGGTCCGCGGCGCCGGCACTCCCATGGCGCGGTGAATTCGGAAAGTCAAAGTCGAGCGGCATAGGGAAGGATCGGTGGCGTCTCCCCCAAGATTGAATTTCTTCAGGCCATGAAACTTTCGACCGGGGACGAACTCGGTAAAGCTCAATTTCCAGGGAAATTTTTTCGAGCTGCGCGCGCTGAAACCCCGGGGCCGAATGCCCACGTCCATCAGAGTTTCGTCGATTTTCGAATTCTGAAATCGCACCGTGCAGCGGGCATATTCCTCGATCCAGCGGTCGGCGAGGAAGGCGTCCAAATCGGCCTCGTCCATGGTCACGGTGACGTGCATCACCTCTTGGTCCAGGAAGATGACCGAGTCTGCCTCGGCAAAACTGGCATCGTGAAGCGGGTAAGGGTATTGGGCCAGGAGCGGGCTGGCCGCGAGCCAAAGCAGGCAGAGGGGGAGCAAGCGCATGGGGAGCCGGGTTCAGAAACAGGTGAGGGGGGGCTAGATAACATCGTAAACCTGAGTTGAAGGAAGTGTGAAGGCCGGAGGCTCGGGGCGCCGTTAGGCTGCTGCCATGGCTACCCCCGAGTTGGAGACGGCAAAGGATCTCCTTCAGTTCCTGGACGCCTCGCCTACCCCCTACCACGCTTGTGGTGAGGCAGCTAAACGCCTGCAGGCCAACGGCTTCCAACCGTTGGAAGAAACTCAGGCTTGGCCCGGCGGCAGCGGTCGTTTCTTCTGCCGGAGAGGAGGCAGCTTGCTGGCTTGGGCGGTGCCGGAGAATTGCGAAGCCTCGGCTGGATTCCGGATCTTGGGGGCTCATACCGACAGTCCGAACCTGCGGCTCAAGCCGCAACCCGACCGCAAAAGCGCCGGCTGGTCCCAGTTGGGCGTCGAGGTGTACGGCGGCGTCCTCCTCAACTCATGGCTTGATAGAGACTTAGGCTTGTCTGGCCAAATTTGGCTTAGGTCGGCCTCCGGCCCTCGCGTGGAACTCTTCCGAATCGACCGGCCGATCCTGAGGGTGCCGCAGCTCGCCATTCATCTGAATCGCGAGATCTACAGCGAAGGACTGCAACTGAACAAACAACAGCACATGGCTCCGGTTTGGGGCTTGCAGAGCCCGTCGATGCCCGGCCTTCGAAGAGTCCTGGCCGACCTGGTCGGTGTCGCCGAAGGGGACGTTCTGAGTTGGGACGCCATGTGCCATGATTTGGTCCCGGCCACTCTCGGCGGCTTGCAGGACGAATTCGTTTTTGGCCCGCGCCTGGACAATCTTTGTTCCAGCCACGGAGCACTGAGCGCGCTTCAGCGCCGCCTCGATCAGGAGACTCCGCCGGCTCAGATACCGGTTGTCAGCTTGTTCGACCACGAGGAAGTTGGCAGCGCCTCCAATCGCGGCGCCGACAGCCCTTTGCTTGGCGATCTTCTGGAACGGATCGTGATCGGATTGGGAGGCGATCGGGAAAGCTATCACCGGGCGATCGCCAACTCGATTTGCGTTTCCGCCGACATGGCCCACGCCACCCATCCCAACTATGCAGAAAAGCACGAGCCGAATCACACCGTTCAAATCAATGGCGGGCCGGTCATCAAAATCAACCAAAACCTCCGCTACGCCAGCGAAGGGGAAACCGAAGCCATGTTTCAAGCCGCTTGCGAAGCGGCTCAGGTCCCGGTGCAAAAATTCGTCAACCGTAGCGATTTGGCCTGCGGCTCGACCATCGGCCCCTTGACCGCAGCCCGGTTGGGAATCCGAACGGTAGACGTGGGCAGCGCCCAGTTGTCCATGCATTCCATTCGGGAAATGTGCGGTTCGAAGGATCCTGAGTGGATGATTCGGGCGATGACCACATTCCTAACCTGAAACTGGCACAAACTATTGGAGGTTGGAGGAAGAAAAGATCCTCCACCGAAACAGCTCCTTGGCGGTCCAACGCCGAGAAGTCACGCCCAGCAACATCCCTGGAGTCGGGGGATCACCCTCGGCGGTGATCGGCCGCACGTAGTTGCGCCACAAAAGCCATAGCCACATGTGGAGTCGCAGCCAACTCCGCTTCTTGGAGTGGCCCCAGTTGCGGCGCACCAGCCGGGAGAGGTTGTCCCGCATCTGCGCCAAGGTGTGGTTGATCGGAAACAGCGGGTTGCCTCGGTCCCGCTTGCGCTTGGAGCACTCCTGCAGGTGCTGGAAACCTGCGGCTCCAAACACCGATTTCAAGACGCTGGGATAGATCTTCTTGCGATCGCTTTGCAGCACCGCCGGCTGCCTTGGAGGCAAGACCTCCTTCAAAGTCTGCAAGCATGCTTCCACTCCTTGCCGGGACTGCGAGCGTCTCTTGCCGAACAGTTTTTCCCGTTCCTCCTTCTTCTTTCTCAACCGCGGAGGGAGCGATCCCCGGCAGGGCAAGGTGCCGGCGGTCAGGTGAACGACGAAATACTTGGCACGGTGGATCAGCACCGGAACGGTCACCGGCTGCAGTCTGCGGTCGGTTTCGAAGGTTTCTAACTCATCCAGTTGAAATACTCCCGGCAGTCCGCCTCGAGCGGCCACCTCCTGTAATCGCAAGCGATGGAAGCGGCGAGCGTGTTCGCCCATGCGCAACAGGCGGTCGGCCAAGGTGCGGCGATCCACTCCCAGCATGCGAGCGCTTTGTCGCAGGGTGACCTTGCTCACCACCAGCGGCCAGAAGTCGAGATGGAGCCGGCCGTACTTCAGGCGATAGTGAAACTTGAAGCTTTGCGACGAGAAGGAACGGCGGCAGCCGTGGCACCAAAAGCGCTGGATTCTTCGTTGCTGGCGGCCACAGTAGAAGCCTCGTTTTTGAAAGCGGAAGGGGACGGAATCGGTGCGGCTGGGACAGGCGTCCCAGGGGCAGTGCGGGGGTTGAAAACGCGGCATCGCCGGTGCCTCCGAAAGAAAGGGGTTCGGCTAGGCAGACGGCTTGAGGCGGCTTTGGTTACGCCGGAGGTTTAAAAATTACCTCCAATGCTTTGTGCCAGTTTCCCTAGGCTTCAACCGCCTCTTCCACCGCTTCGGCGACGACTTCGAGCAATCGACCCTGCTGTCGCTCCATACTTCGAACCAAGGCGAATTGAGTTCGGCACCGATCCAGGTTTTGGCCGTCGTGGTGGACCTTGAAATACCGGTCCCCTTGCAAGTGATCGCTCAAAAAACGCATCCCGGTTTCCATGGTAATAATCATGCCGGCAGTCAATAAATGCTGCTTCTCAAGTTCATTGAGAAAAGTTCCGGCTTGACTCCAATAACCTCGCACCAGCGCTCGGAATAATTCCGGATCTACCTCAACCCGAGAAAGATCGGGTTCGTCCTCGGCCACCTGATGACTGGCGGTTCGCACCAAATCGCCGAAATCATACAAAGATAAGCCGGGCATGACCGTTTCCAGGTCCACGACGCAAATGCCTTCACCACTTTCCTCGTCCATCAAGACGTTGTTGATCTTGGTGTCGTTGTGAGTTACTCGTTCGGGGATTTCTCCCTTTTGATGCAATTCCACCAAGGTCGCGGCCAAAGTCTGGCGCTCCAACACGAAATCGACTTCAGCCCGAGATTGGGCCAGGCGCCCGACTTCGTCGGCCCCCGCTGCCTGCAGCAGGGTTTGAATTCGCGACGGGGTGTCGTGGAAATGTGCCAGAGTCTCATGTAGGCGCGGTTCGGGAAAATCTTCCAGTTGACGTTGAAACAGACCGAACGCCCTGGCCGCTTCATAAGCCATTTTCTGGGAACGAACCACGTCGAAGGTCCGGGTTCCCGAAACGAAGTTATAGGTCCGCCAGGCGTCGCCGCTGTCCCCTCGGTAATAGCGCCGGCCTCCCCGGGTTGGAATCACTTGCAAGCAACGCCGCGCCCTTTCGGTATGAGGTAAATGGGCCAGCTTCATTTGCAAATGCTCCGAAACCCGATCGATGTTCTCCATCAATCGATCCGCGTCGGGAAAAACGTGCTGATTAATCCTTTGGTGGAGCCACGAAGACTGTTGGCGGCCGTTACGGTAAATCACCTTCCAGGTATCGTTGATATGGCCGCTGCCAAAGGGTTCAGCGTGAACCAAGGTCCCCGGAAGATCGAAATGGGCGCCGACGACGGCGAGTTCAGTCTTGGTGGTCATGGAGGGGAGAGAAATCGCAGGAGCGGCCGTGCCGGGGATGTGGCCCCACAGTTTAGCCGCTTTCCCTGGGACCCGCTCGTTTGGTCTCCTAAGGAAAGAAATTCCTGGAGAATGCGGCTTCCGCAGGGCAACATGCTTCTCCCAAGAATGGAAGCCACCGAGCCTTTGAAACACCGATGAAGCCCTTTCCGGAGCACCGCATTCGACTGCTCAACCGTAAGGAAATTCGAACCGACGGCGGCTACGTCCTCTATTGGATGACGGCCAATCGCCGTTTGCATTACAACTTCGCTTTGCAAAGGGCGGTGCAATGGGCTCGCAGCCTGGGCAAGCCGCTGTTGATTTTGGAAGCCTTACGTTGCGATACCCGGTGGGCCAGCGACCGAAGTCATGCCTTCCTTTTACAGGGCATGAACCAGCATCGGCGGGAATTGGAGGGTTCGGCAGTTGGCTATTTTCCATTCGTGGAAAAGAAGCCGGGCGAAGGAAAAGGCTTGCTTCAACATTTGGCTAACCACGCCGCCACGGTAATCGCCGACGATTCTCCGGCCTTCATTTTTCCCGCCATGCTGAAAAGGGCGGCCTCGCTCTGCCCGGTGCCATTGGAAGCAGTGGACTCCTGCGGCCTGGTTCCCTTGCAAGCTCCGAATAAAGCCTTTCACCGAGCCGTGGACTTTCGACGTTATTGTCAAAAGGAGTTGGAAGGGCATTTGCAATTGCGGCCGCTTCGGCGGCCCTTGCCTGGTTCTGGCCTCCCACCGTTCAAGCGCCTTCCCGCCGGCACGCGAAAACGTTGGCCGCAAGCGACCGCCGGCCTTTTGTCGGCAAAGACCACTAATCTACAATCCCTTCCTCTGGATCACGAAGTGACCCCGCTTCCTGCCATTGGCGGTGAAAAAGAAGCGCGAAAGCGCTGGCGCCGTTTTATGAAGCAAGACCTGGATCATTACGGCGAACCGAACAAGCACCTCCTCGAGGAAGTCCATAGCGGGCTGTCCCCTTATCTTCACTTCGGTCACCTTTCCAGCCATGAGATCATCCAAGATCTTTATCGCCGAGCCGGAGGTTTCCCCGATTCCTTTCCGACCGCAAATCGGGGCTCGGTACACGGTTGGTGGGGATTGCCCGAAGCTTGGGAAAGATTTTTGGACCAAGTCATTACGTGGCGCGAGTTGGGTTTTCAATTCCACCACCGGTTTGAAAACGCAGAGAGCTATGAAAGCGTACCGGTTTGGGCCCGACGAAGTTTAGCCAAACATCAAAAAGACCGTCGCAGTGCCCTATATTCCCTGGAAACATTGGAAGCTGCCGAAACCGGCAGCAAGCTGTGGAACGCCATGCAGCGGCAGTTAATTACCGAAGGCAGAATTCACGGGTATTTACGCATGCTTTGGGGAAAGCAGCTGCTGGCTTGGTTTCAAGAACCAGAACAAGCCTTTGAAGCTTTGGTGCATTTAAATAATCGCTTCGCCCTCGACGGTCGAGATCCAAATTCTTATTCGGGAATTTCCTGGTGTTTCGGCCGTTTCGACCGGCCTTGGGGGCCGGAAAGACCGATTTACGGCAACGTCCGCTATATGAACGAAGCCGGAGCCGGCCGCAAATTCCACCTTGCCCCCTATCTGGATCGATTTGTATAAAACATGCGATCAACGTCCAAGCATACTCCGCAAGGCTCCTTCCAATTCGGGATGGCGGTAACGAAAACCGCCGGCCAGGAGTTTGCTCGGGCGAATCCCGGAGCCGGCCAACAATAAATCTTGCCCCATCTCGCCAAACAAGGTTCGCACTACGAAAGCGGGCAGTGGAAAGGCGGTCGGGCGCCGAAGCACTTTGCCCAAAACTTTGGTGAAATCCCTGTTTCGGATCGGGTCAGGGGCCACCACGTTTACCGCCCCATGTAATTCTTGATCGGCGATCGCGTGTAGAACCGAAGCCGACGCATCTTCCAGGCTGATCCAGCTCATCCACTGGTTGCCGGAACCCAAACGACCGCCTAAGCCGAACCGAAACGGCGGCAACATGCGTTTTAAAGCACCTCCGGAGGGGCTCAGGATAACACCGAAACGCAAGTGAACCACTCGAATTCCCGCTCGCTTTGCCGGTTCGGCAGCTTCCTCCCAAGCCTGACAAACTTGCGGCAAAAAACCTTCTCCGGAAGATTGCGATTCGTCAACCACAGTCTCTCCGGTGTCTCCATAGAAGCCGACCGCGGAAGCGCAAACCAAAACCTTCGGCGGATTTTGCAAGGACGCCAAGCCTTCGGCAAGCACGCGAGTTCCTTGAACTCGACTGTCCAGAATCCGCTTCTTTTGCCGGTCGCTCCAGCGGCCTGCGGCAATGTTCTCGCCGGCAAGGTGCACCACGGCGTCCATTCCTTCCAATGCGGCCAAGTCCAACTCGGACCTAGCCGGATCCCAGGGGATGCCTTCCCTGGAGGAACCCGGGCGGACCAAGGCCTTCACCTCATGTCCGGCGGTACTCAAAAAAGGTTCCAAGCTGGAACCCACCAATCCACTGGCTCCACTGATGGCAATTTTCATGTTTCGACAACCGTGTTGCTTGTGATCGAGCAAATCCTGAAGAGTAATCCGATGCCGATAGGCGAACAACCGGCGCAACTTCTTATCCACCAGACTCCCGGCGACTTTGGATGCGAGTCCGTGGAAGGGAAGACGGTATTCCACCCGATCGTACAACTGGCATTGACCGCCCGGCCCCGGTTCAAAGCCATGAGAATGGATCCAGGAAGAGAAGGGCCCTCGCTTTTGTTCATCCCGAAAGAGTCTGCCGGGCTGATAGGCCGTGTGAACCGCTTCCCAAGTGACCGGCAACCACCCCACCCGGTGGCGCAAAACCAGGCGATCCCCCACCTGAATGCCGCCTTCCTTTTCCAGCAGACGAATCGACTCCCAAGGAGGAGCCAAACGTTCGAAGGCACCATCCCGTTCGTGCCAAGCGAATGCTTCCTCCGGCGACACGGGCAAATCCAGGCGCCGTTCGAAAACAGTCATGCTCCACCTCGAGGAAAGCGCTCCGTTAACCAAACGTCCAAGCCTTCCAGGCTCTGGAAAAAATGAATGCCTTTGGGGCCTCGCCCGGAACGCTGAGCACCTTCACCACCGACCAAGAGTTCGGTCCCAGGCGGCAACTTATCTCGAAGCTGTACCAATTGCCTCGAAGTTGCCGGGCCTCCGGTTGAAAGCGAAACACTGATCGCCACCAAAGCCCGGGGATGCTCGGAGGCCGCCGCCAAGATTTGAGCCATCGGAACTACGGGGCCCAAGATCAAGGCCTTCAGTCCATGGAGCGCAAAGACCAAAGCCACCAACTGCAAACCAAGCCCATGTTCCTCGGTTTCCAAAGTCGCCAAGATGGCGGTGGTTCCCTGGCTGCGAAGCGGTTGGTCTTCCCGGAAGCGACGCAACATATCTTCCAGAACCTGAGTCAGGAAATGCTCGTGGCGAACTTCCAACTCGCCGTCGGCCCAAGCTCGGCCGGTGGCGTGAACCAGGGGCACGATGAGCTGATTCAAACAGGCGCGGGGGCCGTTGTCCCGCCAATCCAAGCTCAGGGCTTGGACCAGGCGGTCTCGGTCGTAAGTTCGCACCAGCTCCAGCAAGGGAGCCCAGCGCTGCTCTTTCACCGGCGCCGGCCGGTGCTGCTCCAGGAGTTCCTGGAGGTCCTGGTCCGAAAGTTTGAGAATGCGCCCCGGCCGGAAGCCGAGGGAAAGGGCTTCAGCCACCTGTCGCAACCAGCGGACTTGTTCAGGTCGGAATCGCCGGTGTCCGGACGGCAGGCGTTCAGGCACGGGACGACCGTAGCGCCTCTCCCAAACTCTTAGAGTATGTGGGGTTAAGCCCGTTTCTCGGCAGGTGTCTCCGATCGAGACCCAATCATCTCCCAGATCGTGTTGCACCTGCTAAGAATAAGACAAAAACCAGCCTCGTCCACTATTTTTTTTGAACGAAAATGCGCGTAGGCTTTCGGCCAGGCTTTGCGTTCAAGGCTATTATGGCCACTATTCCGACGTCCCCGTTCTCTCCTCCGTGTGAAGCCGCCCTCCCTCCCCCTCCTGTTCCTTGTTCCGGGACTTCTTCTCCTCAGCCTTACGGCGCTGGCTCAGGAACCGGCCCCGACCGGGGAGAAGAAAGTGGACTTCCTACGGGAAGTGCAGCCAATCCTGGAAGCCCGGTGCTTCTCCTGCCATGGAGCGAAAAAGCAAAAGGCCGGCTTGCGCCTGGATCAACGGGCGGCCGCCCTGGCTGGGTCCAAGTTTGGCAAGAACCCGGTCATCGTGCCGGGAAACAGCGAAGAGAGCCTGTTTTTTCAGCGCATCGTGGTCGAGGACGAATTCGATCGCATGCCCCCGGACGAGGATCCTCTTCCGGCGGCGGAAGTGGAGATTTTGAGGCAGTGGCTGGACCAGGGAGCTAATTGGCCTCAAGGCCAGGCGGAGGAAGAAGAAGCTTCTCCCGTTCACCTTCGCCACTGGGCTTACAACCGGGTGGAAAAGCCTCCTGTTCCGAAAGTACAGGATGCGGCCTGGGTTCGAAATCCGATCGACCAATTCCTGCTCGCCGGCATGGAAGCCCAAGGTCTGAAGCCCAACCCGGAAGCCGATCCCAACACTTTGCTGCGGCGGGCCCACCTTGACGTCACCGGTTTGCCGCCGACCACCGACGACATCCAACGATTCCTTGCCATGGATGGGGAAGAAGCTTGGCAGGAAAGCCTGGATCGATTGTTAAGTTCCCCTGCTCGAGCTGAACACCATGCAAGTCGCTGGCTGGACTTGGCTCGCTACGCCGACAGCCACGGTTATGAAAAAGACGGCCGCCGGGTCATGTGGCGATATCGCAATTGGGTGATTCAGGCGTTTCAAGACAACATGCCGTTCGATCAATTCACCATCGAACAAATCGCCGGAGATCTTCTACCCGAACCGACGTTGGAACAGCGCATTGCCACCGGCTTCCACCGCAATACCATGATCAATCAGGAAGGTGGCATTGATCCGGAAGAATTCCGTGTGGCAGCCGTCATGGATCGGGTCAACACCACCATGAGCGTATGGATGGGTACTACTTTTGCCTGCGCTTCCTGCCACAATCACAAATACGATCCCTTCAGCCAAAAGGAGTATTACCAGTTCCTCGCTTTTTTCAACAATACTCAAGATACTGGGAATCAAACCGCACCTGAGCTCAATGCGCCGACTGAAGAGCAAAGCTTGGAACTGGCGGAGTTAGATCGCCAATTTGAGGCGCTACAGAAAACTCTCAGCCAAGACGACCCGGAGCTTGATCGAGAACAAAGACAATGGGAAGCGGAATTGCGCAACAGGATGCCGGAGGTCGGTATTTGGCGCCGGGCCAAGGCCTTGCAATACCAGGCGGAACACGGAGTTCAACTGACGCCGCAACGAGATGGTTCCCTGGTCGCCTCGGGGCCTCCGGCCAAAACCAATCGCTATGAGGTGGAATATGAACTCGATGGCGACCTTGTGGCCGCCATTCGCTTGGAATGCCTTACCCACGGAGACTTGCCTTACAACGGCCCCGGCCGAGCTGGCAACGGCAACTTCGTTCTCAGTGAAGTTCAAGCCGAAATCGTGGGACCGCAAGGCCGCTCCAATCCGATTTTGCTGACTGCGGCGGAAGCGGATCACGAACAAAAGGACGGCTTCCTGGCTGAGAAAGTTCTGGATGGAGATTTGAACACCGGCTGGGCGGTAGGCGGACAACTGGGCAGGCCTCACGAGTTGTTGTTGTTCCCGGCAGCTCCCTTTACGCCTCGCCCGGGTCAAAAGTTGCGCTTGCGGCTTTTGCAACAGAGTCCTTATCACGAACACACTCTCGGCCGCTTCCGGATTTGGTTCAGCGATGATCTCGGCCTCCATCATTTGATTGCACCGCCGATCGCTGATGCTTGGCACGTGGCTGGTCCGTTCCCGCCTCCAGTGGAAGGCTCGCTCTTTGATACGCCATACGGCCCGGAACTGACATTGCCCGGGACACCGGATCTACAGGCCGACATGGGAGCGAACCGGGTGAATTGGACCAATCGACCGGATTGGACAGATGGTCGAGTTCACGCCCTGCAAGGGGGCCGCGCAGCGACTTATCTTTATCGAACGGTGCGGGCTTTCCAACCGGGCCCCTTGCGCCTTCGCCTTGGCAGTGATGACGCCATCAAGCTTTGGTGGAACGGCGAATTGGTTCATGCCAACAACGTGGCCCGGGGCGCCGCTTTGGATCAGGATTTGGTCACCGTTGAAATGCAGGCCGGTGAAAACCACCTGTTGATGAAAATCGTCAATACCGGCGGAGATTACGCTTTCGCATTCTCCATGGACCGAAAGACGGAGAACCGGTTGCCTTATTCGCTGGTTCACGCTCTGCAAATTGAAGAAAGCCGGCGACACGATGGTCATAAAAGAAAGCTGCGCGAATTCTATCGGCAAAAGGTCCATCCCAAGGGCCGGCAAATCGCCAAAGCCTTTGAGGAAGTTGAAAACAAGCGAAAACGAATTCGAAGCGAAATTCCAAAAGCGATGGTCATGGCGGAGCGACCCGAAACCCGGGCGACTCATGTCATGCTGAAAGGAAATTTCCTCATTCCCGGGGATGAAGTTCAAGCTGCGGTTCCGGCAGTCCTGCACCCTCTTCCCTCAAATTCGGATACAAAGGAAGGCACGGCTTCCGAAAACCGGGTTGCCAATCGATTGGACTTGGCCCGCTGGTTAGTGGACCGCGACAATCCTCTAACCGCCAGAGTGTTGGTCAATCGCTTGTGGTTGGCCTACTTCGGCCAAGGGCTGGTTTCGACCATCGAAGACTTCGGTTCCCAAGGAGCCCGTCCGACTCATCCGGAGCTGTTGGATTGGTTGGCCGCCGAATTGATGGACAGCGGTTGGAACTTGCGCCATTTGGAAAGGCTGATTCTGGAATCCGCAGCCTACCGTCAAAGCGCAAAGGTTGACGCCGATGCCTTGGCTTCGGATCCGCTGAACTTATGGATGGCTCGGGCGCCCCGTTATCGCCTATCCGCCGAAGGCATCCGGGACCTTTGCTTGCAGGCTTCCGGTTTGTTGACTGAAAAAGTCGGCGGCCCAAGCGTGTTTCCACCGCAGCCTGACGGCACTTGGGCCATGACCTACAGCGGCGAGAAATGGACCGCAGCGTTGGACGACAATCGTTGGCGCCGAGGGATGTACACCTTCTGGCGCCGAACTGCACCGTATCCCACTTTTATGCTCTTTGATGCTCCCAGCCGCGAGGTTTGCATCACCATGCGCGAAAAGAGCAACACTCCCTTGCAAGCCTTGGCGGTTTTAAACGATCCGGTGTTCGTCGAAGCCGCTTCGGCCCTGGCCCGGTGCATGTTGGAGCTTCCCGGAGCCGACGCCGCGGAGAGAATCGACCACGGCTTTTTGCGCTGCACGTCCCGCCTACCCAAACCACAGGAACGGGAAGTTTTGTTGCAGCTTTTTGCCCAAGAGCTTGCTTATTATCGATCGGATCCGGATGCCGCCATGCAAATGGCGGAGAACGGCGGCCCGCAACCGACCCAGGATTATGACGAGGTTGAATTAGCCGCCTGGACGGTCATCGCCAACGTTCTGCTGAATTTGGATGAAACTTTAACCCGCAGTTGAACCAAGCCGAGATGGAAACTCCCCGCCAAGAAAAACAACGCCTGGCTCACCGGCGCCATTTTCTCCAGAAGTGCTCCACCGGTTTAGGCGGCCTGGCTTTGGCCAGCCTCCTGCAGCGAGACTTATCCGCCGCCCAAGAGCCTGAGCAGGAAAGCCCCCCCTTTCCCAACTACCAGGCAAAGGCCAAGCGAGTGATTTGGCTCCACATGGCTGGAGCACCATCGCAACTGGACCTGTTCGATCACAAACCGAAATTGCAACAATTGGACGGTGAGAAAGTCGACACCGATCTGATTCAAATGGAACGCTTCGCTTTCATCAAAGGCGTTCCCAAGATTCTCGGTTCCCCATACCAATTTTCCCGACACGGTGAATCCGGCCAGTTAATCTCTGAACTCCTGCCCAACCTAAGCAAAATCGCCGACGAAATCTCCATCGTCCGCTCCCTTTATACCACTCAGTTCAACCATGCTCCGGCTCAGTTATTCATGAATACCGGCCATCAATTGGTGGGAAGACCAAGCATGGGTTCGTGGTTGAGTTACGGCTTGGGGACGGAAAACCAAGACCTTCCCGCATTCGTAGTCTTGCTTTCCGGCCAATTCGCACCTTCCGGCGGGGCTTCTTGCTGGGGAAGCGGGTTTTTGCCCACCATGCATCAAGGAGTTCGTTTCCGCTCCCAAGGAGATCCGGTCTTGTATCTTTCCGATCCTTCGGGAATGGATCGGGCAGGCCGGCGACGCACCCTGGACGCTTTGAAAGAATTGAACCAGCAGCGATATCAGGAGTTGGGAGATCCCGAAATCCAAACGCGAATCGCCCAATACGAACTCTCTTATCGCATGCAAGCCAGCGTACCTGAGCTGGTCGACTTCAATCGCGAATCAAAAGCCACTCTCGATCGTTACGGAGTGCAACCGGATCAGCCTTCCTTTGCCCGAAATTGCCTGCTTGCCCGCCGGTTGGTGGAGCGGGGAGTCCGCTTCGTCCAGCTCTATCATTGGGGTTGGGACAGCCACGGCACCGGAAGCCATGATGACATCGTGACTTCTCTTCCCAAGAGATGCCGTGAAACGGATCAAGCCAGCGTAGCTCTGGTTCAAGACTTAAAGGAACGCGGGCTGCTTGAAGACACCCTGGTGGTTTGGGGCGGGGAATTCGGTCGCACACCGATGAACGAAGAGCGGGACGGCTCCAAATTCCTAGGACGCGACCACCACGGCCATGCCTTTACCATGTGGCTGGCCGGCGGCGGAATCAAAGCCGGATATGCCATGGGCGCCACCGACGAACTCGGTTATCACGTGGTCGAAGACAAAGTTTCCGTGCACGATTTGCACGCCACCATGCTCCACTTGTTGGGAATCGACCACACGAAACTGACCTTCTTTTTCCAAGGACGGGAGTTTCGCCTCACCGATGTTCACGGAGAACTCATTCAGAAACTGCTTGCCTGAACCTCAAACTCTGCTGGCAGTGAAACTGAATCAGACCTGCTCCTTGGACAGCCACTGGGCTAGAAGGGATTGCAATTCCTCCATGCGAACCGGTTTGGCCAAATAGTCATCCATACCGGCATCCAAGCAACGTTGCCGGTCACCCTCCATCGCATTGGCAGTCATCGCAATGATAGTCATCTCGGCATAAGGCCGCCCACAACTTCGAATTTTTCGCGTGGCCTCATATCCATCCAGAATCGGCATCTGACAATCCATCAGAATAAGGTCGAATTTTTCCTTCTCCAGAAGCTGAAGCACTTCTTGCCCATTTCCGGCCAGAGTCGCACCGTAGCCGAGCTTTTGAAGTTGGCGCAATCCGACTCTCTGATTCACCGGATTGTCATCAGCGAGAAGAATTCTTTTGTCGGAAGTATTGCAGCTTAGTTGAGGTTCTTGCACCGCAATCTCCTCCAATTCTGGGAGCCGCGGTTTCGGGCCTCGCTGCAACAACTCGGAAAGCTGCTTTCCCAAAGCTCGAGGCCGAATCGGTTTCATGAGCCGCACGGAGATTCCACTTTCCAGAGCATGCTCGGCGATAGCGTCCGCCGAAACCGAAGAAAGAAGAACCGTGGGAATCGGCCTTCTAAGCTCGAGTTGAGATATTCGCCGAGCCAACTCCATTCCATCCATGCCCGGCATCTGGAAATCCAGCAGGGCCAAATCAAAGAGTTGGTCATTTTCTTCAGAAGCACGGACGGCCATCAGCGCATCTTCTCCTGAAGAACATTCAACTGAATCCATATTCCAGCGCTGAAGTAAATGGCGCAAGAAATATCGGTTGGTTTCATTATCATCCACGATCAAAGCCCGCTTCCCTCGCAAGGCCGGATAGTTCCAATTCTCCTGACTCCCCAATGCATCGCCAGTGGAGAATACCACCGTGAAGCTGAAGGTGGATCCGCGGCCCGGATAGCTGTCCACGGTCAGCACTCCTCCCATCAGTTCGACCAGTTTTTGACAAATGCTCAAACCGAGCCCGGTGCCGCCATATTTCCTTGTAGTGGAACTGTCTTCTTGAGAAAAACTCTCGAAAATCCTTCGTTGAGCTTCAGGAGAAATTCCGATTCCGGTGTCTTGTACGTCAAATTTGAGTTTTAGCCGGCCCGCCGCCCGGCGCTCCTTGCTCAAACGAAGGATGACTTCTCCACTCTCGGTAAACTTGATCGCATTACTCAGCAGATTCAACAGGACCTGCCGGACTCGGACCGGGTCTCCCACGATTTCGGTGTCCAAAGATGGATCCACCAAACAAGTCAACTCCAGGCCTTTGCGGTGAGCGATCCCCGCCACGGTCTCAGCGCAATCCTCGCATAGTTTCCGCAAATCGAAGCTGAGCTCTTCAAGTTCAAGCCGTCCAGCCTCGATTTTGGAGAAATCCAAAACGTCGTTGATGATGGCTAATAATGACTCCGACGAATTGCAAATGACCTCATTGAACTCAGCTTGCTCCGAGGAAAGAGTTGTTTCTCTCAATAGGTTGGCCATGCCGATGATCCCGTTCATCGGAGTCCGAATTTCATGGCTCATGTTCGCCAGGAACTGACTCTTGGCATGGTTGGCTGCGTCGGCTCGATCTCTGGCTTCTTCAAGTTCCTGGGTCCGCTCTTGAACTCGTTGCTCCAAGGTATGGTTCAACTGCCGCAAACGGGCCTGAGCTTGTTCAGAACTGGCGATCGCAGCCTTCAAGCTGCCTTCCAAAATCTGGATTTCATCCCTCTGGCCCTGCTTCGGCCAACGGATCTGGCTTGGATCATTGGATCGATCGATAATCGACATGATTCGGTAAACCGGTTTTAAGATGATCCTTCTCAAGCCCCAATACAACGCCGCAGAGAGCAATCCAAAAGTCCCCAGGAATACTAAACCTCCGACGACGGCGAATTGATTCAGATCGGCGAGAGCCACCTCAAGAGGCTGTTGTACGACTAACTCGCCGGGGATCCTTTTCAGAGGAAAACGCTCGCTCAGATTGTTTCCTTCCTGGCCGACCCCGGCTTGGCCGCGGAGCTTTCCTTTGCCGTCATTGATGCGGGCATGAACTTCAGTCAAACCGCCACTCAAGAAGCCCAAAGCAGGAGAAGCCACTTTGTCAAAGTGGACTACGAGGGAAACCACCGAGGGAATGGAACCAGCCCCGTTTCCTCCAACCGAAATCCTCAGTTTGTCGCCTTGCTCCTCCCAAGAAAACACCGATCGCCCCTGCAGCGCTTTCCAAAACCATCTCATGCCAGCGGCCGAGTTCTTTTTAAATGTCTTATTGTTATCCAGAACTGCGAGAAAGCGCTGACCCTTGGCATCGAAGATCTCCAAGGAGTGGATTTCCGGTAGAATTCCTTGCCAGCTAATAGCCGAAGCCTCGATGCCCTGGCGATATCTTTCAGCTTCATCATAGACGCCGCTAAATGCGTACATGAGGTAGGTGCCTAGCTCATCCTGATGCAAAATGGTCGAAGCAATTGCTTCGAAGCTGCCAACTCGACCGTCAAGCAGCTCCAAGCTGACCTTCGCCGCCTGCTCAAGTTCTTTTTCATGTTGGCTCAGCAGCCGCGGCTTTTGTCTGACGAAATACAAGGTTCCCGCCACTACCCCAAAAAGGAACAGGGGAAGTACTAAAAAAAGCAGGAACTTATTGGCCAATCGCATGGGTCACTTTTGGAGAGATGCTTTCCATTGCAATTCCAATTCCTGGAAATTTTGGATCCGGCTTTTGTCGTCGAAATGGCAGTATTTTCCCATCAGACCCAAACCTTGTTGGAGGGTGACGCTACCTGCCTCTTGCACAACTTTTTGCCCACTTTCGCTCAGGATCCAATCCAGAAACTGCTGCACTTCCGGGCTGGGCGTGGGCCGGTGTACGAGATAAAGAGGTCGAAAAAATGGATATCGACCGGCGGCAATGTTTTGCGGCGTCGGCAGGATCCCATCCACGGCCAGAATTTTTAGATTCCGCCGCCGGGCGCTGGAAACTCCGGTAATCGCCACGGCATTCGGAATTCGCTCACAGCTCTTTTCCAATGGCCCGCTGCTGGGCAACCGAATGACCCGAGGGCCAAAATCCGCCTCCGGGTCGCCGAAAATCAAAAGCCGAGCCATGTATCCCACCCCGGACACTTTGCCCTTCCGAGCCAAAGCCACGATCGGCTGATCCTCGCCTCCCAATTCCCGCCAGTTGGATACTTCCTGCTGCAAGACGGCGACCAACTGCTCCTTGGTCATCGAGTCCAGGGGATTGTCCGGATGCACGACGACCGCAAGGGCATCCCAAGCCACCATGGTCAGCTTCAAGTTCCACTGGGACTCACCGTTCTTTGCCAAGCATTCCCGGCAAGAACCGCCGAAATCCGCCCCGCCCTCGGCAGTGGCCTGGATTCCCAAGGCCGCGCCGCCCCCGGACAGGCGAATGGAGATGCCGGTTTCCCGGCTGAATTGGCGAGCAGCTTTCTCAACGAAAGCAACTTTGGAGATACCGCACCCTCGCCAAACCAAGGTTTTTTCGGCAGATTCGACCACCTCAGCTGGCTCTTGGAGAAACTCCTCCCCCTGAGGTGAGGGGCCGCCTGCTGGGCAAGTCACCGAAAGAAGAAAACAACTGATCCACTCTATGTACAACAAACCCCCGTCCCCCCTTCAAGGCAAAGCACCCCCAGCCGGCCGCGGAACGGCCGCCTCGTGGAGTCAACCGTTTTGTATCGGCGAAACCGAGCTACGACCTTGATCTAGCCGCAGCCACCGCCTAAAACCGGATTTCGGTAAGGAGTTGCGCTAAAAGTCCAAGAAAATCCCGGTGGTGATGGAGCTTCCGTTCGGAAAGAAATTCAACAGGCTGGGCTCTCCAGGCTCCAAGTGGAAGACCTGATAATCCAGCCAAAACCGCAAATCTTCGTGCAGAAAGCGCAACTGGGATTCGAAAATCACCTGGACGATTCTTTCTCCAGTATCCAGGTCTTGAATCCACCTTGCTTCCAAGGAGGTGCGGCTGAAGTTGTTGGCCTCCCAGAACAGGCGCAGAACCCCATCAGAGCGGAAAAAGCGTAATTGACTGGTCGGATCGCTGGCGCCGTTTTCTCCGGCATATTCCAAGGTCAGGGTCAATTGATCTTTCTCGCCAAAAGGCCGGTCCAGAACCCGATCCAAACCAACGACATAAGTGAAGTAATCCTCCGGGGCGGAGATCGGAGATTCCGGGAACTTGTAAAGCTGTTTATAGGCTCCCTCAAATTTGAAGGTGAACTCCGATAGAAAGGATCCCAGAGTCTGCTCATCGGGTACGGCTCTCAATCCGGCACCCAAGGTGGTGCCCCCGTAATAAACCGGCACCACATCCACAGTGAAGTTCGGTTTGAACCTAGGCATCAGCGTAGGAAAAGGTTCCGGCCCGCGAGCCGCCAAGAGATGGAAGTCGGCGTTAAAGACAGAAGTGTCCAAAGTGGAAAGCGCACGAACGGCGCCGAAAATTTGATCTTCCCCATCAGGGGTAATCGAACCCTGTTCGCGAAACGGGATCGGTCCGGCGCCTAAGGAATATCGAGAGGAAGCGGTAGGAAATTCTGTGCGGCGAAACACAGGTATCAAATAAAGAGCCAGAGTCGGCTCACCCAGGACTTCCCCGGAAGGAAAGTGCATGCGATAGCGAAGTCCCATCTCCCCCAGGCGATCCGGATCCAGAAAATCCGAGGCGAAATCCCGGCGGTTAAGGACGTCAAGCGGATTGTAAGTATCGGCGATACCCCAATTCTCCACCATTTGCCCGAGACGCAAATCGCTGCTTTCGCCCCGCCAATTCAAATAAGCTTCGAACGGTTCAAAACGGCGCAATTCAGAATCATATAAATCCAATCGGAAGCGGGGTTGCACAAAGCCGCTCCAGGACTCGTTTATGTCCAAATCCAACTCCAGATCACCTTCGAAAAACCACTGTTGGTCGTTCAAGCCGGTATCTCGATCCCGGAAAAAATAGCGATATCGAGAACCGACGGATCCGCGAAGGGAAGCGATTCTCAATCCTCCGCCTTCCTCGAGAGAGCCCAGTTCACCGCTGGGGACGCCCCCCAAAAGGTCTTCCAAGCCCTCATCCCACAATTCCTCTTCGGAAGCACCATCTTGCGGTTCCTGAGCTAACTCCGTTGGATCCTGAGCCAGGGTCACCAAGGAAAGCAAAAGGCAGGCGGGCATCATCGGCTTTGCAGGGCGCGAGTGGTGAAGAACTCCTCGGTCAAATTGGGCCTTGCCTTACCGGTCCTGCGGCTCTTGTACAGCGAAAGGTTTAAAAAGCGTTTCTCCACTTCCAGAAGAGTGCTTTTCTTGGTTTGGACGTTCTTCATCTCCATGATCGCGGGTCGCTGAAAACGGCCATGAACCGCTTCCCAACCCCGGGATTGCATTACCTTGAGAAGTTGGCTTGCCCGGTCGTAATACTCCACCTGCTCGCGGCGAAAATTATCCTGTCGAAACCAGAACAAGAGGCGGGAATAGCCGGTATCGCGATATTGGGGAACCCCTTCCACCTTATAACAAGCGATGGTCTCCTCCCCCTTCCTAAGCTCGACTTCCTCCAGAAAGCGCCATTTGTACTTGTTCACCTCGATTGCGGCCAGGTCTTCATAAGTAAATTCGGTGCCCTGAAAACTGGCCGTTTTATTGGCTCCGGAAATGCGTTGAACCTTGCGATTGGATGGCAAGTACAGCCACTGGTCGTCGTTACCGGCGGGGTTTTCGTGGGTCAAAGCCGCCACGCCTTTGTACTCCGCCGGCGTCATGAACCTCACCAGAGATTTATCTCCCTTATCGGGGTTCTCCAAAGTGTAACGTACGGTACTTCGTTCAACCGAGTCGCCGCTGGCGTCGAACAGGATCATCTTTCCCTGCCAGATTTCATCCTTCCATCCGCGATCGTAGAGGTCGGCGAACTCGGCGATTTGACGGCCGAAAGTCTCCGCATGGTCACGCTGGAAGTCAGGAACGGCCGGAATGGGCACTCCGCTGCGGTTTTCCTGCGGAAAAAGAGCTGCGGAAGTCAGAAGCGCAGTGAGGAAGAAGCTCATGAAGTTCGGGGCTCAGGAGAGGAAGCACGATCCGAGGGATGATCGGGAAGAAGGCTCAAGAAAGCCGGGGTCAGGACAAAGTCACAGATCCAGGCCAGGGCGATCATGGCCACCGCCAATCGGCCCAACATGATATTGGGGCGGAATTGGCTGAAAGACAGCACGAAGAAACCCAAGCAAAGCACCACCGTGGTGATGGTCAAAGCCGCCCCTACTTGCCGGAACGACAGGCGAAGGGCGTCTTCGGCTGCAAATCCACCGCGGTGGGCCCGAATGAATTTGGTAAAGAAATGGATCGTATCGTCCACGCAAACACCAAGGGCAATGGAGGCGACAATCACGGACGGCCCGTCCAGAGCCAAGCCCAGCCAGCCGAATACGCTCAGCGGCAGAAGAATGGGCAAGACGTTGGGAACCATGCTGATAAGCGCAATGGCGGTGGATCGAAACAAAAATCCGATCAGTAGAGTGATTACGGTCAAGGCCAGGGCCAGGGATTTGGCGAAGCCGACGGTAAAACTCCACGACATTCCACTGTAAAGCAGGATTTTTCCCGACATCGCCAAAGTGGAATCGGACCGGCCTTCGGCTACCGCGACTTCATCGCCGACCAATTCCGGAAACTCTTCCAAAGCCACTTTCCGAATGTAGTCGAACGCCTTCTGGTAGCCATAACTCGTGGCGTGAGCCATGCGCACCTGCATGCGAAAACTCCGCCGGTCAGAACTGATTTCGGACGACAGGTTTTGGCTGGGTTTAGCCCCGTTTTCGTACTGGAGGTAATACTGCGCCGCCAAGGTTGAGGCACTTTGCGGCGGCGTATAACTCCACTCCTCGGTAAACTCATCGAAACCAAGATGCGGCTCCAAGGCCTCCGGCGGTATGTCTTCCGAGCTGGGAACCCGGTAAAACTCGGCTTGGTTTTCATTCTGGACTTGATGGACTTTGCGCAGGACGTCCAACGGACTGGTCATATCCGTGACCATGAACAAAGGCGAGTCCGGCTGCCGAATTTCTTCCCGGAGCCGCTTTTCAAAGGCAGTCAAGCGGCGCAAGAAGTTGGCGGAAACCGCGATCCGACCGCGCTGATATTGACCTTCCTCCTGTTTTAATCGCTCCAATTCCTTTACATCTTCGGAGCTAAGCGGCGCCAATCCGGGATCTTCTTCGTGCCCCAGCCGCCGGATTTCCAGCGCCTCAATGGCCGCCTGTCGCTGCAAGACCTGATCACTTCCCTGTGAATCACCGGGAGCTTCGAAGACCATCTCCAAATCGCCGATGCCGCCCAGGCGATCTTCCAGCCAATTGAATGAAACAATGACCGGATCGGTTTCGGGAAACGCCATTCTCAGATCGGTGTCCAAGCGCAGGCGACTCAAACCTATGCAGGAAAACAACAACAGAAAGACACTGAAAACAATCAATGCCCGGCGGCGCTTCAGCACTCTTTTCGTCAGCCAGTCGCCCCAATGCCATTGCTGAAGCCAGTGAACCGGATCGTGAGCCTCGCGGACCGAAATACTTTGATCGGTACTGCCTTTCACCGGCATCAGCGACAAGAAGGCCGGCACCGTGGCCATGGTGACCCACCAAGCGAAAAATACGCCGATTACGGCGGTGGATCCGAGGTTGCGCACCGGGAATAGGTCGTTGGTCATCAAAGAGAGAAAACCGACCGCCGTCGTAACCGTAGTCAAAAACACGGGAAACATATTCGCCCGCAGCACCGCAAGCAGCACTTCCTTTTTGTTCGAACTTCGTTTTCGATAAGCGAAAAAGGCGGCACAAAGGTGAACCGCGTCCGCGATTCCGACCGCCGTAATCATATTCGGGGTGATCGCGGTCAAGTTGTTCAGCAGATAACCTTGCAACCAAAGAACCCCCATCATTCCGGTGAGAGAGGCGAATACCACCATCAACGATATGGCCATGCCTCCCAGGTGCCGAAACAAGAGCATGAGCACCGCCGAAATCACCAGGAACATCCACGCCACCATCTTTAAGTCGGCTTGCCCGACTTCGGTGAAGTGGCGCTCCACCACCGGCATCCCGTTACTATGGAATTCATACTCGGAACGAGGCTTCGGGCGGAAGTCCTCGGGAGCGGTCACGGGATTGGAAGGATCGGTGAGGTCGACATATTTGCCGTTCTTCTGCAAATCGTATTCAAAGAATTTCCGCACCAATTCGCCGTCCGGTCCAAGCATAAAATTCCGCCTGGGGTCCTTGAATTCCCGATCTAGAGCATCCTTTTCCTCCCCTTCTTCCAGGGAACCGATCCATTGCTGCAAGAGCTGAGATTCGGGAGTGGGAATGGCCAAGCCCAACTCCGTACGCAGAACATGCTCCACTCCGCGCAAGGCGGCGGTTTGAGTTTCCGTTGCGAAAAGGGAAGGCGCAATCCGCCGGTCCCTCTCATGCTCGGGAAAAGAATTGGCAATCAAGGCCTCGGATAGCTTGGGCCGCAAGACTTGAATCTGAATGACGGTGGTTCGGCCATCGGCGCTGACCAAACTATCCTGCATTCTGGGTTCGCCGTGATAATCCTCGAACCTTGCATTGTCGCCCAAGAAATCTCGGACCTTGGACTCGCCGACCAACCCGGCACTATTTTCCGCCCCCAGAACGGCGATCATTCGCTCCAATAGATCCCGGTCGCTTAATGGCCCAGTCGGATCCAGAATTTCTGCCGGAGCCGGCTCCACCAAATCCGTGACGATCAAACCCTGTTCACCACCGTCCCCACCAATTAGCCCATATCGAATCCACGGGCTCGAAGTCAGACTTCGGACGTCTCGGACTCCGGGAACTTTCAGGAGCTCATCGGAAACCCGGGCAATGGTGGCCAAGGTTTTTCGGCTGAAGACGCCAAAGGGTTCCTCCAACTCCTCCAGACCGATCAAGATCGAATCTTCGGCGACGAAACGATGTTCGATGTCTTTATATAAGCGCAAGCCCTCATCGTCGGCATCAAACCAAATATCGAAACGTGAATCGAACACCAGCGGCTGAGACTCCGGATCCAAGCCGTTGGAAATGTCCCCGAGAGCGTACACCCGGTTGCTGAAGTGAATTAACCGTCGCCAACCGCCGGATCCAAGGGCGGCGATCACGGCAAGGGTCAAAAGGGCCAATATCCAACGCCGACGGTATAAAAACTCGGCCAGGCGAGTTTCCAGCCCCCCGTTGCGGGGAGAAGCGGCGGAAGGTTCAGATTGGGGCGATTGGCTCAAGCGAAAGGAGGCGGTGGTTGAAAGGACCCTGGGGGTCGAAATTATTCCGTCGCGGACGCCTCGAGCCAAAAACGCCGCCACCGGGATTGTCGCAAATCCCCGCCTAGCGACAAAAAAATTTCAGCGTGCCAACGGCCACCTGCTGGATCCGTAAACTGAATTCATGCCGCTCATCCCATGAATACCAGCCTGCAGCTACGCCCAATCGCTCCCCAAGACGACGCCCGAGTCGCCGCCATCATCCGTCAGGTCATGACCGAGTTCGGCGCCGTGGGTCCCGAGTATTCCATTTCCGATCCAGAAGTGGATCATATGAGCCAAGCTTACTCGGGCCCGAATTCGGCATATTTCGTCGTGGAAGATCAAGGCGAAATCCTCGGCTGTGCCGGAGTCGCTCCTCTAACCGGGGCGGATCCGGGAATTTGCGAGTTGCGTAAAATGTACTTGGTCGAAGCTTCCCGCGGTCGTGGCATCGGCCGGGCTTTGTTGGAGCGCTGCCTTCACTCCGCAAGAGAACTCGGCTTTCACACTTGTTATCTGGAAACGCTTAACCACATGAATGCCGCTCGAGGCCTGTATGAAAAATTCGGCTTTCAAAAGCTGGACGGCCCCCTTGGCCAAACCGGCCACCCAGGCTGCAACAACTTCTATAGCTTGTCTCTCTGAAACGAATCCTAGCCGTTCGGATTACTTTCAAGAACCTGCCAGGCGTCCGCCACCGCTTGGAATCCTAGTGGGTCGTACTGCTGGAGTTCCGCCTTCACGAAGGGATAAAAATCGTTGGTGCCGAAAAATGCTTCGCTAAGTTCTGCGAAATATTCTCGCACGTTGGTCAAAGCGTAGGATTTCCCGGTCTTTCCATTCCATATCAAGATGGATTGATACAAGCCGGAAGCTTGGGCGTTTTGAAAAGCCGCGTTCAAGGCTTTGGCTTGTTCAGGAAATTGGCGATCCAATACCCGGAAGTGAAAAGCATGGGCCATTTCGTGCAGCACCATATAAGGCTGATGTCCCAACCAATCGAGGAAATGCTTGGGGTTGCTCAATTCGACGCTGCCAGCTTTTTCAGGATTGTAAGCATTTTGTTGCAGCCAGTGCTGGGAAGGATGAAAGCACATCCCCACACCGCTGGTCGGCCCCTCCACCCAAATCGGCACCTGGCGCAGAGCATCGCTGGCCGCAGGCGGTAAGGCTCGCTCCACCAAGAACAACTGTTGATTCAAAGCATCCCGAGTTTGATCGGCAAGGTGGCCGTTTTCGGCGGCAAAGCCACGGTGCATATGAATCTTCCAACCGCGGACCTGTTCTTCCTCATAGCCCTCGGAAGGAGTATAGGCCGGCCGCAACAGCAAGCCCAGCAACTCAAGCAAGTGACGACGAGGCGAACCCAGGCGGCGAACGTCGTCCAAGTTAAACTGAACCGCCAAGGTCAATTTCAATTCTTGGAAGTGGGCCAACTCGGAGACGTATCCGGGAAACCAACCGCCATGCCCCAACACTTGGCCGTGAGGACTGTCCCACTGCTGCACGCCCAAACCGTATCGGTCTCCAGGGGCGGTATTGGCTGGAACTCCTTCGAGCATTTGCCCCAGGGTGGCGGCTGAAAGCACCTTGCGACCCCAAAGGTGATGCCCCCATCGGGCCAGATCTCGAGTCGAAGAACAAAAGCCTCCGCCGGCCCATTCCGCTTGCGGGTTGACTACGAAGAGTCCTTCCTCATTCAAGGTCTTTCCGGGCAAGCCGGTGAGTTGGGTTCGCAAGCGGTGATGGCCCTGGACCAGGGCAGGCAAATGGCGCCGGTCGGCCGGCAAGGTTTCCCGCAAACCAAGCGGCTGCAAAAACCGTTTTTGAACTTCTTGATACAGGTTCTTTCCGGTAGCGGTTTCCGCCGCCAAACCCATCAGGATGTAATTGGTGTCGGCATAGGACCATCCTTGTTCCACTTCGAACAGCGGCGGCCGATCCAGAATGAAAGCTAATAATTCCTGCGGCTTCCAAACTCGATCCGGATCGTCTCGGATGCCTTTCCAAAAATCCGGGTGTTCCACGTGTTCGGGCAAACCGCTTTGGTGGCGCAACAAATGTCGCAGCGTGATTTTCTCCGCATTCGGAATCCGAGAAAACCAAGGTTCCTTGCCTAGCCATGTCGCCACCGGAACATCCAGCGACAACTTGCCCTCCTCAACCCATTTCAGTACCGCGGCGGCGAAATAAGTTTTGCCGATGCTTCCCGACATCAGTTTGGAATCGGGCTGCAAGCCTTTCCCAATTTGGACGTCGCCCGTTCGCCCGTCGGGTAAAACGAAAGCGAAGGAAACGCCCGGCACTTCTTTGTCTTTGAGCCATTCCTGCCAGTACGACTGGCAACGCTTTTCCAGAATTTCAACGTCGGCCGGAACCCACGGACTTTGCTGGGCGACCAAAGGGGCGAGGGAAAGGAGAACGGCTTGGAACATGGAGCGTCCTGCGGCGGAATTTTCCTCCCCTACGCAAGAAGGGGAGGCTTATGGCACGATTTCTACCGAAGCCACTACGCTACAAAATTCGATCAACGGACTGATGGGCGAAGAAGCGGCCACCGCCACCAGGTGGATTTTTTGCCCGACCCAAGGCTGAAGCTGACCCGGGGCGGCCTCGAGCTGAAATCGGGAGCGGCCTTGGTGGAGCACTCCGACCGGGTGGATTAAATCGAACGGCAAGTTGCCGTAACGTCGCTGCAAACTCGCCCGCAACCAGGAGTGATCCCCAAGCGGAAGCTGGTAGCCGGCCACCGAGACTTGAGGCGTGATGCCTCCGAGGCTGGCTAAAACTTGAAACACCGCGGTGGGCTGAGAAAATGGGAAATCGACCCGAAACTCCAAATTTCCGCCGGCGGAGGCGGACAAAATTTGGGGCTTCACCGGCGAAATGTGAGGCTCAAGAGCGAACAGATACACCGCTCCATCGGCGTTGGCCGGCCCGAATTGCTCGAAACCCGGGGCGCCCACGGCCAGATCCGGCACCCAATCGCCGTCGGCGGAACGCCCTCCAGCCAGAGCCTTGCCGAACTTCTCCAAACTCCTCCTGGAATGCACTCGGAGCATGGGGACTCCGTCGGCACCGGAGAACACGTGCACGGCACCGGGCTTAATCCAGCTTCCGTTCGGGTTGTCTTCCTCCGGCGCCGAGACGGCGTAGTCGCCGAAGCCGTCCCCGTTGACGTCTTTCAGTGACTCCACTGCGGCGCCGAAGTGGAAGGTTTGGCCGCCGTTTCCAAAGTGCCGGCGCAACAAGCTGCCATCGAGACCGGAGTAAAGGGACACTTGCCCGGCTTCCAACACCCCGGCGACATCTTGATTCGGAGCTCCCACCAACAAATCGGAGAAGCCGTCTCCATCGACGTCGTCTAGGGCGGCCAGAGTCTGGCCGAATTTGGCCTCGGCTTGATCGCCCTCCAAGCGATACAACAGGCCTCCGGAACCGGAAAAGACGTAAACCGCGCCACTTTCCAACCAGGACCAAGATGCTCGCGGAGCCCCCACCGCCAATTCCCTGCGGCCGTCTCCATCCAGATCGTCCAGCACCGCCAGGCTCGCCCCGAACCGTTCATTGCTGGATTGGCCTTCTACCTGCCGGATCAAACTGAATGAGGTGTTCGGATCTCCGGAATGAACGTAAACCCTTCCTCGAGATTCCCCTAGGGTTGGGTGCACGGCCAGGCTGGCGCCGAAGATCAAGTCTGGGAAGGCATCCCCGGTCAGATCGCCGACGGCAAGGGCCACGCCCATCCAATCCCCGACCTCTGGGCTATCGAAACCCACCACCCTGCCGTTGGTGCCGGTGTGAAGCTCCACCCGGCCTTCCAGGTAGGCTCCCACCAGGAAATCCGCCAAGCCATCGCCGGTTAGGTCTTGGCCCACGGCGGCGAAAGCCTGCCCAAAGCGACCGCCGCTCCCGGCATAGACCCCATTTCCATTGTGGCCGGTGAAACCGGAGTGAATGGAATAGGCGCCAAGGGAGGAAAGGCCCTGCCGAAAGCGCGGGCGTCCAGCCACCAGATCTCCATAACCATCAGGGATACCGCCACTTCCGCTGATGTCCCCGACCAGGGCCAAGGCTTCCCCCATCAAGCTGTAGCCGATCTCCGAGACCGGTCCCCAGCGTTGAACCCAGCTTCCGCCACCGACCGCCGAGGGCACTAAATCTTGAGCTCCTGGCAGCCAACACAAAGCCGAAATCAAAACGGTGGCGAGCATGATGGAATTTCTCCTTTCCAGTTCTTCCTTTTAGGAGGACCCTTCAACCCGGTCCCCGGTGTCCATTTTTTCGGAATCAGGAAGAAATGAGCTGGCGACACAGATTGGCCGCCCCCTGGTCGAACAACTCCGGGCCGTAAATCGGATCGTCGTGATCCAACACGAAGGTTTGATGATAGAGACCGCTTTCCGCTTGGCGGATCCGGGCCACCACCTGGCGGGTTCGAGCTTCCCCCTCCCTGCATTCCAAAGCCACCGCCAGAAATCCAGCGTAGTGGCGCGCCTCGTCCGCCATCAGGCGCCGCAGCACCGCCCTCATTTCCGCCCCTAAATGGTTATATAGAGGCAGGTTATTCCGATATCCCCGGACCGTGACCCACTCGTCATAGGCACCCAGACAAGCAATGGAAAACTCATCCTCGAACAAGGTTTCCAAGGGCTTGAAATTGGGCTTTCGACGCTCCAGGTCGCGATCGGAAACACCGAACAATCCCTGGTTAATGCGATGAAGAGTTTGGAAGTGGGCTTCTTCGTCCTCCGCCCAGGCCTTCAATACCTGCCGGAAGCCCTGACTAAAAGTCACCGGGAGGTCGTCCAGATAGGCCGCCAAAAACCGGGCGTCGTACTCGGAAACCATGTCGTGATAAAGGGTTTCTCGAAGGCGTTGTCGGGTTTCAGGCTTCAGCGCCTGCCATCGTTCACGCATGCCACCGGCGACCATAAGGCTGGTTCAACTCCCTCTTACTTCTCTGGTCGAGCCCAAGAATGTAGCAAGCTTTTTGCGGAATTTGCAGCCACAGTGCGACGATTCCCCGTAACGAAAGTGTTGGGATCCCCCCTTTCAACGGAAGCCCATGAGAACCACCACCATTTTCTTGGTTTTGCTCCTGCTCGCCGTGGGCATGTTTTGGATCTTGCAACCGACCGGTTCAGGTCAGGATCCCTATGCCATCGGCGATCCGGATTTGCTCCGGGCCGAGGAGGAAGGCGTTCACCCCGATCCGGTTGACCAGACCGGTTTGGAAGAAGAAGGAAATGAGTTTGCTTCATCCGGAAGGGAAGACCTTTCGGAACAGGCTCCTGTGGCTGTCGCCGGTCGAAAAGCTGCCGCCGCCGGACTCTCACTCCAATTGGTGGACGTTCAAGGGAAACCGATCCAAGACGCCAGTGTCACCGTCGAACTGGAGGATAGAGGGCAATTCCACTTCCGGCCCTTCGGCAATCCCGGCGCTCAACAGCAGATAGAGAGTTACAGCGCTGAACCCAGCAGCAATGGTTGGCTGCGATTCCGCAAACTTCCCTCCGGTGAAGATCTTCGCCTGAAAGTTTCAGGACGCTATTGGGTACCGCGCAGCCTGCAGTTGGCCCCCCTGGCTCCTGGGGAAAATCGCGAACTGGGAGCCCTAACCTTGGAGGGTGGGGTGGTCTTTGGTGGCGAAGTGTTGGACTCAAACGGTCACCCGGTTGCCGGAGCCACGGTAGCCCTAAAAGAAGGGGGTGGAACCGGATTCGGTCTGAGCCTGGTTTCCATTGGTGGGGAGTCGCCGGAAAACCGTGGCCGCACCACCAAAACCGATCGGGAAGGAGCTTTTCTTCTCGAAGGCGTCGCACCAGGCAACTACCGCCTCGAGGTCGTCGCTCAAGGCTGGACTCCCTTGACCCAAAGCCAGACGGTGAAAGCCCAGCCCCTCGACCAGCGGGTGAGCTTGCGGCTGGAGCGGGGCCTCAGCGTTCAAGGTCAAGTCCGAAACGCCGATGGCAAGGCCATACCCGACGCCAAAGTGGTCTTACTGGAAAGTCGCGGCTTCAGCCGGATGCAATGGACGTATTCCCGAATCCTCGAATCCGGCATGCCGGTGGATCCCCACGGCGGCTTCGAACTGGGCGGCATGGACGCCGGCAAGGGCTACGTGGTAGGCGCCGCCGCCCCTGAATTCGGCCTCGGGTTCTCCAAGGCAGTGGTGCCCGGCCAACAAGCCGTGGTTGAATTGAAGCCGGTGGTCAACTTGACCGGAACCGTTCTCGACAGCGCCGATCAACCGGTGGCCGATGCCGAAGTCCAACTGAAAATCGCCAAGCAAAAGCAGCGCCATTACTTTTGGAATCCAACCGCCAATACGGACGCAAACGGACAATTCGACTTACCGGAACTCACCCCGGGTGAGTATCGAATGGAAGTCAGCTCCGCCATGGGGGTGGCGGTCATCGAAGAATTGAAGGTGGAAAGCGGCATGGATCCCTTGGAGATCCAGGTCGAAGGCGAGGGTTTGTTGCTATGCCGCCTGGTAAATGACCAAGGCCACGCTCTGACCGGAATCGACGTTCAATTGGCCCCCAAAGGCGGACAAAGCCAAAGCGTGATGAGATTCGATTTTTCCGGCGACAGCGGCCAAATCGAAGGCGAGTGGAAGAAACGAACCCGTCGAACCACCACCGACGCTCAAGGAGAGGCATATTTCTACGGAGTGCCGCCGGGGGATTGGGAATTCACCACCAAGCCGGCAGGACACTCCAACGTTCGCCATCCCATTCAAAGAACCGAAGCCAAAAAACAAGAAGAGCTGATTACCACCTACCGGGAAGCGATCCTGCAAGTTCAGGTCGTGGACATCTTGGGAGGTTCGGTTCCTCGCTCCAAGGTTCGAGTTTCGGTGGTGGACGGCCCGAAAATGGCCGGCCCCTCCATCCGGTCCACCGATGAATGGGGCCTGGCATCCTGGACCGGCTTGGCTCCGGCCAGATATCGCTTCCGGGTCGAAGATAGTAGTTCCGGTTTGCAATTCGACGTGATGGATCCGAGTTCCTCAGCCAATCCGCCGGAAGGCGGTCCGGAATGGCGGGAAACCCTGGTGGAAGCCGGCACCATTCAGAAAGAAACTTGGATCTTGGCGGACAAAGCCCTGCCCCGGGTTCGAGTTTTGAAAATGGGACAGCCGCTGGCCGGAGCGGTGGTCGAATTGAAGAAAAAGCAGGAGGACGGCAGTACCTCTTTCTCCTTCGGCGGCGGCTCGGAGGGAGTTCGCACCGGTCCTGACGGTTGGGCGGAACTACCTCCCAAAACTCCGGGAAGTTATCGCTTGAAAGCCCGCTCGGCTCCGGGACGCCCGGCCACCGAACAGGATTGGGATTTGGTCTCCGGACGGCAAGAAGTGGATATCGCTTTGGCCAATGGTCAGGTGCAAGGTTCGGTCTTGGAAGAAGCCGGCCCCGTCGTCGGAGCCAAGGTTCATTTGATTCCTCGCACCGGCGATCAGGAAACTTCTTCCCGCTCCCGCGGGGTCATGATCGCCAGCTTTGGCAACGGAACGACCGGACCGGTTTTTGAAACCTTGACCTTCCAGGCCGGCCAAACTTCAACCACCACCGGCGAAGACGGCAGCTTCCGGTTTGAAGAAGTTCCAGCCGGCAAGTACCAAATCACCGTGGAAAGCACGGCGCACACCGCCCACGAAACCGACGTCTTTCCCCACGACGGCATCGAAAACCACGACGCCGGCAGCATTTACTTGGAGGCCGCCGGAGCGATCCAAGGCAAGGTTTTGGGCATGGAGATGCCCGATCTTGGAGAAGCCTTCACCTTGGTCATGGTTCGATTGCTGGACAAGGACGGCAAAGAATTGGATAGCGTCCCAGCCAATCCCGACGGCAGTTACCGATTCAAGAACGTGAAGCCGGGCACCTACCGCATCGAAACCGGGCCGGATCGCCGCTCGGGAGAAATCAAAGTGCTGGCCGGCGAAACCACCCAATACGACCTACCGGCCGGCTCATAGAACTGGCCGGCTCGGCTGACGGAGCCGAGTCGAAAATCAGCTTTCGTCGGCGCCGTCCCCTTCTTCCTTGGCGGCGGCCTCGGCAGCCTTGGCCTCGGCTTCCCACGCTTTTTTCTCGGCCAAGGAAGTCGGCTTGCGCTCCCCTTGGTGCAGAGAGCTGGAGGCATGCTCTTGCTTGGAGAAAGCGATCCAACGGCCTTCGACCAGGCGCAATTCCGGTTGCAAGTCGAACCAGTCTTGGGATTGGAAGCTTCCGTTGGGATTGAGGTCGTCGTTCATGATGGTGCGTGCCAGTCCAAGGGGGGGGCCATCAAAGGGGGGATCATTCTAAAGGCTTGCCGCGGCCTTCCGCAGTCACCGGCTTTTCCCCGAGGTGCAACAACCGGGCCCGGGTGCGTTGCAATTCTTCTGCGGTCAGCGGCTGGCGCAATTGCTCGGTCAAGACCTTGCGGGCGGTTTCCAGGTCACCTTTCATTTCCAACAAGTCCACCAAATTCTCCACCGCCTCCATGTAGCCGGGACGCAATTCGATTGCCCGATGATAGGCCTGTTCCGCCTCCGATTTCCGCTCCCCCCAATCCAAAGCGCAACCGAGGTGAAACTGCACTCGGGCATCCTGCGGATTCAAATCCAAGGCCCGGGAAAAATAGCTCGCGGACTTGGCGAATCCTTCCGGCTGCTTGTTTTGAAAAGCATGGTCGAATGCAGTAACTCCGGCTTCATTCCAAAGGGAAGGGTTGTTGCGATCTTCCAATAAAAGGCGGTCATAAAGCTGCATCGCCGCTTCGTAACGTTGCGCCTGGCTCAAGGCTCGGGCCCGCAACAAACTCAGATCGCGACTAATCGGTTGCAACAAAACCAAACGGTCCAGTAAATCGACGGCGCGGGCGCCGTCGGAAGCGGCCAGAGCGCAACGAGCTCCCCGTTGCAACAAAAGCGGATCCGAGGGACGCCATTCCAAAGCTTCCTGAATCAAAGGATCCGCGGTTTTCAAATTGCCCAACAAATATTGAGCGTTGGCTTCCACGAACACCAAGCCCTCATGGCGGGGCAGCACCATGCCTTCCGACGATTCCGAGGCGGCGATTCCGAATTCGGCTTGGCTGGTCACCGCCAACTCCAAAGCCGCCTCTCTCTCTCCCATTTCCAAAAGCGCCCACGCGTGCAGGGCGGCCCAGTCGGGATCCTGCAAACGATCGCGCCGCGCTTGCTCCAAAGTAATCGCCGCCTGTCTGGCTTGACCGATCCGCAGAGCGTCCAGGGCCGCAGAGTAAGTTTGAATTTTCAGCCAGCTAGGTGCAGGAGGATGCAATTGCACCGGCAGAAAGGAGAACTGCTCGGCTACCGCCGAATCAACGGCTTGCTCTGGTTCTTGGTTTCCGGCAGTCGCTTCGCCTCGCCCTTCCACCTCACCAAAAAAGGGAGGAAGTTCATCGGCGAGACCGCACCCACACGGAAGCCAAGTCACCGCCAGCGGCCAAAGCAGCCGCCAAAACTGCGAAAAGTTGCCTGATGCCACGTTTTTTGCTCCCTGAAATCCGGCAAGGTCGGGAAACCGAGGCCGGGACATATTCTAGCCGGGGGCGGTACAATTCGCTTCCCCCACTTCCACATCATGGCCAACGCTTCCATTCGCGCCGTCTTCCTCGATGCCGGCAAGACCTTATTCCACGAACGTGAAGACCGTGCTGCGGTGTACGCCAGGTTTGCTATGGACGCGGGCGGTAGCGCCGAGACGGAAAGCAGTCGAACGGCCATGGAGTTGGCGTTTCAGGAATTGCCTCATTCTATTGACGGTCATTTTCGCTTCAGCCTTTCCTGGTTCCGGGCATTTAATCAAAAAGTTCTTGCGGAATTGCAAGTTCCCCCTCCTTCTATGGGAAAGGCCCAGCAACGACTCCTCGATCATTTTCAAAACCCGGCCAGTTATCAACTTTACCCGGAAGTTTTGGACGTTTTGAGCCAATTGCACCAGTTGGGTTTGGTCACCGGGATCGTTTCCAACTGGTCCGAACACCTACCTGAACTTTGTCGCCACCTCGGCATCGCTGACCACGTTCACTTCATTGTTGCCAGCGCCGAGCTTCGGGCCGAAAAGCCGGATCGGGCTATTTTCGAACGGGCCCTCTTCCGTGGCGGCGTTCCGGCCGAACAAACGCTTCACGTCGGCAACAACTTGGAAATGGACGTCCGCGGCGCTTTGGGCGCCGGCTTGCGAGCCGCGCTCTTGGATCGTGAAGGTGTCGCCAACGGCTCCACTCCTGACGGTGTTCCGGTGGTCGCCGATCTATCGGCCTTATTGCCCCTGGTGGATCAGCCGGCCCACGTTGAACCTTGATTGCGAGACTTGCCCTTGGAACTTGAACGAGCCGCCGAGCACATCGCTACGTTGAAAACAAAGCTGGCGGAACGCTATCTCGGTGATTCCGAAACTATTGACTTAGCCATCTCAGCTTGGTTAAGCGGCGGGCACATTTTGATCGAAGGGGCCCCAGGCTTGGGCAAGACCATGCTGGTTCGATCCATGGCGCAGTTTTTGGGCCTGGATTTTGGACGCGTTCAGTGCACGCCGGATTTGATGCCCGGAGACATTACCGGCGGCGAAGTCTTGGATGAAATCGAGGGCAAGAAAAAGTTCCGGTTTTTACCCGGGCCGGTGTTTTGCCATTTGTTTTTAGCCGACGAAATCAACCGCGCCACGCCGCGAACTCAATCCGCTTTGCTGGAAGCCATGGAGGAGCGTCAGGTCACCGCCGGCGGCCGCAGCCACTCCCTAGGTAAGCTCTTTTTCGTCGCTGCGACTCAAAATCCAATCGAATTGGAAGGCACTTATCCCCTACCGGAAGCTCAACTGGATCGCTTCCAATTTCAGCTCTTGGTCCGGGAGCCGGATCAATCCACCTTGGAAAGGATCCTGATGCTTCCGGAAGAAAATTTTCGAGAACGGGGCGAAGCTCTGTTTTCGGAAGATGACATGGATGAGCTCTTCGCCTTGGTAAGGCAAATCGTGGTTCCCGAACCCTTTGTCCGGACTTTGGCCCAAATCATTCGAGCCAGTCATCCGCATCATCCCGAGGCCTTGGCTGAAGTCCGCGACCAAGTCCGATTCGGCGCCAGTCCTCGAGCCGGACGCGCCATCCTGGCTGGAGCAAGAGCGCTGGCGGTAATGGCCGGACGCGCTCACGTTTCCCCGCAAGACTTGAACCGTTGCCTCGCCCCTGCCCTTCGCCATCGCTTGGTCTTACGATACGAAGCTCGGGCTGCCGGCTCCGATCCGGACGCTTTGATCCAAACCCTGGCTCAACGCTTCCCGATCCGTTAATTGCTGCATGGACTTCCTCGCCGCCCTGTGCCAAAGCAACCCGACTCTGGGCAACCTGGAACGCAACTTCGAAAGCCATCATCAATGGCTGGACCGGGCCTTGGAAGCCAAGGCTGACTTGGTGTTGTTTCCGGAGTTGTCCCTGACCGGTTATATGCTCAAGGATCTGACCCAAGATGTGGCCATGGGCTTGGAAGATCCTCGGGTTCAAGACTTGGTCGCCCGCAGCAGCGATTGCAGTTTGGTTTTCGGCATGGTCGAAGAAAGTCGCGACCACCAGTTTTTCAATAGCATGGTGTTCGCCGAAGGCGGCCGCATATTGCACGTCCACCGAAAGGTGCACTTGCCGGATTACGGCATCTTCGAAGAAGGGCGTTACTTCGCTTCCGGAACCAGCTTCGAAAAGATTTCAAGTCGCCTTGGAGATTTAGGCTTGATGATTTGCGAGGACGCCTGGCATCCGACTTCCGCCTGGCTGCATTTTCTACAAGGCGTCCAGGTCTTAATGGTCCCCTCCACTTCGCCGGCGCGGGGAGTGGACACCGATGCGGCCGAGTTGGCTTCGCAAAGAATGTGGCGGGTTTTGTTATCCGCACATTCGATTCAACATCAATGCTGGAGCCTTTATTGCAACCGGGTCGGCTTCGAAGACGGCGCCATGTATTGGGGCGGCTCCTTGGTCATCAGCCCATTCGGTCACCCGCTGGCGGAAGCCGAAGGGGAAGTTGAATCTTTGCTGTTGCACCGAATCGAATCGGACCCGGTTCGCCGCGCCCGAATCTTCACTCCCTTGCTTCGCGACTCCCATCCGGATTTGGTTCGGCGCCAATTGGCTCGAATCCTGGACGACCGGGACGCCTTGCAAGCTCAAAGGAACGAAGAAAACGATCGAGAACAAATCCGGTGAGCCGAATTCCGCCGCCGCCCGGTTGCAACGTCGAGTTGGCCACTCGAGTTTTGACCGCCTTTTTGCGGGAAGAAGCTTCCAAAGTCGGATTTCAACATGCGGTTTTAGGCTTGAGCGGCGGAATCGATTCCGCCCTGGTCCTGGAGCTGGCAGTTCGCGCCTTCGGTCAGGATCGAGTCACCGCCATAGCCATGCCATACCGGGGAAGCGACCCGGCCAGCTTGTTCTTGGCCCGGCAATCGGCGGCCAATGCCGGCGCCGAACTCATCGAAGTGGACATTTCGCCGATGGCTGACGCTCACTTATCGGCGGCCGGTGATTTAAACGATTCCGAGGACGCCGCGGTCCGGCTTCGCAAAGGCAACATCATGGCCCGCACCCGCATGATCGTTCTTTACGATTATTCCGCCCGCAAGCGGGCTTTGGTTTTGGGTACCAGTAATAAAACCGAGTTGCTGCTCGGCTACGGCACCATTTTCGGCGACATGGCTTCCGCCATCAATCCGATCGGGGATCTATACAAGAGCCAAGTGGTGGCCTTGTCGCGCCACCTTGGAGTTCCCCAAGCGATTATCGACCGGCCACCAACGGCCGATTTGTGGCAAGGCCAAACCGATGAGCAAGAACTGGGCTTTTCTTACGACGAAGTCGACAGTTTATTGCACTTGGCCATCGACCGCCGCTATCCCGAGGAAAAGTTGATTCAAGCCGGCTTTTCGCCGTCCTTTTGTCAAAAGGTCAGCGCTCTGGTGCAACGCAACCAATACAAAAGACGGCCGCCTTTAATTGCCAAGCTGGCTCATCGAACGATGAATCTTGACTTCCGCTACGCCCGCGATTGGGGCTGCTGAAGTTCAAACTTCAAGACTAAATTAGGTCAAGAAACCTTGGTGCGCGCTAAGCGGGCGCAAAGAGTGTCCAAGTCGGCGTCCAAAAGTTCCTGTCTTTGGATCGGGCCAAGGGTTTGAAAGCGGCGAAATTCCTGCATGTGCTGAATTTCGATGTATTCCCGGTAATTCATGGTGCGGTGGGGAGCCATTCCGAGTTGGGCTCGTAAATCAGCCAGGGCATAACGCAATTCCATTTGCTCGCCGGGCTCCACATCTTCGTTCCAAGTATGGCTCAGCAGCTTTTTGGCCCGCCGGCAAACTTCCAGAGTGTGTTCCAAGTTGTGGCATATTTTGGCCAAGCGATTGTGATCCGATCCCGGAGCGTGCATGCCGCCGAGAACTTTTTCATGGGTGCGTTCCAAAACCAGCAGCAAGGCTTCGACCTTGCCTAGAAGTTCGCTTCGATACTGAGGATCGAAGAGCTTTTGATCCGGGAGATGAGGAAAGTTCGGCATGGCTCTTCCGTGGTGTTTCCGGAAGGATACCCCCCGACTTTCGACGCCGACGGAAAAAGGGCGCCCGGTCTTCGCCATGAAACCGGACGCCCAAGCTGCTGGGGATCTCTTGGGCCTTGCCTAATAGGCCCGGAGCACGCGGAGCATGCGGAAGTCCTGGCGGTAATTCATGTTGCGCAAGAAACTCCCGACTGATTCCCCGCGCCGCACGTCGGTGAGGAAACCCAGCGCCCGAATCATGGCGGCTAAATTTTCCGGTTCGCGGCGAACTTCGCCCTCTTCGCTGAGAGCGGTGATCAAGGTTTGGAAAGCCTTTCGGCTGCGAACCAATCCCAAGGCCCTGGAGGCCGCCCACTGAACTTCAGGATGAGTTTCCTCCAGGAGGCAGCGAGTGATTTCCGCCGCCGCCCGGGGATCTTTCACCAGCCCCAAGCCCAACACCAGGCCGCGGGTGAAATCGACCTGCTTGCCTTCTTGCCTGGAAAGCTTCAACAAGTACTGGGTGGCTTGGCTGCCGCCGAGCGCTCCAGCCCCAATGGCCAGGTAGCCGGCAAAGTCAGGATCCAGCCCTTTCACCGCCATGGATTCCTGGATGTCGGCGAGGGTTCGACGATCTCCGAACAGGCCAAGCCCGACGGCTACCGCTCCCCGCAGGCGTTCCTCATCTCGCCGCACCTTCGCTCCTGCCTGATTCGGCTCATGGCCGGTCAATTCGATCCGCAGTGTTTCCAACTCCGGGCCAACCTGGGCCATGCCAACCGCCAGGCTCCATGCGGACCGGAGCTGCCGATGTTTCACCGTCTCGGGGCCGACTTGATTCAACCAAGCCACCGCCTGATGTCCGCCGATCTGGCCGGCGGAGAGCAGCGCGAACATCCGGGTCTCCAGATCCCCTCCGGCCAGGAAAGCCCGCTGCAGGGCCGGAATCGCTGCCGGATCCCCGAGACTGCCGAGAGCCAGGGCAGCCGAACGCCGCTGGGCCAGGTCCTGGCTGTTCAAGCTCTCGATCAAATAGGGACGAGCCAAACGGTCTTGCCGGTTGCCAAGGGCTTGAAACAGGACCGTACGCAATTTCCGCGAGCCACTTGCGGCTCCGGTCCGCAACTCTTCCGCACCGCGGAGCAGAGTCACGGTCAGGCCCGGCGCTGGCAAGATGCCGGCCGCCCAAACCGCTCCGGACAGAACGGTCTCTTCCTCGCCGTACACGCGGTCGGGCTTCAAGTTGCGTTTCAGATAGGAGTCGACCAAATCACCGGCTTCCGGCCGGCCGCTGAGGCCGAGGCCGAGGGCGGCAAAGGCTCGCATGCCGGCGGTATGGCTTGGATTCCGGAACACCCCGGCCAAGGCCAGCACCGAATCTTCGTCGCCGATCAATCCCAATCCAAGCAAGGCCGCCTGTCGGACTTGGGAACTGGAATCGCCCAAGGCCCGCTTCAAAGGATTCACCGCCGCGTTGGAGCCCATTCTTCCCAAGGCCAGCGCCGCAGCTTCGCGAATGACCGGGAACTTGGAATCCAAAGCTCGAAGGAGAACCGGTTGTCCGACTTCCAAGGCTTCCTGGCGACCTAGAGCCCAATCTTCGGGACCGTAACGGTCATTCTGGACCGCAGCCCCAGGTCGCTCCATCAAGCCGCGGAAGAGGATTTCCCTTTGGAATTCGAACCAGAATTCCCATCGATCCCAAGCATCGAGCAGCACCTTGCTTTCCGAATCCTCGGATTCGGCGGCGGCGGCTTGTTCCCGAAGGACTTCGTCGTAGGGTCCTCGGTAAGCTCCCCTAGCTAAAGGGACGTCCTGAGGAGCAAAGATGAAAGTGGCTAGGCAGACAATCGAAATCATGGCGAAGCGATCCCAGGCCGACGCCCCTGGGCGGCCGGCCTGCCTCCTTAACGGTGGCTTGGAGCCGGGCTAAAGGTGAAATAAAGAGACGACGATGCCCCCGGCGGCAAGTACCGCCGAGGGCCAGGGGATCGAAAGCTTCCTAGTAGATGGAACCCAGAATGGTGGCTTCCTCGTCCTGGGAAACCGCGCCCACGATGTAGAGGTGGATTTGATCCCGCGTGGCCTCGAGAACACTGATCCCACCGATTCGGCTGGATTGTGCCTCGACGATGATTTGATTGGGGCCGATTTTGCTTTGCTGCTGTTCCGAGGGATGCTGAGCAATGAACAGCACTCGCAAACCGTCATGATTCACTTCGAAATGGATGTTCGGTAAATCGTTGGTGAACACCTGCCCAAGAAGCATCATGGTGCTTTCCGGGAAGAAACCGTTCGGGCGATAGATGGCGTGCTTGGGAGTGAAGCCCAAAGCGGCATCGTCTACGGCTCCCCGGTAAGGTTGCTCGGGAATCAAAGGCTGCGACCAAGTAACGCCGCTGAAATTCGGTTGGAAGTCCACCGCGGTGGTTCGCAGGCGAGCCGTTTCAACCCCCTCGGGGTCGAAGATCGACCAACCGAGCAACAAATCAGTACTTTCATCAATGAAGAAATGGACGTCGCCAAATCCGTGACGGGAATGAGCGACGTGCTGGCGGCAAGAGCGTCCAGCCAAAGTCACGGTTCCGGGCAATTCTTCCATGCCGTAGTTTTGCCGGAAACGCGATTCATCTCGCAAATGAACGTCGCGATAGCGAAGCAGATAACGCTGGCGCAAATCGTAGTACATCTGCTCCAAAGCCGACGGATTCTGGAACGGTTGTTCGCGATCTTCCGCCAAGCCGATTAATTCCATGGCTACATTGCCTTGGCCGTCGGCGTAAACCAATTCCTGAAAACGCCGATAAACCCCTTCACCTATCAACACTTCATATTCCCGCTCCAGTTGCACCATTTGGTCTTCGGGATACTGGATGTCGGGCAGGGGTTTGAGCTCGCCAAGGTCGCTGTTGGCTCCACCTCCGGAACCGGCTTGAGCCGCCAGTCGCTCGGTCGAGTTGGTTGTATCCGGATTGGATTCACCGCTGGCGAAGCAGGAGCACAAGCTAAGCAACAACAGGGAAGCGAAAAACAGTGGAAATATGGAGCGGATCATCTGGATGAACCTCCGTCTTGGGGCGCACCGAGCATAGAAGCGTATTGCCGGGCCAGCGGCGACATTTGCTCGGGAGCCACCTGTTCAACTTGAACACGGGAGCGGAAGAAGCGCTGCAAGGCGCTTTTCGCTCCGTGACTTTGAAAAGCATCGGAGCCCTGAGGCTCCTGCAGAGAGGCCATGCCGATGGTGGCGGACAAAAGCAAGGCCGCAGCCACGGCCATCCGGCGAATACTCCAACGGTATGAGGAGATTTGGAATACCTTGGCCGGCTTCTGAGAGTCTTGCTTTTCAGCCTCTTCAAGCACGGTGGGCCGTACTCGGAGCCATAAATCGTCCGGGGCTTTGACTCCGGCTAGATCCGCTCCGGCATAAGCCATCACCAGTTGCTCCCTTTGACTGGAAATCCTCGCCCAAAGTTCGGGCGGGGCTTCCACGTCTCCGAGAGCCTGCAAAGAAGCTACTAGCTTCTCAGGCAGCTCGTCGGCATCGCGTCGCTTTTCCAAGGGAGTAATGGGTGTGAAGGGTGGGGGGGTTATGGCTCAAGCAGGGCAGCGCCGCCTCGCTTTTCAAGGAACTCGCGTAGAGCGGCGTGGGCCCGATTGAGCCGGGACTTTACTGTACCGAGGTTACATTCCAGGATCTCGGAGATCTCCTCGTAGGAGTGGCCTTGCACGTAGCGCAACACCAACAGACTTGAGAAACGAGGGTTGATGCTGGCCAGGGCCGCCTGCACCACCTTCTGCGATTCTCCCAGAGAAACCCGTGCGGAGGGATCCGCGCCGTTGTCCACCGAGGGGGTATCCGGAAAGACGTCGGCTTCTCCTAAACCTCCCAGCACCGTGGTGACGGAGCCGCGAGTCGCCTCCAACCGCCGGCGACGTACGTCGATGGCAGCATTGACGGCGATCCGGTACACCCACGAGGAAAATCGGCTCCGAAAGGCGAAATCTCGAATGCGTCGGGCCAAGGTGACCATGGTCTCCTGGGCTGCATCCAAGGCGTCTTCCTCGTTGCCGGTGACACGGAGGCAGATCGTGTAAACCCGGTTTTTGTAAAGAGCGTAGAGTTGCCGGTAAGCCTCCTCGAACTCTGTACCGTCACCGGATTGACATTTCAGGACCAGGTCCCGGTCAGGATCGCTCAAGGAGTTGGCAAGTTTGGGACGAAGGTTTTTTTTCCCCAGTTCCAAGAAAATCCATGAAACCGGGAAGGTTCGGATACTAGCAGCCTAAACGGCTGCCAGGGATTTGACTAGGGTCAAAAGAGAACAGGGGCCGGCTCTAAAGCCCGCTCCCTGCTTGTTTTGGCCGATCGCCTTCAATTCCCTCCGCAAAGGTGAGGAGGTATCTCGACCAAAGGATTTGTTGGATTCTTGAGCGAAGTGTCAGCCCCCGAGAAGACCGACAATGTCCACGCCGATGATGGTTTCGCCGATGGTGGCGGAGCATCCGGTCAAACAAATGGCACCCACCATGGGCTCGCAGGAGGCCGAATCGACCGTATATTCCATCCTGCCGTTGCCGAGATGTCCCGTCGGAGAAAGGATTTGCACACAAACTTCGTCAGCGGAACCATCGTTGGAATGGCCACCGTTATCGGGCTCTACCGGCACGATGCCGCCGGAGGAAGAGGTGCTGCCCCCTTGGCCGCCGAATTCTTCGGCTTCGAATTGCTGATTCCCGTTGGCCGCGGCGTTCGGGGTATTTCCCACCGTGGAATTGATTTGCCCATCCCAAACCAATTGGGAGAGAACCCCACCCACCTTGGTCAAAGTGGCGGAGGAAACCGACAGGATTTGGTTATCCAGCAGCGCCTGCACCCCGAAGGTGACGGAGGAAGGCTGCTCGAAGGCCGAGCGTTTGAATTCATACCGCACGAATTCGATCTCGAAACCGGGCCAAGAAGTAGGCCGAGTTTGCACGTCGACTTGATTGCCGGCGATGTCGCTAGGCCGGAAGTAGGTCATCCCATTGGGGCCGGCCCAAAACATTTCGAGCTGACTGACTCCGGTTTGCCGCAGGGCGTAGATGGAAACCACCACCTTATTGCCAAGGGCGTACAGGTTCAGATAGCTCGCAGGAACGATGGCGCCGCCGGTCTGGCTTTGGCCATCCATGGGGTCGGTCCCGACCAAAATCTCTTCCAGGTCGCTAAACCCGTCAGCGTCGCTGTCGCTCAAATCACCTTTGGTCATCAAGCGAGCCTCGAGGGCGTCGTCTAAACCGTCGCCGTCGCTATCGGCCAGAAGGGTAAGAGGGCCGCCCGAAGCGGAAAGATTGGCTTGCGAGGGAAAGACCCAACCCCATGCCAGGGCGGCAACACCGCCCATCAAGGAAAGGGTGAGGAGCTTGGGGCTAAGCATTGGATTTGCGAACAACAAGCGTGGCGCTTGAAGAAGATGGCGCCGGAAACCCGGCACCAAAGCACCTTAGATGCCCTGCTTGCAATCGGTAACCCCTTTTTACCATAATTTATGAGGCTCCGCGGAGGAAAGGTTAAAGCCTTTGTTTGCAATGCCTTAGGCTCGCGAAAAAGGCACGCAAAAAAGGCGTTTTTGAGGCCCTACCGAAGCTCGGTCCCAAGCCCTTTTCTGAGCAGACATTAGGGTCGCTATCCCTGGTTCCTGGGCCTCCCCTGCGCCCACCGATTTCAACGGATCCAAAGATAATCGAAGCCGAATTCGCCCCCCACCAAGCACTCGATGGTCAGGCGCTGCTTTCCCGGGGCAAGCTTCAGAGGCTTAAATCGGGTGCTCAATAGGCGCCGGGCGTGACGACTTTGCAGAGTCCAAATCGGCGAGCCGGATTCTCCGAATTCGGCCCCGCCCAGGCCCTCGACCTGGAGGGCTTGATCGCCGAGCCAGACCCGAAGTTTGCCGCCGTCGGGCCGATGACAGGCGACCAAATGAAGGGCCGCTTCTCCGTCTTTCTCCGACTCGAAGGTGAATTGCAGACGGTCGCCCGGGGCGGCGCTCCATCCCACCAGGCGGCCGTCGGCGGCGGTGGGCCAAGTCGAATCGGGCTTTACTTGCCCCCCCTCCGCTTCCATTTCAGCGGCCTGGAGGGGATGGATTTCAGCTCCATGAGAACCGTAGGCCGCTTCCGCCGGCTGCACCGGGAGCTGCGGAATGATCAGCTCCGAAGCCTGCACCCGGCGGTGATCGTCGACGGCACCTGGTCGAGCATAAATATAAGCCAGACGTGCATATGCAAGCCCCGCCTTGGGCCGGTGATGCCACATTTCCATGTGGAAACTCAGGCTGCTCCGAAACAGGAGGTTGTCCAGAATCTGCCAGCGATGATTGGTGCAAATGCCCTGATTTCCTGGACCGGTATTGGCCGGCTGTCCGCAATAGGGGTGGTCGAAGAGGTCCGGCCGACTCCAGGAGTAGTTGTAGTAGTCTTCCGAACCGGTGCCGAGGAAGGAGGGAGTGGCTTCGCCGTCGACGAAGATCTTCTCGTCACCCTCTCCCCACCAGCTTCCGTAAGGATGGGGCACCGACGCCGGGTTGCTGAGCAGGCTGGCCACCCCGACCAATCGACCGCGGCCGATGAGCACGATGAAGGGAAGATCGAAGCCACCGAAGCGGAGATCCAGGTCGGGATCCATGCGCCATTTTGCCCGGAAATAAAGAGACTTGGCGTCCCACTGCCAGGGAGACAAGCCGACCTTGATTTCGGCGTCCACCTGTTGCGCGGTGGTATTCCACAACTGCAGCTTGGCGGTGTTCTGAAACGGCATGACGAAGCGGCAAATCACGGTGCCGTCGGCGGTCATGGCCATCGGCAGGCTGTGGTAGGGATGGACCCCAGGGCCGGTACCGGCGAAATCGCCGACCGGTGCCTCCACTTGGGGGCGCTGGGAGCCATCGAAAGCGATCCGAAGCAGGGTGCCTCGCAGGGCAGCGTCCAAATCGGCAGCCTGCAAGCGCAAGGAAAGGTAGCGAAAGGCTTTCGGGGCTCCTTCAAGGGGAGTGGTCCAACTCCATATGCCGTCTGGCTTTAGGCTGGCGGTCAAGGCGTGGTTTTCGGAAGTTTCCGGCGCTGAAGGCTGGCGCAGGCGGCGGGCGATTTCGACCAGCTTGCCGGGTTCGGCCAGATGGCGGGCGGGATCGAAGGTCTCGACAGCGACGGCAGCCGCGGCATAACGGCGCACTTCCAGGTGATAGAAATGCAGTTCCTGCACCTTGCCTTGCCAGGTGACCCGCAGGGATTGGCCGAAGGGAACGGGTAGATAGTCGGCGTCCTGCTGGCGAAAGGCATCGCCGAGATTGAGATCGTGCCCCTGTTGGCGCAGGAAGATCTGGGTGCGGTTGGCCAGGAAATCGTAGGCCGGTCCCTGGTAGAGGGGTTGGTCCCGGCCATCGAGGTAAACCCGAAGGGTGCCACCCATGCCGGCGGACCAGCCTCGAACGATGGCTCCCGGCCCTTGGACGTCTGCGATGAGGTAAAGGCCGACTCCGTCCTCTCCGGGGGCTTCGAGGGTGGCTTCAAAGCCGGGGACGGGCTCCTTGCCGAAACCGTCGGCGTTCTGATACCAGCCAGGTGCATCGGGATGGCGACTGCGCCGGTCGGTGCTGGAAAATTGGATGGTATGGAACTCCGGATTGGGCCAGCGGGCAAGAGCCTCCAGGTCGACCATTTCTTCCAGCAGGTCTTCGAAACGGAGAGCCGTCTGCGGCGACGGCGTTTGGGCCAGAAGCAGGAGTTCAAGGAGCATCGCCTCAGGGTTGTAGCAAAGCCAGAGGCCGGCGGCGCCCGCCCTTTTTCGCCGGAAAGGCCACTTTTCGCCCCATCTGCGGGCGGTTATGCTACCCGCCGCAATTTTGGGCGCGCCCGTAGCTCAGTTGGATAGAGCGACAGCCTCCGGAGCTGTAGGCCAGGGGTTCGAATCCTCTCGGGCGCACCATCTCCCTGCGTCGCACTGGGTCGCACCAGGTCGCGGATCTTCGCGGGGACGCAAGGCTTGGGTCCGTTGGTCGGCCTATCGTCCTCGGACGGCTCTTCGCAGGCCGTCGCACGGTCACGCACCGAATCGTGCCCTGACTGCTGGGGAATCTGCTGGGGTCCTGCTGGGCCGATCGCCGCGACCCGAGCGGCATCCGGAGTCGAAGTGAAGGACGGGAGCTGGCCGAGGGCGTCGGCCGAGTCCTTCAAGGCCAGGACCGTGTAGTGGCGGTCGGTCGTCCGATAGTCCTTGTGGCGCATCAGCTCGCGGCACACCTGGGGAGGGACGCCCTGGCGGGCCAAGGTGGTTGCCAGCGTCGTGCGCAAGCTGTGCAGATCGGCGTAGCGGCCGCCTTCGTCCTTCAAGGGAATCCCGGCGCGCTCGAAGTCGCGGCGGCGCGTGTGGTTCGTCACGGCGTGCGGGAACACCTTGGCGGTCGGGTGGGCCAACGTGGGCTTCCACCGAGCCAGCTCCTCCGCAAGCGCGGGGTGGATCGGCAGACGGTCGACCCGCTTCGCCTTGCCTTCGCGAATGGTCAGGATGCCGTCGTCGAGATCGACGTCGCCCCACGTGATCGACTTGAGGTCGGAGAGACGCAGGCCAGCGTAGAAGGCAGCCTTGTACCAGGCTGCTCGGCCACGATCCTCTGCCACCTGGAACAGGCGTGCCAGCTCCTCCTCGGTCAACGGGCGACGGATCCGCCTGCGGTCACGCGTCTCGTCGCGCTTGCTCAGGACGACCAGAGGATTGATCTCCAGGCGTCCGTGCCTAACGCACCAGGCCGCGAGCGCCTTCGCGTCCTGGAGGTAGGAGTTGACCGTACGGGTGGCGAGCCCATCGTCTCGAAGGACACGCAGGCCGGCCTCCACGCGATCCGGGTCCAGGTCCGCGAGCCGAGCGATGCCTCCTGCTTCGGCCAGACGGCGGAGTCGGCGACGCTTCTGGTTGATGAACTGCCGGTTCTGGTCCACGCCCGCACAGTGCCGCAAGTAGTCCTCGAGGTGTCGGCCGATCGGCCGGCTGGACTCGGCCACGATCCGCTCCTTCGCGGCGTCCACGACGCCGGTGCGGCGCAACGCGACCTCGGCTTCGAACTTGGCGGCGATTCGCTCGGCAGCACGCCGATCGGTAGTCCCACTCGACCTCTCCCGTCGACGGCCCTCGTGGTCGTACCACGAGATGATGTAGTTGCCCTTCCCCTTTCGCTTGTAAACGCTGGCCATGGCTATTTCCCGCGCCCCTTGGACGCGCCGACGACGACGTGGAGATCGAGGAACTCCGCAAGCCGATCCAGGGTGGAGATCGAGAGGCCGCTCTGCTGGTGGCAGAAGCGGGACATCACGGATTGCGAAAGCCCGATCTCCTTGCAGATCGCATAGCGAGTCATGCCGGACTCCCGGATGGCTTTGCGGATCTGATCGGAGAACGAGCGGCGGCGAGGCATGGCCACCATCCTAGGCGATACTTGCTCTCTGGTCATCTATCCAGCCTCCTGGATATGCGTCGAGGCCGAGGAGCCGACTTGCCCAACATGCCTACTTGCCGCCCTCTCTGGATTCGTGGGCAGGTCCCTGATCGCGGCACGGCAGGCTCCAGAAGGTGCGCTGCTTGCCGTCGACGGTCCGCGCGGCGTTCAGGATGCCGAGCGCCTCACGGGCGGTCCGGAGCGTCTTCGGAGCAATCTCTCGCTCTTCGGCCATGCGCTTGACATCCTCTCCGTAGACCTCCTCAGCGCCGCTCAGAGCCTCGCTGAGAAAGGCCTTGGCTTCCTCGAGTTTCGGCGCACGCGGCGCGGCACGGCGAGCGCCCTGAGGGCTCAGAACGCGTTCCATGTCGACCTCGACTGGCTCCGGGTCCCACTGGATCCTCCCGATCTCGGCGCCGTTCACCGCCGTCGGCTCGACAGAGAACGCGAGAGTGGGAGCACGCTTGCTCAGGTTCGTCTTGGTATTGATGAGGTAGCGATGGTCTTCATGATCGGGATCTCTCGCGATCGAGAACACCGACCGAGCGGCCCCTGCGATGGCCACGCTGCCGGCAATCCGGTGCAGCGCGCTCATGTCGTAGTTCTTGTTGAGGTGCTGGAGGAGGAGGATGGTCACCCCATGCTCCTCCGCGATCTCGGCGAACGGCATGAGGACGCTCCGCACCTGGGTGTTCTTGTTCGTGTCCAGGTCGCCGAGGAAGCACTCCCAGGTGTCGACACACACCAGGCGGCAGTGCGGGAAGTCGCCAAGAAGCTCGTCCAGTGCGGACAAGTCCTCCACGAGCGAGAACCCGGCGAGCCGGTCCTCCGTCGAGCGCCTCATGACGCCGTACATGAACCGGACCCGACCTAGGTCGGCACCGGCAGCCAACAGCCGCGGGACCGTGACCTCCGCCACGAGATCCTCCGCGCTGAGCAGGATGACCTCTCCAGGCGGGCAGTCCATGGTGCTGCCGTCTGGCCAGGGTCGACCCGTAGTCACCGTGGCGGTGACATTTGCCGCGAGGGTCGACTTCCCGCTCTCGGGGTCGCTACCCAGGATGACGAGGGTGCCGAGCGGCAAGCGCCGAGGCCATAGCCACTGGAGCTTCCTCGGCTTGATGAGGCTGGCGTCCGCCAGGACGAGCCCACTCCCGGGATGGACCGCGAGGTGCTCAGGCAGCGTCACCTCCATGGATAGACCCGCCGAGCTCATGATTTGAGCCTCCGTGCAGGCCCGCTCACAGCGCAGTTGAACACGGCCCGAGCGACGCAGTCGGATGAACAAACCCGCGGGGTCACCCGCGTGGCGCGGGCACACCCCGGTCCAGCGATCTTTGCCCGCGGGGCTGGCCCACAGGGAACCAAGCAACTGGTCGAGTCGGTTCACCCGATCGCCCCCCGACGCTTCCACTCTTCGATCGAAGCCTCGAGGTCGGACGGGTCATACCGAACGGCGCGACCGATGCGGACGGTCGGCACGGCGCCGCAGTTGCCCAGCTCCCAGAGCTTGCGCTCGCAGATGCCCAGGGCTCTCGCTGCCTCCTTCGGCTTCAGCAGCCTGCGGATACCATGAACTCGGCTCTCCGAGTCACTCGACCGCGCCCCTTCGTTCCGGTTCGCATCCGCGGAGGGGCGCGCTTCCTTGTCAGCCGCCATGGCCGGCCTCCTGCCCGACTCGGGCCGGCTGGTCGACAGTCGCCGCCGGAAGCGCCCCCGTCGCCGTGAGGGCGATTTCGATTGCCGGCAGCGCGTCCTCGGGCCAGACGCGCACCATGCCGATGCGATGAGGCTCTGGGGTCAGGTCCGCGCTGCGGAGGAGCGCGTAGTTGACCTGGTGGACGGCAACACCGAAGCGTGCCGCGAGATCACGTGCAGTCAGGTAGTCCATCTGAGGTCACCGCTGCCTTCTGGGCAGATGCGATGACCTCACGGTGGGGAGTTCTCGGGTCCAGAAGAAGAGCCTGCCCTGACAGCAGCGGGGACATCAATTCGCGAAGCCGCAAGCCCTTGTCCTATTTGTCTTTCCGAAGGCCAGCCGCCTTGGCCTTCTCGAGATTCCGGACGTACTCCGCGTGCGAAGCGGTCTTCCTGGACGGATCGAGAGGATCCTTGACCCGGAGATGGCCAGCCTTCCGAGCCTTGGCCTCATAGGCGGCCTTGCAGCCGGGCCCGCAGAACTTCCGATTCGGTTGGTCTCCCTTCCGGAATCCTCGACTCCGCCTTCTCGGTGACTCGCCTGGATCCGAGTCGCCCGCGTCTCGCGGTGTCGCAAGTTGGCCGCAATTCGAGCATCGGATCTCACGAGCAGGGAGGGCGAGGGCCTCGAGGAGCACACGAATCTCGTTGGCGATCCCCCAGAGCCCAAGTCGCGCCAGGCAGCCCTCTGCCTGCTGCTTCTGCGTCGGATGGAACAGCTCGCGTGGAGGGAAGTACATGAGTCGGAACTCCCGCCCGCTCCCGAGCACGTAGGAGTCCTGAGCTTTGGTGCCACGCCGATACGAAGTGCTGACGTGGCGCTGCCCGGACGCGGAAAAGAACTCGCCTCAGCGAAGGAACCTGTCCAGATGGACGAGTGACTGCTGCTCCGGCGCGCCGTCCTCGATTTCCTTGAACAAGCGGGCGAGCGGACCCAGTTCGAGCTGGACGCGAACCAGGAGGGTGCCCGGCTCGTGACGAGACGCCTTGGTGAAGCACTGCTTGAGGCCCGCCGAGTCCTCGTCGGAACGAACCCAGTAGCCCGCGAAGCGAGTGATCGTCTTGCAGAACTCCAGATGATCGAGTCGGTAGCAACCGCGAATGGCCTCGAGGTCAGCACGGACACTCTTGATCAGAGCGTTCGTAGGCGTAGGAGGGCGTCCTCTCACCACTTCTTGTTCTCCTCTAGAGAAGAACAGACGGTAGCTCACAAGTACGAGAGATTCCAGGCGGGCGAGAGAGCACTCTGATCCCCGCGCGAGAAAGACCCTTCCAACCTCTTGAGAAAGCCGTTCTGAGTTGCGCCACGCTGCATCGCCCAGGCCCAATCGAGGCCGTCATGCAATGGGGAGGGTGCCCTAGCAGCCCGTGGACAAATGCCCTTCCCCGGGCGACCTGATCAAGCGGCGCATCGCGCGCTCCAAGTCGACCGCCACTCGAGCATTGCGTCCAGACTTGCGCCGACGGTCGCCATGTGCGTCGACGCGGCGCTCACGGCACCTCGCGCTGAGCTCGAAAGCGCCTGAGCCACTCCCTGCAGGCACCGCGGCTTGCCCACCCCGATCAGCTTGCGCATCAGGAGTCCGAGGTTGAAGCCCGCGACTTGCAGCTGCGCGCGCTTGCGCACGTTCTCCATCCCGCGGACCGTCACTCGTCTCAGTCCTCCGGTATCGAAGGCGTGTGCGAAGCTGCGCTCAGTCAGTTCGGCGCGCTGACGCATGCGGTGCCTGCCGCGTCTGGTCTGAAGACGCCGTCGGTTCGCGTAGGTCGCCCGCTGCTGGCCCTCCTTCCCCTTCCACTTGCGCCGTCTGCGCTTCGGCTCCGCGATGTAGCTCTTGACCTCGAGCTGCGCCAGGTCCTCCAGCAGCTCTCCTTTGTGGTAGCCCTTGTCTGCCACCACCTCCGTCAGCCCGTCTTCCTTCACCGCGTGCCCCGCACGCTCCAGCCGCGCGAGCTGGTCGCTCATCTCACTCATGGTCTCGTAGATCGAGGTCGTGTCCCCTCGATCTCCTGGCTGTACCGTCGCGGCCACGACCGCGCCGCTGTCCAGATCGACCGCGTGCTCCGCCTTGTAGCCCATCCGCGTGCGGCCGTCCTTCAGCCGCGTGATCCGGGCATCTGGATCATGTGGATGCTCCCAGTCCTCGTTGGATGTGGTCTTCTTGCGCTTGCGATCGACACGCTTGCGATCCGCGTGCCGCGGCGTCTCCACGCCTGAAGCCTGCGCCAAGTGATCCAAGTACTCGCGGTAGCTCCGCCCATCGTCGCGCCGTTGGATACTCCGCATCGCGGCGTCGGCTTCGAGCGTCGTCGCGTCGACGGACACCGTCTCGCCCTTCACGAGACCGTGGTCGGCGAGCCGCTCCAGCACCCAGGCGAAGACCGCCTCGTGCGTCTCCAGGTCGAGCAGGCGACGCGTCTTCGAGATCGTCGAGTGGTCCGGCGTGTGCTGGTCGAGCGCGAAGCCGAGAAAGGTGCGCAGTGCCAAGGAGTCTGCACAGCGCCAGGCGATGCCGCGCTCCGAGCCGATCCCCTCGAAGTACCCGATCAGCTGCAGGCGGAAGTAGGTGCCCGGCGGCAGGCTCGGGCGGCCGACGCCCTCGGCGTAGAAGCGGCGGCACTGCTGCTCAGCAAACTCGTCGAAGCCCGAGTCCGCGAGGAGTCGATTCAAGCGCTCGTAGAACAGGTGGCCCGGGGAGCGCGGGAGGTCGAGTGCGGAGAGGAAGAGGGCTTCCTGGTCTGCCTTGCTGCGTCGGCCCATCGCCATGCCGACAAGGTGTCATCGGCGCGGCGGCGATTCCAGTCCTTTATCCACGGGCTGCTAGGCGCAACGCCCGCAGAGCGGGCAGTCGCCAGCATCGGTCTCGGGAGGTGCCTCCCCCTCCCCAGGTCGGGGACGCCGCACCACCAAGCCCATCTCGACCAGAGCACGAGCCGCCGCGGTCAGCGTCATTTTCCCGTCGTCCTCGTGGCCTCGGTGCTCCTTCGAGGCTCCTCTTCGACCGTCCGGCCAGTCTGGATCGAATCGTCTCAGGAACAGCCGGGCGGAACGGACATCACCCGCGAGGGCCTTGCGGTAGAGCACGCTGTGGACCGCCGACACTGCTCCCAGCGTCGCCGCCCGCTCCTGATGCTCGAGCCACTCGAGGAACGGAGGCCGCTGATGCCAACGCCAGACCGTGGTTCGGTTGACTCCGGCGAGCCGAGCAAGGGACTCCGTGCGCGGGGGGATCGTGGTGTCCAGTCTCGCCTGGAGGTACCGCCTCATCGCCGGCGTCGGTACCCAACGGCGGGTCGCGGATGAGAGGGCGGCGGAGCCAGGCATGTCGGGCGCAAGAACTCGGGGCCGGCTGATCTGCTGATCTCGCTCGTGAGAGTAGCACCCGGGCCTTCGGCCGGACGAATGGCCGCGCAGAGGCCATGACCCGATCTGCGTGGGAACAACCACGACGGGATCGAGCTCGCCTTGCAGGACAACTGTCTCGTCGCTCTCTACTCCTCACCGCCAGACGTGGGTTCGGGCGAGTGTTCGGCTGCCCGCCCCTCGAACCAACGGTAGACCGAAGGAAGAACGAAGAGGGTCAGCAACATGGAGGTGATCAAGCCGCCGATGACCACGGTTGCAAGAGGGCGCTGGACTTCGGCTCCGGCACTCGCTGCGATAGCCATCGGGATGAAGCCGATGATGTCGGTGAATGCCGTCATCAACACCGGACGGAGTCGCGAGATGGCCGCGTCGTTCGCCGCCCCTCCCGCTGACGAGCCTTCGGCGCGACGTTGCACGATGGTCGAGACGAGCACCACGCCGTTCATGACGGCGATTCCGAAGAGAGCGATGAACCCGACTCCAGCCGAAATGGAGAACGGATAGCCGCGCAGGAGCAACGCCGCGATTCCTCCCGTGAGCGCGAGAGGAACGTTCAAGAAGATCAGCAGCGAGAGTCGGGTCGACTTGAAGGTCGAGTAGAGCAGAGTGAAGATCAGGAGCAACGCGAGCGGCACGAGGAGCGTCAGTCGTTTGGAAGCCGCGGCGAGGTTCTCGAACTGACCGCCCCACTCGATGAACCAACCTGGTGGGAGATCCACGTCCTCCTCCACACGCTCCCGGGCCTCCGTGACCGCGGACGCGAGATCCCGGCCGCGAACGTTGAGCTCGACCGTGATCTTTCTCTGGATCTTCTCCCTGCTGATCTGGGCCGGTCCGGTGCGGATGTCCACCGATGCAACCTGCTCGAGGGGTACCCAGGGTGCGGTGCTCCCGTCGCTCGATGGAAGAGCGATGGGGAGGTGCCGCAAGGCTTCCAGGCTTTCCCGAGCGGATTCCTCGAAGCGTACCTGCAGGCTGTACCGCCTCTGACCTTCGATGACGGTGCCCACCTGGGTTCCGCCTATGGTCTCGATGACGCCGAGAACATCCTGCGCGTTCACCCCGAGCCGCGCGATCGCCTCCCGATCGATCTCGACCGTGAGAGTGGGGAGCCCTGTGGTCTGCTCGACCTTCACCTCCTCCATTCCTGGGACATCGCGCACGACGGCTGCCACTTCCTCCGCGACCGCGCGCATCTCGGCCAGCTCGCCGCTCGACGCGAAGATCTTGATGCCGACCTCGGACCTCACGCCGCTGATCAGTTCGTCCACCCTCAGCTCGATCGGTTGCGAGAAGCTGAACATCACACCGGGGACTGACTCCTGAAGTTCCTCGCCCAGAGCTTCGATCAGCTTCTCCTTCGACTCGAAGCGCCAGGTCTCGGGTGGGTTCAGAATCAAATAGGTGTCCGAAATCTCCACTCCCATCGGGTCGGTTGCGATCTCCGCCCGCCCGGTCCGGGATACGACGGTCTGCACCTCAGGGAAGGCCTTGACCACTTGCTCGGCCTTCAGGCTGATCTCATTGGAACTTTCGAGGGAAACGCTGGGCAGCCGCCAGACCTGCATCGCGATCGCCCCTTCGTCCAGCTTGGGGATGAACTCGGCGCCCAGGAACGGGACGGCGCCGAGGCTGAGCAAGAACGCGCCCAGTGCGAGGCCGCTCGTGATCACGGGACGCGCCATCGCGCGGGAAAGCAAGGGCAAGTAGACCTTGCGGATAACCCGGAAGAGAATCGGCTCCTTCTCGACGGCCTTCTTCAGGAAGACTGAAGCGAGAACGGGCATCAGGGTCAGTGCGCATACCAAGGACCCGCCCATGGCGTAGACTACGGTCAGCGCCATCGGTCGGAACATCTTCCCCTCGATTCCTCGCAGAGCCAGGATCGGCAGGTAGACGATCATGATGATGCCGACCGCGAACAGAACGGGCCGCGCGACTTGGTGGCAGGCCGCCCGAACCTTCTCCAGGTGAGGAGTCTCGCGATCGGCCCGGTGGACGAAGACATAGGCGACGACCGCCTCGACGATGACCACGGCCCCATCGACGATGATCCCGAAGTCGATCGCGCCGAGGGACATCAGGTTCCCCGACAGACCGAAGGCGCGCATCAGGCTGACTGCGACGAGCATCGACAGGGGAATCGCCGAGGCGACGATGAGACCGCCACGGATGCTCCCGAGGAGGAGCAGGAGCACGACGACGACCAAGGCCCCGCCCTCGATCAAGTTCAGGGCGACGGTCCAGATCGTGCGGTCCACCAGTTCGGTGCGGTTGTAGAAGGTGTCGATCGTGACGCCTTCGGGGAGGGTCTCCTGAATCCTCTGGACGCGCTCGTGGACATCTTGCGCGACGGTCCTCGAGTTGGCACCCATGAGCATCATCACGATGCCGACGACCGCTTCCCCTTCGCCATCGCGCGTCACGGCGCCTTGCCGGATCGTGGGTGCGAATTCGATCGAGCCCAGGCTGTCCAGGTACACCGGCGTCCCGCGGGCATCCTTGGTTACGACGACCTTCGCCAGATCATCCAGGTCTTCGACCAGTCCCTCGCCGCGAATCAGGTACTGCTCGTCCGCATGGACGATGTATCCACCACCCACGTTTCGGTTGTTGCTCTCGAGCGCGTCGAATACCGTCGCGAGCGACAAGCCATAGGAACTCAGCTTGGTGGGATCGAGCGTGACCTGATACGTCCGCAGTTCTCCCCCAAACGAGTTCACTTCGACCACACCGGGAACGGAGCGGAGTTGATACGCGACACTCCAATCGAGGATGTCCCGCAACTCCATCGGCGAGTACCCATCGCCTTTGACCTCGAACTGATAGATCTCACCGAGGCCGGTCGAAATGGGGCCCATTCCAGGATCACCGTACTCCTCGGGAATGGACTCGCGCGCCTCCGAAAGCCGTTCGCTCACGAGCTGACGGGCCCAGTAGATGTCGGTCCCCTCCTCGAAGACGACGGTGACCACAGACAGGCCGAACTTCGACACGGACCGGATCTGCTCCACCTTCGGCAGGCCGCTCATGGCAGTCTCAACGGGGAAGGTGATGAAGGACTCCACCTCCTGCGGCGCGAGCCCCGGGCTGTTCGTGAGGACCTGGACTTGAATATTCGTGACGTCCGGGACCGCATCGATCGGGAGCTTTTGGAGTGAGTCGACTCCAACGACCGCAACGAGGACCCATGCGATCAGTACCAGAAGTCGATTGTTGAGCGAGAAGTCGATGAGGCGATTGATCATGACCTAGCTTCCCTAATGGCTGTGCCCGCCGCCCAACTCGGCTTGGCGGGTGGCGGACTTGAGGAAGAACGTCCCTTCGACAACGACCTGCTCACCGGCTTCGAGTCCCGACAGGATCTCCACCATTCCGTTCGCTCCGTAAGCGACTTCGACCTCTCTGTGGGCGAAGCCGAAGGGTTCCACTTGAACGAACACGGAGTCTCCGTGGTCGTCGTGAACCAAGGCCTTCTCGGGAAGAAGGACTGCGGCGGGCCGGGTCGTGGTCTCCAACTCAACCGTCCCGAACATCCCAGGCCTCAACGGCAGGTCCTCCTCCCAGCTTTCGATCCGCTCGTTCGGAAGGCTGATCCTGACTCCCACGGTCCGACTGACAGGGTCGACCTCGTAGCCGAGGAAACTGACATCACCCGAAAGGACCGTCCCTGGGAAGGCATCGAGCCTGATCCTTGCCCTCTGTTGCAACCGCACCGACGGAAGCTGGTCCTCGAATGCAGAAGCGAGAAGCCACACCTCGGAGAGGTCTTCGATGATGTAGAGCTGTGATCCGGCTTCCACGAATTCGCCGATCGAGACGTGCCGATCAACCACCACGCCTCGACTCGTGGAACGCACCTCATACTTGCCAGCGAGGAGTGCGGAAGCCTGGTCCGTCTCTCCGAGGTTCTTGGCCTCGACACCGAGCGCGGCAAGTCGATTCGCTGCCGTGGACAGGTCGATCTGCCTCGCACGCAGCCCGACCTCGAGAGCAAGGAGCCGCGCGTCCCTTTCGGCTTCGAGTTCGGCGATCTGTTTGTCGCGTTCGAGCTGGGCGATCTTGAGGGCCTTCTCGGCCTCGAGGAGCGGTCGGATCGTGGAGACGGCTCGCTCCTGGAGCTCGGATTCGCGGTCGAAGATCCGCTGATGGACTTCGATCGCGCCATCGAGGAGGTTCCGGAGGGCTTCGAGGCGAGCCGCGAACATCTGACTCTCACGTTCGAGAGTCTCCTCGGCGGCTCCGACGAGGGACTGATCACGTAGATAGTCCGCGACCGCACCCCCGAGTTCCACACTGTCGATCACGCAGAGCAGCTCGCCGGGTTCGACGGGTTCACCGAGGTGCTTGAACACCGCCCGCACTCGGCCTTCGACTCGCGGAGTCACGTGGATCACCGCATCCGCGTCCGGCGCAATGGAGCCGGTCAGAGTCAGGACTTCCGAGAACGTCCCTGGAGCCGCCTCGACCATCTGGATCCCGGCGGAGACGAATTGCTGCTCGGTCAGCTCGACATGATCCTCCTCCGCGTGCGCGAGTTCGTCATCAGCGTGCTGGTGCGCGTCGTCTTCGCCATGAGCATCCTCTCCGGCGCAACTGGAGATCGAGCCGAGCGCAAGGGCGAACATCACGGCGTTCGTCCAAAGAGATTCCAAGAGTCTGGTCTTCATCAGTCGTCCTCCTCGTCCGTCGGGCTGGCGGCAGTCTTGGGAGCGAGCAGCCATCCGCTGGCCGCCAGCAGCTCCCATGTCTTCTTGTTCAGTTCGGCGACCGACTCGGCGTGCCGAGTGCGCGCCTCCACCAAGGCGCGCTGAAGGGCGAGGATTTCGAGAAGCGTGACCTCGCCTTCCTGGAAGGCCTCCTCGGAGAGGACCAAATTCCTCTCCGCATTGGGCAACAGCTCGGTCTCGATCAGAGCGACCTCGCGCTCGACGAACTCGTGCTCCGCGTGGAGGGCTGCGATCTCCTCCCGAGCTGCATGGAGGGCGGCCTTGAATTGAAGTCGCAATCCCTCGCGCCTCGCCAGGGCAGTCTCCATCTCGGCACGGCCGAACTCCCTGAAGATGGGGAGGGTGAGTCCGATCCCGGTTCCCAAGGAGACACTCGGGTACTGGCTCGCGACGGCTCGTTGCAGATCCGCCTCGGACGCCTCGTAGCTCGCCTGGAGCACCGCGAGATCCGGTCTTGCCGACAGCGCATGAGCGGTCAAGCTGTCGACGTCCGAGGTCATCGCCTCGACGGGCGGCACGGGAGAACGTGACGCCAGCTCCACCCAGGTCGAGGGCGGGAGTCCGAGCAGAGCATTCAGCTCCTGGCGAGCCCGCCGGACACGAGCTTGTGCCCGGATGCCCTGCAGCCGCACGGACTGCATTTCTCCCAGAGCGAGGTTCGCCTGAATCTCGGTCACAGCGCCGAACTCGCGCGCCCTGGAGAAGTAGCTCGCGGTCTCCTCGGCCAGCGCCGCCAACTCATCCGCCTGGTCTGCGGCCAGATCCGCTGCGATGGCCTCCTCGAAGGCAACGTAGACCGCCCGAGTCAGCGCCCACTCGCCAGCGACCACCGCACGACGCACTTCCTCGACGCGCCAGGCCGCCGCGTCGATCCGCGCATCCCGCTCGCCGAACCGGAGCAAGGGGAACATCAGGCTGAGCCCGGACAAGACATCGATCGACGAAGAGGAACCGGTCACGATCTGAGACGCGAGGAGGTCCATTGCGTCCCAGCCAAGCTCCGGGTCCGGGAGAAGCCCCGCTTCCACGAGAAGCGCGGCCCGGACTCCAAGCTCAGCCCGAACCGTGGCAAGACCGGGGTTCGTGGTGACCGCGAACGCGGCAAGGAAGTCGGGTCCAGCGGCGGAGGCTCCCGGGCCGTCGCCTGCGTCGGCGCCATCCTCCGGAGGGGTCCATTCGACCTCCTCGAGCTCACCGAGGACTTCCTTGGGGTCGATGGGAAGAGGATCGTGGCTGACACACCCCGCAAGCGGAGAAAGCGCCAGGACCGAGATCAGAGACTTGATTTCTTGCTTCATTCATTCGATTCCGAAGATCCACACGTGCTCTGGCGAGGCTGGGGATCGGCGTGACGAAACACACCTCTCCCCTTGCGTCGCCCATCCATGCGATGGAGTCTCAGGAATCAAATGAGCAGCGGTCGATCGCTCGCTCGATACGGCAGATTCTCGCGTCCGGGCGGCCCTTCTGGTTGTGAACCAGCGCCGCGCTCGAACAGGCCTCTCAGCTCCACGTGCGGGTCACTCGACTCGAACGATGCCACGACCGCGAGGAGTTCGACCTCAGCCGCAAGCCTGCGGTCCTGGCCCTCCGGCCTGGCAACGATGGAGCAGGGATCGTCCTCGCATCCCTGCTCATGGTCACAACTGATGCCGACCTCGGTCTCGCAATCACACGCGTGCTCCAGGAGTCCGCCCTTGCAAAGGGCGGGCACCAGGAACAGCACCCAGAGGAGCAACGCGGTGGCAGAGATCCGGACCATGCGGTGTTCGGAAGATAGGCCACGATTCGGGGGATGTCAAGTTCGGGCCAAGCCATCTGCGGGTAGGCGTCGGGTTCGCTGAAGCCCAGGAGGGCCCAAGAAGCCTCGGAATTGCTTGATCCCGTACTTGGGTACAGGTCGAGAATGGGGTCATGGACCAAATGACCAGTGGGCAGCTCGCCGCCCGGGTCGGGGTGAATGTCGAGACTCTCCGGTACTACGAGAGATCCGGCATCCTTCCGAGCCCGCCCCGGACTCGAACCAACCGCCGTCAGTTCGAGCCGGAGACGGTCGAGCGGCTCCTCTTCTTCAAGCGAGCGCAACGACTCGGTTTCTCGCTTGCCGAGATCCGGGAACTTCTTTCGCTCAGCACGGACTCGGAGGCGGACTGCGCCGAGGTTCGTGCCCAGGCATCGACGAAGCTCGAAGAAGTCGAAGGGCGGATCCGCGACCTGGAGGCCATCCGACGAGTCTTGAAGGCCATGGTCGACGACTGCCCGGGATCGGGCCCGACTTCTAACTGCACCATCTTGGCCGCGCTTCGCGAGGACTCGAGCATTTGAGTCCTCAGCGGTTTCTTTGGATCGGCTTGCTCCTCGTGTCGGGAACAGCACTCCGAGCGCAAGAGGGTGGGATCGAAATCTTCTCGGGGGAGATGCTCTTCGAGACCGGTTTCCGCGTCTCTGTCACGCACCTTCACAAGACGAAGGATGATTTGTTCGACGGCTCTTCGACCATCACGGACCCGTTCGCGCGGAAGTTGACCGAGGACCGGAGCGTTCTTGGGATCGACTACGGCCTGGATCGCGACTTCGGCGTGAGCGTACTCGTCCCCTGGGTCCGTCGAGAGCTGGAGTCCGGAGGGACGAAGTTCAACGCTTCCGGTCCGGGCGATCTCGCGCTCCTCGGAAAGTACCGTTTGCTCCGTCACGAGGGGCAGGCGAGTGGCTACGGAGTCGCATTGGTCGGCGGACTGGAGGTTCCCACCGGCGAGACGGACGAGGTTGACCAGGGATTACTGTTGGCGCCCTCGCTCCAGCCCGGGACCGGTGCTTGGAATCCGTTCGCGGCGATCTCGGGAACCTACGGAGTCGATCGGGCGCGGTTCGACGCCACGGTCTTCTACAAGATGAACACCGAGGGCGCCCAGCAGCTCGAGAGTGGCGACTTCCTCTCGGTCTCCGTTGCGGCCGCATACCGATTCCTCCACTTCAAGTATCCGGGTCCGACGTTCGGGGCACGCCTCGGACTCCAATGGCGTCATGAGGGTCGAGCGACATCCGCAGGCGTTCGAGTCGCGAACTCGGGAGCTGACGAGCTCCTGCTGAACCCGGCTCTCAGCATCCACCCGATTCCGAGCATGGATCTGAATCTCGGTGTCCGGATCCCGATACTCCAGGATTACCAGGGACAGCAGCTCGGACGAGGCACGGACTACTTCGCAGCCGTTGGCATTCGTTTCTAGGACAGACTCATGAAAATCCCTTCCATCCTTCAGGCATCCTCGATCCTGATCCTGCTGTTCGGCTTGAGTGCTTGCCAGTCGGCTCCGTCAACGTCGAGCGGCGAGGCATTCGCATCGTTCAACGTCTTGTTCAAGAGCTGAACTTGAAACGACAAGGCCTTCGGTCTGCACCAGGCCTTGGACCGCCAGTTGGGCGCGTCGCAAGTGGACATCGATACTGAAGCGGGCTGGGTCACCTTCGCACTCCCCGATCCAGTCGTTCTGGACTTTCATCAAGTCGCTGACGCATTGGACAGCGCTGGCTACGAGCTGCATTCGATTACGATTGCCGTGGCCGGTGTAGTGCAATCCGGCGTGGACGGCGCCTGGCTCTTGATTCCTTCGACGGAGCAGCGCATTCCGCTCGAGGAGCCATTCGCTACCGGGAAAGCGCGGATCCGAGCAACCGTGACCCAACTTGACTCGTCTGATCCACGACTCCGGGTGATCGATGCGATCCCTCCCGGTCACTTCTCGTGGCCGAGGGAGTAGGGGCTACGAGGCCCCGGGGTGAGGCCTTGAGACTCCAGTAATCGCGGAATCGGGAGAGGGCCGTCTTAGAGTCCTAGATGGGTCCCACTGGACCTCGGGAACCGCACCTCCCCTACCCAAGGGAGACGGCCTGAGGTCAAGTGGGGCGACCAGACAACACCACGCAAGGCGACCTCGGCCATGCACACGGCCTGGTTCAGGGAGCTCCAATTGGGCGAGTGGACAGGGCTGGCGAGTCGTTTCGATATGGATCAGAACTCTAACTTGCCCGTCGCCCGGATGGGGGGATCTCGGTCAAGTTGGGAAGTTGTCCTGGGCCGTGGAGTCGTACGGTTTCACGTTGAATCAGCCCTGACAGATGGCCGACCTGCGGGCCTTGTGACCTTCCGTCAATCCCGAGAACGCAGGTGTAGGACTCTCTCGACTACTTCATGGCCTGCAGCAACTCCGCCTTCGCTCCATCCGCGGGCAGCGAAACGGTCTCGACGACTTCACCGTCCTTGTCTAGGAACACGACGCCGGGAATCGGAGCGGTTGGGTACTGTCGTCTGAAACGGTATGCGTGCGGACGACGGACGATCACGCGGAGAACACTTGCGGATGCTTCGACCACCTCTTCGTCGTTCAAGATGTCCGAGAGCGCACGGCTCTCGAATCGGGTGGACGGTCATCAGGTCTCTGCGCCTGACAACCCCACCATGACGAGCTGGCCCTTCTCCTCTGCAACGGAGAGAGCGGTGGCGAGATCGCTGAGTCCGGCGTACTGCCAGCGGAGTTGCGGACGATCCGGTGCCTTGACCAGTTTCTTTCCAAGCTTCAGCTCGACGGACTCATGGGCCGAGTCTGCTGCGCGGACCAACTCGATGCGGACGGACTGGCCGGGTTTGCGCACGCGCAGGAAATCGCTCAGGTCGTCCTGACTTAAGACGCCGGACTTCTCGACCTTGAAGACCACGTCGCCGACACGCAGCCCGGCGAGTGCAGTCACACCGCCCTCGTCGAGTTTGGCGATGACCTGCCCCTGGACTCGGGTCAGGACCGGCAACTCGTGGCGCTCGATCTCTTGCTTGGATGGCGCGCGCGTGGTCATGCCGAGTGTCGCGACCTCCACCTTCTTGTCCTGACCCGCGGCTTCGCTCTGCGCGGGAAGCGAGGCGGCGAGAAGAAGGAAGGCGAGGGCGAAGAGCAGGCTGACGAACGACTGTTTCATGCAGGGATTCCTCCACGGACCGACGATCCGCTGACCTCTTGAGTACGCATGCTGACTACCGGATGCCGAGCAAATGCGGCTGCAACGACGGGTCGCCGAATCGGCTGGGGAGATTTCGTGCGGATTTCGGCTCACGGCCACGATGGCGAGCCGAAGTATACCCCAGGGGGGTATCTTCCTCTCGACTCGCTCCTCATGGAATCTGCCACCACCTACCTCAGCGACCAGGACAAGAAGTCCATGGCCAATCGGCTCTCGCGGGTCGAAGGCCAGGTGCGCGCGCTCCGGAGCAGCCTCGAGGAAGGGGCCTGTGCCGACGATCTCATTCTCCAGGCTGCGGCGGCCCGCGGCGCCCTGCGGCAAGTCATCGTCCGGTTGCTCGAAACCCACCTGGTCGCTTGCGCCACGACCTGCATGGAGGGAGACCAGGACGAGATCCTCGACCGCGTTTCCAAAGCCGTGGCGGCGGCCATGAAGCACTAGGAGTGCAGAGGATGAGCACGCAACACGAACTCTGTCCCGAATGCGGACACCTGGGCAAAGCGGTCGGCCGGCGGACGGTCGAGAGCCTCCTTCGTCCAGAGATCCGAGGTTCGCTGCAAGCGGACGACGGATTCTGGTTCTGCAGGACGCCGGGCTGCAGCATCGTGTACTTCCGGGCCGATTCTGCGCGGTCGTACACGGTGGACGATCTCCGGGTTCGCGTCGGTCAGAAGCAGCCGGGCCCACCGACTCCCGTCTGCTACTGCTTCGGCCACACCGAGGAGGAGATTATGGACCAGGTGCGAGACACGGGGGCATGCGCCATCGCGGCGGAGATTGCCGCCAAGGTGCGTGTCGGGGATTGCGCCTGCGAAACGGAGAACCCGGAGGGAACTTGCTGCCTGGGGAACGTGCGCCGGGCGATGAAGCTGGCCACGGGCGATGAGGGGGCACCTTCCATCGGGGCTGCTCGATCCAAGGCCGGCCGAACCGGCCTCTGGGTCCAGGCAGGTGTCCTGATGACCGCGCTCCTCGCCTCGGCCTGCTGTTGGCTCCCCCTCGCCTTGGTTGGCTTCGGTGCCTCAGCGGTCGGCGCCTCGGCGTTCTTCGAGGAGTACAGGCTGCCCTTTGCGCTGCTCACCTTGGGCCTGCTGGGAGTGGCGTTCTACCTGAGTTACCGACCCGCCCGAGGATCCACGGTTGCAGGAGTCAGCGGAGCTCCAGCGACGGCGGAGGACTGCTGCACGGTCGCTGGCGATTCGGGACCGTCCCGGCTTCAGCGATGGAACCGAATCCTCCTGTGGCCAGTTACAGCGGGAGCGATCGCGCTCTTGCTCTTCCCGGACTACGTCGCGTCCCTGATTGGATCGGCGCCGACAGCGATGGGTCGCGAAGACGCCATCAATCTGCTCGTGTTGCCACTGAGCGAAGGTGACGAACTGGTCGAACGGCCGGCCGATCTTGCGATCGAGCTCGGGAACCTGAAGTCCGTAGCACTCTCCGAGGTCCTCCCGGGCGGTCATGGCCTCCGACTTGAGCTGGCTGAAGGCGACCCTCTCCAAGCGCAAGCCGACGTTCTTGCGGTACTCCAAGGACAGCAGGTGATCGCGAACCTGGTTCCCGCCGAATGGATCCGCATTCCAGTCACGGGCATGACCTGCGAAGCCTGTGCCGTCACGATCGCCGATGCCGTCTGGCGAGTCGATGGGGTCGGTGGAGTCGTCGTCGATGCCGACGATGGCCTGCTCAAGGTTCTCGCCGAGAACGAACCATTCCTCCTCCGTGCGGTTGCCGATGCGGTCGTGGCGACCGACTACGGAATCGGACCACCGGAAACCCCTCGGTCGGACTTCAGCCAGGACCTCAGCGGACTGGGCTGTTGCACGGTCGACGATCTGCAGTGATCCAGTCTCCCGTCAGCCTGAAGAGACCATGACACAACTCAACCTCTTTGTCTGGGCGATTCCAGCCATCTCGGCAGGTGTCCTCGCGGTTTCCTGCTCCGATCTTGGCGACGCCGGGACCTCGCTCAGCAAGGTCGAGAGAGCGCGACCTGATGCAGCCGCGAGCCAGGAGTCCCGCGCGGTCGTCCTCGCGGTGGCGGGGCTGATGAAGACCGAGTCGGGCGCCACCTGACGTGCGTGACCGGACCGCATCTCCGCCAGGCTGGAGGAGACTGCGGGAATCCAGGCGGTCGCCTGGGACTACGTGAACGACGAGATCCTTGTGGAGTTCGATCCAGGTGCGTCCGACGCCGAAGCGATCCAAGCGATCATCCTCGACGAGGGTTATGAATCCGAACGACTCGAGCGCCCAAGTCTTCTGCAACCGGACAGCGAGGAACCCTCGCTCGAGCGCGTGGTCCGGTTCGAGAATGAGCCGGAGTTCTACCGAGAGGCCATGAACCGTGCCCAGCGCGAAGGCCTTCCGGTCCTGCTCGATTTCTGGGCGACCTGGTGCGCGCCTTGCGTCCGCTTCAAGGAGGAAACCCTGTCGGATGCTGGGGTGGCACAAGCACTGGATGGATTCATCGTCGTCGAAATCGACACCGACGAGTTCCCGAGCTTGGCAGATACCTACGGCATTTCAACCGTTCCGGACATCTTCCTGATCGACGCCGAGGGAGTCGTCGTGGAGCGGTTGCGGGAATTCGAGCCACCCGAACAGTTTCTGCAACGAGTGCGCAGGCTGACCTCCGCGATGGAGGGTTCGACTCGGAAGGATTGAGGCGGTAGACACGATTGATCCCCGCGCAGCCTCGACCCGATCATCAGTCAGCGCTCGAGACCGGCACCTTCAGGTCGCCGTCTCGCTGGAAGGGCCCGGTGGGGAACTCGACCTCGACCGATAGAGGGGCGGCATAGAAGGGTCGTGTCGGCTTCAACGAAGCCGAGGCCGAGTTGCCTCACCCGTACTCCAGTCCTGAGCGCGCCAGCTCTCGACCCTCACCGTCGATGAGGAGCGCCTCGGCCGAGACTCGCTTGCCTTCGCGATAGAGCGTGAGCAACCGGCCGTCATCTCCGGTCACCGACAGTCGCAAGTTGACCGGACCGATTCCCTTTCGGGAACCGCTGAGTTTCACATCGAGCCCAGGATCGACCTCGAGATTGTGGGTCGTCCCGGCTCGAAGCAGGAGTTCGGGCCCCGATGCGCCCGTGGTGGAGATGAACCAATCGGAACCGGATTCGTCCGTCTTGCGGACTCGGTAGCCGAGGAGCTGATAGCGACCCGGCGCGAGTGAAGCTGCCGAGGCCTCCCCCTCGAATACCACCCGGTATCTCACGTCTCCTCGACGGAGCAGCAACGACCCTGCCTCAATATCGACGGTCAGACCAGCCTGGCCGTCGGCAACTTCAGTTTCAGACCGAACTAGACGAGCTCGGAAGGCATTCGCCGCCTCGGTGTCCAGCCAATCAGGAAGTGCCGACCGCACTTCGCGGGAGATTGGCATTCAGGTCGTCCCTGGGATCGCGTTACGCCAGGCGCGATCCGTGGACAGCTCGAGATCCGGAGCAGGGTGGCAACCGACACAAGTCTCGAACGCCTGAGCGGCTTCCTCGAAGTGCTGCCTTGGATCCTGTGGCTGGGTCGGCACGGCAGGCCCAGCTGCGGCGAGAGCGGATGCGGCACACGCAATTCCGATTGCAAGCACGAGTCTGAACGGGCTCATGGAGATTCCGGGTCGGGGGCGGGAAAGGGGGTGGCACTTCCGCCCTGGTCGTTACGCACTGAGGTGACCTTCGTTGGGCGAGGGGGCGGGCGGCGCGCAACTCCATCATGACCAGACAAGAAGCAGCCAAGATGGGTAGCAAATCGCATGTCGGCGCGGGCTGGGTCAGAGTCCTCGATGGGACCCATCCGAGGTCGGGAACCGCACCCCCCACCCCTGGTAGCCGGTGCTCCGTGGGCGCGCGTGCCAGCCGGCATGTCTGTGCATCCGCTAGGAGGGGCAAGTGAGTCAAGTCGGCAAGTCAGCAGACGAGGAGCCGCTCCCCCCCTCGACGAACGGCCGGACGGCACGGGTGGACCAACGTGACCATGCCCCCTGCCACGGTGGAATTGGGCGAGTCGAGCAACTCGGACCGGATGACCGGGCCGATCACGATGAGGTGGGCTCGTCACCAGCCGCTCCCAGGTTGGGAAGCTCACGCACCATCGCCAGGATTCCGGCCCTGACGGCCGAGGGAAGGCGCGGCCAGCGGCGAATCAGCTCGGCAAGCTCGGGATCGCTCTCGGCGGCACCCTGCTGCTGACCGCTGGTGATTGTGCTGGTGTCCGGATCGGAGGCGTCGCAAACCCCTTCCAGTGATGCCGTTGCGTCGTGGGCTCGCAGCCTCCGGAGCTGTAGGCCAGGGGTTCGAATCCTCTCGGGCGTACCACTTTAGTTCGTTGCCTATTAACTAATTGTGAACCTGCCATGTTCCGGCTGATGCGGTTTCCTGAGTCCAGTTTTCTGGACGAATCCAGCCTTGGGAAAGTCACCACGCCTGGAGCATCCCAATGCCCCCCGAGCAAGCGTTTGTTGCACGATGTCTTACCTGCCTCGGAGCCATGGGTTCGTGCCATCATTGATATTCGGACCACTATAACTCAAGACATTCCAGGCCGCCCTGGCGGAGGACTGCCTCAACAGGGAAACGGCCAGCAAAATCGTCAGTCACGTACGCCGGATTTTCTTTCGGGCGATCAACGAGTAGCAGATTGCTTCCAACGCCCCGATCCGCCATGGAACCTCCATCCCGGAGACGTAAAAGTTCGCCCATCAAAGTCGGTTAGGACGGTCTCTAAGATCCCGCCCAGGCTGTGCTCCCTCACATATCAATGCTGATGCGAACGATGCTTCTTCTTCAGTTGCATTCCGCAATAAGACCAGGTGGAGTCAAGAACATGCGCGGGCAAGGTCTCAAACTTCCAAATGAAGAAGGGGCCTACCGGCCGCGAGCCCCAAAGATGAATGCATGGAACGAATCATCCCGTTCGGCCCGAGGGCTCGGAAAGTGTTTGAACCTTTCTTGAAGGAGGCCCCAAAGACGGCGATATTTATTCCTGCGGATGCAATAATTCATGTCGGAAGAGCCTGGCAAACCGCTTCGGCCTTCTCTCAACTTTGAATGCACGCCTCGGCCTGTGAGACAAGCGAATCTCCGAGGTTATTTATTTTCTCCCAACTGGCTTTCAAAGCAGGAAATTTTCAGCGCCTGCGGCTCGATATAGAATAGGGCTAATCTAGACTCCACTCGTACGCGTTGACACACTCATGCGGAATGCAGAAGAGCGGACAGGATGAAGGATGAAGGCGGACAGCGATCTTCAAAAACTGCCGGAAATCAAAAACGGAATCCAAAAGGCATTCCGAGTGGCTCTACTTTGGGCTGTACTTCCATTAACCGCGGTTGCGCAAGAAGAGTCTGAGTTTCTCGAGCCGCCGACTACATCTGAGATTCAATCCAAAATCGAAACCCTAAGGGAATCCGAGACTCCGAACCGAGACCAAATACTGGGAACTTATGGCCAAGCCTTACAGCAGCTAGAACGCGTAAAACAGCTCGAGCAACGGCACAAGGAATTTGATCGTCAGATTCAGGAGGCTCCGAGTCTCCTCGAGTCGCTTCGCCAAGAACTCGCCCAGCCTCCGGATCGCGAAGAACCGGAGCTAAGGCCCGACACGTCGCTTCGCGACCTAGAGCTTTTGCAACAAGAAGCAGAAGCAAACCGGGTGGCAGCTCAAAAACTTGCTGAGGAACTTGCGGCTGAGGCTGAACATCGAGCCGACCGCCTGAATGTCCTCAGCGAGGACATCTCTCGCGTCCGCACGGCTGTTAGTGAGCGTGAGGCGACTCTTCGTACGATGGCTGGCGATACGCCTGAAGATGAAGTCCGACGTGTGGCCTTTCTCGCCGAACTCAAGGCTTTACGCTCAGAGGAGGCCATGCTCGTCAGCGAACGTACCGCATATGAAACAAGGCGTGAACTCCTCCCGCTTAGACGAGACCGAGCTCAAAGGCTGCTCGCTCGGGCCGATCAACTTGCCCAGCTTTGGAGACAGCGGGCAAACCAAAAGCGGCAAGATGAAGCAGAGGCCGCGGCGCGCATCGCGGAACAACAGCGTCGCCAAACTGCCGCACGTTTTCCTTCGCTTAACAAAATTGCACTTAGAAATGAAGAACTCGCCTCACTTCGTGCAGGAGAAGATGGAATACCTGCCAAGATAAGCAAAGCAGGGGCGGCCTTGCTTGCCGCCAGGCAGCTGCGCGATGAAACTCAGCGGCGATTCAATGCGACGAAAAAGAAAATTGTCGTTGGCGGGCTGTCGGAGGGAATGGGACTCCTCCTCCGACAAGAATACGAATGGACTGCAACTCCCCAGATTCTTCGTAATGAATCGGAAGCTCGCAAGAGCGCGTTGTCTCAGGCCCAACTTCTCCAAATTTCGCTGCAAGAAGAACGTGACGAAGCCGGCGATCTGGCCGCAAGCCACGAGGGGCTTGTAGCCACGCTTGACCCGGTGGCCACCGATGCGGAGCAACTCTCCGCGCTTGCTCGGGAGTTGCTTACCTCTCAACGTTCTATACACGATGTTTTGATCGACGAGCTCGGGTCACTGATCACCTCGCTCCTTGAACATGAACGCGTACATCAAGACCTACTTGGCGCAACCGTTTCTTACCGAACTTATATTGAGGAGCGCATCCTTTGGGTTCCTAGCACTGTAAGCGGCTTCCTTCCAGACCCCGTTTATGCGGGAGAAGGCTTCATATGGCTTTTCTCGCCACCAACCTGGTCAACGAGTTTTTCTCGGAGTGCCAAAGCCGCTGACGAACATCCTGGACGCTACTTACTCTTGGCTTCAATTATCCTCGGCCTTCTCCTATGGAGGTCTCGAATACGGAAAGTTCTGATTCGCACTGCTGAAGCCGTCCGCTCCTACAAGACGGATCGCTATATCCTCACCATGCATGCTCTTATCTGGACAGCGGCATTGGCCGCACCGTTACCGTTATTACTTTGGGCCGTGGGCTGGTTTCTCTCAGAGCCGGCGACTCAAGGCGAAGCCGCACGTTGCACAGGCTTTGCTCTGCGCGAAATCTCCATCACGTTTTTCTCACTTGAGTTTTTCCGGCAGATCGTTCGAGAGAAGGGCCTCGGAGTGGCTCACTTTCGCTGGCCTGCTTCTAGCGTGGCAGCAATCCGTTCCCAACTTCGGTGGTTTATTCCGGTGGTTCTTCCGCTTGAATTTTTGACTATTGTTTTTGATCAGCAAAGCACCCCTGAATGGAATGACTCAGCCGGCCGGATTGTATTTTTTATCCTTATGGCCGCTTTGTTCGCTATTTTGCTTCAGTTGTTTCGGCCAGGATCTGCGGTCTTAGCCGAACACTTCCGTCGGAGCGCAAGCATTTTGGAACGAACTCATCGGCTCTGGTTCGGGCTGCTTCTGGTTGTTCCAGCAACGCTCGTTGTGCTCGCGCTTGCAGGTTACTACTACTCCGCGCTGGAGCTTGTCTCCCGCCTTCGCGACTCTCTCGGCCTGGCCCTACTTCTGGTGCTTGTCAATGCAGTTCTATTGCGTTGGCTGTTCATTGCTCGCCGGCGACTTGCCGTAGAGCAAGCTCGCCACCGAGCCCAAGTAAAGACACAGGCCACGGAAGCCAGCGAGTCGCAGGCCAGAGAATCCGGTGCAGCGCCTTTGGACGAGGAAAGCGTTGACATTCCGGCTGTGGATGCACAAACCCGGCAGATGATCCGCAGTGGCATCATTGCCGCGGCCCTGCTCAGCCTGTTTTTCATCTGGGCGGGTGCTTTCCCCGCGCTTCGAGCCCTCGATCGCGTACAAGTGTGGCCCGTTTTTTTAGTAATGAAAAACGAGGACCCGTTCAATGGCGATCCTTTACCTCCTGCGCAGGGGACAGAATCGACCGAAAGTTCAATCACTTCCGAATCGGACCTACCAACCAGCATTACTCTTGCGGATGTTCTTCTGGCTTTGGTCATTTTCATACTCGTTGCTGTAATCACGAAGAATGCGCCAGGGGTTTTAGAGATCGGCGTCCTGCAGAAACTTCCTTTGGACAGCGGCTCGCGGTATGCGCTGAGCACACTATTTCGCTATGTGATCCTTATCATTGGCTTGACTGCTGCCTTCGGAGCGATCGGAATCGGCTGGAACAAAATCCAATGGCTGGCGGCCGCCCTTACTTTCGGCCTTGCCTTCGGATTGCAGGAGATTTTCGCCAACTTCGTATCCGGCATCATAATTCTCATCGAGCGCCAGATTAGGGTCGGAGACATCGTGACCGTTGGAGGCACCGAAGGTCGCGTCACTCGGCTTCGAATGCGCGCTACGACGATTCTCGATTGGGACCGTCGCGAGCTGCTCGTTCCCAATAAGGAGTTCATCACTGGAAGTGTTGTGAACTGGACGTTAACTGACCCCGTCACCCGAGTGATTATTCGAGTGGGAATCGCCTACGGATCCGATACCAAACAGGCAAGATCCTTATTGCTTCAAGTTGCCAAGGACAACCAATTGGTTCTGGACAATCCTTCGCCGGTGGCCATTTTCCGAAATTTTGGGGAGAGCTCACTCGAGTTCGAGCTACGCGTTTTCATGGCAAACCGAGACCTGTGGCCGGAGGTCATCGACCAGCTTCACACTCAGGTTGACGATGCGTTCCGCAAAGCACAGATCGAAATCTCCTTCCCGCAAAGGGATCTGCATATTCGCTCGGCGGAAGGACTGGCTCAGAAAGATGGCGGACACGCACCTCGCGATCTGAGGCATGAAGGTTAGAACCATCTCCGCCGGCGCAAAATCCAAAGCTGGAACATTGCCAAAGCGGCCAATAGCCCACAGACTGTCAGAAACGCCCACTCGCTTGACGCCCCTGGGATACCCGCTACGTTTATACCCAATAATCCAGTGAGCAGGCTCAATGGAAGGAAGATTGCGGCAACAATGGAGAGCATCAGCATCCGGCGGTTCATCGCCTCGGCCTGGCGACTGGCGATCAAGTCGTGAGTAATTTGCGTCCGCTCCCGAAGTTCATTGAGATTCTCCAAATGACGTGCGACCTGATCCGCCAAAAATTGCACCAAGGCACGTTGCTCTTCATCCAACAAATTCCCCGGGCTCTGGGCAAGCGTGCTCATCGCATCACGCTGAGGTGCCATGTGGCGCTGAAGGGCGATTACTTGCCGACGTTGCTCGGCAAGCTCCGTTTGTAATCGGCCGGGCTCCGCTAAAAGGGCCTGCTCCTCTTGTTCATCAATCGCATCGCCGAGCCCCTGAAGCACGGGCTCCATTCTTTCGAGGAGGTGTCCGGCGAGGCTTGTAAAAAGGTCGGTCGGCGTCTTTGGCCCCGAACCATGGTCCAATTTCGTTGCAAGGTCTTGAACCGCCCTGAGGCGCCTTCGGCTAAGACTGATCATCCGCGTGGAGTCCACCCAAAGCCGCACCGATACCATGTCTTCTGGGTCCGCGCCGGGGTTTAGATTCACGCCACGGAGAATGACGAGGAGTCCTTCTCCTATCGAAGTGCTTCGCGGTCTTGTCTCATCGGCTAAAAGTGCCTCGCATGCGACGTCTTCGATTCCGGAGTGCTCCCGCAACCAGGCTTGCGCCACCTCGCTCTCCACGTCGAGGTGAAGCCACATAGCTCCACATTCGGCGCTCCACTTATCCACAGAATCCCATGAAAAAAGCCCTCCACCGCCTTCGCCGTTCAGGAGATAGGCGCAGAATAGATCGTTATCTTTCTTCGGCATCGATTCTTTAATTCTGGCACGTCTTAACCGAATGCAATGGCGCCTCTGGCTGGACATTTAACCAAAACAAGCGGGACCCTTGCGTCAAGGCTGGCGCTACAAAAGCCTCTCATGATCCAGCCTCCAATTCCAGAACTTTCATAACACCACCGGCTAGCATGCGATATTTCTGTCCTTCGGCATTTCAACGATCAGGAGCCCTCAACGCCAAGCGTCAAGGGCTCCGAGAGCAGGCGACTGCTCAGATCAATTCGATGTCGATTGAGCGAGTCCGGTATTTCTCGGCCTTGGGAAGCACTATGGTTAGCACGCCGTGCTCGAGGTGGGCCCTCGAATTGGCGGCGTCGACTTCCATCGGAAGTTCTACGGCTCGCTCGACTTCACCATACCCACATTCCGAGTAGTGAAGTTTGCCGCTGTCACTTGGGTTAACCTCTTGCTTTTCGCCGTGCAAAACGAGGCGGTTTCCAGTAAGGGAAATGCGCAGGGTTTCAGGCTTCATGCCGGGTACTTCGGCGCGCAGAGTCAGCGAATCTTCTTTCTCGAACACATCGATCCGAACGAGGGAGGTTGCGGCAATGTGTTGCGTCTGGCTGAATGGTGAGTCCAGCCAAGCAGGGAAGAGCTGGTCAAAGTCGCTACCGACGTTGAACAGGCGCAGCCCTCTCCGGCTCGGGACACGCGCCTTACCGTTCTTTGATGCTAAAGTCGTCATGGCTTTCTCCAATTTTGAACAGTGAGTCGATGTCAGTGGGTGATTCTGCAAGTCAATTACAAGTCTCACTTCAATCTTGCGACTGAAGGAAGAGGAAGCGGCGTTGCTTGCCGCTCTCAACAACGAAACGCACCCCGTTTTCCAGATCCGCTTCGGAAAGTTCTCGTGCAAACTCTGTGGCAGTCATTACGGGCTTCGAATTGACCGAGAGGATCACGTCCTTGGGTCGAAGGCCAGCTTGCGCAGCTACCCCAAAAGGATCGACAGCGGTCACAAGCACCCCCTCCCGTTCCTCAAGGATTCCAAGCATCCGTCTTTGCTGATCATCAAGGGTCTGCACCGAAAAGCCGAGCCGTCGGCTCCAATCGCTTTTCCGAAGTGTGGGGGAATGACTTTCCGCCGTACCGATGATGGCTTCCAACTGTTGACGCCGACCATCGCGAACGACCACGATCTGAATGTGCTCGCCGGGTTCGGAGCTAGCCACCATAAGGCGCAGATCGTCCATGTCCTCGACCTGGTCACCATCAAACAACACTACGATGTCACCGGGCTGTAAGCCCGCTTCCTCGGCAGGGCTGTCCGCAAGAACCTGGCTGACCAGGGCACCACGGAGACTTTCGTATCCGAAAGAGCGTGCAAGCCCTTCCGTGAGATTTTGAATTAGCACACCGAGCCGACCACGTTCGACCGAGCCGTCCTCGATCAATTGTTCGACTACCGGCAAAGCCATGCTCATCGGTATCGCGAAGCCGATTCCCTGAAAGCCTCCGCTACGCGTGAAAATCGCAGTATTGATCCCGACAACCTCCCCGCGCAAGTTGACAAGAGGCCCACCACTATTACCGGGGTTAATCGCGGCGTCGGTTTGGATGAAGTCTTCATAGTCCGCAACGCCAACTTGCGAGCGCCCCTTAGCACTCACAATTCCGGAAGTCAGTGTAGACGGAAGACCGTATGGGCTTCCAATCGCGGCAACCCACTGACCGACGCGAAGCGAGTCCGAGTCTCCAAGATAAAGTGGCTTAAGCCTGTCCGCATCGACGCGAAGGACTGCAACATCGGTCTGCGGATCGCTGCCTACTACGTTGGCCGGGAATTCCCGGCCATCGGCGAAGGTGACGCGGATGTCATCAGCTTCTCTCACGACGTGACTATTTGTCACAACGTAACCGTCCTCGCTGATGACGAAGCCGGAGCCCAATCCTTGCTCGAAACGCTCTCTCGGAGGCGAATTTCCGAAGGGCCCCAAACCAAAAAGGAAGGGCATCTGCTCGGAAGTAATCGCCGAGCGAACGCGGCCTACAGAACGGATGCTAACCACAGAGGGGCGAAGCTCGGTGGCGATGATTTCAAAAGCTTCGCTGAACTCTGCTTCTGCAAGAGCGATCGGCGGCGCATCGGCTCCGATTCGCATACGCGGAGAGTGTTCCTCTTCGCCATTTGCGGCGGCGATTGCGGTTCCTGTGGACAAAAGGATCAGCCCCAGCAGGACGTTCCGGGCTGATCCAAAAGACCTAAACTTATGGATGGCTTGGTTCATCTTGTTGCTGCAGCGCGAGGTTTTCTCGCGACCGGATGATCGGTTTGGAAGGAACGAAGGCCACCGTGGTGGCAGCCACTTTTTTGGCAAATAGTGTGCCAACGTTTTGGTTTATTGTTTCCTTGGTCTTACGTCGGAATAGCACGGTGGAAGGAGCGATAAGTGCGTCGAATTGACAGTCAGCTCTGCCAAAGAGACGGACCTACCCCATCTGCCTGAAGTGGCGGATACTCGCCGGCCGGCGCACGGTCACCCACTGATTCGTGCCCGGCCGCTAGCAAGGCTCGTCGCGACCGTTCCACGCAAACGGTTCAGATCGGCAAACCGCCTGAGTTGGTGGCCGAATCGCCCTGGAAGAAGGCGGTCTGGGCAGCGGCCACCTCTTCGAGCAGCCGCCCGAGCGACACGTAGAACGGATGCCGATCGGTGGAGATCAACTTGCGTGCGAACTCAGGTAGCCAGCGTCCAAGGTGCTCGAGCCAGAACGATCGTTGGCGATGGAACCAGGCATGGTTCGAGGGCGGGGCCTCAGCCTCTTGGAAGGCCAGGAAATACATGAACTCCAGCTCGAGTGCGATGTGATCCGGAAGTTCACGCGGCCCTGGGCCAGGTTCCAGTCCCGCTTCTGCGTAGAACTCCGCCACGAATCTGGCGACCTCGCCCATCAGTCGCTGCTTGGGGTCGAGGTAGATCGAAGCGTAGGGTGGAGCATCGATCTCGAACGGTCCAAGGAACAGCTTGGCATGCGCGATCGCAGCCCCATCGAGGTCGTTTTTGATTCGGTCGGCTTCGTCGGCGGCTTGGGACGCTAGATAAGCAACCCGACCACCCCAAAGGCCAAGATGGGCTCGTAGCTCGGGTCCGAGAGAGTCGTTCCAGGTCGCCGGTGGCGCAAAGGCCCGAGCCAGGACTTGATATGCATTCGCCCTCACGGCCGGCGCGACCTCGGATGAGTTCATGGTGATGGTTGGCTTCCTGCCTGGAATTCTTTCAGAACTCACGAATGTAGTAGACCTTCGGCTTGGTTCCCTTTTCAGGTTGCAGGATGCGCGGTGAGTGCTTGGCAAGGGCGCGGCGCGGTGGGCTCTTCGGGTCGTTCAGATCCCCAAAGATTCGTGCATTGGCAGGACAGCTAACCACACACCAGGGATCTTTATCTTGGGCGAGTCGGTGGTCGCAGAAGGTGCACTTCTCGACGATCCCCTTGGGTCGAATTCCTTCATACGTCGCCTCCCGCTCGGCGTTGTAGTGAGGAATCGGCGTGTTCAACCCCTTCACCACTTCCTGGGCGGTCGCCGTACACCCGGGGATGATCGCAGTCTCGTCGGTCTTCCAACGCGGATGCGGGTCCTCGTTGTTCCGGTAGATGACGCCGTAAGGACAACTGACCTGGCACGCGGCGCAGCCGATGCATAGGTCGGGGTCGTGCAGGGTGAGACCGTCCTCGGATTTGTGCATCGCCGTGGTCGGGCAGTTGCGGACGCAGGGAGCGTTCTCGCAATGGTTGCACAAGGTCGGAACGTAGCGGTAGCGTACGTCCGGGAACTTCCCGGTGGTTTCGATGATGTGATTCGACCAGTGGAAGTCGTCCGGCACGTTGTTCTCGCTTTTGCAAGCGATGTCGCACGCAGCACAACCGACGCACTTTTGGAGGTCGATCACCATTCCGTATTTTTTGCTCGTCATGGTTCTTATCCCTCAGCAGTTCAAGTAGAAATGATCTTGACCCGGATCACGCCGCCATGCCTGGCGGTAGACCCACTGAGACGGTCGTACTCGGCAGGCAGGATCTGGTTGTTGTTCCCGCCGAAAGGGATGCGTTTCTGGTAGTCCAGACTCGCGACCCTACCGTAAGCCCAGTGGCCCTGACCGAAACACTTGGCCACGGTGCCAGGGCGCACGCCCTCCCAAAGCTTGAGCGTCGCTTTGAGCTCTCCAACTGGCGAGATCACGCTCACCTCCTGCCCCTGCTTCAAGCCCAGGCGAGAGGCGTCGACCGGATTCATCTTCACGACGTCGGCCCAGTTTTCGTCTCCCGGGTCCGCATTCTTGTGGGCCTGGTACCACGTGCAGTTCGCAGACCGACCTTCCCGATTGAGACGACTTCTGTGTTCGACGAACACGAAGGGGAACTCACCTTCCTCGCCCCATCGAAGCGCCGGCTCGAAGTGCGGAATGTACGCTTGCTCGCCGCGAGCCGTGTAGTTGGTCGCCTCGAGCACTTTATCGACGGTCGTCCCGTGCTTCTCGGCATGAGCACCCAGCGCAGCTTTCAAAGTCTCGCTGTAAAACTCGAACTTTCCGGTCTTGGTCTTGAACTTCTTCCAACGCGACTTGTATTCGTAACGATGCGAGTTCCAGACTCCCTTGGCCAAAAAGTCTTTCCAACCATTGAGGCGGTCGCCGTATTTGCCGTAGTCCTTGTGACTCGCATCCCAACAGGGTCGCGTGAGAAGCTTTAACGCGGACAGGGAGAACTCCGCGCCGTCCTTGGGCTGCGTTCCCGACTCGGGATCTGCGAAAGACTCGCGATAGTAGTCCAGGAGCCGGCTGAATCCCTTCTCGGCGAGCTTCTCCGCAATCATCCAAGGCACCTCGGTCTCGTCCTGCTTTACGTCCCACATCGGCTCGATGAGTCGCTGGTTCAGAGTCGAGTACCCATGGAGATTTTGCTTGGACTTCAGGAAGCCCCACTTCTCGAACATCTGGTGCGCAGCCGGTAAAACCAGGTCCGCGAAGTGGCTGGTTTCCGAGGCATGCGTGGTGATGTGCACGAAATACGGGATCTTCGCCAAGGCTTTCTCCCAGCGCTTGGTATCGCTGCAGGAGAACGCAAAGTTCGCCCAATAGGCGATCGCGACCTTGATGTCGTAGGGATCCCCATTGAGGATCGCATCCGCGGCGTTGTTGGTCACGACCCCGCCGCCGCTCTTGCCCGACTTCAGCGACGGGAAAGCGAGCGTTCCCCGCTGGTCGATCTTTTTCTGCTTGGAGTTCTTCTTCGCGATTTCGTCCTGGTAAGGGGCGAGATCGGGAATGGAGTCCGCGGGTACCTTGGTCTTCTGCACGCACCCGCCGAGGTTGTCGGTCGAACCCACCAAGCCGTTCAGCGCGTGCGCAGCCATCGCCGCATATCCACCCCGAGCCTGCATACTCGCTCCAGGCGAGACCCAACTGATCGCACGCGGCGCCGCCTTGGCGAAGCCGATGGCCACCCGACGGATCTGATCGGCCGGAATCCCACACTGCTTTTCGGCCCACTCGGGCGTGCGGTCCTTGAGCTCGAGGTTCCACCACTTCACCAACCCGTGGCAGTGCGCCTCGGCGAAGCTGGCCTCATCGACCAGTTCGCCGGCGACGAATGCGCCTCCGTCTTGGTCGAAGTCGCCGACGAATTCGCGACTCCACAAGCCCTCCGTCAGGATGACGTGGGCCATGGCGACGGCCAGCGCGCCGTCCTCGCCGGGCATGACAGGGAGCCACTCGTCCGCCTTGGCGGCGGTAATCGACAGGCGCGGGTCCACCACGGCGATCTCGGCCTGGTCCTGGACCTTGCCCCAGATACTGATCGCGTGGGGAACTTGCCGATTGGAGGCCAGCGGATCAGCCCCCCAGCACAGCACGTACCGGGTGTTCTCGAGGTCGTAATCGCGGTAGTCCCAAAAGCCTTCGGTGCAGTAGGCGCCGAACTTCTCCGCCTCGGCGCAAATCGCCGAGTGACTGATGCCGTTCGGAGAACCGAAAATCTTGGGAAGCGCCGAGTAGATGACGTCCCGCAAATAGGTGTAGCGCCCGCGGAAGACCGCGAACTTGTGGGTCTCGTCATCGCGCCGCAACTGCATCATGCGCTCGGCGAGAAGGTCCATGGCTTCGTCCCAACCGATCGGAACGAATGCCGGATCTTCGTCCTTTCCCTTGCGGGGGTTGGTGCGTTTCATCGGCACCTTGATCCGATCCGGGTCGTATACCTGCTGCAAGGCCAGGTGCGGTCGTGGGCAAATCTCGCCGTGGTTGGCCGCGGAGTACGGGTTGCCGCGAACCTTGACGGCAACCCCGTCGACAATCTTCACCTGGACCGGACACCAGGTGGTGCAGCCTTGGCAAGTCGAGGCGAACCATTCGCCGAGCGGCGCCGCAGAAGGCGCGCCCTTCGACCGGACGAAATAGGTGAGGGTGGGCGCACCGGTGGCCGTGGCTATTAGCCCGAATCCGGCAGCCTTTCCCAGGAACCCGCGTCGGGAGCAAATCGCAGCGGACTCGTCCGCCGAGCGAGGAGTGAGCTGGTAGGTAGTCATGGTTCAGCCTCCTCAAGAGAGCGTCGGAATGGGTGTATCAGCCTGACCGCCGAGGACGACGGCGAGCCGGAAGAAGAAACCTCCGATGAGAATGAGCGCGCTGGTGAGCGCGATGGTCTGCACTCGGAGTCGATGGTGGGCCCGTTCGCCGCGCACCACGGCAAGAGCGCCCAGACCAAGTGGAACGGCAAGCCCGAGGACCACGCCGAGCCACCAGAACATGGTTCCGTACTCGGCGTTGGCGGCCTCCAAGGCCTGCATGTCCTGGAGTGAGCCGAAACGCAGGCTCAGCCACCAGAAGAACATCGTGCCGCCCTGCAGCACCATCGCTCCGACGAGGATGTTCCGGACCGGGGAGATCCTGTCCAGCCAGTCGGCGACCCGTTCTGGGTCAGCCAGTCGACCCGCTAGGCGAGCTCGCACGAGGTGTGTGATGAGGACCGCCGCGATCCCGGTGGTAGCGAAACCGAGGATCGCAGCGACTACGGTGGGTCCGGTGTTCCAGACCGGCCGCGCGTTGATCACCGCCAACAAGAGGCCGTGGTACGCACCGACGATGACCGCCACCGGCGTGAGGGCCAGGCCGAGGATGCGCGTCCCACGTTCGCCGCTGTCCGGATTCCGCCACCGGAGCGCGTACCAGATGCTGCCGATGACGAAGAGGGTCTGAAAGATCCCGCCCCACCAAAGTGGTGAGGTCGGCACGAACTTCGTGAACGTAAGAAGGAGGTAGTGCGGCCGCCCCAGTTTCAGCAGCAGGAAGAGAAGCCCGAGGACGACTAGGATCGGCGCCAGCCAAGCGGCGGTCTGGCAGACCCGCCGGTTGCCCCGGGTCAGCACGAAACTCAATCCGACCGCGAGTAGGAAGGCACCGACTCCGGCGCCGCCGAAAAACAAGTCCACGGCCACTTTCCAATCCCAATAAGGACCCGCCTGGGTCTGGTAGAACACATTCGGTTCCATGATGCTCTCCTGTGCCATGCGAACCGCACGACCTCATTGCTGAAAAGCAAGTGGCGTGCCAATCAGGAGATCCCTGCGCCTAAGCCGTTGCCCGGACCATCGTCCCGGATCACAAACTCGGCAAGCCTATAGAAGAGGTCGGCAGGGAAGGATTGGGCGGGATCTGATCGGCAAGACGAGACGAGGCGGAAGGAAACCGGCCGCCAGTCGCGATCTTCCGGCGACCAGTAGCGATTCGCCTCAAGGATCGCGTATAGCTGCCGCCGCTCCTCCGCGGCCAACTGTTGAACATCGTGAAGGTAGAGGGTCCCATTGCAGGCTTGGGCGAACAACCCCGCGCAACGCGTTTCGAGGGGCTTCAGCCAAGGGTTAGGAAGCTTCGTCGCCCGACAATTCCAATAGACGAAGGGGCCATCCGCGAAGGTCGATAAGGAATGGATCTGGCGTGCAATTTTCTCCAACCGCACTCCAGAATCTCCAATAATCATCACCGGCGCGTCGGCACGGGCAATCCGCTCGAGCCGCCCCTGGAACTCTTTGGATTTGGTCATGCTAAAGGGCCTGGCCCCGCCAACACAATCGCAAGAAAGGTGCCAATCTAAAAGCCTCAATTAGGGCCGGATACCCAACCGCCGTCCCACTCCTGGCATTAGGAGGCTTTTCACTGTCCCAAACCTGGGACTGCCCCCATGCTTCAGCGAAGATCGGCGTCAGCCGGCGGGCCTTCTTCTTCTGCTTCATGTTGCTGGATCTTCCGATAAAGACTCGATCGGGAGATCCCGAGCTTCCTCGTCGTGGCGTCGATGTCCCCGCCATGTTTCTCCAGTTCCGAGGCGAGCAACTGACTTTCGAAACAACGGACTTTGTCTTTCCAGGAACCACCGTTGAGGATGTCCTGGCGGGGGCAACTCTCGATCAACCAGGGAGGAAGATCGGAAATACCGATTTGCTTCCCTTCGCACAAAAGTGCGGCATGGCGGATTACATTCCTCAGCTCTCGGACGTTGCCCGGCCAACGGTGGCAGCAAAGCCTCTCGAGAGCTTCCGGAGCGATGCTGAGCCCGGAGTCGACCTCCTCCAGGAAAGCCCGGATCAAGTCCGGCAATTCCTCCATCCGCTCCCGTAATGGAGGTAGTTCAAGCACGAACACGCTGAGGCGAAAGTAGAGATCCAATCGGAAGCTACCTTCGTCTTTCGCTTTGTGAATGTTCCGATTGGTGGCGGCGATCAACCGGAAGTCCGTCTCGAGATATTGGCTTCCGCCAACCGGGAGGAAGCGCCCACTTTCCAAAACTTGCAGGAACTTCGACTGCAGCAAGAGCGGGAGTTCACCGACCTCGTCCATCAAGAGGGTCCCGCCATCGACCAACTCCAACAAGCCCTTCTTACGACCTCGTGCCCCGGTGAAGGCACCTGGCTCGTATCCGAACAGCTCGCTTTCGATCAGTGATTCGGGAAGAGCTGCGCAGTTGAGATCGAGCATCGGCCGGTCTGCCCGCAGCGACGAGGCCTGGATGGCGCGCGCGAGGACTCCTTTCCCCGCCCCTGTCTCTCCGAGAAGAAGAACCGGTTCGTCGGTTCGGGCAATGCGCGATGCCTGCTTGAAGAGCGCTCGCATTGCCGCAGATTTCACCACCGGAGGTGGTGAACGACGACGGTCAGGTTCTAGAGTCATTCGGTCTGATGCTACCAATTTGAGAATCGGTCTTTATTCATCTTCTCTATTCATTTTGATCCCTATGCGACGGACATGGCATGAGGCTTGCACCAGGTTTTCCAGGCACGCATATGACGTTGCCCATGGAAATGCGCCACTTGCTTCCGAAATCAGCCTGCATCGCGGCGCTGGTCACTTCAACTGCACTGACAGCCCAATCCCTCCCCGACGACCCCGTCATAGACCTGCGCGCGGGGACCCAAGTCCGGGCCATGGGGAATGGGACGAATTTCGACGCCCACCCTCCGTTCCTGTCAGAGGATCAAGCCGCCCGAAGCTTTGCGGACTTCCGGCTTCGTGGATGGATCAATGTCGGCGAGCAACGCCTCGGCGGCTACGGAGCCTACGCACAGGTTCAAATCGGGAGCCTGGCCCTCGGCGACGACCGCGAGTTTGGGAAGACCCACGGCACCCCTGGCGACGCCATCGGCACCGAGTTGAGAAGAGGCTTCTTGTGGCTGATGCCCGATGAGGACACCATCCTCAAGCTGGGCGTCCAAGGCTGGCACGATGCGTTCGGGGAGCGACCGAGCGAGAACTTTGCAGACGAACTCTGGGCGGTGGACGACTACGACTCGATGCGCGCCCCACTCGCCAATTCGGTCTGGGACTTCAACCTCGGCGGTGTCAGCCTCGCCGGCAACGGTCAAGAGTGGGACTACCGCCTTGGTGCCTTCCTATTGAGCGACGGAAACAACACTTTCAGCGGCCATGGCGGTTCGGTGCTCGCGACGGGCGACCTGGACCTCGAACGATCGGGGTCACGCTGGGGCGCCAGCCTCTACTACCTCCGTGACAACGGGGACTACTCCTACGGCACCTTCGGCGGGCCGGGTGCCGTCTACGATTCGAGCGAGGATCTTTGGTTCGGAGTGCGCGGGCACCTCGGCGAGGCGGACCATTGGGGCTCGTTTTTCCTGATCTACAACCAGGGGAGAACAAACGGGCCGGATTGGAACCACCGAGGCGTGGCGGCCCGGATCGCGACCGGCTTCGACGCCCTTTCCGGCCGGGCGGAGATCCAAGGCCTGTTCGCAACGGGAGACGACGGCTCGTCGGCTACGCGCTCGAACGAGTTCCGGACCATCGCCCAGAGCGCCCGGGACGACTTCGGCGCGCAAGGATATTGGAGCCTGTTGGGCCTCACATCCCCACGAGGCTCGTCCGATGGAGCCGACCTCGGCGTCAGTCTTCAGAACCAGGGCTACGGGCTCGCGACCATTCAGGCATCTTGGGCGCGCTCGCTGACCGAGCGGGTCGACGGGGTCCTCGCGGCCGGCTGGCTGCAATCGGCAGAGCCCCACGCATCGAACGGGTCGAGGGACCTCGGATTCGAAGTGCTCGGCGAGGTCAACTGGAGACTGCGGGACCACTTGCAGCTCGACTTCGGCCTGGCGTACCTGTTCACCGGCGACTTCTATCGCGCAGCGGCGGGCGGGAGCCCCGAGAACCTCTACGAAGTCTTCCTAAGGGTTCAGTTCGAGTTCTGACCCTGGGTACTCGCCTAGGCGGGCCTCTCAGGGTTGCACCGATCGAACCCGATCTGATTCAGGATCTCGCCGCAGGGCTCCTTCGCTCCTGTGCCAGGTAGTGCAACGGCTCCGAAGGCCTCTTCACTCTTGATCGAGAACAAGATGCCGGAACACCATCCGCCAGGAAAACTCGATCCAGGCTTAGTCAGCTTCGGTTTCTTGGCAGTCGGCGCGTCGGTTTTCTTCAAGGATTACAAAAGGCACTCGAATTGGCACCGGCTCATAGCCGCCATCGCTTTCAGGCTTTTCTCGCACTATATCTAGAAACCATCTCAAAAACTCCGCAACAAGGTTTTGATGCATCTGAGTTTAATCATGCCGTGGAAATTTTCGAGGCTTCGCTCGAACCTGGCAATGATTCGACAGAAATTTTGAAACCAATCCAAGAGCCTTTCGTATTTTTGAGACGACTTCTAGTTTCCAGGAGCCATAAAGAGGCAAGTTTCAATTTCTACTTTGATCGGCTCAGGTTCCGTGATTTCACGCATCCAGCCTTCATGCTGCAGAGAAATGGATTGGAATTTGAACCCACGATAAGGGATTTGAGAATCCGCATTTTCAGGCAAATTCAGCCGTGCCGTTGTTTCCTCCAATGCGTTTAGGGTTTCCTCTGTTTGGCAAAGAAAATTCGCACATTGTTTTCCACAACGAGCACCGCGGTTTCGACAGTGCGGGTGGAGAAGGTGAGATGCTCCCCGTCCAAGATTTCGACCCGTCCTTCAGCGCGAAGCTTCACAGGCCGTCCATGCCTTCTTGCTCGAAGGAAGGACCAATCCAACCGAGTTTGATTTCTAACTATCCTGGCTCTCCAAGCCAATCCTCCCGGCGAAGCGGGCGACAATGACCGCCATGAAAAACAAGCCGCTCATGGCCTCAAGCCCGGCAAGCGATCGGGCAAGGGGCCCGGAAGGCAGAATGTCCCCGTATCCGAGAGTCGTCAATGAAACCCCACTAAAGTACACAAGTTCCCCCCAAAGCAATGGCGGTCCATCCACAGAGCGTTCAAACGACCCAGGAGCCAGCCATTCGACCAAAGCGAAAACCCCACCCCACCACTGGGCCAATAGCAAAAAGACCGCCGCGCTCGCAAGAATCCGGTCCAGATCGACTCTTGCGCCCTGAAAAGCGTGCTCGAGCACCGACCATGACACCAACCCGAGGAGCGGTATCGCAAAGGCGCCGATTACGAGATCTCGACGGCCAACATCCGGGAATAACACCCCAAAACCTATTCCGACGATCGGGAGGGTCAAGACGATGGCGATCCAACGAAAGTAAGGCCGCCGCCCCATCACCAAAATGGATCCCACCAGAATGAGCAGGTAAGCGGATAGCACCGGCAGCCCGGGAGAATCGGAGCTCCCTCCTCGAACCAAAGGCGCCGCGATCTGAACGACTCCCAAGGCAAGGAGCAGCCAGAGGCTAGGCAGCCGGAGTAGCGATACGACGTTTCGCTCCGGTCTCATCGATCCATAAAGCTTTCAGGACCAACGAGATCATGGGGGCACCACGCAAGCCCCTCCCAATGGAACAGTTTTACGGCGACAAAGGTCATGATGAGAACAACCGATCAGTTACAAGGAAACCATGGCTGCAAGAGCTGGATCAGGATACCGGACTCGCCGATTCGCATTCCTATACTCTCGTGACCGCTCGGCTTCCAATAATCCAGGCTTCCGAGAAACGATGACAATCAAGCCCTTCCAGACCCTTTCCCTTCTTCTCCTACTCCCTGCCAACCTCCTTGCTCAGGACACCGACCCGGTGCACCAACCTAAACCGGTCAAGGTCACCCTGTTCGGTGAGCTCATGCCAAAAAATAACCTGGATGGAAACGCCGCGGAGTTCGGCTCCCTCAAATCGGGTATCTCCCTTGGAGCCCTAGTTCCACTCGCCGGACGGGAACAGATTCTCAAAATCGGCGCCACCGGAATCTACCGAAGCTACGACTGGGAGAATATCTCACCAGATCCGTTCGATTCGGCGAGCACACATGCAGGACTACGAGTCAACTACATCAACCTTGCAGCAGACCACTTATATTGGAACATCTTTAGTTCGGTCGCAAGCGGCCTGGAATCTGGGGCGAAGTTCGGAGATTCGCTTGCATGGGGAGGAGGAGCAGGCCTTGGTTACGTCTTCAACGACGATCTCCGACTCGGAATCGGCATCGGAGTTCAGGACCGACTCGAAGACGATCTCTTTTTCTACCCGATTCCACTGGTGAACTGGCAGATTGCCGAGGCTTGGCGCCTGTATAGCAGCGATGACCTGGACAGCGGGCTCAGCCTTGGCTGGAGGAGCTCGGCCGAACTCGAATTCGACCTGACCGCCGGCTTGGATTTCTTCCAGTTCAGATTGAATGACACCGGCGCCTTCCCCAACGGGGCTGTCTTTGACCAACGCAAGCGGATTGGCCTTGGACTCCGATGGACAGTTGCCGAGGACACTGAACTCCGTATCGCCGTAGGCCGCTTCTTCGGGCAGGAATACGAGGTGCGAGCCCCAAACGGCTCCTTGCTCGCCGAATACGAAGTCGAAAGCAACCCATACCTTTTCGCGGCACTGTCCTTCCGGTTTTAGCCTTGGTTGGAAAGGCCGGTTCCTGTTCGTAGTGCGATCAAGGTTTCCGGATCGAGCACATCAAGTCGGCACCATTGGCATCACTTTGACCTTAGTTTCACGGAACCCGGAGGCACGCCGACTATGCGTTTGTATGCCCGGCTGAAAGCAGCTTCCGAACGATAGCCTAGCTTGCGGGCCAACTCCGCGACGGTCGCTTCCCCTTCCCGCAGATCGGAGGTAGCCAGGTGCATGCGCCAGCGAGTGAGGTATTGCATCGGCGATTCGCCCACCAAGTTTCGAAACCTGGCGGCGAAAGCCGAGCGGGACATGGCTACTTCTCGAGCCAAGGAAGCCACTGTCCACTGGCGGGAAGGTTCTTTTTGAATCCAAAGAATGGCCGGGCCGATGCGATCGTCGTGCAAGGCTCCAAGCCAACCGGATTGAGCGGCCGGGTTCTCGGAAATCCAGGAACGGATGGCCTGAATCACCAGAACGTCGGCCAAACGAGTAACCACCGTTTCCCCTCCTGGCTGCCGCTCCCCTGATTCTGAAGCCATCAACCGCAAGGTGCTTTGCATCCACTCCGCTTGAGGGGAATTCCATGCCTGGATTCGCATGATTCTTGGCAATAGACGAACCAACTCGCGAGCGGCGGGATGATCAAAACGGACGGCTCCACAAACCAACTGGGTTCGCTCGCCTCCACCACCATGCCGCAGGATTTCATATCGCGGCCCAACCTGTTCCCGCGGCAGATCGAACAAATTCACCGGAGGAGTTTCCAATGCATCGGCAATTTGATGGCCCTCCCCATGGGGCACCAAGGTGAATTCACCGGGCTGCAATCGAATCGGCTCGGCGCCACCGGTTGCCAACCAACATTGCCCCGAAGTCACGACGTGGAAAAGGACGCAATCCGGCATCGCCGGCAGGTCAATGCTCCAGGGAGCGGTCAGCTCGGAGCGGGTGTACACCACGCCACTCATGCGCAGGAAATGCAGGGCTTCGCCCAGTGGATCGCTGGCAAGCCAGACTTCAGGGGGAGGCCCTGCCGGAACCGAAGATTCCGTCATCGACTCAGTCTAATCCAACACTGACGCTTTCGCTCCCTGACTGAGACTTTTGAGCATATTATTTCGACTTTTAGTCATAGATCGTCTCAGATCTGGACCATAAGTTGGACGTCGTGCAAAGGAAAGCCAAAGCCCTCTCCAGGGTAAACCATCCAATCGAGATCAACATGGAAACTTCCCAAACCATCCTCGTCCAAGCCGCCAACGGGAAAACCGGCCGCCGGGTAGCGGACCGCCTGGAGCGACTCGGTGCCCCGATCCGCCGCGGCTCCCGCAACGCCGAAATTCCTTTCGATTGGGACGACCCCACCACCTGGCTTCCGGCCCTGAAGGAGGTTCAAGCGGTCTACATGGTCTATACCCCCGATCTGGCCGTCTCCTCCGCCTTCGAAGCCATTCGCTCCTTTACCCAGCTCGCCGTTCAAACTGGAGTCCGCCGCTTGGTTCTCCTTTCCGGCCGGGGCGAAGAAGAAGCTCGGCGATGCGAGCGCATCGTTCAAGAATCGGGCCTGGAATGGACCATCGTTCGGGCAAGCTGGTTCAACCAGAACTTTGATGAGGGGGAGTTCCTGGATTTGGTCCTGGCCGGCGAGATCGCCCTGCCAGCCGGAAGTGCACAAGAACCTTTCGTCGATGTGGAGGACATCGCCGAAGTGGCCGTGGCCGCCCTCACCCAAGAAGGACACGCCGGTCAGGTGTACGAGCTAACCGGCCCCCGGCTTATGACTTTCGCCCAGGCGGTTTCCGAAATCGCCGATGCTTCCGGTCGGAATCTTCGTTACGCCGATATTTCTGTCCAGGAGTTTTCGCGAAGCTTGTCCGAAGCAGGGCTCCCTCAAGCTCACATCCAGCTTTTGGAGTACCTGTTCCACAACTTGCTGGACGGCCGCAATGCTCATTTGTGCGACGGTGTTCGGCGTGCCTTGGGGAAGCCCCCTCGGGATTTTCGCGATTACGCGCGAAAAGCCGCAGCTACTGGAGTTTGGAATCCGGTGGAGCAGACAGTTTGATCGGCATCAGGGATCAATTTGGAATCATAAATGCCATTCATAAAAGTCGCGGGGCAGCTCCACCATCGTGAAGCTGCCCCGACCGGTTTGACTTAGGTCATCCAATAATCAAAGCGAGTGCATTGGTAAGCGACCCGGAAACCAAGTCCACTCCATGAACCCAAATGGATCTACCCGACAAGGCGGCCGGAATGAAGACCGTTTCGTGAATTTCGCCATTGGTATCGGCGGTGAAAACAAGGGTGCTGATGGGAAGGCTCAGCGACACATCGCCGAATGGAGTGCTGGTAGGTCCGGGCCCCGCGAATGAATACCCGAGAGCGACGTCTCCGCTGGGTGAACAGCGAACTACGTCCAGGGAAGCGGTTTGGCCGCCGATCAGATTTCCGATGGTAACGGTAGGACCATCCTGAATCTCCACTACACCGTGTACTTCATCGTAAAAGAAGCTGACTCCAGGGAACCCAAGCAGATCATTCCAGGTCCCGTCAGTCCAATCGCGACGGAAGTGGGCATAGTGCTCGAATTGGTTTCCGTTATCCGGCGCACCGTCGGAAGACCAATTTGTAAAGCCCGGCGTTTCGCCGCTGACCCAATCCCAGACACCCTCGTTCTCGGCGTCGTTGTATCCGAGCCAAAAACTGCGCGGCTGGCCGCCCCAGTTGGAAAACGTGGAATCTAGCCAATCGTTCTCGGCTTGATCGTTAACGGTTACCAGATTCCCTCCAAGCGCCACGGCCGCCGCCTGAGCGACGCTCCATGAAGAAGCTTCCAGAAAATGATAGGTATTCCCGGTTCCGGGATTCACTTCACTTCCTAAGACTGCGGGATGAGAAACTTCGTTAATTTCAAAAAAGCCGTCGTCCCGATTCGATTCACTCGAATGACCGATGCGAATCAGGTAGGTTGCTCCTGCATCGGTTCCGAACGAGAGTTGAGTGAACAAACCGCAGTCGTAACCGCCGCGTGCGGCAATCGCACGACCTGATCCGGTGGGGCAACCGTACTTGTAGATCGCAACGAAGGTCGCCGCCCACTGAGTGAGAGGAAAGCAGGTCGAAAGCTCGTAGACACTGGTCTTCGGCGCCGTCCATTCGAACCAAACGTCGTTGTGCATCTCAATGAGGCGGGGCGTCGGCTCGAAGTTCTCCAGCGGCCCGTCGGTGGTTGCACTTCCCGTGTCGTAAACAAAAGTTCCGGTTCCGCTGATGACCTGGGCATCAGCGCAATCGTCGCCGCCTTGGGCCAATCCTGGCACTGCCAAAAAGGAAAGGAGTAAGCCTACCCGCAGGCTCTTGAGGTGAACATGAAGCATGGGTCGTCCTCTGGATTTCGGGGTTTAGGTGCGATTGGAACTTGCTGGCTCCGAGGCCCGATCTTATCTAGGGAAAAAGCCGCCGAATACTCGTAATTTTTCCAGGGTCGGCCAAGCGGGCTTGCACAGGCAATCAAGAAACGGTCGTAAGCCCGATCATACCTCGCCAATCCCTGCTTTGACCGCATACTGGATGAGTTCCGCACTTGTCTGCGCTCCAACTCGTTCCATCGCCTTATATTTATGAAATTCGACCGTCCGTGGAGAAAGATCCAATTTCGCCGCAATCTCCTTCGCGGACAGCCCACTTACAATCAATCGCAGGATATCGAGTTGGCGCGGAGTCAACTCACGACAACCATTTTTACTGGATTTAATTGAGGAATGCAAACAAGACTCCAGTTGAGGCGAAACATGAATTCTGCCTTGGAGGACTTCTTCCACTGCCTGAAGTACCCCCCGAGCTCCGGTGTGCTTCAATACGTAGCCTGAAGCTCCAGCTCGAAGAGCGGCGGAAGCCAAGCTTAAGTCCTCATGCATGGTCAAGAGTAAGATCTTTAACTCTGGATGAGTTTTGCCTAGGTGACGAACGCAATCGATTCCATTCATCCCAGGCATGGACACGTCTGCGATAACAAGATCCGGGTTCAGGGAATCCACCGCCTGCAAAAGGGATTTTCCATCGTGCACAAGGTCGATCAACTCGTAGTGCTCGGCCAGAATCCGTTCAAGGCCTTCAGCAAAGATCCGGTGATCGTCGGCTAGAATCAGGCGAAATCGTTTCACAGTTCCGCTTTAGGTACTGGAGCGAAGAACCTTACGGTTGTTCCCTCGCCAGGCTTGGATGTAATGCGGAGTCGGCCTCCAACGGTGGCGGCTCGCTCACGCATAGTAACCAAACCGAGCCCAGATATATCCTCGGCTTCCGAAACAAATCCTCTACCGTCGTCCGAGACAGTTAAGGATAATTCGGCATCTTCAATCGTCACGACCAAGCGCAAATTCTCCGCATCCGCGTGCTTTTCGACGTTCCTGAGACTTTCCTGGAAAATTCGAAAAGCTGCTACGGCAACTTCTTCCGGCACCTTGTCCACTTCCGGCTGATTCATGAAGTGAACCTCCAAATGACTTCTCCTGGAAAAGGATTCAACTTCCTGGCGAAGAGCCTGGGCGAGACCCAGAGTTCGCAAGCCGACGGGGTGGAGCCTCCTAGATAATTGTTGCACATCCTTGGCCAATCCCTGGGCACGCTCAATCAGTTCGCGTAATTCACTGCCGGCTTCGGCGGGCTTGTGAATTAACTTACTTTCCACAAATTCCGCCTGAATAGCGAGCGCTGCCAACCTCTGGGTGACGTCATCATGCAATTCTCTGGAAAGCTGACTGCGTTCCGACTCTTGCACTCTTAACAATTCCCTGGACAGCTTCCTCAATTCAGAACGGCTCCGGTTCAGATAGATTTCGGCTCGATCTCTCTGCTCAATGAGCTGCTCCAATTTGGCAGCTCTGGCTCGGGAGGCTCGAATTCGAAGTTGCGCGATGCCCAAGAGGCTAAGCGTTGCGACAACGGCAATCGCCAACAGAAACTCGGGCCTTTCGTGGAGACTAGCCTTTACATGAAAGCTTTTTCCTACGGGATCACTCCAGGCACTAAATCCGTTCCTGGCCCGAACCATGAATTCATATTTTCCAGGTGGCAAGTAACTATAATTCACTTCACGCTGATCCGTTCCTTCAATCCACTCGGAGTCATGGCCTCTCAAGCTGTATTGAATACGAACGCGCTCAGGTGCGGCAAACCCCAAAGCAGTAAAGCTGGCCGTGAACTTTCTTTTTTCCGTCAGCTCAACAGATTCCAAGAACACTTGCGGGGACGCCTCCTCCACCGGCAGAAGTTTTGGGTCCGCCACCACCACTCCCCGGATCGTTGGAAACCAAATCTCCCCGGCTTGGGTCTGCATTCCAGAAGGTTGGTTGCCGCCGTTGGCCTCGACAACTCTATTTCCATGCCAAAAATGCACGGAAGTCAAGTAATTCAACTCCCCTTGAGCGAACCGGTTCAGCTCCTCAATTTCGACCACAAAGGGTCCTTTATTTGAATTTAGCCAAAGCCTCCCGAAACGATCCTCGAGAATACAGGCCAAAAAATTATCAGCCAAGCCGTCAGCCACGCTGTAACGACAGATGCTGTCGTTATGCAATCGGCTCAATCCTCCACCGTAAGTCGCCGCCCAAAGAACCCTCTCACTGTCGAAATGAAGGCTGCGAACACTTCCCGGCGAAAGTCCTTGTTTCGCAGTAATCCAAGACACAGATTCTCCTTGAATTCGCGCCAAACCACCCTGCGTTCCAATCCACAGATCGCCGGTTTCCGGATCCTCAATCATGCAACGGACGTTAATGATTGAACTATCAGGAAACTTGACGAAGCCTTGCTCGGTAAGGCTCCATAAACCCGTAATGGCTCCCACCCAAAGGGTGCCGTCGCTCCCTTCGTAAAGCAATCGAATACCAATTTCCTTGCCGCCCCTGATGAAGTGGGTGGTTCTTTTTTGACCTTGAATTTGCACCAACTCCGAAAGCTGCGAAACCCAAAGGCAGTTGCTTCGATCCAAAAGGACGCAACGAATTACATCTGGGAATTCATGTCGAACCGTTTGGTCTTGCCCCACTTCAAACAGTAAGTTGTCTTGGGAAATATAAATCTTTCCCTCCCGTCCCCCAGTGATGGACCAGGTATCTCGCTTTTCCAGTTCCAGCTCGGCCGCGGGGTTCCGGAGAGGCGTCGATCTTAAACAACTTAATCCTCCACCCTTCGTGCTTCCTGCCCAGACAGCTCCACTTTGGTCCACCGCCACAGAGCTAAAATGACCTTGAGCCGCTTGAGCAAAAGTATCTGAACCGGAATTCCAGTGAACCAGCTGATCTTTGCAGGCAAACCAAAGATCACCGTTTCTGGCTTCTGCCACGGCGATTACCCCGGCAGGCCCGGTTTTCAATCTTGTGAAGGCATGATTGGTGGAGTCGGTGGCACGCCAAGTACCTTCTCCGTTGAAAGCCCATATTCGGCTCTTATGGTCCTGAAACAAGACTGGAAAAGGCTCTTGAGGAAGGCCTTCCGCCGATGCTGGAACCGAATTCCCCTCGGAATCAATCCACCGAATCCCTCCTTCTTTCATACCAAGCCAAATGACTCCACTCCTAGTTGGAAGGAGAGAGACAAATAAACCTTGGCTCATAACTCTAATCTGCTCTCCGTCCCAAATTCCGACTCCTCTACGGGTACCACTCCACAATCTCCCCTGGTTGTCCAATGCGATTCCTTTCACCGGCCACGCTTCCGGGATAGGTTGAAAGAGATCATCTTGATAGTGCACAAGACCCACGCCTTCGACTTGAACCCATAAGTCGCCATTGATACCGGTGAGAACGCTTCCAAACCTATTCCCGGGAAGGTCAGGCCGATTGCTGACATCGAACACCTGAAACTTCTGGCCGTCGAATTTGGCAAGCCCTCCATAAGTGGCGACCCACAAATAACCTTTTGAGTCCAATGAAACTCCAGTTACAGAGTTCTGTGGCAAACCATCTTCAGCAGTCCAGGTTCGAATCGAAAGCGAAGGAATCTGCGATTCCAATTCTTCCGGCTGAGAGGCCGAAACAAGCCCCGATAGCAAGCAGAGGGCAAGCCACGAACTCATTCACACACTTTACCTGGTTCATTTAGAGCCATCCTCGCTTTGGATTCGAATCTCCGACTTGAGATCAGCTCATATCTTTTTAATATCCTAACTCTTTCCAAGGAAATACCTTAGACGCATTATTAACAGAAAATCCTCAATCGCATCTTCAACCGATGAGGCTGCGTTGTTCCCTTGGCCCACAAATTCAAAATTTCGATGGAGAACATCTCGACCGCCCCTAAGGGATTGGCGCTCCCACAGCCCGTTCGAGATCGGAAATGGCGACCGCCGCTTCCAAGCACAAGGAAACGTAGCCACGACGGACTTCCAAAAGCTGCCTTTGCATCTCGATCACCGCAAGCAAAGGACTTTGTCCGGCGGTGAAGGATTCCCGAGCCATTTCCAAAGAGCGCTCCACCTGAGGAAGGAGTTCCGCTCGATAAAACTGCAAATTCCCTGCCGTGGTTTGGACCCGGTCGGCGCTTGACCTCACTTCTTGTGCTACCGTGACCCGGGCCGATTGGAACAGCTTTCGCAACTGCCTCTTCTGGAATTCCGCTCGCACGACTTGGGCTTGGTTTTGGTCGAAGATCGGAAGTCTGAGGTTTAAGGCAGGGCCAACCCGAGCATCCCCGCTGCCTGAAGCCATTTCAACCGCAGGTCCAGCAGCAAGGTCCCCCCAAGCTCTCCGATTTTCCAAGCGAAGGTGAGTTTCCATCGCCTCGATCGCAGCGATCATGGCCTGCAAATCCAATCGGGATTGAAGGGCTTGCTTAACCAAAGCTTCGGTATCGACTTCATCCTCCAATAGTTCCGGAAGCCGTCCGGTAAGTTCCAGTTCTTCGACGGAGTGCTCCAAGGAAAGCTGCTCAGCCAACTCTCTCTTGGCATTCGCCACTTCCATGCGAGCTGTTCTCAACCCAAGTTCAGCCGAAAGCCACGGCCCTCGAGCCAACGTTTCTTCGAAAGCATCCGCCGCTCCCGCGCTGTGAAGATCGGCGATCGCTTCGAAAGACCGAGCTGCAAGGTCAAGGTTTTGTTGAGCAATCTGGAGCAACTCTTCCGCGGCAAGGGCGGCGTAATATGCTTTACGAGTATCAGCAAGGCGCTCCCCTGCACGCCGGGCAACTTCGAAGATCGTCGACTGAAGGTTATGTTCGGCGACTTCGGCTCGCAAGGGAATACGCCAGAGTTCGAAAAGTTGCACCCCAACTATCGCTTCCAGCACACTCCGTCCACCGCCGGTTGGAAATCGAAGAAGCAAGTCGAGAGAGGGATTGGACAAAAGACGAGCTTGGACCCAATCCGCATGGGAAACGCCTATTCGCTGGAACTCGGCTTGAAGCTCCCGATTGTGAATCAGAGCGAGACGAAGCGCCTCCTCAAGCGAAAGCCCCTGATCCAAAACGGCCCCGAGTTCTTGTTCTGAAAGCAGAGGAGCGAACGGATCGAAGACCTCCGCACGGCCAGTACTTTGCGTCACCAGGTCTCGGGCCTCCTCGAAATCAGGCTTTGGCTCTACTTGCACGCAGGAAGCCTGGATGGTGAGAATCAATGTTGTTCCGATCCAGGCCAGAAGTCGAGTTCTAAGGATCATTCTTTTTCTCCCTCTTTCCAGTCACCGGCGCTCGCCTTGTCATCCTCTTTCACGTTTTGAACGGGACGTCCAAAGCGAACCATCAGAGCCGGAACGACAAGCATGTTGAGACAAGTTGCGGAGATCAATCCGAACAAGATCACCAGCGCCATAGGACTAAGGATCTCGGTGCCCGGTTCCTTGGCTTTAAGAGCAAGGGGGATCAAAGCCAACCCGGAAGCCAGCGCAGTCATGAGAATGGGTGCCAAGCGCTCCATCGATCCGCGCCGAACAGCTTCGGCAAATTCGGTAACTCCTTCGTGCATTTGAAGGTGCCGTACGTGAGAGACTAACATGATTCCGTTTCGCGCTGCAATCCCAAACACCGAAATGAAACCGATGATCGAGGCAACGGAAATCACACCGCCGGCAAAGAAAACTCCCACCGTTCCACCAATCAAAGCAAATGGCAGGTTCACCATGATGAGTAAGGTGTCCCTTATGGACCGAAACATAAGGTGAAGCAGGAAGCCGACTCCGAGAACAGCAAGAATGCCGAGGAAAATCAAACGACGATTGGTCGCTTCAGCGTTTTCGAATTGTCCCCCGAACTCAACGAAATAGCCCGGCGGGAATTCCACTTTGTCTGCAATCCCTTGCTGTACTTCATGGACGACCCCCTGCATGTCCCTGCCAGCCACGTTGCACATGACGACGATCTTTCTCTGCACGTTTTCCCGCATGATGAAGTTCGGCCCTCTATCTCGATAAATGCGCGCCAGAGTCTTCAAAGGCACCTTAAAACCTGCCGGAGTATCTACAAGAACTTCACCCACGGATGCCAGGGAATCATTCCGCTCTTTTTCCAAACGAACGGCAAGGTCATAGGCGATCCGGCCTTCAAGCACCTGGCCGACGACTTGCCCCTGAAAGGCGGCTTTCAAGGCGCCTGCCACTTCGGCCACACCAAGTCCATAACGGGCTAGTGCACCGCGCTGAAAGTCAACGCGCACTTGCGGGACTTCGACCTGCTGTTCCGCGGAAAGATCCACCACGCCGGGAATTTCCCGCATGAGTTCTTCAATTTGATGGGCCAACTCTCGAAGTTCCGATAACTCTTCACCGAAGATTTTTACTGCAACGTTGGCCCGAGTTCCCGAGAGCATGTGGTCGATCCGGTGGCCGATCGGCTGTCCGATCGTGGCCTGAATTCCAGGAATCGCGGCAAGGTCCTTTCGAAGAGCGGCAAGCAATTCTTCCTTGGATCGGCGAGGAAGCCCTAGGCGTTCCGGAGCCTCCATGTCCAAGGTTAAGTCGATTTCACTGGCTTCCACCCCCTGAACGTGTTCGTCTTCTTCCGCCCGTCCGGTACGGCGGCCGATGGCCTTGATTTCCGGATGTTTCATCAACGTGGTTTCAACGATGCGAGCCAGTTCGTCACTCTCTTGCAAAGAGGTGCCGGGCAGGGTGACCAGGCCGATCACCAAGGCACCTTCGTTAAATTCCGGAAGAAAATTCTTTCCCGAGCGAATCATGCCGACGGTAGCCAGAACAAGCATCACAACTGCCGGAGCGGTAATGAAAAATGGAAACTTCATCGCCCAAGCAAGCGGCTTTTCATAAACCTGTTTCAGAATGGAAACCACCCTTGGTTCCGCTCCACGGATCACCGTTTTGCTACCCGGCAGCAAGTAGTACGCAAGAGCTGGAGTCAGGGTAAGCGCAGTAATCAAGGACGCGGCCAAGGATACGCAAAAAGCCACTCCAAGAGGCCGTAACAATCTCCCTTCAACTCCTGAAAGAAAGAACAGCGGTGTAAAAACCAGCAGGATGATAAAAGTTGCAAAAACAATGGAAGTTCGCACCTCGACGCTGGCATCGAAGATGATCTTCAACAAGTTTCTTTCCCGGCGCCCCTCGGGCAGAGCCCGATTTTGGCGCAAGCGGCGAACTATGTTTTCCACGTCTATGATCGCGTCGTCGACTAAGGCGCCGATGGCAATGGCCATGCCGCCAAGCGTCATGGTATTGATGCTGGCTCCGGACAAGCGCAAGGTCAGCACCGCGGTAACCAGCGACATGGGAATGGCGAGCAGAGTGATAAAACTGGCCCGCAAGCTGGCCAAGAACACGATCACAACCAATAAAACCATCAAACTTCCTTCGACCAAGGCTTCGGTAGTATTTCGGACCGAATGTTCGATGAAATCGGATTGGCGGAAAAGCTCTTTATGAATGTGCATCCCCCGCGGGAGCGAATCTTGGATTTCATCTATCACCAGATCGAGTTCTCGAGTGAGAGCCAAGGTATTGGCCGCCGGCTGTTTTTGAATGGCAAGAATGACTCCACTCTGGATCACCGGCTCCCATTCGGAGCCGCGGGTAGAAGTCGACCCGGTACCCCGCTTCACCGCCGCCCCGATCCGAACCACTCCAACGTCCCCTATGGTGATCGGCCGATCACGCCGGGAAGTAATGACCGTATCCGCAATGTCTTGAGTTCCACGAACTCGCCCAATTCCACGTAATACCGATTCACCGCCTCCTTGAATCAAAAACCCGGCGGATACGTTCTCATTCCCCCGGCGGAGAGCTTCTGCGACTTCCTCCAAGCTGATTTGCAATGCTTTCATGCGCTGATTAGAAAGCACGATTTGATACTGCTTTTCATCCCCCCCAATCGGAGTGACCTGAGAGACTCCCGCCACCGATAGAAGGCGTCGCCGAACTTGAGACTTGGCCGCGGTGCGGAGTTCGAGCGCATCGTGCACTTCCGAACTAAGCGAGATGAATAAAATTTCCCCCATGATGGAGGAAACTGGCGCTAAAACCGGACTTTCCACCTGCTCCGGCAGCGTTCCGGAGACGGTGGCCAGGCGTTCCGTGACCGTTTGACGTGCTCGATAAATATCGGTCCCCCACTCAAACTCGATCCACACGACAGCAATGCCGACCGAGGTTGCAGACCGAACCCGGCGAACGTTTGCCGCTCCGTTCACCGCAGTCTCAACCGGAAAGGTCACTAGAGTTTCCATCTCCTGAGGAGCCATGCCATGCCCCTCAACAATGACGGTAACCGTGGGTGCCGTCAGATCCGGAAAGACGTCCACCGGCATTCGGAGCGCTGAGTATGCCCCCATTGCAAGAAAAAGAGCCGCCACCAGCAGCACCGCCAACCGATTGCGCAATGCCCACAGAATGAGACCGTTGATCATTCGTCTGTCTCCCGAAATTAGTGGGCGTGCCCTTCGCCAAAAGAAGTAGGTGAGGCTGAAGCCAGCTTCACCAAGTAAGCTCCCTTAGTCGCAACGCGGTCGCCCGGCTCCAGGCCGGAAAGAACTTCCACAAATCGGCCATCGCGAATCCCGAGTTCAAGGAACCGCTTCTGAAAAGCTTCCCCATGGAGCAAGGCGAAGGCCACCGGTCGCCCGTTGTCCATCACGATGGCTTCCTCAGGAATGGCCACGGCATCCACGGCGCGACCGATCTCTAGAAATACGTCCACGAACATCCCGACTCGAAACCGGTCGTCCGGGTTTGAGATTTCATAAAGCAGGGAAACGGTCCGAGTTTCCGGGTCGACTAAACGGCCAAAATTTACCACGCGACCTTCCAATTCCCTAAGGACGTCAAAGCTTCGATCGGGATAGGCGGCAAACTGCAGAAGGGCTCCCGGTTCCGCTTCGACGCCGGCAAGATCGAATTCAGAAAGATGCGCCGCAACCCAAACTCGATTCAAATTCACCAGTCGATAGATCGGTCCCTGGCTTTCCATGAACTCCCCTTCGACCTTTCCAGCTTCTACGATTTCTCCCTCGATCGGAGCCACCAGCGGATAGCGCAATCCGGCTTTCGCCTGGTTCATTCCTCGAGCGGTTGCAGCTCGGGCCTGGATTTTTTGCAAGCGCACCTTCGCCTGAGCGAATGATTCAAGGAGGATTTGAGCCCCTTCGCCTTCCCTCCGGGCAATTTCCAAATCTCTCCGGGCGGCTTCCAACTCAGCTTCGGTTCCCAAATCATGCTTGCGCAAGCTTTCGATTCGAGCGAGAGCCAGACGCGAAAATTCTAGCCGTGCCTGCGCTTGATGGAGAGTCTGCTCAAGTTCAAGAAGCTTCGCCTGAAGATCGTATTCCCGCAGCAGAAGCTCCATCTCCAGAGTGCTGTGATCGGTTTCATTAGCGACTCGTTGCGCCATGTCCGATACGGTCAAGGGCGGCTCGAGGAAGGCGAGCACTTGCCCCTTCTGAACGCGTTGGCCAAGAAACGGCAATTCTCCCTCTTCCGGCGGCAAAAGGCGTCCGGCCAAGGGCGCGCTCACGATGGCTGTTGCCGGTTGGGGAGCCTGGATTTCCCCCGGCACTTGAAGACGCCGGCTCAAGGTTCGCCGCTCAACGCTTTCCAGGAGCAAGCCGATTTTCCACTGTTGCTCCAATAAGAAAGGGACGACGTCCTTCAAGTCCTCATCTACATCAGCTTCTGCAGCCAGGTGAGCGCTCTCCATATCCGGATGGACAACGAAAGGCTGCAAGAAAATTGTTTCCCGCACTTGCTCGCTGTTGACGATGATCCTCGCCTCGTATCGCCCGGGCCGATCGAATGTTCCAATTGGAATAAAGAGGCCGTCCCGGGTCGGCTGTTCCGCCTGAAAGATCAGCTCAGTCTCAGAGTCTAAAGAAACCTCCAATTGAAGTTGACCGCTACGCACTGGTTCACCGGTAGCCAACACAGTTAGGTGAGCCAGAAAGCGCGCTTCTAACCCGGGAACAAGTCGGGGATATTCCATGAACAATTCGACTTGCTCGGTAAAAACGGTAACGGCCACCGGTTCCGGTCCGTCGTCCCGTTCTTGGTTTACTGATGCGCTTGAATGCGAAGGATGAGAATGAGGTGCGCACGAAATTGCCAGCAGCAACAAAGCGCACCATGCGGCGGAATCACCGGGGATCGGCCGGCGCTTGGAAGGCAACATGGGGAAGGTCCTCTTTTAGGATTGCAGCGATTCTGAACGGGGAAAATGGACGCACGTTCCGGTTCAATGGACATGCACCATGCCGCACCTATCCAAAGGGATGGGCGCTCAACTCCGATCAAGCTGCCGCGGGAGGACCGCGGGAAGGCGATGCCGGTCGTGGCCGGGTTTGTGGTGGCCGTATCTCCGGTGGTTCAATGGTGGAAAAAGTATCCCGCGCTGCATAAAACCAAGGATCGCTACTGGGCAATTCGGGTGGATCTACCCATACCGGAGGAGACGGCGCCCTCTCGACGATCAACTCACTCGTGTGATCGGTCTCGGGATGGGGTTGGTGGCCATCGTCATGATCATGGTGGTGATGATCACCGGCAACATGTTCCTCCTCAACCAAACCATGGGAGTGAGGATGCCCGCTTCCCCCGATACCTACATGCTCTTCTTCCGCCAGGTGAATCGGAACAAATAGCGAACGCAGTCCCAAAGCAAGCAGCATCAGCACCAGAGGAATCATCCTCCTTCGCTCCTGACGAGGCATCGGCTGGTTCATGGACTGATGGGACAGGAAAAAGAATCCCTGGCTCTGAGGAGGCTACCATTTCCTCCCGATCCGAGGAAGGCTCATCGGCCAAAGTAGACCATTGGTCTATTTCTTGTTCGCCTTCCGAGGTTTCGGCGTTCTTCTCTATGACTTACCTTCATCCCTCTTTCAGACCAAGAGAAAAACCATGGACCGAAACCGCAGTGGAATGAGCATTTCAAATCTGATCCTACCCGCCATCCTCCTCATTCCTCTTTGGGGAATGATGAGCGGTGACGCCGCCGGCCAATGGACCGAGAAGGCAAAACTTTTACCCAACAATGGGGGAGACGGATTTCTTTTCGGATTCGGCGTCGCCGTGGATTCGCAGGGATCAAGCCTCGTCGGTGCGCCCTGGAACCATGGAGCCGGTTACCAACAAGGCTCGATTTTCGCCTTCCACGAATCCGGAGGAAACTGGATCCAAAGCCAGCAATTGTTGTCTATTCCAAGTTCGGATCTGGATTGGTTCGGCTGGTCAATCGATATCTCCGAATCCGGTGAATGGGCCGTTGTTGGAGCCCCGCAGGGGGACTTTTCACCACTGCCGGGGTCGGCTTATGTTTACAGAATGATCAACGGAAGTTGGACTCTTCACCAAAAGCTCTCACGGTCAACCGGCTACGGCGGCGATAAATTTGGATTCTCCGTTTCCATATCCGGGGATACCATCGTCGTAGGTTCCCATTCCGCTGAGAATGGTTCCGGGGATATCACGGGAGCCGCCTATGTTTATCAATACGAGGGCAATGACTGGATCGAAAAACAAAAGCTGATCGCCTTCAACGTCAGCGCAGGCGACCAATTCGGATATTCGGTTTCCATCTCAGGCGATGCCATCCTCATCGGCGCCCCTTACAAAGACACGATGGCGGGAACATCCTATGTATTCCGCTTTCAGGGACAAGATTGGCAAGAAGAGCAGGAGTTGCTTGGAACCGGCGTCATGCTCCACGACCAATTCGGTCAATCGGTCTCCCTATCCGGTGAATGGGCGGCCGTTGGTTCCATGTACGACAGCGACATTTTTCAAAGTTCCGGCTCAGTTTACTTGTTCCGTTACGAAAACTACTCTTGGTATCAAGAAACGGAAATTCACCTTTCAGATGCTGCCGTCGGCGACACATTCGGTCACGCCGTAGCGATTTCAGGAAACACTCTCTTGGCCGGCGCATATCAAAGCGATGCCTTAGGAAACAGTTCCGGCGCCGCCTATGCCTATTACTTTAACGGACTGAACTGGGGGCGAGAACAAAAGCTGCTTCCTTCCGATGGAGCGGAAGGAGATAACTTCGGCGTCAGACTTGCCTTAAGTGGCAACATGGCTCTCATCGGGGCGGCCTGGGACGACGACCAAGGCTTGAATTCGGGCTCGGCTTACATCTTTGACCTCACCCCGCCGCCGCTTAGCTTGCAGATTTCTCCCAGCCCCTTGCTACAAAACCAGCCGGCCCAGTTTCAGGTTTCCAATGGCTCGCCACTTGAATCGACTTGGTTGGTTTACTCCACCACCGGCGGAAACTGCACTTTCTCCGTGCCGCAGCTTCACGTGGTCCTCGACCTTTGTCCTCCCGGTCAGCAAGGGGGATACACCAATCCAATCGCCAGCGGTTTGACGGACAGTAACGGGGACATCACCTGGACCCTGACCATGCCGGCGGTGGCTTCTCCTCATCAAGTCTGGTTCCAAGCGATCCAAGACCGGAAGGTCAGCCCCGTGGTCCAAACCCTCATTCAATAAGAGATCGAAACCTCGCCGCAGCTACGCCTTCGACTTGTTCGACCTGGCACGCATGCGCAAATTCAGGGCTTCCACCAGCACCGAAAAGGTCATGGCAAAGTAAATGTAACCCTTGGGTACGTGCAGATGGAGGCCCTCGGCCACCAAAGTAAATCCGATTAAAAGCAGGAAGGAAAGGGCCAGCACCACCAAGGTCGGATGCTTCTCCAAAAAGGCGCTGATCCTTTCCGCTGCCAACATCATTACGATCACGGCAATGACGATCGCAGCAATCATGACCGGCACTACGTCGGCCATGCCGATGGCGGTAATCACCGAATCCAGTGAAAACACCAAGTCCAAGATCAGGATTTGAATGATGACCGACCGGAAACTGACCACGGCAAGTTCCTGCTGGTCATGGGCTTTCCCTTCGATCTTGCCGTGGATTTCCATAGTCGATTTGCCGAGCAAGAACAAACCTCCGCCCAGCAAGATCAGGTCCCGCCCCGATACGGCGTGATCCAGGCCGAAGCCAAGGGTGAACAGGGGTTTGGTCAAACCCATGACCCAGGACAGCGACAGCAGCAAAAGCACCCGCGCCAACATGGCGATCCCCAGACCGATCATCCGAGCCCGCTTGCGCTGCTCCTCCGGAAGCTTGTTCGAGAGGATCGAGATGAATACCACGTTGTCGATCCCCAACACCACCTCCAGGAGGGTGAGGGTCGCCAGAGATGCCCAAATGGAAGGGTCGGTCAGCCAGTCCACGATCTATTCTTCAACGGGGGTTGCGGCACTTGAGAAGCCCTGAAGGTAATGTCGCCTCCGGCAAACGCTCTTCGCCAGCCCAAAAACCCTGCCCAAAAACACAGCAAAACCGTTTAGGAATTGGTCAAAATCAAGGCCAAAGCAACCGAGAAAGGCTTTTCCAGAACTGTCCCTCACCTCCCCTATCTTGGACCCACCCTTCTGAGAGAGCCCAATGTCCACCGAACAAGCGACCCGGGTTTCCGAACAAGTCCGCGCCTTTTGCCAAACCCATCTCGGGCCGGCGAGCGAGGAAGCGGCAGCCGCGCCGGAAACTCAAGCCTTGATCCTTCATCACCTCCGTCAAGGCAAAGACTTGGAGGACGCCGTCCTCACCGAGCTGCACCGCCTGGCTCCGAAGAACCGAGCCCTGGCCGACGAATTCCTGTCTTTCTTCCTCCAGGATCTCCACCGGGCCGGGCAATTTGCCCTTCGGCCGGGCTTGCAGCGCTTCCTTGAAACCGGCGATTTGGTCCAGTCGGTGCTCGGAGACATCTGGACCGAGTTGACCAAGCTTCGCTTCGAAAGCCGGGACGCCTTCCGGGCTTATCTTCGCCAACGGCTGCGCTGGAAGGCTTCCGATCATGATCGGCGCCTGCACCGGGCCAAGCGCAGCGAGGGCCGGCGAGTCGAAGAACAACCGGAGGAACTCGGGGCTCCTGCTCCGGGCCCGTCCCCTGCCACCTTGGTCGGATCCAGGGAGGAGCAAGAACTGCTCATTCTCGCTTTGGCCCGGCTACCGGAGCGGGATCGGGAAATCCTGCGCCGGCATTTGCGGGGTGAAAACCACGTCGAAGTCGCAAATAGCCTCGGATTAGGCGAGAATCAGGCTCGCAAAGCCCTGCAAAGAGCCATCCGACGGGCAAGTCGATTGCTGCGGCCGTCACCCGACGCCTGAGGCGGAACCGGCCCCGAAGGAGGCTGCCGGGCGACTCCCACCGGATGGAAAAAGAGACCCCCCCGAACCGATCCCCGGCTGAAGAAGCCTTCCACGCCTATTTAGATAAAGTCCTTCGGGGCCAGGAAGCCGATCCAGAGGCCTACCTGGCCCGCTGTCCCGATCAGCATCGCGAGGAGCTGCGTCGCATTCTCGACGATTACGCCGCCCTGCGCCAGGAAGCGGCACCCAAACTCACCCGCCCTGGTGCGGGCATGACCATCGGTGATTTTCGTTTGGTCCGGCAATTGGGCCGCGGCGGCATGGGCGAAGTTTGGGAAGCCGAACAAATCCCGCTGAAACGACGGGTGGCCCTGAAGATTCTCGCCCCCCATCTCGGTCTTTCTCCCGATAGCCTCCATCGCTTCCGCCGCGAAGCGGAAGCCGGCGGCCGATTACAACACTCTGGCATTGTTTCAGTCTTCGCCATCGGCGAAGCAGAATCTTTCCACTTCATCGCCCAGGAACTGATCGCCGGCGGTTTCTCGCTGGCCGACCGCATCGAGGAAAGCCGCGAGACGCGAGAGCAAGGAGCAGCCCATTACCGTGAAACCGGGGAAATTTTTCGCCAAGCGGCCCTTGCCCTTCATGCCGCCCACGAAGCCGGCATCGTTCACCGAGACATCAAGCCCGGCAACATCCTCCTCGCCCCGGACGGCCAACCGAAGATCGCCGATTTCGGCCTGGCCATGGTCCAGGACGCCCTCGGCCTGTCCCGCAGCGGCGAACTGACCGGCACGCCTTATTACATGAGTCCGGAGCAGGCCGCCTCCCGGCGCATGGGCATGGATCATCGCACCGACGTCTTTTCCCTCGGCGCCACCTTGTATGAATCCCTGGCTCTGCAACGACCGTTCGAGGGAGACACCAGTCGCCAGGTCCTGGAAAAAATCTTGTTGGAAGACCCGCCGGACCCGCGCCGCTTGCGCTCTCGAGTTCCTGGCGATCTGGCGATCATTTGCCTGAAGGCTTTGGAGAAAAAGCGTGAGCGTCGTTACTCGACCATGGCCGCCTTGGCCGAGGATCTTCGCCGCTTCCTCAACCATGAAACCATCCAGGCGCGGCCACCGACCGCCTGGACCCGAGCCACGAAATGGGTGCGCCGTCATCCCTTGTGGTCGCTTGGAACCGCGTCCGCCCTCATTGCATTGCCTCTTTTGTCAGCCCTGGTGTTGGAAGCACGAGCGGCGCGCAACGACGCGGTGGAAGAAGCCGCCCACAAGTCTCAAGTCGCCAAGATTCTGGCCGGCCTGTTTCGCATGCCGGACCCGGTGCAAGCCCGAGGCGAACCGATCACTCCTTCCGAAATGCTGATCGGCGCCGCTCGGTCGTTGCGAACTGAACTTGCCGAACAACCTGAACTTCAAGCCGATCTCCTGCTCATCATTGCCGAAGTCCTGGTTTCCCTCGCCCATCACTCGGAAGCCGAAACCATGATCGAGGAAGTCCTTGCCCTTCGAAAACAGGAATTCGGAGAAGATCATCCTTCAGTTTGGCAAGCCAGAAGCATCCGCGGCCGTTTGCTTCATCTGCAGGGTCACTACGCCGAGGCGGAATTGGAATTGGAGAGTACGCTGACCAGCCAACGGCGCCATTTCGGCGAAGACCATCCCGATTCCTTGGCCACGATGTCGGCTTTGGCCAGCGCATGTTGGCAACGGCGCAAGCTGGACCAAGCCGCCGAGCTTTTTCGCCGCGCCTACGGTCATTGGTCCCGATTGGAAGGAGCAGAAAGCCCCCGAGCGCTTCGAGCCAGGATGGACGTTGCCCGAACGACTTCCGCCTTAGGAGACGACCGACAATCCGACTCGATTTATCAAGAAACGCTGGCGGCTCAGCGGCGCATTTTGGGTTCCGATCATCTCGATACTTTGGAAACCATGTGGCAAATCGGGCTGTTGTATTTGAAGTTGGAAAGGTGGCAGGAAGCGGAAAATCACTTGCAAGAGTGCGCGCAAGCCAACGAAAAGGTTTTGGGGCCAATCCACCCCCGAACCCTTCGGGTGGTTGACGACCATGCCCAAGCCATGGCCAAGATGGGACGACTGGACGAAGCCGAAGCCGCTCACCGCAGGGTGTATGAATTGCGCCTTAAACATTCGGGCTCCCAACACTATGGCACCGCAAAAGCCTTGCTCGGTTTGGCGCGGGTGTTGTCGGCCAAAGGCGATCGGGTCGCTTCCCGCGAGACTTACCGGCAAGCCCTAATAAAGCGGCCGAATGCGGCCCACTTCCACCATGACTTTGCTTGGTCCTTGTTGCATCCGGTGGGCGGCCCGGCGACCGAGGCCGAACTTCAGGAAGCCCTGCACGAAGCCAAACTCGCCGTGGGTCTGGCCCCGGATGAACATCGCGCCCTTTTTCGATTGACCCTGGCTTTCGCTTGGATTGAACACGGCGAATTCGAAAAGGCGAAGCGGGAACTCGAACTCGCCGAGGAGGAAAGGCGTCCTTCTCCGCCGCCGGCTTTGGATCAAAGAGCCGCAGAGCTCCGGGCTTTGCTGGCGGGCAACTAAAGCTCGAACCGATTGCGGCGGCCAAGAAAAAAAGGGCCGGTCGAGCCGGCTTCCTCTTTGAGGGAAAGCCATGATGATGACTCTGCTCAGCCTCGCTCTCTTGCCCTGCGCTCCTCAAGGTGGCCTGACACCCCATCCGGGTTGGCCAAAGTCCTTTTCCGGACAGGGTTTCTATTCCCCAGCCAACCTCGCCGATCTCAATAGTGACGGCATGGTGGAAATGATCGTTCGAAGCCAAGACGGCGGCAGCGGCATCATTCACCTGTTTCACGAGGACGGCTCCGAACAAGCCGGTTGGCCCCGGGATTACGGCGGAAACGGCTTCGATGGAGTCACCGTCGCTCACTTGGATCCTCAAGGAGGTGCCGACCTGGTGTTCACCACCGTTTGGGCCGGCGTTTTTGGCGGTGGATCGATTGAAGCCTTGGATATTCAAGGTCGTGACGTGCCTGGCTGGCCGGTGAATCCCCACGGCCGCCAGTCCTTCATTATGCCGCCGGTAGCGACCGGCTCCGCAGTGATAACCAGCTTCATTCACTATGGCAACGGCCTCTCTCGAAACTACCTGGTGGGCTTGGGACCCTTGGGTCAACCGCTGGCTTTGAAAGAAACGCAAACCGCTCCTTCCCGTGGTGCCGCCGGCGACCTTGACGGCGACGGTCAAGTGGAGGCCGTTCTAGTCTCCGGAAATTTGCTTATGGTCATGGACGGCAACGGCATGAAAGCCGGCTGGCCGGTTCAGCTTCGGGAACCCATCGGCAAACCTTCTTTGGGGGATTTCACCGGCAACGGCCTTCGTGAAGTGGTAGTGCCGGATGCGGACGGCATGCACGTGTTCCTGCTGGACGGTACCGAACTACCCGGTTTTCCCTTCTTAATCGGAAGTGCCGGCACCAACCTTCCTTTCGGACAACCGGCTTTGGCCGACTTGGATCAGGACGGTGCTCTGGAAATCGTGGCTTCCGGCGACAACGGCGAATTGCACGCGATCGAGATGGGAGCTGCGGTGCCGGTGGAAATGCCCGGCTTTCCGGTAGTCATCGGCGGCTCGCTATCCGATCCGGTCGTTGGGGATGTCAGTGGAGATGGTCGGCCGGACGTCGTTCTTTCCACCTTCCATGTAGGCGGCTCCCCTGAATTGGTCGCCATCGACAACCTTGGAAACTTCACCGCCGGCACGCCGATCGCCGTGCAAGGCAATCCGGGCATGGCCGCCTTGGGCGATATTGACGGAGACAACATGACCGAAGTGGTTCTCACAACTTTGGGACCCATCGCCGATTTCCGTGGCCGGCTTTACGTTTTCGACAGCCCGGCCGTGCACGATCCAAATGCGGACTGGCCTTTACCGCAACAAGATCCGGCACGTAGTTCCAGTCGTTAGGATAGATTCAGGGAATGGACGGAAGGCGGTCGAATCCACGGCCGCCTTTCGTTTCCTGCAAACCGGGCTTTATCTTCCGTTAGCGCCGGAATCTATTGCCACGGAACCTTATCCAAACCGGATTCCAATTCCTGGTAGATTTCGGTCAATCGTATTCTGGCTTTTTCTTGGTCGGCCACTAGTGCCAAGGAACGGAATCGATCAAAGTTCGCCTGGTCGTCCAGCCCCAAGACCGCTTCACAGATGGCGGAGTAAGCCAAAACTTCCGGATCGTCCGGCCGAAATGAGCGAACCTCCTTCCAATAGTCAAGAGCCTCTTGATGTTTTCCCAAGTGAGTCAAGGCACGGGCATAAAGATCCTTGGCAAGAATCCAACCTGACTTCGCTTGCGCGAAATGGAGAACCTCTTCGGCCAAGGCATAATCTCGAAAGTTCTTCTCGGGACAGAAGAGCAAGGCTTCTCCAAGAGGAAGATACAATTCTAAATAAAACTTTTCCGCTCGACTTCTCGCTTGATTCAAGATCTGGATCTGACGGCCGAAGTTTTCTTCCGCTTGAAATTCCCTGGCAATGGCTAGCCATTCATGCCACTCTCGTTCCGGCTCGACCAATACGCTCCAATAACCGACGCTTTCCTCCGGGAACCGTCTGTCGGAGAAAGCCACGGCATAGACGAGGACGAACGGATCCGATGGCGTGACGGCCAGTTGATCTTGAATCCTCTGCTTCGCTTCCAGGAGTTTCTCTTCCATCTCCATTCGCCTCGCTTGCTCTACTCCTACAGGAGCAAAGCCTGGCTTCAACGCCAAAGCTTCCTGAAAAGCGGCTTCTCCTTCGGAGTACTTTTCGTCATCCCAAAGCGCCTTCCCCAACAGATAATGAGCACCCGCCGATTGTGAGAAGTGTTTCCCGCATTCCTTGGCGACGGAAATCGCTTCTTCTCTTCGATCCACCATCCCCAAAATTTGAACGCGGGAACTCCAATAGGAGAGCTCCTTTGGATCCTTGCGGCAAGCCACTTCCAGCTCTTCCAAGGCCGCCTCAAAATTCCCTAGGCTTGTTTGCCACTCGATCAATGAATTCCTTGCGCCGTGCAAATTGGGCAATCGCCCCAGTACCCATTTCAATTCGCGGCAAGCTCCTGGTAAATCGCCGACTTCTCGCATTAGATAAGCAAAGTTAATGCGAGCCTGAATCAAATCGGGAGCTAGGGCAACGGCTGTTTTGCAAGACTTCCAAGCCTCGGCCACCGCATTGTGCAATCCACTTTCCCTTATGGAGCGCCCGTAATTGAGATGGAACAGGGGCATGGACGGTTCCAACTCCAAAGCCCGTTTCCAAGCTTCCGCAGCAAGCCGAGGGGAGGCATCGGGGTTTGCAGATTCTCCTGGCGCCAAATACATCCGCTCGCGCAACAAGCCGACCGAAGCCCATACTTCTTTCAGAAGCCAGAACTCCGAACCTGCCGGGGTTCCCTCCATCAAAGCCAACGCTTGTTGCCGTTGATAGGTTCGCACGAGCAGGGAAAACTTTACCGCCCGGGCATAGCTATCCGATGGATCTAGCCTTTTCACTCGAAGAAGCAAATCCTCAGCTCTTTGCATGGAGGTGTCACCGCCGAGAAGTCGCGAACCGAAGGTAAGCAAATTGGCGATCTGCACCAAAGCTCGCGGCATCCCCGATCCTTCACCACGGAATTGGGCCAAATGTTCCACCGCCATCCAAGCTTGGTTAGCTTTTGAAATCGATTCATACTCACCGCCGCTGGCGTAATGGGCTGCCCAGTAATCTTGGATCGATCGTTCCATTCGCTCCCGGATTTCCCGTTCGTCGTCGGGTTGCACTAGTTCGACCCAAGACGGCTTGGTGAACTCCGCCCGCTGGTAATAGCCTGCCGCATAGTTCGGATCGGTCACAAGACACTGATCGAGAGCTTGCACGACCTCTTCTTTCGGGGCGCCGCGGCGAGCAAAGTCCATGGCGATTTGAAACAGGCGAGCTGCTTCGGCCGTGCGAGAATAGGAATCAATCTCCGCGGCTTGAATCGTTTGGATTTGCCGCATGTAATTGAAATAAGAAATCAAATACAAGCAGGAGGCGATGACCAGGGTGGCCACCAGAGTTGACGTAAGGCGATGCCGCCAAACGAACTTCCGAAGCAAATAAATCCGGCTGGCCGGCCTTGCAAGAATGGTTCTGCCTTCTCGATACCTCATTAGATCCTCCAAAAAGTTCGAAACCGCCTGATATCTCCGGTCCGGATCCTTTTCAATGGCTTTCATGATGATAAGAGAAAGATCCTTGGAAAGCTGAGAGTTAAAACCCCGCGGATCCATCGGAGTTTGCTCACAAATGGCTCGGGCCCCTGCAGGAAGACTAAGATTGCCTACGTCGATCGGCAGCTTTCCAGTAACCATTTGATAGAGCAGAACACCCAGGGCATATACGTCAGACCGGGTATCGATTTTGGCAAGATCGCCGCTGATCATTTCCGGGCTCAAATAAGGAAGGGTCCCCTGGATGCCTCCAATTTTGGAAGGCCAGCGGCTTAGGCTTTGACCGGCATCGAAGATCCGCGCCAGACCGAAGTCCAGAACCTTGACCTTCAAGGATTTACTCGATGCCTTTCCCGCATCCAAAACCATGATGTTGGACGGCTTGATATCTCCATGAATGACGCCCCTTCGGTGGGCGTGCCCCATGGCATCAAGAACTTGCAAGAAGATACCCAAAAGCTCTTTTTCGGAAAAAGGCCGGTCCTTCAAGTATTCGCTTAATGGCCTTCCCGAAACCTTTTCCAATACCAAATATGGAGTGCCATCTTCGGTGAATCCCGAATCGTACAAAGTTGCAATGTTGGGATGCTGGAGTAGAGCCAGGCTTTGAACTTCCAATTCAAAAAATCTTCGCGGATCTTTTCCCGCCAACAGGGGTTGGCGCATGATCTTAATGGCCACGGTGCGTTTCGGGTTTTCTCGAGTTGCCTCGAAAACTACCCCCATAGAACCCTCTCCCAAAATCTTTTCCAGTCGGTACGCTCTAAGCTGGTGACCTTGAACCGTGGCAAGTTGCCGTTGTTCAAGCTGCTCCCGAATGGCATGGAGAAGTGGCGTTTCTAAAAATGAATTTTCTTCCACCCTCGCAGCCAGCAAAGCTTCCACTTCTTGGCGAAGCTCCGGATTTCCCGTACAAAGTCGCCGGAGGACTTCCTCCTGAGAATCGACTTCGGCTTCAAGGACTTTCTTAAAGACCTCCGCGGCTTCCTTCCAATGGTTTGATTTCATGGTTTTCTCAAAAGAATGGTATCCCTAAGGAATATAGCGAATCATGCAGAAGATAACGCTTCTACTTGAAATGAATGAGGTCGAGCTTCCGCATCAAGAGACGCGGAAGCTCGGAGTAACGGCTTCGGTGCCGCTCAGGGAAGGATGGTCAACGGCACCGCCAAGGAAGGCCCTCCAACGAGAGTTTCCCAAGGCGGAGCTTCATAATGCAGAACGCACAGGTAATAGGTACTGTTAATCAGGGAACTCGCCGAACCCGGAGCGAAACTAATGAGGATACTTCCGTCCCCATCGGCGTCCAGTAAATCGCGACCGGCACTTACTTGGGGCGGATAGGAATCGGCAAGAGTCTGAGCGAAAAGTCCGTCCGGCGTCAGAGGAACGGTCCAACCGGCCAAGGTGGTCGGTCCGGTGCCGGTGCCGGAGGCGAGAAGGCCGTAGTAGTGATAAGAGGCACTGTTAATGGTATCCGCCGGAAAGTCGAGGCTTAAGGTGACGGTTCCACCGGCTGCCGCCGAAATCGTATTGGTATCGGCGGTCATGAAAGGCGAATAAGTGTAGAGGTAGACGCCACCTGGAGTCGGCCCGTTGTTCCAAGCCGAACTCGCCGTCGCCAAAGCTTCCAACTCACCGTCTCCGTCGATGTCGCCAAGGCCCCTGACCTTGGCTCCCATATCGTGAGACCAGCCTTCGCTTTCGCAAATGTGCAGCAAGCTGCCGTCGAGACCGGAAAGAAGGTAGACGCGACCACCCCAAGCCCATCCATCGGCCCCCACCAGAAGATCGTCGTGGCCATCGAGGTTGAGGTCGCCGATGGTGTCCAGGTCCTTGCCGGCATGCTCGATTTCCTTGGTCGGATGCCAGCTCCAAAGCAGGAAGCCGGTGGCGCCGGAGTAAACCCGAACGATGCCCTCGTCGAGGGAAATGGGATCCTCGAGCGGGGAACCGACGGCGACGTCAGGAATCCCATCGGCGTCGGCGTCGCCGGCACTTCCAATTGCCCATCCGAAGTATTGATAGTCCGTGGTTCCATGCCACTCGTGGATCAAGGAACCGGTGGCGCCGCTCCATGCCCAGGCCGAGCCGGCGCTCGTCAAGCCACCGGGATCGGAACCAGTGGTGGCACTACCGTAGTCGGGGACACCGTCCAAATCGAGATCGCCGAGGTTGGCCAGGGTGTCGCCAAGGTAGTCATAACTGCTGGTTCCGTAGTGCGTTCGAATGACGGAACCGTCGAGGCCGGAAATCACGAAAACGCCGCCGCACCGGGTCATGCCAGCGCTACTCGAATCCGGCGCACCGACCAGATAGTCATGGACTCCGTCGCCGTTGACGTCCCCAAGGGAGGCGATCTGCTCGCCGAAATCTACCGCCGTGATCGGGGCCGAAACGGTTTGCAACATGGTGTGATCGGCGCCGGAGTAAAGGTAGACGACGCCGTCGCCCAGGCCCGGAGCACCGATGGCGTAGTCGCCGATGCCGTCGCCGTTCATGTCCGCCATGCCGGCAAAGCCTTGGCCGAAATTTTCGAAGCTGGTTCCGCCACTCCCGTTGAAGCTGGCCAACAGGGCTCCAGAATCGGACGATCGGATTTCGGCGTAGCCAACGTTGTCCACGCCTCCACTGTCGACGCCAGGGGCACCAATGCCAATGTCCAGGACGCCGTCGCCATCGAGGTCGTCCAATTTGGTGATGGCGAGCCCGAACAGGTCACCGGTGCTGACGCCGTACCAGGATTGGGTCTTGACCAGACCTCCACCAACGCGCTGGGCATGCAGGGAACTGCTGAGTCCAAGGGCAAGGACTGAGCAGAAAAATAGCGTTGTTCTCATGGGGGGGAGAGGGGAAAGGGGTGAAGCCGGGCGAAGGGGAGCCCGAATGGTGAACCATGACACGGGAGGAGTGGAAACCCTCCCCATTTTTCCATTGTATAGAGTGCCGCTAGTCGCCCAGGTTCATCCGTAGCCCCTGGGGTCTCCAAGGATTCGTTCCAATACGACCTTGGAAAACCGCCAGCATACTTTGGCCTGGTTTTGAGTGATTCCGAGTGCCTCGGACGCCTCGGCTTCGGTAAACCCGCAAAAAAAGCGCAGGGTCACCAGTTGTTCGGCAATCGGGTCGACTTCACCCAGTTTCTTTAAGGCTTCATGAATGGCAACTGGATCCAGGCTACGCCCCACGGCGGCGATGAGTTCTTCTTGGAAGGGGAAAGTCATGACCCCCCCACCTCGTTTTTGAGTTTGCTTTGCCCGAAATCGATTGACCAAGATCTGCCGCATGACCATGGCCAAAACCTTCATGAAGTGCTCCCTATTTTGAAAAGGAAGGGATTGGGAGCGGTCGAGCTTCAAATAGGCTTCACTTAAAAGAGAGTGGGTACTGAGGGAGGCGTTCGCCCCGCGGCGAGCCAAAGTAGCCCTGGCCAAGGCTTCCACCTGGGGATAAAGGTGAGGAAAGGAACCCAACAGGCCGCCTTGCCTGTAAGAATCGTTTGCTTCCGCCTTCTCCTCCATTTTTAGCTCATGAAAAACTGAAAGGTCGTCTTGGGTCCCCTGCTTCCAATCGCTTGGGAACACATTCTATATAGAAACGTCAACGAGCAAGATTCACTGAAATTTTTCGCAATCTGCAGTTCCCACAGGACGGGATTCTTGTTCATTCAGGAGAAGGGACAGGGATTTTCAACTACCTGACCCGAAAAGTGGAGAAACCAAAATGAGTTACCTAAAGCAAAGCTTTCCCATCCTCATTGGCTTCACTGGCCTGGTCTTGTTGGGGCTGGTTTTCCCCGGCAATTCTGACCTTCAGGCCAGCTCCGCCCCCGCGGCAATCGAATCGGAGAGCGCCCATCTCCAGGACGACCTGGCCAAAACCACCAAGGAAATCCGCCTTCTGGCAAAAGACATTCTCAAAGACTTCCCTCCCAAGGACAAAGTCGAGAAGTTGGAAAAAGAAAATCTGAAAGTCGTGCTTCAAGAAGCTCGGGATTTTTTCGAGTGGGCCAAGAAGATCGAAGAGGATTCCGCTCAGCATCAGGTTTTCGGCCTCGCCATGAGCGGTCTTCTTTTCCGCACTTCTCAGGAACTCAGTAAGGATGAAGAGGCCAATTCTGGATCTTGCATGACCCAGTGCTGGGATTCTCACCAGGGTTGTTTGGATAATTGCCAAACCTACGGATGTATCGTCCGTTGTGGCGTGGAAGCCGGTGAATGCTATGCAGTTTGCATGGGCGATATCTTCGGTTGGGTAACGAACTCCTAAGTTCAGGAATTCGGTGAACGCGCCTTTCCGCTGTTTAGCGGGAAGGCGCTTTTGAAATTTTCTGACTCGCTTACTGGCGTGCGTCCCACTGGGGAAATGAGCGGGATCTTCCGCTCTTACTCACAATCCTCCTTTTCTCCTTGTTTTCAAGGAACATAAGCCATGAGAGCATCTGCTTACGCCCATGGATTGTTGTTAACTTTTTTGACAGCAATCTTCCTTTCTTGGAGCCCATCCGCTTTTGGTCAAGAAGGCCTAGTGCTTTGGAACAGGCTCGGCTCGCAACAAGAAGTCGAAAACAGCGCCGTTGGACTTAACGGCAGCTTTGCCGGAGGCAGCTTCGTCCCGGGAGTGAGCGGAAACGCCTTCCGGGCCGACCACAGCCAGGATTTGTCAGTGACCTTTCCCTACCAAGTCGTTCCGACCGGAGCAGGAACCATCGAATTTTGGGCCAAGTTGGAAGGGATGCCGACCAACATTCCGTGGGGCCAAAACCCGTACTTCATTGAAATCGGAGATGGAAGCAGCGGATACGGCATGGGATTCAACGGCAATGATGGTGGTGGCGGTGGTGGTATCTGTGGTTCCGCCGGTGACCACTACATGTGCTCCACTGGCGTTTATACCCAAACCTACTCCTATGAAAGCCTACTTGGCAGCGGTCAAGTAGAGCGCTGGCACCACTACGCTTTGGTTTGGGATGAAAATAACCTCCCCGGCTTGGGTCAAAAAGTGGCGGTTTACTTGAACGGTCAGCTTCAACCTCAAAGATGGCACGACTACCGAAACAATGGATTCCCGCCGATGACGGGAGGTGAGCTGGGACTGATCAATTTTCAGCAACTCACTCAAGGTGCGGTAGCCATCGACGAGCTGAAAATCTGGGATCATGCCAGAATTCCAGAACCTGGGTTGGTGCTTTGGAACACCCTTGGTTCCCAAGCTGAAGTCGAAAACAGCATTGTCGGGCTGAACGGCAGCTTTGCCGGAGGTAGTTTCGTCCCGGGAGTGAGCGGAAACGCCTTCCGGGCCGACCACAGCCAAAATTTGTCAGTGACCTTTCCCTACCAAGTCATTCCGACCGGAGCAGGAACCATCGAATTTTGGGCCAAGTTGGAAGGGATGCCGACCGACATTCCGTGGGGAAATAATCCGTACTTCATTGAAATCGGAGATGGAAGCAGCGGATACGCCATGGGATTCAACGGCAATGATGGTGGTGGCGGTGGTGGTATCTGTGGTTCCGCCGGCAATCACTACATGTGCTCCACCGGTTCCTACCTTCAAACCTACACCTACGAAGGCCTACTCGGTAGCGGTCAAGTTGAGCTCTGGCACCATTACGTTCTGGCTTGGGATGAAAATAACCTCCCCGGCTTGGGTCAAAAGGTAGCGGTCTACTTGAACGGTCAGCTTCAACCTCAAAGATGGCACGACTATCGAAACAATGGATTCCCGCCGATGACGGGAGGTGAGCTGGGACTGATCAATTTTCAGCAACTCACACAAGGTGCGGTAGCCATCGACGAGCTGAAAATCTGGGATCACGCTCGAGTTCCATCTCCCGAGCTGACCTTGAAGACTGAAAACATGGTGGCAGGAAGTACCGGTCAAGTCCTGGTAGACCATGCGTCCCCGGGGGGAACGGTAGGAATCGGCTACTCCCTCATTGGAGGCGGCCAATCCTCGGTGCTGGTCGGATGCGGCTGGATCACCGCCAATCTCTCCTTGCCGGTGCAAGTGCTGGGCACTTACACCGCGGATGGCAACGGATTCGTTTCGGTGGACGTAGACCTGCCGGCTTTCTCCGGAGGACGCCCAGTTTGGTTCCAGGCGTTGGATTTCAACACCTGTACAGTCTCCAACAGCGTTTTCGTCATCATCGATTAAATGGGAAGGAGCCTCGCTCCGGAGATTTTCGATCTTCGGGGCGAGGTTCTTCAATCGAATGTTCTAAACTGTCCGGGTGCAACCTTGCCCGGACCCTCGGCTTTCTGAAACCTTGGCATTAGTCAAGCAAGTTGCAGCCGGTGACCGGGAAGCGTTCCAAAAGATCACGGATCGCTACGCAGGGCGCGTCCTGAGTCAAATCATGTATCAAATGGGGCCGAAGCTGCGAGCCCACTGCGATCCGGAGGACGTCGCCCAGGAGGTTTGGATCCAGGCTTATCGATCCATCCTGAAATCCCCTCCCAACCAACATTTCGGCGCCTGGATTTCCGTCATCAGCCGACGGGTGGTGCATCAAATTGCCCGCTCGGGGGCGGCTCGGTTTTCTCCACGGTCATTCGCCGACGGCGCCCTCGAACCGGAGTCGAAGCAAACCAGTATTTCCCGGTCGGCGTATCGCCTCGAAACATTAACCAACTTGGTTTCGGCCTTGGAAAAACTGCCCGCGGTCGAAGCTCGGGCTTGGTCCCTTCACCATTTGGAAGAACGGACCTTCCAAGAAATTGGTGAGTGTTTAGAGAAAACGCCGGTAGCCGCGGCCCAAATCGTGAAACGAGCCAACCAGCGAATCCGGGCTTTGTTACGAGACTCCCAAGACAGTTCCGTCGCCGGCTGGTCGGGTTGATCGCCGGAACCGAGTCCTTTCTATTCCGGGCGATCTAACAACCGAACAGGTCGACAGCCGATCGCGGATGACTTGGTCGTTGGAATTCGGGCATAGCGGAAGCCCGATCGCGCCAGGGCCGAGAAGAAACGCCAGGACCCGCCGCGTTGGACCCGATGAAGAGTGTCGCCGCTTTGAATGCGTTCTCCGGTGCCGTCCTTAACCTTCCCCCCATAAGGGACCATGGTCTCCAAACACCATTCGAACACATTTCCAAGAACGTCGTACAAGCCGAAATCATTGGGCCGGAAACTGCCCACGGGCGCATGGTAGAGATAACCGTCGTGCCACGGATCGCACTGCCAACCTCCTGGCATACTCGATTTCGCAAAATCATCACACAAGTTTTCCGCACCTTCCAAAGTCTCCGCCTCTTGGCCGGTCCACCTGGGTCCAGAAGTTCCGGCCCGAGCGGCGTATTCCCATTGTGCCTCGGTCGGCAAACTCAAGCCCAAACGCTTAAGAAGTAGATTGCATTGATCCCAGTTCACTTGTTCCACAGGGTGAGTCAATGTAAATTCTCCGCTCCTCGAAGGATTGGAAGGACTATAAAAGGCCGGATTCACCCCCATCAACCGTTGCCATTGCCCTTGAGTCAATTCGTATTTGGAGATGAAGAAGGCGGAGAGAAATACCGAGTGAGGTTCGCCTTCCAAAGCGCTCGCCTGTTCATCATAGCCAGGCTCATCAGAATTTTTATTCTGAGCCCCGATCAAAAACTCGGCTTCAGGAAGCAGGACAAAAACCAGACCGGTATCCTCGCTTATCTTCATTCTCGTTCCTTCAAATTGAGGCGGACCACCGGAGAGGGGAAAGAAAAATTCCCACAACCCGGTCTTCGGATTTCGCCGAATCGGTACCAAGCCGGCCTGAGGCTGAATGCTCAAACCACCATAGCGAGGACACTCCATTACGTCCGAGATGGAGTCCATCGCTTCCTGCCAAAGCGGCCCCACCTCCGGACCTGAAACGGTCTTTTCCTGCACCGACTCGACGTAAGACAAACGCCTTTTTATTCCCAAGCCATGCTTAGGATGAATGCCGGCGATCAAACCGAGTTCTGGATTTGACAATTCTTCCAGGCGTTCGATCAAGCGACGCAAGGTGTGACTCCACCAAATGGACTCCCGACCTTCGCCACTGGAAAGTCTTCCGGCTTGAACGTCTTCCAAGCGAGCTCGGTGGACAGGCAGGCGCAAAAGCAACCGTTCGGCCTCCTGCAGCCATTGCTCATAATCCGGAATGAACTCAGGATCCAGCGGCCACAGCCGATCCGCCCGTTCCATCAAGTCCAAAACTTTTTCGTCGTCGGACAACTCGAATACCTGGGAAGTCAGGGCTTCCAGTTCGGTACGAGCGGTTTGAACCTGAACCAGCAAGATCAGAATGGCCAAAAAAGAAACCGATGCTATGGCACCGGAATACGAAATGATGGGATGGCGTCTCAGCCATTTACCCGCCATGCGTAGCCGACTGATGGGTTGGGCAGAAATCGGAAGGTCGGCGAGATAGCAACGCAAATCCTCGGCGAGGGCTTTCATCGACCGATAACGTCGATCGGGATTTTTCTCCATGGCCTTCATGCAGATGACGGCAAGATCCCGGGGAATTTGGGAGCGCAACCTGCGGGGATCGGGGGGATCGAAATGGAGAATTCGATCCAAGACCTGTGGGATGCTGTCCCCGTCAAAGGCGCGCTGTAAGGTCAAAGCCTCGAAAAAAGTAACGCCCAAGCTGAAAATATCGGTTCGAGCATCGATCGGCACCCGCTTGTACATCGCCTGCTCCGGACTGACGTAATACGGCGTGCCCAGAAATTCCCCGGTTCCGGTCACACTGGGATCTCCGCTCAGCATGGCCAATCCGAAGTCACTGATTTTGGGTTTGCCGCTGGGGGCAATCAGAATATTGCTCGGTTTGATATCGCGATGAATCACTCCGGCCTGGTGGGCGAATTCCATCGTTTCGGCAAGCTCCAAAAAGAAACCTGCGATGCGGCGGAAATCGGGCCAAGTCGGACGAGAAACCGAACGTCTTTGCGCCAGGGATTTGGCCAAATTCCGTTCGCCGGGAACCAACTCTTGAACCAGGAAATGGCAGCCGCGTTCAGTACCGACGGAATGGATTTGAACGATGCCGGGGTGGGCCAGTCGGGCTCCGGCCCGAGCTTCCCGCTGAAGGCGAGTCAACCATCGAAGATTGGCTACCGGTGGAGCCAAGAACTTCAAAGCAACTTTCCGCCCGAGACTGATTTGTTCAGCCTCCCAAACCACGCTCATCCCGCCGGAACCGATTTCCCGTTGCAGCCGAAAATCTCCCAGCACGTCCCCGGGTTGAAGGCCGGGAATTCCCTTTCCCAATTGCCAGTCGAAGAACTCTTGATCCCGAAGCAGGTCGGCGAGATCCTCCCGCATATCTTCCGGTACGCCCTCGAGAAAGGTGCTTTCTTCAGGCGATGCCCCGGTTCGGCGAAGTTCCAAGTATTCGTCCAACCGCCGAAGGGAGGCTTCCAAGTTTCGAGAATCAGGGTTCATAGCGGCATGGGCTCATGGATTCAGGGACCATAAGGTAAGACATTATCGAAACATAGGAGAATCAAGAGGTATCGCCCCCACCGTCGCCGATTTCTGCAAAAGGAGGAATTTCTGCGTCTGCTCTTGGAAGACCTTTCGTGGAAAGGAAATAGCCGGCCGTCACTAGGCCGCCTCAAACCCATCGAAAGCACCAAGGAAATGAAATCCGCCCGCAACTCATTCTTTCGCCTCATCACTCCAATCCTGACGTCGGCTCTCTGGGCAGGTGTCGCCGCCCCCGCCGACGGACAGATTCAAGCTCCTGCAGCGCCAAAGTCTTGGCTGCTTCAGGGAAACGACAACGTGTTGGCCTCCGATTTCTTGGGCACCACGACCGCCACTGATTTGGTTTTTAAAACCAATAACATCGAGCAACTTCGACTGTCCGCCAACGGCGATTTGTGGGCTTCCGCAGCCTCCGGCTTGCTCGGCTTTGGTGTGGTTCAAGGGAATCTAGCCACGATCAAGGATTACACCGGAGGGGATCCGTCGCTGGTGATCGACTCCGGCGGCAACGGCGGGATTCCGACTTTGTTTCTGCGAAGCGGCAGTACCGGCGGCTTCGGTCGCGCCGAAATTGAGACCGCCGACGATCTTTACGTCCAACTCGGAGGTGGTCCACCGGCCATCATGGGCGATTGGCCTAGCGCCTACATTGGCTTGTTCACGGATACTCCCACGGAAAGACTTCACGTGGAAGGCAACATCCTCTGTGCCGGCATGTATCTGGGCTCCGACCTTCGCTACAAAAAGGACGTCCGCCCGTTGGAGAATTCCCTCGAACGCCTGATGTTCGTTCAAGGCGTTTCTTATGAATATCGCGACGGTGAATTCCCGAATAAAGATTTCGGCTTGCAGGGACGTGTTCCCGGCTTGATTGCCCAAGAATTGGAATCGGTGTTTCCAGAATTAGTGCGCGCCGACCCCCAGGGCTACAAATCAGTGAATTACGTCGGGCTGGTGCCGGTGCTCATCGACGCAGTACAAAGCCAACAAGCAATCATCGCTACCCAGCAAGCGGCTTTGGTTGAACAGAAAGCGATGCTGGAAGACATTCAGAAGCAATTGCGAGCTCTTCAATCCGAAATCAAAGCCCGTGATTAAGCCACGGTTCAAGGTCGTTGGCCGCTAACCAATGCAAAAGTCCCGCGAAAGCGTTCCAGCGCCCGATGTCGGGCTCGTTGCGCTGCCGCGGGACTGACGCCGAGGCGTTCGGACAATTCGGCAATGCTTTCGCCATGAACGAGGCTCGCGACCAGAGCGCGATCGGAGTCCAATAACAAGGAAAGGGCTTGCGCCGCCAAACGAAGCTGCTCCCTTCTGGAAGCGAAAGTCGAAGGCCCGGTCACTGAAGCCGCCAGATCCCGAATGGGATCCCACTCCGTTTGGTTTTGGGGCCCTTCCATCGCCCGCAAAAGCCGGCCCCCGGATCTTTTCAACGCCTGCCAGTAGCGCTGGCGATCAATTAAAAAATTGCGACTCAGCTCGAACAACCAAGCTCGATCGCTTGGGGAATCCCGGGCTTGAAAGGTTTCTGATCGCTCTAAGGCATGGGTGCATACCCCCTGCACGAGATCTTCGATCGATTCAAAAAGCAATAGGTTTCTTGGCACCCGGCGCCGAACGAAATCCAACAGTTCATGTCGATGGGTTTCCACCAATTCGAACACCGGATTATGGCTCAAGGGCGATCCTCCTCCGAACGGGCCACCAATCGGAAACCTTCTTCATTGCCGGTTTTATCCGGGGACATGCCCATCCCGCCTTCCACCCGCCCGACTTCGGGCTCGGCATGAGCCCAAGCTCCACCGGCGGTGCGCCGTTTGGTTCGGCTGGGATCCCACCAGGCATCTAACCACTCGAAAGCGCCGCCGCAAGTGTCATACACGCCAAACACCGAGCGGTCGATCGGGAACTCTCGAACCGGCCCAGGCTCGGCTTCAGGCCAAGCGAAACAAGTATGCGCGTATCGAGCTCGATACTGAGTCCCGTAAGGATACTTGAAGGCCCACCACCCTTTGCCGGCGTAGGTCCATTCGTCGTAGTTGGGAAGTGAAAAATGAAGTTTGGAACCGCCGGCCCGGGCACGCTTTTCATACCAGGAAGCATAGGCCTCGGCGTCATACCAACTCACTCCCATGACCGGATAATTTTCCGGCAAGCCTTGAGGAAGAGAAAACCGCCCATCCGCCCCCCGTGGCCAGGTTCCCTCTTGCCGTAATGGAAAGGGGCGCGGGCTCCGAATGGGAACCGGAGAGGCGTCGATCTCAGCCAAAGTGGCGGGATCGTTCAGAAACTCCAGGTATTCGCCGGAAGTCACTTCGGTTTCCATGATCCAAAAAGCACGGAGATCGCCGTAGCGAGGCACTCTTACAAAACCGGGAGGCGTCTCGCCCAAAGGAAGAAGGCGTAGCATTCGAGCTCGCCGGCCCCGCTCCACCAAAGGATTCAAAGGGACGATGAGATCCTCGAAGCCTTCCTTCTTCAATACGATGAAATGAGCGCCCTCGTGAAGGGCAAGTTGCAGTGGGGTTTGCCCCACCGCAGTTTCCGGTGAAAAGAAAATCGGCGCGGCAGTGGTCCGGGTTTCCGTTCCGGGAGCAAGCTCTGCCTGCAGCAATTCGTTCCCACGGACCAAGAGCGCAGGAATGGGCAGCCGGTGATTCTCCCGGACCGCGTCTTCCGGCAATGCCGCCCAGAGAGTTGGGTTTTCCGCCAAGACCTTGCGCATTTCAAATCCGTTTCGAACCGGCCGACCGTCCGGAAAGGAAAGCGGTTGAAATTCTCCCGAAGCGGATCGGGTCAAAACAAGATCCTCAATCGGTTGACCGGCTAATTCAACGATCAAATCGCCGATTTGGACCGGAGGGTGAGTTTCCATCACCTGAAGACAAAAGGTCCCTGCAGGGAGCACCGGTTCTCCCCGATGAGGAAAGGCAGCGTACCGGCGATTCGTTCCAGGATAGACTTCACTTAATTCCCGGTACTGAAACAGATGAACTTCAGCGCCGGGAGGTTCGCTTTCTACTTGGATGGGAGTGGTTCCGGAAACCGATTCATGCCCTTGGTTCGATTGGCGGCTCGGATCATGCTCCTGGATCAAGTTGCGGTAGAACTCAGCGGCGAGAAGGTCTCGACTGTCCAATGCATCCGTCAGCTTCTCTTGGTACAAGGCTGCACGAACCGTTTCCGTGCCGTCAATCTCCGGCCAAATTCGTTCAGCTTGACGAAGTAGCTGCAAGATCTCACTGAACATAAGACCCTGCTGCTGGCGGGAAATTTCAACTTCCTTCTCTTTCCGATCCAATTGGGCATAATCCTCCCGAGTCAAGTGTTGGTAGGTCATCCGTTCCTGCAAATGGCCGATGGCGTGATCCAGTTCCCGAAAATTTGTGCGTTGCCGGGCGTACTCGGCCACCAAGCGGGAAGCCCGGTCGCGAGCGGCGATGGCTTCACCTCGAATTCGTTCGGCCTGCTGCTGCGATTGCTGCAAAAGCAGGACGAGCATCGCGGTGAGCGCCAGCGCGGTCACCAATACGCTGGCTGCCAGCGCCGGGCGTCTTTGGGCGAATTTTCGCAACCTCGTCACCAATCCCGGAGGGCGCCCAGCAATCGGGCGCAGTTCCAACACGGCATCCAGGTCCTCGGCAAAGGCCTCTGCGTCTCCATACCGCCGCTTCGGTTCCGTTTCCATGGCTTTCAAAACCACGATCTCCAAATCTCTCGGCAGACTTTTGTTCACTTTCCTTGGAGGAATAAAGTCGCCGGTCAATATTTTGTGGAACAGACTTTCCACCGTCGGCCCTTCAAAGGCCTTTCGTAAAGTTAAACACTCGTACAAAGTAACGCCGAGAGAGTAAACGTCGGTCCGGTCATGGATTTCAAGATCATGAGAAACCTGTTCGGGTGAGGCATAGCTTGGACTGCCGGCAAAGCCATCGGTCAAGGTGACCTCCTCCGACCGTAAACTGCGGACCAATCCGAAATCCAGCAACATCGCCCGTTGATCGGGGGTGATCCGAACGTTGGAAGGCTTGACGTCCCGATGCACGACTCCGGCGGCATGAGCGCAAGCCAGCGCCCGAGCAAGATCCCGAATCCATTTGACTTTCTGCGCCAAGGGAAGGCTATCGGCGTCCTCGCGCAAGACCTCCGCCAGGGTACGACCGGGCACGAATTCCATGGCCAGATAAACAACGCCTTGGTGTTCTCCGGCGTCAAATACCGTGACAATGTTGGGATGTTGAAGCTTGGCAATGGATTGAGCCTCGCGATGAAATCGCTCTACGGCGACGCCGCTGGCGGCGAGTTCGGGCCGGAGGATTTTCAAAGCGACTTCCCGCCCCAATCTCTCGTGGATCGCCCGAAAGACAAGCCCCATACCTCCCTGATCGAGGTTTTCCAGCAATCGATAAGGACCGAGTTTGGGAAAGGGCAGTTTCCCGGCCGTACGAATCGCCGTAGCCCGAAGCTGCTCTAATCGAAGGCGAAGCTCCTCCGAAACTTCGCCTTGGCCGGCCAAGAAATCCTCGACCTCAGGATATTCTCCCCTCAGAAGAAGTCCCAGGTATTGGTCGTAAAGGCCCCCGCTCACCCTTTGAAGGTAGCACGTTTTAAAAGCATCAGCGGTTTAAAGGCGACCTTTAAGGAATGATTTCGATTTCGCGGGAAATGGAACTGAGGCGACCGCTTTGACTGCCGGCATCAAAGGAAACTGCAGCGACGAAAAATTTCCGGCCCAGGTAGGCTGCCAAAACGGGGTCGCTGTGAAAAACCGCGGCACCGTCACCGAAGGCGTCCAGGGAGCCGGGAGAACCGCTCAGGAGGAATGGAGCCCAACCGCTAAGCATGCGGTTTAACAAATTGTCCGCGGTTAAGGGGATTTGCAAGCCGTTGACGGTCACCGGGCCGGTTCCGGTTGCGGAAAGGAGGACAGCATAAGCGGAGCCGGCCTCTGAATCCGGAAAATCAAGATCAGCCAAGACGGGAGTTCCGCTGGAAGAGGAAAGTTGATCGCTGCTTAGATACAAGAATGCGTCCAAGCCCACCACTCGAACGTATTCAAGATCTCCAAAGTTCTCCGCTCCCAAAAGCAAATCAGGTTCGCCGTCTCCATTGATGTCGCCAGCGTAACCAATCTCGTGCAAATGATCTTCAGAGGCATCTCCCTCAAAATGTTGGATCAAGCTGCCATCGAAACCGGAGTAAAGGTCGATATAACCATTTCCATCGGAGGTACCGCTATGGATACTTTGATAAGCCCCGAAAAGGAAGTCCGCAAAGCCATCGCCATTGACGTCGCCGGCTGGGCCGACCGCATCCCCCAGCCAATCGCCGGGATCGCCGACAGCGTCATACAGCACGTTGAGATTGCTTCCGTCCAGGACGTAGGCCCTCCCCGCATAATCAAAACTGGAAACCGCCGAAGCTACGTTGGCTCCCACCAAAATGTCCGGTGTGCCGTCTGCGTTTACGTCACCGGCCCCCGACAGACTGGCGCCAAATTGTTGAAAAGGTCCGTACGCGACGTAAAAAGCAACGATCGGATTGCCGGAAGCACCGTCGTAAAGCGCAACGGCTCCTTCCCGATCGATGACTGCATCGTACCCCGGTATGCCAATGCCAATATCTTCAATTCCGTCGCCGTTCAAATCTCCCAATCCGGAAACACTATCTCCAAAGTTATCAAAGGCGTTGTTTCCCTCCCAACGATAAATCAGGCTTCCATCGCTCCCGGAGTAAGCTTCGGCAATCCCGGCGTAGCTCAAGCCGCCAAGAAAAGTGTCCGAAGCGCCGATTAAAAAATCAGGCGTTCCATCCCCGTTCAGGTCGCCGACCGCGTCCACCGATTCGCCGAAAAAACGACTTCCGGCACTAGTCACTGTATAAAGCAACGCCCCGCTTTGCCCGGACCATACATAAGCTGCTCCGGCTCCTCCAGTGGGCCCGGGAGCTCCTGTCAAGATGTCAGCAAAACCGTCGCCATTGAAATCGGCCAGATCCACGTCCCAACCCATGCCGATATCTTCGAAAGGGCCGGCCAGATGCCAAATCAGGGAACCATCCAGCCCTGAGTAAACGAAAACCGAACCGGCCGCCAAAAGTCCCCCCGGACTGTGCTGGGGAGCACCGACGGCGAAGTCAAAAATCCCGTCCCCATTGACGTCCGCAGCCCCTGCCAACGCAGTTCCGAACCAAGAGCCGACCGAGGGCCCACTCATTCGATGGCGATCCTGCCATTGCCCGCCAACCATCTGGGCGTGGCCCATCGTTGCCAAATTCAATACCAAGCAGAGAACTTGGAAGGAAAAAATCGAGCATCCGATTCGCGAATCAAGGACGGGGAACGAGTGCATCACACTCCCACTTTTCGACGGCAGACACGCTGCCAAGGAATATTTTGCCATGAAACCCAACGACAAAATCCATAATTTCAGCCAGTCGTGGTTGAACCTGCCACCAAATCAAGGCCTGGTAGCGCTTCTTCTTAGGCTGAATCGTCACATAGAAAACCCGCTTGCAAGGCTATCCGCCTCCCTCTCCTGCCAACTCCGCTTCCAACCCACCGTATTCCGAAGGCCGAAGGTGGAAGCCGAGGTTGTGGCGCCGGGCGACTTCCTGGGCAATGTGCAAACCCAGACCCTGGCCTTCAGGATGACGGCGGCGGGCTTGGACCCCACGCTGAGAGCGCTGCAATAGGGCGACGATTTTGCTTTCCTCGATTCCGGGGCCGTCGTCGATTACCCGAAGCCGCCACCCTCCCTCACCTTCGCCGTCCAGCAACAAAGCCACGTGACCGCCCTCCACTCCGTAGCGCACGGCGTTGTGTACCAAGTTGCTTACCGCTTGTTCCAACAAGGTCAAGTCTCCGTTCACCGCAACAACTTTTTCCGGAACCGCGGAATTCAATTCCATTCTCTTTTGTTTGGCGATCGGAGCATGCCTGGCCACCACTCGGTCCACCAAAGCGTTGAGATCCACCAAACCGTCCTCCACCACGAGTTCGCCGGCTTCCAGTTTGGCGGAGGCCCCCAAGTTTTGCAGCAAGGAAGTAACATACTGAGTTTCCGCCATGGCGTCGTGCAATAGCTTGGGATCCGGCGGCCCGTCCGCAGCGCGAAGAGCACTCAAATGCCCTTGCAACACGGTCATCGGAATCATGACGTCGTGGGTGGTATTGGCGACGAAAGCACGCAGGGCTTCCGCTCGAGCTTCTACCGCCTGCCATTGCTTTTGCACGACTTGTCCAGCCCGATTAAATTCGTGCGCCAACTCGGAGATTTCATCCTTACCGGAAACAGTAACCGGAGTAGCGTATCGACTCTGGCTTGATTGCCTCACTTCAGCGGTTAAACGCCGAATGCGAGTCACGATGGGTCCGGCAGCCACGAAAACCGCCAATGTCATGCCAAACACCAAAGCCACGGCGGCAATCCATTGATTGCGATTCAACCAATAGGGTCCTAACCCGGCCCGGGTGACCAATACGATGGCGCAAGGACCTTTTCCCCACGGCATGCGGGCTGCCACTCGAATGCCGCTTCGTTCCCCTTCGCTGATTCGTTCATCCGCCCGCTTAGCTCCGTCTTCCAAAGCTTGTTTCAACTTGGCCGGAAAAGCCGGCGCATGCTGATTGGCCGAGATGAAATCCGGTCCATAGGCGAATAACTCCAACATCGGCCCGGAGGCCTGAGGTTGATTCGGTCTTCCGGAAAATCCAGGCTCGGGCCTTCCTTCCCCTCTGGGCCCCGGTCGCCGTCTTCTCGGCGGATGCGGAAAACGTTCTGGATCGGCTTCGCATGCGGCCCGTCCGTCTTCCATTCGGCCAAGTAAAAACCGGTGTATGGCGTCCACTTCCGCCCGGTAATCCAAGGTTCCTCGAAACCAAACCAAGCCAGCCACCAAAGGAACCGAAACCGCAGCCAGAGCAAAAACCAATCGGAGGCGCAACTTCATGGTGCAGCGGTTTGGTCGAAACGATAGCCCACTCCCCAAACGGTGGCGATGCAACCGCCATAAGGCCCCAGCTTTTTCCGCAACCTGGAAACGTGGACGTCCAAGGTTCGATCGGTTCCGGCTCGCAAAGGATCGAGGACTTTTTCCGCCAACCAAATCCGCTGAATCGCGGCACCCTGCCGCCGAGCGATTTCAGCGAGCAAATCGAACTCCACTTTGGTCAATTCGATTTCCCGGCCATCCAAAGAAAGGCGCCTGGCGGTGAAGTCGAGCATCAAACCTCCGGCTTGCACCCGATCATGGCGATCGACGGTGGGCCGGCGTAAGCGGGCTTCCACTCGAGCGATCAATTCTTCAGGCCAAAACGGCTTGGTCAGGTAATCGTCACCGCCGAGTTGCAAGGCCCGCACCTTGATTCGGGTCTCCTGCTCGGCGCTCAAGATCAACACCGGAACGTCGGATACGGCCCGAAGATGTTAAGGACGTCCAACCCATCGGTATGCGGCAGCCTCAAATCCAAGATCCAAAGAGCGTAATCCTCCGGATCCACCTTTAAAGCCTGCCGTCCTTCCTGCAGCCAATCCGCTTCGAAACCGGCCTCGCGAAGGTGCCCGACCACCTGCGCGCCCAGCATCTCGTCGTCTTCGACCAGGAGGATCTTGGCAACCGTCATGGGCTCGAGTTTCCAGCTTAGCGCCGGACGCCACGGAAGCCTCTTTGGGATTTTTGCAAAAAAACCTGGAGTCTTAAGAAGTTCGAAAGATTTGCTGGGTTTGAAGAGAAAGCCAAAGGAGTTTTCGAGGCCCAAGGCCGGCTCCTCTCCACCTCCACCCAAAAGCACCATGCACCACACCGGCATCCTAGCTCTTTTCACGGTGTTGGCTTTGGCCGCGCCGACCCCGGCTCAGCAAAGTGACGATCCGGCGATTGCGAACTGGCGCCGCAATCTCGACGGCACCACCGGCACCAGCGAAATCCCCAACATCAACAACGTCGTCTCCCAAATCGAGGCGGACGTTCAAGGCATTCACTTCACCACCGACTCCGCCTACGTCGAAGCTACTGGGTTGCCGTCCCACACCGTCGGCCCTTGGAACGATGGCAATCCCGGCATGCCTGGCGATCAGGACGCGGTCTACCGGATTCCGCGCAATCCGGCGGTTGAAAACGGCACCAAGACCGACACTCCTCTCGGCCCCATCGGCGTCTTGATCAATGGGGTCGTGATTTTCAACGCCAAGGACGCCATGTCCTGGAACAACCGCGGGATCTGGTGGCGTAACGCCATTTGGTTCGAGGGTCAGGGCATGGACACCGGCCTGGGCCATCCGGCTCAAGATCAATACCACTATCACCAGCACCCGACCCTGCTGCAGCAACAGGTCGGCGATAACGGCATCGACCACTCACCGATTCTCGGCTTTGCCTTCGACGGCTTCCCGATTTACGGGCCTTACGGCTATGCCAATGCCGACGGCAGCGGTGGCGTGGTGCGGATTCAATCCAGTTGGCAAACCCGCAACATCACCGTGCGCCATACTTTGCCGGACGGCACGGTGTTGTCGCAAAACCAATGGGGTCCTGATGTTTCGGCAACCTACCCGTTGGGCGCCTTCATCGAAGATTACGAGTTCGTCAGCGCCAGCGGAGACCTGGACGAACACAACGGACGCCAATGCGTCACGCCGGAATACCCCGGCGGCACTTACGCCTACTTCGCCACTGTCGACGCCGCCGGTGAATCGGCCTACCCCTACCTGATCGGCCCGACTTACTACGGCGTGGTGGACACCGGCAACATCGGCCCGGGCGGCGGCAACGTCAGCATTCCTCCCACCGCCGACGAATACGCACCCTTCGCCATCTACGGCCACGATTTCGAAGTCGGCTCCACGGCTGTAGTTGCATTTGGGGACGCCGATCCGGCCGCCACGGTTTGGTTGGGCTACTCCCTGGCCGGCTTGGGGCCGACCCCCTCACCCTGGGGTGATCTGGGCCTTTCGGATCCGATGGACAGCTTCGGCCCGGTTGCAGCAAACGGAGCCGGCCAAGGGTCTTTCAGCTACCTGATCCCGGCCAGCCTGTCCGGGAGCACGGTCTACACCCAGGCTCTGATGCAGTCCGGGACCAATTTCACCTTGTCCAACGCTGCCCGGGCGCTCGTGCCCTAATGGAGGCGTCGTGCGTAACTGGCTACTCATACTGATCTTCGGGCTCGCCCTCGGGTGTGGCGAGCCCACTTCGGGTGCGAATTTGGAGGCGGCCGAGGAGAAGTCGTCCCCGGTGGAGCTTCTGCTCCCCGAGGGCGGGCCGCCTCTAAATCGTCACTTTTCTTTGCAGGTCCTGGTTCCCGGACCAGCCCCGGAGAAAGTGGTGGTCGACGCCGACATGCCGGCCCACCGCCACGGAATGCTCACCCAGCCGGTTTTGACCCCTCAGGAGGAAGGTCGGTACAGGGTTGACGGCATGTTGCTACACATGCCGGGAGCTTGGGTCATCACCGTGGACGTCACTCGAAACGGTGTCGTCGAGCGCAGCGAATTCCCCCTCAACCTGGACTTTGCTGGGGTGCAATGAACCTCCCCCTTCTCATCCTCGGCCTGTTGCCGCTGCCGCAACAACCCGGCCATGCAGCGGCAGCGGTGGCCGGCCCGGAGAGCCTTCCGCAATCGGCCGCCGACTTGACCCGGCGGGAGAGAGCGATTTTGCAGGCCTTCGCCAAGGTGCCCCCCGCTCCTCCCAGCCCCACCAACGCCTGGGCCGACCACGAAGATGCTGCTCGCTTAGGTCGGGTCCTGTTCTTCGACCCCGGTCTATCCGGAAACGGGCAGATTTCTTGCGCCACTTGTCACGATCCCGACCAAGGTTGGTGCGATGGTTTGCCCAAGTCCCGCGGATTGGAAACGGTGGCTCGAAACGCTCCGTCCGTGGTCAATGCCGCCCACGCCCCATGGCAATTCTGGGACGGCCGCGCCGATTCTCTTTGGGCCCAAGCCTTGGGGCCCATTGAAAATCAGGCCGAAATGGGTGGTTCTCGGGTGCCGGCGGTTCGACACCTCAGCGCCGATGAAGAACTACGGGAGCTTTACGAGACCGTTTTCGGCCCGCTCCCCGACTTCAGCGATTCCGCGCGCTTTCCCGAAGGAGCGCGGCCTGCTCCGGTTCGACCGCAAGATCCTCACGCCGGACCGACCGAAGAAGATCTTCAGGATCCTGCCATCGCCGCCTGGGCCGGCATGGCTGAAAACGATCGGGAACTGGTCAACCAATGCTTCGTCCGCCTTGGCAAAGCCATCGAGGCCTTCGAACGCAAGCTAAACAGCGGCCCTGCTCCATTCGATCATTTTGCCGAGGGGCTGGCCGACGGCGACCCGGAAAAACTTCAAGCACTTTCGCCGCAAGCCCTTCATGGTTGGCGCTTGTTCGTCGGCAAGGCCAATTGCATCTCTTGCCATTTTGGCCCGACCTTTTCCGACGGTCGTTTTCACAACATCGGTTTACCGAAACTGGAAGGAACGGAGGTAGAAACCGGGCGTACCGAAGGAATCCGCAAGGTTCGGGTCGATCCAATGAACGGTCGCGGTAAATTCAGTGACGCTTCCGGTTGGGAAGCCAATCAAAAACTGCTTTACGTGGTGGCGAACGAACACGTCCTCGGCGCCTACAAAACGCCTTCTTTAAGGGACGTGACCCGAACCGCCCCCTACGGCCACGATGGACGTTTTGCTTCCTTGGAAGAAGTCCTTCGTTTCTACTCGGAACTTCCCGGAGAACCGTCCATCGGGCACCGGGAGGAAAGCTTGCAAGCCTTGAACCTGAATGACGAAGAAGTGCAAGCCCTGCTCGCTTTCCTGGAGTCGCTCACCGGGCCGGAAGTCGCTCCCGGCCCGTAGAGAGTCTCCCTCAAGATTGGATGGTCCGAAACAGGACGTTTGTTAATCGGCAGGCTCCATTCTCGAACTCGACTCCGCCGCAATAGGCTTCCAAGCCGACGGCCTGTGGCGGAACAGTCACGGAGATGGAAGCACTTCCGTCACTGGAGGGAAACAGACGTACGAATTCAGTCATGGGCATTCCCAAATTCATGGTGAGCACCCCGCAAGGAGAAATCACCTCCGAAGGTCCAAAACCGTTCAAGGAATAGAATAGGGCAACCAACGAGCCCGGCTCGGCCAGGGAAATCGAAAACACTGCTGGCTGTCCGGCAATTAGTGGATCGGCACGCAAGATCGGATGGGTAGGATGCTCAGTTCCACCTTGGATCACGAATTCACTTAAGTTTGCCGCCTGAATATCGAACAGAATTAAGGGATCCGGATTTATGCTGGGATTGTTGGCTCGAAGATGCAGCTCATCCCCGGTGAGAAGAGTTCCACCTACCGCCTGAAAGCTGCCACTGGACTCAAAACGAATCGTCAGGCCGGGATCTCCGTATTTCGGGTCCAGGAAACCGCACTCCACCAAACGAGCGCCCCAACTGAAATGACCCAAAACCCCTCCACCGGGAATGATTACGCTTTGGTTGAAAACGCCTTGGCTATAAGCTTCCACGCGGACGTCCGGACTTCCTAAAGCGGAGAGATCGGTTTTCAATTCCAGATCGATCCCTGTACTCCGAATGGACGCATGGCCAATCTCCCAAGGTTGATCATGACTCCGCCCTCCATGGGCGGCAATTCTTAGTTCGGCGTCCAAGCTCGAGAAATCCACCGGCTCGAGCTGTAAGCTCACGGCCACATTGTCGGCCATGTGAAGTCGAACCCCATTCTCCCCGGTGTCCCCCAACTGACTGACTCGGACTTTTTCAGCGCCCTCCGCTTCCAGAGACACATCAATTCCAGGAACCGGATCACCCAAGAAGTACAAAGCGTTGCTCTGATTCCCGTCCCCTTCAGGATTGGTTGCAAAGTTATCGCCAACCGGAAGATCGTAGTACAGCCCAACGGAATCAATTATCAGTGAGTTCAAAGTTTGGGTAGTCACGGCAACTTCCTCAATCGAATCGGGAGCCGAAGTTGGGTTCTCCGGAATCCAAATCAATCGATCCACCTGGGAATACTGCAAACCTCGCACGAGAACGGTCCATCGCGGCTGGCTCGGCCCATGCTGCCAACACTCAGGCCCGGGAGCGGGCGAAAGGCAATAAACAAACGGAGGGTGGTAAGGGAGTCCGGTATTTCCAATTACCGGGAAGCAGATTCCACTATTGACGCAATTATTCCAGCCAGGTTCATCGGTCAAGATTGCTGATTCCAGTGGGCTTAGGTTAGGAATTTGGGCAAGGAGAATTTCTCCACTGTAGATTTCCAAGGTATTCGACGAACTTCCCAACGCTCCAGAGTCCACCGTCCACGCCTGGCCACCGGCTTCCAGGATTTGATGCATCTCCCCGACCAATTGCCCGGAAGATCCATTCATGTCTCCAAGAGCGGAAATGGTAAGGCCGGCGCCCAATGCCTTATTCTCTAAATTCGTCTTATCCAGGTTGAGCTGAAAACTCTGAGAGCTGCCGACCTCCATGGAAAAGCCAATCGTTTCTAAAGGAAGTCCAGTACGACGCACTTCCATTTGCGAAGTTTGGCTGGATACAGTCAGAATTGCATTGCCAACTGGAATCGGATGCATGCCGCCAAAAAGGAAAAATCCTGTGTTGGATGCATGAGGAAAGAGGACCCAAAGGGCCCCTCGGTTACTGCCTCCGGTATCGTTGAAAGGAGCTCCTACAGCAAATTCTTCGAGCCCGTCTCCATTCAAATCTCCAATCAGGCTGACAGAATTGCCAAACCAGTCACCTGCACCCAATTCTCCGTGGAAGCCTCCGATCCATTCATTAATTTTGTGTTCTCCAAGAACCGTGCCATTGGGATTAAGTAGGAGGAGATAAACCGCTCCTTCATCGCCTTGGCTTTGATCGTCTCCTCGGGCTCCGGCGAGTAGATCGGGAGTCCCGTCGCCGTTGACGTCACCTACCCCGGCCACGGTTCCAAATTCATCCCAATCCGAAAGCGGGCCGCTGAACCCTCCGTGATGGTGACTAATTTTTTGCTCGGCCTTTACGCTACCGTCCTGATTCAACATCAAGACCCGAACCGCTCCTCGATTGATACCTCCGTCGTCATCCTGCCAAGCCCCAACGGCAAGATCACCGTTTCCATCGCCATCAATATCTCCAATTCCATCCAATCGTGCCCCAAAAAGGTCACCCTGATTAGGAACTTGGGTTAACCCACCAGCAAGGGCGCTGATTTTCTGATGCCCCTTGACCGTGCCATTCGAATTCATGAAAAGAAGATAAAGTGCGCCGGCATTGATTCCGCCATCATCATCTTGCCAACTCCCAACGGCCAGGTCTGGGAAACCATCCAGATTTAAATCGCCTACCAAGCCGACGGCGTTGCCAAACTGATCGCTGCTTTCAAGGTTTCCAGCAAAGCCACCGGCCGAAGAGCTTATCTTTTGATCCGCCTTGACCGTTCCATCGAGATTAAGAAACAGTATCCATAAGGCCCCTGCATCCACGGCACCGTCATCGTCTCCGTCGGCGCCAACGGCCAAATCGAGAATGCCATCTCCGTCAAGATCGCCGAGGCCGGCCAAAGCCGAGCCGAAATTGTCGCCAGAATCCAACGATCCAGAGAAGCCACCTTCCAGGGCGCTGATCTTTTGTTCCGCCTTCACGGTTCCGTCCGGATGAAGTAAGAGGATCAGAACAGCGCCAACATCCGTTCCCCCGTCATCGTCGTGGGTGACTCCGCAAGCCAGGTCCGGAATCCCGTCTTGGTCCAAATCTCCAATGCCGACCAAGCGAGCTCCGAATTGGTCCCCATCGGAAAGGCCGGCTTGCAACCCACCGGTACCGAAAGCAATTTTGCTTTCGGATTGAATGTTCCCATCCCAACTCGTTGATTGGGCGGTAAGGAAAGAAGCGAGACCAACCGTCGAGAAGGCGGCGATGCAAATGCGACTAAACTGGACCATGATTCTATCTGCCATTGTTGAAAGGCTTTAGGCTCCATCAAACGACCCGTTCTGTAAGAACGTGGTCCATCACTCATGAGCCTATCCGCGGCCTGGAGGACAAAAAATCTGACTACAGAAAACAATGTTCAATGAGGTTCTGGACATCCAAGCGGCATCGAACGGAAAACCCTATTGACTGCAAAATTGAGCACCGAACAACTTGGAGAAGGCGACCGCCGGGTGGAGGCTCAACCTTTCGGAGCGAGGCCGGAAGGGAATCGCCAAGCCAAGATGGACTAGGACTTTCCCTTCATTCCTAACTATCAGGCCACCGATAAATCCCCTATGAGAGGGACGTGGCAGAAGATTTCTTGGACCTTAGGACTGACCGTAGCGGGATGCCTGGCTTCTTGGAGTTGTAGCAGTCCAGGCCACAGTGCATGGAAGGCTAATCACCAACAGGAATTTAACGCCGCCCTAGCTGGGTGGTTGCCGCTGGCGGAAGAAGGCGACGCCGATGCTCAATTCCTGGTAGGTACGCTTTATGAGCAAGGAAAGGGAGTTCCGCTGGACGATGCCGTAGCCGCCTACTGGTACCGCAGGTCCGCCTTTCAGGATTACCCTCCGGCGCAAAACAATCTGGGTTTGATGTATTTCGAGGGACGCGGGGTCGAACGCTCCTCGGAGAAAGGGGTGGAACTGTACGCCAAAGCCGCTTCCAGTGGATTCGCTCCGGCCCAATGCAATCTCGGCATCGTGTATCTATACGGAAAGTCGGTTCCTCAGGATTATGAAAAAGGACGCAAGCTCCTGCGCGCCTCCGCCGATCAAGCGGATCCCAAAGCTCAGCGAATGTTGGGTTGGATTTATCACCAAGGCTTGGGAGTGGAACAGAATTTTTCAAAGGCAGCCCATTGGTATCACATGGCGGCGGACCAGGGCGTGGCTTCGGCCCAGTTTCAACTTGGCTCCCTTTACCTCCAAGGCCGGGGCGTGCCTCAAAATGTAGAACTTGCCGCAATTCGCTTCGAACAGGCTGCCTTCCAAGGTTTGGCGACTGCCCAAACTGTTCTCGGCCTCCTGTATTTAGAGGGCCGGGGTGTGGTCCAGGACGAAGCGCAAGCCGTCACCTGGCTCCGGCAAGCTGCGGACCAGGGAGCCGCCTTGGCGCAATACAATTTGGGCTTACTCTACGTAAAAGGAATTGGAGTTCCTAAGGATATGCAAGAAGCCAGTCGCTGGTTGCAACAAGCCGCCAATCAAGGGTTGCCACAGGCTAAAGAAAAAATTGACCTTATGCGTCGCGGCCAGTTTCGCCCTGAAGCGATTCGCTCCTCTTCCGCCACCCCATAAGGAGACTCAGGTCTTTAGTCCTGAGCATGAAGGTGCAAGCCGGCCTTCCCTCACCAATCCAAATTTACCAAAGGATTGCTCGCCGAATTTTTCTCAAACCGAAAATGGTCCAGCCAAAGAATGCTTCAGGTTCCTCTTCCGGCTCTTCCACCTCGGGTTCCTCATCCTCCTCTTCTTCTTCAAAGGCATCGAAAGCACCACCTAAAATGCTCATGTCGACTTCCTCAAAATCATTCGGAATAGATTGGATAAATTCCGCCTCGTTGGCTTCGGGAATATATGTCATCGATGGAAAACACAAATACTCCTGGGTATCGCCGATGTCCTCATCCGGCTCAAAATAACGAGCTGCCACAATCCTGTGTTCAGAATCTACCCAAAGCGTTTCAGAAATCTTCCCGAATTGAAGCTTTAGGCCATGCAACAAGGGAAGATCTGCTGAGCTTGACAAAGACTCAATCGCATCAGGCTCAAGATCGGAAGCGCCAAGCCATTGTTGAAACGGACTCAAATTAAAAACTTGCTCGTGTCGAAAATCGCCTCCATGGATTACGGCCAACTGATCTTCGAACGATAGCAAGGCGACTTTCTCACCGTCACCGACAACTCGAAACTCCAATTTCCCGGAAAAATTGAGCACATCCATCCTTCCGGCGGCGCCGCGGGCAACTCGCCCCTGAATGAGGTATTGAATTTTTTCACCCGGTTCCTCCGCCAACCAATCGAGCTCGTCCGCCTGATAGAAAACCTCAAATTCAAGGGCTTGGGCCTGATTCAAACGATCCAATACGGCCTGGTATCGCTGCCTGGCGGTTGGCTGGGCTTCCACCTGAGGCAAGACGGCGAAGGAAAGAAGAAAAGTGGTGCAAAGCATGGGATGGCTCGACTAAAGGGACGACCGGAGCATTATGAACCTGCCCCTCAAAAAAAAGAATTTCAACTGAAAGAAATTCGACCTGGGTGCGCTGGAAAGAGGGATCGGGCCCCCGGCTCAACCAAATCCCCCTGTTCGGAAACAAGATGAACAAGCGCAACCCCTTCCCCTTGTTGGCTTTAACCCTACTGCTCAGCCCCACCACTTTCGCCTCGCCGCCACAACAACAGGACCTGACCTTTCACCAAGACGCAGCGAACTCAGCTTTTTGGGTTGACGGAAGCTCCAATTTAGGGGACTTCAACACCGTCCAGACTGAACTCGACGGCGTCTTTCAGCTACGAGCCTGGCCTTTTGGAAGCACTTACGATCAAGCCCAGATTCTGAGCGCTCACTGCTATGAAACTTCCACCCAAATCCAGTTGGAAGTTCCCAATCCGTCCGGCTCTCCTTTCCTAACCGTCACGATCCATAATTTGGTCATGGATATGATTACGATTCCCTTCGAAGTGGATTCCGGGAACGGAGAGTTTGAGGACTTTGACGTAGTCTTCACCATTCTAAATGGGACCGCCGTCGTCGAGGAACTAAATCAAAGCCCCGAAACCGTAGATCTCAAAGGCCTGAACATTCCAGTTTTCCACCTCTGGGATCAGGGGACTTTTGGTTTTCATGGAAGCCCCTACCTCTATTTTGAAATACCGCTAACCGTGGAAATCCCGATTCAAACCGCCAGCGTGGATGCCACCGTCATTCTTGATGGCTATAGCTTCGGGGAACACGACCTGAATTCTCCCACGCCCCTTCTCACCGTAAGCCAAGTTACCGCCGGCTCCATGGCCACAGCCACGGTCAAATCCGCCACTCCGAATTCCATCACCTGGCTGGGCTATTCCAAAGCCGGATTAGGTTCGGAATTCATCCCTCAATTGGGCTTTCACGTGGACCTCATCGCTCCTGAGCAAGTGGGACAAGCCAAACTGACCAACAATACCGGCGGGGTAAGCTGGACCGTCGACGTACCAGCCGGCCTTTTGGGAGAGACCCTCTGGATACAAGCCGTTCAGCTTACGGGAAAAACCAACGTCATTACGAAGTTGGTGGAATAAAGGAGTGAACGGAATCCGGCCCCTCTTTGGTAAACCGGAGAGGGGCTTTATTCCGTCGGCGACATTCCGTTCTCTCGGTCACCGATTGCCTTTCGAGGAGGCCGGTTGCTTTCTAGCACTGTTGCGAAAGCTTCGAAATCGAAAAGCTCAATCCCGCCCGGCTGGAGACCTGCAGCCAAGAACCGGCCGTCGGGAGAAAATTCGAGGCAGAACACGCCTTCCTCGCCTTTGGGTTTCAGTTCCGCCAATTGGGTCCAACCCATGGTTTCCCAAAGCAAAATCCTCCCGCTGGTATCTCCGGAAGCCAAGTAACGACTGGATTTGGACGTTGCAAGAGCGAAGATTGGGAAGCCATGAGCCTGGTGAATACTTTTGGTCGAAAAATCTCGCAGGTTCCAAACTCGAATCACTCCGTCATCTCCACCGGAGATCAACACGGGTTTGGACGAAACGGTGGCCAGGGATCGAATGGCCCCGCCCTGATGGCTCCCTTGAAAAACACCATTGGAGCCACTCTTCGGGTTCCAGTAGATCAACTGGCCGCTGGCTAGTGCGGCGCAGATCATCTCCCCGTTTCCAATCCAGCGGATGTTGGAAATCCGGTGCCGAAACGGGGTCTTGGATGCTTCATTTAGCCGGTAGTCCTCCTCGGAAAATGAATGGCAACCCAGAGGTTCGCAAACATCGAGCTGCAAGGAAACATCGCCGCTCTCAACATCCCAAATCATGATCTTGCTGACGATCTCGGCGCCGGCAGGTCGCTTTCCCCAAGGAAATTCGGCCAACACCCCTGCGGCGATTTCCTTACCGGATGGGGAATATTCACTGATCGAGGAATGCATCTCCCGTCCTGCAGGTATCCAATTCATGGGCAAAGCGGAGAATTTCGAACCATTCGAAGCGCTGATGCGCCTGATACCTCCAAAGTTCCAGGACAAAACAATCTCTCCTGATCTTCCGGGTCGAAAGTCCAGATCGTTGGCAATTGCCCTAGGGTCCGAATACCCCAAATGACGGCCATGAAGAATTCTATTCAGTTCGAAATCACTGGAGTCGTTCTCATGCCAGTGAGTCACCACCCTCGCCATGCCATGGGCGGCAACAAATTGACGGCCGCCCTCGGAAAAGCTTAAGTCATGAACAGTGGCCCAGGCAAATTCCGCCGGGAGTGGAAGGGAAAGAAGCCCTATTTTCGGTTCAAGTTGCCAGAATCGAATCTCGCCACTCTCGATCAATCCGGCGAGCATTTTGCCGTCATTGGAAAATTGAAGTTCTCGAATCTGCTTTCCATCGGTTCTGAAATTCCACTTTTGCGATGGATTGTCCAATGAAAAAGCCCAGGCGGCTTCCCCCCCTCGATCCACCACGGCAATCATTCTTTTGTCGGGGGAAGTCCAAATATTTCTCCTAAAACTTCCGGTCATTCCGGGAAGGCTTGCCTGAATCGAGTAGTCCTTTAGATGAATAACCCAAGGCCTCATAGCACCCACCAACAAAGTCTGCCCTTCAGCCACTAAGGCCAAATCTCCCGAGCCCAGGTTCGAAAACGATTTTGGCTGGTTCAGAACAGATTCTTTCCACAGATACAAGCCGCCACCCCGAGCCAAAATCGCCAGAACAAAGTTCCTTCCAGCCAGATCTATCCAGCCACTCGTCGGGCTATCGGGAGGCAAGCCCGAAATCAAGAATCGATTGAGCTCAATCTCAAATTCTGGTTGAAAATCTGCCAGCACTCGCCCCTTCTCGCCGCAAACAAGGATGCGACCGGTCGAGGAGGCCACGGCGACTCGCCCTCCCTCTATAAACTGAAATTTGCTTGGAAGGAAATCTTCAAAAGAAACCGCCCAGTCCTTGCTAATTCCTCCTCGCCCATCCATGCGAAATAGCTGAAATCCATCTCGACTGATTACCCCGAAGCGCCGCCCATTCGAATCGATTCGAGCATCCCGCAACCCAGGAAGTTGAAGTTCCTTCTCTTCGCCTCGAGAACTCAAGTTGTAGAGCCGAATAAACTCACCGTCGCGACTGCCGACTAAAACTACGTCTTCCTCGGAACTCCATGAGAAGAAATTCCTTCCCGTGGTTCCGGAGTACAGGGTAGCCTTGGTTGAATTCTTCAGATATCGCTCTAGTAGTTTCCAAGAAGTCAATAGCTGATCTGCGGAAAGCTCTCCGATTTCGGAGTCGCCATTGGCAAGTTCCACTCTCTGACAATCATCCAATTTTTCCCATAACGCATTTTCGGATTCAAAAATCGGGGCACTCGTTTCCTTTCCACCGACCTTGGCAAATTCCGGCCCGAACAAAGAACCCAGTACGAGTACGAAAAAGAAAAACAAGATCACCCCCAAGACCTTCCACCTGGCCGCCACCAATCGGGAAGCTTCCTCGATGCGCTGGCGCCAAGGCAAGGGGTCCAGGAGAGATTCGCAGGCCCGGGCCAACTCCGCCACGTCCGAAAACCGGTGCTTGGGATCCTCGGCCAAGGCTCTCCCGAAGATGCCCCGCAGACGAGAAATGGACATACCGCCACCGCCTCTTGTCGCTGCCTCTAGCAATCCGCCGCCGGATTCATTTCGCCATGGCTGTGCAGCAGGCCAATGCTTCCCCGACAACATCCAATAGAGGAGAAGGCCCAAAGAATATTGGTCACTCTTTGCTGAACACGCCTTACCACCGTCCTGGATTTGCTCCGGGGCCGCCCAGCGAAAACTCCCGTGAAAAATCCCAGTCGCGGTGAGCTCGCTTCCCCCGGTCTCTCGAAAAGCCGGCGAAAATTTAGCTATCCCGAAATCCAAAATCTTTACTTCATCTTTTGGAGTAACCAAGATATTCCCAGGCTTAATGTCACGATGGATGACACCGAAGCGGTGCGCATAGTGAACTCCGTGACAAATCTCACAAAATATGCGAACAAGTCTTTCAACTCGTCTCTTCCCTTCGAAATCCTCATTTTCAACAAACTTTCCTAAATCGACTCCTCGGATGTACTCCATGCAAAAATAAGGGACCCCCGTATCCGAAATTCCCGCCCCATAGAGAGCTACGATGGATGGGTGTTTCATTCCACCAATCAATTTAGTTTCCTGTAAAAACCGGCCCATAGATTTTGAACCGACGCTTCTTCCAAATATGGGCATTTTCACCGCAACATGCCTTTCTGCCAAAGTATCGAAAAACAAAAAGACCCGCCCTTGACCGCCGCTCCCGATCAGCTCCAGATATTTAAAATGTGCTGGAAGTCCCAAATCCTCCCAGCATGGCTCCTTTTCCGATGGATTTTCATTTTCAATTTCCAGCGCCCGCAACTCGCTCTGGAGATCCAATTGCAAGGCCGCAAAGCGAAACTCCTCCCTGCACCTGGAGCACTCACCTAAATGGGCGAGCTCCGCTGGGCCTCCCGGCCCTCGAGCAACCTCCAGGATCGCCTCCGCATTGAGGCAGCTCGAACGACTAGAGCTCATAAGATTGCTCCACCTCTCGCATGATCTCCTTCAATTTCTGTGTGCACCGATGCTTGGCGCGATATACCGCTTCCGGCGTTAAATTAAGATCAAACGCGATTTGATCTGCGCTTTTCTTTTCTTGCATACATAAACGAAATATATCCAAGTTGTTCCTCGAAATCCTGGATTTCGAGAACAGCCGGTTCAATGATTCTCGCAGAATGGCCTGTTGAAACTCTCTCTCCCAAAGCACGTCGAGAGCCTCGGAATTGTCCAAAATCGGCTCAACGGAATGAAAGGGCGTTTCACCCGGAAGCCTTTTCCTAACCCGGATCATATCTAGAATTCTGTTTCGAGAAATCCGAAGCAACCAGTTGCGGAGCTTGCCTTTGTCTCGAGAGAACTTGTTTTGCAAATAATCCCGATAGAACTGCAAAAGAGTTTCTTGGGCGGCATCGGCGGCATCTTCAGGGCCAAGCCCAAGCCGAGAGCCCAACCCAACCAAAACCGGGCGGAATCTTCGATCAAATTCTCCCCAAGCCAGAGAGTCCTTCTCGGCGAAGAGGGCGAGCAGCAACCCGGTGGAGGTCTTGGACAGATCGATGGATTCCACTGATTCGGACATGCCCTCATCCACCGGCCGCCCATGATCCGGCCCGAATCGGTTTTTTTTCACCCTTCTATCCACGAATGAGGAAGCTTCTTATCTTTTTTATGTCGCTGAAAATATCTTAGCATGGGATACGAAAACAGCGGGGGCCGGGCCATTTTGAGCCCGACCCCCGAAAGGAAAATCTAGTTTTTCGCGGTACCGGCGATGATGGAAGCCATTTCTTCTTCCATGTTCGGGCCGAAGCCCACCGACCGCCAGAGAATTTTGCCGTCAGGACCGATGATGTAATTGGTCGGATAGGCCTGCACGCCGAAAGCTTTGGAAACGGCGTCGCCGTCCTGCTGCACCGGCTTCAACTGAAATCCTTCGTCCTTCCACCACTTTTCAATGACGTCTTTGGAATCCCCGATGTTCACTGCCAGGAAAACCACGTCTTGCCGCTTGGAGCTGATCTCTGACCAGAGATCGGAGAGATGCGGCATCTCTTCTACGCAACCACCTCAGTGTCGGAACCAAAAGTTGAGCAGCACCGTCTTGCCTTTCAGGCTAGCCAGGTCGAAACTTGCTCCACCCAGGTCGCTGAACTCCACTTCCGGAGCCTCAGAGCCGACCGCAAGCAGAGAAGCCTCGAAAGACTGCTCCCCAGCGAATTCCGATTCATCGGGTTGTTCGTATTCCTCCGGGATGTCATAGGCAAAATCTTCCACTTCCGCTTCATCAAGAAGGCGAACGCTGGAAAACTGCAAGTCGTAGCGGACTTTCGGGTAAGCTTCGCCTTGATCTTGAATGAAAAAAGCTGCGATCACCCGATTGTCTGGAGTCAACCAAAGGGTCTGCTGATTGGCTCCTTCTTGGAATCTTAGGCCGGTCAATATGGGAAACTCTTCCGGACCGGGCAGGACCTCAATTTCCTTGGGCTCTTTCGGTGCTTCTCCGATCCAAGCAACCATCGGCGCCAGGGGAACCATTTCTCCGATCATGGAAAAATCTTCGCCGATCGGCATTTTGATTTTTCGTTCGTGATCCAGCATGAAAACCCCTTCGCCGTCTCCGGCCAAGGTGAACTCCATGCTTTGACTCGGTTCGGACATCTGGATGTGTCCGGCGGCCCCGCGCATGACCCGCATGCTGACCTTGAAATCGTTCATTTCTTCTCCTGCCTCCTCCTTCTCTTCCTGAAGGGGAGTGAAGCGGAGATGGAAGTCCATTTCCAAGGCTTTGGCCTTTTGGTACTTCGCCAGAACAGCTCGGTACCTATCCAAGCCCGGATCCGGGGCTTTGGCGGCGGCCTCGTCGGCTTGAGCCACCAAGGCCACCAGGCAAACTGTGCTTAGAGCAAGCATTTTTTGTGGTGGTTCAGAACTCAGGTTGAAACAAGGCGTCGGCCTTGCTCGATTCAGACCAGGTTACACCACGGTACAACCCTAAGCCGGCGCGAACAGCGACCCTGCACTAGGCCCACTGGATCGGCTCCGGGCCCCCTTCCCTGACCCGGAACCGAAGCCGCGCTACTTGCCGCGGACTTTGCCGATCGCCCAAACAAAAATCACGGCCCCTACCGTCGCGGTGACCAAGGAACCCAGCAGGCCGTTCTCTTCCAGCCCGACCAAGCCGAAAAGAAAGCCGCCGACCACGCCTCCGATGATGCCGATCACAATGTCGCCGATCATGCCGAAGCCGCTTCCGCGGGTGAGCTTGCCGGCCAGCCAGCCGGCTACCAAGCCGATGAGTAGGAAGTAGAGGAAGTTCATGGTTCGTTTCAGTCTGGAAGGGTTACCGCGGTTGAAATCGCCGACTAGGGCCAGGAGTTCCAAGCTGAATCGGGATCCACCGGGAGCGCGAGGCTAGCATGGCGCGGCACCGGGGTGGCAGGCTTTCCCTTCCCCCTGGAGCGGGGCAAATCATGGACCGGACCAAAAGCATCGAACTTCTGAACCAGGCGGTCGGCGACGAGCTGCAAGCTCTCCACCAGTACATGTACTTTCATTTTCTTTTGGATGACATGGGCCTGGCCAAATTAGCCGGTCTGTTCAAGCAGACCGCCATCGAGGAAATGCAACACGTTGAGTTGCTGGCGGAACGGATCCTGTTCCTGCGCGGGGATGTGGAACTCAATTCCAGCGGCCCGGTCAACAAAGTCCAAGAACCGGAAGCGATGCTGAATATGGCGGTGGGAATGGAAAAGCAAAGCGCCATCGATTACAACCAGGCCGCCAAAGTCTGTGGGGAAAACGCCGATTCCGCCACCAAACAGATATTCGAAGGGTTGGTCGCCGATGAGGAACGTCACTTCGACCAATACGACACCGAACTGGAAAATATCCGCCGTTACGGTGCCTCCTACTTGGCTTTGCAGTCCATGCAAGGTCCGAGTGAAGCGAACTAAACAAGGATGGACCTAAGGGGCCGTTGCGAGTCGATTCGGGCTTGCCTGCTAGACATCGACGGCACTCTGTTGGTCGACGGAAAAGCGCTGGCAGGCAGCCGGGAATTACTCCATGGCCTGCTGGAGCGAGAGATCCCTTTCCGCTTGTGTACCAACACCACTCGGGCGTCTCTGCAACGAGTCACCGAACAGCTTCAGAGCCAAGGGCTTCCCGTCCAATCCGACCATGTGCTGGTGCCGTCCAAGCTGGCGGTGCGGCGAATTCAGGCCTCCGGCAAACTCCGAACCGGCTTCCTGGTGCCCAGAGATACCCGGCAAGATTTCGACGGCCTCCGGGCGGTCCATGAAAATCCGGACTGGGTGGTGGTCGGAGATCTGGGACCGGCCTTTCGTTGGGAACGATTGAACCGGGCCTTTCAATGGCTCCGCGGCGGGGCTCAACTGATTGCCCTGCAAAAGAACCGCTGCTGGCGCCAGGACGACGAATGGCGGTTGGACGCAGGTCCCTTCGTCGCAGCCTTGGAATACGCCTCCGGCCAACAAGCGGAATTGATGGGCAAGCCGGCACCGGCCTTTTTCCAACTCGCTCTGCAAGATTTGGAGGCCGCCCCGAATGCCACGCTGATGCTGGGCGACGATCTTTTTTCCGACGTCGGCGGCGCTCAGCAAATCGGCTGCACCGGCTTATTGGTCACCACCGGAAAATTCGAGGCGGAAAGTTTGAAGGCTCCTGGGGCCCCCACCCCAGACGGAATCCTGACCACGGCGGCGGACTTGCTCGACTACCTGCCAAGCCCTGGCTAAGGCACCCTTTCCTCCCCAAGTTCTCCGCCAGCTCCCCAGGGGGAAGGATTCTGGATATTAAAAAACGACCTCCCGGCCGAAGCCGGGAAGCCGTAGAACTCACAACCCTCAAAACCGGGAATCCTCCTGACCGAAGCTGTCCCCCAGCTCTTTGAAAGGGCTCCAACGGACCAGGTTTGAAAGGACAATGGGCTTTGGGTGCTAAGGCTGTCGCAAACTTCGCCGGTTTCTAACCCAAAATTCTGAAAAAAGTCTCCATGGACGGTGATGGCCCGGTGGGGCAATATGGATCCGTGGGAAAATTGAAGGAGCAATTGGTCGCTCTTCGTCCGGCCCTGGAAGCATTCCTCCGAGCCCAGGCCGGGGTCCTGATTCTGCGCTACGAAACCCCGGAAGATCTTGCCCAAGAAGTCATCGCCCGGGCCTTGCAAACCGCCTCCAGCGATAAATTCGTCGCCCCAAAGGACGCGAGGGCCTGGGTTTACCGAATTGCACGGAATCATATCCAGGACCGCCGACGACACTGGCAGGCCTTGAAGCGCGGCAGCGGTGCCGTGCTCCGCTTCCATTGGAGTCAGGATGAATCCCAAGAGCCGCGGCTGGATCCTTCCTCCACCCGAACCGGGCCGGCCACCCAGGCCCAAAGGCGGGAACACCTGATTTTGGCCACCCGAGCCCTCAGCATGCTGCTGGAGCAGGACCGAAAATTGGTCGCTTGGTCCGCCTCGGGGGTCAGTCCCCAGGAACAGGCCGATCGGTTGGGAGTGGGTTATTACGCCGCGGCCCAGGCTCGAACCCGGGCCATCCAACGATTTCGGCGAACCTTCGATCTGCTGCTGCGAAACGCCGCCAACCTCTGAGCCTTGGCCGACCACGACCCTCCCCAGGAATACCACCCGCTGACGGAAGACGGCGAGGAAGCTTGGAAGGAGTCGGCCGGGGCCCTGTTCGAAGCCTATCTGGATGCCCTGGAGCGCAACCAAGCGCCACCGCCGGATGAATTCCTCGCCGCCCATCCCAAAGTCAGCCCAGAGCTGAGCAAAAAGCTGGAGGCCTTGTATTCCCTGGCTCAACAGGAGCACCGGAAAGCCTCGGCTTCAGCGGAGGGACAGGGCAAACGCCTCGGCGAATTTCAAATTCTCCGGCCCCTCGGCCGGGGGGGCATGGGAGATATCTATCTAGCCAAACAGGAATCTCTGGATCGGCAAGTCGCCCTCAAGCAGATCCGCCAGGAATATCTGCATTCCCCCACGGCCTTGGCCCGCTTCGGCCGCGAAGCCCGTGCCCTGGCGCGATTGCGACATCCCAACATCGTGGCGGTCCATGGCTTCGGCCAAGACGCCGGCGTTTTCTACTTGGCGATGGAATATGTAGAGGGCCAAGATTTAGCGGAAATCCTCCGCCAGCAAGCGGACCAGGGGACCTATCTCCCGCCCTTGCAAGCCGTGGGGTGGGCCATGCAAATCGCCCATGCCCTGGATGCCGCCCACGACAACGGTTTGCTGCACCGGGACGTCAAGTCCGGCAACATTCGAATCACTCCGGAAGGGAAAGCCGTCCTGGTGGATTTCGGATTGGCTCGAAGCCGGGCGACGGAAGCCTCCACCTTGACCCGGCATTTCGCCGGAAGTCCGGCCTTCGCTTCGCCGGAACAAATCAAGGGTCACCCTCTGGATCCGCGAACCGATATCTATTCGCTCGGCGTCACCCTTTATCACGCCTTGACCGGGCAAGTCCCGTTTCGGCACGATTCTTTGGAAGGCATGTTCCATCAGATTTTGACCGTGCCACCTCCCCCGCCTCGCAGTTCCCACGCCGGCATACCTAAGGATTTGGAAGCGGTGGTTCTCAAGGCGATGGAGAAAAACCCGAAGCATCGTTATGCCGACGCCAAAGCATTTGCCGCCGACTTGCTTGCCATTCGCGAAGGAAGACCGGTTCAAGCCCGCTCCGCTCCCCTTTGGAAACGGCTCCGCCATTGGACGACTCGGCACAGCAAGGTGTCGGTGCTCGCTACAGCCTTTCTGGTCAGCTTGATCGGCTTCGGCACTCTAGTTGGGGTGCAACAACAAATGCAAAAGTTGGAGCGCAAACGGCAGGCCGAAAACATCGTGGAGCAAGCCCGCCAGGAACTGGATTTATTCCACCGGCAATACGAAGAGAACCTGGCTCTAAGCAATCGGGTGGACGCCCTTCGCGAAGGATTTTTGCAAGAGTATTTGACGGCAGAAGAAGTGGATGAATTGAACGTCTTGGAGAATCAAGTGGCTCAAAAGCGCGAGGAGCGCGACCGCCAATTCGCCCGTATTTTGGAATTGTTGGAACTTGCAGTTCGGCGCGATCCGGCAGTAAGGGGAACTCCAGAAGTTCGTGCCGAGCTTTTCCTACAGCGATATCGGGAAGCCCTGGATCGGGGCGAACCCAATATGGCGGAATTCTTCGCCCAGGAAGCGGACCGGCAGCTTCCGCACCGGGAAAGAGAAGAAATGCTGCCCTCCATTGCCATCGAACTTGAGTTTTTCTCTCCCGGTCCGACAGAGGTCCATCTCTTTCGCTTTCAAGAACTTTCTCACCTGAAAGCCGGTGCCGGACCGCGCATGGTTCCGGTCCCCTATCGCCAATCCAGCGATGCCTTTCCTCCGGGCTCCTGGGCGTTGCGCATCGTTCAAGGCAACGATTCTCTGCCAAGCGGTACGCAAATCTTGGAGTTGGCCGGTGAACCTATTTCCATGGATTGTTGGGTCTTGGAAACCAGCCATCCAACCCTGCGTCCCTTGGATCGATTGGCCGCCGTGGACGGACGTACCGCCATAGGCTGGTGGATCGCGGATGAACTTCGGCTTGGACGTTTGGGACCAGGTCCGCATCAATTTGAATTCCAGCGCGGCGAAGAGCAGATTGCGGTTGAGGCGCCCAACTTGAACCAACTGTCGCTTCGGCTTGGCCTCAGTACCGACTTGGCCGCTCGTGGCAACGTCCAAGCCAAAGTCCTTCTGGATGGTGAGATTCAAAACCAATCCTTGCCGCCTGGATTGCAATACATCTTCACCGCCAATCCGTTGGCGATCGGTTCTCAAAGTTCCCTCGGAACTCACGATTCGTCGGTTTCCATGCAATTGTCCCCGGGAGAATACCTGGCTTTGTTGCGCCGCCCGGGGCACGTAGATACCCGCTACCATTTCCGAGCCCACGACACGGAGAACCAGCCCTTCCAAGTCTATTTGCCAAAGCTGGAGCAACAGCCGACTGGATTCGAATACGTTCACTATCCCTGGAATGGCGGCAATCCCGCCGGCTTTTGGATGCAGCGCCGGGAAGTTACTTGCGCGGAGTATTTGGAGTTTCTGAACGACCCTAAAACCTTGGCGGAAATCCAGATCTCGGAAGAATTGATTCGGGTCCCGAGAAGCTTGGAAACCATCCGGGTGGGCGGAGCTTGGCCCAAAGATCCTCAAGGTGGATATCAAATCCCGGGCCACTGGCGCCCGGATTGGCCAATCCTCGGAATTTCATGGTTCGACGCCACCGCTTACACCCAGTGGCTGACCCGCAAGCAGGACGGGGCTTTTGAATATCGCTTGCCCAGCGAACCGGAACTTTGGGTCGCGGCAGGAGGAATCGGAATGCGACCTTACACCTATGGTTTTCAATTTCGCCCGCATTGGTCGAGCAACTGCTTCAGCAGACCTCGCCCGCAACCGGAGCCTGTCATGACCTATCCAACCGACGAATCGGTTTATGGCATCTTCGATCTTTGCGGCTCCGCTTTGGAATGGCAGAACTCCTGGTTCGACGCCGACCAGCGCTACCGCCACGCCGCCGGGGGCGGTTGGGCCCAGGGAGGTCCTATTGCCAACCGCCACCACGCCGGGTTGGGCTTCTTGCCGGACAACACCACCATGGAAACCGGATTCAGAATGATCGCCGTTCCCCGTTAATACTTCCTATATGCTCTTTTCTTTTCTGATTGTATAGACTTGAGCCATGCAGTTTCTTCACCGTCTGGCCCTGCTTTGCACCCTGCTGATCCTCCCCGCCTGCCCGCAACCCGATTTCGAGCGGGACGCCCAGCCGCCCGGTTCTGAGGAGCTTCGTTTGGTCTTGCCGGTATTCCGAGTTCCCGAACTTGATTCCGCCAACCCTTTATTGGCTGTCTTCATCGACATGTCCAGGCCTGGGGAAGCCGAACTCAACGTAATCTTTTCCGATGAAGATCATATATGGGAAGTCACCGACCTGATTTATGACGGCAACCGTTGGTGGGGTTGGTTCGACTTGGACGAACAATGGCCGTTCTTTATTTGGGAGCCCTATGACCCGGGCTTGCAGCGAATCGCCGACGTTGAAAGCATTCGCTATGAATTCCCCAACGCTTCCGCTTCCGGGCCCATCGACGCCGAACGCATTCAGTTTCCTGGTACTTATTCCAAAAACCAAACTTGGAACGTGCCGATCGCTTTTCATTACTCTTCCATCTTTGATGCCGCCGAATTTGAACAAGTCCAAGGGCGTCCAGTGGTGTACGTGAACACTTGGAATCACATGTTTGCGCCGCACCAAAACAACCCGAACCTGCCATGGACCGAAATCGCCGACTATCCGATTTACAAAGGAACCCGAGAAGAGCTGGAAGCTCTCTATCAGGCCGTATGGACCGATTTCGGCCTGGATTGAGCCAGCCTCCCCTTGTGCCCCATTCCCCAGGAATTAACTCTTGGGTGCCCAAACGGGTCCCTGAGTTCGCATGGTTTCCGTGCACGAGGGGAGAGGTACGCCATGACAACCCACACAAAAACTCCGAAAGGCCGGTCCAGGACGCCGCACCCGCCAAAGCGGAAAATCATGAAGCAACGGTATCGACCGATTCAAGACCCGGAAACGGGTCAAGAATACGTCCCGGTGGTGGTAAAGGGTAAGGATATTCGAAAGGATCCATTCCTGAATAAGGGCACTGCTTTCCCTGAAGATGAAAGGGATGCCCTCGGTTTGCGCGGACACTTGCCGCCGGTAGTAGCCAGCATGGAACAACAGTTGGCTCGGGTGGAAGAAGGCTTCTACAACCAGCCGCGTGACTTGAACCGCTACCTGCACTTGGTCGCTCTTCAGGATCGAAACGAAACTTTGTTCTATCGATTCCTTTTGGACCACCTGGATGCAGTCACCCCGATTGTTTATACGCCGACGGTGGGAGCGGCTTGCCAGCAATTCTCCCACATCTACCGCCGGCCCCGGGGCCTTTACATCACCGCCGCGGATCGGCCGCGGATGGCTCAACTGCTGGACAACGTGACTTTGCCGGACGTCCGGGTCATCGTCGCCACCGATGGCGAAGGCATCCTTGGAATCGGCGATCAAGGCGCCGGCGGCATCGGCATTTCGATCGGCAAACTGACCCTTTATTCGGCTGCGGCGGGCATTCATCCGTCTCGTTGCTTGCCGATCATGTTGGACGTCGGCACCGATAACCCGAGGTTGCGAAACGATCCTTTCTACTTGGGTGTCCGAGCGCCGCGCCTCCGCGGAGAACCGTACTTCAAACTCCTGGACGCCTTCGTAAAGGAAGTTGAAAAGCGTTTCCCCAAGGCCCTGCTGCAATGGGAAGACCTGTCGCGGCAAAATGCCTGGTCGGTCCTGGATCGATACGAAAACGAAACGTGTTCCTTTAACGACGACATCCAAGGAACCGGAGCGGTTGCCTTGGCCGGCCTGGTGGCCGCCGGTGAAGTTACCGGGCGACCGTTGAAGGACAATCGCATCTGCGTTTTGGGTACTGGAGCCGGCGGCGGGGGCATCATCATGACCCTGATCGCCGCCATGGAGAAGGAGGGCTTGAACCGCAAGGATGCCTTGGAACGCATCATTGGCATCGACAGCAACGGGCCGGTGCTTTCCAGCCGTAAAAGCCTGCAACCGTTCAAGCGAGCCTTTGCCCGCGATGCTTCTTTGGTGGAAGGTTGGAAGCTCCGCGTTCCCGGCCGCATCGGTTTGCTGGACGTAGTGAGGAACTTCAAGCCCACCATCTTGATCGGCACTTCCGGTAAGCCCGGTGCCTTCAATGAAGACGTCGTGCGCTCCATGGCCGCAAACTGCGACCGGCCGATCATTTTGGCCCTGTCCAATCCCACGTCCAAAACCGAAGTCCATCCGGAAGATGCCATACGCTGGACCGACGGAAAAGTTCTGATCGGCACGGGAAGTCCCTTCGATCCGATTGACTTCCAAGGTCGCAAACAAGTCATCGGTCAGGGCAACAACGTGTTCATCTTCCCGGGGGTCGGCTTAGGCGTCGTTGCTTCCGGGGCCAAACGGGTCACCACCGGCATGTTCTTGGCGGCAGCCAAAGCTCTGGCCGATAAGATCACTCCCGAACAACGAAAAGCAGGCCAGTTGTTCCCGTACATTCACGACATTCGTGAAATCTCCTTCGAGGTGGCCAAAGCGGTGGCTGAAACTGCCATCGAGGAAGGCTTGGTGGAAAATCCTGATGAGCTCTGGGCGGAAGGCCTGGACCACCGCATTCAAGCCGAGACTTGGTACCCCCAATACCTCCCATACCGCTACATCGGCGATTAAATCAAAATTCCAGCCTGCATGACTTCGGGCGGTGGTCCTTCGGGATCGCCGCCCAATTTTGAAACTGGCCCAGAGTATTGGAGGTTAAGCGGAAAAAATCGGCGTAACCTCGAGCCGATCTAGCCGTCTTCCAGGCGTACCCGCAGTTTTTTCGGTGCGCCTCATGACCGCTTTTCAGCCCTCCCATTGCCCCTGGCCCCGGTGCCCTAGTCAGCGCGGCGACGCCAGCCCACACATCCAACGCCGCGGCTTCTTCCGGACCCGCCACCAGCCCAAGGTGCAGCGCTTTTTGTGCCTGGTTTGCAAGCGCTCCTTTTCCACCCAGACCTTTCGACTCGATTATCGCCTGCGCTATCCCGATCTGCATCTGAAAGTGTTTTGGGAAAACGTCAGCAAGGTCACGCTGCGCCAAAGCGGCCGCAAACTGAAGGTGGATCGAAAGACCATCGCCCACCGCTTGCATCTACTTGGCGTCCACGCCGAAGCCTTCCACACCGACAAGCTTCGGCAACCGGCAGGGGCCGGCTTTCATGGGCCTTTCCAATTGGACGAACTGGAGACTTTCGAGTCCGATCGGCGTTTACAGCCCTTGACCGTGCCGGTTTTGATCCATCGGCGGAACTACTTCGTGGTCCATCTCGACGCCGGTACCTTGCCGTGTCGTGGCAAGCTGACGCCGAAATATCGCCAAAAGAAGCAAGCTCGGGAGAAGTTGTACGGCAAGCGGCGCTCCGAATCCCGCAAGCTGGTGACCCGCTGCTTCGAGATCCTGCAGCGGGCGTTGCCGCCGGACGTTGCCCTGGAGTTGCAGTCGGACCGCAAGCAACTCTACGGCTCGGCCCTGGCCAAAGTGTTCGAGGGCGAGCGGCCGTATCGCTGGCGGCGGGAGTCGTCGAAGACCCGCCGCGACAACCGCAATTTGCTGTTTCCGATCAACCACACCTTGGCGCAGATGCGGGATTCGATCTCGCGTCTGGTGCGGCGCAATTGGGGGGTGTCGAAGCAGTGCGCTTGGCTGCGCCGGCACCTTTGGGTGTGGCTGATATGGCGCAATTACGTGCGGCCGGTAACGGTGAAGCCGAAGGTGCCGACTCCGGCCCAGATCGCCGGAGTCTGCAGCAAGGCGCTAACGGCTGAAGATGTCTTTACTTGGAGGATTTTTTAAGGCCCAAACCTCCAATACTTTGGGCCAGTTTCAATGGACAGCGCCCCGGGACCCCCCCGGCCCCGGGACGCTTTACCGTACTGAAGGCTAGAAGCCCCCACCCCCCCGGGTGGAGACCTAGAAATTCATAATGAAAGCCAACTGCACTCGGAGACTTTCTCCAGAGGCCATGGCTTTGTAATCGGTGCGGAGGTGAGAGACCTCCAAGCCGATTCGAGCACTTTGGGTCACGGTATAAAGCAGGTTTCCGAACAAGGCCCGGTTCTCGGTTCGAGCGGTGGCAGCGGCAACGTCCGACTTGGTCACCGAATCCACGCTAGCTCCAAGATTGAAACGCCAGGGGTCGCCAGGCCGAATCAACAAAGCGAACCAACCTCCATGAGCTCCGATTTCCCGATTCAAGGTCCCATCGATGCCTTGACCGATGCCGCCAAGATAAGCATCCACGTTTTCGCCGGTGTAAACCTCGGCCTGCAAACTCAAGACGTCACCGAGCGGCAAGTTCAAATCCAAATTCAACGACCAAGTATCGTAATCGCGGCCGCTGCCGTTAGCGCGAAGATCGTGCTCTTCCTGGCCGAAGTGACCGGACAAACCCACCGCGGTGCTTTGTTCGCCGATACCAGGGAAACTCAAACTGATCCGTTCTTGTAAAACCGGAAGTCCGGAATCCTGCCCGGTGTCCTGATGGCTTCCGGTAAATGGAGTCATCCGCCCGGTGATGGTCCGAGCCAACGCAGTTTCGGATTTCAACTCAACCTCGCCACCGAGGTCGAAAGCCTTGGTCAAGCGAATTTGCGGTCGCCGGTAGCCGATGTTCCCCTGCCACCAACCGACGGTGTAATTCAAGGTCGGCTGCACCAAGGGCGACATGGTGTCCCAGGTTTGGCCGGCCAGGAGACAAAGTTTCTGATCCGCCCAATCGAACTTCAAAAAGGCGTGGCGCAACATCGGAGAAGCTTTGTTCTCCGCCGCCGAACCGTAGAAATCGAATTCGATCTGGCCAAGGGTTTTTAAAGAACCTTGCTCCTCCCCCGCGACTTTCAAACCGATGCGAGTTTGCTTCGGGGTCATGCTGAACTGGTCATCGTTCCGATTGACCTGCTCCGATTCCACCCAGCGAGCAAAATTGCCAACCGAGGTGCGGGAGCTGTCCCAAGCCGCATCCAGCTTGATGTAGCCGTAAAACTCAAGATCCAAACCGGCCTCGACCGAATGCCGAGGGGAGTCCCTTTCCGCCAATAATTGCGCCACGTCTCGCTCCAACTGCTGCATACATTGGCGCAGCCAAGCGTTCTCCTCTTCCTGGGTTTGGAAGGTCGGCTGTTGCTGGGCGCTGAGACCGGTTACGGCCAGCAATACCCAAGCGAAAAAGCAATGGCCAACAATGCAAGTGAGACGACGGGGGGTCATGATCCAAGCACGGAAAGGAGCCTTGCTCGGGGCACACCGGTCGCGTAGACGGCCAGATCGCCGGCAATTTTCCCCCAAGCGCCTTCTCCTTAAACCCCCGGAATCAAGGTAAAGAGGGTAATTCGCTTCCCTGCAAAAATTCGGATTCCCGAAAAAGCCCTTTAGTCCAACCGAAGTCCTCTTAAGGAATCAAAACAGCCGCCCCGTGCAACCGTCCTTGCCGAAGGTCCTGCCAGGCTTGATTGGCTTCGTGCAACGGGTAAGGATGCACCCGGCTTTCGATGGGGTGAGCTTCCACGGCGGCCAGGAAGGCGCGACCATCCTCTCGCGTAAGGTTGGCCACCGAACGCAAACTGCGTTCTTGCCACAACAAGCGATAGGGAAAGGCGGGAATCTCGCTCATGTGAATGCCGGCACAAATCACTTGCCCACCGGGGCGGACCGCTTCCAAGGCAGCCGGCACCAAAGCACCGACCGGTGCGAACAACAAAGCCGCATCGAGGGGACTGGGAGGAGCTTGATCGGAACCGCCGGCCCAAGTGGCACCCAGCGAGTAAGCAAAAGCCTGCCCTTTCTCATCTCCCGGACGAGTGAAGGCAAACACTTCCCGTCCTTGTTGCACCGCCAGTTGAGTCAAAAGATGGGCCGCCGCTCCGAAACCAAAAAGACCAAGGCGGCGGGCTTCGCCGGCGAAGCGATAGGCCCGGAAACCAATCAAGCCGGCACACAAAAGCGGGGCCAGAGAAGCAGCATCCTTCTGTTCGGGTAGAGGAATCGCGAAAGCAGCCTCGACCAAAGTCGCTTCGGCATAACCGCCGGGCAATTGACAGCCAGTAAAGGCAGCCTCGGGGCAAAGATTCTCCTGGCCACCCAGGCAGAAGGTGCACTGACCGCAACAATGGCCGAGCCAAGGCACGCCGATTCTTTGCCCTTGGCGCAAGCCGCTTACCTCCGAGCCGATGGCGTCGATGCGGCCGACGATCTCATGGCCAGGGATAAGGGGATAACGGGCTTGGGGCAGATCGCCGTCGAAAAGGTGCAAGTCGGTTCGACAAACTCCGCAGGCTTCGATGCGCAGTCGAACCTGTCCGGGTCCGGGCTCGGGATCGGCTCGTTCCACCGGCTTCAGGTCCTGGCCGGGTTGCTCTAACAACATGGCGCGCATGGCACCAAGCCTACCGAGGCCCGGGACGGTGCAAGAGAGCCAACACTTCGACGTGCAAAGTTTGCGGAAAAAAGTCGTAGGGCCGCAAGGTGTGAACGGCAAAGCCGGCCCCTTCCAGAACTTCCAGATCCCTGGCCAAGGTGCCGGCGGAACAAGACAGATAAACCAATTTGGAAGGTCGGACTTTCTCGGCCAGCCATTCCAAACTGGGCCGATCCATTCCAGTTCGAGGCGGATTCAGGTAGACCACCGGCGTCGCCGATTGCCGATCAAGCCAGGTTTCCACTTGCGGGCGGCGATGCTCCACCCGGCCCATCCAAATTTCGGCTTGGGGTGCGTTCCGCCGGGCGCAAGCCACGGCCTCGGATCCGAGTTCCACTCCGGCCGTGGGGGCTCCAGCGTCGGCCCAGAGCCGGAGACCGGCACCGATTCCGCAGAAGAGATCCATCACCGGCCGGCCCGGGCTAGGTTGCAGGAATTCGGAGGCCTCATGAAGAGATGCCCGATGCAAACTCGGATGGACTTGCAAAAAGCAGGCTGGCCCATAAACCAATCCGGCTTGATTTCGAGATAAGGTCTCGCCCCAGAGAAGTTGCCAATGCTTGGGCGAAAAAACCCGGCGGCCGGCAGCAGGATGCAGGTTTAACCAAAACCCGTCCACGTCAAATGGGTTCCCGGCGAAGGCCAGATTGAAACGAGTGCGCAGGTCCTCCGGGAATTGGCGGCTTTTCACCACCAAGGTCCATTGTTTTTCGTTTTGAACGACGAAACGCAAGGGAAAACGATCCGGCGGCGGCAAGCATTCCCGAAGCAGTCGGAGGACTTGATTGGTTTCCGGAGCATGGACCGGGCAGTCGGGAATGGCCAAGACCTCATCGCCGGCTTGAAGGCCGAAGTGCCAGCCACCCTCGCGCCACGAAGCGGATAAGCAAGTCCGCCGCCGGTAACCCCAACGCTGCTCCGGTTGATCCCGCAACGGAGCCAAGTATTCCTTCCACGGAGCCAGCCGTTGCAGAAGCCAGTCCTGCTTCTGCCGGTGACTTTGTTCGGGAGTCCACTGCCGGTGCGGACACGCCGGGCAGGCCGGTTCGCATCCGGGCCGCAGAGGAATTTTTGGATCAACCATAGGCACTGCAAGACGGCTTGGGCTTGTGGCGCCATTATCCCAAGCCGCTTGCAGCATGGAATGGTTTTACTCTAGTCTTCGAAATTAGCCCAAGGCTGATCGCTTAAAAAGGCCGCTCCCGGTTGATTCAAGATGGCAGCATTATGATTTCCCGGCGCGATGGAATAGGAAATGCTCGCTCCGAAGGAGCAGTTTTGCCGCAAGAGATTGTTGCTGTCAGCTAGGAAAAAATTCGCGTTTGAATTGCCAATGGCCTGGTTCCCCTCCACGGCATTGTTTCGGTTCTCCAGGTACAAGCCGGCTCCGGAATTTGCATAGGCAAGGCACCGCCGAATCGAATTTCCATCAAGGGCGCGGATGCCGCCGAGGCCGTTACTGAAACTGTTGCAATCGACGATCAAACAACCGGCGGATATGAAAAATCCGTGCTGGTCGTTCAAGGAAGAAGAACAGGACCGCAAGGTGGAGTTGAACCCGACTTGAATGCCGTTCAAGGATCCCGGGCTTCCGAACAAAGTTAGGCCGTTGAGATCCAAAGTTACGAAGTCGGCGTCGATGACGATTCCATCTGAACCGGCCGGTCCGGTTAAGCACGAAGCCAAAAAGTAGGTGCCGCACTGATCAATGACAAACGGCAAGGAGGTAATGGGAATGCCTCCCCCTCCAGGGGCGAAGGAAGACGCGGGAGGATGCGGAGCTATGGAAACCCCGGGGTTCTGGCCGGCAAGGTTTTTGGGCAACCACGCCGCTACCGGTAAACAAATCCCGCAAGCCAGCAGGACAGAGAAAGGAGTTTTCATGAGGAAGTCCTAAAGTTAAGTTTTGAGTACTCACGCCTTCGCTTCAAAACGAGGCGCTCATAGCCACCAGCGTGAGAAATTCCCTACTGTTGCAGGAATTTGATAATTATTTACCAAAGAAAAGTTATGGTCGGGTCACTTGGATTTCAGCCACCGCGTCCAACGACATTTGAGGATCCAAACTGGCAGAACCCAAGTACAAGGTCGGTTGATATCCAGCTTCGAACAAGAACGAATGAATCAGGTCCGCGTTCAAATCATTGGGGTGGCTGGCGTATTCGTGAGCCCAGTTGCCCAAACGGTCGGCGAAATGAATGGTTTGATCCAGGGTCGGTTTGATCCACCATCCGGCATTGGGAACGTGAATGTAGGTTACGATTTGGTGTCGAAGAGGATCGGCGTGGCGGATTTCTCCCTGAAGCAAGCCATAACTCCCGATTGGCGGAACGCTGGTATAGATCAAAGTGGGCGTCCCGCTTCCGCCCGGCAAATATGGAATCGACCAAGTATCCGGAGTGGTAAAGCCGCGAAACACCTTCGCCATGCCCGGTTTTAAGTTGCCGAAGTTGTCGTGCAAACCCCAATGAGCTCCATGGGGCCCTTCGTATGCCGTCTTCCAATCTTCATCGTGACTGGAGAAAGTGAACATGGACACGGCTTGATTGCGAGCCCAACTTTGACTTTCGGCAAGGAAGCGGGCGGCATTAGCCGGGGTTGGAATGGAGTCGCCGACCCCGGGCAAGCCATCGCTAGGCCAACCGGCCTCGGACAAGAAAACCGGCTTTCCGGGCCACCTTTGCTCCACCCAATCTCGAAAGGCGGTAAAACGGTGATGTTGCACTCGAACCGCCTCTTCGATGGGAACACCTTCCCAGAACGGGTAAATGTTCACACCGATCCAATCCACTTCATCGATCACGTTGGGATGGGAAAACAATTCCTGATAGATGTCGGCATAGGCCACTGGAATCCCGTTGGGATTGTTCGACGGATCCCTTAGAACTCGAATCCAATCGATCAAGTCCGTCTCGGATAAATCCTTGCGCAGCAAAACTTCGCTGCCGCAAATAGCGAGATCGACTCCGGAATTCAAAGCGCCGATCAGACCTTGGATTTCCACGTCGTTGGTCATTTGGTCGGCGTCCAGCCAAGCTCCGGCCGCTACTTGAAAGCCCAACGCTGACGCTTGCGAAATGGCGTCATCCTGCCCCAAGCCGACGCCGAAAAAACGCAGCCAATCGGCTTTGCCGACTAAATCATCCAAGCGGTCGGCGATCTCACCTGGAGTCAAGCTGTGGCCAAGATTCGGATCCTTGCCGGGAGGAAATAAACCAGCATTCATACCGTGCAAATGAAATGGTCCGGCCGGAACCCGGCTTTGCCAAGAAGAGTTGGGTTCTTGCGCCGGAGCCAATGAATTCAGCAGGGCGGCCGAAAGCAGACCGAGGCATAAGCGAAGTTTGGATTGCATGGCTTTTCAGAGTTTGGAGGACGCTTTCATTATGCCAGAGGAAGGCGTCCTCCCCTTTTCCCGGGCAGGCTTAGAAGGCCCAGGAGAATTCCGCCATCCAAACCGACAAGGCCGCCGCCTCCCCTTGCAAGCACGCCTGCCAGGAAACTTCTTCCGGAGGTTCCTGCCATTGCCGCAATCGTTCTGCAACCGGCTGCCGGTGGGCTTTGGCCAACTTGGGATGCCCCAGCAAGTGCCAGAGCATCAGGCTGTGGCGCTGGTGATCGCAAGCCTCCAGGAGTGCATGCAAAGCTGCGGGATCGGCATCCCCGGCTTCCAGGGGCGCCAGCAGAGGGCGGAAGTGATCGGCTTCCCGAGTCCAAACCGGCACCTGGGGCAATTCTCCCGGCCGGGCTTTGGTACCCGCTCCGAAAGGCAGCAGCAGTTGCCACTCCGGGGCTTCGAAGGCGACCCATCCGGAAACCACTTCCAGGACGGTCCACCCTTCGGCGTCCACCTCGGCGGTGTACATGCAACCCAAATCCACGGCTCGGCCGGCAGTGGTGGCCACCTGAAACAGGCGGGGTGGGGCGAAGATCGTGGCCGAAATTCGACCTTGCTCCAGATAGAGCATGTGCTGGGCCCCTTGCGACTCCTTCCAACCTTCAGGATTCTCCAAACGCAAACTGGTCTCCGGCTCCAGCACCACCGAGCCGATGTCCAGGATGTCCAATCGAGCCCGCGACCGGGCCTCGGAGCGGATCCGCTGGCCTAGCCCTAAACCATTGTCCTGCCAGATCTTGCCGTCCACCTCCACGGTTCCGGACAGCACCGCCAGGGAGTAGTCCTGCAAGTTGTTGCGGCCGCGAAGAGCGGTAAGGCTCCAAACCGAAACGATGAACAGCAGGGCCGCCGCCCAGGTAGCCGGATGCAATCGGCGACGGACGGCAGGGCGGCCAGGCCCCACCGGCGGAAGTTCGGAATGGAGCTCCTTCCCCTTCCATCGATAGGGCTCCAAAGCTTTTTCTAGAGCCTCGATTTCGGGATCGGCTTCCTGATTCGGGTCCCAAAGATAGGGTTCTTTCACGGCCAACCCTCCTGTTGCAGGCGCTGCCGCAGCAACTTCATGCCGCGATGAAGATTCACTCTCACCGAGCCCGGGCTCAGCCCGGTCAGTTGGGCGATTTGGTGGCCGGAATAGCCCTCCACCAAACGCAGCAAAAGAGTTTCCCGATAGGCCTCGGGCAACTCCCGCAGGTGAGCCAACAGATTGAGTCCCGGCGCATCCTGGGCTTCCTTTCCGGAAGGCTCCTGCACCAAAGACAATGGACGACGCTTGTTCTTTCGCCGAGCCTGGCGGGCCCGGTTCCGAGCGATGCCGGCCAACCATGCACTGAACTTTTCGTCGTCCTGCAGCATTTGCAAATCTCGCCAGGCGGTTAGGAAGACTTCTTGAACGAGGTCTTCCACCTGGCTGGCCTCGACTTCGCCCAGCAAGAGGGCATGGATCCTGGGCGCTTGGGCCTGGTAAAGGTCCTGGAAAGCTTGGCGGTCGCCTTGTCGCGCCCGCCGGGCTAGGGCCGCTTCCCGCATAGGCCAAGGCACCAGCCGAGCCCGGTCAGGACCGATCGATCCCAACCGGGCGGGCGGATCCTCATTCGCTTCGGGAAAGTTTGGCAAGGAGTTCATCATAAGAATCGGTCCCAAGCAGCGCCCCTGCGGTGGCCAGCAAGTTTCGGCGCAGCAAGGGCTGGTCTTTCCCCGCGGCTTTGGCGGCAGCCAACAAATGAACCCGAGGCGGGTTATCGAAGGGCTGGCGAAGATCCCAACCGGCCAAGGCCACTCCAAGGCGAATCGCCCCATCCTGTGGATTCAAAGCCGCTGCTTTGGCCAGGGCACCGGCCGGATTTTCCTGCGGCCCCTTGCCGTACTGGCTGAAGACTCCTTGGGCATAGCCGAGATCTAACCAAATCAGAGCCTGTTGATGTTGGCTGAGCTTGGATTTGGACCACAGCGTTTCCAAGACACGGGACTTCAAATGGGAAAGAAGCTGGTGGGCCAAGGCGTCGCCGAGTCGGTTGTCTATAGACCGGGCGAGGTAGAGGCAAGCCCGGCGCAAAGTCTCCATATGGACTATCGGCTCCGAAGACTTTTCCAAGATCACCAAAGTGTCCGGGATCACCTGGGTCAGAGCGTAGCCCTTTTGCCCATCCCAACCGTTTTCGCCCCAGGGCAGGCTTTTGGCTTTGCCAATGTCGAGGGGGAAGCACACCGCCGGCGGCCCGGCGAAAGCGAGGCGATCCGGAAATGCGAAATCCTTGGTTTCCCGCTCGAAACTCGAAGCAGGCAGTAGAAGGGCCAATCCAAGCAAAGGAATCCCGATCATGCTGTCTCCTTGGCGCCGGCCCCCATGGCCGGCTTGTGCAGTACCAGGGATGCCAAAATCGGATTTGTTAACCACGATTCCGAAATTTTTGAGGGAGCGAGGATCGACCGGCCTGCTTGCTAAACTGCTGAGGTTCCCCGAAATCCTTTCAAGCATGCCTAATCCCCGTCCCCTGCTCTCTTTGCTGCTTTCCGTCCTGGGCCTTTGCACGCTCTCGGTTGAGGCCCCGGCCCAAAACGAAAAAGTCCATTTCAGCTATCTGTGGCACATGGAGCAGCCGATCTATTGGCCGGATCAGCAGGTCTTCGGTGACGACCGTTACGAAAGAGCCTGGGAATCAATTCAACAGACCGACGGCGGCGCCGCTCATCCGGAAAACGATCTGCGTGCCATTTTTTCGGTGCCGGATCGCGTCGCCGCTTATCAGTGGCGGGTGCGCGATTCGATCAACGCCATTCGCGGCTACCCGGAAGCCGGCGCCCAAGTTTCTTATTCCGGCGGTTTGATTGAAAACCTGCAATCCTTGGGAGGAGCTTGGCAGCTTGGATACAGCCCGACTTGGTATTCCAGCTATCGCGAAGCTCGAGGCTGGACGACTTCCGGTCAATCGGTGCCTCGTTGCGATCTGGTGGTTTTCCCCTTTCATCATCCGCTATTGCCGCTTTTGGACGACTCGACCATCCGCAAAGAGATCCAACTTTATAAGGCGGTCTACGACGATGCCTGGGGAAGCCATCCAGGCCAATCCAAAGGCTTCTTCCCGCCGGAAATGGCCTTTTCCACTCGTTTGATTCCGATCCTGGAACAGGAAGGCATCGAATGGTGTTTCGTCAGCGGCGAAAAGATCAGCCGCGCCTGCACCGATTTTCCGGTGGTGTTCGGTTCCGGGGGCATCAATTGCGATCCGCCGAATCAAGCCGATCAATTGAATCCGGCTCAGGGAGATTATTACCGTGAAAGCATTTCTCGAGGTTGTGGTCCGGCGGAAGCTTTTCCGTTCGCTTTCACTCCTCATCGCGCCGGCTACGTCGATCCGAACACCGGGCAATTGCATTCCATCGTGGTCGTGCCTTGCTCCCAGTCTTTAGGCTGGCGCGACGGCTACAGCCCTTTGGGTCTTGGCGCCTTCGACACCCTCCAAACCAAGAACGACCCAAGCCGTCCAATGCTAGTGGTGCTGGCTCATGACGGCGACAACAACTGGGGCGGCGGCTACAGCTATTACATGGATGCGGTGCCGAACTTCGTGCAAAGCGCCCAAAGCTCCGGCTATCACGCCACCATGGTGGAAGAATACCTTCGCGATCACCCGGTTCCGGCCAATGATTACGTTCATGTGGAAGACGGAGCTTGGGTAAACGCCGATGGGGATTTCGGTTCTCCCCAGTTTCTGAATTGGAACTGGCCACCGGTGAACGGAGCCGGAGAAATCGACATCGCCAATGGTTGGGCCGAAGACATTCGCAATTGGGCGGTGATTACGGCTTGCCAAAATCACGTCGATACCGCCGAACAAGTTTGGCTGGACGCCGGCGGCAGCGTCAACATCGACCGCATTCTTTATCCCTGGTCGGCCAGCAATGACGCCGAACGGGCTTGGCATTATTTCTTGGGCGCCTTGAATTCAGGCTTCATGTATTACGGCACTTCTCTCGACATGGAGGTGAAGCCGACCATCGCTTGCAACGAAGCTTGGCAGCACACCAACAGCATCCTGAGCGGCGGTGGAACCGACCGGACTCCACCGACGATTTGGACTCCGCAGCGGCACCCTTGGAACCCCGGATCGGTGAACTTCGGCCCTCAGTGGGGATATCAGGAATACCAAGACGACGGCGATTTCTGGGTTTGGACGTTTATTCACGATGTTTCCGGACTGCAATCGGTAACGTTGAAATACCGCATCGACCAAGACGGCACCAATCCCTTATCCAGTTTTCAAAATGAAACTTATGCCGGCGGCGCGGAAGTGGGAGCTTGGCAAAACTTGACTATGTCCGCCCGCCCGTTTCCCGATTGGAATTTCTTCAACGACGGCTCGATCAACTTCTTTGAAATGCCGCAACGAATCGCCGATCAATATTACGTCGAAGTCACCGGCATCCGAGAAAAGCTGGTGGATTACTACATTGAAGCTGTCGACAATCAGGGCAACGTTCGCCGCGGCCCTATTCAACACGTTTGGGCGGGAGACGGCCAAGGTGGCGGTAACGGCAACGACGCAGTGGAAATCAGCCCGGATCCGGCGCGAACCGGACAACCGGTGGCGATTCGATACGACGCCTCCGGCGGTCCGCTGGCCACGGCCTCGCAGGTATTTCTACATATCGGTATCAACAACTGGGCGTGGGTAGAACCGAACGATCCGCAAATGAGCTTCAACACCGGTTCGGGACGTTGGGAGGTGGTGGTTCCGGTTCCCGATAATGCCGATCAGTTGGACATGGTTTTTCACGACGGCGCCGGAAATTGGGACAACAACGGCGGTCAAGATTGGCACTTCGACGTCGTCCCCGGAAGTGACGACCCCCGTTGGCAAATCGACGGCCACTTGGATCCGGACGCCACCTTGCTGGCCAGCAACAACGGCGTAAACCTTTGGGCGGGATTGAAGGGAGACATTTTGTACCTCGCCACGGAACCGGCCGCCGGCAAGGACCGCTTCGTGTTCGTCGCCGAAAATCCCGGCAATCTTCGTTTGTCTCCTTGGGCAAAGGGCGGCCAAGTAGCCCAGTGGGATGCCTATCTCGCCAACGAGGAAAGCAACGGCTACGTCACCTGGACTGACGCCACCGGATACACCGAAATCATGGCGGACAGCATTCTGGAAGGCAGCCTGAATCTGAAGCAGGAATTGGGCTCGATTCCCAACGTCCTCTATTTAGCCGTTGGCCTTTACGACACTCAAGACAACGGAGTCTTGGATCCGAATCGGCAAATTGATCAAACCGTCAACGGCGACGGCAACTTGGACGGAATCGAGTTCCTTTCCGTTGACCTGACCACCTTGCGCAAGAACAAGTGGGTCTTTTTTCCAGCGCAATGAGTTAGAGGAAAACTCGGGTACCCAGCCTCCGGCTTAGAAAAACGGCAGTCCTCCTTTCCGGTTCGGCAAAGGAAGAGATCGCGATCTCCACCTCTCCCAAGGGGGCGATGATCTGGATTTCCTGTCCTCCCAAACCGTGACTTTTCCAAAACGGAAGGCCATTGGAGAAACAGTTGATCTCGTAAACCTCCCGGGCACCAGGAAGCTGAATCCTAAGCTCTCCGGTGTTCGCCTTCTTTCTTAGCACTTCGGAAGGCGCCCGATTGAGTTCAGGGTAATGCTCGAAAACCACGAAGTGCATCTTGCTGTCGGAATCAATCCCGAGAAAAACGTAATGGCCCGGCGGTGCCCAATCGACTTTCAGATACGTTCCTTGCTCGGATTCACTCACGTTGGCTGTCCGAATGTTTCCATTTATGGTGAATACCGCTAAAGGATGAATTGGATCTGAGCTTGAATTCGAAGACTTGATGCTAAGAGGTCTTCCTGAAGGCATCGTGAGAAGTCGATCAGGATCAGACCTGGTGTCCACGTCAAAGACTCCCAAATCACCGCGCCTCAATGGCGGAGTCAGAGACAGAAGCCATCCCTGTTTCGCTCCCGGCAAAGAAAACCTGCCATTCTGATCGGTTCGAACTGTCACCGGCCATGAGCAGCCTGGACTTCTGGCCAAGGCGATGGCGCCGGAAATAGGATTTCCAAACTTATCGCTTACGGTCCAGGAGTCGGCTTTTTCCGGCGCCAGCCATTTAGGCAAATGAACGACGGCACTTCCTGTTCCGGAGGCGATGAATTGAGACAAGCCCGCCCCACTAAGGTCCGCGACCTCCCCTTGTGCAGGGCTCACCAAAGCGCTCCATTGACCTTGCACAATCAGTGGAATCGTAAGCAAGCCACCGCGGACCTTTCCCGCATAGCCAACTCTTCGAAATTCAAAGGCTTGACTGCCGATTCCAATAGATTTCAGCTCATCATCGTGAAGGTACTTGGAAAGAGAAAAGTAGACGGAAGTCCCATCCCCAACCGGGGATCCATTTGGGCCGAAGACTTGAAGTTGGAAATCACGCACGATTGAAAATTGAGCATTGAACGTCATTCCTGGCTGGAGAACAATTCCCGTTCCAAGAGGCAACGTTCGATCCTCAGGCCCCTTCAATCGGAGATCCAGTGGCTGATGAGGCCAAACCTGGTGGAAGTTAACCTTACCCAATGGGTTTAGAGGTACCGAGATCGACTTTGGGGTCCGCAAGGTCGGTTCAAGCTCATGAAAAACACTTTCTTGATCCCAATATTTGAGTTGAATGGAATACTCAGCGGGATAGACCAGCCCTGCAAGATGAATCTCTATGGAACTTAAGGGAGATAGATGAACGTCGGGCGAATTTCTTCCCTCAGCCCACTCCGCAAGAAAAGGGTAAGGGCGATAGCCTTGAACTTGAGCTTCAACGACCTTAGGCCTGCGTGCTTGCCCTTCCGCTAAATCAATCGGAGTTTCCTGAGCACCGGCCGCGAGGGAAAGCGCACTGATCGCCGGCAGAGCGCCCAAAATTGAAATCCAACGTCGTGAAGAGTTGATGTCGAAAACTCGAAGAAAAAACCTCATTGCAATGAACGGTACGAGAACGGTTTTTGGACTTAAAAGCCCCTGGAAAATTCCGTCAAGCGTTGGCCACCCTTGACCACTTCAATTCTGCAACGGATTGGCTTCATTTTCAAGGTGACGGCTCGATAAAAACAAGCTTTCGAGGTCCGGGATATTGCGACTTCCTAGCATTGGAGCAATAGAATCAGTCGTCCTCCTTGGATAACCAAGGGGGACGACCAGGAAACGAGGCTATCAACTGGCTCCGGCACTGGACGCGAAGAAGTCAATCCCCGCGGTGACCGAAGCGGCCGGTTCAAACAAGATGAAGGTCCCTAATGGATTGTTCACTCCCGGAGTGGGAAAGAAGTTGTAAGGGATCGGGTGGAAAGGATATTGATCGATTCCGTTTACATCTTCATCTTCCAAAAAGAACAAAGGGCTATCTATGTTTTCGTCCTGATTTCCCGGCGGATTCCAACCGGTGTTGATCAGGAACGGATTGCAGTTATTAATGTCAAACAACGGATTCAGGCTGGTTTCCGGCTCCAGCGACTCCAATCGAAGAAGGGCGAGGACGCCAAAGCCAAAGGGATCTCCCTGAATACTGCAAGTTTGACTTTCGCCAATAGGATCTCCATTTGCGTCCAAGAACGTCCAATTCAAGGCGAAGCCTTCTAAGTGGTTCCAGTAGCGAACCGTGAATGCGAAGCCGTCCAGAACGTTATCGCCATCGTCGGGAGTTAAGGGATCCGGCACTACGATTTCAATATCACAACTACTGTGCTGCACGAATGTCGCCCCTGGAATCATTTCGACCAGAGCCGCCACGGCGTCATTTACGGGAGCAGACCAAAAATCCGGATCCGCCAAACCATCGTAGGTTACTCCATTCTGGGTACTGCTTCGATGAGGAATCGGAGTTCCCTGACTACCAAACCAATACCGAATTTTGGTATCTGTGCTAACTATCGGATCCACGATCCAATCGTTATCCAAATCCAGGTTGCCATGGGGAGGTTGGTCCCCGTCTAGCGGCCTGCCGTCCTGATCCACGAAGGCCGAAGAAAAGCGCGGCCACCGATCTTTCGTCCAAGCTCCGGGCAAATCAAAGATCTCCAAATCAATCCCGTAGACGTCCTCTCCGGTCCAATTCACTACTTCGAACTCAATGGTGACTTCAGACGGCGTTTTCGGATTCAACAGACGAAGATCGCTACGATCCAAGTCCGAGATGGCCCAACAAAACAAATTCCTAGGGTAAGTTACGCAAGGGTGCGGCTGCGGAGGACCGGGATCCGCCGTTTTCGCTGTGGTTACTGGCGCCTCGCCCTGTTCGGCAAAAGCGAAGGGAAGCGCGAGAAAGGCAAACAGGATGAAACATCCTGCAACAGAAGAAGTTCGTTTAGACATTTGTGTTGAGTGGTTGCTCTCAGGGGGACAAAAGCGGTAACGCGATGAATGCTTCCCCTGAACGAGAATCTTGGGAATTCTTGTTTTACAGGAAACAAAATCCAAAATAACTCGAGAGCACAGGCCTAACAGCCTGAACCAAGTCGCGTAACCTGGAAGGCAATGCTCCCCCTGCGCAACAGAACTTCTTCTTTCCTATCGATGGTTCTCCTGGCCGGGTTGGCTCTCGGTTGCCAAAATCCAGGCAACCTTAAATCCGAATGGAGTGACCAAGGTCTGAATCGAGGGCCTTTCCCCTTGCCGACTTCCGTGTCGGACCAGGAAGATTGGCAAGTCCGGGAAGTATTGGTTCAAACCGGCCCCCTTTGGATCGCCGGGCAACCGAGCGAACAAGATTTCGAACGCTTTGCTGAAGAAGGTGTGCAGTTGGTGGTGAACCTGAGAACTCCAGCGGAAATGGATAACCGCCAGAGAGTTCCCTTCGACGAAGCGGAAAAAGTTCGGGCTCTGGGCATGGAATATCTACACATTCCCTTGGGTGGAGACGATTTCCCTTACGACCCGGATGCGGTGGATCGCTTCGCCGAAGCTTTGGCCCGCTACGACACCAAGGCTCTCCTTCACTGCACCGTGGCCTGGCGAGCCAGCCACTTGTGGGCAGCTTATTTGGTCCGTCACCACGGATGGAGCTTGGATCAAGCCATGGAACACGCCAAGGCCATCAACTTCGGCGACCTTCCGCTAGAAGGCCTCCTCGGAAGACCGATCCAATTCGTGGTGAATTAGAAACCTGACGGTACAGAATCGATGTTTCACTTCCTTGCCATGACCACGGTTATCTTCTGCCCAATTTTCTTGGGGAACCGTTCCAGCATCCCTAGGCCGCAATTGGCTCCCGACGAAATTGCCAATTCTTACGCCATTAGAGAAACGGGACTGGAAACCTTTGAATCCATGCTGTCACCGCAATCGAAATCGATTGTCACAACCAGACATGGAATCGCTACAGGATGGTGGGCACAAAGCATTGCCAATCAAGCAGAGGGGACTTTCCAGCCCATCGCCATGATTCGAATGACTCAAAGCCAATTCGCCTTCACTGGCCGGATTGTCGAATCTGGACTGTCTTGCGTCTATTTAGCCAATGCTGGCTGGGATGGCATTCAACCGACTTGGACCTTTTCCCTCCTGCACCTTGGTCAGGAATTTGGCGATCTGACCGCAGTTCAAAATGTCTCCGACTTAAATGGCTGTCTTGCAGTCTACGATTACACCCATTCCAGAATTTCCTACATCAACGCAAGCGATGGAGAGATCACTCACTTCGTTGGCTACGACTCCAACCATCTTGAAATGGAGAACGTAAGAGGCATGGTCGCCACGGTTCTTCCACCGGATCCAAACAGAGGAGAGCCGGCCTCCATTTTCTTCATCCTCCAGCAAGACCAGGTCATCGATCTGCCTACCCCTCCTTCGGAAACAAGCATCGGCGTATTTGACGACCACGGAAATGGGACGGTTGATTCCTATTTCCAGTACTGACCTGGCTCCCCCATTCCCTCTAAATGGCGAAGCCCTCCTCCTAGATCCATACCCGAACCCAAAGCCTATTATTAGCTTTCCGCAAAGAAAGCATGAGGAACTTTTCCACCGAAAACCCACAATATATTGAGGTAAACCACCTTTATTACCGGACTTATTGCGCACCCCTCCACTTAAGCCCAAAGCCTCTCGCCCCCAAAACTTACGATGTCGCAATTTTCTTCTTTACCTCTTTGCTTTTCATATTGAGAGTGGATCTCAAGGTTCTTGGCTCGGTCTCTCCCCGCTTGCACCCGACAAGATCAAGCAGATCCAGCCTCCGTAGAACCCCGAACCCCTAATTCCTAACCCAAACAGGAGAGACCCGAATGTCTCGATGCCTCTTGGTTTCGGCTGCGGCATTGATTCTGGCCGCTACCGCTTCGGCGCAAACACAGGTTCCGGTCCACAAGGCCGTGACCCCCAAACACGCCGGTGTGTTCAAGATGGCGACGGGTGAGTTGGTGCCCGCCGATGTAGGTGTCCGCAGCGGCCCCGACGTCATCTTTAATGCTTCCGAGCTGACCAACTACTACAGCGTTCCCGGGATCGACCAGGAATGGCTCGACGAAGGTACTTTGCTGGACCGTGGCTTGATCGCCAACGCGGATCAGATGAACGGATTTGAATTCGTTTACTGCTCCACCGAAGCGGACGCCACCCAAAACAGCGGCACCGTCACCTTCGCTTTCTACGACGACACCGTCATTTGCTCCGGTCCGAGTAATGGCGGCAACTTCGCCTTGGGCGGCTACATGTGCGCCTACGACATCGTCGGTCTGCCCCTGGGTGACGCCAACGGCGCCATTCAGTGCTGGATCGTCACCGTCGACTTGATGTTTGGCTTCGAATGCCCGCCGGCGATTCAACCGCAACCCTGCGGTTTCGATTGGCCCACGGACTCGGCCAACGGCAAGCTGTTCGGCTGGTCTTTCATTCCGAGAAACGACAACACCGGTCCCTGGCTCAGTAAGGGTGGAACGCAGGCTGCCGGTATTGACAACAGCTTCGTCTGGTTCGACCAGTTCGGTGCTTTAGTCGGTTGCTTCTGGTTTGGCGGCACCCCCTTCGCCAACTTCGCCATGAAGATGTTCGGCAATGAAGCCAATTGCCGGGCGCTCAATGACTGCACCCAGGTCAACACTGTTCAACTAGGCGTCACCGTTCTGGGTCCGAACATTCGCCAGTTCACCATCGTGAATCCGACCCCCGGCGATACCTACTGGATCGGAGCCAGCTTTGGCGTCAATGAACTGCCGCTACCGAACGGTACTACGTTGATTCTGGCCCTGCCGTTGATTCCTCCGACGCCGGCACCGATGCCGAACAACACGATCACTACCCCGCCGCTTCCGTCGGGCACGATCTACTTCCAAGCCTTCTGCACCAGCAACGGCCTGCCGCCGAGCCCCGGCAACCTGCCGTCCGGCATCAGCAACGCTTGGTGTGAAGTCATTCCCTAAGGGAATCGGGTAACAAGCCCGCGACTTGCGCTCCGAAGCTCATGCTTCGGGGCGCTTTTTTTTGGAAAACTGGCCGACGTTAAAGGCAAGCTTCGATTAAGAAACTCCCCGTTCGGTTTGTTCCGGCAAAGCCATGCCTTCCTGCATCTGCTGTTCCCAAGGGCCGGGATCGTCCGCCGGCGGGAAGGTGTAGAGCTTGGAACCTTCCAAAGCCTCGGTCGCCCACTCCGGATGTCCAAAGCGCATACGCAAGAAGCGATCGGGACCGGGACGGTCTGGGTTGTTGAAATCCAAGCGAATCAACCAATCGCCTTTTTCCCGAGGGGGGAAATCGAATTCGAACTCGTGAAACACCAGTTCGGGCAAATCGACGGTGTAGTTCCGGCCCTGTAAATCGACTTCGGTGCTGGTCATCGGCTGCACCAAAAGGGCTTCCTCATAGCGAAGGGCGCCGGTCCAGCGACCGCCGGACAGGCGTTGGCAATAAAGCTGAATCCGGAAACCGTCCAAGATTTCTCCATAGACCAGCTTGGCGTCGCCGCCGCCGGGGTCGAGTTGCACATCGGCCCGATAGCGAATGCTCCGGTAAGCCGGCAAGCTCAGCGCCCTTTGGTTGGGCAGCAACAAGTCTTGCTTGTACACCGTTTGGTAAGGCCCGGAAGCCGGTCCGTCGGCGGAAGCGTCCGAGGCTTGCTCCCCCTTCCAATCCAAAACTTCGATTTGGACGAAAACCTGGGTGTCCACCACCGGGGCGCTGGCGCAACCGAGGACCGGCCAGGCCAGCAGCAAGCAAAGCAGAGGCGATTTCATGTTTGGCTGAGGTTGCCCGTTCGTTTCAGGGCAGCGAGTTGGGCGGGATCGGGGTTGCCACCCGAAACCACCGCCGCCACTCGCAGGGGTCGTTCCGAGCTTCGCCCTTCCCAAAGAGCCTGGGGCAACTTGCCGGCGAACAACGCCGCCGCGGCGGCGGCTCCGGCCGGTTCCACCAAAAGCCCTTCCCGATTCACCAGCCGGGCTTGGCTGGCGAATACCTCTTCATCGGTCACCGTGAGCAGTCCGGCTAAGTATCTACGGCAGACATTCAGGTTCAGCAGGCCGGAATTCACTGGGCAGAGGCCCTGCACCGCCGTGGTCGGCTGAATGTCCACCTGCCGTCCCTCGGCCACGGCCAAGGCCATGGAGGGGGCTCCTTCCGGCTCGATTCCGAAGATTTGGACCTGTTCCCCCAGGGTCCGGTGGATGGCGATGGCGGAGCCGGAACTCAAACCGCCGCCTCCGACCGGCAGGAGGACGACCTCGACTTCCGGCCACTCCTGGGCGATTTCCAGGCCGACAGTGCCGGCGCCCTCGACGGTTTTCGAGTCGTCGTAAGGGTGAACAAGCACAAAGCCTTGTTTCACCCGCTCGGCACAGGCTTGTTCGGCTTCCTCCCGGGTCGGGCTGAGGACCACCTCGGCACCAAAGCTGCGGCACGCCTCAATCTTGTTGGGGTAGGCGTCGGCGGGCATGAACAGGGTGGCCGGAACGCCGGCCTTCTGGGCCGCCCAAGCCAGGGCAGCGGCGTGGTTGCCCGAGCTGGTGGCCACCACCCCGCGGCGGCGTCCTTCCTCCGACAGGCGGCACATTTGGTTCCAGGCGCCTCGGACCTTGAACGAACGGGTGATTTGCCGGCACTCCAGCTTGAGGCGGAGTTCGGTCCGGGGGTCGTCGGTCGGACAGGCCTGGAGCGGGGTGGTTTCAATCACGCCCCGGAGCCGCCGGGCCGCCGCCTCGACGTCGACCGAGGCCATTTCCGCTTGAGGATCGCGCATCTTAGATTCGAAGGAGAAGTCCTAGGATCCTATCTTGATAGTGCCTGGATTTCAGCTTTCCCCCCAGGCGAACAAGGCCGTGGAACTACCGCAAGACATCGAATTGGCCCTGCAGGCGATCGCCGATCGCTTGGATGCGCTGGAGCCGGAAGATCTGGATTACGACCAGAGCGACGGCATTTTGGCGATCGAATTGGAGAACAACGGCACCAAGATCATCTTGAGCCGGCAGAGCGCCACCCAGCAGATTTGGCTGGCCGAACCGGAGCGAGGCTGGCACTTCGATTTCAAGGACGGCGCTTGGATTGACGACGTCCGCGGCCGGGAGCTGCTGGCTTGGTTATCGGAGTTGTTGAGCCGATACGGGACGGAGAAAGTGGCGCTTTAGCCTTCGGATTACTCGTCGGTTTTTTCTTGGGCTTGTTTTTGGAATTGGGCTGCCAGTTGCTCCAGGGCGGCTCGAACCGGCGCTCTTTCCGGAAGGGTCCGGCGGGCGATCTTTAGGGCGTCGACAAATAGGGGGATTGCTTTTTCGGGTTCGCCAACTTGAAGAAGAGTGTGGAACAAGTTGTACATGGTAATGAGGGTATCGGGATGCTCAGGACCAAGCACGCGTTGACGAACACTCAATACTTCTTCCTGAAGCTGCCGAGCACCCGACAAATCTCCTTGAGATTGCAAGGTTTGCGCCAGGTTGTTCATCGACGTCAGCGTGTCCGGATGCTCAGGACCAAGCCGGTCTTTATTCTCCTGGAGAGCTTCGGTCTTGAACTGAGCAGCCTCCGGCAAACGGCCGAGGCGTTCCATCAACCGACCGAGTTCACTCAGAACAATTCTTCGGTCGGTAGGATCGACTAATTTAATGGCTTCTAAGAGATATTCCTCCAAACCCTCCGTGGAAGCGCCGGCAAGAATCGAGAGTTGAGAATGCCAGGCCAGAGCAAGCCCCTTGGCTGGCCCGGCAATCTCTCCGGCAAATGGCTTACCACACCAACGAAGTGCTTCAGTGTACCGGCCTTCAGACCGGAGATAACCGAGTAAGATTCGTGCAATCGGCCAAGCTTCATTTCCCTCCTTGGCTTCACAAAGATAGTCCACCGCCTGCATGGCGTTGAACACCAACTTATTGTTTGCAAATTCGCCGGCGAAGTAATGGCCAAGGTCGAAATGGGCTTGTTGAAGATCTCCGGACCAGAGTTCGGCGACACATTCGGAAACCAGCCGCTGCAACATCCACCAGGGCTCTTTGGGGTTCGGCGAAGGCGCCGGACTGATCAGCCCCGATCGCACCAGAGAGTGAAGTGTCTCTCCCGACCCAAGGGCACCGGCCGCTTCCCAGGGGAGGGGATTGAGGATGGCGAGGCATCGGCCCAAGTGTTCTTGCTCTTCAGCAGTCAGCGACTCCCACAAACGAGGCAGCAACAAATCGGCATCCAGCTTTTCCTGCACCCCTTCCAATACTGGATCCAAAACTTCCTTTCTCCAATCCAACTTGGAGCGGTCGAAGCCCGGTCCTTTTTGCTTCACCAACTGGTGCTCCAACCGGTTGCGGATCAGGCCCTCTAAAAACTCGATGGTTCGGGGATGGCCGTCGACTCGCTCGGCCAGCCACTCACGATCTCTTCTAGGTAGTAATCGAAGATGTTTACGCCAAGTAATCATTCGGCGAAGATCGACGCCACGCATCGGATCCAAATGCAGCACCTTCGATTCGGATAGCCCTTCTGGGACGTACCGGGCGGAAGCCAATACGCCGATCGGGGGATTCGGTTCTCCTTCCGGTTGCGCTGCTTTGCTCCCCGTTTCAATCAATTCGCATAACTGCGTCCAAAAATCGGATACTTCAGGACAGCGCCATTGTCCGAGCTCGCCCTCTCCGGGAGCCCACTGCAAGCTTTCCGCATCGTCGAGATAAAGCAAGAGACCATTTCCAAGCTTGGCGGCGACGAAGACGGCGGTCGCCAACCCAACTCCGCTCAAGCCTCGATCTTGTTGGATTTTGCCGCGAATTTCCGGCCAGGCTTTAGCGACTCCTTCCGCATTCGAAGGAACAAAGGTCTCCAATTGATCCCATAGCACTTCAATCGGTTTTTCGGAATCTTTTGCCGCTCGCCCGTTCAAAGTCAGTATGGGGACTCCAGGTTCTCCATTCTGAGCCAGATACCGAGCGAAGATCGGCAGAACGTTAGTGCAAAGAGCGGTTTTGCCCAATCCACCCAAGCCAGCGACGACGGTAAGTCGTTGGCCTTCCTTTCCCCACCTTCGAAGCAGTTCCGCTCGGCGAGAACGACGGCCGACAAAGCCGAATTGAGGTTGCTTTGAATTATCGTCGCTCTCTCGATTCTCTTCCTTTTCGGATTTCTCTTGACTGACCAAAGCCGCCGGCACGTCTTTTCCCCGGTGATAAAAAACCACCTGCGACCAGCCCAAAGGATAGACGTGGGTGGCCTCGTCTCGGGCGTTGCTGTGGACCTTGGTGCTCACCGCCCGAGCCGCGCGCAAGGCTTTCCTAGTGGAAAGACCTGCGCCAAGGGCGGAATAAAAGGCTTCTTCGATTCGAGTCGATTGTTCGTCTCCGACTGGACCGAAATAAGCTACGACCTGGGGAAACCCCGCCCGGTGCAAGGATGCCGCCGTGGAAGGTTGGGTTTGATCGGTGGCCGGAATATCGACTTTCGGCGCACGAAAACCCGCCTCACCGATAGGTGCCGCTTGACCGGCGGTCGCTCCGTGACAACTGGCCAAATAAATCAATCGCGGCAGTTGGTGATTTTCGCCGAAACGAAGTCGGCTGACCAGTGTTTCGATGGCCACTTCTTTCTTAAATGCGAACTCGTTTTCAAACAACAGATGACCGGGCTTACCGTGGCCGGTGAAATGGACCACCGGCGGCTGATGCTCCTCGATTTTTTCGAGGAAATCTTCCAGCGTTCCTCGGTCGGTCATTTCGAAACGACGGTGATCTTCTCCAAGGGCCTGCCAAAGCCGGAGGCATTCCCTTTCATAATCCAAAGCGGTGGCGTCTTCCGGTGCCGCCACGGTAGCGACCACTTTTAATGAGGCGGTCGGCTCTCGCAAGCCGTCAAGGTTGGGAACGAAGGCTTCCCGCATCAGGTCGAGAGTGCCGGTCTCCAACGGAAATTGGTTTTCGAAACGAAGTAACTCCCACGGAAGAGCCAAGGCGTGATCAGCCAAGCGGTCTGCATCTTCATCTCCTCCTGCCGCCCTAACCCGAATGGTCAATAAAACCGGTTCACTGTTCAGGGCTTGCTGGAGTTCGGAAATCAAAGCTTTCCGCACTTCTTCCGGGAACAAGGCTTCCGTCAATCGATCACCGATATTTTCCGCCAACCTTCGCAATGCGCCGGCGCCGGTAGCTCCCTCGGCGGTGAGGTGGCCATTTTCATCGGTGGGCAATGCCCGATGCCCCCACTCGCGGAACTGAACAATGGCCTTGGCCAAATCAGAATCGGATGGAGCCGGATCGGTCAAGGTCCAAGATTGGAAACCGGGAAGCTCGACTTCCCAACCCTCCTTTCCCGCAGTCAAGGTCAAGAAAAACGCCTTTCCCGTCGGCGGATCGAAGTGGTCCGCCAGTTCTTGAATAAGTCGAGGGAGATGTTCGACGTAGTTCTCGACTAAAAGCGCTTTGATCGAAGAAATTCCCAACGCCCCTTTCGCTTCCTTTTGGGCCCACTTCCAATCAGTCTCTGTAAGCATCGGGCGCCAGCGCTTGAGTTTGTTCCGCTCTTCAGATGGAAGTTCATTGAGCCAGCCGACCGTCCGCGGATCGGTCATGGAATAACCGACGAAGAACACCGGATGCTTCCTTAAGAGTTCATCCAGATGGGGAACCAGCTTCGAGTGATCCGCTTCAAATTCACGATAGGATTTCCCGGAAAGAACCGTTTTGTTCCAGTTCCCGCGATCGCCGTGAGGTTTCAGCAACCGAACCCCACCCTGATTCAGGACGTGAAGATTGTCCTCCTTCACCTGTAATAAGTATGGAACACCTTCCTCGGCCAAGGCTCTCTCGAATAAATCATCGTAGTTGGTGGTCACGATGGTCTTGAAGCAGCCCGCCTTTACCAAACGGGCCAAGGCTCGATGCACCGAGGTCGGCTGCCTGGCTTCGCCGAATACCCGCTGCAAAACGTCTGCCAGCGTCCCTTCTCCGACCAGCTCAAGGAAAGCGTCCACCGTGGCGGTGAAATCCAAGCCTTCCGGCAGTCCGCCGTCCGGCGCGGCTTCGGCCCGAAGCTCATCCAGGAGCTTTGCGGTGGAAGGATGCCCAGCCGGGATTGAGGCACCGGCCCCGATCCACAAAATAGTCTCTTGCTTCGGATCAATCAGAGCTTGCAAATCAAAAGCAACAGCCTTCTTGGCCTGTAATTTTCCCTGGGTCATGAGCTGGGGAAGTCTTGGGGGGTAGGTCGCTTGGAAATGGGCACTCTCACTCTATTACAAAATGGCCCATCTCTAATAAACGTCGCCACCTCCAGTTCCCGCCAAGAATTTTATCTCGTGAAATATAATCAAAAAATTCTCCGGAAAAGACAAATCTGAACATAAGAAGTTGCTTTCTGCGCCCAAAAAAAGAACCGATTTTCCCCAAATATTCTGGTTTCCTCTCTTCAAAATCACCGTAGATTCTTCGAGTTCAGGGGCTGCACAACAGCTCCACCTCACCCATGGCACCCTCAAAGGCGTAGTCCGATCCAAAGAGGTGTCCAGTTCAAACGGAGTATGCAACAAGTCAAACCCATGAAGCTCCAAACTTCCCTTTTTCTTTCATCACTCGCGATAGCACACCTCCCTCTACATGGATGCGCACATTCAGAAGGCTCCCTTGACATTCCGAGGCCTGCACAGCGAGCAAACTCATCGGAGGATTCAAGCCACCTAAGAAAAGTGATTGACGTTCATGGCGGAGGTGCCTTGACCGCTGAACCATATGAAAAATCCCCTGCCAACAGAAAAATAGCCTCAGGTCTTGTCACGGCGATCCGCTCTGGAGCCGAACCCACGATTTCTGCCTTGGAGGCAGCGGACCTCCTAACCCAGGGATATTTGATTTACTCTCTAGAAATATGGACGACGAATGAAAGCCCCATAAGCGACGGCTACTACGCAGAAGTCCTCCTCAAAGTGATCGGGTTCGGCATAGCAGAAAACCTCAACATTTCTCTTGGACCGGCGAAGACCACGCAATGGGACAAGATTCAAACTTTACAACAACTGCAAGTACCTTCTTCCGATGAGGTCCTCGCCACGGAATTTGGCACCATTCGATTCCGGGCAAGAATCGGCCCCAGATATCATGATCGCCTTCTCAAGGTCCAAGTGTTTCCGCAACAAGGAAAGTCATTAAAAATGAAATTCCGCTTTGAATAGAACCTCATTAAAAAAACCGCCCCGCGGGGAGCGGGGCGGCGGAAGCCTGAGGCCGAAGATGGGCGGAGGCTTTATTGCGGGGCGACGGCGGGAACGAAGACCCGGTCGGGGTTGGACGGCTTGAACACGCCGACCACGGCGTTAGCCGGGGCGGGAGGCGAATCCGCAGTAAAGCGGAAGTTGTACAAGGTGCCCCACCGAAGCGCGTTGGCGTTCGGGTTGGAAGAGAAGGCCGCCGTGGCCCAAACTTGGTGACCTTGCATGGTCAAGGTAGTCCAGTCGGCGCCGGAATACGGTTCGCCACTGTGGTGATCGACGTCGTGGAAACCGAGATCGGTCACGGTCACGCCCTGGGGAATCGGAACCGCAAATGCCCGGGCACCCAAATCACTGTTGTGATTGTGCAAGGCGTACTCGTAAGTCCAAGTCCCGTTCATGTTGTCGGTGACTTTGTAACCCAGAATCAAGTAGCCTTCATTCGGCATCTTCACCGGTTGAATGGTGACGCTCGGATCGATGTCGCGCCAAGCGTAAATCGCCGGGAAGAAGTGTTGGGTGGTGCTGGACAAGTTCAGGAACAGATCCGGATAGGTTCCGCTCACCGTCACTTCCCGGTGGGAAGCGTTGTTCAAAGCATTGCCGGCGGCAACGTCATCGGCGTTGATGTAGTAACCCTGGGCGAAGTAACGAGCGCCGGGGTACTGAGCCGGATCCAAATCGTTGGTGTGAACCTGCAAACGCCGGGGCAAGGTTCCAAAAGCGATGCCACCACCAGGCGGGTAGGGGAAATCGCCGGTAAAGGCGTTGATCTCGCTCCTCGGTCCCAAAGAAAGTTGGAAGCCGTTCAAGCCGGCGCTGTAGGGGTCGGAGCAACCCGGTCCCAACTCGCTGGAGTTGTTGTGGGTACAGTTGCCGCATTGGTCCTCGTTCAAGGAAGCGAAACCGTGTTTCACCCAACTCAGGCCGATCTGCTCGAAGCGACCATCATGAAGACGGTAAAGCTCCTGAGAGATCACCGGGTGTTCCGGTGTGTTCTCAATCCACTTCACCGGGGTGTCGCCTTGGTTGCACGACTCGGTGCCGAAGGAGAAGGAGGTGATGTCCCCCACTCGTCCCCAGCGCTGAATTTCGTAGAGATCGAACAGATAGACGTCGGGTCCGGTGGACCCGCGGCTGCCCTGATCGGCAGAAGCGTCCAGATTGAAGGGAGACCAGGAAGCGCCGGAAAAGGCGAGACCGGCGAACCCGGCCAAAAGGGCTATGAGCAGCAGAACCAGGACGAGACGAGGTTGCGACTGGGACATTTTGGTGCCTAGCTAGGGTGAGGGAGAGTTAGACCCGGGGCGGGATGTGGCGGAAAGGTTCCCCACCGAGGATAGGCGAAAAATTGAGGAGGTATCCCTAAGGCTTTTCTAATTTCTGATAAAGAGCCTCGATTTTGCGCTCTTCCGCCTCGGCCCTTTCGGTCTCGCCCTGCTCTCGAAGCACCTGTATCCGGAAGGTTCGCAACCTCGCTTCCTCCGCCGGATGGCCTTCGCCCAGGGCTTGCAAACCCTGCTCAAAACAGCGAAGGGCTTCATCCAGATTCGAGGCCAACACTTCCAGAAGCCCTAACTCCGCCCAGAGCTGATGCTTACGGCGATGGTATTGGAAACACTGTTGAAGCTCCTGGCGAGCCTCCGGATACCTTCCCTGCCAAATCAGGAAGTGGGCCAGGTCCATCCGGAACTGGGTCTGACGAGGAGCGGCCGCCACCACTTCTTTCATGCCAGCCTCGAAACTCGCCTCATCTCCGTCCATCAGCCGCAACCAAGCCAATTCCAACTGATTCTGCGGGTTGGCCCAGGGATTCCAGCGTTCAATCCGAAGAGCGTGCTTCAGGGAAGCGGCGTGATGGCTTTGCTCTTCGATCAGGATTTCCCCCTCCCCCCGCTCAAGCTGGAACCAAACAGCACGGCTTCGGGCAGTCAGGGCAAAATGCTTGTCCCGAAGATGGGCTTCCCAGCGCAAAAGACTCCCCCACGCCGCACTCAAGACCACCAGAGCGGCCAAGAAGGCCATCGCCATTCCGACTCCGGTCCAGCGCCCTTCTTTCCGCATCGGTTTCCCGCCCATGGACAGGTCCCGGCGGCCAAGAAGACGGCTCAAAGCCAGGGCGAACCAGGCCACCAGCCCGCCGATGCCGAGGGAAAACAGAAACGGGACGACGAAGTAGCCGCGGAAGCCGAAGAAACCCAGCAGGAAGCCGGCGACCAGCACGATTTCCTCCAGCCAGGAAGGAGCCCCTTTGGGCCGGGCCGGTTTCTTGAAGTCGGCCACTCTCGGTTTGGCCAAAACAGCCGGGGTGCCAAAACCCACCCGTAATGCCCCATTTGGGCAAACGCTGACGCAATCCAGGCACTTCATGCAGCCGGCGTCTACCACCATGCCGAAATCTCGAACTTCCCGATGAACTTGAACGTTCGAAGTACAAGCGGCGGTGCAGTGGCCGCACTGTTGGCAGTCGTCGTTGACCCGGATCCGGTTCGGCGCCAGGCCGTCGACCGCCCCCAAGATCGCTCCGTAGGGACAGGCGTAGGTGCAATAACCCTTCGCTCCCAGGAAGTAGATCACTACGAAGCCGCAAATCGCCAAAGTGGCCAGGCCGACCCCCCAACCGGGAAAATTATCCCAGAAATGCTCGGTGGTCCATTCCACTTCCCGCACCCCGACGCCGCCGCCGGTCCAGGCTCGGTAGATCCAAGGAACCACGTACATATAGCCGAAGCCGAACAGGGGGACCAAAGCTAAGAGCCTGGAACGAAGGGGCTTGGGACGAATTCCAAGACGCTTCAAGAAGGCCAAGGCCAAGTCTTGCAAAGCCACCATGTGACAGGCCCAGCCGCAAAAGAAGCGGCCGAAGACGGCGCAGGACAAAATGGCGACGGCGAACAGCATCAACCCGACGTTGACCACTCCCTGCTTGGAAAAGGCCATGCCTTCCGACGGCTCCAGCGGCCCAAGGGAGCGGCCGGTCACGAGCCAATGAAGGATGTGCAGGCCCAAGATCAAATGCACCAGCAGCAATACCGCGGCTCGCCAACGACTGGCTTTGGATGAACGTGGGGAGATTGCCTGAGCCATGGCGCGAGGGGGGGCTGGATTTGGTGGACAGTGTTAACCTGGGGAGGACATCCCCGAAACTTCCATGGAATCTACCCAACCCCTACCCAGCAAAACCATCCGACTTCGGGATGGCCGCAATTTGGGCTACGTCGACAACGAAGTCGACGGCTGGCGCACCGTGTTTCTGTTCCACGGCTTTCCCGGCTCCAGATTCCAGCGGGACACCGATGAGAGCCGGGCTCGGGAAATGGGCCTGCGCATGATCAGCGTGGATCGCCCCGGCTACGGCCTCTCCGATTTCAAACCGGGCCGTCAAATCTTGGATTGGCCCGACGACGTCTGCGAACTGGCCGATCAACTGGGCGTGGACCGTTTTTCGGTGGCGGGATGGTCCGGAGGCGGGCCCTACACCTTGGCCTGCGCCTACAAACTGGCCGAACGCTTGGACCGGGTGGCGATCATGTGCAGCCTGGCGCCCCTGACCAAACCGGAAGTGGCCAAGCACATGGCCGGCTTCAATCGGATTTCCTTCACCTTCGGCAGGCACCTGCCCGGCTTCCCCCGCTTTCTAGTCGGCTCGATGGCTTTCGCCTTCCGCTTTACCCCGGATCTATGGCAGCGGATTTTGGCCAGCCAATCTCCCGAAAGCGAAGTGACCACCATCTTGAAAGACCCAGTGTTTCGCAAGTTGATGGACACCGACTTGCGGGAAGCCATGCGCCAAGGCAGCCGCGGCCCGGCTTTGGATTTGCGTCTTTACGCCCGGGATTGGGGTTTCGGGGTGGAAGACATCCAGGTTCCGGTCCGACTTTGGCACGGCGAAGAAGACCGCACCGTTCCTTTGGAAATGGGCCAATACCTGGCCGACCACATTCCGCAATGCAAAGCCACTTTCCTGCCGGGGGAAGGGCACTTCATCCCGGCTACCCGAGCCGGGGAATTGGTGGAAGAAATGTCGATCCGGGAATCCGGGATTCCCGCTTAAGCGGTAAGGCTTTCTTCCCCTTCAAAAGCGGCGATGGTGGCCCGGAATTCCGATTCCATGTTCATTTTGCAACGGTGGCGGTTGTCCCAAGCCACCAACAAGGCCTCGGCCTCGCACCAGACTTCGTGGCGTTCGGCGTCGCGAATGCGATAGGCCTGGCGAAACGAACTTTGCCCCAAGTGGATGGTGGCCATTTCCACCACCACGTTGCAACCTCCCCGGCCGGGGCGCAGGAATCGAATGTTGGTTTGGGCCAAAACGAAAGGAAATTGACCCTCCTTCAATAAGTCCAGCTTCAAACAATAGGAGAAGCGGGCTTCCTCCAACAGGGTCATGAGGACGGCGTTATTGAGGAGCCTTTGATTGTCCTCATCGCACCAGCGGGTTCGCAGAGAAACCCGGTAGCGGAGCCGCCCGGAATCGGGCACTTCGGGGGGATGCATGGTGGAAGGTTCAGACTTGACCGCTTTCCGCAAGGACGGCGGAGCGCCGGGCGGCGCGCAAGCGGGAATCAATGGTATCCACCGCGCGCACCGCGTACTCCTGAGCGGTGTAAACCTGCTTCATCACCGGCTCGCCTTGCCGTTTGGTCATGTCCCCCACCGAGAACAGGCCCGGCACGCTGGTCTCTCCCTTGTGGCTGATCAGCACGTGCCGCTCATCCTCGGGCTGCCCGGGATCGGCAAGCTCAGCGTTCAATTGGCAAGCCAATTCGTTGTACACCCGATAAAGGCCCAAAGACACCAGAGCGAAGGAAACCGGAACCTCTTTGCCGTCTTCCAAAACGATGGCGTGGAGATCTCCGGCCCGGCCCTGCAAATCCACGATCGCCTGGCGGTGAACGCCGACGCCGTACTGATCCAATAGCCGTTGCGATTCCGGCTTCCACGCCGGGGCTTCGCCGTTGGTCAGGACGCAACAAACCGACTCATAGCGTTCGTGCAGCATCATGGCCAATTGGGCGGCGGATTCGCCGTGGCCAATGACCGCGGTTTTGCTGCCGGAAGTCAGATGGCCTTCGCAACGCAGGCAGTAAAGAAAAGACTCGCGATTGGCAAAGGGATAAACCCAGTTAGGTTGCGCCACTTCTTCGCCCTTGTGAGTCTTGCGCACGATCGGTTGCCGATCCATGACTCCGGTAGCCAGAATCATAAAAGGGGCGCTCAAATCCAAATCTTTGCCGCGAACCCGAAACGGTCCGTTTTCCCCTTCGCGCTCGACGCTGTCGGCAACCTTGCCGTACTCATCGACAAAGTCGGAGAACTCTTCCTGAATTCGTTGCTGCGTATTGCGAATCAGATCGCGAGTGCTGATCGGTTGCGGCGGTAATTGCTGCAACACTTCCCGAGCTTCCTGAAACCGTTCTCCCTTCAAAGCCTTCAACAACTTTTCTTTCACGATTCCATCGTGAATGCCAACCATGTTGTCGATATTGGCCACCCACAATCCGCGAGACCGCTTGGCCGTGGTTTTATCTCCCAAGACCCAAGCCACTTTCAGATGGTTTTGAGCGGCGCGCAAAGCGGCGGCGCTTCCTGCGATGCCGCCGCCGATGATGATCAGGTCGTAACTCACCTTGGTTCTCCTGGCCGGAATGGGCTTGTCCGGGCTTTCGCTTCAACCAGGACATTGTGACTCCCTTCCTAGGCCAGCCAGGAATTATTCCTCAGCCTTGCCGTCGCCTTCCGAGTCCGATTTGGCTTCTCCCGAGGGATCTCCCGGCGGCGGCAAACGACCCGATTTGGCCAAAGCCTGACGCAGCAAAAACTCGATCTGGGCGTTCACACTGCGCAGCTCGTCCGCCGCCCAGGCCTGCAAACCGTCCCAAAGCTTGGGATCGATCCGCAACAGAAAAGCTTTGCGCTTGGCCAAAACTCCGGCCTAGTACAAGCTTCCCGCATTGACGATGGGTTGGGTTGCCCGCTCGCCGCAAAGCACGACCAGGAGATTGCTGACCATGGTGGCTTTGCGCTCTTCATCCAATTCCACGACTTGCTGCTCGGCAAGCTTGTCCAAGGCCATTTCCACCATGCCGACGGCGCCTTCCACGATCTTTTGCCGGGCGGCGATGATGGCATCGGCTTGCTGTCGTTGCAGCATGGCACTGGCAATTTCCGGAGCATAGGCCAGGTGGCTGATTCGAGCTTCGATGACTTCCACTCCGGCCTTGGACAGACGATCCTGCACTTCCACCTTGAGCTGGTCGGCGATTTCACCGGTATGGCTACGCAAGGCAATTTGCTCGTCGCTGTGTTGGTCGTAGGGAAACTGGGTGGCCAAGTTGCGGACCGCCGCTTCGCTTTGCACGTGAACGAAGTCTTCAAAGTCGTCGACTTCGAAAATGGCTTCGGCCGTGTCCACCACCTTCCAAACCACCACGGCGGCGATCTCGATCGGATTTCCGGTGGAGTCGTTGACCTTCAGGCGATCGCTGTCGAAGTTGCGAACCCGCATACTGACCGCGGTCTTGGCGTAGAAGGGATTGGCCCATTTCAGGCCGGGATCCCGCGCCGTACCGACGTAGGCTCCGAACAACTGCACTACCCGAGCCTCGTTGGGGTGAACCATGAAGAAGCCGAACAGCAACACGATCTCGACCAACAGGGCCAGCGCCAACAAGGTGATGAACAGGGCATTTTCGGCCTGAATGGAGTTGACGAAGCCATAGCCGGTCACCAGCAGCAGGATCGGCAGCAGCAACAAGGCCAGGTAACCGTTGGCCACGCGGATTTCTTTTTCCTGAATCATGAGGCCTCCTACGCCTATGATCCCAAAATGATATCACATTTATATCGAGAATTTTTCCGTAACGCCTTGCCGGCCAGGTTTCGAACATAGAATGATTGAAAGATCTACCCTCCGTATGGCGCCCGTCGAGCAACTCCCTCACCTCCTTCGCCTCCTGGACGACGACACACCGGCGGTCCGCAAGGCCGTGGTCGAACACCTGGAAGCCCTGGGGGACCGCCTGGGCCCGGCCCTGGATTCGATGCCGGAACCGCCGGCCGAGGGTCAACTCGAGTTGATCGGCCAGCTTCTGCTGCCGGCGAAGCAGCGCCGGCTGGAAGAGAAATGGGAAGCCTGGCTTCGATCCGAAGGCAATCCCAGGCGTTTGGAAAAGGCCATGGAGTTGCTCAGCGACTTCTTGGGAAGCCCGCTCCGGCGTCGTCGCCTGGGGGAGGCTCTGGATCGTCTGGCGGCCGAATATCGCCTGAACGAACCTCAACCGGAAGTCCGAAGCCTGGTTAGTTTCTTGTTTCTGGCAAAGGGTTTGCGAGGTGCGCAGGTGGATTATTACCGGCCCGAGAATAGCGATTTGCTGCAAGTGTTGGAACGCCGCCAGGGTTTGCCGATCAGCCTCGTCATCTTGCTCTTGCTGGTGGCCCGCCGCCTCGATTTAAAAGTAGAAGGATGCAATTTCCCGGGCCACTTCCTGGCGCGCTTTCAGGAGGGCAAAGAGCTGGTTTTGATCGATTGTTTCCACGAAGGACGCTTCCTCGACCTGCAGGAACTGACCCAGCTCTATCCGAAGTCCTCCCAGACCATCCGCACCATTGCCCGCCTCGCCACGCCGACCGAGGCCATCGTCGCTCGGGTATTGCGCAATCTGATCCGAGCTTTCCAACAAGTCGGCCAAGCAGAAAGCCAAGGGGCCTTCCTGGAGTCCCTGCTGCGCAAATTGGAAGGCCACCAGCGCCGGTGGGAGCGAAATCACCAAAAAGCCCAGTGGCAGGCGATCCACCCCCTGTTTTGGCCTGGTTCGTTAGTGCGCTTGGCCGAATCTGACCGCCGCGGGGTGGTGGTCGACCTGGATCCGGAGTTCAAAGGACCGCGGCCAGGCCGAGATGCCGCCGTCACGACCAGCAAACAGCCTTGGTATCACGTCCTCATCGACGACGGCACCACCATCCAGTATTTGCCGGAAGAATCGTGGCAGGCCGATTCGCTCCGGACTCCGATCCGGCACCCGCTGATTCCCTACTTCTTTTCCGGCTTCGAAGGCGGCCGATACCAGCGCAACGGTCTGGCCTGGCCTCGGGATTGAACTCCGGCCGTGGGCCATAAGAACTGGAGGCAGGCTTTCAGCTCACCTTCAATTCACTTCAGTTCACGGTTGGATAGGGCTTCCCCTGGAAGAAAATTTCCGGCGGTTGGTCGAGTTGATAGTGACGAGCCAAAAGATCGCCGAGGGCGGCGCATTGGGGCAAGCAATCGTCCTGACTGCGACCGAACCCGCGGATGTGCACCAATTCTTCCAAGCCCACCTCTAAGCCCATCAATTGCCTAGGGCTATCTCCCTGGCGGCGTTCGCAAATGGACACGCAGTAGCCTTCCGGCCCTACCGGGCCGTGGCTGTGGTAATTCAACACCAAGGTGCCGCCGGACTCCAAAGCCTGGCGCAAAGCAGGCCCGTAGCGGGCGTGCCCCTCGATTTTTTGGATGATGTCTTCCACTGGCTTTCTGGACCTCAAGCTGGCGACAGGTTAGATCCTAGGACCTCCCAGAAGCCGCTCCCACCGAAAGTCACATCTCCGATCATGAAAGCCCACACCAAATACCTTCAACTCCATCTGCAGGAACGATGGGGATTTCGCAACATCACTCCGGAAGTCCAAGCTGCGGTAGACGAGTCCGGCGTGCAGGAAGGCATGGTCCTGGTCAACCCCATGCACATCACCGCCTCGGTATTCATCAATGACGATGAATCCGGCTTGCACCAGGATTTCCTGGTGTGGCTGGACAAGCTGGCGCCCTACATTCCCACCGATCACTACAAACACCACCGCACCGGAGAGGACAACGCCGACGCCCATTTAAAGCGCCAAATCATGGGACGGGAAACGGTGGTGGCCATTACCAAAGGGCGGCTGGACCTTGGCACCTGGGAACAAATCTTCTACGGCGAGTTCGACGGCTGCCGCAACAAGCGCATCTTGATCAAAATCCTCGGGGTCTGAGCCGGATCTCAAGCCCCTGGTGTATGCTCAAGCCAATGTCCCTCGCATCCCGATTCCTCCTGGTGACGGCCGCTTTTTTGGCCGCGGCTTGTGGACGAAAAATGCATCGAGCCCAGCCCATCGAAAGTCAAACCGTAACTGTGGCCGGCATTCCGGTACACGTTGAGCAAAGCGGCCCGAAAGACGGACGGCCGTTGTTATTTTTGCACGGTGGGCGATTCAGCTCCGCGACTTGGAAAGAATTGGGAACGTTGAACTGGTTCGGCTCCCGCGGCTTTCGTGCCGTGGCGGTCGATCTGCCCGGCTTTGGAAAAACTCCGGAAAGTGATTTGGAGGAAGGCCAGTTTCTGAAGCAACTTGGGCAGAGTTTAAAGATGAACAAGCCTGCCGTAGTCGCCCCTTCCATGAGCGGCCGATTTCTTTGGCCGCTGGTGGCTTCGGAGCCGGATTGGTTCGGCGCTTTAATTCCGGTAGCCCCGGTCGGCATCGAGGAAGCGGCTTCTACCATTGAATCGGTGAACATTCCGGCCCTGATTGTCTGGGGAGATCAGGATCAAGTGATTCCCATTTCCATGGCCGACCGACTGGCCGGCATGTTGGTGGAGGCTCAAAATTTAATTTTGCTGGGAGCGCCCCACCCCTGCTATCTCGAGCGCACTCAGGAATTCCACGATGGTCTATTAAAGTTCCTGGACGACCAGTCCTCTTCTTAATTCCAACAGGTCATCGTTCCGGAGAAGGCGAAGCGCCCTCTTGCAACTTGTGATTCCATCGTTGCAAGGTCGCGACTAGAGTTTCCCATTTCACCGGTTTGGACAGGTAATCGTCCATGCCGCCTTCCAAACACTTCATCCGATCTTCCGCCATAGCGTTAGCGGTCATGGCGATGATGGGAATGGGACTGATTTCATGATCGGCTTCATATTTTCGAATCTCCGCGGTGGCGGTCATGCCGTCCATCACCGGCATCTGCAAGTCCATAAATATCAAATCGTATTCATCGCGCTGGCGAGCTTGTACCGCTTTCGAACCGTCCGTGACCCAGTGAACTTGATGGCCGAGCTTTTCCAGTGCCCTGGTCGCCACTCGGCTGTTAACTGGATTATCTTCCACCAACAAGACTCGCAACGGCGGCCCTTCCGTATGATCCAATCCTTCGGAGTCGGTCGCGGTTTTTTCGATGGCTTTTCCGGAAAGGCCAATCAGCAACCGATCCAGCTCGGAGCGTTTGATCGGCTTGGAAAGAGATAGGTTTCGACCGCTTTCCTTCCAAGCGTCTCGGATTTCGGGCTTGGATGCGGGGAACAGCAGGATTTGAGGAACCGTTTGCGGCAGTTTCCCCAGCCAACTGCTGTTGATATTTCCATTGAGGAGAGCAGCGTCCACGAAGGCCCCGTCCACCACGGCGTTCCTGGGAACATCCTGGGGGCCGGCCACCTCCAACACGCTTCCCCCTCGATATTGAAGCCTTCTGGCCAAAGGAACACGAACCGACGGCTGTTGCGACAAAACGAAGAACTTCCTTTCTCGAAGATCGGACCATTGGCTGGACTCTTCGCCTCGGCCGCGAACCATTTGCATCGGCAGGAGAATCCAAAAGCAACTGCCAACGTGGAGTTCGCTTTCCACGCCGATCTCACCGCCCATCAAGCGAACTAGTTCCTTGGAAATAGTCAATCCCAGACCGGTACCGCCAAACTTCCGCGTCGTGGATCCATCTGCTTGAGTGAAGCTGTCGAAAACCGCGTCCAATCGGTCGGCGGGAATGCCCACGCCGGAATCTTGAACATCCATGCGGACCTTGCACCAATCTCCTTCCCAGCTTTCAGCTCTGGCGCGAATGACCACTGCCCCTTGCTGAGTAAACTTGATGGCGTTGCCGACCAGATTGCTTACCACTTGCCGGATACGTAAAGCATCCCCGCGGAGGCAGGCCGGAAGGTCATCGTCCAGGTCGACCGCCAATTCCACTCCTTTTTCTTGAGCGATCGGAGCCATGAGACTGCTGACCTCTTCCAATAGGTCAGAAAGTTGAAGCGGCTCATCTTCGATAACCAAGTGCCCGGATTCGATCTTGGAGAAATCCAGGATTTCGTTAATGATTTCCAGCAACGCCCGCCCGCTGCTTTGAATGGTTTTGGCGAATTCAGTTTGCTCTTCGTCCAAGTCCGTTCCCATCATCAAGTCGCTCATGCCGATAATTCCATTCATAGGAGTTCGAATTTCATGACTCATATTGGCCAAAAAGAAACTCTTGGCCCGGGTCGCCTCTTCAGCTTTCTTGCGCGCCTGATCCAGATCCTGAATGAACCTTTCCCTGGCCGATTCCGCTTCTTTGCGTTCGGAAATATCCTGGAGAACGTAAATGGTCCCTCGAGTCCGCTCCTGGCGATCTACGAATTCGTGAGCACTGATTTGAACGGGAACAGAAGAGCCCTCGCCGGCGCGAAGCAGAAATTCCTCGGCCTCTGAAACCCGATTGAGAGTCTTGCCAATTGCTTTCTGTCCTTGAGGGCCGACAAGCTCCAGAAGGGATTGCCCGAGAAGCTCCCCCTGAGGAATACAAAACAAAGAGCAAGCCGCCGGATTGCAGCTCTCGATGATGCCGGAAGTGTCGGTGACTAAAACGCTTTCCCCCATATTTTCCAGGATCGAGTCCACGTATTCCTTTGAAACCGTGGACGCCTGCAGGGAATCCGCCATTAAATTGAACGCGCTGGCCAATTCACCGATTTCATCCTGAGAAGTGACCTCCAGCCGTCCTTGGAAATCCCCGGTTGCGATTTCGCCCGCCGCCTCGTGCAAACTTTGAACGGGTTGAAGGACTTTTCCAACCAGCCACAGGGTCGCGCCGACACCCAAAAGTACAAAGGCAATCGCAAGGATGACGCTTCGCTGCCGAATTTTACCCAGGGCGGCTTCCAGTGGTTTGACATCGAACCCGATTCGAATCATTCCAATGCAATCATTGCCCAGGAAAATGGGGTTCATCGCTTCAATAACACCGTCGCCTTCCAATACCACCGGATGACTGTATTGAGCTGCCCTGCGACTTAATTCGTCTGTCATAACTCGATTCAAGAATGGATGATCTCGAGAGCCGTCGGTAAGTAAACAATGTTCATGGTCTAAAATGTATGCATATTCAATGTTATCCATGTCCCGAACCCGGTCGGCTTGATAGCGCAAATCCTGGAAATCCGATTTAGCCACCGAGTTGACCAAATTATCCGCCACCAGGGATGCCAAGTTCTGTGCGTGGGACTGGAGTTGTTGTCGTTCACGATCAGCTTGATATCGATAGTGTACGAAGGTGGAGATGGAAGACATGACCACGATGGCAATCGAGGTCAGCAAGGCGAATTTGGAATGGAGATTAAGCCGGAAGCCCCGGCGGGGACTTTCCCTGGCATCTCGGGAAACTTTCATTCCCGAATTATTCTTTCAAGTCCTCACGGAGCAGATCGGCAAGATCATAGATGTTTCGAAAAGCCTCTTCCGGCCCACCAGGCAGTTCGTCAAACTTGGTGGTTCTTTCAAAATCTTGCAAGCATTGTCGCCCGGCTTCAAGGTTTTCCATTTCCATCAAGGAAAGGCGGAGCCAGGATTCCACCTCGGGGGTCAAGCCTGCCCGCACGGAAACCACTTGCCTGGGGACGTCCGGAGTTTGGTGCAGAATTCGAAGTCCCTGCGCCTGTTCTTCCGGTAACTCGTCTAAGTCTTTAAAGGCGACTCCCGCGGCGGCGACCATGCCGCGAAGTACCCACAACAAACTGTTGGTTTCATCGCCGCTGAATCGAAAATAAATCGAATCCCCTCCGTCGGGTTTTTCCTGGCCTTCCGGCCACTCCTTCCAGGTAAATCCCGCCTGCATCAAAGTACCTTTGGGAAGGAAGTATGCGGAAGTTGAATAAGGTTCTTCAAAGGCCACCAATTGCCCGCGCAAATCTTCCAAGGTTGTGATCGGCCCGTCCTTGGCCACCACAATGACCGAATAGTATTGGGCTACCCCTTTCTTCCATCGCCGCAGGATCGGCCTACCGCCGGAGTTCTTGCAAACCTGAGCTACGGGAAACGGGCTGTCGAGGAAAATGTCGACTTCGCCATTGCGTAGCCACTCACTCATTTCCTCCATCGACTCGGCCACCTTTAAATTGGCCTCAACCTCGCGGTTCTCGAATTCAAGGCCGGCGATGTATTGGACAAAGGGCTCGAACTTCCGGAATTCTTTCTGGGGATTCCCGGAAATGGAACCGATCGTCAAACTCAAAGCGCCGATCGGCACCTCGACCGAATCGATCGATTTGCCTTGCGCATCGTTGGCGTTCTCGGGGAGGGGCCGGGGCTCACTGCCTTCAGCCTCAGAATCAGACCAGATTCCAGGGAAGGTAATGGCCAGCAGCCCTATCGCCAACAGGACTAGGACGAAAGGGAGCCAACGGTACATGCTCTACACAACTCCTTTTTCCTCTTCGGCATCCGAAAAAAAGAACTTGAGACTGGAAACTCCTGGGAGAAGACTCCCCACGAGGGCTGACCTAGCCCACAGCTACAGCGGCGAAGAATTCGCCTGGGGATGAAATGCACGTAACCCACGAGGATGGAATGGGTCAGGAATCTCCAGCAAGCAAGATGGGGAAAACGCATCCTCCCTGGGAGAAGGGTTTCCGTCAACACCCCAAGATTGAGCGAAGTCCTATTTCGGCCCTTGCGCCTGCCCCTTCTCCTGGGCTACGCCCCCAAAAGCCGCCAGGAGAGGCGGCAGCAAAGCTCCGGCCGTCCCGCGGAGGGCAAACTCAGCAAGGTAGGTGACGTCGGTGTCTTCTGGATTCACCTCGACCACCAAACTGCCGGCGGCCCGGGCGATCTGAGCAGGAAAGGCGATGTAGGGAAAGAGAGCGGTGGTCCCCACCAACAGCAAGAGATCAGGGACGTGGCGATGGAATTCTTCTTCCAGCCGCCGCAGGGCTTCCTCGGGCAACATTTCGCCAAATAACACCGCCTTGGGCCGAAGAACTCCCTGGCAATCAGGACACTTCGGCGCGCATTCCAGATTGAGCAAAGCTTTGGCCGGCAAGGCTTCTTGGTAAGAACACCGTAAACAGTTCACCCGCTTAATGTTCCCGTGGATTTCGATGACATTTCGGCTTCCTGCTTGGTGATGCAATCCGTCCACGTTTTGGGTCAAGAGAGCAAATCGTTCCGCCCGATCTTCCCATTCGGCCAAGGCCAGGTGTCCGGGATTCGGTTCCGCCCCCTGGGCATGGCGGGCGATGTCTCTTAAAACCTTCCAAGTTCGATCAGGATCCTTGAGTAGGGTTTCCCCGGAGAGGGCTTCGATCGCCCTTTGCCCTTCTTCCGGATCGTCATAAAGGCCTCCGGCGCCTCGATAAGTCGGAATTCCGCTTTCCGCAGAAATCCCGGCACCGGTAATCACGCCGATCGACCGAACGGAAGCCAATCGCTCCACTAATTCTTGAGGAATGGATTTCATCGGTGGAATTCAGGCGAGGCGCCCTATCGCTGACCCCAAAAAGCTCGCAAACCAGCCTCAGCTTAAAGGAACCTGCCTGCGGGGCGATGGGGGAATCCTGGATTCCGGGGTCAAAATGCCGTGCAGGTTCAGCGGATCGGCCGCGGAGATTTGAAGCGGAGAGAATTCTTCCTCCTGTCTTTGCTTGCGCAAGGAAACCACTGCCTCCGGGAGGGCGAATTGCTCTCCCGCAAATCCTCGCACGAATCGGCCCCCGCGAATTTCTCCGCGCAACTCCAAGCGCCGGAAACTTCGAATCAGGTCGCGCCAGGGCATAGGCAATCTTTCTCGGCCCAAAAGGGCCCGAAATACCACGCCATAACGGCGCAGCAGAGCCTTGGCCACAAACTCGCCAAGAGCTTCGGGGTCGGCGACTTCCCCCTGTTTCGAAGCTTGCCTCAATAGACTCCAACGCCCACCGACCTGTTCCAGAGAGCCATACTTCTTTCTTTTCCAGGAAGGCATCATCAAATAGCGCATCGGAGCGAAGCCGTCGTTGGTCACCACTCCATACCCCATCAATTCTTGCAAGCCCATTTCCAAATCGGAGCTCAAAGGTCCGCAGGCTTTGCCCAGATCGTGGCCGAACAAAGCTCCTTGGCTTTGCAAGGCCTTCAAGATGGAACTTCCTCGCCAGCCGGTATCCAATTCTCCAGGAGGAGCGGCCAGGCCAAGCCACATGGCTTCTTCTTCCCTCGGCCAAAAACTCAAGGGGGTGGATTTCGGAGCGGCGGCTCCGCTTCCCCACAACCGCCCCCATTGAAAACGACCGCTCAGGCAAAGCTGGTCTAACCATTCCGGCCGATAGTCTCGAACTCGAGCCGGCAATAGACTTTTTTCCCAAGCAGGAGCCGCGACTTCAAAGCCGGCTAATTGTTGCAGGACTTCGGCGACCCCTGCAGGTCCCTGCAGTTGGTCTTCCTCTCGCAAGTGTTGCCAACCGGCGAGGAAGCGCAACAAAACAGCCGCGGAAACCGGCTCAATCTGAGCCCGCAGGCTCTCCAGCGTGTACCGAAGGATACGGGCTAACAATCGACGCTCACACCATCCGGCCTGACCCTGAAAACGGACTCGAAGGACGGTTCCTTCCTGTTCGAGAGCATGGAACTCAGGATCGTCGCCGAGGACCGGGCCCAGGGCTTCCATTCGCCCTCGCAAAAGATCCACCGGATTGCGAGAACTTTCCACCGCGTACCAACGGCCCTGCTCCCATTGAACACGTTTCGCTTCTAATAGCGTTTGCAACCAGGGCTGCCACGGGATGCCTTCCTCATCGGTGAGATAACCCATCCAGGAAAGAGCCTCATGCACTTCCTCGGCATTGCGCGGATCGGGCCAAGCTTCTTGTCGAACCCGTTCCACCGCCGCCGGGTCCAATTCGCCCAATTCATCGGCGGTCTTGGGATCCAAGCTTCTGCGACCATAGACCGCTTGCGTGCGCCGTTCCTCCAAAGGAGCGTCGTCCAAAAAGCTATAGGGCCTGGCAGACAAAATGCCTTTGGCAAAAGGGGACGGTTCCGGCGTTTGCACTGCCAGGGTTTCAATTTCCCCTCCGACCACGGCTTGTAACACTTCTTCGAAGCCCTCGGCGTCCATGGCTTCGTGCAAACAATCCAAAATCGTTTGCTCGACCATCGGGTGGTCCCGGGGAATAGGCAAGTCGCCGGGAGGCAGGTTCTCCCCGCAAGCCACGGCTTCAGGAAAGGCCTTTACCAACAAATCGTCGGCGCGCATGCGGATTAAAGGAGCCCCGACCCGCTTGCCATGCTTCATCCGCTCTACCAGCAGGGACCGACAAACGTTCCAACGCCAGCGAGTGGCGAACAGCGGAGTCGGCAAAACGGCTTGGGCCAAAACCGCTTCCACGTTGGCCGGACTCAGAAACTGAAAAACGTCCTCCAGGGGAAAGCTGTGATGAGGACCGAGCGAAATCAAGATGGCTTCTTCATTGGCAGCCGCTTGCAACTCAAATCCGAAGTGGCGGCAAAAGCGCTTGCGCAACGCCAATCCCCAAGCCCGGTTGATGCGACCGCCGAAAGGAGCGTGCAACACCAACTGCATGCCCCCGCTCTCGTCGAAAAACCTTTCGGCAATGACCCGCGCCGGAGTCGGCGCTCCGCCCAATGCCTGGCAACCGTCTTGCAAATATTCAGCAAGCTCACCGGCGACTTCTTCCTGCAGATGACAATGCTTCTGCAACCACTCCCGCTCCACCCCGAATTGGCGTACTTCTCCAATTTCCGCAGAAAGCTCTCGAGTGCGAGCCGGCGCCTCGCCGAACCAAAACGGCAAACTTGGAGGATGACCATGAGCATCGGCAACCCGCAAAATGCCACGCCCCAATCCCAAAACTCTCCAAGAAGTATTTCCCAATTGAAAAATGTCGCCAGCACTGGACTCGACCGCAAAATCCTCGTCTACGCTACCGATAAAGGTGCCCTCAGGCTCCAAGACCACTTGGTAATCGGCCCGGTCGGGAATGGCACCTCCGGAGGTTACGGCGGTCAAACGAGCTCTTCGGGTTCCGCGTAACTTGCGCCCGACTCCATCACGGTGAAGCAAAGCGCTTCGCCCCTGAGTGTGCAACTGAAGCACCTGCTCAAATTGCTCCTGGCTGAGCTCTCGATAGGGCCAAGCCCTGGAAAAGCTGCGCCAAAGCTCTTCTTCGCCCCGATCTTCCACGGCGCAAGCCGCCACCATTTGCTGGGCCAAGATATCCAGCGGAGCGGTCGGTTGGGGAGTTTGATCCAAGAGCCCTTGCCCGATGGCTCGCATTAAGGCAGCAGCCTCGACCAATTCGTCTTGGGTCAAAGGAAACAGCCGTCCCTTGGGCATTTTTCCCATGGCATGCCCGGAGCGACCGACTCTTTGCAACAACGTAGCGATCGAACGAACGGCGCCCAATTGAATCACGAGATCCACTTCGCCGATGTCGATTCCCAATTCCAAGGAAGCGGTGGCCACCAAAGCTTGCAGTTGGCCGGCTTTCAGCCGTTGCTCCGCGTCCAGACGCCGCTCCTTGGACAAACTGCTGTGGTGGCAAGCCACCGCTTTTTCCCCTAACAACTTGGTCAAACGAGCGGCGACCTGCTCCGCTAATTTACGCGTGCCGGAGAAAATCAAGGTCGTCCGATGCTGCTGAATCAGTTGCCCCATGCGTTGATAGATTTCCCCCCAAGTCTCGTGGGAGCAAACCGCCGCCAAAGGAGAAGGCGGGATCTCCACTTGCACGTCCATCTCGCGCAAGTGACCGATGTCGACCAAGTTGCAGGAGCGTTCTACGCCAACTAAGAAATCACCTACCGCCCGCAATGGCTTTTGTGTCGCCGATAGGCCAATGCGTTGAACCGGCCCGCACAGACTCTCCAGCCGCTCCAGCGACAGGGCCAAATGAGAACCCCGCTTGCTTCCAATGAGAGCGTGAATTTCATCGACAATAACAGTTTTGACCTTCTGCAAAATTCCGCGGCCACCGTCACTGGTCAGCAGAATGTATAGGCTTTCCGGGGTGGTCACCAGGATATGGGGCGGCTTTCGCACCATCCGAGCCCGAGCGGATGCCGGAGTATCTCCGCTACGAACCAATACCTCGATTTCCGGGAGGGACGAATCCAATTCCCTGATTTCCGCCAACGGCTTTTGCAAATTCTTTTGAACGTCGTTCCCTAAAGCCTTCAAAGGGGAGATGTAAAGAACTTGCGTTCCGGTAGCTAAAGAACTCCCTTCGCGCAGCAAGCCATCCAACGCGTGCAGGAATGCGGCCAATGTTTTTCCGGTACCGGTGGGTGCCGCAATCAATACGTGGCCGCCTTTGCGGATTTCCGGCCAGCCCTCCACTTGAGGCGGGCTGGGTTGCCCCACTCGCTCACAAAACCACTTTGAAATGGTCGGATGAAAGGGCTCTAAGGCGGTTTGGTCGGTTCCGGGTCGCACGGAATTTTGATCGGACAAGCTCTCCATGTTACCTTGTTTTCGAGAGGGGATATCCCTCTCCAGTTAACAGGAGGACGTCATGCTTCTTTTCGGGTTACTACTTTTTACTCTCGCTCCGGCACAAGACGAGGTTTCCGTCGGCTTTCAGTTCAATACCGCGACCCGACCCGGCTCGGTCGACGTGCAAATCTCGATCTGGGATCGAGAGCTTCAAAATCGAATCCAACACCGGCTTCTTCATCTTCCCTTTGCCGGGAATGAAACCGGTCAAGCCAAAGCCAAGAAGTTCGCTGAAATGCTCGATCATTGGCGGACCACTGAACCTTGGCTGGAACAAAACCTGAAGGTCTTTCATCACCCTCAGGCCCGAACGGTTTCCTTGGAATCCTGCACGCCCGAAATTCGCCACATCGGCTTGCATTTTGCGGGGGACAGTAGCTCGGAAACCTTTGCCGCAACTTGCAGTCAACCCAATTTGGAAAAGCGAAGGGAAATCATCCCCAAGGAAGAAATCCTGTGGGATAAAGCCATTCTTTTTCAAATCGAAGGATTGGCCATGGCCGAGCGAACCCAGACCGGGGATGAGAGCCCTGCGAACTTTGTGAGTCTGAAGGCAAATGACATTCAAGCCCACACGCCTACGTTTAAAGGAGAGGGTCCACAAGCCATTTACCGGCGACTCCAAGCCGAACTTTTGCAAGCCGGGCACCTGGCGATTCGGTTGCCGGATGGGCTTTTGTTGATCAATCCAGAAAAGAAAGTGTTTTCAAATATTAGCTTTCGGTGCCGGGATCAGGGCCTGGGTGGGTCCTGGTCGCTTCCTGAGGATTGACCTCCACTTTTTCCCGGACGGCGATCCGGATCGGGGAGGTCATTGGACCTCCCCACTTGGCTTTGAACCGAAGCCGGCATAAGACTTGGGCGCTTCGGGAACAAGCTGCAAATTTGCAATTTCCTCTCGCCTCGAGCTGGGCTTGGCCTCGACTCGGGTCCCCAACCAGGCTAGATTGCGGGAAAAGGAAAGTGGGCCTTCCTTGTCCATGGACGGCTACCACCGGCAGTTGCTTTCCAGCACATGAAAAACATCCTCATCCTGGGTGCAGGGCAAAGTTCTTCTTACCTCATCGCCTACCTCTTGCAGCACGCGAAAGCTATGGACGCTTTCGTTACGGTTGGGGATCTGGATCTGGACTTGGCCAAGCAGCGAATCGCCGATCACCCTCGGGGCAGTGCGGTGTTATTCGACGTCAATGACGCCCATCTTCGCTCTTCCCAAATCCAAAACAGCGCCCTGGTCATCAATATGCTTCCGCCGGTTTTCCAGGACCTGGTTGCCTGGGACTGCGTGAACCACCAAAAGCACATGCTTTCGGTCTCCTATCGAGACCAGGCGGTGCGGGATTTGGATCGGGACGCCCAGCGGGAGGGAATTCTATTGCTTTGCGAACTCGGCTTGGATCCCGGTATTGACCACATGTCGGCGATGAAGCTGATTCGCCAGCTTCGCGACAGCGGCGGGCGCATCCAGTCTTTCTGCTCTTATGGCAGCGGCATTCCCGCTCCTGAACAAGAGCACAACCCGATGCGCTACATCATTACCTGGAATCCCCGCAACGTGGCCATGTCCGGAGAATCGGGCGCTCAGTACATGGAAGAGGGTCGCATCAAGATCGTGCCCTTCCACCAGGTTTTTCTCCACACATGGCCGGTCCAAGTCCAAGGAGTCGGTACTTTGGAAGCCTATCCCAACCGCGATTCGATGGCTTATTTGGAAGCCTTTGGGCTGGAGGACGTCCACACCATGATCCGAGGCACCTTGCGCTATCCCGGCTGGAGCGAAACCTGGGCTCAGATCGTGCGCCTGGGGCTTCCGAATGAAACCCTCCGCATCCCCAATCTGGCGGAACGGAGCTGCCGAGAAGTGGTGGAAATGTTTCTGCCCCTAAACATCACCGGAGCTGAAATCGAACAACGAGTCGCCCGCTATCTGCACATCAGTCCTACCGGCAACATAGTCGAAAAGATGCGTTGGCTCGGCCTCTTCTCAGACGAAAAGTCCGGCTGCCCCGGGGACACTTCAGCGGCTTTGTTGATCCATTTGCTCAATCAAAAGCTTCCCTTGGGGCCGGAAGATCGAGACATGGTGGTCCTGGTTCACGAACTGGAAGTGGAGTACCCAGGCCAGAACCGGCGCCGGGAAAAGGTCACTTCCACTTTGGTGGATCGAGGGGAACCCGGCGGCTTTACCGCCATGGCCAAAACCGTCGGCTTGCCCACCGCCATCGCCGCCCGATTGCTTTTACAGGGCGATTTGCCCTTAACCGGGAGTCACATTCCTACCCATCCGTCGATTTATGAGCCGGTATTACGGGAAATCGCCAAAGAAGGCCTTTCCTTTACTGAAGAAGTCATACCCTTAAGCTGAGACCCTTCATTCCGGAACGCGAAACCCGCCTACCTGAACATGTCCCCCCTGACCATCGGCGTCCTCCACAGCTCATTAAAAGAAAACGAGCATCGAGTTCCCTTGCATCCTGACCACTTTCGGGCTGTGCACGACTCGGTGAGGGAGCAATTGATCTTCGAGAAGGGCTATGGCCGGGCTTTCGGCATTTCCGACGAAGCGATCTCCGGCTTTTTCGGCGGCGTCTCCGATCGCGAGCAAATTTTGCAAGAAAGTGGGGTGGTTTTACTTCCCAAACCCATGCCAGATGATTTGAGGCAGCTTCGGGAAGGAGGGATCCTTTGGGGATGGCCCCACTGCGTTCAGCAAGGGGAAATTACCCAGGTGGCCATCGACCGGAAGCTGACCTTGATCGCCTGGGAAGCCATGTTCACCTGGAAAGGGAACTCCCGGCAAATGCATCTCTTTTATCGCAACAATGAAATGGCCGGGTACTGCGCCGTGGCTCATGCGCTTGCTTGCGCCGGCTTGGACGGCAATTACGGCCCCCCGCTTCGGGCCACCGTCCTCAGTTTAGGTTCCGTGAGTCGGGGCGCGGTTTTCGCTCTGCAAGGTCACGGGATTCGCGACATCCACATCTATACGCAAAGGCCGCCATGGACTTTGCACGATCAGGTTCTGGGTTGTGTGTACCACCGCATGCAAAGACAAGGCAACTTGGCTTTCGATTCCAATCCAACCGGTTCACCGATTCCCTTATCCGAAGTGTTCAATCAAAGTGACGTAATCGTCAACGGCATTCTGCAAGACACGGAAAGCCCTTTGATGTACATGCTGCCGGGCCAAGAGAGCCATTTAAAACCTGGAAGCTTGATTGTCGACGTGAGTTGCGACGAAGGCATGGGATTTCCTTTCGCCAAACCTACCAGCTTCGAAGACCCGTGTTTTTCAGTTGGGCCGGGCACTTATTACGCCGTCGATCACACTCCGAGCTATATGTGGCGAAGCGCTTCCTGGGAAATCTCTCGAGCTCTGTTGCCGTTTCTCAAGACGGTCAGCGATGGCCCCGAAGCCTGGAAGAAAGAAAAAACCATCTCGGAAGCCGTAGAAATTCAAAACGGGATCATCCAGAACGAGAAGATCTTGAGCTTCCAAGGGCGCCTGGCCGAGTATCCTCACAATTTGGCAGAAAAGGTCTGATAATCTTTTTCTCCCGCCAGCCTGGGCATGGAGCCGAGACTAAGATTCATGCCCAAAGTATTTAATTTTATACACTTATGAGATCAATTCGGAGTCTCCCCCCGCCTTAACCCACACATAAGGCTCGCATATTCTTCACAAAAAGGACGTCCTCCTGTCCTAATTTTTTAGCTGGGACGCCCCGGGCCGAAAAAGACGGCCTCCCCTTCCCCGGTTCTTTGGAGGTTCGGGGCACCCATCACCAACCGACTCTTTCTTCCGCCCCCTGGATTTCAACAATGTCACACTCCCCCCCGTACCGTTTCCTTTCTTTTGGATTGCTGTTGGTTTTTGCGGCAACCATGCTTGGATGCCACGACGAAGACACCGTAATCCGACGGAAGAATCGCAGCCAAAGTGGAGCTACGACCTTCTCCCATTTGGATTTGGCTGGGGACTGGACCGGAATCTTGATCCCGGACAATCCCACCTTCCAGACCACCAATCTCTACCTCCGCTGGGACGACTTTGCCGAGTTGTTCGAAGCTGCCACCGGAGCGGGAGACGAGTGGATGCCGAGCAATGCAAGCCTGTTCAGCTCCATGGACGTGGCGGGCGAAACGGCGGTCATGTTGCAGGAAGCCGGCGACGATCTTGCCGCTCTGAACTTGGCCATGAACTTAAGCGAGGACAAGAATCGCTTAACCGGAACGGCAGAAATCCGCCGCTACGGAGTCTTGCAAAATACCGGCACGGTAGAGCTAACCCGCAGCCTCGGTCCCGGTCACTTCCAAGTCTCCAGCCATCTGGCCGGATCTTGGACCGGAACCGTTTCTCGCAATGGCTTTCAGCGGCCGGTTACCCTTAACCTTGACGAATTGGGTTCCGTATTGGGCGGCTCCGCCGGCCCACGGAACTTTGATACCAGCGGCGCAAATACAGGCATATTCACCTTTAGCAATGACGCCGTCGGACGCTTGGATCACATTGTCATCCATTCCATCGACGGAACAACGCAAACCGTCGGTTTCTGGTTGGTAGACGATTCCGGAACCTACATGGGCGGGCCGGGATTCGACTCCAATCTGGGCAACCGAGGTGGCTTGGTCCACTTGAGCAAAGTCTCAAAACCCAACTAAGTCGGTTCCGCTTCTGAAGGAGTGGCACCTTCGACGCGGATTCGCAGGCGGGCATCTTCGGATGCCCGCTTTTCTTAATTTCGTACACTGCATGCCTCTCCTTTCCCTTGATCTGAACCCCGATCATGAAAACCAAAACTGTTTTCCTTTTAGCTCCCCTTCTTGCCTGCCCGCTAGCGGCACAAGACAACGCAACTTCTCAACTCATGACTTACGGAACCACTGCCGGTGGAACCGTAGACGTTTTCCTTTCCGGAGTGACGCCAGATTCAACGACTTACATTCTGGCGGATACCGGATTGGATTTAAACAACAACACCTTCCTGCAAACCAACTTTGGTACCGGAGATAGCCAGGACACTCTTTCCATTACCGGAGGACCTACTTTCGCCGCCATTCTTTCCGGAACCTCAACTCCGAGCGGCACCTTTCCCTTGAACGGCTTGAGTCTCCCAGGCACCCTGCCTCACGGCTTCGAAGTCTTTTGGCAAGGATTCACGCAACACCCCACCCCGGGAGTCGATTTCTTCCAAGACTTCAGCAACTACCGGCGCCAAGTCATTCATGACGGTGTGCAATGGCAAGATACTGCGACTCTTCCTTCGGTCGCCGTGGCCAACTTGGCTTGGGCGGTCAAAGAAACCGGGCTGAACGGAAGAGCAACCAAAGTGTTCGTTTGCGGCGGAGGCCCGGCCCTTTTGACGGAAGATACGGTTCCCTATCCCACCAGCGTGACGACTTGGGAATACGACGTGGCCACCGAAGAACACCGGGCCATGGACGACATGCTGGAAAGTCGGGCCTTTCATACCGTGACTCGTTTGAACGATGGTCGTTTACTTGTTTGCGGAGGGGTGACTGGCCCGTTCGGAGGCCCGCCGCCGGCTCAGTACTTCACCAAGGTGCTGAACAGCGCTGAAATTTGGCAAGAAGGCGTCGGGTTCAGTTCCGTGGGACCCATGAACGGTTACCGTGCCGGCCATACCGCAACCTTGATCGAATCCGGCCCCAACGCCGGCATGGTTTTAATCGCCGGTGGAGTGGAAGGAGATGTAAATCACGAATTGTTCGGCGTCGATGAAATCTTGAGTACGGGCGTCAACAGCACCGAGTTGTTCGATCCCGCCACCGGAAACTTCATTGCCGGCCCCAACCTGCCGGAACCGAAAGCCGGTGCCCGAGCCCTTTGGTTACAAAACGATACTTTGGCGGTCATCGGCGGGGTCACCTGGCGCCAAATCGGTCCGTTTAAACTCCCGGACTTCTCCGATATGGCAACCTTTCTGGACCCCAACACGATGGTCTTCGGCAACACTCGGAATTTATTGGCGAAAAGAGCTTTGTTCGGCATGGTGGAACTTCCCAACGGCAACTTGGTTCTAGCCGGAGGCGCCGGTGGCGACATTTTGAATATCGGCCCCATCGCCGATGCCGAGTTGTTCGCTTTGGCCGGTCAGCAATTCATTAGCCTGCCGCCTATGCCCGGAGCGGTCGCCTTCAACGGTATTGCTGCAACCCCAACCAGCCAAGTCGTCGTCGCCGGAGGAGCCGGAGGAACCATTTTCGATCCAGTTCCAGTGAAGTCGGTTTACCAACTAGACGCCTTGGGTACCGCCTGGACTACGCTTGCCGACCTTCCGGTCGAACAAGGCGGAGGGGTTACCGAATTGTTGGAAGACGGCAACCTTCTCGTCAGTTGCGGAGAAACCGGGGTGGCCGATACGGCAACCAACAGCACCGTCAAACTTCCTGTTCAATAACAGAACTTCCGTTTCAATCCTCCGTTTTGGCGGGTGCCCACAGGTGCCCGCCCCTTTTCTTTTCGACTCGTAAAAATTTCAAATGTCGGCGAAAAAATATCTCTGTAATTTTCGCTAATTTGAAAGCAAGCCACCCATCCTGGGAACTTGTCACACCCCCCACCATGAAGCTTTTCCTCTTCACTTTCTTCCTTTGTTGGATTCTACCGGCTTCGGTTTTTGGACAAACCAATGCCACTTCCAAGCTGATGACCTACGGCAATCAAGCCGGAGGGCTCATGGATGTCACGCTCTCGGAGTTAACGGCCGACGCCAATACCTATCTATTGGCCGACCTCGGCCTGGATCTGAACAACAACTTTTTTCTACGAGATCAATATCAAACCGGAGACGATCAAGACGTTCTTTCCATCACTGGAGGACCGTCTTTTTCCGCCATCTATACTGGAGTCAGTTCGGCCAACGGCCAGTTTTCGGCAACGCAACTTCAACTACCCGGCACTTTGCCTGAGGGATTCGCCATTTACTGGCAAGGCTTTACTCAGCACCCCCAAGGCGGACCCTCTTTCTTTCAGGATTTCAGTCATTACAGATTGCAAGTCATTCAAAGCACCGATCAATGGCATGCCTCCGCCGCCCAAGCTCCGGCGGCGGTCGCCAATTTGGCATGGACGGTAAAGGAGCGGGGTTTACAAAATCGGGCCACCAAAATCTTCGTTTGCGGCGGCGGTCCGGCGGTTTTGGCCCGAGATGACGTTCCTTATGACACTTCGGCGACGGCTTGGATTTACGACGTAAGCACGGAACAGAATTCCTGGACCGGTTCGATGTTGGAAAGCAGAGCTTTTCATACCGCCACGCGCCTCGATGACGGCCGAATTCTGGTGTGCGGCGGAGTTCAAGGTCCCCTCGGAGGCCCTCCGCCCCTTCCGTACTACACCCAAGTTTTAAACAGCGCCGAAATTTGGCAGGAAGGCTCCGGCTTCACCCCTTTGCCGAACATGGGATTCCATCGCGCCGGCCACACCGCCACCTTGATTGAAAGCGGCCCTTTAGCCGGAATGGTTCTAATCGCCGGAGGCGTACAAGGAGGCAGCAATCACGAATTGTTCGGGGCCGCCGAGATTTTTTATACCGGCTTGAGCACCACGGAAATTTTCGATCCGGTTCAAAACCTTTTCTTTCCCGGACCGAGCTTGCCCGAACCCAAAGCCGGTGCCCAAGCTCTCTGGTTAGCCGACGATCGCTTGGCCATCTTCGGTGGCGCGACCCGGCGCCGAATCGGTCCGATCAGCATTCCCGATTTCTCTGACTTGGTCACTTTCTTCGATCCCAACAGTTTGAGCTTCGGCAACCATCTTTCCATGCCGACGAAACGAGTGTTGTTCGGTATGACCGAACTATCCAACGGATGGGTCGCCATTGTCGGAGGCGCCGGTGGCGATACCCTCAATCCCAGGGCGCTATCGGAAGTAGAACTGTTCTCTCCTCAAAGCCAGCAGTTTCACTCCCTGCCGGACCTGCCGATTGGAGTTTCCTTTCCAGGAGTGGTGACCGCTTCGAACGGCGACTTGGTGGTCGCCGGCGGTGGCAACGGCGACGTCTTTCATCCGGATCCTTTGAAAACGGTTTTTCGCTGGCAGTCCGGCGGTTCGAGCTGGATCCGGCTGGCGGATTTGCCGGTGGAACAAGGGGGCGGCGCCACCGAATGCTTGGAGGACGGCCTCCTTTGGGTGAGCTGCGGCGAAACCGGTTTGGCTGACACCGCCACCAACAGCACGGTCAAGCTTCCGCTCCCTTGAATCGGTTATGGTGAAGCGGCGGGGACCCCTTCCTGGATCCGGTCAGCAGCCAGGTCCGGCCCGCCATCTTCATGGACCGGAAACTAGTTCTCCTGAACCCACCTTACGAGCGCATTGCTCCGGGCTATGACTTCGTGCGTCACGTAACCAACCGGTCGCCATCTCTTGGGTTGTTGCACCTGGCCGGCGAAGTGCGCAAACACGGATGGAATCCGATCTTGCTTGAAGCGGATCAACAAGGTCTCGATGCCGAAGGCTGCGCCCGGCGAATTGTCGAACATCGTCCCCGATATTTAGGCATCACCTTGTTTACCGTCGGCGTCGCCGCCGCGGTCGAGGTCAGCCGACGAGTTCGACAACAACTCCCGGGAATTCGCATCATCATTGGCGGACCGCACGTGGCTTCCATGGGTCTGGAAACCTTGGAACGCCATCCGGAATTCGACGTGGCGGTGTTGGGTGAGGGCGAACAGGCCCTGGTGGAACTTTTGCAGGCCTGGGAAGATGGAAAAGACCTCCGCCAAGTTCCCGGCTTGTGCGTTCGCGATCAAGATCGACTTCAACAAACCGGCCCCCGGGTTAACCCCAAAGTCCTCGACGAATTCGCAGATCCGGCCTGGGATTTATTGGACGACTTCCCTTCCGGCTTCAACGGCGCCATCTTCGATTTTCCCCGCGGTCCGGTAGCGACTTTGGCTGCGTCCCGGGGCTGCCCCTTCCTTTGTCGATTTTGTGATACCTCCACCTTTGGGGCCACGGTTCGGGCTTTCAGCCCGCCGCGGGTATTTCAATGGATGAAACGCCTGCATCAGGAATACGGCATTCGCCACATTCAATTCGTTGACGATTTGTTCTTGGCGAGTCGGCGCCGCGCCACCGAACTTTGCCACCTATTGGTGGAAGCCAAGCTGCCCCTGACTTGGTCCTGTGCTGCCCGCGTCGACACCGTCCATCCGGATTTGCTGGCCCTGATGCGCAAAGCCGGCTGTTGGGAAATCAGTTTTGGTTTGGAAAGCGGTTCCAATGCCTTGCTGCAACAAATGGACAAATCGGCCCGAGTCGAGCGCTCGGAACAGGCGATTCGCTGGACCGCCCAAGCGGGTATTCGCAGCAAAGGGTTGTTCATGCTCGGCTATCCCGGAGAAACCCCGGAGACCATGGAGCAAACCCGGCAATTCGTACGCCGCCTTCCCCTGAGCATGATGAACTTGACCAAGTTCACTCCCTATCCGGGATCTCCGATTTACCAGGACCTTTTTGGAACTCGGATCCGCGAACAAGATTGGCCGCGGATGAATGGCATGAACTTCCTTTGGACGCCGGAAAACCTGGATGCCAAGACTCTGGACCGCTGGTACCGGAAAATTTTAAGTAGTTTTTATCGGCAGCCCCGAGTGAACCTCCATCTTGCCCGGATCGGATTCCGCAACCCAAGCCATTTCATTCGTTTAGGACGGTTTCTCCGAGCTTATTTGCGGTTTCGTTGGCAGAAAAAGCGGTCTTCGGCTCCGCCGTCTCACCGGCCTCAGAGCCTGTATCAAAAAGCCGCCTCTTAATCCGAAGTTGACGCCGGCAAGGGTAGCCCAACAATGGAATCCGTTATGGAATCGGGAATTCGATGCCCCCGCTGCTTGAGCCCGGCGAATCCGTTGAGGATTCCGCCGGAGGGGAATTTTCAAACCCGCTCCCGCAAATCCTTTCGAGCGGAGGAAGCTTGGCCGGACGGAAGCGCTATGGAAGCCGTATCGCAACCGAAACTGCGAGCGGAAATTTGCCTGATCTGCGGTTACACCCGGTGGCGCACCGGGGACGGAGCTTTTCCTTCCCAGGTCCGCCGCTAAGACCGCACTTTCGGCCAAAGCTCTCGAAAGCAAAACCACTGATAAGGTGCCTGGCGAATCGCCCATTCCAATTCGCTGGCAAAAGCGTCCAGGGCTTTTTGTTCGCCGCCCTCTTCGACCGGAATCGGCTTTCGAAACACCAGTCGATATTGCAGCCGGCCGGTTCGAAAAACAAACACCGGCAAGATAGGAGCTTGGCCGTGCCGAGCTAGGGTCACGGTACCTTCCGGAAGAGGAAAGGGGCGGTCAAATAAGGACACCGTTCGCTGCCGGCCGTTTTGCCTCGGCCGATCTCCCTGCAATGCCACCACTTCCCCGCGGCGCAAGGCCGCCAACAAAGCCAGCGCCAAACTCGGATCCTCGGCGGCGAAATGAGTTCGATACCGATCACCGCCATGCTTCTGCAAGATGTCGGCGATGAAGGCTTGAGCCTCAGGGTTGCCTTCCGGCTCTCGCACTAAATGAATGGTTGCCATGTTGCGCGAAGCCGGAAGTGCCGAAGCCGCTTCCCAATTGCCAATGTGACCGGTTAGCAGAATGAAACCGCTGCCGCCGTCCAGAAGGCGCTGCCAATGATCAAAGCCTTCGGTCTGCAATTGAATCGGCCGGTTCGGAGCAAATTGCTCATACCGTTCCGTCAAGCACCAGGAGAAACCGTAGAGGCTTCGCCAGATCCGCCCTTGCCGTTGCCAAAAACCACAAGGACCCAGAACAACTTCCAGATTGGACGCCACTGCATTTCGAATTCGCCGCAGCGCGAAAAAAAAGAAAAGGGTGAAAAACGGCAGGATCAAACGAGGCAGGAAGCGAGGCGTTCGCGTAGCCCCGAAAAAATGGAGCCGATACCAAAATACTCCGGTGACGTAAAAGGGCCCCAACCAGCGCTTCAACCGAGGGCTGGTATCGGGGGCGTGAGGCCCGGCGGAAACCGGGTTTTGGGAAGTCAAAACTTGGGGGGGAATAGAGGGTCCAGAAATCGGGCCCTCAACACCGAACGGCCGATTCGGAAACTGTCCACCAGAGGCCGGTAATGGCTGGTGCTGCGGCCGTCCACGAATCCCAATTCTATGGGAACCGTGACAATGGCAAAACGGCGCCGGGCGGCCCGAACCACCAAGGCACTTTCGGCATCGAAACGGTCTTCTGGAAATCCGGTGGCTTCAATCAATTCCCGGCGATAGAAACGAAAGCCGGTTTGAATGTCGTGGAATCGTTTTCCCGCAGCCAAAGAAATAAGAAAGGAAGAAATGCCGTTGCTGCGCCGCCGCAAGGGACTCATTTCGGCGAACAAGCGGTCTCGGGTTCCCAAAACCAACCAAGCACCACTTGCCGCCCCGTCCAACAACTTTGGGATTTCGCTGGGCAGGTGTTGCCCATCGGCATCGAGGGTGACCACGGCGTCAACTTGTTGGCTGAATAAAAAGCGAAAAGCGCTCCGCAATGCCGCGCCTTTCCCCTGATTGTGACTGTGGCGCAAGACCTCGGCGCCGGCGGCTTCCGCTAAGTCACCGGTGCCATCTTGCGAACCGTCGTCCACCACCAGCACCCGAGGAAGGATTTTCCGGGTTTCCTCGACGACCTTGGCGATGGAAGCTTGCGCTTCAAACGCTGGGATCACCGCGACAATTCGGCTCAAATCCATCAAACCGGTTCCACCATCAACCAAATGGCCGAGCCGGCGGAAGCCAAGCTGGAAATCAAAATCGGTCCCGGCCAGGGTCCCGATCGTTCCAAAAGAGGCTCGATCTGCAAGGCCGGATCCAGTTCAAAGTCATTGGTTACGCAGTAAGCCTGGCCTTGGGCGATCAAAGTCGCGGCCGTCAGAAAACCGCCGCCATATTCCCCGGTCAGGACTTTGGGGGCAAGAACCGGCCGGCCGCGAACAGCCGGGGTCGCTTGCAAAACTAGGGCTTCCAGGGCATCCCCGGTGCGGGAGCCGTTGGCTCCGGAGATCACCGCCTGAGGCGGTTTTGGCTGCTTATGCAACCAAGCTTGCAACCTGGCAGCCAACTCCCGGTGATCGTGCCCCCAATTGAGGGTAGAGGCGCTGGGATCGTGGGCTCTCAAGGCTCCTCGCAACCAAAGCCGGGCCTCGCCCCCCCGAGCCACCAAGGCGGATTCCGACTCCAGCAGCAGGACCGAGGCTCCATCCGCCACCATCAATCCATTGCGCCGCCGATCCAGCGGCCGGCAGGCCTCTTCCATCCCCAAACCTCGACGACTTCCGCTCAGCACTCCAAGCCGATCCAAGACGGAGTGCAAGACCGGATGCATTTCGTCGACGGTAGCGACCAAGACTCGCTGGGCTCTTCCGCTTTGAATCCAGCGATAACCGGCCGCCACCGCCGCCAAGCCGCTGGCTTCCCGCTGACAAAGAGCGGAGTTGGGCCCTTTGGCACCGACCGCCATGGCTACCTGAGCCGCGGGAGCGTTGACGACGCTCTCCATAAAGTCGAAGGGGGCCATGCTTTCGGGCCCGGCGCCGTGGATTTCCCGAAGCAGGCGCTGGGTTACGTCCAGCGGACCGAAAGCGCTACCCAAACAAACGGCCAGGTTCTCCGGATCGTCGTCGGGTTGCCATTGGGCGTCCTGCAATGCCATTTTGGCCGCGGCCACCGTCCACCGGGAAGCTTGGCAAAGGCGCCTGGCGGCCACCGGAGAAAGCCAGGGTCGCCAGGCAGCGGCTTCGGTTTTGGCCAACATTCGGGCCCCTCCCAGTCGAGGAAAGCCTGCGCTGTTGTCCACTGGCCGAAAAGCCTGTTGGCCCTTGGCCATAGCCTCGGCCAAATCTGCATGTCCACTGCCATGAGGGCCTAAATAACCGATCCCGGAAATGGCCACGGCAGTCATGCTCGGCCCTCTTTGTTGGCCACAACCTCAAAGACCAAAGCCGTGTTCGCCCCTCCGAAGGCCAAATTGAGGGACAGAGCCGCCGGTTGAGTCCCAAGAGCCTCCGCCTTTCCGCGGGCAAACCGCAAGCCCAACGCAGGATCCGGTTCTTCCTTACCGGGAAGGGGATAAAGCCGGCCTTCCTGCAGGGCCAGCACCGTGGCTACGGCTTCGACGCCGCCACAAGCTCCCAGCAAATGGCCGATGTACGCCTTGAGGGCGAAGATCGGCACTTCGGCCAGGACATCAGGCCCTAAAGCCAACCGCAAAGCCAAGCTTTCCGCCTCGTCGTTCTTCGGCGTGCCGGTTCCGTGGGCGTTGATCAGAGCCAGCTCCGCCGGGCTTCGACCAGCATCCTCTAAAGCCTTTTGAATTGCGGAGCTAGGACCGCGCCCTTGTTCGTCCGGAGCGGTCATGTGGTGGGCGTCGCAACTGGCCGCCGCCCCACTGAGCCAAGCCAAAATCGGAACTCCCCTGGCCTCGGCAGAATCCCCGCTCTCCAACACCATCAGGCCGGCTCCTTCTCCTAGAGATAGCCCTTCCCGATCCGCCCGGAATGGCCGGCAAGGAGCCGAATCCACCAGACGCAAGGCATTGAAGCCACCATAGGTCATTTGACACAGAGCATCGGCGCCGCCGGCCAGTGCGATTTGGCATTCTCCGGCCCGCAAGGCTTCCAAGGCCGCCATGATGGCCAAACTGGCGGCGGAACATGCGGTGGCATTGGTTTCGATCGGCCCCCTGACCTTGAATTCCCTGGCCACGGCTTCCGCTGGAGCGGAATGAAGGTGGGAGCCCAACCTGGCCACGGAGACCGGCCCTGAAGGCGTGGCCAACAGCTTGGCAAATACTGCCTCCCCTTCCAGCATGCCACCGGTACTGGAACCGAGAAAAACTCCTACCTCCGGCCCCAATTTCTGGCCACCCAATCCGGCCATTTGCAAAGCCTCTTCGGCGGCGAACAAGGCGAAGCGGTCGGAACGGGAGAGGCGTGGATTGCCGGACCAAGCTTTTTCCCAGCGTGGGTCGGCCGGGACCTCGCCAGCCAGATGGGTCCGATGGGCGCGGCTGTCGAACAGGGTCAACTCACCGATCGCGGCTTTCCCCTGCAACAACCGTTTGCGGTGAGCCGGCAAACCCACCCCCAAGGGGCTGAGAATGCCCAAGCCGGTTACCGCCACCTTTCGGGTCATGATTTAGGCCGAGGGCGGCGCCTGGGAAAGCGCTGGATCCTTCGGCGGCTCGGCATCGGGCCAGCCTTCCACCATGGCGGCCAAAGCCGCGACCGAGGCCAAATTCTCGCGCTGGATTCCCTCCGGATCCACTTTGATGTCGAACTCTTTTTCAAGACCGACGATCAATTCCAGGGCGTCGACGGAGTCCAAACCAAGCCCTTCGCCGAACAACGGCATGTCGTCTTCAATGTCCTCGGGCGCCATGCCTTCTAAGCGAAGCCGGTCGATCAAGACCTTTTTGATTCGTGTTCGGATTTCCATGGAATCAAAGCAGGCGGGCGGCCAAGCACCGCCGTGGAGGCCGGGGTCAGCCGGCAGGATGATGAAGCCGAGGCACCAGAGTAAATCGGCGTTGTAAGGCTACCAAGGTGAAGAAAAGCTGCAAGCGCCAGCGAAGACTCGGCGAGGGACGGTCCTGGCCGGCCAAAATGGAAACCACGGCTCGATAAATGCCTTCCGGAACCGGCTGATGAAAGAACAAGTCGCGGAATTCCGGACGATCAAAACCGAGCACGAAACGTCGAAACAAACGATAGCGCTGGATCTGAAGCCGCTCGAACTCTCGCAAGGCTCGCCGGGGCAAAGCTCCGGTCCCCCGGTGTTGCAGCAGGACTTCGGCGGCGTCCATCCCCGAAGCCAAAGCCAGATGGACTCCGGAAGAAAAAACCGGATCCAAAAAGGAGCCGGCATCACCGGCTAGCAGCCAGCGCTCGCCGGCATAACGTTCCGGGCGATAGGAAAAATCCGCTTCCACCCGGAGTGGGGTCATTCTTTCGGCGGAAGCCATCATTTCCGCCACGATTTTGCTTTGTCCGATCCATTGCCGGAATGCAGCTTCATCTTGGCCGGGAAAACCGGCGGGGATTCGATCTCGATCGATCACCAAACCGACGCTGGTGCAATCGTCCGGCAAAGGGATAAACCACAACCAGCCGGAATCGGAGCGGGTGACGATGCGGATGTCCCCGGGTTTTTCACCCCAGCCGGATTTCACCTTCCGAAAGTGACCGAAGAGCGCCACCTTCTGCAATTTCGGATCGCGCTTGCGAAGCCCCAAGGTCCTGGAAACCAAACCGGATCGGCCGCTGGCGTCAATGAGGAAACGAGCTCGCAAGATCCGGCTCTCTTCACCGGGACCCTGGGCTCGTACTTGAACCCCTTCCCTTCCGAATTCGATTTCTAAAACTCTCCAACCTTGAAACACCCGGGCTCCCTTGGCTTCGGCGTGCTCCAAAAGCAATTGGTCGAAGCGATCCCTGGGAACTTGAAAAGCTTCTGGACACGGCAGTCCTTCAGCGTGGGCGAAGTCGATTCGCCGCACGTGCTGGCCACAAGCGGAGAAAAAGGTGGCGCCAAACTTGGGTGTAAACCCCGCCGCCTCCACTTGGGGATCGAAGCCCAACTTTCGAAACAAGGTCCGCGAATGAGGCAACAAGGATTCACCAATGTGAAATCGCGGAAAACGCTCCCGTTCCAGCAGTTGAACGGGGCGGCCGGCTTGAGCCAAAATCGTGGCGGCGGCGGATCCAGCCGGTCCCCCGCCCAGAATCAGAATCTCCGTGCTTTGAGAAGGTTCTGCGGAAGCGGGCTTCACCGCGCCAATGTAACCTTGGCCCCATCCAAATCGCTCGCCTGCCAACGGGAATTGTTCGCTTCCAATCCACTCCTTGCCCGCTTTCAAAAGCTGCTGGTCGCCGACCCGGAGGCTCCTGTCCTGCTCCAGACCGACGGCAGCACTCTCAGTCGGAGCCAGCTTGCAGCCAAAGCGGAACTCCTGACAGGCGATTTAAGGAGCTTGCACCTGGCTCGCGGAAGCCTGGTGCTCCTGGCAGAAGCCCAGGCGGAACCCTTTTTGGCCGCCTTTCTGGCCAGTTTGCAGGAAGGCCTCTGCCCCATTTGCGCCGATGGCCACAGCCCTGAAGCGGAACTGAGCCGCCTGGCCAAACAATTTCGCCCCAGCGCGGTGTGGACAAATACTCCTGGCCAAGAATCCCGGTGGGAGGCCAAGTCGTGGCCAAAACCTTCCCATATCGTGGCCACTCCAGCGGTGATGAAGCTTAGCTCCGGCTCCTCAGGAGAGCCAAAGGGCATTATTGTTCCAATTCCCGCCCTCTTGGCCGATTCTGACGCCCTGTCCGAGGTCATGCTTTTGGGCCCCCGAGAACGGGCCTTGGCCAAATTGCCCTTCAGCCACTCCTACGGCATGTCGGTCCTGGCCATTCCTGCTCTGACCTTGGGAATGCCTTTGATCGTGACAGATGGCCACGATCCCTGGGCGGCGGGGAGGAAATGGCAAGCCACTTTCTATCCCACCGTCCCGGCGGTTCTGGATGCTTGGCTTCGTTTGGCCAAACCGCCGCCCCTGCCCACCAGTTTGCGCTTGATCGTTTCCGCAGGAGCGCCCCTGACAGAAGCCACAGCGGAGGCTTTTCGCAAACGAATCGGTCACTCCATTCACGTCTTTTACGGCACCTCGGAAACCGGCGGCATTTGTTACGACCCATCCGGGGAAGCCGGGGAACGGGGCACCTTGGGTTGTCCCATCCCCGGAGTTCGAGTGACTTTGGAGGCGGTTCCCGGCGAGGACCTGCAGCGGGTCGTGGTTCGGGGACCGGCGGTGGCCGAGCGCTACTGGCCGCTTCAGGATCCAGCCCTGCAAAGCGGTTGTTTCCGAAGTACCGATTCCGGCCGCTGGCAGGATGGAGAGTTGTTCCTGACCGGCCGCTTCGGCGACCGGATCAACGTCGGCGGCAAAAAGGTTCATCCACGGGAAATCGAATCGGTTTTATCTAAGCTGGAAGCCGTGGACGGCGTCGCAGTGTTCGGCATCCCCGATCCGGAACGGGGAGGGGAAAGACTAAGGGCGGTCATCGCCTGTCAAAAATCGAAGCTGGATTACGCCACCGTGTCTGCCTGGTGTCGGCGACATCTGGCCCCGCACAAAGTGCCCCGAAGCATTTTGTTCGTGGACTCCTTGCCGACCACTTCAAGGGGCAAGTTGGATCGCAAAGCCCTCCAAGCCCTGGAACCCTCTTAAACCCCTTCAACCGCAAGCCAACACCGAACATGCGCCTCAACCTGGTTCAAAACCTGGCCGCCGCCAGCCTTCTCTTTTTGGCGGCTTGCTCCGCCACTCCGCTGCTGGACCCCGAGCCCTTTCCGACTCAACTGAACGAAGAAGTCACTCGTGAAGCCGTCATCCGCGGCATGGCAGTGCGAGGTTGGGTCGTAGAAGAAGAAAACCCCGGAAGAGTCCTGGCTCGCTTGAATCTCCGCAGTCATGTGGTCAAAGTCTTGATTCGCTATGACGAAGAACAAGTTTCTCTGGAGTATTCCGACAGCGCCAATATGGACTACCAAAATTCAGACGATGGAGAATTCATTCACAAGAACTACAACTCTTGGGTGCGAAATTTGGCCGGGGACATTCAAGCTCAACTAAGCGTCTCGCGCTTGGACGAGCGATTTGAAGAATAGTCCATCGCCATGGCTCGGAGGCTTTTTTCCGGTCTACTCGTGTTTCTTCCGGTCGCCTGCCAGCAGTGGCCGGAAGAAGCCGTCGAGCCCGAGCATTGGGAATCTTTGCCGAGTTTGGAAAACCCTTTTCGGTCGCAAAGCCGGCTGCGATTGGAATCGAAACTTTTTTCCGGCGAATTTACCGCCGTTTGCATTGCCGAACCCGGTCCCGAGGCGAGGGCCAGAATGCAATGGTTTCCCGATCTCGGCGGCAAGGTCTTGGATTTGAACTTATCTCCGCAACGAATCCAAGCTCGCATGCTGCACGGAGACATGCAATTGGACTGGTCATCGGACTCCGGCGAACCCTTGCCCCGGCAACTATTGAGTTTTATCGCCCTGAGCCTTCAGGCCAGGTTGCTTCCCCGGCAAGCTGGACCGGCTCTTTCCGAAGATGGCTTTCGGACCCTCCATTCCCCGGTTCCCGGGCTTCGGATCCGAGTGCAATGTGATCATCAGGGAAAGGTCCTGCGTTGGGTTTTTCGCTATCGTGGAGTCCAGTGGCAAATGAACGAAGGATCTCCTCGCCGGATCGAAGCCAAGGATTTCACCGTGGAAATTTGGCCAGAAAGCTTGGATGAGGAAGCTTCTTTTTCCGATCGGATTTTTCAGTTTCCGGATCCTGAGGCTTGAGGATGGGCTCTTTTCTTGCCCGCCTGGCGGCCTGGCAAACTCGGCGCCCCTGGGCTTCAGCCAGCATCGGACTGGCGCTCAGCCTTGCGGCTCTTTGGGGTTTGCCAAAGTTGAGCCTGGATCCTGATTTTCGAAGTTTTTTCCCAAGCGATAACCCGACTTTGCAACGACTTGAATCGGCCGGAGCCTCCGACGAAAGCGCCCGCAGCCTGCTTCTTTTGATCGAAGCTTCGCCGGAGGAACTCGAAAACCGCTTGCAGACCTTGCAACGTTCACCGGGAGTAGAAGCGGTCCATAAGCAGTGGAAGGATTTGGCCGGCCCCGAGTTGGAAGCCCTGACCGAAACCCCACTTTCTCTGATTCCGGTCCAGGCTTGGAAGGATCTGGACGTAAGGCTTCAAGACGCCGCTTTGGATCGGGCCATCGAGCAAACCAAAACCCGAATGGCTTTGGATCCCCTGGCCGGGAAACGACTGGCTCTGGAAGACCCATTGGGCTTGCGCTGGTTCCTCGAAGACTACCGCAACCAGTCGGCGGGCGCGTGGCCGGATCCGGAAGCGTGGATGACCCTCCCCTCCGGTCGAAGCATGATTCGAGTTTTGGGCCAAAAAAGTGCTTATGACTTAGCTTTCTCGGAAGCCATTCTGGCTCAAGTGGAAAGCGCCATGGATGGTTTGGAATTCCAAATCACCGGAGGTTATGCCGCCGCCCGCTCCGATTCGCAGCGGATGCGGTCGGACTTACAGACCACCCTAAGCGGTTCGCTTTCCCTGGTATTTCTGTTTCTCTTTCTGTCCACCAGAAGCTTGTGGCTTCCAATCCTTTGGGTGGTCCCCACCTTATTCGCCTTGCTTTGGACCTTGGGTTTCGCTGGCTTCAGCCTGCCACCGCTGAGTCCGCTGGCCATCAGCGCCGCCGCCGTTCTTTTGGGGCTCGGAGTGGATTTCGCCATCCATTACGGCAGTCGCTACGGAAAGGAGCGACAACAATTAAACCACGCCCAAGCGGTGCAGATCACTCATCGAAGCACCGGTCCGGTTTTGTTCGCGGGTATGTTGACGACCGCTTGTGCTTTCCTGAGTTTGCTTGGAGCCAGCATGCCCGCGCTCCGAAGTTTCAGCGCTTTACTGGCCGCTGGCATGGTTTTGTGCCTGATTTCCACCTTCTGTTGGCTGCCGGTATTCCTGGCTCCCGTTACGCCGAAAAAACCGCGAATCGGCTGGGTGGTTTCCGGCTTTCAACGCCTCCGCCGCCGTCCTCAGTGGGCACGGGCTTTGGCCGCCACATTATTGATTGCAGCCTCAGCCGGCTGGGGGCTGGTTTGGTATTCCGGCTTGGAATTGGATTGCGATCCCCGCCGCATGCGCCCGGCCGAGGATCCGCTGCTTCAAAGTCAAAGCCAACTGGAAACGGAGCTCGGCATGGCTCCCATGCCGGTAACGATTTGGCTGGCCAAAGAACAACCGTTGCCCAAGATTCGTCAACAGTTGGAAACGTGGCAAGCCGAGGGCTGGATTGCCGCCAGCCGGGGCCCCCATTGGTTCGTTCCCAGCGAGGCCCAAGCCAAAGCCATGGAAGATTTTCAAAATCGGAACCGGAATTGGCAATCGAGAGCCGTTCAGCGCCTGCAGGCTCATGGTTTTCAGACCGATCCCTTCCTACCGGCTTTGGACCGAATCCAACAACAGTTTTTCGGCCGGCCAGCGGCTTTGCTACCGACTCATCTCCAAACTTGGCAAGGAAAAGATTACTGGCAATTGGAGTTGCACCCCAGACAGGGTCTTTGGGAAAAAGCGGAGCGACGAGAATTCCACCGCCGGGTCCAGGCAACTTTCGGCCCGGAAACCTTGTTCGCCAATCCCTATGGCTTGGCGGACCAATTGGAGCCCATTCTCGAAAGAGATTTATTCCGCGGAATCCTTTGGGCTGCAGTCGCCGTAGTCTTGTGGTTACTGATATTCCTTCGAAACATCCGCGACGCCGTGCTGGCTCTAAGCCCAGTGGCTGTCGCCTATGGTCTTCTGCTCGGCGGCATGGTTTGGTTGCAACAACCCCTCACTCCCGGGAATTTCGTGGCCTTGCCGTTCTTGCTTGGCCTAGGAGTGGATGACGGGATCCACATGGTGGCGAGATATCGGGAAGGCCGAGGAGATCCACTGGAAACCACCGGATTGGCCATCTGGCGCACCAGCGCCACGACTTTTTTGGCTTTCGGCTCCCTGGTTTTCGCCCAAAGCCCACAATTAAGCTCCTTGGGCTGGCTCTTGGCCGTAGGCATCGCCGTGTGCCTGATCACCAGCCTTGGCTTGTTGCCCACCTTCCTGGAAACCCACCCGAAAAAAAACCCATGATTTGGCTCGGCCTACTGCTTCCCTGGCTTTGTTTCGGAACTCCGCCACAGGAGCCGGAATCCGGCCTCAGTCAGGAAGAGGTTGCTCAAGCTCGAAGCTGGTTGACCAGCCTGGCGACCACTCATTCCTCTTTGACCGCTTTGGAAGCCCAATACCGCCAAGAACGCCATTCCCTGCTGCTGAAGAAGCCGTTGGTGGCAAAAGGGCGGTTCTTGTATCGGCCGCAGCCGGGCTGCCTAGTTTTTCAGTGCCATGAACCCCAACAAATCATTCTCCGCCTGGACGGCAAGTCGTATCAGTCCTTTCACCCAAAGGAAAAACGGGCGGAACGGTTTCTTTTTTCTTCCAATGAATTGGCGAATGCCCTGATGCTGGTATTTCAACCAAACCCGAAAGAAATAGAGAAGAGCTTCGCCTACGATCATTTGGAAACTCTGAAAGACGGAAGCCATCGCCTAGGATTGAAACCTACCCGGGAAACCGTCCGTGAGTTTCTGACCTATTTGGAAATTCACTTGGAAAAAGATGGCAAGGGCTTGCGAGGCGTTCGATATTTGGACGCCGACACCGATGAAATCCGGCTGCAGTGGACCCAAATGAAGTTGAATCCCAAGCTGGAGGAAAATGCCTTCGGAGACAAACTTCCCTTGGGCACGAAAGTGGTGAAGCACAAAATCAGAGCCGAGAAGAAAGGTGGATCCAAGCGTAATTGAGCAGGACGAGCAGTGGGCTCGATGGCAGCGAAAGCACCGGCAAGCGGCCCCGGACGAGCCACTTGAGCTTGACCCCTTCGTTGAAGAAGTTTTTCATCAAAGAAAGCCTGCTTCATCGAACCGAGCCCTGGATCTGGCCTGCGGCCGGGGCCGCCATGCCCTCGCTTTGGCCAAGCTGGGCTGGTCGGTCGAAGCCTGGGATTTCAGCTCCGAAGGCTTGGCCAGATTGAAGCAAAGAGCCGCCGAACAGGACTTGGAAATCAAGTGTCGGCTGGTGGACTTGCGGCAAGCGGATTTGTCCGCCTTTTGGGCCCAGTTTCACTTCGTCGTGCAAGTGAATTATTTAAATCGCGACCTTCTTGCCAGTGCCCACAAGCTTCTCCTCCCCGAAGGCTTGTTTCTGTTTCAAGGTTTCAACGAAGATTGGCCGGAGGAACGGCCTGGCCCCCGATTTCGGCTCCGGGCCGGCGAATTGGAATCGGGTCTGCCAGGCTTGAGAACCCTGAAAATTCTGGAAAGAGACGGCCGCAGCTTTTTTCTCGGCCAGCGGTCGGACGCTTAAACTCTGGCGGCCATGCCGCGCCGCATCCACCTAGAACTCCCGGCGGAAGACCATCCAGACGAGATGGCTGCCGGGGAAATCGCCCTTTTAGCGGCGCAAGCCATGCAAGTGCCGGTGCAAAGCTTGCAAGAAGTTCGGCTGCACAAATACAGCTTCGACGCCCGGGCTCGCCACATGAGATGGGTCCTAACTTTGGAAGTCTGGGAGCAAGAGGAAGCCGCTCCGCCAGCGCGAGTCCCCACCCTTACGCCCATCGCAAAAGTATCCTCCCAAGCCCCGAAAGCGGTGGTCATCGGCGCCGGGCCGGCAGGATTGTTCGCCGCCTTGGATTTACTTTGCGGTGGCTTTCAAGTCGTGGTTTTGGAACGAGGCAAATCGGTCCAAGATCGGCGCCGCGACGTCGCCGCCCTAAATCGTGGAGAAGCGGTGGACGAGAACAGCAACTACTGCTTCGGTGAGGGCGGCGCCGGAACCTATTCCGACGGCAAGTTGTATACCCGGAGCGGCGACCCCGAGGCGGTCCGGGAGATTTTGGAGATCCTGGTGCAGCACGGCGCCCCGGAAAGCATTCTGACTTCCTGGCGGCCGCACGTTGGCAGCAATCGGCTTCCCAAGGTGATTGAAGCCTTGCGAGCCTCCCTGGTCGCCGGCGGATGCGATTACCGTTTGGAATGCAAGGCCGAAAGCCTGCGGGTTCAAAATGGCCGGGTAACCGGGGTCCGGCTGCACGACCAACAGGAATTGCCGGCGGATTTGGTGGTCTTGGCGACCGGACATTCTTCTTTGCAGGCCCTGCAGATGGCCACCGAGGCTGGAGCGCCGGCGGAGGCCAAGGGCTTCGCCTTGGGAGTTCGGGTCGAACATGCCCAAAAATGGTTGGATCGCCGCCAATATCACGGTCGCAAGGAACAAGCTCACCTGCCTCCTTCCTTCTATGAATTGAAAACCGCCTGCCGCGAAAGAGGTGTATATAGCTTTTGCATGTGCCCCGGGGGTTGGGTGGTTCCCAGTCAAACCTTGCCGGAGTCCTTGGTCGTCAACGGCATGAGTTTGAGTAAAAGAGATTCACCCTACGCCAACAGCGGCATCGTGGTGAGCCTGGAGCCGAAAGATTGGTGCGGCCGCCGTGGGGCTCGGTGGGGTTGGCCGGAAACTTTGCGCCAAGCCGCTGCGCTGTCCCAGGATCCGATGCTGCACGAAGTGATCCAGGATGCTTCCGGGAAAGCGCCGGTGCCGGTCGCGGAAGGACGCCTTCCGATTCATCCCGCCGTGGATCCCTTCTTTGGCATTCGCTTGCAACGGGCTTTGGAAGCCTTGGCCTGGCACGCCGGCGGCGGTGCCAATCGGGCTCCGGCTCAACGCCTGGATGATTTCGTCGCCGGCAATGAAAGCCTGAAGGAACCCTTGGCCAGCAGTTATCTGCCCGGTTTGAAGGCGGCGGATTTTCGAAAGATCTTGCCGAAGGGACTGTGGCAACGCCTCCGAGAAGGATTCTTGGCCTTTGACGCCAAGATTCCTGGTTTCCTCAGTGAATATGGACAGATGATTGGGGTGGAAACTCGGACTTCCTCACCGGTCCGCTTGCTACGGGACACCGAAAGTTTGCAGTCCCCGGGCTTAAGCGGCTTATATCCCTGCGGCGAAGGCGCGGGATACGCCGGCGGAATCATTTCCGCCGCTTTGGATGGACGCCGCGTGGCTCAGGCCGCCAGACTCAACTTGAAAGGAATTCAACCATGAGCGAAAAAGAAACCAGCATCGATTGGCAAAGTTTGCGCCAAATCGCCTTTGTTTTCAGCTTAGGTTCCGGTCTTTGTTTGCTGGCCATGTTGCTGTCCGGTTTAACTCACGGCGGCGTCACCCAGCAGCACTTCGAAGCGGTGTTCGATTTGGATCTTTACCATAGTGAGTTGAAGGCTTCAGAAGCCGGCTTGCGTTGGTTTTTGCTGTTCGATAACGCCTTCGTCATTTTCTATACCGGCGCTTTCGTACTGAGCCTGAAGATCTTCCAAAGAACCGGCAAACATCCGCTGGCCGCCCCGGCCCTGGCCGGCATGCTGCTTACCGCAGCTCTGGACTTTGGAGAGAACGTCCACATGCTGGTGGCCTTGCAACAAGTCCATACCGACGTTCCCTTGAGCATGGGGGAAATCAGCCTGTGGACTTGGCTCAGTCTGATGAAGTGGCACGCAGCCTATTTGGGATTATTCCTACTCAGCTTCGTAGTGCCGGGCACGACCGCCCTGGAACTGCTGCTGCGCTGGTCCCTGCGCCTGGCCTTAGTGCCGATCGGCTTGGTTTTGGGCGCCCTGCCGCCGGAATCGGTTCCAGCTCTGGAACTTGGCCGCTACGGCTTGATGTTGATCGGCATGTTCGTTTTGGCGGCGATCCATCGCAGTCCTCGCAGTTAGAATGCCGACCGGCACCTCCGGAGGAAAAAGCCATGTGTCGATGGTTGGCCTACAGCGGACCTTCGATGTTCCTGGATGAGCTCATTCTCAAACCGGAACATTCGCTGATTGATCAAAGTTTGGCGGCCAGAGCCAGTACCACCGCCACCAATGGGGACGGCTTCGGTGTCGCTTGGTACGGCAAGCGGGACACTCCCGGCCTTTATCGTTCCATTCGACCGGCTTGGAACGATCTGAACTTGCGCGATCTCGCTTCGCACATCGAATCCCCCCTATTTTTGGCTCACGTCCGCCAAGCGACCGAGGCTCCGGTCCAGCAAAGCAATTGTCATCCGTTTCGTTTCGGCGCTTACAGTTTTTTGCACAACGGCAAGGTGGAAGATTTTCGCCGATTGCGCCGCAGCTTGAGCCTGGCGATCGCCGAGGAGTTTTATCCCTGTCTACAAGGCAGCACCGATTCGGAAATTTTGTTCTACTTGGCTTTGAGTTTCGGCCTGCGGGAAAACCCCCTGCTGGCCATGGAGAAGATGGTCGGCCTGGTGGAAGCTGAAGCCCGGGAAGCCGACATTGCCGATCCTCTGTACATGACGGCCGCCGCCAGTAACGGCAAGGCCTTGTGGGCTTTTCGTTACACCAGCAACGGCCGTTCCCCTTCTTTGTATTTGTGTCGCGGCCGCGCCGCCTTCCAGGACTTCCACCCCCGCTGCGATCAAATTCCGGAAGAAGCCCGCTTGGTGGTTTCCGAGCCTTTGTTCGAACTCAGCGGCCCTTGGGAACAAGTTCCGGAAGCCACCGCTTTGCGCCTCACCAAAGATCAGGTCGAACTGCATCCTTTTCGGCCAATAGCGCCGAAAGTTTCCTAGTCGGACCTTTCCGGAATCAAAAATAAACGGCGCTTCCCGGAGGAAGCGCCGCCCTGAAGAGCGTGTCTTCAGTTGGGATGGGTAAAGATGGAATGGGGGGGCCGTCCTTTCGATTCTCCTAGGCAAGGAAGCCGTCCCGTTCCCAGCCAGCCTTAATGGATCTGGAAGCTGGCACCTCGGGTGGCACTGCCGGCTCCGCCAGGCGCCCCGGCGTCGGAGACCGCCCATTGGGCGTAGAAGTTGCGACCCACTGCCGCCGGATTGGCCGTCGGGTACAGGAACTGGGAAGCGTAGCCATTACCCGGACCGAAGCCAGCAACTTCGACAGAGAAGGATTTCCAAAGCGGCAAAGCCACGTTCAGCGGAATCCCCTGGTAAAGATTTCCGTCTCCCATTTCGGTGGAGATCAACAACAAGGCGGAGGTTCCTCCGAGAGCTCGATCCAGGCCGATCTTGAAATCCAAGCCACCGGCCACTGCCGGAACGTCGGCCAAGATCTGCGGCACCAAACCGCCACTTCCCGGTTGATCTGGACCGAACAAATTGCTGCCGGGGCGCACCCGCTCGCTGTACAAAGTCGGCTTATCGAACGGCGGATCCAAGTTTGCCACCCGCGGATCGGTCAGTCCGTTCTCGACAAAGTCCATGATCTGACGCATGTCGATGCCGGGCACACCGTTGAGAGGCCGCAACAAAGGGTCTTTATTGTCCAAGAAGGGACCGCCTCCGTTCAGGTAGAACCCGGCCACTCCGCGGGGAAACAGCTCGGTGTCCTGCCCGGTGTGGAAGAAACGAGTTCTCAAACCAGCGTTGCGAAGCGACGGGGTTTTGAACTTACCGCGGTCGGCAAAGTCTCCGGTTACTTGTTGTCGTCCCGAGTCCTGGTTGATGGGACGCAAACCAAGGTTGTGGAAGTCGCCGTCACTGAAGAAAGGAGGCGTATGACAGGCGGCGCAATTGGCCGGCCCGCGGAATTGATCCCAACCCGCCCGTTGGTCCGGGGTCAAAGCATTATTGTCGCCGGCAATGAATCGGTCCCACGGACTTTGATTCGGAACCAGGGTTCGCTCGTAAGTGGCAATGGCAAAGGCAACGCGTTCGGCGGTGATCTGCGGGTCGCCAAATGCGCGCCGGAACAACTCCGGGTAGTTCGGTTGATTCGCCAAGGCGTTCGCGACGTCGGCAGGAAGGTCGGTAGCCAAGGCCATCGGGCGGGCGGTGCGCAACTTGTCAATCAAAGCTGGCCAGTCCCGATTCTCGTGGGCCATTTCCACGTCGCTCAACGGCGGGCCCACCGCTTGACTTTCTAAAGCACCGCCGGTTTGGATGCTCACCGCCCCGGTTTCAGGATTGAGGAAAGTATCCTCAGCTCGCCCGTCCCAAAAGATTTCTTCTTGGTAAAGGGCACCGAAGATTTCCGGGGTGCGCCGGTCCGTGAGTTGCACGTTCAAGCCAAAGGCTTGGGACGGCTGCAAGTAACCTTGCTCATCGCAATTCCGAACCCCAGGAGAAGTAAACACGTCGTCCGGAGATGGGGTGATGCCGTCGCCTCCCGGGTTCACGCCAAATCGCGGGTCGGTAAATCCTTGGGCGCTTTGGTGGCAAGTGCCGCAAGCAACCGTGTTGTCGCTGGAAAGCTGTTCTTCCCAAAACAACATCTTGCCGAGCACCGCCTTTTCAGGAGTGATCGGGTTTTCAGGCGGCACCGGCGGCAACGGCAGGCCGCCCTGGGGTGCCGCAGCCGCCAGGGCGTTGCTACTGATTAGCGTCAGTAGCAGGGGGGGTATCCATCGAATGAAGTAGACCATGTTTCCGCGCAAGCAAACAGCCGACCAGAACTTGGGGGGAGAGTCGAAGCCGTATCTCTTGACTCTTCAGGTGGAACCCGAGCCCAATCCTCCGGTTCCGGAGGATTTAAAAAAATCGCAAGAAAGCCTAACGTTGGATTTTGGGAGGCACTGGGTGCCAAAGGCCGTCGATAGTTCGCCCTAAACTGGTTTCCACCTTTTCCAGGACTTCTTCACAAAGATGAAACATCACCGCCCTTCTCCGGCGTGCGGCGCCCTTCCCAACCAGGTCGGCTTTGGGGAAGGATCCGGCCGGAACTGCAAACCACTACCGGATCGTTCCGAAGAAAAGCCGTCCATAAGGGTGCGGTATTCAATCTTCGTGCCCGCATAAGTTCCGCCGTTTCCAATTCCTGGACGATCAAACAAACTGCCAAGGTGGTGGCTGAGCCAAGAAAAACGGTCCCCCACCCCCAAAAAGCACTCGAAGCCTTCCACGGCCAAGCATTCTGAAGCCCCTTCCAAGACACCAACTAAAGTAGAACGGAAATCCCGACCTCAAGGAAGAAGGATTCCACCCAGAACTCGACCATGCAGAAAGCATAGAAGCTTTTCCCTTTCAAACGAGTGGTCAGGCGGCCCGTCTTCCGTCCCCGGGAAGCCGCCAAGATCCAGGGTGGTTTACCCCGAAGAAATGGCTAAGCTAATCTCATGAATAGCTCTCTGCCGCCGCTACCGAATCGCCAAGAGCCTGAGAAAGATTCGCTTTGGTGGGCGGCCAAGCTGGCGGCCATCGGCTATCTCTTGATCGGAGCCAGCACCGGCATTTTCGTTTGGACAGTTTGGGGAGCGAATCGGCCTCACGAAGTGAAGCAAGAAGGCCAGATCCTGTTCTACATCCTGCTGGCCGTCCACGCCGCGCTGTGCCTGCTCATCCTGTATGCCCTCTACCGCGCTTGGCGCCGAGGCGAGTTTCGCAACTTGGATATTTTGCACTACCCACTGATCTTATTTTCGGCTTTTTACGCCGGCATCGGCGTGTACTTCTTCGGCCGCATGGCCTGGGTCTTCCTTCATTGATCCGATGGCCTTTGAAGCCACGTCCTAGGCTTCCAACAGCTTGGCCAAGCGCAGCAAGCCTCGAGATAAAAGCTTGCGTGAGGCCTCCTCGGACCGGTTTTGACGGCGACCGATTTCGGCGTGAGTCAGGCCGGCAAAGCGGGAAAGCAATATGACTTCTCGCTCTTCCGGCTTCAATCGATCGAAGGCGTCCTCCAGCCGCTCAATCTCCTCGCGAGCGGAAGCATCCCGACTCGGCGACGGCAAGTGGCTGCGATACACGTTGACCAAATCGACCAAGCCGCCTTGGTCCACCGGTTGGACTTCCTTGCGCACATCGCGCTTGCCCCGTTGATAAAAACGCACCCGCTCCAAGATTTTGTGAGAAGCCACGGTATAGAGCCACTCCCGAAAAGCACGTTCACCCCGATATTCAAAGTCATCGAAGGATTCCAAGGCTTCCCGACAAACCGATTGCGCCAAATCCATGCTCCATTCCTTGGCTCGCAACAGCCGACCGGCCCGCAAGCGTAGGAAGACCAACAAGCTGGGCAGATGATGCTCCAGCAATTGCTCCGGTTCCGGTGTTTCGGAGGGGCCCGGCGTCTGGTCAGGGGAAGAAGGGGCGTTACCGCTCATAGCTTTCCTCTAAGCAATCTAAGATGGCGAGGCGGTCGCGGTCATGGATTCCTCACAAGATGCCCCCTTCGACGAGTTGGATGAGCTTCTGGCCCCCTGTCTGGAGCTGCCCGAGGATCAAATCGAAGGCGCGGTCGAAGCCCTTTGCCGGCAACATCCGGCTCGGGCGGAAGCCATCCGCAGCCGCCTGGCTCCCCTCTGGGCCACCGGGTTGCTGGACTCGGGCCAGCAGGGACAAGGCCGGCTACCGAAAAGGCTTGGCGACTTCCAACTGATTCGGCAAATCGGCTCCGGCGGCATGGGAGTGGTTTGGGAATCCCGGCAACTGTCCCTGGACCGGCCGGTAGCCCTGAAAATTCTCTTTCCGCATTTGGCCCTTTCTCCGGAGTCGCGGCAGAAATTCGAGCGGGAAGCGGTGGCGGCCGGGCGATTGAGCCACCCCGGAATCGTGGCGGTTCACGACGTCGGCGAGGACCAGGGCTTCCACTTCATCGCTCAAGAGCTGGTGGCGGGGGGCCGCACCCTGGCCGACCTGATTCTGGATCGACGCCGGCTGGGGGTTCACCGGCCCAAGACCTATCAGGAAATGGCGGGGCTATTTGCCGAGGTGGCGGAAGCTCTGGAAGCCGCCCATGAGGCCGGCGTCATCCACCGCGATATCAAGCCGGCCAACATCCTGCTCAGCCCCGATGGCCATCCCAAGCTGGCTGATTTTGGTTTGGCCAAGGTCCAGGATGCCCTCAGCCTGTCGCGAACCGGGCACTTGATCGGCACCCCCTTCTACATGAGCCCGGAGCAGATCCGCGGGCGTCAAAGCCTGGACAAGAGATCGGACATATTTTCTTTAGGAGCAACGCTTTACGAGAGCCTCACCCTTTCTCGCCCGTTCGAAGGTGACACCGGCCAGCAGGTCCTGGACAAGATCTGCCTGCAAGAGCCGATCGACCCGCGGAAGATTCGCGGAAGGATCCCCGGGGATTTGGCGGTGATCTGCCTGAAGGCCATGGAGAAGCGCCGGGAAAACCGCTACCCGAGTGCAGCGGCCATGGCCGCCGACCTTCGACGGCACCTGAACCACCAGCCGATTTGGGCCCGTCCGCCAGGCCGCATCGCCCGTCTCGGGCGTTGGACTCGGCGCCATCCGGTGTTCAGCGCCACCAGCGCGGTGGCGTCCACCGCCTTCGTGGCCGTCCTGTTGCTGCTGCTACAAACCAAACGGGCGGAGGATGAAGCCGCTCGGGCGGCGAAAACCACAATTCGAGTTTTGGAGGACGTGGTTCAGGCCATGGCTCACGGAGGAGCCACCAGCCAAGGTCCCTTTGGAGATCCGCAAGGTCTGGTGGAGAGAGCCATGGAGATCACCGCCGACTTGGCCGGCCAGCCGGCGGTCCGCGCCCGGTTGCTCAGCACCATCGCCGAAGTGCAATCGGGTTTGGGCCGCCCCGGACAAGCTCTTCCCTTGCTTCAGCAAGCTCGAAGCCTTTTGCAAAAGAACTTCGGGGCCACGAAAGAGGTTTACGACCTGCTGGAAATGGAGACGCTCAGTCTTTGGCAACTCGGTCGCTACGAGGAGGCCAAGGAACAAGCTCTTTCCCTTCTCGCCTACCGAAAAAGCCAGCAACCCTTGGACCGGGAAAAAACTTGGGAGGCCCAAGAATTGTTGGCCAGCATCTATTTGCGAGACGGACACGCTCAGGAAGCAGAGACTCTGCTATTGGATATCATCCAAAGCCAAGAAGCTGCTTTCGGTCAGGACGCCTCGGCTTCATTGTCGGCCAAGCACAGTTTGGTCCGGGTTTATCTCAGCCTGAACAAGCGGCGAGAAGCTTATGAGTTGGCGGTTCTGGTCGAACAACAACGACGTCAAGAACTGGGTCCGGAGGATCCGGCTACCTTGCTTTCCGGCCATTTGCTGGCCAACTGTTTGCAACAGCGGGGAAATTTCCGCCGAGCCCTGAGTCTGCACCAGGAAATTTATCGCTCCCGGCTCCACACCTTGGGGCACGACCACCCGGAAACCTTGCGCTCTCTGCATTCCATCGCCCAAATGCAGGAGAAGCTAGGCAATTTACTCACTGCCGAACAAACCGCCGATCGGGTTCTGACCGCCCGAGTTCGAGTTCTGGGGAAAACGCATGACGACACTTTGCTGTCCCAACTCTTGTACGCCTGGGTTTTAAGCCAGCTCGACAAAAGCGAGGAAGCGGAAGCGCGTCTCATCGAAACTTGGCAATTGCGAAAGGACCACTACGGACTTTGCCATCCGCAGACTTTGAACACCGGCTACCGGTTGACCAGCCATCTACAAAAAGTCGGCCGATTGGATCAAGCCCTGGACGTCGCCCAAAGTCAACTCCTGGCCTGCCGGCAGGAACTCGGCGACAAAGCCCAAGCTTGCCTGCATGCTCTCATGGTTTTGGCGAGAGTCGAAGAAGCCCGGGGAGAGTGGGCAACCGCGTTGAAACACGCTCAGGAAGCTTTGGCCGGCACTCCGGAAACACAAACCCAACGCTGGCGCGAACGTCAAGCCTATGTAAGCCGCTTGCAGGAATTGGTCGCCGATGGCTGATGCGGGGGCCTGGGGTGGTGTTCCTCATTTCCGCACGGATTTCCTCATTTGAGGACGATTAAAGGTGGAAGCAAAGGCGAACCACCCTTTTCCAGCCAAAGCCGGTTGGCACGTTCCTTGCTCCATTTTTGACCTCCCCTTTGCGGAAAGAATCTACATGACCACCCTCTCTCGACTTCTTCTCATCGCCATCGCCACCATCGGCTCGGCTACAGCCGCCCACCCTCAACAAAAACTGAAGCGCGGAGATCCGGCTCCTCCCATCAGTGTCGACCATTGGGTCAAGGGAGAGGCGGTGGAGAGTTTCCAAGCCGGTCACGTCTACGTGTTGGAATTCTGGGCCACTTGGTGCAGTCCCTGCAAAGACGCAATGCCTCATCTTTCCGATTTGCAGCAGCAATATCAGAAAGAAATCACCGTCATTGGAGTCAGCGATGAATCGGCGGAAACGGTGGCGCAGTTTTTGAAGCAACCGGCATGGGCGGAGAAGACTCAGTATCGAATGGCCGCCGATCCGGATCGGTCGATGTATCGAAGCTATATGGAAGCCGCCGGCAAAAAGGGCATTCCGACCACCTTTCTCGTCGACGGCCAGGGAAAAATTGCCTGGATCGGCCACCCCATTGCCATGGACCTACCCCTATTGAAGCTGCTTGGCAAAGACGAAGAAATCCGGCGGCGGAAAGACCAGCAGGCCAAGAAAGCGGAAATCGCCGCCAAAGCCCTGGATCGAAATTGGCAAAGCACGGCGGCGGCTCAAGCTTGGATCCAAAAAGCCCAACAGGCTTTGCGGGCCGACAACATGCAATATCAAGTCATTTTAGAAACTCAAGTCATGGCCGGTATGCCCGGTCAAGACATGGAAAAAGTCAAAATTGGCAAAGAGATTTCCCTCATGCGTTCGGCAAAGTATGGAGTTCGCATGGATTCGATTATGCAACTTCCCTTCGGCGGCATGCCGGGAATGGAGCCGCCGAAAGAGGTCATCGTTTTGACCAAGGACCTGATTTACGCCGACCAAAGTGCCATGTCGCCGACCGGAGAAGGTGGACTGGCGGTGATGACCCGGCAAGAGGGCGAAGCTCTAAAGCAGGAATTTTCCCGGGGCCCAGGCAATCCAATCATGGCTGCCCTGTTCGGAGCCAACCCGCTAGATGCCGATCCGGCTGATGCATTCGATAAGTTGCAGCCTCTGATGGCTCTGAAGGTGGAATCAGAATCCGAGCAGGAAGTCTTCCTGACCGGTGAAGCCTCGCCGATTTTGTCCACCCAATCCATGGGCGGAGAGAATCCTGAACCGGTTTTGGTGCAGCTCACCCTCGACAAAGTCAAAGGCCATCCCCTGGAAATGCGTTTCGGGGATCCGCAGAACCCGGAGCTTCATCTTCGCTTCCAAGCTTTCCAGCCGATTTCGGATCCTAATCCGGAGACATTCAATTTGAATCCGGAAGGCAAGGATTTGCCGAATTTAGCCGATCGCATCCGTTCCATGATGGAACAGGTGTTTTCTCACGAGGACTGGGAAGGTGAGGACGAGCCCGAATTCTAAGGTGCCAAGCTCTTAACTCCGCAGGTTAGCTTCGGCCGGTGGCTCGTTTTTCCAGCCACCGGTCGACCACTTTCTCCAGCACGGCAAGGGGAAGAGAGCCTTGACTGAGGATGAGCCCGTGGAAGTCGCGGACGTCAAAACGGTCACCCAAGCGCCGCTCCGCCTTTTGCCGCAAACGCTGGATTTCCAGGCTACCGAGCATGTAGGCCAAAGATTGCCCCGGCCACATGATGTAGCGATCAATTTCATTTTGGATTTCGGTTTCCGGAAGGGCCAGGTTCTGGCGGAAGTAATCCAGAGCCTGCTCCCGAGACCAGCCCATGCCATGAATGCCGGTATCCACCACTAAACGAGCCGCCCTCCAGGCTTGATAGGTCAGCATGCCGAAACGCTGCAAGGGAGTTTCATAAAGGCCCTGCTCCTCACCCAGCAACTCGGCATACAAAGCCCAACCCTCACCAAAGGCGGGGATGTAAAGACGGCGGCGAAATTCCGGCAAAGAATCCATTTCTTCCGCCCAGGCAGCTTGGAAATGGTGGCCGGGCACGGCTTCATGCAAGGTCAAAGCCGGTAAATTGAATCGCGGCCGTTGCTCAGGCATGGAGGTGTTCACGTAATAGGTTCCTGGAGAGTCCGGACCTCCGGAACCGCGGTGGTAGTAGCCCGCCGGCGCATCCTTTTCCCGATGAGCCTCCAAGGCTTTCACTTCGACACCGGCCTTGGGCTGGCGATGAAACAAGGCCGGCAAGATGGCCTTCGCCCGTTCGAGTTCGGCTCCTGCCGCGGCAGTAACCGCCTTTCGATCCTCGAACACGTTGGCCGGATCCGCCAACAGTTGCTCCTGAAAGGCGGCAAGATCACCCTCGTGCCCCATCGATTGAGCAATCGCCAACATGTCCTGTTGCAGGCTTTCCATCAAATCCAAGCCGATCTGATGAATTTCGCCTGGGCTCTTGCGCAAACTCGTGTGATACCAAATCCGGTGAACATAAGCGGATTCCCCACCATTCTGCTGATGGAGCCCCGGCTCTGCGGCACCTTGATATTCCAAAGCCAAGAAACTGCGAAAACGGCGGAAGGCCGGATAGACGCTTTCCTTGACCGCCGCCACGACTTCCTCGTGAAAGGGTTCTTCCCACAACAGCCAACGTTTTTTGCGAGCGCTATTCAGAGCACCCCAGACCAGAGGAGAATCTTGTTCCGGCACTTCCAAGATCTCTTCAACCTGGCGCAGGACGCGATCCACCACGACTTGCGGCTGCCGGTTCCCTGAGCCCAACCCTTGCCGCAAATTGGCCAAGTATTCCTCCATGAAGCGGGGAAAGTCCCGCAATCGCTCCAGGTAATCCTTGCGCCCTTGCGGCCCCATGGGATGGTCTTGCGGCAAGTTCAACAGCCAGACTTGTGGGCCGTACATCTGGTCCAAACCGCGTTCATAAAAACGATGCTCCAGTTCACCGAGTTCCCTTTCAATAAGGAAGCTCAATACGTCGGCGTCGGTTTTCGATGTTTCATCCTGCAAGTAGGGCCGCAAAGTTCGCAACTCGGCCAACAAATATCGCAGATCGAAGCTGCGCTTTTCCCGATGCTCGCCGGTCAAATCGGGCAAGCGGTCCCGATTCCAATCGTAGCCCCACCGAGTGGCTTGCAGGGGTTTGGCCCGCAGCAACTGGTTCCAATATTGATCGCTGATTTCCGCCAGAGTCAGGGATGGGGTTTCTTCCGCCACCAACAAACAACCCGGGCACAAAGTTGCGGCCACGGTGGCGCCGACCACCGGAAGTACGAGCAAGGCGAGACGAAGCATCGACTAGTTTTTGGATTTCAGGCTCAGGTTGACGGCTAAACGGAGTTCCGATTCGACCCCAGAACCCACGCCAACGAAACGGATTCGGCCATCCCGATCCACGACCACAATCGTAGGGATGCCGGTGACGCCATAGGCGGCAAAATGCTCCTTGTCAGCGACCAAGAAAGGATAATGCAAGTCCATGACTTTGCGGAATTGGATCAGGTGGTCCAAAAATTCTTCCTCAGCGATGTCTCTGACCGATTCGCCGCCGCCATCCCCGTCGGGCAGAAAACCACGGTCGTAGTACCGGGTTACCCCTAGGACTTGCAAGCCGTCTTCCCGGTGTTCGGTCCACAGCTCATCCAAGCCGGGCATGACCATCCGGCAAGGTCCGCACCACGTTGCCCAAAAATCAATCACCACGATCTGCCCTTTCATCTCTCCAAGAGCCCGAGCTTCTCCCCCCTGCCAGGTCGGCACGTCGATCTCCGGAGCCGGTTGCCCGACCAATTTCAAACGCAAGTCGCCATAGACCTTGGCTCGGTAGTTCGGATCACGCCGAGTCAAGTCCTCCGGCAAACCGGAAACCACCTGCCGGTAAAGAGCTCGAGCGGCATCGAATCGACCTTGCATCGCCATCAAATCTCCCATTTTCAAGCGCAATTGCAGGGCTTCGGGACCTTCCAAGCTGGCCGCCAGATCGGCCAGCCGGCTTTCCGCTAGGGCAAGATCACCGTGAGCGAACAAAGCTTTGGGCAAGTCTCGGGCTCGAACCCGGCGAGCGGATGCACTGTCCGGATAATGACGAATCAACAATTCCAAAGCTTCCACCGCTTCACCGGGGTTGGTTTGCAAACCGGTTCGCCCCAGCAAGCTCCATCCTTCCTGGTAAAAAGCTTCGTCACTGAGATTCTCCGGCATCCGCCATGGGCAGGCACGGAAATCGGCCAAGAACCGCTCTTCCGCCGCTTTTGATTTGGAAGCCGCTTCCCGGATCTGACGCAGGTATTCCTGTCGCGCCGAATTTTGATCCTCCGCCTTGCGGAAGGCGTCCATCGCCTGCTTCCGGGTTTCGCTTTGCCATTGCCGCGTTTGCTGCAACACTTGAAAGCTGGCTTGGGCTTGGGCCAAGCAGGAAACGCTGGAGGCTTCAACCGGTTCTTGAGGAGCAGGGAAAGGGAGCCCGAAAAAACTCCAAGGAAGCCAAAGGGCGATTTGCGCAAGCATGGCGATCGGGGGCAAGGAAGAGGTCTGCCGGTAGCGGCAACGGGGGGGTAATGATCTTAACCCACGGGACTTTCGCGACTACACTGAGGCCATGGCGAAGCAAGATCGGATCCTGATCACCGGAGCGAATCGAGGCTTGGGTTTGGAGTTCACCAAGCGCTGGTTACAAGCGGGTCACCAGATTTTCGCCTTGGCCCGGCAACCGCAGCATGCCGAGGCCTTGCAAGCTCTGAAATCCAATTGCGGAGAACGGCTTTGGATCGGAGCTTGTGACGTTTCCGACACCCGTTCCGTGGAGGCCGCCGCCGAGCAGGTGGCCGAAAAAACATCGGCCCTGGACTTGGTCTTGAACAACGCCGGCACTTACGCCACCAAGGGTGGAAGTCTGGCAGAGCTGGATTTCCAAGAAATCCGCACCGTGTTCGAAACCAATTCCCTGGGACCGTTGCGAGTCAGCCGGTCGTTTCTGCCCTTGTTGCGGCAAGGAAATCATCGGCGGTTGGTTCACATGACCTCACTGATGGGTTCCATCGCCGACAACGGTAGCGGCGGCTCTTATGCCTACCGTATAAGCAAAGCCGCTCTCAACATGGCCAATTGCAACTTGGCCCATGAGCTAAAGCCGGACGGCATTCCTTCGGTGGTCCTGCACCCGGGTTGGGTACGCACCGACATGGGCGGCCCTTACGCCCCTTTGTCCATCGACGAGGCCGTCTCCGGCTTGATTAAAGTCGTGGAAAGTCTGCAACCAAAAGATTCCGGTGCCTTCTTTGATTACACCGGACGCCGCCTTCCCTGGTAAATCCCTGAACTTTCGTTCGCCGGTCATGAGTGAACTTCCCCACCTTCCTTCGATCCGCACCATTCTGGCCGCTACCGATTTATCTCCGGCTTCCATTCCGGCTTTGCACGCCGCGGCCATTTTGGCCAAACAATTGGACGCCGAACTCCACTTGGTTCATGCCTTGGGCGGAGCCTTGGATCCGAGAATGGATTTCCTCATGAGCCAATTCGCTCAGCGACTGCAAAAGTCGGCGCAAAGTGAATTGGAGCGACTGGCTGGGGAATTTCCCGATGGGGCCGTCACCGCGGTACGAGTCGAAGTCAAACGAGGAAATCCCATTGACGTGATCTTGGAGGACACCCGCCGCATTCAGGCGGATCTGCTGGTAATTGGCACTCACGGCCGCACGGCTTTGAAACACTTGGCTTTGGGGGCGGTTGCAGAACATCTGGCGCAAAATGCCCCGGTAGACGTTTTGCTGGTGCGCAACGAAGTCGCCGGTTCGTTCAAACGCCTGCTGGTCGGAGTCAGCCGATCGGATGCCTCCAAGAGGGCCGCTTACCGAGCCCTGAACTTGGCGGCCAGCATGGACGTCGAGCGCGTCGACATGGTTTCCGCTTACACCGTCCCTTATGAGCTTCGCGAATTGCTCGGCGTGGAATCGGAACAGGCCAAGAAATTCCGCACCTTTCAAGAAGAAGATACGATTGAAGTCGCTTCCGCCTTTCAGAGCGCCGGTTTTCCCGGAGAAATTCTCTATGAAAAGGGAGAACCGGTTCAGGTGATCCTGAAAACCGTAGAACAACTGCAATCGGAGCTAGTGTTCATCGGCTGTCACAACCGGCCCCGCTGGACTTCCATGCTGCTTGGAGACACGGCTCGAGTCTTGGCTCACAAATTGCCGACGGCCACTTGGCTGGTTCGAGATCTTCCCGAAAAACATCCGGTTCGGGACGCCTTGCTGGAAGCCTTGGCGTTGAAATAGCTCAAATAAGAAATTATAAGAGGGTGACAGCTTTGCCACCCTCTTCAAGTAATTTCGATCTAGCTTAAAGTCAAGGAATTAGATCGTAGAACTCAGCCTCGGTTACCGAGGCAATGCTTCCCCCCCTCTCCGTGTAGCCTGCCATGTAAACCCTACTGCCGATGAGATTCGGGTTGTTCGGAATTTGAATGTCGGACGTTTCGTAGAAGGGGCCGCTCAAATCGAAGGAATTCAAGGCAAACCTTGGATCCACCTCCGTTTTGGCCGTCAGTTCATCCGGTGCCAAGCGCAAAATGAAGCCATTGCCCAAGGAATGGACGCCGTAGTAACCGTTTCCCTTCAATGATAAAAGCACGCGGCCGGTGGAGAGTCCGTCGCTTTCGCTGGAAGGCACGTAAACCCTATAGCGAACAATCTCGCCAACTTTGGCCGTATTTTGTTCGTTTCCTGCAACCGCCATTCTCACTCTGGGGATAGCCCGATTCGGTATGGGTTGAAAATCGTCTCGCCAAACCGTGTTGTTTCGGTAAACCTTGACCGTTGCGCCACTTCCTCCAGGAGTGATGTCCTTAACCACAGCGGTATACCGGCAACTCGAGCCGGAATGGCAGGGAAGATAAGCATGAGTGTAGAACTTCACCTCCTTGCGCTCAAAGGGATTGAGGTCAATGTTCCTTCGAATCACATAAGGCTTGGTGCGGTAAGGATCGCCGGCGGGCAAATTGGCCAGATCCCAGGAAATCGGGAAGTGATCCCCTCCAGACCCCGAGGGCGAGGAGGAGGTCTGTTGATCGGAGACCACAGTTACCTCAAGATTCAAAGGCGTTCCTTCGCAATTTTCCGCGATGAAAATCATCGGTACCGGCAAGTCCTCGCAAACCCGCTGATTTCCAAATCTCTCCCGATCGATCTCTACCACAAAAGGTGCGGCCGAACATTGAACGTCGATTTCGGCCGGTCTGGTCCTGGCCGGAAACCCAGAACTTAAAGTCGTGGCCCGCACTTCCAGCGTGCAGGTTGTCATTTCCTGACACAGGTTCGGATCGATCGTGACCACGGCCAACAAATTTCCCAAAACATCCCCGTCTTCCAGCTCCGCTCCCTGAGGAAAATTGGGAATTTGAATTCCAATTCCGTCGGTCATTAGGTCACAATCCACCACGTAGTCGTCAAGAACCACGGTTTCCGCAACGCATCCCTCGGACCAATTTTGGATGCTGACGTCCAAGTACTTGACAATTAAATTGCCGCTGGAATCAGGGCAAATAGCAAGGCTGCCAACGAAAACGGCCACCTCGGAATCGGTATTGTCGCAGGGAGGGATGGTACAGAAGACAGCTTTCTTCTCAACCGCCGGTTCTCCGGAAGGAGACTCAGGCATGGCAAACCATGCCGGGAAAACCGGAAACAAGAAGATTGAATTATTAAGTGCAGCTCTCCACTTCATTAGGTACTCCTGTTCAAGTGAGTCCAGTGCATCTGAATTTCAGGATTGGTGAAATTCTTCAGATCGGATGATTCCGATTTCCTCAACAGTGCACCACTGAAGCTGGATCGAACACGAATTCTGCTGAAACTTCTTTCAGGCCGCTCCTTGAGAAACGCAAGTCGAAAGAGAACCCCTCCCCTTCAAACCGTCCAACGCCTGACTCAAATCAGCGATGAGGTCCCCCGGATCCTCAATGCCGATGGACAGGCGGATCAAGTCTTCCGGCAAGCCTCGAGCTTGGCGCTCATGCTCCGGGATCGCGGCATGGGACATCCGGCAGGGAAGGCTGGCGCTGGAAGCCACGCTGCCGAAGCTGACCGTCAACGAAAAGCACTGGAGTCGCTGCAAGAAGGCGACGCTGCGTTCCAGGCTTCCGGTTTCCAGGGCGATCAAACTGCCGTCTCCCCGTGCCTGGCTCCGATGAAGTTTCCGACTGGGTGAGTCCAGGAGGGAAGGATGACGCAAGTTGCGAATCTCTGGAATTTGCTTGAGCGCACGGACGATTTTCCGCGCCGATGCTTCCTGTTGTCGCAACCGGATTTCCAAAGTCTTCATGCCCCGAAGCAGCAACCAACTGTCAAAGGGAGCCAAGGCGGTACCTTCCGCGTTCTGTAGAAAAGCAAGGCGATCTGCCAGCTCTGAATCTTGGACCACCACGGCACCGGCAGTTAAATCTCCATGACCTCCCAAAAACTTGGTGGCGGAATGAACCACCAAATCCGCCCCCAAGGCCAAGGGATTTTGTCGAAGTGGCGTCATCCAACTGTTGTCCACGGCAAGTAGGCAATGGAACTCGTGGCAAAGTCGGGCCAATGCCTGGAGATCGCAAACTTGCATCCGGGGATTGGTTGGAGTTTCAACCAAAACAAGATCTGCTCCCGCTTGCAACCGGTCGGCGGTTTCCGCCAAGCTGGCCGGCTCGATCCATTCCACTTCCACTCCGGAAGGCTTGACGACTTGCTCGAGCAATCGCCAAGTTCCACCGTAAACATCGTGGCCGGCCAAGATGCGGCCTCCGCGGGGAACGAGCCGGGTCACCGCGTTGATGGCAGCCATGCCACTGCTGAACGCAAAGGCCTGAACTCCGCCTTCCAGTTCCGCGAGTTGCTGTTCGAGGATTCGCCGAGTGGGATTTCCCGACCGGGAATAATCGAAGGCTCCGGCTTGCAGAGGTGAGGCCTGCCGAAAGGTCGCGGTTTGGTAAAGCGGAGGCGCGCTTGCCTGCAAAGGATCCTCCGGCAGTCTTCCACCCTGAACCAATTGGGTTGCCGTTTTCATGATCCAACCTCCTCGAGCCGGCAAGCTCGGCCCATTTGGCGCCAGAGATCCCACAAATCCGCAATGACGGCTTCGGTCGTCGGCCGGCAGCCGGCTCCGGCCCCTCGGAGCTCATAGACTGCTCCCTTTCGGTCCCAAAGTTGCAAACCGTTTCCTTGATCCGGCAGCTCAAACCAGGGGTGGCCGGCCCCGACCGGTTCCAGGCGCACGCCGGCCTTGATGCGGCCGCCTGAATCCAAAGAAGCCCGAGCGACCTGACGGATGCGAAGCCCTTTCCGAGGGTCCACGGCCTTTGGCTCCAAGGCTTCCGAGGGGAAGATTCCTCCATCGGGCAGTTGCAGTTGGGGCCAGGCTTGTTGTGCCAATAAGAACAGTTTGCGAGCGGCATCCCGGCCGCTGAGGTCTTCCCTGGAATCGGCCTCGGCAAAGCCCCGCTCACGTGCGGCCTCGAGGGCGGAATCCCAAGAACAACCCGCTGCCAGTTCATTTAGTAGGAAGTTGCAAGTTCCATTTAGAACTCCGGCCATGGAAGCCACGCCGGGTCCTTCGGCAATTCGTCGAATCCATTCCAAAGCCGGTAGAGCTCCCCCGACAGCAGCCGAAGCTCGAACCGAAACCCCGGCGATCTCGGCCTCCCAACGGAGGGCTTCTCCGTGCTCGGAAAGTAGTTCCTTATCCGCAGTTACAAAGTGCCAACCTTGTTGAACCGCAGCCAGTCTCCAGGAGGCATCCCGGCATCCTCCGCCGGTCACATCCACCACCACCCCAGGCTCTCCGTCCAGGCAATCCTCAGGTCGATAGCGGAGCTGGTTCGGCGAGATTCCTGCCGGCCGTGTCTTGGCGGGATCCTTGATCAAGATGGAACCGATTTGGAATTGATCCGGATGAGCCTGCAGTCGCTCGAAAACTCCCGAGCCCACCGTTCCGAGCCCCCAAAGGCTTACCGGCAATGACTCCTTTCGGGACCGGGCCGAGACTTCCTCCAAGCGGTCGGCCCCGACCAAAGTGGCCTCTTCGTGGCCGCACGCCGAAACCTCGAAAGGGAAGTCGGCTTGTCGGGCAAAGTGCACGGCCTTGGCTTGCAACACCTGGCCGCCAACGGCCAAAGCCCGATCAAAGGGAAGTTGGGTCAATCGTTTCGGCGCCGGGCCCGGGCGATGGGGATCCCATTGGAAGATTCCCGGGAAGTCCTTCAGCAACCGGCATCGCCCGTTGAGCCTTTGGGCCAAATACACCGCGCTCAAATCAGAGCCTCCCCTGCCGAGCAAAGCTAAATGGCCCTCCTGGTGAAGGCCGACGTAGCCCGGAACCACCAAGATCGGACAACTTTGCAATTGGCGGCGCAGGCGGGCTACGTCCACTGCCGCGGGCTTGGCATCCAGGACCGGCCCGGTAAGCCGCAAGCCCAAGCGGGCGGCGTCCCAAGCCCGGCTGGGAAGGCCGGCTCTTTGGCAAGCCAACTGCAGCAGGGCAACGGCTTCAGCCTCTCCTGTGGCCACCCACTCGGCGGTGCCGACTTCTCCCTCGAAGCCGTTGTTGTCGTTGGCTTGCCGGAAAAGAACATCCGTTCGCCCGTCCAAGGCGGACACGACGGCAACCACGGCATAGCCTTGCCGCCACCAGCGGTAAATCTCACCGACCGCCTTGGGCAAATCCTGTTCGGTTTTCAAAACCGAACTGCCGAATTTCAGCACTTGAATGCGGGGCTTGGTCATGCGATGGCCTCCGCCTTGCTGCGCTGGAATGCGCCTTCCAAATCAGCAATTAAATCCTGCGGATCTTCCAATCCCACCGACAACCTCAACAATCCCGGGACGATGCCGGCACGCAACCGCTGAGACTCAGGAACGCTGGCATGGGTCATGGTGACGGGATGCGTGATCAAGCTCTCCACCGCACCGAGGTTTTCCGCCAAAGTGATCCTTTGCAAGGCGACGGCAAAGGCTCGCACGGCCGCCAGCCCCCCCTTCAGCCGAAACGAAATCAGCCCTCCACCGGCTTTCTGCTGCCGGCGGGCCAATTCGACTTGAGGAAACGAGTCAGAGAACGGGTAATCCACCCTTTCCACTTCAGGTCGGTCTTCCAACCAAGCGGCCAAACTGGCTGCATTGGCGGAATGTCGCTCCATGCGAAGCGGCAAAGTCTTCACTCCTCGCAAACTCAACCAAGCCTCCCAGGGAGCCTGCGTGGTTCCTAAGGTTCCCTGCACGAAGCGGAGCCGCTCGGCCAGTTCATCGTTTTTGGTCAATAAAGCCCCCCCGACCGTGCTGTTGTGGCCTTCGATGTACTTGGTGGTGGAATAAAGCGAAACGTCGGCACCAAGATCCAAGGGACGCTGCAGGACCGGGGTCAAAAAGGTGTTGTCCACCACAGTCCACGCCCCAGCCTTTCGAGCCAGTTGGGCAATCGCCTCGATATCACTGAGTTTCAACGTCGGATTGGCCGGGGTTTCCAGGAAAACCAGTCGGGCCGGTTTCCGCAAAGCCTCCTTCACCGTGTTCAGATCTGAGGTATCGATGAAGTCGGTATTCACTCCAAAAGCTTGCAGCACCTGCCGCAGGACCCGCACCGTTCCACCGTAAACCACGTCGGAACAAATCACTCGGTCGCCGCTTTTCAGCAAGCTCAAGAACAGCGTCGTGGTGGCCGCCATGCCGGTGGCGAAGGCCGTGGCGGAATGCGCCTGCTCCAAAGCAGCCAAGCGCTTCTCAAATGCGGATACGGTCGGATTTCCGGTTCGCGAGTAACTGAAACCGCGATGAACGCCGAGATCGCTTTGCGCGTATGTGGTGTTCTGGTGGACCGGCGTTAACAAAGCCCCGGTTTCAGGGTCGGGACCTGTACCACCATGAATGGCCTCCGTGGCTAAAGTGGAGGCGAGAGAAGACGAGGAAGGGATTTGGGGTGACATGCTTCCAATGCGATTTGGGCAGAACTGCCCGGGAGATGGCGCCAAGCGCCGGAAAAAGAAAAAAACCGCTGCCCAGGCAGCGGTCTTTGGTGCTTTGGAAGCTGTCGCGGATCAGCAAAACAGCCAACGTGGACACCTGGACCACTGCCCGGGCTTGGGCATGGCCATCCACATCGACATTAGGACTTGCTGATTCATGGTTCGGGGGCGGCGAAGCCGCGTTGGCGCAAAACGATAGCCCGAAAAGTCGCGCCGTCAAGAGCTCTTGACTTTTTTTCTTTGATCTTCATCATCCTGCGCCGGAAGAAATTCCGTTCCCATCATGAAGAAACCCGTTGTCGCCGTCGTTGGAGCTACCGGTCTGGTAGGCGAAGTCTTGCTGCAAATCATGCAGGAACGCCGATTCGAAGTAGCGGAATTACGGCCATTGGCGAGCCGGCGCTCGGCGGGATCCGAAATCCGCTTTCAAGACCGTAATTGGCCGGTAAAAGAAGCGAACGGCCAAGCCTTCGAGAATTGCGACTTGGTGTTCTTCGCCGCCACCGGCTCACTGTCCCGTGATTTGGCCCCGGAAGCCGTAAAGCAAGGTGCGGTGGTGATCGATAAGTCCGGGACTTGGCGCATGGAACCGCAGGTGCCGTTAGTCGTTCCGGAAATTAACGGCGATCAGATCCTGTCCAAGCCGGGAATCATTGCTTGCCCCAATTGCTCCACCATTGGTTTCACCATGGCTTTGGAAGCCCTGCGCCGTCGGGTGGGCTTGAAGCGGGTTGTAGTTACGACCTTGCAGGCTGTTTCCGGAACCGGCAAAGACGGACTAAATGAACTTCAAGCTCAGCGAGCCGGCCAAGCGGAACCTCAAATCTTTCCTCATGCCATCGACGACAACGTCATTCCTCAATGCGAAGGATTTCGCGACGACGGCTTTACCACCGAAGAGGTCAAGCTGCTGTTTGAAACTCGCAAAATTATGAACCTGCCACAACTGGAAGTCAGCATGACCTGCGTGCGAGTACCGGTGCAAGTAGGACACTCCGCCTCCATTTTGGTAGAAACCGAACAAGATCTAGATCCCCAACAAGCCCGTCAAGCTTTACGGGAAATGCCCGGAGTCATGGTCATCGACGACCCGTCCACCGAAAGTTATCCCACGCCGGAGGCCGTAAAAAATTCTGATGCCGTCATGGTTGGGCGTATTCGATCCGACTTCCAACACCCTCGACGACTTTGGCTGTGGCAAGTCGCGAACAATCTTCGCAAGGGAGCTGCGACCAACGCGGTTCAGATTGCTGAAATTTTATGGCCGCAATCCCATTCACCGGCGACAATGTCCAGGTGAATGAAGAAGATTTCGTGGATCCGGAACCGGTTCCGGTAAAACCTCCCAGCCCCAAAGGACGAGGGAGCGGAGAAAATCCACCCAATCGATTTGCTGCCTATTCCTTTGAGCCCGATGCCGCAGAACATGATCCACTCGAGCCCGAGCCTAAAACCGAATTTTTTCTCGACCAAAGCCGTTCCATTATCAGTCACAACCAAAGCCCGGACGTACCCTTTGATGCCAGCATCAATGTTTACCGGGGTTGCGAGCACGGCTGCTCCTATTGCTACGCCCGGCCTTACCACGAATATCTGGGATTTTCCCTCGGTCTGGATTTCGAAACTAAGATCCTGATTAAGGAAGACGCTCCGGAACTATTGAGACGTGCCTTGGCTTCAAAGACCTGGAAACCACAGGTTCTCGGCATCAGCGGCGTTACCGACCCCTATCAACCCGTGGAGCGCCGCCTGGGGATCACTCGCCGCTGCCTTCAAGTTTTGGCGGAGTTTCGCAACCCGGTGGCGGTGATCACAAAAAACCGTTTGATTGTTCGAGATCGGGACATCTTGGCGGATCTCGCAACTCACCAAGCCGCCTCCGCCATGCTTTCGATCCCTACCCTGGACCCGGAACTGGCGGCGAAAATGGAGCCCCGGGCTTCCACTCCAGCACAGCGTTTAAAGGCAATTCAAGAATTGCGAAGTGCCGGGATCCCCGCCGGTGTCATGATTGCTCCGGTCATTCCGGGAATGAGCGAACATGAAATTCCTCGAATTCTGAAAGCGGCGGCGGAAGCAGGAGCGGTACAAGCCGGATACACGGTATTGCGCTTGAGTCCGGGCGTAGAGGAAGTGTTCGTTTCTTGGTTGCAAGAGCATTTCCCCGGTCACGAGGGAAAGGTGCTGCGCAAACTGGAAAAACTGCGGGACGGCAAAAGGCACGATTCCGATTTCCGATATCGGATGTTAGGCCGGGGAATTCACGCGCAACAGATCCACGCCTTGTTTCAAATCGGTTGCACTCAAACTGGATTGGACAAGCGGCCGGCCCCGCTGTCCATTCGTGCCTTCCGTCGCCCCCAAGCAGGCGGCCCCTGGCTCCCCGGCTTCGAGATTTGAACAAAGCCGGGGAACTGGAAGCTTTTCTTTACTGCAAAGTAGCCGTCACCAAGTTAGAGAGCTGGCAGGTGGTCGGCTCGATCGCCTGCAAGTAGATCGTGACTCCCGAAAGAGAAGAGGGCGCAAATCCCATAATCCCGGCATCGCCGTTTGCGTCCGAAGTCACGTTTCCAAGGATTCGAGGATTGGCCATCCCAATGTCCAATAGATTCCCCGAGCAATTGTAAGGAGTGTTTCCAGAAATCGCGCTGCCTAAGTAATAGGTCACCGTATTCGGGGTACCCCCAGTCGAGGCCAGAGAGTTCATCATGCCCGCGATTCCAGGAATTGGATCGCCAAGGGTGAACCCGGTTGAACCAATTTCGAGCAAATAGGCCCCCTCTACCCCGTTGTCCAGAACCGCCTCAAACATGACGTCATCGCCGTCCATACTCAGGAAGTAACCATCCTGAATACCGCGCAAGCTGTCGATCAAAACTCCACCTACGCTGGAAACTCCCTCTTGCACGATCAGGCGGTCGTTGAGGAAAAGCCCGGTATCGACATCGGTGTTGGGATCATCCCAGTCGCCATACCAAAGCACATCGCCGCTATCACTGATCCAAAGCGGACCGGAACCAAAGCTGGTAAAAACGAAGGGACTGATGTCAGGCAAGCTATCGCCTTCCTGAACCAGTTTGCTGCCGTTTGCAATAATAATTTCATCGGTCGATGTGTCCCCGTCCAAGTTGCCACGAAACGCGGTTCCACCCAAATTGTTTAGGGCCACCGGTTTACTGGACAGTAACTCCCAATTCCGACCGGCCACCGGCGAGGGACTGCCCTCTTGGGCAATCAGCGCCATGTTGACGTAAATGGCATGATCCACTGCTGTATTGCCGTCCAAATCGGCGATAAACATCAAATCACCGTTATTGTTAAAAGCGAAATTGTGCGGGTTGGTTTCGAAGTCAGCAACGAAATCGCTTTGTCCGGGGAGAACGTCCCCTTCCTTGGCGAATACAGTTTCGCCAAGCAAGTTTCCCGCAACATCCAAATCTAGAATCACTAGCGCCCGATCCACGCTGCTGGAAATGGCCGGATCGTCCACGGATGCCATGACCAAGACTTTCCGGCTGTCATTGATTTTGGTTTCGAAAAAGCCAATGTAAGTCGTTCCCGGGCTGAAACCGGCAGCGGTAGAAAGATTACTTTCTTGAATCACCAATGTAGTATTGAAATAAATACCGGAGTCATCATTGAATCCAGAAGTCCCATCCAAGAAAAAATTCCAGCCACTCTCTCCGAGATTGTTCAAAGTCAGGGCATCAAAACTATCCAGAGTCGCGCCGGCAGGAGCGCTCAAGGACTGCCCCTCTTGAAGCAACAAGCCAGATGAGTTGAGCACCACGGAATCCGCGTTGGTGTCGGGATTATCCGTATCGGCTTCCACCAGCCATTGTCCGGCGGCGTTCAAAGCCATGTTGTCAATGCGCGTGACCAGGCCGACTCCGGCCACGCTGTCCCCCTCTTGAATTAGGGGTTGAATGGAAGTTCCTTGAGCGCAAAGGGAAGCGACGCCAAGGACGGAGGCGAGCAAAGCCGCGAGGATGGTCCGCATGGTGGAAGGTGGGGTTGAAAGGAACGACTCTACTGTAACTCCGATTCAAAATCCCGACTCAAAACCGGGAGGGAGGTGGATCTTCCCCTCCAGGTACAAAATTGCCTTGCCGGACAGAAGGACACGATTCCCTTTGAGACGACATTCGATTTCACCTCCTCGAGGCGATAATTGTCTGGCCATCAATCGGTCCTGGTTCAGCTTCATGCTCCAATAAGGAGCCAAAGTACAGTGAGCCGAGCCGGTCACTGGATCTTCCGGAACTCCAAGAGCCGGAGCGAAGAAACGAGAAACGAAATCCGCTTGATCTCCTTTCGCGGTAAGGATGAAACCTTTTTGTGGCAGGTTTTCCAACAGGTACATATCCGGCTGCAAATCCCTGATTTGTTCTTCACTTTCAATCACCACCATTAGGTCCCGCTCGGTGCAGCCGCAGAAAACCGGCTCAACCTTGAATGCTCTAGAGACTTCGTCCGGACAAGGAATTTCCTCCGCAGGCTGGGCGGGAAAATCAAGTTGCAGGCCTGCGCCGGTTTGAACCACCGTCAAGGGGCCGCTGAGGCTGTGGAAAACCACCCTCCGTAGATCCGGCTTCAGTCGTTCAAACAAAACGTAAGCTGCAGCCAGGGTGGCATGACCACACAGCTTGACTTCCGCCTTGGGCGTAAACCAACGGATTTCAAAGTCCTCACCCCTTGGAACCAGGAAAGCGGTTTCCGAAAGATTGTTTTCCGCCGCGATCGCCTGCATCAGAGCTTCCGGAAGCCACCGCTCCAGGGGGCAGATGGCCGCCGGGTTTCCGGCAAAAACCCTTGAACTGAAAGCGTCCACTTGAAAGAGAGGAAGGGTAGGCGAAGTCGGCATGGCGCAACTATATTGCCCTACATGGCGACTTCTCGAAAGGTACGGACATTTCAGATTTTGGGCGGGACCAAAGCCAAGGATCCTCTTGCCAATAAAATAAACAGTGGGATTTGCGCATTAATCCTCTTGAACATGCTAGCCATCGTCCTCGGAACCGTTCAAGGATTTGCCGACGCGAATGCTCCGCTGCTTTGGGGTTTTGAACTATTCTCCCTCGGTGTTTTCTCGGTGGAGTACCTAGCCAGATTATGGGCCTGTCCCGTCGATCCCCGCTATCGACATCCCATATGGGGCCGCCTCCGATTCGCTCTAACGCCCATGGCATTGGTAGATTTGATTGCGATCCTGCCTGGCCTTTTGCCAGTCTTCGGAACCACGGACACCCGCTTTCTTCGGATGTTCCGCCTTGCCCGCATGCTCCGAATTTTGAAACTGGGGCGTTATTCAGAATCAGTGCGCATCCTGGCCAAGGTACTCCTAAAGAAGAAAGAAGAACTGGCGGTTACCTTGTTCGTCCTTGGAATCAGCCTAATGGTGGCGTCGACCGGCATGTATTACCTGGAAGAAAGCGCTCAGCCGGAAACCTTCCCAAACATCCCCGCGGCCATGTGGTGGGGAATCGCCACCTTGACCACGGTCGGTTACGGAGATGTCTATCCGGTGACTGTCGGCGGAAAATTCTTGGCCGCCCTGATCGCAACCCTGGGAATCGGCATGTTCGCCCTGCCCGCGGGTATTCTGGGCTCCGGTTTCATGGAAGAGTTTCAGCGCCGAAAAGAGCAACCGCGGCCTTGCCCTCACTGCGGAAAGATGTTGTCTTGAGACAAAAGCCGCAAAAACGGTCAAGCGGAGACGGGCAGACTCAGTCAAACTACCAAAGTCATGAAGGAAACCACGCGTAAAGACCACTCGGCGCGAATCCTGCAAGTTTTGCTATATGTCCAGACTCACTTGGACGAAGCCTTGGATCTGGAAGCCCTCGCCCGCAAAGCCTATTACTCTCCCTATCACTTCCACCGCATCTTCTCGAGCCTGGTCGGCGAAAGCCTGAAAGAGCATATCCGGCGTTTGCGCCTTGAGCGAGCGGCATTGCAGCTCATTCGGACGGATCGCCCGGTGACTTCCATCGCCTTTCAGGCAGGGTATGAAACCCATGAAGCCTTCACCCGAGCATTTAAGCGGCATTTTGAATTGGCCCCCAAACCCTATCGAGAAGAAAACCGCCTCCCGGCAATGCCGCCGACTCCTTCAGGGGTGCATTTCGATCCCGATCGAAACCTGACTGGATTTCAGGTTCAGAGGATTGGACGCCCCATGGAGGTTCGAGTTGAACATCTACCGGAAAGGGAGGTCGCTTTCGTGCGCCATACCGGCCCTTATTCCGAAGTCTCCGGCGCCTGGCAAAAGCTCATGGCTTGGCTGGCCTCAAAAGGGGTGATCTTCCACCTGCAGGGGACGCTGGCGGTCGTTTACGATGACCCTACCATTACCGCCTCGGAACACATTCGTTATGACGCCTGCGCCCTTCTCGCCCAAGTTCCGGAAGGAGAAGGTGAATTCGGACGCCAAACCATAGCTGCAGGCCGCTATGCAATCGGAACTCACGTCGGCCCTTATGAAGAACTGGGACAAAGTTATTCCTGGCTCAGTGGGCCATGGTTGTTGGAAAGTGGAGAAATGCCCGCCGACCGCCCGCCACTGGAAGTCTATCTGAACGACCCGCGCATGACGCCGCCTGAAAAGCTCCGCACGGAGATCCACTTCGCCCTTGAAGACTAAACAACCTAACCTCATGAGCACTACCTCAAAAATCGACCTGTTCAAATTGCACAAGCAAGAATACGCCGGCAGGCGGAAACCTTATCTCGTGGAAATCGGGCCGGTGAAATACCTCGCCATCCAAGGCAAGGGAGCTCCAGGCGGAACCGCCTTTCAAGAAGCCATCGGGCGCCTTTATGCAGTCGCCTACACCATGAAGATGCAATCCAAAGCTGCTGGACAAGATTACGTCGTGGCGAAAATGGAGGCTCAATGGTACGGCGAGGACGGCGATCCCATGTTTCATCTCAAGCCCAAGGAAGAATGGTGCTGGAAGTTTTTGATTCGAGTTCCTGAATTCATTGAAGAGAACCACCGGCAAGAGGCGCTAGATGCCGTCCGAGCAAAGAAAAAAGTCGAAGGGGCTGAGGCTGTAACCCTTGAAGTCCATCCTGCCAGCACTTGCGTTCAAGCCATGCACGTCGGCCCGTATTCGGAATGCGGCATCGCGATCAAAGCCATGTTGGAGTTGGCCCAATCTCAAGGTTACATCCCCCGAGGCCCTCATCACGAAATCTATTTCAGCGACCCTCGGCGAGTGCCGGAGGAAAGATTGAAGACCCTGCTTCGCTATCGAATTCAAAAACCTTAGCGGACTTCGCTTTAACTTCGAAAGATGTTTGGGGCATAGAAACCATCCCCCTTCTGTGCTTCCTGTGGCTACATGCTTGTGGCCCAAATCTTGACCGTTCGATGACCCGGAATCATTTTGAGTGCCGTCAAGGATACGGCTCCCACCGAGCCCGCTGGGGAAAGCCGCAAGCATAACTCATTAATATTCAATGAGTTAAATTAGATCCTGGCGAGGGTCTTTGGTTTCTTCTGGAAAATGTGAGATTCCTTGTTTCGGCCATCAAGGAATCGCTTTTTATGCCCTGCAACCTCTGACTGGTTAGTTCAACAAGACAACAGGATCATGGTTTTACTCTCATTCTGTCTCGCTCTCACCCTGACTTGGCCCCAGATTCAGGAAGAAAGCATCACTCGCATGGTGGAAGAATCCTTCGTCACCACGCATTCAAGCCCTGCTGGCACGTCTGGGTGGTTTCGGCCCGAAACGGATACCGAAGAAGAAGGTGGTCGGCGTTCGGTTTCGCTTCTCAATTCACTCAAAGCTTTGAGTCATGAGGATCGCCTGAACGCCATGATCAAAATCGAATTCCTCGGTCAAGAAAGCTCCCGGGCAGCTCAAATGGCACAAAAGATCGAACGGCTCTGGCATTCTCAAGCCTTTGAGCAAGCCCTTGCGGCGATGGAGGCCTTACAAGAGTTTGCACCTGAACCCGCGTTTGCGGTCGGCATTCAATGGCGAAAAGCTCGAAGTCTGAGCAGTGGCCGCGGTTGGAGCAGCGATAGTCAGATAGAGACCATCGGCGACGTCGCTGAAACCAGCCTGGATTACCACGCAGGAAACGGCCGGCTCTTTGCCGTAACTCGGCGGAGAACCGACTCCGCCCAATGGTCGATCAACATGTCCAAGGATGACGGCCAAACCTGGTCCGAAACCTATGCTTGGCTGTCCAACTCCACGGTAAGCGACGTCGACGCCGTAGTCGTTGATGATTACCTTTACGTCGCCTACGCGCCTGAAGACCCGGGCTCCGGTATCCACCAGCAAGCCCGCATGAGACGAGCCCTCATGCCGGGAGGCATCATTGACAACATCTATTTCTGGATTCCCATCTTCGATAAGGGAGTCGAAATCCTGGAACTGGCCTTGGCGTCCAACGCCGATGCCGATAATAACCACATCCGCCACGTAGCCATCTTGGAGGACGGTAGTTTGATCTACCACTATTCCTTGGACGTCGGCAGCACCTTTACCGAATATCCCTCCGGAATCAGCGACGCCGAAGGAAGTCTGGACATCTGCTTCAACTTTGGGTGGTCAACCTACCACACGGTGGTTTCCTTCCGGGACACCAGCGACAACTTGAGCGTCTGGATGAAACCTTGGGCCGGAACGCCGGTTTCTTCGGACATCGATACCGTCCATCCGACTTCGCCCACGACCACCGGCGTTGCCGCGTACGAGGACATTTTCATCATCGTGTTCGTCCACGATTACACTCTGGGCCCGGAAGTTCGCTACCGCATTTCTTACGACGGCGGTTCTTCTTGGGGAGTGGGAATCCTCGGCCAACCTCTGGCAGGTGAAGGTTATCTTTGCCCCGCAGTGACCGGTCGCGGAGGGCAAGGCTTCTCGGTGGTCTATCAAAAAGAGGACGGCATCTTGTACGACCCTTGCATTTACGAACAACGGCCTTACGACACCGCTTCTTGGACCAAGCAGTCCGGCATTAACGACCAAGACGTCATTACCGGCACCACCATGGCGGTCTCTCCCATACAGGGAGTCGCCGGTTTCGGAATCAGCAAAGGGGTGATCTACAACCCGTCCAGCCGCAATCCACACTTTGATCGAGAAGATGGTGGCTTCCAATTGAGCGTGGATCCCTTGCCGCTGCAGGGAGGCGCGGACGCTGACTTCGTCGTCACGGGAGGCCTACCCGACACCAATACTTGGCTGGCCTACAGTGTGGTCGGCTTAGGCAGCACCTACATCGGTGCCCTGAATGCAACTCTGGATCTGGCCAATCCGATTGCGGCGGCGGGACCGGACAAAACCGGAGCCGACGGCATGGTGTCTTGGACGATCTTCATCCCAGCCACCTACACCGGCACCGATGTGTGGCTCCAGGCCATTCAAGACAGTCAGGTAACGATCGTGGTCGCAACGACCATTGACTAAGAAGTGTAACCAACCATGGCTTGGGATTCGGCCTGTCCCGGATCTCAAGCCAATAATTCTTTCACCACGCGACCGTGAACGTCGGTAAGCCGAAAGTCTCGTCCTTGGAACGGGTAAACCAATTTCTCATGGTCCAGGCCGAGTTGATGCAGAATCGTGGCGTTTAAGTCATGAACTTCTACAGGATCAGCAACGATGTTGTAAGAAAAATCGTCGGTTTGGCCGTAAACCAGCCCAGGACGCACTCCTCCCCCTGCCATCCAAACGGAGTAGCACCGAGGATGATGATCCCGGCCATGGTTTTCCTTACTGAGTTGTCCTTGGGAGTAAACCGTGCGCCCAAACTCCCCGCCCCAAACCACCAAAGTATCCTCCAATAAACCTCGTTGTTCCAAGTCCTGTACCAGAGCCGACGCCGGCTGGTCGGTGGCCTTGGCCAAGGCTTTCATACTGTTTGGCAAATCTCCATGATGATCCCATCCCATGTGATAAAGCTGAATGAAACGAACGTCTCGCTCCGCCAGCCGCCGGGCCAATAAACAATTGCGAGCGAAGCTGCCCGGAACGTGAACGTCTTCCCCGTACAAGTCCAAAACCGCCGCAGGCTCATCGCTCATATCGGTAAGTTCCGGAACCGAGGTTTGCATGCGAAAAGCAAGCTCATATTGTTCGATGCGGGCTAGGATTTCAGGATCGCCGGCCGACTGGTGGTGCTTTTGATTGAGAATGCGGAGTTCATCCAGCATAGCCCGGCGCTGATCCGAGCTGCAGCCGTCGGGGGTAGAGAGATGAAGCACAGGATCTCGACCATTGCGCAACTTTACTCCTTGAAAGTGAGCCGGAAGAAAGCCGCTTCCCCACAAACGGTCATACAGCGGTTGCTTGGACAAGGTAGAGGAAACCAGTACCACAAAAGTCGGCAAGTCGCGGTTCATGGTCCCTAAGCCGTAAGCCACCCAAGCTCCCATGCTCGGTCGCCCGGCGAGCTGCGATCCCGTTTGGCAAAAGGTAATGGCCGGGTCGTGGTTGATCGCCTCGGTCCACATGGAACGGACGATGCACAGGCGGTCTACGATTCCTGCTGTATGAGGAAAGAGATCACATACCCAAGCCCCACTTTCGCCGTGCTGGTGGAAGTCGAAAACGGACGGAGCAATTGGAAAGCTCTTTTGCCCGGAAGTCATCGTAGTCAGCCGCTGCCCTTTTCGAATCGATTCCGGTAGTTCGGTTCCGAATAAATCACGTAAACCGGGCTTGTAATCGAAGGTATCCAACTGGCTTGGAGCGCCGGACTGAAACAAGTAGATCACTCGTTTCGCCCGAGCATTTCGCCGCCCAGGATGAGGAATGAAAGGCAAACGGCTTGGTGAGGCTCCGCTCTGCGCTGGAATCAATGCCGTAAGGGCGGCAGCACCCAATCCGGCCGCCGACTTGGCAAGGAAACTGCGCCGATTCAAGATTTGGTTGCCTTGCAGGGATTTCATTCTTATTCCTTGGTTAAACACTCATCCAGGTTGAAAAGAACGGCGGCACTCAAGGCATAAGCCGCAAGTTCCACTTTTTCCAACTGAGGGTCATGGGCCGATTCTCCTAACGCAAGTAGTTGATCCGCCCGCTCGGGTTCGCGGGCAAAACCAGCACGACGGCGCTCCAAGCCGGCAATCATGGTTTCAAGTTCCGCCTCATCGGGATGCCGACCGGTTACTAAGCGAAATCCGAATCGCAGCCGTTCTGCGGCCGTCGATCCGCCTTTCAGAATCATGCGCTCCGCCAGCTTGCGGGATGCTTCCACGAAAGTCACGTCATTTAAAAGGGCCAGAGCTTGCAAAGGTGTATTGGTGCGCGAGCGGCGTAATTGGCATATTTCGAAACTGGGCGCGTCAAAGATAGCCAAAGTTGGGTGAGGAACCGTCCGCTTGCGATGCGTATAAAGACTCCGGCGGTACAACCCTTCTCCCCGATCTTGCACGTATGGACCTTGTCCGGCTCCGCCGGCCAGTTCTTTCCACATGCCGTCTGGTTGATACGGTCTGGTTGGCGGTCCGCCAAGCTTTTCCACCAACAAACCACTGACGGCCAAAGCTTGGTCGCGCAGCTCCTCGGCCGAAAGACGAAAGCGCGGCCCCCTCGAAAGCTGTTGGTTTTGTGGGTCTCTTTCAAACGCCTGAGGATCGGCATTGGAACTCTGTTGATAGGTCGCCGACATGACCATGGTTTTCTGGATGGCTTTTAAATCCCATCCCAACCGAACCCACTCCGTTGCCAGCCAATTCAGAAGGGCCGGGTGGGTGGGGCGGGCTCCTTGAATGCCAAAGTTTTCGCTAGTTTCCACAATCCCGTGGCCAAACAGTCTCTGCCAAAGCTGATTGACGATCACGCGAGAAGTTAATGGGTTATTCTCCGACACGATCCACTCGGCAAGATCCAAGCGATTGAGGTTTTCTTTTGCCGGCAAGCCAGGCAAAAACTCTGGTAAGCCCGCCGACAAGGGATCCCCAATCGGCGCGTCATAACGCCCTCGCTTCAAGTAAAAGGTACTCCTTGGCTGAGGAAGCTCTTGCATCACCATGGTGGTGGGCACAGCTCGAAGAACGGCCTTTTTTTGATCTTCTAAAGCGGCGATTTCCCTTCTTGTCGAGGCAACGTCCGCAGCGAACACGCCAATAAGGAGTTGGTCCAATTCAGCTTGAAGAGGATTTTCGGAATCCTTCCCGGCGAGGTGGAGGAGCTCCAAGAGGCGAGCGCGCCGTAGCGTCCCTCGTTGGCCATCGCTTAACTCATAGTCGAAAAACCGAAGGTCGGCGATTGCTCCACCAAAATAGGGCGCGTAGTGACGACGACCCAATCTCAAGGGAGAGAGGGTATGAATGCTTCCCTGCAAATGATCTTTGCGAACGTCAAAAGAAAGCTCGCTTCCATCCACATACAAATGTAAGCCGGTCGCTTTCATGGATCCGTCATAGGTCATGACAAAATGTATCCATCGCCCGAAAGGGATGGTTTGCTTTGACTCCACCTTCAACGCGTTTTCCGGCCAATCATGGATCCAATGAGCCACAACCTTCCGCTCTGGGCTGATCAGCAAATCGATTCCGCGGTAAGCGTCGTCGTCCGACATTTTTGCATAGACTGCGCCATCCTTTTCCGCCAGAATCCAACAGGAAACGCTAAAGGGAGAATTAGATTCTACGGACAAGGCTTGCCCTAGATCGGCAAAGGAACCCTCTTTGCCTGCTAAAGAAAGATGGGGCGCTTCGGATCGATTCGGGCCAGCCTCACCCTGTATTGGCGCGGAGACCACGCGAAGCTTCGCAGGCGGGAAGAAAACTTTTGGAGCCTTTAGCAATTCAGCCTCCCATAGCGGCAAATGGCTTGCGACCTCCTCTTCCAACCGCTTCAATTCCACCTCGGCCGCAAGCCGGCGGGTGTCAAGATCATATAGTTTGGCCTCGTCCATCGCCCGAGGAACTTGGAGCAAAGGCGCGACGTTGCCTCTTGCTTCCGCATAAACGCCTTCCTCGGCAATGCTATTGAAGAAGGCATAGAAACGATAAAACTCCGTTTGCGAAATTGGATCGTACTTATGATCGTGGCAGCGGGCGCACCCCATGGTTAAGCCCAGAAAAACAGATGCCGTGGTTTCCACTCGATCAACTACGTTTTCCACTCTCCATTCTTCGGCGATGGATCCGACTTCGGTGACCGTGCGGTGGTTACGATTAAACCCCGTAGCGATTCGTTGTTCCAGGGTTGCTTCTGGCAACAAATCTCCGGCAAGTTGCTCCACCGTAAATTGATCGAAAGGCATATTCTGATTCAAGGCGGCGATGACCCAATCCCTCCAAGGCCACATTTGCCGGGCAAAATCGTTTTGATAGCCGTTCGTGTCAGCGTAGCGTGCTCCGTCCAACCACCAGCGGGCCATGTGTTCCCCGTACCGAGGCGAGGCCAACAATCGGTCGACCGCCTTTTCATAAGCATCCTCTTCTCCATCATTCAAAAAAGCATCCAGTTCCTCCAAAGTTGGCGGCAACCCCGTCAAATCAAAACTAAGGCGCCGAAGCAGCTTGGCCTTGGACGCCTGCGGGCTCGGCCGCTCTCCTTTGGCTTCAAGCTTAGCCAAAACGAATGCATCGATTGGATTCCTCGGCCAGGAGCTATCCCCCACCGCCGGTATTGGGGGTGTTTCTGGCACCACAAAAGCCCAATGATCCGCCCAAGGCAGCCCCTCTTGGATCCATTGTCGAAGCAATGAGATTTCTTCCTGACTCAACGGATCCCCGACTTCGGGGGGTGGCATCAAGTCTTCCGGATTCGGCTCGGTAATTCTCAGGAAGAATTCGCTGCTCTCGACATCCCCCGGCTCGGCAACCGAAAGGAAATCTTCCCTAAGGTCGAGGCGCAAGCCTGCCTTTCTGGCCGCTTGATCCGGCCCGTGGCAGGCAAAACATTTCGCCGCGAGAATCGGCCGAATTTGGTCATCGAAGCTCACTCTTTCCGCTTCGGGTTCCTGAAAAAATACGTGGGAAACGCCGATTCCGAGGCAAGCCGCCAGAGCTCCAACTATCCGCGGGACGCATGCGAGGATCAACATCTAGCGATTCATGTTAACCCTCCGGCCAAATCGCTTAATCTCCCCCGTCCGCCTCCGGTTTGGTCTCGAACCAAATCCAAGTCGTCAGACTGTCTTCGGAGTCGGCTACGCGAAGCTGACTCCGGAGCTTGTTCTTGGGAATATTTTCGAATAGAGCCCAGGCCTCCCGTCTTACGGTCAGGATGCCACTCTCCGTTGCCTCCACGTTCGCCGGCAATGCGCCCTCCCAAGATTGAACTTCAGTCACCCACCACCGGGCGGAAAGCGGCGGCGGAACCGTTCCCAACAGTTCCTCCCACTTCTTTGACGAGGAAGGAGGATCCCCCTTCCTGGAATGCACCAGTCGATGTCGAGGAAAGGCGCTTGCCGGCTTCCCCAATCGACGAAAGGCCATGTGCAGTTTGACTTCCAAACTTTGCTTGTCCCAAGAAATCAGAAGCCTGCCATCGGAAGGTAAAGAAACCAACTTCGCCTGTTCAAGCGAGTTCATTTTCTTCAAACAATGTTGCCATTCCTTAGGATCCATGGCCAGCAACTCTCCTTGGCCGAAAACCGCCGATCGCCCCCAAACGATGGGAAGTTCCAGCGAAGCCGTGTCGCAAACGGAATGCAACTTCACCTTGGAATTCGGAAACGGAGCCGAAACTTGAGTTGTGCTTCCAAATTGCAGGGAAGAAAGGAGTAAAAAACAAAAACTTGCGGTCAGCATGGTTTACTCAGAAATTTTTTCGCCGAGGCTCTGAAGGCCCCACTTAAAATCCCCTCCAAAGCTACACAATCAACCCTGAAAAGGTAACGCTAAATATCCTCGTCCACCGCAGACCTAGAAACCGGCTTAGAGCGTTGTTGAGCAAAATTCCCGCCACCATGGCTTGTCCGGAGGTGGACATTCAAAAGTCATGGTTTCCCCTTTCGTAGGATGCTGCAAAGACAAAGCGCAGGCGTGCAAAGCCAGGCTCCGATCCTTCAAGGCTTCCCCGGCACCGTATTTCAGATCTCCTAGCAATGGAGTCCCCAAAGAGCGGCAAGCCAGACGCAATTGATGGGAACGTCCAGTCACCGGTTCCAAATGCAAAAGGGCACGCGCCTTCTTCTGCTGTTGCAATCGCCAACGAGTACAAGCCAGCTTGGCTCCCTCTCGCTCCGCCGAAACTACTTCCACGATGTTTTTGCGGCGATCTTTATAAAGCCAATGCCGGACTTCTCCTTCGGTTTGGCCAGGAACTCCTTCTACGATCCCCCAATAACACTTTCGGACTTCTCCCTGACGCCATTGTTGAGTCAGACGACTCGCCGCTTTGCTGGTACGGGCGAACAGCAATACCCCGGAAACCGGCCGATCCAGGCGGTGAACCACCCCGAGAAAAACTTCCCCCGGCTTTTGGTAGCGGACTTTGACCCATGCCTTTGCCATTTCCAACATGGAAGGATCGCCGCTGGCATCGGGCACCACCGGAACCCCGGCCTCCTTGGCCACGACCAAGAGATGGTTGTCTTCATACAAAACCGGCAAGGACGGCCTGGTCATCCGCCGGAAGCCTCGCGAACAAAGCGAGCGCAAAAGCCGCAGGGAAGCAAGCGACCCGAGCCCTCTTCGGGCAGGGCCAACTCCCCGCTTTCCACTTGGCCGGGCCCGAATTCACGAAGCATGTTCTCGAAAGCCAGGGGCGAATATCCGACCGCATAACTGGATAACACCAGGAAGGACGGGCCGTCCTCCAACAAGAGTTTGCGGCAATGGTCCAACAGCGGAGCGAGGTCCCGGGGGAAGGACCATTTCTGGCCCTTGGGGCCGCGCCCGTAGTGAGGAGGATCCAACAAAATGCCGTGATATCGCTTTCCCCGACGAAGCTCACGGGCCGCAAAAGCAGAGGCATCCTCCAGCAGCCAACGAATGGCGTCGGAAGGCAGTTCACTGCACTGTGCATTGGCAGCCGCCCAATCCAAGGAGCTCCGGGAGGCGTCGACGTGGGTCACTTGCCAACCGGAAACCGCTGCCAACAAAGAAGCCACCCCTGTATAGGCGAAAAGATTGAGCAGCCGCGGCCCCCTTTCTCCGGCGGCGGCCCATGCCTGGCGCCGCCTTTCGACCCAAAGCCAGTTCGTCGCCTGCTCGGGAAACAAGCCTACGTGCTTGAACGGGGTTAAGCGAACTTGCAAGGAAAGAGCCGGCAACGAAGCCGGAATGAAATCTTTAAGCATCCAAGATTTCAATACTTGGGAACTTCCTCCCGGACCTTCCCAGCGCCCGCCACGGTCGGATTCGCGAACGAAGCTGGCATCCGCTTGCTGCCAAACATCCTTTTTCCGATGAGGCCGCCACAAGGCTTGGGGGTCCGGCCGCCGAAGCACGACGGCCCCGAATCGCTCCAGCTTTTCGCCATGGCCGGAATCGAGCAGTTGGTAATCCGCCAACGGCGGATGGGGGAAGACCGAAACGCCCACTGCCTAAGGATAGGGGCCGAGCTTCCGGGCCAGGCCTTGGCTTTGGAATGCCCGGGGGTTATTTCGAGCGACAGTCTTTTCGCCCAGGCGGTTGCCCAGGCTAAACTCGCCGGAACCGCCGACCTCAGCCAGAACCATGACATCCGTCTTCATTCCTAAGGAGACCCTACCTGGGGAGACCCGCGTGGCCGCCACGCCGGAGACCATCACCAAAATGGTGAAACTCGGTCTCCAGGTGTTCGTGGAGGCCGACGCCGGGGCTCAGTCCTTTCTTTCGGACGCCGACTATCAAGCAGCCGGCGCCCAAACCGTGGCCTCCGCCGCCGAGGGTTACAGCCAAGCGAACCTGGTTCTCAAGGTCGCGGCTCCGACCCTTCCCGAATTGGAGGTCATGCCGAAAGGGCAAGTGGTAGTCTCATTTCTTTCCCCGGCACGCAACCTGGATTTGATACGCAAGTTGGTGGAACGGGGCATCACCAGCTTCGCCATGGATTTGGTGCCGCGCATCACCAAGGCACAAAAGATGGACGCCTTGTCTTCTCAGGCCAACATCGCCGGCTACAAAGCGGTCCTGCTCGGAGCCTCCGCCCTGGGCCGTTACTTCCCCTTGTTGATGACGGCCGCGGGCACGGTGAAACCGGCTCGGGTCGTGGTATTCGGCGCCGGCGTGGCCGGTTTGCAAGCCATTGCCACTGCCCGCCGCTTGGGGGCGGTGGTGGAAGCCACCGACATCCGTCCGGCGGTGAAGGAACAGGTCGAATCTCTCGGCGCCAAGTTCATCGATGTGGCCCCGGACGAAGGCGCGGAAGATGAAGGAGGCTATGCCCGAGAGGCGAGCGAAGACTACAAGCGGCGCCAAGCCGAAGCCGTGGCGGAACACGTCTCCCACGCGGACGTGGTGATCACTACCGCTCAGGTGCCGGGCAAGAAAGCCCCCATGCTTCTTCCCGAATCCATGTTGAAGCGGATGCGACCGGGTTCGGTCATCGTCGATCTAGCCGCCGACCAAGGCGGCAACTGCGCTTGGACCGAAGCCGGCAAAACGGTTCAGAAAGAAGGATTGATCTTGGTGGGTGAAACCAATTTGCCGGCCACCGTGCCTTCCCACGCCAGCCAACTTTACGCCCGCAACGTTCTCCAAGTCGTCCAGCATCTGGTCGTGGAAGGCGACCTCAAGTTGGATTTCGAAGAAGAAATCACCACCGGCTCAATCGCCGTGCACCAAGGCGAAATTCGCCACGCCCCCACCGCCGAAGCCTTGCAAGCCGGAGCCCTGTCATGATTGGCGACTTCCTTGTCCTGTTGTTGTTCGTGTTCGTGCTGGCGATTTTCGTCGGTTTCGAAGTCATCACCAAAGTTCCGCCGACTTTGCACACGCCCTTGATGTCGGGTGCCAACGCCATTTCCGGCATTACCATCGTCGGTTCTTTGGCTTGCATGCAGATGGGGAATTCCTTCTTTGCTTCCACCTTCGGCTTTCTTGCCGTGGTCATGGCAACGGTCAACGTGGTCGGCGGCTTCATGGTCACCGATCGCATGCTCAAGATGTTCGGCAGCAAAGCCAAGCGATAAGGGAGGACTCAAGCCATGCATACCAGCTTAGAAGCCGGAATCGCTTATCTGGTCGCTACCGCCTTGTTCATCTTCGGCTTGAAAAAGTTGTCGAAGGTGCGCACCGCCCGGCGCGGCAATCAAATGGCCGCGGTCGGCATGTTGCTGGCCATTGCCACGACTTTGTTAGAGACCGGCAATTTGAGTTGGCCGGGTTTGGTGGTCGGTGTTTTGCTCGGCGCCGCCATCGGCGGATGGCTGTCTCAAAAGGTCGAAATGACCGGCATGCCGGAATTGGTCGCCATGTTCAACGGCGTCGGTGGTGGCGCCTCGATGTTGGTGGCCCTGTCTCTGTTCTGGCGCTTGTATCTAACGAGCCCGGAGGCTTCCGAAGGTCTCGCCGCATCTGAAGCCGCCGGCATGGGAGGCATTTGGGCAGTCACCGTCTTCCTGTCCATCTTGATCGGTTCCATCACCCTCACCGGAAGTTTGGTGGCGATGGGCAAATTGTCAGGCAAGGTGAGTGGCAACCCCATTTTGTTGCCGAACCGCCACCTGATTTCGATCGCCTTGGGCGCCGGGGCCATTTTGGTCGGCTTGCTGGCCGGCTTCGGAGCTTCCGGAGCCATGGCCGCTACCTTGCTGATCCTTTTGGCTCTCATTGCCGGAGCTTTGGGGGTCTTGGTGGTCATTCCGATCGGCGGTGCCGACATGCCGGTAGTGGTTTCGCTGCTGAACAGCTATTCCGGCATTGCCGCTTCCATGGCCGGTTTCGTCATCGCCAATCCTCTGCTGATTACCGCCGGTGCCTTGGTCGGCGCTTCCGGCTTGATCCTGACCAACTTGATGTGCAAGGCCATGAACCGGTCTTTGGCCAACGTGTTGATCGGAGGATTTGGAGGCGATGAAGTCAGTGGCGACGCCCGGGATTACACCAACGTGAAATCGGCTTCGCCGGAAGAGGCCGCCATGATTCTGGAAAGCGCCGGATCGGTGATCTTCATCCCCGGTTACGGCATGGCGGTGGCGCAAGCCCAGCACGTGGTGAAAGAAATGGGCGAAGAACTGGAACGTCGGGGTGCAGACGTCCGCTACGCCATTCATCCGGTGGCCGGCCGCATGCCGGGACACATGAATGTGCTCCTGGCGGAATCAGACGTGCCCTACGAGCAGTTGTTCGAGCTGGAGCGGATTAACAACGACTTCAAAAACACCGACGTGGCCATCATCGTGGGTGCCAACGACGTGGTGAATCCTTCCGCCATCGAAGATCCGCAAAGCCCCATCGCCGGAATGCCGATTCTCAACGCTCATGAATCCCAAACCGTGTTGATGATCAAGCGCAGCCTGAGCCCGGGCTACGCCGGCATTCGAAATCCCCTGTTCGAGCGGGACAACACCCTGATGTGCTTTGGCGACGGCAAGGCCTTCCTGCAAGAAACTTTGACCGAGCTGAAGGAAGCCTAAGTCCGCGACTGTCACAAGTCCGTCATAGATTCGGGCCGGGACCCTGTTTTCGGGTCCCGGCTTCTGATTTTTGGGCGGCTTTCCGAAGAAAATCCCTTTGCTCGCCTTGAGAGGAGTTTAATTTAGCACTGAAAGCATGAAGGAATCCCTTCCCCGCCGCCTGCGCCGCGAGCAGAAAACCCTGGAAGCTATGGTGCGCATCGCCTGCCGCCACCAGCACGGGGAAACGGCGACGGCCCGGAAGTCTTCCGGCCAACCCTGCGCCTCGTGCCAGGATCTTCAGGCCTATGCTTTCGAGCGTATCGAGCGCTGCCCCTTCGGCGCCGCCAAGCCCAGTTGCGCCAAGTGCTCCATTCATTGTTATCCCCGGGGCCGCCGGGAGCCGATGCAGGCTTTGATGCGAGTGGCCGGCCCGAAAATGGTCTGGCGCCATCCGTTTTTGGCTATGGCTCATCTCATGGACGGGCGCCGCGATCCGCACCTTCCTCGCAAAGCCCGCCACCGCAGGCCAAGACCTGCGGCAACGGAGCTTTGCTCCTAGAGCGGCCTATCCTTCTCCTTCAGCTACCGGAAGGCACCGGACGTTGAGGTAAGCGGCAAGTTCGTCGGCCATCGTGCCGTACGTGGCTTCCAGCGTCTGGCAAACTTCGATCAGCTTGTTTTCGTTCACATCAAACTCGGAAGAGAAAGTCAATTGGCATGCTTCCGGGCCCTGCTCCTGAACGTGGATACGTCCCTGATAGTTTTGGTGAGGCAAGGCCGGGTTGGAATACAAGAGCCGGTGCCGCAACAAGCGCTTTTGATCATTCATCTCCTCTAGGCGATGAATCATTTGAGTTCCGTCTTGGAGAATCGTGTTGCGGACGTCTCCGGGAGAGGTGCCGGTTTTCTTGGAAGAGGAAACCGAAGCAAGGTACTTTTCCAAACCGTCAAATTGACGGATCAGGCGCCAAACCCGATCGGCGGAGGCCGTGATCCGACGCACCACTCGCGCACGCCCTAATGGCGAAGTCCAGTCCAAAGTCGCCTTCGGTTGCCAGGGTCGGTCGGCTTTTCCTTGATAAACCAATCGATCACACCGAAACGGGAAGAAAGCTCCCTCCGGCTTGGTTTTGGTGTCGTTATAGCAAGGGAACATTCCCGCGCTGAAGCCGATACAACACGCTTGATGATACTCCTCCGGATTTAAGCCGATTTCAGCCCCAATGGCGGCACAAAGGCCGGAAGCATTGATGTGAAAGCGGTAGCGGCTTTCCTGCATGAAGCGGTCGATTTGAAGGCAGCGCTGGAAATGGACGCCCTGATACACGCCGCAGGATTTGGCTAATTCGATCAATGGCTCCCGGCGCTCATCGGTAGGCCGCAAAGGCCGTCCGTAACCCGGAACCACGCGATAGGTCTTCAATTCACGCAACACGAAGGGCTCCAATTCGCCCCCCGCTTGCAACTCAGCATCGAGCCGATAAAGAAAGTCGATCGCCCGTTTGTTGAGCCGGTTTCCGTAAATAACCGCCTCGGTGACCGCCGTTGCGGCGCCGATTCCGAGAGACGCAGTGGAACGGGTAGTCCCGGCCAAGGCGGCAACTCGATTGTTCCAGAGGCGGGGGTCCGGATAGCTGATCGCAATCCGCCACATCCCTTCAATCGCTTGAATCTCGGATTCGCTGAGGATGCGCCCGGTAATTCCAAGCATCAGAAGCGCGGTCCAACTCAAGTGATTTAATTCACGATGGAGATCCTTGCCTCGATAGACCACCCGCTCTTCGGGGAAGAAAGCCCCCATCGAAGTCGGCCACCGGTGTTCGAATTCCCTAAGTACCTCGTTCGATTTCATCGCCCGGTCACCTCCTGCTTTTCCGCCGATTTTCCCGGGTCATCGGTTAGCTCAAGCTTGTCGTGGAAGTATGGGTACTTGCGCCACCCGTCCCGCCGCTGCTCCAGGGCATGGACGGCGGCGCCGGGAAGGCGGAGCAATAAATACGCCAACTCCGCCTGATCTTGATTGAAACCAAGATCGTAAAACGCCGCGGCGGCAACACCACTGATGGCCAAAGGCCTTTCAGCGATGGTTTCCAGGGTGAGGCGATTGGCTCGAAGCCACGGCAAGGCCGGCCCGTCGGACCAAATCTCTACGTGATGGAGCATTTGAATCACCGGTTCGGCGCATCGAATGCCGTAGGCCGCGAATCCAGGCGGATGTTCCATCGGTTCCCAAACGTCCACCCGACCTTGGGTCGCCGGCTTCAACAAAAAGCTCCTCCAAAGATCCATCTCAGTGCCAAGCTGCTGCCAAGCGGTCACGGCTTGATAAATCTCCCGTCCGCCGGCCAAGTTGCCCGCTCCGACGGCCAGCGCCGCCATCAAGCAAGAAGCGCTGCTGGAACCGCCTACGCCTGCATTCATGGCCGCCCGAATGCTGGGATCTCTAGGCCCGGGGTGGGCCAGGGAAACCGCCAAATTAGCGATCAAGCGACTTTGAGAATCGGTGGGACGATCGCCACGAAACAACAGGTAGAGGTATTCCGACCAACTGGCTTTTCCAAGAAGGTCACCGTAGACATCGTAGCCGTGACAAAAGCACGTTTTGGCCGAAAAGGGATCGTCCGCTTCCGCCTCTTCTCTCCAAATGGAAGAAAAAAGAAGATCCTTTTCCTGGGGGGGGTGGCTCATGCGGTTTTTTGAAAGTTCAGAGTTGCACTGCGTTGTTTCATCGGAGGACACGCTTCCGCGTCCACGTGAACGTCCAACAACACGGGTAAGGAAGAGCGGCAAAGGCTTGGCCAATCCAATTCCTTGAGTTCCTTCGCCGTTCGAATGGTGAAAGCTTCGGCCCCTAGAGATCGAGCCAACATGGCGAAATCCACGGCCGGAAGATCACAGCAAACTTCTTCGGCGCCGGCCAGTTTTTGTCCGTGACGCACCATGCCGAGGGAGCCGTCGTTCAGCACCACCGTGATCAAAGGCAATCGTTCGCTGACGGCAACTGTCAATTCTTGGCCGTTCATCAACATGCTTCCGTCTCCATGCAAGCAGACCACTGGAGTACTTCGATCTCCCATGGCCATGCCGATGGCGGTGCCCATTCCCCAGCCCATGGACCCAAAACCCATTTCCACCCGGTAATTTCCCGTTCGCTCCGGCTTCAGGAAATGAGTACTCCAGGCGAAGCTGTTTCCGGTATCCGCCACGAAGCGCGTTTTTGCCGGCAATTCGCGCACCAATTCCTGTATCAACCACGGCGGATAAATGCGGCCACTGCTTTCCTTAATCGGTAGGTCCACCGAAGCCGTAGGTGCCGAAGATTCCTTCCTGGATGCCACCGACTGCATGGAAAGACGGGTAGTCAACAAATGGAACAAACGTCGAATGGATCCATAAACGTGGAAATCCGCTCCGGGCGAAAAACAAAGATGATCGCTGATTTCATCCACGTGGATCAAAGTCTGGCCCGAGTGGCCGCCGGCCTTCCCGAGCCCGTCAAATTCGTGAAATGCCGTTCCGGCGCAAATCACCAGATCCGCTCCCTCGCTCAACAAGGTCCGATGAGCAGATTCATGTCCACCGAAACCGAAGATGCCATGAAATCGGGGATGATTGTGTAAAGCCCAGGTTTTGCCTTCGGGAGTGGCGACAACTTGGGCACCGCACAATTCCGCAAATCGAAATAGAGTTTCGCTGCATCCTCGACAATCTTTGCCGATCACCAGGACGACCTTTCGCGCCCGGCCCAAGCACTTCAGGATAAATTCGACGTCGCGATCATCCACAGCCTCGGAGACCCATTGCAGCGACTGAATCCCTGCCGGAAGTTGCAAGCCCTTGCCAGCACTGCTTAAAACATCACTCGGCAGAGAAAGATGAACCGGCCCGCGCCTTAAGCGCATGGCACGCAAAGTGGCCGCAAAGAGCTTGGCCGGCAACTGGCGTGGATGAGACACCCGACTGGCGTAATGGGTACAGCTCTGAAACATGCTGATCATGTCCACGCCGGTTCGAGAAGATTCTTGAAAAGCAGATCTACCCAAATCAGGTAGAGGAGTTTCCGCCGTCAAGACCAACAGCGGCGTGTGATCCACGAAAGCGGACGCCACTCCGGTCAGCAAATTGGTCGCCCCAGGGCCGGAGGTGGAACAGCAAACTCCCAGTTTTCCTGTTTCCCTGGCGTATCCGGCAGCCATAAAAGCCGCCCCGCTTTCATGACGAGCCAGAACCGGCCTTAAGCCATTTCGGCGGGCGCTCCTCGCCATGGCGTTGTACAGGGGTTCAATGGTCCCGCCGGGAATTCCAAAGACGTATTCCACTCCAAGATTTTCCAAGAAGTGAACCAGGTAATCTCCCAACTCTTGGAACTCCTGGGAACCTTTTTTCTCTGGCGGTTCCGGAAGCTTCTCCTCAGACTCGAAAACCGTTTCCATGGTTCTAGCCTCGCCTTTCGGTTTAGTTGGACCACCTTCAGTGGAATATAGAAGAGTGGCATCGTTTTGCTGAAGCCCGAAAATGGAATGGGAGGTGATGGGCCCCTGCGATTCTCGCTAATTATAGTTAAGAGAACTCCTGTCTTTGAACTTAATCCATCGACTTTTCAGCCATCGGAAAAAAAATTCGCATGGCAAAGAATTTTTTTCAAAGAGAATCAAACTTCATTTGAATTTAGAACTTTTATCAGCTTTCGATATGAGAAAATTACGGTCTACCACACGGCAGCCCCCGTCAACCCACAGGGGAATAGCGCTGTAATTCAAAAGAAAATCCCCCCAATGCCCATCACCTCTCAGCATCTTCAAACTCCAATTGAAAGCCTGCAAGCCGCTTTTCAGGATGTTGCAAAACAGGAAACCAAACTATGGTGGGAAGCTTATCTCAAAGGTACGCTAGATTTCCGAGGTGTTGGCATTCCCCAAATTCGATCGGTTTTAGCTCAATGGCGCCATCAAAGCGGGGTGGACTCCTGGCCGGCCACGGAACAATTTGAATTGGCCCTTCAACTTTTCGAATACCCCTGGGCCGAAGACAAACTTGCAGGGATTTTGCAAATTCAACTCTACTTGGCCCAGGATCTTCCATGGAAGATGTCTCTTCCTCGTTATGAATATTTATTTGAACGTGAATTGATCTCCGACTGGAACACTTGTGATTGGTTTTGCATTCGGGTTCTGAGCCCGCTCATCGCCTCTCAGGGCAAGGAGTGCGCAGACAAAATTTCTGCTTGGGATCAATCTCCCAACCTGTGGCAAGCTCGAGCTTCGGTGGTCGCCTTCGTCAAATCCATTGCCGAGGAATCCTACCGATTCCAGGTTTTACAATCCTGTTCCAAGTTGATTCGCCGGCCGGAGCGTTTCGCCAAAACCGGAGTGGGTTGGGTTTTGAGGGAGATTTCCAAATTCGATATGGAAGCTGTATCAGGCTTTGTAGAACAGCACCGCCAAGACTTTTCCCGGGAAAGCCTGAAGAACGCCTTGAAGTATGCCGATCAGCCGAAAAAGCGATCGTAACTGCCCAACGTTGGCCTGTGGGTGACCGATCTATGGGTGTTCGGAAATATCCTTGAGTTGTTGAATGGAGCGTTCAATGCCAGTAGGAATTTCGGCATTGGACTGGAACCAATCAAGGCACTTTTGGAGATTGGCTTGGTCTCCAACTCGGTAGTACGCCCAAGCCAAGGCATGATAACTTTTAGCCTGCTGGTTGAGGTTGGCTCCTTCCAAGGTTTCTTTCGCCAGACCTATTGCCCGCTTCAATTCTTCCGGCTGGGGATCCTCAGCATCGACCAACAGCCAGGCCAGCCTCTGTTTTGCCAGCCGGGAATGAGGCGCTTCCAATAACGCCTGTTCAAATCCAAGAATGGCTTGTTCCCGATTTCCCTGCCGCCCCCAGTAGCTGGCTTGATTAATTAAAGCCACCCGCCTCGGATCCGGAGGCGGCGGTTCCGGCCGGTTCCATTGCAACAAAGGTCTTAAGATCTCCTCTCCTTCACGCCCACGCCCGCATTTCAACAAAGCGGAACCAAGGTCGGCGCGAACCGCCAAACTGACCGGATGAAAGCTTCCGTATCGAAACTCCGTCAATTGAAGTGCCGGTTCCAATGTTTCAACCACTTTCATCGGTTGCCGGAATCGAGAAAAATACATGGCCAAACCCCGCCGGGCATCCAATGTCATTTTGCTTTCTCGCCCACAAACTTTTTCAGCTCGCAACAGAACTTCCTCCCACGCCTCAAGGGTGTCCTGCCCTTGAAGACTTAGGATTTTCAGCGCTTGTAGCTTCAAAAAAACGGTGTTGGGATGCTCCTCCCCAGCCAGCCTCTTTTGCACCGACAACGCCTCCTGGTTCAAGCTCAGAGCTTCACCGGTGCGGCCGAGGAGTTGCAGGCACTGGGCTTGATAAGAGTTAAGAACTACCTTTTGAGGAGAACCGGCCGGAAAAAACTTTGGATTCTGGTTTTCCACTTCCACCAGTTCGTCATAAGCCTGATGTACCTGCCCCAAGTTCGCCTTGGCCTCAGCCCGAACGAAAACCATTTGCATCCACTGGCTGAACTGCTCCTCCGTTGGCCTCGGAGCCGCTTCCATCCAGTCCTGCAAATGCCTCAATCCCTCTTGACTTCGGCCGTCTCGCACCAAGACCCAGGCCAAACCAGCTTGGCAATCCAAAGTCAATGGGTGTTCGTCCCCGAAAATTTGTCTCCGCAAGGACAAGGCGTCGCGCCACAATTTTTCGGCTTCAGAAAAATTCTCTAGTCGCCATTGCATGCGACCGAAAACTGCGGAGAGCAAGGCGAGTTCTTCCGGATACTCCTTCAATCCGGTTCGCATTTGATCCGCCGCCCGGCTAAGGAATTCCGGAAAGCTAACCGCGTTCCCCAATTCCTGATAACCGGATGGAAGTTGCAGCGCCTGTTCGAAGATTTGAAATGCTTGCTTAGCTTTGCGCGCCTGGTACTCGGCCTCTTTTTGAGCTTCCAAACTCAACCAATACAGCCGCCCCACGACTAAACTGCCGAGCAACAGCATCCCCATGCCGGCGCTCAGTACCGGATGCCGGCCCACCCAGCGACGGAAGCTTTTCAATTTTCCCGGCGCTTTGGCCAGCACGGACTCCTGACGTAGAAATCGCTCCAGGTCTTCCGCCATCTCGGCGGCGCTGGCGTACCGCGCTTCCGGTTTTTTCTCCAGCGCCTTCAAACAGATCCAAGCCAAGGGCGAGGGAAGTCTTCGGCGCCGGACCGGGTCCATGGGATGATCGTGGAGGATCGCCTGAAAAACCTGATGGCGACTGTCCCCCTCAAATGGGCGCCTCAGGGTCAAAGCCTCGTAAAGGCTTACTCCGAGGGAGAAAATATCGCTGCGGGCTTCGACTTTTTTCGTTCCAGATATTTGTTCCGGCGACATGTAATAAGGGGTGCCGGCCGGAAAACCGCTTTGCGTCAACTGCGGGGAATCCGGCCCTCGAGCCAAACCGAAGTCGGAAAGCCGAAGCCGATCGGCTTCATCCAACAGCATGTTGGTCGGCTTTAAATCGCGATGCACAACGCCGGCTTGGTGGACCGCCTGCAAGGCAAGGGCGGCATCCCGAAACAACATCGCCATGCGGCCATAATGTCCCTCAGGTAGGTCGTCCAACTGCCGGATCCGGTTCAACTCGTGGGCCAAAGTGCGGCCGTTTTCGACCAGCTCCTGAGCTAGATAAAGGTGATTTTGTTCGCTGCCAAAAGCAAAAATCGCCGCCACACCGGGATGGCGGATGCGGCTGGCCAGGCGAGCTTCCATAAAAAACCGCTGCCGCAAACCAGGCCTTAGCGCTGATTCGGGATTCAACAATTTCAATGCCAAGCGGCGTCCGAGGTGAACTTCTTCGGCCTCCCAAACTGAGCCGTTTCCGCCGCGGCCGAGCATTCGGTTCATGCGATAGGGACCGAACATTTGTCCAGGTTGCGGCTCGCGGAAACTTCGTTGAAGCTGGTCGTACTCCTGAAAAATTTTCCTCAAAGCCGACTGCATCGAAACGGGCTGTCGGCCGATGAATTCCTCTTGGTCGGGAGGATTTCCTTCCAGCAGCAAAGCCAAATACTCTTCAAAAGCCGCTTCTTCCGGATTGGTCCGCGGAGTTTCGTCCCTCAATCCAACGCCTCCCCGACTACGGACCGCAAGCGCTTCAAGGCGGTTGCCAATCGCTTTTGCAAAGTTCCCTGATCCCACCCATGCCTTTTTCTCCAATTCTGAAGATCGCCCCCCTGCAGGTGGGTTTCCAGTAACGACCAATCTTCGTCGTTAAAGGAGCGGCGGATGGACTTCCACCGTTCTTGAGCCAAGATTTGAGTTAAAGGACCCGCTTGGTGCACTGCCGGTTCGGCACCGGCGGGAGGCAACTCTATTCTCAAATCTTCTCGTCGATTGGAAGCCTTGAATCGACGTCCTTTATCGTGCAGCTTCCAGCGCAATCTTTGCAAGAACAAGGCAAAGAAAGAAGCTTGATTACGGAATTCCAAGTCTTGGATTTGGGGCCACAAATCGCGCCCAACCGAAGCAGCAAGATCTTCCGTGTCCCAAAGCCGCCGCATCCTGGCGGATAAGCGTTCCCCTCCCTGGCGCTTCAGCAATCCCAGGAAATATCCAAAGAACTCACCCCCGATCTCCGGATCATCTTTGGCTCGAGCATGCAATTCCGCCAACACCGCATCTTCAACTTTCGCTCCCTGGCGTTGCCTCAGAGAGATGGCTTCCAGAAAATCCGCGCGATTTCCCTGCTCGGCACAATGAGGTCCGAGCTGGTCAAGCAATCGGGCGACGGCCGCGCTGGGTCTCTGAATCATGGGGGGAAATGGAAAGAAAGCTGCCCTGCTTTATCGGCAACTTAGGGGAATTTCGAGCTTACAATGCCAAAAGAAGGCTGCAACTCACCCAAAAATATAGACACAAGGGCAAGCCCAGTCTCAAGAAATCCGAGTACCGGTAGCCCCCTGGCCCGAGAACCATCAGGTTCACCTGGTGGCCGAATGGGGTGGCGAAAGCGTTGGAACCGGCAAAGGCGATGGCCAGAATAAATGGTCGTAAATCCTCTACACCCATGGATTTTGCCGTGGCCAGCGCAATGGGGGTCAGCAATACGGTCACTGCATATGGAGAAGTGAATTGATTGAGCAAGGTTCCCACCAACAACAGACCGCTGACCACCACGGCCGGCCCCAGAGGTTGTAAACCGGCCACGATCGCATGGGCGCAGCTTGCCGCCAACCCACTGGATTCCATGGCCTTTCCCAGCGCCAAGGCTCCGGCCACGAAGACCAGGATCGGATAATCGATGGAACGGTAGGCGCGTGCCGGTGAAATGCAGCCGAGTACGACCACCGCAGCGGCACCGCAAAGGGCCACGAGAGGGATCGGCAACCATGGCTGCAACGCCGGAATCGCTCCCATAGAAAACATGGCAACCACCGCCGCCAAAACTCCCAAGGCCCGGCGTCCGTGGCGCCTTAATACCACTCGATCGGTTGGATCGGACAGCAAGAAGAAATCGGAAGAAGCCCGAACCCGGCCGATGGCTTCTTCCTGGCCGCAAACCAACAACAAGTCGCCAACTTGTAAGGTCAAGTCCCGAACCCGTTCGCGAATGTGATGCCGCCCTCGCAACACCGCAACCACGACCAATCCATAATCCCGCCAAATGTGCAAATCGCCGATTTTGCGCCCGCCCAGCGCGGACTGAGGCGAAAGCCCGACCTCGAACAAGGTCATGGTTCGCAAATCATAATGAATGTCATCCACAGCGGAAATTCCAGGCTTTTGTTGTAATTCCGCCAATTGGTTCACCGGCCCCTGCACCATAATCCCGTCGCCGGCCTCAAATACCTGATTTTCAAAAGGAGGAGAAATCAAGCGCTGATCGCGAATCAAAGACAGGATTTGAACCCCATGGTTTTCAAAAGCCTGATCCACCTTTTCGCCAAGCCAGGAAGCGTGCTCCCCCAAGTGCATTTCGGTGATGTACTCCCGAACCGGGGCAACAGCCAGAGCGGCGCTCAAGGAATGGCGATCTGGAAGCAATCGCCCACTCCAAATCACCGTCAGGGCCACACCGACCAAGGCCAAAGGCAAAGCTACAGGAGTCAATTCAAAAAAGCCGATCGGATCGGCACCGACAGTTTCCGCCACGCCACTAGTCAACAAATTGATCGACGAACCCACCAAAGTAAGGCTTCCGCCAAAGATGGAGGAGAAAGCCATGGGAATCAAAAAGCGGGACGGCGGCACGTTCAATTCGCCCGCCAGTCGCAAGGCCAGCGGCAAAAAAACCAGCATGACCGCGGTATTACTGGCGAAGGCGGATAAAACCATCATGGCCAGACACAACGTCCACAATAAACGGATGGGTTTGTGACCGCTCATCCTCAGCAATACCCGCCCCAAGAATTCCAGAGCGCCGGTCCGGGTCAATGACTCGCCCAAGACGTACAAAGCGGCCAAAGTGACCACGGTAGGATTGCCGAATCCGGCCAAGGCCTCTTGCAATTCAACCTGCCGGCTCAAGACCAACAAACCGATCAAGGCCAGTCCGGCCATATCCAGGGTAAGTTTGCCACTGACCAGCAGCAGCAAAGAAACGACCGCCAAGCTACCAACCCAGAGGGCGTCCCAGTTCATCTGAGGTTATTGTAATCGGCGCCTACTTTCGACCAAGAGTTTGTCACAAGGCGAACCAAGCCTCGAATCCTCCAGCGTTCCGGGCGGTTCGCATTTCCTTCCGCCTGATGCATCCTGTCATGAACCCGACTCTCCCCCCTTCTTCCACCGGCCGCAAGGTGCCGGTAGCCGTTTGGAATGAACTTGAAGACCGCAAACCAAGCCATGCAAGGGTCGAAAACGTCGATTTGGTGGTCATTCGTTATAACGACCAAGTCTCGGTCCTTTATGGCCGATGCTTGCACCGCGGCGCACTGATGGCCGACGGCCACGTCGACGGCCACAATCTGATTTGCGGTTTGCACAACTGGGATTATCGGTATGACACCGGCGTCTCCGAATACAACAACAAAGAGGTTCTGCACAAATTTCGTGCCTGGGTGGAGGACGGCCAAATTTGGGTCGATGCCGACGAAATCAAGGCTTTCCATGACCGCCATCCCCAACCGTTCCCGCGGGATCAATACTTGGGGAATTACCTCGCCACCCACGCCGACCCGGCCGAGCCCTGGGTGGGTGAAATTCAACGATTGGCCGCCGAAGGCTTGGAGAAAACCGGCCATCACGGGCCTTCGACGGCCATGGGCGTTTCCCGCGCGGAATTGCCGTCCTGGGATCAATTGCAATTGCTCCCGGCCCAATTGGCTCAGGCCCCTTTGCTGGACGAAGAGCCGGTGGATAGCTCGGTGGTCCTCGGGCCCGGCGCCGCCAAGCCTTTGCACCTGGAGATGCCGATTTTCGTCAGCGACATGTCCTTCGGCGCCCTGAGCGAGGAGGCCAAGATCGCCCTGGCCAAAGGCGCCGAAGCCGCCGGAACCGGGATCTGCTCCGGAGAAGGGGGCATGCTCCCCGAGGAACAGCAAGCCAACTCCCGTTACTTCTATGAATTGGCCAGCGCCCGGTTCGGTTTCCGGTGGGAACTTTTGGAACGCGTGCAGGCCTTCCACTTCAAAGGCGGCCAGGCGGCCAAGACCGGCACCGGAGGCCATTTGCCAGGGCACAAAGTCACCGGCCGCATCGCCGAAGTCCGAAACCTGCCGGTAGGCGAAACCGCGATCAGTCCGGCCCGTTTTCCCGAATTCCACACTCCGGCCGACTTCAAGGCCTTCGCCGACGAAGTCCGGGAGCGCACCGGCGGCATCCCGATCGGCTTCAAGCTCAGCGCCAATCGCATCGAGGCGGATTTGGACGCCGCCCTGGAAGTCGGCGTGGATTACGTCATCCTGGACGGCCGCGGCGGCGGAACCGGATCGGCTCCGTTGTTGTTCCGCGACCACATCAGCGTGCCGACGCTTCCTGCCCTGGCCCGAGCCAGGCGTCACCTGGACCGCTGTGACGCCGAGCAAGTCAGCCTGGTCATTACCGGAGGGCTGCGCCTGGCCCCGGACTTCGCCAAAGCCCTGGCCCTCGGCGCCGATGCCATTGCCGTGTCCAATTCCGCCTTGCAGGCCATCGGCTGCCAAGGCATGCGGGCTTGCCAGAGCAATCGTTGTCCGGTCGGGATTGCGACCCAGGACCCGGAGCTGCGGAGCCGCCTTCAGGTGGAAAAATCGGCTCGCCGGCTGACCCGTTACCTGGAAAGCACAGTGAGCCTAATGAAAGTCCTGGCAAGGGCTTGTGGCCACAGTCGCTTGCAGGATTTTTGCCTGGAAGACCTCAGCACCTTCGACCGGCAGGTGGCGGAACTCACCGGAGTCCGCTTTGCCGGCGTCTGAGCACCCACCATGATCCACCGCCTCCGACAGTTTCATCATCGTTTGATTCCGCTCGCCGCCGTGGTGGCCGTGGGCGGCCTGCTGTTGAGCAGTCAGATCGCCCACCGGCGGCAACATGCCTTGGAGCGGGCACCGATCGCGGAGGCTCGCCACACCCTCCAACGCTGGCACTCCAGCGGCGCCTCGGAAAAGCAACTTCACGTCCAGTTGTACCGCTTGCGGGAAGGAGACCAGGGCGGCCTGACCCCGGCGAAATTGCTGATCCAACTCCACGGGGTCGAAACCACTCCGGCCAGCGTGTTGGTCGGCCGCAACGCAGAAGGAGAGGAACACTTGATCGGACTGCTGAATCCTTCGACCCGGACCCTCTTGGACGCCCCGCCCGACGTCGAAAGCTACCCGGAATTGGCCGTGGTCGACCGCCACCTAGGCGGCGAATTGATTCAGGCCGTTCAGGTCACCACTTCGGAAGAGGAGTAGACCGTGCCGCAATTCATTACCCGCATGCGTTTCGACGCCTGGATGGCCGGCTTGATAGTGCTGTACCTCGGGGTTTTCGCCGGTCTTTGGGTTTCCTCCGGCGGCACCCCGGAAACCGCCATCATCCGAGGCTTCGGCAGCTTGGCTTTCTTGATGCTTTCCTTCACGCTGAGCATCGGTCCGCTGTCCCGTTTTTCGCCTCGTTTCAAACGCTTGATTTTCAACCGGCGCCACCTGGGTGTAACGACCTTTTTCGTCGGCTTGATTCACGCCGTTTTCAGCCTGCTGATTTACTTCGAAGGCGATCTTTTCGGAGTATTCACCACCAATGGAGCGTACGGCCAAGCCCATCGCTTTCCATTTGTTCCCTTCGGCCTGTTGAGTTTGTTGATTCTCCTCGCCATGGCGACCACGAGTCACGATTGGTGGTTCGCCAAGCTCGGCGTTCGGTTTTGGAAGAGACTTCACATGCTGGTTTATCTGGCCTACACCAGCCTGGCCCTTCACGTCGGTTTCGGTGTTCTTCAAGACCAGGCTTGGGGTTGGAGAATCGGGTTTCTGGCCGTGGTCGCCGCGGTGTTTTCCTTGCACCTCTTGGCGGCTTATCGGGAACGAAAGATCGATCGGACTCCCAGCCTTCGGGAAGACGGCTTCCGCTTCGCCTGCTTGAAATCGGAAATCCCTGAGAATCAGGCCAAAGCCGTCACTATCGGCGAAGAGCGGGTGGCCGTCATTCATTACCAGGGTGAAATCTACGCCTTGACCAACGTATGCCCGCACCAAAATGGCCCGCTAGGCGAAGGCAAGGTGGTCAACGGCTATTTAGAGTGCCCGTGGCACGGCTTTCAATTTTCCCCGGACCAGGGCAAAGGGCCGCCCCCTTACTGCGACAAAGTCGATCGCTATGAAGTTCGCGTGGACGGCGATCAGGTTTTCGTTCAACCGTTTCCCATCGAGGCTCAAGCCGACGAAGAGTAGAAAGAGATCCAAAGCATGAAAACGCTCTACCTGACCTTGGCCGTCCTTGCCCTGCTGGTGGCCTCTTTGATGACCACGACCCGAGGAAAAGACCCCGGCGTTGACGAGTATGGAAAGGAAGTTTTCCTTGAAGGAACAATACGTGAATATCCCCACGGCATCCTTGAAGTGGATTACGGTACCAATCCGCAAGGTCAGCGGGTTTACCGCCAGTTCTTGTTGGTCGACGGCGCCAAAGGCGGTGCCGGCCCTCTGATCCAGGGCCTGGACGGGCAAAAAGCACGCATTCGCGGAACCATGATTTACCGAGCCAATTTGGCCGTTCTGGAGACCTTCGAAGTCGAAGACTTGGAAGAGCCGGGACCTCCGGCGACCGCCGTCCTGGAACAGGGGCCGGTGGTCCTGGAGGGAGAAATCGTGGACACAAAATGTGCTTGCGGCCGTATGAAGCCTGGAAGCGGCGTCGCCCATCGCGAATGCGCCATTCGCTGCATCCGCGGCGGCATTCCGCCGACCTTGAAAGTCCGGCAGGCGGAAGGAGACGATCACTTCTACCTGTTGGAAAACCTGGAAGGACAAGCGGTTCACGACGACGTCCTGCCGTGGGTCGCAGATCCGATCCGAATTCCCGGCACCTTGTTCCGGCGCGGCTCCTTGGAGGTTTTGCGTTTCGATCCTCTTGAGGTAGAACCCTTGCTCTGAGCCCGCCGCTCACCCTGAACCCACCATCGCGCCTTGACCGTTTCCCTGGCACCTGCTCTGCAAACCTTTCCGGTTCTGCGAAGAAGCGGTTATCGCCTGCGCTTGGCTCAAAACGAGACCGATTTGCGCCGGGTGCAAAGCCTGCGTTACCAGGTCTTCAACTTGGAATTGAACGAGGGATTCCCGTGGTCCCACGACACCGGTCTGGATCAGGACGCCTACGACCGCCAAGTCCATCACCTGATGGTGGAGCATGAAGCTGACGATTTGGTGGTTGGCACCTATCGTCTGCAAACCTTGTCCCAAGCCTCCTGCGGCGCCGGCTATTACACCGCCGAGGAATACGATTTAAGTCCGATGCGCGATCTTCTGCCGGAAGCGGTGGAAGCCAGCCGAGCTTGCGTCCTCAAGGGCCATCGCGACGGGCCGCCCATTCAAATGCTCTGGCGCGGCATCGCCCGTTATATGCAAGCGACTCACTGCCGCTATTTGTTCGGCCTGTGCAGCTTGACCTCCCAAGATGCAGTGGAGGGCATTCGGGCCTGGCAATACTTGGCGGACAGCGGCATGATTCATGACAGCCTCAGGGTTCATCCCCACCCGGGATTTGAATGCGCCCATGCTGCGGAGATCGAGTCTTCGACCCTACCTCCCCTGGAAAAGCTTCCGCCCCTGTTCGATGCTTACATGCGCATCGCCACGCGGATTGCCGGCTATCCCGCCATCGACCGGGCGTTCCGCACCATCGACTTCCTGGCGCTGTTGGACCTCGAACAACTGCCCAACCTCGTCCGCAGGCGCTTCCTCCGTTAAGGGAGTGGAAGCTTCCGGCGAAAGCCCCGACCCTCAGGTTCGGCTGCCGGAACGAATGGATTGGCGAACCCGGCTGCGGGTATTCCGTCGCATTTTCGGCGCCTTCCTATGGACCCTTTGCTGCGTGCCGGTCGGCATTTTCAGCGCCTTGTTAAGTCTGGTCAGCCGCTGGCGCGGATTGAAGATGGGCGCTTTCGGCACCCGCATGTGGAGTTGGGGGATGCTCAAAGCTCTAGGAGTGAGAGTTCGTGCAGAAGGAACTCCACCGCCACCTGGAAGCTTTGCGGTTTCCAATCACCTCAGCACTTTGGACATCATTGTCCTGGGCAGTTTGTATCGGCAGACCTTTATCGCCAAAGCCGAAATCGCCGCTTGGCCCGGGGTCGGCCTGCTCTCTCGCTTGGTCGGCACCTTGTTCATCGATCGCAACCGCCGGCGCGATACTTCCCGCCTCAACCAGGAGGTCGGTTATTTGCTGGACAAGGGATTGACGGTTTTGATTTTCGCCGAAGGAACTTCTTGGAACGGTTCGGCCATTTTGCCGTTTAAGCCGTCCTTGTTCGAAACTCCTTCGCAATTGCAAGTCCCATGCGTGCCCATCGCCGTGAGCTATCGCACTCCCGGCGACGGCCCCGGTCCCGGTGGACCGGACGGCGGTTGGCCGCACTTGACCGTATGCTGGTGGGGAGACATGCCCTTCGGACCTCATGCCCTTTCCCTGGCGCGCATCCCTCGCGTGGAAGCCAGCGTACGTTTCGGAGAACCGGTCAACGGCCTCAGCGACCGCAAAGCCCTTGCCGCAGAATTGCACCGGAGGGTATCGGCTCAATTTACTCCGGTGCCGCAATAGAAGGCCCGGCGCGGCTTTTCCGCAGCCTTCTTCATAGATGGAAGAATTTCTAGAACAGGTCGGACGAAGCCTGCTGGACCAGCCGGAAGTGGTGAAGGTCCTGCTTTTGGCTTTGACCACCTTTTTATCCGAGGATTTAACCTGCGTGGCCGCCGGAATTTTGGCCGGGCGCGGAGATTTGGCTTGGTCAACCGCTTTAATCGGCTGTTACATCGGCATCATCGTCGGCGACGGATTGCTTTGGGTCCTGGGCAGAACTCTCGGCCGCAAAGTTCTGCAATTGCGATTGCTCCGGGGCTTGGTCACGCCGATGAAGCTTCGCATCGCCGAAGAATGGTTCAACCGCAACGGGTTGCTGGTGGTTCTTATCTCCAGGTTTTTGCCGGGCAGCCGATTCCCGACTTATATTTGCGCCGGCATGCTCGGCACCAAAGCCCGGGGCTTTTTGACCGTCGCCATCTTGGCGGGAGCTTTCTGGACCCCGGCTTTGGTTTGGCTGTCTTCCCGTTTCGGTATGTTCCTCGGCCGCCTATTCGGCCAACTGGAAGAAAACCTGCTTCTGACTCTGCCGATCAGCATCTTGCTGATCGTTTTGCTATTGAAGTTGATCGCTTTCTTGATCTCCAAACGGGAAAGAAAACTCACGCTGGCTCGTTGGAAACGGCGATTGCGCTGGGAGTTTTGGCCGGTCAGCCTGTTTCAATTGCCGGTGCTGATGTACGCCGCCTGGCAAGCCATCCGGTGGAAGGGTTTGCGCCATCCTCTGACCACCAACCCCGCCATTGAATTGAGCGGTTTCGTCGGAGAAAGCAAATACGCCATCTTGCAAAGCCTCGGCTTGGAAAGAAGGGAGATTCCAGCCAGCTTGTTGCTGAAAGCCGACCAAACTATTTATGAAAAGGGTCAACTCGCCGGCCGCTGGTTGAAGAAACAGGGATTGCAATTCCCATTGATCGTCAAGCCCGACGTCGCCCAGCGGGGAAGCGGCCTGCGCAAGGTTCAAAGCCAGAAAGAACTGGAACAGGCGTTGGCCAAACCGGGATTTCCCATCCTGGTGCAAGAGTATCTGGATTTGCCGATCGAATGCGGTTTGTCTTGGGAACGGGAGCCGGGCAGCGATCAGGGTCGGGTAACCGGCATAACCCTCAAGGAGTTCCCAGCGGTGACCGGCGACGGCCGCCGAACCTTGGAAGAATTGGTTCTGGCCCACCCCCGCCAACGTTTTTGGGCCGACCTTTTCTTGCAACGCTTGGGTGCTGGCGCTTTGGAAATTCCGGAAGCCGGGCAAGTGGTTTCCTTGGCTCAAGCCGGCAATCACGCGCAAGGCACGACTTTCCGCGACGGCTCCCATTTATGCACCCCGGAGCTGGACGCCGCGGTCGCCGCCCTGCTCGAACCTTTACAACAAGATTTCAGTTTGGGACGCTTGGACGTCCGCGCCCCAAGTTTGGAGGCACTCCAAGCCGGCGAAGGATTGCGCGTGATCGAGCTGAATGGCGTCACCGGCGAACCCACCCATATTTACGATCCAGACCGCGGCTTGTGGAAAGCTTGGCGAACTTCTCTCAGACATTGGCGCCAGGCATTCCGTTTCGGCGCCTTGCAAAGAAAATTGGGCCATCGCCCACCGCCCTATCGCCTTTTCTTCCAGAAAACCCTGCAAACCTGGAAGCAACTGCGACGCCACCCTCCGGCCGATTAAATGGTTTAAAGTAGCGCTTGGCTTCTCCCTCGGCCCCGCTTCCTCCCATGACATCGGCAGCCGTACGTTGGCCCAAGGTCGCCGCAGAACTGCGGCGCATTGCCGGTAACGACGCGGTCCTGGAAGATCCGCAGGAGCGGCTGCCTTATGAATGCGACGGCTTCGTCGTGCGCAAAAAAGCTCCTGATTTGGTGGTATTTCCACGGAATCGGGATCAGGTTGTCTCCATCGTCAAACTTTGCCGAGATCGAAATCTACCTTTCGTCCCGCGGGGAGCCGGCACCAGCTTGGCCGGAGGTTGTTTGCCGGTTGGCGGTGGCATCATGATCGGCCTCAGCCGCATGAAGGCGATTCGCGAAATCCGCTTGCAAGAGGAATTGGCCATCGTCGAGCCTGGAGTCGTGAATCTGGAATTAAGTCGGGCGCTGCAAGGAAGCGGTTATCACTATGCACCCGATCCTTCCAGTCAGGCGGCTTGTACTTTAGGCGGCAACGTGGCCACCAATTCCGGTGGCCCCCATACTTTGAAGTACGGCGTTACGGTCCACCACGTCCTTGGCTTGGAAATGGTTTTGCCCGACGCTTCCATTTTGCGTTGCGGCGGCCCGAACGGCCCTCCGGCTGGAATCGATCTCACCGCTTTGTTGGTCGGCAGCGAAGGGACTCTCGGAATCGTTACGGAAGTCTGCGTCAAGTTGACCCCGGATCCCGAAACGATTCGGACTTTACTGGCCGTCTTTCCCACCGTGGATACGGCGACGCAAGCCATCAGCTCGATCATTGCCGCCGGGATCATTCCCGCCGCTTTGGAAATGATGGATCGCGGAATCCTACAGGCGGTAGAAGCCGCATATCAATTCGGTTTTCCTTTGGATGCCGGTGCAGTGGTTTTGATCGAGTTGGACGGCAATCAAGAAGAAGTCCTGGAACAAGCACAATCTTGCCAAGAACTTTGCCGGCGATTCCAGGCCCGGGAAATTCGCCAAGCCGAAGACGAAGCGGAAAGAGCTTTGCTATGGAAGTGCCGCAAGAAAGCCTTCGGTGCCGTGGGCCGATTGGCTCCCAGTTATTGCACTCAAGACGGAGTGGTTCCGCGAACCAAGCTGCCTGAAATTCTGCAATTCATCCGCCAGTGCGAAGCGACTCACGGCCTTCGCATCGTGAACGTTTTCCATGCCGGTGACGGAAATATCCACCCTCTTTTGTTGTTCGACGAACGGGATCCCGACCAGGTGAAGCGTGCCTTGAGAGCCGGAGACGAAATCCTGGCCAAATGCCTCGAACTGGGTGGCAGCGTCAGCGGGGAACACGGTATCGGGGTGGAGAAAACCGCCTTCATGGACAAAATGTTTTCGCCGGAGAGCCTGCAAATCTTCAAGGAAGTTCGAGAAGTCTTCAATCCGAACAATCTCTGCAATCCCGGAAAGATGCTGCCGGTCGCCGGAGGCTGCAGCCAAGAATTCATTCCGCGATCCCATCCCGGCCGGCGGGCGCCGGTATGAGCTTAACTCTCGATTCTTCTTCCGCCTTCGCCCCAAAAAGCCTTGAGGAAGCTCAAGCATGGCTTCGCCAACCGCCCCACTCTTTCTCCTTCCTCGGTGGCGGCAGCAAGGCAAGATTTTCAGCAAATGAATGTCTTGTCTTCCACACCACTTCACTTCCTCAACATTGCCGGCATGTCGCCGAGGACATGACGGTTCGAGTTTCCGCCGGAACGCCCTGGGCGGACCTTCAGAAACAATTGGCCTTGCATGGCCAAGAACTGCCCTTGGACGTGGCCCATCCCCAACGGGCGACGGTCGGCGGAGTGGTCGCTTCCCCGATCCCGGGAGTCCGCGAATTCGGAACAGGCGGCTTGCGCAATTGGTTGATCGGATTGCAGGCTATCGACGGACGGGGACGGGCCTTTCAGGCCGGCGGCCAAGTGGTCAAAAACGTAGCCGGATATGATTTGACTCGCCTCATGATCGGCTCGGGAGGAGCCTTCGGCTTGATCACCGAACTGAGTTTCCAGGTCGCTCCGAAACCGGAAGGTCAACTTTGGAAGATCTTGGCTTTGGAATCGATTTCGGATTTGCTGGCGTGGCTACAAGCGTTGAAGAGTTCCGCATGCCGGCCGATGGCCATGGAAGTTCTTCCGAGTGCATGCGCTCCATGGATCGATCCGGATTTCCCGTTGCAGGAAAACCCGGCTCCTTGGCGCCTGGCCTTGCTTTGGCAGGGTTCCAAGATGGCCTTGACTTCACGAAGGGATCAAGTGAAGGCCTTAAGTCAAAATCTTCCGCAGCGAAACTCGGTTTGGCTGCAACAAAGTGAATTGGACTTATTGACGGCTTTGGTCCACTGGCCTGACCCAAACGCGAGCCACTATTTCCAAGGCCGGGTGCCGCTGGCCGCCTATGCTGAATTTCTTCAGCAATGCCAACAAGGGAGTTTGAATTTCCGACTTTCCGCCGGAGAAGGTTGGTGCTTCGGGCCCTGGAGCGAGAAGAATCAGAATCGGCAAAATTGGCTTCCCTCTTGGCTAGTCTCTAAAGGAGGCCTTTGGCGAAGCTTTGCCGACTCCAATCTCCAGATCCTTCCGCCGCCGCAACAAGAATCAGCGTGGCCGTGGTTGCAGCGCTTACGCCAAGTGTTTGATCCGGACCACAGGATTCGCTCGCCACTTTGGCCGGAGCCGGAAGTATGACGCTTGGTTCCAGCATTCCCCCCGAACGCTTCTTGGATTGCGTGCACTGCGGTTTGTGCTTGCAAGCATGCCCGACTTATCTAGAAACCGGCGATGAAAACGACAGCCCTCGGGGACGGATTTACCTGATGCGGGCGGCCGCCGAAGGGCGTTTGCAACCAAATCAAAACATGATCGGCCACCTGGATGCTTGTCTGGCTTGCCGAGCTTGTGAAAGCGCCTGTCCTTCCGGCGTAGCTTATGCCCGAATTCTGGAACCCTTTCGTCTGGAATGGTCGGCGCGAAACGGCGGACCTTCGAAATCAGGAAGCCGTTGGGCTCACTGGTTTCTGGATAAGGTACTGCCCTATCCCGACCGGCTTCGCTTTTGGTTGCTGCCTTTGCGCCTATTGCAACGAGTCAGCTTCGGTCAGTTGCCGGCCAAGGCGGCTCGGTTCCGATTCCTTCCCCGGGCTTGGCGCCGATTATTGGCGCAAGCTCCTCCAAGGCAAGCCGGAGCCGAAGCCTTATCCGAAACCTTGCCGGCCAAGGGTGTCCGAAAGGGGAAGGTCGGGCTCTTTCTCGGGTGTGCCGCGGAAGTTTTTTATGCCAATACCAATCGAGCCTGTGCCCGGATCCTGCAAAATTTGGGTTATGAAGTGGTCGTCCCCAAAGAACAGGGTTGCTGCGGGGCATTGGCTTATCACCGAAGCCAACCGCAACGGGCGGCCGAGTTTTTGCGAGCCAATACGGATGCATTTGCCGATCCGGAGATAGAGGCGGTGATCGTCAACGCCGCCGGCTGCGGAGCTTTTTTGAAAGAAGCCGGAGAATGGATTTCCGAGGCATCGCCGAATGATTCTTCGCTTCAAGCCAGAGTTCAAGCTCTGGCCGCCAAGACTCAAGACTTCTGCGCATTCGTGGCGGAGCAGTCGCTGCCGAAATTCCCCGGCACCCTTCCGATGAAAGTGGTCTTTGACGCTCCCTGTCACCAGCTTCATGCGCAAGGCATTGAGCAGGCGCCCTTGCGGTTGTTGCAGTCCATTCCCGGACTGAAGGTTTTGCCGTTAAAGGAATCCGATCTTTGTTGCGGCGCGGCGGGAAGCTATAGCCTGGATCAGCCGCAGATGTCGGAACGCCTTGGCCGGCGCAAAGCCGAAAACATTTTGGAAAGTAGTGCGGAAGCGGTAGTCACGGCCAACGTCGGTTGTATCTTGCAGATTCAAGCAGCGCTGAATTTACTTGGAAGCGATCTTCCTGTTTATCATCTCGCCGACGTGCTGGACCAAGGATGGCAAAACACGGGCACGTTGCGGGGAGATGCAACGTACCCGTGCCCGAGAGGGTGAAGTTTTAGAGGCGCCGGAAACGAACCATGGCGCCGTAGCTTCCCCAGTCGTAGGTTTGCGGAGCTACATCGGCGATGCCGTGAATGCCGCTGTGGAGGTGAATGAATCCTTCCGCCGGAGCGGGATCGTGCACCCCGCCGTTACCAAAAGGCGGCCCCGGAATGTACATGCCGTTTTCCGAGTTGGCTTCGCTTCCAGCGTCCCATACAGGAACCAGGAAAGCGCCTTCTTGATCCATGGGCACGGAAGTGGCACCGTCCAATCCGATGAAAGCATCGTTGGTGGTCACCAACATGCCGGCAAGGCTCAAGTAAGGAAACGCCCGGTCAGCGCTTAAGGAAACCGTCAGGGTCGCGCCGGGGTCGATGCCGGTGGCGCCGGCGGTCATGTCGAAGACACCGGGATCGGTGCTAAGCTGAGCCATCAAACCGGAAGAATCCCCGTCTTCCGCCAAAGCCGCCAATTCCGCCGAAGCTTGATCTCCGGGAGTGAACAAACGCACGCTTTCGTTGTGGGTGAGGACCAACGGCGGCGAGATGATCTGATTGGAGGTCAGGTTGGTAATGCTGATCTCATAAAGGGCCGGTCCGGCGGTCAGGTCAGCACCGGAGCGGGCGGAAAGAGAGGCGACGCCTGCCCCCAAAAGGGCCAGCAAGGCGATTCCGGGAAGGATTCTGGAGGGTCGTTGCATGGTTGCGTGTTTTGGTTGCGGGGCTTTTGCCCCCTGGAGAAACACAGCATCCCGACCAAGACTCACGACCCGATATCGGAAAGATCACAAAAGCTTGTCATTTTGAAAACCGACTGGGAGATTTAGGCTTCCGGCAGCCGGAAAGCGAAAACCGTTCCCCGCCCCGGCCGGCTCTTCACCCCGATCGGCGACTTATGCATTTGCAAAATTCGCTTGGCAATCGCCAATCCCAAGCCGGTACCTCCTGCGGCGGTACGCCGACTTTTGTCTCCCCGGAAAAATCGCTCGAAGATCCGGGGAAGATCCTCTTCGGAGATTCCGGGTCCATTGTCGGCGACCTGAATCTGAATTTTCTGAGACTTTCGAAGGATCGAGACCTGCACCTGGTTTCCGCTTTGGGAATAACGCAAGGCATTCTCCACCAAGTTATCCAAAACCCGCTCAAGCAAGCCGATATCTCCCTGCACCAGGACGTTTTCGGAAGGAATGCTCGCTCGTAAACGAATGCCTTCCTGGTCGGCTCTGGGCTCAAATTTTTGTACTACATCCGAGATCAACTCCGACATGGAAAAAACTTCCGGCCGCAAACGGATTTCCCCGGAATCCAATCGTGCCAGCTCGAACAGCTCTTCAAGAAGTTGCGCCAGCCGTTCGGTGTTGCGAAAGGCGGCCTGCAAATACTGCTGGCGTTGGTCCGCGGTCAATCGCCCTTCCTTTAGCAAGCAGGTTTCCAAGTAACCACGAAGGGAAGCTACGGGAGTGCGCAGATCATGGGAAATGTTGGTGATCATTTCCCGGCGGGTTCGGTCCGCCTGACGAATTTTCGAAATTTGTCGGACCTGGGCATCCGCCATGCGATTGAAATCCAGGGCAAGGGCGGCAACTTCATCGCTTCCCCCCGTGTCCGCCCGAGCGTTTTGATCTCCGCTCCGAAATGCATTGACCGCTCGCTGCAAACCGCCCAGCCGCCGAGTGATTAAAAACACCGCAGCGCTTCCCATGGCCATGGCCAAGAGCGTGGTTGCAAAGATCATCCAGACGGCCTGTCGCAATTGGTGACTTTGCCCGAGTTGGGCTGCCAGGGAAGCCTGGCGTTCGCCGGCCAAAATGGCGTAAATGAAACCTCGGGACTGCTCGTTCTCAGAAACCGGCCAAACGGTAAAGATGTTGTCCTTGTCCAGCGAACGAGGATCTTGGCCGAAAAGCAATCCTTGCTCCCCGTTCAGGAATCGTTGAACCGGCTTCAAGTCCACCGATTCACGGATGATGCGCTCCGGGGGAGCATCGAAGGCCAGAATCTTGCCCTCCCCGTCCAACAGATAAACTTCCAGGTTCGGGTTGACCGCCATCAACTTCATGAACAGGCTTTTCATGCCTTCCTGATCCACTTCCCCGCCTGCAAAAAAACTTCCGTGTTTCACAATGGCCTTGGCCACGTCCCGGGACAGCTTTTGCTGAACCTCCAAGGCGTGGCGGGATGCGGCCTTGGTCATCAAGTTCACGGCAGCCAAACCGGCGAAGCCCAGAATTGCAGCCAAGGCAATAAAAAGACGGACCGAAAGCCTGCGGTGCCAGGCAACCGATTGAATCCTATTTTCAAGACCGGATGCGCTCATGATTCCGGCGGGGTGAATTTGTAACCTACCCCCCAAACAGTTCTGATGAATTCCGGATTTTTGGGGTCCCGTTCAATTTTGCCGCGAAGGCGATTGATGTGAGAGTTGACCGTATGTTCGTAGCCTTCGTAAGCGAATCCCCAGATTTCCGCCAGCAAGTCGGCGCGGCTGAAGACGCGATGGGGATTGCGCAGAAAGTAATGCAGCAACTCGAATTCTTTGGCGGTTAACTCCACTCCGGCGCCGTGCAAACGCACTTCTCTCCGATTCAGATCCATGTGAATCGGGCCGCCGTTCAGGATGGAAGGTGAAGAATCTTGTGCCTCCGGCGCAGAGCTCCATTGGCGGGATCGACGCAATGCCGCCCGCACCCGGGCGACCAGCTCACGAAAGGAAACCGGCTTGCTCAAATAATCGTCGGCTCCCAATTCCAAACCAAGCACCCGATCTAATTCCGAGGACCGCGCAGTCAGGATGAGGATCGGCGTGTAGTTTTTCTCACCGCGCAATCGCCGGCAGATTTCCAAACCGTCAACCCCGGGCAGCATCAAATCCAAGACCAGCAGATCGAAACTCTCCTTTTGCAATCGTTCGGCGGCGGCACCGCCGTCCCCTTCCACGACCACTTCCCACCCTTGGTCGCGCATGTGCAGCGCGGCCAAATCCGCCAGATCGGGATCGTCTTCGACCAGAAGAATGCGGGCGTTCATGACTCTACGCCCTCCATGTCATGAGATTCAGTTCACAAAAGTCTCACGAAAGCGCAGAACTTCCTTACTGGCGAACCAGGGAAAGACCTGCCAATCCACTCCCTGAACTTTTAGCGCTTCCAAGGAAGGCCGGACTTCATCGGGAGTTTCGGCGGCGAAGCAAAACAGACTGCGTTGCTTCGAACCGCTTCCAAGGCGGCCCTGGAAAACCAGGGAACCTTCCTTCCAAAGTGGGGCGATTGCCTCTTCCGCCTCTAAAGGAGGGGAGGCCAAAACCAGCACATAAGGCCTGGCGTGGAAACCCGGTTCGGGATCGACCACTCCGCTGGCTTCTACTGCCGCCTGATGCCAGACCGGCAATTCAGCCAAAGGAGCACGGCACTGGAAAGCCTCAACTTCCATGGCCAGCAAGCCGGCTTGTACGGCAGGATCCCTGGCCGCCATCGCCCGGGCTTCGGAAGCTTCCTCCATGGCAAAAATAAAGATCCCGCGGTGGTCGGGATTCAGGCGCGGCGGCCATAAAGGGCCAGCCAACAACAAATTCCCCTGTTCCGCCTGCTTCTCCATGTTGGCGAAATGACCGGCCTGAGCCTGCTCCAAGGCTTCTCCAACTACGCTTCCTTCGGCCGGCCCTTTCAGCAACCAGACGAAACTGAAGCTACCCGGTTCAGGCGAAGTCCCGGGAGCCTGGCAAGCCATCAACAGTAGGGGCAAGCAGAGGGCGCAGCGCAACATCGCGCCAGGATAACCGGGTCCTTCTTTATTTTGGGTCGGAACAATCGATGCCCAGGCTCGAGAAAGCCGCTTCAATTCTCCTTTGCTGGAAGGACCACCAAATCGACTGCATGCACGCCGTACTCCCATCCGCTGGCATCCAAATCGGCGGACCCTCGGGTCTTCCGCCCCTTTAGCGCACGAAAGATCGCCGGCGGGAGCTTTTCTTTGCCTCGAGTTCTAGCCGTGATGCGATCGCTGGCGGCCAGAAAGCTGCGACTTTGCAAGAAAGGGCTGAAATCCGCGAATTCCTGGGTGGCAATGACCAAAATCCGGTCGCGCAGGAAGCGACCGCCCGGACCTGGCGGGTTAGCGAATAGTTGCACAGGCACTTGCAAGACCTGCTCAGGTTCCAATGCATTCTCCCGCCGCAAGGCGCTTCCGGGATAAAGCAGCGTTACGGAACGATCCTCGCTCAACATGAATACAGCCAGATGAACCGAAGTTTTACTTTGGTGGCGGATGTGCAAATCCACCACGTCGATTTCTTGGCTATCCTGAACGTACAGAGGCCCCAGTCCGGCTTGCCCGGCACTCACCGGTTTCACCATTTTGGCAGCCTGAAGGTTTTCACCGAAGCGGCGTTGAAGGTGGGCCATGCGCTCACCTTGAGGGGAAACGATCTCCAATTGCAAACCAATGTCGCCGGGATGGCGAACCAAGTCCATGAATGCCCGGAATCGCCGTTCCACCTCAAGTAAATCCAAAAATTCTTGATGGATCGAGGTAAAACCTCGAGTGCGGGACGGAGCCAGAGGCAGCCCTGCGGGCATGGCCCACAAAAGAAAACGGCCTTGATCTCGGAGCTCCAGGCGGAAATCGCTGGACGAGCTCGAATCTCGAACGACGTGCAACCATTTCGGCAATTGACCGCTCAAGTCTTCCAGCCAGCTGTCTTCGATTTCACCGGGCGGCACGAAAAGCGAATAGGACTCCTGTTTCTCGCCGACGGGCAGCACCCGAACCGCTTGATTCGGGGTGGAAGAGTTCGGCGGTTCCGCCCAGCCTCCGGAACTTTGTTGCGAACGGACGTCTTCCAGCTTCATCAATCCCAGCGGCTGGCCGTTTAAATCTTGCACTTGCAGAAGTTCGCCATGGCTCAACATGTGCAAAGCTCCGGCTTGAACTTCGAACCAGTCGTCATCAAGAACGGCTCCGAAACCGGGTAAAGCCTCTCCGAAACGGCCGGAAAAGATCTGTCGCTGCAATGGACCTTCGGCCTGCACATCCTGGTCATAGCGGCGTTCAATACGCTGAGAAGCCGACGCCGCCAGTTGTTGAAAAGTCGTTCCAGGCTCAATTTGTTGCAGGGCTTCGCAAAGATACCAAGTCAAAGCACCGTAGGCCTTCTCTTCGCCCTGTTGCTCAATCCAATGCTCATCCGCCTGTTGGTAGCTGGCGCAGGCGGCAATGTGAACCACAGGTAAAGCGGCCGCTCGCCTCGGATCATCATCGTCCAGAAAGGGGATATCCTCCGGCCAAAAACCGACAAGCTCTTCGGCCGTTACCGGTTGAGTTCCATCTTCGCCATAGCGTCCCCGAGGCATACCCGGCCCGCGGGTGATTCCGCCGGAATGGCAGCAGTCGGTGACCACCGTAACTTGACTGGTTTTTTGACAAAGAACGTGCAACAAAGAATAAAGCTCGTCGTCACTGAAATCGGGAACGGGTGAATCTCCCCGCCGGCTATCGAAAGCGATCCAAGTGGAATCTTTGCCTTCGGCTTCTTCTCCGATTTGCCCGCTTGCATCGGGAACTCGGGAGCCGTGTCCCGAGTACCAAAGGACCACTTCGGTTTCCGGTCCCGCCCGAGAAATCAAATGCTGATGAATGGCTTCCACGATGCCTTGGTGAGTGGCTTCCTGGTCACGCAAGATGAGGATTTCGTTGTTTTGAAATCCGAAGCGGGCTCGCAGGGTCCAGGCGACAAGATCGACGTCGTTCAAGCAGCCGTGCAAATCGTCCCATTCGCCTTCAAACTCGGGCGATTGATAATCATTGATGCCGATGCATAAAGCCAACCGCTTGGGGGGCGAGTCGCTCGAAGAAAGCTCTTGTGCCGCCGCCGGCCAGGCCAGGGCGGAAAAAACGACAACGCAGCAGGCCGGTAGGAATCGGGGTTGCATGGCGTTAGTGCGGGCTCAGCGGGACGGCAGGTGAATCGGTCCCACGTTTTTGCCAACGATTTCAGGTGGCCGGCGGTTCAAGGCCAGCAAGATTCCAGCATAGCCCGCCTTGTCCCAACTCTCCTCTCGAGGCCAAGAAGTTGGCATGGCAAAGCTTGTGCCGGCGCAAGTTTCAGGGAAAATATTGGGCTGGCCACGCCCTCTGGAAACCGCGACATGACCCGACCTAGCCTTCAGATCAAGCCTGACAGCTCCAAGTCTTCGAACCGACATTGGACCAGGGAGGATTCCGTAGAGCTTTACAGCATCGAATCTTGGGGCCGGGGATATTTTGGAGTCAACGACCAGGGCCACCTAACCGTGATGCCGGATAAAGACCCGAATCGGGCGGTGGATCTGCTGGAAATCGTCGAAGGCATGCGGGAGCGGGGATTTGCCACCCCCCTGTTGTTGCGCTTTAGCGATTTGCTGGAGCATCGCCTGAAGGACATGCGCCGGGCCTTTGACCACGTCATCGAAAAAACCGGATATCAGGGGAATTACTGCTGTGTTTATCCAATCAAAGTCAACCAACAACGCTTGGTCTGTGAGGAGCTGCGCCATCTTGCCGGCAGCTTAGGATTCGGCCTGGAAGCCGGCTCAAAACCGGAACTGCTGGCGGTTCTGGGCCTGACCGCCGGCATGGACAACATGCCGATCGTTTGCAATGGATTCAAGGACGAGGAATACATCGAGACCGTGATCTTGGCCACTAAGTTGGGGCGCAATATCACCACCGTGGTGGAGAAAGCCGGCGAATTGCGCATGCTGGTCCGGTTTGCCCGCAAGTACAACGTTCGCCCCAACATCGGCATCCGAGTGAAACTGGCCTCTCGCGGCGCCGGGCTTTGGGAGTCCTCCAGCGGGGTAAGAAGCAAGTTCGGTTTATTCGTTTCCGAAGTGTTGCACGCTCTCCATTATTTACGCGAAGAGGGCTTGGAAGATTGTTTGAACTTGCTCCATTGTCACATCGGGAGTCAGGTCCACGATATTCGGCGCCTGGAAGAAGCGGCCAACGAACTGGCTCGAGTCTATTGCGAATTGCGGCGCATGGGTGCCGGCTTAACCATTATCGACGTGGGCGGAGGCTTGGGCGTCGACTACGACGGCAGTCAAACCAATTGGGCTTCTTCCACCAACTACGGTTTGGAAGAATACGCCGCAGCGGTCATCGATCGGATTCAAAGCGCCTGCGATCAGGCCGGAGCCCCGCATCCGGATATTTTCACCGAATCCGGGCGAGCCATGGTGGCTTATTCCAGCGTGCTGGTTTCCAACGTCGTGGGCCGCAGCTCCTTCGACGTCCGCTTGCCTCTGGAGCAAATTGAAGCGGCGGCACAAAAGGAAGATGCCCCTCAACCGCTAAAGGAACTCTTGGAAGTCCGGCGCGGCCTGGCCCCGGGAGCCTTGGGCTGGGCCTTCCACAAAGCCGCGGCCGCCCGCGACCAAGCACTGAGTTTGTTCAATCTCGGCTACTTGTCCTTGGAAGATCGGGCCGCCTGCGACGAGCTTTATTGGGGGGTATGTCATGCCTTGCTCGATTTCGCTCAACTGGAAGAAGAAGTTCCCGAAGAACTTCAGCCGCTTCAAAGTGCTTTGAGCGACATTTATTTCTGCAACTTTTCCCTGTTCCAATCGATGCCCGATTCCTGGGCGATTCAGCAAATATTTCCCATCAGTCCGATCCATCGTTTGGATGAACGCCCCGATCGCCAGGGCGTGATTGCCGACATTACTTGCGATTCTGACGGTCAAATCAGTCAATACGCCGACCGGAGACAAAGCGAAGTCAAAAAGGTCCTGGAACTGCACGACCCGGAGCCGGACAAACCTTATTACCTGGGCTTTTTCCTGGTCGGAGCCTATCAGGAAATTCTGGGAGATTTGCACAATCTCCTCGGCGACACCCACGCGGTTCACGTCAGCATCGACGAGTCGGGGGAATGGACCGTCGACGAGGTCGTTCACGGCGACACCGTGGATGAAGTGTTGCGCTACGTCAACTTCCGGCCGGACACCTTGGAAGACGCCATGCGACGGGACGTCGAAAAGGCCATGCGCAGCAAGCGACTAACCGTTCGGGAAGGACGGGCCCTGTTGTATTACTATCGAGAAGGCATGCACGGCTACACTTACTTGGAAGAAGCGGAACCGGTTTTGCCGCCGCCGGTGGATTCACCGGAAGTTTCTTAAAACTCCGTATACTTGCGAGCGTTGCCCCGGGCTTTTTCCACCGGGTACTTGGCTTCGTTTAGATTCATCTTTTCCACCACCGCCTGGCCGAGATCGATTTTGGTCCGTTCCGCCAGCAACAACAAATACACTTGCACGTCCGCCAGTTCATGACTCAGCTTCTGGCGATATTGGGGATCTTGAAGCAAAGCCTCGACTTCGTCTTCCTTTTTCCAAAGAAACAACTCGCCCAATTCCCCGGCTTCGATCCCCAAACCCAAAGCTAAATCTTTGGGTTGATGAAACTGGGCCCAGTCGCGTTGATCTCGAAAGGCAACCACCAGTTTTTGCAAGGCGCGAAGAGAATCGGACATGGTCACAGGATAAGCCCCGAGCCGGGGGTTCGGGATCTCGAACGTTCGGTCAACGGAAGTCCTGCCAAAAAGTCGCCTCTTCGGGCAGCAAGTCCGGCGCCAACTTTCCGGCATAAGAGGAGATTTCAAAGCCATAAGCGCGCAACACCAAGCTGGAATGATCTCCCGGAACCACTTTCAGCCGATGGCCGCCCCGCTCAGCCGCGGTTTGCACCAGATCTAATTCCTCGGCCGGCAAGTAGGGATCTTTTTCCGCCGCCAGAATCAGAATCGGCACTCGGCTCCGTTCCAGAGTCGCAACCAGATCCACCTCCACCGGCCGGCGGAGAAAAGGCGAAAGCAGGAAGCCCACCACCGAGCCATGGCGAAGGTGAACACCATGTCGTCCGATCGTCTCGCTTCGGACCGGAGCGATCATGACCGCCGCCCCCGGATTGGCTCCCTGATGCAGCAGGGAAGCCACCGCCAAGGTGCCGATGGACACTCCCCGAAGCAGAACCCGTGCAGGGTCGCCTCCCGCCCGCTGAAGGGCTTCCTGCCAGAGGAACCATGCGTCACTTTCCAAGCAGCGAGGATCTCGCTCGCCACCGGAAGCCCCTACCCCTCGATAGTCACAAATCAGGGAAGCTGTCCCCTGTCCCTGAAGGCCGGTCAGGGTCTCGGCCAGACCGGCAAAACCTTGGATGCCGCTGGTCACCGAGCCTTCCGAGGGCAAAAAGTGGAGCATGACCGGAGCCTTCCCCGCCCCAGGGAGGAAAACTCCCTGGAGAGAAACCTGGTCGTAGGTTTGGACCTCGACCCTTTCGGCTTCAGGGCCGAATTTACCTAAATCGAGGTGGTCCGTACCGGCTTCCTGAACGACCGGTGCCACGCACGCCGGCAACAAAACTAGGAAGACGCAATTTAGTCCGAGGGTGTTCCGTTTCGCCGCCATCATCTTTTTTCCCTATTCGAGGGAAGCCTCGTCGTTGATTTCAAAGCCGCAGATCCGGTCGACTTCACCCGCCATTGCAAGAGGACCCTTCTGACCATGCAAGCCTCCAAATTCCAAATCCTCGGTCTGACTTTCGCCATCGCTTTGAGTGCTGCCGCCCTTGTCTTTGGGGGACCGAGCCACAGTCAAAGCCGAGATTCTGGCTCGGAACTCGAGCGGGCGGTGCAGGCTTTCAACCATCAAGCGGCCGATAACGAGATCGGGAAGGATCAACCCCCTCTCACTTCGGAAGCCGTGGTGGCCGCCATTCGCTGGAACCTCTCGCCTTCTTCAAGCCTCGTCATCGCTGACGGTACAAGAGAAGCCTTGAAAAATGTGGTGGACCAAGGCCTTTGGCCGCAGGACTTCGAGCTGGAATCGTTAACCGGCTATGAACCTGACGACCGGACCGTGTTTACCGTTTGGTCGGTGCGCCTGCGGGTTCCAGGCGGCCCCCATAACAATGGAACCACTTGCATTCGAATTCGTGAAGACATGCTGTCTTCCCGAATCATGGGACCGGCGGAAATGGAATTGGTCCAGGAATTCCAACGCCGCATGCAAGCAGGCAAGGTCGGGAGCTTCGAACGTCAGCAGTTTTTGCAGGAGCGTCAACAAGCGATGGAAAAGGATCGGGCCCGGTAAGCGCTCTTCCACGGGTGGCTTAGCTGCCCTCGTCCGCTTAGCATGGCTCCATGCCCCCCACTGCCGGATACTTGATCGTCCGTGGCTTGGAGCTTCGCTGGCCTGATGAAATCTGCACCTGCTGCGGCGAGCATGGCAACGAATTCCTAAGCTGGAGCGATTCCTACAAGGCCACCTTGAGCATCGGAGTGGTCTCGACCTATGCTTCCCATACCAGCGAAGTGAAGGTTCCGGTTTGTTCTTTTTGCAAGAAGCACATTAATCAGACCGGCTTATCCAACTCCCTCTTTTTCATCGGCGCCATGCTCGCCCTTTTGTCACCGATTGCTTTATACGTTTACGCCATGCTTCACCGAAGCGAAACCGCCCGCTTCTTTGGTATGGCTCCTCGAGACCTTTGGAAGATTTTGTTACCGGGAGCGGCCCTGGCCCTGGTCGTCGGTTTTTTGGGCGCTTTCTGGATTTGGTCTCGTCGGATGGTAAAGCTGGAAACTGGCATCAAGTCGAATTGTTCTGGAATCGCCGGCGGCGTGCAAAGAGGGGAATTCCGCTGCAATTTTCACCCCGCTTCCGACGGGACTTATACGATTCCTCACGACGAGGCTTGGCACATCTTGATGTTCGACAATCGAAAGCTGGAAGCGGCTTTTCGCAGCCTGAATCAGATTGAACTGAATCCGGATAGGATTCCGGAGAATGATGTCATCAAATCATGACTTTTGGCTTGGGTTCTTCGATAAGCCCGACTTCACCAAATGATTTCGTCCGACAACCTGCATTCAAACTAACAAACCAGCGACTCGTAAATGCCCTGTAGCTCCATATGGCGATTCAGAGTCATGAGTGTCATCCTGCACTGCGGCGCCTCTGAACTTCTTTTTCCAACCGATCGCCTAACCGATCACTTTCCACATCCAACTCGAAATCCATTTGCAAGCCAAGCCAAAACTCTGGTGAATTTCCGAAGTAAAGGCCAAGCCTCAACGCAGTGTCGGCAGTAACCCGGCGATTTCCATGGACGATCTCGTTGATTCGACGGGGCGGCACTCCAAGCCCCCTCGCCAGAGCGTTTTGACTCAAGCCGAGCGGAATGAGAAATTCCTCAAGAAGAACCTCGCCTGGGTGTACAGGATTATGTTCTTTCTTAGACACGTTCTCCCCTAATGGTATTCCACGATTTCAAATTCAAACCCGCACCACCCCATCTTCGTCGATGGTGAGGCGGGCGCAGCTGAGGACGGCGAGAAGAGATCCGGTGGCGGAGGCGGCGGCGATCATCAGCATCACCACGACTTGGTAGCGGGCCGCCTGAGCGGCGGGGGCGCCGGCAAGCACTTGTCCGGTCATCATGCCCGGGATGGAAACGACGCCGACCACCGCCATGTTGTTCACTGCCGGGATCAACCCTGCACGCATGGCGGTTTGTACGGACGGCCTCAAGCATTCCCACGGACCCGCACCCAAAGCTTGCCAAGTCAAATTTTCCGATCGGCGATGTCGGATTTCGGCGAACAACCGTTCCACGCTCAAGGCGATGCCGTTCATCGAATTTCCCAAAACCATGCCCCCCAACGGCAGCCAATAACGGGCTTTCCAAAACGGATCCACCTGAATGACGACGGCAGTCACCAGAAATGTAATCAAGATTCCGCTCACCGCCACGGCGAACAGTACCGGCTTGAACGTAGCCACTGGAATTTCCCTGAGCCTCCCTCGGATGGTCCAGGAAGAAACGAAAATCATAAACCCGAAAACCATGCCGGTAAGCCACGGGTAGTCCCAAGCGAACAAATAGACCAAAACCAGTCCCAATAAACTTAATTGGACGTAACAACGAAGTGCGGCGATGAGAAAAGCTTTCTCCAATCCTAAACGCAACGCCTTCGACAGAGCTAGAACCGCGACTAAAAAACCCAGGGCCAAAAGCAAGCCGATCGGTTCAATCGCCACCGTATTGGCCAATACCATCAATCACGCTCCTGCAAGATCCCATCTTGCAACCAATAACGGCGGCCGATTGCGTCCGGTCCGCGGCGATGGCTGATCCGCAAACAACTTCCACCGGAATCCAAAAAAGCCTGCAGCAGGAAATCCACTCGCCCGGCGGTTTCAGTGTCCAACATCGCTTCCACTTCATCCAAAAGCAAAACCGACGGTCGCGCCAAGAGAGCTCTCAATAAAGCCAAGCGGGCAGTTTGACCACCGGAAAGCCGGCCGGCCTCGGCTTTCAAATCCACATCTTGCAATCCGGCTTGTTCCAGACCTTGCCGGCATGCTTGATCGGAAGGCGGTTTCTCTTCCGCCCGAACTCGGCAGGTGAAGGGAGCGAGCAAATTGTCTCGAACGGTTCCGGCAAAAGCCACCGGCTCCTGCGGCAAATAGCAAACTTTCCGGCGCCATTCGGTGGGCTGAATCTGAGCGGCCGCCACTCCTTGAAAGGAAAGTTCCCCGCCCCGGCTGGGCAGCAAACGGGCCAGAGAAAGAACCAAGCTGCTTTTTCCCGCTCCCGAGGGCCCGCTCAAGCTGACCGCTTCCCCGGCGCGGAGAGCCAAGTCGGCCGCCTGCACAACGACCCGCCCATCCCGTTCGACGCGGAGCTGATGAGCGGAGAGCAGGAGACCAGGGTCCATGAACGGCCTACACTATCTCCGATCCCATGAGCTTCCGCCTCCTCCCTTGCGTCTTCGGCCTCGGTGCCCTGCTCCTGGCCGGCTGCTCCTCCTCCGGGAGTTTCGGCGACGCCCCGGCGTCCGTCCTAGATCGGGATGTCGAGTTGCCTCGGGCAGTGGAGGCCCGCAACTTCACCATCCTGGCTCCTGGGGTTGCCGGTGCCGGACAGCCCGATTTGGCCACCATCGAGTCCCTGCCCACCAAGGGCTATCGGACCTTGATCAACTTGCGCACCTCCGGCGAGCGCTATCCAGCGGAAGAGGCGGAAACCGCCGAAGCAGCCGGCTTGCATTACGTGGAAATTCCGGTTTCTTCCCGCACCTTTGGGCTTTTACAAGCCAAGCAGCTTGAGGAAGCCCTCGAAGGGGCTCCGGAAGGAGCCGTTTTCATCCATTGCGGCAGCGGGAATCGAGTCGGCGCCTTGTGGGGTTTGTACCGAGGTTTGGTGGAAGGCCTTGCCCCCAGTGAGGCCGTCGCCGCCGGCTATCGCGCCGGGATGCGCAGCTCCAGCTTGGCTGCCGGCATCGATCACTCGCTCTCGGAAGCCTTAAGCCAATAATTCCCCGAAAGGGGGGCCGTTCCGGCTTTTAACGCCTTTGGTTGCGGTCGTTGCCTCCGCGGCGGCTGGCGTCGAACCAATTCCGATTGTTGTTCCGGCTCTGGTACTGCTCATATTGAGCCGGTGTCAGCACGTTCTGGGCTTGAGCCAGGGAATCCTCGCCGATTTGACGCATGAAATCGCGGACCTGATTGCGATCCATTTCCTCGCCGGTATCCCGGCGTCGCTGCAGATCCTCGAAATAATCCCGCCGCTTTTGATCGGCTTCGGTGAGAATTCGCTTCATTTGGTCTTGTTGATACTGATCCAAACCAAGCTCTTCTCCCAGACGAGCTACCCGGTCGTTCATGCGGCGCTCCCGCTCCTCCTGGCGCCGGGCTTCCCTTTCTTGCCGTTCCCGTTCCTCCCGAGCCAACAAAACCGCCTCCACTCGAGCATCGAAGGTGGAATCCATCGTGCTGAGGGCCAAGGCCTGGTCTTCCGGCCGGGTTTCCAATCCAAGCTCGGGCAGGTCAGCCGGAGCCTGAGACGAAACCACTTCGGTACGCCCTCTTTGTTCCAGTTGGCGTTGCAGGATGCCCAAGCTCAATTCCAGCTCCTCGACTCGCTCTCGCAGCACCAGGACTTCTTCCAAGTTCTGGGAAGGCTCTTGAGAGACGGACGGAAGCTCTTGTCCCGTAGGAACTTCGGGAGAAAAGAGAATCCAGGCAAGGGCGGCTCCGCCGAAACCGGCGGCGAGAGCCAAGAGGGTTTGGAGGCTTTGCGGCATGGGATTGCGCGAAGGACGGAGGGCCGTTCAGACTACCAAGGAAAGCCGAAGTCCATGAAACCCCGGTTTTGGCCGGGAGTTCCGGCTTGCTCCCACGCCGCGGGCCAAGGAAGATGAGGCCAGGAAACCCACGGATGAAACCCGCGCTTTGCTTCCTACTTTTGGCGGCCTTGTCCGCTTGCTCCACCGACCCGGTGCGCCTTTATGAACTCCGGGAGGCTTCCCCCGACACCTTCGGGGCCCAGGCCTACGACCAATTGGAGGAGGCGGTGGATTTAGCCAACCAATTCCTGCACAAATCCAAATACGCCAGCGTCTTTCCCGCCGAGCGAGCCACTTTCTCCTTGGGCTTCACCGACATCCTGGTGGCCTACCAAGGGGAAGGCATCGAAGCGGTTCGCATGGAAACCGCCGGCTGGGGAGACCCGCGCCTACTCGGTAGCGACCGCACCCACCCCACTTCACATGGGTTTTTAACCGGCCGAGTGACTGGAGCGGATTCGACCGGGGACGATTCCTTGGATGCCGCTTTCTTGCACATGGAATCGGTGGACATGGCAGCAACGTTGTTACGTCAAACGGCCATTCAGCGAGAAATCCAAGCTCGGGGCGAATTCGACTTTTGGATCAACTACGATCTTTTAGGGCTTTGGCCCGGCAACGGCTTCGGCGAAGAAAACCCGGTAGTGGAAAGAGGCTACGCGGTGGAATATGCCTTCCGCAAGTGGTTGAGCGAAGAGCATGACGGTGCCGTGCCGGACGCCCCTCCCGGAATGATGGAAGCTCCGCCCGACTTCAAACCGCCGACCGGGAAAGACCTGGACTCTACGTCCAGTACCAGTTCATAAAGAATAGGCTCAGCCGAAACCCAAACCGGTCATCAACGGGATCCCGAGGCTGACGATGATCCAAGCGATCAAACTCAAGGGCAATCCCAGGCGCAGGAAGTCGGAGTAACGATATCCTCCGGGTCCATAAACCATCAGGTTGGTTTGGTGCCCGATCGGAGTGGCGAAACAAATGGAGCCGCCAAAGGCGATCGCCAGGATGAAGGATCGCAGCAGCACCGAATAGGTGGTACCGTTCATATCCAAACCCATATTGACCGCCATTTTTTCGGCAGCATCCACGGCGATTGGCGTCAACAGTACGGCAACCGCGCTGTGAGAAATTAAAGCATTGAACAAGATGCAAAGAAAAATCAAACCGGAGACCACGGCCGCCGGTCCGAATCCTTGCAAGGCTTCGACGATGCCGCCGGCGAAAAATCCCGCGGCCCCGGACTGATCCATCGCTTTCCCTAAGGCCAAGGTACCGACCACGAAGATCAAAATCGGCCAGTCGATGGACCTGTACGCACGGCGCGCCGTAACACAGCCGGTCGCCACCATCATCATGGCGCCCAAAAGAGCCGCCATCGGCAAGGGAATCAGCTTTACGTGGAAAACCGAGTACAAGCTGAATAGCACCACGACTCCGGCGGCAATCGCCAATGCACGCCGGGCCCGGTCGCGCAACACGACTTGTTGATCCGCTCCAGTCAGCAAGTAAAAATCAGAGCTGGCTCGAATCTTGCCGCGGGATTCTTCTCCGCCGATGACCAAGAGCAGATCTCCGGGACGCAGAACGATTTCAGAAGCTCTTACCCGGATGTGGTGGCCGTCACGCAACACCGCCAAAGGAAGCAATCCGAAGTCCCGGTGAAGCCGCAAGTCACCGACTTTGTGACCGATGAATACCGAATGCGGGGCCACTGCCAACTCGAAGAATTGCATCGTCTTCGGGTCGAATTTCATGTCTTGAATAAATTTCAAGCCCAGTTTGGTTTGCAAATCCGCTAATTCGTCGACTCCGCCTCTTAACATGACCACGTCGCCGTGCTGGATGATGACGTCGTCGAAGTCTTCCTGAAATAACTCATCTCCCCGGACGAAAAACAGTAGGTCGGCGCGAACCGTCCGGAAAGCATCCCCATATTTCTTGCCTAGCATCGGCGATTTCGGCCCAATCACCAGCTCGGTAACATATTCCCGATGGTCGGTGGACTCCATCATGGAAGTAATAGAAGTTCGCTCCGGCAGCAGACGGCGAGCGAACAAAGCCATAAAACCGATGCCGACCAGGGTCAGAGGAAGACCCAACGGCGTCATCTCGAACATGGAAATCGGTTCCTTGCCCAAGTTTTTGGCGGCACCGCTAACCAACAAATTAGTCGAGGTACCGACAAGCGTACACATACCCCCCAAAATGGAGGCGAAAGAAAGCGGTATCAACAACCGGGAAGCGGGTATTCCGGTTTTTTTAGCCATGCCCATCAAGACCGGGATGAAGACCACCACCACTCCGGTGTTATTCAATACTGAAGAAACGCTGGCGGCGATCAGGCCAACCAAAAGGACCATTCTCTTTTCACTACCCTTACTGCTGTGCAATACCCACCGGGCCAAAAATTCCACGGCGCCGGTTTTGTTCAAGCCTTCGCCAACCACGTATAAGCCGGCAATGGTAATGACAGCATAATTTCCGACTTGGCTGAGAGCCTGCTGCAGGGTGATAAATTGAGTTTCCGGATCGAAGTCGGGAATCAACAACCGCAAAGCTTCGCCGGAAGCCACTAATACGATCAACAAACCGATCCCAATGGCATCGAGCGAGGCCTTTTCCAAGACCAGCACGACTAAGACCAGGACGGTCAGCAGGACGACGAAAATTCCTTCCGGCCCCATGGGGTTCTCATCTTAAGAGTGCCGGAAAGGTTAGCGGGCCGGGGTCGGCGAGCCAATCCATCGGGCTCCATTCTCTAATCGGAAGGAAGCTCTCTGCTTCCGTAGCCGATATGGTGGAGCCATGGCCGCTTCTTGGAAGCAACGTTTCCGACTTCAAACCGGGTTGGCCCTGGTCTCGCTGCTGGCATGGTCGGCCTGCAATCCGCCGCCAGCGCCTCCAAACAGCGCCCCCCCTCAACGAGTGGTGGTCTTGGGGCCTTCCACTGCCGAAAGCCTGATTGCTCTCGGCCTGCAAGATCGCCTCGTTGGAGTCTCCGACTACTGCTTGGCCCCCGAAGCCCAGCACTTGCCCAAATTGGGAGGCCAGCTCAATCCCAGCACCGAGGCTTTGGCCGCCCTACGACCCGATTTGGTCATCACCCAAGGCTCCTTCCCCCGCCTACAAACCTTCCTCAGCGGGCTAGGCATCGAGAACCTGGCCTTCGCCACCGACTCTTGGAGCGCCTGGCGGGAGGAGATTCTTCTCCTAGGCGATCGCTTTCAAGTTGAATCCCGCAGCCAAGACCTTCTTGAGGCCAAGGAACGGCAATTGGCCGCCGTCCGAAAGACCGTGGCGGGCAAAACCCCGGTGCGGACCGTTTTGGTGGTCAGCAGGAAGGCAACCGAAATTTCCGGCCTGGTCGTGGTCGGCGGCAGCTCTTTCCTGCACGAAATGCTGGAGGCCGCCGGCGGTCGCAATGCTTTCGCCGAGAATTCATCGCCGTATTTCGATCTGAACGAAGAAGCCCTGATTCGGGCCGCCCCGGATTGCATTTTGGAATTCGATCCCAGCGGAAGCGCCCCGGAGAAAAACAAGGCCCTAGAGTTGTGGAGCTCTACCTTTCCCCAGCTTCCTGCCGTTCAATCCGGCAAGATCTTCCTGATGAAAGAGGATTTCCTGATGCTTCCGGGCCCTCGGATGCCGGCCATCGCCGCCGCCATGGCGGAACGCCTTCACCTTCCAGCCGGGGAAGAAGGTCCCTAATCTTGAACGAATCGGCGTTCGATGCCTTCGCACCAAAGGTGGCCGAATAGGAGGTGCATTTCCTGAATCCGCGGAGTGTCGGCGCTGGGAGCCACCCAAGCCAAGTCACAAATCGGAGCCAATTTGCCTCCGTCTCGACCGGTCACGGCGAGAGTTCGCGCCCCAAGGGCTTTGGCGGCTTCCACCGCCCGCAAAACATTGGCGCTTTGCCCGGAGGTGCTGATCGCCACCAGCAAATCCCCGGCCTTCAGGTGAGCCCGAACTTGCCGCTCAAACAAGCGTTCCGCCGGATAGTCGTTCACCAGAGCAGTCAAGGTGCTGCTGTTTACGGTTAAAGCATGGACGTTCAACGGTTCTCGCTCGTGCAGATAACGGCCGACCAACTCCGCTGTCCAGTGCTGCGCATCGGCAGCGCTGCCGCCGTTTCCGAGCAGAAAGATCCCGCCCTGATTCAGCAGGCACTCCACCGCCATTTCGGTCGCCTCGACAACCTTCTGCAAAAAGTCATCGCCCAAGGAAGCGTAAGCCGCCTGAGCTTGCTGCAGGCGTTGGCGAATCCAGAGACTTTCTTCGGAGTTTGCGTCGCCGGCCATGGCGCCAGAGGATAGCAGGCTGGATGATGGATCCCCATGAGTCTTAGCGCCCACCGGGTGGAAGCCGGCTACCCGAACGCCGCCTCGGTTTTAAAAGAGGTGGAGCTGGATCTCCAGGCTGGGCGATTTTTGTGCCTGTTGGGGCCGAACGGAACCGGCAAAAGCACCCTTTGTCGCAGCTTATGCGGCCTGCTGCCCCTACGTTCGGGCCGGGTTGAAGTAGACGGTCAGGACTTAGCCGGAATGCGGCCGAGGCAACGAGCCCGCCGGCTCGGCTTTTTGCCCCAGGACATCCAACCGGCGTTCTCCTTTCGAGTGGAAGAAACCGTGGCTTTGGGCGCTCGGGTTGCCGGACACGGTCGCTGGTTCGACCCCCATTTATCGGAAGAAGCCCTGGATTCGGTTCGTTCCGCCCTGCGGCAAGTCGAAGCGGAAAACCTGCTCGGACGGGAGTTAGGTTCACTTTCCGGCGGCGAGCGGCGGCGAGTCTTGGTCGCCAGCGTTTTAGCTCAAGAGCCGGATTATTTGCTGCTGGATGAACCTGCCGCCATGTTGGATTTGCACCATCAAGCCCAATTGTTCGCCATGCTGCAGCGCCTGGCCGGCGAGGGCTTGGGAGTTTTGTGCGTTACCCACGACGTGAATTTGGCTGCCGCCTTTGCCGACGAATTGGTGTTGTTGCACGGCGGCCGGGTCCACGCCCGCGGCCGTGGGGAGGACGTCCTGAAAGAAGACATCCTGCGTCCGATGTTCGGCAATCACTTTCAATTGCTTCCGCCCATAGAAAAAGGCGCACCGCCGGTGGTTCTTCCGGCGCAGAGTGGCCAAAGCTCGGGGCGGACTTCGTGAAAAACCGAACTTCCCCTTGGTGGCTCCTGGGCATCCTCAGCTTGTTCTCTTTGGGAACCGTGATCTTGGCTCCTTTTTGGGGAGCGGAAAGTATTGATCCATGGAATGCTTGGCGGGAATGGCTGAGCCAACCCAAGGAGCAATGGAGCAGTGATGCTCAAATCCTCGCGGTTCGCCTGCCGCGGATCGCCTTGGCTTGGTTGGCCGGAGGAAGTTTGGCCATGAGCGGAGCGGTGATGCAAACCTTGCTCCGCAACGGCTTGGCCACGCCCTTTACTTTGGGAGTATCTTCAGCCGGCTCTTTCGGCGCGTTTTTGTTCATCGCATTTCCGACCTTGACCGCCTACACCGGCGGCTTTGGTTTGCGCTTGGGCTCGCTGACCTTCGCCTTAGCCGAAATCGCTTTGGTCTTGGCAGTTGCCAAGCGCTCCACTCGGGCGGAAGGTTTGATCCTGGCCGGGATAACTTTCAATTTCCTCTTCGGCGCTGGAACCATGATGATCCGATATCTGGCCGATCCATATCGCTTGGCCAGTATGGAAAGGTGGTTGATGGGCTCCTTGGATACCGTTACCTGGGAAACCCCGCTTTCGTTGTTGCCATGGCTCGGTGGCGGTCTGATCCTTGTTTTTTGGCGATTGCCGGCGCTTGATTTTCTCGCTTTCGATGAAGAACTGGCGGCGTCCCGCGGAGTGGCGGTGGCATCCGCCCGCCGCGATTTATTGATCGGCGCCGGCATTTTGACCGCCTCGGTAGTTGCCCACTCCGGCCCGATCGGTTTTTTGGGTTTGCTCATTCCTCATGCGGTGCGCCCCTTTACCGGCATGAATCACAACTTGCTGCTTCCTGCCTGCTGGATCAGCGGGGGCGGCTTCCTGGTCCTCGCTGATTTGTTCGCCCGGTCCTTGCAATGGTCCGGCCGGGCCAGTGAGATGCCGGTCGGCATCATGACCGCCTTTCTCGGCGCTCCCTTCTTCCTCTGGTTACTCATTCGTGGACGTACCTGAGTCTTCAAAACAAAACCCGCTGGCTCCCGGTCCCTGGGTGGAGTGGGCGCGCAAACTTCTGATCATGGCGGAAAACGGCTTGCACTTTAGTCAGGACCCGTTCGATCAAGGCCGTTATCAGGAACTGCAAGGCATCGCTCAACAAATGATGGCCTCCCTGGGAAAAGGAACGCCGACTCAGGTGGAGACTTTCTTTCGCGGAGACGGCGGCTATCCAACGCCGAAATTGGGAGTTCGGGCGGCGGTATTCCGGGAGGACAAGATCCTTTTGGTCCGAGAAACCAGTGACGGCCTTTGGACTTTGCCTGGCGGCTGGTGCGATGTCGGCGACAGCCCGAGGCAAGCCACCGAACGGGAACTTTGGGAAGAAACAGGCTTTCGCGGGGTGGCGGAAAAGTTACTGGCGGTGTTCGACCAGCGCCTGCACCCCCATCCCCCTTATCCTTTTCACGTAATCAAGATGTTCTTTCGCTGCAGGATTACGGGTGGGGAAGCGACCCCAAGTCATGAAACTTCCGAGATTGAGTTCTTTGGCTTGGACGAACTTCCGGAGCTTTCTCCCTTGCGAGTGGTCCGAAATCAGTTGGAAACGGTGTTCGCTCATCGTACCGATCCGGACCGCCCGACCGATTTTGATTGAATGGAATTGCATATACCGGCCCTGGGGCAAACCCAGGGCCGGAGGATGGTCCTTCTGCTATAGAATTTGTACTGTTAGCATATTGGAATCTTCCCATCCTGAACCTAAAGCGGCCACCTCAAGGTAAACGGTCATTCCGGACATGAATGCCGGAGCTATACCAGTAAAGGAGCCCGAACCACTACTGTCATTCAAGCCCTGCCCAAGGGGATTCCCGCCGATCAACGGCGCCCCGAGATCGATGGCTTCCAATTCCGCCACATCATCTTGAAGGATGTGACTAGGTGGAGCGTCAGTCCAAGTCACCGTGTATTTGACATACCTAGCCAAAGTTGGCGTGACTTTGAATTGAGCGTAAAACGGATCCCCCGTACCACTCAGCGTCCGTGACGTTCAGAACTCGCAAGCTGCAGATCCTACAAAAGTGATTTGGGATGCCAACGCCCGCTACAAAGGGCAAGGGTCAAGGTCGCCAAGGCGGTAGCTTCCACCGTTTCCGGAAAACCCCCCTGGTGAACGTCCCAAAAATCTTGGGCTTCGTTTGCACGAGATCGAACTCGGTGCAACAAAGCCCGACAACGGAGCCGCCATAACTTCCATTCTTCCCCGCCCTCGAAATAAAGAGCCAGCGTAGCGATGCAAAGCTGGCGGTATTGTTGCAATCGGCCGGTCCAGCCGGCTTCCAATCCGTTTAGGTCGGCCCAAATCTGGCGGCGGCTCGCCTCTGAATCACCGCCTTTTTTCAGTTCGGAAGGGCGAATTCCCTGCCAAATCGAAGAAAGCGATCGTTGGATCAGTCGATCGCTGGACTGAAATTGCGGCCTAGGGCCTTCTGCCGGAAAGGGATAATCCTTGCGAGAAAAATGCCCCGCCGCCAAACACCACCCCAAGACGGAGATTTCTTCCCCTTTTGGAATGATCCACTTCCTGCCTTCCACTTGAAACAGCGTTTTTCGATTGGACCACCAAGTCAGCGCCGGAGGTCTTGGGGCTGCCCCCGTCAGATCGTAAAACGGCGCCAAAAATTCCATTCCGCATTGAATCGGTTCCTTTGGCTCGATCCAGACCAAGGAAGGAAGAAAATCGCCTTCCGCCTGACAAGCGATAAAACTCAAGGCGATACGATTTCGATTCGGCCTTCCCTTCCGTTGAAATGCATTGTCCTTCGCTTTTAAAACTTGGCTTTGCAACCACCAGCCACCAAAACCTGGCGGGTGTTCTTTTCTTGGATCCAAGCGGTTTTGAAACGGCTGCAAATTTAAGTGAGGAAAAACACCCAGTTTGTGCAGTCCCCTGAGCAGCGGGACAACCTCCTTCCATGAATATTCTTCGGAATAGTGAAAACGCCCAATCGACGGCAGATGGACTTTCAATTTGATTCGGCTAAGGAACTCATCGGCCCCCTCCACGGCATGTAGCGTGGGAGGGATGAGGACAGACCGAAAACTCCGAAAGCAAATCACAGGATGGTCAGAGTCGGCCACTTTTTGAAAGTAGAGCTGCCCCAAGGCTCCACAGTGAGTGGCATTTCCACCCGAATACTCCATGGTGGAGCCCGGCATATCTTTGGTTTCAACCCTAATCGGCCCGAAACCGGCCTGCGCCAAGGAATAGAAAAGTTGTGTCGCCCATTCCGGCGCTGCGTCTTCATCGATCGAGATCTCCCCAGGAAGCAATTCAACGGGAAACTTTAAAGGGAGGGAGCGAAACAACTCCGGCTTGGGCCCACTAGTCTCTCCGGGCTCAAACTGGTAAATCAATCGACCATCTCGAAACACCTGCCCGCGTTCGGAAAGATCAAGCCGAACCACCGGCTCCTGCATAAGAGCGGGAGAACCAAGAAAGAAAAGCAAAAAACCGGGCCAGATCATCGAAGCTCCCAAACTCAAGGCCGTTCCTGGATCTATCTATCCCCCGAAAAGGCGCCGTAACCAACTTCCCTTGGGCTTGGCTGGAGCAGGCTTCTGGGCCACCTTCTTCTTGGCGACCTTTTTTTTGACAGCTTTTTTCTTCGTAGCCTTCTTTTTCTTCTTCTTTTTCCTGGAAGTTTGAAATTGGCGATACTCGGTGGCCAATTTTTTTTCCCCGATGCTGTCCAAGGAAGAGGCGATCACTTTTTGGGCAATGCCGGATTGGCCAAAAAGAGCTTCTACCTGTGCCCAATCGCGCTTTTTGCGGAATTTGAGCACCAAGGGCCCGAGCACTTTAATTTGCGGCAAACTTCGAAGGACCAGCCAATGCATCGCCTCGCTCCAAGCCTCTTGATTCACGAGAGCAGTAAAGACCTTCTGATTGACCTCCAGGGAACTTTTGATTTGTAGGTTATGAACCCGCTTACGCCGGCTCTTCATCGACTTTTCTCTCAAAGCGGCGACGAGCTTCCTCATGAATTCCGCGTTGAGGTCCGGCCCGGGGGAAGAAGGGGCCGCCGGCTTGGGCGCTTTCACCGGAGCAGGTGGAGCCGGAGCCGGTTCCGGCTTCTGGACCGGTTCAACCGCGGGCTTGGTCTTGGCAACCGCCGGACTTAGCTTGATTCCCGCCTCCTTCTTTAAAGCCAACAGGGCGCCGGCATCCAAGCGGCTTTCCAATTCGAACATGCGGATCAAATTCCACCGATAACCGGCGGAAGGCCGATATTTTTGCGCTTGATCCCACTTTCGATAAAGGTCTAGAGCTCGTTTCTTTAATTCCGGCTCTACCGCGAACTGCCGGCCCTTGCACACCCGATGCAGCATTCGATAGGCCACGGTATTGTGCCCGGGCCCGTTCAGTATTTCGAAAGCCCGAAGCACCAGCAAGGGTTCGATCACCGACTCATTGAATGCTCCGTTGACCGATTGCCGCACTTTGGTTTCCATCGCCTTGGCGTTTTGGGCCCCATTCAAGCGATTGACCTGAGTGACCAATCCATTGGCATCGCCGGAACGAATCGCGGCGGCGGCCAATTTCGGTATGGAGTCCAAGCCTCCGGCCCCGGTCTTGGGTGCTGGAACGGCAACCCGCTTAATGATTTTGGCCGCGGTCGGCGAGGGCGAAGGAGCCTTTTTGGGAGGGGCTGGAGCCGCTTCCGCTTTCTTGGGTTCGGTCTGAACTTTAACGGCGGCCTCCGGCATCTTCGGAGCCCCGGGAAGCTCCCGCAGGATTTGCAATGGACCTCGCCAATTCGGCTCGCGGCCAAGCTGTTGCAGCAAATCCGATGAAGTCCGAGAGTGTCGCAGAACTCCTACGGCGGCAAAGTATTCCTGGTAACTCTCGTGTTCGAAAGAAAGAAAGCGAACCCCGGCCATGCCTGCCGTGATTCCATCTTGAGCTCGAAGAAGTCCATCCTCAAACAGCTCATCTCGAAAGCGAAATGGGTCCAATTGAAAATGCAACTCCTTGGCCGAAGAAGTCACCAACTCCACGAATACGTCTTCGCTAAAGGCCACCTTGCCTCGCCTGCGGGTTTGATAAGCCAAGTCAGACAGCAATCTCTGCTTACGGCTGAGCTCTCGGTCGCTGACCCGAACCGTGGATCGCAACATCAAATGATTCAGGAACCGGCCCAATAATTGGGCCGGGCCATCAGGAAGGACACCGGAAGCCTCCACTTGGTCGACAAGCATTTCCAAATGCAATGGCGTCCTAGCCCAATCCCATAAACCACCGGCGCCTTTTCGCAAACGAGCCACCGGATCTTCTTCCTGAATCGAAGGCAACTTTCGGCGCAAATAATCTTCCTTTTCACCGTCCCCCAAGGAAGCCACCTGGAATATGGGCAAGCGCGGCAATTGCCGGTTCCAGGGACGGTCGGAAACCACGATGCCCAAGCTGGAATGGCAGGCCAGCAAATGTTCCATTTCCAAAACCACCCGCCGCCGCAAGTCCGGGTCGAGGACTTCGTTGATGCCGTCCAGCAGAAGAAGGATTTCCTGCTGGCCCAGGACGGCTTCTAAATCCTCCGGCCCTGGAATCTGTTCGAGGATCAGGTCCTCCAAACTTCGTCCGGTTTCGCAGCGACACAATTCAATAAAAACCGGCAGAGGAAAGGCGTCTCCGGGCCGGCGGGCTTTGCTCCGAGTCAACTCCAACACCAGATGCCTTAACAAAGTCGATTTCCCCGAGCCTGGATCGCCGATCAACACCAAGCGCTTCCAAGCTTGCTGCAATGGAAGCAAACCGCCTCGGGACTTAGCCAAGCTGCCTTGAAAGCCATGACTCTCCTGGAGCTCGACTTTCAACGGAATCCAAAGTTGGTTGGATGTCTTTCCTTTGGCGGCCAGAGCGCGACCCAAACCGGCTTCCGCTTTCTTCCCGGCTGATTTCCAAAACTCCAAATCCTGGCCGTCATCGATTCGTAAACGTAAGTCGTCGGCGAACTTGCTGACCACGAACAAATATCCCATCAGCACCCGCACCACCGAACGCCAATAGACTCCACCGCTAATGACCGGAGCGTTGTGGCTGGTTAAGTTCCGAAAGTCTCGGATTTCCGTAAGGGCCTTGGCAAACGGGTACCACTCCTTCGGTAACTTTTTCGGAGCCTGACCACCGCTAAGAGTAGGGAGTTGCAAAAAGCCGAAAAAATCGTGCAGAGTTGGGCGACCCTCCTTAGCTTTCCGGTGATACTCTTCCGGGTCTACCAAGAAAAACACTTTTTTCAAGAAAGGCTCAAAGTGTTTGTGAAGAGCGTGAATGTTATTGCCCCAGTCCCCCTGGCGGCTGGAGGGTTCCACGATGCCATTCCAAATCGCTTGAGATACTTGATCGCCCAGGCCGGCGAACTCCGGCCGCTTGGCCTCGTGGGCGAGCACATCCAACAACAAAGCGGCAGCTTCTTGGAGGTGTAAACCCAACTGGGCGCTGGCCGGCCACGTTTCCCCGCATTCCTGCTCCATGCTGCGGATCAAACGAGCGCGGTCGAGGGAGGACATGAATCAGTTTTGGCCCGGGGACGCCGAAATCAACGCCAAGGTCGAGGGAAGAGTCTCCAGAATAAAGCCGCGCTCAATCCCAGGGCGGCGACAAGCAAGATCCACGCCCCCCATCCTTGTTGCAGGAATTCGGTGCCAGGCAGTTGGCTCAGACTTCCGGCCACCACCAAGGGCAAAACACTTGCGCTCAAAACCGCCAACAGCAACTGCACCCGGTTTTGGCCTGCGGTTTCCACCAACTGAAACAACTCGGCGGCTTCGGCCCGGACCTCCTCCAAATGCTCCGGAACGGCGTGGACACGCCGGCAAGCCCGGAAAAAATGCGAGTAATCGCTGGGACCTCCGCAGTCATCCGTGGTCATGGTCGTGGTGTGCCGGACCACCCGGCGGTGCAGGCGGCCCAATTGGCCGCTCCGATGTTCCCGCATCAACGTCCGATGGTCCTGCAAGCGGTTACTGAAGGTGGCGATTTCCGCCGCCAAACCGGTCAAACTCAGTCGCTCGCCCAAAGCATGCAGAGCCAACAATAAATAAACCCCTTGGAACCGATATGGCCAAATGGTTAAGTCGAATTCGGTCAACTCCCCCGATTTGGCCCAAGTCAAGGACACGTTTCCCTCTCGACTGATGCCGATGCGCCGGTTGCCCCGGGGCGCCAACACCCGGTCCTGGCTGCCTTCCTGCTCAGGCGGTTGGACGTAATGGGGCGGATAAGCTCGGCGCAGCCGGAACAACAGCGCGGAAAGGTTTTCCGGTTGCGGGTTTTCGGTCGTGCCGACCAAACAAGTGTGGTGCAAGGCATAGCGGCTGGAACTGATGCGCAAGCCCGGCACCGAAACTGTCCCGGCCAGGATCCAACGACAAAGATCCCGCAAAGCCATGGGACGTTGCCGATAGCAGGCGGCTTCCAGTTCCGGGCCTAGATCTTGGGCGTGACTCGGATCTTGGGCGGCTCCCACTCCTTCCGGCCGAAAGGACCAGCCGGCTCTTCCAGATTGGAGATCCAAATACCGGCAACGAGCCAAGACTTCTTGGAATTCGGTCAGAGTGGTTTCCGGCCATCGAAGGTGAAACACCAAGATTCCGGTGCTGAGGGGAAAGCGGACCACTTCCACCCGATCTAGCTTGGTCCCTTGGAACTGCCCGCCCTTGGTGGTTTCGAACACCACGTTGCCCAGGTAGTGAGGCCCGAGAAAATCCTGGGAGAGGCGCAGAAGCTGCCACTGCCAAGGTCGCCGGCTGGGCTGGGAGGCGGGAACGGTCTGAGCTCCTAAAAGATGCTGGAAGGCTTCATCCAGCTCCCGCACCTCGTCGGGAAGGCCACTGGTTCCGGAGGAGCCGGAACCGGCAATTCCCAATACGTTTTGAAACTTGGCCTGGCGAACTCCTCGGCGATTAACCCAATAGGCTTCCTGTAAAGAACTTAGATCTTGGTCCCCGAGTCGGAAGGGGACCAACAAAGCAGTCCTGGCCAGGCAAATTTTCATGGAGTCGGCACCCAAGCGAATGGCACTCACCATTATGGCGAGACCTTCAAAAGCTGCCACAGAAAGCAAATGTCTATAAAATTTTTTGAACTTTTTAAGATTCCCTCCGAAGAGATTAGCATGCTCGCCCTCCTTCTCTTGGCCCTACCCATGACCGGCGGCGACCCTGCCGCGGCAACCCCTGAGGCCCGCCTGCAGAGAATCCACCAGCAGCGCCGGGCCGTTGCCCAGTGGCTCGGGCAACAACGCCGCGCCATGCAAGGGGATTTCAACCGAGCGGCGATGACAACTCGCCTGGCTTTTATGGCGTCGACGGTGGAGGCTCGGTTGCCTCGGTCGGAAGCCGCCTCCCGCATCGGGGCTTTGGCCGACGCCATGAAGCTCGAAACGGGCAACTTCCGATCGGTTTTGACCGAGTTGGATCGCCTGCAAGGGGATTTGCGCTTCGAACTCCAATCCGAATCGGAAACGCCGGAGGGCTTTCCCGGCATCACCCCGGTCGGGGAATTGATGCTGCTCCAATATCCCGCCTACCGGATGGCGAAAACCGCCATTCCTTCCGGCAGCAACCGCGGTTTCTGGAAACTGTTCCGGCACATCGAGAGCAACGACATTGCGATGACGGCGCCGGTTCAAATGGATTACAAAGCCGGAAGCTCGACCATGGCTTTCCTCTACCGAACTCCCAATCTCGGCCCGACCGGTCAGCAAAAAGAGGTGGAGGTCGTAGACGTGGCCGCGACCACTTGTTTGAGCATTGGGCACCGAGGCTATCCCAGCCCGGAACGCTGGCAACAAGCCAAAAGCCGCATGCGAGCTTGGTTACAAAACCAAAGTCAATGGCGTCAAAGCGGAGATTGGCGCTTGATGGAATACAACAGCCCTTGGGTCCCGGAAGAAGCTCGTTTTTTTGAAATCCAACTGCCGGTTCAGCGCGTACTGAGCTTTTGAGACCGGCACCAACGGCGACTGGAAATCGTCGAGCTATTTTGGGGGAGGAGGCACCTGGGGGGGCGCCTCCTTTCCATTTTTCATGCCGGATCATCCCGCGTCGCTTGGCACAATGAAGCCGTGGCGATCATCGCAAACCTAGTCGTCTTCCTCTGTTTAGCTTGCTCGAGTTGGGCTGCGCAACCTCCCCAATCCGCTGAGGCTGAACCGGAAACCAAGCCGAACTTCATTGTCATTTTGACCGACGACCAAGGCTACGGCGATTTGAGCTGCTATGGCGCTCCGGCCATTCGAACCCCTCATTTGGACCAAATGGCCGCTCAGGGAGTCAAGTTGACCGACTTTTATATGGCGGGCCCGGTTTGCACTCCTTCCCGAGCGGCCCTTTTAACCGGATGTTATCCCAAGCGATTGAGTTTGGCCCACCGGGTTTTATTTCCTTACTCCAAACACGGCTTGCATCCGCAAGAAAAAACTTTGGCCGAACGCTTGGCCACCGCCGGTTATCGCAGCGCCTGCGTCGGCAAATGGCACTTGGGGCACTTTCCTGAATTCATGCCCTTGGCTCAGGGCTTTGACGAATTTTTCGGCGTCCCCTATTCCAATGACATGGATCGCCATCACTACAAACATTTGAACTTTCAGGCCCCACCTCTTCCTCTTTATCGGAATGAAACTGTATTGGAAAGCGGCCCGGACCAGTCCTTGTTAACCCAACGATTCACCGACGAGGCCATCGCCTTCATCAAGCGCTCTTCCAAACAACCATTCTTTCTGTATCTGGCTCACGTCATGCCCCACCGGCCGATTCACGCTTCCGAAGCTTTTCGCGGCCACTCCAAAGATGGCTTGTACGGCGACGTGATCGAAGAGATCGATCACTCGGTCGGACGCCTGCTGAAGACTTTGGACGAACTCGGAATCCGGGAAAACACTCTGGTCTGCTTCAGTTCCGACAACGGCCCCTGGCGGCCGTCTTCGGCCGGCATCTTGCGCGGCCGTAAAAACTCCACTTGGGAAGGAGGAATGCGGGTTCCGGGAGTGTTGCAATGGCCGGGAACTCTACCGGCAGGAACTGTTCGGCGACAAGCGATTTCGGCTTTGGATTTAGTTCCTACTTTCTGTGCTTTAGCCGGGGTCGACATCCCCCGGGAACCGAAGATAGACGGGGACAACGTTTGGCCCTGGCTCATGGGAACTGAAGGCGGACCGGATCCGGACCGGCCGTTTTTTTATTACCGCGACGACCGCCTGCAAGCGATCCGAAGCGGCCCCTGGAAATTGCACTTGTTCCGCCCGGAATGGGCGCCGGACAAAGGCCTTCCTTTGCTGTATCACGTTGCCGACGATCCTGGCGAAACCGAAAACTTGGCCCAGACTCGCCCGGAAGTCGTTCAACGATTGCAAGCCCTGGCAACTTCCGCTCGCAAAGATCTGGGCGACGCGGTCACCGGAGATGCTGGACAAGGCGTAAGGCCGGTGGGACGCCGCGAAGAAAAAGCCCAATCGGAGGGATAGGCCGGACGGCCAGAGCCATTCATTGATTTCATCAATAATTAGTCTTTAAAAAATTCATGAAAGAACCGCCCTCCAAATCCGAAAATACTCTTGTGACTACTTCTTAAGGAAATCGACGAAATCATGAAGATCAAGATCCACTGCGAACACCCCGGGTTCGGCACCTCGACTCGAACCGAGCTCCTCGAACGCGTCCGGGCCATCCTCGCTCCCTACGCTAACCGCTTATCCGAGGTGCGCCTTTCGCTCACCGACCAAAATGGTCCCCGCAAGGGCGAGGACTTGCTCTGCGTGGCCACGGCTCGGATGGGACGAGGCGCCACCGTCGCTGTGACAGCGAACTCCGAACCGAACGTCTACCAGGTCACCACGGTCCTGAGGAGACTGCGTCGCTCGGTACGCAAACGCCTAGAGCGCAAGCGCACTTCACACCGGCGCCCGGCCAAGGGTTGAGGTCGGCTTCGTGCTCGCCACCATCAACTGTTCTTGATAGGCCTCAGCAATCCGGCGACCGATCTCATGCTCCTCATCCACCACCACATGAGCTCCCGCGGATTGAAGTTCGGCCAAAGCCCGATGAAAGCGCGCACGAACGAGCAGCCAAGTCGACGGAGCCCGTCGCCGGACAGACCGAACGATCTCTAGAGCAGCTTCCGTCCCGGGCACCGTCACGACGACAAAGATGGCTCTTTTGAGTCCTGCGTAGTCGAGCACTTCCTCGTAGCGGGCGTCGCCCGTGACTGCGGCATAACCGAGCCTATGGGCGTCTTGCACCGACGCCGGATTCAAATCGACGACCACTACCCTGCAACCGTGCTCGGCGAGCCTCTCGGATGCGGCGCGGCCCGCGGGACCAAAGCCGACGACGATGCCGACGGCGTCCTCTTCCTCCACTTCATCTGGCTGGCGCAGCCCATTCCACCCAAAACGCGCCGCGATTCTCGGAGCCGCCGCGACTAAGTAAGGCGTACAAGCCATGGTGAGCACGACTCCCGAGACGACAAGAAGAAAGGTCGAATCTCCGAACAGGCTTCCTCGCGCCAAGCTGGCCAGAACGAAGGAGAACTCACCGATCTGAGCCAACGCGATTCCGGTTGCCAATGCCGTCTGCCCTCGGGTACGGAACAATCGAAGCGCCAGCCAAGTGATCGCTGTCTTTCCCAAAACCACGGCCAGCACAAAGCCACCGACCTCCAGGGCATGGTTGGCGATCCAAAGCGGGTCGATCAGCATGCCCATTGCGGTGAAGAACAAAGTCAAGAGCAAGGTCTTGAGCCCCGAGACCTCCGCATGAACCTGGAACGCGAAGGGTGATTCGGCGAGGACCATTCCGGCTACGAACGCCCCCAACGCCGGCGAAACGCCGGCTTCATGCGCGGCGATCGTCGAGCCCAAGCCAGAGACCACCGCAAATAACAAAGGAAGCTCTCGATTGGAATAGACCGCCCGAATAGACAGGAGTCGAGGGACGAAGAAACGGAATATAAGGAGCAAGGCGAGCACGAGGCCTGCGCCAATTCCGACGGTTCGGAGAACGTCCAACGCGATCTCTTGAGGCGAACCACTATCCGCAAAGACGGTCACGATGAGGACGAGTGGGACCACCGCCATGTCCTGCACCAATAAGACCCCCAGACAACGCTCTCCGTGGACGCTTTCGATTTCGCCGCGGGAAGCGAGCACCCTTAACACGCAGGCGGTACTGCTCAGCGCAATGATCGCGCCGAGGCAAAACGCAGCCCCAAAGCTGACTCCGAACAGCGCGGACAATCCTGCGCCGATGGTCGCGGACAAACCGACTTGGGCGATCCCGCTCCCGAGTGCGGTCCATCCCATCCGTCGAAGGCGGCTCCAGGAAAATTCGAGACCGATGACAAATAGAAGAAGGGCGACGCCAAGTTCTGAAATCGCAAGAACCTCCTCATTACTTTGGATCAGATGAAGAACGTTGGGCCCCAGAACCGCCCCAGCGATGATGTATCCGACGATCGCACTCTGGCGCGCGGCCTCAAAAAGTGCACCCGCGAGAGCTCCGGCTCCAAGGAGCACAATGACGTCAAGGAGGACCGTCCAAATCCCCATGATGCGCAGAGCATAACTCAATACTGGTGCAACGACCCCTACCGTTGTTGGGAAATCCTGGCAGAGTGGTCAACTTGTCCTCCGCGGCTCAATCTCCGGTGGACCTTTTCCTTCCTTCTTGTCACCTGATTCTCTGCGAGAGTTCCATACCCCAAGTCCGGAGGCTACCGTACATTGGTCGGGTGGTGACCAGAATAATTTAAATCCGTCCTGGCGAAAAAACTCCCAATCGATGACAAAAAAACACCCCACCCGTGCGATGTCTGATACAGAACCGCGGATCCAGGTTGATCCGCGCTCCGTAGAGTGCGGTTTCATCATGTTCCCGCTCAGCCTCTATAAAGGGATCGACGAATCAGTCACTCTGCAAGCGCTAAATTCAAATATGCCTCAATTCTGGCCAAGCGTGTTGGAAGCCAATTCGAGCACGGAGATCTATAGGCTTGGGGCTGGGACTGTAGATCCTGATGACTTATTTCAGGCTCTGCACATGAAGGACCGTTACGTGGGACATAGCATCGTGATCGGCATCATGCGCATCTTTGGGGAAGGCGTTGGGAGCGATGGAGCTGAGGCATTTGTCGGATTCTGTTGGCGAGATTCGAGCCCGACCGTAATTTTTACGCGTCCGGATGGAGTTGAGGCCACATTTACGCCCACCCCTGAACCATCTCTTCCACAGCAAACTATGGTTCAAACCAAGCGCAAGAGACAAGTAGTTGGAACTTGCTCTGAGTGCGGCCGGGATATTCGGTCGCGGGGATCCGTTGAAAACCGTCAGTTGAAAATGACGTGCAAGTGTGGGGCCGTCAACGTGGTCGGCACTGCCAAGGTCAAAACAAACCCGGAACCACCAGTCAAATCCAAGGCTTGGTGGCAATTCTGGAAGTAGTGCGGAACCTCCCCCTTTCTTTTTGGTGAATAAATGAGCATGAAGTCCGATCACAGCGAATCGGCCGCGCCCCGCGGGCAACCCGACCCTGCGGCAATTAGCATCAGCCGTTAGAGTGCAAACACCATGTCTCGTTTTCTTCTCGCCTGCCTGCTGGGCGCGGCCGCCGCTCACGCGGTGGCCCAAGGCACCGACACGGTCGACTTCAGCCGGCAAATTCGGCCGATCCTCTCGGACCGCTGCTTTGCCTGCCACGGTCCCGATGAGAAAAGCCGCAAGGCGAAGTTACGCCTCGACACCTTCGCTGGAGCGACCCGCGACCTCGGCGGCTACCGGGCGATTCACCCGGGCAAGCCGGAAGAAAGCGAACTCCTGATTCGGCTGCGCGAACACGACATCCGTGACCGCATGCCACCACAAAGCTCGAACCTCACCGTTTCTGCCGAGGAGATCGCTCTGCTGGAGCGGTGGATTGAGCAAGGAGCTGAATACACCCAACATTGGGCCTTTTTACCGCCTCGTCGAGTCCCAACCCCGACCGTCGCCGACGAATCCCGGATTCTTGATCCCCTCGACCGCTTCGTCTGGGCCAGCCTTGAACGTGACGGCAAGAAACCGGCTCCGCCCGCTGACCGGGCTACGTGGCTGCGACGCACCTCCTTCGCGCTTACGGGGATCAGCCCGACGCCCGAGGAGTTGGCGGAGTTCGTCGCCGACTCCCGCCCCGACGCCTTTGAGCGCTGCGTCGATCGATTGCTCGCCTCGCCGAGATTTGGAGAACGCATGGCTCAAGATTGGCTCGACGTCGCGCGTTACGCCGACACCTATGGCTATCAAGCCGACGCCGACCGCAGAGTTTGGCCCTATCGCGACTGGGTCATTCGGGCGTTTAACGACAACCTTCCTTACGACGACTTTCTCACCTGGCAGCTCGCCGGCGATCTGTTGCCGAATCCGACTCGGGATCAACGGCTGGCTACCGCGTTCAATCGATTGCATCGGCAAACCAACGAAGGCGGCAGCGTCGAAGAGGAGTTCCGGGTCGAATACGTCGCCGACCGCACCGAAACCGCAGGGACGGCCTTCCTCGGGCTGACTCTAAACTGCGCCCAATGCCACGACCATAAATTCGATCCCATCAAGCAATCCGACTTTTATCGGTTGGCCGCCTTCTTCGACAAGATCGACGAGAGCGGGCTCTATTCACACTTCACTCCGGCAGTACCGACTCCGACCCTTCGTTTATCGAGCGAAGCCCAAGATCGGCAACTCAATGAGTTGCGGGAGAAGATCCTCGAAACGCGCCAAAGCCTTGAAGCGACGGTGGCCGCAAGGACGGCTGATTTTGAGCAATGGCTGGCAACCAAGCCAAAAATCGCCATTCACGGCCGGATCGCCTACTACACCCTGGATGACTTCGACCTCGGCCTTGCCAATCAGGTTGCTCCCGAGAACAAGGAACAACGTGCGAATTCCTTTGACGGCCCCAAGATCGTCGACGGCGTGCAAGGCCAAGGGGTGTTGCTGGACGGCGAAGACAATCTCAGCTTTCCCCTCGGCGCGTTCCAACGAACGGACGCCTTTTCCATCGCCCTCTGGTTGCGCGTTTCGGCGAAGCTGCCCCGTGCTGTGGTCTTCCATCGATCCAAAGCCTGGACGGACGCTGGAAGTCAAGGCTACCAAATGCTGCTCGAAGACGGCCGCCCCAGCGCCTCGCTGATTCACTTCTGGCCGGGGAATGCGATCCGGATTCGAACCGTCGAGCCGCTGCCGCTCGATCGCTGGGTGCACCTTGTGATGACCTACGACGGTTCGAGCCGAGCCGCAGGACTTCGGATCTATCAGGACGGCAAGCCGGCGGCGACCACGGTGGTCCGAGACCAGCTTTATAAACACATCCGTTACGACCACCCGTTGACCATCGGCCAGCGCTTCCGGGATAACGGCTTGAAAGGCGGTGCCGTCGACGAGTTTCAAATTTTCGACCGGGAGCTAAGCGCCATTGAAGTCGCCGAACTCTGGCAGCCTGGCGCCGCGCCGCCGACTCGCGAACAATTCCGCGATTATTATTTCGCCAAGGTTGACGAGTTGAGTTTGGCTCACCGCACCGAACTTGCCAACCATTACAAAGCGCTCGCAGAACTGGAGAACTCCATTCCCGAAATCATGGCGATGGAGGAGCGCGCCGAAATCCGCCAGACTTTCGTTCTCGCTCGCGGTTCTTATGAACAGCGGACGACTCCAGTCGAAGCTGGAACCCCGGCCTCCCTTCCGCCCTTTCCGGCCGACGCGCCTCGCAATCGCCTCGGCCTCGCCCGTTGGTTGACCCAGAAAGACCATCCACTGACCGCACGGGTGGCGGTGAACCGGCTTTGGCATCTGGTCTTCGGCCGCGGCCTGGTGCCGACCCTCGAAAACTTCGGCAGTCAGGGAACTGCACCGTCGCACCCCAAGTTATTGGACTTCCTTGCCTTTGAGTTCGTCGAATCAGGTTGGGACATCAAGGCGATGATGAAGCGTCTGGTCCTCAGTGCAACTTTCCGGCAAAGCTCGTCCAAGGCGCCGGGTCGAGTCTCCGACCCTGAGAACGCTGCACTTGCCCGCGGCCCTAGCTTCCGGTTGTCGGCGGAAATGTTACGGGACCACGCGCTGCATGTAAGTGGCCTGCTGGTGGAAAAGGTCGGCGGTCCCAGCGTCAAGCCATATCAACCTCCTGGGTTGTGGAAGGAAAAGAGCGGCAAGGTTTACCAGCCCAGCCAAGGCGAAGGACTTTATCGCCGTAGTCTCTACACCTTTTGGAAGCGCACTTCACCTCCGCCGTCGATGATGATCTTTGACGCCGCCAAACGCGATGTGTGCGTCGCCCGGCGTCAGGTGACCAACACCCCGCTCCAAGCGCTGGTGTTGCTCAACGATCCGCAATTTGTCGAGGCGGCACGGGTGCTCGCGACACGCGTACTGAAGGAGCACGCCTCTCCGGAGAAACGGATTGAATCCGCCTTTCAGCGTTTGACCTCACGGCAACCGACGTCGGCGGAGTCCACCGCCCTCCATAGCCTTCTCGACAGCCAACTCGCCCGTTTTCGCCAGGACGAAGCTGAAGCGCAGCGGCTGCTCGCCATTGGCGAAAGCGAGATCGCCAAAGAAATGGACCAAGCCACCTTGGCCGCCTACACGGTCGTCTGCTCCACCATCTTGAACTGCGATGCAGCCGTGACGGCGAGGTGAGCGCCAGGAACCCCACCGAATGAGCACCCCGATCGATCGATTCCCTGACCTAACTCGCCGGGCGTTCCTTCAGCGTTCGTCGCTCTCCCTCGGAGCCTTGGCGCTGAATCGCTTGGGCGGCGAGGTCCTAACTGCGCCTCACCATGCGGCCAAAGCCAAGCGAGTGATTTATCTGTTTCAAAGCGGCGGTCCTTCACAACTTGAAACCTTCGACTACAAGCCGCTGCTTAACGAGAAAAACGGCGAGGAGCTCCCTGACTTCGTCCGCCGCGGTCAGCGCTTGACCGGCATGTCGGGCAACCAGGCGAGTCTGCCGCTGGCCGGCGCTCAGTTCAAATTCGAACAACATGGCGAATGTGGCGCTTGGGTCAGCGAGTTGCTACCTCATACGGCCAAGATCGTCGACAAGCTTTGCATCGTGCGATCCATGGTCACCCACGCCATCAACCACGATCCGGCGGTTACTTTCTTCCAGACTGGTTCGCAGATCGCTGGCCGTCCTTCGATTGGTGCTTGGCTCGACTACGGCCTCGGCAGCATGAACGAAAATTTGCCGGCGTTTGTGGTCATGGTGACGAAGAACAAGGGAGGGCAGCCGCTCTATGCCCGGCTTTGGGGTGCGGGCTTTCTTGCCTCGCGGTACCAGGGAGTGCAATTGCGGGCAGAGAAGGACGCGGTGCTTTACCTCAACAATCCCGACGGCATCTCCCGCGAAACTCGTCGCGAGATGCTCGACACTTTGTCGAAGCTGCACCAATTGCAAACCGAACGCGAACTTGACCCGGAGATCAGCAGCCGGATGGCCCAGTACGAGATGGCGTTCCGAATGCAGGCTTCCGTGCCGGAGGTAACCGACCTTTCGGACGAGCCCGAGGAAACCTTTGACCTTTATGGTCCGGATGCTCGCAAGCCGGGGACCTTTGCCGCCCACTGCCTCCTCGCCCGGCGCTTGACCGAACGCGGCGTGCGCTTCGTACAACTCTTTCACCAGGGCTGGGATCAGCACGGCGATCTGCCGGCGGGGATTCGGCAACAATGTCGGGAAACCGATCAGGCTTCCGCTGCTTTGGTGCTCGACCTCGAGCGCCGCGGTTTACTCGAGGACACCTTGGTCGTTTGGGGAGGAGAGTTCGGCCGCACTAACTATTCCCAAGGCAAGCTAACGAACAACAACTACGGCCGCGATCACCATCCGCGCTGCTTCAGCATGTGGATGGCCGGCGGCGGCATCCGGCCGGGAACAGTGTATGGCGAAACCGACGAATTCGGATACAACATCACCGCCGACCCGGTCCACGTTCACGACTTGCATGCCACCATCCTGCACCTATTAGGCATCGACCACGAGCGGTTGACCTATAAACACCAGGGACGGCGGTACCGCCTGACCGACGTACATGGCCACGTAGTGCGGGGGTTGCTTGCGTAGAGAAATGATGAACTAAGCTGGATTCAAATGCATGGATTCTTCTCTCTTCCAAGGCAAGAAAATTTCCGCCAGAAAGTTAACCCGATAACCAGTCTCAGCGAACACAAAATTCGCTGGATCTTCCGAAAACTTTTCATCTTTCTCGGATTTTCATTCTTGTTCACCGATCTCATTTCCATTACATCTATTCAATCACTCATGCAGTAACGGTCTCCCCCTATCCGTGATCTGCCCAACATCGAACTCCATCATTTCACGGAGTTTCTCATGAAATCCATTCTGGCATCATTTTTAGGCCTGGCCTTGACCATGGTCTGCTCCTCATCTCTTCTTGCGGCGCAGCCGGGAACTCCACAGCATCCGGCGTTTCCATGCCACAAAGGCCAACTCTGGTCGAAGCTTTTCGGCTCCGCCTCGGAAAGTCCCGCACAGGCCGGAGACTTTGTGCACATTGAATCCAACCTGGACGTCGTCCTGGATGAGAATACCGAAAACCTTGGCGGACTTTGGATTGAAGGCAGGTTGTTCCTCCAGGATTCCTTTGGCTCCGTTGAACTCAATTCCGCATACATCGTGGTCACCGGCAGCCTACAAATTGGCTGCCGCATTCCAAGCGGCGCGACGCACCCATACACCAAACAAGCCACCATTCGGTTGATCGCGCCGGAGACTTACGGAACCGGACTTCCAAATTTAGATCCTTCCGGCGTCCGTTGGACTGACTCTGCGGCTGCCAGCCACTTCTCAAGTGGCTCAGAAGTTGAGTTAGCTGCTCACGATCGCGGTCTCATCATTACCGAAGGCGGCACTCTTTACATTTACGGCAAAGATAAAGGAAAGAGTTGGACCCAATTGAGTTCAACCGCAAATGCCGGTACTTCCAATTTAATCCTGCAGGACGTGGTAGACGAAGATTGGTCCCAAAATGATGAGATCGTGATTGCCTCCACTGACTTTGAATACGACAGTTGGAATGCTCCCAACGCAGCGACCACTTATGTTCAGGGGGAAAAACGGATCATTGATTCCATCGTAGACGGGAATATGGTTCAGTTTAGCTCCGCTTTGAACTACATGCACTTCGGCGAAGTGATTCACGGCCCTCCTCCTCATGACAATGACCCCGCTTGGGACATCCCCGTCCAGGCAGAGGTTGGCTTGCTGACTCGAAACGTCGTCATCGAAGGCCAGCTCTCGGACCACAGCAGTTCGGCGAATCATAGCCACGGGCCGCAACACTACGGCCACGTCATCCTGCTGCCCTATAATGACCAAAACCCTTACTTTGAGGTGAAATGGGCGGAGTTCCGCAACTTAGGCGTCGAAGGAACCCTGAGCCGATATCCCTTTCACGTCCACATACTGGGCGATGCGCGAGCTAACGGCGCCATTCCTTACCTTCGCAATAGCAGCATTCACGATTGCGTCCACCGCTTCGTCACCATTCACGATACTCAGTATGTGAAGGTGGAAAATAACGTCGGCTGGAAAACCTTAGGCCACGGCTTTTACTTGGAAGAGAGCGACCCGGAAAATCCAGGTCTTACCAAGCACATTGAACTTCGCGGCAACCTCGGAATGTGGGTAGATCCTCCCACGACCTTCGATAGCGATACGAACCCAATCATTGTTCGAACTGACCGAGAAGAACCGGGAGTCTTCTGGTTGCAACACCCGGACAACATGATTGAAGGCAATCATGCTGCCGGCGCTTTTGGTCATGGCTTCTACTTGGCTCCGCCCAAGGATGTATGGGTCCATACCACCACCAGCAACTCTTACTTCAGAGACAACCTAGCCCACAGCAACGGCCAGCACGGCTTCTACCACAACATCCGCACCAAATGGCAGTGGGAAGACGGCAATCCAAACCACCTTCCAACTGCATCCGGCCTGGTGGCTTACAAAAACCGCCGGTATGGGGTTTGGTGGCGCAGTCACGGCTCGGTTCTGCTCGAAGACATGAAGGCGGCGGACAATAAATCCGGTTTGTACCCGGCCACCGATGGTTTGGTGGATGCAGGAAGCGATTACACCGGAATCATCACTTTGCGCGACTGCACCATTTACGGCGATACGATCAATATCGGCACGCCAGTCAATGATGCGGAAATCCAAGCGGGGCGCAGCCTGCCTCAGACTTACATGTTCTTCGAACGACCGACTTCCAGTGGTTCTGCCTTACCCCGTTCTTCCGCCTGGGACATCTTGAACGCCATCGAGGCTTACGACGGTTACCTGCGGCTGGAGGGCATGCGAGTGGCCTATTTCCAGGACATTGACGGGCTGGTGGACCCCCAAGGGGGGCCCACGACTGCAGACCGGAAATCCGCTGGCATTACTCAGGTTGAGTATCGATCTCGCTACCAGGAAGATCCCCGAAACTACGTGAACAACTGGATATTCGGACCCGACACGGTAGATCACAAGGTTTACTATCGGATTCCGATCGACGAGGAGAACATGATCAAAAATACCGTCGTGCACGACCTGGACAACAGCCTCGGTCAGGGCAGCGATGTGTACTTGGCTTACCTGGATGATTTCCTCATTGCCAACGCGGATCCAAGTGCTCCTCCCGTGGCTTTAAATCAAGAGAATGCTTACGTCGTACCCGCAGCCAGCGGAGATTTTGCCCAGATCGACGTGATTCCTATGGATGCGGGAAGTCGTTGGCCCAACGCAAACGCGGAGATGGTGGTCAGTACGCTGGATTTCAACAACGTGCAGCGCTCCATGACCATCTATCCGACCAACCCTGACGGAGCCTTGGACAGGCACTACCCCTTTACGGGGATTCTGGGCTTGGAAAAGGTTTCGGCCGGCGGTCTTCAAGGAGTCTTCCAGTGTTCCTTTCAGGATGCAACTGGATACCCGGATCAGTACCTGATCAAGATCCAGAACGCTCGGGCGGTTGATAAGAAAGTGATTGTTGGAGTGCCATTGGCGTCTTCACCTACTACGGTGCGATTAAATGATGGCTCCATTCAGGTCATTGATGGCAATTCTCAGGGAATCACCAGCCTTTCCGGCCTGGTGAGCTCTTCCTTCGATCATGTTTGGTTTTTTGACCAGTCCGCAAACCCCTCCATGCTCTACATCAAAACGACCACCATCCTTGAAGAAGCCACCCATTCTGTTGACTGGGAAGGAACCAGAAACGAACTCCATCTGAATTCATCAGGATTCTAAGGCTATCAGAAGGAGTCAAGGGTGGTTGCGCCTAAGCACTGTATCCTGGAACTCGCCTTGCAAGCCGGGGCTCGCCGGTTGGACAGGGTGAACGGACCGTCAACATGCCTAAGGCTTGCCTCCGCTGTCATCGTGAATCGAATCTGCGTGAACGCGGGTATGTCCTCACCCGCGACCTGGACACCAAGGTGGTTGCTTCCTGGGATGGCACCTCTCGGGGCATGATTACCGAGACCGAATTTGCCGTCCTCGGTTTCGGAAGCATCCACGTCTGCACAAGTTGCTTAAAACGCCGAGTTTTCGGCCCTCTGCTCCTCCTTATCCCGATAGTCTTCGCTTGGAGTTTGCCGACGATTTGGGTCACCATGCTCGGCACCGATGGGGACCTGATGGAACCCTATAGAGTGCTCCTTCGCGGGCTAGGTCATCCCGATAGTGACGTCCTCGCCTTCATCCTCGTTTTCGTCACCGGCGCCATACCGATCATCTTTTTTGGCGTCTGGATCGTGGTGGTCAAGCAGCATTTGGTGAACAAGACCAAGGAGTTTGTGCGCCGCTGGCTCAAATCCGATGGCCGGTCCATAAACTATGCCCATGCGGAAATCGTGTTGGATGGCTTCCCTGTTGGTTCTGGTCGCGGCCTGCGGCGGAGAAAGCTCCCCAGGACCCGAGCCGGGCGTGGAATTCGGTCCAGGCCAAGGGCATTTGCCGAGACAAGAAGGCGAGCCTGACCAGATTCAAGTGCAGCACATCCTGATCGGAGTCCGAAGCAGCGGCAGTCCCGGCACCCGAAGCCGGCAAGATGCCGAAAACCTGGCCACGGAACTGCTGGAGCGGGCCCGAAGCGGTGAAAACTTCAGCGATTTGGTCCGGACTTATTCGGAAGACCCGGTCCGGCCTGGAGATCCACTGCCCGGCAGCTATCGCATGACCAACCATGGGGTAAAGGATTCCGCCTGGCAAAAAGAGGCGGTGCGAGCCCAAACTCGCTACCAAAACATTATGGAAGACCTTCGAAATGCCCGGGAGGCCGGCCACTTGAGCCCGGAGGATTTCCAAACCGAAAGCACCCGGGCGCAACAGGATTACCAAAAGGCCACCCGGGCCTCCCAAGTCTTCCCGCGGGACGAAATGGTTCCCGCATTCGGAAACGTTGGATTTCCACTGGCGGTGGGAGAAGTGGGCCTTGCCCCCTATCACCCCAAGGACTCCTCCTTCGGATTTCACATCATTAAGCGCCTGAAATAGACAAATTACAGGCCGCTGGGGCTTAGTTCCTTCTCTGAAAGCTTTTGGCCTCGCCCATTCACCCAGGAAATCGGGTGAAATCGGGCCTGGTGCGATTTCGAACAGCCGTGCGAGCTCGCCCTGACCACCTCTATCGCTTCCGCACAGCCACCTTGGTACGGCCTTTGCACAAAAGTCCAAGGGATCCAAAAGAAATGATCCCATCCGTAACCAAGGCCAGGCTGAAACGTCTGCTTGTTTGAGCTTCGCCAAGGTTGGGGATCGAAAGGGTTGCCAAGCCGTCCCGGCATTGGCCAGCGAGATCAGGACGAATCATGGGAAAGTCCTCCAGCGTTGAGTGGAAACCGGTATCCGAGGATTTGGCCGAACGGCTGCAAATCCTGGCGGATCAAGTAGCGGACCAAGACTTGGCCGACGAAGCCGATTTGTTTCAGACCAACCCCAAGACCCGGCGCGACGCTCTCTCCACCTCGCTCATGAAAACCTTCCGGGACAGCGGTTCCAAGGAAGCCTTCACCCTGCTCTATGAACTGAATTACCACGACTTCCAACGCCGGATTTACCACCACTTGCGGCGAGTTTACAACCCGGTGGACGCAAGCGACGTGCTCCAGGAGGTATTTTTCAACGTCTACCGATATCCGTTCAACTTCAAGCCCAATTCCGCCAGTGCTTTCCGCAACTGGACCCATACCATCATTCGCAATACGGTTTTGAAATACAGCCGCAAGGCGCAACGAAACCGGACCCTGCCTTTCGATACCCCGAACCGCTACTCGTTCGGCGATCAGGAAGACTTCATGGTTCAGGAGCCGGAGGACACCCAAGCGGTCAATCCGTTGGCTTATACGGAGAACCTGGAAGAAGAAGAAGCGGTTGGCCGAGCCTGGTACCTCTACCTGCAGCTTTATTTGGAAGCCTTCCGCAGCCTGTCACCCCGAGAAAAGCGGGTATTACACCTGACCGAAGTGGAAGGTCTTCCCTACCGGGAAATCGCCCCGCTGGTGGGAGGCCGCCCGGCCAACATGAAGATGATCGTGTTCCGCGCGCGGCAGCGGATCTTCCAACGCATGAAAGCCCGCTTTCAATTGTTCGAAGGCAACTTGCGGCGGTTCCGCAGGGATCGCTGGCAGGAAACGACTCCCGAACCGCTTAATTGAGCTTTTCGGAAGGGGACAAAAGCCGGGCCATCCGCTTGCAGAAGTAGTAAATCCGCTTGAGGTTCTCGAAAAAGTCCATTTCCATGGAATAAGCGGACAAGCGGTTGGGCTCTTCAGCCACCAATCGTTGGGCTTGGTGCACGGCGGCTTCGCCCGCCAACCGATTGATCTCCTTCTTCATGCCGATCACTCGTAAAGCTGCCTCGCGATTTCGCTGCGTGACGGCAATCAAGGCGTCTTCCAGGGCCCGATTCACGGCTTGTTGAAATGCCTGGATGACTTCGGTGGTCTCGGCACTGACCCGGAACCGGCGCTGGAGGCGGCTCCTTCCTAGACTGACCAAGTTGGTTTCGATGATGTCACCGATATTTTCCAGGTCGTTGGTGGACTCCATTAGCTTGAGCAACTCATCGGTATGATCTCCAATCAGTTGTCGCTGGCTCACTTTGCCTAAATAGGTCACGATTTGGCCGTGCAGAGTATCGACCCCGTCGTCCATCTTTTCCACTTCTTGAAGATCTTCTTCCTCCCCGGATAAGGCGGCTGGGAGGATGGCTTCCAGCATTTCCTTGACCAAGTCTCCCAGGTGGATCAGCTCCATGCGAGCCCGGTCCAAGGCCAAGGCGGGCGTGTCCAGCAACTCCTCGTTCAAATACCGGGCTCGTATTTGTTTTTCCTCAGGGGTCGGCCGGTCGGGAACCAGCCATTCCACCAAGCGAGCGAACTGGGTAGCGAAACCGATAAAAATCAACGTGTTTGCAATATTGAAAATGGTGTGGGCATTGGCAATCTGACGGGGAGTTTCCGCCGCCAGCTTGTCCACTCCGGTCAATTCGGAATGACCCGGCGAGATCCATTGCACGACGTCGGCAAGCTGGTGAATAAAGGCAAACCAAAGGGCGACCCCGGCAACGTTGAACATCACGTGCACCAAAGCCGCTCGCAAGGCTTCCCGCGGCTTGCCGATGGCGGCCAAAAGCGCAGTAATGCAGGTACCGATGTTGGCCCCGAAGCTCATGGCGATGCCGGCGGGCAAACTAATAAAGCCCTGGGTCGCCATGACGATCACCACGCCGGTGGTGGCGGAAGAAGATTGAACCAAGCTGGTAAAAGCAGCCGCGGCCAAAATGCCGAGCCAAGGTTTCTCCATTTCGGCCATCCAATCCAAAAACGGTTGATAGCTTCGCAGGGGATACATGGCGTCCCCCATGATGCTCATGCCGAAGAAAACCAAACCCAGGCCGAGAATGCCCTTGCCCTTATTCTTGGTATTTTGGCGTTTGGCCATGGACATCACCAAGAAACCCATAGCCACCATCAACAAGGCATATTTCGTGACTTTAAAGGCCACAATCTGGGCGGTAATGGTGGTGCCGATATTGGCCCCCATGATCACCCCGACCGACTGCACCAGGGACATCAGGCCGGCGGTAATGAAACCGACGACCAAGACTGTGGTTACCGAGGAAGATTGAATCACCGCGGTGACCAGGGCGCCGGTCACGACTCCGGCAAATCGGTTTCCGGTCAGCTTGGCCAAGATCCCCCGCATCCGATCGCCGGCGACCGATTTCAGGGCAAAGGCCATCATGTCCATGCCCAGCAGAAAAACGGCCAAGCCCCCGATCAATTCCATGATCAACGGGAAGGTCTCGAAATCCTGAGCCACCGTCCAATCACCGGAAATTTCGGGAAGAGGACGCTCGACTGCCCGATGCCAAAGATCGGAAGCCCGCGAGAGCAGCAGGGGTCCCATCAGCGCGAAACCTCCCTGGTCAGGGGCCGGCCTTCAGCCTCTTTCCGATATGCAGGGGCCCACCCCCGTTGGCGGCGGCGTAAGAGGCGCGTAATCATCCCCGAAGCCCATCCTGGCTCCCAACCTGAGGCCACCTCTTCCAAGTTCAGCCGTGCCGCCATGCGCCTACTCGCTCAATCCAGGCCCGGGATTCCATTTATCGGTGCCCCGGTGCGCCTATCTTCAGGAAAATCCACCTCTTGCAATCTTCAACTTGCAAGTTATGGGGAATATAACCTGTTCCCTTTTCTTTTTGAAGATTATTTGAAGAAAAGCTGCAGAGTAAGCGAAGCCCCCCCTCAGCCACCAGGATCAAACCAAGGACGCCCATGTTCGCGTGTGCAGAAGTTGGTCGCACCGTCGACAAAAAGGAGTACAACCGCCGTTTACCCAAGCTCCGCGAGGAGCTTCTGGAAGTTCAGGGGCTCCTCCGGGAATCGGACTTTCCGGTCATCGTCATTTTCGGTGGAGTCGACGGCGGCGGGAAGGGAGAGTCCGCCAACTACCTTTCCGAGTGGATGGACGCTCACTGGCTGAGAACCGTTGCTTATGACCCCCCCACCACCGAAGAGAAAGAGCGTCCCCGTTTTTGGCGATATTGGAGGGATCTGCCGCCGAGAGGTCAGATTGGAATCTTCCTTTCCTCTTGGTATCACTCCCCCTTGCTGAACCGGGTTCACGGAAAATCGAAACTAAAAGCCTTCCAGCACAGTCTTCGGGAGATTCGGTCGTTTGAGCGGACCTTGGCCGACGACGGAGCCCTGATCATCAAGTTCTGGATGCACCTGGGCAAGGATGCCCAAAAGAAGCGGTTTTTGGATATGGAGAATGATCCGCTTCTCCATTGGCGAGTCACCGAACGCGATTGGGAACACTGGCGCATGTACGACCAATTCGTTTCGGTATCGGAAACGTTGATTCAGGAAACCGACTTGCCGGAAGCCCCTTGGAAAATCATCGAAGGGGCGGATCCCCATTTCTATGGATTGGAAGTTGGAGAAACCATCCTGAAGCGAATTCGTCAGCACCTGAAGAAGAGCCAAGAGCTCGCCAAAAAACGCAAAAAGGAGCCGGTCAAGCCCGGTACCCGTTTATCGAAGAAAAACGCCCTGAAAGGGATCGATCTAGAAAAATCCCTGGAAAAGAAACCCTATCAGTTGGAGTTGGAACGCTGGCAGGGAAGACTCAACTTGCTGCACCGGCAAGCCCGGGAAAAAGGAATTCCCATGGTCTTGGCTTTCGAAGGCTGGGATGCCGGCGGCAAGGGCGGGGCGATTCGGCGGATCACGGCCGCATTGGACTCCCGCAGCTACAAGGTCTTTCCGATTTCAGCTCCGACTCAAGAAGAGTTGGCGCAGCATTATTTGTGGCGATTCTGGAAACAACTGCCAAGGGCCGGCAAGATCAGCATCTTCGACCGGAGCTGGTACGGCCGCGTCCTGGTGGAACGGATCGAAGGCTTCGCCACCGCAGAAGAGTGGAAACGCGCCTACCAGGAGATTTGCGATTTTGAAGGAGAATTGGTGGGGCACGGCACCGCGGTAGCCAAGTTTTGGCTTCATATTTCCAAGGACGAGCAAAAGCGCCGCTTCGAAGCCAGACAGCAAGTTCCCTACAAGCGCTGGAAACTCACGGAAGAAGACTGGCGCAATCGGGACCGCTGGGAGGAATACGAGGACGCGATCAACGACATGATCGAGTTGACCCACACCCAGGACGCCCCTTGGGTGGTGGTAGAAGGCAACAACAAGCGATTCGCCCGGATCAAAGTATTGCAAGAAGTGTGCAAGGCTTTGGATCGGGCCCTGCACCAGCACGCAACCTGCCATGGATGATCCAGAGGAATACCCGGAAGCGCAAGCGGAAAAGGACCCCGACAACCAGAGAAAAGAAGTACATTACTCTTTAGCGAATTCACTTCTGGCCACCATGTTGAATCATCCTTCCGGAAAACGGGCGAAGCCCTTGGACGAGTTTCGAGTTGAAATTCTGAACTGGCTCGAAGGCGATCGAAACATAACCGCCCGTGAAATTTATCGCCGATTGTCCGAGCGCATCGGCGACGTGAGTGAGCGGTCGGTACGACGCTACGTAGCTGAGTTGAAGGAGTCGGCCTCCGGAAATGGCTCAAGTGCCACAACCGTCGCTGCCAGTGCCACTTCCCCGTCCGAGACTTTCCAGGAACAGCCAAACCCAGAGTGGCCGAGCACTCCTGCGGATCAGACCGAATTGCCCTCCCCGCTGCCCGACGGCAATCACGATCTCAGTAATCCCGGCTATTTCCTGAATCGGGAACTCACTTGGCTAAATTTCAACTTCCGGGTGCTTCGCGAAGCGGAAGATCCTCGCAATCCGTTGATGGAGCGAGTCAAGTTCTTGGCTATCGTCAGCTCGAACCTGGACGAGTTCTTTATGAAGCGGATCGGCGGCTTGAAACAACAAGTCGGTGCCGGAGTCCGAAAGCTCACGGTCGATGGTCGCACGCCGGAACAACAGATCCACGAATGCGTGGACCTAGTACGTTTGCTGGAAGAGCGCAAGCGGCGGGTTTTCAAGGAAATCAAGCTGCTCTTGCAACAGGAAGATATCTACGTCTGCAACTTCAAAGAACTGGAAGAGCCGGACAAGGAGTATTTGAGAGATTATTACTTCGAAAACATATATCCGCTGGTAACTCCGCAAGCCACCGATCCTGCTCACCCCTTTCCTTTCGTTTCAAATTTAAGCCTCAATCTGCTGGTTTCCTTGCGTTATCCCGATGACGAGGAATCCCACGATTCCTTGGCTCGGGTCAAGGTTCCTATCGGCGCCGGCATTCCGCGATTCTTCAAACTTCCGGAGCGCAATGTTTTCGTTCCCATGGAAGGAGTGATCGCCAACAACCTCGACTTGCTCTTCCCGGGCATGGAAGTCAATTCCTGCGCCACCTTTAGAGTGACTCGAAACGCCAATACGGAAAGCGACGAAGATACCGCCGATGATTTGCTTTCCTTGATCGAGTCCGAACTGCGGCAGCGCAAGTTCGCCCCCATCGTGCGGTTGGAAGTCCAAAATTCCATGGACCCTCATCACCGCGGCATGCTGGCTGCGGAACTGGGCCTGGACGAGCACGATGACGTTCACGAAGTGGAAGGCATGCTCGGCATGCGCGATCTGATGGAGTTGATGTCGGTGGGCGGCGCCAGTTTGCGAGACAAGCCGCACCACTCCGTCGATCATCCCGAGTTGCAAACCGACCGGAATATCTTCCACATCATCCGGGACAACGGCCCCATTCTGCTGCACCATCCTTATGAGGCCTTTGCCACTTCCGTGGAACGCTTTCTCCGGGAAGCCTCTCGGGATCCCAAGGTTCGGGCCATTAAGATGTGTTTGTATCGGACTTCATCCGATACCAAGGTCATTAACTATCTCATCGATGCCGCTCGAAACGGAAAGCAAGTTGCTGTAGTGGTCGAGCTGAAAGCCCGCTTTGACGAAGCCGCCAACATCCGCTGGGCCAACCGAATGGAAGAAGCGGGCATCCACGTGACTTACGGCGTGGTCGGCCTGAAAACTCACTGCAAAGTCATTCTGGTCGTCCGCCAGGATTACGACGGCTTAAAGCGCTACGCCCACATTGGAACCGGAAATTATCACGCCGGCACTGCACGCCTGTACTCCGACCTCGGCATGCTGACCTGCGACCGCAACATCGGCAAAGATTTGACCGAGTTGCTCAATTATCTGACCACTGGATTTAAGCCGAAGCGGAACTTTGCCAAGTTGCTGCCGGCGCCCAAGGTGGCGAAGCCGGCGCTATTAGAGAAAATCCAAAGAGAAATTGAGCACGCCCGAGCCGGCCAAAAAGCCCACATTCTGTTCAAGATGAACGCTTTGGAAGACTCGGTGATTACTCGCGCTCTTTACAAGGCGTCTCAGGCCGGAGTGCGAGTGGAGTTGATCATTCGCGATACTTGCCGCCTGCGTCCCGGAATTCCCGGTCTCTCTGAAAACGCCCGAGTCATCAGCGTCGTCGGCCGCTTCCTGGAACATACCCGGATCTACCACTTCCACAACAATGGCAAGGAAGAGTTTTACTTGGGTTCCGCCGATTGCATGAGCCGGAACCTGAACAGCCGGGTGGAAGTTTTGGCTCCGATTGAAGAACCTCACCTGACTCGGGAAGTCGCCTTGTTCCTGGAAGCTCAACTTCAGGATCGCCGTAACGCTTGGGAGATGAGGCCGGACGGTAGTTACTTCCAATGGCAGCCTGAAGGAGATCAGCCGGCCAAAGGTTCACAGGAACTCATGATTGACTTCTACGGTCGACGCAACCGGGAAGTCACTCGCCTGAAACGCCGCCGCACTCGGGGATTCAAGACCCGTTAGGAGCAACTTCACCGGGCGGATTCTGGTCCTCGAAGAAATCCACCTGATCTAGAGGCACGAGCAGCGAGGTAAGAATGTTTTGTGCGTGCCCGAGAATTCGCTTGAAGTAACGATAAGCCAAAGCGGAGGCGACCAAACTCCCGCCGCCTTCTTCCTCGATCAGGAATGCGGTGACTTGGTTTTCGCAGTGATTCATTAAGCCGCCGGCTTCACTGCAAAAGTCTCGGGCGGCGTCTTTATCTTGAGTTTCGAAAATGTTCTTACACTTCACCAGCATGAGTGAGGTCGTATCTTTCAAGCGGACCATATCCGACAACAAACTTTTGGGAACGCTTATGCCCAAGTTCGCTACGTCAAAAATGTTCTTGGAATAGTCGCCAATTCTTTCCGCATCTTTGACCAAACTCATGATCAACAGACAAGTAGCGAAATCCTCCTGGCAAACGGTCCCGTGAGTGACGACCATCCGCCGAATCTGCTGCTGGGTTCGATTGATGCGCTTGTCAGTACCCCAAAGGTCTTCACGGATTACCTCCGGGTCGGTTCCTCCGAGCAGGCAATTGGCGGCGGCGTCAAAAGCGTGACGTCCGTCATCCAGCATTTGTCCGAACAGGCGCAAGATTTCCGGCAAGCCCTGTTCCCGTCGTTGAAAGCTCTTTAACCACTGCAGCATCCGGTTCCCCCTTAAAACAAACTTAACAATATTGCCGGAATCAACAAGAAGGTCACCAGTAAATACCCGGGAAGCAGACTGGGCCGGCGGCTGATTTGTTTGGCAACGGTCGCGGCAGCAGCTACGGGAAGATCACGCAAGAAGGGAAGGCCAAGGATCAAAACGACTGCAGCCAGGTTGAACAGCAGGTGAACCATGGCGATGGAAGTTCCCTCCAGGTTTGTCGCCAAGGAAGCGAACAAGGCGGTCACCGTGGTCCCCAAGTTGGCCCCTAAACAAAAGCGGTAGGTTTGCTGCAGACCGAGAACTCCGCAAGCGCACAAAGGCACCATGAGGGAAGTGGTCATGCTGGAAGACTGCATCAACGAAGTCAAAACCAAGCCCACCGCCATGGCGGTCCAAAGCGACGGTCCCATGGAGGCGTTCAGGGCCCTTTCTCCTCCCCCCAACAAACTCTTTTGAACCGAATTCGGAATTCGAAGAATCACCACCAACAGGACCACGAAAGCCAACGCCAATAAAATGGCCGCGCTGGTTTGAATGTGAATGCCGAAATTTTCGGCAATGATACCTTGCATAGAATCAGCCCAACCAGGGGTTTGGGCCGCCTCGGCCTCCGAAGAGGGAGATCCGAAGAAGGAAAAGATGCCGGTCGCTACAGCCTTGGCGGCGGAAGAAATCCAGCCGGTCATGAGTTCTATTGGAAAAAGAATGGCAACAGCCAGCAAATTAAAGAAGCCGTGGGTGATGGCTCCGGCCACAGCTTGCTCAAGATATTGCTTCCGCTTCCAGTAACCGGCCGCGACCAAGAGATTGGTCACCGTCGTCCCGATATTCGCCCCCATGATGACGGGCACGGCCTGTTGAAAAGGAAGGCTCCCGGCCGCCACCATGGCCACCACCGCCGAAGTCGTGAACGAAGAGGATTGGACCACGACTGTCGCCAAAATCCCGGCACCCAAACCGGCCAGCGGGTGGGCGATGCCGGTTAAAGTCTGCCCGGCCAGGGCCAGGCCAAGCTGATGCAGGGCACTGGTGGCCGCGCCAACGGCAAGAAAGAGAAGAGAAAACAGAACCCCCAGTCGGAGCACCCGCCACCACAGGGGGGTCGCGGCTTCCGTGACGGCTGATTTCGGGGTTGCAACGAGGGCCATGGCAAAATCAATCCCTTCTACTGTATGGCCGTTTTGTGAAGAATTTGTGTAGAAATAAAAATCAGAAGGTGGACAGATCGTCAAATCAAAATCTATGCGCTCCGCTCAGGATCCAAGACTAAATCCAAATCCCGGTGACGGACGATCTCCCCTTCAATCATATAAAGCACGTCCTCGGCAATGTTGGTGGCCAAGTCCGCCACCCGCTCCAATCCGCGAACCGAAGTCACCCAGCGCAGAAGCGGATCCACGCTTTCCGGCTCACCGCTCAAGATGTTCTTTCGCAGGCGGGTCACCAGCTCGAGATGAAGGGCGTCCACTTCATCGTCGTGCAACAATACGACCCTTGCCTTGTCCGGATCGCGCTTGATCAAGGCCTGAATGGCGGCCCGAACCATGGCGCGGACCTTGTCGGCCATTTCTTCGAACCTGGCCGGAGGCTGAACCGGAGTCAAATCAGCCAATTCGATCGCCCGCTTGGCCAATTTGGCCGCATGGTCGGCGATGCGCTCCAAGTCGTTATTTATCTTAATGGCGGCCACGATAAACCGGAGATCCCCGGCCACCGGTTGGTGCAGGGCCAGAACCTTGAGAGCGTCCTCTTCAAGCTGGACCTCCATTTCATCGATTTGAACGTCGCCTCGAACCACCGCCCTGGCCCCCTCCACGTCTCGAGCCATCAAGCAGTTCAACGCTTGAGTCAAGGCGTCTTCTACCGCGTACGTCAGCCGAAGGAGGTCGCTGGAAAGCTGATCCAGATCTCGCAGAAGGTGCTTGGTCATGGGTTTAGCCGAATCTTCCGGTAATGTATTGTTCCGTTTCCGCCTTCTTGGGCAAAGTAAACAGCTCTTGAGTTTCCCCGGTCTCGATTAGTTTTCCGAGAACGAAAAAGGCCGTTCTTTCGGAAACCCGAGCGGCTTGCTGCATGTTATGCGTAACGATCACGATGGTATAAGTGCCGCGAAGTTCAAAGATGAGGTCTTCGATCTTGGCGGTTGCCTTCGGATCCAGGGCGGAACACGGCTCGTCGAGCAACAAAACGTTCGGCTCGTTGGAAAGGGCACGGGCGATGCAAAGCCTTTGTTGCTGGCCGCCGGACAAGGCCATCGCCGAGTTGTTCAGCCGATCCTTGACCTCATCCCACAGGGCGGCGCCACGCAGGCATCTTTCCACCAATTGGTCCAAATCCCCTTTGCTATGCTTGCCGTGGAGCTTGGGGCCAAAGGTAATGTTCTCGTAGATGGACATGGGAAACGGATTCGGCTTTTGAAAAACCATTCCGACCCTTCTCCTAAGTTCGACAACATCCGTTTCGGGGGCGTAAATATCGGCATTGCCCAGGAGCACGGTGCCCTTAACTTTGGCTCCCTCGATCGTATCGTTCATCCGGTTTAGGGTGCGCAAAAAGGTTGATTTGCCGCAACCAGATGGTCCGATAAAGGCCGTGACCTCCCCCTTGGGAATCTTCAGAGACACGTCAAAAAGCGCCTGTTTCGAGCCGTAGTAGAAATCCAGATCCCGGACTTCAAAGGTTACGTCCCCTTCGTAAGGCAGCTTCGGCCTGGATTCCGCCGATTGCCGGGCGATTTCTCCCAAACCCGAGGAAGCGATGGATTCGGTCATGGTCTTCATCATTGCTCAAGAGCTTTCCGAGCTCGGAAACGCAAGCGGATGGCGGTCAAGTTCAACAACAGGATGAGAAGCAGAAGCAAGGCGGCAGTGGAATAGACCAGGGGTTCCGCCGCCTCGACGTTCGGAGCCTGGAAGCCCACCGAGTAAATGTGAAAGCCGAGGTGCATGAACTGTCGATTCAAGTGCACGAAAGGGGCGGTTCCATCGATCGGGAGGTCGTGGGCAAAATTGACCACCCCGGTCAACATCAGCGGGGCGACTTCGCCTGCGGCTCGAGAAACCGCCAAAATCAAACCGGTAAGAATTCCCGGTCGGGCCGCCGGCAAAATCACTTTGCGCATCATTTCCCAGCGGGTGGCCCCCATGGCCAAGGCACCTTCGCGCCAAGGTAAGGGACAAGCTCTCAATCCCTCTTCGGTGGCCACAATGACCACCGGTAAGGTCAGCAAGGCCATGGTCACGGAAGCCCAAAGAACGCAGTGGGTTCCAATGGTCGGCTTCGGCAACGCTTCGCCGAAGAAAATGAAATCCACGAACCCGCCGACACCGTAAATCAAAAATCCAAGACCAAACACCCCGTAAACAATGGACGGAACCCCGGCCAAGTTGTTCACCGCAATCCGAACCAAGTTGACCCAAACACTGGCCTTGGCGTATTCGTTTAGATAAACCGCCGCCAATATCCCAAAGGGCATGACCAGCACGGACATCAAAATAACCAGCAGGGAGGTTCCAATCAAAGCCGGCCAAACACCGCCGGAAGTGTTGTTGTCCCGGGGGCCGGCGGTAATGAAGGACCAGAGCTGTCCGAACCAAACGCCGACTTTTTCCTGAGCTCCTAATTGGTTCGGAAAAATAACTTTGACCACATCCTCGCCGTCGATTTCGTGAGCATGGCCGTTCGGCAACTCCACGTGCATGCCGTAACGGGTCAACTCTGCCCGAATCCGGGAGGACTCTTGCTGAGCCGCACGAATTCCTTCGTCATTCTCGGCATTGGCCATGCGGCCGAGTTGCGTTTGTGAAGCCGCGTACTGACTGCGCAATTCGGCAACCTGGGCCTGGAAGACAAGCAAGGATTCCGAATCAGAGAATTCCCCGTCGCTCCCTTCCGCATTCGGCATTCTCACCGCCTTAAAAAAGGCGTGGACCGGACCGTGCTCCAGCCGTTCTACCCAAACCGCATTTTCGGGTTGAGCTTCAAGGGTAATTTCCGCTTCGTTAAAGATAAAGAAGTCCCGTCGCTCTTGATCCAGATCCCGGTTTCCGGTCCGCATCTTTACGGAACCGTCTTCCCGAACGTCCAAGACTTCGGCCAAAAAAGTCCGACCGTCGACATGACGAACCAGGTTTAGATCTCGGGGCCAGAAAGTCCTAGCTCCCCGGCTGAAGATCAACAGGAATAAAAGCACTGCCGCCAACAAGACGGTCAAAACCGTGCCGGCACTCACCAACAGGCCCATGTGCCCGGCACGATCGGGCTTGAACTGACCCAGGGAGGGCCCTGCTTGAGGCTTGGTCATTACACCGCCCTCCGATTCCGGGCTCGCAACATCTCTGCAAGAGTGTTCAAGGCGAAGGTGAATCCGAACAGAATCAGGGCTGAAAGGAATAAGGTTCGGTACAGGAAGCCTCCATGGGGCGCTTCCGGCAATTCCACCGCCAAATTCGCCGACAGGGCTCGAAACCCTTGCAAGGGGTTCCATTCGGTAATGGCGGTGTTTCCGGTGGCCATCAAAACGATCATGGTTTCACCCACGGCCCGGCCTAAACCGAGCATGACCGCGGCGATCACCCCTGGTCGGGCATAGGGCATGACAACCCTCCTGGCGGTTTGCCAATCGGTCCCTCCCAATGCCAGTGAAGCTTCCACCAAGTGCTTGGGAACGTTTCGAAATGCATCTTCCGCAAGGGTGAAAATCAACGGAGTCACAGCGAAACCCATCGCCAGCCCGACCACGACCGAATTCCTGATTTCAAAAGTAATGTCAAACGTGGCCGTAGCCCACTCCCGCATAGAGGTTCCAAACACCCATTTTTCAATGTTGGCGCCTTGGCTCAACATAAGCCAGGAGATCAAACCATAGAGAGGCAACAGCAAAAGGAAGGCCTTTCCTTGGCGGATGCGCGCACGCCTGGCCGGAGGTTGTTTGGCAAACCAGGCTCCAAGGATCAAAGTCAAGACGACCAAGACCAAAGGGGTCAGCGCCAGGACCAAAAACCGATCTTGAATGGCCGGAGCGAGATAGAGGGCTCCGACAAAACCCAAGATGACCGAGGGGACGCCGGAGAGAAGTTCGACGAAAGATTTGATCGACTCCCTGGTTTTCCCGCCCAAGAAACGGGCGGTGTAAAGAGCTCCAAGGATCGCCAAAGGAATGGAGGGCAACAGCGCCCATAGCGTTCCTTTCAAAGTGCCGACGATTAAGGGAACCAAGCTGATTTTCGGTTCGTATTCCTGGCTTCCGCCAGTAGATTGCCAGGTGAAATCGGGGCTCGAATATCCTTCGTATTGGATTTTCTGAAACAGGCTCTGAGCTCCGACCTGAGGAAAACCCGGCTCGAACGGATATAGCTCGAGTTGGCCGTTGCTCAAAAACACAGCCAACTTATCCTCACGGGGACTGATCTGAACAAAGCTCCAATCTTCAGGAAGATCGAAGCGATTCAAGATTTCTCCCCGAGTGGCTTGACCGACTAAGGCTCCCTCTTTCCCGACGGCAAGAAATACACGCTGGCGGTTGGAGGTAGCAAAAGCTGAAAGGCCCTCTTGTTTCTCTTCAAATCGATTACCCAAGACAACCTTGGGCGGGCCTTCTTCGCTCGGCAACCAGAGCAAGCGATCCACGGTTCCGTCTTCCCGGCCGACCAGGACGGAGCCGCGCCCGATCAAAGAAGCCATCGCCGTTACCGGGGCACCGGCTGGAATCTCTTTGACTTCCAAAACCTCATTCTCGGGATTCCAAGCCAACACTTCACCCTCCCGAGTCGCGGCGACCAGATAATTCCGATCAAAGAAAGCGACGTGGCTGATTTTCTCCGCAGTAGAAATAGAGCTTTGTTCGAAACTTTCCGAAGTTTCATCCAAGAACTCGTTGTACTCCACGACGAGTTCCAGCTTCGCAAGGCTGCCGTCGGGCTTAACCAGGACGGCCACCACCCCTTCTTCCCCGACGTGGGCACAATATTCTTCAATACCCTCGGCGAAGCCATCTTCCAACAAAGAGTAAACCCTTCCCTCGGTCAAGGAATAGGACCGATTAAGCTCTTCGTCGTATTGAGTCTCCACTTTCAGAGGAAGACAAAACAATCGGCCTAGGCTGGAAACGGTGCTGATCCAGTTTCGATTGATTCCCAGCTTGGCTCGCACCAGGCGTTCCCCTTCCTGCAGTGGGACCGCCGGCCAATCATCCACCATGTCGCCGCTGTCGATTTCGAACAATCGAAGGTGGCCGTCCTCCCCCAAAAGCCAAGCACCCTCGGTAAATTCTTCCACTCCGGCGAGCACCGAAACCGGCAGCTCAACCGTTTGCTCGATCTCTTGGATTTTCGGACTCTTGATCAGGGGCAGGACCTCGAACACCAAGAAAGCCCCGATGAACAAAACCGCCAGAATGACCCCGAGCCCGCCTAATCGAACGAAAAAGGCGGCGCGCCGATCGACTTTCCGTCGTCTTTGATTGAATTTACTTTGTTCCACGGACTTGAAGGAAAACCGGAACGGAAGGCAGCCCTCTCGTTCCGGTCGTTGGTCTCACCAAGATGCGTGAGTTAGGAGGAAGTTAGAACCTTGGACTGTTAGAGGGAAATTGGCTCGAAACCAAGTTCCTTCCGCATCCGATCCACCAACTTGGCGGGCATCGGCAAGTAGCCGGCGGCAATCACATCCTGCTGGCCTTCCTTGGAAAGAATGAACTTCAAAAATTCGGCTTGAAGTTGATCCATTTCCTTGTTGGGAGTTTTGTTGATGTACAGATAAAGGAAGCGGCCGAGGGGGTACTTGTTCTGAATCACGTTGTTCAGATCCGCCTCGAAGAACTTGCCGGCTTCTTTTCCTAAGGGAACCGCACGGACTTCAGAGGTTTTATAGCCGATCCCCGAGTATCCAATGCCGTGGCGGTCATTGGCAACGGAGCTGACCACACCAGCCGAACCAGGTTGTTCCTTCACCGTGTCCTTGTAATCTCCCTTGCCCAAGGCGACCGACTTGAAGAAGCCGTAAGTGCCGGAGGCGCTATTGCGACCGTAAAGGCTGATCGCCGCCGGTCCGATTCCCAAACTACCCCAGTTATCCAGATTTCGAGGGAATCCGAGCTTGCGGTTTTTGCTGAAGATCGCGTCGACTTGCTTCAGGGTCAATCCGGGAATCGGATTGTCCTTGTGCACGTATACGGCCAAAGCATCCATGCAAGTCCGAACCTGGGTCGGAGCGTAGCCGTAGCGCTTGATGAACTCATCGCGCTCCTTGTCCTTCATGGCTCGGCTCATCGGCCCCAATTGAGCCGTTCCCTTGATCAACGCCGGAGGAGCGGTGGACGATCCCTTGCCTTCCACGCCGATGGTGACACCGGGATAGTAGCGGCGGAAGGATTCCTGCCACTTGCCCATCAGGTTGATCATGGTGTCGGAGCCGACCGCGTTCAAGTTGCCGCTCAATTCCTTGTTAATCTTCCGGTACATGCCGATTTTTGCATCTACCTGAAGCCCTTTCTTTCCGGAGGCGGGGCTGGGGTTAGGCTTCAATGCCTTAAAACCCAAATCCACTCGCATCTTGTTGGCCACCTTGGCCGGCAAGGGGAGGTAACCGGCGTCAATGACGCACTGCTGGCCTTCCTTGGAAAGGATGAACTTCAAGAACTCGGCTTGTAGCGGATCAAAAGAGCGATTGGGCGCTTTGTTGACGTAAAGGTAAAGGAAGCGACCCAGCGGGTAGCGGCCTTGGACGACGTTGTCCAAATCGGCTTTAAAGAATTGGCCGTCCTTTTTGCCCAGGGGAACGGCCCGGACTTCCGAAGTCTTGTAACCGATGCCGGAGTAGCCGATTCCGAAACGATCGGTGGCGACTGAACTGACCACGGCCGCAGATCCAGGCTGTTCCTTCACGATATCTTTGTAATCTCCCTTGCCCAGGGCGACTGACTTGAAGAAACCGTAAGTTCCGGAAGCGCTATTGCGACCGTAAAGACTGATGGCAGCCGAGTCGAGCCCGACCTGCTCCCAATTGGTCACGTCGCGATCGTAGCCCAGCTTTCTATTCTTGCTGAAAATCGCGTCGACTTGCTTCAAGGTTAAACCCGAAATCGGGTTGTTCTTATGCACGTAGACCGCCAGGGCGTCCATGCAAGTCCGAACTTGAGTAGGAGCGTAACCATAGCGCTTAATGAAGTCGTCGCGCTCCTTGTCTTTCATGGCCCGGCTCATCGGCCCCAACTGAGCCGTTGCCTTGATCAGGGCCGGGGGCGCGGTGGACGATCCTTTCCCTTCCACCCCGATGGTGACTCCGGGGTAATAGCGACGGAACGATTCCTGCCACCTCCCCATCAAATTGATCATGGTGTCGGAACCGACCGCATTCAGATTGCCGGTAAGCTCCTTCTCGATCTTTTGGTAGGACCCGAGGGCGGGGTCGACTTGCACGCCTTGCGCGCCTGCCGAAACCGCAAGAACCGGGATCACAAGGCCCGCGAACAGCAGCCGTTTCATGTTGATGTACCTGAAGGTTTTCACTTCTCAATGAACCGGCGCTTTGCCGATTCAGGTGGATATTGTCCAAGGCAAAGGTGAAGGAATTGTGTTGCTCAGCTGAAGTCCGTTTGACCTGCACCGGGTAAAGGCCGGGCCGGATTGGCCGGCAATTCCACCCGAAAACGAGTCCCGAAGCCAGGGCGACTGAAGACCGAAATGCGCCCTCCCATGCGACCTAAAAGATTTCTCACAATGGACAAACCAAGCCCGGTCCCGCCGGAAGCCCGGCTCCGGGCCGGATCTCCACGGAAAAATCGCTCAAAGATGCGGGCTTGAATTTCGGGATCGATTCCAGGCCCGGTGTCCTTCACTTCCAGCACCACCCCGCCAGTGTTTTCTTGCTGGATGTGAACTTCCACCTGCCCGACCTCGGTATAAGTCACTGCATTCACGACTAAATTGACCAGGACGGTTTCAAAGCTCAAAGGGTCGACCATGAGTTTCAAATCTTCCGGCACCATGAGCAACGATAAATCCAAGCCTTTTTCTTCCGCTTTCGGCCGGCAAGTATCAATAACCCGATCCACGGCTTCCTTCAGAAGCAGGGTTTCCGGAGAAGGTTTCCAGTCCGGATCTTGAGCTTTCGCCAAAGTCAACAAGTCCCGCGTCAACTGAGCCAAGGCTTCGGCATTGTGCCGAGCTCGCTCCAACAAATTGGGTCGATCCTCATCGGAAACGGTTTCCGCCAAATCCAACATGCCGATAATCACCGAGATCGGCGTCTGGAGTTCATGAGAAGCATTGGCCACGAAGTCCCGGCGCTTTCGGTCTAATTTTTCCACCGCCAGCATGTCTTGCAGCAATAGCACTCGATGATTTTTCCTGGCTGGCAGCAGAGTGAGTTGAATCACTCGATGCTCCGCTCCAGTAGGGCCTTCGGTAATGACCCGGCGCACGGTTTCTTCCGGATTGCCGTAGGCCACCGCCGCCGTTAACGCCGGCGAGCCGGCAAATTTGGACAGAGTGGCATATTGGCGGCTTAAATCCTGATCTTCCGCACCCAACAAAGTTTTCGCCGCCGGATTGGCATAGAGAACTTGGTTGCGCCGCCCAAGCAGTAAAACACCTTCTTCCAAATACTGAACCGCTTCCTGAAAAGTTTCCAGTTCCAAGATCTTCTTGTACCAGCGACGGCGACCTTGACGGTAGGAACGGTGAAAGAAATAGAAAACAACCCCACCACCCACGGCCGCCGCAATTGGCAGGCTCCACCAAGAAAGAGTGGCGAGGAGCATAGCCTTGATTCCTAGCGGCACCAGGACCGGCTGAGCAAAGATTCGAGCGGGTTACTCCGCCAGCGGAACGACTTCAACACCGTCCCGGAAGCAGTAACCGACGCCGCGGACGGTTTCAATCACTTGGCTGAATTCGCCCAGCTTCTGCCGAACCGCTTTGATGTGAGTGTCGATGGTCCTTTCGGTAACCACCACGCCAGCCCCCACCGCATGGTCAAGCAATTCTTGGCGGCGGAACACTCGGCCGGGCCTTCCGGCCAAGGTCTGCAACAAGCGGAATTCGGTCGGCGTCAGCCGCACCGCGCTGGCATCTCCCATCCGGACTTCAAACCGAATCGGATCGATGACCAATTCACCGCGGGCGATGACCTTATTGGTCACGGTCGGTTCCTTGCCCTGGGATCGGCGCAAAAGGGAGTGCACCCTGGCCACCAATTCGCGGGGCCTGGCCGGCTTGGTGACGTAGTCGTCCGCACCCATGCCCAAACCCAGCACCACGTCGGTTTCCTCCGACCGGGCGGTAAGCATCAGAATGGGGACACTACGCAGGCCTGGATCGGCCCGGATTTGCCGGCATACTTCCAGCCCATCGATCCCGGGCAACATCAAATCCAGGATCATGATGTCTGGACCGTGCCTTCTAGCGAGCTTCAAGCCGTCTTCGCCGTCCGCCGCCAGAATCACTTGGTACCCCTGGGCGTGAAACGTAAGTCTCAGCATTTCCAGGAGATCCGGATCATCCTCTACGATGAGGATCTTTTTACCCTTCATCTCGCTCCAAGCCTATCCTCCACCTTAGATGCAAAGATGGTGGTTTTGTGAAGAAATCTTGAGGCCCCTTCAGGTCGGTCCAGGGTTTCTGCCATACTCTCCTCACCATGAGCCAACTCGATCCGGAGTTCCTCGCCATCCTGCGGTGCCCCCTAAGCCGGCAGCCCTTGGTGCAAATGGACCAGAGCTTGGTTTCCACCGACCCGGAAACCCGCCGCCGCTACCGCATTGAAGACGGTTTCCCGGTCCTGCTCATCGAGGAGGGGGAAACCCTAAGCGAACAGGAATGGCGCCAACTAATGGAAGCCGCCGGGCGCGGCGACCTGCTGCAAGCTTGAATCATGGCCGAAACCATCTTCAGCAAAATCATCGCCCGGGAAATTCCCGCCGACATTGTTTTCGAAGACGAAACTTGCCTGGCTTTCCGGGACATTCAACCTCAGGCACCCAGCCATTTGCTGGTCATTCCAAAGAAACCCATTGTCAGCCTGGCGGATGCCGACGATCAGGATGAAGCCTTGCTCGGCCATTTGTTGAGAGTTTGTGCCAAGGTGGCCGAGCAAGAAGGCTTGCAGGACGGCTATCGCGTTGTCACCAACATCGGCAAGCAAGGAGGCCAATTGGTGCTGCATCTACACCTCCACGTCCTGGGAGGCCGGCAGATGAATTGGCCGCCGGGCTAAAACCTGACAAAGCCGTGACATGGCCTTGACAAGGCCATGACCCAGCCACCTTGACGCCAGCTATTCCTAGGGTCAGTCAAGCGACCATGGAAAGGTTCGGCGTCCTCGGAATCAGCTACCACCGCGGCGAAGCGGAAGAAATTGCCCGCTTCAGCCGGGATTCTTCCCAGGGCGATTGGCTTCTCGCCTTACGCCAACAGTTACAGGTGGAAGAACTTATATATCTCCCGACCTGCAACCGGGTGGAGTTCTACTATCGAAGCACTTTGCCAAGACCGGCGGACGAAGTTCTTCAAACCTTGGTGCAGTTTTTCCTTCCGGATTCACTGCAACGCCAGAAGGATTCGGCCGCCGCCTTCTTCGCTCTCAGCGGAGACGCTGCCGTCAAGCACCTGTTTCAAGTCGTTTGCGGTTTGGATTCTCTGGTGTTCGGCGACGCCCAAATTGCCGGGCAATTTCGCCGGTCTCTGGTGGAAGGACGTCGCCTCGGCCTTTGCGGCCCGTGGCTGGGTCTGCTCGGAGACGAAGCCCTCAAAGTTTCCCGAAAGATTCGATCCACCATTGATTTTGGTTGCCGCCCCACTTCGGTGGCCGAAGTTGCCGCCGAGGCGATGCGCCATCACTGCCAGGGCATGGATCAACTCCAGGTTGTGCTGGTCGGCGCCGGCGAAATGATTCGCAAGACGGCCGCCCGATTGCACGGCTGGAAACGATGCCGTTTGCACTTCGTCAATCGCAGCTTGGCCGGAGCGCAAAACCTGGCCGCCCAATTCTCCGCAAGCGCCCAAACCCTGGCCGAGTTCCAGGAGCAACCGGAGGATTTTGACGTTCTGATCGCTGCCACCGGTGCAGAGGACCCGATTCTCCGAGCCGAAATGCTGCTGCCGATGCCGGTGAAACCGAGAAAGCGTCTTTTGCTGGACCTCGGCATGCCGGCGGACATTGATCCCGAGATTCAAAAGCTTGCCGGATTTGAACGCATCGGCGTCTTGGAATTGGGTCGAAGGGCTGAAGGGGCTCGCCGGGAAGCCGAGTTGTTGCGCCGGCAAGCTCGCCCTCAATTGCGGCAGGCCTTGGAGACTTTCCGCCATCGGATGCGCAGCCGGGAAATGGGGCCGGTAGCCGCCGCCATTCGCCAACAGATGAGCGACCGAGCCAGTCGCGAAATGGATCGCTGGCTAAGCGGCCCCTTGGCTCATTTGTCGGCCGAAGACCAAAAGAGGATCCGTGCATACACCGAGCGCTTAACCGCTCAAACCGTGCAGATCCCCTTGTCCGACCTTAAGCGCATGGCCCACGCCTGCCACTGCGGCCGAGTCAGCCAAGCGGTCCAACCGAATTCAACCTCCCCTCAGAAACGTGGCCTCGTCACCAGCTAATCCTCAGCGGTTGCGCATCGCCACTCGAGGCAGCGATCTAGCCTTGTGGCAAGCTCGCTTTGTCGCCGAGCGATTGGATCAAATCGCCGGCTTGACCACCGAATTGGTGGTCATCAGCACCCAAGGCGACCGGCGGCAGGATTTAGCTCTTGGAGATCCCGGATCCATCGGCTTGTTCACTTCCGAGGTCCAGCAAGCGCTCCTCCAAGGCGAAGCCGATTTGGCGGTCCATTCTCTGAAGGATTTACCGGCCCAGTCCATTCCGGGTCTGCAACGGGCGGCAGTTCCTCAACGCGCCGATCCTCGAGATTTCTTGTTGATTCACCCTCAGGCTTTCGCCCCCGGGGCCCCTTCCTTGCCGGTAAAACCGAATAGCCGGATCGGCACTTCGGCCGCCAGGCGCAAAGCCCTGTTGTTGGATGCTCGACCGGATGTAGAAGCCGCCCCGATTCGGGGCAACGTTCCGACTCGGTTGCAAAAACTGGCCCGAGGCGATTACGACGCCATTTTGTTGGCCGCCGCCGGCGTCCAACGCCTGGGTTTGGATTTGAGTGCGTGGGAGTGCCACCCTTTGCCTTTGCAAGAGTGGCCCGGCGCTCCCGGTCAAGGAGCCTTGGCAGTGGAATGCCGCTCCCAAGACCGGGAATTGAGCCAAGCCTTGTCGGCGATTCACTTGCCTGAAGTTGCCGAGCAAGTTGATTTGGAGCGGGCTTTGTTGCAACGCCTCGGTGGCGGCTGCAGCTTGCCCTTAGGAGCTTATGCCGAGCGGGTCGACGGCCATATGCACCTGTGGGCCAGCCTGGGTTCCATGGCCGAAGAGCCGGCCCGACCTCTGCGCCGTGCCCACGTCCAGAACCTGAAGGCGGAAGCCTTGGTTGATGCCGCCTTCCAACAATTGCGGAATCCGGAAAAAGCAGGATGACGACTCCGGAAAAGATTTGGATCGGCCGGGAAGCCAAAGCGGCATCTCCCTATCGACAAGCAGCTATGGAAGCTGGCTGGCAAGCGGAAGCCTTGCCGCTCATTCAGACCCGAGCATTGGAAACGGGACCAAAGGCTCTTGCTCAACTCGGAAACTTGAATCGTTTTAAATGGCTGTTCTTCAGCAGCGCTGGAGCAGTCCGCTACTGGGCGGAAAACATCCCCCCCAATTCGTGGCCTTCGAGCTGGCGCTTCGCCGCCATTGGACCGGCCACGGCTGCAGCCTTGGAGCAACACGGCTGCCAAGTTCAATTGCAATTGGCTTCGGGCCACTCGCTTGCCCTAGCGGAAGCTTTTCTAAGCGAATGCTCCGGTCCAACCGGCCAGGCGTCCAAGCCTAGCTTGCTCTGGCCGGCGGCAAAAGGGGGGCGAAAGGAAGGTTTGCACAAACTGCAGGAAGCCGGCTTTGAAGTAAGTTGGCTGGAACTCTACGAAAGCTATCCCCTCGATGGACCGGCTCCGCCGGAACAAGAAGTCCTGCTGCTGTTTTCTCCTTCTGGAGTTCATTCCTTAGGGCTCCGCGTACAGCGTCCGGAGCGGCATCCGGTCATTGCCTTTGGCCCGAGTACCGCCGAAGCGGCTCATAGCGCCGGCTTTCCGGTTTGGACTACCTTGACGACCCGACAACCGCAATCTCTTCTGCATTGGTTGCGAACCCACACCAGGGCAAGCTCATGAACAGCATCCTTGATACGCAGAGGCCCCGGGAAAGCAAGATCGCCCTTTCCTCGGACATGCCCCATCGCCCCAGGAGATTGCGTCGCAACGCCAATTTGCGGGCCATGGTGGCGGAAAGCCAACTGCATTTGCATCAACTGGTCCAAGGCCACTTCGTCCTTCCGGGAACCGGACAGGCGCAAGAGATCACCAGCCTTCCCGGAATCCAACGGTATTCGGTAGACCGCCTGTTGCCCGCGGTGGAAGCGGATCGAAAAGTCGGAGTCCGCGCCGTCATGTTGTTCGGTTTGCCTCAGGAAAAGGACGCGTCCGGTACTTCAAGTCAAGATCCTGACGGCCCGATCCCGCAAGCGGTTCGAGCTCTCAAGGCCGAATTCGGTGACGAGCTAAGCGTGATGACCGACGTTTGCCTTTGTCCCTACACCGATCACGGCCATTGTGGTTTTCTCGAAGGAGAAGAAATCTTGAACGACATTTCCGTTGCCGCTTTGGCGGAAATGGCGGTCGTTCACGCCGAAGCCGGTGCGGACTTTGTTTGTCCAAGCGACATGATGGACGGACGCATCGGCAAGATCCGAACCCACTTGGATCGAAAAGGACAATCCCAAACCGGCATTCTGGCTTACACCGCCAAATACGCCAGTGCGTTCTACGGCCCGTTCCGAGAAGCAGCCGATTCCGCTCCCTCTTTCGGCGATCGCAAAACGTACCAAATGGATTGGCGCAATCGCCGAGAGGCAAGCCGGGAGTTGGCCTTGGACTTGGAAGAAGGGGCGGACATGGTAATGGTCAAGCCTGCTCTGGCTTATCTGGACGTCATCTCCGATTTCGCGGACCAGAGCTCGGTTCCGGTCGTGGCTTACAACGTCAGCGGCGAGTACGCCCTGGTCAAAATGGCCGCTGCACAAGGCTTGGCCGACGAACAAGCCATGACTTTGGAAACGCTGGGCGCCATTCATCGCGCCGGTGCCGACTTGATCATTACTTACCACGCTTCCGAAGCCGCCCACAAGCAATGGTTGCCGCAATGAATACGGTCATGAATCCTTCCGCTACCGATCATCAAAGCCTTTGGCAACGGGCCGTGCAGGTCATGCCCGGTGGCGTGAATTCGCCGGTGCGGGCTTTTGGAAGCGTCGGCGGCACCCCTCGTTTCATGAGCCAAGGCGAGGGAGCTTATCTTCAAGATCAAGAAGGCCGGCGCTATCTAGACTTCATGAATTCCTGGGGACCGTTGATCCTCGGACACGCCCACCCCGAGGTAGTGCAAGCGGTTCAGCAAAGCGCCGCCCTTGGGACTTCCTTCGGCGCTTCTTGTGAAGTCGAACTGCAGTTGGCGGAGGCGGTAACCCGGCTTTCCCCGGTTGCCGACATGGTTCGTTTCGTCAGCAGCGGTACCGAAGCCACCATGAGCGCTCTTCGCTTAGCCAGGGCTGCCACCGGCCGAGATGCATTCCTCAAATTTGACGGGTGTTATCACGGCCATGGAGATTCCTTCCTGGTGAAAGCCGGTTCAGGCTTGGCCACTTTTGGAACTTCCTCTTCCGCCGGCGTTCCCGAGGCCGTCGCTGGACTTACCGGCGTCCTGCCCCTGGCCGACGAAACCTCCTTGAAGACTTGGTTTCAAGCAAACGGCGAACGAACCGCCGCCGTTTTCGTGGAAGGCATTCCTGCCAATTGCGGCTTGCTCCCACAAGCTCGCTCTTGGTGGCAATGCTTGACCGAACTTTGCCGGCAGGCGGGTTGCCTTCTCATCGTCGACGAAGTCATCACTGGCTTCCGCTTGTCGGAAGGCGGATTCTGCCAACGGGAAAACATCGAAGCTGATTTGGTGACCTACGGCAAGGTCATCGGGGGAGGCCTGCCGGTAGGCGCTTATGGCGGCCGCCGGGACCTGATGGAACAAGTTGCTCCGACCGGTTCAGTTTACCAAGCCGGAACTCTAAGCGGAAACCCGGTAGCCATGAGCGCCGGCTTGGCCACTTTGCAGGCGATGCAAGCCACGGACGTGGAAACCGGTCGCAACGGTTGGCAACAACTGGAACACCTCGGTAGCCACTGGCAATCCCTCTTGGAGCCTTTGTTGAAGCGGGAAAAGGATGCCGGTCGCCCGTTGACTTTGGTCCGAGAAGGAAGCTTGTTCTGGTTGTGCTTTGAAACCGAAAACGCACCCAAGGCTTTCCACGAAATCCCGGCGGAAGGAGCTCAGCGATACGCCCAATTCTTCCACGCCCTTTGCGAGCGGGGAGTGATGTTCGCACCTTCCGCATATGAAGTCGGATTTTTGAGCACCGCCATGACGGAAGCGGATTTGGAATTCGCCGCCAATGCCTTAGGGGAAGCCCTGGAGATTTCCCGGTGAGTTTGACAAAACCACTGCTCGCCGCCCTTCACGGCCAAGCCACCGACCGACCGCCGATCTGGTTAATGCGCCAGGCCGGGCGAGTTCTGCCGGAGTACCGAGCCCTGAAGGAGAAGTATGGGTTTTGGACCATGGCCAGCAATCCGGAGTTGGCTACTCAAGTCACTCTCCAACCGATCCAGCGGTTCGGCTTTGACGGAGCAATTCTCTTTGCCGACATCCTGACCCCTTTGATGCCGCTGGATTTTGATATCGAGTTTCGACCGGGACCGGTCATGGGCCGGCCGTACGCCGGCGCCCAAGACTTGGAGCGAATCCAGCCGCCGCCGGCCGGAAGCCTGGATCACGTTCGCCAAACTTTACAGGAGGTTCGCAAAGCGCTGCCGAGACAAACCACTCTTTTGGGTTTCGCCGGAGCTCCGTTTACATTGGCGAAATACTTGCTCGGCAGCAATAACCGCGATCACGCAGAACTTCGCCACGCCTGTTTCGGCGATCCGGAAGCTTTCGCCGAACTCACCCTTCGGCTGGCGGATTTGACCGCCGCCTATTTGAGGTTACAAATCGAAGCCGGAGCCGAAGCGGTGCAGCTCTTTGACACTTGGGCCGGTTTATTGGACGAAAACAGTTACCGTCAGGTGGCTTTGCCTTCGGTGCAGCGGGTGTTTCAACGCCTCGGCCCGGAAGTACCCCGAATCTACTTGATGGGTGCCGGTGGGCATCTACTCGAAGCAGCCAAAGATTCGGGCGCCGACGTCCATTCTTTGGATTGGCGAGTTCCCCTTGATCAAGCTCGGCAACGGCTCGGCTTCGAAACTCCGGTTCAGGGAAACCTGGATCCCGGAATTTTGTTAGGCAACGAAATGGCGGTTCGCCAGGGAGTTCGGCGAGTACTCGAGCAAAATGCCGGCCGTCCCGGTTACGTGTTCAACTTGGGACACGGGCTACTTCCTCAGACTCCGCTGGAAAATTTAACCTACTTACTGGAAGAGGTGCGCAACGATGAGTGCTGAGACTCCCCTTCCGCCGGAGCCGACTGCAGCCTTGGTCCAGAAATACGACCGGCCTGGGCCGCGGTATACGTCTTACCCCACCGTGCCGGTATGGACCGACGGCTTCCAAGATCAGGCCTGGCTCGAAGCACTGGCCGAAGCCGATCGCAGAGAAGAGGACCGCCTTGCGCTTTATCTTCATTTGCCTTTCTGCCGGCACCGGTGCTTGTTTTGCGCCTGCAATGTGGTCATTACCCAACGAGAGGACGTAGTCGAGGCCTATCTCGCCCGGCTGGAACAAGAAATCCGCCGGACAGCGGAACGATTGCCGAATCGCCGGCGGGTAAGTGGCGTGCACTGGGGCGGCGGCACTCCTACCCACCTTTCGGTCCAACAAATGGAGCGGCTGTGGTCCTGCCTTCAAGAACATTTCCAAATCGATCACGAAGGGGAAATCGCCATCGAAGTGCATCCCCCGGTGACCACGCCGGAACAACTCCAGTGCCTTCGAAGCTTGGGCTTTCGCCGCATCAGTCTTGGAGTTCAAGACCTTGACACCGGAGTTCAAGAAATCATCGAACGCTGGCAAAGCGTAGAGCAAACTGAAAGCTTATTGGCCCTTTCCCGGGAGCTCGGTTTCGAAAGCGCCAACTTCGATTTGATTTACGGCCTGCCCGGCCAAAGCCCGCAAACTTGGGATTTCACCTTGGATCAAGTTTTGAGAATGCGGCCGGACCGCTTGGCGATTTACTCTTACGCCAAAGTTCCATGGATTAAGCCGCATCAAAAACGCATGGCGGAGGACCTGCTTCCTGACCCGGAAGTCAAGATGTCCCTGTTCCGCCATGCCCGCCGCCGGCTCTTGGCCGGAGGCTATCAGGAGATCGGAATGGACCATTTCGCTCTGCCGGGCGACGAGCTGGCTCGGGCGGTTCAAAATCGCAAGCTTTATCGCAACTTCATGGGCTATACGGTGCGCCCGGCCAAAGATTACATCGGCTTTGGGGCTTCCTCCATCTCCGAAGTCGGCTGCAACTTCGCCCAAAAATACGGCAAGTTAAATCGTTGGAATCAATCCATCGACGACGACGGCCACGCCATCGAACGGGGTTTCCGACTCAGCCCGGAAGACCTGGTGCGCAAGACGATCATTGAGCGCCTGATGTGCAATCTGTTCGTGGATTTCCGAGAAGTCGAAAACTTCCTTTCATCCTCCTTTCAAGAACACTTCCAATTCATTTGGGAACCCCTAAAAGAAATGGAGGAGGACGGTCTTTTGGAAATTGGCCACGATTCCCTTCAAGTCACGGCTTTAGGCCGCACTTTGGTTCGTAACATCGCCATGTTGTTCGACGCCTATCTGCAACCGGCTTCGAACAAAGCCTTGTTTTCCCGGACCGTGTAATTCCTTACCGCCATGAATCCCACTCCGGTCGATCTCGCTGTTCTCGGTGCCGGCCCTTGCGGCCTCGGCCTGTCCCTGTTCGCGCAACAAAAAGGCTTTCGCGTGCAGGTCTTTGAAGCTCAGAACCGAGCCGGGGGCAAAATGTCCAGTCAACTCGAGGACGGCTTCGTGGTAGAAAAAGGCCCTCAAGGTTGGTTGGACCGGGAGGCCGCGGTTCGGCAGGCTTGCCAACTCTTAGACCTGAAGCCGATGGAAGCGGCTCCCTTGGCTTCCACCCGTTACGTATATCGGAACGGCCGTTTGGTCGCTTTGCCCACCGGACCGGGAGCTTTCTTTCGCTCTCCCATGCTTTCCTTGCCAGGCAAGTTTCGCCTGCTTTCCGAACCCTTCCGCAAAGCCAAAGGCGATCATGAAGATGAAAGCGTTTGGGATTTCGGTTGTCGGCGCTTAGGCAAGGAAGCCACCGAAGTCCTTTTAGATGCCGTCGTCTCCGGCATCTTCGCCGGCAATATTCAAAAGCTCTCCATGCCGGCAGCCTTTCCGCTTCTCACTGAATTGGAACGGGAAGGAGGTTCCATGTTTCGGGGCATGATCGCCCGGCGCAAAGCCGCCAAAAAAGCCGCCGCAGAAGGCAAGCCAAGCGGCAGCGGAGGCTTGCCCATGGGAAGAGCCAAGCTCTTCAGTTTCCCCGAAGGCATGTCCCGATTCGGCGAGCAGGCGCAACAGCACTTCGGAGATGATTTGCGTCTCGGCATTGGAATTGACCGAATGGATCAGGAAGACGGGATCTGGCACCTTTACTCCGGTAATCAAGAAGTCGGATGCGCCCGGCAGGTGGCGTTTACTCTTCCGGCCTCGGCTACCGCCAAAATCCTGAGGCCGCAATTACCCGAATTGTCCAATACTGTCGGAGTCTTTCCCGCCGATGATATGAGCGTGGTCAGCCTCGCCTTCCCGGTGGAGCAAACTCAAAATATTCCCCAGGGTTATGGTTTCGTCGCCGCTCGAAGCCAAGGATTGAGGGCCTTGGGAATCCAATTCGTGCACCACTTTTTCCCCGCCCACGTTCCCAAGGGAACCGCACTGCTTCGAGTCATGTTCGGGGGCTCTCAAGACCCGCAAATCCTCGAACTTTCCGATGCCCAGTTGTTGGAGGAAGCTCACGCCACTCTGTCCAACTTGTTCAACATCGAAGCCCAGGCCGAACGCCATTGGGTGCATCGCATTGCCCAAGCCGTTCCTCAATACAACTTGGGTCACCTGGCTCGCGTGGCCTCCTTCGAACAAGCGGTAAACAGCCTGCCGGGCCTACACCTTGCTGGAGATTCCTTTTTCGGCGTCGGGGTTAACGCCGCCTTCCGCCGCGCCGCCGACGTGGTCGATCAGTTGGAGGCGAAAGATTCGATCACGGCAACGTCTTCTCCAGCTTCTCGTCCAGAAGCTGTCGGATCGCCGTCAGCAGGCCCTGAGCGGTAAACGGCTTGGCCAAAAACGGCGGATCCCCGCCGGGAAGCGCCGGCAGAGCCCGAGCGTCCTCCACGTAGCCGGACATCAACAGAATGGGAATCTCGACGCCCTGACGGCGCAAGGCCCGGAACAATTCCACTCCACCCATGACCGGCATGACCACGTCGGAAAGGACCAATTGGAAACCATTGGGTTTGGAATTCAGCCGCTCCAAAGCCTCCCGACCATGGGCCGCGACCTCGACCGAATAGCCGCGACGTTCCAACACGGTACTCACCAACTCACTGACTTCAACCTGATCTTCAACCACCAAAATATTCTCACAACCGCGATGCTCCCCTCGCGGAGGCATCGGCTTGCTCGGCTTCACCGGCTCAGAAGCCATCGGCAGGAACAAGGAAATCTTGGTGCCCTCGTTCTGCACGCTCTGGATTTCCATCGTGCCGCCCATTTGCCGGGTGATGCCTTCCACCAAGGTCAATCCAAGACCGGTACCGCTGCCGACGTCCTTGGTGGTAAAAAACGGCTCCCGCGCCCGGATGCGCACGTTCTCTTCCATGCCGGATCCGTTGTCCACCACTTCGAAGCGCAGCGCCGGCCCGCCACCCAAGCCTGCAGCGACGCATTCACTCTCGCTCGCCGTCTCGGCACGAATGATGACCAAGCCTTCCGAATGAATGGCATCGCAGGCGTTATTCACCAAATTTAAAACCACCTGTTCCAAGTTGCCCGGATCGCAACGAACCGGCAGATTCTGCTCGGTCATTTCGATCTTCAAGCGGATGGTTTCTCCTGATGTCCGCTCCAACAACGGGCTCAAGCCATCAATTAGATTTCGGAAATCCACCACTTGCGTCGGCATGGCAGGTCTCCGGCACAAGGCCAATAACTGGTGAGTCAATTCGGAACCGCGCAAACCGGCTTCCCGAATTTTTTGGATGAAGCTCAGCAAATCCGTCTCATCCAAGCGGTCTTCGAGCAAATCGCAGTAACAAAGCACCGCCACCAACAAATTATTGAAGTCGTGAGCGACGCCGGAACTCAACTCTCCCAAGGCTTCCATCTTTTGAGAATGGCGAAGCTGAGCTTCCAAGGCTTTGCGCTCGGAAATGTCGCGCCATACTACGTGTAATACTTGTTTTTTCTCCGGAGTCTCCAAAGCCACAAGCTGGACTTCCACCGGAAAAACCTCTCCGTTGCGCCGCCGGTGATTCCATTCGAAAAGGTGACTGCCGTTGGCTTTGGCAATGGCGATCATCTCGTTGGCCTTTTCAAAACTGGAACGGCCGTCGGGCTGCCGGGGGGGAGACATTTCCGAGGGATGAGTTCCTATGATCGATCCCAATGGATAGTCTTTCAGCAGCTCAAGGCGATTTGAATAGCCAAGCATGTGAGCCACCGCCTCGTTGCAATCGACGAAACGCTCGTCTTCGATGATGAGAATGGCGTCGGCGCTGGCCTCAAATAGCTGGCGATAAGGGTCCGCCGCTCGTACATCAAGCCCTTCCGGCGGCAAGCCGGCTTCCGTAATCACCGGTTCTTCGTGTTGCTGCGGCGTCCGTTCGGGATCTTTAGAATCCTTCATAGGACATGACCTCCCCAATCGTAGTCTAACAAGCATTCCACCGCCTTGACCAAAGTTCAAGACTGACAAAGCCCATTTCACGGGCCCCAGAGCTTGTAAATTCGCTTCCATGCGCGTTCCGGTCTTACTCCTCATCCTTCTGTTCGCCGGAAAAAGCCTGGCCCAGGAGCCGGTGCGCTACGGGCCAGACTGGGAATCCTTGTCTTCCCGACCCTTTCCCAAGTGGTTCCGCGAGGCCAAGCTTGGCATTTTCATTCATTGGGGCGTGTACTCGGTTCCAGCCTGGAGCGGTCCCGAGCAATATGCCGAATGGTTCTTGCGCGGCTTGCAAGTTGGCGATCAACCTCGCCTTGATTTCATGCACCGGGTTTACGGTCCGGATTTTCAGTACCGGGACTTCGCGGACAAGTTCCGGGCCGAATTGTTCGACCCCGAGGATTGGGCTGCCCTATTTCGAGCCAGCGGCGCCCGCTATGTAGTTTTGACCGCCAAGCACCACGACGGGTTTTGTCTTTGGCCAAGCGAACAAGCTCCAAATTGGAACGCATACGACGTCGGTCCGAAGCGGGATTTGGTCGGCGATCTAAGTACAGCGGTTCGCGAGGCCGGCTTGCGCATGGGTCTTTATTACAGTTTGCCGGAATGGAATCATCCCCTCTACCGTTGGGGTCAGCCAAACTCGAACAACGACGTAAACCAATATGTTCGGGAACACATGATTCCGCAATTTCAGTCCTTGATGAGCCGTTATCGGCCGGCGGTGGTGTTTTCCGACGGCGACTGGGATCATCCGGCGACCACTTGGCGAAGTGCGGAGTTGCTGGCATGGCTTTATAACGATTCAGGCTGCCCCAAAGACGTGGTGGTCAATGAGCGCTGGGGAGCCGGTTGCACGGTGGGTTTCCCAACTCCGGAATACAGTGCCGGCATTCAACCCGGAGCCCGCCCTTGGGTGGAATGCCGCGGTTTGGGCCGTTCTTTCGGCTGGAATCGAAACGAAAAGTTGGAAGCCTATATGACTCGCAAAGAGTTGGTGCATTTCCTTTGTCGAGCGGTTTCCCACGGCGGCGGCTTACTGCTCAACGTGGGCCCGGCGGGAGATGGGCGCATTCCTTTATTGCAGCAAGATCGCTTGGTCGGTTTGGGCGAATGGCTGGCGATCAATGGAGAGGCCATTTATGCCACCGAAGCCTGGCCGCCCTATGGAACATGGCGGGACGTTGAAGTAGAACGCATCGATCCGACCTTGGATTTCGATTGGGTTCGCAACTCTCCGGCGAAAGGCATTTCCCCTGATCACTTCGAGGCGGAATGGAACGGTTTCTTTCAAGCACCGGCCGACGGTTTGTTCGGCTTTCGAATGGAAGCCGACGATCACGCGGAACTTTATTTGGACGGCGAAGCTTGGAAGGCCGGCCAAAGCCGCCGCATGTCCAAAGGAGAGCGGGTGCCGGTGCGCCTTCTCTTTCGCGAGAAAACCCATCAGGCTTCCGTCCGGCTGTACCTAGCTCAGGCTTTTCAAAAGGAGGTGCCGGTGCCGGCATCCTGCTGGTTCCAAGACGCCGCTGGTAAGCATCCAGGCCTGAAAGCCCGCTATCGCTCCAAACAACAACATTTGGCTTTCACCCAAACCGACGATGCCGTCTATGCGATCTGCCTGGAGTGGCCGGATCGCGGTTTCTCCGTGCCCTGGCCTCAGCCGACCCCAGACTTCGAAGTTGGACTGGTCGGAAGCGAGCATCGCTTTCCCTTCCTTTGGGAGGACGGGCGCCTGTGGATCGAGACCGCGGATTTCCCCTGGAATCAATTGCCCGGCCCCCACGCATGGTGCTTTAAATTGCCCAAACCGCCCGATCAGGGGCGTTAATCCACCCCATTTCAGCTCGAAATTAAGGAAATCGCAAAATTGAGATCAACCTTGGTGGGATTAGCGGAAACCTACCATGCCTGAAATGGGTCTCATGAAAGAGCGCCCCAATCCGTCCCCATGCCACTCACCCCGCCCCCCGACAGCACCTTGGCCGACTTGCAAGCCGCTCAAGCTGGTTGCGAGGAAGCCTCGGACCGATTCTGGCGACGCTGCGCCGCGGTGCTCAAACCCTTGGCCCGCAAGCGTTTGGGAAGGGGACTCCGGAACAAAATGGAGACCCAGGACCTGGTCCAAGACGTCTTGGCGGAGGCCATTCCAAGCTTGCAGGACCGGAAGTTTCCGACCAAACAGCATTTTCATTCCTGGTTGGCCCGCCTTTTGGAAAACCGAATTCGTAAGAATGCCAGGTTCTTCCGACGCCATCGGCGGGATATGAGCAAGGAGCGCCGGCTGGAAGAAGCGCCGGCCTCTCCCGAGAATCGGCCGCGGCCGCTTAGCCTGGTAGCCCGAATCGACCAGTTCGAACATCTCGAATCCGCTTTGGAAAACCTGAGTCAAGGGCATCGCCAGGTTTTGGAAATGCGCTTCTTCGAGGAGCTCAGCTTTGTCGAAATCGGCCGCCGCACCGGCCGCAGCCAAGAGGCCGCCCGCAAGATGGTGGTGCGAGCCCTGGACCAGTTGACCGCGCTATTGGATTTAGAGGACAGCCAAGGCTGACCCGGCCGGCAAAGACGAAAGGCACACACTTGCCCCAGGATTTCCGGGTGATTGCTCGTAAAGCCACCCTTCCGAGGATCCGAAAAGGGCGTGCAAGCGGACGTTGAAAACTCCCCAAAGGAGGCTCAAACGTCCCACAAAAGGGCCGAAAGGTCCTCGCGAAGCGACCCCAATCGCTAAGCGAAACAACTCCGGGCGGAGCGGTTCCATTCGTCTTCAATAGGAGGGGCGGCGCTTTCGGGCGTCGTCCCTCTTTTTATTTTGTGGTGCTGTGAAGCCTTTTTCCAACCACCGACTTTTACGGCGCCGAGTAGTCTGCGCCCCGGTCCACCAGCAAGCCAATGCTCGCGGTAAAGCCGTGGATGTAAGGCTGCCCACAAACCGGTCCGATTTCGCCTCCAGCGAACATGCCGGAAGCTGGGAGTTTCGGGTAATAACGCCGGATCAATCCAATGTCGTGGTCAGCCTCCCGAAACAAATGGGTCCCCCGACCGTGACAACTGAATAGCAGGGCGCCGGCCACTTCCGGGCTCAAGGCGGTGGAAAGTTCCAACAGACTCTCCAACTCGCGGTGGGCGGAATCTTGATCCCGAGCGTGGAATTGCAAAGTGGTACCTTCTTCCACCGCCCCCCCGACCGCCAAAGTTCCCGATTCCGGATCCACCGCCACCACCGGGCGAATCAGGAAGCCGGCCGAACCGACTTCGCCCTGGGCCGCGGCCTCCACCGCTCGCAATCCAACCTGAGGTCCCATCTGAAAGTGCATTCGATCGCGGTCGTCCAAGGCCAGCAATACCTGATTCAAAGCCTCGAAAGCGGGATTTCTCTCCAACTCATAAATCAAATTTTCTTCCGAGCGAGTGATGCGAAAAGGTTGCCCAACCGGCCGGCATCCTTGGGAAACCACCGGTTGCAACTGAGCTCTTCCCTCGAAGACCAAGCCCACCGCTCCGCCGGTCAAAAGCTCCTCGTTGTGAAACAAATGCACCGGAGCGGAAGGAGCACTGGCTCCGGCCAAACCGCCGATGATGTAGGGAACCCGTCCCTCCTTGCGCAAGGAAGTCAAAAAGGGTTCAGCCGGCAGGGTGGTGGGGTCGGCCAAAAGCACCACCGAGGCTTCCCGGCTACAGTCCAACCAGCCGCGAATGTAACCGCCTTCGCCGCTTTCTTCCGGTTCATATTGGAGCTTGTAAGCCTGCACCCGGGTGTTGGGCAATCGGGCGCACCACAAAGCAATCGCCGGACCTTCCTGAATTTCCCGACCTCCGCCGATGACTCCACTTGCGGTGCAACCGGCCAATGGACAGGGACCGAGAATATTCCGGACCGATTTCAACACGTCGGGCAAGGCGGCCTCATGGTGCCCGGTCACGAACAACAAGGCCAAATCAGGATGGGCACCGATTTCTTGGACGACTTGTTGAGCCACTTCTTTGGCCGCGACCCGGGAGCGGGGGTCGTAAGACAAGCCTTCGGCGGCGAGGAGCTGGGCAGTCATGAAGTGCCTCGGATCCTAGACCCGCGCAGGGCGATCCAAGAACCCAATCTGTTTAAAAGGACGGCTCCGGAACGACTCCCTTGAATCCGGTGCTCGGGTCGAATTCGTCCGGTGCCAAAGGATCGTCGAAGTCTTTCTCTTCGATTTGCACCGCGGTCAAGCGATAAAGATCCTCGATCAAACCATCTTGGATTTCGAATATCACTTCTATGGTGCCAACGATTTCCAAGGTGTTGTAGGTGTAGTCCACCCCTTTGCCGTCGGCCACGGTGACCCGGACGATTTCATTGATCCGCGGCGGCGCCCCGAAGCAGCAGCCCCATAAGCTGCGCACCAGGTGAAACCGGGTGATATTTTCGAAATCTACGTCCGGCAGCATGAAGCCCCGGATTTTGACCACTTTGCCTTGAATGGCCAAGCAGTGCTCCGGAAACGGATTGTCGCTCTCTTCGAAAGTCCACGCCCCGAGGAAATCGATGTCGATGGGCACCGGATCCTCCAAGGTTCCCGCGTGACGCTTGCCATCCGAGCCGAGAATCAATCCTTCGCCATCCACGACCGGGGCTTCTTCAGGCTCTGGATGGTCAGCGCCGGCTTGGTCGGAGGGCTCCTCCGGCTCGGGATCCGGCACCGGCTGGGAACCTGAGGCCTCGGGGATCGACTCCTGACTTTGCCCTGTCGAATCCGTGGCCTTCTCGGCACCAGGATTCTGGGGATCTTCCGCTCCACCGCCGCAGGCCGGGACCAACAGAAGCAGGAACAACAAGGAGATGGATTTCAGCATCGTTGCAAGGCGGAGTCTCGGGGGTTTCCACCCACCGCTTCTACGGGCCGCCCCGGTTTTTGGATGAAGTTTCCTGGCCGTCTTCCTCCAGGTTGGGAATCCGCTTCGGCATCAATGGCGGCCGTTGCCCGGCCTCCAGGTTACGCCAATCCACTTGACTCGGGTCGAAATCCTCGGGAGCCTCTGGGTCGTCGTAAGCTAACTCCTTTACTTCCAACGCATTTAGGATATAGAGGTCGTCGATCAAGCCGTCCTCTTCCTGATACTGCACCAGCAACGGGCCGGTGATCTCCAAAGTCGTATAGCTGTAATCCATGGCCAGGGCCGGCGGCAGTTCGATGCGAAGGATTTCGTTGATCCGCGGGGCGGCGCCGAAACAGCACCCCCATAAGCTGCGCACTAAGTGAAAGGTGCGAATCTTCTCGAAGCCCAGATCCGGCAGCATGAATCCGCGGATTCGAACGACTTTGTCTTGTAAGGCCACCACCTGCGGCGGAAAGGGGTTCTCCTTCCGCTCAAAGGTCCAGGACCCAAGAAAATCAATGTCGATGGGTACCGGATCGGTGGCGGTGCCGGCATGGAGCCGGCCATCGGCACCGACCACGCCCTGCCCTGGGGCGTTCGAGGCCATTTCGGAGGTCCCCAGCCCAGAAAGGGAACTGCCATCCTGACAACCGGGTACCGATCCCAGGGTCAGAGTAAGAGCCAGAAGGACGAGGAAGCCGAACATGGGTTGGGGTTACCAATCCTTCAAGCCTACAGGCTCGCTGGATCATGGGGCTTTCGCCTCCAAACCCGATTCCAGCCGAAGATTCGCTCAGTAGGGCTGAGGCCAATCCCGGAAATCTTCCGGCACGGTCAATTCGTATACCCAATCCTTCCAGGATTCTCGAACTTCGATTTCTTCGCCGAAAACCTGGCGCACGAATTTTCCTTCCTTGCCCACGTGTTCGAGCCAGGAAACAACGTAGATTCCGGCACCGGGAATCGTGGCTTTTAGGGTCGTGTCATCCTGGAGGTTGCCGCGGACTTCCACTTTCGGCCAAAAAGGACCCCGCTCCCGGCTTTCTTGCTTGAGCTTCCAATCCACTTGCAGACTCAGCACGTGGCCGAGTGAGGTGGCGGGGAACGTTCGCGGGAGTTTGAGCGTCACCTTGATCGGCCGCTTCAATCGAATTTCATGGACTCCACTTCCACTTTCCCAATAAGCCGGCAAAAATCCATCTGCCTGAATCAGGAATTTTTGGCTTGAAGAGCGGGGAACCCACAGCCCGTATCTCCCCTCGCTCCATTTTTTGGTGCCGAAACTGCTCGCTGAATGCCCTCTCTTTCCAATGCAAGAAAACTTGGCCCTTCCCGTCAATGGAATACCCTCCGAGTCGAATACCGCGATTTTTTCAAACTTCAGCAGGGCGCCCAGATCCAACGGTTGAAAGCGTGGATCTCTGGTGGTTTTCCCCGGCTCCACTACAAGGGAAGTATAGTTCGCCAGTACCGCATCATTAAGAAACAACAATTGTCCTAGATAAGTGCCGCCCGAGATTCCGTCACGAGAAAATTCTCCTACCCCACCGCGGAAATGGACCCGGTAAGTTTCTCCCGAGGTTTCTTCTTTCAGCTTAAACCGAACCGGAATTCGGATTCCCTCTTCGAATACGGCTCCGTTTGGAAGTTTTAATTTTCCAGCGAACGCACCTCCCGGCTCCAGGACTATCCTTAAGTTTTGTTCGAAAGCCTGGAAGGCTTGTGGGTCTTTCCGCGGATATGCTGAGCTGGAAACTCTCACGCGTAGAGGTTTTCCCGGATCGTCGGCTAAAGCCTCAAAGCTGCCATTCGCCCTGCTGGAAATCATGTCATCCATGGGAAGGGGGAGCCAGAATCCCTTGGGTTCGGGTTCGTTCCAAAGTTCTTGATATTCAATTTTGATTCCAACTCCCTGAATTCCTTTTCCTTGGTGATCGACCACTTTTCCCGCTACTAAGGGCTTCGGCTTTTCCAAGACCAGGTCACCCATATCCAGTTCACCAGGAGTGAAGGTCCCAACGTTCCGAACCGACGCTCGCATTTTCGATGGCCCCCGCCTCCATAAAGACCTGGCCGGTTGAATGGAAAATCTCTCAATGGATAGACTTTCCTGACGTTGAGGCAGGGGGAACTCATGCCGAAAGCGGCCCTCCTGATCCGTATCCAAAATAAATTGGTGGCTTCCGCGAGTGTATATTAAAGAAGCCTTCCAACTTAAGTTTCCGATCCCCGTGCCACTCGCATCCACAATTCTCCCCTTTAAGAATAAGATCCGATTCGCGGTCAAGGTTACGTCCTTGACTTCACCCTGAACTTTAGGGCCGGAACCGCTCCATTCCCAATGCTTCCCGTCATCAGTAATCAAGTGTGCTTGAAAGTTCTGGTTTAGGGCTACTAAGGGTAACCACTGACTGCTGCTATTCCATGACAAAGACTGGTCTAAGATTCGATGCTGATTAGACTTAATTAGGAGCCTCCCCGCTAGCTCTTCAGTCCCGTCTAACCGAATTCGGAGGAAACCAACGTCTTTTAAAGATAAAACATGAATGCCCTCTGAATGACTTCGAACATCCTCAATAATCGGAGACTGGCCAACCACGTGCAAGTGGAATTTCCAGAAATCCATATCCTTTCGTTCCCAGGGAATTGCCGGAGGCCAAGGAAAGAAGGAGGCAATCCCTTTCTTACCCTTGGTGAGGAAGGTACGGAAGGGCCGGGAGGAATCTTTGAATTGAATCAAGTCAACTCGAATTCCCTGCTTTGGGATTCCGTGGGCGTCAACCACTTGCAACCGATAAACCCTCTCTTTCGAGGGACCGGCTTCCGATGGCACTGAGTTCAACTCAGAAATACTGGATCGACTCTGTTCCGAAGCCGCCAGCTTCGCTTCCATCTCGAAAACCGGGGCCAAGGAGACCTCAGAAGCATTCTCCGGTTCCAGATTAGGATCTTGCAAATTTTGACTTTGGGTCCGAAAGATCAACCAGAGAGCCGCCATCATGACAACCAGGAGCAGAAACCAGGGGAGTGACTTAGCCATGGATTGAAAAAGTTGGGATGAAGGGCAGATGGATCCACCCGATGGACCGATCCATTCTGCCCCTTGGACAACGAGATTGCGTCCGATTCCCCACCACAAAAATTTCGAAAGATCGGAAATTTTTGGTAAAAACTCCTCATCCATCCCCACCTGTAGGAAGTTGGAATTCCTAGTTGGGTTTTTGGTTTAGCCTGCTGAACACTCCCTCGGCTGTATCACTCTAAAAAGGAACTACTCTATTTCCGGCCAATTTTGAAAGGCCGGCGGTACCTTTAATCTGATGGTCTTTCCTTCGGAATTTTCCAGGATTTTGACCTCTTCTCCAAAAGTCTCTCTCGTGATAAAACGCATTTCAGTGCCAAAGCAAATGTACCATTTAACCTCATAAATGCCTTCTCCTGGAATTTCGAACGGTATTTCAAAATCTCGATTGAGATCCACTACCAAGTCGGCCTGTCGCAAACGATTTCCACGAATTCTGGAATCAATGGATTCCTTAAACACAAACTTAAGGCCCACGTTCTGCCCTTCTGAATTCGGTGCAAAAAGTCTAGGAATCCTCAAAACCACCGGAATCGCCTTCTTGAAGCGAACTTCGGAGTTCCCCTCCCAGCTACTCCAGTAAACCGGTGGAAAGTCAAGATAATGAAACCTGAATTGCTGCCCAAAATCTCTTAGAGAAAGGAGTCGAAATTTTCCACCTTCCTCCAGAGAAACAGAATGGATCGACATCGAATTCATATCCCCATTCATGACTCCAATGTTCACGGATCCAGAAATTGGATTTCCTTCAAAATCGAGGAAGGTGATTTCATTCACTTGCAACCAATCACTTAAGTCCAACGGTTGAAATTGGGGAATCGTCACAGGTTCTCCGCCCGGCACCTCAATTTCTGGAAACTCGGCAAGGATCCTACCTTCCGGAGCGCGCAAAGACGCTTTATATCGACCGGTGAAAAGCCTTTCGGAGCGAAAGCTATTCTCCTTCCCACGACTGCGCAGTTCGGTTTTCCACACCTTTCTGGATTCTATGTTTTCAAACCACAATTCAAGCAGTAATTTCTCCCCAAGATGCAAGCCCATTCCGTCGGGAAGTAGATATCTTCCAACAATATAGTTACTTCCCTCCACCACGACCTCCACATTTTGATCGAAAGCCGAAAATTGAAGTGGCTCTTTTAGCAAATGCTTTCGACCCGAAACATTGAGTCTAAGCGGCTTTTCCGGACTCTCGCCCATGCACTCGAAATAGCCATCCTGATCACTAGTATTGAACTTTAAATTCCACAAACGCTCCCATTTATCTGGCAATCTTGGATGCGTGTTTTTCTCGAGATATTCCAAATATAGATCGGCCCCTTCAACCCCGTTTCCATTCCTATCCACCACCCTTCCTGCCACCAGAGGCAATTGACTTTCAAGCTTCACATCACCCAAATCCTTTTCACCGGCATACACCCGACCCAATCCCCTCAGAACTCCCCAGTTTGTCGAAGAAGACTGGTTCCATCTTGAATCGTTCGGAATCAAAGACAGCTTCTGGATTTCTAGAAACTCCTGGCCGGGATCCAAAGGAAAATGACGGCTAAACCTACCATTTTTATCGGTCCTAAAATAAAAACGGCCTCTCCCTGCCCCAAGCACCAGATCGGCTTCCCAGTTCCCTTTTTCTACGGTTTCCCCGGAGGCTTGCAAGATCCGCCCAAGAAACTTAATGGTCGGATTGGCCTTCAATTGAATTTCCGAGGTCTCTCCCGGTAACTTTGGCCCCAACCCTTTCCCTTCCCATCGGCGGCCATCCGGGGTATTGAAAACCGCTCGGAATTCTTTATTTAGCGCCACGGCAGAAACCAAAGACTGTTGATTGCTCCAGGGGGAAGACCATGGGAAAATTGGAGTTCGTTCTAGGATATTCTCCAACTCAAGGTCTCCAACCAATTCTTCCGCTTCCGGCAGTCGGATCCTTAGAAAACCGACATCTTTCAAGGAAAGCTGATGTTTCCCCTGGTAAGGCCATTGAATCGTTTCATAATGTGCACGTCCCCCCACAATCTTTACGGCAAATTTCAGATCCTTCAAGGATTCCTTTGGTACCCTTTCTCCAGGTGGCCACGGAGAAAATTCCGCAATGCCTGTACTTTCTTTCGTCACACTATTCATATATGTCCGCTCAAAATTACCCCTGCGATGAGCCAGATTCACCCGTACTCCGGACAACGCCCGTTGTTTCGACCCGAGGATTTGGATTCGGTATACACTTTCTGAATTAAGCCCACTGGCTCGACCCTCAAAGGAGGCTTCTTTAGCCAACCAATCTGTCCGTCCTCCAGACATCTCCCCCACCTGCACCTCTTCCTCTGGCCTTTCGGTGGAGAGCTTCTCCTGCTGAGGCCATTCCTCGACGGAGGGCGAAAGCGAAGCAGCGGGACGCTCCGGCAAATACAGAAGCCATGCAATGATCAGGATGGCGATGGAAACCAGAAGCCCGGGGAGAATCCTTTTCATGAGGAGAAATCGGTGGGTGGAAGATCGCTGAAAAAGCTCTTCCGTCTAGTCAATGTGGTGAGCAGATCCGGCCATTCCTGGTCAGGATCTTTTTCTATGAAATTTCAATTTTTCCAAAAATTCGTGTTGGATCGGTCTCCATCACTCCGCTCCTAGGAAATTGGAAATTACCTCTCGCCAAGTATGGGAAAGGGTACTCGCAGGCTTGCCTCCACAATCGGCTTCCACCAAGGCCCCAATCATATAGGCCAAAACTTCGTTGGGATGGTCATGGGTGAAGCCCACAGGGAAAGCTTTCTGCCAGGCTTGGCATTGCTCCAAGGGAATGAACCGGGGCCGACTTCCATCTTGTTCCTGCATTACCCGAAACTCATCGCCCACCGCTTCCACGAACACGGCCAAGGCGGTGAAGTGGGGCCGCCTTCCTTTCGTTTCACCCTTCGGATCCAAAAGGGTTCGAGGCCAATACCACTGCCGGCTCCCCTCAACCCCTGGCTCCGCAACCAACCACTCCAGATGCACCCCATCCGGGTTGGTGATTTGATGCAAGTCCAACCAGGGATGGGAAAGTCGAGCTGGAGTTCGTTGCAAGCCGAAATGTTTTTGATAAAACCGGGCGACTTTGGATCGATGCAGGCGTTGAAAAACGTGGCACTGCTCATGGGCCAGTAGGGCAAGAATTCGAGGGCGTTGGCGCGGATTCCGCTCGGATTCCACCAGGGCCCGCAACCAGCCCTCCTGGAGCACAATGGCATGACCCCGAGTATGGGCCATGCCAAGACAATGGTTCGACTCCACTTTGATGAAATTCCACGGCATGGAGAGTAGATCAGGGAGTTCCGATCCCAACTTGTGCCGCAGTTCGGTCACCGCTCTTTTCAAAGCCAGGACTTCATCCTTTTGAAATGGCACAACAGCGTTTTGAAAGCGGCGCCGGGCTTCTTCCCTCCAGGAAAATAAATCCCCTTCTGGTAAAGCCTCGCCGGTCATGATTTCGATTTCCCTAGGTTGCAGCAACTTAAAATACGGCTCCTGGCTTTCGTCGATGATGGCTTGTTTGGCCAACTCAGGAGTCAAGCAATAGATTCCATCGGAAGCCTCGACTCCGGCCCGAAACTCCAAGACGCGGGCACTGCGAGGAGGAAGGGAAAAGCTGTGGACTGGATCCACGAAGATGCCCAAAGATTCACCGCTCCAAAAATCAAGCAGCTCTCCGGTGGCAGGCAATTCCAAAGAAAGTTCAGTGTTTTCTTCGCCGTGATTAAAGAGATAGTAGCGGGCTCCATTTTCAGTTTTGGCTTCCCCTACAGCAAAGGCAGCATCTCGGAAGCTCGCCGGGTAGCCCGTGGGCTGTGCCAAGGAAGCCAGGAGTTTTTGTTTCTCTGCATCCAGCTTCGGGAGATCGTCACCTGATAAAAGCATGCCACCGGTGGCGTGAAGCAAGCTGGCATGGTATTGAAAAGTGCTTTCGGGTAGATCTCCGGTAAGAACCAGGCAGTCGGGGTCGTTCCACCAAAATAGACCGTTTTGCCAATTCCGAGCCAAGTTTTCCAAACCAGTGCGGCGAATGGTTTTCCAACGGCGGCGAATGTCCATGCTGCTGCGAGAGCCGTGGAGCAAACCCAGGGACGGCCAAATCGGATGATTGCAACCCAGAACAAAAGCGTCTCCCGCTCCCTCCAGGATCGCCTCCATCCCGAGTCGGTATGCCTGAACCCGGGAGGCTCTCGGGTCATGACGCCGCCCCCCATGCATCATGCCCCAGAAGTTGGCATCCAACTTGAAATAAGTACAGCCCCACTCTTTCCGCATGGTTTGAAATAACTCCCGAAGAAAATTTTGAGCCTCAGGATGAGTCCCATCAAGGCAATACCAAGGGCCGCGTCGCCAACCTCCAAAGCTGACCTGATTGCTGGGAAGAGGATCGCCCGCTTCGTCTTTGATAAACCAATCAGGATGCTGCTGGAACAGATCCGATCCAGCTTCGGCGATGAAAGGAGCTACCCAAATCGCCGGCTCGAAACCCTGTTGTCGAATCTCTTTCAGCAAAGTTCGAACGTCTCCGCCGAAGGCCTCTCCGGTTTTCAACCAATCCCCCATCGCCGCTTGATAACCATCGTCAATTTGAATGTAACGAAGCTCGGGTGCGTTCCGGCGAATCCAGTTCAGATTCTTTCGGATGTCTTCAGCAGTCACCCGAGGGCCGAAACAGTACCAAGAACACCAACCCGATGGCGGTTGAGGAAAGGAGTATGGAATTCTTGCCGGATGATGGATTAAGACTCTCCTGGCCAACTGGCTTAACATGAGGTCTCGCTGTTGCCCTTCGATCAACTGGAATTCTTCCAGCTTCCAGCTTTCTCCCGGAGCGAGTTGAAGATCCTCCGTATCCAGGACCACCTGTACCGTTCCCGGGTAGAGAACGAATTTGCCCACGAAGCGCTGGCAGGAGGTAAAGGCAAGCAGTCGTTTCGCCGGCTTGGTTTCGCAAAGCAAAAGGCTGTAGATCTCTGCTTGGGCTCCCTCCGGAATTCGAAGCCGATAATGATCTCGATCGGTGTAGTGACCAAGATCAACCGGCCGGCCCAAAGTTCCCCCAGTTTGGCTGAGCATTTGCAAGCCCTCGCCGTATATCGGCGTTTCTTCCCCCATCCGATGCTGCCAATCGAATAGCACCACCTTTCCCACCGCTACCGCCTCGCCGGTCGGATTGGTTAAAAAGGAAGTGCAGAGGTTGCCCTCCCACTTCCGGACTACGGCCAACTCGGGAAGCTCCTTTCCTCGAGGGTCGAAGGCAACTGCAGGACTGAGGCGGAGGTTGTCTTGCCAAGTCGATACCTCAGGCTCTTGGCCTGTCGCAAGAAGTACGAAACCGGCGAGGAAAGGAAGGAGGGCCATGGGCCCATCCTAGCTAACCATGAACGATTAGGTCGGCCTGCCGCGAAGCGGGAGTCACCTGCAAAGCTTCCAACTTGCCATTGCGAACGGAGCCCTGGATCGTAGTTCGATACGGTGCATGCAATTTGAAATCAGCATCCCAATCCGACGGCCAAGCCGGCAGCAGGTGAATCTTGCGACCTTCCGTTTGCAGCATCATGGTTTGGAACCCCCGCATCAAAACTCCGCCATGATCCTGGTCGGGAATCCAATCGTAATTGGGCCCCCAAAATACCGGGAACCGGGATCCAGCGTGCTTGTTTCGGGCTCGGTTCAACAAATGGGTACGGGCTTGGTCCGTCAGGCCGAGAGTGGTCATGAAAAGATCGTCCTGCCTCCAGCCGAAATCGCCTCGATCCCAACGCCGCTCCAAGGTTCGGATTCCGAGCTCTCTCGTGTTCTTTTCAAACGAGACCAACCGGAAGGGAAAGACGGCATAGAGCTCAGGATTTTCAACGTTGCGCTTTGCTTGAAAGACTTCCGCCGGAGCCAGCAAGGTTTGACCATTTTCCTGCCAGAGCGGAAGCTCCGGAATCTTGCTATGCAAGGCCCGCCAGAATTCCCGCTGCTTGGTAGTCGTCAGCCGCTTTTCCAAGTTCAAAAGGCGTGCAGTCACGGCTCGCAAGCCGGCGACTTCCGGCATGGGATTGGTGCAATCCCACCAGGTTTCCAAAGCCTGAGAAGGATGCATCACCAGCTTGCCTTTAACGTCCAGAGCATAGTGCTGATCGAAGAAAGTCAGGATTTCCCGGGCCGCCGGCAGCAGACTTTGGTTCAAAAACGCCCCGTCTAAGGTGTGCTCGTAATAGTCGAGCATCATCCATAGCAACTCCAATCCGCTGACCCATTCCCATTTATGCCAACCGCTTTCTTGAAGCTTGTCGTCCCCGCGTTTCTCGAATGGAGTCCAGCCATAGGTTGCGGTAAAGGTCGGCCCCCAGAAATACATGCACTCGGGAATAAAGGCCCCACCGTGTCCGGTATATTTTTTGGTCCGGTAGCTATGAAGCGGCATGAGTTGGTCCGCGTACATGCGAAACAGGGGTTTCAACATTTCGAAATCTCCGCTGGCGCACATGCTCAAATAAGGCAACCGAGTATTTTGCCACCAATAACCCGGACCCCAGCGCCGATAGTCAGCATCGCCGAATTTTCCCGGATGAGGTACGGTAAAGATCGAACCGTTGAATTTGATTGGAAAGCGACCGCGTCCGGCACAAGCATCCACAAAGCGCTGTAAGGCATAAGCTCGGCTCAGGAATTCAGCATCGCCGAGTTCCTCCCAAGAGCTTTGTTGAACCATCTCGCCGTTGTGATAAAGAACCATGGTTCCGGATTCTCCGTCGATGGTGGCAGCGACGTGAGCCCACTCTCCCTGAACCAACACCTCCGGCGCACTGAGGATTTTTCGTCCGACAATGAAGCGGAGACTGTTTCCCGGATAGGTGTCGAATAGGAAGCCGTCGGCACCTCCAGGAGTGATTCGATCGACGATGCGACCGCCGCTTGCCGGTAGATCCCCCGGTTTGATCCAAGCCTCCACGGTAAAACCGCCTCCCAAAGCCCAGTCTTCCGACGCAGCGACCGGTCCGGACTCCCCTTGCTCGGTTGCAAAGATCAACCCTTTCGAAGGAAGGGGCCGCCGATCTCTTCGTTCCGCCAAGGCACGCACTTGCTCACCGGTCAACGGCGTCGTCAAGTGAAGACGGCCGATCTCTCCGACAAAGCGATTGCCCCCGCTTTGATCCTCCCCCAAGCGAAGCGGATACTCGTTTTCCGGCACGATCTTAACTTTCCCTTTTCCCCGGGCGTGCAACCAAGATCGAGACCAAAACCGGCGCCACCACTGTTCATGCGCATTCCGCCGGTCGGCGAAAGAACGAGTCCGGACCGTTTGGCTTATTTCTTCAACGGCTTGCAACCATTGCTCGGCGGTGGCCGGATGCTCGGTGTGAACAACGACTTGAATTTGGTGCTGCTTTCGGTTCGGACTTCGCAGGCGACTCGGCCCGAGAGCTTCCGCTTGTTCGGCAGTTACCATCGCTCCGAAGGTGCGGTGCAACAAAGGGTCCGGCTGGTGCTTCAGAAATTCCCACAAGCCTTGTAACTTCGCCGTCAATTCCGGTCCCTCGGAGCGGGCATTGTGGTGATACCAGCCGATTCTTCCTGGCTCCGGCGGCAAAAGCGTGTCCGCTTCCACGTAAACCGGGCGATGCAAGCGATTGGGCTTCGAGCGGTCTTCAAGTAAATCGCTGACTTCACATGCCGGATAAGCTTCTCGCTCGGTTCTCCAAAGTTCGATGGTAGCCGTGGCGGTTCGAGGAATCTCGCCTTCAATTTGAATCTGGACAACCGGATGATTGGCGTCGACCCAAAGCTGCAAGCGAGTGAACTGCTGTTCGGTTCCACAGGTCACCACCATGGTTCCGGTTTGCAAATCCAACCTCTGTTCATAGCGACTTCCCACCGGAAGCGGTGGATCGCAATCCACCTTCAATCGGCCGACCTTCAACAGACGTCCGTTCTCGCTCCAACTATCCGTGCGGCTGATGTAGAACAGCAAGCTGCCTTCGGAGTTGACCCAAGCATTTAATCCGATTTCGCCGTTTCCTAGGGGCATGGAACCTGAAGCGTTTTCGCTCGGCGAAGTCCAAACCACGTCGTACCTTCCCGGATCTTCAGGAGACTCCGACTCGAAAACGGCATGGCCCTCGGGAGGAAGACCGGCTGCCCAAGCGGTTCCCCGGCGATAAAGTTCTTGAGTTCCAGCGTTTTGATAAGCGGCAACGTCATGGCCGAGAGTGCAGAGAAATACGCGGCCCAAGTGGTATTTCCGGACAAGGGCCATTGGATAGACACGATGATCGAGAGGAGAAACCGCCTCGGCAAGAATGGTGACCGGCGTCTCCCCGACCAGGCAGGTATAGAGCTCGTCTTTGGTCTGGAATGCAGGCATCGACTGAACAATGGCGTGAGCTTGCGGTCGCGGCCTTACTTCGAAAGGACCGTACGGGTCGTGCTGCCGGCCACCCTCCGGCGGCGTTTCTCCAAACCAAACACGCCCAACCATTTCCTGCCATTGGCCGCGGAATTCTTGGAAGGCCCCGCAAGCAAAATGAGCCAACACCAAGCCGCCGCCCTGCTCCAGGTATTGATTCAACCGGTGAAATGCCTTGGCTCCAGGAAGCTCCGGCCCCTCGTTTTTAAAGTGGACAATCACAGCTTCATAGTTCTGAAAATCAACCTCCTCCATTCGGCTTAAGTCTTGAAGGACTTCTACCTGAAGCCGAGGATCTTTTTCCAACAAAGCCTGGAGCACCGGCGTGGTCTCTTGCCATCGATGGTGCCGATCTTCGCCGGTCAGAAGCAGGACGCGGGCTTGGCCGAAAGCCGTTTGCGGAAAGACCGCCCCGGCGCAGGCAGCCAAAAGCAAAGGGAAAAAGCCGAATCGAAGCAGGCGCTGCAACATGGGAAGTCCTAAAGGAATTTGGTGATTCCGGGCATGGGAAGGGGATAATTTCCGCTTTCATCGGGGACAGTCGGCGGCGGAGTCTCGAAACTGACCCGATCCGGCTCCGGCCCGAATTGCAATTCCGATTCAGCGATCTCTTTCCAAGCTACCGGTTTCCCGGTGTAGCAGGCCACTTGGCCTAAAACCGCCTGCATAGTGCTGTTGGCCATGTGATTTCCACTGTTCAATGCTTGGCCACTACGAATCGCCTCCACCAAAGCACTCTGTTCCGCTTGGTAGGGATCGTTTCGTTCGTCGGAAAACCGCCAGGGCTTTTGTCCACGGATTTCCAATCGGCCCAAATCGCAACTTCCCTTTGAGCCAAGGATCACGTCGCCACTGTTGTTGTAGCAGCCATTCTGGGTACGGCACATCGCGTACAGCCGTGGGCCGCTGGCGTATTCGTACACCGCCGTGTGGTGATCGAACATGTCGCCGTAAACTTCGCCGAAGGTGGAAGAACGGCCTCCGAGCCCAAAACACCACTGCGGCATTTCTTCGCCGAGAATCCAAGCCATGCGGTCGATGTTGTGCACCAGCGATTGAGTCACGTCGTCACCGGAAAGCCAGCGGAAATGGTACCAATTGCGGAATTGATACTGAGTTTCGCTGTGCTCGGGTTTCCGCACTTCCAAACGGTAAGGCCCGCGCAGGAACATGGCTTGCATGGAAATGACATCGCCGATTTGGCCGTCTTGAATTCGCCGAACCGCTTCTTGGTAACCGTTGTAAAACCGGCTTTGCAATCCTGAAACCAGACTCAGCCCTTTTTCCTTGGCCAAATCGCACGCCGCCTGCATGCGCCGGACTCCAACCGGATCGATGCCATGAGGCTTTTCTACGAACACGTGCTTTCCGGCCCGAATGGCTGCTTCCGCATACATCGGATGAAACTTGGAAGCACAAGCAATCAGCACTAAATCGGAGAGGTCAATAACTCTGCGATACCCATCAAAATCGCTGAAACAATGCTCGTCCGGCACTTCCACTTGGTCGGGAAGCTCTGCTTGCAAAGCGGCGCGACTTTGTTGAACCCGGTCGGCGAACACATCGTACATGGCCACCAACTTGACGAAAGGACCACTGCGCATGCTTTGTACCGCGGCGCCGGAACAGCGGCCGCCACAACCGATCATGCCGATGCGCAGCCTATCCAGTCCGGCGGGAAACGCGCTGCGAGTCAAAGAAAGGCTCCCCATCGCCACCATGCCCACGGCAGTGCTGTTCCTTAGGAACTTTCGCCGGCTTTGAGATGGATTCTGTTCAGGGCCAGAGGAGAGGTGCTTCACTTTGAGTCTTGTGTCGGAGCCGATGAGGCAAAGGAGGGAGAAGAAAGAGGAAAGCCGAGGATGCGGAGCAAATCGCTCACGATGGCCTCCTGCTCGCAACGATCGCCGAGTTGTGGCTCGAAGGCGGCTCGCATCTTGATGCCCTCCATGGCGGCCAACATCAAATCCACTGCCCGGCGGGGGTCGGGTACCGGTTCCCGTTCGGCCACTTGAACGGCATGAACCAAACCCAGATACATCTCTCGAACCGTGTCGTAAAACTGCATCCAGCCGCGACGGACTTCTTCGTCCTGAAGCAACAAAGCAAAAATCTCGGTGGTAAACACCCGATTCCCCCGGTCGAGGACGCAAGTGCGCACTGATAGCTCCAGCACCCGCCGGAGCCGTTGGGTGGGATCGCTTAGCGGGGCCAGGGCTTCATGAACCCGCCGCTGATAGCTGCGGTAGTAGTGGGCGCAAGCCCCACGGATGATGTCTTGCTTGGATTTGAAGTGGCTATAGAAGCTGCCCTTGGTGACGCCAGCTCGGGCGGCGATCTGATCCAGGGTGACCGCCTCAAAGCCGCGCTCGGAGAACAGCTGGAAGGCGCTTTGCGCCAATCGACCGGGCATTTCCGGAGCACTGCGGGGCATGCATGAAACATACCAATAAGTATGGAAACTGCAAGAGAGAGGTCAAAAGACCCTTTTAATGGTTGATTATTCCTGTGATCAATAGAAACTTACTGGTATTCAAACTCGCGCCCCGGCGACCCCACGCCGGGGCACGAAGGACAATCCCCGAAGTCCCTATTGCACGTCGATTTCCACCGGATTGGAGGAAAACTGAAGGCCGCCGGCGTCGAAGATGACCGCCGCAAAGGTCAAGCGCTGGCCGCTGAAGGACGGCGGCAGGGGGCCGAGGGTGTCCACCGTGGCGGCGGCCCCGCCGTCAACGCCAGTGATGCCGAAGAATCCAGGCAACCAGGCGGAATTGGCCTGTTCCATGCTGAAGTCGGTCCAAGAATCCGGGTTGAGACCCACGTGCACACCGTCGTCGTAAATCCCGTTCCAGTCGTACCCGGGAAAGGAGCCGCTCAAAGAAAGCAGAAAGCGATAACTCATGCCGGCGAGGGTGGCGTCGCTCCGCAAACTCAGTTGGATTTGTCCGCCGGACATGGGCAGAGTGGATCGATCGGCAACCAAAGCCGGTGGAAGCCCGGCAAGGATTTCCATGACCGTCTTTTGATTGGAACCGGTGGGATCTTTGGCCTGCAGGAAGTCGAACCAGCTTTGAAAGATGGCCGGATTGGCCTGGTAGTCCACCACGTGGGTAACGACCCCGAACACGTTCGGCGATTGAGTTTGATCGTGCAGGCTCTTCAGATTCGCCAGCATGATCGGGCTATCGAGATAGGCGTGGTCTACGTGCCAGGTGCTGTAGTGGTTGCGCAGCCAAAACTCCCGAGGAGTCACGGCGTCATCCGGGTCGCGGCCACCGTGGGTTTGAAAGGGAACGCCATAGGGCCACTCGTACTCCGAGTCGTCCAGGCCGCCGAATTGCAAACCCTGTGGACCGACCAATGGATCCAGAATGGCCTTGAAGTCAGCCATGGTGCCGAGAACCGGCTCGATCCGATTCACTTGGCTGGGATGAAGGTCGGTGTAGCCGTCCCAATAAGGATGATCGACGCCGTGATGGTGCCCTCCGACGGCATGGCCGCTTTGTTGCCAGGCGCGAACCTCCGCCAGCATGGTGGGATTGGCCAGAATCATTTCCGCCCAAGTCACCCCGAACTCAAAACTCAGCGGGATGTTGCGGGCTTCCGCATCCGCGACCAAGGCCCGTAACCCCTGGAACACCTGTGGGTTGGCGTTGTTCGGTTCGCAATGTACGGCGAAGAATGTCTCTGGCTGGTTTTGAGCGGGCAGATCGGCCGCCACCAATCCGAACAAGGGGAGGAGAAGGATGGATCTAAAAGAATGCATGCGAATTGGAACCCGGAAACCGGCTCCAGGTTTCGGCAGCGCCAAAGCCCTAATCCAAATTGTGATGGCCAAACCAACGGGAAAAGGCGGCCATCGCTTTGCCGGTGGTGTCCTCGCAAAGCACTTGCAGCGGCCATTTACTGCCTTCCCAAGTTGGATCCGAGGAAGTGGAGAACCTTTTCTTGGCCAAGCGATCTTGCGCTTGTAGTTCCCCGTTTACAATCAGTTTTGCGGAAAGAGCGATCCTTAGGCCATCGTAGTATCCTGTTCCGAACTTTCCGCCACCAAAACTCGTGTATTTGAAACGCCCGGACTCGACGGCCTCGTACACGATGCTGACACCGGTTTCGCCCAAAGGCAAATCCGGACTTCCAATTTTCAGAATTACTTGAACACCGGTGCCGGTCTCGACCCGCTTACGCAAGTATTCCTCAAAAGGCGGCAAGTAGTCCGAATGCTTCGCGTACTTGTGACCGGGAAACTCCCGGGAAGCCGGCCTCATCCGACCGGCCCGCTTAAGCCAAAGGATGACGCTCGGCTTGTCTGAATCATTCTCCAAAGCAGCCAGGCGAAGTTTGGCCGCTGGAGTATTCTTCTGGCGCAAGGCTTCCATTTCTTTAGCCAAGCGCTCCGCCCGCTCCGCTCTTAAGGTAGCCAGTCGTTTTACGGATTCTTGGAAGTATTCGCCTTCAGGAAAGTCCTTTTGGTATGCCTCCAGTTTCTCAATGCTGCTTCGGGCTTGTCGCCACCGGAAACCCTCGGTCTCCCCGTACCATTCAAGGAAACTGATGTGACCGGCGAACAAAGCCGCCGCCAAGCCGATCGGCCAGGCAGCCACCAGCTTGCGCTCTTCTACAAGGCCACCAATTCCGAGCCCGACCAGAGCCAGATAGCCCAGCAGGAACAGCATGATGCCGCCGGAAAGGAGGAAGTAGAGGATGTCCATGTTTGCTGAAATCCTAACATTGGAAAGAAACTTCGGTCTCCTTGGAATTTTTTGCCCAATCAGTTCCCAATTCCCGTTATGAATGGACACAGGCTCCTTTGGTGAGAGCCGTGGCCCGAACAACCGCTAGCCCTGCTCATGATTCTCTTTTTGGCCTCCTTCCTTCTAAGCGCCGGCATGCCTGCCGGCCAAGAACTGCCGGCGACTTCCTGGAGGACTCCAGTTTCTGAAGCATTGTTGACTGGAAACGGCGATGCCTACCGCCGCAAGGAATTCACCAGTCTTTCTCTCCGCGGCACCGAACAGAACTCGATCCACGACTTCGCCGGAAGCTGGGTGATGTTTTACGACTTGCCCTTCACGATGGAAGGAGAGTACAACCATGAAAGGAATATGAAGCGGGTCCAAATGGCCTCGGAGTTGCAACAGACTATGGCCGACTTCGGCTTAGTGGTCATTGCTGTCACCGAAGCCAATCTCCGGGCAAAGGATCATGCCCCAAATTCGGGAAGTCCGGTTTGGGCTCATTTGGATCACCCACTCTTCATCAAAATGCCTGGCGAGGCGGAAGAAGCCTTCCCAGACTACTTTTACCCTGGTGTCCTGGTCCTCGACCCGGTCGGCTTGATTGCCGACGGTGGCACCAGCTACAACTTTGGCGCCCAACAATACACTGCCAATCCTTTCCGGAATTGGTATTTCGAGGCCATGGACATGGAAGCCATAAAGAGCTTCCTCCGCTCGAACCCGGGCCTTCGAGTTCAGGAGGAAGCCCTTGGGTCCAAATTGCGGAAGGCCATCGCCAAGCGCAAGTGGAAGACAGTTTATAGTCAACTGGAGGCTGGTTCACCCTTGCGCAGCCGGGTGGATGGATTGGTGCACAGCCAGTTGAAATTCGCCGAGAGACTCGCTGGATTCGGCGATCCGATTTCCGCTTCGGCCCGCTTGAAAATGCTTCAAGGCTTGCCGTCCGACCATCCCTCCGCGGAAGCCGTTGCCGCCCTTCAAGCCAAAATCAAAAAGGACAAAGATCTGAAACTTTCCGCCCGCCATCTAAAGGATCTGATGAAGTTCTCGGAAAAGATGGAAGCCGCCACGCTGAAAAAGGATCTTTACTATGCCGAAAAAGATTTTCGCCAGTTCCAATCCACGTTGAAACAGTTCGAGAAGAAGTCCTTCCAGAGCTTCCTATTGGAAACTCTGGATCAACTCAAGCGGAATTTGGAATTACGCAGCCCGCACCGCCCTTGTGAAAATTGCGGCCAAACCCGCTTGGATTGCCGCTGCTGAACTGCCGCAACTAGCCGATGAAACCAAGTCTCCCATTGTGAATATCTTGCCTAGGAAGGACGCCCGCCTCCTCGGCCACGTTGGCTCGTTGCTGAATCTTCACCAAGATTAGGAACATTGGATCGACCTGGTGGTGACTCATGACATTTCAAAACCCAAGATATTGTAGATGTTTGGGCAAAAACAACCCCAAGACTCAACCTAGAGTGGAGGGGCGGTCCAACATTGAGCTTTCGGTAAATCGCCGCCGCGCCTGAGCCTAAACCCTTATTTCATCAACTCAATTCTGTGGATAAGCTGTGGAAACTTCCGGAAATGAGGTTTAAGCTTCTTTTGGAATGAAACCGCCAACGAATTCGGAAGCCGCCAAAGACTCTGCCTGCCCGCCAGATCCATCTCTTCAAAAAGCAACTAAATCCCGCAAAGAGAATCCCTGGTGGTGGTGGTTCATAGCCGCGTCAGCCGCCTTGGTGTTGTTTTGGCTTCCGAAATATTTGTATCCAGGAGGGGAATCGAGCCCATCACCGGAAAACCAAGCTCATCCGGCTTCAGCGATTCGGTGTCTTTCACCCATAGGCTTGGTTTCGACCTGGGATGAGTTTCGTTGGCAAACCGCCGATTCCTTCGACGGCCCGGTTCGGTTGGTGATTTCAAACCGGGACGGCAGTCTTCTTTACCACGAAGTGATTCCCCAGAGCCAGGTTTGGACTTTCGACCGGCAACGTCATCCGGCCCTGCCTACGCGGCTGTGGTGGCATCTTGAAAGCGCTGAAAAGCCCGAGGGGAGTGAGCCCTATAGGAGCAAGCCGGTCGAAGCTTGGCTACAGGATGGTTGATCGTTCACCCGGAGCCTCCGGCCAAGTCCAGATTGAATAAGACCTTAGCTTGCCCTTTCGAAAGGCAAGTGGCAGGCCATTTCCAAACAAGAAACAGGCCTTGCAGCCTGATGTAGGCTGGAAATACCCCTGGAGCCGAGGTCTTCCCCCGCTTCCAGAGACCCAACAATCGGTTCCAAAGCTTGTTGGCGGGCTTCCCGGCTCCGTCGCCCTCCGCCCGATCTCGCGGCGGGCGCCGGGAGGCCCGTTTTCCAAAGCCGAGTTATTCCAAATCCAATTCCCCAATACCCCCCCACCCGCATTCAAGCTACATGGTTTCCCAACCACGTTTTGCCGGTTTGGGTCGGAACGTTCTCGGCCAACCGCTTCAACCCTGCTCGATGTCGCCACGAACCGGTTTTTATCGGGACGGCTGCTGTCGCCGGGGCGCCCAAGACGAAGGCTTGCACTTGGTTTGCGCCCAGATGACTCGTGAATTCCTCGAGTTCAGCCAAGCCCGAGGCAACGACCTGCTTACTCCTGTTCCCGAGTTCAATTTCCCCGGATTATGGCCCGGCGATCGCTGGTGCCTCTGCGTACTGCGCTGGAAAGAAGCCAAGGAAGCCGGAGTCGCGCCGCCGGTGGTTTTAGCCGCCACTCACATTTCCACCCTGGAGTTCGTCACTCTGGAAGAATTAAAGAAGTACGCTCTAGACTCGACCGAAAGCCCACCAACAGGTTGACCTCATGCGCACCCCCCTGAGCCTGTGCTTCCTCCTATGCCTTTGCCCCGAAGCCGCCTCCCTCGCCCAGGTTCAGAATTCCATCCCAGCGATTCCCCTTCCGGAACACCCGCGGCCTGATTGGCAACGGGCGGACTGGATGAACTTAAACGGCTGGTGGGACTTCGCTTTCGATCCCCAGGATCTCGGCCTGCAACAAGCTTGGTTTCAAGACCACGTCTGGCCGCAACAAATCCGCGTTCCTTACGTGCACCAGTCGCGATTATCTGGAATCGGAGAAACTGAACACTGCCGCCAAGTTTGGTATCGACGCAAGCTTTCTCCACCGCCGTCCTGGCATGGCAAGCGAATCTTTCTCCATTTCGGAGCGGCGGATTTCCTCCTGACCGTTTGGGTCAACGGCCAAGAAGTAGGTCAACAAGAAAGCGGCTATCTTCCCTGCTCTTTCGACCTCACTCCCTTCCTTCGTAAAGATGGAAACGATCAACTGGTGGTCCGTGTTTTTGACGACCCCATGGATCCGGCCCAGCCCAGAGGCAAGCAGCATCCAAGTGGTAAGCGAAATCGCTGGCACTACACCCACATGACCGGCATTTGGCAAACCGTTTGGCTGGAGGCCCGTTCGCCTTATCACTTGCAGTCCATGCAATTCTATCCACAGGTAAAGCCCTGCGCCGGAACGATGAAGGTTCAAGTTCTGGCTCCAGGGGGAAGTCAAGTTCGGTTCCACTTGTACGATCGAAAAGGACGCCTGCGACAAAGCGATTCCGCTGAGGTTCAAAATGGAACCGTTGTATTGAATATAGAAACGGACACTGGCCTCAAACCTTGGACTCCAGAAGATCCTTATCTATATCCATTGGAACTGCAACTGGAAGTCAATGGCCAAATTCGAGACCATGTTGAATCCTATGTGGGCTTCCGCACTTTCGAGGCTAAAGGTGGAAAATTCCTTTTGAACGGAGAGCCGATCTTCCTTCACGGATTATTGGATCAAGGTTATTGGCCGACCGGGCTCTATACACCGCCTTCCGACGATCGCGCCCTGGAAGATCTACAGCGCATCAAAGCTCTGGATTTTAATCATCTTCGCCGGCACCAAATCGTTGCTGACCCGCGATTTTTGTACCACTGCGACTTCCTCGGTCTTCTGGTTTGGGGGGAAATGGCCAATGCCGGCGAAGGCCATTTCAGTCGCCGGGCGACCGAATTGACCGATCGCTTGTGGCAGCGGGTACTGCAACGGGACTTCAATCACCCTTCGGTGGTCACCTGGGTTTACAGCAATGAAAACTGGATGCACGGGGGCGATCCCGAAGCCCGTATCGCTCATTATCAAGAGGCGTATCAACGCATGAAACGGTGGGACCCGACTAGGCCGATCATCGATACCAGCGGTTACCACCACGTAGCCACCGACGTTCTTGACATCCACCGGCACCCGCCCCAGGCTCGCCTGCAAGCCGCAAAGGCATGGGCCGAGGCCGGAGGGGGTTCTTTCACCGAGAATGTTGTTTTCCTCAAGGACTTCCCGTATCAGGGACAGCCCATCGTCGTCAGTGAATGGGTCGCCGACGGTTTCGATAATTTTGACTCCACGGATTTCCAAGCTTGGTTGCTGGCCTATGCCAGTCAATTGGCGGACTTGGCTCAAGATCGAGGAATCAGCGGCCACGCCTACGTCCAATTCTGCGACGTGGAAACGGAACGAAACGGCCTTTATCACAGCGACCGCCGGCCGAAATGGAACTCGGACGAAGAGGAGCTCCTGGTCGAACTTCATCGCCGGTTCTTGCAGCGGGATCCTGAGTTCGATTGGGAAGCATTTTTGCAGGATCTTTTGCCCGAGAATCCTTTGGAAATTCGCAGCAAGGATGCCGTGTTTCGAGCCGAAGCTACCGACACGGGTTATTCCTTGACTTTTCAAACCAAAGCCGGCCCAGTCCTTCGAAGTCCTGCGGAGGGCCTTTGGGGAATCGGTTATCAATGGGAGGATGAACAGCCCAGACAATGGTTTTTTGCCCATCCCGAGGAAGTTCGCCGAGAAGGTCCTTGGCTAATGGCCGAAGGCATTCTGCATACCCCCGACGGCCCCTGGAAGATTCGGGACGCTTTTCGATTTCGGGGTGATTTACTGGAGGGAACCCGGCGCTGGACTTATGAGGGCAAAGAGACTTCTTCCGAAACGGTCCTGAGAATCGGTTGGCTGGCTCCCGGCAAGGGACGGGCGGCGGTTCTTCCCGGCCTTCTTTATCACGGCAACCCTTCAGGGGCTCGTTCCAAAGATGAGGGCTGGCACGGTTTGATTCCCCTTTGGAAAGGAGAACCGGGGGAGCGAACCTTATTCCAGGAACATCGCTTCCCGGCTCCCTTCGCAAGTTTGGAATGGCCCCAAGAAGAAGCTCAAGGTTTTGGCATCTGGGCGGCTCTCCACAGTTGGCCCAGCTTGGTTCCTTTCGCCAAAGCCGAAGACCTCTGGTGGTCCCTGGGCTTGGCCGCGCGCCATGAGGGCACCGAGTTTTGTTTGTGGAGCGGCCCCGTGGCCATGAATCACCAACCCGGTTGGATCAAAAGCCGCCAGGGTTCGGCCACCTTTCTCAAACAAGCCTACCTTCAAATTCTTCCCGGCAAGACGGTGGAAAAGCGCTTCTTCCTTCATGGAGGTTCGCTTTTGCTTCAAGGAGATGGATTCCGTCACGCCCTCCAAGGAGCGATGGAATTGCACAAGCCCTACACTTCCGAGGGCATGCCTCCCGGGCGTGAGCTTTTGTCGGACAAATTACGCTTCGCCTTGTCTCGCTGGCGCAGCCAAAATGAGATGCCGGGATTCGCCATGTATCCTCATTTGGAAAATCTATACGTCATGGGTTGGGCGGGACAATCGGAAGCTCCAGGCTATGCGCTGCAAGTGCTGGCCGAACCTTTGGAACGACCGGAATTGGCGACCATCGGCCGACAAACACTAGATACTCTGTGTCAAGCTCCCTTTAACGAACATGGTTTTTTGATCGCCGTCGACGGCAAGACCGGAGAATGGTCGCGACAAGATCCCATTTCTCAAGGCCAAGCCATGACCCAATTCGCCCGGGCCATCCGAGTCGGGCGGAAACAAGGAGCCGACACTCGGGATTGGGAACGGTTTTTAAAGCGTGCGTGCGAGATTCACGCCGAAAGGATCCTGGCCTCTCACTGGAAACCCCGGTCCACCGCCGAAGCCTTCTTGATCGCACCTTTGGCTTTGGCCTTTCAGTTGTTCGAACAACCCCAATGGTTGCAAGCGGCGGAAAAAGCTGGACAGCATTATGCCGAACGCCACAGGACCATGCAGGAACCCTATTGGGGCGGCACCTTGGATGCCCGTTGCGAAGATAAGGAGGGAGCCTGGGGAGCCCTACAAGCCTTCTTCTACTTGCATCGAGTTACCGGGAAAATTCAATACTTGCAATGGGCGGAACATGCCGCCGACGTCGCCTTGACTTATACCTACTTGTGGAACGTAGACCTCCCTCCCGGCCGTTTGCGGGATCACGGCTTGAAAACCAGAGGCTGGACCTCGGTGTCGGTTCAAAACATGCATCTGGACGTTTTTGGCGTCCTCTATGCCCCCGAGCTCTTTCGTCTTGGCCAATTAACCTATCGCAAGGACCTACAGGATTTGGCCGTCCTGATGTACCGAAGTTGCGGTCAAATGATCGACCCTTATGGCAGCCAGGGCGAACAATTGCAGCAAACTCGCTTTGCCCAGGGCGGGGATCTTTCCGACCCGAAACGGGATCGCGGCGGCTACGTCGAAGGCTGGACCGTATTTTGGATTACCGCCCACTTCCTGACCGCGGCAGCCAAGTTCGAGGAGATGCACCACTCGATGCTCCAAGAGCCTTAGCCTTCCCTCTTGTTCAGGAATAAGCCATGGGATAGCATTTCCTGAGCGAAAAGAGCGTTGCCGGTATGAAAGTTCCTCCTTCACCATTCGACTTAGCCAAAGTGCGACTCATCCTCGGCCTTGGCCTGTTTGCTGTCTGCCTAGGGTTATTCCTTAGCCCCTGCCCCGGTTCGCCCAGCCCTCATTCTTCCGAATCAGAATATCAAGAACCCGGCAAAACTTCGGAAGAAGAATCACTGGCGCCGCCAAACAATTCCAACTTCTCAAGAGAAAGATATCGCGCTCCCTCATTTAAGCTTGGCGACCATGAAATTTCCATCACCGTGATCGACGAAAGCACTCGCCAGGGAATCCGGGCCGTCGACGTTTTCTATGATCATGGCCAGGAAGAAATTTATCTTGGCTTGACTGACGGCAAAGGTGTCTTGGCAACATCTCTACCCGCGCTCTCCGTTTCAAATTTCCATTGCAAACACGAGGATTACGAACAAAAAAATTTCGCTTTCCGTCAGCCAATCCCGCCTGAATTGACATTGGAGCTGAGTCAAGGCGGAACGATTCAAGGAATCGTCAAGAAAGCTTCTGGCGAGCCGGCACCGGAGGGCTTTACTGTTGTGGCTTGGCCTCGCAAACATCCTCCGTTGCTAAATGAAAAACTTGATTTCGTACACGGAAAGCCCACTAAGCTCTTACAAACCCAGACAAATTCAGAGGGTGCGTTTACTTTAAAAGGGCTTTCCCGCCCAGGAGAATACCTGATAGTTTGCGGAGGCCCTGGCTTCTTTTCCGCCAGGCCACTTCTAGCCAGAGCCGGAGACCAAGGAATTGTGGTTTCAGTCATGGAGCTATTTGGTTCCGTGCTCGAACTTGAAATACCGCCTCCTGTTCAAGCCGGTTTCTTGCCTTCTTACTTGAGTCCCATTTTTGCCGCAGACCGAAAGCCGATTGGACGAACAATCTGGCCTGGTGATCCTTTCTTGGCTTTGGCAGGATTACCTCTTGACCTCCCATCCGGCCAGTCGAAAAACGTTTTTTACTCTTGTATGGTGCCTTGAACGGAGAAGATTCTTTGGGCCACATTGGATATGAGGTTCATGCCCCGGGAGTCGAACACATCTCCTCGCGACTACCTCTTTCTCGAATTTCCGGCGGCCTGAAAGTTTATTCGATCTCCCTTCAAGAAAAAGGCGTCATCGGAGGAAATCTAAGCTTTCAATTTTTAGGACTCTCTTCCAAGTCCACTGCACCGCCGCGAGGACGCCATAACGCCATCGCCCATCTATTTCTTTCGGATGAATCGGGTTGGGAATACGAATTTGAAATCATGGATTTCGATCAGGACTTCCTCCTCGAAGGATTGCCGCAAGGGACATATTCCTATAAATTGTTTCTTTCGAATCGCTTTCCTTGGTCGGAGGATGCTCAATACTTGAGCAACACGATTGCGTTGGGGTCGTTGGCTCACAAGGAGGAAATCTTGGTGGACCGCCTCGGATCCATTTCGGTTGCCCTTTACACCAAGAATGCGCAACCATATTTGGGAACGGCTGAATTTAATCTATATGCCAAGGAAGATGATCGGTCTTATCCCTATTCCTTTACAAAATGGCCCTATATTCTGGAAGGCATTCCGGAAGGAGATTACTGGCTTCGCTTAGATTCCCCGAAATCAAAAATTGGAAAGCCATTCATTTCTGAAACGATTCGTGTTTTTCGAAATGAACAAACAACCCTGGATATGACCGGCGGGACCTAAGCCTGCTTTTGAAGTTCACGACTCAGGGCGGCGCTGAGGGCTCTGGCCTCCTGGCCGATTTTGCGAATCATGCCTGAGGGCGAGACGTCAAAACCACAAAACCATAGGCCGGGGGCGGCTGGGAGCGCTTCCGGTTGAACCGGTCTTCCCTGTTCATCCAGTACCTTTGCAGGAGCCTGCAAGAACTCCCCTAGAGCCGGTCGATAGCCCGTGGCGGCAATCACGGCATCGAAGGGCTGGCGGCGACCATCTTGAAACTCCACTTCCCCTGGGTGCAGCCGGAGAATGTCCGGGTACACCTGGATTTCCCGCCGGCGCATGGGCGCTAAAACGCCGACGTCGATCATGGGAATCCGCTGAAAACGAGCCACTTGGGTCATCGGGCCGAAGGGAGCCGCCGGCAACCCGTATTGAGTCGGTGAACCCATACGCAAGCGCCGCGGCAACCAAGTCAAAGCATCGGCCAAGCGCGGCGGAATTTTCGAAAGCGGGATCGACCAAGCCAGCAGAGGGAGCCCGAACAATTCTTTGGGAACGATGTTCACCGGGCTTCGCACCGAAAGGCTGGCGCTGGCTTCATGCTCGAATAAGTCCAAGGCAATTTCGCCGCCGGAATTCCCGAATCCGACCACCAACACTTTTTGGCCCCGGAAGGCTTCGGCATTGCGGTATTCGCTGCTATGCAGAATGGGGCCGCCGAAGTCAGCTTCGCCCGGCCATTTCGGCCGAAAAGCTTGCCGGGTCCAACCACTAGCCACCACGAAATGCTGGCAGGACCAAGTTCGATCTTCGGTTTGCAAATGCCAAAGGCCTTCCTCCGGAAAGGCTTTGAGTACCTTTTGACCAAACTGAATCGGCAACTGGAAATGCTTGGCGTATTGATCCAGATAAGCGACCACCTGGTCTCGGGAAGGGTACTGGGGATAATCAGCCGGCATGGGCAAACCCGGCAATCCACTGCGTTTGCGATCGGTGTGCAAATGCAAACGGTCGTAATGCCGGCGCCACACCGGAGCCAACTCGGAAGCCGACTCCAAAATAAGAAATGGCAAACCGGCCTGTTGCAAGCACGCCCCTGCCGCCAAACCGGCCGGGCCCGAACCGAGAACCAAGATGGGTTGACTGGTTTGGAAGTCCGTGGTCACAGAAACCAGCATAGACCGCCCAGAAAAAAACGACGACCGCCCCTTCCCAGGCGGCCGTCATGACTTCTTGTAGCTAAGGATTTGGGATCTTGGGGCGGGGCCTGTCCCCGGCTATTTCACTTCTCGCAGTAGAAGTCAAACCTAGCCTTGGATTTGGGAATGGCCGTGGTCGCCCTTAACCCACTCCGTGTTGCCGACCAGGAGGTCAGGCAGGCCATCATTGTTCCAGTCCGCTACGGTAGGTTTCAAGCGGTAACCGCTAAGGAATTTTTTTCTCCGGCTTGGAGATCTTTGCTTAGGGTTCCTGCACCAGCATGACGATTCGGCTTCCGTAACCGCTTAGAAGGATTTCTTCCGTGTCGTTGCGACCGTCCAACTCAGCAGCAGCCAACCAATGCCCTTTATCCCGGTCTTGGAATAGAAGCTCGGAAGTCCAGCCATCTCCGTTTCGGCTAAGAAGTTCGACTTTCCCGCTATATCCGAAGATGGCGACCGTTTCCTTGGATTTGTCGGCATCAAATCGGCCGGCAGCGATTCCCCGAGGTCCTTGGTGACCTTTGAAAATGGTTTCCGGCTGCCAGTCCCCGGCAGGTTGTCTTTCCAAGCGCAAAATGCGGCCGTCGTCCAGGGTTGCGTAAAGCACCGGTGCATCCCTGGAAGTTCCCGGTTTTCGAGCCACTCGCCCCATCCCCATGTCGGTTTGGAAAAGCTCTCGCCAATGGGTGGACCCGCCTCTGAGTTTCAACGATTGAATCCGACCGGCTCGACTGACGGTAATGATTTCGGGATCGCCTCCTTCTGGATTCAAAACTAAGGCGTCCCGGACCCGCCCGGGGAGATCGCCCAAGAAGCGGGTTTCAAAGCCGCCGTGCTCTCCAGTGGGCGTCAGCAGAAACAAACCGCCAGGTCGAGTGAAGACCAACAACTCTTTGCCTGGATTTTCCGGATCGAGATCGCCCGCCAAAAGGGTGTGGATCTCCCGGCCAGGCAGATAAGCGATCAGCCTCCCGTCCAAAGCCCCCTGTGGATAACTTCGCAATTGGTAGAGATTGCCGTTTTGACCTCCGGTATAGAGTTCCGCTCCTGGATACCGAGGATCCACGTCTCCGTGGGTCAGGCCACCCAGCCAACGGCCGTCGTGAACCACCTGAATAGGAGTCCATTTACCGCTGTAGGAAACCAACACGTGGCACTTTCCCTTGTCGTCCAAACCCACGACTTCGGGAACCGCATACTGCGGGAAGATCGGAAAGGACTTCACCGTCCAGACTCCGGTCTCTCCGTTGTCCAAAAGCAACATGGCTTGCCACGATCCCGTTTGGGAAAGCAGGACTTCCGCCTTTTTCGGGTCTTGGGATGAAGCCAGATTGCCAAAATCCGAGGAACCGAACTGAGGGCTGTTGCAAGCCGTTACCAGCAGAACCAGCCAAAGCAAAGACAAGGAGCGAGCCATGATTACCAGTAGAGGATCAGGTTTAAGGAAGCATACGCTTGGCGCGGCGGCCCAGCCACCATGCCGCCGCCGAAAAAGCCGCCTCGGGAGTGAACGTACCAGTCCTTGTCAAACAGGTTCGTAGCCCCCACGGCCAATTCCAATTCGGCGTTTTCTTCCAGACTAAACCAGCGCGCCAGGCGCAAATCCCACAACACCCAAGCAGGATTCACTCCCAGGTTTCCGTTGGCGTTGGTCTGCGCCGTGTTGGCCTCGTCGGAAAAAGACTCGCCGACGTAAGTTCCTCCCAGGGATGCTGCCCAGCCATCCGGATGCTGATAACCGAAGCGCCAGGCGGCTTTCTTCTCCCAGGCATAGGGCGTTTCGTTCCCACGATTCGGTCCGGTCTTCAGTTCGGAATCCTGAAGGGTGAAGGATGCGCCCAGATAAAAACCTTCGAGGGCGGCCCAGGTTTCCCCCAACTCCCAGTCCAGAAGGAGGTCGGCTCCATTGGCGACGATCCGGCCCAAGTTCTCATAAAAGCCGGAGTAAAACACGCCGAAATCATCGTATTCGGTTCGCCAGGCGGTCACCGATGCAGCCGTTCCGGCTTCCCCTTGCCACCTCAAACCGCTTTCCATGGTTCGTCCTTTTTCGAACTCCAACTGGCCAGAGCCGGTGGTAAAGGCGTACCCCCAAACCTGGGGAGCCCGAAATCCTTGATAGTAATTGGCGAACCACGCCAAGTGGTCCGTCCAAAGGTAGGAGAGCCCTGCTCCGGGAAGGAGAATGAAGTCGTCGTTTTCAAATTCCCACCCGCCGACCGGGTCCCGGCCCCTGGTCTGCGGAATCCATTCTCCCCGCAAGCCGAAGTTGACTTGAAGGTTTTCCACCGGCTCGAAGGTATCGTCGAGATGAACGGACAAGCTAGTCAGGTGATAAGCAGCGTCCTGTGTCGTGGTGGCCGATCCTCCCGCCAGCGGAAGGCTTCTCAATTTCCAGGAAGGGATCCAATCCCGGTGGATTCTTGCCCCTCCATAGAGAGTGTGCTCGGTTCCCATGAACTCCAAGGACTCTTCAAATCGAACTCCCAAGGCGGCGAAATAGCTCTCGTCATCCCAGTCGGAAATCGTGGTCGGAGTTCCGAAGTGAGGCCGTTGCGCTCTTAGATGCCGAGCGGTTTCGGAGAAGTGACCGAACCACTCCATCCAACCTCCGGCGCTCTCCTGGTGGTAGACCGCATCCAGCAATCCTCGATAGCCATCAAAACGATTGTCCGGCCGGGAATTTCCGAATCGGTTTCTCCGAAACTGGCGGCGGGTCAACCCACCGGGCGCCTGGTGTTCGTCTTCCATGTAAGTTGCGGAGACCGCAACCCAGTCCCGGCCGTCGCCGTCACCGGTATTCATGCGGAATTTCAAGTTGAGATCCTGCTGGTCAAAACCTCCATTTCGTCGATACCCTTCTCCCCGGCGATCCACATAGGTAGCCAAGAGACCGACTCCGTCGACCGTACCGCCGGCCGAAAGCAATGTCGAAGCATAGTCAAAACTGCCGAAGGTCGTCCTGGTTTCGAATCGAGGATTCTCGGGAATGGGCTGAGTCAAAAAATTGAGCACGCCGCCAACTGTATTGGGAGAATAGCGAAGCGTGTGGCCGCCACGGACGTAGTCGATGGCGTATACCCTTTCTGTAGTCAACGGCAAAAAGGAAAACGCTGTCCAACCAAAAGGAAGCGGGCTGGCTGGGACGCCGTCGACAAGGACATGGATGTACTCGGTCAGGCCATCATCCGGCAGTCCACGCATGGAAAAGGAAGGGGCGGATGCTTCTCCTCCGTTGTACGGCCTAGTCGAAGCGGCCGGCAAATGCTGCACCAAGTCATTTAAATCGCGAGAACCAGTCTCCCGAACCTTCTCCGGACCTAGAACGGTTCGCGATCCAATGCTCTCTAAAGGGACCACTGGAATCGGATCGTGGTCGTGGCGGCCAATGACCAGAACGTCCACGGTGACTTCCGCTTCTTTCTCCTGGACTTGGTCCTGCCCTTCTTCCTGCGAATTGGCCACGGGAGCTGGTTCTTGGGCGCCAAGCCCAGGAACGAAAAGAAGCCAAAGAAACCAGCCAATCGGGGGGGAGCTCCAAGAAAGCATGTCATCCTATTTGCAAAGAAAATGCCAAAAGAACCAAAAATGGGGCGAATTATCAAAGAACGCTATACACCATGCAAACAAAAGGAATCATGTAGGTTGATCCTCATCATAGGCAGACGGACTTTCTTTCAAATGGTTACACATGTGTAACCAAAATGGAGGAGAAACGTCTTCTTTAGAGCTGGCCGGAAAGGTGATGAGCCGCTTCGGTTCGATAAGCATTCCAAGCCGGCACCAAACCAGCAATGGCACCTACGGCGGTAACCGCCAGCAAAAGTTGAATTTCGTCCCAACCTGGTAACACGGTTACGGCAACTCCCACCATGGAATGAACCTTGCCCGAAGCAACCCAAACTCCGGCCCCGGCCAAAAGCATGCCGATCAAGGCGCCGATCGCGGCGATGGCGGCCGATTCGCCCATGACCATGGTCAAAACGGTTGCCCGGTGGGCTCCGAGGGCCCGTAGCAAGGCGAATTCCTTCCGTCGCGCTCCCATGGTGTTGTAGATCGCCACTAACACACCTATCAAGGCCACGACAACAACCAAGGCAGCCACCAAACGAAGAATGGCGTCGACGTTACCGACTACTTGGAACAGATTCCGAATTTCATCGGCAGGACGAGCGGCCTGAGCGTCCAAGCGGTTATTCCAGGAACGCCAAAGACTCAAAGAATAGAAACCCGGTTTGGACCGAACCAGGATGGAGCTCAGTCCAAGAGGATCCCGAGCGCCTCCAAATTCAGATTCTTCCGTAGGTTGATGACCTTCAATCAAGTAAAAAGCACCCAGTGGAATGAAAATGGCCCGATCTAGAGGTGTACCGGTAGGTTCCAACACCCCGACCACTTCGGTTTCGGCCTCTTCATGCTGCTCTTGGCCGGCTCCACCACTTACATCATGGGCGGGAGTAAACCGCGAACCCACTTGCAGCCCGGAAGCAGCGGCGGCCTCCGAACCGACAACCGCAACGAACAGCCCTTGATGCTCTTCGATGAGGTGGTGCAACTCTTCGTCGTGTGCGTGGTGTTCTTCTTCCTCCGTCCCAGATTCTTCAGACTCTTCGTGCTCGTGGTGCTCGTGGTGCTCGTGGTGCTCGTGGTGCTCGTGGTGCTCTTCAGCCTCCTCGTCCTCTTCGTGATGGTGCTCCTCCAATTCATGGTGGAGTTCGACCAGAGCTTCCTTGGAAAAGGCAAAGGCGTTGCCCGAAGCCAGCCGCAACTTGCCGTAGTCGGGAATTTCCAGGGCTTCGAACAAATCATCGGTGACCGCCACGATGCGGCTGCCGGCATAACTATCTCCCACGGCCATGGGCACGGACCACAGCACACCGGTCGTACCGGAAATTTCTTCATAAAGAGAAAAGGGCACGTTGCCCGGGCTGGTGCCGACGTGGTAGAGGGAATTCAATACCAGTTGCAAGGAGGAACCCTTGGCGCCGACCACCATGTCACAAAGGCTGGCGGAGCGCTGGAATCCCTGCTCGGCCCCATGCCGCAAGGCTCCAATGGCGGCAAACAGACCGACTCCCAAGGCAACCGAAAAGGAGGTCAACGCCGTAGTCAAAGGACGCCGCCGCAGATTCCGCGCAATCAGGCGAGGCAATTTCATTGCAACTCCTCCACCCGAACGGTGCGGTCCAAAACGCTGGCGACTCCAGCATCGTGGGTGGCACAAATCACGGTGATGTTTTCCTCACCTGCCGTGTCAAGAAGGAGTTTTAATGCCGCTTTCCCGGATTCTGGATCCAAGGCCCCGGTAGGTTCATCAGCCAGCACCACTTTGGGTCGATTCACGAGTGCCCGGGCCAAAGCAACTCGGCTTTGCTGTCCCACCGAAAGTTGTTGTGGTTGATGGTGATGGCGGTGACCCAAACCCACGGCGTCCAGCAGAGATTTGGCTCGATCCCGGTCCACCGCCCGGCCGGCGAAGCTGGCTCCCAACTCAACGTTTTCCAAAGCGCTGAACCCTGGGAGCAAGTGGGAAGTTTGGAACAAATAACCAATCGTGCGAGCTCGAAAACGATCTCGGGCCGATTCCTTCAGTTGGGTAATGTCGACTCCGTCGACCTCGACCGAACCTTGGTCCGGAAGAATCAAACCGCTCATCAAGTTCAACAAGGTCGTTTTGCCCGATCCGCTGGCACCGACCAAGGCCACTCGCTCTCCGGCTTGAATTTCAAAGTCACTCACACTCAGAGAATGACCGCTGCTTTGCTCGTCAGTTTGCCGAGGAAATGATTTGTGCAGTCCGAGGAGGCGGATCATGGCGGAGGTACCCGGCAGGCAGTTTAGCGCCTCCTCCACATCGGGCCGGGGTGTGGCAGGCGGGCGGAGCGACAGTAGAATGTCGGGTCGGTTTTCCTGGAGCCACCTGGAGAATGGCCATGAGTAAGTTTGAAGTCCGCAAGACCGCTGTCATCGGAGCCGGAAACATGGGCTCCGGAATCGCCCAGAAGATCGCCACCGAAGGCATCCCGGTAATTCTCGTTGACCTGGACGACGAAAAGGTCCAACGCGGTTTGGGGATCATTCGCGATCTGCTGCAGCAAGGCGTGGAACGCCGTTTGTTCCGCCCCGAGCAAGTGGAGGCCATCCTCGGACGGATCGAAGGCACCAGCGATTGGAGCCGGCTCTCTGAAGTCGACTTGGTGGTCGAGGCGGTGTTCGAAGACCTGGAAGTGAAAAAACAGGTGTTCCAGCGACTCGGAGAGCACTGCCGACCGGACGCCATCCTGGGCACCAATACTTCTTCTTTTTACGTTCGAGACGTGGCCGCCGTCACTCCCCATCCGGAGCGAGTGGTTGGCCTGCACTATTTCTATCACCCGGCCAAGAATCGGCTGGTCGAAGTCATTGGCCACGAAAAAACCACCGACGAAGCTTTCCAAGCTGCTTGGGCCGCCCAGGAAGCCATCGGCAAGACTCCGATCGGTAGCGCGGACGCCCCCGGCTTTGTGGTCAATCGCTACTTCGTGCCCTGGTTGACCGAATCGGTCAAGCTGCTCGAGACCGGGGTCGCCGACATTGCCACGATTGAATGGGCGGCTAAAAAAGCCTTCCGCATCGGCATGGGTCCGTTCGAGTTGATGAACGTCACCGGTGTCCCGATCGCAATGCACGCCGCCGATACCTTGGGGCGGGAATTGCACTCCTTTTACGCACCGCCGGAAACTCTGCGCCAACAAGTGGCTTCCGGCGAACTCTGGAATCTGGATGGCGAGGCGGATTCATCCAAGTATGAAGCCGTAGCCAACCATCTCCTGGGAACCGTGTTTTACGTTGCTTCCCAGTTGGTGGACGAAGAGGTTGCCACGGTGGAGGACACCGACATTGGTGCCCGGGTGGGGCTGCGCTGGTCATTGGGACCGTTCCAATTGATCAACAAAGTTGGAACCGAAAAGGCCCAGCAAATGGCGCAAGGGGTCATCGAATCTTATGGCTTGCCAATGCCCAAGCTCTTGGCTGAGGCAGGTCCCGACGGCATTCCCATTTCCCTGGCCTCCCTGGGACAACGCGGGTCTCTGACCAGCGTTTGGGTGGACCGCCCGGATGCCATGAATGCCCTGAACGAAGAGGTGGTCGGGCAACTGGTGGAAGTTTTTTCCCAGGCTCGCCAGCAGGGCCGCCCCATTGTCCTGGGCGGGAGCGGCAAGGCTTTCATCGCCGGCGCCGACATCAAGTTCTTCGTGGACAACCTGCGAGCCAACACCTTTCCCCGGATTTACCAATTCACCGCTACCGGAGCCAAGTTGTTGGCCACCTTGAGCGGCGGGGACCACGCGGTAGTCGCTCGAGCACAGGGCCTTGCGTTGGGAGGCGGTGCCGAAACCGCGCTGGCCTGCGATTGGATTGTTGCCAGCCCCAAAGCCAGCTTCGGCTTCCCCGAAACCGGAATCGGCATCTACCCCGGCCTTGGGGGCACCCAGCGTCTTCCCCGCCGGGTGGGCTTGCCCATCGCCAAGTATCTGGTCTACACCGGCCAAATCCTGGGAGCCAAGCAAGCCCTGGAAATTGGTCTCTGTGACCAGGTGGTTTCCTTTGGAGAACTGGACGGCGCCTGCGAGCGCTTGGCCTCTCAAGGAAGTGCTCCGGAACGCCAAGCCCCCAGTGCTCCGCAAGCCAAGGCTTGGCAACCGGTTTGGGATTTCTTCTCAACCTACAGCGTGGATCAGATCTTAAGCGGTCAAGCCGACACCCAAGGCAACCCCGTGCTAGAGAAAGCGGTTAAGAAAATGGGGTCCAAGTCCAGCGTTGCCCTCCGTTTGGCGGAACGACTGTTCAACGAGGGCGCCGACCTGCCCCTGGCCGATGCCCTGGCCCTGGAGCTGGCCAACTTGGAGGAAGTCTTCTCCAGCCCGGATGCGTTGGAAGGATTGAGCAGTTTGATCGAAGGTCGCCGTCCGGCCTTTGTCACGACTTGAAGGCTGCTCTAGTCCGTTGATCCTTCTCGCCGGCCGCCCCCCAAGGGCGGCCGGTCCTTTTTTCCTTGGAAAAGTCGCCTAGAATTCTTGCCGTGAGCCACGCGCACCAGCGGGACCTGGACCTTGCCGCCAGGATCCAGGAGCGAGAAGAAGCCGCTGCCCAGGAACTCTTCCGGAACCTGGGTCCGGAGATGCTCGGCTATGCCCGTCGCATGCTGACCAGTCCGGATTCAGCCGAGGACGTGCTGCAGGAAGCCATGATGGGCGCCCTGTCCAGCATCGAAAAATACGACGGAAGGGTTTCTCTCCGGGCCTGGATTTACGGCATCCTGCGCCACAAGATCTTCGATGCCATGCGAAAATCCGGGCGGGAAATCACTATATCTACGGAAGATCCGGAAACGTCTATGTTTCAAGACGACGGAAGATGGAAAGAAGGTGTCACGTTCAGTCCCTGGAACGAGAATGCCGAAATGTTGGAAGTGGTCCAAGAGTGCATCGAGGGTTTGCCGGCCAATCAAAAAGAAGCCCTGATGCTGAGGGCCCTGAAGGGCTTATCTTCCAAGGAAGCCGCGGAAATCATGAACTTGAGCGACGCCAACCTTCGGCAAATCTTGCACCGAGCCCGTCAATCGGTTCGGAAATGCGCCGAAGGCAAATTGGGAGAAGTGGCCTGATGGCGCCTAAAGAAGATTGTTGCCACAGCGTTGTGGACGCCCTCAGCGACCATCTGGAAGGCCGGGTCGGCTTCTGGGATCGCCTGCGCCTCAAATTCCACCTGTTCCGCTGCCCGATTTGCATGAGGTATTTTCGCCAGTTCAAAAAGGTCTACCAAAGCTGCGACCAAATGAATTGCGAAGATTTGCCGGAAGATTTCGATCGCATCATGAGCAAAGTCCTCGGTCAGTGGAAAGGAAACAAAGGTTGAAGAAACACTGGGGCTTGGACCCGGAAGTTATTTTCTTAAACCATGGATCTTTCGGCGCCTGCCCGAAAGAGGTTCTTGAATATCAACAAGAATTACGCCGGCGTTTGGAACGGGAGCCGGTGCGTTTTTTCATGCGGGAATTGGAACAAGGATTGAATCAAACCCGGCATCGGCTCGCTCCGTTTTTAGGGGCCGATCCCGAGGACCTCGCCTTCGTTCCCAATGCCACGACCGGCGTCAATGCCGTCTTGCGAAGTTTGCCCTGGCAACCCGGAGACCAGATCCTGGTCACCGATCACGAGTACAACGCCTGTCGCAACGTGGCCGATTTCGTGGCCGATCGATTCGGGGTGGAGGTGGTCTTAGTAAAGCTTCCCTTCCCCATCGATAACCCTGAAGTCGTTTGGCAGAAGTTGGAAGAAAAGCTCTCCTCCAAAACCAAGTTGCTGCTCATCGATGCCATCACCAGCCAAACCGCGCTGGTCATGCCACTGGCGACTTTGGTCCCACGACTGCGGGAACGGGGAATTGAGACTTTGGTCGACGGTGCCCACGCACCTGGCATGTTGCCGTTGGATTTGAATCAACTAGGCGCGGCCTATTTCACTGGGAATTGCCACAAATGGCTTTGTACCCCCAAGGGAGCGGCCGTCCTATGGGTTCGCAAAGATAAACAAAATCAAATTCGCCCGACCGTGATTAGTCACGGAGCCAATGCTCCGCGACAAGATCGAAGTCGATTTCTGTTGGAATTCGATTGGGCGGGCACTCATGACCCGACCGCCATTTTGTCCATTGGCAAAGCCATGGATTTCTTGGAAGGATTGTTCCCAGGAGGCTGGCCAGCCTTGCGCCGTCGCAACCGCGAACAAGCTCTGGCGGCCCGAGATCTTCTATGCGAAACCCTACAAGTGGAAGCCCCGTGCCCGGATTCCATGATTGGATTTATGGCCGCGGTTCCATTGCCCGACGGCAGAGGCAGCAAAGCGAAATCACCTCTGGAACTGGACCCGTTGCAAGATGCTTTGATCGATCTTTACAACATTCAAGTACCCATCATTTCCTGGCCGCAACCGCCCCACCGATTGGTCAGGGTGTCTTGCCAAGCTTATAACGAGCCGCACGAATACCAAGCCTTGGCTCAGGCATTACCCGAATTGCTGGCCAAGGGATACTGATCAGAGATTCGCCGGGGCGCCATCACAAATTCCCCGGAAACGGCAACGCCGGCAGGCTTGTGGAGCGCCGCTGACCGGCCAATGCTCTTGCACCAAAGGGTCCCGCTCCGGATCGTAGTGAAGGTCCATCATGGCCCGAACGCTTTCCGACATTCGATCTTGAACTTCGGACAGTTTATCGATCTGGATCGGCATACTCTTGACCTGGCCTTCTCCCAAATACACTGCGTGCAAATGGATGCTTTCAGGATCTGCAGCCCATTTCTCGCAAGCGTAAAGGGCGTAGGTATGCAGTTGGAATAAGTCTTCCTCCCTCGGCCGGCCGGTTTTCCAATCGTAAATGTGATATTGGCCGTCTTCTTCCATGGCAAAATCCGGGACCGCGTAGATCTTCGTGCCGAGGAAAACATAAGTATCTAAACCCTCCACGGCCAACCAGCTTTCCGGATCACTGCTTCGAACTTTCTCCAACTCTGGAAGGTTAAAAAACTGCTGAGCACACTTTTCCAGCAATTGCCGATACTTCTCCGTGGTTTCTTTGCTGATCTCCATTTGATAATGGTGCTCCTCCAAATGGATACTCTTGTTCGGTCGTTTTTTCCAATCTTCGCTGCTGGATTGTCGCCATCCGGCTCGAAAGTAGTCGCGGGCCTGTTCGAACAGGTCCTGAGCGGTCATGGAAGCGCCGCTCTCGCGCAAATGAAACCACCGTTCGACCGCCCGATGCACGCAATCCCCGGCGAAAGCCGGCAAGGAATACAAATTCTTGTGCAGCATGATTTCGAAACGCTCGCCGGGAGGTTTCTCTTTCCACCAAGCCCAAGAAGCGTAACGGGCATACCAATATTCCCGTCGGCAACGTTCAAATTCCTTGGCCCGGCTGGCGGACCAGGACAACTCGCATTTCAGGTCGGCAAGTGCCACCGGCCCAGTGTATCCGCCCCGGCTATGGATTCTCCGGTTCAAGCCAAAACTCGTACAGGTACGCAGTTTGAATCGGGAGCTGCACCCGGCAGCGACGGCCGTCCAATTCCACCAAGGCGGCGGCCTCTTCCTCGGAGAGTTGCGGCGGCTTGGCGGCAGCCAGATCCAACATGGCTCCATAAGCTTCCGCTTCCTTTTCCCATGCCATTTCCGGATTGGCCTTCAACTGACGTTTCTGTTCCGGTGACATCATGCGACGTTTGTAAGCCACCTTCTTCAAATACTCCACCAACTCGCGATGGGCGGCGGGGTTGCCCCGGTTTTCATCAATGGCCCAAACCTGGCCCAATCGGGCGATGGGACGATCGAAACCCAGCCAAACCGGAGTGGGTTGTTTGCCCGCCTTCCCGCTTATCCGCAAGATTTCCCGGGCCTCTTCCCATTTGGATTCATCCTGAGGTGGAAGCCCCAACCGCGAATATGGCGCCCGGCCGCGGATATAAGCGTAAACCGTATTGCGCTTTTCTTTCGGCAACAGATGGAAATCCACGTCTCGTTGGTCCAGAGCTTTTTTCACCCGGCCCTCGTCCATGCGAATGGCATTGCTGACCAACACCAGACGACGATCTCCTTCCCCGCTGGCATAGCAAGCCAAATTCCAGGGAGCTCCCTTGCGTTCCATGTGGACGGCCGGCAATTCGGCGGCTAAATCCAACATTCTCTGGCCGACGACGATGGCCTTGGGAGCACCGTTGATGGTGAACAGGCCCGGAGATTGGCCGGCAAAATCCTGCTTGGCCTCCCAATTGCCGTCCTGGAACATGAAATAACATTGGGCCTCCACCGAAGTCTCGGTAACCAAGGAAGACACCGTGGCCAACCAATGGACTGCATTGCGGTGGTCATCCAACTGAGGCATAGGGTGAGTCGGAGAGGGAAGCGCCAAAGACCATTCCCCCAAAATCAGCTCGACCTCGCGGCCGAGGATTTCTCGGGCCATGTTCTGCAATCGAGTGTCGATGCGAAAAGCCGCGGTATCCGTGGCCCAACCTTCGTATTGATGCCAAGACAAGAATTCCGGGGTCACTCGTTTCTTCTTACAAGCCTTCAGAATGGCTTCGAAGAAATCCATACCGTGGGCAAAAGCCCCGGCCATCCCTGGGCCGCCGATCTTCACTTCCTTCGGCAACTCGCGGCGCAGGATTTTGTTGGCGGTGGCAAAGAAACGGGCGAACTCTTCCGGCCCGTCTTTGGAATTGCGGCGCTCCGGCTCGCCCCAAATTTCGACGTGAGTGACCGGAACACCGGCTTGGATCACTTGCAAGGTGATTTCCGCCGCCCGCTCTCCCCAAGTCTCGTAATCGTTCGGCATGCGGTTATAAGTTTCTTCATAACGTTTGGCGTCGCTCAACCAGCCCTCAAAGTGCTCCGGCGCCGCGTGGACCATTAACAGGACGTCCATGCCAGCGGCTTTCGCTTCCAAACCGCCGGCGATGACTTTGGGAAGATTGGCTTGCTGAAGAAACAGGGAGCGAGTCCTCACCAAACCACCTTCAAGACTCCGGCCTCGGCCATAGGCGCGCCACAATCCCAAGCTGGCGTTGGGGTAATCACAAAGGCCGGCGGATAGACGTCCGGTGAGAGCGCGACCTGGTCGAGAACCGATTTGAAAACCACCCAGCGCCCCGAAGTCGGGGGCGGGACCGGATGCCGGCTCCGATTCAGTCGTCGGAAGAACGGGAGGTAAAGGCTTTTCTTCTTCTACCGGAGGCTCGGGTTCGGCGGCGCCCGCCTCCTCTCCAAACAAACTGGTGTCCTGGCTCAGCGGCGGAGTCAAGGCCAATGCCTCCGCGGCGTCAGGATCGGCCCAGGAGGCCGGGGCCGGCGCGGCCACCTCGGGGACTTGTTCCGATCCCTCTTTTACGCAGGTCAGCAGCAAAAACCCGATCAGCCAGGAGAGCCAGCGCATGGCTTGATTCTATCGAGCCAAGAACGCCTTCCACCGGCCGGTTTGCCTTGCTGCAATCCCTGGCCGGACCGGCTTACTTGGGAGACTCCGAGTCTTAGTGCCGGAAATGGCGGGTCCCGGTATGAACCATGGCCACGCCTCGGGCATTGGCAGCCGCAGTTACTTCTCCGTCCTTTACGCTGCCGCCAGGCTGAGCCACGGCGACCACCCCGGCTTCGGCAAGCACTTGAACGCCGTCTGGGAAGGGGAAGAAGGCATCGCTACCGGCCACCGCACCTTTGGCCCGTTTGCCGGCTTTCTCCACCGCGATTTTGGCGGAATCGACTCGGCTCATTTGGCCGGCACCAGCACCGATCAACATGCCGTCTTTCACCAGGCAAACCGCATTGGATTTCAAGTGCTTGACCAGAGTTTGAGCCAGACGGAGATCCCGATCGCGACCGGCAGGCAGAGGCGCCGCCCCCATGGTTTTCAACTCTTCATCAAAACCGGTTCGGCTATCGCTTTCCTGGACTAAAAAGCCTCCGGCAACCCGGCGAGCTTCCATGTCTCGGTGCAACCGGCCCAGGGCGGGAATTTTGACCAGGCGGAGGTTCTTGCCCCACTTCGGCTTGGTGCGAATGAGCTCGACCGCCTCTTGGCTGAATTCGGGAGCGGCCAAAACCTCGACGAATTTACCGCCGCTACACAAAAACTCCGCCGCCGCCAAATCGAAGGGAGCATTCACCGCAATGACGGAGCCAAACGCGCTGAGGGGATCTCCCTGCCAAGCTTTGTCCAGGATTTCGGCCAGCGAATCTTCGTCCTCCAAGCGCACGGCGGCGCCGCAAGGATTGGTGTGCTTGACCACCACCGCCGCCGGTGAAGGCAAATCGTTCACCGCCGTCATCGCTCCGTCCAAATCCAATAGATTGTTGTAAGAGATCTCCTTGCCACCGGGAAGAATCTCGGCGTTACCCAAACCGTCTCCCGGAAAATCGGCGTAGAAAGCCGCTCCCTGGTGCGGGTTTTCACCGTAACGAAGCTTCATGCGGCGGCGGCCTGCAAGCAGAATCCGTTCCGGCCAGTGAGCTTCTCCAAGGGCATTTTGCCTTTCTTCGGCGAGAAACCACTGGGAAATGGCGGCATCGTAAGAAGCGGTCCGTTGAAAGGCTTTGCGGGCCAAGCGGCGCCGGGTAGCTAAGGACGTCCCTCCCTTCTCGATTTCGTGAATGATTTCCCGATAATCGGAGGGATCGCAAACCACGGCAACGGCGTCATGATTCTTGGCCGCGGATCGAAGCATGGACGGCCCGCCGATGTCGATCTTTTCAATGATTTCCTGCCGGGTCGCTCCTGGAGAAGCCACCGTTTCTTCAAAGGGATAAAGATTGACGCAAACCATATCGATGGGACCGATGCGATGCTCTTCCATCGCTTCCAAGTGCCCGGGCAAGTCGCGTCTTCCTAACAAGCCACCGTGAATCTTGGGATGCAAAGTTTTCACCCGGCCGTCCATCATTTCTGGAAAGCCGGTGTAGTCCGCGACTTCAGTCACGGCCAGACCGGCTTCTTTCAACACCTGCATGGTGCCTCCGGTACTCAGCAATTCGGCGCCGTGAGCCGCAAGAGCTTTGGCCAGCTCCACCACGCCGTCTTTGTAAAAAACGCTGAGTAATGCACGACGAATCGGGATCCGTTCCACGGCCGCTTTCCTCTTCTTTTCAGGAACCAGTTGATCGAGGGTTTGTCGGGGAGACATGAGTCGCTGACGGCTTACTTCGTTTGGGTTTTCGAGCGCAGGTATTCTTCCATGAATTCATCCAGATCACCGTCGAAAACCGCTTGCGTATTGCCTTTCTCGTAATTGGTCCGGTGATCTTTCACCATTTGATAAGGATTTAAAACGTAACTCCGGATTTGGGAACCCCAAGCGATCTCACCTTTCTCGCCGTACATTCGCTTCAATTCTTCGTCCCGTTCCCTTTCTCGCAACTCGTATAACCGAGCTTTCAACATTTTTAAGGCCGTGGCTCGGTTTTTGTGTTGGCTGCGCTCATTCTGACATTGAACCACCAAGCCGGTGGGCAAGTGGGTCATGCGAACCGCCGAGTCGGTTTTATTGACGTGCTGACCGCCGGCGCCACCGGCCCGATAAGTGTCGACCCGGATTTCCTCGTCTTTGACTTCGATCGGAACGTCTTCATCCAACTCGGGCATGATCTCCACCGCGGCGAAGGCGGTGTGGCGCCGACTTTGAGCATCGAAGGGGGAAATGCGTACCAAGCGGTGCACTCCTCTCTCCGCTTTTAGATAGCCGTAGGCAAAAGGACCTTTGACCAAAAAGGTCGTATGCCGGATGCCGGCTTCTTCGCCTTCCTGTAATTCCATGGTGTCGAGCTGAAACTCGCGCCGTTCGCACCACCGGGTGTACATCCGCATTAGCATGGCCGCGAAGTCGGCGGCATCCACACCGCCGGCACCGGCTTGAATGGTGAGATAGGCGTTGCGGCCGTCGTTTTCGCCGCCGAGCATCACTCGAAATTCCAAGGCTTCCAACTTTTCGGCCGCCTCTTCCACCGAACTCTGCAAGTCGTCCTCGACTTCGGAGGGGTCGCCCATCTCCTCGCCAAGTTCCACCAGGGTGTGGATGTCCGCCAAAGCGGATTCGGCGGCTTCCACCGGCTCGACCACCGATTTGGCCAACTTCAGTTGGTCAATGACTTTTTGAGCTTTTTCCTGGTCCTCCCAAAAGCTCGGAGCCGCCATCTTCTTTTCCAGGGCGACCTTTTCTTCCTTTCGGCTTAGGTAGTCAAAGACTCCCCCGGATCTGTTCCAGCCGGCGTTCCATTTCGGCGGCGCGATCGACGAAAGGTTTCATGGGCGAGTTCGGGCTTGCTTCGACGTAAGGGGTTTCGGGAACAGGAAGCCGATAGATTAGCTTCCCTTCGCCTCCCCCGGGAGTCATGCCGCCTGCTTCTCCTCAGCCTTGGACCCTGCCCCTGCCGGTCTTCTTTCGGCAGCCGGGAGATTTGCCGTTCCCCGATCGGTTACCTCGGCCGGTTGCGGTATTGGACCTGGCTTTCAACGGCGGCGATCCCTCTCGCGACTTGGCTTGGATCGAACAGATGGGTTCCGATCTGGCGGTTTGGATCGATCACCACGAACAAGCCCTTTGGCAACGATTCCAGCAGGACCGGCGCTTCGTGCTGGTACCCCGCAGCGAGGCGCCGGCCTTACCGCCCTTGGTAACTGCTGAACGGGTACAGAGTTTCGGACCGGTGGGATGCCTGATCGCTCACGGCGATACCGACGGAGTTTTGGCGGCGGCGAAGTGGATGGTGCTGCAACAAGGAGATTCTCCCCCAACCTGGTTGGATCCCGACAGCATTGTGGCCGACACTCGAAAAGGCGAAATGACGGCCCGAGGTTGGCGTTTGGACGCGGCGCTACGGACCGCCGGCGGAAAAGACCGAATCCGAAGAATGGCCATCGCTTCGGTGTTAGCCGAAGCCCAAGGCTTACCCGAAAGCTATGAAGTGAACCGGGGACTGAACTTGGCGGTTGAAGATTTCCAAAGAATCCTGAAAACCACCGAAGCCATTGTGGCCCAAGCCCAGCCGATTCCTGATTTGGATCGGGACGCGGTTTGGGTCGATTTGCGCCAGCTTTCTCCTTATCTAAGGTTGGACGCCACCGAATTGATGCTACGACTTCAAGCTCGCCACGAGCTGGTGATCGTTTTCGGTCGGGCCCGAGGTGGCGCCCTAAAAATCATCGCAAGCACGGAAAGCGATCGCACCGGCTTGGACCTACGGCAATTCTTCGATCTCCAGGGCTTCGCCCCGTTTCGGGTTCACCTGAACCAGGAGCAATTGCTGTCCCACTTGCCTTCGCTTTGGTTACGGCAACGCCTGGAAACTCCTTGAGGCCGTTAACCGTCGGGCCGGCCTTACTCGGTCAAGTTTGCAGGAATCGCTTAGCTATCCGCTCCATGGTGTTTTTGGTGCGGATGGTAGTTTCCCCAACCACTCGCTCGATTCCTTTCAAGTCCAAAACGGAATCCGTGAGTCTTCCCGCCGGGAGCCAAAAGACTTCCCGTTTGCCTGGGGCCAGCCGGTCCTCATCCGAAGCAAAGGCCAGGATTTTGCGCCGGGCTGCAGCCCCAAGCGCGGCTTCTAACAAGATGACTTGGGCTTTTCCATCGGACCGGCCAAGCTCGGCGGCGGAAAACGGCTGGCATGCCGCCATGGATCTCACCTCGTCCTCGGATCGGACGAATACCCGCACGTTGTATTGAAGCGCGCTTTTCAGGCCGGCCTCGATCTTATTTTCAAGATCAGGGGTGTTTCTCCCGGAACGGAAAACCACGTTCCCGCTGGCCAGGAATGGAGCCACATCCTTGAAACCCATGGCTTCGAAAATCTCCACCAATTCGACGTTGGTCACCCGGCGACGGCCCAGGTTCATTCCACGCAGGAAGGCGACCGAGCGGGTTCCAGGTCCGACTTGGCTGCTTGAGGAACTGTTTTTGGATCCCATCAGGGTCCCCATTCAGAAAACGTATCCCCACCGCAAGCGGGAATTAGCTCACTTTTCCAAGGCCAAGGATGCCTCAATCGCGTCTTTCAAGGCGTGGTAAAGAAACGTGTTGCAGGCCAAGGTCAATTCCAGCAAGCCATCTCGGGTTTCGGCCGCGTATTCCTGAATCCGCTCAGCGGTAAAACCCGGCCCCATGTTTTGCAAATTGTCCAGGCGATCGGCGGAGCGGAGGATTTGGGCGTCCCTCGGTGCCCAGGCCAGCGCCTTGAAGTGAGCCATGGATTGCTGATGAGAACTCTCTCCCTCCCGTTTCGGCGGTAGGGTCAGGGCCTGCACCAGAGTGGCGGTTTGGTGGCCGAATTGCTCTTCGATCTCGCCGATTTCAGTCTCGGTATCTTCGACCACGTCGTGAAGCACGGCGGCACTAAGTAAGTTGGCGTCCTTGAGTTCGGCACCCTCCGCCAAAATCAAAGCCACCCGCAGCGGGTGACAAATGTAATCCTGGCCATCCTTGCGATTCTGACCGCTATGCCGATCTTTGGCGAAGGCCAGGACTTCCGGAAGAGATGGGTAACCGACCGGGCCGGCAGCCTTTAGTAAACGCTCTTCCAACTGGGCGGAATCCAGATTGCGGAGATCTTCCATGACTTGTGGGGTCTTTGCTTGGGTTTGCTGGTTCCGGGTCGGTCAGCCGGTCGAACGATGGTGGTGCCGGACCGATCCATCGGCCAGGCCTTCAACGACTCCATGACATAGGTCCAGGAACAAACCCGTTTCGACCACGCCGGGCAATGCCAACAACCGGGCGTGGAGGCTTTCCGGATCGGCGATGCCGCCGGAAAACTCGCAATCGAAAATGTAATGCTGGTTATCGGTTTGGAAAAGATTGCCGTCCGACTTGCGCCGCAACAATGGCCGACAACCAAGATCGGCGATTTGCCGCTGGGTGAAGGTCAAGCCAAAGGGGACCACCTCTACCGGTAAGGGAAAGGTAGAGCCAAGCTTGGGCACCATTTTGCCCTCTCCCACCACAATGAGGACCCGTTTGGCGGCGGTCGCCACCATCTTTTCCCGCAGCAAAGCCCCTCCGCCCCCCTTGATGGTGCGAAAGGCAGGATCCACCTCATCGGCCCCGTCCACGACTAAATCCAACTCGGGCATTTGATCGAGATTAAATATGGGGATTCCTAGTTTCTCGGCCAAGTTCTGAGTATGGATACTTGTCGGAACTCCTTGTACAGAAATCCCTTCCTGCTGAATCCGTTGCCCAAGGCGATCAATAAAAAATCGAACCGTACTACCCGTTCCCAAACCCAGACGAAGGCCGTCCTGGATCTGGTCCGCCGCGGCAAAGCCGGCGGCTTGTTTCGAGCGCTGGGAGGAGTCCATGAGGAGCGCATATATTAGCGGCGGCCGGGCAGGTCTTTTCCCCCCCAAAGTTTGCTTCCCTGAAAAGACAGCCCTGGCAAGGATAGCTTCGATGGCTTAGACTTCAGCATCGATCTTAATGAGAATGGGTCGCATTAACAGCAAGCAAGAGGATCTCGGACCGGAAACGAGTCTGGCCGAACTACCTCGCCACGCCCGGGCTCGGGTTTTGCGAGTTCAGGGCAATGGTTTGGCCGCCGACCGATTGCGGGAGTTGGGTTTCTGTCCAGGAACCGAAGTCCGCATGGAACGCCGGGCCCCTCTAGGAGACCCGGTGGTTTTCCGACTTCGCGGGACCTTGCTCTGCCTTCGCCGGACGGAAGCACGGCGCATTGCCATCCAACCTTTGGATCGCTGATCCTCCCCGCACCTTCCTAGGGCTATGAACGCCGCCACCCTGGCCCGAACCCTCGCCGAAATCAAAGGCAAAAGTCCTACCGTGGCGTTGGTGGGCAGCCCGAACTCGGGCAAAACCACCCTCTTCAATGCCTTGACCGGGCTTCGGGCCAAGACCGGCAACTATCCCGGCGTGACCGTTGACCGCAAAGTCGGAATCGCCAAAACCCCGGCTGGGTTGGTGCGGGTGGTGGACCTGCCCGGGACTTACAGCTTGCACGCCATTTCCCAGGACGAATCGGTTGCGGTTCAGATCTTGAAGGGGGAAATGGTCGGGGAAGAAAAACCCGACGGCGTGCTGGTGGTGGCTGATGCCACGACTTTGGACCGGAGCTTGCCCTTCATCGCCGAGGTCCTGCACCTGGGTCTGCCCAGTTGCCTGGTCTTGACCATGATCGACGAGCTCAAGGCCCGAGGCGGAGACATCGATCTCGCTCGTTTGGGTGGAGAACTGGGCATTCCCATCGTCGGCATCGTCGGCAACCGGGGTATTGGCATCGACGATTTACGAGCTCGGATCGCCGATCTCGCCCAGTGGTCCGAACCACGGAATTTGCCACAGGAAGACACGGAATCCAGGTTTGCCTGGGCGGATGGCATTTTGCAGCGAGTCACCCGCTCCCGCCCGCGCTCCAGTCGGCTGACCCAAGCCCTGGATCGAATCTTGCTGCACCCGATCTTGGGACCCCTGGTGTTTTTGGCTTTCCTGGCCGCCTTCTTTCAATCGATTTTCAGCTATGCCGCCCCGGCGATGGATTTCATGGCCGGCTTGATGGATCAAAGCGCCGATTGGCTGCTGGCCAATTTACCGGCGGGAATGCTGACCGATCTGTTGGCCGATGGCATCGTTCGCGGGGTCGGAGCCGTTTTGGTTTTCATTCCGCAGATCGCCTTGCTGTTTGCCGTCATCATATTCATGGAATCCTGCGGCTATCTGGCTCGGGGAGCTTTCGTTGTGGACCGGCTGCTCGGTTGGGCAGGTTTGGAAGGGCGCTGTTTCATTTCTTTGCTTTCTTCTTATGCCTGCGCTGTTCCCGGGATTTTGGCCACCCGCTCCATTCCCTCGCCCAGGGATCGGCTGGCCACGATTTTGGCCGCACCATTTACCACCTGTTCCGCCCGGTTGCCGGTCTACGCATTACTGGTCGGCACCTTCATATCCCGGGAAAAAGTCCTCGGTCCGTTCACTTGGCAAGGAATGACCTTAATGGGACTTTACTTTTTAGGCGGCTTTACCGCTTTGCTTTCAGCCGCCTTGTTCAAAAAGGGCATGCTTCGCGGTGCGACCTTGCCGTTTTATCTGGAACTTCCCCCCTATCGATTCCCTTCCCTGAAATTGGTGACCGTGCAGGTGTTGCGGCGCATCAAACTATTTCTTCGCCGGGCAGGAACGGTCATTCTCGGAGCTTCGGTCTTGCTGTGGATCTTGTTGAATTTCCCGCAACCGGAAGAAGTCGACGGCCGGGCACCAGAGCCTCAAACGGTTTTGGAATCCAGTTATGCCGCCCAAGCCGGCCAAGCCTTGGAGCCGCTATTTGCACCGATGGGCTTTGACTGGCGAATCAACGTCGGCCTGTTGGGCTCCCTGGCCGCCCGAGAGGTTTTAGTTTCGACCATGGCTCAAGTCTATGCCTATGAAGGCGGCGAAGAGGACGCCGAAGGATTCGGCAAGATGTTGCGGGCCCGCAACCCCGAAACCGGAGAGCCTCGACTGAAGCGGGCTTCCGCCATGGCTCTTTTGGTTTTCTTCGTTTTCGCCCTGCAATGCATTTCCACCTTGGCGGTCATCCGCCGAGAAACCAACTCCTGGCGCTGGCCGGCATTTGCCTTCACTTACTCCTTCGCCATTGCCTGGCTTGGAGCGTGGTGGACCTATTTGCTGCTTTCATAAAGGACATCAAGCCAAAGACGGCTCAAATGTCCAAATTGCTAACTTCCAGGGCGTTGTCTTCGATGTAACGCCGGCGAGGTTCGGTTTCATCTCCCATCAGCATGGAAAAGATGCGATCGGCCTCGTAAGCGTCCTCTAAAACGATGCGAGTCATGGTCCGGGTCGCCGGGTCCATAGTCGATTCCCAAAGTTGATCGGGATTCATCTCGCCCAAGCCCTTGTAGCGCTGCACTTCAACTTGGCGCTGTCCGAGTTCCCGAAGGCTGCGAACTAACTCCAAGGGACTGGAGACGGAGCGGTCTTCTTTGCTGGAATGGGCTTGAAAACCTTCCCCCCATTGCGACGGTCGAATTGGAAATTCTTGCCCCAGCAAACGCTGAAGAATGGCTTCGGCATCGTCGCGTTCGTGATAAGCAAAAGCCAAGTAATCGGCCTCTTCTCGAGCCACGGCGGAATGGCTTCCTTCCCAAACGCGAGATTCGGAACGGGCGGTCAAGAATTGATCCTGCTCTTCCTGAGACCAGAAAAAGACTTTCCCTTCGTTGGCCACGTCCACGATCAGACCGGTCGGTAAACCGCGCTCCGAATCCCAGGCTTCCAAGTATTCCCGGGCGCTGACTCCGCGCCGCTCTCCTCGGAAATTCCCGATGACTCTTTCCAGCTCCACCAGGTTCTCAATCATGGCCAGCAAATCCTTGCCTTCGATCTTGCTTTCCAGGCCGGGCAGGGAAACTTGGCAGCTTCGGGCGGCTTGTTGCAAAACCACGCTGGAAAGCTCGTCGTCGGTATGCAAATAGTGGCCTTCTCTTTCTCCTTTGCGCTTGACCAAGTACAAAGGCGGTTGCGCAACGTAGACACGGCCGGCCTCGATCAAAGTTCGCATTTGACGGAACAGGAAGGTCAAAATCAAAGTGCGAATGTGAGAACCATCCACGTCGGCGTCGGTCATGATGATGATCTTGCCGTACCTGGATTTTTCCGCGTCGAAATCCTCGCCGATGCCGGCACCGATGGCCTGGATCATGGTCTGCAACTCGGTGTTGGCCAAGATCCGGTTGGCGGTGTTTTTCTCCACATTCAAGATCTTGCCTTTCAGCGGCAAGATGGCTTGAAAACGTCGATCTCGCCCGGTCTTGGCCGAGCCGCCGGCGGAATCACCCTCGACGATGTACAACTCGGTTTCGTCGCGGTTCCTGGATTGGCAATCGGCCAACTTCCCGGGCAAAGACCCGGAGGAAAGGGCGCCCTTTCGGCGAACCAAATCGCGTTGCCGGCGGGCCGCTTCGCGAGCGTCCCGGGCTAAAATCGCTTTGCGAATAATGGATTTCGCCGGCTGAGGGTTTTGCTCCAAATAATCGGCCAGGTGATGATTCACCACCCCCTGAACGATGGATTCAACTTCTCTCGAACCTAATTTGCCTTTGGTCTGACCCTCGAACTGGGGATCGGGAACCTTGACCGAAACTACCGCGTATAGACCCGCCTTGTAATCGTCTCCCGACGGCAGTTCATCGTCCTTCTTTTTCAAGAGGTCGCTTTGCCGGCAATAAGCGTTCAACGTTCTGGTCAGAGCTCCACGGAAACCGGCCAAGTGTGTTCCGCCAGCGGCGGTACGGATGTTATTGGCAAAGGAATACACGCCCTCGTTCCAATCGTTGGTGTAACGAAGAGCGATTTCCACTCCGTAATCTTTGCCGTCCAGATCGACACTTTGTTCGAAATGAATGACGTCAGTTAAAACTTCCTTGCCGTCACTCAGGTCCTTGATGTAGGCCACCAGACCTTCCGGATAGGAAAAGCTCTCTTGCCGGTTATCCCTTTCATCTTTGAGTTGAATGGTCAATCCGGTGGTTCCCATCAAATAAGCCATTTCCCGCAATCGGTTCCGAACTCGATCGAATTCGAAATTGTCATGCTGGAAAACTTTTCGGTCCGGCCGGAAAGTCACCCGGGTTCCGGACTTCTCGGTGGCTCCGGTTACCGCCAGATCGGTCTTTTTCTCGCCTCGGGAAAAGGACATGTGGTGGACCTTGCCGTCCTTGAATACTTCCACCTCCATCCATTCGCTCAGGGCGTTCACCACCGAAATCCCGACCCCGTGGAGACCGCCGGAGACGGCATAAGCCTTGCCGTCAAACTTGCCTCCGGCGTGCAATTTGGTCAGCACCAACTCGACCGCCGGAACGCCTTCCACGGGATGAATGTCAACCGGAATCCCGCGGCCGTCATCCGTGACCGTTGCCGATCCATCTTCGTTCAAAGTGACGTTCACGGTGGTGCAGTGACCGGCCAAGGCCTCGTCCACCGAGTTGTCGACGATTTCCCAAAGCAAATGGTGAAAGCCACCGTCGGCGGTGTCGCCGATGTACATCGCCGGCCGCTTCCGAACCCCTTCCAGGTCCTTCAGGTATTGGATGGATTCAGAATCGTAATTTTGTTTGGGATCCTTTTCGCTCATCGCTCTGCAGGCGGTTTGGGAATTCTTGCGGCGATTTAAGAACCGCGAAACTCCACCGTTCGAACTTGAATCAAAGTCTGAGACTGACCGGGTAAACCTTTTTGCCGGCTGTGGATCAAATTTTGATTCAACAAACGAAGAAATTCTTGTCGCCGAAACCCTTGCAATTCGGACAAAAGAGAAGCGCTGTCGACGATCACCAGCAGGCGACCGCCACGAAAAGAGACCGGCCGAGTTTTGCGCTCAATTCCCGGGGGCACGACGCGGCGCCAGGCTTCGAAAACCAATCGATGTTCCGCTCCCCGAGCCAACCCCCGGCGATGGAGGAAGGAAGAAAGCAACTCGCGCAAGGGTTGCGCTTGGCTCTTCCTCAGGTAGCGGTTCGACATGTTTGATTCAGCCTTGAGAAAACGGAGTTTGTTTCCGGCTTAGGGAAAATGAGTCAAGGGCATGACCACGTAAGTGAAATCTTCGCCCAAAACGAATTTCGCCGGCCGTGAAGCTTCTTCCATGTGCAGCTCCACTTGTTCTCCATGGGCGACTTTCAATCCGTCCAGCAAGTAATTGGGATTGAACTGGGCGGTAATTCCATTACCACCGTAATCCACTTCCAAGGATCCGGAGGCCCGACCTCTTCCTTCATGTTCGGCGGAAACTTCCATGGAGTCTTCACTGATCTGCAATCGAACCACGGAAGAAGCATCCTGAGTCAAGTGGCTGGCCAACCGCAACTTTTTGGTCAACCCTTCCCGATGAGCCCGGATCAAATGCTTGGTGGATTTGGGAATAACGTTGTCGTAGTTGGGAAACTCACCGTCCAATACCCGGCCGAAGGATTCCAAGTTTCCGATGCGGAAGCCGACTTGGCTGTCGAGGAAATAAATTTGCAACTCTTCGACGGCTTCGTCCTGTCCGAAACGGAGAATCTGATCCAAAACTTTCGGCAACAAAACCGAACGTTGCTTATCGCCGGAAGTTTCCAGAGCCTCACGGCGAATGCAGGCTAAACGCCGGCCGTCGGTTCCGACTAGAGTCATTTCGGAACCGTTTAACTCGAATAAAACTCCTTCAGTTGCGAAACGGCTGTCTTGCACCCGCGAAGTGGCAAAGCGGGTTGAACTGACCATTTGCAGGAAAGTGGCCTTATCCACGGCGGCGGAAGCTTGATCCGGTAGAACGGGAACTTCAGGAAACAAGCTCTTCAAATCCAAATCCGAGCCAACGCTGGATTCCATGGTGACCAGTTCGCACTGGTCTTCTCCGGCTTCCAAGCGACAACGGCCTTCCGCTTGCAATTGAACGGAAACAGTTTCGGACTCGACGTCTTTGACCACTTCCACCAATTCCTTGCCTGGTAGAACGGCCCAACCGCTTTGCTCAACTTGAACGTCACCGATTCGATACCGAACCGCGATCTCCAGGTCGGTGGCGAGCAGGATCAAGGCATCGTCTTGAGCTTGGACTAAAACACCGCCCAAGATCGGCCGAGTCGGCTTTCGATCGATGGCCATCTCCACGCGTTGGAGGGCATCTCGAAAGGCAATGCGGTCTACACAGAAATGCATCGCGAGACCTTCTTGTATGGAAGGAGAAGCCATTTTTTTTCGAAGTCACAGTATAAGGGAAAATCGACCGTGGAGAAAGTTCCGGCGGACTCCCTTAAGCTGCTTTTTCTTTGGGCTTTAGGACGTTTCCCAAGTGGCTCCCGGGGGCCGAAGGCCTGGGGAGCGCTTGTGGAAAGGATGGGAGTTTCCCCCAGCTTTTTCCAGGCTTTCCCGGACAAATTTCGTCGCCGTGGAAAACTCGGGTAAAAGGGGCGAGATTTCCTCCACTTTCCCGCCTTGTTTCCACAGCTTTCCCACGGAGGCAAAAAGCCGCCGGAAAACGAGAAAAGGGCCCGGTCGGCAAGGACCGGGCCCAGGAGAGGAGTTGCCGCCATCTAGGCTTCAGCTCCTTTTCGAACCAGGCGTTCCAAGTCTCCTAGCAGGATGCTGAAATCGCTGTTTACGCGGCGCCTCTGCTCCATTCTCTCCAAGGCATAAACCACGGTGGAATGGTCGCGACCGCCGAAGAAACCGCCGATTTCTTCCAGAGACAAACCAGTCATATTGCGGGTCAGGTACATGGCGACCTGACGCGGCAACACGATGGATTGAGTTCGCCGTTTCGATTGCAAATCCGACACCTTGACTCCGTAATGGGAAGTGACGGCGCCCAAGATGTCATCGATGCGAATGGCCCGGCTTTGATTCCGATTCGGATTGCCGGCCACTTCTCTGGCCAAGGCCAAGTCGATGGGACGATTCACCAAGCTGGCCATGGCCAACAGACGGGTCAGCGTTCCTTCCAACTCGCGAACGTTGCTTTGAATGGTTTCCGCCAGGTAGCTGGCAACCTCGTCAGGCAAATTGGTTTGATTGCGCTTGGCCTTGGCCCGCAGAATGGCGACTCGAGTTTCAAAGCAGGGAGATTCGACCTCGGCGACCAGACCCCACTGAAAGCGGCTGACCAGGCGCTCTTGCAGCGCCGGGATTTCCTCCGGCGGAGAGTCGCTGGACAGAACGATCTGCCGCTTGGCGTTGTGCAGGGTATTGAAGGTGTGGAAGAACTCCTCTTGAGTTCTGGCCTTGTTCGCCAGTAGCTGGATGTCGTCGACAACCAGCACGTCGGCCTGGCGATACCGATTGCGGAAAGTATCCAAGTTGCCCTGTTGCAGGGCTTGGATGAAGTGATTGACGAATTGCTCGCAGGAAAGGAACACGATCCTTGCCTGGCCGAAGGTCTCCAGTTGATGATGGGCGATGGCTTGCATCAGGTGGGTTTTTCCCACCCCCACCGGGCCGTGGAGAAACAGCGGGTTGAAGGCCGTAGCCGGTCGATCCGCCACCCCGCGGGCGGCGGCGTGGGCGAATCGATTGCAAGGGCCGACGACGTAGTACTCGAAGGTGTAATCCGGATTCAGGACCAGTTTTTCCTGATCCGCTTCGAGGCCTGGAATCGCCGAGGGTCCGTTTGTTGCCTTTTCTAAGGGCGATTCAGTCTCGGTAAGGGGGGCTTCTACAGCCGGATTGGCTTGGGGGGAGGAAAGGCCCGGGTTTTGGGCGTGGCCATTGCCGCCATTTGGATTCGAGGCCGGTTCGACTTCCTCGGTTTCACCGGCGGGAAGACGATCTCCGATGTGAAGAGGCAAAACTTCGACACGACATTCCCGGACGCCAAGGACCTGGCTGAGGGGTTCGCGATAACGTTGTCGTATCTTGTCTGCGTGGAGAGTGGAAGGTGCCGCCAATTGGGCACTTTCCTCGCTCACCTCGAGCAGGCGGACATCCCGTAGCCAACTATCGACGACGTCTGAGCCTAAGTCGGCTTCCAGTTTCGCCAGAGCTCCCTGCCAAATGAGCTCAAGTTGGGAAGGTTCGGGGTACTTCACCAGGAACGGGACTAGGTTTGGTGTTAACTTCTTTTATTTGCAGTGTTTACAAGAAGGGTCCGGTGTTTCACGCGGGTATCCTCCAGCCTAGCGCAGGCGCTAACTTTGAGGTCGGAAAATCTGAAGCTTTCCATTACCCGTGTTCCAGCACGGGATTAGGAAATTCAGTTTTGGTAGATCCGTTGCAAAATTTTGGTGAGTGTGCGCCCGGCCGCCCGACCCTCTTCCGGACCCTGTTGCCAGCCAAAACTGATCCGCAAGCTGGCCCGGGCCAGGGCCTCGGAAACCCCGGAGGCCAGGAGCACGGGAGAGGCTTGAGCCGATCCCGAGGCACAGGCGGACCCGGAAGAGAGTGCTAAATCTTCGGCGTCGCAAGCAGGGAGTAATTTGCGGCCGTCGATCCCGGGAAAACTGAGGTTCAAGGTGTTCGGCAGCCCTTCCCCCAAGGGAGGATGGTTGCTTTCAAAGGAAACGCCGGCCTGCTCCAGCGCCTTTAAAAAAGCTTGAGCGGTAGCTGCACTTTGCCGCTCGAAGCTGGCTTGTTCTTCAAAAGCCAATTCCAAAGCCAGGGCGGTGGCTAAGGCGCCGGCCGGCGATTCGGTGCCGGGGCGAAGGCCTCCTTGCTGGCCTCCCCCTCCGATCATCGGTTGCAGGAAGGCGAAATCGGCGACCCGGAGAAAACCAAAACCTTTCGGACCGCGAAACTTATGACCGGAACCCACGAATGTCGGAGCTTCTTGAAAAAATGCAGGCCAAGGCAACTTCCCAAATCCTTGGACCGCGTCGACGTGCAAGTGAAGGTCGGAACGGGTCGTTTCCAACCAGGGGGAAAAATCCTGGATCGCTCCGGTTTCATTGTTGGCCCATTGAAGTGCCAACACCGTCGGGACTTCCTCGGCCAAGGCTTCGCCCAAGGCGGAGCTCTGCACTCTGCCGTGTCGGTCCAAGGGCAAGAGCCGGAGCGGATGGCCTTCTTGTTGCAGCAAGCGCAGGGCCCCCAAAACCGCAGGATGCTCCGCCGCCGAAGCCAGCATTCGAATCGGGGTTCCGTGAAGGGAAGCCATAGCCCGGACGGCCCCGAATAAGGCAATATTGTTTCCCTCTGTTGCCCCTCCTGTGAAGAGGATTTCCTTGGCTGGGAGCTGTAGGCAATGACCGATCCGCTCCCGGGCCTGTTCCAGAATGCCTTGGGCCCGACGCCCAGGTCGATGCAAGGAGGAAGGATTGGCGGCGACCTCCTGGGACACCTTCAGGTATAGCTCCAAAACTCTCGGATGGACCGGAGTGGAGGCATTGTGGTCCAGGTACACCGGAACCTCGAGAACTAAAGGTTCGAAGATTCAGGCCAGTTGCCGGAAGTCGAAGGACGAAAGGCCGGCGGTTGTGATGAGGACGGGGACGAGGACGCTTCCTGTTCCAACTCCGCCTCCTCTTGCGAGTCTTCGGCTGGCGGTTTCTCCCGGGATTGAAAGCGAGAAGGAAAGCTTTCCGGAGGCGCCGTGGCCGGAGTTTCCGCCACCATGGGTTGGGGCAAGGAACTCAACTCCGGGGCGGCCGACTCGACAGGTTCCGGCTTCGGTTCCAAAAGTCCCAAACGGCGTTCGATCTCAGCCGCCACCGTCCGAAAGTCCAATGCCGCCCCGGATTGGGGAGCGTATTCGAAAATGGTTTGGCCGTGACTCGGGGCTTCGGCCAATCGAACGTTGACCCTTACCAGGGTGGGGAAAAGGAGATCGCCGAAGTGAGTATGAAGTTCGTGAAGAACCTCTCGGGATAAATTCCTTTGCTTGGTAAACAAGCCGATGACGATTCCCAAAAGATCGAGGTCGGGATTCAATCTTCGCTGAACCCGTTCCACCACTTCCAAAAGCTGAGCCATCCCTTGCAGGGCGAAAAATTCGGCCTGAACCGGGATCAAGACGTGTTGGGCGGCGACCAGAGCGTTCAGCGACATTAAGCCCAAGGACGGGGGGCAATCGAACATCACCACGTCCGGGGCTTCCGGGAGACCGTGCAAGACGCTCAAGGCATCTCGCAACAAGCTTTCCCGGCCGATTTCACTGGCAAATTCCGTTTCCGCGCCGGTCAAATCCAAATTGGTCGGAAGGATGTACAGATTGGGAATGCTGGTCTCTTGGAGAACGTCCAAGAGTTGGTGTTGACCAGCTAACAGGGAATACAACGACGGCTGACCCGGCGGGGGCATACGATCGAAACTGATCGAAAGATGCGCCTGGGGGTCCAAATCGATTAGAAGAACGTCGTGACCATTCAGCGCCAAGGCAGCGCCGAGATTGGCACAGGCGGTGGTTTTTCCTACCCCCCCTTTTTGATTGATGACAGCGACGATCTGCACGAGCCTTACGATAACCATTTGATCGGGTTATTTCTAACCCTTACGAGTCCTCAAGCTTGTATTGCTCCGAGGAAAGGTTCGTGCACAGGACCTGAGGATCGCCGGACGGTAAGTTTTTCAAGGTTTCGGCATAGGCTACGAAGCGGTCGAGGTCCAAGCCGAACAGGGTTGCAGCCGTGAACAAACTCAAGAAATCCTGCTGGCGATGGCCTTGAGGAAGTACCGCTTGGCAAAGGGCGTGGCTTCGAGCTCCTTGGATTCCGGATCGGTTTCTTAGATTGCGATCCACCCGGCGCATGAATTCTTTGTGGGCCTTGCGGCCGTCGCGGCGAAGGCGCATCCAAGCCCCCATGAAGGCGGGGTCGTCCTGACGAATGGCGGCTTCCAATTGGGTCAGTCCAGTTTCCCATTGTTGCTGGAGAGCCTGGCCCAAGGTGGCGATGCGGGAGCTTTGGCTCTGGCGCTTGCGTAAAAAACTCTTCAGTACCTTTTCCCCGGCAAGGACTTGCTTCAATGGCAAATTCATTTCTTGCATGGCCTGAAGATGACGGGGACCGAGCCATAGGATGTCCGGCCGGTCCTCGGTTTCGGTCTCCGGGCTGGGGGCTGGCCCAGTGCGGACTTGCCAACCGGCGGGCTCCACCACGGACTTCCAAAGGCGCTGGGCGGCTTCTTCCGGACTTTCTTCGGACCGAGGAAAAAGGCGCTCCGCCCAATTCCGCCCGTGCCGGGTCGGAGGAAGAGTGTCGATCACGGCTTCCAGGAAGGCTTTGCGCTCCCCTTCTCGAAACCGGCCTTGGGCCGGTCCTGGATGCCGAACGGCGTCTCCCCGAGCGTTGAGCAGGTACAAATCCCGATCGGCCGCCTGGCTCAAGCGGTCGTCGATCCAAAGAACAGCCGGTGGTTGAGCCTGACCTTCCTCGGCAGCTTCGAGCAAAGCCGCCTGGGCCCGCAACAGGCGGTTGAAATCGCGCAGCAGGCCGCCACCGAAGGCGGCTGGGATAACCACGACAAATTCTTTGGATGTCATGGCTTAGAGTGACTCAGCGGTGGGCTTCGGGCTTCTCTCGCTGTTGTAGGGAAGCCAGGGCTTGGCACATTTCTTCCAGGGCGGCTTCGACTTGGGATTCCCAATTCGGAAGGTGGGCAAATTCCGGCCTGCGATGGGCCCACAAAATCGACCGGCTGGAATTCACGATGGCGCCACGACCCTTGGCGTCGAAGGCGGGTTCCAGGCCTGCCGCCGTGCCTCCTTGAAAGCCGAAGCCCGGCAGCAGGAGTGGGCTTTGCGGCATGCGCTGTCGCCATTGAGCCAATTCTTGGGGCCGGGTTGCCCCAACCACCGCCCCTACGGCGGACCAGCCGGAGGCATCGATTCGATCACTTCCCCATTGCCGGACTTGGTCAGCGACTTGAGCAGCTAGCGGAGGTTCACCCCAATCCTGAAACAGCCCGGCGCCTGGATTGGAAGTCTTGACCAAAATGAACAGGCCGGCTTTCTCGGTGGCGGCGACTTCCAAAAAAGGTTTGCAGGCATCTTCGCCCAAATACGGGTTGATCGTAAGGGCGTCGGCTTTGGGAAGGTCTCCGTATTGACCTCCGCCGAGAAACGCCTGAGCATAAGCTTCGGAGGTGGATCCAATATCGCCACGTTTCGCATCCAAAACCACCATGAGCTTCAGTTCCTTTGCGAACTGGACCGCGTCCCAGAGGACTTCCCATCCGTATAAGCCGAGGGCTTCAAAAAAGGCGGCTTGAGGTTTGACCACCGCGACTTTGTCGGCAAGGAGAGGGAGCAGGGCGCGGTGGTATTCGCGGGTAGCTTCGGCGGCGGCTCGACTTCCGGTCTTGGCATGGCTGGCGAAAGGTTCGGGAAAGTGTTCCGGTCTGGGATCCAAACCCACCATGGCTGGATGGCCCTTTTCTTCTAATGCCTTCCATAGGCGATGAGCGAAAGTCATTTTTGCTCTTGGGAATCGGGGGGAGTCGAAGGATGGGCGTCCGGAAGGGGTGGAGTCACGCTTTCGTGCGGCGGGACCAGCACGCCTGCGCTGACCACGATGCGCAAGGCTTCGTCCACCGACAGACCGACTGGGATGATGTCTCGGGCCGGAACGAAAATGGTGTAGCCGGTGGCCGGCATCGGCGAAGAGGGTACGAAAACCGAGACCAATTCCTCGCCGGTTCCCTGGTTCATCGATTGCAGGCTGCTGCCGGTCAGCATGGCCAGGCTATAGGATCCTTCCCTTGGATAAGGAATGGCTACGACGGCATCGAATTCCAATTTCTTGGACTCGTCTTCGCTAAAGAAGAATTCGGTGATTTGTTTGACGTGGGGATAAATGGCACCGAAGACCGGAATTCTTTTGGTCAGGCTTTCGAAGGCCCGGTACATCCTCCGGCCGACGAATCCGGAAAGCCACCAACCTAGCACCAACAGCAACGCGGCGACGGCGACGATGGCGACGCCCAAACGTAGAGCTGGAGGCAAGACTTCTTCCGACCGGGCGCGAACCTCGGAACTCGACATCGAGCCGTCGTTCACTAGGTACTCCACTAAAAAGCGCACCGCATCATCCACTCGATAGACCACCGTTTCCGCCAACAGGTTCCAGATCCAAACCAACATAAAAATAGTCAGGGCGAAAGGGAGGATGATCCCCAGCCCTCGGAAAAAGGCTTGAATGATCGGGTGAGCGGAGCGGATGGCCATGGGCCGGAAGGCGTCGTCCTCCCCTATTGTGCCTTTCTCGCCGGAGAATTCGAGTCGTCGGGTAAAAGCTGGAGCAGGATTTCATCCAAAAGGAGAAAGCCGGTTTCCGTGGCCCGGAGATATCGCTCCTTCTGAGAGCCGGTTTCGAGACATAACCACTTCCGGTCCAGCAGGGAGGAAAGAGGATCGCCGAAATACTCCAAGGCATCCAATTCGGTCAACTTTTCCGCACGGTCCAAATTCACTCCTTCATGAGGAAGCCGGAGACCCATCATGAGGATTTCGAACAACAAAGTTCCGGGGGACGGCCGTTGTTTCTCTTGAATCGCTTGGCCCCGGTTTTGAATGGTGGCCAGGTAATCTTCCGGTGAGGGCAAGTTCTGTACTCGGTTCCCTTGATACCAGCTATGGGCTCCCGCCCCGAGTCCAACATAGGAATGGCTTCGCCAATACACCAGGTTGTGGAGACAAGCCGCCCCACTTTTGGCGAAGTTGGAAACCTCATAACCCCCGAATCCTGCTTGATGGCAAGCTTGACGGGTACCTTCGAACAAAGCTTGGCAATGGTCTGGATTTTCAGCCGGCCATCGACCGGCTTGGTTCAATCGGGTCAAAGCGGTGCCCGGCTCATAACTCAATTCGTATGCGGAAAGATGGTCGATGCCGCTGGCAAGAACTGTGTGTAGGTCCTGCCACCAGTGTTCAGGATTCTGGCCCGGAAAAGCGAAGATCAAATCGGCGTTGCAGTGGGCGAAGCCAACTTCCTGGGCAGCATCCAAAGCTTTCAAAGCTTGTTCCGGGTCGTGGACTCGATCGTAAGCTTGGAGGACTTCTTGGCGAAGGGACTGGATTCCAAGGCTGATTCGAGTGATGCCCAAATCTTTGGCTAGGGAGGCTTTCTCGCGGCTGAATGATTCAGGATTGGCTTCGAGGGTGGTTTCCTTTGAGCTATGCACGAAACCACTGATGTCTGCTAAACCGCGAAGAAGCCGATCCAGGAGTTGAGGGGACAAAAGACTTGGGGTACCGCCGCCGATAAACACGGTTTGCGGCAAAAGTTCTTTGGCCACCGATCGAGCTTCTTGCAATACGGCATCTACGTAAGCTTCCATGTTTTGCCCGGTCCAGGCATAGGAATTGAAATCGCAATAGCGGCACTTGGATTGGCAATAGGGAAAATGAACGTATAAAGACACTCCGCTTTCTTTTAAGGGAGTGTTTTCGGTCGCCGATCTTGCGGCGACCAGTTGCTGTTGCCAAAGGTCAGGCCGGCCTTTGGATGGAAGGATTTTGTCCCTTGACGAAGCTGGGAATGATTTGGTTTGGCGTGAGTCCTTCAACGACGTAGGCGTGGAGTTTGCGCAAGGCCTCCCTTTCTACCTGACGCACCCGTTCTCGGGAAATGCCCAAGACCTTGCCGATTTGCTCCAAAGTGGCGGGTTTTTCTTGGTCAAGGCCATATCGTAGTCGAAGAACCTGAGCTTCTTGTTGGTCGATTAAATCCAACAATTCCTGAAGGCTTTCCAAGGCGTCGGTTTCCTGGACGATTTCGTCCGGAGGCCGGTGTTCTTGACGGTGAGTTTTTTCACCGGACAAGTTTTGCAGCATGTCTTCGCCCACGCGGCTGCCGGAAGATTGGCTCAGCAAAGTTTGGCTAACTACTTTGCGATTGCTTTCCGACAAGCCGAGATGGTCGGCGATTTCCTTGGAAAGAGGTTCACGGCCCAATTTTTCGTGCAATTCTTGGCTGGCTCGGTGCCATTTCGCCAAAATCTCAACCATATAAGAGGGGACCCGAACCGTTTTCGTCGAGTTGATCAGGGCCCGGCGGATGGTTTGCTGAATCCACCAAGTTGCATAAGTTGAAAAACGAAAGCCTCGCTCGGGATCGAATTTATCAATGCCCTTCAGCAAGCCGATATTGCCTTCGGCGATTAAATCCGGCAGGGACAAGCCTCTACCTGAAAACCGTTTAGCAATGCTCACCACCAAACGAAGATTGGCGCGGATCATGTGCTCGCGAGCTTTCAGATCTCCCTTTTTGATGGCCCTCCCCAATTCCACCTCCTCACTTGCAGTGAGGAGGGGGACCTCATCGATCTCCCTTAAGTACGTTTCCAGGCAGCGGTCCGAAGCCAAGGCCATACCTCCAATGGAATTAGACGGCGAGCCCTTTTGGCTCGTTCCCAACAACGGAGTCATGGCTTCGCAACTTAAATGGAAAAGTTTGTGAAACCGCCTGGATTGGCTGCACCGAACTTGCTGTACATTAGGCAGCAAAGCAAAAGGCTCTCTTGGGGCCTCGCATCTCCTTAATCCCAACTCGCATTTCATGACCTCCACCATGCCCTGGACTGAGAAACTCCCCCATCAGGAAGTCATTTCTGAACGCGAATTTGGCCAAAGATTGGATCAGGAGGGAAGGGATTTCTTATTGCTGGGCAACCAGTTACTGCATTCCTCCAGCGGAGATTGGAGCTATCATCAGGTGTATCTGCTTTATGGATCGGCCACCGAAATCGAGACCTATCTGGATGATCATGGAGCCCGAGAGAATCGGAGTTTTTTCCCGATCCGGGAAATGGTGGCGTTGATTCGCTGGTTAAGCCTTTCCCTGAGCAGCCTTTTGCATCTGGATTCCAGGTTGCGGACCTATGAAAATTTGGACGAGAATTGGCTTCAGGGAGATTTCCAAACCCATTTAGGTCGCGGAAAGGATCTGCTTAGTTCTCGTATCCAGATTTGTTTAAAGAGTTTACGATCTTCTTGGGTAGCCTTGGACCTCCCTTGGCCGGAGTCAGTTCCGGTACGGGAAAGCTTGCCTGCAAGCGGTCAATCTCCGAGATTGGCGCGGAATCTGATCGAAGAGCGGGAACAAGTCGCCGATTCCGAAAAGGAAACGGTTTCGGAAGCCGCTCAAATGGCGGCGAGATATTTGAGTTTGGAGAGCGATTTCAAAAAATTGAGGAAACAAGCGGAGGAGGCTGGACAAAGCCGTCGAGCTTTTATGGCTGAGCACTTCCGGGAAGACGTAGCTCGGGAGTACGAAGCACGGGTTCACAATTTGCAGAGCCTGTACGACAGCCAGATCTCAGCATCGGACGTGGAGATTCATCAGGAGCTTCCCATCCTTCGGGGGGCGATCAGCATTGCCTTTCATCTTTTGGAGTCGGCCACGGCCCTTACCCATCTGTATGAGCGCCACGATGTTTATGGACGATTGAGCGAAACGAGGCAGACCTTCGAGCGTCTCATCGGTGAGGAACAACTCTTGACTTTTATCATAAGTAGCTTATTAGAAAGCACTTACGAGTCTTTTTGCCGCAACTCCCCCGCCGTGCAAGCTTTACTCCAATCCAGCACCACTCAGATTTCCAAGACTTTTTCTATTCCTGAGGGAATCCAATTGCACGCTAGACCGATTTCCTTGATCGTGGGGATTGTGAACCACTTTGGAACCCCTGTGGAAATGGAAGTTGCCGGCAAACGGTGCAGTGCCGCTTCCATCATGCAGATGCTGGTCCTTTTGGGGTCGCACCCGGATGTCAAGGAAATAACCTTCGAGGGAGATGAACCGGCCCTAGTGGATCTTGAGCGCCTATTCTCAGCTCACTTGGGAGAAAAAGGGATGGAGCGCCTCCCCCCCACTTTGGATTACCTTCGCCGCAATTGAGAAGGGCAGTCGGTCTTTAAATCCCGTGCTGGAGGCGGTCTCCGAGAATCGAAGGCAGGCCCGCCCTTCGTATGAGCTTCTGCTCCGAAGGGATGTTGTAGTGAGTCCGGAGAAGACGCATTTCCATGGTTTCGCAGTGGTAGACCGCCACTGGAGCCAAGGGATTTTCATCCCTGGGTTGGCCCACGCTTCCGACGTTGACGACCGCCCTTTCGCCCTCAAGGAGGCGCCAATTCTCCAGGAAATGCCATTCCAGCTCTGATTTCCCCGGTTTCTGAATGAAATTCATCGGGACATGGGTGTGGCCGCAAAAACCTACGGGGGCTTGGAAATCGGCCAAGGAATCTCGGGCAGCCGGAAAGGACTGGAGGTAGTTAAAGGCTTCGGGATCTGGCAGCGCCCCGTGGAAAATGCAGAAATCCGGTTCGTCGATCCTCAAGGGCAAGGATTCCAGATACTCTCGGTTTTCTCTGGTTAATTGCCGCTTGGTCCATTCCAGGGCTTTCAGGGCATAAGGATTGAAATAACTGGAGTCAATCCTTCCCAAGAGAGCCCAGTCGTGGTTCCCGGCCACGGCTTGGACACTGCGACTTCGGATCAGCTCCACGACCTCATTTGGCCTCGGGCCATAGCCGACTACGTCTCCGACGCAGTAAATATCTGTGACCCCTTCCAAGTCCAGCAAAGAAAGCACAGCTTCCAATGCGGACAAATTGGAATGAAGATCCCCGAGGATGCCAATTTTCCTGGGGTGGCTCATGATGGTGGTAACTGACCCTGTGTTGCGTTAGGCTACCGAAAAGGCGCGGTCAAGGCCGCGGAGGAGCAGCATGCCCGTTGGTCGAAAGCTAGGAAAAGGATTGGACTCTCTTCTCGCCTCCCGGCAGTCCAGTGATTCCGGAGACGGTGAGGGCCTCCGCTGGGTCTCTATTACTAGCCTGATTCCGAACCGGGAGCAACCCCGGAAGGAATTTAACGTAGGTCTTGACACTCTAATCGATTCCGTTCGCCAGCATGGGATTATGCAGCCCATTGTGGTGACTCCTTCAGGTCCTGGGAAATTCGAGATCCTGGCGGGCGAACGAAGATGGAGAGCAGCCCAGGCGGCTGGCCTGGATAGGGTCCCGGTAGTGATGCGGGACGGGTCTCTGGAACAGGTCGAACGGCTGGAGCTGGCCCTGATCGAGAACATTCAGAGGGAGGATCTAAACCCGATTGAAAGAGCCCAAGGCTGTCAGAGATTGCTCTCGGAATATGAACTGACTCAAAGTGAGGTCGCCAAGAAATTGGGCTATGAGCGCTCCACGGTGGCCAATTTGGTGAGGCTTCTGGAATTGCCCCAGCAGATCCAAGAGGCTGTTTCACGTGGAACACTTTCCGCTGGGCACGCTCGGACGCTATTGCGCTTGAATGGGGATCCGCAGCAGGAGGACCTCTTTCACCGGATTTTGCAGGAAGGACTGTCGGTCCGGGTTGCCGAAAGACTTAGTGCCCAGGCCAAGTCCCATGGGCAAGCGGCGAATCCAGGGTTGGAGGGCCAAAGCCCTGGCCGGAAAGAGAAACCAGCTTGGGTAGGGGAGATGGAAGATCGTTTGACCCGGGCCCTAGGCGGGAAGGTTGAAATCTCCCTGAATCAAGGCAAGGGGGGGCGGTTGAGTTTCCGCTTCAACGACTTGGATCAACTTGATTCTCTGGTCCAAATGCTTCATTTGCCTTCCGAATCCGAAGAACTGCTACGTGGATAAAAAAACGGGCTCCGCTAGGGGAGCCCGTTGAGGTAAAGCCTGGCCTGCAGAAACTAGGGCAGGATTTCCGCAGCAGAAATCTTGGGGGCGGTTTCTTCCGAGCCTTCTTCCCGGTTCGCTATCAGGGCTCGAAGACTCTCCAACTCCTCCATGCCTTCAACCACCTTTCCAAATACCGTGCTATTGCCATCGGAATAATTCTGATCTTGAAGTTGAATGGAGAACACGTCGGGATCCTGACCGCCGGATTCGGCGCCGATCAGAGTCTGAGTCGTAAGGGCTCCTTGGTAGTGGAAATAACCCCATTTCACCTCTAACGGCAGCGAATTCGGCTCTTCTTCCGAATCTTCATCGGACTCTTGATCCTGATCCTCTTTGGCCATTCCAGTGGCTCGAAGCAAAGCTTCCCCCTGGAATTCGATTTCCTGGTCCACCAAACGTCCCTCGGAAACGGCTTCTAAAAACGCCTTGCAGGTTTCTGGGGCGGCATCCGGGTAAAGCCCAAGGGTGATTTCGTAGCTGTTCTCCGCGTCAGCCGCCAAGGTCAGTTTGACCTTTTGACCGGTGGGCTCCGGATTGCTGAATTTGATCTCCGGTTGGCTGAGTTCGGCATTCATCTGGTCTTTGAGGAAAACCAGGATGTCTACGGCCTGGCCATCTTTGGCGACCCGAACCCCACTGAGCGAGCCTTCGGAGACCAACCGGTCGACCTCCGGCTGAAGCGCCTGGAGGGATTCACGGTCTCCCTGGAAGAAAGCCATTTGCACCATTCTGGCTACTACCCAAGGATGAACCCGGTCGTCCTCCCGAGTTAACTCCAAAATGGACGGAATCCGCGATGCGGAAATCCCGGTTTCCAGGGATTTGATCGCTTGGCCATGAAGCTCCCAAGATTGGCGCCGGTTCGCCTCTGCCCGTTTGGGAAGTTGATCCTGCATGACCGCGATCACCGCCACGGCGGTAAGGAAAACGGCCAAAGTGACCTTATTGGCCAGAACCCAATCCATAAGGGGATTCGGGGTCGGATTGGGGTCTTGACTGGAGTGGAGCGGATTCTGTTGCGGAGTGGTCATTCGAGCGACCTGTCGATCTGGGGCCATCACCCTAAGATATTTACAGGAAATAACTTAGGGCGCCTGCCTCGGGTTCCCTCGGGTGCCTGGAGATTCGAGCAAACTCAACTCCCGCCTGTTGAGACGAAAGAAGGTCTTGGGAATCCTTGTTTCCAACGTGGGGTACTCCAGGCGTTGGACGGAAACCGACGGCCGGGAAGTGTAACGAAGGAAAGTCCTTCCCTCAATCCATGGAAGTTTTCGTACCATAGTGGAGCATCTTGCCCCGTGCAGCCCTAATGAGACAACTTTGATGGCCAAACGGCTTGTTGCTTCCTTGCTTGTTGTCGGGTTGCTGGCACCCTCCCTGTTGGCGCAGGGAGAACCCCTAGCGAAACGTCTTCCCGGTCAAACTCTCCTGTATCTGGAAATCCCTGACGTGCAGGGCATGGTTGAGAGCGCTCAGAGCTCCTCCCTTGCTCGCATGTACAAGGAAGATTCCATGCAGGCCTTCTTGGGTCAGTTCCTAACGGTACTGGAAGAAGGTTGGGGAGAGATCCGGCAGATGGCCGAAGCGCAGGGAGTGCCGGCCCGTCTTCTTTCTTGGGACGCTTTCGGTGCTTTGGAAGTTGGCGCCGGCATGAAGCCTCCCGGTCCCGATTCTCAGCGCCATGAGCCCGATTTCTACGTCGGAGCTTCCATCAAGCTGAACCAGGGATTGGCCCCTGAGCTTTACCAATTCCTCTCTGGAATGTTGGTTAGCCAAGGCGAAGCCCAATTGGTGGAAAAGGAAGACGGTTCTACCGTTCTCCACATCGGGATCGCTCCTGGTGAATCCGCCTCCTTGTGGCAGGAAGGGGACCGGCTTTACGGTTGGATGTCTACCGGCGATTTCGGGACCACCTCCCTGGCCGGCCAGACTTCTTTCCAAGGCGCCCGGACGCGAGCCCTATCGGAAGGTCGAGGTTTGTTCCTCTACTTCGATATTGGTTCCATGATGGAAACCGTGAGCGAACTGGCTCAAATGGGCGACCCCCAAGGGGCAGCCTTGATGACGACCATGTTCTCTTCCATGGGCATTGACTCTCTGGGAGCTTTGTCTTTGGGTAGCGGTTGGTTGAAAGACGGTTCCAGCTCTTCCATCTTTTCTCTGGACTTCAAAGATGGAAAGCCGGGCGGAATGTGGGCTTCCATGACCGACTACAAAGTCGACATGGGCATGTTGGATTACATTCCCGAAGCCGCCAATTCATTCTCCCTTTCCTTCATGGACATGGCGATTTCTTGGGACGTGGCCAAAGGCTTCCTTGAAGAACTCACTGCCATGGACGTCGGCGGCGCCACTCTAGGCGACATGTGGGCTCAAGAAGAACCGATGAGCCACGCCTGGTTAGTGGGGGAGAAGAGTTCGCTACTGGATCGAGGTCTGAAGGGATTCGGAACTCGAATGTTCACCTTTGCTGAAGCAGCAGGTGGATTCGGCGGTGCCGCCGGAGGCGGAACCTTTATTGAGGTTCGGGACGTGGAGGGAGTGCGCTCCATGCTTCACGAATTCATGCCCACCGCTTCTGAGGTTCTGAAGAACTTCCCCGAAGCTCCGGTGAAGCTGGAAGTGAAAACCTTGTCCATCGCCGAGACCAATGCCGATGGCCAACGCGTGGTCCGGGAAGGTCCCGAGTACTACTTAATGAGTGTGAATGCCCGGGCCTTGCCGAACGAACTCAAGCAGGCTTCCATGGCCCTTTCCATGATTCAGCCGACCTTCGGAGTCACCGATGACGGTTGGTTGGTTTTGGGCATGAGCCAGTCCACGGTTCGGACCGCTTTGAAAACCGGCGTGAAGAAGCCGGAGAAGAACATTCGCTCCAACCCGGACGTCCAAGCTTTCTTGGGACGCTTGCCTTCTTCCCCGATGCAAGTGAGTTGGAACGATTTCCGCGGCGGTTTGGAAGACGCCTACACTCAGATGCAGGTGTTCCTGCCGATGTTCGCCGCCAGTCCGGAAATGGCTGAACTGCCCGTGGATCTGAACAGCCTTCCCGAAGCGGAAGTGTTCGTCGGCAACATGCAACCGACGGAAATGTTTACTTCCATGGAGAATGGAAGCATCGTGACCCGGACTCGGGGATCGGTGGACTTGGCAGACTTGCTCCTGATTTGTGCCAGCGGAGCTTGCGTGGCTCCGGTGTTCATGGCGACCTCCGTTTCCCATGAAGCTCACGCTTACGAAGAGGATCAAGCCGCCGTGGCGGAAGTCCCCGCGCCGGAAGTTGTAGATTCAGGTGCGTCGGTCCAGGATGAATTGAACCGTCTGAAGAGCGGCCTGGTTGTGTTCGAGTTGGAACACAATCGCTACCCGTCTTCCTTGAGTGAGTTGGTGAAGCCGACCGAGGATTACCCCTTCGGTTTCCTACCCGATCCGGAACGGGGTCTGGCCAACGATCCTTGGGGCAATCCCTTCCGGTACAAAGCCTTGGCGGACGGTTACTTGCTGTACTCCATGGGCCCCAACGGCGTCGATGAAAGTGGCGCCGGGGATGACATTCAGTCCTAGGAAGTTCGCTCGGCTCGCGATTTTCCTGCTGGCGCTCTCGCCTTTAGTGGCGGGAGCGCCGAACCTTTGTCATATTCCACAAACCGATTCTCAGGAGTCGGCCAGTTTCAAAGTTGAAGCTCCACCGGAATTGGAACGGGTGGCGGCAGCCAGTTTGCCGGAGTTGGAGAAGGTTTTAGCCGAAGCCCGGGAATGGTTGTTCCTGGACCCGAACCCTGCCCTATACCCGCCCATCCATTTGCAATGGGTATTGGATCGCCCAGCCATGGCACAAGCTCTCGGCCGGGAACGAGTTCCTCGATGGTACGCGGCCGTGGCCGTTCCCAGTCAGCGGAAGGTCATCATCGCAACTCGGCCCGCCGCCGATTCCCGGCAGTTACTGGTGACGCTCCGCCATGAAATGATGCACATCGTTTTTAGCGATGGCTGGAGTGCGAACTTTCGAGAAATCCCGGCATGGTTTCACGAGGGCTGTGCTCAAGTATTTGCCGGCGAGTTGTATCTCCAAGACATGGAAGTCTCCCTGTTTTGGCGAGCGCTTTCCGACAATTTGCCCCGTCTGATCGAATTTCACGACGGCTTCGGCGAGGATCCCTATATGGCTTCGGTGGGATATGCCATGTCCGAAGCTTACGTTCGCCGCCTCATTCGGTTGTATGGGGAAGGCATCGTTCGCCGCATCTTGGACGTCATGGCCGAGGGAAAGGCGATCGACCAAGCACTATTCGAAACCACCGGGGTGAATCGCCTGGAACATGAGGAAACGTTCCGAAAGGAACTGCGCTCATGGACCGCTTTGATGGGAAATTTCCAGCAACAGCTATTCTTGGGAGTTACCTTGGCCTTAGTCGTTGCCCTGCCGGTGATACGAGCTCACCGCCGGCAAAGGCGAAAACGTTGGGAAGAAAAATGGGATGGAACCCAACATGAGGAAGATACAACTTGGGTGGACATGACCCAGGGAGCGGAGCGAGAATCATCTTCATGAGTCGTTTTCGGAAGTGGAGGAAGCGATTCTTGCGACGCGTGGGCTTGGCTCTGGCCGGAACCCTCGGGCCGAGATTGTTCAAACTTCTGGGTAAGTCCTGGAAAGTGATCCGGGTCGGAGAAGAATATTGGGATCAGGCCACCGTCGACGGCAAGAAGCCGGTTTTTGTTTGCTGGCACCAGGACATTCCCGCCGGCGCCGCTCTTCATGGCCATCGAGACTTGACGGTGATGATCAGCCGTCACGATGATGGAGAAATCATTACTCGGGTCATTGAAGGCTTGGGTTACAAAACCAGTCGAGGCTCTTCTTTCGATGGGGGCAGCGCGGCATTGCGAGGAATGCTTCGTCAAGCCAAAGAGAAACAAGGATTTGTCCTGACCCCGGACGGACCGAGGGGGCCGGCCTTCAGCATCGCGCCGGGCGCCCTATCTTTGGCCGCCTTGACCGGCAGACCGATTTTGGCTACCGGCTTTGCGGCTCGAAAACAATGGCGAGCCGGCTCGTGGGATCGAATGATATTTCCCAAACCTTGGACCCGAGTCACGGTTTGCTATGCACCACCTTTGGAAGTTCCCCGACAGGTTCTCAAGGATGAAGCTTTGTTGGATACCTTTCGCGGGCGTTTGAAAGAAAGATTCATGGTTGCTGAACAAGGGGCGGCGGAAGCCTTGAAAATGAAGCCTGCATGAGTGCTCAAGAAACTCAAGTCTTGAAATTGGATGCCCAGGCCGGACGGCAATTGAGCGATCGCCTGCAACGAGCCGGGTACATGTTCAAAAATGCTCCCCACGCCTGGTTTCAAGCAAGGGGCGAAAATGTTTCCGTGACCCATTACAAAAGCGGGAAATTGGTCGTCCAGGGAAAAGCTTTGGCTTTGTGGTGCGAGCGCTTTTTGGGGCAGGGCGCGGTTTCGGTTTCCAAGCCTGGTCCTGAGAAGATTCGGGGGGCTCACCTCGGGTCGGACGAGGCCGGCAAAGGGGATAGTTTCGGCCCCTTGGTCGTTTGCGGAGTTGCGGTTCCCGAGGAACAGCTTGCCGTTCTTAAATCCATGGGAGTCGGAGACTCGAAAGCCATTGCCGATGGAAGGATTCGGTTATTGGCCGATCAAATCCGCAAACATTGTCCTTATCGGGAAATTTTTTTGGAGCCGGAAGAGTACAACCATGAATGGAAGGCCGCCGGCGACAATCTCAATACCTTGTTGGTGAAACTCCACGTCGATGTCTTGACCAAGTTGGAACGAGAAACCGGGATTCAACAAGCGGTGGTGGACCGTTTTGCCGCCAAGGAACCGGTTAGGCAGAAGCTTGGGCTTCTCAATTCGGCCTGGAAGGTTTTGGAAGTCCCCAGGGCGGAATCGTATATGGCGGTTGGAGCCGCTTCCATTTTGGCTCGAGATCGTTTTCTGGAAGCCATGGAGCGAGCTTCGGAGACCTGGGCAGTCGATTTTCCCTTGGGAAGCGGCGCCCCCGTGGCTCCTGCGGTGCGACGCTTTCTTGAGATCCACGGCCCGGATTCTTTGCCGAAGGTTTGCAAAATGCACTTTCGGAACATCCAGAAAATCGTCGAAAAAGGATTATGGAGCTGAGAATCTTCGGCGCCGCCCAGGAAGTGACCGGTAGCTGCCACATGATTCGGGCCAACGGTGCTTCCGTTTTACTGGATTGCGGTTTGGTGCAGGGGCGAAGGTTGGAAGCGTATCGCCGCAATCAAAGTTTTCCCTTTGATCCGGAGAGCATCACCGCTGTAGTGCAAAGCCATGCCCACTTGGATCACGCCGGCAAACTCCCGATGCTGGTACGGGAAGGTTTTCGAGGTGCGATTCACGCCACCCACGGAACCGGGGAGTTGTGCCAGTTGTTATTGACCGACTGCGCCCACGTTCTGATGCGGGACGCGGAGTATCTAAATCGAAAGCGAATCAAGCAAAAGGTCCGTGCCCGGCGGAAAGCCAAACAGAATGGCCTGACTTTGCCCCAAGGACTCCCGAAGGAAGAAGTGCTTCCGCTTTATCTGCATGAAGACGTGGGCGAGACCATGGCTCTTTTTTCCACTCATGGATACGGCGAATGGTTCGAAGTCGGACCGGGGATGGTATTTCGTTTTCGGGAGGCCGGTCACACTTTCGGGTCGGCCTGGTTAGAAGCTGTGATTCAAGAAAATGGTAAATCCTGGCGCTTGGCTTACTCCGGCGATTATGGACGAGCCGGCCTACCCATCTTGCGCGATCCCGAACCGTTCGGGGAAACGGATATTTTGATTTGTGAAAGCACCTATGGAAACACCGTCCATCCCGAGTTTCAGGGCATGGTTCACGATTTGGCTGAAGCGGTGCAGCGGTTGGTGCAACGTGGGCACGGAAGACTTTTGATTCCATCTTTCGCCGTGGGCCGAACCCAAAACGTCCTTTATTGCTTGGGACGGGTTTTCGATGAAGCCCTTGCGCCCCAAGTTCCGGTGGTTGTGGACAGCCCCTTGGCTACGGCGGCGACCAAACTCATCACGCAGTATCCCGAGTATTTCGACCAAGAGACTTTGGAATTGCTGGCCAACGGCAATGGCGGCCCCTTTTTCCCAGGTTTGCGTTTCACCGAGTCCGTCGAAGAAAGCAAAGCCTTGAACCAGGAGGAAGGCCCTTTGGTGATTGTTTCCGCTTCCGGCATGATGGAGAATGGGCGAATCCTGCACCATCTCGCTCGCTACGTCAGCCGGCGTGATGCGGAAATCTTGGTAGTGGGATTTCAAGCCGACGGCACTTTGGGGCGCCGGCTTTTGGAAGGTGCCGCCACCGTGAACATTCTTGGAGATTCCTACAAAGTGAATGCCAGGATCACGCCCATGATGGGTTTCTCTTCCCATGCCGATCGGCGGGATTTGCTGCAAGTGCTGAACCCCTTAGCCAAGAAAACCGGAACCATGATTTTGGTTCACGGCGAAGATGAACAGAGAAAACCGCTGGCCAAGGCTTTGAGAGATCTTGGTTTCCCAAGAGTTGAAGAGCCGGTTGAAAAGCAGGCCTTTCGGTTTTCATAATTCGACTGGACTTTGGACGAACGTACCCAATGGAAAACAGCCACACTCCCCATGCTCACGGACATGAGCAGAAATCTTTCCAAACCCTGGGCATCGTCATCTTGGCGGTTTCCGACACCCGGAATTTGAAGACCGACGCTTCCGGCGCCTTGTTGGAAGAAAAATTAAAGACGGGGGGGCACCGGGTTTTGGAGCGGCGGATCGTGCGGGACGAGGTTCCTCTCATCCAAGAGGCGGTGAAAAGCTGGGCGCAGAACCCGGAGGTGCATGTAATCCTGGTGACCGGCGGAACGGGGATGACGCCCAGAGACGTAACTCCAGAAGCGCTTCAAGCTTTGTTCGACAAGGACATCCCTGGCTTCGGCGAGCTGTTTCGAATGCTCTCCTTTAAGGAAATTGGCACGGCCACCATTCAATCCAGGGCTTGCGCCGGCCTCATGGGAAGCAAGTTGGTTTTTGCCTTGCCGGGTTCCAAGGGAGCCTGTCGCTTGGCTGTGGAAGAAATCCTCCTTCCGCAGTTGGACGCGAGAACGAAACCCTGCTCCTTGATCAGCTTGCTGGAGCCCCAAGCTTGATTCCGGGGAGAACTTGTGGAAAAGCTGGGGAAAGTCCGCTGGGAATCTATGGAATCCCTGTTTAAAGCTCCGCAACCTCTGACTGGTTAGACGGTTGAGAATTTCCCCAGGCTTTACCACCTATTGTGGAAAACCTGGGGAAAAGACGAAGGCTAGTGGCGAATAAACGACCTAACTTCGTAGTCGGCTTCCTCAACGTGCTCTTCCAAAGCGCCCTGGAGGATTTCCGCTAGCTGAAGAGGGGTATACCGGCTTTCGGTTCGAGCCGGCGCCCGTCGAGTCCCTCTGGCAGCCAGATGGCCGCGGGGGTGGAAGAACCAGCCTTCTTCTTCAATTCTGGGACTGAGGAGTTCTCCTAAGTGCTTGCGCTCTCGAGCTTCTCGCAATACTCCTAGATTATTTCCGTCTTTAAAGACCAAGAACTTGGCGCCACGGCGAAAAATCGCCCGGTGAAGGCCCGGGTTGTCCTGATCGGAAATGATGGCCACTTGGTGGCCAAGGAATTGCACCTCCTCGGCGAGACGATGAACTTCAGTGGACAGCTCGGCTAGGTGAAGGAAACCGTCGAGGATCCGTTCAAATTCAAGCAGCAATTCGGTTTCGGATTCTGCAGTCTTTTTCAGGGCCAAGAAGGTTCCGCTCAAGCCATAGATGCCATAGCGAGGTGGGAAGCCAAGGCGGGACAAATTTCCGTCTCGACGTTGGGCATCGAGCAAATCGGCGATCGGGCCGACCATGCGATAGATGCGATCGTGTTCGAGGCGATTGAGGTCTCGAGGCATCCATTCATTGAGAATGATGCGAAAGCAAGACAAGATTGTTCCGTCGGGATTCCTGCGAGCTCGAATGCCTTTGCCTTCGGCTTCGAGTTCGATGGCCATGTCATCGTTCCTCATTTCCTCTCCGGGCCAAGTGGCCGGAACCAGTTGGACGTTCCAATCCTGAGAGGAATACAGGTATTGCCAGAGCCAAATCGACGCGGCTGCGTCGACGTCCAGATCTAGATGGGTGTAAAGATTCGGCATGCCAGGGGGGCCGGATGGGTTCAGTGATGGCCCGCCTCCACATCAGGCGGTCAAACTACGTTACCGTAGAGGGCTCTTCATACGCAAGTGCCGTCAAACTTGCTATTTGGCGTAATTTAATTGAAAATTTTCTCAGGGATTTTCGGTCCTTTGCCGCTCCTCTTTTCGTGGATTCTACCTTTTTCTAGGGTCACGGGAGCCAAGAGACCCCTTTGCGAAGTCGTATAAAAAATTTAGACAAAATCGCTGGGTTTTTCTTGTTCCTCCCCGTCTTCAGGGTCTTGGACTTGTTCTACCTCGTCCACCGTCTGGTTCTGATCTTCTTCGTCCACCTCCTCAGCGGGGCTATTTGAGGGGTCGGTCGGATAAAGATCCTCTGGATCAGGCCCCAATTCCAGTTGCTGGGACCGCCGAACCTCGCCCTGGATTTCCTGAAAAGGCTTGGTGACCACCTGACTATCTCGGCGAAGTTCCGCCAGAGTATCGTCCAATCCGGTCTCCCGGCGGAGCTCGTCCAGGGTGCGGCGGAGGCGAAAAAAGGCTTTGCCGATGTCTTTGGCTACGTCGGGGAGTCGGCCTCCGAACAGCAGGAGGCCGATGAGGATGGCGACGAAAATTTCACCCGAGCTGATCCAAGCCAAGGTATTCACGGGCGCATTTTAGCTTGCTGGGCGGGATAGCGACGCTCCCGAGTGAAACGGGGTTCGATACCAAAGCCAACTCCGGTTCCTCCTCGGGCCTGGTCTCGGGTGTAACCCACGGAGAAAACGAAGTCGTGGCCGTAGTAGTACAGCTCAACCCGGGTACTCCGGCCGGCGTTTCCTGACAGGGTGAAAGGTTGCCGGAGTTGGATTTCCCAAGCTTCCGCAAAGCGCCATTCGGCAAAGACTTCGCCGGCGGAAAAGCGGTGGTCGACCTTGCGGAAGGCGGCTCCGTAGCGCAAGCCTTGGGGGTCGGGTTGAATGCTGAGGCGAGCGAAAACTTCTTCCAGGTTGCCGCGATGAAGATCTTGGCGAATGCGGGATTCCAAGCGGACGCCTCGCAGAGTCGGGCCGTAGACGCCGGGAGTCCAATCGAGACGAACTTCCGCCGGGCCCCAATGATCGACGGGCTGGCCTCGACGAGGAGCCGGGAACAAACCGTCGTCGTAAACGCGGTCCGGATCCGGGTAATAGGGGATGAGTACATCCAGATCCATCCATGGCAAACCGTTGTCGGGAGCGTGGTAAAACTGCCGCAAAGAAAATTCCACCACTTGGCCTGAACGGATGCGGTCCACCGAATCCATTTGGACGACTTCATTCGGGGATACCCCTCGAGTATTCAAATCGCGAAATCGAATTTGAGGAAGAACTCGGTGTTGCCAGCCGTGTTCCCAATCTCGAACCAAATAAGCTCCTAGTTCCAGGAAGCCCTCATAAGCTCCTCGTTCTACCGATTCCTGGTCGGCGAGATCTTTGCTGTAAGCCAACGCTTGCAAGCGCGCTCCCGGGCGGATGAAAATTCCGGAGAAAGAAAACGGAGTCGCTGCTTCCAGCCAAGCTCGGAGCCGGTCCCGGGTAGTGTTCGCCCGCCGAAGATAGGGAGGTTGGCCAGGCGCTTCATGCAACAGACGGTCACGCTGCCGATAGCGGCCGGCTTCGGCGCCCCAATGAAAGTTGAACGGGATGGTGCCGTCTTTGCCGCCTAAAGAACCTACTGGGATTTCAAACAAGGTCTGGCTGAAACTTAGATAACTGGCTTGCGGCAGGGTATCCAAAGTTCGGGGTGCCGGTCCTCCCGGAGCTGGATAACCTTCTATGGGAGTAAAGCCGGAATCATCCAAGCGATACAAAGTTCGGATCTGAAATAAATCTTGCTCGTCGTGGCGACGCAAATACAACTCGGACAACGCGTCGTCCTGTTGGGTCCATTCGCGGTAAAAGAATTCGGGATCGACCAGAGGATCGCTATGAATCGCCAAATCGGCATCCAAACGCCAATGTTTGTCGAAATCCCAGCGATTGTCCAAGTGAATGCGATAGCGGTCATTGCCGTCTCGAACGACCAAATTCCTTAACCGGTATCGGTCCGAAGCCTGGTCTCTTAAATAGAACAAATCCCAATCGGCTTTGAAGTTCCCATGCTGCCAGGCGAATTGGTTGCGAAGCGGAAGGCCCCGGCGACTGCTAAAGGTCGGTCGGAAATTCCAATCGAGATTGCGGACCGATTCGCCGAGAGAGAGTTGGTTGCGAAATTCCAACTCCATCGCCGTGCCGAGGACAGAATCGTTTACTTCCAAACGCAGGCCACGAAAGCCAAGAAAGCTTTCCCCGGGGGCGACGTCTGGTGAAGGGAGAGGAAGAAGTCTGGTTCCGTCCAAAGCCAGGAAGGCTCCATCGGGATACCAAGCCCAGCCTGTTTCTTCCGCATCATCCTCACCGGAGGAATTTTCCGAATCCCCTTTCAAGACTACTGGGTGGCCCCTCAAGCTTTCTACTTCGAGGGCATAATGCGGTTCGGCTTCAGTGCAAGTGGTAAGAGCCGCTTCTTTGCCGATAAGGGAGCCATCTGCTTGTTCTCTCAGTTCTTTGCCCAAAACCCTCATCGGCCATCCGTTGGGACCGGCGCCGTCCAGCAATAGATCTCCATCCTTAATGACGCTTTGCCCAGTTTGGGCGTTGAAGTCGAGGATGCGGCACCAAATTCGAGTTCCGGGAACTTCTAGCAGCACGTCGCCTTGCAAATAAACCCGGAGGACAAGGTCTTTCTCTTCAGGCAGGCCGAGAAATTCTTGAATGAGGGCCCGGCCCCGGCCACCGATGGTGCCCTGTTCTTGGGCGGCAGTGGGCGTAGATTCCTGCTCTTCAGGAGGAAGGACTCTCTCTTGGGTATCCGAAAGGAGATCGACTTGGCCGTACTTCTCTCGGTCCAAAGTCAAAATGGCCAAGGCAGCCCGCAGGGAGCGGCCTTGGCTTGGATCGTTGAATTCCAATCCTTCAATGCGGATTTCGACCCGGTCGTCGATGGCTTCACTGTTCAGGGAAATCCATCGAGCTTTCGCCGGCTCTGGTTCTTGAGCAAAGGAACCTGGCGATATAAGCGACAAAAGGAGAAGCGCTGCCGGAATCAAAGGGATTCGTCCTCCACCTGAGCGCTTGGGGACGGAGATAGAAGTTGGCCTTTCCCGGCCGAAACCAGGCGGTTTTCTAAGTCCACTTGGATCCAATCTCCTTCATAGCGGCGTCCGGATTGGGCTTCAAAAATGGCTGGTACGTTTTTCGTTCCTTCCACTCGGATGCTTTTGGTTCCCGGAAGGAGATAGATTTCCTCGCCCCTCGCCTCGCCGAAACTGGTCGTCAGGCTGGCTCGCTGGCTTAAATGGAATTGCAGCTCAGGACCGGAGCTGCCTTTCCAGGAAATGGTTTTCGCTTTTCCCTTGAGTTTCCCGCTGGTCAATTCAGCTCCTTTGCGTACTTCCCCTTGGCCAGCGGAGATTTCGCCTTCCTGGCCGGTCAATTCGACCTTGGAGCTGAATTCCAGAAGATCTTGCGTCGACTCTTGTGCCTCCGGTTCGGAGTTGTCCGGCTTTTCTTGAAGGTGGACCACGATGGAAGCGTCTTCTTCCAGTTGAGTTCGGCCTTCTGGATCCACCTGGATGGTTCCGGCGCGGAGGTTTACCGCCGTTTCCCGGTGGGAGCCGGTGCTCAATTGGCACTGCCCGAGACGGGCTTGTAGAAGCAGGCCGGTTTCCGGATTCCAAATCAGCTTGTCGCCCGAACCTTGAATCGCCCCCGAAATCTTCACGTTTCGATTGAGTTGGATTTCTCGAGTTTGTTGATTCATTCGACCCATGCCGGCGTTCAAGATCATGCGGCCCTCTCCGATTCCAAGCATGGAGGCGTCCAAGCCCACCTGAGGGCTCCCTTCCAGTAAGAACAGATCTTTTTGTTGCGTGACTTGGTTGGCCTGTAAGTCGAGAACTCGGTCCTGTTCCACCACTTTCCCAATTACGGGACGGCCTCGCAGTTCGGTGAAATCATCGCCAAGGGCAAGCAAGGTTTCGGCTTCAAAGCGGGAAGATCCGTGTTGAAAGATCAATTGCTCCCGGGCGTTCATGCGTTGAAGGCCGGTGTCAGTTTCGGAAAAGTCCAGTTCTCTTCCTTGTAAAGAAATCGATTGACCGGCCTTTAGGCTTTGGAAATGGAATCCCTGTCGCAAGCGAGAAGTGTCGGAAGGGCGATAGTGCAAAGAGGTCGTGGCCAAAGTTCCCTTCGGCCCAAGACCAGTGGTGGCCAAAGCCGGACCCTGTAAAGCCCAGCCGTCTGCAGGAAGAGGATCCAATGCGACGGAAGTACCGGAACCTTCTTCCCCGGAGAAAAAGACTTGGCCCCGGGCTTTCACTTGGCCCTGATTCAAATGAACTACCTCGGCTTCGTTCGCACCACCGAGGCCGCCCTGTTGGGCTCGTCCGAAAAGAAGGAGTTGATCTTCTTCCGGCCGGTATTCCGCACCGCCATCGGCGCGGAACCATTGAATTCCAATGGCTTCACCTTGCGGATTCCGCTGGCGCTGGAAACCGCGAATGGGGCCGGTCCAACGCAGAGACTTCAAGCCCTGGTGGGTCGACCACTCCGCCTCGGCCTTTTGCCCGAAGATGGCCAGGTCTTCCGCTAACCATCGGCTGGGGCCACGGATATCGGCCCGTTTGGGCTGCCAACCTTGCTTTTGCTTTTCTAAATCCAGGGAAAAGCCCATGCAGTGCAAGGTGCCGGTGATATCGGCGGTTTCCGGAAACTTCAGCCAACAAAGCTCCTTGGCCGGAACTTCAAAACGATAATGTTCGGCTTGGGTCTGTTCCGGAGGCAACAAGCTTCCGCCGGAGTCCGACTCCCCGGTGTAGAGTTCGCCGTTTGGATCGGTGAGTTGCCACTTTGTTTGACCCCGCTGTTCCCCGAACCGAAAACTTTGTTGCAGCGCATCTACTTGAATATCGAAACCATGGACTTCCAAACCGGGGTTGGTTAATTGAAAAGCTTCTGGACCCCGAAGAAATTGCCGGCTTGCATTTAACAACAAAGTGGAAGTCGTAAGGCGTGCGTCTTCCCGACCAAAGAAAGCGGGGAGCTTTACATCCGGTTGAAGCAGTTCCCAGGGCCGGGATTCGTCTCGAGAAGCCCGCAATTTTTCCGCTTCCAGGGGAATGTGAGCTTCTTTGGCGACGACTTCATAAAGAGGGGGCAAGGAGTGGACCTCCACTTCGGGAGCGGTAGGCGGTTCCACCGATTCGGGGTCTTTGCGGAATCCGGTGATTCGGGTGCGATCCAAAATCAGGCTTCGGTCTTCTCCCGGGATCGGATCCCAACCGTCGATCTTGACCACCGGACGGAATTGGGTCTTGCCGCCGGCGTTCTTTTCCCGGTCGTGGGACCAGAGAACGAGTCGTCCTTCAATGACCGTTTCTACCTCACCCAACCGGGCCAGTTTTTGCCGAAAGCCGGGTTGCGCAGGTAGGGCCGGCCGGGGATCTGCGGTCGGCTGCCAAAGTGCGTTCAACACCAGGGCGGAAACGGCAACGGTGAGCATGCCGGAACCGGCAAATCGCCACGGGCGCATCACCATGGGGTCGAAACCGGCGGCGTGGTGGCCCCTCCGTTGCGGCGGGCCAAAAGAAGGAGGTCGCAAATTTCCCGGAGGGCGCCTTCACCACCTCGCCTTTGGGTGACGTAGTGGGCCCGGTTCTGGACTTCCTGCACCGCGTTGGCTGGTGCGAAGCAGAGTCCGCAACGGTCGAACATCGGCAGATCCGGTAAGTCGTCGCCGACCACCGCCACGGCTTCCGCCGACAAATCCCGCTTTTGCAGGATGGCTTCCACCACCGGACCTTTGTCTGCCACCCCCATGTGTAATTCCTGAATATCCAGGATTTTGGCCCGATGTTCCAGCGGCAAGTTCTTTCGGCCGCTGACGATCACCACCTCCAGGCCAGCCCTCTGGATCTGTCGGACACCGTAACCGTCCAATACACAAAAGGTTACGCTTTCTGATCCATCGCTGTGCAGAGTGACCCCGCCGTCGGTCCAGACGCCATCCACATCGGTGATCAGTAGTTCAATGCGACTGGCAAGAGCCACGAGGGGGGCAGGGAGGGGAGAATTCAACGACAACCTTCTGCGGCCTAAATCCGCACCTCAAGCAGGTCTTGGACGTCTACCAGGCCGAGCACCCGGCGACGGCCTTGTGCCACCACCGGCATTTGGTCTACGTGGGCTTGTCGAAACAAGCGCAGAGCCTCACCGACCAGCATCCCTTCGACCAGAACCCTGGGGTTGCGAACCATGTGCCGCTCCACCGGGTCGAGCAAGGCCTGGCTCTCGCCGCTTTGCAACATTCTTCTTAAATCGCCGTCGGTAAAGATGCCTTGCAGTTCTTTTTGGTCGTTGACCACCAAAGCTGCCCCTGGACGTCCCGGAGTTTCGGTCATGACGCTCAAGGCGTCTCGTACCAGGCTCCCCTCGGCCAGAAGAGGAAGTTCCTCTTGGCCCCGCATGATGTCCACCACCTGCATGAGCTCACGGCCGAGATCCCCGGCAGGGTGGAAGGCGGCGAATTCCTCGCGGGTGAATTCTCGTCCTTCGAGGACCGCCATGGCCAGGGCGTCTCCAAGGGCCAGCATGGCGGTGGTGGTCACGGTGGGGGCCAAACCTAGAGGGCAGGCTTCGCTCAGTGGGCCCAATTCCATCACCAGATCGGCGTGCCGGGCAAGGGCGCTCTCGCTCGATTCGGTTATGGCTAAAACCTTTGCTCCTATGGCCTTGGCGGCAGGAACCAGGTGCAACAACTCCCGAGTCTTGCCGCTTTTGGATAGGGTCAGCAGCAAATCCTCGGCTCGGACTCGGCCGAGGTCGCCGTGGAGGGCATCGGCCGGATGCAAGGACAAGCTGGGCGTGCCGGTGCTGGCCAAGGTGGCGGAGATCTTCTGGCCAATCAGGCCGGCCTTCCCCATTCCGGTGACGACCACCCTTCCCTGACAGGCCAGGATCCATTCGCAGGCTTCCAGGAAGGAATCCCCGAGACTGGCGGAAAGGGTTTCAATGGCCTTTGCCTCCAGTCGTAGGACCTCTTGGCCCCGAGCTTGAGCGCGCTCGCGTTGGAATGCCATGGACCTTGGCTTAATTTCTCAGGAAAAGCGGCCAGGGTGCGTATTCTAGGCGCGCCGTCCCGGGCGCTGACAGGGACAGGAACATGGATTTCGTCACCATCGCCGCCATTGTGCTGGGAATTTTTTCCCTGACCACCCACGAAGCCGCCCATGCCTGGGCGGCGGATCGCTTCGGAGACCCTACGGCCAAATCGATGGGGCGGATGACGTTGAATCCGCTGGTACACATCGATCCCTTTATGACCATCCTGTTGCCGTTCCTCACCTTTATGACTTCCAACGTCATATTCGGTGGGGCCAAACCGGTGCCCGTGAATCTTTTCCGGTTGAGAAACCGGTGGCTTCATTGGGCCTTGGTCGGCGCCGCCGGCCCGGTGAGCAATTTCCTTCTGGCCACTGCTTGCGCCGCCCTGCTCGCCCTTTTGCTCCGCTTCGGGGTCTATGAAGTTCGTTCTTCTGGCGCCATGGTGTTGAGCTTCGGAATCGTGATTAACGTCTTTTTGGGATCGTTCAACTTGATTCCGATTCCTCCCTTGGACGGGTCTCGAGTGGTCCAATATTTCCTCAATGATCAGGCTCGAGAGCAGTATCACAAGGTCGAGCGTTTTGGCTTATTCATCATTCTGGGCCTTTTCTTCTTCACTCCATTTTTCCTCTATTTCCAAGTCTATGTATTGGAGCCTCTTTTGAATTTCTTCGGTTCAACCTTTAACATTACGGAGGCCTTGACCGTGGCCTTAAACAGCAAGCGATGATTGAAAGGGTGGATTTGGACGATCAACCCAAGCCGCCGCCGCAGAAGGAGGGCGACCAGGGTGGATTTACCGTCCATTTGGACCGGGTATTTCATGGACCCCTCGACCTGCTGCTGCAGTTGGTCCGGGAAAAAGAACTTGAGATTCACGTCGTTTCCCTGGCTCAGGTTTGCGACGCCTATTGCCAATACATCCGCGGCCTGAAGGAAGTCGACGTCGAGGAGGCCGCCGATTTTTTGATCGTGGCCGCCACCTTGTTGGCGATTAAGAGCCGAAGCCTTCTTCCCCGGGAAGAGATCGAGGCGGAAGAAGATCCGTTCGAGCCCGGAGAAGAACTTGTCCAGCAATTGCTGGTTTACAAATCGCTTCGGGAAACCTCGGATCGCCTGGCGGAAATGCGGGAGCATCGCCGCCGCTTGCTGCCCGCCGGCGGTCGCTGGCGCGGCCGGGCCGTCCGGGAAGAAGTCGAAGAAGAAGAAGCCCAGCTCATCGATCTGAGCGATTTATCGCTTTGGGATTTGCTGCAAACGTTTCGCCGCCTGGAAGCCGAAACCGGATTTAGCCGGCCTCATCAGGTGCACCACATCGGCCGGCCGCTGCGGGCTTTCGTTCAGGAAGTCTGGCAAAAAATGCAGCACCTGCATCAGACGACTTGGCGCCGCTTGGTGGCCAGCGGCAAAGGCACTCGTGCTGAAGCTGCTTATTATTTGGTTGCCGTACTGGAACTGGCTAAACAGCATGCGGTCGATATTTCTCAGACCGAGCCTTTTGGAGACGTGGCCATCCGTCGGGTCTCTAAGGACGTGCAGGTGAATCTTGAGGAAGTCGATGCCGATTTCGAGCAGCCTGAAGTCGAAGATCATGAAGTGGATGATTTATTGGGCGCGTGAAATCATTGCTGCGGAAAGCCTAGAAACAAGCCATGGATGATTCCGAACAAAGAGAACCATTCGCTAAAGAAGTCTTGCGCGAGATGGGGGAGGAAGCCAAGCAAGAGGTCCGTTTTTGGCGCCGTGCTCTTCCCTGGCTAGTTTTCATTGGAGCCACTGGCGGCTTTCTCCTGGGCTGGAAATTCGGTGGACTTCAATTTGGTTTGATCTTTGCCGCTATCGGGGCGGTTGGCTTGCCCCTTGCGTTTGCTCTTCTGTCGTGGTCGGTAAGTATTTTTGATTTATTCTAAGAGATCCATTCGATCTTGTCGGTTGAAGCTCTTCGGTGGAAGGGGAAATCAGCTATTTTGAGAATGCATGATCTCCCTCCTCCTGGTTTGCCTCCAAGCCGGTCAGCCGATTCAGTTGGCCGAAGCCCTGCAGCCGTCTCAATTGGCGGCGCCTTATCAAGCTGACCGGGCTGCGCTGCGGAGATTGTGGAGTTTCCCCTGGAGCCCGGCGGGAAGGGCAGCCTCCCGATCTCTTCAGCAGGATTGGCTGGCAGCTCTCGACAATTTGGAATTTTCCAATCTTTCCAGGTCGGAGCAGGTGGAGTGGCATCTTTTAAAGAATGAAATCTTGCACGACCAGGCCGCCTTGATGGCCGAGATCCGCCGAGAGGAAGAGGTCGCCGCTTTGGTTCCCTTCGCCGGGCCGCTGGTTTCCCTTTTGGAAGCCCGCGGGTTTCGAGAGCTTCCCGACCCGGAAGCTTCCGCATCGATCTTGCATGAAAGTTTGGATCGTTTGCGGCAAGCCAAAAAGGACCTTAAGAAAAACAAACCTGAAGTCAGTGCCGCCGTTGCCCGGAGGGCTGCCCGAAAAACCGCCTCCCTGCGCCGATCCTTGGCTTCCTGGTTTCAATTCGGTTCCGGTTATCACCCGCTCTTTACTTGGTGGTGCCAAGAGCCTTGGGAAGCCTTTCAGGGTGCTTTGCGGGACTATGAAAACTTCTTGGAAAAAGAAATCGGTGGCTTGGATCCCAAGGATCAGGATGCCTTGGTCGGCGACCCCATCGGCCGCCAAGCTTTATTGGAAGAGCTGGCCTTCGAATGGATTCCCTACACTCCGGAAGAGCTGATTCAAATTGCTGAAAAGGAGATGGAATGGTGCTTGCGACAACGAAAGGAAGCGGCCCAAGCCCTAGGCTTCGGAGACGATTGGAAGGCGGCGCAAGATCATGTGAAAACTCTCCACGTTGAACCGGGGGAGCAACCGGCCTTGATTCGTATGCTGGCTGACGAAGCCGTGGATTTTCTGGAAAGTCGGGACCTGCTGACCATTCCCGATTTGGCGAAGCAGGTTTGGCGGATGGAAATGATGAGTCCGCAAAGGCAAAAGTTCAGTCCGTACTTTACCGGTGGGGAAGTCATCTCTATTTCTTATCCAACCGCCGGTATGGATCATGAAGACAAATTAATGTCCATGAAAGGGAATAATATTCATTTCTCCCGGGCGACGGTCCATCATGAGTTAATACCCGGACATCATCTGCAGGGGTACATGAGCCAGCGCTGGAACCCACACCGGCGCCTCTATTCAACTCCATTTTCGGTAGAAGGTTGGGCGCTTTATTGGGAAATGAGGCTTTGGGAGCTGGGTTTCCCGCAAACGCCGGAAGATCGAATCGGCATGTTGTTTTGGCGTGCCCACCGTTGTGCCCGGATCCAATTCTCTCTTTCCTTTCACCTGGGACTTTGGTCGCCGGAGCAATGCGTCGATTTTTTGGTTAAAGCGGTGGGACACGAACCCCGCAACGCCGAAGCGGAAGTGCGCCGCTCCATTCAAGGAGGTTACGGCCCGCTCTATCAATGTGCCTATTTGCTCGGCGGCTTGCAATTGAGAGCCCTCCATCGAGAACTGGTGGAAAGCGGCGATTGGAGCGAAAAAGCTTTCCACGACAGGGTGTTGCAGGAAAATTCCATTCCGATTGAAATCCTTCGCCAGGCCATGAGCGACCTACCATGGCCGTCGCCGAGTTCCAGCCGGTGGCGGTTTTATCCCGAATTCTGAACTTGACGGCCGGCTTTTTTCGACCTAAGGTTTTGCCATGCAGAGCCACCGACACCACCATCATCTCTGGGCCCGCCGGGTCCGGTGCATGGTCGGTTTCATGGCTGATTGAGCGAACAAGCTTCCGAAACTGCAAACCCAAGCGCCGGCCCTAGGCCGGCGCGGTTCGTTTACTGGCGAGCTGTTCGGCATGGGGCCTCCGGATCATGGCACCGAAGACCCAACAATCTCTTCTTCGCATTGCTTTGCCGAAAGGGCGAATGCAAGAAGGCGTTTTCCGCCTGTTGGCGGACGCAGGAATTCGCCTGCAGAGCAGTGCGCGGCAATACCGGCCGAAGATTTCCCTTCCGGGGGCCGAGGTCAAGTTATTGAAGCCGCAAAATATTATCGAGATGCTGCATCACGGGTCTCGCGACCTTGGCTTCGCCGGAGCGGATTGGGCGGCGGAACTAAATGGAAATCTGATCGAACTGCTGGATACCGGGTTGGATCCGGTTCGGGTGGTAGCCGCAGCGCCGCGGGAACTTCTGCGCCAGGGGCAATTGCCCGATACCAAGCTTTTGGTGGCTTCAGAGTATGAAAGATTGACCCGGAAGTGGATCCGTACCAGGAGTTTGAAGGCTGAGTTTGTCCGAAGCCGGGGGGCTACCGAAGTTTTTCCTCCGGAAGATTCGGACTGCATCGTGGATAATACCGCCACTGGATCCACTTTGGAGGCGAACGGATTAGAAATCGTCGAAGAGCTCATGACTTCATCGACTCGCCTTTACGCCCACCCTCAAGCTCTTCAGCATCCGAAAAAGAAAACCGCGATTGAAGATTTCGTCCTGTTGTTGAAAGCGGTTCTGGAAGCGCGAACTAGAGTCATGTTGGAGCTGAATGTTTCCGACGATCGCCTGGAGAGCGTTTTGCAGGTCTTGCCCTGCATGCGTCAGCCCACCATCGCTCCCTTGGCCCGAGGCGGCGGCTTCGCCGTCAAAGCAGCCATTCCGAAAGATCGCTTGGCTGACTTGCTTCCCGATCTGAAAGCCAAAGGCGGAAGCGACTTGGTGGTCAGCAACTTTGCTCAGATCGTGCCATGAAATCCTCCTCCAAATCTCAGCGACAAGCCGAATGGACAGGTCCCCAACCTGTGGCGGCTTTGCAGGGTGTGCAGGCTTACCGGAGGCAAGAGAAACCGGCAGAAGTGAGTTTGCACTTAGACGGTAATGAGGGAGCCGCTCCGGAACCTGGTCTTTGGCAACGGGTCGGATCCCGCTTGACGTCGGATGAATTGCGGTCCTATCCGTCCTCCGTCCGGCTGGAAACCAAAATCGCGGCAAGTTTCGGGCTAACTCCGGAACAGGTGTTCGTGACTGCCGGCGGGGACGAAGCCCTCGATCGTTGTTTTCGCGCCTTTCTCGAGCCGGGCCGTGAATTCCTTTGTCCGGTTCCCAGTTTCGAGATGCTCCGAATTTACGCTCGGTTGGCCGGCGGCCGAGTACGCCCCATTCCCTGGTTCAGAGGCGGCTTTCCCACTGAGGAAATTCTGGCTTCAGCCACTCAAGCCACGGCCTTGGTGGCCTTGGTTTCTCCGAACAATCCCACCGGCTTGGAAGCAAGTCCGGAAGACTTGTTGAAAATCAGTCGGGCTTTGCCGCAGGCTTTGATCTTGGTCGATCAAGCCTATGCCGAATTCGGAACTCAGGACTTAACTGAACCGGCGTTGACCTTGGAAAACGCCGTAGTGGTACGGAGCTTTTCCAAAGCCTGGGGATTGGCCGGATTGCGGGTGGGTTACGCACTCGGGCCAAAGCATTTGATCGACATCTTGAGGGCCGCCGGCAGTCCATACAACGTGGCTTCTGCTTCTTTGGCCTTGGCCGAAGCTTGGTGGGAGCAGGGAACTGCGGAACTGCCGCAACGAGTCGAAAGGGTTCGGTATGAACGGGAGCAATTGGCAATGCTTCTGCGACAAAAGGGGGCGGAAGTTTGGCCGAGCCAGGCCAATTTTGTGTTCGCTCGCCTCACCGAAGCCAACAGCCTGACTCGTCACCTGGAAAAGCAGGGCATCGCGATACGCTGCTTTTCAAAGCAGACCGAGTTGCAAGATTGCATTCGCATCAGTTGTCCCGTGCATGAAGAGGGGCTTTCACGCCTGCTGGCTGCGATCCGAACTTGGAACCCATCCCTTTCGGAAGGAAAGGTCACCCGCTGAACTGCGAGATCATTGACCATGAATACTCTTGGATCCAATCCGGAAACCGATCCGCGCCGGGCGACTTGGAAACGCCAGACCAAAGAAACCCGAGTAGAAATCGAGTTGCAACTTGGCGGCGCCGGTCGTGCCGACGTGGACACCGGCCTGGCCTTTTTGGATCACATGCTGGAAAACCTTTGCCGGCATGGGAACTTGAACCTAAAGCTCCACTGTCAAGGCGATTTGTTGGTGGACGACCACCACACCGTGGAGGATTGTGCCTTGGCTTTTGGCAAGGCGTTGAAGAAAGCCTTAGGGGATGGGGCCGGCATTCAAAGATTTGGAAGCGCTTACGCTCCACTGGACGAAGCCCTGGCTCGGGTGGTGATCGATCTTTCCGGTCGTCCTTTTGCTTTTCTTTCTTTGGGTTTGCAACGAGAAAAGTTGGGACAAGTGGCTTGCGAGAATCTAGTGCACTGGTTCCGGTCTTTGGCCATGTCGGGAGAATTCTGCCTGCACGCGGAAGTGCTGCGCGGGGAAAACGATCACCACCGGGCGGAAGCCACCTTTAAAGCCTTTGCCTTGGCCCTCCGGCAAGCGACCGCGGTTCGCGGCGGAACGGAAATCCCCAGCACCAAGGGAGTGTTGACATGACCCAATCCGAAACTCCTTGGGTCGGCCTGATCCGTACCGGGGCCGCCAACTTGGCCTCGGTCATCGCCGCCCTGGAACGGTTGAAGCTCCGTTGGACTTTCATTCAGGACTCACAACAAGTTTTGGAAGCGCCGTTCCTGATCTTGCCCGGAGTCGGAGCCTTTGCTCCAGCTCGACAGCGCTTGCAGGAAGAAGGCCTGGACATGGCTTTGGTGGAAAGGTTTTTAGCGGATAAACCGATGTTGGCCATTTGCTTGGGCATGCAACTGCTTTCCGAAGGCAGCGAGGAGGCTCCCGGCGTGCCGGGCTTGGGAATCTTTCCAGGAACTTGTCGCAGCCTCGGATCGGCAGAACCATTGCCCAATATGGGATGGAAGAAGGTGCACCCTGCCGCCGAAGAGGGGAAATTCCTTCCTAGAAAACCGGGTTGGGCTTATTTCGCTCACAGCTTCGCTCTCCTGCAAGCTCCGGAAGATTGGAACGCCGCCTTGAGCGAACATGGCGAAACTCCCTTTGTGGCGGCGGTGCAACGACGCCAAGTTTTGGCTTGTCAATTTCATCCGGAACTTTCCGGAGGCTACGGCGAGGCGTGCCTGAAGGCCTGGTTTCGAATCGGCGCTGGTTCAGCCGCGGAAAGCAAACCTTTAGAAGGGGAGGCGGAGGCGTGAAATCTCTACGCATCATTCCTTGCTTGGATGTCCGAGACGGACGAGTCGTAAAAGGAATTCGATTCCAGAACTTGCGTGACGCCGGGGATCCCGCAGCCTGTGCCGCTCGTTATCAGGCACAGGGAGCGGATGAGATCGTGCTGTTGGACGTGTCCGCCACTCCGGAAGGAAGAAACGCCTCCTTGAAAACCGTGCAGGCGGTGCGCCGGTGTTTGGGAATTCCCCTGACCGTAGGAGGAGGGTTGCGAAAGGAGGCGGACGCAGCTCGCTACCTGGAGGCGGGAGCAGACAAGGTCGCCGTCAACACCGCCGCAGTGGAAAATCCCGGCCTGCTGACGGCACTGGCCGATCGTTTCGGGCGGCAATGCATCGTGTTGTCCTTGGACTGCGCCCAGCGGCCCGGCGGCTGGGTGGTGAAAACTCATAGCGGCAAGAAAGACACCGAATGGGACGCGGTGGTTTGGGCGGCCCGAGCGGAACGTGCCGGTGCCGGGGAAATCCTGCTGACCTCCTGGGATCGAGACGGAACCGGCCAGGGGTACGACCTGGCGCTGCTGCAAGCGGTTCGGCAGGTGGTTTCGGTGCCGATCGTGGCCTCCGGCGGAGCCCGGACCGTCGCCCAAATGGCTGCGGCTTTCGAAGCCGGGGCCGACGCCGTCCTGGCCGCCTCGATCTTCCACCTGGAAGGCCGGACGGTGCAATCGCTGAAATCGGAATTGGCCCATGGCGGGATCCCGGTCCGTCCATTGGAGAACGCCTTATGATCCTTCCTTCCATAGACTTACATCGAGGCCAGGCGGTCCAATGGATCGGCGGCAAGAAGGCAGCCTTGGAAGCCGGAGACCCTATGGCGGTGGCTTCGCGTTTTGCCATCGCCGGTGAACTTGCGGTGGTGGATTTAGATGCCGCTCTGGAACAAGGAAACAACCGCGGGGTCATCGAGGCCTTGGTCGCCCGGTATCCCTGTCGTGTCGGCGGAGGCATTCGCGACTTGGCTCAGGCGGAAGCCTGGCTGGACGCCGGAGCCAGCAAAATCGTCCTCGGAACCGCCGCTACCCCTGAGTTGTTGCGGGATCTTCCGGCCGACCGAGTGGTCGCCGCCCTCGACGCCGACCGCGGAGAAGTCGTGGTGCGGGGCTGGCGACAACGCACCGGGCGCGGCATCTCCGACCGAATGCAAGAATTGAATGGTTTGGTCGGAGGTTATTTGGTGACCTTCGTCGAACAAGAAGGGCGCATGGCCGGCACCCATTTGGAGCAGGTGGCCGGTCTGATGGAAGCCGCCGATGGGGCGGAACTGGTGATCGCCGGGGGCATTCATTCCGAGCAGGAAATCGCCGCTTTGGCTCAGTGGGGGGTTAAGGCCCAATTGGGCATGGCGCTTTACACCGGGAAGCTCTCCTTGGCCGATGCCTTGGCGGCTCCGCTTCAATCGGACAGGCCGGATGGCTTGTGGGCAACGGTCGTTTGCGATGAAGCCGGCAAAGCCCTCGGCCTTGCATGGTCGAATCGGGACAGTTTGCGCCAGGCGGTGGAGTCCCGGCGCGGGGTTTACCATTCCCGCTCTCGCGGTCTTTGGCGCAAAGGAGAAAGCTCCGGCGCCGAGCAGGAGTTGTTGCGAGTGGCTTTGGACTGCGATCGTGACGCCCTTTGCTTTTGGGTGCGGCAAAAGTCCCCCGGTTTTTGCCATCAGCAGCAGCGAAGTTGCTGGGGGGAAGACGGTGGCCTTCATGCTTTGTTTCGACGGCTGCAATCCCGGAAAGAAACGGGTTCGAAAGAGTCCTATACTGCTCGCTTGATGGCGGATCCGGGCTTTTTGACCGCCAAGCTAGCGGAAGAGAGCCAAGAATTCGTAGAAGCCTTTAGCCAAGGTTCGGCGGACTGGACCAAAGTTCGTCGCCAAGCCTTGCTCCACGAGGCTGCGGATTTGTTCTACTTCAGTCTGAGTGCTTTGCTGCAAGCCGGTTTGAGCTTGGAACAACTGGAAGCCGAGCTGGACCGCCGCGCACGCCGCTGGCGACACCGCCATGGGCCGGCTAAAAGCGCTCCAACCCATCCATGACTTCTCCGCTATTGCGACGTGTGTCCCCGAGTCGTTTGCCGGCCCGGGCGAAACCCGGTTTGGATGCTCAAACCGTTCACGCTGCCAAGGTCGTGGTCGAGGCGGTGCGCAAGCAAGGGGAAAGTGCTTTGTTGCGGTATGCCAAGAGCTTCGGCGACCTGACTCCGGGACAAACTTGGCTTTACGGCAGCGAATCTCTGCAAAACGCTTGGCGCAATCTTGAGCCGCAAGCCAAACAAGCCCTGCAACGAACTGCCGATCGGATCCGCGATTTCGCCGAAGCGCAAAAGCAAGCCTTGCGCCACACCTTGGTGCAGATCCCCGGCGGATTGGCCGGGGACGCCTGGATCCCGGTGGATCGTGCCGGCGCTTATGCCCCGGGAGGACGTCATCCTCTGCCTTCTTCGGTTTTGATGACGGTCATTCCGGCCGCGGTGGCCGGGGTTTCCCAGGTGGTGGTGGCCTCTCCCCGACCGGGGCAAGTAACTCTGGCAGCCGCCGCAGTGGCTGGGGCCCACCAACTTTTAGCAGTCGGCGGCGCCCAAGCCATCGCCGCCTTGGGCTTGGGCGTGGAATCCTTGGGAGCTTGCGAGATCGTGGTCGGACCCGGCAATCGCTGGGTTACGGCGGCCAAAAAATTGCTGGCCGGAGAAATTGCCATTGACGGATTGGCCGGACCTTCCGAACTGGTGGTGGTGGCCGATGAAAAATCCAATCCTGATCTGGTCGCCGCCGACCTCTTGGCTCAAGCCGAACATGATCCCGATGCCTTGCCGATTTTAATTTGCCTGGACGAAGCTTCCTGGCAAGGCGTGGAGTCGGCTTTACAAACCCAATTGGGCTCCTTGCCTAACGACGACGACAACAGTCCCGGCGCCGTGGCGGCTCAGGCTTTGCAAAACGGTTACGTTGTAGTGGTCGATTCCCCGGTGGCGGCGGTCAAAGTTTGCAATGCCTTGGCTCCGGAGCATCTGCAACTTTCGGTGGCGGAACCGGAAGCTTGGATTCCTCATTTGCGCCACGCCGGCGCTTTGTTCTTGGGCGAACAAGCCGGTGAGGTGTGCGGTGACTACGGTTTCGGCCCGAATCATGTCTTGCCTACCGGCGGTACCGCTCGCTTTCAAGGTGGCTTGCACCCGGGAGTTTTTCTGCGGCGCCGGACGTGGATGCGAGTGGACGATCCCGACGCCGCCGATCAAGCTTTCGCCGATGCCGCTTTATTGGCTCGCTTGGAAGGTTTGGAAGCTCACGCCCGGGCAGCGGACCTACGCCGTCGCCGTATTTAGAGGGTCGCGATTCGACTTGCTTGAAGGCGGCTGTTGAAAAAGAAAGCCAGCGAGGATGGCTGCCCAAAATCCCCACCAGGCCGGTAGCCAAGAACCTCCATTCACAATATTGAAGTGGCAAAGAAATAAGACGGCATTTCCCGCCAGCATGGAGGCGATCGCCGAGCGACCACCGAAGCGGTTCCAGCGCAAACCGAAAAACAGGGTTGGAGCCAAAACCGTGTAGCCGGAAAAGGCCAAGGCGGCAATGTCAAACACCGAAGAGCCCCACTGTACGGCAAGGAACCAAACCAGGGCGGCAGTGAGGAGAGCGAAGATTCGACCTTGTTGCACCTCCTTGCCGGCTTGGCTTTTGCCGGAGACGTCCCGAGTCAACATGCTGCTCAAGACCAACACTTGCGCATCCAGGGTCGACATCACCGCAGCCAAAACGGCAAGGAAACCAAGGGAGGCCAACCAGGACGGCAACCAGGCCGAAGTTGTGGCTGCGAAAACCTGATCCGGGCTCGGAGCCTCAGGCAGAAAAACCGCGGCAAACACTCCGAGAAGGACGGCCGGCAGCCAAACCAAAACCGTGGCAGGCGGATAAAGAAGACAAGCGGCTCTCAAGGCCCGCTCGCTTTTCGCCGCCATCAGGCGAGCGAGTATGTGGGGAAAGCAAACCACCGTGATGGCGATGACCAAACTCCAAGAGGTCCAGGCGGCTTTGGAAAACAATCCGTCTTGCGGAAGAGTCAGAAGATCCGGGCGCCGCTCGGCAATTTGATCGAAAGCGGAAACCCAACCTCCGAACTCCTGGGGAATCAAAAACAGCACCGCAATCATAAACGCCAGAAATAAACTTCCTTGCAGCACGTTGGTCCAGGCCGTTGCGCGCATGCCGCCGAGCCATGTGTAACTTAAAGCCAGGGCCACCACCATGCCGGCACCCATGGTTTGGGAAACGGCGCCGTCGCTAACCGATTCCAAAGTGACTGCGGCTCCTTTGACGGCCTGCACCATGTAGGGCAGGGTGTAAATCGAAAAGAAAAGGAACAACCATTTTCCAGCAGCGGGAGATCCGAGTTGTTTGCTGTACAACTCGGAAGGAGTCAAGGCGTTCCACTTGATGGCCGCTTTTCGGGCCGGGACGCCAATCGCCCAAAAACTCAAAGGCAAGCCCAAAGCCACAATGGGCACGTTCAAGCTGAACGTGCCGAGGCCGTCCATAAAAGCTTTCGCCGGGACGCCAACCAAGACAAAGGAAGTGACGTTGGTTCCAAATAACGCCATGAATAAGACCAGGGGCCCCAGCGCTCGTCCGGCCAAGAAATATTCTTCGGGAGAACGAGCGGCTTTACGGCGCGCCAACCATCCCAGGGTGGCTACCGTGACGGCGTAAAGAGCGAGCGAAAGGATAAAGACAGGTTCCATTAGTCCTCGATCGGCCAAAGGCGTAAGCAAAACCAGAGCAGCCACAACCACGCCAGGAGAATCCAAAGCAATCGATAGGCGAAATCTTGCGGCAACCCGGGAATCCAAAATTCAAAAACTTCCCGGTTGGGCCGCCAAAAATCAAGGTGTAGAGCGAGCAAACCGCCGAAGGCCAACCAAGCCAGCTTTCGCTCCCGTTTCCGAACGGAAGAGTCATTCATGCCGGTCCTGCGAAGGCGCTGATTCTTGCCAGGCATCTTTGGAAATCGGCGGAGGCGATGGGCGAGGTTTGCTCAAGATGTCGGGACAGAGTTGGATTTTGATAGCCACGGCGCAAACCCACCAGAGAAAGCTCAGGAATAAAGTAGCCACGGGTGAAGGGGAAGCTTTCTCAAGGTCTGCTAAATCTTCCCACCAATGGCTGTCGGTTGGAAAACCTCCAATCCAATCCAAATGAACTTCAGTGCTGGAGTGATATCGAAACGTACTTCTGATGGAGAGTCGAGTGAAACTTCCCAAGACTGCCATGTATGCCAAGATGGGAAGCCCATGGTGAAATTTATTTCGCCATCCAAAAGCCAAAGCCCGCTTCATTTGCGGCCACCAAGGGCCGGGTTCCAAAGCGAAGGCTACAAGGAAGAAAGAACTTAGATTCCAAAGAAAGCTAAGGGCCAAGCCAACCGGGACGAAGCCGGCCATCATGCTGCCCAGTATGGGAAACAACAGGCTGAAGCCGAGCATGACCACTGCGTGCCCGAGAAACAAAGCTCCGAACACCCGCCAAAAATTCTGCAAGGCCTGTTGCCAACTTCTTTGCAGGCAATCCAATCGGCCTTGTGCAATGGAAACAACCATGGCCCAAGTCCAGGCCGCCTGCAGGGTAAGTACAAGGATGCCCACCACCAACTGGGCGCTGATTTCGAGGCTGAGAATTCCAAGGTTCGGGCGTCCCCAAGGTTCGGTCAACCAAGGGAAAGGGGAGTGAGCCAGGGTCCATTGAAACAACTGCAAGAAACCAAGGGCCAACCCGAAGGGAACCAAGACCAAGGGTTGTGAAAGAATCCCACGGATTCCTCGCCGGGCGAAAAGCAGCAGAAAGAGGGCGCCGGAAAAGGTCAACAAGAACAGCATGCCGCCGGAGGTTCGCTGGGCCGCATCTTTCAAGGCACCAAATTGACCGAACAAGAAAAGCAATCCACCGGCAGCGGAAGCCAGGCCAAGAGTGCGGGGGTTCAATTTGGGGAATGGCGGGGTCATGGCAGGTGCACTTCGTAAAGGGAACGAACTTTTATTTCAGTTTGCTGATCTTTTTCCCGAACTTGCCAAACTTGGCAGCGAAATTTGTTTTGCGTTACCGGCACAATCTGCCGGCCGTTTACCGAGAGCTCCCAAATGTGGAAGGCGGGTTCCACCACTTCCAGTACGGTCGCTTTGGGTTGGAAAAGAGAAGGATGCCAATCGCCGTCTTCGGTGAGAAGCCACTTCATCGAAAGGCGGCTGCCTTGGATCCGATCGTAGAGGTTCCCGGAAGATACGTCGATCCAATCCGGATTGTGTCGGAGATTCAGTTGCAAGAATTCCAACATTCGTTGCAGCGGGCTTCCTAAAACTTCGGCAATGTTTTCTCGGGCTTGAGGGACGGCGCCGCCATAAGCGCTTTGGCGCAGACTCTGGCCGCTTTGGTCCAGAATCCGGTAATGAAAAACGTGCCGGATCAGATCGAAGTACTTCGACTCCTGGTTGAACCAACCGCTGGAGGAAATCACCAAGGGTTCGCCGGCCAACTCGACCCGTCGCGGGGCGGTGAGGCTAAGCGGCCGACTGGCTTTCAAGTGGTGACCCTTGCCTTCCACCAGAAAGTGAATGCGGTGCAGGCCAAGTTCGGAGCTCGGTGTGGCGGAAACGCCGGCTTGAAAACTTTCCGCTGCTTCAGCCTTCGGCAGGAACCGGCCGTCCCCGTCGAAGAGCCAACGTCCTGACCAAGGTCCCTCTGGGGTCAACTGCGCTTGCAGCGTTGCCTGGCCCAGAATCAGAAGCTTGTTGTGGTGGACCAGCGGAGAGCCGCCGCCTTGCGCGGCATATAGACGGGCATCCACTCCAAGGACGGTGCCGTGCAACTTAAAGACTTGCATCGGACCACCGTCTTGAGAGTAAAACCGAATTTCCAGGTGCTGATCGCCGGGGCTTTGACTCGGCTCCACAGCGCGGAGGGCCAAGCCTCCTCGCATGGGCTGGCGTTCCTCAGGCTGAACCGGTCGGGCTGCCGGGCCGGCGATTACTTGCAAGCGCAAGGCCTGGGGCTCGGGACTATGCCAGGACCAGGAAGTCGCTTCGGAATCCGGCGCTTGAAGCGGCAGCGGCGGGGCCAGATCTCGACTCCACCCGAGTAAAAAAGAAATCGGAGTCTCCCCTTGAAGCGGTAGTTCCTCCGGAGGATCCAGAAACAAGCGGGCTTCGGGCTCGACCCACTGGCGAGGACTTTGGCAGGCCAAGCATCCCAAAACCAGCAAGATCAAGAGGGAGGAGAAAAGCCCTAACCCTTGTCTACGTGGGGACAAAAGCTTTCGGACGGATGGAGAAGGCGTTTCCGGCTTCACCGCCCCATGCTAAGTAGCGAAGCAAACCGTGGCCAAGAACAGAGTTGGAGAGGTTGTTGAAGATCGGTTGCGGTGTCACAAAAGGGCGCCCTTCCACGAAGTCGGTTTCGAGCTTAAGAACTGCTCGTGCAAGGCTCATGCTGGGCCGTTAGAATCCCGGCACCCGCAGCCGGTTCAGTCCAATGTCGAACGCCGTAGAAGTCCAAGACGCCACTTTCCAAAGCGAGGTTCTCGAATCCGCCACCCCTGTCCTGGTGGATTTCTGGGCACCTTGGTGCGGCCCTTGCCGGGCCATGTCCCCCTTCGTGGATAAACTGAGCGAAGAACTTGGGGACCAACTCAAAGTGGTGAAACACAATACCGAGGACAGCCCCGCCGTACCGTCCCAACTTGGGGTCATGGCCATTCCAACCTTTATCGTGTTCAAGGGTGGCAAAGAAGTTGCCCGACACACCGGTGCCATGAACATGGACCAACTGAAAGCCTTGGTTCAGCCTCACCTTTGAGGATGATCTCATCCAGCCACTCCGGCCGCGGCCCTGAAAAGCCGCGGCCCCGTTGTTTACCATGAAAACGGTTTTCTTGGGTTCGCCACCCTTTGCCCTGGAACCCTTTCGGGCTTTATTGCAAAGCGGGCATCCTCCCGCCGCATTGATCACGGCCCCACCAAGACGATCGGGAAGGGGCCGCAAAACAGCGCAAAACCCTTTGGTGAAGTTGGCGGAAGCCCATGGCTTGCCCATCTTGCAACCCGTTTCAGCCAAGGACGAGGCGTTTCTTCAAGCTTGGCGCGACCTGGAGCCGGATTTAGGAGTTGTGGTGGCTTATGGGCAAATCCTAAGCCCCCAGTTTCTGGCGGTTCCCACTTGGGGTTGCATCAATTTGCATGCCTCCCTGTTGCCTCGATGGCGGGGAGCCAGTCCCATCCAGGCGGCTTTGATTTCTGGGGATTCCCAAACTGGGGTTTGTTTGCAAAAGGTGGTTCCGGCTTTGGATGCCGGGGCAGTGCTGGCTTCAGCCTCCTTGTCTTTGGCTCAAGGTCCGGCCGATTCCCCGGAGCAAGCTTGGACCAGTCCGCGATTAGCTAGCGCTTTGGCGGAAATGGGGGCGTCTTTGCTGGTCGATTTCCTGGAGAAAACCCAGGACGGTCCCCTGCCCGCCGGCCAGGAACAGGATCCTGAGCAAGTGACTCTTTGCCGGCGTTTGCGCAAGGAAGATGGCTGGTTGCATTGGGGGCGAAGCTCGGAGGAAGTGGATCGCCAAGTGCGGGCTTTGCTGGGTTGGCCGGATGCACAAACCGCCCTGCCCGATGGGACGGCGTTGAAAATCCTGGAAGGGAAGCCCTGCTTCGGCGAGCATGCTGCCGCCCCGGGAGAGGTGCTTTCCACTCAAGCTGGCCTGGAGATCGCCTGTGGGGGAGGCAGCTATCAAGTCTTCCGACTGCAACGGGCCGGCAAGGCGCCCATGGACGCCGAGGCCTTCTTGCGCGGGCATTCCCTGCCGCCCGGAAGCCGTCTTCAATCGCCAGGCGAGGCCCAAATCACCTTTCTAAGTCCTTCCAATAAAAAGATATGGAAGGCATAGCCTGCCGCCGCCTGGTCCTGGAAACGGTTCTGCGTTCCGGGGACTTTCCCAGCCGCCGCCTGGCCGCCAGTTTGGCCAAATCCGAGTTCTCCGGGCGCGATCGGGCCCTGGCCACCGAGGTTCTAAGCGGGGTTTTGCGGCGCAGGCGAACCTTGGATGCGGTGTTTCGCCCTTACAGCAAGCGCCGCACGGTGGAGCCGGCGGTCCTTTGGACTCTTCGGGTGGCTCTTTATCAGCACCTGTTTTTGGATCAGGTGCCCACCTATGCCGCCTTTCACGAAACTTTGGAAGCCGCCCGGCCCCAATTGGGCAAGGCCCTGCCGTTCGTCAACGCAGTTTTGCGGGCGGTGGAGCGAGGGGGGAAATGGCTCCCCGGAGAAGAAGCCAGCGAAGAGGATCAGCATCGGCTGCCGAGAGGCGCCGGGGTCTGGGAGTTTGATCGGCCCATCTTGCCGTCCCGAAATCAGGACCTGGCGGCCTACCTGGGAACCGTCTTTTCCTATCCGGACTTCTTGGTCGCTCGCTGGTTGGAACCATTGGGAGAGACAGGCTGCCGAGCTCGGCTGCAAGCTGGAAATCGTCCTCCGGGAATCGGTTTAAGGCCCAATGTTCTTCGGACCCGGGGCCAGGAGCTGGAGCAGCTCTTAAATAGCCACCAAATCCAGGTGGAGCCGGGGCCGGTGCCGGGAAGTTTGTGTTTGGCGCCGGGCTCCGGGGCGGTGGGAGACCTCCCCGGTTTCGCCCAGGGCTGGTTTTCGATTCAGGATCCGACCTCCTTGGCCACGGTGCAATTGGCTTCTCCCAAGGCGGGCGAGCGGGTCCTGGACTTGTGCGCCGCTCCAGGAGGCAAGGCCTTTGCCGCCTGGGAACTTATGGGTGGCCGAGGCGAATTGCTGGCTTGTGACCGCGATGCCAAGCGGCTGGCGCGGATGGAGCCGGAAGCCGCTCGCCTCGGCCACGAGGTCGACATCCGCCACCTGGTCCAGGCTTCCGGCATGAAAGCCTCCAGTCTGCAGGCCAAAGACGGCCGGCCTTGGGACCTCGTCCTGCTGGACGTGCCTTGTTCCAACACCGGAGTCCTGGCGCGAAGGCCCGAAGCCCGCTGGCGTTTCAGTGCGGAAAGTCTGAAAAAGATGGTGCAAAGCCAAAAGCGTTTGACGCGTTGGGCTTTGCCGGCGGTCCTGGGGCCGGAAACCAGGGTCCTTTGGTGTACCTGTTCCTTGGAGCCGGAAGAGAACTTACAAGCGGCTGAGCGCGCTGCCCGCCGCGGCGGCTTGCAAGTGGCCGAATCTCGGCTGTTCGAACCCGGGCCGAAGCAAGCCGGGGGTTTCGCCGCCTTATTAGTGCCCTCCAAGTCAGGGAAAGCCGGCGCATAATGGGTTCCAACCCATTGGGCTTGGTTGATGGCGAAGAGATCTCGATCTGAAAAAGCTTCCCGCCCCGCGGGAGATCCCGGCACCGTCCCCGGCTTGGCTGCTGGCGGCCTGGTTTTGGCCCTTTGGGCTCTGACTTCCTTGGGGGGGACGGGGTCGGCCGCATCAGAAAATCCGGCTGGAGGACCTTTTCAAACCCCTCCAACCGTGCCGGAAGGGCCAGCCGAGATCGGACAGGGAGCCACCGCTCCGCCGCCGGGAACGGAGACCTTGCAACCCTTGGAACATCAATCGGTTCAGGCCTGGGAGGCGGAAGAAGACTGGCAACTGGCCGTGGAAAAAGGCGAGGAAGGTCTGGAGAAAGTGCGCAAAGCCCGGCGCCGCCACCAGCGTTCTCCTGGGGATCCATTTCGCTACAAGCGAGACATGCTGGATGCCCGCAAGAGTTTGGAAACTTCCTTGGATGCTTTGCGCCGACTGGAGGAAGCCTATCAAGGGGATGAAGCCGCGCTGGCGGCGATTCAACAACAGACTGAGCGTTATATGAGTGTGATGCATGGGGTGCTGAAAGAAACTCGAGGCGGCTGACCCCTCAGGTTCGCATGGTTCTTTTCGGCTACAACTCAAACGGCTTTTGTCACCATCGTTTACCGGAAGCCTTGGATTGGCTGGCGGAGTTGGGTTATCAGGCCGTGGCCATCACTCCTGACGTCGGTTGTTTGGACCCGGCCACTACGACCACTGCCGAGGTAGAGGCGGTGGCGAGCCAGTGCCGGCATCTGGGCTTGACTCCGGTTTTGGAGACGGGCGCGCGCTATTGCCTGGACCCTCGCCGAAAGCATCGTCCGAATCTATTGGAGGTCGGTGACGACTGGCGACGGCGACTGGTCTTTCTGGAGAAAATGCTGGCTTGGGGAAACGTGTTGGAAGCCGGTGTCCTTTCTTTTTGGTCGGGAGCCCTGCCCTCAAATCAGACTCCGTCCGGGGCTTGGGCCAGGCTATTGCAAGCCCTCGAATGGCTGGCACCCCTGGCAGAGAAATACGGAGTGGCCTTGGCCTTGGAGCCGGAACCTGGGCATTTCGTCGATACGGTGGACGTCTATGAGGAACTTCAAGGCCGCTTCCAAGGGCCCCTCGGCTTGAGCTTGGATGTTGGGCATTTGTTAGTGACCGGCGAAATGACTCCGGAACAGGGAGTCGAACGCTTTGCCGATTCCATCCTGAATCTCCAACTGGATGACATGCGAGTCGGGGTTCACCACCATCTGGTGCCCGGCGAAGGTGAGGTGGACTGGGAGCCGCTGGTGGCTGCGATCCAGGAGTACCTTCCCGAAAATTTGCCGGCCTGTTTGGAGTTGAGCCGCGACAGCCATCGCTTTCATGAATTGGCGCCCTCGATGATGAACTGGGCAAGGATACAGGGGCTATCGCCTTAGTTTTTCCTTAGATCGGAGTTGGCGAACGTAAATGAAGGGAAAATACCTAAATATCTTGTTATTACATTCCCGATAGGTGGGCTAAGCAGGGGGAAGTTCTTTTCCGAGAGTGAAAGATCCAATCCCCAAAATCCCCTCCCGCAAAGCGAAGGTCATGATTCTGGAAACCTTTACTTTCGACCCCGAAAATGCTTGGTCCCTCGATACCTTTCCCCAGTTGGACGGTCCCAACTCTTTGGTGGTGGTTTTCGGAGGGGCGCAGTTCTTGCATCAGCCGGAAGCGCTCGAAGAACTGAAGGCAGCTTATCCTCAATCTACTCTGGTCGGCTGCTCCACCTCCGGTGAGATCTGCGGCGACACGGTCCGCGACCAGAGCTTGTCCGTTGCCGTCATTCAGTTTGAGAAAACGGCTCTGGCGAAATCTGAGGCGAAAGCCACCAAGTTCGAGGAGTCCTACGGAGCGGGCAAGACCCTGGCCGAGTCCTTATTGGCTCCTCATCTGAAAGCGGTGTTGGTCTTTTCGGACGGCTTGCACGTGAATGGAAGCGAATTGGTCCGAGGCTTGAACAGTGTGCTTCCTCAAGAGGTCGTAGTCACCGGTGGATTGGCTGGAGATGGAGATCGATTCAAGGGGACATGGGTTTTAAGTGAAGGAATTCCCAGATCTGGAGTGATCTCCGCGATCGGTTTGTATGGAAACAGCATCCACGTAGGCCATGGAAGCCAAGGTGGGTGGGATATCTTCGGGCCCGAGAGACGCATCACTCGCTCGGAAGGCAATGTTCTTTACGAATTGGACGGCCGTCCGGCGTTGGAGTTGTATAAGAGTTATCTGGGTGAAAAGGCTTCGGAATTACCGGCCAGCGCATTGTTGTTTCCGCTGGCTTTGCGAAGCGAAGAAGAAGAAGAAAAGCGCATCGTTAGAACTGTTCTTTCCATTGATGAGGAGGAACAGTCCATGACTTTCGCCGGAGACGTTCCTGAAAACTCTCTGGTGCAATTGATGCGGGCCAATTTCGACCGCTTGATTGATGGTGCCGGGGAAGCCGGGCTCCGGACCCGGGAGGGCTTTCCCGATCACGAATCCGTCTTGGCGATTGCCATTAGCTGCGTCGGCCGGAGGTTGATCCTGGGAGAGCGAGCCGAGGAGGAACTAGAGGCTTCCCTGGAAACCTTGCCTCCGGGAAGCAGCCAAATTGGCTTCTATTCCTACGGGGAGATTTCTCCTTTTGCTTCAGGCCACTGCGATTTGCACAATCAAACTATGACTCTTACAACCCTCAGCGAAGATTGAGCCTGAAGGGTTACGAGAGTGAATGCTCCCCAGGAATGGCATCGAACCCTGCTTCGGCAGATGAAAAGGGTGGGTCTGTCTATTGACCAACCTCCGAAAGACAAAGAAACTTGGCAGAAGTTCATCGAACGAGTCCAGCGGGCTTATCAGGACAGCGATCAAGAGCGTTATTTGATCGAGCGTTCCTTGGAAATTTCTTCCAGGGAGATGCAGGAGCTCTATCAGGATCTGCAGAAAGTATCGGCTAACCAGCTTTCAGTTGAACGCAATAAACTGACAGCCGTTATCTCCGCTCTGGGGGCCGGGCTGTGCTTATTGGATCTCGAGGGTAAGGTCCAATCCATAAATCCTGAGGGGGCACGGTTGTTGGGGTGGGACCCGTGCGAACTTCCATCCTCTCTCCAGGATCTGGAAATTAAAATCTTGAAGCCCGATGAGCTCCTCGACCTGAAGGAGATCCTGCTGAAGGAAGCTGGAGAAGGCCGGCCTTTCGAAGCTCGCGAAGCCTTGATCCAAACTCGAGAAGGCAAGTTGCTGCCTATTGGTTGCAAGGCGTCCTCCCTGAGGGAAGGTGATCGGATCGTCGGCGTAGTTTTGGTTTTCTTTGATCGAACGGAAGCCAAGCAAATTGAAGCGGAGTTGGCGGAAGCTCGCGACGCCGCCGTGAAAGCGGCGGAAATGAAAACCGAGTTCCTGGCCAATATGAGCCATGAAATCCGGACGCCGATGAATGGCGTCATTGGCTTGACCAGTTTGTTGTTGGAGACCGAGCTGACCGAGGAACAACTGGGCTATACTCAAACCTTAAAGAATTGCGCTGACACGCTTTTGTCCATCATTAACGGCATCCTCGATCTGGCCAAGATCGAATCGGGCAAGATTCAATTGGAATGTGTTCCACTTGATTTGCAGGAAACCTTTGAGGACGTCGCCGAATTGCTGTCTTCAGTGGCTCAGGAAAAGGGCCTGGACTTGATTTGTTCGGTGGACCCGGAATTGCCGGAAAAGGTATACGGCGATCCGATGCGTATCCGGCAAATTTTGACCAACCTTGTTGGTAACGCCTTGAAGTTCACGGAAGAAGGATTCGTGCTCCTGGAAGCAAGAGCTTTGGATGTGCAGCACGACACCGTGAGGGTGCAAATTAACGTTGAAGATACTGGGGTCGGCATTCCGGAAAATCGGTTGGCTGCAATTTTCGACAGCTTTACCCAAGTGGATGGTTCGACTACCCGCCGCTTCGGTGGAACCGGGCTGGGGCTGACCATATCCAAGCAGTTCGTCGAGCTCATGGGTGGGCGCATTTGGGTGGAAAGCGAAATCGGCCTGGGTAGCAATTTCTTTATTGAAATGGAGCTTGATTTGGTGGACGCCGGTCAACCGGGAAGGCGCTTGCCCACCAGTAGCTTGCAAGGTTTTCCCGTGGCGATTGTCGAGGCCATCGAGCCTGCCAGAGAATCCATCGGCAATTCCTTGCAGCATTGGGGTTGTCAGGTCCAATCCGGGGCAAGCCTCCGCGAGGTTGGTTTGCTCAGTCGGCCTTGGATGCCGGCTCGCAAAGCTTTGCTTCTTTCCCGTCCGCTACGGGATTTGGAAGACTTGCGATTGGATTTTCACGACCGCACAAGTGCCGGATTGGGGCACGTTCCCGCCATCTATTTACTGCCGGTTGGCGAAACTTTGCCAGAGTCCATTCCAGCGGAATGGAACATTCAAGGCTGGCTGAACAAGCCGATTCGCAGCGGGCTCCTGTGCAAGTCTTTACTCGAGGTCGCCGGCAATCTCGGCGCCAGCCATCACGCCAGTTCACCGTTGGACGTTCCGAATCAGGAAGCGACCGCCGGAAAACTTTCTCTGCTGCTGGTGGAGGATAATCCGATCAACCGCAAAGTCGCCACCCGGATTTTGCAGAAGGCGGGACATGAGGTTCGGAGTGCCGAAAATGGATCCGTAGCCCTCGATATGGTTCGCGAGCACTCCTTCGATTTGGTTTTTATGGACATCCAGATGCCGGTGCTCGACGGTTTTGAAGCCACGGCGGAGATCCGTGGTTGGGGTGGAGAGTGGAAAAAACTCCCGATCATCGCCATGACGGCTCACGCCATGACCGGCTATCGGGAAAAGTGCCTTACGGCGGGGATGAATGATTACATCAGCAAGCCCTTGCGCCGCGAAGAATTAGAAGCTTTGCTGGAGCGATGGATCGCTTGGGTGGAAAACCGCCGTCGCCGAATGGTTATTTGATCGAATTCTCCTGAACCGCGAGAGTGGCGGCTCGTTGCCCTATGGAAGGATGAAATCCTTCTTGAGGCGCAACATGGTCTTTGCTCGTTCAGTCTTCCTTGCCGCTTTCGTTCTCGGTATTTCTGGTTTGCTTTGCGCACAAGAAAAACCGCCCGCTTTGCAAGAACTTCGCCAATCTGCGATGCAGGCCTTGAGGGATCGAAATTATGAGTTGGCATTGCAGCAGCTTGAACAACTTACCGAACCGGAAGACAAGGCTCTGGCGGTTCGGGTTGCTTCTCTAGCGAAGCAGCCGCAGAGAGTCATTGATCTTGCCGAAGCGTTCTTGAACAAGCATTCCGGGCACTATTGTGCTGGAAGAGTTCGCCTACTTGCCGCACAAGCTCATCGCGATACCGGCCAATGGCCTCGGGCGCTGGCAACCGCCCAACAACAACTTAAGGTGCTCGAAGGAGACCTTCACAAAAGGTGGTTGACCGGGCCGGTTTTAGAACAGGCCGACCGAGCCTTGGCTATATTTCCTGCGAATGCAGGGCCCGCCGCTGTTCAAAAGAAAGATCTGAGCCTGGATTATAAAAGGGCGGTTGAAATGTTAGAGCTGGCTTTGCGAGCCGGAGTGCCGGAAGGGTTAAGGCCGGAAGTACTTTGGAAGCTGGCGTCGGCCTATCTCGGAAGAAAGCAGTACCAAAAAGCTTGGGAGCAGTTCCAGGCTCCGGAATTGATAGGTTTTGATGCGCGAAAGTTCCGGATGGTGGAATGCCTGATTGGGATGGAAGAATTGGAAGAAGCCCTGCGGCGCATCCAGGAGGAAGCTGTGGAGGAGGACGACGATTCCTTTGCCGACTTGGCCGTTCATTTGTACCGATCTTATTCGGTTCAAGATCAACCTTATGATTCCAAACGCGAATCCATGCAGTGGCTGGCCGGGGCGTATGCCGCCTATGAGGATATGGGGGAAGTGGTTTTCCGCGGCGCGCTGGAGGAATCCTCCAAGGAAGAGCAAGGCCTTTGGTTGCAAGATGCCTTGGCCACTTTTCCGGAGCACCGCCGGACTCCGGAAGCCTTGCTAGTGCTCGCCAAAAGGGAAACCGAAGCGAGGAGGTTTTCTCAGGCTCGGCAGAATCTATCAACCTTATTAGAGAACTACCGTGAGAATCCGAACTGGCCTCGCGCGCAAAAGGCATTTGTATCCCTGCCGTTCTTGGAAGGCGAAGATTGGTTGGAGATTGGAGATTGGCGCAAGGCTGCCCTTGCCTTTGATCGCTACCTAGAATTGGATCCATCCAGCAGCAAGCGAGCTGAAATCGCTCTGAAGATTGCGAATACTCAACTGAAAACCGAAGAGATCGAATTGGCACTGAAGGGTTTGGGAGAAATCGTTGGGAAGTATCCCTATTCGAAAGAGGCACCTCGAGCCCATTGGTTGCTGGCCCAAACCCTGGAGCATGCCCTCATCCAGCCGGAGAAGGCATTTCTCGAATACCAACAAATCCTAGATCGCTATCCGAAGAGCAAGGAGGCAAGGCAAGCCAATAAAGTCCTCCGGCGGATGCAGCAGCCGGTGATGAGGCTAAGCCTTCCGGTTCGAGTTGCGGTTGGAGAAGAGGTTGCCTTGGAATTGGAGTACCGGCAACTGGAATCCGTTGTGATCCGAGCTTTTCCTTTCGATCCGGAAACTTATCTGCGGCGCAACGGCAAATTGGAAGGCTTCACGCAGCTGGACCTGGATTTGGTGGAAGCGGCCTGGTTCAAAGAAGTCGCCTTGAAACCGGTGGAAGCCCCTCAGATCAAGTCGAGGGAGATATCACTTGAAATACCCTCGAAGCTGGGTTCAGTCCTGCTTACGGTGGAATCAGGAACCATGAGGGCTTTGGTTCCGGTGCTCCGCAGTGATTTCTTTCTGATTGCCAAGGCTTCGCCTCATCAAGTTCTTGCTCTTGCCGTCGACCAGAACCAGCTACCCGTGGCCGGGGTGCGAGTCGCCTTGGCCCGTGGAGGCAAACTTCGTTTTGGCGAAACCGGCCAGGACGGCACCGTCATCCTTCCCCATCCTGTCGACCAAGGACCGTTTCAAGTGGTCGCTTTCCGGGGGGATGCCTTGGCGATAGCCGAGGCCAAGGACACTCGGTTCAAAGTCAACGGTTCTCAAACTCGGATTCATTTGGCCACCGATCGCAGGCTCTACAGCCCCGGAGATGTGGTGCAACTTCGCACCGTGGTTCGAGAGGCTGTGGAAGGCCGACTTCAAAACCCCGCTGGCGGCATCGTTCATCTTTGGATGGATGACGGTTTTGGGCAGCGGCCCCTGGACCTTCAGGTGCGGTTGAACGCCTTCGGTACCGCCTCAGCCGAATTCCAGCTTCCGATGGACGTGCCATGGAGGCGGACCTTTTTTATCGAAGCGGAGTTTCGTGGAAAGAAGGAGAGGTTGGCTCTGGAAGTTCGACCCTTTCTGAAGCCGGACCTTTTGGTGAGTTTGGAACCCCGCAAGGAATATTGGCTGCCGGGGGAGCAGCCGGAAGCGGTCATCACCCTTCGCCATCCATTCGGAGCTCCGGCGAAAGGCTTGAAGGTGAGAGTCGATGCCGTGTGGGACGGAGGCCAAGTTGGGATGGAATTCGGCCCCAGCGATGAGATGGGAAAGATCCATTGCCGGTTGCCGAAACAAAAGAGCTTGGAGACATTCTTCCAGCCGCAAGAACTTCGATGGGATTGCAAGGTTCTGGCCTGGTCCGGCAAAGTTGCCAGCGAACAAATCATCAGTTCCTTGAGCCCGACGGACTTGGTTCTATCTTTGGCCTTGGCATCCGGGCCCTGTTTCCACGATGAAGCTCCCAGCATCCGGCTGTACAGTTCCGATCCTGCAGGACGTCCTCGAGCGGCCGTTGGAGAATTATCCTTGCGCCGAAAAATGAATAACGGCCGAGAGTGGGAAGTCGGACGGCAACCACTTCTTGCCGAAAGAAACGGCCAGGGATTTATCCGCTGGCCGGAACCTTTGCCGGTCGGGAATTATCGCCTGGTTTGGTCCGGTCTGGATTCTTTGGATAACCGAGTGGAAGCCGCCCTTTCCTTCGAAGTCCGGGTTCGCCGGAAACCTCCGGCTTTGCCCATTCGATTGCAGCAAGAAACCGTGAATCTTGAAGGGGATCTAGTCGCGGAAATCGAAAATGGCACTCCCGGCGCTCCCTTGCTTCTTACTTTGGAGGCTGAGGATATTTTGGACCATCGCATGATTCGGTTGGACCAGCAAGGGCGAGCCCAATTGAGCTGGTCATTGCCGGCGGAGGTTTATCCCAATGCCTGGCTGCGGGCGGCCGGAATCCAAGATCAGCTCGGCGATTGGCAATTAGTTCAAGGAGAGGCTGCCTTTCAAGTAAACGATGGTTTGAGTTTGGAAATCAGGCCCCAACCCGGCCCTTGGGTTCCGGGAGCGGAAGTGGAAGTGGAGATCTGGGCCAAAGATCTCCTCGGGCGGCCGGCAAGCGCTGAATTATCCCTGGCGGTCGTGGATCAACGAATCTTCCAATTGCACGACGACCCCAGTGCCTTCCTGCCGGATTTCTTGCGAGCCCGAACTCGAAAGGACTTGGTGCAAACCCACTCTTCTGTGGACTGGCGGGCTCCGGTTGTTCAGAGCCGAATTCCCGCTGAACTTTTGGCCGAACGCCACCGGCGCGAGAAAGGCGAGGGAGCTCCGTTGAGCTTGTTGGTTGCGGAAGCTTCCGACCCTGAATTTGAATCGAATGATGCCTTTGATTCCGATGCTTGGAACAGTGCTTATGGCGTGGGCGGTGGAGCCGGAGGATCTATGGGAGCCAGGGGAGGGGGAGCGAGGAAAGCTCGAGGCATGGGAGGCGGCGCCGGAGAGTCTCGGGTATTTCGTCGAGGAGTTTCCATTCGCCGGGAATCGGCAGGCACGGCCTATTTTCATCCTCACTTGCGAACCGATGATCGAGGGCGGATTCAAGTGCGATTCACCCTACCTGAGGAGTTGACTCGTTGGCGCATCGCGGTTCAAGGTGTGGACAAGAAATTAGCTGCTGCCGAAAGTCAAACTTGGGTTCAAACTAGCCGGCCGTTTCATTTGACCGTGGCTCAGCCGGGGTTTCTGCGTTCGGGAGACCAATGCCGTCTGCCGGTTTGGCTTAGGAATGCAGGATCCCAACCTTTACAAGGAGCCGTTGTCGCCGATATCGGTGGCGCTGGGATTGGCCGGGTGGCCGCCCCGGGAGAACGATGGAATTTGGCTCAGGGCGAAAATCAATTCCTGCAATGGGACTTGTTCGCTCAAAATCCTGGTCGTTTGAAATTTCAGTTTCAAACCGGGGATCAGGATTGGGGAGATGGTTTTGCCGCGGAAATCCCGGTGTTGCCGGCGACTCATCCCCAGCGTGCGGTCTTTTCCGGATTGCTCGGGACCAACGTTCAAATCCCAATCGAAATTCCCGAGGATGCCGAACCGGACAGCGTGCGTTTGGAATTGAAGATTGAAAGCGGGCTGGAAACGACCTTGCTTTCCTACTTGTCCGGCCTGAGCCGTTACTCGCTCGAATGCGTGGAACAAAGTGCTCATCGCGTCGGTCCGGCCGCCGCCGCCACGATCTGGCTGGATCAAGCCGAGCTTTGGCCTTTGGGCCATCGGGAGCAGGTAATGGCCGGCCTGAAGCAAGGCTTGCAAACCTTGGCCTATGCCCAGAACGATGCCGGCGGCTGGGGCTGGTGGCCGAATCGGCCAACCAACGAGGAAATGACTTCCTTGGCTTTGTCCGCTTTGGGGTTGGCTCGCCGGGCTGGATTCCGCGTTTCTGCAGAAGCCCTGGAAAAAGGCCAGCAAGCTTCGGCCAAACTACTGGACGAAGGTATCTCTCCGTCCCAAAGGGCGTCGTTGTTCCTGGCTCGTTCTCTGATTTCAGCCTCCACCGGGGAAGAGGCGGCGGTGGCGTTTCGGTTGCGCGATCAAATGGAGATCGCCGATCTGGCCAAGCTCAAATTAGCCTTCCGATATCGAGGTTCCTCGGCGGAAAATGCTGCGGTTCGTCGCTTCCTCGAATTTCGGCTGCACCAAGAGAAAGGAAATCCGGTCGGGTTGGACCAGGAAACTTTGGGTTGGTTGCTCTGGGCTTTTGCCGACGTAATTCCGGGTGAAGCCATCGATGCAAGCTGGCTCGGTCGCTTTCTTGCCTTCCAGAAGCCGGGATCCTTGCTGGCCACCAAAGCACTGGCCCCGGGTTTGATCGGTTTGGCCAAGCTGTTGCAAAGTCAAAGCGGGACGGTGGGCATCGGCCGAGTCTTTTGGACCCGAGGCCAAGGAGCGGAAAGAGCATTGACCGGTCGGCAGGAAGGGGGCTTGCGGCTGGTTTTGGATTCGAAACATTGGCCTCCGGGCACTCGCGATTCATTGAAGCTGCGTCACGAGGGAACTCAAAATCCGCCCTGGACCTTGGAAGTCCAATATCGGCGGAAGGTGGAGTCGGCACCGTCCAGTCACCCGGAGCTGCATCTTTCCCGGAAAGGTCGCTTCCTGTTGGAAGGGGAAGTAGGAACGGGAAGATTGTTGCACGATCGAATCCCAACCACTTCAGACGGGCCAGGAAAGGAACTTCGGCTTCAGCAAGGAGAGCTTCTCTCTATTCGATTGAGGTTGCAGCTTCAACGAACCTGGTCTTACGTCCTAGTAGAGGAACCGTTGCCGGCAGGTTTTGAACTCGTTGGGCTTCCGGAAGGGAATTTCGATCATTGGCAACAACAAAACGACCGGCTTCTTTTCTTTTACGAACAGTTGCCCGCCGGAGAATCGGACATTCACTATCGAATGCGTGCCGTATGGCAAGGAAATTATCGAACTCCTGGACCGCGAGCTCACGCCATGTACCGGCCAGAGCTTTGGGGCGAAGGCTTTGGAAATCGAATCGAAGTCGTCGCCGACGGCGCCTTGCGGCGATCTCCCACCGAGGGTTTGTCTCCAGAGACCTTGTTGAAATTGGCTCAGGAAGCCGACCGTAATGAAGAGGTAGAAGATGCCCGAACTTATGCTCGAGCGTTGCTGGAATTCCCGGTGCTGGAGCCGGTGGCCCGGGAATGTCATCTCATCTTGGCTCGAAACGCATGGCCCAATCTGGCAGGGGAAGCGGAGCACCATTTTCGCCGGGCTGAGGAATTGGACCCGCTTGGGGTTTTGGAAATGCCGGATTTGAACAAGCGGGTTCAAGCTCAAATGGCGCTGCGACAATGGCCGGAAGCCTGGAAGACCTTGCATACGGTTTTGGAACTCCATTACTCTCGAGCGCGGCAGCTTGTCCAGCAGGAATCTTTCTTGGATCGAGAGGATCACTTCCGACGCCTTTACGTGCTCGGCCATGCTTTTGCAGCCCGAGGTCAAGTGGAGGCCGATGCCGCAGCCATTTGCAAAGCCCGACTGACGGATTTGCAATTAGACGGTTCTTTCCGGCGGCGGCAGGAAGCCTTGCAGAGGTTGCAAAAGGTCTTTCAGTTCTTCTTCGAATACCCTGAGTCGGCTCAGGCGCCGAAGATTTCCAGAAAACTGGCGACCTTGTTCCGCCGCTTTCAGGACTTTGAGTCCATGTGGCTTGAATCCCAAAACCACCGAAGACTTTATCCGACCAGTCCGTGGCTGGCCGATGCGGATTACGATGGAGCGGTTGCCCTGTTCGGATTGGGCCGAATGGTTGAAGCGGAAGCCGCAGTTCGGAAATCTCTTGAGCAAAGCTACAAGGATGCCTCGGGGAATCCAGGGAGGAGTCCATTTCATCGAGACCTTTTGCACCTTCAGGCGCAGATCGCTCATGCCCGAGGAGATTGGGACCAGGCAATCCGTTCTTATCGCCAAGTTCGGGACTTCATTCCAGAAGCGGACCGGAGCCTGAAAGAATTGACTCAAGTTAGTTTCGACCTTCCGGAAAGAATTCAGGTCCAGGCAGGAGAGACGGTGGAAATTCCCTGGAAGCGATTGCGTACCGGGCCGATGACTTGCGAGTTATACCGAATCGATCTCCTGAACTACTTAGCATTGGGGCGGAATCCCCAATCCCTGGCCGACCTCCGGCTTCATGGCCTTCACCCTTTGAAAACGGTGGCTGTGCCGGCGAGCCCTCCTGACTCTCGAACCATGGGGCATGGGAAAACCGAGTTCTCTTCCTTGGCGCCTGGAGCCTATTTGGCCATCTTCGGTGGTGAGGAGCTTCATCGCAGCACTTTGATATTGGTTTCCGATCTGGTTATCCACACGACTTCCAAAGGCCGCGCCTACCGAGGCCAAGTGCTGCACGCACGTACGGGAAAACCTGTTCCCCGAGCTTTGGTCCAAGTCGGTGGCGCCGGTGGAATTTTGGGAGCGGTTCGGACCGATGCACGAGGCATTTTTGAATTGTCTTGCAAGTCGGGAAAGGGCCTCATGGTGGTCGCTAAATTCGAAGACCACCTGGCCCTTGTCGCAGGTCCATAATGCTTGCATGGCATGGCTTTGGCCCGGCGTTCCGATTCTTTTTACTACTCTCCTTGCCTTGGGCTTGTTGCGTTCTTTGCGCAACGTAGCTCTGTGTGGAGTGTTGGAACAATGGAAACCGCCGGAGCCTGAGGTTTGGCCAAGCTTAAGCGTCGTCGTTCCGGCGCGGGACGAGGAGGCGGATCTTCCTTCTACCTTTGAATCTTTGGCCCAGCAACCGTATCCGGACCTTGAGGTGGTCCTGGTCGACGACCGATCCATCGATGGGACCTCGAAGCTAGGGCAATCTTGGGCGACGAAGGACGGTCGTTTTCGCTATTTTCGGGTCGATCACTTGCCCGAGGCCTGGTTGGGAAAACCCCACGCCATGCATTGTGGTGTGAAGGAGTCGAAGGGGGAGTGGCTTCTATTTACCGACGCCGACGTTCGCTTTGAGCCCGGGACTTTGCAGAGAGCGGTGGCCTGGTGTTTGGCTAACCGTGTGGATCATCTGGCGGTCGGCCCTTGGATTCGAGCCTCTACTTGGCCCCAAGCCATCGCCTTTGGAGGTTTTGGGGCCAGCTATCTGATCCGGTTGCGTTTTGTCGGCAGCGGCCTTCTCCACCCCAAGAGTTATGCAGGAGTCGGGGCTTTCAATCTGGTTCGGCGCTCGGCCTTGGAGCAGACTGAGGGCTGGCCGTGGTTGCGAATGGAAATCGCCGAAGACGTGGGGTTGGGATTGCTGTTGCAGCGCCACGGTTTTCGGGGAGGTTTCGCTTTGTCCGGCGGCGATTTGCACCTGGACTGGTATTCCAGTTTCCCATCATTAGTCGCCGGACTGGAAAAGAACATGTTCCCAGTCGGCGCTCGCTTGCAGTATTCACGACTGGTCATTCTCATAATTTTGCTGTTGGCGTCGGCCTTGACCCCAGTTCTTTTATGTTTTCACCCGACCTGGTGGCCATTAGGAGCCCTGGTTTACGGAGGGAACAGTTTCGCCGGTTTGTGGTTGGGATGGCGAATCGGAAGGCTGCAGTGGCTTCCATGCCTATTGCATCCTTTGGGATTGCTGTTGCTTGCTTGGATTTTTCTGCGTTCCGCCATCCACGTCCACCGGCATCAGGGCATTCAGTGGCGGGGTACGTATTACCCCATTCACCAATTGCGAGAAGGCCAGCGAGTCAAGCTTTGAGGTCGAAAGGTCAAATTTCCAAGACAACTTGATAGGGTCCAACCAGTTTACCGGATTCCTCATGCAGGGTGATGATGAGCTCGTGCTCTCCAAGGGGGAATTTTGCGAAGGGCAAATTGATTTCCGTCGATCCGGGTGCGCATTGAAGTTGTTCCTGCATAGGGCCGCAACGGATTTCTATGTCGATCGGCTTGGATCCCGGGAGGAAGCGAACTCGCATTCGATACGGGCCAGTCTTTCGGAAGTCCAAGTGCCACTGTCCTTGGGAGTGTGGGCCCCAGCCACCGTCGAGGCTGAGTCGCCGCCAATCCTGGCGAGTGAGGACGACCTCCGGCGCTGCATCTGCTCCGACCACGATTCGGGGTGGGGCCCAGTTATCGGAGCGGGTTCGGGATACGTCGGCGAACCAGCTCAAATATTGTTTTGCCAAATCAGCCACTACCTCGGGATGAGATTCCGCCAGATTGTTCAACTCCAACGGGTCGGCGGTCATGTCGTACAACTCAAAAGGGGCGGGCTGCTGACCTGAAGGGTATTCCCGATGAAATCCGCTGGGTCGAAGCAGTTTCCATTGGCGGGTGCGAAGCAAGAAGTGATGAAAGGGAAGTTGCCGATCTCCTCGATGGGCTTGCATTACCAGAGCTCGATCCGGCCACCGAATTCGCCGGTTTTCCAGCAGCGGAAGGAAACTTCGCCCGTCCAAATGCAATCCCGGCGGAGGCATCAATCCACAGGCTTCCAAAATAGTCGGCATTAAATCGATGTTGGCCACGACCTCATCGCGAGCCGAGCCCGGAATCAAACGAGCCGGCCAATGTGCCCATAAAGGAGACCGGACGCCTCCTTCATAGACTTGCCCTTTCATGCCCCGCATTCCGTTCACGTGGCGCCGGCTGTTCGGGCCGTTGTCCACCAAAAACAGAATCAGGGTGTTGTGCAGGAGATCCTGGGTTTTCAATTCGTGGATTAGCCGACCGACTTGGCGATCCAAGTCGGTAATCATGGCGAATATGCGAGCGTGGCGATCTGCATCGAAAGAGGCCGGCAACGCATGCCCGATTTCGGGCGCTTGGAAGGCTCCGCTTAAATCGCGTTGCCGGTAGCCTTCGTAATCCTTTTCCGGCACGTCCTGAAAGGGGCCGTGGGGGGCGTTGGTGGCCAAATAAGCAAAAAACGGCCGGCCTTGCTCCTTGCATTGGCGGATCCATTGAATTGCCCCGGTGACGTACACCTCGGTGCAATAGCCATGAGTTTGGATCTCTTCGCCGTTGTGAAACAAGACCGGATCGGTGTAGCGTCCCTCTCCGCCCTCTGGATCGGACGGCTGGCCAATGCCCCCTCCACGATGAACCAGAGCTTCGTCAAAACCTTGGTCCTGGGGCCGCATGGGATAAGCATCACCGAGGTGCCATTTTCCGAAGATTCCGGTGGCCCAACCGGCATCTTGCAAGACTTCGGCCAGGGTGACTTCCTCCGGCTCCATCATCGCCCGGCCGACGTAAGTGTCATAAGCGCGCGTTCGTTGCGGATAACGGCCGGTCATCAGAGCGGCTCGGGTGGGGGTACATACCGGGTGCACGTAGAACTGGCTCATGCGTGCGCTGGCGGCAGCCAGGGCATCCAAATGAGGCGTGCGCAAAACCGGGTTTTCGTGGAAGCCGAAATCGCCATAACCCTGGTCGTCGGTCATGATCAACACGATGTTCGGCGGCTCCTGAGGGGGCGGATTCGGTTGAAAAGGCGAAACATGTCGGATGCCGGCCATGGAAAGGGTTTCCAGGACGGCCACGGAGGACAGAAGAAGGGAAGCAAGCATGAATCCATTGGGTCTTGGGGCTTTCGACCCAGTCCCACCATAAACAGACGAGTTCATGGCTTTCGGGTTACAACCTTCCTTGCTGGCGCTAGCCGAAAAAAAGTTGGTGATCCTCGTGCGAAACTTCCCTGTTCTGTTCAGTTTCTGGCTTGCTTTGAGTTCCGGCCTCGCCGCTCACGGCGGAGCCTATACCGGGCCCGGGGAACCGGTTCCCCCGGCTAGCGGAGGCATTGCGGCCACCGGACCCTTGCCTCCTCCCAGCCCTCCGCAACCGGAGGTAATAGCCAGCCTGAGCGACTATGGTGAACAAGCCGAAAGCCGGCGACGGGCTCTGGCACAAATGGCCGCCCTTGGCGAATCATTGAGCTTGGCTCAATTACGTAAGGTCCGAGATGTTTTGCGGCAACAAGACTTGGTGGATTACACCCGCTGCTTGACCTTGTGCGGCCCCGAGGCCTTGGATGATTTGCAATTGCAGTTTCGTCGCAGTCATCCCTTGGTCAAAGCGGAAGCGGTGTATGGCCTGGTGACTTTGGACCAAAAGGGTGGCGAAAAATTCGCTCGGGAAGTCCTTCGAAATCCCAAGTTGCCGCCGAGTTGCCATGCTGCCGCTCTTCGGGCTCTCAGTGACCGAGGCTCGCTCCTGGCCAAAGCGGAAGCCCTTCGCCAGCTTCAAGTGGGGGACAAAGCGCCCTTGTTCGAGGCCTTGAGTCTGGTGGCGGAATCCGCCGGGCAGGAACACATCCTGCATCTCATCGGCTTAATGGAACGAAGCTCGGGTCGAGCCGGAAAAGAAGCCCATGCTTTGCTTCAAAGCATTACCGGATGGCGCATGGGGCTTGACCCGATGCTATGGAAGCAGCAATGGCGGCGTCATCAAGCGCGAGGCGAAGAGTTCACCCAGAAGGAAACCGCCGCACAAGATCCGGAGCAGGTCACCTTGAGCTATATGGGAGTTCCGATTTACGGGGACCATTTGGTGTTTCTCTTGGATCTTTCCGGTTCCATGACCGGAGCCCTGGCCTCATCCCAGCGCCTGCGGGGCGAGGCCGCTTTGAAAGAGCTTGAGTGGGTTTTGCGCAACTTGCCGAAAGGAGCCAGTTTTGACGTAGTGGCCTTCAACCAGCAAGCGGCGTCCTTCGCCGGTAAGAAGCTTCGCCCCTGCAATGAAGCTAACATTCAGGAAGTCATGGGCTGGATTCGGCAACGGAATTTCCAGGGGGGAACGGACCTTTTCCACATTCTTCAACAGGTTTTCCACAAACCGGGCGTGGAAGAAGTCTTGTTGCTTACCGATGGGGTGCCCTCTTCCGGCCTGATCCAGGAACCGGCCCGCTTGCTGGCCTTTGTCCGTCACTGGAATCGCTGGCGCAACATCCGCTTCAATACCGTCTCCATGGCGGCTCCCGGAGACGCCGGCCAGTTTCTGCAACAATTGGCCCAGGAGCACCAGGGGCTCTGCAAAGTGATTCAGTAGGGGGCTACAAACTTCCCTCGAATTGAAGTTGGTGCAAGCGCCAATAGGTGCCTCGCCGGGCCATGAGTTGGCGGTGGTTTCCCTCCTCCACCAACTTGCCCTGATGCAGCACCAAAATTCGGTCGGCGTCTTGAATCGTGCTGAGACGATGAGCGATGATCAAGGCGGTCCGGCCGTGCCAAAGAGCTTGGAGGGCTGATTGAATCAGGTCTTCGGTTTGGGTATCGACGTTGGCGGTTGCTTCGTCCAGGACCAACACTTGAGGTGCCAGGGCCATCACCCGAGCGAAGGCCAGTAATTGGCGTTCCCCCGAAGAGAGGTTCTTGCCACGTTCTTGAACCGGCTCCCGATAACCGTGTGGGAATCGCTGGACAAAGGAATCCAAACCCATTTGCGAAGCAGCTTGGAGGGCGGCTTCTTCAGAGATTTCGGGCTTGCCCAGGCGAATGTTGGACAAGATGTCGCCTTCAAACAGGAAAACCTCTTGCGGAACCACTCCCACGCGTTTGCGCAGATTTTCCAAGGGGTAATGCCGGACATCTTGGCCGTCCAGAACAATGCGACCCTGGTTGACGTCGTACAGGCGGGTCAACAACTTTAATAAAGTGGTTTTGCCTGCTCCGGTGGCGCCGACCACGGCGACTTTTTCCCCCGGGCGAACGTGAAAGGAAACGCCTTGGAGCACAGGATCTCCGTGCTGATAAGAGAAATGAACGTTTTCAAACCGGATTTCGCCGCGTGCTTCCGGCAGCGTGTCGGTTGCTTGTCTTTGGTCGATCCAGTCTTCTTGGTCGAGTAAATCGAAGATGCGCCGCCCGGCAATCGTGGCGTTCTGCATGACGGTGTATTTCATGCTCAAGTCGTTTAGCGGCTGGAAAAACTTTTGCATGTAATTGATAAATGCGAATAGAGAACCCAAAGTTAAGCTGGCTCCCTCACCGCTGAGATCCGTTCCGGTAATCCGCGAGCCGCCGTACCAAAGAATCAAGGCCAGGGTGAAGGAACCGAGCATTTCCATCGCTGCGGAAAGAGTCGATTCCCACCAAACTGTTTGCAGTTGGCTGTCACGGACGTCGTCGTTGATGGTGCGGAAGGACTTCTCGGTCGCCTCTTCCTGAAGGAACATCTGAATCAACGGCATGCCGGAGATCTGTTCGTGCAGGAAGGTGTTCAGTTGAGAGATTCGCTCTCGCATCCGCGAATATGCTCCGCGCACTCGATTTCGAATCCAAATGCTGGTGAACAGGAAAAAGGGAGCCATGACCATACAGACCAAGGTGAGCTGCCAATTCAAATACAGCAAGATTCCGAATGTGGCGGTCAGGAAAAACAAATCTCCGAGAATGGTGACGACCCCGGAAGAAAATAATTCCTGTAATGCTTGTACATCGGTGGTGACTCGGCCGACCAGCCGCCCAATCGGAGTTCGATCGTAAAATGAAGACGAAAGGCGTTGCAGGTGGCGGAAGAGTTGGACTCGAAGATCCAGCAAGGCTTTTTGTCCTGCGAGATCTACCGTGTACATCTGCCGGCGACGCAAAAAGAATTCCAGCACGGCGACGGCCAAAAATATCCCGGCCAGGGGATAGAAGCCCTCCATCCTTCCAGGCACCATGTGCTGGTCGATCGCTCTCATGACCAGAAATGGTTTCGCCAGACTTAGGAGAGAGGCGCTGAGAAGCAAGCCCAAGCCAGCCCAGACCAAGCGCTGATGGGGGCGGATGAAAATCCAAAATCGTTTGGCCAGACGGCGGTCGACCAGTTTGGTCTCCGGTTCGGTTCCGGAAGAAGATGCCGGCAGGTTCATGGCTGGTCCTCCCGTTGCAAATCTTCTTTCAGGGCAGCCCGCTGTTCCTGTTGTGCATAAAGAGCGGCGTATAAACCTCCCGATGCCAGCAATTGCTCATGCTTTCCGGTTTCGACCAAGCGCCCGTTTTCCAAAACCAAGATGAGATCCGCCCGCTGCAGATGACGGAGTCGGTGGGCAACCATGACCGTGGTCCGTCCGGCCATGAGAGGTTCCAGTGCGGTCAGGATTTTCTCCGCGGTTTGGGTGTCCACCGCGGATAGGGTGTCGTCCAAAAGCAGCAGTTTCGGTCGCAACAACATGACTCGAGCCAAGGCGGTACGTTGCCGCTGGCCGCCGCTGAGATTGACTCCTCGCTCCCCGAGCAAGGTATCGAGGCCCTTGGGGAGCTGCGGCAGATCTTGAGCTAGTTGCGAGGCTTCTACTGCTTGAACCACGGCTTCGCGAGAAGCCTCAGGTTTACCCAAGGCGACATTTTCCGCCAAACTGCGGCTGAATAGAAAGTTGTCTTGCGGCACGAGCCCAACGGCTTTGCGAACTTCTCGAATCGGTAGTTGAGTCAAGTCTTCGTTGTCTAGAAAAACTTGACCGGTTCCGATTTCCAGTTGCCGGGCCAGGGCCCGAATCAGGGTGGTTTTTCCCGAACCGATTGGGCCTACGACTCCAATAAAAGAACCGGCCGGTGCCTTGAAGCTGATTCGGTCCAATACCGTTCTTTTTCGCTTTTCCGCCGGTGACGGATCTCCGTGGGTCGGCGAGCTGGAGGGGTAACTCACCGTCAACTCACGAACTTCCAAAGCTCCGCTATGGACCGGGCGCTCCGGGCTGGAGCTGGAATCTTGCAGCGTGACTTCAGTTTCCAGGATTTCTCGAATGCGGGCCAAGGCCGCGGCGCCCCTCTGCAAGGAGCTGAGGACGAAACCCAAAGCCGCAGTGGGGCCGGCCACCATTTGCAAATAAAGCACCAGGGCGACGAAGTCTCCCAAACTCAGGGCGCCGCCGCTGACCATCGGGCCACCGAAGATCAAGGTTAAAAAAGTACTGAAAGAAACCAAGACCACCATCAAGGGCATCAAGGTCGCTCGCAACCAGGTGAGCTTGAGGTGGGTGTCCTTGAGTTCGGTGGCATGAGCGATGAAGAGGTCCCGATCAAAGGATTCGAGGGTCAAGCTTTTGATGATCAGTTGACCGCTCAAGCTTTCGTCCACTTTGGCGCTTAGTTGCCCCAATCGCTCCTGAGCTTCCCTGGAGCTTTGATGAATTCGACCCGCTAAGCTCCGTGCCGCCACCAGGAAAAGAGGAAAGGGCAACAGACTGATCGCCGTGAGTTTTGGGCTCAAAGTCAACATGGATGTCAGGCAAATGGCATACAAAGCGGCGGTTTCGCTGAGGTACATAAAAACAGGCCCCATCAAACCCTGAACGTTTTGCACGTCGTTCACCGCCCGAGACATTAAATGGCCGGTTTGATGGCGCTGATAAAAGCTCGGAGCCAGCTTCAGCAGTTTGTCGAAAAGGAGCTCGCGAAGATCGTGGACTGCCCGGCGGCTGTTCCCCAGAATCAGGATGCGGCTGCAGGTGCGAACGACGGCCACTCCTGCGGCCAGAGCCACGATTCCCAAGGCGCTCTTCCAAATCAAGCCGGCGAGCTCACCGGACTGAATCAGTTCCTGGGTTTCGCCTTCTTGCAGGCGGTCCATCGCCTTTCCTAAAAACCTGGGAATAAAGACTTTGAATAGGATGCTCAGGACAACACAAGCGGCGCCGGCGAGATAAGTCCAGCGGTATCTACGAACAATGGGCAGCAGCAAGCCCAACTCCCGAAGGGAACCGGATTGGGACGAAGGGCTGGAGGCAGCGGGCAAGTGCAGAGATTCTAGGGACCCCGATTCTTCGTGTCTCGGGCTGGTGAGTTCAAGCCCGGGATGGCAGAATGTGAACTACGTCCTCGGTGCCGTTTTTTGTCCCCGGGAAGCCTTCCCTTTCAATCTCTTTCTTCCGATGGAGAACGTCTTTCAACAAGAATTAGATCGCCAAGCTCTCATTTCAATGTGGAGGGAGCAGCGCTCGGTTGTAGGCAGGTGGTCCAAGAATCGGATCCTCCCCTTCTTCCATTTATCTGCTGATCGGCGTTTAGATTTGTATTCTGATGGCTTCGTGGCATGGGGGTTCATTGATTGATATCTGTCTTTAATCTTCTCTCTCTCAAACAAGGTAACCCGTGAACCAAATGGTTTCTCCATCATGAATTCCGACTCCGAGCTCATAGCCTTTCTTCAAGAGGCAATTTCCGCCTCTCCAGATAACCTGCCCTTGCGGCGGCGATTGGCGGAAGTTTTTCTTTCCCATGGAAACGGCATCGAAGGAGAGCGACAATTCCGCGCCGCCCTTCGCCTTTTACCGGGAGACCCGGCCCTTTCTCTTGGTTTGGCCCGCTGTTTTCACCTTCAGGGCAAGAAAAGCCAAGCATTGGCTTTGTTGGAAAGCCTGGAAGGGGCGGGGAAAGCTTCGCCAGAGGCCCAAAATTTGATGGCTCAGTTGTTACTGGATGAAGGCCGGAACACCACAGCACGCCAACTCTTTCCGCAAAATGAAGTGTCCCATGAAGATCCAATCGACCAGTCGAAAGAAGAGACCGGTGGTTGGGAGGGCAGCCATCGGGAGAGGCCAAAAATTAGCTTTCAACAGGTAGGCGGCATGGGGGCGGTGAAAAAACAAATCCGGATGAAAGTGCTTTTGCCTCTAGAAAAGCCAGAGTTGTTTAAAGCCTATGGCAAGCGGGTTGGCGGAGGATTGTTGCTTTATGGACCTCCTGGTTGTGGCAAAACTTATATGGCCAGAGCCGTGGCCGGCGAAGTCAACGCGAAGTTTTTCTCCGTAGCCATTCATCAAATCCTTTCCAAGTGGCATGGCGAGAGCGAGGAACGATTGAATCAATTTTTTGAACAAGCTCGCAGGTTAACTCCCGCGGTGCTGTTTTTTGACGAAGTTGACGCCTTGGGAGCCCGGAGGAGTGACATGCAGGGGGCGGCGGGACGATCCCTGATTAATCAGTTCTTGGCCGAATTGGACGGCTTGGATGACAACAACGACGGTTTGTTAATTCTAGCGGCCACGAATTCCCCTTGGCATTTGGATCCAGCTTTTCGGAGGCCGGGGCGCTTTGACCGCATGATTTTCGTGCCGCCTCCCGACCTCGAAGCCCGAGAAGCCATTTTGAGAATCCAATGTCAGGGAAAGCCTCAGGATAAGTTGGATTTCGCTAAACTTGCGAAGAGATCCAAAGAATATTCAGGGGCTGATCTAATGGCCGTTGTCGACCAAGCCGTGGATCTCAAATTGGAGCAAGCCCTTGAGTCCGGCGCACCACAGCCTTTGGTAACGCGGGATTTGTTAAAAGCCTTGGCCGCAGTAAGGCCCACGACTGGAGAGTGGTTTGCTTCAGCGAAGAATTACGCCTTATACTCCAACGAAGGAGGGCAGTATGATGACATCCTTCAATTTTTAGGCCTCTCGTAATTAATCGGCGACTCATGCCAGGCATTTAGTGAAATGGAAAACCACCTTGCGATTGCGGATTTTTACTTTCAATCCGGTCGATCGGATTTAGCAATTGAACCTCTTCGGAGGGAGCTGGAGGAAAACGCAGAATCCGGGTTAGCCTACGCTATGTTGGCGCTTTGTTTGTTGGAGAATTCCGGTTCGATTGAAGAAATACGGGAGGCTGTTGTCTCCTCGATACGCTTGAGCCCTGATCAACCCATTTCTTTTTGGGCCAAGGCAAAACTTGATTCGGCTATGGGAGACCCTGACGGGGCTAAAGAGGCGATGGACGAGGCCATTCGACTGGATCCGGAAAATTATTATTCGTATTATCTGATGGCCACCATTGCAATCGATCAAGAAAATTGGGCTGAGGCAGAGGAATATTTGGGCTTAGCACAGTCGATATACCCGGAAGACGAGGATGTACTAAGTCTTTTGTCCGTCGTGAAAACGAAGCTACAAAAGTTCGATGAGGCGGAGATTCATGTTGCCCAAGCGCTGAGGCAAGATCCAGAGCATGCCGGGGCCTTTATTGCTCGCGGGTTACAAAATCTCAACCAACGGAATTTGGATCAAGCCAAAGAAGATTTTGAGGAATCTCTCCGATTGGACCCGGAATCGGAATATGCCCGCCAAATGGTGATAGAGTCCATAAAGAGAAAAAATCCAGTCTTCTCCGGCATTTTTCGTTACATTGGCTGGGTCGGAAATCTTTCAAGTGGAGCTAGGATTGCCCTCATCTTGGGCCCCATTTTTGTCTTCCGGGTCTTCCGGACTATATCTAAGACATACGAGCCGATTCTGCCTTATTTTTATGGGGCACTGGGAGTATACGTAGCCTTTGCCTTTTCAACTTGGATGGCTGACCCTCTTTCGGAACTCTGCATGGCTTTTACTGCTGAAGGGCGCCGTTTCCTATCTTCCGCTAGAGTAAAAATTGCTTATCTAGTCTTTGCTTTGATCCTCCTGTCCGCTGCATTAGGGATAACTGCGGTGATTCAAGGATCCTTTTTTGCTGGCGCTTTCGCAGGGTGCATGATGCTTTTAATCATTCCGATCTCACGAGCGCATCAGTGCGAAACGGCAGGCGGTAAAATAGGGCTTGCTGTATTTAGCTGGTTTTTCTTCTTGGTCAGCCTGGCCGGCGCAGGTTATTCCTTGCTGTTCGAAAACGCAGGGAGCTCTGAGGGTTTTCTTGTCACTCTGTTCCTTCCCTCCCTCGGCGCTGCCGTAGTCGGTAGTTGGATCTCTCCCTCAGGAGGGCTAACGAATCTTTAACAACCAGCCTTCTGGACGAAACCATCCAGCCAAGCTTCCAGCCGGGCGCCTAACTTGTGGTCGGCGTATTCCGCTTCTGCCCGCAGGCGACCGGCCGCACCCATGGCTCGCCGCTGTTCCGGGCTTTCCAATAACGACCGGATAGCTCGGCCGAGACTTTCCGGATTCCTTTCCGTCAGGACGCCGACTTCATGGCTGACAATGGAATCCACTCCACCTCCACCGTAGGCGGCGACAGGAGTTCCACCAGCAAGAGCTTCGGCGTAGATGATGCCGAAGTGCTCTTTTTTCTCCGGAGCCGCAGTCAGCACGGCGGCGCGATTGATCAGTCGGGCTTTGTGATCGGCGGAAACGAATCCGAGGAATCGGCCGCGATCGCCCAACTCGGTTTCTAGTTCGCCCCGCAACTCGCCGTCCCCGATAAAAAGGGTCGGAGCCAAATCGGCGTAAAACTTGGAAGCGGCCACGACGTTTTGCGGGCCTTTGGCGGCGGTTAAGGCGCCTGGGCAAAGTACGAAGGGATCAGAAAGATTAAATTCATCCAATCCATGGGTTCGGTCAGGATGAAACTCGCTCAAATCCACCCCGCACGGCAGAACGATAAAGCGATCTTTCGGCAGATCGATCAGGTTTCGAATTAAAAAGTCCCGGACGTATTCAGTGGTTACCAAGATGCCGTCCGCTTCGCGGATGGCGAGTTCAATTCGCTCCCAAACCTCATCGTGGAATTGCCCGTGGTGGCGAGGCTCGATCCCGGTTCCGTGAAGGAAAAGGACGAAAGGCTTGCCGTGCCGCCGGGCGACTTCATGAGTGGCAATGGCGGTGAGGTTGGCGTGGTGGCCGTAGAAGATGTCACATTCCGACGCCACGGCCTCCAGGGCTTTTTCGTAGTCGGCAAGGTATGAAAATGCCTCCTCTGGAGACATTTGATTCACTGCTCTTTGATTCGCCGCCTTGGCCGGCAAATATTCGTGAACCGGCATGGTGGCGTTGTGCAGCGGCACGTCCAAGTTCTCCGCTCCCGCCACGCCTTCTCCCATGTGCGGGTGCATGAAGAAAACTCGATGACCTTGAGCCACCAGGTGCCGGCTTTGCTGGCGTGCGACTTCACCGCTGCCGCGGCCTTGGTTCAGCAGGAGAGTGGCGATGTTCATGGGGGGCTCCGATGTCCGGAGGGGTTGAGCGGAATGAAAGTAAAGAGGTCAAAACATAGCGGGCCGTTCAAACTCCGGCTTCGCTTTTCTGACGTAATCGAACTTTCATCGGCAAGCCGCCCTTGGGACGGAGGGTGACCAAGGGTTCCAACTCGATTTCCTGCCCGCCCTCTAAGTCCAATTGAAACTCTCCCATCAGGGTGGCGAGCACCAGAGGAATTTCCATCATGGCGAAATGGTTGCCGATGCAGCTCCGGGGACCGCCGCCAAAGGGGAACCAAGCCCAGCGATCCACCGGCTTTTCCGGAGCGAAACGTTCCGGGCGGAATTGATCCGGCTCGGGCCAGAGGTCCGGATGGCGGTGGGTCAAATAGGGGCACAGGATGATGACGCTCCCCGCCGGGATGAAGATGTCCCCTACCTCCATGGCTTGAAGGGCGGAGCGCTCCAATAGCCACGCCGGCGGATAGAGGCGCAGGGACTCCTTCACGACCTGGTGCAAATAGGTGAGTTCGGGCAGATCCTCGACCTGCGGTGGCCGGCCGCCACAAACCCGATCCACCTCTTCTTCCACCTTTTGTCGCACCTGTGGATGCTGGGCCAACAACATCCAAGTCCAGGACAAAGCATTGGCGGTGGTTTCGTGACCGGCCAGGAAGATGGTCATGATCTCGTCCCGAAGCTGGGCGTCGTCCATGCTCGCTCCGGTATCCGGATCCCGAGCTTGAATCAGCCGGCTGACCAAATCCTGTTGTTCGCCCGGGGTCTGACGGCGTTGCTGAATCATTCCCGAAACGGATCGATTGAGAAGCGATAACTCCTTTTGAAATCTTCGGTTACGAGGAGTGGGCAGTTTCTCGCCCAGATCCAGAAAATGGAACATGCGCTCGTTGATTTCCTCTTGCAGATAGCTGATGGCGCGGCCGACGTCGCCAGCCTCCTCGGTGACGTCGGTGGCCAGCAAGGTGTCGCCGACGATGCGAAGCGCCAGCTCCATCATTTCTCGGGCGACGTCCACGGTTGGCTCTCCTTGCAGCTCCCTCCACCGCTTGCGGGTGCGGAGGCTCTGGCGAACCATGGCCGGGCCGTATTGGCTTAAGCCCCGGCGGTCGAACAAGGGTTGGATCAAGCGCCGCTGGCGCAACCACAAGTCCCCGTCGCTGGTCAGCAAGCCATTGCCCAGGATCGGTTTAAGTTTGTCGAAGCCGCGCGTGTTCTTGTCGAAGGCGCGATGCTCCTCCTGCAGCACCCGGGCGATCTCCCGCGGATGGAGCAGAAGATGGGAGATAAGCGGCCCGAAGCGAAGCCGGATCAGGTCGCCGAATTCCTCGTGCCACCGGCGCAGGGAGCTTAGGGGGTCCCGGTAAATGTCTTCCATCACCCCGCCAATGAAACTTCCGGTAGGCCCGGGGGCTTTGCGATAACCCTTCGGCGGCCCCGACATGGCTCGAAACAGTCGACTCAGGCGCTCTGTTTTTGCACTCATGATGACTTCCTTATACCGGAAGCCCCTTCCGCAGTTTCGATTCCACAAGCCTGGCTGTTAAGGTGGATCTCCCGCCCAGGACCATGCCAAGTCCGATCTTGCTTCTGGATGAACCCCAGCCTTTCCCCGACGCTCACTCCCTCTGCCGCCAAAGTCGATTCTGCCGAGCCTGTGACCAGCTCACTTCAGGAACTGGACGCCACTCTGCAAGAACTCCACGCCCGCAAGGACGCCTGGGTTGCGGTGGAGATCCCCCAGCGCATCCTGTATTTGCGCCAGTGTTTGGAAGGCACGGAACAAGTAGCCGCCGATTGGGTGCGAGCGGCTTGCCAAGCCAAAGGCATTGACTTTGGATCTCCGCTGGCGGGCGAAGAATGGCTGAGCGGGCCGATGGCCACCGTGCGCAACATCCGCTTGCTGATGGAGTCCTTGCAGCAGGGAGCGCAACCGAAACCGAGTCGGTTGAAGCAGAGGCCTGACGGCCAATGGGTGGCCCGGGTGTTTCCGCAAACCGTACTGGATCGCTTGTTATTTCAAGGTTTCACTGCCGATGTTTGGTTGCAACCGGAGAAGGAAGCCAAGCAAGGCGTGATCTACCGGCGAAAAGATCCGGCTCATTTGCCGCCCGGAAAAATTGCATTAGTTCTGGGAGCGGGCAACGTCGCCTCCATCGGACCCCTGGACGTTCTCTACAAATTGTTCGTCGAGGATCAAGTGGTGATCCTGAAGATGAATCCGGTGAACCAGTACTTGGGTCCCTTTATCGAAAAAGCCTTCGCGCCCCTGGTGAAAGATGGCTTTTTGCGTTTTGCCTATGGCGGCGCCGAAGTCGGACAGTTTTTGACCGATCACGAAAAGGTGGAAGCCATTCACTTGACCGGTTCCGATAAAACTCACGATGCCATCGTTTGGGGCGTGGGGGAGGAAGGTGAAGCGAGGCGGCGCTCCGGAGATCGCCGTTTGAACAAGGAGATTTCCGCCGAGTTGGGTTGCGTAACTCCGGTTTTGATTACTCCGGGACAATGGAGGCCTTCGGAGTTGGCTTTTCAAGCCCAGCACGTCGCTTCCATGGTGGCCCATAACGCCAGTTTCAATTGCAACGCCGCCAAGGTTTTGGTGACCGCCAAAGGCTGGCCGCAGCGCCGGGAATTTATGGACAAGGTGCGAAAGGCTCTGGCTGACGCCGGAAGCCGCATGGCTTATTACCCTGGGGCGGAGCAGCGCTATCAGGGATTTTTGGACCAGTACCCCCAAGCCCAAGCCGTGGGCCAATCAGGCGAAAAAGTAGTTCCCTGGACTTTGATTGAAGACGTACCGGCCAAGCACGGCGAATATGCCTTGACCAATGAGGCGTTTTGCGGCGTCTTGGCTGAGATCGCCGTGGATGCTTCCGAACCGGGCGATTTTTTGAACAAGGCGGTTGCCTTCGCCAACGAATCGATTTGGGGAACCCTGTCCTGTTGTTTGTTGATCCCGCCGGCGGTGGAGAAGGCAAACAAAGCCGCTTTCTCTCAAGCCGTCGCCAATCTCCGCTACGGCGGCATCGGCGTCAACGTCTGGCCTGGAGTGATCTACGCTCTCGGCTGCACGACTTGGGGTGCGTTTCCGGGACACACCGCCGACGACATCCAGTCGGGAACCGGCGTGGTCCACAACACCCTGCTGTTCGACGATCCGGAAAAGTCGGTGCTCAAGGCACCGTTCAAAATTTTCCCGAAACCGGTTTGGTTTGCCAATCACCGTACTTTGGACCAAGTCGGACGCAAGATGATTCGGATGGAGGCGGAACCCTCGCTGGCCAAACTCCCGGGCTTGGTGTGGGCGGCGATCCGCGGTTAAATCCCGCCAATCCGTTATTGAATGGCCTTATTGGAAGGTCACCGAAACTGGGTCGCTGACCACGCAAGTGGCGACGTCGACGGCTTGCACCCAAATGGTCAGGCCGGAAATGGTTGCCGGAGCCGACGCTTGGCTTAGGGCTTCTTGAAAACCATTGTCGGCAATTCCGGTCACGATCGGGGCGGGGATGTTCAAGCCGGTTAGACAACCGTTGTACATTCCGTTTCCAGGTTGCAAGCTCCAGAGAAAGTCCACCACCTGTCCGGGATCGACGCAGTAGGTTTTGACCGTGTTTTGCACTCCGGCCACGGCCGGCTCCACTGTGACTCTTCCGAGAAATCCCGAGCAGGTCCGGGTCAGGTCGAATATTTGAGCTTGGCCGTTATCGGAATTATCGGCGGGCATACCGACGATCAGACGGCTTCCAGTTTCGTCTAAAGCGATGGCACTGCCGAATTGCTGGCTACGGGTGCCGTAGATCGGAAACAATTCGGTGCTCACCGCCGTGGCTTGCTGTTTGGTCCAGGTCCCGGAAGCATCTCTTATGTGCAAGAAGGCTTCACCGGAGGACGTGTCTCTAGAATCAGCATAATGAGCTCCGACGACTGCCATGGCGGTTCCTCCGCCGGTGTCCAAAACATCTACGGAAATTCCATATTGATCCCCTAGATCCCCATTCCCTTGGAGAGTCGCGTTGGACGAACTCGGCCAGACACCGGTTTGTTGATCTTTTTCATAGAGATAGGCAGCACCATCATTGTTGCTTTGAATATCTGCCTGGCCCGCCCCAATGAGAGCGTAATTGCTGTTGAGAGCCACGGATTTTCCTAGCTCGGCACTGTTTCCATCGGATGCATTCCAAAATCTTTTTTGGGTCCAGATGCCGGTGGAGCCCGCAGCCGTTCTGCCAAAAAGATATGCAGCCCCTTTGCCGGAGCCTGCGCTGGTATCGAACGGGGCTCCGATCAAGGCCAGGATTTCTTGTCCATTTGGTGCAAGGGCTACATCATATCCCGCCCAAGCATTCATGGTTCGGTTGTCGGGAGATAGAAGAAGCTCCAAGTTCCAGGTGGGCGGGGAGGGAGAAAAGGTAAAAAAGTAGACGGCGCCGGAATCGGTTGTGGTCGTCCCCGATCCGAGGTCGAAGTAATCGTGATTTGGAGCACCGATCATGGCCAATGCCAGGGTATTGCTCTCACCCAACAAGAGGTCGACCGAGAAACCGAATAGATCGCCCGTATTACCGGGCGAGGCGAGTTTCGATTGAGTATTGTTCAGCAAATCGACGAAATAGACTGCTCCAGCGTTGGGTGCGGTGGTGTCGTCATATGGAGCACCGATCATGGCGTAATTGCCGGCCAGTTTCACGGCATGGCCGAATTGATCATTGGCTATGCCTCCGTTGGGAGTGATTTTTCGAAAAAGGCTCCAGGTGGAGTCGGGATTTCGGCGGAAAAGATAAGCGGCGCCTTCGCTGGAGTTTTCTAAAGGTGCTCCAATTAAGGCCCATTCTCCCACAATATCCACTGAGGAGCCGAACTTCCCGCCGGGGAAGTTGGTTGAATCTCCGAACAGTTGATCTTCCATAACCTGAGCTGGGGAGCTTTGGCTTAGAAGAAAGAAGAAAAGAATGACGGAGAGAAAGTGAAGCCGGTGGGTCGATTGCATGACTCGAGAAAGAATGGCTTTCTGAATTTACGGGGGTGGGTTGGGTGAAAACTCGTGATACGAGTTCATTGGAAGTGATCCCAATATGGATGGAATAATTAAGAGTGTCAAGCTTGACTAAGAGGATCATGAAAACAAGAGCGTTTCTTTAAATGCAACTTCGTAGCATTGAGCCGCGTTCTTAGAGAATCAAAAACCGAAGTCCGAGGCAGGCACTGCTTCTTGAACAGGCTGACCATCGCTCCAAAGGCCCATATAGCGCAGATCCGAGCCGTCGCCGAACACGAAACTGCCATCCTGATTCCAAAATGCGTGGTTCAAGGCGGCCTCAGTAAATTTCCAATATCCAAGGAAATCAATGGCATCCGTCGGCCAAGTTTGGACTCCGAGATGATCGGAAATCAAATCGGGTTGTCCATAGAAGTCCGAACGTAGCAAGATTCCGTTTTTCTGTACCCGAGGAATTTGCGGGGTCCGAGTCCAAGCCAATCGAACGATCTCGGTGGCGTTGGCGTCCTGTTTGGAAGTGTCGGCCACCACCAAAACCAATCCGGTTTGGGCCGGAATTCCAGAAAGGTCGTCCAGGGGCATGAATGGATACGCCGGAGTTTGAAAGCCGGCTCCATCGTGAATCACGATGGATTGAAATGGAGTAGAGCCCGGCCCCAAGCGATGGGCTAGACGCAAACTCAAAATGCCTCCGAGGCTGTGGCCGGCCACGGCCAGTTTGTCTAATTGCGGAGTTACGTGGCCGGCACCTTGAAGAACCGAAATGGCGTCCTGCCAAGAATCCAAGGCGGTGTCTTCATAGACCCATGGGTTCCACAACGAACCATAACGGGGATAGACCACGGCGAAACCTTTGCGGGCCAGATGCTCCAGCAACGGCCGATAGGGATCGGGATTCGAGGATCCATAGCCGTGCAAATAAAGCACGACCGGTGCTGACGGCGGAGTTGGTTGCGCCGGTTCGAAAATCCAATAGCGCTGATCCCCGCCCCGGTGCACCGATTCCGACACGCTTGCGTGAGCATACTGAGAACCGCCCGGGCCGGAAGCCGGTTGCGGCGGAGGCGTTTGGCAAAGGGCGAGTAGGAAGACGGCGACTACCATCCCTAAAAGCATGCCACGAAAATCGGAGCTTTGCCGTACTATTCGCTGGCGGCTTTAGCCCAATCTTTTGGGGGACGCCAACCTTGGGGCATATCCGGCTGATAATCCGCCCCGTCTTCCGGGTGCAAAGCCGCCCAGGTGTCCAGTAATTCTTCCAGTCGCTTCGCTTCGGCGGGAAAGTCTTGGAACAAATTCTTTCGCTCCGAGGGGTCTTGTTTCAAATCGAACAAGTGGCGGCGAACTTCGCCACTTTCCTTGACGATTTCCCGGACGAACTTCCAGGGCTCGTGAATGACGGCTTGCCGCCGATGTTTGCTTTCTTCACCGGCGAAGAAAATGGGCTTCCGCTTTTGAATGCGATTGCCTTGCAAAGCCGGCCAAAGATTTTCGCCGTCCAACTCCAAGCATTCAGCGGTGGACGCGCCGGCCATGGCGGCCAGGGTTGGAAGCCAATCTTCCAAGCTCAGGATTTGTTGGGTCCGTTGACCGGCTTTCAATTTCGCCGGCCAGTGCAATACGGCCGGAACCCGGATTCCCCCTTCCCATGGCGTCGATTTTGCTCCTCGAAGAGGTCGATTGCGGCCACCGAATTGGCGCGAAGCCCCGTTGTCCGACAAGAAAAGGATGCAAGTGCTCTGCATCATGTTCTTTCTTTCTAAAGCGGTGCGGATTTCGCCTACCGCCCGATCCAATTCACTGACCATTGCGGCATAGGTTTTCCGCCGTCCGGTTAATTCCGGGTAGGCCTCGACCGCTTTGGCTGGAGCCTGCAAAGGAGAGTGAGGGGCGGTAAAGGGTAGATAAAGAAAAAGCGGGCGGTCCCCTTGATGGTTTTCAAGCAGGCGAACCGCTTCCCGGGCCAGCAAATGAGTTGCATAACCGTTTTCACGGACCGATTCACCATTTCGCTGCCAATCCAAGCCTCCGTTTCGTTCATGGCTTTGATAATCCACCGCCCCGGTCAAGCAGCCGTAGAAGAAATCAAAACCGCGGGCGGTCGGCCATTGCCGTTTCGACGCGTGTCCAAGGTGCCACTTGCCAATGCATGCGGTTTGATAACCGGCTTGTTGGAATACTTCCGCTAAAGTGACTTCTTCTGCCGGCAAGCCCGCCTTTTGCCAGGGCTTGATCGGGGTGTAAATCAACCCCATGCGCATGGGGGAACGTCCGGTCATGAAGGCGGCGCGACTCGGACTGCATATCGGTTGGGCGTACATCCGCTCCAAGATCAAGCCTTCTTCCGCCAGGCGATCGATTTGCGGAGTTTGAATTTCGTCGTTGTGATAGCCGACGTCGGCCCACCCTAGGTCGTCGGCGACCACGACCACTACGTGTGGGGGTTTTTCCCCGGAAGCCGCGGCTGGATTCGAAGCTAGTTTTTTTTGCTCTCCGGTTCCATGGTCTTGAGCATTCGGCTGGCAAGCCCAAGCGAAGAGGAAGACAAATCCGACGAGGCCATGGCCGCATTGCGCCAGCCATGGCAGCCCGACGCTTGGCTTAAGTGTGCAACGCCGCTTCCAGGACTTCAGCATCCGAAAGAATGCGGTCACTGTTTTTGGCGAAGTCCAGCACTGCGGCCACTCGGGTGTCGGTGGCTTCGATGCCGCGTCTTTCGAGGAAGTAAACCACGTTGGATTTGCCGCTCATCGGACCGACGGAAATCTTTTGTTCCAAGCCGAATTCGTCGGCCGGAACGCCGCTGTAAACCCGGTTGGCCAACCAATGGTCACCCTTGCGGAAAGCCTTGACCACGGCGGCGGCGTGAACTCCGGTCGCGGTTTCAAAGGCGTCTTCTCCGAATACGGGGTACTCATGGCGCATCGGCCGGTCCACGGCTTCTGCCGCCAAGCGCATGTATTCGCCGAGTTTCTTCAAGTCGCGGTCGATCCAACCTGCCAACTTCAAGTTCACCAGCAACAAATCCATTTCGGTGTTGCCGGCGCGCTCCCCGATTCCCAGGGCGCAGCCGTGGGCTCGACTGGCACCGGAGCTGATGGCGGCCAGGGTATTGATCAACCCCAATCCGCGATCCCGGTGGCCGTGCCAATCCAGGCCGACGTGGACGCCCTTGAACTCAATAAAGGAGCGCATCCATTCCACCAAGTTGCGGGTTCCGGCCGGAGTGGCAGCGCCGACGGTGTCGCACATGCAAATCCGATTGGCGCCTTCGTCGATGGCCACGCCGCACAAGGTGGCCAAAATTTCCGGCGGCGTTCGCACCGTATCCTCAGTCACGAACATCAACGGCAGATCGTGTTTTTTGGCGAAGCCGACCGAGTCGCGGACGTTTTGGGTCATCCGCTTCATGTCCCAATCTTCCGCGTACATCCGAATCGGACTGGAGCCGATAAAGGCGCAAACTTCGATCGGAGCCCCGGTTTGTTGCACCATTTCCACCACCGGTTCAATGTCACTGACCAGGGTGCGGCAAGCGACGTTCGGAGTGATGTTCAGCGGTCTCATTTCTTCCGCCAAAATCCGAATGTGCTCGCGAGCATTGGTGCCGGCGCCGGGAAGTCCGATGTCGGCGGTGTCGATGCCCAAGTCGTCCATAAGGTGGACCAGACGGATCTTTTGATCCAGACTCGGTTCTTGTACCGACGGGCACTGCAAACCGTCGCGCAGAGTTTCATCGTCGAGCTGCACCGGAGCCGGCGGAGTCGGCAATTGGTGCGGGCCTCGATGTTCCCAGTCGTAAATGAGTTCGTGGCGCTCCATGGATGGGTATTGGCAACGTCGGTTTAAGGCGAGTCGGAGGTAAAGGGATCCAAATCCCTGGAATCCAGGCGGGGAAGATGATTCAGGCCGGCAACCAAAGATTTCGAAGCCCAATCGGCCAGGTAAAGCTGCACGTCGGTAGGTTGCGCCGTTTCCCGAAAGCTGTTTTCGGACAGCACTAAACCGCTACGGATCAGGCGACCGTTTCGATCCAGCAGGCGGCGTTGGCGGAATACGTCGATGCGGGCGTCGCAGATCAAATGCAGACACTCGTGGTAATCCGCAAACGGCATGCCGCGGAAGTAGTCTTCGAACAAGAGATGCAGCACTACCAACCACTCGTGTTGGTTTAAACGCTGATCGAGGCGAAACCTTTCCAGACAAAATTCGGCGCCACCGCGGGTGGCGGCCAATCGGGCGCGGATTCCCAACCAAGCGTCTCGGGCGCGGTGGCGGGCGGCCCGAACCGGCGGCTTTTCCGCCCGACGATCTTGGGTGTCGTCTTCGAACAGAGCTTCGCTTCGCAATTGACAAAGACGGCGCCAACGAAACAAGTCCCAGAAGTAATCTTCTTCGTGGCGATAAGTCCGGACTTCCTGCTCTTGGGAACTTTCCGCCGGACCTTCTCCGGGCCAAAACAAAGTCATCGCCGCCGGGGTTAGGGAAAACTCCCATTCCAAGGGGTCGAAGGCGGTCGGATCCGGAGTTTGCGCCCGGAGCCAAGGAGCTTGCCGGAATTCCCCGTGGCGATCCAAGGCGGCCATGGCATCGCTGCGGTTGAAACCGGCGAGGTGCAGTAAGCCGACCAGCTCTTGACCCAACAAAGGCTTAAGACCGTTGGACAGGCGATGGTGAAACAACATCGCCAAAGTCAGCAACTCCAAATCGCCCAGATGGGAAGCCCGAGAATCTTGGTTCAGCTTCGGCAAATGGCCGAACACGTGATTGCGGAGCTTGGCCACCGCATCTTGGGCCCTTTGCCGGCGGCGGTCCAAATCTTGAGCCCCAGCCTCGGAGGCGGATGCCTGGAGGCCTCGAATTTGGTCGCAAAGGTCCAGCAGACCTTCCAGGGCGTTTCGAGCTTGGGACATGGATGCCGCTTTGAATCGGCACGGTCGCTTATGACCGGTTTCTAGTTACGAATTATAGGCTTGCATGATGGAGCAGATTCCCTCGGGCTCGTAGGATTCCAGGAAAACCACCAACCTCCGAGTCCCCCCGATCCCATCCATGCGCCGCCGCGAACGACGCCACCGAGTCCTGGAAGCTTGCAGGACCCATCTCGCCCAGCCGGAAGGAACCCCCTTCCTGCCGGACGAGGGCATGCATCCGGCGGACATCGCGGACGTCCTGTGGCTGGATTTCGATCAGGAAGAAGCCCGCACCTTATTTACTTCCCTGTCCTTGGCTCTGGCTGCCGACGTCTTGTCTGAGGCTGAGCCGGCCTTGGCCGACAAGTTGGTGGAGGGCATGGATCCGCAACGCCTTGGGCGCTTGTTCGCGGAATTGCCGGCCGACGACGCGACCGACATCCTCGGCTTCATGACCAAAGCGGAGACCCAGGAAATCCTGCAGCAATTGGAGCCTGAGGATGCCCGAGATCTGCGCCATTTGGGGGTTTATCCGGGAGATTCCGCCGGCGGCATGATGACGACCGAATTCATCACCGCCCGGGAGGAAGAAAAGGTCGGCGACGTATTGAAGCGCTTGAAGCGCACCGAGGATTTGGAAACCATCGATAACGCCTACGTCGTTGATGACGAAGGATATTTGGCCGGCGTGCTTTCCTCTCGGGAAATGCTCGAAGCCAGCATTCACGACCCGGTCCGGGAAGTGATGAACCCGGACGTGATTCAGGCGCGGGTGGAGGAGGATCAAGAAAACGTCGCCCATAAGATCCTCCACTACAACCTGTCGTCGATTCCGGTGGTTGACCCCCGAGGGATTGTGGTCGGAATCGTCACCGCCGACGATGCCCTTGAAGTCTTGGAGGAAGAGGGCACCGAAGACGCCATGTTGTTGGCCGGCGCCGGCATGCCGTCCGCGGCCAACGAACCCTTACTGCAACGAGTCTTACACCGGGCTCCCATGCTGGCGGTGACCGTGGCCGCCGGCATCCTCATGTCCCGGGTGATGGATTACTTCGCACCTCAAGAAGTAGAGGGGACCGGCGAATGGGGCACAATCGTGCCCTATGTGCCCATGGTCTTGGCCTTGGCCGGCACGATTGGGGCGCAAACCTCCGCGGTCTTGGTCCGCGGATTCGCCGTTGGCTTGATTCCGCCCGGTCGCCGGTGGCCGGTGTTCCTGCAGGAAATCCAGGTGGGAGGGGTCCTCGGCCTGCTGTGCTTTTCTCTGTCGGTTCCGGCGGCGGCTCTTTTTGCCGGGGATTGGTTCACGGGTTTCTCCCTAGGGGTGGCCTTGCTGCTGGCCATGTCCTGGACTTCCGTGGTAGCTTCCTCCATAGCCATGGGCAGCGAGTTGGTTGGCCTTGACCCAGCTTTGGTGGCTGGGCCGGTCATGATCGCGGTGAGCGACCTTTCAGCCGTGCTGCTGTTTTTCGGCATTGCCACGCTCATGCTGACTCCTGCCGCCGGAGTAGTGCCGTGATCCTGAACCGACGTTTCCGCATCTTGGTGGTCAGCTTGGGCCTGTTGCTGATCTTGACCATGTTGTGCACCCCGGTGCGGGTTGCGGGACCCTCGATGCGGCCCGGGTTGGTGGAAGGGCAAGTCCTGGTGGCGACCTCCACCATCCTGCGCCACCCTGCCCGGAACGACTTGGTGGTGTTTTCCGAGCCCGATACCGGCACGACCGCCTTGAAGCGAGTGGTCGGGCTTCCGGGAGAAGAAGTGCTGTTGCAAGACGGCGATCTCTATTTGGATGGCCGCCGCTATGCCAGACCGATTCACCGGGCGCAGGATTTGGTGCCCTTGGTCGACACCGGCGCCCGAGACGCTGATTTGTGCTTTGCTTTGCGGGAAGCCGGTTTCGAGGCCGAAGGCGACCGCTGGTTCTTGGGCGGCGCCAGTCACGCCCGCCTGCGACAAACCCTCCGGACCGGCTATTTGTTGGCCGGCGAAGAGCATTTCAGCGTGGAACCGGCTCGGGACGTTGGAGTGGAGGTGGATTTCCAACTTCACGCCGCCGAAAGCGTTTTCGAGTTGGCCATTTTGGAAAGAGACTTGGTGTTCTCGGTACAGTTGGCCGACTTCGGGCGCCGGCTTCGGATTTCCATGGCCGATCCGCACCGGGAGCAAGTGTTGCAGGAAACCGAGCTGGACCAGGAAACCCCTTCCGGGACCTTGTTTCTGGGCAATACCGACGGCGGTCTGACGGTCAGCCTGCAAGGACAAGTCCTTGCCGACCACTTGCCTTATGAAGTTCCCGCTCAGCCCGGTGAAAATGGAGCCAGCCGCCATCCCTTCGCTCAAATTGAAGTCGGCGGGCAAGGACCTTTAAGTTTGGGCGGCGTCCGCATCGGCCGGGATTTCTTCTGGCGAGAAGAAGATGGTCGCTACGCCAGCGGCCGAGCTTTGGAACTCGGCGAGAACGAATTCTTCTTATTGGGCGACGATTCTTGGAACAGCCGGGACTCCCGCAACTACGGGCCGGTGCGGCGCGAACACGTGCAAGGCATCGTCACTTGGCGGATTTGGCCTCCGGGGAAGCCGGGCTTGGGTTGGTGATTTGACCGCCGGTTCCCAAGATCGAGGCGCCAAACTCATGTTGGCTTTTCAAGCCGGCCATGAGGAAGTCTTCGCTGAGATCGTCGAGCTTTATGAAACGGCCGTGTTCAGTTTGTTGCGCCGCTTGTTAGGACCGGGTGCCAGCTTGGAAGACTTGGCTCAAGAAGTTTTCTTGCGCTTGTACCGAAGTCGGGAACGCTATCGGCCGGAGGGCAGGCTGGGCACTTTTCTTTACCGGATCACCTACAACCTGGCTCTGAACCATCTGCGCGACCGGAAGCGGCACAAAACCGCCGGCATGCCCGAGCATGCGGACGGGGAGGCGGTGGAATTGGCCGACCCGAAAGCGCCGGCCCCCGAAGCGCCTCTGGATCAGGAACTGTGGGCCCGGCGCATTGAAACCGCTCTGGCGGAACTTCCTGAGAACCAACGCCTGGCTTTGGTGTTACAACATTACAACGGCTTGGAACTCACTGAAATTGGCGATGTGTTGGGAATCAGTGCCAAAGCTGTGAAATCCCTCCTGCATCGGGCCCGGCAACGGATGAAAACTTTGTTGGAGCCCTATCGCGAGGCAGAATCATGACTTCCGACTGGCTCGACGACCTTTTGGACGAACACCCGAACGAACCGGTACCGGCCGGTTTCCGGGAACGGGTCCTCGCTAAGGTCAAAGCCGAGGAGCCCCAGCAGAATAGAGGGCGCGTCCTGTTCGGCCTGTTCAAGAAGGGCATGATCTCCGGCGCCGCCGCCGCCTTGCTGCTGTGGGTCGGTTTTTGGCTCGGCCGGGGCAAACCGGAGGTGGATTTCACCGGGATCAGCCATCCGGAAGCTTTGGACCCCACTGTTTTGGCTGAGATCTATCAGAACCAAGAGATCCTCCAAGACTTGGATTTGATGACCGAAGCGGAAATGGAATTGCCTTTCCGAGTGGCCACTGACGGTGGCTTGTTGCAGGAAGTGGACTTGGAATCCAGTCCCGGGGAGCAAGACTAGTGGCGATCTGGTTGATCTTGCTTCCTTTGCTTGGGGCCCAAATTGCAATCCAAGATCCCGAGCAGGATTCCAGGCAAGTCGTTGGCGGAGCTGAGACCGAAGGCATTCAATTGGTTCAGCCGTCCACTCCCGACGCCGAAACCTTGGATCTCTGGTGGCGCCGGTTGAGCGAAGAGGAACGGCAGGAACTGGTCGCCGCCCACAAAACTTGGAAAGCGCTGGGCGAAACGCGTGCCAACACTTTGCACTGGCGCCACCGGATATTGCGGGATGAAAGGAATCGCGTTCTTGCGGATCTGGATAAAAAGAGCCGGGTTCGGTTTGAAGCCATGGATCCGCAACAACAGAAACGCTGGTTAAACGAAAGAGCTCGCAAGCGCCTTTTGGATCAGAGCCGAGAGTTGGTGCGGGCCTTCCCCATGCCGGAAGAATCTTTGCATGGGATGCCTTTGGAAAGCCGATTGGATGCCAGCGGGCGTTGGATGGCCAAGATTCAGAGAGAGGACATTCAACGCGGTTTGGATCAGGCTTTGCAAAAGGGATGGTTGGGCGAAGCCTTGGTCGAGCGATTTCGGAAAGCGCCGCCTCACGAGGCTTTGGAAGTTCTGACTCAGATTCGCAAGTGGCAGAGGTGGGAGAGTGCCAAGGAAAGCGGGCGCCTCCGTCGCTGGCAACTTGGCGAAGTGGAGCAGCAACATTTGTTTCGCTTGCCCCCCCGGGAATTCCACCGGGCGTGGCAGATGCTGGACGAAGGCTTTCCCAAGCGTTTCATCTTCGGTCCGGACCGGTGGATGGGTCCCCCTGGTGGCGGCAAATTTGATTTTCCCGGCGGCAACCGCCGCCGGCAGGGCTTTGGGCCTGGGCCCGAGGGCGACCCGGATTCGAAACGGCGTCCCAATCGGCCCGGTTTCGGCAACGAGGAAGATCGGCCTCCGAGGCCTCGGAATGGACGAGGAAACGGTGGCGGCAATCGACCTGGCTTTCCTCCCGGTGGCGGACCGCCTCCCCCCGGTCAGGATCGACCCTTGGACGATGGCCGTAGACCGGATCATCCTCCTGGAGACGGTTTTTAAGCTTCGAAACGGACTTTTTTTATCTTTGCTTTGGTAACAGACCGCCGATCACGGCGAAGCCTATCCATCATGTCCGCCAAATCGCACAAGGCTTTCGTGCCCGATCTGCTGGCCAAGATCGGGGCTCCTGTTTTTGCAGCGACTTTCGTCGGTTGCGTATTGAAAGAAGAGGTGCAACTCACCCATGCCTTCTTGCTGGCTTTGGGTTTGGGCCTCATCTATTACGGGCACCGGCAGGAATACCACCACGCTTAACGATTCACCGGATCATTTTTTGTCACTTGGCCGGAAGATGGGGGAATTCCTCACCATAGGAATCCCCCATGAAAGAAACCTCCCAAATGCTCCTCCATTGGTTCAAAGTTACCGAGGTCGACGCCTTGCCGGAAGGCCGAGTGCAGACCGTTTCCATCGAGCGGGGCGATTCGGTGCTGCAAATTTGCCTGACTCATCATCAAGGTCGCTATGCAGCTTTGGATAATGCCTGTCCTCACCAGGGAGGACCTTTGGGTGAAGGTTCCATTGAATGCAATCAAAACGGAGAGTGTTATCTGCGCTGCCCGTGGCACGGTTGGGATTTCGATCCGATCAGCGGAAAACCTCCGGGCGGTTATGACGATGGAGTGAAAACCTATTCTGTGGATGTTCGCGAAGACGGCATATACGTCGGCTTGGAACCGGAGTCCGATCATCGAACAACCGTGACCGACGTCATGGCCGCTAGCATGAAAGCATGGGGCCTAACCCACGTTTTCGGCATGGTGGGCCATTCCAATTTGGGCCTGGCCGACGCCATTCGCCGGCAATGCTTGGCCGGCCAGATGGATTACATCGGCATTCGTCACGAAGGAGCCGCGGCCTTCGCCGCCAGCGCTTTTGGCAAATTGACCGGACGTCCGGCGGCGTGCTTGACCATCGCCGGTCCTGGAGCGACCAATCTGACCACCGGATGTTGGGACGCTCGGGTGGATGGTGCACCTTTGTTGGCTTTGACCGGCCAAGTCAAACAACAGTTTTTGGGGCCGGGATATTTCCAGGATCTACCGCTGTTGGAAGCTTTCGCTCCGGTGGCCGGTTTCAATCAAATGGTCTTGCCGGACTCCAATCATGGGGAATTGATGGGCATGGCGGTGAAAAACGCTTTGCTCAATCGCGGCGTGGCTCATTTGGTATTTCCCGATGACGTGCAGACCATTCCTGCTAAAGAGGGCCAAAGAATTTCCAGCCCGGAAGGAAGGGTTGCCGAGGCCCGGATTCAACCATCGGAACAGGCTTTCGAGCAGGCTGTGCAAAAGCTGCGCTCGGCCAAGCGACCGGTCATGATTTTGGGGCACGGCGCCCGGCAGGAGACCAAAGCTTTGCTCTCCCTGGCGGAAGAACTTCGTTGTCCGGTGCTGACCACGTTCAAAGGAAAAGGATTGATCGGCGATCAAGGGGCGGCGGCAGGCGGTCATCCTTTAGGCGCCGGAGTACTGGGAAGATCGGGAACGCCGGTGGCTTCCTGGTTCATGAACGAATCGGATTTGCTGTTGGTGTTCGGGGCTTCCTTTTCGAACCACACCGGGATCACTCCCAAGAAAGACATCATTCAAGTGGATTTCGAGCGCAAGAACTTGGGCAAGTTTCATGCTGTTGCCGTGCCGATGTGGGCGGAAATCGGAGTCACCGCCCGCCGTTTCTTGCAGGAAATTCGAGGAAAGCATGCTTGTATCGATCAAAGCCGGGAAGTGGAGGAACGCTGGAAGATTTGGCGGGCGGAAAAAACCAGTCGATTGCAAGACGATCGCGGTAAGGGGATTTCTTCCATTGCGGTTTTTGATGCCATGAATCAAGTAATCCCGACTGACGCCATTTTGGCCGTAGACGTCGGCAACAATACTTATAGTTTCGGACGTTATTTTGAAGCTTCAGGTCATCAGTCGGTTTTGATGTCCGGTTACCTGGGCTCCATCGGCTTTGGTTATCCCGCCGCCATGGGAGCATGGGCCGCCACTCAGGCCCATCGCTTTTCCGAGGATCCCTATTGGCGCCAATTCGCCGACCGGGCGGTGATTGCCGTTACCGGTGACGGAGGCTTCGGCCAATATGCTTGGGAGGTGAATTCAGCCGTAAACAAGGGTATAAACCTCACTCACGTTCTGCTGAACAATCATCAGCTCGGTAAGATTTCAAAAGAGCAAAAAGCCGGCCACTGGGAAGTGTGGCAAACCGGCCTCACCAATCCCGACGTGGCTTCCTACGTGAACTCTTGCGGCGGTTTGGGCATTCGGGTCCGAGAGCGGGATGAATTAACCGGCGCCTTGCAGAAAGCTTTGGCTTTCGACGGGCCGGCCACAGTGGAAGTCCTGACCGATCCTGAATTGATTTAAAGGCCGGAAGCCCGGCGATACCAAGCCGCTCAAGGCGTAACGTGAATGGTCGCCGCAGCGGAAGTGCGACTGATGGTGCCGCCGACATGAGTGAGGACGGCCACGTAAATGTTGCTGTCAATGAACTTCGACATCCCTCCTGGGGGATTGGTCAAAGTTGCGACGGCGGCGGCACTGGCATCCAAGACACCGGTTCCGTTTTGGATTTGGGGCGGATAGTTACCGGCCAATAGGCGGCGGAACAAAACATCATTGGTTAAGGGCACCAATGTGTTTTGCAAAGTAGTCGGGCCGGTGCCCTCCGCCGAGGCCAGCATGGCGTATTCCACTCCGGCTTCGGTGACTGGAAACTGCATCGACATTTGTACGATGCCGCCTGCGCTGGACGAAAGGGTTCGGGGCGAAGCGTAAAGGAAAGGGTCAAAAGCCAAAGTAGTGGCTTCGCCGGCATTGGATTGTTCGCCGGGAGCTCCGACCAGCAAGTCTTGAAATCCGTCTTGATCGAGATCTCCTCCGCCGGCGCAGGCCAAACCGAATTGGGCATCGTCGTGCAAGCCGAGAAACTGTTGCAACAATTCGCCGGTGCGGCCCGAATAAACTCGCAACAAACCGGCGTTGGTCAAACCCAAACCGTCGGCGGCGGGGGCTCCGGCGGCGAAGTCGGGAACGTCGTCGCCGTTGACGTCGTTCAAGGCGGCTACCGACCAGCCCAAACGATTCCATTTGGCTGCACCGTTGTACTTGATCATGATCTTGCCGGTGGCACCGGAAAGGACCACGGCGGTTCCTGCGGCTGTGCGGCCGTTAGGGTTGGAAAAAGGGGCGCCAATGATGACGTCGGGAGTGCCTTCGGCGTTTAAATCTCCCACCACTTCGGCCGAGTAGCCAAACAATGCCCCGCTTTCATCTCCTTGAAACTTGGCGATCAAGGCGGCGCTGACTACCGAGATGATGTGCACCGCTCCGGCGTCCACCACTCCGTTGGGATCGGCGTAAGGAGAAGAGGTCAACACTTCCGGCAACCCGTCGCCGTTCCAGTCTCCGGCACCGCGAACGTGACTTCCCTGGCGGTAATCAAAACCGGTGCCGTGGATTTCCCGGATCAAAGCTCCGTTGGCTCCCGAGAAAACGAAGGTCGTCCCGGCATTCCAAGTGCCGCCGCCGTCAGCGAGGGGAGCTCCGACCACCAAGTCGGGAATGCTGTCACCATCGACGTCACCCGGGCCGGCCACCGAGGTGCCGAAATTGGCATCGGCTTCCTGCCCTTGCAGTTTGAAAATCATGCTGCCGTCGAAGCCGGAAAGGACGAAGACAGAACCCGCCCCGAGAATGCCGTTGGGTTGGGCGTTTGGGGCGCCGACCATGAAGTCGTCAAAGCCATCTTGGTTTAGGTCACCGGCTCCGGCCACCGAGGCGCCGCAGTAGGAGCTTGCCGTTACTCCAGTGACGGTCCAAAGCAAGCTTTGATCTGCACCGGAGAAAACTTGGGCGACTCCGGCCCGGACCAAACCCCCAGGAGAAGCGGTCGGAGAGCCGAGGATTACATCCGGCACTCCGTCCCCATTGACGTCCCCGGAAAAAGCCAAGGCGCTGCCTAAGCCTTGATCGGAAGTTTGTCCCTGGAAACGTTGCCATTGCTGCCATACGCCTCCGGGACTTTGGCAGAGGAGCTTGGATTCGGAGCTGAGAAGCAGGGCGAGAACGGCGGTGATAACAAACAGAATCGGACGAGTTTGCATGACGGCTTGGGTTCAGAATGACTCAGGGGGACCCGTAATGGGGTCCCCCTAGCCTAGCCGCCGTGGTCTTTCCGCCGAATCGCTTAGGGTTCGACCAGGACCGAAACCGCCACCGAACACTTGATCGGGGCGCCGCCGCTGGGATGAGCCAAAGCCGAGGCGTAGATCTCCCGGCCGATGAACTTCCACATGCCGCCAGGGGGATTCACCAAGGTGGCAAGACCTTTGCCCATGGAGTCCAGAGTTCCGTAGCAACCGGTCAAACCGCTTGGCGGGTTGCCGTTGAGGAGCTGGTGGTACAAGGGATCGGGGCTCAAGGGCACTTGAATGCCATAGAGCCAGGTCGGGCCGGTGCCTGCCGCGGAGCAAAGCAGGGTGTAGTCGAGGCCGGCTTCCGCGGCGGTGAAATCGACGTGGAAGTTGACCGTGCCGCCGGCACCGGAAGAAACGCTGCTCACGTCGGTGTACAGGTAGCGCAAGTGCTGCTTCACCCAAACCGTTCCGGACTCTCCGGCACCGGCGTAATCGGCGCGGTGGGCGGAGACCAGGAATTCGGCACAGCCGTCGCCATCCAAATCGTCCAAGCCGGCGACCGCCTGGCCGAGGCGGAATTCCTGACCTTCACCTTCAAAGCGGTGCAGCAATTTGCCGTTGGCGCCGGAGTAGAGGTAAGCCTTGCCGGCGTGGACGTTGCCGTTCAAATCGGCCGTCGGTGCGCCGGCAGCGAAATCGGGAATGCCATCGCCGTTGACGTCACCGACACCGGCAACCGACCAGCCCAATTTCTCCCATTTCGTTTCTCCGATCACGCGGAACAACAAGGCGCCGCTTTGGCCGTCGACCACGTAGGCGCCGCCGGCCCCGGTGCGGCCATTCGGCTCGGCCAGGTAAATGCCGACGATGACGTCGTCGAAACCGTTGCCGTTTAAATCACCGACGCAATCCACGGCGTTACCCAGCATGTCGGTGGGGTTTTGGCCGGGAATGCTCAACAACTTGCTGGCGTCGGCGCCGGAGAAGATGAGGGCGGCACCAGCGTTGTCATGGCCGTTGATGACGTCGGCAAAGGTCGCTCCGACGATGAAATCGGCGACGCCGTCGCCGTTGGTATCTCCGGCGTTGGAAACCGCACTGCCGAACCACCAGTTGGCCACGATGCTGTCCACCCGGTGAATCAGGCTGCCGTTTACGCCGGAATAAACCAGGGCGGAGCCGGCGGCGACCCTACCGCCAGGTTCAGTCAGGGGTGCGCCGACCACTAAATCCCCGAAGCCGTCGCCGTCCACGTCAGGCATTCCGTCAATGGAAAAGCCGAAGTTGGATTCCGGTTCGTCAAAGGGAATTTTGTAAAGCAAGGTGCAGCTTTGGCCGCTGATCACCAACACTTGGCCGGCGTTGCTGACCCCGGCAGGATCGGCGAAGGGAGCGCCGATAGCGAAATCGGCATATCCGTCGCCGTCCACGTCGTCGAGACCGGCCACGCTATAGCCGAGTTTGCTTTTCGGATTGGCACCGTCCACTCGGCAAAGTTCGCTGTTGTCGAAGCCGGAGTAAACGAAAGCCGAACCAGCGTTGGTTTTGCCGTTGGGATCCGCCTCCGGCGCTCCCACCAGGTAATCGGCGAAGCCGTCCCCGTTGATGTCGCCGATGCCGGCGACGGCAAAGCCGAACCGGGAGTCCGTTTCGAGGGAGTTGACTTGATGGAAATCAATCCAGTCGCCACCCACGATCTGCGCTCCGAGGCCGGAGCACAAAAGGACCCCAAGGGTCCCGGCCAGGGACACCCGTAACATGCTTGATGACAAGTGCATGGGATCAGGAAGGGGAAGAATGTTTGGGTTTTGGAGGTAGGTCTGCGGGGCCGGACGTAGAAGGGGAACGCCGGCATGGAGAATGAGTCCCGCAGAGGCCTATATAGGACAGTTTATTCCACGATCGGGTTCCCGCCTTCCTGTCAATAAAAAAATCGCTTTCAAAAGGTTCTCCTAAGCTCCTTGAAATGAGGGGCTTAGGAGACCGAAACAGGCCGAGGCGCCTGTTGAATTTGGCTTGGATTAACCCTCAGCCGTCTTGGGCCGGCGCAAGAAGATCTTTACGTCGGCTTTGAACAACGGGTATTCGGGGCTGGAATCCGTGATCGCCTTGCGGAAGAATTTTTTCAAATCAGAGCTGGAGGAGACGCAGGCGTGCATCGGATTGTTGGGGCTAAGCGTCTGCATTTTCAGCGGCTTAGGCCTTTTCCCCATGTCTTCCACCGCGTTCATCCCAATCCAGCAGTTCAGCGACCATTGACCCTCATCTTGCTCTAAATGCCAGAACATGTGGGCGGGGATGACGTGAAACAGGAACATGCTCTCCCTGAGTTGCTTGGGAGCTTCCACCAAATGAGTGTCCAGGAACAAATGCCCTTCGATGGGAACGACGTAGGCTTCATATTCGGAAACCCATTCCCCTTCGGTCACCATCATTTTGTGGCTGCCGTTTTTGCCCTTGCTCATATCGATCTTGGCCAGCACTTTGCCTTGGTCGTCGAGCATTTCCCAAGCGCCCAACAGTTCCGGCACCAGCCGGGTGTCTTTTTCCGGCGTTTGGTAAAGGGGATTGAGGGAGGGTATGCAACTTCCTAAAAGCAGAGCCAAAATCCCCAAAACCGTAAGGAAGGTATGTTTCATCTTCATCTCCTAGGTGTAGAGGGTGGGCAGGATGCGAACTGGCTGCCTGCGCATTATCTACATCAGGAAATCAGCTGCTGGTTCATTTCAATCTTTTTGTGCTTCACCAGGGAAAAGTTTTTCCCTTGCATTCTGAACCGACGTCCTGCCGAGCTTCGTTGGAGGTTCCACAGTTTGGTCGGAACGTCTTTCCGTTTAGACTTGAGTTGTGGCCTCAAAGTCAAGTGAGCGGTTTCGCTCCTTCAACAACACCAGTTCAAAATTTGGATAGCGCCCCCATGAGAATCATGCACAGTCCCTTTAGAGTTTGGTTCGGTTTAATCATGTTCCTATGTCTGCATGGGCTGCTTGTTGGGCAGGAGCTGGGAGGAAACTGGGCATTTTTGTATCGCCATGACGGACCGGGAGACTTTTCGGACTTCGGCCACTCCGTGGCTTTAGGCGGAGATTTGAATCAAGACGGTTTTTGCGATCTCGTCATTGGAACCCCGGGGGCCAGGGGGGGAGGAAATCCTGGAGCCGGGACCGTCTACGTTTATTCAGGACGCACTGGTTCCCAGTTGTACCGGTGGATCGGCTTCGATGCTCATGACAGACTCGGGTTTGCTGTCGATGCCGCAGGAGACATCAACGGCGATGGAGTTCCCGATTTAATCTTGGGAGCTCCCGGAGCCTTTTGGGACCAAGGGCGGGCCTATTTGGTTTCCGGTTATAGCGGGAACCCCATTCTGGAAATTTCGGGGAACCAGGGTAATGAGCAATTGGGCTATTCGGTTTCGGAGTTAGGCGACGTGAACGGCGATGGATTCGGAGATCTTGTGATTGGTGCCTTGTTGACGGATTCTGGTGGGATTCATGACGTCGGAGGAGCTTTCGTTATTTCAGGTTCAGATGGCTCCCGGTTGTTTGAACACTTCGGCAATTCAAATTTAAGCCGCTTTGGCGCTGCCGTAGATGGCGGAAAAGACGTCAATGGCGATGGAACTCCGGACTATTTGGTGAGCGCTTATCAGGATGACCCTTCCGGCTTGACATCTGCTGGGACAGCCTGGGTGTATTCTGGGGCGAATGGCGCGACGTTGTATGAAATTTCTGGAGAAGAAGCTGGCGACGAATTTGGCAAAGCTTTGGCCCTTGTGGACGATCTGAACCAAGATCAATTCGCCGATTTCCTGATAAGCGCACCTGAGGCCGATGCCAATGGATTGACCCTGGCCGGGAAAGTTTATCTGTACTCAGGAAAAGACGGCAGCTTGTTGCAAGTGTTCACCGGTGAGGAGGAAAACCAGCACTTTGGGTCAGCTTTAGCCGGCGCCGGGGACGTGGATGATGATGGGTTTCCAGAAATTTTGATTGGAGCCTCTAAAAGCAACGTTCCCGGAACTCGAGATGTAGGGGCGGTTTATTTGTTGACATCGAGGACCTGGCAGCGGATGACCAAGATTCGCGGAAAAACTCAGCATGGCGGCTATGGTGATTCCCTTGCTGGGGGGAAGGATGTGAACGGAGATGGACTGGCCGATTGGATGGTCGGTGGCCCTAGAGAAGGTGACCCCACGTCTCTTGGCGCAGTTTTTACTTACAGCTATTTGCCCTATATGCGGTTGGAATCTCATCTGTTTTCTCTGAGTTCGAATTCTTCGCTTGAGATCAGGATGAAGTTCCCGCTTTCAGAAGCAGGCCAGCCATTTACCATTCTTTTTTCTGCAGCCGGAACCGGGCCGACCAATCTTGGCGGAGTTTTTGTGCCTTTAACTCCGGACCCATTTTTTCAAAGTCTGTTGGCAGGTTGGACTCCTCCCAATCTTCAGGATGGTACAGGTCGGCTGAACTCAGATGCCACGGGGTTGGCCCGATTCCATCATCATGCTGCATTGGTTCCGCACGTGGGCAAAACCTTCTACGGGGTGGCCATCACCCTGGATGCCGGCAAAGGGCTTCCTCGCTTGAGTTCGGTGGCCCAGCCGCTGACAATCCTTCCCTGAGCCAGCAAAAGGTACACCTAGGAAACCCAGTTCTTCTTTGGGCAGGGTTGTGGATGAAGGATTTCCTGAACCTCTCGCCGGATTGAAGCGATTTCCTTACCAGGACTAGAGTCCGGCAATTAGATTGAGTTCACGCACCATCCACTCATGCGCACCAAACCTGTCCTTTTTGCTTTGATTCTTCTCCTTGCCGTAGCCATGGTGTTGTTGCTGCGGCTGGGACCGGATCGGGAAAATCTCGACCGCGAGGGACAGGAGAATCGCGACGGGACGACATCTCAAGTCCAACATGGGGAGGAGGTGGCCGAGGAGGCTGAAAATGGGGAGCGGGAGAACTTGCAACCGGCCGAAGCGGCTGAGATCAGGTTCGATATCTTGGTGCAGGGATCGACTGGGGAGGCGGTGGCTAAAACCAAGGTTATGGTCTATCGCCTCAAAGAAGGTAAGCCACAATTTCGGAATTTACTGGGACTTCGAATCACGGACTCCGGCGGTCGCTGCCATTTCTCCCTGAAGAATTCTCCGGCCCAGGAGCCGTTGGAAATCCAAGTTGGCGGTCAAGAAAGGTGGGCTGCGGCGGTTCGCAAAGTGGCCACGCCCTTAACTGAACCGGTTCATCAAATCACGGTCCAACTGGAACCCGGCTTTAGCCTGCACGGCCGGTTGCTGGATGAACAAGGCAAGGCTTTGGCCGGAGTTCCCTTGCATGGCTGGAACACCGTTTTGCATTCATTGAACTTCAAAAAGGGGAAAATCCAGCCGGAACTTCCCCACTTTACTGTAACTACCAATGCTTTGGGGGAGTTTCAAATTTACGGTCTTTCCGGCTCTTTTTCCCTGGCGGCGTATAACCAGGAGATAGTTTCTACGCTTTGGTTGTATGGCAAGTTGCCGAATGGCAAGCCGGCCAAGGGATTCGAATTGCGGGCGGTTCGAGCGAAGAAGGTGAAAGGAAAAGTTGTAGACGAAATGGGGCGGGCCGTCGCCGGAGCTCGAATCCATGCAACTCCCGATCACGTCTGGCGGCGCCGTCACCCCGGACCGGTGGAGGGCAGTTTTTTCTCCGGAGAGCTTCGGGTGGAAGCGGTTTCCGATTCCTCGGGACGATTCGAGTTATTTCCTATTGGAGCCGAGACCTGGCGAGTCGGAGCCTCGGCGAAAGATTTGTCCGATTGGGAGGGACTCCTCGCATCGGAAGAAAAGGAAATCACCATTCACTTGAAGGCTGGGGCAAGCTTCCACGGTCGATTATTGGATCCCTTTGGCAATCCGATCGCCGGCGCGGACATCGAAAACTTGAACGACCAAAAAACCAAAACCGACGGCCAGGGCAGGTTCTTCTTCGCCGGCTTGGAGGAGAGCGAGGACCTTATCTTGGCCACTCACGTTCCGGGATACGCGGTCCTGGTTGAACAAACGCCATTGCAGCAATCCGGGAAACTGGACCTTGTCTTGGAGCCCGGATTGGCTTTAGCCGGAAAAGTGCAAAAAGAGGATGGGACTCCTGTTTCCGGGGTGCAGTTGCAAATCCAGGGAGATCGAAAACTTCCTCTGAATTGGATTCCCACCCCGTCCTGGGAAAGCCACTTCCAATTGAACCGAACCGTCAGTGATGAGGAGGGAGGATTCCGTTTCAAGGACCTGTACGCCGGTGAGTTTCTTATCGAGACTCTACCGCGAGATCGCGACGAGGGCGCTTCCTTGAATGCGAGATCGGGTACTGAAAACCTGGTCCTGACTTTAGGAAGGCACGCCCGGGCAACGGTTACGGTTCGAGGGCGAGTGCTGAACCAAAACAATGGGAATCCGATTCCCGGCGCAACGGTAACGGCCATGCAGGTGCGGACCTTTGAATACGGAGGTGAAGGTGCTTCGGGCAAGGGTTCGGCCAAAACCGGGGAAGACGGTTCTTTTGAAATCGGAGGCTTGGAGCCTGGGCGCTATTACCTAGCCGCTCGGGCGAAATCCTTTGCTCCAAACGAGACCGAAAAAGAAGAGTGGCAAGAAGGGGAGCTGGTTCTGGATTTGAATTTGTTTCCGAGCCGGCAGCTTCGCCTTCGAGTTCTCGATGTATCCGGAAAGCCTTATCCCGGAGCCAAGGTTCAGGCCGTGGGGCCTAACGACAAAAGTTTGATGTTTCGATCTTCGAACGGCGGATCAGTCACGCCAATTCATACCGGCCCCGACGGCAGCGTGACTTTGCTGCCCTTACCCGCCACCACGGTGGAAGTTTCCATCAGTGGAAGTTCGTATCTTCCGGTGGAGAGGCGCTCCGTGAACTTAAGTTTCGATGACCAGGAGCTGGAAGTTAAACTTCCCTATCCTTATTGGTCGGAAATTCGCGGGGTCTATCTGATTTTGAAACCGTTTGAATCGATCGACCAAGAAGTTCTGGTTAAAGCCTTTGGGGAGGACGGCAGCGAGTTTTACTCGAAAACGGTTCGACCGGGCGACCCCGGCGAATGGCTCAGCGAAATCGGCGAAAATTCGGTTCCCTTCAAACAGCCCCGTTTGTTTTTCGCTATGCCGCTATCCTCGGGGCGCTTTGAAGCCTGGAAGCAAGGAGAGATGATCGGATCGATGACTTTGCCGGCCGTGGAGCAAGCTGCAGAAATGCCGGAGACCTTAGAATTTCATTTGCAATGAATGGGTTCTTGACTTGCCTGCGCCTGATCGCTGTTTTGGCTCCTTTCATTGGGGGCGGCTGCGGGCAAGGAGAAGACCGCTATCCATTGGCCGAACGGATGTCAGCATTTGAAGTCGAATGGGCCAAAGAATTTCCTTCCGAATCCAGCCGCGAACGGGCATTGCAGGAGCTGGACCAAGCCAGCCTGGCTTTCCTGCGAGGAGATTTGGAGTCGGCGGCTCAACAGCTCGACTTAGCGCGACTGACGCTTTCCGCCCGGCAAAAAGACCCGGGGTATCTTTGGGGGGCTTCTTTGCAGTTGCGTCTACACTCCAGATTGCTTGACGCCGCCGCGGATTCCGTGGCGTTTACTTTGGAACAAAAGTATCCGGTGGAATTGAATTCCAAGCCTTCGTTGCGAGTAGAAATTCAATTGCGCCATTTTCCGAGTCAAGCGGAGTTCAATCAATCCTTCCCATGGAATGGGCGTCTGCCCTTTCGTAGGGAACTCGCTTTCCAATTGCTCTCTCAGAAAAAAGAACTGCAGGAAGGCGATTGGCAGTTGCAATGCACATTGCGTGCTGGAAACGAAATCTGGGCTCGCCAACAAAGAACCCTGAGCGTGGCCCACCGCCTTTATGAAAGGCTGCAGGCCTTGGAGGAACAACTCGGGGCACCCTCTCCGGATCAGGTGCCCTCTCTAGAACAGGAGACTGCCGGCCACCTACTGGCGAGGCTCCAATCGCTTCAGGGCGGGGAAGCTTTGGAGGTGGATTACCCGGCAGTGGTCATGTTGCGCCAAGCGGAAGCAGCTTTGCAGAAAGCTTCTGCGGGGGAGCCGTTCTTCGGGCAGCGAAGATCCGGAAGTTTCTACTTGCGTGTGCCCACCGGCTCCGGGCTACGAGCTCCCGTGAGGATGTACGTCCCGGCGCTGAAAGCGGGAGAGTCCAGTCGACCCATGGTGGTTTTTCTCCACGGCGCCGGGGGCAGCGAAAATTGGGCTTTCGAAGGCTTCGATCGGGGGGCTTTGCTCCGGGCGTGTAAAGAGCGGCGGTGGTTTTTACTGGCGACCCGCAGTCCCGGTTTCGGCGCCCCTCCGCCTCTGGAGGGAATCTTGGCTGAACTCCGGCGCCGCTATGCCCTGGATCCGGACAGGGTCTTCCTGATTGGCCATTCCATGGGTGCGATGCACGTGGCTTCCCTGCTTTCCAGCATGAAGCTGCCGGTTCGGGCCGCGGCCATGATCGCCGGTGCCGGGGTGCCCCAGGAAAGAAGCAAGCCCTCCGCCCCACTTCCCCTGTTTTTGGCTACGGCAGAGAAGGATTTTGCCCGGGCGGCCGTCGAGAGAGTGGCAAAGCTCCTTGGGGACAGGGCGGACTTGCAGCTTCAATATCGGCTCTATCCCCGTTTGGAGCACCTTCAGGTCGTCCCGGCAGCTTTTCCGGACATCCTCTCTCTTTTTGCGGACACAATAAAAAATTAGGCCAATATTAAAAATATTGACATCATCATTTAAATAAGTACTGTTTTTGGGTGGTTTCCACCTTGAGTGCCTGTCCTCACTGCTCCGGGAGGATGTACATCGAAGCCCTGCGCTGTCGTCGCTGCGGCACCGGGGTGCAGGGGCGCTTGGCGTTGCCGCTGCTGGCCCGGCTTCCCGGCGAATACGCCGCCTTCACGGTGGAATTGCTGCTCGCCAACGGCAGCTTGAGTGGGGTGCAAAAGAGTTTGGAGTGTTCCTACCCCAAGGCCAGGCGGCTTTTGAATGAAACCATGGAGGCCCTGCGCCGGGAAATCGCTGCTGACATCCAGGAAAAGGAGGACATCTTGCAGGCCTTGGAGGCGGGGGAAATCGACGGCCCGGAAGCAGTCCGGTTGATCCGCGGTTTCGAGGGGGAGACGAAGCATGACTGATCAAATTTCCAGGATTCGAAAGCTGGTGGCCGAGGGCCGACTCCAAGAGCAAGAAGGGGAAGTCCTAATTCAGGCCTTTCAACGGCAGGCCCAACAAGTGGAGGCCATGGTGTCGACGGAGAATCCGGAGGAACCCGCTCCGGCTTTGGTAGCTCGCACTCGATTTCTCCTGGGGGAGATCGGAGCATCCGAATATTGGGCCATGGTTCATCGCCAAGCTTGGGCGGCGGGAATCCTGTTCGGGCTTAGCTTTCCCACCCTTTTGCTTTTTCTGGGATATTTTTTGCTCGGACACGAGAAATATTACGGGAATCCGATGACGGTAGTTGTGGTTTGGTTGGTCCTCGCCGGCATGACCGGCCCTTTGTTCGGCTTGCTGCTGTATTTCCATGAATTGAGACCGAAAGTCCTTAGCTTGCTGGATCTGCGCCGCCAATTGGGCGACGAGGCTCCGTTGGAAGAAGAGGCAACTGCGGGCAACTGTCCGGTTTGCGGTCATGCAGAGGCCCGCCACTGGCACCGCGGCAGCCCGGCCATGCTCCATTGGCAATTGAATCCGGGTTTAGCCTTCAACGAATTGGTCTTGGGACAGCGCATCCCGGCGGAAATGTCCCGGTGCTTGCGCTGCAAGTCCGATTATCTGGTGTGCTGCGGTTGCAGCCGAAGTTTGGATCTAAGCGATTGGAGCGGCAAGCGGGCGTTCGGCAAGTGGCAGGGATTTTCTTGTCCCTATTGCCAAACGAAAATCCCGGCCCTGCGCAATGGCTTGGCCTTTGTACTTCTCCTTCCTTTTTATCCGCTGATTTGGTTGAAGAAACGGCAGGCCAAGAGTTGACGGTTTCAGATTTGGAAAGAAATCGTTAAAGTCGTTACCGAAGGTGAGCCTGAAACTTCAACCCTCCCGCGCCATTCCTTGTCGCCGAAAAGCTGCAACCATTTTGGTTGTCGACGACGACGATTTGGTGCGCCGGTTTACCCAAACGGTATTGAAGCGGGCGGGTTACCAAGTCTTACCGGCCGAAGACGGTCGAGAAGCCTTACAAATTTCCAAGCAGTTTCGAGAAGGCATCCATTTGGTGCTTTGCGACGTCGTCATGCCTGGAGACCTTGCCGGTCCCCGCTTGGTCGAGGACTTGATGTTGATGCGGCCGGATCTTGGCGTGGTCTTTATTTCAGGATTTCACGAATCTCCGGTTTTACGCCGGGCCCTGTTGCGGCCAAGGACTGGCTTTCTTGCCAAACCATTCGGCGGGCAGCAATTGCTGCAAAAGGTGGAGTCCGCTTTAGGGCGTTTTGACGCCGTCGGCTGAAGCAAAGATCCCCCCGGGCCGCCGAGCCAAATGAGGTGCTTCAGTTTTCCCAGGCGGCACCGGAGGATTTGCTTAATGCATGTGGAATGGAGACTTAGGGGATCGGCACCAAATCTGTGGCGGCCCCAAGGTTGGTGAAGGAGGTAAAGGCCACTGCCGTCGTGTAGAGGGTGGGAGGCAGAGTCGGAACCGGGAAACTGGCCGTGCTTCCGCCTCCGCTGGAGTTGATGGTTCCGGAAAGCTGCCCCGGAATCATGGTGAGAGCCTGCTGGAAGTAAAAGTCATACACGATGCCGAGATCCCGGCCGTCGGCCAAGACGTAACTGCCGAGGCTGGCCGAGGCCACCACGCCGAAAGACATGCCGTGGTCCGGCTGCGGCCAATGGGCAATTTGAAAACTCACGGTACTTCCCGGAACGGAAAAATTTCCAATGGGAATGAGAGTTTGCGGGCGGAATCCTCCGGCATAGACGTCGTTGTTCGGAGGATTGAAATCGTCGGCCAACCAAGCCATCAAAAAGTTGTCGTAGTATCGATTGTAAGCCATGGCCCAACTGTCGACGTCTCCGTTGTTGGTGCTGACCACCACCGGTGAATTCCAACTCAGGCCGGCGTCCGGACTCAAGGCTGCTTCTTCGAAGTTTGGCGGTAGCGATCCTGCATTCCACATCGCGGCGGCTTGATTTTCCGGGCACAGGAGCTTCACCGACAAGCCCATCGAAGTACTGGATAGCTGTACGTCGTTCAGCCATCCGGCACCGCTGGATGTTGAGGTCGCGCTGTAAACTTCGTATGCGCCACTGCGATTATCTTGCCAAGCCGCCAAAAGGTTGCCGTCGGCGGCGATGGCCACGTCGGGATAACTCACGTCGTGCAATCCCGGCGTGTAATTACCGACGGGGACTTCTCCCATCCAGGTAATGCCTCCATCCAAACTGACGTTGGAGCGGAGGTCATGAACCCACGGGCCGCCGACCGGATCCCGCATCCAAAGGACGGCTACGGTGCTGCCCCGGGCATCCACGCATGGTTCGTCATCGGCGTCCCAAAATCCGCCGGTCGGTGCGTTCACCATGAGGTCTTGGACTTTGAAGACCGCCGCAAGGGGATCATAGGCGGACAGCCAGCAGTCATCGGCCACGATGCCGAAATTGAGATTGTCCAACCACACTGCATAGGCGATGCCGTTGGCTACCGCCAAATCGATTTGAAAGAAAGAAGCTTGCCAATTGTGGCTGCTTACCGGTACCGCCGAAGGTAAGAAGGTTTGGCCGCTGTTGGTGGAGTAATTCAAATAGAGGGCGTCCGGAGCCGGAGGCAATCCTCCGTCGACGTGCATGAGGATCACGACTAGGTCGTCGTTGGCATCGTTCGGATCCTGGGGATCGACGGCCATGCGAAAGAAAGGCGTGTCCCAAAATCCGGGAGGGCTTCCTTTATCGATCAGCAGGTCCAGCGGTTGGAAACTAATGCCGGCATCGGTCGAGCGATTGAAGTAAAGATCGCGGGTTCCCAAGCTGAAGCGATCCTCAGTCCAACAGGCGTAAATGTTTTGACCGGCCATGGCCACGGATGTGTCGTGGACCTGTTTCACCGCCGGGGAGGTTCCGTCGTCCACTCGAACCGGAGCGGACCAAGTCAGGCCGCGGCCGTCGGAGAGAACGACCTGGATCGACTCATCGAAATCGTCTCGATAGAGCAAGGCCGCCGTGTCCCCATCGCTGGCCAGGGACGGGCCGTAGGCGGAACCAGAGGCGTTGGCGGCAAGGACGCCGGTCCGCGGGTTTTGGGCTGCCAAGGATGCGGCCAAAAGCCATGGGAGCAACCAAAGGAGCCATCGAAAGGAGCGAGAAGGCATGGTGGTTCGCGAGCGCGCCAGGAGAAGCCTGGCATTCCCACATGCCTTTTCGGCGCCTGCCGGGATCGGCAATCGGCGGTGACTCGCCGCCATCGAGCCCGTCCCGGCCGGTGGCTCCGTGAAAGGCGGGGAGCCCAGGCGCAGGCGGGAGCGGGGCGCAACCGTCCCGAAGCGGAATTTTATCCACTTTCGGGGTCGTTTTTGGCCGAATCGGCTTTAAGCCGCCGTCGGGGCGGCGAATGGAACGCTACGACGGGCCGCCCCGGCGCGGTTGCCGACGGTGAAGAAAAAGCCGTCCAGGAAGTAGTGGATCAGCAGGCAGCTCAACACACACATGTAGTAGTACTGCTGGAACTCCAAAGCGAAAGGTTTGGTAAACCAGCAAACCGCCACTACGCCGCCCAAAGCCAGGGTCAATAGAAAGCAAAAGCCGTAATAACGCAGCATGGCGCCGGGAGTTCCGCCACTCATCTTGGCGATGAAGGGCGTTTCAATTTCCCCCCGCTCTTTACGGACTTTTTGGATGTACCAAATCAAACCCAAGTATTGGATAGAGTGCCAAGCATTGACCGATTGGAAGGCCAATTCCAAGCGTTCCCCAGTGGCCGCCATCGGCACGAAGAAGCAAACCAGGCAGGTCACCGCGATCAGCACGGTTTTGGGAAGGTTGAGCACCTGGCGGCGATATTCGCCGGCGGTTTTCCACAGCCAAATGGCGAACAGAGAGCCGAAAGCCAGCCAAATGGTCCAATAGGTGGCGGGAACCTTCATGAAGGAAGGCAAAATGATTTCTACCGACCCCAAGTAGAAATCGCTGTGGACCAGTTTGTAAGAGGCGATGGGATAGATGCACAGCAACAGCACGCCGTAATCCACTAGGCGCGACCAGGTGGGTTCCTTCCGGCCGGACTTCTTGTTGTAAATGCCGGTCAAATAGGCGTTCTGGTGCAGGACATGGAAGGAAGCGGCGAAGATAAAGACGCTAAGCAGGATTTGGAAATCGGTCAGGGTCCAATAAATGACGAAGGCCGGCACCAACAAGGTTGCCGCCAGCAATACGCCGCGGTGCCCCCGGCGGAAGCGCGGATCCATGTAGGAGGCGGTATAGGTGGAAAACAGATGCGGGCCGCCGACGATGGCGGTCACTCCCAGATTGATCCAATCCGCGCCGGTTCCGTTCCATACGAAGAACAAAACTACCGGCACGATGAGGGCGCTGCCGATCAACCAGCCGATGTCCCATCGGGCGCCGTTGATCCACGGGTTTCTTTGAGCCGCCGGGGAGGGTGCCGCAGTAAGAGCCGCTCCATCCATGATGTTTAAGGCTACCTAGGGTGAAAGAAGGACCGGATGCCCGACCAGGGTAGCGTCGCAGGGCCGGGTGTGCGGGAACGGCGAGAGCCGTCTTGCTTCCAGGGCTTCGATTAAAGGAAGCGACGAATGCGGTCGTCCAGGGCGGCTTGATCCTGGGCGAAAGCGTGCAGGCCGGCCAGGGTGAAAAGGGCATCCAAGCCCACTCGACCGGAAGCCAAATCCGCCTGCCAGCGGGTCCGCTCCGGAACCTTGCCGAAGCTCCGGATCGCTTCCACTTCTTCCGCCTTGAGGGCAGGGAACAAGTAGCCGTGGCCCGCCGCCGCCAGGCGATCCACCAAGCCGGCAGCGTCGAAGCCGCTGGGCAGGTTGGCGAGAGATTCACAAGTCTCTCGCAAGGAGGGGTTTAGGTCCCAAAGGCCGGTAAGACCTTCGGCCTCCTCTTGGACTCCTTCGGCCCATTCCGGCCGGTAATCCGCTCCGGTTTGGTCGCGAAGCTGCTCCGGGCTGAGTCCAGCTTCCAGGAAACTCTGGGCCACCGGTACCGGCATGGTGTAGACGTCCAAACCGGCCAAGGTGTGGACCTGCTCTCCGCTGCGCATGGAGGCTCCGATTTGTCGGGTCGGAACGCCGAGCTTCTCGCGCAGGGAGCGGACGCCGGCTTGGCTGGCCAAAGTGGCTCTTTCGCCGACCCAGGCGCCGTTGCCGAGACCCTGGTCCGCCACGTAGGCGTTGAGCCGGCCCATAAACACGTTGCACCAGTGGGGTTTGGCCACGCAGGCGATCAAATAGTTTTGCCGGGCGGAGAAGCCCAAGGTGAAGTTGACTTTGATGCCCTCTTCTTCCATTCGGCGGGCGGCGAGGAGGCCTTCCGGCGTCAGCGGCACCTTGACGATGAAGCGATCCGGTTCCAAGGCGTGGTAGCGGCGGCCGTAAGCCAGGCTGCGCTCCACGTCGTGGGCCAAATCGGTGTGCAGTTCGACGCTGACGTAGGCCCCAAACCGCTGGACCAACCGGAGGCCATGGCGAGCATTCAAGCCAAAGGCAATTTCAAGGACCAAGTCCTGCTCAGAAATATCCGGACGGTCTTGCTTTACAGCCGCAGCGGCCTGTGGGATCCACTGGTCGTAAAGGCCCTTTTGGATTTCCTTATTCAATAGGGTGTTATTCGTGGTCAGGGCGGTGAATTCGGCGCTCCACAAGTCGGCGGCTTGTTCCATATCGCCGGTGTCCAACCACCCTTCGGTACCCACCTCCCGCAATCGACTCCAAAGGCCATGATTTTGGGCTTGGATGGGCTCTTCCTGGATTCCGTCACGAATGATTTGAGCCAGTTTGGAAGACGCAAGGGCGGCATCGGACATGGGCGATAGTGTAGCGGCGCAATCCCTGGGGGCGGGTTTCGGGAAAGTCCCCCAGGACCTGGGTTCCGGTTCGGTTTCCGTCTTTTCACTCGGAGGTGGAAGGCCTATCTCTTCGAAAGCAAATGTCTTGCGAATTGCGCTTTTTTTAGAGTGGGCCTTGCCTTAAAAAATACTGGGCCATTTGGAGGGGGCTGCCGCTTGGATACCATAAGCGACGGCCACGCCCCCTGGCCTGCGAACCAACCATGCCTGCCCCTATCCCCAGAAACACCAGCGGCAGTTCTGCGTCCAGTGGGAGCGTCACCCTTCCCGTGGAAACGGTCAAGGTCTGGCGTGTGCTAATGGACGACGGCAAAGTCGTTCGATTGATCTTGAAAGAATCTTTGTACGAAAAGGCCGGTAAGGTCTCGGTGCGGACCAAACTTCTGGCTAACTAATTCAGGATTACCTTGAGGATTTCCTCTTTGCCGGCAAGCCATATTGCCGGTGGTGGGGTGATCGATTCGAATCTATGGATTCGGCTATGGCTTGGTGGGTTGCGGCAGGTTTTCCGACAACCACCGACGGAGAACCTTAGCCAGCAAATCCAAATTGACCGGCTTGCTCAGATAGTCGTCCATCCCGGCATGAATGGTTTTCTCCCGATCCCCGGGCATCGCGTTGGCGGTCATGGCAATGATCGGAATTCGGTGTTTGCCTGCTTCTAAGGTTCGGATTTGACGGGTGGCGGCAAGCCCGTCCATCTCCGGCATTTGGCAATCCATCAAAATGGCATCTGGTTTGAGCTGTCTCCAAAGCTGAACGGCTTCCAAGCCATTTTCGGCAAGAATCGGTTCGAATCCCAGCTTTCGAATCATCCGCATGGCCAAAATTTGATTGACTTTATTGTCTTCCGCGATCAGAACCCGACTTTGCCCTGAGAGATTGACCTGGGTTTTTAGGGGTGGACTCGCCGTCAACTCGGACTTCTTGTTGCCGGAATGGTTGATCTTTTGGGCTCCCCTGGGCAGTCCTTGAGCTTCCAATAGATTGTCTAGCAGAAAGCTGATGCGCGGCGGCTTAACCATGCAGGTCCAAGCCCCCAATTCGTGGGTGATCTCGACTAATTTCGGCGTACCTACTTTGGCCATCAGCAACAAACGAACCGGCCTTTTCCGGTTCATGCCGTGGACCATGCCGGATAGCTTTTGCATGGAAATCCCGGAGAAATCCAAATCCGCAAGAACGAAATCCAACTGACCGTCAGCCAGATGGAAGGCTTCGAGCAGGCCTTCGCCGTGGGGGGGAGCCTGGATCCGAAGTCCATAGTGTCCGAGTTGGTCTTGAAGTGTTTTCCTTAACATTGGATGGGCCACCGCCAAGATGCCTTCCTTGCCGGCCAGCTTCCTAAATCGATTTTCATCCGGGGGGCGGGTTTCTCCTTGAATGCCGAATAGCGCCGTAAACCAAAAGGTGCTCCCCCGGTTGGGTTGACTGGTGACCCCGATTTCCCCGTGCATGAGTTCGGTCAATCTCTTGCTGATGGTCAAACCCAATCCGGTGCCTCCATGTTTGCGAGTCGTGGAGGCGTCTGCCTGACGAAAGGAGTCAAATATATTGCGCTGAACTTCCCGGCTGATTCCAGGGCCGCTGTCCTTAATTTCGAATCGGACTTTAACCAAGCCGTCACTGCGCTCCAGCGGCTGAACTCCCACTTTGACGTAACCTCTTTCAGTAAATTTGACCGCATTGCCGACCAGGTTCACCAGGATTTGGCGAAGCCGGCCGGGGTCACCCATAGCGAAAGTGGGAATTTTTGGAGAAATGTCGGCGATCAATTCCAGGCCCTTCTTGTGAGCTGCCGGGGCCGAAAGGTCCAAGACTTCTTCCACCGTCGTGCGCGGTGAAAAATCAACGGATTCCAATTCCAACCGACCGGCTTCCACCTTGGAGAAATCAAGGATGTCGTTGATGATGGCCAGCAAGGATTCACCACAGCCCTTGATGGTCCTTACATATTCTCCTTGGGTATCGTCTAAATCGGTATCGACCAGGAGCTCGGTCATGCCAATGACCCCGTTCATCGGCGTTCGAATCTCGTGACTCATGTTGGCCAGGAATTCCGATTTTGCCTGAGCGGCTCCCTGGGCCTCCATCACCGCCGCATCCAGTTGCTGGTTGGTTAGAAAGTCAGAGGAGTGAGCGCGGTGCAATACCGAAGCTCCCAAAAAGGCGGCCAGTGGGCTGGTCATAAGCATGAAGGCTACCGGCGCCAAAAGTTGGTTATCGAAACCTAAGCTCAAGATTATCCAAGAATAGGGGGCTGCCATCGTCGTGGCGACCAGGCCGGCGATGAATATTGCCCGCTTGGGCGGTGAGGGGAAGAATCCGGCGGCGGCGACTACTAGATACCCGGAAGCACTGTAAACCGGATAACCGATGGTTCCATCAATCATGCCGGAAACAATGGAATGTTGAAGGGCATAGGCCAGATAGGTAGCCAGCAACAAGGTGCGCTGAGATAAATCCGGCCGGCGACAAGCCAGGATAAAAAGGACCACCATGATGGAAACTTGAATAAAGCGAACCGCCGTCATGGAAGCCCAGGGCAGCGGTTGGAATGCCCCGTGAAGATAGAGGTCGAACGGAGGGGCCAGGGCGTGGGCGGCAAGAATCACCGGGAAACCAATGAGATGGACTCTGCGCCAAAGCTGTTCTTCCTTTTCTCGATAGCTGTTCGCTTTCGGGAATGGAACCACCCATGAGGATAATCTTGATCGAAGCTTTTCTAAGACTTGCATCATCTCAAGCTTGCTCCATATTCTCCCATTGGGTGGCCCAGTGGTGCAGCGTCTCCGCAAAGGTCACCGGGTCAATCGGTTTGCTCAAATAATCATCCATACCTGAAGTTAGCATCTTTTCTCGATCTCCCGCCATAGCCGTAGCGGTAAGGGCGATAATCGTGCTTCTCTTGCTGCCGGCTTGGGATTTGCGGATGGCTTCCACCGCCTGATAGCCGTTCATTTCCGGCATTTGAGAATCCATGAGAATGATCGGAAAGAACTCGGCGTTGGACAATTCCACCGCCTCGCGGCCGTTTTTGGCGATGGATACTTGGGGAAAGCCTGCTTTTCGGAGAAAACGAACCGCCACTTTTTGATTGACCGGGTTGTCTTCAGCAAGAAGCACCGGAATTTTCGAGTGCGCGGAACGAGAAATTTCCTCTTGATTTAAACCGGAGGCAGGAGTTTTCTCCGGGCGGTCCAATTCTTCCAATAGAGGGAGTAGGTGCGCTTCATGAACCGGTTGACGCATGGACTTTACCAGCCATGCCGTCGAATCCGGAATCTCCGGTTTGTCCTCACCCAAAGGCCAAAGAACCAAGGTGGAAACAGAGTGCTCGGTCAGAAAGGAAGTTGCAGTAGAGTTCGGCGCCAAGTCACTCCAAGCCTTTTTGCCAACCAGGCAGAATTCCGGCGCAGAGGCAGCCGAGGCGTTCTCCATCAAAGCTTCAACTGAATCAAACTCAGACACCCTGATACCGAGGGCGCCGAGAATCGATTCCAGACTTTGGCTTGATAAAGAATCGCAGCCGACCATCCAAATCCTTCGATCGCACCACTTCCTTTGCCGGCGAAGCCATTCTTGTTGCCGAAAGCCTTGCTCATCAGTTTCCAGCTCGATCTCAAACCAGAAACAACTTCCCTTTCCTGGTTCGCTTTCCACTCCAATGGTGCCATTCATACAGGCGGCCAATTGCCGGCAGATGGAAAGTCCCAAACCGGTTCCGCCGTATTGGCGGCTGGTCCCGGCTTCAGCTTGTCGATAGGGATCAAAGATCGTGGCGGCTTGTTCTGCGGTCATGCCAATGCCGGTGTCTTCAACCCGGATACGAATGCGGAACCCTTTCGAAGTCGCGGAAGTCCGTTCCGCCCGAACCAGAAGGTGACCTTGATGAGTGAACTTCAAGGCATTGCTCAGAAGATTCGCCAGGATCTGCCGGATTCGATTCGGATCGCCGATGAAATCCCGCGGCACTTCCGGATCCAACCAGGCGCCGACCTGCAAGCCCCGGCTATGCGCCGGGGCAGCGATCAGGTCGACGGCCTCGGCCAGAACCCGGTGCAAACTGAAGCTGATTCTTTCCAACTCCAGTTTTTCCGCTTCCAGCTTGGATAAATCAAGGATGTCATTTAACAGGCTCATCAGCGATCCGGCGGAGGCCCGCAAGGTCTCGACGAAATCACTTTGCTCGCTGTCCAGTTGGGTGTCACGAAGCAACTCCGTCATCCCCGTGACCCCGTTCAAGGGCGTTCGGATCTCATGACTCATGGAAGCGAGGAATTGACTTTTCGCCCTGGAAGCTTGGTTGGCCTCCCGAGCGGCCCGATCCACCGCCAATTGCGCCCGAAAGCTCTTGCCTAGAGCCTGGTCCAAAGTCGTCGAACCGAAAAAGCCAAAGATCGAAGCGGCGATCACCATCAAAGCGCAGGCCAACCAAGGTCCCGGCCCGCCAAGGGCTTCGCGAAGGGTAAGCAAATACACCCCGGCATAGAGGAAGCTGAGGGAAGTGGGAAAAAGGAGAGCTACTTTGGCAGAAGCGGGCAAAAAAGCGGTACACGCCAATAGGACGTACAAAGCCAGAAGGTAATACGGCCCCCCTAGGGTGCCGTCGACGATTCCGGCAACCCAGGCATTGCCGCAGCCATAGCTGAGGAAGCTGACCCAAAGCACAGGGCCCGGCCGGGTGGCCGGGGTGGCGTGGAAGTAAAAGTGCATGGCTCCGAGAGCCACCAACATCCAAAGTCGGGCTTGGAGCAGGCTGTAAATCGGAAGCGGCCGGCTGCTGAAAGCATCCAGGCCCACTTCCAGCAAAAAAGGAAACAGCAAGCCCAGACAGCACGGAAGCCAAGCAATCCGCCCGTTCCGTTGCCACATGGCTCGCCTAATGGCGTTGTAACCCTCTTTCTGGAATCCGCTTAGGTCCCCAGCCCGAGATCTTCCCGGGCCTGCCAGACGGAGTCTCATACTCGCTTTATCGGATGCTTGGGCTTCGCTCCTTTGGTTTCCCTCGGCGCTAGCGGCCTAAACTGAGGGCATGGGGCTGCCCAGCCTTTCCTTCGCTGAAGCCCGGCGCTTGTCCGGGGTCCGGTTTATCGATTTGCGGGCACCCGGCGAACATCGAGTCGATGCCATACCCGGCAGCGAAAACCTGCCTTTGCTGGACGACCAACAGCGAGCCTTGGTCGGCACTCTTTACAAGCGCGACTCAGCCGGTGCCGCCCTGCGTTGGGGAATCCAGGCGATCCGTAGCCGCCTGCCGGAACTGCTGCAGTTGATTTTGGGAAGGGAAGTATCGAAAGAACTGTGGCAGGACAATTTCCAGCGCTTGTCGGAACCATGGTTGGATCTTTCCGGAGAGCCGCCCGTTACCGCAACTTATCCTGCCGACCCCCGGAGTCTGGGAGCCGGTGCGATCGTCCTCCATTGCTGGCGAGGCGGCATGCGGTCTCGGTCCATGGTGGCTTTATTGCAGGCGCTGGGCCAAGAGCAATGTGTGCATTTGGAAAAGGGTTACAAGGGTTACCGCGCCTGGGTCCGAAAGGAAATGCAGGACCTCCGGATCCCCGGTCCTTTGTTGGTCCTTCGAGGGCCGACCGGGGTGGGAAAAACAACCATGTTGCAAAGGCTCGAGACGAGTCTTCCCGGATCGACCTTGGACTTGGAAGGCCTGGCCCAGCATCGGTCTTCGGTGTTAGGAGACGTGGCGCTTACCCCCGTAGGAACCAAGGCCTTCGAAAGCCGCCTGTTAGCTAGATTGGCAGAAATGGGGCCGCCGCCGTGGTTTGTGGAAGGGGAAAGTCGCAAAGTCGGAAACGTGGTCCTGCCGGAGGCGCTTTTTCAAGCCATGGACCAAGGGATTCACATCCGCTTGGAGGCTTCCTTGGAAGGACGAATTCGGCAGCTCGGAGAGGATTATCTGCGTCTGCCCGGTGCGTTGGAGGAGATCAGCCGGCGGCTGCCCTTCTTGGAAAACCGGCTTGGTAAGGCTTGGGTGGGAACTTTGCAGGCTTGGCTAAGGCACGGGCGATGGCAAGACGTGGCCCGGGTCCTCTTGCAGCGCTATTACGATCCTCGTTACGCTCGAAGTGACCATGGCAGGCCATGGTGGGGTAGAATAGACGTCGAATCTTCGGACGCCGTTCACCGCTTGCTCAAATTGCGGGATCGGTTCCTTCCTGAGGTGGCGCCACCAGGACCAAAATGTGCGGATTCATCGGCATTGCCGGGCTTGCCGGCCGGGATGTAGGGCCCGAAGTCTACGAAGGACTCATCGCCCTCCAGCATCGCGGCCAGGATGCGGCTGGAATTCTTTCTTACGACGGTATGTTCCACCTGCGCAAAGCCAACGGCATGGTTCGGGACATATTCTTGCGTTCCGACATGGAACGATTGCGGGGAAATCTGGCACTGGGCCACGTCCGTTATCCCACCGTGGGCATGGGCACCGATGAAGACGCGCAGCCGTTCTACATCAATTTCCCCTTTGGCGTGGGCATGGCCCACAACGGCAATCTGACCAACTTTCTCGACTTAAAGGGACGCTTGTTCCCTGCGGAGAATATTTGCCTCGAGTCCTCCTGTGACGTCGAGGCGATTTTGTATGCCTTTGCGCAAGCGATGCAAGCCACCGAAACCGCTGCCGATATGGAAGTTCGTTTCCGGGCGGCGGTGGAACGGGTATTCCATCGGGCCAAGGGGGCGTATTCGGTGGTTGGAATCCTGGCGCAGAAATACTTGTTCGCCTTCCGCGACCCTGCCGGCATTAAACCCTGCATCGTCGGTCGCCGCGACACCCCGCAGGGCGTGGAGTGGGCGGTAGCTTCCGAAAGCGTGGCCCTCGACGTGCTGGGTTTCCAACGGGTTCGCGACCTCCATAACGGGGAAGCCTTTTTCGTGGAGCCTGGGGGAGAGCCCCGCTTTATCCGCGTCCTGGAGAGAACCCACCATCCTTGTATTTTCGAATTGGTTTACTTCGCCCGGCCGGATTCTTTTCTGGATGAGATCAGTGTTTACAAAACCCGGCGCCGCTTCGGAAAGGCTTTGGGCCGGCAATGGATGGAAGATAGAGCTCCAATGCCCGACGTGGTCATCCCGATTCCCGATTCTTCCCGGGATGCGGCTTTGGCCATGGCTCAGGAATTGAATTTGCCGTATCGGGAAGGCTTCATCAAAAATCGTTACGTCGGTCGAACCTTCATCATGCCGAACCAATCGGAGCGGCAGGAAGCGATCCGGCGCAAAATGAATCCGATTCCGCTGGAGTTTGAAGGCAAGGACGTTTTGTTGGTGGACGACTCCATCGTCCGCGGCAACACTTCTCGCAAGTTGGCGGACGTGGCCCGTAAAGTCGGCGCCCGGAAGATTTACTTTGCCAGCACCTCGCCGCCTTTGGTGGCCGCCTGCCCTTACGGCATCGATATGGCCACTCGCGCCGACTTTGTCGCTCGCGGGCGAACGGTGGAGCAAGTCCGAGAGGAAATTCAGGCCGATTATTTGATGTATTTGGACATTGAGCGCATGAATACCGCCGCCCAGGAAGGAAATGCCGACCTCGGCGATTTCTGCAATGGTTGCTTTACTGGGAAATACCCCACTTCAGAAGCCGCCGGCCACCTCGATGCGATCGAAAAGGAACGGCTAGCTGCTCATCTTGCGGTTTAATAAAGGACTTGAGGCCTCCTCATGAAGACCTCCAGCCAAAGTGTTCATCGTTTCGTTACCGAAAGTCCGTAGAGGACGTTGCCCAATTCCCCTTGTCCGTCCTCAACTAGAGGTCCGAGACGAAAGGAATATTGTTCCAATACCAACCCATTCGGAGCCGGCGAGATTCGAAAGCTTGCCGGGCTGGTTTGGTTCGCCATGAAACCGGACTCGACCGCGTATTGCATCAGCTTTTGAATTTTTTGATCCATGCTTTCTTGCCTCCAAAGGAAGACGGTTTCCGATGAAGAAAAAGATTGGCCGTTTGGGTGCTTCCCTCGCAGTTCGATTTGGAGTCTGAAGTCCTCATTCTCTAAATGCCAGAGCCAGAGTTCCAGGGAACTCAAACCGGCTTCCCCAGGAGATCGAACTACCGGGACGTTGGAGAACCAGATGTCGATATGACCTTTCCCTCCTCGGTCTGCCGGCTTGGCGGTAGCGTGAAGCTGGCCTTCCTTTAACTTCACTCGATCCGGTGAGTTCTCCTGAGGAACCACCTCGGCCAGGTTCTCATCCTTGCAGTAAACGTTGATTCCCGCCGCTACGAATGCGGCGATGTCATCTTCGTGCGTGTGAGAAGGAACGGGCAGGGAGAAATGAGTATTCTCCTTTTCCTTTCGAACAACGGTGAGATTCAAGGTCCAGTTTTGATCTACTACGTTGGCCGGGCTGCACCAGACGTCGAAAGCTACGTAGTTGCCCGATTCTTGGGCCGGACAATATGGCTCCGGAATAACCAAGGCAAGGGCGAACGGAACGAAGAGCAAAGGCGATCGTAAGGTAGTCATTCTTTTCTCCAGCGTTAGGGAAGGTCATCAAAGTGAGCGATGCCAATGAAGCCTGGGTCATCCCTCGTGATAAAATTGGCGGCCCAAATGAATTGAACCGTACTGCCAGCGTCGACTTCTATCCCTTCAGGACTTACGGATCCAATGAGCCACCCGGCGCCTGCTAATTCCTGAGCTATGAGAGCATCCAGCTGGTCACTTGAAAGGCCAAAAGGTATTGGGATTAGGACATGGTCGATCGCTGGAAATCCATCCAGATCTTCTCCTGTGAGGCTGATTTCAACTAGACCTGGGCCGGTTTGGAAAGGGCCCGGTGATCTTTGAGCCAATCTCTTTTTAAGGGTAACTTTCTTCGGTTTTACATTGGAAGATGAACTCGAGCTTACTTTCAGGCCAGACCCACTTGTTGCCAAGCCTGCGGCAGACACCCCCGGCATTATCCATAGCAAACCGTCTGAACCTGTTTGACAGTCTGCTGGATCCACTCCCTTTTGCTCAAGCGCCGCCTCCAAGAAAGAAGCGGCATCTTTTGCACTGGAATTTGCAGGAATGGGTAATTGAACCTCAATGGTTGATGGAGTAGTGGCTCCTGGTGCTGTGTATTCAAGCTCAACCCGTACCACGGTTTCTGCTCCTTGATTCCCTGCGCTATAGAATGAAATCGCGTACACGCCGTCGGGCCGCTGTTGGCTCGTTATGTTAAAGGGTGCCGCGGTTGGAGGCAGAGTCAAGGTACAAGAACAAAACAAGAAAAAGAGACCCAGCATATTTCCTCCTTTGCTGTGTCAGCTTGGATGCCTCAAAGTGAGGCACTTGTCAGGGTAACGGCACTTTCAGGAAGGTTTCGCTTTTTTCTCCACTATTTTGTGGAATCCTCATTCGGATTGAAGTCAAAAAGCGAAGCCCAAGCCTAAGAATAAGGTGGTTCCTTCGAAGTCTTCATCGACCGTGTCGATGCCGGCTCTTTCCGAATCGGTAGTAAATGCAAGATCGTCGTAATAGATGGAAGCATTCAAGTTGAACTGGCTATCGATCCAATACCGGAGGCCGACTCCAGCGCCCCAACCCCAACCGAACCCGGTGTCTACGTCCTTGTTTTTGCGACCTCCTAATTGTGGGGCTTCACTTTCTCCAATGCCGCTGTGCAAGCGCATTCCCGCATAGGTTTCGAGATTTCCGAAATCAAAGATCCACCAGCGAAAACCGAGGGAAAACAAAGCGGCTTGCATCTCTTGGTTGGAGCGTGAATTTTCCCAAGTCCAACCCTGGATTTCCCCGGTGATGGACACTCGATTGCTAGCCGCCCATTCCATGCCCAAAGTGATGCCGCTGAAGTCCATCGGCCGGGTGCCCAGGGAATTGGCATTGCCGTTGTTGGGGTTCACGGTCAATTCGCCGTCCACATCGTCCGAGATCCCTACGCCGACGTATAAATTCCAATCATCCTGGGCCAAGGTCGGAGAAGCGGTGGCCAGGCCAACCATGAACAGGGCGGGCAAAAGGCGTGGTGCAAAGGACATACCCGAATTGTAGGGAAATGGTTCAGGAGCAAAATTCCTGGAAGCCTATTTTGTTCTTCACTAAAGCTCCACGGTGGGCCGAGAAAATAGGGCATGCTTCCGGCCTGGTTGCGCTTTCCGATCCGAGTTTTCGGGCCCCATCCTGAGGAGGAGCCCGTCGTAGCCTCGGCTCGTCCAGATTATTACCGGGGCTTTGGAGTTCAGATCTTGCGGCTGGCCGGACCTGGTCCGGATTCTCGAAGCGAGGGCACCGAAGCTGAGGGGCAGGACCCCTACAATCGGTTCGAACCCTTGGCTTCGAGGACCACCCCATGACCGACGCGATCAAGCCCCTTGGCTCCTTTGGTTGGAACGAGTTAGGCACCCAGGATCTGGCCGCGGCCAGAAAGTTCTACGATGCTCTTCTGAACTGGAATATCCGAAGCAGTCCGATGGAAGGTGGAGGTGACTATCCCCACATCAGCGTCGACGGCCACGACATCGGCGGCATGTATCAGATCACCGAAGAAATGGGCGGGGCCAACGTCCCCAGTCATTGGTTGGGTTACGTCGCGGTGTCGGACGCCGATGCAATCGTAGCGCGGGCCAAAGAGTTGGGTGGAAGCCTGATGATGGGGCCGATGGACATTCCCAATACGGGGAGGATCGCGGTCTTGAAGGATCCCCAGGGAGCGGCCTTCGCCTTGTTTCAATCCTCCATGGGTGGGGACAAAGCCACCCGGGACTTACAGGGTGCTCCCGGCAATTTTTGCTGGTTCGAATTGGCCACCAAAGACGCAAAGGCGGCGGCGGCGTTCTATTCCGAGCTGCTGGGTTGGACGGCGGAAGCCATGGAGGGCGGCCCCTTTCCCTACACCCTGTTCAAGCTTGGCGACTATCAGGTCGGAGGCATGCTGGAGATGAACGAACAATGGGGGGAAGTGCCGCCTCATTGGATGAGCTACATCTCGGTGCCGGATTGCGATCAAAGTGCCGCCAAGGTCAAAGAATTGGGCGGCCAGGTTTGCGTTCCTCCGACCGACATCCCGACCGTGGGCCGGTTTTCCGTCATTAATGATCCCACCGGCGGGACCATTTCCCTGATTACTCTGGCCGAAGCTTGAGGTGGCTCCGGCGCCGACGCGCTCAGCAGGCGCGGGGTGCCAAGCTACGCAGATAAGCCATCAGGTGGCGCAGGGCCACCTTGAGGGGGTCCACCTTTTGTTCGGTTTTGGCGAACAACAGGCCGCCTTGGATCACTTCCCCGCAAAATAAGGCCAAATCATCTGCCGGAACGTCTTCCCGGAGCCTTCCCGAGCGCTTCATTTTGAGGAAGGCTTCGGAAATCGGTTGAAGCCAGCGCCGGAAAACAGACTCCAGAGCTTGTTGAAGAGTCGTATGTCTGGCCGCCAACTCTCCTGCCAAGGTGCCGACCGGACAGCCCAGTTGTCGTTCCAAATCGGAATAGGATTCGACCATGGAACGAAACCAGAGTTCTAATCCTTCCCAATGATGGCACTGATCTTGGAGAGGTCGTTGCTTTTCCAGCAAGCGCTGGCCGTGAAACTCCAGGACCTCCCCAATGAGACATTCTTTGGAGGGGAAATAGTGGTAGAACTGGCTTTTGCAGGCCTCGGCGGCTTGGAGAATTTGGTCCACGCTGGTGGCCGCGCATCCTTGCTGGTGAAAAAGACTGGCAGCCGTTTCCAGGATTTTCTGCCGGGCCAGTCTGCCCTTGGTCGTGGTAGGAACTAGGCTCATTGGTGGAGAAAGGAAAATGGGAGCTTGTAGTTATGACAAGCTCCCGGGGGGTCCTTGGAATCAGGACGTCGTGGTGGCGATGAATCGACCCGACATGAATGCCGTGCCCCAACCCATCCAAGGGGCTAGGCCGATTCAGCCAAAACCACACTTTTCATTGGCGTGAAAAGGAGTTTTTTGGACATCTTTTCTTAGGATTTCTTGCAGCTTTCCGGTGAATTTCCAATTTTGGCCCCCTGGCGATCGGTCTCTTCGTCCAAGCTCCTGGCAATTTCTTGCCATGGGAAGCGATCGGAACCTCGTTCCGGCCACACCAGAGCCAAGCTGCGACCGGGGGCGGGTTCTCTCAGTGGGATGGCTTGGACTCGCAACCGATCCAAGTCGAGCCAAGATAGGGCCATATTGGGAACCAGGGTCCATCCTCCGTTGGCTCCGACCAAAGCAGCCAGTGAATGCAGCGAGTCCGGAGCGGAGAGGACTTCATGAGGCTTTGGGGCTTGAGGAAACAAGCTCAGAACCTGGTTTCGTAGGCAGTGGCCTTCCTGGAGGAGGTGCAAATCTTCGGGGTTCAAAGTCTCCAACCCGGCCTCTTCCAACTGGGCCAAGGGGGAGTCATGGGAGCAAAGCAGGGAGAAGGAGTCATATCGGAAGACTTGGGAGACATAGTTCCCTGCGGGCAGGGGAAGGGCCAGGATCATGCCATCTAGGTTTCCTGAATCCAGGGCGGCGATTAGTTCTTGCCGTGGAAACTCCCAAACTTGGATCGACAGGCGAGGGAATTGTGCCTGGATCGCCGGTAGCCAAGTGGCCAAAAGGAAGGGCGCAATGGTGGGCAGGAGCCCGAGTCGCAAAACAGCGGTGGACTCCGTGGAATGCCATTCACTTAACCGCTCCAGGTCCGCCATGCCGGTCAGGACTCTTTGGGCCGCCTCGGAAAAGCTTTGTCCTAAAGGAGTTGGCTTCGGGGGCCGCTGACTTCTATCCAGCAGGGGGTTTCCGCAGCTTTGCTCCAGCTTCTGAATTTGCTGGCTTAGGGCGGATTGGCTCACTCCAAGGGCCTTGGCGGCTCGGCGGTAACCCTGGTGCTCAAGGATGGCCAGGAAGTACCGGAGCTGGCGAGGAGTGGGGGGCATGGGCTATTAAGCTTATCGAAAACTAAATTAAGATTAGAAAAAGAGATCATTCTTCCGCCGCTATTCATTCGGTAAGCAAGCATCTGTTCGACGTCGTTTCCCCAGACTCCACCTTGGCCGGAGCCCAATGCTTGGGCAAGCCCCAAGATCAGCACGGACAATATCGGAAGCCCTAGCGAGCCGGGCAGTTTCAGGAAGGGGAGCTAAGGTGAACCGGGATGGCCTCCAGCGGGGCGATTCCGCTTGGGTCGGCTCGGCAGCGAAAAGCGTAGAAATTCACTCCCGCCCGGCCGGCTTCAGCCATGGCGGCGGCAAAGGCCGGGTCGATGTGAGTTGCCGGGGCTACCGCGTGAAGGTCTTCTCGTTGGGTTAAGAACAGAACCGCCGCTTCCTGTCCCGAGGTTGCCGCCAAATCTTTCAGGGTGAGGAGGTGGCGTCGGCCCCGGTCCGTGACCGCATCGGGAAACAAGCCGAGGTCCTTGTTCCTTAGGGTGACGCTTTTAACCTCCAGCCAAAGTCGACTTCCGCTCTGCTTTTCCAGGAGGAAATCAAAACGATGATTTTGCCAGGCGACTTCCCTTCGGAAGCTCTCCCAAGCCTCCAGGGGCGGCAGAAGACGCTGTCTTAAGATGATCTCTGCTAAGGAGTTGGCGCGAGCAGCTTGAAGCGATACCCAGGCTTTGCTTTGCCGGTCCTGGACCAAAGCTGCGGTCCATTGGGTTTTGCGATTCGGATTCTGAGCCGGCTCCAAATACATGGGGGCTTCCGGAACGAACAGCTCGCGGAGGCGTCCCGGATCGGCGAGGTGGGCCACGATGACCTCTCCGGAGGGCAGGGTGGCATGGACCAAGAATCGATTCGGTCGTGCCAGAAATCGGGCTGGCTGGAGCGGAGAGGGGAAGCTCAGCTTCAATTTTTTGCGAAATGGTCGGTTACTGACTACGATCGTAGTTATAACTACGGCCGTAAACGGAGACGACTCATGGACACCCCTCCCAGAATTTCGGAAGCCGAGTGGCAAGTCATGGAAGTGGTTTGGGAGCATCATCCCATTCCGGCGGGCGGAGTGGTGAGCCGCTTGGCGGAATCCAAGCAATGGAGCCCGCAAACCATCAAGACCTTGTTGGCTCGGCTGGTCAAGAAAGGAGCTTTGAGTTTTACCCAGGAAGGAAAGCGTTATTGGTATTCCCCGCAAGTCAGTCGGAGCCGATGCATTCAGGCAGAAAGCCAGAGTTTTATGGCGCGGGTCTTCCGGGGTAAAAGCAGTCCTTTGTTGGCTCACTTCGTGAAAGAGGCGGAGTTGTCCGCGGAAGAGATTTCAGAGCTGAAGGCTTTGTTGGAGCGGAAGGAGAAAAACTCATGACGACCTTCTTCTCAGTCCATTCGTGGATGGCCTGGCTTTTGGAAACCAGCCTTCAAGCTGGAATGCTGTGCTTTGCCGTTTTGATCTTGCAATGGGCTTTCGGTCGATGGCTGACCCCCGGCTGGCGTTACGGCCTTTGGCTGCTGGTCGTGCTTCGCCTGTTGTTGCCGGCATTACCGCAAGATCCTTTTGGATTGCAGCGCCCGAGCATTTCCTTGCCGTGGAATTCGAGGACAACGGCAACTGCTGAAGTCGATCCGATCACCGAATCTGTTCTTCCTGCAACGGTATCGGTTTCCACGCCAGCTTCCGTGCCTCCGAAACGTGTCGACGATGCCAAGACTCCTCGTCGCTCCAATTCGAGCAAGGGACTGCAGAAGCCGACTCCTGCCCAAAAGAAGCCTGTGGAGGTAGGGTCTCGGCCCAGTGCAAATCCTCCCATCCTTTCTTCCACCGTTGAGCCGAGTCTTGCCGAGAAGAAGAATTCAGTTTCCTGGGTCAGCGGCCTTTTCGGATTGTGGCTTTTCGGATTTCTTCTTCTTTTCGGCCGCACGGTATGGTTGGACTTTCGTTTTCGGCGCCGGCTAAGGCAGGCGAAACCAGTGGAAGGCCCTGGAGTTTTGCAGTTATTAAGTCAGGGTATTGCCGCCATGAACCTAAAGTCCGAAGTGTCCATTTGGACTAGCCGGGAAGTTCCAGGTCCGGTGACTTTCGGGATTTTTCGAAATCGAATTTTGATTCCGCCTCAAGTGTTGCACGAGCTTGAGGAGGAAGAGTTACGCCACGTTTTGCTTCACGAGCTCGCTCACGTGCGTGGCCGGGACGTGGCCTTGAACCTTTTGTTGGTCATGGTGCAGGCGCTGCACTGGTTCAACCCTCTGTTGTGGTTCGCCTTCAGCCGGCTTCGCCACGCTCAAGAGTGCCTTCGCGATCAACAAGCCCTTTCCGTGCAACCGGCGGATCCGTCCATCGGCTACGCCATGACCGTTTGCAAGCTTCTGCAGAGTCGGGAATCGAAACCCTTCGCCTTGCCCGCCGCCGGCTTGCTCTCTCGACCGAAAGACGCCAAAAAACGAATCCTCATGATTGTGAACCGACCCAAAACGAACCGAACCACTGCGGTATTAGGCTCCGCATTGCTCTTGGGCCTTGCTTGGGCCAGTTTGACCTCGGCGGCCAGCTACGGTCAGGAATGGGTGTTGCCCTATTCGAAGGAGGAGCTTCAGCAGCACAATCGCATTGAAGTCATTTTCCAAGAGCCGATTCCCGAGTGGAAGCGGAAGCTTGAAGAGCGGCTTTCCAAGAAATTGGAACGCCAAATCGTAAGTGAGGAATTTGATTTTGTGTTTCAGTGGCTTGCCGAAGAAGGCATTAACGTGGTTGCTCCACCGGGAGTGGTGGACGTGTACCGGGGTGAAGAGTTCCAACTCGAGATCGAGCCCGCCACCATTGGACAATTCCTCGAGCAATTTCTTTACAGATTCGATTTAGACTACACTTTGGCCGGAGAAGCGGTCTATATCGGTAACATCGGCCATTTACCAGAAGCCAGAGAGATGCGCTTCTATCGAATCTTACCTCTGTTTGAAGGAGAGGACGATCCCGATGAGATAGAGGATGGCGTAGGGAAGCTCATGCACATCCTTTACGAGATGATTCCTTCGGAAATGTGGGACTCCGGAGAAGGTGAAATGCGTTTTTGGAACGGCCTTCTTTGTATTACCCAGTCCGATAGAACTCACAAGAAAATCGAGAACGTCCTGAATCATCTCTTGAATCGGGGCAGTTTTCACAGCAAGGGCGACCGGGAAGAAGAGTTGACTCTCAAGAGGAGACTCTCTGAAAAGGGGACGGTGATCTTCGATGGAGAGGATGCGGTCACTTGTGTCCAGGAATTGCAGAAGGCGTTCGAAATTCCCATCGTGGTCCGGGAAGAAAATCTATCCGGCTACGACATCACTCTACACCTTGAGGATGTCAGCCAGGAAACCATTCTTCGTTGGGTGGCCAGTTTTCTGGATTTACACTTTGTTGAATCCGACGGTGCGGTTTGGTTCGTAGAAGATATGGAACCCCGAATCGGCTACTACGACATTCGTGCCCTAATGGACGGCACGATGGACGTCGATTTCCGCGAAGAGCAATTGGATGATTTGCTGAGTCTGTTGGAGGATACCGTCCTTCCCCCGGATCAAGAGAATACCTATCAAGTCTGGCGAGAAATCCTTGTTTTGAACACTACCGAGGATGGTCATCGCGACACCGCCAAATTCCTCGCGGCTTTATCTCGAGCCCTGCCCAACTGATCGAAAGACTTGAGGGCCGGCAGGGAAGTATTGAGCTTCCCTGCCGGTTTTTCTATTCTGCTTCCGTTCCAAATACAAGGTGACCCTGCATGGTTTCCATCGTTTCCCTAATTCTTGTCGCATTTCTTTTCTCCCCGCAATCCGAATGGCGGCGAGAATTTCATCCAAATGGTCAGCGTCTAGCCGTTTATCAGGTACTTCGAACCGACTCCGGGGAGGAAGTCCGCCACGGCCAATGGCGCAGTTGGCATGAAAACGGCAAGCCCTTCGAGATTGGAGCCTTCGAGCATGGCTTGAAATCGGGGCTGTGGACCACCTTTGATCAAGAGGGCGGTTTTCAGACCTCCAGAGGAGAATATCTCGATGGCCGACGTCAGGGCGAATGGACGTTTTGGAAGGCTAAAGACAAGGAAGATCGCAGGAAAAGTGGCCGTTATGCTTTCGGCAAGGTCGAACTCCCGGATGGTTATTGGATGGAGGGGCATTGGTGCGACGGCCGCGCCAAAGGCCTTTGGCAAGTGCGCCGCCCAGGCGGTTCTGTTTGCTTTGAATTGGAGTGTGACTCGGGGAATAGCTACAAGCTCTCTTGTTTTGATTTGGAGGGTTTGCCGATATTGGAGAATCCGAGTAAAGAATATGATGGAGGCCTTCGAGAATGGGTGCCGCTGTCAGAAGATTCTGTCGGCAAGCAAGCTCCGGGACTGGATTTCTTTTTGCATTATCCTCTTCCTGAGCTGGAAGAAGGATTACTGACTCGATTTAGGCAAGGCAGAATTTCTTTGGAAGATCTTTTGGAAGGTGATCGTCGATGGATTTTTGCGGGAACTTTGAGAGAAATCCTTCGTCAATTGAAGAAAGCGGAGCCGGATTATCAAGAGATTCAATTCCTGTACGAAGAGGTGTTGGGCGGCATGGCTGGAGCCGTTCGTCAACTTCCAGGTGAAGCAGGCTCTGAATCTGCCGGCCTTTGGCAACAAGAAATTCGTCGCTGGGTTTTAACTTACGAGCTTTCTCTGCTGGATCCTCGGTGGTGGGAGGAGCTTTTGAATCCTGAATACCACTGGCTTCCGCTTCAGTATGAAGATACTTTGATTGCCAACCTAAGCAGGCCTGCTTGGGTTGCAGATGTGCCCACGGAGTCCGACTCGGGCCCGTTGATGCCAAGATACGGGGTTCGCCATACATACAATTCCAGGCGCCGCCAGTCCTTGCGAAGTGATTCGGCCCGATGGCTGGTTGGTGTGGTTCTGGAGAACCCCGTGCGAAGCGAATATCAGGAGTGGACCGTGGCAAAGGACCCAGAAGCGTTTTCATTAATCCTCTTGTCACTGATGGTGAACCATGCCTCCGACAAAGAGAGCATTTTTAAAAGCAGTTCCGCGGCCTTCTTGTCTGCCATCTATGAAAAAGAGAAACTCTGGAAATCGACGCAGTTTGACGATGTCCATTTGCGGGCTCTCACCTTGTTCTGCCTGTCCTTCATTTGTCGGGAGTGGGACCTCCCGGCCTTTCGTGCTGCCCGGAGGGAGGCGGTTGCCATGCTTTGTTCGGGACAACTTGATGAAGGAGCCTTTCCCCGGCAAGTTCAAGGCAAGACGGGAGATCCCGGCACCACCGCTCTCGCCTTTTTCGCTCTTCTTACTGTGAGGCCGAAAGAAGTGGTTTCCGGGGACGTCCTTAAGAAGCTGGACCATTGGACAAAGTTATGGCTTAGGGAAGAGCCCTCTCAGGCTTCTCCTATTTTTCCTTGGGAGTCCATTGGTTTGCGCTCTTTGGCACTTTTGGCCCGAGGCCGATACCGTGACCGAATCAAGGAGTCGAGAGGAGAGGAATTAGATCGACAAATTGAAGGAATGCCTGAGGACTTGAATCCTCAGCCGTCCCCTGGTTTTCAGATCCTTTGGAATCGATGGTGGTTTAGCGAGTTCATGAAATACCGAGGTGGAAATCCAAATCGCAACTGGTGGGTCCAGAATTTGGGATATTTTGACTGGCTTAAAGCCCGGAGTCTTCAAGGAGTTTATTGGCCGGGGGAAGAGGGTCCAAATTCAGATCGAAGCCGGGCGATTCACACGGCATTGGCCTTACTTTCCCTAAGTACCGCGTACGCTCACAAGTAATTCTGCTCCAGATTTGGAAGTCCCGGGGCGAAGCTGATCAGGGGACTCAAATTCCCCCCTTACCGAATCGGGAAAACGTGGGATAATTCGCACTCTCCCTCCCGATCATGCTTCCCTCCAAGCTCGAACTCCAGTCATTCCCTCGGCGTAACGACGCTGAGATCGCCGTTGCCGCCGAAATTGCCGACCTGATTCATGATCGAAATCAGGAAGGTTTGCCCACGGTATTGGGGCTGGCCACGGGAAGCACTCCTATCGGAGTTTATGCCGAATTAGTGCGCCGCCATCGGGAGCAAGGTCTGGACTTTTCCGCGGTGACGACCTTCAATCTTGATGAATTTGTCGGTCTGAGCCCGCAACACCCGGCTTCTTTTCACGCCTTCATGGACCAGCACCTATTCTCCAAAGTCAACCTACCGAAAGACCAGACCCACGTGCTGGCCGGCCATTTGCCGATGGAGGCTTTGGAAGAAGAATGCGCTTCTTTTGAAGATCGAATCCGGCAAGCCGGGGGCATCGATTTTCAATTGCTTGGCATTGGGCGAAACGGCCACATCGGCTTTAATGAGCCTCCCTCCTCCGGAGATTCGAGAACCCGGTTGGTTACCTTGGATGCCACGACCCACCGGGCGTATCAAGATGGTTTTGCCGCCGGTGAAATGCCGAATTACGCATTGACCATGGGCGTGGCCACCATCTTGGAATCGCGCCGGATCGTGTTGGCTGCTTTGGGGGAAGTGAAAGCAGACATCATGCTGGCTTTGCAGGGCACCTTCGACGATCCTGATCTTCCGGCGTCCTTTCTCCACCGGCATCCTAATGCCGCCTTGGTTCTGGATGCGCCGGCCGGATCGAAGTTGAAAGACCCTACTGGCTCTCAGGCCGGGGGTAAGTAGCGACTGGAAGTCAGGTCAAATGCCGGAACTTGTTCCGGCATGTAATCAAATTCGGAGTAAAGCTCCTGCAACAAGTGCAAGCTGAGTTCGTCCGGATTGCGATCGAAACTTTCAGCTCGTCGTCTCATCGGCCCAATGCGAATCGCCGGCTCTTCGCTGAACTTCCAGCTTGCAACTTCTTTCCAGTCTTGGGTGCCAGGCAGGGTGGGAGGGAGCAGCCAATTTTCAGCTCCGAACAAGTCCAAGTGCGCGTGGACGTCCGCTGATTCCAGATGATCATGCCACAACATCCGGCCCATGCGAACCGCCGAAACTACGGTTTCCACCAAGGCTCTCGGGTGAATCATGCCCTGCGATTTGGGGCGAAGGCGGAATAAATCTTCCGGAACATTCACCTGCAAATGCTGTAGTCGGGTGGTGAAACCTAAGCGTCCCTGCCGGTCCACTCGCAACCTCCGGTAGCCTTGTTCCGAATTGCCGGCCAGCAAAAATCGCCGGCCCTTGTACCACCGGGCTTGGGGGCTTTCTTCCGAGTTGGCCGGCCATCCGCCGTTTGCGAGCAGATCTGCACTGGGGGCATTCAGCAAATCTGGAGCGTTGTCCGGAAGTTCAAAAGTTTCATCGTCGAAGTCCCCTTGCAATCCCAAGGTCAAGAGCAAGGCCGGTTCAGGTTCCGGAAACCAATCGGCAACTTCTTTGCAAGTTTCGGCGAACCAGCTTTCCCGCCGGGCCATGCCTTCATCGGTGGCGCCGGCAAGTTGCAAATAGGTCATGATTCGCATTCGATCGTGGACGCGAACCAGGTACTTTCGGTTTTCACCCTGCCGAATGCAAAAAGGCGGGTGGGGGGACGGTGACCGCGGCCGCACTTTGATTTCCAGAACTTGACCCTCGGTGGCGTCAAGCCATGCCAATTGGACTTCCTCGTTGCGGATCCGCGGTTCAATCAAATCGATAAGGCCGTCCCGAAGCGCGTCTTCATGGGGGCGGTCCATTTCCAACAGAGGGCGAAATACCGTGGCGATCGAGCCTCGTTCGCCGATGCCGACGTAAATTAAACCGCCACCGGCATTCAGCATGGCCACGACCTCCCGAACCAATTTGCGGCGACCCTCACGGCTTCGCAAAATCTGTCCGGCTTTGAATTCCAAACGCTGGTCTTCCCGGCGGCCGAGCAGCAAACGAGGGTCAACCATGGCCTAGGCTTCCAGCTTGCCGGGACCTCGTTCCGGGCGGTGGCGGGGAGGAGGTCGTCATGCAATCATGCTAGCCCAGTTTCGAATTCTGGAAAACCGGGATGAAGGCTGTCGAATTTTCGATCAGAAGAGTTTTTCCAGGTAGCCGGGGCCTTTGCTCACGGCGTACCAGGCCAGGAACGCGGTAAGGAATAAGGTAATTCCCACCATGCCGACCAACCACAAGCGGCCGCGGCCTCCCCGGGGAAAGTCTTCGCCGAGGTAATCACGGTTTCCTTGTAGCTTGATGAATCCGAAGTAAGCCGCCGGAAGTAGAAAGCCGCACACGATGTTTGTAGGAACGGCGATCCAAACCGCGATATCTGCCCAGAGAATGGAGCCCAGGAAACCGGGCACCGGCAGCAAAGTGGCCAAGCGGTATTTGCGGCTGCCGACTTCGAAACCAAAGAGTTCCATGCAAACAAAACCCGCGCACAGCATTTGGAGGGTGATGGAGCTCAGCGCCATGCCCAAAATGCCGAAATTGAATAACACCCGGCCGTAGGTCGGACCCAAGACTTCGCCCAAGATTCGAGCGGCCTCCACCGGGCGCAATCCGGTTCCGGAGAATTCTCCGTTTGCGTGCAAGGTGTTGGCCGTGGCCAGAATCATCAAACAAGTTGCCAGGGCATAAGGCAGAAACATCCCAGTCAACAAATCAAAACGGGCCAATCCTCGATGTTCCCGCCCCCAACCCCGGGCAAGGAGGGTATAGGGATAAAGGAACAGCATGTTGACCCCTACTGCAGCGGACAAGCCACTCAATATGACGGTTACTGCAGCGACCGCGTTCTCGGTTCCGGCATTGTGGTCCCCGGGCAAAGGCAGGGGCAGGAAGCCGCGTCCGAGTTCCCCCCAATTGATAATGCCGGTTTTGGCTACGACGGCTCCGAACGCGAAAACGATTCCCCAAACCATGTACTTCAAAAGCCGTTCGTACCAGCGCACGAGAGCGGGAGAGCTGCCGTACAACATGGATAAAGCCACCGCCCAAACCAGGACGACCAAGCCCATGGCAAAGGGAGAAAGCCCTGGAAGCCCGAAAACATCTCCCATGTCCACCAGGACGGCGGAAGCCAGAGAATATTGGGGAAAGTGCCATATGATCGAGGACAAGAGAGCGCCCAAAGCCCAAGCGAGGGCGAAAGGCTTGCCGGCGAAATGGGCCATGGCCTGGTAAGGGCGCTGGCCGGTACTGAGGGTTTGGTGGGAAACTGCCGACAACATCCAAATGCCCATCAGCATGGCTAAAGGGGCAACCCACAAGAGCCGGTAACCGAAAGCGGCGCCGGCGAATAGCGAAGCGGCGGCAGTGCCTCCGCCCAAAGTCATGGCGCTTTGCAGATAACCCGGACCGACGAAACGCCCATAACCTCGAATGCGGGCACCCAAACTCTTGCCCTGAAGGGAATTCAAATAAGCTTTTTCTTGGGCCAGTTCCTCCGGATCCGGCGGATGAGCCATCCGCAAGCCTTGTCGGATTTCATGAAGTTCGTCGGATCCGGATGCGCTCATGTTTCAGGACTTGATCAGACTCGGTAACCGGCCTTCCACTTCTTCAAACGGTCGGCTTCGGGCAGTTGTTTGTAATGATGATCCAAGGGATAGCAGCCGCTGATCATGCCGTTTCGAGGTGCGGTGGTACAGTCGCTGAAAGTGCGACAAATGCGGCGACGGTCCAACTCCCGGCCGTGCAGTAAATCCAGTGGCAATTCCGGATAAGAGAGCAGCATGCGGCCTAAACCGATCAAATCTACGCCGCCCTGTTCCACTTCGAAAGCGGCGACGTGAGGAAGGTATTCTTGGAGGTAGGTATAGCCGGTACCGACGGTCACCAGGTTGGGAAAAGCTTTTTTGCAAGCCCTGGCGATTCGCAGATGGACTGCGACATCCATGAGAGGATCCCGTGGCGGCTGATAACCGTCACTGGGCGGATAGGCCGCCGGACGTTGCAAGTGAGGGCAATAATACGGACTTCCCAAACTTAGATTCACCATCGGGACGTGCAACTCTTGAAGCAAATTCAGGAATTGGAACGGCTCTTCCAAATCGGTTGCGTGATCCGGGTCGCGTTGGACTCCGAAACCCCAATCCGGAAGTGCATTCAAATCTTCGGTCGGTTCCCCAATGCCGGAATCCGGGTTGGCTTGGAAAGGAACTACATCGGCAATCGAAACGCGGCAAAGGACAGCGATCTGCGGGCAGCGGGAACGGATTTCCTGCAGAATTCTCCGGAACAACTTGGTCCGGTTTTCGAAGCTGCCGCCATAGGGACCGGCTCGCCGGTGGGCGCCCAGCAACTCGTGGAGCAAGTAGCCGTGGCAACATTTCACGTCAACGAATTGATAGCCAGCCTCGGCGGCCAAGCAAGCTGCTTGGACCATATGCTCGCCAATAGCTTCCAGTTCTCCGTCGCTTAAAACGGGAGCATCCGGAGCGATGTGAAATTTCTCATCCAGGATCGGATGGTGGTAGGCAATCTTGGCTTGCAGCGGGCCCGGCTCCGGCCTTGAGAAACGGCCCGAATGGGTCAGTTGCAAGCCGATGACCAAATCTCCCGCGTCTTCTCCGACTTCACGCCGTCCCTGTTCAACCTCGTTTCGCAAGGCCACCAGAGCTCCAAGGACGTCTTCCTTTGGATTGAGATACAACTGATTGGGATTGGCGCGGCCATCTTCCTGCACGGCAAAGGCTTCACCTCCCCAAATCAAAGGAGCCCCGCTTCTTCCAAAATTACGCCACCGTCGAAGGGTGTGTTCGCTGGGCAATCCGCTTTCGGTGCCGTCCCAACCTTCCATGGGATGGCAAACGAAGCGATTGACCAAATGCCACGGGCCCACCGACAGGGGGCGGTGCAAAACCTCGGCGGAAACGGCTAGATCGGCAAAGCAATCGAGATCGTTCCCGAGGCTGCGCCAGTGTTCCGCAAAGGCGGCGGCGTTTTTGAATCTTCCAGGGGCGGGGAAGCGCAAGGCGGTCAGTCTACAGGTTGTTGCAAGGCGAACGGCTGCCGTTGGTTCCAGCAAATGGGAAGGGAATATCCGTATCCACTTTGATGGACGGAGCCGCATACCAAGAATCCATTGCGCAGTTTCAGCAAGATGCCCGCAGGAGTCCGTTCATAGAGATCGCCGTGGTGCTCCAGGGCGTCCGCAGCTTCTTGCTCGGGCAAGTGGCGTAGACCGGGAAAATAGTGGTGCCCGTTTCGCTCGATGTGTGAGAAACCTAAAGAGGTCATGGTCGCTAAATCCTGTTGCAAACTGAGAACCGCCAAATTGGTCAAATCTTCTCCGGTTTGAAAGAAAGGGGCTCCGGCTCGCTGGCATAGAGCTCGATTCAACAGCGCCCGGAACACGCCCTTGCAATTCTTCACCGAAACTCCGCGATAGCCGACTTCCATGGCTCGCGGCCAAGCGTCGATACCAAAATCTCCCTCATCCAAGACGACCGGGCAGTATTGAGCCAAGGCTTGCAAGGGCTCCCGATCTTCGCCTTCGAGGCCGTGCTCCCGGGGGCACGGCTGTTCCAAAAACATCAATCCGCGAAGAAACTCCGACCCTCCTGGGAGCATTTCGACTTGCTGCAAAAGACAAATCACGTCATCCAAACATGGATATTGTTCATTGCCATCCAAACTGAAGCGGGGCGTTTTCTCAAAGCAGCTCTTGAATAGGGTGGCGATGTTCAGCAACCGTTCCCGGTCTTCTTCGATTCCGGCCCCGATCTTGATTTTGAACATCCGAACTCCCCAACGCTGAATGTCTTCTTGCAGAGCTTGGGGCAGCCCATCGTCAATTCGGTCCGCCGGAGACACGTCCGAAGTCCAAATCGGATCCTTCAGGCCAACGGTGTGGCGAATCATGACCGAATTCACCGGCTCTTTCGGTAAATCGGTGGCCGCCTTCCAGCCTTTCAGGTCCGGATGAATCCTGGAAGCTTCGATCTGAAATAAATCCTGAAGCAAGGCTTGGTGAAAGGGAAGCTCGGCCGCTCGGCAAGCGGCATCCATGACCGCTCGCTCGATAAGAGCAATTCCAAATCCTTTAAGAAGGCTCTTAGGGTCAAGAATCCGGCCGACTCGATGTTGATAGACCTGCCACCAGAGCGAAAACAGCGGTTGAGGGCGGTCGGAGGCATCCAAAAAAGCCGTAGCCGCCGCCAGGCAACTCGCCCGCAGTCGATTTTGGTCTTCTTCCAAGGTGGTTGCCGGATCTTTTTCGAACCACTTGGGAATCAGCAAATCGGCGGCGAAACCTTCTGCCTTGTGCCCGGGAGCGATTTCAATTTCCACTCGAACGGTGCAAAGGGGGGCGCTTTGCAGCGAAACGGAACCGAAGTGGAATGGAATTCTCGCTCGGGCGGGACTTTCTCGGAATTGGACGTCGCGGACGCGAAGCAGCATGGGAGGAGGGGGAGGTTGGTGAATTACTCTACCTTGTGTTGACCGGCTTGCTGCTTTTCCTTCCCTGTTTTAGAAAAGCAGGGTCGAGTTGCTTGGCGCCCTCCCCTCCATTCCGCATGAACTTCCCCTCCCATTCCGGTGCCCCCAGTGTGCCCGGCCTCTTTCTGGCCTTTTGGGCTCTTGCGACCGCGGCTTGGGGTCAGGCCGGCGACCGCCCAGGGGAAACGCAAAACCCGGTTCCCGATCACATCCAAATCCCTCCGGCTCCGGTCTTGAGCCCGGAAGAAGCCTTGCGCTCCTTCACCCTGGCGGAGGGCTTCGAAATCGATCTGGTCGCCAGCGAACCGTTGGTGGAGGACCCCATCGCCATGGCTTGGGACGCCCGGGGTCGGCTTTGGGTGGTGGAAATGAGGGGCTTCATGCCAAACGTCGATGGTGAAGGGGAGCGTGAACCCGAAGGCAACATCGTCATCCTCAGCGATCAAAATCGCGATGGAACCATGGACCACCGCCAAGTTTTCATGGATGAGTTGGTCTTGCCGCGAGGTGTGCTTCCCTTTGGTAAGGGGGCGCTGGTCCTCGCTCCTCCGGATTTGCTTTACGTGATCGATGAAGACGGTGACGACGAAGCCGACCAGTGGGAAGTTGTCGATACCGGGTTTCAAGCCGGCTTGCACAATCCGGAACATGCCATCAACGGTTTGATGGTCGGCTTGGACAATTGGATTGAATGCGCCAACCACCATCTCCGGTATCGCTACCGGCAAGATGTATGGGAACGGCAATATACCGGAGGCGGCGGGCAATGGGGCTTGACCATGGATGACCTGGGCCGTCTGTTTTTCAACACCAACAGCGATCCATTGCGGGCCGATTTCATCAGTTCACGCTACGTCGTTCGAAATCCAAACTTCGGCCGTGGACCGGGCGGCAATGAAGGCGTCGGCGCCAAGCGGCGACTGTGGTCCGGGCGGGTAAACGCGGGGGTCAACCGCGGTTATCGCCAGGGAACCCTTTTGGAGGACGGGCGCTTGGCTCAATTCACCGCCGCCTGCGGGCCGCTGATCTACCGGGGCGGGGTCTTCCCGGAGGCTTATCACGGGGCGGCCTTCGTTCCGGAACCTTCCGGAAATTTGGTGAAGTGCTATACGCTGCAACAAGATGACGGTGGGCGTCTTCATGCCAGCGAGATGTTCGAAGGCACGGAGTTTTTGACTTCCACCGATGAACGCTTTCGGCCCGTGAATGCCTATAACGGCCCGGACGGCGGCTTGTACCTAGTCGACCTATACCGCGGAATCCTGCAACACCGAGTTTTCATGACCACCTTTTTGCGGCGGCAAGTGCTCGAACGCGGTTTGGATCGGCCGACCGGCTTGGGTCGGATTTATCGAATACTTCCGACCGGGGCCAAACCGGAGGCGGCGACAAAATTGGAAGAAGCCGATTGGTCGGAATTGTTGCCGGCATTGAGTCATCCCCAATCCTGGTACCGAGACCAAGCTCAGCAACAGTGGATCGCCCGCGGTCGAAGATCGCAAACCGCTCACGATCTGGTCCGGCGCCACGCCTTGCAGGCAGCCGAACCTTTGGGACGGATTCATGCCCTTTGGGCTTTGGAAGGCATGGGCGGATTGGATCTCTCCTTGGTGCAAGCGGCTTTGAAAGATCCCGATGAGAGAGTGGTCTACGAAGCGGTGCGCTTGGCGGAAAGTTTGCTGGCCGCACCGTCGGCGGCTCCGTTGGCGGATCAATTGCGCCAACTCTTCGATCAAGGCTCCGGCCGGTTGCGTTGGCAGATCTTGCTTTCCCTTGGCGAGGCGGCCAATGAAGCCGGCGATGCCCATTTGGCCGATTTGTTGGCCGAATCCGCCGGCAAGGCACCGGCCCGGGCGGCGGTGCTTAGCGGCTTGCACCAGCGAGAATTCAGTTTTTTGAAACGCCTGGCGATCCACCCCGGCTGGCAAGCGGGCGACAAGGGCCAGGCCACCACTTTTCGCCTCCTGGCCCGCTCCGTAGTCCGGGAAGGCCGTTCCTCTCGGGTACAAGACTTGCTTGATTTCGTGGCCGGTCTGACTTCCGATTGGCAACAGCAGGCGGTCTTGCAGGGGATATTGGATGGGCGACCGAAAGGGCCGGATGGCAAGCCTACTTACATTCCCTTGGCCGAAGCCCCGGCAACTAAGGAGGATTGGGCGGCTTCTCTAGTCGAGTCGGCCCGGTCCCTGGGCGAAAAGCTTTATGGGCAATTGGCTTGGCCCGGGCGAGAGGATATCGAGTGGGTCAGCGTGCCGCCCTTGAGTCCGGAAGACAAGTTGCGTTTCGAGCAAGGGCGCGATCTCTTCAGCCGGGATTGTGCCAGTTGTCATCAAAGTTCAGGTCTGGGGGAGCCGGGGAAAGCTCCACCGTTGCGATATCAGCCTTGGGTTCTGGGCTCGAAACGTCGCTTGATTCGAATCGTGGCCGGCGGCTTGACCGGACCGATCAAGATCAACAACCGGGAGTGGAATCTGGAAATGCCGGCTTATGCCGCCAGCGATGAAGAGATTGCCGCCGTCCTGACCTACATCCGTCGCGAATGGGGGCACGGTGCCGAACCGGTTTCCGCTCAGGAAGTCGAACGAGTTCGAGCCGGATTGCAAGACCGAATCTATCCCTGGACGGTAGAAGAATTGCTTCAAGCCGACGATTAGGAGGCGGGGAAGCCTAAGCTTGGGAGACTCGCGGAGGCTCCCATGACTGATGCTCCCAAGGCTCCCTGTTGTTCTTCTTCGCAAGCCGGTTGGAACCGGCGCGATTTCTTGAGGGCTTCGCTAAGTGGGATGGCCGGCATGGCATTTCCTGCCGGCGCTTGGACTGCTGGACCTTTTCAGCCGGGGGATCACCGAGTCCCGGAAGATAAAAAACTCCATCCCGAGTGGCTCAAAGCATTGTTCGAGCGCGGGAAGGAAGAATGGTATCGGGGCAAAGCCTTATCCACCGTGGGCATGCCGATCGGCGGAATTTGCACCGGCCAACTCTATTTACTCGGGGACGGCCGCTTGGGTTGTTGGGATTTGTTCAACAGCAACCACAACACCGGCTACGGTCAAGTCAATTTCCGCGAAGGTCGAAGCGCTCAAACCAACGTTCAGAACGTCAATCAATTCGTCCCTCATTTGCAAGTGGAACACGGATTTTGGTTGCAATGGAAAGAGGGAGATACTTGGAAGCGGCGGAGTTTGGATCAGGCCGGTTTTCCCGAAGTCGCGTTTCGGGGTGAATACCCTTTCGGTCGGGTGAAATACGAACATGGCGAGGTGCCGATCCGGGTGGAGTTGACCGCTTTTTCGCCCTTTATTCCGCTGAACGCTGAAGACTCCGCTCTTCCGGTGACCGTTTTATCGTTCGAATTGGAAAACCACAGCGACAAGGCGGTGGACCTAGGCATCTTGGGTTATTTACAAAATGCGGTAGCCCACAAAAGCGCTTCGGATTTTGTTGGAGTTCTTCGAAACCGAGTGAGCCGATCCACGGGGTCGCTGAAGGTGCTGCTAGAAGCCGAGCCGCAAGCTCCGTCGCCTGAATCCGGTCGACCGCCCCAAGTATTCGCGGACTTTGAGGGAGGAAATTACGGCCAATGGAAGCGGGAGGGGCAAGCCTTCGGTGAGCGTCCGGCGACCGGCACTCTTCCCAAACAGCAACAGGTTTCCGGATTCGAAGGTAAAGGCCTAGTGAACACTTATTTGGGAGGAGACGACACTCTCACCGGGCGATTGATTTCTCCCACTTTCAAAATCGAGCGACCGTATCTGAGTTTCCTGATCGGAGGTGGCCAGCATCCGAACAAGACTTGCATGAACTTGGAAGTTGACGGCGAGGTGGTCTTAAGTGCTCATGGGCGCAACCAAGAAAGGCTGCGGACCCGCAATTGGAATCTGACGCCTTGGCTTGGAAAACGGGCGCGCTTGGTCATCGTTGACGAAGTTACCGGCGGCTGGGGCCACATAAACGTGGATCAAATCGAGTTTCGGGATCAGCCAAGACCGATGAATCACGGCATGCTGGTTGAGCAGGCCGACTTCGGCACCATGTCCTTTGGTTTGTTGAATCCTCCGGAAGATGTCCGGGCCTGGGCCGGCTTTCCTGAGCCCGATCGTTGGAACGGGGCTGAATTTCCTGCAGCATCGGAGCTAAAGGAAGGCGCCTTGGCTGACAAGCTGTTTGCAGCCTTGCACGCTCCGCTTCGTTTGCAGCCCGGGGAGCGGCGCCAACTGCAATTTCTTTTGTGCTGGCACTTTCCCAATCTTCACCAATTAGGACGACGAGTCAGTCATCAATATGCACGTCGATTTCGTAACGCCGGTGAAGTTTCTGCCTACGTGGCCCAACATTTTGACCGGCTGCAAGCACAAACCCAAACGTGGCACCGGCACTTTTATCAAAGCAGCTTGCCGCTCTGGCTGTTGGACCGAATCGGATCTACGACGTCCATCTTGGCAAGTTCAACCTGCCAGTGGTGGCGCAACGGTCGTTTTTGGGCCTTTGAAGGCGTGGGCTGTTGTCATGGAACTTGCGGGCACGTTTGGAATTATGCTCAGACGCTCGCTCGCTTGTTCCCCGAGCTGGAGCGCTCGGTTCGGGAACTTCAAGATTTCCAGGCTGGAGAGGGCTTCAATCAGGAAAGCGGTGAAATCAGCTTTCGAGGTGCAAACTTTTACTGGGCGGGCGACTCCCAAGCGGGATATGTGCTTAAAGCCTATCGCGAGCATCAAATGTCCGGAGATGAAGACTTCCTGGAACGAAACTGGAGCGAGATCAAGAAGGCTCTGCAATTCTTGATCGGCCAAGATTCCGCTGGCTCCGGGGGTAAAGCCAACGGTTTGCTCGAAGGAAAACAGCACAATACTTACGACATTGATTATTACGGCGCCAACACGATGGTTGGTTCGCTTTATTTAGGCGCCTTGCGGGCCGCTGAAATGATGGCGGGCGAAATCGGCGATCAAGAATTTGCCGAGGAATGCGGCCGGCTATTCGAATCGGGAAGGCGGTTGACCATGGAAAGGTTGTTTAACGGCGAATATTTCACTCAGGAAGTGGATCTTCAAAAACACCCGAAACATCAGTACGGCGATGGATGCCTTGCCGATCAATTGTTCGGCCAATTTTGGGCTCACCAGCTTGGCCTGGGCTACCTCTATCCGCAAGAATCAGTGAAGAAAGCCCTTGCTTCCATCTGGAAGTATTGCTGGGCGCCGGACGTCGGCCCACAGAACGAGGCTCATCCGCCGGAGCGATGGTTTGCCAGGCCTGGCGAAGCCGGTTTGTTCTTGTGTACCTGGCCGAAAAGCCGGCATCTCGGGCGAGAGTCCACCCGCTACCGGGACGAGGTCTGGACCGGAATCGAGTACCAAGTCGCGGCTCATATGATTCACGAAGGCATGGTGTTGGAAGCCCTGGCCATTTGCCGCGGGATTCACGAACGTTACGCCGCTTCCAAGCGCAATCCTTGGAATGAAATCGAATGCGGCGATCACTATGCCCGCGCTTTGGCGAGTTGGGGAGTTTTCATCGGCTTGTGCGGCTTCCGATATCACGGCCCGCAGAAAATGCTCGGCTTCGCGCCGCGCCTGCAGCCGGAAAACTTCCGCGCTCCCTTTACCGCCGCCGAGGGCTGGGGATCCTTCCTTCAATTCCAACGAGAAGGCCAGCAGGAATGCCGGATCCACCTGGCCTGGGGACAACTCCAATTGAGGATATTGGAAATCGAACTTCCTCCCGATTGCCAGGCGCAAGCGCTACGAATTAGCGGACCGGAAGGTCGGCTGGACTTCCACTGGCGGCAAAACCAAGCCGCGGTCACGGTGAAACTGGACCAGGACTTGGTTTTGGAGGAAGATCAGAGCCTGATCCTGATCGCGAACTGGAGTTGAGCCTTGGCTAAGGGAGCGGCGAGGCCTGGTTTCCCTTAACCCATGGATTCCGGTTCCATCTCGTTTCTATGGGGAGTGGGTGCGGCCGAATCGGTGCCGGCCAGGCAGTGTTGCAGGCGTTTCCAGCTCTGGCCTTGTGGCGTCATGCAGCCATCGGCTTGATCCCAGCCGAAGTGGAAGGCTTGAAACAGCCGAATAGCCCTGCGGGTGACCGGACCGGCTTTCCCGTCCTCCGGAATCGAAACCATCGGGCCGCCTTGCTCCATGGGCAGCCGGTTCAATGCCCTCTGAACGCAAAGGACGTCCTCCAAAAGGTTAAAACTGCAAATACCGACCGATTTGTGGATTTCCAGGTTTCCGTCCATGGGTTGCCGGGGGTTGGCAAGAGTGAAAGTTGAAGTCGGCGCAAACCAGGCGGCCGGCCGGTGAACCTACAAAGACTGTCGTCAAGAGAAGGACGCGGCCCCATTTTCCAAGGTTCCGGCTTATTTTCCCATCCCGGCGGATGGCCAGCTTCTCTTTTAGGATGAAGCTTATGGATCGGCCAGCCACTTGGGATGCCTTCCGGGCCATTGGGCCTGACGGAAGTTTTCGAATCCGGGCTTCGGGTAGAGGGACCCATCCCCTGAAGGATTTATTCCACTTCCTGCTGCGGGTTTCTTGGCCCCAGTTTCTCGGTTTGGTGGTCGGTGCCTATCTGGCCCTGAATCTGGCCTTCACCGTTGCCTTTTTGCTCGGCGGCCCCTGCATCGACAACGCCCGGCCGGGGTCTTTCAGCGACGCTTTTTTCTTCAGCGTTCAAACTCTTTCCACCATTGGATACGGCAACTTGGCCCCAGCCAACTTGTACGGTCACATGGTTGTGGCGGTGGAGGCTTTTACCGGCCTGTTGGGTACCGCCCTAGTTACCGGTTTGATGTTCGCTAAATTCGCTCGTCCCACGGCCCGGGTGATGTTCTCGAGAGTGGCTTGCGTGGCGGATCGAGACGGCCAGCCTTGTTTCATGGTGCGCATCGGCAATCAACGAGCCAATGAAATCCTGGACGCTTCGGTAAAAGTGATTTTGGTGACCACCCGCCATTCGGCTGAGGGTGAACAATTGCGGCAATTCAAGGAGTTGCCGGTCACTCGTCCGGAAACGCCTCTTTTCGCCTTGAGTTGGACCGTTATCCATACTTTGGGGGAGGACAGCCCTCTGAATGGCATGTCCAAAGAAAGCATGGAGGCTTGTCAGGCGGAAATCGTCGTGGTGGTCAGTGGCTTGGACGACACCTTGGCACAACCGGTGAGTTCCCGCCGCTCCTACGTCGCTCGGGAGATTTGGTGGGGTTACCGATTCGCCGACATGTTAAGCACCGGTGCCGATGGCCGAGTCCATGCGGACTACTCTCGATTTCACTGGTTGCAGCCCCAAGCCGGTGGAACGCCGATTTTACCTCCGGCTCAGGCTTCGGCTAAACCGCCGGCGGCGTGAATCGCGTCCACTTCTGACCAAAGCCGTTCCCGTTCCGAACCGGTGAAAAGTCGGTCCAGGGCCGGGAAAAAGCCGGCGCGTTCCCGGCGATCATGATGGTCGATGACCTCCTTCAGCAGCCGCTCTTCCTCGATCAGAAAAACCACGGTTCTGGCTTCCAGACGTCCGTGTCGACTCAAACCCTCCAGGCGCCGGCCGGTTCGTTCGAGCAGGCGCCGCATTTTTCGATGTTCGGTGTAAATCAATTCGGCGCTGGCCCCGAGGGGAGCTTCGCCGGAAGCTTCAAAAGGGGGCAGCAAGACTTCGTCCTCGGCCTTGGCGTGAGCTAACAAAGCGCGGCGAAATCGCTGCCAGGTTTCTAGGGCGCGGGGCAAGTCCTGCTCGACCAGGGCTTCTTGATGGCAAGCCAGGAATTCCAGAATGGTCTCGTGCTGCTGGCCTAATTCGGCAAAGGAACGGGTAGTGGTCATTTTCCGGGCCAGTGTTCGGAGGGACTTCGACTGGAAGCCAACAGGTCCTGGGCTTGTTGCAGGATTTCAGGCTGGCCTTCGGCCAAGTTCTTCGTCTCCCCCGGATCTTGGATCAAGTGATAAATTTCCACCGGACCGGCTTTGCGGCGGACGGCTTTCCACGGGCCGAAGCGAAGGGCTTGATGGAAGCCTCGCTCATGAAATTCCCAGTACAGCGGCGGGCGCTTTGGAAGTTCGGCGCCGCGTAGCAAGGGCAGCAGCGAAACTCCGTCCAGGCCTTCGGGAACTTCGACTCCGGCAACCTCGGCGGCGGTGGGCAGGAAATCCCAAAAGGCTCCAGGAGTGTCGCAAACCGAACCGGGCTTCACCGTGCCCGGCCACCATGCCAGGGTCGGCACCCGAATGCCGCCGTCATAGAGGGCCCGTTTGATGCCTTTGTGAACTCCATTGCTGTCGAAGAAATCCGGTTTCGCGCCCCCTTCTTTGTGGGGGCCGTTGTCACTGCTGAAGATCACCAAGGTGCGGGAGGCGATTTCCAGATCTTGCAACAAAGTCAGGAGGCGGCCGACGTCCCGATCCAAACGATGAATCATGGCGGCGTGACCTTTTTGCGGTTCGGGCCACTCCCGGTCGGCGTAGGGACCCCAATCGGGAACCTCCATGCCGTTGCCTTCCTTGCGCCCGCGTTCATTGTTGGCGTGGGGAATGGTGTAGGCCAAGTAAAGAAAGAACGGCTCATCGTGATGCTTCCGCACGAAGGTCATAGCTTCTTCGGTGAAGAGGTCGTGGGAGTATTGGGAGCGGAGGGAAGAAACCCCGCCCTGGGCTTTGTTGCCTTTGAGCAGGACTTTTTCTTGGTTTCGCCACAAGTATTCCGGGTAGTAGTTGTGGGCGTTCACTTGACTCAAATAACCGAAGAAATAGTCGAAGCCTTGGGAATTGGGAATGCCGGTGGTTTCCGCTAAACCGAGCCCCCATTTCCCGATCAGGCCGGTGGTATAGCCGGCGGATTGAAGCAGCTCCGCCACGGTCAAATCGTCCGGCTGCAACGGAACCCGACCGTTTCCCCGGACCCGGCAGTGGCCGGTGTGCATGCCGGTCATCAGCGTGCACCGGGACGGGGCACAAACCGTGGAGCCGGCGTAGAAATGGGTGAGGCGCATGCCCTGTTCCGCCATTCGATCCAGGGCCGGCGTGGAGATCGTGCGTTGCCCGAAACAGCCCAAGTCTCCATAACCCAAATCGTCGGCCAAGATGAAGATGAGATTCGGAGGTTGATCCGGCTCTTGGGCCACCGGCGAGCCAAACAGGGCGAGGAGGAGGAGGGCGCCGAGCATGCTCCAAGGATAATCTCACGATCTCCCGCGCCGGCGCCGGGAAAGGAGCCTTTGTTTTCTGCGGCATTTAGCCGATAGAGGAAAGGCCCTGTTGTCGACCCTGACCTCGTGGAATCAGTGCCATGACTCGTCCGTTTCGTACCCTACTTTTCGGCTTCGGCCTGCTGGTAGCCGCGGCCTGTTCCTCCAACCTTTCGGAACTGGATGACGGCGAGCGATCCCGGATTACTTCCCGGGAGTACTCGGCTCCCTATGACCGAGCCCTGTCGGCGACCATTCAAGTGCTGCAAGACGAAGGCTATCTCATTCAATCGACCAATCGCGACGAAGGCAACGTCTATACCGAATACGATGAAAGCGGAGGTTTCGACGGCGACTTCGACAACGACTACCGTCGCAGGATCTCAGCCACCGTGCGAAACCTGGGAGCGGCAAGTTCGGTCCGCTTCCACCTGATCTTGGAGGAACGGGAAGAGGGTTTGGATTGGCGCCGCATCGATCTGGACGCTTCCGACGTCGAGGAGATTTGTTCCGATCTGTTCAGGAAGTTGGGCCGTAGCCTGCAAGCGCCGGAATAAAGCTCTCATTCCTTCCATACATAGCTTCCGCCGGTTGCTTCGGCGATTTTCTGGATTTGCTCGCGGTACCACTCGATCTCGCTGTAAGCGACGGTGTGAATCACTACTTTGTGAAACCGATTGAGTTCTTTCAGGTGCTCGGTGACCCGGTTCCAGTGGACGTATAGGCCGATTTCCGGTTCCCCGGACGACAACAGATATACCGTATCAATTTCGGGGTCTTGGACAACGATTTCCAACGCCTTCCAGATGTCCTTATAGCCGGAGTTGTGCCGCCCGCCGACGAACTTCAATGCCTGTTTGGTGGACTTGGATTTCAAGGCCATGGGCCCTTTCGGGTTCATCGCTTCCACTTTGCCCTCGTACAGATAAATGTTGAACATGACGCCTTCCGGTAGCCGCGATAGGGTTTCTTCCAATTCGCGCAAGGCGGCTCGGTCTTTCGAGCGAGGTTCCGATTTGAGGCCCTCGCCCATGCCGGAACTTTTGTCGACCAGGAAGGCTATGTGGTCGCTGATCACCGGCAGGCCGTTGTAGGTCACGGTGGCTTGAGCTTCCGCGGAAGCTTGGGCACTGGCGTGGGCTTCGGCCTCGGCGCTGGACGATTCCGGGAACCGGAAATCCTCCCTTTCCTTGTCCCACCAGTCCTCCCATTGCTTGCGCATGGTCCATTTCATGCCGGTCAGGTTTTGAGCGGCGGCATGGATCCTGGTTCGAACAACCGGTCGCAAATCTTCACTGGCGCGGATCAAGGAGTCGACCGCAGTTTTCACCTGGATGCTCTCCAGGTTTTCCGCCGCTTGAAAGCGCACTCGCCAGTCGTCGTCCTGCAAGGCAAGGGCCGAGGCTTTTTCCACTTCCTCTGGATAAAGTTCGGGCAAGACGCCCAACATGGCGCAACGAGTTCCTCCATCCTTGTCCTTCTGCAAGGCGTTCAGGAACTTGGTCTTGTAGGCTTCCGGCTCGATTCGGGCCAGAGCCTCCCAGGCATTGGCCCGCAGATAGGAGTCCTTGGAGCGGCTGGATTTTTCCAAAGCCCTCACCGCCTTTGCATACCGCAACATGCCCAGGGAACGGGCGGCTGCCCTTTGAACGAAAATTTCTTTATCTCTCAGAGCCTTTACCAAAGTCGGAGCCAAGGAAACGTCGCCGTAAATGCCCAACAATTGGGCACACCATTGGCGGACCCGGCCGTTTCGCTTGTTGCTGGCCAATTCATACTCGATTCTCTTATGGACGTAGGGGTTGGTAAAGCGTGGCAAAACCTCCCAGACGATGTCCCGATAGTGAGGTTGAGGGTCGTTGAAGACGTCCAATAGAAGTTCAACCGCCTTCTCGTTGTTGACTTCCAAACATAGCTCGGCTCCTCTTCGTACCGTTGGCTCGGGACGAGAGCGCAACAAACGAACGGCTTCATCCAAGCGAGGATTGGCGGAACCTTGAGCTTGGAGTGCCGGGGCTAGAAGGAGCAAAGAAAGGGCGGAGAAGCCGAGGGAGGGGGGGAGGGGAAATCCCATGGCTACGGATCTTGGGAGGGAACGTGGAGGGTGAACCTCAAGGAGGCTTAGAAAAAGCCTATCACGGAATCCAAATTCAGGTGCCCGATTCAGCTCGAAAGGCCATGGAGGTTTGCAGGGGAAAGGAACATACGCAACCGGAAGAAGCTTCCGGGATAAGCAGTAGGCCGCAAGCCGGCAGAAGATTGATCCAGCAACCCGGCCGGCTGACTTGGTTGACCGGAGCAGGTGCTGCTCCGCTTTCCAGATCCATGTAAGTGGGATTGCCGTCGCGAAAGAAAAGAGCCTTTTGGCTTGCGGCCAAGGTGCCGCAACCGCCGCGGCTTGGAATCGACCAATTCTCTCGACCCCCGGGAAAAGCTTGTTCTCCGGTGGCCGTTTGAAACGCCAAGGGTTCGGCTAAAAGCCAGTCTCCCCGGAGAACCGGATGGTGAACTTGTTCGCCATGGTCTCCTCCGATACCGGACCGATTGTTGGAAAAATGCTGCTGCCAAAGCAAGCGACCGCTTTGGCTATCAAAGGCATAAGCGCCATATCGGGTCGTTCTTCCTTGGTCGTAGGCTCCAACGATGAAAAGTTTGTCCTGGTGGAAGCTCATGAACAAACTATGTTCAAGAGGCAAGGGCGGCAAGTTCCGGCTCCATAGAACCTCGCCATGGGAAGCGTCCAAGGCGATGAGGTCGGCTCCTGTTTGCCAAAGATGGTTGAGACTTAGCCGGCCGTTCGATTCCAACTCCGGTGCAGAGCGGCAGGCGACCAGAAAAATTCGATTTTCCGACAGGCTCAGGCTTGAGTTCAAGAAGGGATGAAATTGCCTTTGCCAGAGCAAGTCCCCGGAATCCGGATCCATGGCAAACAGTTGGTTGCCGCAAACCAGGGGGCGCCGGGTGCTGTATTGATCCACAATTTCTTGCCGGCTTTGTTTGCGGCGAGCCGCTCCTTGGGGTTGGAGGCTGCCGAACAGGCGGCCGCTTTGAAAAGCCACCCAGCCCCACTCGGCGCTTTCGGATTCCTTTTGCGAGACGGGCAGGAAGAACTCCTTGCGGAGACTGCCATCATCCAAATCCAAAGCCAGGCAAGATCGATGTTGGGCCACGAATAGAGCCGTGGGACTCAAGCAGTAGGCTCCACTGTCGTATGGAATTCCGGTTCGACTGAAGCCGGAAAATTCTCTTTGCCAGAGTTCCAGGCCGGTATAGGCGTCCACGGCTACGATTCTTTCTTGTCCGGGAATGAACAGGCGGCCTTCGGCAGCTAGCGGAGGAAAGGTTCGCAAGTGGCGGTCGACCATTTGAGAAGGCCCGGGACCGCCGAACCATTGCAAAGTTAGGGATCCACCAACGGTCTGATCGTCGGAGCAGCTCCGATTGGAGGCATCAGCATAAATGTGGGTCCAAGCGCCAGTTCCCGCGGGTTTGCCTCGCTGTATGGTGCTGGCGAAATCAAGCTTGGCCTGGACCTCGGCGTCTTGAACCGAACTCCGTTGCAGCCACGCCTCGGCATTCACGGTCGGTGATTGCAACAAGAAGCCTCCGAACGGGCGAACCCAGTTCAAAATTTCTGCAGGCAACTCTGCCTGCTTCCGATTGAAAAAGAGCTTTGCAGAAAAAACCAAACGGAAGGCTTGCTGCGGAAGCCCTTGGTGGTCTGGATTCCAGAGATAAGCTTGGGCCCGGACTCCAAGCAGGCTGGCCTCCGCCAGTTCCTTGCGGAGACGGTCCACCTGCTTCGGGTCCGAATGAGTGGCGATCAGTCGAAGGCGGCAGTGTTCCGCCATAACCTGAAGGATGTCCGTGTCTTCGCAATCCAAGATCAAAGCCCACCCTCTTTGGTTGGCCATGTTTTGTTCCAGCCAAGCCCAAAGCGGATGTTCCTGGATCGGGGGTGGAGGGCGGCGTATCGAGGATGGATGCTCTGGCTTATTTGTTGGAGAGGCCGGGCCTTGACTTGGGTTGCCATAAGCCAAAATCTGTCCGCGCTCATTGGCGACGAGCAAATGGTGGGGGGCGGCGGCCAGGCCGTAAACGGTTCCCGGAGTTGCGGATTGCCAAACTTGGGCTCCTGACTCGGCGTCAAAGGCTGCAACGCCTTGGCTTCCTCCGGCGTAAAGGCGGTTGCCGGCCAAAATCAGGGCATCGCTGTAGGTGCTTGGCTGATGCCACAGGAGGCAGCTTTCCAGCTTCTTCTGAGTAACTTCCACGGCGGCCTCCAAGCGAGTCCAAGCCGCTTCCTTTTCGGCTTTTTGTTCCAAACTCAACTTCGGGTTGTCCAGGGCGGCCCGCAATTCCCGCCGCCGTTGGTCCAAACGCTCTAACTTGGCCGTGAGCTTTTGGTGGCGCTCCCGATCCAACGCCGTAAGAGTGCGGTCGCTTTGAAAGTAGGCATCATTCCCGCGAGCAACCATGCGATTGGCTGGAAAGGAAGCGAGGCGTTCCCTGCTGATCGGCGAACTAAGCTCAAGTTGACCGGTGTTTCCGGGACCTGTGGCGAGAAAACTCTCTTCCAGCAGCGCATAAGATCCACCAGGACTTCCAAAGCGCCCTAGAAATTCCCCATCTTCAACCGCCAAAGCAAAGGGCTGGGTTCTCCCGGTCGGTACGTACAGAATCTGCTTCGACGCCAATAAGTAACCTTGCGGCGAAAGGTCGTCTAAGCGTTTTTGCCAGCCGATCCGGCCTTGTTTGGAATTCAGGGCCATGGCGTAGGTGCCCTGTGAGGGAAACAGGCCAATCGTGGCCAGCACACGCTCCTCCTGCACCGCCACCCCGGTCCTTGGCGGCCAGGCCGAGATCAAGCGACCGTGTCCGATCACCATGTCGGGCTCGGGAGCGAGCCGCCAGCGGTTTATTAGCGTTCCATGCTCGGCCTGGAGGCAATACAAGAAGCCATCATCGCTGACCGCGTAAAGGCGCCCTTGAATCAGATGGGGAGCGAAGCGAATCGGTCCCCCGGTGGCAAAGGACCACACCCGTTGGCCGGTATCCAGGGACAAGGCGTGGATCTGATCGTCCGAAGAGGAACCGTAGTAAACCCGATGGCGGTCGCAAACCGGATGAAAGGTTCGGTCATAAACGACTCTTGGCTTGACCGTTTCCAAACGTTGCCAAAAGCTGCGATCCGCCGGAGCCGGCCATGAAGGGGATGGCGCGGCGCTTGGGTGGTGAACCCAACTCAATTCGAGATTCTCCGGCAGGGGATTTGGAGTCACCCCACTGCGGCATAGATCATGCTGATAAGTTGGCCAAGAATCTTCTTGCGGTTGAAGGAAGGAGGGATTGAGGTGGCACCCCAGCCATGAAAGTAGGATTCCGCAAAAAGAGAGGGGAGGCACGTTGCTTCCTAAATTGAGTTCTTCATTGGGCTTGCAGTTCCGCGAATGTGGGCGGACTCTTCAAGTCTATGCGAATATAGGAATGCGGAAAAGAAAGGCCAATTTTTTGCTCTAAAAACTTTGATTCCGCGTTTCTTGAAATAAGTCATGCCCATTACCACCATTTCTTGGGAGGTCACTCATGAAACTTAATGTTTGGTTTTTGTTTGCCGTGCTTGCTGCCTTCATGTTTGGTCATGCTTGGTTGGAAGCCTCTCCCTGGCGGCCACTTAGCGATGAGCAACTACAAGGCTTGAGGGGGTCCGATACTTTTTTCTGGGAATGTCGGCACAAAGTGAATTGCACCTTCACTCAAAACAACATTCCTTGCTGGAATGACCCGCAAGCCGTGTGCGGGGTCATACCTCATGACCGCTGCATCGTCTTGTGCTCTGCCAGCACCCAATTCAAAATTTGTACTCAGACTTCTGAAGAACCGTCCATTTGTACCTGGATCACCGCTCAAGTGGATTGTGGCGATGCCCGCAAGGGTTCATGCCAGTGGTTTTCCGGAGGCGGAGAGCCTTACTGCCGTTGCGTCGGCCCATACCCTTGGGACGGCGAGTGCCCGCCGGCAAATCAATGTGGTCCCTGAATTCTGACCGGATGCAAGAATAGTTTCCCTGGCGGGAATGGCTCGCCATAGCCTGAGGTAAAATTGCAATGTTGTATTTTTTGCTGAGCCTCCTTCCGGTTCTTTCTTTTCCTGATCGCTACCCTCAAGCTCAGCTTCCTGAGGGGTTGTTGCAAGCTTTGCAAATCAAGGAAGAGGCGCTCAAGAGGGGATTTCATTCCGAGTTCGATTGTCTAACTGAGATGGACAAATTCATGGACTCGAAATGGACGTCGTGGAAAAAGGAGTCTTATCAGGGGACCTATGCACTGGAGGGAGAAAAGGAACGAGCCGAGGCCTTTTCGCCGGAGATGCGCTTGTTGGAATGGGCCGCATTCGATGGAGTTCAGGGAACGATGATTCGGGGAAATCCTTTCATTCCCTTGGATCTTAGTTTTGAAACCGACCGGATGAGGCCCAGCATTTTGGCGGAGAGCTACCTGCCTTTGAACCTCGGACATAAGGTGCATGGATGGTGGGCTTCGGAGCGGATTCGCCATATGGATCTTATAAAAGTGGAAAACGTATCTTGGAAGGGTAAGTCGTGTCTTTATCTTCTTGGAGGTTCGCCACCCAAGGCCTATGGATCGAAAGAAGAAGATCCATGGCAAAACTTGATTGAGATTTGGTTGGACGTAGAGGAGACTTTGCTGCTCCTCAAAGTGGTCGAGTATGTGGAAGATCCTCTGGCCGGAACGGAGCTTCGTCCAGGCCCTTCCTTGGAAATCCAAGGAGTTCGGTATCGAGAATGGGTGGAATGGGAAGTGGAGGATTGGATTTGGGTCGACCGGCTTCCCGTGGTCGCCAGAGGCAAACAGGTCGATTATTTTTACAGTTCCAAAAATCCGTCGCACATACTTCGAAACACTACGGAAATATCCATTCGAAAGGACTCGATGCTTTTTGGTTCAATAGCTTGTGCGAAGGTGGAATTTGCCATACCGCCCCTACTGGGGTCGATTCCATTTGATCGTGAATTGGGGCTGGCCGTTCTTAACGGCTCCAATTCCAACAGAAGGACCATCGGAATTACTCCAAGGCAACTTGCCATTTTCGAACAAATGGTTCTAGATCCGAGCTCCACGGAGCGGCCACCGGAGCTCGGGATTCAAGCCGCCGTAGAAGATCTAAGAAGCGGAGTGGAGGCCAATTGCGCCTCGATCTCAGGCCACTTGTTTCTCCGGTCCTTTGACCGACCTTCGGACTTCCACCGCTTCATTTCCTTGATCGAAATGGACGAAACCGGAAGTACTTCCATCTTGAATCTAAAGCAGGCGGTCGCGCGGTTTGGTATGGAAACAGAGGTCCTGGCTCTTGACTCCGAGCGTGTAACTGAACTGCCCGGGCCAGTCATCGTGCATGAGAAAGTGAGAGAAGGGGGGGAGGGACATTTCTGGTTGCTTCTCCGGTCTCGCGAAGATTGGTTCAAAGTAGATCCTCCTGGTATGCCGGAGATCTGGAACTTATCTCAATTCGATCTTCTGGAAAGGGAGTTCACTTTTCTGGTTTCCAAAGAGCAAATACCCAATCCATCTAGTTCATTGGCTTGGTGGGGAGCTGGTTTCTTTTTGGCCATGGGGGGCATGGCTTGGCGCCGCTTGCGGCGCGGTACAACGATGATGGCCATGGGTTTTCTCACCTTGATTCCTGCAGCTTGTGGACAGGAACTTAAGGGGTCGCAGGAAACGGCGGCGCTTCAATCGGCGCCATGGCTTCAACTGCAAGATGCTTCCTCGCCCATCATTTTGGAAGGCAAGGACGTATTTGTCGGCGCTGACATTGAGCGGACCCTTTCTCTCCGAAACGAGGGCCCGCAGGATTTGCAAATTTCTAGTATTGCCTCTTCCTGTGGCTGTACTGGAACGGAAGTCCAAACGATGTCTCTGGCACCTGGCCAAGAAACGACTCTGACCGTACGCATTCACGTCGATCAGCCTGGTTTCCGAGTTCAATTAAGTCTGAGCCGGTTTTCTGTCGACCAAAAGGAGGAGGTTCCAGATTTGGAAATTTCAATATGGGTTCGGGCTTACTCCCACGGGCTGAGCTTCAAGCCGGGCCTTCTTCAGTTATCCAGCACCGGCGAGGCGGAAGGCGAAGCTCTATGGGCTTCCGCAATCCAGCCGCCCCCCCAGGCTTTTATATTAGAGGGATCTGAAATCCTTATGGGGGAGGGGCTTGCGATCGAACCTGCAAGTTGGGGCGGGGGCTTTTGGACTCGCCGGTACCGGGTTCAGGTTTCTACCATTGAAGTGCCGAGCCAGGAAAGCGGTTGGACTGAAGCTTTGCAGCCTTCCAGCCTTGATCCGGGGGAGGACACCCAGGGATTCCCCGCTCTTCGGGTGGTTTGGCCGGGTACCGAGGAAGGTCCACGGCCTTTTTTTCTTGGCGCAGTTAGGCCAGGGGAGTTAGTTTGGAAGGAAGCTCTGAATCCGGAGGAAGTGTCCAGACATGGGCCCTTGCACGTTGTTGGCGTACCGGATTCTTTTGAGGCTTTCTTGGTCGTCTCATCCAGAGGCTGCCAACTCGGATTGAGATTGGAGGACGCCAATCCCCAATCGGTTGGCGGGCCTTTCTCCTTTCCGGTGGAACTGAAAAGCCGGAAGGGAAAAGTTCTTCGACGCTGGCGCTTCGCTGGAGTCATCCCCCCTTCTTCATTGGCGATGAAATGAAAACCGGTTTCTCGCTTTCCGCTGGGCTATCGCTTTTTGTAATCCTCTTGCTGGTTGGGACCGCTTGGTTCATTTTCAACTCGGAATGGGCCTCTGAGCCTCCACCCGCTTTCCCAAGCGGCTCTTTAGTTTCCAATCAGGTCGGACAAGACTGCGAGATGGAATGCAATTTTGATGCCAAGGGCAGTCGATCCAAATGTCAGAAGCCAAAGAATGAAGCAGATTTGCTTTTATCCAAACTCCAAAAGGGGCAGGTTATCTGGTCTCACACCGGTGCTCCAGCTTCTCATGCTTTCGTTCAGTGTTCTCATCAATATTCTGGAGAATTGGCGTTGGGCTCCTGGGCTTTTTATTCCTGGAATCTATCCGAACCATGTGGCGTTTCGGAAACCTCGAGGGCCGGCCTATTCGATTTGAGAGCGAACCGAAACGAGGATGAACTTTATCGAGCTCTTTGGGGTGAAAATTCCAAGTGGTCTTCCGAGCCGGTATCGGCAAAGGATCTGCGCCGGGGGCAAGCCATTGCTCTGGCTACTTTTGAACCTGGGCCGGACCCCGCCTTCGCCTTGCAGGGCCGATTGACCGGTATTGAGAAAGCAGATGAAGACACCGCCGGAGCTACCGTCGTTCTTTCGGTAAACGAGGTGGTGCGCGGAAAAACTGTGGCCAATACCGATGGACAATTTTTATTTCCGGAAGTTTTGCTTCCGGCGGATCCGTTGCCGTATTCCATCTTTCTTTACGCTTCGTCATCCAGCGGACTTTCCGGGACTTGGCGAGGCCGGGGTGTAAATCCAGGAGAATGGTTTCGAGGCATCGAAATTCACTTGGAGCAACCGGATTATCGAAAAGGCCGAGTCGTTTCTCAGCTTGACCTCGGCCGTGGCATTGCCGGGGCTCAGCTCCGATTGTGGCGGGAAAACAAGGATGGCGGTCTGGAAACCGGCCCTCTGGAGGAATTGGTTTCCGATTCGGAAGGATTTTTTCGCATTACCAGCCCTCAGCAAAGGCGACTGGTTGAAATCTCAGCCCGCCACCCCGAATTCGGGCCGGCCTGGTTGGTTGAAGAAGAGATCAAAGCGGCGGGCAGTGAGGAAATGCTGGTCCTGGCTCTGCCACCGAAAGGAAGCCTTTCCGGCAAGGTCCTGGAATTCCAAAGCCTGCAAAAAGGAAGTCGGGTTCAGGTCGGTTTGAGTTTTGACCGGAAGGCTCGTTGGGATAGTCAGTTTCGCCGGAGAGTTCAAGTGGTTGACCGTCAGGGAGCCTTTTCATTTTCCGATTTGGCGCCGGGTACTTATTGGGTGGGCATTTGGGAGCAAAGTCCAGTTTCCAATCCTCCGGTTCTGGGTGGCCTGGGAAACCGCCCCCTTGAAAAGTGGTTTGGTCTGCAAAAGGTTGTTCTTGCTCCTGGAGAGGAGAAAGAAATCAGCCTGAAGGTTTCTCCTACTCAAAGCCTTTCCGGCCGAGTGGAGGATATTCGGGAAGCCGGAGCTTGGGTGGTGAGTTTCCATTCCGTGGACGGCCAGTTGGTCGCTCAGGTTGAGAGCGATACCACCGGATCTTTTGCTTTGGAAACCGACTTTCTCGATCCTGGCTTCCTTACCGCCAGAAGGGCTCAAATCTCCTTCGATGAAAAGGGGAGCGGCTATTCCGAAGAAGCTTGGGCTTCCTTTGCAGGGCCCATTCGAGCCGGTGATCCTGAAGTTCGTCTCCAGGTTCTACCTACTCGATTCGAGGTGGAAGCCACCGAAACCATGAATAAGCCACCCAGGGTGCAATTTCATTTGCATCCCTTGGAAGCCGTGCCGGATCATTGGAAGGGCTTACTTCACGGTGGCTATGAAATCCTCGGCGTGCAATCAGGATTTAGGCACCTCAGCTTCGGCCTTCCTACGGGTAGCTACCAGGTCGAAGTTAAAGTTGCGGGCAAGGTTGCCATTAGGGAGCCGGTTCGAATCCAATTAGGCGGAGACTCCGCTTTGCCATTGCCTAAATTACTGCATCCTTGATTCAGAGGTATGGGTGGCGCAAACTTGGCAGTCCATTTTCCGCTGAATCTTCAAGCGCCGGAATTGGAAGTTGCGCAAATCATAAGTCAGTAAGGTGCCGGTGAGTGGTTCTCCGAAGCCGCTTAATATTTTGATGGCCTCCATAGCGGCCATACATCCGACGCTGCCGGAAACCGCTCCAAAAACAGGAAACTGGCGTTTCCAATTTGGAGGATCTTCTGGATACAAGCAGTTGAGACAAGGGGTTTTGCCCGGGAAAATCGTCGTGATCTGAGCGTGAAGCTCGAACATGGCGCACTCCACCATCGGTTTGTTCTGAAAAACCACCGCCTGGTTCAAGGCGAAACGTTCTTGAAACAAGGGAGCGCAATCCACGACCAAATCCGCTTCCGATACCAGTGCTTGAGCGTTTTCCGGCCCGACGTTGCGGCCGATGGCCACGATTTCTAGGTGCGGATTCAAATCCAGCAGGCGACGCCGAACCGATTCGATTCTCGAGGTTCCCAAGGCCGCGTGGGTCATCAGAAGTTGGCGATTTAAATCGCTTGGCTTGATGTTTCCGGCATGGGCCAAAACCAGCCTTCCGACTCCCGCCGCCGCCAGTTCGTAAGCGACCAGGCTGCCTAATCCTCCGCAACGGCTGATCAGAACCGAAGAATCCTTCAAGCGCCGTTGCCCGACTTCGCCGAAGTCCGGCACCCATATTTGCCATTCATATCTGGCTTTTTCTTCGGCGGTCAGAGTCGGCAGAGCGCCCACCTCAGCCTCCCGCGATTGGACAGGTCAAGAACAGCTCCGCTTCGCCTTCAGTCAAGGGAGCGTTCCAGTCCAGAGCCCTTTCTCCTGCAAACATGGCCAGCGAGGGCCGGGGTTCCCGGTCCTCCTGAAGCAGGGCTTGAAGGAGCGCAGGGTTGTGGTCCGCCAAGGCTCGGACCACGGCCTTCGGAGTGCGCGTATCTCCCAAGGTCATTTTTGCGAATGGGGCGCCGTGGAGGACGGCCAGTTGGGCAAACAGATGAACGGTCACCTGCATGAGGAAGGACTTGATTCCGGAAGGGAGAGTGAGATGATGCCCATCCTACCGCCATGCTGTCGACTTCGAAGTCTTCTGGGCGCGGGCCGGGTTTCCTGGTCTTGGTGCTGTTGCCTTTTGCGGCCATCTCCGCCTTTGGCTTGGTGGAAATGACGCTGTGGGATCATTTGAGTGCCGGCGAAGAGGAGGCCCGTGAAACTTCCCCGGTGTTGTATATCATCCTTTGGACCGTGGTCGGCGCTTGGTTGCTTAGCCTGGCGGTTTGGGCCCTGCGCCGTTCGCGGTGATTTTCTGCAAGGCTTCCGGCGCCATGGTTTGAACTGACCCTTGTTCCAGGCGGAAGATTCGATCTCCAAGGCGGAGGGCTTCGCCGCTGCTGTGGGTTACGTGGAGGGCGGTGACCGCCACCTGGTTGCGAAGTTGCTGCAGGCCCTGGTAAAGGCTTTCCTTGGTTTCTTCGTCCAGGGAGGCCATGGGTTCGTCCAGGCACAGCAAGCTGGGTTCAAAAGACAAGGCCCGGCCCAGGGCGACCCTTTGCTTCTCTCCTCCGCTTAAACGATCCGGTTTCCGCCGTAACAGCGGTTCGATTTGTAGCAAGGCGGCCAAGGCTTCAATTCGGTCGCGGATGCGTTGGCGAGACCAGTTCCGTAACCGCAGCGGGAATGCGAGCTGGGCTTCCACCGTCATGGTGGGGAAGAGGGCTCCATCCTGAGGAACGTAACCGATTCCCCGAGCCCCTGGCTTGGCGGAACTGATTTCCCTGCCGTGAAGTCGAATGCTGCCGCCTGCTATGGAGCGCAAGCCGCAAACCGCCTCCAGCAAACTTGTTTTTCCGGATCCGGTTTTGCCCATCAAAACGGCATAGGTTCCGGTTTCAATGGTCAGATTGACGTCTGACAGCCTGAAATCGCCTTGTCTCAGATGCAGCTTTTCGATCTCGATCATGGTCTACCAGCGCCCTGTTCCTTGTGATCCGAACAAACGGGCCAGGAGCAGTACGAAAACTGCTGCACTCACCATGACAAAAGATACGGCTACGGCCGCCCCTAGATTTCCGATGCTCAGTTCGAGAAAAACCGTCGAGGGCAACACCTCGGTGCGCATGCGAGTGGCTCCCGAAAAAACCAGGATCGGACCAAATTCGCCGAGGGCTCGGGCCCAGGCGAGCAAACCGGCGCTGAGAACTCCACGACCCGCCTGCGGCAGGACGACGTGCCAAAAAGCTTTGGAGCGATTGCAGCCCAAAGTCAAAGCTACTGCCTCGCAACGTGGATCCATTTGGTCGAAACTGACCCGCATGGTGCGGACGGCAAAGGCGCAAGCCACCGAAAATTGAGCCAAGATGACGCTCGGGATTTGATAAGTAACGGGAATCCACCGCTCCACCGCTTTGCCGAAGGGGGTTTGAAAGAGAATCAATAGGCTCAAGCCGATGACCATCGGAGGCAAAACGATGGGAATGTCCAAAATCCCATCTATCAAGGCGCGGCCGGGAAATCTGAAACGAGAAAGCAAATAGCCGATAGGGACGGCGAACCAAAGGCTAAGGACGGCGGTCAGGGTACAGCTTAGAAAGCTCAACCGGATCGCGTAGCGAATCTCCGGATCCAGCAAGGCGCGCCGGATTTCCGCCCAACTGGTGAAGCCGGCGTCGGCAGCCAGCATGCCGACTATTAACAGTACGTACAGTCCTGCCATGGCCCCGAAGGCGGCCAGGAAGGGAACGTCTGATCCCGGTAGTTTTCGATTCACCGATGGGTTGAACTGGCTGGTTCTAAACGCCAATGAAACCCCAGTTCGGCAAAACGGTGCTCGGCATCCTGCCCAATTAGGGTTCTCATGAGGCGTGCGGCCAACTGAGGGTGAGAGGTGGATTTGCCGGTGGCCAGGGGCTGAACCGCGAAGGCAAGCGGATCGTCAATGGGCACGATTTCCAGGACTTCGCCGGCCAGGGCGGCGTTGCTCGCGTACACGATGGCCGCATCCAAAGACCCGACGATCATCTGATTGACCAAATAATCGCCGGTCGCAGATTCCACGACCAGGTTTCCGATCTCTCGCAGGGGGGCCGCCAGATTTCGAGAAGCCAGCAATCGCTCCGTCAAAGCCCCCAAAGCGGAATCTTGCGGATGTCCCAAGCCGATCTTCAAGCCGGGTTTGATGAAATCCTCCATTCGAAGGATTTGGTGAGGGTTGCCACCTTGGGTCAAAATAACCATGGGGTTGGAGGAAACCGTAAGCGGCGGTTGAAACCAGTCGGACACTGAATCCATAAAGGACTGATCGCAAGAGAAGTATAAATCCGGGCGTTGTCCAGATTGCATGCCGGCGACCAAGATGCCACAACCGTTGTAAATTCGGTGAATCTGAACTCCTTCGCGTTCTTCAAAGGCCTGAATACTTTGTTCAATCGCAGGTTGCAACATGGCACCGCTCATCATCAACAATTCCGGATGGGGGTGCCAGGGATCCCCCTCCAAAGCTTGATAGCCGGCTGCTGCAAATTCGATGGCGCCCCGATCCTTGGCTGCCAGGAAGCGAGCGAAGCGCAAGGCTTCCGTGGGAGAGGGGCTTGATTTCAGGACACCTAAGGCGACGGTTTGAAGCTGTTGTGCCAGGCCTGGATCCGAAATACTTTGCAAACCATCGAATTGAAACACGGTGGCATCCCAAATCACCGCTACGTCCAAGGTGCCGATTTGGAGGTCGGTAGCTAATTCAGTGACGGTGGTTTTGAATACTTTGCTTTTCTCTTGAAGTCTGTTCCACAGGCCGGTGGATTGAAAATAACGGCGGCTCAGACGGCCGATGGCTGCCGCTTCGGGTATGGCCAAGCCGATCCTCAAATCTTTATCCAGGGCATCAGCCATGCTTTGCACTTGGTGGGGATTCCCTTCTCGAACTCCAAGCACCGGTTTCATTTCGGCCAACGGGAAGACTTCTTGGACTAAGTCGAGTTCCTTGGCTCGCATAACGAAGCTTTGATCTCCAGCTAGGTAAAGGTCTCCGGCTCGAACGACTTGAAGCTGATTCAGCAGGTTGCCGGAGCCGCCAAATTGAAATTCAATTCGAACACCGTACTCTGCCTCATAGCGATGGGCGGCTGCCACCACCGCTGGTTTCAGGCCGGCGGCGCAAAAGATTCTTAGTTGCTTGGCCTGGCTTCCTGGGCCGCTCGCCTTCGGTCTCAACAAGAGCCAACCGATGGCACAGACCGCAACGATGCTGAGCAAGAACCAGGCCAGGGCTTGGTTGGCGAAGCCGGCGTTTCGAAGGTGAAGGCTGGTTTTCAAGGGAAATGATGGCTTGCTCGAAAGGATAAAGTTTTTCCGGTCACGGCGGCTCGGAAAAATTCCTTAGGTGGGACCCATACTCTGCTGTGAAACGAGAGACTCGATGAACCTAATCCCGCTAATGCTTGCCTTGGCCGCGTCTTTCCCTGTGCCTCAACAGGGGCCTCGACCCGACCAGAGCTCTTTCCGCCCTGCCGTAGAGAAGGGGGTGCAGCCCAAGTATGCTGGGGTCTATCGCATGGCGACCGGGGAACTTTTGCCACAAGGGGCGTCTTCCCGTTCCTCGGTGGAGCTCCTTTTCAACAATAGGCTCTCCAATTATTACTACACCTATTTGGGTGCTGGGCATGAAATGGTGGATGAAGGGATCTTTCGAGATCGGGGGCTAAGCTCCTTGGAGCAAATCCAAGGCTTTGAAATCAGCTACTGCTCAACCGAACCGGACCCAACCGGCAACTCCGGGGAAATCACCATTTGTTTCTACGATGAAACGATTGTTTGCCAGGGGCCGGTGGGAGGAGCCAATTACGCAAACGCCGGGTATTTGTGCGCTTATGATTTAGTGGGTTTACCGCTTGGCAGTCCTAACGGAGATGTCCAGTGCTGGACTTTGGACGTGGATCTGCGGCAAGGATGGGAATGCCCATCCGTATTGGCTTCCCAAGCTTGTTCCATGGGGAATTTGACTACTAACGAAGCAGCCGGGAAGCAGTTTGGCTGGTCCTTTATCGCCAAGCAGGAGAATACCGGTCCGATTGCCGTTATATGTTGGGATGCCGGCTATGGAGCAAGCAATAGTTTCGTTTGGTTTGATGATTTAGGCGGCTATCAAGGATGTTGGTGGTTCGGCTGCTGGCCGTCCTCCAGCTTCGCCATCAAGATCTTTGGATATGATGCCGATTCCAAGGCCTATCGATCCTGCTCCGATGGTGGTTTCCAGGACATTCAGCTTGATTCCGCTCCTGCCGGACCTTCTTCTCGAACCTTCACCATTTTGAATCCGGATCCTCAGCGTGAATACTGGTTGATTGGGAGTCTCGGGGCTTCGGACCGTTATTTCGCCGGCCAGGGATACAGCTTGTTGCTGGATCCGCTGGCGAGTTCATCGCCGCCGAAATGGATGCCGGCCGGCACCTTGACCACTCCGTCTTTGCCTGCAGGTATTTATCACTTCCAGGCGGCGGCTACCAGCGGCTTGCAAGCTCCCAGTTTTTCCAATCCGCCTACTTCCATGAGCCACGGTTGGCGGGAGCAATTCCCGTAGCCAAAAGCTGCAACATGGCGCCGCTCATCACCAATAATTCCGGAAGGGGGTGCCAGGGATCCCCATCCAAGGCTTGATTTCCGGTCACGGCGGCCCAGAAAAATCCCTTGGAAATGGCCCATACTCTACTGTGAAACGAGGAGCCCGATGATCCTAATCCCGCTAATGCTTGCCCTGGCCGCTTCTTTCCCTGTGCCTCAACAGGGGCCTCGACCAGACCAGAGCTCCTTCCGCCCTGTCGTAGAGAAGGGGGTGCAGCCCAAGTACGCCGGGGTCTATCGCATGGCGACCGGAGAACTGCTGCCACAAAAGACGTCTTCTCGTTCCTCGGTGGAGCTCCTTTTCAACAATAGGCTTTCCATTACTTACTACGGCATTCTCTACATCGCTGCTGGACCTGGGCAAGAACTCGTGGATGAAGGGATCTTTCGAGATCGGGGGCTAAGCTCCTTGGAACAAATCCAAGGCTTTGAAATCAGCTACTGCTCGAGCAAACCGGACCCAACCGGCAACTCCGGGGAAATCACCATTTGTTTCTACGACGAAACGATTGTTTGCCAGGGACCGGTGGGAGGAGGCAATTACGCAAACGCCGGGTATTTGTGCGCTTATGATTTAGTAGGTTTACCGCTTGGTAGTCCTAACGGAGTTACCCAATGCTGGACTTTGGACGTGGATTTGCGGCAAGGGTGGGAATGTCCTTCAGAATTGGCTTCACAAACCTGTTCGGGGGGAAGTTTGACTACTGACGAAGCAGCCGGGAAACAGTTTGGCTGGTCCTTTATCGCCAAGCAGGAGAATACCGGTCCGATTGGCGCCGTCTGCTCGGATACCGGCTATGGAGCCGACAATAGTTTCGTTTGGTTCGATGATTTGGGTAGTTATATAGGATGTTTTTGGTTCGGCAGCTGCTTGCCGTCCTGTAGCTTCGCCATCAAGATCTTTGGATATGATGCCGATTCCAAGGCTTATCGATCCTGCTCCGATGGTGGTTTCCAGGACATTCAGCTTGATTCCGCTCCTGCCGGACCTTCTTCTCGAACCTTCACCATTTTGAATCCGGATCCTCAGCGTGAATACTGGTTGATTGGGAGTCTCGGAGCTTCGGATCGTTACTTCGCCGGCCAGGGATACAGTTTGCTGTTGGATCCGCTGGCGAGTTCATCGCCACCGATTTGGATGCCGGCCGGCACCTTGACCATTCCATCTTTGCCTTCCGGTATTTATCACTTCCAGGCGGCGGCTACCAGCGGCTTGCAAGCTCCCAGTTTTTCCAATCCGCCTACATCCATGAGCCACGGTTGGCAGGAGCAATTCCCGTAGCCAACAAAAGCTGCAGCCGAAGTGAAAGAGCGAGCCGTTGCCAACAGTAAGGAGACTGTTGGCTCCAGCTGGATACCGGAGGCGAAACCCAAACGCCGGATTTTGGTTAGTACTGGGAGGCCGGGCGCGGAGACCCGGCCCTTCTCGGATCCTCTGGAATCGCGCTCATGTGGAACTTCCTCGCCTGCTTGCTCCTCGGCTTTGCCGGGGGCGACGATCCTCAAAAAGAATTGGCGCAAATGTGCCAGAAGGTGGCCAAGGCTGAAAGCCTGCGGTTTACCGCCACTACGACCACGGAAATGAGCGGCCTGGAACGGCCGGGAGCCGGGGGCGGGTCCTCCGGATCCACGCCCCAGACCGTAGAGGGGCAATACATCCAAGGTCAGCCTCTGCACCTGAAGTCAGACAAATTAGAGGCTTACCGAAAGGATTCAGCCCTGGTCTTTCGTCAGGGAGATGGTCAGTGGAGCTATTTTGAGCGGACTCGTCGGTTTTCCGGGCCTCCTCCCGAGGGCGGTTCCGGAGGTCCTCCCAGGGGGGAAGGTGAACGAGAGCGTCCCCCCCGAGGCGAGGGTGGGGCTGAGGACCGTCCTCCTCGGGGAGAAGGGGGTGGACCTCCCGAAGGCGGTCAGCGGGCCCAATTCGGCAACCGCCGGTCGGCGATGCGAGTCGCCTTTCAACTCCAATCCGTGGCTACTCCCGGCAAGCTGCTGTCCGGAATGGGAGCCCACGCCCAGAACGTCCGCAAGTCGGAGCAGGACGGCAAGCTGGTTTTCCAAGGCGAGCTGACTAAAGCTGGTGTGGAAGCCTTGGAGCGGCAAGGGGGAAACCGTCGCTCGCAGGGTGGGCCCGACTTCCAGCGGAGCGGCCAATTCACCATTTCGGCGAACGCCGAAGGCCGCATCGAGAAGATCGAAGTGATTACTAAGATGGAAGGGGAGTTTCGAGGACGAAGCATCAAGCGAACCCGTCATACCGTGATGGACGTCCGGGACGTCGGGCAAGTTGAATTCGAAATCCCTGAGGAAGTCGCCAAGCTGTTTGAATCGGGAGCGGATCCTGGACCCGAATTCTAAAAATCGATCGCAAGCCACAAGTGAGAGCGGAGGCCGGTGGGATTTGGAATCCTGGCTCCGCTCTCCTTTGAGGCGGGCGTTTTTGGTTTTTCTATTCGCCTTGGCCTTCGCTCTATTTTCAAGTGTGCAATACCACGAGTTGGTCCAGGCTTGGGGGCGGGAACCGCATTTTTGGCCGATCTTTCGTTTACAAGCCTCGATTTGGTTCTATTGGGCTACGCTTGCTCTTCCCGTCTGGTGGATCGCCGGCAAACTTGCCAAAAGGAAACCACCTTGGTTGTGGTTTTTGCTGGTTCAAATTCCCCTGTCCTATGGTGCCGGGTTGGGTTCTCTCGAATGGGAAAGCTGGATGCGGCGCAGCTATTGGGAGTCGTTACGAGCCGAGCTCCAGAGCCAACCGGGTGTACCTTCTCCTTCGGATGCACCGAGAGACCGAAGTCGTGATCCGGTTCGAGAAGGGCGGCGCGGCCGTGGTCGGAGGGGAATGAGCTCTTCCATGCATTCCATGCGCTTGACCCGGGAAATGGTTTTCTATTGGGGTTTGCTCGGCGTGGGGGCCGGCGTGCAATCCTTCCTGCGCCGGCGCGAGGAAGAGCGCCGTCGCACCGAGTTGGAACTGAAGACCAGTCGCTTGGAGGGCAAATTGGTTCGATCTCAGCTTCAAGCTCTTCGCCATCAGATTCGGCCTCACTTTTTATTCAACTCGCTGAACGCGGTGGCCGGACAAATCCGATCCGAGGATGGGGAGTCGGCCCTAAAGACCTTGGCTTCACTGGGTGATTTATTGAGAGCGACCCTTGCCGAAGAAGAGAAGCCGTGGATTGCCTTGCGAGACGAGATCGACATTGCTGAGCGGTATTTGGAAGTGGCTGGAGTGCGGCTTGGAGAAAGATTGGATTACCGGATATCCATGGAAGCGGCTGCAGGTTCGATTCCAGTTCCGGCTTTCATTTTGTTGCCGCTGGTGGAAAACGCCGTTATGTATGGAGTGGCCCCTTTGGCGGATGGCGGCCAGATCCGCGTGGAGGCCAACAAGCGGGGCGACCAATTGATTCTCACGGTGGAAGATAACGGCCCGGGATTCTCGGAGGCGTTCTTGAAGGGAGAGATGGCCGATCCGGAGCGAGAAAGGCCTTGTGTGGGCATTCGCAATTGCCAGCGTCGCTTGGAATTGCTGTACCCGATGCGGCACCAAATGAAGTTGGAGAACCGACAGGAGGGCGGAGCCCGGGTCATTCTTCTACTAACTTCGGAGCCGAAGCTGAGCCAGGAATAGGTCTAAATGAGAGTGCTCATTGTGGAAGACGAGCCCATGGGGCGAGCGAGTTTGCGAGCCCTTGTGGAGGGACAACAGGATTTGGAATTAGCCGGCGAGTTGGAAAACGGCGATCAGGCCGACGAGTGGTTGAATCATCATTCCGTGGATCTGATGTTGCTGGACATCCACATGCCGGGAATGAGTGGCTTGGATCTATTGGACAAGATGCGGAAACAAGGTCGTCCCGTTCCGGCGGTGATCTTTACTACGGCGTTTGACCGATACGCCATCCAAGCATTCGACTTTGAAGCGGTGGACTACTTGTTGAAGCCGGTAGATGAAGATCGTTTCGTTCAGGCCATTGACCGGGCGCGACAGAGGTTGGGGGCCTCGGACTCGAAGTCGAAGTGGGTGAAACGGTTAAGCATTCATCGTGAAGGGCGAGTTGAGATCATCGAAGTAGATCGCATTCTCTGGGTGGAGGCTGCGGATCAATACGTGCGAATTCATACTGAAAGTGGTCCGCATTTAATGCGAGCGTCTATGGGGCGGATGGAAGAGGTTTTAAATCCAAATGAGTTTATGCGGGTACACCGCTCGGCAATCGTTGCCTTGGCAGCCGTTCGTGCCATGGAATCCCGGCCGGGAGGTACCGCGCAAGTCTTGGTAGATGATCAAACTTGGGTGCCCGTAAGTCGTTCCCGGGCTTCGCATCTGCGAAAACGCCTCGGTTGAATTTGATCTACGGCCGCTGGCAACAGGAATTCGGCGGTTTGCTCCAGGTGGGTGGATTGCTCAGTTTGCTGGCTCCATCCTGCCTTACAAAGGAATCATGAAACAGATCCTCCTCCCTGTTTTGCTGGCCGGCCTGTTTGCCGGAGCCTTGGGTGGAATGCTGGGAACCATGATCAGCACTCCGACCGAAGGAGCTACTTCTGAGGAAGTGTCCTTGGATGCGGAATCTTTGAGAAGCCTGAAGGCGCTGGAAAGCCAACTGATGGAGCTGTCTGGCCGAGTGGAAAGCTTGGAAGATCGTCCCATGGCGGCACTTGCCCGCCGCGAGATTGCCAACAATGAATCCGTGGACGGTTTGCCGGCTGAGCTTGAAGAACTGGCTAGAGCCTTGCAGGCTCAGGGCGGAGAGAATCAAATGCCGGAAGCTTTCCAGGCTCAGGTGAAAAAGACTTTGGAGGATATCCGCGAGCAGGAGGATCAAGAGAGAGAGCAGCGACGGGAAGAAGCTCGGGTGCAGCGGAGAGAGGATTTTCTAAGTCGAGTTCAGGAAGAATTGTGGCTGGATGATGAGCAGGTGAATCGGATGCGGGAGTTGATGGCGTTGAATGATCAGAAGCGCCAGCAAATGTTCGAGGACGCCCGGGAAAGCGGGGACTGGCAAACGGTTCGGGATCAATTCCAAGACTGGCGAGAAGAGAGTATGAATCAGTTGAGTTCGATCCTCACTCCGACTCAGTATGAGGACTACACCTCGAAATACGGCAACAGTATCGGGGGAGGTCGCGGCTCCTTTGGTCGCAGTGGTGGCTTCGGCGGCGGAGCTAACCCTGGAAGCGGCGGTGGAGGAGCGAGCCGCCGCGGTGGAGGAGGTCCCTTTTAACCATCTTTCTCCACGGAAGCCACCACCCGGGCCCGCTACGGCGGGCCATTTTTTTATCTATTTCAGAATAGCGGAATTACTCCAAGATCTTAATTCGGATAGCAAGAGGCACCCAGTTATTCCATCTCGAAGTCAATTGAACGATGGTGCAAATCTTGTTCGACAAAAAATCGAAATCCAATCGTGATTTGCAAAGCAGATAAGTAACATTGGGTACCAGGTGAGTTTTCTGCCAACTGTTTTCAGGCTTCTGGAGGAGCCATCCATGAAACTGGATAAAAGACTGCTTTGGCTTCTGCCCGTCCTTATGGTGGCTGTCGTCGGTTTCGTCAGCTTGAACTTGAAGGAAGAGCAAACTGCCTCTGGTGTAGAGGAATCCCTTCAAAAGAAGGGAAATCCATTTGAGGCCGAGGAAAGTGAAGAGCGAATGTTTCACGGCGCCGAGCGCGCCGAAATCGCTGGCGAGGAAAGTAAGTCCTCCATCGATCTTCGGTTGGCTTACTTTCAGAAGATTTACGATGAAGCTCGCACTCCAACTGATCGGGGCTCGATCCTCATTCTGAATGATCTTGAGCTATGGTATGAAGATGCGGAAGTATGGGAATTCGTAAGAGAAGCAAGTCTGGAATCCTTGCCCGAGGTTCAATTAGAGCGAGCGAATTACCATTGGCGTGAAAGTACGGTGGAGCGAGAGCGAGCGGCCTTTCAAGGTTTAACTAAGGAGCTAAGCCACAAAATCCAATGGCTGGACGGTTTCGATGCCGACGCCTTTTTGGTCGATTACCCGGAAGCCTTGCCTCTGATGAACAATCACCTGAGAAGATTGAAGAGAAATGAGGCTTTGCTCGGGCCGGAGGTCGCACCCTTGGGACCGGATTACCGCAAGAAGGTGATGGCGGCTCCTCATCAGCACTCCCCGGAAACGGTGTTGAAGGCGGTTTCTTCTTCTGACCGAGAGCAACCCTTCAGCGGAGGGCAAAGAGTCGAGGCCGCCCGCGAGTTTCAGAAGTTCGTCGTCCAACTTACTCGCCTGGAAGCTGAGCAAAACGACCGGGAAATGGCCGTCAATCAGGTAGCGAAGAGCCTTGGATTGGTACCGATTGGACCGGATTCTTTAGAGGAGCTTTGGCCGGAATTTGCCCAGGTTGAGGATCAAAGACGTCAACTCATAAAAGCTTATTGCGATCAGATTCGGCTTCTTGGCGATGGATGAAGTTGCTTCTACCAGCTAGCCCAGGCCTGCCAACTTGACTCCACTTTGGCTTCCTGAGCGTTTCCCTGATGAAGGTAGACGGCGTAGCGAAGCTCCAAGGTTTCTCCCTTGGCAAGCAGAAAATCACCGGTCCCTTTGGCTTTGCCCTCGAAGTCATGGATTCCGAAGGGGTTGGCGGCCATCAAGCCGTAATCTCGAGCATGCCACCAGGTGGGATGCCGGAAGTTTTGAGGGTGGTCGAACATGGCCACTCCGAGAACCTCTCCTTGAATCGGACCTGAGTAATCCACCCAGCGCGCTCGCTTGCCCCAAGCCTTACCGTTGACCTTGCCCTCACTATTGAGGATTTGGCCGGCGGCGATCTTTCCTTTCAAGCGAAGGGCTGGATGGACCCGAATCGCCATGCTGCCTTCTTTCGTATCTCCAAAGCGTAACGGGCCTTCCGAGGCAATAATCTGGATGCGAATTTCCAGCAGACGGTTTTCCGCCTGGCGACTGAAGCGAAAGCTTCTCCTGTCCCGGCAAACGCGCTTTCCGTCTGGAGCCAGCCAGTCATGCTCAGCTACAAAGCTCCCGTACATGGGCCCGGAGCTGGAGCTTGCCAGTCGGCGAAACACAATTCGCGGATATTGATCTCCGGAAGCGTGCCAAAAATCGAATCCATTGACATTTCCGTGAGTGAACCACAGCGAGCGATGGTGGGGGTGATCTTTGGCTTCACCTGAAACATGGGCCATGGGATAGGATCGAGTCATGGCTTGTCCCTTGGGGCCGAACAAGGGATAGAAAAAAGGTATGGCGGCTTCCTGGAATCGGTACTCGGAAAATAATTGGCCTCCGATCTCCAGCCGAATTCGGTCTTCCAACTTCTCTACGTGATAGGCCGGATCTGCTTCTTGAGCCGTGGCCAAAAGAGCCAGCCAGGCAAGGGCGAGACCAATCATTCTCTTTACCTCACTATGGGTTCCAGAGAACCCGCCTCGTGAAATGGCAATGCTTGTTCGCCTTCAAGTTTCAAGCGCTCCTGGATGGCTCGAAGATGATGATCCACCCCGATTTCAGCTCCCGGCTTGAAGCCGGGAACGGTGATCACTTGAGCCAGGACGCCATCCAATCCCCGATGAACCACTCCTCGTGGCAAATAAACCAGATCTCCTGGGGCGAGGTAGCGGGATTGCAACAATCCGTCCAGATCCGATCGCTGTAGCCGGTCAGGATGAAGGATCTTTTCCAAATGGGTGCTGGTCAGAATCCGACCCCGCGACCCGGTTCCCTGAACCAGATAAAATTCATCGAAACCTCCATCCCTAGGATGGAAATGGGTGAATGAATCAGTGATCCGAACCCGGTGAGCATTGAGTGCTTGCCAGTTGTAAGGGCCGTTCTTCTCGGACCAGGTCAATAAGATGCGGCGATAGGCGCCTTCTTCAGTGGCGCAACCCCCGGGAGTATCGGTAATTTTTGGATCCCAATCCGGTCGAATGAAAGTTGGAAGATCCGAGGGAATGGGCTCGGGAACTTCAAAAATTAAAGCACCCATCGCCGGTTCGGCTTGCAATTGTTCCAGAGGACGGACTAAGATCAAATCTCCTGGAGTGGTCTCGGAGTGAACCAAGTCGCTATCCGGTCGGAATACGGTGGCTTTCCCGCTTCGGTCTTGCACGAAAACAACTCTTGAGGTGATCGTTTCCGGAAGGAAGGAAAGCTCGCTTTGATAGCTTAAGTCATAGCCTTGATTAGCGGCTCTGAAGGCTCGAGCGATTTGTTGAAAGGCCCCTTCATTGTGATCCGGCCCTCCCAATCTGGCGAACAAAGGCTTGGTTGAGTGATTCATCGTGCCATGCCCCGAATCCCTTTGGGCATCTCCCAAGATTTCAAGGCCGCGGATTTGGGTGCCCTCCGACCAGGAAAATATTCCGGTCCGCGGGCCGGGAACTTGATCGGCTGCCAAGACGGGATAATCATTCAAAAGGAATTGAATCCTGGAGCCGTAAGCACAAAGGTGCCAGCGGTTCCAGCCTGGCTTCAGATGTTTTGCAAAGGATGAATGGTCCATGCGGATGGACCATCCGTTCGCCGAGGTCATCAAGCCAGGTGCCGCCGCCTGCCAGGAGTCCGTCGGTTCAGCTTCTGGTGCCATGCGAAAGAAGAGTTTGGCTTCTTTGCCGTTATTGAACCACTCTCCCCGGTACGTGAAATCAGCAAGCTTCAGAGCGTCCGTTGGCGAAACCGCCTTCCATTGACGTCGCCCCAAATCTTGCAGTTTGAAGTTGTGCCAGCGAATTTTCGTGTTGTGGCCGCTGTGAACTTGCAGGCCGATGACTCCTTCCATGGTCAGAGGATCGAGGTAATCGGCGGTCGGAACTCCATTCACCCAAGCTCGAATCCAAGGCCCGATGCATTCAATGCGGAAGTGATTCCATTGGCCATTTCGAAATGCAGCCCGGCCGGCGGGATTGTCCGCGAGGTTATCGAGCCAGCCACGGCGGCCCTCGTCATAGAGTCCCCCAGACCAAGACCGAGGCGAGGGATCGATTTCGATTTGGTATCCGTAGAGTCGGCCAGACTCATGAACCTGGCTGCGAACCTGGATGCCGGAATTTCCCTGATCTTCATTGCGAAGGTCCATTTCCAGAATAAAGTCCCCAAAGCGCTTTTCCGTAATCAGGAAGCTTTGTCCGCCACCATCGACTTCCCCGTAAATACCCTTCGGCTCGGCAACGTACCGGGCGTCGCCCAGTTCTTGCCATCCGTCCAGATTTTTGCCGTTGTAAAGTTCCGCCGCTTTTCCGGGGAGACGGGACCAATCCCGAATCTTCATCCTCCGAAACCAGGCTTCAGAACCGTGATCCTGAATTCCGATCGGACCTTGAGGTGCATTCAAAAAGGCCGAGTTATTTTGAAATTTGCTGGCCTTGATTTTTTCGATCCAGGATGCCGTGCTCGTTTGCAGACGAAGGAGGCGCGTTCCGTCGGCCCAATGTTCCACCAAACCGTTGCGATGAACGATGCGACCTCGGTAGTACTTTCCAGCTACGCCGGAAAAGGGGGCCGTGGCTTGTTGAATGTCGTACAAAGCTCCGGAGCGATGTTCCGGATGAATCTGCGGGAAGGCGCCGTCATCTAACAACTGATATTCCAAACCCAACAAGGAGGGTAGAGCGGGGTCGGTGGTCACCCGGTATTTGATACCGGAGTTTCCCCCTTGGGCGATACGCCATTCAAACTCCAACTCCATGTCGGAAAACTGACGCCGGGTGACCAAATCCCCACTCCCAGGAATCAGGTGAAGCTCTCCGTTTTCGAATTCCCAACCGGCGCCCGGAGCGGCTCCGCTCCTTTGACTTTTCCACATTCTGGAAAGGTCAGGAACCAGCAGATTCTCCCAACCGGCGTCGATTTCCAGGGCGTGAAGGCCCAAATTTCCACCACCGGAATCGGTTGTAGGCGGCTGAAGATCTTGGGCAAGAAGAAGGAGGAGGGCGGAGGCCAGCATGGCGAGGCTCCCCGCAGCCTACCGCATTCGGGAAATCAGGCTTCAGGCGGAACCGGATCCTCCACTTTGGAAGGCAAGAGTTGATCCAAGACCTCGCGCAAAAGATGAGGTTGAACCGGCTTCGCCAAATAGTCCGTCATGCCGGCGGCAAGAGCCTTTTCTCGGTCTCCTGCCATGGCATTGGCGGTCATCGCCACAATCGGGATGGACCCGGCTTGCCCTTGTAGGTTCCGAATTTGGCGCGTGGCTTCGTAGCCGTCCATGACCGGCATCTGGCAATCCATCAGAACAAGGTGAAAGTGGCCCTTTTGCACCGCGGCCACCGCCTCTGCCCCATTGCCGGCAACCTCGGCCTGATAACCCATCTTCTCCAGTAGCTTTAATGCCAGTTTTTGATTGACTGCGTTGTCTTCCGCCACCAGGATTTTCCCTTCCTTGCGCCGCCCCTCACTCAGTTTTCTCTTGGCTGGAGCCTGAGAGGTGGCCGGCTTCCCAACCAAATTAAGAAGGGTAGAGCGCAAGTATTCCCGGCGGACGGGTTTGGTAAGGCAATGGGAGGCCCCTGCGGCGAGGGCGGCTTGGGTTCGTTCCGTAATGCCCATGCTGGTCAGGACGAGCACTTTGGGAAAGTCCAAGCCTTGCTGGCGTTGAAAGGCTTCCAAGGTTTGGACGCCGTCCATCCCCGGCATTTGCATGTCAAGCAAAACCAACGGTATCGGTCTTCCATCGGCTTGAGCCATGCGCATGGCGTCCAGACCCTGATAGCCGTCCGAAGCCGTACGTACGGTCATGCCCCAGCTTTGTAGCATATGTTCGAGGATGCAACGGTTGGTGGCATTATCGTCGATTACAAGAGCCTCCATGCCTTGGAGCGGATGGAGATTTGATCGGTCTGCATCGTGGACATGTGAGCCGACTTGGAATTTGGCCGTAAACCAGAAAGTGCTTCCGTTACCGGGGCGGCTGTAAACACCGATTTCTCCACCCATCATGTGGCAAAGGTGGCGGCTGATGGCTAAACCCAAACCGGTGCCGCCGAATTTTCGCGTGGTGGAGGTATCGGCCTGCGAAAAGGCATTGAATAGCCTTTGCTGGGCTTCATCGCTGATTCCGATGCCAGTGTCCTCCACCGTAAAGCGCAGGCACAACTCGTTCTGATCTTTCTCCACCAGGCTTACACGACTGATGACTTCTCCCTGATGAGTGAACTTCACCGCGTTTCCAATAAGGTTGGTCAATACTTGCCGCAACCGCCCGGCGTCTCCAATCAGGTTTTGCGGGACCTCCGGTTCGACGTGGGCTGCAATTTCCAAGCCTTTGCCATGGGCTTGGCTGGCCAAGACTTCCGTAACACCTTCTAAGGTTTCCAAGAGTGAAAATTCCACCTCCTCCAACTGAAGCTTGCCGGCCTCAATCTTGGAGAAATCCAAAATGTCGTTAATGATGGAGAGCAGGCTTTCACTGCATTCCGAAATTGTCTTGAGGTAGCCGGATTGTTCTTGATTTAATTCCGTGTCTTCCAATAACGTTGCCATGCCCATGACTCCATTCATGGGAGTGCGAATTTCGTGGCTCATATTGGCCAAGAATTCCGATTTGGCCAGACTCGCCTTGTAATAGGCTCTCATTTCCCGCTCAAGGGTGCTGGCACCGAAAGTGGCCACCATGGGGCCAGTCAACACCACGAAGAGGATGGGGAAATATTCCATGATGCCGGCCGAAGCTGAAAAGCCGATGGAAAGGAAACCGGCGCTATAGAAAATCGCTACGGTCATGGCGAAAGCCAGCGCCCGGTACCAGCGATTGGGGAAGAATCCGGTGACGGAAATGGTGAGGTAGCCGGAGGCCACGTATATCGGGTATCCCATCGAGCTGTCGTAGATCCCGGACACTCGGCCGTGGCAAAAGGCGAATAATAGAAAAGAGCTATAAGTTAAGAAGAAGGGGTTTACCTGAGGGCGTTTTATCGCCAACCATGCCACCAGGAGGAAATATGGAGTGCTGAACAGGCGGTAGGGCATTACCGCGGCCAATGGCAGGTCTACTCCGCCGACCACCAAGATGAATTCGAATATTGATGGCACTAAATAGCCAACAACCGCGAGCAAGCTCAGCGTAGGTAGGTATTTACGCCAGCGCTCCCGGAGCTCTCCTTGAAATTCTTGGGCGTTGGCCTCAGGCTCGAAGATCCGCCGAATGAGGCCCTTCCAGGCAATGGTTCGCATCCCTTGGGCCTTTATCGGACGGGATCCGCTTATCTATTAACCCTCTTTAGGCCATTGGATTTATGATCGTTTCCCATGCTCCTTTTCCTCCTCCTCGGAACCTGGATTCCTCTTTTTGCCCAAGACTCGACGGCGACGGATTGGCAGCCGGCAAAGGGGAGGCTCATGACTTCCTGGGGAGCTCAAGTGACCCCAGGTCGGGTTCATCAGGAGTACCCTAGACCCCAATTGCGGCGGCGAGAGTGGCGAAGCCTGAACGGGCTTTGGGATTTCCAGTGGCAAGCTCTTGGAAACTCTCCGCCAAAGGAGTTCAATCATAGGATCTTGGTGCCGTTTCCGGTCGAATCCGCCCTTTCCGGGCTTGGCAAGCAACTGGGTTCGGATCAGGAACTTTGGTATCGGTCTCGCTTCGTCGTTCCGGAAAATTGGCGGGCAGGCAAGCTACTTTTGCATTTCCAGGCTGCAGATTGGCGAACTCGGGTTTGGTTGAACGGCCACAAACTTGGCGAGCACTTCGGTGGCTTCGACCCTTTCAGTTTCGAAATTCAAGATCATTTGACCTCTGGTGAAGAGCAGCTATTGACCGTGGCGATTTGGGACCCGACCGATTCAGGAACGCAAGCTCGTGGCAAGCAGGTATCTGAACCCAAAGGCATTTGGTACACACCCAGTTCAGGAATTTGGGCTTCCGTCTGGTTGGAACCGGTACCCGAGGTTTATGTTCGGAAGTTGCAAGTGCAGCCGAATTTGGATCGTTCTGCGGTTCGAGTTAAGGCCATCGCCGAAACCGGTAAGGTTCGAGTTGCGGTTTTGGACAAAGGGCGGCCGGTTGCCATTGCCGAAGGTTCCGCTAACGATACTCTTGAGTTAGCTTTACCGAATCCCAAGCCATGGTCTCCATCCAGTCCTTTTCTCTATGATTTGAAGGTGGTTTTAGAGGCGAACGGTGGGTGGGTCGATCGAGTGGAAAGTTATTTTGGTTTGCGCAAGATTTCAGTGGAGCAGGATTCGAATGGAGTGGCCAGGATATTTTTGAATAACGAATTCCTGTTTCAATATGGCTTGCTGGATCAAGGGTTTTGGCCGGACGGCCTTTATGCGGCTCCAAGCGATGAAGCGTTGCGCTTCGATTTGGAGAAAACCAAGGAACTTGGCTTCAACATGGTGCGCAAACACGTCAAAGTGGAGCCGCAACGTTGGTACTATTGGTGTGATCGTTTGGGTTTGCTGGTCTGGCAGGACATGCCGAGCGGCGACGCTTCTGTTCCTCGAGGAAAAAAGGAAATCGACAGAAGCCCGGAGTCGGCGGCTCAGTTCCACCTGGAGCTACAACGCATCGTCGAAGCCTTGAGGAATCATCCAAGCGTAGTGGTTTGGATCCCCTTTAATGAAGGCTGGGGACAGTTTCAAACGGCGGACACGGTGGCCAAATTGAAGGCTTTGGATCCAAGCCGTTTGGTCATTGGCGCCAGTGGCTGGCATGATTTTCCTGTCGGCGATGCTCATGACATTCATGCTTACCCTGGCCCGGCAAGTCCGCCAGCGGAAGCGAGTCGCGCCGCCGTTTTAGGGGAATTTGGTGGCTTGGGTTTGCCGGTGAAGAACCACACCTGGCTCCAAGAAGGAAATTGGGGCTATCGTTCATTTACTGATCGAGACAGCCTGCAGGCGGCTTATTTGCAAAAGGTCGAACAACTCACCTGGCTGATCGCCGAGCCGGGTTTGTCGGCGGCGGTTTACACTCAGACCACGGATGTGGAAGTTGAAGTCAACGGCTTGCTGACCTATGACCGGGCGGTCCTGAAGATGGATCCTGATGCGCTGTTTCAGGCTCATCAAAGCCTCTATCGCCCGATTCCCAGAGTTGAAATCCTCGTGGCCACTTCAGAGCGAGAACCCCAGCTTTGGCGCTATTGCTTGAAGGCGCCTGAGTCGGCTTGGTATCAAGTCGATTTTTCCGATTCGTCCTGGAGTTCGGCTAAAGGCGGTTTCGGCACTGGGGGTACACCTGGGGCCGTGGTGGGAACTTAATGGAGCGAATCGGAAATTTGGCTACGGCGCAATTTTCATCTGGAAAGCATACCGGAAGCGAAGCTGGCCATGAGGATCCATCATGATGAAGACGTGGAAGTGTACTTAAACGGGCTTCCTGTCTTCCAGGCTTCCGGGTACACCACGGACTATCAATTCTATCCACTGACGGCTGAATCCAGGAAGGCGTTGCGAGCCGGCGACAACCTGGTGGCCATTCACTGCCGACAAACGGGAGGGGGGCAATTCATCGATTGGGGTTTGGTCGAATGGAATGCCCCCGCCGAAGAATGAGCGTCCTTCGGTTAATTCGATCCCCGTTCCTGTAAGGCGTTAACCCAGCGGCGGAGATGCTGGTTGAAGGCTTCCGGCTCTTCCAACATCAGGAAGTGATTCACATCCTCCATGAGGACCGCATCGAAGTCTCCGTACTTGCGATTGATTTCAAACTCGGTTTTCGGTTGCATGGCGTTAATGCAACGAATCGGCACCGGGCAAGCTTTCACGGAGTCACTCAAACTGAAATCAAAATAGGATTTCATTAAACCGATCGCCACGTTTGGATCGGTTTCCATCATGCTTGCGGAGATGATTTCCTTTAATTCAGGGTCGGCTTGTTGAGCAAACATGGCGTCGAGGAATTGTTGGCAGAATCCTTGGAAATCGGCTTCCATGCCTTCTATCCAAGGCTGCATGGCCTCAGGATCCAGCTTCGTTTCCACGTTGTGAAAGGTATCGGCGGCGATAATTCCGAGGACTCGATCGGGAATCCTGGCGGCCGCCTCCGCCGCCACAGGGCCGCCCATGGAATGGCCGATCAATATGACGTCTTGTAAATTCCATCCTTTGACCATCGCGGCGACGTCGGCTCCGAGATCGGGAACGGTCCAGCGGTCTCTGGTGGTGGAGGAAGCTCCGTGTCCAGCGAGGTCGACGGTAATGACGGTGTGATCTTCGACGAAAGCAGGAACCTGGTGGCGCCAATGGCTTTGGTTGCAAGACCAGCCATGAAGGAAGAGCAGTGTGGGGGAGCCGCTTCCCTGGATTTGATAAGCAAGCTTCACTTCCTGGTTGACTTCAAAGACTCCGGCCCCTGCCTCCGGCAAACGAGCTTGGCTTTGGCAGCCGACAAGGAGCAAAATGGATGCCGTCCGGATCCAAGGAGCGATTTCGAGAGAGAGGCGGCTCATGCCCCCCAGGATACGAGGGCAGGAAACTTTATTTCTTGGAATTTCCGGTAACGCCGGGAGGCGGTTTGCGGTCTGAGAAGGTGGCGGGGATCGGTCTCCGAGCTCTTTTCCAAGTGATCACCTTTCATCGGCTGTGGAAAGCCTCTCACTCTAGGGCGAAGTCGTCAGTGTCGGGACTCGCTCCCGCACTGCCGGCTCCGCTATTCCGCCCTTTGTCGGCCGATGGCCGGTCTTCGGTGCTCACTCATTGATGAAGCCGTTGATCGCCCTTCCTGGGATGAAGCGGGGAAGCGAAAACCTCGTTTCCCTGCTATTTTTCTGCTAGAGCCGGCTCTTGGGATGGCGCTAGGATGGTGGGCCATGCTGGAACCCCGGGCAGCAATCAAACCAGGTGACTTCCTTCCGGCTTTGCAGAGCTTTTGGGAGCTTTCCGCGGCGAAGATTCGGGCTATCGAGGAACGCCATCTGGGCGTTGAAGGAGCTTTGGTATTTACTGCCAAGGGGATTTATCAGAATCAAAGTTGGACCGAATGGACGGAAGGATTTCGATATGGTTCGGCCTTGCTCCAATTCGATGCAGGCAGCCAACAGGAATTTCTGGAAATTGGCCGCCATGGCGTGTTGGGCCCGATGCAAGTGCATCTCAGCTCCATGGGGGTTCATGATCACGGGTTTCAGATCGTCAGCACTTTCGGAAACCTTTGGCGTTTGATGAATGAAGGCCGTATCGGCGAAGAGAAGTGGGAACGTGCCTTCTATGAGCAGGCATTGAGAGTTAGCGGGGCGGTCCAAGCCCGCCGGTGGACGCAATTGAACGATAAGGAAGGTTTTATCTATTCATTCAATGGGCGGCATTCTCTCTTTGCCGATACCATGCGTTCGTTGCGATCTCTGGCCCTTGCTTACCGCTTGGGACAACCTTTGCTGGAGGAGGGGGATCAGTCGATCTCTCTTTTGCAGAGGTTAATCCTCCACGCACGGGCCACATCCAAGTTTGCAGTTTATTTCGGCGAGGGAAGGGATGCTTACGACCAAGCCGGACGAGTGGCTCACGAGTCTTTGTTTAATGTTGATTCCGGGCGATATCGTTGCCCGGGTACGCAACAAGGTTGGTCTCCCTTTTCCACCTGGACTCGAGGGCAAGCTTGGGTTCTATTGGGCTTTGCTGAACAATTGGAGTTCCTCCAGGTTGTATCCGATGAAGCCCTGGAATCCTTTGGGGGTCGAGAGGAAGTGGAAGATGAATTCTTGCGAGCGGCCCTGGCTTGTGCCAAACATTACGTTCAGCAATCCCCGACCGATGGAATTCCTTATTGGGATACGATGGCACCGTCGCTTTATCAATTGGGTTCATGGTGGGATCGACCGGCGGAGCCGAACAACTCCTTTGAACCTGTCGATAGCTCCGCCGCCGCTATTGCGGCACAGGGGCTCATACGGCTAGGTTCGTTCCTGCGCCAGCACCGACAGCAGGAAAATCAGTGGGCGGAGGCTGGGTTGACAATTTTTGAAAGCCTCTTGGGTCAGGAGTATCTAAGTTCTTCACCTGCTCACCAAGGATTGTTGCTGCACGCTCTGTATCATCGTCCAGCAGGTTGGGATTTCCAAAATGAAAATGCTGCTGTTCCCATGGGGGAAAGTTGCATGTGGGGAGATTATCACTTTCGAGAGCTGGCTTTGCTGGTGCAGCGACTTGCCCAAAAGCAGAGCCCGTACCGATTCTTTGGACCGTTGGAGCAACCTAAATGAAGTTTACCGAACCTGTGGCTTTGGTTACCGGCGGAACTCGAGGGATCGGGCTCGGCATTGCAAGGTCTCTGGCGTCTGAAGGTATTCACCTGCTTTTAAATGGCCGCAAGCCTGCTCGTGAAGTCGCTCCGGTGATCGAAGAATTGGCCGAGACCGGCGTAGAAGTCCGATATCAGAGCGCCGATCTTGGAACCCCAAAGGGCAGGACAAGACTTTTAGATGCCGCTCATCAATTCTTCGGTCGCCTTGACTTTTTGATTAACAATGCGGGAATTGCTCCGGCAAAGAGAATGGACTTGTTGGAAGCTGATTTGGAAAGCTTCCGCGACTTGATGCGCGTGAATCTGGAGGGACCCTATTTTCTGACGCAGATCGTTGCCCGCTGGATGTTGGACCAAAGAAGAGCTGAGCCCCGGCGGCGACCTGCCATCGTATTCATCAGTTCCGTTTCGGCTCGAGTCGCCAGCCCGGAACGAGGCGACTACTGCATGAGCAAAGCAGCTTTATCCATGGCTCGGCAATTGTTTGCCGTCCGCTTGGCCGCAGATGGGATACCGGTATTCGAGATTCAACCGGGAATCATTCAGACCGACATGACCGCCGGAGTAAAAGAGAAATACAATCGCCTGATTGGCGATGGAATCCTTCTGGAGCCGCGGTGGGGAGAACCGGAAGACGTGGGCAAAGCCGTGGCCGCTTTATTGAGAGGGGATCTCCCCTATGCCACCGGCCAGGTTTTGACCTTGGATGGCGGCTTAACGCTTTTGCGCTTGTAGAGGGACGACTTAGGTTAGCTTTGGCTCGGCTGCGATAGCTCTTGCCATAGAGCCCGAAAGTACCGCAACACGCGATGGGGATCGGTACTTCCCGCAATCTCCGCCAAAGTAAATCCTGAGTATCCGATACTCCGGAGCGCGGAGAACAATTCACGGTACGGGTAACCGGAATAGAGTTCTTTGAGATGGACGTTGCGAATCCAAGGTTTTAGCATGTCGAACGCCGGACGTATGGATCCATTGCGCACATCTTGCGGATTGCTGTTCCACGTGATGCCGACAGCAGGGTGATCGCACCAATCCAATATCCGTTGCATGCGCTCTGGTTCCGCGGTTCCGCGTCCGTGAACTTCCACCCAAATTTGAACTCCCAAGCCTTCCGCCGTTTCGGCGCATTCTCTCAAGGCCTCGGCAATTTGACGCAAGGTGGTCCTTTCGTCGACTTGCTTCGGAAGTCCGTTGGGTCGGACTTTTACCGCCGGGACCTCCAAATCATGGGCAAGGCCAAGAAAGGCTTTGGTTTCTTCAATGTTCTTTTTGACCACCTCGGGGCGAGGGTCATGGTATTCGCAGGCCGAGCCCAGGCAGATCAACTTAACGCTGGAAGCCGCAAATCGTGATTGAACACTTTGCCTTTCCTCCGCCCTCAAGCTGGGCTCTACGCCGTGGCGGTGAGTGGAGCGAAGTTCCAGGGCTTCATAACCAAGCTGTTCGCAGGCTTGCAGCAAGGCTTCCAAATCCAGATGCCTGGCAATGTTATAGGTCACCAAGCCAAGTCGGAACAATCGCTCCTCCGCCGCCGGACTTTGCCGAGATTCAGAGCCAGCCCTTATCGCCGGGGGAGAAAGAAAGGCGCCGGCCAAGCCCGTACTTCCGATTTTCAAGAAACGGCGACGTGGGAGGGGAGAGGTCATGATCCCGGTTATACTCCCCTCTACGCCTCTCGGCCCTGAAATCCCTCCCAGGAACTGCCATGATCGGCCTCCACCTCCTGCTCCTTTTTGCGTCTCCGGTGCTTCCCGCCGAGCTCGGCACTTTTGCAGCTACTTTCGGTCAGGAAACGAAGTCGGAGAAATCGGTTTATGATGAAAAAGCCGACGCCGGCAAACAGATTTCCGCCGCTTTGGCGAAAGCCAAGCGCAATAACAGCCGAGTTTTGATTCAATGGGGGGCCAATTGGTGTGGTTGGTGCGTGAAGTTGGACCATACCATGCAAACAGACGGGAAGCTGCGACGGAAGATTTTGTATGAATATGAAGTCGTGAAGGTGGATGTCGGCCGATTTGACAAAAATATGGATCTGGTAAAAAAGTTCGGTGCGGACCTGCGATCTTCGGGAATTCCATTCCTGACCGTCTTGGACCAGAACGGAAAGGTAGTTCAAAACCAAGAAACGGCCGGCTTTGAAGTCGAGGCCGAGGGAAAATCTGGCCATGACCCGAAGAAGGTCATGGCGTTTCTTGAGAAACACCAGGCTCCTTACTTGAAAGCTGAATCCCTCCTCGCTGCAGGGTTGAAACGGGCGGAGAAGGAAAGCAAAAAGCTGTTTCTAAGTTTTGGGGCTCCTTGGTGCGGTTGGTGCCATAAGTTGGAGGATACCCTGGCAAGAGCTGGAATTGCTCCCTTGATGGCAAAGGACTTCGTCGTATTGAAAATTGACATTGACCGAACCTTGGGCGGAAAAGAAATCATGAACCGGTACCGGCGGCAAAAGTCCGGAGGCATCCCTTGGTTCGTGTTTCTAAATCCCAAGGGGGAGGCCTTGTTGACCAGCGACGGGCCCAAAGGAAATTTGGGCTGCCCGTATACTGAAGAAGAAGTTCACGCCTTCGGGCAAGTTCTGGAGAAAATGGCAGTTGCCTTGACCGCAGAAGAGCAACGGACAATCTTGAACGCCTTCCATTCCAATCGCCGCCCGAAGGTGAAATCCTAGAATGAAAACTTCCCTCCTCCAAAAGAAGAATCTTTCCTCCTGGCTGAGCTTGGCCTTACTGGCCGGCTCGATCGGCTTCCTTTCCGCAGATCTGCCAAAGCAGGAACCGGTGGTGGTTGGAAAAGGCAAGCATCGCTATTCCTGGATTCAGGATTGGTTGAAATTGCCGGAAGGTATGAAGCTGGGAAATACCCACGGCTCCATCGTTGTGGATAAAAAGGGTCGGGTATTGGTAAACACCGACGCCGCCCATGCCGTGGTGATTCTGGATGCCGACGGCAATTATTTGAAATCTTGGGGAAAGGAATTTCAGGGCGGACTTCATGGCATGTGCCTGTTCGAAGAGGACGGCCAGGAGCGACTGTTGCTAGCCCACATCGGGCGCCACGAAGTCATCAAAACCGATTTGGATGGGAAAGTTCTTCGCCGCTGGGGTTATCCGGAAGAATCCGGGCACTACGCCAATGCCGGGGAATACCGCCCGACTGCGGTGGCCGTAGCTCCTGATGGCTCATTCTTCGTGGCCGACGGCTACGGCAAGAGTTGGGTCCACCAATACGATTCGGAAGGCAACTATCAGAAGTCCTTTGGCGGTCCGGGAACCGAGCCGGGTAAGATGCGAACTCCCCACGGATTGTGGCTGGATACTCGCCGAAATCCGCCGGTGCTCTTGGTGGCAGACCGTGAAAACCACCGCTTGCAATACTTCAGTTTAGACGGCGAATACAAGGGTTTGGTTGGAGAGCATTTTCGCCGGCCGTGCGGGACCTACCAGCATGGAACGGAAATGGTCGTGGCCGACTTGGCCGGACGGGTCACCCTGCTAGATTCGAAAGACCAACTCATTGCCCACCTGGGGGATCAACCGGATCCGAAGCTACGGGCGCGCAATGGAATTCCTAGAGACCTGTGGAAGGATGGCTTCTTCCTGGCGCCGCACAGTGCTGCCTTTGATCAAAACGGCAACCTGTACGTCATGGATTGGCTTTCCCTAGGCAGAATCAGCAAGCTGAAGCGCTTGCACTGAGCGCCTTGCTTGGGCCCAGCGGACTCCGCTACGGCTCGAAAATATGAGCTCCTTCCGGCGGAGAAAACGGCTGGAGGACGGCGCGAATGACGGAGAGCGTCTCGTAATGAACTCCGTTCTCGACGTAAAAGCCGTTGGGAACCTCCTGGATTTCCCGCATAAAGCTGGCGTCCTCGAAGTAGTAATCCCGAAATGGGCCGGATTGCTGGCCCAAAATCTCCGGTTCATAACCGTTTTCGCGTAAGCGGGATTCGGTTTTGTCCAAATCCGCCATGGAAGACTGAACGAACACCAGCTCTCCGTTCGGGTGTAGGTGCTTATGCCCGTCCAATATCAGCGAGTCGATGAAATAGCGGCGATTCTGCTTTCCGCTCTTGCAGAAGGGAGGATTGGTGACGATGGCGTCAAACTTGCCGTCCAAATCCAACCAATCCGCTACCCGATAGTCAATCGGCAAAGGCGGCGGCAAGTTGCGCTCGACGTTAATTTTGGCCGATTCGAGCAATTCCGGCAGGATTTCGGTGGCCGTTAGGTGCTTGACCTCCTTTTGAAGCAGCAAGATGGTGTGATTGCCAATCCCCGCCCCCAATTCCAGGACTTCCTTATCCTTCAGAAAGTCGGTTTCAGCCAGAACCTCGCCCATGAATCGACCGTGAGGAGTGGGTTTCCAATCCTTGCCCCCCATTTGTAGATCCATGGAGGCGAGCGGGTCGATTTGATTTCCACCTTGCATCGCGTTCTCCCAGACGAAAGGAACTTCGGGAAGCCTTCATCCTAATCACTTCGCAGGGCTCTTAAGATATTTTTATGAGTTTCTTCACTCCCTTGACCTTGCTCACCTGTGGGGCCGCCTCTCTCGCCTTGGGCTGGCTTTCGCTGGACTTCGAAACTCAGGTCGAGGAGCCATTACAAGCAACAGGAGTGGTTTTTCATGATCTCGACCGTGATGGGAGCCGAGATGACGGGGAGCCCGGAATTCCAGGCGTTGGTGTTTCCAACGGGCGACAGATTGCCGAAACCGATTCAGATGGCCGCTATCGGATCGCAGTAGAACCGAGAGATGAAATCTTCGTGTTGAAACCGCGAAATTGGATGCCGCCCTTGGACCGGCACCGACGCCCGCAGTTCTTCTATCTGCACCGGCCGGAAGGTTCCCGCGCCAGTCGCTTTCCCGGCATTCTCCCGACCGGGCCCTTGCCGGATCAAATCGACTTTCCCTTGTATCAGCAGGAAGAGCCCGATTCTTTTCAAGCTCTTTTCTTTGGAGACACCCAGCCTCGAAATCAGCGGGAGGTTGATTTCATTACCCATGACATCATTGAAGGGCTGATCGATTTCCCTGGAGCCTTCGGGGTGACGTTGGGGGACGTGGTGTTCGACAATCTTGCTTTGTTCGAACCCCTTAGCGCGGCTCTGTCTTCGATTGGAATCCCCTGGTACAACGTCGTCGGTAATCATGATGTCAACCGGGGAGCGCCGGAAGATTCCTGGGCTAATGAGACGTTTATTCGACATTTTGGGCCGGCAAATTACGCCTTCCAATGGGGGCCGGTCCATTTTTTGGTACTGGACAACGTTCTCTGGTTTCAAGAGGGTGACAAGCCTAAATACAACGGTCGATTTACCCGGGAAGTGCTCGATTTCGCCGGCAATTATTTGCGCCGGGTGAAACAAGACGAGCTGATTATGGTTTGTATGCACATTCCCTTGCATGCAGTACAGAACCGCGGGGAGCTGCTGGATTTGCTCGAGCCATTTCCGTACACCGTTTCGATCTCGGCGCACACTCATACCATGTACCATCGCTTTCTCGGCACCAAGGATGGCTTTGATCGACCTGAACCTCATCATCACATAGTCAATGTGACGGCTTGCGGCAGTTGGTGGGGTGGAGCCCTGGACGAAACCGGAGTTCCTCACGCCACGATGTCGGATGGGGCTCCCAACGGGTATAGCATTTTTCATTTTGACGGCCAGGATTATCGCCTGGAGTTTCGAGCGGCTCGCCGTCCCGCGGAATACCAGATGAATATTGAAGCTCCGGAAGCTTTATCCGTCGGCATTGATCTACCTGCGAAGTTTTTTGTAAACGTCTTCGCTGGCTCGGAAAAATCTACGGTGGAATTCCGCCTGGATCAAGGGCCGTGGCAGACCATGAAAAAGGTGAATAAGCCGGACCCATGGTTCACGGCGGTTCGCCAGAGGGAGCTTCGGTTGAAGCCAAAGCCGGGGAGGGATTTGCCGGAACCGTCCACGTGCCGACACTTGTGGCAAGGGGTCATTCCAAAAACCATTTCTCCCGGACTTAAGGAACTGCAAGTGCGAAGCCGGGATATGTTCGGTCAAGAATTCTCCGCTCATCGCATGATCCGGATTCTGCCCTAACTTGGAAGCGGCTCCGGCCTCTGCTACCGTACTCGGATGACGGTTGTTGGCTCGAACGTTCCCCGCCTTGACGGAGATCTCAAGGTTCAAGGCCGGGCGAAGTACATCGACGATTTGAACTTCCCCGGGATGCTTTATGGCAGAACCTTGCGATCCACTCAGGCTTCGGGAAAGATCTTGTCATTGAAATTGGAATTGCCGGATTCGGAATATGTAGTGGTTGGCGCGGGCGACATCCCGGGAAAGAACCGCCACGCTTTAATTCAAAACGACCAGCCGATGCTGGCATGGGATCGGGTCCAGCACCCGCATGAACCGATCCGCTTGATTGCTCACCGGAACAGGGAAGCTCTCTGGAAAGTGAAGTGGGAAGTGGAATGTGCTCCATCCCGGCCGATCTTTGACCCTCGGAAGGCTCGAAAATGCTTTCATGAAATTCTGATTGAAAAGGGAAGCATTCACGACGGATTTGCTCAATCGGAGGTCGTTCTCGAGCGGGAGTATCGAACCGGTCACCAGGAGCAAATGTATATTGAGCCCCAGGGAGTTATTGCCATTCCAGAGAAAGAGGGAATTACCATCTGGGGATCGTTGCAATGCCCGTATTACGTTCAAAAGGCATTGTGCGAACTTCTTGGGCTTCCTCCTGGAAAAGTTCGAATCAGGCAGGCGGAGACTGGAGGCGGCTTCGGCGGCAAAGAAGAATATCCATCCATAGTTGCCGGCCACGCAGCCTTGTTGGCCTTAAAGGCTGGGAAGCCGGTAAAGATGATTTATGATCGCGAAGAAGATCTGACGGCTACGACGAAGAGGCATCCTTCGATTGTCCGGCATAAAACTGGCTTGGATAAGGATGGGCGCATTTTGGCTATGGACATCGAAGTCATCCTTGACGGAGGAGCCTATGCCACTCTAAGCCCTGTCGTTCTTTCCAGGGGAGTTCTGCATGCAAGTGGTCCCTATCGATGCGAGCACATTCGTATTCGCGGCAGGGTGGTGAAGACGAACACCCCTCCTAACGGAGCCTTTCGAGGTTTCGGGGCTCCTCAAACACTCTTCGCTGCCGAGGCTCACGCTGATTTCCTTGCTGAATCCTTGAATTTGGATCCGGTGGATTTCCGGTTCATGAATTTGCTTCGCCCTGGGGACACGATGGCCACCGGGCAGCGATTGGATTCGGACTGCAGCGCCGAGCAGGTGTTTCGGGAAGCCTTGGAGCGAACCGATTTTCGCCGCAGGAGAAAGGAGTTGCAGGGATCCTCCCGGGGTCTTGGATTGGCTCTTTTCTTTCATGGTGCAGGCTTTACCGGAGCTGGAGAGGTCTACCTCGACTCTGAAGTTGCTTTGGAAGTTTCGGCGGAGGGGGTCCGGGTCCTTAGTTCAAGCACTGAGATCGGCCAAGGAACTCGAACGGTTCTGGCTCAAATCGTGGCTCAGGCTTCCGGCGTGCCTCTTGAACAAATTTCCATAGCTGCGGTGGATACTGCAGAAGTTCCGGATTCCGGCCCTACCGTAGCTTCCAGAACTTGCATGGTGGTCGGGGGTTTGTTGGAAAGGTGTGCTCGCCGGCTGAAAAAGAAACTGAATGGATTGAGTCCGCAAGCCTATTTTCTCAAGCACGGAGCCTTGCGGCTTCATGAGAAATACCAGAAACCTCCGGAAATCCAATGGGACGAGCAACGCTATCGAGGGGATGCTTACGGAGCCTATGCTTGGGCTTGTAATGTAATCGAAATTGAAGTGGATCCAATTAGCTTCGAAATTCGCCCAATCAAATTTACCTCGGTCCAGGACATCGGCAAAGCGATTCATCCGACTCTTGCAGCCGGGCAGGTGGAAGGGGGCAGTTTGCAAGCTCTTGGCTTTGCTCTTTTGGAGGAGGTCAGAATGAAGGACGGGGAAATGCAAAATGCCAACATGACCAATTACATTATCCCCACAGCCATGGACGTACCTGAAATGGAAACGATGTTTGTGGACAATCCCTACCGCAATGGTCCGTTCGGGGCCAAGGGTGTTGGCGAACTGCCGATGGATGGGGCCGGACCGGCCATTGTGAACGCGCTGCGAAGCATGGGACTTAGCTTTTCTGAATTGCCCGTTACCCCGGAACGAGTACAGGAGGTCCAATGCATTTCCAACTGAATGGAAAACAGGTGCAAGTGGAAGCTCCTCCTATGAAGCGCTTATTGGATTTGCTTCGGGAGGAATTCGGCTTAACCGGGACCAAGGAAGGCTGTGGCGAGGGAGAATGTGGGGCGTGCACCGTTCTGTTGGATGGGCAACCGGCGAATGCCTGTTTGATTCCGGTCGTCCAAGTGAAGGGGCGTTGCGTTGATACGATTGAATCCCTACAGGACCAGCATCCGCTGCTGAAATCTTTTGTGAAGGAAAACGGTTCCCAGTGCGGGATTTGCACTCCCGGCATGATTATGGCCGCCTCGGTAATTCAAGCGGGAGCTTCCCGGCGAGAGGTGCAGGAAGCACTAGCCGGCAATCTTTGCCGCTGTACCGGCTATGAGGCGATCTTTCGGGCGGTGAAAGGGGCGGAATTATGAGAGCGGCTCTTTCCGAACTCGAGGTGCAGGATCCTACGTCTCTTCGACATGCCTTGGAGATCTTGTCAGAGAAGCCGGATTGCGTCCCTTTGGCGGGTTGTACTGACCTCATGGTAATGCTCAATGCTGGTCAACCGCCGGGCAGAAACTTCCTTAATCTAGGTGGATTGAAGCCTCTCCGCGGAATTGAGCTTCGTGACGATGTCTTGCGTATTGGCGCTTTAACTACATTTCGTGAAATTCGGGAATCAGAATTCTGTCAGCGGCACTTTCCCATGCTGGTCATGGCGGCGGCGGAAATCGGAGGGCCTCAAATTCAAAACCGAGGCACTTTAGGAGGCAACGTGATCAACGCTTCACCCGCAGGGGATAGTCTTCCTATCCTTGCGGTTTGTGAAGCGGTTCTTTTGCTTCGAAGCTTGGAGCAGACGCGGCGCGTTTCATTTCTGGATTTTTACACCGGCTATCGGACCAGTCTCCGAAGGCCTGAGGAACTGCTGATTGCCATTGAGCTGCCGCTTTTGCAGGGTCGCCAATGGTTTCGAAAGATCGGGACTCGAGCGGCTCAAGCAATTTCCAAGGTAGTTATGGCGGGTTTGCATCAAGGCGAATCCATCCGCCTGGCCGCCGGAAGCGTGGCTCCTACGGTGATTCGTCTGAGCCGGACGGAAAGGGCCTGGGAGGAAGGAGCACCGAGAGAAATCCTGCATCAGGCTTTGCAATCGGATATTCAACCCATTGACGACCTGCGATCAACCGCCGCCTACCGAAGAGCTGTCTCGGCGAACTTACTGCAAGCATTCTTGCGGTTGGGAGAAGTGCCCTCGTGAACCTTGTCTGGTGGGCTCTGGCCATGGCGGCCGGTTTCTCTGCGGCTTTCCAAGGAGCAGCCAATGGCATGCTGAGCCAAAAAACCGGATTGGGGCCAGCGCTTGTTTTTAATTCCGCCGTGGTCCTGATCGCCACGATCATTCTTTACCTGGCCCAGGGTAGCAAGGGTCCCTGGTTTCCTGCTCAAACGCCGTGGGTGTTGTATTTGGGCGGGGTATTCGGCTTTATCATCATCGCCTGCCTCGCTTTTGTATTTCCAAAGATCGGAGCCGGTAATGCAGTTGCCCTGATGGTGTTGGGCCAAGGCTTGGCCGCCGTATTTATCGATCACTTCGGCTGGTTTGGGATGCCAAGCCGGCCGGTAGATTGGGTGCGCTTGACCGGAATTGGCTTCTTGGTGGCCGGAGTCTTGCTGGTTCGACGGTAAGGAAAGAGTGGCCTACCACGTCGTGACCATCAAGCCATTGCTCGCGGCGTAGCCTTGAACTCCCGCGTTATCGAGCATCCAGATTTGAAAAAATAATTCCATGTTCGCAGGTGTGTTGGGGGGTAGGTTCAAGCCGTGGGTAAGTTGTCCGGCGTTATCGGTATTGAGCCCTTGAAATATATAGTCAGGAGCGGGAACCAGAATGCCTCCGTATAGAGGAGAATAATTGCTCTGCAAACCCACTACCGTCCCGGCAGGAACTCCGGCGGCGCCGTTTTCCAAATCCAATAACAAAGTTCCTCCGGCGCTGGCGACTCCGGATCCTCGCAATAAGGGTTGTCCACCGGCGCCGTTTAAGGCGTGGCCGAGAAGTTGCCAAGGTTCCACCGGGCTCTGATTGAGCAGAACGGAGATATAGGCCGTTTGTCCGTAATTCCGGTACGGGGCGGCTAAGTCGATCCAGCCGTCTCCATCCCAGTCTCCAGCGGCCAAAACCTGAGGCTCAGGGCCGGTGGAGAAAGCTTGAAGAGGCTCCAAATTCCCGTCGCCGCGCCCTAAGAACACTTGCACTTGATGGAAGTTGTCCGCCGCTACGGCAAGGTCGGGGATTCCGTCCAAATTGAAATCTTCCGCGGCTAAATCCAATCCCCAATCTCCGGCATCGAACGGAATGGATCCAAGGAACCCACCCTGGCCGTCTCCTAGGCTTAAAAAGCCGTCCCCGGTGTAAATATAAATTCCGGCCACATCCAAATGACCGTCCATGTTGAAGTCGGCGACCGCTACGGATCTTCCCGAACCCGAGGGTGAGGCCAGAGTCGGAAAGGTGCCGTCACCAGCCCCCAAAGCCAGGCGAATGGAAGAGAATCCTCCTAAAACCAAATCAACAATTCCGTCTTCGTTGAAATCTCCCTTGGCGATACGGTTGGAGGAAAAGCCGGCCAAGCTTGGTTCATGATAAGGAGGGCCGAAAGTTCCATCTCCGTTTCCCAAGAAAATGGTTAAGCCATAAAGGACGTTGTTGCACACAGCCAAATCCTGAAGGCCGTCGCCGTTAAAGTCGTCCATCAACGCATCGATCGGAAATCTTCCGGCATGGATCGTGGGTGCTTGGAGGAATTTGCCAGGGTTATTGGGGTCTCCCAGGTAGACTTCGACGGCGGTAGCCTGGTTTTCTCCATCGGTTACCACTAGGTCGAACCATCCGTCCCCGTTCAGATCTCCACTGCCCATTCCCCAGCTTCGTACTCCAGTGTGGAACGGTTCATCGTGACTGAAGTTGCCGTTGCCATCGTTGAGCAGCACACTGATCTCAAAGTCCGCTTGAGCGCATACGGCGATATCCAAATCACCGTCTCGATCAAAGTCACGAACCTCTGCATCCCGAGGCTGAGCTCCTGCCAATTCGTAGGGTTGCTCGGGAGCGAAATCCAACTGGGCGGATTGGGCCGAAACTGTTGAAGCGAGTATTAGCAGATAGGAAAAAAGTGAAAGCGGGGTACGCATGGCTCCGTGTGTGGGGGGGAGGTGAAGGCGATTCTCGCTCAATCTTAACCGAAGGCCGGCGCCCTTAAGTCGTCGAGGCTTTATAGTGTCTTTATGCCCTCCACCAGCAACCAAAACCGGTTCGAGCAACAAGATGCGGAGGAAATACGCCCTCACCCGGTTTTGGCTTCTTACCACCAAAATGAAGAGGAGCGCAAGCAAGGCGTTCAGGAGTATTTCGACCGATCCGCCAGGCATTATGATTGGATCAATCAGATCATGAGCTTCGGATCTGGGCATTGGTACCGAAGACAAGCCCTTCGCCGAACCGGGCTGAAGCCGGGAGATCGCTATCTCGACGTGGCTTGCGGGACCGGGGTTTTGACCCACCACGGAAGCCGATTCGCCGGAACGCAAGGATTGGCTTTAGGATTGGATCCCAGTCAGGGAATGCTGCGGCAAGCATCTCAGAAGGGCCTGCCCCACCTTTTGCAGGGGCGAGCCGAATTCCTGCCCTTCGCCGATGACAGTTTCAGCGTGTTGACCATGGGCTATGCCTTGCGGCACGTGACCGATCTTCGGCGGACCTTTGCGGAATATCGCCGAGTCTTGTCTCCGAATGGGCGGATCTTGATTCTAGAAATTACGCCTCCAAAATCGAAATTAGGATTCGTAGCGTTAAAAGTATACTTGAGGTTTTGGGTGCCGATGGTGGCTCGTTTGGGTGGTGGCCGAGACGCTCAAACATTGATGAAATACTATTGGGATACCATCGAACATTGCGTGAATCCTGAAACAATTCAGAACGCTCTCCGAGAAGCCGGCTTTCGATCCGTCGGACGAAGGCGAACATTAGGAGTGTTCAGCGAGTACTTAGCTGTTAAGTAATCAACGCCTTTCTTTGTTAGAGGGAGACCATGAAACGATGCGCTTGGGCCAAAAATGATTTGGCGGTGGCTTACCACGATCATGAATGGGGAGTTCCGCTTCACGATGATCAAAAATTGTTCGAATTTCTTGTGTTGGAGGGCGCACAAGCTGGCTTGAGTTGGGACACCATCCTGAAGAAGAGAGATCGTTATCGTCAAGTCTTCGCTGGCTTCGACCCGGCCAAAGTCGCCCGATTCCGTCAATCCAAGATAGACAAACTGTTGCAAGATCCGGGTATCGTGAGGAATCGATTGAAAGTTGCTTCGGCGGTTCGAAACGCAAAAGCGACTTTAGAAATCCAACGCGAACATGGCTCTCTTGACGCCTTCCTGTGGGGCTTTGTTCAAGGAAAGCCAAAGCAGAATCGATTCAGGAAACTATCCGATATCCCAGCAACCACTCCCGAGTCCGATGCCCTGAGTAAAGCCCTCAAAAAACAGGGAATGAACTTCGTCGGAAGTACAATTTGCTATGCCTTCATGCAGGCGGTGGGCATGGTGAATGATCACGAGGTCGGATGTTTTCGCTATTCTCAGATTCAAGCGATGGCTAGAAATTGAGACTTCGCCGAAGGCGTGAATCTCGAGACTGCCAGATATTCCATCCCTTATGATGGATGGAATGAGGCCGCTGCGATACCGAATCCTTCATTGGGCCATCATCTTGTTTTTTGTGCAGGGAATGGCCTACGCCGGCTGGCAGGTTTTCCAAGTTCGCCTGCCTGGACAGGGGTTTGGGCCGCTGGGGGCCCAGGCCCAGGATGTTCCCCTCGAGCTGATGGTTACCCGTAGATTGTATGCCATGGAGTTTTGGTTAATCGTGGCCGGATTCGCCTTGTATCTCGGTGTCACGGTACCGGGCCTTCGAGGGATTCCCCGTAGAGAAAAGTGAATCAAAGATCCACCGATCTTCGTCGGCTCAAGCGATTCGAACGCAAGGAGGCCGTGCCGACCACCTGGAGAGTCTTGAAAGCTCATTTTTCTTGGTGGGATCGTATCCGACTTCTCTTTCATTCATTTCGTAGGGCCGTATTGCACGATCCTATGAGAAAGGCAAATTTGGGGTCTCCCAAAAGCGAACAGGAAAAGTTAAGCCGGCGGCAATTTCGGCCCGTTCCCATATTGGAGGATGTTCTCAAATTTGACTTGAAATGTGAGCCGAACAAAATTGAAAGGATTCTTGGCGAGATCGTGGCCGAGAGCGGGGCTCGATTTCTGGCTTGGAATTTTCCTCCAGTTTCAGCGGAGGAGTGGCAAAACAAGTCCGATTTCCAAAGAATGGAGCTGGGAGAAAAAGCATTGAGTGCTTTCTTTAATGCAGAAACCGAAGACGTTTCAACCGATTCAGCCAGCTTTGCTTTCAAGGTCCATCGATGTCGCTTTGTGGAGTTGGCGCAAGCCATAGAGCGGCCCCACCTATCTTCCCTCTTTTGCCAGGCAGACTCGCGCTTTTTCCAAGATCCTACTAATCCCTATGAGCTTCAACGTCCTGAGATGCTGGCCTCGGGAGATGCTTCCTGTAAATTTCACATTCTATTTCAAGAATCCAGATAATTTCATGAAGTGTTAAAGCTTCGGAATATACAATTTGGTTAATGAAACTGGTTTTTTGGTGGCGAACTCTTCCGAAAGGAATTGAGCCATCATCCGGTTGGCTTGACATAGAGGGAATGTTCATGAAGACAACTAAATTTCTAGTTTTTGCCATTCTCGGCATCGGCTTAGTTGGCTTGGTCGTTTTTTTGAATCAAAGGCCGGAGTCCTCCTCGAGTGAAGCTGAAGTGGCTGTTGCTGGCGCCTCTTCCCTTCAAGATCCAATCCCTATGAACGAAGGAGAGACTGAATCTCAACCATCGGTTGGCCGCAGATTGAGGGAGTCCGTCAAACTCAAGGAATTTTCAGAATCCGAATCCATGGAAGAGCGGATTTCCACTTGGCGGAAGAAGTACCAGAAAGGAGGGATTCCATTTGCAGGAGTTGAGGGGGCGGGAGAACATTGGTTTCAAGATAAGGAGCTGGTGGACTACTTTGTAGCCATGGCCTCGAAGCAGTTCGATGCTAGTTATGAGCAAGTATTGTCCATCTATGGAGAGCCCGCCAATCTCCAGATTTTCTTGAGCAAGGTGTCCGAAGCAACTGAACTACTTGGTGAAGACTATCAGGCTTATCCTTTTCAAACTCTTTCTCCGGAGGTTTTGAAGTGTGCTGGAGATATCCTCACTCAAATGGCGAGTTGGAAGTCAAAGACCGGAGATCCTGGAGATGAAGGTTACGTTGCTCCCAACTCGTTGGATGTTCGCTCGAATCCTGAGCGATTTCCTCCGGAGGTTCTTTTGGGCGAAGTCTTGGCCGATTCGAACCGCGAGGGAATCCCTAACCGTTTGAAAAATCAGGTCATCCAATTGCAGCAAGAGTTTTTGATTGAAAGAGCAAGCCTTGAGGCGGTTCAAGAGGTTTGGTCCTCAGCCATGGGGCAGGCTTGTTTCTCCAAAGGGCTTATCCCTCCGCCGCCGAAATTCATTCAGGAGCAATTTTGGGAATGGGACCTTCTGGAAAGGGATTTGCAAGATCGATCCGGAGAATTCTTGCGCGAACTAGAAGTCCTTTGTTCATCCCATGGATTGGAGGTCAGGGGCTCTCCGGATGAATCCAATTAGGGCAGCAGGAAGACGACGAGCTCGCGAGGGCCGTGGACGCCGACCACAAGGGTGAGTTCAATGTCCGCGGTCCTTGACGGTCCCGTAATGAAAGTAAGTGTGCGGGGAAAGGACCGAGCCTGTTGAGCGCGGGAAAGAGCTTCACCCAGGTGAAGAACTATGTTCTTGCTGGATAGAAAGGCGATGTGGACCGGAGGGACCAGAGACGTGAGACGATGGTTTTCTTGCTCTCCATCCAAGACCAAGGTTCCCGTTTCGGCAATGCCCAACTGAGCCTCGGATAAACCGGCTTCCGCTTCAAGCAGTTCCGCCTGCTCATGCGGAAAGTCCAAGATTTCCAGACCCTCTGGAGCCTGATCCGTCAAATCCCGAAAGGAGGGAGCATCCGAACAGGCCAAATTTCGTATGCCCCGTTCCTGACAAATAGACCATAGTTCATTGAACGCCTGTTCCAGGTTCTGGGCACGGATGACTTTTCCACCTACCGATTCAAGCTTTTCTTGAAAGGAAGAGACAAGATCAAGGTCGGTTTGGGGGCGTCCGGCATAGTGCTGGTCAGTAATCGGATGTTTTCTCGGCGCACGGACTCCTCCTCCGTTCAAGGCTTGACCGACTCGTTGCAAAATCGCCTCTTTGGCTTCTTCGTTGCGCGTCATGGTTGTTTGCGGGAGAGTTCTTTTTTCCAGATTTCGCGGAAGGAGCGCTTTGCCAAAGTCGGTACTTGTCGATGCTTTGCCCAGGCACCCAAGACAGGAGCTCTCCGTTGCAACCATTGTGGGGGCTGGCCGTTCTTCATAAAAATGCGGCCGCCGAGGCGAGCCAGGCGATGAGCCCAAACGAAGCGGAAGCGGCTGCGGTTGATCCAGGCCCACATTCGGAATCCTTTGGCTTCTTTGCCATTCTCATGAGCCTCAACCGACTTTGCTCTCAAGTGAAGCAAGATTTCTGGAATGTCGATCTTCACTGGGCAGACATCGCGGCAAGCTCCGCACAAACTAGAAGCATAAGGGAGGTTTTTGGTCTCGGAAAGACCGGCTAATTGGGGCGTGATGATGGCTCCGATCGGTCCCGGATAAACGGAGCCATAAGCGTGGCCTCCAATTTGCTGGTAAACCGGGCAGGCATTCAGGCAGGCGCCGCACCGGATGCAAGCCAAAGACTGCCGGGTAATCTCTTCGGCAAGGATCGCGCTCCGGCCGTTGTCCAAGATCAACAAATGAAGTTCTTCCGGCCCTTCTTGGTCTGGATTTCTTTTCGGGCCGCTGAGAATGGATTGATAGCTGGTCAAGTGCTGGCCGGTTCCCGACCTTGGCAACAGCCTCAAGAAAACCTCGAGGTCGGCAAGCCGCGGGAGGATCTTCTCCAACCCCATGACGGCGAGGTGGACCTTGGGTAACGAAGTGCTCATGCGCGCGTTGCCTTCGTTTTCCAAGATCAAGATCGAGCCAGTTTCGGCGATGGCGAAATTCACTCCGCTGATGCCCATATCGGCTTGGGCAAAATGGTGACGCAAGATCCGCCTGGCTGCTTTGGTGAGCTCCTCTGCGTCCTGGGTGGGTTCAATGGATAATTGGTCAACGAATAAGTCGGCAATCTGGGCCTTAGTTTTATGAATCGCAGGCACGATGATGTGAGAGGGGGTTTCTCCTGCAAGTTGAATGATCCATTCGCCAAGATCGGTTTCGATGGGTTCGGCGCCGTCCGTTTCGAGCACGTGATTCAGGCCGATTTCCTCGGTGGTCATGCTCTTGCTCTTTACGATCCGGCGAGCCTGCTTTTCCGAGACCAACTGGCTGATCACCTGGCAAGCTTCTTGATGGTCCCGAGCCCAATGGACCTTGATGCCGTTGGATTCCGCTTTCGCAACGAATTCCGGTAAATAATGATCCAAATGAGTCAGGGTTTCTGCCTTGATTGCCCGAGCCTGGTCGCGGAGTTTTTCCCAATCGGACAAGCTTGCCGTTGCGGCGAGGCGACGTTGGCGGAACAAGCCAGTGGCGTTTTGGAGCGCACCTCGAAGAGTTTGGTCTTCCAGCGCTTCCGCGACTTTTTCCCTAAAAAACACACTTTCCAAGTGATGAATGGCCATATTAACCCCGGGAAGCCAGAATTTCGGCGAGATGGAAAGTCTGAACTTTGGAGCCGCGCCGTTGCAATCGGCTTCGGATTTGCATGAGACAGCTCACGTCTGCGCCCACCAGGGCGTCCACGTTTTGATCCTGCAAGGCCTGTAATTTATAATCCAGCATGGCGACGGAAATATCGGAGTGTTTCACAGAAAACGTCCCGCCGAAGCCGCAGCAACTGTCGTGAGTGGGAAGCTCGATGAGTTCGACTCCTTGGACTCGGCGCAACAAGCGGCGCGGTTCCTCATAAATGCCGAGCTCCCGCAAACCGTGACAGGAATCATGCCAGCTCAACCGGCCGGCATATTGGGCGCCGAGATCCTCGATGCCGAGACGTTTGACCAGAAAACTGCCCAATTCGAAAGTTCTTTCGGCGACTTCCACCGCAGCCCCATGATCTGGAGTGCCTTCGAATAATTTGGGCAAGTGATGAACCATGGCCACGCAGGAGCCTGAAGGCGACACGATGGCTTCCGCCGAACTTTTCGTCATGACATTCAGGAAATGCCGAGCCACCTTGCGGGCTTCTTCGCGGTAGCCGGAATTGAAGGCCGGTTGGCCGCAGCAAGTTTGCTCGGGGTCAAATTCCACTTGACATCCGGCTCGGCGCAAGACTTCCACCGCGGCGACTCCGGCCGAGGGCCAAAGCTGATCCACGAGACAGGTCACGAACAAAGAGACCTTCATGGCCCCTGAAGTATAGGGGGAGCTGCAAGACCCTCTAGAATTCGCCGGTGGAATTGGCTGAACCCCCTCCCAGCCTCAAAGCGGAAGGGGGTTCCTAAACGATGGAGGTTTACTGAAGGCGGTAGACGTTGGCAGTAAAATCAGATCCAGTTAGCATTCCGCCGGCACCATAGAGGATGCCCCCCACACTGGCCAGTTGCATGCCATCTACGGCTAATGGGTAAACCGGCCCCATAGTCCACTGAAGGTTATTCAGGTTGAGCGCGTGGACTGTATCGACCCTAGCGGCGTGGCCGGCCGAATCCGTACGCCCACCGACGAGGAACACATTATCTTGATGCCGTACCCAAGCATAACCGAAGTCGTTTGAAGGAATCTGACCAACGGTCCACCAAGCGGAAGTAGTGTTTCCGTGGTCATCGCTGGCTCGGTATCTCCAGATTTCCTTTTCTACTTCATTGGCTCCGGTGTAGCGGCCCAAGAGATATGCGTCTCCTTTGTAGCCAAGAACGAAGGGCTCGCAGGCTTCCGGCATTGGAGCGCCGTTGCTCCACGGGCTTAGGCTGGGATTCCCATCCTCTTTACTCGGATCATAAATCCAGACGTCCGTTTTGAAAGTCCAGCCCGGCTCTCGACCACCGATTAAATAAATCAAGCCATTCGCTTGGAAAACTCCCTGAAGACATCTTGGAGTTGGCATGGAAGTCATGGCGGTCCAATTGTCCGTACTAGGATCATAACGCCAGACTTCGTCCGTCAGCGCGAAGCCGGAACCGACGATGCCGCCGAACCGGAAAACGAAACCGTCAAGAACAGTACAGGCGGCACCGTAAACTGGGGTCACCTGAGGTGGAAAATTACGGACACTCCATTGGGCAAGAGGAGTGGAAGTGTCCAAGATCTCCAGGTTGGCCAGGGCCGTGGATCCGGAAGGATCACTGGTTCCTCCAATGGCAAGGAGTGAACTTCCCACGGAGACCAGGGCGAAGTTGGCTCTTTCGGTGTTCAGGGGCTGATCTGCCTGCCAAGTTTGAGCACTGGCCGACGAAATTAAAAGAGAGAACAGCAAGAGGAGTCGAAGCATTTCTCTTTCCAGTTCGAGGATGTGACGGCGAGTTGCCGCCCTACTCCTTAAATGGCAGGTTTGGGTTCCTTCTAAGGAAAAAATTACAAAACTTTATTTGTTATTCTTCCGCTTCCAACGGAATCCATTCTATATGAAGTCGATTGTCTTGATCCGCCTTCTCTACGACTTCCTTTGTTTGAGATTCCCACCACCAAGCCAGTTGATCAATTTTCGAGGCGTCGTCGAATAGGGGTAGTGCGACAGGCGAAAACACCTGTTTTTGATTGTGGGACAAGGAAAGGGTCACGGTCGAATCGCTTTGCTTCAAATCTATTCGATACCAGCGGCCTGGGATAACCGTTTCACTCTGAACTGGAATTCCCGGATTATTCATGGGGCCCAAGCTCAGATGAACACCGAATTGTTCTAGACCTGCCCCTCCAGATAGAAAGAGCTGAAGCTTTTGAGGGAAGGTCCGCCATTGTTTTCCGGTTCGGTAACCAAATCGAAGAAATCCGACACTGTTGATGTCGCCTCCTTGGACCTGAAATTTACCCGAAAGAGTAGATTTTGAAGTTTCCATTCGAGCCTCAGGAGCCATTCCTCTCTCTAGATAGATTATTTGAGTAATAGGTGTTGTTGCCTCAGGAAAATACCTACTTTGATATAATCGGCCGCTGAGCATTGAGTACCGTGGGCATTTTTTATTATTCCATGCTAAAGTATCGGCAATTCCGCTCTTTCCGATAAAGCGGCTTGAGTACAATTTTGAGCCACCTAACTTGACAGGCAGCCACCGGCTTTTTAGGTCCGAGTCTAGAAAAATAATAAAATGAAGAGAGCCGTTGTCATCCGAATGGGTTAAGTAGAGTTCATCTCTTCCATTAGCATCTAGATCCAATGAGAGGAGTTCTGTACTGGAAATGATATTCGGACTTGAAGGCAAGCGGAAGAGCAAATGATTCTCCCGATCCTTGTGAGGGTCAAGTGAAAATGTGTGAGATTCCAGTTGGCGAAAATGCGCATTCGAATGGCCGAATTCTTTTGAGGCACTTATGAAGCCAAAACTAGCGGCGAAATCCATCGGCCAGCCACGGATAATATTAAGATCAAAGAACGAGCCCTGCAGGCGACTCAATTGAAGGATTGGGAGTTTGCTGAGGTTTGAGAAGTGAAGTTTCTCCAGTCGAAATGCTTTTGGTGAGCAGGAGTAAAGACCATAAGCGACCCAACACTGAAAGCCATCTTCGCTTGGAGTTAATTGAATGGCTCTTGGATCTGCAGTATTCCTTGAAATAGTCCGGACTTCGTAACCTTGAGGGGATCCATCAAAGAGAAGGATTTCGCGGTTTCCTTGCGGTAATGTAATGAGGACTTCTTCCTCGGCATCGTTGTCTAGATTTGCAACCGCCATTCCATGATTTGAAGAGCAGAATGAAAGAGGGCTGTGAGGGTGAACGAGCTCAATGGATTCCGGGCTATCGAGTGGAAGTATGTAAAGTCCTGCCCGCTTAATGTTAAAAGCGTCATGTTTGGAGCCTATGTGAAGGTCAATCAATAAAGAGGCTCCAATCGATGAATTCTTCAAAAAAGCCGTGGCAAAGACGGTAGCATCCTTCCAATCAAATTTACGGGGTGAGGAAATTCGCCTGCTATGATTCTTAAGTATGCCCAATCTCCAAATTAAGTTTCCATCGGAATCTACCGCAAGAAATCCGAGCTTGCCCTGGGCTGTGTGAACGGGGCAGAGGATGTTCCCTGGGAAAGCGTCCGGGGCGCTGGAAAACTTATGAGCTACGTAATTGACCTCATCGAATAAGTTTTGCTTGTGAGGCCAAAAGTGCCGATATCTTTCGAATTTTTCAAGAGGCTTTTTCGGTTTTGTGATCATTGTCGTGGCCAGTCCCCACCAAAACTCGTTAAAGCCGTCGTCAATACTTGCTTTCAGCGCTTCCCTTAGGTCAAAGTCGGTGAATTCGGCCAGATCTTCATAAGTTCCTTTTCTTAGGCTCCAGGATGTAACTTTGTATTTCAGGTCGCGGGTAGCCTGCGTGGCCGGAGAATCCAATCTTCTTAGCTGGAGTAGGATTTCTTTGGCGTGGCCTTCGTCTCTTGGTAACCAGGTTTCTGCAGCATCGTTCATTCCGGATAATTCGTTAATCAAATTATCGTAAATTTGTCTTTTGACGCTTTCTGAATTCAAATAGTTTCTCCACATGATAACCGCGAACAGGAAGGCGCCCAAGGCAATCGAGGAAGAGATGGTTAGGCGGTGGCGAAGGAAGATATGACGACAAGCATCTTGCCAACTCTTGGTCAACGGAGGCTCTTCAGGAGAATGCAGCCATTTTCGGAGGAGCCTGGCTAGAACCCGAGGGTGATGGAGCCGGTGCTTCGGATTGGCCTCCAATGCTTTTGTAAGCAATGGAGTCAGTGGTTTGGGAATCCGCTTGTTTTGGAGCAAGATCCCACTTGAATGCCGCCGGGGAAAGCGACCGCAGAGTAACACCCACAGGCTAATGGCGAGGGCGTACACTTCGGATTTTGATGATGATTTTTCTCCAATTTTCAGTTCCGGAGCCATAAAGCCGTCCGATCCCAAGGCGACTCCTGTTTGCGTAACGCCGGGATGACTTCGACTTTGCAGCAACCCATAATCAACCAGAGTGGTTCGGCCTTTTGGATCGAAGATCATATTGGATGGTTTCAGATCCCGGTGAATGAAATCGTGATTCAATAATGTCTCAACGCCTTCACTGATTTCCGCGATGGATTTTGCTGCAGCGAGGGGGCGCAACTTGATCGAAAACCAGGGATTTTCGGCGGAATTTTCCGGCTTCTGTCGGAGTTCCACCGAACTCAAAAGATCTGAAAGAGAACGCCCCTCAAGGAAATCTTGAACCAAATACGGTCGGCCATTTATCGCCAGTCGATCTCGAATTCGCACTAAGTTGTGGTGTTCCGGAAGAGTTAGATCAGCTTCGTACAGGAACCGATATAAGGCTTCCCAACTACAAGCTTGACGAGGCGTTTTGATTATCACTTTCGTTTTGTTTTGATGATCATAGGCAGCAATGACTAGACCTTGGCCCCCACCTCCGAGGATTTCTTGGAGCTGATACCGATGATTGAGAAATTTCCCCTGATCTGGAATTGGAGAATTTGGGTGGACTGGCGGGCTAGTGGTCATGGATTCCAATAATTCTTCCTAAAGCTTGCAGGGCTTGATCGTACTCTTTTTCTACCCGATGAACCGGTTCACCGCTGAGTCGGGAAATTTCCTGCATACTTCGGTTTTCGAGGTAATAATTCCTAAGTAAATATGATTGTGACCTAGGCAGCTGATCTACAGCTTCCCAAAGAAGGATGCCGAAAGTTTCCGGATTTTCCTGGCCGGGGTCAATCGATCCTAGGCTGATAATGGAGCCAAACTCAGGATTTCGTCGTTTTGCCGCGGCTTTGCGGAATTTGTCTTTTCGTACCCATAATGCTGTTTTGTGGAGAAAGGCTTTCATGGAAAATAGATTCTTTTTTAAGTCTTTTTGACGAACAGCGGCGATTCTTAACGCTTCTCCTAGTATGGACGTCGCGGTGACCTTACCACCGGGCGGCAGAGTGCGGAGGAGTTTAGGGCGAAGGTCGTTCTCCATCCATTGAATGAGTTCATTCCAAGGAACTTCTTGGTCGGACTCAGGGGGAACATCTGAGGTATTCATGGGTGCCATAGAGGTGAAAACTCGACAATGTAATATAGCAGGGGGGAACTAGGATTCCATCAAAACCACTCCTTTCACATAGCCGGGCTTGCGGTGGTCCCCTCCAAATGCCTCGGGGACGCTTTTCAGCCCGTGGTAGCTGTGACTGATCAGGGGTTCCACCAGGATTTGATGGTCCTCGATCATGTGCAGGGAACGTTGATAAACGGACGGTCGGCCATCGAGCTCGAAGCCTCCGGAAGCGCCGATGGGGGAGAGCATGGTGGGCTCTCGCCACTGCACCTGGTTTAGGCTTTCAAGGCCGACCCCTTCATGGCCGTGTCCATATAAGACCAAGGTGGCCTGACGGCGCATGTAGCCGGGTAAATCCAGAAACAACGGACCTGAGCCGGTGGCTTCAAAAATCAGCTCGGCTTGCCGGCCTTGAGTCAATTCGCGCAAGTATTCGGCAAGGTGAACCTCCCTTGGGTTTACCGCCTTCGCCCCGAAGGCCTCAGCCAATTGCCTTTTGTCTTGCTGCAACTCGCTTAACACGATTTCTCCCTGAAAGCCGAGAACCCGTCTGAGGAATTGCAGGAATAAAAGGCCGGCCGGTCCTCCTCCGCAGATTAAAACAGTTTGGACTCGGCGGCTTGGATCATCCGCTTGAAGAGAGAATCTGCTGGACGCCCTTTGAATGACGTCGGCCGTGTGCAGAACACAGGCGAGGGGCTCGGTCAAGGCGGCGTGGGCCTGGGGCAAACCTGGCTTCATGTCAATTGCGTTGACCGAAGGCAGATTGATGTACTCGGCCAGAGCTCCTTGCAAGCCGGTGATTCCGTGTTCTCGATAGAATTCGCATTGGTGTGAATCGCCACTTTGGCAGAAATCGCAAAGAACTTCCCGATTGCAACTGAGGCAATTTAAACCTTGGTCGGCGATAACGCGATCGCCGACTTTCAAGTCTCGGACGTCCTTTCCCAATTCCACAATCTCTCCGCAAATTTCGTGTCCCAAGATTTGCGGATGCCGCTCAAGCGGAACCGGGCGCCCGGACCGATCCAAGTTATAATTGGCCGCCCCGGAATAGATATGGAAGTCGGTACCACAAAGGCCAACCGCAGTCGTGCGTAAACGAACCTCGTTGGGCGCCAAATCAGGAACGGGAACGGATTGAATTTCCATTCGACCGGGCGCTAGGAGAATGCTGGCTTGCATGCTCTCGGACATGGTGAGGCAACGGCTAAAGGCTGACGGAGGCTTCCGCCCAAACTTGAAATTCCCGGTGACGGTTGATTTCAGCTTTGGCCATGACTTTGCCGGCGGCTACGTTCACCACATGATCGAAAATTCGCTGGCCAACGTCGTCCAGGGATTCACCACCATCCAAAATGCTTCCGGCTGACAGGTCTAAATCCTCGTTCATTCGCTCGAAGACTTCGTTGTTCGAAGCTAGTTTGATCACAGGAGCGATTGCATTGCCGATGGTCGTTCCACGGCCGGTGGTAAACACGACCACCTGGGCTCCGGCAGCCACCAGGCCTGGGGTGGATTCTTGGTCGTAACCCGGTCCTTGCATTAAGTGCAAGCCGGAAGTTTTCGGCGGCTGGGCGTAATCGGTAACTCCTTCCACTCGACTGTTACCGGCTTTGGCAATGGCTCCAAGAGATTTAATGGCGATATTCAACAAACCGCCCTCAATGTTTCCCGGAGATGGGTTCATGGCCAGTTGGGCGCCGACTCGGGCGGCGTGTTGTTGATACCAATCCACCATCTCATAAACCTTTTGCCCGGTTTCTGCGTCTTTGGCACGGTGGGCGAGAACGTGCTCAGCGCCACAGAATTCAGGCACTTCGGTGAGCAGCACGGTGCCTCCGCAACGAATCAATTCGTCGGCGGCTCGACCCAAAGCCGGGTTAGCGGTTAAACCGGAAAAACCGTCGGAACCTCCACACTTCACTCCCAGGGTCAAGGCTGAAGCTGGCTGTAGGCTGCGGTTGGCTTCATTGACCTGCGGTAGCATGGCTTCCACCGCCTCGAATCCGGCTTTCACCGCCGCTTGCGTACCTCCGACTTCTTGAATGCCGATCCAATGGCGCGGTTTGTTCCAACCCAAGCCACCTTTCTTTTTCAAATATGCGTCCAGCAGCTCCATGTTGGTCTTTTCACAACCGAGGTCAATGAATAAAACGCCACCAACGTTCGGGTGAGCTGCGTAGTTCGCCAGCGTGCGCAACAGGACTTCAATATTGTTGCCATTTGAGCAACCGCAGCCCTTGTTGTGCGGAATGGCCACAACGCCGTCTACATGCTCGTAGGCACCGTTCTCCAATAGTCGAAATTCGGCCAAGGTGGCGATTTGGACGGCTTCATGGCTGGCGCACATGCTGGTGGGAACGATAAGCAAAAAGTTGCGAGTTCCGACCCGGCCGTCCGGCCGCAAGATCCCGGTAAACTTTGGACATTGATCCGGGTCAAGCTGCTGCGGTGCCGGTCGATGAAAGTCTTTGGGTAAATCCCGAACAACCGGAATTTCGTCACTCATATTGCCGTGACTTACCCAATCGCCAGCGGCCATGCCTTTTGAAGTTCCGATCGGTTGGCCGTATTGGCGGACCCTTTCACCGTTACCCAAGGCAATCAAGGCGAATCGATGTCCGGGTTTGACTTCGTGATTGAGTTGCAGCGCCCTTCCAGACGGCAGTTTCATTTGCAGGCCTGCGGGAAGGGGACGCTTGGCCACGGCAACATTGTCGTCGGGATGGACTTGAACCGCCCATTCCTGTAGCGGGAGGAGGGAGGAGGAATCCGCGTTCATGGGGTTTGAGGCCTTCAGGCCTTACCCCAGTGTAGGCTTGGTTTCAGCGGGCGGGTTTTAAAACAAAACCGCGGGCTTTTCCCTCAAAGCTGCCTTGGCCAGCGATCCAGCCTTGCTCGTTGATGTCCACCGCGGAATGCAAAACCCAACCCTTGGCTCGGACGCGGCCATTCAGGTCATATAGGCGCCCCTGATCCCCAACCACGGCCCGGCCCTGAACGCCGTAGGGACTTGACTCAGATCGCTTTCCCGCGATTCCAACGACCACTCCTTGCTCGTTAATGTCCAACGCGACGCTGTCCCCAAGCCGATCGTCAAAAACTTGCGGATGGGCTCCGACTTCTTCGTCCCGGGGATTCCATTGCTTCCCACTCCAGAGGCAGGCTCGCCAGCCGCCTCCCGCCGCCACCGCTCCGGCCAAATCTCGCCGGTCGTTGATTCCATGGAGTTCCGCTTGACGAGGTCCAGACCATTTCAGGGGCTGGAGCTCTTCCAAAGCTTCCTGCCGGCGGAGCTTTCTTGAATGAAGGACGGGACCGAAGACCACCGGGCGACCGCCGCGATCTTCAGGCATGCCGGTTTCTCCAATAAGCCAACCGAATTTGGTGATTTTTCTTGGGGTGATTTCCAAATCTAAAATCGCGTGACGATGTTTTTGACTCGGGTGAAATTCATAGAGGACCAAGGAAGCTTTGCCGTCCCATTTCTTTCCTTCCCGATGCAAGCCCACCAGCAGGGCGGTGGAACTCATGGCAAGGGGCTTCCAGTCTTGCCACGGCGTTTCATACAAAGGTCGGAGCAATCCTTTTCGAGAAAACAAATAAGGTCGGGGGCGACCCTGAACCAGCCGGTGTCCAGCAAATACCCCTCCATCGGAAATTAAATGAAACCGAACGGATTTGGGCACTTTCAAATCTGGGTTGAACTTCAGGAGCGAGCCTGCAAAACCCCGGACGCTCAAATTCCACAACATAGGTCGGGTCGGAAATGGGCCGATTTCGGCGGTAGCGGTCAGCGTTCCCAATACTTTACGATCATTGCTAATACGAATTGCCTGTGTCGTGTAGGTATCGGCGCGGACTTCCCATATTTTTTCCGGATCCACGCTTTCCAGGGAATACCAATCGTCGAACCAGAAAACCCCTCGAGGGCCTTTTCCCGCTGAAAAATCAAGTGGGAAGAGCTTGTACTCCGGCGGAACCGCTGATTTTTGAGCGACGAGTCCTGGGCTGGAAGCTAGCAAAACAAAGAGGAGAAGCAGGCTACGCATTCGCTGGCTTTGGGTCAGGAGGCTTGACGGCCGGAATGGAGTCACCCCTTTATAGTATGGGCGGTGTCGAGGAAACCCGAATTTCCCCCCTACCGGCCGCCCCGTTGGTTACAGCAGCCGGATTTGATGACCATGGCCACTTCGATCTGGCCGTGGGCTACGCCGGCCTTGCGCCAGCAGCGATGGGAGCACCGCCTACCCGTTGACCGGGAAACCACGATTCGCTTGATCGTGAACGGCAAGCCGAGTTCGGAACAACCGACGTTGGTTTTGCTCCATGGATTTTGTGGAGATGCCGAGGCTTCCTACATTCGTTTGAGTGCTGACCACGCCCGCCGCATGGGATGGGCCACGGTGCGGATCAACGTGCGAAACCATGGAGAAACGGAGGCGGATACGCCGGGTTTGTTTCACGGCGGCATGTACGACGATGCTGAAGCCACTGTAAATTGGCTGTTGGAAGAGCTCGGGGTGCGCCACTTGCAAATTATCGGCTTTTCCCTTGGGGGCAATATGGTGTTGCGGATGGCCGCCGCCTGGGAAGATCGATTTCCGGATGGGGTCAAAGGAATCACGGCCGTATCTCCCGCAGTGGACTTGACCAAAACCTCCAGGGCACTGGAAACTTGCCGTTTCAGTCCGATCTACACTCAGTATTTCATGCGGAAGTTGAGGAAAATCTATGCCCGCAAACATCGACACTTTCCAGATCTGTTTCCGAAAGGGGGGATGAAAGGATTGCGTTCGGTCCGCGATTTCGACGAGCAGATCGTCGCTCCTGCCTTCGGTTTTCGAGATGCGGCTCACTACTACCTGGAAGCGTCGGCGCTTAAGGTGGCACACAAAATTCAAGTTCCCACGCTGCTGGTCCACAGTCGGGACGATCCATTCGTTCCGGCAGAGCCCTTGGACGACCCGGTTTTTAAGAGCAACCCTCATTGCCGCATTCGGATAACTGACCGCGGCGGCCACGTGGCCTTCATGCAAAAATCCCCGAATGAAAGGGCCTATTGGTGCGAACTTACACCCTGGCACCAACAAAGTTGATGCCGATTTTCAAGCGGTGGAATCAAATTCCTTTTCAGGTGAAACGGACGTGCTCGAGCTTCCACAGGAGCGAAGAAAGGCTTCGGCAAATTCGGGCCGGTGAAATCGATGGATTCTTAAGTGAGCATATTCCGGGCGTTGAATGCTGACGGCCCAGTGTTTCTTTTTCCTGGCGTAGCTGCGTATGACCCACCAGGGAATGCCGTCAGGGGTGAAAAAGGCGCGAAAAAAATTCTCTTGATTGCCATTGTAGAGAATTTCCTTGGAAACCGAGCGGCGCCACGTTCGCTTGATGGCCCTTAGAAAAACCAAAAAGAAAGGGAAATCCAGCCAGATGAGATCGGTTCCTCGAGTCCAAAGCAGTTCTTGAACCATGGAATAACCGCCCTCGATAACCCATCGATCTTTTTGGGAAGCCCGTTCTACTTCTTCTTGGAAGCTGTCCCTCTCGGTCCAGTTTGGACCCCAATACAAAGCGTCCAATTCGACGTGAGGACATTGAAGCCGCTTGGCCAGGCTCGAGGCAAAGGTGGTTTTGCCGGCGCAGGAGGCTCCAATGACTAAGACCCGTTCCATGGCCGGAAATAGTCGCTGTCGAGTTAATTCGGCAGGTGGAACCAGGTTCGAGCCTCCGCCCAGTCCTGATTTCGGAATACTCCAATCTCCAGCGGGTGATTGGCGGCCAGGTATGTTTCTTGGCAGAGGTTCGGCAAGCTGCGGTCACTAATCAACCGCAAGGGGTGGGGAGCGCAAAGAGCGGCAAAGGCGGTTACGTCTCCATAGCGGACCGCTCCGGGCAAATAGCTCGGGTCGTTCGTGCTCTGGACGTCCCGAAAATCCATCGGCCAATGCACCAGCGTTTTGTTCACGGCGTCGCCGGCAAGTCCACGAGCCAGCAAAGCAACCAAGCCGAATTGGTTGCGGCCGAAAAGATCTACTCTGTGAACTCCAGGGAGATCTCGTGCGAAAGCCAGGCAAATCAGCAAGTCGTGAACTCGATGAGCCATGAGGGTGCGGTTATAGCCGTAGCTGTATCCGTCATAGCGGGAGTGCCGGGCCGAATCGATCGGTAGTTGGGGTGCAGAGTCCGCCAGTTCGCCGGTTAGGAACAAATCTGGCATCAGCAGAGCGGTTCCCGTCTCAAGAATCGGTTTGACATCCAAAATCGTCCTTTGTCGAAAGCGGAAGAAATCTTCTTTTCCTCCCGGGGAAGCGGCGACGATGAGGCGGCCGTTCCATTCCTCCGGCATCAGCAGGGCGGCTGGAATCACTTCTTGATAGCCGACGCGGCGGAGCACTAGTTTTTGAAACTGAAAGCCATCGCGGTTTTCTTTTCCAAGATCTTGGGTTTCGATCGTGCCCGGCTCCGGAAGCCGGGTGTGCAACATGCTTTTTAAAGCTCCGCCAATGACGCTTTGAAAGGTTTCCCAGTCGGCTTGAGTCCGAGGACTAAGGCGATTTAGCTGCTGATTCGACCAAGCTTCCAATACCGTGCGCACCCCGCTTGCAGTTATGGAATCTTTGGGTACAGAGTGTTCGCTTTCATCGAATACGCTCAAGTCTCCGGGAAGTATCGGTTCGATCGAGCTTTCTTCAACCGGTTCGGGCAGGCCGAGATGCAAATGGCGATTCATGAACGCGTAAAGGTGCTCCCGCGAGACTTGGTTGTAATTGTGGCCGAATTCCGGATGTACCCAAGCCTCGAAGTTCTCCGGCACTCCCAAGGCTTGATAAAGAGCTTTTAGCTGCGGAATGCCTCTTTCTTCCAAGTGCAAGGTCCAGTCATTCGCCCCGGTCAGTCCAAGGGGCCGTGGAGCGATAAGAGCCGCCAATTCAATGTTGCTGGTATCGACCCGCAAGTGATGAGCGTTTTCGCATACACAACCTCCCTGCATGTCGGCTGAAACCATCACTGCAGGGAAAGCCGCCTGAATGCGAGGATCGATCGCCGCCAAGATGAAGCTTTGAGTTCCTCCTCCGCTGGCTCCTGTGACCCCTAAGCGATCGGGATCGACGTCGGGCAAAGCCTCCAAGAAGTCCAGCGCTCGGATTGAATTCAACGTCTGCAGTCCGAACGCACTTTGCCCCCTCAAGCCGGCGGCGGCGTCTTCGAATCCTGCTCCATGAGATAGAGCTTGAGAATCACCGTAACCGACCATGTCGTAGTGAAACACGATACAACCCATCCGGGCCAATTGGGCACAGCGTGCTTGCAGCGGATAGCGGGCATTGGTTAGGAATTTCTCCGCCCCAGCGGCGATTTCCTTTTCAGCATCGGCTTTGGTGCGTTGTAAAAAGCGGCCATGGGTCCAATGGCCGTGAGGGCTGAGGATGCCGGGCTTTTTGCCAGGAGGACCGATCGGCCGATAGAGATTGCCGGTGACGTAATGCCCGGGCAGGCTTTGAAAATAAACCTTCTCCACCGTGTAGCCTTGGCGAACCACCATTCCATGGATTTTGGCTTCCACAGCCATCCGCGGCGGTTCCGGCCATAGACCGGCAGCGACCAGGATTTGCCGCCGGAGTTCTTGCGACCGTTTCTGCCAAGATTCCGAATCGGAGGTCGGATACCACGGGTGGACGCCTTCCAAAGTGACCACAGATTCCAAGCGGGAATCTTTAAACTCCTGAGTGGAAGGGAGAACTTGCAAAGATCGATCCTTTTCCAGGATTTCCACTTCGGCGACTTCCAGGAAAACGTCCTCACTCCCGTGCAATTGCAAAGCCAGGCGACCGCTTTTTCGCCCCTTGTCATCGAACAGAGCGGCAGTCTGGCGGCCGTTCAAGGCTACGTGAAGGTTTGGGCCGTGGGCCGAGACGGTGAGTAAATTCCATTTACCGGCACGAAACCAAGCTTCCAAATCCTCCGCATTGGGAATGATGATCCATTGCCGGCCGTTGGTTTCATACAAGCCTCCAGTTCGCCGCCTTGGATCGATTTCCGCCTGCATGCCGCTCATGCCGCTGGCGCCGGCTTCCTCGGCCCGGAAATACAAACCACTATTACCCATCCGGGCTCGGAAACGAACTCGAGCCGTGAAGTCTCCCAGGACTTCCTCGAAAACCAGGTGTCCGTAATCTGGATCCTTCTTCTCATGAAGGCCGAGCAACACACCGTCTTTTAATTCCCAGCGCCCACCGCCGACCGGCCGCCAGCCGGTCATATTTTCACCATTGAAGAGAGTGCGCCAACGGCTTCGTCCTAAATCCAAAATCCGCAAATTGCGAAAGTGAACTTCCGTCCCAGCGCCAAAAACCTGAAGGGCCAAAACACCCTCCAGGGCGGCGGAGTCGCGGAAATCGGCGGCGAGTCGATCATTCAGCCAGGTTTGAACGTGGTCGCCCTGGCATCGAACTCTTAATCGATTCCACTCACGCGCTTGAAAACCTTCGCTTGCTTCCTTGCTGGGAGCCTGTAACCAACCGCGCCGGCTTTGGTCGTATAAGCCGCCGCTGGCCCCTTGAGGATCGGCGTCAATCTCCACTTGTAAACCCACCATGGGGCGGCCGGACGGATGTCGGCTTCGGAACTGAATTCCAGAATTGCCCCGAATGGCTTTGAACTCAACCTCCAGTTGGAAATCTCCGAACGGATGCTCGTAAACCAGCCAACTTAAAGTCCGGTCCCGGGAGGTTGCCGTTAACAATCCATCCCGCCACTTGAAGCTGGCGGTTCCATGGGAAGTCCAGCCCGGCATACTTCGCCCCTGAATTAAGGGCTGCCACCCTTCTTGGGGGGCGCGGGGGCAGGCCACGAGCGCCAGGAAAAGGGGGAGGATCATGGCCGTTCAAGATAGCCCCGACCTCCGGCCCTCGGGGATATTGGCCGGATGCCGTCGGCAGCGCCACGGGTCAGGTGCCGAAGACTTCTTCCAAGGCCGCCCGCATGATCGCAGGGTCCGGATCGACCCCGGTCCAATAGCGGAAGCCCAGTACGCCCTGGTTGACCAACATGCCCAGGCCGTCCAAAACCTGGCAACCTCGGGAGCGTGCCTCCCGGATCAGGCGAGTTTGGGGCGGGTTGGGGATCACGTCCGCGACGATGAGGTTTTCCCTTAAGTCCTTTTCAATTAACGGAATACGCTCGTCCACCTGGGGGAATAACCCAATTGAGGTGGCATTGACCAGGACGTCGACGGATGCGTCAATGGGGGCATCTTGTTGCCAGGAATGGAAATCGGCAGCTACGTCGGTCCGTTGATGAAGGAGATCGACCAATTCCCGGCCCCGGGCCTCGCTTCGATTCCAGATTTGGATGTGCTCGACTCCGGCCAAGGCCAATTCGACGGCGATAGCTCTAGCGGCACCGCCAGCTCCGAACATCATGACTCGGCGCCCCCGCGGCTCTTGAAGATCGCGGAGGGACTGTAAAAAGCCTTTCCCGTCAGTGTTTTCTCCCACCAGGAGGTCGTCTTGGCGAACGATGCAATTCACCGCCCCGATCAGAGAGGCAGACTCGCCGATCCGATCTAGATACTTTTGGACCGCTACCTTATGAGGAATGGTGCAGTTTCCACCCCGAAAGCCCATGGCCCGCATACCGGCCACGGCGGCTTCCAGCTGCTCTGGAGCCACTTCCATCGTGACGTACCTCCAATCCAATCCATGATGGCGAAAGGCCGCCTCGATCATGTGTTGAGTCGGATTTTCCGCTACCGGTTGACCGAACAGACAGACGAGTTCCGGTTTGAAGTTCCATTTCATGGGGGTCACCGCTTGCATTATGCAGCCTCTTCTTTGCGGCGGGCGAATTGAAAAGTGAAAGCACAGCTTCCCGTTCTTTTATTTGACGGTCAATGCGGCTATTGCCGTGCCTGGGTGGACCGCTGGATCTCGGATTGGGATGGGCGGCTGGAATGCCGGCCGTTTCAAACCGCAGGAGATGACTTTCCTCATTTGCCGCCAGAAGCCTTAGCCAAAGCCATCCACTTTGTGAACCAAGATGGATCGGTCAGCACCGGTGCGGAAGCTATTTTTCGAGCGACGGCGCTCGTTCCCGGAAAGGGGACGGCCTGGTGGTGGTACCGTCATTTCCCACCGTTTGCTTGGCTGTCGCATTGGATTTACGCCATGGTTGCCCGGAATCGGGTCCTCGTTTCTAGCTTGATGCGGTGGCTGGTTGGTCCGACGCTTCGTCGAGCTAATTTTGAAAAAAGTCGGCCGTGGTTCCTCCGGGGCTTAGCGGTCATTCATCTTGTAGCGCTGATTTCCTTTTGGGTTCAGGCCGAAGGACTGATTGGGGAGCAGGGCTTGCGGCCATGGTCCGAAGCCTTGGCAGTTCATCGGGCTGAAATGGGAGGAGCTGCCTTTTGGCAAGTACCGACCCTCTTGCACGGATTGCCATCCGATTGGGGCTTGTCTTTCTTGCTGGCGCTAGGCTGTGGCAGCGCCACCCTATTGCTCCTTGGTTGGTATCCTCGGATTCAACTTTTGATTTTGTGGGCGGCCTATTTGTCCATCTACCAAGTTGGGGCCGAGTTCATGGATTTCCAATGGGATGCCCTCCTAGTGGAAACGACGTTGCTGGCCATATTTTGGGCTCCGCCGGGACGGCGGCTGCACTGCCCTGATTCCCCCAATCGGCTAGGGCATTGGTGTTTGCGCCTGCTCCTGTTCCGCTTGGTATTTTTCTCCGGGTGGATGAAGTGGACCGGCGGCGATCCCGCCTGGAGCCACTTCCTTGCTTTGGAAAACCACTTTGTAACCCAACCTCTTCCTCATCACATCTCTTGGTATTGGCACTCTTTCCCGGCTTGGTTCCAGCGAGCGGCCACGGCAATTATTTTGATTGCGGAGATGTTGGTTCCGTGGCTAATTCTCGGGCCTCGTCGCGTGAGAAGGATGGGAGTGGGCCTTCTACTATTCCTTTTCCTCGGCTTCGCTTTGAGCGGAAACTATGGTTTCTTTCCACTTTTGAATTTGCTGTTGCTGTTTCCCCTGTTAGAAGTTGATGTCCGCAAGAACCGAGGGATTGCTGAAACGCGAACTCTTGAAGAACCTCGGTCCTGGTACAAAAATTGGATTGGTTTCGTTGCCGCGGGAGTGCTGATTTATACCTTGACGGCGGAAGGGATGCGCCTTTCGAATATCGAATCTCCAACCCCGCTTGCCAAGGTGGATCGGGCTCTGCAAACCTTGCGGTCCATAAATCGTTACGGTCTGTTCGCGGAAATTCCGGCTGAGCGATTGGAAATCGTGGTGGAAGGAAGCGCAGACGGAGAGTCCTGGCAGGAGATCGCCTTTCTCTTTAAACCGGGAGCCGTTTTCGAACCGCCGAAATTCGCCACCTTTCACATTCCCCGTCTGGATTGGAGCATGGCCGTTGCCGCAAGTGCGCCCGTTTCGGGAGAATCGTGGTTTTATTCTTTCCTAGAACGGATTCTGGAAGGCTCTCCCGCAGTAGCTTCTCTTTTGGCTGAAGGCGTCTGGAATGAAGATCCACCGAAGCAGGTGCGCAGCCATTTGTACCGCTACTCTTTTGGCTCCTCCGCCGAGCGCCGTCACGGGCGATGGTGGCGCCGCCAGCGGCTTGGGATCTATTCCGCCGCCATGACTCTCCGCGATGGCAAGCTGAAGTTGGTGAAAGAAACTACTGAGAGCGAGTAGTTCTCAGCGCTGAAACTTCAATGTCTCGGCGGAAAACTCCCGTGGGCGCGTCGCATCACCATTGGAGTCCTGTGGGGCCGGCTCGGCGTCCAGGAAAAGGGCGCCATGTTCCAGTTTGGCGATCCCGAACAAGGTCATGCCTCGAAGCGGTCCTTGATGGATGCCTCCGATGTCCAATCGGGCGGGCAGAACCGAAGCATCCAATGTCCAAGTCACTTCAAGGCTTGAGCTTCCTTGCGGTGTTTGGAAGATCCACTCTCCTTTGCCGTCTTCTTGAAAAACCAGAACCTGTCGGCTTTCTGCAGGGCCGGAAGTCCAGCGACCTAATAGATCGGAGGGCTGCAGCCCGAGGATTTCTCGAACCTGCACGTCCATGTATTCCACTACCGAGCCCTGGTGATGTTGTTGCAAGGCGAAATGCCCCGAAGCATGGCGCCTTTCCTTGTCCAGATACTCACTGACCAAAATGTCGTTAATTCGAATGCTGATCCGGGTTCCCTCCGGCTCCTCAACGCACCGGACGTATTGGGTGAACCAAGTATCCGTTGGAATCAAGTGGACTTTGATCGGGGCCAATCCATAAAGGGAGCCGCTTTTCTGGGGATCTGGAAAACTGCTGTTGACTTGAGCTTCATATCCCTTGGGCCAGCCCTCACCGTAGGCGGTCCGGAAATACATTCCTGAGTTTCCGCCGTCGTTAATCTTGACCCTGGCTCGGAATTCAAAGTTCCGATAGTCGTTTCGGGGACTGTAAAGGTGCCCCATGTCTCCTTGCCCGATAATGGCGTAGTCTTCCACGCTCCAATTCGCCTTGCCGCTGGTTTTCCAGCCGTCCAAGTCTTCTCCATTGAAGAGGTCCACCCAACCATCTTCATCCTTTTGTGAGTGAATGGGTTTCACCATCACACCGCGAATGGCGACCGGTCCTGACGTTCCTTCAATGACGATCGGGCCAAACGGCCGCTCCGATGAAACTGGAGCGCCGTCGGTTGGCCCGGGAAGCGCGACGTTTTGGTGAATGACCGTATCGTTAAGAATGACTCTGGATAAGCGGGCGTTGCGCTTTTTGCTGCCGTCGTGATCGAAGCGCGGCGCCTCAAAGCGAATCTTGAGGCTGTGCCAAACTCCCGGGCCTTGGTAAACCGAGATTGCCGGAGGACGGCCGGGCCACGAGCCGGAGGGGGTCACGCCGCCGCAATCGGAGGCTGCTGGGTCGCCTTGGGAACTTTGATCGCGCAATTGAATTTCATAGCAGCCCATGAGGTAAATGCCGGACTCTCCGCCTCGGGGAAGCATGAAGTCCAACTCCAGTTCCATATCTGAGAAGGAGTATCGACTTTGATAATTGGAGGAAGGGCCTTTGCCTACGTTGATTAAGGCCCCGTTTCCAGGCATGGTTTTGAATTGTTCCGGATGCTTGAGGTCGATCTCGGCATCGCAAAGTTGCCAGCCTTCGCATTGCCACGCATCCATGGCATCCGCCCAGGTCAAACGCATCCAACCCTCCAATTCGATGTCCCGAGGAGGAGGCGGGGGCACGATCTTGGCAATATGCTCCTCCGTGAGCGGCCCTTGTGGAAATTGATTCAAGGTGTATGCAAATTCCGGGTGCAGTAAAGGGCTTCCGTCTTCGGCACGCAGGCCGGGGGTGATCACCCGGACCACCCGTGCTGGCTTCATTCCAGCGGTAAACAAACGAAGGACGTGCTGGTTTTCTTCCAGGCTTATGGCGGAAAGGACGACCTTTTCAGTGTGCCTTTCGGGGGAGCCGTACTCCCACCAATAGTCGTAATCATATTGTTCGATCAGGAATTGATTGGGATCTACGCTTGACGGGTCCAAAGCTTTGGTGAAACGAATGCGAAAGCCGTCTTGCTGCAAACGCACTTCCGAGGCTTCTAAAGGGGTCTTCCCGGTCCAGCGGACGCGGGCAATGCCATGGCCCGGGGCCAAGCCACCCCAACCCCGGTTGGTCATGCCGCAGAATAAAGTGCCGTCTTCGGCAAATCGGACCCGGCAAGTGGAGCCAACTTTTTGGCGGAAGGGCCAAACCGCTCCTTGATATTCTCTCCGGACCTTTTCCAGGTCGGCGCGGAGCACCATGCCATTGGTGACTTCCCCAAGGAAAAGTTGCTTGTCGAAAGGTCCGAATCGACCTCCGGTCATGTCCGGGACCATATTGCCGGTAGACCGCGACCATTTGTAGGGAATCCAAAGAGCCGCGGGACGCCTCGGGTGAGCGCTGGGAATCGTGTCGCTGGCCAAAGTCAAACTTTTGCGGTAGGCCGGCGTCCAATCGAGGGAAGCCGGGTGTCCATAAAAGCCACCTTCCTGGATGTGAAACAGGGGGCATACCGGCATCCAATCTCCCTGATTGTCGGTCACGAACAAATCTCCTTCAGCGTTCAAGCCGATGCCGCAGGGACTGCGTAAACCGAATGCCAAAGGAGTCATCTCCCCTTGAGGAGAGATTTTCAAGACCCAACCGCGGTAGGGAACCGGAGCTTTTCCGGCCCACCACTTCGGCGAGAAAAAGGCCACGTTCAAGCTAACGTAAAAATTGCCGTCTGCGTCCACCGGCAGGCCGAAGGCAAATTCATGGTAGTTTCCGGAAAGGCCCCAGCCGTTTTGTAGGCAATCGATGCGATCGCAGCGCCCGTCGCCGTCCAGGTCGATCAGGCGCGAAAGTTCCCCTCTTTGCACGATGTAAATCTCACCCTCCACCACCTTGAGGCCCAAGCCCTCCTGCAAGCCTTCGGCGAATAGTTGAAAGCGGGCTTGCTTGGGGTCTTCGGCCAACGGATTTTCCACCAGCCAAACCTGACCCCGGCGAGTGGAGACCGCCAGCCGCCCATCCGGGAGAAAGTCCATTCCGCCCACCTCCACAATGGCTCCGGCGGGAGGCTCGAGATAATCGACTCGGTAATAATCTTCCTCTTGGCCGGATTGGGGGCTCAGGAGGAGGCTGAGCAGAAGGAGGAGGGTCATGGGGTTGATTCGGTGATTTGGCCGAAAAATTGGCGAGGCCCGCCGATTCTTTCGGCCGGTTTCCAATGTACTGAGGGGGGCAAGGGGGGGGTAACGAGAGAAATCGAGCTTCGGGCCTTGACTTAGCGAAAGAATTCGCCAAGAATGGGGGAGTAGCGAAGGATTTCGCTAAAGCTGCTTCCCTCACAAGGTCGGTCTCCGGCCCCGAACTCCTGGGAAGTCAATTCGGAGTACTTTCATGTCTCGACCTCCTGCCAGCGAACCGACCGAAGTTGAATTACAAATCCTGCGCATTTTGTGGGAACGGGGTCCGTCCACCGCCCGACAAGTTCACGAAGCGCTTCAAGCGATGAAAAGCACCAACTATTCCACCACCGTAAAGATGTTGGGAGTCATGTTGGAAAAGCAATTGGTGGCGCGGGACGATTCGGTGCGACCTCAAGTATTTCAAGCCGCCCATACTCGCCCGGTCGTGCAAAGGAAAATGCTGCGGCGGATGGTGGACACGGTTTACGGAGGCTCTCTGAAAGCACTTGTGTTGCAGGCACTATCCAGCAAGGAAGCCGAATCAGAGGATTTAACTGAGATAAGAGCACTCATTGAGGACTTGGAAGCCAAGGAGGGGAACGCATGAGGTGGCCCGATCAAGAGTTTCTGCAAGCCATGGGCTGGGTCTTGCTGCATTCCTTTTGGCAACTTCTTTGCATTGCCGGGATTTTGAAAGTGGCTCTCTGGGTGGTCCCGGAGCGAAAAGCCCGGCTCCGGTATGGCTTGGGTTGCGTGGCCTTGCTGCTGGCTTTCACCACGCCTTGGATCAGTTGGCGGTATTTCCTGGACCATGGAACAGGAAACGTCTTTGGATTGATGCAAGCGAGCGTGAGTCAGCCAGTTTTCCCCTCCAATCCGGATGCCTTTGAATTGGGGTCCGTGGATGACTCTGTTGGTTCCGATGCAATTGGAGCTGCGAGATTGAATACCCCAGCACCTTCTCGGCGCTCCCGGTGGCAGGCTTGGCTCAACCCCTGGCTCCCTTGGTTGGCCGGAATCTGGATTTGCGGGGCCTTGTTGATGTCCCTGCGACCTTGGTTGGGATGGTGGACGGTTCGAAAGCTGAAGGCTTCGGCCACCGAACCGGTTCCTCATTCGCTTCAACTCATGGTCTCAGGGTTAGCCAAGCGCCTTGGCTTGCCTAGGCCGGTGCCTGTTTTTGCTTCGGCGAAGGCCACCGTGCCAATGGTGCTCGGCATATGGCGGCCGGTGATTTTGATTCCCGTTTCGGCGCTGACGGGTTTTCCTCCCCGGGAAATTGAAAGCATTCTTTGCCATGAATTGGCTCACTTGCGTCGTTGGGATCCTGTGGTCAATCTCATGCAAAGCTTCCTGGAAGCGCTCTTCTTCCATCATCCCGCAGTTTGGTGGATGAGCCGGATGGTCCGTGAGGAACGAGAACGCTGTTGCGACGACATGGTCGTTGCCGTAACGGAAGATCGTTTGCCCTACTTGCGTGCGCTGGAGCGCCTGGAAAGACGTCGTCAAGGCTTGCCGTGGGCGGTGGCCGCCGCTGACGGAGGCAGTCTGGTGCGCCGCATTCGACGATTGAGCGGCCAGGACAGGTCCTTCCGCCAACCTTGGCCGGTATCTACTTGGGCTGCCTTCCTGGTCATGGCGGTCATGGCCGGCTTGATGATTGCTCCCAAAGCCACCGCCACCGCCGGCGCAGCGGATCCGGTCGAAATCCGTCAGGATTCGAAGGTTTGGAATCTGGAAGAAGCTAGGGCGATGAATCAGAAAGCCTATCGCCAAGTTCACAGCACCTGGAGGGAACGGTATCCAGGAAAGTGGATGATTATCGTCAACGGCATTCAAGGGGGTCCTTTCACTTCCTTTGAGGAAGCCGTCAAAGCCGCCGATTTGTTGGATGCCAAAGTTGGGCATCGTTTTATCTTCCGGCCCGGCGTTGATGACCAGACCGAGTCCTTTTCATATTCACCTTGGATCACCGGGAAGCCGAATTGGTTCCAATTTGGCCGGCGCTTTCTCCGCCAACAAAAGATGACCATTGCCATGGCCCCGGCGGTTTGGATTCGGAACGGAAAGCGCCTCGATACTCCGGATGCCAAAGCGGGATTCCACCTATCCGCTCCCGGATTGGAACAAAAAGAGACGCGAAGAGCCGTCGCCAGTGGTTTATTTGAGGGGGATTTGACCATCACCGAGGCGGAGCAAAAATCTTTGCAACTGCAGCGGTTCTCCATCCCGGGGCAAGTGCGAAGTCTGACCTATTCGGTGGATTGCTCGCGAGTTTCCGCAAGGGTTCGGATTGACGAGCTGGGGATCGACCAGAGGGTCACGGCCGTGGTCATGCCAGCCTCGGTGGTGGCCAAAGATCCTCCGTCGTTGAAGGGTCATCCGGGCGGGTTATTTGGGGACTTGGAACTTCAAACTCCTGATTCGCCGCCGAGCGAGCACCCTTATGAAGTTCAAGGTCGGGTTTTGGATTCCGCAGGCCGACCGGTTCAAGGAGCGATCATCCGCGCCTTTACCGGAGTTGGAACCTTAAGGAATTCGGGAGAAGTCCAAACCGACGCCGACGGGCGTTATCGTTTGAAGTTTTCCGCCGCCATGCGGGGCCCGGGAATTCAGGCCGCCACGATTTCGGTCATCAAAAGTGGCTTTGCCGAACTGAATCTGGGTATGGCGGGAGATTGCCTGATTGCTGATGAACTGCCGCAGGAAGACACGCCCTGGGGCAGCTTGGAGCAAATTCGCTCACGATTGATTTTGCCGAAGAAGGCGCAGAGGATCGACTTCGTCCTGGTTCCTTCGGTGAGTTTGCAGGGGGTGCTGTTAGATGAAAAGGGGCGCCTTCTTCCGATTCGGCCAGTCTCGATTACGGGAGATTCCTTGCCTCCTTCCAGCAGTGTATTGGACACGGACATTGCAGACGCCTTTGGCACTTTTGAACTCTCCGGCGTCCCGGTTCATTGGAAGGGGCGTTTTAAAGCTCGCATTGCTCCCGGCCAGCCGGAGTGGACTTCAGAAATAGTGAGTTACAGTCAACCCGGGACCGTTCGGCTTGTTTTGGTGGCGGATTTGACTTCCGGCGAAAACAAGATCACCGTGAAAGAATGGACCAAGGACTTGGATTTGGTGTTGTCCGCAGCGGCAAGCCAAAGAGTGGTTCACACCGGGAGAAAACCGAACCCGAATGACGAAAGAAATATCCAGTGGGGGAAAAAGAGAAAGGGCTTGCAAGTCGGATTGCACGTCCCCAATCAACAGGGGCCCTATCGGGCCGGGGACCAAATACCTTTGGAGTTTGTCTTGCGCAACGTCGGTAAGGAGCCGATCAACTTTGAATCCAGCCCTTGGCGGCAATACGATAATTTGAAGATTCGCAAGGAAGGAGAAGGTTTTGTGGACATTACTTTGAATTGGTATGCCTCCTCGGTGGAAGTCGATCGATACGAACTCTTGCCAGGGGAAGAGATTGTGCTTTCATCGGCCTCTTTTGGACTGCTGCAAGAATCAGGGAAAACCATGGAGCATCCTGTGGTGTATCAGGCTGCCCTGGAACCGGGCAGGTACACGGCTTACTTCAGGATGTATTTTCCCGACGTAAACCGGTTCGCGCGGCGGAAAGGAGATTGGTCCGGAGGAATCTACTCCGGGGAGATCCAGTTCGAAGTAGAGGAGTAATTTCCCTTAACGGATTTCCTGGAGTAACTGGTCCCGGAGATCCTCGGTCCATCCGTGGGTAAGGATCACCCAAATCTCTACTTGTACGGTTTCATTCGGGTGGAGTACCTGCATGAGATGAAGTCCCTCCGGCATGGTGGGTGTTTGAGGAACTTGGCCGGGAGTCTTCACCACCAGAACTTCAAAAGATCCATCGCCTCGATCTCGAACCCACCAGCGGTCGTTGCTTTGCTCTTTTTCAGGGTCGGCCGTGGCCACGGGCTGAACCCGCTTCAATTCGTGGTAGGGCGAACCGCTCAACCGAAGCAAGATGGAGGAAGTCGCTGCTCCACCGCGTAATTGATACCGCCGGCGGTATCCGGAGCCGGCCGAAAGGGCCAATCCGGATGGACTTTCATCGACCTCAGCCAAAGTATGGCCCTCGGAATCCAACAGGCGGTAGTGCAAAAAAGCTTCTTTGCCCTGGATCGAAGTTCCGGCGAAGCGGGCTTGGAGGGGAACGCTTTCTTCCCACTCCCTTCCCAAAGCTGAAAAGCTGGACTTGGGTTTGCCTTTGGCTCGTAGGTCGATTAAATGACCCAAGGGTTGCAGGGCATCTCCCCCACGCCCGGTCCAATCCTTTCGATCGACGAAGGCACCTTGGCGGATCCCAAGAAGGCGGACGTCGTCCACCCGATATTCGAAACTTAAACCGTCGGTGGTTCCTACTAGAAGGCCCCGGGGAATTGGGTTGGCACCTTCAGCAATCGCTGGAAGTTTTCCTCGAACGATCAGGGGAAGCTGGTTCACGGTCAACCGGCTTCCGCTCGCATCTATGTGACTTGGAGGTCCCAAGGAGCGAATGTAATGAGCCAGGGCATAGCGGTCCTGTTCCGAAAAAGCGCTGGCAAAGGACGGCATAGGAGTGCCGGGGATCCCCTGGCTGATGGTTCGAAACAAAGCGAGGGGTGTGTTGCCGAAGGAGAAACCACCGGCTTGAAAGCTGCGCGGTGGGCGGTCGAGCGTGGCACTCTGTTCCCCTTTGCCGTCCCCATTTTGGCCATGGCAGGTGGCGCAATTAGCCAAATAGAGTTCCTTGCCTCGCGACAATTGAGCGGCGGTAGGCTGTTGCCCCAGCAAGATGGACGTCCCTAGAGTGAAGGCTGTGGACATCGACAGGGTCGAGAGCCAAGTGGGTGTTTTTCGCATGGCTGGCCGGGGATGGACGGATTCCGGTGGTTCCAAAGTAGCGGATGGACCAAACCGGGAAGCCGCCGTTGGCCGACCCTTCAGCGGCGCTATGGTCGGCGGAGAGCCAGCAGGCCTTGGCTGGATCTTTGGAAAACCCGATTTTGGTCCAGGCACCACAATCCGCCGGCCGGGAGTCGATATCGAGCTTGAGGCTTACCATCGGTCGCACGGTAAACCCATAGGCTGTCCTGCTCCTGGTGGTGCAGCCAGATTTCGTTTCGGTTGAATCGGGCGCCGGTTGGCAGATTGCATTCGTTGCCCTGGCTGAAGAACTGGGTCCAGCGCAGCTCACCACTTGTTCTTTCAACCCCAAGCAGGCGGCCGTCGCTGGTGGTCGCGAAGGCCAAAGAATCGGAATCCGGTGCCGCCTCGCCGTGTTTCAGAATCGTGGTAATGGAACCTCCTAGGCTTCGCTGCCAGAGCAAGCCTCCATGGGAAAAATCCCGCATCTGCAGCTGGCCGTGGCTGGTTCCGGCAAGCAAACCGTTCGGGTATTTCTGTATTTTAGTCCAAGCGGGAGGTGTCAAGCCGCGGCCGCCGACGGTCCTCATTTTCCAAACCGTGAAGCCGCCGGAGTCCAGTTGCAGTAAGTCGGCTTCGCGGACCAAAATAGATTCGCTGATCCCCGTGGCCACGAGGGCACTATTTACAAAGCTGGTCGGAGCTTGTCGGCGATTTAGAATCTCACCTTGTTCGGAATCTACGGTCAACAAACTGCCGTTACCCAACCAAAGCTCCAACTTCCCTTCACCAAAGTCCAAAGCGATGATTCGGGCCGAAAGAGGTAGAGACCAGTTCAACGCCCTTTGTCGATAAGTGCGTATCCAGTGCTTCGCCGCATATTGCTTTTCATCCGCGCTCTTTTTGTTGTGGAAGGGGAGTGCTTTGGTTTCCGGAAGGTGGTGGCTTTGGAAAACGAAAAGTCGGTCTTGAAAAGTCCAAGCTCGGCATTGGATTTCCAAGCCATCTGGGGCTGGTTCTCCTTCTAGGGAGGCCAGAATTTCACCGGAGTCAGGGTTACGGAAACGGAGGCCTCCCTGCCGGTTCAATTCAACCAAATCTCCTTCGCAGATCAGCAATTGGGAAATTTTCCCAAGAGCCGGAACCTCCCAAAGGACTTCCTCCGCAGCGAAAGGTAAGCCTTCGGTTTCTTCGGGTGCTTGCCATGGCTCAAATTGGGGCAAGCTTTGGAGGATCTTCACTCTAGGGGCGAGCAGGGAACCGGTATACATGGCAGTGATATAAGCGCGGTTGATCGCCGCACTCTGTGGCCCGATGGCCAAAAAAGAATCAGGGGAGCTTTCCATATCCTCGAATGAACCATCAGGGTTTTGGGCGGCGAGAACCCGATCTAAAACCTGTTGGCGATAGCGCTGAGCCGCATTCGGGCCCAAATGATGAAAGCTCCAGCTTCCCAGTAGAACGTGCAATGCGGGGCTGGCGTGGCCCTTTGGGATAAAGCGTGCGTTCCGCCAACAGTAATCCGCCGCTTTTCGAAAAGCGGAAGTCTGATGCAAACCCTGGCTCGCCCAAGCCAGCAAGGTCGCTGAAGTACGGCCCGCCTCGTGACCCTTTTGATAGAACGGTCCTCCATAGGGCATGGCCCCGCCTTTCCCTTGCACTTTTTTCATCAAAGCCAAGCCGTCGGCCACGGTTTCCTGGTCCACCTCGTAACCGGAATGGTCCGCTAAACCTAGAGCGAACAAGGCAAGATTCGTGGTGGCGATTAAGGTGGACGGATAAAACTGAAGTGGAGCTGAACCGCTGTGGCCCCATCCCCCTTCTCGATTTTGATTATCTTCAATTTGCTCTATGAGCCAAGGCAATGAATTCGCCCTTTCTTCTGTTTGTAGACTTTGCTCGAGGACATAAAAACTGAGAAAGGGGTAAATCCAGCCGCCGAAGGCTTCACCGGTCAAAGCACCTTTGGCGGCCAGGAAGGACCCAAGTTTGCTTCGCACGGCTTCCCGGGCCGCCTGCCAATCGTCTCGTTCCGGATAGGTTTCCAACAAGATCCCGGCAACCGACAAAGCCACCACCAATTTACCTGCATCATTGCCGGCAACGCTGGATAGGGAGGTCGGGGCCGGGCATTCTTGAACGTAGCCGGCCAAAAACTCCATGGCCGCTTCGACGCCGGCAGTCTCTTGATTGGAGGGACTTTGTCTCACAGGAGTGAGACATAAGATCAACAGGAGCGGGAACATTTCAGAATTCCCGGCTTTCCTGCAAAGTCGTTACCGTTTTCTTGAAAGCCAGAATTCCGGGTGAAGGAGCTTGGGTCTTGAATCGGAGGATGTAGCGAGTGGTATCGCCCTCCTTCAAATCTTCTTCCTTAACCTGTGGCGGGCCGCCAATTTCGATGGAGGAGCCGCCCTGCAGTTCCCCATTTTCCATTTGCTCGCGAATATGAGCCATCGGATCACTCCGGACAATGGCGACTTTGGCTTGGACCGGTTTGCCTCCGGCATCGAGCTTTAATTCGAATTCAATGCGCATGATTTGGGGGCCGAATGCGAAAGCTATGCCACTACCATCTTTGGGGATCAGGCGTTTGGAGATGTTGGCGGATATTTTTGCTCCTGTCTCGCTGAAGGCTTCGACTTTCCATTCCGCTTTCTTCCCGTACTTCCACAAACGATACGGATCCAAAAGGCCTTCGAATTCGCCCAATCGATCGTTGAGCTGAAGCGGAGAGCGATCGTAGTTCACTTGGACCAAGCGGTCTCCGCCCAAATAAATCCCGAATCCGGGGATTTTGGACTTCGAGACTATGATTTGATGTCCTTCTTGGTCTAAATAGGCTTCGAAATCTCCTTCAAAGGCCTCGCCACCTTCCGCTCCACCCTGGATTACGATGACTTGGCCGCCTCCCAGGCCGCCTTGTTTGGCCAGATGAACCTTGCCCTGGACTTGGACTCCACCGGCTTGGAGGTGTTTACAGGCAGCTTCGAACAGGGCTTTTCCGCTGGGCGCTTCCTGAGCGATGGCCAAGGAGGGGGTGACTTGTAGGACCAGCGGGAGAATGAGCAAGGGAGCGAGGGATTTCACGATGGCAGCAGGTAGCTAAGTGGGTTGGGCAATCTGGATCCTTTCCATTAGCAAGCTCCGTGCCACGGATTTCAAGGCCAGCAAGAGGTTTCCCGGGGGATTTTTTCGGCCTCAGCCATGGGCAGCCTCCCTAAATGAGGACTTCATTCCCCATTTGGGGAGCTAGCGGGCTTGCCCTGAGATCCCATGTTTTTCCAGCCGGTAGAGAAACGCCTTGTACGGCAAATCCAAAAGCCTGGCTGCTCGGCTACGGTTTCCACCGGCGAGCTCCAGGGCCTGAGAAAGGGCCTCCTTCTCAAAAGCTTCCCATTGAATCCCTTGCGGGTCCAATTTGAAGTGGATGGCCTGGCTAGCCGCCGGAAGTTCCGGTAAGTCCGACGGTGTGACCTGTCCGTCTTCGGACAATAGGACGGCTCTCTCCACGGCATTGGCCAATTGGCGGACGTTTCCAGGCCAAGGATGGTCCAAGAGACGGCGGCGGGCTTCGGTGGGGAGCCGGGGCTTGGTGATTCCGTGTCGTTTGGCAAAGAGGTCCAGGAAGTGGTCCGCCAGAAGGGGAATGTCTTCTTTTCGTTCTCGCAACGGCGGGAGCTGCAATTGCAGGACGTTCAGGCGATAGAACAAATCTTCTCGAAAGCGGCCGGCAGCGACTTCATCCTCCAAATTCCGGTGGGTCGCGGCAACCAGCCGGACCTCCACATTCTCTTCTTGGTTGCCCCCGATTCGGCGAATTTTTTTGTCTTGAATGGCACGCAGTAGTTTTGCTTGCAGATCAGGAGCAAGCTCAGCGATTTCGTCTAGAAAAAGTGTTCCTTGCTGGGCCATTTGAAAATAACCGGGGCGATCCCGATCCGATCCGGAGTAGGCGCCCTTGCAAGCTCCAAAGAATTCCGCTTCGGCCAACCCAGTGGGAATCGCGGCACAGTTGACTGCGACGAAGGGGCCAGCATTTCGGGCGGAAAGGGTGTGCAGAGCTCGCGCAGCCAATTCCTTTCCGGTTCCGCTTTCTCCGCAGAGAAGAACCGTGGCCTCAGTACCGGCAACCTTCTCCAATTGTCTATAGAGCCGTTGCATGCCCGGAGCCCGCCCGATCATGTCGACTAGGCGGTCCCGCTCGCTTAAGGCTTGGTTCAATCGACGGTTTTCGTCCTCCAAACGGCGGGCCCGGAGGCTTCTTTCGACCGAAAGGAGAACGGCTTCTCGAGTAAAGGGTTTGGCTAAATAATCATCCGCCCCGGCTCGTACCGCGTCCACGGCGCGAGCAATGGTGCCGTAAGCAGAGACCATGACGAAAGCGACTTCCGGACATTGAGATTGCAAGTTTCGGAATAACTCCATGCCGTTGGCACCCGGCAACTTCCAGTCCGACAACACTAAATCGAATCGCTGTTGCTGGAGACACTCCAAAGCTTGTTCGGCGCTGCCGGCTTCAACCACTTCATAACCTTCATCCTGGAGCATTTGATGGAGCAACGCACGCTGCGGAGCCTCGTCCTCGACTAGAAGGATGGTTGCTTTGGCCATGACTTAAGTCTTTGTTGGCTGGTGGAGAGGAAATCTCAAAATGGCCCTGGCGCCTCCTTCCGGCCGGTTCTGCAGTTGGATTTCCCCGCCATAGCGGTGCTGAACGATGCGCTTGGCTAAGAATAGGCCGACTCCGGCCCCGTGCTTTTTGGTCGTGAGATGTGGAGTAAACAGTTTGTTAAGGAGTTCGTCGGAAAGGCCCGGCCCCTGATCCAGCACTTCCAGTTGAATGGTGGATCCGTCCGGGACTTCGCGGAGCAAAACCTGAATTTCGTCTTGGGAAGCGCTCGCTTCCACCGCATTGACCAGCAGGACGTGGAGGACGGCCCGAAGTTCCGCCGGGACGCCGTGGACTTCTCCGATCCTGCCTTCCGTCATCACCGAGATCTTGGGTGTATTCGAAGCTCCCTGCATGGTTTCTAGAGCCAAATCTTGGCAGAGAGCGGCAAGGGATACGGCTTCCCTTTCTCCAGAGCCTCCCGTACTCAAAGAAAGAAAAGTGGTGAGCGCCCGATCCATCCGTTCGATTTGGTGCCGAATCGACAGCAGTCGTTCTTTGCTGTGAGCCTTTTCTAAATCCGGGTGGTCCAGAGATTGAACCGCCAGGCCGAGCATGTGCAGCGGATTTCGAAGAGCATGGGCAAGTCCCCGGGCGACTTCTCCCAATTCGGTTAAATGAGCTTGCTCTCGCAGGCTTTGTGCTTCTTCGTCCAAGACCTTCAGGCGCTGGGACATGCGGTTGAAGGCGGTAACCACCTCGTCCAACTCTCGGTCTCCCTGATTTCGAATCGTGGTGCCCAATTGGCCTTGCTCCAATTGCTTGGCCGCAATCGTCAAGCTCCGTAATGGAGTAGATAAACGATGAGTGACGAAGGCGGCGATCGAGAGCCCTAGACCCAAAATCGCGATCGTGCCGAGGAGCAGGCGAGTTCGAAAAGAAGCCAGTGCCCGGTCGAATCCTTCCTGCGGAATCGGGAGGGGGACCCGAAGAGGTTTTGGCTTTATTGGGTGAGAGTGATCCCCGGCTGTTTGACCAAAGGCCGGGAAGTGCTCCGCATTCATGACCTCAAGCACCAAAGGATCCTCTGCTCCGTGGAGGAATCCCGAGGTCTTCCCGATGGAGATGACTACGTCGGATGGAAACTGGCTCCATCCGTTCCAATCTGGTTGAATCTTGGGCGGGGGATCCATGGATGAAATCACTTCCAAGGCGTTCTGTAAACCAGCCAGGAATTCGTCCCTGAGCTCCGGTGGAACGGATTCCAATCCGGCCAAGCTAGAGTGATCCCCTTGTTTCAGCTTGGTTTTCAGAGCATCCAAATCATTCTCTCGGGAACTCAAGAACCAAGCTCCTTGGCCCTCCAAACCTTGATTTGGAAATCCTGGCGGCAAACTCTCCGGGCCAATGGGGACGGCACCCACGAGACTCATGATGGAGCCGCCGACCGCCACCGCCGATTCAATCCGCTCCTCGCTCAAATCCTTGGTCAGGGTGTCGACCAGCCACCACTCAGCCGCCCCTAACAGGGCCACTAAGGCGGTGAAGAACAGGAAGAGACGGGCGCGAAGAGACATGTGGCTTTGGGACGGATTCGGTCCCTTACCGTTTAGGCTTCCGTTCAAACCTCGTGCCAGGTTGGAACGAATTCAAAGGATGGAAGAGGCAGCCAGGTTTGGCGAGATCTCCGATCAAGTCGGTAAGTCTCGAGTATCCAGGCGCCCTTCATCGTGCAGACGAGCGAAACGTGCCATGGTTACGCGAATTCCGTCCGAAAGGGAGGTCCTGGGCAATTCCCCCAGGTCTCCTCGCAAGGCGTCATCTTTCATGGCAGGAGGAACCGGCAATTCCGGGCCGGAAATCCTGATGTCGGCTGTTTGGCCTTCGGGCAGGTGTTTTTGGATCAGGTCGACGATTTCCTGGACTTCGACCGAATCTCCGTGGAGGTTATAAATCTTGGCTCCCGACGGGGCTTGGTCAGCGCAAAGCAAAAAAGTGGCAGCCGTATCGCCAACGTATTGGTAATCCGTGGCTCCCTGAAAACCGACCGTAAATGGTTTTCCCAGAACGGCTGCTTTCATGGCGGAGGTCGGCCCGCTGGTCAGTCCCTGGTCCCTTCCGACGCCGTACACCGTTAAAGGGCGTAACCCAACCGTGTCTAAACCGTCATCCAAATAGAACACGCGGGCATTGCCTTCGTTCGCTCTTTTAAATACACCGTAATGGGTGCTGGCTTCCGCCGGATCTTGTTCGCTTCTCGGATGGTCGCCGCTTTCCCGGCCATAGACGGCTGCTGAACTGGCGTACACCACTCTGGTGACGCCGCACTTAACCGCTGCTTGGAAGACGTTGAGGGTGCCGACCACGTTGACCATGGCTCCGGAGATCGGATTGGCCTTACAGAAAGGAACCTGAAGTCCAGCCAGGTGGATGACCTTGGTAGCTTCGGATTGTTCCAAGACTCGATGTACCGTGCGGTTGTCTGTGATGTCTCCTTGGAAAAATCGAACTTGAGCCATTTGATCCGGCTCCAATAAATCGGCGATTCGCCGGTGATCGGTACTCAAGTCGAATACCAAGGGGCGGTCGCCCCGATCCAAGATGGTCTTGACGACCCAGGCGCCGATGCAACCTTGAGCTCCGGTAACCAAGATGTTTTCAGTCATGACGGGAAGTAAAGGAAGGCCGTTGGCAGGGGAGGACAGGGGAGGGGTGAGAATGCTTAGCGGTCTTCAGGTAGGGAGATTTGTTCTCCTTCTTGGCGGGCACGGCCATGGTGAACCAAAAGCCGAAGGCCGTCTTCCATGGCTTCTTGGACTCGCCGGCCCATGCTGGCAAACCCAAATACCCGGGCAGTTTCTTTAGCTAAATCCGCAGCCGGCAAACTCAAGTTCTGTTGTAGGACGTATTCGGCCGCATTCGCCACTTCCTCAGGTGGAATTTCACCAGCGGTCCGAGGATTGGGGTCTTCTTCAGGGGGCGTGCGGAAGAATCGGTAATCTTCCGGGTTAGCCCTTGCCGGCCAAAGGAAGTCCTCCTTGTAAATGGGCTGGTCTTCCTCCGGTAAGGCGTCAACCATCTTTTGGATGCGGCGGCGGGCTTTGCCGGTCAATCGACCGAAAGTCCAGACGGCGGCCAACCGGCGATAGGCGATGTCTTGATGAAGGGGGCCTTCCTTGGCCAGCAAGCGGAGGAAGTCTCGCTGAAGGCGGGAGCCACTTCCCTGTTCATAGAACTTTTCCTGGAGCTCTTTTTCCGCACCTTCCATGGTTGGGAGTTCCAGGCGGCGATAAGGCTTTGCTTTGGCGGTGGGAGGATCGGGACTCGGGGCAGGAATTTCGGTCTCTTCCACCTGGGGCAGGGCAGAAGCATATCGCTGACCTTCGGTTTCCGCTTGCGCGGAGTCTTCAGGCTCCTCGCCGGCGGAAACCATTTCTTGGCGCTTTATTTCTTCCGGCAAAATTTCGTCCGGCAGATCGGCAGCCGCCGATTCCGTTGGGTCGGGTTCTCCTGCAGCCGTCTTTTCCAAGAGGCTGAGAAGCCGCCGCCATTCTTTGGCCGGATTCTGCCACCAGTCGGCGGACCATAAGCGGTGTAATCGCCAACCCAATCCCTCCAAAACACTTTCTCGCAATCTTTCTCGATCGCGGGCGGTGTGGGCCCGGCGGTAATTCTCCCCATCGCAGAGGAGTCCGATCAAATACCGATCCGGTTGTTTCGGGTCGCGAATGGCAAGATCGATGCGAAAGCCGGAGCAGCCGACTTGCGCATCCGCTGGCCAGCCTTGTTCCTTCAAACCTTGTAGCACTTTGGATTCAAAAGGTGACTCCAAAGCGGCACGAGATTCCTTGCCGGTGGATTCGGCGATGGCTTGCGGGCCTCGTTCGGCATACTCCAGGTAGGTTTTCAAATGCTGCACTCCAATGGAGCGAGTGCGAGCCAAATCAATTTGGTCCGCCCGGAGGGAGCTGAACACCAGAACTTGCTCCCGGGCTCGAGTAATAGCCACGTTCAGGCGCCGCTCTCCACCATCCCAGCCGAGAGGTCCGAAGTTCATGTAGACCTTTCCATTGGCATCAGGGCCATAGCCTACCGAAAGCAGAATAAGATCCCGTTCGTCTCCTTGGACGTTTTCCAGGTTTTTGACAAAAACAGGTTCTTCCACTTCCGGGCCGAAAAAGCGATCTAGTCGAGGATTTTTGCGCCGGGCTTTGTCCAGCAAATCTTCGACGAGCAATTGTTGAGCCATGCTTAAGGTCACGACTCCGATACTGGGTGCCTTTTTCCCCTGAGCCAAGCGTTGCAGGATTTCTTCGACGACGGCTTCGGCTTCTTTTTGATTGGTGCGACTCTTGCCACGGTCATAGACCCCACCTTCGATCCACCGAAGATCAACCCCCGCTTGGCTTCGGCCTTCCGATGGAGAAGGGAAGGTGAAGAGCTGATTTCGGTAATAATGGGAGTTGCTGAACGCGATTAAGCTTTCATGCCGGCTTCGATAATGCCATTGAAGCGACATGCTTGGAATTTGCGCGGCGACACATTCATCCAGGAGGCTTTCCAGTTCTTCCAAGTCATCGTCCTCCATGAGGTCGTCGTCTTCGACTCGCTGAAAGAAACTGGTCGGAGGTAACTGTTTCGAATCTCCAACCACCACGACTTGCTTTCCACGAGCCATGGATCCTACGGCATCCCAAACCGGAATTTGGCTGGCCTCATCAAAAACCACCAAGTCGAAATGAGGAAAGCCCGCGTCCAGATACTGAGAAGCCGACAAGGGGCTCATCAGCACGCAAGGTTTCAATCGAGGCAAGAGGTTTGGAAGTTTCTGAAACAGCTTCCGAATCGGCATGTGGCGCCTTTTCTTGCGGAGCTCCTTTAGCAAAATTCCGACTTCGGAATTGGGGGAAGCGGCATCCCCGGTTTTCGGAACTCTTTCGGCCAGTTGCCGCCGCAGGAAGGATTGGCTGCGCTCTAAATGCTGCTTGTCCAAGTGGCGAAACTGCTGGATGCGCCGCTCTTGTTCGGAACGGTTGAAATTGCGCAAGCGCTCTTCACGATCGGTAAACCCCCGCAGCCACCAATCGTAGAAGGCTTCCTCGAAAGCGGAATCCAAATCCTCCGGAGGAAAGTCGCCGGCTTCGCAGCCCTGCACGATTCCGGCCAGTTGATTGGCCATGGCTTTGTCCCGGACCCGGCGCCAATGACACCAGTCTCTCAATTCAGACCGATGTTCTTTCCAAAGAAGCAGGGTTTGCTCCACGGTTGGTAAATAATGGGCCTCTCCGTCTTCACCATAGGCTTGGCAGGGATCGGCCTCGGCAAATTCCAACAAGGCGTCTCGGCTTTGCTCAAATCTAGTCCAACTTTGCAGGCATTGGCGGAATCGGTCGCCAAGCGGAGCTTGTCGTGCAAGCAAATCTCGTTCTTCCAAAGCGAGGGACAGCCCTCGCTCGCGCAGTCGGTGTCGTAAGTCGGAATCTTCTCCCCCGAGGCGGATGATGATGCTCCTGAATTCGCCGCACCAGTGGATCAGATGGTCCAGGACGCTCCAATCTCCTCCCTTTGCCGGCCAAGCTTCTCCAAATAGGCGCTTGGCTTCTCCATAGGGATCCAGCAGGTTTTTTTCTTGCTCTTGGAAATGGAGCAGTTCTCTCAATTCCGAAGCAAGCTTGGCTTCTTCCGGAAGAGTGGATTGCCGTCGATAAGGAAGGATTTCTTTCTTAAGTTTTCGCTTTGCCAACCAACCAAGCGGGGCGAAAGCGTTTTGGGCTTTCTCCAGTTCCGAGATCCATTCTTGGGGATCAAGTTGGAGGGCGGTGTCCTTCCATCGCTGCAATATGCCAGTCTTCATTTCCTGGAGGCGACGACCTTCGGAAATCCAGTGGCGCAATTTATCTTGAATTTGATCCCAACCGGGCTCCGTCAGCAAACTCCTTGGCGGATTGGGAGAGTCCAATAATAGTTGGACAAAAGAAGTCAGATTTCGGCATTGCTGCTGGCTCAGTTTGGCGGCATTTTCCGGGGCATCGTCGGCACTCGACCAAGCCAAGGAAGAAAGACTTGCTTGCAAGTGGGGAATCGCCTCTTTCAAATGGCCTTGAACTCCGTCGATCTTTTCAACGAATTGATCGGGAAGGGCGGTTTCCCACGAAGAAAGACCGATGGCCTTCAGGGGATGATTGGCCAAATCACCCAAGCTTCCTGCGGCAGTGGCCAATTGATCCAAGCTCTCGCGAAGTTCTTGCAGAACCTCAAAGTTCACCGAGCCGTCGTGCTCGAACTGCGGGATGGCTTCCCGCTCACCGGCCATGCCAATCAGTTTGGCGGTGACCTCGTAAACGCTTTCTTCAAATTCACGTGGTTGATGGAGCGTGTGGACCAAGGCATTCAATTCCTCTCTCAAGGCGGCCAGCTTGCGCCCTTCCGCTTGCCATCGCGAGGCGCCCTTACCCGGCTTGGCTTTGAGGCTTTCCTCCAGTTGCTCCAAGACTTGACGCTTGCTGGATTTATTGGAATGCAATTCAAGGCAAAACGGTCCCAAGCCGATGCCCTCGAGACGCTTTCTCACCACGTTCAAAGCGGCCATTTTTTCGGCCACGAATAGCACCCGTTTTCCCTGTCCCAAGCATTGAGCGATCATGTTGGTGATCGTTTGGGATTTGCCGGTTCCAGGAGGGCCTTCCAGAACGAAGCTCTTTCCTTCTTCCGCCGCCAAAATCGCCGCCAGTTGAGAGGAGTCGGCCTCTCGCGGGCAATACAATTCATCCGGCTTCTTGGTTTGGTCCAGGTCCTCCAACTTTGGAAAAGGCGAATCGCCGTCAAAGGCTTCTTCCGGACGCTCCACCAGGAAGCGGACCGCTTGGTTTTGCATCAAAGCGTCGCTGCGCTCTTCCAAGTCAAGCCACATCAGGAACTTGGTAAAGGAAAACAAGCCGATGCAAGCTTGCTCTTCCACGTCCCAGGGATCCAAATCGCGAACCGCACGCCGGAAGCCGTTGAGGATCTTGCGCAAATCCAAGCCGGCTTCATCTAAAGGCAATTCCCGCAGGCTGCTGACGTCCAGGCCGAACTCGGATCTCAATTTTTCCAATAGGGTGACGTTGATTCGGGGCTCGTCGTCGGCCAAAGAAAGGCGGAAACCTTCTCGTACCGACAAACGGTCCAACTGCAAGGGCAAGAGAAGAATCGGAGCGCGTCGAATTTTGTCGTCCCCTGGGTCGGTCCAGAGCAAGAAACCCAAAGCCAGATATAGAGTGTTGGCCCCGCTCTCTTCCATGCTCAGCCTGGCCGCCCGATAAAGTTCGGTCAGTCTTTGGTTCAATCCTTCTTCGCCTAAGCGAGAGTGCAGGCGGCTTTCGGCCAACTCTTCCTGCAGGAAATTTTCCAGAGCGTCTTCCCCGGTTTGGGCCAGGTGCAATTGGGGATCTCTTGGATCGGACTCCCCTAAAAAGTCCGGCTTGGCCGCGAGTTGAAACCGGCGCCCACTGGCCAACGCGTCTTCAAGTCCGGCCAGGTCGGCGCACAGTAGAGGAATCGATTTCTTGGTTTCCCGGAAGTTGATCAGTCGGTTGCGGAGAGAAAGATCGAGCAGGCGCCGCTTCCAACGCCGAAGTCGTTCATGGCTCGCAGAGTGAATTTCCTCCTCAAACTCGATCTCCGGTTCCTTCGGCTCTTCTTCCGCCTCCAAAGTAATGGGGACTTTATGGGCCGGCGGTTCCTGCCACTGGACTTTGCGGTCGGCTAGATCTTGGTTCAGAAAGTGAAATTCTTCTTGGCTGACACGAAGCGGCAGGGGGCGGATTTGCCGCTTTCGGGCCGCGTGCAGGTCCACCGCGCATTGGAATGCTTCCGGGTCTTGAATTCGCTTTCGGGCCAATTCGCAAGCCCTGGGGAAAGAAACTGGTTCCTCCGAAGTAAAGGCAGTGGTTTCCAGGATTTGAATTTCTTCAAGATCCACTCGCTTGCGCAACCTTAAACCGTCTTCCATCGCCGGTTCCGGAAAGGAATCCGGGCGAGTCCACCAAGCGACCATGGCGTGACCGCGGATAAATACCAACAGCGGGTGAATGCCGGCTTGTTCCAAGCAGGCGGCGAACAATGCCGACAAATCCAGGCAGCAGCCCATGCGGCTGTGCATGATTTCTTCCGGGCCACGAATCTTTTGCCCCTCTTCCTCAAAGCTGGCCGGAGGCATGACATACTTCAGCTCCGCATCTTGAAGGGCGGCGTAGATCGCCGCCGCCACTTCTCCGATCCGCCTTGGATGGTTGCTCTGATATCCATTGAAGCCGCCGTCTCCGGTCTGTTCTTCCAAATAACGACTTGCCCGCTGGAGTACCTCCATGACCACCGGATGGTTCGGCGCCACGAAGGCGGCAATCATCTCGGGAAGGGAGCGAAGGCCGGCCCATTCATTGCAAGCCAGGACTTCCACCGGCCAGCTTTGTTCGGTCAGAATCGAATCTTCGGTCCTAACTTCCCCCAGCAATCGGGTGGATTCCCGCTCTTGTTGTTGCAGCAGCCGTTCCGGGCGCAGTTCCAAATCAACCCGATCCAGGTGATAAACCTCTCCCGGAGCCAGGCCGGAAATCCGCAGTTCCAACCGCTCCGATAGTTCGGATTCCAGCCATAAATGAACGCTCAGGTTTTCGTATTCTTGTTGCCCGAGGTTTTCAAGGCGTAGTTGCCGAACCAGCGGGACTGCATTTTGTTGTAAAGCGTAATTCAGGCGCTGGTCCAAATCGGCTTGAAGCTGAAGCTTGCCGGCTTGGAGCGGAAGCTCAGATTGAGAGTCGGGAGAAACGGGAGGCAGGGATTCGGTCATGATGCGCCGGTGCTTGCCGGGAAAGACGCCCATCTTAGGCGTTGCATCGAATCCCGGGCGGCGGGAAACCGTCGTTGAGGGGCGGCTCTTGCCGCACCATGGCCGGCTTCAGGTCGAAATTACTGCAGCCAATCGGGTTCCGGTTTGCGCATGAAATAGTAGGTGGCCAGCGTACCGGCCGCCGCCAAGCTCAAAAACAAAGCCGCGGCACCGGTTTGTAGCAGCAAGGCGGAGCCCAAACCGAACAGGGATCCGAAAATCATCATGGTGGAGGTTCCCCAAAGAATGAGGTCCCGGCTCATGCGAGACTTCGGAAAACCGGCTTCCAGGTCAATGTCGCCCCAAAAACCACCCGGGCGAACTTCCTCGAAAAAGGCGGTGAGATGCTTTCGGCTTACCGGCGGAGTGAGAAAAGTGGTGGTCAGCCAAACCACCGTCGTCACGCTGAGGATGAGAAGCAGGCGAATCGGCTCTACCAGAGCTTCTTGCTCTCTTGACCACCGGAACAAGAGGTCTTCACCGTCTTCGGAAAAGGTCCAAAGGCAAATGAGTGCCGAAGACAACATGGCCGAAATTTCGCTCCATGCGTTGACCCGCCACCAAAGCCATCGGGCGATGAGGACCAGCCCGGTTCCTGCGGTGACGTCCATCAAGAGTTCCCAGCCGCCGCTGACCGACTCCATCTGCCAGGCCACCAGGCAGCCCACTCCGGTGACCAAGCCCACCGCGGTTCGAGCGACCCAAACTTGGCGGCGATCGCTTTGTTTTCGGCCGGCGGTCAGGGGTAAATACAAATCATTGACCAGGTAGCTGGCGGACAAATTCAAGGTCGTGGTGATGGTGCTCATGAAAGCGGCGAAAAAGGACGCCACCACCAAGCCCAGCATGCCTTCGGGGAGAACTTGGAACATCCAAGGGTAGGCTTTTTCCGGTGCATAGGGACCCTGGGCATGACCGGCCAAAAACGCCGGCTCTAAAACCGCAGCGGAAAGTGCCACCAGGATCCACGGCCAAGGTCGCAACACGAAGTTGGCGAAGATGAACCAAAGGGTACCGGCCCGGGCATGGTTCTCGTTCTTTGCCGCAAACATGCGTTGGGCGATGTAGCCGCCGCCGCCGGGTTCATTGCCGGGGTAATACACCGCCCACCAGTTCACCAAAACCAAGACCATGACCGCACCGGTGAAGGCGCTCCATCCGGTCGGGAAGATGGCCAAGTAATCTTTGTCGTAATAGGCTCCCAAGGTTTGAATGTCCTTGACCAGAATTTCCAAACCGCCGACTTCCTGAACTGACAGTACGGCCAAAATGATCGCTCCGACCATGGCCATAGAGAATTGCAATACGTCGGAGGCAACCACTCCCCAAAGACCGGAAAGAGCGGTGTAAAACAAAGTAATTGCAAGAAGGATACCCAGGGACATCGGCCGGGGGAGATCGAACACCACTTCTAAAATCCTTCCCATGGCCAAAGTGACCCAGCCGAAGATGATCGAATTTACCAACAAGCCCAGATAAACTGCTTTGACACCTCTTAAAATGGAAGCCGCTTTGCCGTCATAACGCTTGCTGATTAATTCGATTTCAGTGGTGATGTGAGAACGGCGCCACCAGCGGCTGAATAAAAACACGGTCAAAGTGCCGCCGAACATAAAATTCCACCAAAGCCAGTTGCCGGCAATGCCGTCCTGCAGAACGATTCCGGTGACTGCCAGAGGCGTGTCGGCGGCGAAATTGGTGGCCACCATGGAAGTTCCCAGCGCCCACCAAGGCAGGTCCCTTCCGGACAGGAAGTACTCTTGCAAGTTGCGGCCCGCTCGGCGGGCGTAGTAAAGCCCGACTCCGGTGGTGACCAGCAAAAACCAAGCCAGGAACAGCCAGTCCCAAAAACTAAGCTGGAGGTTCATCGCCGCTTTCGATCCAGGAGGAATCCCAAGGCGAGAAATAATGCCGCGGCTAGACCGTTGGTCCAGCGACCGGTGCGATCCCCGGCCAGAAAAACGGCAAGCCACAAGGGCAGGGAAAGGAGGTAGAAGCCGACGGCGATGGGTCGGTAGGGACGCATGGCGGGGGATCAGGGCTGCCCAGCTCGGCCCGAGCACCATACCCTAGCGGAGATGCGGAAGTTGCCATTCCTGCCCCTCGGTCGGGCTTCCAGGCTGGTCGCCTTTTTCGGATGGCTTTGCTTGGGGCTGCCGGCCTGTGGCGACTCCTCGCCGACGTCCTCAACCGATGTGGCAGGAGAAGGCCAACCGGCTCCGGTCGAAATGGCCGGTGCGGAAACGACATCTCCGCCTGCGGTTGACGCCAAGGCTTACGTCGGCTCCGCCAGTTGCGTCGAATGTCACCCGCAAGTGGAAGCTCAGTGGCGACAAAGCCACCACGCTTTGGCGGAACGGTTGCTCGAAACTGAGTTGGATCGAGAACCCTTCGAGAACCAGGAACCGGTTCAACACGGCAGTTTGCTGAGCCGACCTTTGTTGGAAGACGGGACCATGAAGATGGAGACCGTGGATGGCTCGGGAACGCTTCGGGCTTTTTCCTGCCGCCGAGTGATTGGGGTTCATCCTCTACGGCAATTCCTGGTCGAAGCTCCCGGTGGACGGCTTCAGGCCCTTTCTTTGGCTTGGGATCCGAAGGAAAAAGAGTGGTTCGACGTTTTTGGAGAGGAGGACCGTCGGCCGGGCGAGTGGGGTTTTTGGGCCGGGCGCGGAATGAATTGGAACGCCATGTGCGCGGACTGCCACAACACGGCTTTTCGAAAACAGTACGATCCCAAAGAAGATCGCTATCAAAGTGAATGGCTGGAGCTTGGCGTCGGCTGCGAAGCCTGCCACGGACCGGGAGCCGACCACGATGATTGGCAAAGGCAGAACCGGGGCGAGAAAGGAGATCCTTTTTTAGCCGCGATGACGTTGCAGGAGGATATGTCCCGTTGGACCGACGTTTGCGGAACCTGCCACGCCCGGCGCGGTGAGCTACAGGAAGACTATCAACCTGGACAACCGCTATTGGATTCGTTTCTACCCGAAATGCCTAACCATTCAGCGGTATTTCATCCTGACGGCCAAATCTTGGAGGAAGATTATGAATACAGTTCTTTTCTGTTAAGTCGGATGCATGCAGCCGGCGTGACTTGTTTGGCCTGTCACGACCCACACAGCGGTGGCCTGAGAATGCAGGGGAATGCGCTGTGCCTGCAATGTCACCAAGATCGACTGAGTGAGGATTTGGGACCGATTGACCCGGCCGAACATTCAAATCACGACCCTGCCGGACCCGGCGGCCAATGCATCGCCTGCCACATGCCGACGGCCACCTTTATGCAACGTCATCCCCGGCACGATCACGGTTTCCGGGTGCCGGATCCGTGGCTTAGCAAGGAGATTGGAGTTCCCAACGCCTGCAATTCCTGTCACGAAGACCAAAGCTTGGATTGGGCCATCGAAGCGGTGGAGCTTTGGTACGGCGAAAAGATGGAAAGGCCTTCCCGAGATCGGGCTTTGGTCGTCGCCGGCGCCCGGCGGCGTTCCGCTGGAATTGTTCGGGAATTGATTCAATTCGTTCGGGAAGAACCGTGGCCGGCGTGGAGGGCGGTGGGCGCTTCCTTGTTGGGCGAGTGGGTGCATCGCCCGGAAGTAGCCAAAACCCTGGTGGCTTTGTTGCAGGACCAAGCTCCGTTGGTTCGAACCATGGCGGCTCGGGCTTTGGACGGAGCGGACCCGGCCTTTTTCGGAGAACTGCGAGCCGCCTTGCAAGACTCCGTCCGTTCGGTTCGGGTCAGCGCCGCCTTGAGCTTGCGCGCCGAAGTCGATTTAAACTCTACCGCTGGACGGGAGTTGATGATTTATTTGCGCCATCACGGCGATCAACCCACCGGCGCTTGGTTGGAAGCCGGCTTGTGGATGGACCGCGGGGAGAATAGCCGGGCCGTGGCCTTGTTGGAGAAAGCGGTGCGTTGGGATCCTTATTCTCCCGCTTTGCGACAGAGCCTTGCGGTGGCATTGGATGCTTCCGGCCAAAGTCGAAAAGCCCTGCAGCAATGTGAGAAGGCTTGCGAGTTGGCGCCGGAGGATCCGGCCTTGTGGTTTTCTTTGGGACTTGCCCGAGGAGGCGTTGGAGATTCGGAAGGTGCCTTACAGGCTTTGCAGAAGGCGGTGGAACTGGATCGGGGTTTTGCTCGTGCTTGGCACAATGTGGGCCTGGCCCACGCTGCCTTGCAACAACCGAAGGAAGCGATTCGAGCCCTTGAGCGAGCCTGTCGCATCGAACCGATGGCGGCAGATTCCTGGTTCGCCCTGGCCACGGTATTCCACGATCAGGGACAGCTAAGTGAAGCGCGAAGTGCAGTGGAGCAGGCGCTGCAAATCGCTCCGGATTACCCTCAGGCACAAGCTTTGTGGCGGATTTTAAATCCGTAGTTTCCGGGCGCTTCTTCTTCGGTGAAATCCACAGTTTGGCGCTTTTCCTAGAAAGCCTTACAAAAGAGGGGTGTTGCTTGCCCTTAGTCTGCTTTTCCTTTCTCCTCAAAACCCCACTGAAATTCATTGGGATCGTTGGGGCATTCCCCACATCCAAGCGGCCGACAGCGAATCGTTGTTTTATGCTTTCGGATATTGCCAAGCCCAAAGCCATGCTGACCATGCCCTGATTCTTTTCGGTCGGGCCCGGGGGCGGGCTGCTGAGTATTGGGGGGAATCTTATTTCGAATCGGATCGCTGGTTGACGGTTATGGGCGTACCGGAATTGGCGGAGAAGCATGCTCAGGCGATGCAGCCGGTTTGGAGGCAACGGGTCCAAGCTTTTGTGGACGGTTTCAACGATTATTGTCAGGCTCATCCACAAAAAGTGAATCCGGAAGCTGCCCGGGCATTGCCCGTTCGAGTCCAGGACGTTCTGGCTCACGGCCTGCACATCCTTCATTTTCGCTTCGTCAGCGGCCCGGAATTGCTGGAGAAAAGTCAAAGGCAATTGAGCCGTGGCGGTTCCAATGCTTGGGCGGTCGCGCCCAAGCGCAGCTCTTCGGGCAACGCCATGCTCCTGGCCAATCCGCATCTGCCTTATGGAGACGTCTATCTGTTTTATGAAGCTCATCTTCGTTGTCCGGAATATCAAGCCTATGGAGTCACCTTGGTCGGATCTCCAGTGCTGGGAATCGCTTTTAATCAGAAACTGGGCTGGACCCATACCAACAACACTCACGACGGGGCGGATCTCTATCGATTGGAATTGAAAGAATCTCAGTACAAATTCGGTAAGACTTGGCGGCCTTTGGAGGAGAGAACCCATCGGATTTCGGTGCGCCAAAACGATGGCAAAATGGCCCAGAAAATCCTTCAAGTAAAAAGCAGCCTTCACGGGCCGCTGGTTGCCGAACAAGGGAATACGGCTTTAGCTCTCAGGGTGGTCGGTTTGGACCGGCCGGCGCCGTTTCGACAGTGGTGGGCCATGGGCAAAGCTCAGTCTTTCGCAGAGTTTCGCCAGGCTTTAGATATGCAACTGCTTCCCATGTGGACGGTCATGTACGCCGATGCCGCCGGCAACATTATGCATTTGTTCGGAGGATTGACCCCGATTCGCCCTCAGGGTCCTTTTGCCTGGGACCGAGACGTCGACGGTACCCATCCTGGCAGTCTCTGGCACGATTATCACTCGGTTCAAGAATTACCGCAGCTCTTGAACCCTAGCTCGGGTTGGTTGCAAAATGCCAATGATCCTCCTTGGACGACCACTCGTCCGCTGGCTTTGCATGCCGCCGACTACCCGAACTACATGGCGCCGAGGTTCATGCATTTTCGGGCTCAAAGTTCTGCCAGGTTGCTTCACGAAGATCCGGAAATCGATTTCGAGGAATTCGTGAGATACAAACACTCCACTCGCATGGAACTTGCGGAGCGAATTTTGGATCCATTGATTGCAGCAGCCAAATCCGGAGATGCGTTGGCGAAGGAGGGGGCGGAAGTCCTCCAGCAATGGGATCGTTGCTGCAATGCCGGCAGTCGCGGGGCGGTGTTGTTCGAACGATTTGTGGAAGAGGCGCGCCGGCACAGAGTGTCTCTGTTTCAGAAGCCCTGGACCGAAGAAGAGCCATTTACCAGCCCTCAGGGATTGGCTGATCCGGAAACGGCCGCTTCTCTTCTTTCCGCCGCCGCCGGTCGGGTGAAAGCTGCTTATGGATCGATCGACGTTCCTTGGGGAGAGGTTTATCGGCTGCGCCGGGATGAAGTCGACCTTCCAGCCAATGGTGGCCCTGGTAGCTTGGGCGTGTTTCGGGTGGTTGGTTTCGAATCGAAAGGAAAGACTCGCTCGGCTACTTGGGGGGATAGTTACGTCGCCGCCGTGGAATTCAGCGATCCGCCTCGTGCCAGGGCTTTGCTGACTTATGGCAATGCCAGTCAACCGGGTTCACCACATCGGACCGATCAATTACCCCTATTCGCCCGCCAGGAACTTCGGCCGGTCCATTGGCAATGGCCTGAGGCCGTTCGCCAAGCTCAAAGAACGGAGAGCCTTCCGCCCTGGTCCGAACGATCGAAAGTCGAAAAAGTGAAATAGGATTTCCGGAAACCCCGGCGGAAAACTTGCGGCGAGGAAGTTAGGATCCAGGCATGGCGGAAGTTCAGCTAAAGGACGGAGCCTTGCTGGTGGGAAATCGCCGGCTTCCCTTTCTGAGCGGAGAGATTCACTATTGGCGTTTGGATCCAACTACGTGGCGACGGCACTTGCAACAAGCCAAGGATCTGCACTTGGGTTGGGTTGCAACTTACGTCCCTTGGCAATTTCATGAGGTCCGGCCCGGCCGTTTCGATTTCGATGGAGCGACCGATTCACGCCGCAATCTCCGGTCCTTTTTGGAACTTGCTGCTGAAATAGAACTCAAAGTGTGGTTGCGGCCTGGGCCCTATATTTATGCCGAATGCCCTTTTGCCGGAGTCCCGGAGCGGGTTGCCTTATTTCCTCGATTTTCAAAAGATTATTGCCGGGAAGCGGAGGTATGGATTCGGGAAGTCCTTCAAGCAATTCTTCCCTTCGCCGCCGACCGCGGCGGGCCGGTTGCCGCGTTGCAGATCGATAACGAAATCGATCCTTTCAGTCATTGGTTCGAGCAGGAATGCGGGCTGAGCGGATCCGGACATGGTCTCTTCCAAAAATTTTTACGGGATCAATATGAAACGGTTCCCAATTTGAATAGCGCCTGGAATACGGAATTCTTGAGTTTTGATCAGGCCTTTCCTTTCGCCGAAGTTCCTGACTCCATGAATCCAGGGCACCGGGCCCGCCACCGGGATTATTGGCGCTTTCAGCACTGGGCCGTGATGCGAATCCTGAAGTGGCATAAAGAGGTTTTTGAAAAGTACGGACCGGATCTTCCGCTGGTCTGCAACTATTACCCGGGTGGAGATGTGCAACCTTGGCGAACCATGGCAGCGGAAGTTCACTTCAGCGGCTTGGACAGTTATCCTTCCCACGAATTTTCCGGAGATCGAAACGAACACCGTCGTTTTCTGGATACCTTGCGCTGGCAACGAACCATTTCTCCCTTGGCCTTTATGGCCGAGATGCCGTGCGGAATCTGGCAGGAAAATCTTCAACAAACCGGAAAAATCGGACCCCGGCACGAGCCCTTGCTTGTTCACAGTGCTTTGCTGGCCGGCATGCAAGGCTTGAATTGGTACATGTTGGTGGACCGAGAACAATGGTGCCAAGCCGCTTTTGCTGAAAATGGCCAAGCAAGAGGCGAGAGGCCAAAGTTTTTAAAATCCTTTCACCGTCTTTTCTTGGACCATGAGGTCTGGAGATGGAAGAAATCTTCATCGCTGGCTGCATTTATGGATTGGGAACACTTGGCTACGGATCGAGTCCTGGACCAGAATCAAATTCTGGATTCCATGTACGGTGCGGATCTGGATTATGATTTGGTCGACCTGGAAACGAATTGGACTCCATATTCCGCAGTGATCTATGCCGGAGCCCCTTGGTTGAGAGAAGCAGGCTGGAAGAAACTCCGGGATTACGTCCATCAAGGGGGCCGTTTGGTTTTGTTCACCAACGCTCCCGCTCGTGGAGACCGTTTCCAAGCTTTGGACGGTTTCGGATTCAAGGAACCGGATTCAGTCCTTTCCGGTTTAGGAAAAGAATTTGCCGTGGAATTGGGAAACCAGCGAGGTTGGAGTTCCGGGGCGATCTGGGTTTGGAGCCGGCCTCCCGGCGATGGAGTTTGGGCGACGCAGGGGAGAGGGCAACTTCGCGCCATCGAAAATCCAGATGCTTGGCGGAAGAATTATGAAGGGAAGCGTTGGTGCTGCGGTTTTCGGCGGAAAGTCGGTAAAGGAGAGATCTGGCAGTTCGGTGTGGCGGCGAGCTCTTCCTTGATGCAAGCGATCTGTTCTCATTTGGAACTGTCTTGCGGCAGTCGGGCTCAACTCGAAGGCGTGCAAACTTCCCTTTGGTGTCGGGACGAACACCGCTATCTGGTGGCAGTTCAGCTTGCCGAAGAAGCTAGGTACTGTCCGGTGGAAGTGTTTGAATCACCGGCCAAAGGCTTCGCGACCGACCTTTGGTCAGGGAAGACGCACCCGTTTTCCAATGGACGACTTCTCGTTCCTTTGCCCCCTCGTGGCGGAACGATGCTGCACTGGCAAGTCGAATCCGATCAGCCGTCTTGAGTTCCGGTGAAAGCCGGAATGCGAGGAGTCAATCGCAAGTTCAACATGCGGCGGGCGGCTTCCATGGCGCGGACATTTAATACCAATCCTCCAGGCGGATTGAGGTGAGCCCCCAACTTGGCCGCCGGCAAATCGAAGGCGCTGCTGGCCCAGCGGGACCAAATGCGCACTGGACTATGTTCCGGAAAGGCGTGCCCTTCCTTGCGTTGACGCCGGAGCCACGCGGTGGCCTTGCCTTCGGTGGTGAAAAGTACAAGACGGCCGCCGGGCCGGATACGGGCCCAATCTTCGCCGGGAAAGTGGGTTCTTCGCAAAGCGACCCAATGGGGGATTTCCGCAGCCAATTCTCCCGCCTTTTCCGCATCACATAACCCGGCCTGCAAGTGCTGGCCCAAGACTTCGATCCATTCCGCCGCGGTCGGCTGTCGGCCTTGCCGCTGCCAGAGATCCAACAACACCAAGGTTCTACCCTCCAAGGCCAGAGGATGAGGGCTACCGGGATTTAACAGGACGCCGCCCAGGCGCAGGCCTTGCTCCAGCCAATAGGGGAAGGCGAAGCCATTTTGCGCCGGCACCGCCAAGCCGCCGATGCCCCGGTACTCCTGCCAGTGACCCTGGCTGGTAAAGGCGGGCAGCCATTTCAGACCGTTGCGATGGACCCGGCAACCTTCCCAGGCTGGAGCCGGAGCCAAAATGGCGTCCTGCAAAGCCAGCAAGGTCTTCAAACAAGCCGGATCGAAGGGGTCCGCTTCCGGTGGCCAGCCCAAGGTCTGGGCGGGCAGGGTGGCAGCCCGGTCCAAGGTGTTCGGCAACCGCTGTAGCGGAAAAAGGATTTTGGCCAAATCCGGGAAGGCCAAATCCACCCCATGGCTTTCTCCCGGATCGATTTGAATGAAACGACTTGGCTCCGGGGAAGACCAGGCCCAGCGAGCGGCGTCTCGGCCAAGAAGCCGAACCCAGGTTCCGCTGGTCTTCTTGTCGGAGCTCTGGCATGCCCGCGCCCGGACCAAGGAAGTGAACCAAACTGCCCGATCGCCGCCGCTGGGGCTATTGTTTTTCGCCGGCCAGCTTAGGCCGTCCACGCCCCGAGGTCGGCGGCCGACGTAGACCGGGACCTCCTCCGCCCATCGGCGCAGGAACACGGCCGCTTCCAGGTTCTGATTCTTCAGATCGTGGAGGTGGCTGCGAGCTTCCCGGTCGGAAAACCGGGGCAACGGCTTCGGCGGCGGGTGAGGCGCCTCCGCCATTTGCACCAAGGGGTGATCCGGGTTTCGTTGCGCTTCATGGTGGTCGCACAGGCGGCCCAGTTCCGATAGCGAAAGCCCTTCGTAAACCCTTTCATCCCCAAGAGTAGGATTCACCTTCAGGGCGTCCACCCCGGCTCGGCGCAAGAACCGCAAAAAGGCCGCCGGTTGAACTTCCAGGACTTCTTCTAGTCCAAGGAACTCCCGCAGCATGGGCAAGGCTTCCCGCGATGCCTGCCGATCTTCGAAAATCAGGGCTTCGACTCGGTTCAGGGGGCCGGTTTTCAGAGCGAAGCTGCCGTCCTGGCCGATCGCCCACCATCCTTTGGCGGCGGCCAAGTCGTCGAGGGCCAGGAGGGCGAAAATGGCCTGGAGGTCGGCGATTTCGAGGATTTGAGCCGCCGGGCTTCCCGGGTTCAGAACCATGCCGGCGACTTCTTGGCGAAGGAAGTGGCGCAAGCCGGCCTGCCATGGCCGCTCGGCAGCATGGAATAGCGGCGCCCCTTTCCTCAGTCCGAGCTGGTTAGCTTGGCGGCGCAGGGGCTCTTCCAGGGTGAAAACCCCCGGGAAGAATTCCCCCCTCGGGTTGCGATAACCCCAGAGCCGCAAGCCGGAGACAGGCCCGGCCTCTGGATCTTCCTCCTGGGTGGACCGGAGTTGACCTCCTTGTAGCTTTCGATCTTCCTCCTCAAGGAGTTGCAGCACGTCTTCCGGGTGGAAAAGCAGATGCAACGCAGGAAGGTCCCGGCAAAACCGGGCCCCTTCTCGTGGAGAAACTTGGCCGGATCGGACTTTGGCCAAAACCTCCAGCGGATTCGTCCAGGAAAAATCGGACATTGGATTGCTGGCCGCGTGGAAGGCAACGGTCAATCAACCTTCACCAGCAGCATCGGCCAGGCGGACCGTCGGCCTAAATAGGCTTGGAGGTTGGGGGAGGGCGGAAAATGAAATTCCGGTTAAACATCACAAAAAAAGACCCTCAACTCCCAAAGGGCGGGAGAGAGGGCCTGGCAAGAAAAACTCCGAAATCAAGATGTGCGATGCCGAGCACCATGATTCCGAAGCCGGAGTTGTAAGGGGGAACGGGGAGACCGCCGGTCATCCGCCAAAAAAATTTGCAAATAGCAGATTTTTCAGAGGCGGCAGCTAGCCTGGGGCGGTGGACGTTCACGGTTGGGTTGCCCTCGCCATCCTGGTGGTGGCGGCGGTCTTGTTTTTGACCCGCTGGCTTCCCCTGGAGCTCACCGCCCTCGGGATTCCGGTGGCCTTATTCCTGACTGGAACCCTGACCGACCCGGCGGAAGCCCTTCAGGGCTTCGGAAATCACGCGGTATTGGCCATCGCATCGGTTTTCGTTCTTGGGGCCGGTTTGCAGGAGAGTGGCGTAGCCGACCTCATTGCCCGAGCGGTCCGGCGTTTGGGAGGTACCAGCGAGACCCGCCTCCTGATCGTGATCAGTCTGGCCATCGCGGTTTTGTCCGCCTTCATGAGCAACGCGGCCACGGTGGCGGTTTTGCTGCCGGCGGTACTGGCCCTGAGTCGCCGGGCCAGGGTGCCCTCCTCCCGGTTGCTGATGCCGATGGGCTTCGCCGCCATTTTGGGAGGCAACCTCACCTTGATCGGAACGGCCCCGAACCTGCTGGTCTCCGATTATCTGGCTCAACGCCAGGGCGAGGGATTCGGCATGTTCGACTTCGCCCTGGTCGGTCTTCCGATCGTATTGTTCGGCATTTTGTACATGGTGGTTTTGGGACGCCACGGTTTGCCCAACGGCAGTGACGGCCAGCGGGATCCGCTTCACTTTTCCGAACAGTTGGTAAAGGACTATCAAATGGCCAACAACTTGATTCGAATTCGAATTGGAAAGGCGTCCAAGCTGCTTGGTAAATCTTTGTCCGAAGCAGAATTGGGTCGGCGCTATGGAGTGACGGTGGTTTTGGTCGGCCATCCTTCGGGGATGGGTACCCGCTGGCTGGCACCGCGGCCGAATTACCGCATGGAAAGGGGCGACGACCTTTATTTGGAGGGCGAGGATGAGGCCATTTGGACTTTGGCCGAAGAGGAGGAAACTCGCATCGGTTTGGCCGGCAAGCATCACGTGGACCGGGTGTTGGACCATGGTGTCGCTTTGGCTGAAATCAGCGTTTCTCCCCGGTCCAGCGTTTGCGGGAAAACCCTGAAGGAATTGGATTTTCGCGGGGCTCATGGACTTAGCGTGCTTTCCATTTGGCGCGATGGCCGCGCCCGGCGCCAAGGGGTGGCCGACATGGAATTGGAGGTCGGAGACGCCTTATTGGTGGCCGGAGAATTAAGTCACGTGCGGACTTTGATCGGGGGAAACGATTTCATCGTCTTGGCTGAGCCCGGTGACGTGCGCGACGTGAGTAAGGCGCCGTTGGCCGTGCTTTGGCTGTTGGTGGCCATGCTGCCGCCCCTTTTGGGCTTGGCGCCGTTGGCCATGAGTGCTTTGGCCGGGGCCTTGTTGATGGCGGGAACCGGATGCGTCAGCCTGAACCAAGTCGGCCGCTTCTTGGAATGGAAGGTCCTGGCTTTGATCGTCGGCACCTTGCCCTTGGGCATGGCTCTGGAGCAACACGGAGTCGCCGATTTGGCGGCTTCCGGTTTGGTAGGTGCCGCCGCTGATCTCGGGGCATCGGGAGTCTTGTCGGCCTTATTCGGCTTGGCGGCTTTGGTGAGCATCACTTCTTCCAATGCCGCAGCGGCGGTCATTCTTTCACCGGTGGCCTGGAAGGCGGCCGAAACCATCGGCCTGCCTCCTGAAAACGCTTTACTGGCGGTGGCCTACGGCTGCTCTTGCGCTTTCCTGGTTCCCTTTGCTCACCAGTGCAATCTGATGGTGGTCGTGCCCGGCGGCTATCGCACCAAGGATTTCTTGTTGGTCGGCAGCGGCATGAGCTTGGTCGTCATCCTGGTGGCCGTGGTGATGTTGGGTACTTTGTAGATCAAGCCCCTCCGCCGGAGTGAAGGGGCTCGGATTTTGGACCGTCCATCGGGGATAGATTTAATACTTCACTATCCCATTGGTCCAGTGGTCGGGAAGGTTTCCGGAGTGGGGAGGGCCGCCGGTTGGCGTGGATGCTCCTTGAAGATAGAAGGTTCCTGGGGGAACGAATGTCGTCATTCCGCCAGCAGGTAAGTAAATCGGAGTAGGAGGGAGAATTGGGAGGGCAATAAGAAGATGACCGCAGCTCACTGGTTGCTCCGCAGAACCAAGTGAAACCATTAACCATCCATCCGTAGAGTTGCTGGCACTGTCAAAAATTTCGAATTTATGTTGCCCCGCTGGTGCATCTTCCATGGTCAGACAATAATCATCACAACTTCCCGGATTTTTGGCATTGTAGTGACGTATGTTTGGGTCATTGCCATACATTTTCATGGCGAATTGGGCATAGGGAGTTCCTCCAAAGTCATGACATCCCGTGACCGTACAATTGGAGTCGATCCAAACAAGACTGTTGTCGATGCCTGCGGATTGAGTCCCTCCCTTGCTTAAATGAGGGCCGGTGTTGTTGTTCCTTGGAACGAAGGACCATCCGAACAGCTTTAAGTTGGCATAGTCCGTTCCCCAGTCGAAGCTTAGATCTGGCGGACACTCAAATCCGCAGCGCAAATCGACCTCCACAAACCAACACTGCTTGATCCCTAAGGGAGTTCCAAGAGGAAGATCAGTTATGTCATAGGCACATAGATAACCCCCGCAGGCTGCGCTTCCTCCATTGCTCGGGCCGGAACAAACGACGGTGTCCTCGTAAAAGGCAATGGTAATGGTGCCACTGTTTTGAGTAGGATCCGGTTCCTCCGAGCAATAGGTGAAATCGAATTTGTTCATTTGCTCCCAATTGCCGTTGTTGCGATCCAGGAGAGAGCCTTCATCGACCCATTCCTCGTTGGCACCAAAGGTACCGGGGGAAGCATAGTAATTGCCCAATTCACTGGCATTGAAAATGACCACGGTCGGGCCCGACCGCTCGCTCATGCCGGCAGGTTCCAACTCCCCGCTAGCCATCCGATAAATTCCGGCGTGTTTTGGGGTGACTGCCTTTTGTACGGGAAGTTGGGTTTGGGCAACTAATCCTGTTGCAAAAGATGAGCCTGTCAAGGCGATGATCAAGAAACGCAACATCCAATCTCTCCATGCTGGGGTTGGCTCTTCGTGGATGGAAGAGCGGGGGGGGAGAGCGATCTGGGACTGGACGTTTGCGATCCGGCTTGTACCGAAGGGGGGGATTCCTAGATAGCTTCAAAGTGAAATTTCTTAGATCGGGAGTTGTCCATCAAGTCAAGAAATGCGAACTTCTAGTTTTGAAACGAGCAATCGAATCTCTTTGATATTGCCTTTCTTCTTATAGAAATGAAAGTTGCCGCAGCCAATGCTCCATTTCCTAGCAGGAATTTTTTTCAAGATACCTTCGATTAGGAAATAGGAGAAGGAGCCTCGAAGGGCTCCTTCTCGGTCACTCCGACTTCAGTCAGAGGCTTCCTGACTATTGAATCACGTCCATTTCTCCATTGGTGCAGCCGGAAGGAATGTTGCTGGCACTAGGCGGTCCTGAGCCGGCAGGCGTTTCCACGGCTTGGGTGTAAATCGTGAATCCGGAGCCAGCAGAAACGTCAAGCGTGACAGTGCCGTTGGGCATGAGGACCGGCGGAACGGCCAGGGCGAGATGATTGATTAGGAGAGTTCCACCCGGCAAGGGCAATTCACCGGGAGAAAGAGAAATGAGCAGCCAGCAGTCCGTGTTGCTTCCCGGAGTTTGAACGGTCCAGGTGAAGAGCGGGAATCCCGGAGTGGGAATTAAGCACATCTGGTTGAGACCGGCGCAGTCCCAGTAGATCCGGCAGTCTTTGGGTCCAGAGAACAACTTCATGGCGAAGTTTGCCCAGGGCGTTCCTCCGAACCAGAAGCAACCGACTAAAGCGCCAAACTGGTCGAACCAGACGAAGCTATTGTCGATGCCGGCCGCTTGGGTACCGCCCTTGCTCAGCCACGGACCGGTGTTGTCGTTACGGGGAATGAAGGACCATCCGAACAGCTTGGTGTTAGCTTGGTCAGTGATCCATTCGCCGGTACTGCAGGTTTGTGAAGCCAAGTACGGCGGGCACTCAAATCCGCACATCAGGTCGACGGTAACGATCCAGCATTGGATGGCACCGTTGGCGTCCCCCAAGGGCAGGCCGACGATGTCGTAGGCGCAAAGGTAGCCGCCTAAGACAAAGTTTCCGCCGTTGGTGGGGCCGGTGCAGACGATGGTTTCGTCGTAGAAAGCGAAGGTGACGGTGCCACTGTTTTGTGTGGCATCGGCTTCGGTGGAGCAGTAAACGAACTCCATCCCGTTGATTTGTTCCCAGTTGCCGGCATTCCGGTTGAGTAGGGAACCTTCATCCAGCCATTCCTGATCGATGCCGGGAACGCTGTAGTAGTTGGTCAATTCAGAGGCATTAAAAATGACGTCAGGACCGAATCGCTGGCCCGGAGTCGAAGGCTCGAGCTCTCCTGTGGCCATCCGGTAAATGCCGGCGTGTTTCGGCGTGATTGCCTTGTGGACAGGGAGCTGGGTTTGGGCTGACAAACTGGTAACCAAAATGGAACCAGCCACTGCGGTTAGCAGAAGACGAGACATGGGTTCTCTCCTGTTGGGGAACATGCTCCGTGGTTCAAAAGAGCGAAGGGGTTGGGAGGCCAATCCAGGAGAAGGACGATTGGACCGGCACTTTGCCAGTGGGGATTCTCTCGGGGACGGCCAGAATCGAAAGTGACAAGGAATTCACCGAGTTCCAAGGAGAGTTTTGCGCCAGCCTTCTTATAGATGACTTTGGGTGCCCTCTCCAGCTACCCTCTTGCTTGGTTATTCACGGTTATAAAGGACTTAGATAGAAAGCCAATTTCTTTTGCTTTTTTCAAAACTCCTAGGATTAGCGATCGCATCTCAAGAGAAAACGAAGAGAAGGAGCCCGAAGGCTCCTTCTCTCATTCCACTTCTGTCAACTACAACAATTTAAGGAATGTCATCGCATTCGCCGTTGCTCCAGCGGACAGGGATATTCCCAGCGCCAGGCGGACCGGAGCCCGCGGGAACGCAAACCGCTTGAGTGCAGATGGTCAATCCGGATGCTGCGGTTACATCCAAAGTCAGTGAACTGTTGCCAGGGCCAAACGGAATCGGAGGAACAGCTAGGGGCAAGTGGTTCACCAGGAGAGTTCCGCTCGGTAGAACGAGTTCGTTCGTTGAGAGTGAAATCAGGAGCCAGTACTCATCCGAACCAACGCCAGGTGCATTCGGATTCAGGAGATGCCAGGTAAAGTTCGGGAATCCCGCACTCGGCATCAAGTACAGGTCGTTGAGACCGGCGCAATCCCAATAAATGCGGCAATTGCCCGCACCACCGAACAACTTCATGGCAAAGTTGGCGTATGGGGTACCACCGAACCAGAAGCAACCGACTAAAGCGCCGAACTGGTCGAACCAGACGAAACTGTTGTCGATACCGGCGGCCTGGGTACCGCCCTTGCTCAACCACGGACCGGTGTTGTCGTTCCGTGGAATGAAAGACCAACCGAACAGTTTGCTGTTGGCTTCGTCGGCTTCGGTAGAACAGTAAACGAACTCCATGCCGTTGAATTGCTCCCAGTTGCCATTGTTGCGGTCAAGCAGGGTCCTTCATCCAGCCATTCCTGATCGATGCCGGGAACGCTGTAGTAGTTGGTCAGCTCGGAAGCATTAAAAATGACTGCCGGGCCGGCTCGATCACCGGGAGTCGAAGGCTCGAGTTCACCAGAGGCCATCCGGTAAACACCTGCGTGCTTCGGCGTGACCGCCTTGTGCACCGGGAGTTGAGTTTGAGCCGACAAACCTGTGGTCAAGATGATCCGGAAGAGCGGGGGTAGTGAGGAGAAGCAATCCCGAGATTGGACGATGAACTCAGTTGGATGCTAAGGGAGATTATCCGAGAAATCTTAGAGCCCAAACTGGCATGAAAAAGGAATTCAACAAGGAATTTTTTACACATTTCTAAATTTGAGGATGAAAAATCCTAGCAAAGTCAGAACTTCAACTTCCTATGCAAGGGCCTATTTAAGTTGAAGTTGTGAACCTTGCAATGGAGTCATTTAATAATCAAAAAACTTTCCGTTTTCCTAGAGTCAGATTGGCAAACCGGAAAGTTTCTCATATCGGGTGAGCGGATTCTTGCAGCCGAACAGCGATTAACCAAAGACGTGACATAAGTTCTCTTTAGGAGAATGTACCCATTCTAAGTTGAAAGGAAAGGGTAATTTGAAAGGGCTGATCTAGATGTGGTTTGCTTTCCTGTTTGATGCAATATTCTGGTGAATATATGACAAACGAAGGGCTCCCTAAGTGAATAGGGAGCCCAGATGACCTGTGAGATCAGGTTCCGTTAGAGCTGGATGCAGAACATTCCGCTCATATCAGTCGGAAGGTTGGATCCGCTGGGCGGACCCGAACCTGCGGTGACGCAGAGAACCTGAATGTAGATCGTTAGGCCAATGCCAGCCGATGCATCGATGGTGAGGGCACCGCCGGGCATGCTAATGGGCGGGACAGGCAGGTTGGTGTGGTCGATTAACAGGACTCCGCCCGGAGTCGGCAATTCTTGATTACCCAAGGAAATGCCAAGGTAGTAGTCGTCACTTCCAGCATTCTTGAGGGTGACCCCGATGATAGGCGGGTTGCTGAAATCGAGGTTCATGACCAAGTTGTTCGGGCCGGTGCTGGGATGAACAGCTCTTGCATCAGCGTCGTTGCCCAGCATCTTCATGGCGAAGTTGGCGAACGGGGTACCACCGAACCAGAAGCAACCGACCAAGGCGCCGAACTGGTCGAACCAGACGAAGCTGTTGTCGATTCCTGCGGCTTGGGTGCCGCCCTTGCTCAACCACGGACCGGTGTTGTCGTTCCGAGGAATGAATGACCAGCCGAACAGCTTGCTGTTGGCGGCGTCGGTGGTCCAATCAAAGGTCAAGTTCGGCGGGCACTCGAAGCCGCCTTGCAGATCGACAGTGACGATCCAGCACTGGATGGCGCCGTTGGCGTCACCGAGCGGCAGGCCGACGATGTCGTAGGCGCAGAGGTAGCCGCCCAAGGCGAAGTTCCCGCCATTGGAGGGGCCGGTGCAGACGATGGTGTCGTCGTAGAAGGCAAAGGTGACGGTACCGCTGTTCTGGGTGGCGTCGGCTTCGGTCGAGCAGTAAACGAACTCCATGCCGTTCATTTGCTCCCAGTTGCCGGTGTTGCGGTCCAGCAGGGTGCCTTCATCCAGCCATTCCTGGTCCAGGCCGGGAACGCTGTAGTAGTTAGTCAGCTCGGAAGCATTAAAGATGACAACGGTATTGCCAAAACGCTCATTTGCGTTGGCCGGCTGCAACTCACCGGTAGCCATCTTGTAGACACCGGCGTGCTTCGGCGTGACCGCCTTGTGCACCGGGAGTTGAGTTTGGGCCGACAAACCTGCGGCCAAAATGGAACCAGCAACTGCTGTTAGCAGAAGACGAGACATCAGGTCTCTCCTGTTGGGGAACAAGCTCTTCCTAGATCCGGAAGAGCAGGGGTAGTGAGGAGAAGCAATCCCGAAATTGGACGACGAACTCGGTGGGTGCCGAGGGGGATGTTCCGAGAAAGCTCAGAATCCAAACTGGCCCGGATTTGCTCATCAACAAGATTTTTTTTGCACGATTCTATTTTCTTGAATGGTTTTGAGTCCGGAGTTTAATTTCCAAAATCCTAGATAAGCGGCCTTAAAACGTGGTAGATAGGAAAAGCAGCTTGGGTTTGTTTCAGGCAAGGAAAATTTTTTGAGGCTTCCTAGGTCTAAACTAACCTTTGAATGCCGGGAACAGGACAAAAAAAGAGAAGGAGCCCCGAGGGACTCCTTCTTTTTCCAATCTTTTCCCCTAATTATAGGAGGCTTACGCACCAACCGTTGCTCCAGCGCTGGGGCAGGTTGCTCGGGCTGGGCGGTCCAGAGCCGGCCGGGACGCAGACGGCTTGGAAGTAGACGGTCAAGCCCATGCCGCCACCAGCGTTGACGGAAACAGCACCGCCAGGCATGGCCACGGGGGGTACCGGCATGTTGGTGTGGTCGACCAACAGAGTGCCGGTGGGCAAGGAAAGTTCGGCAGTGCCGAGGGAAACGACCAAGTAGTAATCCTCGGTCGCGTTCACGTTCTTCAGCACGAAGGAAATGATTGGCGGCCAGCCGGACATGTCGATGTTCAGGCAGAGGTCATCGCCGGCGCCGGGGGCACTGGGGTTGTAAGCCCGAGCGTTGTCCTCGTTGCCGGTCATCTTCATGGCGAAGTTGGCGAACGGGGTGCCACCAAACCAGAAGCAGCCGACCAAAGCGCCGAACTGGTCGAACCAGACGAAGCTGTTGTCGATGCCGGAGGCTTGGGTTCCGCCCTTACTCAACCACGGGCCGGTGTTGTCGTTCCGCGGAATGAATGACCAGCCGAACAGCTTGGTGTTGGCGTTGTCCGTAGTCCAATCAAAGCTCAAGTTCGGCGGGCATTCAAAGCCGCACTGCAAGTCGACGGTGACGATCCAGCACTGAATGGCGCCGTTGGCGTCACCGAGAGGCAGGCCGACGATGTCGTAGGCGCAGAGGTAGCCGCCCAAAGCGAAGTTTCCGCCATTGGAGGGGCCGGTGCAGACGATGGTGTCGTCGTAGAAGGCGAAGGTTACGGTACCGCTATTTTGAGTGGCATCGGCCTCAGTGGAGCAGTACACGAATTCCATGCCGTTCATTTGCTCCCAATTGCCGGCATTGCGGTCCAGCAGGGAACCTTCATCCAGCCATTCCTGGTCGAGACCGGGAACGCTGTAGTAGTTGGTCAACTCGGAAGCATTGAAGATGACCACGGTGGCGCCGACGCGCTCATTGGCGTTGGCCGGCTGCAATTCACCGGTTGCCATCTTGTAGACGCCGGCGTGCTTGGGGGTGACCGCCTTGTGAACCGGCTGCTGCGCCTGAGCGGACAAACCGGCGGTCAAAGTCAAAAATGTGGCTGCTGCCAACAGGGAACGAGACATGGGTCTCCTCTAATTGGGTCTGAATGTGCCCGCTTGCGAAGAGCAAGGGGGGCAGGATTGGGAATTTCGGGCGATGCAGGTAAATGCTCGATCCAAGCTTTGTGCCGTGGGGGAAGACCTGAAAGCCCGACAAAAGAAAGTTTTCCTGAAATCAGAATCCCGGCAAGGCGAATTTTCAGGCTTCCTAGATTCTGGAGTTCAATCAAGCCGGAACAACCCCTAGGAGAGAGGGAAAATCAAGCGTAAAGCATTGAAAAATAAACAGGAAGTTGCTTTTGAGGAAAATGAAAACTTTTTTCCAACTTCCTAGGGTTCGTGGTCGCGCTTGGGGAATAGCAATTACTTTTAAGGAATTTTGAAATGCAATTTTGCAGATTCTCCTAAAACCAACATTTTATTGAAAAAAGCCTCCGCCGCGAATGCGACGGAGGCGGAAAGGCGGGAATCGCAGGTCTTCTTAGCGAAGGACGATGCGGGCGCCTTGGCTCATGGCGATGGGCAGGTTACCGGCGGAGGGAGCTCCACCATTGGTCTGCATGCACTGCCAGTAAGTGGTGGCGCCAGTGCCAACACTGGTGTTCAAGGTGATACCGGTAGAGGGAACCGGAATCGGGGTGGTGGCCAGGGCGTTGATGTCGATCAACAGAGCGCCGGCGCCGGGGATGGCGGGCAAGTCAGCGGCGGCCAAGGAAACCACGGCGTAGACGTCGCTCATTCCAGTGCCGTCAATGGTCAAGCTGCCGCCGGCGTTGGCGGAAATGGTGACCAAGAAGTCGGCCGGGCTGTTAGCCACGGTGTAGTAGGCGCGGACATCGGCCACGTTGCCCCACATCTTCATGGCGAAGCTGGCGAAGGGGGTGCCGCCGAACCAGAAGCAACCAACCAAAGCGCCGAACTGGTCGAACCAGACGAAGCTGTTGTCAATGCCGGCGGCCTGGGTTCCACCCTTGCTGAGCCAGGGACCGGTGTTGTCGTTGCGGGGAATGAAGGACCAGCCGAACAGCTTGCTGTTGCCGGCGTCAGTGGTCCAATCAAAGGTCAAGTTCGGCGGGCACTCGAAGCCGCCTTGCAGGTCGACGGTGACGATCCAGCACTGGATGGCGCCGTTGGCGGCACCCAAGGGCAGGCCGACGATGTCGTAGGCGCAGAGATAGCCACCCAAGGCGAAGTTTCCGCCATTGGTGGGGCCGGAGCAGACGACGGTTTCGTCGTAGTAGGCGAAGGTGACGGTGCCGCTGTTCTGGGTGGCGTCGGCTTCGCTGGAGCAGTAGACGAACTCAAAGCAGTTCATCTGTTCGACGTTGCCGGTGTTGCGGTCCAGCAGGGTGCCTTCGTCCAGCCATTCCTGGTCGAGACCGGGAACGCTGTAGTAGTTGGTGAGCTCGGAGGCGTTGAAGATCACCGCCAAGCCGGCGCGCTCAGAAGCGGAAGCCGGTTCAAGCTCCCCTGTAGCCATCGAAAAGACGCCAGCGTGCTTGGGGGTGACGGCTTTGCTGACGGGCATCTGAGATTGGGCCGTCAGGGAAGCCGAAAGAGTCAAAACGGCGGCTGCTGCAAGCAGACTGCGAGACATGGTTCTTCCTTTACTGGGGAAAAGAGATTAGGAGTTTGCAATTAATTGAGGGCGGGCTTGTTGCTCGAGCAAGCTCGAGTGGGGAATCCCTCAATTGCTGCAGCAAGAAGTTGTCGAGCCTCTAGGATGACTGCAAATTTCTTTTTCCAACTTTCTATTAATTGAGGAGGGGTTCATGAGAGATCAAGCCGATTTTAATTCCGAACTCCTAATAAAAACTAGGTTTATCGCCATCTCTTTGTCTCGCGACAACAAATTTTTGAATTCCAAACTTTTTTCAAAAGTCGTAGAGAATACGTCTTAAAAGTTGCACAAAAGAAATTCCTTTAAATCCAAAATCCTTCTATTTGAACTCAAGTCCCTGCCTTCTACGCCCTAGAAAATCCTTGAGAAATTGCGTCTTTGTAAAGGCCATGGGCTTGTTTTTCTGTCGCTATTTTTTGTTTGTGCGGCGCCGAAACAAATAGAGGTTGGTGCCGTCAGAACCATCCAGGGCAACGCCGCAGGGTGCATAGAGATAGGCGGGCTCCTCCTCGATCATCAAAATTTGCGGGCGCTCGCATTTAACTTGCCGGGTGTAGTGGGGCTGGGAGCCCTCAGGGATTCCTTCGGGAAAGTAGTGGTTTCCTAAATGATGGAAGCCCGGCAAAGGGTGATCGAATTGGCGGCCATCGCGGGAATTCCAAAGCAGGCCGCCGCCCTGCTCCAAGATTCCGTGGTTGTCGGTAGTCAGTAAACAAACTTGCTCCCGCCACCAGAAGGCGTAGCCATCTTCGATGACCCGGTCGTTGGCGGTCACCGGGTCTTTCTCGATCCGATACGGCCCCTCGAGGCGATCGGCAATAGCCAAGCCCATTCGGGTCGGCCCAGAGGGCCCGGCCTTGGCCTTGAAGTAAAGGTGGAACTTGCCCGAAGGCATCGAAAGCAAGGCCGGGTTGTTGACTCCACAGCCGGATTGATGGCACCAAATGTCCGGATCCTGCGGCGGCTCCAGCATCGGCTTGAGATCGTTTCCGTGAGCCGGGGACCACGGGCCTTCGATCCGATCGGCCAGCCAGATCCCGATTCTTTGGTTCGGCCCATGCCGGCCTTGGCCGTCGTTGGCGATGCAGCTCAACGCGTAGCGACCGCCGATCCGTTGCACGTTTGGATTGTGAAAGCCTTGCGCATCCCAACCCTTGCCGTCCCCCTGCAGCACGATTTGTTCGAATTGAAAGGGGCCTTCCGGAGAGTCGGCGGAGTATCGGGCGATTTGTGAATGAGTCCGCCAGGCTGGATCGAAGGGGAACTTGCCCGGCCAGCGGGCGACGAATAGATGAACCCGGCCGTCGGGGCTTTGCACTGGACTCCCTCCCCAAATGTCCCAACCGGGTTCGTTGATCGCCTCACCCAGAAATTGCCACTCATCGGCTAGGGCGGTGGGTGGATTGGCCGCCGGCCAATGGTCCGGCCACGGCAGGCTTTCCCCGGTTTTCTTGTCGAGACACATCCGGGCTCCAAGCTTTCGCAAGCGAGTGCCCAGTTCGGAGGCCAAAGCTTTGACTTTGTCTGGACGGACTTTGGCCAAATCCTTGGATTCAGACAAATCATCTCCCAAGTGGAATAACTCCATCCGGCGGCCGATGTGCCAGGCGATCAATTTCCAAGAACCGGATCGAATGCTGGAGAAGGGTGGTTGATCGTAAGTATTGGGAAAGTGCCACAGCAAGACTCGGTCGAAGTTTCCCGATTCACCGACAAAGAGGGGAAGTAAATCCTGACCGTCTATCCGATCGTTTTCCATTTCCAAGCCGGCGGCTTGCAGGCAAGTTGGAAACAAATCCTGAATGATGACCGGAGTTCGTTGCACGGTCGCCGGCGGTACACGGCCTGGCCAGCGGACCAGCCAAGGCACTCGAGTGCCGCCTTCATATGGGCTGATCTTGTGGCCGCGAAGAGGTAGGTTGCGACTCATTTGTTTTGGAGAACCGTTGTCGGATAAAAAAACCACAAGCGTGCGGTCGGTTTCTTCATTGTCATCCAGCCACTTCAATAAATCTCCCAATGAACGATCCATGCTTTCAATCATGGAAGCATGAACCGCTTCCAGTTCACTTAAGCCCTGGTTGCGATAGGCTTCCACGAATCGGCGGTCCGCCTCCCAAGGTGCGTGAACGGCGTAGTGAGACATGTACAAAAAGAATGGTTTGCCGCTGTTTCGATTTGCGTTCAGGGCAGCGATGGCTTCGCGAGTAAGCGCTTCGGTCAAATTGATTTTTTGGCCGTGATATTTTTCCAAACCCGGAACGTCCCAAATTTTGTCCCCGTTGCGCCAAACGGCGGAAAAATTTTTGTCGCCATGATAGCTGCCGGGACCTCCCGCATAATGGCCGGCGATGTTGACCTGGAATCCAAGGTTGCGAGGATCGGATCCACTCGTGTCCTTGGCCCCGAAATGGGCTTTTCCCGCATGAATCGTGTGGTATCCAGCTTTGGAAAGTCGCTGGGCTAGGGTTGGAGCGAACACGCTTCGCGGAATGCCCGCTTCCGCTACCAAGCCGTTGAGATTCCAGTCCGCCGCCCGGACCTCCGGCATTTCATGATCAGGTTGTCGGTCCTTTCGAAGGGTCCAATTGGTCACCATGTGGCGGGCGGCCTGTTGGCCGGTCAACAAACTTACTCGCGAGGGGGAGCAAACCGCCGAGGCATAGGCTTGAGTAAATTTCATCCCCTCTCTTGCCAAGCGCTCGATATTCGGGGTTCGAAAGCGGCGGTTTAATTCGGTTGGGATTTCTTTCCAATTCCCGTTTTCATCGAGTTGACCGTGAAACGGCACGGAGCTTTCCTGCCAACCCATGTCATCCACCAAGAAAATCAAGATATTCGGTCGATCCGCGATATCGGAATCGCCTCCTTGGGCGATTGCCGGCAAGGCCAAACAGCCCCAAAGTGCAGCCGTCCCGAAGCAGGATATTAGGGATCTGGGAATTAAGGGCGATTGGCTCGGCACCGACTCCATAGAGGCGAGTGTAAGCCCGCCTCCAAGGAGTCGACTTGTCGCCGCGGATGTTTTAGTTTCCGGAAGCGGTGCCTTCGGACTTGGCCTTTGGGGCCGGCTCTTCTTCCTTCGGCAGACCGATGACTTCCCCCTCAGGGAAGAAGTTCCGCCATCGCATGGTCAACCAGGGAGTGGCCGGCAGGCGATTCAGTCTTTGGCCTTTCATCGGACCGGCCAAACAAATCCCTTGGAGACCGTCCCAAAGGCTTCGGGTTTGACCATCGAGCATGAGCAATTCCCCCTCGCTGCCCTGAACCGCGTGGAAAGACAAAGGCTGCCCCTCGGCTTCAGCGGCGTAGGCCACCGATTGGCTACTCTCTTGGTGATAGACCAGAACCACAGCTTTACCTTGATAATGGTGGTTGAACACCGGGACCTTGGCTAACAAAGCGTATTGATAAAGGCGAACGTCCCGGCCTTGGCCCAGGCTGAGCCCGAAATGTCGGCTCTGTTGCTTCAATCCAAAAGTGCCCATCGGGCCCCGGGCCTTGCGGCCAAGGAGAACTTTAGTCTCTGGATGTTTTTGGCGCCAAGCCTGCCAGGTCGTGACTTCGCTGGGGAGGAACTCAAGTTGTTTGCCTTTCAGCTTGCCCTTTAGAGCCTCGCCGGTGACGTGAAGCCAGAGGGATTCGGTTTGCTTGTCGTACATCATGAATGAATTGCGATACAACACACCTTCATGACCGAATTCCAAAACCTGGTCTTCCAAAGTGCGGCCATACACGATGGCCGTTTGGCAAAGCGGTCACCAACTAACGGCAATGGGGATCTTTCCGCATAAGTCATTTGCCAGCTCATGGCTTCCCATGACCGAAATCGGATAGGCTTTGGCTTCGTTGCCGAGGAAGACGCCAATGACCGGCTCATCTTCCCGAAGCTCCCGGTCCGCCTTGGCCGCATCCCTCATTTCAGGGAAGTTCAATACCGGAAAGCCGTCCCTGGCGATCACTTGGCGCGCGTTCCGCTCGTAATCCGCTTCACTAAAAATGTCCTGAGCGAAGGCCGGCAGGGCGAGGGTCGGCAGTAGCAAGCCGGCCCCCAGGAAATTGAGACGGAGGTTACCCATGGTCAGCAGCATATTCGGAGGGTGTCCGACTTCGTTATGAATTTTCTTCCGGCGCAGAGCTTTTCCGAGCCGGCTCCATGGAAAATCCCTTGCCTAAGGGGGATTAAGGTGGAGGGGGAGAGTAGTAGAACGACAATCCGCGCTGGTTCGGGTCGACCTGAAGTCCGTGCTGGGCCGGCGGAAAAGCCCTTTGCCGGCAATTCATGCGATCGCAAAGCCGGCAACTGACTCCGACCGGAACGGCGGCTTCGTTGCGGTCGAGGTTGTAGCCGTCGGCATAGACCAGTTCCCGAGCGAATTTAACGTCGCAACCCAAACCAATGGCAAGCCGATTCTGAGGCACTCGAAAGCCACCGCCGGCTTTGCGTACGGTTCGAGCAATGCAGAAAAAAGTGGCGCCGTCGGGCATACGCGACAATTGAGTGCGAATGATCCCAGGAGTAGTGAAGGCGGAAAACACGTTCCAACGCGGGCAGGCTCCGGAATAACGAGCAAAGCGAATGCCGGATCCACTGAAGTGCTTGCTGATGTTGCCGGCGATGTCGATTCGCATCATATGGAAAGGAACGCCGGGGTTTTCCGGTCGACTTAGGGAGGTCAGGCGATGACAAACTTGCTCAAAGGTGGTTTGGAAACGGTGTTCCAGGATTTCCACGTCGTAGCGGTTGAACTTGGCGGCCTCTAAAAATTCTCCATATGGCATCAGCACCGCTGAAGCGAAGTAGTTAGCCAGAGCGATTTTGGCCAGGGATTTGGACTGAGGAGTGGTTAAACCATGCCAAGAGGAAAGCCGGTCCAGTTCTGCGTCCAGCTCCAATAGACCGATTTGATGAGCCAATTGAAAGGTGGCGCTCGGGATAGGGAGCACTTCCGAGATCAACAGGCGCCTTTCGCTGGGAAAAAAGCGTCGCACCGAACCCTCAGTCTTGGCGCTGGTAATGAACTCGGTGCGAACGTCCAGCTCGCGCCTGAGGTAATTTTGCAGGCTTTGGCCGAGCTCGTGTCGCTGCAAGTTTCCTCGCTGCCATAGGGTCTCGGCATGACTTTCCAGGCTTGGAAAGTGATTATTGTGCATTTGAATCAGGTCGGAGACTTCCTGGCTCGGAAGCCTCAATGCGTCAAAGCCGGAAAGGTCGGCGCCGTCTTCCACTCGTGCGGCCAAGGTCTGGTGGTCTTCCCGAGTGGCGCGGAAAGCTCGATAGAGTTTGAGAAAGGCTTTCGCAGCGTTGGGGGCATTCAGGGCCAATTCCCGCAGCTCTTCTTGACCAAGTTCGGTGTTGGCAAAAACGTGGTCGGCGAACACTTCCTCCAAGTCGGCGGCCAAGCGGGTTTCGTCGTCCTCCGAAATGCCTTGCAGGTCCAACTGGAAGTCCTTGGCCAGTTTGACCAGAAGTGGGGCGGTCAGGCTGCGCTTGTTGTTTTCAATCAGGTTTAGATAGCTGGTGGAGATTCCGAGGCGTTCGGCCAATTGAGTTTGGGTGAGCTTCTCGCGGCGGCGAAGGCGTCGGATTCGATTTCCAAGAAAGAGTTGTCTGGCCATGGCTTAGGACGGACATTGTAGCGTGGTTGACAGTGAATGTGAAATGTAAAATATTTACAGGAAAATCTATAACATACTTAAATATATAGGTTTACTCAAAAATTACACCGTTAATTAAAAAATTTGCTTACAATTTTTGCATGCAAGTGGCCGAAGCAAGCATGGCCCCTGAAACGACATGATGAATTCTTCTCATGCCTTCGACCCGCTCGGACTTCCCGAGGAAGGTCTTCAACTCCTTGGGCCGGTTCCCGAGTCCAGCCACTTCCTTTTGACCCCGGAGGCTCTGCGCTTCCTGGCCGGCTTGCAGCGGCAATTTCAGGGTCGTAGGCAGGAGCTTCTGGCTCGCCGGCTGCAGGTACAAAGGCGTCTGGATCAAGGTTGGAAGCCGGAATTCCTCGAAAGCACCCGCGCCGTCCGGGAGAGCGATTGGCAGGTCGATCCGGTACCGGCCCCGCTCCAAGATCGGCGAATCGAGATCACCGGGCCGGTGGACCGGAAGATGGTGATCAACGCTTTGAACTCCGGGGCCAAGGTGTTCATGGCGGATTTCGAAGACGCGAACTCCCCAACTTGGGCCAACTGCGTTCAGGGGCAACACAACCTGTATGAGGCTGTTCGCGGCACCCTTGCTTTCGTGCAGGAAAGCAACGGCAAGCATTATCAACTTCAAGAGGACCGGGCGGTATTGATGGTTCGGCCCCGCGGCTGGCACTTGCAAGAAGCCAACGTCTTGGTCGACGGTCAGCCGATGTCGGCTTCCCTATTCGATTTCGGCCTGTTTTTCTTCCACAATGCCAAGGCACAACTGGAGCGGGGTGCCGGGCCCTTCTTCTATCTTCCCAAGCTGGAGAATCACCTTGAGGCTCGGCTTTGGAATGACATTTTCGTTTTCGCCCAGGAACAGCTCGACATTCCGGAAGGCACGATTAAAGCCACGGTTTTGATCGAAACCATCCTTGCGGCTTTCGAGATGGATGAAATTCTCTATGAGCTGCGCCGCCATTCCGCCGGCTTGAATTGCGGGCGTTGGGATTACATCTTCAGTTTCATCAAGAAGTTCCGAGCTCATCCCGAGTTCGTTTTGCCGGACCGGGGAGCCGTCACCATGGACCGGCATTTCCTCCGGTCCTATAGCCGGCTGCTGATTCAGACCTGCCATCGGCGCGGGGTCCACGCCATGGGCGGAATGGCAGCCCAAATTCCTATTAAGGAAAATTCGAAGCGGAACGAAGAGGCTTTGGAGAAAGTTCGTCTGGACAAGCGCCGGGAGGCCGGCGACGGCCACGATGGTACCTGGGTGGCCCACCCCGGATTGATCGACGTGGCTTTGCAAGAATTCAACCAAACCATGCCCGGCCCGAATCAATTGCAGCGGCAATTGCCGGAATGGAAGATCACCGCCGCCGACCTCCTCAAGGTTCCTGATGGAGCCATCACCGAATCCGGTTTACGCCAGAACTTGAACGTGGGCGTTCTGTATTTGGAAGCTTGGCTGGGAGGCACCGGTTGCGTACCCATCTACCACTTGATGGAGGACGCGGCCACTGCGGAAATTTCCCGGACTCAAGTCTGGCAATGGCGGCGCCACCAGTGCCGCTTGGATGACGGCCGGTTGATCGACGCCGCCCTGGTCAAACAATGCCTCGAGGAGGAATTGGGCGCCATTCGCAAACTGGTCGGTGAGTCTCGTTTTCAAAAGGGCAGCTTTGAGCAAGCTGCGGCCTTGTTCGCGGACTTGATTTTGCACGACGACTTGCAGGAATTCCTCACGCTTCCTGCTTATGAGCAAATCCTTTCCGATGCAGCTCGCCAAGCTTTGCAAGCCGGCGATGCCGCCGTCCCCCAACCCCAAGCACAACTAGGTAACCAATCGATGGAACAGCAAAACGGAGAAAGCCTCGGCTTCGAAACCATTTTCGGCCCGGGTGGTGAAATGGAAAACCGCTGGCTTGGCATCAAGCGTGATTACACCCTTGAAGAAGTCAAACGCCTGCGCGGAAGCTTCCGGATCCGATACACCCTGGCGGAAATGGGCGCTGAGCGCCTTTGGAAGCTGCTGCATACCGAGGACTACGTCAATGCCTTAGGAGCCCTGACCGGCAACCAAGCCATGCAAATGGTGCGCGCCGGCCTCAAGTCGATTTACTTGAGCGGGTGGCAAGTCGCTGCGGACGCCAACCTTTCCGGAAATATGTATCCGGATCAGAGCCTTTATCCGAGCAACAGTGCTCCGGCCTTGGTCAAGAAGATCAACCGGACCTTGCAAAGGGCGGATCAGATCAGCCACATGGAAGGCCAAGATGATCTTTATTGGATGGCGCCGATCGTGGCCGATGCGGAAGCCGGATTCGGAGGACCTTTGAATGCCTTCGAACTGATGAAATTGATGATCGAGGCGGGCGCTGCCGGCGTCCACTTTGAAGATCAGTTGGCTTCGGAGAAGAAGTGCGGTCACTTGGGCGGCAAAGTCTTAGTCCCGACCAGCACCTTCATTCGCACTTTGAATGCCGCACGTTTGGCCGCGGACGTCATGGGCGTGCCCACGATTTTGGTGGCTCGCACCGATGCCAATGCCGCCGGCCTGCTGACTTCCGACATTGATGAGCGCGATCATCCGTTCATTACCGGGGAACGGACGCCGGAAGGCTTCTTCAAGGTCAAGGCCGGCTTGGATCAGGCAATCTCCCGTGGGTTGGCTTACGCGCCTTACGCCGATTTGGTTTGGTGCGAAACTTCTGAACCGAACTTGGCCGAAGCCAAGCGCTTTGCCGAGACTATGCACGCTCAGTACCCGGACAAGTTGTTGGCTTACAACTGCTCGCCGTCCTTTAACTGGAAGGCCAAGTTGGATGATGCCACCATCGAGAAGTTCCAGCGTGAACTGGGCGCCATGGGTTACAAGTACCAGTTCGTGACTCTGGCTGGTTTCCACAACCTGAACCACGGCATGTTCGAGTTGGCTCGCGGTTACAAAGACCGCGGCATGGCGGCGTACTCCGAATTGCAACAGGCTGAGTTCGCCAGCGAAGAATTCGGTTACAGCGCCACCCGCCACCAGCGCGAAGTCGGCACCGGCTACTTCGACGCCGTCACCAAGGCGGTCAGCGGAGGCAAGGCCTCCACCGTCGCTTTGGCAGGATCCACGGAAGAAGAACAATTCCAACACTAGAACAACGAATTTTCTTCACCAACCTTGTGGATTCATAGGAAAGCCTGAATTCACGCGCAGGAGGCGGTTTCCGCCGTCTCCTGCTTTTCCTTTTCCCGCGTCCCCCGTAACCTTTAGCCATGCCCCAAGTCCAAGAACGGATTCCCGGCCGAATCGAAGATCCTTTGTCAACCTTGCCTCCCTCCTTGAATCCCCCGGCCCGAATCTTGATGGGACCGGGACCTTCCGACGTAGCCCCTTCCGTGTTGCGGGCTATGGCGAAGCCGACCTTGGGGCACCTGGATCCTCGCTTTTTGGAGGTCATGGACCAAATCCGGGACATGTTGCAGGTTGTATTCGGAACCCGCAATGAATTGACCATGCCGATGTCCGGGACCGGCTCCGCCGGGATGGAAACCATGATCGTGAACTTGGTCGAACCCGGGGATCGAGTTTTAGTCGGCGTCAATGGGGTATTCGGAACGCGAATGGCTGATGTCGCTCGCCGCGCCGGCGCCGAAGTGGTGGAAGTGAAAACCGAATGGGGGAAAACTTTCACACCGGAGGCTTTTCGGGAAGCGGCAGCAGGTCAGCCGTGCAAGTTGCTTTGCGTGGTGCACGCGGAAACTTCTACCGGAGCCCACCAAGCCATTCCGCCGCTGAAGGAAGTGGCGGAAGAATTAGGCGCTTTGCTTTGCCTGGATTGCGTGACTTCTCTTGGCGGGGTGCCGGTGGAGTTGGACGCTTGGGGAGTAGACGCGGCCTACTCCGGAACTCAGAAGTGTTTGTCTTGTCCTCCTGGATTAGCTCCAGTGAGTTTTTCCGCCCGAGCCGCCGACTTCATGGCCAAGCGCCGGCATCCGGTGCAAAGTTGGTATCTCGACCTCGGTATGATTCGCAATTATTGGGGAGGAGAAAGGGCTTATCACCACACCGCCCCGATCAACATGCTCTATGCCTTGCATGAAGCTTTGCGGCTTGCCTTGGAAGAAGGTTTGGAGGCGCGCTTCCTGCGGCACCGCCGCCTAAGCGAAGCTTTAGTCGCGGGTTTGCGGGCGATGGGGCTTTCCATTCGGGTGCCGGATGAAGAGCGCTTGCCGCAGTTGACGCCGGTGGCCATTCCCGAGGGCATTAACGATGCCCAAGGCCGTCGTTTCATGTTGGAGCAATTCGGCTTGGAAATCGGCGGTGGTTTGGGGCCGATGGCCGGCAATACCTGGCGAATTGGATTAATGGGAGCGGCCTGCAGTCGCCGCAACGTCCATCTCTGTCTATCCGCCGTGGGGGCGGCGCTGGGCGCTCAGGGGTACTCCATCGCCGGAGATCCTCTTCAAGCCGCGGCGGATGCCTTAAACGGCTGAGCCCCTCGGGAATTCGGAAGCTAAGGCGGTGGGAGAAGATCCCATCGCAGCCAGGGTGGTTTGGGCCCCGACTCGAAGGGCTTTGCGAGTGAATTCCGCCGCGGCTTGATCGTCTCGCCGGCTTAAGGCCCGGACCAGCCGCACGTGCCCCGACCAGGTTCGAGCTGCCACCGCCAGATCGACCTTCACTCCTAATTGCTGGTGGCCTTGAAAGAGTTGGGCCAACACCCGGAAATGCCCAATGGTGCGGTCGAAGTGACTGTTCCTGGCCGCTCGAATCACCAAGGTGTGAAAGTCTTCTTCGGCTAGAAACCAGGCTTCCAAATCCCGGCCCTGAAGGTGACCGCCCAGGTGCTGTAACCGCTTGGCGATGCGATGCTCCTCCTCGCACAAGCCTTGGAGGATCTGTAGTTCCGGTTCGGTGATCCTGGTTGCCGCCTTGGCCGCGGCGAAAGGCTCCAGCGCTTCCCTAAGCTCATAAAAGGCAAGGATTTCAGAGGAATCCGGTTTGCGCACGAAGGCGCCCGCTCCGGGAATGTGGTCGACCAAACCTTCCGCAGCCAAGCGACGGATGGCTTCTCGAACCGGATTCAAGCTGGCCTGCAATTCCTGGGCGATGGCGCGGGTCACCAGTTGACCGCCAGCGGGATAATCCCCGCTTAGGAGTCGCGAGCGGATGTGAAGGTAGGCTCGGTCTGCTATGCTCGAACCATCATGATGGTTCATAGCCCCATTGTGGCGGATTTCCGCTCCTGGATCAAGCCCCGGGTCAGGGCTTCCTCGGTGAAATCCTTGAGTTTCGGAATTGCCTTTTTGCTCTTTTCTTGGTGCCTTCCGTCGGCGGCAGGGCAAGAGGAGATTCCGAAACTTCGAGTGGCTTGCGTCGGCGACTCGATCACGGAAGGCACGGCCAATGCCGATTACCGAATCAATAGTTGGCCGCAGATTTTGCAACGAATGCTGGATCGGCAATTTCCCGATCAATATGAGATTCGAAACTTCGGTCGCTCAGGCGCCACCTTGCTTCGAAAAGGACGGAAACCCTATTGGGATCAGGACGTTTATTCTCAGGCTTTGGCCTATGATCCTAACCTCGTCATTTTGAACTTGGGAACCAACGACGCGACGGAAGCCAACTGGATTCCTCACGGCTCCGCTTTTGAAGATGATTGCCGAAAACTAATCGAGACGTTTCGAGGATTGAGTTCTAAGCCTCGCGTTTATTTGAGCAATTTGACTGAAATGATGGAAAACCACCCGCTTTATGAGGAATGCAAACTCAATCGCCTTCGTATTGAGCGGATTCTCCACAAACTCGCCCGGGAATATGAACTTCCTATTATCGATTTTAAAACCCCGACCGCCGGCCGAATGGAACTGTTCCCGGACGGATTGCATCCAAATACAGCCGGAAATGCGTTGCTGGCCGGAGCGGCATTTGAAGCCATTTGCGGGAAAAAGGCTCCCGGCGATCCAAGCCTTCAGCCTTTGTCAGTCGAGGGTGAGCGTCATCACCTGGTTCAAAATGGTAAGGGGATCAAAGTGAAGCTGGGGAATTGGAAACAAGCCTCCGGTTGGGTGGAAGGGACCGGAGCGAAACAGTTATTGCTTTCCAAACTAGGAGTTGCCGAAGGAGATTTTCATTTACAAGCTCGCCTTCGGATGCGGAATCAAAAAAATTCCGCCGCTGGCTTCGTCATCAACGACAATTTTTTCGGCTTCGAAGGAGCGAGAGGTACTGTTTTTCGTAACGGCCCTCAAATGGGCGGCCTCCGCTTGCTTCATCCGGCTGAACTTTTATGGAAGCGGGACGATTGGATCGAGTTTGAAGTCATTCGCAACGGCGCGATGGTTTGGTTTTTGGTCAACCAATTCATCGTCGATATGGCCCCGATTCCGGGAAAAGTTGAGCGACTGGGTTTCGATCCAACCCGGAGTCTTATGCAAATCAAGGATTTGTCTATTGTCGGATCCACCTTTCCCATTCAGCCTCGGCATTGGCAACGCCGAAGTTACCGCACGCCATGGGTTGATCTTTCGATACAAAAGAGCCGCGTGAAATTCTTATCGAAGGAGGACGTTATTATTGGGAACACCCTTGTTTCAGAGCCACTAATAGATCCAGAAAGCGGGGAGCGGATTTCTTTTGTAAGCGCGAAGAAAGAAGGGCAGCCGGCCTTTGTTAAGTTCAAGCGACCGAATGAAACAGGCTGGAGCGAACCTCTATTGTTGCCGGCCATTCTTACTGGAACGGGATATGCCGCGGCCATTTTGGCCGACGGTAGAGTGCTGGTTACCTTTCGCGACCTGCATCCTACCAGCCCAACTCGAGGCGACTTCGTGGCCTGGGTCGGACGAATTCAGGACTTGCGATCTCAGGAGGAAGGGGACTTCACTTGCCGCCTTTTGCAGAATCGAGGCCGTCCTTTGCAGAGTGGGAGCCTCGGCCTGAAAGTCTTTCCCGATGGCACTGTTGTGTCAACCGCGGAAAGTCGAAGTCGCGGCGGCGCTCCAATCGCAATTTCCCAAATTCGATACGACCTTCCGGCAATGATCGAATTGCTTCCGACTCGAGGGAGTGAGCTTCCCCTGCTCGACTTAGACCGTGATTCTGGCCGCCATGTGGTGGTGGACCGGGAGGAAGGTCAATACCTTGGGCACGTGACCACGGTGTTGTTGGAAGATGGCAAGACCATGCTGGCGGTATATCCGAAGGGGCATGGGAAGGGAGCCATTGTTTACAAGCGATCCGAGGATGGAGGCCTGACTTGGTCAGGGCGACTTCCTACGCCGCAGAGTTGGCAAAGCAGTCGAGAAGTCCCCACCATTCATCGAGTCATTGACCCCGAATCAGGTCAAAAGCGGTTGATTCTTTGGTCCGGCCTCTATCCGGCTCGCTTGGCGGTCAGTGAAGATGATGGAGTTCATTGGTCTGAATTGCAGGCGGCCGGGGATTGGGGAGGAATCGTAGTTATGGGATTCGTGGAAAGGCTTCGTAACGGTTCTTATCTAGCGATGTTTCACGATGACGGGCGCTTTATTTCTAAGGAAAATCGAAGGGTTCACCCACCCGTTTTTACCGTGTACAAGACGTTCAGTCATGATGGCGGCTACCATTGGACAGAACCGGAAGTCGTCTGGTCCGGTACTGAAATTCACCTTTGCGAGCCTGGTTGCATCCGGTCGCCTGACGGCCGAACTCTGGCGGTGTTATTGAGAGAGAACAGCCGCACCCAAAACAGTTACGTTATCTTTTCAGAAGATGAAGGCTTGACTTGGTCGCCGCCGAGGGAATTGCCGGCCAGCTTAACTGGCGATCGGCATACGGGAAAAATGAGCCCAGATGGCCGCTTGTTCATTAGCTTCCGGGACACTTCGCATGATAGCTCGACTCAAGGAGATTGGAACGGTTGGGTCGGAACTTGGGAGGACATCTATTATGGGCGACCAGGACAATATCGAGTTCGCATCAAGGATAACAAACATCGTTGGGATACCGCCTATCCCGGAGTTGAAGTACTTCCGAATGGAACTTTCGTGGTGACGACTTATGGACACTGGGAGGAAGGAAAGCCTCCTTATATTCTTAGCGCTCGCTTTACTTTGGAGGAACTGGATCGAAAGGCATCTGAGGTCCCCTGGAAAAAGACTCTATTTACTGCGGGGATGAATGGGGTTCATACCTACAGAATTCCCGCTCTTGCCGTTACCCAATCCGGTGCCTTGATCGCTTGTGTGGACGCCCGGATCCGGAGCTCCAGGGATCTTCCTAATAACATTGATACGGTGATTCGACGCAGTTTCGACGGCGGAAAGAGTTGGGGCGAAGTGCAAACTATCTTGGATTGGCCGGAGGGTGAGGGTACCGCGGATCCATGCTTGTTGGTAGATTCGGAATCCAATCGAGTTTGGTGTGCAGTCACCTGGTCTGGGAAGGCGTCTTGGTCGAGTTCCAAGCCCGGCTTCGGTCGGGATTCATTCCATAATTATCTCGTGTATTCCGATGATGACGGTCAGAGTTGGTCGAAGCCAATCAACATTACTCGTGAAATCAAGGATCCCGATTGGAAAAGCACTTGGTTTAGTCCGGGAGCCGGTTTAGTTTCCAAGCAGGGCCGAATGTTTTTGCCATTTTCGGCGGCAGATGAGAATAGCAAAGTCTTTACCTTTGCGGCTGCAAGCGACGATGGGGGTAAAAATTGGAGGCGAATCGGGCCGATGGGAGCCAATACCAACGAATCCATGATCGTTCAGCTTTCTGATCAGCGCCTGCTTTGCAATATGAGGTCCCGTCACGGCTTCCATCAAAGAGCGATCAGTTATTCCGGGGACGGCGGGGCGAATTGGTCTCCACTTGAGCATCACTCGGAATTGGTCGGGCCGGTTTGTCAGGCCAGTTTGCTCACGGTTCCGGCCGCAATCACTCCAGATCAACGAGAGTGGCTGGTTTTCTGCAATCCTGCCAGCAAGAAACGAGACAGCCTTAGCTTGCGGGTCAGTTTCGACGGCGGGCTGACCTGGCCGGTCTTACGGCAAGTACATTCAGGGCCGGCCGCATATTCATGTATGAGCATACTGGCTGATGGGAGAATTGGTCTCCTTTACGAGCGTGGAGAAGAGAACCCCTATGAGGGCATTGGTTTTGCTTCAATTCCACTGACTTGGCTGGCAGAATAAAGAGGGCGATGGGCGAAATGCTGATGAAACTAAAGGGCTTGATCGCGGCCGGGTTTACTCCCATGCATCCGGATGGGGCTTTGCGCTTGGAAGCTGTTCCCGGGCTGGTGGATTTTGTCATTTCCAAGGGCATTGACGGGTTTTATTTGTGCGGCAGTACCGGGGAAGGTCCGTCCTTGAGCTCCCGGGAAAGAACCCAGGTTGCCGAGGCCTATCAAACGGCCATTGCCGGGAGGGTGCCCGTCATCATCCACGTCGGTCACAACTCCCTTAAAGAAGCGAAATCTCTAGCTCGCCACGCAGCCGAAATAGGATGTCAAGCTATTGCCGTTGCCCCGCCGTCTTATTATCCGGGGTTGACGCTGGACGGTTTGGTGCAAAGCTTGCAATTCGTCGCCGAAGGTGCTCCTCAGACCCCAATGTACTATTATCACATCCCCAGGCTAACAGGCGTAGAAGTCAAGCCGGTGGAATTGCTTGCTGAGGCTGAGGGCAAGCTTCCGACTTTATGTGGAGTGAAATTCAGCGACACTCAATTGGATGATTTCTTGCTTTGCACTCGCCATGGAAGAGGGGACCGGTTCAATATGCTCTTTGGCGCCGACGAAATGCTGTTGGCAGGACTTGCCATGGGCGCTGACGGCGCCGTTGGGAGTACCTATAACTTCATGGCTCCTCTTTATCGTCAAATATTGAAGTCCTTCGAGATGGGTCATTGGAGCCAAGCACAAAAATGGCAAGCAGAGGCGACTGAACTGGTGGGAAACATTCTTACATTCGGCGGAATTCGTGCCATTAAAGCGGCGATGACCTGTTTGGCGGTGGATTGTGGGCCGCCGCGGCTACCCAATTTGGCGCTAAGTCCACGTGAATTGGAAGCCCTTCAAGCCATGCTCACCCCTTGGATTGAAAGACTCCAGTGACTTCTGATCATCTGGAAAGCTACATTTCCGCTTATCGAGATGGGTTGTTAAAGGATGTGCTTCCCTTTTGGCTTCGACACGGACTCGATCCGGATCATGGTGGCGTATGGACTTGCTTGGGCCAAGACGGGTCAGTAATCGATCGCGACAAAGTCGTTTGGGCTCAAGGTCGCTTCGCTTGGCTGCTGGCAACGCTATACAATACAGTCGAAAAGCGATCTGAATGGTTGGAAGCCGCTCTTTCCTGCCTGGATTTTCTTAAACTTCATGGTTTTGATCAGGATGGGAAGATGTTTTTCTTGCTGACTACAGATGGAAAGCCGCTTCGAAAGCGGCGCTATGCATTCAGCGAAGCCTTTGCCTGCATGGCTTACTCCGCTTGTGCCAAAGCTACCGGTGACCCGGAACTCAAGCGTCAGGCGCTACATTTGTTTCACCAATTCAATCGCTTTGTTTGGCATGCGGATGCCGAGACTGCCAAGGTGGATCCAAATACTAGGCCCAGCAAGAGCTTGGCCCCGATAATGACCTGTCTCCACCTTGCCCAAATCTTGCGCGAAAACTTGGGCTTTGAACAATCGGATTCTTGGGTAGATCGATGTATCCTGGAAATTAGACGGAACTTTTGCAAGCCGGAGCTAAAAGCTGTCATGGAAGTGGTGGCTACAGATGGAAGCTTATTGGATCATTTTGAAGGCCGGACTTTGAATCCCGGACATGCAATCGAGGCCGCTTGGTTCATCTTGCATGAAGCCAAGCACCGCGGAGATGATGGTCCAATCCGGGAGTTGGGCGTTCAGATGTTGGACTGGATGTGGGACCGTGGGTGGGATGAGACTTATGGAGGTTTGTTCTACTTTCGTGATTTGCACGATGGGCCGGTGGCTGAATATTGGCATGACATGAAGTTTTGGTGGCCCCACAACGAGGCGGTAATCGCCAACCTTCTGGCCTATTTACTGACTGGGGAAGATCGATTCGCCGTGCGTCACGCCATGGTTCACGCTTGGGCTTACCGAAATTTCGCCGACCCTAAATTCGGTGAATGGTTTGGCTATTTGCACCGAGATGGCACTTTGTCCGTCAACCTCAAAGGCAACCACTGGAAGGGTCCGTTTCATTTGCCTCGTATGCAATGGTATTGCTGGAAGCTAATTGAAGAAGAGATCGATTAGTCAGACCAGGTTGTAGCTCTATTCTCTCTTTCGGCCGGAGGCATTCACAAAACCGCTGGAGCGCGGCTTGTTGTTTTCCAGGTCAAATACCAAAGCCTTCGCCGAGCCGGCGTTTTGGTTCCACGGCCACTGAGCCTGCCCGACCACCGCCGTTGCGCCGTTCAGGTCTACGAAAAAGCCGAATCCATCTCCTGTGTTTGCATTGCGTGCGAGCAATTGGCTCTTCTCGATCCACCGCCCATTTCGAAGTTGGAATAAGTATGCCGCTCCCGATTTCGCCTTCGGGGCGCCTTTCCAGTGAGCTCCAATGAGAATCTGGTTTCCCGAGATGGCTACCGATTGTCCGAAATGATCCTTGCCGATTTGGTCGGAGGCGGTCAATTTTTGTTTCCAGATCCATTGATCATTAGCTCGGCCATATACGAAAGCAGCCCCGGAGAACAGGGCGGCCTCGCTGTCCAAGCAAGATCCCACAACCAGGGTGTTCCCTTCTAGATCAACAGAGTTCCCAAATCTATTGCCGACTCCGGTCGGGTTATTCAGGATCCCCATAAGGGACCAGCGGCCAGAGGAGAATTCATAAAGGTGAACGCTGGATCTAACCCCGGAGGGTGGAGAGGAGCCAACCGCAGCAAAGGTTCCGCTGATGGCGACGGCCTTGCCAAAGAATTGATCTGGGAAGGAATCTTTTGGGGCCCAAACGTCCATAATTTCCCAACGGTCCTTCACTCGGCGATAAACGAACACGGCCCCCCCGTTTTGTTGGATGCGACTGGAACCCATCGCGCCGACTAGCGCGAAATCTCCGGAGACGCGGACGGCTTGTCCGAAATAGTTGGGCCGTTCCTCTTCAGGCCCGGGAATCAATTCATCGAGCACCCAATCTCCCCCTTCCCGCTCGAAGATGAAGGCTGCTCCAGGAGGGTTTTCTGAGTGAGCCTCATGATGGCATCCTACGATCAAGGTGTTTCCCGAGATGGAAACGGAAGCGCCAAAACCCAGGCGATAGGGTGCATTCTCCGGCGGTTCGATTTTCGCCACTTCCATCCAAAGGCCACCGACTTTTTCCAGAATTAAAACCATCCCGGAACTTTCCTGTTCTCCCCGTTCGGATGCAGTTTCGTGATGATTGGAGCCTGTGTCGATGCCAGTTTTTCGAATTGGAATTCCCACGATCAGAGTGCCTTCATCCATGGCCACGGAGGTTTGAGGTTGATACTGATCGGAAACCGAAGCCGTGATCCACTGACTGTTGAGGATCTGATTCCAACCTGACTGATCTTTATTTTCGCCCTGAATGATCCTTGCGGGCCTCACTCCAATCCAATGATTTCTTTGAAAGGGTTCGATTCCATCCCGGGATGAGCTGCGGGCATCATAAATCGAATCTGCAAATCCTCCGCCTCGAACGACTCGAAAGATCCTTCCCAACGGAGCCCGCTCGGCGGTTCCTGCCTTGACCGGCAAATAATAAGGAACCAAGTCGTCCTGGCAAAGTTCTCTTACATTGCCTAGAACATTGAAAAGTCCGAAGGGGTTTGGCTTAAATGAGTGCACGGGAGCGGCGAGGTCAAAGCCGTCATTTTGCTCTCCCGGTTCGCCTCTTTCATCGCCGGGCCAAAGTGGATTGGACCAACTGCCAAGGTTGGCCGAACCATAAAGTGAGGATGGTTCTTGCCCAGACCACCAAAGCCAAGGGGTCGAAGCTTTGGCAGCATATTCCCATTGCGCCTCTGTCGGGAGACTTAGATCCAATCTTCCGAGAACCTGCTGGCAATCCTTCCAACTGATTTGAGAGACCGGAAGAGTGGCGAATGACTCTGTACCCTTTCCCTCTGCAGGCGGGGGACTCGGATCTTCGCCTGTAACTCGCTTCCATTGTGCTCGAGTCATTTCGTACTTGGATAAAAAGAAGGGGGATACGTGCACGAAGTGGGGCGTTTCCTTCAAGGAGTCCGGTTGAAGGTCGAATCGGCGGAGTTCGGCATCTTGCCCGCCCATTTCAAAATCCCCACCTGGCATCAGTACGAAAACCAAACCTGAATCACCGTCGATTTCCAGTTGTCCGGTGTCCGGGTTCCATCTCGGTTCGTTCCCAGTCAGCAGGTGGACAAACTCCCAAAGCCCGGAATCTGAATTTTCCCCTAAGGGAAGCATCCCGAATTGAGGCTCAAGCTTCAAGCCCCGATAACAGGAGGATTCGCTGATAGCCTGAATGGCTTTCCGCCAGCGTCGGGAAGCTTCCGGGCTTTGAAGGGTTTGGTCGTTCAGGCGCTGAATCTTGTCGATTCGGCGGCGCAACCCCCACCCGTGCTCCAGGCTTACTCCATCCAACAAGCCAGTTTTGGGATTTTCATAATCATCCAACGTCCCGGCTAGAGAATTGATTCCATCAAATAGGTAACGGTCAAGGGCAGTATTCGGCGACATCTGAGAGAGGATCTCTTGCAAATACTCTCTTTGTATGTACTTTCGACTCAACAATTCTTCCACGGTGCGAAGCGTATCTTCACACTGATCCGCAAGAGAGGGGTGCAAAGGCCAAAGCTCATCAATCGGTTGGACCGCGGCTTCAAGTTTCTGCAAAGTGCTAAATACCTCAGCTCGACTTTGCCATCGAAAAAGCTCCAGGCTTAAATAGGAGAGGACTACGATCACCACAGCCACTGCGGTAAACGTTGTAGAGAGGACCGGATGCCTAAGCGTCCATTTTTTGGCCCTGTATAACCTTCCGGGAGGTTTGGCTTTGATTGGCATTTGATCTAGATATCGTTGCAAATCATTTGCCAGATCTTCCATGCTCTGATAGCGCCTTCCGGGAGATTTTTCCATGCACTTCATGCAGATCACGGAAAGCTCCCAAGGAATTCGAGGAATAATTTTTTTCGGTTCAAGGGGAAAATACGACCGGACAGCTTCAAGCTGCTCCTCCCGGGTTTTTCGTTCGAAGGGCCTTATGAAGGTTAAGGCTTCGTACAAGGTGACGCCAAGGGAGAAGATGTCTGCCCTGCAATCCACTTTCCCCAATCCCCGTGCCTGTTCGGGAGACGAATAGCATGCGGTTCCTCGGAATCCCATGGTTTGCGTCGCATGGGTTCCAGCAGCGCTACCCGTGAGAAGAGCAAGCCCGAAGTCGGCGATCTTGGGTTTTAAATTTGGAGTCACTAGAATATTGGAAGGCTTGACATCTCGATGAATGATGCCGTTATCGTGAGAAGACCCCAGTGCAATTGCACAGCGAGAGAAAAATTCCGCTACAAAACGATAATAATCATTAAATTTTTCAGGAGTATTCTTGGCTTCCTTAATGACAGCATCAAAGGTTCGGCCGTCATTTACAAGTTCCTGGGCAATGTAATAAATTCCTTCGATCTGGCCCACTTCATAAATCCGCACGATGCCTTCATGCTGAGTTTGTGAAGCGGCTCTAGCCTCAAGTTGGAATTGCTTTAAGCCGCGATAGGCGAGGGGAGAGGGCCGGCACAGGATCTTGAGAGCCACCCGGGATTGTAGGGTTTCGTTCTCCGCTTCCCAAACAAAGCCGGCCGCGCCGTTTCCCAGAGCTTGAATCAGCTTGAAGTTTCCAACCTTCATCCCTGCAGAAAGGCGAATGACCGAATGGCCGGTATACCTGTCCAGGAAAGAAGATCCGGGGCCGTCGGGATCGGTATCGTGGCCCCAAAGCTCTTCGCTGGCTTCTTCCGGTAACTGACTGTCTTGATTCCGCATTCGGGGACGGGTTGATGAGACCTAATGAGAGGTGTTCTCCATCTCATCAAAACGGCGCAAAAATTCCTTCCAATTAGTGGTTGGCCGAGGAACTCCAGTCGAGGGGGCCAAGGATTTTTTCAAGCCGAACCATGGCGCGTTTCATGGCCATTCGTGAGGAGGCCGGAGTCTTGGCCAGTTCCGCCCCGACCTCGTCGTAGCTTTTCTCTTTGAACCAGCGCAGTTGGATGAGGAGCCTCTCTTGGAAGGAAAGCGACTCAATGGCTCGGATCAATCGCTCCGTGGACTCGCGCTTTCTGGCCACCGACGACGGTGAAGCTGAGGCCGCTGATGGTTCCAATGGACTGGTCGAAGAGGACTCCTCACCCTTTTTTAGGGTTGAATTTGGAATGGGAATCTTGCCGGCTCGGTGCCCCAATCGTGAGATTTTCCTTTCCGCGATTCTCCAGACCCAGGATCCAAATGAGATCGTTGGTGGCGAGGATGGCAACGATTTGTAGATCTCCGCCCAAATTTCCTGAGTGAGATCTTCTGAGTCGTACAGACTTCGCAGTCGGGGTCCCATCAAGTACATGACCATACCCAGGACCCGGTCGGCGTAGTAAGCCATGAGCTCCTCGAAGGCTCCCTCATCGCCCTGATTGAAACGCCGAACCAAGGCCAGGCTGAGGGATTTTGAAGGGGGGGCAGGCAGGCTGGAGTCTTGGTTCGATTTGCTAGTTTTCGGCATTGTTTTCATGAATTCCCGAGAGCCGGTTTCCGGCTTCCGGATGGAGTGGATCCTTCTTTATAGATTGAACGGGAAATTGCTCCGAATTTTCTGGGAGGACGGAAGAAACGTTAGGAATTTGCAAAGTCATAGCCGAGTATTGAGCAAGGGATTGGGTGCAGGAACCGCAGAAGGCCGAGGTCCTCTTTTTCTTTCCTTGCCGGGTTGTTTTCTTGGGCGCCCAGATTATATTCGCTTAAGCGAATATGACTTCCAAAGCCATCAACCGGATGTTTCGGGCGTTCAGCGACCCGATCCGCTTGCGCATCCTGCATTTACTGCAGGAGGGCGAGATGTGCGTCGGCGATCTCGTCGAGGTTTTGCAGGTGCCCCAACCGACGGCTTCGCGGCACTTGCGGTACCTAAGACAAGCCGACCTGGTGGTGAGCCGAAGGCAGGGGCGCTGGTGCTTTTACTCCTTGGCTGAGGCGGGCTCGGCTTTCCACCAAAAACTGTTGAGCTGCTTAGGAAGTTGCTTTTTCGAGGTCCCGACCTTGCAAGAGGACGCCACCCGGGCCAAAGCTCTACGCCAGGCCGGCGGTTGCTGTCCCTCGGTTCCCTGCTCTTGACGATCCATCCTTCAACGATTCGATGACGGTTCCCTCCAATCCCAACTCAGCCCCCTGTCCCCGAGCCACCTCGATCTCCGGAGGCCTCTCCTTCCTGGATCGATACCTCACCTTGTGGATTTTTCTGGCCATGGCGGTTGGGGTATTCCTTGGCTGGGCGGTAGAGGGCGTGGAATCGTGGATCCATCAGTTCCAGGTTGGAACCACGAATATTCCAATCGCCGCCGGCCTAATCCTGATGATGTACCCACCGCTCGCCAAAGTCCGTTACGAAGAACTGGGGGACGTATTCCGAAACTGGCGCATCTTGGGATTGTCTCTGGTGCAAAATTGGGTGGTCGGGCCGACCCTCATGTTTTTGCTTGCGGTGGTCTTTTTGCGCGACTATCCCGAGTACATGGTCGGCCTGATCATGATCGGCCTGGCCCGTTGCATCGCCATGGTGATCGTTTGGAATGATTTGGCGAAGGGGGATACGGAGTACGCCGCCGGCTTGGTTGCCTTCAACAGTGTATTTCAAGTGCTGTTCTATAGCGTTTACGCCTTTTTCTTTATTACTGTGCTGCCGCCGCTATTCGGATTGGAAGGGGTCATGGTAGAAGTGAGCATGGGGCAGATCGCGAACAGCGTTTTCATCTACCTCGGCATTCCCTTCCTTGCCGGCATGTTGACCCGCTTCGCCCTGGTCAAGTGGAAGGGCCGTGACTGGTACGAAACCAAGTTTATTCCCAAAATCAGCCCCCTAACTCTTACGGCGCTGCTTTTCACCATTCTGGTGATGTTCAGCTTGAAGGGTGAGCTGATCGTACAAATTCCCTTTGACGTGGTTCGGATTGCCATTCCGCTTCTGATCTATTTCGTGGTCATGTTTCTGCTATCCTTCTGGATGGGCCGCAGAATTGGAGCGGATTATTCAAAGACCGCAACTCTTTCCTTCACCGCCGCCAGCAACAACTTTGAACTGGCCATTGCAGTTGCGGTAGCCGTTTTCGGCATTCATTCCGGTGCAGCCTTTGCGGCCGTCATCGGTCCCTTGGTGGAAGTGCCGGTCCTCATCGCCTTGGTTAATGTCGCTCTTTGGTTTCAGCGGAAATACTTTCCGGAAGCCGTCGCCGCCTGAAGCAAACCGCAACCTCGCTAACCCCCATGCCTCTTCGACTCCTGTTCGTCTGCGTTGAAAACTCGAATCGTAGCCAAATGGCCCAAGCCTTCGCCAAAATCCTGGGAGGCGAGAAGGTGGAGGCCTACAGCGCCGGCTCCAAGCCTTCCGGAGTGGTCAATCCTAAAGCTATTTCCAGTATGAAAGAGATAGGCTACGACTTGTCGGTCCATGATTCGAAATCCTTGCAAGAGATCCCACAAGTCCGATACGACGCAGCCGTCACCATGGGATGCGGCGATGCCTGCCCTTCGATAGAAGCTGGTATTCGCGAAGACTGGCAAATACCGGACCCCAAACATTTGGAGCCCGCAGCTTTTGCCGAGATTCGGGACTTAATCCGGGGCCAGGTTGCTGACTTGATTCAACGCCTAACGGCGTGAGTCTGCCAAGGAAAGTTCACTCCCGTTGGTCCCGGCGAGAACTCTGCACGGCCAGATGATGGCCAAGCAAAACCGACATGATCGGCAAGAAGGCTCGCAGAACCGCGTAATCCAGGATCCGCACCATGGTGTCGGCCATTTGCTTGTAGTGCAGGCTGACTTCTTCGGAGCTCAGCTTTTCCTCGCGATTACCGCGCAATTCCTCCAGGCTGGGCCAAGCGATCCAGGTGCTAAGGACGACGGTAAGGCTTAAGGCGAAGATGATGCCGAGCAAGACAAAAATCAGCCTGTGCTTAAGGCTGGCAATCCAAAAGGGATAATATTCCTTGAACCCTTCTTTGCCGAAGCTTTGGTCGGCAAGGTCGAGGATGTCGATTTTTTCCTTGGGGAGGGCCCCGTTCTTCTTGGGCATGATCTTTCTCCATGTTCGACTCCTTATGAGCGACGAGGGTGAAGCTCAGTATTGAGGTAAGACGATGTCCCGGAGGATCCGGCCTTCCTGTTCCGGCGAAGGATCCCTTTCGCGAATGGAAAGCTGGTGGCCCTTTTCCACGGATTCCTCCTGGACGTACTTGAACAAAGCCAAGGCTCGGCGAACGATTTCGGCTTTGGAGGTGTGGTTCTTTTTGGCCAATTCGGCCAAAGCTTCATCCGCTCGCTGCGGAAGATCGATGGTTAAGCGAGACATGACATTTAGCGTGTCGGCGGGTTCTGGAGGTGCAGAAGCACGAGAGCGTCCGGGAACCGCAAAGCCGTTTCGGGGGGGCTTTGGCCCGAACCCAGAACGATGGCTTTCTCGCCTCAGGCGAGGAGAAAAAGCTGAGGTGGCCCTCTTGAAGCTCATGATACAGGTGATTTGGCGTCATTTTGCAGTTGATTTTGAGGTAATTTTATTGCGTCAGGGGCCGCTGTTGCGGAGTTGCTGATTCTCTTCCAGGTCCTTCCGGGGGAGGTGGGGCTCACCTTGCGCATCCTGTTTGAGGACGGTTGGAGCCTCCGGAAACTCCTGGTGGAAAAGCATAAGAATTGCCTCTTCAAGGATTTGCTCCGCAGGCATTCCGGTGGATTGGGCTAGTTCTCGGAGGGTATGGGCTTGCTCATCCTGGAGGTGGAGGGAGGGGCTCATAGCCTTCATCTTAAATGGATGGCAGAAAAAAGGTGGCGGTGAAGCCTCCATTATGCATTAAAAATTAATGAAAAACCAAGGATTTTATGTCAGATTCACTGCACGGTTAGGTTCAGGCCGGGGGACCATTCGGTCGAACCATGGTCGAAGGCTTGGAGCCAAACCGGGAGGCCGGCGGCGGAGGGCGGGATGAAGAAATCCCCGTGCCAACTGCCGGAAACGTCGGCAGCTTGAAGAGCCAGGGTGGTGATGGGCGGGCTCAGGGAGGTCGAACCCCACGGGGTCCAGGTCGGCCCGCCCCCGACCCAGGACAGTCCGATCCACTGCCATGCGCCGGGGGTGGAGCCTGCCACGGTGATCCTTACCGGCTCACCCGCTCGAGGAACCGAAGTCCAAAGGAGGGGGCCCCGTCGGCTGGCGATGAGGTTGCCGGCGGTATCAAACAGACGGAGGTCAGGATCCTCCGAAGAAAGCTTGCCTTGATAGGGACCTTGAACGTAGAGGCCAAGGCCTCCTGTCGGCGCTTGGCTTCGAGAGCGAAAATCGGGCAGATGGGGAGATAGGTACATCACGTCTTGGCCGCGGATGACAGTGCCGGGGGGCATGGTGAATTCAACGTCCCCGCGCAGTCGCCAACCGGAAAGATCCACCGATTGAGCATTGGGGTTGATTAGCTCGATGTATTCTTCTTCTTGATTTCCGGAAACTGGATTCCAATCAAATTCGCCGAAGAGAATCGGCGGACTGAAGCTTTGGGCATCGGGAATGAAATCTGAAGGCGTTCCGCCGTGGGTTTCGAACAAGTGCTTGCGGCGGACGGTTAAATAATCGTTCAGCAAGACGTCCACGGCGGCGTCCAGATCCTGGTTTTGGCCGTAGGGGTTGCCCCATTCTTGGCGGTCCAATTCGACGTCGCTTTGAAGCAAGGCTTTCAGTTCGGCGATTCGGTTTTCGAAATGGCGCAGTTCCGGCGGGATGGACGCTTCGTTTAAAAGCTGATCCATCAGGGTCCGCAATCGTCTCAAGTACATTTCCAGGATCGCGTCCCGGCGGTGCATGGCGTGAATCAGCCGGTTCCATAAATTGTCGTATTTTTGGTAATCCTTGGTTCCGAACTCCGGGTGGCTGTAGGGATCATCGTCGGCCCAGATTCCGTCACTGAGCACGCCACCTCCGGCGCCGAAGTTGCGGCCGAAAGTGAGGTCTTTGTCCCAGGGAAGAAATGTCCATTCACCGTCGCCTTCGGTATCGCGGTAAAGGTAGTAATTTTTGGCGACGTGGTCGTTGTCATGAATCAAACTGGTTACCGCTAAGTAATTGATACAAGAGGCAAGGTCTACGTTATCGAACAGATAAATTTCTCGATCCGGTCCGGGCAGTCCCAAAGCCGTGACCAAGTCCTGTAAGTCTTGGTGGTCTTCATCCCGGCGGGTTTTCTTTTCCACTCCGTTAGTTGCGGAAGACAGAGTGTTGTACATTTTGTATAGAGCCCCATCGGGGTCCAAGTTGTTTCGGCGCAAATAGATCTCGTCCGGTTGCTCAACGAAAACCGCCACGCTGTAGAACTGGCCATTTTGCTGGACCCGAAGTGGGAAGCATTCCGAATACGGCATCCCAGCGTCTCGATAAGTTTCGTAGGAGAGCACTTGTCGCATATAGCTCTTGTCGCTGAAAGTGCTGTTCAGATTGAACTCTTCCACCGGTTCGAAGCGGGGATCGAATTCAAAATAATTTCCGTTTTGAAACTCGAACTTGAAGTTTTTCTTTCTCCAAATGATGGAAGATCCTCCACGAGAACGGAAAAAGACCTGGTCGTAAAACTTTCCGCGGAAAAACACCGAACCGGTCGTTCCGATACGGCTGTTGGCGGCCTGAGGATCTTCGAGGAACCAAGAAAGAACCGGCAGCGGACTCTGTACCGATGGATCCAGGACTACGGTTCCGAGGGAGCGAGGCAAATCCGGGCCTGAGGAAAAGGGAGGCCACCGAGAAAGCCCTCCCAGGGAATCTTCGGCCAAAACCGCATAACGAATTCTTTGCCCGGCGGAGTAGGCGGACGAGGGGATTAGAGCGGTGAAAATCCCATCCCCGGAAACTCGGTCCGGGCCTGTTCCATCGTCCAGCATGGGGCTTTGTTGCCAAGGACCAAATTGGACCTGCCATTCCAAAGTCACCGAAGTTTGAAGGTCCGCTTGCGCTTCTACGACCAGGGGTTCTTGTTCCGAGGGTTGATTCGGCTGGTGTTGAACGACTCCGATCCAGGGCCCTCCGCCGTCGTTTGCCTGGCCGGGAGAGGGTTGCCCGAAGAAGGCGTTGCGGTCTTCTACCGTCCATTGAGGGTTGGCCCAAAGTTCGGGTAAAACCAGAAAGTCATCGTCTTCGGCCAAAACGTTGGCGCCTTGCATTGCGAGCACGTTGGGACCGGAATTCAAAAGGTGAATCTGGGAGCTCAAGTCCCACGTCTGAACTAATAGTTCTTCACCGTCCTTCCTGGCTTGATTGGCGGCGGAATACCATTTCAAAGGTTGGCTTAGGTTTTGGGAAGCTACGGCGGTGCCGTTGAGGAAAGCGGCGAATCCGTCGTCATAACGCATTCGCAGCCACAGGTTTTGCACGTTCAATCCGGTGGGAAGTTGAAAGGGGAAGCGAAGATAAGCTCCATTGGCTTGCCCGTGCATCAGCGGTTCGAGATCCAAGCCAAGGAAAGGATGTAGCCGGCGGCTTAAATCGAAACCGGCGCCCGAGTTTCCAAAGATCCAGTTTCCGTCATCGAAGGCGGGTTGAATCCAACTCCAGCCCAAGCTTCCGTCTTGTGGTATCCGTGCACGAACCGGGCTTCCCGGCAAAAGCAAGGGGTCTCCCTGCAAGCGGAATGGCAAGCCATATGAGGTGTCTGGATGTTGCGGGGGATAGGCCGGAGCGAATGCATGAGCGATGGTTGCACCGTCCGGCTTTACCAAAGCCAAATACTCGCCATCTCCCTTCAACTTGAAATCGGTGTGCAACTCGCCGGTGGCCGGGACGCGATTTTTACCGGAAGCGAAAACTACCAGGAATTCCCCGGGCGACAACGAGCGAGAGGGAAATCGCCAGCCATCCAACTGATTCGAATCGTCGGTCAAGTACCACCCGCCCAAAGCAACGGGGCTGGCATCCAAATTGACGATCTCCAGCCAATCGGAATACTCCCCGTCTTGGTCCTGAAGCCCAAGGTCATTGATGGCCAAAAATTCGCTGATCCGCACGTCCTGCAGATCCGGAGGGCTGATTCCCACCAAGGGAAGGCAAAGGAGGTAAGGCAGCATGGCGGGCATGGGCAAAGGCCCGTCTTCATCGTAGTCCCAGAAGCAAGGGGTAGGCCTCGAGTCGGGAATCTTGCGCCTACCTTCTTTAAGGCTAGAGAGTTGCAGATGAGTTGAAGCCACAGGCCGAAAACGGCCGATTTTTGAGGTATCCTTTTGGGCTTGAATCGCGTCCAAGTACCGGGCTGATTTCACTGCCTTTTCGCGAGATTCCCGCTTGCGCCATTTGCTTCCTTGTTTTGTCGCCGGCCTGATGCCGGTAAGTCTGGCCGCTCAAAGCACCATCGGGGTGCAGGAGCCGGTTGTGCTGCCGGTGATTTCCCCGGGCGAGGCCGACCACGCCACCTTGGCCATCAACGATCAGGGGGACGTGCTGGTGGTCTGGCATAGCCAAACCAAAGTGGCAGGAGTTCCTTGTCGTCAGGTTGAGGGCGTTTTATTGCCTTATCAAGGGGGGTTGCAGTGGGAAGTCCCGGCTGGATCCGGAGTTCTCCTCCTCGGCGACCCGGCTTTGGCCCTCGTGGACACGGTGGATACCTGCACCAAGCCGGACGTGGTATCGGTCGGTACCAACTTCATGGTGACCTGGCCTCGAGGGCAGGCCGTCGGCAGCGGGCCGGACCGCCTGGAAGTCGTCATGGTCGAAGTCTTGCCCGGCGGAATTGCCTCCGTCCTAGCGCCCAGTCCCGGGGAGGGTTACGTCGCCGATTCCAACTTTGAAAAGGGATCTGGGGGCGGCATGCCGGACTTGGCTCGAGTGGGAGCTAATACCGGAGCTTTGGATAGAGCTCTGATCGCCTATGGTCATGAGAGCTTCGCCTCCGGCGGGGGTGAGTTCGAGTTCGATCTGCGTTTGGTTCACGTCGACTTCAGCGCCGGGAGTCCGGTATTCGACGGCCCGCATGATTTGGTGACGGCGGTTCCGGTCGACGACTTTCCCAACGGCGGACCGGGCGGCGGAAAGCTGGTGCCGGACATCGTCGAACACAAAAACAAGCGCTACGTCGTGGCTTATGAAAGTTATTTCCGAGCCGGACACCAGGGAGCGGTCACCAAGGAGGGCTGGATGAACGTGATGAACTTCCAGTTCCAAACCGGCTCTGGAATCACCCATTTGGACGACGCCCGATACAACGCCTTCGATCCGAGCCATCGCCAGAGACGGCCGAATTTGGCCACCAGCCTGGTCGATGGGGACGATGGCAGCGTTTCCCTGTCTTGGATGGAATTTCCGGATGGAGGGGTCGGCGACGTCAATAGTTGGCATGCGGAGTTGAACTTTAGTGGGGGCATCACCATCCAAGACTTGGCGTATCCGAACAAGCCTGGACGGGATGACATTCACCCCACCGTGCTTCACGCCGACGGTCTGAGACTTTGCTTTGCGTCCAGCGAAGAAAGCGGGTCCTACCGCATGCGCTCCTGGGTCCCAGGGGTAACTTCCGAACTGTTTGAATTACCCCTGATGGGAACGGATCCATGGCGGGCGGCCACGGACCTCTTGGACTTGGGAACCGGTTTGCCGCAATCCAGGTTGGTTCCTCTGAGCTATGAAGCGGTTGAACCGGTGAGCGGGGTGAAGCGGATCTATCTGATCCTGTATTTGGTTTGATTTCTTCGCCTCGACGGGGCAGGCCGTAGAGAACTAGTCCCGCAGCCAAGCTCCGGGGCCGGCCAAAAAGTCGTGGAAATCCCGAGCCACGAAATCCGCCTGGCCGTGATCCAGCCAGACTTCCCTTTCTTGGCTGGTGGTCATGGCGATGCACGGCATGCCCGCGGCCTTGGCCGCTTCCAGGCCCATCAGGGCGTCTTCAAAAGCCAGGCAGTGGGACGGCGAGGCTCCGAGCTGCCGGGCAGCCTCCAGGAAAATGTCCGGATGGGGTTTCCCGCGTGGGACCTGGTCTCCTCGAACCACCAGGGGAAAGGCCTCCGGCAGTCCGATTTCAGCCAAGGTATGGGGTACGTTCGGGGCCGGGGCCGAAGTCGCAATTGCTGATGGAAGCCCTTTTTTCTTAAGAGCTTGGAGCAATTCCTCCAGACCGGCCATGGGGGCCAAGCGGCCGACGCTCAGTTGCCGATACAACGTCTCCTTTTCCACCGAAAAGCGCCTCTGTTCCGGTTCGCTGAGGGATCGTTGAAACAGGATCGGGAAGATGTCTCGGTTGCGTTTACCGTCCAGGCGGCGCCGCAGCTCAGGGCTGATCGGCGGCAGGCCGTGGCGTTCGGCAAATCGATCGAAGGCCTGCTGGTGGACGGACATGTTGTCCACCAGGGTGCCGTCGAGGTCGAAAATGAAGGCTTGGGGATGCACGGGCGGGTTTCGGGGGAAGTAGCGGCTAGAATTTTGCGCCATCCCTCCGCTTCAGACCCGATCTTCTCGGAAAAGGTGGACCATGAATTCGGAACCCGCGCCCGTCCAAGTCCAAGGCTTCCAAGTCTCGTATGAGTTGGTTCGCCGTAAACATTTGCTCGCAGCCGGCTTAAAGGTTCCGGCCTACGACGCCTACCACAAAGTGTGGGTGGTGAGCCGGCAGGATGGCCAGGGGCAGTGGCGGCCCAGCCGTTACTTTTTGGAGCAGGCGGAGGCCATGGGCTTCGCCGAAGGCGGCGGCAAGGACGAAGACTAGGCTTCGTCCGCCGATTCCGCCGGCAATTCTTCAAACACGTTGGTGCCAGAACCCTCTTGGGAATCCCATTCGAAGTGCTCGTACATGCGGATGCGCCCGGAGGAAGTCATTTCCAACTCACAAACCGAGTGCCCGCCGTAGAGCTTGCCGTTGGTGTCGAGCTGGGCATAACGGAATTCCAATTGATCTCCGTGCAGCAGACCGACGAGATAGCCGTGGACCACCGTGCCGCCGGCATAGTGAGCGGTGACCGTGGAACCTTCCTGGTGGAAATGAAACACCGTGTCGGCGTTACTTTGTCCCGAACTCCCGGTGATCGGCACGTTCATGCGCTTGCCGTCCAACAGTTTGGGAATCCGGTCGAGTGATTCGTGTGTGACCATGACCTGGGGCCCCCTGTAGCCCACCCAAACTATATCCCGGTTTTCCTTTTTTGCCGCCGCCCTCTTCTTAATTCCCCGATGTTAGGCTGAGAATTCCTCATGAAATGCCCGCACCCCGTTGCAATGTTCCGGTTTCTGCTGGTTTTTTCCTTGTTGTTGTCACCGCTTTCCTGTGGCGGGGGAGCAACGGAAGCTGCCGGGGCCGGACATCCTTTCCTTTGGCGGATCAACACCGAGCCCCCCAGTTACCTTTATGGAACCCTGCACATTCCGGACCAGCGGATATTGCAATTGCACCCTGACGTCGAGGCAGCGACGACTTCTTGCGATGCGCTATATATCGAAGTTTCCATGGAGGAAAGTGACGTGATGCGGATGATTCAAACTAAGTTTTTGCCGGAAGGAAGAACCCTTCGCGATTATCTTTCCGATTCTCTGTATCAAAGAGTGGATCAGTTCCTTCGCCGGAGCGGGGCGTCCATGGCCGATTTCGAGCGGATGCAAATTTGGGCTTTGGCTGCCAACTTGACTCTTTTGGAGGGGCCCACCCTCCATCCTGCTCGGGAAGCCGTTGACGTGTACCTTTACCGGACGGCACGAGCCCGCGGCAAGGAGGTTGGCGGCATAGAAACTCTGGACGAGCAGATCGGAGTGTTCGAAGCCTTCAACCAGGAAGAGCAGATCCGGCAATTGGAATTTACTTTGCAGCAGATGGAAGAGTACGAGCCGGGGAAAAGCTATTTGGAAGAATTGATCCAGAGCTACCTCAGTGGGGAGGATGAGCAAATCATGGAGCTCTTCGACATTTACGATGAGAGTGATCCTCTTTGGCGCAAATTCAAAAAGCTACTGCTTACGGACCGGAATCTCCGCATGGCTGAAAGGGTGGCGGAGAAACTAAAACAGAATCCCGGAAAGGCCCATTTCTTCGCCTTCGGTGCTGCCCATTTGACCGGAGCGGATGGGGTGCCGGAGTTGTTGCGTGCCTATGGATTTGATGCGGAACGCCTGCATGCGCCTTAAGGGAGTGGCTACCCGGTGACACGCCGCCTTTGGCCTTGGTTGTTGGCTCTGTTCGCCGCCGGCGCGGCCTATTGGCTTTTCTCCACCGATGGCGGTCTGTTTCAAAACGAAGTTTCCCCGGCTTTGGGAAGCCCTTCATCGGAATTATCGGGGTTCGGAGAAAAGGAAGGTTATGTGCTTTTGCGTTTGCAGAATGACCGCGGTGAAGCCGTAACGGGGGCCGCTTGTTTCGGAGATCGTTCAGGAGGTGCATATTTCGTTTCTGGAAGAGAATCTTGGGGGCCGGCGGAATTTCTCGGGCGTAGCGACGATCAAGGGTGGCTGAAGCTTTCTCCAACTTGGAGTCGCGGTTTTCGTTTGAAAGTTGAGGCAGCGAATGGCCGGTCGAGCCAATTGAACGTGCCTCCCTGGCGCGACTCTCAGGAAGTCCGGTTTGAAAGATTTTTACCGTCGAAATTGGAAGAAGAAGACAAACTTGGTGGAAGGAATCTACGAGGCCAAGTGGTGGATTCGAAGACCCAAGCCGGAATTCCCGGAGTTCGGGTGAAATTTCAAAAGGAGGGATTGGTCACCGCGTTCAGTGATGAGAACGGCTTTTTCTTATTTGAAGGTCTGCCAGCTCGGCCGAAAAACTTGCCTACACCTTCTTATTTCTACGTTCGAGCCGAGGGATACGTGCAAGTAGCCATTCCCTATGCCGAGGACGCCCCCATCGACGGCCAATGGCAGATTTCACTATCGAAAGGGGCCCGATTGAACGGAAAGGTTCTGAGCGAGAAGCCGGTGGATTGGGCTTCTGCAACCGTGTTCACCTATCCGAGGAGGCAAATGAGCCATTTGGAATTCGAAGAATTTTCGCCGGCGAAGATAGATCGCCAGGGAAGCTTCACCGTTGCCGGATTACGAAGGCGGCAGTCCTACTTCTTTTTAGTCGTGGTTCCGGGGGTGGGTGGTGCCAGTTACTTCTCCCGGGCAAGCCAACAAGACGAAAGCGTGACTTTGAATTTGCTTCCCTTCGCCACCATTCAGGGAAAGTTTCCAGAGTTGCAGTCCTTGACGTTGAAGTTGATTGATTTGAAGAGCCAAGGACTTCCAATCCCTGCCTCCCACCATTTCGGATTGTTCGGCAACCCCGAAATCGAGCTTGCTGCAGGCCGAGACGGAACGATTCACCTGAATCAAGTCCACGCGGGAACCTATCGGCTTCAAGCTCCTGATTCAAAATTGGATGGGATGGTTTTGCAAATCGAACCCGGACAATTCCTGGATCTAAATAAAGAGTTACTTCAGAGGGAGTAAATGGTCTGACGTTAGCGCATAAGCAGCAGGCCTATTGACTTGGCCTCACCCCAGCTTCTCCCCGATGGGAAAGCCGCCGACCCTTTCCTGGATCGGCGGCCATTTTTGAAACGATTCAGCTCTTCTTTAATGCTCGCAAATGCCGATATCCGGGACGGGGGTGGAACCGGGGTAAGCGACTCCTGAGTCCTTAAGGGTGGGGCTGGGCCAGGGGAGAATCCAATCGCAGATATTCGAGTTTTGCATGGTGGCCGATCCGTCACCGAAATAGGAATCGTTCAAGAACGGGGTGGTCGGAACCGAGATCCATGTGGTGTACAATTTCGTTTCGTTGCCGATGGTCCCAGACACGGCCGTCGGGGAGGCAACCAGAAGACCATCTAGTATATCCTCTGCGTCCGCGGAGTCGATTTCAAAGACGAGAGCCTCCGGGTCTACGATCAAGTTATTGGCGCATATGTACGGATTATAAGAAGTAGTCTGATCAGGATCCGTAATGGTAATAGGGACTAACCAATGGAGAGTGATGTTGTGGACTACCGTTGCAAGGGAGCAGTCTCCGACTTGAATCCCTCTTGGACGGACAAGCGTGGGCTCATTCACCGATCCATCTAGAAAGTTTCGCTCAATGGTAATATCCGAAGGATGAGTCGGCCACGGGACGCCAGTGCCTGGCGTTTTTCCTCGGTTGATGACCACGCCTTTAAAACAGTCAAAAATGTGATTTCTTCTTACCGAAATATCTTGGGCATCATAGTGAATGACTACACCTTCCCCATCTTCAACCAGATTATATTGGTGAATGAGATTGTCGAAAATATCCACATCGCGGGAAGATTTGATGTCTACTGCATTTTCTATGTCACTATGTAAATGATTTCCGAAAATGGATACATCGGTGGCGAATTGATCGGCCACGTTGCCTGGGTTCGCTTCAGAGCCGTTGACTTGAATCGCATCTCCATCGTTTCCATATATGAGGTTGCCTTCAACTGAAAGTGATTCAGTATCCGCTCGGATGACAACTCCGTGTTTCTCTGTATTCGTATTCGCTGTACGAAAGTGATAAATCTCACAATTGGAGATCTTCAAGTTCTTGGTCCCCTGGCTGACCGAAATCCCATTTTTGCTGCCATCGTAGAGCTTGCAGGAATCTATGAGAATGTCGGCTGCTGTGTATTCAAACGTAGGAGAGCTAAAAAGGCTGTTCTTTGTTAGGAAAGCGTGAACGGGTTTGCCCTCCCCGTTACTTGAGTCGGGGTCATAAAAGTCAAACTCTAACCCCTGAAACTGCCACCAGGGAAGTTCCACTTGAAAGACCGCCTCTGGGGAACTTGAGCCGGGCTTAAAGACCGCTCCGGGGGTCCCTATGACTTGAATTGGGTGGTTAGCGGTTCCCGCTTTATACATGCTATTGTCATTTGTTAAAATGACAGTTTCGGAATATTCCCCAGGAAGGAGGATGAGCCGGTCAGCCGGATTTAGCTGTTGGAGCGCATAATCCAATTGGTTAAATGGATCCAGAATTCCGCCAGTTCCATTCGAGGCCGCGTTTGGGTTAATGTAAAAAGAATTGACGTCGTCATTCAGTTGGGCGACATCTTCCACGCCCAGGGTAGGAAATGGAACTCCATCCTGCAGAAGGGTGGCCGTGCCGGCTGGAACAGCCAAGGTGACTTCCCAAGTTGCCACAGCAGGAGACGGGTCCGCTGCGCCAGTGCCATTTACTGCGCGAACTTCCAAGACCCAATCACCAGCACTTAGATCCGGAACCACCAAGGGATTGGTGCACGGAGTGAAAGCCGGCAACGCATTCCCAGCAAGGGCGTAGCGACATTCGAAGGTGGCGAGTGGTTGGTCCGTATCGAACACAAAGTAGGCTGCCGGAACGAAGGTGGAGGCCGGCGGCTGTGCGTCAATGAAGGTTTCCGGCAGAGCCTGCTGGCCAAGAGCCTTCGGTGCCAAGAGACAAGGCACAGCCAGGCTCAGAGGAAGAAGTTTTGTCAGGTTCGACTTCAAGGTATTTTTATGGTTTAAGGGTAGCGCAGACCTCCGGATCGGCTCCGGACCCTGCGAGAATCAAAGGAAGTGAATGAGGGGAATTTCGAAGAGTGGTTGGAGTACTCTTCTATGCGGATTTCCCGGTCCTCGGGCCGCCTATATAGGGAGACACTTCTACCGGTCCGGCGGAGAGATTTTTTTTAAATTTCTCGATAGCCAGCCATCGCCGGTGGCAGGTTTACCACCGGCTCGGCCGTATTTCAGGCTTCCCTGCCGTCGAAGAATAGGGAAGAAAAGACTAGGAAGAGCGGGCCGGGCGGCGGGCGCCCCGCAATACTTTGGAAAAGATCCAAAGCGGACCGATCAAAAGTTGCAGGATGTTGCGGAAAAAGGCGGGGCTTTCCTTTTCATAAACGATGTGACCGATGAATTGGAAGATCCAGCCGACGATGAACAAGCCCCAAAGTACCGGGACCGATAGACCGATGCCGGCGACGTATAGAAGGGCCGAAACCAAGATAAAGGGAAGCGCTAAGCCGGCGTCCAAAGTCAGGTACCAAAGACTGGCGACCAGCCACAAGATTTTTCCGCCGTCGATCGTCATCCAAATGGACGCTCCTTCCGGCCCAAATTGCAACCGTGCCAGCAGACCCAAGATCGCCGTCATGATCATGGGAATACCAAAGTAATGCGTGATTTGGTTGCCCTTGGTCTGGTGGCAGCTTGCGTAATCGGCAAACCAACGGGCCAGGCGGGGGGAACGGGTTCCGTAGTCCAGGGAGTTCATGGCGTTTCCTCTCTCAGCACCTTAATGGGGCAGTTCTTCCCGGCAAAGGACGAACCAGTTTTTCATCGGTTTGCCCCGCCGCCAAGCGTGGCCGATGGAGACGTGGCGGCTGACCCGCCGCAGGCGGTCCTGCAGGCCGCCGAATACGAATCGAGTGGGCAAGGCCTCGTTGCTCTTCAGCTTCGGCCAATCGGCGCCGGGCTGTTGATCGGGAATGCGAGTGTAGTCGATCAGCAAGTCCTGCCCCGACTCCGGGGCGTCCACCACGAAGTAGCCGGGGCCGACCAACCCCATGGTGGCTTGATGGTTATAACCCCAGATTTGCTCTCCGTTTTCTCCGCGCATGAACCGCTTTTCGAACTTCCGAAAGGCCGGGAGTGAATTTAGCCCGAAGTGGCGAACTGGTTTGCCATTGCCGGCTTGATTGGGAACGAGTTGCTCCAAATCTGCCGGATGTCCTTCTGCCAACTCAAATAATCGAGCTTGGTCCTTGCCGCCTAAAGAACGAGTTTCCTCAATGCGAACTTGTTCAGAACTTTGGTCCAGGAACTGAGCGATCTCTTCTAGAGAAGCTCCTGCTCGAATCATTTCTCCTAGGCGACTCATGATTTCTTTTCCTCATTGGCCAAGCGTTCGGCCACCACCATAGCCACGGCCATGATCGTGTGCTGGGGATTGACTCCCAGCGTTGTCGGCAACGCGCTGGCGTCGACCACGTGCAATCGTTCCACACCCCACACGTGCAGGTGAGGGCCGACCACCGAGCGAGCCGGATCGGCGCCCATCACTGCTCCGCCGAACAAGTGAGTCAACACCCAAGTCCAGGATTTGTTGGAAAGGGGGGCATTTTCCAAATGGTGCAAGTCCGCGGGTCCCAACTTCGCCGGCAAACCGTGCACTCCCGGCAGGACGGCTTCGGCTCCGCCTTCAAAGTGCATTTGGGCCAGTTCCAGCAGGCCGGCTCGCAAAGTCTCCAGATCTTCTTTGGTCGGTGAATATCGAACCACCGGTTCGCCCGTGAAACCTCGGCGGACCGAACCGACGGCTTTGGCCCGAATGGCGGCGCACCAACAAGCCATGCGTTGATAAGCCTCCAAACCCTCGACCAGGGGAGTGCCGAAACCGCCGACTCTGGAGGCAATGACTTCCAAAGGCAAAGCCAAGCTTTCCAATTTCATGCCGGGACTTTGCCGGAAGTGAATGGAGGCCGAACCCTGAGGCGTGCCTTCCAGCATCTTGATGGCGCTCGGATACACCCCGACGATGCCGGCGCCCGGGTGCCCGCGAAACCCTTCTCCCAAGTAAGGCAACTTGATGCCGCTTTGTTGCAACAAAGGGGCGGTGCCGGTGGCTGAGGCTGCGATCAAAACCCCACGCCGGGCCCGCACCTTGAAGGAAGCGCCGAAGCGCCGGCTTCGAGGATGTCGGAAGCGTCCTTTGATTCCGACGGCTTTGCCTTTTTCCAGCCAAACTTTTTGCACCGGCGCGCAGGAAAGAATGGTGGCCCCACGCTGCATCATTTCCGGCACCAGAGTGACGTTGGTGGATTGCTTGGCTTTGTTGCGACATCCTTGCAAGCATTGGCCGCTGCCCACGCAAGCATGAGCGGCCCGTTGGGTCGGATGGGCCTCCCGGTTGCGGGCCTTCAAGGATTCCAAAAAGATGTTGTTGTTTGGGCCCATCGCGGGACCGCTGGAAGCCGCGACCGAAAGATCGTGATCGAGTCGGTCTTGAGCCGTTCCCATGGCTTCCTCGGTAAAAACTTCGCCTAGACCAAGAGAAGCCCATTCCCGCAGGACGTCGCCGGGTGTGCGCACGATGATGGCGCTATTGATGGTGGTGCAACCACCCATAACGCTGGCCTGCAAAATGGGAATGATGGAATTCCCTCGGGTAGTGAGCTGACCCCAGTCCGCCCAAAGATCCCGGGCCGCTCCCAAAGTGGTTTCCGGATAGTCTTCCGGCCGGCGCCAGGGCCCCCTTTCCGCCAGAAGAACTTCAAAACCTGCCCGGGCCAGGGTCGCCCCTGCGGCGGCTCCACCGGCGCCGCTGCCGACGACGACGTAATCGGCTTCAAATTCCTGAACCGGCCCTTCTTGATAGGCCAAATGGCGGCCTCTTCTTTGGGTTTGAAGTTGGATCACGATGTCCTCCAGGTGCCGGGATCTTCCCCATAGGGCCGCAACTGCAAAGCCGACCGAACCGCCGGATCGGCTCCCCAAATCATGCCGCCCACGACTTTGAGCATGACCACGGTTTGCCGGAGGATATAAACCCGGTGCCGAGCCAGGCGGGCGCCATGGCGCTCCCGAAGTTTGGGGCCAAGCCAGGTGGCGGGAAGCGGCCGGCCGATGGTCAAAACCGGGGTCAGCAGAAAGATCAAGGCGCTCGCATAAAGGGCGACGCGCATTTTGAAGGGAGCTTCCCGACACATCAGCAGGACACGGTCGCGAAGCAACTGCCGGTCCATGGGGGGGAGGCGGTCGGTGGAGGGGAAGGCCCACTCGAGCACGCGACAGGAAAGGGCTTGCCAGGGTTTCATGGACGGTTCTCCGGATAGTGCTGGTTTTTCAAGGAAGGGGCAGCCCGTTCCCGGCAGCGCTGCCGCACCCGGCGAAGCCCTTGGGCTTCCACCAAATCGAGGGCGGCTTCAGCCATGCGCCGCCAGCGCCACGGCTTTCGGGTTCGGAGCAGGCCATGGACCATCCCGTAAGTCGACCAATGCCTGCGAAGCGGTCCGATGAAGGCCAGAACCAAGTCGGCGTGGGCCCAAATCACCCGCTCCAAGCTGTTGAACATCAGCTCCATGGCGGTGGAGCCGGCGATTCGGACGATGACCCGCTGGTAGCGGAGGTCGCCCTCCAAGTAGGCCATCGGGTCTTCCAACCGCTGCTTCTGCTCGGCCACCAGGGATTCCAGTTCAGCCAGGTCGTCGGCCGTAACCCTTTTGGCTGCCTGGAGCATGGTGTCGATGGCCAGGCACCGTCGCAGGCGCAGGACGTCCTTGAAATATTCGGCGGTTTGGTCGGCGGAGACGTGCTCCTGGGAGAGCAGGAAGGTGAACAGATCGAGACCGGCGGTTTGGCGGAAGTCGAGGACTTCCACTCCGGAACCTTGCCGGGCTCGGACCAGGCCCTCGGCTTCCAAGGTGGTGAGCGCCGAGCGCAGACTGAGCCGGCTGAGGCCCAATTCTTCGGCCAGGCGGCGTTCCGGGGGCAGCCGGCTTCCGACCGGATATTCGCCGCCCAAGATGCGGCTTCGCAGCATGGCGGCGGCAGTGTCTTGAACCCGGCTTGGGACGGCCGGGAATGCATCCAGCGGGGGTACGGAAGGAACCATGGTGGGGGCCGGGTCCTTGCCCGGAATTGGTCCGACCAATTGGTTATACCAATTTTTGCCAAGCTGCCAAGGGGGGTGCGGGAGGGGTGGATCTCACTTCCCGCCGGATTCTGGCCAGGGAGACCAAGCTGGGATGGCCACGAACTCACATAGTTGCTTATGATCTTTTTTCCTTTCTCTCCTGCTGTGCAGTGGCATGGCATTCTCGTCTTGGGCCGGTTTTGGAGATGCGTCGTGATTCTGCTTCTTTTTTCATTACTTCTCATGGCTACTCTGAGTTCTGGCTGCGAAGTGAAAGATGCTGTTGACGGCCGAACGGTTCAGGGGGAAAGAACGAAAAATTTGGGCGGCGGTCTGTCGAGCATAGTTTTCGTTTCTCATGAGTTGGCTCGTTATGTAGATCATAGTTGGGAACAATCAGGCTTCGATTTAACTACCCAAGAATGGGATCCTCTTACAGGTAATTTTGAGCGATGGCACTGGGGGTTCCCACTGGAATTCAAAGTGCAATGGATCACTTCAAGGCACGGAAATGAGCTTTACGTAGCCGGAGAAACCCAAGAAGGCTTAAAGATCATTGAACGTTGGATCTTTCCCCCAAGATTGGGGGAGTGGTTCTGCGAAAGGCAGGCATCGAACACGCCCTTGGGGACTCCAACCCCTTTAACACAATCGAGTTTTGCAATTCATGGAGGCACCTATCTTCCGCCGGAACAAAGAGAGCCTTTCATCGATCCAATCCGCGATGTGGTTTATTTAGGAGATGATTTCTTCGGCTTCGGCCGGGTCAGTGTAGATCCGGAAGGCCGCTTCTTGCTGGTTTTCGAGGTCGATAGCTTGGCTTTGTGGCAAGTGGATTTGATTTCCGGTGCGCCACCCAGGCTGCTTGGTGTTCCAGATGATTTTCCCGCTTTGAACGAACTGGAATGCATCGGTCCCATGCAAAAGGGCACGCAAAACCGGATTCACGTCTTGGGAGACATGACCCTTCGCGGAGCTCCTTGGATGCTGTTGCAAGACCCGGACAACGACGGCCTGTTCGATCAATTGACCACGGAAGACGGCTGGGAGCTGATGGAGGAGTACTTCCATCAGGGTTGGGAAGCCGCCTATTGAATGGCTTACAGGGGCCGGGGGATCTTTCCAGAACTTCTACCGCTTACCGGTCGACCCGTCGATTGACCTCCATGAGATAGCCGCGGTCCTCGTACGCCCACCACCCCGCGGTGTCGCCGTCGAGCAAGAACCAGTCCTTCGTGTCCGGCCGCTCCGGATCGTGAAAGACGAGGCCGCCGGTGTGGACAAGGCGGCTGACCTCTTGGCCGTCCTTGATCACCACGAGCGTGTCGTCGCCATCGATGCGCGCTTCAAAGGGGACGCCGTTGCTGTAGTTGACCTGATCCCCCGAAATCGGTCCGTTTAGAATGAGACATCTCGGCCGAACAGACGAGGCCCAGATGAAGAAAAGCCGTTACACAGAAGAGCAGATAGTCACGATCCTTCGGGAGGCAGAGGCGGG